>CAWHSM010000001.1:0-51060 GCA_963832045.1 uncultured Alphaproteobacteria bacterium
GCCACTCCGAAAACAGAGGGAGCAGGGAAAGCCGGGCGTCTAATGCACCCGCAGTCTCGTATGCAAAAGTGAAAAGCATACGAGCGTAGTCACCACAGGTTCACCGGATCGATCCGGCCTTCCCTGCGCAATGGTTTTACGGCTTACTTCGCGCTCTTGTGTCCGCAAAATCTGGCAGAATGTGCGAACGGGCGGTTTGACCGAACCGCCCGTCGCTGGATCTGAGCCCGTTCGTGCTCGAAGGCCAAAGAGCCTGGCAAGGAGCGTGGGACAGACCCGGTGTCTTCCTCAACCCGAACAGTTGCATGGGCTTCGAGCCCGGACCGAGCAAGGAAGGGAGCTGGATGATGGCACAAAATGATCTCGTTGTCGCGGGGATCGACGTTGCAAAGGACAGGGTGGATGTTTGCATTCGCTCGCTGTCGTTGAGGCGCACGTTTGCAAGCACGGCGGAAGGTCGGCGCGAGTTGGCCTCTTTGCTCCGCCGCAAGAAGGTCGGCAAGGCGGTGATGGAGGCGAGCGGCGGCTACGAGCGCGAATGGGCCAAGACGCTCCGTGCCGCCAAGCTCGAGGTTCGGATCGTCGATCCGAAGCGGGTACGCAGCTTTGCCCGCTCGGCCGGGCGATTGGCCAAGAACGATACGATCGATGCGGAGATGATCGCCTGGTTTGCCGAGACCTTTGGCCAAGCTCCAGCCCAGACCTATGACGCGGCACGCGAGAAGCTGGCGCAGATGGTGAATGCGCGCCTAGGTCTGCTCGACTTGCGGACCGAACTGCAAAACAGGAGTGAACATTCGCTGCCGGAAGTCGTGCAGAAGATGCATTCGCGGCTCTTGAAGAAGATAGCCGCCGAGCTTGTCATGCTTGAGGCGGCGATCGCAGCCACGGTCAAGGGCACGGCGCATTTTACCGAACTCGCCGAGATCATTGAGAGCGTTCCGGGACTTGCCGAGATTACCTCGGCCGGCCTGATCGCGGCGATGCCGGAACTGGGCCGGGTGAGCAACAAAGTTGCCGCCGCCTTGTTAGGCGTGGCCCCTTACGATGACGACAGCGGCAAACGGCGGGGTGAACGCCAGATCAAGGGCGGGCGGCGTAAGGTCCGCAATCTGTTCTACATGGCTTGTCTAGGAGCTGCGACGCGACACAACCCCATGCTCAAGGCCTTCTATCGCCGCCTAATTGCCAAGGGCAAAGAGAAAAAAGTTGCGCTGGTGACCTGCATGCGCAAGCTGATCGTCATCCTCAACATCATGATTGCCCGCCGCCAGAAATGGGATGCAAGTCTTCACGTGCTGGGCTGACGAGCGTACCACCGCGCTCGGCTTCCGGCCGAGCGCCTGCAAGACCCAAAGACCGGTGAGCGGACGGGGTCAAGGCCGTCAGCCGCCGGAGGCGGTGGCGCGCAGCGCCAGCCTTGAGGCGGGCCGATCACAGGTCTACCTCAATACAGTTGCTCCTTGGTGAGCCGGGCTTGTTGTCACCATCACCGGCCACAATGCGCAAGCATTGCGGCCTGCTTGACGCCAGCGTCGGGGCGTCAGGACCACACGACTTCGCCGTCCGCCTGTTGGTGCATTCGTCTCGCGCACCAAAAGCGTCCACCGCATCCCGCCCAACGTTCGTGACGATGGCCAACGCCCCTTTTTCGGGCGGGACGGGCGAACAGGAACCACTGATTTGCCCGACAAGTTAAGCGAAATATTTTTCGCACAAGGACTGGACAGCCCAAATCAAATTGAAACGGCTCAACAAATCGGCGTTTTGGCGCACGCGATTTCGGGAAGCTTCGAGGTCGTCAAGCGAAGCGTCACGCCGAAAAATGATCATCCGATTTGCCCGATGATGGGAAAATCAGATCAGATTCAACACCGCCGATGCAGTTGTTCATGTCTGCAGTTAGGGGATCAACGGACTTGGCCGGAACGCGGCTTGAAGTCTGAAAATGACCCAGGCTGTGTAAAAACGTTTTTCCGCCCCCAAAAACTGCACGCAACCGGGGACGATCCGCGTCGACACGACGGTTTGAGCATATTTTTGCTGTATCGAGTTCTGAAGTCAACCCGGGCGCGACCTCGGGCCACGCTGAGCGACCTGAACGGTCACACGATGCGCATAACAGCACGAGCTCTTCACGCCCGGATTGCCACCAGGAGCGTCTTGATGCCGACGATGTTCATCACGCGCGTGAGGTTGTAGGCGAGCACGTGCAGCGCCATTTCAGTCGCTACCTTCGGCAGCGTCTTCATCAGAAAGTGCGTCGCACCCATCCGCATCTTCAGCGTGGCAAACGGATGCTCGACGGTTTCGCGGCGCACACGCATGGCTTGTGGGTTCTGATCGAGCCGCGTCTGCGCGGCCTCGACGACGTGTTCGTGTTCCCAGCGCTTGATACGGCGCTCGTTAGACGTTGTGCACTGATCCTTGAGCGGGCATGCGCGGCACGCCTTCGTCAAGTAAATCCGCATTTTCTGGCCACCTTCATCAGCGGTGAAGTGGTGCGCCAGCTTCTCGCCGGCAGGGCAGCGATAGACATCATCCTTGGCCAAATAAACAAAATCAGGTTTCCCAAAGCGGCCTGCCGACTTGGCGCCCGAGGTTTGCGGCTTGGGCAGCGTGACCGCGACACCGGCCTGTTCACAGGCCAGGATTTCCTCACCTTTGAAGTAACCCCGATCCGCAACGACGTCCAAGTTATCGCTGCGCAGCGCGGCTTTCGCCGCCTGCGCCATCGTCGCCAGTTGCGATCTATCAGTGCCGATGTTGGTGACCTCGTGCGCAACAATCAGATGGTTCGTGGTGTCGACCGCACTTTGCACATTGTAGGCGACCATGCCTGAGCCGCGCCCGCTCGTTGCCATCGAGCGGCAATCCGGATCGGTCAGCGATATCTGCTTGTCGGGCGAGGCGAGCAATGCCTTTTCAAGCGCCGCCAGCCGCTTCACTTCTTCTTCAAGCTTCGAAAGCTTTTCCTTGAGCCGCGTCTTGGTGAGCTGCACCGTTTCCGAAGGCTCTTCTCCTGCGACGGTCCGGCGGTCAACGGTATCGAGTTGGCTCATGTAGCGCGCCACGCTCTCTTCGATCTGCTTCTGGCGGCGCTGGATCTTGCCTTGCGTGAAGTTGTTGTCGCGACTGTTCACAGCCTTGAACTTGCTGCCATCAATGGCAACGCTGGCCTTCGCCAGCAGGCCCATCTTGCGGCACAACTCGACGAATTGGGCGCAAACCTTCTTGATCGCGGGGCCATTGTCCTTGCGGAAGTCGGCGATGGTTTTGTGATCCGGCACAAGTCGCCCGGTCAGCCACATCACCTCAAGATTCCGGCCAGCCTCACGCTCCAGCCGCCGGCTCGATTGGACCCGGTTGAGATAGCCGTAAATGTAGAGCTTGAGCATCGGCGAAGGATGGTACGCTGGCCGGCCGGTCGCTGTTGGATTAACGCCATCGAACCCGAGGTCGCCGAGTTCCAACGCATCCACAAACACATCGACCGCGCGAACGGAATTGCTCTCATCCACCCAATCATCGAGGCATTCCGGGAGCAGCGTCGTCTGCTGGCGATCCGCCCCTTGAACGAAACCCCGCATCACTTCCCCCGCCAATTCAGCAGGAGAATCATAGCATCGACGGGGTTTTTACACAGCCTGGACCCGAAGGCGACATCCGGGGAGGTCCCCAGACAATAGCCTTGCTGAGATCACCCTCCTTGACATTTCAGCTTGTCGACGTTGACGCTGCATTGCTCGGCGATCGTCTTGACCGCTCGCGTGAAATCGGGGTCACGCAACAAGTCCTGGTAGCTCATCCCGCGGACGGGCGCCTTCGAGGGCTGCGACAGATTGAGGACGAGCGCGACTGCGTTCAACGCGCTCAGCAGACACAAGTACATTTCTTGGAGAGAGACCCTTGGAACTTTTGCTGCAGCCTTCGCTGCGTTGGAAAGGTATCACCATGAGGAAGACGTTATTGGCCCTCGCTGCGGCCGCGACTTTGGCCGTTTCCGCAGCCTCGCCCGCTTATGCTGGTCCGCGCACTTATCCCGGACCCGGCGGCTATCCGTACTGGTCGGGCTATGTCGATGCCCCGGTTGGAGAGCCGATCACCCCCTGCTACTGGCGTACCCAACGCTTCTGGGACGGCCATGGCTGGCGCGTCCGCCGCGTGCGAGTTTGCGGCTGATCAAGTCGCGGCTGTTTCGGTGACTCGACCGGCGGACTCCCACGGCGGACGCACCTATGGGGCCACTGCTTGCCAGCCACGCGAGGCTCTCTTTCAGTTTGCGATCCCTGCTCGGCCGTCATGATCAACCGATTGTCTGTGTTTGGCACGAAACGGACTTGCCCGTGCTGTCGCTGCATGTCCGGTGTTGAGGGATGAACCGACCTAGCTTTGGGATTTGTGCTAGGCTAAATTCATTGCCAATTTTAGGACGGTTCAATTGCTCTGGAGGATTGCATGATCGAACTCAAACAAATACGTCGATCCTTCCTGCTCGGCCTCGCAGGTCTCGGCATCAGCCAGACGTTGCCGCAGGGGCAGACTGCCGCTCAGGCAGCGGCGCCACAGGGATACGTGCTCGGCCCCGATGGCGGCGACCATCTCGTTCACTTCCGCAATCCAGGCAACATCTTCATCAAGGTCGACCCCGTCAAAGGCTCCGGCAATCTCGCTTTGGGGACCCAACAGGTCCCTATCGGCGCGGGCATCCCGATCCACAGACACTTCGAGATGGACGAAGCCTTCTACGTCCTGGAAGGCGGCGGAACATTCATGCTGAATGATCAACCTCACCCATTCGAGAAGGGTGGAACGATATTCATTCCCAAGACCGCCTGGCACGGGTTCGCGAATCCCGATCAAGAGCTTCTACTGCTCTGGATTGTCGCGCCTCCGGGCCTGGACGGGTTTTTCCGAGAAACCTGCAATCCGCCCGGTGTGCCTCGAAAGCAGCTCACCAAGGACCAGGTCAACGAGATAGCTCGCAAATATGCGACGGAATTCCGCTGATCGTGCGCCAAGCTCGCGGTGCCCATCTACGCGGATTGGAGCCACGCTGCTCTTCGCCCGCCGTCCCACTGACTTCCGAGTCTGATCCAAAGCGGTCGGTGACGAAAAAGACTTTCAGTTGACCACGAGCCCAAGCTTTTTGATCACCGCCTGCCATTTTTTTTCTTCGCGCTGGATATTCCGCGCGTATTCCGCCGGCGTGCTGGGGATCGGATCGCCGCCCGCATCAATCAAGCGCTTCTTCACGTCTTCCGACGTCAATATCTTGCGTAGCTCCGTGTTCAACCGCTCGATGATCGGCTGCGGCGTGGTGGCCGGAGCGACCAGTCCGTAATACTGGACGATCTCGAGGTCCGGCAGACCGAACTCGGCAAGGGTCGGAACATCGGGGATCGCGGCCACGCGTGTGGGCGACCCAACGGCAATCGCGCGCAGCGCACCGGACTGGATATTGCCGATCGCCGGCGGCAGCGTGTTGAAGGCGAGCATCACATGGCCGCCCACAAGATCGTTGGTTAGCGGTCCGGTCCCCTTGTAGGTGACGATCGTTATGTCGGTGCCTGTCATGGCCTTGAATTGCTCGGCGCCGAAATAATTCAATGTCGGTGACGGTGGCGTGCCGATCGTAAGCTTCGCACCTTCTTTCTTCGCAAGCGCGATGACCTCGGCCAATGACTTTGCCGGGACCGATGGATTGGACATGATTACGACCGGAACCAAGGCGATCAAACTGATCGCCTCGAAGTCCTTTTCAATGTCGTAGCCCGGATTGGCCGCAAGGGCGGCCCCAGTGACCATGAGAAGCAGCGTGTAGCCATCAGGCCGCGCCCTCGCGACGTCGCGCGTGCCGATCACCGAGCCACCGCCCGGACGATTGACGACCACCACCTGCTGACCAAGCGCGTCGGTGAGCTTCTGCGCGATTACCCGACCGACGGTGTCAACGCCACCCCCGGCGGGATACGCGACCACCAGCGAGACGGTCCGCGAAGGGTACTCTTCCGCTATCGCATCGCGCCATGCCGGAGCTGTCAGCAGAACGGATGAGGTGATAATCAGCGCCGCGCGTCTTAGCCGTGCAGCGAGGAGCGCCTCTATCATGGCCGGTCCTTCGTTGTTTCGTCCGGATGTTGAACGCGATCCCATTATTGCACGATAGTTTGGTTTGGGACATGAGGGTTAGCGCTGATAGCGCACGCGGTTTCAGGTGTAGTCCCGAGCAATAGAAATTCGGGCGACTATCGAGGACGCCAGCGTTATGCCGCTCGGTGACGTCCGTTGTTGGCACAACGCGTGAGTTATTGCGGTGTAGCAACATGTCCGGAGTCGGGTGCACACCGGAAATGACCGTCACACGGCCAAGGTGACGCTTTTGACCCCATACCGGAAGTCCCATCCGCTTCGTTCAAACTGAGCATCTGGCGCTTCAAAGGTTGATTTCATTTAGAGGTCGGCAGGCGAAGCGTGGTTTGGGAAGATCACCTGATTTACCCCACAGCATCTACCCGCAATCGACAAGCCCGGCTCAATCCGGCCGGTCGATGACGTCGGCTTGATCTATGTCAACGATCTCAGGTGCAGCGTACCGATGCTCTCATTCACAGCGTGATGAGGGGCACCTCAGCCGCCATCATTGATGGCCGCGATTGTGGTGGCGCTGGCAATCGCGCTGCTCATGCGTGAGACATATCCGAAGCCGCGTTCGCTCCGAGCAAGCCGCCGTGGGTTACCTTCCGGGACAGTGGTCTCATGTTTGATTTGCCCAACTATCCGCTTGCCGTGATCTTTTTCAGCGGTCTCGCTTCGATTTTGGCGATGAGCGAAATCGGTTGGCAACTCGGGATACGCACCAAGGGGCGAACTGGCAGCAACTTTTCCACGTTGGAGAGTGCCATGCTCGGGCTGTTGGCACTAATGCTCGCCTTTACCTTCTCAATGGCCCTGACGCGCTTTGAGGCTCGCCGCGACGCAGTGTTGAATGAAGCCAACGCGATCGGCACGACCGCGCTGCGCGCGCGACTGTTACCCGAACCCCAACGATCCGAGACTCTGAAATTGTTGCGGGAGTACGTGCAGATACGTCTTGAAATCGTCAAGGGTGGCGCATCGTTGGCCGAGCGTGCGCCCGCCATTATTCGCTCGAATGCGCTTCAAGAAGCGCTTTGGCAGCAGGCAAAAGCCATGGCATCCATAGACAAGGGACCGGTACCTACCGGCCTTTTCATACAGTCGCTCAACGAAATGATCGACGATCAGGGGAAAAGACTTTCCGCACTTCGCAATCGAATCCCGGATAGCGTGCTCCTTACGCTTTTTGGCATCGTCGCCGTCGCCGGTGCTTTTGCGAGTTATGGAAGCGCGCGCGACGTAGAACGCACTCGCTCGCCGGTCTATGTTATGGTGCTGCTCGTATCGGCTGTCATATTTCTCATTATGGACCTTGATCGACCGAGCGCGGGCTTCATAACGAACAGTCAGCAGCCGATGATTGATTTGGCAGCCAGCATCGAGTCTTTCTCTGATTGAGCGGAGTCTGTACGATGGAGAACGTCGAGATCGCTTATGGCCCAAAACGAAAAAAAATAATGTGCGACTTGAGTCCATTACGCGCATCAGAGCAGAAGTTCGCCGACGCCGTTTTGGTTGCGCAGGGAGCGGTGATCCAGTGCGTGATCGAGGGTTAGTGAGATCGGGTGCCACGCTTCGCCGGTTGCGAGCGCCGAGTAACTGATCCGCACCGCGACACCACGTCGCGCTGTCGCGCGAATTTCAACCCAAAAAGGGACTTGGTTCAAGGTAGTATTCGCTCATTACTAAAATCGCCTCTGCCAGAGTAAGAGTAAGGGAGGCTGACATGTTTTACGAGTTTAAGCTGGGCGCGCGCGCTCTATTACTTTCGGTGCTGTTGACCGCGTTGACTATCCTACCGCTGCTGTTATTCGCGCGCTGACCTGCCGCCGACGCAAAGCAGCAGGTGACATTCGTTGTACCACGTCAGGCGGTTTGACCGCGCTTACGCCTCGCCGCAGGCGCGCCAAGCGCTGCGGCCGCTCGTCCGCGCCCTCCGCATCGCCATCGAGCGCTCACGGCTTGATCTGGATCAAGCCCTACGGCGAGATTTGCAAGATTGGATCGCCATCGGTGCGGCACGACTTCTTCGGACCATGTCCCACCCGGCAGCCGCTCCACAGCCCGCGCCCCGCGAGCGGCGGCCGTCCAGCCGCAGGTGAATGACTGCCAATGCCCCTGCAATTCCATCATGCCGTCGAGAAGATGGAAATATGGAGCGCAACCAGCGACGGCTATTCTTTCGTGATCAGTTTCGAGAGTACTGCCGGTCCCGGCTTTCATGGCAGACCTGGCTATGTGGCGTCATGGCGTCCGGCTGATGGAGGTCGTGGCGCAATCAAGATCACCGGCTCGCCATTTAAAACGTTCGACGAGGCCGAAGTCGCCTGTAACGCAATGCTGAAACTCCTGATCAGCGAAAATTGACGCGATAGCCGTCCGATGGGCGCGCGAAGCCGATCGGCCATATGGTTCGATTGGGCAGAGAAGTCTGTTGTTGAACCCCCGGCGGACATTCAATGATGGCCCAGATGTCAACAAGCCGCCCGAGAGATGCACAGAGTTCGAGTCGACAACTGCCTCGACTGGCGATGCTCGCCGCACTCCTGATCCCTGCGTTCGTTCACGCTCTTCGCTATCGACGCGGACGGTCACGCTCCGATCTCTCATCGGGAAGATCATCTCTATTCAATAAATTGCTTGGGCTCATGAATTGCAGCATTGCCATAGCAAGTCGCTCTTCAGACAAACGTTGTTCGACGAACCGCAATTCAATCTCGCTCAAACTGGATTTGAGGAGGCCCTGGTAACGGTCAATGTTGCGTTGGTGGGCACGCAAACGAGTAATTCTTTCGTTCATAACTGCCACTCCCGCTCGGTAAGTTCAGGAAATCACCCTCATGGTTAGTGTCCCAGTTCTGACATTTGTATCATATCACAGCGGGCACTTTACGAATGTCAGAACCAAAGGGACACTAGCAAATCTATAATTCTAGTGTGGCTTTTGACTCTGACGTTCCTCTTGCGAGGCCGCTGAGAAACTGAAAGGAACGTCAGTGTCGCCACACTAGTGTGGTTCCAACATTTTTTATCGTCACGCAGTTGCTCTCATCGAGTTGCGGTGGCCACAAAATCGGCCAGTGCTGCCCGGCAAAATGGAAAAATCCCCAACACCGAAAGGATAGTTCGCGCCAAGCGCACCAAATGTGAACTGTTTCACAATCGGAACTGGAAGCGCCGCGGCGAAGCGTCGCGCCGCAATATTCCTGGCGCCCACTTTCCGAAGTTCGTGCTCCGCTGCCGCACCCACTTTCCACGAACTTCGGAAAGTCAGGGGCACTAAGCAAACCTGTTGATTCTAGTGTCCCGGTTCTGACATTCGTATCCCATCGCAGCGGGCACTTTTACGAATGTCAGAACAAAAGGCACACTAGCAACTATATGATCCTAGTGTAGCTTTGACTCTGACGTTCCTTCCGAGAGTTCGCGGCAACACTGAAAGGAACGTCAGTGTCGCTACACTAGTGCCGCTTTTCTGTTTGAAGTTCCTGGAGCGAATTCGCCGCTTGTGGTGCAGGAACTTCAAATAGGCGGCACTCCCATTATAATATTAACGTCCCCGTGTGATCACAGTTGGGGACCCGACAGGTTCAGCTCACGCTCTGCGCGGAAAACATTGGCATAAAGGTTTGCTATCCATTGGCGTCCGCTCGACGTGACGTTGAGGTAGCGTATCGCCATTTGAATTTGCGGAGCAACGTTATTCCAATAGAACTGCGGGTACTTGTAGACGACGTCTGCGGGCGTATCGTAGCCGAGCTTCTCGTTTAAACCGATTTCTTCAAATTCGTAGAACAGCGCATTTGCCTTTCGCAGGTAGTTGGGATCGCCGAGCTGACCGATAAGATCGGCAGCTCGCAGCAACAGGCCCTCCTCTTCGATCAGATCATCGTCGTCGTTCGAGGATGACGTATAGGGAAAGCGCGTATATTCGATTGCTCGCGCAATCCGGCCGGCGTCCACCTCTTCGGTCCCGTCGAGGCGCTCGGAGACGAACAGCTTCGAGCGGTCGACATGATAGGGCGCGAGCGCGGCATCGGACGACCCCCGCGGGAGTTGAATCGTACGGCCACTCGGATCTGCGACATAGGACTCGTTGTCATCGCCCTGCAAGATTCCGCGAACATATCCGATGTCGTGGGCAAGGCACGCCAATATGAAATTCGCATAGTCCTCTGCGGTGGTTGCCCGCAACATCTGTCGTCCCATCAGGATGTCGTGCCCGGCAAGCGTAACAAGCATCGAATGCTCGATGTTGTGATAGAGCGCGTCGCTGTTGCCGATGCAATCGAGGGTCAGTCTGGCTGCAAAGGGGACAACTTCGGCCAGACGGGCATGGGAAGAGCCAAACCTGCTCCTGGTGTCCGAAGTCAGGAACGATCCCAAGGCCTGCGCTACCAATTCCGGAATAGTGATCATCTCAACACCCTTCGGATTGAGCGCCGCGGTGTGAAAAAAATTCCTTCTACACGATCGCTCCGTCTTCGAGCCAGCAGTTCACCTTCTGGTGGGGAGCCGGGTCTACCGGCGTCGAATATTTCGACGTGTCGATCGCTGTCGATCCCCTGCCCCGTCATCCGACGCAACTTCCTCAGGGCGATCTTTGGCACCAAACTCAAATACGACTTCAAGCCAAGGAAGCCCTGATTTCCAGCAATAGGAAAAATGTATCCCAATTGGAGGCCAACCGAAAACATCCGCGACTGTTATTTCGTAGTCATCCAACTCGTGGCGGCTGGAGGCGCTGCCGCGGGGGAGATGGCAAATGTCAGCCAGGTGTTCCAGCCGGAGGGCCGATCCGAGCCGCCAAATTCTGCGTAGGCCTTGAGATTGATGTAACCCTGAAGGTCTTTGTTGATCGGGAAGATGTAGCCAAACTGCGGCCCGATGCCGAACACCTGCGATTGGAAGCAACCGACGTGATCGCCCGAGCCGCTGTCGCAGCCGATGTCTTTGTAGGCGTAGCCTACCAGACCCACCTGAACCTGCTTGGTCAGGAATTGCGATGCGCCCCAATCGAAGTGCAGGTCGACGCCGCTTTGATATTGCGTCGAGTTGTTGGGAGTATTGTAAGTGAAACCGAGCACGCCGGAGAATTCGTGGCCTGTCTGCGGGTTGAAATAGGTGTAGCCGCCGCCGGCGTCGATCGCGCCGTGCCCGATGCCTATGTTCGACAGGCGCGTAGATTGGTAGGCGCCAACCGGGATGTCGCCGGTGATGTAGGTCATGTAGTTGTTGACGCCGGCGTTCCATTTCAATTGGAACATCGGCGCCAGATCCCCAAAGCCCCACGTCGTGTCGCTGATAGTGTCGGACCGCGCGAAGGGGATGCTGTTGCCGAACGGCCCTGTGACCACGCCGGACAAGGTCCCCGCCAGGCTGGTGCCGACGACGCCATAGGCTGCCAGGAGGGACACCGACGCCTGGCCGCCGAGCACTGGCGTCGCAAATACATAGCTCGGGAGCACAAAGCCAAGATTGCCGGTGGCGTTGAGATTTAAATTCAGATTTGCGTTGACTGTCAGGTTGCCCGGAACCCTGCCGAGTTCGAATTCACGCGCACGCGCGACGTCGCCACCGGCGGATACGGAGGTGTGGTAGTAGATATCCGCCAGCGACCAACCCGGCTGCTGCGGCGTGGCCGCGAGGCTTCCAAAGAGGCCGGGGATCCAGAAGCTGACGCCGCCTTCATCGGCGCGCGCGATCTCGGGGCAAAGTCCAAGCGCGGCGATCATCAGCGCGCAACCAACTCGCCGGATGTTCGATTCAGCAGACGCCATCGCAAACCTCCTCGCGGCAACGCAGGCGGCTACCGAAGTAGTCCGTCAAGCGCGAGGCTAATTAGTTCTGACGACCAAAATCATGCGCCGATCTGTCGCACCACTTTGAATAGTGGGGCACCGTGACCAATAGGTAACAGGTTGAAATGTTCCAACGTGACAAGTCTAGGTCAGCGATACTTCCATGATTGTTTTGGGTCCGGTTCTCCGACACCATCGGAAGGAACGTCAGAGTCGCTACACTAGCCGCCATTCGTTAGACCGGTCCATGACACGCTTCGTTTGCAGGGACGGTTGGCGCATCCTGTCGGTCTGGTTAGCGTCGACGGGCTTTGCTTTGCGCGACGCGCCCAGCTCACCTGCCCCCACACTCCGGTGGGGTGTCGCCACATCCGCTGGACAGCACATCACCGTGTGCTCCGTTTGAGCCGGCTCCCTCATGGCGGCAGCGACTTTCTCAAGTGAACCGCGACCTCGGATGTATCGGCTGCCATTTCGGGCGCAGCCATACTCCGCGCGGCAATGGCAACCAGCAGGGACAGAATTGCGAGGGCTAACGCGCCCGCGCTTGCAGCTACGTAACGCTTCGACGCTTTGTACATGGACCGCTCACGCTGTTTCCTCCCCAGGGCCAGCCTGAACGGCGTCACCGAGTCGCGGGGCGACTTCGTGGCTGCCGGATGGCGGTTTTGGCGCAGGCCGGCGACTGTGGCCGCCAGGCAACTTCTGCGCGGCCGGACGAAACGCTTCCGCCGCCCTCGAACTTCGTTCACGTTGCGAGGCGTTGTTCACAACTACAGCCGCCGTCCGGTTTGCGCTTTGTGAAACGGCATGTTTTGTTAGGTTCGAGGGTTCGCTTGGTGAACGGAACCATACATGCGGTGGGCGGAATAGCGGTGCGCCAGGGTGCGCGGCCGCGGCTGGCCGTGGTTCAACGCAGCAAGGACAGGCTTTGGGTCCTCCCCCGCGGCAAGCTTCGACCGGACGAACGCCCTATTGCGGGCGCGCGACGGGAGGTCGTCGAGGAAACAGGGTTTCGCGTCGAGGTCTGCGAGTTCCTCGGTGTCGTCACCTATGAGGTGCGCGGCCGACCGAAGGTGGTGCAGTTCTGGCTCATGCAGGCGGAGGCCGAGCCGAGCTTTGAGCTGATGAAGGACATTGTCGCGGTCAAATGGCTGTCGCTCGGCGCGGCGGTCAAGCGTCTCAGCTATCCGGTGGAGAAGCTATTCCTGACCGGTGTCGGCCGTCATGCGTTGCGTCAGGGTACACGTCCGCAAAGGCGCAAGGCCAAGGCGCCTCCCGCCAAAACTGTTAGTGCCAAAAGAAAGTCTGCCGGCGCCAAGACTGCTGCGCTCGGCGCCAAGACTGCTGCGCTGCGGCGAAAGCGTTCGGCCCGCCGCGCGCACGCCTAAAGCGCTCGCCCTGCTTTTCCGGCTGTCCGCCCGGTGCGATCCAATCCCTTTAACTTCTCACGCCGGGTTTTCCGCCGCTGATACGGCCGGCGTCGCCGAACTGCCGTTGCGGCCGGGCGACTTCCAGAACGCCTTGGCGCCATCGAAGCGCCCATAGGCCTTGCGCACGCGATCAAGCAATTTCTGGATCTGCGCCTGTTGATCGCCGATGATGAGTTCCTGCCGCAAACGCGCGGTGGCGGCCCTGCTCTTCCGTCAAACCCTTGGCGCGGCTGGCGATGATTTCGGAGAACAGCGCCTTGTGGGTGACGATGTCGTTGACCCTGCCCAGACTGTTCTGCAACTGCATCAGGGACGACCTGATCTTCTTGCCTTGCTTGGCGGCCTTCTTGCCGTGATAGATGCCGGAAAAAAAGTCGGTGGCGTAGCGGGCTTTTTTGACCTGAATGCGCAGCCTGTGCAGTTGCTGGGGATCGAGGTCGTCGATCCTCCTGCCCCGCCGCCTGATCCGTTTGCAGCGATATGAGAGCTGGCCGGCGGCAAAAATCTCGATCGGCAATTCGCGGCGCGCGCGCTTCAAGGCGTCTTCCGACGTGCTCCAGGGGCCCGCCTCGACCCATTCCGCGGCATCGAGAACGAGTGCGCGGAATCGCGCCGACTGAATCGCCGCCTGCGCCCGCCGGTAGCACTTGAGACGCTTGCGCGCGAACATCTGGCTGATGCTGGCGAGCCCCGGCTCATTTTTATGCCGGCTTCGCATCGGCTGGATGACTTCGAGGATGAGCGTATCCAGGTCGCGCGCGGGGCCCAATTCCTGGGCGAGCCATTTTAGCTCGGCCTTGATCGCCTCGGACCGGTCGTCGCTCACGACAGCGGAAAACAGCGACATCGCGGCACGCAGCCGGCGCAGCGCCACGCGCATTTGATGCAGCGCCGTCCCGTCCCGCCCGATCATGGCGGGTACGTTCGCAACCAGATGGCGCAGGCAGGCCCGGCCGACCAGCGTGAAGGCGCGGCCGGTGCTCATTCCCGCGCTCAACTCGGGATCACACGCCGTCTCGGCGGTGAGGCGCGCCTTCTCCACCAGTTCATAGCCGCGTTCGGGCTTGCTTTTGAATTCGAGCTGGGCGGGAACGATATTGAGTATCTCGCGCGCGACCTTGAATAGGTCGGCGGGTTTGCCGTGCCTGAGCTCAAGTTCGATCTCCGAAACCGGCTGCGAGGAGTCGGGGCTGAGGATTTGCCCCTCGTCGATCGCCATGACGATGTCGGCGCCGTTGCCGTTGAGATAATAGGCGGTGCGCTCGATCCGGGTCTCGAAAACCGGCTTCAACGCCTTGCGCACATCGTCGGTAAGGATTCGCCCCAGCGCCGTATCCTTCACGCCGGCGAGATCAGGTTGATCGCCCTCGATGGCTTGCTCCCACTCCGATCGCTCGAACAGGCCGACGCCGCGATCGGCCGATTTGATGGTCTGGACCCGCTTTTCGTCCTTGTGGCGTACCCGCAACGTGAATCCGTGATTGCGCAGGAACCGCTCGTCGGAATCAAAATAAACCGAATCAAGGGCTTCGCGGGTGGGATGATGAAGAGTGTCGGCAAAGCCTGGATAATTCCGGAGTGCAGCGATGTTCTCGGGTGTGACCCCAAGCTTCAGCTCAACTTCCGTTGGCCTGCCGACCATAGTGGGGTACCGATCAAAGGAATGCAGAATGTCGTCTGTCTGCGCCGATGGTCACAAAACTATCATACAAAGCGCGGGTCGGCACGAGCCTTTTGGCAATTCCACACTGCTTTACGGCTTGACGTGGCGCGGAGACCACTTTTCCCCCGTCGCCCGCAATTTTTCGTTGCGCGCGGCAAACCGCGCTCAAATCACAGGCACAATCGAGGGCGATGGGGCCCTCGGGCTGGGCTGAATCAGGCTTGTGTTCCAACGGAATAACAAGCCGACAGGCTTTCAGCCTTCGCCCTGCACATGTCCACGCAAGGAGGCGTGTCAGCCGGGGTTCGAGGCAGGCCGCATCGCGGATCGGCTGACCATCAACAGGATTCCGCCGATCTGCGGCAGCAACGCCAGCAAGACTAGGCGAAGCATGGCGAAGTCGTCGCCCGACGGCCGCAGCACGCCATGGCTGACCCATGCAACGACCTTGACGGCAGCGTCGGTTTGGGGGTCCGCGGTCTGCCCGACCGATGCCATCGCGGTGTCGAGGATCTGGCGGCGGCCGGCGACCGCCGCTTCGCGTTCGCGGCAGAACTTGCCGACGCCGTTGCCACACTCCCGATCCCGCGCCGACATCGCGTCATGCAATGCCGATTGAGCCGCGGCCACGGCGGGCGTTACGCGCCCCGCCCGGGCAGCCGTCATATCGGTGATGTTGACCGACGCAAAGCCGATGCCGGCGGTGACGGCAAAGACGAAGGTCATCGTCCACACCGCCCAGCCGGCAACAGAGGTCCCGCGTTGGCGGTTGCGCCAAAGGGCAGCCGCACATGACGGCATCACCAGCGCGACCAGATCGGCGGCGACGCCGATGGCCAGGAACAGCCAGCCGGCGGTGTCGCTCGATCCCAGCGATCGGGCAAACCAGCCGTTGGTGGTGATGCCGACACCGGCCAGCGCAAACGCCGCGGCCACCAGGAAGATCGCGGCGACCGGCAGGTGCGACGGCGTGACGGCGCCCGACGAGACGGTCGGGGGCGGCGTGACAGTCGGGGGCGGCGTGACAGTCGGAGGCGGCGTGACAATAGAACGTGGCGCGGCCTGCAATTCGGCAAATGCCAATTCCGCCGCCAGGAATTCTTCCGGTATCAGCGACTCGGAAGACGAAAACTCCGTATCCGGCGGGGCAGCCGTGGTCTTCACCGTATTCTTGGCTTTTTGCCGCTTGCGCACGCGTCGCGGCGCGCGTGCGCTTCGGGCGCCGATCCCGGCCCGTTTGGGTTGATGCAGGGCGATAATGGAAGCAAGAGTCTCGTCAGCCATTGGAACCGCTCCATTGCGGTGGTCAGGCGCGGCGCCGTGATGCAAACACGACGTCGCGCCGTTTTGATTCATGTGCTTTTTCTGATCGGAGAACGGTGACACCGTTCGCGCACGGGATCAAATCGCGGAAACGAAGTTCCATGGGGATAAGATAATCAGTGGGGAAATGTTGCCGGCACTCCTCACCTGTCACACTAGTACCGCCGATCTGAAGTCCCTGCACCACAAGCGGCTGGCTCGTACCAGGGACTTCAGATCGAAAGCGGTACTAGAATCATAGATTTGCTAGTGCCCTTGGCTTTCCGAAGTTCGTGCAAGAGAGCGCGGCGATGTATTACGAACTTCGGAAAGTGGGCACTAGGGGCACAGCTGCGATCGCAGGTCTGTCATCAGGCGAAGACTGGTGACAAATCAAGCAACCGTTTTCGGCGGTCCCGCGATACGCAGTATCAGCGACAAGACGGCGAGCATCGGCGGCGCCACAAAACACCAGACACCGAAGCGCATAAATAGCAGCGCGGCAGTGCCGCAGCCGGCGGCGAAGACGACGACATTGACCGACATCCGCGCCAGCCGCGAGCCGGCCAGCACGGTCTCTCCCGTTCGCGGATAGATCCGGTCGCCGAGATCGAGTATGATCTGCGTGGTCGTGCCGGTCATCAACGTCGACGGCGGATCGCTGCCAAGATGCACGCGATGAACTGCGTTCTGGATCGCCATGGCGGCGACCAGAACCATTCCGGTCAAGATCGCCTCGCGGCTGTCTCCGTCATGGAACGGGCCAAAATGGATCGCGAGCACGGCACCGCCGATCAGAAGAACAATCTTGATCCCGAGCAAGACCTCAAAGGCCGCGCGGACCGACCGGTTCGACAGCCACGTGCCGAGCCATCGCGCCGCAATCACCACGGCGCAAAACACCGGCAGCGCGAGAAGCTTCGCAATCGCGCCGGAGGTGCCAAGCGCAAGCGACGCGCCGAGCGTGACGAAATTGCCGGTGACATGGGCGGTGAAAAGGCCTTGCAGCGCAAGAAAGCCTGCGGTGTCGACAAAGCCCGCGTTGAGGCTCAAGACCAGGGGAAGTGCCGCGCGCGTATCGAAGGTTGCCATTCAATCAAACCGGTGAAAATGATGGATCGGGCCGTGACCATGTCCGACGCCGAGGCGGTCGGCGGCGGCAATCGCCGCCGTAATCCATGTCTTGGCGCCGAGCACGGCGGCATCGAGCATCTCGCCCCTGGCCAAACCCGCCGCGATGGCCGATGACAGCGAGCATCCGGTGCCGTGGGTATTGCGGGTTGCAATGCGCGGCGCGCTCAAGGTAAGGACATCGCCGTTCCTAAAGAGATAGTCGATGCTCTCTGCGCCCAGCCCGTGGCCGCCCTTGATCAACACGGCTGCCGCCCCCATCGCCAGCAGCCTTTTACCCTGGCTTGCGATGGCGGCATCATCCGGCGCAACCGGCTCTTCCAGAAGTGCTGCGGCTTCCGGCAAATTCGGGGTGATCAGCGAGGCCAGCGGAACGAGGCGCTCGCGCAAGGCCGCCACCGCATCAGGCGACAACAGCCGATCGCCTGATGTTGCCACCATCACCGGATCGAGCACGATATGCTTAGGTCTCCAGCGCACGAGCGCAGCAGCGACCGTCTCGATGATTGAAAGCTCTGCCAGCATGCCGATCTTGACGGCCGCAACGTCGAGATCGTCGAACACCGCGTCGATCTGCGCGGCCACGAAGGCGGGCGGCACGGCATGAATGCCGCTCACGCCACGCGTATTCTGCGCGGTGAGCGCCGTGATCGCGGAGGCGCCATAGACGCCGAAGGCCGCAAAGGTCTTCAGGTCCGCCTGGATGCCGGCGCCGCCGGAAGAATCCGAGCCTGCGATGGTGAGCGCAACGGGAACGGCCATGTCCACTCCACTATGGGCAGGACGCTAGCGCGGCGCCTTGTTGCCAGCAAGTTTTGCGACGTTATATTGGGCTTAAATGTGAGCCGATCGGAGACGTCAGCGATGGTGCCCTTTTTCATTCAGATCAAATGCAAGCTCGGCCAGTCCTACGTCGTCGCCAATGCGCTCGCGGAGGCCGAGATCGCCTCCGAGATCTATTCCACCGCGGGCCACTACGACCTGCTGGTGAAGTTCTATGTCGATGACGACACCGATATCGGCCACTTCGTCAACGAAAAGGTGCAGGTCATTCCCGGCATCCAGGACACCCACACCATCATCACCTTCAAGGCGTTCGGCGGCCGCTGACGAGACAGTCCGCTCATTGCGAATGGACGCTCGGCGCACCCAAGCAAAGGACGTTTTGATGATGAGAATCGCTCTGGCAGCCATATTGGCCCTGGCACTTGGAGGGAGCGGCACATCCTTCGCTCAACATTCGCCGGATTCCCGCGTGGCAGATCTGGTGCAATCCGGCACGCTGCGCACAGGACTTGGTCTTGGGAGTTTAACGACAGCAACCAGAAATCCGGCGACCGGCGAGGTCAAAGGACCGGCGTTCGAGTTGGGGCGTGCGCTCGCTGAGCGAATTGGGATCCAATTTGTAGCGATCGAATATCCGAGACCCGGCGCGGTGATTGACGGCCTGCGTACCAACGCCTGGGATGTCTCTATCCTCATTGTCGATCCGGTGCGTGCGGAGCAGGTGGATTTTTCGAATCCATTCATGCAAACCGACCTCACCTACCTGGTGGCCGTTGGGTCCACAATCCAGAGCGCCGCGGATGCGGATCGTCAGGGGATTCGTGTCGCCGTCGCGCGCGGCGATACGTCGGATCTGTATTTGACCCGCGTGCTCAAGCGAGCTGAATTGGTCCGAACGGACAGTATTGCCGCCGCCGTTGAACTGCTGCGGACTGGAGGCGTCAACGCAGTAGCATTGAACCGCCCAAGCCTGATTGCCCAATCCGCTGCGCTCCCGGGTTCGCGCGTTTTGAGCGATGGTTTTGCTGACATCTACTCCGCGATAGCGGTGCCCAAAGGACACGA
This sequence comes from uncultured Alphaproteobacteria bacterium, assembly GCA_963832045.1. Lineage (GTDB taxonomy): Bacteria > Pseudomonadota > Alphaproteobacteria > Rhizobiales > Xanthobacteraceae > Bradyrhizobium. Next base: position 19,320 of record CAWHSM010000001.1, read on the forward strand.
TGGGCGGCTTGCGTACATCAACGAGTTCATTGAGGACGCCAAAGTCTCCGGCCTCGTCAATCGCATGATTGAAACATTGGCTCTGCAGGGGGTTCGGGCCGCTCCACGCGAAAGCCTGTCCAAAGTAAACAGATGACAGAGCGGTAGATCGCAGAAGCATCGTTAGCGGACGACTGATGCGTACGCCCGCTAGTGCCGCCTATTTGAAGTTCCTGCACCACAAGCGGCGAATTCGATCCAGGAACTTCAAATAGAAAAGCGGCACTAGAATTAATAGATTTACTAGTGCCCATGACTTTCCGAAGTTCGTGGAAGTGCGTGCTGCGATGGAGCACGAACTTCGGAAAGTGGGCACTAGCCTCCGGCTTTTTCGGCCTTCTTCGGCCGCGGCGGGCCTTCGACCGGCGGCAGCGACTTCACATATTCGGCGATCGCCGCCTGGTCGGCCTCGGGCAATTGCGAGGTGTTCTTGATCACGCGCACCATCGAGCCGCCGGCGGAATCGCCATCGGGCAACTGCCCGGTCTGGAGAAAATAGTCGATATCCTTGACGCTCCAGTCGCCGATCCCCTTCTGCGTGATGTTCGGCACCCAGCCCTCGCCTTCGGGATTGGGTCCGCCGGCAAAGCGCTGAGACGCAATAATGCCGCCGAGGAAATTTCGAGGGGAGTGACACTCGGCGCAATGGCCGAGACCATTGACGAGATAGGCGCCGCGATTCCACTGCGCCGAACGGGTGCTGTCCGGCACGAACGGCCTCGAATCGAAAAACAGCAGCTTCCAGATGCCGACGTTGCGGCGGATGTTGAACGGAAACGGCAAGTCGTGATCGCGCACCTTGCCGGACACGGGAGCGAGCGTCTTCAGATAAGCGAACAGGTCCTTGATGTCCTCGGGCCTGGCGTGCGCGTAGGACGTATATGGAAAGGCGGGAAAGTAATGCGTGCCGCGGGGAGAAACCCCTGTAGTCACCGCGGTGACGAAATCGGCTTCGGTCCAGCCGCCAATGCCGTCGGTCTTGTCGGGCGAAATATTCGGCGCGTAGAACGTTCCAAACGGCGAGGGTATCGCCAAGCCGCCGCCAAGCTTCAGCCGGTCGGGCTGATCCGGCACGGCATGGCAGGACGCGCAACCGCCCGCGTTGAACACGACAAGGCCGTTGGCAGGGTTCGGCGTGGTGGCGGGACGGGTCACCCCATCAGTAAAGGTTGCAGCCGGCTCGGTCAGCCACCAGTAGCTGCCAAAACCAATTGCTGCGGCAATTCCCACCATGTGAAAAAATCGTCGCCGCATCACCGATCCGTCATTCGAAGGCTCATCGCACTATAATCACGGTGCAGGCTTCGGACTGGCCCAAAATTTCTTCAGTCTTAAGGCTGGTTTTGGGAATAAAGTTCGAGCCCCACTGTTGTCTAACTAACACAATCGTGTGGGACTATTGATCGGCGTCACAGGGAGAGAACCATGACTAAAACCATATTCGCTACGCTTGCGCTCGCAACCACTGTCGTTTTCGCGGGCCCGGCATTCGCTGAGAAATTCAAGGCGACGCTGGACGGCAAGTCCGAAGTGCCGCCCAATGCCAGCGCGGGCACCGGCACCGCCGACATCGACTACGATCCCGCGTCCAAGAAGCTCTCCTGGAAGCTGACCTATAGCGGACTGAGCGGTCCCGCGACGGCCGCCCATTTCCACGGCCCCGCCGAAGCCGGCAAGAATAGCGGCGTGGCGGTCGCCATCCCCGGCGCCACGTCGAGCCCGGCCGAAGGCAGCGCTACGCTGACCGACGCGCAGGCCGCCGACCTCGCCGCCGGCAAATACTATGTCAACGTGCATACGGCAGCGAACCCGGCCGGTGAAATCCGCGGTCAGGTAACGAAATAACTCAACGAACGACGAAACAGATTTTCGGCGTGATCCGAAAAAAGGGTGGAAGCCATCAGGCTTCCACCCTTTCTCCTGTTTGCGACCTTACGATTGTTCGCCACCTTGCTGCCCGACGCGGCAGCGGTATCGGGCTGGCTCAGGATCCACCAAGCGGTGCTTACTTGAGCTTGACGCGATAGGTCTCGTGGCAACCGGTGCACTTTTCCTGAATCGAATCGAAAGCAACCTTCAGGCTTGCGGCATCCTTGACCGTGCCGCTGACATCCATGATCGTTTTGGAGACGGGAGGCACCTTGGCGTCGAAATCAGCCTTGTTCTGCCAGATCTTCGGCAACGCTCCGTAAGTGGCGTTGACCACGTCTTCCTTCGGGTTTGGCGTAAATACGGTTGGAATCTTGGGCACGTCAGCTCCGAGGTCCTTCAGTGCGGCATCCACCGCCGCCTGATCATAGGGGGTCTCGCCCTTGACCATCTTGCCGAGCACGCCATACATGCTCTTGCCCTGCGATTTCATCAGGTTCTGCTGCGTAACAGCAACGTCCTGTTGCGCCATCACCGCGCCTACGCCGAGCACCAAAGCTCCAGCAACCAAGGCCGTTCGTATCATCCGTTTGATTCCCTATGTTCCGAGTGCATAACTTTTGCCTAACCAATAACCATGGTTTCCAACACCGGAACCGGGGTTTCATTCCCCGCGACTGTTGCGCGCCCGTCACAAACTGTGCCGGCGCTTATGCTCCTGGATCGCGGTCCACACCCGCTCCGGCGTGGCCGGCATGTCGATATGATCGATCCGGTACTCGCGCCAGAGCCCCTCGATGATGGCATTGACGACCGCGGGACAGGAGCCGATCGCTCCGGCCTCGCCGGCGCCCTTGACCCCGAGCGGATTGGTCTTGCACGGCACGTTGTGGGTCTCGAACACGAATGAGGGCCCGTCGGCCGCCCGCGGCAGCGCGTAATCCATGAATGTGCCGGTCTGGAGTTGACCATCCCCGGGATTATAGACCGCCTGCTCCATCAGGGCCTGGCCGATCCCCTGCATCGCACCGCCATGGACCTGGCCCGCCAATAGCAGTGGATTGAGCGTGACGCCGAAATCGTCGACGATGATGTAGTTGACGATCCGGATGAAGCCGGTGGCCGGATCGATTTCGACCTCGGCGAGATGCGTGCCGTTCGGATAGGTGCCGTCGGCGGCGGTGAACGTGGCGCTGGCGTTGAGCTTCGAGGCATCGACGCCGGGCCTCTTCGCCAGATCGGCGAAGCTGATCGAACGGTCGGTGCCGGCGATGCGGATCGTGCCCTCATTGATCTCGAGGTCGCCGCTGCTTGCTTCCAGTGCTTCGGCCGCGATCTCGCGAAGCTTCTCGCCGAGGTCGCGCGTCGCACGCTCGACGCTGACGCCGCCGGTCGGAATCGAGGCCGACCCGCCGGTGCCAAGCCCGGTAGCGATGGTGTCGGTATCGCCCTGGAAGACATGAACGCGCTCGGGCGGCAGTCCGAACTGCTCGGCGACAAGCTGCGCATAGGCGGTCTGATGGCCCTGCCCGCTCGACTGCGTGCCGATCAGGACCGAAACATCGCCGTTGGGATCGAGCTGCACCTTGGCGGTCTCCTCGCCCATCGTGCCGCAAACCTCGACATAGCTGGCAAGGCCAATTCCGCGCACCAGGCCCTGCTTCCCGGCGGCTTTGGCGCGCTTTGGGAAATTCCTTCCACGCTCCGATTTCCATCGCCCGCTTCAGATGGGCGGCGAAGTCGCCGGAATCGTAGACCTTGCCGGTCGCGGTCGTGTAAGGCATCGCGCGCGGTGTGATGAAATTCCTGCGCCGGATCGCATCGACCGTCATGCCGAGCTTGCGCGCGGCCGCGTCGACCAGCCGCTCGAGCACGTAAGCCGCCTCGGGACGCCCGGCGCCGCGATAGGCATCGACCGGCACGGTGTTGGTGAAGACCGTGCGCACACGGCAATGGAAGGCGCTGATATCGTAAAGGCCGGGCAGCATGCCGGCGCCGCCATGCGGAATATACGGACCGAAGGCCGACAGATACGCGCCCATGTCGCCGATCAGATCGACATCCATGCCGAGAAACCGGCCATCCTCGGCCAGCGCCATCCGCGCTGACGTGGCGTTGTCGCGCCCCTGCGCGTCGCCCATGAAGTGATCGGAGCGATCGGCGGTCCACTTCACGGTCTTGCGCAGCTTACGTGCCGCGACCGCGGCGAGCGCGTATTCGCGATAGGGAAACAGCTTGGTGCCGAATCCGCCGCCGACGTCGGGGCAGATCACGCGCATTTTTTCGAGCGGCATCTTCAGCACCATGCCGCCGATGATTTCACGCAGGCGATGGCTGCCCTGGCTGCCGATGGTCAATGTGAGGTGATCGCGCCGCGCATCGTATTCGCAAACCACCGCGCGGGTTTCCATGAAATTGGTGACGATGCGCGGATTGACGATTCCTATCTCGGCGACCGCGTGCGCCCTTGCGAACGCGGCCTCGGTGGCCTTGCTGTCGCCGATCGAAACGTCGAACAGCACGTTGCCGGGATGTTGCGCCCAGACCTGGGCTGCGTCCCTTCTGATCGCGTTGCGAACGCCGGTCACCGCGGCGAGCTGCGTCCACTTCACTTCAATGGCCTCGATGGCATCGCGCGCGATGTCGACGGTCTCGGCGACGATAAAGGCGATGGCGTCGCCGACATGGCGCACTTCGTCCCTGGGAAGGATCGGATAAGGCGGCCCGGTGAAAGGGTTGTCCTCGAGATTGAACAGGCACGGCAGGTCGCCGAGATCGCGGACGTCGTCGGCCGTAAGGATCAGCGCGACGCCGGGCAGCTCGCGAGCACGCCTCGTATCGATGGTGAATTTTGCGTGGGCATGCGGCGAGCGCAGCACCAGCGCATGCAACGCCTGCGACGGCGCGACATCGTCGGTGTAGCGGCCCTTGCCGCGAATGAGGGCGTCGTCTTCCTTGCGGAGCACGCTTTGACCGACACCAAACTTGACGGGAGCCATTCTGTTTCCGTTTCCCGAACTTAAGTGTTTTCGTTCACGCTGCCTGCTGCGATGGAGCGACATTCATATTGGCGCGGATCGGCGGACCACGCAAACCTCTACCCCTTGACCAGTGACCTCAACCAACTCCTGCCGAAAAGCAGGAGAATGGTCCCTGCATAGACCAGCGCCCCCACCGCGATCAGCAGCAAAAATGTAGCCTCGTCATGCAGGGTGTTCAATTGTGAAACATAGGAGGCCGAAAGTCGTGCCGCCAGCCAAAGCGCCGCACCCAACAGCACGCCGGCTACGACAAATTTCGCCAGGGATCGCATGAGGGCTGAATCAAGCTGGAGGTAGCCGGCTCGCACCGCAAAGGCGATCACCAGCGATAAATTGATCCAGGCGCCCACGGCCGTGGCAAAAGCGAGACCGACCTGGGCGAGCGGGCCGACCAGCGCGATCTTAAGCGCGACATTGACGGCAACGCCAATCAACGCCGCCTTGACCGGGGTCGCCGTATCCCGCCGCGCATAGAAGGTCGCAACCGCGCTTCGGATCAGCACAAACGGAATCAGCCCGACGGCATAGGCGGCGAGCGTCGCGCCCGCGGCCGCGGCATCGCCCTTGGTGAACGCGCCGCGGGCAAACAGCGCCCGCATGATGAAGTCCGGCACCACCAGGAAGGCGGTCACGAAGGGGACCGATAATAATAACGTAAAGTCAAAGGCGCGACGTTGCGCGGCAAGCGCGCCGTGGTGATCCTCGGACGTCAGCCGCCGCGACATCTCCGGCAGCAACACCGTGCCGATGGCAATCCCGATCACGCCGATCGGCAACTGGTTGAGCCGGTCGGCATAATAGAGCGCCGAGAGCGCTCCGGCGGGGAGAAAGGTCGCAATGATGGTGTCGGCAAACAGCGCGACCTGCGTGCCCATCGAGCCAATCGTGGCAGGCCCGAGCGCGCGGAAGAACGCGCGCACATCTTCATCGAGACTGACGCGGGAAAAACGCGGCAGGCCGCCGTGAGTGGCGAGGTCTCCGGCCAGCAGAAAATATTGCAGGAAGCCCGAGATCAGAACGCCCCAGGCCGCCGCATGCCCCGGCGTCGGGAAAAACACCGCGACCGCCAGCGTTGCCATCATGGAAATATTGAGCAGGACGGAAGCGGCCGCGGCGCTCGCAAAACGGTGCATCACGTTGAGAATGCCGCCATAGAGCGTCACCAGCGTGATCAGAAGCAGATAGGGAAAGGTGATCCGCGTGAGTTCGATTGCCAGACGCCGCTGTTCGGCATCGTCGGTAAATCCGGGCGCCAGCAGGCTCATCGCCTGCGGCATGAACACCCAGGCCAGCACCAGCAAGATCAGTTGCGAGACAAACAGCAGCGTGAAGATGCGGTCGGCGAAGAGCTTGGCCGACTTTTCGCCGCCTTCGCCATGGACATGGGCATAGGCCGGCACGAATGCCGCATTGAAGGCGCCTTCGGCGAAGATCGCTCGAAAATGATTGGGCAGCCGCAGCGCCACGAAAAACGCGTCCGCCGCGGGCCCGGCGCCGAGGATCGCCGCCAGCATGATGTCGCGCGCAAATCCGGTCAGCCGCGAAAGGAGCGTGTAGCCGCCGACGGTGAAGATACGACCGAGCATCAATTACTTTTAAGCAGAAGCCTATGCGGCGGGCTGGCCCGATCAGCAATTTGAACATCCTACCAAAAGAACCAACCAAATCCTAACAAAAGGGCAAGGTATTATTGTACCTTGGCTTGTAATTCCCTGCCGGCAGGGAATTGTGCAGGGAATTTGCCATACATAACTGAGTACAGCTCGGTCCATTTGGATCGTTGTAAGCTTTTCCGGTACGCCGACAAACTCTTTCAGACGTGGAGGGGGTGCTCCTGTGTCAAGCGACGACGAAAAAGTTGGTTACAAACGTCCGCCACGCGCCACTCAGTTTAAGCCGGGTCGCAGCGGTAATCCATCGGGAAAAAATAAAGGCTCCAGAAATATCGCAACGGAACTGTCAGATATTTTGTCCGAGCAGGTTACGTTTACGGAAGGCGGCACTATCAAAACGATGACAAAGCAACGAGCCTTGGCTTCTGCGTTAGTTTCGGCAGCTATTGGGGGCGACTTGAGAGCGACTGCGATTGTGTTGTCGCATCTCCTAAGGGACGGTCGCAGTTCAGATAATATCGAAGACTCAGAGACATTCGATGCCGTGCGTGCCCACCGAAAAAGAAGACGCCGCTAAGAGGCCTTTATGGAGCTGGTATGAGCAAAATTCATCAAGACTTGCGCGAAAACTTTGAAGAATTTTTCGTACAGGCATTCGCCTATATGCTTCCCGACACCAAATTAGAGTTCGAATCTTACCTCAAATTGCTTTGCCATCGGTTTCAAAACATAGGCGACCATGGTCGCCACGTTTTTAATCTGCCCCCGCGGTCATTGAAAAGCTGGACAACGAAATTTTTCGTAGCTTGGTACTTGGGCCATTACCCCAGCAGAAACGTGATGATCGTATGCAACAAACAGCAACTTGCTGAGAAATACGTTGATGAGGTGCGCGAGATAATGAATTCCGAGTGGTATAAAGCCGTTTTTCCAAACACAAAGATCAGAACGGATCGATCAAGCGCCGACCGATTTTTAACGACCCGGCGCGGCGAAGTTCTCGCCGCGTCTGTACGAGGGTCGGTCGCGGGATTCGGCGCTGATCTTTTGATTCTCGACGATCCCAACAAGATAGCCGATGCGCAAAGGCCGGCTAGGCTTGAGGAAGTGAATGCGAAATATGATGACGAATTGTACTCACGGCTCAACAATAAAAAAAAATCGGTCGTTATTTGCGTTCAGCATCGCTTGGCATCAGGCGATCTGTCGAGCCACCTCATTGAACGCCGCTACAAGGTGACAGCGCTTCCGTTCATCGCACCGCGTGACAAAAAATATCGAATCGGCGACGAAGTCTGGAAGCGCCGCGCGGGTGATGTTCTAACAAAAACATACCCCGCAGCCGAAATTGCTCTAGCCAAGCAATCGCCAATTTATCACTGGTTCTATCAGCAGGGCACCGGGCAAAACGACAAAAAACGCATTCGAATGGAGAATTTTCCTCTATTCGAGACAAAAAAAGCAGCCGGCCCGTTCGTCGTCAGCATTGATTGTGCGCAAAGCGAAAACGCAGGCAGCAGCTTCAGCGTTATTCAGGCTTGGCAGAAACTGCATGACGGCTCGCTTCATTTGTTTCATCAGTTCCGCGCGCGATGCCCGTATACACAATTGCAAGATGCCGCTAAGTCTTTCATCAGGCAGTTTCAGCCCGTCGCGGTCTTGATTGAGACAACCGGTGCAAACGGAGCAGCATTGCTTTCGGTGTTGGAAAAGCAGCTGCCGCACATTAATTTCAAAGATATCAAACCGCGGCAAAGCAAAGCTGCTCGGCTCGATCATCACCGCAAGCTCATTCGCCAGGGCAAGGTGTCTCTGCAAGCTTCAGGCGAATTCCTGGTCGACTTTTTACTGGAGTTTACCGAATTCCCGGCTCGCGGGACTGATATTGTCGATGCGGCGACGCAGGTTCTCGATTTTACTGAGGCGAACCCTATCTGGCCGCGGCCGGCTGTTTCTCGCGAAGCAGCGGGGCCTGTTGGCGTCAAAGCGTCTGACGGGCGCCCGATCCCGAGATTTGCGCATAGCGCGAATAAATCAGGGCCCCCGGGAATCGCGATCGCTAGGGGACGCCCCTTTTTTAAGCGTTGATCGATTGGATTCCATCTGATCGGCCCTACGTCGTTGAGCCGACGTGGGAGTTCCCCGGATTCTGTGTACACGGGCTAGGCGCGCTGCGCTCCGCTGTTGCTCCGAATTCCTCTATGCCCACGTCTCCGAGTCGGAGGTGATGCAGCCACGTGTGTGCAGCCGATACATCAAACTCGATGAGGCTCGCTTCTTTACGATGAAAAAGTCATACGCTTCATCAATAGCGTCTGCTCCGCGGCATTCTGAATTTGCAAGCTCAAAGGCTATGGAAGATCCAGAAGGCATTGAAAATTAGAGCTCAAGCGCCGAGCGGATGGCTGGTCGTTTGAAGCACCTTCGAGCGCTATGTCCCCGCCCCAAGCACTTTCAGAGGCTCGATTACATTTGGACAATTATCGACGGTCGACTTTCTTATCGCGCGAGGTAATATGTTTCCGATCCAGCGGCAGTGGTAACTTTGACACGCACCGCCTCACACAGCGGCATCAAGATCATCGAATCGCCGACCTTCAGCAGGTTTCCATTAGGTAAGACATTCAGTGCTGCACAATCAGCACGGTCGTTGACGACGACGTCATTGATTTGAACGGGCGCTTCGCCACGCCTATAACCGTAGCGCGCCCACGTCTCGCGGATTTACTTAATCCTGCGTTCCAAATCGGCCTGTCCGCGGTTCTGGAGGGTATGGCAAGCCCGCCGGATCGAGATATCCCATTCCTTACGCATCACCTCCACTAGTTTGCGCTTGCGGACGGGCCTCACGGTTTCCGCTGCAAGTCGCAAACTTCGCGTACCGCTGCCGATCGTCGGCCGCAAGGTTTCGGAGCTGGAAGCACTACTCAACACCAAGCTGCTGACGAGGTCGACGCGCAAGCTCACCCTCATGGCCGCCGATGCGGCCTATGTTGCAGCGTGGAAGCGGCTTCCCGAACAGGTCAGTAAAGTGGAGGCCCTATCCGAAGGGTGAATTGATCGTCACAGCGCCGACGACATTCGCCAGAATTCATCTATTTCCCATCATCAGCGGACCCTTAAACCCGCGGAATGTTAGTTGCCATATGCACAAACTCGATCACCCGGTCCTGGCTCACCTCGTCGAGATAGCCGTGCATCGGCAGGCTGATCACGTCCGCCGACAGGCGTTCGCTGACCGGCAGCCCGCCATCGGCTGTGGGGTAATCCTTGTAGGCGGTCTGCTGGTGCATCGACTTCGGATAGTAGATCGCGGTCGACACGCCCTGCGCCTTCAGCGCCGCCGCGAAGGCATCGCGATCGGTGCCTTCAGGCAAACGGATCGTGTATTGGGCCCAGACCGAGGTGTGGCCCTCGGCGAGGCGCGGAACGGTGACGACATTGCCAAGGCCTTGTGCGTAGCGCTCAGCGATCTTGTTGCGTGCGGCGATTTCGTCGTCGAAGATTTTCAGCTTTTCGAGCAGCACCGCGGCCTGGATCGTGTCGAGGCGGCCGGTCAGGCCGAGGCGGACGTTGTCGTATTTGTCGAAGCCCTGGCCGTGCACGCGGATGCTGCGCAGCACCTCGGCCAGCGTCACGTCGTCGGTAAAGATCGCGCCGCCGTCGCCATAGCAGCCGAGCGGCTTTGCCGGGAAGAAACTCGTCGCGGTGATGAGGCCCATCCCGCCGAGGCGACGGCCTTTGTAACTTCCGCCGAACGATTGCGCCGCATCGTCCAGCACGAACAGCCCCTCGGCGTCCGCGACCGCGACGACCGCATCGTAGTCGGCGCTCTGGCCGAACAGATCGACCGCGATAACTCCGCGCGGCTTGAGGCCAAGCCGCTTGGCGGTCGCGATGCCCCGTTTGAGCGAAGCGGCATCGATGTTGAAAGTGGTCTCGTCCACGTCGGCGAATACCGGCGTCGCACCGGTCAAGGCCACGGCCTCGCCGGTCGCGCAGAAGGTGAAGGACGGGCACAGCACCGCATCGCCGCGGCCGACACCCTTGGCCATGAGCACCATGAGCAGCGCGTCGGTGCCGCTGGCGCAGGTCACGACGTGCTTGGCCCCGCTGTAAGCCGCGAGCGCGGCTTCGAGCGCAGGCACTTCCGGGCCATTGATGAACTGGCAATGCGCGAGCACGCGGGCGACCGCTTCCTCCACCGCAGGACCGAGCCGGCGGCGCTGGGCGGCGATGTCGATGAATGGAATGTTCTGGGGACGCAGCTGCTGGTTCATGAGGTGCTGGTTCATGGAGCCTTGCAAAGGTTGGGCTTGAGACATCGCTCGGGGAATCAGCCGACGACGCGCCGCGGTCCCTTGCGGGCCGCGGAAGTCGCTGCGGGCCGCGCGGGATTTTCAAGGCAGCGAATCGCGATCTCGAGGCTCGCGACGCCTTCATCGCCGGTCACCGCCGGCAAGCCGCCGCTTCGCACGGCGCGCAGGAACGCGATCAACTCGGCGCGCAGCGGCTCGTCATGGCCGACCGGCAGGTGGCGCATCGAGTAGCTGCCGTCGGGCTTGAAGCCGAAGCATTCCGTTACCTGGCGGGTCAGAAGGTCGCCCATGACATATTTGCCGCGGGTCGCTACCGTGACGTTGCGGGCCTTGAACGGCGTCAGCCAGTTGGTGTTGATGTGGGCGAGCACGCCGGAGGCGGTCCGAAACTGCAACAGCGCGATGTCCTCGCGCTCAGCCACGGCGCTCGACAGCTGCGGCTGCACTTCCACGATATCCGATTCGGTGAACCAGCGGATCAGATCGATGTCGTGAACGGCAAGATCGATCACCACGCCGACATTCGACATGCGCGGCGGGAACGGTCCGACGCGGGTGATCGCAATGGAAAGGATGTCTTCGCCCGAAATCGCCTGCTTGATGGCGGCCACCGCCGGATTGAACCGCTCGACATGCCCCACCATCAAGGTAACACCGGCGCGATGCGCGGCCGCCACGATCTCGCTCCCCTCCTCCACGGAAGATGCAATCGGCTTCTCGACCAGAATGTGGATATTGCGGGCAATGCAGGCGAGCGCGATCTCGTGGTGCAGATGGGTGGGCGCTGCGACCGTGACGGCATCGACGCCCTCGGCGATCAACTCGTCGAGACTTGCAAAGGCGCGACAGCCGACCAGTTCGGTGGCGCGCGCGCGATGCTCCGGTAACGGGTCCACGATGCCGACAAGCGTGGTGTCAGGGAGACCCGCCAGCACGCGGGCATGATTGGAGCCCATGATGCCCGCGCCGATCACGCCGATGCGAAGCGCCTGTTGCGCATCGGCTCTCGCGCCGGAGGCGACCGCTTTTGAAACCATGTAACTCGACCCCTGAAACCCCAAAACCCCATCCGGCCCGTGGAGGGCCTTCTCGGCGCCAACGGATATTGCCAAAAGATAGCCGGCAAAACGTCCCGTGCGCCGTGGTTCTCTAGCACGTCACCACAGGTGTGGCGAATGGCCGGCGAAGATGTGCAAACACGTTTTGATTCAAAGAATTACATCCTTGTTTCAAAAGATTGCCCTGCCCGAAGGCGTTCCGGCATCATGAGCGCCGGTAATCATCCTCGATCCGGATGATATCGTCCTCGCCGAGATAGCTTCCGGTTTGGACCTCGATCAGCTCCAGCGATATCTTGCCCGGGTTTTCCAGCCGATGCACGGCGCCGATCGGAATATAGACCAATTCGTTCTCATGCACGGTCTTGACGTCCTCGTTCACCGTCACGCGCGCAGCACCGCGAACCACGATCCAGTGCTCGGAGCGGTGATGATGCTTCTGCAATGACAGCCTTCCGCCTGGCTTCACGATGATGCGCTTGACCTGGTGACGCTCGCCCATGTCGACCGATTGATAGGAGCCCCAGGGGCGATGCACCTTGAGGTGCTCTTCCGTCACCTGCGGCGCGACCGCCTTCAGCTTCGCGACCAGCCGCTTCAAGCCGTTGGCGTCCTTCTGGCGTGAAACGAGCACGGCATCCTGCGTTGCCACCACGACCAGATCGTCGACGCCCTCGAGCGCCACCAGAGCCTTGTCGGTTGCGACGTTGCAATTGCGGGAATCCTCGAACACGGCGGTGCCCTGCGCGGCATTGCCCTGCCCGTCCTTGTCCGACAGTTCCCAGACCGCATGCCAGGAGCCGACATCGGACCAACCGCAGGCAACCGGCACGACGGCGGCATGTCTGGTCTTCTCCATGACAGCATAATCGATCGAAATCGCTTTCGCTGATCCGAACGCGCTTTGGTCCAGCGTCACGAAGCCGAGGTCGCGGCCCGCCTTGGCCACCGCATCGCTGACCGCCTGCACGCTGTCGGGATCGACGCTGCGATATTCGTCAAGCAAGACGGAGGCGCGGAACATGAAGTTGCCGTTGTTCCAGAGATAGCCGGCCTTGACGTATTCGGCGGCTTTGACGGAATCGGGCTTCTCGACGAATTGCTTGACGCTGCGAACCTTGCCCGACACCACGTCGCCCGGATTGATGTAGCCGTATTCGGTGGCGGCGCGCTCCGGCGCAACACCGAAGGTCACGATGCGCCCAGCATCGGCCGCGACAAGCCCCTCCCGGCAGGCCGCGACAAAGGCCGCCTTATCCTGAACGACGTGATCGGCGGCGAGCGCCAACACCACGGCGTCGTTGCTACGCGTCGCCGCGAAAGCCGCGCCGGCCGCAATCGCAGGACCCGAATCCCGCCGCATCGGCTCGAGCAGGATGTCGGCCTCGAGTCCGATCTCGGCCAATTGCTCCGACACCATGAAGCGGTAGGCGTTGTTGGTGATCACGATCGGCCGCTCGAACAGCGTTGCGTCCGACACCCGCAGGATCGTGTCCTGAAAGGTCGAGCGCGCGCCGAACAAGGGCAGAAACTGTTTTGGACGAACCTCGCGCGAGGCCGGCCAGAGCCGCGTGCCGGCGCCGCCGCACATGATCAAGGGAATAATTTTCTTGCCCATCAGCGCCTCATATATTCGCAAGCGGTCAAGATTGTGATCGCGTAGCCAGTCCTGTCTTCGGAGGCACCAGCCAATCCCTCAAAAACTCACGCCGTTAACGCTTGCCGCGATCGTTGACCGTCCGTTAAAACATGAGTCCGAAGCGCCTCTTTAGCCGCCCCTTCGCCAAGGCTGCAATAGCCAGTGGAGCGGATTTTTGAGGCTCACTCCCGCGTTACCTTAAGCCAGTCGAAATGGGGGAGAATCCTGGAATCGGGCCGCTTTAGCCGCCTATTGCCAGATCGGCCCTAAAACCATACCAAGGCGCCACGTTTGGCGCGCAACATAGCGTTGCGCGGCCTTGAGGTCCCAAAACCTGGCAAGCGCGGGCGAAATGCGCCGGATTCTGCTTTCGACGATCAAGATTCTGGTCTCCGCCGCGCTGCTCTATCTTGCGCTCCGCAAAGCCAATTTTTCCGACCTCGCCGCCCGCATTGACCTTGCAAGCCTGGGCTGGCTCGGCCTCGCCATTGCGGTGACATTCCTTCAGATTTTCATCGGCGTGTTGCGGTGGCGCATCGTCAGTGCCGAATGCGGTGCTCCGCTGCCGATCCGGCAGGCCATGCGCTACAATGTGATCGGCGCCTTCTTCAACCAGACGCTGCCCTCCTCGATCGGCGGCGACGCCGTGCGGCTCTGGCTGGTGGCGCGCGCCGGTGCCGGATGGCGGGCTGCGACCTATTCCATTTTCGTCGACCGCGCCATCGGACTGATCGCGCTTGCGATCATCATCGTCGCCAGCCTGCCCTGGAGCTACCAACTGATTGGAGATGAGTACGGGCGTTCCGCGCTCGCGCTGATCGATTTCGCCGCGATTGCCGGGGGAGCGGGTTTTCTCGTGCTCGGCATACTGCCCTGGCCGTGGCTGAAGCGATGGTGGGGGACACATCATATCCACGCCTGCGCGGTGATCGCGAACCGGGTGATTTTCAGCAGGCGAAACGAGCCCGTGATCGCGCTGCTCTCGTTGCTGGTTCACTTTCTCGCCGTGGTCATCGCCTGGTGCGTCGTGCAATCGATCTCAGCACCCGTGACATTCGCCCAGACGTTTCAGCTGATTCCACCCGTGATGCTGATCACGATGCTGCCGATCTCGATTGCGGGCTGGGGCGTTCGCGAAGCCACCCTGGGGCTGGCGTTCGGATATGCCGGGCTGATGACGAACGAGGGCATCAATATTTCGCTGCTCTATGGCGCGGTTTCATTCATCGTCGGAGCTTTCGGTGGGCTGGTGTGGATCTTCTCGGCCGAAAAGGCGGCAAAGGACACCGAGTTCGATAGAGGCTCCGCAATGACGGAGGCGTTGGAGCCAATGACCGGCTCTCATGTATGGCTGGTGCTGCTGACGGCATTTGCCGCCGCCATCATCTCGGCCGGCGCGGTGAGGCTGATCCGACCGCATCTCTTGAAGCACGCGCTCGCCAAGCCGAATGCGCGCTCGTCCCACACAATACCGACGCCACAAGGCGCGGGGATCGCCGTCATTGCGGCGACGCTCGCAATCGGTGGCATCGTCCTTCTCGGCACTGGCGTGAATTCGAATTTCCCCGCGGCACTTTTCGGCGCCACGCTGTTCATTGCGGCGGCGGGCTTTGCGGCCGACATCAAACCGATCCCGGTGCTGCCGCGGCTGTTGTTGCAGGCCATCGCCATCGGCGCGGTCGTGCTGGCAAGCCCGGCCGATCTTCGCATCGCGCCAATCGTCCCGCTCTGGATCGAGCGCGGCCTGATTCTGCTCGCAGGACTTTGGTTCGTCAATCTCGTCAACTTCATGGACGGCATCGACTGGATGACGGTTGCCGAGGTCGTGCCGATCACCGCCGCGATGACGATGCTGGGATTGTCAGGCGAGTTTCTACCGTCGGCTACGATCGTCGCTGCCGCACTTGGCGGCGCGATAATCGGATTTGCGCCTTTCAACCGTCCGGTCGCCTCGATCTTTCTCGGTGACGTCGGCAGCCTGCCGATCGGCCTGTTGCTCGGCTGGTGCCTGCTGCAGCTGGCGTTGTGCCATCATCTAACCGCCGCCCTGCTGCTGCCGCTCTATTATCTGGCGGACGCAACCGTCACATTGCTGCGCCGGATGATGCGCCGCGAGCCGTTCTGGGTCGCGCACCGCTCTCACTACTATCAACGCGCCAGCGATAACGGCTTTGGCGTGATGCAGGTGATCGGCGAGGTCTTTATCCTCAATCTCGCGCTCGCGATGCTTGCGATCGTCTCGATCAAGGCACAGTCGCCTGCCGCGGACGCCGTGCTCATCGCCGCGGGTGCGGTCGCAGTGGCATGGGTCATGTACCGGTTCTCGCAGCAGCGGTAGACCCGAATTCCGGGACGGCGTCCTTCAGCACGATCTTGATGGTGGCGGGGTCGTCGCTCTCGATCGCCTGCTCGAGCGCCGCGATCCAGTTCGTGAGCGACTGCATCGGCGGCTCATTGGGTTTGGCCGCCATGATGCCGGCAAGCCCGATGTCGACGGGCGGCTCTTCGCTGCCGAACAGGATTTCGTTGAGCCGCTCTCCGGGCCGCATGCCGGTGAAGACGATCTCGATGTCATCGCCGGGCTGCAAGCCCGACAGGCGGATCATGCGCTCGGCAAGATCGACGATCTTCACCGGCTGCCCCATATTGAGCACGTAGACCGACACCGCCGAGCGCTGCGCGCCAAGCGCATGGGTGGCCGCGGTAATCACGAGATCGCAGGCCTCGCGAATGGTCATGAAATAACGCACCATCTCGCGATGGGTCACCGTCACCGGGCCGCCGGCCTCGATCTGGGCCTTGAATTTCGGCACCACCGAGCCGTTGGAGGCCAGCACGTTGCCGAACCGAACCGAGATCAGCCGCATGCGCTTGCGGCCGGCCTGGGCGGCGAGGCTCTGGTCCAGCGCCTGGCAATACATTTCGGCAAACCGCTTGGTCAGGCCGAGCATCGAGACCGGCTCGATCGCCTTGTCGGTCGAGATCATCACCATCGCCTCGGCGCCGGCCGCGAGCGCGGCATCGGCGACATTGATCGAGCCGAAGATGTTGGTCTTGACGCCCTCGCTCCAGTCGCGCTCCAGGATCGGCACGTGCTTGAGCGCAGCCGCATGGAACACCAGGTCGGGCTTGAACTCGATCATCAGCCGCTGGATGCGTTCGCGGTCGCGGATGTCGGCAATGCGCCCTTCCACCTCGGCCCCGGTCTGTTGCGCGGCCAGCGCCTCGCCGATGGCATAAAGCGCGGGCTCGGAATTCTCGATGATCAAAAGCCGCGCCGCGCCAAAGGTGACGACGCGGTGACAAATCTCCGCCCCGATCGAGCCGCCGCCGCCGGTGACGATCACCGATTTGCCCCTGACCAGCGCCTCCAGCCGTGCATAGTCGATGGTCGAGCTCGGGCGCAGCAGCAGATCCTCGACCGCGACGGGCGCAAGGCGCGGCGTATCGCCGCTCTCCAGCGACGGCAGGCGGCTGACGATCAGGCGCAGGCGCTTGGCGCGCATCAGAAAGGTTTCCGGGTGCGCCTCGGCCTCGAACGCGGAGGGTAGCATCACCGCGCGCGCAATCGGCTTGTTGCGCCGTGCGAAGTCGGCAACAACATCTACGATGTCGTCGATGCCGCCGAGCACGGGAACGTTGCGGATCAGCTGGCCGCGATCGGCGACCGAGGGCGAGAGGATGCCGATCGGCCAGATCCGCTTCACCGCGCCGCTTTCGATGCCGCGCAACAACACCTCGGCGTCGGCGGTACGTCCGACCAGAAGCGAGGGCGAGGCTTCGTGCGTCATCGCGTGATGGCGAACCCGCGTGTAGCGGAAATAGCGATAGGCGAAGCGCAACGCGCTCAGGAAGGTGATCTCGAGGAACCAGAACAGGACGATGGTCACCTTCCCGAAAAAGAAAGTGCCATGCACGTTGGGCGCCACCAGGATGTAGTCGAGCACCAGCAGCGCGGTGGCCAGGAGGGTAGCCGCGCGCAGGATATTGAGGGCATCCGGCAGCGAGATGAAGCGCCACTTGGTGGTGGTGAGATTGAAGAGGTAACAAACCGCGATGCTGAGCAGCAAAAAATACGGCAGGATGCGCCACATCAACGGCAGGCGTTCCCAAAACTGCTCGCCGCCTTCGAAACGCAGGTAGAAAGCCACGAAAAACGCAAATGCCGTCGCCGCCGTGTCATGCAGCGCGATCAGGTAATTGCGCAAAGTGAGATGCGAAAGACGCGTCATTCGTTGACCGATGCGAAGCAAAAAAATCAGAAGCTTTGTGCCCTAGTGCCGCCTATTTGAAGTTCCTGCACCACAAGCGGCGAATTCGATCCAGGAACTTCAAATAGAAAAAGCGGCACTAGAATCAGTCGGTTTTCTAGTGCCCATAGCTTTCCGAAGTTCGTGAAAGGTGGTGCTGAAGCGTAACACGAACTTCGGAAGGTGGGCACTAGTTGAAGGTTTTCAAAGTTCGAATCATATCGCTGCTCTCGAAAGAACCCGAATTTCTTGGCTAAAGTGAGCATTGCATATGAGTAGTTTCATGGAATCGGTCGTCTAGGCCGCTGATAGCCTATCCCGGGTGCGCTGAAAAGCGCGAGAAGCGCGTTCAGGAAGCGCCGGCCGCCTCCGTTCCTTCGCTCGCGCGCGCCTTTAACACCGCAGCGCCGGCAATGCCGACGCCGAGCACATAGATCCAGCCCTCGTTGAAATCGAAAATATGCGAATTGAAAAGCGAGGTGAGGAAATTTTGCACCACCACCAATAGCCCGATCCAGGCCATCGGCCCGTCAGCGCGAAACAGCATCAAATGCGAAAACCACATCGCATAGAGCGTGACGACGCCGACGGCTCCCCACTGAACCGCGACGTTCAGGGTCTGATTGTGTGGATTTCTGACGACCTCAGCCGCAACGCCGGTCTGTCCGGCGGCGGCCTGCTGGAACAGGCCCTCGATCGATCCTGTGCCATGACCCGCAACGGGCGCCTCGGCAAAGAACTGGAGCGACTTGCGATAATATTCCAGCCGCTCGCCGATTGAGGTCGTCGCCCCCTCTTCGACATATTGCCGATATTGCTGCTCGAACGTGCCAACGGTCGTTTTCAGTTGCGGAGAGGCGAACCAGGCCAACCCCACCAGCGCGACGGCTGCGGCCAATATGATGGCATTGGGCCGCCATCGCAGATGCATCAAGCCGAACACGGCCAGCATGATCGGGATCGTGACCAGCGCGGTGCGCGAGACGATGACGAATGCCATATTGGCCAGAAAACCGAGGGAGAGCGCGCCGAGCAAGAGCGCCAGTGGAAGCCTCCCGGCGCGGAACAGCATCACGATCGGATAGGCCAGTGCCACCGCGCACAGGGCAAACTCCTGGCTCTGGTCGATATAGTTTTTGACGAAAACGCCGCGCGAGGCGACTTCCTTGGCCTTGAGCGTCAGGTCAGGGAAAAAGGCGACGATCCAGGACATCGCCATCAACGCCACGCACGACACCAAAAAGGCGGTGAAAACCCACAGGCCGCGCCGCGATCGCTCGAAATGATAGAACAATAGCGGCAGCAGCAGCAGTTTGCCGGTCGGCGCGACCGCGTAGAAGCGCAGGCCCCAGCGCGCGTCTGACCACAGCGTGCCGGCCAAAGCAAGCAGGAACAGCGCGATCGGCGCGGCGCAGATCGGACGTTTCAGCTGCTCGATGAAAGCACCGGCGTCGATCGTCGGCAGCAGCACGAGCACCAATACGACGCCGAAAATTCCGACCAGCGAGGTCGACCACGGCAGCGATAATACGAGCAGCACGGTAACGATATCGGCCGTGGTCATCCAGGTGGCCTTATCCCGCCACCGCTTCCACAACAGTGCGCCGATCGGCTCCGCGGTGGCGATCACGCCTTGCCCCCGCGTGCGCGGTCGACCAGCGAGGTCGTACTGAATCCGGCCAGCACCTCGACCAGGACGACTTCGCCGCCATGCGCCTCGACAATATCGTGGCCGACCACCTGCTCGCGGGTATAGTCGCCGCCCTTGACCAGCACGCTCGGCTTGATCTGCGCGATCAGCTTCAGCGGCGTGTCTTCCTCGAAGATCACCACGAGATCGACCGCCTCCAGCGCCGCCAGCACTTCGGCGCGCGCGCGTTCGCCTTGAACCGGCCGCGTCTTGCCTTTCAGCCGCTTGACCGAGGCATCGCTGTTGAGACCCACGATCAGGCGATCGCAGGCGGCGCGCGCGGCGGTCAGAACCTTGACGTGGCCGGGATGGAGAATATCAAAGCAGCCGTTGGTGAAGCCGACCCTCAAATCCTGCTTGCGCCAATCGGCAAGCCACGTTTCAAGCGCGCCGCCATGCGCGACGATCTTTTCTTCCGCCGCAAGAAACGCATGCGGCAGGATCTGCCGGCGCAGTTCCGCAGGCGTCACGCTCGCGGTGCCCTTCTTGCCGATCGCGACCGCCGCTGCTGCATTCGCCAACCGCAACGTGTCTTCCCAATCGGCCCCCGCGGCGCGCGCGAGCGCCAGCACGGCGGCGACCGTGTCGCCCGCGCCGGAGACGTCACGCAGCTTGACCGGATAGGCCGGCACGTGGACCGCCTCGCCCTTGCGCGGCACCAGCGTCATGCCATGCTCGCCTTGCGTCACCAGGATGGCCTCGCAGTCGGCCAGTTGCATCACGTCCTGCGCGGCGCCGGCGATGCTCTCCTTGGAATCCGCCCGGCTTCGGGTCGCTTCCGCGAATTCCTTGCGGTTCGGCTTCAACAACGTTGCGCCGCGGTAGACGGCGAAATTGGCGCTCTTGGGATCGACGATGACGGCCTTGCCGAGCTTGCGCGCGGCATCGATGATATTGCGGATCACGCGCGCCGTGAGGACGCCCTTGGCATAGTCGGACAGCAAGACGATATCGGCGCGCGGGATCAGCGGCAAAATCGCGTCGATCAGTTTCTGCTCGATGTCGGCTGGAGCCGGCCGGGTCATTTCCCAATCGGCCCGCAGCATGTGGGTGAGGAAATGCTCGGAGACGAAGCGCACCTTGCGCGTCGTCGGCCGCCCAGCATCGCAGACCAGGATGCTCTCGATCCGGTCTTCCCTGGCGAGCGCAGCTTTGAGTTCGGCGGCAGCCGCGTCCTCGCCGATCAGGCCGACAAAGATGCATTTCGCGCCGAGGGAGACGATATTGCGCGCGACATTGCCGGCGCCGCCGATATTGGTCTCGCTGCGCCGCGCCGCGAACACCGGCGCGGGCGCTTCCGGCGAAATGCGCGACACCTCGCCATAGACGAATTCGTCGAGCATCAGGTCGCCGACGCAAAGCACGGTCTGGCAGACCATCGCGCGGTGAAAGGATTCAAAATCGAACATCGTTCTTTTCGTTCAGCGATAGCGATCGGCGGAATCGAGGTAGCCCTTGACGTAGAGGCCGACCGCTTCTTCCAGCGCCGTGAAGCCGCCATTATAGCCGGCGCGCTGCAGCCGATCGACCTCGCTTTGGGTGAAATACTGGTAGCTGTCGCGGATCGCCGCGGGCATGTCGATATAGCGGATATTGGGAACCGCGCCGAGCGCAGCGTAAGCGGAAAGCATGAGATCCTTGAAGCTGCGCGCCTTGCCGGTGCCGACGTTGAACAGACCCGAAACCGACGGCGTTGCAAGCAGCCACATCACCACACGCACCACGTCCTCGACTGAGATGAAATCGCGCCGCTGATCGCCGTCGGCGATGCCGTCGCGATGCGATTTGAAGAGCTCCACGACGCGCCCGGCCTTGACGTCATCGAAGCGCCGCGCCAGCACGCTCATCATCGAACCCTTGTGGTATTCGTTGGGCCCGAACACATTGAAGAATTTAAGGCCGGCCCATTGCGGCGGCAGCTTGTCGCCACGGCCGGCGCGCTCGATCAGCGCCATGTCGAACAGGTGCTTGCTCCAGCCGTAGAGATTCATCGGCCGCAAAGCTTTCAACGCGGCAAGTGAAGGGTCGTCGCCAAACCCTTGCGCACCATCGCCATAAGTCGCCGCCGAGGAAGCATAGATGAACGGCGTCGCGTGCGCCGTGCACCACTCGAGCAGCCGCATCGAGAAACGGAAATTGGTCTCGATGACGAGATCGCCGTCGGTCGCCGTGGTCTCGGAAATCGCCCCCATATGGATGACCGCATCCAGCCGGCGGCCGTTCAGCCAGGCGGCAAGTTCGGAAGGTGGCACGATGTCGACGAGCTCGCGCTTGGCGAGATTGCGCCATTTGTCGCCGTCGCCGAGCAGGTCGCACACAACAACGTCCGCGCGGCCCGCCTCGTTGAGCGCGGCCACGATATTCGATCCGATAAAACCGGCGCCACCGGTCACCAGCAACATGCCGCGCCCTGCCTAAGTAAAACCCAGCTTTGCCCCACTACGGCGCGGCAGGCAACTTCCGGTACCCCACATGGTGAAGGCCTGAACTTGACCTGAAGTCGACCCTGAGCTTTGGGTTTTCCGGGCTTTACCCGGCGGCTCCGAGCCGTTACCGAGGCGGCGGTCCGGCATTGGGACGGGCAATGGCCTCCAAGATATGAACATTAAATCAGATTATTGCATAACGGTAGAAGACGCAGACGACATCCGCCCCATTTTGGTCGTCCCCTACATGTGGATTGGCGACTTCGTCCGCGGCCACAGCGTGGTGCGCGTGCTGAACCAGCGCTTTCCCAACCGCCTGGTCGACCTCCTGACCACCACCCTGTGCGCGCCGCTGGTCGACTATATGCCGGGCGTCCGCGCGGGGATTGTTTGGGACCTGCCGCGCGGCCGGCTGGCGGTGGCCAGGCAACGGACCCTCGCCGCGGAACTCAAGGCGCGCAATTACGCCACCGCCCTTGTCCTGCCCCGGACCTGGAAGGCAGCGCTTGCGCCCGCGCTGGCCGGAATCCCGGAGCGGATCGGTTTTGTGGGCGAAGCAAGATTCGGCCTGATTAACCGATGGCGCTGGGGCGAAAAGACCCTGCCCCGTTTCATCGACAAGAATGCCACCCTCGCTCTGCCCGATGGCGCCCCTTTGCCGCCGGAGTGGCCGGTGCCTCAGCTCAGGGTCCCGGCCGACGAGGCGAGCCGGTTTCGTCAGGCCAACGGGCTCGGCCATGGCACCGCGATCGCGCTCGCGCCCGGCTCGGTCGGGGCGTCCAAGCGCTGGACCTACTACCCGCAGGCCGCGCGGCTTTTGGCCGAACGCGGCCTCGACGTCTGGGTGATCGGCGGCCCCGGTGAAAAATCGCTCGCGGCGGAAATCGTGGCTGCCGGCGGATCACGCGTGCGCGACCTCACGGGCACCGATCTTCGCAACGGCATCCTGGCGATGGCGGCCGCGCAGCTTGCGATCTCGAACGATTCCGGGTTGATGCACATCGCCGCCGCGCTGGGCACGCCGACCGTGGGCATTTTCGGGCCCACCAGCCCCTATCATTGGGCGCCGCTCAACGGCCTTGCGGCGACGATTCAGACGAAAACCACCCTGCCCTGCCAGCCATGCCACCGCCCGGTCTGCACCATGAACGATCATCGCTGCATGCGGGACATTCCGGCGACGGATGTGGTCGAACAGGCAGCCAAAATCCTCAGCGAGGCCAACATTGGCATGGCGCATTAAGCGTGATGCGCGCTTGCGCGAGCTTGCACAGCTTCCGTCCGGTCATTACCAAGACGAACATAACCAATACGGTGACGCTTGAACCAAGCATCCAAAGACCCGATCGCCGCACATCTTGAACGCTCGTGCGAAGCGCTTGAGCGCACGGCGCAGGATGCTGCGATCATCGACGCCGCGCGGAAAATCGCCGACGTCATCGCCGGCGCGTTGCGCGCGGGCAACAAGCTCCTGATATCAGGCAATGGCGGCAGCGCGGCCGACGCCCAGCATATCGCGGCTGAAATCGTCGGGCGCTACAAGCAGGAGCGAGCGGCCTATGCGGCGATCGCGCTGACGACGGATACGTCGGCGCTGACGGCCATCGGCAATGATTACGGTTTCGAGCAGGTATTCGCGCGACAGATCGAGGGTCTCGGCCGCCCCGGCGACGTATTGCTGGTGTTGTCGACATCGGGCCGTTCGCCCAACATTCTCGCGGCGCTCAACGCCGCGCGGCAACGCGGATTGATCACCATCGGCTTTACGGGCGCCAGAGGCACCACGCTCGGTGCGCTGTGCGACCATCTCGTGGTGGCGCCGAGTGACGACACCGCCGTGATCCAGCAGATTCATCTGACACTCGCCCATGGCATCTGCGGCGTGATCGAGCAGGAACTGGCGGGCGGCAAGAAATGACCGGCCCAGGTCTCGCGCAGCCAACGCAACGGCCCGCCGCATTCCTCGACCGCGACGGCGTTGTCAATTACGACGACGGCTATCTGGGGACGCGCGAACGCATCCGCTGGATGCCGAACGCGGCGAAGGCGATCCGCCGGCTCAACGACGCCGGCTATTTCGTGTTCTTCTTCACCAATCAAGCCGGCGTGGCGCGCGGATACTTCACGGAAGGCCAGCTCACCGCGCTCCACGATTGGATGCGCACTGAGCTCGCCGCGCAAGGCGCTGTCATCGACGACATCCGGTACTGCCCGCATCACCCGGAGGGAACGGTCGAGGGCTATCTCGAGGACCACCACTGGCGAAAGCCGAGCCCCGGCATGATCCATGACCTGATGAAGCATTGGCCGGTACGTCACCAAGGAAGCTTTGTCATCGGCGATCGCGAGAGCGACATCGAGGCGGCCAAAGCGGCAAGATTACCCGGCTTCCTGTTCGAGGGCGGCGATCTCGACGAATTCGTCCGGCAGCGCCTGACAGAACTACGCTAATTAGGCGCCCTTTGCCTGCCGCCACATCGCCTCGAACGCCGCGACGACTTCCGCTACCGAGGGCGGCGCGCCTTTCGAGCCCGCGGTCGTCATCGGCCCCGCTCCAAGCGGGGCGGCCGGCATCGGTTTGACGGCGCTGAGCATGCCGACCCGCGGTACACCGAGCGCGGCGGCCAGATGCAGCAACCCGGTATCGACACCGATGACGAATTCGGCGCCGGCAATCAGCCCGGCGACGACATCGAGCGGCTTTCGCTCCGGAACGACCGCGCGCGGCACAACAGCGGCGATCCGCTCGCTGCGCTCGCGCTCGGCCTGCGTTCCCCAGGGAAGAACGATGTCATGGCCCCGCGCCGCCAACTCCCGTCCAAGCGCGATCCAGTTGGCCTCGGGCCATTCCTTGCGCCGATTGGCGGTCGCATGCAGCAGCATCGCGTAAGGTTTTGCAGTTTCGGTCCGCAACGCCCGCCGATCCAGCCCGTAATCGATATCGCCCTTCACGTCGTAGCCGAGCGCCAGCGCCGTGAGCTTGCGGTTGCGCACGATCGGATGCTGATCGCGCTCGACTTGATGGCGGACATCGTAAAACCGCGAGGCCAGGGGCTCCCGGATGCTCTGCGCATCGTAGCCATGACGCGGTCCATGCGCCGCCCGCGCAATCATGGCGGAGCGAATGATCCCCTGCGTGTCCACGATCGCATCGTATTTGCCGGCCCCGATCTTCGCGAAGCTGTCTCTTATCTCCTTCCAGGTCGCAGCCCGAAACAGCTGCGAGCGCCAGCGGCGGGTCGCGACTTCAATGACATGATCGACTTCGGGGTGAAGGCGCGCCAGCGGCGCGAACGCCTGTTCGACCACCCAGACCAGCCGCGCATCGGGCCAGTGCCGGCGCGCGTCGCTCACGGCCGGCATATGATGGACGACGTCGCCGAGCGATGATGTCTTGATGAACAGGATTTCGCGCATCTCTCGCCGTGGTGCGGAAAGGGAGGGACTTCTGGTTACAGATTGGCAACAACATTGTCGATTCAAGCGGTTTCGGCCTGAACCCGGTCCTCCGGCGCAAGCCTTGAATCGGTCTGATTCGGCTTGAAAATCCCCGACATAGCGGGCAAACGGATGTTTCGGAGCAACCCTGACACAAGGGCCTCGCGGCCGACGTCAATGGAACGCGGATGACCGAACTTCCGAAGAAAATCTCGGACGATCCCTATGGCGCGGCGGTCCTGATCCGCCGTCTCATCATGGAACAGGGCGCCACCTATTGGCGGCGCTATCTGCTGGCGTTCGCGCTGATGGCGGTCTCGGCTGCAACCACCGCCGGTTCGGCCTATCTGCTCGGCCAGGTCATCAACCAGGCCTATGTCGACAGGAACATACGCGGCATTGCGATCCTGTCCGGCGTCACCGTCATCATCTTCATCCTCAAGGGTGCGGCGACCTATGGACACCAGGTCATCCTGTCCAAGATCTCCAATGCCATTCTCGCCCGCAATCAGCGGCGGTTGTTCGCCAAACTGATGAGCGAAAGCGTCGGCTTCTTCTCCGACCGGCATTCGTCGGAGTTCCTGGCGCGCCTGACCACCGGCGCCAACTCGGTCACGCAGGTGCTCAGTCTTCTGATCAACGCGGTCGGCCGTGACGTCTTGTCCCTGATCGGACTTGTCGCGGTGATGGTGACGCAGGATCCGCTGATGGCGTTGCTCGGCTTTGCGGTCGCGCCACCGGCGATGTTCGTGCTGCGCAAGCTCGTGAAGCGGATCAAGGGCCTTGCCCACACCCAGTTCACCGGCAACGCCGACATCATGGAGACGATGCAGGAATCCCTGCAGGGCATCCGCACCGTCAAGGCGTTCACGCTGGAGCAGACGATGCGCGGGCGCATCGATACAAGCATTGCGGCGGTCGAAAACAACGCCAACAAGATGGCGCGGGTTTCCAACCGCGCGAGCCCGCTGATGGAAACGCTCGGCGGCCTCGCGGTCGCGGGCAGCCTGATGTATGGCGGCTACAGCGTCGTCGCGCTCGGCGCAACGCCGGGACAGTTTTTCTCGTTCCTGAGCGCGTTCCTGCTCGCCTATGAGCCGGCAAAACGTCTTGCACGCCTTAATCTGGAATTGAACTCCAGCCTGATCGGCGCACGCAAATTGCTCGAGATCATCGATGCCCCGGCAAGCGAGCCGGAAGAGGACGGCAAGCCGCCGCTGAAATTGACCGACGCGCGGGTCGAATTGCGCGAGGTGAGTTTTGCCTATCGGCCGAACGAGCCGGTGCTCGAGCGCCTGAGTTTCGTCGCCGAGCCCGGCAGGATGACGGCACTGGTCGGGCCTTCCGGCGGCGGCAAGTCGACGGTGCTCGCGCTGTTGTTGCGCTTCTACGAGATCGATGAAGGCCAGATCCTGATTGACGGCCAGTCGATATCGAGCGTGTCGCGGCGATCGCTGCGGCAGCAAACCGGCTATGTCGGCCAGGACGTCTATTTGTTCCGTGACAGCATCCGTGCCAATATCGCCTTCGGCAAGGAAGGCGCGACTGAAAGCGAGATCATCGAGGCCGCGAAGGCGGCTTGCGCGCATGATTTCATCATGAGCTTTCCGCTTGGCTACGACACGCCGGTCGGCGAGCACGGCACGCAATTATCCGGCGGCCAGCGCCAGCGCATTGCGGTAGCGCGCGCGCTGTTGCGAAACGCTGCGATCATCCTGCTGGACGAGGCCACCGCCGCGCTCGATTCGGAATCGGAGAAGCAGGTGCAGGAGGCGATCGAGCACCTGTGCCAGAACCGCACCACCATCGTCATCGCCCATCGGCTGCACACCATCATGCACGCCGACACGATCCTGGTGGTCGAGGGCGGCCAGATCGTGGAACGCGGCCGGCACGACGATCTGCTTCGCCGCAGCGGCCGCTATGCATCGTTCTTCCGCCTGCAACAGCGTGATGCCGGATCCACTCCACGGCTGCTCCAATTCCAACATTCGCATTCCGTCTAGGCAGGCACCGTTGCGAATGTTGGAATCGGCGTAAGCCTTCGTAACAATAACCCCAACCAAAAACGAGACTGCTCATGACCGCGACTTCCTTCGTCATCCCCGCCCCGCCGCAACCGTCACTGCCCGTCGTCGGCGACACCAAACCCTATCCGGTTCGGCGCATCTGGTGCGTCGGGCGCAATTACCTCGAGCATATCCGCGAGATGGGAAATGACGAGCGGGCGCCGCCGTTCTTCTTCGCCAAGCATGCCGACATGCTGGTGGACGATGGCACCACCATCCCCTACCCGCCGCTGACCAAGGACCTGCATCACGAGGTCGAACTGATCGTCGCCATGAAGAGCGGCGGCCTCAACATTCCCGCCGACAAGGCGCTCGACCATGTCTACGGCTATGCGGTCGGCATCGACCTCACCCGCCGCGACCTGCAGATCGCCTCCCGCAAGAAGGAGCGGCCGTGGGAAGTCGGCAAATCGTTCGATTATTCCGCGCCCTGCTCCGCGATCCAGTCGGCCGCCAAGATCGGCCACCCCAACAAGGGCAGGATCTGGCTCACGGTCAACGGCAAGGAAACCCAGAAGGGCGATCTCACCGAGTTGATCTGGAGCGTGCCGGAAATCATCTGGCAACTCTCCCAGCAGGTGAAACTCGCCGCCGGCGACATCATCATGACGGGCACGCCGGCCGGCGTGTCTCAGCTTCAGCCCGGCGACAAGATCGAATGCGGGGTCGACGGCGTCGGCACGCTGAAAGTGTCGATCGGCAAGCCGGAGTAACGCGACAACGTCAAGTCTCCGTTATCCGGCTCCCTCAACGCCGTCATTCCGGGGCGCACCACTTGGTGCGAACCCGGAATCTATTCGTCCTAACATTCCAGCGGCATGATGGATTCCGGGCTCGCGCTGACGCGCGCCCCGGAATGACGAGCAGATGGCTTACCCCCGCGCCAGCGCCTGCAGACCCTTGAAGGTCAGGCGCTTGGGATCTTTCACGCCGGCAAGATAAAACCGGCGGATAAAGGCTGCCGCCGTTTCACGGT
The DNA here is from genome assembly GCA_963832045.1 of uncultured Alphaproteobacteria bacterium. GTDB lineage: Bacteria > Pseudomonadota > Alphaproteobacteria > Rhizobiales > Xanthobacteraceae > Bradyrhizobium. The sequence goes on from CAWHSM010000001.1 coordinate 47,747, forward strand.
CGCAATCGGTCAGCGCCACCACGGCATCAATGGCAATTCGTTGGGCGTCCATGGGCTTCCTCGCGGTCTCAAGGTCTCAACCGCCTGATTCTAGGCGCCACCGATTAATTCGGCGTTAACCGTCCTCCATCGTCGCCGATTCGGCGGAGTTTGCGTATACGCGAAACAACGCATGCCGAAAGCGGCGGTCGCGTCAGGAATACTTCATCACGCCGTCGTCGACCTTGCCGAAGCGCAGCGTGACGATGTCGAGCGCGTAATTCTGATAGAGCCGCCACGGCCGCTTCGAGCCTTGCTTGGGCATCTGCGCAATCGCACGCTGCACGTAGCCGGAGGAAAACTCCAGCGACGGCAATTCCTCGATCGAGGGATCGACATTATGCGGCATGCACTGCTTGTAGCCGTGCCGGTCCATGTGGTTGAGGAGGCGGCAGACATATTCGCAGGTGAGGTCGCATTTCAGCGTCCATGACGCGTTGGTGTAGCCGAAGGCCGAGGCCAGATTGGGCACGTCCGAATACATCATGCCCTTGTAGTTCAGCGTCCTGGCGAAATCGACGGCACGGCCATCGACCGCGACTTGCATGCCGCCGAGGATCTGCAACACGAGCCCGGTGGCCGTGACAATGATATCCGCCTCGAGTTCGCTGCCGTCTTTCAGGCGGATGCCTTTTTCGGTGAAGCGGTCGATCTCGCTGGTGACGACGGAGGCGCGCTTCTCCCTGATCGACTTGAACAGGTCGCCATCGGGCACCAGGCAAAGCCGCTGGTCCCAGGGATTGTAGCGCGGATTGAAATGGGTCGCGACGTCGTAGTCGGGCCCGAGCGCCTTGCGCGCAGCACCGAGGATGAGCTGCTTGACTCGCGCGGGCTTGCGCCGGGCGAGCTGAAAGAAATACATACCGAGCAGCACGTTGCGCCAGCGGATCAGGTGATAGGCGATCTTGTCGCCGAGCTGTTTGCGCAATTTGATCGCGAGCTGATCCTGCGCCGGGCGCGACACCACATAGGTCGGCGAGCGCTGCAGCATCGTGACATGGGCGGCCTGCCTGGCCATTTCCGGCACCAGCGTCACCGCGGTCGCACCCGAGCCGATCACCACCACGCGTTTTCCCGCGTAATTAAGATTGTCAGGCCATTTCTGCGGATGGATGATCTGGCCCTCGAAACTCTCGCGGCCCGGAAATTCCGGCGTGTAGCCGTCCTCGTAACGGTAATAGCCGGAGCACATGAACAGGAAATTGCAGGTGAAGCGCACGATCTCGGTTGCGCCCTCGCTCGATGTCCGCTCCGCTTCCACGGTCCAGCGCGCATCCTTCGTCGACCACGAGGCGCGCTTGATCTTGTGGTGAAAGCAAATCTTCCTGTCGATGCCGTTCTCGGTCGCCGTCTTGCGGACGTAATTCAAGATGCTGGGCCCGTCCGCGATTGCTTTCGCTTCGGTCCACGGCTTGAACGAATAGCCGAGCGTGAACATGTCGCTGTCGGAACGGATGCCGGGATAGCGGAACAAATCCCAGGTGCCGCCGATGCAATCGCGGCCTTCCAAAATCACGAAGCTCTTGTTCGGGCAATTGTGCTGAAGGTGATAGCCGGCGCCGATGCCGGAGAAGTCCGGCGCCGACGATCAGGACATCGAAATGTTCAACCTGATCGGTCGGTTGCATGGATCACCCAACCCATAGCCGTCATGGCCGGGCCAAGTCCCGGCCATCCACGTCTTTGGTACGTCAATTCTAAAGACGTGGATGCCCGGCGCGAGGCGGGGCATGACGATTATTCTCGCAGTCATTCCGGAATACGGAATGACCGATCCAAATCTCAGTACCGGTAGTGATCCGGCTTGAACGGGCCTTCGGGCCACGCCGATGTAGTCGGCCTGTCTTGCGCAGCTCCGTCAGCTTGACGCCGATCTTGGCCAGATGCAGCCGCGCCACCTTCTCGTCGAGATGCTTGGGCAGCATGTAGACCTTCTTCTCGTACTTGCCGGGTTGGCGAACAGTTCGATCTGCGCCAGCGTCTGGTTGGTGAACGACGCCGACATCACGAAGGACGGGTGGCCCATCGCGTTGCCGAGGTTCACCAGGCGGCCTTCCGACAGCAGGATGATGCGGTGCTCGTCGGGGAATTCGATCTCGTCGACCTGCGGCTTGACGTTGTTCCACTTGAAGTTGCGCAGGCCCGCGACCTGGATCTCGTTGTCGAAGTGGCCGATGTTGCAGACGATGGCGCGGTCCTTCATGGCCCGCATGTGGTCGATGGTGATGATGTCGACATTGCCGGTCGCGGTGACGAAGATGTCGGCGCGCGGCGCGGCGTCTTCCATCGTCACGACTTCATAGCCTTCCATCGCCGCCTGCAGCGCGCAGATCGGATCGACTTCCGAGACCATGACGCGGCAGCCGGCCTGGCGCAGCGAGGCCGCCGAGCCCTTGCCGACGTCGCCGAAGCCCGCGACCATCGCGACCTTGCCGGCCATCATCACGTCGGTGCCGCGGCGGATGCCGTCGACCAGCAACTCGCGGCAGCCATAGAGGTTGTCGAACTTCGACTTGGTGACGCTGTCGTTGACGTTGATGGCGGGGAACAGCAGCTTGCCGTCCTTCTCCATCAGGTAGAGGCGATGCACGCCGGTGGTGGTCTCTTCCGAGACGCCCTTGATGCTGGCGGCGATCTCGGCGAACCAGCCCTTCGGCTTCTCCTTCAGCAGGCGCTTGATCAGCGCGAAGAAGACTTCCTCTTCCTCGTTCTCCGGCTTGTCGAGGAACGCGGTGTCGCCCTTCTCGGCGCGCAGGCCGTGATGCACCAGCATGGTGGCGTCGCCGCCGTCGTCGAGGATCATGTTGGGGTAGCCGCCGCCATGCCATTCGAACAGCTTGGCGGTGTAGTCCCAGTACTCCTTCAGGCTCTCGCCCTTGATGGCGAACACCGGGATGCCGGCGGCGGCGATCGCGGCGGCGGCGTGGTCCTGCGTCGAATAGATGTTGCACGACACCCAGCGGATGTCGGCGCCGAGCGCCTTCAGCGTCTCGATCAGCACCGCGGTCTGGATCGTCATGTGCAGCGAGCCGGCGATGCGCGCGCCCTTGAGCGGCTGCGGCGGCGCGAATTCCTCGCGCGTCGCCATCAGGCCGGGCATCTCGATCTCGGCGATGCCGAGCTCCTTGCGGCCCCATTCGGCGAGCGAGATGTCCTTGACGATGTAGTCGGTAAAGCCGGGCTTCTTGGCGGTGGCGGTCATAAGGTTGTTTCCTGTTGTCTCATTCATTTCATTGTAACGTGGCGGACTGAATTATTTCCTCGTCATGCCCGGG
>CAWHSM010000002.1:0-324971 GCA_963832045.1 uncultured Alphaproteobacteria bacterium
TGACATCCCATCGCTGACTCCAATCGCCGGTATCGTTCCTAACCCGACTTCGCGGATTCGCGTGTAAAAGCGGGGATTTTGCGAATTTTTAGACGGCTAAGTAATTGATTTGCAAGGGGCGAGGCCTTCGGTTTTGACTGAAAACGACTGTAGTGAAGACCTACCCGATTCCCAAGTGCGACATGGTTCGGATAAGATTCGTCGCATCATGTTTCTGCGACGCACCGAGCGAAAGAAGAACGGCAAGGCGCACAGCTACTGGAACGTGGTCGAGAACAAGCGTCTCGATGACGGACGGGTGGTGCAACGGCATGTGCTGTATCTCGGCGAGATCAATTCGTCGCAGGCGGCCGCTTGGCGCAAGGCGATCGAGGTGTTTGACGAGAATTCCGGCCGCTCGCGGACACTGACGCTGTTCCCGGAGGATCGATGCGATGCGATTGGGGGCGATGCCTCCGTCGTTCAACTTCGTCTGTCCGAGATGCGGCTTCACCGTCCGCGGCAATGGGGCGCCTGCTGGCTGGCCGGGCAGTTGTGGCAGGAGCTTCAGCTCGATCGGTTCTGGGCCGACCGCCTGCCGCCGAATCGGAAGGGAACGCGGTGGGATCAGGTTCTGCAGGTTCTCGCCAGCTATCGACTGATTGCCCCAGGCAGCGAATGGCGGCTGCATCACCAATGGTTCGGCAACGCCAGGTCGTTCGTAAGATGGCCGTACAGATCGCCACCGAGAAAAGCTGCGGGAACACCACGGTCACGGTTCCAGTGCACCCAGCGTTCGCTGAGAGCCTCAGAGCGGCACGCGCGGCTGGCATCATCGGCGCGGACGTATTCACCGGCAAGATGTTGAAGGGCCGCGTGGTACCGATGAACAAGAAGGCCTGGGCGGCCAAGTTCAAGAAGTACGCAGTTCTAGCCGGCGTCAACGAGCCGAAGAAAAGCTGCCATGGCGTGCGTAAGGCGCGAGCCGAGGTCGCAGCTTATGCCGACTGCACCGAGAGCCAGATGATGGCGATGTTCGGTGGACCGATCCGAAGATGCCGGCGCATTACATCGCGCAAGCGAACCGAGAAGCTCGGAGCCAGTCGTTTGACGACTTCGCCGGCTTCCGCGCGAACAGCGCGGGAACGCGAACGCGAACAAAGTAGTAACTTTGCGTAGTAATTTTGGAAAAAAGACTCTGTAATTTCAGATAGTTGCGCGTAGGGGTGGTGCGCTCGGAGGGACTCGAACCCCCACGATGTTACTCACTGCCACCTCAAGGCAGCGCGTCTACCAATTCCGCCACGAGCGCATGGATCACAGCACGGTCGGCGTACGACCGCGTCGACGGCGCCGATGTAACAAATCGGCAATGGGCGGACAAGGCCGCCGGCATGATGATTCAGCGGTTTTGCCGAACTGCCCGATCAGCGGGTGCCAACAGTTTTCGGCAGCATTTGCTTGACTTCGACCGCAATCCGGTTGCGATCGACCAGCACGACGCCGGAAGCCACCGGCAGCGTATTCGCCAGGATCTTGACCTCGTCCGCCTCGGTGGCGTCGAGTTCGATGATGGCGCCCCGGCTGAGGCGCATGACCTGATGAATCGGCATCGTCGTGGTTCCAAGAACCACCATAAGATCGACGCTGACTTTATCGAGGGTTGGCACCGAACAAGCTACCGCACTGACAAACGCAAAATTGCGTATCCCGAGATCACCACGTTATGGTTAGCCAATGGTTAATAATCGCCAAAGCCTCGATTTATCGGCCTTCGCTGCCTCCGGCGGTACGGGGGTGGAGTGGCTGATATCGGACGAAGCCGTGCCCTACCCCGAAGCCGTTGCAGCGATGGAGGCACGGGTCGCCGACATCGCCGCCGGGCGCGCGCCGGAGCTCGTTTGGCTGCTGGAGCACCCTTCCCTCTACACGTCCGGCACCAGCGGCAAGGCGGCCGACCTGTTCAACCCCGGATTTCCGGTCTTTGCCAGCGGACGCGGCGGCCAGCTCACCTATCACGGACCCGGCCAGCGGGTAGCCTACGTCATGCTCGACCTGAGGCGGCGGCGGCCGGATGTGCGGGCCTATGTCGCAAGCCTTGAGCAGTGGATCATCAGGACCCTGGCAGCCTTCAATGTTCGGGGGGAGCGGCGGGAGGACCGTGTCGGCGTCTGGGTGGCCCGGCCGGACAAGGGCGAAGGCTTTGAGGACAAGATTGCGGCGATCGGCGTGCGGGTGCGGCGATGGGTGTCGTTCCATGGCATCGCGATCAATGTGGAGCCGGACCTGGCCCACTTTGCCGCCATCGTTCCCTGCGGCGTGACGGACCCGCGCTATGGGGTCACGAGCCTCGCCGATCTCGGCCACACCGCGGCATCGGCGGATGTCGATAACGCGCTCCGGCAGGCGTTTACGGAAGTGTTCGGGCTCGAACCTCCACGCCTGCCGGAAGCCAATCACACGTAGAAAAAGCCCCGCACGAGGCGGGGCTTTGATCTTGGGCGGAATGCCAATCGGCTATCGGCCGTTGGTCGAACCCGATCCCGTCGGACCCAAGGTCGATCCGCTAGGCGAGGTGTTGATCAGCGAGTTGCCGGAAGGGTTCGAAGGCGCGCCCGGACCACCAATCCCGGTCGCAGGTCTGGACTGGCCCGTTGTCGTGCCCGGCGCGTTCCCTGAGGGCGCCACTCCCGTAGAACCGCGCATCGATCCGCTCGACGATGCACCGCCAGCACCACCACCTGCCGAGCCTGCTCCGCCGGCCTGCGCCAGCGCAACCGAACTTGAGAGCGCAAGCGCACCCGCCAATGCCACTGTTGCGAGTTTCATGGTTGTTTCCCTTGTTGTTGAGCAGGATCAACCGGGAGAAACGACCGGCGTTCCTTCACGTCTCCATGAACACCGGCCAGGATTACTTTGCGAGCGACGGCATGATCTGCATCCGCCACAGGTTCCAGATGCGGTCGATCACGGCGAAGTTGGTCTTGTCGGCTTTCTCGCCCTCACCCGGCGTCAGATAATTGGGTTCGCCGCCGAGCGCGATCGCCTGTGATTGAAGCTTGGCGTTGACGTCGGTGTAATAGGCGCGAAACACGGCCATCTTGACCGTCGGTCCGACGGCGACGTCGCCATGGCCGCGCATCAGGACCACCGGCTTGTCGGCGAGCGTTGCGGCCAGCGATTTGCCGAGCACGGGATTTTCGACCAGCATGCTGGTCTCGCCGAAATCCTTCCGGATATCCCACACCGGCACGCCGGCTGCGAGGAAGGACGGATTATGAAACATCGCGCGCAGCGGCACCTTGCTCACCGAAAACGGAATGACGCCTTGCGAATGGGTGTGAACCACCGACATCACGTCAGGTCGCGCTTTATAAATTTCGCTGTGAATGAAACGCTCCAGGAATACGGTGCGGCCGCGCGCATCCACGGGATTGCCGTCGAGGTCGAACTCCATGATGTCGGCGGCGGTGACAAGTGCCGGCGCGAGCGAGCGCGACATCAGAAAATGGTTGGGGTTGGTCGGATGGCGCGCGCTGACGTGACCGAAACCATCCAGCACGCCGAGTTCAGCCAGGATGCGGCTGCCGACGACCATGTCTTCAAGCAAGGCCGCATCGACGCCGGCCAGCGGGGCCGCCGGGGTTTGCGCAATTGCGTCGGCTCGGCCCGCGATAAGCGCGATTGCAACGGCGGCGCCAAAGCACGCCAGCCGGCCGCTTGCCCCAAAAGACCGTATCGCCCGTCTCGCCACCAATTTTCTTGTCATTGCAGTCTCCCTTGAAAGCCCGATTCCATTCTAAATGGTCGGCAGGACCGAAAACGCCTCGCCAGCGCGCCGCAGTCCTAACGCATCCGCACCTGCCGCCTCTTCCACGACGTCGTCGACCCGGGCCGAGGACGGTCCACGCCGGCAGGAGGCGGCCATGTTGGTCACGACCTCTTCAGCGCCCGCAAACAGTGCCTCGACGCTGCCGTCCCGCCGGTTCCGCACCCAGCCTTGCAAGCCAAGCCTCCCCGCCTGATGTTCGACCCAGGCCCGATAGCCAGCCCTGCACCCTGCCACGGATCAATACCCTGCGGATTGTCCCACTCATCTACCGCCTGTGCCCAAGAAATTGCGCAAGCCGCGCATTTACTCCCGTCTCGCGCGTGACGCGGCCGTTCAATTCGGCAGACGCCAAGCCGGTCAAGGCCCTTGGCGGCACCCCCTCGCGCAATGCTTTAAGCGTCTCATGGAATTTCTCCCGGCGGTGACGAAACGTCATGATATTTCCTCGTTGTCATTGCGAGCGGAGCGACGACCCGCCGTCGCTCGCTTTGCGAGCTATGGCGCGCTTGGAGTCCACCGAAGCGCCCTTACGCGTAGGCGGAAGCAATCCAGAATCTCAAACACGGCCTGGATTGCGCTTGCAATGACGTGTCAAGCAAACTCCAGAATCAGCGCATCCACCGCCAGCGTGGCGCCGGCCGTTGCATAGATTTTCTTCACGGTGCCGTCGCGCTCGGAGCGCAGCACGTTTTGCATCTTCATGGCCTCGATCACGGCGAGCGTTTCGCCCGCCTTGACTTCCTGGCCCTCGCTCACCGCGATCGAGATCACGAGCCCGGGCATCGGGCACAATAGTCTTTTGCCGGAATCAGACGCCGTTGTCGCCGGCATCAGCCGTGCCGCCATGGCCTCGGTCTCGGTGAAGACCTGAACGGCAACCTCAAAGCCTTGATGCGCCAGCCGGAAGCCGTTGAGGACGGGCCGTACCTGCATCGCGGCGTCCTGGCCGTCGACCTTGCCCTGCCAGACCGGATCGCCCGGCTTCCAGGAGGAAACCAGCCGGTGCGGCTGGCCCATCGCGCCGTCGGCGTCGATAAAGCGTATCTCGAGATGATCGGCCTCACGCGCGATCTGAAGCTGGATCTCCTCGCGATCCAGCCACACCGCGCGGCGGCGCTCCCGCTGCACCGGCCGTCCAATCATCTGCCCCGAAATCTGCCGCTTGCGTTCGCCGAGCACGTGATCGATCGCAGCGCCGACCGCGGCCAGCCGCCGCGCGGCCTCGCCTTCGGGTGCGCGCGCCGCAAAGCCGCGCGGAAATTCCTCGGAGATGAAGCCGGTGGAAAGCCTGCCCTCACGCCATCGCGGATGGTTCATCAGCGCGGAGAGGAACGGAATGTTGTGCCGGATGCCGTCGATATAGAACGAATCAAGCGCAGTCGACTGCGCCTCGATCGCCGCGGCGCGCGACGGCGCATGGGTGACGAGCTTGGCGATCATCGGATCGTAATAGATCGATATCTCCCCGCCCTCCTGCACGCCTGTATCGTTGCGCACCGTAATCTCGTCGGCCCGACTTTCGGCCGGTGGCCGGTATTTCACGAGCCGCCCGATCGAGGGCAGGAAATTGCGGAACGGATCTTCGGCGTAGACGCGCGACTCCACCGCCCATCCGGTCAAGGTCACGTCCGTCTGCGAAAGCTTGAGTTTCTCGCCGGCCGCGACACGGATCATCTGCTCGACAAGATCGATGCCGGTGATCAGTTCGGTCACGGGATGCTCGACCTGCAAGCGCGTATTCATCTCCAGGAAATAAAAGCTTTTGTCCTGGCCGGCGACGAATTCGACGGTACCCGCGGAATCGTAATTCACGGCTTTCGCGAGCGCGACCGCCTGCTCGCCCATCTTTCGCCGGGTGGTCTCGTCAAGCAGCGGCGACGGCGCTTCTTCGATGACCTTCTGGTTGCGGCGCTGGATCGAACATTCGCGCTCGCCGAGATAGATCACTTTGCCGTGCTTGTCGCCGAGCACCTGGATCTCGATGTGGCGGGGATCGACGATGAATTTTTCGATGAATACCCGGTCGTCGCCGAAAGAGGCCTTGGCTTCGGCCTTGGCGAGGCCAAAGCCTTCGGCGACTTCCGCTCTGGAATGGGCGATCCGCATGCCCTTGCCGCCGCCGCCGGCGGAGGCCTTGATCATCACGGGATAGCCGATCTGGTCGGCGATCTTCACCGCATGCTTGTCGTCCTCGATCACGCCGAGATGGCCCGGAACTGTCGACACCTTGGCGTTGGCTGCCGCCTTCTTCGACTCGATCTTGTCCCCCATCGCCGCGATCGCGCCCGGATTTGGACCGATGAAGACGATGCCCGCGGCGGCAAGCGCCCGCGGAAAAGCTTCGCGTTCGGACAGAAACCCGTAACCGGGATGGACGGCTTCCGCACCGGTCTTGCGGCAAGCCTCCACGATCTTGTCGATCACCAGATAGCTTTCGGCCGCCGCCGGCGGTCCAATAAGGACCGCATGGTCGGCCATTTCGACATGAAGGGCGTCGCGGTCGGCCTCCGAATAGACGGCCACCGTCTCGATTCCCATCCGGCGGGCCGTCTTGATGATACGGCAGGCGATCTCGCCGCGGTTGGCGATCAGAATTCGTTTGAACATTTGCGAACTTGCTTGCAAACCTATGGGGCGGGACCTCCCACACTGCCATGCGGGGGCGGACGTAACAATTCCGTCGTACAGCAAAACCGGGCCGAGGCAACGGCTGATTGAGCGCGAGCGCCTGCTTCGGGCAGCGGGAATCCCGACTTAAAGAACGGCCAAAGGCCGGCCAATAACCTCGACCTGGTCCCGGATTGATGACAATGCCTGAGCATTCGCAAGCAAGATGTGATAGGCATCTCATCAAGCTCAGGGCTTCTCTTTTCAGTTATTGATCATGCGTTGGTTTATCCCGATCCTGGCAATTTTCGTTGCGAGCCAAAGCTTCGCCGCCGATTCAGTGGTGCGGGATGGCGGTAGCATTGAGCTTGGGGGCGTGACTTATCGGCTCGATGGCATCGACGCACCGGCCCTTGACCAGGTATGCATCGACGACCATGCCGACAGCTGGGCTTGCGGTATCGACGCGCGCGATCAACTGGCCGGCCTGATCGGCGATCACGCAATCTACTGCGACGACCTCGGTCCGGACCCCACCTACAAAACATGGCACCGCGGCATTTGCACCGCGGAGGGCGAAACCACGAGCCTGAACCAGCTTCTGGTCCGGCGAGGCGTTGCGATGAATTTGGCCAATTCCGGCCAGGGCAAGTTCAGCGACGACGAAAAGGACGCCAGAGATAATCGCCGGGGGCTGTGGAGGGGCTGCTTCATCGCTCCGCAGGAATTTCGTGCAGGGCAGAGGGACGGCAAATTGCTCGGCGGCGCCTGCCGCGCCGACAAAGACCGCGAAATACGCGACGCGCTCTTCCCGCTCGAACCGGCCATGCCGTCGGATTGCAGCATCAAGGGCAAATACGCTGTGCGCGCCCGCGTCACCGGCAATGTCGGCATCTATCATCTTCGAGCTTGCCAGAGCTATCCGGCGCTGACCCGCCCGGATCGCTGGTTCTGCTCCGAGGACGACGCCAAGGCCGATGGCTTTCGCAAGGCCTATAATTGCCGTGCCTTCACCCGGCAACGAGGCTAACCGGTCGGTGCAACACAAAGCGGCCGTCTTTTGCCGCACATTCTTGCCCCGCAACGAAGCCGCTCCTGATGTGGCCAATGGGAAAAGGGACCAGACGATGAAACAAGATGCCGGCTTTAGCGTCCTCACGGGCAACGATATCGAGGGGCGATCTCTCAAGGCCGGCGACGTCATTTTCCGGGAGGGCGACGAGGCCAACGCACTCTTCGTGATCAAGAGCGGGCAGGTTCGGATTCAGATCGGCAACCGGACGATCACCGAGCTTGGCCAGGACAGCATTTTCGGCGAGATGGCGCTGATCGACAACGAACCGCGGAGCGCCACCGCCGTGGCGGTGACCGATGTCGAACTGGTGCCGGTGTCCGAAAAGCAGTTCCTGTTTCTGGTCAGCCAGACCCCCTACTTTGCCCTCAAGGTCATGCGTGTCCTGGCCCAGCGGCTGCGGGCGACCAACAAGACCTTTGGCTAGTGTCCCGGTTCTGACATTCGTATCATGTTGCAGCGGGTTCGTTTACGAATATCAGAACCAAAGGGACACTAGCAAATATTGGATTCTAGTGTGGTTTTGGATTTGACATTCGCTTGGAGAACTCGCCGCAATACTGAAGCGAATGTCAAATCCACCACACTAGCTGCCGCCACCATCGCCTCCCGGGCGCGCTGTAACAATTCTGTCATCTGGCAAACCTAGACAACAGCACTGGCCGATTGGCCGCCCGTTCGATTCTCTGGAGATCTTCAAAATGCGCCGCTCGGTGGTGATGGTGTCTGCTGGATTGCTGTTGTTGTCCGCAGGATCGGCTTTTTCACAAAACAACCGGCCGCATAACGTGATCCTGTTCGTGCCGGATGGCCTGCGCGGGTGGATCGTGTCGCCGGAAACCGCGCCTGCCATGGCGGAGGTTCGCGACCGCGGCGTCAACTTCAAGAACTCCCACTCCCTGTTTCCGACCTTCACCACCGCAAACGCTTCGGCCATGGCGACCGGGCATTATCTCGGCGATACCGGCGATTTCTCCAACACGATCTACACCGGCTATCGCGTCACCGCCGCGGGCGGGACAGTCACGCCGTTTCTCGAAGTTGATCCGGTCATCGCCGACATCGACGAGCATTTTGGCGGCGACTATCTGAACGAAGAGACCATCCTGAAGATGGCACGCGGAAAAGGCTTCAGCACGGCGGCGCTCGGCAAGGTCGGCCCTGCCCTGATCTTCGATCACACCGACAAGATTGGCGCCGACGGCAATCATTCGATCGTGGTCGACGACGCTACCGGCGGCAAGAACGGTGTCCCGCTCTCCGAGGAAATGAAGGCCGCTCTCGCCAAAGCGGGCTTGCCGCTGGCGACGCCGCCGCGCGGCGAAAACGGCAAGGCCGGCGATGCCAAGACGCCGGGGACCACGGTGCCGAATACCGACCAGCAAATCTACTTTGCCGATGTCGCGACCAAAGTGGTGCTGCCGATGTTCAAGGCGCGCAACAAACCCTTCCTGCTGGTGTTCTGGTCGCGCGATCCGGACGGCAGCCAGCACAATCAAGGCGACAGCCTCAATACCTTGACGCCCGGTATCAACGGGCCCACCTCACTTGCCGGCATCAAGAACGCCGACAATAACCTGGCTCAGTTGCGCAAGGCTCTCGACGAACTTGGTCTCGCTGCCGACACCAACATTGTCATCGCCTCCGACCACGGGTTCTCGACGATCTCAAAGGAGAGCAAGACGAGCCCGGCCGCGAAGGCCGCTTACGACGATACGCCGAAGGATTTCCTCCCCTTGGGCTTTGTGGCGCTCGATCTTGCGAAAGCGCTCGACCTGCCGCTATTCGATCCAAACGACAATAACGCCAGGGTCGCCGACGGCTCGCATCCCAAGGCCGGCAACGGCCTGTTGGGCCAGGATTCCAACAAGCCGGATCTGGTCGTTGCCACCAACGGCGGATCGGATTTGATTTACCTGCCGAAGCCCGACAAGAAACTGGCGGACCGGACCATCAAGGCCCTGCTCGAACAGGATTACGTCAGTGGAATATTCGTCGACGACAAGCTTGGGCGTTTTCGCGGCACCCTGCCCCTGTCGCAGATCGGCCTGAAGGGCAAGGCGGCGACGCCGACGCCTTCGATTGTGATCAATTTCCGTTCCTATGCGGAAGGCTGCAGTGAGCCCACCAACTGTTCGGTGGAAGTCGCCGATACGGTGCTGCGCCAGGGCCAGGGCATGCATGGCAGCTTCGGCCGCGGCGACACGCTCAACTTCATGGCCGCGATCGGTCCCGACTTCAAAACCAGCTATGTCGATGCATTGCCGGTCAACAACGCCGATGTCGGGGTGACTATCGCACAGCTCATGGGTCTGCACGCGCCGAGCGCCGGTGGTCTGGAAGGCCGTGTGATGTCGGAGGCACTGCCGAACGGGATCGTTCCCAAGGCGGCTGACGGCACGATCACCTCCAAGCCGGCGGCCAACGGGTTGCAGACCGTAGCCAAATTCCAGCGCGTGCTGTCGCAGCGCTATTTTGACGTCGCAGGATTTCCTGGCCGGACGGTCGGCCTCGATGTGGAAACCGGCAAACAAAAAACGGCGGGGCAATAACCCGCCGTCCGGCTTCAACCGCGCCTACATCCCGATATCGAAGACGTTCGGCACCTGAGCAATCGCCCCGACGATCGTGGCGACAAGAGCCATCAGGGTTCGGTTGCGGCGGCGGGTGCCGCGCATCTGGCTCGCAATCCACTCCAGAACCTCGGTATCGACACTCGCCGGTCGCGCGGGCGCCCAGCTTTCGATCGCTGTTTCCGGCGAGAGGGCAACCGTGCGTGGCGGCACCGGCAGACCCGAGACGGAGGCCGCGTGATGCACCACAGCCTTGGCGATCAGATCGTCGAAGCGTCCGCTGTCTTTGCGCTCCGTAGCTGCCCCGTCGATCTCAAACAGCGCCTCGGCTTCGGCCCGGCTCACCGGCTGGTGCTCTACCGCAGATGCCATCAGGATACGCTCGCACCACGCCACATCGTCGGCGTCCAGCTCGCGGGAGAAATGCACGCGGCCTCTGGTGGTCGGGCCTTCGCCGGTGATGACGCCGTCACGGACGACGGCAAGGGCAAGGGCTGCGGTCTCGCGGCAGGAAATTTTGGAAGGCTCAAACGCGGCGACAGTTTCGGCCAACGAGGCCAAGGGAGCAGACATAGCCAAGTGCTCTTTTCAGTTTCTTGTTGCTAACGCCCGTGTTCCGAAGTTCGTGAGGTATCGCGGCGACCTCTGCGACGAACTTCGGAAAGTACCGCTTCCGATCCGAAGTCCCTGTATCAATTCGCCGCTTGCAGCGCAGGGACTTCAGATCGGCGGCACTGGCGCCACCATTTGCCAGCAGGCGTAAACGAGTGGTTAACGATTCGAAACCCGCTCGGTGAGAATTTTACAGGGTTGCCAATTTGTCGCGGTGACGGTCGTCACGGTTCGGGTCCCGCGGAGCCGAGGCTTGTAAGGGCCCTAAGCGGCAATATCAGGGCAACAGGGTTCCATTTACGTGGCTCAAGTCGAAAGAAGATGCTAGGAGAAGCCCAACGGAGGAGAAGAAAACTGCCTTTTTGGCGGCAACTGTTCATTTGAGCTCGTTCACTCCTATACTCCAGAAGACCAAATTCACCACCAAATTGAATGACATGAGGTCGAAGATGGCACTCCAGATTGGCGCCGTGGCCCCGGATTTCGAGGCTCAAACCACCGAAGGCAAGATCAAATTCCACGACTGGATCGGTAACAGCTGGGCGCTGTTATTCTCGCATCCGAAGGATTTCACCCCGGTCTGCACCACCGAGCTCGGCGCGCTGGCGAAACTGAAACCTGAATTCGACAAGCGCGGCGTCAAGCTGATGGGTCTCTCCGTCGATCCCGTCGACAAGCACGCGAAATGGTCGGAAGACATCCGCGAGACGCAAGGCGCCGCACCGAACTATCCGATGATCGGCGACACCGATTTCAACGTCTCCAAGCTGTACGACATGCTGCCGGCGTCGACTTCCGGCGATGTCGCCACCCGCACCGCCGCCGACAACCAGACCGTCCGCAACGTTTTCATCATCGGGCCGGACAAGAAGATCAAGCTGGTGCTGGTCTATCCGATGACCACGGGACGCAACTTCCAGGAAATACTTCGCGTCATCGATTCACTTCAGATGACCGCCAAGCACCGCGTCGCTACGCCCGCCGACTGGAAACAGGGCGAGGATGTGATCATTGCCGGCTCGGTCTCCGACGACGAAGCCAAGACGATCTATCCCGCGGGCTGGAAATCGCCCAAGCCGTATATCCGGATCGTGCCGCAGCCGAAGTAACAGCTCGATGTGTCCCGGATGCAAAGGTAATGCCCGGTCTCGTGCCGGGCATTTTTCTTTTTTCCAGGGGTCACATCTATTCCGACTATCGGTTGACCAGAAAGACCGCGGCGGCGCAGGCGATCATGCCGGCGATGGCGACCGCATCGAGCCGTTCGCCGAACAGCACAAAGGCCATCAGCGCGGTGACCGCCGGAACCAGATAAAACAGGCTCGCGACGGACGTCGCCGCCGAACGGCGGATCAGCCAGTACAATAATCCGATCGATCCGATCGAGAGCACGATCGCAAGCCAGGCGACCGACAAAATGAACTCGCCTGTCCAGTGCACCACGCGGTCTTCGAATGCGACCGCGCCCACGGCGAAGAAGATCATGACGGCGATGTACTGGATGAGATTGCCGGCGCGCCAGTCGATGTCGCGGCAATAGCGCCGCTGGTAGAGCGTGCCGAGCGTGATGCTCACCAGCGATACGCCGGAGGACAGCCATCCCCAGCCCGCCTCCCCGCTTATCGGCCGCTCATGCAGGATCAGCACGACGCCCGCAAGCCCCAGCAGTAGGCCCGTCCATTGCAGGGCCGTGACGCGTTCGCCAAGCCAGCGATTGGCCAGCGTCGAGGTGAGGATCGGCTGCAAACCCGGGATCAGCGCCGAGAGGCCTGCCGGTATCGAAAGCGAGATCGCGACGGCCGTGCCGCCCAGATAAAATCCGTGAACGAGAATTCCCGCAACCACGCTGTGGGCGATACCGGCGCGATCGGGCCAGCGCGGCCACGCAAGGGCGGCGATCACCGCCATGATCGCCACCACCACCGTCATGCGGATGGTGAGATAGGTCAGCGGCTCGGCGCCGCGCAGCACATATTTCGTAGCAACAAAGCCGGTACTCCAGAGCACGACAAATATCGCCGGCGCCGCGCGCGCAGCCAATTGATCGAGGTCCTTGCTCATTTGCGAACCTGATTGCCCGAACATATGCTAATCGGCAATCCCGGTTTGCGCAGGACCACTCGCGCGGTATGACATAACGCCCCCTGGAGAACGGGGAATAACTGCGAGCCATCCATGAAACTGAACTTCGTCACCGTCGACGTCTTCACTTCCACCCAATTTGCCGGCAATCCGCTCGGCGTCGTCCTCAATGCGGAGGGGCTTTCGGGCGGACAGATGCAGGCGATCGCGGCCGAATTCAATCTCGCGGAAACGACCTTCGTCCTGCCGCCGAAGGATCCGGCCAACACTGCCGAGGTCAGGATCTTCACACCGCGCTATGAAATGCCGTTTGCCGGCCATCCCAATGTCGGCACGGCTTTCGCACTCGCCCGCGCGGGCAAGAGCTACGGCCGCGCCATCGGCAGCGACGGCGTCATTTTCGAGGAAAAGGCCGGCCTTGTCCCGATCTCGTTCCTCAAGGAGGGCACCAACGTCATCGGCACGCGGCTCGCCTCCCCGCAACCTCTCGCGGTCGGCGCGGACATACCTGCTGAATTGATCGCATCCGCCTGCTCGTTATCATCAGACGATATCGAAACCCGAAATCACCGACCCTGCATCGCCTCTTGCGGCGCCGCCTTCATCCTCGCCGAATTGAAGGGACGCGCGGCTCTCGCGGCGGCGGCCGCGCGGCCTGAGGTCTTTACGCGCGAAATCTCGAAACTGCCGGTGACGAGCCTTTTTATTTACACGAAGGTTGAGGAAAGCGGCCTCGATATTCGCGCGCGCATGTTCGCGCCCCATCACGGGATTCCCGAAGACCCCGCAACCGGAAGCGCGAACGTCGCCCTCATCGGGCTTCTGGCAAAGCTGCGACCGGGATCGGATTTGCGGCTATCGAAAGCCATCGCACAGGGCGTCGAGATGGGCCGGCCAAGCCTGTTGCAAGCCGAAGCCGAAAAGACCAACGGCATCGTGACCGCCACCTATATCGGCGGCCGCTGCGTGCCTGTGATGTCGGGAACGATTGAGTTGTCGTAATTCGCCGGATCAGGCGGCAGAACGATAGACCGAAGATCACCACTCTTCCGGGCAGGGATCGACGATCTTCCAGAGGTCTTCGCCGTTCTTGATCTTCTTCATTTCGGTCGTGAGCCCGCCATTGCGGCGAATCCACTCTTTCACCGTATCCGGATAATACGACATCAGTTCCGACGTCCCCTCGGTGCTCGTCACCTTGATGCCGAAGGTAAACGCCTTGTCGTAATAGGCCTGGTGGAAGCCGAGGCTCGCGCGCGGCGTCACGCATATCTTGTTCATCGGCACGATGCCGAACACCAGCGTGCAGGCTGAATTGCAGATGCCGTCGATGATCACCCGCTCGTGGTTGCTGCGGATGCGGGCATACTTGGTCTTGTACTCCTCGACATAGCCGCCGTGGTCGCGCGTGATATGCAGGTCGGCCCGCGCCGGAATCGGGGCGAGGCTCAGGAGCAAAAGGGTTGCGAGAATCGTGATGCGCATGAATTGGTCGGGCAACGGATCGTTGAAAAAACGGAAAAACCGATTCCGGATGCGGATCAGACGGCATGACTCTGGCGAGACTGTGTTGGGAAATCGTTAAGCAAGACCGCGAAGCAAAAAATCTCTCTTCCATGGCCAATTTTTGACGGGTTTTGGGGGATTTCCCTCTGGAAGGGCAGCCGATTTGGCCTAAAATGGCCTTGATAGAGCACTGGAGGGTTCCTGATGATTTCCCGCAAATTCGCTCTCGCCGCTGCCGCCCTGGCGGCCTTGGCCGTAGTCTCGAGCCCGGCCCAGGCGCGTCGGCACCACCATTGGCACGGCTATGCCTATGGGTTGCCATATCCCATCAGCTACTCTCACAATTACGGTCCGGGATATGAACCCGGCACCTTCGCCTATTATGACGGCCCGTCGACCAATTCTT
The DNA here is from genome assembly GCA_963832045.1 of uncultured Alphaproteobacteria bacterium. Lineage (GTDB taxonomy): Bacteria > Pseudomonadota > Alphaproteobacteria > Rhizobiales > Xanthobacteraceae > Bradyrhizobium. The sequence continues at coordinate 14,670 of CAWHSM010000002.1, forward strand.
GCGCGCAGGGCTCTGCAACCTACCGCGCGCAAGGTGGCCGCTATCCCTGCTTCTGATCACCGCCGGACGTGATTGTCCGCGGGATTCCAACATTCGCAAAGCCGCCTGCCGAGACCGCATGCGAATGTTGGAATTGGACCAGCAGTCTGGTAATCGAAATGCCGCATGCGCTCGTAGCTCAGCTGGATAGAGCATCGGATTTCGATTCCGAGGGTCGGGAGTTCGAATCTCTCCGAGCGCGCCACTTCGGTACACGCTTCGGCGCCATGCGCCGATTTTACGAATTCGATCCGGCAAACTGCTTCCGCAGGCGGCTCAGCATACAATTCTGGTGATGTACGATTGCCGAACGAAAATTAAGTGCACTGTAATCCCATCTTCATCGGCCGTGGTGCGCCATTCTACGATTTTCCGCGACAGCGTTGCCTACAGACGCACAAGCGCCGCATTGGGCCGCCGATAGCCTCATGGTCCGCCACGTCTCGACGGCGGGCGCGGGTATCAGACTTGACTTTTGTCGCCTATGGACTACATTAAACCCTCATGGTTGAGGTGCGTCAGACGCAGGAGTTTTCGAGCTGGCTGCACCGATCTCAGGGAGGCCTATTCGCGCGCATTGTCGGCCGCATTTACCGCATGGAGATGGGAAATTCCCGGCGACACCGGAAGCGTTCGGCCAGGATCAGGTCATGTTCGCGCTCCCGCAAAGTCGGAAAGTCGCCGCCGGGAGAGGTCACATCGTCGAAATGCAGAACGACGCGAGGGTATTGCCGGCAAAAGCTCTCGACCGCGCGCGAGAGCGTTCCGCCCAGCACTGACGCCGGACATCCGATCTTCAGTTCACCCGCTTTCGGATCGGAAAGGAAATCGATGTCCTTTATTCCCTGCCGCAACTCGTCGAAGGCCGCTCGTCCCCGCTTGAGAAGGGCGCGACCGTAGATCGTCGGCTCGACTCCGCGCGGATTACGATCAAACAAACGCGCGGCAAACATCTGTTCTAGCCCTGCGACGATGTCCGACACGGCCGGTTGTGTCAGCCCGAGCTGGTTGCCGCTTTGGCCATGCTGCCGGATTGCACGACCGCGAAGAAGACCTGCAAGTCTCGAAATTTCAGACGGCGGCCGACATGATCTTCGGGAGTAATCTGAGACATAGATAATTTCTATCGCGGGTTAGGCAGATCACCAGTTCCGCTTATATCAGACGGGCGTAGTCTTGCGCCTGCTTGAATCAGCGCGGGTGGCTTGGAACCTACTGCGTCCACACTGGCTGCGAACGGCGAGCGGACGCGGATCGAGCAGAAGGGTTGTTCAGATGGCAACATTGGTGAATGCGGGCGGGCGGCTTGACCGTCTGCCCATCAGTTCATTCCACCACCGAATCTTTTGGCTGGTCGGCGCCGGCATGCTGCTTGACGGTTACGACCTCTACGTCTTCACCAATGTGCTGCCGGCCGCCGCGCAGAGCGGGTTCTCGACCGCGCTGCAAAACGCGGATTTCATCTCGAAGACATTCCTTGGGATGACCATCGGCGCGTTGGTCACGGGCTTTCTCGGCGATCGATACGGGCGCCGTTTCACCTACCAGATCAACCTCCTCATCTTCGGATTGGCCTCGCTCGCGGCCGCGTTTGCGCCCGACATGACCACGCTGATATGGCTGCGCTTCTTGATGGGGCTGGTCTCGGCGCGGAGATCGTCGTCGGCTATGCGACGCTGACCGAATTCGTGCCGCCGAAATCGCGTGGGCGCTGGCTCTCGTTCATGGCGGTCCTGGTGGTCTCAGGTCTGCCGATCACGGCGCTGCTCGGATACCTGATCATTCCGGCATACGGCTGGCGCCCGATGTTCGCCATCGCTGGCGTCGGTGCGCTCGTCGTCTGGTATCTGCGCAAGGCTCTGCCGGAATCGCCGCGTTGGCTCGAGGCGCAGGATCGCGCGGAGAGGCCGAGGCCCTTATGATGCGATCGAGAAGGAGGCCGCTAGGGCAGGCCCGCTGCCCCTGCCAGCGCCGCCCGCGCCGGCCGCCAAATTCAATCTCGCCTCGCTTATGACACCAGCACTGCTCCCGCGCATGATCGTGGGGAGCTGGGTGCTGATCACGATCAATACGCTGATCTTCGGGTTCGTCACGTGGCTGCCGCAGTTCTTCCTCCAGCAAGGACTGACCATCACGCGCTCATTCGCCTATACGCTGGTGATCGTACTCGGCACGCCCTTCGGTGCGCTATGCGGCGCATTCTGCGCTGACTCCATCGGACGACGACGCACCATCATCGGGGCGTCCGTCCTTACCATTGCACTCGGCGCCGCTTATGCCACCTTTACGGCTGCGACCGCGCCGTGGTTGCTGCTGACAGTCGGTTTTCTGCTGATCGTCGCGATCTACATCCAGGTCGCGATGCTGTTCGGCGTGAACCGCGAGAGCTTGTTCCGACACGTGCGGCTCGGCGCGACCGGCATCTGTATCCTCGAACGGGCGGCACGATCATGTCGCCGTTTATCGTGCTTTGGCTGTCGCAGGGTTACGGAATTGTGGCGGCTCGCGCCCTGGGTTTAACCCTTTCAGCGCGCCCCTTGGCAGGTGGGCAGACCTCAAAACGCCGCCGGGTCGCGTGAGACGGGCTGGGAGAACATGCTCGCACCGCGCAAAGGCGTAGTGCAAAATCGCTCGCGCTCGTAGCTTTGCCGATTGGATCGTGCAGCAGGCCGCGGCATCATAGCGCCACGGCAAAGCAGTATTGCCCTTCTTCATCGGCCGTGGTGCGCCAGCCCCACTTGGTCGCCACACTTCACCCACCATCGCCCGTCATCGCAACAACGTCCAACAAATCCCTGTAAAATAGGGGTTTATCGCGTTATCGGCGGTCGCTGAGCGTCTTCGGCGGACTCGTCCGGAACGTCCCTTTGACTGTTCCTCGATTTGAGTTGGAATCCCCTTCGCCTCCAGAAGCGCCGTTGCCGCGCGAGGGTCGGGAGTTGGAATCCCCATGCAGATCAGAATCGGAAAACCTGAGATCACCGCAAAAATCTATCTCGCGGTTGGCCCCGGCGAATACCCATGCGGCAACAACCTTTATCTGATCGTCACGCCAAGTGGCGGCCGTCGCTGGGCGTTCCGTTACCAGCGCAACGGCATCGTCAAGGAGATGGGCTTTGGCCCGGCCAAGGAAACCGGCCTGAAGCTCTCCGAGGCGAAGGACAAGGCGATTGATGCCCCGCGGATGCTGTCCAAGGGGAGCGACCCGAGAGAGTACCGCGATGACGAGAAGCGCCGCATTCAAGGATCACGCCGGTTCGGCGAGTTCGCCGAGGAATGGCAGCAAGAAGGCGAGATCGGTGCGCGTGATGATGGTCCGCGTACCACATTTGCGGATTCGCAACCGTCCTCCTCATTTTCTTTCGCCATTTGAGGCAATCGCCGTACGCTCCGCAATGATCTTATTTCGTAAACACCTCTTCGATCTCGGCCTTCAGTTTCTCCGTGCTGAACGGCTTAATGATAAAGCCACTAACACCGGCCTTTCCGGCTGCGATGACGTTCGCGGCTGTCAGATCTGAGGTGATCATGATGAACCGGATCTCGGCGAGATCTTCATCCATCCGAATTTTCTTGAGTAGCCCGTAGCCAGACATCGGCTCCATATTCCAGTCCGAAATCACCAGCGCATACCTCTTCTCGCGCATCTTGGCGAGCGCCATCAAGCCATCGGACGCCTCGTCGACGTCACTGAAGCCCAAACGCTTCAATAGGGATTGCAGGATGAGGGCGGTCGCGTTGTGGTCCTCGACCACAAGAATCGGCATCGACAAGTCCAAAGCCATCGTTTTTCTCACATCGCCGCCGTGCTCGCCCGGCTCAGCGAGCCGACCCCGGTTTGATCATTGGCGCCATCGTGCGCCTCCTTCATGACAATTCGTTTTACACCCCAGCAGCGGCGACAACCCGATTCCGCCCCAACTGTTTCGCTCGATACAGGGCCCCGTCGGCACCTTCCAGCCACTCTTTAATCGAGGGCCGAGTGGTGGTCATGGCTGCTACGCCGGCACTGATAGTGACAATGGTTCCTGGACTACCAATATTTGGAATGGCCAGTTGTTCGATTCGTGCTCGGTGTCGCTCAGCGGCGGCACATGCAGCCTCAATCGATTGTTCGGGCATCACGAGCAGAAATTCTTCTCCGCCGTATCGATATATCTCATCATTTGGACGGCAGCCTTGGAGCAAGGTCCTCGCAACTGTCTTGAGCACTTCATCACCCTGCAGATGGCCATATCCATCATTATAGAGCTTAAAATGGTCGACATCGCACATGACCGCGCAAAAGCTTTCGCCCTGTTTCGCGACGCGCGCGCAAAGGATGTTTAGGTCCTCCCGCATCTTCAGGCGATTTCCCACCTGCGTAAGTCCGTCTATCCGGGCCTGTCGGAAGAGTTGGCTATTGAGCCGCCCGAGCTCGACCTGCTGGTTAGTCAGTTCTCGGTATAACTCCGTGATGCGCGAAGCTACCATGAGGCGAGCCTCAAGCTCATGGCGGTTCAAGGGCTTCATTAGATAGTCGTCTGCACCGATACGTATACCTTCTGCTGCCCCGGCTTTGTCGTTAACTGAAGTCAGGAAAATAAAGTAAATGTATTTTCCACCGTCGCTTTCCCTGATACGACGACATAGATCGACCCCATTCAGCCCAGGCATTTCGCGATCGCTGATAATCACTTCGACCTTTTCAGACTGAAACGATTGCCAAGCCTGTTCGCCATCTGTCGCAGCGACTACCTCGTGACCGAGCCCCGTGAGCGCGGCCTCAAGAATCAAGCGGGAGGCGGTGTCGTCTTCTGCAATAAGGATTCGCACGGCTCAGGACTCGGTCAGTTGAACAAGAAGGACGCCGCGCAAGCGGTCCAACTCCAGGCCGAGTGCTGCGAGTAATTCTTTGCAATTCTCCCAGTCGTTCCCACCTGCCGAGCGTTCCAAATCGGCGCAAATTTGAACGAAAGTACGTGCGCCCAAATTACCAGCGCTACCCCTGAGGGTATGGGCGACGCGGGAAAGCTTTTCCGCGCTATGCCCAAGCAGAGCCTGCTCAATATCCTCCAAGCGCCGGGGAGTGTCTTCCAAAAAGGCGTCCACAACCTTTCTCGACAAGCCCGGTGCGCAGGACTCCAGCCCCTTGAGGCTCTCAAACACCTCATCATCAAGTGAGGGTTGAATCGACACATTTTGCAGAACGATCTGCGGAGGCGCAGGAAGCCACCGGTCAAGGGCCCTTGCAAGTTCATCAGCCTTGACAGGTTTCGTGATATAATCGTTCATCCCTGCGGCAAGTGCCTTTACGCGCGCGTCCGATACGACATCCGCCGTCAGCGCGATGATGGGTATGTGGCGGCTCTCCGACCGACTTTGCCTAATGGTTGTGGTGGCAGTGTATCCATCCATTTCGGGCATCCGACAGTCCATAAGAATCGCCGAGTACGGAATCCGGGCCGCCGCCTCAACGGCCTCCAGGCCGTTGGCTACGACATCCGCCGAATATCCCAGTGAACCAAGAATACCGAGGACGACTTGCTGGTTGACAACATTATCCTCGGCGACCAGCAGCCGGACTCCGCGCCTGTGCATTTTCGTTCGCTGGTCCAAAGGCGCCTTCGGCGCTTCATCTGGTGGGCAGCTCCGCACCCCCATGATGCTGGCAAGGATATTGTAGAGCTCGGACTGTCGTGCGGGCTTAGTCAGGCATGCGTCCACGCCCGCGTCGCGCGCTGATTTGGGAAGGTCATGCCCTCCGAGCGACGTTAAAAGCACCAACTTCGTCGAGGAAATCGCTGCATCTGACCGGATCGCGCGTGCGACCGCGAGGCCGTCCATCTCCGGCATTTGCATGTCGACAATTGCAATGTCATACGGCTCACCCCGCGCAGCCGCAGCCCTCAACATTGTGAGGGCCTGGGACCCGGACTCGGCGCTTCCATTGCGCATATGCCAGCCAACTATGTGTTCGTGCAGGATCGCAAGGTTTACGGGGTTGTCGTCGACGGCCAGCACCCGCAGCCCCCGCAGGTGGTATTCTTGAGGACTCGAGCTCAGAGCTTCCGACAACGGCACCGTGAACCAAAAAGTGCTCCCCTTTCCCGGCTGGCTTTCGACGCCCATTTCGCCACTCATCAAGCGGACCAAGCGACTGCAAATGGCGAGGCCCAGCCCTGTCCCCCCATACTTGCGTGAGATGGATACATCGGATTGTTCAAAAGCTTCGAAAAGGCGGCCCCGCTGATCCAGGTCGATCCCGATTCCTGTATCTTCTACTTCAAAACGCACTATCGGGGCGCCCTCACCACCTGATTGGCGCTTGGCTCGCAGGATCACCTCACCGCGCTCGGTAAACTTCACGGCATTCGCGGCAAGATTTGTCAAAACTTGCCGGAGCCGAAATGGATCCCCGCGCATCCGCCGCGGAAGTTCATGCTCCACGAAACTGACTAATTCTAAATCTTTTTCCGCAGCGCGGACGGCAACGATCGCAGTCACACTTTCAACGATTTCAGAAAGGTCGAAGTCGATGATTTCGAGTTCCACCTTACCCGCTTCGATCTTTGAAAAATCCAGGACATCGTTGATCACACTCAAAAGGGCTTCGCCGGATTGGCGTACCGTTTCGGCATATCCGCGCTGCTGCTGAGTGAGTGACGTGTCCAGTAAAAGACCGGTCATGCCAATCACACCATTCAACGGGGTGCGTATTTCGTGACTCATGCTGCTGAGAAATTCTGACTTCGCAAGACTTCCTTGTTCGGCGACAAGGCGCGCATTTTCGAGCTGCGCATTGCGGAAATAGGCGAACAGCAAACCAACTAGCAGAGCCGTTGCGAGCAGGCCAACCGCAAAAATAATTGTGGCTCGGCCATTTTGAGTCACCAGGGCGTCGGAGGTTGGTACAACGACAAGTGTCCATACTTTATCACCAACAGGGAGCACCGTTGACCAGTGGATCCGCACCTCCAGTTCGGCTCGAGTGAAACCGGAAAGCGCGCCAGGGGAAGCACTCGATGTATGCATGTAGATGGGCGGCTCGTCCGGCTGCGCCTTGGGCCCAAAAAAGTAAAAATCCCTATCTTTAATCGAAGCCCTGGTACTGAAAATACCTTCAAACATCGTGGAAATCTGAAACGTGCCCTGCGCAAATCCAGCCAGATTGCGGCGGCGGTCCTCGATGGAAGCGTGGGGAAGACCGGACCGATATACCGGCATTAAAGCCCAAAAACCTCTGGGATCACCCTTTCCCCCGTGAAGAACGACGATCGGAGAAATAGCTAGATCCCCGCTATCACGAGCTTGCTTGATGGTTCTGTGGCGTCCCTCCTCAGAACCCATGTCCAACCCATAAATAGGTGAGGCTGGATCGTCGGTCGCGAAAAACAACGGAAAATACTCATCCCGCTCAGGAGATAGTGACGGGTGTTTACCCAGTGGGTCAACCGCGCGGATGTGGTAATTGGGTATCCCTTGATGTAATCCATCCACTTCGTGCGCCGCTCGCTCTTCGCGGGCGACCCGCACGATCCAAGAAGCGGTTAGAATGGACGCATCATGCTCAATCAGCCTTCTCGCGAAGGCCTGAAACTTCGGTAGGTTCACGTCCGGAAATGTTTCGAACAAGGCACGAAGGTCGGAAATTTTGTCGAGGTCCTCGGCAATTGCCGCTTTGATCACTAAAGCGTCCTCAGATGCTTTCCCCACGAACTGTTGTTTTGTAAATTCAAGCTCTATATCTCTGGCGACAAAAAAGCCGACTAATGAAATTATGACGCCCAAAATAGCGACACCGAACATGGGCACAAGGCGCCACGGGAACTGTTTTCTAGCGGTCATAACCTTCTCCGCACCAGATGAACGCAAACGCATTGTTCACGATGCTGACAAAAAGGTGTCGATCCGCTTAATTTAGGTTTGGTATCTCTTAAAAGTTCTACGCCTTAGTTTGAACATGCTTGGCTTGATCGACTGTTCGGGCTGACAAATAATTGCTTCCGGTGACCGGGGGTGTCTCTGCGCTATCGGGTTCAGCTGGATCCGGGCGAGGCGTTGCGGTCGATCTTGCTCGCCGGCTTCGAGGCCGAGAGCGCGCGACCGTCGCCGACGGAGAGCAGACGATTGACCGTCCCGAGAGCGTCAATCGGCTCGCAAATTTGACGGGGGTCAATATTGCACGCCGAATGACAGTTTCGCTGGATGTTCTGTCGAGAGCAGACGTCTACCCGCCATTCTGCATGAACCTGGCAACGCTCTACACGGGCGGGCCTGCTCTGTGGCACGGCGCCAGATTCGCCGGAAGGCCAAATCCGTCCCGGGCGGTTAAACCGGGACTGTGAGTGAGCTATAACCAAAGTGGTTGCGGGGGCACGCAACACCCGATTCTTGCGATTGGTTGAGAGACCTATTCCGAAGCTGGCGGGCTGCCGCTTAATGAAACAGTCAATGCTGACCTTTTTTCGTGACTGTGTTGGTTACTGCCGTTAGCATGGAACTGCATTGGAGAACCGTGTGGCGTCGCAACGGCAGGAAGAAAAGAGTGAAGACACCCGCGCTCGCCTGCGGGCGGCAACGGAACAACTGCTGGTGGAGATCGGCTATGGCAGCACTTCGACCGCGAAGGTATGTGCAAAGTCCCGGTTGTCGCGGGGCGCGCTTTTGCATCATTACCCCACCCGTCACGACCTCATCGTCGATACTGCGCGACATTTCTGGCAGCGCGCCGAAACAAGCATGGGTCAACTGGCCGAAGCGCTGGCTCAGGGAAAGCTCAATATCCGCAGCTTCATTGTGGGGGTTTCCGAGCAGGCTTTTGGTTCTGAGCGAATTGCCATGACGCTTGAGTTGATGGTCGCGAGCAGGTCCGATGGGCGGCTTCGGGCTGAAATCTCGAAGATGTTCGCCAAACTTCTCGTTGCTTACGAGGACGGCGCGGTCCGGGCGCTGTCGCGCAGCAATTTGTCTCGGCAACAGATTCACGTGATCATGACGCTGGTGACGTCCACGGTGCGCGGCTTGCGTGTCCAGGAAGTGGTGCTCGACGACCGCAAACGGATAGCCGACACCCTCGACAGCCTCATCTATGCGGTAGAGCAGATATTCGCTTCGGGCCCGCAGCAATTTGCTCGCGCGTTCCAATCCAGCCGCCGCGTGACGGGAAACCGGAAGAAGAAAAGCGCGGTCGCTTCGTGACGACCGTTGTCCAAAATCCTGGCGTGCCGGCCCTGGCTGTAACCGGTGTGTCCAAATCATTCGACGGTGTGGCGGCATTGAACGGCTGCGACCTTGTTGTTTCCCAAGGTTCGGTGACGGGCCTGGTCGGGCCGAATGGCGCCGGCAAATCGACCCTATTGAATGTCATGTCAGGTTTGATTCGGCCCGACGCCGGCTCCCTTGCATTGTTCGGGCATGACGTCACCGGCCGACCGCCGCGTGCCATGGCGCGTGCCGGGCTGGTGCGCACATTCCAGTTGTCGCGCGAACTCGCCGGCCTCACGGCCCTCGAAAACGTCATGCTGGCCTTGACCACCCCGCGGCTAGAGAGCGTTCGCGCCTGTTTCGCCGGCCCAGTCCAGTTCGCGCGGCAGGAGCGAGAGCGCGCCGAAACCGCGTTCGTCCTGCTCAAGCGCGTCGGCCTTGATGCCAAGGCCGACGAACTGGCTGGCCGCCTTTCCGGCGGCCAGAAGAAACTGCTCGAACTTGCGCGCGCGCTCGCTCTCAAGCCGCGAATTATCCTGCTCGACGAGCCGACCGCCGGCGTCAATCCGACGCTGCGTCACTCCATTGCCGACATGATCCGCGACATCAACGCTCACGGCGTCACCTTTGCTCTTGTCGAACACGACATGGGCTTCGTCGCAAGACTTTGTGATGAGGTCGTGGTTCTGGCGGAAGGCCGAAATCTGCTGCGCGGGCAATATACCGATGTCATGGCCGACAAGGCGGTGGTGACCGCCTATCTTGGAGCGATTGCATGACGACGGTGCTAAGGGCAGAGGCGATCGCGGCTGGATACAATGCATCACGCATCGTCGATGGGGTGTCGCTGACGGTTGATGCCGGCGAGGTGGTAGCTGTTCTCGGACCCAACGGCTCCGGTAAATCGACGTTGATCAAGACTATTGTGGGCCTGATCCCACTTTCTGCCGGGACGGTAACGATCGGTGCCGAAGATGTCAGTGGGCTTGATGCGTCGGCACGCGCGCTGGCCGGCCTCGCCTACGTTCCGCAGGAACACAATGTATTTCGCGAGATGACCGTGCGGGAGAATCTCGCTCTGGCGCACGAATTCCTGCCGCAAACCCGCGCTGATTCGGCCGAAGTCATGTCGCTGTTTCCGGTCCTCAATGACCGGCTTGCGGTGAAAGCTGGCCGCTTGTCCGGAGGCGAGCGTCAGATGCTCGCCTTCGCCAGCGCGTTGATGGCGCGGCCGAAGGTGTTGCTGCTCGATGAGCCGTCGGCCGGTCTGTCACCTCGCTATGTCGAAGAGATCGTCGCTGCCATTCAGCAGGTCAGCGCCTCCGGTCTCGGCGTTTTGCTCATCGAGCAAAATGCGGCCGCAGCTCTCAAGATCGCGAGCAAGGTCATCGTTCTGGTCGCCGGGCAGGTGCGTCATGCAGGCTCCGCGGCCGAAATCGCGCGCGACGAAAGTGTTCGCAAGCTCTATTTGGGCGGAGAGGACTAGAGCGATGCTGTCGCAGGCCCTGGTCAACGGCATTGCTACCGGTCTTGTCACGGCGCTACCGGCGCTCGCTTTGACATTGGTTTTCGGGGTCATGCGGTTCGCCAATTTCGCTATCGGCGCCACGCTGACGTTCGGCACATATGCCGCATACTATTTCAATGTCGGGCTTGGCCTGCCGCTGTTCGTTTCTGCCGTCATTTCGGCGGCAATCACGGCGGCGCTGTGCGTCCTTGTTAACCGGCTCGTTTATCAGAATCTGCCCGGAGCGTCCGGCATTACGCTGCTGGTCGCTTCTATGGGTGTTGCCTTTCTGGTTGAGAATTTCGTGCGCTTTATTTACGGAAACTCGGTGCGAGGCTACCAGATTCAGGCAGTACGGCCGTGGCGGCTGCTTGATCTGCGCATCAGCCAAGAACAAATCGTCAATATCGCCGTTGCGCTCGGGTGCCTCGCGCTCATCTGGCTGCTGCTCTATCGCACGAGCATGGGCCGTGCCATGCGCGCAGTCGCTGACAATCCGTCGCTCGCGGCCGTGCGCGGAATTCGGCCCGCGCGTGTCATCAGCGGCACCTTCGCACTCTCCGGAGCGCTCACCGGTCTTGCGGGTGTGCTGATCGGGGTAGATGGTGCCGTCGAACCCCTGTCGGGTTACAATTACATCATCCCGGTTTTTGCCGCCGCGATCCTGGGCGGCATCGGCGATCCAGTCGGAGCCGTTGTGGGTGCCTTGGTGCTTGGCGTCGTCGAGGAGGTGTCTTCGCTGGTTCTGCCATCGACCTATCGCAGCGGCATCGCCTTCGTCGTAATGGCAGTCGTGCTGATGGTGCGGCCTTGGGGCTTGTTCGGTACGGAGCCGATAAAAAAATGATGGGTTACCTTCCGACGCTTCTGTCGCTCCTGGCCGTCACAACGGCTGTCGGCCTTGCGCTGAACTTGCAATGGGGGCTTGGCGGCCTGGTGAATTTCGGCCTTGCCGGCTTTTACGCCGTAGGCGCGTATACGGCTGCTCTTCTGTCTCTGGCAGGGGTGCCGCCGTTGGCCGCTGCATTCGCTGCGATGGTCGTGACTGCGATCCTCAGCGGGCTGGTGTCCTTCGTGTCGCTGCGGCTGGCCGGGGATCATCTTGCCATCGTGACACTTGGCTTCGCCGAACTCGTTCACCTCGCGATGCTCAATGAGATCTGGCTGACGAGAGGTTCGCTGGGCCTGCCGGGTATCCCGCGGCCGCTTTCCACCTTCGTCGCGCCAGCCTACTCCGACCTCGCATTTGCCGCGTTGGCGCTGGCACTCGTTGCGCTGGTGTATGTGCTGCTTGAATGTCTCGCCATATCGCCGTTCGGTCGCGCGCTGCGTGCCGTGCGGGATGACGACGTCGTCGCGGCCACCCTGGGCAAGAACGTGCTCTGGATTCGCATGCAGGCCTTCGGCGTCAGCGGCGCAGCCCTCGGTCTTGCCGGCGCGTTGCACGCTTTTTACTACAACTACATCGACCCCGGCCAGTTCGGGCCGATCATCACTGCGACGGCGTTCATGGCGGTCATCATGGGCGGACGCGGCAGCAATCTCGGCGTGATCATCGGCGCCGCGACGGTACTGCTGCTGATCGAAGGATCCCGTTTCCTGAAGGATGTCTTTCTCGTCCTTGACGCAACTCAGATCGCATCGGTTCGATTGATGCTGATCGGACTGGGTCTCATTTTACTCCTGATATTTCGTCCGCAAGGACTTTTGTCCGAGCGACGCACAAACAGCAAACATCTCACTGGAGGACCATGATCATGGCACGCGTAAGAAGCATTCCATCGACTGAGCTGCCGTCGGCAATTGCCGAGGTATACGAAAATTATGCAGCCGGCTACGGCCCATTCCGCAACCAGTGCGCGGTTTTCGCGCATGTCCCGTCCGCGTTGGACCACATGATGCGCCTGCTCATGGAGCTTCGCGCTCAGGGCAACGTCAAGCGCCGTTATATCGAGATCGCCGTGGTCGTCACCTCTCAGCTCAACGAATGCGAATATTGCGTAAACCATCACCGCCCGATGCTGGAAGTAGAGGGAATATCTCACGAAGGCGTCGACCGGTTGATGAAGTATGAGGATCATCCGGAGCTGGATGTCGTCGACAAGCTGGTGGTCGAATACACGACACTTGTCACCACGCGCGCCAATCGTATTCGTGACAACGTTTTTGAACGTCTGCGCCAGCATTTCAGCGAAGCGCAGATCGTCGAGTTGACTTTGCGAATTACGTTATGCGGATTCTTCAACCGCTTTAACGACGCCCTGCAAATCGAGGAAGAAGCCGAGGCGCTGGCTCTTGCCGGACACGATTGAACTCGCTCACTGCCAAGCCAGAAAAGGAGCATCCGATGTCTGATTTTCGTCCCACTCGTCGTAGCTTTACCGCTTCATTGCTGGGCTTGCCAGCCATCACACTTTTCCCAGAGAGACTGCTGGCGCAGTCGGGGCCGATCCGGATCGGGGGCCTCTTTCCGTTGACCGGTGCCGCGGGCGCTTATGGTCCGAACATGGCGAAAGCGGCCCAGCGCACGGTGGAATGGATCAACAGCGAAGGTGGCGGCGTACTTGGTGGCCGCAAGCTCGAAATCCTGGTGGAAGACAGCGAGAGTAACGCGACCGCAGGTGTGAACGCCGCCAAGAAACTGATCGAGGTCGATAACGTCTCATGCCTGATTGGTCTCTGGAACAGTTCGGTGGCAATGGCAGTCAAGCCCATCACGATCGGGAAGAAGCTCGCGTTGTTCGTGTCAGGCTCGGCCGACCAGATCACGGATGGAGACAATCAGGGCCTCGTCTGGCGCTTCCAGGCCCGGGGGAAAGATTGGGGACCGGCGATTGCTCGCGCGATGCTCAAATCTGGCGTCAAGAGCGCCGCGGTGATGTGTCTGCAAAATCCGTTCACGGTTACAATGGTCGAACCGTTCGCCAATGAGTTCAGGAAAGGCGGCGGTCAGGTCGTCGAGACCGTTTACTACAATTCCGGTCAGACGTCCTATCGCGCCGAAGTCGAGAAGGTCTTTGCGAGCAAGCCGGACAGCGTGTTTTTTCCGTCGCTGCTGCCGGACTTCACCGTCATCGTCAAGGAGGTTTTCCGTTCGGGGTTTTCGGCCAAGCTGTTCACCCTTTCGATCGCAGGCGACAGCGAGGGCAAATTTGCCCAGAATGTCGGCAACGAAGTTGCGGAAGGTATCAATCACCTGCAGCCGACGCCGCCCATAAACTCGCCGGCGTACAAGCAGTTTCTAAAGCTCATGGGCGAACCCGAGGGCAAACTGTTCCTGTTTGCCTGCAATACCTACGATCAGTTGGCGGTGCTGTCGATGTGCATCGAAAGCACGAAAACGGATGTGTCCGCCGATTGGGTGAAGAATATTCGCAGTATCACCAATGGACCCGGTGATGCCGTGAGCAACCCGATCGATGGGCTCAAAGCAATTCGCTCCGGTAAAATGGTCAACTACAGCGGTGCGGGATCGGACTGCGATTTCAACGAAAGGGGTGACCTGATCAGCCGGGAGTTTAGTCAGTTCGTGATCAAAGGCGGCAAGAGCGAGTTGGTCTCCACGACCATGTGACGGCAACGAAGGAACGATCCTGTTACGGCAATCACCGGTGTCCAAGCGCGAAAGGACTCAGGCGCGTGGATGTCCGTCAGGTTATGGCCCCTGCGGCGATGAAGGCCGTCGCAACGCAATCCGCGTGCCTGGCGACAGTGCTCATCCTCGCCCCCGTCTTGCTCGGGGCGACGGCCTATCGGCCGAACGAAATCCGGCTGGCTTTCCTGTCCGATCCGGAAAAAGCCCGGCAGCCAGCGGTTGACGTGTCGACGCTGCCACCGGTGCCGGATGCCGCGGGGCGGGCTCGGTGTCAGCGGTCATCAAGGCCGGCAAAGTCATCGTCCGCGGCGGGGGCGGAAACGTCACGCCGGACGGCATCATCCATACGGTCGGCGCCGGTAACGGAATGACGCTCACCGCCAAGGGGCGTTTGTCAGGAGATTCGGGCTCAGGGACGTACGATCGATCCGACGGCTGTCCCGCATGGCGTATTGCAACGCGCTGCTCTCGCGATTGTGCAACACCTGATGTGCTGAGGATTGGCGCACTAAAGAATCGCCTTGCGCTCCAGATGATGTGGCCTGACCTTGTCAGAGATCATGACCGACCTCCTTCGCGGGCGGCGTCGCTGTCCTCGCAGCATGGTCGAGGATCAACTGCGTCATCAGGCCCGTGAGCGCTGCCCGCGCTTGCGCCGGCAGCTCCGGCCATGCGGGCGCGCCGGTGGCGTCGTTCGACAGGCCGCTCCCGAACAGATCTATCTGATGCTGCGGGCGCGATCGTCGATTGTGTCGGTATCCTTGCCCTGAGTTTGTCGTCACGCGTGACATGGGTCTCTCTCCGATTCTGGTCGTGAAGAGGCTCTGGATTGGCCACTGAACGGCTTGACGGCCGGCGGTCGTTGTCATAGTATAGCTAGCTAATCTAGCTAGATAGAATCAGGGTATGGCCCAGCGCAGTTGGTCGGTGCAGGATGCGAAAAACCGCTTCAGCGAGGTCGTCGAGGCCGCGCAACGCGCGCCGCAAACGGTCACCAAGCACGGCAAGCCCACCGTAGTTGTGGTGGACGTGGTGGAGTACGAGCGCCTGCGGCATCTCGAACGCGCGCGGGCACCGTCCTTTGCCGATACGCTACTCGCCATGCCGCAGGATAACGGTGAGTTTCCGCGCCGTAATGTGCGGATGCGCGATATCGAGCTCTGATGTTCCTGATCGATACCGTCACGCTTTCCGAACTGCGCAGGCGGGAGCGCGATCCGATGGTCGTTAAGTGGTTCGGACGGCAGCGAACGAGCGATCTTTTCCTCAGCGTCGTCAGCATTGGCGAAATAGAGCGCGGCATCGCGCGACAGCGTGCCACCGATCCGGGCTTTGCCGGCGCGCTTGCGGACTGGCTGGACACGGTACTGACCCTCTACGGCGAGCGCGTCGTGCCATTCGACCTGCGAACAGCCCGGCGTTGGGGTGCCCTGAGCGCTGCTCTCGGAAATGAGAGCGCCGATCTCATGATCGCGGCCACGGCGCTCGAACACGGGCTCACCGTAGTGACGCGCAATGTATCGGATTTTGAGCCTGCCGGGGTCGCCGTCCTTGATCCGTTCAGTCGCCGGCCTGCCCCGAAGTCATAGCAGGGAATGCTGCTGCCACCGCCGAAGAAAGCGTCGGCCCTCCGGATTGAAGTGATAGTCTGGGAGGAAGAGCGCAGACCAGCTTACCTCAACGACGCTCGAAGCCGAATGCAGTTTGCCGTCGGCCTCGATGTTGATCGTTTGACGATAGCGGTAGCTATATGTCGGATAAAAAAATTTGTAAGTCGCGACGGCAGCGATGAGCACAATCAGCGCAAAAAATAAAAATCGCTTCATAGGGTGAAACTTAAACGTCTATCGAGCGAAATATACGCGATCCTGGTCGTTACGTTAACAGCGGGTTGCTTTCTCTGTTGCCGAGTGTGGCTTCTCGCCCTTCTCACGGCACGTCGCACACTCCCGTCGGAGCGTGCGCGCAATGATGAGCAAGTTGTCGGATAGGATGGCGTGGACTCGCGCATGACATCATAGCGCCACAGCGAAACAATAGTGTCCATCTTCATCGGCCGTGGCGCGCCACCACCTCATCCGCGGCTGCCGTGCCTGCTGCCCATCGAATCATTTATAATGGCCCGTACGGCTAGGGTCCGCAGACGGTGGGCTCGCCTGCCTGCTCCCGATCAACTCACCAGATGTTGTTGGCGAAAAATCCGAAGCGTGGCTGCTGCGCGACCAGGATGGTCCGCGGGCCGGCATTGCGCCTGGCCAAGGGCTTACGTTTCCGCTTCGGCTCCGGGTTACGGAATTCGTTCGGATTGGGCCGCAATTGCGCGTAGGCCTCGCGCACCTGTCCCTTCAGGGGTGGAGCGGCAGCAGTCTTCTGCGGCGGGACGGCTTCAGCGACCACGGGGGCCGCAAGATTTGGCGGCGGCGGCGTCGGGCGCGAGGTATCGAAAACAACGCGCTCCGGCCATTTCCGGTCGGAGTGAATCCGGATGATGGAACGATCGACGGTGGATTTCGAGGCCTCGACAGCCGGAACAGCCGGCATAAAGGGGCTGACAGCAAACAGCAGCGCCAACAACGCTCCGCCGACATAGACAAAATAGCGCAGCAAGGGCATTTCAGTTCCGCTCCATCCGCGCCACCGCGCGAATCCCGGGCTCAACTGGCGATTCCTCTATTAGTTCCTGATCGCCGGAAAAGGTTCGATGAGACGGCGCTGGTTTTTCTCGTTCCTGGCGCGGATTTAACTCAAATATGACTGGCCGCGAGCAGCGAACACTTCGCCTTGGCGGCGTTCACGTTGACGAACCCGACATGCAACCGCACGAAGGTCTTCCGGCTCTTCATATTGATGGTGTCGCGGATCAATCGCGAGCGGTCGGTCAGATGGCTGCCGTCAGGGCGCGAGAAGGCGCAAGCGATATCGATATCCTTGACGGCATAGCTGTTATCGTTGCGCAGTGTCATCGTGATGAAAGCGTTGGAGCCTAATCCACCCCTGCGCCACGACTGCGAGGATATTTTCAGGCCATCGACGGGCGCCGGTTGCACCGGCACGATCGCCTCTGAAATCCTGGGATCGAATGAAGGCTCCTTGGCCAGGCCAACCATAGGATCCAGTTTCGCTTGAATGGCGACGGCCGCTGTCGGACGCATCGGTTGGCTGTCGGCCTGCTCCCAGGCATTGGTCAACAGCAACCACCCCGACGCCGTCAGGACAACGACGATCGGCAACCAGCCAACCGCGGTCCGGAAGTGGCTTGCAGACATACTGTCGGCACGATCTGAATGGTTTCCCCAGAAGAGATTGCCATGCCCGGCAACCCCGGTCGAATCGATATTGAGAAATCCATCCGTCATGATCGCGCCACCTCGAGCAAACGGGTCGGCTATCGCGCTACACAGCTGCGACTACAAATAATGCGCGGTTTCCTCGCCGGTATCTCAATTCACAAATCCAAAACTGGTTCCATCGAATGCAACAATATCGAACCGAACTCGCCTGGTGATTGCGCTGGAGGGGATAGCCACGCCCGTCCCTCGCCGCTAAAGTTGGCATATGCGATCGATGTATCGCCAATATTCAATTCGTCGCAACGCGCGGCGCGCAATCGTCAATTGGAGACAGAAGTATGCCGGTAGTGACCTGGGACCACGTTCATCTGCGAAGTCCCGATCCGGAGGCCATGGCAGCCTGGCTTGAAGACATTCTCGGCGGCGAGATCATCCGCGGCCCCGGCAGGATCGACGTCAAGCTCGGAGGCGCGATGGTCTTCATTGCGCCCGTCGCCGCCGGCGATGGCGTCAACGCGCCCCCAATCACCCCCTATCAGGGGCTCGACCATTTCGGGCTGACGGTCAAGGACATCGACGCCGTCGCCGCCGAGATCAAGGCCAAGGGCGTCGAATTCACCAAAGACCCCTTTACCATTCGGCCGGGTGTGCGCATCTGCTTCATCCGCGGCCCCCAGGGCATTTCGATCGAACTGCTTGAGCGCGACAAGAAATACGCCTGAATTTCGCGCTCAGGTGGTCAACCTGCCGCGTTGACGGCAGCGGCTGCGCTTTGGCATAACGGGTCTGTTGCAGCGGATCCCATAAAATCATGAAAAACGGGCTGTATTCGATCCACGTCGTCCTCCAGGACGGCCGCTCCGGCAAGGGCAGCGGCGTCGTCGTGTTTCGGGACGGCCAGATCCACGGCGGCGATGCCTTCCTGTTTTATGTCGGCACCTACACGACCAAGGAAAATACCTTCAAGGGCGAGATTCTGGTCCAGCGCCACACGCCGAGCCCCGACGTCACCCCCCTGTTCGGCGGCCCGAACCCGGTCGGCATCGGCGTCTCCGGCACATTTACCGATACCGCAGCCGATATGAGCGGCACGGCGCTGGTCGGAAAGGCGAGCCAGATATTCAAGGCGACACTGCGCAAGCTCACCGATATCGACTGACGCCCTCGCAGGGCCGCACTGACGCTATTCCGCGGCCTGCTCGAGCGGGGCAACGCGTGGCAGCACGATATGAACGCGCGTGCCTCGTCCCAGCTCGGAATCAAGGTCAAGCCGGCCGCCCAGACGGTTGGTCACGATACTATAGACAATGTGGAGGCCGAGCCCGGTGCCGCCCTGATCGCGGCGCGTGGTAAAAAACGGATCGAAGGCCCGGTGCCGGACATCCAGGCTCATCCCGCAACCGTCGTCGGAAAAAACGATCTCTACCTGATCGGTGCCGAGCGCCCGCACCTTGATGTCGACGGTCCCGCCCCGGCCGTCCGGAAAGGCATGCGCCACCGAATTGAGAAACAGGTTGGTGAGCACCTGGCCGTAAGGACCGGGATAGGAGTTCATCGTGAGGCCGGGTTCGCACTCGACGTTGAGCGTCAAACGCTGCTTGCGCAGACCGGGGCGCAAACTCAACACCACCTGCTCCGTGAGATCGCCGAGATCGAACGTCCGCTGTTCGGAATAGTTGCGATCGGCGGCGACCTGCTTGAAGGAAGTGATCAATTCCGCCGCGCGATTGAGGTTGGCGACGAGCTGTGAGGATGCATCGCGGCTCGCGGCGAGGAAATCGGTCAGGCTCGAACGCCTGAGATCGCCGCGCGCGACCTCGGCCGCGAACAAGGCAGTCTTGCGCTCCAGCGAGGAGGCAACCGTCAGGCTGATTCCGACGGGATTGTTGACTTCGTGGGCGACGCCCGCAACGAGACGGCCGAGCGCCGCAAGCTTTTCGGCTTCGATCAGCGAATTCTGCGTCTCCCGCAGATTGCGCAGCGCAGCCTCAGCGGCATCCTTGGCCTGGCGCATCTCCTGCTCGCCGCGCTTTCGATCGCCGATGTCGAGCGCAACGGTCACGATGCTCTCGACGACGCCATCGGCATCAAGCACCGGCAGCTTGTTCACCAGCCAATACCGAAGATTGCCGGAGGAATCGCGATACTCCTCCTCGTAGAAACCGAGTTCCTTGGCCGTCGCCAGCACCCGCTTGTCGTTTTCGTCCGTCTTCTGCGCACCGTAACGCGACATCAGATCGCTGGTGGTCCGGCCGATTGCCTCGGAAGGCTCGATTCCGAAAATGCCGGACATGTAGCGATTCATCAGCACGTATTGCAGTTGCTTGTTCTTGACGTTGATTACGGCAGGAACAGTATCGATGACGAGCTGCAACAGCCGCCGGCCCTCGGCAATCGCTTCCTCGGCGCGCTTCTGATCGGTGATGTCGCGCAACGTCCCTTCATAGCGAACGATTGCGCCGCTCTCGTCGCGAACCGCGCCCGCGCTGTCCGAGAGCCACAGAATGTCGCCGTTGCGCCGATAGACCTGATATTCGAATTCGCGCACCATGCCGTCGCGCTGCATGAGCTCCTGATACTGCGTGCGCGCTTGCGGATGGACATAGATGCCGTGGGAGATGTCGGAGACGCTGCGAATGAGTTGTTCGGGCGAACCGTACCCCATCATCCGCGCCAGCGCGGTATTGGCGTTGACGATCTCGCCTGCCGGCGTCGTCACGTAAATTCCGTCGACCGAACCTTCGAACAGCTTGCGATAGCTTTCTTCTGCCAGGTGTTGCTCCGCGAGCGCATGGATCGCTGCTTCTCGCGCCGCGTCCGCATCGACCAGCGAGCGGCGGAACACCTCGGCGGCGCGCGCGATGTCACCGATCTCGTTGTGCACCCGCATGGCGGGGATCGAGGTGTTCTTTTCGCCGCCGGCGAGCGCGCGGATCGCAACCGCGATCGCCTTGAGCGGACGAACCGTCTGACGCACCACGAACAGGGCTGCCGCAAGGCCGATCATGATGCCGCCAAGTCCGAGCAGGATGCTCTGCCATTTGTCACGCTGGAGCGTTCGGGCAAAATCTCGAGCCAGCACCCGCCCCCGTGTGTCGCCGAGATCACGCAGCATATCAGTCACCTGGCTGATCCTTTGCCCCTCGGCACCCAGCACTTCCCTGTCGAACTGGGCGATCTGGCCTTCCGTGCCGGAGAGCGAAAAAATCGCATCGGCATAGGCATCGGTTGCGGCGCGAAGGCTCGGATCGTCGATCGAAAACGACTTCATGGCGCTGGCCGACAGCTCGGCTGCGGTCGGATCGTGCGCCAACAGCGCCGCCACGAGTTGATTCTGCGTGCGAAACAGGCCGCGCGCCGTGGCCTGGTCCGGAATTCCGGATATGGCCTGCTCGAACCGGGCCCGGACCGGCGGCAAGGCTGCGACGAGTTCGGCCCGGCGGGCGATCAGGACGGTAACCTGCTCCATCCCCTCGCGGTAATTGGCGAGGCGCTGGGTGACGCCATCGATCATTTCCTGCTGCTCGGGGTCCAAACGCAACCGCGTACTCTTCAATAGGGCGCTCAGCGAAGCGGACGCCTCCCATATCCGGTCGGACGGTGTCGCAGGATCGGTCACGAAATCGCGCGCCGCCAGCCGCAGTTCCTTGGTGCGGCGGTCGATCTCGTCGGCGACGTCGCCGAGACTTCGCAGATGCTGCAATTCGGCAAAGGTCGCGTCGATGTGTCGGATCGCGAGAACGCTGGCGATGCTCGTCATGGCGATCATGGCGAGCAGCAGCAGGAAACTGGCAAAGGTCAGTTGACCGATCGAAAACGAAACCGACCGTATCCGTCGAACAGTGGCGGCAAGGGTCTTGGGCATTGAAACCTGCTCGTTAAGCGCCCTGTTATACGATGTTTTGCCGCCCGGAGGAAAACCGGCCGGATCCCGACTTTCCCGCGGAGTTCAGTCCGCGGGAATGCCGGCGTCCTTGACCACCCTGGCCCCGCACTGCAGCGGGAGACAATGGCCTCAGCGACACATGCTTCGTTACAGATCGAATGATGAGATCGGAACGCCGCTTCTCACACCTCGAACACTTCGCCGTCGTAGCCGGCTTCACGTGGAATCCGAAGCTGGCGGCCGCCGTTCAACCTCGTCATCACGGGCATCACGGTCACGATCGGCCTTGCCCTTGCATCGGCGAGCGCCGCTTCGACATCAGGCTGCTTGCCGAGCCTGATGAGGTTGCGCGTGGTCGGAAATGGCAGCTTGAACCGTCCGCTTTCCCCGCCCGCCAGCGCCTCGCGTGGCGACAGCCAGACCGAGTTGGTCGAACTCCTTGCCGTCATGCGCGCCGAGTTGATCCGGCGGCGCCGCCGCAAGATAGAACCAGGTATCGAACCGCTTCGGCATGCCCTCCGGCGTGACCCAATGCGCATAGGCCACGAGTTCGTCGAGCGCGAGAACCATGCCGGTGTCGGCAAGTATTTTGGCAAACGTCGTCTTGCCCTCCGACAAAGCCGCG
This sequence comes from uncultured Alphaproteobacteria bacterium, assembly GCA_963832045.1. Taxonomy (GTDB): domain Bacteria; phylum Pseudomonadota; class Alphaproteobacteria; order Rhizobiales; family Xanthobacteraceae; genus Bradyrhizobium. Next base: position 36,798 of record CAWHSM010000002.1, read on the forward strand.
CGATGGCCGGCCTCGATGCCGGCCGCCTGCTTCGCATCGACGAGACGGCTCGAGCCGCGCGGACGCGCCAGCAGAATGCCGCTTTCCTCAAACGTCTCGCGGATCGCGGCGATCCGGAAACTCAGGGCCGCCGCATCCAGCCCCTCGCCATCAGTATAGAGTTCGGGTTTTGCGATGATCTCGTGATCGCCGGCATCGACGCTGCCGCCGGGAAATACCAGCGCGCCCGAAGAAAACTCGATCTCATGATGGCGCACCATCATGAAGACCTCGAATTCCCTCGCGACACTCGTCGTCGAGCTCGCGACACTCGTCGTCGGGCCCCGGAGCGCCGTCGCGCAGCAGGAGGATGGTCGAGGCCGGACGTACAACGGCAACTTCAGCCACGAAGATCAGCCCGCGGCGCTGGATTGCGGTTGCATATTGGCGCGGCGATCGACCCTGGTGACCCGCGACAGCAGATAATCCACTTCCGCCTTGGCGGTCGCCGTGATGCTCGACCCCGGCTTGCGCTGCGCGCTGGAGGCAATGATGCCGCGTTTTTGCAACACGTATTTCCGCACCGCCAGTCCAATGGCCGGCTGCTGCTCGTATCGGATCAGCGGCAGATGCGCATCGAACAGATCGTGCGCGGCATCGCGGCGACCTTCCTTCGACAGCTTGACGACATCGATCAGCATTTCCGGGAAGGCGTAGCCGGTCATGGCACCGTCTGCGCCGCGCTCCATCTCGAAATCGAGGAACGTCGCGCCGTTACCGGTCAGAATCGACAACGGCCGCAACGAACCATCTTTCTGGAAACCGCGCAGCGCGGAAATCTTTTCCAACCCCGGCCAATCCTCATGCTTGAGCATCACGCAGGAAGGATTGTCCATCACGATCTTGCGGATCACCGCCGGCGTAAACACCACCGACAAGGTCAGCGGATAGTCCTGCAACACCCAGGGAATGTCGGTCCCGATCGCCTCCACCGCCTGCTTGAAATAGCCGGTGATCTGATCATCCGTGCGCAAGGTCGGCGGCGGCGCGATCATCACCCCTGCCGCACCCGCATCCATCGAGGCGCGCGCGAGCGAGCGCATGGCGGCAAATCCCGGCGCCGAAACGCCGACGATGATCTGCATATTCTTCGCCCGCTTGACAAAGCGCCTGGCGATTTCCTCGGCCTCCGCGCCGTCGAGCTTGGGCGCTTCGCCCATGATGCCGAGCACGGTGATGCCATCGCAGCCGACCTCGCCGTAAAAGTCGGTCAAGCGGTCGATCGATTTCTCGTCGATCCGGCCGTCGTCATGAAACGGCGTCGGCGCAATCGCGAAGGTGCCTTTGGCCTCGTGGGTAAGTTTCATCAGGTTCGTCTCCACTTTTTCTTTTGTCATTCCGGGGCGCGAGTGAAACGAGTGAGCTACGGTGTGCAATTGCACATCTGAGGCCTGCGCCTACGGCGCATCCCGAAATGACGACATCAATACATCAAACCCGCCGCGCTGATTTCTTGATCTCTTCCTCGGAGAAAAAGATTTCCCTGGCGTGCATCACGATATCCTCTGCCTTCCATCCCGAGAACGGCGGCTTCCAGCCATCCATCTCCATCATCCGCATTTCGCGCACCCCGCGCGGGCCGGAAACGCCAAGCACCTTGCCGGTCTGGTCGCCCGAGAGGTCGCTGACCATGTATAGCACAGCCGGTGCGATGCCATCAGGGCCGAGCGCCATGCCGGGATTTTCCTTATAGCGTGGCAGATCCTCGGTCATGCGCGTCAGCGCACCCGGCGCCAGCGTCCACACCCGGATGTTGTACTTGCGGCCCTCGATCGCGAGCACGTTCGACAGGCCCCAAATCCCGCCTTTGGCGGAGCCGTAATTGGACTGGCCGAAATTGCCGATCAGGCCGGAGGTCGAGGCGGTATTGACGATCACGCCGCCGCCATTCTCCCGCATCCAGCGGAAGACTGGCTGGGTGGTACAGAATGTGCCTTTCAAGTGCACCTTCAAAACCTTGTCCCAGGCGGCTTCCGTGGCCTTGGCAAAGGTCTGGTCGAGCAGAATGCCGGCATTGTTGACGAGAATATCGGCGCGGCCAAAATGCTTGATGGCGTCGTCGAACACCGATTGGCCGCCCGCCATGGTCGAAATATCGGCGCCGTTGGCGACCGCACGGCCGCCCTCGGCCTTGATCGCCTCGACGACCTTTTGCGCCATCGAGAGATCGGAACCGGAGCCGTCGCGGGGGCCGCCGAGGTCGTTGACCACGACGGAAGCGCCCTCGCACGCGAACAGTTTTGCGTAGGCCTCTCCAAGGCCGCCGCCCGCGCCGGTAATCAGCGCCACCTTGCCGTCGAGTAGTCCCATGGTTGTCTCGTTCCCTCTTCTTGGTCATTCCGGGGCGCACCGTTAGGTGCGAACTACGATGTGCAATTGCACATCGGAGAATCCATCTCACCCAGTAACGTTGCGGCCCTATGGATTCTCAGGTGCGCAATTGCGCACCATAGCTCGCTCGCGAACGCGAGCGCCCCGGAATGACAGATCACCCCAACACCGTCTTGCCGCTCCTGATCACGACCGCCTCGCGCGCCTTCACCCGCGCCTCGAACGAGATCACATTGCCGTCCTTCCACAGATCCAGCGTCACGGTTTCGCCGGGATAGACCGGCGAGGAAAACCGCGCCACATGTTGCCTGAAGGCGGCGGGATCGTAGTCGGCGTAGGTTTGGAGGATGCCGCGGCAGGTGATGCCGAACGTGCACATGCCGTGCAGGATCGGTTTTGAAAAGCCGGCGCGCCTGGCAAATTCGGGATCGGAATGCAGCGGGTTGCGGTCGCCGCACAGCCGATAGATCAAGGCCTGATCCGGACGGGTCGAAATATCGACCGAGCGGTCGGGCGTTCGAGTCGGCACCTTGTGCGGCTCGGGCTGGCCTTCGGAAGGTCCGCCGAAACCGCCATCGCCGCGCGCAAAACGCGAGGCGACGAGAGTGGCGAGTTCCTCGCCCTGTTCGTTCTTGAGCACGGTCTGATGCCGGATCACCGCGCCCTTATCCTTGCCCTTGTCGAAGACGGCGAGCACGCTTGAATCGACGATCAGCCTCTCGGCCATCGGCAGCGGACGGTGGAAGATGATGTCGCGCTCGCCGTCGACCACCATCACGCGGTTGAGATTCATCTCGCCAGGGCTAGCCCCCCACGCCGCGACGGAAGCAAATGTCGGCACCACCTTCAGCGGACGCGGGATGGCGGCGGCCTCGTTGACGAAGGCCAGTTCCTTCTCGTCCATGGGATCGGCGCCCATGCCGATGCCGTAGGCGTACAGCATCACCTCGCGATCGCTATATGAAAAGCGCTGCCCGAGATTCTTCAGCGCCATCAGCTCATCGTAGTTGATCGGCATTTAGATATCGTCCTACGTTCTTGCGATACAGTGCCTGCGCGCCTCTCTCCCCTTGTGGGAGAGGGCTACTCCGTAGCCAACCTCAAACTCGTTTGGGTGAGGGGTTGGTGCTAGCGAGACCCCTCACCAGGCTCACGCCTCCGGCGTTCGCCACCCTCTCCCGCAAGGGGGGAGGGTTGCTACACCGGCGTAAAAAACGGCAGTGGCGCGCCGTCGGTGGGTTTGAACACGACCTTGACCTTCTGGCCGATCTTCAACTTCTCCATGTCGCAATCGACAAAATTGGTCAGAAGCGACGGGCCTTCCTTCAGCGTCACATAGCCGATCGCGTAAGGTTCGCTCGCCGACTTGCGCATCCGGCTGAACGTATAGATTTCGCCCTCGCCCGAGCTTTCTTCCCACACCGTCTTGTCGGAGAAACAGAACGGGCAGATCGATCGCGGGAAATAATGCGGCTCACCGCATGCGGTGCAGCGCTTGATCATGAGCTTGCCGCGGGCCGCCTGCTCCCAGAAATGGGCCGTCTCGGGATTGCCTTGGGGTTTTGGATATTTCACGCTGTCCATCACACACGCTCCAGAATGCAGGTCGAGGCGGCGTGGCGGACGCCGAGAAGTCCGCCGGTGCCGTGCGCGATGGCGAGGTCGCAGTTCGGCACCTGAACTTTCGGATGCGCCTCGCCCCGCAACTGCCGCACCGCTTCGATGATCTTGGTCATGCCGCCGCGATTGACCGGGTGGTTGCTGCACAGCCCGCCGCCGTCGGTATTGAACGGCAGCTTGCCGACGCCGGAGATCAGATTGCCGTCGGCGACGAACTTGCCGCCCTCGCCCTTCTTGCAAAAGCCGAGATCCTCGAGCTGCATCAGCACCGTGATGGTGAAGCTGTCGTAGATCGAGGCGTATTTGATGTCCCTCGGCGTGACGCCGGCCTCTTCGAATGCGCGCGGTCCCGACCACACGCCAGCCGAATAAGTCAGGTCCAAATCCTTTCCGCCGCGAGGTCCCTTGAGCGCCTCGCCATGCCCGATCATCCGCACCAGCGGCTTCTTCAGGCTGCGCGCGATCGCGTCAGACGTGACGATCAAGCCGCCGCCACCGTCGGTGACGACGCAGCAATCCATCCGGTGCAGCGGATCGGAAATCATCGGCGAGTTGAGCACATCCTCCACCGTCACCACGTCGGGCAACATGGCGTGCGGATTGTATTGGGCGTGGTGGGAGGCCGCGACCTTGATCCAGGCCAGTTGCTCGCTGGTGGTGCCGAATTCATGCATGTGGCGCATGGCGCACATGCCATAGATGTTATGCGTGGTAGCGCCGTAAGCGGCCTCGAAATCGACCTCGGCGCCGGCCGCACGCGGCGGCATCACCCCGGTGCGCGGCTTGCCCGCCAGCGTGATCAGCGCGATCTGGCACTTGCCGGCGGCGATGGCCTCCGCGGCATGGCCGAGATGAACCAGATAGGAGCAGCCGCCGGTGTCGGTGGAATCGAAGTGGCGGACTTTCAGGCCGAGATAATCGGCCATCGCCATCACCCCGCCCGGCGCATCGCCGGCGCAGAAATAGCCGTCGATATCGGCCTTGGTCAGTCCCGCGTCGGCCAGTGCTCCTCTCGCGATTTCGGCATGAAGCTGCGCGGTGGATTTGTCGGGAGCGTGCCGGGTCGGATGTTCGAAGATCCCGGCAATATAGGCTTTGCCCTTGATACTCACGTCATTCTCCGCTGGCGTTTCTTCTTACCGAGGATTTCCTGTTTCCGGTCGATTTCTTGGCCTGCCGGGACCGCCTTGGCAAGCGGCGAATATTCCGCGCGGTGAGATGAAGCAATGGAGGCCCTGGCACCTCCGCGGTCGTCCCCGCGCAGGCGAGATGTGTGCATGCCCTAGCGCGCAGGCGGGGACCCATAACCCCGGGCGTTTGTTATCGGGCCAGATGTGGCTCCAGCCTCATCCACATCCGGCATCGCTGGTTATGGGTCCTGGATCGCGCTCGGCACCGGACAACGCGGAGCCTGTCATCGGGCGCGCATTCGCGCGACCCGTTGGCGTTGCCAGGGCCTCGCTTGTCCGGGACGACATCGTATTTAATCAATCGGCCAACCTTCCGCATTCTCGCGGCGCCAGGCGTCCGAGTTATGCCAATGAACTACCCTCACGAAAATAAGAGGGCGCAGGGAATGCCGGGCGCACGATGCGCCCGCAGCCTTGTGTGCGAAATGAAAAAGCACACAAGCGTAGTCACCACGGTCACACCGGTTTCACCCGGCATTCCCCGCGCAATGGTTTTAACGGTTTCCTTCGTGATCTCCCTGGTGAGCCGGGCTTGTTGTCACCATCGCAGGCCGCAATGCGCAAGCACTGTCGGCCGGCTTGATATCAGCGTCGGGATATCAGGACCACACGACTTCGCCGTCCGCTTCGCGAGCGCTTTCGTCTGTCGCGCCGCAAGCGTCCATCGCATCCCGCGCCCAACGTCCGTGACGATCGCGATACGCCCCTCTTGAGGAGCGCGGGACGGCCGAGACTAGTGGCGGTGATTTGCCCGACGACGCAAGGCGAAAATTTTTGGCAAAAGCACTGGACAGACGCTTTGCGATTTGCCCGACAGATTTTGATTTGCCCACGGGCAAATCACTTCGTCATTCCGGCGCCAACGGGTCCGCGCGACGCGCGGCCCGATGACAGGCTCCGCGGCTGTCCGGCATCCATTTGTCAAGACGACCCGTGGCGAAATGGATTCTACGATGTGCAATTGCACATCGTAGCTCGCGCTGACGCGCGCCCCCCGGAATGACGACGTTGCGTGGGAGTCAGGGCACAACCGGCAAATCGGCGGCCGATTTTCCGCGGAATCCCCTGTAAAAACCGGGGTCAGGCGCCAAAAATCGCAAAAAACCCCGAGAAAAACTGTGTAGAACGCTTTGGACTCGCTATAGGCAGTCTATTATCACTGCGGTCCGAATCAGAGGAGACACAATGGCCACCCAAATGTCGAAGTCCCAATTGGTCGAGAAAATTGCGACCACCACCGAATTGTCCAAGCGCGACGTCAAGAACGTCATGGATACGCTGACCGACGTCGGCCACAAGGAACTGAAGAAGGCCGGCGTATTCCTGCTGCCCGGCTTTGCGAAGTTCGTCGTGGTGAAGAAGCCGGCGACCAAGGCTCGCAAGGGCACCAACCCGTTCACGGGTGAGGAAATGATGTTCAAGGCCAAGCCGGCCCGCAAGATCGTCCGCGCCAGGCCGGTCAAGGCCGCCAAGGACGCCGTCTAAGAAGGACACGGACCTTGAAGTTAAAGGCCCCCGTTTCGGGGGCCTTTATTTTTTGGTGCTTGGGCCTCATGAACGAGCACCACACGGATTTGAATGGTGTACCCACAGCCGAATGTCTATGGTGTTCATATGTCGCGCCTCGTGTGTCTATCAATTGCTGTCGTTCTGTCGCTGCTGTCGGTAGCCGCGCAAGCCGCAACCATTCATAAGCGGCCTAAGCCAGTCTGGCATGGCTACGGCTTCCTGCCGGGCTATCATCAGCCGCTGAGCAACAGCCAACCACTTTATGCCCAGAAAGATGCGGCGCGGCGTTTGGCGCGCCAGAACCGGCGTCCCTGGTATATCGACCCGGTCCCTCAATATTACGGGTATGATGGCGAGTTGCACTATTTCGGCCGGCCCGGATTTTACCGCGGCCGATACAATGGTGGCACCTTTGGTCCGTGCTGGACGCAGACACCTATCGGACCGGTCTGGAATTGCGGCCGATAGGCCTCTGACCGGCGGCTGAGGATTTCGATTGCCGCCTCCTGCTGGCTCCTGACCTACGCCACGACGAAATTGCCGAGCAGCGCGGCAAGATCGTTCGCCTGATCGATCGCCCAGAGCGCCTTCAGGTTCGCCTCCGTCTGCTCGTGCGGCCAGCGCTCAGCTACGTTCCCTCGGAATTTCCGCTCAACCTCGCTTCGATTCATCGGTCTGGCGGCAAAGCCCGGCGCGTGATCAACCTCTTGTGTGACCCGTTTCCCGTCGGAAAGAGTTGCGGTCACACGCGTTGGGACCGCTCCGCCTGTGCGCGCCGTCAATGCGGGGTCTTCGGCCACCTTGATCTTTTGCATGAAGGCCAGAACTGCGGGGTCGCGGAATTTCCGCTCCGAAAAACTTTCATTGTTGATGTCGCCGTCAAACATGGCCCGCGCCGCGATGTAGGCAAGGCTGTGGTCAGCGGTTTCACGCGTCTTGGGGTCCCATTTCTCAGGCTCGCTGCCCGTGCGTTCGTAACCGCGGCGCGACGTCGCAATGTCAATTGTCGCTATTCGATCGAGCGAGCCAACCTCCTTGGCGACCTCGATTGCCGCGACGATGGCTGTCTGCGTGTAGATCACGGCCGGATAAAGCTTCAGGGTGCACTGATGTATCCGGAACGGCCTGTCACGCCCGCCGAAGCCTGCGACATCGATATTGGCGGCGCCGGTGATCTGCTCAAACACACCGGTCTTCCCTTCGAAGATTGGCGCCGGCCCGGTCAGTCCGGCACGCGCCAGCCGCACGGCGAACACGGCATTGCGTCCTGCTTCGGCTACCGCGATGCCTTTCCACTCCGACAGGTCGCCCGCGCGGGTCAATCCAAGGGGAATGTGATCGTTGACGGCGAGCGCGACCGCGTGCGTCAGCTGTTCTGGATTAAGCTTCATCAATCGCCCGGCAGCGAGCGCCACGGCCGGGAGTCCGAAAATGGGCGTGTCCCAGCCGCGCGCCGAGATGTCCAGGGCATCGGTGAGCCGGCAATTTACCTCGTAAGCGATGACGGTTGCCGTGATCAGCTCCCGGGCGTCTGCTCGCTCAGCTTCTGCCACCGCGAGGCACGGCGCCACGTTGTCGCTTGGATGAACGGCGAACTTGCCGACATAGGTGTCGTTGAAGTCGAGGTAGCGAATGGCGGCACCGTTGGCGAAGGCGGCGAGGTCAGGCGTCGTCCGGCGATTGGTGCCGATCACGGTGGACGCTCCACCGACCGATAGCGCGACCTCGCGGCAAATTCGCACCGTCGGTTCGTTGAGGGCGCCGATACCGCAGCCTAACGAATTGATCATGTGAACTTTCACCCGCTCGATGGTCGCGGGGTCGAGGTCCTCGTAGCGCAGGCCAAGCGCATAGTCGGCGAGCCGACGAGCAAGCGGAGGTGCGCCTGCCGCGGAGACGTCGGCGGTCTTGGCGCTCTGTGACCGAAGAGGATTCGCGGTGAGCGGGAGTATGCTTGCCCCGGCCCCCATACGCAGGACACCACGACGGGTAAGTTTCATCTGTCCCTCGCCTGGAAATAGCTGATGTTCGATCGGGCGATTGAGTGAAACACGCTTCGGGCTGGAAACCAACACGGCAGGAACATGTCAGCGGCTGCGCCATTTCGGTTTATGAATACACGCCCGAGGCAGGGCCGCCGCCGGCAGCTACTCCGCCGCGATCTGTCGCGGCGCGGGCGGCGGGTTGGCGAGATCGGCCGCCAACTGCGCGTAACGCATCCTCGCATCCGCCACCGCCTTCTCCTTGACCGGCCCGTAACCGCGAATGCGATCCGGCAGCGAGAGAATTTCGATTGCGGTGTCCAGCGTCACTGGCGACAGCACCGAGAGGATGTGGGCGACGTCCTTCTCGTAGCCGGCAATCAAATCGCGCTCCAGCCGGCGATCGGGACTCATGGCGAAGATATCGAACACGCCGCCGCGCAGGACCCGCATTTTTGCCAGCAACCGGAACGCCGGCATCATCCAGGCGCCGAAGGCGCGCTTCTTCGGCCGGCCCAGCGCGTCCTTTTTCCCGCCGAGCAACGGCGGCGCGAGGTTGAAGCTGATCTTGAAATCGCCGTCGAACTGGTCGCGAAGCTGCTTCTCGAACCGGCCATCGGTATAGAGCCGCGCCACTTCATACTCGTCCTTGTAGGCGAGCAGTTTGGCGTAGTTGATGGCGACCGCGCGCGGCAATTCTTCACCGAAGCCACGATCCCGCGCCGCATCGCGGACCTCGGTGACCAGCTGCCGATAGCGCGCGGCTAGGCTTGCGTCCTGGTAGTCGGTCAGATGCGCAGCTCGATGTGCGATGATCTCATCGAGCGACATCGCATCCAGAGTTTTCGGAGCAGATGCCTCGTCCTGCCCCTTCATCATGTCAGCGATCCGTGAGGGATCGGCGACCGCAAGGCGCCCGAGCCGGAAGGCCTGCGTGTTCATCTTGATGGCGACACCGTTGACCTCGATCGCCTGCTCGATCGCTTTGGCCGATAGCGGCAGCAATCCCTTCTGGTAGGCGTAACCCATCATCATCATGTTGGTGGCGATGGCATCGCCAAGCAGCGCCTCCGCGGGCCTGGTGAAATCGACGAACGAGGATTCCTGGCGAAGTGCTGCTTCCAGCACGTGATTGACCTTGCGGGACTGGAAATTGAAGTCGCGGTTCAGGATGAAGTCGGCGGTCGGAATGACGTGGCTGTTGATGACGCCAGTGGTGCGACTGGATTCGCAGAGCGTCATGGTTTCCTTCGAGGCGGCCACGACCTCGTCGGCGGCGATCACCAGATCGGCGGTGCCGGTAACGATGCGCGAGCAGGTCACGTCAGCGGTGTGTTCGGAAAGCCGGACATGGCTTATGACCGCGCCGCCCTTTTGCGCGAGGCCGGACATATCGAGGATCATGCTGGCCTTGCCCTCGATATGGGCGGCCATGCCGAGTAGCGCGCCGATGGTCAACACGCCGGTGCCGCCGACGCCGCCGACGGCGACGTTGTAGGGGCGTTCCAGCGACGGCTTCGAGGCAGGCTCCGGCAATTCGCCGATTTCACCAGGGCCGGCCGGCGCGCGGCGGCGCAACTGACCGCCGTCGACGGTGACGAAGGACGGGCAGAAACCCTTCAGGCAGGAATAATCCTTGTTGCAAGAGGATTGATTGATGGCGCGCTTGCGCCCCATCTCGGTCTCCAGCGGCTCGACCGAGATGCAATTGGATTGCACCGAGCAGTCGCCGCAGCCCTCGCACACCGCCGGATTGATCAGGACGCGCCGCGGCGGGTCTTCCAGCGTTCCGCGCTTGCGGCGGCGGCGTTTTTCGGCGGCGCAGGTCTGCACGAAGACGATGGCCGAAGCGCCCTTGACCTGGCGCAGCGTTTTCATGACGGCGTCCAACTGGTCGCGATGGGCGGTCTTGGTGCCCGGCGCGATATCGGAAGCGGGATAGGCGTCGGGATTTTCCGAGACCAGATAGATCTCGCGGATGCCCTCGGCGTGAAGCTGGAAGGTGATCTGCTGCGGCGACAGGTCGCCGTCGACATGCTGGCCGCCGGTCATGGCGGTCGCGTCGTTATAGAGGATCTTGTAGGTGATGTTGGCCTTGGAGGCGACCGCCTGACGGATCGCAAGGCTGCCGGAATGGAAATAGGTGCCGTCGCCGAGATTGGCGAAGATGTGCTCCTCGTTGGTAAAGGGTGCAGTGCCGACCCACGGCACACCCTCCCCGCCCATATGGGTGAAGGTTTCGGTGTTGCGGTCCATCCACAGCGCCATGAAGTGGCAGCCGATGCCGGCAAAGGCGCGGCTTCCCTCTGGCACCTTGGTCGAGGTGTTGTGCGGACAGCCCGAGCAGAAATACGGCGTGCGGGTGATCGACGCCACCGCCTGCATCTGGGATGCCTGCCGGCCGTTAAACCAGTCGGCCTTGGCGCGCAGCATGGCGGCGATTTCGGGATTGAGATTGAGCCGCAACAGCCGCTCGGTCAGCGAACTTGCGAGCGACGCCACGCTCAATTCCTCGGCGAAAGGCAGGAAGCGCTTGTCGTGGTCGTCCATCTTGCCGACGATGCGCGGACGGACGTCATCGCGCCAGTTGAACAATTCCTGCTTGACCTGATTTTCGACGATCTCGCGGCGTTCCTCGACGATGAAGATTTCTTCCAGCCCGACTGCGAATTCGCGCACGCCTTGCGGCTCCAGCGGCCAGGGCATGCCGATCTTGTAGAGCCGCAAGCCGATTTTGGCGGCGACCTCCTGCGTGATGCCGAGTTCACGCAGCGCTTGGCGGATGTCCTCATAGCTCTTGCCCGAGGCCATGATGCCGAAGCGCGCGTTCGGCGAGTTCATGGTGATGCGGTTGACGCTGTTGGCGCGGGCAAAGGCAACCGCGGCAAAGCCCTTGTAGTCCTGCAGGCGCCGGTCCTGGTCGTAGCGATCGTCGGGCCAGCGCAAATTCAGCCCGCCCGGCGGCATCTCGAAATCGGGCGGGATGATGAACGGCTTCATCTCGTCGGTGAGGTCGATCTCGGCGGTGGTCTCCACCGTCTCCGTGATCACTTTCATGCCGACCCAGCAGCCCGAATAACGCGACATCGCGATCCCGAGCAGCCCCATCTCGATCATTTCATGGATGCTGGAGGGGTAGAGATAGGGCATTAGCGCGGAGATGAAGGCGTGGTCCGATTGATGCGGGACGGTGGAGGATTTCGCGCCATGATCGTCGCCCGCAAGGCACAGCACGCCGCCATTTTTTGCCGAGCCGGCGGCATTGCCGTGGCGGAATACGTCACCGCAGCGATCGACGCCGGGGCCCTTGCCGTACCAGATGCCGACCACGCCATCGTACCTGGCGCCCTTGGAGAGGTTCAGCTGCTGCGAGCCCCAGATCGCGGTGGCGGCGAGGTCTTCGTTCACGCCGGGCTGGAATTTGATGTTGTACTGTTCGAGGTGTTTTCGCGCCGCGAAAAGCTGCTGATCGTAGCCGCCGAGCGGCGAGCCGCGGTAGCCGCTGATGAAACCGGCGGTATTGAGCCCATTGGCGCGGTCGCGGCGGATCTGGGCCATCGGCAGGCGGACCAGGGCCTGTATCCCGGTCAGGAAAACATGGCCCGACCCCTGGGTGTATTTCTGATCGAGACTGATCGGACCCTGGTTTATTCCCATTCCACCCTCTTAAAGCCCCGGCTCTTCTAAGCTAATCATACCGTCATGCAAAACCAGTGTATGTCGGTTCTCAAGCCCAAAACATCACAAATCTGACGCCAAACGCGAGGCCGGGACAAAACGCAATTTCGTGCCGGGGGTGCCCCGGTCCTTTTTCAGCTTGTGTCGCGAGGAGATACCATGACGAAACGACGTGAGGCACGCCGGCGCGATTTCGTTATATTGTCCGGCATGGCGCATCCACCGGCACGACAACGGCAGCGCGACGCGCGGACGATTCTTATCGGCCTCGCTTTGTGCACTGCATTCAACGTAGGCCAGGCCCGTGCCGAGCTGCCCGGGTCGCCATCGCCGGAAACGATCGCAAAGGGCAAGGCACTGACGGACGCAGGCGACTGCGGAAGCTGCCATACCGCCGACCCCGCCAAGCCGTTTGCGGGAGGCAAGCGCATCGAGACGCCGTTCGGGGGCATCTATTCGGCCAACCTGACGCCGGACCGCAACACCGGGCTTGGCCTGTGGAGCGACGAGGCGTTTATTCGCGCAATGCGCTTTGGCATGGGGCCGAATGGCTCGCGCTATTACCCGGCATTCCCCTACCCCCATTTCACCAAACTGGTGCGCGACGACATCCTCGCGATCCGCGGCTATCTCGGCACGCTGGCACCGGTCGGCAATACGCCGCCGCCCGCTGAGTTGCGTTGGCCGCTGAATTACCGCGTGCTGATGGGCCTGTGGAATTACGCCTTCTTCCGCCCGGGCATTTTCGAGCCCGATCAAAACAAGAGTACGCAATGGAATCGCGGCGGCTATCTGGTCGAAGGCGTGGGCCATTGCGGGGTATGCCACACGCCGAAGAATTTCCTTGGCGCGGAAAAACACAACGTGCGATTTGCCGGCAGTCCGGTCGATGGCTGGTTCGCTCCTCGCCTCGATGGCGCTGAGCGCGGCGGGCTGAAATCATGGAGCGTCGAGGATATCGCCGAATATCTCCAGAGCGGGCGCAACACCCGCAGCCATGCCGACGGCCCGATGGCCCAGGTGGTGCTCAATTCCACGTCCCGCATGAGCGATGCCGATGTCAGGGCGATCGCGGTGTACCTGAAGGACATTTCGCCCCAAGTGGCGGAGCCGGCGGTGACGCCGCCGTCGCAGGCGCAGATGGCGGATGGCGAGAAACTGTACAAGGGATCGTGCATCGGTTGCCACGAGATCGACGGCAGCGGCGCGCCGCGCATCTATCCGCCGCTGCCCGGCAACGCCAATCTGCAATCCGCAGATCCCGCAAGCGCGATCAAGATCGTGCTCGACGGCGCCGAGACGATCACGACCGCCCGCGCCCCCAACACCGGATCGATGCCGCCTTACGCCAACAAAATGTCTGATCAGGAAGTCGCCGACGTCGTCACCTATGTCCGCAACGCCTGGGGCAATGCCGCGTCTGCCGTGACGCCGGGCGAGGTCGCGAAGGCGCGGAAGTAGACCTTATTTCCGATCCGCGTCGAACACGAACTTCGACATTTCCCATTTGTAGCGGATCGCGAGCGCCGCGGTCATCGCCTGCGCGGCGAGCGCCACCAGCGACAGCAAATGCAACACCGTATCGCTTGGAGGCAGCGCCCACATCTAAACCTCACGACTTAGGTTCGTTCGCGGGTTCCATTGTTGACCATCTCGCGCCGTCCGGAAACAGCTCGGGTTCCGGGAACCTCCCCCACACACAGCCGTTGTCGCGCAACAACCATGGAGGAATCCGGTCATGGCCGTCGAACGCAACCCGAAAGACCCTTACGATCCCGATCGCCTCAACATTTCCCCCGATCCATATACGGCTGAACTGCGCTCCCGACCGCCCTTCGACGAGGATCATCTGCAAGCCGATCCCGAACTCGCCGAAGGCCCGGCGAGCAGCGCCAGGATCGCAATCTTCGCGGTCGGCGTCGCGCTTGTGCTGGGCGCGGTGTTCTACGGATTGAACAATTCGTCGACGCGCACCGGCGATACGACCTCGACGGCGCAGACTGCGGCGCCGGCATCGCCTCCCGCAGCGCCGGCCGGCATGCGTGACGTGACGCCGCGCGGCAATGGCGCACCGGGTCAGACCACGGGCGCGGCGCCCGCGCAGACCCCGCCCGCCAACAACCCGCCGGCAAGCAAGTAATAGCCGGGGGAACGATCAAGGCCCCGCGCGCCACTAGTGTCCCGGTTCTGACATTCGTACCAAATCGCGGCGGGCACTTTTACGAATGTCAGAACCAAAGGGACCCTAGCAACCATATGATTCTAGTGTGGCTTTGACTTTGACGTTCCTTCGAAGAACTCGCGGCGACACTGAAAGGAACGTCAGAGTCGCCACACTAGTGGAGTGGATTTGACATTCGCGGCCCATCTAGCCGCGGGTTCGTCATGCGAATGTGGACACTAGCCGAACATCTTGTTCAGCTCGCCGCCGGGGTGGCCCTTGGCGAGTTCGGAAAAAGTCCCTTGATCGGCGATTTCCCGCGCCGCTCGCATGAAGCCGGCCCATGCCGTACGCGCCAGCGAACCGCCGACGCTAATCCGCCGCACGCCAAGGTCGGCGGCTTCTCTGACCGACAGGCCGGAGGCTCCGATCAACAGGTTGACCGGCTTCGGCGCGACCGCCTTCACGATCGCTTCGATCTGCTCTTTGGTCTTGATGCCCGGCGCATAGAGACATTCGGCGCCGGCATCCGCATAGGCGCATAGCCGGTCGATCACCATGGCGAGGTCGGTCTGGCCGACCAAAAAACCTTCGCACCGCCCCGTCAACAGCACGCCGCTGCGGTCGGCATCGATCGCCGCGCGCGCCGCCTTGATGCGCTCGATCGCGTGCGCTTTGTCGTAGAGCGGCTTTGCCGCGTCGCCGGTGGAATCCTCGATCGACAGACCGGCCACGCCGGTCTTGGCGGCGCGGGCGACATTGGCGCCGACCTGCGCAGCCTCGTGCGCAAAGCCGCCTTCGAAATCGGCGTTGACCGGCAGATCGACCGCGGCACAAAGCGCCGCAAGATGGGTGCAGACGTCGTCGAGCGTTACGCCGTTGTCGGCTTTGCCGATGGTCCAGGCAAAACCAGCGCTGGTCGAGGCGAGCGCCTTGAACCCCATTTGCGCAAGCGCCTTCGCGGACCCGACGTCAAAGGGATTGGGAAGCACAAAGCAGCCGCTCTCATGCAGCTTGCGGAATGTCGCGCGCTTGTCGGCCAATGTGATCGGCATCGGATTCTCCCTTTTTCTTTTTGGTAGCTCGTTCGCCCTGCAACTCGTGAGCGAGGTTAGCCGCGCGCATGGCGCCGCGCCATAGACGATGGGGTCAGCCGGCAGCTACTTGGCAGTTACTTGGCAGCAGTTACCTGGCGCAGGAACGTCCGTTCCTCAGTGAGGATGAACTTGTGCTGCTCGGCAAAGTTGAAATTGTCCATCGCGTCCTTGTCGGCACGAAGCTTCGCGCGATATTCCTCATAGGCCGCAAGGCTTGCAAAGGAAACCAGCGCAAAGGCGATATTGTTGGTTCCCTCATGCGGCATCCAGTAACCGATGAGGTCGCCGCCGCATTTCGGAATGATGGCAAGCCAGCGGCGGGCATATTCCTCGAACATCGTGCGCCGGTACGGATCGAGCTGATAGCGAATGAAAACGGTGACGGTCATGTGAACCTCCGAGGTGCCCGTGTCCGACACTACCGCCTTGACCGGCATCAATGCTTCGCTTATCATCGAACTATGAAAGCAGGTCCCGACATCGCCATGGTCGCCTCACTGGTTGGCGATCCCGCCCGCGCCAACATGCTCACCGCGCTGATGAACGGCCGCGCGTTGACCGCGAGCGAGCTGTCGCAGGAAGCCGGCATCACGCCGCAGACTGCAAGCTCGCATCTTGCAAAGCTCGAAGCCGGCGGCCTGATCGAACAGGAAAAGCAGGGCCGCCACCGCTATTACCGCCTCGCAGACCCCGACGTCGCCGACGTGCTGGAGAGCCTTCAGGGGCTGGCGGCCCGCGCCGGGCATTTGCGCGTACGCACCGGTCCGAAGGATCCGGCGCTGCGCCGGGCGCGGGTCTGCTACGACCACCTCGCCGGCGATCTCGGCGTGCAGATGCTCGACAGCATGCGGCGGCAAAAACTGGTGCGCCAGAACAAGACCGACATCGAACTGACGTCGGACGGCGAACGCTTCGTCGAAAAAGCGCTGCAGATCGACGCGGCGGCCCTCGCCCATCCGCGCCGCCCGGTCTGCAAGGCCTGTCTGGACTGGAGCGAGCGGCGTCATCATCTGGCCGGCACGCTGGGCGCGGCTTTGATGCAGCGCTTTACCGAACTGAAATGGGCGGCGCGGGATCCTGCGCCCGGCAGCCGGGTTGTTCAATTCACCCGCCAGGGCCAGAAGCGCTTTGCAGCGCTGTTCGGGGACGGAGGGTAGTCTCTACGGCGGCCGCCACGTTCAAGGTCGCCATGATCACCCGAGTTCTGAAGATAGCTCCAGGCCGTCGACAAGGTCGAGTTACCGGCAACGGCCTTCTATTCCTTATTTCTTTTCAGTATTTTCCGCTGGTCAGCGTGAAGCGAATCTCGGAATTTAACAAACATGCTTTTATCGATTTTAATGCCCAATTTTCCATTTGTTGAAGCCACGCCATTCGCATCTACAAAGAATGTCTGATTTTCCGAAAATACTAAGCCTCTCACCCTGAGAGCCGGACTCGCAAATTTGAACAGGACGTTAAGTGGAGTTTCTGCCTGACGGCGGGCACGATAGGCCCGCGAATCAGGAGAGACAATGAGCAGACGAGCACGCCGGAATCACTCAGCGGCCTTCAAGGCGAAGGTGGCTCTGGCCGCCGTCAAGGGCGACCGAACCATCGCCCAGCTGGCGGAGCATTTCGACGTTCACCCCAATCAGATTACGGCGTGGAAATCGCAGCTTGAGGGCAATGCTTCCGAGATTTTCGGACCTGGGGGCGGGCCGCCGGCCGCGCCTGCAGTCGATGTGAAGTCGTTGCACGCCAAGATCGGAGAGCTGACGCTGGAGAACGATTTTTTAGAAGGCGCGCTCACCAAGGCGGGATTGCTGAGCGCAAAGCCGGACGATTGCTCTGCAATCGCCTTGAGATGATCGACCGTGAACATGATCTGTCGATCACCAGGCAGGCAGAGATTTTGAAGGTCAGCCGCGGCAGCGTGTACTATCTGCCGCGACCAGTGTCGTCAGCCGACCTCGCCATCATGCGGCATCTGGATCGGCTGCACCTGGAGTATCCCTTCGCCGGTTCGCGGATGTTGCGAGGCCTGCTGGCTTCGCAGGGGTGCAAGATCGGCCGCCGTCATGTGAAGACGCTGATGCGGCGGATGGGGATAGAGGCTCTCTATCGCCGTCCGCGCACCACCAAGCCCGAGCCAGGCCACAGATATCTATCCGTATCTGCTGCGCGGCATGGAGATCACGCGGTCGAACCAGGTCTGGGCCATGGACATCACGTACATTCCGATGGCGCGCGGATTCGTCTATCTTGCCGTGGTGCTGGACTGGGCGACACGTCGTGTTCTGTCGTGGCGGCTGTCGATCACGATGGAGGCGGCCTTCTGCGTCGAGACGTTGGAGGATGCTCTCGCTCGTCATGGCAGGCCGGAAGTCTTCAACACCGACCAGGGTTCGCAGTTCACGGGCGCGGCGTTCACCAGTCTGCTTGCCAGCCACGGCATCGCCATCAGCATGGATGGCAAAGGGGCTTGGCGGGACAACGTGTTCGTCGAGCGGCTGTGGCGTAGCGTCAAATACGAGGAGGTCTATCTGCGAGCCTATGAAAGCGTCAGCGAGGCCCGCAGCTCGATCGGCCGATATCTCGACTTCTACAATCGCCGTCGCCCACATTCGAGCCTTGACGACATGACCCCGGATCAAGCCTACTTCGATCTTCCGTCGCTCCGCGCGGCGGCCTAACCCGGCAGAGGCTCCACTTATCGACGCGGAGATTCTGTTCAGACAAGCGGGACCAGCTCACTGGACAGCGGTACCGGTGACTCCAACCAAACTTGTCGTTCCCAGCCCCACGCCATAGGTTCCTCCTGCTCCCCAGATGTTGCCCGGCCCCTGTCCAAAGAACGCATCGCCAGTAGCCGACTCTCCCCAACCAAGCGCGTTTTCGCGTCTGATATCCCGGGCATCCACGTCTTCCCTTTCAGCACGACAAAGACGTGGATGGCCGGAACCCGTCTCCGCCAAGGCTTCGCCGGGCCAATAGCTCACTCGGCCGCCGAAGCTTTAGCGAAGGAGGCACGTCCGGCCATGATGGCGGTGAAGTCGGGCTTGACCGCACTACCCACATCTTTATCTCGCGCCTCAGTATTGGATTTGTCCGGGAGAATTCGATGTATCGTTCTATCGCAACCGCAGGACTCGCCGCCCTCTTCGCCTTGCCGCTTGCGCCGGCGCAAGCGGCCGAGCCGCGCGAGCCCGGCATCGCACAACGCGAGCCCGGCATCGCGCAGCGCGAGCCGTATGGTATCGGCCTCGAAGGCTTCCCCTATCCCTATCCCGTGAACCTGTTGCCGCTGGTCAGTGACGGCGAGCAGCTTCGCATGGCCTATATGGACATCGCGCCCGCGCAAGCCAACGGCCGTGTCGTGGTGCTGCTGCACGGGCGCAATTTCCCGTCGAGCTACTGGGCGCCCGTGATCAAGACGCTGACGGAGACAGGTTACCGCGTGGTGGTGCCGGACCAGATCGGCTTCGGGAAGTCATCCAAACCTTCCGGCGAGCTTCACTTCGACAACCTCGCCCGCAACACGATAACCTTGCTCGATCATCTCGGGATCGCCAAAGCCGACATCGTCGCCCATTCGCTGGGCGGCATGCTGGGGGTACGGATCGCGCGAGCCTATCCCGACCGCGTCAATCATCTGATCCTGGCTGCTCCGATCGGCCTTGAGGACTATCGGATGTACGTCCCGCCGACGCCGACTGAAAAAATCCTCGAAAACGAGGACAGGCTGACCGCCGAAGGCTACCGCAAGCAGATCGAGAACAATTATTCGCCAAAGATCCCGCCCGAGGCGATCACGCCGTTCATCGACGCGCGCTTCAATATCAAGGGCGCGGCCGAGTATCCGCGCTGGCTGCGCGCCTTTGTCAGTTCCGGCCAGATGATCTACCGCGAACCGGTGGTGCACGAGATTCCACTGCTGACGAAACCGACCCTGTTCATCATGGGGGCCGACGATCATAATGCGCCGGGCAAACCGAATGCGCCGGAGGCGCTGCGGCCGAAGATGGGCCAGAATGCGGAATTGGCGAAAGCGCTGGCGGGCGCGATGAGCCACGGCAGCGCCGAGGTGATCGCCAATGCCGGGCACCTGGTGTTTCTCGACGCGCCGGACAAATTTAACGCGTTGATGCTGGCATTTCTCGCGAAATAGCCACCTCGTGGTTAGACGGGTAGCGAATGTCAAATCCACTCCTCCCGACCCATTCATAATGGGTTCACATCGTTGGTCCTACCGTTCTGGTATTCGTTTCGCGCTGCAGCGAGGGCACATTTTGCCTGGGCTTGTGGTGCATTCGAAACAATGGCAATCGTTGATTTGTCGATTTTCAATCGATCGCAAGAGGTGCCGCGCAGCGGCTTCAGGAAGGGAGACAACATGAAGTATCTTTTCGCGGCTGCTCTGGTGGCGGGCACATTCGCAAGCTTTGGCAGCGCATACGCCGAAGGCGGCTGCGGCCCCGGCTTTCATCGCAACGGCGCCGGTTTCTGCCGTCCGAACCGTGAGGTCGTGGTGGTGCCCGGCGCTGTCGTGGTGGAAAGGCCGGTGGTGGTCGTCCCCGGCCGCGGCTGCCCGATCGGCTTCGTCTGGCGCTATGGACGTTGCCGTCCGATCTGATCGCTATACGGCCAATATGGAAAACCCCGCTGGAAAGCGGGGTTTTTTGTTAGAAGCCAATCCCAACCCGATGACGCTCAAATGAGTTCAATGGACCATTACCAATGGCGATGGTGGCGCCAGTGATGACGGTGCCAGTGACGGTGACGCCAGCCCCAGTGGCGGTGGTGCCAACGGCGATGCCAGTGCCCATGCCAGCGATGGTGCCAATGACCGTGATGGTGCCAGCGCACCTCTTCAGGCTTGATGTGATCGACGTCGTCTTGCGAGACAACGGCAGGTTCAGCGCTTGCGCCTGACGGCAACGGCGCTGATCCCCTTGAAATCGGCGGCAAGGGTGCAGCTTGTGCACTTGCGGCAAGCATCGCGCCGCCGCCTGCAACGAATCCCAAGGTGAGTTTCAGAAAATCCCGGCGTTCCATGACTTCCTTCCTTTCTCGGGTGAAAGAGAAAGGCAGTTTCGCAATTTCAAAATGAATGTTCGCTGAACCCGCTGACCAGCAGGCCTGCGAACTCCTAGACAAAGCCACCGCGCGCCATGATTGCAGCGCACAACAGAATGATGACAACCGCGGCCAGCTCGGCATGAATGACCATCGTGACGCGTTTGCGCCGCGACACGTCCATGACCGGCACCTGCCCTGCCTTGATCGCGCCGCGCCAGGACAAGAACTCCATGGTCGGGATGATCGAGAGCAGGCCGACGATGACGAACAGGCCGAACTTGGTGAGGAAGGCGTGGCTGTGCCAGTAATACGCCGCGCCCTTCTCGAGGAAGAACACCCTGGAGAGCCCGATCACCAGCAACAATCCGGCGGCAATGCCGAGCACGAGGTCGGTGACCTGGAGCCTGCGCGCGGAAGCAAGCGTCAACTCCATCCGGATCAGCGCGAATTCAATCGCCAGCGCGGCCACGAGCGTGAAGGCACAGAGGTGGTGGAGAAAGGCGAACAGCGTGGACATGGCAATTCTCGAGCGTCGGCGAACGGAGCGCATCCTATCCGATATCTTGTTGTTCGTAAGGCCGATCGGCAAACCCGATTTGTTTGCACGCCGCAGGTACAGTGCCAATCCATGTGCCCTCTCCCCTTGCGGGAGAGGGCATTTCAGCCGGTTACGGCAATCTCAATCGGGTGAGGGGTAACGCGTGGACTTCGAGCGCGGAGACAAACCCCTCACCCGCCTTCGATGCCAAGCATCGAAGGCACCCTCTCCCGCAGGGGGAGAGGGTACAGCCGCTGCCTATCCGTCGTATCCGGCTTGCCGCCCAGTGAAAACTCGGCGCATCACATCAGCTTCGCCGGAGTATCATGAACCAGCCGAAGATCGATCCCGCTGATCAGGTCCGACCGAACGGCCTCGGCGTCGGCGATGGCGGCCACAGTCTGGCGCAACGTGCTGAGATTCGATCCGAGCGATACGATTCCGCCCAGCACCAGAGCAATCGACCCGAGCGCGGCGATCTGACCAGCCCCGAAAAGACCAAGTATCGCAAAGAGCAGCAAGGCAACCCCGCCGACGATCGCGGCCTTGGACGCCAGAATAAACTTCCGGCATCGTTCGGCAATCTCGGCAAGCGCCTCGATCCGCTCTTCGATGTCTGAAATTTCGTCGGGGGAATCGTCGTCGGTCATCGGGATTCGGATCGAAGAGAGCATGAGCGGTGTTTGGATAGAGAGCGGTTAAGCACAGTTGTAGCTCACCTACGATTTCACTGCCGCCTCTTTTGCGAGTATCCATCCCGACAGCCCATACGAAGAGGAAAGTTCGAATCCTCTAATACCCTTGGCGCCTAGCATCGCTCTCGCTGCGTCAAGATTACCGGCCCACGGTCCCGGCGCCCCGGACATACGGTAAGAACTCTCTGATCTCCGAGCCGTAATCGAGCAGAACCTTATCGATCGAAATCTCCGTCAATGAAGAGATGATGTTGCCAAACGCGTCATCCCAAAAATGGTAACCCTCCACGCCCTCAAACGCGATGATGCGGTCCGACGCTGGGTCCGGCGCCGGATGAGGCCTAGTGTCGGGCCGCGCGCGTAGCGTGATGCGGCGTGACTCACATTGAACTTCATACGAAATCAGAAAATAGTCATGGAGCGATGGTAGCACGGCCTACACCTGACGTTTGCTTCGTGGGTGGCTTATTCGAAATCGTAAGCAGCCTCTACAACGGCAGATTATCGTGCTTCTTCACCGGTATCTCGACATGCTTGTCGCGCAGCATCGCGAGCGCTCGCGCGATGCGGCGGCGCGTCGAATGCGGCATGATGACGTCGTCGATATAGCCGCGCTCGGCGGCGACGAAGGGCGATAGAAACCGGTCTTCATATTCCCTGGTGCGCGCGGCGATCTTTTCGGGCTCGTTCATGTCGGCGCGGAAGATGATTTCGACCGCGCCCTTGGCGCCCATGACAGCGATCTGCGCGGTCGGCCAGGCGTAGTTCATGTCGGCGCCGATTTCCTTGGACGCCATCACGTCGAACGCGCCGCCATAGGCCTTGCGCGTAATGACGGTGACCAGCGGCACCGTGCATTGCGAATAGGCAAACAGAAGCTTGGCGCCGTGCTTGATCAGCCCGCCATATTCTTGCGCGGTGCCCGGCAAAAAGCCGGGCACGTCGACGAAGGTCACGATCGGAATATTGAAGGCGTCGCAAAACCGCACGAACCGCGCCGCCTTGCGTGAGGCGTCGCTGTCGAGCACGCCCGCCAGCACCATCGGCTGGTTGGCGACAAAGCCGACCGTGCGGCCGGCAATGCGGCCAAAACCTGTCACGATGTTTTTGGCGAACATCTCGGAGATTTCGAAGAAATCACCCTCGTCCACCACTTTGAGGATCAGTTCCTTGATGTCGTAGGGCTTGTTCGGATTGTCGGGGATCAGCGTGTCGAGCGACAGATCGACCCGCTCGATATCGTCAAAGCTCGGCCATTCCGGCACACCGTCGGTGTTGTTGGAGGGTAGGAAATCGATCAGGCGGCGCATCTGCAACAGCGCCTCGACGTCGTTCTCGAAGGCGCCGTCCGCAATCGACGAGCGGGTCGCATGCACGGACGCGCCGCCGAGTTCTTCGGCGGTGACGACCTCGTTGGTGACGGTCTTCACCACGTCGGGCCCGGTGACGAACATGTAGCTGGTATTCTTCACCATGAAGATGAAGTCGGTCATGGCCGGCGAGTAGACGTCGCCGCCGGCGCACGGACCCATAATGACGGAGATCTGCGGGATCACGCCCGAGGCGATCACGTTGCGGCGGAACACATAGGAATAGCCGGCGAGCGCGGCCACGCCTTCCTGGATGCGCGCGCCGCCGGCGTCATAAAGCCCGATGATCGGCGCCCGCGCCTTCATCGCCATGTCCTGAATCTTGGTGATCTTCAGCGCATGCGTCTCCGACAGCGAACCGCCGAACACGGTGAAATCCTTGGCGAACACGAAAGTCCTGCGGCCGTTGACGGTGCCCCAGCCGGTGACGACGCCGTCGCCCGGCACCTTGGTCTTTTCCATCCCGAATTCGGTCGAGCGGTGTTCGACGAACATGTCGAATTCCTCGAAACTGCCCTTGTCGAGCAGAAGCTCGATACGCTCCCGCGCCGTCAGCTTGCCGCGCGCATGTTGCGCCGCGATGCGCTTCTCGCCGCCGCCGAGCCTTGCGCCCGCACGCCGTTCTTCAAGGGTATCCAGAATGTCTTTCATGCCGTTGTTTCCAGCCCGATTTGGCTTTCGTTGTAACACGGCCTTTTACCCGCGGGAAACGCCCAGCTTACGGGTCTGTTGGCCATTGGCTATCGGCCGATAAGCTGCGCTTTTCGGCTGACGCGATTCGCCCGAATGAGGGCAAATTCCGCTTGGCGAGGATATCGGAATATCTAAACTATGAAATCATCCAAGGGAGGAAGACAATGCCGACATATTGGCGCGCCGCCGCAACGGCCGCGATTTTGTGCCTGTTCGCCGGTGTCGGAGCCAGCGCGCAATCCCTGCCGAAGGATGCGGCTTCCCGCGTCGAGCTTTATCCGATCCCGACGCTGGCGCTGTCCGACAAGCAATTCCTCAGCGGCGACGCCAATGGCGCGCCGGTGACGGTGGCCGGCGAATTTCGCCTCGCGCAAGGTTCTGGGCGGACGCCGGTTGTGGTGCTGATGCACGGCTCGAGCGGCGTCGGCGCCGGCATGGACCCATGGGTGCATACCTTCAACGCGATGGGCATTTCGACTTTCGTCATCGACGGCTTTACCGGCCGCGGCCTGACGGCGGTCGGACCGAACCAGGCGCTGCTCGGTCGCCTCAACTTCATCGTCGACATCTATCGCTCACTCGGGATTCTCGCAAAACACCCGCGCGTCGATCCGGATCGTATTGTATTGATGGGATTTTCGCGTGGCGGACAGGCCGCGTTGTTTGCAAGCCTCGACCGCTTCGACAGGCTCTGGAATAAATCCGGCATTCGCTTTGCTGCCTATATCCCGTTCTATCCCGATTGCTCGACGAGCTATGTCGGCGATACCGAAGTGGCGGACAAACCGATCCGTATCTTCCACGGCACGCCCGACGACTATAACCCGGTCGCGTCCTGCAAGGCCTATGTGGCGCAGCTGCTGCAAGCCAACCGCGACGTCGTGCTCACCGAATATCCCGACTCAGAGCACGCCTTCGATATCGGCCTGCTCGGCATCTCCAGCAAGGTGGTGTCGGCCAATGCCCAGACCGTGCGTCATTGCCACATCAGCGAAAGCGACGGCGGCGTCCTCATGAACGCCGATACGCGGGAGCCCTTCAGCTACAAGGATGCCTGCGTCGAGTTCAATCCGCATGTCGGCGGCAATCCCGCGACCGCCGAGCAGGCGCGCAAGGCGGTGAGCGACTTCCTGGCGGCGTTGTTCAAGCTGGGGTGATTTAGTCCGAATTGGCTCGCTGCCATCCACGGCGGCGGTGGGCTCCCTCTCCCCTTGTGGGAGAGGGTTGGGGTGAAGCAAAAACTTCGCTACTTCTCCCCGACCTTGAACGGCGGCTCCTTGCCGGGCGGCACGGTCTCTTCCGCCATCGCCAGCACCATCGCAACCATCACATAGTTGCCGGCGACCGCCGTCAAATCCACGATCTGCTGGTCGTTGAACACCTTCTTGGCCCGCGCATAGGTTTCATCCGACACCTTCTGCGTGGTGGTGAGTTCGTTGACGAAGTCGTACACGACCGCCTCGTCCTCGGCCATGCCCGACGGCCGCTTGCCTTCCTTGAGTTCGGCGATGATATCGGCGGAAAGGCCTGCCTTTGCCGCGAGCGGCGCATGCGCGAACCACTCGACCTGCGAGCGCCATTGCCGCCCGATGATCAGGATCGCGAATTCGTTGAGTTTGGTCGGGACGGAGGTCTCCCAACGCAGATAATGGAACAGGTCGAACAGACGCTGCCCGAGCACCGGGCTTCGCATCAGCGGGTTGTAAGGCCCGCCGATCCCGACGCTCGAAATCTTCATGATCTGCTCGCCGAGCGGCTTTTGCGCGTCGCTGAGCTGATCCATGCTGAGTTGCGGAAAGCGCGGCTCCTTGCCGGTCGCTGCCGGCGCAAACATCGCAGCAGTGACCCAACCGCTGGCCGCCGCCAGCATCAGTGACGACATGAAGATTGCAGATTTCATGATTTCCTCCGGGTTGGTTCTGTTGTTCTGACGGCAAGGGAACCAAAGTCTAGTGTGGTGGATTTGACATTCGCTTCAGTATTGCGGCGAGTCCTCCAAGCGAATGTCAAATCCAAAACCACACTAGAATCCGATATTTGCTAGTGTCCCTTTGGTTCTGACATTCGTAAACGAACCCGCTGCAACATGATACGAATGTCAGAACCGGGACACTAGTTCAGCATCGCAACACAAACCAGAGTTCCCAAACCAGCCCCTCAATCAACGCACCCGGCCCAACAGCCGCAGCACGAAGATCAGGACTTCGGCGACCGCCTTGTAGAGCTCGGCCGGGATTTCCTCACCGAGCTCGACATTGGAAAGCGCCCCGGCCAGCACTTCGTTTTCCTCGATCGGAATGTTGTTGGCCTTGGCAATCTCGATGATCTTGTCACCGATGCTGCCCTTGCCTTTGGCGACGACACGCGGCGCACCGGTGCGATCGTATTGAAGAGCGACGGCGAGCTGGCTCTTTTTGCGCGCGCTCATGACGCCCGATCCAGGAAATGCCCCGCTACCACGGGCGTTGCCTGCGACGGGGCGCCGTCGCGAACCACGATTTCGCCGGGCGTGAGCTCGGCGCGGCTCAGGGCCTGGGTTAGCTGCGAAACCCCTGCCCGCAATTGCGATGCGGTCGCCGGCCGTTCCGCCCACATCCGCACCGAGGTGCGATCCCCGTTCAGCGACACCTGCGCGTGAACGGGACCGGCGGGCTCGACATCCAGCGAGAAACGCGCTCGCCAAACCTGTTTGGCCCCCTCGGCATCGCGGCCGCCGCCGTCGCGCGAGATCTCGAATTGCGCCATCGCGGTGCCCTGCGGCGTGGCAAAGGGAATTTCGAAGTTCCAGCGTGGTATCGAGGCATCGGCGCGCGTGGCGGATGGATCGGTTTGGCCGGGCAGCGAGGCAATCTGCAACAATGTTTGCCGTGCGATGGCGCCATCGGTATCGACGAGCAGATGCTGCAACGCCGTTTCGAGCGGCGCGTGGGCCGAAAAGGTCGCCGGCGCAACCGGCTGCGCCGCCGGCAACGCCCCGTTGACGGGCGGCGGCGGCAAATCGGTCCGAGCAAATTCCGGGTCAGAACTCGCAGGCGTCCGCACACCGGCCACAACCGGCAGCAACGACAACGCCTGGCTGTTCTCGAACACGAACTGGGAGACGCTGGCAGCCGCGAGAGGCGAAGCTTGCACCACCTCCTGCAACAAATTGAGTGCCGCGCTGCTCGCGGCCGCACGGACCACGGCATCCGCTGGCGTTGCCGTCGATGCGACGTTCTGGTTCGCGGTCGTGAGCTCGACGATCTCCTGTGCAACGGCTGGCGTTGCGGTCGGCGTTGAAGCCGCCGACGTGCCCGCGCCGGCCTGCGGCACGATCGAGGGTGAAGGCGCGAGCGCCTCTTGGCTCGCGACTTCGGCCGTGATCGTCACGGGCAATGCGGCAGCCTGACCGGCGGATTGTTCGGCTTGCGCGGATGCCAAAGCTGCCGGCGTCGTCCCCGGCTGGGCTGTATTCGCTGTCGCGAACGCAGGTGTTGAACCCGTCGAAGCCGGCTCGGAGGTGGGATCGGGCGCGGCCGCACCAGGCGATGTGGGCCCGTCAGACGCGGAGCCTTGCGGGGGCGTGGCTGACGTTGCGCCCGGCTCGGACGCGGCAGCCGGCGTGGCCGTCTCGCTCGCGCTCGCCAGCGAGGTCGAGAGCGCCTGGCGGAGCACGATCAACGCCGCCTTCAGATCCGGTCCGCCACTCGACGATAATCCTGATCCGGCTGCGATCGCGCTTTCGAGGAACAGGCCGGAAGACTGAAAGGCCTGTTTGACGGCGCTACCGGTCAGGTTCTGATCGAGATTGGTCTGTTGAGCGAGGACTTGCGCCACGGCCTGCTGCACCAGCGGCGGCAGGCTGAGCCCGGCCGCAACCTCGAGATTGGCAAACAGCGGCGCCAGCGAGGTCTGCTGGGCCGCCGCCGTCTGGGCCGCGAGCGTCACCGCGAGCGTCTCGGCCGGCGTCAGCGGATTGGCTGGCGTCGTGGTGGCCGAAAGGGTCGCCGCCAACGAGGGCGCCAACGTGACGGAATCGGATGTCGCAGCACCGCCGGCACTCGCCTGACTGGCAGCGGTGCTCGGCTGGTTGACGATCGCAAGCCCGATGCCGTTTGGGGTCTGCGAGACCTGCAATTGCAAGGACTGACCGGCCTGAAGCGGCACTTGAGTTGTCGCCTCGATCGTCGCACCGGCAATGGCAATTTGCACCTGGTCGTTGCCGAGGACCTGAACGACCTGCGCGGTGACCACCTCACCCGGTTGCAGCACAATTCCGGCCGTCGGCGCGGCCGGCGCCGATGCGGATGCGGGCTGAATATTCGGAGTGATCGTGATCGCCATGGCTGCACCGGGATAAGCTTGGTCGAAGTTACCCAGCGGTCGTAAACCTCTCGTTAACCGAGACAGACCTAACCGCTTCGATCGAGGGCTTTCAGAACGCCCGCGGCAGCCTTGAAGTCGACCAGCTTGGCGGCCTTCCGCGCCGCCACTTCCTCATCCACGCCCCATTTCTCGGTATTCCAATCCTCATCGACATGGGCCGCCGCCCAGGCCTGGTCCTGATCGATCACGCCGTAGAACAGCGCCAGCGCGAGCAGCGCCGATCCCGTCAGCGCCGTGATCACATGCAGGGCCGCGATGGCCCAGGGATCGGCCGGCAGGCCCCCGCGCGCCGCGGCGACAGCAGCATCGGGCTGGCGAACATGCATGATGCCCTCGGCAAGAATGAAATGCGCGCCAAGCGCCTCAGCCGCCCAGAACAGGATCGGGTCCCAATAGGCGGCCTCGCGCGCGACCAGCCCTTCGGGATGGCCGGCCCGGTAACACAACAGATCGGAGCCGAAATATTTGGCGACGTCATCCCTCACCGCCTCGGCCTGATCGACGACGCCCTGCACGACGCTGTTGGCAAGCCGCGTCAACGGCATGGTCAGAGGTTCGATGTTCTCGCCTTGCGCATTCCATTCCGCCGCGATCATCTCGGCCAATGCGCGCGCCGGCACGATGACGGTCCGCCCCGAGGGCGTCTTGATCGGCTTGCCGTCGAGCGTGACCGTAAAACCGCCGTCGGCCTCGCCGACACCGGCGCTGGTATAAAACCGCTTGCGCAGGACCGCGCGCGACGACCGCCGCGCGGATTCCATCGGATTGGCCTCGGATATGCCCGCGATTTCGTCGAAGTGTTCGCGCATAAGTGTTCGGCTTCGGTTTGCGTGATATCGTGCATAAATTACGGCAAGCGCGATGTTAAGGAAAGCGCGACGGCTGGGTGATCTACGACGTCGAAAACCCACATGATTCGTTGCGCGCATTCCTCGCGCAATACCGGGGCTGAGCCCTGCTCTACCGGCCGTTGGCGCAGCTCCGCGAATAGACCTCGCGATCGCCCGGGCCAAGCCCGGCCGCGGCGCCCTCCTGCAGGCAGGTGGTGATCTTGTCGCCGAACGAGGGACGCGACGCTGGCAGATAGTTATAGCTCGGCAGCGCATCCAACTTCGGGACCACCGGAACCTCGATTTTGGGCGGTGGCGGAGGTGGTGGCAGTGGCGCATTGAGCGGATTGAATTGCGATCCGCCGGGCGGAATGAAAGCTTGCGCGAACGTGGCCTCAGTGGCGATCAACGCCGCCGCCATTGCAAGGGCAAGGATCAATAGCCGTTTCATCAGGGCTATGTCGTGATGCCTCCGCGAAACCGCAAGTTAAATTATTCTTCAGGTGCGTTTTCGATCGGGTCGAAACGGTCGTGCTCGAGGCCGAGCAGGTTCCACGATTGCAGCATATGGGCCGGCAACGGCGCAGTGGCATCGATCACGCCGCCGCGCGGATGGGGAATCACGATCCGGCGCGCCAGAAGATGAAGCCGTTTCTGCAAACCGCCCGGCAACTCCCAGTTTTCCTTATTGAAATATTTGGGGTCGCCGACAATGGCGTGATCGATATGCGCCATATGCGCGCGCAACTGGTGCGTTCGTCCCGTCACCGGCTTCAGCGATACCCAGGCGAGTTTCTGGGCCGAGGTTTCCACCACCGCATAGTAAGTGACGGCGTGGCTTGCGCCCTCGTCGCCATGCTCGGCGATCCGCATGATGGAGTCTTCCTCGCTCTCTTCCTTGGCGAGAAAGGTCGAGATGCGGCCCTGCTTGGGCTTCGGCACGCCGGCCACCAGCGCCCAGTAGATTTTTCGCGCCGAGCGATGACGGAACGATCCGGTCAGCGCGGTTGCGGCAAAACGTGTTTTGGCGACCAGAAGGCAGCCCGATGTTTCCTTGTCGAGCCGGTGCACCAGCCGCGGCTTTTGGCCTTTCGCGTCCCGCATCACTTCCAGCATCTGATCGAGATGGCGCGTGGTGCCGGAACCGCCCTGTACCGCCAAGCCGGCAGGCTTGTTCAGCACCAGCACGTCGGCATCCTCGTAGAGGGTCATTTCCTTAAGCGCAGCGAGTGTCTTTGCTGCGGCTTCAGAGAGCGGACCGCCGCCACCCTTGGGCGCATCGAGCTTGAGCGGTGGAATGCGGACGCTCTGCCCCTCCTCCAACCGGTCCTTGCTGTCGGCACGTTTGCCGTTGACGCGGAGCTCGCCTTTGCGAACGATGCGCTGGATGTGGGAGAACGACAGGCCCGGAAAGCGCGCTTCCAGAAAGCGATCGACGCGCATGTTGTTCTCGTCCGCGGTCACGACCACGGTCTGCACTTTGGCGGGCAACGGCGCCGGCTCAGTTGCTTCCTTTGCAGGCTCGGCCTTGAACGGCTTGGCCGCATGAGGCGCGGCGGGTGCGAGGCGCACCGCAGCCTTGCCACCGGGACGATGCCCATGCGATCGCTCGGCCTGCGAGCCCCGGTAGGGCCGCGCGCCCTTCGGGCGATCGCCCGCGTTGCGCTTGGGCAGGGGTTTTCGGGTACGGCGGCTCATGGGGTCTTGCGGGCTCCAAAGGGAGCTGTTGGGTAGCGCAAAAGCCGCCAATCGTCACGGCGAAATGAATACAAATCCTGAGCTGGATCGGTCATGTTCCGCCGGTTGAAGACCAGGAGAAAGCGGAATGCGAATAACGGGTTGTGCGTTGGCTATTGTTTCGGCTGTCATCGCCGTCTCGGCATGGGCTGCGGAAAGTCCGATGCCGCCGGAAATCGCCCAAAAACTCTCCGAGGGCTTGTCCCGGCCATCCACGGCTTTCCGGCCTCACTTAAGCGAAGACGTGGATGCCCGGCACAATGGGCCTGTGCTCGGGCCGGCGAAGCCGGACCCGAGTGCCGGGCATGACGAAAATGGCGCCTACTTAGCGCTCCGCTCGCGCCTGAGCTTCGCCCAGTAGTCGAGCCGCTTCCTGATTTCGCGCTCGAAGCCGCGATCGGGCGGATTATAGAAGGTCTGGCGCTCCATGGCCTCGGGGAAATAATCCTGCCCGGAAAACGCATCCGGCGCGTCGTGATCGTATTCATAGCCTTCGCCGTAACCTTCCGATTTCATCAGTCTGGTCGGTGAGTTCAGGATATGCTTGGGCGGCAGCAGGGAGCCGGCCTCTTTCGCCGCGCGCATCGCAGCGCCGAACGCCTTGTAGGCCGCGTTCGATTTCGGCGCGGTGGCGAGGTAAATCACGGCCTGCGCGATGGCGAGTTCGCCTTCCGGCGAGCCCAGGAAGTCGTAAGCGTCCTTGGCGGCGTTGCAGATGACGAGCGCCTGCGGGTCGGCGAGACCAATGTCCTCGACCGCCATCCGAACCACGCGCCGCGCCAGAAACAGCGGATCCTCGCCGGCATCCATCATGCGCGCCAGGTAGTAGAGCGCAGCGTCGGGATCGGAACCGCGCACCGATTTATGCAGCGCCGAAATCAGGTTGTAATGACCGTCCGCCGACTTGTCGTAGATCGGCGCGCGGCGCTGCAGGATCGCCTGCAACTGGACGGCATCGAAGACCTCGTCCGCGCGTGCCGCGCGCCAGACCTCTTCGGCCAAGGTCAGCGCGGCGCGGCCATCGCCGTCGGCCATGCGGACCAGCACAGCGCGGGCCTCCGCATCGAGCGGCAATTTCCTGCCCTCGATTTTCTCGGCGTGGACGAACAGCTTTTCGATCGCGGCGGAATCGAGCGAATGAAATACCAAAACACGCGCGCGCGACAACAACGCCGCGTTGAGTTCGAACGAGGGATTTTCAGTGGTCGCCCCGACCAGCACGACGGTGCCGTCCTCCATCACCGGGAGAAACGAATCCTGCTGCGCGCGGTTGAAGCGATGGACCTCGTCGACAAACAGCAATGTCCCCTTGCCGGTCTCGCGGCGCCCGCGCGCGGCATCGAACACCTTCTTCAGGTCGGCAACCCCGGAAAATACCGCGGAGATCTGTTCGAAATGCAGATCGGTCGCGTCGGCGAGCAGCCGCGCAACGGTAGTCTTGCCGGTGCCCGGCGGTCCCCAGAAGATCAGCGATCCGAGCGTGCGGGTCTCAAGCATGCGCGTCAGCGCGCCATCCGGCCCCAATATGTGATCCTGACCGACGACATCGGTGAGCGTGCGCGGGCGCATGCGGTCGGGGAGCGGATGCGGCGCGTCCTGTGCCAGCCCTGCGGCGGCGAAGAGGTTTGCGCCTTCGTGTTTCGGCTTTCGGTTCATCCGCCGAGCGTGACGCTGATCTGCTGGCCGCCGCGGACCATCTTGATCCGCCACAGCCGGGAGCCGTCACGCGTCGCCTTGTCGAGATCGCTGGTCTTGACGATTTTCTGGTTGTTCACCGCGAGGATGATATCACCCTTCTGAAAGCCGACGCCGGCCGCCGTGCTGCTGTCGGCGAGTTCCGTCACCACCACGCCTTCGGTATCCGCATCCAGATGCATCTCATCGGCCACCGCCGGCGAGATATTCGCAACCTTGGCCCCCTGGAACGGCGAACGCGTCGTCAGCACGATTTCATTGCGGCCGCCATCGGGCGCCGTCTCAAGCGGTATTGTCAGTTTGACCGGCTTGCCCGATCGCTGCACGTCGACCTCGGCCGCGCCGCCGAGCGGGCGTGTCGCGAAGCGGTAGTCGAAGGCATTGGGATCATCGACTGCCTGCCCGTCGATCGCGACAATCAAATCAGAGGGCTTGAGCCCGGCGCGAGCGCCCGGACTGCCCGCAACGATATTGGCGACCAGGGCGCCGGTCGGACGGCGCAACCCCAGCGTCTCGGCGATCTCAGGCGTCACCGCCTGCAACCGCGCGCCAAGCCATGGCCGCCTGACCGCCTTGCCGCCGCTCCTGGCCGAGGCCACCACGACGCGCACCATGTTGGCAGGGATCGCAAAGCCGATGCCCTGCGAGCCGCCGGAGCGCGAGAAAATCGCTGTATTGATGCCGGCGAGTTTGCCGGTCATATCGACCAGCGCACCGCCCGAATTGCCGGGATTGATGGCGGCATCGGTCTGGATGAAGAACTGGTAGTCGGTGATACCCACTTGCGTTCGCGCCAGCGCCGAGATGATGCCGTGGGTGACGGTCTGTCCCACGCCGAAGGGATTGCCAATCGCCAGCACGACGTCGCCGACCTGCAACTCATCGGAATTGGCGAGGTCGAGGGTTGGAAATTTTTCTTTGACATCCTTCAAATGCAGCACGGCCAGATCCGTGCGGCTGTCCTTGAGCACGATCTCGGCTTCGAACTCGCGCTTGTCGGAGAGCGAAACCTTGACCTGATCGGCACCCTCGATGACGTGGTTGTTGGTCACAACAAGCCCGGACGGATCGACCATCACGCCCGATCCGAGCGAGCGCTGCATCTGCTCAGGCTGCTGGCCGGGAACGCCGAAGAAGCGGCGGAAGATCGGATCGTCGAGCAGCGGATTGCGGTCCTGCACCACTTTAGCGGCGTAGACATTGACCACCGCGGGCTGCACCCGTTGCACGATCGGCGCGTAAGAGAGTTTCAATTCGGCTGCGGAAGCCGGTACGCGCCGGTCCTGCGACATCGCAGGCGCCGCAGCCAATAGAACCAACAATGCCGTGCCAAAGCGTGCCGCAATCATGAAGATATCCCCTGGGCGACGTGAAAATACGAATATAGGCGGCCTGTCAGGCTATTAGAAGCGAATCGGGCCTCTTGCACGGCTTTCCAGCGGGACAATTTGGCGTCATAGAGACGGCAATGTCTCCTCCCCGCCATGCCCAATCAGCCGTGGGCGGCGGCACCAACCCCTCAAGGGAGAAAAGCCAGATGAAGGCCGTCGGATACAAGAAATCCCTGCCGATCGACGACGCCGAGGCTCTGATCGATTTCGAGGCCGTCAAAGTGGAACCGGAGGGCCGCGACATCCGCGTCGCCGTCAAGGCGGTCTCCGCCAATCCCGTCGATTACAAGGTCCGCAAGCGCGCTAGCCCCGCCGAGGGCGAATTCAAAATTCTGGGCTTTGACGCGGCCGGCGTCGTCGATGCAATCGGGCCCGAGGTGAGCTTGTTCAAGCCGGGCGATGAGGTTTTCTACGCCGGCTCGATCCTGCGCCAGGGCACCAATTCGCAATTTCATCTGGTCGACGAGCGCATCGTCGGCCGCAAGCCGAAAACGCTGTCATTTGCGCAAGCCGCCGCGCTGCCGCTGACCTCGATCACCGCGTGGGAACTGTTGTTCGACCGCCTCGGCGCGGTGCCCGGAAAAAGCGCCGATCCCCGCACGCTCCTGATCATCGGCGGCGCCGGCGGCGTCGGCTCGATCCTGATCCAGCTCGCGCGGCGGCTGACCGGGCTGACGGTCGTCGCCACGGCCTCGCGGGCGGAATCGCACAAATGGTGCCTTGATCTCGGGGCCCATGCCGTCGTCGATCACGCCATGCCGATGAAGGAGCAGATCGAGAAACTGAAAGTGCCGCCCGTCGGGCTGATCGCAAGCCTGACCAACACCGAACAGCACTACAAGGCGCTGGCGGAAATCATCGCCCCGCAGGGCAAATATGGATTGATCGACGATCCCTCCGAATTCAACGTTGCCGCCTTCAAGGGCAAGTCATGCTCGGTCCATTGGGAATCGATGTTCACCCGTTCGTCGTTTCGGACGGCCGACATGATCGGCCAGCACCATCTGCTCAACGACGTCGCCGACCTCGTCGACAACGGCGTGTTGAAAACCACGCTCGGCGAGAACTTTGGGACGATCAATGCCGCCAACCTGAAACGCGCGCACGCGCTTCTGGAAAGCGGCCAATCGCGCGGCAAGATCGTGCTGGAGGGGTGGTAGCCTGTCACTCGGGTCGTTCCGGCGCGCAACGATGAAATCGGGAATCCCAAGCAAAAAAAGCGGCGCACCGGGCGCCGCTTTTGAACGAGGGTAACGAGAAATCGCAAAAGCCGGCGTCAAGCCGCCTCGGCTTCCTTCTCTTGCACCGGGCCGGAATCCTGCCCCTTGGCATCGACGTCGCGATCGACGAATTCGATCACAGCCATCGGCGCGTTGTCGCCGTAGCGGAAGCCTGCCTTGATGATGCGGGTATAGCCGCCGTGACGGTCCTTGTAGCGGGACGCCAGAACGTCGAACAGCTTCCTGACCTGATCGAGATCGCGCATCTCGGAGATCGCCTGGCGGCGCATCGAGAGGCCACCCTTCTTGCCCAGCGTCACGAGCTTTTCGACGATCGGACGCAGTTCCTTAGCCTTTGGCAGCGTGGTAACGATCTGCTCGTGCTTGATCAGCGACGCGCACATATTGGCGAACATCGCGCGCCGATGCTCGGCCGTACGGTTGAGTTTGCGGTGAACCTTGCCGTGACGCATTGAAATAATCCTTAACTCTCTACTGTCGCGACGGTTCGTCCGACATTCTCAGGTGGGCTGCCTGCGTTCGCCCTGCTATTTTGGTCATTCCGGACGATGCGAAGCATCGATCCGGAATCTCGAGATTCCGGGTCTGGTGCTAGCGCACCATCCCGGAATGACGAAACTCAGTAGTGATCCTCGAAGCGCTTGGCGAGCTCGTCGATGTTCTCCGGCGGCCAGCCCGGCACTTCCATGCCGAGATGCAGACCCATCTGGGCCAGCACTTCCTTGATCTCGTTCAGCGACTTGCGGCCGAAGTTCGGGGTGCGGAGCATTTCCGCTTCCGACTTCTGCACGAGGTCGCCGATATAGACGATGTTGTCGTTCTTCAGGCAGTTGGCCGAACG
The DNA here is from genome assembly GCA_963832045.1 of uncultured Alphaproteobacteria bacterium. Lineage (GTDB taxonomy): Bacteria > Pseudomonadota > Alphaproteobacteria > Rhizobiales > Xanthobacteraceae > Bradyrhizobium. The sequence goes on from CAWHSM010000002.1 coordinate 72,862, forward strand.
AACCGACAATTCGAGTTCGTCCACCTTCTTGAGGAAGGCCGGGTTGAAGGCGAGATCCGGGATGATCTCCTGGGCGACTTCCTTGCGCGGCTCTTCGAAGTTGACGAACACGTTGAGCTGGTCTTGCAGGATGCGCGCGGCATAGGCGACCGCATCGTCCGGCGAGATCGCGCCGTTGGTCTCGATCGTCATCGTCAGCTTGTCGTAGTCGAGGATCTGGCCCTCGCGGGTGTTCTCGACCTTGTAGGAAACCTTGCGCACCGGGGAGTACAGGGCGTCGACCGGGATCAGGCCGATCGGCGCGTCTTCGGGACGGTTACGCTCGGCGGCGACATAGCCCTTGCCCGAGGAAACCGTGAATTCCATGCGAATCTCGGCGCCCTCGTCGAGGGTGCAGATCTGCAGATCGGGGTTGAGCACCGTGACGTCGCCGACCGTCTGGATGTCGCCGGCGGTCACGACGCCCGGGCCCTGCTTCTTCACGACCATGCGCTTGGGGCCCTCGCCCTGCATCTTGATCGAGATGTCCTTGATGTTCAGCACGATGTCGGTGACGTCCTCGCGGACGCCGGCGATCGAGGAGAACTCATGCAGTACGCCGTCGATGTGCACCGACTGCACCGCGGCGCCCTGCAGCGATGAGAGCAGGATGCGGCGCAAGGCGTTGCCGAGCGTCTGGCCGAAGCCACGCTCAAGCGGCTCGGCGACCAGGGTCGCAAAGCGTATCGCATCGGAGCCCGGAGACACCTGGAGCTTGTTCGGCCGGATCAATTCTTGCCAATTTTTCTGGATCGTCACTGTTTTCACCCATGGGCCAGTCGATTTGCCAACCAAATCACTGGCGTTGGAGACCTCGCGGGAACAGTCCGCGGCTTGCAATTGCTCAAAACGCTTGCAGGCGGCAAAGCCGCCCGCACCTCAAAACATCAAACCCGTCGGCGCTTGCGCGGACGGCAACCATTATGCGGAATCGTCGTCACGTCGCGGATCGAGGTGACGGTGAAACCCGCCGCCTGAAGTGCGCGAAGCGCCGATTCACGGCCCGAACCCGGGCCCGCAACTTCAACCTCCAGCGTGCGCATGCCGTGTTCCTGCGCCTTCTTGGAGACGTCTTCCGCCGCCACCTGCGCGGCATAGGGGGTCGACTTGCGCGATCCCTTGAACCCCATCGTTCCCGCCGACGACCAGGCAATGGTGTTGCCCTGCGCGTCGGTGATGGTGATGGTGGTGTTGTTGAACGACGAATTCACGTGCGCCACGCCGGAGGCGATGTTCTTGCGCTCGCGGCGGCGTACGCGGGTGGCTTCCTTGCCCATTACCTAAAAACCTTTCCTAACGATCTCAACGCCGCCGTAATGCCAGCGGCTACACCTGTGAGGCGAGTAGTGGGTAGCGAGTGGCGAATAGAATTATTCGCTACTCCCTCCCTATTCGCTCTCTTACTTCTTCTTGCCGGCGATCGACTTGGCCGGACCCTTGCGCGTGCGCGCATTGGTGTGGGTGCGTTGCCCACGTACCGGCAATCCACGGCGATGGCGAAGGCCGCGGTAGCAGCCGAGGTCCATCAGACGCTTGATGTTCATGCCCGTCTCGCGACGAAGATCGCCCTCGACCATGTAGTCGCGGTCGATCACTTCGCGGATTTGCAGCACTTCCTGGTCGCTCAGCTGATTGACGCGACGGTCTGTGGGAATCTTGACCTTCTCCATGATGTCGGCCGCGTTCTTCTGGCCGATGCCATGGATATATTGGAGCGCGATCAGCACGCGCTTGTTGGTCGGGATGTTCACACCGGCAATACGGGCCACGAACTTCTCTCCTGTCGCCGATCCCGCCTGGGGAAAACGGCCATTTCTCTAAAGGCGCTATCGCGCTCTGTCTTCGCTTGTCTCGGGCAGGTGTCCACAAACGCGAACACGACGCCCTTCCCCTTGGTGATTTCGGGGCCCGGCATCGTTTGAAACTATCCGACTTGGATGCGGGCTTATTAAAGGATTGAAACGGGTTTCGTCAACCGTCTCCAAGCCTTAAGCCCGCCGTTTCCCTACCTTTTTCGGCGCCTTTTTGGCAGCCTTCCGCAACCCCGCAGACGCCCGGTTGCGGGAACCCGAAACCGCCTTGCCGGGCGCTTTCTTGGCCGGTTTCCCGGCACGACCCTCTTTGCTGCCCTTCGGAGCCGCCCTGGCGGCCTTTCCAGCCCTGCGGGGAGCCTTTTTGACCGGTTTTACGGCTTTCCTGGGAGCCGCCTCGGTGGCCTTTACCGCCGGCCTGGCTGCCTTTTTCGTCGATTTCACCTCCGCCGCCCCGATCGCCGCGAGAATGCGGCCGATCTCGTAGGTGACGTGCTCGATGGTCATCATGCCGTCGACGGTCAGCAATTTGCGGCGTTCGGAGTAGTAGTGAATCAGGGGCTCGGTCAGCGTCCGGTAGCTCGCCAACCGCTTGGTCAGCACCTCCGGGGTGTCGTCGATCCGAACCTCTTCGCCCCGCGCCCGCGTTTCGGCGGCACGGTTTTCAACCCGCTGCAACAGAGCACTCTCATTGACGCGGAGCTCGATCACCGCATCGAGCTTGAGACGCTTTTTCTTCAGGAGGTCATCCAGCGCCTGGGCCTGCGGCACCGTGCGCGGAAAGCCGTCGAGGATAAAACCCTTCTCCGCGTCCGGCTGGTCCAGCCGGTCGGAAATGATGCCGATCACGATTTCGTCCGGCACCAGGCCACCGTTCGCCATGATGTCCTTGGCCTTCAGACCGATGGGCGTCTGCGCCGCGACCGCGGCACGCAACATCTCGCCGGTGGAAAGCTGGACGAGGCCGTAGCGATGAATCAGCCGTTGCGCCTGGGTTCCCTTGCCCGAACCCGGCGGGCCAAGAAGAATGAGTCTCATCTTTCGTTTCGCCCCCGCTAGTGTGGCGGTTCAGAAGTCCGCATCGTTTGTGCCGCGAGTTGATCATGCGGACTTCTGAACCAAAGCCACACTAGATCAATAGGTTTGTCAGTGTCCTTTCGATTCCGAAGTTCGAAACGTGGCTCCCCAAAATGCTACGAACTTCGGAATCGGGACACTAGAGCGCGAGGGATTCCGGATGAACCGCCGTCGCGTTCCTGGCTTATTATTCGAGCATGCGCGCGCCCCACGCAATCATCTTTGGCATTTGTCGCAAGGAAATCCGGCGTCCACTTCGCGGCTCAACGCAAACCTTCAGTTCCGGATCAAGCTTCCGGCACGCCGATCACCGCACACTCAGGATCGAAAATCAACAATGTCGCTGGTGAATGCCGCGACGCAGCGCAAAAATGGGTGCGCGCGTTAGAACCGGACTACTAGCGGCGGCGGCCCCTCAACTTCGATTTCCGAATCAGCCCCTCATACTGGTGGGCCAAAAGATATCCCTGAACCTGCGCCACCGTATCCATGGTCACGCTGACCACGATCAGAAGCGACGTTCCGCCAAAATAAAACGGCACCGAGGCATAGGAAATCAGGATTTCAGGTATCAGGCACACTATCGCAAGGTAGATCGCGCCCAGCACCGTAATTCGCGACAGCACGTAATCGATATATTCGGCGGTGCGCTCGCCCGGCCGGATGCCGGGGATGAAGCCGCCGTGCTTCTTGAGATTATCGGCGGTCTCGGTCGGATTGAACACTATAGCCGTGTAGAAGAACGCGAAGAATACGATCAGCGCGAGATAAAGAATAAGGAACAGCGGACGGCCGTGACCGAGCTGTGTCGTGATCCATTGAAACCATTCCGGCCCGCGGCCGGCGTTGAAATTGGCAACCGTCGTCGGCAGCAACAGCAGCGACGACGCAAAGATCGGAGGAATCACGCCCGAGGTATTCAGCTTGAGCGGCAGATGCGAAGACTGGCCCTCGAACATCTTGTTGCCGACCTGACGCTTCGGATACTGGATCAAAAGGCGCCGTTGCGCGCGCTCCATGAACACGATGAACGCAATCACCACGACCGCCATCGCAATCACGATCAGGATCAGGCCGGTGGACAATGCGCCCTGACGGCCAAGTTCCAGCATGTTGGCGAGCGCCGACGGCAATTCGGCGACGATGCCGGAAAGAATGATCAGCGAAATGCCGTTGCCGATGCCGCGCGAGGTGATCTGCTCGCCGAGCCACATCAGGAACATGGTGCCGCCGGTCAGCGTGATCGCCGTCGACAGACGGAAAAACATCCCGGGATCGCTCACCACGTTGCCGGCGCCCTCCAACCCGACGGCGATGCCATAGGACTGGAAAGCGGCGAGAAGCACCGTGAGATAACGGGTGTACTGGTTCAGCATCTTGCGGCCCGCTTCGCCCTCTTTCTTGAGTGCTTCGAGCTGCGGCGAGACGGTGGTCAGGAGCTGAATGATGATCGAGGCCGAGATATACGGCATGATGTTGAGCGCAAAGATCGCCATGCGGTGGATGCCCCCGCCGGCGAACATGTTGAACATGCCGAGAATGCCGCCGGCCTGGGAGCGAAACACCTGCTCCCAGATATTGGGATCGATACCGGGCAGCGGAATGTAGGTCCCGAGCCGGTAAACGAGCAGCGCACCCAGGGTGAACCAGATCCGTTTCTTCAGCTCATCGGCTTTGGCCAGCGCGCCAAAATTGAGGTTGGCCGCTAATTGTTCTGCTGCTGAGACCATCTCTAGGTTCTCTCCCGCCGCCCCTCGCCCCGCTTTGCCCGCTTGCCGCGCAAGGCTGGACGCAAGGCATTATTTGGTGCCCGGCGACAATAAGTCCATCGTTTGTCCGGCGATTTGCCGGCGCCGGGACAGCCGATGACGCAGATGTTACGCCGCCTCGCCTTCGTCCTTCGGGGCCGGCGCCAGGATCTTCACCGTCCCGCCGGCCTTTTCGACCGCTGCGATCGCGGATTTGGAAGCCCCGTGGACCTCGATATTCAGCTTGGCCTTGAGTTCGCCCCGCCCGAGCAGCCGGACGCCGTCCCTGGCGCGCCGCAACACGCGGGCCTTCACCAGCGATTCCGCATTGACCGTATTCTTGACGTCGAGCAGCTTGGCGTCGATAGCCTGCTGAAGCCGGTCCAGATTGATCTCGACGAAATCGAGCCGGAAGATGTTGTTGAAACCGCGCTTGGGAAGGCGCCGATGCAGCGGCATCTGACCACCCTCAAAACCCTTGATGCGCACGCCGGAGCGCGCGGTCTGACCCTTGCCGCCACGGCCGGCCTGCTTGCCCTTGCCCGAGCCGATGCCACGGCCGACGCGCATCCGCTTTTTGCGCGAGCCGGCATTGTCGGCGATATCGCTGAGCTTCATCGTTCGCTTCCTTGTCTCTTAAGCATGATCTCGACCGAAAACCGGTTCCCACTTTTCGGGATCATGCTGCTCTCTTACTTCTCGCCGACGACGCGGACGAGATGCTGAACCTTGGCGATCATGCCGCGAATCTGAGGCGTGTCCTTCAACTCGGTCACGCGGCCGATCTTGTTGAGCTTCAATCCGATCAGCGTCGCACGCTGCGAGTGGTGGCGGCGGATCGCGCTGTGGGTCTGCTCGACCTTGATCGTCTTTGTGGCCTTGGCCATCTCTTTAACTCCGTAACGCGCGAAAAAGCGCGGATTTGTTATTCGGCGACCGCTTCGGCGTCGCCGCCGACCCGGCGCGACTGCAACGTCGACACCTTGATGTTGCGGCGGGCTGCAACCGACCGCGGCGAATCCTGGTGCTTGAGCGCATCGAAGGTCGCGCGAACCATGTTGTAGGGGTTGGACGAGCCGATCGACTTCGCCACCACGTCCTGAATGCCGAGCGTCTCGAACACGGCGCGCATCGGACCGCCGGCGATGATGCCGGTACCGGCCGGTGCCGCGCGCAGATAGACGCGCCCCGCGCCGTGACGGCCGGCAATGTCGTGATGCAGCGTGCGGCCCTCGCGCAACGCCACGCGCGTCAGATTGCGCTTGGCCGCGTCGGTGGCCTTGCGGATCGCCTCGGGAACCTCGCGCGCCTTGCCGTGGCCAAACCCGACCCGGCCCTTCTGGTCGCCGATCACGACCAACGCCGCGAAGCCGAAGCGCTTGCCGCCCTTCACCACCTTCGCCACACGGTTGATGTGGACGAGCTTGTCGACGAACTCGCTGTCGCGCTCCTCGCGATCCCTGCTTCGTTCGCGTCCGCCGCGTTCGCGTTCACCTGCCATGGTGTTTTCCAATCCTTGAGAGGCTGAAGGCCCCTGTCCTCGTGTCCGTTAAGTCGCCAATTCCTAGAAGCTCAATCCGCTTTCGCGCGCCGCATCGGCGAGCGCCTTGACGCGGCCGTGATAGAGATAACCGCCGCGATCGAACACCACTTCGGTGACGCCGTTCTTTACCGCGCGCTCCGCCAGCAGCTTGCCGACGGCTTTCGCCGCATCGATGTTGGCTCCCGTCTTGCCGCCCTCGCGCATGGTCTTTTCCAGCGAGGAAGCCGAAGCCAAAGTCTCGCCCTTCAGGTCGTCGATAACCTGGGCGTAGATATGCTTGGACGAACGGAACACCGACAGGCGCGGACGGCCGTTTGCGGAACGGCGCAACGCGAGCCTCACGCGCTGCGTGCGCCGGGCATTCGTGGCTTTCAATCTCGACATGACCGGCTCCGTTACTTCTTCTTGCCTTCCTTGCGGAAGATAAATTCGTCGGAATACTTCACGCCCTTGCCCTTGTAGGGCTCCGGCGGACGGTAGCTGCGGATCTCGGCGGCGACCTGGCCGACACGCTGGCTATCGTTGCCGACAATGACGATCTCGGTCGGCTTCGGCACGGTGATCGCGATGCCTTCCGGGATCGGAAAGACCACGTCATGGCTGTAGCCGAGCGCGAGTTGCAGGTTCTTGCCCTGCAACGCGGCGCGGTAGCCGACGCCGTTGATCTCGAGCTTCTTCTCGAAACCCTTGGTGACGCCGGCGACGAGGTTCGCGACCTGGGCGCGCGCCGTGCCGTACATGGCCTGCGCGCGGTTGGTCTTGACGCGCGGCGCAACCGTCACCACGCCCTTCTCGAACTTCACCTCGACATCGTCGTGCACGACGAAGGAAAGCTGGCCCTTCGGCCCCTTCATCTTCACCGTCTGTCCTTCGACGGTCGCGGTAACGCCCGACGGGATCGTCACCGGCTTCTTGCCAATACGTGACATGGCTGATTTCTCCTCAAAACACCGTAAAGAGAATTTCGCCGCCCACGTTCGCGTCACGCGCCTCGTGGTCAGCCATGATTCCCTTCGGCGTCGACAGCACCGAAATGCCGAGACCGTTGTTCACGCGCGGCAGGTTCTTCACCGAGGCATAAACCCGACGCCCCGGCTTCGACACCCGTTCGATCTCACGGATCACCGGCTCGCCGTCGAAATATTTCAACTCGATCTCGAGCTCGCTGCGGCCCGAGGCATGCTCGACGCTGGCGTAGCCGCGGATATAGCCTTCCGCCTTGAGCACTTCGAGCACATTGGCGCGCATCTTCGAACCCGGGGTCGAAACCTTGGGCTTGGCGCGCATCTGCGCGTTGCGGATGCGGGTGATGAGATCGCTGATCGGATCGTGCGTTGACATGGACCGACCCTCCTTACCAGCTCGACTTTACGAGCCCGGGAACCAGGCCCTTGGAGCCGAGTTCGCGCAGCGCGATACGGGAAAGCTTGTTCTTGCGATAGGTCGAGCGCGGACGCCCGGTCAGTTCGCAACGGTTGCGAATCCGGGTCGGCGACGAATTGCGCGGCATCTCGGCAAGCTTCAGCGTCGCGGCGAACCGCTCTTCCATCGGCTTGGTCTTGTCGGCGATGATGGCCTTCAGCTTCGCGCGCTGAGGAGCGGCGTTCTTCGCCATCCGCTTGCGCCGGTTGTTCTTCTCGATCGAACTCTTCTTTGCCATGCTTGGCTCCTGGGTTTCCGCGTTTGAGAGGCTTTTTTCAGCGTCTCACTGCCGGAACGGGAAATTGAATGCGGTCAACAATGCCCTTGCTTCCTCGTCGGTGCCCGCCGTGGTGCACACCGTGATGTCCATGCCCCACGTTTCCCCCATCTTGTCGAAGTCGATCTCGGGGAAAATGATGTGCTCCTTGATGCCGAGCGAATAGTTGCCGCGGCCGTCGAAGCTCTTCGGGTTGAGGCCGCGGAAGTCGCGCACGCGAGGCAGCGCGACGGTCACGAGGCGGTCGATGAACTCATACATCTTGGCCTTGCGCAGCGTGACCTTGCAGCCGATCGGCTGGTTCTCGCGCAGCTTGTAGGTCGCAATGGCGATGCGCGAATAGGTCACGACCGCCTTCTGGCCGGCGATCAGCGTCAGATCGGCCGCAGCGAGTTCCGCCTTCTTGCGGTCGTTGACGGCCTCGCCGATGCCCATGTTGAGCACGACCTTGTCGAGCCGCGGCACCTGCATCACGTTGGCATAGCCGAACTGTTCGGTCAGCTTGCCGCGAATCTTCTTGTCAAATTCCGTGCGAAGGCGCGGGACGTATGCGGTCTCAGCCATCGATCTCTGCTCCCGAACGTTTGGCGATGCGTACTTTCGTGCCATCTGCCTGAATCTTGAAACCTACGCGGGTCGGCTTGCCGTCCTTGCCGACGATCGCAATGTTGGACAGGTGGATCGGCGACTCTTTCGAGATGATGCCGCCCTCCTGGGCCTGCGTCTGCTTCTGGTGGCGCTTGACGAGATTGACGCCACGCACGAGCGCCTTGCTCTCGTCGGGGCGTACCTCGAACACCTCGCCGGTGCGACCCTTGTCGCGGCCCGACAGCACCACAACCTTGTCACCCTTCCGGATCTTGGCAGCCATCACAACACCTCCGGGGCGAGCGAGATGATCTTCATGTGGTTCTTGGCGCGCAGTTCGCGCGGGACGGGTCCGAAAATGCGGGTGCCGACCGGCTCCGACTGGTTGTTGATCAGCACGGCCGCGTTGCGGTCGAAGCGGATGACGGAGCCGTCGGGGCGGCGAATGTCCTTGCGGACCCGCACCACCACGGCCTTCATCACGTCGCCCTTCTTCACCTTGCCGCGCGGGATCGCTTCCTTGATCGACACGACAATGATGTCGCCCACGGTGGCATAGCGGCGCTTGGAGCCCCCAAGCACCTTGATGCACATGACACGGCGTGCGCCTGAATTGTCGGCCACGTCGAGGTTGGTCTGCATCTGAATCATTGATGCACCTCGTCCTCTTCTGCTTGCGCAAAGTCGCGCTTAAAATTTCCCAATCCGGCAAAGCCGGATCGAACTCCTCAGGCCGTCTTCTGATGTTCGCCCCGGACCACCGTCCAGCGCTTCAATTTCGAGATCGGCTTGCTTTCCTCGATCCACACCGTATCGCCCGGCTTGAACTGGTTGTCCTCGTCGTGCGCGTGGTAGTTCTTCGAACGGCGGATCGTCTTCTTGTAGATCGGATGAGTGAAGCGGCGATCAACGCGCACCACCACCGTCTTGGCCTGCTTGTCGCTGACGACCACGCCTTGAAGCGTACGTTTCGGCATTGGTCTGTCCCCTACTTCTTCTTGGCGCGAACTTGCGCGGCAACGGTCTTGACGCGGGCGATGTCGCGGCGGGCCTCGCGCAACCGCGAAGTGTTCTCGAGCTGCCCGGTGGCGCGCTGGAAGCGCAGGTTGAAGCGCTCCTTCTTCAGATTGAGGACGGCATCGTCCATCTGATCGGGGCTCATCGCGCGGATATCGGCAATTTTCATCTGGGCCATGGCCGTCTTCCCTATTCCGCAATACGCGCGACGAAGCGCGTCTTGATCGGCAGTTTGGCGGCGGCGAGCGAAAGCGCTTCCTTTGCGGTCTGCACCGTGACGCCGTCGATTTCAAACAGAACGCGGCCGGGCTTTACCCGGGCCACCCACAATTCGGGCGTCCCCTTGCCGGAGCCCATGCGCACCTCGGCGGGCTTCTTCGACACCGGAACGTCCGGGAATACGCGGATCCAGACCCGGCCGGCGCGCTTCATGTGACGGGTCAGCGCGCGGCGGGCCGCCTCGATCTGACGCGCGGTGACGCGCTCGGGCGCCATCGCTTTCAGACCGTACTGGCCGAACGACAACGTCGCGCCCGAAGTCGCGGTGCCGTGGATACGACCCTTATGCGCCTTCCGGAACTTCGTTTTCTTTGGTTGCATCATGGCGTCAAGCCCTCAATCCCTATTTGCTTCACGCAGCCGCGTCGCGGCGGGGCCGCCCGGTGTCACCTTCAGCCATCTTCTTGTCCTGGGCCATCGGATCGTGTTCGAGGATTTCACCCTTGAAGATCCAGACCTTGACGCCGCAGGTACCGAACGTCGTGAACGCGGTCGCAACGCCGTAGTCGATGTCGGCGCGCAGCGTATGCAGCGGCACGCGGCCCTCGCGGTACCACTCCATGCGGGCGATTTCGGCGCCGCCAAGACGACCCGAACAGTTGATACGGATGCCTTCGGCGCCCAGGCGCATCGCCGACTGCACGGCGCGCTTCATGGCGCGGCGGAACGCGACGCGGCGCTCGAGCTGCTGCGCGATCGATTCGGCGACCAGGGTCGCGTCAAGCTCGGGCTTGCGGATTTCGACGATATTGATGACGACGTCGGAAGCCGTGATATCGGCAACCCGCTTGCGCAGCTTGTCGATGTCGGCGCCCTTCTTGCCGATCACGACGCCCGGACGCGCCGAGTGGATCGTCACGCGGCACTTTTTGTGCGGCCGCTCGATCACGATCTTGGCGACCGCCGCCTGCTTGAGCTCCTTGTGCAGGATCTCGCGGATCTTGACATCCTCGTGCAGGAGCTTGCCGTACTCGTTCTTGCCGGCGAACCAACGGGAATCCCACGTCCGGTTGATGCCAAGACGAAGCCCGATTGGATTGATCTTCTGACCCATCGTATTCTCCCGCGCCCTGTTTAAGCGCTCGCCTCGACCTGACGAACCACGATCGTCAGTTGCGAGAACGGTTTGAAAACCCGACCCGAGCGGCCACGGCCGCGCGGGGCAAAACGTTTCATCACGATGCCGTTGCCGACATGCGCTTCGGCGACGACGAGATCGTCGACGTCGAGGTCGTGATTGTTCTCGGCGTTGGCGATCGCCGATTCCAGACACTTCTTGACGTCGACCGCGATCCGCTTGCGCGAGAACTGCAGGTCGGCAAGTGCCGCCGCCGCCTTCCTGCCGCGGATCAATTGCGCAACAAGATTGAGCTTCTGCGGGCTCACCCGCAGCATCCGGGCGACCGCCTTGGCCTCGTTATCGGCGAGGCTCCGTTCGCGCTTTGGTTTGCTCATCGCTTAAATCCTCAAGCCTTCTTGGCTTTCTTGTCGCCCGAGTGGCCGTGGAAGGTCCGCGTCGGCGAGAACTCGCCGAACTTGTGACCGACCATTTCCTCGTTGACCGAGACCGGCACGTGCTTCTGGCCGTTGTAGACGCCGAACACCAGGCCGACGAACTGCGGCAGGATGGTCGAGCGGCGGCTCCAGATCTTGATCACGTCATGACGGCCGGACGCACGAGCGGCGTCCGCCTTCTTGAGCAGCGATCCTTCAACGAACGGGCCTTTCCAGACTGAGCGAACCATGTCCGGCGTTCCTTACTTCTTCCGCTTGTGGCGGCTGATGAGAATGAATCTGTTGGTCGATTTGTTCGAACGGGTCTTCTTGCCCTTGGTCGGCTTGCCCCACGGGGTCACCGGGTGGCGGCCGCCCGAGGTACGGCCTTCACCGCCGCCGTGCGGATGGTCGATCGGGTTCATCGAGACGCCGCGGTTATGCGGCTTGCGGCCAAGCCAACGGTTGCGGCCGGCTTTACCGATCGAGATGTTCATGTGATCCGGGTTCGACACCGCACCGATAGTGCCGGTGCAGCGGCCATGAACCAGGCGCTGCTCGCCGGAGTTCAAGCGAACAATGACGTAATCCTGGTCGCGACCGACCACCTGCGCATAGGTGCCGGCCGAGCGCGCGAGCTGGCCACCCTTGCCGATCTTCAGCTCGACATTGTGGACGATGGTGCCGATCGGCATGTTGCCGAGCGGCATGACGTTGCCCGGCTTGACGTCGACATAGTTGCCGGCGATCACGCTGTCGCCGACCGCAAGCCGCTGCGGCGCCAGGATGTAGGCCTCGGTGCCGTCGGTATACTTCACGAGCGCAATGAAAGCGGTGCGGTTCGGATCGTATTCCAGCCGCTCGACCGTTGCCGGCATATCGAGCTTGGTGCGCTTGAAGTCGACGATGCGGTAGGCCTGTTTGTGACCGCCGCCGCGGAAACGCACGGTGATCCGGCCGGTCGCGTTGCGGCCGCCCGAGGAGTGCTTGCCCTCGGTCAATGCCTTGACCGGCTTGCCCTTGTAGAGCGTGGAACGATCGACCATCACCAGCTGACGCTGGCCTGGTGTCGTGGGGTTGAATGTTTTCAATGCCATCGCTGTGCCGCCTTATAGCCCGGTGGTGACGTCGATGCGGTGGCCCTCTTCGAGGGTCACGACCGCCCGCTTCACGTCCGACTGCGAACCGAAGCTGCCGCGAAAGACCTTGGTCTTGCCCTTGCGCACCAGCGTGTTGATGCTCTTGACCTTGACGTCGAACAGCTTCTCGACAGCTTCCTTGATCTGCGGCTTGGTAGCCTTGCTCGCGACCTTGAACACAACCTTGTTGTGCTCGGAGGCCATCGTCGCCTTTTCGGTGACGACGGGAGCAACGATGACGTCGTAATGGCGCGGATCGATGGTCTTCATTTGAAGCGCGCCTCCAACGCATCGAGCGCCGCCTTGGTCAGCACCAGCTTCTCACGGCGGAGAATGTCGTAGACGTTGATGCCCTGGATCGGCAGCACGTCGATATTGGGAATGTTGCGCGCGGCGGTGGCGAAACCGGTGTTGAGCTCCGCGCCGTCGATGATCAGCGCGTTGGTCACGCCAAGGCCGGAGAAGTGTCCGACCAGCGCCTTGGTCTTGGCGGCTTCGAGTGCGGCCTTGTCGATCACGATCAGGCCGCCGTCCTTTGCCTTGGCCGAGAGCGCATGGCGAAGCGCGAGCGCGCGCAGCTTCTTCGGCAGATCGGTCGCGTGCGAGCGCACCACGGGCCCGAACGCACGGCCACCGCCGCGGAACTGCGGCACGCGGGCCGAGCCGTGACGGGCGCCACCGGTGCCCTTCTGCTTGTACATCTTCTTGCCAGTGCGCCAGATCTCGGCGCGGCCCTTGGCCTTGTGGGTCCCGGCCTGACGCTTGTTGAGCTGCCACTGCACGCAGCGCTGGATGATGTCCTTGCGCGGCTCGAGACCGAAGATACCGTCGGAGAGCTGGACCGAGCCGGCCGCTTTGCCCTCAAGGGTCGTGACTTTCAGTTCCATCTCACGCGCCCTCCTGCTGGGCCGGCGCCTCAGCCGCCTGTCCACCGCCGTTCGCGACCTTGAACTTGCCGGGCTTGGGAGCCTCCTTCGGCAGAGGCTTCTTCACGGCATCGCGCACCGCGATCCATCCGCCCTTGGAGCCGGGAACGGCTCCTTCGACCAGGATCAGGCCGCGCTCGACGTCGGTCTGAACGACGCGAAGATTGAGCGTGGTGATGCGATCGACACCCATGTGGCCGGGCATCTTCTTGTTCTTGAAAGTCTTGCCGGGGTCCTGACGGCCGCCGGTCGAACCGATCGAGCGGTGCGAAACCGAAACACCGTGCGTGGCGCGAAGGCCGCCGAAATTCCAGCGCTTCATGCCGCCGGCGAAACCCTTGCCGACCGAAGTGCCGGTGACGTCGACGAACTGGCCGACGACGAAATGATCGGCCTGAATTTCCGCGCCGACCGGGATCAGCGCGTCTTCGGACACGCGGAACTCGGTCACCTTGCGCTTGGGCTCGACCTTGGCGACCGCGAACTGGCCGCGTTCGGCCTTTGGCATATAGACCGGCTTGCGCGTGCCCGAACCGAGCTGAAGCGCGACGTAACCGTTCTTCTCGGTCGTTCGGTGGCCCACGACCTGGCAATTGCCCAGCTTGAGCACGGTCACAGGGATATGCTCGCCGGCCTCTGTAAAGACCCGCGTCATCCCGACCTTTTGTGCGATCACTCCGGAGCGCATCGGCGTGCTTCCTGTTCTTTCTGTCCGCTAGTCTTGCGGATGGCTTAAAAGGGTTAGAGCTTGATTTCGACGTCGACGCCGGCGGCCAGATCGAGCTTCATCAGCGCGTCCACGGTCTGCGGTGTCGGGTCGACAATGTCGAGAAGGCGCTTGTGCGTGCGCATCTCGAATTGCTCGCGGCTCTTCTTGTCAACATGAGGCGAACGGTTGACGGTGAACTTTTCCAGGCGGGTCGGCAGCGGAATGGGTCCGCGAACCTGAGCGCCGGTCCGTTTCGCCGTATTCACGATCTCACGCGTCGACGAATCGAGAATTCGATGGTCGAACGCCTTGAGGCGGATGCGGATATTCTGGCCGTTCATTGCCGTTATCTCTTTTCTTGTCATCGGCCGCGGATACGGACGACACAGTGGTTGTGGCCGGCGAGTAGTGAGTGGCGAATAGCGAATAGATTTCCCTACTCGCTACTCCTATTCGCTTCTTCGCTTACTCGATGATGGCGGAAACGACGCCAGAACCGACGGTGCGGCCGCCTTCGCGGATCGCGAAACGCAGTTTTTCTTCCATCGCGATCGGCACGATCAAGTGCACTTCCATCGCGATGTTGTCGCCCGGCATCACCATTTCAGTGCCTTCGGGCAGATGCACGACACCGGTCACGTCGGTGGTGCGGAAGTAGAATTGCGGCCGATAGTTGGTGAAGAACGGGGTGTGACGACCGCCCTCCTCCTTGGTGAGGATGTAGGCCTCGGCCTTGAACTTGGTGTGCGGCTTGACCGAACCTGGCTTGCACAGCACCTGACCGCGCTCGACTTCCTCGCGCTTGGTACCGCGCAAGAGAGCGCCGATGTTGTCGCCCGCCTGGCCCTGATCGAGCAGCTTGCGGAACATTTCAACGCCGGTGACGATGGTCTTCTGCGTCGCGCGCAGACCGACGATCTCGATTTCCTCGCCGACCTTGACTATACCGCGCTCGACGCGGCCGGTGACCACGGTGCCGCGGCCCGAGATCGAGAACACGTCTTCGACCGGCATCAGGAACGGCTGGTCGATCGGACGCGCCGGCTGCGGAATGCTTTCGTCGACCGCAGCCATCAACTCCAGGATTGCGTCGTGGCCGAGCTTCTTGTCCTTGTCTTCGAGGGCGGCCAGCGCCGAGCCCTTGACGATCGGGATCTTGTCGCCCGGGAAGTCGTACTTCGAGAGCAGTTCGCGAACCTCGAGCTCGACGAGCTCAAGCAGCTCCGGATCGTCGACCATGTCGCACTTGTTGAGGAACACGACGATTGCAGGCACGCCGACCTGGCGAGCGAGCAGGATGTGTTCGCGGGTCTGCGGCATCGGGCCGTCGGCTGCCGACACCACGAGGATCGCGCCGTCCATTTGCGCCGCGCCGGTGATCATGTTCTTCACATAGTCGGCGTGACCCGGGCAGTCGACGTGGGCGTAGTGGCGGTTCTTGGTCTCGTATTCGACGTGAGCGGTCGAAATCGTGATGCCGCGCGCCTTCTCTTCCGGCGCCTTGTCGATCTGATCGTACGCCGTGAACGTCGCACCGCCGGTTTCAGCCAGCACCTTGGTGATGGCCGCCGTCAGCGACGTCTTGCCGTGGTCGACGTGACCGATGGTTCCAATATTGCAGTGCGGTTTATTACGTTCAAATTTTGCTTTGGCCATTTGACTCTCCGTTCAGTCGTTAGCTGCCGCTAACGGCAATCAGGCAAACTTCTTCTGGACTTCCGCCGACACATTTGCCGGCGCTTCCGCGTAGTGGTCGAACTGCATCGTAAAGGTGGCACGACCCTGGCTCATCGAGCGCAGGTTATTCACGTAACCGAACATATTCATGAGCGGCACCATCGCGTTGATGACGTTGGCATTGCCGCGCATGTCTTGGCCCTGGATCTGGCCGCGCCGCGAATTCAGGTCGCCGATGACCGAACCGGTGTAATCTTCCGGCGTCACCACCTCGACCTTCATGATCGGCTCGAGCAGTACCGACTTGCCCTTCTGCAGCGCCTCGCGGAAGCAGGCGCGGGTCGCGATTTCGAAGGCCAGCGCCGAGGAGTCGACGTCGTGGTACTTGCCGTCGATCAGCTGCACCTTGACGTCCACCACCGGGAAGCCCGCGACGACACCGGAGGAAAGAACGCTCTCGACGCCCTTTTCGACGCCGGGGATATATTCCTTCGGCACCGCGCCGCCAACGACCTTGGACTCGAACTCGTAACCCTTGCCGGGCTCGTTGGGCTCGACCACGATCGTCACCGCAGCGAACTGACCGGTACCACCGGTCTGCTTCTTGTGGGTATAGCTGTGCTCGACCCGCTGGGTGATGCGCTCACGGAACGCCACTTGCGGCGCACCGATATTGGCATCGACCTTGTAGGTGCGCCTGAGAATATCGACCTTGATGTCGAGATGGAGTTCGCCCATTCCCTTGAGAATGGTCTGGCCGGACTCGTGATCGGTCGACACCCGGAACGACGGATCTTCCGCCGCGAGCTTGGCCAGCGCCACGCCGAGCTTTTCCTGGTCGGCCTTCGACTTCGGCTCGATCGCGATTTCGATGACCGGCTCGGGAAATTCCATCTTTTCCAGAACCACCGGCTTGTTCGAGTCGCACAGCGTGTCACCAGTGCGCGCTTCCTTCAGGCCCGCCAGCGCGACGATGTCGCCGGCAAAGGCTTCCTTGATGTCTTCACGGTTGTTGGCATGCATCAGCAACATGCGGCCGATGCGCTCCTTGCGGTCGCGCGTCGAGTTGATGACGCCGGTGCCCGACAACAGCGTGCCGGAATAGATGCGGCAGAAGGTAATGGTGCCGACAAACGGGTCGTCCATGATCTTGAACGCGAGCAGCGCAAGCGGCTCCTTGTCGTTCGGAAGACGAACGATTTCGTTGCCGTCTTCATCGACGCCCTTGATCGCGGGCACGTCGACCGGCGACGGCAGATAGTCGACGACCGCATCGAGCAGCGGCTGCACGCCCTTGTTCTTGAAGGCCGAGCCGCACAGCACCGGAAAGAATGCGCCGGTCAGCACGGCCTTGCGGATCAGCCGCTTCAGCGTCGCTTCATCGGGCTCCTTGCCATCGAGGTAAGCGGCGAGCGCGTCGTCATCGAGCTCGACGGCGGCTTCCAGCATCTTTTCGCGATATTCCTTGGCCTGGTCGACCAGATCGGCGGGAATATCGATGTCCTTGAAGTTGGCGCCAAGCGCCTCGTCTTCCCAGACCACGCCCTTCATGCGGACGAGATCCACCAGACCCTTGAAGTTGTTCTCCGAACCGATCGGCAACTGGATCGCAATCGGCTTGGCGCCGAGGCGATCGACGATATCGGCCAGACACTTGAAGAAGTCGGCTCCGGTCTTGTCCATCTTGTTGGCGAAGACGATGCGCGGAACCTTGTACTTGTCGCCCTGGCGCCAGACGGTTTCCGTCTGCGGTTCGACACCCTGGTTCGAATCGAGCACGCATACCGCGCCGTCGAGCACGCGAAGCGAACGCTCGACTTCGATCGTGAAGTCGACGTGGCCCGGAGTATCGATGATGTTCAAACGCTTGCCGTTCCAGAACGCGGTGGTCGCGGCCGACGTGATGGTGATGCCGCGCTCCTGCTCCTGCTCCATCCAGTCCATCGTCGCGGCACCTTCGTGCACTTCGCCGATCTTGTGGCTCTTGCCGGTGTAATAAAGGATGCGCTCGGTCGTCGTGGTCTTGCCGGCGTCGATATGCGCCATGATACCGAAGTTGCGGTAGTCCTCGATGGCATGTTGGCGGGGCATGGGTTGTTCCTTAAAATCCTAACGTTTCGCCGTTACCAGCGATAGTGCGAGAAGGCACGGTTGGCTTCCGCCATCCGGTGCACGTCTTCACGCTTCTTGACGGCGTTCCCCCTGCCATTCGACGCGTCGAGCAGCTCCGCCGAGAGCCGCTCCGTCATGGTTTTTTCATTGCGCTCGCGCGCTGCCGTGATGATCCAGCGAATGCCGAGCGCCTGCCGGCGTACCGTGCGGACTTCGACCGGCACCTGGTAGGTTGCGCCGCCGACGCGCCGCGAGCGAACCTCGATGGTCGGCATCACGTTCTCAAGCGCCTGCTCGAAAACCGTCAGCGGGCTCTGCTTGGTCTTGGCCTCGATCATGCCGAGCGCGCCGTAGACGATGCCTTCGGCGACCGACTTCTTCCCGGCATACATCACCGAGTTCATGAACTTCGTAATGACGATGTTCCCGAACTTCGGATCCGGGTTCACTTCACGTTTTTCAGCGGAATGGCGGCGCGACATCTTGTTTCCTTCGTCATGGCCGGGCTCGTCCCGGCCATCCACGTCTTAACTTGTTGCTCCAGATCGCCGGGGTCTCACTAGATCCCCGGGTCTCACTTCGTTTGCCCGGGGATGATCCTCGCTATATCAGGCTCACTTCGGACGCTTGGCGCCGTACTTCGAACGGCGCTGTTTGCGGTTCTTGACGCCCTGGGTATCGAGGACGCCGCGGAGAATGTGGTAGCGCACGCCGGGCAAGTCCTTGACGCGGCCGCCGCGGATCATGACCACCGAGTGCTCCTGAAGGTTGTGGCCTTCGCCGGGGATATAGCCGATGACCTCGAACCCGTTGGTCAGGCGCACCTTGGCGACCTTGCGGAGCGCGGAGTTCGGCTTCTTCGGCGTCGTGGTGTAGACGCGCGTGCACACACCGCGCTTCTGCGGCGACTGCTGCAGCGCCGGCACCTTCTTGCGCGACTTCTGTACGACGCGTGGACTTGCGATCAGTTGGTTGATCGTCGGCATGTCAGCCTTCACCCTTTAGTTCGCGCGAGAACCGAAGCGGCTTTCGCGAAATTCGTTCGGGACCCAAGAGCCCCATCCTGCTGCCTCGCGCAGGCTGCTACCCGCGCAAAGCGAAATCGCGCCAGCCGCCCATCGCTGAGCAGAAAGCGCTTCGACGCCACAGAGGACCTCGGTCATGAACGATCAGCGCGAGCGGATCGAACGATCACCGAGGTCATGCACCCGATCGATTCCGAGGGAACCTGCCCACGAAACCAAGATCGTCACGGCATTGCCTAGCTATATCGGACAGCGTTTGAGCGACATTCGTCGAGGTTGGTGCCCGTCCCGAACCCTTAAATAAGGGGTTCGAAGGGGTGGTCCGTTCCGACGCAAGCGAAGCTCACCGCCTGTCGTTGAGTGCGCGGGTTCTATCGGCGCGGGAGGGCCAAGTCAAGGCGAAACGACAGATGAAGCGTCCTGGAGAAGCGCCTGCGCCGAGGCGAAAATCGCGCCTCGCCCCGGCTCCGTTCGAGCCTCACGTCCGGGTCTGGCTGCCCCGGCTGGACCACGAAAACCTATTTATACCCGGATATTAATATCAAACTACACGCCTATAAAATGCGCCATCCGAACATACAATCAAAGATAGTGTTACCGTGCCATTTTCAATCGTCGTCCTCGTCGTCGTCATCCTGATCGGCGGCTTCATGCGGCTTGAGGCTCTGGTCGTCCCAGAGTTTGCGGTACATGCCGTTTGCCGCGAGCAGTTCTTCGTGAGACCCGCGTTCGATCGCCTGGCCCCCTGAAATCACGATGATCTCGTCCATGTCGACCACCGAAGTCAGACGGTGGGTCGAGAAAATCATGGTCCGGCCCTTGGCAAGCTTCATCAGGGTCTTGTTGATGGCGGCCTCCGTGGTCTGGTCGAGCGCCGAGGTCGCCTCGTCCAAGAGCAGGATCGACGGATCACGCACAATGGCCCGCGCGATCGCGATGCGCTGGCGCTGCCCGCCCGACAAGGTGTCGCCGCGCTCGCCGACCTGGGTGTCGTATTTCCGCGGAAGGCTCATGATGTAGCGGTGGATTTCGGCCTTGCGCGCCGCCTCCTCCACCTCCTTGTCGGTCGCGCCCTCCTTGCCAAGGCGGATATTTTCGCGGATCGACATGTTGAACAGCATGTTCTCCTGAAACACCACCGCCATGCTTCGCCGCAGGGAATCGCGGGTCACTTTGCGGATATCGACGCCGTCGATCGTGATGCGTCCTTCGTCCGGCACATAGAGACGCAAGATCAAGTTGAGCAGCGTGCTCTTGCCCGAACCGCTCGGGCCGACCACCGCGATGGTCTTTCCGACATCGAGCTTGAGACTGAAATTGTCAAGAACCGGGGTCTCGCTGCCTTCGTACTGAAAGGTCACGCGCTCGAAGGAGACGTCGTGGCTGACGCGCGGCAGGTCGGGCGCGCCGGGACGATCCGCCCCACGAGTTGGCTCATCGAGCAACTCCTGAATGTGACGCACGGCGGCGGCCGAGGTTATCGACACCGGGATGAAATGCATGATGTGGGCGATGTTGTAGGATACCTCCCAGAACGCGCTCTCGAATGTCACGAAGGTTCCGATCGTGATCTGGCCTTTGGTCGCGAGGTAGGCGCCGATCGCCAGCACCACGAGGTGCAGCAACAGGACCGAAATGGTCACGGTGCGTTCGACCATGGTCGACAGAAATGCAGCGGAGGCGATTTTGCGGCGCGCATCGTCGTTGCGCATCGTGAACCAGCCGAGCGTCCTGCGCTGGAGCATGAAGGCTTTGACCACCGCCTGGGTGGCAATGCTTTCCTGCACCATGCCTAGCAGCGTGGACTCATTGAGCTTCTGCTCGTAATTGGCCTGCACGGCCTTGGGCGTGAGGATACGCGGGCCGATCAGCGTGATCGGAAACACCAAAAGCGAGATCGCTGCGAGCTGCCAGTTCAAAAACAGCATCAGGATGATGCCGGCGATCAATTCGAAGAACGGCAGCGCTGCGCTATTGGCAAAACCCTTCACCGTCCCCTCGAAAGCGGTCATGTCGACTGAAAATCGCGACAGGATTTCGCCGCGCCTGGTGCGCGCAAAGAATGCGGCGGGCAAGTTCTGGACGTGTTCGAACAATTGCGTCCGCACATCTGAAATCAAGGAAGCCGCGAGTTTGGCATCCCACCGTTCGTACCAGACGGCGACGATCGAGGTGACTACTCCGGCTACCGCCAGCACCGAGAGAATCTTGATCAGTGCCTCGAAATCCTCCTCGCCGAGCGCGTCGTCGATCAGAAACTTCAGGCTCAGCGGCATGATCACATTGAACAGAGTCTCGACCAGGACGCCGAGGCTGACGAATGCGATTATCTTTTTGTAGTTTCCAAGGAAAGGTTTGACGAAGGCGTAGATTGTCGCCAGCGCCCCGGCGGCTTCCTTGGCGGTATAGACGACGAGTTCTTCATCATCCTCGTCGTCATCGAGCGCGAGCTCGTCGTCGTCGCCGTCTTCCTCGTCGTCATCGGGCGGCAGCGTCTTGTCGCCGATCGTCCGGCCGCCGGCTTCGATTGCTGCCGTCAGCTTCTTCCTGGCCTCCAACGCCTTCGCATCATCCGCGGGCGCCGTGACGGGATCACCGAGCAAGGAAGGCTTTGTCGAAGAAGGTTCGGACGCCATGAAACCAACCGATGCTGTACGGCCGGCATGACCGCAAATCGAACGAAAGCGCCGTCGTCTCCATCCTATGCGATCCACGCGCTTTCAGCAAAATAATCGGCAAAAAGAATGAAGTCGCTAATCGTCGGCTTCGACCTTGTCGAAGAAGGAATAACGCAGGCTGTCGGAGTCGGCATACCACTGGCCGGGACCCCTGTTGGCGGCAAGGGTTGCCGCCCACAGCGCATCGGTGCAGTCGCGGCGATGCATCGAAAGGTCAAAGCCGTTGCCGAAGAAAAGCTCCGACCATTCCCACCAGGTGCCGAGCTTCCTGACCCCGCGTAACAGGTCATAACGATCGACCAGGGCTGCGGGCATATCCGACGTCACCGAGCCGAACAGCACGCCGGTCCTGACCACCCGGTTGAGCTCGCGAATGGCCTTGACCACGCGCTTTTCCGCAACATGGCAGAGGCTCGTCTCGAATACGAAATCGAATTCGCCATCCTTGAACGGCATCTCCACGATCGATCCGAGCTTGTTGAACTTCTTCAACTCCTTCGGCGTCCGAGCGTGAATGAAGCGATTGTTTTCGATGCCCCAGGCATCGACTCCGCGGGCGCGCAACGCACCCACGAGTTCACCGCTCGCAGACCCCGCCACCAGCAGCTTGTAGCCCCTCGCCCGATTCCAGGCGATCTTGACGAGGTCCATCAGAAAGGCGGGTTCGGTGAACTGGCTCCAGACTTCGTGGTAGGGCCCAAGTCTGCGGTAGTTGTCGAAATAGTCCCGATCGATCTTGTCGGACCACGGCTTATCCCCCGCCCCGCGCGCACGGCGCAGCCGCATCATTTCGGTGAGGATGATGTCGGTTGCCGCATCGGAGGAATCGAGCAGCCCGTTCAACGTCGAATCGAACAGATAATCGCCGACCACAACGAGGCCGGGATGCTGTTTGGGATCCGGCCGGTGGTTGGTCATCACGTCGCGCGCCGGCAAGCCACCGGGAAGCGCGTTGACCGATGACAGCCAGCGATGGATCTTGCCTTCGACAAAATGCGCGCGCGCCTCGCCAAAGGAAGCCGGCAACGACTTCAGCGCGGCGTCGATCAGCGCCTCGTCGCCCAGATTGGCAAAGGCGAGCGCGTCGGAGCCCGCGATCAGCCAGTTCAGAACGCCGTGACGGCCGACGTCGTGACGCGAGCCTTCGTTGTAGACGCAGCAACCGCCGAACGCCTCCGACATGAACCAGGAGCCCGGAATCTTGTCTCCCCAGAACGGGGAATCGAACAGGATCGAAACCCGCAAGTAGTGCGCGGGCCGATCGAAGTAGGCGACGTGCTTGACCATCGACTTGCGCAAGCCTTCGCCGTCCCAGCGCATCGTGGCCAGCCAGGAGTGCGGCAGGCACATCAGCACCAGATCGAAGTCCCTGGTTTCCGGGCCCTTGCCGTTCATCATGTTGAGCTGGTAGCGGCCGCTCGCGGTCTTGCCGACCTTGAGCACGCGGTGGTTGAGGTGGACATCGGCGTCGACCTCTGACTGGAGGCATTCGATCAGCTGCTCGTTGCCATTCTGGATCGAATAGATGCCGATATAGCCGTCGACATCCATCACGAAATTCTTCAGCGCATTGAGGCCGTTGGTGTTGTGGCTCTCGGTCGCGATATCGGAGCGCGCCATCACCTTGAAGAAGCGTTTGGCAACGGGATCATCGACCTCCCGGTCGAGCAATTCCTCGCAGGTGATGTAAGCCCAGGGATGCTCGTTGTCGTGGGCACCGACGCCTTCGTAATATTCGATCGGCGACACCATCTGGCTGCAGCGTTTGCGGAAGGCCTCGATCGCGTCGGCGGTCTTCGCCCCATATTTGCGGCGCATGCCCGCAACGTCGTTGAGGAGTTCGCCGTCGAGTTGAACCTGTTCGGCGTCCATCGGAATTGTTTGCAGGCCGAAATGCTGGATCAACTCGCGCAGCGGATCGGGTCCGGTCATCGAGTAGTCGTAGATTTCGGCGACGCCGGCTTCATAGATCGCGGGCGCAGAATCGAACCTGCCGGTAAGGACCTTCCCCCCCAGCCGGTCGGACGCTTCAAAAATCGTGACGCGGCAAAGTTCGCCCAGTTTCTTCTTCAGATACCACGCGCTCATCAGGCCACCCGGCCCGCCGCCTACAATCGCTAAGTCCAAGATATGTTTCCGTTTATTGCCAGGCCCCCGCCGTCACCGGCCGCCCGCCGCGAGGCGCCCGGACTAAGTCATTTTGAAAGAAGCGCTTTTTTCCCTGAAGGGAAGATGAACGAACTCCCGTGAATGAACCAGAATAGACAAAAAATAGCAAAAAGACCGGCTTTCGCCGGTCTTTCCGTAGTCTTGCGGGGATGTAATCCCTGAAAGCTATTCCGCCGGCGGCAGCGCGAGCGGTTCCACTTCCGGCGCAGCCGGCACGATCGCCGCCTGCTTCTCGCGTTCGTCGAGGATCAGCTTGTCGCGCTTTACGGCGACTTCGCGGATCTTCGCCATCGAGGCGCCGGTGCCGGCCGGGATCAGGCGGCCGACAATGACGTTCTCCTTGAGGCCTTCCAGCGGGTCCACCTTGCCGTTGACGGCGGCTTCGGTGAGCACGCGGGTGGTCTCCTGGAACGAGGCCGCCGAGAAGAACGAGCGGGTCTGCAAGCTCGCCTTGGTGATGCCGAGCAGTACCGGCGTTCCCGTGGCGGGCTTCTTGCCCTCTTCCTTGGCCTTGGCGTTGAGCTGGTCGAACTCGATCTTGTCGATCTGCTCGCCCGAGATCATGTCGGTATCGCCCTGGTCGGTGATTTCCACCTTCTGCAGCATCTGACGGACAATCACCTCGATGTGCTTGTCGTTGATGAGCACGCCCTGCAGCCGGTAGACCTCCTGGATTTCGTTGACCAGATAAGCGGCGAGTTCCTCGATGCCCTTGATCGCCAGGATGTCGTGCGGGGCGGGATTGCCCTCGACGATGAAATCGCCCTTTTCGACGATGTCGCCGTCCTGCAGATGGATGTGCTTGCCCTTCGGGATCAGGTACTCACGCGGCTCCTCGCTCTTGTCCATCGGCTCGATCGAGATGCGGCGCTTGTTCTTGTAGTCCCGGCCGAAGCGGATGGTGCCGGCGATTTCGGCGATGATCGCCGCATCCTTCGGCTTGCGAGCCTCGAACAGTTCGGCAACCCGCGGCAGACCGCCCGTGATGTCACGGGTCTTGGCGCTTTCGGTCGAGATACGCGCGAGGATGTCGCCGGTCTTGACCTTGGCGCCGACGTCGACCGACAAAATGGCGTCGACCGACAGCATGTAGCGGGCCTCACCGCCACGCGCGAGCTTGAGGATCTTGCCATCCTTGCCCTTGATGACGATCGCCGGGCGCAGGTCGGCCCCGCCGCGCGACGAACGCCAGTCGATGACGACGCGCTTGGCGATACCGGTGGATTCGTCGAGCGTCTCCGAGATCGACTGCCCCTCGACCAGATCCTCGAAGGCGATCGCGCCCTCGACTTCGGTCAGAACCGGGCGGGTGTAAGGATCCCACTCGGCGATCCGCTGGCCGCGCTTGACCATATCACCTTGGTCGACATGCATGCGCGCACCGTACTGAATACGGTGGGTCGCACGCTCGGTGCCGTCGGCATCGGAGATCGCAACGACCATGTTGCGCACCATCGCGACTAGGTGGCCTTCGCTGTTCTTGGCGATCGCCTTGTTCTTGATCGTCACCTTGCCGTCGAAGTTCGACTCCACGAACGACTGTTCGTTGATCTGCGCCGCGCCGCCGATGTGGAAGGTGCGCATCGTCAGCTGCGTGCCGGGCTCGCCGATCGATTGCGCAGCAATGACGCCGACCGCTTCGCCGTGGTTGACCGGGGTGCCGCGGGCCAGATCGCGGCCATAGCACTTGCCACAGATGCCGTTGACGAGTTCGCAGGTCAGCGCCGAGCGAATCTTCACTTCCTGGATGCCGGCCTGCTGGATGGCGTCGACATGAGTCTCCTCCATCAGCGTGCCGCGCTTGACCACGACCTTGTTGGTCGCGGGATCGCGCAGATCTTCGCCCGCGGTGCGGCCGAGAATGCGCGAGGCCAGCGAGGCCACCACGGTGCCGGCGTCGATGATGGCGCGCATCTTGATGCCGAGCTTGGTGCCGCAATCGTCCTGCGTGATGATGCAGTCCTGCGCCACGTCGACGAGGCGACGCGTCAGGTAACCGGAGTTGGCGGTCTTCAACGCGGTGTCCGCGAGGCCCTTGCGGGCGCCGTGGGTCGAGTTGAAGTATTCGAGCACCGACAGACCTTCCTTGAAGTTGGAAATGATCGGCGTCTCGATGATTTCGCCTGACGGCTTCGCCATCAGGCCACGCATGCCGGCAAGCTGACGCATCTGCGCCGGCGAACCGCGCGCGCCCGAATGCGCCATCATGTAGATCGAGTTGATGTCGGCCTCGACCCCCTTGGAGTTCTTCTTGGTCGAGGAGATTTCCTTCATCATCTCCTTGGCGATTTCCTCGGTCGCCTTCGACCAGGCGTCGACCACCTTGTTGTACTTCTCGCCATGGGTGATCAGGCCGTCATTGTATTGCTGCTCGAAATCTTTTGCGAGCGTGCGCGTGGTGTCCACGATCTTCCACTTGCCGTGCGGCACCACCATGTCGTCCTTGCCGAAGGAAATGCCGGCCTTGAACGCGTTGTAGAAGCCGAGCGCCATGATCCGGTCGCAGAAGATCACCGTCTCCTTCTGACCGCAGTGACGATAGACCTGATCGATCACGCCGGAGATTTCGCGCTTGGTCATCAGCTTGTTGATGATGTCGTACGGAATCTTCGTCGACTTCGGCAGAACGTTGCCGAGCATCACGCGGCCGGCCGTGGTCTCGATCCAGCGCTTGGCGGTCTTGCCGTTTTCGTCGAGGCCCTCCCAGCGATACTTGATCTTGGTATGCAGGTGGATGACCTTCGAGTGCAGCGCATGCTCGATCTCGGCCATCTCGCCGTAGAGCTTGCCCTCGCCGGGAAGCCCCTCGCGCATGATGGAGAGATAATAGAGGCCGAGCACGATATCCTGCGACGGCACGATGATCGGCTGACCGTTGGCCGGGTGCAGGATGTTGTTGGTCGACATCATCAGCACGCGCGCCTCAAGCTGCGCCTCGAGCGACAGCGGCACGTGCACGGCCATCTGGTCGCCGTCGAAGTCGGCGTTGAACGCGGCGCACACCAGCGGGTGAAGCTGGATCGCCTTGCCTTCGATCAGGACCGGCTCGAACGCCTGAATGCCGAGGCGATGCAGCGTCGGAGCGCGGTTGAGCAGCACCGGATGCTCGCGGATCACCTCGTCGAGAATATCCCAGACCTCCGGACGCTCCTTTTCGACGAGCTTCTTGGCCTGCTTCACTGTGGTGGAGAGACCCTTGGCGTCGAGCCGCGAATAGATGAACGGCTTGAACAGTTCGAGCGCCATCTTCTTCGGCAGACCGCACTGATGCAGGCGCAATTCGGGACCGACCACGATCACCGACCGGCCGGAATAGTCGACGCGCTTGCCAAGCAGATTCTGGCGGAAACGGCCCTGCTTGCCCTTGAGCATGTCGGCGAGCGACTTCAGCGGACGCTTGTTGGCGCCGGTGATGACGCGGCCGCGCCGGCCGTTGTCGAACAGGGCGTCGACCGCCTCCTGCAACATGCGCTTTTCGTTGCGGATGATGATGTCAGGCGCACGCAGCTCCATCAGCCGCTTCAAACGGTTGTTGCGGTTGATGACGCGACGGTAGAGATCGTTGAGGTCCGAGGTCGCAAAGCGGCCGCCGTCGAGCGGCACCAGCGGCCGCAGATCCGGCGGGATCACCGGCACCACGGTCAGGATCATCCACTCGGGCTTGTTGCCGGAATAGCGGAAGGCCTCGACGATCTTCAGGCGCTTGGCGAGCTTCTTGTGCTTGATGTCGGATTCGGTCTCCTGCATCTCGGCGCGCAAGGAGGACTCGAGTTTCTCGAGTTCCAGCCCCTTGAGCAGTTCGCGGATCGCCTCCGCGCCGATCATCGCGGTGAAGGAGTCCTGGCCGTATTCGTCCTGCGCCTTCAGATACTCGTCTTCCGACAGCAACTGACGGTCCTTGAGCGCGGTCAGGCCGGGCTCGAGAACGACGTAGTATTCGAAGTAAAGAATCCGTTCGAGATCCTTCAGCGTCATGTCGAGCAGAAGGCCGATCCGGGACGGCAGCGACTTCAGGAACCAGATATGGGCAACCGGCGCGGCCAGTTCGATGTGGCCCATGCGCTCGCGCCGGACGCGCGACAGCGTCACCTCGACCGAGCACTTTTCGCAGATGATGCCCTTGTACTTCATCCGCTTGTACTTGCCGCACAGGCACTCATAGTCCTTGATCGGGCCGAAGATGCGCGCGCAGAACAGGCCGTCGCGCTCGGGCTTGAACGTGCGGTAGTTGATGGTCTCCGGCTTCTTGATTTCGCCGTAGGACCACGAAAGAATCTTTTCCGGAGACGCGATCGATATCCGGATCTGGTCGAAGACCTGGGCCGGCGTCGTCGGATTGAACAGATTCATAATCTCTTGGTTCATCGTCTTCTCCTCGCGTGCCGGCCGTCACCGGCAGCAAATTCGAAATTCTTAAATCAGCCCCCGCACGCACTTCGCAAAAAAAACCGCGCGAACACCCGGCGCCGACAGCGCCGGGTACGCTTTTTCCTACTCGGCCGCCTCTGACGTCGGCGTGCTGCCAACCTTCGAATTGTGCAGGTCGACGTTGAGGCCAAGCGAACGCATTTCCTTGACCAGCACGTTGAACAATTCGGGGATACCCGCCTCGAACGTGTCGTCGCCGCGAACGATCGCCTCGTACACCTTGGTGCGGCCGGCGACGTCGTCCGACTTCACCGTCAGCATTTCCTGCAGCGTGTAGGCGGCACCGTAAGCCTCGAGCGCCCAGACCTCCATTTCGCCGAAGCGCTGACCGCCGAACTGCGCCTTGCCGCCCAGCGGCTGCTGGGTGACGAGCGAGTAGGGTCCGATCGAACGCGCATGGATCTTGTCGTCGACGAGATGGTGCAGCTTGAGCATGTAGATGTAGCCAACCGTCACCTTGCGGTCGAAGGGATCGCCGGTCCGCCCGTCATAGACGGTCGACTGGCCGGAGGCATCGAGCCCGGCCATTTTCAGCATCTCCTCGATGTCGGCTTCCTTGGCGCCATCGAACACCGGGGTTGCGATCGGCACGCCGTGGCTCAGGTTACGGCCGAGTTCGAGCAGCTCGCCGTCGTTGAGCGACTTGATGGTCTCCTCATCGCCGTAGATCTTCTTCAAGGTCTCCTTCAACGGCTTGACGTCCTGCTTGGCGTAATAGGCGTCGATGGTCTGGCCAATGCGCTTGCCGAGACCGGCGCAGGCCCAGCCGAGATGGGTTTCGAGAATCTGACCGACGTTCATGCGCGAGGGCACACCGAGCGGATTGAGCACGATGTCGGCATGGGTGCCGTCCTCAAGGAACGGCATGTCCTCGATCGGAACGATCTTGGAGACCACGCCCTTGTTGCCGTGACGGCCGGCCATCTTGTCGCCGGGCTGAATCTTGCGCTTCACTGCGACGAAGACCTTGACCATCTTCATCACGCCGGGCGGCAACTCGTCGCCACGCTGCAGCTTTTCGACCTTGTCGAGGAAGCGCTGTTCAAGGCCCTTCTTCAATTCGTCGTACTGCTTCCGCATGGCCTCGATTTCGGCCATCAGCTTGTCGTTGGGCGAAGCAAACATCCACCACTGCGAACGCGGATGCTCTTCCAGCACCGCACGCGTGATCTTGGTATCCTTCTTGAAGCCCTTGGGGCCCGCGATGCCCTGGCGGTTCTCCAGCAGCTCGGCCAAACGGCTATAGACGTTGCGGTCGAGGATCGCCTGCTCGTCGTCACGGTCCTTGGCCAAACGCTCGATCTCTTCCCGCTCGATCGCCAGCGCACGCTCGTCCTTGTCGACGCCGTGGCGGTTGAAGACGCGTACTTCCACGATCGTGCCTTGCACGCCCGGAGGCACGCGCAGCGAAGTATCGCGGACATCGGAAGCCTTTTCGCCGAAGATGGCGCGCAGCAGCTTTTCTTCCGGCGTCATCGGGCTTTCGCCCTTCGGCGTGATCTTGCCGACCAGGATGTCGCCGGCGCGAACTTCGGCGCCGATATAGACGATGCCGGCTTCGTCGAGGTTCTTCAGCGCCTCTTCCGAAACGTTCGGAATATCGCGGGTGATTTCCTCGGGCCCGAGCTTGGTGTCGCGGGCCATCACCTCGAACTCCTCGATATGGATCGAGGTGAAGACGTCGTCCTTGACGATCCGCTCGGAGAGCAGGATCGAGTCTTCGAAGTTGTAGCCGTTCCACGGCATGAACGCGACCAGCACGTTGCGGCCTAGCGCGAGTTCACCGAGATCGGTCGAAGGACCGTCGGCGATGATGTCACCCTTTTTGACGACGTCGCCGACCTTCACCAGCGGACGCTGGTTGATGCAGGTCGACTGGTTGGAGCGCTGATATTTCATCAGCCGGTAGATATCGACGCCCGACTTGGTGGGGTCGAGATCCTCGGTGGCGCGGATCACGATACGGGTGGCGTCGATCTGGTCGATCACGCCGGTGCGGCGCGCGGCGATCGCAGCGCCGGAATCGCGGGCGACCACGCCTTCCATGCCGGTGCCGACGAACGGCGCTTCGGCGCGCACCAGCGGCACGGCCTGGCGCTGCATGTTGGAGCCCATCAGCGCGCGGTTGGCGTCGTCGTTCTCCAGGAACGGAATCAAAGCCGCGGCGACCGAAACGAGCTGCTTCGGCGACACGTCCATGTAGTCGACCTTGTCGGGCGTGATCATCAAGACGTCGCCGGCGTGGCGGCAGACCACGAGGTCGTCGGTGAATCGGCCGCGGTTATCCAGCGCGACGTTGGCCTGGGCGACGTGATAGCGGCCCTCCTCCATCGCCGAGAGATAGATCACCTCGTCGGTGACGCGGCCGTCCTTGACCTTGCGATACGGCGTCTCGACGAAGCCGTATTTGTTGACGCGCGCAAAGGTCGCGAGCGAGTTGATCAGGCCGATGTTGGGGCCTTCCGGCGTCTCGATCGGGCAGATGCGGCCATAATGCGTCGGATGCACGTCGCGCACCTCGAAGCCGGCGCGCTCGCGGGTCAGACCGCCCGGGCCAAGCGCCGACAGACGCCGCTTGTGGGTGATCTCCGACAGCGGATTGGTCTGGTCCATGAACTGCGACAACTGCGAGGAGCCGAAGAACTCGCGCACGGCGGCAGCCGCCGGCTTGGCGTTGATCAGGTCCTGCGGCATCACCGTGTCGATATCGACGCTCGACATGCGTTCCTTGATCGCGCGCTCCATGCGCAACAGGCCGATGCGGTACTGGTTCTCCATCAATTCGCCGACCGAGCGCACCCGGCGGTTGCCGAGATGGTCGATGTCGTCGATCTCGCCCTTGCCGTCGCGCAGGTCGACCAGCGTCTTGATGACGGCGAGGATATCTTCCTTGCGCAGCGTGCGATGGGTATCGGGCGCATCGAGTTCGAGGCGCATGTTCATCTTCACCCGGCCGACCGCGGAAAGGTCGTAGCGCTCGGAGTCGAAGAACAGCGACTGGAACATGGCCTGCGCCGAATCCAGCGTCGGCGGCTCGCCGGGACGCATCACGCGGTAGATGTCGAACAGCGCGTCCTCGCGCGTCATGTTCTTGTCGGCATGAAGCGTGTTGCGGATATAGGCGCCGACATTGACATGGTCGATGTCGAGCAGCGGCAATTCCTTGTAGCCCTGCTCGTTCAACCCCTTGAGCAGCTTGTCGGTGATTTCCTCGCCGGCTTCAGCATAGATTTCACCGGTCTTGGGGTTGACGAGGTCCTCGGCGACATAGTTGCCGACCAGTTCCTCATCCGACATCCGAAGCGCCTTCAGCCCCTTTTCCTGGAGCTGGCGCGCCGCGCGCACGGTAAGCTTCTTGCCGGCTTCCAGCACCACCTTGCCGGAATCGGCATCGACGAGATCGTTGATGGTGGAATAGCCGCGGAAACGGTTGGCGTCGAACGGCACGCGCCAGCCGTCCTTTGCGCGCTTGTAACTGATCTTCTTGTAGAACGTGGACAGAATCTGCTCGCCGTCGAGTCCAAGGGCGAACATCAGCGAGGTCACCGGAATCTTGCGGCGCCGGTCGATGCGCGCGAACACGATGTCCTTGGCATCGAATTCGATATCGAGCCAGGAACCGCGATAGGGAATCACACGTGCGGCAAACAGAAGCTTGCCTGACGAATGGGTCTTGCCCTTGTCGTGATCGAAGAACACGCCGGGAGAGCGATGCATCTGGGAAACGATGACGCGTTCGGTGCCGTTGACGACGAAGGTGCCGTTCATGGTCATGAGCGGAATGTCGCCCATGTAGACGTCCTGCTCCTTGATGTCCTTGACCGACTTCGCGGCGGTTTCCTCGTCGATATCGAACACGATCAGGCGCAGCGTCACTTTCAGCGGCGCAGCATAGGTCATGCCGCGCTGGCGGCACTCGTCGACGTCATATTTCGGCGGTTCGAATTCGTAACGGACGAATTCCAGCATCGAGGTGCCGGAGAAGTCCGAGATCGGGAACACCGAGCGGAAAACCGCCTGCAGACCCTCGTCGAGCCGGCCGCCCGGCGGTTCGTCCACCATCAGGAACTGGTCGTAGGACGCCTTCTGAACCTCGATGAGGTTCGGCATCTCTGCGACTTCCTTGATGTGTCCGAAAAACTTGCGAACGCGTTTGCGACCGGTGAACGTCTGTTGCGCCATCGTGGCCTCTCGTTTCGTCGCCCCGGAGGAGCGAACCCTTCCGAAGCGCGATTTGCGGAATCGCCTTCGGAGTTGAATTTCAATTCGTTCTTCGGTCAGTCAGCCCGGTCAGGGCTGAAATCCTGAATCGGGGTATCCGCTCTAAAGAACGCAAAACGACGCACGGGGCGCTCTAACGCACCCGCACGTCAAAAAACCGTTTCGTCACGGACTGCAAAGCCCGAAATTGCCTATCTCCCAACGGCTTGCGCTAAAGCCTTGCGGCCTCTCTTGCGAACCGTGTTTTCGTGCTGCCGTCCCGATATGGGATGGCAATCGTGGAAATTCGAGAGGTATCCCCACCAATCCCCACACTTTCTCGTGTAGGAGCTCGCCGGGGAACCCGGCGGGTCCTTCTTTCCGTCATGGCCGGGCTTGTCCCGCCTGTGGGGCCGAAGCCCCTTCGGCAAGGCGAAGGCCCGGCCATCCACGTCTTTTCCGCGAGATCCCGGATCGCGCGCTTCGCTTGTCCGGAATAACTGTATCCCGATCCCGGGTCTCGCTGCGCTCGCCCGGGATTTCGCTCAAGTAACCTGCGGTTACTTGAGCTCAACCTTAGCGCCAGCCTTCTCGAGCTGGACCTTGATCTTGTCGGCTTCGTCCTTGTTGACCCCTTCCTTGACGGGCTTGGGGGCGCCTTCGACCAGGTCCTTGGCTTCCTTGAGGCCAAGACCGGTGATGGCACGGACTTCCTTGATGACTTCGATCTTCTTGTCGCCGGCGGCGGCCAGAACGACCGTGAACTCGGTCTTTTCCTCAGCGGGGGCAGCGGCAGCACCGCCACCGGCCGGACCAGCAACCGCCACAGCGGCCGCAGCCGAAACGCCCCACTTCTCCTCGAGGAGCTTGGCGAGTTCGGCAGCTTCGAGCACGGTGAGGCTCGAGAGGTCGTCAACAATCTTCTGCAAGTCAGCCATTGATCTGTTTCCTTAAGCGTATCGGTTCGAACCAGGTTTACGATTTGCGAAGGGTCAGGCCGCTTCGCTCTTTGAGGCATAGGCCTGAACGACGCGCGCGAGCTTGGCTGCGGGCGCGGTGGAGAGCTGAGCGATCTTGGTCGCCGGCGCCACCAGGAGGCCGACAATCTTGCCGCGCAGTTCGTCCAGCGACGGCAGCGAGGCAAGTGCCTTCACGCCGTTCACGTCCAGGACGGTTTTACCCATCGAACCGCCGAGAATGACGAACTGTTCGTTCGTCTTGGCGAATTCGATGGCAACCTTTGGCGCCGCTACCGGATCGTTGGAAGTCGCGATCACGGTCGGCCCCTTCAACAGGGAGCCGATGGCAACGACGTCAGTGCCTTCAAGAGCAATTTTGGCGAGACGGTTCTTCGAGACCTTCACCGAGGCGCCCGCCTGCTTCATCTGCATGCGCAGCTTCTGCATCTGGGCGACGGTGAGGCCGGAATAGTGGGCGACGATCGCAACGCTGGTGGTCTTGAACAGACCGTTCAGCTCCTCGACCGCGTCCTTTTTTGCCGCTCTTTCCACAGCAAGCTCTCTCCGGTTGGCGGTCTTTTAGCCTTTAGAGAGGCAGGACCGCCGGGTTGCACCCATCGTCCCACCTCAACCTGACCTCAAAGACACGAAGGCTTTTAAGGACCCGTCGGGCAGAACGACATTGAAACGCCTGCCCTCCCGAGCCTTTGAGGGCTACGGGGTGTCGAGGTTCGAACCGAAGCAAACTGGGCGCTGCGAAGCGCTGCGCCGAGCAAAATCCGGTCTTCACCCGTCTATGCAGGCCGGTGAATTAAGCCGTTGAAAAACTTTCGTTTCTCTCAGGCGCCTGCAGTCTTGGACAGGATCGAGGCACGCCAACAAACCGGCCTGCCCCTGCCCGCTTTCCGCGAAACGACAGTTTTCCCTTCCTTTCGAGCCATCCATGCGGAATGTCCTGAAAGGAAAAGTCTCCTATTCGTTCTCTTTCGGAATGCGTACACAGACGTGCCAGCAATCGCCAGCACGCCCGGAAGCGCGCTCTTTAACGGGTCTTTTCCGCCTTGCCAAGGGCTAATTTCCGGCGCCGGCAAATGGCGGAAGAACCTCAAAATACCGTCGATCAGGCGATTGGGGCCCGCGACCGGACAGGAAAAGCCAGCCGCTTGCCGCCAAAGAAGGCCTCGAGGTTGGCGATCACGCAATCCTGCATCGCGACGTGCGACTCCAGCGTATGGCCGCCGACATGGGGGGTAAGCACGACATTCGGAAATGCGGTCAAGGCGTCCGGGGAGTGCGGCTCCTTCTCGAATACGTCGAGGCCGGCGCCGGCAATCACATGGTCCTTCAACGCCGCCACCAGCGCGGCCTCATCGATGACCGAGCCGCGCGAGATATTGACGACATAGCCTTCGCTGCCGAGCTTGCGCAGGACGTCGGCATTGACGACGTGATGGGTATCGGCGCTGGCGCGCACCGCGATCATCAGCACGCTGCACCACTCCGCCAACGCCTCGAGACTTTCAAAATATCGATATGGCAGATCGTGCCGCGAGCGGCTGAAATAGCCGACCTCGGTCTCGAAGCCGGCCATCCGCGCGGCGATCTTGCGGCCGATCTCGCCCATGCCATAGACCCCGACACGGCGGCCGGGATTGCCCGCTTGCGGCCGCAACAGCGGCGACGGTTTCGATGCGGCCCAGCTTCCGTTGCGCACGAATTCATCGGCCGGAATGAGACGCCTGGTCACCGCCAGCATCAGGGTAACGGCGAGGTCGGCCACCGCCGCGGCGTTGGCCGCCGGACTGTGGCCGACCGCGATGTTGCGCTTCTCGGCCGCCGCAAGATCGACGCCGTCATAACCGGTGCCGTAGCAGACAATCGCCTGCAGCGACGGCAAGGTGTCCATGATGCCGGCCTGAAGCAGCGTGCCGCCCGCCGTGATCAAGGCGCGGATGCCGGCAAGTTCATCGGCCGAAAAAACCTCGGCTGGCGGCTTGCCGGCAGCATCCAGAAGTTCGAAGCGCTGCCCGACCCGCACCATCAGCGCCTTGGGAAAGCGCGAATAGACCAGAACCTTGTCGGGCATGTCCCCCTCCTCGCCGCCAACCCGTTATCATAAACCAAAGAGCGGAATCGGTTGCCCGATCCCGCTCCTGATTTTGTTTCGATCCGCCTTTGTTAGTTTTAACCGAGCAAGCTTCCCGGCTCAACCTTCACGCCTGGGCCCATGGTTGAGGAAACCGCGACGCGCTGGATGTAGGTACCCTTCGAACCCGAGGGCTTGGCCTTGGCGACCGCATCCGCGAGCGCCTTGACGTTCTGCACGAGCTTTTCTTCCGAGAACGAGGCCTTGCCGATGCCGGCCTGGACGATGCCGGCCTTCTCGACGCGGAACTCGACCGAGCCGCCCTTGGCGCCGCGAACGGCGGTAGCGACATCCATCGTCACGGTGCCGATCTTGGGATTGGGCATCATGCCGCGCGGACCGAGCACCTTGCCGAGACGGCCGACCAGCGGCATCATGTCGGGGGTCGCGATACAGCGGTCGAAATCGATCGTGCCGCCCTGCACTTTTTCGACCAGATCCTCGGCACCGACGACGTCGGCGCCCGCGGCCTTGGCTTCGTCCGCCTTGGCGCCGCGCGCGAACACGCCGACCCGCAAGCTGCGGCCGGTGCCGTTCGGCAGCGTCACCACGCCGCGAACCATCTGGTCGGCGTGACGCGGATCGACGCCGAGATTGATCGCGATCTCGACGGTCTCGTCGAACTTCGCCTTGGCGCGTTCTTTGACCATCTTGATGGCATCCGCGATCGGGTAGAGCTTTTCGCGGTCGACGCCCTCACGGGCATTCTTGGTGCGTTTTCCGATTGCCATGGCCGATTACCCCGCAACTTCCAGACCC
This sequence comes from uncultured Alphaproteobacteria bacterium, assembly GCA_963832045.1. Classification (GTDB taxonomy): domain Bacteria; phylum Pseudomonadota; class Alphaproteobacteria; order Rhizobiales; family Xanthobacteraceae; genus Bradyrhizobium. The sequence goes on from CAWHSM010000002.1 coordinate 109,084, forward strand.
ATCGAGCGGGCTGAACCCTCGACCATTTTCATGGCCAACTCGATGGTGTCGCAATTGAGATCCTTCATCTTCTTCTCGGCGATCTCGCGCACCTGCGCGAGTGTCACCTTGCCGGCCTTGTCGCGGCCCGGTGCTTTCGACCCGGACTGGATTTTCGCGGCCTGCTTGAGGAAGTAGGACATCGGCGGCGTCTTCATCTCGAAGGTGAAGGAACGGTCCGCGTAAATGGTGATGATCACCGGGATCGGGGTGTTCTTTTCTTCCTTCTGCGTCTGCGCGTTGAACGCCTTGCAGAATTCCATGATGTTGAGGCCGCGCTGACCAAGCGCGGGGCCGATCGGGGGCGACGGATTCGCCGCTCCCGCCGGCACCTGCAATTTCAGGTATCCGGTCACTTTCTTTGCCATATGTCACTCCTGTTGTGCCGACTGTGAGATCGGCGGTTTCAGGTTCCGTGGTTCGGTTCAAGAGCGGCAGGCAGACCGCCCTCAACCTCCCACGGCCTCTTTATAGAGACGTTGCCGCCTCCACTCCTCGTCATGCCCGGACTTGATCCGGGCATCCATCAATCTTCGCGAAGAATTCGTTCACGAAGCGGATGGATTGCCGGGTCAAGCCCGGCAATGAGAACTCTATCAGGCCACCTTTTCGACCTGAGCGAATTCCAGTTCAACCGGCGTCGCGCGGCCGAAGATCGAGACGGCGACCTTCACGCGCGAACGCGCCTCGTCGATTTCCTCGATCACGCCGGAGAAGGACGCGAACGGCCCATCGGCCACCCGCACATTCTCGCCGATCTCGAAGGACACCGACGCCTTCGGACGTTCCACGCCCTCCTGCACCTGGTGCAGGATCCGCATGGCTTCGGTTTCCGAAATCGGCATCGGCTTGTTTTCCGCGCCGAGGAAACCCGTGACCTTCGGGGTATTCTTGATCAGATGAAAGGCTTCGTCGGTCAGCTTCATCTTGACCAGGACATAGCCCGGGAAAAACTTTCGCTCCGCGTCGATCTTGCGGCCGCGGCGCACTTCCGTGACCTTTTCGATCGGCACGAGCACCTGCTCGAACAATTCCTCGAGCCCGCGCTGTTTGGCCTGCTCGCGGATCGATTCCGCGACCTTCTTTTCAAAATTGGAATAGGCGTGGACAATATACCAGCGCTTATCCATCGTCTGCGTTGCGGTGCTTGCCATCAGTGGATGCCCAGTACCAGGGTGACCAAATAGCGAATGATCTGATCGGAGGCGAAGAAGAAGATCGAGGCAAGCGCGACCATCACGAACACCATCATCGTGGTGATCATGGTTTCGCGGCGGGTCGGCCAGGTGACCTTAGCGGTCTCCGAGCGCACCTCTTGCAGGAATTTAAACGGGCTGAACGCCATCGTCGAAGGTCCGCATCCGTCGTGAACGACTTAAAGCTTGTTGTTTAGGGAATCCAAACAGCCCGCTTTCGCCCAGCCCTCTTTTGAAGGTTGAGCCGCCAAGCGGGCTCGATTGTTCGGGGATTTCAAAGCCGCGCCGGATATCCGCATTTAACGGGCCGACAGCAGGTGGCGGCTATGTACTGCGGACCGGTCTAAAGGTCAAGGCAGCGCGAACGCCCGCATGGTCCGGCAAGGGCGGTAAACAGGGCCCTTAAATTCAATCGCTTCCGAGCGACAAGGCCTGAGGTGCTACCTCGGCCTACACGCGCGAGCGCCGCCAATGGCAACTTTCAACGGAGGTCAAGGCTGGGCACGGCGCGATTGAGCGCTTGCCCGGCCTTTAAGCCTACCTGCCGTAGTAGGCCACGGGCGCGCGGCGAACCAACACAGGCGGCCCGATGTCACGCTGCCAGACACGGCCATCATCGAACTGAATGCGCATGCCGTCAGGCGAATAGACAGCGCTCTCGGCGCGCGCATCGATCCAGATTCGGCTGTAGGGCGCGTTCCAATCCGGCCAGGCCCGATATGACTCACCCGTTTCCGTTGTGAGATTCACGGAATACCCGTTCTGCGTGACGAAGGTGGGCGCGCCGATCATGCCGTCTTGGCACAGTTGGATGCACCGGTACGTGCCGGTCAGGTTGACCGTTTGGGCCGAGGCAGCCGTAGCGGCGCATCCAGCCACGAGGCCTGCGGCCAGCGATATCAGTTTCATCGGGAAACTCCTCACTTGCATGAAGATGAGCCCCGCAAAGCGGGTTACGGACAATCGCTGGCGAAAGCCATTCGTTCCCTGCAATTCCCAACGAGTTTGCATGGAATGGAACAGGTTGCCCAAAAGGCAGCGCGTCGAGCGGCAGGGCTTGAGCCTGCGACCCCCGGTTTGGGAGTTCGCGCGGGTTCATGGGATCGATCGGCTGTCTAAATTCCAGCTAAGCTTTTGAAATTGCTGGCAGGAGTGGTAGGGCTCGAACCTACGACCCCCGGTTTTGGAGACCGGTGCTCTACCAATTGAGCTACACTCCTGTGGGAACCTGCGTCGCCGCCGTTCCGCGCCGTTTCAAGCATAGGGGACGCCTCGATTGCAAGGGCGGAGCGGCCGACACCCTGTTCAACGGGCGGCTTCTCCGCCAAACTTGGCGTGCTTTGCCGACACTCGCCCGGCAACCAACAAAAGCAAAAGGGAGAGAAGATGACCGCGCAAACCGCCGCCAAACATCCAGCCGCCCCGCAAACCCCGCGCCTCCCCGAGGCGAAGCCGGAATCGCTCGGGCTTTCAAAAGCCCGTTTGCAGCGCCTGTCGGACGCCTTCCGGCGCGAGATCGACAAGGGAACCATCCCGGGCGCCACCATCATGGTCGCGCGGCGGGGTCAGATCGGCTGGTTCGACGCGCTTGGAAAGCAAAATCCGGCCGATAGTGCGCCAATGACGCGGGACACCATCTTCCGCATTTTCTCCATGACCAAGCCGATCGTTTCCGTCGGCGTCATGATGCTGGTAGAGGAAGGTCATCTCCTGCTCGACGATGCCATCGCCAAATTCATTCCGGAATTCGCCGACCAGAAAGTCGGCGTCGAGAACAACGGCAAGCTCGATCTCGTGCCGCTAAAGCGGCCGATCACCATCCAGGACCTGCTTCGCCACACCTCCGGCATCACTTACGAGCATACCGGCAACGGTCTGGTGCAGCAGCTTTATCAGCAGTCGCGGGTGCGCAGCCGCAAGATCGGCAATGCCGAACACGCTGCTCTGGTCGCGAGCATGCCGCTGATCTGTCAGCCCGGCGCCGAGTGGAACTACAGTCGCTCCACCGACATCCTCGGCCGCCTCATCGAAGTCGTCAGCGGCAAGACGCTCGGCGCCTTCCTCACCGAGCGCATCCTGGCGCCGCTGCAAATGAGTGAAACCGCGTTTCATACGGCTGCGGAAAACGCTCACCGACTGGCCGAGCCGTTCGCGACCGATCCATGGACCGGCGACAAGGTGCAGCTCTTCAGCATGCTGGAGAAGCCGGTCATGGAATCCGGCGGCGGCGGCCTTGTTTCCACGACGATGGATTATGCGCGCTTCTCGCAGATGCTGCTCAACGGCGGCACGCTCGACGGCACGCGGATCATCGGCCGCAAGACGCTGGAATGGATGGCGTCCGATCACCTCGACGGCAGCGTCAAGATTATGGGTACGCTGACCCAGCCCGGGCACAGCTTCGGCCTCGGCTTTGGCGTGCGCATGCAAACGGGCCTTGCCTCAACCGCGGGCTCGCCCGGTCAGTTCTTCTGGAGCGGCATGGGCGGCACCTTCTTCTGGATCGATCCGAAGGAGGACCTGTTTGCCGTCTTCATGTCGCAAGGGCCCGGCCAGCGCGTCCATACCCGCGCGCTGATGCGCAACCTCGTGTATGCGGCGCTGGAGTAATCGTGTTCGTCGTCCCGGCCAAGCGAAGCGCCGAGCCGGGACCCATAACCACAGGCGGATGTTATTGCGCACGATATCTGCCTGCGTGCCCCACCGAAAGATTCCGCGTTATGGGTCCCTGCTTTGGCAGGGACGACGAGAGAATCTCAGCTGATCGTCGCGCCGCCGTCGATCACGATGGTCTGGCCGGTCGTGAAGGAACCGGCGCGGGAGGCGAGAAAGACCGCGGCACCGGCGATTTCGTCGGGCTCGCCGATCCGCAACAGCGGCGTGCGCACGGTTGATTCCTTCAGCGTTTCCGGATTTTCCCACAGAGCGCGCGCAAAATCGGTCTTGATCAGGCCGGGTGCGATGCAGTTCACGCGGATATTGTGCTTGCCGTATTCGCAGGCGAGGTTGCGCGCGAGCTGCATGTCGGCGGCCTTGGAAATCGCGTAGGCGCCGAGCACCGTCGAGCCCTTCAGTCCGCCGATCGAAGAGATGATGGTGATCGAACCATCCTTGCGCTCGATCATCTGCGGCACGACCAGCGATATCAGCCAGTGATTGGCGACGATGTTGTTGTCGAGAATCTTGCGAAACTGGTCGTCGGAAATCCCCGCCTGCGGCCCGTAATAGGGATTGGATGCGGCGTTGCAGACCAGCGCGTCGATCTTGCCGAAGGTGCGATTGGTTTCCTCGACCAGATGTTTCAAATCGTCCTTGGTCGAGATGTTGGCGGCAACCGCAAGCGCGACCTGCTTGCCGGCCTTGACGTTGATCGCGCTCGCCACTTCGTCGCAGGCCGCCTGCTTGCGCGAGGAAATCACGACTTTCGCGCCATGCCCGGCCATGTGCTCGGCGATCGCGCGGCCGATGCCGCGTGAGGAGCCGGTGATGACGGCGACTTTTCCCGACATATCGAACAAGGTCATGCTTCGCTCCCGTATTTGATGGCGGCTTTAAGCGAGTTTGGTCTCGACAATCTCCGGCCCCGCCGGCTGATGCATCGCGTTATGCATGGCGTCGGCGATCCACGGCTGCTGGTTCACCATCGGAAGCCGCCAACGATCGACGGCTTTGCTCGCGAAATGGTCAAGCCGGGTCACCGAACAATTGTCGATGTCGAAGGCAAGACCCTTGTCCGGTTGGCCACCGAGGGCTAGCCCAATCGCGGCCTTGATCGTTCCGCCATGGGCGACCGCGATCACGTCGCGGCCGGCGTGCTCGGCGTTGATACGATCGATCGCCCCGCAAACGCGGTTGTACAAATCCAGGAAGCTTTCCCCGTCCGGCGCGGATTCGCCGATATCGGCAAACCAACTGCTTCCAACAGGTCGGCTGGCGAGAAACGCGGCGCGGTTCATGCCCTGCCATTGTCCGAGATGCTGTTCGGCAAGGGCAGCTTCCCTCCTCATCGTTTCAGGCTTCGGAAAGCCGGTCGCCCAGATCGCCTCCGCCGTCTGATGTGTGCGCATCAGGTTGCTCGCATACCAGACTGCGCGGCGCGGCAGGATTTTTGCGACCGCCTCGAACACCTCGCGGTCGCCGGTATCGCAGGCAATGTCCTTCTGGCCGTAGATATTGCCGCCGTCGCTGCGCACCGGTGCGTGGCGCACCCACCACCATCGTGTTGTGACAACGCCCGGTTTATCGGGATTGGACATCTCAAAAACCCTTCATTCAATAGTGTTGCGTGTGGTAAGTCAGAGCAACCAATGCCTCAAGTCACTTCAGCGTTTCGAACTTTGTTTGCCAGTGGAGTGGATTTGACATTCGCTACCCTCTGGCCGCGCATTTCGCCATGCGAATGTCAAATCCAAAACTCCACTAGAACCTATATTTGCTAGTGGTCCTTTGATTCTAACATTTGCAAAAGAGCATGCCACACCGGGATGCAAATGTTAGAATCGGACCACTAGGAATAATTCCGCAAGGCGAAACCGCCGCGATACGCGCCAACTTGACCAAGGAAACACCATGGGCCGCCTCGAGGGCAAATCGATCATCATCACCGGCGCCGGCAGCGGCATCGGGCGCGCGGCTTCGCTGCTGTTCACCAAGGAAGGCGCGAGACTGATCGCGGTTGATCGCACCGACGGCGTCAACGAGACGGTTGCGCAGATCAAGAAGGCCGGCGGCACTGCGCAAGGCGTTGTCGCCGATGCCGGCTCGGAAAACGACGTGATCGCCTTTATCGGCAAGGCGGTGTCCGCCCACGGCCGGCTCGATGCGATCTGGGCCAATGCCGGCATCAGCGGCGGGTTGGTGCCGCTCGCCGGCCAGACGGTCGAACATTGGCAGGAGATCCTGCGCATCAATCTGATCGGCCCGTTTCTGGCGATCAAACATTCGACGCCGCTGATGATCAAACAAGGATCCGGCGCTATCCTTTGTACCGCGTCGGTCGCAGGCCTCAAATCCGGCGCCAGCGGCCACCCCTATGCAGCGAGCAAGGCCGGCGTCATCAGCCTGGTGCAAACGTCAGCCTATTCGCTTTCCGGAACCGGCGTGCGGATCAATGCGGTATGCCCCGGCCTGATCGAAACCGGCATGACCAAGCCGATCTTCGACAATGCCCGCGAGCGCGGCACCGACGGCAAGATCGGTCAGCTCAATCCGCTCAAGCGCGCCGGCCAGCCGCACGAACTCGCCACAATGGGATTGTTCCTGCTCAGCGACGAGGCGTCTTACGTTAACGGTCAGGCGATCCCGGTCGATGGCGGCCTGACCGCCTCAATGCCGTATGCGGGCAAGCCGATCTAGAGGATGTTCGCCTCCGACCATCGGAGACTCTGCGAAAGCCGCGGTCCATAACTATCTGGTTTGTTAGAGCAGAATCCGTTGGCTTAGGCTTGATCAAATGTCCGCAAACCCCGCTTCGTCTGCACGCGTCCGAATTGCCTTCTTCACTCTGTTTGTCATGCTTGCAGCGGCCATTTATTTCGCGACCGATCTGAGCAAATTTCAGGAGCGTATTTCCACTCGGGAAGGCCAGGCGGCATTGCAGGGGATCACCAATCCGACCCAACTCGAGGACGCGCTCAGACAGCACCCTTCGAACAATATCCTGCGGCTGATGGCGAAGGCGACCAAGGCAGCCGACGAAGCGAGAGGTGCAATCGACCGGCTGTCGGCCCAGATTGAACCGGCGGGACTTTCGAAGGAGATCAATTTCGGTTCGGCGAGCCGTAACGATCTCGAAGCTTTCCGCAATGATCTGAGGACGGCGGAAGCAAATGCGGCGGCCTTCCTTCCGCGCTACGTCGCTATCCTCAAGGCCGAGCACGACCAGATCGAAAGCGCGGCCCGTTCGCTTCATGTAGCGAAGGAGATCGCCAGCCAAGTTCTGGACGGCCTCACACAGCGGCAAGCAAAGGCTCTCAATACCATTTCAGCCACGTTATCGGCGCGCGCCGATTATTACCGCGCCTACCAGAAATACCTGGCGCTGCTGTCGAGCGAATTTGGTTCCTTCAAGGTGGTCAACGGGCAATTCATCTTTCCGATTCAACGCACCGTCGAGCGCTATAACACGGTGGCGCAGGCCATGACATCAGCCGCCAGGCGCGTCACCGACCTCGAAACAGAGATGAAAAAGCAGAATCAGCCGCTACCGGAAGAATGGATGCAATTGACTGGCGCCAAGTAGCCGGCGACGGTGGCCGCCAAAATGCCAGCGGAGTTACGGAAATCATGCAAAGAAGTCGTGACCGAATTCTCACCACCCATACCGGAAGCCTGCCGCGCCCGCCCGGCCTGACAAAGCTTTACGCCCAGCGCTCGCGCGGCGAGGAGGTCGATTCCACAGAGATCGAACGAGCCGGCCACGCCGCATTGCAGGAGATCGTTCCGAAACAGATAAAAGCCGGCGTCGACATCGGCAATAACGGCGAACAACAGCGCGAGGGCTTCTTCCTCCATGTCCGGCACCGGATGACCGGCTTTGGCGGAGCGTGGAAGCGCTGGCCGCGCGCCGATGTCGAGGACTATCCGGTTTTCAAGCGGTCATTGGAGCAACAGAACGCCGGCAAGGAAATGGTCAGCAACTTTGCGCCACCCAAGGTGATCGGCGACGTCAGCTATATCGGCGCGGCGGAGGCGGTGCGCGAATGCACCGATTTTCGCGAGGTGCTGGACGGCCGGGCGCGCGGCGGGATGCGCGGGTTTACGGAAGCGTTTCTTACCGCGCCATCCCCCGGCATTGTGGTGGCGGCGATCCGCAACGAGCACTACGACACCGAGGACGCCTATCTCGCCGCGGTCGGCCGTGCGCTTCAGGTCGAGTACGAGGCGATCGCGTCCCAAGGCTTTCTGCTTCAGCTCGATTGCCCGGATCTCGCGCTTGAGCACCACATCTCGTTTGCGAACCGGCCGCTCAAGGATTTTCTCGGCTTCGTCGAGCGCGTGGTTGCGACCATCAACGACGCCTTGCGCAATATCCCGCGCGAAAAAGTCCGCATGCATGTCTGCTGGGGCAACTATGAGGGGCCGCACGACCGCGACGTGGCGCTCGAAGCCATTTTGCCGCTGATTGCACGGATGAAGGTCGGCGCGCTGGTGCTTCCCTTCGCCAACCCGCGGCACGCCCACGAAGTGCGGTGTCTCGGAGGCAAAGCGATCGCCGACGACCAGATCGTGGTGGCCGGCGTCATCGACTCGACGACCAACTTCGTCGAGCACCCCGAGGTGGTGGCCGAACGGATTGAACGCGTCGCCAAGATCCTTGGCGATCCCACCCGCGCCATGGCCGGAACGGATTGCGGGTTCGACACCTCGGCCGGCGCCGGTCGCGTGGCCGACGATATTGTATGGGCGAAATTGGCTGCCTTGAGCGAAGGCGCACGAATTGCCTCGGACCGGCTGTTTTGAAACGCCTGGCCTGCTGAAATCTGAGAGGCCAGTCGATTTCGACTGGCCCGGAGGTTATTTCCCCGGAAATTTATTTTGCGTCTACGACGTTCCGGAGAACGAGCTCCGACAGCCTGACTACAAGCTTGCGAAGCCGGGCATTCTCCTCGAGCAACGACACAATGTCGTCGTCCGAGCTATCGTCATCGGTAAAATCATCGCGCTCAATTGACGATCCATGGAGTTCATCCATGTCGTCTTGTATTTCAATTTTGTCGTGTATGCGCAGCGGTTGTGCGGGTACCATGGCTTACTCCCCAAAATACAAATAGCCGAACACGTCCCCAATCATTCCACCCGCGACAAGAATGATTTGATTCGGGGGGCGGATTTGCGACCGAAATAGGAAACTGTTGAGCCGCGTCGAAGTGACGCCGCCATGGCGCCGGAAGTCTCGCCGCGATCCTGCCGGAAATCTCGCCGCGATCTTGCCCGAAATCTTGCGGCGGTCTTAACGTCCGCGCCAAATTGGAATCTCAGGCCAAGGAAAAGCGCGGTCTGCCCAGATTGGGCCGCATTTTTGCCGCGGCTCGGTCTGGTTATCCCTGAAATCCGGAAAGAGCCGCCGGCGCTTCACTACCCGATGATGCGGCCTTGAACTGCGTAAAGCACGCAAAGCCCCAAGCTCGCCCAGACTGCTGCGCTGAAATAAAGCGACATCCAGGTAATCTCTTCCTTCCACTCGGAAATATCGTGCGTAACGACCCAGCGCGTGCTGACGTCGCGAAGTCCCTCCAGCGGCCGCAACGGCCGGCTTCCCCCGGCAACGTCCGCCCTCCACCGCTTCAGGTACATCGGGACATCGACCGTGATCAGAAACGCCAGATAGACCGCAATCCCGACGACCGTGCCGGCGAGAACGACACGAACCGCACCATCGAACTCCGGCAGCAGCCGGCAAATCCCGATCCCGGCGATGAAGAAGGCAACCGCCCAGATCGAGTTCTCGATGGCGTTGTAGAGATAATTGGTAGTCACCACCGCATACCAGGAGAAGCATTCCGCGATCAGGATCAGCGGCACGATTACCCAGGCACCGTTCACCGCGGTCTCGGCACCCGACATCGTCCCCAGCTGTAGCAGGATCATCGACCACTGCGCCGCGAAACAGACCTCGGCCAAGGTTGCGACCGAACGGCCGACGGCGACACTCGATAGCCAGGTATCGAACAGGCAAATCCGTTGCACATCCGCGCGTGGAAGCAACGAGCGGAAAGCGCAGCCAAAAACATAGGCCGCACAGAGCACGAGCATGATCTCCATGCCCGCCGCGCCTGATTTGCCGGCATATTGTTCGTGGAGTTGGCGATACATCAGAAACCAGGCGGCGACATTGACGCCGCTGACAAGCGTCAGCATGGCCCACCACCACGCGACCGGATTCGACCAGGCCAGGGACTTCGTTCGCGCCCAAGATTCCAACCGCATCCATCGCTCCGATTGCTTTTCGTGTAACCGAACGGACATTTATACGTATTAATCCTGTCATAAACTATGGCGAATCACGACAAGAAAATGTGCGCGGACCGGCCCTCCCCAGCCGGCCCGACCCGAGCGTTTCCCGAAAAACCCGAACTGTGGGCGCGCGGCCCGCCGCCGGATTCGCCAAAGCCTTCCGCTGCTATAAAGTGGCGAGCCAACAGCGGAGGCGAAGCAACTCCGCGGAAATGACGATCGGCGGCGCGCCGATCCTCTCGGGAGGGGCCCATGTGCCAGATTTGCAGGCGTGACTTCATTCGCGGCGCGGCCGCACTCGGCACGACTGGACTGTTCGCATCTCCCCTGATGGCACAGACCCAGCGCGGCGATGCCGGCACGTCGCGGCTTCCAGCGCGCGGCGAATTCACCATCGCCAACGCCCATGTGATGACGATGGAGCGCGACTTCGGCGACTTCGCCGGCGGCTCGGTGCATGTCAGAGACGGCGAAATTGTCGCCGTCGGGCGCGGTGTGAGTGGCGGCGAGATGATCGACGGCAGCGGCATGATCGTGATGCCGGGGCTCGTCGAAACCCACTGGCACATGTGGAACACGATTTTCCGCAGCTTTGCCGGCGACAAGCCTGAGGAAGGTTATTTCCCGACGGTCGCCCGCTTCGGCCAGCAGATGACCCCGGACGACATTTTCCAGAGCACCCGGCTTTCGGCGGCCGAGGCCATCAACTCCGGCATGACGTTCGTGCACTCCTGGTGCCACAACGTGCGCAGCACGGCGCACGCGGAAGCCGATGTCCGCGCACTGGCCGGTGCCGGCATCCGTGCCCGCCACTCCTGCGGCTGGCCGCAAGGCCTCCCCGATACGCAATCGGCCGACCAGGCGCCGATCGAAACTCTCGCCAGGAACTGGAGCAGCTATTCCAACGAAGGCCTGTTGACGCTCGGCATGGCTTGGCGCGGGCAGTTCCGCGCCGGCCCCATCAAGCCCGAGGTCTATCAGCCGGAGTTCGACAACGCCCGCAGGCTCGGCCTGCCGATCACGGTGCATGTAGCCGCGGCCGCCCACCGCGCCGTGGGCCAGATCGAGCTCCTCCATAAGGCAAATCTCATGGGCAAGGACGTTCAGCTTGTTCACGCATTGGAGGTCACATCGGTGGAATTCGACATGATCAAGGAGTTCAGGCGCCTGCGTCTCCACCTCGCCGGGCTCCGAACTGCGCATCGGCTACGGCTTTCCGCTGATCAGCGAGATGCTGGAAAAAGCTATTCCACTCGGCATCTCGATCGACACCTCGGCGCTGACCGGAAGCTCAAACATGTTCGGCATCCTCAAGCTGGCGCGCGACGCCGAAAACGCGAAATCGGCAAACGAATTCAAGATGACGGCGCGCAAGGCGCTTGAACTCGGCACCATCGAGGGCGCCCGCTCGATGGGGATCGACGATCAGGTCGGCTCACTTAGGCCGGGAAAACGCGCCGACCTGATCATGATCAGCCCCAACGCGCTCAACATGGCGGTCGTCACCGATCCGGCGCATCTCGTGCTGGAAGCCACGGGTCCGGAAAACGTCGACACCGTCGTGATCGACGGCCGCATCCTCAAACGCGGCGGCGAGCTCACCGCGCTCAATCCTGCGGAAGTGATCGCCGGCGCCCGTACCGCTCTCGCCGGCATACGCGAACGCACGAAGTGGCGCTAATGGAGGCGTTGGCCTCGACTCACGCCGCGCCGGCCTTCTGCGCGTAGTCCCAGGAGGCTTTCGACAGCGGCACGGTGCGCGCGGCCAATTCCATCGCCTTCGCGCTCGCAGCCGTGCCGTCGCGGATGCGGCCGGCAATTCCCTGCGTAATGCAGGCGAGCCGGAACAGGTTGTAGGAAAAATACCAGTTGAGATCGGGCACCGCGCTACCGGTGACGTTGCAATAGATTTGCGCCGCCTCCTCAAGCGTCGGAATGTTCAGCGCCTTGAGGTCGGCATTGGCCAGACCCGGCATGGTCCATTGCATCAACAGATAGGTGAAATCCGCCATCGGATCGCCGAGCGTGGACAGTTCCCAATCCAGCACGGCAACCACCCGCGGCTCTGCGGAGTGGAAGATCATGTTGTCGAGGCGGTAATCGCCATGGACGATCGATACGCGCTCCTGGCTCGGCACGGTGCGTGGCAACCATTCGATCAGCTTTTCGACTTCCTCGATGTGCTGGGTTTCGGAAGCGCGATACTGCTTGGTCCAGCGATCGACCTGGCGGGCGAAATAGTTGCCGGGCTTCCCGAATTCGCCGAGCCCGATGGCTTGCGGATCGTAGGTGTGAAGTTTCGCGAGCGTCTCGATCTTGCTGGTGAAGATCGCGCGCCGAGCGTCGCGTGACTGGGCAGGCAGCGTCGGATCCCAGAACACCCGCCCCTCCTCCATCGACATGATGTAGAAGGTCGCGCCGATCACGGCGTCATCGGTGCAGAGCGCGTAAGCTTTCGCGACCGGAAAACCCTGTTTGCCGAGCGCGGAGATGACGCGGAATTCGCGGTCGACCGCGTGCGCCGACGGCAGCAATTTTCCAAACGGCTTGCGCCGCATCACGTAGGATCGGTTCGGCGTATCGAGCCGGTAGGTCGGGTTCGACTGGCCGCCCTTGAATTGCAGGACGGTCAGCGGCCCCCGATACCCTTCGACGTGCTGCTCCATCCAGCCGTGGAGCCGTGCCTCGTCGATCCGGTGCCGCTCCTCGACGGGCTTGGTTCCGGAAAACTCCTCGTCGCTCCTGACGCCTTCGGCCACCGCTAGTACCCACTTTCCGAAGTTCGTGCTCCATCGCAGCACCCACTTCCACGAACTTCGGAAAGTCATGGGTACTAGCAAACTTATTGATTCTAGTGCCGCTTTTCTATTTGAAGTTCCTGGATCGAATTCGCCGCTGGTGGTGCAGGAACTTCAAATAGGCGGCATTAGCGCCTTTCCGATCATGTCCGTACAGATGAATACCGGATTTTGATGGCGATCGGCCCGCCATCACGGCGCAATCGAAAGCTCCTTGAGCCCAGCGTCGTCGAAGGCGCGCCGGATTGTGCCGTCGCGCTTCGCCTTCGTCACGAAGTCGGTGAGAAAGGCGAGCGCAGCAGGCCGATCCTTCGGCACCGAAATTGCGACTCCGGTGACCTGAAACGCGCCGTCGAGGATCCGCGATCCCGGCAGCTGCTTTTGCAATTTCGGCAGCACGTCATGAGTGAGGGCAAAGGCCTGCGCTCCTCCGCCCTTCATCATCGCCATCGCTTCGTCGACGGACTTTGCCGTCACGACCTTCGCTTGTTTGAGGGTTCTCGCTGCTGCCCGCATCGTGGTCGAGCCATCAATGCCCACCGCGGTGACGTCAGGCCGGTCGACATCGGCCAGTGTTGTCACATCATCGCGTGTCACAAGAAAGGTACTCTCGATGACGAAATAAGCCGGGCCGAAATCAAGACGCTTTCGCCGCTCCTCGTCGACCGGCATGAAGCCGATGTCAATCACGCCGGTGGCGCAAGCATCGGTCAGTTCTCCGGTTGTCGCCTTCACCAAAATGTCCATCGGCACGCCCAATTGTTTCGCGAGCGCTGCGGCAATATCGCGCTGGACGCCGTAAATCTCTCTTTGCGGGCCCAAGGCGCCAAAAACCGGGGTCGGCGCCGGCGCGTAAGCGATACCGACGCGCAGCTTGCCGGTTGGAACGAGTTCCTTCATGACGGCATCCTCAGCGAATGCCGGTGTACACAGAATGAAAGCGAACGCCAGCGCAAGAACCTTCGAAAGCATTCTCGACATCTCTTCTTTGAACATTATTGCTCGCAACCGGGATAAAGCCGGTTGCGAGCAGGAGTGCACCTGCCATGCCGCTCCAATTCAACCCAATCTCACTTAATTAATTGGCAGGAGCGTTGGCATACTTCCGAAGCTCAAGCCTGGCAATGGCGCGGTTGTGGACCTCGTCCGGACCATCGGCAAGGCGCATGGTGCGCATCGAGGCATAGTCGCGCGCCAGACCCGCATCGTCGGAGACGCCGGCGGCGCCGAAGGCCTGAATCGCCTGATCGATGATCTTCAGCGCCATGTTGGGGGCTGCGACCTTGATCATGGCGATTTCGAGTTGCGCCGTCTTGTTGCCGACCTTGTCCATCATGTCGGCGGCCTTCAGGCACAACAGCCGGTTCATCTCGATTTCGGTGCGGGCCTCCGCGATCCGCTGCTCCCAGATCGAAAACTCGATGATCTTCTTGCCGAAGGCGGTGCGCGAGGATAGCCGCTTCACCATCTTTTCCAGCGCCTCCTCGGCCTTGCCGATGGTACGCATGCAGTGGTGGATACGGCCGGGGCCGAGACGGCCCTGCGCGATTTCAAAGCCCCTGCCCTCGCCGAGCAGGATATTGCCGGCGGGAACGCGCACGTTCTCCAGCAATACCTGGGCATGGCCGTGAGGCGCATCGTCGAAGCCGAACACCGGCAGAAGCTTTTCCACGGTGATGCCGGGCGTATCGAGCGGCACCAGGATTTGCGACTGCTGCTGATGGCGTGCTGCCTTCGGATCGGTCTTGCCCATCAGGATCGCAATCTTGCAGCGGGGATCGCCCACGCCAGACGACCACCATTTGCGGCCGTTGATGACGTAATGATCGCCGTCGCGCTCGATGCGGGTCTCGATATTGGTCGCGTCCGAGGAAGCCACCGCAGGTTCCGTCATCAGAAACGCGGAGCGGATTTCGCCGTCCATCAGCGGCCGCAGCCACTTTCGCTTCTGTTCCTTGGTGCCATAGCGGATGAACACTTCCATGTTGCCGGTATCAGGCGCCGAACAGTTGAATACCTCCGAGGCCCAGCCGATGTGGCCCATTTCCTCGGCAAGCGGCGCATATTCGAGGTTGCTCAATCCCGCCCCGTGGAATTCGTCGTCCTCATGCGACGACGGCGGCATGAACATGTTCCACAGGCCCTCGGCCTTGGCCTTTTTCTTCAACTCCTCCACGACCGGAATCACCTTCCAGCGCGCGCCCTCCTCGTCCTGCTTCCGGTAAACCGGCACGGCCGGACGGACATGGCTGTTCATGAACGACTGCACACGGTTGAGCCATTCCTTCTGCCGGTCGGACATCGTGAAATCCATGGGACGCTCCTCAAGGGTTCTTGCGAATTCTTCCGCGCACTGTCCCCCCGCCGCCGATCCGCTGCAAGACCGTTGATCGCGCCGGAGAACAATGTCGCCCGCATTGACATTGCAGCCTTCAAACCATAGTTTCATACAACTGTTTGAATTGCAACGCCCCCATCTAGCCAACGAAATGCCGTCAGACCAGACCCGAGCGTCCATCCTTGAGGCTGCCGAGCGGCTCTATGCCGAGCGCGGCTTCGCCGACGTCACGCTGCGCGACATCGTCGCCGCGGCGAACGTCAATCTTGCGGCGGTGAATTACCATTTCGGCTCCAAGGACGAGTTGATCGCCGAACTGTTCGTGACCCGCAGCCTTGCGACCAATCGCGAGCGGCTCAACGAATTGAAGACGGCCGAAGCGCTCGGCGGCGGACGCGCGGACATCGAGGCTATCCTGCGGGCGCTGGTCGGACCGACGCTGCGCGGATGCTTGGGGCCGGACAATGAGCGATCGACGGCGGCGCGCTTCATGATCCGCGCCTCGATCGAATCGGTACCGCCGATCCGCCGCATCAAGAATCGCGAAGTCGATCACTTGCGGAAATTTGCCGACGCGATGCGGCGGTCGCTGCCCGATTGCGGCGATGCCGATCTTTATTGGGGCCTGCACTTCGCCCTCGCCATGGCGCATCAAACCATCCGCGACAGCGAGCGGCTGATGAAATTATCGGACGGCAAATGCGACCTCGACGATGTCGAGGCGGTGATCGACCGCATCGTCGCAGCTTCGGCGATGACGCTGACGGAGCGCGCGGAACTCGCTCCGGACAAAAATTCAGACTCAATCGCATCGCCAGCGCGGCCTATCGAAAGGCTAAAGAGCTGAACCGTCTGATTATGTTCACGAACATGCAATTGTGAGCGTGCATCGGCGCCTTCGCTGCCATCCGCAGAAACCCACGGAAACGCGCAGAAACATCTAATTGCAACAAAATTGTCATGACGTTCCTAAGAAAGTGTCATGACACCTCGATAGGTTCCCCACCGTTTCACACTGGGGA
The DNA here is from genome assembly GCA_963832045.1 of uncultured Alphaproteobacteria bacterium. GTDB lineage: Bacteria > Pseudomonadota > Alphaproteobacteria > Rhizobiales > Xanthobacteraceae > Bradyrhizobium. The sequence continues at coordinate 125,432 of CAWHSM010000002.1, forward strand.
AAACCTAAATGCAAATGAGATATTCGCTGCGCAGCCGAAAAATCGGACTGCTGGCAAGCGTAGCTGCCGCGGCGCTTGGCGTCCTCACGACGAATGCCGGCGCTGTTGACCCGAAAAAGACCACCGATAACGTTCACACTACGACACCGATCAAGCACGTGATCGTCGTGCTGGCTGAAAACGCCAGCTTCGACCACGTCTTCGGCACTTTCCGTCCGCGCAACGGCCAGCAGATCGCCAACCTCTTGTCGCGGCGCATCGTCAACGAGGACGGCACGCCGGGCTCCAATTTCACGGCGGCTACCCAGTTCACGGTAACGCCGCAGCCGTTCTATTACATCAGCGCGCCTGACATCAGCAAAACGGCCTTCGCCACGCTGCCGCCGCCCGATCTTAACGGGGTAGCGACGGCGCCGAGCGATACCAAGCCGCCGCCATTCGCCACCGTCGCCGTAGCCGCGGCGGCCGAACCGAGCCTTGAGCCCGAAGACGCCGTGTTGCTGACGACGGGCGCAAGCGGCATCGTCCTCAAGCCGGAAACGAACGGCGCGCGCAACCCCGACACGCGCATCCTCAACGTCACCAATCTGCCGAGCGGCCCTTTTCAGCAGACCGCCAAGGACGCGCAGGGCCACGGCCTTCCCTACGATGCCTACACCGAAGACACCATCCACCGCTTCTTCCAGATGTGGCAGCAGTCGGATTGCACCGTGCAGCATGCGACCCGCGACAATCCGAGCGGCTGCCAGCTCGACCTCCTGCCTTTCGTGATCACCACCTTCGCCGGGTCGACGGAAGAAGGCATGGGCACGTCGATGGCCTTCTTCAACATGAACCAGGGCGACGCGCCGACGCTGAAGCGGTTCGCAGAGGAATACTCGCTTGCCGACAACTATCACCAGGCGGTGATGGGCGGCACCGGCGCCAACCACATCATGATCGGCACCGGCGACGTCTACTTCTTCAACAGCACCTTCTTACAGGACGGCACTGCCCCCCTCAACTTCAGCCCCACTCCGCCGCCTGTTGTCCCCGGCGCGGTTCTCGGTCTGCCGTTTTCAGTGTCGCTGGTGGCTAATCCGGATCCAGCGCCCAACACCAACAACGTCTACAAGAACGACCTCGCCGCCACGTTCGGCGAATACGTTAACTGCTCGGACACGACGCAGCCAGGCGTTCCCGCGATCACAAACTACCTGGCGACCCTGCCCTACAAGCTGTCGCCAACGGTTTGCGCGCAGAACACTTTCTATGCGATCAACAACTTCTTCCCCGGCTACCACCCGAACGGTACACCGGCAAATCCGTTGTCACCGAAGCAGGCGGCAGACGGCAGCGACTTCTTCTTCATTCCGCCACAGAACCTGCCGACCATCGGCGATGCGCTGAACACGAAGAATGTTTCGTGGGTCTATTACGGCGGCGGCTTCAATGAAGCGGTAGCCGGTCAGCCCACCGCGTTCTGCCCGATCTGCAATCCGATGCAATACGCGGCTTCGATCTACGGCAATCCCGCCCAGATGAAGGCGCACACCGCCGACATCGTCGACTTCTTCAAGGCCGCCGATCAGGGCAATCTGCCTTCGGTTTCCTTCGTCAAGCCGAGCGGCTTTGTCGACGGCCACCCGCAAACGTCCAAACTGATCCTGTTCGAGGCGCTGCTCGACAACATCGTCGATCACGTCAAGTCGCACCCGGAGCAATTTGCGGAAACCGCGATCATCGTCACCTGGGATGAAAGCGGCGGTTTCTACAACTCGGGATTCATCCAGCCGGTCGACTTCTTCGGCGACGGCCCGCGCGTGCCGCTGCTGGTGATCTCGCCGTTCTCGCGCGGCGGTCGCGTGGTCCACACCTACTACGACCACGTCTCGATCACCAAGTTCATCGAGCACAACTTTGATCTGAAGCCACTGAGCGCACGCAGCCGCGACAATCTTCCGAATCCCATCATGGATGAGGACGATAATCGCTACGTCCCGCGCAATATGCCGGCGATCGGCGACCTCATGGAAATGTTCAACTTCGGCGGGCAGGGGCAGGATCACGGTCACGGCGGCTAGCCGTTGCAACCAAGCTATCGGTTGAGAAATACATCGGGCGGCGCTGCAACGCGCCGCCCGGTGATTTTTTTAGGAAAGTCCGAGCATCGCCCGCGTCGCGATCGCTGCGTAGCGCAGGCAGGCGCGCCGTGCGCGTCCTGGTACGAGCAAATTCGACGCCGCGATGATCGTATATGTGACAACGGCATCGGGCCTATCTTAGGTATGCCCAACCTCATGGTAGACATGACGCTTCGTGCGTCGTTGTCCACATGCTCCGCGTTACCCGTAATATTTCTGATACATGATTTCGGTTAGCTCGCACCCGCTAATTCGACGCGGCCTTGCGAATAGAATTTCGCCTTGATCCGTTTTCCCAAAAGCTCACACCAGAAGGCATTTTAACCATGGGCATTCCGAATACCCCTCATCAGAGACGCCGAGCCAATTCTACAACCGCATGGACACGTCTTGCGACCAGCGCGCTGCTCGGCCTGACCCTCACCAGCGGTGTCGCGTCAGCGCAGTCCGTCTCCTTTGAAGGCTCGACCTTCGTCAACAAGGGATTGGTTGGCGTCGCGCGCGTTCCATCTGATGCCGTTGACCAGTTCGGCGAGACCTTGGGCGGATTCGGCTCCAGCATGGCGATGGATCTCGCCACCTGGCACAAGAAACATGACGGCAGCTATGCCGGCACGCTCTACATGCTGCCGGACCGCGGATGGAATACGCAAGGCACGGTCGATTTTCGCGGCCGGGTGCATCGTTTTCATGTGACGCTCACGCCCTTCACCGGCGCAAGCACAACGGCGCAAAATCAGCTGCAACTTGACTACCGCGCTTCGACGCTTTTTCTCCAGGCTGGCGGCGTACCGACCACCGGTCTCGATCCGACCGGCGTCCGCAAAGGCGTCTTCAATACGCCCGACCTGCCCATCGCAGGAGACGGACATGTCCCGGTTGACGACGAGGGCCTCGTTCACGTCGGCGACGGCACGGTCTGGGTGAGCGAAGAATATGCTCCCTACATCTACCACTACGCCAAGAACGGCCAGTTGCTCCAGGTGATCCGGCCGCCCGATGCCTTTATCCCGATGCGGCCAGACGCCAACGGCAAGCTCGTTGAGAATTTCTCCGCCAACAGCCCGCCGATCGGCGTCACGCTGAACCCGAGCCCGGGCAATCCGGTTTTGGGCCGCCAGAACAACCAGGGCCTTGAAGGGCTCGCGATGAGCCCGGACCGCAACACACTGTTCGTGCTGCTGCAGAGCGCGCTGATCCAGGATCTTGATGCGACCAGCGCGACGACCATCAAGCTCACCCGCCGCAATACGCGGCTCTTGGCCTATGACCTGCGGCATGACGAGCCAAAGCTGGTCGGCGAATACGTGGTCCAGCTGCCGCTCTACCAGGATCAGACCACCACCAAGCAGACCCTGTTGACGGCGGCACAAAGCGAGCTGCATGCGCTCAACGATCATCAGTTCCTGGTGCTTGCCCGCGACAGCACCGGCGGATTTGCCGTTGCCAATCCGGCTTCGGTCTACCGCAGTATCGACCTGATCGATATTTCAAAGGCGACCAACATTGCTGGCACCGATGCCGACAAGGTCAGCGGCTCGATCGCGCCGAAAGGCGTGCTCAACCCCGCGATCACGCCGGTGGCTTACCAAACGTTTCTCAACATCAATGACAATACGCAGCTCAACCGGTTCGGCCTTCGAAACGGTGCGCCCGCTGACAGCAATGATCTCTACGAGAAGTGGGAAAGCATCGCCATTGTGCCCGCCTTCGATCCGAAAGCGCCGCACGACTACTTCCTGTTCGTCGCCAGCGACAATGATTTCATCACGCAGCACGGGTTCATGGCCGGTCAGCCCTACCAGGACGCTTCCGGATTTAACGTCGACACGCTCGCGCTGGTTTATCGTGTGACGTTGCCGACTTACGTCGCGCCCCATCTGCACGATGGCGACGAGCAAGGTAACGACGACGATCAGGATTAAGCCACGTTTCTCGCCGCCCAAGTACCGCCGATCTGAAGTCCCTGCGCCACAAGCGGCGAGTTCGATCAGGGACTTCAGATCGATAAAGCGGTATTAGGCCAGCTTGAGCATCAGCCGCGCTTCCGCAGGTGTGGCAACCGCCGCGCCCAGATCTTTCAGAATTTGCGCGGCGTGAGCCACGAGTTCGGCGTTGCTTTTCGCCAAAACCCCCTTGGACAGATAGAGATTGTCTTCCATGCCGACGCGCACATGGCCGCCGAGCAGCCAGGACTGCGCCACCATCGGAAATTCCGAACGCCCGATGCCGAAGCCGGCCCAGATCGCCCCCTCCGGTAGCAGGTTGCGCGCATAGAGCATGGTTTCCGGGGAGGGATCGAAGCCGTATTTGACGCCGAGCACCAGCGTGCACAGCGGCGGTCCTTGCAACGTGCCGTCCGCGATCAAGTCGCGCGCCAGATGAATGTCGCCGGAATCAAACAGCTCGAGTTCCGGCATGACGCCGGCCGCCCGCATCCGCGCCGCCATCTTGCGGACGTTCGGCGGCGTGTTGATCACCACCTGCCCGCCAGAGTTCATCGTGTTGAGGTCGAGCGTGCAGATCTCAGGCTTGAGGAGCTCGATATGCTCAACGCGCTTTTCCGGCAGCATCAGCGTGGTGCCGGGGCCAGCGACCTTCGGGTCTTCCTCCGAAGGAACGAACCGCCCGCCCGGCCCGGTGGTCAGGTTGATAATCAGCTTCGGATTGCGCGCCCGGATGCGGTCGATCACGTCGCGGTAGAGATCGATCGACATCGAGGGACGGCCGGTCTCGGGATCGCGCACATGAATATGGGCGATCGAGGCCCCTGCTTCCGCCGCCTCCAGCGCGCTGTCGGCGATCTGCTGCGGCGTGATCGGCAGATACGGCGACTGGTCCGGCCGGGTGATATTGCCCGTGATCGCACAGGTGATGACGACTTTGGGGTGGGGTTGATACGCCATGGCACGGTGCCTTGATCGGCTTGATGGAGTTGATTGACTGCATAGCGCACGGCAGAAGCGGGCGCGAGCCGCCACTAGCATGGCGTCATGCTTTCGGTTTGGCCGTCTTGCTCTTGGCGGCTGCCATCTTGGTCTCGGCCGCCTTGATCTCCTCCAGCAAGTGCTTCATCGCCCGCGCATAGCTGTCGGCGGTATTCTCGGCCGTGATCTGCAACCGCCGCGCCGCCGCATTGGCGAGCAGCATCATGTCCCTGGCGGTCTGTTTGAGACGCGCCTTGCTCTCTTTGGTCTTGGCCTTGGCGGCCAGACTTGTCAGCCGGGCCTGTCGTTTCCTGGCCTCCGCCAACAGCGCCTTGTGTTGCGTCTTCCCGATTCCGCGGATGACGGCATCAAGGTCTGTTTCAGCCATTTTGGGATTCCCGAGGACGTGACGCGGCAAAGTTTCCAACGGCCTTGTTCAAGGCCCGATGGGTGGCACCCTATAGCACACTTGCCTGCCGTCTCCTCAAGCCTCGGCTTCGACCATCGCTTCGGCTTCGACTATCTTCCGTCGCGGGCTCGGCGCGACGGTGGCGCATTCCCTCAGCAGGCCACCGAAATATCCGCGCGTGATGCGGGCCCTTTGCGCGAAGGCCGGCCGCGTCATCAGGATGCGGTGCGCCTCGGCCAGCCGGTAGCACGGGATGGCCGGATAGAGGTGGTGCTCGAGGTGGTAGTTCAGGCCCCACGGCGCGATCAGCCACGTCTCCCAGAACGAAGCGACCACCGTTCGGCTTTCGTCGAGGGGATCTCCGGTCCCGTCCCCGATCGCGTAGTGTTCGGCGATGCTGCGGATGTAGCGGACCATGAGGAATGCGGTCAGGAACGGCACCGCCCAATAGAGAAGCAGCCCCTTCCAGAAGCCGAATGCGATCGACGCGGCCACGAGCGAAACGAAGAAGATGAGCCGCGCGCGCTTCACGGTCTTCGAGTAATCGTACTTCCTGTTCTTGGATTGGAGATTATACACCTCGATAGGCACCCGGGTGGCGAAAAGGAAGCCCGCGATCCGCGCCCAAACCGTCGGCCGCGATGCCGGGAACGTATAGTCCTGCCGGTCCTTCCAGGCCGCCCAGTCCGGGTCGGCGTCGCTGTTGAGCTCGCGGTGGTGGGCGTAATGGGTAGCCCGATAGCCGGCCATCGCGAGCGTCAGCGGCAGGGCGGCTATCTCGCCGAAGATGTCGTTGAGGCGGCGGTTGGTGAAGACGCGGTAGTGCACGGCGTCGTGGACGGTGGCGCCGAACGCCTGGATACGGGATCCGATAACGAAGACGGCGAGAACGTAGACGGGCAAGCTCCAGAACGTCTCGCAAACCCAGACGGAGACCGCGATAAGGGAAGCCTCGACCGCGCAGATCAGAGGATGGATCCGGTTATCGATGCGCGAAAGGGTGACGATCTCCTCCTTGGAGAGCAGGCGCGGAGCCCCGCGACGCGACGCGTCGCCCAAGCCAGCGGAATCTTCCGTCATGGTCGTCATGACCGATGGTTTCCCATGTTGCGATGCGGGGGACCATATTCCGTCTTCGGCCGTCCGGGAAGACCTGACGTCCGAAATTAAATCCTGCCAGCGGCGCCGGCCCAATCTTTTAGGCCTGCCGCAACTGCGAGACGACACGGCCGTCGATCATCACCGTCCGCTCCAGCGCGCCGCCGGCGACCAGATCGTCGATTGTCTCCGCGCAGGCGATCAAGAGGTCGGCTCGCGCGCCCGGTCGAAGGCCCCAGTCGCTACCGAGGCCGATCATCTGCGCCGGCACCGTGCTCACCATCTCGAAAACCTTGCGCATATCGCCGAGGCCAAGCTGCCCGGCCAGTAGGGTCCATCGGGCGATCTCCAGAAGGTCGCCCGAACCCGTCGGCACGAACGGATCCTGCACGTTGTCCGACGCCGCCGCGACCGGGATTCCCGACGCGAGCAATTCCCTCACCCGCGTCAGTCCGCGCGGCGGCAGGCGATCCGCATCGCGGCCCTGCAGAAAGAGATTGGCGGCCGGAAGCGTGACGATGCCAACGCCGGCGTCGCGCAGATCGTCGATCGTGCGCGCGGCTGCATCCGGCGGCATCGCGCTCAGCGCCGAGCAATGGCCGGCCACGACGCGACCGGCCATGCCGTAGGCGCGCGTCATCCGGGCCACCTCGGCGAACAGCACGTTGTCCGCATCCAGATGCTCGTCGATGTGCATGTCGAGCGGCAGGCCGCTGCGTTGCGCGGCATCGAACAACAGCTTCATGAACGCGACCGGTTCGGAGGAAAACGCCGGCACGCCGCCGATGGCGTCGATTCCAAGATCGACCGCCCGCCGCAGCCAAGCCTCGCTTTCCCGCAGCATCGAGGTCGCTTCCGAGGTGACGTGACCGACGATCTGGATTCGCATGCGGCTTGCACAGCGTTCGCGCAACGCCACCATGGCCTCGACGCCACGGACGCCGGCTTGCGGATCGATGTTGGTGTGGCTGCGGATGGCGACCGTGCCAGAGGCGCTACAGGCCTCGACCGTGCGCTGCGCGCGCGCGATCATCTGTTCCCGCGTGATCGTCGGCGCCAGCGCGCGATAGGCCGCCGACGCGCCCGCGAGCGTGCCGGATGGATTGTCGAGCAAGAGGCGGGTCCGCGACTTGTCGAGATGCTGGTGCATGTCGACGAGGCCCGGCAGCACCAGCTGCCCCTCTACCGGCAAAACCTCCGCATCGCGCTCCGGCAGCGCCGGCCCGATGTCGGCGATGCGGCCGTCGCCGCCGATCCGGATATCGAGAGGTTCCGGCGCGGCCGCGCCGTAACGCAGCACACGGCCCCCACGCAGGATCAATTCACGGCGCATGCGATAACACTCCTCGTTCGAAGCGGATTGTTTGAGTGAGCAAAAAAGCCCCGCTCCATTTACCCAATGAAGCGGGGGGTTGTCTTCCAGAATGCTGCTTCTAGCTAGTCGGATTTTGCTCTAGCTAACGATTCAGATCGATCGCCTTAGAACGTAGGAGCCTTCGTCACGAGTGCCGACCATAGAATATCCGACTCCAACTCAGCCCAGACGAATTCACAGGTTCGTGACCCTGCATAAGTAACGCAGTCGAAGCGGACCGCGAATATCATGCGTGTCCCGCAGTCGGCTCCTGGATTCCCCCGCAGCAGGCCTAGAAGCACTTCCTCACAAAGGATGAGCGGATCGGCTTGGGCAACTGTCTGAAACCTTTCCAAGTGGTCCGTCTCATCCGTCTTCTCGGTCGTGTGAGACAGCTAACCAGATCACGCGCGCTGGGCATTTGTGATCGCAGTTCGGAAAGTACGAAGGACCGGAACGTCAGCAGTTCAGTCAAAGACTAGTTCAGTCAAAGACTACGAGCGGCGCGCGATCGATGTGGCTCGGGGCATTGGATCCAGGGCTTACCATATTGTCCGGAGCATACCATGCCTTCCCATTTCTCAGTCGCGACGCGGGCCCGGGCAAGCATTTCTCTGCGGACCTGGTTCGCAGCCTATCGCAGCTATAAGCGGATCTATCACCCCTTCGTTGACCTTGGCATACGGCTCAGCATCGCACCGTTTTTTCTCCACTCTGCGATGGGTTGGCACGACGCGCTGCTTGCCGGTTATAATAGATATTCGATGAACTGGCTGAGCCCTGGTTTACTCGGGGCCGGGATCGAGTTCATCTGTCCGATCCTGTTCGCGCTCGGATTGTTTACACGAGCAGCGGCGGTACCGATGGCGATCTTCGCGCTAGCCGCGCACACGAGTTATCAGACGCACGACGCCAATCTTTTCTTGGCAGCAATTCTGATCGGTTATGTGATGTTCGGTGCACGTGCAATCTCGGCCGACGGGTTGATCACCCCGGGTCTTAGCGACAGCGCGGTTCCGATTTTTCCCCACATCATTTATGCTACCGAGCAGTTCACGAAGCATGTCGGACCCGCGTATCAGTTGATCCTGAGATTGTGGATCGGCTGGACGCTGCTAAGGCTGCCCGCGCCGGCCGCGATATTTCCGGTCACTACGGCGCACCACCTATTGCCTTCCTCTATCGCGATACCGGGCGGGCTATTGCTCGCTCTCGGCCTCGGAGCGCCCATCGCCAACAAGGCGCTGGTCATCGCGTTGGTCAGCACGCAGATGATGTTCGGCACGCCCGATGGTTTCTGGATGATCCTGCTTCTTGTGCAGATTGGCGTGCTTGGCGCCGGGCGTTGGTCAATCGACGATCGTATCTTCGACATGTTGGTCGAATGGGTGAAGCCGAGCCACGGTACCGGCAATACCGATACTTGGCCTCGCGTTGTCATCGTCGGTGCGGGGTTTGGCGGCATCGCCTGCGCTACGAGGTTGCGGCACCTGCCGACTCATTTGACGCTTATCGACCGGCATAATCATCATCTGTTCCAGCCATTACTCTATCAGGTCGCGACCGCAGGCCTTTCGCCCGCGGATATTGCTTCTCCGATCCGCAGCCAGTTTCGAGACGATCCAAACGTCCGAGTAATCATGAAAACGGTAACCGGCATAAATATCGAGCAGCAAACGGTGATTATGGGCGACGATGTTTTACCTTTTGATTTTCTCGTGCTCGCGACCGGCGCTTCCCACAGTTATTTCGGACGCGATGATTGGTCGCGATTTGCGCCGGGGCTTAAGCGTATCAACGATGCGACAGCGATACGCGCCAAGTTACTCTCTGCATTCGAAAACGCTGAATATGAGCGGGACGGTACAGAGCGGGATGCCTGGCTGACTTTCGTCGTCGTTGGCGGTGGACCGACTGGAGTCGAATTCGCCGGTGCGATCGCGGAGCTGGCCCGTTTCGGTCTCCAAGAGGAGTTCCGAAGAATAAATCCAGCATCGGCGCAGATTTTTTTGATACAATCTGGTCCTCGCATCCTCCCTGCGTTTCATGACGGTCTTTCAGCGCGTGCGCAGCATTCGCTGGAACGGTTGGGGGTGACCGTTCGGGTCAATAGCAGGGTTCAGGAGATCGACGCTGAGGGTGTCACGATAGGTGGCCAGCGCTTGCGAGCGAAGACTGTGCTGTGGGCCGCCGGTGTGGTCGCCTCGCCTACCGCACGATGGTTGGGAATCGAGCCCGATCATGCCGGCCGTACGCCCGTCGACCCACATCTGCGCATACCGAACCATGACAATATCTTTGTGATCGGCGACGCGGCGGCGTCGTCGGGTTGGGTCGGAGGCTCAGTACCCGGGCTGGCCCCCGCAGCCCAGCAAGGCGGTCGATATGTTGCCCGCATGATCCGGGCGCGGTTGGAGGCACGCGGAGAGCCAGCGCCTTTCGTCTATCAGCACAAGGGTAGTCTAGCGACAATCGGGCGCAAGGCGGCGGTGGCGGACTTTGGGCGAGTACGTCTGTGGGGCGCACCTGCGTGGTGGCTCTGGGGATTGGTCCACGTCTTTTCGTTAGCAACCATGCGTAATCGCGTGTCGGTAATCATCGCTTGGATCTGGGCTTATCTGACCTTCCGCAGTGGAACCCGCCTAATCACCGCCCAGCACATACGGGAGGACGACGCGTAAGCCCGCCCCCTTTAATGAAATTACACGTTTGCAGCGGCAAGCTCGGCAGGGCTAATTTGGATCGAGCCGAGCAAAGCGCTACAGCCGGAGATCGCTGCGGCGCCCCATGAGACAACTTCCAATCTTTGGAATTGCCGGAATATTGTCAGCCTCAATCGCGGCCCCGGTGCTCGGCGCGACAGCTCTCCAAGAGTCCGGCGCATCCGCTTCCGAGCATCCAAACTCGGCTTCAGGTCTCCCGTCTTCAACATCCGCGGCGGGTGACATGGCATCGGCGCCGTTTCGACGTAAAGACACCACTGATAAGATTCCCAATGCCGACGTCGGTGTACGCATACTGTCTTCCTTCGTGCTGTCAGCGGGAAATGGATCGCTGGGCGATCAAAAGGCCGCGCGATCAGATGATGATCGGATTTCCAGCGGCCTCGACGATGAGCCGGAATGCGCCCGGCCCGTGCCTTAAAGAGACGACGCGTGGCCGGAATGTGGCCAGGGAATGCAACAATAACAATGAGATATGCGGGTATGCATGGAACCCGTTTGAGGGCAGCCATGGACCCGGCATCAATTTCGCTTTGTGTTCCGAAGTGAACAGACGGCGGGCGGCGAAGGCGCCTTTATTGCTTTCATTGCACATTTGTTCGGCTGATACTTGCGATCTGCCCGGCGACCCTCACGCCGGGCTTTTCGTTGCACGGATTTTTCGTTGACGGCAATGATCGCGACAGGCACAGCCGTCGCTATACTTTGGATGGCGGATGTTGAATTTAACGGCGGCCGCTATGGCGGGGCCGTTCTGCGCGCGATCGAAAGTTTGATGAAAAGTAGGAGCGACTGCATAGGTCTTTAAAATATTGGAGCGGGTGAAGGGAATCGAACCTTCGTATTCAGCTTGGAAGTCTCCGGATTTTTGCAATGTTTTCAAAAGCGGTTCCGACATTTCGCAGCCTTCTGGGCGATTGAGACCACCTACGGAATTTCTCTTCGTCGGAATGGCTGTTGCGAGCCGACGAGCGTCCTTTTCAAGCCATTTGACGGCGGCTAACCGAAGTCAAAAGCGCTTTGTCAGCTTCGATGCGTTTTTCCAGAAAAGCAGTCAGGGCTTTAATGCGCGCGAAGTGTAGCAGGTCTTCATGTATGGAAAGCCAAATATCCCGCATGGAGAAAAGTTCCGGCATCACAGGCAACAGGTCTTCATCGCTCGCCGCGACATAGGACGGAAGCATCGCAATGCCTTGCCCGCCCGACACCGCGATATATTGAGCAACAAGACTGGTGCTCCGAAAGACCGTATGTGCGGGACGTAGAATATCGGACAGCCAACGATTTTCCTTGCTGTAGATATGATCCTCGATGAAATCGATGAAGGCATGGTTTTCGAGCTCGTTCAGCGTCTTCGGATAAGGGCGGTCGTCGAAATAGGTGCTTGAGCTGTAGAGCGCTATCTTGAACTCGCCGACCTTCTTGACCGACAACCGCTTGCCCTGCGGCCGGAAGAAGCTGACGAAAATATCCGCTTCGCGCCGGCTCAGGTCGAGCAGCCGTGTGTCCGTGATCAGTTCGACCTGAATGGACGGATAGACCTTGTTGAAATCGCCAATGCATTTCGTCAGGTAGAAGCTACCGATCCCCTCCATCGCCGCGATCCGGACCGCACCGCCGGCATCCGCCTCCTCGATGCCGATGGCCTCGACCATGGAGTTGGCCTGGCTCTCCATGCCCTCGGCGTATTGGAGAAGGCGCAGTCCGATTTCCGTCAGGGTGAAGCCTGACTTGCTGCGCTTGAAGAGCGTGGAATTAAGGCTCCGCTCCAGCTCGCGGATACGCCGGCTCACCGTCGTATGATCGACCTTCAGCTTCTCGGCCGCGCGAACGAGGTTGCGCTGACGCGCCACTTCCAGAAAGTAGACGACGTCGTTCCAGTCATAACGGAGCTTGCGCTGCGGCTTGGCCACTCCCCTGACGATCCTTCGCGGCTGCCGGCGGTTGGTGCCGCCGGCTTTCGAATCGCGATTGAGCAGCACTCCCATCAGGGTTCAGCTAGGCCGCGACGATCGGAGCGTATGTCTCCACCAGCCGGTTTGCAAACATATCGACCTTCGGAATCATCAGCTTTTGCCGGCAGACCGCAAGATCGATGTGCTTGGGCATCACCGCGCCGAGTTTCAAAACCCGCGGCGCGGCGACGTTGATATCCCACTGGGGAAAGCCGTTCGGTGGAATAACCACACTTCCGCCCGGGTATGGGCAGTCGGTACGGTTGGCCAGGACGACGGCTACCCGGTTGTCCTCGGCGCGCGGCACGGCCAGCAGCTCGCGCTCGAATGGCTCACGCAGGGCGGCGGGCCACAGGATGATGTCGGCGCCGCCGATGGCCAGGCAGCGCGACGTCTCGGGAAATACCGCATCGTAGCCCGACATGACGCCGATGCGGCCGAACGGCGTGTCGAATGCCGGATAGTCAAAGCCGGCAACCGCCCATTTCTTCTCCTCCGCGGTCAGATGTGTCTTGCGGTAGCGGCCGATCTCCTTGCCGTCCGGCCCGACTAGGACGGTCGTCACGTACAGCCCGACCGCCGCCCGCTCGACGACCGGTGCGGCGATCAGGCAACCGTATTTCGCCGCAATGGCGGCGATATCAGACAGGTGAGACGCGGTCTGGTCGGCAAGCGCAGCGGCTTCCTGTCCAGTGAGAATGCACTGCGGAAAGAACGCGTATTCGGGCAGCACCAGAACCTTGACGCCGAGCTTGGCGGCGTGATCGACCATGGCGAGAACATCCGCGACCGTCGTTTCACGGGTAGCATGCATCTGCACAGCGGCGACCTTGGTCACGGATTTCGACGGAACAAGCGGCTTGTCGGCGATACCGAACACGGGAGTCTGCTGATACGGCAGCGCCATGATACCGTAGGTTTCCGGCCGTCGATCGGCAATCTTGTCGTTGGCGGCATAGATCGACTTGTCGGCGGCGGCATCGAGATCGACGTCGCAGATCGCCATGCCGTGGGTGTCGTAGGGCACCTTGGAAAGCACCCTGCCCTTCGGGTCGACGATCATGCTGCCGCCCGGGTAATAGATCGATCGCTCGTAGCCGGCCTTGGTGGCGGCCACCAGCCACACACCGTTTTCGTAAGCCCGCGCCGGACCCCACATATCGGCCTGATCCATGGCGAAGAAATTCGCCATGTCGACGATCACCTCGGCGCCCTGCATTGCCATGGCGCGAAAGATTTCCGGAATCCTTCCATCGAAACAGATCAAGAGGCCGATGCGGCCGAGATCGGTGTCGACCACCGGACAGCCACGCTCGCCGAAGCTGAACCAGTTCTGATCGTGGGTGGCGAGGAACTGCTTGTGGTAGTGGCAGGCGACCTTGCCGTTGCGGTCGAACATGATCCCGCTGTTGAAGACCTTTTCCTTTTCGGGATCCCATTCTGTGATGCCGCTGGCGATATAGACGCCGTGCTTGCGGCTGAGCGCGGCAAGCGCGGTCACGAACGGCCCATCCGTGACAGTCTCTGCAAGCTCACGGCAATGAGCCGCTGAATCGAACAGATAGCCGGTATCCATGCATTCCGGGAACACGATCAGCTCGGCGCCCTGCCGCACAGCGTCCTCGACGTATTGCGTGGCCAGCGCGATGTTGTAATCAAAATCTCCAAGCCGGGCGAGTGTCTGCACCGCGGCGGCGCGAAAACGGCGCTTCGTCATGTCCATCTCCAGTTATCGGTTGTTGCTGTCTTAAATCCACGCCATCGAACGGTAACGGCGGTCAATTGTGCGGCGGGGCATCACTTCTTCACCTCCTGCCAGAAACGGTCGAGGCAATGACGCTTGAGCGTCATGAAGTCTTCACCGGTGGTGACCTCGAGGCTGCGCGGCCAGGGCAAACCGATATCGACGATCTCGGCCACCTTAGTCGGGCGCCGCGTGAGCAGCACGACCTTGTCGGCGAGCTCGATCGCTTCATCCAGGTCATGCGACACCAGCAACATGGTTGTCTTCGTCTTCATAAAGATCTTCTGCAATTGTCCGCGCATGAACATGGTCATTTCGTAGTCGAGCGCCGAGAACGGCTCATCGAGGAACAGGACTTCCGGCTCGGTCACGAGGGCGCGTAGAATCGAAATCGCCTGTTGCTGGCCACCCGACAGGGTGTAGGGATACGCATCGAGATCGATGCGCACCTCGAAATCGGCGAGCAGCTTCTCGACGCGGTCGCGGCGCTGCTTGCGGGGGATGCCCATCACCTTCAGCGGATAGTGGATATTGTCGATCGCCTTCAGCCACGGGAACAGCGCCTCGCGATAATTCTGGAAGACGTAGGAAATTCGCGTCTCGCTGATGAGCTGGCCGTCGTACAGAACCTCGCCGGCGTCCATCCGCAACAGGCCGGAGACCATGTTGATCAACGTGCTTTTGCCGCACCCGTTCGGACCGAAGATGGAGATGAAATGCCCGAGCGGCAGGTCGACGGCAAAATCGTCATAAACCACGGCATCGTTGAAGGTCTTGCGCAGGCCGCGAATGGTCATCAGCGCCTGCCGCTTCTTCGGCGCAGGTGCTTGCAACGCCTCCGCGGCGGCCAACTCGCCCGGCCTGATCGGCGCAACGTTGCCCTTGGCCATCTTCACATTCCGAGCTCGGCCCTGGTCAGCAGCTTGTCGCGCACGTTCAGCGGTCCGGCCAGCACGCCTTCCTTGATGAAGATATCGACCAGCGCCTGATAGGACTTGATGTCGGTATCGTTAATATCCTTGAACCCGCGGAGGTAAGGCTGGGCCAGCAATTCGAGCTGATCCGGCTTGATCGGCGTGTAATTCGGAATCGACGCCTTGTATTTCGCAAAATTCGCATTCACGAGGTCGGTCGCCTCGTCGATGACCACGACCACACGCCGCGCGACATCCGGGCGCTCCTTGAGAAACTTCGTCGTCATGATCGAGGCGCCGGAATAGAACGGATCGGCGATGACCCCGGCCACCGGGTTGGTCATGGCGCGAATGGCCTTGCCGGACGCCACCGCGATCGAGCCCACCGGCTCCAGCGACAGCGTCGCATCCACGGTTCCGCCGACCACGGCGGGCACCTGCATGGCGACCGCCAGATCAACAAGCTTCACGTCCTTGTCCGGATCAAGGCCGGCCGCCCGCACCATGTGACGCGAGACCGTCCGCCACTGGATGCCGGGCACGTGACCCAGCGTCTTGCCCTTGAGGTCTGCAAAGACCTTAATCGGGCTGTCCGGCTTGACGATCAAGCCGTCATTGATCCTGTTGACGGCGATGCCGCCGCCTTGCAGGCCGAACACCTTGAGCCTT
Source organism: uncultured Alphaproteobacteria bacterium (assembly GCA_963832045.1). Lineage (GTDB taxonomy): Bacteria > Pseudomonadota > Alphaproteobacteria > Rhizobiales > Xanthobacteraceae > Bradyrhizobium. The sequence goes on from CAWHSM010000002.1 coordinate 141,348, forward strand.
CCCGGAAACTTCAACTCCGCGATCATCGCAATGCCTGCGGCCGCTCCGGGAGGGCCGAAGTCGGCACGCTCCGCGATCAGCGCATCGATGATCTGGTTCGGCGATTCCATCTTGTTGGAATCGATCTCGATGCAAGCCTTCTCGAACAGCTTTTCCTCGATCGCAACGTAGTAAGCTGTCGTCTGCATGATCGGCAGCCACGCCGCCGTCACCTTGTCCATCTTGTCACAGGCCGCATAGGCGCCCGCATTGCCCGCGGAAAGTGCGGCCGCGATGGCGGCAGCGAAGAGAACTGGCTTTGACATTCTGAGTACCCTGAGGGACGTTTGCAGAAGCGACGGCTATTTTCCGGACCAGTGGATGACTGAGCGTTCGAGGAAGAGCAGCGCCAGATTGAGGCCGTATCCCATCGCGCCTGCGACCAGGATGGAGCCGTACATATCGGTCAACGAATATGAGATTTGCGCATCGATAATGCGATGCCCCATGCCGTCGGTGGCGCCGATGAACATTTCCGCCACGATGATCACCACGAGCGCGAGCGAAACCGCGGTGCGAAGGCCGACGAAAGTTTGCGGCATGGTCTCGAAGAAAATGACGTCGCGGAAAATTCGCAGCGACGATGCACCCATTGATCTGGCGGCGAGAATGCGTGTCTGCCGAGCATTCATCACGCCATAGGCGACATTGAAGACGATCACGAGCCAGGCGGCGAACGCTGCAACGGCGATCTTGGCAAGATCTCCGAGACCAAACAGCAGCAGGAACAACGGAAACAAGGCTGTGGCCGGCGTCGAGCGGAAGAAGTCGACGATGAATTCGACGGAGCGGTACACCGCCGCCTTGGCGCCGAGCACGATCCCGATCGGCAACCCGGCGACGGTGGCGATGACGATCGAGTACGCAACCCGCATCAGCGTGCGCGAGAAATCCTTGGTCATGCTGCCGGACCAGATATTCGCGGCGGTATCGCGCAGCGTCTCGATTGGGGACGGCAGCAAATCCTTGTTGACCCAACCGCCCTTCGCCGCGATCCACCAGATGGCAATCAGCAGAATCGGACCGACCGCAAGCTCAACCGCGCGACGCAACGTCTCGGTGTTCAGTCTTGAGAGTGCGTTGCGCATGACGGCTCGAGGTTTCGGAAAAGCGCATTTAGCTTGGGTCAGCGATTGCCACGACATTCCTGACTTACGTATCTTTGCTAAACTCCATCGAAAGAAAATGATTAGTTATGCAACCTACTGTGCATTTATACATATCGAATTTTGGCTGGGTCCTGATCAATTTGTAATCATGCATGTTTATTTTTTAGGCAGGATCGGTGGGGACTGCTGCGTCGTCATAGAAAGGCACAGTCAGGACAACCGCAGGGGCCGCAGACCGGGTCGCCTAGGATACGATAAGTGCCTGTAGGCGGCGAGCGAAGCTCGATCGTGCTTTCGTATGCGACGGGAGAGCTTCCAACACGAGAGCGTACTCAATCTGCGTGCAGGGACAGCAAATGCCGGCGGCCTGAAGCGGACGGATCTACTCAATTCGGTCGCCGACCAATGTACGATATCTCAGGGCCGCATGTCCCTCAGATGTCGAAGGAACGCTGCTGCAGCCGAAGTCAGCTGGCGATCGCGCCGTACACACAGCACAGTGCTCGTTTCGGAAAGGTGTCTCTTTTCCATGGACACCACGGCTAGTCGCCCGCCGCGCCTCGCCCGAAGCTTGCACCTCATCTGAGAGTTGCGATCATTCCTGTTCGAGGACATCCACAATCGTCGCCATGCTTGCCACGAGCCAAGCTTATTGGAGACGATCATCATTAGCAATCTTAAGTAGAATATGAAAACACTCGCGAATTTGCTCAGCCTTCAGCCGTGACGTGTCACAATTGTCGGAATAGCTTCGGAATGGGAGCTCAAAATTTCTGGCTAAGCCATTGAAATCGCTTTGGAGCGGGTGAAGGGAATCGAACCCTCGTATTCAGCTTGGAAGGCTGCTGCTCTACCATTGAGCTACACCCGCGTCGCGACCGATCACCTATCACGCCGCATCGGCCGCCTCAACCTCCCAGGCGCCGGTTCTGGACCTTAACAGGTCGGACTTTGCGGCCTATATTGATGTTTCCATCAACATCGAAAGGAGGTGATCCAGTGTCTTATACCAAGCGCTGTCACCTCGTTGGGACCGCCCGCTAAGTCTTACGGACTTCAAGTCCTGAGATTTGGCCACAGGGCGCTCCCGGCGCCTGGACCAGCGAGTGAAAGAACGACGGCGCGGCGGGAGCAATCCCGCCGCGCTTTCATTTGATAGCGAGCCGACAGCTGTCGTTTTTTCCGCTCATCTGGACGCAGGAGGCGAATTCTGCTTCATCGGTTCGCGCGCTTCGCGGCGGACTTTGCCGAAACAACACGATGATCCCGGATGCTTTTTTACGAGCCGCTGTTCCTTACGGTTTTCCCCGCCGTCTACGCGCTTTATCTGCTCGCGGCCGGTGTGTCGGCGAAGAAGTGGACGCTGCTCGTCGCCAGCACGCTGTTCTATCTCTGGGGTGAGCCGGTATTCGTTCTCGTCCTGTTTGCTTCGACGGCGCTGGACTACGCGCTTTCATTTCACCTGAGCGAGCCGACGGCGCGCCGCACCCGCCAGTTCGCGCTCGCCGCCGGCATCGCCAACAACCTCGGCATTCTCGTCGTTTACAAATACGCCGATTTCCTCGCCGACAATTTCAATCTCGCGCTCGCCCCGCTCGGCGTGCACCGGATTCCGTTGCTGCATCTGGCGTTGCCGATCGGCGTCTCCTTCGTGGTGTTCGAAAAGATCACTTATCTCGTCGACACCTATCGCGGCACGTCGCAGACCGCGGCCACCTTCCGCGACTATTGCCTGTTCGTATTGTTCTTCCCCAAACTTCTCGCAGGCCCCATCCTCAAATATCACGAGATGCGAGACCAGATCGCAAAGCCGCGCGCGGTCGAGTGGAGCGATTTCGGCATCGGTTTTTTGCGCTTCTCCCGTGGCATCGGGCGCAAGCTTCTGATCGCCGACCCGCTCGGCACCTTCGTCAACAGCGTCTTTGCCGCCGATCCGGCAACCCTGAGCGCCGGCCATGCCTGGCTTGGCCTTGCGAGCTTTACGGTGCAGATCTATTTCGATTTTGCCGGCTACTCCGACATGGCGATCGGGCTGGCGCGCATGCTCGGCTTCGGCCTGAAGGAGAATTTCGATGCGCCCTATGTTGCCCGCTCGATCACGGAGTTCTGGCGGCGATGGCATATCTCGCTGACGACCTGGATCCGCGACTATCTCTATAAGCCGCTCGGCGGCAACCGCGACGGCGAAGCGCGCACCTACCTCAATCTCTGGATCTGTTTTCTCCTCTCCGGGCTCTGGCATGGCGCGAGCTGGAATTTCGTGCTCTGGGGCGCCTATAACGGATTGTTCCTCACCCTCGATCGCCTGTTCCTGCGCGATACGCTGGCACGATGCGGGGCGGTGATCTCGACCGTTGCCACGCTGTTTATCGTGATGATCGGCTGGGCGATCTTCCGCTCGGATTCACCCGCCCATCTGATGAGCTACGTCTCAGCGCTGTTCGGCATGGCGCATCTAACCGACATGTCGGAGATTCCATCGGAGGTGCCGTTCACGCTCGCGATCGGGGCCGTCGTTTCACTGCTGCCGGCGACGGCAGTTTATCCGGCACTGACGCGCGCTTACGAGAAGCGCGCCGCGCTGCGTGCGCTGACGGTGGCGGCTCTTGTCGTCATCTATGTGCTGGCGATTGCGCGGGCGGTGACTGTTCCGTTCCAGCCGTTCATCTACTTCAGGTTCTGACGATGTATAGCTTGGCTCTTTCCCGACCCGCCATCCGCGCCGCCTTTTGCGCGTTCCTCTCGCTGTTGCCGCTGGGCGCGGCGTGGAATCTGGTAGTGGTGCAAAATCGCCCCTCGCTCGCGATCAAGATCGGTCCAAAACTTGGCGGCGTGACCTACGACACGCCCGTGATCCTGTCGTGGGCCTCGCTTCGCAACGGCAGCTTCCAGAAGGCGGTTTCCAGCCGGGTCACCGACGCCATGCCGGTCCGCCCGCTTCTCATCCGCCTCAACAACGAAATTCGTTTCGAGCTGTTCGGCGAACTCACCGCACCCCATGTGGTGAGGGGCGCCAACGGCCATCTGATCGAGCGAACCTATCTCGACGATTATTGCGGGCGCACCGAAGGCATGGGCGCGAAATTCGCCGCCGATATCCTGCCCAAACTGAAGGATATCCAGAATTATTACGAAAAGCGCGGCAGCGTCTTTGTCTACGTGGTGAGCCCATCGAAAGCCGCTCACCTGCCGGAATATTTTGTCGATCGGGTCCCCTGCCCGAGCACGCCGGCGGCCCGGACACAGCTCGTGCCGGATTATGTCGGCGCGCTCCAGCGAGGCGGCATCCACGTCGTCGATACCGCAAGCCTGATCCATTCGCTGAAAGGCAGCTACCCGTTCGACCTGTTTCCGCAAGGCGGCGTTCACTGGAACGATGTCGGGGGGGCGCGCGCGGTTACGGCCATCGTCGAGGCCATCAACCAGCAGGCCGGCCGCGAAATCATTCCGCCGTTCAAATTCACCTACACGCTGTCGGGTGTCACCGGCGGCGCCGACCGCGAACTCGTCGATCTGCTGAACGTGTTCTTTCCACCCCTGGGCTATCAAACGCCGAAGGTGAGCTTCCAGCCTTCGGTGCCGTGCGCGCAAAGCCCGGCGCGAGACCTCAACGTCGTCATGGTCGGCTCCAGCTTCGGTGATCTGCCGGCGCGCATCATGGGCGAGGCCAACTGCCTGGAGCGGCTCCAGTTCTATTATTACGCCATCCTTGGCCGTTTCGGCGGGACGCCCTATCGCGAATTGCAGCGAAATCTCAGCGAGGCCGATCTCGGCCCGTTGCGGGATGCCAAGGTCATGATCCTGGAGGAAAACGAATCCTTCGTTGCAAGGGCGAGTTACGTCGATCCGCTGCGCAAGGTCGTGAATGGGCCGTGACGTGCCCCCCGCAGCGGAACCAGCGAGCACACAGCGCCGCGCGGCGGTTGATCGACTGTGCGCCAGATGGCAGATATCACTCACGAGCGGACGGAAAAGGTGCAAAAGATGGCTGAGGGCCCGATCCAAGTGCTGATCGCGAGCAGCGGCGAGCCTGACTTGTTACGCGCCCAGGTCGGACTGCTCCGTGCCTTCAGCGCAGAGGCCCTTACGATTATCGTCGTCAACGACGCCAAGAATGCGGATGAGGCTTCCTCGCTCGCTGCGGCCGGTCGTGACTTGAACGTCGAAGTGCTGCGCTATCCGCAAGACCGTCACACCAGGCGGCTGAGGCCACCGCGTATTTCCCGGCCTTCGACGCGGAACGCGGAAGCGCTGCAGTTCGGGTTCGATGAGATTCTGTCGCGCGGCGATTGCAGGCAGCTTGCGATCATCGACTTCGACATGTTCCCGTTTTGCCGATTTTCGTTCCGGAACCTGCTGGCCGGCCATGACATGGCTATCATCCCTCAGATCAGGCGAAGCCGCTGGTTTAACGGCCTGCGCATCTACTATCCGTGGGTGGGGTGTCTGCTGATGGACATCGAGCGGCTTCCGACCCCTCGCAAGATCAGCTTTGCCGCCGGGTGGATCAATGGGCTGCGAGGCGATACCGGAAGCAAGATCCATCGTTATCTGACCAAGAATCCGAAAATTTCCATCCGGGAGTTGTCGCATTCCGGCAGCGGCGCGTGGCGGCCCGAGGATATTTCAGACGTCGAGATACCCGCGCCGCTTCTTGATTTTGCCCGCGAAGACCCCGCCAATATCGGCGGCAGGCCATTTTCCGAGATCTACATGGGCTGCTTCTTCCACCTGCGCGGCGCGAGCAACTGGAACGCCCGCGCCGGAGACGACGACCATTCTTTCAGGCGCAGGATCAGGCTCTTCACGATCGCGCTTGAGAGCATCCTCGAGCGCGCCCAGCCCTTGCTGCGCGCCTAGTGCCGCCTATTTGAAGTTCCTGCACCACAAGCGGCGAATTCGATCCAGGAACTTCAAATAGAGAAGCGGCACTAGAATCAATACGTTTGCTAGTGCCCCTGACTTTCCGAAGTTCGTGGAAAGTGGGTGCGGCAACGGAGCACGAACTTCGGAAAGTGGGCACTAGCGCCGGGCGAGCGTTCTTCTTTGCAAGGCCGAAAACATTGGTGGGGAAGGAAGGACTCGAACCTTCGAAGCCATGAGGCGGCTGATTTACAGTCAGCTCCCTTTGCCACTCGGGACACTTCCCCGCTTCAGCCCCATCGCAAGCCTTGCCGCTGAACTGCGGCGATCAGACCGTCAATGACGCTGAAAACCAAGGACCCTTACAAAGGCTCCCGGTCGGGCGCGTTTATGGGCGAAGGGCCATGCCAAAGTCAACCAACCCCGGCGCCCACCGGCGGCCAAAATGCCAAACATTTTCAGAGCAAATTGCCTTGTTCAGAGCAAATTGCTTTGCGCCGGAACCCGTGAGACAAGCTTTTCCATGCGCGATCGCAACCGACAGCCGAAATTCCGGCGCACCGGCACCCAGGGAGCCAACAGGGGCCGCGATTCCGGCCGCCGGCCGCCCTGGCGCGGCCGCGAGGGTGCTACGGACGAAACCGTGATCCTGTACGGCTGGCACACCGTCACGGCGGCCCTGGCCAATCCGGATCGGCAAATCCGCAAGCTGTTCCTGACGGAAAATGCCGCCCGGCGGCTCGCCGACGAGGCGATCGACACCCGCGTGACGCCCGAGATCGTGCGGCCAAGCCTGATCGATCAGCGGCTCGGGCCCGACGCGGTGCATCAGGGGCTTCTGGCGGAAGCTGACCCCCTCGCCTCACCCGACATCGATACGCTGGCGATGGAAGGCATCGTGCTCGTGCTCGACCAGATCACCGATCCGCACAATGTCGGCGCCATCATGCGTTCGGCGGCGGCGTTTGCGGTGAAGGCCATCGTCACCACCGCGCGCCACAGTCCGGAAGCGACCGGGGTGCTGGCGAAATCCGCGTCCGGCGCGCTCGAACTGATGCCGCTGGTGACGGTGAAAAATCTTGCGCGCGCGCTCACGGAAATGAACGAACGCGGCTTCATGACCGTCGGGCTCGACAGCCAGGGCGGTGAAAATCTCGGTGCCGTCGCCCTGCGTCAGCCGCTCGCGCTCGTGCTCGGCGCCGAGGGCAAGGGATTGCGGCAATTGACGCGCGAGACGTGCAGCACCGTCGCGCGGCTCGATATGCCCGGCGAAATCAAAAGCCTGAACGTATCGAACGCGGCGGTGCTCGCGCTTTATATCGGCGCGAACAAGCTCGGCCTGATGGGTTGAAGCTCTCAAAACGAATGACGCCCGCTCGCGGAGCACACGAAGCGGGCGCCGATATCGTCAGGGCGGGGTTCCGCGCCCAAGCCCCGAAGGGCCGGTTGATCAATAATAGCTGTGCAGCACGCGCCGGTGATGGTGATAGCCGTAACGATGCCAGTGGTGGAAATGGTGGTGCCAGCGGTAGCGGTGATGGGATCCCCAGCCGTATACGCCGCCTTCGCGGTAGACCCGACGCGGCGCGAAGTTGCCGGGACCGGTGTAGGTCGGGCCCTGCTCGACGTAATAATACTGAGGCTGTGCGACCGGAGCCGAGTGATACTGCACTTCGGGATCGGGCAGCCGTTCATAGCCCGCGCCGCAGGGGCTGACATAGGCGCACGGCGAGCAGCCACCGCCGAACACTCCGCCACACGCATAAGCGGGCGCGGCGGTCATCACGGCAATCGCCGCTACCAATCCTGAAATCGTCTGACGCATTACTCTCTCCTGTTGGGTAGGCTTATTGGACTTTGTTTTATCGACGAACGTAAATCTTACGGGCGGTGCGGCGGCTTGAGCCTCGGGTCTCTGAATTCCGAACCCGGGCTGGATTGATTGCGCTCAATGTTTTGGTTGAAGGTCGGCGCCCTGATCACGGGCGGCGGATTGGCCGGCACCTCGGGCAGCTGCGGCTGGGAATTGGCGGACCAGGATTGGTGGAAGCTTTCGGCCGGGCGCGGCTTGCCGGCGGGCTCGATCTCCAGCCGGCCGTAGCCCGGCAAGTGGCCCGCGCTCGGATAATAGTGACCGACGGGCGGCTCAGGCTCGAGAGGGTAGCCGCCATACACGGTGGGCTGAACGTGGACGCCCTTGCCGAGGCCCCAGTCGCCTTCGACCACCGAATAGGATGCATCGATGCCGTTGATGATGATGGGAACGCCGAGGCGGCCCGGAATCACGATGACAGGGCCGGTGCTCTGGGCGCAGGCCAAGCCTGCGGTTCCGACCAAAATCGCCAATGCCAACGCCGCGCGCATCGCATCCAATCCAGATATGCCAGCAAAACCCTAATCGAAGGCGAAGCGCCGAGGGTTAAGGCCAGCCGCCAAACTGGTGTGGCGGTTAACAAGTCCGCATCACTAGTGGTAAGCCTAACGCGGACGCCTTCACGCTTCGTCAATTTGCGGATATCGGCGATACGAAAAAGTTAACGGCGACCGCCGTCAGGGCCGTCAGGTAAGAGCGGTTTCCAGGATCGTCCGGAGACCGATCCCTATCGTAATCAGGCCAACCGTCCCCTGAAGGCCCTGGTTGGCCCAACTCAGCCAGCGCGCGGAAAGCGCGAGCGGCACCGCAATGAGCGTCGACAGCGCGCCCATTCCGATCATCGAGCCGATCCCAAACAGCGCGACATAGCCGAGCCCGACCGCGACGCTCGGGGCCTGCGACACCGTCAGCACCAACAATGCCGCCGAACCGGCCATGCCGTGCATCAGCCCGACCAGCAAGGTACGCCAGCGGAAGCCATGCGCGTGGCTGTGGGGCGCGCGGGCATGTGGCACGCTCTCGCCGGCATGGCTATGGGCGTGCACGTGCACGATCCCGTCCTCGTGGCAGTGCTTGTGAAAATGAACCCGGTCGCGCCACAGCCGCCACAGCACATGGCCGCCGAGGCCGACCAGCATAACGCCGACGGCGGTCTCGATCGGGCGCGCCAGATTGTCCGGAATGGCCTGGCCAAGCGCCAGCGCCGCGCCGGCAAAAACGAACAATGTCACGGTATGGCCGAGCCCCCAGGTCAGGCCGTGCTTGACGATGTCGGCAACGTCGTCGCGGCGGGCAGCGATGCTGGAGACGGCCGCAACATGATCGACCTCGAGCGCATGCTGCATGCCCAGGAGAAACCCCAGCCCCATGATTGCGAACATGCTTCGCCTATCCTGCCGTGACCGTCACGTCTATTTGAACCGGTCGCGCCGCAAATTGAAATGAAAATCGAAGTGCTCGTCGGCGCCCGCGTCAAGGCGGCCGTCTGCGTCTCATCTACCGGCACAAGCTTTGAGAAGCCGCGTCCGGGCATCCTTTTCATCGCCAGCGGCGGCAAGGGAAGCGCCGAGGCACCACTCGTAGTGGCCGGCAAAGTCAGAGGACCAGCGAGCGCCCTGCAATCCGCCGCCGCAGGCCGGATTCGAAAGGCCGCCCCGCACCTGAACAAGCGCGGCTCGGGCATATTGCCTGCAAAATCCCGGGTCGGCCGCGTTTGCTGCGCTCGATAGCGCCGTTGTCAGCAATGCCGGCAAGAGGATCGCGGACGGCAGTCTGTTCATCTACGCATGCCCCAACCTCGGTTGCCTCACCGGCGTTGCACGAACCATTCTGCCTTTGGTTTCGACAGACGTCACTGTCTCGTTCACAGCGACTGGTCCGGAAAACTCAATCTGAAAACCGTCAGCCGGATAGCTTTGTCGCTTCCATTGCTCTGCATGGGTGCAGTCGCTCGAGCCGAGTAACCACGCGAACGCGAACAAGAGCTGCCAACGCGCTGACATAACAATCCCTCCGGCCTTCAAATAACCCGCGAATCGGCTCGCCGAAGCTTGTCGGCGGGGCCGCCGTGGCCTCTAAAGCCGTGTCGGCTAAGCTGGTGGTGCCGGTTGAGAGGATTGAACTCCCGACCTTCGGTTTACAAAACCGCTGCTCTACCGCTGAGCTAAACCGGCATTTTGGGGAGCGATAAAACTCTATTTTATCGCCGATATCAGCCGCAACCGGCGCTTGGCTGCGGATTCGGCCGGTCAAATATCAGAGTTGCCGCGTCAGGGCCACCATTGGGATGCGGAGACACCTCAAGCCTGGCCATCCTCCAGGCCATATTCCCGGTAGATCGCCCCGCGATCGGCCTCGGGAAACAACCGGCACTTTGCCTGAGCGAGGTGGAGATTGGTGGTCCCCGATTGGCAGCCGGCGGCGAGCAGTTTTCTGATCTCGTCCATATGCGTGGCCGGCTGGTGCTTGGACGGCAGCTGCTCAAGCGCGATCAGCGCCGTCGCCAATGCTTCCGTGACCACCCATTCGTCGTGGCCCGTGATTCCCTTCCTCGGCATTGAGACCGTCCTCTCGTTTTCGACCTGCGATTTCAGGGACGCTCGACCACAGCCCTTTTCGGGGCCCGATCAGGATCAACGAAATATCGAGGGAAAAAAGGCGGCTTTCAAGGCCTGCGCTGGCAGATATCCAAGGCATCTACCCGAGGCAGTGCCGGCGGAATCCGCCTACAGGAAGGCGCACAACAGCGCCAGATTGGCCGCGCAGGCCACCGCCAACGCGATCGACAGCGTGGTGTAAATTCGCTCGCAGCAGGTCTGGCTGGTGATGCTCATGACGGCAGGGAGCATCGGGCGATTCTACCCTGGGAGTCCCAAACGATATTTTCCGTCGGATTCAGGACTCGTTTACAACTCACCGCCCCGGCCCCTCACTGCCTCAAGAATCACGCCCCACGCGGGGCGGGGCCTGACCCTCCCCCCCGGCGCGCAACCCGAGCCGGCCTTCCGCGTTAAGGAGGTTTGCGGAGCCCATGATGCCCTACGCACTATTCTGCAGTGATGCAAAACTGAGCAATGCCTACCCGACGGAAGCGGATGTCTGGAAACTCGCCCGCAAAAGCGGGCTTGTGGTGGATTCGGTGTCCGACGATGACAGGCTGGGTCCGCGTCCGGTGCTGGATAACGACTACGAGATCCGGCCCTGCCGGGCAGACCCGCAGGAGGATCCGATTCGGAACAAGGCCGACGCCGAGCGGGAGGCCGCCGGCGACCTGCAATGGGAATCCTTGAGCATCGTTCCTGACGCCGGTGATTCGTGAAGACACGTAAGTCCTGACGGGGATGCAGACTTCCGACCCGCCCGGTCAGGGCGTTGCTGCCGCCAGCGAAGCCTGCTCCGCGGTCAGGGTCACGCAGGTCTTGCGGCGGTGCAGGCCCCTGATGGCGCCCATGACCTTGAGCACCTGCCCCGCCGGACATGACGGGTTCTGGACGAAGGCCACCTCATAGGGGGCGAGCATCAGCGGTTCGGACTTCAGCACGCTCTGACCCAGGCAAGGCAAAGCGGTCGCGCAGAAGACCAACGCCAAGATGAAAACGCGCATGTGAAGCTGTCCAGCAAGCCGGCAGCTCTATCATACCCGATCGCAGGCAAAAGTTTCGCGACAGTGAGAAATAATTTTTGTCGGACGGCAAAAAGGCCGGCGCAGCGCCGGCCTTTCCGTTCTCCGTTGGCGGTTTGGCGATCGCTCAGTAGCGCGCGGCCACCGGGCCACCCCATCCGAACCGGTAGTTTATCCCGACCTTGACGGTGTGCTCGTCATCGCGAAACCTGGCACCGATGATGGGCGGCGGACCGCTGAGAAAGGTCGTGTTGCCGAAGTTATAGTACTGGTACTCGCCCTTGACCGACCAGTTCGGCGCGAACATGTATTCGAGGCCGGCGCCCACGGTCCAGCCGTCACGACGATCGCGATCGACCGTGAAGGGAGCCGGCACGCCGGCAACCGCGACATTGATGTTGTCATTGTTACGGAAGGCATAGCCGCCCTTGGCGTAGAGCAACGCAGGACCCCAGGCGTAGCCGAGCCGGCCGGTCGCCGAACCGAGTTGGTCGGTGCTCGCGCTCGCGATCGTGCCGCCAGGGAACAGGACGCCGCTGCTGCTATTGCCGGTCAGCCAGCTATATTGGGCCTCGGCGCCGATCACCCAGTTGTTCGAGAACTGGTAGTCGAAACCACCCTGCACGCCGCCCAAGAACCGGGCATTCGTGGTGTCCAGACTGCTGCCGCCCGGAAACGCACCGCCGATATGGCCGCCGAGATAGAAGCCGGTCCAGTTGTAGATGGCTTCGGGCGCCTTATACACCGGAGCCTTGGTGTAGGGACGTGCCGGAAGATCGGCTGCGAAGGCCGGAGCCGCGAGCACAACGCTGGCGGCAACGCCTAGCAGAATTTTTTTCATGATAGTTCCCCGTTATTGTCACGTTCGACATCAACCAAACAACGTGGCGCCAATTTGGTTGCTTCGTGGCAGGTCAGAACACGTTTATTTTCATGATGTCGCTGGCACGCCACAACGTCGATTTGTTCCACACGCGAAGACGATTTTTGCCTGCAATAAGCCGGGGTTCCCGCCCTGTTTGAGGCATCCAGGATATTGTTCCCGACTCAAAATTCCCGATGCAAGGCTCGCTGAATCGTGAAGAGGCGTGAACGCGGTCGGCGGGCAGTTCAGACGCCTGCATCCCTTTCGAAGGGCTTGCGCGGCTGAACTTCACCGCGTCATCTTTTCCATCTCCGGAAACGGCACCGGCGCCACGCCTGCACAGAGTTCGCCCGGCTTCTCGATCATGCGGTCGAGCCGGCCGTTGACGAAGAGCACGGCGCGCTCGCGCGGTTCGCGATAGCTGCCGTCGGTTTCGCGCGGCGAGTAGCGTATGCAACTGACGTAGCGCATCTTGCCGTTGACATCGCGCATGACCGGCTCGGCCATGGCCGCGTCGTGCACACCGAGCGGATTGTTCAGGTAGGTTTTCATGAACGCCAGCAATTCGCTGCGATAGTTGCCGGGAAAGGACTGCGGCGTATCTTTGCTATCGCCGAACAGGCTGAAACTTCGGCCTTCGTCACTGCCCGCACACGCCATCAGCGTGATTGGCAGCGCCAGGATCGCCACGTGCTTTGTCGAAATCCCCAACCGCAATCCGTTCTTTTGCAAATTGATTCCGGACAGGTTCTAGTGTCCCGGTTCTGACATTCGTATCCCATCGCGGCGGGCATTTTTACGAATGTCAGAACCAAAGGGAAACTAGCAACCATCTGATTCTAGTGTGGCTTTGACTCTGACGTTCCTTCGAAGAACTCGCGGCGACACTGAAAGGAACGTCAGTGTCGCCACACTAGACCGTCCGAAAATGAAAGGAAATTCTCAATTTTAAAACTCAAATTAAAAAAAGACGCCGGCCCAGCGCCATTTGGGATGGCGTGGGCCGGAGCTCAAATCCGCGAGAAGGCGTCACCGCCCTAGCGGGTCATCAGCCGCGCTTGGCGGGATGCGTCACGTGCTTGGCCGACACCTTCAGGGACTTGTGGAACTTGCCCGCCACCTTCTTGTGGAAGCGGTGATGCCCGACGTGCCGCACATGATGGTGGCGGCTCATCTTGGCATTGGCGTTCAAGGGATTCTTCTTCACCTGCACGATTGTGGATTTCGTAACGGGCGCCTGAGCGGTCTCGGCCGTGCCTGCGGCAATCGCCGGGGCAGCGAGAACGGAAACGGCAAGCAATGCGGCGGAAATGGTTTTCAACATGACTGGTTCCTTTCGAAAGGGATCACAGAGGTGCCGGTCGGATGACCGGGCTCGTGGATCATGTGTCGAACTTAAAAGGCAGGCGCTGAACCCGCCGTGAAGCCGGGGAACAGGCTTCGTTCATCTCGATGAATTCCTGGTCATGTTCGGCAGGCACCCGCCAAATGCCGACGGGGCGCACGGCCAAAAAATTCCCGAAAACTGAAAAAAATGTCACGGGAATGTTTGCTAACTGCGGGTGTTCAAATCGACAGGCTCCAGTGTAGGGTTGCCTTTACCGAAATCAGGAGAAACGCATGACCAAATTTGCGATCCGGCTTTTGACCCTTGCGATCTATGCGACCGCCATCTCGGCGATGCCCATGGTCAACTCAGCCAAAGCTGCGGGTGGCGATTCCCCCTCGCCCCCGACTGAACTCTTCCTCCAAGGACAAGAAAAAGAAGCACGACAAGAGTTCGAGCATCGACGATCCGAAGTTCCTCGAAGGCTATCGTGCCGCTTACACCACGATCTACGATCGCCATGACTATTCGTCCGCGATCGCGCAATTGAAGTCGCTCGGTCAGGACGACCGCGCCGACGTTGCCAATCTGATCGGCTATTCCTATCGCAAGCTCGGCGATTACAAGGTCTCGCAGGTCTGGTACGAGCGCGCGCTGCAGGCTGACCCGAACCATGTCCGCACCTGGCAGTATTACGGATTGTGGCAACTCGAACAGGGCAATCGCGAATCCGCCCAGTATCACCTGGGCCGCATCAAGCAGATCTGCGGCACCGACTGCGCCGAATACAAATCGCTGGCGATGGCGCTCGATCAGCCCGCGGGTACCGGCCTCGTCTACTGATTTTTTCAACCGACGCAAAAAACAACGGCGCAGGCAGTCAGATGCCTGCGCCGTTTTCATTTGATCCGCACTACTTCATCAGCGCTTCCGCCTCGGACCGGAAAGCCTGGCGCGAACTCTCGCGCGAATAGAACATGTGTCCACCGGGATAGACCACAAGCTTCACCCGCTCGGGCGAGGCGTAGGCCGGCAACTGGTCGAGCCAGATTTTTGAACCGAAATAAGGCGTGGCGAGATCGAACAATCCGTGTCCGACCAACAGCTTCAGTTTCGGATCGAGCGCGAGGATTTGCCGGAGTTGGGAGATCGACTGGACCGGATTGACTCCGCGTCCGAAATCCCAGCTGCGTTCGACCGCGCCATTCAGCAGACGGTAAGGCCCGTCGGGACGCCAGTTGAGCGTGCGCGTGGTGAGGTCGACGGCGGCGCTGGTCAAAGGCGCAATCAGCGGATCGCCGGACGGATCGCCGAAATGGGCACCACTGGAATCCGGATCGGGGTCCAAGCCCAGCACCGACCCGTCATAGCGCCCCGTGACCTTGCCATCGCGGCGGGCGAATTCACGCCGAAACTCGGAAATATCGAGACGCCCAGCGAGCCGTCGGGTGACGGCCTGGTCGATGCCCGTCAGCGCCGAGACGCGGTCGGCAAGCCGTGTCGTAGCCTCGCTGTCCGCCTCGCCCTTGACCAGGTCGGCCAGAAAATCGCCCCTCGCGTAAGTTTCGACGTCGACCATATCGGCGCGCGTGACCGGATGTTTGGTCTCGCGCGCGACCGCCGCCATCGAAGGCAGGCTGATGGCGTATTGCAGGAGGCTCGAACCGCTGAATTCGCGGAAGTCGAGCAGCGGGGAAATCAGGATCAGTCCCTTCACGCCGACGCCTTGCTCGGTTTGCAACTCGCGAACGATCCTGGGCCCGCGGATGCCGCCATAGCTCTCGCCGACGACGAATTTGGGCGACAGGAGACGATCGGACTTCTCGAGATAGCGGCGGATCACGACCGCAAGCGCGTTGGCATCGCCATCGACCGAGTAGAAGTGCTTGCGGACATCCTCGTCGGTCGCAACAAAGCGGCTATAGCCGGTGCCGACGGGGTCGATGAAGACGAGATCGGTAAAATCGAGCCAGGTCTCGGCATTGGGCTTCAAATCCGGAACAGCCGAGGAAATCGCACCGTCACCCTCGATCGACAGCCGCCAGGGACCTGCGCAGCCGAGCTGCAAATAAGCGGAGGATGCGCCCGGCCCTCCGTTGAAGAAAAAAGTTACCGGCCGGCTGCGCGGCTCGGCACCGTCCAACTGATAGGCGGTGTAGGCGATGTCGGCTTGCGGCTCGCCTTTTTCGTTGAACAGCCGAAGCGAGCCCGCGGTCGCGGTGAAAGCAAGCGTTCGTCCATTCACTGTGATGGTTTGCCTGGTGGTGGAGTCCTCAGGTAGCCGGCGCTGCTCGCCGGAAGTCGCGGCCGCGGCACTCGCCGCGTGACGATGACGGTCCGAATTTCGGGCCGGAGGGTGCGGGAGCGGAAGCCGCGGGCGGCTGGGAGGCGGCTTGCGGCTTTGCATCCTCGCTGCGCGCCGCGCCTGCAAGCGCCAACATGGTAAAAGCCAGGATCGCGGGCTTACCGCCGTAGGTGACAGGTCGAATGCTCATTTACTTTCTCCGGCTTTCCCGCTTGTCATATGGTGTTACGGCCGTCTTCGCGTGCGAAAGCATGTTATTATTTCTTACAGGCGGCGGATTTTAGCCCAAAAACGCGTCGGATAGGCGAGCCGCGCCCGATCATCTCGACAAGCACCGGCAACGTCGTATAGACGACGCCAGTGTACCCGCACGGGCGGCGCGCCCAGGACCTTCGGCGACTTTCATGACCACCTCCGAGCGATATGATCGAATTGCCTTTGTCGCGAGCGCCGGCGAGGAAGCGCAGGAAGCGCTGGCGCAGCTGGTGGCCCATTACGGCAATCACGATCCCGCGAATGCCGATGTCGTGGTTGCGCTCGGCGGCGACGGCCTGATGCTGCAAACGCTGCACCAGCACATGCACTCGGGCAAGCCGATCTACGGCATGCATCGCGGCACCGTCGGCTTCCTGATGAACGAATTCTCGACCCATCATCTCCACGAACGGCTGGCTGCGGCGCGCGAAACCCTGATCAATCCGCTGCTGATGCGCGCCACCGACATTCACGGCAAGGTGCACCTGCATCATGCGATCAACGAGGTCGCGCTGTTTCGTCAGACCCATCAGGCCGCGCGCTTGAGGATCCTGATCGACGAGCACGAGCGCATGCCCGAGCTGATCGCCGACGGCGTCCTGGTGGCGACGCCCGCCGGCTCGACAGCCTATAACCTGTCGGCCCAGGGACCGATCCTGCCGATCAATGCCGCGCTGCTCGCGCTGACCCCGATCAGCCCGTTCCGGCCGAGGCGCTGGCGCGGCGCGCTGCTTCCCAACACCGCCTTTGTCGTCATCGAAGTGCTCGAAGGCGACAAGCGCCCGGTCGCAGCGGTGGCCGATCACGACGAAGCCCGCGACGTGCGCCGCGTCGAGGTGCTGTCCGACAAGACCATTTCGATGCGGATGCTGTTCGATCCCGACCACAGCCTGGATGAGCGCATCCTGCGCGAGCAATTCGGCTATTGACCCCGGGAGTTGCAGCCCGGCGTTGAAGGCATTTGGCAGCGACGGCGTTCCGCCTGCCCCGGCATCAAATCCGCGCCGATAAATCCCGCCGTCGCAACCATTCGTTAACGCGGCCGGGATATGGTTAACGGTGCGTATACCGGCTTTTGCGGGCGTCCCGAGGCACGGCCATGTTCCGTATCGATTTCAACAAGCTCCGATTTCTCGTCTGCGACGACAATCCGCACATGCGCCGCATCTTGCGCACGCTGCTGCATTCGTTCGGCGCGCGCGAAGTCTATGAATCCGAAGACGGCGCCACCGCGCTCGAGATGTACACCCATTACGTCCCGGACATCGTCATCACCGACTGGACGATGCCGATCTTCGACGGGCTTGAACTGGCGCAGATGATCCGGCAGCCGGAATCCAAGGGCAATCCCTACGCCCCCATCATCATGCTGACCGGCCATTCGGAGAAGCGGCGTGTCACGGTCGCGCGCGACGCGGGCGTGACCGAATTCCTCGCCAAGCCGATTTCCGCCAAGGGGCTTTACCAGCGCATCCTGAACGTGGTCGCCAATCCGCGCCCGTTCATCAAGACCAAGACCTATTTCGGCCCCGACCGCAGGCGCAACGTCAACGGCGCCTATATCGGGCCGGAGCGGCGCGTCGGCGGTGAAATGGAAGTTCTTCAGCAGCCCTCGCTGATCGACAAGGCCCGTTCCAGCATCTAGCGAGGCAGAAATATGCCGAACAGAAAATCCGACATCGAGATCAGGAAATTCGCCGATCACCATGTGATCACGCAACCCAACCCGTTGCGCAAGGTGCTGCGACGGGTGGCCGACGACGAGATCGATGATCCCGTTGCACGCGCCGAGAAGATGCTTGCCGGCATGTCCGGTGAATTCAAGGACTGGATGGCCGTCGAATCCAACCGCCTGTCGGCAGCCTATGCCGCGGTCCTTGAACATGGCTTTACCGCGCCCATCCGCGATGAGCTGTTCCGCGCCGCCCATGACATCAAGGGCGACGCCGCCACCTTCGGCTTTCCCTCCGCGGCTGCCGCCGCCGAGAGCCTTTGCCGGATCATCGAGCATGCGCCGGACCTGTCCCGGGTGCCGACCGACCTGATCGCCCACCACATCAACGCCATCGAGGCCATCGTGCGCGAGCGCACCAGGCTCGACACCATCAGCATGGCAGGCGAACTCAGCCGGCGCTTACGCGGCGTTGCCGACGAATATCTCGCACGCGTCAACCGCGACCGGCCCGAGCACCTGGAGGCCATCATGGCCCCCGGCATCGCGCCTGCGGACTAAAGGGTTTTCGGTCGTCCCCGCGACCCGTCTACGCCAAGGCTTCGCCGGGGCTAGGCCGAATAGGGCGCCGAAGCTTTAGCGAAGGCGGCAAGCGGGGGACCCATACGCCGCAGCCTATCAATCGGGCGACATGGCCGACGACAGCTGAACAACGAACGCTCGTGGTTGATCGGTCCCTGCTTTCGCGCGCGTGCGCGGGGACGACAGCCGAAACAGATCGACTACGCCGCGATCAGGCTGTGCTGAATGGGTGCGACGGCTTCCTCGGCCGCCAGTTCTTCGCAGAACATGCGCGCCTCTTCCCGCGCCGATTCCGTCGCAAAGCGCCGCAGCAGGATCAGGAGCGGGCCGGCGGCGAGCTGATCGGTTTCACATTGCGTGAGCACGCGTTCGACCATGCGGCGCTGCAACCGCGCCGCCCCGCCCGGCGTGTCGATAAATCCGATCTCATTGATAACATCAAGCGCGGCGCGGAACGCGGAGAACGTCGATTCCGGCAGGCCGGCCCGCTGCAACAGCGCCAGAAGGCTGGCTTCGCCCCTATCCAGCAGCAGGGAGGAAACGCGCGCGCGCGGCAGACCGGACAGTTCGGCGAGCGCGATCTCGAACAATTCGAGATTGCCTGAGAGAAGAGCGCGCAGGATCAAGCCCGCGGTGAGCTGGGAGGTTGCGCGCAAATGCGCGATCAATCCGCGCATGTCTTCGCCGCCCGAACAGGCCGCGATATTGACCGTCGAGCGATCGCGCGCCTCGTTCGCCACCCGCTCGGCGCGGTCGGCGCTCAGCCAGTTCCTGGCAACGACGAATTGCGCGAGCGTATCCGACAGTTTCGCCACCAACGCGGCGCGGGTCGCGGCCGGCAGATCCTCGAGCACCAGCATCGATTCCCGGATCGCCGCGAGATGGCCATGGCGCTCGACGATTCGATCCCAGGAAAATGGCGCCAGTTCCGCATAGGGGTTTTCGATCAGTTCCAGCGCCGCGGCCGCGGAGCCGACCTCGGCGATGGCGGCACATACGGAGGCCGGAAGGCTGATGCGGCGGGCAATCGCGCATTGCATCTCGCTACCGGCGGTCGCGACGATGTCGACGAGATCGGCATCGATCAGCAGCGGTGAGTGTTCGAGGATCGGCAATGCGACCGACGGCTGATCGAGTGCGAGCGCCTGCACGATGGCGGCGGGCGCTTCGGCACTGCGAGCAAACACCTCGGCCATCGCCTGGCGCACCAATGGTGACGAATCGTCCAGCAGCATCAACAACGCGCCTTCGGCGGCCGCCCGGTCGTCTTCGGTAAGGTCGGAGATCAGCCATGCCCGCGCCAGGGCGCGCGTCGCTTCGGCACGCTCGCCTGCGGGGGCCGTCCTTATCCAACTGATGAACTGCCGAACGATCATTGCCCTGCCGGCTTACGCAAAAACCTTTGGCCCCTTGTTGTCCAGGTGCCACCGCAAGACAAAATAAACCACGACGCTTAACAAAGCGTTCACTATAAACGGCTGGTTTCATTGACGTTTTATTAAGGCCTGCGGCGCGCCAAGCGCCATCCTCAATCGAACCCGGTTAGCCGCTGAAGGTGCCGTTGCGATCGCTGAACAGGTCAAGCCCGCCGGACGCAATCGCCGGCAACACCGCAACCGATGCTATGGGCGTCGCGCTTGATGTTGGCGGATCCGACGTCAACGACGCGGAGTTGCCCCATAGCTCGCGCACCGTCTGCGAAACCGGTTGGGTGCGCTCGCCGCCATCCTGAAACAACGAACGGAACACCGGGTTTGCCGGTGCCGCATCGGCGGTCGGCGACGCCGCGGCTGAGGCGACCTGTATGCTTGAGGTTGACGCCACCGGTCGGGTGTCGGGGAAAGTCGAGAGATACGCCACATTGCCGACCGTGGGCGCGCTTGAAGCCGCGCTCGCAACCGTCGTACTCGGCTTGATGACGTCGCCGCCTGCCGCGGCCATCGCGCTACGGGTAGCTGACGAGGCGGCGGCGCTGGCGTAGCGTTGCCCCAACACCGAATAGACTTCGGAGACGCTGCGCGCCCGCCCGCTGGAGCGGTCATAGAAGATCGAGCGGTTTGCCGCCGCGGCGTTGGGAAACAGCCGCGCAGCGGTGGCATGCGGATTGTCCTCGGCGTTGCCGATCAATTTGGCCGCACCCCCCACGCCCATGAAGTGGGCCATGTACAACTCACTGTCGGTCGGACGGCGGCCGATCACGCCGGTCAGCTTGAAACTGTTGGACTGGGTCAGGGCGGCCGCCATCGCCGAGGCGACGGTGGGATCATCGCGCAGCTTCATGATCGACCGCCGCGCGTCGGAATCGGCGACCGAGTAACTGCCGTCGGAGGATTTGGTGATCATGTCGGCATATTTGCCATAGCCGAATTGGGCGCCCGCTTCCTTGACGGTGCCGAGCCAGGTCTGGTCGATGAATTGAAAGAGCCCGTGGGCCGAAGAGGTCGAGGCGCCAGCCGTCGGATTGAAGTCCGATTCCATCTTGGCGGTCGTCAGGAGATATTCGAAGCCAGTGCCGCTTGAACCTGCCGCCTGCTTGATCGCATTGGCAACGCGCGCGCGCGACGGATCGACACCCGCTGCCGTGGCGTTCGATGTGTCGACCGACATGTTTTTGGTCTCCGCTCCCCGCGAAACGACCCCGTTTTGGCTTGTCGCGAAGGCTCCCACCAGCGCACAAGGCCACTCTCACAGTGCGATGATTATGGTTAATGGCGGGTTAAGGGAGTTCGTGTCCCGGACGCAGGTGCTGTGGCCTTCCCGGCGATGCGCAGCATCCGGGCACGACGCATCCTTACGTGTGCTTGCCGTAGACATCCTTCGGATCGAATACCTTGTCCGCATCGACAAACGACAACCGCGCACCGCCCTCGGCGGCGTCGACCTTGCGGTAGAAACAGGAATTGCGTCCGGTGTGACAGGCCGCGCCGACCTGCTCGACGCGGATCCAGATCGCATCCTGATCGCAATCGACGCGCATCTCGACAACCCGTTGAACGTGGCCGGAGCTTTCGCCCTTTCGCCACAGCGATTTGCGGGAGCGGCTGTAATACCAGGCCTCCCCGCTCGCAATCGTCTTGCGGAGCGCCTCCTCGTTCATATGCGCAACCATCAGCACCTCCGACGTCGCAACGTCGGTGGCGACGCAGGTGACAAAACCGGCGGAATCGAATTTGGGCCGGAACGTCAGCCCTTCCTCGATGTCGCTGATATCAGATGGGCTGGACACTGCTTTTGGTCCCCGAAGAATTTGGGCGAGGGCTCAAGTCCGAGGACAAGTTTCGCTCGATGAGTTTAGTGCTGCGGCGCTCGGATTTTCAGCGCTGCGGCGCCCGCGCCATTGACAGGAAGCGCGCCTGCTCGGCCGGATTGTCACGGAACATGCCGGTGAAGCGGCTGGTGAAGGTCGTCGCACCGTGCTTGGCGACGCCGCGCACCGACATGCAGGTATGCTCGGCCTCGATCAGGACCGCAACGCCGCGAGGCTTAAGAATCTCGTCGATGGTTGCCGCGATCTGGGCGGTGAGATGTTCCTGGGTCTGCAAGCGCCGCGCGAAGATATCGGTCAGCCGCGCAAGCTTTGACAGGCCGACGACCCGCTCGACCGGCGTATAGGCGATATGGGCCCGGCCGTAGAACGGCATCATGTGATGCTCGCATTGCGAGGTGAACTCGATGTCGCGAACCAGCACGAAATCGTCATAGCCGGCGGTTTCGCCAAAGGTGCGATCGAGCACCTCAGCCGGGCACTGATGGTAGCCCTGATACAATTCGTCGAAGGCCTCGACCACACGGCGCGGCGTGGCGAGCAATCCCTCCCGCCCGGGATTTTCGCCGATATAGCTGAGCAAGGTGTGCACCGCGGCTTCCGCTTCGGCACGCGACGGCCGGGGCTGGTCCGCGCGGACCGCTGCCTCCAGGAATTCGGAAGGATCGAGTTCGGCAGGCCGAAAGTCTGCCAATTTCGCGTCGGAAGGTTTGATATCTGAAGTTTTGAGATCTGAAGGTTTCCCTGGGCGGAGGGATTTGATCAATGCGTCCATGTCAGCTCCGTTCGACCGGCCGGAAAATTGAGGCCGGAGTGTCACCGGCAGACGGGGCGGGCTATGCCGCCGGGCGCCTGAGTCCCCACATTCCTTACTTCGTGGCGGCCGAACGGGTACCGGTTTCGGGCCACCTGACGGAAATGGCGGCTGTATTTCCACCACTTCCAACCATATATAGGGCCACGCACCGCAGCCGCCAAGGGCGTTCCAGGGAACTGTTCACGGGCGGAAGCCAGAGTATCGATCTATGCTAAACGACGTCTACAACAAGCGCATCATCGAATTGGCCGGGAATATCCCGCGGCGCGGCCGCCTGCCCTCGCCGGACGCGACAGCGACTGCGCATTCAAAGCTTTGCGGCTCGACGGTAAAGGTCGATCTGAAGATGGATGCCGACGTCGTCACCGACTTTGCCCACGACGTCAAAGCCTGTGCCCTCGGTCAGGCCTCCTCCTCGATCATGGCGGCCCATGTCGTCGGCTCCAGCGCCAGCGAGTTGCGCGAACTGCGCGAGACCGTCCGCAAGATGTTGAAGGAAAACGGCAAGCCCCCAGCAGGCAAATGGGCCGATATCGCCTTGCTCGAGCCGGTCCGCGATTACAAGGCACGGCACGCCTCGACGATGCTGACCTTCGATGCCGTGGTGGACGCGATCGGCCAGATCGAGGCGAAAGCCGCGGAAAAGACCACACAGCCGGCCTCGGCCTGAAACGCGTCAACCATTCCACGAGATGAAACGGTACGGCGTTATTTCGCCGGTACGGCTGCGACGTTGGCGCTCGGCGCGAGTACCTCGGCCGTTCGGGTGGATTTCGCCGCGGGCGCAGCCGGCTCATCCGCCACCGCACTGCTCGCAAAACGGTCCTGCACCGACTTTGCGGCAAGTCCCGTCCCTTGAATGACCGATCCGCCGATCGGCGGCAGCACTTGGGCTATCGCATCGGTCGTCACGAGATTGGTCAGCCGCAATTCTTCCGGCGACAACTCATGCAGCTCTTCCCAGGGCGGAACGTTGAGCGAAAGCGACAACAGATCGCCGGCGCCACCCATCTCGAAAGTGTATTTGGCGAGCCGCCCGATGTCGCGCTCCACGATCATCAAGTCGTCGGCGGAATAGCTCGCAGCCCGCGCATCATCGGCACGATCGCCCATCCAGATCTGGTGCACCCTCACATGCGCGGCCTCCGGCACATAGCGGGCCTTGCCGGACAGCAGCAGGAATACGCACATCGACTCGCAATAGGCCTCGGGCTCGATGGTGCCGCGATCGCCCTGTGCGGTGTGGGTTCGAACGCTGGTGCCGACGGTCGTCATCAGACCGAGACCGCGAAAGCGCCGGCCGAGCGCAATGGAGTCGTTGACCGAGCCCCCGCTGGAGTCCAGAACGAGGGTCGCGCCGCGAAGGTCGCGTCCCCTGGCGAAATCTTCAAAATCCTGCGGGCTTTCCGAGGTCACAATGCCGACCGCGCTGACCCAGCCGCCGCAATGCGGCTGACAGGTCACCCAGCTGAACTGCATCGGCAGCTTGCGCTCTTCGAGGGTTCCTCCAGCATGGGCCCGGCCGCCAAGCGCAGCCAGGATGCCGGGCACCCCCATACAGACAGCGGCAGCGGTCAACACCGCCAGGCCGCGGAAGCGAAGTCCCAAGAGCTTCAATTCGGTTCCTTCCCCGCAAGCCCCAACGGCGTGTGCGAACAGCTACCCATCAACACGAAATGATTCCGCCATCGCCGCGTCACGAAACGTAAACGGGGTTTACCGAATCGTCCAGCATACCTTGGTTGCGATGCCGCCGAAGCCGTTGATATTTCTAAAACTGTGGCACAATTATTGTTGAGCCTGGGTTCCATGCTTTGGAACCGGGCACTCCAGGCACAAGATCGCAGCACCGCGCCCATGAAACCTTCGCCATCCAAGCTGCCATCGCCCTCCGTGCATTGCGCGGATTGTTCGCGCTATCCCGGACAACTACCGCGTCGGGCGGGACGCGCGATGATCTGGCTCTACCGGCACACCCTCTCTCCGCTGGTTGGCTACAATTGCCGCCATCTGCCCACCTGCTCGGTCTATGCCGACGAGGCGATCGGACGTTTCGGATTGTGGGCCGGCGGATGGATGACGCTGGGGCGCGTGTTGCGCTGCCAACCTTTTGGCACGTCGGGCATCGACAACGTTCCGACCATCAAGCCGCCCGGTGCTCACTGGTATGTGCCATGGCGGTTCGCGCGCTGGCGCGGTGTCAACGCAGGCTAACCTCACTGCGGCGCATCATCAAAAGACGTTGACGTGGTGCGGGAACCGGCGCTCAATTGCCGGGTTGGTTGAGTGTCTCCTTAGGGAGGACGTCAACGATGCGCTGGAAGATTCGACCCAGTGGTCACGATCCCAGACAGATCGATTTGTTGGCGGTGCTTGCGATCCTCATCGTCATTGTCGCAATCGGCCATTACCTGGACGAGCCTGCGAAGACGCGCGTGACGAGCGGCTTCCTTGAACCAAGCCAGACCGTGCGCTGGTAGCCCCTCCTCGCGCGTTCAGCGGAACCAGAGAAATCCATGCGAGGGCTGTTCTGCTGACGCCGGTGGCGGACGAGGTTTGCGCGGACGCGGTTTGGCCGGCGCAGGCGCGACCTCGGTCGACGAGGTCTGTTCTGTAGCGACCGTTCCGTCGTCGGGCAGCCGGATCGACAACAGCAGATTCGATTCATACGAGCGCCAGCGGTAGCCGATGCCGAAATCCATCGGCTGCGCGCGGCGGAACAGTTCGGCATAGGATTCCTGATATCGCGCCGGGAATTCCTTGATCGGGCCGGCATAGCGGCCGAACGGAAACAAACGCCATTTCCTCGGACCGTAATAGGCGAGTGGAACTCCGGAATCGTCCTGAATAATGGTCGCGCTGTTGGCGAGAATGAAATCGCGCACCGTTGAGAAGTTGCCGGAATGCAAAAGATACGAGGCGCTCTTGATCAGGCTGTTGCCGGGCGCAAGCGTCGCGCAGAATTTCAGAAAGCCGCTGGCCCTGACGCCGGGGTTGGACAGATCGGTGGAGAAATAATACAGCGTCCGCTCCACGCCGTCGCTGCCGGCAAACAGGATTCTCACCCCCCGCGTTGCATTCGAACCGGAATTTTCGTTGGCGAAATACGCCGTTCCCTTGTCGTCGAGCGCAACCGTGGAGACATTGTGAATGGTCTTGCCGGAGCGCGCCAGGAACACATAGAGCAGCGGCAGCGCGCCGTTGATCTGCCCCTCATGCAGGTCGACCTTCATCTTCTTGGTGATGAAGAAGGAAAAGCTCAGGATCGAGCCGAGCGAATGCTCGACATTGGAAAGTGCCGCATCGACACCACCGCGCGGCACCTTCGTCAGGTCCGGCACCGACCCCGGCGGTTCGAGCGCGCTCAGGACATAGCTGGTGGCCTTGGGATAGAACGCGTTGGCGTAGAGGAAGTCGGGGCCCGAGAACATGTAGAACATGGTCGGCTTCGGCGCGGCGAGATTGGCGTCCGACCAGGCGCGGACTTTCGCCATCTGCCGTTGCTCGAGTTGGGCAAATGCGGAATCGAAAAACCTTGCATGACGCTGCCAGGCGGGATCCCCGGTCAGCGGCATCAGCGGCGAGTTGGCCGAAGGCAACATCCCCGCCAGGAAGCGCGCGGTATCGTCAGCGGTAGGGGTGTCGGCGGCGTTCGCGGCACCAGAAGCAGTCGCGAGCAAGAGGGCGGCTGTGGCCGCCGCGATTTTGAGGCGGGTCCGAAGCACATATACTATGTGCCGAAGTCGTAAACGTGGGGCCGCATGATGATACGACTTCGGAATCGGGACCTAGGGATGAGTTGGCGACGAGGTCGCTGGGCCGGCTTGGTGGTCTTTGCGGAAAACGGCGTAGATCAGAAGGCCCGACACCATAATCAAAGCACCAAAAAAGGACTGCAACGGCCGGTCGACGACAAGATAGTACATCATGAAAAGGGTCACGAGCAGGAAAATAATTGGAGTGATCGGGTATCCCCACGCGCGATACGGCCGCGGCAGGTCGGGCCGCGTGATGCGCAGCTTGATGACGCCGAGCACCGTGAGAAACGAACAGAACAACAGCGCGAACTGGATGAAATCCAGGACCGCCTCGAAACTGCGGGTGAACAGCATCAAGGTGGCGACCGCGAGCTGAAACAGGATCGCGTAGGCCGGTGCGCCCTGGGACGATTTGCGGGCGAAAACCCGCAGCGCCGGGATGTCCTCGCCCATCGTCATCATCACCCGCGGGCCGATCCACATCATGGCGCTGATCGAGGACACGAGTCCGATGCAGATCATGGCGCCGACGATGCGGCCGCCGATCTCGCCGAACACGTAAGTGCCGGCAATGCGGGCCACGTCGAGCTGGCCGGCCAGCCTGTCGATCGGCGCGGTGTGGAGAAACACAGCGTTTAGCGCGAGATAGAGCACGAGGACGATCAACGTTCCCGAAAGCAGCGCGCGCGGAAGGTTTTGGCCGGCGTCGCGCATTTCCCCGATGATGTAGGTTGCCGCGTTCCAGCCCGAGAACGAATACATCACGAATACCAGGCCGATCGCGAACGGGGCGCTGCTGATGTAGCCGATATCGCGCAGTTGCGGCGTAAACGACACCGGCTGCGGCGTGCCGACGGCGAAGCCGGCGATCAGGAACGTGACGATCAGCACGACCTTGAGGATGGTCGAGATCAGCTGGAAGGTCGAGGAATGCCTGACGCCAGAGAGTTGGACCAGCGATATCAGCCAGACCGTCCCCACGGCGAGCACTAGCGGCGGGGCGTCGGCAAATATCGACCTGCCATATTGCTCGAGCGCCATCGCGGCCAACGCGACCGGGGCCGCGAAGCCGACGGTGGCCGAGACAAAGCCCGCCATGAAACCCAAGGCAGGATGAAAGGCGCGGTTGAGAAAATTGTACTCCCCGCTCGAGCGCGGAAACATCGCGCCAAGCTCGCTGTAGGAGAATACGCCACACAGCGCGACGATGCCGCCCACTGTCCAGAGCGCCAGGATCGCAAAACCCGAGGGGATGTCCTTGACCTGAAAGCCGAGGCTGGTGAAGACGCCGACACCGATCATGTCGGCGACGACAATGGCGGTCGCCACCACCACAGAGACTGTCGATCCGCCGGAGAGCCGATCTTTCGTTTCTGCCGCCATGTCCGCCCGCATTTCGGGCGTCATGCCCGGCCGTCTTCTTCATCGTGAAGGTTGGCTTCCGCCAATTCAAGAAGGGTTAACAGAGATTTAAATGCGGCCGTATTTGGGTGTTTAGATACCATTTTTTGCGCCGGCACGCCTTTCCCGGGAACAAATGCACCACGTCCCACAATCAGGACACGATTTCGTGGTGTCTAACTCCTTCCGGAAATGGGGAAAAATTTCCGGAGGATTAACGTCACCGCAACACTAGTGCGGTGGATTCGGCATTCGCTTCGGTGTTGCTGCGAGTCCTCGTAGCGAATGACGAATCCGAAACCGCACTAGCGACTTACATTTACTAGTGTCCCTGAGGTTCTGACATTCGTAAACGAACCCTCCGAGACACGAAACGAATGTCAGAACCGGGACACTAGGGCGCTGACATCGGCCGGTAAACGGCGGTTGGGGCAAAGGGGTGGATGGTCGGGGCCAATCCGAAATCTGAATCGTCTGATCGCGCGAACCTGGCACGGCTGCCGGGCGCAGCGCGTTCTATGCTTTGGCGCGCCCGCCGATCGCGGCGCTCTCACTTGCTCCCTCTCCTCTCCGTGCTGATCCCGTTGTCGTTCACGCTCGCCCAATGCGGCAAGGCGCCGAGCGCGGGCTCCCTGGCCGCAAATGCCCAAGGCAGCGCGGGCGACAGCTTCGACGACCGTTTCCCCCAACCTCAATTCAAGGACCGCTTCCCCACCGCCGCCGAGAGCCTCGCGCAGCGGCCGGCGAGCACGGCGGACGCGCAAACCCGGCGCGTGGTGCAGACGCAACCGGTTTCCTATCGCGTCGCCTCGCTGGCGCCGACCGTTCCCTACCAGCGCCCGCAGCACGAAGAGCAAACCGCCCTCGTCGGCCTGAAATCGTCCGCGTTTCCCTATTACGGCAACAACCCGCGCACCGAGGCGCCCTTCCTGAACATCTCCAACGGCGATCGCCGCGGTCACCGCAGCTATAGCGGGCGGGTGTACTGGCAGGACGAAACCTTCAACGACAATCGCGTGCTGATGCACGTTCCCGAACATTTCGACATCAAGAAGCCCGCCGTCATCGTGGTGTTCTTCCACGGCAACGGCGCAACGCTGGAGCGCGACGTGCGCGATCGCCAGCTGGTGCCGCAGCAGATCTCGGATTCGGGCGCCAATGCCGTGCTGCTTGCGCCGCAGCTTGCGGTCGATGCCGCCGATTCCAGCGCCGGCAAATTCTGGCAGCCAGGCGGACTCAAGCGTTTCATCAATGAATCGGCCGATCACCTCGCACAGCTTTACGGCGATCCCGGCGCCGCCAAGACCTTTGCGAACCTGCCGATCGTCATCGTGGGATATAGCGGCGGCTTCGTTCCCACCGCATGGAGCCTCGATGTCGGCGGGGTCGGCAACCGCGTCCGCGGCGTCGTATTGCTCGATGCGGTCTATGGCGAACTCGACAAGTTCGCATCCTGGGTCGCCAACAACCGCTCCGGCTTTTTCGTCAGCGCCTATACCCGCTACACCCAGCGGCACGATCAGGAGCTGATGCAGATGATCCGCGACAAGGGCATCGCCATTTCCGATGACATGGATGGCCCCTTGCGCCCCGGCAGCGTGGTTTTCGTCAAGACGCCCGATGGCGTGACGCACCGCGATTACGTCACCCACGCATGGACCGACAAGCCGGTCCGCGAAGTGCTCGCCAAGATGTCGTCGACCCCGGCATTGACGCGGCTTGCAGCCAGCAGCGCTGACACCTCGGTCAGCCGATAAATCCGGCTTTCAGTTCCTGGCTGACGCAAGACCCCGCGTCGAAACCACCGTGATCAAGGCAACCACGATAAAGGCCGCGCCGGCATAACCGATGCCGCGCAAAAGTTCGTGCGCATATAGCAGTCCGCCGATCGCCGAACCGATCGCCTGCCCCACATACAGGAACGAGGTATTGAGCGACACCGATGCCGAGGCGAGTGCCGGCGCGGCCGCCACCAGGCGAACCTGCTGCATCGAATTGCTCGAGGCGAAGCCCAGCCCCCAGATCGCCACCGAACCAGCCATCAGCGGGTAAAGGCCGGCGCTCAGCGCCCATCCGGTGACCCCGGCCAGCACCAGCGCGATGCACAGCACCGACGTCTTCAAGGCACCCCAGGAATCGACGATGTTGCTGACAATGACAATCCCGATGAAACCGCAGACGCCGTAGATGGCAAAGACCAGCCCGACCGCATCGGGACCGGCCTGCGTCAACTTCGAGAGCAGCGGTCCCATATAGGTGAAGACGGCGAACTGACCCGACATCAGCAAGGTGGTGATCGCGAGCAAGACGATAATCACCCGATTGCGTCCGAGATCCATCCAGGTCTTGAGATCGACGGGAGCGCCGATCAGGCCCGCGGGCAACCGCCAAAGGAGAAACAGGAAACTCACCGCACCGACGAGGCCGATCGCGCCATAGGAAGCGCGCCAGCCATAGCGGCTCGCCATGAAGGCGATCAGCGGCAGGCCGACGGCCGCCGCGAGCGACCAGCCGAGAAACACATAGGCGATGGTGCCGCCACGCTTTTCCGCGGGCACGATCAGCGCCGCGGTGCCGGCCGCCTGCGGTGTATAAAGCGCGCCGATCGCCAGCATGACGAGGCGAACGATCAGAAGCGTCGTGTAGTCGGGCGCGAAGGCGGAAGCGGCGTTGCCCAGCGCCAACACGACGAGCGTCGTCGTGAGCAGGATGCGGCGTTCGATCCGGCTGGTCAGCCACGCCATCAGCGGCGAACCGACACAAAGCATCATCGCGCCAAATGTGACCAGAAGGCCCGCGGCATGGACGGTGACGCCAAGACCCGAAGACAGATCGATCAGCATTCCTGCCGGCGCCAGCACCGAACAACCGGTGACGAGATTTCCAAACATCAGCGCGGTCGGCGCGAAGCGGCGATGGAGCGGTCTATCGGACGGCGGCTTTTGCACGCATCTGCATCTAGGCCGGGTGGCCGCCGATGGAAAGGGCAGCAGAGGAATTAATCGGGCGCGGAGCAACGTCCATGAGAGAAAGTCGCACGCCGCATGAGGGAAAGTCGTTCATTACAATATATCGACCGCGGCTTGCCGCTACTTGCCGCTACTTCGGAGCCGCCTCGCTTGAATTGCTTGCTCGACCATTCATTTGGGCCGTTAGAGCCCCTTTAGACATCGGCCACAAGTCAGTACGAGGGCGGCGACGGCACGCACAGTCATGGGAACGGACAAAGCCGGGCAAGAAAACCGGTGAGGGATGCAGTCGGACCCTAACAAGCCTGTTTCCATGAGTCCATGCTTCGGCAACCGAGGGATGCATGCAAGCCCGTATTGCATCGCCCGAATCGCCTGCTATACCGCCTTCGTTCCCGCTTACCTGCGCTCGTTCGCAGGAGTGAGCCACAGGAGAAGACCATGTCAGACAAGAACCCGCCCGCGCCGGGATTCCAGTACAGCATCACAAATCTGAAACCGGCCGAGCCCGTGCACAAAGTCGCCCTCACCTTCCCCGACGGCGCCAGGCGCGAATTTCCCAGAAACATCACGGGCCTCGAGATCGCCAAGGGCATCTCGCCCTCGCTCGCCAAGCGCACGGTAGCGATGGCGCTGGACGGCGACCTCGCCGACCTCAACGATCCGATCGAGAACGATGCGAAGATCGAGTTCATCAACCGCGACGAGCCCCGCGCGCTCGAGCTGATCCGCCACGACGCCGCGCATGTGCTGGCCGAAGCCGTGCAAGCGCTGTGGCCGGGAACCCAGGTCACGATCGGCCCGGTGATCGAAAACGGCTTCTACTACGACTTCTTCCGTAACGAGCCGTTCACGCCGGAGGATTTCGCGGCAATCGAGAAAAAGATGCGCGAGATCATCGCGCGCGACAAACCCTTCACCAAGGAAGTCTGGGATCGCGAAAAGACCAAGCAGGTCTTCCGCGACAAGGGCGAGAACTTCAAGGTCGAACTGGTCGACGCCATTCCCGGCAACGAGCCGATCAAGATCTATTTCCAGGGCGACTGGTTCGATCTGTGCCGCGGCCCGCACATGACGTCGACGGGAAAGATCGGCAACGCCTTCAAACTGATGAAGGTGGCGGGTGCCTATTGGCGCGGCGATTCGAACAATCCGATGCTGACGCGCATCTACGGCACGGCCTTCGCCAAGCAGGAAGAACTCGACGCCTATTTGAAGCAGATCGAGGAAGCCGAGAAGCGCGACCACCGCAAACTGGGCCGCGAACTCGACCTGTTCCATTTCCAGGAGGAAGGCCCGGGCGTCGTGTTCTGGCACCCGAAGGGCTGGACCATCTTCCAGGCGCTGATTGCCTATATGCGCCGGCGGCTGAGCGGCGACTACAGCGAGGTCAACGCGCCGCAGATTCTCGACAAGGTGCTGTGGGAGACTTCCGGTCATTGGGACTGGTACCGCGAGAACATGTTCGCGGCTCAATCGGCCGGCGACGAGGCCGAGGACAAGCGCTGGTTCGCGCTCAAGCCGATGAACTGTCCGGGTCATGTGCAGATCTTCAAGCACGGCCTGAAAAGCTATCGCGATCTGCCCTTGCGGCTTGCGGAATTCGGCGTCGTGCATCGTTATGAGCCTTCCGGCGCCATGCATGGGCTGATGCGCGTGCGCGGCTTTACCCAGGACGATGCGCATGTGTTCTGCACCGAGGCTCAGCTCGCCGAGGAGTGCCTCAAGATCAACGAACTGATCCTGACCACCTATGCCGACTTCGGCTTCGAGGGCGAATTGACGGTCAAGCTCTCGACCCGTCCCGAAAAGCGCGTCGGCACCGACGAGATGTGGGACCATGCCGAGCGCGTGATGGCCACCGTGCTGAGCGAGATTGAGGCGAAAAGCCACAACCAGCGCATCAAGACCGCGATCAATCCCGGCGAAGGTGCCTTCTACGGGCCGAAATTCGAGTATGTGCTGCGCGACGCCATCGGCCGCGACTGGCAGTGCGGCACCACGCAGGTCGACTTCAATCTGCCCGAACGCTTCGGCGCGTTCTACATCGACGCCGACGGCTCGAAGAAGACGCCTGTCATGGTGCACCGGGCGATTTGCGGCTCGATGGAACGCTTCATCGGCATCCTGATCGAGCACTATGCCGGCAACTTCCCGCTTTGGCTCGCGCCGATCCAGGCCGTGGTCACCACCATCACCTCGGAAGGCGACGAATACGCCAAGGTGGTTGCGGCCGCCGCGCGGCGCGCAGGCCTGCGCGTCGAGATCGACCTGCGCAACGAGAAGATCAACTACAAGGTCCGCGAGCATTCGCTGGCGAAAATTCCGGCCCTGCTCGTGGTCGGCAAGAAGGAAGCCGAGACCCATTCGGTCTCGGTGCGCCGGCTCGGCAGCGACGGGCAGAAGGTAATGGCGACCGATGAGGCCATTGCCGCACTCGTCGAGGAGGCCACGCCGCCGGACATCAAGCGCGCGAGGGCGGTCTGAAATGCTCATCGCGCCGCTTTTACCAACCTAACCGCAAGACGGAAGCCGCGACTGTGACCGTCCGCGGCGCCCGTCATGAAGTCAAAGAAATAGACGAGGTTGGCCGTACCTACCTCATTGGTCGTCCAATAGTTCGCCGTACCATCCTCGTCGGCACTGATGTCTGGAAATACGGCCGTATCGACCACAGGTCTTCCACAACCAGTGTCGATGAGACTTTCAAGTTCGGGGCCTGACGGTACATGCCATTCTGGTCCTTCCGCTTTTGCGATCTGTGCGGCCTCGCCAAGCGACACAAACTTCATTTCCCCGGCACAACCGAGCTTACGGTCCCAAACCATCCCCAGGCTGCAACGCTTCCACGTAAGGCCGGTCTTTCGATCGCGCGCCTCACCTCCGTTCAACTGGAAACGGCGCTGAACACCATTGATGGGCTCGTAACAACCAGCAGACGCTTCTTCGGCCGGCAGCGCGCAGGCCAGCGCCAACGCCAAGACAAATTTTATCGCCTTCGCGGCGTTGCTCACACCGTACAAATTTGCTTCTCCCCCTCGCTTCGTCATATTCGAAGGCAACGCGTGCGTTCACGCTGGTCGAGGAAGCCACCCCGCCGGACGTGAAACGGGCGAAGACGGGTTAGGCTGCTTTATGATGCCCGATTTTAATCAAGGATTCGGCGGGAATGCCAAGTCCCTCATGCAGCCGTCTGATCATATTGAGCGTGAGTTCACGCCGGCGATTTAGCACTTCGTGCACACGGTTCCGACTGCCTATATATTGGATGAGATCACGGGGTTGCAGTCCGCTCTGCTCCATATGGTATTTTATTGCCTCCACCGGGTCCGGCAGATCGAGCGGGTAATGCTTGCGCTCCCATGCTTCCACCAGCGTCACCAGTACGTCGAGCCGATCGCCTTCGGGCGAATTCCGTCGGGCATTCATCAATCTCTCGATCTCTCTGAGAACGCGGCGGTAGTCTCGATGCGATTTGATCGGTGCGATATCCATGACTGAAGCCTCAAATATTCTGCGCGTCGATTGCGTCGTATTGACGATGCGTACCGATGAACCTGATGTAGACGACACGATAGGGATAATTGATCCAGACCACGATTCGATACTTGTTGCCGGCAATATTAAAGACGGCACGGCCGTCCTTGAGAATGCTGACGCTGCGAATATCTCGCTTAATGTCCGCTGGCTTCGCCCAGTCAGCCTGCCGCACCTGCCTAAACCAGGCCATCACCGGTTCGGCAGCATCAGCAACGCCCGTGCCTCGGTTAAGGAAAGCCTTGATCGTGCTAAGCGCTATCACTCTCACCGGCGGATTGTAGCACGGTCCCAATTTGGGACCAAGTGATTTGGTGAGGCAAACAATCTTGCAATCGATCTAAAATCACTTTCGTTTATCCTTACTCCCGCCTATTACAATGACAGGAAAAGTCACCTCGCCGAAGGAAACCCTCGTGCCCGACGCCATCGACCTCCTGAAAACCCGCCGCTCGGTGAAGCCGCGCGAAATGACCGGCCCAGGCCCCTCGGCTGCCGATCTGGGGACGATCCTCACGATCGGCGCGCGGGTGCCCGACCATGGCAAGCTGGCGCCGTGGCGTTTCATTGTTTTCGAGGGCGATGCGCGTCATCGCGCCGGCGAGGTCATTGCCAAGGTTTTCGCCCGCAAGAATCCTAACGCAACGCCGGCCGAAATCGATGTCGAGAAGCGCCGGCTGACCGACGCGCCGCTGGTGATCGGGGTCGTCAGCCTGACCAAGCCGCATCCCAAGGTACCGCCCTGGGAGCAGGAACTATCCGCAGGCGCGAGCGCCATGAACATCGTCACCGCGGCGACCGCGCTTGGCTATGGCGCCTGCTGGCTGACCGGATGGTTCGCGTTCGATCGCGATGTGCTCGACGGCCTCGGACTGAAGGCGGACGAAAAACTCGCCGGGCTCATCCATATCGGCACCGTGTCCAAGCCAAGCGAAGACCGGCCGCGCCCGGCATTGTCGGACCTCGTCACGCGGTTTTAGTTAGGGATCGTCATTGCCGGGCTTGACCCGGCAATCCATCCTTCGAAAAAACTTTTATGAAGAGGATGGATGCCCCGATCAAGTCCGGGCATGACAGACTTGGGTTAACTTCATGGTGGCGTTCACGCCGCCTGCGACGCGCGCCGCCCAAACCGGGACAATAGCGCAGCGATCTCGCCAGCGGGTTTCGCCGGGCTGAACAGGAAGCCCTGCACTTCATTGCAGCCTTCGTTGCGCAGCCAATCGAGCTGATCGACCGTCTCCACCCCCTCGGCCGTCGTGGTGATGTTGAGGCTGCGGCCAAGACCGGAGATGGCGCGGACGATCGCGACGCAATCCGGACGCTCGGCAAGATCCTTGACGAAGGAGCGGTCGATCTTGATCTTGTCGAACGGAAAGCTTCGCAGGTAGCTCAGGCTCGAATAGCCGGTGCCGAAATCATCCATCGAGATGCTGACGCCTAATCCGCGCAATTGATGCAGGATGGCGAGATTGGTTTCCGTCTCCGCCAGGAACACCGATTCGGTGATCTCCAGTTCGAGCCGCAGCGGCGACAATCCGGAATGCGCCAGCGCCGAGATCACGGACTGGACCAGATTGCGGCTGCGGAACTGCACGGCCGACAGGTTGACCGCGACCTTGACGTCATCAGGCCATTTCGTAGCCTCCGTGCAGGCTTCGCGCAGCACCCAGTCTCCGAGCGGCACGATCAATCCGATATCCTCGGCGATCGGAATGAAATCCGCCGGCGAGATCATGCCCTTGTCCGGATGCCGCCAGCGCAACAGCAATTCAAAACCGCTGATGCGGTCGGCGCCGATATCCACCAGCGGCTGATAGTGAAGTTCGAACTCGCCATTGGCGTAGGCGCGGCGCAGGTCGACCTCCATGTCGCGGCGCTTCTGCGCAAGCCGGTCCATCTCGCGTTCAAAGAAACGATGAACCCCGCCGCCGTCGGACTTCGCTCGGTATAGCGCCATATCGGCGTTGCGCATCAATTCCTCGGACGTCGTGCCATCGCTGGGCGACAGCGCAATCCCGACGCTGGCGCCGATCACGACTTCGACGCCGTCGATGTCGTAGCTGGCGCTCAACACGTTGATCAGGCGTGTCGAAAAGTCGCTGACCTCGTTCGGCGAGACTTCGCAGACCAGGATCAGCGCAAATTCGTCGCCGCCGAGCCGGGCCGCAACATGGTTGCCGCGAAGCTCCGACCGAAGCCGGTCGGCAACCAGCCTCAGGAGCCGATCGCCCATCGGATGGCCGAAGGAATCGTTGACGTTCTTGAACAGGTCGAGATCGACGCACAGCACCGCCACGCGCTTGTTGCCGACGTGAGCTTCTGCCAACGCCTTGCGAAGCCGCTCCTGGTAGAACTCGCGGTTGGGCAGATCCGTCAGCCCGTCGTGATGGGCCATGTAGGCGATACGCGCCTCGGCTTTGCGCCGTTCGGTGATGTCGACGACAGCGACGAGATAGCCGTCCCTCCCGTCGAACGCCACCCGCCGCCCGAACGTCAGGACATGGATCTCGCTGCCGTCGGCCTTGATATGCCGCCAGTCGCGGTTGGACTGAAAGGCATCGCCGATATTGAGCAGCGCTTCCTCGTGGCTGGTCCGCTCGTCCTCCGGCCAGATGTCCTTTAGCGTCATGGCGAGAAAGGTCTCGCGGCTATATCCGTAGTGCTGTATCGCCGCGTCGTTGACGCCGAGAAACCGGGTCGTCTCGGCGTCGAATACCCACATCGGCATCGGGTTGTTGTCGAACAGCAACCGGAAAGAAGCCTCGCGCCGCTTCAAGGCGGTGACATCGGAAACCGTCAGCGCGAGAATGTCGCCAAAGGAGGTCGCGCCCAATTTCAGGCTTTGATCGCCGCTGTCGAGCTCGAATTGATCGCGATCGCCGCTTCTAACGGCGCGAAGCAATCGCTCGATGACTTCGCTCGCGCACAGCAGGTTTCCTTTTGAGCTGAGCCGCTGCCACAACAGTTCCGCCGTCGGCAATTTGAGCAACCGCGCCGCCCCCGCATTGTGGTGCACGATCTGGAAATCGAACGGCTCGCCTTGCGAATCGCGGATCGCCGCGAGCGACAGC
The DNA here is from genome assembly GCA_963832045.1 of uncultured Alphaproteobacteria bacterium. Taxonomy (GTDB): domain Bacteria; phylum Pseudomonadota; class Alphaproteobacteria; order Rhizobiales; family Xanthobacteraceae; genus Bradyrhizobium. The sequence goes on from CAWHSM010000002.1 coordinate 178,681, forward strand.
ACCCCCTCGTCGGTGGCGGAGAAAATCGCATCGAGCAGATTATACTGCGGCGCCCGTTCGTTGAGATAGACGCCGATCAAGGTGTGGCCCCAGCGCGAGGCGGTCGGGAGCGCAAGAACGTCGTAGGTCTGAACCAGCCCGTCGCGCACGCTATGGGCGGCCGTGAGGTAAGGACGGCTGTTGTCGAGCGCGCAGGCCGCGGCTTCGGCCAGCACGGTCGCGCAATCCGGCGACAACATGCCGATCGGGACATTGCAATGGTCGTGGCCCAGCCATTTCTGGGTGAAACGGCCGGTGCGAGATACTTCGAGCCCGCTCTCGCCGTCCTTGAGGAGAACGATGTGATCGGCGAGCCGGCCGAGACTGCCGAGCATCACATCTTCATAGGCCGGCAGTTTTTCACCCGGCCGCAACGCGGCCTGCCACTTGCGCCGCAAGACCGGGATGTCATCGAACATTTCCGGAGCGGATTTTCCCGACGACTTCCTGGCAGCAAGCATGACATTCCCCAAAGCGCACTGGTGCGGCGGCCGCAATCCAATGCGGCGGCGCTTAAGGCATTGTAAAAATTGCACGTTGGGGGTGGCGAAGCAGCGATTATGACAGTTTTAAATCGCGCGATGGTTATTGCGCGTTAGAGACTATGACACATGCCGGCCGATCAGCGCGCGACGACTTCGACCTCGCCATCGACGCCGTTAACGACGTTGAAAGGCCGCTCATACACCTTGCCTTCGTTCTTGGCGATCGCGCGATATTCGCCTTCCGACAACACGACGCGGGGGAATGCGCCGATCAATTCCTTGATGACGTCGCCGCCGGGCGTGATCACCGACCATGCGGTGTTGGCCAGCGCCTCGCCGCCGCGATCGCTGACGAGTTTGAGCGTAATCACCGCGGCACGATGGGTGATGATCACGTCCGTCAGCTTGCTGGCCTGCACGCGGATGTCGGAACGCACCACCGAGTTGGCGTCGCCGTAGTTGGAAATGATGTAATAGGTGCCCTCCGGCAGCAGCACGACGTCGCCGGGGGCGACGCTGGGCACCAGCGAGGCGCGCTCGCCGACTTCGAACTGGCTGCCCTTGTAGATCGCAAACGAAATCTGGTTCTGCGGAATCTTCGAGGCGCCGACGCGGCCCTCGATACGCAGGCCGCCGGCCGGAAGGATGAAGGATTCGCGGTCGGTTTCCGCCTTCAGCGTCACGGGGCGCACGGCGCTGACCAGTCCCAGCGCGACATGGATGACATAATTGCCGGGCGGCAGCACGATGTTCGGCGTCGCACCGCGATCCTCGCGGATCAGTTTCATGTTGCCGGTCTCATCCGGCCGATCGGAAAATATCCGCCAGACCAGCCCGCCGTTCACCACCGGCAGATCCTTGCCGAAACGCGCCGTCAGCGCCAGCACGGCCTGGTTCGGCGTGACGGCGCCGGGGGGCGGAACGGCCGGCGGCACGGCGGCAACGGAGGGCTGGGTCAATGGCCCCGGCAAATTGGGGGGAATCGATGCCGGACCGGATGGCGGCGCGAGATTCATCGCCGGGCCTGAGGGCACCTCCGGGACGGATGCCGGCGGTACCGGAGGCGGCCGGTCGCTGAAAAATTGTGCCGAAACGGGGGCGACAAAGGCAAAAGCCAGAAGGAAGACGGCAATCGACGCCGCGCACCTGCGCGCGCCCCGCCGCAATCCGCGCCTACCCTGCTTTCCCCAGATCATGACGGATTCTTTTCACTGAAAACGCGGCAAATTCAAGCCTCCACAGCTTCAAGGCGCGCCGTGGAACCCGCGCATCCCGGCATGGTTACTTCCGAAGTCCGCACCGGTCTGGTCACAATCCCTGTCTCATCCCCCACATAAACCATGCTTTTCGGCCATTCTGGCCGAAGCGGGCTTCTCGCTATAGCCTTCTCATTCCCCTGAAGGAGACTGTTTTCGGTGCTGGATAATTGGATGGGGCGAGGCCAAAGCGGCGGCGACAGCCAGGACAGACAGGGCGGCCGGCGGCCGGTGATCGGACTTGCGCTCGGTGGCGGCGCGGCACGCGGCTTCGCCCATATCGGCATTGTCCGGACGCTGATGGCCCATGGCATCATTCCCAACGTCGTGGTCGGTACCTCGATCGGTGCGGTGGTCGGCGGCGCCTATGCCGCGGGGCATCTCGATACGCTTGAAGAATGGGCGCGCCGCCTGCAACCGCGAAACGTCTTTTCCTATCTGGATCTCCGGCTGAACGGCTCGGGCCTGATCGGCGGCGACAAGCTTGCCGCGGAGCTTGAAGCGGCGATCGGCCCGACCCTGATCGAAGACCTGCCGCTGAAGTTTGCCACGGTGGCCACCGAGGTTCGCACCGGCCACGAAACCTGGGTGACGCATGGCCGCATGGTGGATGCGATGCGCGCCTCCTATGCGCTGCCGGGGATATTTGCACCGGTTCTCATTGGCGACCGCTGGCTGGTCGACGGCGCCCTGGTCAATCCGGTGCCGGTATCCGCGGCGCGCGCGCTCGGCGCCGAAATCGTCATCGCCGCCAACCTTTCGAGCGATATTTTTACACACTCCACCACGATCTATTCCCACGGTGCATCCGCGGTGGCCCGCCAGGAACCCGAGCCTGCCCCGCCGAAGCGCGGGCTCAGCAAATTTTTCTCGGCCGAGCGCGCGGTGAAACGCGAATTTTTCGGCAGTGCCGGCCGGCCCGGCATTTCTTCGGTCATGGTCGATGCCTTCAACATCATGCAGGACCGCATCACCCGCGCGCGCCTTGCCGGCGACCCGCCGGATCTTCTGATTACGCCACGGATAGGTCAGATCGGCTGGTTTGATTTTCACCGCGCCGACGAACTGATCGCGCATGGCGCGCGCGCCGCCGAGCGCGCCATGGCCTCGATTCAGGAGGTGATCGACGTTCTGGCGCCTGCGCCAGTCACTCCGCCGGCAACGATCGACGAGCCTTGAGGGGCGATCGCGCGGGCGCCGCCTGACTGCTCAGGCGGTCTTGATATATTCGCGCAGCGCTTCCTGCTCTTGCTCGTATTCCTGCACGCGCCACTTGACGATGTCGCCAATCGAAATCAGGCCGACCACCCGCTCGCCCTCGAGGACCGGCAAGTGGCGGAATTTTCCGAGCGTCATCATCTCCATGATCGCAGCGACCGTATCGGACTGCTTGCAGCTGACGACCTTGCGGGTCATCACCGCACTGACGGGCTCCTCGAGGATACCTGCTCCCCGCTCGCCCAGCACGCGCACAATGTCACGTTCCGACAGGATGCCTTCGATCCGGCCTGCACTCATCACGAGTACGGCGCCTATCTTGCGCTCGCCCAGGAGTTTGACGGCGGAGGAAAGCTTCACCTCCGGCTCGACGCTCTGGATTTGATGGCCCTTGGTATCGAGAATTGCACGTACCGTCATTGTCGTCTCCCTGAAGCCGATTGCGCCCTTGAACGGGCGCTTTCTTGGTTCACTTAGAGTCTTCAAACAACAGTGTGGCGCCGATTTGGTTGCGCGCCGCAATGTCACGGTCTTAAGCCGTGCCGCATGGTGCGAATGATGGATGAAATCGCGCTACCTCGCAAGCATTGCGAGCTACGGCCAGGCAGGTTGCAAATCCGCTGCGCTAGGACGACGCATCTGCAGCATCGTCCGCCGCGCGCGGAACCGGATCGAACAGCGAGAACAGCAGAAGCCCGGCGAAAAAACCGCCGATATGCGCCTGCCAGGCGACGCTCGCGCCATCCGCGCCGATCGCGATCGACCCAACGCCGAAAACAATGTTGACGCCGAACCACACGGCGAGGAATCCAAGCACGCGACGGTCGCGCAGGGCGTGCCACAAACGTTGCGCGGGTACCCTTGCCGCGGCATCCGCATCGCCACGGCTGAAGGAGAGAAAGCTGCCCCGCACGAAGGCAAAGCGGATGGCGGCGGCCATGGTGCCTGAGACGGAAGCCGATGCGCCGATCATCGGCGCCAGATCGTGCTCATGGGTCGCAAGATGTGCCAGCGCTCCGGCGGCAGCCGTCACCGCCATAAAGACGAAAAACCGGACCGCGCCAAAACGCCGCGCCAGCGCACTGCCGAACGGCAGCAGCCACAGCACGTTGAAACCGATGTGGCTGAGATTGGCGTGCAGCAGCGAATAGGTCACGAAAGTCCAGACCTTGGCGCCCTCCCCGCCGGGAAAGCCGATGGCCAGCAGGCTTGAGTCGTAGCGCTTGGGAATGAAGCCGAAGACGTCGACGGTCCAGTTCTCGAGATCGGGCGGCAACAGCACCCGCAAATGAATGACCGCCAGCAACAGGATGTAGGCGGTGAGCGCGCCCGGCAGCGTCAGGAGCGGCTCGCGCGCGGCAGGCGGCGGCTCGGGGAGGAATTCTGGCGGGGATTCGGATTCCAAGGGGCTGCGATCTCTGGAAGCGAGCGATGCGCCCCATTAGAGGGTTTTGCGGCCAAGTGGAAGTCAGTTGGCGCAAGCATACCAAGCCGTTACGATATGTCCTCGAACAAAGCACGAGCGCCTGGGAAACAGGCCCTACTACGGGAGAGGAGCACCATGAGTTTTCACCGCAGAACGGTCCTGCGCGGTCTAGCATCCCTGACCGTTCCGCTTCCCGCTTGGGTGAGGCCGGGTAGCGCCGCCGACAAGGTCAAAATCGGCTTTCTCCTGAAAACCATGCAGGAGGAGCGCTACCAGCACGACAAGGCCGCCTTCCTCGCCAAGGCCAAGGCGCTGGGGGCCGAGGTGATCTTCGATTCGGCCAATAATGACGAACAGACGCAACTGGCGGCGTTCGAAAATATGCTGTCGCGGGGGGCGCAAGCGATCGTGTTGCAGCCGGTCAATACCGGCACCGCCGGAAGCATGGTCACTTCGGCTCACAAGAGCGGCGTGAAGGTGGTCGGCTACGATGCGATGCTGGTCAACGGTCCGCTCGACGCCATGGTGATGCAAGACAGTTGGGCCGTCGGCAAGCTCCAGGCCGAAGCCATGGTGGCATGGCTCAAGGCAAAATACGGATCGATCAAAGGCAACGTCGTGCTCATTCGCGGGCAGCCGGGCGACTCCAACGCCAATACGATGAGCAGCGGCGTCCTCGAGGTGCTCAAGGCCAATCCCGAGCTCAGGCTGGTTGCCGATCAGTCGCACGAGGGATGGTCGCCCGACAAGGCGATGGCGACCACCGAAAACCTTCTGACGAAGTCGGGTAACAAGATCGATGCCGTGATCTGCAACAACAGCGGCATGGCGCGCGGCGTCATCGCAGCCCTCGACGCGCAGGGGCTCGCCAGCGCGGAGAAGATTTTCGTCGCCGGCTCCGATGCCGATCTCATCAACATCCAGTATGTCGCGCAGGGCAAGCAGGCCGTGGACATCTGGAAAAAGATCGATCCGTTGGCCGAAAGCGCGGCTGAAATCGCGGTGAAGCTGGCGAGCAACCCCGACAAGGACGCGAAGTCTCTCGTCAAGGTCGACCGGACGATCAACAACGGCGCGGTCGATGTACCTACCCTGGTGACGCCTGTCGTGCTTGTCGACAAGAACAACCTCGACCAGACGATCATCGCGGAAGGGTTTTACACCCACAAGCAGGTCTACGGAAATTAGGCGGCGCGAAGCGATGAGGGATATCTGTTCGAGCCGATGCGCATGTCCGAAATCGTTCTGAAGATGGAGCACATCGTCAAGGAATTCCCCGGCGTCCGGGCGCTCGACGACGTCAATTTCGAGGCGCGCGCCGGCGAGGTGCTGGCCCTGATGGGCGAAAACGGCGCCGGAAAATCAACCCTGATGAAAGTGCTTGGCGGTGTTTGGCCGCATCCCACCTACCAGGGCGATATTTTCATCAAGGGAGAGCGACGGCGATTTCACAACACCCGCGAAGCCATGGATGCAGGCATCGCCGTCATCCATCAGGAACTCAACCTCATCGCCGAACTCACCGTCGCCGAGAATATCTTTCTCGACCGCCAGCCGACCAACGCGCTCGGCGCCATTGACTGGCGCCGGCTGAATGCCGATGCCAAGGCCCTCCTCGACGAATTGGGAATCCCCGACATCAAGCCCACCGACCGGGTGAAGCACATCGCGGTCGGCAAACAGCAGATGGTCGAGATCGCCAAGGCCCTGTCGAGGCGCGCCGGCATTCTCGTCCTCGACGAGCCGACATCGGCATTGACCGACAAGGAAGCCGGCGAGCTTTTCAGGGTGATCCGAAAACTGCGCCAAGACGGCGTCTGCATGTGCTACATCTCGCATAAAATGGAGGAGATCGCGCAGATCGCGGATCGCGTGGTGGTGCTGCGCGACGGCCGGACGATCGGCGGCGCCACGGCCCTGTCAGACATCACGCTCGACCAGATCATCGCCCGAATGATCGGCCGCGAGCTCAGCGTGATGTATCCGCATGGCGCGCGCAAGCGCGGCGAGAAGATTCTCGACGTCAGGAATCTCGTGGTCGACCATCCATCGCTGCCCGGCGAAAGCAAGGTCAAGGACGCATCGTTCTCGGCCTATCGTGGCGAAATCCTCGGCATTTGCGGACTGATGGGCTCGGGCCGCACCACGCTCGTCTCCGCCATCTTCGGCGCCTACCCGCAGGCCACCCATGGCGAGGTGCTTTTCGACGGCAAAAAGATCGACATCCGCTCGCCCGCCGATGCTATCAGCCATGGAATCGCGCTTCTGACCGAAGATCGCAAGGCGCTCGGCCTGTTTCTGGGCCAGCCGGTTACCTTCAACACCACGATTGCGTCGTTACAAACGATCAGTTCGCCGCCGATCGGGGTCATCGATGCCGATCGGGAGCGAGCGGTGACGGAGCAATATGTCGGTCAGCTCAACATCCGGGCCCCCCACATCGACGCCGTTGTCGGAACGCTCAGCGGCGGCAACCAGCAAAAGATCCTTCTCGCACGATGGCTGAATGCAAGCCCGAAGGTTTTGATCCTGGACGAGCCGACCCGCGGCATCGATATCGGCGCCAAGGTCGAAATCCACAAGCTGCTGAACCGTCTGGCCGAGCAAGGCGTGGCCATCGTCGTCATCTCGTCGGAGCTGGAGGAAGTCCTCGGGATGAGCGACCGCATCCTGGTGATGAATGAAGGCCGCATCGTCTCGGAATTCTCACGGCAGACGGCAAGCCGGACGGCGATCATGGAATGGGCGACCGGCGCGCGCCGGGCGGCGGGGTGAGGGATCGTGCGGGGCAATCACGCGCTTCTATTCATCAAGACCAACGCGACGCTGATCGCGCTGGTGGCGCTGACGGTGGCGCTTGCGCTCGCCGACCCGACCTTCCACACCGCGCGCAATCTGAGCAACGTCGCCCGGCAGGTGACGATCGTCGGCATCATCGGCGTCGGAATGACGATGGTGATCCTGATCGCCGGCATCGATCTGTCGGTCGGCTCCGTCGTCGGCGTCGCCGCGGTGGTGGTGACGCTACTGATGCAATATGGGCTGGCGGCGTGGCTGGCCGTTCCGGTCACGCTGGTATTGGTCGGCGGCGTTATTGGTCTCTGGAACGGTTTCTGGATCGCGCATTACCGCATTCCACCTTTCATCATCACGCTCGGAATGCTCACGATTGGGCGCGGCCTCGCCTTGTCGCTGGCCGGCGGCAGCTCCATTCCGGTCGCCGATCCCTCCTTTGCCGCCCTCGGCAGTGCCTATATTCCGCCGATCCCGACTTTGGCCATCCTCGCGATCGCAGCGCTGGCCGGCAGTTACTCGGTCTTTAAAAGCTTCGATCACAGCCGGAAGGACGGCGCTCTCGCGCTGTTCGAAAAGGGCCTGCCCGGCGTCATCGCCGGCGCGGCAGGATTGTTGCTGGCGGCCTATGTGTTCGGCACCGGTGACGGCCTGCCCGTGCCGGTCGCGATCTTTGTCGTTATCGCTGTCATTGCGATCTTCGTTCTCGGCCACACCCGTTTCGGCCGAAGGCTTTACGCGCTCGGCGGCAACGAAGAGGCCGCACGCCTCTCGGGCATCAATATCTACGGTACGAAAATCATCGTTTACGTGGTGGTTTCCCTGCTCTCGGCGCTGTCGGGAATTCTGCTGGCGTCCCGCTTGAACGGCGCATCGCCCAATCTCGGCACCATGTTCGAACTGGACGCCATCGCCGCCGTGGTGATCGGCGGCACCAGCCTCGCCGGCGGCTCCGGCACGATCGGCGGCACGATCATCGGCGCGCTGATTATCGGCGTTTTGAACAACGGCATGAGCCTGCTCGGCATCTCCTCGTTCTACCAGCTGATCATCAAGGGACTTATCATCAGCCTCGCCGTCTGGTTCGACGTTCTGCAAAAGAAGAACTGGGCGGGCTGACATTGAGGGTAAACCGATATACGACAGCCAAGCTGCCCGGAGCGGACACAAACTGGCTTGCGGATTACCGCGGAGGAAGTCTGTTTGGCATTCTTCCTTTCGGCTGAGATGCCCTGGCGCTGGCATGAGGCGACGGCGCGCAGTATTTTGCATTTTCAGCTGCGTATCCTGCGATCCCGCGTGCTCCTCCTCCCTCCGTTATTGAAGGTGAATGAACTTGGCACGATTTACTGATGCGCCACCTTCGGCGAGGCAGTCTCCCTCCTCACGACAACCGCGCGAGCTGTTGGAAGAAGCGGACGGGCTGCGCCAGCAAGGCAAGCTCGATCGCGCGGAGTCTATTTGTTATCCGTTGGTACGTCGCCATCCCGGGTATGTAGCGGCGTTGCATACGCTGGGCCTGGTGTATCTGGATAAGGGCGACTCCGAACATGCGCTCGATTGCCTGGTCCGCGCATCAATGCTCGATCCAGCAAACTGGATGACGCTCACGGCGTTGAGCCTGGCTTATCTTCGGCTGGGCGCGAGCGAGATGGCCGCGCAAACTCTCGATAGGGCGTTGGCCATCAGGCCGCGGGATGCCAGCATTTTTTCATCTCTGGGGGAGATTTACCGGGAAGAGCGCGAATATGAATTTGCCCAACAGGCTTATCGGCAGGCTTTAGCTCTTGACCCCAATTTGGAGACCCCGGCCATCGGGTTGGCGTTGTGCCTGTCGAGCCTTGGGCAATCGGCGGACGCCGCCGACGTTCTCGGCAAAGCGTATGCGTCGGGGAATTCGCTCTCTCCGGTTGCTGCACGTCATGACCACGCTGCCGCCAAACACGGTGCGTGTGGACATTTTGGGCGCATTGGACCAGCTGGCTGCCGGTCGAAACACGACTGATGCGGCGTTCAAGAACACATTTTCGTTTGCAAGGGCGGCGGCGTTGGATGCGGCCGGACGCCATGCGGAGGCCTGGCAAACTCTTGTGGCGGCAAACCGGCCGCTGGCGGCTGAATCGCAAGCGGACCTCAAGGCGCACATCACGCGCCGCGAAAGATCGCTGGCCAGACTTCGCAGCGTTTCCTCCAGTGCGGCCCAACTCTCCACCAACCGCGAGCAGCCAGATTTCGCTCTTTATCCTTGGCCCTTCGCGGTCCGGCAAAACGACATTGGAGCGGCTGGTAGGCTCGCTGGACCGTACAAAGACCGGGTGCGAGGTTCCTATCGTGGAAAAGGCGGTGCGCCGAACCTTCCAGGCAGCCGCCATTCCCACAAGCAGCCAGCTGGAAGATCTGCCGGCGCACTTGTTGTCGTCATTTCGTGAAATGTACCTCGAAGACCTGGCGCGGCGGGCGGGGTCGGCGCGCGTATTCACCAATACCCTGCCTGGCCACATCGATAATGCCGCGCTTCTCGCGAGCGCGATCCCCAATGTCCGATTTCTGCTTGTGAAACGCAGCCCGGACGACGCGGCCTGGCAAATCTATCTGACGAAATACCTCTACGGTAACTCCTATGCCTATGACCTGAAGGCGATCAGGGAATATCTGGATTGGTACAATACAATGATTGATCTGACCGCCGAGAAGCTACCGGATATCACTCAGGTCGTGAGCTACGAAGCCATGGCGGATGACCCCACAACGGCCCTGCGCAACGTGGCAAAGCTTTGCGACCTCAGCATAAATGACCGGCCTGTGCCCTCGCTGCCAAACGATCGCGGTTGCTCCGCACCCTATCACGAATTCATGGGACAGCACGGGTAGGACGCCGCGCGCTGTGGCAAGAACGGCACAGAGCAGAACTTTGCGTTGAACTTCACGCTTACGCCTTTCGCAAGTAGCGGGGCTTTTGATAGAAGTCTTACTCGGTGACGGTGCCTGAGAAACGGGCTCCGCCTTTGGGGGTGTTCATGAATCGCGCCAAACTTGCCCTGCTCGCCAGCACGTCGCTGTGCCTGAGCTTCGGATCTTCGCATGCGGCCGACCTGCCGCTGAAGGCGCCCGTTGCGCCGATTGCCGCAGTGGATCCCTGGGTCGGTTGGTACGCCGGTGGCAACCTCGGCTATAGCTGGGGCAAAACCGATACCGACACCTCCATCAAGCCTTTCACGCAAGAAAACTTTCAAGGCAATTTTTTCACCTTCCCATTTCCGGGAGGAGCCAGTTCCACCTCGTCGAAGGTAAATGGGGTTATTGGCGGCGGCCAGTTCGGATATGTCGGGCGAATAGCGCCGCACTGGCTTGGGGGCATCGAAGCAGACATTCAAGGGTCTGGCCAGAGAGGCTCGGCGCACGGCGGGTTTGCCGGCAACACGAACCTCTGTACGTCGGAACTTTGTAGCTTTACGAGCGCCCACGATCTCACCAGCAAATTGGGCTGGTTCGGAACTTTTCGCGGCCGCGCGGGCTTCGAATCGAATGGTCTTTGGATATACGGCACCACAGGTCTCGCTTTCGGCGAGGTATCGGTTTCGGGCAGCAATTCGTTGGCACTCGACAGTGCTTTCGAGGGCCTCGTGGGGAGCTATTCCACACCGTTCAGCTACTCCCAGTTCAAAGCGGGTTGGACCGCGGGCGTCGGAATCGAAGGTCTTGTCGGAAACGGCCCCTGGAGGTGGAAGGTCGAGTATCTCCACATCGATCTTGGATCGATCAATGGGGGTGCGTTCGGCGGCGCATCACCGGCCAACACCCTTCCGTCCATATTGGTCAACAGCACCAGGTTCACCGACGAAATTCTTCGTGTCGGCTTCAACTATAAATTCGACTCGGACAGGCCCGTCGCCCCTGACCTGCCTGTGAAAGCACGCGCTTTGCCGCCGGGCACGCCCAGTTGGACCGGGTGGTACGCCGGCGTCAACGCGGGCTATCTCAACTCGCTTGGTCGGACGAATACCGACGCGGCAATTCTTTCGACCGGCACGTTCAGCGACTCTCGCAGTGCCGGTGACATCGCCAGCACCGCGACAAACCAATTCAACAATCGTTCCAGCGGTTTCCTCGGCGGTGCGCAAGCCGGTTACAATTATCAATTTTCCCGCTCTTTCGTAGCGGGCGTGGAAGCGGATATTCAGGGTTCGACGCTGCGCCAGAACCTGAACGTCACGTCGACGGAAGGCCAACTTAACCCTTTCGGAACTCCCGGTCCATTTTGGGTGACGACCACCACGGTTTCCAACCGTCTCGATTATCTCGGCACGTTGCGAGGCCGCCTTGGCGTGATCCCGACATCCAACCTGCTGCTCTACTCGACCGGCGGCTTGGCTTATGGCGGAGTTCGTTCGAGCACCCAACTCAACTTTAACAACACCGATACTGGGGTATTTTTGGCTCACCCCCGGTCCCCGGCTCCACAGTCCGGGTCATTCTCGGACACCCGTGTCGGCTGGACCGTGGGTGGCGGCCTCGAATGGATGTTCGCGCCCAACTGGACCGCCAAGGTGGAATATCTCTATTATGACCTTGGGCTCGGCGAGATACGCGACCGGCGGTTACTCTGCCGACCTAGGCTTCTTTTCTACTGGTTTTCCTGATTCCGGGGTCCAAACGGTTGGCACCAACACCACGACCCACTTCAACGGCAACATTGCCAGGGTCGGCGTGAACTACAAGTTCGGCGGCGGCTCGTGATCGCGAAGTCCTGATCTCCGCACAAACGAAAGCCCCGGCATTGTCCGGGGCTTTTTGTTGACGAGGGCAGCTTTTGCGAACTGCTGCGCTTCCTGGTGGCGCGGCGGCAGCGTGGCCGCTCGCGGCACGGGCGTAACGGAGCCGGTCCGCGACGTCGGCCCTTGAGGAATGACTTTAAGGCAATATCATTCGGCCGCCTGAGATGTGCCAGTCCGCTTTACGATGACTTGCCGGAATTTCGTCGCAAGGTCGTCGGTGTAACGGGCCAGCCCCTGATAAAACGCGCGGTCCGCTTCGCCGGTCGCTTCCCGAGCCGCCTTCTCGTACTGCGCGGCCTTGCGCTCATACTTTTCTAGTTTCGCTTGAAGATCACTCGACACGGGCGCTACTCCACTCGCACACTGCACCAGGCGCGAATGGTCGCTCGGCGCTCCGACCGAACGATGACTGGCTTAAGGCAATTTTGCAGCCGCGATGCGGCCCGCTTTGGACGCCGGCTCAAATGATGCTCTGCAATAGAAGAGATGGGCGGGGCCAAGCCGTTGACGGCTCATGAAAATGAAAAAGGAAGGGCTCTGAGAAAGCCCTTCCCTTTGGAAGCTGGTCTTAGCTGGCGCGAGGTGTCGGGATATCATCCCCACCCCTCCCCGCGCAGCGACCAATCTGTTCGACGCCGCCTGTGCCTTGCCCGGGTCTGGAGAAACCCGAACCAAGGGATCTGACGGAGAGGACCATAGCAGGCCGAGCCCCCGCGCCAAGGCGATCGTTAATTTAACGTTAACGCCGCAAAGCCGCCGCCGGATGCGGCTTCGGCATGGACGCTGCAAGGCTCCTTCTGCACAACAAACCTAGGGATGCGCGTGCGCGAAATCGGGACAGAATTGTCCCACTCGCACGCCACGCGGGGGCGATAGTCAGGACATGAAACATCCGTCGAACCGAGGAATTTTTCGCGTATTGGGACCAAAAGCGAGGGCAAGCCCGCGCCCCGGACCGCAGCGACGTCGAACCCGACGCGGTGCGGGAGCTGCTCGGCGACATCTTCGTGTTGTCCTGTGACGCCACCAACCGCTATCCGTTTCGGGTTGCCGGCACGCGGCTCTGCGCCCTGCTCGGCTGCGACCTGAAGGACAAAAGCTTTTCCGAACTGTTCGGACCCGAGAGACGCCGCGAGATCGAAGACATCATCACCGCGGTGACGGAGGAAATGCTGCCAGCGGTTGCCGGCATCACCGCAACTTCGGCTGAGGGCACTTCGCATCTGGAATTGCTGCTGTTGCCGTTCAGCCACCGCGCCCACGCACCCTTGAGCCTGACCGGCCTGCTCGCCCCGTTCGAGACCGGACACAGCCGCTTGCTGGATTTCAAACTGACCTCGTGGCGCTACCTGCACCCGCCGACCGAACGGCTCGTTCCCCGCGCATTGCGCAAACTCAAGCTTGCGCGCGGGCTGATGGTCTATGAAGGCCTGCGGTAGCTGATTTCCCGGTAGTCCGATCTACTAGACAAACCTTTTCGGCGCAGGCACCCTCTTTGGGCGGCGCTCTTCCCTGCGAAAATCCGATTTTGAATCACCAACACGCGATTGTTCACCGGAGGAAACCATGGCCCGACGCCTTTTGATGATTGCCTGTCTGCTGCTGCTTTCGGCTTCGGCCTCGCAGGCCCAGGCACCTGCGCCCGACGCCATGGCGGCCGCGCGCAATCTCGTCACCACCATGAAGCTTGCCGATCAATACAAGGCGCTGCTGCCGGCGATTTTGCTCGGCCTCAAGCCCGCGCTGGTGCAGGACAGGCCGGAAATCGAGCGCGATTATGAGGCCATGATGCCGATGATCGCCGATGCGTTCACGCCCTATTATGCCTCGATGGTCGACGGCATCGCCACGGTCTACGCCAACAACTTCACGGCCGCCGAATTGCGCGAGATCGAGGCGTTCTATCGTCAGCCGATCGGACAAAAGATGCTGGAGAAGATGCCCCTGATCAGCCAGCAAGCCCTCTCGGTCGGTCAGGAGATCAGCCGCAAGGCGGCCGAGGATCTGCGCCAGCGTCTCACCGAGGCGCTGCGCCAGAAGGGGCACAAGCTCTAGTGTCCCGGTTCTGACATTCGTATCCCATCGCAGCGGGCACTTTTACGAATGTCAGAACCAAAGGGACACTAGCAACTATTTGATCCTAGTGTAGCTTTGACTCTGACGTTCCTTCCGAGAACTCGCGGCAACACTGAAAGGAACGTCAGTGTCGCTACACTAGTGTCTCGGTTCTGACATTCGTATCATGTTGCAGCGAGTTCGTTTACGAATGTCAGAACCAAAGGGACACTAGCAAATATAGGATTCTAGTGTGGTTTTGGATTTGACATTCGCTTGGAGAACTCGCGGCAATACTGAAGCGAATGTCAAATCCACCACACTAGGCGTCAGGCTTTGCCGGGCTCCAGCGCGGTCTTGCCGTCCTCGATTTCCGCGGCATCGACGAACAGATCGGGGACCCTGTCGGCGCGGCCGAGTACCCACGCAATCGCAATCATGACGAGAATTCCGGCGGCGCTGACCACAAGCTGCTCCCATACGCCTCTCGTGTACTGCATCAGCACCCAGTGGGCCGCAAAGGACAAAAACACCCCGAAGCAGAAGATCGGAAGCGAATGCTGGCCGCACATGATCATCGGCCGCAACCATTTGGAGTTGAGCGGAGCCCAATGGCGCGGCACGTAGCGCGACACGATCAAGGCGAGCGCGAGGAAGTGCGTGAAGCGCAGCATGTCGAGGTCTGTCTTGTCGATCGGGTAGATCAGCTTGACCACCCATTTCGGCACCATCGCATCGAGGAAGGCGACGTGCCAGGTCATGACAATCAGTAATGCGAACGCGATCCATATCGCCGCCACGATCAGCGCGAGGCGTGACTTGATGATCGGCCAGAGCAGGTTGGCGCCGCCGGTGCCGCACCAGGCGGCGAACACAAACATCAGCTGCCAGGCAAACGGGTTGAAATACCACGTCGTGCCGGGCGGATAGGATGGCAGGTTCCAGTCGAACCAGCGCGCCAGAACGTATAGGATCGCCGACCCGAGCAGGGTCAGGTTGGGACGGCGCACCATCATCCATAGAATGAACGGCGCAGCGGCGATCAGGGTGATGAAGAGCGGCAATACGTCGAGGTTGACCGGCTTGTAGCGCAGCGTGAGCGCCTGCCCGATCAGGACGTCCGGATGCAGCAGGAAACTGTGGACGTTGAATTCGTCTTCATAGAGCGGATTGTCGAATTTCCTGACCGTGCGGGCGATCTGGGCCGTGAAGACCAGAAACAGCATGATGTGGGCGACGTACATCTCCATGGCCCGCTTCCACAGCCGTTTGAGCGCCGCCAGGAATTGTCCGGCCCGGATGATCGGGCCGTAGATGTAGCCCGCCAGATAGCCGGAAATGAAAACGAAGAACTCGGCCGCATCGCTGAAGCCGTAATTGCGCAGCGTCAGCCAGGAAACGACGTCGTGCGGGATATGATCGAGAAAGATCATCCACAGCCCGACGCCGCGGAACAGATCGAGCCTGAGATCGCGCTCAATGGATACTTTACCCCGATCGGACATGATTCCCCACCCGTATGTGCCCAACCGACAAGCTAGGGCGCGCCAGCAGGCTGCGTCAATGTCGGAAGCGGCCAGGTTGACCTACTGCACAAGTTCCGGCCAGGGCACGATGGTGGATTTCACGGTCTTCATCGCCATGGCGTCCGCGACCGCCCGGCCGATGCCGTCCTCGGAAAACGGATAGAGCGTCTGCATGTCCGCCCAGGGATACTTGTTGCGGGTGCGATAAAGCATGTCGACACCGAGCGGCAGGTCGTTGCCGGTGAACCCCCAGGATCCCAGCACATTGAGGTCCTTGGTGCAGATGCGGTGCCATGATGTCTCGATCGAACCGGCATCGGTGAACTGCCCCATCTCCACATAGGTGCCACCGTCGCGCAGCATTTCGATGCCCTCCGGCCCGGCGCTCGGATGGCCGGAGCAATCCATCACCAGATCGGCGCCGAAGCCGCCGACGATGTCGCGGACGCGCCTGATGCGTTCCGCCGGTGTCTTGATCTCTTCGATATCGACAGTCGCCTCGGCGCCGAACTTCCGCGCCAGCGCCAGACGAGGCTCCTCCGGCGCGCCGACGCAGACGACCCTGCCCGCCCCCATCTCCCGCGCGGCCGCAACCGCGAGAATCCCGATCGGGCCGGAGCCCTGGATGACGACGGTATCGCCCCAGCTAAACCCGCCGGCTCGGGTGGCGCGGTTGAAGGCACGGATACAGGAGGTCAGAGGCTCCGACAGCGCGCCCAATCGCAACGACATGTCGTCGGGCAACTTGTAGATCTTGGTGCCCGGCAACATCTCGAGATCGACATAGACATATTCGGCCCAACCGCCCCACAGATGCGGCGCCTTGTCGAAACCGAGATAGCGGCCGTAATAGACCGGCGTCAGACATTTATTGGCGCTCTGCGGGTAGTGAATGCAGTAATAGCAATGGCCGCACGGCATCAGCGGCGGGATCATCACCTTGGAGCCGGCTTTCAGCGGCTTGCTCATGAAGTCTTCGGTGAATTCCGAACCGACCTCGACCAGCACCCCGCCGATCTCATGGCCGAGCGTGAACGGCCAGGGCAACGGCTTCGGCCAATGACCCTTGAGGATGTGCAGATCGGTGCCGCAAACGCCACAGGCGCCGACCTTGATCAGCGCGCCCTTCTTGCCGACTTTCGGCCACGGCACGGTGCGGATAACCGGCTTCGCGCCCGGTCCGTCATAGGTGCATACGCGGATCTGTTCCATGGCTCTTTTTCTCTGGCTTTGCAGCAGGAAGCGTAAGTGAACTAAAGCAGGATGCCAACCTGCGGCGCTAGTGTCCCGGTTCTGACATTCGTACCAAATCGCGGCGGGCACTTTTACGAATGTCAGAACCAAAGGGACCCTAGCAACCATATGATTCTAGTGTGGCTTTGACTCTGACGTTCCTTCGAAGAACTCGCGGCGACACTGAAAGGAACGTCAGAGTCGCCACACTAGCTAAACGAATTTGCAGGACAATTGACAGCCGTGCCCTGCACCCTCAGGGTGTGCGGCCATTCGAATGAGGGACCGGGACGTTGCACAGCCGCTGGACTATCCTCGCCGTCCTGTTCACGGTTCGCCTTTCCATGGCGTTTCAATTCCAGAGCGTGGCCGCGGTCGCACCACTGCTGGGTCCGGCCTTTGGCGTCGGACTTGCCGACATCGGAACGCTGATCGGGCTCTATTTCGCCCCCGGCGTGGCGCTCGCATTGCCGGGCGGCGCGATCGGAAGGAAATTCGGCGACAGGCAGACGGTGCTTGCGGCGTTGTTGCTGATGCTGATCGGCGGCCTTGCGATGGCGCTGTCGGATTCCTGGCTCTTGCAGGTCGCCGGAAGGCTTGTCAGCGGCGCAGGCGGCGTCATGCTCAACGTGCAGATGACGAAGATCGTGGCCGACTGGTTTGCCGGCAAGGAAATCGCGACCGCGATGGCGATCTTCGTCAATTCATGGCCGGCCGGGATCGCGCTGTCGCTGCTGGCGCTCCCCGTAATCGGCTCTGGCCACGGCATCGAGGCGGTCTATCTTGCGGTCGCAGCCGTGATCGCAGCCGCGCTGGTCCTCTTTGCGGTGGCCTATCAACCGCCGGCGAAGATGGTATCCGGCGCCGCGGCGACTTCCGCGCGGCTTGATCGAAGGGCGGCGACCGCGGTGGTTACCGCCGGGCTGATCTGGGGGCTCTTCAACATCGGCTTCGCCATGACCTTCAGTTTCGGGCCTTCGATGCTGGTCGAGCGCGGCTGGTCGATATCGGCCGCAGGCTCGCTCATCAGCGTTGTGCTGTGGCTCGCGGTGGTCTCGGTGCCCTTTGGCGGCTTTCTCACCGATCGCAGCCGGCGGCCTTCATTCGTCCTGACGGCCGGTTGCATCGTGTCCGCGTTGCTGATGGTGGCACTGACCCGCAGCGGCGCCGTGATCCAGATTCTGCTTGCGCTTGGCATGATCAACGGCCTGCCGGCAGGGCCGATGATGAGCCTGCCTGCACGCGTGCTGCGGCCCGAGACGCGCGCGATCGGCATGGGCATTTTCTACACCCTTTATTACGGCACGATGATGCTCGGACCGGTTATCGCCGGGGCGCTTGCGAAATGGACCGGCAGCGCGGCCATAGCACTCGATTTTGGCGCAGCTCTACTCCTGGCATGCCCGGTGTTGCTGTGGGGATTCAACCGGATTTCGCCGATCATGCCCCCGCAAGGTGAATGGCCGTCATCGCTAACGGCTCATTAACCTTGCTGGCCGTAGGGTCGATCGGCGCTAGTGCCGCCTATTTGAAGTTCCTGCACCACACGCGGCGAATTCGATCCAGGAACTTCAAATAGAGAAGCGGCACTAGAATCAATGGGTTTGCTAGTGCCCTGACTTTCCGAAGTTCGTGGAAAGTGGGTGCGGTAACGGAGCACGAACTTCGGAAAGTGGGCACTAGTGTGGCGAACTTCGGTTTCGAAACGCTAGAAAGCCGGTGGTCTGGCGGCGAAGATGGCGTTAGCAAACAAAAAATCAATTCTTCCGTCCGCCGAGGAGCGGCGGCGCTTTCAGCGGGTGAAGGTTCATCTGCTGGGACGCTACATGCTGCCGGACCGGCGCGAATTTCCCTGCCAGATCATCAATATGTCGCCGGGTGGGCTGGCCCTGCTGGCGCCCGGCATCGGCAATGTCGGCGACCGGGTGATCGCCTATCTCGACCATATCGGGCGGGTCGAGGGCAAAATCACCCGCATTATCGACAACGGCTTTGCGATGACGGTCGGTGCGACCGCGCGCAAGCGCGACAAGCTCGCCGCGCAGCTGACCTGGCTTGCCAACCGCGACATTCTCAACCTGCCCGAAGACCGCCGCCACGACCGTATCATCCCGCGCAATCCGATCGCGCTGCTCACGCTCGAGGATGGCACCAAGATGACCTGCCGCATCATCGACATGTCGCGCTCGGGTGCGGCGATCGCGGCGGAAAACCGCCCGCCGATGAAGTCGCTCGTGCTGCTCGGCAAGGTCCAGTCGCGCGTGGTGCGCAACCTCGAGGAAGGATTCGCGCTCGAATTCGTCCACGAACAGATGGCCGATACGCTGGAAGAAAGCGCCACCGCGCGGTGAACCCCGACACCGGCAGCCTCACTCCCCGCGCGAAGCCGGTTTCGACAGATATTCCAGCGACTGCGCCTCGCCCTTGAGCGGCGTCACCTTGTCGGGATCGATCCTGATCATAAGATAATCGATATGGTCGTCGATCCTGGTGAACCAGTGACCGGTACCGGCGGGAATGACCACGACGTCGCCAGCTTTGATCTCATAGGCGATCCCGTCGCGAACATCCGATCCGTTGTTGCCGGGGCCATTGAACTCCCTCACCGTGCGCATCGTCGCCGGACGGCGCTGCCGGTTGAGGATATCGGGGCCGAGGACAAGCGTGGCCGCGCCCGAAATCACATGATAGACCTCGCTGATCTGGTCATGCTCGGCGACTGAATCGGGCGCGGGCTTTTCCAGCCGGCCGCGATGAACCATGCCGATGCCGATCCGCGCCTTGCCGATGTCGATGTCGCGCACCTGCTGATCGATCAGCTTCTCCGCGATGGCCTTCTGCGTGTAGCGCTCGAGCTCGGCCGCCGGAATATAGGTCCCCGGACACATGTTGCAGGTCGGCTGCGGGTCGGTCGGATTGATGCGGACCGCCTCCTCGGCCATCGCCGATGGGCCGAGGCTTACACACAGGACGGCCGCAAGGCCCGAAAGCACGCCTTTCATTGTTTCCTCCCTTATTGTTGGACCGCATGGATGCATGGCCACGGGCATCTTACCAAGATTTTCAACGGCTCGCAGACAGCGTTACCGGCGCGTAAAGCCAAAAACCCGCCAGTTTGCGTTTTCTTAACCCTCACCCGCCTGCACGGATCCTGTAGTGGCTGGCAGACGCTGCCGCGGTCGCCGTTAATGTTGGCAGCATTTGGGGCTGTACGCCCTCATTTCGCGGGAGCCGGCAGTTAATCGATAAAATTTGAATCAATTGCCGTTGTCTAAAATTGTATTCGAATTTTACTAAAGTATAGATCGAATTATCGGAAGTATTTATCAGTATTCGCTTCAATTGTACTTGGCGTACTTAGCCGCAGCGCAAACCCTTTGTGCGAAACGTGGTCCCAACAAAAAAACGGGGGCCACAATGTTCGGGTTCAGGGAGCGAAAAAGTCTGGCGGTCGTCGCCATCCTGTTGGGATTGAGCGCGTCGGCGCGGGCCGCGGATGAACGGACACTTTATGCAAGCCTTGGCGACACCACGCGTGCGCCGATCGGTTGGGTGGAATTCTGCACCGAGAATCCCGGCGAGTGCCGCGGTGGACCATCGCAGCCACGCGACATCGTCATGACGCAGGCGGCCTGGCGCGATCTGTTGCGCGTCAACCACTGGGTCAACGAGACCGTCAAGCCGATGACCGACATGGATCATTGGGGCGTCGTTGAAAAATGGTCGCTGCCGACCGACGGCTACGGCGACTGCGAAGACTACGTGCTGCTGAAGCGCAAGATGCTGATCGACGCCGGATGGCCGCGTGAGGCGCTTCTGATCACGGTGGTGCGCGACAAGATGGGCGAAGGTCATGCGGTGCTGACCGTGAAGTCCGACAAGGGCGAGTTCATTCTGGACAACCAGAACGAAAACGTCGTGGCCTGGACCGAGACCGGATACCGCTTCGTCAAACGCCAATCGCAGAGCGACCCGAACGTCTGGGTCTCGCTCGGCGACCCCAGGCCCGCCATTTCGACCGCCAGCGCCCACGATCGCTGACGGCAAGAGGAGAGCTACGCGAGCCGGTCACATCCCCACCCCTCCCCGTCCCAGACCGGATCGCGCGCGGCCAGGCTTCCCCCAAAGCCTGGCCGCAACTTTTTTGGCGGCTCTGTGAAGTGGTTCACACCGTCAGCTGCCCCGGATAAGCCAAGATGACGTCCACCGGATGGCGTAAGCCAATTTGATATCCGGGGCAGGCAAGGCCGTGGGCGATCATACTCCGCCCATGGCCTTGTTTTTTGGCACCCTCGTTCACTCCTCGCGCCCTGGTGATTTGCGTCGCCGATGGAATATCGGCTGGATGCTGGTGTCTAATTTGCCACACAACCATCCCTGAGGAATCCACATGAACGTTCACACCCAGCTTACGCCCGATGTCATCGGCCTGACCAAGACCGCGCCGTTTTCCCGGCGTGGCTTTATGACCGCATCCGCCGCTGTCGCAGCGGGCTATACCCTTGCCGCCGGTCCCGTGCGGGCCGACGTGATCAAGACCGATACCGACGGCCTTGAAACCGGCGATATCAAGATCAAGGTCGCCGACGGCGAGATGCCCGGCTATTTCGCGCGCCCAAAGGGCGTCGCCAATCCGCCGGTGGTTCTGGTCGCGATGGAGATCTTCGGACTGCACGAATACATCAAGGACGTGACGCGGCGCCTGGCCAAGCTCGGCGTACTGGCCGTCGCGCCCGACTATTACTTCCGCAAGGGCGTCGATCTCACCAAGATCACCGACATCCCGCAGTTGCTGCCGATCGTGAACGCCAAGCCGGACGCCGAGCTTCTCTCCGATCTCGACAGTACCGTTGCCTGGGCCAAGGCGCAGGGCGGCAATACCGACCGTCTCGGCATCATCGGCTTCTGCCGCGGCGGCCGCACGGTTTGGGAATATGCCGCCCATAGCCCGGCATTGAAGGCCGGCGTTTCCTTCTACGGACCTCCGGTCGACGCGCCGAACCCGCTTTGGCCGAAGAGCCCGACGCAACTCGCGGGCGAAATGAAGGCGCCGGTGCTCGGACTTTATGGCGAGGCCGATACCGGCATTCCCGTTGCCACCGTCGAGGCGCTGAAGGAAGCGCTCGCCAAGGCGGGCAAGCCCGCCGAGTTCAAGATCTACCCGGCCGCCCCGCACGGCTTCCACGCCGACTATCGCGCCAGCTATCGCAAGGAAGCGGCCGAGGATGGCTGGAACTCGATGCAAGCCTGGTTCAAGAAATACAAAGTGCTGGGCTGATCAATCCTCTCTTGCCCAACAAAAACGGCTCCAGTGGAAACACCGGAGCCGTCGTTCTTTTCAAAGCCGAGCTCTTTTGAGAGCTGGCGATCAACCGCAGACCTGAACCGGCCGCACGCGCCACCCATATGCCGTGTGCACGCGACGCTGGACGACATAGCATCCGCCATTGTCATAATCGTCGTAGGCGTAGTCCGGGTAATCCCAGTAGTCATCGTAGAAGCCCGGTCCGACGCCAGCGAAGAAGAAGTTTCGGCGATGGAAACCACGATGGAAGCCGGATCGGCCGAAGTTCGTGCTGGCGAAGCGGTTGTTGGCGAACCGATTGCCGGCGAATTGATTGCCGGCGAACCGATTGCCGGCAACGGCGACGCCAGGCGTTGCGCGGGCGAAACTGTTATTGAAGTTTCCGCCGCTCACACCTCGCGCGGCGAAACTGCCGCCGCCGAAGCTACCGGCGTGTCCGCCGAAACCGCCGCCGCCAAATCCACCGCCGCCGCGGCCACCGCCGCCACCTCCTCCGCCGTGGCCACCACCGCCGCCGCCGCCGCCGCCACCACCACGCGCCAGCGCCATGTCAGGCGCCAACATCCCGATTGAAGCTATCGCGCACAGCGCGATCATTGTTTTACGCAACATCTCTGTTCTCCCGCCTTAGCGAAAACGCGCCCCCGCTCGCAGGGACTACGCGTTCGCGGCGTTCGCGTTCCTGAATATCGCGAGATATCGCGAGGTCGTGACTCGCGTCTGATCGCCGCATGCAAATGCAGGCAAATTCATCCCAAATCACGCGATCACACGCGACCGGGCGTTGTACGCTTGCGAAGACATCGGCTGCGGCTTGTTCCGTATTCAGCTAATGTTCATCTACGAGGATCGTTTCGGGAGACTTGGCGTGCGTAAATTGATCGCTTTCGATGACGACACGTTCGACAAGCTCAAGCAGCTGGCGCGCGACCGGATGGCGACTTTTCAGGAACTGGCGGATGAAGCGTTTGCCGATCTGCTCAAGAAGCACGGCATTCCCATCGACCTGAAGGATGCACTGCGCAAGAGCGCCCGGCTCGCCGCCGAGCCAGCTGGGAGCCGTGGCAGGCCGAAGCCTTCGCAAAAAGCCAAATCGTGAGGCGATCAGCCGATTTTCTTCAGGCCTTTTTTGTACCGCGGTCCGTTGCCGACATAGAATTTTGCGGCACTCCCCATCGCAGTCACCTGCGCCGGCTCCAGCGCGCGGATCACCCGCGCGGGCGCGCCGATGATCAGCGAATGTTCGGGAAATTCCTTGCCTTCGGTAATGACCGATCCCGCGCCGACAATGCTGCCGCGGCGGATCCGCGCGCCATTCATGACGATCGAACCCATGCCGACGAGCGCGCCGTCTTCGAGCGTGCAGCCGTGCAGAATGACGTTGTGTCCGACCGTGCAATTCCCGCCGATCGTCAGCGGAAATCCCAGATCGGTATGGCAGGTCGAGTTATCCTGTATGTTGGCATTCTCGCCGACCTCGATCCACTCATTGTCGCCGCGCAGCACCGCGCCGAACCAGACGCTCGCGCCCTCCAGCAGACGCACCTTGCCGATCACGGTTGCGGTCTCAGCGATGAAATAGTTGCCGCTTTTGGGGAGTTCGGGCGCCTGCCCGTCGAGTTCGTAGATCGCCATAGGAATAAATGTCTCCTTCAAGGAGACTCTGGCACAGCAATCAAAGCGATTTCAAGCAAAGCATGCCCGCAGACTTGCCGCCTTCGCTAAAGCTTCGGCGGCCGAGTGAGCTATTGGTCCGGCGAAGCCTTGGCGGAGATGGAATCCGCGGATGGATGCCGGTTCGCGTCGAGAAAACGCGTGAAATAAAAAACCTCAGGCCAGCAGGCCGGCGGCGCGCAAGGTCATGAGGAAAAACGTTCCGGACATCAGGCTCCAGAATCCGGCCAGCACGGTCGCCATCATCACGAACTCGAAGCGGCGACGCTCGATCCGCACGCCGCGCAGCGTATTGCGCATGATGATGAGGGGCGCGGCGAACACCAGAAACGGCACCGCGGCAAACGTGCTCGGCGCAACGCCTTCCTGAAGCAGTCCGAAGCCGGCGGGACGCTGCACAACGGCCTGATATCCGCTGGAGAGAGCGCCGGCGAGCGCAAAACCGATGCACAATGAGAACAGGGAATTCAACGCTTCGGGCGGCATCTTGAGCTCACTCACGCGACAACTTGAAAAGCACCCCTGCTTCGCAAAATTGGCGGGCCGCCGCCACAACATCCTTAAGGAAAGGTTAATTGCAGTGCCGGGAACCGCGGCTGGCACATGGCTGAGGACTGCCGGCTCGCCTTAACGCCATACGGAAGCACAATCTCGCGTGGCATATTGCGCCTTGATTCGCCCGCCCGATTGCACGATCCATGACCTTCATCTCGGCAGCCCAGAACATCGCCCGCCACACGGGCCAGGATTTACGCCACCACCTGCTTCCGATCGTCCTGGCGGGCGTTATCGCGACCGCCGCCATTGCGCTCGTCGCCTACCTGCTGTGGCCGACCTGGGAGGTGGACGCAGCCAGCGGTCCGTCGCGGTTGCCGGTAAGCATCGGCTCGACCTTGTTCAACGTTCCGACCGCATCGATCCGGATGAAAATCCAGCACCACTCCGGGCCGCAGGAGCGCATCGATCTGAGTTTCACATTCCCGTCGCTTGAGCCGCCGGAAGCGCCAAAGCGCGTCAGCGCCACCGATGTGGATGATGCCATGCTGCCGATCGGCCGGATTTTCCTGTCGATTGCGGCGCACCACGACTCGCTGGCGCCGGAGCTGCGCGCGCGCACGATCTTTCCGCGCTATCTCGAGCAGACATCCACGGCCGGCGAAGACGGTTTGACGATGCGGGCCTTTCGCGACGACACACCCTACAGCGGCGAGGATCTATTCTCCGCCACGCAACCCGCCATGACCGCCCGTTGCACCCGCGAAGCCGCCACGCCCGGAATGTGCCTGAGCGAGCGCCGCGTCGAGGGAGCCGATCTGATCTTCCGCTTTCCCCGCAGCTGGCTCGCGCAGTGGCACGATGTCACTGAGGCCATGGACCACCTGACGCAGCAGTTGCACGGGCCGAAATAACGTCAGGCCGCGCCTTCATCCCATTCGGGATTTATTCCGAAAATCAGCCCTGCTCGACTAGATCGTCTTCCAGGATCGCCATCTGGAATTGAAACGAGCGGTCGTCGTCCTCGTCGTCGACAAACAGGACGCCGATGAATTCCTCCCCGATATAGACCTCGGCAGAGTCATCCTTCTTTGGCCGCGGAACCACGCGAATCCTGGGATTGGCAAACAGGCGCTTGAGGTAAGCGTCGAGTTTCCTGACTTCCTGAACATCCACGGCAGTCTCCGAATTCAAAGGTGTTTGGGAAACGATACGAATGTCAGAACCGGGAAACCAATCCTAATCCCGCATTGTGACATGAAGTTCTCATGCCGTTATAGCCGATCCGACGCCGGCAGAAGCCTAAAACTTTACAGCCCGATCGCGTTGATCATCTGGTCCATGGTGCGCGAGGGCTCGGCGCAGCCGGCCTCGCCGACGATCCTGGCGGGAACGCCCGCAACCGTCACATTGTGTGGCACGGGCTCCAAGACCACGGAGCCCGCGGCGATCCTGGCACAATGACCGACCTCGATATTGCCGAGGATTTTCGCCCCCGCACCGATCATTACACCGTGGCGAATCTTGGGATGGCGGTCCTCGTTCTCCTTGCCGGTGCCGCCAAGCGTGACGTCGTGCAGGATCGAGACGTCGTCCTCGATGACCGCCGTCTCGCCGCACACAAAACCCGTGGCGTGATCGAGAAAGATGCCCCGGCCGATAATGGCGGCCGGATTGATGTCGGTCTGAAATACCGCCGAGGAGCGGCTTTGCAGGTAATAGGCGAAATCCTTGCGGCCCTTTTTGAACAGCCAATGCGCCAGACGGTGGGTCTGCAGCGCATGGTAGCCCTTGAAATAGAGCAAGGGATCGATGAAGCGGGAAGTGGCGGGATCGCGGTCGTAAACCGCTACCATATCGGCGCGGAAGGCGTTGCCGAGATCAGGGGCGTCACGAAGGGCCTCGTCGTAGGCCTGACGAATCAAATCACCTGACAGCGCGGAATGGTCGAGACGCTCGGCGATCCGGTGCACCACCGCCTCTTCCAGCCGGTCGTGATGCAGCACGGTCGAATAGATGAATGAGGCGAGTTCCGGCTCCCGGCGCACGATGTCCTCGGCCTCGGTGCGCACGCGATCCCAGACCGGATCGAGCGCCGTGAGCTGCGCTCCGCCTTGCAGATTGGTCTGATGCTTTACCATAGGCTCCGCCCGCAAATTATTCTGTTATCAGGACAATTAAATTTCTCGAGGCCAATTCTAGCACGGCCACCCCTCGCTGTCCCCTGACTCTCACACCAAAATGAACGCCGCCAGGAGGGCAACGCCGGACCAGGCCGGTTGGTCCTACTTGGTTGGGCATTCCGCACAAATCAAGCTGCTAGTACCGCCGATCTGAAGTCCCTGCACCACAAGCGGCTGGCTCGTACCAGGGACCTCAGATCGAAAGCGGTACTAGAATCATAGATTTGCTAGTGCCCTTGGCTTTCCGAAGTTCGTGCAAGCGAGCGCGGCGATGTATTACGAACTTCGGAAAGTGGGCACTAGCGTCAGACTATTGGCGGATTTCCGCCCGGCCCTACCTGCGGGCATGGTCCGGCTGAATGGCGGACACCACGATACGCACCTTGAGCGCACGCGCTACGAATTCGCTCTCGGTCTGGGTGATCGTCGCAGCGATTCCCCTGATGCTGTTGGCGCCCGCGTTCTGGAACGGTTACCCCCTGCTCCAGTCGGACACCGGCGGCTATCTGGCACGCTGGTACGAAGGCCACCTCGTCCCCAGCCGATCGACCGTCTTTGGCCTCTTTCTCCACGTCGGCGAAAATACCCATTTCTGGCCCGACCTTGCGATCCAGGCCTTGGCGACGATGTGGATCTTGCAGCTGACGCTACGCGTCTTCGGCCTCGCCAAACCATGGCAGCTGTTCGGACTGTGCCTGGCGCTGACCCTCACCACGGCGCTGCCGTGGCTCGCCAGCATGCTCTTGACCGATATCTTCGCCGGCCTTGCGGTGCTGTCGTTGTTTCTTCTCGTGCTCCAAGGCGACAAGCTTTCCGGAATTGAAAAGGGCGTGCTGTTTGCCTTCACCGCCTTTGCAGCGGCCACCCACAGCGCGACGATGGCCGTGCTGCTCGGACTGTGCTGCGTCGGCTGGATCGCGCGCCCGTTCCTGGGCGGGCGGATCAAGGCGGCCCGGCTGATGCAGGGCATGCTGTCCATCGCAGCCGGCGCCATCATGCTGCTCTCGGCCAATTTTGCGTTGTCTGGACAGGTTGCCTGGACGCCCGGCGGCTATGCGATTGCGTTCGCCCGGATGCTTCAGGACGGCATCGTTACCCGCTACCTGAACGATCACTGTCCCACGCAGCATTTCAAGCTCTGCCCCTATCGCAATGACTTGCCGGAAACCGCGGATGATTTTCTCTGGAGCCGCGAGACCGTGTTCAACAAGCTCGGCCGTTTTCCCGGCATGAGCGATGAAATGGGATATATCGCCGTCCACGCGCTCGTCGAATATCCGCTGTGGCAAACCGAGGAGGCGCTGCTGGCGACCGGTGAACAGATGCTCAAGGTCGCAACCGGCGAAAACACCGACCCTCCAACCATAACCCACACTTACGGTATCTTCCGGGACTATCTGCGACAGCAATTGAGAGTGCTGGATGCGGCGCGCCAGCAGAGGGGCTTCATCGCCTTCGGCCCGATCAACCTGATCCACGTTCCGGTGGCCCTGATTTCGACGGCGCTGGTCTTCGTCATGCTGATTGCCGCGGCCGTCCGGCGGCGGATTGACGACATGACGCTCTTGATCGCGACGGTATGTCTGACTCTGCTCGGCAACGCGGTTGTGTGCGGCGTCATATCGGGGCCGCACGATCGCTATGGCTCACGCCTGGTCTGGATCGCAACCTTCACGCTGCTGATCGCGTGGTTGAAACGCTTTCAGGAGCGTCGTGACAAAAAATCCAGCACGCCAGTCTTGTAAACCTTGTCGCCGACGGCGCGCATATGATCGCGATGGGGGATGTCGAGAACTTCCGAGCTTGGAATAATTTCTCCGAGCGCGTGCGCCGAGCCCGCGATCTCGTCCGCCGTGCCGACTGCGATCAGCACCGGCACCGCAATTCCGGCGGCCTCTTCTCTCGTCATCAGGCGTCGCGAACCGCGCAGGCACGCCGCGAGCGCGCGGCGATCGGACCGGGTCTGGTCGGCGAAGGCGCGGAACGTCCGCCCGACCGGATCGGCCACCTCGTCAAGCGAGTCCGCCTCCAGCGCCCTGGCGACATTCTCGCCGGGGCCGCCGCCCTCGATCAGGCCAATCCCGATACCGCCAAGGATCGCCGAGCGCAGGCGATGCGGCGCGCTGCGCGCCAATACCGCCGTCATCCGCGATCCCAGCGAGTAACCCATGACATCGGCACGCTCGAGTTCGAGATGATCCATCAACGCCGCGATGTCGCTCGCCATGATGGCGAGTTCGTATTCCGCGGGGTCGTAGAGCTTGCTGGAGTCGCCGTGGCCGCGATTGTCGAAGGCTATCACCCGCCGGCCGCTCTTCTTCAGTTCGGAGACCCAGGTCGGATAGACCCAGTTCACGTTCTTGCTCGAGGCAAAGCCGTGTACGAGCACGATCGGATCGCCCTCGCCTTCGTCGAGATAGGCAATTTCAACAGCGCCGTGATGAAAACTCGGCATCGGTCATTCCGCGTTCAGGAAAGGGGGGGAAATTAGCCGGTTACGGCTGCACTGGCCATCGCCGGATTTGCCAGTTGTTTACGCAGCCGCCGCCGTTTGCCGTAGTCGAGCCACGACTGGGTCAACCGCTCGGTGGTGGCCTTGATTGACGCCAGCAGGGAAAGCAGGGCGAACAAGGCTCCGAACAGCCATAACGACAGATCTAACGCGCCGGCCGTCAGCAGCAATGCCCCACGGCCGAGCAACTTGAGCAGCGCGCGCGTCTTGCCGCCGCTTGTTTCCGCAAGCCGCGCGGCGCGCGCGACATCCTCGGGTCCTTCGGCGATCTTCAGCGTATCGAGCGCGCCGCGCATGCCCGCCTTCTCGCTCACGCGTCCGACGTCCTTGGCCATCCGCACCAGCGCGCCGGCTTTCTCGGCGCGGAAGGCGGCTGATATCGCGCTGACGGTTTGCCCGGGGCGCGTCACGGCGCTCGAAGCCACCGCATTCTGCAGCATCGGCGCGTCGACAATCTCCCGCGCCGATCGGCCGGCCCATTCGGTGAGCCCCTCGCCGAGCCGTCCGACCTTGCGCGCATCCTTGACCAGCGTGAGGCCGGCGCGCAGCGGCGCCACGCCGCCGACGGTAACGTAGGTCGCCGCCGTCACCGCAATGCCTACGGTGGCGAGCCCCAGCACGAGCCGGTCGGTATCCTCGCCCATCACCAGATGCTTGCTCTCGCGGACGACATCCCTGATATCGCCGAAGACAAAGAGGTCGCCCGCCACGGTGCCCGAAAGGCTACCGGCGTCGTCGGCATTTCCGGTCACGAGGCCGGTGGCAAAGCGTCTGGCAAAATGCGATGCAGAGCCTTGTTCCTTCACCGCCTCGTTGACCCGTTGCAGCAGATCGTCCGGCAGCGGGATGTTCTTGGCGTTGGCAAGGTCCACAAAGCTCTCGGCCAGACCCGCATCGTGAGCGGCAAGCGCTTCCTCGATCTGACCGGCGAATAGGTTTTGACTGTTCCGCAGAGCAGAATTGAGCTGGATATCCGACAATTCCACAGGATCGTCTTGAGCCGCCAACATGGCGCCGGCCTCGCGTGCGTGCGGCCACACGGCGGCAAGCGCGGCACCGCTTACCGTCATCGCCGCCAACGCCAAACCGATCCGCCGCCGTTTCATCAAGAATCCCTATTCGCGCCGTGAAATAATGTCACTGAGAAGTAATGCGCCGCTTTTAAGACACAACCGCCCCGACGAAAGAAGGGCTTCTCTGGGACAGCAAGATTGTGTCGAATTTGTAAGGTCAGGCGGCCGCACAGGTTATCGCGTTTCTGAAAATGTCAAATCCGCTCTACTAGGAATCCGCTCTACTAGGAATCAATGGCGTCCGCCTCTATGGTGGCGCCGCTTCTCAGGTGGCGGACCTTTGTGTCGGTGTCGTCTGCTGCTGCTACCCAAGGTGAGTCCGATGTCCGATCATGTCGTCCCGCACTTCCACAACGATGCCGGCGTCGCCGTCATTGAGATCGGTTCGCAGGAATTCATGTGCGTCGGCGCCAACCCGCCTTTCGATCATCCGCACGTCTTTCTCGATCTCGGCAATGACAACGAGATCATCTGCCCCTATTGCTCGACGCTGTACCGTTATGCCGCCGACCTCAAGGCCGGCGAAGCCCGCCCGCCGGAATGCGTACTGACCGACAAGGTCGCCTGATCGGAAGGTGGCGGCTTCACGCACGATCATCGTCGCGGGTGCCGGTATCGGAGGATTGACCGCCTCCCTGGCGCTGGCCAGACAGGGTTTTCGCGTCATCGTTCTCGAAAAATCCGAGCGGCTCGAGGAAGCAGGCGCCGGCCTGCAGCTTTCGCCCAATGCCAGTCGCGTGCTGGTCGATCTCGGTCTGCGGCCACGGCTTTCCCGCGCCGTGACGCCCGATGCGATC
Organism: uncultured Alphaproteobacteria bacterium; assembly: GCA_963832045.1. Classification (GTDB taxonomy): domain Bacteria; phylum Pseudomonadota; class Alphaproteobacteria; order Rhizobiales; family Xanthobacteraceae; genus Bradyrhizobium. The sequence goes on from CAWHSM010000002.1 coordinate 209,526, forward strand.
TGTCTGATGAGCGCAACCAACGGCCGCGAGATCACCCGCATTCTGCTTGGCGAGACGGCATCGCAGGCCGATGCGCCCTATTGGGTCGTCCATCGGGCCGATCTGCAAGCAGCGCTGCGGGACGAGGTCGAAAGCTGTTCCGACATCGAATTGCGGCTGGGCTGCCAATTCGAAGATGTCAGTCCCCACGCCAAGGGATTGACCGTCATGCAGCGGAGCCGCATGGCGCGCCAGGAGGAACTCGCGGTCGCGCTGATCGGCGCCGATGGCATCTGGTCGGCGGTCCGCCATCATCTGCTTCCCGACGCGCAGCCGCGCTTCTCCGGGCTGATCGCCTGGCGCGGGACGCTCGATGCGACGCAATTGCCGCGCGAATATACCGCGCGCCGGGTGCAACTCTGGATGGGGCCGCACGCCCATCTCGTTGCCTATCCGATTTCCGGAGCCCGCCAGATCAATGTGGTTGCGGTGGTGCCGGGGCAATGGAACCGGCCCGGCTGGAGCGAGCCCGGCGACGGCAATGAGATCAAGGCCACATTCGTCGCGGCCGGATGGCATGCAATCCCGCGGATGCTGATCGGCGCCGTCGACGGCTGGCGGAAATGGGCGCTGTTCACCGTTCCCACTGCCGGACAATGGGCCGAGGGAACGGTGGCTCTGTTGGGAGATGCCGCCCACGCCATGCTGCCTTTCGCAGCCCAGGGGGCGGCGATGGCAATCGAGGATGCGGCCGTGCTCGCCAAATGCCTTGCCGGGAAATCAAACGACGGCGCTGCGGCGCTTTCCACCGCGCTCAAGCACTATGCACGGCTGCGCCGGCCGCGCGTGGCGCGGGTCCAGCGCAGCGCACGCCAGGCAGGACGGATCTATCATCTCGCAGGCCCGCTCGCGCTGGCGCGCGATCTCGTTATCAAGGCAATGGGCCCGCGCCGCATGCTGTCGCGGCAGGACTGGATCTACAACTGGCGGGGCTGAGAGACCGCGCTCTCGCGGTTACCTGCTTCAGTAGACGGCGTTGCCCGACCTCATCATCGGGGCGTGGCCGGGTTTGTCGGCCGCAGGAGGCGCAGGAGGTGGAGGTGCTGGCGCCGCCACGGCCTTGCCCGGCGGCGTCTCGCGGCATTTGTTCGCCACCCACGCTTCCTCCGCATTCCTGGCCTGGCCGCGCGCGGCAATGTATTCGTTGCGATAGGCAACCTCCGCCACCACGGGACCGGCGACGCCGGCCTGCGCCTTGCTCATCAGCCCCTGCAATTCCGCCGTGCGGGTGGCGAGAGTCTTGCGCTCGGCCTCCAGCTGCTTGCAATCATAGAGATTGTATTTCGAAGGGTCCGCAAACGCCGACGTCAAGCCATCGCTCATGTCGGCACAGCCGGCCACAAGCCCTCCAAGCGCAAGCAGGATCGCCCCCGCAACGGCGTGGGACAGCGCACGGAAGCGCAGGTGAGAAACGATCATGCAGCCCTGTTAAACCGACAACCTTGAAGTTGCGTAAAGCAGGCACTGATGTCCGGATTGAGGCTTTGCGTTGGCTGGCGTCGCGCCGTGCCAAGCCCGGTAAAAGAGGCGTGGAGCAAGGAGTTAGCCCACTAATTTATTGGAATTACGACAGTTCTTGGCCCCCGCGCCTTGACCGGTTATACATGGAATCGGTACGCGGGCGTGGCGAAATTGGTAGACGCAAGGGACTTAAGCAACTTGAGTGCCCTCCGGGAAACCGAAGGTGCAGAACTGCCCAAATTCGGGGAAACCGGTAACAGGCAATCCCGAGCCAAGCGCTCCAGCCGAACGGCTGGCGCGAAGGTGTAGAGACTAGACGAGCAGCACCTAAAGCGCGAATGCGCTACGGTGAAGGTATAGTCCAGACCACAAACGAGCCGACTGCGCAAACGCGCCGAGGCAAGGCGGCGAAAGCCGTAGTTGGTAAGAAAATCCCTCGGCTCGAAAGAGCTGTGCCGGTTCGACCCCGGCCGCCCGCACCAACTTAAAAGCGCGATGATCTCGCGAGAGGTCTTCCTCTACTCCTCGATGTTCCGGCGCGATAACGTCGGCCAAGCCGAACGGCCTTCGGCGCGCGCTACCGCGCAGCGCCGTTGGCCTCCTCCGGCTTGTAGCCGTCGTTCAGGGTTTTCAGAAACGCGATGATGTCGGCTTCGTCCTGATCCGTCATCGCCGGCGTTTCGCCGGGATGACGGTTGAACGGCGGGTCGGTGACATCGACATTGGCGTGGTACTGCTCCGGAATGTCGTTGTATTTCTGCACCTTCCCGTCGGCACTGAGCGGATAGACCTTCTCCGGGTTGGTGTCGCGGAAATTGTAGAAATCCATCACTTCCTGCAACGTGTGAAACACCCCGTTGTGCAGGAAGGCGCGGCGCAGGGCGGTGTTGCGCAGGGTCGGCGTCTTGAACATGCCGCAGAATTGCGTCTGATCGGCAATGTCCTTGCGAATGGGTCCGCAAACCCCGAGATCGAAATAGTTGGGATCCTTGGTGTCAGTGAGCGCCAGATTGCGCGGCGTGCCCAAGGCTTCATATTGTGTGTCGGTGAAGAGCGGCGGGTATCCGTCCTTGCTTGGCTCAGAGGGATGGCAGCCGGCGCAATTGGCTTTTTCCGGATCGTTGAACAGGCGATAGCCCCGCATTTCGGCCTCGCTGAAGCGGGCCTTTCCTTCCAGCCAATAATCGTACTTGCTGGTGTAGGGATGGAAGCTCGGCTCCTCGATCTGATAGCGGCCGATGGCGAACAACGCCTCCTGGGCCAGCAGACTTGTGTCTTTGAGAATTCTCGGACCAAACAATGCCGTGAATTTGTCGGCATACGGTGCATTACGCAGTTTCTCGGCAATGATCTCCAGGCTGCCGCCGTCCATCTCGCGCGGGTCGAGCAGAGGACCTGAGGCCTGGATTTGAAGAGTGTGGGCGCGGCCGTCCCAGAACAGGCCTCCCTGCGGAACGATATTGGCGCTTTGCGCCGTCTGTGCGGCGATCTTCTCCGCGCGCACCGCAGTCTTGCTGATCTCGGCCTGCTTCGCCAGGTTCACGTTCTCGTTGAACGGATCATCGGGGCCGATGCTGAATTCGGGCTGCCGCTCCAGGTAGGTCAGCGACGGAACGGCCCGCGCGCCGGGAAGCGTCAAGTCGGGGCCGCCGAGCATCACGGGCGCATCGTTCGGCGGGCCGTAGGCATGGTCCGGACTGTGACACGACGCGCAAGCGATCTTGCCCGACGACGACAGGCTGCTGTCGAAAAATATGTCCTTGCCCAGCTTCGCCATGGCGGAGAGCGGCTGGACGCGAGGGCGCACCAGACGAATGGGATTGGGGGTTTCGCCGGGCGATGTTTGCGGCTCGGCAGCGAAGACGGCGCCGGCCATAAGGCCGGCGCCGAGGAACCACACGATTGTGCGATTGAGCATGTAGAGACTTGGCTCAGTTCTTGATCTTCGAATTCGTAACCACGGTGCCCTCGGTCGGATCGAGGATCAGCGTGGCCGACTTCTTCTGCGTGAAGTCGAACATGTCCGAGATCGAGCCGGTCGTGGCATCGAAGGAGCCACGACCGAGACGCTGGCCGTTCAGCCAGTTGTCCTCGACAAACCGCGGGATCGAGGCCTGCGAGATCTGCACGTGGCTGACGAAGTTCTTCTTGGCGAAGGGAGAGATCACCAGGAACGGCTGGCGCGTACCCGGACCGCAGCGGCCCGCGACCGCCAGGCCGTTGACGCCCGTGGGCTCAGGGGTCTGGCTCAAGATGCCGCACTGGCCGGCGCCATTCAACGCATCGGCCGTCGAGAACGACCCCTGCGTGAGCGGGGCGGAGACGTGGTCGGCCCAGCCGTCCGAGTCGTCATAGGCGATGATCACGGCCGTCGACTCCCAGTCCGGCTGCTGCTGAAGGAAGTTGATCAAGTTGACAATGCCAGCCTGCTCATCGAGCGCGTTGGAGTTGCCGGGGTGACCGTCCTGGAAGGCCGACTGCTTGATAAAGGACACGGCAGGATAGTTGCCGGATCCGACCGCAGCAAAGAAGTCCTGGAGGTCGTACGCATGGTTGGCCTGGTCGGCCGTGCCGATCGCCGCCGTCGAAGTCGGACGGGCATGGGTCAGATTCGAGGTCGACGCAAAGTAATTGAACCAGATGTGATGCGGGATGTAGTCGACCACAGTTCGGCCGGTAACCGGGCTGACGGTGCTGCGCCCGCAACCGTTGGTGCCGTTTTTGTTCGAGGTAGCAAGGTTGAAACCGCCGACGAACGAACCCCAGGGTATATTGGCCGCGTTGAGCAGGTCGCCGATGTTCTTGGCGCTGGAGATGGCCGTGGAGCTCGTGCTCGAGCACACGTCCCCGGCGGGATCGATATCGCCGATCATCGTGAAGCCGTTCTGGCCGTCCGTGATCAAGTTCGAGCTGCCGGTACCCACAACCTGGGTAAAGCCGTTGGTCTGGCCGGCGAACATGTTGAGCGCACCGGGCGACGACGGACCGAACTGGTCACCGAACATGTTGTCGCTCATCGCGTAGTTCTGGGCGTAGTTCCAGAAAGCGGTGACGGTGTTGCCGTCGAAATAGCCCATCACCTGGCCCTTGGTGCCGAAAGTGCCGGCGCCGCCGTTGGTGCCGTTACCGGTATTCAGCGGGAACAGGTCGTTCTTGCCGGCATCATAGGCCTTCTGCTCGGCCGTATAACCGTGGCCCTGGCCGGCCGTGTCAACCTGCGTGCGATCGATGCGGAACGGGTTAGCCGCGCCCGCGAGGTTGAGGGGGTTCAGGTTGGGATTGTTGTCGAGCAGCGCCGGATTCGACAGAAGATTGTTGATGTCGGTTTGCGTATTCTTGGCGGGCTCGAAACGGGGCTCACCCTCGACGTTCAAGGCATTCGGATAGGTGCCGAAGTAATGATCGAACGAGCGATTCTCGTTGAAGATGACGACGAGGTGCTTGATCGGGGTCTTCGTCGGCAATGCGTCGACGGTATCGGTGACGGTGGTGGCCTTGTCTTTGTCTTTAGCCACGGCGACCGGGCCGTTCACAGCGAGCGTAGTCCCGACAGCGAGGATCGCCGCCGTGGACAGCAAAACAGTCTTGAACTTTGTCATCTTTTCCCCAGAGCAAAAGAAAGAAGGAGTGGTAGAGAGGCGACAGATAAGCAGCGTCAATGACGGCCATGTGTAGGTTTCACGTCAAAGCGCTCCGGTGCGCATCTTTTCCGGCGCAATGAAAACCCCGCGCATCCGCGCGGAGATTTCGTTACCCGCCGCGTCACGGGCAAACCATCTGCTAAGCCACGGTAGCCAAAGTTGTTTTTTGATGCAGAGGAGCGCTCGCACGCACAGCCAAAACGGCGATCAGGCCCGGCACATTTCGCTTAAAAATAAAAATTACGCGCATCGCCGCTGCGCACTGGGCTGCTGTTATGTCACCGAACATAAGCACGCAACAACGAAATGTGCGGCGGTGCCCAAGCGATAGCGGCGCGATCATTTGTCCTCAAACGCGATCATTTGTCTTTCAAGCTGCTACGGTTAGCGCGATTACTTCGCGTTAGAGCCGGCAGCAAACGGATCGCTAGTGGTCCGATTCTAACATTCGCATCCCTTCTCAGCGGCCGCGTTTGCGAATGTTAGAATCAAAGGACCACTAGCAAATATATGTTTCTAGTGGAGTTTTGGATTTGACATTCGCTTTCGAGCTCTGCGGCTAGGTGGGTAGCGAATGTCAAATCCACTCCACTAGATGACAACTATTTAGCAGAATTTTCACTTTACAAATCTGTCACCAAACCTTCTTGTTCGCCGAACCTCAAGCTTTCGCCCGCCGAAATATCCCATTGAAATCGAGGGCATCCGATGAACCCCGCCAACCTTCCTTTCGATTCCGAAGCCATGCTCACGGGATTGCGCAACTGGGTCGAATGCGAAAGTCCGACCTGGGACGCATCTGCCGTCAACCGGATGCTCGATCTCGCCGCGCGCGAAATGGCGATCATGGGTGCATCGATCGAGCGGATCTCCGGCCGGCAGGGTTTTGGCGGCTGCGTCCGGGCGAAATTCCCGCATCCGAAGCAAGACGAGCCGGGCATCCTGGTCGCCGGCCATCTCGACACCGTTCATCCGCTCGGCACGATCGAGAAGCTGCAATGGCGGCGCGAGGGCAACAAATGCTTCGGCCCCGGCATCTTCGACATGAAAGGCGGCAACTACCTCGCGCTGGAAGCGATCCGGCAACTGGCGCGGGCCTCCTTTACGACGCCGCTCCCGATCACGATCTTGTTCACCCCGGATGAAGAGGTCGGCACGCCCTCGGCGCGCGATCTGATCGAGGCCGAAGCCAGGCGCAACAAATATGTGCTGGTTCCGGAACCTGGGCGGCCGAATAACGGCGTCGTCACCGGACGCTATGCGATTGCGCAATTCAACCTGGAAGCCATAGGCCAGCCCAGCCATGCCGGCGCCACGCTGTCCTCGGGCCGCTCCGCCATTCGCGAGATGGCGCGGCAGATCCTCACCATCGACGGCATGACATCAGAGGATTGCACCTTCTCTGTCGGCATCGTGCATGGCGGTCAATGGGTCAATTGCGTCCCCACCATCTGCACCGGCGAAGCCCTGAGCATGGCCAAACGCCAGGCCGACCTCGACCGCGGCGTCGAGCGGATGCTGGCGCTGTCGGGCACCGCCAACGATGTGACGTTCAAGGTCACACGCGGCGTGACACGCCCGGTGTGGGAAGCGGATGCGGGCACCATGGCGCTTTATGAAAAAGCGCGCGGCGTCGCCTTGGCCATGGGCCTCGAGCTGCCGCATGGCAGCGCCGGTGGCGGCTCCGACAGCAACTTTACCGGCGCCATGGGAATTCCGACGCTGGATGGCCTTGGCGTTCGCGGTGCTGATGCACATACGCTTAACGAACACATCGAGGTCGACAGCCTCGCCGAACGCGGCTGCCTGATGGCGGGCCTGTTGGCCACCCTGGCGTAAAGGTCTCGTCCATGGCAAAGACAAACGCTGTTCGCAGCATCCCGTTTAAGGCCATTCGTGCCCGCGCCGAAAAGCGCAAGGGCGGCGCGAAAGCGTTTGAAAAACTGCTGTCGAAGAAACCCGACATGAAGGCGCTCGCCAAACTGGCCGACGACCGCATTCTAGCCGAGATGACCCAACGCGTGTTTTCCGCGGGCTTTGCCTGGAGCGTGATCGAAAACAAATGGCCGGGATTCGAGAAAGCCTTTCTCGGTTTCAAGCCGGCCAAATTGATCTTTCAGCCCGATGATTTCTGGGAGGTGCTGTTATCCGACACGCGCATCGTGAGGAACGGCGCCAAGATCGCCTCGGTGCGCGAAAACGCCGCCTTCGTGCAGGAGATCGCGAAAGAACACGTCAGCTTCGGCAAATTCCTGACGAAATGGCCCTCCTCCGATCAGATCGGCCTTCTCGACCTGCTTGCGAAACGCGGCAGCCGGCTCGGTGGCAACACCGGCCAGATGCTGCTCCGTTTCATCGGCTGGGACGGTTTTGTGACCTCGCAGGACGTGGTCGCCTGTCTGCGCGATGCGGGTCTCGACATTGCAGCGGAAGTGAAGTCGAAAGGCGATCTCGCCAAGGTACAGGCGCAGTTCAATGCCTGGGCGAGCGAAACCGGATTGCCGTATACGCACCTGTCGCGGATTTGCGCGATGTCAACAGGTGAGAACCGTTCGGAACAATATTAGCGGCTTGCAACGTTCGACCTTTGCCGCATTTGCATCCATCGCAAGCCCGACAAACCGCAACAGGCATGGGCGCGACGGTCTGGCAAGCATGCAGAAGTAAGAGTGCTTCCTTCCTTGCGGCTCTCGATGGCTTGGGTCTAACTTCACTCTCCCCATCATCGGATAACACCATGCCCACGATCGAGCGCATCGACGCCTTTGCCGACGAACTCACGGCCATCCGCCGCGACCTGCACGCCCATCCCGAGATCGGCTTCGAGGAAGTCCGCACATCACACATCGTCGCCGAAAGGCTCGCCCAATGGGGTGTCGAGGTTCATCGCGGGCTCGGCGGCACCGGCGTCGTCGGCGTGCTCAAGGGCAAAGGTTCCGGCACGCGGCGCATCGGGCTTCGCGCCGACATGGACGCGCTGCCGATGGAAGAGAACACCAACCTGAAATGGCGCTCGACCATTCCCGGCCGCTTTCATGGCTGCGGCCATGACGGTCACACCACCATCCTGCTCGGCACCGCGCGCTATCTCGCCGAGACCCGCAATTTCGACGGCACCGTGCATTTCATCTTCCAGCCAGCGGAGGAAGGCCTTGGCGGCGCGCGCGCCATGATCAAGGACGGCTTGTTCGAAAAATTCCCCTGCGACGAGATCTACGGACTGCACAACGCGCCCGACCTCAATCACGGCGAGCTTGCAATTCTTCCGGGACCTGCAATGGCCGGCGCCGACTTCTTCGACATCACCATCTCCGGCTATGGCGCCCATGGCGCGATGCCGGAGCGGGCCAGGGATCCGGTTGTGATTGCGATGGCGCTTGGACAGGCGCTGCAAACCATCGTCAGCCGCAACGTGCCCGCGACCGAAGCCGCCGTGCTGTCGATCACGCAGATTCACGCCGGCTCCGCCTACAACGTGATCCCGGGCGAGGCCAAGCTCGCCGGCACCGTGCGCGCGTTCTCCGACGAGGTGCGCGCGCTGATCCGCGAGCGGATGCGCGAGCTGTGTGCCGGCATCGCGGCGGCCTTTCGGGTCGAAATCGCGGTGGATATCCGCGACGTCTTCAGCGTGCTGGTGAACCAGGAAGAACATTCGAAGGTGGTCGCCGAGGTCGCGCGTACCGTCGTCGATCCCGCCAACGTCGTCACGCGATCACGGCCCAAGATGGGCAGCGAGGATTTCGCCGACATGTTGCAGGCGGTGCCCGGCGCCTATTTCTGGCTCGGCCATGACGGTTCGGTGCCGGTGCACAACCCCGGCTACACGCTCGACGACAAAATCCTTCCCGTCGGCGCCAGCGTGTTCGCCCGCATCATCGAGACCCGTTTGCCGGAAGGTGCCCATGGTTGAGAACGAAACCCCAGAGCCGGTATCACCGCTGCATGACCTCAGCGCCACCGACCTGGTCGCGGGTTTTCGCGCCAGGCAATTCTCGCCCCTTGAAGTGCTCGACGAGGTGCTCGCGCACGTCGCGCTATGGGAGCCTCACATCAAGGCGCTCTATGCGTTCGATCCGGAAGGCGCGCGCGCAGCCGCGAAAACTTCGACCGAGCGCTGGCAAAAGGGCGAACCGGCCGGGCCGCTTGACGGCGTGCCCGTCACCATCAAGGACAACATCGCGACCAAGGACGTGCCGGTGCCGCTTGGCGCCGCCACCACGCAATTGACGCCGGCGGCAGCCGATGCCCCGCCGGCCGCGCGCCTGCGCGAGGCAGGCGCGATCATTTTCTCCAAGACCACGATGCCCGATTTCGGCATGCTGTCGTCCGGCCTTTCCTCCTTCCATCCCCTCACCCGCAACCCCTGGGATCTCAGCCAAAACCCCGGCGGTTCCAGCGCGGGCGCCGGTGCGGCCGCTGCCGCGGGCTACGGCCCGCTGCATCTTGGCACCGACATCGGCGGCTCGGTACGGCTGCCGGCGTGCTGGTGCGGCCTCGTCGCGCTCAAGCCCAGCCTGGGGCGGGTTCCGGTCGATCCGCCCTATGTCGGCCGCGTCGCAGGTCCGATGACGCGCACCGTCGATGACGCCGCGCTGATGATGAGCGTGATGGCGAAGCCCGATCGCCGCGACAGCATGAGCCTGCCGCCCAACGACATCCACTGGAAGACGCTCGACAAGCCGTTGCGCAAATTACGCATCGGGCTTCTGCTCGACCTCGGCGTCGGCCAGCCGCTGGAGCCGGAGGTGCGCGACGTCGTGGTCAAGGCTGCAAAAGCCTTCGAATCCGCAGGCGCTACCGTGAGCGAGATCAAGGGCGTCCTGACGCGCGAAACGCTGGACGGGCTCGACAACTTCTGGCGCGCGCGGTTGTGGGACGATCTTTCCAAACTCGCCGCCGCCGAGCGCAGCAAGACGCTTCCTTACATTCTCAAATGGGCGGAAGGGGGCGCGAAGCTATCCGGCCTCGACGTGATCCGGGGTTTTAACGCCACCATGACGATCCGCGCGGCGGCCGCAAAACTGTTTTCCGATATCGATTATCTGATCTCGCCGGTCTCGCCGGTGGTCAAATTCGCGGCCGAACTTGCCTCGCCCCTGAACGATCCCGATCACCCGTTCGAACATATCGGCTACACCGTTCCGTGGAACATGGCGGAGAATCCGGCCGTGTCGATCAATGGCGGCTATGACGCGGCGGGCTTTCCGATCGGCGTGCAAATCGTCGGCCGCCGCTTCGACGATCTCGGCGTGCTCGGCATGGCGAAAGCCTTTGAAGCCCTGCGCGGTCCACAGCGGCCCTGGCCGAGCGTGCCGAAGTACGAAGTAAAGGCATAGTACGCCGTCATGCCCGGCCTCTGTGCCGGGCATCCACGTCTTACCTGCGAGCAGAGCCATAGACGTGGATGGCCGGGTCAAGCCCGGCCATGACGGAGGAGCGCATCCCGGATCAGCGGCAGGCGGTCGTTGCCGAAATACATGTCGGTCCTGTCGAGGAAGATCGTGGGCGAGCCGAACCCGCCGCGCGCCATCACTTCATCTGTATTGGCCTTGAGCGCGTCCTTGATCTTTTGATCGGCGATGCCGGCAAAGAATGCTTCTCTGTCGATTCCGGCGCGCTGGCAGACATCGGTCAAGACCGCATCCTGCGAGATGTCCTGGTCCTCGCCCCAATAGACCTGGAACACGGTGCGGGCAAACGGCAGCATGTCCTTGCCCAACCAGATACAGCCGCGCATCGCCTTGACGCTGTTCACCGGAAACACCGTCGGACGCATCTTGATCGTCAGCCCGGAGATGCGCGCCCAGTCCGCTATATCCTTCTTGTCGTAAGCGATCTTGGCCGGCACCGGATGTTCGCGCCTGGCATAGACGCTGGGGTTGATGGTGTTGAAGATGCCGCCGACCAGAATCGGCCGCCACGAGATTTCCTGGTCGAACTCCCTCGCCAACGGCTGGATGTTGTGGAAGGCGAGATAGGTCCAGGGGCTGGAACAGTCGAAGAAGAACTCGATCATGGCGTTTTCCTTTTATTACTTATTACGCTTGTTCCAATCCTCACCCTGAGGAGCGGCCGGCAGGCCGCGTCTCGCAGGGTGAGTTTGGGGCCTCATGGTTCGAGACAGCGCAAGCGCGCCTCCTCACCATGAGGGCCGACATTCTCACTTCTTCCCGGCGATCTCCTTGGCGCGCTGGCCGAACATGTTCTTGCGCGCCTCCTCGTCGAACGGTTCCTTGACGAATTTGCCGATGGCAAGTCCGGCCTGTACCTGCGGCCGCGCGCGCACGTCCGCATACCAGCGTTTGACGTTCGGATAGTCGTCGAGCGTAAAACCCTGCGCCTTGTGGGTCATGGTCCAGGGGAAGCAGGCGATATCGGCGATGGAATAGTCGCTGCCGGCGACATAGGCGCCGGTCTTGCCAAGTTGCGTGTCGAGCACACGGTAGAGCCGCGCGGCCTCGTCGCGATAGCGCTCGATGGCGTAGGGAATCCTCGAAGGCGCATAGAGCGCGAAATGGCCGTGCTGGCCGAGCATGGGGCCAAGCCCGCCCATCTGCCACATCACCCACTGGATCACGATCGAGCGCGCACGCAACTCCTGCGGCAGGAATCGCCCGGCCTTGTCGGCGAGATAGATCAGGATCGCGCCGGTCTCGAACATCGAGAACGGTCCGCCGCCATCGGGCGGTGCGTGGTCGACGATCGCCGGAATGCGGTTGTTTGGGCTGATCGCGAGAAACTCAGGCTTGAACTGGTCGCCGGCGCGGATGTTGACGGGAACGACGTGATAGGGAATGCCAAGTTCCTCCAGCATGATCGAGATTTTCCAGCCGTTCGGCGTCGGCGCGTAATAGAGGTCGATCATGGGGCGGACTCTCGATAGATATTCGCTCTCGTTAGCGACATTCTAGAACAGAGCCGATGAGGGCCAAAGTGCTTCCTCGTCATGGCCGGGCATCGTCCCGGCCATCCACGTCTTGATTTCGCAAAGGAAGGACGTGGATGCCCGGGTCAAGCCCGGGCATGACGACTTTTGTTGTTCTGTACCTCGGCCTTCGGACATGGCAGATAGACGGCCATAACGACCCGAAAACCCGAGGATACGCTCCCGATGCTGTTTCCGACCACGATCGCCGGCTCCCTGCCCAAGCCCGAATGGCTGGCCGAACCGAACAAGCTGTGGGCGCCCTGGAAATCGCAGGGCGATGAACTCGTCCGCGCCAAGCGCGATGCGACCATGCTCGCGCTAAAACTTCAGGAAGACGCCGGCATCGACATCGTCACCGAGGGCGAGCAGGCGCGCCAGCATTTCGTGCACGGCTTCCTGGAAAAGGTCGAGGGCATCGATTTCGCCCACAAGATTGAGATGGGTATCCGTAAAGACCGCTATAAGGCCATGGTGCCGCAGGTGGTGGCGCCGCTGCGGCTCAAGGGCCGCGTCCACGCCGACGAGGCCCGCGTCGCCCGCACCCACACCACGCACAAGCTGAAGTTCACGTTGCCCGGACCGATGACCATCATCGACACCATCGCCGACAAATATTACGGCGACCGGGTCAAGATGGCGCTCGCTTTCGCCGAACTGCTCAATGAGGAAGCCAAGGCGCTGCAGGCCGACGGCGTCGACCTGATCCAGTTCGACGAGCCCGCCTTCAACGTCTACATGGACGAGGTCAACGACTGGGGCATCAAGGCGCTGGAGCGCGCCGCCGAAGGGCTGACCTGCGCCACCGCCGTCCACATCTGCTACGGCTACGGCATCAAGGCCAACACCGACTGGAAAGAGACGCTCGGCAACGAGTGGCGGCAGTACGAGGATATTTTCCCGACCATTGCCAGGAGCCCGATCCAGCAGGTCGCAATCGAATGCCGCAACTCGCGGGTGCCGCTGGAACTGCTCGGGCTGCTCAAGGGCAAGAAGGTGCAGGCCGGCGTGATCGACGTCGCCAGCGACACGGTGGAGACCGCCGAGGATGTCGTGTCGGTGATCGAGGCCGTCTCGAAATTCGTCGCCAAGAGCGACATCATCCCGACCACCAATTGCGGCATGGCGCCGATGCGCCGCGATATTGCCGAAGCGAAATTGATGGCGCTCGGCGCGGGAGCGAAGCTGGCGCGCGAGAGGCTGGGGTGATTGGTACCCCGTCATTCCGGGGCGCACCGCTAGGTGCGAGCTACGATGTGCAATTGCACATCGGAGAATCCATCTATCCTCTGCTCTGCGGCACTATGGATTCCGGGTCTGCGCCTTACGGCGCATCCCGGAATGACAGCTACTCCAGCAGCTTCCCCACGCTCGGATGCAGCACGACCCGGTAGCCCGCCGCAAATGCGCGGACGATCGAGGGCGGCGTCAGCAGTTTTGCGTCTTCGATATCACCCTTCACCGCGCGATAGCCGGAGGGCGTCCATAACAGCGCCCTTCCCTGCGCGATCAGATAGCTTTCATTGCCCGCCTGCACCATCGCGCCGTCGGGCAGTCTTTCGATGCTCCTCGGCAAGGGATGCAGCTTCTTGCCGCTGGCCAGCCGCTCGCGATGCAGCACAGCATCCAGCTCGGGTGCGCGCACTTCGCTCTCGCGATTGCCCTTGACCCAGGCGGCGCGAAACCGGTTGGCGTCCTCGCGCCGGCAATAGAAACAGGGCCGATGTCCGGCCGCAAAGGACGTGGCTTCATCGAGAAAGAACAGTTCGGTCCAGCTTCGCTTTTCCATCACCTCGCGCCGGCGGCCACGGAATTCGAGCACGCAGGCGATCCAGGCATCGGTCGACCAGCGCCGTTTCAGCAGCCTCTTCGTTGCGGGATCGTGGATGATGCCGCGATTGCCGACAAACATCCCGCGCGCAGGGATCGCGACGATTTCGCCGGTCGGCGTGACGCGGTTTTGCAGGGGCATTTGATCGATCGCCTCTATCCGCTCTTGTCATTCCGAGGCACCGCGAAGCGGCGAGCCCGGAAACCATTTCTCCAAGCAACGTTCTGGCGGCATGGATTCCGGGCCTGCGCCTTCTGCGCAAAATAGCTTCGCCATTTTGTCGCGACGGCGCATCCCGGAAGGACGGGAAGCTCACGCCGCGCCGTCGCGGATCGGCGGCTGGAACGACAGCGCGGTATCCCAGGGAAAGAAAATCCAGGTGTCCTGCGACACCTCGGTGATGAAGGTATCGACCAGCGGCCGCCCCTTCGGCTTGGCGTAGACGGTGGCGAAATGCGCATCCGGCAGCATGTCACGCACCAGCCGCCCGGTCTTGCCGGTATCGACGAGGTCGTCGACGATCAGAAGTCCCTTGCCGGTGCCGCCGCCGAGTTTTGCGGTGTCGGCCGCGATGCCCTTGAGCACATTCAGATCGCCCTGCTTGGTGTGATCGTAGCTTGCGACGCAAACGGTATCGATGATGCGAACGCCGAGTTCGCGCGCGACGATTGCCGCCGGCACCAGACCGCCGCGGGTGATGGCGATGACCGCATGAAAGGGGCCGACTTCATTGAGCCGCCAGGTCAGCGCCCGGCAATCGCGGTGAAACTGGTCCCACGACACCGGAAAGGCCTTGCCCGCCCGCTCCTGCGCACTCAATTCCGGATGCTCTGCCATGATATTCCCCTCGATCCCTCTGCCTCTAGCGGCTGACGTTCAATCCGGCCAGCATTTCCTTGACCGCCCCCATCGCAGCCGCCAGCTTCTCCGGATCGCGCGAGCGGACCACCAGATTGGTGTTCGGCTTGTTGTCCTCGTCCATGAAAGGATAACTGCCGATGATGGTGTCGGGATGGGCGTTGGCGATGGCGCGCAAGGGGCCGCCGACGTCGCCTTCCCGCGCATTGGCGCGCACACTCTCCGACAGCATCCGCACCCCGGATTTGAGCTTTGGCGCCACGATGTCCATCATCGCCTGCATGATCGAGGGCACGCCGGCCATCACGACCACGTTGCCGATCTTGAAACCCGGCGCGAGGATGGTCGCGCTCTGGATCAGTTCGGCGCCCTCGGGAATGCGCGCCATCCGCAGCCGCGCCTCGTTCAGATCGGTATCGCTCCAGCGCTCGCGGAACCGCGCCACCACTTCCGGATGGTGGTCGATACCGACCCCGAACGCTTTCGCAACGCTGTCGGCGGTGATGTCGTCATGGGTCGGGCCGATGCCGCCGGTGGTGAAGACGTAAGCGTAGCGGTGACGCAGCGCATTCAGTGCCGCGATGATCTCGGGCTCCTCGTCGGCGACGACGCGCACTTCCTTGAGGTCGATGCCGATATTGGTGAGGTACTCGGCGATGAAACCGATGTTCTTGTCCTTGGTCCGCCCGGACAGGATCTCGTCGCCGATCACCAGGATTCCCGCCGTGACGATCTCGCTCATAACCTCTCCTACGCGCGCTTTAAGCCCGCACTTTGGCCGAAGGCCGCCTGTCAGGCCAAGACCTTGATGTCTAGTGTGGCGACTCTGACGTTCCTTTCAGTGTCGCCGCGAGTTCTTCGAAGGAACGTCAGAAGTCAAAGCCACACTAGAATCATATGGTTGCTAGTGTCCCTTTGGTTCTGACATTCGTAAAAGTGCCCGCCGCGATTTGGTACGAATGTCAGAACCGGGACACTAGCTGGATTTTGCTGTTGAAATGAGCAGCCGCAAGCTGTTTTTTCAGCAACTTATCCCGTCATCCCCAGCGCATCCATATCGCGCCAGCTTCGGCCTTGCTACCATCCCGTGAAGTCATGCACTGTGATGTGAGCTTTAGGGACAGTCGGAATTCATGGCAGTTGCGTTCGATGAAATGAACGGCCTTGGCGGCGACCTTCGCCCGGCCTATCAGGAACTCTCCCGCTGGCTGAAGGAGACGCCGCCGGACGCTCTCGAATATCGCCGCCAGGAAGCCGAACTGCTGTTTCGCCGGATCGGCATCACCTTTGCGGTCTATGGCGATGCGGAAGCCCAGGAACGGCTGATCCCCTTCGACGTCATCCCGAGAATCATGTCTGCGCGGGAATGGACGGTCCTTGAAAAAGGCCTCAAGCAGCGCGTGCGCGCGCTCAATATGTTCCTGCGCGACATCTATCACGGCCGCGACATCCTGCGCGCCAACATCGTGCCGGAGGATCTGATCTTCCAGAACCCGGTGTTCCGCCCGGAGATGAACGGCCAGGACGTGCCGCACGACGTCTATGTCCATGTCGCCGGCATCGACATCATCCGGGTGGATGCAGACAACTTCATCGTTCTGGAAGACAACGCCCGCACGCCGTCTGGCGTATCCTACATGCTGGAGAACCGCGAAATCATGATGCGGCTGTTTCCGGATCTGTTCGCCCGCCACCGCATCGCGCCGGTGGAGAGATATCCCGACGAACTGTTGTCGGCGCTGCGGTCGGTGGCGCCGCTTGGCGCCGCCGCCGAGCCCACGGTGGCGCTGATGACGCCGGGCGTCTACAATTCCGCCTATTACGAGCATTCGTTCCTCGCCGACAAACTCGGCATCGAACTGGTCGAAGGCCGCGACCTCATCGTCAAGGATGACGAGGTATTCATGCGCACGACCGAAGGTCTCAAGCGCGTCGATGTCATCTATCGCCGCGTCGACGACGACTTTCTCGATCCGCTCACCTTCCGCGCGGATTCCGCGCTCGGCGTGCCTGGCCTGATGTCGGCCTATGCCGCGGGCAATATCACGCTTGCGAACGCGGTCGGCACCGGGATTGCCGACGACAAGGCGATCTACTCCTACATGCCCGAAATCGTGAAATTCTATCTCGGCGAAGAACCGATCCTGAAAAATGTGCCGACCTGGCGCTGCCGCGAACCGAAAGACCTCGCCTACGTTCTCGACAATCTGGCCGAACTGGTCGTGAAAGAAGTTCACGGTTCCGGCGGTTACGGCATGCTGATCGGGCCGGCCGCGACCAAGGCGACCATCGAGGCCTTTCGCGACAAGCTGAAGCGTGAGCCGGAAGGTTTTATCGCCCAGCCGACGCTCGCGCTGTCGACCTGCCCGACCTGCACCGAGGCCGGTCTTGCGCCGCGCCACGTCGATTTGCGCCCGTTCGTGCTGACCGGAAGCAACCGCGTCACCATCGTGCCGGGCGGCCTGACGCGCGTGGCGTTGAAAGAAGGCTCGCTGGTGGTGAATTCGAGCCAGGGCGGCGGCACCAAGGACACCTGGGTTTTGGATGAGTGAGACGTTGCAGACGAGCGAACCGATCACTGTTCGCGGAGCGCCTTGCCTGCTCCCCTCCCCCTTGCGGGGTCCGAGGCGAGCGAAGCTCGCTCTCGAGGTTGGCGGTGGGGGTGCATTCTGGCGACGATCGCTGTTCTATACCCCCCACCATAGCCGAAGCTTTGCTTCGGCGTTCCTTAGCAAAACGGCCGCTGCAAGCGGCCTATGCCCTCCCCCGCAGGGGGGGAGGGAGAAGAGCTGCCATGCTGTCACGCACCGCTGAAAATCTCTACTGGCTTGCCCGCTACGTCGAACGCGCGGAATATCTGGCGCGCACCATCGAGGCGACGCTGCGCGTCACGGCGTTGCCCAACGCCTATGTCGGCAAGACCAATGAATGGGATTCGGCGCTGCTGACCGCGGGCGTCAGCGCCAGCTTCTACAGCATCCACGCCGAGGCCAGTGAAGAGAACGTGGTCGATTACCTGTCGTTTTCGCCGGCCAACCCCTCCTCGATCCGCAACTGCATCGAAAATGCGCGATTGAACTCCCGATCGGTGCGCACCGCGCTGACCAGCGAGATGTGGGACACCATCAACTCGGCATGGATCGATCTGCAGGAAGTCTGGGGCAAAGGCGCCAAGACCCGCGAGGAGCTGACGCGGTTCCTGCGCTTCGTGCAGGAAACCTCGCTGCGGTTCGACGGCTCGGCCTACCGGACCATGCTGCGCAACGACGCCTACTGGTTCTCGCGCCTCGGCGTGCATCTGGAGCGCGCCGACAACACCGCCCGCATCCTCGATGTGAAATATCATGTGCTGCTGCCCGAGGAAGAGCATGTCGGCGGGCCGCTCGACTACTACCAGTGGACCTCGATCCTGCGCTCGGTGTCGGCGCTGACCGCCTATCATTGGGTCTATCGCGAGACGCTGAAACCGTGGCTGATCGCCGATCTGTTGATCCTCAACGATTCACTGCCGCGTTCGCTGGCAAGCTGCTACGGCAACCTCGTGCGCAATCTCGACCAGATCGGGGTCGCCTATGGCCGCCAGGGCGCCGCCCAGCGCCACGCGCGCGGCGTTCGCAACCGGCTGGAACACAGCCATATGGACGATATCTTCCAGCATGGCGTGCACGAATTCATCCAGGAATTCATCGCCGACAATTCCGGGCTTGGTGAAATCATCACCAAGCAGTATCTGATCTGACGCTAGAATCTCGATATGGAATCGGACGCATCCGCTGGCGCAGTCCCACCTCTCCCTTTGGGATCGCCCTAGCGATCCGGGTGAGGGGTTACGGCCTAACGATAGACCGTAACCCCTCACCCCAACCCTCTCCCCAAGGGAGAGGGAGTCTATCTCGTTTGCCGTAACATTCTCCGCCTACTGGACTCTCTGTCATGCGCCTGCGCATCGCCCATTCCACCACCTATCGCTACGAGCCGGCGGCGACCGGCATCACGCAGATTCTGCGGATGACGCCCGGCAGCCATGACGGGCAATACATCGCCGAATGGCAGATCGACGTTTCAACCAACTCCCGCCTCCACGTGCGCCAGGACGCATTCGGCAACGTGATGCATGTGCTGACCGAGGGCGCGATCTCCGATCTCACCATCACCGTCGAAGGGCTGATCGAAACCCACGACACCGGCGGGGTGCTGCGCGGCACCGACGAACGCTTTCCGCCAAGCCTGTTCCTGCGCCCGACCCGGCTCACTGAAGTCAACGCGGCGATGGCGGCATTCTCGCGCGAACTGCGTTCGGAATCGGAACGCGACGTGCTCGGCTTCCTCCACGCGCTGATGCTTCAGATCAACGACCACATGACCTTCGATGAAGACCCCACCAACAGCGGGACTTCGGCCGCCGAAGCCTTCGCCCTCAAGCGCGGCGTGTGCCAGGACTACGCCCATATCTTCATCGCCTGCGCCCGCTCGGTCGGCGTGCCCGCGCGCTTCATCTCCGGGCATTTCCTGCGCTCCGACGGATTGATGCTCCAGCAGGCCGGGCATGCCTGGGCCGAAGCCTTCGTGCCTGATCTGGGCTGGGTCGCCTTCGACCCGGCGAATGCGATTTGCACCACCGACGCCCACGCCCGGGTCGCCGTGGGCCTCGATTATCTCGGCGCCGCCCCCGTGCGCGGCACGCGCTATGGCGGTGGCACCGAAGCACTTACGGTTGCGGTGAAGGTCGATCAGGCCGGACGGCAGCAGGGTCAGTGGCAATCGCAATCGTGACGCGCCTGACGCCTTAATGTGCACCGTGCACTCATAAAATAGGCAGGCCGGCGCGTACCCCGACGATGGAATAACGCCGGCAGGCGTTGCGCCCATGGCAGCGCATGTTAAAACCCCCAGGCAAAATGGGGGACAGAATGGCTACCGTAACAACCAGCGCATCGTCGACTCAATCGGCGACATCTGCACGTTTGGTCCAGCTTGGTCTGGGACTGATCGCGATGATGTCGATCTCCAGTCCCCAATATGTCTGGACGCTCTTCACCAAGCCCTTGCAGGAAGCCGTCGGCGGCGCGCCGCTTTCGGCGATCCAGGTCACGTTCACGCTCGTCATCGTGTTGCAGACGTTCTTCTCGCCGGTGCAGGGCTATCTGGTCGACAGGTTCGGGCCGCGCATTCTGATCGCTTGCGGCTGCCTGTTGTCCGGCCTCGGCTGGATCCTCGCCGCCTATGCGACCAGCCTCACCGCGCTTTATCTGACCTACGGGCTGTTCTGCGGCATCGGAACCGGCATCGTCTATGTCGGCATTGTCGGGCTGATGGTCCGCTGGTTTCCGGACCGGCGCGGCCTCGCCACCGGCGTCGTTGCCGCCGGCTACGGATTCGGCGCCATCCTGACCACCTTCCCGATCGACACCATGATGAGGGAGAGCGGCTACCAGCACACGCTGGTGGTGTTCGGCATCATTCTCGGCCTGGTCGGCGCGGCCTCCGCGCTGGCGCTGCGCCTGCCGACGCCGGACGACAAGCTGCCGCCGCCGCCGCCGCTGGCATCGACCGTGGGAACACCGCCGAGCGAGATGCTGCGCAGCAAGGTGTTCTGGCTGATGTTCGTCATGATGACGATGATGTCGACCGGCGGCTTGATGATCATCTCGCAATTCGCCGCGTTTTCGCGCGACTTCGGCGTTGCCAACATCACGGTGTTCGGGCTGGCGGCGCTGCCGTTGGCGCTCACCGTCGACCGGCTGACCAACGGATTGACCCGCCCGTTCTTCGGCTGGGTGTCGGACCGGATCGGACGCGAAAACACCATGGGGATCGCCTTCCTGATGGAAGCCGCCTCCGTCACGCTCATGGTCCTGTTCCGCGACAACGCGCTGGTCTTCGTGATCCTGTCCGGCGTGGTCTTCTTCGGCTGGGGCGAAATCTTCTCGCTGTTCCCCTCAACCCTGACCGACACGTTCGGGACAAAGCATGCCACGACGAATTATGGCTTGCTCTATATTGCGCAAGGCATCGGTTCGATCCTCGGCGGCCCGCTCGCCGCACTCTTGAGGGAACAGACCGGCAGCTGGCTGCCGGTATTTACAATCATCATCGCAATGGACGCGCTGACGGGCATTCTGGCGCTGGCAATCCTCAAGCCGATGCGCCGCGCCCACGCCGCCGCGCAATAGAGCAAGATGCCGCCGGGATGTCCGCCGTTGGGCGGGCATCCCGCGAGCAGCGGCGAGAGGTGGGCCGCCGGCGATTTCAGTACTCGCAATTCCGGTAATCCGTCGCCGCACAGGTCGCGGCGGTCTCTTTGGCCCGCGCCAGTTCCTCCGACGTCATGTTTTGCGATACCTCACGCAACCGGGCCCTGGCCTTTGGATTGCCGTGCGTAGCCGCACGGGCGAACCAGATGAAGGCGCGCTGCGAACTGCGCTTCACTCCCTGCCCTTTTCGGTACATCACCCCCAGGAGCATTTGTGCTTCCGCATTGCCCTCTTCGGCCATGACACGGAATACCTGAACCGCCGGCACATAGTCGCCGCGGCTGTAGGCTGCCATGCCGTCCTCCCAGGGGCCGGCGAAGGCGCCGACCGCGCCGCCCCACGCTTGCGCGGCCAGAATCATGCCGCAGATCACCCCTTGCCGTTTCGTGCCCATCGCGTTCCCCTGCCCGAAGCAGTTAACATCGTGGTCCAGACCGGCCTTGTTTGCAAATGCGACCGGCGAAAGATGCGGGCAGCGCCCTTCGCGATTGGGGTTGGAGGCTGGATGCGAAATTGCTAGAAATTCCCGCACCGTCGAAGCGCTCTGATGGCGCGCGAACTGGGGACCGGGAATGACCTATTGCTGCGGAATACTGGTACGGGACGGGCTGGTCATGATCGCCGACACTCGCACCAATGCCGGGCTCGACAATGTCTCGACCTTCCGCAAGCTCCACGTTTTCTCCAAACCGGGCGAGCGTATCCTGGCGATCGCCAGCGCCGGCAACCTCGCGATCAGCCAGTCGGTGCTGTCGACCCTGACCGAAGGCATGGAAGACCCCGCCACCGGTGAGGTCGAAACGCTGCTCAATGCGCCGACCATGTTCCAGGCCGCCCAGCGCATCGGCCGGGCAATCCGCTCCGTTCACGCCACCGAAGGCACCGCGCTGCAATCGGAAGACATCAATTTCGACGTCTCGTTCCTGTTCGGCGGCCAGATCAAGGGATCGCGGATGCGCCTGTTCATGGTCTATCCGGCCGGCAATTTCATCGAGTGCACCACCGACACCCCCTATTTGCAGATCGGCGAGCATAAATACGGCAAGCCGGTGCTCGACCGCGCCATGCACTATGATGTCGAGCTGTACGAGGCGCTGAAGACCAGCCTGATCTCGATGGATTCGACCATGCGCTCCAATCTCGGCGTCGGCCTTCCGATCGACGTGCTGGTGGTGCGCACCGACGTGTGCGACGCTGACCTCAATCACCGCATCGAGGCGGGCGAGCCGTATTTCCACGATCTGCGTTCGCGCTGGTCGGCCGCATTGCGGGCGGCGCATCAGAACATCCCGCGACCACCCTACAAGACCGAAACACCGAAAACATGACAAGGCAGGAAACAATGACCGAGGCCAAAAACAAGATCGCGATCGTAACCGGCGCCGGAACAGGCGTTGGGCGCGCGGCTTCGCTGGCGCTGATGAACGCGGGCTTCACTGTCGTGCTTGCGGGCCGGCGCGTGGAAAAGCTGGAGGAGACCTCGAGCCTCGGTGTTCCCGGCAAGAGCCTCGCGGTATCCGCCGACATGACCGACGCCGGCTCGATCGCCGCCCTCTTTGCCAAGGTGATGGAAAGCTATGGCCGGCTCGATCTCCTGTTCAACAATGCCGGCATGGGGACGCCCGCGATGCCGTTCGAGGACCTCTCGCTTGCGCAATGGCAGGCGGTGGTCGCAACCAACCTGACCGCGTCGTTCCTGTGCACGCAGCACGCCTTCCGCATCATGAAGGACCAGACCCCGCGCGGCGGCCGCATCATCAACAACGGCTCGATTTCCGCGCACGCGCCACGGCCGTTCTCCGCCCCCTACACCTCGACCAAGCACGCCATCACCGGCCTCACCAAGGCCACCAACCTCGATGGCCGCGCCTATGACATCGCGGTCGGCCAGATCGACATCGGCAACGCCGCAACGCCGATGACCGACCGCATGGTCGACGGCGTGTTGCAGCCGGACGGCCGCAAGATGCCGGAGCCGCGGATGGACTCCAAGGCGGTCGGCGACGCGGTCGCCTATATGGCGGGCCTGCCGCTCGACGCTAACGTTCTGTTCATGACGGTCATGGCAAGTAAGATGCCGTTCGTGGGACGGGGCTAGCGACGTCAACAGGGTCGCTGCCTGGCGGAACCGCGATCACTAGTGCGGCGAATTTGAAGTTCCCATCAGTGTTGCGGCAAGTTCGTTATAGGAACTTCAAATTCGAAGCCGCACTAGAATCAATAAGTTACTAGAGCTCCTTTGATTCCGAAGTTCGCATCAGAGGTTGCTGCGATTTATTGCGAACTTCGGAATCGGAGCTCTAGCCCCTGGCCGGTGTTAGCGATTCGGAAACCATGTCTGACCTCATTTTGACCGCGGGTCACGCGGTCCAAAAACAACCAAGCGGCACGCATCCAAAGCTCTGGATGGCGTTGCTGTTCCTGGCGGGATCAGTCTGGCTTGCGCTGCTCGCAATCAAGGGCGGCGTCTTCGATGCCCTGTCCACGGACGACGCCATGCGGCTCGTCGAGGTTCGCGACCTCATCGGCGGGCAAGGCTGGTTCGACCTGTTTCAGTATCGAATGGATCCGCCGTCCGGCCTGCCGATGCACTGGTCGCGCATCATCGACGCGCCATTGGCCGCGTTGATCCTGTTGCTGAAGCCGCTATTGGGAATGCACGGCGCGGAAGCCGTGACACTTTATTTTTGGCCGGCGCTGCTATTTGCCGTCGCACTGGCGCTGGTCGCCGCGATAGCCAGGCAGTTGAGCGACAACATTCACGCGCCGATAGCGGCAGTGCTTCTGGCCGTGCTGGCCCTTCCAGCGCTGGTCCACTTCCGGCCAGGCGCGATCGATCACCACAACGCGCAGATCGATTTGTTGCTCGCACTGGTCCTGATGACGGCACAGATCGAGCAGAGCGCGGTCAAGGCTGCGCTGGGCGGCCTGATGGCATCGCTGTCGCTGGCAATCGGCGTCGAAATGCTGCCTGCCATCGCAGCGATTGGTCTTGCGGTATTTGGCCTCTTTGTCTGGCGCGGCGCGCCCGTCGCACGACAGGCTGGCGCCTTCGGAGCAGGGCTTGCGGCATCGTCGCTCCTGCTCGCAGCGGCGTTGCTGCCAATATCCTCGCTCACCGCGCAGGTATGCGACGCCTTCGGTGGACCGGTTCTGCTGTTGGCCGCCGGTGGCGGCATTGCCCTCGTGACGATCGTGGGAATTGATCGCTACTATCAGACACTGCGCATGCGCCTGGTCGGCGGAGCGGCGCTGGCGATCGTTTTGGGCGGCGCATTCCTCTCGTTGTTTTCAGGATGCGTCGCGCCACCCTACGCAAATCTCGACCCGATCCTGGTGTCGTTGTGGATCGATTATGTCGCCGAGGCAGTCTCACTTGCCAGGATGTTGCAGCTTTTTCCGGAGAAAGTTGCCGCCTTCTACGCATTTCCAATCATCACGATGGGCTTCGCCGTGATGGCGCTGATCCGGTCCCCTTCGTCCGAACGGTTTCGCTGGATCGTCGGCGCCGGAACGCTAGCCGCCCTGATGGGGATCAGCTTTTGGGAAGTGCGGGGCGCCGCCGGCGCGTCGATGGTGGCCGCTCCGATTTTTGCCGCGAGCCTGACCGTTCTGTGGCCGAGGTTTGCGTCCGCACGAAACCTGCTTCTTTTGTCAGCGGTGGCATCACCTTTCAGCCTTGCCGTCATCGGGCTTTCGGCGAAGCCGTTGACGGATGCGATCTTCAGGCCGCAGGCAATCAGCGGTCCATCGCCGTGCCGGAGCTTGTCGGATGTCGCTTCGCTGGCCCAACTTCCGAAGGGACGCGTGATGGCGCCGGTCGATCTCGGACCGGCTATACTTGCCGAAACAAACCACGATGTCTTTGCCGGTCCCTACCATCGCAACAACGACGGCATTGCCACGCTGATCAGGCTGATGCTGGCGCCTTTGCCCGCCGCAAAGCAGATCTTGTCGGATCGGCACGTCGACTACCTTGTCACCTGCTCGGCCGATCCCAATCAGAATTTCATCAAGCCGGCTCCGGACGGCCTAGAGGCGCGGCTCGGCCGTGGCGAAACGCCTGACTTTCTGGAACTGCTCCACCTCGATCCGAACGACAAGATTTCCATATGGCGCGTGCGAAGGTGAATCGTGGACCGTGTGAGAGCCGGTCGACATCGCGTAGCGCCGGGAACAGCTTCCTGCCCTTGCGCCGCCACAGCGGAGACAAGAGAGCGGACGGCGTATCGCCGTCCGCGCTCGCTCGGTTTCGTCAATATTGAGACTGATACGGATATTGGCCCGGGCAGACGTAGTTGCCGGCGCCGTCGTAGCCGCAGCTATTGTTATAGTAGCCGCCGGAGTAACCGTAGGCTCCTAACGCCGCCGCGCCAGCGGCTGCGCCGTAGGCCGCACCGCGCCAAGCCCCTCCGCGGACAGCCGCGCGTGCCACCGGACGACCGACATATCCACGTCCGGCAACTCCACGTCCGGCAACCCCGTATCCGCCCCTATATCCGCCGCCCCGGACACCGGCAGCCCGCACGCCACCGCCGTGAAAGCCTCCGGCACGCACACCGCCGCCACCACGGACCCCTCCACCCCCGCCGCGGCGGGCGAACGCCTCATCCGGAATGAGGCTGGCGGTGATCAGAACGAGCGCTGCCACAGCAGCGAGAATGTATCGAAGCATGGTGCACCTCCATAGATATTGTTTCTAATCGTCAATCGTCGTCGTCTTCGGTTTGGCTGCGATGCTCGATCGCATCTCGCACCCCGCGCAATGCGACCGACGACAGGAAAGCCATCCTTTTTTTCTGATCCTGGCTCAGCGTTTTGTAGAGAGGCTGCCAGGCATCGGCGACCTTCTTGAGATCGTTGCCGCGCTGAACGAGCAGGTCGGCTCTGCGTTGCATGAGATCGACCGGATTGCGATCGCTGAGCACGTCCATTGGGCCGTTGTCGCGCAATTCCGCTACCCGCTCCAATCGGGCCTGCCGGTTCTTCGCCCTGGCGCGGATCGCCTCCTCCAAGGTAGGCCAGTATTTCTCCTGGTCGGGCGTCAACTGCAGGGCGGCCTTGACAAGGCCGACACGCGCATCCGTCAAGCTGTTCAAGTCGGCGGCGCTAAGGTTCCGCATTCCGACGGTGGAAGATGTCTCTGCTGCGTAGGCGAGAGACGAAGTCGTCACTAAAAGTGCAATCGCTGCAACGGCGGCTTTCTTCGTCATCACAAACTCCCGGTCTCGTGTCGCACGCCCCCGAGCAGAAGGTCGTACACGGGCGAGCGCCGGGTTGATCTAAGTCAAGGGTAGGCTATCACGCGGACTCGAAAGATATGGACGTGATCCTGACGGTTATCCGGTTCCCCGACGGGAAAGAAGCCGCCGCGAAGCCAACAAAGGCTCCGTTATCATCTTGAATTCCAGGTCGATCAATTGAGACGACGTAGCGAGCTACCGCCCGGAGGAAGAGGTTGAAGCCAAGACCAATTCGAAAATGACGAAAAGGCTGGATTGCCTGGCTGACGCTTGCAGTGACGGAGGCATAGAGCCTAGTGCCGCCTATTTGAAGTTCCTGCAGCACAAGCGGCGAATTCGATCCAGGAACTTCAAATAGAAAAGCGGCACTAGAATCAATAGGTTTGCTAGTGCCCCTGACTTTCCGAAGTTCGTGGAAAGTGGGTGCGGCAACGGAGCACGAACTTCGGAAAGTGGCACTAGCCTACTCCAGCCGCTCCACCTCGCGCAGCGACGGAAACAGCCTCATCCACAGCAGCGCGATCGCAACCGTGGCGACGCCGCCGAGCACGGCCGCCGGCATGGTGCCGAACACCGCGGCCGTCACGCCGCTTTCGAACTGGCCGAGCTGGTTCGAGGCGTTGATGAAAAGAAAGTTTACCGCGCCGACGCGGCCGCGCATGTTGTTCGGCGTCGAAAGCTGCACCAGCGAGAAGCGGATCACGACGCTGATCGTATCGGCGGCGCCGAGTGTCGCCAGCGCCAGCACCGACAGCCACATCCAGTGCGAGAGTGCGAACACGATCGTGGCGACACCGAACGCGATCACGGACTGGAACATCCGTAAACCGACGCGGCGGTCGACGGTGTAGCGCACGAGATAGACGGTCATGAAGAGTGCGCCGACTGCCGGCGCGGCGCGCAGAATGCCGAGCCCGGACGGACCCGCCATCAAGATGTCGCGCGCATAGATCGGCAACAGCGCCGTCACCCCGCCGAACAGCACGGCGAACAGATCGAGCGAGATCGTGCCGAGGATCGCGGGATTGCCGCGGATGAAGCGCACGCCGGCAAAGATGTCGTCTGCCGTCGCGGCATCCCTGGCGTCGGCCGATTTCACGACCGAGATCGCGCCCGTAAACAGCATGCCGAGAAGCCAGAACGTCAGCATGATGCCGTAGGGCAAACCGGGTGCGACCGCGTAGGCCAGCCCGCCCAGCGCCGGGCCGGTGATGGTCGCGATTTGGGTGGATCCGCTGGACAGAGCGGTCGCGCGTTGCAGCGAGCCTTGCGGGACAACCAGCGGCAACAGCGCCGCGGTTGTCGGGCTTTCGAATGCACCCGCCATTCCCAGCACAAAGGTCGCGATGAAAATATGGACTTCGTTGAGCCAGCCGCCGTAAGAGCCCCAACAGAGAAACAGCGCGGTTGCGGCTTCCGCCAGCTGGCAGAGCTGTACCACGCGCTTGCGCTCGAACCGGTCCGCCGCCTGCCCGGCAACGAATACCAGAAGCGCGGTGGGCAGGAACTGCACCAGCCCGACCATGCCGAGCTCGAAGGCGCTGCCGGTCAGATCATAAATCTGCCAGCCGATCGCCACCGCGCCGATCTGGCTCGAAAACCGCGACAGGCTTCGCGACAGCAGGAAGAAGAGAAATGAGGGTTGCCGGAGCAAGGTCCCGGTCCCGGCGCTCGCCGGCGTAAGCGTAGACATATTAGAGATCGGTGACGGACCGCGGTGTCCTTGTCAACGGCCGGATCGGCGGAGGCTGAGCATGGCATTGCGTTTCGAATTGCATCGCTGCCATAATCGCCACCGGGAATCTCGGGGGAAAAATGCTTCAACTGCAATCGGCGTTTGGCGTGATCGCGTTGCTCACGATCGCCTGGGCCCTTGGCGAAAATCGCCGCGCGGTCTCGCTCCGGCAGACCGCGACCGGGCTCGCCGTCACGCTTCTGACCGCCGTCGTGTTGATCAAATTGCCCGGCGTGGCGCATGTGTTCGGCGCGATCAACGATGCCGTCGGCGCGATTGCGGCGGCCTCGCGCGCCGGCACATCCTTCGTGTTCGGCTATCTCGGCGGCGGCGCGCTGCCCTTCGACCTGAAATCGCCGGGCGCCGATTTCATCCTGGCGTTTCAGGCGCTCCCGATCGTGCTCGTGATGAGCGTGCTGACCACGCTGTTGTTCTACTGGCGCATCCTGCCGCCGGTGGTACGCGGCATGGCCTATGTTCTGGAACGCACGCTGGGGATCGGCGGCGCGGTCGGGCTCTCCACCGCCGCCAATGTCTTTCTCGGCATGGTGGAGGCGCCGCTCTTCATCCGGCCCTATCTCAACCAATTGACCCGCAGCGAATTGTTCCTGGTCATGACCGGCGGCATGGCGGGCATCGCCGGTACCGTGCTCGTGCTCTACGCGACGCTGCTGGCGCCGCTGATTTCCGATGCCGCCGGCCATTTCGTCATTGCCTCGGTGCTGGGGGCGCCTGCCGCCATCCTGATCAGCCTGATCATGGTGCCGGAAACCCGCGACGCGAAGACCGGCGGCGCCTCGGGCGATGCGCGGCTTGCCGAGGATCCCGACATGCACGCGGCCTCCACCATGGACGCGATCGTCAAGGGCACCACCGCCGGCCTCGAACTCCTGCTCAACATCGTCGCCATGCTGATCGTGCTGGTGGCGCTCGTTCATCTCGCCAACGCCATCCTCACGCTGCTGCCCGAGGCAGGCGGCGCGATCACCTTGCAACGCATGCTGGGCTACGTCATGGCGCCGGTGTGCTGGCTGATCGGCCTGCCTTGGACGCAAGCGGTCCCGGCCGGCAGCCTGATGGGCACCAAGACCGTGCTCAACGAACTGATCGCCTATGTCGATCTGTCGAAGCTCGGCACCGACGTGCTCGATCCGCGCTCGCGGCTGATCATGCTCTATGCGATGTGCGGCTTTGCCAATTTCGGCAGCCTCGGCATCATGGTCGGCGGCCTCGGCACGATGGCGCCGGAGCGGCGCGCGGAAATCAATTCGCTCGGATTGAAGTCGATCGTCTCGGGCACGCTGACGACCTGCCTGATGGGCGCGATCGTCGGCGTGCTGACGTGAGGCGTCATTTTTCCGCCCGCAACATCGGCGCGACCCTCTCCATCACATAGGAAGATCCCTCCGCGGTGAGATGGGCATGATCCCAGGCCAGCGGAACGCCGCCGTCGAGCGCGAGCGGACATTGCCGCAAGGGACAGACCGCATCGGTGATCGAGATGTAGGAAAACTTTTCGTGCGCCGGCAGCGCCGCCCTCATCATCTGGTCGAGCGAAAAAATCCCGCCCAGCACGAAGTCGTCGGGGTGCGCCTCGATCTGCCGCAGATGCGCGCGCGCCAGCATCGAGGGCAGCCTCGCCCGGAACTGTACGGCCGGGCCGAGCAACGTCACGGCAATGCCGAGTTCATTGAGCCTGGAGATCGTTTGCCTGAGATCGGCGATCATGCCGTCGAAACGCGGCGGCCTGGCATATTCCAGCCAATCCGCGGACATGATCACGAGATCGGGCTTATGCTCGCGAAAAAACGCCTGCATTTGGCCGGCAAAGGCACCGCACGCCGCATTGCCCTGCGCGGTCGCGTTCAGCGTCGGCATGCAGGCCGCCTGCGTCGCCTGCAACAGGTTCACCGCATCGAAACCCGCCGCCTGACGCAGGCCGGGGTAATAATGCGCCGCGAGGCTATCGCCCCACAGCAGCCAGTTTTTCCTGTCCGCGGCGAGCGCGAGACAGGAATCGCCGAATACGCCGCCGGTGGGCGAGAAGCAGGTTCCAAACCGGTAAAGCAGCCGATAGTCGTAATCGTTGTAGGCCTCCAGCCGCAACGCCGCACGGTCGGCATCCGAAGGTGAGCGGCTTAGCGCCGCGCCGAGCGCGCCCGCAGCGAGCAGGCAGACGCTCGAAAGAGCGGCGATCGCAAACGCCGCGCGTCGGGTCGGCGCGAGCGTTCGGTCACGGAACGGCTGTTCGACCACCCGCCACGACAGATACGAAATCGCTACCGTGACGGCGAACAGCACAAGCTTGTCGGTCGTATCGAGCACGAGACTGTTTTTGGAGAAACGCGCAAAGGTGAACAGCGGCCAATGCCAGAGATAGAGCGAATAGGAGATGGTCCCGAAGAACCTGACGATCTCTAGTGCCGCCCATTTGAAGTTCCTGCACAACAAGCGGCACATTCGGCTCAGGAACTTCAAATGGCCAAGCGGCACTAGAATCAATAAGTTTGCTAGTGCCCATGGCTTTCCGAAGTTCGTGAAATGTGGCGCGGAGGCGTAGTACGAACTTCGGAAAGTGGGCACTAGCGGCGCAAAGGCGCGGCGCGGCACTGACGGCTCGCCGATCCCGCTCCAGATGAACATCGCAGCCCCGATGCAGGGCGTCAGTGCGTCGAAGCCCGGAAACCCCGGCCCCTCGCGCAAGCCGAAAATCGGCACCGCAATCACGACAAGTGCGACGGCGCGCGCGACCTGACGCGCCCACCTCACGCGCAGCACCGGAAAGCCCTCGACCGAAACAAGTCCGCCGATCAAGAATTCCCAGGCCCGCGGCGGGCTCATGAAGAAGGCGCTTGCCGAGCGGCCGGACTTCATCAGCCAGATCGAGAACGCGAATGAAACAAGCGACAACACGCCGAGCGCCGCCGGCAGCGCGAAGCGGCGGCCGCGCAGAACCAGCGCAAGCCCCCACAGCAGCAAAGGCAGCGCGAGATAGAACTGCTCCTCGACCGCGAGCGACCAGGTGTGCAGCAGCGGCTTCTCCACCGCGGCATGGTCGAAATATCCGGTCTGGAACCAGAAGAAGAAGTTCGAGGTGAAAGTGACGACCGAAACGACCGAGCGGAAGAACTCGGCGCGTTCGGACGCCAAGAGATAGTGGAATGAGGGAATTGCTGATAGCGCCACCATGACATAAAGCGCCGGCAACAGCCGCCGCACGCGCCGCTCATAGAACCGCGCAAAGGAAAGCGTGCCGCCTTGCAATTCCGATTGCAGGATCCCGGTGATCAGATAACCCGAGATCACAAAGAAGATGTCGACCCCGACAAAGCCGCCATAGACCGGCGGCACGTCGAAGTGGAACGCGACCACCGCCAGCACGGCAATGGCGCGCAGCCAGTCGATGTCTTCGCGATATTTGAAGCTCATGCGGCTAGACGAAGAGCTCGGTTCATCCCTGCCCCTTGTGGGGTCCCTGAAAGGGGGAGGGATTTCACGACTATCATCGCCTCTTGATCACGTCGCGAGTTCGACCGTCTTGAAGTCGGCGGGCAGGATGATCTCGAGCAGTTCGACGTCGTCGGAATAATCCATGATCAGATGCTTGACGCGCGGCGGCTGGGTCCAGCTCGAGCCCTGCTTCATCAATGTCTCGCCAACGCCTTCCAGATAGGTCTTCACCCAACCCTTGAGCACATAGACCATCTGAAAATCGACGTCGTGGAAATGCAGCTTTGAGACGACTTGCGGATCGCACGGTCCGATCAGGCGGATGACATGCGCCCGCGCCACGCCCGAGCTCGCATCCGCAACGCCGAGATCGCGGTATTTCGCGTAAGTGCGCAGGCCATCGGCCTTGAAATCCTCGTCGCGGTGATGGCTGATCGCGATGAACTGCCTGGGCCGCGCCCGCTTCACCGGGCTAGCCGCCCTGCCCTTGCTCGCGAGCTTCTTGCGCGCGGTTGATTTGGCGGCGGGTTTACGTGCGGACGCTTTGCGCGCCGGTGATTTTTTCTGTGGGGCCTTGCGGCCTGCTGCACGCGACTTTGGCTTCTTTCTGGCCATCGACATCCTCCCAATGATGTGTGGATGAGACGATAGCACAGGTTCGTAGGGTGGGTTAGTGACGCGTAACACACCAACTCCAAATGTTACGCCTTCCGTCTCGGCCGTTGACGCATCGCGGACGTGGCCGGCTAACCCACCCTGCCGATTGCAACTCAGTGCAGACGGAACACGCCGTCCACCGCGCGCAGCTCGGCAGGCTTGATCAGTTTGGAATGCGCGACACGGACGGCATAAAGCGGTCCTTCAAGTTTCTCCTGCCAGAAGGCGAGGAAATCCTGCAGCGCCGGAAATTTCGGAAACAGATCGTAGTTCTGCCAGACATAGGTTTGCAGCAACGAGGGATGATCCGGCATCCGGTAAAGAATTTCCGCCGTCGTCAGCCCATAACCCAGCACCTGTTTCCGGAAATCGTCGGAAACCCCAACCCGCGAGACCATGCCAACCCTCCTTTTAAGGAGTGCATGGTCGGCGAGACGGCCGCCAGTGTCCCGGTTCTGACATTCGTATCGTAAAGGAATGTCAGCGTCGCCACACCGCGCCGCCTGAGTCGAGATGCACTCACATGAGAGAAATGTGACGCACGCGAACAACGCATCACAAGCCTAAATGTTTAACGATCTGTTGAAAAAAGACTGCACTGGCAGCCACTTAGGGAGGGTGCTAATAGCGCCGCGGGCGCTGAGCCAGCCGCGTTAACGATGACGCCGGAAACTGGCAGCTGCCCTATTTGAGTGCCAATTTTTCTGCTAAGGCACCTTGCCTCCCCCACAACTCTGGACTATCTGAAATACGCCCGCTGGCACTCGTCGGCGGCGACTGCCAATTTTGCAAAATTCGCAAACATCTTCAAAAACTTAGGAGGACTGCATGAAATTCCGTCCGCTTCACGACCGCGTCGTGGTCAAGCGTATCGACGCCGAAGAGAAGTCCGCAGGCGGCATCATCATTCCGGACACCGCCAAGGAAAAGCCTTCGCAGGGTGAAGTCACCGCCGTCGGCCCGGGTGGCCGTGACGAGGCCGGCAAGCTGATCCCGATCGACATCAAGGTCGGCGACCGCGTCCTGTTCGGCAAGTGGTCGGGCACCGAGGTCAAGATCGATGGCGAGGATCTCCTGATCATGAAGGAGAGCGACATCATGGGCGTCCTCACCGACGTCGCCACCAGCAAGAAGAAGGCCGCTTAACTCGCACCGCCCTCACCCTGAGGAGCGCCCTGCGGGCGCGTCTCGAAGGGTGAGAAAGACAATTGCCTCATCCTTCGAGACGCGGACAAGTCCGCTTCCTCGGGACGAGGCGCCAGATCAACTCAGGGAAAACAAATATGTCAGCCAAGGAAGTCAAATTCGGCGTCGAGGCCCGCGACCGCATGCTGCGCGGCGTCGATATCCTCAACAACGCGGTCAAGGTGACGCTCGGCCCCAAGGGCCGC
The DNA here is from genome assembly GCA_963832045.1 of uncultured Alphaproteobacteria bacterium. Classification (GTDB taxonomy): domain Bacteria; phylum Pseudomonadota; class Alphaproteobacteria; order Rhizobiales; family Xanthobacteraceae; genus Bradyrhizobium. The sequence continues at coordinate 243,011 of CAWHSM010000002.1, forward strand.
AACGTCGTGCTCGACAAGTCATTCGGCGCACCCCGCGTCACCAAGGACGGCGTCACCGTCGCCAAGGAAATCGAGCTTGACGACAAGTTCGAGAACATGGGCGCCCAGATGGTGCGCGAAGTCGCCTCCAAGTCGGCCGATGCTGCCGGCGACGGCACCACCACCGCGACGGTTCTCGCCGCCGCCATCGTCCGCGAAGGCGCCAAGTCGGTCGCCGCCGGCATGAACCCGATGGATCTGAAGCGCGGTATCGATCTGGCGGTGGAAGCCGTGGTCGCCGACCTCGTCAAGAACTCCAAGAAGGTCACCTCGAACGAGGAGATCGCCCAGGTCGGCACCATCTCCGCCAACGGCGATGCCGAGATCGGCAAGTTCCTCTCCGACGCCATGAAGAAGGTCGGCAACGAGGGCGTGATCACGGTCGAGGAAGCCAAGTCGCTGGAAACCGAACTCGATGTCGTCGAAGGCATGCAGTTCGACCGCGGCTACATCTCGCCCTACTTCGTCACCAACGCCGACAAGATGCGCGTTGAAATGGACGATGCCTACATCCTGATCAACGAGAAGAAGCTCTCCTCGCTGAACGAGCTGCTGCCGCTGCTCGAAGCCGTGGTGCAGACCGGCAAGCCGCTGGTCATCGTCGCGGAAGACGTCGAAGGCGAGGCTTTGGCCACGCTGGTCGTCAACCGTCTGCGCGGCGGCCTCAAGGTTGCCGCCGTCAAGGCACCGGGCTTCGGCGATCGCCGCAAGGCCATGTTGCAGGACATCGCCATCCTCACCGGCGGTCAGGCGATCTCGGAAGACCTCGGCATCAAGCTCGAGAACGTCACGGTCAACATGCTCGGCCGCGCCAAGAAGGTGATGATCGACAAGGAGAATACCACGATCGTCAACGGCGCCGGCAAGAAGGCCGACATCGAAGCCCGCGTCGCCCAGATCAAGGCGCAGATCGAGGAAACCACCTCGGACTACGACCGCGAGAAGCTCCAGGAGCGTCTGGCCAAGCTCGCCGGCGGCGTCGCGGTGATCCGCGTCGGCGGCGCGACCGAAGTCGAGGTGAAGGAGCGCAAGGATCGCGTGGATGACGCGATGCATGCGACCCGTGCGGCCGTGGAAGAAGGCATCGTGCCGGGCGGCGGCGTTGCGCTGCTGCGTGCTTCCGAGCAGCTCAAGGGCATCCGCACCAAGAACGACGACCAGAAGACCGGCGTCGAGATCGTGCGCAAGGCACTGTCCTGGCCGGCCCGCCAGATCGCGATCAACGCGGGCGAAGACGGTTCCGTCATCGTCGGCAAGATCCTCGAGAACAAGGCGTACGCTTTCGGCTTCGACTCGCAGACCGGCGAATATGGCGACCTCGTCAAGAAGGGCATCATCGACCCGACCAAGGTGGTTCGTGCGGCGATCCAGAACGCAGCCTCGGTGGCCGCGCTCCTGATCACGACCGAAGCCATGGTCGCCGAACTGCCGAAGAAGAACGCCGGCGCTGGCGCGGGCGGCATGCCTCCGGGCGGCGGCATGGGCGGCATGGACTTCTAAAGAAGACCTCGCTTCAGGCGACTATCGAAAAATGCAAAACCCCGGCAGCGATGCCGGGGTTTTTGTTTGGCTGTTCTCTCTCCGCCGTCATTTCGGGACGCGCTGACGCGCGCCCCGGAATGACGAGCCGAATTTACGTCCACGATATACCGCGCATCGCTGAAAGACGCGATCGATGCGACCCAGGCCCATCGCTTTGACTACGCCGCCATTTCCTTGGACGAGAGCGAGGCGTGCAGGTCGAGTTGGGAGATCGGCACCGGCCGGCCGAAAAGATAGCCCTGTACCAGGTCTACTCCGGCAGCACACATGTATTCGAACTGTTCTTCTGTCTCGACCCCTTCGGCGGTCGTGACGGTGCCCAACCCTTGCGCGAGCGCGAGCGTCGAGGCAACGACTGCCTTGCAGTCACGGCGATTGAGCACGCCTTGCGTGAACGACTTGTCGATCTTGATCTTGTCGAACGGAAAGTTTGCCAGATAATTGACCGAAGAATATCCGGTGCCGAAATCATCGAGCGCCATCGAGATGCCGAGATTCTTGAGCTGGCGTATCGTCGTCAGATGAGCTTCCTGGTTTTCAAGCAGGGATGTTTCGGTGATCTCAAGCTCCAGCCGTCCCGGCGAGAGGCCGGTCTCCATCAGCGTCGATAATATGACCTCAAAGAGGTTATCCTTCTTGAACTGAACGGCCGAGATGTTGATCGCCAGTTTGACATGCGCGGGCCAGGAAACCGCGTCTGCGCAAGCCTGCCGCAAAATCCATTCTCCAAGCGGAGCGATCAGGCCGGTTGATTCCGCAAGTGGGACGAACTTGTCCGGCCCGGTCAGTCCCTTGGTCGGGTGACGCCATCGGACCAGCGCTTCGACGCCGCAAAGCGTTCGTGTCTTCGCATCCACAACGGGCTGGTAATGCAGTTCGAATTCCTGACGCTCGATGCCGTCCCGCAGTTCGTTCTCTGCTGTCCGCAAGGTATCGGCAACCTCGAGAAGCTCATCCCGGAAAAACCGATAATCGTTTCGCCCATTGGTCTTGGCGTCGTAGAGCGCGAGATCTGCTCTCTTCAGGAGACCCTCGGGGTCAATCTCATGTTCCGGAGCCAAAACGATGCCGATGCTGGCCCCCAGGCTCGCCCGATTGCCACTGAGGTCGAACGGCTGAGAAATGCTGCCGATGATCCGAAGCGCCAGCGCGATTGCCGCCTCGTGCTGATTGGCTGCGCTTTCCTGAATGATGGCAAATTCGTCGCCGCCCAATCGGGCCAACACGTCGGTTTCGCGAACCGTGGAGCGCAAACGCTTTGCGACTTCAACCAGAAGCCGGTCTCCGGCCGGATGCCCCAGCGTATCGTTGACGGCCTTGAATTTATCGAGGTCGATCATCATGACCGTGAACGTGCCCCGGTTCCGCTTCAGGTGCTTGCTCACTGCTTCGAGCCTCGCATTGAACTCCGCGCGGTTGGCAAGTCCCGTCAGTGCGTCGTGGCGCGCCAGGTGGATGATCTCTGCCTCCGACCGTCGCCGCTCGGTGATATCTTCGTGCGTTGCCAGCCACCCGCCGTCAGCCATCGGCTGCCGGGTAACAAGGATGAAGCGCCCATCGGAGAATTCGTCGACCCTGCACGATGCCGAATCCCTCGGCAGCTGATTTAACGAGGCGATCTTTTTCCTGGCCGCGGAGTTGTTCGTCTCGCCTTCGAGAATGCCGCGAGATATTCGATCGGCGATAATGACTTCGTGAGGCGTTCCGATTTTCAGCAGGTCCGGTGGCAGCCGGTACAACTCGGCATAACGCTCATTCCAGACCACGAGACGCTTCTCACCGTCGAACATGCAAAGCCCCTGCGTCATATTGCTCAAGGCTGCGTCAAATTGCATGTTTATGCGCGCGAGTTCGGTCGCCTGCTGAAAGGCCTCCTGTTCCTGGCGCGTCCGTTCGGTGATATCTTCATGTGTGGCTACCCACCCGCCATCGGACAGCGGACGGTGCGTGATTTGAACGGTGCGCCCTTCCGTGGATTGCAGCGTGATTACCTCCCCGTGGGCGACATGCTCCAGAATTCGGGCACAGTATTTGTCGACCTCGACTTGAATAAATCCCAACTCGTTGCGATGGACGATCAGATCGCGAAGATAACAGCCCGGTTTCACCACATCGGGCGACAGGCCATACATCTGGATATATCGCTGGTTGCAGATCACGAGCCGCTTGGATCGATCGAACAACGTCAAACCCTGCGTCATGTTTTCGACGGCGGTATCGAGGCGCTGTTTTTCCAGTTTTATCCGGTTCTGAGATACCTGGTGTTGCCACGACAAGTGCCGAACGATCAGCACGAGAATAACAGCGACAATGATCGCCGAAAGAATAGCGGCCACCACCAGAAATTTGGTTTGTGCCCACCAGTCGGCGAGAGCCGATGCGATCGTAGTGCTCGCCACCGCCGAAAGCGGAAATCGAGCCAGGCTTTGAACGGCTACCAACCGCTCCCCGCCGTCGAGCGGACTGATCAACCGGCCGGTGCCGTGATCCAGGCCGAACAATGTTGCCTGCGGTGTTGAGCCTTCCCTGAAATTCTTGCCGATGAACTCATCGATGTGAGGATAGCGCGCCAGCAGCACGCCGTCATGATGAAGCATGACGATCGCGGCGTCTTTTCCAAGCGCGACCGTGGAAAAGAACTCCTCAAACCTTGCCGGCGCAATGGACCGCGCGACGACGCCGAGAAACTGACCGTCCGGCCCAACCACCTTGCGGGCGATGAGCATCCTCCACTCTCCGGTAAGGCGGCTGCGCACCAGTTCGACCTGGGACCGCGCCGCCTCCGGGCTGGACTTGAGAGCCTTGAAATAGGCGCGATCGTCAATCTTGACGTTCGGAACAGTCGACGCTTCCGATGAACTGATCAGGAAACCCTCTGCGTCATAGATATTGAGGCCCGAGATCTTGGATGTGCGGCTGACGCTTTCCGCCAACAGCAGGTACGTTTCGGGAGTGGACATCTGGCGCCTGAAATCGTCGGGAGACGCGACGCCGGCCTGATGTACTTGCTCGATGAGCTCGATTAGCGGCACCTCGGTATCTTCCAGTTGCTGGTCAAAGTGACGAGCGAGCAACAAGACGGTATTTTCCAGTTCGCGTTTGCTGCTCTCGAGCGCTTGATCGCGAAAGGTGCTGACCATCGTCGCGGTGCCGATCGCTATCGCCGCAATCAGCAGAATGCCGCAAATGACGAGCCAGAAAATTGGATTGCGCCGGCCAGGCGCTTCGCTATCGATCAAGACGTCAGCGTCGATCGCGCCTTTTCCGCCAACAGAAGGTTTGCTGATGTTCAGCATTATTTTTGCTCCCCGCCCAAGAAGGATAAAATCCGAGCGTGGAGTTCGGGTTAGCAATTTCGGTTATCAAGGCGTTAATATCGAAGGCCGAATGACGGGAAAGGATGCAACAGCCGTCTCAGCCATCATTCCGAGAGCGCGTCTTCGCGTGGACCCGGATTGACAGGACGGGCTTCTGGCGCCATTTCAGCCCGTCATTCCGGGACGCGCCGTCGCGACAAAATAGCGAAGCTATTTTGCGCGGAAGGCGCGGGCTACGATGTGCAATTGCACATCGGAGAATCCATAACCACGGGCCTTAACTGGAGATTCCAGGAGGTCACGCAAAAGACGACGTCCAGGCCCGCAAAATCGTTGCGCCAAAAATCGAATTTCGTGAACACAATCAACGCCGAGTCTACTGTCCAGTCCTTTCGCGCAAAATATTTCGCTCGGCACGTCGGGCAAATCATCTCTATAAGCTCGCCCCGTCCCGCACCCCATAAGAGGGGCGCTTCGCGATCGTCACAAAGTGTTGGGCGCGGGATGCGATGGACGCCACAGGGCCGCAAGACGAACGGCGCTGTGGCGGACGGAGAAGTCGTGTGGTCCTGACATCTCGACGCTGATGTCAAGTTGGCGACGATGCTTTGCATCGCGGCCGGCGATGGTGACAAAAACGCCCGATCACCAGGGAGAGCTCGAAGGAAACCGCTAAAACCATCGCGCGGGGAATGCCGGAATGTTTCGGCGTACCTGTGGTGACTACGCTCGTGTGCTTGTTTCATTTCGCACGCGAGACCGCGGGTGCGATCAAGCATCCGGCATTCCCTGCGCCCTTTTCTTTTGGAGGGCCGAAATTCTTGCACAACTCGGGCGTGTTTGCGCCGCGGGAAGGTGAAGTTGCGTCATCGCGAGTGGTGAGAGTTCCGAAGCAATCCAGAATTCAGCTGCCTGCCATCTCCGGGCATAGCCGTTCAAAGAACGGCTCTGCCCGGCCATGACGAACGAGGGATTCGCGACGAATGACGCAAAGCTGTTTGAAATTCGAATGGAAAAGGATCGCGCGCGACCGCTCAGTCGATGCGCGCGACCACCGCAAGATGCCTGATACCCTGGTTGTGGTAGGCATTGAGGAAGGCGTTATAGTCCTTGAACGAGACGCAGCCGTTGGAATCGCCGTTGGGCCCGAGCATGTAGGTGTGCGCGAGCAACCCGCTGCGGCCGTAGATCGCGTCTTCGCCGCCGACCGGGTTCAACCGCAACGCCGGCACGCCGTGAAACAGCGATTCACGCGGCTTCAGCTCGTAGATATGCGGCGGCGTCACGCCGCGCATGTGGACATTCGCCGAGCCGGGATCGTCGAGCTTGGCGCCGAGGCCGGAATGCGCCTCGAGCCTGGTGCCGTCGGGCAGATAGACCATGTGCGCCGAGATGTCGTAGACTGCGGTGTCGCGTTCGTAGGGCGCCGATCCCCCGAGCGCGGGATTTTGCGGGCGGCCGATGCTGCCCGTCACGCTGGCGTCGGCGGACGCATAGGCCAAAACCGGACTGCGCGAAGATCCCTTGCCCCACAGCTTTTCGGTGATCGACTGCCTCTCGCCCGAGGCGATCGACAGGATCGCGTTTTTCGCACGCTGCGCCATGTCGCTGAGCGAGTTCCCGTTCTTGGGTGGATCGCTCTTCGCCAGATCGCCCCTGGACGGATCAATCTTGGTCAAATCGTTGGAACGCGACGGCGGCGTGACAGCGGCAACTTGCGTCCGCGCGGTTTCCTTCGTCGCTTCCTTCAAATCCTTGGCGTTCTCCCTTGGCCTAGCCGCGTCGGCAAGCCTAGCAGGCGCTGGTTGCGACTTTGCAGCCTCGGCGATTTTCGGAGTTTCGGGCTGCGGCGCAGGTGCAACGCCTTGCGCGCTGGCTGCCGCGAAACGATCGAGGAAGGAAAGCTGGGGCTGGGGTTCGGGCTGGGGCCGCACCGTTTCCGGCACAACGGTCAGCGGCGGATCGAAACTGGCGAAATTGCGGGCTACAATATCGGCCGGGTACTGCACCACCGGTTCATCGAAGCCGGAATCGCTAAGCTGCGGATAAGGGCTTGCCGCAAAAATATTCGCATAGACGATCCAGCTGGAGCCAAGCACAAGACCCCCGATTGCCGCTATCGCGAGCAAACGCCGGGAGGCCGACTGGTGGGCTGGTTTTCTGAGTGTGGGCGCCGCGAAATTGTAGCACGCAACTGTACTGATACTCATACGCCCCGTATCCGGACTAATTTCACGTCACCTCCCCATAACCGCCGTTCGATCCGGTGCTCCCCTCGAACACCTTCGAACGGCGGCCAATGCGCGATCGTCCGCCGAATTCGGCATCCCATCTCGCAGAGGCAGGGGCCGTCATTAAGGCAACTTTTAGTTAAATGGGGATTAAGTGCGGGCGGTTGTGGGGCAGTCCCAATTTGGTACGCATTTCCCGTGGGTTAGCCCCGTAGATCAGCGGGGAAAAACACAATTTTCTGCCCCAAAATCCGCCCTCTGCCGTTTAACGGAGCCCGGCTCCAGCTCCGGCGGCGGGGAGGTATCGAGCACCGCGCGTTTTGGGTCTTCCAGCAGGTCAAGACCGTAGGTCTCGATCACAAGCGGCCCCCGCATGCGCTTCAACTCCGCGACCCGCTCGATCTTGTTGAACGTCTCTTTCGCATAACAAAGCAACGCGGGCCGCACCTCATCGACCCACAAAAGCTTGCCCGACAGTTTTGCCGGATCAGGCTCGCCCATGTTGACCCAGCGAATGCGCTGCATCGGCTGCACCACGCAAGTACCCTTCGGCAGATAAAACGTCAGCCAGCCCGTGGTGCCGTAATCAGCCGCAAGCACGCAAGACGCCCCGGTGCGCGCGCGAACCGCTTCGATGTCGGCGGCAAGGCTTTTCCAGCCAACACCGACGCTGCGCACGGTGGCGTCACGGCGGAAGCCGGAAAGTGCACCGGTATTGGCCTGGACGATGAGAGCTGCAAACATCAAGATGCCGGTCGGCGCCGCCCAGCGCAGGCAGAAGTTCGCCACGCGTTGCTGATATCGCTCCCATTGAATCAGGTGTGCGGCCGCGGCCGCCGCGATCGCGAAGGCAGGATAGACCGGCGCAAACCAGTTCGCCTCGACGCGGGCATGCAGCGAATGCCAGATGAAATAGAGCGCGATGGTCCAGAACATCGCGTTGATCAGCGCGCGCGCAGGCAACGTGCCACTCTCGCGCCGCAACAGCGCGTAGAGCCCCATCGTGCCGAGCACGAAAACGAGCGGCGTCGCAAAGCCAATTTGCGTCGGGATCAATTCGGCGATGAAGGCCGGCTTGAACTCAACGACTTCCGAGCGGCCAAGTTGCTTGATGAAGGAAACCCATTGGTGATCGGCATTCCAGAGAATGACCGGAGCAAACACGATAAGCGCCACCAGCCCGCCGAGATAGAGCCACGGAGAGAACAGCCATTGCCGCAGCTTCGGCACGCTGACAAGCCAGATCAGGATCGCGGGGCCGAAAAACATCGCGGTGTATTTCGACGATAGCGCCAGGCCCACGGCCGCGCCGACCGCGAGCCACCACGCGCCACGCCCTGTCTCCAGCACCTTGGCGAGGAAGAACAGCACAAAGCTCGAGGTCACCAGCAAGGGCGAATCCGGCGTCACGATCAGGGTGCCGACCGACGCCATCATGGTGACGTTGAGGAGAATGGTTGCGGTTGCCGCCACGCGCTGGCCGCCGAACAGGATCGTGGCGGTGCGATAGACCGCAAAGCTCATCGGCAGCGCGAGCAGGATCGATATCAGCCGCACGCCAAGCTCGGTATCGCCGCCGATCATGGTGCCGAGGCGGATCACGAGCGCGACACCCGGCGGATGATCGTAATAGCCAAATGCGAGATGCTTCGACCAGATCCAGTAATAGGCCTCGTCGAAAGTCAGCGGCGTCCAGGCCGCGCTGACCAGGCGCAACACAACCAATGCCGCAACCGCGAGCGAGGTGTTGCGGATGAGCCGAGCTTCAGTCGGACTCATGGAAGGTTCATCGCTTGCGCCAGACGAACAGGCCGGACATCGCGTAATTCCAGACCACGCCCATCAAGGCGCCCGCCGCCCCGGCCAGCCACCAGATCGGCTGCTGATCATAAACCGAGAACGCCACGCCGACATTGGCGAACAGCCCGACGCTGCAGACGAGATAGAACAGCAACAGGCCGCGCAGGATCGCAAAACCCTTCAGCCGCTGGTCACGGTAGGTCAGGAAGTTGTTGAGGACGAAGTTGCTGGTCATGGCGGAAAGCGCGCCGCAGGCCTGCGCCTCCGCAAAGCTAAAGCCGAAAATCCTGAGCGCCACATAGAGCGCGGCAAGGTGCACGACGAGTCCCAGCGAGCCGACCATCGCAAACAGCAAAAACCGCAGCGACACCACGTCATGGGTCAGCTTGGCCAGCACCAGCCCGAGGAAATCCAGCGCCACCATGGAATCAAGCTTGCTCTCGCCGTGCAGCCGCGAGCCGAACGTATAGGGGATTTCCTTGACGCGAAGATCGCCATGGGCGGTCGCCACGACATCGAGCAGGATCTTGAAGCCTTGCGTGGACAGTTGCGGCGCCAACGCCTCGAAACGCTCCCTGCGGATCACGAAGAAGCCGCTCATGGGATCGGCGATCATCACCCGCAATGTGCGTTTTGCAACTTCGGTCGCCAGCGCGCTCGCGCCAGCCCGTTGACGGTTGAAACTGTCCGCACTGCCGCCTTCGATGTAGCGGCTGCCGACCACGAGATCGAACTCACCGCCCTGAAGGAGAGCGAGCATTTTCGGCAATTGGGTTTCGTCGTGCTGCAAGTCGGCGTCGATCACCGCCGCGCATGGCGCGCTCGATGCCAGGATACCCTCGATGCAGGCGCCGGACAGGCCGCGCCGGCCGATCCTTCGGATGCAGCGTACCCGGCTGTCCTCGCGCGAAAGCGCACGCACAACCTGCCAGGTGCCGTCAGGCGAATTGTCGTCGACGAAAACAACTTCAAAGGGGATGCCGGCCAGCGCCTTCTCCAGGCGCCGAAACAGGGTGGTGACATTGTCCCGCTCGTTGAAGGTGGGAACAATGACCGAAAGCTGTGGCAAACCAATGGCCTGGGTCGGGCTTACAGGCCCTGTTTGCATGGCGTCATTCATGACGCCAGCGTATATCCGATCGCCTAATAGGATGCCAAGGGAACGGCCGGGAAAGGTAAGCCCGGAAAGGCCAAAACAGGCCCAAAAATGCCAACGACCACGAACAGATGGCGCGCGTACATCCGGCGCAACCGAGCTATTTCGTGGTCGTCCCAGCGCCGGAGCTATGAAGCATCAACGTCGCCGTTCTCTATGATATAGGAACCTCTCGGGCATTCCGCAAGGGGCCAGCAATGGCAGCAACGCCAATCGCCTGAACTGGCCAATTCGCAACCGTTTGATTACGCTCCGCCCTATCCCTGATCCACGCGAACGAGACCGTCCGGTGAGCAAGACCCCCGCCTCCAAAGCAGCCGCGAAATCCGGCCATATCTATATCGGCATCGGCGGCTGGACGTTTGAGCCCTGGCGCGGGGTGTTTTACCCCGAGAAGCTCACGCAGGCGAAAGAGCTGCAGTATGCGGCTTCCAAGCTCACCTCGATCGAGATCAACGGCACCTATTACGGCTCGCAGAAGCCGGAGAGCTTTCGCAAATGGGCGCGCGAGGTGCCCGACGGCTTTGTGTTCTCCGTGAAGGGCCCGCGCTTTGCCACCAATCGCCGCGTGCTGGCGGAGGCCGGCGACTCCGTGAAGCGGTTTTACGATTCCGGCGTGCTCGAGCTTGGCGACCGCCTCGGCCCCGTGCTCTGGCAGTTCGCGCCGACCAAGAAATTCGACGAAGCGGATTTCGGCAAATTCCTCGAACTGCTGCCGCGGCAGGCCGAGGGGCGACTCCTGCGCCATGTGGTCGAGGTTCGCCACGACAGTTTTTGCGTGCCCGGCTTCGTGGCGCTGATCCGAAAGTTCGAGACGCCGGTGGTTTTCGCGGAGCACGGCAAATATCCGGCGATCGCCGATGTCGTCGGCGATTTCGTCTACGCGCGGCTGCAAAAAGGCAACGACGAGATCAAGACCTGCTATCCGCCGAAGCAGCTCGATGCCTGGGCCAGACGGCTGCAACTATGGGCCGAGGGCGGCGAACCGGACGACTTGCCCCGCGTTGATTCCGCGAAAGCAAAAAAAGTCGCGCGCGACGTCTTTGCTTACGTCATTCATGAAGGCAAGATTCGCGCACCCGCTGGCGCGATGGAATTGATCGCGCGCGTCAGCTAATCAAGACGGGTAGAACGTGGCCGGGTCGAAGAAACTCTTCACGATCGGTTATGAACAGACACCGGCCAAATCGGTGCTCGACGAGCTGGAGCAGGCCGGCGTGAAACTGCTTGTCGATGTGCGCGCCGTCGCCTCATCGCGCCGCCCCGGCTTTTCAAAAAGCCAGCTTGCCGCCGGCCTCGATGAGCGCGGCATCGCCTATGTGCACCTGCGCGGGCTCGGCACGCCGAAGGACGGCCGCCTGGCGGCGCGCGCCGGGCAGTTCGATGCGCTTCACAAGATCTACGCAAAGCATCTCAAGACGCCACAGGCGAAGGAAGAACTCGACGAGCTTTCGGCGCTGGTGAAGCAGTCTGGGCCCGTCTGCATCCTTTGCTACGAGCGCGACCACCTTCATTGTCACCGCCGGTGGATCGCCGAAATCATCGAGGACCGCGACGGGGTGCGGATCGAGAACCTGGCCGCAAAGCAGTAAGCGCGCTCGCCTTCATAGCTGGGCCTCGTCGCGGCCCAATCCCGTCCCTTGCCTATCCTTTGGCGTCGCAGGCCCAGGCGCGGATCACGCATTCTTTGCCGCCGAACTTGTAGCACTCGCGTGTGGCTTCATTCAGCGTGTTCGAAATGTGCGGCTTGACCGCATAGCCGTGGGCGCCGCATTTTCCATACGCAAATGCGCCTGCGGCCCAGCTTTCGGTGACCAGACGGGAAGTGCGCCGACCACGATGGTGAATGCAAGAACGAACAACGCACGACGGCGCGCGACTGTGGTCGACACGATCAAAAAATCCTCCCCCCGATTTGAGCGGACGCAATCTAAGGGAAAGGACGTTTCAACTTGGTGAACGGGAGGAAGAGATCGCAGGAATTGGCGGGCGCGGCACTTCCACTAATCGCCGCGCGCGGCTTCGAGCGCCTGGGGCGTATCGATATCCAGAAACGCGCCGTCGCCCTCGACCGGGACTTCGGCGACCGCTTCGTTATGCCTGGCGATGAGGTGACGGGCGCCGACATCGCCATCGAGCGTCATCAATTCGTTGAAGAAGCGGCGCGACCACAGGACCGGATTGCCGCGGCGTCCGTCGTTGACGGGGACCGCAATTAAATTGCCGCGATCGGGCGCAAAACCCTCGATCAGACGGTCGATCAGGCCGGCCGAAATCATCGGCATGTCGCCAAGACAAATCACCGCCCCGTCGGCGTGGCCGGGGACTGCCGATATGCCTGCCTTCACCGAACTCGCCAGCCCCCCGGCGAAATCCGAATTGCGGACGAATTTCACGTTGAGACCTGCAAGCGCCTTCTCGACCAGCTCGGCCTGGTGACCGGTGACGACGATCACGTCCTTTGCCTTCGAGGCGAGCGCCTGTTCGATCACGATCCGGACCAGCTTTTGGCCGTTAAGCTCGGCCAACAGCTTGTTCGGACCGCCCATCCGGGTCGAGCGGCCGGCGGCGAGCACGACCGCGCTCACGTGAGGATTGTCATCGGTCTCGCGGCCTTCGCGTGGCTGCGGCCGGGTGACGATTTCCATCAACAATCCGCCGACTCCCATCCCCGTCAACTCGGCGCGGGTCACCTTGAGCCCGGCGAGCAGACGCATCAACACCCAGTCGAATCCGTTTTCGACCGGCGAACGCGCGCAGCCCGGCGCGCCGAGTACCGGCACGTCGCCGGCCTTGCCGATCAACAGGAGATTGCCGGGATCGACCGGCATGCCGAAATGCTCGATGGCGCCGCCGATACCTGAAAGCGCCGCCGGAATCACGTCGCGCCGGTCGGCGATTGCGGAGGCGCCAAACACGATGACGAGTTCTGCACCAAGGCCGAGCAACTCCTTCATCGCCGCCTTGAGCGCGGCCTCTTCATGCGGCACGCGGCGCTCGGCTATGACGGTAGCGTCCGCCGGCGCCAGCCGCTCCACCGTTACCTTCAATGTCTTGTCGACCACCTTGGGCGCGAGCCCCGGCAGCAAGGTCGAGATCACGCCGACACGCTTGATGACGTAAGGTACAACCTGAAGCGCCCCGCCTTTGGCGGCTTCGACCGCTGCATCGCGTAACCTCGCTTCGACCCCGAAGGGGATCAGCTTTACGGTCGCAACCATTTCGCCTTCGACCACCGGTTTGAAGGCAGCCAGCGTTGCGAAAGTGATGGCTTCGTCCACACCGTTGATGCGATCGACGGCGGCGCGGTCCACCACCAGCACGCCGGCCCTTGCGGCGAACAGATTGGCGCGCCCGGTGAAGGCCCGCTCGACATGGATGCCATTTCCGGCCACGGCCCGCGCGATGCCGGCAGCGGCGACATCTTCCGAAACGTCGCCCTCCTCAAGCCGCACCACCACGATTTCCTTGACGCCGGCCCGGTTCAGCGCCGCGGCCTCCGCCTGGCCGATGGTCGTGCCCTTTTTGAGCACCAGCGTGCCCTGGCGGAGAGTGTGGACGGTGACTCCGCCGATCGCGTCCGCCGGGCTGGCTGGGCCGAACTTCATGCCGCGGCTTCTTTTTCTTGTCCCATCCGCAAGCTCGCAGTTATCTCGGCCATGATCGACACCGCGATCTCGGAAGGCGAGACCGCGCCGATCGAAAGGCCAATCGGCGCATGGATGCGCGCGATGTCGGCATCGGCCGCGCCCTGCGACTTCAGGCGCTCGCCGCGTTTAGCGTGCGTCTTTCGCGACCCAAGCGCGCCAATATAGAAGCAGTCGCGCGCAAAAGCGTGCAGCAGTGCCGGATCGTCGATCTTGGGATCATGCGTGAGCGCCACGAATGCGGTGTAGTGATCGATATTGAGCGGCGGCAACGCGACGTCGGGCCATTCGGCGATCAGCGACACGTCCGGAAAGCGCTCGGGGCTCGCAAATGCAGTGCGCGGATCGACCACCGTCACGTCATAACCGAGCGAGCGCGCCAGCGGCGCCAACGCCTGGCTGATATGGACAGCACCGACGATCACCATGCGCGCAGTCGGCGCATAGACATTCAGGAACAGCTTTTTGCCATCGACCTCGACCGTCGCGCTCTTGCCCATGCGAAGCTGCTTTGAAAGCGCATCGCGTAAGGGATCGGCGCTGAAGTCCCTGGCCTTGACCAACCGCTGTTCGCCATTGGCCGTATCGGTCACGACAATCACCGGCCGCCGCGCGGCGCGTTCGGCGTTCAGTTCTTTAAGAGTATTAAGCTTCATTAGCGCCCCGTTTCCCGAAGTTCGCATACCGTCGCAGCACCCACTTTGCGAACTCCGGGAAACAAAGGGGCACTAAAAACATAATATTCTTGGTAGTGTCGCTTTTCGATTTGAAGTTCCTAATCCTGATCGCGGCACCCACCGTAGGAACTTCAAATCGGCGACACTACTATGACCCGACTTTCTCGACGAACACCCGGATCGTGCCGCCGCAGGACAGGCCGACATTCCAGGCGGTTTCGTCGGCGACGCCGAATTCGAGCATCTTCGGCTTGCCGCTTGCGATCACATCCAGCGCCTCGGTGACGACCGCGCCTTCGACACAGCCGCCGGAGACCGACCCCAAAAACGTGCCGTCATCGTTGATGACGAGGTTCGATCCGGCCGGCCGCGGCGCCGAGCCCCAGGTTTCGACGACGGTGGCGAGCGCCACGCCGTGACCAGCCTTCTGCCAGTCTTCCGCAGCTTTAAGAATGTCTTCGTCGCGATTGAGCATGGAAACCTCGCTGGTTTTTCAAACGTTGTTCAAGCTGCCGGCCGGATCTGGCCACGATGATGCGGTTGGGGCATCGAAGAAAGCGCCTCGATCAGCTCTGCGATAGACCTCAAATTATGCACCGGGCGGAATTCGTCAACGTGCGGCAGCATCATTTTGACGCCCTGCGCCTTGGGTTCGAAGCCGCCGTAACGCAGGAGCGGGTTAAGCCAGATCAGGCGGCGGCAGGAGCGATGCAGCCGATCCATCTCGAAGGCGAGCCGGGCGTCGGCCTCGCGCTCCAATCCGTCGGAAATCAGGAGCACGATCGCGCCCTGGCCCAGCAGGCGGCGGCCCCACAGCTGGTTGAAGGTGTGGAGCGAGGTCGCAATCCGGGTGCCCCCGGCCCAGTCCTCAACCGAGGACGAACAGCTTGCGAGTGCCTCGTCGGGGTCGCGCGCGCGCAGGCTGCGCGTCACATTGGTCAGGCGCGTGCCGAACAGAAACACCGAGACGCGCTTGCGGGCGTCCGTGATGGCATGCAGGAAATGCAGGAACAGGCGAGTATATTCGCTCATCGAACCCGATATATCGAGTAGCGCCACGATCGGCGCCGGCTTGTCGATCCGCCCGAGCTTGCGGATATCGATGATATCGCCGCCCGTGCGCAAGGAGGCGCGCAAGGTCCGCCGCATGTCGAGCCGCAAGCCCCTCGCATCGGGCCGGTAGCGGCGGGTGCGCAATTCCGCCTGCGGCAGTTTCATGGCCCCGATCGCGCGCGTGACTTCCGCGATCTCGGCCGCCGTCATCTGCGCGAAATCCTTCTTCTGCAGAATTTCCTTGTCGGAAACCGCAAGTCTCGCCTCCTGCGGCTCGGCCTGGGTTGCCTCGGTCGTTTGCGTGTGGGCGAATGCCTCCTGGACACGGCGCGAGGCGGGCGGCGGCTTCTTCCTGGCGTGATCGGGCAGCGGCACCGAATCCAGCATGTGCTTCCAGTCTTCGGCGGCGCGGAAGAACAGGTCGAAAGCTTGCGCGAAAATCAGCGCATGCTCGTGGCGTTTGACGAAAATGGCCTCCAGCGTCGCGAACACGTCGGCACGCTTGCCGATCTCGACGAGTTGGAGTGCGTTCATGGCGTCGATCACCGCACCGGGCCCGACCGGAATTCCGGCCGCCCGCAACGCGCGCGCAAAGCCGATGATGTTGTCGGCCGCCCGACCGGATGGTGGATTGAGGTGATCGATGGTGACCATGCGTCCTAACTCATCCCATCTCTCGTCATTCCGGGGCACGAGTGAAACGAGCGAGCTGTGTTGTACAATTGCGCGCCTGAGAGTCCATACTCACGATGGTGGTTATGGATTCCTCACCCTGCGCCTCCCGCGCAAAATAGCTTCGCTATTTTGTCGCGATGGCGCATCCCGAAAATGACGATCACTGTGCGAAGGCGTATATTACGTCTCGCTCGTCGCTTCTTTCAAAACCTTTTGCAGCGTCTCGCCCTGCATGCGCGCGATGTCGTCCTGGTATTTGAGCAGCGCGCCGAGGCTGTCGCCGATCACCTCGGGCGTGAGCGAGCGCGCATCGAGTTCGGTGAGCGCGGTGGCCCAGTCGAGCGTTTCGGCGACCCCCGGCGATTTGTAGAAATCCTGATCGCGCAGCGCCTGCACGAAACGTACCACCTGCTGGGATAATTTGGCGGAGATTCCGGGCACGCGCGACTTCACGATCGCAAGCTCGCGCTCGGCATCGGGATAATCGACCCAATGATAAAGACATCGCCGCTTCAAGGCGTCGTGGATTTCGCGGGTACGGTTCGAGGTAATGATGACGATCGGCGGCTGCGGAGCCTTCACGGTACCGAATTCGGGAATCGTGATCTGGAAGTCCGACAGGATTTCCAGCAAGTAGGCTTCGAACGCTTCGTCGGCGCGGTCGAGTTCGTCGATCAACAGCACCGGCGCGCCCGCGACATCCGGCTCCAGCGCCTGCAACAGCGGCCGCTTGATCAGAAAGCGTTCGGCAAAAATATCGCCCGAGAGCTGCTCGCGGTCGGTATCGCCGGCGGCTTCCGCAAGCCGGATCGCAATCATCTGCGCGGCGCTGTTCCACTCATAGACGGCGGAAGCGGCATCGAGGCCTTCATAGCATTGCAGGCGGATCAGCTTGCGCCCGAGCCCCGCCGCCAAAACCTTGGCGATCTCGGTCTTGCCGACGCCGGCCTCGCCTTCAAGAAACAAAGGCCGGCCCATCCGCAGCGACAGATAGGTGACGGTCGCCAGCGACCTTTCGGCGAGATAGCCGCGCGAGGCCAACAGCTCCAGCATGGCATCGACGGATTTGGGCGGCGCCGATGTGGTCATGGTTGAACCAGTCTTGATGAAGTCGGGATCGCCAAAACTCAGGATTTTCCAGTGGCAGCTTCGACCGCGCGCCGTGCCATGACGGCAATCAGATGCGCCCGGTATTCGGCGCTGCCATGCAGGTCGCCGTTCAACCCGGTCGCGGGAATCGTCAGGCCGTCGAGCGCCTTCGGCGAAAAGCGCTTCTTCAGCGCTTCCTCAAAGGCCGCGACGCGGAATACACCGTCCGAGCCCGCGCCGGTGACCGCGACGCGCACGTCCGACGGACGCCTGGCGACGAACACCCCCACCAGCGCATAGCGCGAGGCCTGGTTGCGGAATTTGATATAGGCCGCCTTCTTCGGCAGCGGAAACATCACCTTGGTGACGATCTCGTCGCTCTCGAGCGCCGTCGAGAACAGCCCTTGAAAGAATTCTTCAGCCTTGAGACGGCGTTTGTTGGTGACGATGGTCGCGCCCAGCGCGAACACGGCCGCCGGATAGTCGGCGGTCGGGTCGTTGTTGGCGAGCGAGCCGCCGATGGTGCCGCGATAACGCACCGCCGGATCGCCGATCAGACCGGCAAGATAGGCGAGCGCCGGGATCGCCTCACCGACGATGGCCGATGTGGCAACCATATGATGGGTGGCGGTGGCACCGATGACGAGCGACCGGCCCTTCATCTCGATGCCGTCGAGCCCCTCGATATGGGAGAGATCGACCAGATGCGGCGGGCTGGCGAGCCTCTGCTTCATGACCGGCAACAGCGTGTGGCCGCCGGCGATCACCTTGGCGTCTTCGTTCTTGATCAAGAGGTTCGCGGCCTGCCGCACGGTCGCCGGACGATGATATTTGAATTCGTACATCGATATTCCCTGGAATATTCCTGATCGCCGGACGTGGCTCGCCTAGGCGAGATCGGATTTGGCCATCGCCTTGGCGCCAGCCGCAATGGATTGCACGATGTTCTGATAGCCGGTGCAGCGGCAAAGATTGCCTTCGAGTTCTTCACGGATCGTGAGGTCGGAGAGATCGTGGCCCCTGCGATGGACGATATCGACCGCCGTCATGATCATGCCGGGCGTGCAGAAGCCGCATTGCAGGCCGTGGTGCTCGCGGAATGCCTCCTGCATCGGATGCAGCGGGCCGCCATCGGCCGCAAGTCCCTCGATCGTCCGGACTTCGTGCCCGTCGGCCATGACCGCAAGCGTGGTGCAGGATTTGACGGCCTTGCCGTCGAGATGAACCACACAGGCGCCGCATTGCGAGGTGTCGCAGCCGACATGGGTGCCGGTCAGCCGCAGATTCTCGCGCAGGAATTGCACGAGAAGGGTCCGCGGATCGATGTTGGCGTTCTCGGGATTACCGTTCACGATCAGGGAGATTTTCGCCATTTCGGGGCTCTCTTCATCTGCGCCAACGCTGCCCGGCGGCGCAGTCATTTCAGTTGTTTCGGGGACATAATATGGGCCGTGGCGGCAATGAGCAACCACATCACCGCATGGCTCGACATGACGAACGGGCTTCGAAGGGGGGCTCGATTCAGGCTTGTCTTTCCAGGCTCGCTCCTTGAAATCAGCCTTCCACCGCCTTGGCAAAATTCGCGAAGAATTCATCGGCGAGTTTCTTGGCTGCACCGTTGACCAGGCGCTGCCCGAGTTGGGCAAGCTTGCCGCCGATCTGCGCCTCGACATCGTAGGTCAGGAGGGTGCCGCCGTCCTTGTCCGCAAGCGCGACCGTCGCCCCGCCCTTGGCAAAGCCGGCCACCCCGCCCTCGCCCTCGCCTGAAATCCTGTAGCCGTTCGGCGGGTCGAGATCGCTCAGCGCCACCTTGCCCTTGAAGCGGGCCGAAACCGGGCCGACCTTCATCTTCGCGGCCGCGCGAAAGCCGTTATCCTCGGTTCGTTCCAATTCCTCGCATCCGGGAATGCAGGCCTTGAGCACAAGGGGATCGTTCAACTTCTCCCAAATCGCCTCGCGCGAGGCCGCAAGCTGGACCTCCCCGTGCATCGTCATGGCCATGTGGGCCTCCCGTTTTCGATCCTGGCTTCAAGTAATGCAGGAATGCCGCAAAGGGAAGATGCATATTCGCGGGGGGTACGCATCCGCCTTGGCGGTGCTCCCGGGGGCCGCCAGCAAACACAGGTTTCCAGTGGAGTTTGAAATTGACATTCGCTTTTCGTACGCGCGGTTAGTACGATAGCAAATGTCCATTCCGCTCTACTCCACTAGCCCGTCATGAGTAACTCGCTCTCATCCCTGCTCGCGCCCATGCTGTCGAGCGCCGCCATGCGCGCGGTTTGCGACGACGCGGCGACGCTCCAGAACATGCTCGATTTCGAGGCTGCGCTGGCGCGCGCGCAGGCTGCAACCGGCGTTATCCCGTCCGGCGCGGCAGAAGCGATCGCGAAGGCCTGCAAGGCCGACGCCTTCGACCTGGCCACGCTGGCGCAGGCCGCCACGCGGTCCGGCAATCTGGCAATCCCCCTCGTCAAGGCGCTGACCGCCGAAGTCGCCAGGACGGATAGCGAGGCCGCGCGCTATGTGCACTGGGGCGCGACCAGCCAGGACGTGATCGATACCGCCGTCATGCTCACCTTGCGCGCCGGCATCGACGCGTTGCTTCTGGATATCGGACGCGCGGTGACGGGCTTTGCGCGGCTTGCAGGGCAGCATCGCCACACCGCGGTCGTGGCGCGCACCTGGCTGCAACACGCGCTGCCGATGCCGTTCGGCTTGAAGCTTGCGGAATATGCGGCTGCGCTGCATCGCTCGCGCGGCCGGCTGCACCGTCTCAGGCGCCAGTCGCTGGCACTTCAATTCGGAGGCGCTGCCGGCACGCTCGCAGCGCTCGGCGACCGCGGAATGAAGGTGGCAGAAAAGCTCGCCGAGGTCCTGCAACTGCCCTTGCCGGAGGCGCCGTGGCACTCCCACCGCGACCGGATCGCGGAGATAGCTTCCGTGCTCGCCATCATCGCGGGTACCTGCGGCAAGATCGCCCGCGACGTCCAGTTGATGATGCAGACCGACGTCGCCGAAGCGTTCGAACCATCCGGCGAGGGCCGCGGCGGCTCTTCCACCATGCCGCACAAACGCAACCCGGTCGCAGCCGCAAGCGCGCTGGCCGCCGCGACCATGGCGCCGAATCTCGCGGCAACGATTTTCGCAGCCCAAGTGGGCGATCACGAGCGTAGCGCCGGCCCCTGGCATGCGGAGTGGCCGACCATCCCGAGCCTGTTGCTTGTCACCTCGGGCGCGCTCGCCGCGATCGTCGATATCGCCGAAGGTCTTGAAGTCGATGTCGCGCGCATGCGCGCCAACCTCGATATGACCGGCGGCCTGATCATGGCGGAAGCCGTCGCAATGGCGCTTGCGGAAAAGATCGGCAAGCAGGAGGCGCATCATCTGGTGGAGGCCGCGAGCAAAAAGGCCGTTGCCGGGAAGAGAGCCTTGCGCGCGGTGCTCGAAGATGACCCGAAAATCACCGCCCATCTGGATGCGAGGAAAATTGCTGCTTTGTTCGAGCCGATGGCCTATCAGGGCGCAGCCCAAACCCTGATCGACCGCCTGCTCGCCTCGCTTGATGAAAAATAGCGAGATGTCATTGCCGGGCTTGACCCGGCTGCGGGGCCGAAGCACCTTCGGCGGGGCGGAGGCCCGGCAATCCATCTTCTAGTGTGGCGACACTGACGTTCCTTTCAGTGTCGCCGCGAGTTCTTCGAAGGAACGTCAAAGTCAAAGCCACACTAGAATCATATGGTTGCTAGTGTCCCTTTGGTTCTGACATTCGTAAAAGTGCCCGCCGCGATGGGATACGAATGTCAGAACCGGGACACTAGAATAGATTCATTTTTGATGGATGCGCGGATCAAGTCCGCGCATGACAGCGGAGGATTGGATTCCATGCCGATGATCGACGCCGACGGTTGCCTGCTCAACGTATCCGTCGAGGGCCGCGACGGCGGTCCCACCCTGATGTTGTCGAATTCGCTCGGCTCGACGATGGCGATGTGGGAGCCGCAGATGAAGGCCTTCACGCAAATCTTTCGCGTGATCCGGTATGACGGGCGCGGCCACGGCAAGTCGGGCGTGCCGCCCGGCCCCTATTCGATGGAGCGCTTCGGGCGCGACGTGCTGGCGATTCTCGACGACCTCAATATCGAGAAGGTGCACTGGTGCGGGCTGTCGATGGGCGGCATGGTCGGACAATGGCTCGGGGCCAATGCGCCGAACAGAATGGGCAAGCTCATCCTCGCCAACACCACCTGCTATTTTCCCGACCCGACCAATTGGCTGAACCGTATCAAGGCGGTGAAGGAAGGTGGCGTCGCCGGCGTCGCCGATACCGTGATCGCGGCATGGCTCACGGCCGACTTCCGTGAGCGCGAACCGCAGATCACGCAAAATCTGAAAGCCATGATGATTGCGACGCCGCCGGCCGGTTATATCGCCTGCTGCGAAGCGCTCTCCACCCTCGACCAGCGGGACCTGTTGCCGCGGATCAAGAGCCCGACGCTGGTCATCGCCGGCCGTCACGATCCGTCGACGCCGGTCGCTGCGGCGGAATTCATCCGCAGTCACACTCCGGGCGCCTCGATGACGATCCTGGATGCGGCGCATATTTCCAACGTCGAACAGCCGCACACCTTCACCGACGCGGTGATCGGCTTTCTGGCGCAGACGTAGTTTCATTTGTCATTCCGGAGCGCATCGAAGAGGCGAATCCGGAATCTCGAGATTCCGGGTCTGGTCCGGAGCCTGTCATCGGGCCGCGCTTTGCGCGGACCCGTTGGGACCATCCCGGAATGACGGAGACACAAGAATGGACGACCAGCAACGCCGCGACGACGGCATGGCCCAGCGCCGCAAGGTTCTCGGCGAGGCCTGGGTCGACAAATCGATCGCGGGCAAAAATTCCTTCAATGCGGATTTCATCGACCTCATCACCCGCCATGCCTGGGGTGAGATCTGGACCCGGCCGCATTTCGATCACCGCACGCGGCGCGTGCTCGTGATCGGCACCATGGTTGCGCTTGGGCAATGGGACGAATTTCGCCTGCACGTCCGCGCCGCGCTCACCGAGGGCGGCTTTACGCCCGATGACATCAAGGAAATTCTGTTGCAGCAGGCGATCTATTGCGGCGTGCCGGCCGCCAACCACGCCGTCAAGGAAGCCTCAGCCATTATTGGCGAGTTGGGCTTGCTCAAGGGATAGCGATGGTGCGGCCGCTTCGGCCTGCGTCTGCATCGGGCGGTCGAACATCATCACCACGGCAGTGCCGAGCATTACCAGCAATTCGCTCGCATGCAGCCGAAGCGCTTCGGCCTCGCCGACCTGGGACGCCAGGATCATGCTCGCAAAGCTGATGACGCTTCCGATGCCAAGCGCGATCCCGAGCGCCTCGTCGCCGCCGCTCGTCTTGCGGATGGCGGCGCGTACGGCGAGAACGAGAAACATTGCAAAGAAGGCCACGACGGTCAGGCGGCCCAGCGCCAGCAGCCAGGCGAGACGCACCGTGGCCATCGACGCCAGTTGCAGATGATCGCTGGCATAGAGCGCGATCGATACGCTCGGCCGCTCATAGAGGCCGCGAACCGGCGACATCACGATCCGCAGGGCGATGATCGCCCAGGTCGGAATGAAGTAGGCCGCCAGCAACACGCCGTTGAATGAAGTGATCCGCCAGTTTGTCGACATGACGCTTCCCGTTTGTCCGCCAGCGCGATGGCTTGCGGCTTCTGTTGCGGGAAGTAACGCCGTTAAACTGCGACGGGCAATTTAAACCCTTTGTTTACCTTAATTCCGGCCGCCCAAGCGCTGCCGGATTAGCCAAGTCACTCGGGACCTTAAACCGCGCCGTGCGCTTCGACGTAGAGCGCGTAAAGCGAGTGGCAGCTCGCCATGAACAGGCGGTTCTTTTTGGGACCGCCGAACGCCAGATTGGGACAGCGCTCGGGCAAGCGGATGAAACCGATCGCCTTGCCCTCGGGGTTAAATACCTTCACGCCGTCGAGTTCTTCTCCCTTGCTGGTGGGGGCGCCGGTGCTGCCCCATCCGCACCAGAGATTGCCCTCGGTATCGAGCCTCATCCCGTCAAGGGCGGTCGCCCCGCCGTCGATAAATTTGGTCTTGTTTGACAGCGTCATGCCGTCGGCGCCGACATCGTAAGACCAGATCAGCCGGTTCGGCTGCGCCCGCGACTCGATGACATAGAGCTTCTTTTCATCGGGCGAGAAGGCAAGTCCGTTCGGGCCATTGAGGTCGGTAATAGCGGTGCCGAGTTTGCCGTCGGGCGCGATGCGGTAGACGGCCTGCGGCAATTCGGATGTTTGCTTGTCGCCTTCCCAGTCGCCGCCGATGCCGAACGGCGGGTCGGTGAACCAGATCGAACCGTCCGATTTGCAGACGATGTCGTTCGGCGAATTGAGACGCTTGCCGTTGAAATTGTCGGCGAGCACGGTGATCTTGCCGTCATATTCGGTTCGCGTGACGCGGCGCGTCAGATGTTCGCAGGTGATGAGACGGCCCTGGTGGTCGCGCGCATTACCGTTGGCGAAGTTTGACGGCTGGCGGAAGACACCCCAATTTCCGTTAGACTGGTCGTAGCGCATGATACGGTTGTTGGGAATATCGCTGACGAGCAGATAGTTGCCGTCGCCGAACCACACCGGCCCTTCAGCCCAGCGCATGCCGGTGGCCACCTGCTCGAGGGTGCTGGAGAAAATCCGGTATTTCGCAAAGCTCGGGTCGAGAATCTCGATCGAGGCGTCGGGGTAGCGCTGGTTCGGCTTGAATTCGAAAGACTGGGCGCTTGCAGATTTCTGAAGGGCAACAGTGGCGGCTGCCGCCCCTGCAGTCGCAAATACATCCCGGCGCGTGAGAGTCATCGGCTTTCCTCCTGATGTCATGCGGTCGTTTTCGCATCAGGAATGGTCGACCCAACCCTGACGCGTTGCCGCTTGATGGAACCGTAGTGGAGGTTCCACCGGAGGTCCAGATGGCCTCCCGGAATGAGGCCCCGCCGCGCCGACACCCCAAAAGAAAGGCCCCGCCGTCCTGGCGAGACCTTTCTCTTTTGAATCAACTGATTCAGAATTCGACCAGTCTTAGGGGAATTGCGGAGTTACCGATCCCTGTCCTGCTGGCCTTGCTGCCCGGGTTTCTGCTGCCCCTGGCGGTTTGGATCCTGCTGCTGCTGTCCCGGTTTCTGGCCACCGCCCTGCTGCTGGCCCGGCTTCTGCCCGGGGTTCTGGTTCTGTTGGCCAGGATTCTGGTTCTGATTGGACATTGCGATCTCCCTTTTAAAAGTCGCTGACGATAACCGGGGAACCTCGACTTGGTTGCGCGGAACCGGAGTTCCGGCCCGGCTTTTCCGGCTCAAGCTCGCGAGATGTTCCCGAAAACTATCCCTGTACAAGCGGTTAGACCGCTGCCCGGCGCAGTTGCCGCCCCGGGTTCCCGCTGTTAAAAAATCACCGACGCGACGTCCGGCTGCCGGGGCCTTCGCGGTATCAGGGATCGGATTCTCGCCAACGGCAAACGTGATTTCTATTTGCCAGAGAAGGCGTCAACAGTCGGCAGCGCATGGAATATTTCGCTCAGCAATTGATCAACGGCATAGTCCTCGGCTCGATCTATGGCTTGATCGCCATCGGCTACACCATGGTCTACGGCATCGTCGGCATGATCAATTTTGCCCATGGCGAGATCTTCATGATCGGCGGCTTCATCGCGCTGATCACCTTCCTGATCCTGGTCTCGATCGGATTGACCGCGGTGCCGCTGATCCTTTTGATCGTGTTGTTGGTATCGATGGCGATCACCGCGCTTTACGGCTGGACGGTGGAGCGGATCGCCTACCGGCCGCTGCGGCATTCGTTTCGGCTTGCCCCCATGCTGTCGGCGATCGGGATGTCGTTCGTCCTGATGAACTATTCCCAGATCTCGCAAGGCGCCCGCGTCAAACCGGTGCCGCCGATCATCACCGGCGGCTATAGCCTGCTCGAACGCGACGGTTTTGTGGTCCGGCTTTCCAATGCGCAAATCATCGTCGTGGTCGCCACCATCGTGCTGCTGGCCATTTTCACCTGGCTGGTGTCGCGCACGCGATTGGGACGCGACATGCGCGCTTGCGAGCAGGATCAGACGATGGCGGCGCTGCTCGGCGTCGATGTCGACCGCACCATCTCGATGACATTCGTCATTGGCGCTGCGCTCGCGGCCGTCGCCGGCATGATGTACCTGCTTTATTATGGCTTGGTGGATTTCTTCATGGGATTTGTCGCGGGGATCAAGGCGTTCACCGCCGCCGTGCTCGGCGGCATCGGCTCGCTGCCCGGCGCGATGCTCGGCGGACTCCTGATCGGCCTGATCGAAACCATGTGGTCGGCCTATTTTTCGGTCGAGTATAAAGACGTCGCGGCGTTCTCGATCCTGATCGTGGTGCTGATTTTCCTGCCGACCGGCCTGCTCGGCCGGCCCGAAGTCGAAAAAGTCTAGTGTCCCAGTGACAGTACCCGCGCCCGACCTCACGCAAGCCTCGCGCCGCGCCGGCATCGCCTTCATCCTCAAGAAAGCCCTGATCAGCGCGCTCGTTGCGCTCGTGCTGTTCTCGCTGATGATCGGCGTCCGCACCGAGGCCGGTCCCACGGGGCAGTTGATCTACTGGACGCGGTTCGACGATCTCGCAACCATCGTCGCCGTCGTGTTCGGCGGCAGCATCGTCGTCGAATTGCTGCGCCAATGGTGGGGGCCCCTCGATACCGTCGGGGTTGTTCCACCTTCGGTGCAGGGCGCGCTTGCACTGGCGCGGCGTGCGATCGCGCCGCTGCTTCTGATCTTCACCTTCCTGGTGCCGGTGATTTTCTACGACCAGCGCTACATTCTCGATCTCGGCATTCTCGTGCTGACCTATGTGATGCTCGGATGGGGACTGAATGTCGTTGTCGGCCTCGCCGGCCTGCTCGACCTCGGCTATGTCGCCTTCTACGCGGTCGGCGCCTATTCCTATGCGCTGCTGTCGACCAATTTCGGACTGTCGTTCTGGGTCTGCCTGCCGCTTGCCGGCATTCTCGCCGCATTCTGGGGCGTGCTGCT
Source organism: uncultured Alphaproteobacteria bacterium (assembly GCA_963832045.1). Taxonomy (GTDB): domain Bacteria; phylum Pseudomonadota; class Alphaproteobacteria; order Rhizobiales; family Xanthobacteraceae; genus Bradyrhizobium. The sequence continues at coordinate 269,313 of CAWHSM010000002.1, forward strand.
CGGATTTCCGGTGCTGCGGCTGCGCGGCGATTACCTTGCCATCGTCACGCTGGCGTTCGGCGAGATCATCCGCCTCGTCATCATCAACTGGCAGAGTCTCACCGGCGGTCCGAACGGCGTGTCCGGCATTCCGCGCCCCTCGTTCTTCGGCATTCCGCTGACGCCCGGCGAAGACGGCCTTGCGGCGAAGCTCGGTATCGAGTTTTCGACGACCCATCGCATCGTGTTTCTCTTTTACGTGATCCTGGCGCTCGCGCTCCTGACCAACTGGGTCACGATCCGGCTCCGGCGCCTGCCGATCGGCCGCGCCTGGGAAGCCTTGCGCGAGGATGAAGTCGCCTGCCGCGCGCTTGGCATCAACACCACCACGACCAAGCTCACCGCGTTTGCAACCGGCGCGATGTTCGGCGGTTTTGCCGGGGCATTTTTTGCCACGCGCCAGGGCTTCATCAGCCCGGAGTCCTTCACCTTCCAGGAATCGGCGCTGGTGCTGGCAATCGTGGTGCTCGGCGGCATGGGTTCGCAACTCGGCGTGGCGCTCGCGGCCCTCACCCTGATCGGCGGTTTCGAACTGTTCCGCGGCTTTGACCAATACCGCATGCTGGTGTTCGGCATAGCGATGGTGCTTTTGATGATCTGGCGGCCGCGCGGCCTGATCGGCCATCGGGCGCCAACGGTTTTCTTGAGGCAAAGCAAGGCCATCTCCTCCGAATTGGCCCGGGAAGGACGGGGATGAGCGGCGACACCATCCTCGACGTCGAGGGCCTGACGATGCGCTTTGGCGGCGTCGTCGCCGTCAACGACCTTTCATTCACGGCCGAGCGCCACAAGATCACCGCGCTGATCGGACCCAACGGCGCCGGCAAGACCACCGTGTTCAACTGCATCACCGGGTTTTACAAGCCGACATCGGGCGCCATGCGCCTGACCCACGACGACGGCCGCGCTATTCGGCTCGAGCGGCTGAACGATTTCCGGATTTCCAAACAGGCCAAGGTCGCGCGCACGTTTCAGAACATCCGGCTGTTTCCGGGCATGACCGCGCTGGAGAACCTGATGGTGGCCCAGCACAACGCGTTGATGCTGGCCTCGGGGCTTACCTTTCTCGGGCTGATCGGCGCGCCGTCCTACCGCGCGGCCGAGAAGCATGCGATCGATCAGGCCAAGCGGTGGCTCGACCGGATCGCTCTGCTGGAGCGTGCGGATGAAGCCGCGGGCAATCTTGCCTACGGCGATCAACGGCGTCTGGAAATCGCGCGTGCGATGTGCACCGAGCCGGCGTTGCTCTGCCTGGACGAACCGGCCGCCGGGCTGAACGCGCGCGAAAGCGCCGCACTCAGCGAATTGCTGCTCTCGATCCGCGGCGAAGGCACCTCGATCCTCCTGATCGAGCACGACATGTCGGTGGTGATGGAAATCTCCGACCACATCGTGGTGATGGATTACGGCGTCAAGATCGCCGAGGGCGCGCCGCAAGCGGTTCGCGACGACCCCAAGGTGGTCGCGGCCTATCTCGGCGCCGACGAGGAAGAGGCGATCGCCGTCATGGAGAGCGGGGTATGACGGTGGTTTCTGCATACTCGTCGTGCCCGGCCTTAGCCGTTCGAAGAACGGCGTCGCTTCCGCTCGCCTATGGCCGGGCATCCACGTCTTCTTTTCGAGCGGCCGACAAAGACGTGGATGACCGGGACAAGCCCGGCCATGACGCCAGTGAGATTGTGCGATGACCACGTCATCCTCTCCCCTGCTCGCGATCCGCGGCCTTCGCGCTGCCTATGGCAAGATCGAAGCGCTCAAGGGCGTCGATCTCGACATCAACCGAGGCGAGATCGTCGCGCTGATCGGCGCCAATGGCGCCGGCAAGTCGACGCTGATGATGACGATCTTCGGCAAGCCGAGGGCCCGCGCAGGCCGGATCCTGTTCGACGGCCGGGACATCACCGACGTGCCGACCCACGAAATCGCCCACTTACGCATCGCGCAATCGCCCGAAGGCCGCCGGATTTTCCCGCGCATGAGCGTGGCGGAAAATCTGCAAATGGGCGCCGATGCCACCGATTCCAGCGAAACGGAGCGGGCCGCCGGGTTCGAGCGGGTGCTGGCGCTGTTTCCGCGGCTGAAGGAACGCCTGACGCAGCGCGGCGGCACCTTGTCGGGCGGCGAGCAGCAGATGCTGGCAATCGGCCGCGCGCTGATGAGCCGTCCCCGCTTGCTGTTGCTGGACGAGCCCTCGCTTGGCCTCGCGCCGCTGATTGCCCGGCAGATTTTCGACGCGATCCGCACCCTCAACCGCCAGGACGGCCTCACCGTGCTGATCGTCGAACAGAACGCCAACCACGCGCTGCGGCTCGCCCATCGCGGTTATGTCATGGTCAACGGCCTGATCACGCTGCAGGGAACGGGGGCGGAACTGTTGCAGCGCCCGGAGATCCGCGCCGCCTATCTCGAGGGCGGACGGCACAGCCAATAAGCCGCGGCAAAAAAGCGGCGGATGGAAGACCCGTTTGCCCGAAATTTACCGATGACTTCGCCGTAAAATCAGCCGAGAATGGCCTACGCTTTTGCAACCCGGCGGCCTGCCGGCGAATTCCCATGGCGAACCACCCGCGAGGATCTCTCATGAAATCAGTACAGCTTATTGGCCTGGCCGTCGGCGCATCGCTTGCGCTATCCACGGCAGCGTTTGCGCAAGATATCTCCATCGCTGTGGCGGGCCCGATGACGGGTGGCGAATCCGCATTCGGCCGCCAGATGAAGAACGGCGCCGAACAGGCGGTAAAGGACCTCAATGCCGCCGGCGGCGTGCTCGGCAAGAAGCTCGCGCTCGAAGTCGGCGATGATGCCTGCGATCCGAAGCAGGCGCGTTCGGTGGCGGAGAAGTTCGCCAGCGCCAAGATCCCGTTCGTAATGGGTCATTACTGCTCGTCATCCTCGATCCCTGCCTCGGAAGCCTATGCGGACGGCAACGTGCTGCAGATCACCCCCGCCTCGACCAACCCGCTGTTCACCGAGCGCAAGCTCTGGAACGTCGCGCGCGTCTGCGGCCGCGACGACCAGCAAGGCCTGGTCGCGGCCGACTACATCGCGAAATCCTACAAGGGCAAGAACGTCGCCATCCTCAACGACAAGACCACTTACGGCAAAGGTCTCGCCGATGAGACCAAGAAGGCGCTCAACAAGGCAGGCTTCACCGAGAAGATGTACGAGTCCTACAACAAGGGCGACAAGGACTTCACCGCGATCGTATCGCGCATGAAGCGCGAGAACATCGATCTGGTTTACGTCGGCGGATATCATCAGGAATCCGGCCTGATCGTGCGCCAGATGCGTGATCAGGGAATGCAGACCGTGCTGATGGCCGGCGATGCGCTCGCCGACAGGGAATTCGCCTCGATCACCGGGCCGGCCGGCGAAGGCACGCTGTTCACCTTCGGCCCAGATCCGCGCAACAAGCCGACCGCCAAGGCCATCGTCGAGAAGTTCAAGGCCAACAACATCGACCCCGAAGGCTACACCCTCTATACTTATGCGGCGATGCAGGTCTGGTCGCAGGCGGTGGCGAAGGCCGGCACGACCGATCCGAAGAAGGTCATGGACACGATCAAGGCCGGTGCCTGGGATACGGTGATCGGCAAGATGGAATTCGACGCCAAGGGCGACATCAAGCAGATCGACTATGTCGTCTACAAATGGGACGCCAAGGGCGGTTACACCGAGATCAATCCGAAGGGTTCCTGATCCCGTTCAACCACAGCCTGCATTCGACGCCCCGGCTCCAACCGGGGCGTTTTTCTTATCCGATCACAATGCCGCGTCCACGGACCGGGACGCCATCGCCGCTTCGGTGGCGCGGACGAGCTCGGCCGGACGAACCGGCTTTTGCAGACAAATGACGTTGGAATACTCGGGCGACTCGGTAAGGAGGTCGAGCGCCATCATGCCGGATATCGCAACGATCGGAAAACCGGGAACGCGCTTGCGTATCTTGCTCATGAGCTCGAGACCGCAGGTTCCCTGCAGGAAGATGTCGACGATCGCGACGTCGAATGCGGACTCCTCGAACTCCTTCAGCGCTGCCTCGGCACTTGCCGCCCCCACGACCTCGAAGTGGTGGATCCGCAGCACGATGGATATCATCGTCCGCACATCTGCCTGGTCGTCGATGACGAGAACGCGCCGCAATGAGCTACTCACGGAACAACTCCGCCCGGCCTGCCACGGAACCCAGACTGCCGCCCAAACCGTAAAGATGCGGTTACGCCAAACACCGCGCCCGCAAGCCTTTGATTGACATCAAGGAATTGTGACCTTGGGTTGCATCGGCCGGCGAAGCCCCTTTTCGGAGATGGCAATTTTGACGGGTGGGGACAGCGTCTTTCGCTCCACGCTCCGGCCACGCTGCCCGCAACCAGGCGCGATCGTCCAAGCCTTGCGGGTATCGAACATGATGACTTTACTAAATTGCTTTGGAAATCGCCTGCGTCGGGCTTAGGTTATCACCACTCTATCCATGCTTCGGTCTTGGCCGATATCGGGAAGTATGTGACCTTGAGTTGAACTGACGAAATCCTCAGGGGAACGCTATGGCGAGCATCCTCGTCATTGACGACGACCGGGCGGTTCTTGCGACGATCAAGGTGCTGCTTGAGCGCGCCGCGCATTCGATCGAGGCCGTCGACAACAGCCGGGCGGGTCTGAAATTGCTCGGGGGCCAGGCCTTTGACCTGCTCATCGTCGACATCTTCATGCCGGGGATGGACGGCTTCGAGACCATGAAGCTCGTTCATCAGTCGCAGCCGGAGCTGCCGGTGATCGTGATTTCAGGGCAACAATTCAGTCTGGCGTCGGAGCGCCAGCCGGACTTTCTGCACATGGCGACGCGCCTTGGCGCAGTGTCGAGCCTGCAAAAGCCGTTCAAGCCCTCCGAGCTATTGGCCGCCGTCAACGCCAGCCTGTCCAATTCACCACCCCCGCCTGGCCTGAACACAAAAGCTCCGGGAGGCATTCCCTCCGAGCGGCAATGAAGCAATAATGCAGCCGGCTGCGTCGCTTCGGCAGGAATGTTGATATGGCAGGTAAGGGCGAGCCTGGAGACGAATGTGGAAGCAGGTGACCGCAGCATCTTTCTTTCGACCCTGCCCGCCACAAGCCGTGACCGCAAGATCGCCACGGGCGTCGTCTGCATGTCGGCAATCTTCTTTGCCTGCATCCTTCCCTTTGCCGGCATGCCGCTGCCGCCGATTCCCGCGTTCGTCGCGAGCTATCAATCGGCACTCGCGATCAACGACCTGATCACCGCAATTCTGCTGTTTTCGCAATTCGCACTGCTGCGATCGCGAGCGCTTTTGCTGCTTGCAAGCGGGTATCTGTTCACCGCGATCGCAGCCATCGTTCACTCCCTCACCTTTCCGAATCTGTTCACCGCCGCCGGGCTTCTGAATGCCGGCCCGCAAACCACGGCCTGGCTCTATATGGTCTGGCACGGCGGATTTCCGCTATTCGTGCTCGGCTACGCCCTTCTGAAGGATAGGGACGGCGGTCCCAAGGTCAGAGGATCGGTCGGCGGATCGGTCCTTTGGAGCATCATCGCGGTCGCGGCCGCCATGACGGCCGCCGTTTTCGTCGCTACCGAGGAACACGATCTCCTGCCGACCCTTATGGTGCCGGGCGGCTACGCGTCTGCTCTTTTCAGCACCTCGCTGATCGTCTGGTGCATCAATCTCGCAGCGCTGATCGTCCTTTGGCTGCGTCGGCCGCACTCGGTCCTCGATATCTGGCTCCAGGTAGTCCTTTGCGCCTGGCTTTTTGACGTCGCATCGTCGGCGCTTCTCAACGGGACACGTTACGATCTCGGCTTTTACGCAGGCCGGATCTACGGGCTTTGCGCCGCCTGTTTTGTTCTGGCGGTATTGCTGATGCAAAACATCGCCCTGCAGTCGCGCCTCGCCGGCTTGCTTCAAACGCTGCGCCGCCAAAGCGCCTCCGAACACCAGCGCCATACCGAACGCGAGCGGCTGTTCAGTGCAGTGGTCGAATCCTCCAACGATGCCATCATCACCCAGACGCTGGACGGTACCATCACCGGCTGGAACCCGGCTGCCGAACGCCTGTTCGGGTATACAGCCGCCGAGGCTGTCGACGAACATATCGACCTCATTGCCCCGCCCGACAGGCTTGCGGAGCTGCGCGACATTCTCGCCCGCATAGGCCGGGGCGAAACCATCGCCCACCATGAGACCTCGCGCAAGACAAGAGACGGCCGGCTGTTGGATGTTTCAATCTCGATCTCTCCGCTCCGTTCCATTTCCGGTGAGATCGTCGGAGCTTCCAAGATTGCCCGTGACATCACCGAGAGCAAGAGGACCCAGGCGGCGCTCAATCAGGAGATCGAGGAGCGCCAGCGCATCTTCGAGACTTCGCAGGATCTGATTCTGGTCACGGACACCGAGGGCACGTTCGTCCAGGTCAGCCCGAGCTCGATGATGATCCTCGGATACGAGCCTGAGGAAATGATCGGCCATAGCGCGACCGAATTCATTCACCCCGATGATCTCGACAGCACGCGAGACGAGATGCGCTCGGCGCGCCAAGGCCAGCAGATGCGCGACTTCGAGACCCGCTACGTCCACAAGGACGGGAACGCGGTTAACCTGACCTGGATGGGGACGTGGTCCGAGCCGGTCAAGCGGCATTTCTTCGTCGGCCGCGACCTCACCGAAAAGCGGGCCGCCGAAGCGCAATTCCGTCAGGCACAAAAGATGGAGGCGGTCGGCCAGTTGACCGGCGGCATCGCACACGACTTCAACAACATCCTCACCGTCATCACCGGAACCATCGGCATCCTTGCTGAAGCGGTGGAGAACGATCCACAGATGTCGGCGATCGCCAAGATGATCGACGATGCCGCCGAGCGGGGCGCCAGCCTGACCAAGCACCTTGTCGCCTTTGCGCGCAGACAGCCGCTCCAGCCGCGCGAGATCGACGTCAACGCCCTTGTTGTCGAAACCATGAAATTGCTGCGGCCGACGCTTGGCGAGCATATCCAGATCAACCCGTTGCTGGCGCAGGATGCCTGGACCGCCCTGGTCGATCCAAATCAGCTCACCTCGGCAATCCTGAACCTGTCGCTCAATGCCCGCGACGCCATGCCTTCCGGCGGAAAACTCGTGATCGAGACCAACAATGTCTACCTCGATGAGGGCTACGCCTCGATGCACAGCGACGTCGCGGTCGGCCATTATGTCATGGTCGCCGTCAGCGATACCGGCGTCGGGATTTCTGCGGCGAATCTCGAGCGGGTGTTCGATCCTTTCTTCACCACCAAGGAAGTCGGAAAAGGTACCGGCCTCGGCCTGAGCATGGTGTTCGGCTTCGTCAAGCAGTCGAACGGTCACATCAAGATTTACAGCGAGGAAGGCCACGGCACGACGGTGAAGATCTATCTGCCGCGCGCGACCGGACTGGCCGATACCCCGGTCGAGGCGATTGCGCCATCCAGCATCCAGCGCGGCGAGGAGATGATCCTGGTGGTCGAGGACGACAAGCTCGTGCGCCGGTATGTCCTCACCCAGATCGAAAGCCTCGGCTACAAGACCCTCGAGGCCGGCAACGCAGCCGAGGCCCTGGAAATCATCGACAGAAACGACGGTATCGATCTACTGTTTACCGACGTCATCATGCCCGGCTCGATGAACGGCCGCCGACTCGTCGATGAGGCGCTGAGACGGCGCCCTGCGCTGAAGACACTGTTCACATCAGGATATACGGAGAACGCGATCGTTCACCACGGGCGCCTCGATAGCGGCGTGCTGCTGCTCGCCAAGCCCTACCGGAAGTCTGAACTCGCCCGAATGATCAGGCTGGCCCTCGACAGCTGAGGCTCAAGGAACGCCATGAATAATCTCCTCACCGACATTGCCGGCGTTCGCGTCGGCCACGCCGACGACGCCGAGCTTGCGTCCGGCGTCACTGCGGTGATTTTCGATTACCCGGTGGTGGCGGCGATGGATGTGCGCGGCGGCGGACCCGGGACCCGCGAGGGCGCGTTGCTCGATCTCGCCAATACGGTGGACAGGATCGATGCGGTAGCGCTGTCGGGCGGCTCCGCGTTTGGGCTGGAAGCCGGCGGCGGCGTGCAGGCCTGGCTTGCCGAACAGGGCCGAGGCCTCAACGTCCGCGGCGCGATCATCCCGATTGTGCCCGGTGCGATCTGTTTCGACCTTCTCAACGGAGGCAACAAGAACTGGGGCCGCTTCGCGCCCTACCGCGACCTCGGTTTCGTGGCGGCCGCGGCGGCGGGCAACAATTTCGCGCTCGGCAGCGTCGGCGCCGGCCTTGGCGCACTCACCGCCAACCTGAAGGGCGGCCTTGGCTCCGCCTCGGCTCAAACGCCGGATGGCGTGAAGGTCGCAGCGCTCGCCGTGGTCAACGCGGTCGGCACCGTCACGGTCGGCGATGGACCATGGTTCTGGGCGGCGCCTTTCGAGATCGGTGGCGAATATGGCGGGCGCGGTTTGCCGCCCTCCTTCACTGCCGACATGCTGACGACGCGCATCAAGGGTGGGCCCGCGGCGACGGCGGCCGAGAACACGACGCTTGCCGTCGTCGTAACCGACGCCGCCCTGACCAAGCCTCAGGCGAAGCGCCTTGCCATGATCGCGCAGACCGGGTTTGCGCGCGCGATCTATCCCGTGCATGCACCGATGGACGGCGACGTGGTGTTCGCCGCATCGGCCGGCGAACGGCAGATAGATCCGTTGATTGGTCTGACCGAACTTGGCATGGTCGCGGCCAACGTTGTGGCGCGCGCGATCGCACGCGGCGTCCATGCCGCGACTGCGCTGCCTTTCGCCGGCGCGCTGCCGTCGTGGCGGGATCGTTTTGGATAGCTTCAGATGCTGACGGAAAACGGATTGAACCCGAGCGGCGTTGCGGTGGACTGCACGAGCTGGTCGATCGAGCTATAGGTCGACGACGCGGCGCTGGATTCGGAGTTCGGCTGGCTTGCCGAAGAATCCGACGTCGAATTCGAAGAATCCGATGCCGGACTGTTGGGGTCGATGGCTTGGGCCAAATTGGCCGAAGCCAGGCTCTGGGCGTCGAGCAGCGCGTTGAAATTATCGGACGAAATCTGGGCGTTGCTGAATCCGGAAACGGTTGTCGAGGCTGATGATACGGCAGAACGATCTTCCGCATCGGATACAGCCCCAAAGCCGCCGATCGGCTTCGACGACGACGATGGTCGTGGCGAAGTCAGCGACTGGATGGCGTCAAGCGCGCTCAAGGCGGCGCCAAGTGCAAAGACCATGGCAGAAGCTCCGAATAGGCGCAGACTGGATTTGCGCCCACCGTCGATCAGCAAGCGCCGTGCCATGACAAAAAGGCTAACGATATTATAGCCTTCGTGATTGCGGAACGCGGGCCTCGATCGGCAATTGGTGCCGCCGGCGGCAGATTTTTCCGCTTTCCCAGGCTGTGCATTGCTGGCGCCGGTGCCGTGGGTGTGTTAGGCGACAAAGCGCCTAAATGCGTCGAAACGGCCTTCGGAAAACCGCGCAGATGTCCGATCAATTCGTAAAACGCCCGCTCGTCATTGCGCCATCGATCCTGGCTTCCGACTTCTCCAGGCTCGGCGAAGAGGTGCGCACCGTCGATGCGGCGGGCGCCGACTGGATCCATCTCGACGTGATGGACGGGCATTTCGTTCCCAACATTTCCTACGGGCCCGATGTCATCAAGGCGATCCGCCCGCACACCAAAAAGATCTTTGACGCGCATTTGATGATTTCGCCGTGCGACCCCTATCTTGAAGCCTTCGCCAAGGCGGGATGCGATCACATCACGGTGCATGCCGAGGCAGGTCCGCATCTGCATCGCTCATTGCAGGCGATCCGCGCGCTCGGCAAGAAGGCCGGTGTATCGCTCAACCCGGCGACGCCGATCTCGGCGATCGAATATGTGATCGACATGATCGACCTCGTGCTGGTGATGTCGGTCAATCCCGGCTTCGGCGGGCAGGCGTTCATTCCCTCATCCCTTGGCAAGATCAGGGACTTGCGCGCGATGACGGCGGGCCGTCCGATCGACATTGAAGTGGATGGTGGCGTGGGGCCGGATGTTTCCGCCCAGCTGGCCGCCTCGGGCGCCAACGCCTTCGTCGCGGGCTCGGCCGTGTTCAAGGGCGGAACGATGGAAAGCTATAAAGCGAACATCTCAGCGATCCGCATGGCTGCGGCCAGCGGGCGCGGCGAGGCTATTTAAATCGCGCTCCTGGCGCGTGCGCCGAGCCTCGACGCCTCTCAAGAGCAGCGCAATCAGAGAATCAATCCGCGCGGGAAGCTGCGGATCGTTCCATTCATCAGCATGGGCCGGATGATGAAAGCGGGTCACCGCGTCAAAAATCGCCTGCGCGGTTGCCTCGACGTCGGCGATCTCGAACGCGCCCTGCTTCACACCATCGGACAGGATCAGCGCCAGCTGGTCGGTCAGGCAGGCTTTGTGCCCGTTCACCGTCTTGCAGGCCTCGCGGGCGAGCGTGAGGTAGGTCGCAAACATTTCCGGGTCTTCCAGAAACCGTTGCTGCTTGGCCGTAAACAGGGTGCGCAGCCAGCGGTCGAGTTTTGCCGGCGCTGGCTCCGGGCTTTCGGCGATCTTGGAAAGCGGCGTGCTCACCCGCTCGAGCCAGCGTTTGGCGACCGCCTCGCGCAGCGAAGCCTTGCTCGGGAAATGACGGTAGACGCTGCCGTGGCTCACATCGAGGGCACGGGCAACGTCGACAACCGTCGCCTTTGCGAGGCCAAATCGACGCAAAACATCCTCGGTCACTTCCAGAATGCGTTCCGGTGTCAAAACGACGTTCTCGTTCATCAGCGCACCTTCTGCTTGCGTCGGCCAAACTAACCGCGAGCGATCCCCTCGTTAACGGGCAAGCCTCTCGGCCTGTTCCTCAAGGTGACGGGCGATGCGCTGGTTGAGCCAGCGCTGGATTTGGGCGGTCAAATGTAGAATTTCGATAGTCATGGCGAAGTCCTTGTAGATGGCCCTGTTCGCCGCCGGTGCGGTTTCACAGGTGACACCTCAGCAATGGCGTCATCGGCAATATAGGGCATCTCGCTGACAGATTTCAATATCTGTTATTCAATATGTCGTGATTAAGGTAATGAGGCACCTTTGCACGAGGCACGCTGCCCGCATCCCTCTGCGGTTTGTCACCCCTCGCCCGCTCTGCTAAAGCGCGCATAATCCTCCGGAAAGCGCAGAGTCGCCGATGATCCCCCGCTACACCCGCCCGGAAATGGCCGCCATCTGGGAGGCCCAGACGCGCTTCAAGATCTGGTTCGAGATCGAGGCGCATGCGGCTGATGCGCTGGCGGAACTTGGCGTGATCCCCAAGGACGCCGCCAAGGCGGTCTGGACCAAGGCGCGCGACGTCATCTTCGACGTGGCGCGGATCGACGAGATCGAACGGGAAACCAGGCACGACGTCATCGCCTTCCTCACCCATCTGGCCGAAATCGTCGGTCCCGAGGCGCGTTTCGTCCACCAGGGCATGACCTCCTCCGACGTGCTCGACACCTGCCTCAACGTGCAGCTTGTCCGCGCCGCCGACCTCCTGGTGGCCGATATCGACAAGGTGCTTGCGGCGCTAAAGAAGCGCGCCTTCGAATACAAGATGACGCCGACCATCGGCCGCTCCCACGGCATTCATGCCGAGCCGGTGACCTTCGGGCTGAAGCTCGCTTACGCCTATGCCGAGTTCTCCCGCGCCCGCGAGCGGCTGATCGCCGCCCGCCACGAGGTTGCGACCTGCGCGATTTCCGGCGCGGTCGGCACCTTCGCCCAGATCGATCCGCGCGTTGAGGAACACGTCGCCAAGGCGATGGGGCTGCGGCCGGAGCCGATCTCGACGCAGGTGATCCCGCGCGACCGCCACGCGATGTATTTTGCGACGCTTGGCGTGATCGCCTCCTCCGTCGAACGTCTCGCCACCGAAATCCGCCACCTGCAGCGCACCGAGGTGCTGGAGGCCGAGGAGTTCTTCTCCGAGGGCCAAAAGGGCTCTTCGGCGATGCCGCACAAGCGCAATCCGGTGCTGTCGGAAAATCTTTCCGGCCTGTCGCGCATGGTGCGGGCCTATGTGACGCCGGCGATGGAAAACGTCGTGCTCTGGCACGAGCGCGACATCTCGCACTCCTCGGCCGAGCGCATGATCGGGCCTGATGCCACGGTGACGCTGGACTTTGCTTTGGTTCGGCTCGCTGGCCTGGTCGAAAAGCTTCTGGTCTACCCGGCCAACATGCAGAAGAACCTCGATCGCCTTGGCGGCCTCGTTCATTCGCAGCGGCTGTTGATCGCGCTGACGCAGAAGGGCGCGAGCAGAGAAGACGCCTACAAGCTCGTGCAGCGCAACGCGATGCCGGTGTGGCGCGGCGAAGGCGACTTCCAGTCGCTGTTGAAGAAGGATGCCGACGTCAGGAAATACCTGACCGACGCCGAGATCGAGCAACAGTTCGACCTCGGCTATCACCTCAAGCACGTCGACACGATTTTCAAGCGCGTGTTCGGCGAAGCCTAACGCCGCCGATCTGAAGTCCCACGCGACACTGGCTGGCAGGAAGGTCTTAGCCCGCTTCGCCGTTGACCATCCGCGTGGCGATGCGGTCGCGCCTGACGAAGTGGTGCCAGCCAGCGGCGGCGACGTGAACGACGATCAAAGCGAGCAGCACATAGGCAAAGAAGATGTGCCGATCCTCATAGGCATCGGCAGCCGCCTTGTCGGGTGAGGTGATCTGCGGCACGTGAAACAGGCCGAACCAGCTTGAGTAGTCCGGCGTGTGTGCTCCGGAATGCGCCCATCCAAGCATGGTCACCAGAATGACGACCAGATAGAGCGCGCCGTGGCTGATATGAGCCGCGATCCGCTGCCACTTCGGCGTCTCCGGCGGCATGGCCGGCGCGGGATTGAAGCCGCGCCAGATCAGCCGAAGCACCGTCAGCAGTAACACCACGTAGCCGATGTCGGCGTGGATGGAGCGGTAGAACAAGCGATCCGGCCGCGCCGGAATGTGATTCATCCACCAGCCGAACGCCAGCATGCCGATGATGGTGATGCCGAGGATCCAGTGAAACGCCCGCGCGGCGCTGCCCCAGCTCGAAGTCGTATTCCGTATCATTCGTTATCCTGCCGTTTAGGAATTCGAGTTGATTACATCAAAACCAAGGTTTGTGACGCCCTGATTTAGCCGCCCTCGCTTAGAACCTTTGCAAACCGGGCTATCCCCTTGTCTCCCCTCCGCGGATCACCCGCAAAAGCAACTGAAAGGTAACCGCGGATCGGCTACGATACGCCGTTGAACGGACCTCCGAGATACTCCCGTGAGCCGACCTCCGACGATTCTTGTCTTTGATACGGGCCTTGGCGGCCTCACGGTATTGCGCGAGACCGTGCGGCTCCGGAACGACGCGCACTACGTCTATGTCGCTGATGATGCGTTCTTTCCTTACGGCCATCGCAGCGAGGAAGAGGTCGTCGCCCGTATGGTGCCGCTGGTCGGCGAATTGATCGCGGCGCATCATCCCGATCTTGTGGTGATCGCCTGCAACACCGCCTCCACGCTGGTGATGCCGCATCTGCGCGACCGCTTTTCCGTGCCGTTCGTCGGCACGGTGCCGGCGATCAAACCGGCCTGCGCAGCCTCGAAAACCAAGCGCGTGTCGGTGCTCGGCACCAAAGGCACCGTTCAACGCGAATACACCAGAACCCTGATCCGCGATTTCGCCCAAGGCTGCGAGGTGACGCTGGTCGGCTCGGCAGAGCTTGCTTCGCTGGCCGAGGCGGCGCTCAGCGGCGGGGTGGTCAGCGATGAACAAATCTCGGCTGAACTGACGCCCTGTTTTGTCGGCGCCGGCGAAGACGCCTCGCGCCGCACCGACACGATCGTGCTGGCCTGCACGCATTTCCCTCTGCTGCTGGACCGGCTCAACCGGCTCGCGCCATGGCCGGTCGACTGGATCGACCCCGCGCCCGCGATCGCAAGGCGGGTGGCTCATCTTTTGAGCGCAGCCGTCGGCGAAACCGCCGAGACGGCGGCGCGGATGATTTTCACGTCGGGGCGGCCGCATGCGCTCAGCGCGGCGCTAACACCCTTTTTCGGCGGCCGCGTGCCAAACTGAAAAATCGCCGCCTTCTTCCCGCTTCCCCGACCGAATATAAAAATTATACTTGTTATTCATGTGCTTATATGGGCGTCATAAGACGGCCAGTGTAGCGACACTGACGTTCCTTTCAGTGTTGCCGCGAGCTCTCGGAAGGAACGTCAGAGTCAAAGCTACACTAGGATCATATAGTTGCTAGTGTCCCTTTGGTTCTGACATTCGTAAAAGTGCCCGCTGCGATGGGATACGAATGTCAGAACCGGGACACTAGCGAAGCCGGCAAGAGCCAGTCGACTGGTTGCCAAATCCGCCCGACGTGGCTGATCTGATTTTCGTCAAGGAAGGAATCTGAGCGAGCGATGCGCGGAACGAAGCGAAAAATTTCACTGCCGCGCCGTTTCATCATCGACCTCATGCACGCGTCGATGGGCGTGCCGTTCGTCTCGCTCTCGCGCCCGCTCGACATCGGTCCGTTGATGGCAGCGCGCGCCAAGGCGGCCTCGCCGCCGGGCTGGGCGGCCACTTTCACCAAGGCCTTTGCGATCGTGGCCAAGGAAGAGCCGCTGCTGCGCACGCTCTACGTCAAACTGCCCTGGCCGCATTTCTACGAGCTGCCCCGCAGCGTCGCGATGGTGGCGGTGGCGCGTGCTGAAAACGGCGAGGAGTTCATCTTCCCCGAAAAAGTCCCTCAACCCGGAGGAGCACACGCTCGCTGAGATCGACGCCCATATCCGCCGTGCCAAGACTGCGCCGATCGCGGACATCCCAGCCTTTCGGAAACTCCTGATGGCCTGCCGCCTACCGTTGCCGCTGCGCCGGCTGAGCTGGCTGGCTCGGGCTCAATGTCGGGCGCATGAGCGCCAACAATTTCGGAAGTTTCGGGGTGACCTCGGTCTCGGCCTATGGCCCCGGCGAGCTCCAGGCCGTCAGCACCGGGCCGTTCCTGCTCAGCTATGACGTGGCATCGCCCGATGGCCGGATCGACGTAATCCTGCGCTGGGATCACCGGGTTACCGATGCCGCTGTCGTCGCCCGGGTCCTGACCCGGCTGGAACAGGTGCTGAACACGGAGATTTCGGCCGAATTGCTGGCTGCATCGGCCTGAAAACGAAAGGCCATTTGCATTGACAGTCCAGCCGTTTCTGCCTAGAAACCGCCTGCTCGCGGGCCGGTTTTCGGCCCGCGATGCGTTTCGCGACCCGCGGTCTTTCGCCTTCACGCTTGGGGGCTGGACCTGTCGGCACCGGGAATTTCCCGGCGCACAGGAGGGCGCGTTTCCTCAACCCAACCGTTAGCAAAGAGGACGCGATGACAAAGCGCAGTGAGGCGAAATACAAGATCGATCGCCGTATGGGCCAGAATATCTGGGGCCGCCCGAAGAGCCCCGTGAACCGCAGGGAATACGGCCCCGGCCAGCACGGTCAGCGCCGCAAGGGCAAGCTCTCGGACTTCGGCGTGCAATTGCGCGCCAAGCAGAAGCTCAAGGGCTATTACGCCAACATCAGCGAGCGCCAGTTCCACGGCATCTATGTCGAGGCCGGCCGGATGAAGGGCGATACCGGCGAAAACCTGATCGGCCTGCTGGAGCGCCGTCTCGACACCGTGATCTTCCGCGCCAAGTTCGTCTCCACGATGTTTGCCGCGCGCCAGTTCATCAATCACGGCCACGTCAAGGTCAACGGCCGCCGGGTCAATATCGGCAGCTACAAGCTGAAGCTCGGCGACCTCGTCGAGGTCAAGGAATCCTCCAAGCAACTCGCGCATGTGCTTGAAGCCAGCCAGCTTCCCGAGCGCGACACGCCCGATTTCCTCGAGGTCGATCACGGCAAGATGACGGCGAAGTTCATCCGCGTACCCGCGCTGTCGGATGTGCCGTTCGCGGTGCAGATGGAGCCGCATCTGATCGTCGAATTCTATTCGCGCTGATGTGATCGAGCGCGCTTACGAGATCGAAGGCCCCGGTTTTGCCGGGGCCTTTTGTTTGATCGCACCTTTTTGTTTTTCGTCATGCCCGGCCTTGTGACGGCTGTCCGGCTTGTTTTTTGCTGTGCAAGGCGCACGGCATTGATTCTAATGGTGTCCAGAGTTTTGGACTGGACATGCAAAGGATCAAGGCCGTGCCGCATACGAATACGGTGTTTCGCGACATTTTGAAACTGGTTCCCTGGTCGGAGTTCGACAGGCTTGTGAAGAACCACGGGAGCGACGAACTGGTGCGCAGTTTTACGACCAAACGGCAGTTGCTGGCGTTGTTATACGGCCAATTGTCGGGTGCCCGTTCGTTGCGCGATATCGAGGCGTCGATGAGGAGCCATCAGGGACGGCTTTATATGCGGGCGGCTTGCGCCGGCGCCGATGTCTGCGGCGCCAAGGCGCATGTGGTCTATGATCCCGACCTCGGCTGCGATTTATCACATGATCACCGAGGCCAACGTCAACGACATCACCGCCGCCAAGGCGATGCCGATCGAGGCCGGCGCCATATGTCTTGGGCTCTATGACTACGGCTGGTGGGCGGCCCTGGATGACGCAGATTGCCGCATCGGTTCAAGAAGAATACGCCGCTCCATTCGGCGACGTCCATGCCTGTCGAGGCTGGAACAGGCATTGTGAGCGACTGCATCGGCTTTTTGCCGAACCGGCAGGCCAAAAACCGCAAAAATCCCATGCAAGGCGCGGTGCGCGAGATCGTCGTGACCATGGAGACTGGCGGGACCTTGCGCATTTTGTCCAACGATCTGGACGCACCCGCCAAAGAGATCGCCGACCTCTACAAGCGGCGCTGGCAGATCGAACTGTTCTTTCGGGTGATGAAGCAAACCTTGAAAATCACCCATTTTATCGGCCGTTCCGAAAACGCCGTTCGCATTCAGGTTGCCGTCGCGCTGATTGCTTTCCTGCTACTGCGAATCTTGAACAAGATGTCGCAAGACAAACAAACCCTGCTCGACACCACTAGACTCGTGCGTATCAACCTGATGCATCGAAAAGACTTTACCAGACTGAGCCAATTACATCGGCCGCCCAAACTCAACTCACGACAGATCATGCTAAACTGGGGATCAGCATGAGCCGGACAGCCGTGGCACAAGGCCGGGCATCCACGTCTTTATGGTCTCTACAAAACAAGACGTGGATGGCCGGGACATAGGCGAGCGGAAGCGACGCCGTTCTTCGAACGGCTATGCCCGGCCATGACGCGATAGCGGAGACCTCACACAATGACCTACTACACCCCTGCCCGACCCGATCCGAAAGCCCCCCCGATCCGTATCAATTTGTTGTCGGATACCCAGACCCGGCCGACGCCGGGGATGCGCGAGGCGATGGCGCGCGCCGAAGTCGGCGACGAACAGGTCGGCGACGATCCATCCGTCAATCTGCTTTGCGACCGCGTTGCCGATCTGATGGGAAAAGAGGCCGCGGTGTTCATGCCGTCCGGCACCATGTGCAATGTCGCGGCAACGCTGGTGCACTGCCGGCCGGGCGACGAAATCCTGGCGCATGCGTCGGCCCATATCATCGCCCGCGAGGGCGGCGCCCATGCCGCGCTCGGCGGATTCCAGATCACCCCGCTGCAGGGCCCCGACGGCCAGTTCACGCCCGACACCTTCCGTGCGGCACTTCATCCGCGCACGCGCTACCAGCCGCCGCAGACGCTGGTCAGCGCCGAGCAAACCGCCAATATCGGCGGCGGCACGATCTGGAAGAAGGCCGACCTCGATGAGGTCGTCAAGATCGCCAAAGCCAACAGGCTTGCCACCCATATGGACGGCGCACGGCTTATGAATGCCACGGTCGCGACCGGCATCAGCGCGCGTGACATGACCACGGGATGGGACTCGGCCTGGATCGATTTTTCAAAGGGGCTCGGGGCTCCGATCGGGGCGGTCATCGCCGGCACGCGCGACTTCATCGACGAGGTCTGGCGCTGGAAGCAGCGCCTTGGCGGATCGATGCGGCAGGCCGGCATTTGCGCCGCCGCCTGTACCTATGCGCTCGATCACCACGTCGATCGGCTTGCCGAAGATCACGCCAACGCACGGGCGCTAGCGCGAGGGCTGGCGCAAATTCAGGGCGTCGAGGTGCAGGAGCCGGAAACCAATCTCGTGTTCTTCCGCCCCGACGGCGCCGGCGTCAGCGCCAACGACATGGTCGCCGCCCTGCACAAGCGTGGTGTGCAGATCGCCGTGATGGATGGCCGGATCCGCGCCTGCACCCATCTCGACGTCACTGCCGCCATGATCGAGGAAATGCTGGGATACGTGCGCGAGATCGTGCGGGGGGCGTAATTGTGGCCCGCCTACTCGCCGATCGCCTGATAAATCAGCGTCTTCAACTCATCTTGAATCCGCCCGCGCTGCGACGGCGACTGCATCATGCAGATCGCAAACATGTCATCGCGCGGATAGATGAAGAAGAACGTGCCGCCGGCGCCATCCCAGCGATATTCCCCTGTCGGAAGCGGCGGCTTCTCGACCACCCGAACCGCAAAGCCGAGGCCAAAGCCGCTGTCGCCGCTCGGAAAGTAAAAATAGTCACGCGCGATCTTCGTCTCTGGCGGCACATGGTCCGACGTCATCAGGCTGACGGTTTCCGGCTTGAGGTATTGCCTGCCGTCGAGCTTGCCGCCGTTGAGCAGCATTTGCGCAAAACGCGCGTAGTCGCCGATGGTGCCGACCATCCCTCCCCCGCCGGATTCCCAGCGGCGACGCTTGACCGGATCACCAAGACCCCTGACGGTGCTCAGGGTTTGATCGCCGGGCAGCGGTTCGGCGACGCGCGCGCGCCTGGAGTCATCGACTATGAATGCGGTGTCTGTCATGCCGAGCGGATCGAGCAGCCGTTCCTTTTCAAATTCATACAGCGATTTCCCGGACACCACTTCGATGACGCGGCCGAGAACATCGGTCGAGTGTCCGTAGTCCCAGAGCGTTCCCGGCTGTTCGGCGAGCGGCAGTTTCGCGAGTCTCTCGGCGAGCTGCGCATTGTCGAAATCACCGTCGAACAGGTCGCTCGTCGCATAGAGCTTCCGAATCGGGCTGTCGCCGTAAAACCCGTACGTGATGCCGGAGGTGTGGAGCAACAAATCGAGAATGGTGATGGGGCGCACGAGCGGCTCGGTGGCGAGCACGACCTGGCCGTCCGCGTCACGCTTTTCCACGGCTACTTTCACCTCGGCAAACGCCGCAATGTATTTCGACAGCGGATTATCCAGCGACAGCTTGCCGTCCTCAACCAGCATCATGGCGGCAACGGACGTGACTGGCTTCGACATCGAATAGAGACGGAAAATCGCATCTGACGTCATCGGGCGGTGGCTCTCGATGTCCAACACGCCAAAATCTTCAAGCAACACCGGCCGGCCGTGCTGCTGGATCAGGAGAACGGCGCCCGGAATCTTCCCGGTTGCCACCTCGTTGCGCAGATAGTCACTGACGCGGGCGAGCCCTTCCCTGGAGAAGCCAGTGGAAACGGGAAGCGACGATTCCGCGATAGCCACATTGGCCGCGATCGCAGCCACAAAAAGCACCAGCGCCGCGACGTGGAAACGCAAGGCGCCGTCGCCAATCCCACGAAATTTCATGATCTATTCTGCCGTCCCCCAGGGTCGGCAGAAGTGTAACCGCTGTTTCAATCGGCACAAGGCTCGCCGAAAGCCGCGAGAACCTCCTCGTGCAGGCGGCCGCTGTCTTTCGAAAAGCAGCAGAAGATCACGTGGCGGACGGCCGTCGCGGCCTTCAACGCCTTCGCCGTCGTCGAGACCGCGATCTGCGCAGCTCCATCGGCTGGAAACCGGAATGCACCGGTGGAAATCGCGGGAAAGGCGACCGAGGTTAGATCGTTCTCGAGGCAGAGTTCGATCGACCGACGATAGCAGGAGGCGAGTTGTTCGTTCTCGCCGCGATTACCGCCATACCAGACCGGACCGACCGCGTGGATGACATGCCGGGCCGGCAACCTGTAGCCGGAAGTGATCTTGGCGGCGCCGGTTTCGCAGCCGCCAAGCGTGCGGCACTCCTCGAACAGATCAGGTCCTGCTGCGTCATGAATCGCCCCATCAACGCCGCCTCCACCTAGCAAAGTGCTATTGGCGGCATTGACGATGGCATCGACGCGCAATGTCGTGATGTCGGCGACGACGACTTCAAGCCGCACATCGCCGATCAGGCGGGCCATCAGATTGGATTCAGGCGGCGGTCGAGACCGGCACGCCCTTGTCGGTGAAGAGCTGCTGCAATTCGCCGGCCTGGAACATCTCGCGGATGATGTCGCAACCGCCGACGAACTCGCCCTTGACGTAGAGCTGCGGAATGGTCGGCCAGTTCGAGTAGGTCTTGATGCCGTTACGCAGATCGGCGGACTCGAGCACGTTGAGACCCTTGTAGCCGACCCCGATGTGATCGAGGATCTGAATGACCTGTCCGGAGAAACCGCACTGCGGAAACTGCGGCGTACCCTTCATGAACAGCACGACGTCGTTCGACTTCACTTCGTTGTCGATGAATTGTTCGATGCTCATATTCTCTTCCTTTTGGGCGGGTGAAGCACCCAGACGGTTCGGCCTTCCGGACCAAAGCCAGCAAACCTGCGACTCCCATATATGTACCCCAAACGTTTGTGCATCCAAAGCAAATTGGCGCGAGGCTGGCATGCGGGGGCTTTCTGCCGGCGCCATCGGGCCCTTCGGCGGGGTAACAACTTTGGGGGCCCAAACGTACCGGGAAGGCTTTTTTCCCGAACGGGAACCCCTATCTAGGACAGGCTGCCCGCGGGGAACCGCTCTTCCAGGCCAACGTTCTCTCCCCAACCGGAGACGCCAGTGACGAACCCAGCATCCGCCGCGCTCGCAACCGCCTGCCCGTCATTATTGTCCGATTCCGGCCGCCTGGCGGAGGACCTGGTGGAGGGTTTTCTTGCGGTGCGAAACGAGACCGAGCGCCGTGCCGCCCCTTTGAGCGCGGAGGACCAGCTGATCCAGTCCATGCCGGATGCGAGCCCGGCGAAATGGCACCGCGCCCATACCACCTGGTTTTTCGAGCAATTCCTGCTCGGCGAGCACAGCGCCGGCTATGCGCCTTACCATCCGGATTACGCCTTCCTGTTCAACTCCTACTATGTCAGCGCGGGGCCGCGTCACGCCCGGCACCAGCGCGGCCATCTGACGCGGCCGGGCGCCGATGAGATCACCGCCTACCGCCGCCACGTCGATGCGGCGATCGTGAGGTTCTTTCGTGAGGCCTCCAACGACAAGCTTGCCGCGATCGCCCCTCTCGTCGAGGTCGGCCTCAACCACGAACAGCAGCATCAGGAATTGATGCTCACCGATATCCTGCATGCGTTTGCGCAAAACCCAATTCCGCCCGCCTACGATCCCTCCTGGTGCTTCCCCGTCTCCACGTCCACGCGCGCGGGCGAGGACTGGGTCGATCTCAACGAAGGCATCCACAGCATCGGGCACCCCGGTGACAGCTTTCATTTCGACAACGAAAAGCCGGTCCACCGTGCGCTGGTCGGCCCGGTTCGTTTGGCGCGCAATCTCGTCACCAATGCCGAATGGCTCGCCTTCATGGCGGATGGCGGCTACACGACGCCCACGCTCTGGCTGATGGATGGCTTTGCGACCGCGAGCGCCGAGCAATGGCAGGCGCCCGGCCATTGGCGCGAGATCGACGGGAAGTGGCACATCATGACGCTCGCCGGATTAAAGCCGCTCGATCCGCAAAGTCCGGTCTGCCATGTCAGCTATTACGAGGCCGACGCCTTTGCGCGCTGGCGCGGCAAACATCTGCCGACCGAAATGGAATGGGAGGTCGCCGCCCGCGCCGGTCAGCTCAACGACGCCTTTGGCGTCGTGTGGCAATGGACGCGCAGCGCCTATTCGCCCTACCCCGGCTACCGCGCCATCGAGGGCGCGCTTGGCGAATATAACGGCAAGTTCATGGTC
This sequence comes from uncultured Alphaproteobacteria bacterium, assembly GCA_963832045.1. Classification (GTDB taxonomy): domain Bacteria; phylum Pseudomonadota; class Alphaproteobacteria; order Rhizobiales; family Xanthobacteraceae; genus Bradyrhizobium. The sequence goes on from CAWHSM010000002.1 coordinate 291,415, forward strand.
AACCAGCTGGTGCTGCGCGGATCGTCGCTGGCGACGCCGGAGGGTCACAGCCGCGTCACCTATCGCAACTTCTTCTATCCCCACCACCGCTGGCAGTTCACAGGCCTGCGGCTCGCCGACTATGCCGACTAGAATTTCCGATTTTGTTCGCGCGCCGGAAAGCGCGTCCGGGAGAGTATCATGAATGTGCATGCCCACGCTTTGGCCGAGGCACACCCTTTCGACGAACCAACCTCGGCCTTTGCCCGCGACGTCATCGAGGACCTGTCGCAGGCGCCGAAGCGGCTGTCGCCGAAATATTTCTACGATGCAGCGGGTTCCGAATTATTCGAACAGATCACGCTGCAGCCGGAATACTATCCGACCCGCACCGAACTGACGATCTTGCGCGATCGCGGCCGAGCGATATCGGCCATTATTCCGGAAGGCTCCGCCCTTGTGGAATTTGGCGCCGGCGCCACCACCAAGGTGCGGCTGCTGCTGGACCAATGCGCGCTCGGCGCCTATGTGCCGGTGGATATTTCCGGCGACTTCCTCAAAGCGCAGGCCGATGCATTGCGCATCGACTATCCCAGCCTCAGTGTTCACCCGGTGGCTGCCGATTTTACGACTCCTTTTGAGCTGCCCGAAGCGATCCGCGCGATGCCGAAGGTTGGATTTTTCCCCGGCTCGACGCTCGGCAACTTCGAGCCGAAGGAGGCCCGCACCTTCCTGAGCAGCGCCCGCAACATCCTCGGCGACGGCGCCAGGATGGTGGTCGGCGTCGATCTCGAGAAGGACGAGCGCGTACTCTACGATGCCTATAATGATTCCGCAGGGATCACGGCGCGCTTCAATCTCAACGTGCTTCATCGCATCAACCGCGAACTGGGCGGTGATTTCGACGTCGGCGCGTTCATCCATCGCGCGATCTACAACCGCGATCGCCATCGCATCGAGATGCATCTGATCAGCAAGAAGGCGCTGACCGCGCAAGTGCTCGACAAGCAGTTTTCATTCCGTCCCGGCGAAAGCATCCACACCGAGAACAGTTATAAATACAGCATCGATCGCTTCATGATGCTTGCCCGAAGCTCGGGCTGGAAGCCGCTCGAATCCTGGACGGATGCGGCCGGCATGTTCTCGGTTCACGCGCTGGTGGCGTCGGATTGAATTTTTCCGGCGCGGGCCTCCGACCGCAGCGAGATCGATTCCCAAGTGGCGACCAAGATCAGAATCGCCGTGGTCAGCAGCGAAAGCTCGATCGGCGTGAAATCGCCGGCAAACCACCAGAGCACGGCGAGCAGGATAATACCAACGCCATGAGAAAGCTGAAACCAGCCGCGAATGGCGTGCTTGAACAGGATCGTGCCGATCAGAAACAGCATCGGTCCGCCGACGGCGCTCAAGACCGTCCTCAAGCTGGCATGGCCGGTGGGATGCTTGAGCACGACATCATTGGCCACCGCCGAAAGAATGACGCCAGCCACGATCGGCAGATGCAGGTAGGTGTAGGCGAGCCTTGCGAGCCGCCCCGGCTCGCGCGAATTCGAGATCAGTTCGGAACCTGCTCCCGCGCCCTTGTGAAAATAGATCCACCACATCGCGAGCGCGCCGACAAAGGCCGACAGGAAGGCCGCAATGACGTCGGCGGTCCAGTTCAGATCAGCGAGCGTCGCGCCGGTCACGACGATGGATTCGCCGAGCGCGATGATGATGAAGCCCGCGCAGCGTTCGGCCATGTGGCCGCCCTCGACGTACCAGTCGGCCACGGAGGACGCGCCGTATATGGGAATCCAGAACCGCACCACGGGCGAGACATATTCGATCGACAGCGCCAGCGCCCAGAAGGCGAGCCTCGCATCGCCCTGCGCCAGCCCGCCGGCAATCCAGAACACCGCCGATACCGACAGCCAGACCAGGATGCGAACGGTGTTCATCCGCGCTATGGTTCGCGCGCGCGGCGTCGATAGCAGCCAGAACACGGTGCGACCGACCTGCATGGCGGCATAGGCGATCGCAAACCACAATCCGCGCGATTCGAAAGCCTGGGGGATCGAGGTCGACAGCACGAGCCCGCCCAGCATCAACAGGAACAGGAGCACGCGGACCGGCGTCAGTTCGGGATTGAGCCAATTGGTGACCCAGGACGTGTAGACCCACACCCACCACACGCTCAGCAGCAACAAGGTCGTCTGCATCGCGCCTGAGCAGGGTGAAATGGGCGAGCAGCGTGTGCGACACTTGCGTCACCGCAAAGACGAACACCAGGTCGAACAACAACTCGGCGTAAGTCACCCGGCTGTGCTGATGCGGCACGATTGGGCGAAACAGCGGGCCGCGCTCGGTATCCCGTCCCATCGGGTCTGATCGCGTCAGTCCGGCACCCCCGTCTGCAACGCCAGCGCGTGAAGCACCCCGCCCATCTGGCCTCGCAGCGATTGATAGACGATCTGGTGCTGCTGGACCCGCGACTTGCCGCGAAACGATTCCGAAATCACGGTGGCCGCGTAGTGGTCGCCGTCGCCGGCGAGATCCCGGATCGTCACCTCGGCGTCGGGAATCGCAGCCTTGATCATCGATTCGATATCGTGGGCGTCCATCGGCATCCCAGATCTCTCCCTTCCGCTCTCCACATGGCGGCCTGGCCGCCCATGGCGCTTCAACTTAGCGCGAACGGCCTTCTGGGTCACGCATTCTCGCGTTATATTCACGGCCGAAACACTTGAGGGCCCCCGCTCGCTTCGCGACGGCGCGGGCCGAAAGGCGGACACCATGAAATTACCCGGCCCCGACCATCCGATCACGATCACGGCAAATCCCCGCCGAATCCGCGTTTCCGCAGGCGGCGTCGTGATTGCGGAAACCACCGACGCCCTAACGCTGAAGGAAGCGAGCTATCCGGCGGTAAACTACGTGCCGCGCAAGGATGCGAAAATGGCGCTGCTTGCGCGCAGCGAGCGTGTGACACATTGCCCCTACAAGGGGGATGCGAATTACTTCAGCATCAATGCCGACGGCAAGACCATCGAAAACGCGATCTGGACCTACGAGACCCCGTTTCCGGCAATGACCGAAATCGCCGGCCACCTCGCGTTCTATCCCGACAAGGTCAAGATCGAGGAAGTGGCGTAGGTAGAGCGTCCTACACCCGAAAGATCGTCAGACCTAGAATCAGCAGAACCAGGAAGATCACCACGAAGACATAGAACAAAAACCGGGCGACATCCGCCGAGGCTGCCGATACGCCGGTGAAACCGAGGATACCGGCGACCACCGAGATCAGAAAGAAGATCAGCGCCCATTTCAGGATTGTCATCGATTCCTCCACGCCGTCCGCCCGGGTCGGCGGACCTCGCAATTGCCGATCTAACTTCGAGCCTTTCCCGATAGTTCCAGCCGCGGGCGCGGTATCGGACCATTCCCGGGCCACCACGCAGTTTAGGCCCGATGGGGTGTGCGCCGCAGTGCCCTTGCTGAATCATCGGCTGGAGGGCAAGATTTTCCACCGCCACACGCTGGAATTGCACATGTCGGTGATCGGATTGACCCTGCCCGCAAAAGCCAATGCCCCATCCAGGGCCGGAGGCCGCAATGCGGCCTGTGACCGGGCTCGCAGCTTCATCATCCTGCTGGTGCTGATCCACCATTCGGTCATTCCCTATACCTATTACGGCCATACCGACCGGCAGTCGTTCCTCGGTTTTGATGCGATCGTGACCTTCAACGATAGTTTCATGATGGTGGCGATGTTTCTGCTGTCGGGACTTTTCGTCTGGCCTAGCCTGCAACGCAAAGGAGTGGGCGATTTCCTGCGCGGACGCTGGTTGCGTCTCGGCCTGCCGCTCGCCATCGGCGTCACGATCCTGATGCCGGTCGCCTACTATGCGATCGAACTCCGCGAGCACGGCTCGGGTTTCGGCGCCTATTTGTGGAAAACGGTGACGGTCGGACCCTGGGAGAGCGGCCCGATCTGGTTCCTCGGCGTGCTGCTGGCCTTCGACATGCTGGCGGCGGTCGTCTATCGCGTGGCGCCGAGCCTTGTTGAAGCCATTGGGCGCGCATCGGTCGCAAACCCCAAGCATCCCGCCTCTGCCTTCTGGATGTTGCTCGCCGCATCGGTACTCGTCTACGTCCCCCTGGATCTTTATTTCGGCATAGGACGATGGTTCACGCTGGGACCACTCGCGATCCAGGCAAGCCGCATTCTTCTGTACCTGCTCTATTTCTTCGTGGGCGTCGGCATCGGCTCGGTCCCGCGCGACCGCAGCCTCCTATCCAGCGACGGCGAACTGGCGCGGCGATGGCCGGCCTGGCTGACCGCCACGATCGTAACCTACACGGGCCTTCTCGTTCTCATCTACTACAAGCGCGAATTCCTGCCCGATCCCGATAATCCCCCGCAGTGGTGGGACGCCCTCCATGCCTTCTTCTTCGCCAGCTTCGGCGCGTCGCAGACGCTCAATGTGCTCGCGCTCTTCCTGAAATTCGACAGCAGCGGCTGGAGCATTTTCAATTCCTTGCGGGAAAGCTCGTTTGGCATCTTTCTGATTCACTATGTCCCGCTGCTCTGGCTGCAATACGGCTTGTACGGCGTCACGCTGGCTCCGACCATGCAGGAGACCGCGATCCTCAAGGCATTGATCGTTTTCGTCCTGACGCTGGCCATCAGCTGGGGCGCTACGATCGCCTTGCGCAAAATCCCCGGCGCGACCCACGTACTCTAGAACGGGTTCTTTCGGATCAGGCCTTGCCGCCCATATAGGCTGGGAACCAGCCTTCGAATCCGCCCTTCAGCGCTGTTAGCGAGACGGAGTCCTCGCCAGCAATGGCGATCGCGTCGCCACCGGTCGCTCCGATCCGCACGCAGGGCACGCCCGCGCCTTTCATCTTTGCGAGCACCAGTCCCGCCTGCTCGGCCGCAACCGTGACCACGTAGCGGGCCTGATCCTCGCCGAACCAGAATGCATGCGGCACGATCGAGGCAGGTCCGGCTGACAACCGCACGCCAATCCCGCCCGCGATCGCCATCTCCGCCAGCGCAATCAAAAGCCCGCCATCGGAAATGTCGTGCGCCGCCGTCGCAGTGCCGGCGCGGATCATGCCGCGCACCACGTCGCCATTGCGCTTTTCGGCCGCAAGGTCGACCGGCGGCGGCGCGCCCTCTTCGCGCCCGCAAATGTCGCGCAGGTAAACGGACTGGCCGAGCCAGCCGTGGGTGTCGCCGATCAGGAGGACGGCCTCGCCTTCGGCCTTGAACGCCAACGTGGCGGATTTGGTGAAATCATCCAGCAATCCGACGCCGCCGATCGAGGGCGTCGGCAGGATGCCACGGCCCAATTCTTCTCCCGGAAATCGGGTCTCGTTGTAGAGCGAGACGTTGCCGGACACGACGGGGAAATCGAGCGCGCGGCAAGCTTCCGAGATGCCTTTCAGGCAGCCGACGAACTGGCCCATGATTTCGGGCCGTTCGGGATTGCCGAAATTCAGGTTGTCGGTGATGGCAAGCGGCCGACCGCCGACGGCCGTGATGTTGCGCCAGGCCTCCGCGACCGCCTGCATGCCGCCTTGATACGGATCGGCCTCGCAATAGCGCGGCGTGACATCGACGGTGAGCGCCAATCCCTTGGGTCCGTCCTGCACGCGCACCACGGCGGCATCGCCGCCGGGCCGTTGCACGGTATTGCCCAGAATCACGTGGTCGTATTGCTCCCACACCCAGCGCTTCGAGCACAGTTCGGGCGAAGCGATCAGTCTTTCCAGCGCTTGCGCAACACCGATCGGCGGCTTCACCTCGCGCGCGGCAATCACCGGCTTTGTAGGTTGCGCGACATGCGGCCGGTCGTAGAGCGGGGCTTCGTCGCCGAGTTCCTTGATCGGCAAGTCGGCCATCACGTCGCCGCCATGCTTGACGACAAAGCGCTTGCTTGGCGTGGTATAGCCGACCACCGCAAAATCCAGGCCCCATTTGCGGAAGATCGCCTCCGCCTCTTTTTCCTTCTCGGGCTTGAGCACCATGAGCATGCGCTCCTGGCTTTCCGAGAGCATCATCTCGTAAGCGCTCATGCCGGTTTCGCGCGTCGGCACCGCATCGAGATTAAGATCGACGCCGAGGTCGCCTTTGGCGCCCATCTCGACCGCCGAACAGGTGAGCCCCGCCGCGCCCATGTCCTGGATCGCGATCACGCAATCGGCCGCCATGATTTCGAGGCAGGCTTCCAGCAACAGCTTTTCGGCGAAGGGATCACCGACCTGCACGGTCGGGCGCTTCTCGGCCGAGTCGTCATCGAATTCGGCCGACGCCATCGAGGCGCCGTGAATACCATCGCGCCCGGTCTTGGAGCCGAGATAGACGATCGGCATGTTCACGCCGGAGGCGGCCGCGTAGAAAATCTTGTCGGCGGAGGCCAAGCCTACCGCCATCGCATTGACCAGAATGTTGCCGTCGTATCGGGTGTGGAAGCGCACCTGGCCGCCGACGGTCGGCACGCCGAATGAATTGCCGTAGCCGCCGATGCCTGCGACCACGCCCGAGACCAGGTGACGGGTCCGGGGGTGTTCCGGCGCGCCGAACGACAACGCGTTGAGGCAGGCGATCGGGCGCGCGCCCATCGTGAAGACGTCGCGCAAAATACCGCCGACGCCGGTGGTCGCGCCCTGATAGGGCTCGATGTAGCTCGGATGGTTGTGGCTCTCCATCTTGAATACCACCGCCTGGCCGTCGCCGATGTCGATGACGCCGGCGTTCTCGCCCGGCCCCTGGATCACCCAGGGCGCCTTGGTCGGCAGGCCGCGCAGATGGATGCGGGAAGATTTGTACGAGCAGTGCTCGTTCCACATCGCCGAGAAAATCCCAAGCTCCGTAAACGTCGGCACCCGGCCGATCAGCTTTAAAATGCGCTCATACTCGTCGGGCTTGAGACCGTGAGATGCGACGAGTTCGGGGGTGATTTGCGGTTCGCTGGTCTGCATCGGACGATCAGGCTGCCCGATCAAGGTGGGCGACCAAGCCAGCAAACAGGCCGCGCCCATCGGTGCAGCCCATGATGTCTTCGACGTGGTTTTCCGGATGCGGCATCATGCCGAGCACGTTGCCGCGCTCGCTGACGATACCGGCGATCGAATGCGCCGCACCGTTGATATTGCCGTGCTCATCGACCGCGCCGTCGGCCGAGCAATAGCGGTAGAGCACCCGCCCCTCGCCCTCGAGACGCTTCAACGTCTCCTCGTCGGCCTCGTAGTTGCCCTCGCCATGGGCGACCGGCACGCGAATGACTTGGCCGGCATTGTAGCCGCGCGTGAACGGCGTATCCGAACGCTCGACCCGCAGATGCACATCGCGGCAGATGAATTTCAGCCGCGCATTACGCATGAGTACGCCGGGCAACAGGCCGGCCTCGCACAGAATCTGAAAGCCGTTGCACACGCCAAGCACGAGGCCGCCCTTGGCGGCAAAGGCCCGCACCGCGTCCATCACAGGCGCGCGGGCCGCAATCGCGCCGCAGCGCAAATAATCGCCGTAGGAAAACCCGCCCGGCACCACCACGAGATCGGTGCTCGCGGGCAACGCGGTCTCAGCGTGCCAGACCATCGCGGCCTCGTTGCCGGAGGCAAGTTTTAGCGCGCGCGCCATGTCGCGCTCGCGATTGATTCCGGGAAAAACGAGAACGGCGGATTTCATTCCAGACGAACCTGCTTCCTTCCCCTCTCCCCTTGCGGGAGAGGGTGGTTCGAAATGCCGCTTGCGGCATGGAGAACCGGGTGAGGGGTTACCTGAAAACGAGTTGTACGAACCCCTCACCTGGCTCGCTTCGCTCGCCACCCTCTCCCGCAAGGGGAGAGGGAAACTCTAGCTCAATACCTCAACCCGGTAATTCTCAATCACGGTGTTGGCCAGAAGCTTGTCGGCGGCATCCTTCAACGCGGCTTCCGCCTTCGCCTTGTCGGAGCCGGCCAGTTCGATGTCGAACACCTTGCCCTGGCGGACACTGGCGACGCCATCGACGCCGAGCGACTTCAGCGCGCCTTCGATGGCCTTGCCTTGCGGATCGAGAATGCCTGACTTGAGGGTGACGGTAACGCGCGCTTTCACGAGGAAAACCTCACCCCTTCACCAGCACGGGACCCGATCCCGCCGGACGTTCGTTCTCCATCAGGATACCGAGGCGCTTTGCGACTTCGGTATAGGCCTCCAGCAGCCCGCCGAGGTCGCGGCGGAAACGGTCCTTGTCGAGCTTCTCGTTCGACTTGATGTCCCACAGCCTGCAGGAATCCGGCGAGATCTCGTCGGCAACGATGATCCGCATCATCTCATTTTCAAACAGGCGGCCGCATTCCATCTTGAAATCGACCAAACGAATGCCGATGCCAAGAAACAAGCCGGTAAGGAAATCATTGACGCGGATCGCCAGCGCCATGATGTCGTCGATCTCCTGCGGCGTCGCCCAGCCGAACGCCGTGATGTGCTCTTCGGAGACCATGGGATCGTTGAGCTGATCGTTCTTGTAATAGAACTCGATGATCGAGCGCGGCAGTTGCGTGCCCTCCTCGATGCCGAGGCGCTGCGACAGCGATCCGGCCGCCACGTTCCGCACCACCACCTCCAGCGGCACAATCTCCACCTCGCGAATCAGTTGTTCGCGCATGTTGAGACGGCGGATGAAGTGGGTCGGCACCCCGATGTCGTTGAGGTGCTGAAACAGATATTCCGAAATCCTGTTGTTGAGGACGCCCTTGCCCTCGATCACCTGGTGTTTTTGCTTGTTGAACGCGGTCGCATCGTCCTTGAAGTGCTGGATCAGGGTTCCCGGCTCCGGTCCCTCGTAAAGAACCTTGGCCTTGCCCTCATAAATGCGGCGTCGACGGCTCATTGGGATGTACCGTGTGTTGTTGAAATCCATGAATTTGGTGTGCTCCGGATGCCAAGAGGGACGACCCACGACGGAGCTGCCGTGAAGGCCAGGGACCAAGAAACAGAACGAGAACCGACGCTAATGGAGTGGATTTGACATTCGCTAATCTCCTGGCCACGGGTTCGTAAAGCGAATGTCAAATCCGAAACTCCATTAGAAATATATATTTGCCAGTGGTCCTTCAATTCCAACATTCGCAAAATTGCCTGCTGAGACGGGAGGCGAATGTTGGAATTGGACCACTGGAATCGAACCTATCCGATTGGCCTACCCAGTACAATCGATCCGGCCCTTTGGGGGCGAGTTTTACCGGTTTTAGGCCGCTGTTTTGACGCTCGCGATCTCGACGATTCAGACTATTATTTAGATTATTTAGGCACGCGAGCACCTCGCCGCAACGAGGCCAAAACGACCCTCCGGAGGAACTTTTTGCCATGACCACGTTCGACAAGCGCGAGGAAGCCTTCGAGAAGAGGTTTGCGATCGACGAGGGGCTGAAGTTCAAGGCGGAGGCCCGCCGCAACAGGCTGCTCGGCCTTTGGGGCGCGGGGAAACTCGGCCTGTCGGGGGACGCCGCCACCGCCTATGCCCGGGATGTGGTCGCGGGCGCCTTTGCGGAGGGCGGCGACAAGGCCCTGATCGCCCGGGTTGCGAGCGATCTTTCGCCCAAGGGAATTTCGGAAGATGAAATCCGCGCGCAAATGCGCGAACTGATGGCGCAGGCCGTCGCGCAGGTGAAGGCGGGGCAATGAGCGAATGGTGAGTAGCGAATAGCGAATAGGGATTCCATTCGCTACTCGCTATTCCCTATTCGCCGACTTCACCCCTCCTTGAAGCCGTATTCCGGCACGTTGCCGCTCGCGCCGTAATATTTGTACGGCAGGAACTTGCCCGACATCGTGAGCTTGACCCGGTCGCCCTTCGGATTGGGCTGGCGCTCGATCACCATGTCGAAATCGATCGCCGACATGATGCCGTCGCCATATTCCTCCTCGATCAGCGCCTTCCAGGCCGGGCCGTTGACCATTACCAGTTCATAGAAGCGATAGATCAGGGGATCGGTCGGCGGCATCGGTATGCCGCGCATCGGGACTTCGTTGAGCATCGAGGTCTCGGACTTGGAGAGCCCGAACAGTTCGGCCGCGTTCGCCGCCTGCGGCTGGGTCAGCTTCATCTGGCCGAGACAGGCGCCGACGATCAGCACTTCGGAATAGCCGCCGATCTTTTCGCAGATGTATTTCCAACTCCAGCCTTTCTCGCGCTTGATGTCGAGCAGCTTTTCAGTGAGGTCAGATCGCTTCATGTGTCACTCCCTTTGCATTGATCGTCCCCGGCGGCCGGCCGGAATTCTTGAACCTGTTGTCCCGTCTTAATAGAGACGTCGACGGTGCTGGCCGCAGACGCAACCGCTTCGCGCGAGCGGACGGTCAGAATCGAACGGATCGTCGAAGGCGGACATGCCTTGTATTTTCCCTTGTATTTTTCCCCGCGCAGAGAGCGGCGAGCATATCTTGCCACTTTCCGAAGATTCAACCGCCCGACCGCGGATGCAGCCGGGCGATGAAAAAACATGCAGGTTCTATGCCGCCTTTTCGGTCAGTTTGGGCTCGACCGGCAAGCCCTCCTCGATCGGGAGCGCGGGATCGCGCGACCATTCGTTCCAGGAGCCGAAGTACATCCGCACGTCCTTCACGCCGGCGTTCTTCAGCGCGAGGAAGGTGTTCGCAGCCCGCGCGCCCTTGAAGCAGTAAAGGTAGACCGAGGTGCTCTGGGAGATACCGACGGTGGCGCATTCAGCCAGGATTTCGTTCTTCGACTTGAAGCGTGACCCTTCGGCGGTCGGCTTCATCATGCGGTACCATTCGAGCCAGACGGCGCCCGGAATGCGGCCCTTACGCGGGCAGAAATCTTTACCATAGGGAGACGAGCTTTCACCGATCCACTCATCGATGTCGCGCACGTCGAGCAGCGCGATGCCGGGCTTGCCGACGGCGGCCAGCATGGTCTTGGCATCGATCAGGATGTCGCCCGCTTCCGGAACGATTTCGAACGAGGCCGGCTTGGGCGCAAGCACCGCGGTCGTGGTCGGCAATCCCTTGGCGACCCAGGCGTCGTATCCGCCATGCAGCACCTTGATCTTGGGATAGCCGAGCATGGTGAGAAGGTAGTAGCCGCGGCAGGACTGGCCGAAGCCCGAATTCATCGACTGTTCGTAGATGACGGCGGTTTCCTTGCCGGAAAGCCCGGCCTTGCCGAATGCGTCGGCGAATTTCGTCTTCAGCTCACTCATGCCCTCGGGCGTGGAGGTCGCGAGATAAGTGAAGATTTCATGCACGTTCACCGCGTTGGGGAGGTGCCCCGCGGCATAGGCATCGGGATTGCGGGTGTCGACGATGACACACGGTTCCTTTCCCGTGAATTCGGCGAGTTCGCTGGCAGAAATCAGAACGTCCGTCATGGCAGCCTCTCCTATTTTTACAAGTGCAAGTTTTGGTTGGGGTCGAAAAACCTCACATGTCCGCCAGCATCTTGCGCAGTTGCTTGGTGGCGGGTGTAACGATGGCGACGAAATAGGCTTCGCGAAGCCGGCGCTGGGCGCGGTGGCTCATCAGGTAGCCGCGCGCGCCGCAATGGAGCATGGCGGCATGCGCCGCCGCGACGCTGGCTTCGCCTGCGCGCAGCCGAAGCGCTATGACCTTGCGCCAGTAACTTTCCTCTTGGCTGTAGGGATCGGCCGCGAGCGCCATCACCTCCTTTTCAAGCTCGGCGAGCAATTCCTGGAAATTGACCGGCTGCTGCGGCAGATAACGGTTGACGTGGCCGAGCGGCGGATCGACCTCATTCATGATGGCGATGCAGTCGCGAATGAGACCCGTGGCCATGCCGACCTGAAGCAGGATGAATCCGGCGCGAATTTTCTTCACGAAGGGATCTGCCGGATCGGCCAGGATGAAATCGTCGGGCACGAAGACGTCGTGGAACTGGACGCCATAGGTGCCGGTGCCGTCCATGGCGAGGAACGGCTTGCACGGCTGCAAGGTGATCGCCGGATCCGAACAGTCGGCAAGGAACATCGCGGTGCCGCCGGGCTCGTCCTCGCGCTCGAAGATCGTGCCGAAGAAATGGTTTGGTCCCAGGTTCGACACCCAGGGCAGCGCGCCCTTGACGATGTAACCGCCGTCGACCTTGCGTCCTTTCAGTTTCAGCTTCTCGATCCCGAAGAAGCTCTTCATCGGGTTGGAAAGACCGGTGCCGCCGAGCAGCTGCCCGGTCGCAAACTTGTCGCCGAATTTCGCGATCAATGCCGGATTGGTCGAGTTCGCCGCGTACCAGACCAGCGTGTTCTGGCACCACGCCATGAAGGCGGTCGCGCCGCACACCTCACCAAGGGCGGAGATGGAGTGAATGGCGCAGCGCAGATCGGCTGCGCCATTCTTCGGCAGATGGCTTGCCCAGGCGCCGACATCGCCGAGGCGATGAAGCAGTTCGTCCGGGTAGATCGTTCCGGCATCGATGGCGGAAGCCATGGGTGCAAGGTTCTTACGCGCAATCGTCGCAACCTGCTCGGCGATCGATGCCGCGGACAGATTGTCTTCAATCACTTGCCGGTTTAAAGCAACTGAACCCATGAGACCCCTCCGCCGCTGTCGGTTTTCGCCAAGCCCCCAAAGCGCGATCACGCTTTAGGACGCGTTGACCTCGAGATTGACCGGGCGGGTGAAGGTGTTGGCGACCGGCGACCACTTCTTGACGTGGGCGACAAGCGCGTCGATCTCGCTCTTCGGAACGCCCTCGCATTCCATGTCGACCTTGACGCGAACGTCAGTGAAGCCGACCGGCTTCTCGCTGACGTCGCCGGTGCCCCAGACCGCCGTGATGTTGAGATCGCCCTCAAGTTCCAGTTCGAGCTTGTTGACGGTCCAGCCGCGATGCACGGCATTGGCGTGGAGGCCGACGGCGAGACAGGAACCGAGCGCTGCGAGCGAGGCCTCGGACGGATTGGGCGCGGTGTCGTCGCCGAGAAGGCCCGGCGGCTCGTCGACGATGTAAGGCGCAAGGTTGCGGATGTAGTTGGCGTGGCGGAACTTGCCTTCGGCCACCGTCTTGCATTTCAAGGTCTTGATGACCTTCGGGTTGGCCTTGCCGTTGGCGATCAATTGCTCGAGCCCTTGTTTGTCGATGGGAGCAAGGCAACCGGTAAGCACTGTTTTTTGAGCGGCCACGGTCATTGAGTTTTCTCCCTGGTGGCTAAGATACCGAACGGTCTGTTTCTTGCACGAAGCGTGCCAGAAACGGCCGGGGAGAAAACAGGAAGCTATAAAGCCGCTTAGCCTGGCATGCCTTCGAATCGATCAGCCGCCGCCTGCTCAATCGCGATGCACATGCGTGTCCGATGCGATCAATTTACACGCAGCAAGATGCAACTTGATACGAGCGGGCCAGTTGGATTAACTGAGGCCATGGGAAAGTCATCTTCCAAGAGACGATCAGCCGTGGTTCTTCACGACGCCGGCGATGACGAGTTGACGCGCGGACGCTTGTTGAGCGCGGCGACGTATCTGTTCTGCAAGAACGGCATCAACGCCACCGGCATCGACGCCATCATCAACGAGGCGGGAACCGCAAAAACGACGCTCTACAAATTGTTCGGATCGAAGAACAATCTGGTGCATGTCGTGCTCGAGACCGAAGGCAAGCAGTGGCGCGAACGGTTCATCGGTGCGATCGAAGCCGGTGGCGGCAGCGCGCAAACAAAATTAACGCGGATTTTCCCGGCGCTGAAAGACTGGTTCCGTCAGGAGCGTTTCTACGGCTGTCCCTTCATCAACGCAGTCGGCGAACACGACAAGGATCAGAAGCAGCTTCGCGCCATCGCGATGCGGCACAAGAAGGTCGTTCTCAGCTATATCGAGAAGCTTGCCGGCGAAATGGGCGCCGCCGAGCCGCGCGTGCTGGCGCATCAACTCGGATTGCTGATGGACGGCGCGATCGTTGCGGCAATGGTATCGCGCGATCCAGCGGTCGCCGACACCGCGGGTCTTGTAGCAGTTTCCCTGCTCGTGCCCTCGAAGCCGAAAAAGCCGAAGCGCGCCGAGAGCGCCGACGAACAACTCGCTGTCGTCTAAGGCGTCGCTAGTGGAGTGGATTTGACATTCGCTACCCGCCGCCCCTCGCCCTTGCCTCGCGTTATTTATCGAGGTGCTTGTCGAAGAACCCCGCGATCTCCTCGAATACTTCCTTCGACTCCGGCGCGTTGTCGTCGCGGATGTAATGCGCGTGCGCCATTCCCTCATAGACCTGAAGGGTGGCCTCGACATTGGCCTGACGCAGCTTGCGGTGGACGCGGACCGTGTTGCTCAACAGCAGATCCCGCGTACCGCTGGTAAGAATGGTGGGCGGAAATCCGTGCATGTCGCCGTAGACCGGCGACAGCATCGGGTCCTTCATGTCGTGCCCGTTGGCGTAGACAATCGCACCGGCGTCACAGAAGCCGTCGGGCGAGACCAGCACGTTGTCCACCTTCGCGTTGGTGTAGAAGGTGTCGCCCACTTTCGTCACATCCGACATCGGCGTTCCCGCCGCGATCGCGCCCGGCTCCGGCATCCCGAGTTCCTTGACCTTCAATCCCATTTCGAGCACCAGCGCCCCGCCGGCCGACGTGCCGATAAACGCCATGTTCTTCGCCGGCATGTCTTTGAGCGCCGCCTTGTAGACCGTGATCCCGTCATCGAGCGCAGCCGGGAAATAGGCTTCCGGCGGCATGCGATACTCGACCGAGATCACCTTGATGTGTCCGAAGCCGGCCATGAAGATCGCTTCCGGCAGGCTGGCCTCGCCCGGGTTGAGAACGTAGCAGCCGCCATGCATATGGATGAGCTGGCGGTTCTTGTTCTCCGGCGCAATCGTCTCCGGCGTGAGGATGAAGGCGCGCACGCCGTCAATGGTGGTCTTCTCGACCTTGACCTTCAGCCGCTCCATCATTCCCGGCACCAGCTTGGAGAGCGCCGCCGCGCCGGCTTCCGCGACCGGCTTCCACTCCTCTCCGGTCTTGGGACGAATGTCCCAGTTCGGCCGCAGCGGCGCGCCGATGATCTTCGCAAGCTGAGGGCTGACATCGGTTGGCGTCTGGAGGGTCTTGGCGGGCACTTCCAGTGTGCCTGGCGCCGGGCTTTGCGCTTTCGCCACCACGGCAAGCGAAAGCATCGCAAGGCCGCCCAAGGTCAGGACGGTCGAATACAAGGCACGGCTATGCACGAGCTGCGACTTCTTCATCAGTCGTCTCCAATTTCAGAGCTAGTGGAGTGGATTTGACATTCGCTACACACCCCACGGCGAGTCCGTTAAGCGAATGTCAAATCCAAAACTCCACTAGAAACTTATAGTTGCTAGTGTCCCTTTGGTTCTGACATTCGTAAAAGTGCCCGCTGCGATGGGATACGAATGTCAGAACCGGGACACTAGTTGCTGAAAAGCCGCGCTCTATTTGAGCGCCGCCTCGACCTTGGCGAGCCCGGCATTGGCGCAGACTTCGTCCTTCTCGCCGCCGGGCGCACCGGACACGCCCACGCCGCCGATCACTTCGTTGCCGGCCCGGATCGGCACGCCACCGCCGACGCCGACCACGCCGGGAATCTGCCGGATGAAAGCGTTGGCAGGATCTTCAAGCATTTTCATGGTCTGGAGCGAGGTCTGGTTGCGCGTTCGCGACGTGTAGGCCTTCAGCCGGCTGAATTCCATGGTGTGGGGACCGGTGCCGTCGCCACGCAGCTGGGCTGCGACGTTGCCGGATTTATCGACGATAGTGACGGAGACCTTGTATCCGTCCTTGGTGCATTGCTCGAGCACACCCTGGATGATGGCCATCGACATGGCCATCGAGACGTTCTTTTCGACTTGGGGCGCCTGCGCGAGTGCGGGCGCGGCGGCAAACATCGAAACCGAGGCGAAGAGAGCTAATTTGACGGAGCGCATCTTGAGGTTCTCCCGGGTGTTTTGGTTGATTTGTTGGTCGTCGAGTACCGCTGTTTGCGGAAGCGGACACTAGGTGAAACCCTAATCCTTTCGCTTTAATCCTGGCAACCACCGCAGTTTGGAGAAATTTTCAGGGCCCGCCCTCAAGACCTCTCCGGCAGGAGCGAGGCGAGCCGGTCGAGCTCGGCAGCAAGGTCGCGCTCGACATCGGCTGCGGCGATATCCACCACCCGGTAGTCGCGGGCCTCGAGCCAGGTTCGCCGAGTGGCGCGATCCTTCATGATCACATCGCTCTCGCCGGGATTGGTCAGTTCGATCGCGATCCGGCGCACGAAAGAGACAAAATCCGGGATATGGCGGCCAACCGGCGTCTGCCGCTTGAAAAGCCCGGCGAAGCGGCGATCGCGAGTCAGCGATTGCCACAGGATGCGCTCGGCATCGGTCGGATTACGCCGCAACAGCCGCGCCAGCCCACGCACCGTACCGCTTTCGGAAGGCATCGCGCCCTGCCCGTGCTCGGCCAGAAGCGCGCGCAGCCGGGTCGCCTGTTCGCCATCGAGCACGCCGCCCTTGGCCGGTCCCTTGCGTCCTTCCGCGATCGCCATCACCACCCCGTGCAGCGTGTGCATGTCCTGCTTGGTCGGGTCCATGCGGCTGAAGATGTTACGCAAGTTCACCAGCATGGTGTCGCGCTTCTCGGCCGGCCGCAGGAACTCGACCCGGTCGAGTTCGCGCACGAGATTGTCGAAGAACGCCTGCATCTGGTGTTGCGACGCCGGCTCGGAGCGTTCCGGCATCGCAAACGGGAGGGCGCCTGCGGTCGAAAGCTTGAACCACTCATAGCCGACCAGAAGTACCGCCTGCGCCAGGTTCAACGACGCAAAGCCGGGGTTGACCGGAAAAGTGATGATGCGGTTGGCGAGCCCGACCTCCTCATTCTGCAAACCGTAGCGCTCGCGGCCAAAGAGAATGCCGGCGGTGCCGCCGTTCCTGATCTGGCCGGCCATTTCAGCCGCGGCCACGTCCGGGCCGACCACGGGCTTGGCCTGATCGTGGGCGCGGGCGGTGGCCGCAAACAACAAAGTGCAGTCGGCGACCGCCGCTTCCACCGTGTCGAACAATTCGGCGCCTTCCAGGATGTGGTCGGCGCCGGCAGCCGCGCGTTGCGCGCTGACATTCGGCCAGCCGTCGCGCGGATTGACGATGCGCAGCCGCGACATCGCAAAGTTGCCCATCGCGCGCGCCGCCATGCCGATATTCTCGCCAAGCTGCGGCTCGACCAGAATCACGATAGGGCCGGGAAGCTCAAAGCCCGCTTTGGTTTTGTCGGTGCCCGACATTCTCACATCACCTTGTTCAGAGCCGGAATTTTCCGCCCCTGAAGAATCCGATTCAATATTGCGTCTCTTGCTCTTGCGCCGCCCCTTGGTTGACCGGTCCGGCGATGTTTCTCAAGCGAAATAATCGGCTTAGCGAATTGTCCCGATGCAAGATGCCATTGCTCGCGATATGCGCCATCATCGCCACCTTCACCTGGCGGCGTACCGGCTCGAGCCTGCCCGGCGCCCTGATCTGCGGCCTCTTTGTCACCTGGTATGTGGTGGCCGGCACCGCCACGCAGGCGGCGTTTTGAGGCGATGCTCGCTTCTTCTCATCCCTCCCCCGCGGAACGCGTGGGGAGGGTGGCCGTCGCAGAGCGACGGTCGGGTGGGGGCAACGGTCGTTGAGAAAGCGCGACGTCAAGAGTGATTTTTGACCCCCACCCCAGCTCGCTCTCGCTCGCCGACCTCGAGAGCGAGCTTCGCTCGCCTCGGACCCCGCAAGGGGGAGGGAGAAGAACGTGCCAAGCCAAAAGATCAGCTGAAACCGCATACCACCTCGGCTTTCGCCGCAACCGCGGCGGTGCTATAGCGCGGGGACAAATCAATCCGGTTTCCGCGCCATCCCTCAAAGAGGCGCACTTTCCAAAAAGGCCCGATTCCCCATGGCAAAAATCAAGGTGACCAACCCCGTCGTCGAACTCGATGGCGACGAGATGACCCGGATCATCTGGCAGTACATCAAGGACAAGCTGATTTACCCGTTCCTCGATATCAACCTGATGTATTTCGACCTCGGGATGGAGTACCGCGACAAGACCAACGACCAGGTCACGGTCGATGCCGCCAATGCCATCAAGAAGGTCGGTGTCGGCGTCAAATGCGCCACCATCACCCCGGACGAAGCGCGGGTGAAGGAATTCGGCCTGAAGGAAATGTGGAAGTCGCCGAACGGCACCATCCGCAATATTCTCGGCGGCGTGATCTTCCGCGAGCCGATCATCTGCAAGAACGTGCCGCGCCTGGTGCCGGGCTGGACCAAGCCGATCATCATCGGCCGCCATGCTTATGGCGACCAATACCGTGCTACCGACATCAAGTTTCCCGGCAAGGGCACGCTGACGATGAAGTTCGTCGGCGAGGACGGCACCGTGATCGAGAGGGAAGTCTTCAAGACGCCGGGCTCCGGCGTTGCCATGCAGATGTACAATCTCGACGACTCCATCATCGATTTCGCGCG
Source organism: uncultured Alphaproteobacteria bacterium (assembly GCA_963832045.1). Taxonomy (GTDB): domain Bacteria; phylum Pseudomonadota; class Alphaproteobacteria; order Rhizobiales; family Xanthobacteraceae; genus Bradyrhizobium. The sequence continues at coordinate 309,837 of CAWHSM010000002.1, forward strand.
CGCCTCCCTCAACTACGGCCTGATGCGCAACTATCCGGTCTATCTCTCGACCAAGAACACGATTCTCAAGATCTATGACGGCCGCTTCAAGGACATCTTCCAGGACGTGTACGACCGCGAATTCAAGAAGGAGTTCGAAGCCAAGAAGCTCACCTACGAACACCGCCTGATCGACGACATGGTGGCGGCTGCCCTGAAATGGTCCGGCGGCTATGTCTGGGCGTGCAAGAACTACGACGGCGACGTGCAGTCCGACACGGTGGCGCAGGGCTATGGCTCGCTCGGCCTGATGACCTCGGTTCTGCTCACCCCCGACGGCAAGACGGTGGAAGCCGAGGCCGCCCACGGCACCGTGACCCGGCACTACCGCGAACATCAGAAGGGCAAGGAGACCTCGACCAACTCGATCGCCTCGATCTTTGCCTGGACGCGCGGACTGTCGCATCGCGCCAAGCTCGATAACAACGAGGCGCTGGCGAAATTTGCTTCCACGCTGGAGAAGGTTTGCGTCGACACTGTCGAGGCCGGCTTCATGACCAAGGACCTCGCGTTGCTGGTCGGCGCCGACCAGCGCTGGCTCTCGACCACCGGCTTCCTCGACAAGGTCGCGGAAAATCTTACGAAAGCGATGGCGTAACGTGCAACGGCTCAAACATGCCGCATTCGCCGTCATCCTGCTCTCGGGTCTGGTCGTGAGCGCGAAGGCACAAACACCGCTTCCCGACGCCATCGCGGCGCCGGGAGAAACCGTGGTCCTCACCGTGCACGCCGAGGGCGCGCAGGTCTATGAATGCAAGGCGGGCGCCGACGGCAAACTGACGTGGGCGTTCCGTGAACCGATCGCCACGCTGTTCGTCGACGGCAAGACCATCGGCCGGCATTATGCCGGGCCGAACTGGGAGCATATCGACGGCAGCGCCGTGGTTGGCAAGGTCACCGGCAACGCGCCGGGCGCGACGGCTGACGATATCGCGTGGCTGAAGCTGCAAGTGGTCTCCTCGCGCGGCAGCGGCATGCTGTCAGGCGTCACGACGGTGCAGCGGATCAACACCAAAGGCGGCAAGCTCGAGGGTGCTTGCGACAAGGCGGGCGCTTTCAAGTCGGCGCCCTACTCGGCGGACTACGTTTTTCTGAAGAAAGTCGGATAATGTCGACGCGAGCTGCCAGTTATGGTGCCCTCGCCCCTTGTGGGAGAGGGCAGCTCCGCTCGTAGACAGAGGCGAGCTCGGGTGAGGGGTTCTTTCTACGTGCGGCCTCTCGCCAACGAAATTCCCGACTACAACCCCTCATCCGTCGCGGGCTTCGCCCGCGCCACCTTCTCCCACAAGGGGAGAAGGGAAGAGTCAGGCCCCCGCCATCGCCTTTTCGATCGCCGCAAGCGCCGCGTTCGCCTTCGCGCCGTCGGGGCCGCCCGCCTGCGCCATGTCCGGCCGGCCGCCGCCGCCCTTGCCGCCGAGCGCTTCGGACGCTACGCGTACGAGGTCAACCGCGTTGTAGCGTGCCGTGAGATCGGCAGTGACGCCGACGACCACGCCGGCCTTGCCGTCGCCGGTGACGCCGACAATGGCGACCACGCCGGAACCAAGCTGTTTCTTGCCGTCGTCGGCGAGGCTCTTGAGATCTTTCATCTCGATGCCTTCGACCGCGCGCGCCATCAGTTTGACGTTGCCGACCTCGCGAACGCCGGCCGGGCCCGCACCGGATCCGTTCGAGGCGCTCGCGCCGCCGCCCATCGCCAGTTTCTTGCGCGCATCCGACAATTCGCGCTCGAGCTTCTTGCGCTCATCCATCAACGCGGCGATCCGCGCCGGCATTTCTTCGAGCGGCGCCCGCAGCTCCAAGGCCGCGTTCTTCGCCAGTTGCATCGTCTCGTTGGCGTGCTTGCGCGCGTAGTTCCCGGTCAGCGCCTCGATGCGGCGCACGCCTGAGGATACCGCGCTCTCGCCGGTCACCGAGATCAAGCCGATATCGCCGGTGCGGCGGACATGGGTGCCGCCGCACAATTCCACCGACCAGCCGAGCGCGTTCGCCCCGTGCTCGCGCGCGGTCCTGCCCATCGAGACCACGCGGACCTCGTCGCCGTATTTTTCGCCGAACAGGGCGCGGGCGCCGGCCTCGCGCGCATCGTCCACCGCCATCAGGCGCGTGGTGACCTCATCGTTCTCCAACACCACCTCATTGGCGATGTCCTCGACGCGGGCGAGTTCTTCGGCCGTGATCGGCTTTTGATGCACGAAGTCGAAACGCAAACGGTCCGGCGCCACCAGCGAGCCGCGCTGGGCGATGTGATCGCCGAGCACCTGGCGCAGCGCCTCGTGCAACAGATGCGTCGCCGAGTGATGGGCACGGATCGACGCGCGCCTGCTGTGGTCGACCTCCAGCTGCAATGCCGCGCCTACTTTCAGCGTGCCCTGCTCGACGGTACCGAGATGGACGAAGAGATCGCCGGCCTTTTTCTGGGTATCGGTGACGCGAAACCGCACCCCATCGCCGGTCATGACGCCGGTATCGCCGACCTGGCCGCCGGACTCCGCATAAAACGGGGTTTGATTCAAAACGATCGCGCCGCTCTCGCCTGTCTTGAGCGCACCGACTTCATCGCCTTCTTTCACCAGCGCGCCGACAACGCCTTCGGCGATCTCGGTCTCATAGCCAAGGAACTCGGTGGCGCCGAGTTTTTCGCGCAGCGGAAACCAGATGTTTTCGCTGGCGGTGTCGCCCGACCCTGCCCAGGCCGCGCGCGCCTTGGCGCGCTGGCGGTCCATCGCATCGGTGAAGGACGCCTGGTCGACGCTGATGCCGCGCGACTTCAACGCATCCTGCGTCAGATCGAGCGGAAATCCATAAGTGTCGTAGAGCGTGAAGGCGGTATCGCCGTCGAACATGTCGCCTTTTTTCAAGTCCGCGCTCTTTTCGTCGAGAATAGCCAGTCCCCGTTCCAGCGTCTTGCGGAAGCGCGTTTCTTCCAGCCGCAAGGTTTCCTCGATCAGCGTCTCGGCGCGCACCAATTCCGGATAGGCCTGGCCCATTTCGCGCACTAGCGCCCACACCAGCCGGTGCATCAAGGGTTCGCGTGCGCCCAGCAATTGCGCATGCCGCATCGCGCGGCGCATGATCCGGCGCAGCACGTAACCGCGGCCCTCGTTGGAAGGCAGCACGCCGTCGGAAATCAGGAACGACGAGGCGCGCAGGTGGTCCGCGATGACGCGCAGCGAGGCCTTTTGCGGGCCGTGCGGGTCGGCCCCGGTCAATTCGGAAATGGCGCGGATCAGCGCGACAAAGAGATCGATGTCGTAATTGTCGTGCTTGCCTTGCAGCACGGCGGCAACCCGCTCCAGCCCCGCGCCCGTATCGATCGAGGGCTTTGGCAAGGGATTGCGGACCCCGCCCTCGAGCTGCTCGTATTGCATGAACACGAGATTCCAGATCTCGATGAAGCGGTCGCCGTCGGCCTCCGGCGAACCGGGCGGGCCGCCCCAGATCTTGTCGCCGTGGTCGTAGAAGATTTCCGAGCACGGTCCGCAGGGGCCGGTGTCGCCCATCTGCCAGAAATTGTCTGCGCCGGCGATGCGGATGATCCGCAACTCGGGGAGCCCTGCGATCTTCTTCCAGAGGCCGAACGCCTCGTCGTCGTCGATATAGACCGTTGCGGTGAGCTTGTCCTTGGGCAGGCCGAATTCCCTGGTGACGAGATTCCACGCGAGCTCAATGGCGCGGTCCTTGAAGTAATCGCCGAACGAAAAGTTGCCGAGCATCTCGAAGAAGGTGTGATGGCGCGCGGTATAGCCGACATTGTCGAGGTCGTTGTGCTTGCCGCCGGCGCGCACGCATTTCTGCGACGTGGTGGCGCGGCTGTAGGGACGCTTCTCGACCCCGGTGAAGACGTTCTTGAACTGCACCATGCCGGCATTGGTGAACATCAATGTCGGGTCGTTGCGCGGCACCAGCGGCGACGACGGCAGGATTTCATGGCCGTTATCGGCAAAGAACTTGAGGAAGGTCGACCTGATCTCGTTAACGCCGCTCATTAAGGGTCCAATCGCAAAATCATCCGGGATCGGCCGAAAAACGGCCATTTGTCCCGCGAAACGCTTTTAGACAAGGGTATCAGCGCTGTCCAGAAACTGTGCTGGCCAATCAGGGACTTGCCGCACCAGCGCAAAAGCCTGGGAGACACGCTGGCCTCGCGTTGACAGGCTTGGTGTGGCTGTGTTTTCCTCCTATCTGTTAAAGACAGTCACGTCGGGAGAGATCGGCTGGTATAGCCGGCGCCGAAGGAGCAACCGCCCCGGAAACTCTCAGGCAGAAGGACCCTCGTGACTTTGACAGCATCTGGAAAGAGGCACTTCGGGGGTTTGACCCCGATGGGCCCGCCGACGGGATAATACTCTCAGGCACAGCGACAGATGGGGCTTTTTCGGATTTGCGGGGGAATCAGCCCTCGTGCAATCCGCGAGGGCTCCGTGATGCTTGCGACCGATGCTCGAACTTCCGCACCCGCCCTGAAACGAACCCCGTTGCACGCGCTGCATGTCGCACGCGGCGGCAAGATGGTGCCCTTTGCCGGCTACGACATGCCGGTGCAATACGGAACCGGTGTGCTCCGGGAACATCTGCATACCCGCTCCAAGGCCGGCCTGTTCGATGTCTCGCATATGGGCCAGATCGCGCTTCGGCCGAAATCCGGCAAGGTCGAAGACGCCGCGTCAGCGCTGGAACGGCTGGTGCCGCAGGACATCCTGGCGATCGCGCCCGGACGGCAGCGCTACGCCCAGTTCACCAATGAGGCCGGCGGCATTCTCGACGATCTGATGGTGGCGAATTTCGGCGACCACCTGTTTCTGGTCGTCAACGCCGCCTGCAAGGCCGAGGACGAAGCGCATCTGCGCCGACACCTCTCCGACGTTTGCATCATCGAGCCCCTCCCCGAACGCGCGCTGATCGCCCTGCAAGGACCTGAGGCAGAGTCGGTGCTCGCCAAATTCGACGCCGAGGTAGCGTCGATGAAGTTCATGGATACGGGGCCGCGCCGCCTGGCCGGCCTCGACTGCTTCGTCTCCCGCTCCGGCTATAGCGGCGAGGACGGCTTTGAGATTTCCGTGCCGGCGGACGCGGCGGAGGATTTCGCCAACAAACTGCTCACTGAGGAGAACGTGCTGCCGATCGGGCTCGGCGCGCGAGACAGCCTGAGGCTGGAGGCCGGGCTCTGCCTTTACGGCCACGACCTCGACACCTCGACGACACCGGTCGAGGGCGCGCTCGAATGGTCGATCCAGAAGAGCCGCCGCAACGGCGGCGCGCGCGCCGGCGGATTTTTGGGTGCGGACGTGATCCTGGCCCAGTTCGAACAAGGCGCGCCGCGCCGCCGCGTCGGGTTGCGGGCGGAAGGCCGCGCGCCGGTTCGCGAAGGCACGTCGTTGTTTGCGGATGCGACTTCGTCCGAGCCGATCGGCACGGTGACCTCGGGCGGTTTTAGCCCCAGCCTCAACGCGCCGGTCGCGATGGGATACCTGCCTTCCACATTCGCCGCGACCGACAGTCCGGTGTTCGCCGAAGTGCGCGGCCAGCGCCTGCCGCTGCGGCTCGCGCCGATGCCCTTCGTTCCCAACACCTATAAACGCTGAGGGATTTTGCATGACGACGCTCTACACCACCGACCACGAATGGATCAGCATCGAGGGCGATGTCGCCACCATCGGCGTCACCGACTACGCGCAATCCCAGCTCGGCGACGTCGTCTTCGTCGAACTGCCCAAGGTCGGCCGCGCCCTGAAGAAGACGGAAGCCGCCGCCGTCGTCGAATCCGTCAAGGCCGCTTCCGACGTCTATGCGCCGATCTCCGGCGAGGTGATGGAAGTCAACGAGGCGCTGGTGGCCGAGCCGGCGCTGATCAACTCGGACGCCGCAGGCAAGGCCTGGTTTTTCAAGCTGAAGATGACAGACAGAAACGAGCTCGGCGGTCTGATGGACGAGGCCGCGTACAAGAAACACATCGCGTGAGATGATACAGCGAACAACGATAGCCGTTTCATGGTCATCGCCCGGCTTGACCGGGCGATCCAGTACGCCGCGCCGTTCGAGTTCACTACGAACGCCTGCGGTTACTGGATGCCCCGCCTTCGCGGGGCATGACGAAAAGGGAAAAAGCCGATGAACGCGCACCGCAAGCCAGCCATTGAGCCCGCGACCACCTTCGCACGCCGCCATATCGGGACCTCCCCGCGCGACATCGCGGCGATGCTTCAAACGGTGGGCGCAACCAGCGTCGCGGCGCTGATGGGCGAGACCTTGCCCGCCTCGATCCGGCAGACCGCGCCGCTCGATCTCGGCCGCGCTTTAAGCGAGACCGAGGCGCTCGCGCACATGCGCGAGCTTGCCGCCAAAAATCAGGTCTTCACCTCGCTGATCGGCCAGGGCTATTCCGGCACGATCCTGCCCACGGTGATCCAGCGCAACATCCTGGAGAACCCGGCCTGGTACACGGCGTACACGCCCTATCAGCCGGAAATCAGCCAGGGCCGGCTCGAGGCGCTGTTCAACTTCCAGACCATGATCTGTGATCTCACTGGGCTCGACGTCGCCAACGCCTCGCTGCTCGATGAAGCAACGGCGGCGGCCGAAGCCATGGCGCTCGCCGAGCGCGTCGCGTCAGCCAGATCGAAGTCGTTCTTCGTCGACGTCGAGGTGCATCCGCAGACGCTTGCGGTGCTGCGCACCCGCGCCGAGCCGCTGGGATGGAATCTCGTCATCAGCGATCCCCTTGCCGACCTCGACGGCGCGGATGTCTTCGGCGGCCTGCTGCAATACCCCGGCACATCGGGCGCGGTCCGCGATTTGCGCCCCGCGATCGCCGCGCTGCACGCCAGAGGCGCGCTCGCGGTGGTCGCCGCCGATCTGCTCGCGCTGACGCTGTTCGCCTCGCCCGGCGAACTCGGCGCCGACATTGCGATCGGCTCGGCGCAGCGCTTTGGCGTGCCGATAGGCTATGGCGGACCGCATGCGGCCTATATGGCGGTGCGCGATGCGCATAAACGCGCGCTGCCGGGGCGGCTGGTGGGGCTGTCGGTCGATTCGCGCGGACAACCCGCCTATCGCCTCGCGCTGCAGACCCGCGAGCAACATATCCGCCGCGAGAAGGCGACTTCCAATATCTGCACCGCGCAGGTGCTGCTTGCGATCATCGCCTCGATGTATGCGGTCTATCATGGGCCGGAAGGCCTGACCCACATAGCCCGCACTGTGCATCGCCGCGCCAGCGTGCTGGCGGCGGGATTGCGCAAGCTCGGCTTTGCGCCCGCCTCCGAAGCCTTCTTCGACACCATCACGGTCAAGGCTGGCGAAAAGCAGAGCGCCATCGTCGCGCGCGCGCTGGCCGAGAAGATCAACCTGAACTCTGGCCGAGGTCCTTGCCAAGGCACGCTCGGCATCGCGCTCGACGAGACCACCACGCCCGCAATCGTCGAAGCGGTGTGGCGGGCTTTCGGCGGCGATTTGTCGTACGCCGAGGTCGAAGCCGGCGCGCGCGAGGCGTTGCCCACCGGGCTGGCGCGCTCCAGCGCCTTCCTCACCCATCCGGTGTTCCATGCCTACCGTTCGGAGACCGAACTGTTGCGCTATATGCGCAAGCTCAGCGATCGCGATCTGGCGCTCGACCGCGCGATGATTCCGCTGGGCTCCTGCACCATGAAGCTCAACGCCACCACGGAAATGATGCCCCTGAGCTGGGCCGAGTTCGGCGCGCTGCATCCGTTCGCCCCGCGCGAGCAGGCGCAAGGCTATCACCTCCTGTTTGCGCGGCTTGAAAAATGGCTCGCCGACATCACCGGCTATGACGCGATCTCGCTGCAGCCGAATTCCGGCGCGCAAGGCGAATATGCGGGGCTATTGGCGATCCGCGGCTATCATGCCTCGCGCGGCGAAAGCCATCGCAACGTCTGCCTGATCCCCTCCTCCGCCCATGGCACCAATCCGGCCTCCGCCCATATGGCCGGCATGGAGGTCGTGGTGGTGGCGTGCGACGCGCGCGGCGACGTCGATGTCGGCGATCTCCGGGCCAAGGCCGCCCGGCACGGCGAGAACCTCGCCGCGGTCATGATCACCTATCCCTCGACCCACGGCGTGTTCGAGGAACATATCCGCGAGATCTGCGAGATCGTGCATGGCCATGGCGGACAGGTCTATCTCGACGGCGCCAACATGAACGCGCAGGTCGGGCTGGCGCGGCCCGGCGATTACGGCGCCGATGTCAGCCATCTCAATCTGCACAAGACGTTCTGCATTCCGCACGGCGGCGGCGGCCCCGGCATGGGGCCGATCGGGGTCAAGGCTCATCTCGAACCGTTCCTGCCAAGTCATCCAGAGAATTGTCATCCGGCGTTCGGCGGCGACAGCTCCGTCGGTCCGGTGTCGGCCGCGCCTTTCGGGTCGGCGTCGATCCTCACCATCTCCTACATCTACATTCTCATGATGGGCGGCGAAGGCCTGACGCGCGCCACGGAAGCCGCGATCCTCAACGCCAATTACGTCGCAGCCAGGCTCGAGGCCCATTTCCCGGTGCTGTACCGCAACGCCAAGGGCCGCGTCGCGCATGAGTGCATCATCGACCCGCGGGCCTTGAAAACCTCATCCGGCGTCACCGTCGACGACATTGCCAAACGGCTGATCGATTACGGCTTCCACGCGCCGACCATGAGCTTTCCGGTGCCGGGCACGCTGATGATCGAGCCGACGGAATCCGAATCGCGGGCCGAGCTCGACCGGTTCTGCGATGCGATGATCGCGATCCGGCGCGAAATCGCCGAGATCGAAGATGGACGTTTCAACGTCGAAGCCTCGCCGCTGCGCCACGCGCCGCACACGGTGCACGACATTGCCGATGATGCGTGGGCCCGCGCTTACGGACGCGCCGAAGGCTGCTTCCCCGCAGGCACCTCGCGCACCGACAAATACTGGTGCCCGGTGGGGCGGATCGACAATGTCTATGGCGACCGCAACCTCGTCTGCTCCTGCCCGCCGGTCAGCGAGTATGCGGAAGCCGCGGAGTGAGGCGATAGAGTCATTCCGGGGCGCGCAAAGCGCGAACCCGGAATCCATTCCTCAACACGAACTCGTGGCACAATGGATTCCGGGCCTGCGCCTTCCGCGCAAAATAGCTTCGCTATTTTGTCGCGACGGCGCATCCCGGAATGATGGTGTGGACGGCCCCACCTAAACGGCATCAAAGTGCCAAAACGTGGTCGCCGGAGCGCCACACAGAGGGAGGCCGTCCATGAAGAAGTTTATCAGAACCGCAGTTGATCTGGGCAAGAACTATTTTCAGGTTCACGGGCTGCAGAGCGAGGGCGGCTTGTCGGTGTCGCGCAAGCTGAAGCGATCGAAGGTGCTTGAGTTCTATTCGCAGATTGAGCCTTGCCGCGTCGGCATGGAAGCTTGCGGCTCGGCGCATTATTGGGCGCGCGAACTGATCGCGATGGGGCACGAGGTGGTGCTGATACCGCCAGCTTATATCAAGCCCTACGTCAAGCGCGGCAAGAACGACGCGGTCGACGCGGCTGCGATCTGCGAGGCGATGTCGCGGCCAGGCATGCGCTTTGTGCCGGTCAAGAGCGCGGATCAGCAGGCTGTGCTGATGCTGCACAAGACACGTGAACTGCTGGTCAAGCAGCGCACCATGAGCGTCAACGCGCTGCGCGGCCATCTTGCCGAGTTTGGCATTGTCGCCGCCAAGGGCATTGGCCGCATCGATGAACTGCTGGCGTTGGCGCTGGCGGATGCGGCGTTGCCGCAGATTGCCAAATCGGCGGTGGCAGGCCTGGCCCAGCATCTGGAAGGGCTCGACCAGTCGATCGAGACCATGGAGGAGGATATCGCCAAGGCGCATCGGCAAAATCCGACCAGCCGTCTGCTCGACGAGATTCCAGGTATCGGGACGCTGATTGCCTCGGCGACCGCAGCCAGTGTTCCCGACCCCGGCGTATTCAAATCGGGCCGTGACTTCGCGGCATGGCTGGGGCTGACCCCAGGGCAAAATTCCAGTGGTGGCAAGGAGAAGCTCGGCGCCATCACCAAACAGGGCAACCGCTATATCCGCAAGATGCTCGTCACCGGTGCGACCTCGGTGTTGCGTGTCGCGGGCAAGCGTAAGGGCGCTCTCGCCGACTGGATCAATGCGTTACGGGCCAGGAAGCCCGAGCGCGTGGTGGCCGTCGCGCTGGCCAACAAGCTGGCCAGGATCTGCTGGGCGATCATGACCACCGGCGAGGGGTTCCGAACAGAAACATACCTCAGAGCTTGAGACGCAACTCGTTATCTGGAGGCATTCAAGCAGAATAGGAGTTAGCCGGTTCAAATTTGGCAAGCTTTAACGATGTGATGAATGAACGATACGGTTACCACCGAAAGCCGTGGACACCCCGCCAGTCGTCACGAGCACCAAGCTCGCCGGAATGATAGGGACCACCGCAGTCGGGTATCATCAGGGCCAGCGGTCATAATCCCGCACTAACAGGCCGGACATATGACCGAAGCAGACCAAATCGTTGCGTCAAAAAAAGAGCTTGCCAATAGGGGCCGTCCACATATGACGACCTGCTGTCTTACTCCTCCGCCGGCTCCTCGCCGTCGGCGTCGCGCTCGGGCGCACCGGCCAGAATCTGCTCGGCGATCAGGCCGGAGTTCTGGCGGATCGCGGTTTCGATCTTGGTGGTGATATCGGGGTTGGCCTTGAGGAACGCTTTCGAGTTTTCGCGGCCCTGACCGAGCCGCTGGCTGTCGTAGGAGAACCAGGCGCCGGATTTCTCCACGATGCCGGCCTTGACGCCGAGATCGAGGATTTCACCCATTTTGGAGACGCCCTCGCCATACATGATGTCGAATTCGACCTGCTTGAAGGGCGGCGCGAGCTTGTTCTTCACCACCTTGACGCGGGTGGTGTTGCCGACCACTTCGTCGCGCTCCTTGATGGCGCCGATGCGGCGGATATCGAGGCGGACGGAGGCGTAGAATTTCAGCGCGTTGCCGCCGGTGGTGGTTTCCGGCGAGCCATACATCACGCCGATCTTCATCCGGATCTGGTTGATGAAGATCACCATGGTGTTGGATTTGTTGATCGAGGCGGTGAGCTTGCGCAGCGCCTGGCTCATCAGCCGCGCCTGCAGGCCGGGCAGCGCGTCGCCCATTTCGCCTTCGAGTTCGGCCTTCGGCACCAGTGCCGCCACCGAATCGATCACCAGCACGTCGACTGCGCCCGAACGCACCAGCGTGTCGCAGATTTCCAGTGCCTGCTCGCCCGTATCCGGCTGCGAAATCAGAAGCTCATCGATATTGACGCCGAGCTTGCGCGCATAGACCGGGTCGAGCGCATGTTCGGCATCGATGAAGGCGCAGATGCCGCCCTTCTTCTGGCCTTCGGCGACGGTGTGGAGCGCCAGCGTGGTTTTGCCTGAGGATTCCGGCCCGTAGATTTCCACCACCCGCCCCCTCGGCAGGCCGCCGACGCCAAGCGCAATATCGAGCCCGAGCGAGCCGGACGATATCGTCTCGATATCCATCGAACGGTCGTTCTTGCCCAGTTTCATCACCGAGCCCTTGCCGAACTGACGCTCGATCTGGGACAGCGCGGCGGAAAGCGCCTTACTCTTATCCATGGAGGATCCTTCGACGATACGCAGGGCAGAGACGGACATAGGGTGCTCCTTATGGCGGGGATTCGCGGGCGGGACAAACGGGGCGGTTGGAGGGACTGAATCGGCTATGGCTACAAATGTACACCATTTGTTCCGTGTTCGCAATATGTTCTTTTTTGGGGACGGGGGTACTGGCCTGTTTCGACCCCTAGTGGCCTAATTTAAAACTTACAGTGGCCTAATTTAATTGACTCCGAATTTTCACATCGTCAGAATTTGTCCCATGGGACAAGCACGGCGACCGACTTGCCCTAGTTGCGGGGCGTATCTGACTTTGGCGCTGCCACCTGGCGGCAGGGGTCCGCGCACGTTTCAGTGCCTTGACTGCGAGGGCCCCGACCCCCTTGAGAGTCCTTATGCAGCAGGCTGGCTTGCCGGTGAGCTAGGCAGGACCAAATCCCCGAACACAGAGTAAGGCCGCCTCAGTTGGCGGCCTCTTTCATTTTTTGTCGTCATCCCTCCAAGCGAGCTTGCTGGCGGCTTCCAAAAAAGTAGCATCCTCTTTAGAGGGTGGAACTGCCGGGGCGTCTTCGTAGATCAGCCTAAAACTTCCTTCGAGAAGTTGGAGCCAAAGGGCTCGCTCACGCTCCGGCCAAACTTCGCCTGACTTTGGTAGCCGCGCCAATAGGCCCCCAATGATCGGATCAATCATGGTTAGACTTTAACAGTGGTCCCCTTTGAAATTTTGTCCTTGCCGCGGAACAAAACGACGCTCTGCGCGTTCTGAGGCATTGTCGCTTGGGGAACTGCAAAATGCTTACGGTATTGGCGATGTTGGCCGGACCTATCGTGTTGGCGTGCGGCGCGACAATCAAGATGGGAATCCCGCGACAATCAGGATGAGAATGCGCCGCTGCTGGGGTGACGAAGGGAGGGCGTAGCCCGACCGGAGTTACCCCAGCAGCGGCGTTGACGCCCGAAGGGCCTCATTTGGCGGTAACGGCGGCTGTTAAAGGATCGGGTTTCTCTTTCGCGAGGACCAATTCTTTGGCGGGCCGACATGTCACCGATCAACAAATGAGGCTTTTCATGAGTTTGCGTCGTACCCATTCGCCGGCCGTCGCCGGTGCGAAGGCCGGATTCAGCACGGCAGCCGCCTACCGGTTCGAGAAAGATCCCCGACTTCCATCTCAAAAGAAGGCGCCCCGCGAACGCCGGCGAGCCGATCCATTCAGCGGTGTCTGGGAAGACGAAGTCCTCCCGATGCTCAAAGCTGCTCCCGGATTGCGGCCGATCGCCGTCTTCGAGGAGCTATGCCGCCGACATCCGGAACTGGGCTCTGGGACGCGGCGGACGCTTGAGCGGCGCATTCGGACATGGCGGGCGGTGAACGGCCCGGATCAGGAAGTGATCTTCCGCCAGGAACATCCGCCGGGCCGCATGGGGTTGTCGGACTTCACCGAGGTCGCCGACCTTGGCGTCACCATCGCCGGCCAGTTGCTGGACTGCCGGCTCTACCACTTCCGTCTGCCGTTCTCCGGCTTCGAACACGCCCATGTCGTGCTCGGTGGTGAAAGTTTTGTAGCACTTGCGGAAGGGTTGCAGAACGCCCTGTGGTCGCTGGGCGGGGTTCCCGAGCAGCACCGAAGCGACAGCCTTTCGGCCGCGTTCCGCAATCTCGGCGCTGACGCCAAAGAGGATTTGACGACACGCTACGAGGCGTTCTGCGGCCACTACGGCATGACGCCGACCCGCAACAATCCCGGCGTGTCGCACGAGAATGGTTCGATCGAAAGCGCGCATGGCCATCTCAAAAGAGCGCTCGCAGATGCCCTACTGCTGCGTGCTTCGCGGGACTTCGACGATCTTGCGGCATGGCGGGGCTTCGTCGACGAGATCATTGGCCGCGGCAACGCGCGCAATGCCAAGCGCATCGATCAGGAGCGGATGGCGCTGAAGAAACTGCCGGTCCGCAAGACCGCCGATTATGAGGAGGTCAACGTCGACGTCACGACATCCAGCGCCTTCACGTTGCGCAAGGTGTTTTACTCGGTTCCATCCCGCCTGATCGGTCACCGGCTGCGCGTGCGGCTTTATGACGACCGGCTCGAATGCTTCCAGGGCGCGACGCACATCGTCACCTTGCGGCGCGGGCGAGCGCAACCAAACGGCAAACATGGCCATGTCATCGACTATCGCCATGTTATCCATTCCCTGCGCCGCAAGCCGATGGCACTGCTCAATCTGGTCTATCGCGCCCAGCTCTTCCCCCGCCGCGCCTACGCACTTGCGTTCGACGCCTTGCTCGCCGGTCTCGGCGAGAGATCCGCCTGCCGCGCCATGGTTGGTCTTCTGGCGCTCGCACACGAACGCACCTGCGAGGCGGAACTCGCCGTTGCGCTGCAAGCCGCTCTCGACGACGGCATCCTCCCGGACCTCAAGGCGCTCATCGAACGCTTCCGCCCGAAGGGCATGGCATTGCCGGTCGTCGTCGTCACGCTGCCATCGCTCGCCATCTACGACCAGATCGCCGCGACCGTGGGAGAGGCCGCATGAATGCGACCGACAAGATCGACGCTGCCCGCATCGAGCTGCTGCTCGGCGAACTGCGGCTGCCCGGTATCAAGCTGATCTGGACTGCCCTGGCGGAGACCGCCGACAAGGAAGGCTGGCCTGCAGCCCGCTTCCTGGCCGCCCTCGCCGAACAGGAGATGGTGGAGCGAAGCCGGCGCCGCTTCGAACGTCATCTGGAGGAAGCAAGACTGCCGCCTGGAAAGACCCTCGAGGCCTTCGACTTCGATGCCGTGCCGATGATCTCGAAGGCGCAGGTGCAAGCGCTCGCCGCCGGCGACGCCTGGCTCGAAAAGGGCGCCAATCTCTTGTGTTTTGGCCCGCCTGGCGGCGGCAAATCGCATCTGGCGGCGGCGCTCGGCATGGCCCTGATCGAAAAGGGCTGGCGCGTATTGTTCACCAGAACCACCGATCTCGTGCAAAAACTCCAGATCGCGCGCCGTGATCTCGCGCTCGAAGCAGCGATCGCCAAACTCGACAAATATCACCTGCTGATTTTGGACGATCTTGCCTATGTGACCAAGGATCAGGCCGAGACCAGCGTTTTGTTCGAGCTGATCAGCGCCCGCTACGAGCGGCGATCGATGCTCATCACCGCCAATCAACCGTTCGGTGAATGGGGCAAGATCTTCCCGGATCAAGCCATGACCCTCGCGGCCATCGACCGCCTCGTCCATCACGCCACGATCCTCGAAATGAATGTCGACAGCTATCGCCGGAAAGAAGCTGTCGACAAAGCGCGCGGAGCGGGACGTCCGCCGACGCGCGCGACAATCAAAGGCTCATCCTGATTGTCGCTCCACGACAATCAAATCACGCGTCACGAAAATATCTCTTGCGTTACCGTCGCGTCGCGACAATCATCCTCCCGCCGCGACCGCCGAAATGGCCATCCTGATTGTCGCTGTGTTCCCATCCAGATTGACGCGCTACATTGGCG
>CAWHSM010000003.1:0-189699 GCA_963832045.1 uncultured Alphaproteobacteria bacterium
TGGGAACAGTTCGAAGATCTGATCGAGCGACAGACCGCCGCTGCGCACGGTCGGCGGCAGCAACAGATTTTCGAGAACGTCCAGGCTTGCGAAAATTCCGCGTTCTTCCGGGCAGAAGGCAACGCCGAGGCGCGCGATCCTGTCCGACGAAGCGCGGATAATATCCCGTCCGTCGAAGCGAACCGAACCGCTGCGCTTGCCGATAATTCCCATCACCGACTTCAGCGTAGTCGTCTTGCCGGCGCCGTTGCGGCCGAGCAGCGTCACGACCTCGCCCGGATTCACATGAAAATTGATGCCATGGAGAATATGGGACTCGCCATACCAGGCTTCGAGATTCTGGACCGACAACAGGGCTGCGGGCGAAGCGGATTGCGCCTCCGCGGCATCGGCCATTTTTACATCAACCATGGCCTGCCCCCAGATAGGCTTCCTTCACGCGTTCGTCTTTGGACAGGTCGGCATAGTTGCCTTCCGCCAGCACGTGGCCGCGCGTCAGCACGGTGATGATGTCGGACAGGTTGGCAACGACGGAAAGATTATGTTCGACCATCAGGATGGTGTATTTCGCCGAGATGCGCTTGATCAGCGCTGCGATCTTGTCGATGTCTTCGTGCCCCATGCCCGCCATCGGCTCATCGAGCAGCATCATTTCCGGGTCGAGCGCGAGCGTGGTTGCAATTTCAAGCGCGCGCTTGCGGCCATAGGGCATCTCGACAGCGGGGGTCTTTGCAAATTCGCTCAGGCCCACATCGTCGAGCAATTCATGAGCGCGAGCATTGAAGCGGTCGAGCACGGTCTTGGAACGCCAGAAATCGAAGGAATGCCCGTGCTGACGCTGGAGGGCCACCCGCACGTTCTCCAGCGCCGTCAGGTGCGGAAACACGGCCGAAATCTGAAACGAGCGGACCAGGCCGAGGCGCGCAACATCCGCCGGCGCCATCGCCGTGATGTCCTGTCCCTTGTAAAGGATCTGTCCCGCCGACGGCTTGAGGAACTTGGTCAATAGATTGAAACAGGTGGTCTTGCCGGCGCCGTTCGGGCCGATCAACGCGTGGATGCTGCCACGACGCACCCTGAGGCCAACGTCCCGCACCGCGAAGAAACCCGCAAATTCCTTGGTCAAACCATGGGTTTCGAGAATGAACTCATCAGCCAATCAAATTCCCCCGCAAGCCATCGCTGCGGCGTCCTGCCGCGGATGGTCGATGCTTTCCCTACGGCAGGTTCCCCCGGTGCCCTGAAAGTTCGCGTCTTGGAATTCGCGCCTTGGATTTCGTCCCGGGACCCGCCGCCTCCGCCCGGGAATATGCCGTCAACGGCCGTCTTTGTGCAAGGCGGAAAGCGGGCCGGCGCCGCGCCCAGCCATTGGTCGAATGGCATTTTCGACCAAGCGGCGACGGTTTGAGAGCACTAGAATCGATAGATTTACCAGTGCCCATGACTTTCCGAAGTTCGTGGAAGTGCGTGCTGCGATGGAGTACGAACTTCGGAAAGTGGGCACTAGCCCTCGCCTCAAGCCCTGGCGCGGCGGGCCGACGCCTTCACTTCGCTGGCGTAGATTTCCGGCTTGAAACCGACGAACAATTTTCCGCCGATATCCAGCACCGGCCGCTTGATCATCGACGGCTGCGCCAGCATCAGCGCCAGCGCCTTGCGTTCGTTCAATCCCTCCTTGTCGGCTTCGGGTAATTTCCGAAACGTAGTGCCGGCGCGATTGAGCAGGGTTTCCCATCCGAGTTCGTCGCACCACGCCTTGAGTTTTTCCTTGGGCGCGCCTAAGGCCTTGTAATCGTGAAATTCGTAAGCCACGCCGTGACCGTCGAGCCAGGCGCGGGCCTTCTTCATGGTGTCGCAGTTCTTGATGCCATAGATGGTGATGGATTTTGCCGTCATTTCCCCCTCGCATACTGATCGAAGGCGCTGAGCACCGCGAGCGTCATCGCCTCAACGCCGGTTTCGATGGTTGGCTTCGGCACCGGCGCAAATTGCGGCGAATGATTTGACGGCAGTTGCGGAGCCGTGCCGTCGCGCGCCGCGGCGACACGCTCGGGCTCGTAGACGCCGATGTTGAAAAACATCGACGGCACGCCGGCATTGATAAATTCGGAGAAATCCTCGCTGGCGGTGACCGGCGGCGTCGCACTCAGCTTGTCGCCGAAAGCGGCTTTCATCACCATTACCGCGGTCTCGACAACCGCCGTATCGTTCATCACGGCCTTGGCGCCCTCGGTGATCTTGATGTCCGGCGCAGGCGCGTCCGACATCGCGGCAGCCGCCTTGGCCGTCCGTTCGATCCCCGCTAGCATCTTGGCGCGAACCCCCGGCTTGAAGGTGCGGATGGTCCCGCGAAGCAAAACGTCGTCGGGAATGATATTTTCGGCGGTGCCGCCATGGATGGCGCCGATACTGAGGACACCGAATTCAGTCGGATCCTTCTCGCGGCTGATCACGCTCTGCACATCCACGATGAAGCGCGCCGCGATCATCACGGGATCGATGGCCCGCTGCGGCGATGCGCCGTGACCACCTCGGCCGTGGAACGTCACCTCGAGACCGTCGGAATTGGAGGATCCCACACCGACGCGATAGTTGAGAGTGCCGTAAGCAAAGGGGCCGTCGTGCAGGGCAAAGCCGAAATCGGGTTTTTTGAAGCGCGTGAATAGACCGTCGTTCAACATGGCCCTGGCACCCGATACCGTTTCCTCGGCAGGCTGGGCGATGAACATCAGTGTGCCGTGCCACTGATCCTTCAGGCCGACGAGCGTCTTTGCCGCTCCCACCCAGCTTGCCATATGGATATCGTGGCCGCAGCTATGGGCGACAAAGGTGTCCTGCCCGTTCCAAGTGGTCTTGTCGTGGCTCGCGTAGGCAAGGCCGGTCTTTTCCTCCATCGGCAGCGCGTCGAGTTCTGTTCGCACCAGGATGGTCGGCCCCTCGCCGTTTTTGTAGATCGCAACCAACCCGGTCTTGCCGATCTTTTCGGTGACCTCAAAGCCGAGCGCGCGCATCTCGGCGGCGAGCCTGGCCGCCGTCTTCACCTCCTGAAAGGCGACTTCGGGATGGGCGTGGATATCCTTGTAGAGCGCATCTAACTTCGGGTAATCGGCTTCGACCGACGTCTCGATCGAGGCCTTGAGCCTGGCGACGTCGAGCTCGGCCCGCGCCGGCGAAGCACTGACCGCTGCGAAAAGCGCGGTCGACATCAGCAACGTCCTGGTCGTCTTCTTCATGGCAGCAACGTCTCCTTTTCCAAGCCTCGCAGCCAGAATAGACCGCATGGCGCAGCGCCGCCACGATCAACCGCACCGCTCATCCGGGCGAAATCCGCATAGCTGCGGACCCAGCCGATCATCGAAATATCGGCGATGGTGTAATAACTCACTCTCTGCACGGCAGACCCGCGGCCTATTTGCCGTCATCGAAGCTGACGATCACGGCGGCATTGGCGATGAGAATAGGATCGTTGCCGCTCTCGGATGGGATTTCGAGGCCGCCTTTGACGGCAGTCACCTTCCTCGTCCCGTAAGGCAATTCCTTTGCCACCGCCTCTGTGTCGACCGCCTCGGGGTTCGGCACGGCGATGGTGACATCGACGAACATGTCGTTGGCGGTCTTGCCCAGCATCCGGAAGAAACCGAGGCTGGAATGACGGATCGCGTCCGAGACCGCGCGCTTTGCTGCTTTCGTCGCGTCCTTGCCATGGACATCGACCCCCATGCCCATTTCAGTCACACACCGCACACGTGTCATCGGTCCCTCGCCTTGGTCAGGTGAAACTCACAGCTCGGATATTGGTTTCACGCGGTGCAAGTCAACTGCCATCGTCAGCAGGCTCGCCATCCGCCGCAAGCATGAGCGCCGCGTCGCTCACGATGTAGCGCGCATAGCGATAGTCGCGGATGAAGCTGATCCGGCCATCGCGCCAGAGTGCATTCGGCAGGCCGCTATCAAAGACAACCGTCAGCAGCGCCATGATCGCAAAGGTCGGCGCCGCTGCAAGATATAGCCATCCGGCCATGACTGACGCGGCCACGATGCCTTCGTCATCACAGTGCGTAACGCCGCTCACATGGGCCCCCATCATGCCTTCGCCCCTGCGTCGCGTTTGCGGAAGGCGGCTTCGCCCGCGTCCGAAACCTCCACCCATTTGGGATCCGGCGCGGTGTTGGGAACGTAACTCTCGTTCCAGTTCCACCACTTGTAGGGCCGGTCCTTCGGGTAGCCTTCTGGCGAATCTTCCCAGATCTCCTGACGCCCGAGCGCCGTCACGTCGAGATAGCTCCAGACGGTGCCCATCGCTTCGTCGCCGCGGCTGTTGATCAAGTAAGTCCGGAACACGCGTTCGCCGTCGCGGATGAACGCGTTGTGGCCGTGCCATTCATCAACACCGAAATCGGCATCAAAGCTGTCGGTGATGGTGTACCAGGGGATCTTCCCCCAACCCATTTGTGCCTTGAGGCGCGCAATGTCGGTCTGTGGCGCACGCGAGGCATAGACAAGCGTCGTATCGCGCGCGTTCAGGTGCACAAGGTTGGAGACCTGATCGGCCCCCAGCGAACACCCAATGCAGGCATGCTCAGGCCAGCCATGCACGCCGGGCTCGAAGAAGGCGCGGTAGACGACCAACTGGCGGCGGCCCTCGAACAGATCGAGCAGGCTCCGCCTACCCGAAGGTCCGTCAAACACGTAGGTCTTCTCGACAGCCATCCATGGCATCCGCCGGCGTTCGGCAGCCAGCGCGTCACGCGCGCGGGTCAAGGCCTTCTCCTTTACGAGCAGTTGTTCTCGTGCGGCCTCCCATTCCTGCGGGGATACGATCGGCGGTGTGTTCGTAGGAAACGGCATGGTGACCTCCTATGTTTTGCGGGCCGGAGCTCGGTTCAAATGGTCTGATGAAGCAAGGACGTTTGAGACGCCGAAAAGGAGTTAGCTTTACCCTTAAAAAATTTGCCGCCGGCGTTGCCAACCGACGCGCCTGGTACGTGTATTACCCGGGTAAGGCCTCGGGTTGTTATGCCGGTACGGCTGCGGGCAGAATTTCCCACTTCCAAACTCCAATGCAGCTTCGTCCGGATGGAAGACGAACGGCGTTTCTGGGAACCGACAGCCCAGCCGGAATATTTTAGTGGCCCCCATTTAACCCGTCACAGGCAATCATAAGCTGCGCCGGAAAATCCACTCTGTCGTCCCAAACAAACAACACCGCCGAAGTCCAGAGTCAGGTTACTGTCTGACGTTCCGCAGCCCGTATCTCCAGGAGACATCCATGCCGGTTCACATCTGCAAGACTTGCGGTACGTCATTCCCGGAGGCGCCACAGCCCCCAGCGCATTGTCCGATCTGCGAGGACGAGCGGCAGTTTGTCCCCCGGCGCGGTCAGCAATGGACGACGCTGCAAGACCTCAGGAGCGATCATGAGAACGGCTGGACCCGGCTTGAACCGGACCTGTTCCAGATCCAGACCCATCCCAACTTCGCGATCGGACAACGCGCGCTGTTGTTGCGCACGCCGCAGGGCAACATCCTGTGGGACTGCGTGGCACTGATCGACGAGGCGACCGTCGAACTGGTGCGCGGCCTGGGCGGGCTCAAGGCAATCGCGATCTCGCATCCGCACTACTACACGACCTGCCAGGACTGGGCCCGCGCGTTCGACTGCCAGGTCCATCTCCATGCCGCCGACCGCGAGTGGCTGCTGCGGCCCGATCCGGCCGTTCGCTTTTGGGACGGAGAATCGTCTGCGTTGTCGGAGGAAATGACGCTGGTTCGCCTCGGCGGCCATTTTCCCGGCGGCACGGTCCTGCACTGGGCCACCGGGGCCGGCGGGCGCGGCGCGCTGCTCAGCGGCGACATCCTTCAGGTCGCGATGGACACCCGGCGGGTGTCGTTCCTGTGGAGTTATCCCAACATGATGCCGCTCTCCGAACGGGTGGTGCGGCGAATGGCTGATACCGCGGCTTCGTGGCGCTTCGAACGCATCTACGGCGCGTTTTCGGGCCGCAACGTGATGGCCGACGGCAACGCCGCCGTCGAGCGATCGGCCAATCGTTACATTGACCTGCTCCACGATCGCGTCGGCGAGATCAGCTGACCGATGCGACGTCATGGACCTCGCGATCTGGACTTCTTCAAACAGCCACCCACGCAGGCCAATCTTCCCGCGGCGCGAACGGCGCCCGAGTGATGCATGGAGCTTGTCCCTCCAAAGAGAGGGCGCAGGGAAGACCGGGCGTCTGATGCGCCCGCAGCCTCGTATGTAAAAATGGAAAACATACGAGTAAGTCACCACAGGTTCACCGGTACACCCGGCCTTCCCTGCGCAATGGTTTTACGGCTTATAGCGCGCTCTCCCTGGTGAGCCGGGCTTTTTTGCCACCATCGCCAGCGCGATGCGCAAGCATCGTCGCCAACTTGACATCAGCGTCGGGATGTCAGGACCACACGACTTCGCCGTCCGCGCCAGTGCCATTCGTCAAGAGCACTGCCCGCGTCCACCGCATCCCGCCTCCACGTTCGTGACGATCGCGATACGCCCCTCTGATGAGGCGGGACGGCTGGAATCAGTAATGCTGCGTCTAGCAAATCGCGAAGCGAAATATTTTTTGCAAAGGGGCTGGACTTGGGGCGCGGATGGCGCGTGGCGCGCATTGATTTGCCTCGTCGGGCAGTTTGCCGGCACGGGCGCCCTCGGGGTCAAAGCCCGGTGTCCCTGAAAGACTCATCCTGGCAGCAATCTGGCCGGGCTTTCGGTTTTCGCAGTTGACCTGTCCGGCAAATTTCCGAGAGTTCGGAGCTATCAGCTTAAGGTCCAGGGGCTCCATCCACTGCGGGCACCTTCTCCATGAGCGATCGAAGTCGAACGATGATTTCGCCTGCTCGCTTGCCATCGTTAGCGATGCTATTGAGCGACCGTCGGACTTCTTCCAGATTTGGCGGTTGGGCGCTCAGCCACTCAAGCCCCGCCTGTGCACTAAGCATATTCGCCGTGATCGCATCGACGACCGCGCTATAGGTACGCACCAGTTCCGCCGAGGCCTCCAACGGCGCTCCCCCGTTCGTTCCTGTCATCGTTCTTTCCGTCCGCTGAATGCGCGCCGCGCACAGCGCTGCTTGCATATCGATTGATCCATTTCCTTACTCCTTCGTACTGTTCGAATTGTCGACGAAGCTTTGGCCATTCCGGGAGAGACGAATTTTCATCGGAGAGCATCCCATTCCGGTGCGAAGGGCGGCCGGACGAAGCGCTGGTCTTTCGGCAGAGCGGCGATAGCGGCGCGATCCTCATCGTCGAGCCGGATGCCGAGCGCGTCGATATTGGACTTCTGGCTTTCGGGACGCGCGGCTTTCGGGATCACGATGACGCCTTCCTGATCCAGAAGCCAGGCGATGGCCACCTGCGCGGCGCTGCAGCCATGCTTGCGTCCGAGGGCAGCGAGCGTTGCGTCGCTCGCGGCCCGGCCCTGGGCGAGCGGTGCGTAGGCCGTCAAGGGGATGCCGTTGCCCCGCAGGCAGGACAGCATCCGCTCCTGCGACAGGAACGGGTGGTATTCGAGCTGTACGCTCGCGATCGGCGCGCCGATCTCCTCCACCGCGCTGCGGATCATCGGCAGGTTGAAGTTGCACACGCCGATCGCGCGC
Source organism: uncultured Alphaproteobacteria bacterium (assembly GCA_963832045.1). Classification (GTDB taxonomy): domain Bacteria; phylum Pseudomonadota; class Alphaproteobacteria; order Rhizobiales; family Xanthobacteraceae; genus Bradyrhizobium. The sequence goes on from CAWHSM010000003.1 coordinate 7,642, forward strand.
GTCAGGCCGCGCTCCCGCAGCGACATCAGCGCTTCCAGCGTCGCCGCCATGTCCATGTCTCGTGACGGCCAATGGATCATATAGAGATCGACATGGTCGAGCCCCAGCTTGCGCAGACTGGTGTCGAAGGCGCGGTAGAGCGCATCCGGCACAAGCTGGTCGTGCCAGACCTTCGTGGTGATGAAGAGCTCGTTCCGGTTCACGCCGGACGCCGCGATCGCGGCGCCGACGGCGCCCTCGTTGTCGTACATCGCCGCGGTGTCGATATGCCGGTAGCCGAGCGCAATCGCGCTCTCGACGACCGGCTGGGCGTCGCCCCCTGGCATGCGGAACGTGCCGAAGCCGAGGCGCGGAATCGCAACGCCCTGTGTGGTGATTGATTCCATGATGGTGTCCTTTCCCGGATTTCGTGGTGGCGGGTCGGTGCGTCGGTCCTTTTGTGCCGCCGTCAGGCCGCAAGCCATCACAAGGGCAGCGGCGTCAGGCGGATGCCTGGGCCCGGCTCGCCTCGACGAGTTCGGCGATGACGCTGTCGAGCGTCGTCGTACCTTTGACCGTCGACCGGCCGTGGTCGCTGAACTCGATCCAGCCCTCGTTGAAGCCGTCAAGCATCCGGATCCGAGGCAACGGATTTTGCGTGCCCTGAGAACGGAAGATCTGCTCCCAGCTCTCGCGCGGCACCGTCTCGACCCTGACCGGGCGCTCCAGCACGGTGGCGAAGGCACGGGCGAGATCGTTGGGCGAGACGCGAGCAGCCGCCTCCAGCTCGACGACTCGCATCCCGATCCAATCCTCCCGGAGAAGCGCGGCGGCCTGGCGCCCGACATCTTGCGTCGCCACCATCGGGAACCGCTTGTCGGCCGGCTGCAGGAAGCTGCGCAGCACGCCTTCGTCGCGCGCCGAGGGAATGTCCCAGAGCGCATTCTCCATGAACCAGCCGGGCCTCAAGAAGGTGACCGGAAGGCCGATCGCCTCCAGCGACTGTTCCAACAGCGTACGCTGGGTCAGCAGATTCTCGTGCGGAGCATCCGCGCCGATGGTCGACAAGCAGACCACCTTGCCGGGACGCGCCTCCGCCAAAGCCGCCGTCACGGCCGCGATGACGCGCTTGGCCTCGGGAAAACCGGGCTCCGGATCGAACTCGGAGGGCGGCAGGATGAAGACGCCCGTGGCACCCCTGAAGGCTGAAGTCAGGCTTGCCGCATCGTGCATCTTGGCCAGGGTGATGTCACAGCCCCGAGTTCTCCACTCCGCCGCCTTGGCCTCGTCGCGCAGAACGGCGCGGACGGGCAGCCTTTCGACGAGAAGGCTGTGCGCAAGTGCGCCGCCGACCTTGCCGGTGATTCCAGTGATGGCGTACACGATGGTTCTCCAGAAGGTTGATATCGATCGCGCGGGCTCAGGCGAGCCCGGCATAGAGGCCGCGCTCGAACGTGCCGTAGAGCGCGACGATCCGCTCGTCGTAGAAGGGCGAGACCTGGGTGAAGAGCGCGCCGGTGACGTGCTTCACCGGGTCGAGCCAGAAGTAGCAGTTGAGCAGGCCTGCCCAGGAGACGCTGCCGGCGGAGCGCCCATTCGGTCCCGGCTGCATGTTGATGTCGAAGGACAGGCCCCATTTATGCGGTTGTCCCGGGAACTGGTCGAAGCTGCGGGAATATGGCGGCTGCGCCGAGCGCATCTCCTGGACGTTCAGTTCGCCGATCTGGTTCTGCATCATCATGGCGACCGTCTCCGGACGCAGGATACGGACGCCATGCAGCGCGCCGCCGTTCAGCAGCGCCTGCAGAAAGGTCATGTAGTCCCGCGGCGTGCTGAAGGCGCCGCCGCCGCCCATGAAGAATTCCGGCCGCTGCGGCATCTCGAAGGGCGCCGGCTCCAGCCCGCCATCGGCGCGGCGATTGTGGAAAGTGGCGACGCGCCGCTTCTGCCCGGTCCCGATCAGGAAGCCTGAATCCTTCATGCCGAGCAGCGTGAAGATGTTTTCGCGGAAGTAGATTTCGAGCGACTGGTCCGACACCGCCTCCACCAGCTTGCCGACCCAGTCCATGCTGATGCCGTATTCCCACCGCTCGCCAGGCTCGAACTCAAGCGGAGCGCTGAAGGCGGCGTTCTTGCAGGTCGCGATGTCGGGCATGCCCGTCACCTTCTCGTAGCGGGTCAGAGCCTCGCTCCAGATCGAGTAGGTGTAGCCGGAGGTATGTGTCAGCAGATGGCGGACCTTGATCGCGCCCTTGGCCGGCCGCAGTCGCGGCGTTCCATCCCCGGCGAATCCTTCGAGGACCTGCGGCGAGGCCAGCTCAGGCAGATACTTCGCCGCGTCGTCGTCCAGATGCAGGCGGCCCTGCTCGATCAGTTGCATGCAGGCTGTTGCCGTGAAGGGCTTGGTCATCGACAGGAGCCAGAACACCGTGTCCACCGTCATCGGCGCGCCGGTCGCAACATTCGCCTTGCCGAAGGCGCCCTCGTAGACAACGCCCTTCGGCGTGGCCGCCATGGCGACGACACCGGCAACGTCGTTCCCTGAGACGCCTCCCCGCAAGGCGGCATCGATCGCCTTGAATCTTGCCGACGAGGCGGCTGGCGTTGTCCCGGCCAAAGCGGGACTGACCGCATCGAGAGCCAGAATGGTCCCCAGCATTCCCCCGCGCTGAAGCATGGTTCTGCGTGTGACGTGGTTCACGGCTAACTCCTTTCCGGATCGAAGGAAGTCCGATTGGCTCGACCGCTCTCGGCCGACGCTGCTGCGACGCCGTGGTTGTACGCCCCGCCATGAAGTGATTCACGCGCAATAAGATCAGTGTTATGATGACTGAAAATCACCACTCTCCGTCATCGGGGCGAAAGCAGCCGAGCCCTGTGGAGGCGTAGGGAGATCGAATGATTTTCGACACGCGGCTTCTCACCGGCATCGGGGTGCTGGCAGCGGTTACGGAAGCTGGGAATTTCGCCCGCGCTGCGGAGATGCTCGGCCTGACGCCATCGGGGGTGAGCCGGGCCGTCGCGCGTCTGGAGGCGCGGGTCGGCGTGCGGCTCTTCGATCGCAATCCGCGGGAGGTCAGCCTGACCGAGGAAGGCCGACGCTTCCATGCGCAGGTGATGCCGCTTCTTGCGGGCCTGGATGAGGCGGCGGGCGAGGCCGCAGGCGCGGCGGCGGTCGTGCGCGGCCGGCTGCGCGTATCGGTGGACCCGTGGTTCGCACGCATGGTGCTCGCACCCGGGCTGCAGCGGTTCCTCGCCCGCTATCCCCTGCTGTTACTGGATTTCTCGACCAGCAATTATCGCGAGGAGATGATGACCGGCGTGGACGTGGCGGTACGCTTCGGGCCGCCCGATGCATCGTCGCTCATCGCACGCAAGCTTCTGGAAACCCCGATCCTGACGGTTGCGGCGCCGGCCTATCTCGAACGGCACGGCCAGCCGCGATCGCCGCACGACCTCGTCCATCACGAGGCGCTTCTCTTCCGTGATCCTCAAACTGGCCTTCCCTTTCCATGGGAGTTTCACCGAGGCGGGGAGATCGTCGAGGTCAAGGTCTCAAGCCGCCTGATGTTGGACGATCCTTCCGTCGCGGTAACAGCCTGCGTGGCGGGCCAGGGCATTTTCCAAAGCCTCGCCATCGGCCTGGCGCCGTACCTCGCACAAGGAGACCTCGTGCAGATCCTGCCGGAGTGGTCGGAAGAACTTTATCCGCTCTACGCCTACCACCCCTCGCGCCATCTGCCGCCGGCCAAAGTCAGAGCATTTCTGAATTTCATCCAGGAGATTGCCGTTAGAGCGTTTTCGAGCGAAGTGGAAACCGGTTCGCGTGAAGAAAACGCGTCAAAATAAAAAACTAGTGTCCCGGTTCTGACATTCGTATCCCATCGCAGCGGGCACTTTTACGAATGTCAGAACCAAAGGGACACTAGCAACCATATGATCCTAGTGTGGCTTTGACTTTGACGTTCCTTCGAAGAACTCGCGGCGACACTGAAAGGAACGTCAGAGTCGCCACACTAGCTTGTGATCGATACCCGGCTTGTATGGTGACGCGTCATCGGATGATTTCATTTTGTTTATCAGGACGCTGGAATCAGTAATGCTGTATCTACCGAATGGGGCGATTGCAATGACAGTGCACTTAAATAACTGCGGAGAGGCCATCATGCATTTTCTGCAAAAAGTATAACATGACAGCGATCAGCATAACGACGCTTCTTGGCGATATCCGTGCCTGCACAGTCTGCGCCGCGCATCTGCCGGCGGGGCCGCGCCCAATCGTGCAGTTCAGTGCGACTTCGCGCATCGTCATCATCGGTCAGGCGCCTGGCACGCGCGTCCATGAAAGCGGCATTCCATGGGACGATGCAAGCGGCGGACGCTTGCGCGAGTGGACCGGCCTGACCCCCAAGCAATTCTACGATCCCGCCGTTGTTGCGCTTGTGCCGATGGGGTTCTGCTATCCGGGCACCGGAACCAGCGGCGATCTCCCGCCGCGTCCCGAGTGCGCGCCACTGTGGCACGACCGGGTTATCGCGCACCTCCCCACCGATCGCCTGACGCTGCTTGTCGGCGGCTATGCGCAAGAGCGCTATCTCCCCAATGCCAAACGCAAGTCGCTGACAGAGCGTGTCCGGGATTTTAGGAACTATTCGCCAAACGTCTTGCCGCTCCCGCACCCCTCTTGGCGCAGCACCGGTTGGATGAAACGCAATCCCTGGTTTGAAGCAGATCTGCTTCCCGTACTCCAAGGCGCAGTCAACGCGCGGACGCGATCTGTTTAGCGGAACCAGATTGGCGTCATCAGCCGCCTCCGCGCGGTCGGCTTTCGGCGCTTGCAATCGTGGGCGCCGCGATGACTCAAGCGCAACGACCACGCCACCTATTGCCCCTGTAAGGGCGACTGTGCTTATTGCAGTCTTCCGGTTGGTGGCGAGCGCTCGGTGAATGCAGTCTGTACTTGTTCTGCACTTAATAAGGAGCTCTTCGCCGCGATCGAGGACTATGTCGCGCTCTATCCCGACCGCGTCGATGCCGTTGATGAGCGAGAATGACAGACATGTGATCATCGGCGAACGCGGTTCGGTGCTTCCATTCCGGGCTGCGGCGCATGACGAGCGGTGATCGTTTATATTGGATGATGGAGAAAGCATAATGGCGAAGCTGACTGGCAAGACCGCGCTGATTACCGGCGGAAATTCGGGGATCGGGTTTGCGACGGCGCAATTGTTTTTGGCCGAGGGCGCGCGCGTGGCGATTACCGGCAAGGATGCGGGCCGCTTGGCCGAGGCCAAAACCGCGCTCGGCGGCAAGGTCGAGACGGTGACCGCGAACGTCGCCCGCGTCGGCGACATCGAGGCGATGGCAGCCGAGGCCAAGACCAAGCTCGGCTCAATCGACATCTTGTTCGTCAATGCCGGCATCGGTTTGCCGGCCCCCTTTGAGGCCGTGTCCGAAGCGCAATATGACGATCAGTTCAACGTCAATATCAAGGGCGCGTTCTTCACCGTGCAGAAGCTGTTGCCGCTGTTGAGGGACGGCGCCAGCGTGATCTTCACCTCATCGACCGCCAATGAAATGGGCCTGCCGGGGTTGAGCGTCTATTCCGCGACCAAAGCGGCGATGCGTTCGCTGGTGCGTTCGCTGACCGCCGAACTCGCCGGCCGTCGCATTCGCGTCAACTCGATCGCGCCGGGGCCGACAGAAACGCCGATCCACGGCAAAATGGGCATTCCGCCCGAAGTCGCGCAGACCATGATGAAGACGCTGCTGACGCAGGTACCGGCGGCGCGTTTCGCCCAGCCCGAGGAAATGGCCAAGGTCGCTTTGTTCCTCGCCTCCAGCGACAGCTCCTATGTCTTCGGCCACGAATTGGTGGCCGATGGCGGTTGGGTCGCCGTTTAAGACGAGCGATGCGCTCCGAAATCCTTTCGGGCCCGAACAGAAGCCCGTCGCGGCTGCGACGGGCGCGCATCCATTCGTCGCTCTTGGACACGCCGTTACGGGCACCGACCGATGACGACGGTCTCGTCGATGCCGACATCGAAATTTCCGATGGCCGTATCGCCGCGGTCGCGCCCGGGGGAACGTTCGCCGCGGGCGAGGCGCTCGATCTCGGATACGGCCAAGTTTGGCCGGCCTTCGCCGACGTGCATTCGCATCTCGATATCGGCCATACCTGGCCGCGGGCGCCGAACCCGGATGGGACGCTCGCCGGCGCCCTCGCCGTCACGGCGGCCGATCATGCCAAGCAATGGCCGGCGGACGATGTCCGCCGGCGCTTCGAGTTCGGACTGCGATGCGCTTATGCGCACGGCGTCGGCGCGATCCGGACCCATCTCGATTCCGATCCGCCGGAAGCCGAGAAACATTGGGCGGTGTTTCGCGAGCTTCGCGACCAATGGGCGGGGAGGATCGATCTCCAGGCCACGTGTCTGGTCGCGATGGAAGTGCTTGGAACCGAGTTCGGACCGGTTCTCGCTGACCTCGTCGCGCGCTCGGGCGGCTATCTCGGCGCGGTCACGCCTGTCGGCATCAAGGGAGACGATGCTTCGGGGACGCGCTTCCTCCAATTGCTCGACCGGGTGTTCGAACTGGCCGAGGAGCGCGGTCTCGATCTTGACATTCACGTCGACGAGAGCGGCGACGACGGCGCCCGCGCGCTCGGCCACATCGCGCGCACCGCGCTGCGCCGGCGCTTCCCGGGCACGATCCTGTGCGGACATTGCTGCAGCCTGGCCGTGCAATCCGACAAGGTGATCGCCGAAACGCTCGCAGTCTGCGTCGACGCCGGCATTTCCGTCGTCAGTCTGCCGGCGTGCAACATGTATCTGAATGATCGGGTGCCGGGACGAACGCCGCGTTGGCGAGGCGTGACGCTGCTTCACGAAATGGAATCCCGTGGCATCCCGGTCGCCATCGCGCACGATGATTGTCGTAATGCATTCCACGGTTTCGGCGATCAGGACATGCTGGAGGTCTTCCGCATGGCCGTGCGCATCGCCCACCTGGACCGTCCATACGGGCAGTGGCCCCGAGCGGTCACTCGGACGCCGGCGCGCCTCATGAAGCTCAAAGGGCGCGGGATGATCGCGGTGGGGAGCGCTGCGGACCTTGTCCTGCTCAAAGCGCGGACCATGAGCGAGCTGGTGTCCCGCCCGCAGAGCGACCGGGTCGTCTTGCGTCGGGGCCGCGCGATCGACACCAACCCGCCGGACTATGGCGAGCTCGACGACCTTCAGAACGAGCGGGCCGCGGCCAGATAGGCGGCAGGCTTGCTGCAGCCCTATTTGGGTCTCACCGGCGCATACGCGCGCCGGCGATCAGATCGAGCACCTCAAGAAAGGCGACATGGCAGAAGGCGCAGGAGCTGCGCGCCGGTTCCGGCTGGCGGCGACTATCACTTGGATAACGTCACCTCTCTTGTCTCCTTCTATCCCATTTTTACTCGTCACTCCCACTCGATGGTCCCCGGCGGTTTTGACGTCACGTCATAGACCACGCGGTTGACGCCCTTGACCTCGTTGATGATGCGGGTCGCGGTTTCGCCCAAAAATTTCATGTCGAAGGCGTAAAAATCCGCGGTCATGCCGTCGGTCGAGGTCACCGCGCGCAGGCCCACGACATATTCATACGTGCGCCCGTCGCCCATCACGCCGACGGTCTTGACCGGCAACAGCACCGCAAATGCCTGCCAGATATGGTCGTAAAGGCCGGCCTTTCGAATTTGATCAATGTAGACCGCATCCGCGTGGCGCAGGATGTCGAGCTTCTCGCGCGTGATCTCGCCGGGGCAGCGGATCGCGAGCCCCGGCCCCGGGAACGGATGCCGGCCGACAAAGATTTCGGGCAGGCCCAGCTCGCGCCCGAGCACGCGTACCTCGTCCTTGAACAGTTCACGCAACGGCTCGACCAGCTTCATGTTCATGCGCGCGGGCAAGCCGCCGACATTGTGGTGGCTCTTGATCGTCACCGAGGGGCCGCCGGTGAACGACACGCTTTCGATCACGTCGGGATAGAGCGTGCCCTGCGCCAGAAACTCGGCCGGTCCTTCACCTTTTCTTGCGATCTTCTTCGCTTCCGCGTCGAACACGTCGATGAAGAGTTTTCCGATGGTCTTGCGCTTTTGTTCGGGATCGCTGACGCCGGAAAGCTCGCCCAGAAACTGCCTGGAGGCATCCACGTGAACCAGCGGAATGTTGTAGTGATGGCGGAACAGGTCGACGACGGTCTCGGCCTCGTTCAGCCGCAGCAGCCCGTGATTGACGAACACGCAAGTGAGCTGATCGCCGATCGCCTCATGGATCAAGACGGCTGCGACCGCTGAATCGACGCCGCCGGAGAGGCCGCAGATCACCTTGCCTTTGCCGACTGTACTGCGGATCTTCTCGATCGCCTCCTCGCGGAAGGCGCGCATGGTCCAGCCGCCGGCAAGACCTGCGACCTTGCGGACGAAATTGCGGATCAGTTTTGCGCCGTCGGGCGTGTGCACCACCTCGGGGTGGAACATCAGCCCGTAATATTTTCGCTTCTCGTCCTGGATGATGGCGAACGGCGCGTTGGCGGAAGTGCCCGCCACCGCGAAGCCCGGCGGCATTCTGGTGATGCGGTCGCCATGGCTCATCCAGACCGGATGCTTTTCGCCGACGCCCCAGGTGGTGTCGAACAATTGGCTCGGCGCTTTCACCTCGACGTCGGCGCGGCCGAATTCCCTGTGATGCCCGCCCTCGACCTCGCCGCCGAGCTGGGCTGCCATGGTCATCTGGCCATAGCAGATGCCAAGCACGGGAACCCCGGAATCGAAGATCGCCTGCGGCGCGCGGGGCGAGCCTTTTTCGTGCACCGATTCCGGCCCGCCCGAGAGGATCACCGCCTTCGGCTTCATCTGAAGAAACGCCGCTTCGGCCTTCTGGAACGGCACGATTTCGGAATAGACGCCGTCCTCGCGCACCCGGCGGGCGATCAGTTGCGTCACCTGGCTGCCGAAATCGACAATCAGAATCTTGTCATGCGCCGAGGCCACTAGAGCTCCGATTCCGAAGTTCGCAAGCTATTGGGGCAACCTCTGATGCGAACTTCGGAATCAAAGGAGCTCTAGAAAATGTTGGTCTTAGTGCGGCTTTTGAATTTGAAGTTCCTATAACGGGCCCGCGGCGAAACCGATAGGAACTTCAAATTCGCCGCACTGGTGGGCGTCGCGTCGCGGGTGGGCTGTGCGGAGGTCATTGGCAAGGAATTACGCTGGCGCGGACGCCCTCGCAACCCTCCCCGGGCCGTCATGGCCGGGCTTGTCCCGGCCATCCACGTCTTTCCCCGTCATATGTGGACGGCCCCTATTGGCAAGCTCTTTTTTTGACGCAACGATTTGGTCTGCTTCGGTCATATGTCCGGCCTGTTAGTGCGGGATTATGACCGCTGGCCCTGATGATACCCGACTGCGGTGGTCCCTATCATTCCGGCGAGCTTGGTGCTCGTGACGACTGGCGGGGTGTCCACGGCTTTCGGTGGTAACCGTATCGTTCATTCATCACATCGTTAAAGCTTGCCAAATTTGAACCGGCTAACTCCTATTCTGCTTGAATGCCTCCAGATAACGAGTTGCGTCTCAAGCTCTGAGGTATGTTTCTGTTCGGAACCCCTCGCCGGTGGTCATGATCGCCCAGCAGATCCTGGCCAGCTTGTTGGCCAGCGCGACGGCCACCACGCGCTCGGGCTTCCTGGCCCGTAACGCATTGATCCAGTCGGCGAGAGCGCCCTTACGCTTGCCCGCGACACGCAACACCGAGGTCGCACCGGTGACGAGCATCTTGCGGATATAGCGGTTGCCCTGTTTGGTGATGGCGCCGAGCTTCTCCTTGCCACCACTGGAATTTTGCCCTGGGGTCAGCCCCAGCCATGCCGCGAAGTCACGGCCCGATTTGAATACGCCGGGGTCGGGAACACTGGCTGCGGTCGCCGAGGCAATCAGCGTCCCGATACCTGGAATCTCGTCGAGCAGACGGCTGGTCGGATTTTGCCGATGCGCCTTGGCGATATCCTCCTCCATGGTCTCGATCGACTGGTCGAGCCCTTCCAGATGCTGGGCCAGGCCTGCCACCGCCGATTTGGCAATCTGCGGCAACGCCGCATCCGCCTGCGCCAACGCCAGCAGTTCATCGATGCGGCCAATGCCCTTGGCGGCGACAATGCCAAACTCGGCAAGATGGCCGCGCAGCGCGTTGACGCTCATGGTGCGCTGCTTGACCAGCAGTTCACGTGTCTTGTGCAGCATCAGCACAGCCTGCTGATCCGCGCTCTTGACCGGCACAAAGCGCATGCCTGGCCGCGACATCGCCTCGCAGATCGCAGCCGCGTCGACCGCGTCGTTCTTGCCGCGCTTGACGTAGGGCTTGATATAAGCTGGCGGTATCAGCACCACCTCGTGCCCCATCGCGATCAGTTCGCGCGCCCAATAATGCGCCGAGCCGCAAGCTTCCATGCCGACGCGGCAAGGCTCAATCTGCGAATAGAACTCAAGCACCTTCGATCGCTTCAGCTTGCGCGACACCGACAAGCCGCCCTCGCTCTGCAGCCCGTGAACCTGAAAATAGTTCTTGCCCAGATCAACTGCGGTTCTGATAAACTTCTTCATGGACGGCCTCCCTCTGTGTGGCGCTCCGGCGACCACGTTTTGGCACTTTGATGCCGTTTAGGTGGGGCCGTCCACACCATCATTCCGGGGCGATGCGAAGCATCGAGCCCGGAATCCATCGTGCCAAAGGCATTCCGGGAGAAATGGATTCCGGGCCTGCGCCTTACGGCGCATCCCGGAATGACGGCGCTATGCCCGCCTCAGCACCGACACGAAAAACCCGTCGGTGCCGGTGCGGCGCGGCGTCATCAGCAGCCCTTCCGCCGACTGCAGCGTGGCGGCAGCGAATTCCTCGGCCTTGTCCCACAGCACCGTCATGGTCTGCGAGACCGGCACTACCGCAAAGTCCGGATGGCGCGCGAGAAATGCTCGGATCTGGCCGCCATTCTCAGGCACCAGCACCGAGCAGGTGACATAGGCGATCCGCCCGCCCGGCTTGACCAGAGCCGCTGCCCGATCAAGCACTTCGATCTGGTCCTTCAGACGGACCTCGAGCGCGCCGCGCCGCATCCGCCATTTGGCGTCCGGATTGCGCCGCCAGGTTCCGGTTCCCGTGCAGGGGGCGTCGATCAGCACGAGATCGGCCGACGCCCTGATATCGGCGAGCGCATCGCCCTCACCCTTTCCCCGACCCTTGGGCGTCCGGACGTCGCAATTGTGCACGCCGGCGCGCGACAGCCGTTCATGGATCGGCGCGAGCTGCCGCTTGTCATGGTCGGTGGCAATCAGCCGGCCCTTGCCTTGCATCTGTGCTGCGAGCGCCAGCGTCTTGCCGCCGGCGCCGGCGCAGAGGTCGATCACCTGTTCGCCGGGTTTCGCGGCAGAGAGCAGTGCCGCCAGTTGCGAACCCTCGTCCTGCACCTCGATCTGCCCCTTGATGAAGGCCTCCTCGGCGTGAATGCCGGGGTTGCGGGCGTCGGCGCCAAGCTCGATGCGAAGCCCGACCGGCGACCACGGCGTCGGCATGGTTGCCAGATGCGCCGACGACGCCAGCACCTTCTCGCGTTTCGCTTTCAACGTGTTGACGCGCAGGTCGAGCGGCGCCCGGCTCGCCATGGCGGCAGCCTCCGCCGCACGGTCGTCGCCGAAAACTTCGGCCAGATACGGGTCGAGCCATTCCGGATAATCACCGGCGACAGGCGCGGGCGCGTTTTCCAGGGAGTTCGAGGTCAGCGCGGCGCGCTCAGTGGAGGTCAACGGCGCTGGCGCAAAGCGGCTGCCGTCGCATAGCGCCGCGATCGCATCGGCATCGAGCTTACGCTCGAGCTTGAGCATGCCGAGCAGGCGGGCGCGCGGGGTGTCGTCGTCCATGATCCAGCCGCTCGAGGCGCGCCGCCGCAGCACGTCCCAGACCAAGCCCGAGATCGCGGCGCGGTCGCCGGAGCCCGCAAAGCGATGCGCGGTGCCCCACTCTTTCAGCGCTTTGGCCGCGGGAACACGCTGGACGTCGATGGCCTCTAACAGCTCGATAGCTGCCGAAAGCCGCGCTGCGGGAGTCATTCAATACTTTCGAGTTGGGCCGTAAACGCTTCAGGTGAGAATCTTAACCGCTTCAGATGAGAAGAAGTATCTTCAGCGCGAAATAGACCCACATGGCGAACAACACAAGCACACCGGCGCGCTGCGGCGCGCGCTCGCCATGGAGAGCAGCAGCGCGAAGGTCAACCCGATCAGCACAAAGACCGGCAGCAGAACCATTTGAACCGACATGGCAATCCCCCTTCCCCCTTGGTGGCGCGCCACCCGCTATAGCCGTGCGGTGCCCGCATGACAATGAATCCGCGCTGATGCCCGCGACCCAATCTCAAGGATTTGCCTGAACCGCATCGGGGTTAGTAAGCTCGCCCGCAAGGAAGAGATACCCTCACGGTATCCGTTGCGGGAGTGAAGCGACATGCGGCTGAAAGATCGTATCGCGATTGTGGTCGGCGCCGGCCAAAGCCCGGGCGAAGGCATCGGCAACGGCCGCGCCACCGCGATCACCTTCGCGCGTGAAGGTGCGCGCGTGCTGTGCGTCGATCGCAACCCTGATTCCGCGCAGGAAACCGCTGCTATGATCGCCGCTAACGGCGGCACGGCAGCGGCGTTCGAGGCCGACGTCACCAACGAGAGCGACATCAAGGCCATGGTGAACGAGGCGCAAGTGCGCTGGGGCCGCCTCGACATCCTTCACAACAATGTCGGGGTCAGCCTGGCCGGCGGCGACGCGGAATTGCTCGGCATCACCGAACAGGCGATCGACAATTGCGTGGCGATCAACCTCAAGAGCTGCATTTTCGCCGCGAAATACGCCATCCCGGTGATGCGGGCGCAACGCAGCGGCGCGATCATCAACATTTCCTCGATGGCGGCGATCACCACCTATCCCTACGTCGCCTACAAGGCGACCAAGGCGGCAATGATCGCCTTCACCGAACAGCTCGCCTATCAGAACGCCGAATATGGCATCCGCGCCAATGTGATCCTGCCGGGATTGATGGATACGCCGATGGCGGTGGATACCCGCGCCAAGGCCTTCAAGAAGAGCCGCGCTGAAGTCGCCGCTGCGCGCGACGCCCAGGTGCCGTTGCGCCACAAGATGGGCACCGCCTGGGACGTCGCCAATGCCGCGCTGTTTCTGGCTTCCGACGAAGCGAGCTTCATCACCGGCGTGACGCTGCCGGTTGACGGCGGCGCCAGCGCGCGGCGCGGCTAAATCCGTCGCTCCGCACGGCTGCACGCCAGCCAAAATGACAAACAGGCGCGGTACACTGTTCGGATCATGCGACAGGGGATACCGCGATGACCGAATTTCGCCTGACCCAGATTTCGGATACCCACCTCTCCCGTAATTTTCCGAAACTGACCGACAATTTCGACCGCGTCAGTGAGCATATCGATGCCGTCAGGCCGGATCTCGTCATCAACACCGGCGATGTATCCTGGGACGGCCCGGCCAGCCGCGCCGATCTGGAATTCGCAAGGGAACACCATGCCGCGCTCCCGGTGGATTGCCGCTATCTCCCCGGCAACCATGACATCGGCGACAACCCGACCGCCGTCGGCGCAGCGCCATCATGCCCCGCGACAGAGGAGCGTCGTGGAGCCTTTGTCTCGATCCTCGGAGAGGATCGCTGGCAATTTGAGGCTGCGAACTGGCGCTTTATCGGGCTGAACTCGCTGATCATGAATACGGGAATTCCGAGCGAGCCGGAACAGGAGGAATGGCTAAAGTCGGAGCTTTCGGGCGCAAGCGGAAAGCCGATCGCGCTGTTTCTGCACAAGCCGCTGTTCCTGAACGCTCCGGGCGATCCGGAGGAAGCCGCTACTGCGATCCGCTTTGTTCCCCAGCCCGTGCGCGCGCGGTTGGTGGCATTGCTCGCTGCGTACGATGTCCGGCTGGTCGCAAGCGGGCATGTGCATCAGCGCCGCGACTTCACCCATGGGCGCGCCCGGCACATCTGGGCACCGTCTGTTGGATTCATCATCCCGGACCGGATGCAGGACGTGATCGGCGTGAAGGAGACCGGGCTGGTCGAATATCGCTTTCGCCCTGACGCCTTCGAGGTCCGGTATGTCCGCGCGCCCGGTCAGGTCGATGTCAGCCTGGACGATCTCTTGTCCAAGTGATCAGCGCATGGCGCGGCCAGATCGTCAGGGTTTGGTCCCCGGTACCGCCAACCGCAAAACGCTCATCACGCCGCCGACCGCGGCAAACCCCGCGCCGAGCGCGAGCGCGAGCGTCGCGCCTTCTCGGCCAGCTAACGCAAAGCAGAACGCAGCGAGCGCCGCACCGGTCGTCTGTCCGATCAGACGCGCCGTCGCAACGATGCCGCTGGCCCCTCCGCTGCGGCCGGGCGGTGCGCCCGACATGATCGCCCGAAGGTTCGGGGTCTGGAAGAAACCAAATCCAAGCCCGCAAATCGCCATGCGCCAGACGATATTGACGATGCTCGGCTCGGTCGGGAGCATCGCCAGCAAGCTCATACCGATCCCGAGCAGGGCGAGGTCGACGCCGCCGAGCAGCCCGACGGGATAACGATCGCTCAAGCGACCGGCGACCGGCGCCATAATCACCACCACGAGCGGCCACGGCGTCATGAAGAACCCGGTCTCGACCTGGGTCCGGAGCAGGACATCCTCGAAGTAAAACGGCAGTGAGACGAAGGCGAGGCCCTGGATCGCAAACGAACAGACGGACGTGGCGGCTGACAAGGCAAACATCGGCCGGCGAAACAGGTCGATCGGCAGCATCGGCGCCGGATGATCGGCGTGGCGGCGAAGCAGGATGAGCCCCGACACAAGTCCCGAAACGAGTTCGGCCGATACCAGCCCCGGTTGAGCCTGATGCGCCGCGCTGCCGACGCCGAGAATGACGAGACCGAGGCACATCGCAGCCAGAAGCGCGCCGAGAAAATCGAAGGCATGGTCGGCGCGTGGCGTCTGCGGCAGGGCTCGCGCGCCAATGGCAATCGCGATCAGGCCGAAGGGAATGTTGACCGCAAACAGCCAGGGCCAAGGCCCAAATGCCAGAATGCCGGACGCAATGGTCGGACCTAACGTGGTGGCGGTCCCGACCACCATCGCATTGTAGCCGAATCCGCGGCCGAGAATCCGCAACGGATAGATGAAACGCACCAGCGCCGAGTTCACGCTCATCACCCCGCTGGCGCCCAGTCCCTGAAGGGCGCGCCACAGCAAAAGGCTCGGCAACGAGCCGGCGCAGGCACAGCCGAGCGAGGCCAGCGTGAACAGCACGACGCCGGCCAGATAAATTCGCCGGTGACCGACGATCTCACCGAGCGCGCCGAGCGGCAACAACGTCGCGACTAGCGCGATCTGATAGACGTTGACCACCCAGACCACATCGGCCGGACTGACCTTGAGATCGGCAGCGATCGCGGGCAGCGCGATATTGGCGATCGCGGTGTCGAGCGAAGCCATCGCTACGGCCGTGAAGATCGCGGCCAGCGCCCAGCCCCGGCGCCCCGGCGGCAAGCCGTCGGTCGCGGGCGACGATCCGCGCGTTTCCAGTTGTCGATCCAGCATACGGCCGAGCTCTCCGGCGGAGCCAAATGCCCCGCGCCTCGCCGCCGGATGTACTATGGAAGAAAGACGATCCCCAGCCGCCCTGTTGCATGATGCGTATGCGGCGGCCGTCATTCCGGGACGCGCATTGCGCGGACCCGGAATCCATCGAGCCGCGGAAACCTGTGAGGGATGGATTCCGGGTTCAGCCCTCTGGGCTGCCCCGGAATGACGAGCTACTTGATTTTAGGTTACGCCCCGCCGGGATAGTTGGGGCTTTCGCGCGTGATGGTCACGTCGTGGACGTGGCTTTCGCGCAAGCCCGCGCCGGTGATGCGCACGAACTGCGCCTTCTCGTGGAATTCGGCAATATTGCGCGCACCGACATAGCCCATCGCGGCGCGCAGGCCGCCGGCGAGTTGATGCATGACGTTGCCGACCGGTCCCTTGTAGGGCACCTGGCCCTCGATGCCCTCAGGCACGAGCTTGAGCGTATCCTTGATGTCCTGCTGGAAATAACGGTCGGCCGAACCGCGCGCCATCGCGCCCACCGAGCCCATGCCGCGATAGGCCTTGTAGGAGCGGCCCTGCCACAGAAACACTTCGCCCGGCGTCTCGTCGGTCCCCGCCAGCAGCGAACCAACCATGGCGATGTCGGCGCCGGCGGCGAGCGCCTTCGCAAGGTCGCCGGAAAATTTAATGCCGCCGTCCGCAATCACCGGCACGTCGGCCTTCTTCGCCGCTTCCACCGCATCCATGATCGCGGTGAGTTGGGGCACACCGACGCCCGCGACGATCCGCGTGGTGCAGATCGAGCCGGGGCCGATCCCGACCTTGATGGCGTCGGCGCCCGCATCGATCAGCGCCTGGGCGCCCTCGCGCGTGGCGATATTGCCGGCGATCACCTGTACCGCGTTGGAAAGCCGCTTGATGCGGTTGACGGCTTCCAGCACCCGCGCGGAATGCCCGTGAGCGGTATCCACCACGATCAAATCGACGCCGGCATCGATCAGCCGTTCGGTGCGCTCAAACCCGCCCTCGCCGACCGTGGTCGCAGCCGCGACCCGCAGACGGCCTTGCGCGTCCTTGCAGGCGAGCGGATGCGCAACCGCCTTCTCCATGTCTTTCACAGTGATCAATCCGACACAGCGATATTGATCGTCGACGACGAGCAATTTCTCGATGCGATGCTGGTGCAGCATGCGCTTGGCTTCGTCCTGGCTGACGCCCTCGCGCACGGTCACGAGGTTTTCGTGCGTCATCAGTTCGGAGATCTTCTGGCGCGGATCGGTGGCAAAGCGAACATCGCGGTTGGTCAGAATGCCGACCAGTTTCCCCGGCCGGCCCTCAGCCCCTCCGGTGACGACCGGAATTCCGGAGAAGCCGTGGTCTTTCATCAGCGCGAGCGCGTCCGACAACATCGCGTCGGGACCGATGGTGAGCGGATTGACCACCATCCCGGATTCATACTTCTTGACCTGACGCACCTGGGCGGCCTGGCCATCGGGATCGAAATTGCGGTGAATGACGCCGACGCCGCCCGCCTGCGCCATGGCGATCGCCATGCGCGCCTCGGTGACGGTGTCCATCGCGGACGCCATGATCGGAATGTTGAGCGGAATGGCGCGGGTGACGCGGGATCGGATATCGGCTTCCGAGGGCAGGATGTCCGAAAGACCGGGTTTGAGAAGCACGTCGTCGAACGTAAAAGCTTCGCTGATGCGCTGAATTCCTTGCGCCATTGCCAACTCCATCAGGCGGCGTCCGCCGCGTAAGATCGAAGATGAGCCACAGCACCGGGGAAGCACGCTTCACCGGCGAATCAGAGCCCATCGGTAGGGTTGGCGGTGGTCGATAGCACGCCACCATGACGAATCAAAGGGACAAATCCCCGCATCGGCGGGGAAAGGCCGGGGGCCGCGCCATCGCGGCGGCAAATCATGAGCCGCGAACGCTAACCGCGGGCGCTTTAGGGCATGCCGCGAAATCGCGTATCGTTTATTGGTTCATGCCTTATTGGTTCATGCCTTGGGCCGTGCGAACGCGCGACGAGCCGCCATCAAGGCAATGCCGGGCGGCCTCGATTTCGGCTTCGCTCGCGCCCTTGCTCCGCGCCCAGGCTTCCGCCATCGAGGCGCTGTACTTGGCGACGTAGTAACGAACGACGGAGCACGACGCACGATGCAGAATGCCCTCGGCAGAGGCTTCGACCGGAGCCATCGCAACAAAGAGGACCGCGAAAACAGACAGCAGACGTAACCCCATTCCGGGCCCTTCCTTCGCTAAGAATTGATGGGGGGAAATGAGCTTGACAGCTCGATAGCCCGCCTACTCCCACAATGTTTACAGAGGTACAACCCCATCTCAGGCATATCGTGCAGGTGAGCTATGCACGTGCGGGCGCGTTAAGGTTTCCGCACAGAATCGCCACAAACAACCGAAGAAGCCTTTTGGCAGCATCAGCCGAGAAAGCCTTGAAATCAAAGACCAACTAAGGTGAATCCCCAGGTTCCGCATGTTGCACATAAGGTGCAAGGCGAAACCCGCTCACAAGTTCCCCCACATCACAAAGTATCTCCATGAACAAACAACGCTTGATCCCACTCATCGTGGCCACGGCCCTGTTCATGGAGAACATGGATTCGACGGTCATTGCGACGTCGCTGCCGGCGATTGCCGCCGATATCGGCACGAGCCCGCTGACGCTGAAGCTTGCCATCACCTCCTATCTGCTCTCGCTTGCCGTGTTCATTCCGGCGAGCGGCTGGACCGCCGACCGCTTCGGCGCGCGTCTGGTGTTTTCGGCAGCGGTCGCCGTTTTCATGGCAGGCTCGATCGGCTGCGCGTTGTCGGGATCGGTGACCGACTTTGTGATCGCACGCATACTGCAGGGCATCGGCGGCGCGATGATGACGCCGGTCGGGAGATTGGTGCTGTTGCGCTCGATCGACAAGAGCGCGCTGGTCAATGCGATGGCCTGGGTCACCGTGCCTGCGCTGATCGGGCCGGTGGTCGGTCCGCCGCTCGGCGGATTCATCACCACCTATTTTTCCTGGCACTGGATTTTCCTGATCAATATTCCGATCGGGCTGATCGGCATCTTCATGGCGCAGCGCTTCATCGATCCGATCAGGACCGTCAACCCCGAGCCCTTCGATCTCTACGGCATGGTGCTGGCCGGCATCGGGCTTGCAGGCATTGCCTTCGGGCTCTCGGTTGCGGGATTGAACCTTCTGCCGTGGTCGGTCGTCGCATCGCTGGTCGCGATCGGCTCGATCTCGATGACGCTCTACGTGATCCACGCCCGGCGGACCGGCTCGCCGGTGCTCGATTTCTCGATGTTGCGGCTGCCGACATTGCGCGCCAGCATCATCGGCGGCTTTCTGTTTCGCCTCGGCATCGGCTCGCTGCCGTTTCTGCTGCCGCTCCTGATGCAGGTGGGATTTGGCCTCTCCCCGTTCCGCTCGGGATTGGTGACGTTTTCCTCCGCCGTCGGCGCCATGGGCATGAAAACGCTGGCCGCACGCATCATCCGGACCTTCGGCTTCCGCAACATGATGACGGTCAATGCCGTCGTCAGCTCGATCTTTCTCGGCGCCTG
This sequence comes from uncultured Alphaproteobacteria bacterium, assembly GCA_963832045.1. Lineage (GTDB taxonomy): Bacteria > Pseudomonadota > Alphaproteobacteria > Rhizobiales > Xanthobacteraceae > Bradyrhizobium. The sequence continues at coordinate 26,859 of CAWHSM010000003.1, forward strand.
TGCGCTATTCACGGTGGGTACGCCGCTGCTTCTGATCGCCATCATTCTCGTGGTCGGCGGCTTTTTCCGCTCCCTGCAATTCACCGCCATCAATACGGTCGCCTATGCCGAGGTCGAGCCGGCGCAGATGAGCCGCGCCACCACGCTGGTCAGCGTCAATCAGCAGCTTGCGGTTTCGGCCGGCGTCGCCGTCGGCGCCTTCTCGGTGGAATCGACCATGGCGCTACGTCACGTTTCCGAACTGACCGCGGACATGTTCGCTCCCGCATTCCTGGTGGTGGCGCTGATATCGACGGCATCGGCGTGGTTCTTTTGGCAAATGCCTGATGACGCCGGTCACGAAATCTCCGGCCGCAAGGCGGTCGAGATTTCCAGCCGCAAGGGCGCGGCCAAGGAAGCCGCCAAGGTGGCCGTTCAGGGCACGCAGGACGCGCGGGATCAGCGGCTGGGATAATCCAATTCTACTCGCCCTTCATGCCGGCGGCCTTGACGATCGGCCACCACTTCTCGATTTCGGCCTTCTGATACGCCGCCAGCGCTTCGGGCGTCTGCTGGTCGCGCGGCGGGATCACCTGACCGAGTTCACTGAGTTGCTGCCGTACCTTCGGGTCGGCCAATGCTTCCACGACAGCGGCAGTGAGCTTGGCCTTGACCTCTGTGGGTGTGCCCTTGGGGACCCAGAGGCCGTACCAGATATTGATGTAGAGGCCGGCGAGACCCGCCTCGTCGACCGTCGGGATATCGGGCGCGGTGGGTGAGCGGGTGTTGGCGGTCACCGCATAAGCCTTGACCTTGCCATCCCTCACCTGCGGTAGCGCATTCGGCAAATGATCGAACAGCAGATCGATTCGTCCGCCCATCACATCCTGCAAGGCAGGCGCGGCGCCGCGATAGGGCACGAACTGAAATTTCAGACCCGCAAGATGTTCGTAATACACGGCGGCGACGTGCGCGGCGCTGCCGACTCCGACCGTGCCGACAGAGACTTTGTCCTGGTTCGCCTTCAGCCAGGCGGTCAGTTCTGTCAGGTTCTTGGCCGGCACTGTGTTCTTGGTAACGAGCAACATCGGATAGCTGGTGAGCAACGAGATCGGCTCCAGATCCCTAAGCAGATCAAACGGAAGCGAATACAGCGCACCGTTGATGACGTGGGTGCTCCAGTGGCCAACGCTGACCGTGTAGCCGTCGGGGGCCGCACGGGCGACGCGACCGACCCCGATCGTCCCGGCCGCGCCGGTCACGTTTTCCACGATGAGCGGCTGCCCGAGCGAATGCTGCATCCGCTCGCTCAAGGTGCGTACCAGTGCGTCGGTAGGGCCACCCGCCGTGAAAGGAACCACGATCGTGATGGGGCGCGTCGGATAGGCTTGTGCCCATGCTGCCTGCGATACAGCCAGTAGGGCTGCAATGCTGAGGATCAAATTTGAGGTGAGATGCAAAAACCTGCGTCGCGGACGCTTCGACGCATGCCGCACGGCCAAGTTGGCGCTTGGCGCCACGCTTCCTGAAGTTCGCATTTTGACGTCCCCCAGACCCAAACGAGCAGTTCGCGCAACCAAAGGGAGAAAGCAAGCGGAATTTCGCGTTTATGCCGACTGCGCGCCCCGAAACCCCATCGCCAGCACATATCGTTCCGAGGAATCCTGCCGGCTCGCGGCAGGCTTGACGTGGCGGACACTCGTAAAATCGTGCTTGAGCTGCACCATCAGTTCGGCATCGGCGCCGCTCTGGAACGTCTTGGCGAGAAACGTGCCGCCGGGCTTGAGGACCTCGGCGGCAAAGGCTGCGGACGTCTCGATCAGGCCGACCATGCGCAACTGATCCGTCTTGCGGTGGCCGGTGGTGTTGGCCGCCATGTCGGACATCACGACATCGGCGCGCCCTTCCATCATGGCGACCAATCGCTCCGGCGCGGCCGGCTCAAGGAAATCGAGCTGCGCAAAAACGACGCCGGCAATCTCGGGCATTTCCAACAGGTCGATCGCAATCACCCTGCCCTTGCCGTTGGCAATGCCGATCCGTTTGGCGGCGACCTGGCTCCAGCCGCCCGGCGCGGCGCCGAGATCGACCACCGTCATGCCGGCTTTGAGGAAATGATATTTGTCGTCGATCTCGATCAGCTTGTAGGCGGCGCGCGAGCGAAGGCCCTCGCGCTTGGCCCGCGCCACATAGGGATCGTTGAGTTGCCGCTCCAGCCAGAGCTTTGAGGACAGCTTGCGCTTGCCACCGCTCTTGACGGTGACATGCAGCCGCCCGGTCGTGTCTTTTGCCATTTCGATCTTGCTTATCTGGCCTCATGGGTTCGAGACGCGCCGGCTTCGCCGCGCTCCTCACCATGAGGGTCTTGTACCTCATCCTGAGGAGCACGCACTAGCGTGCGTCTCGAAGGATGAAGGCCACCATAGCCGCCGCGAAGGCCGTACCTACCGGCTGCCGCTCAGCGCGCCGTCCTCGCGCATCATTTCCACCAGCATGCCCTCGCGCAGGCCCCGGTCGGCGACGCGCAAGCGCGGCAGCGGGAACGCGTTGCGGATGGCATCGAGAATGGCGCAGCCGGCCAACACCAGGTCGGCACGCTCGATGCTGATGCAATGATTGGCGGCGCGCTCCCGGTAGCTCATGCGCAACAGACGCTCGATCGTCGCCGTGATCTCGCCGTCGCTCATCCAGATTCCGTCAACCCGGCGCCGATCGTAGCGGTGCAGATTGAGGTGAATACCGGCCAGCGTCGTCACCGTGCCTGACGTGCCGAGCAGGTGCATGTCCGCAAGCTCGTCGCCATGCTCGGCCGCGAATGGTTCGACGTGTCTGGCAACCTCCGCAATCATGCTGGCATAGGATTGCGGCGTGACATCGCGGCCGCCGAAATGTTCGGCCAGGGTGACGACCCCATGCGGGATCGACATCCATGCCTTGATGCGCGGCGCGGCATCGTGGTCGGCGGGATCGCGCTCGATCCGAACCAGTTCGGTCGATCCGCCGCCGATATCGAACAGGATGGCGCCCCGTCCGCGCGGATCGAGCAGCGGCGAGCAGCCGACCACCGCCAGCGCGGCTTCGGTTTCGCGGTCGATGACCTCCAGGCGAATGCCGGTCTCGGCCGCGACGCGGTCCCGAAAACCGTCGGCGTTCGAGGCGGCGCGGCAGGCTTCGGTTGCAATCAGCCGCAGCCGTCTCGCCTTCCGCGAGCGGATCTTATCCCGGCAAACGCTCAACGCCGCAATCGCGCGCTCGATCGCCGCGTCGCTGATACAGCCGGTTGCCGAAATCCCTTCGCCGAGGCGCACGATCCGCGAAAACGAATCGATCACGCGGAATCCGTCTTCCGTCGGGCATGCGATCAACAGCCGGCAGTTGTTGGTGCCGAGATCCAGCGCCGCATACACCTCGGCCCCCGGCGCCAATTTCGCCTCTGCCGCATCTGCCGAGACCGATAGGGTCGAGCTTGCACGCAACGCCATGCCGTCGCGAAGCCCCGTATCGTCCGTCATACAAATGTCTTTCCCCGGCCAATGGAGGAGGCCGACGAGGAATATCTCTTCAGGGCGGACTTTAGCAGTGGCAAGGATGCTGGCAAGGGCGGTGCAGCAACCCCACATGGCATCATGCCCAATCAGACGTTGTCGCCGCCAAAGGGGTGGTCTATGTGGTACAGGCCGCAAATCACGCGGAAAAGCCGGCCATTTCGGGTTTTTTAATGCAAGATCACACGTCCCCCACCTCCCTGGAAAACGCTATTGCACTGCAAAAATATGGTGTGGGGCAGCCGGTCCGCCGCAAGGAGGACGACACGCTGGTCCGCGGCAAGGGCAAATATACCGACGATTTCAATCTGCCCGGGCAGGCCTATGCCTGGATCGTGCGGTCAAGCCACGCCCATGGCGTGATCCGCGGCATCGATACCGCCGCCGCCCGGAACATGCCGGGCGTTCTCGGCGTCTGGGCCGGAACCGATCTGGTTTCTGCTGGCTACGGCCCGTTCACCTGCGCGCTACCGCTGAAAAGCCGTGACGGCACGCCGCTGCATCAGACCAACCGCACCGCGCTGATGACCGACAAGGTGCGCTATGTCGGCGATCCCATCGCCTTCGTGGTCGCCGAAACCCTCGTGCAGGCCCGCGACGCCGCCGAAGCGGTGACGGTCGATATCGATCCGCTGCCCGCCGTCACCGACCCCGAGGAAGCCGCCCGGCCCGGTGCGCCGCAGCTTTACGATCACATCCCCAACAACGTGGCGCTCGATTATCACTTCGGCGACGCCGCCAAGGTCGACGCGGCCTTCAACAGCGCGGCCCATGTCACAAAGCTCGACATCGTCAACACCCGCGTCGCGGTCGTGGCGATGGAACCGCGCGCCGCGCTCGCTTCTTACGACAAGACAAGCGAACGTTTCACGATTCAGGTTCCGACCCAGGGCGTCGCCGCCAACCGTACAGGTCTTGCCAAGAACATCCTGAAGGTTCCAAACGACAAGGTGCATTTGCTGACGGCCAATGTCGGCGGCTCTTTCGGGATGAAGAACATCAACTATCCCGAATATGTCTGCATCCTGCATGCCGCCAGGGCGCTCGGTCGGCCGGTCAAATGGACCGACGAACGCTCGACGAGCTTTTTATCCGACAGCCACGGCCGCGCGCAAAAAGTTCATTGCGAACTCGCGCTCGATGCCGACGGCAAGTTCCTGGCGGTGAAGGTTTCCGGCTACGGCAATCTTGGCGCCTACATTACCGGCGTCGCGCCGCAGCCGCTGTCGCTGAACATCGGCAAGAATCTCGGCAGCGTCTACCGCACGCCGGCGATGGCGATCGACATCAAGACGGTGCTGACCAACACCACGCTGATGGGCGCCTATCGCGGCGCCGGACGCCCCGAGGCCAATTATTTCATGGAGCGGCTGATCGACCGCGCCGCCGATGAGATGGGGATCAATCGCCTCACGCTTCGCAAGCGCAATTTCATCAAGCCCGCGCAAATGCCCTTTGCCGCCTCTTCCGGCGTCACCTATGATAGCGGCGATTTTCAGGGCGTGTTCAACAAGGCGCTCGAGATCTCCGACCACGCCAATTTCGCCAGGCGCAAGAAAGAAAGCCGCAAGCGCGGCAAGCTGCGCGGGATCGCGGTCGGCTCCTATCTCGAAGTGACCGCGCCGCCCAATGTCGAACTGGGCAAGATCCTGTTCGAGGAGGACGGCTCGGTGAAGCTCATCACCGGCACGCTCGATTACGGTCAGGGTCACGCGACGCCGTTTTCGCAGGTGCTATCGGCCGAACTCGGCGTCCCCTTCGAGCGCATCACGCTCGAACAAGGCGACAGCGACCTCGTGCATACCGGCAACGGCACCGGCGGCTCACGCTCGATTACCGCGAGCGGCATGGCGATCGTCGGGGCTTCGAAGCTCATCATCGAAAAGGGCAAGCGCGCCGCCGCTCACCTGATGGAAGCCGCCGAGGGCGACATCGAATTCGCCAACGGTCATTTCACCATCGCCGGCACCGACCGCTCCATCGACATCATGGATCTCGCCAAACGGGTGCGCGAAGGCAACATGCCGGAAGGCGTGCCCTCCTCGCTCGATGTCGACCATACGTCGGAGCCCGTACCGTCGACCTTCCCCAACGGTTGCCACGTTGCCGAGGTCGAGATCGACCCCGACACCGGGATCGTGCAGATCGTGCGCTACACCGGCGTCAACGATTTCGGCACCATCGTCAACCCGATGCTGGTCGCCGGCCAGTTGCACGGCGGCGTCGCGCAGGGCATTGGGCAGGCCTTCATGGAATGCGTCAGCTACGACGCGAATGGCCAGCCGATCACCGGCTCCTTCATGGATTACGCCTTGCCGCGCGCCGAGGACATCCCGCTGATGCAGATCGGCGATCATCCGGTGCCGGCCACGTCCAATCCGCTGGGCACCAAGGGCTGCGGGGAAGCCGGCTGCGCCGGCTCGCTTTCGACGCTGACCAACGCGGTACTGGATGCGTTGTCGGAGCTCGGCGTCACCCATATCGACATGCCGCTGACGCCCGAACGTGTCTGGCGCGCGATCCAGGAAGCGAAGAACAAGGTGGCGTGAGACACGAAAGCCCTCTCGTCGTCATGGCCGGGCTCGTCCCGGCCATCCACGTCTTGCGCTCCATAGGCAGAAAGACGTGGATCACCGGGTCAAGCCCGGTGATGACAGATGGGGTGTTGTTGCACGCTTTGCCCGATAACGCCTACGCCGCCGCCTGCTCGCGCGGCTGGTAGATCGCGACATGGTGACAATGGGCGAGCGCCATCGTGCCGTTGGCAACGACCAGCGCATCCAGCTCCACGAAGCGGTGGCCTTTCTTCTCGTAGACGGCGATGACCTTGGCTCGCGCGATGATTTCATCGCCGCTGCGCGCAGCACTTAACAGCTGCATCCGGCTGCCGACGTGAATCCACGGACCCAGGATCGCGTTGTCGACCAGCACCTTGTTCATCGCCCGTTGCAACAGTCCGGGGTGACCCAATCCATCGCGCGAAAAAATCGGATCGCGCTCGCGCACTTCGTCAAGATATTCCGCCGCCGCAGGCCCGGCCCAGCTACGCGGCATCGAGCCCAGCCATTGGCCGAGTTGGTAGGATTCGGCGTTGACCGGCTTGCGCTCCGACACGGGGGCAACTTCCACGTAGTCAGTGATCGAGAAACCAGGCGCGGCGGCGGGAAGCGAAGCCGTCCCGGTCGCGCATAATTCGCCACGGCTTGCGACCTCGATCGAAAGCACGCCGTCCTCTTCTTCGCCGGAAACGTCCGTGATCTCGCCGTCATAGACCGGTTTGACGAAGCGCGCTTCGATCAGGCCACGCTTGAGAAAGTCGCGGCCCCATTTCGCGACCGGCAGATGCATCATGTAGGCCATGACATCGACGCCGGGGACGAGGCCGCCGCTGAATCCGAACCGACGCGCCACCGCATCGTCGTGCATCTTGTTCTCGGACAGTTTTGCGGCGTTGTAGGCCTCGACGCGATAGGTTTCGATCAGGCCCGTCATAACCCTGTTCCTTTTGTCCATGCTTTCGCGGCCGATGGTACGCCAAGGTAATGTCATGGCAAGGGTCGCATTTTGACGCCCAATGAGGTACCACGCGCATCGCAAATCCCGTGACCAGTCCCTATCTATTCCCGGATCGATGACAACGCCCCCGAATCCCAGCCGCATCTATGTCGACGCCGATGCCTGCCCGGTAAAGGACGAGATTTACCGTGTCGCCGCGCGCCATGGCATTGCCGTCCGCGTGGTCGCCGGCCAATTCATCCGGGTGCCGCACGACCCGCTGATCGAGCGGGTCGCGGCGGGCTCGGCGATGGATGCGGCCGATGACTGGATCGCGGAGCGCGCGAGGCCGGGCGACATCGTCGTCACATCCGATATCCCGCTCGCCAGTCGCTGCGTCAAAGCAGGCGCCGACGTGATCGCACCCAACGGCAAGCCGTTCACCGAACAATCGATCGGGATGACGCTGGCGGTGCGCAATCTCATGACCGACCTGCGCTCATCGGGTGAAGTCACCGGCGGCCCGAAATCCTTCGCGGCCCGCGACCGGTCGGCGTTTCTATCCGCGCTCGATCAGACCATCCGCCGCATCCAGCGCCGCCGGGCTGACGCGCCCGCCCATAATCAAGGTTGAACTGAACGCCCATGGCGCCACCGCTGATCCAGTTGAAAGACATCGGGCTGACCTTCGGCGGCACGCCGCTATTGTCTGATGTCGAATTGTCGGTGTCGGCACAGGAGCGCGTCTGCCTGATCGGCCGTAACGGCTCCGGCAAATCGACGCTCCTGAAAATTGCCGCCGGCCTGATCGAGCCCGATCGCGGCAGCCGCTTCGTCCAGCCCGGGGCGACCATTCGCTATCTGCCGCAGGAGCCGGATTTTGCGGGACATGCCACCACGTTGGCCTATGTCGAAGCAGGACTCGGGCCCGGCGACGACCATTATCAAGCCCGCTATGTGCTGGAGCAGCTTGGCCTTCACGGCGACGAGGATCCCGCCCATCTCTCCGGCGGCGAGGCCCGCCGCACGGCGCTGGCGCGCGTGCTCGCGCCCTCGCCGGACATCCTGCTCTTGGACGAGCCGACCAACCATCTCGATCTCACCACCATCGAGTGGCTGGAAGGCGAACTGGATGGCCGCCGCAGCGCGCTGGTCATGATCAGCCATGACCGCCGTTTCCTCTCCAACCTGTCGCGCGCCACGGCCTGGCTCGACCGCGGCCAGATCAGGCGGATCGAGCGCGGCTTCTCGGCTTTCGAATCCTGGCGCGACGAAGTGCTCGCCGAGGAAGAGCGCGAGCAGCACAAGCTCGACCGCAGGATCGTCAACGAGGAGCACTGGCTGCGTTACGGCGTCTCGGGCCGCCGCAAGCGTAACGTCAAGCGTCTCGGCAATCTCCACGCACTGCGCCAGCAGCGGCGCGATTATCGCGGCGCGGCGGGGAATGCCAGCCTCACCGCCGCGGAATCCGAAAAGTCCGGCAAGCTCGTCATCGAGGCCAAAAACATCAGCCGGAGCTATGGCGAGCGCAGGGTAGTCGATGGCTTCTCGATCCGCGTGCAACGCGGCGACCGCATCGGCATCGTCGGGCCCAACGGCGCCGGCAAGACGACCCTGATCGAGATGCTCACGGGCGCCAACCCGCCCGATACGGGCAGCATCCGGCTCGGCGCCAATATCGAGATGGCGACGCTCGACCAGCATCGCGAAAGCCTCGATCCCAGATCGACGCTGGCCGAAGCCTTGACCGGCGGCCGCGGCGACCATGTCATGGTCGGCGGCAAGCCGAAGCATGTCGTCAGCTATATGAAGGATTTCCTGTTCGCGCAGGAGCAGATGCGCACGCCGCTTGAAGTGCTTTCCGGCGGCGAGCGTGGCCGGTTGATGCTGGCGCGCGCGCTGGCAAAGCCTTCCAACCTGCTGGTGCTGGACGAGCCGACCAACGACCTTGATCTTGAAACCCTCGACGTGCTCGAGGAAATGCTCGGCGATTACGACGGCACGGTGATCCTGATCAGCCATGACCGCGATTTTCTCGATCGTGTGGTCACCTCGGTGATCGCGCCGGAGGGCGACGGCCAATGGATCGAATATGCCGGCGGCTATAGCGACATGCTGGCGCAACGCGGCGCCGACCTGAAACGCGAGGCGGTGAAGACAGCAGCGGTCGAGCGCGAGAAGACCGCCGCAGCGGGCACGCCTTCCGCGCCAAAGCGCCGGCTCAATTTCAATGAAAAGCACGCGCTGGAAAGCTTGCCCAAAACCATCGCCAGGCTGCAGGCCGAGATCGCCAAGCAGCAGCGGCATCTTGACGATCCCGACCTCTACAAGAAGGATCGCAAGAAATTCAACCAGGCCTCCGATGCACTGACCAAAGCGCAGAAAGAAATGCAGGAAGCCGAGGACAAATGGCTCGAACTTGAAGTATTACGTGAAGAGATAGAACAGGCGTGATTAGGTTTCTCCCTCCCCCTGCAAGGAGAAAGGTCTAATTCTTTCCGCGTCACGGGCGCCTCAACTTCGGATGATGCCGACCAGACGAGGGCGGCTGTGGTTTGCGAGCGGGTTCTCGGCCGGCAGGGCGCGCAGCCAATCGCGGAACCTGACGACCTCGGGACAATCCGCGGCGCCTTCAGGCGCAATCAGCCAATCACCCAAACCGGATCCCTCATTGACCCGGTCGCAGCGATAGCCCGGATGGTGGCCAAGACCGCGGGCTATCAGCAGGTCGACCTTGCCCTCGACCAGTTCGTGCAAGCCAGCCGGCTGCAGCACCCGCAAACCGATTTCCGCATGCGCGCCGCGAAACTCCGCCAACTCGAGGCGGCGGAGGTCGAAGCCGCCATGGACCCCCAACTGCAGCAGCACCGCACCTGCCGGTTTCAATTGCGAGGTCGCATCCGCAATGCGACGAAAACCATCGGATATCTCAGGCAGATAGGCCTGACCGGTCGCGGTCAGGATGAGTTGCTTATGCAACCGCTCGAACGGCTTACGCCGAGGCGCGCCTCCAGCGCTTTCACCTGCTGTCCCACGGCAGCGGGCGTCACGTGCAACTCGTGCGCGGCCAGTTTGAAGCTGAGATGCCGCGCGGCGGCCTCGAATGCGCGGAGCGCGTTGAGTGGTGGAAGGCTGTAGGTCATCGCGGCTCGCAGTTTGACACTGATAGGCCGTGGCCTTGCAATAGATTTTCTAGTGCTTGACCGAAGGAACCATGCTTTGCGCTGACTTGGTGTCCCCGGTTACGGTCGGTTTGCAACATCCGGAGATCCCATGCCCTGCCGACCAGGCTAATTGTGTTAGAGAGGTGTCCAATGGCTGAGATCGTCCATCCCTTTTACGAGTTGCATCGCGGCGCAATGGAGGCCGCCATGCGCCATCGCCTCGACCTTGCCGAAGCGATGTTGTGCGAGCGCGCGCATCTATCCAATATTGACGGGATTAGGCAGGAGGCGATGGACGAATTCGAAATCGTGCTCACCCAAATGCCCTATGTCGGAGGCACGGCAAGTCGTATGAGCGATTTCCTCATGCGTCTCATGGGCTTTATGGCCATCAGCCGAGTGCTCCGGCGACACGGCGTGTCGCTGTTCGTGATCGGCGAAATCGAGCGAGAAACCTACAAGGCGCAATTGCTTACCGTGCCCGAAGCGGAACGTCTCGCCTCGGGGCGTCAATTCATGTCGTCAGAGAATCGGACTTTGCTGCGCGAGCAGGCTACAAAAAGCCATCAGAAAGAGTTTCCGGAAGATTTCGTCTACGATTTCGTCGAGCCGGGCCCGGGTGACAACTTTGAATTCGGCATCAACTACAAAGCTTGCGGCTTTTGCAAATTCGCGGCTCGCCATGGAGATAAAGAACTCCTGCCGAACATCTGTGGGCTTGATTTCGACGCCTATGCAACGCTAGGCATCCACCTGGAAAGGACACAAACGTTGGCTGGCGGCGCGAACCACTGTAATTTCCAATTCTCCCGGCTCCCGTCGGACTAGTGTCCCGATTCTGACATTCGTATCCCATCGCAGCGGGCACTTTTACGAATGTCAGAACCAAAGGGACACTAGCAACTATATGATCCTAGTGTAGCTTTGACTCTGACGTTCCTTCCGAAAGCTCGCAGCAACACTGAAAGGAACGTCAGTGTCGCTACACTAGATTGCGTGTCAAAAAAGAGAAGCTCATGACCACACCCCTCGCCGCAAAAATCGCCCGCGAATACGGCACGCCGGTCGCCGTCATCGACATGGACCGGGTCGAGCGCAACATCGCGCGCGTGCAGAAAACTTGCGACGCTGCTGGCGTCGCCAACCGCCCGCACATCAAGACGCACAAGAGCCCGGTGCTGGCGAAGCTCCAGGTCGCGGCGGGCGCGAAAGGCATTACCTGCCAGAAGCTCGGCGAAGCCGAGATCATGGCAGATGCCGGCATCGACGACATCCTCATCAGCTACAATCTGCTTGGCGAAGAGAAAATGGCCCGCCTTGGCGCGTTGCAAGGCAAGGCCCACATGACAGTCGCCGCCGACAATCCGGTGGTGGTGGCCAATCTGACGCTAGCCGCGGCGGCCTCCGGCCGACCGCTTTCGGTCGTGGTCGAATGCGACACGGGGCGCAAACGCGCCGGCGTCGAGACATCAGCGGAGGCGATTGCGCTGGCGCGTACGATCGCGGCGTCCAAGGGACTGACGTTTGCCGGCTTCATGCTCTATCCCACCGAAACCGGCTGGGCCGAGGCACAGAAATTCTACGATGAGGCGCTGGCCGGCGTCCGCGCGCACGGGCTCGATGCGACCATGGTCTCGACCGGCGGCTCGCCGAACCTGAAAAATCTCGGCAAGCTCAAGGGCGCGACCGAACACCGGCCCGGCACTTATATCTATAACGACCGGATGCAGGTCGGTGCCGGCGTGGCGAGCTGGGACGATTGCGCGCTCAACATCTATTCCACTGTGGTCAGCCGTGCCGGGCGGGATCGCGGCATCCTCGATGCCGGCTCCAAGACGCTGACCTCGGATACCGGCAGCGGGCTCGACGGCCACGGGCTGATCCTCGAACATCCGCAGGCGCGGATCGCGCGCTTCGCGGAGGAACACGGTTTTCTCGATCTTACCCGCAGCAACACGCGGCCCGAGGTCGGCGATATCGTGCGCATCGTGCCCAATCACGTCTGCGTCGTCGTCAACATGATGGACGAGGTGGTTATGGTGCGCGGCGAGGAAATCATCGGCACGCTCAAGGTCGAGGCGCGCGGCAAGTTGCGCTGAGGCGAGTAGCGAATAGGGAGTGGCGAATGGATTTCTTCTATTCGCTATTCCCTACTCGCCATTCGCCTCTCAAGCCACTTCAACGCCCCTCGCCCCGCCGCAACCCCCGTCGCAAAACATGCCTGCAACAGATAGCCGCCGGTCGGCGCTTCCCAATCGAGCATTTCGCCGGCGGCGAATACGCCGGGCAATCGCTTGATCATGAAGTCGGCGTCGAGTTCATCGAGCTTGATGCCGCCCGCACTTGAGATCGCGCGTGCGATCGAAGCGGTGCCCGCAAGGCGAACAGGCACCGCGTTGATGTCAGCGGCAAGCGCTTCCGCAGACATCGACGCCAACGCGATGCCGGAGGCGATGGCGGATTCCTGCAACAGGCCGATGCCGACCGGAGACAGGCTTGCAGCCTTGCGCAGCCAGTTGGTGAATGTCTGCTTTCCCCGCGGCGCCGACAAACGCGCGACGAGATCACGGGGTTCAACGTCAGGCCGCAGGGCGATATGCAGCGTCGCATGGCCACAGGCGAGAATGGCCTCGCGCAGCTCGGCCGACAGCGTGTAGACCGCCCCACCCTCGATACCGTCGCGGGTAATGACCGCTTCGCCGCGAACGCTGCGGTCACCAAGCGACAGCGCGATGCCCTTGAGCGGGGTGCCTTCAAATCGATCGCGAAAGATCTCCGACCACGCGACCGCAAAACCGCAATTGGCCGGCATGAGCGGCGACACCTTCACGCCTTTGGCAGCGAGCGTTTCGACCCATCCGCCATCCGACCCCAACCGCGGCCAGCTCGCGCCGCCGAGCGCCAGCACGGTGGCGTGGACCTCGACGGCGCGTTGTCCCTCTGGCGTCTGAAACAGCAACCGCCCTTCATGGTCCCAACCGATCCAGCGGTGGCGCAGCGAGAATTGTACGCCCGACGCGTCGAGCCGCCGCAACCAGGCCCGCAGCAGCGGCGATGCCTTCAAGGCTTTCGGAAAAATCCTGCCGCTGGAGCCCACGAAGGTCGGTTGTCCCAATGTCTCGCACCAGGCGCGCAGACGCTCCGGTGGAAACGCTTCAATGGAGGCGCCAAGCTGCGACTGGGCTTGCCGATAACGAGACAAGAACGCGTCCAGCGGTTCGCTATGCGTGAGGTTGAGCCCGCCGCGGCCGGCCATCAGGAATTTTCGGCCGACCGAAGTCATGGCGTCAAAGACGGTAACGCGCGCGCCATCTTGCGCCAGTATTTCGGCCGCCATCAAACCGGCGGGCCCGGCGCCGATGATGGCAACGCTAACTAGGGAAGACATTGTGCACGCACTAGCCTGGAAGGAGGTCGTCATGGCCGGGACAAGCCCGGGCACGACGGCAGTGTGTGCTGCCGGTGTCCGGGCGACACACTACAACTTCACGCCTGCCCTCGCCGCGGCTTGGCCGACTTATTTATTGGTCTGCTGAAAGGCGTTTCCAGTGCCCTGGCCGTGGACATCGCTGATCTCTGCGAAATGCTCGGCGAATTCTGCCGTACGCTATAATCTGTCGTACGCGATTTTCGCTCGATCACAAAATCGCCCCATGGCGGTGACATTTCGCCCGCCCCCCGTCTTTTGATCGTCTTGATCGCTGTTTCTTGTCCAGATCAAGCGGGGGATTTGCGTCGGCCTGCGGTGCAGGGCGGCCATGAACAGGAGCACAGAATGTCTACTACAATCTCAGGTGATTTTGCAACCGCCAACACGAATGCTGGTCCTTATTGGGCGATGAACTCGACCTGGAATGCGGGCAGCCTCGTCAACGGCACGGACTTCACTCAGTCCTTGACGTTGAATAACGCCAGCTCACCGAACAACGACACGACGATCAGCTGGAGCTTTCCGAATACGCCGGCCGGTTTCAACGTGTACTCCTATCCGGCCGTGTTCTACGGCGACTATGCCGGCTTCCCCGCGCCGGCGACCAGCGTCACGGCGGAGCAGGTCAACAACATCAAAACGCTTACGCTGAGCCAGAATGTCTCGCTCTCCGGCACCACCAGCCAGTATGATGCCATGTACGATGGCTACCTGACATCGACGCCGGATGGGGGCTCCTCGAGCATCCAGCACGAGATGGAAGTCTACATCCACTCCCCGGGCTATGTGCAGGACTGGATCCAGACCCTGCCGCAGCACAGCTTCACGGACAGTCAGGGCATGAAATGGACGATCGCCAACACGGGCAACATTATCGCGTTCGCTCCGGCGAACTTCCAGGACCTGACGAACTACAACATCGACCTCAAGGGGCTGCTCCAGACCGCGGCAGCGGACGGCCTGATCTCCGGCAAGGAGTATTTCGATGGTATTGCTCTCGGCAATGAGCCCCGCGAGGGCAGCGGCAGCATGACCATCCACTCGCTCGCGGTGAATTACGACGGCGGCGGCGCCAGTACTCCACCTGTCACGAGCTCGCCGCCCGTCACGAGCTCACCTCCCGTCACGAGTTCGCCTCCTGTCACGAGCTCACCGCCTGTCACGAGCTCGCCGCCTGTGACGAGCTCACCGCCTGTCACGAGCTCGCCGCCTGTGACGAGCTCACCCCCTGTCACGAGCTCACCGCCTGTCACGAGTTCGCCGCCTGTCACGAGCTCACCTCCTGTCACGAGCTCGCCGCCTGTCGCGAGCTCACCGCCTGATACGAGCTCACCTCCCGTCACGAGCTCACCGCCTGATACGAGCTCACCTCCCGTCACGAGCTCGCCGCCTGTCGCGAGCTCACCGCCTGTCACGAGTTCGCCGCCTGTCACCGACCCAACTGGTGCCGGCAACCCACCGCCGGCTGGCGATACCCATCACGCGTCGGGCACCGGCCATACCCATCACTCGTCGGGCACTGGCGATACCCATCACGCCAGTCCTCCGCCTGTTACGAGCTCACCTTCTGTCGCCGACCCAACTACTGCCGGCAACCCACCGCCGGCTGACGATACCCATCACGCGTCTGGCACTGGCGACACCCATCACGCCAGTCCTCCGCCTGTCACGAGCTCACCTCCTGCTACCGACCCGACGGCTGCCGGCAACCCGCCGCCGGCTGGCGATACCCATCACGCGTCGGGCACTGGCGATACCCATCACGCCAATCCTCCGCCTGTTACGAGCTCCCCTCCTGCCACCGACCCAACGGCTGCCGGCAACCCGCCGGCTCATTCGGCTCATTTCGATGTGCTGGATAGGCTGTTGGCTCATGATCACAACTTCCGTGAATTTTTCACGACCCTGACCGACGGCACCTCCGGGCACGATCAGCTCACTAACCCGCCACCTGTCACCAACTCGCCTCCGGTGACAGGGACCGGTCAGGACCCGTCGTTGAATATGCATCACGGCCTGGGCGACCACGGCAGCCCGATTGCCAACGACATTGCGGCGCTGCTCCAGGCGATGCAGGGCAATAACAGCGCTGCGGTCAACAGCGCCGTTACCACCTTGGGCAACGACGTGCACAATGCCGGGGCCGCGGACATGAGCCACATGACCGCAGCTCTGAACAATCATCATCACTTCGAGACCTTATGGCACCACTGATACGAACGGTGCGCGGTTCTCTCGTGATGTGATCCGGCAACCAGGTATTCCGGACACGATGTCCGGAATACCTCGCCGGCGATGCAGGCAACGCCGCAACCCCAAAGCGAGCTTTACCGATCGGTGATGGGTGCAGCGTGCATCGCCGATCGTGTTATGGAAACATTCCATTCAAGCAAAATAGATCAGACCGATCCAGTCGGCTACCAAAGCCGGTTTCTCCTCGCCCTCGATCTCGACGCTGACGTTGGTGCGCGATTGCAATTCCCTGGGCTTGCGCAGCTTGGCTTCCATCAACGTGAAGCGTCCGCGTACACGTGACCCCGAACGCACCGGCGAGACAAAGCGCAGTTTGTCGAAACCGTAATTCACACCCATGGTCGTGCCTTCGATCACCGGCATCACCTCATAGGACATGACGCTCAGCAACGACATGGTGAGAAAGCCGTGGGCCACGGTTGCACCAAACGCGGTTTCGCGTCTGGCGCGTTCGGGGTCGACATGGATGAACTGATGATCCTCGATCACGTCGGCATAGAGGTTGATCCGGTCCTGATCGACGAGGTGCCAGGACGACACGCCGATTTCGTGCCCGACCATGTTCTGGTAGACATCAAGCGATACCGGCGGCTTCTTCCAGACTTCGTTCATTTACTAGTGGCCTTATTCTAACATTCGCATCCCTTCTCAGCCGCCGCTTTTGCGAATGTTAGAATCAAAAGGGCCACTAGCAAATATATGTTTCTAGTGGAGTTTAGGATTTGACATTCGCTTTACAGGCTCCTGAACGGGCGCGTGGCGAATGTCAAATCCACTCCACTAGTTTTCCGACCCGCCGGAGCGCACCTTCTGCAATTCCGGGAAGTCGTCCTCGCGGAATTCCTCGCCGCGCAGCGCATGGCTTCTGATATTGTCGTGCTCGAGGCGGCGCAACTGCACGCGGCGGATTTTGCCGGAAATCGTTTTCGGCAATTCGCTCACGAGTTCGATCCGCCTGACACGCTTGAACGGCGCAAGCCGCGCATGAAGATGGCGGAAGATCGAGAGCGCGGTCTCGCCCGAGCGGTCCGTGCCCGGCACCAGCAGGACATAGGCCTTGGGGACGGCGAGCCGGATCGGATCGGGGCTCGGCACGACGGCAGCTTCCGCGACCCACTCGTGTTCGAGCAACACGCTTTCGAGCTCGAACGGGCTGATCCGGTAGTCGGATGATTTGAACACGTCGTCGGAACGGCCGACGAAGGTGAAATAGCCGTCGTCGTCGACAAACACCACGTCGCCGCTGCGATAGAGCGCGCCGTCGGCACCAGAGAGCGTACCGTCCTCGCCTTGATAACCCTGCATCAGGCCGGCGGGGCGATCGGCCCCGAGCCGCAAAGTGATCTCCCCTTCGCTGGTGGCATGCCCCTCGGCGTCGGTGATCTCGACGCGATAACCGGGCAGCGGTCGCCCCATCGAGCCGACCTTCACCGTCTGCCCCGGCGAATTGCCGGCAAGCGCGGTGGTCTCGGTCTGGCCGTAGCCGTCGCGGATGGTCAGCCCCCAGGCCGCGCGCACCTGATCGATCACTTCCGGATTGAGCGGCTCGCCCGCGCCGCAGACCTCGCGCAGCGAAACCTTGAAATCGGCAAGCTTCTCCTGGATGAACAGCCGCCACACCGTCGGCGGCGCGCACAGCGTCGTGACGCCGCAGCGAACGATGATTGCGAGCAAGCCTTTGGCGTCAAAGCGCAGCTGATTGACCACAAACACCGTCGCACCCGCATTCCACGGCGCGAAGAAGCAACTCCAGGCATGCTTGGCCCAGCCCGGCGATGAAATATTGAGATGAACATCGCCCGGCTGAAGCCCGAGCCAGTACATCGTCGACAGTCCGCCGACCGGGTAGCTACGCTGGCTATGCCGCACCAGTTTCGGCTTTGCGGTGGTGCCTGACGTGAAATAGAGCAGCATGGAATCGTCAGGCTGGGTCGGCTTATCCGGCGTAAAGCTTTCAGGAAAATCGGCAGTCTGTGCGTAAGCCAGCCATCTCTGTTGCGGCGATGAGGCGTTGACAACGATACGAACGAGGTTCTCGCCTCCGAGATCCGCGAATTTTCCGATCTGATCTTGCGTGGCCACCACCGCCCTGGCGCGGCCGCGGTCGAGCCGGTCGCGCAGTTCGTCCGGCGTCAGCAAGGTGGTGGCGGGAATCACGACCACGCCCAATTTCATCGCTGCCAGCATGGTCTCCCAGAGCGGAGCGACGTTGCCGAGCAGCAGCAACAGGTGGTCGCCACGCCTCAACCCCTGCGCGCGCAGGAAATTCGCAACCTGATTGGAGCGGCGCGACAGTTCGGCGAATGTCGGCTTGATCTCGCGGTTACTGGCGGCATCGACGATCCAGAGCGCGGGCCGATCCCTGCTCCGCGGGTCGCGGGCCAACTCCGCGTCGAACCAGTCCAGCGCCCAGTTGAACGGCACCGCGTCAGGCCAGCGGAAATCCGAGACGGCCTTGTCGTAATCCGTCCGATGCTTCAGCAGGAATGCACGGGCTTCCCGAAAGGTGGTCATCAGCTTTCCCGCTATTTGGGCGCGAGAGCGCGAACGTGCCGGATGATCCC
The DNA here is from genome assembly GCA_963832045.1 of uncultured Alphaproteobacteria bacterium. GTDB lineage: Bacteria > Pseudomonadota > Alphaproteobacteria > Rhizobiales > Xanthobacteraceae > Bradyrhizobium. Next base: position 45,289 of record CAWHSM010000003.1, read on the forward strand.
CGAAAAATCGACCCCGCCATTCCCGGCGGCGTCAAACGCCTGGTAGATTTCCTGCGCATGCTTTCCGAGCGGCGTCGCGGCGCCCGCAGCCTTGGCCGCATCCTGCGCCAGCGTCAGGTCCTTCACCATCAAGGCCGAGGCGAAACCGGGCTTGTAGTCGTTGTTGGCGGGCGAGGCCGGCACCGGGCCCGGCACCGGGCAATAGGAAGTCAGCGACCAGCATTGCCCGGACGAGGTCGAGGAAACGTCAAACAAGGCCTGATGCGAAAGCTCAAGCTTTTCCGCCAATGCAAACGCCTCACTCACCGCGATCATGGAAATTCCCAGGATCATGTTGTTGCAGATTTTTGCCGCCTGCCCGGCACCGGCGCCGCCGCAATGGACGATCTTCTTGCCCATCTTTTCCAGCACCGGTTTTGCCGCTGCAAAGGCCTTCTCGTCGCCTCCGCACATGAAGGTCAGCGTCGCCCCCTTCGCGCCGCCGGTGCCGCCGGAAACCGGCGCATCGATCGAAGCGGCGCCATGTTTTGATGCCAGCGCATGGGCCTGCTTGGCGCTCTCGACGTCGATCGTCGAGCAGTCGATGATCAACGCGCCCTTGGCCATCGCGGGCACGACGTCCTGCCAGACCGAGAGCACATGCTCGCCGGCCGGCAGCATGGTGATGACGACCTCGGCGCCTTTCACGGCCGCGACCGAGCTTTCGGCAACGGCAGCGCCGTCGGCCTTGGCCTGATCGCGCGACGCCGCCACCAGATCGAACGCCATCACCTTGTGGCCGGCCTTGACGAGATTGGCCGCCATCGGGCCGCCCATGTTGCCGAGACCGACGAATGCGATGCTGGCCATCTCTACTTCCTCCGCTTCAAGGCTTCTTCATTATCGTTTATCGAATACCAGTTCGTCGGCGCCGATTCCCGCAAAATACGGCGCCAGCATTTTTGGCGTGACGTCCTCGACCCGCGGCGGCGACCAGCGTGGATTGCGGTCCTTGTCGATCACGGCCGCGCGCACGCCTTCGCGGAAATCATCGCTCCGAAACACTTCGAGCGCGGCGCGATATTCCCGCACTAGGCATTCCTCCAGCGACGCCGAACCGCGGCCCAGGCGCAGCAACTTCAGCGTCACCACCATGCCGCGCGGCGACTTCCCGTTCAATGCCTTGAGCGTCGATTGCGCAAGCTCCGAACCATCGCGCTTAAGCTCGGCAAAAATATCCTCCATCCGCTCCTGCGCAAACCAGCGATCGATCGAAGCTTGCATCGCCGCGGCGGGACCTGCGGTCTCGCCGGTCGAAAAACCTGAAATCAGCGTCTCGACCTCGGTTGAGCTTGCACCCGGACGGAGCGCCGTCAGCGCCTCGCGCAATGCGGCCAAACGGCCCGAGGGCACCACCGCATCGGCAAACCGCGCAAAGATCGCATCCGGGCCATTCATGGTCTGCCCCGTCAATCCAAAATAGGTGCCGATCTCGCCGGGCGAACGCGAAAGCAGCCAAGTGCCGCCGACATCGGGAAAGAATCCGAGCCCGACTTCCGGCATCGCCAGTTTGGTCTTCTCGGTGACGACGCGATGGCGGGCATGCGCGGACAGGCCGACGCCGCCGCCCATCACCAGGCCGTCCATGAATGCAACATAGGGCTTTGGGTATTTAGCGATGCGGGCGTTCATGACGTATTCCTGGCGCCAGAATATCTTGCCGAGATCGCCACCGGCCCGCGAGCTTTCATAGAGCCCGCGGATGTCGCCGCCCGCGCATAAGCCTCGCTCGCCCGCGCCTTCCAGCACGACCACCGCGATCGCGGGATCGGATTCAAAGCGATCGAGCGCCGCATCGATGCCGAGCGACATTTCATACGTCATCGCATTGATCGCTTTCGGCCGGTTCAACCTGATGATCCCGGCCGAACCTTCCCGCCGCACGATCAGGTCGCCATCGGATTCCCCGACCGCCGCGGGCGCCGTCATCCCGCGCCCTCCACTTTCTTCCCCTCTCCCCCTGCGGGAGAGGGTGGCGTCGAGCGCAAGCGAGACGTCGGGTGAGGGGTATTGTGGAGTTCTGTGGCCAAGGCTGTGAGAACACCTTCCATGTTGGAAAGCACGTCGTTATTCCAGAAGCGCACAATCCGAAAATCGTTTTCCGCAAGCCACCGGTCACGCTTAGCGTCTCGGGCAGACTCGGCGTGCTGACCGCCATCCACTTCCACAACCAGTCGCGATTCAAAGGTAAGAAAATCCGCTACATAAGGCCCAATTGGAACCTGGCGCCTAAACTTGAACGACTGAAATCGGCGGTCTTTCAGGGCGAACCAGAGCTTCCTCTCAGCATCGGTCATTTCAGCATCGGTCATTTGCGACCGCAATTTGCGAGCAGTTTTCGTGAGGGAGCGAGCCCCCTCACCCGCCTCGCGCCTTTGGCGCTCGGCACCCTCTCCCGCAAGGGGAGAGGGAGAAGTGCGCTGCATCATCATCGCGCGCCCTCGATCAGCTTGCGCGCCACGATCAGCCGCATGATTTCGTTGGTGCCTTCCAGAATCTGATGCACGCGCAAATCGCGCACGATCTTCTCGATGCCGTATTCACTCAGATAACCGTAGCCGCCGTGCAATTGCAGCGCCTGATTGGCGACGTCGAAGCCGACATCGGTGCCAAAGCGCTTGGCCATCGCACACAACATGGTGGCGTCGGGGTCCTTGCGATCGAGCGCGGCGGCGGCCCGCCACACGAAGGTCCGTGCCGCCTCCAGTTCGGTTGCCATATCGGCGAGACGGAACTGCAACGCCTGGAATTCGTCGAGGCGCTTACCAAAGGCCTTGCGCTCTTTCATATAGGCCAACGACCGGTCGAGCGCGTTCTGCGCCCCACCGAGCGAGCAGGCGGCGATATTGATGCGGCCGCCGTCGAGGCCAGCCATCGCGATCTTGAAGCCGATGCCCTCCTCGCCAAGCCGGTTGGCAACGGGCACGCGGGCGTTCTCGAAAATCACCGCGCGGGTCGGCTGCGCGTTCCAGCCCATCTTGCGTTCGTTGGCGCCGAGCGATAGCCCCGGCGTGTTGCCCTCGACCACCAGTGTTGAAATGCCGTTCGCCCCGCCCTCGCCGGTCCGCACCATCACGACATAGAGATCGCCCTTGCCTGCGCCGGAGATGAACTGCTTTTGGCCGTTGAGAAGGTAATGATCGCCGTCGCGCACGGCGCGCGTCCGAAGTGCCGCGGCGTCCGATCCCGAGCCCGGCTCGGTCAGGCAATAGCTTGCGAGATACTCCATCGAGCAAAGCTTTGGCAGCCATTGCTTGCGCTGGGTCTCGTTGCCAAAGGCATCGATCATCCAGGCCGACATGTTGTGAATCGAGATAAAGGCCGACACGGTCGGACAGCCCTGCGCCAGCGCCTCGAAGATCAGGGCAGCGTCGAAACGCGTCAGTCCGGAGCCGCCGACATCGTCGCGTATATAGACGCCGCCGATGCCGAGCTTTGCCGCCTCGCGCATCACGTCGATCGGGAAATGCTTCTCCTCATCCCAGCGGATGGCATGCGGCGCGATTTTTTCCGCGGCGAAATCCCGCGCCATGTCGCGAACCGCAATCTGGTCCTCGGTGAGTGCGAATTGCATTTCCTAAGACACTCAATTATTTTTGCGCATGATCTGATCGGAAAACCGGTGCCCACTTTTCCGGATCATGCGCCTAGTTCATCGTCGGTATCGAAAACTCCGCGCCCTCCTTGACGCCGGAAGGCCAGCGCGAGGTCACCGTCTTGGTCTTGGTATAGAAGCGGATCGAGTCGGGACCATGCTGGTTGAGGTCGCCAAAGCCCGACTTCTTCCAGCCGCCGAAGGTGTAATAGGCGATCGGCACCGGGATCGGCACGTTGATGCCGACCATGCCGACGTTGACCTTGGCGGCGAAATCGCGCGCGGCATCGCCATCGCGGGTGAAGATCGCAACGCCGTTGCCGTAGTCGTGGTCGGACGGCAGCGCGAGCGCCTCGGAATAATCCTTGGCCCGCACCACCGACAGCACGGGGCCGAAAATCTCTTCCTTGTAGATCCGCATGTCCTTGGTGACGTTGTCGAACAGACAACCGCCCATGTAGAAGCCCTTTTCATAGCCCTGCATCTTGAAGCCGCGGCCGTCGACGGCCAGCGTCGCGCCTTCCTTGATGCCGATCTCGACGTAATTCTTGACGCGCTCGACGGCCTCTCTTGTCACGAGCGGGCCGTAATCGGCGGACGGGTCGATCGAGGTTCCGATCTTCAGCAATTCAACACGCGGAACAAGTTTTTCCATCAGCCGGTCGGCCGTGGTCTTGCCGACGGGAACCGCCACCGAGACAGCCATGCAGCGCTCGCCGGCCGAGCCGTAGCCCGCGCCGATCAAGGCGTCCACGGCCTGATCCATGTCGGCATCCGGCATCACGATGGCGTGGTTCTTGGCGCCGCCGAAACACTGCGCGCGTTTTCCCGTGGCGGCCGCGCGCTCGTAGATATATTGCGCGATCGGCGAGGAGCCGACGAAACCGACCGCCTTGATATCGGGATCGTCCAGGATCGCATCGACCGCTTCCTTGTCGCCGTTGACGACATTGAGGATGCCCGGCGGCAGCCCGGCCTCGATCATCAGTTGCGCGAGCAGCATCGGCACGCCGGGGTCGCGCTCCGACGGCTTGAGGATGAAGGCATTGCCGCAGGCGATCGCGGGCGCGAACTTCCACATCGGAATCATCGCCGGGAAATTGAACGGCGTGATGCCGGCCACCACGCCCAGCGGCTGGCGGAGCGAATAGATGTCGATGCCGGGGCCTGCGCCCTCGGTATATTCGCCCTTCATCAGGTGCGGGATGCCGCAGGCAAACTCCACCACCTCAAGGCCGCGCTGAATGTCGCCTTTGGCGTCGGGAACGGTCTTGCCGTGCTCGCGGGCGAGCACGTCGGCAAGTTTGTCGTAGTCGCGCTGCGCCAGTTCAAGGAACTTCATCATCACGCGCGCCCGGCGCTGCGGATTGGTCGCCGCCCACTCGCCTTGCGCGGAGCGTGAGTTCTCGACGGCCGCGCGAACCTCGGCTTTCGAGGCGAGCGCGACCTTGGCCTGAACGTCGCCGGTCATCGGCTCGAAAACATCCGCAAACCTGCCCGATGTGCCTGCGACCTCTCGGCCGCCGATGAAATGCCCGATCATACGCATGCGTTCCTCCAAGGTCTTCTCAAGCAAGGATCTTTGAGCGTCGTTTTTGCAGGCTTTGCCGTTTTTGGAAAGGTTTTTTCGGCGCACATCGGATGTGCGAAAATAGCGATTTGCGCCGTTTTCATCCGGCCTAAGACGAACGTCGAATGCAGTGTCGCAAGCTCAGGCGGAGGCGCCCGCTCTTTTGGCCGGTTTCCGCTTCGCCGCCGGCTTTGCCTGGCTGAGGACGCCATCGCGGCCCGCTTGCAGTATTTCATCGGAAAACCCGCCGCCGCCGGCGATGCGGGCCATCACCAGCGACCCCATCATGGTGGCTAGCGCAGCCATCGCCTGTTTCCGCGCCGCCTTGCGCGGCATGCCGTGAAATTGCCCGGCGAGCATGTCGATCATCTGTTCCATCCGGCCCGAAAACACCCGCCGCGTCCTGGCGCCCTCCCGGGCGATCTCGGCCGCCAGCGTCGGCACGGCGCAGCCATGGCCGGGATCGTCGCGATGCAGGGGCGTGAGGTAGCTATTGACGATCTTCGACAGGCGCTTTTCGGGCGGCGTCTCCTCCGCCAGCTTTCGCCAATGCTCGGTCGAGCGGTCCATCGCATGCGTGAAGGCCTCGATCACCAAAGCCTCCCGCGAATCGAAATGCGCGTAAAACCCGCCATGGGTGAGGCCGGCATCCTTCATGAGATCGGCAACGCCGATACCATGCGCACCCTTCTCGCGGAGCTTCACCGAAGCCTTTTTCACAATCCGCGCGTGCGTCTGGAATTTGTGCTCCTTGGAATAGCGCATGCTCGTCCCATAATATGTTCGCAGTCATATAATGACGCTCGCTTCTCTCATAACACTCGTCGCGACGAAAATCTGCATTTTATTTCGGTCGCGGTGTTTCGCGGGGCGAAATAGCGTTCCCGTATGGCCTTGACATCGGCTCATTTTACCCGGGAGGTAGCGCGATCGGCCCACACCCTTGCGCCACAACCGCGAGATCCGTCCTTGGACCTGCTCAATCCCTATTGCGGCGTCGAGCGCGATACCCGCGGGGTCGTGCGGCTGACGATCTGCAATGCCGGTCCGCTCAATATCGTCGGATCGGCCGCAATCGGCGGCGTGCGCGAAGGACTGGAGACGCTCGCCGGGGACAACGGGATTCGCGTCATCGTTCTCGCCGGCCAGAGCGAAAGGAGCCTGATCGGCGGCGCCGATATCAAGGAAATGGCGAAGCTCGACCAGGCCTCGGCGGAAAAATTCATTAGCGGTCTGCGCGATCTCTGCGAGGCGGTGCGCACCTTTCCCGCGCCGGTGATCGCGCGGCTGCCGGGCTGGTGCCTGGGCGGCGGTCTCGAGGTAGCGGCTGCCTGCGATATCAGGATCGCGGGCCACGACGCGAAGTTCGGCATGCCGGAGGTTCGCGTCGGAATTCCAAGCGTCATTCATGCCGCATTGCTGCCGCGCCTGATCGGCTCGGGTCGCGCCCGCTGGCTGGTCATGACCGCCGAGAATATCGATGCCGCGACCGCCTTGGCCTGGGGACTGGTCGACGTGCTCGCGCCGGAAGGCGGACTGGACGCCGCAGTCGAGAAGACCGTCGAAGCCCTTCTCAAAGGTGGCCCGGAAGCCCTGCGCGCGCAAAAGGACCTGTTTCGGCAGTGGGAAGAATTGCCGCTGACGGAATCGGTGAACTTGAGCATCGGCGTGTTCGGGCGGTCTTTCCTGACCGACGAGCCGAAGCGGCTGATGCAGGCCTTCATCGACCGTAGGCGCTGACGGCTCGACCGCCGGCCGGACCGCGCGAATCGAACCGCGCTTCACGATATTTTGTCATCAAATCCTGCCTTGTTGTCATCTGAATCGTCGGTTGCAATTTGCGCGCCGCATCATATGATATCTGTAATTCAATAGCCGTCTCCCGATGGAGCCTCTCATGGCCACAACCCCCGATCCCGTCGTCATCCTCTCCGCCGCCCGCACCCCGCTCGGCCGCTTCATGGGCGATCTCTCGTCAATGAGCGGCCATCAGCTCGGAACCCATGTGATAGCGGCCGCGCTCGATCGGGCCAGGCTCGCGCCGGAGCGCGTCAGCGAAGTCCTGATGGGCTGTGTTTTGCCGGCCGGACAGGGCCAGGCCCCGGCGCGACAGGCCGCGCGTGGCGCAGGGCTGCCCGACGCAACCGGAGCCACCACCATCAACAAGGTCTGCGGTTCCGGGATGAAAGCCACGATGCTCGGCCACGACATCATCCAGGCCGGGTCCGCCGACATCGTGGTGTCCGGCGGCATGGAGAGCATGACGAACGCGCCCTATCTGCTGGCGAAAGCGCGCGGCGGGTATCGCGCGGGCCACGACCGCATCATCGATCATATGCTGCTTGACGGCCTTGAGGATGCCTATGAGGCCGGACGCTCGATGGGCGATTTCGGCGAGGCGACGGCGGAAGCCTATCAATTTACGCGAGCCGCGCAGGACGAATACGCGATGGAAACGCTGAGGCGCGCCCGCAAGGCGGTGGAAGGCGGCGCCTTCAAGGCCGAAATCGTGCCGGTGGCGATCAAGGAAAAGGCCGGGCCGCGGACCATCGGTAACGACGAAATTCCGCTGAAGGTCGATCCAGCAAAGATCCCCGGGCTGAAGCCGGCGTTCCGCCCCAACGGCACCATCACGCCGGCCGCCTCCTCGGCGAATGCCGATGGCGCAGCAGCCCTGGTTCTCGCGAGGCGGTCGCGGGCCGAGCGCGACGGCCTGCCAGCGCTCGCCGAGATCAAGGGGCACGCGACCCATAGCCAGGAGCCGCAATGGTTTACCACGGCTCCGATCCCCGCGATCCGCAAACTGCTCGACAAGGTCGGCTGGAGCGTCGGCGATGTCGATCTGTTCGAGATCAACGAGGCCTTTGCCGTGGTGGCGATGGCAGCGCGGCGTGATCTTGGCATTCCCAGAGAGAAATTGAACATCAATGGCGGCGCCTGCGCGCTTGGTCATCCCATTGGCGCGACTGGCGCGCGGCTCATCGTCACGCTGCTGCACGCCCTTGAAGCGCAAAATCTCAAACGAGGCGTCGCTGCGCTTTGCATCGGCGGCGGCGAGGCGACGGCGATTGCGGTCGAGCGCCTGGTTCGCTGATTTCTATCGAAGCGTTTTTCTTCGCCGCTCGCGCTTTGTCCGACGAGGCGCTAGTATTCCCCTTCGTTTAAGTCCGAACAGGAAGCACCGTGATCTCCAACTGGCTGTCCTCCGCCCTCGCCCGCCGCAACATTCACTACGGCTGGGTGATGGTCGGCGTCACGTTCCTAACCGCGTTGATCACCGCCGGCACTGTCGGTGCGCCCGGCGTTTTCATCGTGCCGTTGCAGCACGAGTTCGGCTGGACCACCGCCGAGATTTCCTCGGCGCTGTCGATCCGCTTCATCCTGTTCGGCCTGATGGCGCCGTTCGCCGCCGCGCTGATGAACCGCTATGGCTTGCGCAACGTCACGCTGTCGGCGCTTTTGATCGTAGCTTCCGCGCTGGTGGCCTCGCTCGCCATGACGAAAGTCTGGCATTTGCTGCTGCTGTGGGGCGTCGTGATCGGCATCGGCACGGGAATGACCGCGCTGGTGTTGGGAGCGACCGTTGCCACGCGCTGGTTCAATGAACGGCGCGGCCTCGTGGTCGGAATCCTGACCGCAAGCGTCGCAACCGGGCAGCTGGTGTTCCTGCCGCTGCTTGCAAGCATCACCGAGCGGATGGGGTGGCGCATCGCATTGTCGCTGATGTGCGTGATGCTGGGGATTGCGGCTTTCGCGGTGCTGATGATGATGCGCGACCGGCCGGGCGACGTCGGATTGCGTCCGTTCGGCGACAAGGGTTTCGGCGACAAGGGCAGCGCGCCACTGCCGGCGCCCCCTCCCGCCAATGCGCCGATCCTGGCGGCAGCGCTCGGTACGCTGGCCGACGCAGCCCGGACGCGGGCGTTCTGGATCCTGTTTGCGACGTTCTTCATCTGCGGTGCCAGCACCAATGGGCTGGTCCAGGTGCATCTGATTCCGATGTGCCTCGATTTCGGGATTCCGCAGGTACAGGCCGCAAGCCTGCTTGCCGCCATGGGCGTGTTCGATTTCTTCGGCACCATTGTGTCGGGCTGGCTGTCGGACCGCTACGACAATCGCTGGCTGTTGTTCTGGTATTACGGCCTGCGCGGCCTTTCGCTGCTGATGCTGCCGTTTACGGATTTCTCGTTCTACGGCCTGTCGCTGTTTGCGATGTTCTATGGCCTCGACTGGATCGCTACCGTACCGCCGACGGTGCGGCTGACGGCGCAACGTTTTGGCGCTGAGCGGGCCAATCTCGTCTTTGGCTGGATCTTTGCCGGCCATCAGATGGGTGCTGCGTTCGCGGCCTTCGGCGCCGGCCTATCGCGCACCCTGCTGGCGACCTATCTGCCGGCCTTCTTCATCGCCGGCGCCTTATGCATGGTGGCCTCGTTGATCGTGCTGGCGATCTCGCGGGCACCGAAACCGGCGATGGCGTGAAGAGGCGAATGGTGAGTAGCGAAAAGGAAATCTACTCGCTACTCGCTACTCGCCATTCGCCTACCGTTACGGCCTGATCGCCATATTGGTCGTCGGCCCCGGCGTTCGCAGTGGGTCGGCAAGACGCGCGAACTCGCACAATAGCGAGCGGGTCTTGCGTGGATCGATGATCTCCTCGACCCAGAATTTCTCGGCCGAACGAAATGGTGAGCGCAACTTGTTCAGCCGCTCCTCGATCTCTTCGAGCTTGGCTTGCGGATCCTCGGCCGCATCGATGTCGGCGCGATAGGCCGCCTCGATCCCGCCTTCGAGCGGCAGCGAGCCCCAATAGGCCGAGGGCCAGGCATAGCGCATCGAAAACCGGTCGGCCGGCTGATGCACGACGCCGGCAACCCCAAAGGAGTTGCGCACGATGATGGTGCACCAGGGCACGGTGGTCTGGTTGACCGCGGCCATCGCACGAACGCCATGCCGGATGGTACCGGCCTTTTCGGCCTCAAGCCCGATCATGAAACCGGGACAATCCATCAGATAGACGATCGGCAGATGGAAGGTTTCGGCGAAATCGACCCAGCGCACGACCTTCTGGCAGGCGTCCGCCGTCCATGAACCGCCATAGTGGAAGGGATCGCTGGCCAGCACGAACACGCTACGGCCTTCCAGGCGCGCCAGCCCTGTGATGATCGGCCGGCCGAAATTCGCGGCCATCTCGAAGAACGAACCTCTGTCGACGACCGCCTCGATGATCGGGCGCATCTTGTAGACCTGCCGGCGATTGCGCGGCACCGCCGACAGCAAGAATTCCTCCGGCCGCTCCGGATCGTCGTCGCAGGGAAGTGCCGGCGGCAGTTCGTAAACCGACGGCGGCAGATAGGACAGGAAGCGCCTGGCGCAGGCGAACGCCTCTTCCTCGGTCTCGACCGCCTGATCGATGCTGCCGGCGCGGGTCTGAATATCGGCGCCGCCGAGTTCCTGCTTGCTGAGGTCCTGACCGAGCCGCTTCACCACCGGGGGCCCTGCGACGAACATCGCGGAATCCTTCGTCATCACCGAATAGTGGCTGGCGGCAAGCCGCGCCGCACCGAGGCCAGCGACCGAGCCCAAACCAAGTCCCACCACCGGCACCCGCGCGAGGTTCGCAGTCGTGTAGGCGTACCAGCGCGTGCCGCCGATGCCGCCGGGCAAATTGGCCGCCCCCTTGGTCTCAATGGTTTTCACCGAGCCGCCGCCGCCGGAACCTTCAATCAGGCGAATAATCGGCAGGCGAAAATCATGCGCCATTTCCTCGGCCATCAGCGGCTTGGCCGAAATCGACGCATCCGCCGAGCCGCCGCGCACGGTGAAGTCGTCGCCGACGGCCACCACGGTGCGGCCATCGACCTTGCCGCGGCCAAATACGCAGTTGGCCGGCGTGACGTTCTTCAGCTCGCCCTTCTCGTCGTATTCCGCGGTGCCGGAGACCGCGCCGATTTCGTGAAAACTTCCCTGGTCGAGCAAGGCGTCGATGCGCTCGCGAACCGTCAGCCTGCCCTGGTCACGTTGACGCTTGACCTTGTCGACGCCGCCCATCTCGCGTGCAAAGGCTTCGCGCCGGGCCAGCTCGTCGAGTTCCGGCTTCCAGTTCATCAAGATCTCCGAGGGGCTGATGGGGTGATCGGATGATCGCGGACCAGTGACCCGGATTGCCGAACCGCCACCCCTGCCTAAAGCGGCTTGCCCTGCACGTTGCCCTGCACGCGCCGGTCGAACAGCGCGGGTTCGCCGTCTTCAAGCAAGGCGCGGATGGCCCTGCTCAGCTCCAAAATCCTTGGCGCAACATCCTTATGCAGCCGCATTTCATCATAAATGGCGGACAAAAGTCCAATCGTGACGACGACATAGGTCTGGTATTGCGGCGACCACAACGGGATAGCCAGGCCGTTGATATGCGGGCTCCATACCCCGCAGACCGTGACATAGCCCCGTTCGCGCAAGGAGTAGCGGTCGGCGTCAATGCGCGGCCGCAGCAGCTTGGCGCTATCAGGGGTTTCGCGCTCCATTTCCGCAAGCAGGGCCTCGGCTGCCTCCGGCGCGAGCGCAGCGGCATAGGCGTGGCCGGCGGCGGTGCTGGCGATCGCGATGCGGGTACCGGATGTCGAGGAAAGACCGATCGCATTGGCGGCGCGGCCCACTTCGAGATAGACCATATGGAAACGGTCGGGAATGACGAAACCCACCGTGCCCGGCAATTGCTCGGCCACCTCCTGCAGCCGCAACCGGATCAGGTGGCGCAACTGCAAGCCCCGCATCATCGAGGTGCTCATCGCTACCGCGCTTGGGCCGATGCGATATTTCTGATCGCGCGGCAGATAGACGAGCTGACCCATCCGTGTCAGCGTATGCGTCAGCCGTGATACGGTCGAACGCGGCAACCCGCAGCGGCTGGAGATTTCGAGATTGCCCAGTCTCGCCTCGTGGCCTTCGAAGCAGCGCAAGATGTCGAACGCTCGCGACACCACCTGAATGACATCGCCTTCGCTGGCGGCTTCATGCGCAAGCGCACCCTGCTTGCTCAGCCGCTCCGAGCGACGCCCCATGCGATTCTCCCCGTATTCCGCATTGCGGAACTAAATTCCGCTTGTGCGGCAAGCTACCTCAGCCAACTTGATGCGACAACTGCAAGCCGACATTTCACGCTTAAAACGCTGCGATCGTTCGCAGAGCGAAATCACGAAGTACGTGATGACCCGATGTCAGGGCATAACCGAAGTTTCGCGATGGTTTTTTCCGGTTCCGTGCAGAGACCAACGCGTCAGCGAAGGCGAGGACGTCGCCGTCGTCGAGGCGTCGATGTCTTGCTCACACCACCTGCTCCACCGGCTGCAGATCGATCTCGAAGGTTTCGAGGAACTTCGAGGTCATGACGTAGAAGCCGACCGAGAGCTGCAATTCGACCAGCGCGGCCGGCGTCAGTTTGGCCGCGATCGCGTTGAACGTTGCATCGCTCGGACGGCGAAGACGGATGATCTCGTCGGTAAAGGCCAACGCGGCGCGCCGCAACTCGTTGAAGCAGGTTGCCGCCTGCCAATCGTCAAGCGCTGCGTTCTGTTCGTCGGTGACGCCGACATTCCTGCCGATGCGCTTGTGCGCCACGATCTCATAGGGCGCCTCGCACAATATCCCGGTTCGCGTGATCGCAAGCTCCCGAACCACCGGGTCAAGCTCGCCGCGATGGCGGATCGCTCCGCCCAGACGGCAATATTGTTCGAAGTAGCTCGGCGAATGCGCCATCATTCGAAAGATGTTGGCGTTGCGGTTCTTGTCCAGAATCTCGCGCGTGCGCTCGTTTGATTTCAACGTATCGCAATAGTCGATGCGCGCCATGATTCACCTCGGGCCTGTTTTCGCGAACCGCCCTTTGTCCGGCGGAATTCGCGACAAACCGTATCCGGCCGGTAATATCCGATCAACGGATTGCTCCGTCCTTGGAGCCGGCATCAAACCAAACTCGCCGCAAAATTCCTTGTCTCGCGCATAAACCTGCTACAGGCGGGCCAAAATGCCGCCTTATTGCTAAACGAATTTACCGCCGTCGATGTTCGCTGAGTGGGGACTCAAGTCAAAGCGAATACTCGTCGAGGGGTGTTCCGAGTAAATCAAAGCGGATCGTCGGGCCTTTGCGGGCAACGATGAATCGCGCCCATATCAGGGTTACCCAGGCCCGAGTTTAGGGAGAACGGTATGAAGGACGCCACCAAGAGGGCGACCTCGGAGGTGCTTGCGCAGATGATGGCCGTGACGGCGATGCTCGTCATTGCCAGCGTCGTGTTCTACTCGCGGTGACCGAGGGGGAGGAGCGAATGCGACGAAGCAATCCGGGGCAATAGTTCTGCGTACCCTGGGGGGTTGCTTCGTTGCGTTCGCGACCACATCAATTCATGCCTGAGCCGCGCCGGCTTGAAATACATCGTCTTGAAATACATCGTCTTGAAATACGACGGCATCCACGACCACGCAGCCCTTGCCTGCGCTGCCGAGCAGCACCGGGTTGAGGTCAAGGCTCATCACCTTGGCCGCGGGATCCAACATCAATTCGCCGATCCGCACCGCGGCGTCGCAGAGCGCCTCGACATCCATCGGCGGTTCGCCGCGCACGCCCGCGAACAACGGCGCGATCCTGAGCCTCATCAGCGCTTGGCGCGCTTCTTCCTTCGAGAACGGCGGCAGCAACAACGCGGTATCGCGAAAGATCTCGACATATTTGCCGCCGTCGCCGACCGCGACCACGGGACCGAACACGGGATCGCGGTGCGCGCCGATCATGACTTCGCGGCGGCCGCACGCCATCGCCGCCACGATGACGCCGTCGAAACGTGCGCCGTGCTTGCGGATGATGGCTTCCATCTGCGCCCAGACTTCGCCGGCCTCGTCGCGGTTCTCAACGCCGAGTTTGACCAGGCCAAGCTCCGACTTGTGAGCAATATCGGCCGAACATCCCTTGACCACGACCGGTCCGCCGATCGCCTCGAAGGCCGCAATCGCCTCGGCCCGCGACCGGCACAGCCGGTGCGCCACCACGGGAAGGCCGCGCGCGGCCAGCAGCGCGAGGCTGTCGGCCTCGTTGAGCATTGTCGTCACCCTGGCCGACACCAATGGCGTGCTCACATTCGAGCGCTGGTTCTGGCGTGCCTTCGTCCGCGCCATCAATTCGCGGTGCGCCAGGAACTGATGCAGCGCGGCGACCGCCTCGGTTTCGGTCGGAAACACCGACGAGCCTTTGGCCGCGAATTGATCGGCGACGCTCTTCTGGGTGGCCGCGATCACCAGCGGCTTTCCGGTTTGTTTGCCGAAAGCGGCCGCATCACGGGCAAAGGCCTCCACATCATAGCCGGGCCCGGCGACGGGAACACCAATCAGAAACGCGTCCGCCGCGGGATCCTCGGCAATGACGGGGAGAATGTCGCCGAACAGCCGACTGTTCGACAACAGCGCCGCCGTCAAATCGATCGGATTGGTGGTGGTGGCAAAGCTCGGCAGGATGCCCTTGAGTTTCTTGTCGGTCTCGGCGGATAGCTTTGCCATCGGCATGCCGACGGCGGTTGCCGCGTCCGCCGTCATGACGCAGACCGCTCCGGAATTGCTGATGGCCACAAGCCGCCTGCCCTTCGGCTTCCAGCCTTTGAGGTACAGCTCGGTCGCTTCCACCAGCCCGCGCATGTCGGGCGCGCGCCAGATGCCATGCTGCTCGAAGAAGGCGTCAACCACGCGGTCTTCATTGGCGAGCGCGCCGGTGTGCGATTGCGCCGCCTGGCGCCCCGCTTCGGATCGGCCCGATTTCAGCGCAATGATCGGCAGGTCGCGCGACAACGCGACGGAGGCGAGTTCCTCCAGATATTTCGTCTCCGGAATGCTCTCGAGATACAGCAGTAAGAGCTTGACTTCCGGATCTTCGGCGACCGCAACCGCCAGTTCGCCGACGGTGATGTCGGCGTCGTTGCCGGTCGCATGCGTGTGGCGCACGCCGATGCCGCGCTGGCTCAGGAAGCCGACCGGCACCGAGGAGAGAGCGCCGCTCTGGCTCAACATGGCGACATGCCCCTGTCCTTCGGCGCGGTCCATCTCCATGAACATGGTTGAGAAGCTTGCGATCGTGCCGGTGCCGAAATTGGCTAACCCTTGCGAATTCGGACCGACGATGCGCATGCCGGCCTTGTGCGCAGCCTCGACCATCCGTCGCTCCTTGGCCTTGCCCGCCACCGCATCGACCTCGCCGAAGCCGGACGCCATCACCACCGCGACCTTGACGCCGTGGGCCGCGCAATCCTCGACCATACCGTTGGCATTGTCACCCGCCACGGCCACGATCGCCATGTCTGGGGCTTCCGGCAGATCGGCCAGGCTCGGGTAGCATCTGTGACCCTGCACCTCGGCACGTGTCGGATTGATCGGAAAAATCCTGCCCTTGAATCCGAACTTGTCGAGGTAATGCACCGGCCGGCCGCCGACCTTGTTGGGATTTTCCGATGCGCCGATGATGGCGACGGAACGAGGATCAAGCGCGGCCTTGAGACGAGTCATGGTTGGTCCTTGCAAAGCGAAATTTGAGCGTAAGATTCTTGCTTGTCGTGGAGGCACGATGTTCTTTTTCCCTCCCCCTTACGGGGGAGGGGAGCAGATGATCCATTGTCTGCGCCGCGAATTTTGTAGAACCGACAAGAATCGGCAGGCTTTGCAGGTCCACCTCATGCTCAATACGACTTCGGCAGGCCCAGCACTTTTTCGGCAATGAAGCAGAGAATGAGCTGCGGGCTGACCGGGGCGATGCGCGGGATCAACGACTCGCGCAGGTAACGCTCGACGTGAAATTCTTTTGCATAGCCGAAACCGCCATGGGTCATGACGGCCTGTTCGCAGGCGTGAAAGCCGGCTTCGCCGGCGAGGTACTTCGCGGCATTGGCCGCGGGGCCGCAAGGCTTTCCCTGATCGTATTGCCACGCCGCCGACAACGTCATCAACCAGGCGGCCTCGAGTTCCATCCAGTTCTTCGCCAGCGGATGCTGGATCGCCTGGTTCTTGCCGATCGGGCGATTGAACACGATGCGCTCCTTCGCATAGGCCGCCGCGCGCGACAGCGCCACCTGGCCGAGCCCAACCGCTTCGGCCGCAATCAGGATGCGCTCGGGATTCATGCCGTGCAGGATGTACTCAAAGCCCCGCCCCTCTTCGCCGATGCGATCTTCGAGCGGGATTTCAAAGTTCTCGATAAAGAGCTCGTTGGAGTCGACGGCCTTGCGGCCCATCTTCTCGATTTCGCGTGCCGTGATGCGGCCGCGATCGAAATCGGTATAGAACAGGCTCAGGCCGTGGGTCGGATTCTTCACCTCCTCCAGCGGCGTGGTGCGCGCCAGCAGCAGGATTTTCTCGGCCACCTGCGCGGTCGAAATCCAGACCTTCTGGCCGTTGACGACATACTTGTCGCCAGACCGCACCGCGCGCGTCTTCAACTGCGTGGTGTTGAGGCCGGTGTTGGGCTCGGTGACCGCAAAGCAGGACCGGTGCGCCCCAGAGACGATCGGCGGCAGCATTCTCTCGCATTGCTCTTTGGTGCCGAACACGACGACGGGACTGAGCCCGAATACGTTGATATGCACCGCGGAAGCCCCGGACATGCCGGCGCCGGATTCCGCGATCGTGCGCATCATGATCGAGGCTTCGAGGATGCCGAGACCGGAGCCGCCATATGCCTCGGGAATGCAGATGCCGAGCCAGCCGGCATCCGCAAGCGCTTTGTGGAAGTCCGCCGGATAGCCGCCCTCCTTGTCCTTCTTCAGCCAATAGGCATCGTCGAAGCGTGCGCAGATTTTTGCAACGGCGTCGCGGATCGATTCCTGGTTGGGGCTGAGCGCGAAATCCATGCGGGTCAATCCGTTGCAAGGTCAGACGTAGTCATCGTGGCGCCCTCGCGGACGAGGACTGCGATCTCCTCCGCAGAGAAGCCGGCCTCCCCGAGAATCTCAAGGCCATGTTCGTTCAAGCGCGGCGCCAGGCGCGAAGGCTCGACCGGCGTTTCCGACCATTGCGCGGAAGCTTTCATGCTGCGGATTTTTCCCTCGCTCGGATGATCGACAACCGGAAAGAAATCGGTCGCGGCCAGATGCGGGTCCTGCAAGATGCTTTCGAGATCGTGCATCGGCATGACCGGTATGTCGGCGTTGTCGAGCAGTTCGATCCAGTCTGCCGCAGTTCGCGTCTCGAAAATGCGCGCCAGTTCGGCATAAACCGTGTCGATATTGGTGGCGCGGCCGGCAAAGGTCGCAAACACGGGATCGCTGCGCAGGTCGTCGCGGCCGGTCACCTTGAAGAAACTCTCCCACTGCTTGTCGTTATAAACGATAACGCAGACATGGCCGTCGGATGTCTTGTAGGGCCGCCGATCGCGCGACAAATGCCGGGGGTAGCCGCCTTTGTCCAGCGGCGGCTCATAGGTCAGGCCGCCCATGTGATCGCCCAGGACAAAGCTCGCCATGGTTTCGAACATCGGAATGTCCAGCCGCTGGCCAAGGCCGGTGCGGTCGCGATGCACGAGGCTAGCGCAGATTGCGCCGACGGCCGTCAGCCCGACGATGCGATCGACCAGCGCGTTGGGAACATAACGCGGGGTACCGTCGCCGGTCTTCGCGATCAGCGCCGGCAGCGCGGTCGCGCCCTGGATCAGGTCGTCATAGGCGGGCTTCGCCGCATAGGGCCCATCCTGGCCGAAGCCGAACACGCCGGCATAGATCAGCCGCGGATTGACCTTCGAGACGACGTCATAACCAAGCTGCAGGCGCGCCATGGCTTGAGGACGCACATTATAGACCAGCACGTCGGCGGATTTGATCAGCCGCAACACCGCATCGCGGCCGCCTGGTTTCTTCAGATCGAGCGCAATCGAGCGTTTGCTGCGGTTGGTGTTGAGGAACACCGGGCCCATGCCGTGATGCCGTGTCGGGCCGATCAGCCGCGTCACGTCGCCCTCGAGGCTTTCGACCTTGATGACGTCGGCCCCGTAATCGCCGAGCATCTGGGTGGCGTAAGGGCCCATCAGCACGGTCGTCATGTCGATGACCTTGACGCCCTTCAATGGTCCCATGGTTGCAATTTCTCCCGACGAAATATCTGAGTTCCAAGCCTGCCCGACCTAGTAACGACAGACCGCCCGCTAGATCAAGACGCCCTACCGTATGGGCGCATGCAGAGTGACCCAAATGCGATTGAATTGTCTGTGGAATTCTCCAGCCAAGCCGGGCCGGCGCGGCGAAGGGGCCGGTCGATGGCCAATTGAATCGACGGTGGCCGAAGCGACGGATCGGCATTCGCGTGTCGCTCCTTGAAATCAAAGCAAGTTCGCCGCAGGTCGCAGGGTTCCATCGCGATCGTGCGCGGCGCGATTAGTTGGCAACATTTTGACGGTTGCTTGGAAAAATTAAATCGCCTGTGGATCGCTTCGACAAGATCGCTTCATATTCCTGACGCGCAAACGTCATCGCCGCGTCAAGCCACCGAAACATGCCGCAACATAATCTGCCGCCGTCGGAATCATTTTCACACACCGACGTCGGGAGAGAAGAATGCAAAGACTTAAAGCCTGGTTGAGGGGAACCTCGATTTCATTTGCGCCAGGATTGGCGAAGCCACTGGCGACGACGATCATTGCTGCCGCTGCCGCTGCCTTCGCGTCGGACTCGGCGCGGGCCGATCAACACCCACCGGTCCAGGCGTCCTGCCAATTCCAATCGGCAGGTAACAAGATCAAGCGGGTTGTATTTCTGACATTTGATAACGTCCATCTGCGCCGCGACAATCCGAACGTTCCGTCGGACCTTGAGCAGATGCCGCACTTGCTCAACTTCCTGCAAGACAACGGCACCGTAAGCGGCAATCACTTCACTCCGCTGATCTCGCATACGGCCCAGGACATCGTGACGACCTTGACCGGTCTCTACGGCGACCGGTTTGGCTTCACCGTTGCCAACAGCTACGGCTTCTTCAGAACGGACGGCTCGGTCGGTTTCCAGAGCTCGTTCTTATATTGGACCGGGCTGAGTGCGGACGGCAATGTGCAAATGATCAACGAAAATGGCAAGATAGCGCCTGCTCCGTGGGTTCCGTTCGCCCGCGCAGGCTGCGACGTTGGCGGCTTCTCCACGGCCAATATCGAGTTCGAAAGCATCCCGGGCGATGTCAACACGGTGTTTGGAAAGACCTCGCCGGAAGGAATCGAAGCCAACGCCACTGATTCGGCGACACGCGCCAAGGCTGTCGCGGACTTCGAGGGCATCGCCATCCACTGCGCGAAAAACAGCCCGCTCTGTGCCTCTGCCGGCACCAATGCCAAACCCGACCTGCTTCCCGACGAACCGGGTGGCTACGACGGCTTCAACGCCCTCTACGGCAACAAGTATGTGCAGCCGGCGATCAATCCGAGCGGTCCTGTCCCGGATCTGGACGGCAATGTGATCGCCGACAGCAACGGCAACCCCGGTTTCCCCGGCTTCGATCCGACGGCATCTCAATCGCTTGGCTATGTCGCGAGCATGCTGGAGGCCGGCGTTCCCGTCGTCTACTTCTACATCGCAGATGCTCATGACAACGAGCTCGGCAAGTCCTTGAGCAACGCAAGCACGTTCGGTCCGGGCGAAGCGGCTTACGTGAAGCAGCTCCAGATCTACGATCAGGCGTTCGCGAAGTTCTTCGACCGCCTCGCAAAGGACGGCATCACCAAGGAAAATACGCTGTTCGTCGTTACCGCCGACGAAAACGATCATTTTGTCGGCAGCGCACCGACCCCGGCGAGTTGCGATGGCATTCACGTGGCCTGCAACTACACCAATGTCGGTGAGATCGATACGTCGATCGACCGGCTGTTGCTGACGCAACGGCAGAACACGACGCCGTTCTTGGTTCACTCCGACGATGCGCCGACGTTCTACATCACCGGCAACCCCAGCCCGACGGTTCCGGTGACACGGACGCTGGAGCGTGACGTCGCTGCCCTCACCGTCACCAACCCGATCACCGGCAACAACGAGCAGCTGTCGGTGCTGTTGGCCGACCGGGCGGAAATGAAGCTTCTGCACATGGTTCCGTTCCTTGCGGACCGCGTGCCGACCTTCACCATGTTCGGCAACGCCAACTACTTCAACGCAACGTCGAGCGCTACGAACAAGAACAAGGATTGCTCCCAGCTTCCGGCCTGCGTCTCCGAGGAAACGGGCTTTGCCTGGAACCACGGCGATTTCCAGAACGACATCACCCAAACCTGGTTTGGCATGGCGGGCCCTGGCGTCGCAAAGCAGGGCCGGTTTGACGGCGTATTCTCCGATCACACCGATCTGCGGCCGACGGTCATGGCGCTTCTTGGCCTGAAGGACTCCTACGTCCACGACGGCCGCGTGCTGGTCGAAAATCTCGATGCGCACGCATTGCCGGACTCGCTGCGGGACAGCGGGTCCGCCTTTACGGCTCTCGCCCAGGCCTACAAGCAGATCAACGCCACGAAGGGACCGCTCGGGGTCAACAGCCTCGTTGCCGCCAACCAAGCGATCACCAGCAACGCCAGCAACGATGCGACCTACAACACGTTCCTGACCAACATCGGCGCGATCACCGACGAACGAAATACGCTGGCTGCCCAAATGATCGCTCTTCTCAACGGGGCGGCATTCGGCAATCAGCCCCTCCGTTTCGACGGCACCACGCAGAACCTCATCACTCAGGCGCAGAGCCTGAACACGAGAGTTCAGAATATGGCGGGCAACTAAGCCCTGCCTTCTGCCACGCTCAAGAGCGTTCGAAGCCCGGCGGCCGTGCCGCCGGGCTTCATTTCATTTCCGCATCATCAGCCGCAATTCGGTCTTCAGCACCTTGCCGTAATTATTCTTCGGTAGCGCGTCGAGATAAACATAGCGCTTGGGCCGCTTGAAGCGTGCGATCGACGCCAGGCAATGCTCGTCAAATTTGGCGTCGTCAGGTACGGCGCCTTGCTCCAGCACCACGCAGGCGACAACGATTTCGCCCCAGTCGGGATCGGGAACGCCGATCACCGAGACCTCGCGCACGTCGTCGTGCGTCAGGAGCGCCTCCTCCACCTCGCGCGGATAGATGTTGGCGCCGCCGGAAATGACCACGTCCTTGGAACGGTCCGAGAGCGTCAGAAAGCCGTCTTCGTCCAGACGCCCGACATCGCCCGTGCGCAGCCAGCCGTCCTTCAACGTCTCCGCATTGGCCTTCGGATTGTTCCAGTAGCCGAGCATGACGGCGGCGCCCTTGGCTTCGACCTCGCCGGTTTCGCGAGCCGGCAACGGCTTGCCGTCCTTGTCCGTGATGCGAACCGACATCAGGCTCTGCGCAGGGCCGACCGAAGCAAGCCGCTCCAGATAGCGCGGATGATCGACGCGTTGATGCCACTCGCGCCCCAAAGCCGTGATCGTCATCGGCGATTCACCCTGGCCGTAGATCTGGACGAAGCGCTGACCCATGGTCGCGATGGCGTCTCTAATGTCGGCCAGATACATCGGGCCGCCGCCATAGATGATGGTGCGAATGCCTTCGCCCGTTTCGCAGCGGCGCTTGGCGGCATCGACCAGCCGCCGCACCATGGTCGGCGCACCGAACATCACGACATTGTCGAGTTGACGCGCCAGATTGAGCACTTCGTCCGGATCGAAGCCGCCGGATTCCGGAACGACGTGCCGCCCGCCCATGCGGACATGCGGGAAATTATAGAGGCCGGCGCCGTGCGATATCGGCGCGGCATACAGCGAAGCGTCATGCGGCGTCGCCGGGTCAACGTCGGCGAGATAGCACATCGACATCGCCACCAGATTGCCGTGGCTGAGCATCACGCCTTTGGGACGGCCGGTGGTGCCCGAGGTGTAGAACAGCCATGCGAGATCGTCGACTTCGCGCGGCAAGGGTGAGGGATCGCCCGCCCCGTCGCGCAAGCTGCGATAGGCGGCGCTGTCGATCGACAGCGTCTTCATCGCCGCCGGCAGCGCGCCTTTCGCCTCCATCAGCGCCGCGACCGTATCGTCGGAGACGAAGGTCAGTTTGGCGCCGGCATCGCTGCAAATCCAGGCGGCCTCGCGCCCATGCAGCTTGGCATTGATCGGGATCGCGACCGCCCCACACCACCATATTCCGTAGAGGCACTCGAGATATTGGGTGCAATTGCCTGCGAACAGGCCAACCCGATCGCCGGGCGCAACACCATATTCACGCGCCAAGCCAGCGCCGATCGCGGCGGCGCGGCGGGCAAAGGTCTGGTAGTCGGCATCGAGATCGAAACCCGTCAGCAGCGCCGGCGCTTCCGGCCGAAGCCGCGCCGTTGCCGCAAGCCAACAGGCGATATTCATGGCTTAAAGCCTTATTTCGCAGGCTCCAGCACCGAGACGTAATTGGCCACGGCCGCGCCGCCCATGTTGAAGATGCCGCCGAGCTTTGCGCCCTTGATCTGCATGCCCTCGGGCGCCTGCCCCAAGAGCTGCATCGCCGTCAACACATGCATGGAAACGCCGGTTGCGCCAATCGGGTGGCCTTTGGCTTTCAGTCCGCCGGACGGGTTGACCGGCAGCTTGCCGCCTTTCTGCGTCCAGCCTTCCAGAATCGCACGCGCGCCCTGCCCTCGCGGCGTCAGACCCATCGCCTCGTATTCGATCAATTCGGCAACCGTGAAGCAGTCGTGGGTTTCGACAAAGGACAGATCGGAAAGCGAGAGGCCCGCTTTCTCGAGCGCGCGTTGCCAGGCCACGCTGCAGCCTTCGAATTGCAGGATGTCGCGCTTGGACATCGGCAGGAAGTCTTGCGCGTGTGCCAGGCTGCGGAAGTTCACCGCCTTGCCCATGGATTTCGCGGTCTCGGCATCGGCCAGCACCAATGCTGCCGCGCCATCCGAGACCAGCGAACAATCGGTGCGCTTGAGTGGACCCGCGACAAACGGATTCTTCTCGCTTTCGGAGCGGCAGAACTCGTAGCCGAAATCCTTGCGCATCTGCGCGTAGGGGTTGGCGACGCCGTTCTTGTGGTTCTTCGCTGCGATCATCGCCAGCGCATCGGACTGATCGCCATATTTCTGGAAATAGCCTTGCGCGATCTTGCCGAAAACGCCGGCGAAGCCGCCGGGGGTATCGCCGTCTTCCAGGAGATAAGAGGCGCGCAACAGGTTGCGGCCGATCTCGGCGGCAGGCGTTCGCGTCATCTGCTCGACGCCGACGACGAGAACGATTTTGGCCGCGCCCGCGGCGATCGCCCGCACACCCTGATGCACGGCGGCAGAGCCCGTGGCGCAGGCATTCTCCACCCTCGTCGCCGGCTTGAAGCGCAAATCCGGATCGGCCTGCAACACCAGCGCGGCGGTGAAATCCTGTGGCGAGAAGCCGGCGTTGAAATGCCCGAGCACGATCTCGTCGACGTCGGCGGCGGCAATGCCGGCATCCGCCAGCGCTTCATTGGCGACCTTGACCACCAGGCTCTCGACCGTCTCGGCGTCGAATTTGCCAAACGGCGTATGCGCCCACCCGACGATGCTGGCTGTCATGGTCGTTTTCCCGCGTTTATTTCAGGCGACGAAGTTGCCGCCCAATTCGTCTTCGATGTGAATCCGGACAATATCATCGAAGGTCTTTTCGGCAGTGGTAAATCCCAATTCAAGCGCCCGCTTTGGACTGAAATTGCGCGGCCAGCCGGCGACGATCCCGACGATAAAGGGATCCGGCTCGCGCTTGATCCGCGCCGCTACCTTCTCGCCCGCTACCCGCTGCAACGCCGCGATCTGCTCGCCGACGGTGGCCGACAGGCCGGGCATGCTGAGGTTTCGCCGGGCGCCGGCCTTTGCCGTATCCATGGTCGCGGCGTGAATCAAAAATCCCACCGCCGAGCGCGGCGAGGCATGCCAGTGACGGACATCCTCGGATACCGGCAAAATGGCTTCCTTGCCGGCCAGCGGCTCGCGCAGGATGCCGGAGAAAAAACCGGACGCCGCCTTGTTGGGCAGGCCGGGACGAATGCAGATGGTCGGCAGCCGAATGCCGACACCGTCCATGAAACCGCGCCGCGAATAGTCGGCCAACAGCAATTCGCCGATCGCCTTCTGGGTGCCGTAGCTCAGAAGCGGCGTCGTAAAGAACTCATCGCCGATGGCCTCGGGAAATGGTGCGCCGAACACCGCGATCGACGAGGTAAAGACGACGCGCGGTTTGTAGCCGCCGCCGGCAAGCCTGATCGCATCGAACAGCATCCGCGTGCCGTCGAGATTGATGCGATATCCCTTGTCGAAGTCGAGTTCCGCTTCGCCCGAGACGATCGCCGCGAGATGAAAGATCACGTCCGGGCGACTGGCGAGGAGTTTTTCGGCGACGCCGGGCAACGCAAAATCGCCGACCGCGACCTCAATCGGAAACCCTGCCTTTTCGGGCATCTTCGCCGCCACCACATCATGCAGCGTCATCCCTGTGATGTCGTTCTTGCCGAGACGGCCGTCGCGCAACAATCCCTCGATCAATTTGCGGCCGACCATGCCGGCCGCGCCCAGAACCAGAATATGCAAAGACGTCACTCCTTCTTGGGCAATTCCTCTTCGCGCGGTGCTCGTTAGCGCGCCCTCTCCCCTTGCGGGAGAGGGCTACACCGGAACCCGCGACACGCTCGCTTGGGTGAGGGGTCGGCAACGCAATCGCGCTCGCGCGATTAAAGAACACCTCACCCGGCAGCCTTCGGCTGCCACCCTCTCCCGCAAGGGGAGAGGGTTAGCTTCGTACGCGCGGAAGCACCTACCCCTCCAGGCGACACAATTATCACTCCTTGACCGCTCCGGTCATCGCCGACACGTAATGCTCGACGAAGAACGCGTAAAGGATCACGAGCGGTAGCGATCCGACCAGCGCGCCCGCCATCAGCGAACCCCATTTGTAGATATCGCCGTCGACAAATTCGTTCACGATCGCCACCGGCACGGTCTTGTTCGGCGTCGATTGCAGGAAGGTCAGCGCATAGATGAACTCGTTCCAGCACAGCGTGAACGAGAAAATGAAGGCCGAGATCAGGCCGGGCACCGCGAGCGGCACGACAATCCGGGTAAGGATCTGCCAGCGCGACGCGCCGTCGATCAGCGCGCATTCCTCGAGCTCGAAAGGAATGGTCTTGAAATATCCCATCAACAGCCAGGTCGAGAACGGAATCAGCAGCGTCGGATAGACCAGGATCAGCGACAGCGGCGAGTCGAACAGGCCGTAAGCCTGGATCACCGAAGCCAGCGGAATGAACAGGATCGACGGCGGCACCAGGTAGGCAAAAAAGATCAGGACGCCGACGGTGTCCGCGCCCTTGAAGCGCAGGCGCACGATGGCGTAGGCCGCAAGCACGCTCGCGATAATCGAGAGCGTCGTGGCGCCGACCGCAACATACATGGTGTTCCAGAGCCAGCGCGGATACTGGGTCTCGAACAACAGCTTGCTGATGTGCTTGAAGGTCGGATGAATCACCCAGAACGGGTTATAGGTGTTCATGTCGATCAGCTGCTCATCCGGTTTGATCGACGTCAGCACCATCCAGTAGAACGGAAACAGCAGTACGATCAGGATCAGCCCAAGCGGGATATAGAGCGTCACCACGCGCCGCGGCAACAACTCCAGATAGCTCATGCCGTCGCTTTCGTCGGCCGTGATGACGCTTGGCGCTTTGGTCGGAAGCAGGGCGTCAGTCATTGTTCGATCCTTGCTGCCACTTGCGGCGCTGCATGCCGAACCAGGAAATCGCGATGGCTGCGAGCAGGAACGGGATCATGGCGGTGGCAATCGCGGCGCCCTCGCCCAGGCGCCCCGAGATGATACCGCGCTGATAGCTCAAGGTCGCCATCAGATGCGTGGCGTTCACCGGACCGCCGCGCGTCAAAGCCCAGATCAACTGGAAATCGGTGAAGGTGAACAACACCGAGAAAGTCATGACCACCGCGATGATCGGGGTCAGCAGCGGATAGGTAATGTAGCGAAAGCGCTGCCAGTTGGTGGCGCCGTCCAGCGTTGCGGCTTCATAGAGCGAGGGCGAGACGGTCTGCAGGCCCGCCAGCAGCGTGATCGCGACAAAGGGAACGCCGCGCCAGATATTGGCGAAAATCACGCTGCCGCGCGCCAGGTTCGAAGTCGCCGAGGAAGTTGATGTTGTGATTGATCAGGCCGAGCTTGATCAGCGACCAGGAGATGATCGAGAACTGGGAATCATAGATCCACCAGAACGCGATCGCCGACAGCACGGTCGGCACGATGAAGGGAATGAGGACGACGGACCGGATCAGCGCCTTGAACGGCATGTGCCGGTTCAGCAGCAAGGCGAGATAAAGCCCGATCGCAAATTTGATGGCGCTGGCGACGATCGTATAGAGTAGTGTGTTGAACACCGAGAGCCAGAAGATGGCGTCGTCCCAGAGCCACTCGTAATTCTCAAGCCCGACGAAAATGCCGCCGCGCCCGATCCGCTCGTCGGTAAAACTCATCCAGACGCCGAGCCCGAGCGGATAGGCCAAAAACAGGATGAGAAACGCCGCCGCCGGCAGCATGAACCACAATGCCACAAAGTTGCGGTTGAATTTCAGCCGCGACCATAGCGACGGTGTTTCGATGCGGGCCGGACGTACCGGCACCGATGTCTGAAGTGTCGTCATCTCGTTCCAGTTCTACTCCCGAGCGGCCGGCGCGGAGAACAACCGCGCCGGCCATTTCTCAAATCCTAGCGGAAGATGCGCTTGGCGGAACGCTCCGCCGAGGCCATCGCCGTCTTCACGTCTTCGCGGCCCGTGCAGTAGTTCGCAAACATGTCGACCAGCACGAAGTCGGCGATCGCGGCAGCTGCGTTCTCGCCCATCTGACCAAGGCCGGCCGGCGTCAGCGAAACCTCGGACACGTTGCGATATGGCGTATTCTTGGGATCGGCGGTCCAGATCGGGTTTTTGCTGAAGCCTGCCAGGAACGGCGACAGATAGCCTTGGGAAGCCTCGACCCAGGGATTGAGCTGGTCCGGATCCATCATGAAGGCCGTAAAGGCCTTACAAGCTTGCGGGAACTTGGTGAAGTTGAAGACCAGGATCGGGAATCCGAGATTCATTTCCCGCGTCTTGCCATCAACGCCGGCCACCAGATGCGCGTGGTTCATGTCCTCGGCGATCTGCGGATTTTCCTTCTTCGCCGTGACATAGATCGAAATGCCGTTGACGGTAAGAAAGAGCTGACCGGCCAGGAACGCCTTGTTATTGGAACTGTCGTTCCAGGACGCCGTGCCCGGAATGAAGTCATCATAAAGACCTTTCACGTATTCAAGCGCCTTGGCGGTCTCGGGTGAATTGAGGACGACCTTGTTGTTCTTGTCGATCAAATTGCCGCCATGCGCCCACAACGCCCAGTGCAACCAGCCGTTGGCATCGCCTGAAGCATGCCCAAGCGCCATGCCGGCCGGCGTGCCGTTCTTGTTCAGGCCCTTGATGAGGTCGGCAAAGCCGCCGAGGTCCTTGGGGAATTCCTTGTGGCCGGCCTTTTCCATGGCCGCGATGCGGTAGTTGACCAGCGCGCCGGTGGCGGCAACGGGAACGCCGATCCACTTACCGTCGAGCTTGCCATAGGCTTCGCCCGACTTGGTCCAGCCGCCGCCTTTCTGGCCGAGATAATCGGCGACGTCGGTCATGTCGGTGCATTTGCTCGGGAACAGGAACGGCAGCGAGTAAAGACCCCAGACCAGGTCGAGGCCCTGCCCGGTATTGGCCGCGACCGAGGCCTTGGGCTGGAGGTCATCGTAGGATTCGTTGGAGACGTTGATGGTGACGCCGGTTGCCTTCTGGAAGGCATCGACGATCTTCATGAAAGCAACATCTTCGGATTCGACGAAGCGTTTCCAGCGCAACATATTGATCTTGGCGCCCGCTTCGGGCTTCCACTGCGACGTCTGCGCCCAGGCTTTCGCATAGCCCAGCAGCTGCTCGCCCGACATGGTGGCCGCGGCCGCAAGCAGGCCGCCACCTGTCTTCAGCACAGATCGCCGGTCCGGTGTAAAAATGCTCATCTTCGCTATTCTCCCTGTTGAATTGGTTCTTTTATCGACCAATTGTTTTCGCCGGCTCACAATCGCTTGCCGGTGGCTTCATCGAACAAGTGCACCACCGAGGGATTAGGCTTCAGCCGAATCCTGTCACCGGGATTGAACTGGTGCCGCTCGCGGAAAACCGCAACCACCTGCTCTCCGCCAAGCTTGGCAAAAACCTGCGTTTCCGATCCGGTGGGTTCGACCACCACGATCTCGGCTTCCGCGCCGTCGTCGGCAATCGTGAAATGTTCAGGCCGCACGCCATAGACTACCGGCTTGCCGTCGGAATTGGCCGGCGCCGTAGCAAGCGGCAGTTTGACGCCGTTCGGTCCCTCGAAAGCGGCGCTGCCGTTGGCCTTGACCTTGCCTTTGAGGAAATTCATCGCCGGTGAGCCGATGAAACTCGCGACAAACTGATTGTCCGGCCGATCGTAAAGTTCGAGCGGCGAGCCGATCTGCTCCACGATGCCGTCATGCATCACCACGATCTTGTCGGCCATCGTCATGGCTTCGATCTGGTCATGGGTCACATAGACGGTCGTGGTCCTCAAGCGCTGGTGCAGCTCCTTGATTTCGGTACGCATCGCCACGCGTAACTTGGCGTCGAGGTTCGACAGCGGCTCGTCGAACAAAAACACCTGCGGA
The DNA here is from genome assembly GCA_963832045.1 of uncultured Alphaproteobacteria bacterium. GTDB lineage: Bacteria > Pseudomonadota > Alphaproteobacteria > Rhizobiales > Xanthobacteraceae > Bradyrhizobium. The sequence goes on from CAWHSM010000003.1 coordinate 74,202, forward strand.
TCGCGCACAATGGCGCGCCCCATCGCCACGCGCTGGCGCTGGCCGCCGGACAATTGCCGGGGATAGCGATCCAGCAACGGGGTCAGCGCCAGGATCTCCGCAGCGCGCGCGACGCCGTTCTTGATCTCGTCGGGGTTGGCGCCGCGCAGCTTGAGCGAGAAGCCCATATTGTCGGCGACCGTCATATGCGGATAAAGCGCATAGTTCTGGAACACCATCGCGATATCGCGCTCTTTCGGCTGGATGTTGTTGACGACGCGGTCGCCGATCGAGATCGTGCCGGAGGTGATGTTTTCGAGCCCGGCGAGCATGCGCAGCAAGGTCGACTTGCCGCAGCCGGAGGGGCCGACCAGCACGACAAAGGCGCCGTCCTCGATCGGTATCGTGACGCCGTGCAAGACCTCAAAGCCGCCAAACGATTTCCGTACGTCGCGGATTTGCACAGACGACATTAACTTCCTCCCGAATACCCATCCGACCGCCGGTACGCGCCGGCGGCTTACATTTAATGGCGTCATATCAGACTTTTGCGATGATGTCCTTGGATCAAAGTCGTAGGCACGCCCCTCGGCTGCGAACCGTTGCGAAGCGCGCGGTGACATGTAAACATTGGCCGCTAGTGTCCCGGTTCTGACATTCGTATCCCATCGCAGCGGGCACTTTTACGAATGTCAGAACCAAAGGGACACTAGCAACTATATGATCCTAGTGTAGCTTTGACTTTGACGTTCCTTCGAAGAGCTCGCGGCAACACTGAAAGGAACGTCAGAGTCGCTACACTAGCGCGAAGATCACGCCCAAAAGCAAGGCGTGTGCGCTGCGGGAGAAACCATGAACAAGCCGCTAACCGGCGTCACGAGGCGTAAACTGCGTTCCAGCGAATGGTTCAACAACCCCCATAACCCTGGAATGACCGCGCTCTACCTGGAGCGTTATCTCAATTATGGCCTGACGCGCGAAGAATTGCAGTCCGGCAAGCCCATTATCGGCATTGCGCAAACCGGAAACGACCTGTCGCCCTGCAACCGCCACCACCTCGAACTGGCGCACCGGGTGCGCGAGGGAATTCGTGCCGCCGGCGGCATCGCGATGGAATTTCCGATGCATCCGATCCAGGAAACCGGCAAGCGGCCGACTGCGGCACTTGACCGCAACCTGGCTTACCTCGGGCTGGTCGAAATCCTGTTCGGTTACCCCCTGGACGGGGTCGTGCTGACCACGGGCTGCGACAAAACTACGCCGGCCTGCCTGATGGCCGCGGCCACCGTCAATCTGCCGGCCATCGTGCTCTCCGGCGGCCCCATGCTCAATGGCTGGTACAACGGCCAGCGCACCGGCTCGGGAACCGTGGTCTGGAAGGCGCGCGAGCAGCTCGCGGCCGGCGAGATCGACTATGAACAGTTCATGACCATCGTGGCCTCCTCCGCGCCGTCGGTCGGCCATTGCAACACCATGGGCACGGCCTCGACGATGAATTCCTTGGCCGAAGCGCTTGGCATGTCGCTGCCCGGCTGCGCCGCGATCCCCGCGCCCTATCGCGAGCGCGGCCAGATCGCCTACGAGACCGGCAAGCGCATCGTCGGCATGGTCTGGGAGGATCTCAAACCCTCCGACATCCTGACCCGAAAGGCGTTCGAGAACTGCATCGTCGTCAACTCGGCGATCGGCGGCTCGACCAACGCGCCGATCCACATCAACGCGCTCGCCCGCCACATCGGCGTCGAGCTCTCGATCGACGACTGGCAGAAGGTCGGGCACGATGTTCCACTGCTCGTGAACATGCAGCCGGCCGGCTTCTATCTCGGTGAGGAATTCCATCGCGCCGGCGGCGTGCCATCCGTGGTGGGCGAACTGATAAAGGCGAAGCGCATCCACGAAGACGCCGTCACCGTCAACGGCCATACCATGGGCGACAATTGCCGCGAGGCGCCCAGGCCCGATGGCGATGTAATTTGGAGTTACGACAAACCGCTGGTCAAGGATGCCGGATTCCTGGTGCTGCGCGGCAACCTGTTCGATTCCGCCATCATGAAGACGAGCGTCATTTCCAAAGAATTCCGTGATCGCTACCTGCTCAATCCGAAGGACCCGAACGCTTTCGAGGGGCGCGCGATCGTGTTCGAGGGACCGGAAGACTATCACCAGCGCATCGACGATCCCGCGCTCGCGATCGACGAGCACTGTGTCCTGTTCGTGCGCGGCACCGGCCCGATCGGATATCCCGGTGGCGCCGAGGTCGTGAACATGCAGCCGCCCGCCGCCTTGATCAAACGCGGCATCCTGTCGCTGCCCTGTATCGGCGACGGCCGGCAGTCCGGCACGTCAGGCTCCCCGTCGATCCTCAATGCCACGCCGGAAGCCGCCGCCGATGGCGGCCTTGCGATCCTCAAGACCGGCGACAGGGTTCGCATCGACCTCAACAAGGGCAGCGCCAACATCCTGATTTCCGACGACGAGGTGAAAAAGCGACATGCGGAGCTGAAAGCCAAAGGCGGCTTTCCCTATCCGGCGAGCCAGACGCCGTGGCAGGAACTCTATCGCTCGACCGTCGGCCAGCAATCCACCGGCGCCTGCATGGAACTCGCCACACGCTATCACGACATTGCCGGCAAGGTCGGTGTAGCCAGGGATAATCATTAGGACACTTTTGTCATTCCGGGATGCGCCGGAAGGCGCAGGCCTCAGATGCGCAATTGCGCATCGGGGAATCCATACTCACGATGATGGTTATGGATTCTCCGATGTACAATTGCACATCGTAGCTCGCTCGCTTCACTCGCGCCCCGGAATGACAAGCAACGATAGGAGATTGGAATGTCAGACCGCCTGAAAGGCAAACGCGCATTCGTGACCGCGGCGGCAGCCGGCATCGGACGAGCCTCGGCGATTGCCTTTGCACGCGAGGGCGCCAGCGTATTTGCAACCGACATTGACGAAAAGGGGTTGGCTGATCTCGCCAAGCAAGGCGTTGCGGAAGTCGCACCCCTCGATGCGCGCGACACGGTGGCGGTCGCCGCTCTTGCCAAACGCGCCGGCGGAATCGATATTCTGCTGAACGCGGCAGGGTTCGTGCATCACGGCACGGTGCTCGACTGCTCCGACGAGGATTGGGATTTCTCCTTCGACCTCAACGTCAAGTCGATGCACCGCACGATCCGCGCCTTCTTGCCCGGTATGCTGGAACGAGGTCACGGCTCGATCGTGAACATCTCGTCAGCCGCCGGCGTCTTCAAGGCCGCGCCCAACCGCTACGTCTACGGCGCGACCAAAGCCGCCGTTGCGGCGCTGACGCGCGCGGTGGCCACCGATTTCATCACCAGGGGCATTCGTTGCAATTGCATCTGCCCGGGCACGATCGAGACGCCCTCGATGCTGAACCGCGCCGCGGCTGCCGGCCCCGGCGGACGCGAGATGTTCGTTTCTCGGCAACCGATGGGACGGCTTGGCACCGCGGAGGAAATCGCTTTGCTCGCGGTCTATCTTGCCAGCGATGAAAGTGCTTTCACGACCGGTGTGGCCCACATCATCGACGGCGGCTGGACGCTCTAATTAGAGGACCTTCCCCATGAACAAGATCGATCTGAACGGCCGCTGCGCCGTCGTCACCGGCGGCGCGCAGGGCTTTGGCCGCGCGATCACCGAACGCTTTGTCGGTTCCGGCGCCAAGGTTGCGATCTGGGATTTCGACCAGGCTTTGGCTGAGAAGACGGCGAAGGAAATCGGCGCGAACGTCAGCGCGTTCAAGGTCGACGTGTCCGATCTCGCCGCGGTCGAGAAAACCCGTGACGAAACGCTTGCCGCCCTCGGCAAGATCGACATTTTCGTCAACAATGCCGGCATCGCCGGGGTCAACAAGACGGTGTGGGAGACCGATCTCGACGAGTGGCGCAAGGTGCTGCGCATCAATCTCGACGGCCCCTTCATCTGCTGCAAGGCGATCGTGCCCTCGATGGTGAAGCAGAAATACGGCCGCATCATCAACATCGCTTCGATCGCCGGCAAGGAAGGCAATCCCAATGCCGCGCATTATTCCGCCTCAAAGGCCGGACTGATCGCATTGACGAAATCGCTCGGCAAGGAGCTTGCCGCATACAACATCATGGTCAATGCGGTGACGCCGGCCGCGGCCAAGACCGCGATCTTCGACCAGCTGACGCAACAGCACATCGACTTCATGCTGTCGAAGATTCCAAAGAACCGCTTCGTGCTGGTCGAAGAACTCGCGGCCATGGTGGCGTGGCTGGCGTCGGAGGATTGCTCGTTCTCGACCGGCGCGGTGTTCGACATTTCCGGCGGCCGGGCCACTTACTAGGAGAGACCATGACGCGAGAAGGCGGATGTCTGTGCGGCGCGGTTCGTTTCCGGTGCGAGGGCGAGCCGATCAACGTGCGCATCTGCCACTGCCGCAAGTGTCAGAAGGCGATGGGCTCACCCTTCTACGCCCGCGCCCTCTATGCGCAGAGCGCATTGACGATCACCGGCGATACCGGCCGCTATCCATCTTCTGACCGGATCGAACGTGTCTTCTGCAAGAGGTGTGGCACCCGGCTGTTTTCATGGCGCCGTGATGGCTCGGCTGCCGGCGTTGCGCTTGCGACCTTCGACGACCGTAACGCCTTTGCGCCGACCGAACATATCTGGGTTTCGGAGAAGATCGCCTGGGTCAGGCTTGATGACGGCCTGCCGCAATATCCGGAAAGCATCCCGTGAACATCGACCTCTACGACGTTTCCGTCTGGGTCTTGCCGCTCGTGATCGCGATCACCTTTCACGAGGCCGCCCACGGCTTTGTCGCTCACCGGCTGGGCGACAACACCGCCTATGATCGCGGCCGCGTCAGCTTCAATCCTCTCCGGCACATCGATCCCTTCGGCACGCTGATCCTGCCGGCGATCCTGTTGATGTCGCATTCGCCGTTTTTGTTCGGCTACGCCAAGCCGGTGCCGGTGAATTTCCGGGCGCTTCGCAGTCCCAGGATCGATATGGTGCTGGTGGCGATCGCAGGCCCGGCCACGAATATTGCGCTGGCGCTCGTTGCCGCCGCGGCGTTCCATGTGGTGGATTTCCTCCCCGCCGATAGTGCGCAGTGGGTCGCCGACAACCTGAAAAATGCGCTTGTGATCAACGTGATCCTTGCGATTTTCAATATGCTGCCGATCCCGCCTTTGGACGGCGGCCGGGTCGCGGTCGGGCTGTTGCCGAGGGTGCTGGCGCTGCCGCTTTCGCGGCTGGAGCCGTTCGGGATGTTGATCCTGATTGGCCTCTTGATCCTGCTGCCGCTGGCAGGTTCCCGGCTCGGTCTAAATCTTGATGTTATTTCATCGATATTACGAACCGTGACTGGTTATGTGCTCCGGTTGATTCTTATCGTCACCGGCAACACATAACCCTCGGAACCCGCCGCAAAGAGCAGAGGCCATTTTGATCAAAGCAGCCGACATGATGATCGCGCGACGCGCCGACACCAGGGCGAGAGCCGATTTTGCGACGTGGAATATGATGGCAAAACTGAATGGCGCCTCTTCCCTGCCCCCGGCTGCGCAGGCCTTCCTCGAGCGCTACAAAGCGCTGCGGAAGGAAAAGAGCGAGACCGACGCGAACGAAGCCATCATCCAGCTCATCTATGAAAGCTACTATCAGGAGATGGGCGGCGCGGGCTCCGCACCGGAAGTCAAACCCCAGCAGGTCGGGATAGGCCCGACCAGCGACAATGTCACCGCCTTCAAACGTCCGCCGGCGCAACGGCCGAAGGCCGCACGGGGCCCGCAAGAAAAGCCAAAACTCCCCGTCGCCCTGATCTTCGCCTGCCTGGTCGTGGTTTATGCCGCCTTGCGGTACTTCTTTCGCTGACGCGCGATAGAAACTTCAGTACCGCCGCTCGGCCAGGAAGAGGTGGGTTGCGGACAAAACAAAATGCCGGCGATCGCCGGCGTTTTCATTTCTTGTCCTTGAAGTCGACGTCCAGATTGAAGCTGAGGGAGTCGTCTGTCAGCCTCAGATCATTCGAAGGACGCGGCACCGGGTCAGAGCGGCGGACCATGTCGAGCGCGGCTTCGTCAAACAGCGGATCGCCCGAGGTTTCTGCGATCGCAACCGACAACACGTGACCGAGGCGGTTGATGACCATGCTCAGCTTGACCCTTGCGGCCTTGAACTTCTCGGTCTTCGGGTAACGCTTGTGCAACTCGAAATAGGCACTGATCTGCTTCCCCCACTTGGCGGTGAGCCTCTGATTGTCCTTGCCGATCCCGATGTTCGGCGCCGCCGCCACGTCGCCCTCGTGCGCATCTACGAGCCGCTGCCGGGCGGTTGCGTCCTGTGCGACCGATTCCTGCGAGGCCGCGGTCTGCACGGTCTCGATTTTCGGATCATCCTCCACGGGCTTTTTTTGCTCGTTCTGCGTCACCACGCGATCCGGATTGTCGGTTTCCGTCGGGGTGTCCTTCGGCAAGTCCGTCGGTTTGACTTCAGCCTTCTGTTCCGCCAGCGCGGGTGAGGCCACCGAGGCGTCGGCGTCCGGACCGGGCGGCAGATCGGTTTCTTCGGCAGCCGGCGACGTTAATTCGACGTCAATAACGGCTGCGTTGGCAGCAAGCCCGTCGGATTCGTCGCTGGAATTCAGATGCGTCAACGCCAGCGCCGCTCCACCGGCGTGCAACGCGACCGCGGCCACTGCCGCGATCGTCCAAAGCCGCCAGGAGGGCCGTTGCTCGTTGGTAAGCTCGCTCATCGCATCAGGGTCTCGCCGGGACAGGTGCGGCAGATTGGGTTGCAGGTTCCGCAACGCCTTCCAGCGCCACCAGTTTCATCCGGTAATTTCCTCGGCGCAACAATTCCAGCACGTCCATCAAGTCGCCATAGGCCACGGCGCGATCGGCGCGCAGGAGAACCAGACGTTCCGGATTGGCATCTGCGGCAGCATCGAGCGAGGCGATGAGCTCGGCGCGCTTGACGGGCTTTTCGCCGATGGCGAGCGTCAGGTCCGGCTTGATGCTGACATAGACCGGCTTGTCCGGCTTCTTCTGCGGCGTCGCCGTCGAGGACGGCAAATCGATCGGAAGATCCACCGTCGACAACGGCGCCGCGACCATGAAGATGATCAGCAGCACCAGGATGACGTCGATGAAGGGCGTGACGTTGATTTCGTGCAACTCCGCAAAATCGGCGTCGTCATCGAGCTCAGTATCGGCGATCGAGGCGCCCATGCCCTACTCCGCAGCGCGCGATTTCGAAGCCGCCAGCGAGCCGACATGGGTGCGATCGAGATCGCGCGACAACAGCCGTCCCGCGGCTCCCGACGAGCGGCCGACCAGTTCGAGGTAGCCTTTCGTCACCCTTGCGAAGTGGTTGTAGATGATGACCGCCGGAATCGCCGCAACGAGACCAAAGGCGGTCGCCAGCAGCGCCTCGGCGATGCCCGGAGCCACGACGGCGAGATTAGTCGTCTGCGACTTCGAAATGCCGATGAAGCTGTTCATGATGCCCCACACCGTGCCGAACAACCCGACGAAGGGTGACGTCGCACCGATGGTGGCAAGCAGTCCCATCCCGAGCCGGATCCGGCGCGCTTCCGCGCGCACGATTTCGGCAAAACTCGATGCCGCCCGCTCCTTGACGCCGGCGTCGCTGGAAATTCCCGCCGACAGCCGCGCTTCGCGCATCGCCGCCGCAAGCAAGGAAGACAGGACGGTGCCGCTCGCGCCCAGCGCAAATTGCGCCTCGGCCAGCGACCTTGAATCGCCGATCTTGCGAAGCGCTGCGCGCAGCCTGTGTTGAATGAGCGACAATTCGAACATTTTCGCGATGAAGATCGTCCACGTCACCAGCGAGGCGAACGCAAGACCGATCATGACCGCCTTGACCACGACGTCCGCCGAAAGAAACATGGACCAGGGCGACAACTCGCGCAGCGTGACGGACATGGTCTTCACCGGCCTGCCGGCGCCATCGGCCGACGTTGTCGCGCCATCGGCGGTTGCCACGGAAGAGACGGCAGCGCCGCTTTGGGCTGAAGGCGCCGGGCTTGCGGAAATTTTCTGATCTGATCCCGCAGTGTTCTGCTGGGCGAGCGCGGCGCTTCCCACCGAAACAAACGTCAGCAGCGCGATCATCTTAAAAATGTTTCTGAACATTCCCGCGACTTCCTGGATCAGGCTTTGCCTTGGTCGACTTGCTTCAAGACCATTTCAAGCGCGGCGTCGAGCGCTTAAGACGTGAGTTAGACAAATTCCATTGAGTTGCGCTGCGAGCGGCGCGCCACCGGCCCGTCTTTCGCCGAAAACCCGAGTTGCTTTCACTTTGAACCGGAACCTTTCGATCACGGTCTCGCGATCATCATTCGGCGGCGGCGTCAACGGTTGGCTCGGCCAAGGCCTTGATGCGATCCTTCACCTCCTGGAGCGTCGTGAGACTGGCTTCCAGTGCTGCGGCCGGCACTTCCTGCAACACGTCGATTGCAATGGCATCGCGCAGGCTATCGAGCTCGTCGGCCAACTGGCGCCCGGATGCGGTGAGGAACAGGCGGTTGGCCCGTCGGTCCCGGGGGTCGCTACGGCGCTCCACCAGGCCGTGTTCCACCAGCCGGTCGAGCAGGCGCACCAGCGAAATCGGTTGCAGTTCGAGCACATCGGCCAAATCCACCTGGGACAGGCCCTCTTGCTGGCGCAAGCGGAACAGCACAATCCATTGCGCGCGGGTCGTGCCGCGGGTTTTGGCGCGATGGTCGATGTAGTTGCGCAAAAGCCGCGAACTTTCGACCAACTGCATAATTAACTGTTTCTTCAGGTCGAGAGACATATGGCCCGGGGGTTCGCCCAGATTGCGAATTGTTTAGGAAAATCAAGCTATAGTGTGTTTACACATTAAGTGCACGCATATTATATTTGGAGTCTCTATGAACCCTTGAGAAGACCCGCTACTTATATTTCTTTGAATCTGAAGGCCGACATGAAAAAATCGCGGACAACGCGTTGGATTTTGCTGGCCTTGGTCGTTGCCGGGCTGGGCTATTACGGCTGGCAGCGTTTCCATGGCGAAAAGCAGGAAGCGGCGGCAAACGGTGCACAAAAGGCAGTCCGCAATGCGGTGCGGGTGAATGTAAGCGCCGTCGAGAAAACCGACTTTCCGATCTACCTGACAAGCCTCGGAACGGTTCAGGCCTTTAACACCGTCCTCGTTCGATCCCGCGTCGATGGCCAGATCGACAAGATTGCCTTCAAGGAAGGCCAGCTGGTGAAGCAGGGTGACCTGTTGACCGAGATCGATCCCCGGCCCTACCAGGCTGTGCTTGATCAGGCCAAGGCCAAGAAGGACCAGGACGAGGCCAACCTCGCCAACATCAATCTGGATCTGCAGCGTTTCATCAAACTGGGTGAGTTCGCGACCCGCCAGCAGCTCGATACCCAGCGCTCCAGCGCATCGCAATTGACGGCCCAGATCGCAGCTGACGTCGCCGCCATCGCCAATGCGCAAACCCAAATCGACTATACGACCATCAAGGCGCCGATCTCGGGCGTCGTCGGCTTGCGCCAGGTCGATATCGGCAACATCGTCAACGCCTCCGCCCAGACCGGAATCGTCTCGATCACCCAAGTCGAGCCGATTGCCGTTATCTTTACGGCACCGGAAGATCAGTTGCCCGATATCAAGAACGCCCAAGGCGCCAACCCGCTCAAGACCATGGCGATCACCACCGACGGCAAGCGGCCGCTGGCGGAAGGCAAACTGGACGTGGTGAACAACCAGGTCGATTCGACCAGCGGCACTATTCGCCTCAAGGCCGTTTTCGATAATAAGGACCACGCTCTGTGGCCCGGCCAATCCGTCTCCACGCGGCTTCTCGTCAGCACGCTAAAGGATGCGACGGTGGTTCCGGACGAAGCAGTTCAGCACGGCACCAGCGGCCTTTATGCCTTTGTCGTCGGTCAAGACAACAAGGCTGAGCTACGGAAGGTCAAGGTCCGCCAGTCGATCGATGGCCGCTCGGTGATCGAGCAGGGCCTGTCGCCCGGGGAAAAAGTCATTACGGCCGGCCAGTTCAAGGTCGCCCCAGGCACGCTCGTCAGCATCGCGGTGGCGAGCTCCGATCCGGAGCAAACGAAGGTTCGGCAAGAATGAACGGCGAAAACGGAATTTCCGCACCTTTTATTCGTTATCCCATCGGCACCTCGCTGATGATGGCGGGCATTCTTTTCGTCGGCCTCGTTGCCTATCCCCTGCTCCCCGTCGCCCCGCTGCCGCAGGTCGACTTCCCGACGATCCAGATCACCGCGCAGCTGCCCGGCGCGAGCCCGGAAACCATGGCATCGTCTGTGGCCCAGCCCCTGGAGCGGCAATTCGCGCAGATTCCGGGCATCGCCCAGATGACTTCGACAAGTTATCTCGGCACTGCCTCCATCACGATCCAGTTCGATCTCAACCGCAACATCGACGGTGCTGCCAACGACGTGCTGGCTGGCATCAACGGCGCTGGCGGCCAGCTGCCGAAGAACCTTCCGACCCCGCCGACATACCGAAAGGTCAATCCGGCGGACTCGCCGATCCTGCTGTTGTCGGCGACGTCGGACTCCTTGCCGCTGACCACTGTCAGCGACGCCGTCGACGCCCAGCTCGCGCAGCAGATCAGTCAGATTTCCGGCGTGGCGCAGGTCACGATCGGCGGCCAGCAGAAGCCTTCGGTCCGCGTCCAGGTCGATCCAGCCAAGCTGGTGGCCAAGGGCCTGTCGCTCGAGGATGTCCGCAACCAGATCTCGATCGTGACGGTCGACAGCCCCAAGGGCAATATCGACGGCGAGAAGCGCGCCTTCACGATCTACGCCAACGACCAGATGCTGGACGCCAAGGACTGGAACGACGTCATCATTGCCTATCGCAATGGCGGCCCGTTGCGGGTTCGCGACATCGGCCAGGCGGTGACCGGTCCGGAAGACGCCAAGCAGGCCGCCTGGGCCGACGGCAAACGCGGCGTGTTCCTGGTGGTTTACAAGCAGCCCGGCGCCAACGTCATCGATACCGTGGACAAGATCAAGGCGCTGCTGCCGCGGCTGGTGGCAGGCATTCCGGCTGCGATCAATATCGGTGTGATTAGCGATCGAACGCAGACCATTCGTGCCGCGGTCGAGGACGTTCAATTCACGCTGCTGTTGACCATCTTCCTCGTCGTCATGGTCATCTTCGTGTTCCTGCGCAGTTTCTGGGCCACGGTGATTCCGGCCGTGACGGTGCCGCTCGGCCTGCTTGGCGCCTGCGCGCTGATGTGGGTGTTCGGCTATACGCTCGACAACCTCTCCCTGATGGCGTTGACGATCGCGGTCGGATTCGTCGTCGACGATGCGATCGTCGTTCTGGAAAACATCACACGTTACATCGAGGAAGGCGACAAACCGCTGACCGCCGCCTTCAAGGGCTCGGCCGAAATCGGCTTCACGATTCTGTCGATCAGTATTTCGCTGGTCGCCGTGCTGATTCCGCTGTTGCTGATGGGCGGCATCATCGGCCGGCTGTTCCGCGAATTCGCGGTGACGCTGGCAATGACCATTTTCGTGTCGATGGTCGTGTCGTTGACGCTGACGCCGATGATGTGTTCCCGTTTCCTGCGCGCACATAGCGAAGGGAACCAGCACGGACGGTTTTATCAGTGGAGCGAGCGCGGCTTCGATGCGATGCTGCAGGCCTACGAGCGCGGGCTCGACGTCGCCATGAGCTGGCGGCGGACCACATTGGTCATTTTCTTCGCGACGCTGGCGCTGTCGGTCTATCTTTTCATGATCATCCCGAAAGGCTTTTTCCCGCAGCAGGATATCGGCCTGATCACGGCGACGTCCGAGGCGTCGCAGGATACTTCCTTTGCCTCGATGCTCAAGACGCAGGAAGCCCTCGGCGCGATCGTGCAGGAAGACCCCGCGGTCGCATCGGTGGCGATGGCGATTGGCGGCAACGGCAGGGCCGGCAACAATGGCAGCGTTTACATCACCTTGAAGCCGCTTTCCGAGCGCGACGCCTCTGCGATGCAGGTCATCACCCGCTTGCGGCCCAAGCTTGAAAAGGTCGAGGGTGGACGCCTCTATATGCAGGCCGCGCAGGACGTGCGACTTGGCGGCCGGCCGACCCGAACGCAGTTCGAGTTCACGCTGCAGGATGCCAACCTCGACGAACTGAACGAGTGGGCGCCCAAGGTCCTCGCCAAGATGAAGACCCTGCCCGAGCTGCGTGACGTCGCAACCGATCAGCAATCGGAAGGCACAACGCTCCAACTCAAGATCAACCGCGACACCGCCTCGCGCTACGGCATCCAGCCGCAATTGATTGACGACACGCTGTACGACGCCTTCGGACAGCGGCAGGTGACGCAGTATTTCACGCAGCTCAACAGCTATCACGTGATCATGGAAATCTTGCCGGAGTTGCAGGGCTCTTTCGACACGCTCGACAAACTCTATGTCAAATCGCCGGCGACCGGCGATCAGGTGCCGCTGTCGGCATTTGCAAGCTGGAGCAGCGTCCCGGTGCGCCCGCTCTCGATCAGCCACCAGGGCCAGTTCCCGGCCATCACCATCAGCTTCAACCTCGCGTCCGGCGCAGCCCTCGGACAAGCCACCGAGGCCGTGCAACGGGCGATGGCCGAAATCGGCGTGCCGTCGACCGTGAACTCAAGTTTCCAGGGTACCGCGCAGGCGTTCCAGCAATCGCTCGGCACCATACCGCTGCTGATCATGGCGGCGCTCGTGGTCGTGTACCTGATCCTCGGCATTCTCTATGAAAGCTACATCCATCCGCTGACGATTTTGTCGACGCTTCCCTCGGCGGGCGTCGGCGCGCTCGCGATCCTGATGGCATTTGGATATGACTTCAGCCTGATCGCCCTGATCGGCATCATCCTGTTGATCGGCATCGTCAAGAAGAATGGCATCATGATGGTCGATTTCGCGATCGCGGCCGAGCGCGACGAGCACCTGTCGCCGGAGCAATCGATCCGCAAGGCGGCGCTACTGCGCTTCCGCCCGATCATGATGACGACAATGGCCGCCATGCTCGGCGGCGTGCCCCTGATGCTTGGCACGGGAACGGGATCTGAAATTCGTCAGCCACTCGGTTACGCGATGGTCGGCGGTCTCATTGTCAGCCAGGCGCTGACCCTGTTTACGACGCCGGTGATTTATCTCTATCTCGACAAGCTTTCGGTGGCGTTCTCCAACTGGGGGCGCTCGAAAGACGATGGGGAGCATCACGTTCCCGAGCACGGCGCCATCAAGGAAGCCGCCGAGTGATCCCGTCCAATTAGCTCGTCGATCGGCGCGCAAAACCTTCCCCGGAGACCGATCAGTGAAGTTCGCAAGACTGGTGCCTGGTTTCCGAAGTTCGCACGCCGTCCTGGCGGCTGTCGTTGCCGTCGCGGCTTTCGCGGGTGGCGGTGATTCGCTCGCCCAGCAAACACCCAAGGCCAAAGGTCAGGCTCCGACCCAAACGACGCCGACGCCATCGCCCACCGCCGCCCCGGCTCCGGCTCAGCCCGGCTGGGCCGCGCGCTGCAGCAGCCCGGGCCGCGATGCCCCGCTGGAATGTGCGATGGAGCAGAATGCGATTCTCACCAAGACCGGACAACTGGTCGTATTGGTCAATATCCGTGTGCCGGGAGACACCCGCGCACCGGTTGCGCTCGTGCAACTGCCGCTCGGGCTGAACCTGCAAGCCGGCGCGAAGCTTCAGGTCGACGACGGCAAGAGCATCGACCTGCCGATCCAGACCTGCGAGAACAGGGGATGCTACGCGAGCTTCCCGGTTTCTCCGGAAATGCTGGCTGCGCTGCGATCCGGCAAGCAGTTGAAGGTCCTGTTCCAGGATCTCGCCAAGGAAACCATCACGATCCCGATGGCGCTCAACGACTTCACGGCGGCCTACGACAAGATCAAGTAGGTTTCCGCGCAAGCTTTGCGATCGGCGGACCGGGATTTCAGCCGATCCCGAGATAGGCCTTTTGCACCTGCGGATCGTTGGCAAGATCGGCCGCCCTGCCCGACAACACGCTTTTGCCGACCTGAAGGACGGTAGCGAAATCGGACACCTCAAGGGCGAGTTCGACCGACTGCTCCGCGAGCAGAATGGTTAAGCCTTCTTTATGCAGTCGGCCGAACGTATCATACATGGTTTCGACCACCGCCGGCGCCAGACCGAGCGACGGCTCATCCAGCATCAAGAGCTTCGGATCGCTCATCAGCGCGCGGCCGACCGCCAGCATCTGGCGTTCGCCGCCCGACATGGTGCCAGCGCGCTGGTTGCGCCGCTCGCCAAGCTTCGGAAAGATGTCATAGACCCGCTCAAGCAGCGTTGCCGCGCGCTTCCTGTCGTGCAGCGGCGTTGCGCCGAGTTTCAGGTTGTTCTCGACGCTTTGCTGCACGAACAACCGCCAGCCCTCCGGCGACAGCGCAAGCCCCTCGCGCACGATCGAAAATGCACTTCGTCCGCCGATCGGCCGGCCGCGAAATTCGATTCCGCCCGCGTGGACCGGGATCAGGCCGGCAATGGCATTGAGAACCGTGGTCTTGCCGCCGCCGTTGGAGCCGAGCAGCGCGACCACGCTGCCCTCGGGCACTTCGAACGAAACATCGGACACGCCGATCAGGTCGCCATAGCGAACCTCCAGATGATCGAGCTTCAGCAAGGGTGCGGTCATGACGGCACGAGTCCACCCGTGAGTTCGATGGGCGTATGCGACGCAGCCGCCCTGGCGGCGCGTTTGCCGAGATAGGCTTCGATGACGGCCGGATTGCCGGTGACCTCGCGCGGACTGCCGCGCGCGATTTCGCGGCCCTGATGGAACACCATGACGCTCGTCGCCAGCGACATGATGACTTCCATGATGTGCTCGACGATGACGAGCGTGATACCGGAGCGATGGATGTCGCGCACGAGATCGATCGCCGTTTGCACCTCGCGTTGCGTCAGCCCCGCCATCGCCTCATCGAGCAGCAGCACCTTGGGTTCGGTCGCCAGCGCACGCGCGATTTCGAGCCGCTTGCGGCCGGGCGTTCCCAGCGACCGCGCCGGCGTTTCCGCAAGCCGCCCCATGCCGACACGCTTCAGCACGGTGCGCGCGCGGGCCTCGGCCTCGGACTTGCGAGGGGTGCGGAGAAACGCGCCGATCATCACGTTCTCCAGCACCGACATGCTCTCGAAGGTCTGCGGCACCTGAAAGGTGCGCGCGAGTCCGATCCGGGCGCGCGCCTCCGGCGCGAGCGCCGTGATGTCGTGGCCGTCGAACAGCACCTTTCCCGACGTCGAGGCGACATCGCCCGTCAGGCAGTTGAAGAAGGTGGATTTGCCCGCGCCGTTCGGCCCGATCAGGCCGAGAATATCGCCCTTGGCCACCGTGACCGAGGCGCTGTCGACGGCCTTGAAGCTGCCAAATGCCCTGGTGATCTCGCGCGCCTCAAGGAGCATGGATGGCTCCTCCCGCCGCGGCCGTGTCCGGCGATTTCCCCCGCCATTGCTTTGACCACAGCCGATGGACCAGGGCCAAAATGCCGCCGGGTTGAAAGCGCGCGATCAGCACGATGATCGCGCCATACACGACGAAGGTCAGCCCCGCTCCCCTGCCGCCCAGAAGATTATTGGAAATCTCCTCAAGCGGCACCAGGATCGCCGCACCGACGAGCGGCCCGAACAAAAGCCCCGCGCCGCCGAGCGCCGCCATGATCAGGATCTTGACGGAGATCAGGAGGCCGAGACCGGATTCGGGATCGACGAAGCCGAACATCACCGCATAGAGCGCACCGGCCACGCTGGTGAGGCCTGCGCTCAACATGAAAGCCGCAAGCTTGGTGCGGCTGGCGGGCGCACCGAGCGAGCGCGCGGCGCGTTCGGAATCGCGGATCGCGCGCAGATAAAATCCCATCCGGCTGTTGGTCATCCACCAGGTGATGCCGAGTGTTACGATCAGGACCGACAGAAACAGATAGTAATACGGCAGCGCCGAGATGAACGAGAGATCGAACACGTTCCGCGGCACGGTCGGTCCGCTCAAGCCCACGGCAGCGCCGAGATATGGCGTGTTGGTGACGATCAGCCTGACCAGTTCGGCGACCGCGATGGTGGCCATGCTGAAATAATGGCCGGAGAGCCGCAGCGTCGGCACGCCGATCACCGCCGCGATCCCGACGCTGACCACGATGCCGATCGGAATACCCAGCACCGGCGGCCATCCGAAATGGGCATAGGCCCCCATCGCGGCATAGGCGCCACAGCCGAAGAACACGACGTGGCCGACCGAGACCTGGCCGGCATAGCCGCCGACGATGTTCCAGGCCGATGCGGCAATCGCATACAGCAGCACCAGCGCGCCGAGCCGCTGCTGAAACGGCGTTGAGAACAGCAGCGGATAGGCGACGATCAGGGCCGTCAAGGCCGAGAGCCAGACCAGCGCCGCCCATTTGAAATTCTTCACCACGAGCGGCAAACTCCGTTCAGGAACTTCAAATGGAGAAGCGGCACTGGAATTATGACTTTCCGAAGTTCGTGAATGGTGCATGCCGAGGCGGTGCACGTACTTCGGAACGTGGGCACAAGCCGCCGCATCACACCCTGCCCAACAGGCCCTGCGGCCGGAACCAGAGGAAGCCGAGAAACAGCGCGTAGACGACCATGTCCTTGTAGATCGGTCCGATCAGGTAGGCCGACAGGGATTCGATGACGCCGATCAGAAGTCCCGCCACCAGCGCTCCCGGCACGCTGCCGAATCCACCCAGCGACACCGTGACGAAGGCAACGATCCCCAGGGTCTCACCGACCGTCGGCACGATATAGAAGAACGTCGCGATCAGCGCGCCGGCCAGACCCGTTGCGCCCGCGGCGATCGCCCAGGCAAGCGCCTGCATGGCGTCGGGCCTAATTCCCATCAATTGCGCGGCCGTGGAATCTTCGGCCACCGCCAGCATTTTCGAACCCAGCGAGGTTCGCGTCAGCAGAAAGTGCAGACCGAGCGTCACCAGCAGCGCGACCACGCCGGCCAGAAGCCGCGATGCCTGAATTCGCAGGCCCATCATCTCAAAAGTGCCGCCGACGAGATTTTCAGGCAGCGACAGGAAGTTGGCGCCGAACCACCAGAACACGGAATAACGCAGCAACAGCGCCAGCCCAAAGGTGCCGAGGATCTGGGCCAGCATTGGCCCTTTCATGATGTCGCGGATCAGTCCGAAATAGACGACGATGCCGAGCGTGGCGAGCACGAGAACGGCGAGCGGCGCGCCCGCCCACGGTCCCGCGCCGAACAAGGTCCAGACCACAAACGCCACATACATGCCGAGCATGACGAAATCGCCATGCGCGAAATTGACGATGTTCATCATGCCCCACACCAGCGTGAGGCCGGAGGAAAACAACGCATAGACGGCGCCCAGCAAAAGGCCGCCTGCGATCACCTGGATTAGCGTGAAGGACATGCCGTCGGTCGCATCTTGCGGATGAATTTTCGACGATGGTCAGGGGAAAATCGGGCAGCGAATGTCAAATCCACGCCATTCGCCGCCCCTCTCAAAAATCTCACCAGCCTTTGTAGGGAAGTGCCGGCGCCTTCTGCGAATTGCCCTTCGGCCAGACCGCGACGTAATTCTCGCCATCCTGCAACTGGATGATGAGGCTCGAGGCCAGCACGTTCTGGCCCTTTTCGTCGAACTTGACGCCCTTGTAGCCCATCATCAGCTGATCGGGCTTGAGATCGGTCGCTTTCAGGGCCGCCTGGATTTTGGCGGGTTCGGTCGAGCCGGCGCGGTCGATGGCGTCGCAGAGAACAAGGAACGCCTGCATCGCGCGGCCCGTGGTGTCATCCATGTCGTCGCCGGTCTTCTTCTTGTACATCTCCGCAATCAGCGCGGTCGGCGAACCCGCCGGGCCGACGCTCCACGACGAGCGATTGAGAACGCCTTGCGATATCTTGCCGACCGCCTTGATCATGGACGGGTCGGAATAGCCGGAATCGTCCGCGATAATCATCGGCGGCTTGTAATCGAGCGCCTGCATCGTCTTCTGATAGAGAATGGCGTCGGACGTATAGGCAATCATGACCACGACGTCCGGCTTCTTCTCTTTCAATTGCAGCACCTGGCCCTGCACGTCCGTCGCATTGATCGTATAGGGAATATCCAGCGCGATGGCCTGGCCCTTTTCCTTGAACGTGCTGGTGACGACGTTGGCGACCGAGGCGCCGTATTCGGTGGTGTCGTGGACGATCGCAATGCTGTCGCTCTTGACGCCCGATGCTTTCATGTCGGTGAGGAAGTCGTAATAGATCTTGGCGATGTCGGAGGCGACCGGGGTGGTGCGAAAGAACCATTTGAAACCGCGCTCGGTCAGATTGGCGGCGACCGACTCGCCGTTGACGAAGGGAATGCCGTATTTTTCGGCGATCGCGCTCGCCGTCAGCGTGACGCCGGATTGATAGGCGCCGGTGACGGCCACCACCTTCTCTTCGGTAATCAGGCGCAGCGTCTGGTTTTGTCCCGTGGCCGGGCTGCCCTGGTTGTCGCCGAACACCACTTCGACCTTGGCGCCGCCGAGGCCGGCGAGACCGGCGTCCTTCGCCAGCGGGAAATTGCCGAATTCGGGATAGGCATTGTTGATGATATCGACGGCGACTTCGATCGCGGCCTTGGTATGGGCGCCGGCGGTGGCAGCCCCGCCGCTCAACGGCAGCACTGCGCCGATCTTGAAGGTCTTCTCCTGGGCAAACACCCCGCCCGCGGGCAAAACAAAAATCGAGACCGCAGACAGCAGCCCCACGATACGCATCAATTTCATGTCTGAACGCCTCCGAGAGGTTTCACCGCCGCTTACGCTCTTGAGGCCGTATTGCGTGCGGAGAAGCCGTCCACATCCCCTGTTTTATTGAGGTTTAAACATTGCATGCCCACCTGACAGGGGCAATGCGCCCTTCGGCGACCGCTTGCCGCCTCTGCTTGCCAAAAGCAGCATGGAGCGAGTAGAAGGACCTCGATGCCAAAGGGGACGTGGCGAATGTTCACCCGCGGCAGTCAGTTTATCCCGTATGTCATTGATATCTAGGGATAGTTTGGGGAATGGTGTAACGGTAGCACAACAGACTCTGACTCTGTTTGTCTAGGTTCGAATCCTAGTTCCCCAGCCAAGCCCTGCAAGAGCGGCTCCCGCATCCCTTCAGTTGTCAAACAGCCTGCCTAACACAGCAAAGCGCGTTCTCGCGACGCGACGGCGCCCGAGGTTTGGACAAACACCCCTTCAAATAAAGGGCGCAGGGAAAGCCGGGCGCACGACGCACCCGCAGCCTCGCGTCCAAAAAAATAAAGGACACGAGCGTAGTCACCACAGGTTTGCCGGAGACGCCCGACCTTCCCTGCGCAATGGTTTTAACGGTTTCCTTCGTGCTCGCCCCGGAGACCGGGCTTGGTTGTCTCCGTCGCTAGCCGCGATGCGTTAGCATCGTCGCTATCTTGATATCAGCGTCGGGATATCAGGCCCACACGACTTCGCCGTCCGCTTCGGCGGCGCCCGTCTTGCGCCGCAACCCGCGTCCACTGCATCCCGCACCCAACGTTCGTGACGATCGCGATACGCCCCTTCATTCGGGGCGGGACGGTTGGAATCAGTAAGACTGCTTCTAGCAAACCACCAAACGAAATATTTTTGCGCGCGGGGCTAGACACGAGTTCAGGTGATTTGCCTCGTCAGGCAAATCACCCAAGTGAATTAGCGTCGGATTTTGCAGCGCTCCAGCACTTGCTTGCCTATTGCTTGCCGACGCACTTGACGTTCGGTCACGCTCGGCTATCGATCCGCGACCGCCATTCAGTCCAACAATTCTTTTGAAAACTCGATTGGCGCATCCGGAATCCGCGCCGCCGCGAAACGGCTTGGCTTGACACTCGGTGAGTACGTGGTTCAGCTTTTCGCGTTTGGGAACGCCAAGAACTTCACGCCGCGCGCCAAGTCAGCGAAGATACCTGATCGCCCCAATTTCATTGTTCGCATGCCGCCCGACATTGCCTCGGTATGCGTATTACAGCCGCGCGAGCCGGCTTCAAGCCAGGCGCTTTTACCGAGCAACTTTTTTCGTTCGGACAAATCCATCACTTCGTCGCCTGGCTGGATTCCATCACAGAATAAAAGAAACGCTAACTGGACCCGATTCCCTCTCATAAGTTTTAAAGGCCTGCGCCCTGGACCATTGCCCTCTCCAGATGTCATCAGCGAATGCAGCGTACGACCCTTAGGATGCCCCCAAGCTGAAGATGCACCGGCCGCGGGACCGCGCCGGGGTCAGACTTGCGCCATGCCCCCGTCGACTCTCGTGAAGCGACTATCGGTTCAAACCGGCGTGTTCGATGAATTTTGCGAACCGACCGAGGCCAAACTATCGGCCAGATGATTGGCGAGTTCGCCGACAACACGGGAATTGCTGCGCCGTCCAAATGAATACGCCAGCTCGATGTCAGGCAACTGCGGCAAGCGCCCGCCGTGAGGAACGATCTTGAGCGGAGCTGAAACCAAGGCTCGGGCGAGCACCGTTATTCCCATGCCCTCCGCGGCGGCGGATCTGAGACATTCGAAGCTCGGGCTGACAAAACTGAGATGCCAGGGACGACCATGATCCTTCAGGGAAGCGATGGCGCAACGGCGGTACGTGCATCCCTCGGGAAACAGGATCAAAGGGAGAGAATCCAAATCGTTGGCGGTGTAGTTCGGGCCGCTGACCCAAACCAATTGCTCGCGTAGCGCTACAGTGCCAAACTTCGCGCCGGCCTCCTGTTTGAAGAAGGCAAGGTCGAAGTCTCCACGAGCGCTGCGCTTCTGTAAGCTTTCAGACTGGTTGGCCTCGACTTCCAGGCCGACCATCGGATGCTTCACCTTGAACCGCGCAAGCCAGACCGTGAAATCGCGGCCAAAAAAATCGAGCGGAACGCCAAGACGCACGAAGCCCGTGAGTAGATCGTCGGACATGGAGGCGTACGCTTCGTCGTTTAGCCGAAGTATCCGTCGCGCATACTGCATGAGCCGGCCGCCTTCGGTCGTCAATTCCAACACCCTTCCCTTGCGCCGAGACAGAAGAGGCCGGCCGACCTGGGTCTCAAGTTTCGCGATCTGCTGGCTGATGGTCGACTGCGAGCGACCAACCGTTTCGGCCGCACGAGAGAAACTCATGGCGTCCGCGACCACGAGAAACGAACGAAGGCAATCGATATCCAGATTCACCGCCGGTCTCCATAATCGTTAAATCCGATACCAAGTATCGCTATAATTCATTTTGCCACTAGCGGGCGCCTGCGTAAAGGTGGCAAGCCCTACCGGTACGAAAGCTGGCGGAGGCCAACCTGCGCAAAAGCGGGGCGAAATGGGAGGGATGATGTCTGGTAGCGAGGCCCGGCCGGAAGCCGCGCAAGATTTCGTTCGGCTGTTAGTGGCAGAGAAGGTCAGGTTTCTCGTGCCCATGACCGTCATTTTCATGACCGGTTACATCGGATTGACTGTGCTGGCTGGCTTCGCCAAAGATCTGATGTCGTTGAAGATTGTCGGCTCCTTGAACCTGGGCTTTACCCTGATTGGGGTCAATTATTTTATTTCGTGGGTGCTCGCCCTCGTTTACGAGCGCATCGCCAACAACAAGTTCGACCCGCTCGCTTCGAAGGCCGCGGATCAGGCTTCGATCCGGAGGTCGGACCAGTGAGCGTCACGCTTACTATCTTTGCCGTAATTTTGCTGATCAGCCTTGGCATCACTTATTGGGCGGCCAAGCGGACCACCACGACCAGCGACTTTTACGCGGCGGACAGTCGCCTTACGGCGGCGCAGAACGGCTTCGCTCTGGCCGGCGATTGGTGCAGCGCCGCCGCGTTTCTCGGCTTTACCGGACTGACCGCGCTATACGGTATGGACGGCGCTTTCTATGCGCTGGGTCCGCTCGTAGCCTTCTGCACCGTTCTGTTCCTGATCGCGGAGCCGCTTCGCAACTCCGGAAAATACACGCTCGGCGACGTCATTCGCAGCCGCATGCAGACCCGCACCTCGCTTCTCGCAGCGATAACAGGAACCGTCATCGTCAACTTCGCGTACCTGATGCCCCAGATGGCGGGCGCCGGCGTGCTGGTTCGATTGTTGACCGGTATATCGTACGATTGGGCGGTGGTGTTCGTCGGCTTAAGCATGATCGTCTATGTCGCGTTCGGCGGCATGCTGGCGACCACATGGGTACAGATCGTCAAGGCGGTTCTGATGCTCGGAGCCGGCGCTATCGTCCTCGTCATGGCGCTTTCGCTGGTTCATTTCAATCCGCTCACCTTCTTTGCGGACGACGAGGCCAAATACGGCGCCAAATATCTCCTTCCGGGCAACTATCTCAAGAACCCCTTCGATCAGATTTCGTTGGGCTTGGGCTACACTCTGGGGCTGGCGGGCCTGCCGCACGTGATGACGCGCTTTTATACGGTTCCTGACGCCCGCGCAGCGCGGAGATCAGTGGTCTGGGTCATGTTTTTGGCCGGAGCGTTTTTTGCGGCGACGACGCTGTTCGGGCTCGCGGCCGCCGACTTCGTCGGACAGGACGCGATCCGTGCCGCCGACAAGGGTGGCAATCTCACGCTACCCTTGTTGGCCCAATATCTCGGCGGCGGTAAAGGTACATTTGGCGGTGACCTCATGCTCGGGTTCGTGGCCGCGGTGGCCGTCGCGACTATCCTCGCAGTCGTCTCGGCACTCACTTTGTCGACGTCAAGCACCATCGCGCACGATTTCTACGTGAACTGGATGAAAGGTGGCAAGGTCGACGGTCGGCGCGAAGTCCAGATAGCGCGCGTGACGGCGGTCGTTATCGGACTTCTCGCCATCGCGCTCGGCATTCTTGCTCAGGGAATAAACGTCGCGGTTCTCGTGATCCTGGCCATCTGCGTAGCCGCCAGCGCGAATTTCCCGGTCCTGGTGCTCTCGCTGTTCTGGCGGCGCTTCAACACGGGGGGTGTCGTCGGTGGAATGGCCGTGGGCCTGATCAGTTCCGTCGTGTTGGCCATGATCGGTCCGGCCATGCGCGGAAGCGAAGCCGTTTGGCCTCTCGTCAATCCCACGATTATATCTCTACCGTTAGGTTTTCTCGGGGCCGTGTTTGGCACCTTGATCGCCGGTCGCGACTTGGAGAACGAAAAGCGCTTCGACGCATTTCTGCTGCAAGTCCATACCGGCGTCGCCCCTGAACGATCCTCGTAATAAAGAAAGCTTCCCTCGTGACTATCAAAGCGGTTGTCTTCGACGCATATGGCACCCTCTACGACATCCAATCCGTTGCGGCCGTTACCGACAAGACGTTCCCGGGCTACGGAGAACTCATCACCCAGGTCTGGCGCGTCAAACAGCTCGAATATACGTGGCTTCGGTCCTTGATGCGGCGCTATGCGGATTTTTCCGTCATTACCAGAGAGTCTTTGAGCTACACGCTGAAAATCCTGGGTTTGAAGTGCGACGAGAGCATCTTTGAGGAGATCATGGACAAGTATGTCCATCTCGATCTGTATCCGGATGCGAAACCTGCATTGCTGTCCTTGAAGAGCTACAAGCGAGCCATTCTATCGAACGGCAGCACTGAGATGCTCACGAGTTTAGTGCGAAATACCGGCCTCGATACTATTTTGGACGCGACAATCAGTATCGATGCCAATCGGATTTTCAAACCGAGCCCCGATGCGTATTCTTTGATCGAATCTCGTCTCGGCGTAAGGCCTTCCGAAGTCCTCTTCGTATCGTCCAATCCTTGGGATGCGATCGGTGCAAAGGCCGTCGGGCTGAAGGTCGCCTGGATCGAGAGGGTGACGCCGGAAGCCATGCAGAAGGCGTGCGAGAGAGCCGATCTAGTCGCGCCCTTGACCATGTTCAGGGCGCTGCGAACGCAAATGGACGAACTGGGCCTCGAGCCGGACTACAAGGTCAATGGCCTCGCGGCGCTTTCCGACCTCTTGTCGACGAACCTGAAGTAAGCTCCTCCAGATAAATCTAGTGTCCCGGTTCTGACATTCGTATCCCATCGCAGCGGGCACTTTTACGAATGTCAAAACCAAAGGGACACTAGCAACTATATGATCCTAGTGCCCACTTTCCGAAGTTCGTGCTCCATCGCAGCACGCACTTCCACGAACTTCGGAAAGTCAGGGGCACTAGCAAACCTATTGATTTTAGTGGCCGCTTTTCTATTTGAAGTTCCTGGATCGAATTCGCCGCTTGTGGTGCAGGAACTTCAAATAGGCGGGCACTAGTGTAGCTTTGACTCTGACGTTCCTTCCGAGAGCTCGCGGCAACACCGAAAGGAACGTCAGAGTCGCTACACTAGGTGCTGTCTTCGACGAAGGGGATGGCTTGCGAAATTCTGGATCGACCGTTAGATAACAGGTAAAAGTGGAGTTGCTTTAGCCTTGTCATCTGGGTTGCCGATATCGCGCACCAGCCCTCCAGTGCTCCGTTCACTGACGGCGACAGCGGTGAAGTTGCCCATGAAACGGCCTCTTGGAACGAGCGCCAAAAGCATCGACGAGGCCTGTCTGCTGCTGGTCGACCTCCTGACCCGGGACGGCGTTCGGGGTCACGCATACGCGTTTTGCTACCAGCAATCGATCGCGCGTTCGCTCTTGCCCGTGGTGGCCGAGCTAAGCGAGTTGTTGGAAGGCGAACCTCTGGCTCCGCTTGACATCGCTCTTGTAGTTTCGCGGCATTTCAGGCTTCCGGGCCTGAGCGGACCTCTGGCTATGGTCGCCTCGTCCGTCGATACCGCGGTTTGGGATGCCGTCGCCAAGTCGGCGAATGTGCCGCTTGCGGTCTATCTCGGGGCGAGCCTGAAGCCGATCGCGGCCTACAACAGCAACGGGCTGGGGCTGATGCCGCCGGATGCCGCCGCCGATGAAGCTGAAGCCTTGTTGGAAGGTGGTTTCACGGCTGTCAAATTGAGACTCGGACGAAGCAGTTTCGAGCAAGATCTGGCGACCGTTAGAGCGGTACGACGACGGCTACCTGATAACGTGCGGGTCATGGTCGACTTCAACCAAGCCCTGACGTTTGCGGATGCACTGCAATCTGCGTACGCGCTCGATCACGAGGGAATCTACTGGATCGAGGAGCCGATCCGGCACGACGACTACCGCCACATGGCGCTTCTGGCTCAAGCTGCGAGAACGCCTATCCAGATCGGAGAGAATTTCACCGGGCTCCATCCAATGGCAGCGGCTCTGGAGGCGGGTTCATCGGACTACGTGATGCTCGACCTCGACCGGATCGGCGGCGTCACCGGCTGGCAGCGAGCAGCCGGTCTCGCAGCAGCGTACAACCGCGAAGTATCTTCGCATCTGTTTCCCGAAGTAAGCGCACATTTGCTGGCGGCAACGCCCGGCCGCCATTGGCTCGAATACGTCGACTGGGCCAATCCGATCCTGCGGCAGCCGCTGCGAATCGAAAACGGCTTGGCAATTCCTTCCGACCGTCCTGGCAACGGGCTCGCTTGGGATGCCGATGCCGTCGCAAAATATCGGCTGGCTTAGCGATGACGGCACCGAACGTCATTCGTCTGACGCCGCGGCTGATGTCTTTGGCCGGTCGGCAATGGCAGGACTACCGGCGGGCCGAGCCGGGCAGTTCCTTTGCCGATCCGGAATTGTCGGTGACGTTGGATGAAGCCTATGCGATCCAAATGGAGACTGCGCGCCTACGCTGCGCCGCCGGAGACGCAATCGCTGGATACAAGGTCGGTTGCATCGGCGCCGGCGTCGTCGAACAGTTTGGCATGAGCGGACCTATCCACGCACGCCTGTTTCGAAGTGAGATCCGAAAAGGCGGTGAGAAGCTTCGACATACGGCGTTCACAAATCCCGCGATCGAGGGAGAAATGGCCCTTCGGATCGGCGCCGACGGACGAATCGCGGGCGCTTTTCCCGTCATCGAACTACATCAATTCGTCTTCAGGGCGCCGCGCAAGACACTTGCCGAACTGGTGGCCAATAACGGGCTCAACGCCGGTGTGGTCGTATCCAGTGAACTCGAGACGACATCGCTGGAGGAGTGGGAAAACGCACATACCCTCTCCGTGGCCATCAACGGTACAACCGTCGATACCGGCCCGTTGTGGGCCATGCAAGGTGGCGCGACCGAAGCAGTCGACTGGTTGCAGAGCGATCTCGATCGCTTCGGTGAAATCTTGAGACCGGGAGACATCGTGCTTGCAGGTACGCCGCTCGGTCTGCACCCTGTGAGACTTGGCGATCATGTCGCCGTTTCCATCGACGATCGCGAATACCTTCATTGCGGCTTCGCGTAGGCGTCGGACCGGAAGGCCCCGTTTCGAACCTGGCGAGTCGAGCGCCTGGCGTCTAACCAACCGGTATGTCGCTCAACTCAACGGCGTCATCACCGCTTCACAAAATGGCTGGCGCTGTTTCATGAGATTGTACCACCGTTGCACGTTGGGCAACTCCGGACGATCGATATTTAACGAATACCATCGATGGACGGTCGTAGCTGCAGGGATGTCGCCCATCGAAAAAGAGTCGCCGGCGAGAAAAGCTCGATCGGAAAGTCGCTCATCGAGAATTCGAACAGCCGCCAGGCACAGATTCATGCCCTTTGAGACAACCGCGGGGTCACGCTTTGCCGGGACTGTCCTGACTAGTTCGATGAATAACGGGCGCAACGCCGGCCAAAACACGGTCGCTTGCCAGTCCATCCAACGTTCGGCGTCAAAGCGTATCCCGATGTCCGAGGGACACAGCAAACCATTCCCGTTTTTGTGAGCGAGATATCGAACGATCACATTCGATTCCCAAAGCTTGATTTCTCCGTCTTCGATCGTCGGCACGAGGCCGTTCGGGTTGAGTGCGCGGTATTCGGCGGTTTTATTTACTTCGAACTCGTTGCCCGCATCGATCCTCTCATACGCCAGGCCAAGCTCGCCGCAGCACCAGAGGACTTTCTGCACATTGATGGAATTGGCTCGTCCCCAGATCGTCAGCATCGCGATAATCCCGTCATCGATCCGCTCGCTTGCAACCGAGCGTTCGACGGATGACCAGAGTCAGGTTGGAAGCTTGTCCGCAAGCACCGCCGGCTGACGGATCTCAGGCGACGCGGCAAGCAGGTCCGCCGCGTTTGCCATCAGCGCGGCAGCCACGGCACCGTTCAGATGTGCGGTTCGCCCGGCCTCATCGTTAAAGGCGTCGAAGATCGCGAAGGTCGTCTTGTCGAAGCGCACAGCGAACCAGGCAACGGTGCCGGCTTCGGCAATTACAAGATTCCGGGCGTTAGCCAAGAAGCTCGCGACATCCTCTTCCCGGCCCTGCTTTGCCTTCAGCTCGACGTAGAGTGCGAAACGTGTCATTGGAGGCTTCCCTTGTTGCTATGCTACTTGGTACCCCAACCGCGAGACCTTATTCCGGACTAAAGTGCCGAATGGTCGCGGACGGCTTCCGCGAGCGCCGGCTTGAGATCCAGAAAGCGTTTGTCGAGGGCTGCCGGGTCCTCGCGATTCAAGGCGATCATCTTCGCTCGGGCCTCGCCTCCACGGATCACCTCGAAGGCATCCTGCTCGATTCCTTCCACCACGGCCGCGGCGACCGCGTTCGCCGGCTCTCGTGTAAAGCCGAGTTCGGGTCCAGCACGAGACGAACTCATCATGGGAGTGTCGGTCGCTCCCGGGTATACCGTCATGACCTGTACACCCTCACCGTTCAACTCGCGCCGAAGCGATTCTCCGAATTTCGCCAAACCACCTTTGACGCCGGCATACGTCGCATAAAACGGTGCCGCGACAAGCGCTATGCCCGAAGTAACGTTGACGACCAGACCGCCGCCGCTCGCGCGCAACGAAGGCAACGCCGCACGCGTCAACATGATCGGGGCCACTAGATCGACCTCGATCATCTTCCGGATTTCAGCCTCAGTAGTGTCCTCAAGCCGGCCGGCTCTCACTCCGCCGGCGTTGTTCACGAGGATATCCAGCCCGCCGAGTTTGTCTAACGCGTGCTCGAGCGTGGTCTGACGACCCTTTTCCGTGCTGACATCCGCCGCGACGGATTCGACATTGCGACCGCCCTGACGAAGCCGATCGGCCGCTTCGGCCAGGACTTCCGGTCGTCGCCCGGTAATGGCGACCGTTGCGCCTCTGGCCAACATCGCCTCGGCGATCGCAAAACCGATGCCGCTTGAACCGCCCGTGATCAGCGCTCGTTTTCCTTGAAGTTTCATTTCGCTACTCGACCTTGTTTGGAGTTTCTGCTGTGCTCTACTGAGAGGCCTTCGGATAGTTCGAAGGAAAAAGCGCTCGGCGTGCCTCTTCATCCACTTCCTTCTTGAAGGCATGATCTTTTCCTACCGCCCGGGCTCTCGCTACGGCCGGACGGGCGTCGATCGCCCGACACCAACGTTCGATATTAGGGAACGCCGCAAGGGGCGGCGTGTCGCCCGGCAGCACGCGGGACGCGCGATCGACCCATCCCCATCCCGAGATGTCGGCAATCGAGAAGTCTTTACCGACGACGAATTCGCGGCCTTTCAAGTGAGCATCGAGCACCTCGTAGTGCCGCTCGACTTCGCGACGATACCGATTGATAGCATAAGAGAGCTTCTCGGGCGCCGCGTGCTGGAAATGCACGGCTTGTCCGGAGAAGGGTCCGATACCGGTTGCGATGAAGAAAAGCCATGACAGCAACTCTGGTCTGTCGGCGGGCGTCCCCATAAGACGTCCGGTTTTTTCCGCCAGGTAAAGCAGAATCGCACCGGAATC
Organism: uncultured Alphaproteobacteria bacterium; assembly: GCA_963832045.1. Classification (GTDB taxonomy): domain Bacteria; phylum Pseudomonadota; class Alphaproteobacteria; order Rhizobiales; family Xanthobacteraceae; genus Bradyrhizobium. Next base: position 102,961 of record CAWHSM010000003.1, read on the forward strand.
GAAAACTCGGGCTTCTTTTCCGCCAGGCCCGTCACTATCGACGATGGCAGGCACTTTTCCGTTCGGATTGACCGCCCGGAACTCGGGCGCATGCTGCTCCCCCTTGCTAGTATCAATCGGCACCAACTGATAGGCCAAGCCGACCTCCTCCAGCATAAGCGCGACTTTCGCCGGATTGGGCGTCGGATGATAATAGAAGCGGATCATTGGCTTTCTCCCTTTGGGCTACTTCGGATGGTCGAGATGGCGGCGAAAGCGACTCCCAGCCCGAGGAGCGCGGACCAGAAGCGGACCAGCGATGTCGCTTGGCGCGAGGTAAGCGCTGCGCTCCCAGACGAATTCGATTGTTTGGGCATCGCGCCAGCCGCGATTCGAGTGGTTCAATCCGAAGGTGCTCGCGGCCGGTAAATAATGCTCGCTTTTAGATCATACGATCTAAAATTCATCAAGCGCTGTTCGGAGGAACAGTGTCATCATTTAACCGCATAGCTCGACCCTCTAGCGTCCCGGTTCTGACATTCGTATCATATCGCAGCGGGCACTTTACGAATGTCAGAACCAAAGGGACACTAGCAAATCAATAATTCTAGTGTGGCGTTTGACTTTGACGTTCCTTTTGCGAGGCCGCTGAGAAACCGAAAGGAACGTCAGTGTCGCCACACCAGGCCTTGCAGCCGGTCAATGACAGGACATCCGCCCGGCTATTCAACCTTTTGGAGCTACGGGTATGCGATACAAACGTCCGGTCCGGTCGAAATCCTCGACCGTCCAGGGACCCCCGATGCCGCCGATCATCCAGCGCAAGATCGACCAGAGATCCCGATCCATGGTCGTCCCTTCGATAGGTTCCATCGCGTCGACGACAGCATGGATTTCAAGACCTGACGGGAACGGCTCGCCGCTTCTACCGATGAAAATAAATGCATAGGCGAAGCCGGACGGGGCACGAACGAATGCCGGTTCCGCGAGGCCCTTGGCGTCCAAGTCAAACGTTCGGACAAAGAAATCCCGGAATTCGGGATAGTGCGACACCCGCTCTTCCGCCAGCGCGAAGGAGAGGCGTTTTCCCCGAAGATCGGGCTTCTCGATGATCGCCACTTCGGTCACAGGCCGCCCTCCTCTGCGTCGAGACGGTCCAGGAAGGAACGGATCAGGTCCGCTATCTCACGTCCAGAATCCTCTTGCAAAAAGTGGCGACCAGTCACGAGATGCGGTCCCTCGGCGTGAGGAAGCAGCTGTTTGAAACGATTCGAAAACGTGGCTGCGTCGAATACCTCGTCCTCGCGTCCCCAGATGATTAGGGTCGGAAGCTTCGAACCGGACAATTGCCGTTCGAGCCACTCGAAGCGCTCAAACGCCCTCGCGTTCTCGTCGAGTGGAATCCAACGCGGCCAGACCCAGGTGAGCAGTCGCGTAGCCGGATCCGGAAGTACCGCTTCATAGGCCCACGAAGCGTTACTGGAAAACCGTTCGCGATCGACCACCGAGAGATAGATCCCTCGGCCGGCAAGAGCACAATGGTTGCCGAGGAGGTAAGGCCCGACCAGAGGAGCATGCATCATGCGCCAAGGAAAAATGCGCGTGTGGAACTCTGCAGGAGGAAGAGGCCAAGCCCACGTGCTCATCACCGTGAGCGCACGGACGCGAGCTTGATTGCTCATCGCGAACGAAAGTCCGGTGGGGCCGCCCCAATCGTGGCAGACGAGCGCTATCCGCTCCAGGTCCAGTTGGCGCATGAGAGCTGTCAGATTGGCTATATGCCCGTCGAGGGAATGCGCATGTTCACGGGTAGGCTTTTCTGAAAGACCAAACCCAATCATATCCGGGACGATAACGCGTCGTCCTGAACTAACAATCGGGGCTATCACTTCGCGATAAAGGAAGCCCCACGTCGGATTCCCGTGGAGCAGCACGACGGGGTCGCCCTTGCCCTCGTCGATATAGTGCATACGCCAGCCATTGACATTCGCGTAACGCGGAGCATACGGCCATCTGGCTCGTAAGGCTGCCGGTAGCGTCCCTTCCAGGTGGACGGTCACGATTCCCTCCGCATAGTTTGCTCCCGGCTCTTCTTGTCCGTCAACGCCGCGAGAGCGATTATAGATCGACCGATTTATAATGAAAGACCGCCTCTCCGCGTTTTGATCGGGAAGGTGGGGGCGAGACATGCGAGCACCCCGGCGATTGTCAGCCAACTGTTTCAAATGTTAAGAGAGACCAGGGGCAGCCTGTTGATGGGGGCCTGACGGTTGGAGACCTGCGACGATGGCGAGGCCCCGAGAGTTCGACGAGGCTGCGGTACTGGACGCCGCTATCCAGAAGTTCTGGCAATGCGGCTACGAAGCAACGTCGGTCCGTGATCTCGCCGACGAAATGAACATCGCGGGCGCGAGTTTTTACAACGCGTTTGGCGACAAACGCTCGTTGTACGAGCGAGCGCTAAATCGATATTTGGATCAGAGGTTTAGAGAGCGCATTCGGCGAATTGAATCTAGCCTCCCACCCCGCGAGGCCATTGTCGCCTTTATCCAGGAAATCATCAATCGGTCCCTCACAGATAAACAACGGCGCGGCTGCATGCTTGTGAATTCGGCTATCGAAAGCGCCTCACGCGATAGCGAATTTCTCGAGATTGTCGGCACATTTCTCGACGAGGTGGAAGAATTCTTCTTTCGATGCGTCTCAAAAGCTCAAAAGCAAGGTACGATCTCGAAAACGCATTCGGCGGAGGATCTTTCCAGATCTCTGCTAAGCGTTCTCCTTGGTATTAGGGTGCTCGCACGCGTTAGACCGGAGCGTAAGTTACTCGAAGGTCTCCTGCGACCCATACTGGGATTATTAGACGACACTCGTCCCACTCGACGACGCAATGTCGCGCGATAAATGCCCGCCCATATTTGACGCGCGTTACGCGACGGAACCGAACGTAGCCGTCAAATCCTTGATAACGGCATCGACGAGTTGGCTCTGATAGGCAGAAATCCCGTTGAAATTGATCGGTCCGCCGGACTGAAGCAGCATCGGCCCGCAACGCGGGCCCGACAAGGCGCAAAGCTGGCGAATGGCTCAAGCGGCCTGTATGGTCGCGAGAAACGTCGCAACTTCGGCTTCCAATCGCCGGCTTTGTGCCGAAAGAGACTCCGCCGCAGCGAGCACGTCGGCGGACGCGGTACCCGTCTCCTTCGACTCTTTTTCGACGTCGCTTATATTTGACGCAACCGTGCTCGTTCCCTCGGATGCTTGTTGCACGTTCTGCGCGATTCTGTGAGTGGCAGCCCCTTGCTCCTCAACCGCGATTGCAACCGTCGAGGATATCTCCGAGACGCGACTGATGGTCTCCGTAATCTCCTTGATCGCAGAGACCGACGCTTCCGTGGCGTTTTGAATCGCCGATATTTGTTGGGCGACCTCGCCGGTCGCTTTTGTTGTCTGTTCGGCCAAGGACTTGACCTCGGCGGCGACGACGGCAAATCCCCGGCCCGCCATGCCCGCCCTCGCGGCCTCTATCGCCGCATTCAGGGCAAGAAGATTGGTTTGGCCTGCAATCGCGCTGATAACGTCTATCACGTCTCCGATACGTGTCGCAGCCTCGGAAAGCGTTTCCACTCCGCTATTTATCTGCTGAGCCTGCGTTGCTGCTTGGCCGGCGATAGTCGCCGACTCTTTGACGCGCGCACTTATGTGCTGAACGGTGGAAGCCATGTCTTCAGTGGAAACAGCGACAGACCGAACGTTCAAAGACGCAGCGTCCGCCGCCGAAGCAACGACCGATGATCGCGCGGCCGTTTTTTCGGCGGTTACGGTCAGAGAATTGGCGGAAGATTCCATCCTCGCCGCGGCCGAAGAAACATTCTGAATGATCTCACCCACCGAATCGTGGAACGCTGTCGCTAGCCGCTCCATATCTCGTCTTCTCCGTTGTACCGCGTGCTCCTCCATTACGGCCTGCTGGCCCTTAAGTCTTTCGATTTCAATGCCATTGGTCTTGAAGACCTCAACCGCCCTCGCCATCTGGCCGATTTCGTCGCGCCGGTCCATTTCGGGTACGGTTACGTGAAAATCCGCTACGGCCAATCGCTCCATGACCACCTTCAGGTTGGTGATCGGGCGCGACAAGCCACCAACCCCTACCCACATTGCTCCAGCAAACGATGCGGCCAATCCGGCGATCACCAGTGCGATCGCCAGTTGGACGTCGACTCGTGCTTCCGTTGAAACACGCCTCGCAGTCGTTCTCGCATAGGCTACCAGATCGTCCAATACTTTCGTCTGTTCGTCCAGCACCGCCGCTGCCAACGGCGCGCATTGCGATTTCAGCACTTCGACCGACTTCGCGGTATCTTCGGGCGTCTCAGCGCTGGCAACAACCTGTACGACCAACGCGCAACTTTTAAACATCGCTATTGCTTGTTCATGAAGCCGGTCAAGTTCATCAGCCTTCTCTGGAATTAGCCGGAGCGCCTCGGCGTATCGTTCTTCGTATCTGTTTTTTTCCTCGGTATTTCGGGTCAACAACCCGGAACTGCCCTCAGCCGATGGCTCTGTGACCAGTTGATAGACCAGGGAAACGAAGCTCTCGATATTGCGGCTTCCCCTGGCCACCGAGACGGTGGCAACGTCAACGCGATTGACTAGGTTAGAATAGGCGTCATCAACGTGATGGATCTTTATTGCGGCGAAGCCTACGGAGAGGACGCTCGCAACCCCAAGTACAGCCACGATGACAGCCACTTTCCAGACTATTTTCAAATTGTTGAACAAGGCCATCCATTGCCCCTCGAAGAGCCGCCCACCAGGCAAGAAACATTTGAACGAGGAATTTCGTTTGCGCCGATTAAGATTTCCTATATTTTTAAACATATGTTCTAAAATAAGGCTTGGGTTGCCACCGCCAGGCTCGCCGCCGTCCAGGCAGCCCTATGCAATCTCGATATTGCGCGCGGGTCGAGGCAGTTCTGAACCATTTGTTCTATAACGGAAATTCTTTAAAAGTTGATCGTCCTATAGCAATGGCAATGGCAGCGTAACACTGACAATCAGGGAACGTAACATTACCGTGCCCAATTGGGGTGCTATCGTAATCTGGAGAAACTGCATGTCCGCAAAAACCATTATCAGTTCGACCCTTCTTGCCAGCGCCATCGCGACCGCCGCGGCAACGATGGCAAGCGCCGCCCCCTTGACCAAGCAAGAGGGCGCAGCCGCTACGGCGGCTCACAAGGAGAAATGCTACGGAGTTGCCCTCAAAGCACAGAACGACTGCGCCGCCGGCCCAGGCACGACGTGTCAGGGAACGTCGACGGTGGACTTCCAGGGGAACTCCTGGAAGTTTGTTCGTGGCGGTACTTGCACGAGCATCGAAGTTCCCGGCGGAAAGCACGGCTCCTTGAGCCCCATCTGATCCTGCGACAGGTGACGGGTGGAGACGACGATGAATCCAGATTGTAAAAAGCAGCAGACACACCCTGGCAGTCGTCCCCGCCCCTCTCCGTTGCCGCTCTGGGGGCTTGCCGGGACGAGCTTCAAGGCCGAACATCTCAACGCCATCCTAGCGGATGGACCCATGCGGGGATTCTTTGAGGTTCACGCGGAAAATTATATGGGAGCCGGGGGACCGCCTCATCGGTCCTTGGAACGCATCCGTCGCGAACACTCGCTCTCTTTGCATGGTGTGTGTATGTCGATCGGCGGGCCTCAGCCTCTGGATCAAGCGCATTTGAGACGGTTTCGGGCCTTGGTCCAACGCTACGAGCCCGAACTCGTCTCCGAACACCTTGCGTGGTCGACGCACCAATCAATATTCTTCAATGATCTCCTGCCGTTACCATACACGAAAGCAACGCTCGATCTCGTATGCTCGCACATTGATCTCATGCAGGAAGCAATTGGCCGCCGAATCTTGCTGGAAAACCCCTCGACTTACGTGGCGTTTTCTTCCTCAACGCTAGGCGAGACGGATTTCCTTCGTGCAGTCGTACAGCGTACGGGCTGCGGCTTGTTGCTGGACATTAACAATGTCTTTGTTTCCGCTACCAATCACGGCAATTCGGCACTCGACTATCTCGCGAGTTTTCCCCTCGACTCCGTCGGAGAGATTCACCTCGCCGGCCACGCCGAGCAAACTGACGATGAGGGAGAGCTCCTTTTGATCGATAGCCATGATGGGCCCGTAGCCGATGCCGTGTGGAAGCTTTACGCGACCATCATCTTGCGTTCCGGTCCTCTTCCCACGCTGATCGAGTGGGACAGCAAGATCCCCGATTGGCCAATCCTCAGGGCTGAAGCTGCGGCTGCCCAGGTTATCCTGGACCAGGCTTTGGACGGCAACAGGATGGCCGAACATGCGGCCTGATCGGGACGATAATCTGCACGGAAGCTTCGCGGACCACTTCGCGCCTGCGCTCACGGTTCCGTCGCTTTCAGTTCCAGTTGGAGTGGTGGGGCCACGCGGCAAGGCCGCAGTCAAGCGCTACAATGTCTACCGCAACAACGTTACCGTCAGCCTGATCGATGCACTGGCTGCGATATATCCAGCGACCCAGCGAATCACTGGCGTCGAATTCTTCAGGGCGATGGCCCGTTTTCATGTCCGCGCGACACCGCCTGTATCTCCGCTGCTATTTGAGTACGGTCGTGATTTTCCAGGTTTTGTTAAAAACTATGAATATGCGCAAGATATGCCCTGGCTCGCTGATGTCGCGCGCATCGAGCGGGCATGGCTGGACGCGTATCATGCCGGCGACGCGCCTCCACTGACCCCGGCTGCCCTAACCGAGGTTTCCGCCGATCGTGTCGGCGAGTTGATCTTCGCGGCTCATCCGGCAACGCGGATCGTGAAATCGGATTATCCTGCGGTGGCTATCTTCGCGATGAACCGCAGTGAGGAGCCCGTTACTTCCTTGAAGTCTAGCTCGGCAGAAGATGCGCTTGTTACTCGGCCCGACACAGAGGTCGAAGTGAGGCTTCTGGCACCAGGAGATGCCGCGTTTCTCGGCAACCTGATTGACGGAAATCCGCTGGCTGTTGCCGCAGAGGCGGTACTTGACGAGATACCATCCTTCGACTTCCCGGCAGCCTTAGCGAGAATGATGGAAGCTGGCGTTTTTACCGCATTTCAACTCGGAGAGCGATGATGCAGGCTGTCAGCCAGCGGAACTATGGCGGCGCCATTTCACGCCTCACGATGACTACCGATCGGGCCATCGGGGTTATCGGCTCCTCGCTGACACAATTCGTGCTTCGAGTCGCTTTGGCGGTACCGTTTTGGAAGTCGGGCATCCTCAAATGGAACGGTTTTCTGGATTTGAACGACACTGCCGTGACACTCTTTACAGACGAGTTCAAGCTGCATCTTCCTGGGGGCCCCTATGATTTTCCAGCGCCGGCGCTCATGGCGTTTTTGTCCGGTTGCGTAGAGATATTATTTCCGGTGCTTCTCGTTCTTGGGTTGGGGACGCGCTTTGTCGCAGCCGGCCTGCTGTTCATGACATTAATCGTGGAATTGACGATCCCTGATGGCTGGCCCGTCCATCTTACCTGGGCCGCCATGGCACTAGCAATAATGGCTTGGGGGCCGGGACAGCTTTCCGCAGATCGCGCCCTTTGCTCTGTGCGATCAGCCATGTTCCCGGCGGAGGAACCACCGAATAGCGAGCCTCTTTAGTGAGGGTCGCAGCGTGTGATGTACTTTTATAGGTTATTCAGTCCCTAACCTACGAAAGGGCAAATGGAGGAGCGCATGGCCGTCTTTTTTCGAACCGCGAAGCTGTTTAAGTTGATCGTGACGTTGACGGTATTTACTGCGGTATCTTCGGCTAAACCTGTGAGAGCTGAAGATCTTGGGCCACCGGTCGGCGTGACCGCTCCAGACATCGGCAAGCGTCTGGATCAAACTGGTATGCCGCATACCTTAACTGATGTGATGGGCAGTAAGGGACTGGTCCTGATGTTCTTTCGTTCCGCCGATTGGTGTCCGTATTGTCAGGCCCAATTGATCGACATGAATAGCGGAGCAGCAGAGATCGAGAAACGCGGCTACCGGATCGTTGCGCTCTCCTACGATAGCCCGGAGACTTTAAAGACGTTTGCGGACAAGCGGCATATCTCCTTCACATTCTTGTCTGATCCGAAGTCGGAGGTCATCGACCTCTACAAGTTACGCGACCCGCAATATCCGCCCGGCAGTCGAGCTTACGGCGTACCGAGACCGATTATTTTCATCCTCGACAAAGATGGCGTCATCCGAACGAAGCTTTACGAAGAATCGTTCAAGGTGAGACCACCCGTCAGTGCTGTCATTGGAGCAATCGACGCATTCGGGACGAAGGGCTGAAGCGACCTTATTTGTACACCTTCGGGCCAGGGCTTAATTAAAGGCAAGGTAAATGCGCGAGCGCTCTTTTTGGTCACATTGGTTATTCGGGTTTGTTGCCAGACTCGTATTGGGAAGCGGCGTGTTGACCGCGGGCAGCGTCATCGCGTTTTCGCAAGACATTGTCTCCCCGAGCAATCACGTGACGGTTAGCCTGATTGGCGAAACGACCAACGTCGTTCCGGGGCGCCCGTTTCGAGCGGCGTTACGCCAGCAAATTGCCCCGGGCTGGCATACCTATTGGTCGAACCCCGGAGAGTTGGGTCTTCCGACGACAATCAGTTGGTCGCTTCCAAAGGAGTTCGCCGCTACACCGGTCTCGTGGCCAACTCCTGAGCGGTTCAAGGCAGGGCCAGTCGTCAGCTACGGCTACGAGGGCGAGGTACTGTTACCGATCGCAATTGACGTACCGTCGGCCGTGCGTCCAGGCTCCGTTGTTACGCTAAGCGCCCATGTCGGCTGGCTCGCTTGCTCGGATATTTGTGTGCCCGAAGAGGCCGATGTCAGCTTGTCCGTTCCGGTCGGCGACACGCCGAGGCTCGATCCGCTCTTGACCGACGTCTTCGCCGCCGCGCGCGCCAAGTTGCCGATAACCAACCCATTCCCGACGACAACGACTTCCTCAAGCGATCAGATCGTTCTTCGGATCGCAATCGGCGATGCCACTCGCCTCACCGGTGTAACCTTTTTCCCGGAGGATCCGGACGTCATAGACGACGACGCCATTCAGTCCATCACAGCTGATTCGGACGGGCTATCGATCGCTCTTCGACGCAACGAATCCAAGACGTTACCCGCCGTGCTCAAGGGGGTTCTCGCTTATCGCGATCTGGCCACACAGGCGGCTGGAGCGCCAGGTGCCATATTGATTTCGGTGCCAGTTCACTCGCCACCTGCGGCAAACGGCACAGGTCTGGGTTTGGCGGCGGCGATTGTGTTCGCTCTCATCGGTGGAATGGTGCTGAACTTGATGCCGTGCGTGCTGCCGGTGCTGTCGATCAAGATCATAGCATTGCTCGAGCACGCTGAACTAACGCCGAATCAGATGCGTCTTCAAGGCCTCGCTTATAGTGCGGGCGTTCTCGTAAGTTTCGCAGTAGCTGGAGGTGCCCTCGTGGGGTTGCGTGCTGCGGGTGCGGGAATCGGGTGGGGATTCCAGCTGCAGTCGCCTCTTTTTGTCGGTTTTATGATTTACGTGCTGTTCGCGGTTGGACTGAATCTCTCAGGCGTGTTTTCGATCGGAAATCGGCTGGCGAGTGCCGGATCTCACTTATCGCAGCGCTCGGGTTATTCGGCAGCTTTCATTACCGGCGCGCTTGCAACGATGGTCGCTACGCCCTGCACCGCGCCGTTCATGGCGACAGCAGTCGGCTATGCGCTGACTCAGCCGTGGTACAAATCGCTCGTTGTTCTCGAAGCAATCGGGTTCGGGCTGGCTTTACCTTACCTGCTCGTCACGTTCAGTCCTGCGGCTCGCCGCCTACTACCGAAGCCCGGCCGATGGATGGTCCAGCTCAAGGAGATGCTTGCGTTCCCCGTCTACGGCACCGCCGTCTGGCTCATGTATGTTCTTTCACAACTGACTGATGCCTACGCGATCACGGTGACGTTGTCGGGACTGGTTCTGATCGGCTTCGCCGCATGGCTATACAACGTCACATGGTTGGGTGAAGACAAGTGGCGGCGTTGGGGATCTGGCTTTTCGACGCTCGCCGTCGCTGCCGCGGTCGGCCTGCTTCTGCTGGTTGAGGACAGCGGCCAATTACAGAATTTGTCGATCAAACCAGACAAAAACGCTATCGAATGGCAATCGTTCGACCCAGAAAAGCTTGAGGCTCTGCGCGCGAAAGGCAACCCTGTTTTTGTGGACTTCACAGCGGCTTGGTGCATCACATGCAAGGTGAACGAGCGGATAGCACTTGCCGACATCACTGTGGCTAATGCTTTTCGGAGCGCCGGAATTGTAGCGATGAAAGCGGACTGGACCCGGCAGGATCCTGGAATCACGAAAATCCTTGAGGCGAGTGGCCACGCCGGCGTGCCGCTCTATTTATTCTACCCGCCTGCAACTGCAAATGGTGATAAGAGGCCGCCCGTCGTGTTGCCGCAAATTCTCACTTCCACTGCTGTCCTTCGCGACATAGCAAGCAATTAAGTGAAGACGGGCAAGTCTCGGACGATTTTGGAACGAGTGAAGCAAGCCCGGGTTTTCATAGTAGTAACACGACAGCGCCGAAATCTGTCGCGTCCGTGACGCGTTTTTGCTCGACATCGCAGGCGGTAACGGCGCGTTGGAGCTGATTTTCTCGGAAATCCGATAGGCCTTTTTCTCGCGGGGTGCGCCGCGAGTTCATAGAGCCATCGCTCCAAGCTGTACCGATCCGGGCGTCGTCGCGCGGGACATCTGGGCCCTATCTCGAAGCGTCATCGGCCTTTTGATTGCCGCCGCCGTACCATGGTTCTCAACCGGACGTCTGCCGCGGTGGTGTGGTCTCTAGGCAGTTGCGAGAATACGCTTCGGCTCGGTACAACCAATGTTGATTAAGTGACGAATTGCGATGCCGCAGTTGGCCCTACTGCTTCGCGAAACCCCTTCTTAAGCATTTTCTGCATAGCTTGATTGCCTTGCGCGGAGAGCTGCATGACGCAACCTTGGACGTTACAGTTAGCTCGCATCGCCGTGCGGCGAAACGGATATTGGGCTATCGCTCTCCTGTTCTCCGCAGCGTTCGGCATTGCCTCCTTACTGGCTTTTCTTGCCGTCATCCCGTCCCTCAATGAGAGAACTATGCGAGCGCTCGACGCCCAGCTGCTGAGGCGAGCCGAACTTGCGGCTGATCACGCGCTTCTTGCATTGGCGGAATTGTATGAAGGTGGATTTGCCGACTGTGACACCTTATCGATCGTCCAGATGAGGAACACAATTTATCGCTATGGCAACCTGAAGGATGTTCGAGTTTTTTCCTCGCAAAAGATGCTTTGCTCTGCGTATCCTGAGGTCATCGATACGGGAGCGGTAGCCGGGAATCCCGAACCGTCTCTGCTGGCCTCAAACCGCCACATCAGCCTTTCCCCGGTGAGTGAGAAGGGCAATGTTGCCATAGACATCAAATGGAATCTCGACGATAACACGTCGTTGGATGCAGTCGTGAGCACGAGTTCGTTGCTATTCGACATCTTGCCGCAAGATCTCCGCGAGAGTGGAACGGCATCTCTCACTCTTTCTGACGGGCGTCCGGTAGCCGATTCCGAGTCGGATCAATCCGTCAATTCCGAAAGACTGCATCGCGTCTTCATGACGTCCAAGCGATATCCGCTGATCGCTTCAATAGGAGTTGATCTCGATACACTTGCCAAAGCGAACCACGAACCCCTCATCGCAACGGTGCTGCTGTTTTCCGCAATCGGATTTTGCTTTGGGATATTTGCGGCAACACTAGCCGTCCAAAGCGGTGGAACAATCGCCGAAATCGATGCGGGTCTTTCGAGGAACGAGTTCTTACCATTTGTTCAGCCGATCTACTCGTTGACCACCCGTGAAATGGTCGGCGTTGAGGTGCTAGCCCGATGGCGCCGTGCCGATGGAACGCTTATCCCTCCAGATCGATTCATCCCGGCGGCCGAAGCCAGCGGCAGAATCGTTCCGCTAACGTGGCAACTGGCGAGGACAGCTTTAGCAGGGCTTCGTGAGCCCCTTTCGCGTGACCGCAAATTCAAAGCCGCGTTCAATATCTCTCCCGCACAACTTCTGTCGCACGGCTTCGTCGACACCTTCCGCCAGATTGCTGTAGAGGCTGGAGTCTCTCTGCGTCAGATCGTCATCGAAATTACCGAGAGGCAGGAAATCTCAGACATGTCCAAAGCCGAAGCGGTTTTGTCGGAACTCCGCCATCGCGGTTTTCAGGTTGCATTCGACGATGTTGGCACGGGACATAACGGACTATCTTATCTACAGAAGCTTGGAGCCGACATTATTAAGATCGACAAGTTCCTCGTCGACTCGATTGTGACCAGCCATTCGGCAGAGGTCCTGGTGGAAATGTTGGTTCACGTCGCCCGCGAACTTGAAATGACGACAGTTGCCGAGGGGATCGAGACAGAGGAACAGGTCGCCTCGCTGAAGAGATGTGGAGTTGATCAGGGCCAGGGCTTTCTGCTATCGCGGCCTCTCCCAATCGCCGACTTGCTGGATCTATTCAACGCCTCGGGAGACCGGCTCGCATCTGCCGGCGATCGCCAGGTCCCTCCCGAACCGGCAATGGTCGCGTAACCTAGAGCTTATGAGCCGCTCAGAACCTCCGACCTGAAATTTCTCTCGATTCGCCGGCGACCGAATCTCGGCTGAAGATTGCCTCAAGAATTTTTGACGCCTACCGTATTGCGAGATTGAAGAGTTTCGCCACGCCAGCGCCCTTCAATGTCTGTCTGCCCTCATCTGTCTCTACCCACGCACTTCCGAGAAGTCAGGTATTTCTCAAAGCGCTCGCAAAGCCGACGAGACGATATTTTCGAGGAAACTTCGGTTCGGCTTTGTGTTTGCTAGAACATTGAGCCCCTGTACCAAGCAAACAAGATAACTTGCCGACTTCGCACCCGGCTCTAGAGCGATTTCACCTGCGACACTCGCTCTGGTGAGTGCCGATGCGAACGCGGCATCCAGTCTCGCCAGGTTGGTGGCGATCTTGCTTGAGACCTCGGGGTCGCTCTGCCCAAGCTCGATGAGCGAATTTGTGAGGAAGCAGCCTCGCGCCCGTCGGCCTTCCGCGATCGCGTCGATCAAGTTCGAGAAGTAGGCGCGAATTCCCTCCATACCGGACGCAGGCGCGGAAATTCTCCGGATGGCATCGCTCGATATCTGATCCATATAGCGATCGAGCGCTGCAATGAACAATTCGCGTTTCCCGCCGAAGGCTCCGTAGAGGCTACCAGGGCTAAGCTCCATGACGGCGCAAAGGCGCTCGACGGCCGTGGCGTTGAAGCCATTGCGCCAAAATTCGTGCATCGCACCGTCGACTACCCTACCCGAATCGAAATTACGCGGCCGCGCCACTGGCAGAACCCTCCTTCCAGTCAGATCGCCGCGACGTTTTCGCGCCAACGGCACGAATTTAGCCTATCAGCGAGGTCCATAAAACCCATCATTCTGTCACTTGGCGTCTCCCACGGGCGCCATACGATAACCGACCCGGGGAAAATGCAGCGAAACCGTACCGCATTCCGGCGTGGAATGCCGCAAGGTGACGGTATCGCGCGATGACGCGACCAGTTCGCCGGTAATCGGCTTTTCACCTGTGTCGGAAATGGGCAGGATCGCGATGATCGTGCCGAGCCGCAGCCCGAGCGGATCGGCCGCATCGACGCCATCAATGACGGCGGGCTCGGCTGAGCGCGCCTGGGCCAATGCTTCGGCTGGCGAGATCGGCTGGGCGTGACCGTATTCCAACCCGTCCATACGCGATGCCCACTCCAGTACAGCCGGGCACTCGCGCAGCAACCGGTCCGTCGTGTCGTTCTTGCCTCGGATGAACCAGACGATGAACCAGGCTAGAAGATCCCCCATACCCGGCTGTGAGCCGAACAGAAAAGGCCGGTCTCCGGAAAAGGCTTCTTCCAGCCAACCGAGTTGCGTCCTAAGCTGCGCGACGGTGTGTGGCAAGTCTGCGATCTCACGCTTAAAGTCGCCGTCCGGTCCGAGATACAGCCTCGCCCTGTCTTCCACCAGCGCTGAGGGCAGCGTTGCCGCGATCGGGGCGAACGATACCCGCATCGCCAGATCAAACATCGTGTTATCTGTCCAACGCGACAGCGCAAAGGGCAAACCCCTTTCGCCGTTAGGAAAAAGGCTGGGAGACGGAAAGCGCCGCTCCAGTTCACGAAATATGCACAGCGTATCGCAATAGAGATCGGCGCCGATCTGCAACACCGGCAGGCGGCGGTATCCACCCGTCATGGCGAAGAGTTCAGGCCTGTCCGGGAATCGGTTCTGCTCGGCCGAGCGCCATGAAAGCTTCTTCAGACCCATCGCCTTGCGGATCTTCTCCGATACGGGCGACTGCGGGTAATGATGAATGATGATCTCGCTCATGCACTCCTCCCTAGAGCTCCGATTCCGAAGTTCGCATGATATCGCAGCAACCTCTGATGCGAACTTCGGAATCAAAGGAGCTCTAGCAACCTACTGATTCTAGTGCGGCTTTGAATTTGAAGTTCCTATGACGAACTTGCCGCAACACTGATAGGAACTTCAAATTCGCCGCACTAGTCCGATCAATCGCGAGCACTGTTTGGTCAACTTAACGGTTGAGCCACGTACTTCCGGTACCCGGGCCGATCGGCGACGCGCGACTGCCATTGCTCCAGATGTGGCAGTTGCGGGCGCTCGAAAGGAAAAGAAAACCAGCGCCATACAGAATTACCAAACCCCACGTCGGCGAGTGAGAAAGAGGCACCCGCGATGAAAGGTTGGGCACTCAAATGAGAGTCTAGTCGAGCCATCACAGCGGCGAGCCGCTCGATCATGGTGTCGAGCGCCGCTTGATCGCGCTTCTCGGGAGGTGTCCGATAGAGCGCGATGAAAACCGGATTCAGCGCAGGCGCCAGCGTGCTGATATGCCAATCGAGCCAGCGTTCGATGTGAGAACGAGCAACAGGTTCTTCAGGATAGAGATCGTTCGAGCGGTATTTTTGCGCGAGATAACGAAGGACGGACTGACTTTCCCAGACAACTGCGCCGTCATCCTCAATAACGGGAATAACCCCATTGGGATTGAGAGCAAGAAATTCGGGCGTTTGCAGACCGCCGAACGGCCCGCCGACGTCTTTTCGAATGAACGGCAGCTTCAGTTCCTCGCAAAGCCAAAGAACCTTGATGACGTTCGTGGAGTTTGCGCGCCCCCATACGGTGATCATTAAAAACCCCTTTACCTCTGCCCAAAAACGGGTAGGATTCGTATCCGAACGATCATTCCATAACATCCGCCACGCGATTTTCAATACCCATGGCGACCTTGCGAAAATGGCTTGATTTGCTACCAATTGCAGTCAGGCCGACGTGGATACGGACTGAGATGGCATGATTATTGCTAGAATGATTGCTCCATAACTTGCGTCCGGAGGAATTCCTTGGCCACACTTCATCGCCGGCATCTCCTGAAAGCGGCTATCGGGGCAACCGCTCTCGCCGCGCCTCCCCTGCGTATCGCGCGCGCCCAAAGCGCCGAATTTGTTTTGAAATTCGGCAACAATAATCCCGAAAGCCACCCGATGATCGTCGCCATGGGCAAGGCGGCGGATCGCATCAAACAGGAAAGCGGAGGACGGGTCGAGCTTCAGTTGTTTCCGAATAGCTCGCTTGGCACGGACACGGACATGCTTTCGCAAGTTCGCAGCGGAGCCTTGGAACTCTTCGCCCTGTCGGGCCTCGTTCTCTCCACCCTGGCACCAGTCGCAGCCATCCATGGTGTAGGCTTCGCTTGGCAAGGTTACGACCAGATTTGGGATGCGATGGATGGCGCCCTCGGCGCACACGTCCGTGACGGTATCTCAAAACTCAATCTCTACGCCTTCGAACACATGTGGGACAACGGATTCCGTCAGATCACGTCGAGTTCGCACCCGATCGAAAAAGTGGAAGATCTGGCAGGATTCAAGATTCGCGTTCCGCCAAGCCCGTTGTGGGTTTCGTTGTTTACTGCGTTCGGCGCCTCGCCGACGAGCATCAATCTTGCTGAAACCTATACGGCGCTGCAGACCAAGATCGTTGAGGGACACGAAAATCCTCTCGCCCTGATCCTGATCCTGCGCATGTACGAAGTGCAGAAGTACGTCTCGATCACCAATCACATGTGGGACGGCTACTGGCTT
Source organism: uncultured Alphaproteobacteria bacterium (assembly GCA_963832045.1). Taxonomy (GTDB): domain Bacteria; phylum Pseudomonadota; class Alphaproteobacteria; order Rhizobiales; family Xanthobacteraceae; genus Bradyrhizobium. Next base: position 119,195 of record CAWHSM010000003.1, read on the forward strand.
GTCGCGAACGGCCGGCTATGGAGCAGCATTCCTGATACCCTCAAAGACATCATCGCCAAGAACATCAAACAGGCGACGATGGAGGAGCGCGTCGCGATCAGAGGGTTGAACGACAGCGTCAAGGGCGATCTCCTTGCCAAGGGACTGGCCTTCAATACGCCGCCATCGAAGCCGTTCCGCGACAAGCTGACGTCCGCTGGCTTTTACGAACAGTGGCGCAACAAATTCGGTGAACAAACTTGGGGTTTGCTGGAGCATTATACAGGAAAATTGAGCTAGTGCCCACTTTCCGAAGTTCGTGCTCCGTTGCCGCACCCACTTTCCACGAACTTCGGAAAGTCAGGGGCACTAGCAAACCTGTTGATTCTAGTGCCGCTTTTCTATTCGAAAGTTCCTGGATCGAATTCGCCGCTTGTGGTGCAGGAACTTCAAATAGGCGGCACTAGTCGACAGCAACGAAGCCGTACCAGAAGAGCTGAGCATGCAACCACGCGAGCGAGCCCCCTATTCCGCCATCGTTGATCGGCCGAAACTCACCTTGCCCGGCGGCGCACGAATGGTGATCTGGCCGATCGTCAATCTCGAAGTCTGGGACATTTCCCGGCCTATGCCGCGCGCTTTCCTGTCACCGCCCAATGGCATGCCTCTGATGCCCGACGTCCCGAACTGGAGTTGGCACGAATACGGCATGCGCGTCGGCGTTTGGCGTTTCTTCAAGCTTTTTGATCGCCTCGGTATTCGACCGACCCTCTCGATCAACGCCCGCGTTTGCGAGGATTATCGAAGGGTCGCCGAACAGGCGCGCGATGCGGGGTGGGAATTCATGGCGCACGCCTACGATCAAGTGCCGATGCACAAGCTGGAGGACCAACCGGCGATGATCCGCCGCACATTAGAGGTCATCGAGACTTTCACGGGGACACGGCCGATCGGTTGGCTCGGGCCTGGCCTGACCCAAACGCTCGAAACTCCGGATTATCTGGCTGCCGCCGGCCTCCGCTACATCGGCGACTGGGTCTATGACGATGAACCAACCCGCATCGCCACCACGCACGGCCCGCTGATCACTTTGCCCTATACGGTCGAGCACAACGACATCCCCGTGATGATGATCCATCAGCATCAAAGCGACTATTGGCTCACGCGCCTGACTGAATCATTCGATCAGCTTTATGAAGAGAGCCTCGAACGCGTGAAAGTAATGGCGGTTGCCGTGCACCCTTACATCAGCGGGCAACCACATCGGATTTCCTACTTGAAAAAAGCTTTCGACTATTTCGCCGGCTTCGAGGGAGTCCTCGTCTGGAACGGAATCCAGTTGCACGACTGGTACGTCTCGCAAAACCCGGAATGACGATCGGCGTCCGTTTAAGTGTCGGAACAAGCCCATGCTCCGGATTCGCCGTCAATTGTTTGGTGGGATCCAACCGCTTTTAGAGCCTATCGCCTGCGGATAGCGACACATGCTACCGGACGAGCGATTCCATGAAACCGGAATCGATTTATGCCAGCAAGCGTGGAACTGGAAGTTCGCCGCGGCTGCCCAATATGAGTCAAACCAAGGAATTGCTCATCTGGTCGCAAGAAAGTGAGAAATTGGCTACCGGATGAGTGTATCTTTCAGGGCTTCCCCCCGTATTTGGGAGGATAAACGAATATAAACGAGCTACGCCTCGCACGGAGATATCAGATGATCGATCGCCGTATTCTGCTTGCTTCCACTGCCGGTTTGTTGGGCTTTGCGGTGCTGCACGGCGAACCTGCGAATGCCGCGGAAAAGTTCGAGGTCGAGAAGACCGATGCGGAATGGCGCGCCCAGCTCACGCCGCAGCAATATGAAATCCTGCGCCAGGAAGGCACCGAACGTCCGTGGACGAGCCCGCTGCTCAAGGAGCACCGCAAGGGTACCTTTGCCTGCGCCGGCTGCGACCTGCCGCTGTTCGCCTCGGAGACCAAATACGAAAGCGGTACCGGGTGGCCGAGCTTCTATCAGCCGCTGGAGAACGCCGCGGGCAAGCGGGAAGACGGCACTTTCGGCATGCTGCGTACCGAAATTCATTGCCGCCGTTGCGGCGGTCATCTTGGTCACGTGTTCGACGACGGTCCGAAGCCGACCGGCTTGCGCTACTGCATGGACGGTTTTGCGCTTCAATTCCGCCCGGCGGCGCCGACAGCGAGCTAAGCTTTCGGTCCGTTCGCGCGACTTTCACCAAACGGGCCGCTCGACGCGATTGAATCACTGGGACTTAGTTGGCGAGACGATAGCCCCCGCAGCCTGAGCTGATGTTTCTGTCCTAGCAGCCGAAAACATTGTTTCGTCACTTGGGTTTCTCGGACGCTGATAGACAAGTCCCGCCAGAATTAAGAGGCAGACTGCTGCGACCAAGGCGGCGATCATGGGCGGCGAGAGAAGGGAAACTAGGCGGTTTCTTTTCTTCATGCCTTCGACCCCCGAGACGTTCAAGCTCCTGCTTCGCATCGCCTTTTTAGGGTTACGCGCTCGGACCACCTCGTGTTACATCGTCGGACAGTAAAAATCGCCATCGCCGGGTTTTGGGAACCCGTTGAGTTGAATAGATGCGATGAGATGAGTGCGCTGGGCCAACCTCCAACTGCTTTGAAGTCCTGTAACAAAGCAGCCCGAAATTGCGAAGTATCATCCGACCAACCAAATGTGGCGACTTACTTCGGGAGCACCAAGATGATGTCTCGTTCTATGATAATCCTCTCTCTCGTCTATATCGGCTCCTTCTGGGCCTCGCCGGTCTCAGCGGAGGCCCTCGCGGCGAGAAAGCAACTTTCCCTCTCGGTCGCCATGCAAGCCGCTATGGAGGCAGTGGCGGCATGCGAGCAATCAGGTTACCGCGTTACGGCAACCGTTGTAGATGCCTCCGGAATGATAAAAACCGTCGCAAAAGGCGATCTTGCGCCGCCTCATACGCTTGATAGCAGTCGGGGCAAGGCTTATGCCGCGGTTTCGCTCGGTCCTAACTTTAGCGAAAACACGACAAGCGCGATCGTTACCAGGGTCGTTAATGGGCCCGCCTTCGGGCCACTGCAGCATCTCGCCGGCGTGTTTCTGGTGGCCGGCGGAGTTGTTATCAAATCGGGCGACGAAGTCATCGGCGCGGTCGGCGTTGGCGGCGCCCCGGGAGGCGATAAGGACGAGGTCTGCGCCCAAGCGGCCATCGCCAAGATCACTGATCGCCTCCGATAAGCTAAAATCGAGTCACTGCTTACCGGGTCGTCAATACTTTCGTTAAGCCGTGCCGCTTTAGTCTCACGAGCAGTACAGGGTTGACCGATCTCTTAGAAAAAGCGGCGCTAGTGTCCCGGTTCTGACATTCGTATCCCATCGCAGCGGGCACTTTTACGAATGTCAGAACCAAAGGGACACTGGCAACTATATGATCCTAGTGTAGCTTTGACTCTGACGTTCCTTCCGAGAGCTCGCGGCAACACTGAAAGGAACGTCAGTGTCGCTACACTAGTACCGCCGATCTGAAGTCCCTGCACCGCAAGCGGCTGGCTCGTACCAGGGACTTCAGATCGAAAGCGGTACTGGAATCATAGATTTGCTAGTGCCCTTGGCTTTCCGAAGTTCGTGCAAGAGGGCGCGGCGATGTATTGCGAACTTCGGAAAGTGGGCACTAGATAGCTTGGATCGTAGAAAATGACATCTAAGTTCAACGCCGGTACGGACGCATTCACGTTGCTGGAGGTGAGCGATGCCGATGCGCCTGAGTCAGTTCGGGCGATTTACCGTGATATCCGAAGATTGTCAGGCGTGCCCATGGTCGCCCTCATTTTTCGTCACATTGCGACCTATCCGGAAATTTTTGAGGAAGTCTGGAAGTCGATTGGTCCTCTGTTGCGAGGAGGACGGATTCAGGATGCGGCTTGGAGGATTGCCAAACCTGTGAGTCTTAGCGAGCCGCTGCCCCGGCTCGAAGCCGCTGCCCGCGACATACTGGGTTTGGCGGGACAAGACCTCGAAAGGGTTCAAAACACGCTCGATGCCTACAACAGGGCAAACCCGGTCAACTTGCTCGCCATACTTAGCCTTTTGGCGCGCGTCCAGAGTGATGCTCCTGCCGTGGCTCCTCAAAAGGGGGATGAGTGGCGGCCGCCGCCGGCAATACCGGGTCCGCTACCACAGATGGTAGCTCCAGAAGCTATGGCTCCGTCACTACGATGGCTCATCAACGACTTTGGTTTCGGCGACCGCTCTAAGCTCGATCCAGTCGTGCCCAGCCTCTTTAGGCATCTGGCTCGTTGGCCGAAGTACCTCGCAACGCTTCACGTCTCGCTTCTTCCGCGCTTCCGGGACGGCAGTATCGCCAGGGCGAGCAACGATTTGCAAAAAGCGATGATCCGCGAGGCAGCAATAATCGCAACAAATTTGCCGCCCCTCCGACGTCTTGCTTCTACTCCCCAGTTACTCGATACGGTCTCTCGGTTCTCCAGCGATACTATCCCCATGATGACCGTGATCGGCCACGCCATGCGTGAATCGCTAGCTTAGTCGGGGGATGGTTGCTAGTGTGGCTTTGACTCTGACGTTCCTTCGAAGAACTCGCGGCGACACTGAAAGGAACGTCAGAGTCGCCACACTAGCAGTCCGCTGGAAAACACCGGAACTTGAGAGTTTTCTTGCTCTCCCGGCGGTCGCGGTTGGGGCGGAGCGATGGGTTCGAATGCAATTTTATAGCCTTGTGCTGGGTTGATTCCTAAGGCGGCGGCTAAGCACCAAGCCGTGCGCCGGTGTTCGCTTGATCCGCCAATGATCCTTTGGAGTTTGCGTCACCATGCCTCCTCGATGAGGAGCTTCCTGGACGCCGGGCGCGGTCCGTCCAGTTTGCGCGCCCCACGAGAAGCAAACTTATTTCCGCTTTCCTGTAACATTCACCGGCCGTAACCCGTATTCAGCTCCATGCGCGAGCATACCCGAAAGTTCGAGACCAGACTGCCTGCGACACCGCTTCTCGCGGCGCGGGGATAGTCGAATACGACAGAGCCCGCCCACAGATGCCTGCCAGAATCTGCGCACATTACCCGGAACGAAGCAGGCGCAGCCATTCATGACTTGGACATGTCACATCAATCCAATTTACAAGATCCGGATGCATTGATCGAAAAAGGCTCATTGCTTCATCGCCTTGGAAAGACCGAGGATGCCATTGCGCATTTCGAAGCTGCTCGCCGAATTGCGCCGGAGAATGAGCTAGCTTTGACAAACTTGGCCGTAGCGCTCGCTGATTCCGGGCGGCGCCATGATGCGGTCGTCGCATTTCGCGAGGTTTCAAAGCTCAATCCAGAAAATTTGTACGTACGGCATCAATTGCGACGCCTGATATCGGCGATTGTCCCCTTCTGGCACGCCCGAATGTTAAACGATACGATAAGAAACGATGCCTTTGAAAGCGCAATACAAGCCGCTGTGGCAAAGGAAGGTCGGCACGCCCGCATTCTGGACATTGGGGCGGGCAGCGGCCTGCTATCGATGATGGCAGCCCGTGCCGGAGCCACAAACATCGTCGCCTGCGAAACGGTGCCGATTATAGCTGAAGCCGCAGAACGCATCGTCGCATTAAACGGTCTCGAAAGCTCAATACGGGTGATCAACAAGGCCTCCGGCACCCTCGCCGTCGGAAAAGATCTGGACGGCCTGGCCGATATTCTGGTCTCGGAAATTATTTCGAGCGATCTTTTGGCCGAGAATGTGCTGGATACGTTTCAAGATGCGCATCTGAGATTATTGCGCGAGGGCGCGACCGTGATTCCGCGGGCTGCTACGGCAGTGGGATGCCTGATCGAAAGCGCAACTCTTCATAAGTACACTGTGGTGAGCGAAGTCTCGGGATTTAATGTGTCACCGTTTACTGAACTCGCGCCGCCGCGCCTTCCGGTTCATGGAGTCATGACCTCGTGGCGCCGACTGTCGGACGACTTCGATTTAGTCCGCATTGATCTGACTAAAGCCAAAAACGAAGCCTTCATGCAGAGGCTCGAAATCGGAGTACGGGAGGCTGGGCAGGCGGTGGGGGTCATCCAGTGGATCAACCTTGATCTTGCCGAGGGCGTCGGATTCTCCAACCATCCTGACAAGTATTTTGACGGTGGATGGCTTCAGGTTCTGCATGCGTTTCCGAGGCCCGTTACTGTGGTGAAGGGTCAGCAACTCGAACTGACGGTCGGTCACGATCGGGTCAGCCTGATGGTGCTCCCGAGTTCTTCGAGTTTTGCTTGACCACGCTAAGGACTTATCCGGGAGCAGATGTACTCGACGAGCAGTCGTAACCGCCTTTCTGCGGCCGCCGAACCGAGTCTAGATCCGGAAAAGCGGGCACCGGTTTTCCGAAAAGGTCATGCGTAATCAAAGAATCTCAAAGTGCGACGGTAAATTCAACCAAATCCGATCGCGCTTTGGCGTGGACTCATTGGCACGCAGCCGGATGCGAATGGATGCAAGTGGCGACACTGACGTTCCTTTCAGTTTCTCAGCGGCCTCGCAAAAGGAACGTCAGAGTCAAAAGCCACACTAGAATTATAGATTTGCTAGTGTCCCTTTGGTTCTGACATTCGTAAAGTGCCCGCTGTGATATGATACGAATGTCAGAACCGGGACACTAGAGCTCCGATTCCGAAGTTCGCAAGCTATCGCGGTGACCTCTGATGCGAACTTCGGAATCAAAGGAGCTCTAGTAACTTGTTGATTCTAGTGCGGCTTTGAATTTGAAGTTCCTATAACGAACTTGCCGAAACACCGATAGGAACTTCAAATTCGCCGCACTAGTCTGCCCCGAGCCACCCGGTCCGCTACAGCGGGCCTATCCCGGTTTCCTGCGTCGCGCAGGCGGCTTCCAGCCCATCACCGCCTCGGCGCTCCACCGTGCATCGGTCAGTTCGGCGATCAGGAAGTCGGCCAGGGCGGCGACCTTGGCGGGGCGTGCGCGGGCTGTCGGCGTCACAAAGTACAATCCGCCTGCCGGGAGACTCCAATCGGTCAGTATCGCCTCGAGCTGCTGCTCTCGAAAATATTGGGTCGCGACGAACTCCGGCAGTTCGGTGATCGCCAGCCCCTCCAGCACGGTCGGCAACAGCGCCTCGACGCTCGTCCCCCTTAGCTGGCCTGTCGGCGTAATCGAGCATTCCTCGCCGGTCTTCAGATGCGTGAAGCGCCAGACGTCGTGCTTCGCCCGATTGGCGTAGCTCAGGCACCGATGGGTAGCCAGTTCGCGGGGGTGCCGCGGACGGCCATGCCGGGCAATGTAGCCTGGCGAGGCGACGACAAAGCGCCTGACAGCCACGATCTGTCGCGCGACAAGCGATGAATCCTTCATGATGGCGATCCGCAGTGCGGCGTCAAAGCCGTCACCGATAAGGTCGGTCTGCGCATCGGTGAGATGAAGCTCGACGTTGATGTCGGGATAGCGGCGAAAGAACTCGGGCAGCAAGGGCGCGACCCAGCGCGCGCCAAACGACAGCGGGGCCGCCAGTTTCACGAGGCCCCGCGGGCGACTGGAGGCCTTGCGGGCGAAGTCCTCGGTTTCCTCTGCCTCTGCGTAGATCCTGGAGGCCCGCTCCGCCAGCGTGCGGCCGTAATCCGTCAATGCCAGCCGCCGTGAAGTCCGGTTGAACAGACGGCCGCCGAGACGCTCTTCGAGGCGGGTGACAGCCCGCGAAACGGTGGCCACCGATACGCCCATGGCGCGCGCCGCCGCCGCGAACGATCGCTCCTCCGCCACTTTGGCGAACATCGCGATACCTTCAAAATCCGGCAATTTCGACATCGACAATTCTGCAACAATAGATTTCTACCATTTCTATTTCAAAAAGTCGGTCTCCGCCACAAATTTGTTGCAGCCCGCCCCGAGAGGCGGAAAACCGTTTCAAGGAGACTTGCAATGAGCACGACCCGTTACCTTCCCTTCGTTGGCAGACTACTGATTGGCTTGCCTTTCGCCATGAGCGGCCTTGGCAAGCTCGCCGCCTACGGCGCCACCACCGCCTTGATCAGCGCCGCGGGATTGCCCGTTCCGCCGCTGGCCTTCGCGGCCGCTGTCGCCGTCGAGCTCGGAGGCGGCCTGCTTCTGATCGCCGGCTACCACGCGCGCGCGGTCGCAGGGATCCTGGCGATCTTCGCGCTGGCAACCGCAGTTTCGTTCCACAGCAACTTCGCCGACCAGAACCAGATGATTCATTTCCTCAAGAACGTCATGATGGCGGGCGGACTGCTTCAGATCGTGGCCTTCGGCGCCGGCGCGCTCAGCGTCGACAACCGGCGCAATACGGGCGACCTGCGCCCCGGTCCTGTCGCGGTTGCTTGAACTAGTGCCGCCTATTTGAAGTTCCTGCACCACAAGCGGCGAATTCGATCCAGGAACTTCAAATAGAAAGCGGCACTAGAATCAATAGGTTTGCTAGCGTGGCAACTCTGACGTTCCTTTCAGTGTCGCCGCGAGTTCTTCGAAGGAACGTCAAAGTCAAAGCCACACTAGAATCATATGGTTGCTAGTGTCCCTTTGGTTCTGACATTCGTAAAAGTGCCCGCCGCGATGGGATACGAATGTCAGAACCGGGACACTAGTGCCCCTGACTTTCCGAAGTTCGTGGAAGTGGGTGCGGCAACGGAGCACGAACTTCGGAAAGTGGGCACTAGCCGCGCCGGGACACGTCGTCCTGCCGCGGTCTGACGATGACTGGTTGGCGCGCGGCCCGGAGAGAACCTCTGGGCCATGCGCCCGTTTGCCGAGGGGGGTCGCGCCCACCGCATCCCGTGCCGGAAGACATGGCATTTATCGTCATAGTTACGGGCGCTTTTGTCTGTTGCCTGACAGGGCGCAAAAGCAGATTGCAGCGATCTGGAGAACTCGGCCATGACCAAGCTCGACACCTACAAAAGCATCTTTCCGCACGCCAGGCTCACCCGCTCGCCCGACGGCGTGCTCGAGGTGGTGTTGCACACCAACGGGGAGACGCTGGTTTTCGATGGATACGCCCACGAGGAATTCGTGGATTTGTTTCATCAAATCGGCCAAGACGCCGATAATCGCGTGGTGATTATAACGGGAGCAGGCAACGCATTCATCGATCGCATCGACCCGGCGGGCTTCGACTTCTTCACTCCGCGCGGGTATGACAAGATCTATCGAGAGGGCAAGAAAGTCCTTGCAAACCTGATCGACATCCCGGTGCCGGTGATCGCGGCGGTGAACGGTCCAACAACAGTGCATTCCGAATATGTTCTCTTGTGCGACATCGTGATCGCCACGCCCGATGCCGTGTTCCAGGACAAGGCGCATTTCGGATTCGGGATCGTGCCCGGCGATGGCATTCATTCGCTTTGGCCTCACGTGATCGGCTCGATCCGCGGCCGCTACTTCGTTCTGACCCAGCAAACGCTGGACGTCCAAGAGGCCAAGGCGCTCGGCGTGGTCAACGAGATCGTCAGCCGCGAACAGCTGCGTGCGCGGGCACGGGAGATCGCTGCCGGGATCGCAAAGCTGCCTCCATTGACTGCCAGCTATACGCGTGTGGCCCTGACCCAGCCTCTGCGCCGCCTCGTTGACGAGAGCGTCGGCTATGGCTTGGCGCTCGAGGGCATTTCCGCAGCCGACGTGGCTCGATCCCAGGCCGCCACGTGACGTGCCGGCGCAGGTTCGTCACGCCTTGCTTCACTCGGACGTTTGCTCCCTCAACTTCGCCACGTCCTGGGCGGTAAGCTGCGATCCCTTGCTGCCAAAGCGCGAGGTGACGTAGTTGGCCACGGCCGCAATCTCGGCATCGGAGTAGGCGTTGCCGAACGCAGGCATCGAAACGGCATCCTCTGGCGTGTGCCGCCTGGTGCCGGAAATCACGATCTGCGCGACGTTCGTGGCGCCGGGATCGTTGACAGCCCAGGCGCCGGTGAGTGTGGCGAATGGCGAGATCGAACTCTCGCCGCTCCAGCCGTGGCAACTGACGCAGGCGCCTTCGAACACCATCTTGCCGCGCGGATCAGCTGTGCCGCCGCCATCCCGGTGCGAAGCCGGCGCTGGCGGAGCCAGCGTCGCCGGCAAATCGGTCGAAGTGACCGCGGGGATGCTGCGCAGGTAGGCCACGACAGCGCGAATGTCTTCGGGCGCCAACTGGCTGAAGCTCTGGTCTACCGCCTCGCCCATCGGTCCCGAAGCGGTGCCGTGGCCCACGGCGTGTCCGGTCGAGAGATAGGAGATCAGATCTGCATCGCTCCAGCCGCCGATGCCGGTGGCCTTGTCCGAACTGATGTTGAAGGCGCGCCAGCCCGCCGTCAGCGCGCCCGCGAATTTCCTGCGGTTATCCAGCGCGAACGCCAGATTTCGCGGCGTGTGGCATTCGCCGCAATGCGCCAGCGCTTCGGCGAGATAAGCGCCCCTGTTCCATTCCGCCCCCTTCGACGCGTCGGGCTCGAAGCGGGTATCCGGATTGAACAGCACGGACCAGAAGTTCATCGCCCAGCGCTGATTGAACGGAAACATCAACGTATTCTCGGGAGCAACCGCGCGCACCGGCGGCAGGCTGAACAGGTAGGCCTTGATCGCCAGCGCGTCCGCATCCGAAATGTAGGTGTAGGACGTGAACGGCATCGCCGGATAAAGCCGCGCCCCGTCGCGGCGGACTCCGCGATGGACCGCGTTGAGGAAATCCTGATCGGTATAATTGCCGATGCCCGTCTCCTTGTCCGCGGTGATGTTGGTCGAGTAGAGCGTGCCGAACGGCAGCCTGAAGCCCAGGCCGCCCGCATATTCCTTGCCGCCCTGCATGGTGTGGCAGACCATGCAATCCGCCGCCCGCGCCAGATAAGCCCCGCGTTCGACCAGGCTTGCCTTGGCTATAGACGCCGGGACACCGGTGGGATCGCCGGCCTTGTAGTCCACCAGCGCGACTTTCGGGCCATCGGCGAATGCCATCGGACCGGGGCCGCGAACGATCCAAACCGCCACTGCCGCCGCAACCACGGCGATCGCGACAACGCTGAAGAGAATGCGGCGGCCGGCGCTCATGATTTGCTCCCCGCTGCGATCAGGGACCTCTCGATGGGAAGCCGCCGCAGCGCAACGCCGGTCGCGGCGAGAATCGCGTTACGCAGCGCCGGGGGGCCGGCCGTGACGCCGGTCTCACCAATGCCGCCGGGCGCCTCGCCGCTCTTGATGACGTGAACATCGATCTTCGGCACCTGGTCGATGCGGAGCATGCGATAGTCGTTGAAGTTGGATTGCTGCACCCGCCCCTTGTCGATGGTGATCTCGCCGTAGAGTGCCGCGGTCAGGCCGAAGATCAGCCCTCCCTCGAGCTGGGCCATGACCGTATCGGGATTGACGGCGATGCCGGTGTCGACCGCGCAGTTAACGCGGCGCAGATGCACCTCGCCCTGTTCATCGACTTCCGCCTCCACCACGGTTGCGATGAAGCTCGCGAACGACGGCTGCACGCAAACTCCGCGCCCGACCCGCGGTGGCAGTGGCTGGCCCCAATTGGATTTTTCCGCCGCCAGATTGAGCGCGGCGAGAAAGCGCGGCTGGTTTCCAAGCATCGACCGGCGGAACTCGACCGGATCCTTGCCGGCTTTTCGCGCCAGTTCGTCCATGAAGCATTCGATCGCAAACACGTTGTTGTTGGGACCGACGCCGCGCCAGAACCCGGTCGGCACCGCCTGTGGTTCGGCCCGGACAAACTCGACATGCAAGTTGGGGATGTCGTAGGGAATGTCGATGGCGCTATCGACGCCGTCGATGTCGACGCCGTTCTGGAACCCCGGCGGAAACCAGCGCGCCATGATGGACGAGCCGCTGACCTTGTATTTCCAGCCGACGATCTTGCCGCCGGACAGGGTCGCGGCGATGGTGTCGCGATAGGCGGGGCGAAAAATATCGTGCTGGATGTCCTCCTCGCGGGTCCACACCACCTTGACGGGACCATCGACCTCCTTGGCCACGCGCACCGCCGCGACCACCATGTCGGCCTCGAGCTTGCGTCCGAAGCCGCCGCCCAGCAGGTGGTTGTTGACGATCACCTTCTCGACCGGCAGCCCCGCCGCCTTTGCGGCCTCCGCCTGCACACGGGTCATGACCTGCGTACCGGTCCAGATCTCGCAAGCATCGGGCCTGACATGAACCGTGGCGTTGACCGGCTCCATGGTCGCATGCGCGAGAAACGGCAGCTCGTAAGCCGCCTCCAGCCGGTCGCCGGTGGCGAGGCCCTTCTTGATATCCCCTACGGACTTGGCGACCGCGCCGTCCTTTTCGCTGGCAGCGCGCAGATCCCGCCAGATGTCGTTCGAACTGACGCGAGCGTTCGGGCCTTCGTCCCAGTCGATCACCAGCGCATCGAGGCCCTTCTTGGCCGCCCACATGTGATCGCCGACCACCGCAACCGCGTCATCGAGCACCACGATCTTGCGCACGCCCGGGATCTTTCCGGCGGCGCTGTCGTCGACCCTGGCGACCTTGCCGCCGAATACCGGACAGGTCTTCAGCGTTGCGAACTTCATGTCGGGCAGCATCGCGTCGATGCCGTAGATGGCTTTGCCGTTGACCTTGTCGGGGGTGTCGAGCCGCTTCAGCGGCTTGCCGATCAGCACGAAATCCCGGGGGTCCTTGAGCGGGACGTCTTTTGGCGGCACTTCGCCGCTCGCCGCAACCACCAGCGCGCCGTAGGAAAGCCGGCGTCCGCTCGCTTGATGCAGAACCTCGCTATTCGCCGTGGTGCAATCTGCCGGATCGACTTGCCATTGCTGCGCGGCGGCCTGGACCAGCATGGCGCGGACGCTGGCGCCGGCGGTGCGCAACGGCTTCCACCACGCCCGAACCGAATTGGAATTGCCGGTGGCCTGGATGCCGAACATCGGATTGCCGTAGAGCTTGTCGCTCGGCGGCGCATGCTCGAGCGTCAGCTGCGAAAAATCGGCGTCGAGCTCTTCGGCCAGAATCATGGATATCGAGGTATAGACGCCCTGCCCCATCTCGACCTGCGGCATCACCAGCGTGGTCTTGCCCGCATGATCGATGCGGATGAAGGCGTTCGGCGCAAACTTGCCGGCGGTATCGTCCGGTGGCTGCACCGGCTCGTTGACCGCGCGCACGGGAAGATGGAACGCGAGCAGGAATCCGCCCGCCAGACCGCCGGTCAGCAGGGAACGGCGCGACACTCCCTCGAAAATCCGTTGGGCAATTGTCATGACAGGCTCCTACGACTGACGTTGCGAAGCAGCTTGCTTGATTGCCGCGCGAATGCGCACATAGGTTCCGCAGCGGCAGATGTTTCCCGCCATCGCGGCGTCGATGTCGGAATCATCGGGGTTGGGCGTGGCCGCGAGCAACGCCGCCGCCGACATGATCTGGCCCGGTTGGCAATAGCCGCACTGGATCACTTCGAGATCGAGCCAGGCCTTCTGCACCTTTGCGCCGATCGCCGACGCTCCAATGCCCTCGATGGTGGTGACCGCGCGATCGCGCACCGCGCCCACCGGCAGCATGCAGGACCGTACCGGCTTGCCGTCGATATGCACCGTACAGGCGCCGCACTGGGCGATGCCGCAGCCGAATTTGGTTCCGGTCAGGCCGAGCACGTCGCGCAGGACCCAGAGCAGCGGCATGTCCGAAGGCGCGTCGAAGGATTTCCGTTCACCGTTGATCGTCAGGATGGTGGCCATCGCAACTCCTCCAATTCAGCGATCACGGACATCGCCCGTTGTAAAACTCTCCAAGGCTAGTGCCCACTTTCCGAAGTTAGTGCTCCGTTGCCGCACCCTTCAAATAGGCGGCACTAGGCACGGATTAATATATTAATATGATGATAGTACTATAACATGCTGCCATCCGCCGAAAAAGCGGCCATATTTTTGCAATGACGACTTGCGCTTCGATCGAGACCAACCATTTAGGGACCCGCTCCTCGGACCGGCCCCCGCAACGGCCCGCCCGATGGCACACGTCTGCCGGGAAACTCGGCTCCGCAGCGATCGTGGTCGTCACGATGGCCTCCCTGGCGCTCGATGATGTCTTGCGCTGCCTTAAACAGGCCACTTTTGGTACGGGCTATCGACTTCCGAGCTGGCCGACGTAACGGCGGTGACGCGTTTCCACATCGCCCGGCTTGTGGAAGCCAAGTTCCATCAACTTGCCGATTCTTGCTTGCGTGGCGGGGCGCCGCAAGGAAGAAATGAATGCGTCCCATTCCGGCGCGATTTCTGCTGAGCACCCGAAAATAGATTTGATCTTGTGGAACTGATCGCTCACGATCAGATCTTCAGGACTCCTTCGATATATCCGGTCAAGGCATCTGTTTCGAACGGCTTCATCAGCAGGCAGACAGCCCCACCGGCTGCGGCCTTGGCTTCCAGCCCCGGCTCTGTGCGCGCGGTGACCATGATAACCGGCACCGTCGAGCCACGAGCAGTGAGTAGCTCAATGAGGTCAAACCCGCTCATCCCGGGCATGTTGATGTCGGTGACGATGCAGTCGCATAATCCCTCCCCGCCTCTATTGATAAATTCCATGGCAGACGCGAATCCCCGAGCTCCATATCCGAGCGAGTGAAGCAATCCGACAAGCGCGGTCCGGAAAGATTCGTCGTCATCAATGACCGAGATTATGAACTCTCCCGACACGCATCGTCCTTTTCCGAATCCTCGTCCCCGGTCGGCCAAACCGGAAACGGCAATGTTCGCACGGGATGCCGCGTCAAAAAACTATACACCAGTGTTATCGTGGCCCTTTGTCGCGCTTTCGGCTTGACCGTCTCTCGTCCGAACGCGATCGGCCGGGGTTGCCCTCAAGAGACCGCGGCGTTCGTCGACCAGGCCGGAATTGCCGACGCCCGGCCTTTGCGTGCGGTCTCAGGCGCATTAAATTATGGGCAGCCAGCCGGCTTGCTGGCGGCGGCACCCGGTGCCGAAGTCGCTAGTGTCCCGGCTCTGACATTCGTATCCCATCGCAGCGGGCACTTTTACGAATGTCAGAACCAAAGGGACACTAGCAACTATATGATCCTGGTGTAGCTTTGACTTTGACGTTCCTTCCGAGAACTCGCGGCAACACTGAAAGGAACGTCAGTGTCGCTACACTGGCTTGATTGATTTCCATTGCAAATCAATTTCGGCGTGCAGCCGATCTCCAGCAAGTGATCACGTTCCGGCAGTATCGGTGGAGCACTTGAACCAGGCAGTCACGGACCGCCCGCATGCATTGCTGATCCGTTCATTTGAAGATGACGCTCATCAGGTCGTGGTCGCCGTGAAGGACAGCGGTGTCGGCATTCCCGCGGAGACGACGGATCGTCTGTTTGATGCCTTCTTCAGCACCAAGCCTAGTGGGCTGGGGATAGGGCTATCGGTCTGCCGCTCGATCATCGGGGGTCATGGCGGAAGACTGTGGGTAACGAATAATACGGCGGAGCCCGGCGCCACGTTCCGGTTCGCCCTGCCCCCGCAGCCGGAGCGGGCGTCCTGAGCCGGCCGGTGCAAATTGGATCATTAATGTGAGATTTCGTATACCTTGGGAATGGCATTGGGCGATTGAAAGTGTCTATCAATGATCGCGCCCGTTCTGGCCAGTTGTTGATCGGACCGGTGGTTGGGTATGGAAGAGGATTCCGAGCAAATCATTTTCGTCGTTGACGATGACGACTCCATGCGGGTGGCGCTGACGCACTTGTTTCAATCGATGAACCTTCGTGTCGAAGTATTCGGCACGCCCGCGGCGTTTCTGGAGAGCAAGCTTCCGAATATTGCCAGTTGTCTTGTGCTCGACATCAGGCTGCCGGGCGTAAACGGTCTGGAGTTCCAGGACGTGCTGGCCAAGGCGGGCATTCGCATTCCGATCGTCTTCATTACCGGACATGGCGACATTCCGATGTCGGTGAAAGCGATGAAGGCCGGAGCCATCGACTTCCTGCCCAAGCCGTTTCGCGACCAGGACATGCTGGATGCCGTGACGCGCGCGCTCGATCAGGACCGCAAGCGGCGCGATGAAGAGAAGACTGTGTTCCGGCTTCGGCACCTCTTTGAATCACTGACCCGGCGCGAACGGGAAGTCCTGACCCTTGTCATTTCCGGCCTGATGAACAAGCAGATTGCCCACCGGCTGGACGTCAGCGAAATCACCGTGAAAATCCACCGCGGCCATGTGATGAAGAAAATGGAGGCCCGATCGCTCGCCGACCTCGTGAGAATGGCTGCGATGCTTGGAATCAAACGAACAAACTAAAAGTGTGATGAGATCAGGTTCGATAGAGCCGCAATGAAGACATGCTCCCTCTCCCGCGCCGGAAGCGCCGCCGCAAAGGCTGAGACGCCTCAACAAGAGATCCGCCACCATGGCTTTAAGGCGGCACCTTCACTGTGATTGCAATCGAGGCGTAATAGGCCGTCACGTCGGCGATATCGGCATCCTTGAGCGACTGAGCGATCGTGTTCATGATGTCGTTCTTGCGCTCGCCGCTGCGATAGGCGCCGAGCGACACGATCAGATAATCCTGCGCCTGCCCTGCGAGATTGGGCGCACCGGGCAGTTTGGACAGGCCGTCCTGGCCGTGACAGGTTTGGCATTGCAGCGTCCTGATCTTTTGCGCGCCGGCCTTGATGTCGCCATCCGCGAAAGCGGGATGAAGCGACAGCCCCAGCGCCAAGTTCACCAGGATCAGACAGGCCGGACGGCGCATGGATCGACTCCTTGAGGAAAACCCTTCGCGCCGAAGCGTGAAGGGTTTTGGCTTGGGCGCCGCACGTTACTTGGGGCTGCCGTAAGTGATCCGATAGACCGCGCCCGCGAAGTCGTCAGAGACGAGCAGCGAGCCGTCGCGCAGCTGGGCGACTGCGACCGGCCGGCCGTCATATCCGCCGTCGCTGTTCAGCCACCCTTCCGCGAATGGCTTCGAGCCTTCGGGCGCCGTGCCGTCCTCCTTGACCCTGGTGACCATGACGCGCGCGCCGACCGGGTTGGTGCGATTCCATGAGCCGTGCTGGGCCGAGAAGATCGCGCCTTGATATTCCCTCGGGAACATCTTGCCGGTGTAGACCATCAGGCCGAGGTCGGCGGCATGGGCCGTCTCCTCGACCACCGGAAACACGACATCGGCCGGCGGGGTCTGGGATTTGTATTCGTTGGTCCGCACGTGGCCGCCACCAAACCACGGGAAGCCGAAATTCTCGCCCGCCTTGGTGGCGTGATTGATCTCGCCGGGCGGGATATCGTCGCCCATGCCGTCCACCTGGTTGTCGGTGAACCAAAGAGTTTTGTCCTTGGCGAAGTCGAGGCCCACCGAATTGCGCAGGCCGTGCGCAAAGATCTCGCGGCTCGAACCATCCTGATTCATGCGGATGATGCTGCCGAGCCCCGCTTTGTAATACATGTCGTACTTGTCGGGCGCATAGACGTTATAAGGCTGACCGATGGTGATGTAGAGCTTGTTGTCCGGGCCGACCACACAGGCGCGGGCGGAGTGGTTGAAGCTCTCCTCGGAAGCGGGAATGAGATCGCCCTGCTTGACGATCGGATTAACCGCGACGTCGGGGCTCTCGTAGAAGAATTCCGCGGCCGCGAACTGCAGGACGCGATTCTGCTCGGCGGTGTAGAGAAAACCATCATTGGAGAAGCAGATGCCGTTCGGATTCTTGAACTCGACCGTCGGCGCGAATTCCTTGACCTCGGTGGCGTGGCCTGAGCGGCTGCGGTCGGTCAGCGCATAGACCTTGTTCTTGCGCGTTGAGACGAACGTCACCACGCCCTGCGGGCCGACCGCGATCATGCGGGCGTCCGGCACCTGGGCATAGAGGCTGATGTGAAAGCCTTGCGGCAGCTTGATGCGTGACAGGGTCTTTTCGATTTCAGCCGCTCTCTGCGGGTCCTGCGGAATAGCCGGAATGGCATTCATTTTGCCGGTGGACTTGAAGTCCGTCAGCTTGTCCATGTTGTCGCCTGTGGCCGGCGCGCCCGCGTTTTGGGCGATGGCGAGGGTCGAGGCAGTCAGAAGCGTGCACAGGGTCGCAGCAGTGAGTGTCGTCCTCATGGTTTCCTTCCTTCCCGAGAGCTGTTTTTTCGTTTCTGGGTGGCGTGGAACCATAACCTCTGACTTGGCGCCGATCCAAGCGAGGACATATGACGGCGGGAACACATGACGGTGAAAGACCATCGTGCCGCCAAAAACTTCTCAACTTCGTCATCCAGTTGAAATGAAATTCCCCCGCGCACCGTCATGGCGCGCGGGGGAATTCGAAAGCTCCGGAAAGAGCCGCGAAGCCTTACATGGGCTTGATTTCGACCTTGCGGAACTTGACCACGCCCTTGTCGTTGGGCACGCCAGCGGCGTCCTTGGTGCCAAGACCGTGCTGGAGGGCGATCCGTCCGTTCGCAAGCTTCGCATCCTGCGCACCATCAACGGTCTTCTGGCCGTTGAGGACGACGGTGAACGACGATCCCTTCGCCGTGATCTCAAAGGTGTTCCATTTGCCGCCCGCATGCGGCATCGGATCGACTTTCGCGACGTTGACGATGGCGCCCGTGCCATAGCTCGGATCGGGGCGCGTATCCCAGATATTGACCTCGTAGCAATTGTCGGCGCCAACCTTGTTGGGATCGGTGCAGCGAATGAAAATGCCGCTGTTGGAATCCGCTTCAACCCAGAATTCGGCCCTGATCTGATAGTCCTTGTATTCGTTTTTGCTGACCAGGAAGCCGTTGCCCTTGTCAGCAACGATCATGCCGTCCTCGATGCGCCAGTTGGCGTCTCCGGTCTTGTTGAAGTTGTCCATGCTCTTGCCGTCGAACAGCGTGACCCATCCGGTTTGGCTTGAGGCCTGCGGCGAATAGGACAAGGCGACGAAGCCGAGGGCAAGCAGTGCGATGGCGGACCGGCGTTTCATGAAGATATCCTCCCAGTTGATGTTGTTCTTGGTGACAGGCCGCTTTTGAGGCCAAAACCGCTTTCGATCGCCAGCGATGATAGCAGCCGGAGCGGCCCGCGGAAAGCTAGTGTGGCGACTCTGACGTTCCTTTCAGTGTCGCCGCGAGTTCTTCGAAGGAACGTCAGAGTCAAAGCCACACTAGAATCATATGGTTGCTAGGGTCCCTTTGGTTCTGACATTCGTAAAAGTGCCCGCCGCGACGGGATACGAATGTCAGAACCGGGACACTGGCCATCCGACGCCAGACCGCCGGGGCAAGTCAATCCAATTTGAACGATCAGTGGCCCTCCACCGGAGGCGTGCCGCGGGTATGGAAGGACTCGATCGTTTTCAGCCCCCATGCCTGCCCTTTCTTGCGCTCTTCCTCGGTCCATACGATCGGTTTCCAGTCCGGCGCTAAAATCAGCCGCGCTCCGGCATTGGCGACCTCGACCCGGTTGCCGCCGGGCTCGTACACATAAAGAAAGAATGTCTGCTGGATGGCGTGCTTGTGCGGGCCGGTCTCGATGAAGACCCCGTTCTCGAGAAAAATATCGGCCGCACGCAAAATATCCTCGCGGCTGTCGAGCGCATAGGTGACGTGGTGGAAGCGGCCGGGCGTTCCGGAATGATCCCGCGAATAGGCGAAATCGTAGCTCTTGTTCGTCACCGTCATCCACATCGCGGCCTCGGTGCCGTCGTTGAGCACGATCTGCTCGGTCAGCCGGCAGCCCAGATATTGCTCGAAGAAGATTCGGTTGGCCTTGATATCGACCGCGAGGCAATTGAGGTGATCGAGGCGGCGCACGTTGACGCCCCGCGCCGGAAAACGCTGCGCCTGGTTCTTCAAGGCGGGTTTCAGTTCGGCCGGCGGCACGTACCATTCGGTCTCATAATAGAGCTCGACGATATGACCATCCGGATCCCGGCAGCGAAACGCCGGCCCGTGACCGAGATCGCCATCGGCCCAGCCGATGTCGAACCCGGACCCCTTTAGCGCAGCCACCCGCCGCTCCAGCGCCTGCGGGCTTCGCGCCCGCAGCGCCATATGTTCCATGCCTGAGGTTTTCGATGCCGTCAGCTTGAGCGAATAGCGCTCGTAATCGTCCCAGCCGCGCAAGTAGACCGACTCGCCCTGGCGGCCGCTGATCGTCATGCCCATCACATCGACAAAGAATTTCAGGCTCTCGTCCGGCTTCGGCGTCAGCAATTCCAGATGACCGAGATGGGCGAGATCGAGGATCGGCTCAGGCGTCATCTCAACGGTCCTCCTCGATCAGCGCCCGCGTCACGTCGTCGAATAATTCATCGGCCGCAAATTGACGCGCAACGAGGCCTTGTTGCGCCACATATCCGGTGATGAATTCCAGCGAACGCCGCATCTCGGCCGTTCTGAAACGCGTTCCGGCGGCGTTCGCTGCTTCCGACAGCATGCGGTGGACCTCGCGCACGATATCGGGATGGCGGTCGGATAGTTCCTGCTTTACCACCACCATGTGATTGATCGGCCGTACCGCATGCTTGGCAAACCAGCGCGCCTCTTCCGCTTTGGTATCTGCAAACAGCGGCTTGAGGTCCGGATGTTCCACCTTCTCGCCAAGGATCGCATCGAGTTCACCGTCGACGAGCATCTGGACGATCTGCTTTCCGGCCGGCGCCCGCTTGGTGGTGTCGACGAATTCAGCGACGTGGGCGTCCTCGAACGTAACCCAGTCGATCGCGTTGAGGTCAACGCCGTAGTCATTGGCGAGAATGCCGCGCAGCCAGGCACCGGTCGTAGTGGTGAAGGAGCGAATGCCCACGCGCTTGCCGTTAAGATCGGCAGGCGTCAGGATGCCATGCCGGGCATTATAGAAGGCATAGCCGTGCTGAAACCGTGCCATCACGACGTCGGGCAGCAGCACCATCGGCTTGCGGAAGTTCTTCGCCATCAAATAGGTGACGATCGCCATTTCGGAGACATCGAAGGCGCCCTCGCGGACCATCGGCTTGAAACCCTTGTGGGTCGGCGAATAGTCGGCGAACTCGAATTCGACCAGATCGGATTTGATCGAGCCGTTCTTCAGCGCGGCCGTGCACGGATGGTCGCCGAGCAAGGTGCGCAAGCGCATCGCCATCTCAATCGGCCTCTGGCTCGTCGACATAGATGAGGCCGGCCTTGGCCAGCGGTTCGCGCATCTTGTACATGTCGAGCCCGAGCACGCCGGAAGCAAGTTGCTTCCGTTTGCCCTCCTCATCGTCCTGGCGCTTCACGGCCTTCACTAAGACCTCGGCGGCGTCCTTTCGGCGCACGACCACCACGCCGTCATCGTCGGCGATGACCGCATCGCCGGGATGCACGTTGAGGCCGGCGCAGACCACGGGAACATTGACCGCGCCCAGCGTTGCCTTCACGGTGCCCTTGGCCGAGATCGCCTTCGACCACACCGGAAAGCCCATCTCCTTGAGCGACTTCACGTCGCGACAACCGGCATCGATAATAAGGCCCACAACGCCGCGCGCCATCAGCGAGGTCGCGAGCAGATCGCCGAACATGCCGTCGGTATTGTCGGTGGTGCAGCCAACCACCAGCATATCGCCCGGCCGGCATTGCTCGACCGCCACATGAATCATCCAGTTGTCACCGGGCTGCGCCAGCACGGTGACCGCCGTGCCCGCCGCCTCACCGCCCGCCCAGACCGGGCGCATATAGGGCTTCATCAGGCCGAAGCGGCCGTAAGCCTCATGCACCGTGGCGACACCGAGCACGCCGAGCCGCTTGACGACATCGGCGTCGGTGCGCGCGATGTTACGAACAACGACGGTCTTCACGCCAATTCCTCCAATGCCATCGGGAACAGCCGCTGATAGGCCTCGCCATAGGTCATGGCCTTGCCGGAATTGCGTCCGCCCTGCATGCCCCGTTGCAGCGCCACGCGCTCGTAATAGGCCCAGAGATGCTTCTGCGCGGCGAGAATCTCGAATGTCTTGCGCTTGATGTCCCAGACTTCGTCGATGTTGAGGATCACCTGCGGCTTGAAGTTGCACATCTCCGGCTGATGCGGTTCGAACAGAAACACGGGCGGCGCGGCATAGCTGTAATCGGCCTGCGGCTTGTGGCCCATCGCCTGGGCTACGATGCGCGCCTCCTGGGCATAGGCGGCGGCAGCCGGGTGATCGACATTGTAGGGATCTTCCAGCGAATGCGTCAGCACGAAGCTCGGATTGAGTTCGCGGTAAATATCGATCAGCCGCTCCATATGCGCATCCGTCAGGCGCAGCGGGTAGTCGCCGGCGTCAAAAAACTCGATCTCGGCCCCAAGCGCCGCCGCCGCCCGCTCGGCCTCTTCCTTGCGGCCGGCCTTGACCTTCTCGAGCGTCATGCCCGGCTGTTTCCAGGCGAACTGGGATTCCCCGCGTTCGCCGAATGCGAGGCAAACGATCTTGACGCGGTAGCCTTTCCTGGCGTGAAGCGCGATGGCCCCGCCTGCCCGCCAGACGAAATCGCCGGGATGCGCTGAAACCACCAAACCTGTCTTTGCCATCGTCTTTCCTCTGACTCTAGTGTAGCGACTCCGACGTTCCTTTCAGTGTTGCCGCGAGCTTTCGGAAGGAACGTCAGAGTCAAAGCTACACTAGGATCATATAGTTGCTAGTGTCCCTTTGGTTCTGACATTCGTAAAAGTGCCCGCTGCGACGGGATACGAATGTCAGAACCGGGACACTAGTTCCTGATATGCGCCGGCGCTTTTCGCCTCGCCGGCGCAAGCCGATCAGGTGCGGGAGCCTGAAGCGAGGCGACCGTCGAGCGCACCAGTTGCTCGATCGCACTGGCCGCATCGGCGCCATCGGCCTCACCCCGCGACAAACGCGATACCCGCTCGGGCGTGACCAGCGTGTAATACAGCGCGCCGAGCAGAAAGTGACTGCGCCAGACGATCTCGGTCCGCGGAATCTGCGGCAGGCTCTCGCCAATCGCATCGATAAAGGCGTGGCTGGTGTCGTCGAAGGTCTGGGCGATGATCTTACCCGTCACCGCATTGCCTTCCGCCGACATGACCGCGCGCAATCTGGTAAAGCGCGCGCCGCCTCCCGCGAGATCGCTACCGGAGGAAAATGCCGGCAGCACGTAGGCGCGCACGATCGCCTCGAGCCGGTCGTTGAGATCGCGTACGCGCTTTGCCGCCGCCAGCAATTCCGAGCGCCGCAGGTTCATCGGCCCGCAATGCCGGCGATAGATTTCGAGCAGCAGCCCGTCCTTGGTCTTGAAGTGATAGGTCACGCTGCCCGGATTGGCGCCAGCTGCCTGCGCAATGTCGCGCACCGAGACGGCGTTGAATCCGTTGGTCGAAAACAGTTCCTCGGCGGCGCACAGGATGGCCTCGCGCATGTTCGGCTTGCGCGGCGTGGCTTCATCGCTGTCGGGTGGATGGGCCATGTTGATTTGTACAAATGTACAAATCAACAGGTCAAGTCAACGAATATCTGGCAAGCCGTTCATCGCAGCCGCGGCAGCCACGGCACCTCGCGATCTGGTAAATCAATTGTTAATCCGGCGCTGGAGCGCCGCCGGCGATCGCCGAAAAATTCTCGATTTTTTTGGGAGAACCAGCCAACCGCGGCCGGACAAGAGCGTGGAACCATATTGTGCCGGAAAAGTCACCGTTTTGCCAAACCCGGCTTAACCGTTTGTCCAGCGACTGACCCCATAGTGGCGCCTTGAGTTGTAATTCCTGACAGGCCGGGTTCGGTTAAAGTGACATCGTTTGGACGGGTGATTTTGGTGCGCGGCTCGCTCGCGCGGGTCGGGCTTATGGGCACCGGCAAGACGGGCCCCTCCGAAATGCGGGCGACGGTGGGCCGTTTTGTCAGCATCCGCTGCGCCAACTCCGTCATCGTGGCCATGATTACCGAGGTGTCGTGCGAAAACCTGCCGACATCCGATAACTACATCGCTACCGCTTCCGTCGACTTGCTCGGCGAAATCCATGGCGCGGCCGATCGCCAGAAATTCCAGCGCGGCGTCACCAATTATCCGACCATCGGCGATGCCGTCGAATTGATCAACGGTCAGGAGTTGCGTACGATCTATGCGCCGAGCGGCTCGGATCAGATCAACATCGGCACACTGCAGCAGGATCCTTCGGTCATCGCCTATGTCGATATCGAGGAAATGCTCTCCAAGCATTTCGCGGTCCTCGGATCGACCGGCGTCGGCAAATCGACCGGCGTGTCACTGCTGCTCAACGAGATTCTCAAATCGCGACCGAATTTGCGGATATTCCTGCTCGACGTTCACAACGAGTATGGCCGTTGCTTCGGCGAGCGCTCGCTTGTCCTCAATCCCCGCAATCTCAAGCTGCCGTTCTGGCTGTTCAATTTCGAAGAGATCGTCGACGTGCTGTTCGCCGGCCGGCCCGGTGTCCCGGATGAACTCGACATTCTCGCCGAAGTCGTTCCGCTCGCCAAGGCGATCTACACGCAGTACCAGAACGCCGATCGGGCGGGGCTCAAGCGCGCCGATCTCAAGGCGGTCGGCTATACCCTCGATACGCCCGTCCCTTACCGCCTGGTCGACCTCATCTCGCTGATCGACGAGCGCATGGGCAAACTCGAAAACCGCTCCTCGCGCATCATCTATCACAAGCTGATCTCGCGCATCGAGACCGTGCGCAACGATCCGCGCTATGCCTTCATGTTCGACAACGCCAATGTCGGCGGCGACACCATGGCCGAAGTCATCAGCCATCTGTTCCGCCTGCCCTCCAATGGCCGGCCGATGACGGTGATGCAGCTCGCCGGTTTTCCTGCCGAAGTCATCGACTCCGTGGTGTCGGTGCTGTGCCGCATGGCGTTCGATTTCGGGCTTTGGAGCGACGGCGTGTCGCCGCTGTTGTTCGTCTGCGAGGAAGCCCACCGCTACGCCTCGGCCGACCGCAATATCGGCTTTGGCCCGACCCGCAAGGCGGTGTCGCGAATTGCCAAGGAAGGCCGAAAGTACGGCGTCTATCTCGGCCTCGTCACGCAGCGTCCCGCCGAGCTGGACGCCACCATCATTTCACAGTGCAACACGCTGTTCACGATGCGCCTTGCCAACGAACGCGACCAGACGCTGTTGCGCTCGGCGGTTTCCGACGCGGCTGCGAACCTTTTGTCCTTCGTTCCCTCGCTCGGCACGCGCGAAGTGCTTGCGTTCGGCGAAGGCGTGGCGTTGCCGACCCGCTTGCGGTTCAAGGAAGTGCCGATTCATCAATTGCCGCGCAGCGAAGCCACCATATCGACCGTGCCTTCGGCTACCTCCGGCCATGACATGCACTTCGTCAGCGCGGTGCTGGAACGCTGGCGCGGCGCCACGTCAAATCGCGACGTCCCGAGCGATCCCACCTTCAACGAGCGCAGCGCCTCGCGAACGGTCGCCGCGGAAGCGCCGATGCTGCAACCGTCGATGGGGCTCGATCCCGATCGTTTCTCGCTGCTGAAGAAGCCGCTGCGCTAAATCGCGGCCGCTCGTGCCGGCGGGCTTTGCGCGCGCGCTGCGGTGGACTATTGTCCCCTGTATGACGCAGCCGATCCCCCAGCGATTTCCGGTTCCTCCGGTCGAGACCTTGCCGGAGGACATCCGCCTGCGCCTGCTTGCGGTGCAGGAGAAGTCCGGCTTCATTCCGAACGTGTTCCTGACATTGGCCTTCCGGCCGGACGAATTTCGGGCATTCTTCGCCTATCACGACGCGCTGATGGAACGCGACGGCGGGCTGACCAAGGCCGAGCGCGAGATGATCGTGGTTGCGACGTCGAGCGCCAACCAGTGCCATTATTGCGTGATCGCGCATGGCGCGATCCTGAGAATCCGGGCCAAGAACCCGCAAATTGCCGACCAGCTCGCGGTGAATTACCGCAAGGCGGACATCACGCCGCGCCAGCGCGCGATGCTCGATTTCGCCATGAAGGTGAGCCAGGAGGCGCATCTGATTTCAGAGCGGGACTTCACCGAGCTTGCCGCTCACGGCTTTAGCCAGGACGACATCTGGGACATCGCCGCGATATCGGCATTCTTCGCGCTGTCGAACCGGATGGCCAACGTCACCGCCATGCGTCCCAACGACGAATTCTATCTGATGGGACGGCTGCCGAAATAGGACAGACCTTCAATCAGTCCGCCGCCGGCCCGCACCAGCCGGGCAAATAAATCGCATCCTTGCTTCTTGCCGCGGCGAGGCTCATTTCCATCGCCTTTTCAAAGTTGTTTTTGACAACCTTGTTCGAGATCTTGCGGCGCAGGAAATCGGCCCAAAGAAACTCGCTGAACGGCGTCGTATCCTTTGCAAACCCCCCGGCACGCCGCAATTCGCCCGCGAGGCTGCGGAAAGGGTCGTCCTTGAGGTCCGTGATCGACTTGGGAATATCCCTGAAGTGCCGGCGTTCGCCCTTTGCGTCATAGGGATAGACCCATCTCTTGTTGTCCATCACCCCCCAGAACGCCTCGCGTTCGACCATGTCGAGATCGCCAATGACGGTCACGAGAATGTCCTTCACGCCTTCTTCGTGAAGCGCACGCGCCAGATGATGATGATCGACCACGTAGTAGCGTTTGTCCGGTCCGCGCACGACCGGAATCATGTGTTTCCCTAGCGACTCCGCCTGCTTCTTCTGTTTTTGCTCCCGCCAACGCTTGCGCTTTTCCTTCACCTCCCGCATCCCGACCGTCATCTGGGTCGGGCGCAGCGAGAGAATTGGAATTGGCTGGATCATCGGTTCACGCGCATTCGACATGACTAGAGCTCCAATTCCGAAGTTCGCAAGCTACTGCGGCTACCTCTGCTGCGAACTTCGGAATCAAAGGAGCTCTAGCAATATATTGATTCTATGTGCGGCTTGGAATTTGAAGCTCCTATCACGAACTTGCGGCAATACCGATAGGAGCTTCAAATTCGCCGCACTAGACATCCCTCTGCCGGATTGTGAAATATGGCCGCCGCAATTCATCCGATTATGGCATGATGCGACCTACGATCAATCGCCTTTACCCTGGATGCGCGAAGAGCGGCGGCAGAGTAGCCCGGAGATTGCATTGCCCCCCCTGACCGGCAACGGTTGCGCGGCTTTTTGCCAGGCGAACCAGGCGGTCGGTCAAGCCAACCATCAAGAGACGTGAGAGATGCTGGAGAAGCTGAAGGAGCGGATGTCGAGGGCTCCTGTCGTCCGGCTTGGCGGCCGCGAAATCATCACCGAAGGTATTCGTCTCAACTTCTGGGCCGATATCAGCCATCGCTGCATGACGGCGTCCTGGCCATCGTTCATCGGCGGCGCCGTACTCGTCTTCATCGTCTTCAACGCGGCCTTTGCCGTGCTGTACTGGATCGGAGACCAGCCCGTCTCGAACGTCCCGAGCGGCGACTACATCGACTATGTCTATTTCAGCATCGAGACGCTTTCGACCGCCGGTTATGGCGACATGCACCCGCAAACCCATTACGGCCACTTCATCGCCGCGGTCGAGCTGTTCACGGGAATCTTTTCAATGTCGCTGATGACCGGGTTGATCTTCGCCCGGTTTTCGCGGCCACGCGCCCGGCTCCTGTTCGCCAAATTTCCGGTCGTCTCGGTCCACGAGGGAAGATTGACCCTGATGATCCGCTTCGCCAATGAACGTCACAACATCATCGGCAATGCGACCGCGCGGCTGTGGCTTCTCAGGAACGTGATCAGCGAGGAAGGACGGACCTTGCGAAGGTTCACGGAGCTGGCGCTGGTACGCAACGAACATCCGGCGCTCGCGCTGTCCTGGACGCTCTTCCACGTGATCGATTCAACGAGCCCGCTGGACGGACTCAATGCGGATGACCTGGAAGCGGCGAAGGTAAACCTCGTGGTCGTGGTGTCCGGATATGATGTTGTTGCGGCGCAAACCATCCATGCCCGCATGTCTTACGATCATACCCATATCCGGTTTGGCCAACGCTATGCCGACATCCTCGAAACCCTTGGGGACGGACGGATTCGAATCGATTACAGCAAGTTCCATGAGACTTTGGATGAATAGCTTTAGCTCCTGCGCTATCCGATTTTTTCTTCGAGATGCAACGCGGGCGTGCTAGAAGAGAAAGAACCGCCCCGGAGCTGGCAGCCGTGAGAACCCAGCAGCCCATCGTTTCGGACCCGCCAGAGGAAGAGCACCGCGTGCTCCAGTTTCGGCCGCGCCCGGGCACCCCCATCGCGCAGCGCGGAAACAATTCTCCCTTTATCCATAAGCTCGAGGTAGCCAACGATCTGTCGCGCTACGAGCGCGATCGCGAACAGGCCGACGATTACCGCCATCGCATGCTGGCGAACGTGGCGGCGTTTGCCTTTACCATTGCCCTCCTGGCGATCGGCATATGGCTGACGATCAGTATTACGCATCTGCGCCAGACCCAGGATTGTGTCCTGATGGGACGCCACGATTGCGTCCAGATTGCCGTGCCCCATATCTGACGGTGCCCGGCCGGCGAATAGGAAATCCACGCCCCAAACCCACTCCGCTGGCCGGGTGGTGAATTTCCGGTCGGCCGGCGGTTTTCCGGCAAATCGGCTGTTTTCTCTCGCCAATCAACCGCCACGGGCATGGGCCACGTCCATTGAACTCAGGGCGGCGCTCCGATATACGGGCTCTCAACCACGGCTGGTGGACAGGGTTGTCCCGGCTCCCAGCGGCCGTCGTCCTACGACTATGGGATTTACATTCAATATATCAAAGGTTTAGTGATGTCCTCTACATTCGATCAGGTGGCAACGATTATCGCTGAAACCTGCGACATACCGCGTGACACGATCACGCCGGAAAGCCACGCGATCGACGACCTGGGGATCGACAGCCTCGATTTCCTCGACATCGCCTTTGCGATCGACAAGGCGTTCGGAATCAAGCTGCCGCTGGAAAAATGGACCCAGGAAGTCAACGACGGCAAGGCCACCACCGAACAGTACTTCGTCCTGAAGAACCTGAGCGCCCGGATCGACGAATTGGTCGCGGCCAAGGGCGCTAGCGCCTAGTGCCCACTTTCCGAAGTTCATGTTCCGTTGCCGCACCCACTTTCCACGAACGTCGGAAAGTCAGGGGCACTAGCAAACCTATTGATTCTAGTGCCGCTTTTCTATTTGAAGTTCCCGGATCGAATTCGCCGCTTGTGGTGCAGGAACTTCAAATAGGCGGCACTAGTGCCCACTTTCCTAAGTTCGTGCTCCATCGCAGCACGCACTTTCACGAACTTCGGAAAGTCAGGGGCACTAGCAAACCTATTGATTCTAGTGCCGCTTTTCTATTTGAAGTTCCCGGATCGAATTCGCCGCTTGTGGTGCAGGAACTTCAAATAGGCGGCACTAGCGTGGCGGTTATAAAGTCTGCATCATTTTTGCCGCGCATGCGTCTTGCGGAGTTTTGAACCAAAGCCACGCTAGATCAACAAGTTTGCTAGTGTCCTGTCGCTTCCGAAGTTCGTAAGAGTGGGGCCGCGCAACGACACGAACTTCGGAAGCGATAGGACACTAGTCGCGCACCATGCAGCTCGAATACTTCCACCTGATCGACCGCATCGTCGACCTCGACGTCAACGAGAAGACGATTGTCGTCGATGCACTGGTTCCGAAGCAAAGCACCATCTTCGAGGGACACTTTCCCGGCTACCCGTTGATGCCGGGCGTGTTGCTGATCGAGTTGATGGCTCAGGCCTCCGGCTGGCTTCTGCTCGGCATGCTGAAATTCGAACGCATGCCGATTCTGGCCGCCGTCAAGGAGGCCAAGGTGCGCGGCTCGGTTTTTCCAGGCGACCTGATGACCATCGAGGTAAAGCTTGCCCACGAAGGCTCGGGCTACGCGCTGACCGAGGCCAAGATCCGGGTTGACGGCAAGCTGCGCGCCAACTCAACACTCACCTTCACGCTGATCCCCTTCCCCAATTCGGACATGCGCGGATATATGGACGCGATGGCCAAGCGCGTCGGATTCCCAAAACAGGCCGTCGCCAATGACTGAAATGAAATCCGCAACCGAGGTCTGGATCACCGGCATCGGCCTTGCCACTTCGCTCGGCGAAGGTCTGGACGCCCATTGGGAAGCGCTCAATCAGCACCGCATCAATGTTGACGAGAAGGGGTTCGCCCCCTGCGTCGTGCACCCCTTGGCGCAAGTCAACCTCGACGCCCAGATTCCGAAAAAGGGCGATCAGCGCCAGATGGAAGCCTGGCAGCGGATCGGCACCTACGCCGCTGGCCTCGCGCTGGAATCGGCGGGGGTCAAGGGCAACACTGAAATCCTGGCGCGGATGGACATGGTTGTCGCTGCCGGCGGCGGCGAGCGCGACCTTGCGGTCAATTCGAACATCTTGAACATGGAAGCGAAGGGTAATTCGGCTCCCGGCTTTCTCAACGAACGGCTGATGAACGATCTGCGTCCCACGCTTTTCCTGGCGCAGCTCTCCAATCTGCTGGCCGGCAATATCGCCATCGTCCACGGCGTAACCGGGTCGTCGCGCACCTTCATGGGCGAGGAAGCCGCCGGCGTTGACGCCGCCAGGATCGCGCTGGCACGCATTGCCGCCGGCCAAAGCGACATCGCATTGATCGGCGGTTCGCTAAACGGCGAGCGCAAGGATTTGCTGGTTCTCTACGAATTCGGTGGCTTCAATCTCAAGCACAAGTTCGCATCGGTCTGGGCGCGCGGCGAAGGCGGCGGCTTTGCGCTGGGATCGGGCGGCGCGTTTCTCGTCATCGAGTCGAAAGCACATGCCCAGGCGCGCGGCGCGAAACCTTTTGCACGTCTCGTCAACGTCGTCGCCGACATGGCGCGCCGCAAGCATGCCGGCGAAGTGACCTCGACACTGGAGAAGCTGTGGACGCGGCTTGGCAAGGTCGACGGCAACGCCGCCATCATCACCGGCGCGACGGGCGTCGAACCCGTCACATCCGAAGAGCGCACCTTCCTCAAAGCCCACGCGGAGCATCCGGTGCGGGCGAGCGGAACGATATTCGGCCACACCATGGAAGCGCAATTCCCGCTCGGATTGGCGCTTGCGGCCTTGTCGTTGTCACGCGGCGCATTGTTTCCGCCCGATGGCAGCTCGGCCGCGGAGGTTGAAATGCCTGCGAGACCGTCCCAGATTGTCGTGATCGGGACAGGCCATTGGCGCGGCGAAGGCATGGCGCTGGTCGAAGCGATCAAGTAGCCGCTAGATAGACGGGGAAAACATGACAGCCACGCGCGATAAGTTCGGCAGGCCGATCGTCGTCGTAACCGGCATGGGGGTTGTCACCTCGCTCGGCTCGGGCAAGGCCGACAACTGGAAAAAACTCACAGCGGGTGAGTCCGGCATTCGCACCATCACCCGTTTCCCCACCGAAGGGCTGAAGACGACGATGGCCGGAACGGTCGATTTCATTCCACTCGAGCCGTTTTCGTCTACCGATCTTTCCGAGCGGCTCGGCGAACTCGCCGGTGAGGAAGCCGTCGCCCAGGCCGGTATCGGCACCAAGGGTGACTTTCCCGGACCGCTGTTTCTCGCGGTCGCCCCCGTCGAGGTGGAATGGCCGCAACGCCAGGAGCTCGGACGCGCGATCGGATCTGAGACCGAAATCAACTATGACGCCATGCTGCGGGTCAGCGGCGGCGGACGTTATACCGAGTACCACCGACGTTTTCTTTTCGGCTCGGTCGCTGGTCATCTTGCCGAGGCCTTCGGCACCAAGGGCTCGCCGATTTCGCTTTCGACCGCCTGCGCATCCGGTGCGACCGCCATCCAGCTTGGCGTCGAAGCCATCCGGCGCGGCGAAGCCGATGCCGCGCTTTGCGTCGCGACCGACGGCTCGGTCAACCCGGAAGCACTGGTGCGTTTCTCCCTGCTGTCGGCGCTGTCGACCCATAACGAGCCGCCGCAGGCCGCGGCACGGCCGTTCTCGAAGAATCGCGACGGCTTCGTGATGGCCGAAGGCGCGGGCGCACTGGTTTTGGAGAGTTTTGAGGCCGCCACCGCGCGCGGCGCGACGATCCTGGGCATCATCGCCGGCTGCGGCGAACTCGCCAATTCCTTCCACCGCACCCGCTCCAGTCCCGACGGCAAGCCGATCATCGGATGCGTTCGCAATGCACTGTCCGATGCGGGCATCGCTTCGGACCAGATCGACTATATCAACGCGCACGGCACCGGCACTCCCGAGAACGACAAGATGGAATATCTCGGCATCTCGACGGTGTTCGGCGAGCGCGCCAAGCAGATCCCGGTGTCGTCGAACAAATCGATGGTCGGGCACACCCTCTCCGCCGCAGGCGCGGTCGAGGCCGTGTTCTCGCTGCTGACGCTGGAGCACCAGAGAATTCCGCCGACCATCAACTACGATATTCCAGACCCCGCCATTCCCTTCGATGTGGTTCCCAACAAGGCCCGCGATGCGCGGGTCACCACCGTGATGTCGAACTCCTTCGGCTTCGGCGGCCAGAATGCCTCGCTGGTTCTGACCCGTGAACCGGTCTAGTGCCCACTTTCCGAAGTTCGTGCTCCGTTGCCGCACCCACTTTCCACGAACTTCGGAAAGTCAGGGGCACTAGCAAACCTATTGATTCTAGTGCCGCTTTTCTATTTGAAGTTCCTGGATCGAATTCGCCGCGTGTGGTGCAGGAACTTCAAATAGGCGGCACTAGCGGTCCGATTCTAGCATTCGCAGTCACGCGCGACAGGTGCTTTTGCGGATGATGCGTTCATTGCTGTTGCGCGCCAAAGCCCGAATTCGCGGCGCGACCAAGTCGATCGGCGATGCCCTGTTCGGTGCGATGACCATCGGCGTCTTGCGCACCACCCGCTATTTCGATCCGATCAAGACCGCGAACCTGCTCGGCCGGACCGCCCGTCTGATCGGGCCATTCACCCGCGAACAACGGATCGGCCGTGCCAATCTTGTGGCCGCGTTTCCCGAAAAATCCGCTGACGAGATCGAGACCATCCTGGCGGGGGTGTGGGACAATCTCGGACGCCTGGGAGCCGAATTTGCCCATCTCGATCACGTTTGGGAGTTCGATGAGGAGCTTCCCAACAGAGGCCGGATTGAAATCGACCCGCGCACCCACAAGCTGTTTGGGAAACTGCGTAGCGACGGCAAGCCCGCGCTGATCTTCGCGGGTCACCTCGGCAATTGGGAGCTGCCTGCGGTCGCGGCCGTGGCGCACCGGCTTGATTCGGTAATCCTGTTTCGCCGGCCCAACAGCGCGTCCGCCAACCGGATCATCGAGGAATTGCGCGCGGTCAAGATGGGGACGCTCATTCCCGCCAGCCGCGACGCCCCGTTGAAGATGGCCGAGGCGCTCCGCAACGGCAAGCATGTCGCGATGCTGGTCGATCAGTACTTCACCAATGGCGTGGACGTGACGTTCTTCGGCCGCAAAACCAAGGCCAACCCGACGCTCGTCCGCCTGCTGCGGCAAATCGAGTGCCCGGTCCACGGCGTGCGCATCATCCGCCTCCCCGATCATCGCTTCCGCGCCGAACTGACGGAGGAGGTCGAGCCTGTGCGCGATGCCTCCGGGCAAATCGACGTCCAGCAGACGATGCAGGTTATCACCTCGGTGATCGAGGGATGGATTCGCGAATATCCGGACCAGTGGCTGTGGCTGCACCGCCGCTGGCGGTAGCAGACGGCGCGATCCTCGCGAGCCGATCCCTGATACGTCATTCCTTTTTTCGCGCGGGATTGCTTCGCTGACGCTCGCAATGACAGCATCAACGTCCCGTCTTCACCCTGGTCCACAGCCTGTTGATGATGCGCTGTGTCGCCGGATCGCGCGCCGTGATCACAAACAGCTTCGCGAGCATCGGTTCGTCCGGATAGATGTTCTTGTCACTGAGGATTTTCGGGTCGAGCAGTTTCTGGCTCGCCAGATTTCCGTTCGCGTAAGACAGGAAATTCGAATTTCTGGCGGCAACCTCCGGCCGGTAGAGGAAGTTGATCAGCGCATAGGCTTCCGCAACGTTCTTCGCATCAGCGGGGATTGCCAGATTGTCGAAGAACATCTGCGCGCCTTCCTTCGGGACGGCGTAGCCGACCTCGATTCCGTTGCTGGCTTCCGCCGCACGGCTTCGCGCCTGCATGATGTCGCCCGACCAGCCGACCACAAGGCAGATTTCGCCTGTCGCCAGCGCGCTCAGATATTCGGAAGAATGAAACTTGCGAACGAAGGGGCGGATCCTGCCGACGAGATCGGCGGCCTTCTCGATATCCGCCTGTTTGGTCGAATTCGGATCGAGCCCGAGATAGTTCAATGCGGCCGGGAAAATGTCGTCGGGTGAGTCCAGCATGTGGACGCCGCAATCCCTGAATTTGGCAAGGTTCTCCGGCTTGAAGACGATATCCCAACTGTCGATTTTGGCCCCCGGCCCGAGTATGCCCTCCACCGCCTTGACGTTGTAACCAATCCCCGTGGTGCCCCACATGTAGTTGACGGCATACTGATTGTCCGGATCGTAGGTCGACAGCCGTGCGGTCACCACCGGCCAGGCATTGGCCAGGTTCGGCAGTTTCGACTTGTCGAGTTTTTGGAACACATTGGCCTTGATCTGGCGTTGCAGGAAATAGGCCGTGGGCACCACGACATCGTAGCCGGATTTCCCGGCCAGCAGGCGTGTTTCCAGTGTCTCATTGGCATCGAAGGTGTCGTAGACTACCTTGATGCCGGTTTCGCGCGTGAAGTCTTCGAGCACCCCCGGCGCCATATAGCTCGACCAATTATAGAAATTGACCGTGCGCTGTTCGGCCCGCGCGTAAGCCGGCAGCAACGACAGCGCGCAGGCCAGCGCTGCCGCAGATCGAAATTGAGCAAGGACGCGCGGACGAAACATCGGTGTAATCCGCTATCGCCGATGTACCGCATCGGACAGGCGCTCCAGCGCGGTGTCGAGTGTGGCGTCCCTCTTGGCAAAGCAGAAGCGCACCACCGTCGTCACAGCATCCTTCTCATAGAAAGCCGAGACCGGAATGGCCGCGACCTTATAGTCGGTCACGATGCGTTTGCAGAACGCCTCGTCGGTTTCGTTCAAACCCAGCGGCGAAAGATCGACGGTAAGGAAATAAGTGCCCTGCGAATGAAGCACCGGAAAACCGAGGCTCTCCAGCCCGTTCGTCAGCCGGTCGCGGCTGCGCGCGAGGTCCTTGCGCATCTGGTGAAAAAATTCATCGGATTTGCCGAGCCCGTAAGCGACCGCGGCCTGAAGGTTCGGCGCGGTGGTGAAGGTGAGAAACTGATGCACCTTGGCGGCGACGCGCAACAGCGCAGGCGCCGCGCAGACAAAACCGATCTTCCAGCCCGTCAGCGAAAATATCTTTCCCGCGGAACCGACCTTGATCGTGCGATCGCGCATTCCGGGAACGGTGATCAGCGGGATGTGCACCCGGCCGTCGAAGATGACGTGCTCCCAGACCTCGTCACAGATCGCGATCGTATCGAATTCCTGACAGAACCGCGCCAGCAATTCGAGGTCTTCGCGCGGGTAGACGACGGCCGCCGGGTTGAGCGGGTTGTTGAAAAGAACGGCCTTGGTCTTGCGATTGAAGACGCCGCGCAGCGCCTCCTCCGTCAATCGCCAGTGCGGCGGTTCAAGCCGCACCAGACGCGGGATGCCGCCGGCCTGGCGGATGATCGGAAGATAGGAATCGTAGACCGGCTGGAATACGACGACCTCATCTCCCGGCTCGACCACGGCCAGGATGGCCGAGGTCAACGCCTCGGTGCCGCCCGAAGTCACCATCACCTCGGTCATCGGATCGAGCGTGAGCCCATGCCAGCGCTGGTAATGCGCCGAAATGGCCTGCCGCAATTCCGGAATGCCCATCATCGATGGGTACTGGTTGTAGCCGTTGATGGTCGCGTCGGCCGCGGCGTTGCGGATGTCCTCCGGCCCCGGATCGTCAGGAAAGCCCTGGCCGAGATTGATCGCGTTGTTGTCGCGCGCAAGCTGCGACATCGCCTCGAAGATCGTGACCGGCAGGTCGCCAAATACTTTGTTCAGGGAAGGCATGGGAACGATCAGCCGCCTGAATTGGTCGGCAAACCAGCGGCTTTCCAGGCCAGCATTCCGCCCGCAAGGTGCTTGTCATGGGGCAAGCCCGCCCCCTGCGCCGCCAGCGAGGCCGTCACCGATCGCTTGCCGGAACGGCAGGCGAAAACGACCTGCTTGCCTTGCGGGTCGGGAATGGACTGCGGATCGAAGCTCGACAGCGGGACCACGACTGC
Source organism: uncultured Alphaproteobacteria bacterium (assembly GCA_963832045.1). GTDB lineage: Bacteria > Pseudomonadota > Alphaproteobacteria > Rhizobiales > Xanthobacteraceae > Bradyrhizobium. The sequence goes on from CAWHSM010000003.1 coordinate 155,320, forward strand.
GCCGTGATAGGCATCCACGGCCACTTCATTGGGCTCGCGGACGTCGACCAGCAGATAGCGCCCGTTGGCCATGCCCTTTGACACCTCTTCAGGCGTCAAATCGTGAACCCGATGGCCCTGATCCGTCACTCGCATTCTCCCGCTTGAGCGCCCGCCCGATTACCGACAACCTCACCCCTCGCGCCGTGAAAATCAAGAGTTGGACGAAGCCCGACGCCACGGATTCCTAGTGTAGCGACACTGACGTTCCTTTCAGTGTTGCCGCGAGCTCTCGGAAGGAACGTCAGAGTCAAAGCTACACTAGGATCATATAGTTGCTAGTGTCCCTTTGGTTCTGACATTCGTAAAAGTGCCCGCTGCGATGGGATACGAATGTCAGAACCGGGACACTAGACGGTAACCTGCGTTCCCACCTCGACCACCCGCCCGCTCGGGATCTGGAAATAGTCGGTCGCATCGTTGGCGGTCCGGCTCAGTGCGATGAAGAGGTGATCCTGCCACCGCGGCATCCCGGAATGCGCGGCCGGCTTGAGCGCACGCCTCGAAAGGAAGAAGGACGTCGACATGATGTCGAACTGCCAACCCAGCTTTCGCGCGATGGCCAGCGCCTTCGGTACGTTCGGCGACTCCATGAAACCAAAGCGCAGCGTGATCTTGGTGAAGGTATTGCTGACCTGCTCCAGTCTCACGCGCTCCGAGGGATCGACGCGCGGGGTCGCCGCGGTTTCGATGGTGAGAATGACGTTCTTCTCGTGCAGCACCTTGTAGTGTTTCAAACTATGCATCAGCGCGGTCGGGGCACTGGCGGGATCGCTGGTGAGGAAAACGGCGGTGCCGGGAACGCGCTGCGGCGGGCGCTTCTCCAGCATCGCCACCAGATCGGTAAGCGGGAATTCGAGCTTGCGCGATTTCTCGAACAACAGCCGGCTGCCGCGCCGCCACGTATACATCAGCAGCATCACCACGGCGCCGAGCGCCAGCGGTACCCAGCCGCCCTCCAGCACCTTTAGAAGATTGGCGGCAAGGAAAGTCAGATCGAGGAACAGGAATGGCGCGATCAACGCCGCAGCCGCGAATGGCGACCACTTCCATACCCGCCAGATCACGACAAATCCCATCATGCCCGTGACTACCATGGTGCCGGTCACCGAAATGCCGTAGGCCGAGGCCAGCGCGCTCGAAGAGCGGAACAGCAGCACCAGCAGCATCACCGCAAAGAACAGCAGCATATTGATGCGGGGAATGTAGATCTGGCCGGAATGAGCCTCCGAGGTGTGGCGGACTTCAAATCGCGGCAACAGGCCAAGCTGGATCGCCTGACGCGTCAACGAATAGGCGCCGGTGATGACCGCCTGACTGGCGATAACGGTGGCAACGGTGGCCAATGCGACCATCGGAATCAGCGCCCAGTCCGGAAACATCAGGAAGAAGGGATTCTCGATCGCCCTGGGGTCGGCGATGACAAGCGCGCCCTGCCCCAGATAATTCAGCGCCAGCGACGGCAGCACGATGAAAAGCCACGCAGTCTGGATCGGCCGCTTGCCGAAATGCCCGAGGTCGGCATAGAGCGCCTCCGCTCCGGTGACCGCCAGGAAGACTGCGCCGAGGGTGACAAAACCGATGATGCCGTGATGGAGCATGAACGAGACGGCCAGCACCGGATTGAAGGCAAAAAGGACTTCCGGGTGGCGCAGGATCGGAATGATCGCCCCGGTCGCGATGACGCCGAACCAGATGCACATCACGGGTCCGAAAAAGGCGGCAACATTCGCGGTGCCGCGCGACTGCGCGGCAAACAGCACCAGCAGAATGAGTACGGTGAGCGGCACCACATACGGATCAAGCGCCGCGGTGACGAGCTTGATACCTTCGATAGCCGAAAGCACCGACAGCGCCGGGGTGATCACAGCGTCGCCGTAAAACAGCGCCCCGCTCACGATCCCGAGAAGAACGATGGCGCCGGCGCCACGGCTGACCGCGCGCTGCGCGAGCGCCATCAGCGCCAGCGTTCCACCCTCGCCGTGATTGTCGGCGCGCAGCAGGATCACGACATATTTCAGCGTGACGACGATAATCAGCGCCCACAGGATCAGCGAGACCACGCCGAGCACCGCGGTTGGCGCGACGACGCCGGAGGGCCCGCTGGCCGCGGTTACCGCCTCGCGCAACGCGTAGAGCGGGCTGGTGCCGATGTCGCCGTAAACGACACCGATACTGCCGATCAGCAAAGCCTTGAAGCCAGCCGTCGAATGGGCCTCGCCACGCCCGCTAGCCGCCGTCGTTTCCGAGGCGGGTGCTACAACATCGCTGGTCATGGGGTAGGAGCCTCTAGCGGTCCGATTCTAACATTCGCATCCCGGTTTGGCAGGCATTTTTGCGAATGTAAGAATCAAAAGGACCACTAACAAAAATTATGTTTCTGGTGGAGTTCTGGATTTGACATTCGCATGACGCGGCCTGTTACGAAGCGAATATCAAATCCACCGCACCAGCCGCTTCACCGCTCATCCGCAAAGCGAAGCGGCTTATAGCCCTGCGCTTGAAGCATAGCCTACCCTGATTTTGAGCCCACGTCATGCAAAAATGCATGGATCGTCGAGTTGTGACTCAGATTGTGACCTGGGCTCCGACCTCAAGCACCCGCCCGGTCGGAATCCGGAAATAGTCCGTGGCATCGTTCGCTGCGGCATCCCGGACTGAGCAGATGGCTTCAGTGCACGGCGCAAGACGAACTACCAGCCAAGCTTGCGTGCGATCCCCAGCGCCTTTGGGACATCAGGAGTTTCCATGAAGCCAAAGCGCAGCTGAACGGCCGCAAACCTTTCGCTGATGGTCTCCATCCGGAAGCGTTCGGCGACGTCTGCCCGCGGCGGCGCCAAGCACCGCGTGTCTCCACACCGCCGCACTCGCACGGAATTGTGTGGTAATATAGTAATGGGATTTTAGGGCGTCAGTCCGGGCGGAAGCGGCGGATTTTCACGCATCAAGGTAATGGTCACCCGGCGGTTTGCCGACAGCGAAGGGTCGTCCGGAAACAGCGGCTGGGTATCGGCCTTGCCGGAGACCGCATAGAAGTGCGCCGGCGGCAGCCCCTCGCGTTCGAGTATCTGGCGCACGGCATTGGCCCGATCCGCCGACAGATCGAAAGCGCCATAGTCGCTCCGGGTCGGAATGTAACCGGCGGCGGTGTGACCGGCGATCGCGACCCGCAGCGGCGTCGCCTTGAGCGGAGCCGCAAGCTTCTGGATCAGCCGGCGCGTCCGTTCATAGGGGACCTTCGATCCGTCGGCGAACATCGAGCGGCCGTCCTGATCGACGATCTCGAGGTTGAGGCCCTCTTTGGTTTCCTCGAACATGATGTGCTTGGAGATCTCGGTCATCTCCGGCATGTCCTGCAGCGCCTGGCGCAGCGACGCCGAGGCCAGCGCGAATTCGCGATCGATCTTCAGCTGGGCGCCGGCGATCTGGTTTCGATCCTGCTGATCCGGGGTCGGCGTATTGGAGGATTCGTCCGGCGAAATATGGTCGACGTTCTTCAGCTTCGGCCGCGTCGGCAGGCCGTCGGATTCGATGATGCCGGAATAGCGCACGTCGGTCTGCACGCCGAAGGCGTCGCGCATCGAACCGGCGACGATCTTGAGCTTGTCGTTGTCCATGGTGGAAAACGCCACGAGCATCACGAAGAAGCTCATCATCAGGCCCATGAGGTCCGCGAAGGTCACGAACCAGCCGTGCCCTCCGCCATGTCCGTCACCACGTTTTTTCTTGGCCATTGCTGATTTTCCGCTCCCGAGGCCGCTAGTGCCCACTTTCCGAAGTTCGTGCTCCGTTGCCGCACCCACTTTCCACGAACTTCGGAAAGTCAGGGGGCACTAGCAAACCCATTGAGTCTAGTGCCGCTTTTCTATTTGAAGTTCCTGGATCGAATTTGCCGCTTGCGGTGCAGGAACTTCAAATAGGCGGCACTAGCTTACGCCGCGACCTCTTCGCCCTCTTCGTGGCGGTGTTTTTCCGGCAGATAGGCCAGAAGCATTTCACGAACCAGCGTCGGGCTCTTGGAATCCCGGATCATCAGAATGCCGTCGATGATCAGCGTGCGGTTGGTCTCCTCGTCGAGCAGCTTGCCGTGCAGCTTGTCGGCGATCGGCAGACAGAACAGGTTCGCAACCAGCGCGCCGTAAAGCGTGGCGAGCAGCGCGGTCGCCATGAAGGGACCGAGCTTGGAGGGGTCGGTCATGTTCGCAAACATCTGCACCATGCCGATCAGCGTACCGATCATGCCGAAGGCCGGCGCGCAGTCGCCGATCGCACGGTAGATCTTGCTGCCCTCGTCCAGATGCATCAGGAAGTTGTCGCGATCGCGCTCAAGATTGTCGCGGATGAATTCCATGTCGTAGCCGTCGGCGATGTAGCGAATTCCCTTGGCGAGGAAGGGTTCGTCAGTCTCGACCTTTTCCAGGCCGACCGGCCCCTGTTTGCGGGCGATTTCGGCAATGCGGGCGAGTTCGTCAACGAGGTCGCGCGCCGACAGCCGGCTCATCGTGAAAGCGAATTTCGCGCCGAGCGGCAGACCATGGAGCATCACACCGAGGGGAAAGCGGATCATGGTAGCGGCAATTGATCCGCCGAAAATGATGATGATCGCATGCTCACTGACGAACAGATGCAGATCGCCACCCAAAAGCATCATCGTCGCGACGACAATGATGCCGGCAACGAGCCCGGCGCCGGTCATAATATCCATGGAAGACTCCAACGCGTACGCGAACGACCGGCCGTCCTGGACGGTCGCGCAGCCCCCGCCGAGCCACGCATTCGAACCCTATGTCCCTGCTATTAAAGACCGGTAAAGGTTGAGCCGTTTGGGATGGCGGCTACGGCGAACCGTTGGACGGCATTGACGGCGCGCTCCTGCCGCAACGCCAATGCGCCTGCCCTGACACGAGAGCAACATTCTGCTAACCATATTGGCCGTTCTCAAACTTGATATTCAGCGCGCCATGGTTTTCCGCATCCTCGCTCCATCAGCCGTTGTCTGCGCCAACCCGGATGCAACCGAGGGCAGCATCGCTCCCGGCGGAGGGTGCCCGTTCAATTTCTTCACCAGCCGAAAGTGGAGCTATACCGAGGCCGGCCTCACGCTGCGCGATCACAACGCGCAGGCGCTAGTGTCCCGGTTCTGACATTCGTATCCCATCGCAGCGGGCACTTTTACGAATGTCAGAACCAAAGGGACACTAGCAACTATATGATCCTAGTGTAGCTTTGACTCTGACGTTCCTTCCGAGAGCTCGCGGCAACACTGAAAGGAACGTCAGCGTCGCTACACTAGCGCAACTCACGCCCGCCGGACCCAACCGCTTCGAAGGCAAGACCGGCTCCGGCCAGGAGATCGCGCTGTCACGCTGATTTCACGCCCGACGTGACGTGGTCGGTCGGGCCATCGGAGCGCGCGCGGACGGTCAGTGGATTTCGGCGGACCGTTTCAGTGCTTCCGTCAGCTTCGCAAGGCTAAAATCCTTAGCTCGCGCGATTTCCAGGATCGGCGTTTCGCGGCGGCCGCAGAGTTCGGCGGCGTCCGGGATTTTCGCGGCAAGATCGGCCGGAATGACGATCGCTCCGTGCCGATCGGCATGAATGAGGTCATCCGAGCGCACCGTCATTCCGGCGACGCGGACTTCACCACCGAAGGTTTCGGCATGAACCCAGGCGTGCGACGGACCGACGGAGCCGGCGAGCGCCTGGAATCCCGGCGCCCATTGCGGGATATCGCGGATCGAGCCGTCGGTGACGACGCCGAGGCAACCGAGCGCCTTGTGCACATTGCTTTGCACCTCGCCCCAGAACGCACCGTAACCGACGTCGGGCCCGTCGATGTCCTGGATCACCGTGATGCGCGGACCCCAGCCCGTTCCCATATATTCGTAATAGGCGATGCGGCGCCTCGCCTGCTCGTCAGGCGGAAGTGCAGACTTGAGCACCGATCGGATCGTCACGGTTCGCGCGTAGCCGACCATCGGCGGCAGGTCCGGAAACGGACACACCAGAGGCTTGGTTGTATAGCCGATCAGACGGCGCTCGGGCGCGACGACTTCCATCGCGTTGCAGATCGTCGGCGTGTCGTAGCTCGCCAGTGCCTCAAGCAGCGTGGCAGGCAGCTGCGCGGGGGTTGGGTTGGTCACGGCATTCTCTCCAGCACTTCGGATGTCGATCCTCTTGCCATATAGCCGACCGCGGCGCGATCGGCAAAAGCGCAAATATGCGCCCACGACCGCATCGGTTCAGGCAACTTCATCTGGTGAAAATCAGTTCAGGCGCGCGGGCCGATTGTCCTGCGGGTCGGCGGCCGTCGATGTAAACGGCGGCGCCGGATCGGAAGGACCGACCGGCGAGGATGGCGCGGCCTGCGCCGTCTGCGCCTCCGCCTTGCGCTGGTGGTCGCGGTAGGATTTCCACCCGATCGGCAGGCTCAGCAGATAAAGCACGGTGCTTAGCGAGAGAATATACCAGGGATAGCCGATCAGAAGCGCGATGAAGAAGATCACCGAGACGAAGACCGGCAGCACCATCTCCGGTGGCACGCGCATGCGCACCGTCTTGCCCGAGAACACCGGCAGGCGCGAGACCATCAGGAAGCCGATCGCAAACGTGTAGACCGCGGTCGCGGCGGCCGGCGGTTTCGGCAGGCCAAGGAACGCCAGATAGATCGGAAGCAATACCGCGATCGCGCCGGCAGGCGCCGGAACGCCGGTGAAATAATTTGCCGCATAGGCCGGCTTGTTGGGATCGTCCATCGTCGCGTTGAAACGCGCCAGCCTCAACCCGCCGCTGATCGCGAAAACCATCGCGGCGATCCAGCCGCCATTGTTAAGCTCGCGCAACTGCCAGAAATACAGGATCAGGCCCGGGGCGACGCCGAAATTGACGAAGTCGGCAAGGCTATCGAGTTCAGCCCCGAATTTCGACTGGCCCTTGATCATGCGCGCGACACGGCCATCGATGCCGTCGAGCACCGCGGCAAACACGATCGCAGCCACCGCCAATTCCATGCGTCCTTCCGTCGACAGACGGATCGCGGTCAAGCCGGCGCAGATCGCAAGCAGGGTGATGAAATTGGGCACCAGCATGCGCACCGGAATCGGTCGAAACCGGCGGCGGCGCAATTCGGCGTTTCTCGGATCAATCTGCATAGCTTACTATATAGCAAGCGCCGGCCGGGTTCGCCATTGCGGGCGCCATTTGGCGCCGCGGCCGCTCGAATGGTTAATCGCCGCGGTAGGTTCGACCCTGGTCGCTCAGCCTGAAATCGGCCAAAATGGTCTCGCCGGCGACCGCGGTCTGGCCTTCCGCCACCAGAGGACTGGTTCCCTCCGGCAGGAAAACGTCAAGGCGCGAGCCGAAGCGGATCAAGCCGAAGCGCTCACCCGCGCCGATCGTCTGCCCTTCCCGCACGAACGACACGATCCGCCGCGCCACCAGGCCGGCAATCTGGATCACGCCGATGCGCCCATTCGCCGTCGAGATGACCAGCGAATTGCGTTCATTGTCCTCGCTCGCTTTGTCGAGTTCGGCATTGATGAACGTGCCCGGCCGGTAGGCGATGCGCTCGATCCGCCCTGCAACCGGACTGCGATTCACATGGCAATTGAACACGCTCATGAAAATCGAGATGCGCGGCAGCGGCCTGTCGCCAAGCCCGAGTTCGGCCGGCGGCAGGACCTGCGTGATCTTCGAGATGTGGCCATCGGCCGGCGCCACAACGATGCCGTCCCGCACCGGGGTTACCCGCACGGGATCGCGGAAAAACAGCGCGCACCAGATCGTCAGGACGGTGCCCAACCATCCAAGCGGCGTCCAGATCCAGAACAGAATCAGGCTTGCCAGCGCAAAGCCGCCGATAAAGGGATACCCCTCCGGATGAATGGGCGGAATTTGCCCGCGAATGGAATTGGCGATCGACATCAAGGCTCACTATAAATTCCCCTCTCCCCTTGTGGGAGAGGGTGGCGCGTCGCGAAGCGGCGCGCCAGGAGAGGGGTTTGTGGCCGCGATCATGATCGCTTCGAGTACGGCAGCGGTATTGCCTAGCACTTCATTATTCCAGAACCGCAGAATGCGAAACCCCTGATCTTCGAGCCATCGCGTGCGACCTTGATCGCTTTCGCTATCAGCGTGCTGGCCGCCGTCTACCTCAACAATCAGATTCCTCTGCAGGGATGCAAAGTCCACGACGTAGGGGCCGACCAAGGCTTGTCGCCGGAACTTCATCCCGGCAAAACGATGTGCGCGCAAATAGTACCACAGCCTACGCTCTGCCTCTGTCATGTTCGTACGAAGGGACTTAGCGTGACTTCGTGACATACCCCTCTCCCGGCTCGACTAACGTCGAGCCACCCTCTCCCACAAGGGGAGAGGGGATTTTCCCCAGCCGCGGCTCCTATTCCGCCGCGGCCGGAGCGACCAACGTGTCGTCAACGGGTGGCGGCGCACGGTTCGGCGCTTCGTTCTCGTCGGCAATCCGCGCGAGTTTTTCGCGCGCCTCCTGCGCCTCGCGCTGCCGGTTCCACATACTGGCATAAAGTCCGCCGCTTGCCAAAAGCTGGGCGTGGGTGCCGCGCTCGGCGATACGGCCCTGATCGAGCACGATGATTTCATCGGCCGCCACGATCGTCGAAAGCCGATGGGCGATCACCAGCGAGGTGCGGCTGCGCGATACCCGCTCCAGCGCATCCTGGATATCCCGTTCGGTGTGGCTGTCGAGCGCGGAGGTTGCTTCGTCAAGCACCAGGATCGGCGGTGCCTTGAGAATGGTGCGCGCGATTGCAACGCGCTGCTTTTCGCCGCCCGACAATTTCAGGCCCCGCTCGCCGACCTGGGTCTCATAGCCCTTCGGCGACATCCGGATGAAGCCGTCGATCTGCGCAAGGCGCGCCGCTTCCTCGACTTCCTGGTCGCTCGCATCCCAACGGCCGTAGCGGATGTTGTAGCGGATGGTGTCGTTGAACAGCACGGTATCCTGCGGCACCATTCCGATTGATGCACGCAACGAGGCCTGCGTGACCTTGCGGATATCCTGACCGTCGATCAGGATCCGGCCGCTTGAAACGTCATAAAGGCGGAACAGCAGACGCGAGATCGTCGATTTGCCGGCGCCAGACGGTCCGACAATTGCGACCGTCTTGCCGGCCGGCACCTCGAAACTGAGACCTTTGAGAATCAGACGGTCGGGATCATAGGCGAACTGCACGTTGTCGAAGCGCACGGCCCCTGACGTCACGATCAACGGCGCGGCCCCCGCGACATCCTTGATCTCGGGGTTGCGCGACAGCACGTTGAACATCATCTCGATGTCGATGATCCCCTGCTTGATCTCGCGATACACCATGCCCATGAAATTGAGCGGCTGATAGAGCTGAATCAGCATGGCGTTGACCATGACGAAATCGCCGACCGTATTATGCCCGCTGCGCACCCCCATCGCACACAACACCATGGTGGCCGTGAGCCCGGCGGTAAAAACGATCGCCTGACCGGCGTTGAGAATGGCAAGCGAGGTATAGGCCCTTACGCTCGCCTCCTCGTAGCGCTCCATCGAACGGTCATAGCGCGCCGCCTCGCGCTGCTCGGCGCCGAAATACTTGACGGTCTCGTAGTTGAGAAGCGAGTCGATGGCCTTGGTGTTCGCCTCGGTATCGGAATCATTCATGGTGCGGCGGATTCCGATCCGCCACTCGGTCGCGAGATAGGTGTAGTACATATAGATCACGACCGTGGTCAGCGTGGCGGCGACATAACGCCAGTCGAACTTCCACAGCAGCACCACCATCAGCAGCGAGACTTCGACGATGGTCGGGACGAGCTGCACGATCACCATTCGCACGATGGTCTCGATGCCGTTGCGGCCGCGCTCCAGGACACGCGTCAGCCCGCCGGTCTTGCGTTCGAGGTGAAAACGCAGCGATAGCTCGTGCATGTGAACGAAGGTGAGATAAGCGAGCCTGCGGACGGCGTGCATCGCCACGCGGGCGAAAATGCCGTCGCGCCACTGGGTCAACGCCGCCATCAGCACGCGCAAGGCGCCGTAGCTCAGGGTCATGAGCAGCGGCGAGGCAATCAGCCACAGCGTCCAGTTCGACGGCTGCACCGGAGCCGTATCGGCGCCGGTGAGAGCATCGATCGCCCATTTGAAGGTGAACGGCACCGCCAGCGTTGCAATTTTGGCCAGCAGCAACAGCACGACCGACCACACGACGCGCATCTTGAGGTCGACGCGGTCGCCCGGCCAGATATACGGCCACAGATGCCTCAGCGTCCGCGCCAGGGTCGCCTGGCCGAATGGAGTGTCGGTGGATGGCGCCGGGTGAGTCCCCGCGGCAGAATCAAGATGCGCCATCGAGCCAGGCCCAATGCGGCGTGGCGGGCCGACGCGGCGCGCGCTTTTTCAGGTCTTTATGCATTCCGGCAGTCATATAGAGCGTTTAATCGCTGCGTACAGCCTCGCGGAAGCCTAATTCTTTCGCAATCCGCGGGCTTTTCCGGAATTTAATTTGGCGGCCGAATCCGTTAGGGTTTGACTGCCCCTACGCTGCAATGCCACATGACCGATATGAGCAAGATCAAAACTGTCTGCGTCTATTGCGGTTCCGGCCCCGGTACCAATCCCCACTTCGTCGAATCTGGCAAGGCGCTGGGCAAGGCTCTTGCCGAAAACGGCATTCGCCTCGTCTACGGCGGCGGCTCCGTCGGCATCATGGGCGCCGTGGCGAGCTCCGTGCTCGAACACGGCGGCAAGGTTACAGGGATCATCCCGGACTTTCTGACCAACCGGGAAAACGCCCTCAGGCACGTGCAGGAAATGATCGTCACGCCCGACATGCACGAGCGCAAGCGGCTGATGTTTGAGCATTCGGATGCCTTCGTCGCGTTGCCCGGCGGCATCGGCACGCTTGAAGAACTGGTTGAACAACTCACCTGGCAGCAATTGGGACGCCATTCAAAGCCGGTGCTGCTCGCAAATATCGCCGGCTTCTGGGAGCCCTTGCTTGCGCTGATCGCACATATGCGCGCCACCCAATTCATCCGGCCCAATCTCTCGGTCAATATCCTCAAGGCCGAGCGTGTTGAAGATATTCTGCCGCGCCTGCAGGCGGCCGCCGAAGGCGCGCCCGAAGGCAGCACCGAAATGGCTCCTGAAATCGCCAGACGCCTCTGAGCAGGCTTGCCTCCAATCAAAGGCGAAGCCTCACTCCTGCAGGAAGGTCACCGCCTCGACGCGGTTGCCGTCGAAATCCCGGATGATGTGGTCGATCATTTACGTCTCATTCACGCCGGCGCGTCCGATTTCACGAGCTTATAAATGACCAAATCCATCAGCGCCTGAAACGAGGCGTCGATGATATTGGGCGACACCCCGATCGTGCTCCAGCTTTCGCCCTTCTCGTCCGCGCTTTCGATCAAAACCCGCGTCACGGCCTCGGTGCCGCCATTGAGGATACGCACGCGGTAGTCGATCAGCTTGAGGCCCTCGATGAATTTCTGGTATTTGCCGAGGTCCTTGCGCAGCGCCACGTCGAGCGCATTGACCGGCCCGTTGCCTTCGGCCGCTGAAATAAGCTTCTCGCCGTCGACATCGACCTTCACCACGGCCATCGCCACCGTGATGCGCTGGCCGTTGGCGTTGTAGCGCTGCTCGACATTGACGTCGAACTGCTCGACGCGGAAATAGTCGGGAACGCGGCCGAGCGTCCGGCGCGCCAGGAGCTCGAACGAGGCGTTGGCCAATTCATAGGCGAAACCCGCCGCCTCGCGCTCCTTCAACTCCTCGACCAGACGCGCGAGTTTTGGATCGTTCTTGTCATAAGGAATGCCGGCGCGATCGAGTTCGGCGATGACGTTCGAGCGGCCGGCCTGATCGGAGACCAGCACCTTGCGGTGATTTCCGACCAGCTCGGGCGGAACGTGCTCGTAGGTCTGCGGATCCTTCAGCACCGCGGAGGCGTGAATGCCGGTTTTAGTCACGAAGGCGCTTTCGCCGACATAGGGCGCGTGGCGGTTCGGCGCGCGGTTGAGCATGTCGTCGAGCGTGCGCGACACCGTCATCAGGGTCGCCATCCTGGCATCGGTGACGCCGATCTCGAACCGGTCGGAAAACTCCGCCTTGAGCCGCAAGGTCGGGATCAGCGAACACAGATTGGCGTTGCCGCAGCGTTCGCCCAGGCCATTGAGCGTGCCCTGAATCTGTCGCGCCCCCGCCCGCACCGCGGCCAGCGAATTGGCTACCGCCTGTTCGGTATCGTTATGGGCATGAATGCCGACGTGGTCGCCCGGAATATGCTTGACCACGTCGCCGACGATGGCTTCGACCTCATGCGGCATCGTTCCGCCATTGGTATCGCACAACACGACCCAGCGCGCGCCGGCATCATGGGCGGCTTTCGCACAGGCCAACGCAAACGCAGGATCCTCCTTGTAGCCGTCGAAGAAATGCTCGCAGTCGAGCATCACCTCGCGGCCGGCCTGCTTCGCGGCTTTGACGCTGTCGCTGATAGAGCTAAGGTTTTCCTCAGCCGTCGTCTCCAGTGCGACCCGCACCTGATAGGCCGACGATTTCGCAACGAAGCAGATCGCATCCGCCTTGGCGCCCAGCAGCGCCGCAAGCCCCGGATCGTTCGACGCCGAACGGCCGGGCCGCCGCGTCATGCCAAAGGCGGTGAAGCGCGCGGAGCTGAGCTTCGGCTTCTTGGCGAAAAATTCGGTATCGGTGGGATTGGCTCCGGGATAGCCGCCCTCGACATAGTCGATGCCGAGTTCGTCGAGCATCTTTGCGATCAGCTGCTTGTCATGCAGCGTGAAGTCGACGCCGTTGGTTTGCGCCCCGTCGCGCAGCGTGGTGTCGAACAGATAGAGCCGTTCGCGAGTCACGTCGCACCTCCTGGTCCAGCGGCATCAGCAAACGGCTTCTGCATGGTGGTGTTGGCAAGCCATTCGCCGTTGAGCGAGACCGTATTGCGCTGCCTCGCCTCATAACCGCGCTTTAAGAAGAACTCGGCGGCATTGTCGCTGGCATCTACCGTGAGGCTCTTGGCGCCACGCGCACCCGCAAGCTTCTCCAGCGCGTCGCACAGTGCCGAGGCAACGCCCTGCCCGACCGCGCCGGGATGCACATAGAGCAGATCGATGTGATCCTTGCCCTTCAGCGAGGCAAAGCCGACCGGCAAGCCCTCCTGTGTGGCGACCAGGGTGAGTTCGGAAGCCAGACGCTTGCCGAATTCGGCCTCATCATCGGCCGCGGCCATCCAGGCCTCCTGCTGCGCCTCGCTATAGTCATCGCCTGTCAGCCCTTCGATGCTGGCGACGAAAATCGCCGCAAGCAAGGGGGCGTCTTCCGTTAGATATGGCCGCAGCGCGGGGGCGCTCATCGCGCGACCTCCCAGGTGGTGATCGGCTTGCCGTCGGCATCCTTACCGTCCTTCAGCACAATGCCCATTGCCGCAAGCTCATCACGAATGCGATCGGATTCAGTGAAATCCTTTCGAGCACGCGCGGCGGTGCGCTCCGAGATCAAAACGTCAACCTTATTATCAAAGGCTGAATCGAAGATATGCTTCTCAAGTTTGGTATCCCAACTAGATCTGCGGAGGCCAAGAAGGTCTGCTGCTCCGGCCAGTAGTTCTGCGGCTTTTTCATCTCCGTTTTTCGCTGCACGAGCCATCCCGTGCATTTCTGCGATAGCGCGCGACGTATTAAGGTCGTCACAAAGTGCAGTGACCAACGACTGCGGTACCGTAGGAATTCCCTCCTCTATATCGACCCCGTGCGGTTGAATGGCGTCAGCCCAGGAATTGATAATTTGTCGGCTTTCTTCGAGCCCTCGTAGCGTCCAATCGATCGGCGAGCGATAATGTGTCTTCAACATATTGAGACGCAGAACTTCGCCGGGCCAATCGTCGAGCAACTCCCTGATCGTGACGAAGTTGCCGAGCGACTTTGACATCTTCGCGCCCTCGACTTCGAGGAAGCCGTTGTGCATCCAGTAATTCGCCATCGTGGCGGTGCCGTGGGCGCAGCGCGATTGCGCGATCTCGTTTTCATGGTGCGGAAAGATCAGATCGAGACCGCCGCCATGAATATCGAACACGTTGCCGAGATAGGCCGCACTCATCGCCGAGCACTCGATGTGCCAGCCCGGACGTCCTCTGCCCCATGGGCTGTCCCATCCCGGCTCGTGCTCGGAAGACAGCTTCCACAGCACGAAGTCGGCAGGGTTTTTCTTGTGGGCGTCAACCGCAACGCGCGCGCCGGCCAACTGCTCATCAAGCTTGCGGCCCGACAGCGCGCCATAATCCGGCATTGACTGCACATCGAACAGAACTTCGCCGCCGGCTTCATAGGCGTGGCCGCGCGCGATCAGTTCGCGGATCAGCGTGACCATGTCGGCTTTGCCGTCGGCGCGTGGCAACACGAAATCGGTGGCGCGCGGCTCATAGGTCGGCGGCAAGGAACCCAAAGCCGACACGTCGGATTCAAATTGCGCGGCGGTCTGCTCGGTGACCTTCCGGATCGCCACGTTCAGGGGAAGGCCGGGGAAATCACGCGCGGCGCGGTCGTTGATCTTGTCATCGACGTCGGTAATGTTGCGAACGTAAGTGACATGATCGGCGCCGTAGAGATGCCGCAGCAGCCGAAACAGCACGTCGAAAACGATGACGGGACGCGCATTGCCGATATGGGCGAAGTCATAGACCGTCGGCCCGCACACATACATGCGCACGTCGTTGCGATCGAGCGGCGTGAAAACGCGCTTCTCTTTGGTCAATGTATCGTAGAGGCGCAGTTCCATGGAGACCCCTGCGGCCGGGCGTCCAATGATCTCGTGTGAGAAAAGACGGCCTCAGCCAGCGAATCGCTAGCTCATAATCTCGCGGCAAATGCCACAGAAGGCGAGAAGACCGTACATGGAAATTACCATGGGCCAGCCCGGGGGATGGCGTCAAGGGCCTCAGAAAAGCCGGTTTGGACGATGAAACCGCCCACAGACCCATGGTTAATCATTATTTACGTTTCGCCGCTATGCTTGCCTGCGGCGATCCCTTTCTTACCGGTGCAGTATGCGATCCGTTTCAGCGCTTTTGGCCTGTCTGTCCCTCTTCGCAAGTTCGGCGGCCTGGGCCGACAGCCGGGTTTTCATCATTTCCAACCAGGCGGACGGCTACGGGGTCGACCAGTGCCTTGCCAAGGGCGAGAAATGCGGCGCCCACGCCGCCCAGTTCTATTGTCAGTCGCGGAATTTTGCGCTGGCCTCCTCCTATCGGCGGGTTGACCCCGACGAAATCACCGGTTCAGTTCCGAAGGGAAGCGAACATTGCGGTCGCTCCGGCTGCGGCGAATACGTCGCCATCACCTGCCAGCGCTGAACCCGGTTCCATACAGTCACAACGGCGCCTCGGAAACGACGTGACGCCGCCCCGAGAAGCGGGTAAGGAAGCCGGAAATTCTCCCATCGGCGGCTTTCGGCCGCAGTCTCCGGCGTTGCCAAGGCGCGCCACTGTGGTGGATTTGACATGGATCCGCCGCCGCGACAGAGCACGAATGTCAGAACCGGGACACCAAGAGTTGCCTTCAATAGCGGGACATGCCTGAAAAATTGACTACGAATTATAAAACGCTGCTCGCTTGTGTGACGCTACTCGCTGCCGTGGTGTTCGGCGCAGCCGCTCGCGCGCAAGTCAATCCGCCACCCGCCCCCGGCGCCGCGGCGGCCAATCCAATGTGCCCGCGCCTTGAGGCTCAACTGGCGACCATCGATCGCGGCGGCGGCGATCCGGCCAAGGACGAGCAGATCCGCCGTTATCAGGATTCCGCCTCCAGGCAGCAGGCGGAACTGGACCGGATCACTTTACAGGCCAAGCGGATGGGCTGTGACAGCTCGGGCTTTTTCTCGTTGTTCAGCGGCCAGCCGGCGCAATGCGGCCCGGTGAACAATCAGATTCAACAGATGCGCGCAAACCTCGATCAGATCACGACAAGTCTCGAGCGCCTGCGCAGCGGCGACCTCGGCGGCAGCGATCGTGAAAACCAGCGGCACTCGGTTCTTCTGGCGCTGGCGCAAAACAATTGCGGTCCGCAATATGCCAATGCCGTGCAACAGCAGCAGGGACCTGGCAGCTTCTTCAACAGCCTGTTCGGCGGCAACAACAATAATAATAATCCCGGCGCGCCACCCACCGACGTAGGCGCTCAATCCGGCACCTATCGGACGGTTTGTGTGCGCACCTGCGATGGCGGTTATTTTCCGATTTCGTTTGCAACGGTGCCCGGCCGTTTTCCGGACGACGAGAAAACCTGCAAGGCGCTTTGCCCGGCGACCGAAGCCAACCTCTATGCCTATCGCAATCCAGGCGAAGACATGAACCAGGCGGTATCGATCAGCGGCCAGCCCTACACATCGTCGCCCAATGCCTTCCGCTTCCGTCAGGAGTTCAATCCGTCCTGCGCCTGCAAGGCTGCCGGACAGACATGGTCCGATGCGCTCAAGACCATCGACGACAAGGCCGCCGCCGAGCAGCAGGGCGACATCATCGTCACCGAGGAGAGCGCAAAGAAGATGTCGCGGCCGATCGCGAAATCACCGCCTGCGCCCGCCAAGAAAGGCACCGTCGCCACCACCACCCCCGATCCGGCGGCAGCGCCTGCGCCGGGCACATCGGCACCGGCGTCCGATGCCCCCGCCGACAACAAGACGATCCGCTCGGTAGGGCCGACATTCATCCCGCCCCGCTAGCTAGCCCTCGAACGCGCCGTTCGATCCGCCGGCCCCGCGCGGCGCCAGCGTTCCGTCGGGCTCAGGCAACGGCCGGCCGTCGTCACGAAATCGATTGGTGATCGGATAGCGGCGATCGCGCCCGAAACTCCGGCGCGTCACCTTGACCCCGGGAGCCGCCTGCCTTCGCTTGTATTCGGCGATGTTGAGCAGCCGATCGATCCGCGTCACCACCTCGCGATCGAAACCCGCCGCGATAATCGACGCCAGCGGCTCCTCGCGCTCGACCAGCCGCTCGAGGATCGCGTCCAGCATCTCGTAAGGCGGCAGTAAATCCTGGTCGGTCTGGTTTTCGCGAAGCTCCGCGGTCGGCGGCCGGGTAATGATATTGGGCGGAATGACTTCCCCGGAAGGCCCCAGCGCGCCGTTCGGCTTCCAGGTGTTGCGTAAACTCGACAACCGGAAAACCTCGGTCTTGTAGATATCCTTGATCGGATTGAAGCCGCCGTTCATGTCGCCGTAAAGCGTGGCGTAACCGACCGACATCTCGGACTTGTTGCCGGTGGTCACGACCATCGCGCCGGTCTTGTTGGAAATCGCCATCAGAAGCGTGCCGCGGGTGCGCGCCTGCAGGTTTTCCTCGGTGATGTCACGCGATAGCCCAGCGAAAGTATCCGACAGGATTTCCTCAAACCCGGTGACGGCCTTGGCAATCGGCAGCACCTCATAGCGAATGCCGAGATCGCTTGCGAGTTTTGCCGCGTCGTCGAGCGAGACCTGCGCCGTGAAACGAAACGGCAGCATGACGCCGCGAACGCGCTCCGCGCCGAGCGCATCGACCGCGATCGCCGCACACAGCGCCGAGTCGATGCCGCCGGATACCCCGAGCAGCACGCCGGGAAAACCGTTCTTGCCGACATAATCGCGCAGGCCCAGAACGCAGGCCGAATAATCAGCCTTGTCTTGCTCGGGCACCGGCGCGATCGGCCCGCTGCAGCGCCAGCCGCTCCCCCCCCTGGTCCAGCGCAGCGTGGTGATGCTCTCTTCGAAAGCCGGCAGTTGGGCAGCGACCGAAAGGTCGGCGTTGAGCGCGAACGAGGCGCCGTCGAAAACCAGTTCGTCCTGGCCGCCGATCTGGTTGAGATAGAGCAGCGGCAGTCCACTCTCGGTGACGCGGGCCACCGAAACCGACAGGCGCAGGTCGTTCTTGCCCCGGGCATAGGGCGAACCATTCGGCACCACGAGGATTTCGGCGCCGGTCTCGGCGAGACATTCGACGACGTTCTCGTACTCTTCCGATTCCTCGAGCCAGGTGTCCTCGCAGATCGGCACCCCCACCCGCACGCCGCGAATGGTCAACGGGCCCGAGACGGGGCCGCGCGCAAACACGCGCTTTTCGTCGAAGACGCCATAGTTCGGCAAATTGACCTTGTACCTGATCGCGCTGATGCGTCCTTCGTCGAGCAGCGCGCAGGCATTGTAAAGCTTGCCGTCATCGACCCAGGGCGTGCCGACCAGGACGGCCGGGCCGCCGTCGGCGGTCTCCCGCGCGAGTTCCTCGACCGCCGTCCGGCAGGCCGATTGAAAGGCCGGCTTGAGCACGAGATCTTCCGGCGGATAGCCGGCAATGAACAATTCCGGCAGCACGACAAGGTCGGCGCTCTCGGCATGCGCGCGGGCGCGCGCGGCGCGCACCTTTGCGGCGTTGCCTGCAACGTCGCCCACCGTTGGGTTCAACTGGGCCAGCGTAATCGTAAACTTTTCGGCGGTCATGGATGGATCGTGCCTTGCGCCAGCGCAAACTGCAATTGCATGCTTTAGATCGCGCCCATGCGTTCGGCGATCGAGAACAGCCAGAACAACGCCGCGGTGACCAGCGCCACGCCGACCGCGGCCGAACCCATGTCCTTGACCCGCCCGATTTGCGGATCGTGATCGGTGGTGAGGCGGTCGGCCAGCTTCTCGATCGCGGTGTTGAGCAGTTCGACGACCAGCACCATGACCACGGCCGCCACCAACTCGATCCGGCGCATGGCCGTCGTGCCGATCACCCAGGCCAGCGGCAGCGAGATCACCAGCGCGACAAGCTCTTCGCGAACAGCCTGCTCCGAGCGAATCGCAAAAGCGAGGCCGTTACGCGTATTGATCGTGGCCCGCCACAGCCGCAGCAAGGCCTAAAGCCCCGCCGCGGCCGGCATCGGCTTGAACTTGCCGGCGCGCTCCTGCTTGAGCAGTTCGGCAATCAGGAACGCCATGTCGATCGACTGTTCGGCATTGAGCCGGGGATCGCACACGGTGTGATAGCGATCGCTGAGATCCTCATGGCTGATGGCGCGCGCGCCGCCGATGCACTCGGTGACGTCCTGACCCGTCATTTCCAGATGAACGCCACCGGCATGCGTGCCCTCGGCGGCGTGGATCGCGAAGAACGACTTCACCTCCGACAGGATCCGGTCGAACGGGCGGGTCTTGTAGCCGGTGTTGGATGAAATCGTATTGCCGTGCATGGGATCACAGGACCAAACGACGATGCGGCCCTCGCGCTGGACGGCGCGGATCATTTGCGGAAGCTGTTCGGCGATCTTGTCCGAACCGAAACGGTTGATCAGCGTCAGCCGTCCGGGCTCGTTGTCCGGGTTGAGCACGTCGATCAGCTTCAGGAGTTCGTCGGGCTTGAGCGAGGGGCCGCATTTCAAGCCGATCGGATTCTTGATGCCGCGGAAATATTCGACATGACCGTGATCGATCTGGCGCGTGCGGTCGCCGATCCAGATCATGTGGCCCGAGGTGGCGTACCAGTCGCCGGTGGTGGAATCGACGCGGGTGAACGCCTGCTCGTAACCCAAGAGCAGCGCCTCGTGGCTGGTGTAGAAATCGGTGGCGCGCAGCTCCGGATGGCTCTCGAGGTCGAGGCCGCAGGCGCGCATAAAGTTCAGCGCGTCGGAGATGCGATCGGCGAGTTCCTTGTAGCGCCGCGACTGCGGGGAATCGCGCAAGAACCCGAGCATCCACTGGTGCACGCTGCCGAGATTGGCGAAACCGCCGGTGGCAAACGCGCGCAACAGGTTGAGCGTCGCCGCCGACTGGCGGTAGGCCATGAGCTGGCGCTGCGGATCGGGCGTGCGCGCCTGCGCCGTGAAGGCGATGTCGTTGACGATGTCGCCGCGATAGCTCGGCAGTTCGACGCCGTTGACCGTCTCGGTCGGCGAGGAGCGCGGCTTGGCGAACTGGCCGGCGATGCGGCCGACCTTCACCACCGGCACCGCGCCGGCATAGGTCAGGACCACCGCCATCTGCAGCAGCACGCGGAAGAAATCGCGAATGTTGTTGGCGCCGTGCTCGGCAAAACTCTCGGCGCAGTCACCGCCCTGCAAGAGGAAGGCTTCGCCGGTAGCGACGCGCGCCAGCGCCTTTTTCAGGTTGCGGGCCTCACCTGCAAAAACCAGCGGCGGAAACGTCGCCAACTGCGCCTCGACATCCGCCAATGCCTTCGCATCGGGATATTCGGGCACTTGCTTGACCGGCCGGTCGCGCCAGCTATCGGGGGTCCAGGCAGATGTCCGCGACTTGGACATGACGTTAACTCCTGAGCAAAAACCGCTACTTATCGGGGGCAATGAAGGGCCGCTATATACACAGGCCTGTGGCCATCCGCCAGTGCGCTGACTTTGACATTCGCCTCAATTGCCGCGGGTGCTTAAAGCTCCAGCCGCAATCCCAACGACAACCCCTTGCGGTAAAAGCCGAATTCGCATTTGCTGGCGACCACTAGTGGCCATCGCGAGCGCGAGGGGGAATTCGCGGTGCTTGAGCCTGACCTGGACGACGTTTTCATCGACGATATCACCTTTCCGGCCGCGGACGGATACGCGCTTGGCGCGACGCTGTTCCTGCCGCGCGGCGCCAAGCAGCATGCGGTCCTGATCAATTCGGCCACCGCCGTCCCCCGCAAGATCTACCGAAAATTCGCCGGCTACCTCGCCCGGCGCGGTTTTGCGGTCCTGACCTACGACTATCGCGGCATCGGCGATTCCCGGCAGCGCGCGCTGGTGGGTTACAACCAGCCGAAGTCTCTGGTCGCCTTCAAGGCCACCATGGCCGACTGGGCGGCGCTCGACGTCACCGCCGCGGTGAGGTGGATGCGCGAACGCTATCACACCCTGCCGCTGACCTATGTCGGCCATTCCTTCGGCGGCCAGGTGCTTGGGCTTCTCGCCAACAACAACGAGGTCAAGCGTGCGCTGTTGATCGCAGCCCAGGCCGGCTACTGGAAACTGATGGCCTCGCCGGAGCGCTACCGTGTCTACGCCTTGCTCAACTTTGTCGGCACGCCCCTCACCCGGCTGTTCGGCTATATGCCCGGCTGGGCCGGCGTCGGCGAAGATTTGCCGAAAGGCGTATTCGAGCAATGGACGCGCTGGGTGATGAGCGAACGCTATCTGTTCGACGATCCCGGTCTCAAGACGCTGCCGAATTTTGCCAAATACGCCGGCGCGCTGCGCGCGCTCTGCCTCTCCGACGATCCCTGGGCGACCCGGCCGGCGGTTGAACTCCTGTGTTCGGGCTTTACGGCGACGACACCGGAGATTTTGACCATCACGCCCGCCGATGCGGACGTTGCGACAATCGGCCATCTCGGTTTCTTCCGGCCCGAGCATCGCGACACCTTGTGGCGCGGCGCTGCGGAATGGCTTGAGGCGGAGGGGTAGCCGCCTGATGCGCGTCTTGTAGCGTTCGAATGTCAAACAGCCACAGGTTTTCGCCATGCGGGAGGTGTGCTCCCTCTCCCCTTGCGGGAGAGGGTTGGGGTGAGCGACTATCTGAAGAGTCAAGTTGCATTGGCGTATTGGGCACGCGCATCGCGTGCTTTTGCGTTGAGGCGGACGAGCAGTTTGTGGGCCAGGGCGATCCGGACGACCATTTTGGGTTTTCCTGCGGCGAGCAATCTGTCGCGGAAGGCGGCAAGGGTCTTGTCGTATTTAGCGGCGATGGCGGCGACCAGGAAGAGGATCGAACGGACGGCGGCGCGGCCGCCGCGGACCGATCGCTTGCCCTGCCGCTTACCGCTGTCATCGGCGAGCGGGGCGAGACCGGCGAGCTTGGCAATGGCCTTGTTGGAGTAGGTGCCGATCTCCGGCACGTCTGCCATCAGGCGAGCGACGGTACGGCCGGCCACGCCCTTCACCGAACGCCAGGCTTGAGCCAGCTGCGCCCACAGGGGGTCGTCGTCGATCATCGAGGCGATCTCGCCCTCGAGGGTGCGGGATTGCCGCTTGAGCAGGGTGATCACCTCGCCGATGCTGGCCAGCATCTCGGCATTGTCGGCGAGGCTGGCGCGGCGCTGCTTCTGCACGGTGAGATCGTCGGTAACTTGCCTGAGCCTTGCAACAAGGGCCTTCAGCCGCTGCTGGGCCGGGGTTGGCGCCGGCGTCGGCTGCAGATTCTTGGCATGGGCGAAGCGGGCGATGACGCCGGCGTCGAGCCGGTCGGTCTTCTCCAGAATACCCATCGCCTCAGCGTAGCGGCGGACGCTGCGTGGATTGGTCAGCGCGCAGGGCATACCTGCCCCCCACAACAACAAGAACGCCCGGCGTTCATAGCCCCCGGTCGCCTCCATCACCGCCAGTCCCACCTGATGTTGACGGCAGAACGCCGCGAGTTCGGCGATCCCGGCCGCATCATTGTCGAAACTCGCGAAGATGGCTCCGGGCTCAATGCACGCATCGAGCCTGGCCTTCGAAACATCTACTCCACAAATGATCTTCATCACGGTAACCTGCCTTGTTCGTGCGATCGTGATCCAGCGACTGTTCGGTCGTGCGTGACAACGGCGAAGATCCCAGGCTCACCCACGGTTGTTGCCGGAGGGGTATCGGGCGACATCGCCGCGCGCTTTGGCCGGTGGCCACCGGCCAAAGCGCTCAGTCGCTTCCATCGCACATTTTGTTCAATGGGCAGATACAAGGGGTTACGGTCTCTCGTCAGAGCAGCGCCCCTCACCCGGATCGCTATCGCGATCCGACCTCTCCCCGCTGGGGAGAGGTGGTCTCAGACACACCCCTACCTTCCCGCGATGCGACGCACCCGGGTTGATCCCAAAAACCTGCCGCCCAAAGAGGGCGTGGGGAATGCCGGGTGCGACAGCGCACCCGCAGCCTCGCGTGCGAATGAAAAAAGCACACGAGCAAGTCACCACGAGTTCGCCGGAATACCCGGCATTCCCGCACGCGAATGGTTTTAACGGTCTATGGCGTGCTCTCCCCGGCGATCGGGCTCTTTTGTCGCCGTCATCGACGTGATGCGTAAGCATCATCGTCAGACTTGATGCCAGCGTCGAGACATCAGGACCACACGCTTTGGCCGTCCGCGAACCGCGTCGTCGTCGCGACATGGCCACGTCCACCGCATCCCCTGCCCAACGTTTCGTGACGACCGCGAAGCGCCCCTCATGCGGGCCGGGACGCGCGAATCTCTAGTTTTGATTTGCCCGACAACGAAAGGGAAATATTTTTAGCGGGAGGGGTAGACAAAGACAGAACAGAGGTTCGGCATGCGCAGGTGATTTGCCTGTCGCGCAGATTGATCGGCGCACGCCGCGGTTTTCCATCCGCGTGCGATCTGGCAGGATCAGGATAAACGAGTAAGGAGACACGGTCGGTGTCGCGTGGCGCTAAAGCCAGCCCAGTCGGGCAAATTCATCACGCTGCCCAATCCACCACGATTAGCCCCGGCACACGCGAAAACTCTCTGACATTGCGCGTCACGAGCGCAGCGCCGCGACGGCGGGCTTGTGCCGCGATCAGATAATCATAGTGCCCGATGGGCGTGCCAGCGATCTCAAGTTGGGCACGGATATCGCCGGCATGCACGGCGTCCTCCAACTCGAAAGGAAGAACTTCAATGCCCAGGCCAAGAAACCGATCGAGCAGTTGTACATTGTGCTCGCCTCGATTGCTCTTGGCGAACCCGTAGCGCATTTCAAATAGGGCGACGACCGGCAGCGCGACCGCCATGCCGCCTCGCATCTGCTCTCCGAGCCGATGGCGAAGCGATGAGTCGCGCCCGTTCACGATGGAAATGACGATGTTCGTATCGAGGCAGATCATTCGTCGAAAAAGACGCGCGGGTCAGGTTCGGCCGGCGGCTCGTCCGGGATACCTTCAGGAAGGAAGTCCTTAGCCCCAAGCGCATCAAGCTCAGCCCAAAACTTATCGAGGTCGATCGGCTGCTTCTTCATCGGCTCGAGGATCACCTTGTCACCGACCTTGCTGACGCGCACCTCGTTGCCCTCGAAGCGAAATTCCTTGGGCAGGCGGACGGCCTGGCTGCGGCCATGCATGAACAATTTGGCGGTGGCGCTCATGATCCGCCTCCCTTTGATAGATACCAATGATATATACCACGCGACCAACCCATCCGTCAACTCGTCGAGCAGTGCCGGAAGCTTCGCGCCAAACGATGGGCCGCCCCGGACGATCCCACCGCAGCCAAGCCAGAGGTTGAGGCTGTCGGCGACAAGCGATGATGAGAGCTAGTGGCGTCGGGATACTGAACAATGACCATTTAGATTTTAGACTAGCGGCAATTGGGAATCCCAGCGATTCCGTTTTGCATAGCGCAGTGCGATTATTGCGAGGCCCTGGATGATCTTTAGACGAGAGGTGCGCCCCATGAACGCGCAACACACTGGCAATCTTTTGTTTCACTGTTGGCCCCATGCAGACAAACAGGCCGGGCACATAATTTTTGAGAGCATTGTCGAGAAGGGACTTTTGCTGACGATCAACAGCGGGCCGCTTGATAGCTTTCGGTACTATTCGGGCACAGAAATCGTCCGCATCGACGTTATGCAGCTGGCGCGCGTTTGCTTCACCGAAATTCCTGCGCGCCTCTTACATACGCATGGCTACGGACATTTCGGTATTGGCTTTTCTCGAAGCACACTAGTGGATTGGGGCGGCTGCCCTGCTTGGTACCTGCCAAATCATCCGGGCAACAGCTCCCTAAAGGAGTGTGGTGCCGAGGCTGTACGCAGTTTACATTCATCGGCTGTCGCGCTGGACCAGATGAGAGCCTTCGTTCGCGACGTTCCACCGATGTTGAAAAAGCATATTCCTGAAAAATACTTATCCCGAGACTTCGATTTTGAAGTGAAGTTCACTCACGGCACCGCGCTGAAGGGGCAACCGTTGCTGGACTGGATCACACGAAGCGAGCTTTCTTTGCGTCGAACGTTGTCGTTCGTCAAGGAATTGTCGCCGAGCGATACGGAAGATTTTCGTTACTTGTACGAGCGCGAGTGGCGGATCGTCGATGGTGTCGGGCTTCCGGCCAAAGTGATTTTTAGTTCGCTAACCGATGTCGAAAAGTCAGTACTGTGCAAAGCACGAAATGCTTGGGGCGAGAAGATTAAGAGCGAGGATATAAACGTTCAGCTAAGAGCCGGAGATAGTCGCCTTGTAGACCACTTTCGCTACTTCAATGGGATTGACCTTCCGGTTTCCCATCGGATCGAGGTCGTTTTAGTCCCCGACCGTAAGGCGAAGCGTCGGATTGAAACTTACATCGCTGCAAATCGCGCGCGTTTTCGCAAGGGTGGCCCTCAGGTCGAACTCTTTCCATCCAGCGCGTTTCGTCGATTGTCTTGGCAAGCAAAAGAAATGTTCGGCAATGCGTTGAGCGCGTAACGTAGAACGGCAGGAATAATGCGCGACCAATCGCGCCGAGAGCCCTACTCCGCCGCCGCGCGCACGTGCCGCGCGCTTGGCGTGCGCATGGTCACGAGTTCTTCGGCGGCGGTCGGATGAAGCGCCATGGTCGCGTCGAAATCCGCTTTCGTGGCTTTCATCTTGATGGCGATCGCCAGCACCTGCACCATTTCGGCGGCGCCATCACCGACGATGTGGCAGCCGACCACGCGATCGCTGGTGCCGTCGACGATCAGCTTCATCAGCATTCGAGTGTCGCGGCCCGACATCGTGGCCTTCATCGGGCGGAACGTCGCCTTGTAGATATCGACACGGCCGAACTGGTTGCACGCCTGGGTCTCCGTCAGTCCGACGGTGCCGACCTCCGGCTGACTAAAAACCGCCGTCGGGATATCGGCGTGATCGACCCGCACCTCGCGCCTGCCGAACACGGTGTCGGCAAAGGCGTGGCCTTCACGGATGGCAACCGGCGTCAGGTTGATGCGGTGGGTGACGTCGCCGATCGCGTAGATGTTCGGCGCGGAAGTCTTCGAAAAACCGTCGACCGCGATCCCGCCGTTCTTCGGATTGAGGGCAACGCCGGCCTGCTCCAGCCCGAGCCCCCTGATGTTGGGATGCCGGCCGACCGCGAACATCACCTGGTCCGACGCAATGCTCGAGCCATTCGACAGATGCGAGGTGAAATCATGAGCGTGCTTGTCGACCCGCGTCACAGTGCAGCCGGTCAGGATCGTGATGCCCGCCTTCTCCATTTCGCCGCGAACATGGCTGCGGACGTCCTCGTCGAAGCCGCGCAGGATATTGTCGCCGCGATAGACCACCGTCACGTCCGAGCCGAAGCCGGCAAAGATGCCGGCGAATTCCAGCGCGATATAGCCGCCGCCCTGGATCAGGATGCGCCGCGGCAACTGCGGCAGGTGGAAAACCTCGTTGGAGGAAATCACGTGCTCGATGCCGGAAATCGCCGCGCCGTGGTTCGGCGCGCCGCCGGTCGCGATCAGCACATTTTTGGCGCGCACGGTCTCGCCGTTCGCAAGCCGAACCGTATGTGCGTCCTCCAGCACCGCGCGGGTCTTTAGAACACGCGCACCGGATTTTTCCACGTTGACGGTATAGGCCGCCTCAAGCCGCGCGATCTCCTTGTCCTTGTTGGCGATCAGCGTGGCCCAATCGAAGGTCGGCGGAGCGACGGTCCAGCCGAAGCCGGCCGCATCCTCGAACTCCTGATGGAAATGCGAGGCATAGACCAGCAGCTTTTTCGGCACGCAGCCGCGGATCACGCAGGTGCCGCCCATCCGATATTCCTCGGCAATCATCACCCGCGCGCCGTGGCCCGCGGCGATGCGGGCCGCGCGAACGCCGCCCGACCCCCCTCCTATGACGAACAGATCGGTATCGAATTCAGCCATGTCAGCCCCGTTAAATCAGCGTCCGGTAACGAAAAGATATAGGCGAACTATCGCCGCGATAAGGGTGCGTTCTCCCGCCCCTTGCGGGGTCCGAGGTAAGCAAAGCTCGCTCTCGAGGTCGGCGAGCTCAGAAGCGCTCTTGCGCTCTGAAGCGAGCCGGGGTGGGGGTTTAAAAAAACAATGTTCAATATTGCGCCTTCTCAATGATGCTGCACCCCCACCCGACCGTCGCTTCGCGACGGCCACCCTCCCCACGCGGGGGAGGGAGAAGAAAGTGCCGCAAGCGGGGAGAGGTGAAGAGAAATCCTAGCCCAGCGGCTTGCCGCGCTTGGTCATTGCCGCACGCAAATCGGCGGCGACCGCTTGCGAAAAGCCCTGCGCCCACTGATTCAAGAAGGCAATGACGGTCTGGTCGGTTTTTGGCTCCTGAGCCAGCAGCTTTTGGCCGAGCGCAGACTTGTAGAAGGTGGTGAGGTCCTTCAGCTCCTGCTCGGTATAATCGGTGGCATAGATCTTCGCCATCTCCTCGCCGATTTCCTTCTCACGGCCGTTCATCGCCTGGGCTTCGGAGACGGCGACTTCGTTGAGGTCCTTCTGATAGTTCAGGTTGTTCGCCAGCAGCGAATCCTTGACCCGCTGAATGATGTTGGGGACGGCACTGGCATAGACCGCTGTGGCGTTCTTCACCACCAGCAGATCCCTGGCTGCCGCCAGCGCCGATGGCGCGATCGGCTTGGCGGGCGGCGCGGCGGGCTGCTGGGCGCTCGCCGGCGGAGCCGAAAACGCCAGAACCAGCGCTAGTGCCGCCCACAGGCCGGCGGCGGGCAAGATTCCCGAAAAACTCTTCATTTCTATTTCTCCTCGATCACGGCTTTATGGATCACGGCGTTATGGCCGCTCAACAACACGAATTCCCTGTGAGCCCGCCAGCATCGCGGTGCTGGCCAGGCCGATGAATAACCCATGCTCGACGACCCCCGGAACGAAGCCAAGCGATTGCGCCAGACGCGGCGCGTTCGAAATGCGCCCGAGATGAGCATCCATGATCCAGTGGCCACCATCGGTGACAAAAACGTGACCGTCGCGGCCTTTTCGGAGCACTATTTGGCCGGCAACGCCGCAATCGGCGAAGACTTTTTCAATTCCCCGCCGCGTCGCCGCGAGCCCGAAGGGAATGACCTCGATCGGCAGCGGAAAGCGGCCAAGCGTCTCGACCCATTTCGAATCATCGGCAATCACGATCATGCGGTCGGAGGCCGCCGCCACGATCTTCTCCCGCAGCAAGGCGCCACCGCCGCCCTTGATGAGATTGAGCGAGGGGTCGATTTCGTCGGCGCCGTCCACGGTCAGGTCGAGCCGGTCGATCTCGTCGAGCGTGGTCAGGCGGATGCCGCAGCGGATGGCGTCGTCGCGCGTGGTCTCGGAGGTCGGCACGCCGACCACATCAAGCCCGCCGCGAACCCGCGCGCCCAACAGCTCGACGAAGTGCTTCGCGGTCGAGCCGGTGCCGAGACCGAGCTTCATGCCGCCGCGCACCAACTCCACCGCGCGCGCCGCCGCCTGACGTTTCAGTTCATCCAAGTTCACGTGCAAACGTTCCCTGTCGAGCGCCACTCGTCCGGCGCCATCGGCCGGACTATCTAGCGTCGTTTT
The DNA here is from genome assembly GCA_963832045.1 of uncultured Alphaproteobacteria bacterium. GTDB lineage: Bacteria > Pseudomonadota > Alphaproteobacteria > Rhizobiales > Xanthobacteraceae > Bradyrhizobium. Next base: position 183,849 of record CAWHSM010000003.1, read on the forward strand.
GCCGGGAGGAACAGCGCTGTGGACGGCGAAAATTGAAGTATTTCCGGCTGGAAACGTGCCCACTTGCGCGATTGGCCGCCGCCCGCTAGCGAGTTTGAATGACCCCTCCCCGCACCGTCGTCTTCGATCTGGATGGCACGCTGGTCGACACCGCGCCCGACCTGATCAACGCGCTGAATTTCATTCTCGCCCGTGAGGGCTTGCCGCCCGTCCCGCTTCACGCCGCCCGCAACCTGATCGGCGCCGGCGCTCGAAAGCTGATCGAGCGCGGCCTGGAACTGGAGGGCCGCAACGCCAGCCCTTTCGACATTGCCCGCCTGACCGACGACTTCATCAGCCATTATGCCGAGCACATCGCGGAAGCGTCCCGGCCGTTCGAGGGTGTCGAGCGCGTGCTGGATGATCTTGCAGGCCTCGGCTACCGGCTGGCGGTTTGCACCAACAAGCTGGAATGGCTGTCGAAGCGCCTGTTGGACCGGCTGAACCTGAGCTCGCGATTTGCCGCCATTTGCGGCGCCGATACGTTCGGGATCGCCAAGCCGGACCCCGGCATCCTGCGTCAGACCGTGGCCCGCGCCGGCGGCCAATTGGCCTCCGCGGTCATGGTGGGGGATGCCGGCCCGGATATCGGGGTCGCCCGTCGCGCCGGGATTCCCGTGATCGGCGTCTCGTTCGGCTACACCGAAGTTCCCATCAAGGACCTCGGACCCGACCGGGTCATCCATCACATGAGCGAGCTTCGAGGCGCCTTGGAAAGTCTCATGAATTAGCCTCGTTTCTGCTCCCAAGGGGTTGATTATATGTTTCTTTTTGTTTCTATCGGCGCGCATTAACCAATAATTAACCCACCCGGTTGCGCGGCTGTGCCGAGGCCCCTATGGTCGCGCCGGGGAATGTGGCGGCTGGCCGCATCGGTGGAAGCAGTGGCGGGTCGATCATGCGTCGTGTTATCGGGATTGCCGCAACGGCAGTAACTCTCGCCGGTTGCTCATCCACGCCCGATTATTTGAAGCTGGACTACTACAAGTCGGCCCCGGCGCCGATTCAGCTCCAGCTTAAGTCGACACCGCCCGGCGCCGATGCGCGAACCTCGATCGGACCCGGCTGCAAGACCCCCTGCTCCGTCAGCGTGACGCCGGGTGATGGCGTCACCAGCTTCCTGGTGAATTATTCGATGCCCGACAAACAGCCGGCGGGCGTGCCGGTCAAAGTCGTCCGCGCCGATGGCGGCGTGTTCTCGTCGGGGACCGTGAAAGTCGAGCCCAACCCTGTTGTGGCCGAACTGCAGCCCGTCGGTCCGCCGCCGAAGCCGAGCAAGCCGGTACGGCCGAAGCGGAAGAAGCCCGCGCAGGCTCCCGCCGACGCAGGCGATCCCGGTCAGGCGCCCCAGCGCTGATCGCTTGCACCGCACAAGGCGGAGGCACGGCCGGATTGTGCGGGGTGCCCAAGATGCTTAGATTGGGTTGACGCTTCCCCGCTCGTGGCCGTAAGCCCGAAGGCAAATCCATATGACCGTAGCCCTGTCCCCCTCACGCGCAGCGCTGTCGCGCCCGATGACCGATCCGTTCGGCCGGACGATCAGCTATTTGCGCGTGTCGGTCACCGATCGATGCGATCTGCGCTGCTTCTATTGCATGTCCGAGGACATGACCTTTCTGCCCAAAGCGGACCTGCTGACGCTGGAAGAACTCGACCGGCTCTGCTCGGCCTTTATCGCCAAGGGCGTGCGAAAGCTGCGGCTAACCGGCGGGGAGCCGCTGGTTCGGCGAAACGTGATGTCGCTGGTGCGCTCGCTTTCGCGCCACCTCGCATCGGGCGCGCTTGACGAGTTGACGCTGACGACCAACGGTTCGCAGTTGGCCCGTTTCGCCGAGGAACTGAAGGATTGCGGCGTGCGCCGCATCAACGTATCGCTCGACACGCTCGATCCCGCCAAGTTCCGCGCCATCACCCGCTGGGGCGATCTCGACAAGGTGCTTTCAGGCATCGAGGCTGCGCGCGCCGCCGGGCTTGCGGTGAAGATCAATGCGGTGGCGCTGAAGGGGATGAACGAAGACGAGATCCCCTCGCTGATGGCGTGGGCCCACGGCAAGGGCATGGGATTGACGCTGATCGAGGTCATGCCGATGGGCGACATCGGCGCGGGACGGATCGATCAATACGTGCCGCTGTCGCTGGTCCGCGCCCGCCTCGCCAAGCGCTACACCATGACCGATCTCGACGAGACCACCGGCGGCCCTGCGCGCTATGTCCGCGTCGAGGAGACCGGCGGCAAGATCGGCTTCATCACGCCGATGACGCACAACTTCTGCGAGGCGTGCAACCGCGTGCGGTCACCTGCACCGGGACGTTGCATACGTGTCTCGGACACGAGGATGCCTCCGATCTGCGCAAGCCGCTTCGCGCTTCCGCCGACAATGCGCTTCTCGCAGCGGCCATCGAACGCGCCATCGGGGAAAAACCGAAGGGCCACGATTTCATCATCGACCGCCGGCACAACCGGCCAAGCGTCAGCCGGCACATGAGCGTAACCGGCGGTTGAAACGCCTTTCCCTTCCTCTCCCCCGCAACCGCTTGATCTTTCGTCAATTTGCCCATTTTCCAATTGACGGCGCCACGACACGCTGAAATGGTGCGGCCGGTTTTCATGCAAAAGCCGCTGTGCCTGATTGGCGAGTACAAGACGGTGAAAGCGTGGTTGGGGGAGGATTGTCGTTGCGATCGCTGCCGGAATCGAGCCTTAACCCCGTGCGCGGAATCGGTGTGACGCCTGCAAAAGCGCCGGGCGAAGTTTGATGGCCGCCGGCGAGAACGCAATGCGTCCGTGGCTGGCGTTGAGCGCAGCGATCGACGCCATCAACGAAAAGATCGGCTACCTCTGCAATTTCCTGGTGCTCGCCGCCTGCATCGTCAGCGCCGCCAACGCCATGATCCGCTACGCCTTCGGTTACAGTTCGAACGGCTGGCTCGAGTTGCAGTGGTACATGTTCGCCATTCTGGTGATGTTCGGCGCGTCCTACACCTTCAAGCGCAACGAACATGTCCGCGTTGAAATCTTCTATCTGTTCCTCTCCGAGCGCGGTCAGCTCTGGCTCGACCTGATCGGCACGCTGTTCTTCCTGATACCGGCCTGCCTGCTGCTCGCCTATCTGTCCTGGCCGTTCTTCCTGCAGGCCTATGCCGTCGGCGAGATGTCCGGCAATGCCGGCGGCCTGGTGCGCTGGCCGATCAAATTCGTGATCCCGGCGGGCTTCGTCATGCTCGCACTGCAAGGCGTCTCGGAGGTGATCAAGCGCATCGCCGCGCTGCAAGGCGAACTCACGATCGATGCAAAATACGAGAGGCCGACACAATGATTACGCTGGAAGCCATGCCGCCGCTGATGTTCGGCGGCCTGGTCGTGGCCATGCGTGATCGGCTTCCCGGTCGCTTTCACGCTGGCCGCGGTCGGCCTCTCGTTCGGCTTTCTCGCCATTCACCTCGGTTTTTTCGATCTGAATTTTCTGCCGGCAATTCCCGGCCGGGTATTCGGCAACGTGCTTTCCAACGAACTGCTGCTCGCGATCCCCCTTCACCTTCATGGGCTCGGTCCTGGAGCGATGCGGTCTTGCCGAGGACATGCTCAATTCGATGGGACAGCTGTTCGGCCCCGTCCGCGGCGGCCTCGGCTATTCCGTCATCATCGTCGGCTTCATTCTCGGCGCCATCACCGGAACGGTGGCGGCGCAGGTCATCGCCATGGCGCTGATCTCGATGCCAGTGATGATCCGCTACGGCTACAACATGCGCTACATCACCGGCGTGCTGGCGGCATCCGGGACCATCACCCAGCTCGTGCCGCCGTCGCTGGTGCTGATCGTGCTCGCCGACCAGCTCGGCAAGTCGGTCGGCGACATGTATCTGGGCGCATGGGGACCGTCGGTTTTCCAGATCATGCTGTTTGCCGGCTACACGTTCGTGCTCGGCCTCTTCAAGCCCGGCTACCTGCCGCCGGTGCCGAAGGAAGCGCGACGCTGACCGGCTGGGCATTGTGGAAGAAATGCCTGCTCGGCATCATCCCTTCCGCCGTCCTGATCTTCGTCGTGCTCGGCACCATGATGATGGGCCTTGCCACCCCGACGGAAGCCGGCGCCATGGGCGCGGTCGGCGCCATCGTGCTGGCGGCCATCCACAGCAAGGATTTTTCGACCACCCGGCCGCAAGGTCCTCATCATCGGCGCGATCACCGGCGGCATCGGCACGATGATCGGAATATTTGCCACCGAAGGGCTGCTCTTCAAGCTCGCCTTTGCCGTGACCTATATCGCGGTGCTCTGGATTTGCCTCGAGGCCGTCCGCATTCACGAGCTCCGCGACCTGATCAACAGGGTTACGAGACCACGATGCGCATCACGACGATGGTCGTGTTCATCCTGATCGGCTCGACATGTTTTTCGGTGGTGTTCCTCGGCGTATCCGGCGGTGTCTGGCTTGAGCACCTGCTGACCTCCCTGCCGGGCGGCGTCTGGGGATTTTTGATCTTCATCAACCTGTTTATCTTCTTCGTCGCCTTCTTCCTGGATTTCTTCGAAATCGCATTCATCATCCTTCCGATGATCGCGCCGATCGCGCAGAAGGTCCTCACTCCCGTGGTCGGCCCGGACGCGGCATTGATCTGGTTCGGCGTCATGCTCTGCGTGAACATGCAGACCTCCTTCATGCACCCGCCATTCGGCTTCGCGCTGTTCTACCTGCGCGGCGTCGCGCCCAAGGAGGTCAAGAGCTCCGACATCTACTGGGGCGCGCTACCCTGGGTCGGCCTGCAAGCCATCATGGTTGTGCTTGTGATCGCCTTCCCGGTCACCGTGACCGGCCTGCTCGACAAGCCGCTGGACGTCGATCTCAATCAGATCAAGATCGAGGTCCCGCAGATCGACCTGCCACCACTCGATTTCGGTCCGCCGGCGAAGTAGCCACGGTTCGCATCAGACAAATCAAAACCCTGGAAAGCCCTAGAGCGGGATGACTTTTCTTCAAATCGTCATCGCGCTCTATCCTTTTGTTTGAGCATGATCTTTTCGGAAAACCGCTACACACTTTTCCGGATCATGCTCTTGCTTTCCAGGGTCTTTTGCTTTTGCGGACATGGCGTGGCCCGAACAAGGGCGTGGACCCAATTCGGATTGCCGCGAGTTTGACGAAAATCCGACAACCGGTACTTCAGAGATTACCCCGTAACCAGAGATATCTCCTGGGCATGCCAAAATCGACGCGAATGACCCAGGCTGTGTAAAAACCCCGTCGAGATATTATGATTCTCCTGCTGAAATCGGCGGGGGAAGTGATGCGAGGTTTCGTTCAAGGGGCGGATCGCCAGCAGACGACGCTGTTTCCGGAATGCCTTGATGATTGGGTGGATGAGAGCAATTCCATTCGCGCGGTCGATGTGTTCGTGGATGCGTTGGAACTGCGCGACCTCGGGTTCGATGGCGTTGATCCAACAGCGACCGGCCGGCCAGCGTACCATCCTTCGCCGATGCTCAAGCTCTACATTTACGGCTATCTCAACCGGGTCCAATCGAGCCGGCGGCTGGAGCGTGAGGCTGGCAGATCTTTGAGGTGATGTGGCTGACCGGGCGACTACTACCGGATCACAAAACCATCGCCGACTTCCGCAAGGACAATGGCCCCGCGATCAAGAAGGTTTGCGCCCAATTCGTCGAGTTGTGCCGCAAGATGGGCCTGCTGGCGAAGGCCAGCGTTGCCATTGATGGCAGCAAGTTCAAGGCTGTCGACGCTCGCGACAACAACTTCACGCAAGGCAAGATCCAGCGCCGCCAGAAGCAGATCGAAGAGAGCGTGGCGCGCTACA
>CAWHSM010000004.1:0-610261 GCA_963832045.1 uncultured Alphaproteobacteria bacterium
TGAAGGGCGGCGCGGCGGTGACCGACGACAAATTCCGCGGTACGGTGACCACAACTGGCGCGCAGTTCAACTCGGCGAATGGAACACGTTGGGGTGGCGCCATTGGAACGGGCCTCGAATATGGTTTCGCGCCGAATTGGTCGGTTGCGCTCGAGTACGATCATCTTTTCTTGGGTAGGAGCGACATCACCACCACATTCGAACGGCGTTTTGGCCGAAATCCCGGCCGGCAATATATTTCCGAAGCAACTCGACCCGTCAGGACGTAGATATGGTCACGGCGCGCATCAATTACCGCTTCGGTGGCCCGGTCGTCGCTAGGTACTGATTCAGCTTACTGTTTCAGGCAAGCTTTAAAGCCCCGGCGTCGTTCGGGGCTTTTTTGCGCTGTCTTGACGAAATCATAGTCGCGGGATGCCCGCCTTGGGTTTAAGTCAGCCGGCTGCGCTTCCAGAAACCCAACATCCGCGCGATGACGCGCTCGGTCAGGCCCTGATGCCTTAAACGTAGAACTTCTCTGATCCGGCGCAGCTGGAGCAGCCCGGTGGTCGCCAAATACTGAGCCAATCACTTATCTGGATCTAGGCAGGTCGAACAAAGCCCCGGCATGGTCCGGGGCTTTTTTGTGTCAACTGATGGACCATGCGCAAATGGGTCATTTCCAGACATCGGCTTGCGTGGCCGGAATTTCCGCTTCACCCCCGATAACGGACATCGTCAGTGAGATTGAGCATGTCTGTTTCGTGGCACTTAGCGGACATGACCAAGAAGCATCGCGATGTCCGCTCTTGTGAAGGTTCTCGGATGCCGGCCGCATGAAGGTGGCGCGGCGCACACGGGGGCCGGCGTCCGCAAACCTCCAAGGGAGGAAACCGCGCGGAGGGGGACGTGGGTGGCGCGGCGTGGGCTATGGGGATTTGGGAAACCGCGGATGAGGTGTGTGATTGGAACTGAATCGATGAAGCAGGTCGGCCGACGGCGAGGCGGCGCATGAACGAGCGGCGGGTCGTATTGCACGCTGGTGAATTGGGGGTACCGGTTTGCGGCGACGGCTGGATATCTGAGCGCACTCTGCCGTGGCCGATGGAGAGGCAGCGAGCGCGACGAGCAGTTTTACGGGAATGTGATGCGATCGTGAGGTGTCGATCCTGATGACGATTGTTGGACCTGTTGGCCGATGCCGTGGCGTGGCACCGCGCTCGAAGACCTCGATGATGATCATGCGACCGCCGCAGCATGGACAAGTCGGCTTGGTTTGATCGACGGCGGCCGCGGTGGGCTCGGCCTTTGGGTCTTGACAACGGCGAGCAGCTGCACGCGCGCGGGCGACGTTGTCGGCGCGGGTGCCGCTGACGCGATTGCCCCGCAGCAGACGTTGGATATTTGGCCGCATCCTCGGTTTGGGCGGCCGTGAGAGCTATCGCGAACCGCGGCTGGAGCTGTTATGCTGTCCTCACCGTCCAAGCCGAGGAACTGCTCCCCATGAACGAGAGTATCCACGGAGAAAAGACCGCTTCTGAGCTGCAAGATCGGGCGGTTCCGAACTCATCGAGCAACAGACGGCAATCTCGGAAGTGCTGCGGCCATTGCGAGTTCGCCGCACGACTTGCAGCCCATCTTCGACGCCATCCTCGACAGCGCCACACGTCTCTGTCGAGCAGACGTAGGCGCCTTACGTCTCTCCGAAGAAGGCGGCCTTCGTCTCGTGGCGGTGCGAGGGGACGCCCTTTTGGTTAGTCAGGTGTGGTCATCATTCCCCGTGCTCGCAGAAAAGGGGAGCTTTCCGAGTCGATTAGCCGCAAGCAGGTTACCCACCCACATCCCCGACATGACAGCACTTGAAGGCGATCTTCGGGATGATTTGTGGATCGCGGTGGTGAACTTCGGTGTTCGAACGTGGCTGGTTGTGCCGTTGCTCAACGACAATGAGATAGTCGGGATAATTACTCTGGGCCGCAAACAGGTGCGGCCGTTCACCGACCAACAGATTTCCTTATTCGGGGACTTCGCTGCGCAAGCCACCATTGCCTTGGACAGCACCCGTCGCGAGCGGCAGTATCGTGAGCTGCAGATGGCGCTGGCGCATGCCAACCGCATCACAACGATGGGGCAGCTCACGGCTTCGATTGTCCATGAAGTCAAACAGCCCATTACCGCGACTGCCACCAACGCGGAGGCGGCACTGCGCTGGCTGGATCGCCAGCCGCCGAATTTGGAGGAAGCGCGGCAGACGCTCGCTGACATTGTCAAGGACAGCCATCGAGCGGGTGACGTCATTGACCGGATGCGCGACCTCATCAAAATGGCGCCTCCACGGAAGGATCGCGTGGAGATCAACGGAGCGATCCGCGAGGTGATTGAGCTCACCTATAACGAGGCGCTGAAGAACGGCGTCTCGATGCAGACCCAATTCGCGGAGAGCTTACCGCTCATTCAAGGAGATCGGGTCCAACTACAACAAGTCATGCTGAACTTGATCATCAACGCCATCCAGGCGATGAGCGGCCTTGCTGCTGGGTGCGCGAATTACGTATCACCACCGAGAACACCGAGTCGGAAGGCGTGCACCTCGCGGTGCGGAACTCGGCCCAGGGCTGAGTTCGGAGAACTTCCAACGTCTGTTCGAGCCATTCTATACGACCAAGCCTGAGGGCATGGGCATGGGCCTATCTATCTGCCGCTCGATCATCGAAGCCCACGGCGGACGGCTGTGGGCGATCCCGTGCAAACCGCAGGGTGCTCTCTTTCACTTTACGATCCCTGCCACCTGAGCGGACGGATCGTGATCGATGTCGCTTATTGTGAAGGTTTTCGGATGCCAGCCCCCGTGTGTGCCGCACCACCTTCCCATGCGGCCGGCATCCGAAAACCTTCACGAAGCGGACGTCCGCTGTCCGCTCCAAGTTTATAGGTTCACGCCCTAACTCTGCGAGTGGCGCGCCATGAAATTGTCGTAACCGACCTCGGCGACCTGGTACCACTGGTAGCCGTTGTTCGTAAATGCCGTCAGCGACTCGTAAACCTTCTTGAAATTGGCATTGGTCGCCGAGACTTCGGCGTGCAATTCCTTCGCCGCTTTGAAGGAAGCCTGCATCACCAGCGGCGGGAAAGCGTGCCACTTGGCGCCGTTGGCGAGCAGCTTGCGCAACGCAGTCGGGTTCTGCGCGTCATATTTCGCCATCATCCAGTTGTTGGCGTAGTGGCCCGCCTGTTCGAGCAGGGATTGGTAGTATTTCGGCAGTGCATTCCACTTGTCGAGATTGATCGATGCAGATGGTCGGCATCGAGTCCGCCTTCCCACCAGCCGGGATAGTAGTAGTGCGGGGCGACCTTGCGAGAAGCCGAGTTTCTCGTCGTCATAGGGGCCGACCCACTCGGCGCGCGTCGATGGTGCCCTTCTCCAGCGCGGGATAGATGTCGCCGCGCGGCCAGCTGCTGGGGCACGCAGCCGAGCTTCTGCAACAGTCCCGCCCGGCCCAGCCGGCGATGCGGCATCTTCAAGCCGCTGCAGGTCGTCGACTGGCTCGCTTGATCTCCTTGCGGAACCAGCCGCCCATCTGGCAGGCGGTGTTGCCGGCCAGGAGGCCGGCAGGCGTTGTAGCTTCTTGCCGAACTCATTGAGGAGCTTCCGTGCCGCCGCCGCTCGTAGTACCAGGCCTGTTCTGCTGGCGGGTATTGGGCCCGAACGGCGTCGACGAGCCGAACAGCGACCCAGGTCGGGTCCTTGCCGATGTAGTCGTCAGGACCGCGGTGTGGCCCATCTCGACGGTGCGCGTTCTGCACGGCGTCGAGCGCCTGCAGGCCGGGCACGATCTCGCCCGCCGCGAACGTCTGGATCTGGAACTTGCCGTCGGTGGCTTCGCCGAAACGTACCTTGGCACATGATCTCGGCAGCCGCCGATGCAGGGTATCGAGCGACTTGGGCCAGCTCGCCGTCAGGCGCCATTTGAGTCTCGGGCGATCGACTGGGCGATGGCGGGCGCGGCGACGGCCGGCTGCCGCCCGCCCGACGCCTGTTCCGGTAACTTTGATAAATTCGCGGCGCTTCATGGACGTTCCCTCCCCTCTGATGTGACCAGCCGATTCGGTTCGAGGCGTTGGCGGGGCAGGTCGCGCGGACCTCGTCACCAGACCTGATCCCGGAACTTAACCCAACAGCTGATCTCTCATGCCGGCAACGCAAAAAGCCCGGCAGTCGTGCAAGCGCCGGAGCTCGCGCTTTAGCCGCTGAAGTGGCGATCAGGCGCGGGTGCGCGATTGCGGATCATGATAGGTGTCGTAGGTGTATTCGGCGACCTGCCACCGCAGGTACTGGTCGGTGCGGATAGGCCTGCATGGCGTCGAGTCCCAGACCTTCTTGAAGTCGGCGTTCGCCGGCGGACACCTCCGCCGCAGAGTTCGTTCGTCGCCTTCAGGCAGGCTTCCAGCACTTCGTTGGTGAACGGACGAAGCTGGGTGCCGCCGGCAACCAGGCGCTTGAGGGCCGACGGATTCTGCATGTCGTAGCGCGCGGCCATCCAGTCATTGGCGTTGGCCGCGGCATTGGTCATGATGGCCTCATAGTTCTTCGGCAGCGAATTCCACTTCTCGAGGTTGCAGTATGCATGCACGGCCGGGCCGCCCTCCCAGAAGCCGGGATAGTAGTAATACTTCGCGACCTTCTGGAAGCCGAGCTTCTCATCGTCATAGGGACCGACCCATTCGGCGGCGTCGATGGTGCCTTTTTCGAGCGCGGATATATCGCCGCCCGCCAGTTGCTGCGGAACGACGCCGACCTTTTGCAGCACCTGACCGGCAATGCCGCCGATGCGGAATTTCAGGCCCGAGAGATCGGCGACAGTCTTGATCTCCTTGCGGAACCAGCCACCCATCTGGGTGCCGGTATTGCCGAGGGCAAATCCGATCACGCCGAACTTCTTGAAGAACTCGTTGCCGAGTTCCATGCCGCCGCCCTGGTACCACCAGGAATTCTGCATGCGCGCGTTGAGGCCGAACGGCACCGACGCGTAAATGGCAAAAGTCGGATCCTTGCCGACATAATAGTATGACACCGTATGGCAGAGCTCGATGGTGCCGTTGCTGGTGGCGTCAAGGGCCTGCAGACCGGGAACGATTTCGCCGGCGGCAAAAACCTGGATCTGGAATTTATTGTCGGTCATCTCGGCGATGTATTTGGCGAACTCCGTGGCGCCGTTGTAGATCGTGTCGAGCGACTTCGGAAAACTTGACGTCATGCGCCATTTGATTTCGGGCGAGGATTGCGCAATCGCCGGCGCGGCCACGGTGCTGGCCGCCGCTCCCACGGCTGAAACCTTCAAAAAATCACGACGCTTCATTAAGGCATCTCCTTAGTAGGGCATTTCCCGAAAATCACCGGAGCTCTTCTTTCGGCGAGGCGATTTTACCTATCGGCCGAAGGCGCTCTCAGGCGGCTTTAACATGGAAGCCGGTTGCGCGAAAACCGGACAAAGGCATGAAAGCGTTGATTAAACGAAAGTCTGATATGCCACCTGAGCCTCAAGCCGCCGCGGTAGCGCCTTGTAATTGATCCCGGACCTTGGCTCCGATCGCCCGGTAGATTGCCGCATGCGGCCCATCCGGCTCGCTCTCGACGACGGGCGTCCCGCTGTCCGATGTGGTGCGGATCGACATATGCAGCGGAATTTCGCCGAGGAATGGCACCCCTAAGCGTTCGGCCTCGTGGCGCGCGCCGCCGTGACCGAAGATGTCCGACTGGGTACCGCAGTGCGGACACTGAAAATAGCTCATATTCTCGACAATGCCGAGCACGGGCACGTTGACCTTCGTGAACATCGCCAGTCCGCGCCGCGCATCGATCAAAGACAAATCCTGCGGCGTCGAAATAATGACCGCGCCCTTGAGCGGGACGTTCTGCGCCAGCGTGAGCTGGGCATCGCCGGTCCCGGGTGGCATATCGACCACCATAACGTCGAGCGTGCCCCACGCGACGTCGCGCAGCATCTGGGTGACGGCCGACATCACCATCGGCCCGCGCCAGATCATCGCGGTCTCCTCCTCCACGAGGAAACCGATCGACATGATCGCAAGACCGAAACGCTGCAGCGGAATCATTTTCCGCTCGTCGTTCAACTGCGGCTTCTCACGGATACCGGTCAATCGCGGCACCGAGGGTCCGTAGATATCGGCATCGAGCAGGCCGACACGCAGGCCGAGATCGCGCAATCCCAGCGCCAGGTTGATTGCGGTCGTCGACTTTCCGACGCCGCCCTTTCCGGAAGCGACTGCAATGATGGCGGCAACGCCGGGAATTTCCGCCTGCTTGGACATCGGCGAGGCGGGGCCGCCTTGCGGGGACGGCCGGTGCGCGGCGACGTTCGGCACGCCGTGCGAATGCCGGTGCGGCGGCGGTGCCGGCGCTGCGGCCTGCCCGGCCTTGCGTTCGGCGGTCAGCGCGACCATGGCGACCTCGACGCCGGGAATGGCTCGCACCGCCGCTTCGGCGGCAGCGCGGACACTTTCCCAGGCGCGAGCCTCCGTGGCCTCGACGTTGATCGAAAAGAACACCTTGCCGTCATTGACCGCAATTGCCGACAGCACCCCGGCATTGGTCAATGCGACGCCGCGCGGCGAGGCCACCTTGGCAAGCGCATCCTGAACCTGTTGCTGCGTTACGCTCATGACGCATCTCCTGGAGCGGTTCTGATTGCATCAGAACCGCTCTGTTCTTTTGCTTTGACGCGTTTTCTTCACGCGAACCGGGGGCCACTTCGCTCGAAAACGCTATGATCTTCGGATGCGACCCATAGAGCGGTTCGGCTCAAAAGGCTACCGCCTCTCGACGCCGTCGGTCCGCTCGCTGGGCGCTGATCCGCCCTGCTCCTTGGCGGCCTCGTAGTTCAGCTCGATCATCACGCCGTTGGGGTCGTTGACGAAGATCTGCCAGAGTTCGCCGCCCGGAACCTGCCGCGCCTCGAATGGCATGCGCTTGGATTGCAGCCGCGATTTCATGTCGGCAAAGCCCCGGCTCACGAAGGCGACATGATGGACCACGCCGGAATCGGCCTTCTGCGGCTCTTGCGTCGGCGAAATATCGACCAGATGGACCACCGCCTTGCCCTCGCTGTACATCCAGGCGCCGGGAAAGGCAAAATTCGGCCGATCGCCATTTTCGAGCCCCAGCACGTCTTCGTAGAACCTGATGGTATCGGCGAGCTTCCGGGTCCGGATATTGAAATGGTCAAGCACGCCAACGCTCATGCCCAAGCCCTTGCCCATGTGATCTCGCTCCCTTTTGTTTTGAAACTCGACTATCGCCCCAGCCTATCATAAAACCACGCCCGCCCGCCAAATGGAGGCGTTGCCGATCCTTTGGCACACTCTACTGTGCGGGTTTCAAGGCGGAGCCTGTTTTCGGGCAACCGAAGCAGTTTTCCGTTCCCTTCACGGACTTTCCCGGCCCAGCAATGCGCCGGCAGAACCCCAGGATTGCACATATGGCTAAAGTCGCTTTTCTCGGTCTCGGCGTCATGGGTTTCCCCATGGCAGGACATCTCGTCGTCAAGGGCAAACACGAGGTGACGGTGTTCAACCGAACGCCGGCCAAAGCCAAGGCATGGACCGAGAAGTTCGGCGGCAAGACCGCCGCGACGCCAAAGGCCGCCGCGGAAGGCCAGGATTTCGTCATGGCCTGCGTCGGCAACGACAACGACCTCCGCGCCATCACGATCGGCGCCGACGGCGCATTCGCCGGCATGAAGAGGGGCGCGACCTTCGTCGACCACACCACGGCCTCCGCCGAAGTGGCCCGTGAACTCGACGCGGTCGCCACCAAGAGTGGCTTCAAATTTGTCGACGGCCCCGTGTCCGGCGGACAGGCCGGGGCGGAAAACGGCGTGCTGACGGTCATGTGCGGGGGAGCCGAGGACGCCTATGCCGGCGCTGAGCCGGTGATTGCCGCCTATGCGCGCATGTGCAAGCGGCTTGGACCCGCAGGAAGTGGACAACTGACCAAGATGGTCAACCAGATCTGCATCGCCGGCCTCGTCCAGGGCCTTTCGGAAGGCGTTCATTTTGCCAAGAAATCAGGGCTCGACGTTGCCGCCGTCATCGACACCATCTCCAAGGGTGCAGCGCAATCCTGGCAGATGGAAAACCGCTACAAGACCATGAACGACAGCAAATATGATTTCGGTTTCGCGGTGGAATGGATGCGCAAGGACCTGTCGATCTGTATCGCCGAGGCACGCCGCAACGGCGCGAACCTGCCGGTGACAGCGCTGGTCGATCAGTTCTATTCCGAAGTGGAAAAAATGGGCGGCAAGCGCTGGGACACTTCCAGCCTGCTGGCGCGGCTGGAGCGCTGAGAATTGCGTTGAAACCCTCATGGTGAGGAGGCGCGAACGCGCTGTCTCGAACCATGAGGCCCCTATGGGCCTCATGGTTCGAGACGCCGCTCACGCGGCTCCTCAGGATGACGTTCCCTCCGCCTGCATGTGCCCGTCATCCTGAAGGATGAGAAAAGAAGGCCACCTGTGACGGCGAGACGCCCATCGCAACAAGTTAACTTAACCTCTCGTTAACGAGAATTCTTAGCTTCTTAAGGCCCCTCTTAAGAATTTGGCGGCACAGATAGACAATGCAAAAGCTCGCTCCGTTGGCGGGCAGGATTTGTGTTGTTTGATGAGTAATCCCGCTGAAAAGCCAGAAGTCGTGCAGCTTCCGGCTGAACCGCCTGCCGTGGCGCCTGTCGCCAACCGGCGCGCCGCGGCACAGCGGGTGCGCGAGGCGCGCGATCGGTTAACGTCGTCGAGCGGAACCCGGCCGGCCTTCGATCGCGAACTGCTCCGGCAATATGCGCAGACGCGGCTGTCGGCCTCCTACGTCCTCATGCTGCTGGTGGTGGCGACCGGCGGCCTGTTCGGCTTCTGGATGCCGCCGGTTTCGGCCGCCGCCTGGACGTGCGGCCTGCTTTGCATTCACACCGCCATCATCCGCAGCTGCGGTCAATTTCTCGCCGAGCAGCCTTCGCTGAGCGAAACGCGCAAGTGGCGGACGCGCTTCATCGTGCTCGACCTGCTGTATGGCCTGGGATGGACATCGATTCTGATCCACCCCTCGGGCCTGGATATGGTTGCCAACACGCTGATCATGTTCCTGATGCTGCTGGTGGTCGCAGTGTCGAGCATGCTGGCGGCAAGCCTGCCGATCGCGGCGTTAGCGGCCACCGCGCCGGTGACGGCGGCAATTGCCGGCAATTTCGTACTCAGGGGCACCTTCGACAATTACGTGCTGGCCCTGCTTGCGCTTGCCGCCGAAGGCTATTTCGCGCTGCTTGCCCATCGCCTGCATTCCACGACACTGGCGACGCTGGAAGCGCGCGCCGAAAAGGACGCGCTGATCGGCGAGCTTGAGCAGGCCAAGGCGATCTCGGACGAGGCACGCCACCGTGCCGAAGCCGCCAATGTCGCCAAATCGCGTTTCCTCGCGCAGATGAGCCACGAACTGCGCACGCCCCTGAACGCGATCCTCGGCTTCTCCGAGGTGATGAAGAGCGAAATTTTCGGCGCACACGCGGTTGCCGTCTACAAGGAATATTCGGCCGACATTCACAACTCCGGCGTTCATCTGCTCAACCTGATCAACGAGATCCTCGACCTGTCGCGGATCGAAGCCGGCCGCTACGAACTCAACGAAGAAGCGGTTACGCTGATGCATGTCGTCGCCGATTGTCATCATCTGCTCAAGCTGCGCGCGTCGAACCGTGGCATCACGATTCACGAGGTGTTCGAGCAGAGCATGCCGCGGATCTGGGGCGACGAACGCGCGGTCCGGCAAATCGTGCTGAATCTTTTATCCAACTCGATCAAGTTCACGCCGCAGGGCGGCGAGATATGGTTGAAGGTGGGCTGGACCGCGTCCGGCGGCCAGTATCTCAGCGTCAAGGATACCGGCTCGGGCATTGCCGAGGATGAGATCCCGATCGTGCTGGCTTCATTCGGGCAGGGCTCCAATTCGATCAAGTCCGCCGAACAGGGCGCCGGTCTCGGACTGCCGATCGCCAAGAGCCTGATCGACATGCATGGCGGCACCTTCACGCTGAAATCGAAGCTTCGCATCGGCACCGAGGTGATTGTCACCTTCCCGCCCGAACGCGTGATGTCCGCGCTTGGACCGATGTCGGAGGACGCACCGCCCCTGCAACCGGAAAGCGGAGGTACCAAGGAGATCGATACCGGACGCGGAGTCCGCAACAAGCCAATCCTGAGCGCGGGCACCGGTCTGTAGGCGCCGCCCTTGGCAAAAAACCAAATTCGATTCACAATTGGAAGATGAGCATAGAAACGCCGTGTATCGCAGTCTGCATGATGGATCCGAGAACCAATCTTTGCTTCGGGTGTGGGCGCACGCTCCCCGAGATCGCGCGCTGGCACCGCATGGAAAGCGCGGAACGGCTGGCGGTGATGGCGCAGCTGCCCGCACGCATGGCCGAAGCCGGACTGGAGCCGGCGCCCCGCTCAAAGGCCGGCTGAACGACCAGCGAGGTCCGCAGTGAGCCGCATCCTGCTCGTTATCGCCGTATTGCTGGCAACAGCGGGCGCCGTCGTTGCCTATGGCGATCCCGGACGTGTGGCCCGCGCCAGGGAAACTGTGTCCGGCGTCGTCTCGGACCTGCTGCGCCCGCGCGCGGCCACGCGTGCGGTGCAGATCTCACGCGGCCAGGCCGGCGAGTTCGCGCTGCAAGCCAGGGTCAACGGCATCAATACGCCAATGGTGATCGACACCGGCGCCACCTCCGTCGTGCTGACCTACGAGACCGCAAAAGCGATCGGGCTGCCGCTCGAATTGCTCGAATATGATGTCGATCTGGAAACCGCGAGCGGACATACCAGGGCGGCACGGCTGACATTGGATCGGCTGGCGATCGGCAAGCTGGTCGAACGTTCGGTGCCTGCACTGGTGGTGCCGCGCGGCCAGATGAAGGCCAACCTGTTGGGCATGAGCTTTCTGGACCGGCTCGAAAGCTGGGAAGTGCGCGCCGACAGCCTGAGGCTGCGCGGCTATCCCTAGCGCATGATCCGGAAAAGTGTGTAGCGGTTTTCCCTCGCGACAAACGCGGAACGCGTTTGCGCGGAGATCATGCGCAATATAAAAATCTCACGCGGCGATCGCGGCGGGAGCGCGATCGTCCACTAGCGTGATCGCAGCCTGCAAAACCTCAAGGCCGGCGCCCGGTTTCACCCCCTGCTCCGCCAGGTGACGGCGGAACGCCCGCGCGCCCGGCACACCGTGGAAAGCGCCGACGAAATGCCGCGTGATCGAATGCAACCGTGTGCCTTGCGCGAGCTCACGCTCGATATAGGGCATCATCGCCTCGAATACGTCCTTCATCGCGGTAAACGGCGCCGCCTCGCCGAACAGTTCCGGATCGACCGCGAGCAACCGCCACGGCTCCTGATAGGCGGCGCGTCCCAGCATGACCCCATCGACGTGCGCCAGATGGTGCTTCGCTTCCGCCAGACCGCCGATGCCGCCATTGATGATGACGGGCACCTCAGGCATCGACGCCTTCAGCCGATAGACCCTGTCGTAATCGAGCGGCGGGATGTCACGGTTTTGCTTCGGCGACAATCCGCTGAGCCAGGCCTTGCGGGCATGAACGATCAGCGCATCGGCGCTCGATGCCGTCACGGCGCGCGCCAGCGTATCGAGCGCCACTTCGCTATCCTGGTCGTCGATGCCGATGCGGCATTTGACGGTGACCGGAATCGCGACCGCTGCCTTCATCGCCGCGACGCAAGCGGCAACGAGCGCGGGCTCGGCCATCAGGCAGGCGCCGAAGCGGCCTTCCTTCACCCGGTCCGATGGGCAACCGACATTAAGATTGATTTCGTCGTAGCCGAAATCCTCGCCGATTTTTGCAGCGAGCGCGAGATCGCGCGGATCGGAGCCGCCGAGTTGCAGCGCCACGGGATGTTCGCACGCATCGAAAGCCAAGAGCCGCTGCCGATCGCCATGCAGGATGGCGCCTGACGTCAGCATCTCCGTGTAGAGCCGAGCACGCCGCGTCATGAAACGATGGAACGTCCGGCAATGCCGGTCTGTCCAGTCCATCATGGGGGCAATGGTAAATCGATGCGCTAACATGTTGATTCTGTTAGCACTCTAACCATTAGTCCGTCTACGCAGTTTCTGGGCCGACAAAGGTTCCGATACTGTTGAGTTGCAGCGTTCTCCTTTTCTTTCAGGTGGTTAGTTAAATCCCAGTCTTCCTATCATCTGGCTTCGCGAGGCCTTTTACGCCCTCCGGTACTGCGCCGCAGTACCGATTTCGTCGTGCAGTACCGCCCCAAGGGCCCGCTGATCTTCCGGTAAGACAGTGACCACCCACATCGTCGATGGCAGAAGCAAAGTAGCGCCACGTTTTACCTCCGCCTAGATCGACCGCGCCTCGATCGTAGATTTCGGTGGTTGTGGCGTAAATGACCCGTCTGCGGCTGTCGTCGCCGTTCACAAGCCCGCGCTTGCCTCTAATCGTCTTGACTTGCTCTGTAGGCTCTTGCGCAGAATCGAGGTAGAAGATACCTATTTAGGAACTAAGGAACTAGCCGATGGCCCTAAGCATCAAAGACCCGGAAACCGAACGGCTAGCCCGGAATCTCGCTCAGCTCACCGGCGAGAACATCACGACGGCGACCAAACGCGCCATCGAGGAGCGATTGCGTCGGGTCGGCGGTCATTCCCGCAAGGCCACCCTGCTGGAGGACCTGGCCGAGATCCGCCAGCGCTGGGGAGCAATGCCGGTCCTCGACGACCGGACGCCAGAGGACATTCTTGGCTATGACGAGCGTGGATTGCCGCGCTGATGGTCATCGATACATCTGCGATCATAGCAATCGCCCTCAACGAGCCAGAGGCGGCAAACTTCGAAGAGCAGATCGCCGATGATCCGGTCCGGCTGATTTCCACAGCAACCGTGCTGGAAGCCACGATCGTACTCGAAACACGATTGGGCGACGCGGGCGGTCGCGAGTTTGACCTTTGGCTGGTCAAGGTCGGCGCTGAAGTGGTGCCGGTCGATGCCGAACAGGCCGATGCCGCGCGCCGTGCCTGGCGTCGCTACGGCAAGGGACGGCATGCCGCCGCGCTGAACTACGGCGATTGCTTTTCCTGTGCCCTGGCGCTGACCCGCGGCGAATCTCTCCTGTTCAAGGGCGAGGACTTTGCGAAGACTGACATCAATCGACGGGGAGAAGGAACAGCGGGATAGCGTGATACGGACTGGCCACCAAGCGCGCGCCCCCCCGAATCAGCCAAGTGAGGCATTCTGCCGCCCGCGTTAGCAGTCGTCGCACCCGATTTGCTTTGACGCTCCCCGGGCCACCATTGCTGGGTATTTCACGTGGTTTTGGGGCATGCATGAGCGGTCAATTCGAGATCGCCACGCATCAGGACCTCTTCCGTCATGTCACCGCCGATAATGCGGCGCTGTACCGGTGCGTCCTGGATGTGTGCGCGGCAGCTGAACGTCAACTGCTGCTTTACGTGCGACCTTCCGAAATCCTCGCGCAGGCAAAGTGGCCGGGCGAGCCGCCGACCACTTCCGAACTGGACGCCATTCTCGACAAGCTGACCGAGTGGGGCAATCTCGACTGTCAGGCCGACAACTCGCGCGTCACCTCGCTGGGCGGGTTCTATCGCCGGCGCATGCTCTACCGGCTTTCGAAGGGCGGCGTCTCCGTCGAGATGGCGCTCAGCGCCTTCGCCAAGGAGATGCAGCGCCGCGGCGAGCTGCAGACGGTCGCTGTTGCGGCCATATCGGCATAGTCGCCGACCGGCGGCGCCGCTGGCAGCTTGAAGCGAAAAGGCAAGTGGCGGATGATTCTAGCTTGTCGCGCTCAGGAGACGCCGGACTGTGTGCTCGATCTCATCATATTGACCTTCGCCCGCATGACTGAACACGACGTTGCCGCGCTGGTCGACGATATATTGGGCCGGCCAATACTCATTGCGCCAGGCATTCCACGTGGCCGACTCGTTGTCCTGAGCCACCGGATAGGTGATACCATGGCGTTTCAGGGCAGCCTGCACATTGCCGGCCGACCGTTCGAATGGAAATTCGGGGGTATGGACGCCGACCACGACAAGCCCCTTGTCCTTGTATGTCTCGTAGAGCCTGGTCACGTAGGGCAGCGTGTTGACACAGTTGTAGCAGCCATAGGTCCAGAAATCGACCAGCACCACCCTGCCCCGCAAATCACCGATCGAGAGCGGCGCCGAGTTGAACCATTTCGCGATGCCGACGAAATTTGGGGCCGTAGCACGGGCGTCTGCTACCTGAAGGAGTTTGCGATTATCGCCGGCTAATACCGGCGCCGCCAGAGCGGCCGCGGCAAGACCAGCGACTGTGGTGAGAACGGTTCTGCGCGATTGGATCATATCAAGCTCCTTTGCATTACAGGCCGAAGTGAGTTTCCGGAATGAATTGACCGAGCCAGGCGAGCGCGATTGCGTCGTATTGCAGAAAAGCGCTCAACGCGAACGCGATGACGACGGCGCCAAAGGCCTGTTGCAGCCGCCCGGCGTAAGGGCCGAGGCTTCGCAATCTTGTCGAGATTGCCTGTCCGCCGTAAGCGACGCCGAGCATGGGCAATGCGGCGCCGACGGTGTAGGCAAGCAGCAGCAGCGCTCCGTGCGCGTGATCGGGTGACGTTGCGATTGCGGTCAGGATCGCTCCCAGCACCGGGCCTGAGCAAGGCGTCCAGATCAGCCCGAGCGTCGTGCCGAGAACGAAGCCGCCCAGATTAGTTTGGGCGGCCGTTGTCCCCTGCACCGCAAGGCCGGCATTCGCCAGTCGAGCCGTCACCCGCTCGAATGCAGCCGGCCAGATCATCAGCGCGCCGAAGACCAGCAGGAGTGCAAGTCCGGCCTTGCGCAGTGTGTCGGGGTCAAAGTCCAGCGCGGTCGCAACCGCGTTCAACGCAAGCGCGACAAAGGCGAACGACACCACAAAACCTGCCGCGATAAGAGCCGGCCGGGCGCCGGCGCGCTGGCCGATCGACGCTCCCAGCAGAATCGGGAGCACCGGTAGCGTACAGGGCGCTACGATTGTCAGCATGCCGGCGAACAGCGAGAGTATGAGATCGGTCATTGGCGCCATGGATGTACAGCGAGCGCGCCCATCCGAGGGCGCGCCCGCCTGGGAATGCCCTTACTTCTTCATTTCGTCCTTTTTCATGCCGTCCTTCGACATCGAGTCCTTCTTCATGTCGTCGGCAAAAGCCTTGGGTGCCAACGCGAGCCCGAATGACAAGGTCACGGCTGAGAGGATAATGGCGGCGCGCTTAATCATGCTGCAAAATCTCGTTGAGGACATTTTTCAATCGGCAACGGTCGTCGCCCTATTGAACTTCGAAAGAGACCGTCACTCGTTACAAGCCAGAACAAAGAATTGATCACAAGGGCGTGAGCAGTTTCGATGATGTTCGAGCAACGCTCTTTGTTTTGATGCGCGATGGCTCGCCGATCGGCCCAGGGATCATAGTTCGCCGCTGGCAGCCGTTCGGCTCCGACGGTTGCGCATATTGTGTGCTGGGTGCTGAGCGACACGACGACGCGGCGCAGATTGTTCGACCGTGCTGTGTCCGACAAGGCGCTCGTGACGGGCGACCACTTCCCGTTCCCCGCCGTTGGTACGATCGTCCCGGACGGCGCAGGTTATACCTTCGTGCCTGCTGCATGATTAAAGACGACGCATGTGGAAACGGCCATCGTCCGCCCCACCGACCTCATCAATGGGTGTCTTCGGCAAGCGCATGTGATGGGTGACGTGTATCGCCACGCCGAATTCTGTGGGCGTACGTACATGATGACCGCTTCGGGACGCTCCGTCTTGACCTTCAGTGCGGCGTCGAGCGCGTCTTGTGCGTCTGCGACGACATGGTCCGACTTTCCTCTCAGCTTGAACCCGACGGTAAATAGCATCGTCAACCCTAGCCCAGCGAGTTGATGATTTCCCGAAAAGCTGCTTCGGGAAATGCTTTCAGCGTACGCGTCCGGACGTTTCCCAGCATGCCGAGTTGCAGGCTGAAACGTGCCGCTACGGCGTCGTCCGGAGCTTCGAAGATCGCGACCATGTCAAAGTCGCCCATGGTGAGGTAGAAAGCTTTGAACTCGCCGCTCATGTCTTTGAGAGCTTTCTTCGCGGCGTCCAGACGACTAGGCAAGTCCTTCGCCTTCAGGATTCCTTGCTCGGTCCAATTTGCAAGCATGACGTAGGTGGTCATAACGGTCCTCCTCTTGCTTCGAAGCAATTGCAGCTATGTCGATGGCGCGAAAGACAGGACGCGGAGGAGATGCGTGTAGTCGGATTCGAACACCATAATCGCCACGAACACCAACACCAGCACCGGCGGCAGCAGGATGGCGTAGATCAATGCCAACCGCTCCCAGGCCATGTGCATGAAGACGGCGACGATCAGGCCGGCCTTCAACACCATGAACAGCAGGATCAGCGACCATCTGAGATAGCCATGGAGGCCAAAGTAGTCGACGAGATAGGAGCAGGTGCTGAGCACGAACAGCCATCCCCAGACCACGAGATAGAGCTTGATCGGATGCTGCTGACCCTCGGTGTGCGTGGTGTCTGATGCGAGAGCGTCATGCGCGTGTGTCAGAAGCGAATGTTGCTGCTGTTCCAGATGTATCGCTGCGTTTGTCATGCGCCGACCTCACCAGAGATAAAAAAGCGCAAAGATGAACACCCACACAAGATCGACGAAGTGCCAGTACAAACCGGTGATTTCGACGATCTCGTATTTCCCTTTCCGGCTCGTGAAATAACCGCGCCTTTCGACATCGAAGTCTCCCCGCCAGACCTTTCGCGCGATGGCGATCAGGAAAATCACACCGATCGTCACGTGGGTGCCGTGGAAGCCGGTAATCATGAAAAAGTTTGAACCAAACTGCGCCGCACCCCAGGGATTGCCCCAGGGCCGGACGCCTTCCATGATCAGCTTGGTCCACTCGAAGGCCTGCATTCCGACGAACGTTGCGCCGAATGCCGCTGTTGCCAGCATCAAGGCTGCCGTTTTCGCGCGATCGCGGCGATAACCGAAATTGACGGCCATCGCCATCGTCCCGCTGCTGCTGATCAAGATAAAGGTCATGATCGCGATCAGGATGAGCGGGATGTGCTTGCCTGCGACCGTGAGGGCGAAGACTTCGCTGGGGTTGGGCCACGGCACGGTCGTGGACATTCGTGTCGTCATGTACGACAGGAGAAAACAGCTGAAGATGAAGGTGTCGCTCAGGAGGAAGATCCACATCATGGCCTTCCCCCAGGAAACATTCTTGAAGGCGCGCTGGTCCGATGACCAGTCGGCGGCGATGCCTCGCCAGCCGGCGATCGGCGCGGGCGATTCCTTGGGGTTTGCCAGCGCAGTCTCTGCCATCTCGTCCTTCTTCCCTAGCTGAACAACTGGCGGCAAATATCGACGAAATCGTCTGTCCAGCCCGTCAGCAGAGCGAGCAAGACCAGCCAGACCAACAGCAGGAAATGCCAATAGATGGCGCAGAGTTCCACGCTCAGGCGCACCTGGGTTACCTCAGCGCCATGCCACACCTTGGCGATCGTTCTGCCGAGGGCGGCCAGACCGCCCATCAGATGCAGCCCGTGCACGGCGGTGATCAGGTAGAAGAAGGAATTGGCTGGATTGGACGCTACGAAATACCCCGCGAGGCTGAGCTGTCGCCACGCGAGGAGCTGCCCAGCCAGGAATATAAGGGCGGATGCTCCCCCCGCACACAGGCCGATGATGACACCGTCCATGTCGTTCCGGCGCGCGGCCATGTACGCCCATTGCAGCGCGATACTGCTCATGACCAGAACGCCCGTGTTAAACCACAGCAGCCCGGGCACGGGCAGCGCCCGCCAGTCCACCATGTTCATGCGCATGGAGTAGGCGCTGATGAAGAGTGCGAACAAGGAGCCGACGACCGCGAGAAATACACCCAATCCGATCTTCGCCGGCGGCAGGGACGGAGCACTCTCTTCGCGGAAATCGACAATGACTCCCTCCTCCAGCCAGGGTTTGGCTCCCAGCCGTTGCTGCGAGAGCCACCATCCCGCAATTGCCGCTATTCCAGCCATGAACAGGATAATGGCGCTCACGGATGGGCCCCCTGCGCCGACAATCTGGCCGGCGGTTCATTTTGCGGCACGAAATCCCTGATGGCGCCGGGCACGCTGTAATCGTAGGCCCAGCGATAGACGATGGGGAGTTCCTTGCCCCAGTTGCCATGTCCCGGCGGGGTCTGCGGTGTCTGCCATTCCAGCGATGCGGCTCCCCAGGGATTGCCGCCAGCCTCTTTTCCTTTGAAGAGGCTCCAGATCAGATTGAACAGGAACACAAGCTGGGCGAAGCCGACGATCAAGGCCGCCACGCTCATGAAGGCATTGAGGTCATGGGCGGATGCGGGGACAAAGGCGGTTTCGCCGATGTCGTGATAGCGGCGGGGCATGCCCAGCAGGCCCAGATAGTGCATGGGGAAGAAAATCGCATAGGCCCCGAGGAACGAGACCCAGAAGTGGAATCGTCCAAGCACCTCATTGAGCATTCGTCCGGTGACTTTCGGATACCAATGATAGATCCCGCCGAACACGGCCATGATCGGCGCAATGCCCATCACCATGTGAAAGTGCGCGACGACGAACATCGTGTCGGACAGCGGCACATCCACAACCACGTTGCCTAAAAACAGGCCGGTCAGGCCGCCGTTCACAAACGTAACGATGAACGCGAGGGCGAACAGCATCGGGAGGGTGAGATGAATGTCGCCGCGCCAGAGGGTCAGCACCCAGTTGTAAACCTTGATGGCGGTCGGGATGGCGATGATAAGCGTCGTGGTGGCGAAGAAGAATCCGAAATACGGGTTCATGCCGCTCACATACATGTGGTGTGCCCACACCACGAAGCTCAGCGCACCGATTCCGACGATGGCCCAAACCATCATGCGATAGCCGAAGATGTTCTTCCGCGCGTGGACGCTGATCAGATCGGAAATGATGCCGAATGCCGGCAAGGCAACGATGTAGACTTCGGGATGACCGAAGAACCAGAAAAGGTGCTGGAACAGGATCGGGCTGCCACCGCTATACTTCGTCAGTTGGCCCATCTCGACGAGCGTGGGCATAAAGAAGCTGGTTCCCAAAATGCGGTCGAGCAGCAGCATCACCGAGGCGACGAACAAGGCTGGAAAAGCGAGCAGCGCCATCACGGTTGCCGTGAAAATGCCCCACACCGTGAGCGGCATCCTCATCAGCGTCATCCCGCGTGTGCGCGCCTGCAGCACCGTCACCACGTAATTCAGCCCGCCCATGGTGAAGCCGATGATGAAGAGGATCAGGGAGGCCAGCATGAAAATGATGCCCCAATCCTGCCCCGGAGTGCCGGAAAGAATCGCCTGGGGTGGGTACAGCGTCCAGCCGGCGCCGGTGGGCCCGCCGGGCACGAAAAAGGTCGAAGCCAGCACCACGACTGCGAGCAGGTACACCCAATAGCTCAGCATGTTGACATAGGGGAAAACCATGTCCCGGGCGCCGACCATCAGCGGAATGAGGTAGTTTCCGAAACCTCCCAGAAACAGCGCGGTGAGAAGATAGATCACCATGATCATGCCGTGCATGGTGATAAACTGAAGGTATTCGTTCGGATCGATAAACGAAAACGTACCTGGGAATCCGAGTTGCAGCCGCATCAGCCATGACAGCACCAGCGCAACCATTCCGATGGACATCGCCGTGATCGAGTACTGGATGGCGATCACCTTGGCGTCCTGCGAAAAGACGTACCTCGTCCACCAGCTTTTCGGATGATAGAGCTCGACCTCGGCCACCTCGGCCGGAGCGATGCCTGCGGTTCTGTCAAACGGGATATCGACCATCGCAATACCCTCCTCGGTCTCTCCTTCAGCGAGGAGTCCGCCTTACGATATGTGGCGTCTCCTCGTCGGTCTCTTCATCGGCTTTCCGTCCTATAAGACGCCTTCGTGACGTCGCGCTGCGCCGATAACTCGGCGAAGGTCCGCTGCTTTTCCAGCCACGCGTGATAAGCTTTCTCTTCCTCAACGATGACCTTGCTCCGCATCTGCGCATGCGCGGCACCGCAGAGTTCCGCGCAGAGGACTTCGAATGTTCCGGTGCGGGTGGGCGTGAACCAGTAATACGTCACCGAGCCTGGTATCATGTCCATCTTCGCCCGGAACTCGGGAACATAGAAATCATGCAGAACGTCAATTGAGCGGAGCAGCACCTTCACCGGTTTCCCAACCGGCAGGTGCAAGTCGTCGTTTTGAATGACGATATCGTCTTTCCCGTTCGGGTCGCCGGGATTCAACCCCAGAGGATTCTCAGAACTGACATTGCGCGCGTCGGAGGTGCCGAGCCGGCCATCCTTTCCGGGAAGCCGATAGCTCCACATCCATTGCTGTCCCACGACCTCGACCTCGGTCGCACCGGCCGGAACTGTGACGAACTGGTACCAGACAACCAGCCCGGGAGCCAACATGGCTGCGACACCGATTGCTGTCCCTATGGTGAGCCACCACTCGAGCTTCTTGTTTTCGGGATTGTAGGCTGCCTGCCTTCCCTCCTTGTGACGAAAGCGGAAGACACAATAGGCCATGAACACAACGATCGCCGTGAAAACGGCCCCGGTGATCCAGAACGTCAGGGTGATCGTGTCGTCGATGTATTGCCAGTTTGAGGCGAGCGGTGTCCACCACCATGGGCTGAACAGGTGAAACAGCACCGAGGCGATCGCTACCAAAAGCAGTATAATTGCTACAGCCATCCCTTTTGCATCCTTGCCATTGGAGGCAGCGGATACGAATTAGAGGGCGGAGCTCACGTCTGTCGCGATGGCGGATTTCATCTCCACCGTCATCGTGCCTTTAGCCTCGCCCATTTCAACCGGTCGCGACGTAAAAGCTTGACACGAACCGAACGTCACCACCGCTCATCTCACGGGAGCTGGGGCGTTCAGTACTCTAAGATGGTCCCCGTCGAGGCTGCCGTCAATAGCTCAATGGAGGGCCGGCTACGACATGGTCTGGCGGGTGTCGCGTGCAATCCGATAGACACTCGTCCGCGCCAATCGTTTGTTGATGCAACGCAACAAACGACGTGCGCAGATGTTCACCCAACCGTGAGTGCTATCTTGCTGCCATCGCGCTAAACTCACCGCATCGGTCGCGACTGGTGTGGTCCGGCGAAGCTCCTCCTTGTTGACTTTGGATTGCCGGGCTCGATCGCGATTTTCGCGCATGAGGCTGATTGCGCGCGAACTGAAGGCGCGCCGTTTCCCCTGCAACCACGAGCAAGGAGACCGGGCCATGGCCACACAGTATTTCGCAAGACCTAAACTACAATTGTTCGGCGTCTCCACTGCCTTTGTCGTTCGCAAAATCGGTCTTTCCGACCTAAGCGACGCACTGCGCCTGGGCTGGGAAGACTTCAAGGCCATACCAACTCACGCCATTGTCCTGTGCGTGATTTATCCCGTTCTCGGTCTTGTCCTGTTCAGACTGGCGGTTGGCTATTCCGTGCTGCCGCTGCTGTTTCCGCTGGCCGCCGGGTTTACGTTGATCGGTCCTTTTGCCGCGCTCGGCCTCTACGAACTCAGCCGCCGCCGCGAGCGCGGCGAGGAAGCCGCTGCGTGGAACGCCGTTCACGTGCTGCGCGCGCCGTCCTTCGGCGCCATTCTCGAGCTCGGCGTACTCCTGCTCGTTTTGTTCGGGATCTGGATCACCACCGCGGACGCTATCTACATTGCAACCTTCGGCCATACTCCGGCTGCAAACATCCCCGATTTCGCAAGGCGCGTGCTGACAACGCCAGAGGGGTGGTCGCTCATCATCGTCGGCTGCGGCGTCGGCTTCCTGTTCGCCGTCGCGTCCCTGTGCGTAAGTGTTGTGTCGTTTCCGTTGATTCTCGACCGGCATGCGTCTGCGATAGACGCAATCCGGACGTCGCTGCGGGCTGTGGCGAAGAATCCAATTCCCATGGCCGCGTGGGGGCTGATCGTTGCCGCGCTGCTGGTCATCGGATCGCTGCCGTTCTTCGTCGGTCTCGCTGTTGTTCTGCCGGTGCTCGGTCATGCCACCTGGCATCTCTATCGCAAGGTGGTTGAGCCAGATCCGAATCCGCCACAAGAAGAACCCCGCCCACCGAAAGGACACCGCTATGCGGCAGACTTCCCGGCCTCTCTCTTCCCGTGGAGTCACGAGCGCTAATTAGCCGCTGACTACTCGGCATGCAGGTAATGACGACGCCGCCCTGCGTTTTGTTGTCGGCACTGCTCGTTCCGATCGATCTCTTGGTTCATTTCGCGATAGCGGCCAAGCTTAAGTCGGTCCTGCGGCGATCTCCGGTTTTTTCAGCTCGCTGCCAAGCCACTGAGAAATCTTGCGCCATGACCCATCAAGGGGCTTGGACCCCAGAGCCTTGGACCCCAGGACCTTGGACCCCAGGACCTTGGACCCCAGGACCTTGGACCCCAGGAATAGGCTCAAATGGCCGCACGGTTCCGTCATCTTCTCCAACCATTCGGCCGGTGTGCCGACCAGCCGTGTTGTTGCAAACAGCTGATCGACCGCAATGACCTCATCATTGCCGGCAGCGAGAAGAAAGATGGGGGTGCGAAGCTGCGCCAGATCAATCTGTTGCCCAAGGGCGACAAAGCGCCCTTCAGCGATCTGGTTTTCCTTGAATAGCCATTTGACGACCTGAAGGTAGAATACCCCGGGCAAATCGAGCGTTTCGGCATACCATTGCCGAAATCGGTCACACAATTCACGCCCTTGTGCCGCGTCGAGGTCCGGCGGATTTTGAAGAACCGCCTCCGCGTCATTGAAGCCCGATGAGATGCTCCAAGGTCCAAGCATGCGGTCACCATGCACAATGCCCTCTCCTTCCCGCACAAGCTCGTCAAACATCCTGAGCGGAACATCAGCGACGAAACGGGACAGTTGAGATTCGGCGGCCGCAATGTCGATTGGCGCGCCGACAAGAACCAGCCGTCGCACCTTTTTTGGAAAGCGCGCGGCATAGACCAATGCCAACCAGCCGCCCTGGCACAAGCCAATCAGATCGACCGGAGGTCGAAGTTCGTCTACCGCAACATTGAGGTCGGCAAGGTAGTTGTCGATTGACAAATAACGCGTCTCCGGGGTTGCAGGCCGCCAGTCGGTGACAAACACGCGCGACAAGCCACCCTGGCGCAGCGCCTCGACTACGCTATGACCCGGAGCAAAATCCGCAATGGTTGCTCTGTGTAGCGCATAGGGAGCACAAATGAGCGTCGCGAGCCCGCTTGCGTCCGTGGAAAAATTCCGCAATCGCATCGATGCGAGCTCAAGGGCGACCGTATTCGAGGTCGTCCAAGGCACCGACAAACCACCCGATACACTTCGCTTACCCGGTACCGAAGACATGAGATCTTCAAGAAACCGCACGTTCGCCTTCGCCGCCAGCGCTGCTGCGGCAAGTGGCCAGAAAAGAAAGGATTCAAAGGACGAATCCGGCCGAGACATCCCGAGCTCAGCTCTTGGCTGCCTTTCCGGAGCGCTTGTCTCATGCTTCGAATTCATGAACCCAGCTCAATTCTGTCGGCAAGCCAGCCCCACAATCGATGGGAACGATTCCGCTGCGCCGGCGAGGTACCGGACCAGCATTCCATCTTCCGGAGAAGCCGCAGCGCCCGGCGCGCAAGTGCGCGCACCCCGCCTTCCTTCGCAGTCGCCCTCCCCGATCAAAATGGAGCGAAGCGGAGGTCCGCGATATCCTCGCTGCGGTAATTATTTTCTGAAACGCGCGTGACCTGAACCAGTTCCTGGGCGCGTCGATCCGCGCCGACCGCGATCACCGGCCGGCCGCCGATCTCCGGTTGCGCCGTAGGGACTCCGGAACCTGCGGCCCGCCGGCCGCTCTACGGATGCCGGTCAAAAGTGTCCGTTGTCAGACCATCTTGCCGACAATCGTCATCATGTCCGTCGCCGAAAAAGCACGCAACGATTCAGTGCGGACGTTGCCGAGCCCACCAAGGCTCAAGCTAAGCGACAACGCGGAAGACTCATCTGGCGCTTCGACGATTGTCACAATGTCATACCGTCCCTGCGTCCAGAAAATGTCCTTCACGGTCGCTCCATACGTCTTCGCCAATTGCTTGAAGGCTTCTGCCCGTTTCGGAGAGTCCTTGGCGTTGCGGATTCCTTGATCGGTGAACTTCGCAAGAACGACATAAGTTACCATGGTTTTCCTCCCTGGTTAGGCTCCCTTTCCTATCGCGGCACCTCGTCGTAGCAACACGATTCCCGCCGGTGGACCAGTCTTTGCTGATTAGCTGTAAACGAAAGACTTGCGGCAGGGTTTGGCAAGGTTGGACGCGTTCATGCGACCCTAGGACGCGCCATCCATACGCCGGCGGCAGGCCCTTGCGATAAAAAATTTGGCGATCTGCACAAGCGGCGGCTGTGCTCGCCTGCGTCGCAAAGCCGCAATGACAAGCACAGATCGATTGTTGCAGTCGCGCGTTAAGAATCACGGGCGATCAAAGAGTTACGATTAGCAGGCAGCGACGATCATGTGTGTACCCGGCCTTCGCCTTACAGCATTTCTTCTCGGCGTCTCGGTGGTCGCGGCGAGCGTGGGCTCGTCTGCCCAGGAGCACAGAAGGCCCGGACCGCCTGCGGCTGCGGCCCGGCCTGCGGCACCGCCCGCCATGGCCCGCCCCGCATCGCCTCCGGCAATGGCGCGGCCCGCCGCGCCGGCGTTCCGTCCGGCTCCGCCGCCACAGCGTCCGGCCATGGCGCCGCGTCCAATGCCGCAAATCGCTGCACCGCCGCGCCCCGCTGCGCCAAGATTCGCCGCACCGTCGCGCCCCGCCACGCCGAGAATCGCGGCACCGCCCTCTCCGAGCGTGCGCGCACCTCAACAGGAGCGCGCCGCCCAGCGCGAGCAGCGCATTCAGCAACCCCGGCAAACTCAGCAGCCGCAGCAAACCGTGCAGGAGCGCCGGCGCGACGTGCCTTCGCGCCAGAGCGTACAGCGCCAGGAGCGGATCGATCGATTGCAGCAGCGTGTGCAGGAGCTGAAGTCGCAACAGCCGGATGGCGCGCGCGCGCAACGCGCACAGCAGCGATCGCTGCAGACTGAACAGCGGCAGCTCCAGCGTGAGCAGCGCGCGCAGCAACTCCAGCAAACCGCGCAGGAACGGCAGCGCGACTTGCTTTCGCGTCAGGGCGTGCAGCGACAGCAGCGCATCGATCGGTTGCAGCAACGCGTACAGCAGTTGCAGTCGCAACACCCGCAAGGCCTCCCGGAGCAGCGCGCGCAGCAACGGTTACTGCAAACGCAACAGCGCCTGCTCCGGCAGGAGGAGCGGCTGCAACAGCGTAATCTGGCGCGCCAGCAGGAACTCGGAACACAGCCTTCGGCGGCGCGTGCTGCCGCAGCGCAGGCCGCTGCACGGGGCCGATTTGCAGCGCGCTTCGCCAATGCCGACCCACAGGCGGCCGAGTCGGCGCGATCGGCTCGGCACAACGGCTGGGCTCCCCGCCACGCCTGGCGGCGCGGCCTGCGCGCGGTGTTTGTGCCATGGGCCGGCCACGTGTTCTGGCCCTATGCCTATTCCGACATTTTCGAATACACGTTCTGGCCCCACGCCTACGACCCCGGCTATTGGGCTTACGCTTACGATGACTTCGTCGATACCGTGTTCTGGGGCACGGGCAGTCCGTACGCCGCCTACGCCAGCCTGGGCCCCGCAGAAGATCGAGAGAGTGACGGCGTGACCACGGGCTCTCGACCGCGCGAACGCTCAGGCGAGAACCAACAGGCGCTCAAGCAACTGTGCAGCGAACCGGAAAAAGGCATCACCGGCTGGCCGATAGATTCAATCGGCAAGGCGGTAGAGCCGACGCCCGAGCAGCGCATACTGCTCGACGAGTTGAAGAGCGCGGCCACAAAGGCTGCCGATGCGTTCAAGGAGTTCTTGTGGCGGGTCGTTTGCGATGACTCCGCCCGGTCGCTTGCGGGCGATGACGAACCGCATCAGCGCCACGCTCGAGGCGGTGCGGATCGTGCGGCCCCCGCTAGAGAAGTTCTATAACTCGCTCAGCGACGAGCAACAGGCACGCTTCAATACGCTCGGCCCCAATATCGGCGAGCGTTCGCAACCGCAGCCGCAGCAGGAAGCGAACGCACAGTCCGACACCTGCGGCGATCCGAAGTCCAGCCTGACCCAGTTGCCGATCGAGCGGATTGAAGCCGTGATACGCCCGGCGGGGACGCAAAAGGAAGCGCTCGACCGCCTGAGCGAGGCGACGGATAAGGCCGTACAAGGGCTGCAAGCTGCCTGCCCGGACAACGTGCCGCTCACGCCGGTCGGACGGCTGGAGGCGACGGAGAAGCGGCTCGAGGCCATGATGCAGGCCGCCAACCTGATGCAGCCGGCATTGGATGAGTTCTATGCCACGCTGAGCAGCGAGCAGAAGGCGCGCTTCAATACGCTGGGACAGTTCGCTGGCCGCTGATCGCAACGTCACAAGCAAATTAGGCGACCAAATTGGGGGAGTTGGGCTGCTCATTTTGTTTTTGTTCACGAGCAGTCAACTCAATTTCCGCACGTCGAATCCGTTCACCGGTGGCGTCGTTGGCGATCGAATGAAGCGGCCCTGCCATCCGGCTGCGCCCTCGACAATTCAGCTCAGGTTCCGGGGCCGTCACTGGAGTGCTTAAGACCCTGGAAACGGCCTGCAACCGGAACTGCCGAGGCATTCAGTCGCATACACGCCCCGAGTTCCGTAAGCGACAATTCAGCTTCGCGTGGCCCCGAGGGCGTCCGCATTGTTGACCAAACCGACCAACCGTCCGTTTGACGTCGGTGGAAACGCCCCGATCGTTTTGGCGGTTCGGAATTGCGAGCCTGGAGGAAGCGCAGGCATAGTCTATTCCAGCAAAAAGGAGCCGCGTGAGCCGCAGCGCGTAACGCTGTGGAGTTGATCGTCAACGATGGCAATCGTGCGTGGCTCACGGATGACGATTGGCGGGCTCCGGCAATTCCGGGAGGATAATAAGCTGTGATCAGGCGCCGGATATCGACCCGCGATCTCGCCCGCGCCGAGGACCCGACCGTCTTCGTCATCGACGACGATCCATCAATGCGCGAATCGCTCAGTAATCTTTTCCGGTCGGTGGGCCTGCAGGTCGAGGTGTTCGGCTCGGCGTCCGAATTTCTGCAGAGCAAGCTTCCGGATGTTACCAGTTGCCTGCTCCTCGATGTCAGGTTGCCTCGACTGAGCGGCCTCGATTTTCAGGTTGAGTTGATGAAGGCTGGCATTCACATTCCGATCATCTTCATGACGGGCCATGGCGACATCCCGATGTCGGTCAAGGCCATGAAAGCCGGAGCCGTCGACTTCCTGAGCAAGCCGTTTCGCGATGAGGACATGCTCGACGCAGTGGCAAGGGCAATCGAGAACGATCGAAAGAGACGCGCTGACGCAGAGGCGCACTCGGACGTGCGGGCTCGTTTCGCGATCCTGACCGCTCGGGAACGGGAAGTGCTGGCTTTGGTCGCTGCCGGACTGCTGAACAAACAAATCGCAGCCGAGATCGGACTTGCCGAGATTACCGTGAAGATACACCGCGCGAACGTTATGAAGAAAATGGGCGTCAAATCGTTGGCCGATTTGGTGAGGACGGCCGAGACGCTCGGAATACGTCGCGAGTCCTAGTGTGGCGACACTGACGTTCCTTTCAGTGTCGCCGCGAGTTCTTCGAAGGAACGTCAGAGTCAAAGCCACACTAGAATCATATGGTTGCTAGGGTCCCTTTGGTTCTGACATTCGTAAAAGTGCCCGCCGCGATATGGTACGAATGTCAGAACCGGGACACTAGCGCCGCGATTCCGAAGTTCGTCGCATTTCGCGGAGTCACGTTTCGAACTTCGGAAAGTGGACACTAGTGTGGCCTTGATTCAGAAGTCCACATAACGAACCCGCGGCGTAAGCAATGCGGACTTCTGAACCGCCACACCAGAGCGCGTTCGCTTTGGATAGAGCGGCGACCGCGCCATATCTTTTTTGTTTTGACGCGTTTTTCTGCAATCCGGTATGCTCTCACGCCTACAAACCTATGTATGATTTTCCCGGCCTGATCTACGAAGCAGTCTTCTGTTAGCGGCTGTGCTGCATAGGCTCTCCGTTTGCGCCATCAGGAAAGACCGCTGTGTCCGAGCCTCCGGTAATCTCGATCATCGACGATGATGTATCCGTTCGTGCGGCGACCTGCAATCTCGTGAGGTCGCTCGGGTACATCGTCCATCCATTTGCGTCGGCGGTAGAGTTCTTGCAGTCGGGTCATCTGCATGAAACGTCCTGCGTGATTACAGACGTTCAAATGCCGGCAATGACCGGTGTCGAACTGCAAGCCCACTTGCGCGCCCAGGGACATCGCGTTCCATTCATTTTCATCACGGCTTTTCCCGTTGAGATCAGTCGCAAGCGAGCGCTGGAGGCGGGATCAATCTGTTTCCTGACCAAGCCCTTCGACGGCGACGTTTTGATCAAATGCCTCGCAGCCGCTCTCTCGGGCATTGGGGCGGAATGAGAAAATGAGACAATTGGGCTTGTGCGCCAGGATGTTCCACAAGCACGCAAGGTTCCCGGGAGCGGATCATACCCAAGGATGGGGGCGCCAAACATTTGGAGGAATTGATATCGGAGTGTGAGAAGCCGAGACTGGAGACAGTCATCACCTTCCGAGAGCGTGAAGGCAAGATGAAGCAGCGGTTATTCCTCAAAAGGAGGTCGCCATGCCTATCGTCCCGCGTTGCTCGGTGTGCGACAACGAAGATCCTAAAATCATCTCCCTGCGAAACCCCACACGTAAACATTATTGCGGACGCGGTTGCCTTCACCAGGGCCGGGAGAACTTCATTCGCAGAATACGCCGGACGAATGCGGAGATTCGGACGAATGCGGAGGCCGCGTCGTGAAGAATTGTTGCGGCAATCCAGACTGCGGCCGTCCCTTCGGGTTGATCCGATGGAGCTGGCGTTGCCAACAATTTTGCTCGGTCAAGTGCCGCGATAACTGCGCGCGCCAATTGCAACGCAACAAGGCCTACTGGAGATGGCTCTATAACTACCCTGACTCATCGCTGGCTGCAGACCAGAAATAATCCGGTGTTGATCCTCCCCGACATTGGACACTAACCTCCCTTCTCGGGAGGTTTCTTTTGACAGCGTCAATTGTTTGACCGTGCCGGAAGAAGAAAGGCAACAAGCGCGGAAACCGATGCAGATCGACACCGTGTCATCGCCGGAGATGCCGACCGGCGCCAATGTCATTCGGAGCTTTGGATTTGACATCCGCTTTGCGAAGTCGCGGTTAGTGGGGAGCGAATGTCAAATCCGCTCCACTAGCGGCCCCGCACATCGGCGGCTTTATTACGATGCGGTTCTAGGCTCTATCGGTTCCCAGATGCTGATTTTACGAGTCTCCGGCATCAGGAAGAGCGCGAGCACGAAACACACCGCGGGAACCACGATCGGGTAGATCAGCGCGTAGCCGATGCTGCCGGTGGCCGCGAAAGCTGCCGAAGTGATGAACGGCACCAATCCGCCGCCCCAGCCGTTGCCGATGTGATAAGGCACCGACACCGACGTATACCTAATCCTGCCAGGGAAGTATTCCGCCAGAAACGCTCCGACGGGCCCGTACACCATCCCGACGTAGCACACGAGGATGAAGATGATGAAGATCGCGGTCGGATAGTTGATGTTGCCAGGCTGCGTGACCGATCCCAGCCACAAATACAACGGATAGTACGTGATCGCGGCGAGCAACATGCCCCCCAGGATCACCGGCTTGCGGCCGATCTGGTCCGACAGCCAGCCAAAAAAGATCAAGCTCGGCGTTGCAATGAGCAACGCAGCTCCCACGATGTAGGCCGAGGTCAGCGCGTCCACCTTGGAAACCTGCTGCAGAAAGTACAGCGCCCAGAATTGACCGCTGTACCAGACCACTCCCTGCCCGATCAGCACGACGGTGGCGATCAATATGTATTTGATGTTCGAACTGAGGAAGGCCTCCTTCCAGGGGTTCCTGGTCATCTGCCCCCTGGCCTTGATCTCCTGGAAGATCGGCGTCTCCTGGAGCTGGAGCCGGATATAGATTGCGATGGCCACCAGCAGGAACGAAACCAGGAACGGAACGCGCCAGGCCCATTCGTCGAATGCCTGATTACCGAAGTACGTCCGCGTCGCAATGATGACGGCCAGCGACACCACGATCCCGAGAGTCGGAGAGGTCTGCAGCCAGCCAGTGTAGTAGCCGCGGCTGTCATCCGGCACATGCTCGGCAACGTAGGTGATGGCGCCGCCATACTCGCCGCCCAGGCACAGGCCCTGGATCATCCGCAAGCCGAAGAGAAGGAACGCGGCGGTCAGACCGATCAACTCGTAGGTCGGGATCAAGCCGATCGCCCCCGTGCCCAGTCCCATGCCGCTGAGCGTAACCAGGAACGTATACTTGCGGCCGACCCGGTCGCCCATCCATCCGAAGAGGAACGCCCCCAGTGGACGGATGAGGAATCCTGCGGTGAACAGCGCAATCGTGCTCAACAAGGCCGCGACCGGGTGGGATTGTTCAAAGAACTTGACCGACAGCACTGCGGCCAAGCTGCCGAAGATATAGAAATCATACCATTCGATGACGTTTCCCACCGACGCGGCGACAATCACGCGGCGGAAATCTCCCGGAACTTGAATTGCCATGTGTGTCTCCTAATGTTTCAAGGCATTGACTCCATTTTTCGGCGCTTTGTTTTCTCGCGGAGCGAGGTTCGTGCGCGACGTTTGCAGGGCGAGTTGTGAGTACGCCCGCAACGCCTGGCCTCTGGGGGCACTTTAAATCACCCGAGGCGAGCTCCAACGGCCATCAGCACCGCGAGCCACCAGCTGCCTCCTTTCCCGCCTGTCCGGGGGCGAAAGCGCACAAAGCAGTGTAATCCTTAATAGGACCGCCGCCTTATGAGACTTTTGGCTCAATCGAGCTGAACCATGCGCATGGAATATCGCTGAAGCCAGCAGATTAGCTGGTCGGGATTCGATGATGGTATCGTTGTGCGAAATCGTCGCGCGACAAACATGCAACTGTCGAAGCACCCGACGCGGTAGTACAGACCACCTAGACGAGTGGGTGCCTCCGCACATCGCCGCGCTTTGCAGCGGCAACAAAACGGTTGCGCCCGTCATTCTCATCCTAGGTGCAACAGGGAGGACTCTGATGCGCTTTCCCGTGCCAAAAATCTGCTTCGCCACCGCTGTCGTGTTTGCTGCCCATGCGGCCAATGCGAGCGAAGAACTCATCAAGATGTCGCAAAACCCGAAAGAATGGGTGATGCCGACCGGTAACTATGCCAACCATCGCTATTCCAAACTCAACCAGATCACTGCCGCGAACGCCGCCAAATTGCAGGTGGCGTGGACGTTTTCGACCGGCGTCCTGCGCGGCCACGAGGGCGGGCCGCTAGTGATCGGCAACGTCATGTACGTCCATGGTCCGTTCCCCAATCCAATCTTTGCGCTCGACCTGAACAATGAGGGCAAGATTCTTTGGAAATACGAACCCAAGCAGGATTCCGACGTGATCCCGATCATGTGTTGCGACACGGTCAATCGCGGCTTGGCCTACGGTGACGGCAAGATTTTCCTGCATCAGGCTGACACCACGCTGGTCGCTCTCGACGCCAAGACGGGCAGCGTCGTCTGGTCAATCAAGAACGGCGATCCGGCGAGGGGCGAGACCGGCACCTCGGCTCCGATGGTGATCAAGGACAAGGTGTTCGTCGGCATCTCCGGCGGCGAGTTTGCGGTTCGCGGTTCGATGACCGCCTACGACATAAAAACCGGCAAGCAGGCATGGCGCGCCTATTCGGTCGGCCCGGACGAAGAAATGCTGATCGATCCGCAGAAGACGACAGAACTCGGCAAGCCGGTCGGCAAGGATTCGAGCCTGAAGACCTGGCAAGGCGAACAGTGGAAGCTTGGCGGGTCCACCACCTGGGGATGGTACTCCTACGATCCCGAGCTCAACCTGATCTACTACGGCTCTGCCAACCCCGGCACCTGGAACTCGAGCCAACGGCCGGGCGACAACAAATGGTCCATGACCATCTTCGCGCGTGACGTCAATACCGGGAACGCCAGATGGGTTTACCAGATGACGCCTCACGACGAATGGGACTACGACGGCGTCAATGAAATGATCCTCGCCGACCAGAATATCGGCGGGACGCCGCGAAAGCTTCTCGTTCATTTCGACCGAAACGGGTTCGCCTATACACTCGACCGAACCAACGGCGAGCTCCTTGTTGCGGAAAAATACGATCCGACCGTCAACTGGGCCACGAAGGTCGATATGGACAAGAACTCCAAGACCTATGGCCGTCCCCTTGTCGATCCCAGGTACTCGACGCAGAAAGAGGACGTCAATGCGAAGGGGATCTGCCCGGCTGCGCTGGGAACCAAGGACCAGCAGCCTGCGGCATTCTCGCCTGACACCGGCTTGTTCTACGTGCCGACAAATCATGTCTGCATGGACTACGAGCCGTTCAAGGTGAACTACACGGCCGGACAGCCCTATGTCGGGGCTACGCTGTCGATGTACCCGCCTTCCGGCGAGACCCATATGGGAAACTTCATCGCCTGGGATGCCCGCACCGGCAAGATCGCCTGGACAACCAAGGAACAGTTCTCGGTCTGGTCGGGCGCATTGGCGACCGCAGGGAATATCGTGTTCTATGGCACGCTCGAAGGCTACCTCAAGGCCGCTGACGCCAAGACCGGCAAAGAACTCTTCAAGTTCAAAACTCCCTCGGGCATCATTGGAAACGTGACGACTTACGAGCACAACGGCAAGCAGTACATTGCAGTTCTGTCCGGAGTGGGCGGTTGGGCCGGTATCGGCCTTGCTGCCGGACTGACAGAGCCGACCGCCGGACTGGGCGCCGTTGGCGGCTATGCCGGCTTGCGCGATTACACGGCACTGGGCGGTCAGCTCACCGTGTTCGCGCTGCCAAGCAACTAGACGATGGCGATTGCCGCCGCCTCGAAGCTCTCTACCGAGGCGGCGGTTCGACCCACACGTCGCTTTGCTTGATACGCTCGATAAGCGCTTGCGGATCGAATTTGCGCAAAACCGGCCGGGATCTCAAGCGAACCGGCGGATTGCAAGCGAGCCGACGGGATCGCGATAGGCGCCATCAGTGTGGGATCGTCGGTAGGGATGCCCGGATGCGCTGCGAGAAATCGGGGCCGCCATCGGCCTCGATCGCGGCCTCATTGATCAGGGAGCGTCGCCGCAGCTCGTCAAACGGCAGCGTCGTATCTATCCGACCGGAGTGATAGAGGTAGCTGTCGACCAGGCCGTTGAGGAGATGGCGGATGTCGAACCGGCCGACGCGGCCGGCGGCGTTCGCGTAGCGCACGATGTTGATGGTGCAGCTGTTGGTCAGCAGGTGATAGAACTCCGGCCGATCGGCGAGTTCGTTGATCCGCGCCAGATACACCATGAACAGCCGGCGCGCGTCGTCGGCCGAGGCGTTGAGACGGTAGAGATACACCGCCTCCCCTCGCTGGTTGGTACGCACGCCCACGAGGTCGCGCTCATCGCCCACCACGTAGATCAACTCGAATTGCTTGAAGAGGGAGGCGACGGGCGCAAAGCCCTGGCCGACTTCCGGCCGCGTCTCGATGGAGATACTCAGCGGCGGCGCGTTGTCGAAGATGAAGCTCAGGAACGTGTGTCC
The DNA here is from genome assembly GCA_963832045.1 of uncultured Alphaproteobacteria bacterium. GTDB lineage: Bacteria > Pseudomonadota > Alphaproteobacteria > Rhizobiales > Xanthobacteraceae > Bradyrhizobium. The sequence continues at coordinate 33,854 of CAWHSM010000004.1, forward strand.
GACCGGCCCCCCGGTGAAATAGGAAACGTAGAAATCGAGGCCTGTCATGTGCGACAACAACACGTCGCGTTCCTCATAGCGCACCGTGAAATCGTTCCGGGTACGATAATCGAAGTTGCGGACACCGATGAGATGCACGCGGTCGCCGTCGATGACAGCCCGCGGCATCACCGCGACTTCCGGTCGCCAGTTACGATCGTGCGAGGGAGGGATGGTGATCCACCAGGCGACCACGCCGAGAAACGCCGCGATCACGATCACGGGCATGCGCCGTTGGCGCGATAGCCAGAAACCCCAGATCGCGAACGCCGCAAAGGCGGCCGCCAACCCCAGACGCAGCGCCGCCGAAGGCAAATTCGAATAGTAGATGGCAAGGGTGGCCCACGCGACAAGCACGGCCCGGCACAAAAACCAGATTGCCGCGATCAGCCCGCCGAAGGACCTGGACAGCAACCTGCGAAGTGAACTCAACGGCTCCTCCCGCGTGCCCCAGCTGAGTGCGCGTGTTAGCGCGCCGGCTCGAAAGGACGACACCCCGCATGCGGCTTCCGCGTCCGGCGGAACGGCGGGGAGCATCGCCTGTCGGACCTCACTTGCTCAGCGTGTCCTTATAAATCTTACCATCCTTCATGATGACGACAAAGTTCTTGTCGGGATTTGCGACGAGATTGATGTCCTCCAGCGGATTGCCATCAACGAGCAGCAGATCCGCAAGTGCACCGGCTTCCACAACGCCAAGCTTGCCGGGATAGGGATTGATGAAGCCCGAGAGGGCCATCAACTCACCATTGTCGGCGGTAGCCATCTTGAGCGCTTCGGCAGGCGTGTACCAGCGGACCATCATGGCGAGATATTGCCCCTGCCGGCTGGCTGCGCCCGCATCGCCCAGAATATCCGCGCCCCAGGCGGTCTTTACCTTGTACTTCTTTGCAAGCTTGTAAGCATTCTCGGTTCCGGCGAACACCTCCAGTGCCTTCTTCTGCGACACCGGACTCATCCGCGCAAATACGTCTGCATCGTAGGTCAGCGGCTGCAAGCTCCACCAGATGCCCTTGTCTGCCAGCAGCTTGGCGGTCGGCTCGTCGATCAACTGACCGTGTTCGATGCACTTGACGCCGGCCGCGATCGCTTGTCGGATCGACGCCGGCGTATATGCGTGAACAGCCACATAGGTGCCCCAGTTTTCGGCCGCCTCGACCGCGGCATGAAGCTCGGCTTCGGTGAACTGGATTGACTCGATCGGATTGTGAGGTGAACTGACGCCACCACCTCCCATGAGCTTGATCTGACTGGCACCCTTCCTCAGTTGCTCGCGCGCGCGCAACCGTACCTCATCGGGGCCGTCGGCAATGGCTGCGACACCCGCGATCTCGGATTGGCTCAATGGCCCGCCCAGCGTCCGCGGAATTTCGTAGCGAGCCCGAAAGTCTCCATGGCCCGAGGTTTGCGAGATCATGGCACCAGAGGGATAGATGCGCGGACCAACCGCGATGCCCTCGTCGATAGCGCGCTTCAATCCAAAAACCGGCCCCCCCATGTCGCGTATGGTGGTGAAACCCCTCATCAGCGTTGCTTCGGCCTGTCGCGCAGCCACGAGGTTGAGGTAGCCGGGATCGGCGGTCATGATGAGCATAGGGGATGCCGCCGCCAGGAACGCATGCCAATGCGCATCGATCAAACCTGGCATCAGCACACGCCCGTTTGCGTTGATCACGCGGGCGTCGGCACCCGGCTCGGTAGCGGCCGGATTCGCCGATATCCGCTCGATGGTGTTACCCCTCACCAGCACACTCGAAGGCGCCGACAGCACGGCGCTTTTGCCATCGAAGATGCGGACGTTCTGAAAAAGCGTCACCCCGCCGGTAGGCGCAATGGGGGCAACCTCCTCGGACCCCAGGTCCAGCGCTTCATACTGCGCCAAACTCCCGTGACAAAGCCCGACCAGGAGCACCGCCGACAGCAGCGACGGACATAACATGCATTGCAACTTCCGGATCGCCGTCAGGCCGGATGACAGGCTCAAGCGATTTGAATTCATCGCGGATGCTCCTTTTCTAAAACGATCCGAAAGCCGAGCCCAGGGCAATGACCGCCACAAGGGCGATCAATGCCTCCACAATTCCAACCATGACGATATCGAGAGAACTCTCGCGGTGCGTCGATCCACAAACGGCGAGCAACGTTACAACCGCGCCAAACCTGCCGATCGCCGCGGACCAAACCTCGGCACGGTAGATATTTCGTATCGAAAACTCTGCGGCGCTTTTGCCGAGGCTCAGCTTAACGGAGACGGCGAAATCCGATCGACGACTTTGGACGATTTCGTCCGTTCTCAATCGATTGCTCTCACCAAACTCCCGGCTACTCGGAGAGTCAAGGTTGCAACAGGAATTTCTGAACTTGCGGAGCGCAGGCCGAAACACAGTCCCGGCAATGCCAACTTTACATCTTTCATTAAATTCAATGCATAAGGTAGCTATCGCGGCTTGATGGCGAGCGGTACGACGTGAATTTTCCTGGCTGCGCGCGCCAACGTTTACTTGGGCGGCGGTTCGACCCACACGTCGCTTTGCTTGATACGCCCGATAAGCGCTTGCGGATCGAATTTGCGGAAACCCGCAGGGATCTCGAACAGCCCCGCGGGTTGCGGCCCCTCCTGAACATTCCGAAGTGCGATGGTCGCGCCATCTTCCATCTTGATCTGTAGCGGGAATTTGAGATCTGTATCGATCCAGCCTACGAAGTGCTTCCCGGAGGGCCGTATTGCGCGGTAGGCGGCGGCGCGGCGGCCGTCAATGACCTCTTCGCCCTCGCGCTCACATCGCCACGTGTCATCAAACTCAGCAGCGCCGGCGAGCTTCGCCATCGTCTGCCATTGCCCGCAAGGATCGGCCGGATCAACCGGGGCAAAGACCCGGGTCAGCCGGCTTGATTGCTTGGCATCCATGAAAATCCGTTGCGCAGGCCGCGCAAAATAGGCGACGTGGTTCGGTCCGTCGATCAAGAAAAACCCGTCCGCGAAGTCCGGCGTTTCGATACGCACTTTGCCGTTGAAGACGCGGAGTGTGCCGGTGGACGTAGCCGCCGCGCCGTCGGCAGTGGCGACGAGATCGGCCGAGAATTGCTGCGCCAGCGCGACAGTTCCGCCGCAGATGAGAAAGCTGATGAGGCCGAGCAGGCCCAGCCATGTCGAGCATGAACGCGAGATGGTGATCCGCTTGATGGCCATCGCAGGAATCCGTTGCATGGGTCCATAAAACAGCGCCGACCGAGCCATCAGGCCCGATCGGCGCCGCCACGACGAGATTTAGAACACGGTCACGTCGTGACCCGGTTCTGGATTACTCCGTGAAGGGGACGTTCACCGCCTTGTCGAAATCGAAGGCGTCGAAGAGGTCAGCGAGCGCCGGGCTGTTGGTCGGCACGTACACATTGTCCTTCTTGAACGTCGGGTTCGGCAGGTTGTCGCGGCTGCGGTTCGTGAGTGGCTGGAGGAACCAGTTGCGCTCGATGAACTTCAGCAGTGAAACGTGATCGCCATAGTTGTGGTAGACCTTGCCGCCGGTCGAGTACGGCGAGAGGATCAGGGTCGGGATACGCGGTCCATCGCCGAAGAAGTCGATCGACTGAATGAAGCCCGAATCCCAGTAGCCACCAGCCTCGTCCCAGGTGATGAACACCGCGGTCTCGGCCTTCAGCTCAGGGTTGGCATCCAGCGCCGACAGGATGTTGACAACGTAGGCCTCGAACAGGTCGACCTTCGAGCTCGAGGGATGACCGTCGAGCAGGCCGTCCGGCTTGCTGAACGACACCGAAGGCAGGGTGTTGTTCTGGATCGCCGTGATCAGATCAGCGGTATCCTTGATATGCGCGGTACGAACGTTCGTATCGGCCATGATCGAGGTCGCATACTGGAACGGATTGCATATCTGGCAGTAGGCGATTCCGATCGCATTGGCCGGATCATTTAACGCAGCGAGGCCCAGGTTGGGGTTGGTCGGGTTCGCCTTGACAGCATCATTCGAGAGCGCCACCGCGGCGTTATACGCACCGCCGTAGTAAGCCCACGAGATTTTCTTTGCGATCAGCTCATCGCCAATCGTGCGAACCGGAGAGGGTGGGACAGTACCAGAACCAGCAGCCGCCAGCGCACCGTTCGGCAGGAAGCCGGGGTTGGTGTTGTCGAGCATGTAGAAGTGGTTGGGCTGGCAGTTCGGTTCTGCCGCATAGGGCAGGTTGTTCAGGTAGGTCACGATCGGGCCCACGCCGGGTTGACTGAAGTCAGCACAGGCGCTGAAGTTGTTGTCGGCCGTATACTTGTTGACCGTGCCCGCCACCGCGTTCGGGTTGGCGATCACGTTCGAGGGCGGGGCGATCGCGTTGCCGTTGCCATCGCTCCAGAACGCGGCGTCGCCGGTACCGAGCATGAAGTGGTTGGCGCCGGTGCCGCCATGGAACGACTGGTGGAAGTTGTCGCTCAGGGTGAAGCGGTCAGCCAGCATCTTCAGGATCGGAGCTTCGCCCTGCTGGGCGTTGTAGAAGCCCAACGAGTTGCCCTCGCTGAAGTTGCCTTGCTTGGTGGTGCTCCTATCGTAGGTGTCCATCACGAAGGGAAACAGGTCGGCCAGGCAGCCCGAAGTGTTGGTCTTCGTTACCGAAGCAACGCTGCAATCGCTCTGCTGCCAGTCCTGGTAGAAGCGGTGAGTCGTGTCACCGGTGTAGTCGTCGTCGGTGAGGATCGGACCCTGCAACGGGAACGAACCGTTCAAGCTGCCGACGCCGGGAACGCGGGAGTCGTTAATGCCGTTCGCCAGATTGGTTTGGCCGGTCGTCAGGATATCGATATCCGCCTGATTGATGTCCTTCTCGACGCTTGCAATTGTCGTGTTTAGGAAGGGAGCGCCGGTCGCGCTTTGAGCCGATGGCGCACCGTTGGTGTTCGGCTGCGGCATCAGGTTGGCCGCGTTATAGAGCGACTTGGAGACCGTCGGAGCGCCGATATAGTAGAGACCGTTAGCCTGCGCCGCGACTGAGAATTGCTGCGACAGGCTGAAGTTCGGGCCCGGTGTTCCGTCTTCGTTGACGATGCCCTTGGACAGCAGGTTGGAGATCGTCTCTCCCTTGCCCTTCGGCTTGTAGACGCCAAAGGTGTGATCGAGACCACGGTTTTCGCCGATCAGGACGATGACGTGCTTGATCGGAGACGCCGTCTTGACGTTGTTGGCCGGATCGTTGTCATTGTTGTTCTTGCCGTTTTTGTTTTCGACGTTCGCGGTAGTATTGATAAAGCGATTGGGATGCAGACGCTTGTCCCAGTTGCTGAGGCCGCCCGAGTTGGCAGCATAGGCCGTGGCGGCGACCGCGACCGTCGAAACGATGCACAACGCCGTGGTGGTTCGCAAGTGTGCCTTGAAATTAAAAGTCATCATCGACTCCAAAAGAGGTTTGGTAACGCTGCGCTAGGTAGTGCATCAACGTGACGCACACGTATCAGGGCTGTGAAAGAACGCGCAAAGACCGGAATGATTCAAAAATAATCTTCGATGAGAATTTTCGCGCGCGCTTGCTGTGCATAAAAAAGAAATTCGAACAGCTGAATCTGCTCGATCAGGCACAACACCAAACGCCCGCGCAGATGCTGCGCGAGCGATGTGAAAATCGAACTCATTTCCGCGCCATCGATCGATGGCGCGGGGCTTAATCTTCCGCTCGCCTATTGCCGCGACACGTGCTTCGATTGCATGACTTGACGAAGGGCCTCGTAATGCCGGTCGTGCACGTCGGTATTGAAGAGCGACCATCGATCGGCGCGCGCCAGTATCGAAGGCACGGCGGCGAACATGAGATTGCGATAATTCTGATAGTCGGCCGCCGCATCCGCGGTCCGGCCTTCGCCAACCGCCATATCGATCTGCCGGAGCAGCAGGACGATTTCCTTGAGCGTCGCGCGCGCCATGGCGCGCTGTTGTTCGCCGCCCGAAACGCTGGTGTCCTTGCGATCGGGATAATGCTCCGTCAATTCGTGCAATTCACCGCCGATGGTGTCGACCGCGAGCGCTACGACTTCCTTGTCGCCCGCGGGGATAGCGGTGCCCAGCAGACTCGCGAAGTCGTTGATTTCCTTCAGCGCGGCGCCGGAGCCCTGTTCATAGGGTGTCACCCCATCACCCACCGCGGTGAGGTAAGCCACCAGATCCTTTTGCTCCTGCGCGCCCAGGCCGAGCTCAAACACCCGGTCGAAATGCACCACCACCTGATCGTAGGTGTCGAAGCGACCGTCGTGAAAATATGGCGCGTTGAAATCCGCGTTGTGAAGCGTCGGCGTCTTGAACAGTCCGCCCGAACCCACGTCGTGCTGCATGTGATCGACGAAAGCGGCCGATGGAACATGACAGCCGGCGCAACTCATGTTGGGATCGTGAGGGAACGGCCTGGAGAACAGCGCTTCGCCCCGACGCTCCGATTCACTGACCCTGCCCACCACCAGCCGGCCACCGGGACCGAGACTCGGATTGGGAAGAAAATCGATGTCGTGGATATAAGTTACGATGGCGTCGAGAATCGCCGGCGACGGCTCGGGACCGGCGAACTCGTTGACGATGACGTTGTGAACGAAGTCGCGGAGCGAAGCCATACGGCCGTCTGCGCCATAGGGCGCCAGGAAGCGCGCGCCGCGCAGGCTTGGAACCCGGACCGGATCGAGCGTGCCATTGTCCGCCTTCGGATTGAACAGCGCGCCCGTGGTGTCGAAATTTCCCGGGCGTGTCGACATTTTCGGCATGAAGAGCTTGGCGTTGCCGGCGCCGTTGACATGGCAGGTTTCGCAACTGATTCCGGCCTGCTGCGCGACGTTGCCCAGGATCGCTGGCGAGCTGAAGGCCAGATTGCCGAGCTTGATCAGGTCCGACCTGCGGCCGGCGATCTCCGAGTGGAAGACTTCGCGCGGCCGGCGCACCGCGTCCTCGTTGAGTTCGGTTTTCGGCAGCAAGACCGTCTGGTCGCCGTCCACCGGAAACGCCAGGACGCGTTGATGCAGACCGGCCATCAACAGCCCGATCGCCACCGCGGCGCAGCCTAACCGACGGGAGCTCATCGCGATTGAGCCTCCAGCGTGGACCGGCGCAATCCCAGCTTGACCGAGGCGGCCTGCAGCGAGACCACCAGTTCCTCAGTGACCCGCCGCAGCGCCCGAACATCGACATGCGGCAAATCGGGCGCCGCCACGATGATCTTGAGCTGCTCGATTCGCTTCGTCACCGAATCGGCGAGGCCGGCGTCGACGCCTTTGAGGCTGTCTGCAAAAATCGTGCGATAGGCAAATTCAACGCCGGACACGTTGTTGCGCAAATCGTCAAGCGATGTGCCGCTGATTCGCGATTCGCCGCCATCCGCCTTGCTCTCCCCGATCTCATAGGCGAGCCGCACCGTGCCATCGAGCAGGCCTTGCGGCGTCAGCGGCATGTCGCGGAGCTTGTTGTGAAGCTCGTCGAGATGCTTGACCAGCGCGTCGGTGTCGCCTTCGACGTCGGTTTGACCGGCGCCGAACAGTTTGGCCTCGATGGCATGGAACCCGCTGTCGGCATTGGGCCAGGCGTCGATCAGCGCATCGAGTTCCGGAACGAAGCCAGCGGTGAATACTTCCGAACGTTCCCAACCGGCGCGGGCCGAAAGCCAGGCTATCCTGGCACCGGCCAGATCTTTCGCGGCGACACGCTCGCGCAGATCGCGCGCGCCCGCCAGCGCCGACCCGATTCCCTCAATCGCATAAGGCCGATAGCGCTCGGCGGCATCGTCGAGCGGCGCGGCGTTTGCGGTTGACATGCCAGCGGTCAACACCAGCAACAAAGCGCCCCGCGCCGCCCATATACTATTCATTTTCTGGAAGCCCCCGGACGCCGCCCTGCGACCACGCAAGACAGCAACACGAGGACGTAATATTACCGGATCAATTTGCCGTTTTGTGACGGGACGGTTTCACGAGCAATCTTTCCCGGAGCTTTTTTTCTTTTCGACGGAATGTTGTCATCAAAAAAATATGCGATCGAGTTCAAATCCTCCCGGCGGTCACGCAATCTGCGACCGCCTTCATTCATTTCCGCTTCGACCGGTCTAAAAAGTCTCGAACGAAGGCTTAGCGCTCGTCGGCCGACCGGGCTTCCGGCGACGATTTGCCAGCGCCCGTCGAACCGCCGCAAATTCAGGCCGCATCAAATCGCACAGGATCAAGTGAAGCCCGGTCAGGCGGCGCGGACGTTGCCGAGGAACCGATCCACGTCGGCGCGCAAATTGACCGCCTGCTTGCTCAGCTGCTCCGCCGAGGACAAGACGCTGCTTGAGGCAGATCTGGTCTCGTCCGCCGCGTGGTTGACCGCTGCAATGTTGCTCGACACTTGACCCGTTCCGAGCGCGGCTTCCTGCACGTTGCGGGCGATCTCCCGGGTTGCCGAGCCTTGCTGATCGACCGCAATCGAGATCGCCGAGGTGATTTCGTTGATGACGCCGATCGTGCGGCCGATGCCTTCGATAGCCTGCACCGCTTCCGTTGTCGCATCCTGCATGGCGCCGACCTGCGCCGATATTTCGTCGGTCGCCTTGGCCGTCTGGCTTGCGAGCGACTTGACCTCGCTGGCGACCACCGCAAAGCCCCTGCCCGCTTCGCCGGCACGCGCCGCCTCAATCGTGGCGTTGAGCGCCAGAAGGTTGGTCTGGCTCGCAATATCGCTGATGAGCTTGACGACATCGCCGATTTTCTGGGCCGCCGCCGACAAACCCTGAACCGTCAGGTTGGTGCGATTCGCTTCGGCGACCGCCTGACCCGCGATTTCCGTCGACTGGCTGACCTGCCGGCCGATCTCCGACACCGAGGACGACAATTGCTCGGTCGCAGCCGCAACCGTCTGCACGTTAGCCGACGCCTCCTCGGCTATTGCCGCGACAGAGGTCGCCTGCTGGCTGGCTTCGCCCGCGGTCGAAGACAAGCTTCTGGAGGTCCCCTGCATGTCAGATGCAGCGCCTGCAAGACTATCGAGTGAAGCACGAACGCCGCGTTCGAACTCATCGGCCATGCGGGCAAGAAGAAGTTTCCGTTCCGAGTCCGCCTGGGCCTTCAATACATCCTGCTCGCCGCGAAGCCGGTTTGCCTCAATCATATTGTCCCTGAACACCTTCACCGATTGCGCCATCGCACCGACTTCATCGCCGCGCTCCAACGCCGGAATGGCCGTCGACGTGTCACCCTCGGCGATCTTTCGCATCGCCATTGTCATCGCGTCGATCGGTTTCACGATGCTGCGGCTGAGCATGAGAAACAGGCCGCCGACCACCAGCAGCGCGAGGGCGACCATGATTCCCATGTTTCGGGCCTGGTCCCAGAAGATGGCATGGACGTCGTCGAGATAAACGCCAGCGCCCAGGACCCAGCCGAAAGGCTGATACGCAGCGACGTTGACGAGTTTCGGCAGCGGGTCGCCGCCGGCCGCGCGCGGAAAGCGGTAAGTCATGAAGCCCCCGCCATGGGCGGCCAGCTCAAGCTGCCGGCGCCCGAAAAAAAGGCCGTCAGAGTCGGCGACGTCCATCAGGTTCTTGCCTTCAACCTTGGGATTTGGGTTCGACACAACGACGGCCTGGCCGTTGAGGGCGTAGACATAGTCGTCTTGGCCGAAGCGCAAGGTCCGCAGCAACGCCTTGCCTCGCTCCATGGCCTCGACCTCCGAAAGCCCGGCCTTGCGGGAAGCCAGGAGATCGTACTCGAGCGCCTCGCGAGCCACTGTGACGATGTCCTGAAGCTTGGCCCGGCGATCCTCCATCAGATTGTTCCACAACGCCGACAGACCCAGGCCGGCCATCACGGCGATGCCCAAAATGGAAAGGCCAACGATCATCAGCAGCTTGTAGGAAATTCGAAGATTGCCGAGCATTGAGCACCTGGTTGATGAGAAGCGCCGTCGGGCGGAGTTGGACCGGAACAGCCCGGCGCAAATCATGGTTAGCCCAATTTAATGAAACAGCCCTTAATGAGGCAGAAATTCCTGAACGGCGTTCTCCGGCCTTTCGTCAGGCTCGCGCTGCCGAAAGAAGGCGTGAACCGTCTTTCACACAAGGTCCCCTGCTTCCATGATCGCTGCATAGATCTCGTCGAGATCGCCTTGCGTAATGCAATAAGGCGGCATCACGTAGATGGTGTTGCCGAGCGGGCGCAGCAGCAGGTCTCGGTTGCCAAAGAACGCGAGAAGCTTTGGACCAATGCCGGCAAGATAGCCGCTGTCGCGCACCTGAAGTTCCAGCGCGGTGATCGTGCCGGTCCGGCGGACATTTCTGAATCGCTCGTCGGCGCGCAACGGCGCCAGTGCCCGTTCCTGCATCGCAGCCACGGTGGTGACGCGTTCGCGGACGGAATCGTCTTGCCATAGATCGAGGTTGGCCTTGGCGGCCGCGCACGCGACCGGATTGGCGGTATAGGAACTCGAATGAAAGAACGTGCGGCTGCGGTCGTGCGAGAAGTGCGCCTCGAAAATCTCGCCCCGGCAAAGCGTTACCGCCAGCGGAAGCGAGCCGCCCGTGAGTCCTTTCGAATAGCAGGCGATGTCCGGCGACACGCCGGCCTGCTCGCAGGCAAACAACGTACCCGTACGGCCCCATCCGGTCATGACCTCATCGGCAATGAACCAGACGCCGGATGCCTCGCAGATCCGCTTCATTTCCTTTAACACCCAGGCCGGATACATCAGCATCCCGCCGGCGCCCAGGATCAGCGGCTCGACGATGAGCGCCGCCGGCTTCTCGTCCCGAACCGCGGCCTCGAGTGCATCCAATGTCTCCTGTTCGTGTCCGCCCGACGGAAACGGCACCGTCGTGACATCGAACAGCAGTGGTCCGTAAGCCGCGTTGAAAACGCCCCGCGCCCCGACCGACATCGCTCCGATCGTGTCGCCGTGATAAGAATGCTGCATCACAATGATGCGGGTGCGGGGTTTTCCGATATTGTGCCAGTAGCCGAGCGCCATCTTCAGCGCCACTTCCACGCTCGTCGAACCACTGTCCGAGAAGAACACGTAGTCGAGACCCTTCGGCGCGAGTTTCAATAGTTCGGTGGCCACGGCTTCAGCCGGTTCATGCGTGTGGCCGGCGAAGATGATCTGGTTGAGTTCCGCTGCCTGCTTTTGAATCGCGCGCACGATGTGCGGATGGCAATGGCCGTGTGTTACGACCCACCATGAAGAGATCGCATCGATGATGCGGCGGCCGTCGGGCGTGAAAAGATACGCACCTTCCCCGCGCGCGATGCTGACCATTTCGCGCTGAAGCGCGTGCTGGGTGAAGGGATGCCAGATCGGTGAGGGCCTATCGCGCATCACCCACCAAAATCAGAAGGCTTGAAGGAAATCTCGAAAGCCGCCCGCAGCGTACCTCGGGTAAGCGGCTCTATCAGGGGCAATCGGCCGAGCCGCCGCACGTCGCCGATTTCGCAGATCGCACGTTCGCTCTCCGGATTGCTCTCGCCGATGAAAGCGACGCCGAGAAGCGCGATGTCACGATGGCGCAGCGCCTCGATCGAAAGCAGCGTGTGATTGATGGTGCCGAGCGCCGTGCGTGCACACAGCACCACCGGAATCTTCCACCGCGCAAAGACATCTATATAAAGAATGGCACCGTCGAGCGGCACCATCAGGCCACCGCTGCCTTCGATCACCAGCCGCCGGGAGCCGGTATCGGGCACGTCGAGCGTCTCTGTATCGATGTGCACGCCATCGATCGCCGCCGCCTGATGCGGCGACACCGGCGTCTTCAGGCGATAGCGCTCGGGCAAAATGCGATCGCAGGACAAGCCGCCGAGCCGCGCGACGATCCGGGAATCCGTCTCGCCCACCAGCCCCGACTGGATCGGTTTCCAGTAGCTGGCATGAAGCAGGCCGGCGAGACCGGCGGCAAAGACCGTTTTGCCGATCTCGGTGTCGGTACCGGCCACCACGATCCGCCGATTCATGTGCCAGGCCTTTTTGTCACCTCGGCCAGCGCGTCGAACATCGCGCGCACGTCATCCTCGTCAACATTATTGGTCAGGGAAATGCGCAAGCGCGCCGTACCGGCCGGCACTGTCGGCGGGCGTATTCCCCTGACATCGAAGCCGCGCGCCTGCAACGCTTCCGCCAATGCCATGGCGCGCGCATTGTCGCCGACGATATAAGGCATGATCTGCGAGCCCGACAGCCGCCAGCCTTCACGTGCGCCGATTTCGCTTCCTGCGAACGCGATCAACTTCGTCAGACGCCGCTGCCGCTCCGGCTCCTCGCGCAGGATCGACAGCGCCTCCTGCACCGCGACCGCCATCAAGGGGGACGGCGCGGTCGAAAAAATGAACGGGCGGCAGCGATTGACCATGAAGTCGCGCAACAATCTTGTCGTCGTGACCAGCGCGCCGGCCGCCCCCAACGCCTTGCCGCAGGTGTGAACGACGACAAGGTTCTCACGCCCCTCATAGGCGGCCGCTAGTCCCCGGCCCTGCTCGCCATAGACGCCGGTGGCATGGGCTTCGTCGACCATCAGGAACGCATCGTACCGCTCCGCGATCGCAACCAGCGCGTCAAGCGGCGCAAAATCGCCGTCCATGCTGTAGAGGCTTTCGGCGACGATCCAGACCCGCCCCGTGCCGCCTTGCAACCGCCAATCGCGAATGGTGGCGTCGACAGAATCCGGATCGTTGTGTCGGCTCTCGCGGAAGGCGACGCGTCCGGCGCGTGCGCCTTCATGAATGCTCGCATGGACGAGCTGGTCCAGCACCAGCAGATCGCCCCGTTGCGGCAGCGTCGTCAGGACGGCGAAGTTGGCAACGTATCCGCTGGCGAAAAAAATCGCGGCTTCCGCGCCGAAAAATCGCGCCGCCTCGGCCTCGAGGCTTTCATGCTCCGCGCAATTGCCGCGCAGCAGCCGCGAGCCGCCGGCGCCAATTGGCGTACCCGATTCAACCGCGGCCGAAATCGCCCGCCGCATCCGAGGGGCAGCGGCGAGCGCGAGATAGTCATTCGATGAGAAGTCGATGCCCGCACGCGGCTTGAGGCGGCGCAGCCGATCGTCCTTTTCCAGCGCGCCGAGAGCTGCAACATAGCTTGCAGCCTTGTTCACGCCGGCGCCTGATTGAGACGCGATCTGATGCCGAGCCGGTCGAGCAAATTCGTATCGCGCGCGGTTTGCGGATTCCTGGTGGTCAGAAGCACATCGCCGATGAAGATCGAATTGGCGCCGGCCAGAAAGCAAAGCGCCTGAAGTTCGTCGGTCATGTATTGCCGCCCCGCCGACAGCCGCACCACGCTCTGCGGCATCATGATGCGCGCGACCGCGACCAGCCGCGCCAGTGCGATGGCATCGGGTCGTTCCGCGGTGTCGTTGACCGGGACGCCCTTGACCTCGTTCCACAGGTTGACCGGCACGCTCTCGGGATGAACAGGCAGGTTGGCGAGCAGCACCAGCATGCCAAGCCGGTCGTCGACCGCTTCGCCCATGCCGATGATGCCGCCGCAGCAGACCTTGATGCCGGCTTCACGCACATGCGCCAGCGTGTCGATGCGATCCTGCAACGTGCGCGTGGTGATGATCTTGTCGTAGAACTCGGGCGAGGTGTCGACATTGTGGTTATAGAAATCGAGCCCGGCTTCATGCAGGCGCGCGGCCTGCGGCGCGGTCAGCATGCCAAGCGTGACGCAGGTCTCCATGCCGAGTTCCTTGACCGCGCTCACCATGTCGCAGACTTCGTCAAGGTCGCGGTCCTTCGGATTGCGCCAGGCGGCCGCCATGCAAAAGCGGCTCGCGCCCGCATCGCGGGCGCGCCTGGCGGTAGCAACCACATCGGCTTGCGCCATCAGCTTGGTCGCCTTCAGTCCGGTGTCGTAATGCGCGCTCTGCGAGCAGTAGCCGCAGTCCTCGGGGCAGCCGCCGGTCTTGATGCTGAGCAGGCTCGCGGTCTCGACATGGTTGGGATCGAAATGGCTGCGATGGGTGCTTTGCGCGCGGAAGATCAGGTCGGCAAAGGGAAGGTCATAGAGCGTTTCCGCTTCCGCTCGCGTCCAATCGTGCCGAACCGCCATCGTGTCCCCCTCGCGTCTTTTTATAGATAAATCCAGTATTTATCTATAAAATATCGAACTTAGGTTACGATAGCCGAAGGTCAGCCCCAGTGCATCCGATTTCGCGGTAGATAATCTATGGAAACCGCAGACGAGAATTCTACTGTCGCCACCCGGATCGCCGAGGCGATTGCGGAGCGGATCATTTCCGGCGCCCTGCAACCGGATGCACCCCTGCGGCAGGACCATGTCGCGCGCGAATTCAATTCAAGCCACGTCCCGGTCCGCGAAGCCTTTCGGCAGTTGGAAGCCCAGCATCTCGTGGTCAGCCTTCCGCGGCGCGGCGTGCGGATCGCCCCGCTCGATGCGAACGCTATCCGGGAAATCGCCGAGATGCGCGCCGCGCTCGAAGTGGTCGCGTTGCGGCATGCCGCGCCGAAGCTCACCTCGGCGCAGCTGGCAAGAATCGAATTGGCCCTGATCGAGGGCGACAATGCCGAGACGCTTGGGGATTTTGAGGCAGCCAACCGCGCCTTTCATCAGGCGTTGGTCGCGCCATGCGGCATGCCCCGGCTTCTCGCCAGTCTCGACGGATTGCAGCGCGCGAATTCCCGCCTGGTATTTGCAATGGCGCGCAGCTCGGGATGGCGTCCGCGGTCCAATCCGGACCATCGCCTGATCCTCGCCGCGTTGCGCGCGCGCAATGTCGAGCAAGCCTGCAGCCTGCTCGCCCGCCACATTCAGACCATCGAACGCCTCACCGTCCAGACGGCTTAGATGAACCGCGGAGGGCGAAGGTTAAGCGCCAACGGCCGGCAGGCTTGCCGCTGCAATCGCGACGATCTCGGCCAACCGTTGCCCGATCCGGGATCGGGTAGAGCGCAATAAAGCGTGGATCGATCGCATGTCCATCATCCCTGCGCCGGTCGAACGCACCGGCGTTTAAAAACTCGGCTCGGAATGAAGGTATGGGGAACCTGGAGAAGGGCGTCGAGACCGCCACAAAAATAGCAATGCGGCCACCGTTCAAGGTGGAAACGGTAGTGGATTCATTGCCGTGCGGCGGCCAATGAGGAGCAAAATCTTCTAGCCGCTGATAGCGGCCTATGCTCCCCCCGCAAGCGGGAAAGGTGAAGCAAGCCCCCAGACGGGCGGCTTCTTATCCCGGCGCAAATCCAAACGTGCGCTCGAAGCGCTTGACGTAAGCCGGCCAGACTTCGGGGTTAACCAGCCGCGGCGGCCGCTTGCCGTCGAGCGCGTCGATCATCTGCTCGGCCGCAATCCGCGCCATGTTCTCCCGTGCCTCCCTGGTCACGCCCGCCGTGTGCGGACTCGCCAGCACATTGTCGAACTGCAGCAGCGGGTGATCCGGCGGCGGCGGCTCCTTGGCCCATACGTCAAGCCCCGCGCCCGCGATGCGCCGGTCGCGCAGCGCCTGCTCCAGCGCCGCCTCGTCATGGATGAAGCCACGCGCCGTCGTGATGAAATAGGCATGCGGCTGCATCAACGCGAACTCGCGCGCGCCGATCATGCCGCGGTTATCCCTGGTGAGCGGACAAGAAATCGAGATGAAGTCGGAGTGGCGCAACAGCTCATCCAGCGTCACCTTCTCGCCGCCGCGTTCGGCCATTTCGGTCGCCGACAGATAAGGGTCATAAGCGAGCACGTTCATGGCAAGCAGGCCCTTGCAGAGCGCGGCGATGCGGCGGCCGACATTGCCGAGGCCGACAATGCCGATGGTCTTGCCCTGCACTTCCGCGCCCATCAGCGCGTTGCGGTTGACATTGGCCTCACGGCGAAGCGCGCGATCGGCCTGGATGATCCGCTTCGACAGCGTAATCAGCATCGCCAGCGCATGTTCGGCGACCGAATGGGCATTGCCGCCGGACTGGTTGACCACGATCACGCCGGCCGCCGTGCAGGCATCGACGTCGACGGGATCGTAGCCCGCGCCATTGCTGGAAACGATCAGAAGGTTCGGCGCCCGGCGCAACAAATCCTGACCGACGTGAAAATGCCGCGCCAGTTCGTCACGCGTCGCACCGACCTGGTAGGCATGCGCGGCGGAAAGGATCGGCACCGAGGCTTCTTCGGGACTTCCATTTTCGAGGCGGTCGAGCCTGATATCGGGCCGCGCCTTCAGGATATCGGCATAGATCTGGTTGGCGAGGTATTTGACGTAGAACACGCGCTTGCCGTTGACGGGCATCATTCCACTTTCAGTTCGGAACATTGAATTATTCGGCCGTTATGCCGGAGGCCTTGATGATGGCGCCCCATTTCTCGTGGTCGGCGTGAATCTTGGCATCGAGCACTTCGGGCGAGCCGCCGATCGGCGACGCTCCGAACTTGGCCAATCGCTCCCTGACCGGCTCGGTGTTCAAGGCGGCGACGAAATCACGAGCAAGCTTCGCCACAAGTTCGGGAGGCATGCCGGCTGGCCCGAGCAAAGCCCACCACACTTCGGTGGCGTATCCGGGCACGGTCTCCGCCATCGCCGGCACGTTGGGGAGAAACGGCGAGCGCGTCGTGGTCGTCACCGCGAGCGCACGCAGCGTTCCCGCTTCCAGTTGGCCCAACGCTTCCGGCGCGTTGTTGAACGACAGTGGAATCTGTCCGCCCAGGAGATCGTTGATCGCGGGCGCCCCGCCCTTGTAGGAAATGGCGCTGATGTCGATGCGAGCGAGCTTCTTGAGGAGTTCACCGGCCAGATGTGTCGAGGTGCCGCTGCCGGCATGACCGAAGGAAAGGCTGCCCGGCTTTGCGTGCGCATCTGCGATCACATCCGCGAGCGTCTTGAACGGGGAATTGGCGCGCACCACGAGAATATTCGGCGAGGATGCCAATAATGAAATCGGCGTGAAATCCTTGAAGGTGTCGTAGGGGATTTTCGGGTACAGAAACGGATTGGTGGCGTGACCGCTCGCCACCACGATCAGCGTGTAGCCGTCGGGCGCCGACGTCACCAGCGCTTGGGACGCAACCACGCCGCCCGCCCCCGACCGGTTTTCCACGACGACCGACTGGCCCCATTGCCGGGAGACCGCCTCCCCCAATGTGCGCGCAAGGATGTCGACGCCGCCGCCGGCCGCATAGGGAACGAAAATATGCACGGGTCTGGAAGGAAACGGCGCCTGCGCCGACACGCCGGCGGATAACAAGATCGCTGCCACGCAGACGACTGTCCGCAAGCACCGACTCAAGAACCAACCCAAGAGCCGTCCTCCTGATTTGTTTCTATCCCTGCACGCCCGAATACCGGCGGTTCATCTCCGCATGTTGACAATCCCGCCGTTCGCGTCAAGTTTTGGCGCCTCAGGCGGCCGCAGCCACGCGCGAGGCAGAATCCGCTTGAGACGGAGGAGAATTTGATGGCGGCTGCGGACGGACAAATGTCGCCGATGGGCTTGGGTGAAAAGGCCTGGCACGAAATCGTGCTGCAGACACTCAAGCGCAACGACATCCGGCTCGTGCCCTATGTCCCCGACCGCGTGCTGACACGATTGATCAAGGAAATCCACGCCGATCCGTTTTTCACGACATTCCCTACCGCACGCGAGGAAGAAGCGGTCGGGATCGTTTCGGGGGCCTGGATGGGCGGGATGCGCGGTGCGGTGCTGATGCAAACCTCCGGTTTTGCGACGCTTGCCAATGTGCTGGCCTCGCTGGCTATCCCCTATCAGGTTCCCCTGATCATGTTCGTATCCGAGCGCGGAACGCTCGGCGAATTCAACTACGGGCAGTCGCTGGTCTGCCGCACCATGCGGCCGGTGCTCGATTCGCTGGCCATGGAGCACCACACCGCAACCAGGCTCGACGAGTTCGAGTTCATCGCCGATCGATCGATCAAGCAGTCCATCACGACCCAAGCGCCGGTCGCGATAATTCTGTCGCCGCTATTGACCGGCGGCAAGGTGTTCGACAAGTGAGCGATCACATGAACCAGCCAGCCCCCGCACGCAACACCAAGGTGATGAACCGGTTCGATCTCACCTCGCGCCTGGTTGCGAAGCTGAAGAAGGAAGAGGCCGTCATCGGCGGCATTGGCAATACCAATTTCGATCTCTGGGCTGCCGGCCATCGGCCGCAGAATTTCTATATGCTCGGCAGCATGGGTCTTGCGTTTCCGATCGCGCTCGGGGTTGCGCTGGCGCAGCCCAACCGCCGCGTCTTTGCACTCGAGGGCGACGGCTCGCTCTTGATGCAACTGGGCTGCCTGTCCACGATCGCGACGCTGAAGCCGAAGAACCTCGTCATGATCGTGATGGACAATGGCATCTATCAGATCACCGGCGCGCAGCCGACGCCGGCCGCAGCGGCGACCGATCTGATGGCAGTTGCGATCGGCTGCGGTCTGACGAACAGCACCTGGGCCGCCGACGAAGAGGATTTCGAACGCCTGATCGAGAAATCCCTGACCGCGACCGAGCCGATGCTGATCGGGGTGCGGATTGACGACAAGCCGGGGACCGGAACCACCCGTCGCGACCCCGTGCAGATCCGCGAGCGCTTCATGCTGGGCCTCGGCGTTCGCCAAGCGTTGTGATGCGCCTGCGTTGTCGTCTCGACGAATGCTGAGCGCCACTAATTTAGCGCGGGGGTTGGGGTCGTTGTCTGCACCGGACTTTGGTTCGGTCACCGCGTCGACAGGATATAATGTCCGACCGTTCATTTCGGGAGTTCGTCGAGAAGGGCTTTTGCTTCGACGATAGCGCGACAACGAAAGCCTTCGCTGAAAGAGCCATAAATGGGAGCCAATATTTTTCTGGCGCGCTCCATTTTGCCGTTCTGCATCAGTAATTTGCCAAGACCAGTCGCAGCGCGCAGCTCCAGCAATTTGGCTTGTTGGCGGCTGGCAATCTTCATGCCCTTTACGAAGCAGGCTTCGGCCTCGCGCGCCGTGGCCCTGGTGCGCATCAGAAGCCGGCCCTTAAGCCGATGAATTTCAGCTTCCCAAATGCGTTCGCCCGACTTTTCGACGTTCTTCAGAGCCTCAGCGATCGCCTCTTGCGCGCGCCCGATCTCGCCTGCCCGTTCGTAGCATTCGGCGAGAAGCGCGAAGTAACGCGGGAACCAGCAATTGGCTCCGATCGACCGGAGTTGCTCCATGCCTTTGAGACACAGCTCGATTCCGCGCGCGGATTCGTCACCTTGCGACAGCGCCCATCCCAGATGAAACATGCTGGTGCCTGCGAAATAGGGGTAGCCGTTCTCCTGCGAAAGCTGCAACAAAGAGGCACCGATCTCCGCGGCCTTTTTTACATCGTGCGCGAATACATAGGTCCGCAACAGGTGATTTTGAGCGAGCGCGCGGGAGTACGACGTGCTTTTGGCCGACACCCAAGCCTCGTGCTCCACCGCTTCAGCCTGCCTCACGGCAACCTCAGCCTGATCCGGAAAACCGAGCAGCAGCAAACAATCGTGCAAATAGGTCAGCGATGAAACGCGGCCGTCCTCGTCGGAGAACAGGAAGGGCGGGCGGTTGGGAAGTGCAAATTTATTGATTTGTAGCCCCTGATCCAGATGCCGGCGGCTGCCCACCAGATCTCCCAGCACTGCCAACGTCATGCCGAAAGAAAAATGGGCAACCGCCATCGCGGCTGCGTCCTTGTTGTGCTCGCCCCAGTCGTACAAGGCCCGCGCCTCCTTCAGCGCCGTTTGATGATCGGCGGCGCTCCAGGCGCCGATCCACTGCCCGAGGATGATCATGGGCAACCACGCCTGATTGCCCAGCGCTTCACATCGTGCACGGGCACGGTTGTAAGCGTCGCGCGTCTCCGGGGCTGTGTAGCTGCGCCGCGCCGTGAACACCCGGCTGAGAATCATATCGAGTTTGAGTTCGAGCTGCGATCGCTCAGTGCCCTGGGGCAAGGTGGCGGCCAAGCCCTGGGCCTGCGTCAAATGAGTGAGCGCTTCGGGCAAAGCGGAGCGCAACAGCGCACGTTCGGCCGCCGAGAGCAAATACGCCTCGGCCTTGGCCGCATTGCCGGCTTCGCCGTGGTGGTAGGCGAGCAACTCCGGTTGCGTCTCGACCGTGTCGGCAAAGTGTTCCTCGAAGCATTGCGCGATTCTTGCGTGGAGCGCTCGCCGCTGAGGGTGCAACAGCATGCCATACGCGGCGTCGCGCACCAGCGCATGTTTGAACAGGAAGGTGATATGGGGATGCGCGCCGCGGCGGAACACCAGGCCGGAGGCCACAAGCTGGTCGAGCGCGGAAACGAGCGTCTGCTCGTCACTGTCCGCTGTTGTTCGCAGGAGTTCATAGGAGAATTCGCGTCCGATGGCGGCGCCCACTTGCGCGACCCGTTTGCCGTGGTCGAGCCGATCGAGCCGAGCCTGGAGCGAGGCGTGTAACGTCGTCGGTATCAGCTGCGCCGCGCTCGACTTGGTCGAGCCCGACCTGCCCTTCTGGCGTGCGGCGAAAGTCTCGATCACCGCCTTTGTCAGTTCCTCGACAAAGAGCGGCACGCCATCGGTTCGAGACAGGATAAGCTCTTTGGTGCGCGCGGGTAGCGCCGCGTCGCCTGCGACCTGATCGACCAGCGCCGCGGAAGCCGCCCGGCCCAGGCGTGAGAGTGTAAACGCGATCACATAGGAATGGTCCGGCCACGGTGGAACGAATTCGGGGCGGCCGATCACTACCACCAGGATAGGCAGGCTGGCGGCGCGCTCGACGAGATGTGTCAGCAACTCCAGCGATGTTGGATCAACCCAATGGGCGTCCTCCACCACTATCAACAAAGGCTCGCGAGCTGCCATTGCCTGGATTCGCGCCAGCAACGTTTCGAATATCCGCTCCTTGCGCTTTTGCGGAGCGAGTTGAGCGGTCGTGGACCCTGGCTCGACGGGTAAGTCCAACAGTTCGGCCAAAAGCGTTGTCGGCTCCACCGCGCCCGCACCGGTGCCGTCGAACAATCTCCGCAGCTTGGCTAACCGCTGTAGGACCGTGTCTTCCTCAACGAACCCTGCGGACCTCTGTAGCTCTTTGAGCAATGCCGACAGGGGTACATCGGCCTGGTGGGGCAAACCGACATACCTCAACACCCGGCACGGGCCGATGCCCAATCGATGCTCCAACTCGACGACGAGTCGTGACTTGCCGATGCCAGCCTCACCCAGGAGATGGACGACCTGGCCCGAGCCCCGTCTTGCCTTCGACCAACAATAATTCAGCCGGTCGAGTTCCTCTTCGCGGCCGACCAGATCGAGCATGTCGTCGCGGCGAAGCCCCTCGAATCGCTCCGTCGGGATGACCTCACGGATCACGCGCCACGCGGGTGTATGCTCCCCCTCATCAGTCGCGGGCTCAAGCGGCTGACATTCGAAGAAGCGTCCCGTCAGGTCACGGGTGCTCGCCGCGATCATCACCTCATTTGGGGCCGCCACGCTTTGGAGGTAGAGCGCCTGAATCAGGGCCTCCCCGACGACACTCGGCTCCTGGCCGTCGGCGTGGCCGATATCGACGATCACCGTCAGTCCGGTTGCGATACCAAGGCGCACCTGGAATTTCTTGCTGCTCCAGACTTCGAGTTGTCCGATCGCGCGCACCAATTCCAGCGCGGCCCGCACCGCGCTCTCGGCGTCGTTCTCGCGCGCCACCGGATGACCGAAATACGCCAGCACATTGTCGCCCAGGCTGCGAAGGACCGTGCCGCCAAAGCGTTTCACGATATCGGCGCAGGCCGTATGCGCCGTCTGCAGCACCTTGTGCAGGTCTTCCGGGTCGAGCCTGGATGATATCTCGGCGATTCCGACGATTTGACCGGCCAGCACCGTCAACTGTCGACGTTCGGCCGTCGCCGCGCCGCGTTCAACTCGCGCAGGCAGCGATGGCGCAATGGCAGGCTTCGGCGGTTCGTCGAGACGCTGAACGCGTGCCACGAACTTATATCCGGAGCCCGGAACGGTGACGATAAAGCGCGTTTTCTTGCCGGGCTCGATCTTGCGCCGTAGGCGAGAGACGAGCATGTCGATGCCGCGCTCGTAAGCCTCCTCGACGCTTCCACCCGTGGCATTGCGTAACTGATTGCGCGACAGCACACGTCCAGGATTTCGAACGAAAGCGGCCAGCAGCGCGAATTCGGCGCGGGTCAGCGGGACTTCCCGGCCATGGACATCGTGGAATGCGCGGCCGGCCAGATCGAGCGTTCGGTTCTCAAAGCTCACGCGCTCCTGCGGGGTCTCGCGCAGGGCAGCTTGCGCCTCGTTTGAGGTTGGTGCATCCGCGAGAAATTCGAGAAGCAACGCGTGATTCAATGGCCGGGACGGACATACGAGCGCGTCGGTAAATGCGGAAGAAAGTCGCTTGGCCTCTTTTGCGTCGTCAGTGAGGATGACGAGCTTATCGACCGACGCCTGCACTTCACGCGTCAATCGAGATCCTTCGGCGCCATGCAGGTTCGACACGATCGCGGCGTCAAACGTCCGCTGCTCCAGCAGTTCGTGCGTTCTTTTCGCGTCCGAGGCGATCTCGACGGCATAGCCGGTTTGCATCAGAACCCGTGCCACGGCCGCACGCACCGCGGCTTGTGGCGCTATCACCAAAACGCTCCTCCGCATGGCCCCCGTCGACCCGTCCTAGATGGAGTTAACCCCGTCCCTAGCGGGATGTGACCCCGGCGGGATGCAACCATAGACCTAACAGAAGTACATCGGCGATCAAGCGGCCGGGGCTCTGTTACAGATTGGTTACATCGTGAATATCGCTTTGTTACGCGCCCGCCAGCAAGGTGTCTCGCGAGTCGAAGCGGGGAAGGAACGGAATCTCCGCTCGCAGCGGCGGGCTTGAATTTCACACTCGCCAGTGACCTCTTGCGCAACGCGCACGATGTCTCCCGCGTTGTTGCGATCACGCCGTTCGGCGGCAATTCACTGCTCCAAGGGAGAATTTACGATGTCAACGACAATCGAGTCTTCGTCATCAACCGGTAAGACGCAGCGTTCCAAGACGGCCAAGCTCGATCGTTTCAGTGCTCTAGCTGGCTTCGGCATTTTGATGGTCTGGGCGATGACCATGCTTTTGATTGGAGCGATCCCACTCTTCGGATCGCAGTGCTCCGAGCCTAGCGTGTGTGAATTTTTTGCGCCGATCTGAAACGAGACTCTCCATCTTCGAATTTGAACGGATTGAGGATTACCAATGCACTTGCCCAAGCCCGCAACCGATATTCGACAGAAAAAAGATGATAGCAGCTCCGAGAAATGGGAAATCAGATTTTGGGTCCCGCCCGTGCTTATTGCCATCGTCGTAATTCTCCTGGCGCTCCTCCAGCCACCGACATCCAACTGGATATGGGTGCCCGCGGAAGAGGCGCTTATGGGCAACAGCGTGATGCCGATCGAAGCTCCAACGCAGATCGGGCAGCCCGACACACAGATGCGTTCCGTCAACCTCAAATAGAGGTTACGAACAGTTCGGCGCTGCGGATAACCTGCACCGCCGGCCTCAAAATCGTCCGCCGGTTCGCCGGCCGAATCGATGCCATTTACCGTCGCAGCAGTGCACTCGGAGAAAATTACCGGCGGCTTTTATAAGGAAGGCGAAAATGAATTTTTTCATTATTATCAGTATACCGCTGGTGGTCGGGATTATTTTTACTGCGGGCGTGGCCGTTGCCAAATTTGGCGACCGTAAGCCGCGATCCGCGGGGGTATTTTTTCATCTCATTGCCGCGATAATAGAATCGGGGGAACGGCGGGCGCAGATCGTCATCGATCGATACCGCGTCATCGATAATCGCCGCAGCGCAGAAGGTTCGCCGCAGGCGGGCGAGAGCGCAAGCTGTGCGGGATCGAGTTGCGCACAGTCTTCTGAATCGCGCGTAGTTTCGATTCCAAGATCGTGCCATTCCGACCACATCACACTCGAATTATTCGCGCGACCATGGAACAAATTGCGCACATTCCCACCGTCCTCGAACCCGCTGCCAGGGTGCGCATCTTCAAATTGGACGATAACCCCGATTTGAAGCCCATCGCCATATCGGCGACTCGCTCGAGCCGAGATGTCCCGCCTGCCCGGCATTGATCCAATTACGCGGCCGATACACACTGAGGAATTGCGCGCCGGCAACTGTGACAAGCCGATGACGACGATAGCCGGGGTTCCGGCGGCAGGCTGCGCCGCATCGAAAAAGCCGCCCGGGTTTCCCCGAACGGCCTCTGGCACCAGCATCAGATTCTTGCGTGCAATTACACGTCGCACAAAAGCATCAGAGAAGGCCCGCGCCGCGCGCCCATTTGTACTTGGCGCCCAATACCTCGACAGGAAGTTCGGTCGAGTAAGCGTAGGCCGGGATGCCGTTCTGGTAGAGATATTCGGCGGCTTCCTCGACCTCGATGTCACCGGCGAGCGAAGCGACGATCGGCTTGACGAAACCCTTCGCTTCCATCTCCTTCTTCACCTCGACCATGTTGCGCGCAAACACCATCGGCGGCGTCACGATGGTGTGCCAGTAACCGAGGATCAACGAGTGGATGCGATCGTCCGACAGGCCGAGCTTGACCGTATTGACGTAGGTGATCGGCGGCTCGCCACCGGTGATGTCGACCGGGTTGCCGGCCGCACCGAACGGCGGAATGAACTTGCGGAACGCCGCATCGAGGTCGGGCGGCATCGCCATCAGCGATAGCCCGTTATCGACGCAGGAATCCGATAGCAGCACGCCCGAACCACCGGCACCGGTGATGATCAACACGTTCTCGCCCTTCGGGGTCGGCAGCACCGGGATGCCGCGGGCGAATTCGAGCAACTGCCGCAAGCTGCGCGCGCGGATCACGCCGGACTGCTTGAGCACGTCCTCGTAGATCTTGTCGTTGCCGGCGAGCGCGCCGGTGTGCGACGACGCCGCCTTGGCGCCGGCCGAGGTGCGGCCCGCCTTGAGCACGACCACCGGCTTCTTCTTGGCGACGCGTTTGGCGGCTTCCGCGAACGCGCGGCCGTCTTTCAGGTCCTCGCAGTGCTGCGCGATGATCGTCGTGTTGGGATCCTGCTCGAAGAAGGCGAGCAGATCGTCCTCGTCAATATCGGACTTGTTGCCGAGACCGACGATCGCGGAGACGCCCATTTTGGCCGAGCGCGAGAATCCGATGATCGCCATGCCAATGCCGCCGGACTGCGAAGACAGAGCCGCCGAACCCTTGACGTCGTAGGCGGTGCAGAACGTGGCGCAGAGATTGGCGGGCGTATAGTAGAAGCCGTAGATGTTCGGCCCCATCAGGCGGACGTTGTATTTCTTGCCGATTTCGACGATCTCGGCCTGCAGTTCCGGCGCGCCCGCTTCGGCAAAGCCCGAGGGAATGAGAACGGCGCCGGGGATCTTCTTCTCGCCGCACTCGACGAGAGCGCCCGCGACGAACTTCGCGGGGATCGCAAACACGGCCGTATCGATCACGCCCGGCACGTCCTTGACGCTCTTATAGGCCTTGCGGCCCATGATCTCATCGGCCTTAGGATGGATCGGATAGATGTCGCCCTTGTAGCCGCCATTGATGAGGTTCTTCATCACGGAGTTGCCGATCTTGCCGTCTTCGGCGGAGGCGCCGATCACGGCAACCGCCTTCGGCTGCATGATGCGGTTCATCGCGGCAACGATCTCTTCGGTCGGACGCGGCTTCTCGCGCGGCTTGTAGTTGAAGTCGACGACGATGCGCACGTCGGCTGCAATCGCGTCCTTCTTGGTGGCGAATACCGGATTGAGATCGAGTTCGATGATTTCGGGGAAATCGTTGACGAGCTGCGACACCTTGACGATCACGTCGGCGAGCGCCTCGCGATTGACCGGATCGCCGCCGCGCACGCCCTTGAGCATCTCGTGGGCCTGGATGCCGTCGAGCATCGAGAGCGCGTCTTGCTTGGTGGCCGGCGCGAGACGGAAGGTGATGTCCTTGAGGATTTCGACCAGCACGCCACCGAGACCAAAGGCCACCAGCTTGCCGAACGATGCGTCGGTGATGGAACCGACGATGACTTCCGTGCCGCCGGCGAGCATCTGCTGGATCTGGATGCCTTCGATCTTGGCGTCGGCTTTATACTTCTTGGCGTTCGCCAGAATGGTATCGTAGGTCTTTTCGGCGTCGGCGGCGGTCTTTACGCCCACCACCACGCCGCCGGCCTCGGTCTTGTGGAGGATGTCCGGCGAGACGATCTTCATCACCACCGGAAAGCCCATGCCGGATGCGAGCGTTGCCGCCTCCGCCGCCGACTTGGCCACCCCTTCCTTCGGAACCGGGATACCATAGGCATCGCAAACCAGTTTGCCTTCGGGCGCCGTCAGGCTTGTGCGCTTATCCGCTTTGACTGCATCGAGGACCTTGCGGACCGCGTCTTTGGAATTCGACATTAGCTTCCTCCTTGACTTCTATTCTTCGAAACACAGGCAACACATGCTGACATCAGCATTATGACTTGCCTTGCGCTGACTCATTCGGCCTTCATGGGATGGCAAACGCTGTGGTTAATGGCAAGCTGGGCGCGTTCGCTTGCGGTCTGACCCAACCGCGGGGAATTAGCTCGCATGGCATTTGGTATGCCAGAAACGAACTTGTCAAGTGATTGAAATAGCGAAAACAGTGGTAACTTGACATTCTGGCATGTGGCATGCCAAAAATTACCTGGTTGTGGTTCTATACTTTTGAGATATGCCCGCGCGACGAAGCGATCGCTTGTGACACCGCTGAAACCAACCAAGGCGCAATTGAGCATGGCCGACGCAGACATTGCCGTAGTCCGGATCGTGCCGGAGACCAGTTTCAAGAACAAGGCATATGAGGCGCTGAAGGAAGCCATCCTGAAGATGGACATCTATGCAACGCCCGAGCCGGTGATGCTCGACGAGCGCGCGCTGTCGGAACGCCTCGGTGTCAGCCGCACCCCCATCCGCGAAGCGATCGCGATGCTGGAGCAGGACGGCTTCGTCAAGACCGTGCCACGCCGCGGCATCGTCGTCGTGCGCCGCACCAAGAGCGAGATCGTGGACATGATCCGCGCCTGGGCCGCGCTCGAGAGCATGGCCGCGCGATTGATCACGACCACCGCGCGCAAGAAAGACATTTCGGCGCTGCGCGATTTTTTCAAGGATTTCAACAAGGACCGCTTGCCCGAGCATCACGTCGAGGAATATTCGAAAGCCAATATCGCCTTCCACCAGGCGCTGATCGCGCTCAGCGAATCGCCGGTTTTGGTCGACATGACCAACGATATCCTGTTGCATGTGCGCGGCTATCGCCAGTTGACAATCGGACGTGTCGAGCGGATCGCGGCGTCCCTGCCCGAGCACTTGGCTATTATTGACGCCCTCGAACAGCGTGATACCGAGCTTGGCGAAAGGCTGGCGCGAGACCACACACTCGGCCTTGCCGCTTACGTCGAAGCGCACGGCCATGAACTGGTTTAGGCGCACCGATAATCTTCAAGCGTTGCGCGACCAAACAGGGACGAACTCGTCCTCATCAAAAAACGACCAAGGAGAAGCGGAATGTCCGCAGTAGTACAGAGCATCGATGCCAAGTCCGCCGGGACCGAACAAGAACTCACGGACGGCTTTCACCTCGTCATCGACGCGCTCAAGCTCAACGATATCAAGACGATTTACGGCGTGCCGGGCATTCCGATCACCGATTTCGGACGGATGGCGCAGGCCGAAGGCATTCGCGTGCTGTCGTTCCGCCATGAACAGAACGCCGGTTACGCCGCCGCTATCGCCGGCTACCTGACCAAGAAACCCGGCATCTGCCTGACGGTGTCGGCGCCCGGCTTCCTCAACGGCCTCACCGCGCTGGCGCATGCGACCACCAATTGCTTCCCGATGATCCTGATCTCCGGTTCGTCGGAGCGCGAGGTTGTCGACCTGCAACAGGGCGACTACGAAGAGATGGATCAGCTTGCGATTGCCAAGCCGCTCTGCAAGGCGGCATTCCGCGTATTGCACGCCGCCGATATCGGCATCGGCGTCGCGCGCGCGATCCGCGCCGCGGTTTCGGGACGCCCGGGCGGCGTCTATCTCGATCTGCCGGCAAAGCTGTTCGGCCAGGTGATGAACGCCGAAGCCGGCCGCAAGTCGCTGGTCAAGGTGATCGACGCGGCGCCGGCCCAGATCCCCGCTCCATCAGCGGTCAAGCGCGCGCTCGATGTTCTAAAGAGTGCGAAGCGTCCGCTGATCATCCTCGGCAAGGGCGCAGCCTACGCCCAGGCCGACGACGATATCCGCGCCTTCGTCGAAAAGAGCGGCGTTCCGTTCCTGCCGATGAGCATGGCCAAGGGCCTGTTGCCCGATCTGCATCCGCTGTGCGCGGGCGCGGCGCGCTCGACCGTGCTGAAGGAAGCCGACGTGGTGATGCTGATCGGCGCCCGTCTCAACTGGCTGTTGTCGCACGGCAAGGGCAAGACCTGGGGCGAGCTACCTAAGAAGTTCATCCAGATCGACATCGAGCCCAAGGAAATGGACTCCAACGTCGAGATCGTCGCGCCCGTCGTCGGCGATATCGGCTCCTGCGTTTCCGCGCTGCTTTCGGCGATGGGCAACAGCTGGACCGCAGGCCCCGCCGACTGGGTCAAGACGGTCAGCACCAAGCGCGAGGAGAACGTCGCCAAGATGGCGCCGCGCCTCATGAACAACAACTCGCCGATGGACTATCACGGCGCACTCGGCGTGCTGCGCACCATCATCAAGCAGCGTCCTGACGCTATCCTCGTCAACGAAGGCGCCAACACGCTCGACCTCGCGCGTGGCGTCATCGACATGCACAAGCCGCGCAAGCGACTCGACGTCGGCACCTGGGGCGTCATGGGCATCGGCATGGGTCAGGCGATTGCGGCCACCGTCGAAACCGGCCACCCCGTGCTCGCCGTCGAAGGCGATAGCGCCTTCGGCTTCAGCGGCATGGAGGTCGAGACGATCTGCCGTTACAACCTGCCGGTCTGCGTCGTGATCTTCAACAATAACGGCATCTATCGCGGCACCGACGTCAACAAGGCCGGTGGATCGGATCCGGCGACGACCGTTTTCGTTGCGGGCGCGCGCTACGACAAGATGATGGAGGCGTTCGGCGGCGTCGGCGTCAATGCGACGACCCCGGACGAACTCAAACGCGCCGTCAACGAGGCGATGGATTCCGGCAAACCGACCCTGATCAACGCGGTGATCGACCCGGCCGCCGGTTCCGAGAGCGGACGCATCGGCAATCTCAATCCCCAGAGCGCTCTCAAGAAAAAATAACCCGACAGGTTCATGCACCTCCTGCGCACGCGGGAGCAGATACGAGACGGAGCAAGACGATGACAAAAGCGCTCAAGGGCGTTCGAATTCTCGATTTCACCCACGTCCAATCGGGACCAACCTGCACGCAATTGCTGGCCTGGTTCGGCGCCGATGTGATCAAGGTGGAGCGCCCCGGCGTCGGCGACATCACGCGCGGGCAATTGCAGGACATCCCGAAGGTCGACAGCCTTTACTTCACGATGCTCAACCACAACAAGCGATCGATCACGATCGACACCAAGAACCCGAAGGGCAAGGAAGTACTCACCGCGCTGATCAAGAGCTGCGACGTGCTGGTCGAGAATTTCGGCCCCGGTGTGCTCGACCGCATGGGATTCCCCTGGGAAAAGATTCACAGCATCAACCCGAAGATGATCGTGGCGTCGATCAAGGGTTTCGGCCCTGGTCCCTATGAAGACTGCAAGGTCTACGAGAATGTCGCGCAATGCACCGGCGGCGCGGCATCGACCACCGGATTCCGCGACGGCCTTCCGCTGGTGACGGGCGCGCAGATCGGCGACAGCGGCACCGGATTGCATCTGGCGCTCGGCATCGTCACCGCGCTCTATCAGCGCACCCATACCGGCCAGGGCCAAAAGGTCACCGCCGCCATGCAGGACGGCGTGCTGAACCTCGCCCGCGTCAAGCTGCGCGACCAGCAGCGTCTTGCTCACGGCCCGCTCAAGGAATACAGCCAGTTCGGCGAAGGAATTCCGTTCGGTGACGCCGTGCCGCGCGCCGGCAACGATTCCGGCGGCGGTCAGCCCGGACGCATTCTCAAGTGCAAAGGCTGGGAAACCGATCCGAACGCCTACATCTATTTCATCACCCAGGCGCCGGTTTGGGAGAAGATCTGCGACGTCATCGGTGAGCCCGGCTGGAAGACCCATCCCGACTACGCCAAGCCCCCCGCCCGGTTGTCGCGCCTCAACGAAATCTTCGCGCGCATCGAGCAATGGACCATGACCAAGACCAAGTTCGAGGCGATGGAGATCCTCAACAAGGATGACATCCCCTGCGGTCCGATCCTGTCGATGAAGGAACTGGCCGAGGATCAGTCGCTGCGCGCCACCGGGACGGTCGTCGAAGTCGACCACCCCGAGCGCGGCAAATACCTCTCGGTCGGCAACCCGATCAAACTGTCGGATAGCCCAAGCGAGGTGAAGCGCTCTCCTTTGCTTGGCGAGCACACCGATGAGATTCTACGTCAGGTCCTTGGCTTCTCCGATCATCAGGTGAAAGAAATTCACGATTCCGGCGCGCTCGACCCGCCGCAGAAGGTGGCCGCCGAGTAACGCCGCCTCGGATGAACCCTTCGGGGCCGCCGGATTTCGGCGGCCTTTTTGTTTTTTTATTCAATATGTTAGACGCGAATCTGGCACCCCGCATCCTTGGCTTATATTGCGTTGCAAAAATTATTATGCTGCTATGCAAACAAATTCATTGCCTGTGGCATCTGGTATACCTATGTTTGAACCAGTGCCACCTTCCATAGCGGGGAACACCATGTCCAAGACGCTTTCTATCGGCTTTAGGCCCCCCACCAGCTGGTTCAGCCGCCTGCTGTCGGTGATCGACCACGTGCTGATGACCAACGCCGAGATCGCGCACCGCAACGGCGACCTGCCTTATTTCGGGCTGTAACCGCAACTTACGCCAAAATCGCTGCGCGCTTCTTAGACCAAGGCCCCGGTTTACCGAGGCCTTTTTTGTGCCGGATATCGGGCTCGGGGTGTCGATTGGCCCCCTGCGACCGAATATCGCGTCTGGTAAACAACGCCCTTGCGCACTGGCATATCACATACCAATATGCCCGGACCGGTCGCGCCAGAATTCAAAACAAAAGCGTACCAGGGAGGATCCATGGCCGCCATTACGAAGACCGCTGTCGCGCCAGCTACCGAAGGAAAGTACTTCCGCTGGCTTCAGCTTGCGATGGGCATCCTTTGCATGGCGATGATCGCCAATCTGCAATACGGCTGGACGCTTTTCGTAGATCCGATCGACCAAAAATATCACTGGGGCCGGCCAGCGATCCAACTGGCCTTTACGCTTTTTGTCGTAACCGAGACTTGGCTTGTGCCGATCGAAGCCTGGTTCGTCGATAAATACGGCCCGCGATTTGTCGTCATGTTTGGCGGCGTTGCGGTCGGGATCGCCTGGGTGATGAATTCGTATGCGGAATCGCTCGTCATGCTTTATGCCTCGGCCATCCTGGCCGGCATAGGCGCGGGCGCGGTCTACGGAACATGCGTCGGCAACGCACTCAAATGGTTTCCTGATCGCCGCGGACTGGCGGCGGGAGCAACGGCCGCCGGCTTTGGCGCGGGAGCCGCGATCACTGTCGTACCGATTGCGAACATGATCGCCACCAGCGGCTATCAGAGCGCCTTCTTCACGTTCGGCATCGCACAGGGTTTGATCGTGCTGATCGTGGCAATATTCCTTCGCCCGCCAACCAGGGCGATGCCGGCGAAAAAGAAGCAGCTCAACCTGCCGCAGACCAAGATCGACTACACGCCCGCCCAGGTGCTGCGCAGCCCGATTTTCTGGATAATGTATGCAGTCTTCGTCATGGTCGCGGCCGGCGGCCTGATGACAGCGGCGCAAATCGCCCCGATCGCCCACGACTTCAAAATCGCCAACGAGCCGGTGAGCATGTTCGGATTCCAGATGGCGGCGTTGACGTTTGCGATTTCGCTGGACCGGATCTTCGACGGTTTCGGCCGGCCGTTCTTCGGCTTCGTCTCCGACAATATCGGACGCGAGAACACCATGTTCATCGCGTTTGGAACCGCGGCCGTGATGCTGCTGACGCTGTCGGTTTACGGCCACCACCCGGTCGTCTTTGTGCTGGCCACGGCCGTCTATTTCGGCGTGTTCGGCGAAATCTACAGCCTGTTCCCCGCAACATCAGGCGATACGTTCGGGGTCAAATTCGCGACCACCAACAACGGCATGCTGTACACCGCAAAAGGAACCGCTTCGCTTCTCGTCCCGCTGGCGAGCCTCGTCGCAACTCACTACGGATGGCAGGCGGTTTTCGTGATCGCCGTCGCGCTCAACGCCACCGCGGCGTTGATGGCCATCTTCGTCATCAAGCCACTGCGCCGCGCCTTCATCCTTGGCAGCGAGGCCACGGCTGAGGCCACCGCGCAAAATGCTCGCGTGGCCTGAGAGGTTTTAAATCTAAAGAAAGAGGCGCAGGAAGCGTGCGTCTTTTTCTGTGACCGAAGTTCTGGAATACAAAATACATACTGATTTCTTGTCTGCCTCGGCTATTGATCAGGAAGGCGAGGAAACGTCAATAATACTGCCATTCATAGCGAATATCTGCTTTTGCTTTTAGTTAGTTGACAATTGGTATAATGTATACCAATTTTCCTACTGATCCTGCGGCTTACATGAAGGAGCTTGCGATGAAAGTCGGAGACATCCTGCGCAAAAAGACCGCCCGTATTGCAACCATTCGAATGAACGAGACCGTGGCTATCGCGGCTCAGCTGATGCGCGCCAGCAATGTCAGCGCCCTCGTCGTCAAGGACGTTGTGCGTACCGAAGGCAATACCGCCGTCGGCATGTTTACCGAGCGCGACGTTGTCCGTGCCATTGCCGAGCATGGCGCGGCCGGAATCAACATGAAGGTTTCCCAGTTGATCTCGGTCCAGCAACTGGTTTCGTGCAGCTCGGAGGATACGCTGGAAGACGTTCGTCATCTGATGAACCGGCATCATATTCGCCACTTGCCGGTGATCGACAATCACAGCCTTTGCGGCGTGGTCAGCATCCGCGATATTTCGACGGCCTTCGACGAAGAAGCCATGGCAGCGACGCTAGTGTAGCGACTCTGACGTTCCTTTCAGTGTTGCCGCGAGCTCTCGGAAGGAACGTCAGAGTCAAAGCTACACTAGGATCAAATAGTTGCTAGTGTCCCTTTGGTTCTGACATTCGTAAAAGTGCCCGCTGCGATGGGATACGAATGTCAGAACCGGGACACTAGCCGTTCCTGCCTGAAGCCCTTCCCGTCATTGTCTACCCTCCCCGGCCTTTGCCTGATCCCGGGGACGATCGCGCCACGCCGAATGATACAGGAGTTGCGGCCATAGACATTTGCCGGTCATGACAGCATCCCGAAAACCAGATATCTCAAAGTGCTAGCTATGCTTTGAGAGAAAACGGTTCCGGGAATGATCGCATGAAGGCTTATGTCTATGGCGCCAATGGCGCCGAAATCACCGATGTCGCCAAGCCTGTGGCAAAGGGCACGCAAGTGCTGGTCCGCGTGCGCGCTTGCGGCCTCAATCGCGCCGATCTCGGCATGACCAAAGGCCACGCGCACGGCAGTGCCGGCGGCGTCGGCACGGTGCTGGGCATCGAGTGGGCCGGCGAGATCGCCGAACTCGGCCCTGACGCCAAGGGGATCAAGGTCGGCGACAAGGTGATGGGCTCAGGCGCGGCTGCCTTTGCGGAATTTACCCTGGCCGATCACGGGCGCCTGTTTCGCACCCCGTCGAACATGAATTTTGACGAGGCATGCACCTTGCCGGTCGCGCTCACCACCATGCACAACGCGGTGGTGACGGTCGGCGGGTTGCAACAGGGTCAAAGCATCGTGATCCAGGGCGCCAGTTCGGGCGTCGGCCTGATGGGGATGCAGATCGCAAAATTCAAGGGCGCAAAGCTCGTGATCGGCTCCTCCACCGATCCCGCACGGCGGGCGCGGCTGAAGGAATTTGGCGCGGACCTCGCAATCGACTCCAGCGATCCCGGCTGGGTCGAACAGGTCCTGCAGGCGACGTCGGGCGAAGGCGTCGATCTGATCGTCGACCAGATATCAGGCAAGGTTGCGAGCCAGAACCTCAAGGCGACCCGTATCAAGGGCCGCGTCATCAACGTCGGCCGGCTGGGCGGCACCCATGCCGACTTCAACTTCGACCTGCATGCGGCGCGCCGCATCAATTATATCGGCGTCACCTTCCGAACCCGCTCGATCGACGAAATCCGGGAAATATTCCGCGAAGCGAGCAAGGATCTGTGGCCGGCGGTGGAATCGCGCAAATTGCAGTTACCGATCGACAAGGTTTTTGCCTTCGACGATATCGGCAAGGCATTCGCGCACATGGAAGCCAACAAGCATCTCGGCAAGATTGTCGTGACGCTTTAAAGCTGCCCCCAGGGAGTATCCGATGAAAACTTGCATCGTCGTGATGACAGCTGCCGTCGCACTTGCGGCCTCGGCATTCGGCGCCTTCGCGCAGGAGGCAAAGGAGATATTGGCGCCCAAGGGAAAGCTGCGTGTCGGCGTCTATTTCGGCAGTCCCACCTCGATGGTTCGTGACGCCAGGACAAGCGAGATCCATGGCCTGAGCTTCGATCTGGGCAAGGAACTGGCCAGGCGCCTCAACGTTCCCTTTGAGCGGGTCAACTACCAACGGATTTCGGACGTTCTTGAAGGCATGAAGGCCGGAGACGTCGATTTTACGGTCAGCAATTCCACGCCGGCACGCGCCGCCGCGGTGACGTTCAGCCAGGCGCTGCTCACGATCGAACTCGGCTATCTTGTCTCGGCTATCTCTCCGATCACGGCCGTCGCCGACGTGCAAAAGCCCGGCCTTCGGATTGGCGTCACGCAAGGCAGCACGTCACAAGGCACGATTCCCAACTTGCTGCCGAATGCAACGGTCGTGCCCGCACAGAACTATAAACGTGGTATCGAAATGCTCGAACACGGTGAGATCGACACCTACGCGACCAACAAGCCGACATTGTTTGAAATGTCCGACCAGATGCCGGGATCGCGGGTGCTGGATGGTCGGTGGGGCGAGGAACACCTCGCGGTCGCGATCCCCAGAGATCACGAGCCCGCGCTGGATTATATCCGCCGTTTCGTTGAGGACGTGCAGACCAGCGGCCTTCTTGCCCAGGCCGTGGAGCATTCCGGATTAAGGGGCGCTGTGAAGGCGCAGTAGTCGACGCTTCCGGCGTTCCGAGGTTGCGACCCAAGGAAGGGAGGTCTCCATGAGCGCCGTAAACGCCTGTGTCGTGATGACCACAGTACCGAACGAAGAACAGGCCGAGAGAATTGCAAGGGTCGTACTCGAGGCTCGGCTTGCAGCCTGCGTGCAAATTCAGCGAATCTGCAGCTACTACTGGTGGAGCGGAGCAATCAACAAGGACGCCGAACAGCTCGTCTGCTTCAAGACCACGACGGATAAATATGGCGCGCTTGAACAGGCTATCGTTGCGAACCACACCTACGACACGCCCGAAATCCTTCAGGTGCCCGTCACAACCGGTCTTGAAAAGTATCTTGGCTGGCTACAGAAAGAGACAAGTTAGGTTTCGTTGCGCACATGATCGAACGCGCGGTCAGCGCCGGTCACTAGTGTCCCGGTTCTGACATTCGTATCCCATCGCAGCGGGCACTTTTACGAATGTCGGAACCAAAGGGACACTAGCAACTATATGATCCTAGTGTAGCTTTGACTCTGACGTTCCTTCCGAGAGCTCGCGGCAACACTGAAAGGAACGTCAGTGTCGCTACACTAGCGTTGTGACTGCCCAATGAGGCGATAGTCGCACTCAAATTGAAATGGCTTCTCCTGCGTGGCCGGCATCAATATCAGATGGTAGCCTTGGCGTTGCATCTGAGCGCCGACATCCAGTGTCTTTTCGATCTCGAACAACCGGTCCCTGTGCGGCTTTTGCCAATGGCTGATCTGGGCCTTGGCCTTTGCTTTGGCCGCCTTCTCGTCCGGGGAGACGATCAGAACGTTCTCGTGTAGCTCGGTGAATGCGGACGGATCGTAGCCGCCCAGATTAACAAAGAACAGCTTTTGCTTCACATCTTGCGGTGGCCGGGTCGAGAGTTCGATATCATATCCGTCGGCCTGTTCGACCGCGCCCCAGCAGTCGAGATGCAGGCTGTTGGGTTCTCCCCACCATTGCCGGCGCAGATCGTCATAGCAATCCTCGGGCGTTTTCCCGATCGAGAATCTGACGTCGTGCAACTCGACATTTGAATTGCCGAAGTTGCCACCGACATAGAACATGAAGAGCTTCATTTGACCTCGGTCTCGTCAACGATTGTAATTCGATGGCAATTCATGGCACTGCCGGATCGTCATATTGAAATAAGAGGTAACGATCCCGGATATTATCGTCCAGTCCATGCTAGTGGAGTGGTTTTGACATTCGCTACCCCGTTGCCAGGAATGCGTAATGCGAATGTCAAAACCAAAACTCCACTAGAAACCCATATTTGCTAGTGGTCCTTTGATTCTAACATTTGCAAAAGTGGCTGCCGGATCGGGATGCAAATGTTAGAATCGGACCACTAGAGCTGCCTGCGGGCGCCTTGGCGGCGGGTAATATAATTTGCATTGTTGTTCACTTGAACAAGACCGTGTCTTTGTTCTAACACTCGAATCGCTCGTATCCGGCAGGTTCCTTGCTTCCGGCGATTCACACGTCGCTCGACGCCCCTCTCACACATAGGTTGCTACGATGGCCAAGATGACCAAAAATCAGTTGATTGATGCGATTGCAGAGGGGACGCAAATTTCCAAAAATGACGTCAAGGCCGTCATCGAGCATATGGCGACAGTGGGTTACAAGGAGCTCAACGAATCCGGCGAGTTCGTTATTCCGGGCTTCGTGAAGATGTCCGTGGTGAACAAGCCCGCGACGGAAGCTCGGAGCGGCATCAATCCCTTCACCAAAGAGCCGATGGAGTTTGCGGCCAAGCCGGCCAGCAAATCCGTCAAGGCATCACCGTTGAAGGTGGCGAAGGACGCCGTGTAAAAATTGAACCGGGACAATCGAATCATTGCCGCTGTTGCAACTGAGTTGCGACGGCGGCAGATTCCGCGTCTTTAATGTTACGCGATGGGCTGCTAAACCGCGGGCCATGGAGCAAACCATCCACCCTGCCAAGTCGCGTGTCGCGGCGATTTCGATCTTCGTCAGCGCCGGCATGGCCGTGGCCAAATTCGTGGTCGGCATCGCCATCGGCAGTCTGGCGCTGATCTCCGAGGCGCTGCACTCCTCGGTGGACGTGGTCGCCACCGTCGTGACCTGGCTGGTGGTGCGCTTCTCCGACCGCCCTGCCGACGAAGAACACCACTACGGTCACGGCAAGCTCGAGAACGTATCGGCGCTCGGCATCATCGCGATGCTTTATGTGCTTGCCGGCGGCATTCTGGTCGAATCCTTTAGCCGCCTGCGCGAAGGTGCCCTGCCTCCGACATTGTCGGCGATCCCCTTCATCGTGCTGGTTATCGACATCGCCGTCAATTTCTGGCGGGCTCGGGCGCTGCACCGCGCAGCGCACGAGACCAAAAGCCAGGCGCTCGCCGCCGATGCGCTGCATTTTGCGTCCGACGTGCTCGGCTCGGTCGCCGTCATCGCAGGCCTCGCGCTCTCCGGCTTCGGCTATGCGTGGGGTGACTCCGCCGCGGCCGCCACCGTTGCAATCGTGATCGCCATGCTCGGTATGCGGCTGGCTCGCTCCACCGTTGAGACCCTGGTCGATCGCGCTCCCGACGGCGTCGCAGCGAAAGCCGCCACCGCGATCCGGATGGTTCCGGGCGTGGTCGATGTCGAACGGCTGCGGGTCCGCATGGTGGGATCGACGCATTTCATCGACGCCATCGTGCAGGTGCCGCGCACCTACCCCATCGATCGCGTCGATGAGATCAAACGCAAGGCCCAGGCCAGCGTTTCCGCGGCGCTCGAAGACGCAGACCTGACCTTCACCGCCGTCCCGGTCGCGCGCGACAATGAGAGCATCCGCGAGCGCATCATGGTGATCGCCCGCAATTCCGGCTTGGCTGTCCACCACGTCACCGTCCACGACCTCGGCGGCAGGCTTACGGTCAGCATCGATCTCGAAGTCGATGGGGAGATGTCGCTGATAGCGGCCCACGATATCGCCCATGGACTGGAGCGCAGCATTCGCGACGAGTTCGGCGAAGATCTCGAAGTCGATACCCATATCGAGCCGCTGGAGCCGGAATTGCCGCATGGGACCGATGCCGCGCCCGAGCGGGTGGAAGTGATCCGCGCCGCGCTGACTCAATTCGCCGCACCAGGCGCGATCCACGACATCCATAATGTACGGGTGCGGAATACGGATGCCGGCGAAATCGTTAATTTTCATTGCCGCGCGGCGCCGTCCATGAGCGTGATCAAGGTCCACGAAAGTGTCGATGAG
Source organism: uncultured Alphaproteobacteria bacterium (assembly GCA_963832045.1). GTDB lineage: Bacteria > Pseudomonadota > Alphaproteobacteria > Rhizobiales > Xanthobacteraceae > Bradyrhizobium. The sequence goes on from CAWHSM010000004.1 coordinate 72,382, forward strand.
ATCGAACGCGCGTTGCGCCGCAGTTTTCCGACCGTGAAACGCGTCATCAGTCACGCCGAGCCGCCGAAGGCCTGACTGCATCAAACGTTCTCCTTTCGGACTCGCTTCGCAGGTTGGCTTGCGGCGAAACCGGAGACCTGATTCTCCGTGGACAAGAATTATTTGCTTTAACGAATCGTTGACTCTCGACAGCCCGCAAAAAGTGGATTCAAATGAATCTGATTCGGGGGATGGGGATTCCCTTCGAACGGGGTGTTTCAGAAAAGTTTTTTTCAAGGGGGTCAACGGTATGGCGCGCGCACACGCGGCGGACGCGTGCGTCCAATCCGATTCGATCAAGGGATTGGCGCAATCGATCGCAAAGCCTGCCTATCACAGGCTGTTGTTAGCGGAGCCCGCGCTTCGCCGTGCAGTACCCACACTGATCATTGCGTTCCTGATCACCATCTGCCTCGGGGCGTTCGTGCAGGTGCTCGATCAGACCCGTCAGAAACGCGCATCCACCAGGCGCGATCTCACCGCGATTGCCGAGCTCCTCGCCGAACGTATCGATCGCATCGCATCGGTCCGGGAGGATCGCGCGGCATCGTTCGAACGTCTCCAGCTGCTGCTGCCGGGCCTCGTTCCATCATGGGCCGCCGCGGCCGGCCGGCACGTCATCGTCGCCGGCGTCGATCAGCGCATTCTTGCCCGCGTTCCGATCGAATCGGCGATCGGCGATGCAAGCAACATTCTCGACATCGTCAGCGCCGTGGTGCCGCCGTCCGCGCCGGGACAACCGGCCAGCGTGACCGACATTACGCTGCCGAGCGGCGATTCAGCGCTGGCCATCCGGCACGCCATCCGGTCATTGCCCGGCCAGGTGATCGTCATCCAGGAAAAGGTCGATTCGATCTGGCGCTCCGATGCGGCGCTGTCGGTGACGCTTTCGGCGACCACCGGCTTTGTCGTACTGATCCTGGGCTTTGCCTTCCACTGGCAATCGACCCGTGCGCGCGAAGGCGACCTCATCAATGACGCGGTACGCGGGCGCATCGATACCGCGCTCAATCGCGGCCGCTGCGGATTGTGGGACTGGGATCTCTCCCGAGGCAGGATATTCTGGTCGCAGTCGATGTTTACGATGCTTGGGCTCGAGACCCGCAGCGACCTGCTGACATTCGGCGAGGTCAATGCACTGGTGAAATCCGACGACATCGATCTGTTCGAGATCGCCGATCAGCTCATTTCCTCGAAAATAAACTGCATCGACCACACGTTCCGCATGCAGCATATCGGCGGTCACTGGATCTGGCTGCGCGTGCGCTGCGAACTCAGTCAGGCCGCGGCGGACGGCGGGCTTCACCTGATCGGTATCGCCGTCGACATCACGGAACAAAAGAGCCTGGCCGAGAAGACCGTCGAGGCCGACCTGCGGCTGCGCGACGCGATCGAAACCATTCCGGAAGCCTTCGTGCTCTGGGATGCCGGTGACCGGCTGGTGCTCTGCAACTCGCATTTCCAGCGGCTGCACAAGCTGCCGGATTCAGCCGTCATACCCGGCACATCCTACGAGACCGTGATCGAGGTCGGCAGCATGCCGGAAGTGCGAACCCGCCTGCACGAAGTCGCCAACCAGGCGCCGGGCGCGCGAACTTTTGAGGCGCAACTGGACGACGGAAGCTGGCTGCATATCAGCGAGCGCCGGACCAAGGACGGCGGTTACGTTTCAGTCGGCACCGACATCACGCGGATCAAGGAGCACGAGCAGAAGCTCGTCGAAAACGACCTTCGGCTGCGCGCCACGGTGATCGACCTGAAGCGTTCGCAGAGCGAGCTTGAAAGACAGGCCATCGAGCTTGCCGACCTCGCCGAGAAATATTCCAGGGAAAAGACCCGCGCCGAGGAAGCCAACCAGACCAAATCCAAGTTTCTCGCCAACATGAGCCATGAGCTGCGGACGCCGCTCAATGCCATCATCGGATTCTCCGAGATCATGGAGAGCGGCATGTTCGGCACGCTCGGCTCGGAAAAATATCAGGAATATTGCCACGATATTCTCACCAGCGGGCATTACCTGCTCGAGGTAATCAACGACATCCTGGATATGTCGAAGATCGAGGCCGGCAGAATGAAGCTCGACATGGAAGAGCTCGATCTGTCGAAAACCCTGGCCGAATCCCTGCGCGTGGTTTCGGGGCGCGCCGACGACAAGAATCTTGATCTTGATGCGGAGATCGAAGGCCCGATCTCGATCGTCGCGGATCGGCGGGCGACCAAGCAGATCATCGTCAATCTGCTTTCCAACGCCGTGAAATTCACGCCCGACGGCGGCAAGGTCATCGTCCGCAGCCGAATGGTCGAGGATTCCATCGTGCTGTTGATTGCCGATACCGGCATCGGCATCGCGCCGCAATCGCTGCGGCGGCTGGGACGGCCGTTCGAGCAGGTCGAAAGCCAGTTGACCAAGACCTATCACGGCTCAGGGCTCGGGCTTGCGATTGCGCGCTCGCTGGCCAATCTGCACGGCGGCTCGATGCGTCTGCGCTCGAAACTCGGCAGCGGCACGGTCGTCCGCGTCTCCCTGCCCCGAAACGCCGCCAGGCACACCGCCGCCGCCGCGGCCTGAGCCTATCCAATCACTCCAGAGTCGGCGCGACCTCACGTGCGATCTGAACCAGCGCGGCAATCAGCGGCGTCATCGGGTCGCGCTTGGGGATGACCATCCCGATGCTGTAGTTCACCACGGGATCGACAATCGGGATACTGCGGACCTTGTCCGCGAGCCCGAGTGTTTCCGCCAGTTTGGCCGGCATGACGCTCGCCCAGCGGCCGGTCTTCACATGGGTGTAGAGGACCAGGAGCGAGTTCGAGGTCAGCTTCGGCGTCGCCTCGGCTCCCACCGAGCGAAGGGCCCGATCGATGATACGCCGGTTCTGCATGTCCGGCGTCAGCAGGCATAACGGGACTTGCCCGACCTCGATCCAGCTTACCTGATCGCGATCGCCGAACATGCCATCGGGCGAGGTCAGGAGGCGATAGCTCTCGTTGTAGAGCGGAATGGTGCGAACGTTGCCGATCGGCTCGTTCTCGATGTAGGTCAGGCCGGCATCGACTTCCAAATTTTCGAGAAGACCGAGCACATCCGACGACGTGCACGATACCACGCGAAAGCTCACGTCGGGATGGCGGGCGCGAAACGGCGTGGTGAGCGAGGCGACCATGCCGAGCACGGTTGGAATCGCCGCGATGCGAATTTCGCCGGACAACTTGTCTTTCAGCGAGTTGATTTCCTGGCGCATCGCGCGGGTATCGCCGACGATGCGGCGCGCCCAGTCCAGCGTCCGCTCGCCTTCCGGGGTGAACCCCTGGAATCGCGAGCCCCGCTGCACCAGCATGACACCCAGAATCTCCTCAAGCTGCTTCAAGCTGGTCGACATCGTCGGTTGCGTCACGCCGCAGGCCTCGGCGGCACGCCCGAAATGACGCTCTTTCGCAAGCGCCAGCAGCAGTTCAAGTTTGTCGATCAAAAAATCCTCACTATTTCAGTCTGGTGGATATCACGCTGTCTATCGAGACGGCTACGCAAAAGCCGCCTCCGGCGACGGTTTGCCGCTCACTAGGTAACACCAATAATTCGATTTTTGTATCGTCCGATTTAACATCCTTATCGATCGCTTTTCCGTATCGCAGCATGAGACGGCTTTATTGATATTTGGATCAATTCCAATACTGATCAGTTGGTAATAAGCCTCTGATAGAGAACGCGGATGACGGTAGATTACGAACCATGGGACGCTGCACGCGGCGCCGAGATTATCGCAGAGCACAGCCACCTCGAAGGGGCGACGCTGGTGATCTTGCACGCGCTGCAAGAGGCGTTCGGTTATGTGCCGGAACCGGCGATCCCGATGATCGCATCCGCGCTAAATCTGACCCGCGCCGAGATCCATGGCGTGTTCACGTTCTACCATGATTTCCGCCACGAGCCCGCCGGACGCCATGTGCTGAAACTGTGCCGCGCCGAAGCCTGTCAGGCTGCCGGCGGTGACGCGCTGGCAGCGCGGGCCGAAGCCAAGCTCGGCGTCGCCATCGGCAATACCACAGCGGATGAGCGCGTGACGCTGGAGCCGATCTACTGCCTCGGCCTTTGCGCCACCGCGCCTTCGGCCATGCTTGATGGCCGCCTGGTCGGACGGCTGGATGAAGCGCGCCTCGACGCGCTGATCGCGGAGGCGCAGCGATGAAAATGCGGATTTTTGTTCCCTGCGATGCTGCCGCGATAGCCGTTGGCGCCGATGAAGTTGCAGCGGCGCTCGAGCAGGCTGCGGCAAAGCGCGACTTGCCGATCAAGATTATCCGGAACGGATCGCGCGGCCTGATGTGGCTGGAGCCAATGGTCGAGGTGGCGACCGTGAAGGGCCGCGTGGCATATGGTCCGGTGACCCCTGCGGATGTGCCCTCGCTGTTCGACGCGATGGCCTCCAACGGCGCTCATCCGCTGCGGCTCGGCGTCACCGAAGAGATTCCCTGGCTGAAGCGGCAGACCCGCCTGACCTTCGCGCGATGCGGCGTCATCGATCCGCGCTCGGTCGAGGATTATCGCGCCCATGACGGCTACAAGGGTCTTGAGCGGGCGCTGATGCTGACCTCGGACGAGATCCTGGCTGACGTCACGACGTCCGGATTGCGCGGCCGCGGCGGCGCAGGCTTTCCCACCGGCATCAAGTGGAAGACCGTGGCGCAGACCAGCGCAGACCGCAAATACATCGTCTGCAACGCGGACGAGGGCGACAGCGGCACGTTTGCCGACCGCATGATCATGGAAGGCGATCCCTTCGTGGTCATCGAAGGCATGACCATTGCGGGCGTCACGGTCGGCGCCACCAAAGGCTACATCTACATCCGCTCCGAATATCCGCATGCCGTCGAGGCGATGAATGCCGCGATCGCGGTTGCCAAACGCGGCGGCTATCTCGGCCAACGCATCTGCGGCTCCGATCACAGCTTCGATCTCGAAGTCCGTGTCGGTGCCGGCGCCTATGTCTGCGGCGAAGAGACCTCACTGCTGGAGAGCCTCGAGGGCCGCCGCGGTCTCGTCCGCGCCAAGCCGCCGCTTCCGGCCCACAAGGGCCTGTTCGGCAAGCCCACCGTCATCAACAACGTGCTGTCATTTGCGGCGATCCCCTTCATCCTGGCCGGCGGCGCCAAGGCCTATGCCGATTTCGGCATGGGCCGCTCCCGCGGAACGATGCCGATACAGCTTGCGGGCAACATCAAGTATGGCGGCCTGTTCGAGATCGCCTTCGGCATCACGCTCGGCGAACTCGTCGACGAGATCGGCGGCGGGACGTTCACCGGCCGCCCGGTGCGCGCCGTGCAGGTCGGCGGCCCGCTCGGGGCTTATTTCCCGCGCGCTCTGTTCGATACGCCGTTCGACTACGAGGCTTTCGCGGCCCGCGACGGGCTGATCGGCCATGGCGGCATCGTGGTGTTCGACGACACCGTCGACATGTCGAAGCAGGCGCGCTTTGCGATGGAGTTTTGCGCGATCGAATCTTGCGGCAAGTGCACGCCTTGCCGGATCGGCTCGACCCGAGGCGTCGAGACCATCGACAAGATTCGTGCCGGCGAACGCGTGGAGGAAAATATCGCCGTGGTCGAAGACCTCTGCAACACCATGAAATTCGGCTCGCTCTGCGCGCTGGGCGGCTTCACGCCCTACCCCGTATCGAGCGCGCTCAAACATTTCCGGGAAGATTTTGGCCCGGCTTCAACGAGTCTGCAGGCTGCAGAATAAAGGAGATCGCCGTGTCGCTGATCCAGGAAACCGATTTCGGAACGCCGCTCTCCAGATCCGAGAAGACGGTGACGCTGACCATCGACGGCCAGAGCGTCACGGTGCCGGAGGGTACCTCCATCATGCGCGCGGCGATGGAAGCCGGCACCCAGATCCCGAAACTCTGCGCCACCGACATGGTGGACGCGTTCGGTTCCTGCCGGATGTGCCTGATCGAGATCGAGGGCCGCGCGGGAACGCCCGCTTCCTGCACCACGCCCGTCATGCCGGGCCTGGTGGTCCACACCCAGACCGAGCGGCTGAAGAAGCTGCGCAAGGGCGTGATGGAGCTCTACATCTCCGACCATCCGCTGGATTGCCTGACCTGTGCCGCCAACGGCGATTGCGAATTGCAGGATATGGCGGGCGCGGTCGGCCTGCGCGACGTGCGTTACGGCTATGAGGGCGAGAACCATGTTTTCGCCAAACGCGACGGCGCGGCGAACGCGGCCTGGATGCCCAAGGATGAATCCAATCCGTATTTCACCTACGATCCCTCCAAATGCATCGTCTGCTCACGCTGCGTGCGCGCCTGCGAGGAAGTCCAGGGCACCTTCGCGCTGACGATTTCGGGCCGTGGCTTCGACAGCCGGGTTTCGCCCGGCATGAGCGAGAGTTTCCTCGGTTCCGAATGCGTCTCCTGCGGCGCCTGCGTCCAGGCCTGCCCGACCGCCACGCTGACCGAAAAGTCCGTGATCGAAATCGGCCAGCCCGAACATTCGGCGGTGACCACCTGTGCCTATTGCGGCGTCGGCTGCACCTTCAAGGCGGAAATGCGCGGCGAGGAAGTCGTCCGCATGGTGCCCTACAAGGACGGCAAGGCCAATCGCGGTCATTCCTGCGTCAAGGGCCGCTTCGCGTGGGGCTACACCAACCACAAGGAACGCATCCTCAAGCCGATGATCCGCGAAAGCATCCAGGATCCCTGGCGCGAAGTCTCCTTCGATGAAGCTTTCAACTTCGCTGCCGCCAAGCTGAAGGGTATCCAGGCGAAGTACGGCCGCGACTCCATCGGCGGCATCACCTCTTCTCGCTGCACCAACGAAGAAACCTATCTGGTGCAGAAGCTGATCCGCGCCGGGTTCGGCAACAACAATGTCGACACCTGCGCCCGTGTCTGCCACTCCCCGACCGGCTATGGTCTCGCTACCACCTTCGGCACCTCGGCCGGTACGCAGGATTTCGACTCGGTCGAACATTCCGACGTCATCATGGTGATCGGCGCCAATCCGGCAGCCGCACATCCGGTGTTCGCCTCTCGCATGAAGAAGCGGCTGCGTCAGGGCGCCAAGCTGATCGTGGTCGATCCGCGCCGCACCGAGATGGTGGAATCGCCGCACGTGAAGGCGTTGCACCTGCCGCTATTGCCCGGCACCAACGTCGCCGTGCTGACGGCGATTGCGCATGTCATCGTCACCGAAGGCCTGGTTGACGAGGCCTTTGTGCGCGAGCGCTGCGACTGGAGTGAGTTCCAGGACTGGGCAGCGTTCGTTTCGCTGCCGAAAAACAGCCCTGAAGCCACCGCGATCATGACCGGCGTCGATCCGAAAGATTTGCGCAAAGCCGCACGGCAGTTTGCGACCGGCGGCAACGGCGCAATCTATTACGGCCTCGGCGTCACCGAGCACAGCCAGGGCTCGACCACCGTGATCGCAATCGCCAACCTTGCGATGGCTACCGGCAATATCGGCCGCCCCGGCGTCGGCGTGAACCCGCTGCGCGGCCAGAACAACGTGCAGGGCGCCTGTGACATGGGCTCGTTCCCGCACGAACTGCCGGGCTACCGTCACATCTCGGGCGATGCAGTCCGCGATCAGTTCGAGGCGCTGTGGAACGTCAAGCTCAACCCGGAGCCGGGCCTGCGCATTCCCAACATGTTCGACGCCGCGATCGAAGGCACGTTCAGGGGGATCTATGTGCAGGGCGAAGACATCCTGCAATCCGACCCCAACACCAAGCATGTGGTCGCGGCGCTGTCGTCGATGGAATGCGTCGTCGTCCACGACCTCTTCCTCAACGAGACCGCCAACTACGCCCACGTCTTCCTGCCGGGCTCGACCTTCCTCGAAAAGGATGGCACCTTTACCAACGCAGAACGACGCATCCAGCGCGTCCGCAAAATGGTGACGCCACGCAACGGCATGGGCGATTGGGAAGTGACCATTGGGCTTGCGAAAGCGATGGGCTTCGAGATGAAGTACAATCATCCGTCTGAGATCATGGACGAGATCGCCGCCCTCACCCCGAGCTTTACCGGCGTCTCCTACGCCAAGCTCGATGAACTCGGCTCGGTGCAGTGGCCCTGCAACGAGAAGGCGCCCGAGGGCACGCCGGTGATGCATATCAACGGCTTCGTCCGCGGCAAGGGCAAGTTCGTCATCACCGAATATGTCCCGACCGACGAACGCACCGGGCCGCGCTTCCCGCTGCTGCTGACGACGGGCCGCATTCTCAGCCAGTACAATGTCGGCGCTCAGACCCGCCGCACAGAGAACGTGGTCTGGCACAGCGAAGACCGGCTCGAAATCCATCCGCATGATGCCGAACAGCGCGGCGTGCGCGACGGCGACTGGGTAAGGCTCAAGAGCCGGGCCGGCGAGACCACGCTGCGCGCCCTGATCACCGATCGCGTCGCACCGGGCGTGGTCTACACGACCTTCCACCATCCGGACACGCAGGCCAACGTCATCACCACGGAGTTTTCCGACTGGGCCACCAACTGCCCCGAATACAAGGTCACGGCGGTGGAGATATCGCCGTCGAACGGACCATCCGAGTGGCAGAAGGCCTATGACGAGCAGGCGCGCCATTCGCGGCGTATCGCGCCGCTGGAAGCCGCGGAGTAGCCGATGCACAAGCCGGTGCGCACAGTCAATCGGCAGGTCTGGCGCGACGGTAGCCAGCACGAAGCCGCGCGCACCATTCCGGAAGAAACCGCGCTGGCGCTGACCTATAACGGCGGGACCTACGCCGTGATGATGGGTACGCCGCAAAACCTGACGGATTTTGCGATCGGTTTCAGCCTGAGCGAAGGCATCGTGCAAACGCCGGAAGAGATCCAGTCGATCGAGATCGTCGATCTCGGCGAAGGCGTCGAACTGCGGATGTGGCTGGCCGACGAGAAAGCGTCCCGCATCAGTGATCGGCGGCGGCAAATCGCCGGTCCCACCGGCTGCGGGCTTTGCGGAATCGATTCGATCACCGAGGCACTGCGTCCGGCTTCCGTCGTCTCTGGAGGCGGGAGTTTCGCGTCCCAAGACATCCTGGCGGTCATGCAAACCATCGCTCCGTTGCAGACGATCAATATCGAAACACGCGCCGTGCACGCCGCGGCGTTCTGGTTGCCTGGCCGCGGCATCGTGGCGCTGCGCGAGGATGTCGGTCGCCACAATGCGCTCGACAAGCTGGCAGGGGCGCTCGCTCAGGCCAAGGTGCCGACCAGCGAGGGCGCCGTCTTGCTGACCAGCCGCGTCTCGGTCGAAATGGTTCAGAAGACGGCTGCCATTGGCGCACCGGTCATGGTCGCGGTCTCCGCGCCGACCGCGCTCGCCGTCAGAATGGCTGAAGCCGCCGGCATTACGCTGGTCGCCATTGCCCGCGCCGACGGGTTCGAAGTCTTCACGCATCAGAATCGCATCACACCCGGCACGGCCGTGCAAGGAACCACCCATGTCGCATGACGACCGGCTGGTCTACATGGCCAATCAAATCGGAAAATTTTTTCAGAGTCAGGGGCACGACCAGGCCGTAGCCGGCGTGGCTGAACACATCCGAAAGTTCTGGGATCCGCGGATGCGCAAGGCGATCTTCGCCCATCTCGACGCAGGCGGCGCCGGACTTGACCAGAATGTCCGGGAAGCCTTGACGACGCTTCAGAAGGCCGCGAGCACCACAACCCGTGCGGCGGGCTGACGTAAAGCGGCTGCGCCTTAGTAGGTAACGTTGAGCCTGACCTGCGTCTTTAAATTATAGACCGGGTAGTCTTTGATGATTGGCACGCCGAGCTCGAACGAGAGCGCGATATTGTCCGACAATTTACGCCCGACTCTGACGTCGAATGGCAGGAACAGCCGGCCGGTCTGGCCGGTGATCGGGTCGCCGTAGTTGATCCTGATATCCGCGCTCGGATAGAAAATCAGGAACCAGCGGTCGGGAAGGCCAATGTTGAATGTCGGTGCAAATTGAAGGTTGCTGATATTTCTCTTGGTCGGATCGCCGGCGAAACTGACGTCGTATCGCACCACCGGCTCGAAATAGCTCGAAGAGCTTATCTCCCACAGCGCGTAGCGCACACCCGCCGCAGGCATGATCTGCCATTTTCCCGCGCCCAGCGTGTCGCCGCCGGTGGGTGTGATCAGGCGAGCGCCGAATCCGACCGCCCAGCGCTGGTCCAGATTGTGGATGACGACGGCCTGAACATCGGCGTCACCGACGCCACTGAGGTAATCCCCGTTGGGATTGTCCGACGTGATCGGGTTTTTTGCGACCAAGGGCAGATCGGCGCGTAGCGCCAGAATCCACATTGGCGCCAAATCGAGTGAGTGATCCATCCGCAGGTCGAGCGTCTCCGTCGTGACGTCGCGCGTCGATCCCGGCGTGCTGCCGCTGCCGGGCGCCGTCCTGTATTCGTTCAGCATTTGGAAAAGGTTGGCCGGAGGGATGAACAGGTCGTCGCCAGCATTGTCGTTATCCTTTTGGGAAGATGCTCCCTGTGCCGCCGCAAAGCTCGGCAACACCACGAGAGCGACCAGGCAACCACCGATCAGTGCACGGGCGATCATGGCGGCCCCGCTGCGGGGGCCACGCGCGGCAAAATGATCCTGATTTTCGTTCCCTCATCAGGCTCGCTATCAAGACTGACCTGGCCGCCCAGGCAATTCGTGACGATCGTGTGGACGATGTGCAGGCCGAGACCGGTGCTGCCGTGATCGCGCCGCGTCGTGAAGAACGGATCGAAGGCCTTGTGCCTGACATCGGCGCTCATGCCACAGCCGTCGTCAGAGAAGCGAATTTCAACCTCCTCGTCACCCGACGCCTGCACCTCGACGTCGATGATGCCTCCCCTACCGTCGGGAAACCCATGCGTTATCGAATTGAGAAAGAGATTGCTCAACATCTGTCCATAAGGACCGGGATAACCGTTCATCGTCAGATCCGGCGGGCAGTCGAAACGGACGGTCAAGCCTCGATCTCTGAGACCCGCCCGCAGGCTCTTGATGACCTGTGCGGTGATATCGCTCAAATCGAAGATACGCCAATTCGACGAACTCCGGTCGACTGCCACTTGTTTGAACGACTGAACCAGTTCAGCCGCGTGATTGAGGTTGGCGACGAGTTGCGCCGATGCCTTGCGGCTAACCTCGAGGAAATTATTGAGACTTGATCGCCTGAGGTTGCCTTGCGCCACTTGCGCGGCGAATTGAGCCGTCTTGCTCTCGAGCGACGAGGCGATGGTGAGGCTGGTACCGACGGGACTATTAACTTCGTGCGCCACCCCCGCCACCAGCCGCCCGAGTGCCGCAAGTTTCTCAGATTCGATCAGCGATTCCTGCGTCGCCTGTAGATGTCGCAACGCAGCCTGGGCCGCGTCTCGGGCGCTGCGCAACTCCCTTTCGTGTGCCTGTGATGCTGCCACCGCACGCTTGCGCTCGGTGACTTCTTCGGCGGCGACGTTAATCCCGACGATATCGCCGGCTGCGTTCCGCAGCGGATGCCAATAGGTCACCCACCAGCGCTCCTCGGCTTGATCGGCACGCTGGCCGGCGACCTCGATGCCCGTCACCGGCTCGCCCGTGCTCATGATCGAGCGGACGATGTCTTCGACCGCGTCCGCCAGCGCCGGAACGCAGTCCCGAACCGACCGCCCCAGATGATCCTCAACGGAGAGGCCGCATATCTCGGTGAGGCGCTGGTTGATCTGCAAATAGCGACAGTCCGGAGAAAGAACGGCAAGACCGATCGGCGCCGTGTCATAGATCAGCCGAAGCGCCGGCTGCTCCGGAACCGGCACGCCGATGCCGGGCGGCGGTTTCCCTGAAGCTACGCCACGTTCCCCACTCGTTGACATCAACCGCTCCCCTATAAGGCCCAGCCTTTGCTCAACCACGTCGCACCATACCCCGGCCAAAAACGGGTTGATGTAGATCAAAACGGATTGACGTAATTCGTGATCGCGATTTGGCGTAACAATACCTTACGGATCACATGGGCGGCCTTCACCCGGTCCGTGAAATCGCAGCCGTACCGGTGCTGCCGGCCGGCTATCGGCCAGAGCTGCGTCGTCGAGCCTGATACGCGCGGCAAATGGCGCCGCTTCGATGGCCTTGGATTGAACGGCGAGCCCCGAAGTCTGGAGCTGCCCGGTCGCGATCGCCTGCAGGACGGCACGGCCGGAATCGCTTTCGAATAGCTGCGTCATCCGGCCAAGGCGCGTCGTCGCCAGCTTCAACCGCGCTTCAATCGCCTTGACCTGCGCGTCATACCAATGGCCGCGGCCATTGACTCACTGCGTCATCCTGAGGTGCGAGCGAAGCGAGCCTCGAAGGATGGCAATACGTACCGACTCGCGGCCATCCTTCGAGGCCCGCGCAAGAGCGCGGGGCACCTCAGGATGACGGTCATTGTCTGGTGCCATTGGTATCATAAGGCGTGGAGTTGAACTTCGGAAAGTGGGCACTAGGTATCTCCCTCAAGCAGCGCGTTAAACACCCGCCGCACCTCTGCCTGGGTTTCCTTGACCCGGGCCTGAAGGGAGGAGAAGTCCGGCGCATCGCCGGCCCGGGCCATGATCTGCAACAGGTCCTCGCCCGATGTCTCGGGGTTGAACTTTTCACTGACGCAGAGTCGCAGGATCTGTGTCAGATCGTGATAAAGCAGCGCCGCCGCGCGCAATATTTCCGCCGATGCAGCCGGCAACAGGCCGAGCCGGACAGCGTTGTCGAGCACGTGCAGCGTATTGACATCGAGCATGTCGGGTTTATCGGCAGCGTGCGCCAGTTGCAGATACTGGGCGATAAAATCGATATCGATCAGGCCTCCCGCGGCGTACTTCAGGTCCCAGAGCTCGCTTTCGCCCTTCTCCAGCGCGATAGCGCGGCGCATGTCGGCCACGTCGATGGCGACGCTCGCGGCGTCGCGCGGCCGCGTCATTACCCGGCGAATGACTCCTGCGATTTTGTCGCGAAATGCCGGCGACGCCGAAATCACCCGTGCCCGCGTCAGCGCCATATGCTCCCAGGTCCAGGCTTCCTTGTCCTGGTACTCGGCGAACGCATCGACATGCGAGGCCACAGGTCCGGCCCGGCCCGACGGCCGCAGCCGCATATCGATTTCGTAGAGCACGCCGTAATTGGTTCGCGTTGTAAACGCGCTGATCAGCCGCTGCGTGAAGCGGGCAAAATATTGCGCGCCGTGCAACGATTTGGCGCCGTCGGAATCCGGCTCATCCGCGTCGAAATCATACAGCAGGATCAGATCAAGATCGGATGACGCCGTCATCTCGCGGCTGCCCAGCCTTCCCATCGCCAGGATCGCGGTCTCTTGTCCCTTGATCCGGCCATATTGAGCGGCGAATTGCCCGATCACCAGTCCATGTACGGTCTGAACGATCCCTTCGGCGACATCGGCGAAAGCAGTGCTCGCCTGCTGGGCGGAAACGGTACCCGACAGAATCCGGGTGCCGATCAGGAACAGGCTCTCGCGGCCGAACAGCCGCAGACGGTCCAGAAATTCCTCGTAGGAACCTGCGTCTTCCAGCGTCGCAGCCAGACGCGCGGACAACTCGCGCCGGTCCGGCATGGCGCCGAAGAAGCGCGGATCAATCAGACCGTCCATGATCTGCGGCTGCCGCGTCAGCATGTCGCCGAGACGGGGAGCTGCGCCCAGAACCAGCGCCACCAGCGCCACCAGGTCACGGTTTTGGCTGAGCAGCACGAACAGCCTGCCGCCTCGCTGCAAGGCCTGAAGAAAGTGATCGAAAACGACGATCGCATTGTCGGGATCTTCGGCATTGGCAAGTCCCGTGATCAATGCAGGAAGAAACTCAACAAAGGAATTGCGCGTCGCCTCTACCCTGAGCACACGATAGTCCCCATCCAGCCAGTGCCGCACGGTCGCAGCCACCGTCATCGGCCTCTTGAAACCGAGCGTGGCCAGGTGATCGATCAGGCGCGGATCATCCGGGCCCGCGGTGTAATCCACCTCCGGCAATTTGGCCGTGCCCGCCGGATCGCCTTCGAACAGCTTGGCGTAATGCCCCTGCACGATGGTGAGGTGCCCGAGTAGATCGCTTGCAAATGCGGCGCGGCTTTCATAACCGAAAAACCGAGCAAATTGCTCGACTGCTTCGCGTTCATCAGGCAGCGCGTGGGTCTGCTCGTCCGCCATCATCTGTAGCCGGTGTTCGACACGGCGCAGGAATTCGTAAGCCGCGGCGAGTTCGTCACGTGCCTCAAGCGTAATCCAGTTGCTCGAAGCCAGCCGGTCCAGCGCCTCCAGTGTCGGCCGCACCCGCAATTCCGGATGCCGGCCGCCGGTGATCAACTGCTGGGTCTGTGCGAAGAATTCGATCTCGCGGATACCGCCGCGCCCGATCTTGACGTTGTGGCCTTCGACCGCGATTTCGCTTTGCGCCCGGTAGATCTGCATCTGCCGCTTCATGTCGTGCACGTCGGCGAGCGCAGCAAAATCCAGGTGTTTGCGCCAGACGAAGGGGGCGAGTTCCGCGATCAACGCTTCGCCGGCCCGCAGGTCGCCGGCACAAGGCCGCGCCTTGATCATGGCGGCGCGCTCCCAGGTGCGGCCCTCCCGTTCATAATAATGCAGCGCCGAGGCGGTCGAGATCGCCAGCGGCGTCGAGGCCGGATCGGGACGTAGCCGCAAATCGACCCGGAACACGTAGCCCTCGCCGCTGCGCTGCTGCAACAGCCGCGACAAACCTTGTGCCACGCGGACAAAGAACGGCTGCGGTTCTATGTCGCTCGCAAGCGAAGACGCCTCGGCATCGTAAAATACGATCAGGTCGATATCGCTGGAGAAGTTCAATTCTCCCGCGCCCATCTTGCCCATCGCAAGCACGATCAGGCCGCTGCCTTCCTCCGGACGATCCGGATTCGGCGGCAAAATCCTCCCGCGCGCGGCCTCCTGCTGCAACAGAAAGTGCAATGCCGACTGCACCGCGGCTAATGCGAAGTCGGTCAAAGCCGCTGTGACCTGCATGACCGGCCAAACGCCACCGATGTCGCATAGCGCGATCAGTAACGCCGCCTCGGCCTTCGCGCGGCGCAGCAGCTGCATCGCCTGCGTTTCGTTCGACGCCGCCAATACGCCCCGCCGGGTCTCCTCGATCAGTCGGAGCAAATGTCGATCGGGCTCGCGTTGCAAGAGCCTGAATGCGCGGGCCGCATCGGCGCGAACCAGGTCGAAGAGAAAGGGCGAGGCTTCGGCGATGCTTGCGAAAATCCGCCCCGAGTAGGGAAATCGCGCGAACAGTTCTTCGAACTCGGCCGCCTTTCCCGGTGCGAGGTCGGACAGCCAGTCCGAAATCCGCCGGCTGGCGGCACCGGAGGCCGACAGATACGGTCCGGTAACAAACCGCGCGGCGAGCGACGTGGATTCGACATTCGCATCACGGTTGCCGCGAACAGTCATGGCGAATGTCGATCCGAAGGAGCCAAAAGCAGTGCTAAATCGCGCTCGCGCGAATACCGCGCGACCCCAATTCATGCCGCTTTCTGTGGCACATCCTGCGTTTGAGCCGCAAGCCTGTCGCTGCCACCGGCCAGTGCCGGGATCGCGAGCGTGGCAACCAGGCCTGGATGGGCGTCGTCGAGCCTGAGATCACCACCATGCAGCGTCGCTACCGCCGATGCCAGGCTTAATCCCAGGCCGGAACCTGGCAGGGTTCGGCTGGCCTCCAACCGGACAAATCTCTCCACCGCATGTTTACGGTCTGCCAGCGGAATTCCCGGTCCGTGGTCGGTGACGCTCAGCAGCACCCGATCGCCCTCGCGGCGGGCTTCGATCAGAATGTCCCTGCGAGCGGCTTCGCTAACGGCGCCTGCGCTCAGCGGCTGCGCGGCGGCGTCAGGCTTGCCATACTTGATGGCGTTCTCGACAAGGTTGGCCAGAGCCTGGCTGATCAACTCCCGATTGCCGTGAATCGGCGCCGATTCGGCTTTCACGCTCAGCGTCGTGCCATCGTCTTCGGCGAGCGGCTCGTAAAGCTCGTGAATGCCGTGAGCGACATCGGCGGCGTCAAAGTCATCCATATCGCCACGCGCCTGACCGGATTCGGCCCGTGCAATCATCAACAGCGCATTGAAGGTCCGGATCAGGCCGTCGGATTCCTCGATGGTTCGTTCCAGCGCGGAGCGGTATTCGCCCTCGGTTCTGGATTTCGCCAGCGCCTCCTCGGCGCGATTGCGCAGGCGCGTCAGCGGCGTTTTCAGGTCATGGGCGATGTTGTCGGAAACTTCCTTTAGCCCCATCATCAGGGCCTCGATGCGTTCCAGCATGGCGTTGAGATTGCCGGCCAGGCGATCGAGCTCGTCGCCGCTGCGTCCAACCGGAAGCCGTCCGCTCAAGTCCCCCGCCATGATGCGTTGGGTGGTGCCGGTCATGGCGTCAATCCGTCGCAGCACACGCCGCGCGACAAAGATGCCGCCGCCGAGGCCGAGCACCACCACGATCAACACCGACCACTGCGCGGCCTTGGCGACGACGCCGAACAGCCGTCGCCGCTCCTCGAGATCGTGGCCGATCAAGAGCCTGAAGCCGCTGGAGAGTTCCGTCACCCGTACCAGCGCGAAATGATTTGCATTGTCCTGGTCGTCAAGCCGGCGGTAGGCGGTTTCCGACCATCCGATGGTCGCCATGACCCCCGGCGCCAGCGAACCGACATTGCCGGCGATCGCCTGGCCTGCCGGCGTCGTGACGAGGTAAAGATTGGCGCCGGGTCGCAACGCGCGATTTTCGATGGTCAGCACGAGACCGCGAAGGCCGCGCCGGGCGAATATATCGCTGATTTCGCCGGTTTCCGCGTTCACCGTGGTGGTAATTTGTTCGTTGATCAGCCAGCGGGTATTCCAGGCAAAAAAGCCAAGAAGCGAGGCGGCGAACAGCGCGAACAGGAACAGATAGACCAGCGTCAGGCGGAACGCCGTGGTTCGGATCAGTTTACCGAATGCCGTCACGGATCATGTATCCCGCGCCGCGAATGGTGTGCAGCAGTGGACGCTCGAAGCCCTTGTCGATCTTGGAACGCAGCCGTGAAATATGCACGTCGATGACATTGGTCTGCGGATCGAAATGATAGTCCCAGACGTTCTCCAGAAGCATGGTCCGCGTCACGACCTGCCCGGCATGCTTCATCAGATATTCCAGCAACCGGAACTCGCGCGGTTGCAGCGTCAATTCGTCCTTGCCGCGCGTCACCCGGTGCGAAAGCCGGTCGAGTTCGAGATCGCCGACGCGATAGGTGGTTTCCTCCGCGGGTCCGCCATGGCGGCGCGACAGGACCTCTATACGCGCCAGCAACTCGGCGAACGAATAGGGTTTTGGCAGATAGTCGTCGCCGCCGGCCCGCAAGCCCTTGATGCGGTCGTCGACCTGTCCGAGCGCCGAGAGAATCAGAACCGGCGTGCGATTGCCCTTTTCGCGCAGGGCGCCGATCAGCGACAGGCCATCGCGTTTGGGAAGCATGCGATCGACCACGAGCACGTCATAGTCGCCGCCTTCGGCGAGCGCCAAACCTTCTTCGCCATCGCCGGCGAGATCGGCGATATATCCGACTTCACGGAACGCCTTGACCAGATAGTCGGCGGATTCGCGGTCGTCTTCGATGATCAAAAGTCGCATCTGGGTGTCGGTTGCGATCGCGGTCACGTGAGAGCCTTCCATCACCATGGCGCGGCCGGGGCCCTCATGCAAGGCGATCGGACGCGCCCTTTTTGGCCAAAAAAGCGGGCGGTGAAGCTGGGGGACCTCACCGCCCTTTGACCTCCCGACGGAGGGGGGCGTTTTCCACCGGAAGGTAGTCAAGGGAGCGGGTCACTCGACCCGCCCCCAGGAGAAAGCGCCGCCGGCGGGGGCGATTTTGCCGGCGGCACCCTCCATTCCTTGAGTGCCTGATGTTCAGCCCTTCGCCAGCGGGATCGCGACAAAGCGCGAAGATCCGCCGCTCTTGACCCGCATCAGGACGCTGTTCTTGTTGTCGCTGTGCGCTGCCGCGATCGCCTCACGCACATCTGCGACATTGGTAACGCTTTTGCCGGCGACTTCGAGAATGACGTCGCCTTCCTTGAAGCCACGCTCGGCGGCCGCGCTCTTCGGATCGACGTCGGTCACCACGACGCCGTCCTTGCCGGCACCTGCAACGCTGTTGGCGGGCGCGAGCGTCAGGCCGAGTTTCGGCACGTCGGTTCCGCGGGTAGCATTGCCCTTGTCGTTGTTATCGACGTCAGCCTTGGCTTCGAGCGTGTTGGGCAACTGGCCGAGATTCAGACTGATCGTCTTGTCCTGGCCCTTGTGCAGCACGTTGAGCTTGACGGCGCTGCCCGGCGCAAGACCACCGATCGTGCGCGCAAGCTCGCGGGCGTCCTTCACCGTCTCGCCATTCACCGAGATGATCACGTCGCCGGATTCGATGCCGGCCTTGGCCGCCGGCCCGTTGGCCTGCGGTTCGGCGACCAACGCGCCTTCCGCCTTCTTCAGGCCGAGGCTGTCGGCGATTTCAGCCGTGACCGGCTGAATCTGGACGCCGATCCAGCCACGGCTCACCGTACCCTTGTCCTTGAGTTGCGCGACCACGCTCTTCACGGTGGAAGCGGGAATCGAGAACGCAATGCCGACGCTGCCGCCGGACGGCGAATAGATCGCGGTGTTGACACCCATCACTTCGCCTTCGGTATTGAAGGCCGGACCACCGGAGTTGCCCTTGTTCACGGGCGCATCGATCTGGATGAAATCGTCATAGGGTCCGTTACCGATGTCGCGGCCGCTGGCCGAAACGATACCGGCGGTGACGGTGCCACCGAGTCCGAACGGGTTACCGACCGCGAGAACCCAATCGCCAATCCGCGGCTTGCCGTCGGAAAGCTTGGCGAACGCGAAATTCGAGCCGCCTTCGACCTTGATCAGCGCGAGATCGGTACGCGCATCGGTGCCGATCACCTTGGCGCTGTAGGTCTTGCCGTCATCGGTCGTCACCTCGACCTTGTCGGCGCTGTCCACGACGTGGTTGTTGGTGACGGCATAACCGTCAGCCGAAATGAAGAATCCGGAACCTTGGCCGGTCACGGCGCCATGGCCACGCGGTCCGCCCCGCAAGCCGGGCGGCAAACCATCAGGCCCGCCGAAGCGGCGGAAGAAACGCTCCATCGGCGATCCCGGCTGGAACGGCGAATCCTCGCTGTTGTCGCCGCTATCGTTTTTGGCGACCTTCTCGTTGATATTGACCTTCACCGAAATCACGGAAGGTTTCACGCGCTCGACGATGTCGGCAAAGCCCACCGGCTGCGCGACCTTGCGGACTTCATTGTTGACCTGCGCATGGGCGCTGGTGCTGAAGATATCGCCGGGGTTGGTCGAAGGTCCAAAGCCATAAACGGCGGCGCCGAGGCCGGCCACGACCGATGCCATCAGCGCGAATTTGCGCGCCGACAAGAGCGAGCGCCGCGGAGCGCGGTAAGACGGGAGTGAAGAAAGATCAACGGGGCGGTCAGTCATAAAAGCTTCTCCAGAGCCTGAATCGGGGGTGCGGGGGCTGCACCTGTAGGCTTCAAAGATGGGGATCTCCGCCTTACGACGCGCTGGCGAGGGAATTAAACTTTGGTAATGAACGCTGCGGGAATGCGACGGATGACCGCAGGCCAAATCGCCATCCGTCGCTATTTTTCGGGAGCCGGTTCCGCCCCGATCAGCCGATTGAGCCGCGCCTCTTCGTCGGCCGTCAAACTCAACAGCGCGGTATCCTGTCGCCCGGCAGATTGAGCGCGGCGACGGCCGTGCATCCACAGCGCAAGACCACCGCCCGACAACGCCAGCGGCGTCAAAAACCAGAGCAACCAGGTGTGCCCGTTGAGCCTGGGCTTCAGCAGTACGAACTCGCCATAGCGCGCGACCAGAAAATCGATCACCTGCGCGTCGCTGTCGCCGGCAGCGATCCGCTCTCGAACCAGCAGCCGCAGATCGCGTGCCAGCGGCGCTTCGGAATCGTCGATCGACTGGTTCTGACACACCATGCAGCGCAATTCGCGCGACAGATCCCGCGCCCGCTCCTCCTTGACCGTATCCGACATGATCTCGTCGGGCTGAACGGCATGAACCGCAGTCGACGCCATCACACCGATCGCCAACGCCAAACCGAGAGCTCGTATCAAGACATCACTCCGCCGCCTGTAATCCACGCAGGGATTTTGCGGGCTTGGGTGCACCGACGCGCAATCGACGATCCGACAGCGACAACATGCCGCCGAACGCCATCAGCACCGGACCAAACCAGATCAATAGCACCAAAGGCTTGTGGTAGATTCGCACGCCGATCGAGCCGTCCGCGGCGGTCTCGCCAAGCGAGATATAAAGTTGGCTCGCTCCGCGCGTGAGCAGCGCGGCTTCCGTTGTGGTCGCCCCCCGCGTGGTAAAATTGCGTTTCGACGGCGTCATGGTGTCAAGCATCTGGCCGTCGATCCTGACGCTGAATTGGGCGGCCATTTCACCGTAATTCGGCCCCTGGCGCTGCGTCAGGCCATCGAGCTTCAAATTGTAACCCGCGATACTGGCGACATCACCGGGTCTCATCGACTTGATATATTCGCTGTTCCACGTCGTCTCGCAGACGATGCCGATCAGCGCCACCCCGACGCCGGCGTGGGCGAACATCGTGCCCCAGGCCGAGCGCGGCAACCCGCGCGCGCGCCGCATCGCGGTCAAAAACGGCGTCCGAAACAAGCCGATGCGTTCGACAATGTCGCTTAACGCGCCAAAGATCACAAACAGCGCAAGGCCGATCGCAAGCGGGGCGAACGTGCTGCCGCCAAGCGTCCAGGCGTAGACCAGCGCGACCATCATCAATGCGACGACACCTGCGGTCATCAGGCGCTGGGCGGCGCCGAGCAAATCGCCGCGCTTCCAGGCGAGCAACGGCCCGAACGGCACGGCAATCAGCAGCGGAACGAACAGCGGCCCGAAGGTGAGATTGAAGAACGGAGCGCCGACCGAAATCTTGTCTCCGGTCATCACTTCCAGCGCAAGCGGATACAGCGTTCCGACAAAAACCGTCGCGCACGCCGTCGTCAGGAGCAGATTGTTGAGGACGAGCGCGCCCTCGCGCGAGATCGGCGCGAACAAGCCGCCTTGCTTGAGGGCGGAAGCGCGCCAGGCATAGAGCGCAAGACTGCCGCCGATGAAAACGCAAAGGATCAGAAGGATGAATACGCCGCGCCTTGGATCGTTGGCAAAGGCGTGCACCGATGTCAGCACGCCGGAGCGAACCAGGAACGTGCCGAGCAATGACAGCGAGAATGTCAGGATCGACAGCAGGATGGTCCAGACCTTGAGCGCGTTGCGCTTCTCCATCACCACCAGCGAATGCAGCAAGGCGGTGCCGGCGAGCCAGGGCATCAGCGAGGCATTCTCCACCGGGTCCCAGAACCACCAGCCGCCCCAGCCGAGTTCGTAATAGGCCCAGTAGGAGCCCATGGCGATGCCAAGCGAGAGGAATATCCAGGCCACCAACGTCCACGGCCGCACCCAGCGCGCCCATGCGGCATCGATCCGACCTTCGATCAGGGCCGCAACCGCAAAGGAGAACGAAATCGAAAAACCGACATAGCCGAGATAGAGCATCGGCGGATGCACGGCGAGGCCGATATCCTGCAAGACGGGATTGAGGTCCTGTCCCTCGATCGGCGGATTGGCGATGCGCAGAAACGGATTGGAGGTCATCAGGATGAAAAGATAGAACGCGCTCGCAATCCAGGCCTGCACCGCCAGCACGTGCGCGCGAAGCGATATCGGCAGGTTATTGCCAAAAACCGCAACCATTCCGCCGAACAGCGCGAGGATCAGGACCCAGAGCAGCATCGAGCCTTCGTGGTTACCCCACACGCCGGTGATCTTGTAGATCAGCGGCTTCATCGAGTGCGAATTCTCGAACACGTTGGCGACGGAAAAATCGGAGGAAACGTGGAGCGCGACCAGCGCCGCGAACGAAGCCGCCACGAACACGAGCTGGGCGACCGCCGTCGAGCGCGCAACATCCATCAGTGCAAATTCGCGCCAACGCGCGCCGAGGATCGGCACGGTCGACTGAATCAGCGCCAGGCCGAGCGCCAGGACCAGCGCATAATGTCCGCTTTCGGCTATCACTGCACCGCCCCCTGCTCGCGTTGCGCCGCACGGGCCGACCCGACATTGCTTCCGGCGGCGGCTGGCTTGCCGTCAGGTTTGGCGCCGTAACCGTCCTTCCAGTATCCCTGCTTTTTCAGGGCGTCGGCGACATCCTTGGGCATGTAGTTCTCGTCGTGTTTGGCAAGCACGGTATCGGCCTTGAACACGCCGGAGGCGTCGAGTGCGCCTTCCGCTACAACGCCCTGCCCTTCGCGAAAGAGATCAGGAAGGATTCCCCGGTAGGAAACCGGCAAGGCGGTGCTTCCGTCGGCGACCTCGAAGGTGACGTTCAGATTGTCGCCGCGCACCAGCGAGCCTGGCTGCACGAGGCCGCCGAGACGAAACCGCTTGCCGGGCTGAATGTGCTTCTCCGCAACCATCTTCGGCGTCGAGAAGAACACGATCGAGTCGCGCATTGCATTCAGCACCAGCGCCGCGGCCACGCCGAGGACAGCAAGCGAGCCGCCTATGATCGTCAAACGGCGCTGTTTGCGCGTCATTGATTGCCTCTCACCACCGCGGCGATCCTATCCAAGGTCACTTCAAATTCTCCGCACCGCGTGCGCTGCAATTTGACGCTAGTGTCCCGGTTCTGACATTCGTATCCCATCGCAGCGGGCACTTTTACGAATGTCAGAACCAAAGGGACACTAGAGCTCCGATTCCGAAGTTCGCAAACTATCGCGGCGACCTCTGATGCGAACTTCGGAATCAAAGGAGCTCTGGCAACTTGTTATTTCTAGTGCGGCTTTGAATTTGAAGTTCCTATCACGAACTTGCGGCCACACTGATAGGAACTTCAAATTCGCCGCACTAGCAACTATATGATCCTAGTGTAGCTTTGACTCTGACGTTCCTTCCGAGAGCTCGCGGCAACACTGAAAGGAACGTCAGAGTCGCTACACTAGATATTAACCACTGGAGCCATGCCGCTTTGATTGTCGCACTCACCCGTCGAGCCCCATGTTCTTGAGGCCCTCATTCAACTGCCGCAGCCGCTCCGGGTCCCTGGCAACCGCCTGCCGGGCATCGGACGAGGCGCCTTTCGCCTTGTCGGCGTCCCCCATCACCATATAGGCGCGAACCAGCCGCAACCATCCCTCGACGTCATCGCCGTTCTGCTTCAGCCGGGTGGCGAGACGCTCGACCATGCTGCGGATCATCGCGCTGCGATCGGTCTCGTTCATGTCTTTTGCGGCCGCCACGACGTCGTTCGACAATGCCGGAGCGGGAGACCCCCCGACGCGCATCAGTGCGGCCTGGACCAGCGGACGCCACGGCGCGTTCGCCGGCGCCTTCTCAAGCATGGCCCGCCAGATCGAGGCCGCTTGTTCGGCGCGGCCATCCTGCTCGGCGGCCAGCCCAAGGAAATAGCTCGCCTTCACATCGTCGGCGTTCAGCGCCACCGCACGCTCGAATTCGGTCTTGGCTTCTGCCGTGACGACGCCCCCGGCAGCGGCCACCAAAACTTCGCCAAGATCGGCCCGCCGATCGGCACTCTCGCCGTTATAGGTGATCGAGTTTCGAAAGGCGCGGACCGCCTCGTCCACGCGCCCGAGCCGCGCGAGCACTGGCGCGAGAACGCTCCAGCCCCGGCCGTCGGTGGGATTATTCGCCAGATGCTGTTCGACCTGCGCCACGAGATTGTCGAGCGATTGCGTCGCTTCTTGGGTGCGGGCGCGCTGGGCCAACGGAAAGTCGGCCAGGCCGGGCGAGCCGAGCGGGTAGTAAATTGCAACCGCGATGAGCGGCAATCCCAGCAGGGCGACAATGGCGGCGGCCCGGCGCAATCGCAGGTTCGAGGCCGCAGCAGGCTGGCGTTGATCGTCGGCTGCCGCCAGCAACCGGCGGCTGATTTCGACGCGCGCGGCCGCGGCTTCGGGCGGATTGATAAGGCCTGCAGCAACGTCGCGGTCGACTTCGGCAAGCTGGTCCTTGTAGACGACGGCCTCGCTGCCGTCATGTTGCAGGCGCTTGCCGCGGCTCAGCGGCCAGAGCACGGCGAAAATCGCCGCGGCCGTCATCAGCGCGAACACAGACCACAGCATCATGGAAGCGGGTTCCGATGGAGCGGCGCGAACCGACGCGGCGCCTGCCGCCGCTTTACACTACCGGCGGCAATGCCGGCAATTGACAATTATCAATTTGATGAGACGAACGCAAACCATTGGGAAATATTGTAAAAACTGCCTTGGCGAAGCCCGGAATTTGAGGCTTTACGGGGCCCCTTGCCAAGCCGGGATTACCCCGCACGCGGCGATTTGCGCTCGCCCATCACGGCATTCTCCGCAGCCCGGCTCATCAGCGACGCATAATCGGCGCCGAACAGCACGTCAGAAAAGCGGACTGCCGCGGCAACCTGCATCTGGCGGTAGGCCCTGCCCCTGCCTGCGCCGCCGCGGAGCGATTGCACCAATGCCTCGGTGGATTGCTCGACATAGTGCTGGAGATCGGAATAGGTCCGCAGCGTGACTTCATTGATCGCCAGTTCGCCGGCATAGGTACGGCATACCGCGACGAATTCGATCAAGGCGGTGGTCTCGTCCACATCGCCTGGATCGATCTGCGATCCCGCGGCAATGTCCTTGTCGGTGCGCTGGCGCAGCAGCCTGCGGACCCGGCCGGGAACGCTTTCGATTTCCGATTGCAGGGCGCTGGATATGTCGGCGCGGATCGCCGCCAGCTGCCTGCCCCAGGCTGAATCGTTGCGGAGGTCGAGTTCGGTCCTGAGGCCACGGACCCCGTCATGCAGGGTTTTCAGGTGCTCGGCGACGTCGTCGAAGCGGCTACGCCTGATATCGGCCCGCAGCGTTGCCGCGAGGCAAGACAGATCGTGCAGGGCAATGGTAACAGCGATGCCGTAGGGCGTCGCGGCAACGCGAAGCTCGTCGTCGGAGGCCGCCATGCGGACCGCGAGCCGGATGATCTGCCACGGCGCGGCGAGCCGATGCAGCACCAGTGACAGTGCAAAGGGCAGCAATTGCGGTGTCTGCAAGGGGGGAACATTGAGCGCGGAAGTCACCGAGGCAATCTGTACGTCGTTGAAGACGCGCAAGTAGCTGGGAAGGCGGCTATTGAGCGTGTCGACCGCTTCGCGCGCCTGCAGGAGGCAGGCAATCGACGGCAAATCCTCGATCACTTCCGGCGAGCCGATGCGGGAAAGCGCGCGCCGATTGTCGGTGCCCGGTGCAGGCATCGCAATGGTTCGTAGCGCCTCGGCCGCGGCGAACTGAAGTTTTCGTGCGGCGGCCTCGATCTCCGGCGTGGTTCCGCTCTCGGGGCCGCGGGAAAGCGCCTGCTCGAATTCGCGCGCCGGATCCGGCGCTCCCTCGCGGACCAGCCACTGCCAGACCGGCAGCAGCGATGCGCGGCGAATCTGACCCGGTCGCGCCACGACGTTGCTTTCGATCAGAAAGGACTCCAGCGGGCGGAACAAGAGCCGCGTCGGGTTGTCCGTGCGCGGCCGCGCATCGTCATCGGCGCCACGAACAATCTTGCGCAGCTGTTCAAGCACGAAGTTGGCGACGGTGGTGTCCTCGCCACGATCGACGGCGCGCTCGAACTCCCGCATCAGCAGCGCCTGCGACTGCGGTGAAAGCTGGGTGAGATAATCTCTCAGCCGTTCGATAGATGTCTGGCCCATGCGCCCGGTGCACGATTGTGTGGCGCGGACGGCAGAAATGCGTCCACGGGCTACAGTAAAAGCCACCGCGTTAAGAAGTCGTTTAGGATATCGATCGTTCAGGATGCCTTCCGCGACGTCCATCTATCAAAAGTTGTATTTTTGACCGCGGCCTCACGCCGCCGGGAGCAAGAGTTCCGCCCGCAAGCCCCCGATCGGGGCGCGACCGAGGGTGATGCTGCCGCCGTACAGGGCCGCGAGATCGACCACGATCGACAGTCCGAGGCCGGAACCCGGTTTGGACTCGTCCAGCCGCTGCCCCCTGCGGGACACCTGGGCACGCTCTTGCTCCGACAGGCCCCGCCCGTCGTCGTCGACGATTATTCGCAGCATCGATGTCGCGCCGGGCTCGGCGGGCTGCCCCACCAGGACCTCGATGAACACGCGCGAGGCCGCCCATTTGCAGGCATTGTCGACGAGGTTGCCGACCATCTCCTCGAGGTCCTGACGTTCACCGCGGAACCTGGCCTGTGAGGCGGCGGAAACCTCAATGGCGACATCGCGGCCGCGATGGATCTTCCCCATGGTCCGGCGCAAGGCGTCCACCACGGGACCGACCTCCGTGACCGTGCCGACGATGGTGAGACGCGCCGCGATCCGCGCGCGCTCCAGATGGTGAGCGACCTGATCGCGCATCACGTCGGCCTGTTCCAGAACTTTCGTGGCGAACAGGTCGGCGGAATGGGCGGTGGCCTCGTTGACGATGACGGACAACGGCGTCTTGATCGCGTGGGCAAGATTTCCGACATGGGTCCGGGCGCGTTCGACGATCTCCCGGTTGGCGTCGATCAAGGCGTTGGTCTCTCGCGCGAGCGGCGCGATCTCGACCGGAAATTCGCCCTCGAGCCTTTCGGCCCGGCCGGACCTGATGTCGGCGATCGCATCCGAGATGCGTTTGAGGGGCGCGAGCCCGAAGCGAACCTGGAAGATCGTGGTCAGGACCAGGACGATCGAAAGCGCGACGAACGTGCCGCCGAGATAATAATCGAAGTTGCGGGTCTCGTCGAAAATCTCCGATGCATCACCAGCGACGTCGACCAGGAATTTGCCGTCGGCGCCGAGATCGACGGGCCGCTCCACCATCCGCAACGTCTGCCCCTCGGGACCCTCGATATAGCCAAGGCGGATGCCTGCCGCGCTCAAGTCGGCGCCATGATCCTCCAGTTTCGGCAGTTTCTTGTCCCACAGCGAACGCGAGGCGCGCACGTCCTCCTTGTCGGAATCGGTGCGGATGATCTGCCAATACCATCCCGACAACGGCAGTTCGAACAGCGGTTCGCCCAGCGACTGGAACTGGCGATCGGGCGGCTCGTCGGGCGTCGCGACTTCGGCGACCAGCGTTCGCAAATAGAGATTGAGGCGGCGGTCGAAGGCGCGCTCGGTGGCGTCCCGGTATACCGATGACAGGATAACGCCGGTGATCAGCAAGATGACCACCACCCAGGCGGTCGCGGAGAGGAACAGCCGGGTGGCAAGCGAGCTGCGGCGCATCAGGAAGCCATCCCGAACGAACCGCCGCGCACTATCGCCATGGAGAGATATCGAACCTCAAAACGTTCCATGGCCGAACAGAGCACGGGATAAGACGCCGGATCAACTACCCGGTGCCGGCGGCGTCAGCAGATAGCCAAGTCCCCTTACGGTCTGGATGATATCGACGTCCAGCTTTTTGCGGATGCGGCCTACGAACACCTCGATGGTATTCGAGTCGCGGTCGAAATCCTGATCGTAGAGATGCTCGACGAGTTCGGTTCTCGATACCACGCGTCCGGTGTGGTGCATGAGATAGGCCAGCAGCCGGTATTCATGCGACGTCATCTTGATCGGATTGCCGGACACGCTGACGCGGCCGGTGCGGGTATCGAGCGAAACCGGGCCGCACGTCAGCTCGGACTGGGCGTGCCCGGTCGAGCGGCGAAGCAACGCGCGAATTCGCGCCAGGATTTCCTCAAGGTGGAAAGGCTTTGCCACATAGTCGTCGGCGCCGGCGTCGAAGCCCTGGACCTTGTCGCTCCACCGGTCGCGGGCGGTGAGGATCAACACCGGCATCGAGCGGCCGTTGCGCCGCCAGGATTCCAGCACCGAGATGCCGTCCATCTTCGGCAGGCCGATATCGAGCACGACCGCATCATACGGCTCGCTGTCGCCCAGAAAATGCCCTTCCTCGCCGTCGAAGGCACGATCGACGACGTATCCGGCGTCCCCCAGCGCCGTCGTGAGTTGGCGATTGAGATCCGGATCGTCCTCGACCACAAGTAAGCGCACGCGGGTCTCCAAATGTGAGCAATAACTTTAGACACAAGATGAGCGCGGCCGTCGTGAATGGGTTATGAACGGCCGCGCGACACAAGGTTACTTTTTCTTCACAACCGCCTTCGACGATATCCCGATCGCGGGGCAAGGACCAGACTTCCGGACCCGTCAACGCGCCGCCGGCGTTCCGTGGATGACGATGAAATCAACCGGGCCGCCCGGTCTGTCGTCGTCGAAAACGCCGATCGTCAATCGTCCCGTACGCCAGGCGGCCGTGTCGAGATTGGTGCGACCTTCGTAGAGCAGCGGGCCGTCGGGATAGTTATCGTGGCCGTGGACGACGTGGAGATTTCCAAAGCCGTCGGAATACCCCTTGGGATATCGCTTCCACAGCAGTGTCTCCTCGCGCTGTTCTTCCAGGGAAGTTTGGGGATCGACGCCGGCGTGGACATAGAGCCGGTGGGCGTCGACATGGAACGGCCGCAGACGATCGAGCCAGTCGATATGCGCTGGAGGAACATTGGCCAGATCGCCGCCGTAGGAAGCGAGCGCAGCATCACCGCCCTTCGCCAACCAATCTGCTACTTTCGAAGGGTTCCGTAACGCGCCAGCCATCATGGCATCGTGGTTGCCCTTCAAAGTCACCAAATGAAACCCTTCGCCGACACCCGACAACATCAGGTCGATCACGCCCCTGCTCGCCGGACCCTTGTCGACGTAGTCGCCTATCGCGACAATGGTGTTCCCCTCGCCTTGCGCCCGCGCGGCAATTTCGGCGAGGCCGTCACGCAGCAGATCGAGCCGGCCATGGATGTCGGGGATGACGAAGGTCTGGCTCATGGTTAATGTTGCATTCGACCGTCCGAACTTGTCCGAAGTCTAGTGTCCCGGTTCTGACATTCGTACCAAATCGCGGCGGGCACTTTACGAATGTCAGAACCAAAGGGACCCTAGCAACCATATGATTCTAGTGTGGCTTTGACTCTGACGTTCCTTCGAAGAACTCGCGGCGACACTGAAAGGAACGTCAGAGTCGCCACACTAGTGTCCCGGTTCTGACATTCGTATCCCCTCGCGGCGGGCACTTTACGAATGTCAGAACCAAAGGGACCCTAGCAACCATATGATTCTAGTGTGGCTTTGACTCTGACGTTCCTTCGAAGAACTCGCGGCGACACTGAAAGGAACGTCAAAGTCGCCACACTAGGGATTAGGGATGTTTTGCCAATGGCTTTGGGGTCGAACCGGCAGGGCTCAAACAGGTTGAGGTCAAACTGATTGTGGCTTACCTAGCAGTCGTGATTCAGAGAACATCCATCATTACAGGCTGGCTGGCGCTCGGGCTCATCGCCTTCGTAACACTGTCGCCAGTCGGGGACCGTCCGTCACTCGGGAGCCCCCATCTGGAACATTTTGCGGCTTTTGCGCTGATGGGCCTTGCGTTCGCACTGGCTTACCCCAACCGCGTGTTGCTGATTGTCGCCCTCGTGGTCGGGGCCGCGCTCGGGTTGGAAGTGCTTCAACTATTGACGCCGGACCGTCATGGCCGCGTCGCCGACGCTTTGGTCAAGGTGCTGGGCGGCATCAGCGGCATCTGCATGGGGCAGATGTTGTCGTTCCTGCTGCACCTCAAGCCGGTCCAATCGGATCATTCGGTCTGAACCGGCATCGCCGGCGGTGCTTTTCAACTATCAACGCCCATACCGGCACGGGGCCTGCGAATACATCGTCGGCATAAAGCCGCCAGGCCAGCTTTTCGCGTATCGCGATCGGGGTGCGCCGCGAGACCCCTAAAAGGCCCGGCGCGGATGCCCAAAGGTCGAGGTACGAGGCACCAGGGTGGCATATTGCGTCCGGCGCCGGTGCGATCGCCATGCACAGGCGGCATATCCAACAAGAAAACCCGCGACGAAGATCGAAGACTGAAGGAGAAGGGTGAGCATGGAATTCATCCGGTCATTCCCCCCGCGCTTCTTGATCGCCCGGATATGGGGCGACATCATGATTTGCAATGCCGAAAACTTGCCCGGCAAAATTACAAATAACGCGCGCAAGTCCTCGCGGCCGGATCATGCCGCGATTCGCAAATTCTGAAAGACCGGAATACCACGGACACAGGCTTCTTCGATGGAACCCGCTGCCAAATGGAAGTGGCGCGACCACGTCGCGATCCGCCTTGAGCGGACAACCAGGCCTCAGGTTCGAAAGAACACGAACCAGAGGGTGCCCAGGATCAGGACGGCAAGGCCGGTGGAAGTAGCCAATAACGCGAGTACCGACGGCCCCGTTTCGGCCTGACGCGCTTCTGTCGGAGTTTCGACGATCTGACGGTGCTCCTAGTGTCCCGGTTCTGACATTCGTATCCCATCGCAGCGGGCACTTTTACGAATGTCAGAACCAAAGGGACACTAGCAACTATATGATCCTAGTGTAGCTTTGACTCTGACGTTCCTTCCGAGAGCTCGCGGCAACACTGAAAGGAACGTCAGAGTCGCTCACTAGGTTGCCATGGTAGCCTCGATCTGCTTGACGGCTCGCGTCACCCGCGAAAATGCAACTCGTATTTTCGATTGATGTTCCGCATCAGGGCCGTGACCGCCGCGGTTAACGCCGTTCCGAGATTCCCGCTCCGGCTCGCTTGAAACCCGGCCCGCCGGTGATATCGTTACCCCTTTCGTGTGTTGCGTCCGAGGAGTATCCCATGGCCCCCCGTGCCAACTGGAAGGGTTTCCTGCGCCTTTCGCTTGTGACTTGCCCTGTCGCGCTCTATCCGGCGACGTCGGACACCGAAAAGGTCAGCTTCAATCAGATCAACCGCAAGACCGGCCATCGCATCAAATATGCCAAGGTCGACGCCGACACGGGCGAGGAAGTCGGCTCCGAGGACATCATCAAAGGCTACAAGGTCGACACCGATACCTACATCGAGGTGTCGAAGGAGGAACTCGAGGACATCGCGCTCGAATCGACCCACACGATCGAGATCGACGAGTTCGTGCCGAAAACCGATATCGATAGCCGCTATCTGATCCGCCCCTATTATCTCGTGCCCGACGGCAAGGTCGGCCACGATGCGTTCGCCGTGATCCGCGAGACCATTCGCAACATGAACAAGGTCGCAATTGGTCGCCTGGTGCTGACCAATCGGGAGCACATTGTCGCGCTGGAACCGTTCGGCAAGGGCCTGATGGGCACCTTGCTGCGTTATCCCTACGAGGTGCGAAGCGAAAAGGAATATTTCGGCGATATCCAGGACGTCAAAGTCACCAAAGACATGCTGGATCTTGCCAAGCATATCGTCGAAAAGAAATCCGGATCGTTTGAGCCCGACAAGTTCGAGGATCACTACGAGTCCGCGTTGATCGATCTGATCAACAGAAAGCGCAGCGGCATTCGGCCAGCCGAAAAGGCCGCTCCCAAGACCGGCGGCAACGTCATCAATCTGATGGACGCGCTGAAACGCAGCCTAGCCAACGAAAGGCAGGCCTCTCCCCCCGCCTCCAAGGTCAAAGGCAAGAAGCCGAAGAAGCGCATCGAAGGTCAGCGCGAGATGCTGCTGCCGATCAGCGGCAAGCGAGCGGCCAAGGAAGAGGCGAAAACCCAAGCCCCAAAGAAGGCCGTTCGTACGCCGGTTCGGTCGAAGAAAGCCGGATAGTCGGCGATTGGCTGGCTGACATTTGCGCGAGTGGGGCGGTTCGGAAGTCCGCACCATGCCACCCGCGCGTTCGTCAAGTGGACTTCCGAGGGACGCCTTACTTCAGCGACGTATTGATCGTGCCGAAGTTGGTGTTCAGCGTGCTGCCGATGCCGTTGACGGCAGTGATGATGACAATGCTGAGCCCAACCGCGATCAGACAATATTCGATCGCCGTTGCCCCGGATTCGTCGCTCAGGAATCTTGAAATCAGCTGCAACATCCAAAACTCCTGCTCGTAGATTCTAAAAACTTGCGACGTCCCAATTGGTGCTGGAATCTAAATTCCAATGGTTACGGGTGCATTGAAGAACAGCCTGAACGGCCAATTAATCGGAGCGGCCCCGGGTACTCGATTTTTCGATAACCCCTTATTCCACATCGAAAATCGGACACTTATGTGGGAACATCCACAACGATCGGCTGCACGAAAACTCACGGTTTGAAGAAGGCAGGGTCGTTGAGCGCCTTGATCATGGTGTCGACCATGTCCGCAGCACCGTGGTCTTCACGATCTTCCAGAAGCTCCCACATTTTGCGCAAGTTCGCGCGCATCGGCGCCTTCAGCGAAGGATCCCGCTCGATCAGCGTTCGCGCGATGCAGAAGGCAATTCCCTCGGCGCCCATCCGGATCTGTTCAACGGTGGGTTTGCTCATGGCCCGGCTCCTTGTCGATTTCGGTGAGGAATAGAATTCGGGCCCATTGATAGAGGGTCTCGGCGGGAACCAACAGGGCTAGTGGAGTGGATTTGACATTCGCTACCCGCCTAGAGCTCCGATTCCGAAGTTCGCAAGCTATCGCGGCGACCTCTGATGCGAACTTCGGAATCAAAGGAGCTCTAGTAACTTGTTGATTCTAGTGCGGCCTTGAATTTGAAGTTCCTATAACGAACTCGACGCAGCATTGATAGGAACTTCAAATTCGCCGCACTAGTCGCAAACTCGGAAAGCGAATGTCAAATCCTAAACTCCACTAGAAACATATATTTGCTAGTGGTCCTATGATTCTAACATTCGCAAAAGTGCCCGCTGAGAAGGGAGAGCGAATGTTAGAATTGGACCACTAGTTCGCCCTACTCCGCCATTTCGACCGGTGTTGCCGGACCCGCCAACGGTCTTTCTTCCATCAGGGCCATGGAAAACGCGGCGCCAACCATCATGGCTGCGGCTGCGCCGAATATGTAACGGAACGCGACGATCATGTCCGCAGCCGCGATCGAAGTGACGGGACCGCGGTGCTCGCCTGCCAGCGAAATGTCGGCCCCGAGCGCCATCAGCAGAATAGCCGAGAATACGGCAACGGTGAATGAGGCCATCAGCGCGCGATAAAAGTTCGTTGCGCCGCTGATGGTGCCGACCTGCGATCGCGCCACCGCATTCTGCGAAGAAACGGTGCTGACGGGGAATGCGGTGCCCAGGCCCAGCGAAAATATCGATAGCAGCGCCAACAACACCCAAAGCGGCATCGGCGCCAACATCAACGCGGCGCTGGCGACCGCAGCAACTATCGTCCCAACGACGGCAACGCGCTTGTAATGCCTGGAGCGCGCCATGGCTCGGCCGGCGATCGCCGCGCCGCCGGTCGAAACCGCGGCGAGCGGTATCAGCCCCGCGCCTGCCTGGCTGGCGCTGAGATGATAGACGACCTCGTAGTAAAGCGGCAGGTAGACGGTCAGGCCCAGCATCGCTCCCATCGCGAACCCGCCGCAAATCATCGCGTAGGGCACGACCGTTCCGCCCATCAGCGAAAGCGGCAGGAACGGCTCTTCCGTCCGCGAAGCGTGCCACACGAAAGCAAGCATCAGAGCGACTGACGCCGCGATCATCGCCAGGATGACGGGCGACAGCCAGACAAAGCGGTTGCCGCCCCAGGTCAGCACCAGCATGACCACGACGGATGCGGCCATCAGCAAAATGCCGCCGAGCCAATCGACCTTGCGCCGGCGGTGAAACACCGGGAGCCGGCGCATTTTCGGCAACAACAACCCCAACGATACGAGCCCGAGCGGCACGTTGATCCAGAAGACCATCGACCAGTGCAGGTGTTCGGCAAAGACACCGCCGAGGATCGGGCCGCCGATTCCTGCGGCCATCCAGACGCCGCTGAAATAGGCCTGATACTGGCCGCGTTCGCGCGGCGTGACGACATCGGCGATCACCGTCTGGACGATCGGTAAGATACCGCCGCCGCCCAAACCCTGAAGGCCGCGCGCGACGATCAATACCGTCATGTTGGGCGCCGCCGCGCACAATATCGAGCCCGCGATGAACAGGCTCAACGCGGCGATGATCGTGGCCCTGCGGCCGTAAATGTCGCTCAGCGTGCCGAACACCGGCGCAACCGCGGTCGATGCGAGGAGATAGGCGGTAATCACCCACGACAGGCTGGAGACGTCTCCGAACTGCCGGCCGATGGTCGGCAACGCGGTCGCCACGATGGTCTGGTCGAGCGCGGCCAGAAACATCGTCAGCATCAGGCTCATCAGGATGGTGCGGACTTCGCCCTGCGTCAGCGGCGCGGGCGGCACAATCGGCGGCGCATCGCCGATCTCCGGGATATCCGTCGGCGCCACTGCCGGTATGGCGGCGAGGTCTTCGGACAATGTCTGCTGATCGGCCGATGGACGGCCCTGCCGTTCGAACTTGTTCATGTGGGGCGTATTTGGAGGGTGCGGCGGTTCGCCGCCACAAAGCGTGCGTCAATCTAGACGGCGAATCGATGCCGCGTCAGCGGGTCGGGCGCATGGGAGCGTCCCGGTGACGCAACTTCACGAAAACCGGAGAGCCTTCCGGTCACGATCCCGGCCGCTTCTTCAGCCGGGCGCGCTTGGGCAAAAGCGCTGGCCATTGCACGATGTGATCTTCGAGGTCTTCGTCCGCGATCTCGTTCTCGGTTCCCTGCACGCGCCCGCGCACCGAAACCCCGGCTTCGTGGACCGTATTGGGGTCGCCCGAGATCAACGGGTGCCACCAATAAAGGTCACGGCCTTCGGCCACCAGGCGATAGCCGCAACTTGGCGGCAGCCAGTTCAGGGTGCGGACATTGGCGGGCGTCAGTCTGACACAGTCGGGAACCTGCTCCGAGCGGTGCGTATAATCCGTGCAAGCACAGAGACCTGCGTCCAGAAGTTTGCAGGAAACGTGAGTGAAATAGATTTTGCCGGTGTCCTCGTCCTCAAGCTTTTCCAGACAGCAGCGCGCGCAACCGTCGCACAGGCTTTCCCATTCCACGTTGGACATCTCTTCCAACGTCTTGGTTTTCCAGAAGAATCCATCCTGGCTGGAAGGCGGCTTGGGTTTTGCGGTCATAACCTGCGGTTTTTCAGGGGCTTTCGGCTGCTTGCCCTTCATCTTGCCCTTCTAGAGGTTGCAGCGGTCGGGGTGCAAGTGGGAGGCTCGCCCGCTTCGCGAACCCGGTTGGCGTTATCCCTTCCCTTGGGAATGTGAGGCCAGCCATTGGTTTATCGTGCCCACTCGGGTAGATAGGTACACGCACCCTTGACACAAACATGCCTTGGGTTTGCCGCAACACTCCCGCACGATTTGAAGTCTCCGCGACCTTAGGCGGTGATCGACCTCAAATCGACAAACGACACTGGAATTCCGTTTCAGGAAACGCCTGCTCGTGCGCAAGATCGTGCCAGCCGAATGGATAAAAAAGATCCGGCACCGAATGCTGGATTTGGACGCACGGATCAATTCGGCGTTGTTCTCGGCCGGCAAAGGCGCCCGCGAGCTCTATGAGCGGTATTCGGCGTTCATGGACCGCTTTTATGTCAGCCGCTGGAAGCGCTGGGTTTTCATCGAGCCGCTATCGGAAGCCGCCACCATCGGTCTCGGCGGCCTGATCCTGATGCTGGCGCTGGCGGTGCCGGCCTTCCGCGAAACCGCCGACGAAGACTGGCTGAAGAAATCCGATCTCGCGGTGAGCTTTCTCGATCGTTACGGCAATCCGATCGGCAACCGCGGCATCAAGCATAACGACTCGATTCCGCTGGAAGATTTTCCGGACGTCCTGATCAAGGCGACGCTGGCGACCGAAGATCGCCGCTTCTACGACCACTTCGGCATCGATGTCGCCGGCACGTTGCGGGCGGTCGTGACCAACGCGCAGGCCGGCGGCGTGCGGCAGGGCGGCTCGTCGATCACCCAGCAGCTAGCCAAGAACCTGTTCCTGAGCAACGAGCGCACCATCGAGCGCAAGGTCAACGAGGCGTTCCTTGCAATCTGGCTGGAGACGCGGCTCACCAAGAACGAAATCCTGAAACTTTATCTCGACCGCGCCTATATGGGCGGCGGCACCTTCGGCGTCGACGGCGCGGCCCATTTCTACTTCAACAAGTCGGCGCGCGACGTCAATCTCGCGGAAGCCGCGATGCTTGCGGGACTGTTCAAGGCGCCTACCAAATATGCGCCGCATATCAACCTGCCCGCCGCCCGCGCGCGCGCCAACGTCGTGCTCGACAATCTTGTCGATGCCGGCTTCATGACCGAGGGTCAGGTGTTCGGCGCAAGGCGCAATCCCGCGACCGCGGTCGACCGCCGCGACGAGAATTCGCCGAACTACTATCTCGACTGGGCCTTCGACGAGATGCGCAAGCTGGTCGACACGTTCCCGAAATCCTACAACGAGCGGGTTTTCGTCGTGCGAACGACGATCGACATGAACGTCCAGCGCGCCGCCGAGGAAGCGATCGAGAATCAGTTGCGCCAGTTCGGCCGCGACTATCATGCCACCCAGGCCGCCACCGTGGTCTCCGATCTCGACGGCGGCGTGCGCGCGATGGTCGGCGGCCGCGACTATGGCGCGAGCCAGTTCAACCGTGCGACCGACGCCTATCGGCAGCCCGGCTCCTCGTTCAAGCCCTATGTCTATACGACCGCGCTCTTGAACGGCTTCAAGCCGACCTCGATCGTGGTCGACGGCCCGGTTTGCATCGGCAACTGGTGCCCGCAGAACTACGGCCATTCCTATTCGGGCGCGGTCACGCTGACGCAGGCGATCACGCGCTCGATCAACGTCGTTCCGGTAAAACTGTCGATCGCGCTCGGCGGCAAATCGCCCAATCCGGCCAAGGTCGGCCGCGCCAAGATCGTGGAGGTTGCCCGCCGCTTCGGCATCAAGGCGCCGCTGCCCGATACGCCCTCGTTGCCGATCGGTGCCGACGAAGTCACCGTGCTCGAACATGCGGTGGCCTATGCGACATTCCCGAACAAAGGCAAGTCGGTCACGCCGCATGCGGTGCTGGAAGTTCGCACCGGCGCCGGCGATCTGGTCTGGCGCTTCGACCGCGATGGCAAGAAGCCGCTGCAGGCGATCCCGCCTTCCGTTGCGGCCGAAATGGCCGAAATGATGAGCCATGTGGTGAGCGAGGGTACCGCGCGCCGTGCCGCGCTGGATGGCATCCCGACCGCGGGCAAGACCGGCACCACCAATGCTTATCGCGACGCCTGGTTCGTCGGATACACCGGCAATTTCACCTGCGCCATCTGGTATGGCAACGACGATTACTCGCCGACCAACCGCATGACCGGTGGTTCACTGCCGGCACAGACCTGGCACGACATCATGGTCGCCGCCCATCAGGGCGTCGAGATCAAGGAAATTCCCGGTATCGGCCTGGGCACGAAGCTGCCGCCCACGCCGAACGCCGCGCTTGTGGCCGCCAATGGCGCTCCCAAGCCCCCCGATATCAAGCCACCGCCGGTCCTGACCAAACGCGGCGCGGATATTCTGGTGCGAGTGGAAAAGCTGCTCGACGACGCGGCCAAGACGGCGGGTGAACCTGCGAAACCGGCAAGACCCGTTTCCTCGACCTCCACGGGATTCACTGACAGCTTTGCTGCGGCGTTGCCTGACAGCCCGGCGGCCCCATCGGCCGCGCGCAAGAACTAGTGCGGCAAATTTGAAGTTCCTATCAGTGTCGCCGCAACTTCATCATAGGAACTTCAAATTCCAAAGCCGCACTAGTGCCCACTTTCCGAAGTTCGTGCTCCATCGCAGCACGCACTTCCACGAACTTCGGAAAGTCATGGGCACTAGTGAATCTATTGATTCTAGTGCCGCTTTTCTATTTGAAGTTCCTGGATCGAATTCGCCGCTTGTGGTGCAGGAACTTCAAATAGGCGGCATTAGCAAATTAGAAGTTGCTAGGGCTCCTTTGATTCCGAAGTTCGCATCAGAGGTTTCCGCGGTCGTGTGCGAACTTCGGAATCGGAGCACTAGCCCGTGCGGCTGATATTCGTCACCTTGCTGGCGCTGATACTCGCCGCCGCCGTCGGCCTCGGCGCCACATGGATGACTGCGACCCGCGGCACCGATCTCGGCACCCTGACAATCGGTCCGTGGACCGCGCGGCCCAAGAGCGGCACCGCCGACATCGACCCCTACTCGCGCGCATCGATCGCTCGCAGCGGCGAGTTGCCGGTCGGCACCGGCGACGGCGTCGCGTTCTCGGCCACAAGGGACGATCGCAAGCAGCTGCTTGACGGCCGATGCGATGTGATGGTGAGCGGCATCACGCCGGCGGCGCGGTTCTGGACACTCACGCTCTATGATTCAAGGGGGCGGCTGGTCGCGAATTCGCTGCAACGCTACGGCTTCACCAGTCAGGAAATCATCCGCGGCGCAGACGGCTCGTTCGAGGTGCGGGTGGCGGCAAGATCGCGCTCCGGAAACTGGTTGCCGACCGGCGGAATCGAACGCTACGCTCTCGTTCTTCGGCTCTACGATACGCCGGTTGGGGTTGCGACGCGCACCCAGCGCGATGCCCCGATGCCCTCCATAGCAACCGTGGGCTGCCCATGATCCGGCTGTTGTTCACGATCATTGCCGGGGTGCTGCTGGGCGGCATCGTGCATCTTGTCAGCGTGCTGGCGCTGCCGCGCATCGCGACGCAGGACGCCTATTCCCGCCTCGCGCCGGTCACCAAACTGAACGCGATCACGCCCCTGCCCCTGCCGGATCCCAGTTCCGCACCGCTGCCGTTCATGGATCCGGCCTTTGCGGTCGCGGTCTGCCGCTACGATTTGTCGGGAGGGCCGATCAAACTCGCGGTCCCCGTCAGCCAGGCCTATACGTCGGTGTCGTTCTATACGCGCAACGAGGTAGCCTATTATGCGATCAACGACCGCTCCGCCGGGCGCAAGGTTATCGAACTCGATCTGATGACGGAGGCTCAGCACGCCGCCCTGCCCGAGGACGAGGACGTGACCGCGGCGGACCGGCTGATCATCGATTCCCCGAGCGCGGCTGGATTGATCGTGATGAAGGCGCTGGCGCCGGAGCCCGGCCTGATGCCGCAGGCGCAAGCCTCCTTGGCCGCATCGAGCTGCAAGGTGCAGACCGAACCAATACCCGCCAAGCGCTAATCGGAACGCGATTAATCCTCCTGAACTGCACCTGCAATTTGATCGCCTTGTCTGACGGCTAAAGGCGTTGTATTTCGTCCAAAGCCGCTCTGGAAGCGGGACGCGCCGAAAATCCCGATCGTTGCAATGGGCGTAGGTGCTATCGGCGGGCGTCCTGGCTTCAATCGTTTACATTGTACGTCCGAGCATCGCGCGACCACACTGGAAGGAATCCATGAAACTTTCCCGCCGGGCGTTCTTGGATCTGGCTGCGGGCGCTGCCACGTTACCCGCCGCATCGCGCTCTTCTTGGGCGCAGGTCTCTCCGACGACTTATCAGCGTGTCCGAGTCGCAACCGGATTGCTTGCGACTTGGCAAAGCACCGCGTGGCTCGGAGCCGAGGCCGGTCTCTTCAAAAAGCGAGGGATCGATATGATGCTGCCGGCTATTGCGGTCGGAGGTCCGGAGGCTGCGGCCGGGCTCATTCGCGGCGATTGGGAGTTCGCCCACACCGGGACCGTGCCTGTTGCGGAAGAAGTCCTCAAAGGCCGGGACATCGTGATCCTGGCAACGCCAACATCGGAATTCTCGGACTCCTTTGTCATGACCAGGAAGGAGATCACTCAACTGTCGCAACTCGACGGAAAGAGAGTCGGAGTACTGACAGAGACCGGGCAAACTAGCGTGGCTGCTCGGATCACGGTCGAGAAAGCGGGTGCCACCGCGACCTACCTGCCTTTGATTAAGTTCGATCGAATCTTTGCTGCGCTAGCATCCGGAGAGATTGATGCGGGCGCGCTGCCGATTGATCTGCGCTTTAGCGGCCAGATTAGCTACGGTTGGAATGCGTTTCCCATGTACTCCTTCGGTACGCCTTCCATATTCGCGACTACTCGCAAGTTGATCGCCTCCGACCGGGCGCTTGTGATGAAAGTCATGCAGGGCTTCGTTGAGACGATCCATTTGTTCAAGACGCGGCCGGATATCGTTGTGCCGTTGCTGCAACGCTACGTGAAGATCGAGGATCGAAAGGCAGCAGAAGAACTGTATGCATTCCATGTGCCGGTATTTCAAAAGGTTCCGCGGCCGTCATTTCCAGGAATGAAGGCGCTGCGGGAATTTCTTACGGTGAAATACCCGGCTGCGGCGTCGCTAAAAGAATCCGACATTGCCGATTCATCGTTCATCGATGAACTCGAGCGAAGCGGGTTCATAGATCGCCTTTATGCAGCCGATGGGAAGTAAGGCTCGATCGGAGGAGCGAAATTCCATTCCGCACCGCGAATCCGTCCACACGGCCTAGTGTCCAGGTTCTGACATTCGTATCCCATCGCAGCGGGCACTTTACGAACGTCGGAACCAAAGGGACACTAGCAACTATATGATCCTAGTGTAGCTTTGACTCTGACGTTCCTTCCGAGAGCTCGCGGCAACACTGAAAGGAACGTCAGAGTCGCTACACTAGCCGCGCGTGGTAAGCGCGGCCCCGACGACCGGCTGCGCGGTAACGGGTGGATCGGCGCTCAGCTTGGCGAGTTCGCCGATCAACCTGTCGGCGTCGGAGGCGACATTGTCGGGCGCCTGAATCACCAGCCGTTCCAGCGCCCAGCGGTACGAAGAGACTCGCCGTTCCAGGCATTGCTGGACCCACCGCACGATCAGCGCGTTCTCTTCCATTCGGGCAACCGCGTCAGCATGCTCCCGCGGCGATAATTGCGAGACATGCGCGAGGCTGGCATTGCGCTTCCGGTCAAGGTCGAGCACCTTGGCGGCCGTCGCGTAGAACGGCTCGAAGCGGGTGATGTCGTCGCGCACATCGTCGATCAGCAGGGAATAGCGCGAGGCGTCCGAGCGGTGCGGCTCATCGATCAGCGCACGGCCATAGGCGGTGCGGTCGAACACAACCTTCTGCCGCCACGGCGACGGCAGGGTCTGGTAGTCGCCGAACACGGCTTTCCATGCCGGGCGCGAATGCGGCGGCTCTATGAACGGATAGGCCTGATCGCGAAGCTGCCGTTCAAGATCGGTCAATTGAAATTGGGAGGGGTGCAGTCCGACGCTGCCGGTGGCCTCGGCCCCCAGCCAGCGATGGATGTCATCGTTGCGGAAGTCCGCGCGGGTGCGGCCGAAATCGCCACCGCTGCAACCGGCAAGCGCAAGACCTGCTGCAAGCAGCACGATGGCCGAGGCAGAGGCCGGTGACCACCGCACGGTCCGGATCAGGAAAAGCGCGTCCGGCATATAAGAGTATCCGGTTTTCAGCGACGGCGGCGACGGCGGCCCGGGGCGGTACCCTCTTCCGGCCCGCGGCCACCATTGGTTTCCTCAGGCTCACGCTCGATCCGGATAACAGGAAGGATCAGGATTGTTCCCCTGCCTTCGGAAGCGGCGGCATCCATGGTTGAGCCCAGCCGTCGCGATGCCGCATCCGCTGGAAATTCAATGATGGTGCCCATGCCCTAACTCTCTCCGGTGGCCGCTCTCACGCGATTTGCGGCGACGGGAATCATTAAGAACAGGACGTGGTTAACGGCTTCTTAATGCGCGCCCTCACCCCGATTTGATGCCGGCGGTTTCGCGGCAGTCCCGCGATGCGACAGAAATGGCGAGGTTACAGCCCGTCACTTCACGGATTGTTTTCCTTAACGCGCCGTTAAAGCAACTGGACTAGGCTTCCGCGAGATCTGAAATCAGTCGCGTACTCCTGAAATGACCACGCCTCCGCTATTCTCGGGCTTTGACGGTTTGATGAGCCTCTCCCGTCGAGAGGGCGTCGATATCCGCCCCACCTTGCTTCGCGTCCTCACCGACCTCTACGTTCAAACCAGCACGCATAGCGAGGAGGAAGCGCGGCAATTCGTCGAGCTCACCTCCCGCCTGATCGACCAGGTCGACGACGCCACGCGCGCGGCGGTTCGAGCGCGGCTTGCGCTCTATCCGGCGACGCCCGCCCCGGTCATGCAGCATCTCGGGCTCAAACCGTCGCTTCCCGATCAGCGCATACCGCTGGCGCGCGAAATCCCCGCCGCGCCCGAGACCATCGCCACACCGGCTCCGGTCAAGTCACTGAGCGAAGTCCAATTGCGATTAGCCTCGAACCTGTCGATGCAGCCGGCCGATGCGGCCGAAATCAGCGATCTTTTTTTCGGCGCAAGCTCGGCCGAGCGGGTCTTGATCCTGCACAATCTCTCCGA
This sequence comes from uncultured Alphaproteobacteria bacterium, assembly GCA_963832045.1. Lineage (GTDB taxonomy): Bacteria > Pseudomonadota > Alphaproteobacteria > Rhizobiales > Xanthobacteraceae > Bradyrhizobium. Next base: position 114,760 of record CAWHSM010000004.1, read on the forward strand.
GACGCCATTGAAGGCCTCGCCCCGCATCCCCGCCTTGCGCGCGGACCGCTCGATCGAAGCCCTCGAGATGGCCGCCTTTGTTGCCGACGTCGAAAACTTCACGCATGAACTTGGCGAAACCCTGATACTACCCTGGAAGCTCGCAACCCAGGTCGTCAACGATCCGACCGGCGAACCGCTCGCCTGCGCGGCCAGGGCGCTGGGCATGCCGAGCGCGGTGTTCCAGCGGGTCTTGCTATTCCTGAAACCCGAGATCGGCACCTCCGTTCACACGGTGTACCGGCTGTCGCGTCTCTACGACACGCTGCAAGAACGGTCCGCGCTGGTCATGCTTGCGGCGTGGCGCGGCTCGACGCTTGCCGTCACACGCGCCAAGTACCGTTCCACGCTTTACGATGACGAACGCAACCGCGCGCGGCCTCTTCCTGCCGAGAGACGTACGACCTCGCAGCCTTCCGGTACGGTTGCCGTCTCGCGCACGGGGTCATCCAGCCGCTAAATCGGTTTCAATCCCGCGACAGATCGAGAAAATGCCGCCCGGAGCGGTCCTCGGTCTCCACGATCCATGCATCCGGATCAAACCGGATTTCCTTCTGCAGGCGCTCTTCGACCGACGGCTCCGGCAACGGATCCTTCGAAACCGGCACGAAGAACCGTTCGATCGGCCTGCTGTCGTCGTAAACCGCCTGCGGCGCCGGCACGTAAAGCATGGCATTGCCGTCAAGCAGCGCCACTTTGACGAACACCGCCCCCGCCTCCTCCGCACCCCGCCGGCGCACCGCGCCGAATACGCCCTCGGTCTGGCAGCGGCGCAAATAGGCCGCAACCCATATACTTGATTTCAATCGCATGCGATCGACGATAGGCCAGCCAATGCCACGAAGCTAGTGGAGTGGATTTGACATTCGCTACGGTAGAGACCGCGCGCTCGTAACCACGCGTGCCCTACTCGACCGGATGGCCGATCGTCGCCGCGAGTTCGTGCACCAGCCGATCGGACACCTGGCCGGTGATCGGAAGTTTCCGCGCCTTCTCGAACTTCAGGATCGCGGCCTGGGTATCGGACCCCACGACGCCGGTAGGTTTCAACTGGCCGTAGCCATATTCGGTGAGCGCGTGTTGTACGGCAGCTACCCTGCGTGACCCCACGCTGGAGGCAGGCACGCTGTCAACTCGGGAAGATACCGGCACGGCCATGGGCGGCCGCGGGATATTGACCGACGTTGCTTGCACGGCGCTGGTTGTCTTGACCAGATTTGCCAGCGGATCGGCAGCCCTCGAATCGGCAGTCCTCGGATCGGCCGGCTTGACCTCCGGCAACGAAGCATCGGCTTCGACCGGCCGCGGCTTGGGCAATGGATTGGCGGGAACTGAGGCCACCGCGGGCAAGGTGGTGACCGAGCCAAACATCGGCGCCGGGTGACGTCCCGCCTGCATGAACAGCGCGTTGGCGATGATGGCGACGATAGCCGCCAGCGCCAGTGCGCCCGCGATAACGTCCTTCGGGCTGTGCAGAAAAATGCGCAGCGCGAGACCGCGCTCGGCGTCCGCATCCACCGCGATTTGCCTGGAGCCACGGCGGCGCGGCCTATCGTCGTCGCTTGTAAATTTCCTAGGCACTTTTCTTCACCTGGAGGGCTTGCTCTGGGATGGCCGGACGCGTCGGCGGGGCGAGCGTTGCGATGTTGCCTGAGGGCTGCGCGGCCTGCGCCGGCGTCATCGGCAATGTGACCGTCACGACGGTTCCTTCGTCGATCCTGCTCTGCACGGTCATCTCGCCGCCATGCATGCCGACCAGATTTTTCACGATCGACAGCCCGAGGCCGGTGCCTTCATGCCGCCGCCGATAGGTGGTGCCGGCCTGAAAGAACGGGTCGCCGAGCCGTTTGATATCTTCCGCGGCGATGCCGACGCCAGTGTCCGCGACATTGACAACCAGCCGGGCGCCCTCGACGCCGGCCGAAACCGTCACAGTGCCGCCGCGCTCGGTAAACTTGACGGCGTTGGAAACGAGATTGAGGACGATCTGCTTGAATGCACGCGGATCGCCGATCATGACGGGCAGATCGTCCGGCGTACGGGTAACGAGATCGATACCGTTTTCCCGGGCCTTGAGGGCGAGGAGGTTGCAGCAGTTGACCAGCGCCGCACGCGGGGCGAACGGCTCGGGCATGATCTCGAAATTGCCGGACTCCATCTTCGACAGGTCGAGAATGCCGTTGACGACCGACAACAGATGCTGGCCCAAATCGTTGATCAGTTGGGCATATTCACGACGCCGCGCTGCATCGAGCATCAGCACGTCTTCCTGCACGATCAGCTCGGAAAATCCGATGATGGCGTTAAGCGGCGTGCGCAGCTCATGACTCATGGTGGCAAGAAAACGCGTCTTGGACGCATCCGCCTGCTCGGCCGCAGCCAGCGCCAGATCAAGCGCATGTTCCTGATTTTTCCGGTCGGTGACGTCGCGCATCACCGCGACCACTTCGGCTTCGGAGAATTTTTGCGCCGTCGACACCGGCTCAAGCGGCCGGCAACGCATTTCTACCCAGATGAAATCCACCTGATTGACCTGACCCCGTTCACGGCCGCGGATCACATCCCGCCTCAAACGGAACTCGACGCTTCGCGCCTCTCCGCCACGTGCCGCATCCGAGAGCGCGGTGAGATAGGCCGGGCGATCGGCGACGTGCACGCGATCGAACAGGCCGTGCCCGATCAGCTGCGCGACCGGCACTCCCAGCAACGCCTCCGCGGCGGGCGAAATGAACCCGACGGCCCCGTTGTGATGATGGCGTGAAATCACGTCGCTCATATTGTGCGCGAGCAGGCGATAACGGTCTTCCTCGACATAAAGCAGCGAGGCGCTGGTGCGTGCCAGCAACTCGGCTCCGAATGCGAGACCGGCGGCGTAGAGCGTCGCCGACGCCAGGGCGAATGCCGTCAGTATTGCGCGCATATCCGCACCGACGCCGGTCTCCGGCAATAACTGAAACCGACCAAGGACGATCAGCAGGCAAACGCAGATCAATGCCAGCGCGGACGCAAACGCGACCACGCGGCGCGAGGCCGAAAGTGCCGCTTCCAGCGGCACGACCACCAGCCAGATCGCAGCGAATGATCCGATGCCGCCGGTAGCAGAAGCCACCGCCATGAGCAGGCCGGCAAATGCCAACGACGAGAGAAAGCAAGCCCCCTCGTAGCGGCCGGTGCGGGACAGGAACCATGACAACAGAACAGGCGCGATCAGCCAGGCGAAGGCCGCGACCCCGAGCGCAGTCGGCGCACCTCGCATGGCGAGGTAGACCGGAAACGCCGCAAAGGCCGTGAGGCTTCCAAGCAGGCGCGGCGCGATGAAGGCGCGATGCCGCGCGCGCGCCAGCACATCGTATCGTGCCGACGGGTGCAGCAACGCATCTAGACAATCGCGGATGGTACTCAGAACTGTCACGGTATTCGCGCTTTTCGCCTGTGCGTCGAACAGACGCCACGGGACGCCCCTTATCGTTATCGCAACGTGTCAGAGCGACATTAAATGAACGCTAAGGCCGGCAAGTTCGCGGCCAAAGACCGCTCTCCGCGGCACTTTCGGCGACCGAGGCGGCACCCAATCAACGCAGATGGTGAACAGCGGGTTTCCGGAAACAGGCGGATATGGTTTCGAAATGGTGGATACGGTCGGCTCGTTCCGCCGCGCCGGCATCAATCGAAAATTTACGCCGAATCATATCGGTCTATTTTTTCGCAAATTCTTCAGGATTTAACTTCAATGCAAACACTTGCGATTTATCGACAACTGTTAGTGAAAGATCACAAGACTTGAAAGCATCGGATAAAGAGAGGCGGCCGGAGTAGCGAGATGTTTTTTCTGCTTCGCTTGGCATTTTGGGTTGGACTTGTCCTCGTCCTGTTGCCGAGAGACAAAACCCCGGATTCGGACAAGACCCCGCAAATCGGAGCCTCCGAGGCCGTCTCGGCTGCCACCGCGGCCGTATCCGACATGAGCCAGTTTTGCAAGCGCCAGCCGGCGGCATGCGAAGTCGGCGGCCAGGCGGCAACCGCGATCGGTCAACGCGCCCAGGGCGGCGCACGGAAGCTGTACCAGATCATCACCGACAAGCCGGACAAATCCGACAAATCGGATAAATCCGACAAACGCGCGCCCGATCACACCGGATCGATCGGCGGGATGGAGAGCGCCGATGCGGCCCAGCTCGAAGCCGCGCGCGATACGCTGACGCCGGATGACACACAGATCGAGTGGCAGGGCGCTTCGCCGCCATCGCCGTAACGGGAACAATTTCCCTTCGCTGGGCTATATCGCTTTCGGACGCCTTGAGGCTTATATATGGCCTGAGGCTTGTGTATATGGCCTGAGGGTTTGTGCGCGATCATGATGACGATTGACGATATCCGGGAAAACTTCGAGTTGCTGGAGGATTGGGACGACCGTTATCGGTACGTCATCGAACTCGGCCGGACGCTCGAGCCGATGCCCGAAGCCGAGCACTCCGCGGCCAACAAGGTGCAGGGTTGCGCGAGCCAGGTCTGGCTGGCGAAGCATACCGAACGCAGCCAGGCCGGCGAAGCCTTGCTCAGCTATCGGGGCGACAGCGACGCCCATATCGTGCGTGGGCTGATCGCGATCCTGCTGACGCTTTACTCCGGCCATACCTCGCAGCAAATCCTCGCGACAGACGCCGTCGCGATATTCAACGAATTCGGATTCCGCGAACATCTGACACCGCAACGCTCAAACGGTCTGCGCGCGATGGTCGAGCGCATCCGTACCGATGCGCGTGAAACATTAGCCGCGGCTTCGTAGAATTCTATTTCCGCCGCCGGCGCTGCTGGCCGAGCCCCATCTTCTTGGCAAGTTGCGAACGTGCGACCGCATAGTTTGGCGCAACCATCGGATAGTCCGCCGGCAGGCCCCATTTTTCCCGGTATTGTTCCGGCGTCATATTGTATTGCGAGCGCAGGTGCCGCTTGAGCGACTTGAAACGCTTGCCGTCCTCAAGACAAACCAGATAGTCGGGGGTCATCGACTTTTTGACGGAAACCGCGGGCCTGGCGGGTTCCGAAGCCGTTTCCGGCCTGCCGGTCGACACGCGCACCAGAGCGGCATGAATCTGGTTGATAAGGCCCGGAATTTCCGAGGCCGGCGTCGGGTTGTTGCTGAGATAGGCCGACACGATGTTCGCTGTCAGGTCGATGAAATTCTTGCCCGCGGTGTCGGTCATGGCCCAAAGCCTTCTCAAATTTTCTTCGTGCGAGTCGTGTTCACGCGAATAAGCCGGTCAAATAAGAACGGATTATCCGGACAGAGACAAGAACGGCGCTCCAATTTTCCCGGTCTTCAGATCGGCGGTACCAGGAACATCATGGGCGCTGGTCGAGATGCGCGCGCAGTTCGTCAATCGACGCAAAACGCATCATGCCTTCCGGCATCTGGGCCTCGATCGATCCGTCGGAATACAATGAGTAAGCCATTCCATCGACGACACCCGACTTGAGAACCGTCACCGGCGGCTGATCTTCGCCGGCCGGGGGCTGGCGCGCAGCGGGTGTTTCACTGAATGTCGACGGTGTACGTCCGGTGCGTCGCTGTGAGAGCGGATCGACAGACCGCGAGCGTTCCGATTTCGGCCAGGCGTCGTCAAAGGTTGCGGGCTGGACCTCCTCGATCTCGGCTGCCGGCGCTGCGGCCTCGGGACGCGGTTCGGGCGTGGACGGATCGGCCGCACGCGACTGGGCGCGCTCCCGCTCCCGGCGGGACGTCGAGGAGAACATCAAATTGCGCCGCGGTTTGACGGCAGGTTCGGAGGCCGAGGGTGACGGCGCTTCCTGGCGCGGACGATCGCGCGCCGCCGCCTCTTCGAGCCAAGGCGCAGGCGATGGTCCAGCGTCCTCGACGCCTTGCGTTTCGCCACGTGCTCGATCGGCATCCGCCGTCGCCTCGGCTGCAGCCGGGCGACCAAGAGCCGCCGCCGGTCGCAGGGCGCTGCCCTTCCAGTCGAGGGTCGGACCGGGCCCCAGCCGCTGGGCAATGCTCTTGAGTTCCCTGACAGCGACCCACAGGCTCAGGATGACCAACCCTGCGCAGGCGGTAACCGTGCCGGCGAGAATCAAGGTGTTGCCAAAACTGAACTCGTTAACCGGGATCCCGAGACCAACCGCCAGGAGGCCTGCCAGCAAGCAGCCAATCCCCGCGATCAACATTCCAATCATCATCAAACTGAACCCCTAGGCTGCGCTCCCAATACGCACAGGCCCCCCGTTGCCACGATACCGTCATATTGAGCGCTCCGCCAACGGCAATTGCTGTGACAAATCCGCTGCCTGCGAGCCCTTCCGGAACCAAAAACGAGGCGAAAACCTCCCTTCGCCGCGCCGCGGCAGGCGAATTACGCCACAATTGCCAATTACTTGGCAATCGAACTGCGCTATATGGAAGCCTGGGGATGAGGCCCACCATGCGCTAACTGGGCCAAGGGACACCAGGTTACCGATAGCCATGTCAGCAATCACGACTTCGGCTCTCGAAACGCCTTCGCGGCGTTCGATCGAGCGGACTTGCGACGATGCCGCGATTCTCGTGCTGGCTGTGGTCGGATTGGTCGCGAGTTTCACTTTCCGTGACTACGGTCTCGGCTGGGACGACTATACCCACGCCGAATACGCCGATTTGCTGCTGCGGATGTACGGCTCCGGATTCACGGACACCGGCGCATTGTCGTTCGCCAATCTTTACATGTATGGCGGCGGCTTCGATATGGCCGCGGCATTGCTGCACAAGGTGATTCCGCTCGAGCTGTTTGAAACGCGTCGGCTGCTCGGCGCAATCGTCGGCATCATCGGCCTTGCGGTCACCTGGCGGCTGGGCCGCCGCGTCGGCGGCCCGCTTGCCGGGCTTGCGGCGTTGCTGCTTCTGGCGCTGTGCCCGACCTTCTACGGCCACATGTTCATGAACCCCAAGGACGCACCGTTTGCGGTGGCAATGATGATCCTGATGCTCGGCCTGGTTCGCCTTGCCGAAGAATATCCGCATCCCTCGCCGCGGACCGTTCTGATCGTCGGCCTTGGCGCCGGGCTTTCGATGGGCTCACGCATTCTCGGCGGGTTCGCGCTGATTTACGCGCTGGTCGGCTTTATGCCGATGCTGATCGAGGAGGTTCGCGCACACAAGGCGCGCGAAGCGGCGCGGCGGTTTGCGCAAATGTCGTACGCCCTTTTGCCCGGCCTGATCCTCGGCTACCTCGTCATGGGATTGATCTGGCCGTGGTCGATCATCGAGCCGGGTCATCCCTTCGAGGCCGCCATCTATTTCTCGCGCTTCTTTGAAAAGCCCTGGAAGGAGATGTTCGACGGCGCCATCGTGTCGGTCCCCGACATGCCATGGTCGTATCTGCCCACCCTCTTCGTTTTGCAGCTTCCAGAAGTGTTGCTTGCGCTGTCGATTGCGGCCGTCGTCATGACTTTCCTGGCGTTACCCCGCGGCGACGTGCCGGCGCGCCGCAAGACGATCCTCCTGATGCTGACGATGGCGGCGGTCCTGCCGATCGCGATTGCGATCGTCAAGCGCCCCGCGCTTTATAATGGCATTCGTCATTTCATCTTCGTCATACCGCCGATGACGGTACTCGCAGGCGTTGCTTTCGCGCGCGGAATGAACTGGCTGAAGGAGAATTGGCGCGGCTGGCAGCCTGCCGTTTTAGCCGTTTTCTCGTTCGGCCTCCTGCTGCCGCTCGGCGAAATGATCCGCCTGCATCCCTATCAATACACGCACTTCAACCATATCGCCGGCACCGTGCGTGGCGCCGACGATCGCTACATGCTCGATTACTGGGGACTGGCGTTCAAGCAGGCCTCCGAGAGCCTGCGCGAGGAACTCGACGAGCGACACGAAACTCCGCCGGCAGGACGCAAGTGGAATGTCGCCGTATGCGGGCCGCACCGTCCGGCCCAGGTCGCACTTGGCCCCGATTTCACCATTGGCTGGGACAGCCACACCGCCGACTTCGCGATGATGCTCGGCGAATTCTACTGCAAGGGCCTTATCAGTGCGCCGATCATGGTTGAAATCAAGCGCGACGACGTGGTGTTCGCCCGTGTCTACGACATCCGCGGGCGCAGCATTTCGAGCCTGCTGTCAGTACCCCCACCCTGACGAAGCGCCAGCCGTGATTGCAACCGACTCTGACGTTCCTTCCGAGAGCTCGCGGCAACACAAGGAACGTCAGAGTCGCTACACTAGACCCGAGTTACAGGAATTGAAAAATCAGGAAATCCGGTGTAGTTTCTTCTCACATACCTCTGCACGTCGAATCAAAACGCCGCCCAATCCCGGGCGGCGTTTTTGCGTCCGGCGCGGCAGAGCCGCGATTATCCCATCAGCGCGGCGAGAATTCTCGCCCATGAGCGAATGCCCTTCTGGAAGCTTCTGAGATCGTATTTCTCGTTTGGCGAATGAATGTTGTCGTCGTCAAGCGCAAAGCCGACCAGCAGCGAGTCAAGACCGAGGGTGCGCTTGAAGTCGGCAACGATCGGGATCGAGGCGCCCGAACCCATCAGCACCGCGTCCTTGCCCCACTCCTCCGCCAACGCCCGCCGCGCCGCCGCGAGCGGCTTCATGTTCCAATCGAGCGCGACGGCGGGCGCATTGGAGTGATCGGTAAATTCGGCGCGGCAATCTCCGGGCAAACGCGCGGTCACATAGTCGCGAAAGGCTTTCCGGATCTTGCCGGGATCCTGTCCCTCCACCAAGCGGAAGGAAACCTTGGCGGAAGCCTCCGCCGGGATCACCGTCTTTGAACCTTCGCCGGTATAACCGCCGACGATGCCGTTGACGTCGCAGGTCGGGCGCGAGGAGACCTGCTCGATCAACAGGCGGCCCTTCTCGCCCGCCGGGATCGACAACCCGATCGGTTTGAGAAATTTTTCCGGCGTCAGATCGAGCTTCCGCCACTGCTCCAGAACGTCTGCCGGCAGATCCTTCACGCCGTCATAGAAGCCCGGGATTGTGATGCGGCCGTCGTCATCGAAAATGCCGCCGAGAATCCGGGTCAGGACCCGGATTGGATTTTGTGCGCCGCCGCCGAAGATGCCAGAATGCAGATCGCGGTTGGCGGCCTTGATCTTCACCTCTTCGTAGACGAGCCCGCGCAACGAGATGGTGATCGCCGGCGTGTCCCGATCCCACATGCCGGTGTCGCAGACGAGCGCAAAATCGGCCTTGAGGTCGTTCTTGTTCTTTTCAAGAAACGGAACGAAATTTTTCGAACCCACTTCCTCTTCACCTTCGATCACGATCGTCAGATCGATCGGCAACGAACCGGTCACCGTCTTCCAGGCGCGGCACGCTTCGACAAAGGTCATCAGCTGTCCCTTGTCGTCCTCCGCGCCACGCGCGACGATGATTTTCCGCCCGTCCGCGTGGTCGGTCACGACAGGCTCAAACGGCGGGCGATGCCAGAGGCTGAGCGGGTCGACGGGCTGCACGTCGTAATGGCCGTAGAACAGCGCATGCGGCCGGCCGCCGCCCGATTTGCCGTTGCCGTCGAATTTGGCGACGACGGCCGGGTGCCCGGCGGTCGGCCTCACCTCGCTGGTGAAACCGAGCGAGGCGATATCCTTCGCCAGATGATCGGCGGCCGCCTTGCATTCGGACGCAAAGGCCGGATCGGCCGAAATAGACTTGATCCGCAGCAGCGTAAACAATCGCGCGAGACTGTTGTCGAAATCCGCATCAATGCGCTCGAGGACTTTTTGGAGTTGCGCGGCGTCGGCCATTTTCCGATCTTCCCTTCGTTCGGGTTCTCTTCACTCTATATTTTATGGCATGCCGCGGGAAGCGGACAAGAAGTCCGCCGAGGAACCGGCTTTGTCTTCGGCGGGATGCAGCAGATGCCAGGCCAGGCCTGCGACCAAAACGGCCGTGGCAAGGAAATTGTTTCCGTACGCCTGCAAGTCATGCGGAAAGATCGGAAGCGACAGGCAGACCAGAACGCCCGCGATCACCAGCAAAATCCCTGTTCCCCGGCGCACCGCGGCGCGCGGATCATAGGCCGCCCGGTGCATCAGAACGGTCAACGGGAAAAACAGCCAGATGAAATAATATTGGCGCGCCAAAGGCGATGCCACCGTCATGAGACAAAACAGGATGCCGAGTTCCTCGGCATCCGAACGAGGCGTTCTGCGCAAGCTCGGCGGCATCACGGCGATGAAGCCAAAGCCGATGAAGATCGAGACGCCGACCACGACCCAGTTCGCGGTCTTGAAGTCGAGATCGAGCAGATTCATGGTGGCCGGCGCTCTCCCCGGATCACCCTGGTTATAGTTGACCGGACGCGTCAGACGATGCGTGACGGCGACCAGGGATTGATTGACCCACGACCAGTTCTGCTCGCCCCGTTGTCCAAATCCCTGCTCCGAACTCGATCCGACCATTCCCTGATACCAGGTCTTCAGTTCGGAGAAATTATGCTGGAAGCCGCGCACGGGGGCCGGAACGACAAACAGAAAAATCGCCAGAAAGATCATCATGCTTGCGGCCGATGCCCATTGCCGCCGCCACACAAGATAAGGAAGCACGGCAACCGGGAAGACCTTGATCGCAGTTGCGAGCGCAAACAGACTTCCCGAACTCCACGGCCGGTCGTTTTGCAAGAGCCAGAATCCCAACAGCATCAGCGCCAGCAGAATGAGATTGGGCTGGCCGAGATCGAACATGTCGAAGATGAAAGAGATCGTGACAACGGAAGGCAACGCCGCCAGCCAAGGGTTCAGAAGCTTGCCGTCGCCTGTCATGGCGTTCGAAAGCTGCGCGGTCAGCCACCATGCGGCGACGTTAAGCAGCGACAGGCAAAGATAGAGCGGGATCTTGCCGAAAAAGGCGGGGACCGCGAACAGGATCGCCGACAGCGGCGGATAGAGAAAACTGAAGACGGCGTTGGGATCGTGCGGATAGAGGTCCTTCCCCTGCAGGACCTGCTGACCGGCCCAGAACCAGAGCGGATAGTCCTTGGTCTTTCCGTTTCCGAATATCTCGGGGCCCAGGACATCTAATGTCAGCACAAAACAGCAGATCAGGAAGAGGATATCGAGCGGCGCTCGCAACGACGGAAATCTCAGCACACGTCACTTTCTGAAAATTGAAGGGAGATCACGCTCTATTGTTCTCTATCGCCGCAACAGCCCGCCGAGCGCGCCGCGCACAATGGCGCGGCCGACCGAACCGCCGACTGAGCCGCCGACCGACTTGCCGAGATCGGCAGCCACGCCGCCGACCACCTTGTTGGTCACCGAACGCGTGACATTGCGCGCGATAAGCTGGCCGGTCGACATCCTGCCTCGCGTGCCGGTGCCGAAAATCGTTCCGACGATTGCACCAATCTGTCCGAGAATTCCGCCGCCTCCGCTGCCGGCCGCGGATTCCGAAACCCGCTTCTGCAACACTTCATAGGCGGATTCGGAATCGATTGCGGTGTCGTATTTGCCCTTCACCGGACTGTTGTCGATGATGGTCTTGCGCTCTTCCGGTGTGATCGGTCCGATCCGCGCGGTCGGCGGTCGGATCATGACGCGCTCGACCACCGCCGGAATCCCGTTTCCCTCCAGAAACGAAACCAGCGCCTCTCCCTTGCCGAGCTCCATGATCACCTGGGCGGTATTGAGCTTCGGATTGGGGCGGAAGGTTTGGGCCGCCGCCGTGACTGCCTTCTGGTCCCTCGGCGTGAAGGCGCGCAGCGCGTGCTGCACGCGGTTTCCCAGCTGAGCAAGTACCTTGTCGGGCACGTCAATCGGATTCTGGGTGACGAAGTAAACCCCGACGCCCTTTGAGCGGATCAGCCGCACCACCTGCTCGATCTTGTCCATCAGCGCCTTCGGTGCGTCATTGAACAGGAGATGGGCCTCGTCGAAGAAGAACACGAGCTTGGGCTTGGGCGGATCGCCGACTTCCGGCAGCTGCTCAAACAGCTCCGACAGCATCCACAACAGGAAAGTCGCGTACAGCCTGGGGCTCTGCATCAGCCTGTCGGCGACCAGGATGTTGACCATGCCCCGGCCGCCGCGGTCGGTGCGCATGAAATCCTTCAGATCCAGCGCCGGCTCTCCGAAAAACTTGTCGGCTCCCTGGTTCTCGAGTACCAGAAGCTGACGCTGGATGGTTCCCACGGTCTGCTTCGAGACGTTTCCATATTGGGTGGTCAGATCGCCGGCATGTTCGGCAATAAAAGACAGGATCGCCCGCAGGTCCTTCATATCGAGAAGCAGCAATCCCTGCTCGTCGGCAACCTTGAAGGCGATGTTCAGCACGCCTTCCTGGACATCGTTCAAATCCATCATGCGGGAGAGCAAGAGCGGTCCCATCTCCGAGACGGTGGCGCGCACCGGATGTCCCTGCTCGCCGAAAACGTCCCAAAACACCGTCGAAAACCGGTCCACCTGGAAGGCGAGTCCCATATCGCCGGCTCGCTTGAGGATAAAATCCTTTGCCTCCCCGACCTCGGCGATGCCGGACAGATCTCCCTTGATGTCGGCGGCGAAGACGGGAACGCCGGCGCGCGCAAAACCTTCCGCCATCACCTGCAGCGAGACGGTCTTTCCGGTTCCGGTTGCACCGGTAACCAGCCCGTGCCGATTGGCCAACCCAAGCGTCAGCCAGGCGGGCTGCTCACCTTTGCCGATAAAAATCTTCTCAGCCGTATCGGCGGCCTGAGTGTCGGGTATCGCCATCGTATCGCCTCGTAGTGCGCGTCAAGGCGCAGTCCAAGCACCCCACTTATAGTGCATGTTGCGAGACGATTGAAACCTTCAACGAACGAATGAGGAATGGAATCCATTTCGTTTGGCCGCAATTCGGCACGAAATCGCAACCCACTCTTGCATTGCTGCAACACTCGCAATGCGATTGAAGCCCAGGCCCGCCGACAGGCACGGTGATCGCTTGTAATTCGTTGCGCAGAAGCTCAGGATAAATCGCGAGCAGGGACCCGGCGGATAAGCCGGCCGAGGACGGGGCGCAATGGACGAGCTGACCAGGTGGCTGGCCTCAAAGGCCGGTATCGAAGACGCTGTGGCCGAAAAAACCATCGGTATCATTCTAGGTTTCCTTCGCAACGAAGGACCCTCCGATAAGGTTCAGGCCTTGATCGACAAGATTCCCGGAGCAGAAGCTGCGATCTCCGCTTCCGAGAGTGGAAGTGGTTTCGGAAAGCTGATGGGCGGCGGTTTGATGGCCGTCGGTACCCGGCTGATGGGTCTTGGCCTCGGCATCGGCGACATCCAGAACATCGCGCGTGAACTTTTCCGGTTTGGCGGAGACAAAATCGGGGCGGATCAGATGCGCGAGATCATCTCGGGGACTCCCGGTCTCGGTCAGTTCGCTTAAAAGCACATTTCAAACGAAAACCCATGACATATCCTATTTCCGAAATTGACGGCCTCCCCTCATTCGCAGCAGCCAAACTGAAATCGTTGGGCATTCGCACCACCGACCGCCTGCTGGAAGCGGCGCGGACGGTGAAGGGCCGCAAGACGCTGGCCGCCAAGACGGGCATCAGCGAGCAGCAATTGCTCGAATGGGCGAATTTCTCCGACTACATGCGGGTTCCCGGCATGGGCAAGGCAAAGGTCGCCCTGGTTCGCGCCGCCGGCGTTCCCACCGTTCGCGAGCTCGCCCTGCGAAACCCGGCACGCCTTGCGCAGAACATGAAAGAAGTGAACGTCAAACGCAGACTTGTCCGGATCATGCCTTCCGAAAAAACCGTCGAGCAGTTGATCGCCAAGGCCCGCAAGCTTTCGCCCAAAATTACCTACTGAAGATTACCCGCTGATCTAAATCCCCGCTTCGGCGCGCTCGATCGGGCTGCCGGACCGCACCGGCGCGGCTTTCGATCCCTTGACTCCCCGCCGGGGACCTTGCAAAGCGACCGCATGATCGCGACCTCGCCCAGAACCGCCCCCGCGGCCGCCGCGGCGGATCATCGAAGCTGGCCGGAGCGCCTGTCCAAGCCATACCCGGCCGTGATGGGGGTCTTGAATGTCACGCCGGACTCCTTCTCGGACGGCGGACGTTTCCTCGCGCCGGAACGCGCGCTGACGCAAGCGCGACGAATGGTCGCTGAAGGCGCCGACATCATCGACATCGGCGCTGAATCCACCCGGCCCTATGGTTCGCAGCCGATCTCCATGGACGAAGAGTTGCAGCGCCTGCGGCCGATCCTGGCCGATGTCGTTGCTCTCGGTGTCGCCGTCTCGATCGACAGCATGAAACCGGCGGTGGTTGCCTGGGCGCTGGATCGAGGCGCCGCCATCACCAACGACGTCTGGGGTCTGCAGGGCGATGCGGACATGGCAAAGCTCGTCGCGGCGCGCGGCTGCCCGCTCGTCATCATGCATAACCGCGACCGCGCCGATCCGGATATCGACATCATGAGGGATGTCTGTGAATTCTTTGCGCGTTCGCTTGCGATCGCAGCGCAAGCCGGCATTTCGCCCGAGAATATCGCTCTCGATCCCGGCATCGGCTTTGGCAAGACGCCCGAGCAGAGCATGACGGTGCTCGCCCGGCTGGCGGAGTTCAGTAGCTTCGGCCTGCCGCTTTTGGTCGGCGCCTCGCGCAAACGTTTCATCGCCACGGTATCTGCGGCCGAGCCGGACCAGCGGCTCGGCGGCTCGATCGCCGCGCATCTGATCGTAGCCAAGGCCGGCGCGCGGATCATCCGCACACATGATGTATCGGAGACGGTGCAGGCGCTGCGTGTGGCCACAGCGATATGGGAAAAGGGATGAGCGATACGATCTTTATTACCGGCGTTGTCATCCACGCCCGTCACGGCGTCATGGACCATGAAACCGAGGTCGGGCAACGTTTTGTCATCGACTTGGAATTGTCCGCCGAGCTTTCGGAATCCTCGCGCACGGATCGCCTGGCCGACACCGTGTCTTATTCCAACGTGGTCGCGACAGCGACCGCGGCTTTCAAGGATGCCAACTACAAATTGCTGGAACGCGCGGCCGGAGCCGTTGCCGATGCGGTGCTCGCCGCATTCCCCAAGGTCAGCGCCGTCAAGGTCACGGTGCACAAGCCGCATGCGCCGATCGCGGCGATCTTCGACGACGTCGGCGTGGTCTTGATCCGAACGCGGAAGCTCTAGATCAGCATGATCTATTCGAAAAACCGGTTTCCACTTTTTCGGATCATGCTCTGATGCCTCACGCCCTGATCGCGCTAGGCGGCAATGTCGGCGGCGTCCGCGCCACTTTCCAAAAGGCGATCGCCAATATCTGCGGCATGACGCAAGGAGTGCTTCTGGCGCGATCCTCCGACTATGCCACACCCCCGTGGGGCGAGGCCCAGCAGGAGCGGTTCATCAATGCCTGCATCGAAATCGACACCAGCCTCGACCCCCATGCGCTGCTATTCGTGCTGCACAAGATCGAAGCCAAATTCGGCCGCGACCGGACGAAAGAGAAGCGCTCGGGACCGCGCACGCTCGATCTCGACCTGATTGCCTATGACGACGTCTCGATCGAGAAGCCGGAACTGACGCTGCCTCACCCGCGCTTGTTCGAACGCGCCTTTGTGCTGGTGCCGCTGGCCGAGATTTCACCCGACCGCGTGATCGCCGGACGCAGCGTCGCTTCAGCACTGGCGCAGCTATCCTGCGAAGGAATTGAACGCCTCCCGGACCTAGTGCCGCCTATTTGAAGTTCCTGCACCACAAGCGGCGCATTCGATCCAGGAACTTCAAATAGAAAAGCGGCACTAGAATCAATAGGTTTGCTAGTGCCCCTGACTTTCCGAAGTTCGTGGAAAGTGGGTGCGGCAACGGAGCACGAACTTCGGAAAGTGGGCACTAGTTTGAGCTCAAAACACCGTTTGGCTTGGCGGTCCGCCCGTGGCAATTTCGGTACTCAATGACGGCCTTTGAAAATGACACCGACTGACGACCTGTCCTTTGCTGCGGATTTTGCGCCTGCGACCTACGACGACTGGCGCAAGCTGGTCGACGGCGTGCTGAAAGGTGCGCCGTTCGACAGGCTGGTCAGCAAGACCTCCGACGGCTTGGCCATCGATCCGATCTATCGGCGCGCCCGTGATGCCGCCCCGATCGCCGGCCGGCCCGCGGCCGCGCCCTGGCAGGTCATGCAGCGGATCGATCACCCCGATCCGGCGGCCGCCAATGCCCAGGCGATTCATGATCTCGAGAATGGCGCGAGCGGGCTCGAGATCGAGTTTGCCGGCGGCCCGGGCGCACGCGGCTTTGGCGTCGTCGATGCGACGCCTGAGACGCTGAAGCGGCTGTTTGACGGCGTCGTCTTCGACGCCGGAATCTCGATCGCGCTGCATCCGGTGCTCGGACGGGGGAATGCCGGCGAGATTCTCGCAACCCTGATCGAGGAGCAGCGCCTCGATCCGGCCAAGGTCGACCTGCGTTTCAACTATCAGGCGCTCAGCACGATGGCCGTGCGCGGCGGCGCGGCGGCGGCGTGGGACGAGATGGAAAAGCCGTTCGCCAGGGTGGTCGGCGGGCTGATGGCTCGAGGTTTTAAGGGACCGTTCGTGCTGGCTGACGGGCGCGCGATACACGACGCCGGCGGATCGGAAGCTCAGGAACTGGCGTTCGCATTGTCGCTGGCGGTCGCCTATCTGCGCGCGCTGGAAGCAGGCGGCATCGATCTTGACGCTGCCCGCGCGGCGATCTCGTTTCGGCTCAGCGCCGATGCCGACCAGTTCCTCACGATGGCGAAATTCCGCGCGCTGCGTTTATTGTGGGCGCGTGTGGAAACAGCTTGCGGCCTTGCGCCAAAACCCGTGTTCGTCGCCGCCGAGACCGCGTGGCGAATGCTAACCCAGCGCGACCCCTACGTGAACATGCTGCGGGCCACCATGGCGACTTTTGCAGCGGGCCTCGGTGGGGCC
The DNA here is from genome assembly GCA_963832045.1 of uncultured Alphaproteobacteria bacterium. Lineage (GTDB taxonomy): Bacteria > Pseudomonadota > Alphaproteobacteria > Rhizobiales > Xanthobacteraceae > Bradyrhizobium. The sequence continues at coordinate 131,690 of CAWHSM010000004.1, forward strand.
AACGCGATCACGGTGCTTCCCCACACGTTGGCGATCGGATTGCCGGATGCGTTCGCGCGCCGTGTCGCACGCAACACCCAGCTGCTTCTTCTGGAAGAGTCCAATCTGGCGAAAGTATCCGACCCGGCCGCCGGCTCCGGCGGCATTGAAAGCCTGACGCAAGCGCTTTGCGAGGCAGCATGGCCGCTGTTCCAGGAGATCGACAAGACCGGCGTCTTTGCGGCGCTCGAACAGGGCTTGATCCAAGGCAAGGTCGCCGCGACCCGCAAAGCACGCGAAACCGATATCACCAGACGCAAGGACGTTCTGACCGGCGCCAGCGCATTCCCCAATCTCGGTGAGGCCCAAGTTACAGTTCTGAAAGTCGCGATTCTCGATGTCAAGCCGGTCGAGCTTGGGCCCTCCAACGACGCCATCAAGTTCGACGCATTATCGCCGATGCGGCTCGCGAGGCCGTTCGAGCGCCTGCGCGACCGCTCCGATGAAATCTTGAATGCGACGGGCACGCGACCGAAGGTCTTCCTCGCCAACCTCGGCATATCTGCCGATTTCACAGCGCGGGCGGCATTTGCGAAAAGCTTTTTCGAAATCGGAGGGATCGAGGCTGTCGACTTCTTGCCACCTCTCCCGATGGGAGAAATAAAGGAATTCGCGGCGCTTTCGGCCGCCTTCAAGGCATCCGGCGCCGTGCTTGCCTGCATCTGCTCGTCCGACAAGGTTTACGCCGAACAGGCCGAGCGTGCCGCAAAGACCCTTCAAGCGGCCGGCGCCAAGCATATCTATCTGGCCGGGAGGGCCGGTGAACAGGAGGCCGCGCTGCGCGCCGCTGGCGTCAACGAGTTCATCGCTGCCGGAGGCGACGCCCTTGCCGCCCTGCAACAGGCCTATCGGCTCGTGGAGAGCGCATGACCGACGCCGCAAAACCCGTTCTGACCGGAGGCTGCCAGTGCGGCGCGATTCGCTTTGCGCTTTCGGCCCCGCCCAACAAGATCAGCATCTGTCATTGCCGGATGTGCCAGAAGGCATCCGGCGCGCCATTCGCTTCCTTTGCCGAGATCGAGAAAAGCGCGTTCGCCTGGACCCGGGGCCAGCCGGCCGCGTTCCGCTCCTCCTCCATCGCCGAGCGCGACTTTTGTGCTGCTTGCGGCACGCCGCTCTCGTTCCGCCGCGTCGATGGGCCCCGTATCGAGATCATGACAGGCACCTTCGACCGGCCGGATCGCCTGGTCCCGATCCGGCAATACGGCACCGAAGCCCGGCTCGGCTGGGTGGTCGCGATCGCGAACCTGCCGAGCCAGACCACGCTGCAGAATTACGGCCAGGAAAAGCTTAACGGTATCGTCAGCCATCAGCATCCGGACCATGATTAACCTTGGTTAAAACAACGGCTTGAATCGTCTATGGTATAGTTTGCCTCCCATGAGAGGTCGATGGAATGAGCATTATCTGGGAACTTGTCGGTCAATTTATAGCTGACGCAGTGCTCACTAAACTGGTGGGAAAATTGCGTGTTGAGAGGCCGCTCGCCTCACCTCATTGGGAAACCGTTGATGATGAGAAGAATTTTAAGATGCCACTCGAACGCAATCCGGGATTTGATGACCCCGTCTATAAGAAGAACCTTCAAAGGTTGATCGAGAGAAACCGCCAGTTTGAGGAAGAGAGGAATGAGCAGCATTCCTGATTTCAGCGCCGTCGCCTTCGAGCCTGCCGCCGCTACCGCGCCGACCGGAAACGCCGAACCGTGGCTCACACCCGAAGGCATTCGGGTCAAAGCCGTCTACAGCGAAGCCGATCTTGAAGGCATCGACTTTCTCGAAACCTGGCCGGGTATCGCGCCCTACCTGCGCGGGCCCTACCCGACCATGTACGTCAACCAGCTCTGGACGGTGCGGCAATATGCCGGCTTCTCGACGGCGGAAGACTCCAACGCCTTCTACCGCCGCAACCTCGCAGCCGGCCAGAAAGGCCTTTCGGTCGCCTTCGATCTGGCGACCCATCGCGGTTACGATTCCGATCATCCGCGCGTCGCCGGCGACGTCGGCATGGCGGGCGTCGCGATCGAACTCGATCTACGACATGCGCACGCTGTTTGCTGGCATTCCGCTCGACCAGATGAGCGTGTCGATGACGATGAACGGCGCCGTGCTGCCGATCCTGGCGCTGTTCGTTGCGGCCGCCGAGGAACAGGGCGTGCCGCCGGAAAAACTCTCCGGCACCATTCAGAACGATATTCTCAAAGAGTTCATGGTGCGCAACACCTACATCTACCCGCCCGCGCCCTCGATGCGGATCATCTCCGACATCTTTGCCTACACCTCGCAGCGGATGCCGAAATACAACTCCATCTCCATTTCCGGCTATCACATGCAGGAGGCCGGCGCGACGCAGGATCTCGAGCTCGCCTATACGCTCGCCGACGGCGTCGAATATCTGCGCGCCGGGCTCAAGGCGGGGCTCGATGTCGACCGTTTCGCGCCGCGGCTGTCGTTCTTCTGGGCGATCGGCATGAACTTCTTCATGGAAGTCGCCAAGATGCGCGCCGCGCGGCTGCTCTGGGCGAAGCTGCTCAAGCCGTTCAATCCGAAAGATGCTCGCTCGCTCTCGCTGCGCACGCACTGCCAAACGTCAGGCTGGTCGCTGACCGCGCAGGACGTCTTCAACAACGTGATGCGCACCACGATCGAGGCGATGGCGGCCACCCAAGGCCACACCCAGTCGCTGCACACCAACGCGCTCGACGAAGCGCTCGCGCTGCCGACCGATTTCTCCGCACGAATTGCGCGTAACACGCAATTGTTCCTGCAACAGGAAAGCGGCACCACCCGCATCATCGACCCCTGGGGCGGCTCATACTATGTCGAGCGGCTTACCCGCGACCTCGCCGCCAAGGCGTGGGGTCATATCCAGGAGGTCGAGGCGCTCGGCGGCATGGCGAAGGCGATCGAGGCCGGCGTTCCAAAGCTGCGGATCGAGGAAGCTTCCGCCAAGACGCAAGCCCGGATCGATGCCGGCAAGCAGGCCGTGATCGGCGTAAACAAGTACAAGCCATCAGACGAGACGCCGATCGATATTCTCAAAGTCGACAATTCCAATGTCCGGCGGCTTCAGATCGACAAGCTGAAACGGCTGAGGAGCGAGCGAAGCCAAAAGGCCGTCGACGAGGCGCTGGCCGCGCTGACGCGCTCGGCCTCCGAAGGCAACGGCAACCTGCTGGCGCTCGCGATCGACGCCGCGCGCGCCAAGGCCACCGTCGGCGAAATTTCAGATGCGATGGAAAAGGTGTTCGGCCGGCACCGCGCCGAAATCAGATCCATCACCGGCGTCTACAAACGCGAGGCATCCGCCATGTCCAACCGGGTCGAGAAAGTGCAGGCGCTGATCGATGCGTTCGAGGAGGCGGAGGGCCGCCGGCCGCGCATCCTCGTTGCCAAGATCGGCCAGGACGGCCACGACCGCGGCCAAAAGGTGATTGCCTCGGCCTTTGCCGATGTCGGCTTTGACGTCGATATCGGGCCGTTGTTTGCGACCGCCGACGAGGCGGCGCGGCAGGCGGTCGAAAACGACGTGCATATCCTCGGCGTATCGTCGCTGGCGGCGGCGCACCTGACCGCCGTGCCGGAGCTCAAGGCCGCGCTGAAAAAGCAGGGCCGCGAGGACATCATGATCATCGTCGGCGGCGTGGTGCCGCCGCAGGACTACGACGAACTCTACAAGGCCGGTGCGGAAGCGATCTTCCCGCCGGGCACCGTGATCGCGGATGCCGCCGAAGAACTGATCCGCAAGTTGAATGCGCGATTGGGGCATAGCGAGGCCGCGGAGTAATACTTCCCTCGCCGAAGATTTCCATGCCGGCCGCATATCCGGACAGCGCAACCGCGCTGCCGGAATCAAGCGACAGAAAATATCTCCGTTGCCTCGCGGCCGGTTCCCGGCACGAATGCATTGCTGCGCCGGAAACAAGAATATTCCATTCGGTTGACCGAAATCCCTTGCAGCGCGTTGACTCCCATCACCGGTGCGCGCGCGTGCGATCGCGCGGCAGGTTGAAACAGGAGCCGGCATCATGTCAAAAGAACGCAATTACGACGCGGTGCTTTCCGCGAACAAGACTTACGCTGGAAATTTCGGCGACAAGGGCAAGCTGGCGTTGCCGCCGGCGCGGCATTTCGCCATCCTGACCTGCATGGATGCGCGGCTCGACCCCGCGAAATATGCCGGCCTCGCCGAAGGCGACGCCCATGTGATCCGCAACGCGGGTGGCCGGGCCTCCGACGACGCGATTCGCTCGCTGGTGATCTCGCACAAGTTGCTCGGGACCAATGAGTGGTTCGTGATCCATCATACCGATTGCGGCATGCAGCTGTTCACCGGCGAGATCATCGCCGGCCTGCTGGAGGATAATCTCGAAACCGCTTCCTTCGACGGCAAGGTGTGGTCCAACCTGAAGCATGGCGGCGGCTCGAAGGCCGGGCATGACGTGCACTGGCACACCTTCACGGACAACGCCAAGAGCGTCACCGAGGACGTCCAGCGCATCCGCAATCATCCGTTGGTGCCGAGACACATCCCGATCTACGGCTTCATCTACGACGTCAGGACCGGCAAGCTCGACGAAGTCAAGGAAGCTACTGCAGCCGGCAAAGCGGCCGGCTAAGCCTGTGGGCCGAGGAATTTGTCATGAAGGAGGTCCTCGCGCCCTCCTTCAATTTATATGTGTTATATGTGCAAGAGGCGTTTACTCTCTACTCTCCGACGAACACCGCCCGGACGATGCGAAGCACTCGGCGGCAGCCGGTTGCCAAGACCCATCTTCGCCGCCGTTCGGAAAATTGCAGTCAGCAGGCCTGTGTACCAGTCCGCGACAATAGGCTTTAGTCTCTCGTCTGCCGCGCCCATCCGATATAAACCGTTGGCATGTCCAGACGTCCCACCTTCGAATCGAGCCAGATCGCCGCGCTTACCAACGAGCTGCGCGCCGGCCATCGCGCGGCGCTGGCGCGCGCCATCACGCTGATCGAAAGCCGGCGGAACGATCATCAGGCGGCCGCGCGGGACCTCGTGCAGGCCTTGCTTCGCGAAACCGGCAAGGCCATCCGGGTCGGCATTACCGGCGCGCCGGGCGTCGGCAAGTCCACCACCATCGACGCGCTCGGCATGTACCTGATCGAGCGCGGCCACAAGGTTGCGGTGCTCGCGGTAGACCCCTCCTCTGCCCGCACCGGCGGCTCCATTCTCGGCGACAAGACGCGGATGGCGCGGTTGGCGGCGTCCGACAGCGCCTATATCCGCCCCTCGCCCGCTTCCGGCACGCTGGGCGGCGTCGCGGCAAAAACGCGCGAGGCGATGCTGCTGTGCGAGGCGGCCGGCTTCGATGTCGTGCTGGTGGAGACCGTCGGTATCGGACAATCCGAAACCGCCGTTTGCGACATGACCGATTTCTTTCTGGCGCTGATGCTGCCGGGCGCCGGAGACGAATTGCAAGGCATCAAGAAGGGCCTCGTCGAACTCGCCGACATGATCGCGATCAACAAGGCCGACGGTGACAACGTCAAGCGCGCCAACCTTGCAGCCGGGGAATACCGCGGCGCATTGCATATCCTCACTCCCCGCTCGGAACATTGGCATCCGCCGGTCGTGACCTATTCGGCCCTGACGGGCTCCGGCATCGAGACGCTGTGGCAGAAGATTCTCGACCACCGCACCGCCATGAACGCGTCGGGCGAATTCACCGGCCGCCGGCAGCAACAGCAGGTCAAGTGGATGTGGTCGATGATGGAGCAGCGGATGATGGCGCGGCTGCGGGCCGATGCTTCCATGCGCGCCAAGGTGAAACGGATCGAGGCGGAAGTGGCCGGCGGCCGCATCTCGCCGGCGCTGGCGGCAGAACAGATCGCCGAGATGTTGAGGTGAATACTCGCCGTCATGCCCGGCCTTGCGCCGGGCATCCACGTCTTACAATATGGCAATAAGCAGGGCGTGGATGGCCGGGCATAGGCGAGCGGAAGCGACGCCGTCCTTGGACGGCTATGCCCGGCCATGACGAGGCAAATAAAGCTGAAATGATCCGTCCTCTGCGCATTCTCATCACCGGATTCGGCCCGTTTCCCGGCGCGCCCTTCAATCCGACCGCTCCCCTCGTCGCGCGGCTGTTGCGGCTGCGGCGACCTGCCCTCAGCGACGTCGAGCGCTCCGGGCATGTCTTCCCGGTGACCTACCGGAACGTCGATGATGAATTGCCCGAGCTGCTCGCCTCATGCCGTCCCCACGCGCTGCTGATGTTCGGACTGGCGACCCGCACCCGGCATATCAGGATCGAAACCCGCGCGCGCAACGCCGTCACGATGTTGTGGCCCGATGCAGGTCGCGCCCGGCCGCGCAAGGGATCGATTGCCGGCGGCAGCGACGGGCTGATGTTCGGCCCGCACACCGCGAAGCTTTTGCGCGCGGCTGTGGGGACCGGCATCGACGCCCGCACCTCGCGCGACGCCGGAAGTTATCTCTGCAACTATTTGAGCTGGCGTGCGATCGAGGCGACCCACCACGACAACGGTCCGAGCCTCGCTGCCTTTGTGCATATTCCGCTGTTCCCGCGCGGTTCTTCGCAACGGTTCGAGGAAATGGTCGATGCCGGTGAAGCCCTGCTCGTGGAAATGGTAAAGCTGACGCGGCAGGCGATGATGCGTTCGGCATATCCCGAACGGTATTAACCCTACCCCCCAACAATCAACTTCGCAGGCGTTCGCCTCTCCGGCGACGGCGCATTTTCTTGCTACCTATGAGGTCGCGAATACGTAGAGGCCGGGATCAAGCGATCATGGACGTCAATCGCCGCCATCTCATCGGAGCAGCAGCAGCCGGCGCAGGCGCGCTCGCGACGTCGGCCGAGGCTGCGCGCGCCGCCCAGCCTGTCTCCGCATTCGGCCGGGATGCCACGCAATATGGCCTGCGCCCCGGCAGCCCCGACGACCAGACCAAAATTCTGCAACGCGCCATCGACGAGGCCGCACGCGCGCGCGCGCCGCTGGTGCTGCCACCCGGCGTCTATCGGACCGGAATGCTCCGCTTGCAAAACGGCTCGCAGCTTGTCGGCGTGCGTGGCGCGACCCGGCTTGTCTTCAATGGCGGCGCGTCGATGTTCGCAAGCGAAGGTGCCGACAATCTCGGTCTCGACGGCCTCGTGCTGGACGGCGGCGGCATTCCCTTAGCCACCCGCCGTGGCCTCGTGCATTGCCTTGGCGGCCGCGACATCCGCATCATCGATTGCGAGATCACCGCAAGCGGCGGCAACGGCATCTGGCTCGAGAATGTCGCAGGCGACGTCAGCGGCAATATCATCACCAAGACTACCACCACCGCGATCGTGTCGTTCGACGCGCAGGGCTTGATGGTGACGCGCAACACCATCCAGGGCACCAACGACAACGGCATCGAAATCCTGCGCACCGCGATCGGCGACGACGGCACGCTGGTTGCCGATAACCGCATCGAGGACATCAAGGCAGGCCTCGGCGGCTCCGGCCAATACGGCAACGCCATCAACGCGTTTCGCGCCGGCAATGTGATCGTGCGAGGCAACCGGATTCGCAACTGCGACTATTCGGCGGTGCGCGGCAATTCGGCCTCCAACATCCAGATCACGAACAACAGCGTCAGCGACGTGCGCGAGGTGGCGCTGTATTCCGAGTTTGCCTTTGAGGGCGCGGTCATCGCCAACAATACCGTGGACGGCGCGGCGCTCGGAGTTTCCGTCTGCAATTTCAACGAAGGCGGACGGCTCGCGGTCGTGCAAGGCAATATCATCCGCAACCTCCTGGCAAAGCGGCCGATCGGCACCGCACCCGACGATGACGGCGGCATCGGCATCTATGTCGAAGCAGACACCGCGGTGTCCGGCAATGTCATCGAGAATGCGCCGTCGTTTGGCATCGTCGCCGGCTGGGGAAAATATCTGCGCGACGTTGCGATCTCAGGCAACGTGATCCGGAACGCGTTCGCGGGCATCGGCGTATCGGTGACATCAGGCGCCGGCACCGCGCTTGTCAACAACAACATGATCTCGGAGACGCCGCGTGGCGCGGTGGTCGGGCTTGATCACGCGCGACCGATCACGCCGGATCTGTCCGCCGAGGGCGCCCCGCGTTTTGCGCAGGTGGTCGTGGGAACGAACGCGGTGCGGAAACTGCCGTAATAGAGTTAGCGCGGCTTTACAGCGTATTGCGCAGCAGCGGATAACGCTCCGCAATCGTGGAAATATCCGGCACCAATGCCGTTGCATCTTCCTGTGCGTCTGCGGAACGCGTCTTACTCATCTCAACGCCGCCGTCTTCGGGAAGGATCGAATTCTCTCGCGGCGTATGGCGTGGGATTTCCGCGATTTGCGGCAGATAGAGAGGTCCGTGCCGAAACGGGCTGCGCGGTAGCGCGGTCGTGGCGCGGCCAAGCCAGGACATATCGATGGCCCGGTTGTCCCGCGACCCCTCGCGCGACAAGAGGTCGCGCCAAGCTTCCACCGCAGCCTTGGCCTCCCGGACATTCTCGAGAAACGCGGGCTCGCTGTAAAAGCGGCGCCAGCGGCCGGTTTCGAACAGTTCGGTGAGATAATCGAGCCGTTGCTCGGCGAGATTGCACCAGCGCGCGACAATTTCGCGACCTCTGGCGACGTCCAGTTGAGATGCCATAAATTTGCCCGCAAAGAGGAAAGGACGCGGACGCAACCGGAACGAATCAGCCAAACATGACAAGTATATTTTGTGGAAAACCCAAACAAAGTCCAGCGGTTCACGCTTTCGCCGACGCGGCGAACCAAGCTGCGCCGTAGTCTTACGGGCTCGCCGAAAATGAAAAGACCCGTCCGGGGGGACAACCGGACGGGTCAAGCCATATGGCGCTTGGGGTAGATGGGCGCTCGCGCCAGATATAGCTGTTGGGGAGGGATGACCACTCCCCACACCCATTGTGTCGCTGCAGGACCGCCGGACGTTCAAAGCCCGTTAACGAATTTTTTGCGCCCCGCGTCGCGCTCGCGAGAGCGGATTTTACGGTGTTCCTGGCCTGATCCGGTTCATATCCGGCCGAGATTCGCCGCCCCCCGGCCGGTCAGCCGCGATCGCGGCCGCCGGGAGGGTTCCCCCTTCTGCCGCCGGGGTCTCGGGCGCATTGGGCAGATCGATTGCCGCCGGCTTTCCGGAAACCGCGGCGACCGGCGTCGAAGGGACCGACACGGCCGAGACCGCGGCAAAGGCATCCGCCTCCCCCGCACCGAACTGGTCGTCCGGACCGGGAGGGCCGAGATCACGGGCGGTCTTCGTCAAAACCGCCCGCACTTCCTCCGGCTTCAGCCCCGGATTGCGCTCCAATATCAGGGCCGCAAGGCCGCTGACATAGGCCGCGGAAAACGAGGTGCCCGAGGTGATCTGATATTTGTCGTCGGGTGCGGGCAGGAAAATATCCACGCCGGGTGCCGAGAGCGCAACATAGGCGCCCCGGTTCGAAGCCGCAAACAACTTGTCCCGGGCATCGGTTGCGCTGACCGCAATGACATTCGAATCCGCGCCGGGATAGAGCGGCGGCGATTTGGGACCGGCATTGCCCGCGGCCGCGACCATCAGGATATTGCGCGCGGCCAGCGCCGCGAGACCGCGCGCGACCAGCGCATCCTTTGGGCCTGCAAAACTCATATTGACGATCCGGGCGCCATGGGCCGCCGCAAAATCCAGCCCCTTGAGGATCACGTAAGAATTGCTCTCCGCGCCCTTGCCGGAAACCGCGAAGGCGCGGATCGCCAGGATCTGCGCCGCGGGCGCGCTTCCCATCAGCCGCCCATGCGACACGATCGCGCCGGCAACCCCCGTACCGTGGGCATGCGGACCTTCCTTGCTGCCAAGTGCGTCGAAAGGCGTGATCGTGGCGCCGGCGAATTCGGGATGCTTGAGATCGATACCGGAATCGATCACGGCGATCGTCACATTGACGCCGTGAGCCATCGTGTGCGCTTGCGGCAGCCGCAGTTTCGCAAGCGCGTACTGCGCCGGATCGCCCTCGCTCAACACCGTGTTCTGGTCCTGAAGAACATAACGAAAGTTCGGCTGAACCGAACGAACGCTGCCGTCCAGAGCGAGTTCCCGGCTTGCAGCCTCCACCGTCTTGCCGCCGGCGATGCGGAACAGACCGATCGCCGCTCCAATCAGCGGAAAGCTCTGCGATTGCACCCGCCTCAACCCGTGGCGCCGCGCCAATGCGTCGGCTTGCGCTTCGGACAGCGCGGCGTCGATCTCGGCCACGATTTCGTTGGCGATCGCACGCGAGTTCAGTGAGGCCGACAACGTTGTGCCGCTGACGGCCTTATTGCTGCCCTTGTGGCTATCGGCTGACGTAACCGTCTGGCCGGAACAGTTGCCGCCGGCGTCGCGAGAGGCGGCGCTGCAATCGGAGCGGATACGGTTGCTGTCTCCCATCACGCCAGGAACTGCCCGGCCGGCAATATTCGGATCGATGTGCGGCATCCGCGGCGCGATGTTGACATTGGGCGAGCGCATCATGGCTTGCGCCAGCGCGGCGGTGCCTTCGCAGCAGATCAGCAGCGGCAATGCGGCCAGCAGCGCACGCAGCGCCGGCCGCAACTTCACCCGCCAGCTCACATCAATTCGGATCATGGGATCTCGGTGTCAGAGCGCCGGTCCGCTCACGGCGTCGCGACCGCGAGACCGACGATCTTCTCGTGCTGCAATCTGCCCAACAGGCCCGAGAACTCATCCTTCGACATTGCCGCATTGGCAAATTGCAGGCGCAACAAGCCGTCCTTGGCGCCGCCGATAATCGAGGCCTGATATTTGTCGAGCAACGCCGTGATGTCGCCCATCCGCGTGTCCGGCACAAACCGCACCAGCGCGCGCGGCGAAGTTGCCGCGCCGAGTTCGCGGGTGATCGGCTCGTTCGTGCTCAATGAGGCGGTCTCAAACGAGGCGGGCCGGTTATTCATCAGCACCGCGGCGATGACGCCCGCCTGCAACAGCAGCGCCAACGCGCCGAGACTGGCGGACCAGGCCAGCGTCCGCGGCGAAAGGCTTGAAAAGAAACCGGCAATCCGCGGCGCGATGTTCAAGGACGAAGCGGGCTTTTGCGCCGGCTCCGCATCGATCGCCGCGAACAGCTTCCGCATGGCGCGCATCGATGGGGCGCCCAGGCTTTCGTTGAGATCGATGGTCCCGGCATATTCTTCGCGGATGACCGCGTATTGCCTGGCAAGTTCGGGATCACCGGCGAGCGCTTCCTCGACCTTTCGGGAATCGCGCGCGTTCAACGTGCCGGCAGCATGCCAGGGCAGCAGCAATTCGATCTCGCCCGGCTCCTGCTCGATTATTTTTCTGCTCGCAGCCATCATGGCCAGCCTCGCTCAATGCCTGCTGCCGTCAGCAGTTCGGCCAATTTCTTCCGTGCGTAGAACAAGCGGGTCTTCACGGTGTTCTCCGGTATGCCGATAATTCCAGCCGCCTCTTCCACGGATTTCTCGTGGTAGTAGACGAGATCGACGATCTCCCGATGCTCGGCCGAAAGCCCGCCCAGGCACCTACGCAACGCGTCACTGGTATCCTTCTTCTGTACGGTTACCTCGGGATCGTCGGATGTATCCTCGATCGCGACTGCGGCCTCGTCATCCAGCTCCGCGTCCTTCCTGCGGCGCAATGCAGAAAGCGCCTTGAATCGCGTAATCGCCAACAGCCAGGTTGAAACCGCGGATCGGCCTTCGAACTTGCCGGCCTGGCGCCATACATCGAGGAAAACCTCGCTGATCAGGTCTTCAGCGACCTGTTCGTTCCGAACGAGCCGTAACCCGAAGCGGAACACCCTGACGTGATGACGCCCATACAGTACCTGCATGGCGAGCCGGTCGCCTTGCGCGATCCGAGCGATCAGGACGTCGTCCGAAGCCGCCTGTGTCGCATTCAATGGCCGTCTCGCAAGGTTGGTCGAATTAGACTGGCGGGTGGTTCGATGGGAAAGGCAAGATTCTTCAAACTATAGCAATAGCCCACCGGGAACTGTGATCTCCAGCACAGAGCGGTTGTCGAGTTGTATTTGCACAGGTCGGACGAACAGGGCAGAATTTAGGGTATCATAATACTTAAACCTTCCCGGAATTGGTATGACCTGCAATCCGCTCCGGCTCCGCCCAGCCTGCATTTTAGCAGGCGTTAATTCACCGCGCCCCGGCAACGCCCTGCCGGCCAATTTCCTATAACCAAACAAGGACAAAGCCGGTCCCACGGGCTCAAGATTCGACCGGAAAGATACCAAACCTAAAGGCTTTGCCCCGTAGATTTACCGAATTGCTTTCACCAACGGCGAGATTATGGGCATCGCTGCGTCGCCTCTCCTGACTCCGACGGCGGACGCATCGAAGGGTGTCGGCCGCAAGCTGACGGCTGAGGCGCTGTTGCGCCGGGCGCGGCAACGCCGGCAGATTCAGGGAATGGTCGGCGTCAGTTACGTCATCGACGCGGGCATCCTGCTGATCTATGCCCACGCCGGCACCATTCCGGTAACAATCGGCCCGGCGTTCGCGATCTGCGGTCTCCTCTCGGTCACCGGATATATTCTGCTGTCGGAATCCGGGTTCACGGAGCGCTTCAAGGACCACTATTTCGTCGCCCCCCAATCGATCATCAGCATGATCATCATGCTGGTCTTCATTTATATCGCGCCGGCAGTCGGCGTCATGTTTCTGTGCACGCTGTTCGTCCTGTTCACCTTCGGCTCGCTACGCTCGACACCATGGCAGACGGCCGCGATCTGGACCGCCATGGCATTGGGTTTGGCCGGACTGTTCCTGCTGACGGACAAGCCGATCTCGATGCCCAACGGCACCTATCTGGAACGCTTTGCCACGATGATGGTGTTTGCCCTGACCATCGGGCGCTGCATGTTTCTCGGAATATTCTCCAGCGCGCTGCGTGAATCGCTCTACAAGAGCGGCCTCAAGCTGAAGGAGGCGTATCAGCGCATCGAAGAACTCGCCGAACTGGACGATCTCACCGGTTCGTTCAATCGCCGCTTCATCATGCGCTTCCTGGAAGACGAGATCACGCGCGCCCATCGGGCCGGGACGCCATGTTCAATCGCACTGATCGACCTCGACTGGTTCAAGCGCATCAACGACACCTACGGGCACCCGACCGGCGACGAAGTGCTCAGGACATTCGCCATCAGCGTATTCGCCAACATCCGCAGCGTCGATCGCTTCGGCCGCTATGGCGGCGAGGAATTCCTTCTGGTGCTCCCCGATACGCCTGATGATGTCGCCATGCGCCTGCTCGAGCGGCTGCGGCAGATCGTTGCCAGCCTGGACTGGAGCGCGTTCTCGGCCGGCATGCGGGTAACCCTGTCAGCCGGTCTCGCAACGCTCAGGGCAAACGAAACTCCGGACATGCTCCTCGCGCGCGCCGACCGCGCGCTTTACCGAGCCAAGGCACAGGGGCGCAACCGCATCGCCAGCGCCTGATCCGGCCATTCATCTCCCGAGGACGAAGAAACCGCCCGCGGGTTCATACGATACCCACTCCAGGACAGAGTCATGAGTTCGAAATCCGTCTCCACTTCCGAGAACCTGCTCGACGAACTACAAGCCACGCTGGCGCACGGAACCGTCGCCCGCCGGGTCGAAACGCTGCGCCGGGTTACGGACCTCTTCATCAACGGCGCCGTCGAGTTTTCCGACGACCAGATCGCGCTGTTCGACGATGTGTTCCAATGCCTGATGCACCACATCGAGACCTCCGCCAGGGCGCTGCTCTCCAATCGGCTGGCTCCGGTCGACCGCGCACCGCCCATGACAGTCCGCGCGCTCGCCTTCGACGACCTGATCGAGGTCGCCGCGCCCGTATTGTCCCAGTCCGAACGCCTCGACGACGATGCGCTGATCGAGACGGCGCGGAACAAGAGTCAGGCTCACCTGATCGCCATTTCGACCCGCAAGGTGTTGAGCGGCGCCGTCACCGACGTCCTGGTCCAGCGCGGCAATGACGAAGTGGTTCAGAGCACGGTCAACAACCCAGGGGCCGAATTCTCCGAACACGGTTTCACCCGGCTGGTCAGCCGCGCCGAAGGCAACGATGGTCTTGCAACCTGCGTCGGCTTGCGCCCGAGCATGCCGCGGCATCTCTACCTGAAACTGCTCGCCAAGGCTTCGGCGACGGTGCGGGCGCGGCTGGAAGCCGCCAACCAGCCGATGGTCCATGAAGTATCGAATGCTGTGCGGGAAGCGACGCGGCTGGCGCGCTCGTCACCGTCGGCCATTTCCGAGCAGACCGCGATCGCGCACGCGCTCGTCAAATCCCTGTACGAGGACGGCAGGCTGGACGAATATCAGGTGACGGCATTTGCCGAGGCCAGCAAATTCGATGAAGCCAATGCCGCGATCGCGGCACTTGCCAACGTGCCGGTATCGATTGCCGAGAACATGATGGTGGAGACCTGCACCGAGGGCGTCATGATCCTGGCGAAGATTTCCGGCATGTCGTGGTCGACCGTCAAGGCGATCATCCGGATGCGCAACCATCTCGCCGGCAAGGAGCCGTCCGACCTTGAGACCTGCAAGGCCACCTACGAGCGGCTTCGTCCCTCGACCGCGCAGCAGGTGCTTCGCTTCCACCGCATGCAGCAGACCGCAACGCCGCCCGCAGCCTGATGCGGGCTCGTTGCGCAGGCACGCATTCATTCGCGACACATCCAGGCCGCGGATGCAGCGCTAGAGCGGGATGAAGTCTGATTAAATCGATCCGTCCGCGCAATCGGTTTACCTCTCCCCGGCGGGGAGAGGTCGATTTGCTCCTGGCGATGCCAACGGGTCGCGCGAATGCGCGCCCGATGACAGGCTCCGCATCGTCCAGTGCAAATCGGGTGAGGGGGCGCTGTAATAAAGAGAGACCGTAACCCCTCACCCCAACCCTCTCCCGCCGCAAGTCGGGCTTGCCCGACTTGCGCAAATTCACAATGCGCAACCGGGGTAGACCCCGGTTGCGCGGGAGAGGGAGCGCACTTCGCGATGCCGCTTTAGCTGAACCTAATCTCGCGCTAGAACCTGAGCACCTTCGCTCCCAGGAGCGCACCGACCGCCGTTACCATCGCGGTGGCGATCGGGTACCAGGTCACAACGAATAGCGGTGAATCATCGGTGCAGTGCGAGGCGTACAAGGTCGCCGCAAGTCCTGCCGAGATCAGTCCTGCGAGTGCCCCGGCAACGGCCGGCCGCGTGGGCGCGCCGTGACGCAAGGCGATCAGCGCTCCCGCCAGTAACGGCAACGACATCAGAGGAATGGCGGTCATGCAAACCCGCGAATTGCTGCCGATCAGACGCGTCATCACCGGCAAGCGCTGCGGCATCATCACTTCGCCCACCATCCCGGCAGCGACAATGCCGGCCGGGATCAAGAGCAGCCATCCCCAGCCCCGCAGCGACGCTTCGGGCCGGGAAAGGTGCAGGCTCACGACGATCGCGGAAGTCGCCAAAGCCAGCGTGATGACGAACTTCAGGTCGAAAAACGGATTATGCATCGCCGTCATCACGTCCGGCCGAACGCCGAATCCCATCATGAATATCGCGACCGAAAGCGGGACCGCGGCCGACAATGCAAGCGCCAGCACGAATCCGACCGGGCGGGCGCGGTGCGGATTGTCGGCGGCGAGTGTTCGAATTAGCTGTTCGGTTTCCATGCTCAATTCTCCCGCAATTTGGCGGTGAGGCTCGCGAGCGCGCGATGCAAGGCCACGCGCACCGCTCCCTCGCTCATTGCGAACTTGGCGGCGGTATCTTTGATCGAGGCGCTCTCGACCGCAATCGATTGCAACACCTCGCGCTGACGCGGAGGGAGGCTCTCAAGCACCGTCGAAACCTCATTCGCGGAAACGGTCTCCGCGGCAGGTTCGTCGGGAATCGTTTCCGCGAAGTCATCGATATTGACGAACACCCGGCGGCCGCGGCGGCGCAGCGCATCGATCAATTTGTTGCGGGCAATCGCAAACAGCCAAGGCGCGAATGGCGCCTTCGCGTCCCACGTATGTCGCTTCAGATGTACCGCGAGCAAAATGTCCTGCACGATATCCTCGGATTGATCGATCGGTTGGCCGGCCCGCGCCAGCCCGCGGCGCGCCCCGGCCCTCAACACCGGCGCGATGGCCTTGAGCAGACGTTGATACGCCACGTTATCGCCCGAAATGGCCAGCTGCATCAGGCCGGTCCAATCGTCTTTAGCTTCGCGCACGCGCGCTCCCACGTTTCAATTCGGTCTTTTTTTCAAATTGTTACACCCGAGGAAGCCAATCACGAATTCGTGATAACACACAACTCTCGATCATATGACCGGCGGCGGTGGCCTCGCCAGCATTTGGTCAGGAATCGTGGCCGGGTAATTGCGCCGCAAGGCTCATAACACTGATCGGCTTAACGGACACTGGCCTGATCGCCCAAATCGAGACGAAGGCGAAGGCGGAAATTTATGAAACGATATGGCTGCCCCGTTTTCGCCGGGACTTGTCCGAAGATTCCCTTTTTTCGCCCCGCTAAGGACAATCCCGAAGGTCTTTTTCGAGCGGGGACTGGCAAAATGGGGAGATTGCCAAATGATCATCAGAGCCAGTGGGCGCTCGGCCTTGATTCTAGCCGCCGGACTCTTTGTGATGCTCGCAAGCCCGGTACCGGCAGCAACCGGCGGCGATGATTCCGCAACGGAAGCAAAATCAGAAAATCCGGCCGCTGCCGCGACGCGTCACCGGACCTTCAGGCACGCTTCGCACCATCGCGGGAGTAACGCGCATCGCGGATCCCATGCGATTGCGACGAAAACCGATACCGACGACAAGAATGCCGTCGCGACTGAGGTCGTCAACGTCGACAGCAAGGTCTTGTCGGAAATCCCGCCATCGGTCGCCAACGCCAATGCGCAGATGCTGCTCGCCGGTGTCCAGATCGGCGCTGTCGCGGCTATTCCGTCAGGTAACGATGTCGCGGCGACGGCACCCGATAATCCCGCCAGCACGAGGAGCAACGACGAAACCGTCGTTGCCGCGGCCGACCAGCTCAACGATGTGGACAAGGCGTTGCAGGAAAGTAATCCGCCGGCAGCAGCCGCCAGTCCGCCGCCCTCGCCCGTCGCGGCGGCGGCGACCGGCGACAACTCGGTCTGGGACCAGACTTCCCTGATCGGGAAAATCTTCATCGGGTTTGGCGCACTGCTGACGGTGGCTTCGGCCGCGCGCATGTTCATCGCCTGACCTGAATGGTCTCGTGCCCGGACGCAACACCGCGTCCGGGACAAGATCGTCACGCCGCCTACTTGAAGCCACCCCCATCAGGGAGCACATTGCCCGCGAGCACGGAGCAAAAGGTGGATCATGGGCAAGCTCGAACACATCATCGTCGAAGCCAGAGGCAAGGTTGGTGTCATCACGCTCAATCGCCCGAAGATGCTCAACGCCCTGTCTTTTGGCGTGTTTCGCGAGATCGCGGCCGCGGTTGACGATCTCGAAGCGGATGAGACGATCGGGTGTATCGTATTGACCGGCAATGAGAAGGCATTCGCGGCGGGCGCCGACATCAAGGAAATGCAGCCGAAGGGCTTCATCGAAATGTTTTCCAGCGATTTCACCGCCATCCGCGGCGACCGCGTCGCCCACTGCCGCAAGCCGACGATTGCCGCCGTCAGCGGCTATGCACTCGGAGGCGGCTGCGAGCTGGCGATGATGTGCGACATCATCATCGCCTCCGACACCGCGAAATTCGGCCAGCCGGAGATCACGCTCGGCACCATCCCGGGCATCGGCGGCACGCAGCGGCTGACGCGCGCGGTGGGCAAATCCAAGGCCATGGATATGTGCCTCACCGGGCGGATGATGGACGCCGCTGAGGCAGAGCGCTCCGGCCTCGTGAGCCGCATTGTTCCCGCTGACAGGCTGATGACCGAGGTGCTGGCGATCGCGGAAAAAATCGCCGAGATGTCGCATCCCGCGGCGGAAATGGCCAAGAGCGCCATCAACCGCGCTTTCGAAACACCGCTCTCCGAAGGGCTCAATGTCGAACGCGATCTCTTTCACGCTACTTTCGCGCTGGAAGATCGCTCCGAAGGCATGGCGGCCTTCATCGAAAAGCGAAAGCCGGTCAACAAGAACAGGTAGCGGTCATTGCGACAAACGCGAAGCGTTTGCGCTAGGGAGCAACGCGACGACCCGACGTTCGCTCGCTTTGCGAGCTATGGCGCGCTTGGAGTCCGCCGAAGCCCCCTAGGGGTGGGCGGAAGCAATCCATACAATTCAATCTGCCTCTAGAGCGAGATGAGATTAGGTTCAGCTAAAGCGGCATCGCGAAGTGCACTCCCTCTCCCGTTGGGAGAGGGTTGGGGGGAGGGGTTACGGTCTCTCTTTATTATTACAGCGCCCCCTCACCCGATTTGCTGCGCAAATCGACCTCTCCCCGCCGGGGAGAGGTAAACCGAATGCGCGGACGGATCAATTCAATCAGACCTCATCCCGCGCTAGCCGCTTGATTTCCGTCTCGAACTCAAAGCGTAATTGCGCGCCTTCGTCGTCCGGCAGCCAGTTGGTCATTTGCGGAAAGATCGTTCGGTAAAGTAGAAGCGTTTTGGGCTCCCAGGGAAGCCGCTGCGCCGCGCGGGCTTCAGCCAGAATCTTGTAGAGTTCGGCGCGTACCGAGTCGGGATCGGCACGATATTCGGGCGTGGGTGAATCGTCGCCGAACAGTTCAGATTGTTCGTCAGCTTGGAAAAGGTCGCGTTGGACGCGTACCATCGGAACCCTGTGTTGCGACATATAAAATCCCCATAAATAACGCTACCGGCGGTTGATCTATTTCGCAACAGACTTCGCCCCTTGCGTTACCGAAGTTCGACCGCCAGGACAGTCCCCACGGCCATCATCACAATTTCGGATTTTCAGAAATTTACTTGACGCAGAAGCAGGACTATTGCGATTTGGTCCCGTCCCACAGAGGGGCGGCTCGCGATCGTCACGGACGCGGGGCGGGACGCGGTGGACGCGGCGGCGCTGCTAGACGAGCGGCGCTGATCCGCCTTCGCTAAAGCTTCGGCGGGACTGGTACCAAGCCCGCCGGGCGGCTTTTGTGGAGACGGCTGCGGACGGCGAAGTCGTGTGGTCCTGACGCCCCGACGCTGGCGTCAAGTTTGCGACGATTGCTTCGGCAATCGCGCGGGCGATGGTGATAACAAGCCCGGCTCACCAAGGAGAGCTCGAAGGAAACCGTTAAAACCACTGCGCGGGGAATGCCGGGCGTTTCCGGCGTGACCGTGGTGACTACGCTTGTGTGCTTTTTCATTTCGCACACAAGGCTGCGGGCGCGTCGAGCGTCCGGCATTCCCTGCGCCCTCCGATTGGGGGAGCGATGTCTCAGGCAAAACTCGGGCGCATGTGCCGCGAGATCGTGGGACTGTGTCTATGTGATAGGGCTGTTTGAAAAATTGAATCTGCAGATGCGATGGGTCCCCGCGTCCGCGGGGGACGACATTGTTGTTATGCGACGCGGCTCCTCATCAGCGCCGCGTTGATCAACGCCCGATAGACCCGTTCCGGCCAGGTCGCGGGCTTGTCCAATCCCAATCTCGCCAGGCATTCGGCATCGGCTGAGTCAGGCCGCCGGGTAAATCCCTGCCACAGCAATCCCGGCAACAGCCGGGGCGAGCGCTGCGCCTCCTGCAACAATTGCAAAGCCGGGATCAGGCGCTGCTCCACTTCCGTGAAATCGCTGCCGAACGGAAAGGACGGAAGCAAACCCGCTTGCCGCGCGGGCCGCAGGACCTCTGCGATCCGCTCCGGATAATTTTCCCGGTGAGTTTTGGAAATATCGAAATCCGCAGGCAACTTTCCGGCATCCTTGGCCTGCCGGGCCAACTCGTCCTGAAAACGGGAATCCGCGACGTTGAGCATCGAAGCGATCACGTCGGCATCGGATTTTCCCCTGAGATCGGCGACGCCGTATTCGGTGACCACGATATCGCGCAAGTGTCGCGGAATGGTCTCGTGACCATAGCTCCAGCGAATATTGGATTGCAGCCCCTTGCCCGGCTGCCGCGTTGCTTCGAGGGTCAGAATGGAGCGTGCGCCGGCAAGCGCGAAAGCCTGCGCCACGAAATTATATTGACCGCCGACGCCGCTCACGACCTGTCCATCGTCCAGGCCATCGGAAATCACCGCGCCCATCAGCGTCGCCATCATCGCATTGTTGACAAAGCGCGCATCGACGCGGGCCCGACGCTTGTTGTCCTCGTCGCCATAGAGTTCGTTGGTAAAGGACACCGGCATCATCTGGATGCGCGCGATCTGCCGCGGCGTCATTTCGCGCAAGGTCCGGTAAAACGATTTTGGCCCGAGGAAAAACGCGCCATGCAGCACGACGCCATCGACCTCGCGCTTGATGATGCCGGCGTCGACCAGAGCGAGAAACGCCTCGAACAGCATCTCGCTGACGCCATAAAGCCCCTTGTCGAAGGGCTGCGTTTCGAGCGTAGAGCGTTGCCCGGGATCCGCCGTCAACCGCTCCAGTGTCTCACGAAATTGCGCGTTGTCGCGATCGCGGAGGATCAGGCCCTGGGCGAGTGCGTCGCCGACCTGACCGATACCGATCTGCAAGGTGCCGCCGTCGCGAACGAGACCGGCCGCGTGAAGGCCGATCGCGTATTTGCTGTCGTTGACCGGTTCGGAAGGCGGCGCAAACAGCGGAAAGTCGGTTTCCGGGCTCTCGAGCACCGCACTGAACTCTTCGCCGGGGAGGTCTCCCGCGCCCGGCATGAACGGCAATTCCGAATTGACCTGCCCGACCAGCTTGAACGACGCACGGCCCTCGACCCGCGCGCGCAGGACATCGAGCGTGGTGTCGGTGTTGCAGCTCAGGCTGTAGCGGGCCACGCCATCGACCACGCGCTTGGCCACCAGTTGCGTGACGACATTGAGACCGCGCGCCAAGAGGTAGGACGAGGCATGGGTGTAATTCGCCGAGATATAGTGCTGCTGTGCATACGGCACATGCAGCCAGCTTCCCGCCAGGAAAAAGAATTCGATCACCTGGACATTGGGCGGCAATTGATTGGCGCGCAGCGCATCGGCGTACGCAAGGTCCGGATATCCGCCAAAGAGGCGCTCGATGACCGGAGAAATGAAGCGCCGCTCGATCAGGTTCGAAGGCCGCGGCTTTTCCAGCGTCAGCGCCGAGAAGAAGGTGAGATTGACGGAGCGGTCCGCAATCGCCCGCGCATAAAGCGCGTTGACGATATGGTTGGCCTTGCCGAGGCCAAGCGGCAAACCGACCACGAGGGTGGTCCCGACATCACGGATGATATCCTCCGCGATGGCCTCGGGGTCGGAAAACAGTTTCGGCATTGGCTTTCCTTCCGAATGTCCCCAAGCCGAATGGCCGGCGGCGCAGGCAAATCCTGTCTCACAAAGCTACACTAGTGCCGCCTATTTGAAGTTCCTGCACCACAAGCGGCGAATTCGATCCAGGAACTTCAAATAGAAAGCGGCACTAGAATCAATAGGTTTGCTAGTGCCCATGACTTTCCGAAGTTCGTGAAAGTGCGTGCTGCGATGGAGCACGAACTTCGGAAAGTGGGCACTAGTGGTCCGATTCTAACATTTGCATCCCGGTATGGCAGACACTCTTGCAAATGTTAGAATCCAAGGACCACTAGCTGATATAGGTTTCTAGTGGAGTTTTGGATTTGACATTCGCTTGGCGAGCGCGCGGCTGCAGATTGGCGAATGTCAAATCCACTCCACTAGCCAGGAGACAAAAAACCGGCTCTATATCCAATTCCAAAAAGGGAGAGGTCACGATGATGAAATTGTATTTTGCAACAGGTACCTGCGCGCTGGCCTCTCATATCGCGCTGGAAGAGGCTGGTGCAGAGTATTCGGCGGTTCGGATCAGCTTCGCAACCAGCGAACAGCGCTCGCCGGAATATCTCACCATCAATCCCAAGGGGCGCGTCCCTTCGCTGGTTACCGACAGGGGAATCCTGACGGAGACGCCCGCCATGCTGGCCTACATCGCCCAGAGCTTCCCAAAAGCGAAGCTGGCGCCGCTGGAGGATCCCTTCCGTTTCGCCGAGGTACAGGCCTTCAACAGCTATCTGTGTTCGACGCTGCATGTCGCCCATGCCCATCGCAGCCGCGGCTATCGGTGGGTCGATGATCCCGCCGCGATCGAAGCGATGAAAAAGAAAGTGCCCGAGACGGTCGCCGCCTGCTTTGAGATGATCGAAAGCAAAATGCTGCAAGGGCCCTGGGTGATGGGCGAAACCTATACGATCTGCGATCCTTATTTGTTCACGTTGGCGCAGTGGATGGAAGGCGACAGCGTCGATCCCGCGCGCTTTCCGAAGGTCCGGGATCATCGAAACCGCATGTCCGAAAGGCCAGCCGTCCGCAAGTCGGTCGCGGAGGAAAAGGGCTGACAAAGGTAGCAGCTTCAAGCCCCTTCCCGGCCGGACCTTATCTCTATAGTCTGACACCAAAGCTAGCGGCGGATAACGCCGGGCATATCGTGGGATGAACGTCATGGGACGCTTGCGGCGCGCGATCATTCTGGTCGCGGGAATTCTGGGTTTTGCGAGCCCCTGCAGCGCCAAAATCATTAAATTCGAGATTGTCCGCGTCGAATCGCCCGCCTTCGAAGGGCGAGCTTTCGGCGCGGTCGGTACCTATGACCGCATCATAGCACGCGCGACGATTGCGGCGGCGCCGGACGATCCGCACAACAAGATCATCGTCGATCTCGATCGTGCACCGCGCAACGCACAGGGCCAGGTCGAAGCTGTCACCGACGTTGAAATCCTGCGGCCGACGGTGGCCGCCAACGGCAACCGGGTGCTGTTTTACGAAGTGCTCAACCGCGGCAGCAAGCTTGGTCTCGCGCTGTTCAACGACATCCCGGCGGTGACGAACGATCTCGTCAAGGCGGCGGATGCCGGCAATGGCTTCCTGATGAATCGCGGTTACACGGTGGTGTGGAGCGGCTGGCAGGGCGACATCGCACCCGGCGGCGGACGAATGACGTTTTCGCCGCCGGTCGTACCCGGCGTCACCGGCCTTGCGCGCGAAGATTTCATCTTCGACCACACCGACAATCCGGCGAGCGCTACGCTGAGCTATCCCGCGGCCGATCTCAATTCCACCCACGCCAAAATCAGCGTGCGCGAACGCGAGGCCGACCCGCGCGCCATGCCTCAAGGGCTCGACGTCAGCTTCGAGAGCCCGACCAAAATCCTGGTCAAGCGGCCGGACGGCTTCGATGCCGGCGCGATCTACGAATTCATCTATACCGCCAAGGACCCCAAGGTAATGGGCCTGGGCTTTGCGGCCACGCGCGACGTCGTCTCCTTCCTGCGCAACGAAACCGCGGATTCGGGTAGCACCGCCAACCCGCTCGCCGGCCGGATCGACCGCGCGATCGGATTTGGCCTTTCGCAAAGCGGCCGCTACCTGCACGACTATCTCTATCTCGGCTTCAATGCGGACGAAGCCGGCCGCACGGTTTTTGAAGGGCTGATGCCGCATATTTCCGGCGGCAAGAGAACCTTCACGAATTATCGCTTCAGCCAGCCCGGCCGCTCGCCTTACGAACACGCGGATATGCTCTATCCCGGCGCGGACTTTCCGTTCACCTATCCCGTCATCACCGACAGCGTGACCGGAAAGAGCGACGGCTTCCTCGCGCGTTGCCTCACTGCGAGCAACTGCCCCAAGATCATCAAGACCGACAGCGAGCTTGAATTTTATCAACAGCGCGCCTCGCTCGTTGTGACAGACGCCAAGGGCGACCCGATCGCGATGCCCGACAATATCAGGCTGTTCCTGCTGTCGAACCTGCAACACTATTCGCTCGCCCAGGACAAATCCCAGATGGCGAAAGTGTGCGCTTACCCGACCAATCCGCTGAATGCCGGACCGCCCATGCGCGCGTTGCTGGTGGCGATGAGCGAGTGGATCGCCAAGGGCACCTTGCCGCCGGATAGCCGCTATCCGAGCCGAGCCGATGCGACGCTCGCACTGCCCTCCAGCGATAGCGTTGGTTTCCCCCGCATTCCCGGTTACGCCTATCCGAGCCGGATAGCACAGCCGACCGCGCTTAAATCCGATGAGATGCCGCCGTCGAAAGGCGCCGCCTATCCGGTGTTCGTTCCAAAGACCGACGCCGACGGCCGGGACATCGCCGGCGTTCACCTGCCGACGCTGGAAGCTCCCGCCGCGACGCATATGGGCTGGAACCTGCGCAAGGCGGGCTTTGGCGAAGGCGAGCTGTGCGACAACAACGGCACCATGATTCCGTTCGCGGCGACCCGCGAAGAGCGGCTGAAAAACAACGATCCACGCCTGTCGATGGCAGAACGCTATCCGAATGCCGGCGACCGGGCGGCGGCGATCGCAAAGGCGACCCAACAACTGGTGCACGACCGGCTCGTTCTGGAAGAAGATGCGAAACTGTTCATGACGATTTCTGATTAGGTTCTCCACTAACGAAAATAACGCGCCAGGCGCGAATGCGGGAGGAAGTTCATGGCGATTGCGGAAGCAACGCAGGCAATCGAGCGGCGCACGATCGCCAAGGTTTCGTCGCGGCTGTTGCCGCTGGTCGCCCTCGCCTATTGCATCGCCTATGTCGATCGCAGCAACATTTCGTTCGCAGCGCTGACCATGAACAAGGACCTGGGCTTCACCGCCTATATCTACGGCTGGGGCGCCGGAATCTTCTTCTTCGGCTATTTCCTGTTCGAAATTCCAAGCAATCTGATTCTGGAAAAAATCGGTGCGCGCATCTGGATCGCGCGGATCATGATCACGTGGGGAATCATCTCCGGTCTTACCGCGCTGGTCACGGGCGCGACAAGTTTTCTGATCATTCGTTTTTTGCTGGGAGCAGCCGAAGCCGGATTCTTTCCGGGCATGATCCTGTATCTGACTTACTGGTTTCCCAACGAGTATCGCGGCCGGGTCATCTCGACTCTTTTCATCGCCCAGCCCGTCGCCAACGCCGTCGCATCGATTGCGTCGGCGGCCATCCTTGAAATGGACGGCGTTCTCGGCATCAAGGGCTGGCAGTGGATCTTCATTATCGAGGCGTTGCCTGCTGTCCTGCTTGGCCTCGTGATTTTGCGCGTCATGACAGACCGCCCGGCGCACGCCGACTGGCTCGCGCCGGAGGAACGTGACTGGTTGCAGGCGCGGATCGACGGCGAAAATCGCCAGGTCGAAAGCGCCGGCCGCATGACGCTGATGCGGGCGCTGGGCGATCCGCGCGTGGCGGCGCTGTCGATGATCTATTTCATGAGCGTCACGGCCAATTACGGCATCGTTTTCTTCATGCCGCAGATCATCAAGGGCATCGGTCTTTCCAACATGATGACGGGCCTTCTGTCTTCGCTGCCCTATATCGTCGGCACCATCGGACTGCTGGCCTGGGGCTGGTCGTCCGACCGTCATAACGAACGCCGGTGGCACCTGATCACGGCCTCCACGGTTGGTGCGATCGGGTTGGCGTTTGCGGCGTGGTCGGGCGCTTCCTATTGGGCGTTGCTTGGAATGTCCGCGGCGACCGCCGGCATTTACGGCTCGCGCGCCGCGTTCTGGCCGATGCCTTCGATTTTCCTCACGGGAACGGCAGCCGCAGGCGCGATCGCGATGATCAACGCCGTCGGCAATCTTGGTGGCTATGTTGGCCCCTTCGTCGTCGGATGGATCCGGGATTCCACCAAGAGCTTCGAAGCGGGACTGTATTTCCTGGGAGCCTGTTCGCTGATGGCCGCCGTTATCACGTTCTTTGCCGCGCGCGCGGCCGGCGCTCCCGCCGCCGTGCCACGCCCGAGTGCTGCCGAATAGCCAACAACAACTGAAAAAGAGGAGACGACTCATGCTCAACCGACGCGATCTTCTGCTGGCTTCCATTGCCGCCGGCGTAGCGGTGCAAAATCGAGCTGCGTTTGCCAAAGCGGCGCAACCGGCAACCCCCGTGAATTTCGATGTTCCCGCCGGCGCCACCGACTGCCACACCCACATTCACTTGCCGGAAAAATATCCGTTCTTTGCGGGGCGCGTTTACACGCCGGAGCCGGCGACGCCGGAAGAAATGGCGGCGCTGCACAAGGCGCTCCATATCGAGCGCGTCGTGATCGTGACGCCGAGCGTCTACGGCACCGACAACCGGGCGACGCTTGAGGGCATCAAATTCCGCGGCAATACCGGGCGCGGCGTCGCCGTGATCGATGACAAGACGTCCGAGAGCGATCTTGATGAGATGGGCAAGGCGGGCATCAAGGGCATTCGCGTCAACCTCGCGACCAGCGGCGTCAACGATCCGAGCATCGGACGCAAACGCCTGGAGGCGGCGATCGAGCGCATGAAGCCGCGCGGCTGGCATGTCCAAGTCTACACCAACCTTCCGCTGCTCACGACGATCAAGGACGTTCTCGCCTCCTCGCCGGTCCCGGTCGTGTTCGACCATTTCGGCGGCGCCGATGCCGCGCTTGGGCTCGAACAGCCGGGCTGGGCGGAGCTCATCGCAGCCGTGAAAAGCGGCAAGGCCTACGTGAAGATCTCCGGCGCCTATCGCCTGTCGAACAAGGCGCCCGATTATCCCGATGCGGTGCCGTTCGCCAAGGCGCTGATCGCGGCGAATGCGGACCGTATCGTCTGGGGCACGGATTGGCCGCATCCGAATTCGGTGACGCCGCCCGACAAGAAGCCAACCGATCTCACGCCGCTGTACCAGATCGACGATGGCCGCCTCCTCAACCAGCTTGCGGTATGGGCGCCGGACGCTGCGACACGGAAGAAGATCCTGGTCGACAATCCGGCGAAGCTCTACGGATTCTGAGCATTGCTTCCAGATGCTGCTCGCGCTACTGGCCGCGGCGCCTCGCGGCCGTAGCTGCGGCGCCATTCGCCGGCCTTGCGCAGGCCGCCGAACGGAAACAGATGGAAGCCTGCAATCCGCCGATGCAAGCCGGAGCCAACTTCAACATCGGCGACCTGAAGGCCAAGATCGAACAGGCTATCGCAGCGTCGAAAGCTCACGGCGATTGAGCGGGATCCCCGGTGATGGCCGCTTGCCGCGTCCATCACCGTTATCGCGTGGCAGTCGTTTACCAAAGAGACGGCGCCTCATCGACCGCTGCCGCGTAGCCATCCACCTGCAACGGGGCGCTTAACGTTGCCGACGCGGAGGGCTGGACCGCCGCCGATATGAAGAACGACTGGAATCGGGTATTCTCGTTCGAAGAAATATGAAATGCCCGATGGCCATGAAAGGACACGGCGAAGAAATCTAGCCGTGCTGGGTCTCAACCCGCGTCAGGAGTGACGAGCATGATTTCGCCGAATTTTCCGCTCTGGCTTCGCGTGGTCTTGCTTGTCGGCGTGATTGGTCTTGCGTCGGGCGCGAGCCTCTTGGCTTATCGGTATTACACGCGTCCGGTAACATTGAGCGTGGCGGTGGGCTCGATTGACGGCGAAGCCGCCAAGGCCATGTCAACCCTTGCAGGCCGTCTCGTTTCGACCAACGCTCCGGTGCGGCTCAAGGTCATCGACAGCGGCACGGCGCTTGAAGCGGCTAGTGCGTTTTCGGCGGGCAAGGTGGACCTCGCGGTGGTTCGCGGCGACGCCGGCGATCTGTCGCAAGCGCAAGCCGTCGTCGTGGTGAGCCATGTGGTCGTGCTCATCATCGCGCCGCCGGGCTCGACCATCGACAGTATCGACAAATTGAAGGGCCGCCGCGTCGGCGTGATTGGCGGGGACGCCAACACCAGGATTGTCGACGTGCTGAGCAGGGAATTCGGCCTCGACCGCGCCAAGGTCTTCAAGGATATCGCGTTGCCGGATGCCCGGCGCGCCATTCAATCCAAAGAGGTGAGTGCGCTGCTGGTCGTGATTCCTTTGGCTGGAAAATATCTGTCGTTGGTGCGGGACTTCTTTCAGCAGGGGGGCTCCAAAGCGTTGCCGGTGCTGGTCCCGATCGATTCCGCCGGAGCAATCGCCCAAGCTGAACGTGCTTACGAAAGCTTCGACGTTCCCAAAGGCACGCTACGCGGGTCGCCACCGGTGCCGGACGATGACCTGACGACCTTGAGGGCTTCATTGTATCTGGTTGCGAACAAGAAGCTCAGCGCTGATTTGATCACCAGCCTTACGCTAACGATCATGAAAGTGCGCAGGGAGCTTCTCGCCGAGGAGCCGATTTTTGCGCAAATCACCGCGCCCAGCACCGATCAGGATGCGTACCTTCCGCTGCATCCCGGCGCGGCAGCCGTCTATAACAGCACCCAGCAAAGCTTCATGGATGAATACGGCAACTGGATTTACCTGACGCCGATGGCGCTGGGGGGCGCGGCCACCCTGCTCGCCGCGGCCTGGAAATTCCTTGGGCTAGGCCAGCCCGCAACCCGACAAGGCCCGCTGGATTCTCTCTATGCCCTGGGACGCCGGATCCGCAAGGCCGCGACCGAAACAGAGCTTTCAGACATCGAAGAAGAGATCGACGACATCCTCAACGCGCAGCGCGCCAAATCCGCCGGCGGGGACGAGAACGCGGTAGATGACGCGACGCTCAATGTGGCCGCGCATCGGCTGGAGGGTTTGATACACGATCGACGAAACATGCTTGCGAGGAGACCAGCGGTTGTCCCTGCGGCGTGACGCCCGAGAGGACGGAGATACCCATGAATGATCTGTTGATCTCGCTCGCTGTCTTCGCGGTGATATTCGGCGGCGCGCTGGTTGGCGTCGCGGTTCGGCCTCGCTTGTCGGAAAGACATCTGCAGCCGGACTCCAAGGACGTTGTCAAAATGGCGACCGGCCTGATCGGTACACTGGCCGCGCTTGTACTGGGTCTGTTGATCGCATCCGCGAAGAGTTCGTTCGACCGGAAAACCGGCCAGGTCAGGCAGATGACCGCGAAAATGATCTTCTCGACGATTTGCTGGCACAATACGGTCCGGAAGCAATTCCTGTCCGAACTCGTCTGCGGCAAAGCATTCCGCCACTGGCGGATGGCATTTGGCATGAGGGAGGGATTGCGGCCGGCAAGCCCGTTCGTTTCGAGGCGAGCGCTCAGTCGTCGGCATTCGAAAATGAGTTGGACAGCCTGTCGCCGGCCAATGACTTACAACGCTCGCTGCAATCGCGCGCCATTGCGGCCTTTACGGAGGGCGCGCAAACCAGGCTGCTTCTGTTTACGCAGGCTGGCGGTTCAATCCCGACGCCGTTTCTGATCATCCTGGTTTTCTGGCTGGGCGCGATTTTCGTCAGCTTCACTCTGTTCGCGCCAACCAACCCGGTCGTGATAGCCTCATTGCTTGTCTGCGCGCTATCATTCGCCGGGGCGATTTTTCTGGTTCTGGAACTCGACAGCCCCTTCACGGGGCTGATGGGAATTTCAAGCGCGACGCTGCGCAATGCACTTTTGCCGCTAGTGTCCCGGTTCTGACATTCGTCCCGCTGATAACTTCGAGCATGTTTCGCGGGAAGTCCCCTCGCGCGCTCCGCAGATCAACCTGAAAGGATTGGCAGATGAAGCAACATGTCAGTCTCCTTGTGGTTTGACCGGGCTCAGTGGCCCATGTGGACAGCACCGCCGAGCTTGACCTTGCGGAGCGCAAGCGCGAGCGGCACGGCGGAAAGCGAGATCAGCGTCAGCACCCAGAACGCGTCCATGTAGCCAAGGAAGGACGCCTGGGCCTGCACCTGCGCGCCAATCCACTGAATGGCCTGGTCATGCGCCTGTGCAAGCGAGCTGCCTTGGGCTGTGAAGTAGTTCGTAATCTGTTGCAGGGTGTCCTGGTAGGTTGTGCTCGACGGGATCATCTGCTCGACAAGCCGGCTCTGGTGGAACTGCTCGCGATGCGTCAGCACATTGGAGACGATGGAGACGCCGATCGAACCGCCGGTATTACGCGCTGCGTTGATCAGGGCCGAGGCCTGGTCGGTCAAGGACGGCGGAACACCGTCGTAGGATGCGGCCAAGATCGGCACGAAGATCAGCGGCAGGCCGACACCGAGCAGCATGCGCGACCGCGCCATGAACCAGAAGCCGAGATCGCCGTACACGTTGGTCATGCTGTACATCGAGAGCGCAATCACAACCGCGCCAGCGACGATCAGGTATTTGGGCTGCACCCTGGTGGTCGAACGGCCGACGACGAACATCATCACCATCGTGACGACGCCGCCCGGTGAGAGCACGAGGCCGGCCCAAGTGGCGGTGTAGCCGAAATCCTGCTGCACCAGCAGTGGCAGGAATTGTGTGGTCGCGAGCAGGATCGCGCCGGTCGCCAGCATCACCAGGAAGCAGGCGCCGAACTGGCGCGTCGCCACCATCCGCAGGTCGATGATCGGATTGCGGCGGGTCAAACCCCACGGAATCATCAGCACGAACGCCAAAGCGCTAATGACCGTAAACGTGACAATGAAGGACGAGCCGAACCAGTCGTCCTCCAGGCCGCGGTCCAGTACGACCTCGAGCGAGCCGAGAAAGGTTGCTATCAGCATGAAGCCGACGACGTCGAACCTGATGCCTTGCTGCTGAGCCCTCGCCTCGGCCCGCGCGGTCGGGGACTCGCGCAGGACCAGCGCGATCAGCGCCATCGCGATCGCGCCGACCGGCGCGTTGATCAAAAAGCACCAGTGCCAGGAGAGATTGTCGGACAGCCAGCCGCCGAGGGTCGGCCCGACCACAGGCGCAACCACCACCGCGACGCCGAACACCGCAAAGGCCTGGCCGCGCTTTGCCGGCGGAAACGCGTCCGCCAGAATTGACTGCGCGACCGGCACCATGCCGCCGCCGCCGAGGCCCTGCAGGATGCGAGCAAACAACAACGCGTTCAAATTCGGGGCAAAGCCGCACAGGATCGAGCTTACCGTGAACAGGCCGAGAGAGATCAGGAAGAAGGTCTTGCGGCCGAGCTTCCGAGCCAGGAAGCTCGAGGCCGTCAGAATGATGGCGTTGGAGACCAGATAGGTGGTGACCACCCAGGACGCTTCGTCCTCGCTCACCCCCATGCCGCCGGCGATGTAAGGCAACGCGACGTTGGCGATGGTGGTGTCAAGCACCTCCATGAAGCTTGCCAGCGCTACCAGGGCGGCGATCAGCCAGGGGTTGACCGCGGCGGTGCCGCTCGCGGATACGGGGGGCGAGGCCGGGATCGCTGCCGCACTCACAGGTACCTCCCCAGACGCTCGACCAGCGACGGCGTCACGTCGACCCGCACCGTCGGAACCACGGACATGCCCGGGCCGAGCGCGACATCGGTCGGCGGATTATCCATGACGATCTTGACCGGCACGCGCTGGACAATCTTGACGTAATTGCCGGTGGCGTTCTGGGCGGGCAGCAGCGAGAACGCGGTGCCGGAGCCCGGCTGGACGCTGTCGACATGGCCGCGGATCACGCGTCCGGGATAGGCGTCGACCCTGAGCGTCACCGGCTCTCCGGGCCGCATGCGGTCGAGCTGAATCTCCTTGAAGTTCGCCGTCACCCAGATCTGGTCCGGCACGAACATGGTGAGGTTGGTGCCCGGCTGCGCGAATTGGCCGACGGCGGCGCCGAGGTTGACGACGCGCCCCGGCTGGGCCGCCGTCACCGTCGTATAGGAGAGATTGAGTTTCGCCTGGTCGCGCTGAGCCTCGGCTTGCGCGAGGCTGGCGGCGGCGCTCTTGCGCTGCGCCTTCAGCGCCTCGACTTGCCGCTGCGCGAGATTGAGCGTGGCTTGCGCGCTCAACAGCGAGGCCTGCTGCTGATGAAGCTGCGAGGTGTACTGTTCGGAGTTCTGAACCGTGCCATAGCCGGTTTGCTCCAGATGCTGAAAGCGCGCCGCCTGCTGCTCGGCGAATGTCAGGGCCGCCTGCGCCTGTTCCACCTGCGCCTGGTTGGAGGCGATCTGCGCCTGCTGGATATCGAATTGGGCGTCGACGTTCTCGATGCTGGCTTGCGCGGCCGCGACCTGCGCCTCTGCCTGCGCCAGCGCGACGCGATAGTCGCGGTCGTCGAGATGGGCGATCACCTGCCCGACGGCAACATGTTCATTGTCGTTGACGGGAACGGCGGTGAGGTAGCCCGACACTTTCGGGGCGAGCGCGGACTGCCGTGCCGCGATGAACGCATCGTCGGTGGACTGGAAATGTCCGGCGTCGTCGACGTAGAGGTAGCCGCCGCCCAGGGCAAAAGCGAGCAGCACGGCTCCGATCGCGGAGACAACAGGGCGACGACGCAAGAAGCCATTCCGGTGCTGCTCGCCGATTGACTGCGGTTTGCGTCCCTCCGGCTCAGGGGATACCGGTTGCCTGGCGGCAGGACTTTCCTGTCGCAAGACGGCGCGTCTTTGCTGTTTCAACGACTGACCGGGCTTGCCAGATGAGCCGAGCGCGGATCGCGGGCTTTCAAGCTCTTCGAGCGCGGGCTCGTCCCTTTCCAGAACATTGTCTTCGAACATGATTACCGTTCCTTTGTGTTAAGAGGAAAGAAGCTCATCCGCTTCTTTCAATCGAATGGATCGAACACCACCAGGACGACCGGGTGAGATCAGCCTCCGTGATCGTCGCTTTGCGAGACAGTTATGTTGTCGTGCGGCATCGCCTGGCCGATCGGCTTCGCGCCGAGCTGAGCCAGGTTGAACAGGACCGAGATCAGGATGACGGAGAGCATGTCGCCGCGTGCACAGGCGACGCTGGCCGCGACGAAGATGGCCTTCATGCTGGCCACGGTTGCGAAGAGCTTCGACATGGTTCATCTCGCTGTCTTCCCGGTTCCCTCGCTGCGGGCCCCACGCCTCCAGATGAATGCCTGGGCGCAACGCCGCTATGCGATGCACCGTAGTTACGCCTCTTGCCTCAGCGGGATAATCCCGCTTTTCTTTGAATGATCTTTGCGTTTTTCGAGGAAATCGATGGACCTTCTGGGCGGGCTTGGCGTTTTGGCACGGGTGGTGGAGACCGGTTCCTTTTCGGCCGTCGCCCGCGAGCGCGAGGTAAGCCAGGCGGCGGTGGCCCGGCAGATTGCGCAATTGGAGGATCATTTCGGGGTCCGTCTGCTTCATCGCACGACGCGGAAACTCAGCCTGACCGACGATGGGCAGATGCTGCTGGGCCTGGCCCGGCCGGTCCTGGACGGCGTCGATGGAATGGAAGCAGCTCTCGGCCGGCAGCGCGCCTCGCCGGTCGGGCTGGTGCGTGTAGGTGTTACGGTAACGGGAAGCCGTTTCCTTGCCCAACGCCTGCCGGCCCTGCTCGCCGATCATCCGGGGCTAAACGTCGAACTCGTGGTCAGCGACCGGTTCGGCGACATGATCGAAGACCGGCTTGACCTCGCCATGCGTGTGGGCGAGGTCACGGATGCTTCGCTGGTGGTGCGCCGATCGGGGGCGGCTTCGTTTGTTGTTGTGGCAGCGCCAAGCTACATCGAGCGAAAAGGCAGACCCTCTACGCCCGCCGACCTTGCCAGTCACACCTGCATCGTACACGATGTCGGACCGGCTTCGAACGTCTGGACCTTTGTCACGTCCGACGGATCCCGGCAGTTCCAGGTGTCCGGGGGATTTCTCGCCAATGACGTCGGCGCGGTGCACGTCGCCGCGCGCAGCGGGTACGGCATCGCCCTGCTCCCGTTGCTGGAGGTGCTCGATGATCTGAGCAGCGGCGCTCTGGTTCGCATGCTAAATGAATTTCCGGCGCCGAGCATTCCGCTGAGCCTGGTCTATCCGTCGCGACGGCATCTGGCGCCGCGCACACGCGTCGTCTTCGAATTTATCCTGGAGCAGGCGCGACAAATCCAAGCCATGCTCGCGACCGTGACGGACAAGACGCGCCCCGCGTGAACGCCGCGGATCGCACTTCATCGGCTGCGTTGCCTGCGAATTGCTGGCGCTGAACGATGTCTGCCGTCCGCGTCGGCCCGGAACGGACATCGAACTCGCCATACCGACCGCGATGCACCATCAAATGCCATTTGCACTGGTCGCCCGCGCCCGTCATTGTTTTAGTATTGGCTGAATTTTGAGAAGAGGAGCGCCTGGCAGTATGTCAAAATTTCAAACAGCAACGGGGCTGATCGTTTGCGCGCTGTTCGGCCTGAACATTTCAGCCGCTCAGGCCGGTCCGTGCAGCGCCGACATCGCGCAGTTCGAGAAGGCCATCCGCGACTCCGCGGAAAATCCGAATGCGGGATTGACCGCGCCGCAGTCCATCGCCGCTCAAATTGAGCGGCAACCGACGCCGGAATCCGTCAAACATGCGCAGGATCGGCTGCGGGAAAAATTCTCCGCGACCATGGCGCGCGCCAAGCGGCTTGACGCCAGGGGCGATCGCCCAGGTTGCGCTTCCGCCCTTTCCGCAGCAAAGCGGATGTATCTTCTCTGAACACGGCGGATGGAATGAAACCAGATGCGCCCGATCGGCGACCGATCCATCATTCGCCGATCTTCTGGATCGGCATAGTTCTGTGCCTCGCGGCCATCGCTATCTACCTGTGGTCCGACGACCTGTCATGGCGGCCGCGTCCGCCCGCACGGTGACGCCGTCAGGCTCAAGGCCTCCGGGCTCGCCGCGACTCCGGCGTGAAACACTCCGCTGTAGCCGCCGTGTTCCATAAAAATCCCGGCTCGGGTCGACTTGATGCGGTCCTCACCCCATCGCGTGTGCGCGACGGGGTGAAGCTCAGCAAGAATCAGTCGCCTTCAGTTGTTGCCGGCGTGTTGACCACCGACGGCGGGCAAGGTGCGGCCCGACAGCGGGTCCCAGAAATCGCACTGGTGGACGGTTGCAAAGTTCGTCTCCGTGGTCGGAGTCGGCGGGACCAGCGACTGCATCGACTGTTGATTACGATTGAAGCGCGGCCAGAGCGGTTGCCCGAACCCGTTAGGATCGCCGTTCCTGGCAAACTCCGTCCAGTAGCCGACCATGCGATCCGACAGCTTCTGCTGATTCGCGTCGAGCGGCGTCTGGGGACGATTCAAACCAAACCCCGACGGATTGGCGGTCGGGAAAATGTACTGAATCTCCGAGGCGTGCGATGCGCCGTATGTAAAGCTCACGGGCGGCAGGAAGTTCTGCGGCGGATTCGGGTCGTTGAACTCGTAGGCGAAGGTCGGAACGAACCGAGAGGCGAGTTCGTCGGCGAAGTGCGCCGCACAAGCGAAGATGGCGTCCGTTCCTACTCCCCCGACGCCCTGGTCGAAGCTCGGAAATAGCGCAGGGACCGGATAGCGGGCGGCCACTATTGGCGCGGCCGCCGCATTGCCGATCGTCGCTCCGATCGCGGGCCCATAGGTGGCTGATGTCACCGGGCCGGCGGCGACGGCGAGGTCGAAGTCCTCGGCCACGAACAGGTTCCACTCGCTGTGGTTCGTGCCGTTCAGCAGCGGTACGCGGTTGAACTGCCCCGAACCGAGTGCGGTCCCGATCGATTGGGTCAGAACCTTGCCGTCGACATTCGGTGCCGGTCCGAGGCTTCCCGGCGGGAATGTCAGAGCCTGGTTAGCGAGAATCGTTGCGATCGGCAGCGCGCGCAGGCACGCGAGCATAGCCGCAGGCGTAGGCTGATTGCACCCGACGGCGTTGGCAAATGTGGTTCCGGCCGCCTCGGTCTGCGCCAGCGTCGGCAGCGTCAGCATATAGGCGCCGCTTTCGACGATCGCGCGATGAAACAGCCCGTTGGCCGTG
The DNA here is from genome assembly GCA_963832045.1 of uncultured Alphaproteobacteria bacterium. Classification (GTDB taxonomy): domain Bacteria; phylum Pseudomonadota; class Alphaproteobacteria; order Rhizobiales; family Xanthobacteraceae; genus Bradyrhizobium. The sequence continues at coordinate 167,411 of CAWHSM010000004.1, forward strand.
GGCGACACCAGGTTGGTGAAGGTGCTCAGTCCGCCTGCCGACTCGCCGAACATCGTAATCTTTTCCGGGTCGCCGCCGAACGCCTTGATGTTCTTGCGCACCCACTGCAGGGCGGCCTGCTGGTCCTCGATCCCGTAATTGCCGGAGATATGCTCGGGGGACTCGCCGGTCAGGGCGGGATGGGCGAGGAATCCGAGCGCCCCGAGCCGGTAGTTGATGGTGACCACGACCACGCCGCGCTGCACGAGCTTGCTCGCGTCGTATTCGTTGCTCTCGCCGACCACGAGCGCGCCGCCGTGAATCCACACCATCACCGGACGCGGAACCTCGACGTCAAAATCGCGATCGCCGATCTTGTTGGGGGTAAAGACGTTGAGGAACAGGCAGTCTTCGGTCACCGTCCCGTTGCCGAACGGCGACGCCGGTTGCGGGCAATGATTGCCGAATTGGGTCGCGTTCTGCGTCGCGACGACGGGCGTCAACGGTTGCGGCGGCTTCCAGCGTAGGTCTCCGGTCACCGGCTCTGCATAGCGGATGCCGAGAAATTCCCGCATCGCGCCCGTCGTGTCGAATTTACCCTCGAACGTGCCGTCCGGCGCCGTGACCTTCGTCGATGCAGCGAGCACCGGCGTGGCGCATGCCGCCGCGATGCCGAACAGCAGCGCCGAGCAGATTGCATTGCGCCGCGGCTGTTGAATCGAGACGAATTTCTCCCTGAGCATTATCTTTCCTCCTCCTGTGTACGCTTTCTTTCTTGCCCGAGCCCCGAGAGAGCGACATGTCGAGGCACGGATAGACCGAGATTCTATTTTTATTTTTGTTTTCTTCGGGGCGTCTCCACCTCAGATCGTAAGAAGGAGGAACGAAAGGTGACGGCAAATTCCGCGCGGCGAGCTCAAGGCGTGAAAGTAATTCCGTACAGCGAGATAACGCACGCCTCGCGTTCTTTTATGAAAGAGCAATGCCGCTTTCGCAGGAAAGCAGAGATCTGCCGACGCAGTTGATTTATAGGTTGACGCGTCTCAATGAAAATCCCGCGACGGCGGCAAGATGCGCACGTTGCGGGGATGGCGGATTTTCTGCGCCGGATGGTCCGGGTGATCGCGCCGGTCGTCATTGAGCGGCTCGATCAGCGCAGGCCCCGCCGGCACCGGATGTTTTCGGCTGAGTGAATCATTGGCGAGCGCTGTGAGCTCGCGGGAGCGGTCGAACAACCGTTCGGCGACGAGATGCACGACCTTTTCGGGACTGCTTTGAATAGTGCCTTCGACCAGGATGAGCCGCGCACCCATCACTTCCTTGCGGAACCGCTCCATCACCTTCGGCCAGACCACGATATTAGCGATGCCGGTTTCGTCCTCCAGCGTCATGAAGACGACGCCCTTGGCGCTGCCCGGACGCTGCCGCACCAGCACCACGCCGGCGCAGCGGACACGTTGGCGGTCTCTGGCATCTGACACGGAGGCGCAGGCGATCACGCCTTCGCGCTCGAATTTTGCCCGCAGAAATTCCATCGGATGGCCTTTCAGCGACAGGCGGATGGTCTGATAGTCCGCCACGACATGTTCCGGCAGCGGCATCACAGGCAACGGTTGCGCCTGTTCATCCGGCTGCTCGCGGGCCGCAGCCGTGGCAAACAGCGGCAACGGGATGTCATCGGGCAAACGCCGCACCGCCCATAGCGCGGCGCGGCGATCGAGCCCGATGGAGCGAAACGCATCGGCGTCCGCAAGCAAAATCAGCGCGCGCTTGGGCAATGCGGTGTCGCGGGCAAAGTCTTCCAGCGACGCAAACGGACGGCGTTTTCGAGCGGCGACGATCCGATCGGCCCAATCGTCGAGTCGGACTGCGTTATCGTTGCGGGGCGTCGGGATTCCTTGAGCGTCGTCATTCTCCGATGCGCAATTGCGCATCGTAGATGCGCCGCCGCCCGAACTCGGGTTTACCCGAGTTCGGCCACTAAAATTGTCCAAGTCGGCAACAGCCGACTTGGATGGCGCAGGCCCGGAATCCATACTCCCGATGGTGGTTATGGATTCCGGGCTCACGCGGAGCCTGTCATCGGGCCGCGCCTTGCGCGGACCCGTTGGCGTGCCCCGGAATGACGACTGGATATATTTCAGCCGTTCTTCATCCAGATCATTCCACTTGAATCCGTCGATCTGGCGAAAGCCGAGCCGCACGGCGTGATATTTCCCGCTCCTTTCTTCCAGCGTATTCTCGGCGTGGCTGAAAGACACATCGATCTCGCGCACCTCGACACCGTTCTTGCGGGCGTCACCGACGATTTGCGCCGGCGCATAAAAGCCCATCGGCTGCGAGTTCAGAAGCCCGCAGCAAAACGCATCGGGATGAAAATATTTCAACCACGACGAGACATAGACGAGTTGTGCAAAGCTTGCCGCATGGCTTTCCGGAAAGCCGTAAGAACCAAAACCCTTGATCTGCTCAAAACAGTTCCTGGCAAATTGCGGATCGTAGCCACGCCTGATCATATTCCCGATCAACTTCTCTTCGAAGTTTCCGATCGTCCCGACATTACGAAACGTCGCCATCGCGCGGCGCAATCCATTGGCTTCTTCGGAGCTGAATTCTGCTGCTTCGATCGCGATTCGCATCGCCTGCTCCTGAAACAAGGGCACACCGAGCGTCTTGTGCAGGACCTTGTATAATTCGTCTGGAGGACCGTGCTCCGGCGAGGGAGCCGGATAGTTTTCCTTTTCAATTCTATTTCGCCGCCGCAAATAAGGATGCACCATGTCGCCCTGGATCGGCCCGGGCCGCACGATTGCTACTTCAATGACAAGGTCGTAGAAGGTTCGCGGCTTCAGGCGCGGCAACATGTTCATTTGCGCGCGGCTTTCGACCTGGAAGACGCCGAGCGATTCACCCCTCTGCAACATTTGATAAACTTCGTCGTCATCTTTCGACTTGATGTCGGCGAGTTCGTAACGCTTACCCTTGTGAAGCGCGATCAGGTCGAAACATTTGCGGATGCAGGTCAGCATTCCCAGCGCCAGCACGTCGACCTTCATCATGTTCAGCGCGTCGACGTCGTCCTTGTCCCATTCGATGAAGGTGCGGTCGTCCATCGCGGCATTTCCGATCGGCACATAGGTGTCGAGCCGGTCCTGCGTCAGCACGTAACCGCCGACATGCTGCGACAGGTGGCGCGGAAATTCGATCAGCTCGGTGGCGAGTGCGACGGCGAGCTCCACCATCGGGTTTTGCGGATCGAGCCCGGCCTGCTTGACCTGCTTGTCGTTGAGGCCACTGCCCCAGCTTCCCCACACCGTATCGGCCAAGTGCGGCGGTCACGTCTTCGCTCAGCCCGAGCGCCTTGCCGACATCGCGGATCGCGCTGCGCGGTCGGTAGTGAATGACGGTTGCGATGATCGCCGCGCGATGCCGGCCATAGCGCCGGTAGACATATTGCATCACCTCCTCGCGCCGCGAGTGCTCGAAATCGACATCGATGTCGGGCGGCTCCAGCCGTTCCTTCGAGATGAACCGCTCGAACAGCAAATCGACCTTGGTCGGGTCGACGGAAGTGATGCCGAGCACGTAACAGACGGCTGAATTCGCCGCCGACCCCCGCCCCTGACAAAGAATATTCTGGCTGCGTGCATAATGAACGATGTCATGCACAGTGAGAAAATAATGCGCGTATTTCAGCTCAGAGATGAGATCGAGCTCCTTGCGCAATGTGGCGCGCAAGGTGCCGTCGATCTCGCCGTTGAAATAGTGCTGCACACCCGCCCAGGTCAGGTCTTCCAGATGCTGTTGCGCGGTCTTGCCCGGCGGCACCGGCTCGTCGGGGTACTGATACTTGAGCTGATCGAGCGAAAAGGTAATGCGATCGGCAAATCGCATGGTCTCCGCGATTGCCTCCGGCGCGTCGCGAAACAGCCGCGCCATTTCCTCTGCCGGTTTGAGATGACGTTCGGCATTGGCTTCGAGACGCTTGCCGATTGTCTCAATGGTCGTCTTCTCTCGGATGCAGGTCAGCACGTCCTGCAAGGGGCGGCGCGAGGAATCGTGGTAGAGCACCTCGTTGGTCGCCAGCAACGGCACACCGGCGTGAAGCGCGATCCGCCGAAGCAGCGCCAGGCGGCGCCGGTCGTCGCCGCGATAGAGCAGGCTTGCCGCGAGCCAAACTCCATCGGCGCGGCTTGACTGCAAACGATCAAGAACCTGCCGTGCTTTTGCCTCCTCGAAGCGATGCGACAACGCCAGCACGAGAAGCTGCCCTTCGGCGAATTCCAGAAGGTCGTCGAATGTCAGATGGCATTCGCCTTTGAGCGTCCCCTCTCCGCGTTTGCCGCGGGTGAGCAATTGACACAGCCGGCCGTGGGCAACACGGTCGCGCGGATAGACCAGGATGTCGGGCGTGCCGTCGATGAAAACGATGCGCGATCCGATCAGAAGCCTTGGCTTGTGCTTGATCTCGGGATTACCGAGTTCCTTGAAAGCGCGCACCACGCCGGCCAGCGTGTTGTGGTCGGCGATGCCGATGACGGGAATCCGCAGATCTCCCGCCTGATGCACATACTCCTGCGGATGCGAACCGCCGCGCAGGAACGAAAAATTCGTGGTGATGCCGATTTCCGCATAGGCTAGTGGCGTAGATTTGACATTCGCCGTCATGCGAACAGTCCATGCATGAACCAGTTCGGTTGCACGGGCTTGCCCTCTGCTTGCGCGATTTCGCGATCGTAAAGCCCGTCGCGATAGAGCCAGAAGCGCAGGCCTTCCTCGTCCTCGATGCGAAAATAATCGCGCGTCAGCATCACGCCTTCCGAGCGCCACCACTCCATGGCGACGCGTTCGGGGCCCTCGGCACGAACCACGGCGTGGGCGGCGCGGCGCCAGACAAACCGCGCCGGCGGACCATCCGGCACTTGCGCGATGACCTTGATCTGTTCCGGCCGCTCGAACAGCCGCAGCGGCCGCAATGGCGGCTCGCCCAACGCGCGCATCGGCCAGGCGGCTTGCGTGGCTGCCGCCAGATGATATTGCGCAGGTGCTGCCCACACCGCGCGCTCCGGAATATGGGTATCCTGCGGCAGGTGCACGACCACGCGCTTGCCGCCGATGCGCGCGGCAATGCGATCGATCAGGGCCGCCAGTTCGTCATTGTCATGAACGTTGGCGTCGAGATCGCGCTGCTGCTGCACGACGATTTCGGTGCGGCTGGCGGTCAGGCGAATGAGATCGAATCCGAAACCGGGATCGAGCGGATCGCTCAAGGCCTCGAGCCGCTCGCGAAACAGCCGGTCGATCACCTCGCCTCTGGTCACCGCCTGCCCGGTATCGACCATGATGGTGCGAACCGCACCATCGGTGCGGAAGAAACGGGCTTCCAGACGCCGCGCGCCCTTGCCTTGCTGCGCCATCGCCGCAACCAGCATCCCGGCCAATCCCGACAGGGTCGCCGAAATCACAGCTTCGGTCGCGACCGGTTCGGCGAAACGCTTTTCCACGATGTAATCGGGCAGCGGCTTGCGCGGGCTGATCGGCGCATCGCGATGTCCCAGCGCCTGTTCCAACAGCGCCGTGAAGGCAGCGCCAAATCTGGCGGTGATTTCGTGCCGTGCCCGGTCCGCCACATCGCCGATGGTTTTCAAGCCGGCGCGGCGCAGGCCTGTGACCACAGCCGCATCCGCGCCCAGCGCCGATATCGGGAGCGGCCTGACCGCTTCGCACTCCTCGCCGTCGCGGACGATCCGGCCGTGGACATGACGGGTCAGCGTCCGCGCGCAGACGGCCGTACCGGCGATGGCCGCGCTGACCGTAAAACCCTGCGCGGTCAAAACCTCGCACACCAGTTGCATCATCGCCGCCTCGCCGCCGAACAGATGCGCGCAGCCGGTGATGTCGAGAAAAAGACCATGAGGAGGATCGAGCGCCACCAGCGGGGTGAACCCGTCACACCATTCGGCGATGGCGTTCAGCGTATGGGCGTCCGCCGCCTCATCGGCATCATGGACCTGCAGCTGCGGGCAGATGGCGCGGGCGTTCGCCAGCGGCAGACCGATGTCGAGGCCCAAACACGCGGCCGCATCGTCGAGCGCAAATATCCGCAGCATGTTGTTTTGCCTGGAAACAACGATGCTGGGGCTGTCGGCTGAACCATCATGTGGCTCGTTCCCTCCCCCCTTGTGGGGTCCGAGGCGAGCAAAGCTCGCTCTCGAGGTCAGGGTGGGGGGTGAACAACATGCGCTGGCATTTGCAGTACCCCCCTCTCCAACTCTCTCAGCGCGAGCTTTGCTCGTCGCGGCCCACAAGGGGGGAGAGGGCCGACCGTCTACGCCGTAAGAGATTTGTTTAGCTCGCGCGTCGCTGGATAGCAGACGCTTGATGCGGTCGATGGGCAGGCGCGGCAGCCACAGGCTGAGAATACGCCGCCGGTTCTCCGAAAAGGCACTCATCACATTTCCATTCCATGATCCAGCGGCCACCAGGGCCGTGGCGGTTGCGGACAAGCTGCGTATCGAACAGAGGCGCTCCCCATGCAGTCCAGGGCTGTGATCCCGGCGGCGAATGCGCCGCGCGCACGATCCATCGGGTTTCGGCGGTCGACGGCCGGGGTTGCGCGGCCATCCGCAGCACCAGGCCGGTCGCGCCTGAGGCTTGTGCCGCCAGCGTCAGCTTGCGGCTGGCGACAAGATCGATTTGCCTGGCCTCGCCCCAGACCTCCATCACGACGGCGCCCACCGCATCGCAGGCGAGCGCGTCGGCGGCTGTTCGCAACGCATGCTCCACATCGACGGCGCGGACGGTGACAAGAAGGCGCGGATCGAGACCGAGTTCGGCGAGCCCGCTCATTGAGACGGCGCCCGATTCAATCTCGGTGAAATCCTGCCGGATCCAGACCACGGGCCGCCGCGCAGCTACCCGGCCTGCAAGCCCCGCGACGAAACCGGTCGCCGCCGCGCTCTGCCGTCCGGCTTCCGCAAACACTTCATGCATCGCCCCCAAGGCGAGCCCGCCTTGCAGGTGTGCGTCGGCACCCGCATGCCCCAGCGCCGTCCGGCGCGGCGAACATGCCTCACCATGCGCCTCAAGGCGCTCGATGCTGCTGCGTAAAGTCGAAAGGGTGCGTGTTTGCTCTTGCATGCACCGCTCCTCGCAAAGGATTGAAGGGCTTGCGGTTCCTAAGGGAAAAACCACAAGCCGGCTCATTTGTTCATGATATGTTCTAATATGAAGCTAACAGGGCTGGCAGAGTCAATCGGGATTGGTCGGAAGATTTTATGCCAGCAATTACAACAGGATAAAGGAACGATCATACCCCGACCGCATTGAGCCATGGGGAAATGTTCATGACGACTGCGTCCAACCTTCAAATCCTGCGCGAGGAAGCCGCCGCCTGCCGCGCCTGCCCGCTGTGGAAAAATGCGACCCAGACCGTGTTTGGCGAGGGCCCGCCGCACGCGCAAATCATGCTGGTTGGCGAGCAGCCCGGCGACAAGGAAGACCTCGCCGGAAAACCGTTCGTGGGACCGGCGGGGCAAATGCTCGACCGCGCGCTACAGGAAGCCGGCATCGATCGCGAGAAAGTCTACGTCACCAACGCGGTCAAACATTTCAAGTTCGTGCCGCGCGGGAAAATCCGCCTGCATCAGAAACCGGCGATGCCGGAAATCAGGGCTTGCCGGCAATGGTACGAGCGCGAACTGGCTGCCATCAAACCGGCGCTCGTGGTGGCGATGGGCGCCACGGCCGCGCAAAGCGTGTTCGGCAAAATGACGCCGATCAACAAAAACCGCGGCCACCTCATCGACCTCGATGAGGAAACCAAGGCGCTGGTGACGGTGCATCCCTCCTATCTGCTGCGGCTGCCGGATGCGGACGCCAAGGCGCGGGAGTACGAACGCTTTGTCAGCGACCTGAAAGTTGCAGCGGCACTGTTGGGCAAATAGGCACACGCCACAAGACGCGTGCCCGGATTCGCATGCCACACGGGGCCGCTAACCGGGCACGTCCTTATCGGGCGCGCATCAAGTCCTATCGACCCCGCACAACGACAGCGAAATCACGCCGCGGCGGCAAGATTGACTGCGGCTTCCGCAAGCTTGGTCAGGCTTTCATCGGTCTTTTTCTCTTCCTGCAGCGTCGCATCGAGCAAGCCGGCCGCTTCCTTCATGCCGAGTTGCAGCGCCCATTGCTTCAACGTGCCATAGCGGGAAATTTCGTAGTGCTCGACCGCTTGAGCAGCCGCCAACATGCCGGCATCGAGCGCTTCCGATCCCTTGTACTCCTCCATGATTTCCTTGCCTTCGTCGAGGATACCCTGAATGGCGTCGCAGGTTTTCGTGCGCGGCGGCTTGTCGATCAATTCGAAAATCTTTTCGAGCCGCTCCACCTGGCCTTCCGTCTCGCCGTGATGTTTTTCGAACGCCGCGCGCAGCTTGTCGGAACTGGCGGCCTTCGCCATCTTCGGCAACGCCTTCAGGATCTGCTTTTCGGCAAAATAAATATCCTTCAGCGTGTCGAAGAATAGATCGTGGATATCCTTGTCTTTCGCGGTCATTGCGCACTCCATCTTGCCAAGAAGAACAGGAATTTGTCCCTGTCCCTCCAACGTCGGCTTCGCTGCAACGTTCCGGCGACTTCCAAGAGGGGATCGGGGCGCGCCCTATTGCCGCACAAAGTCGGAAAAAGCGTTGAGCGGATTTTGACGTTCGCTACGTCGCCGACCGCAATCTCGCAAAGCGCTGGAGAGACAATCGGAAATTGGGGAATTTTCTAATCACGGGATATCCCCGCGACTGTCATCCAACCTTCAAATCCGTCGTTCAGTGTTGAACGCTCACCGTATCAGGGGCGTCAATAATGACCGATTTTGCAGTTGACCAAAACATTAGCGGGACGGATGCCGGGCCAATCCAGCCTGCCTCACGACCCAATCTCGATAAGGGTTTTAACCCACTGACGATGATTATCTTTTTTGGCATTCTCGCAGCGGGCCTGACATTCGTAGCCTACAGCATCTACGCCGACGTTGATGCCACCGGGACCAAGGTCACCAGCTTCCTGCCCTATCTGCTTTTGATCGTGGCCTTGCTGATCGCGCTCGGCTTTGAGTTCGTCAACGGGTTCCATGATACCGCCAATGCGGTCGCGACCGTGATTTACACCCACTCGCTTCCGGCGGAATTCGCCGTGATGTGGTCGGGTTTCTTCAACTTCCTCGGCGTGCTGGTGTCGTCCGGCGCGGTGGCTTTCGGCATCGTTTCGCTGCTGCCGGTCGAACTCATCCTTCAGGTCGGGAGCAGCGCCGGTTTCGCGATGGTCTTTGCGCTACTGATCGCCGCGATCATCTGGAATCTCGGAACCTGGTATTTCGGCCTGCCGGCTTCCAGCTCCCACACGCTGATCGGATCGATCATCGGGGTAGGCATTACAAACGCGCTGTTGCGCGGCCGCGACGGCACCTCGGGTGTCGACTGGAGCAAGGCGACCGAGATCGGCTACGCCCTGCTGTTGTCGCCGCTGGTCGGTTTCATCTGCGCCGCATTGCTGCTGCTGCTTCTGAAAGTGATCATCCGCAATCCTGCGCTCTATGCCGCGCCGGAACCCAACAAGGCTCCGCCACTCTGGATCCGCGGTCTTTTGATCCTGACTTGCACGGGCGTCAGCTTTGCGCACGGTTCGAACGACGGCCAGAAGGGCATGGGCCTGATCATGCTGATCCTGATCGGCACCGTGCCGACGGCCTACGCCCTCAATCGCTCCATGCCGGATTCCCAGGTCGCGACGTTCCAGAAGAACTCGGACGCCGCCGCAGTCGTGATTTCGGCCAAGGGCGCCGGGCACAGCATCATCGGCGATCCGCGTCCGGCAGTGACGCAATATGTCTCGCAGCACCGCATTAGCGAAGGCACCTATCCTTCGCTGGCGGTGCTCGTAAAGGATGTCGGGGATCAGGTTCAGAAATACGGTTCGCTGAACAAGGTTCCGTCTGATGTCGTCGGCAATACCCGCAATGACATGTACCTGACCTCGGAAGCGATCCGGTTCCTGATGAAGGACAGGCAGAACGACCTGAGTCCGGAAGATATCCAGGCCCTGACCGCTTATAAGGGCTCGCTGGACAGCGCCACCAAGTTCATCCCGAATTGGGTGAAGATTGCAGTCGCGCTGGCGCTCGGCCTCGGCACCATGATCGGCTGGAAGCGCATCGTGGTGACGGTGGGCGAGAAGATCGGCAAGACGCACCTCACCTACGCGCAAGGTGCTTCCGCGGAACTGGTTGCCGCTGCCACGATCTTCGCGGCCGACACCTTCGGCCTTCCGGTCTCCACCACCCACGTGCTGTCATCGGGCGTCGCCGGCGCCATGGCCGCCAACGGCTCGGGGCTGCAGTTCGCGACCATCCGCAACATGGCGATGGCCTGGGTACTGACGCTGCCCGTGGCGATCCTGCTCTCGGGCTCGCTGTACTTTATCTTCTCGCACCTGTTCTAATCCGACGGATACGACGTAAAGAAAGAGGCCCGCGTTCACCTGACGCGGGCCTCTTTTATTTTGGCGATGTTGGCGGGTCTTGTTCGCCGGGACAGACGAAGCGTTTTGCGGAAAACCTCACGCGGCTAGTGCCCACTTTCCGAAGTTCGTGCTCCATCGCAGCACGCACTTCCACGAACTTCGGAAAGCCATGGGCACTAGCAAATCTATGATTCTAGTACCGCTTGTCGATCTGAGGTCCCTGGAACGGACTCGCCGCTTGCGGTGAAGGGACCTCAGATCGGCGGTACTAGCGTGTTTTCGACCAGCTTGATCCAGTACGACGTGCCGAACACGATCGCCTCGTCGTTGAAATTATAGGCCGGATGGTGCAAGCCCGCGCTGTCGCCGTTGCCGCAGAAGATGAAAGCGCCCGGCCGCTTCTCCAGCATGTAGGCGAAATCCTCGCCCCCCATCAGCGGCGCCATCTCCCGAACATTACCGTGACCCGCGACGTCTCCCGCCACCTTGGTCGCAAAATCCGTTTGCGCGGCATGGTTGACCACGACCGGATAGCCGCGCACATATTCCAGGTCGATCTTCGCCCCGGTCATGCGCGCCACGCCCTCGACCACCTCGCGCACGCGCTTTTCCACCAGCGTGCGCATTTCAGCCGTCAGGGTCCGCACGGTGCCCCTCAGTTCGGCGGTTTGCGGGATCACGTTGCGCGCGTTGCCGGCGTGGAATTCGCACATCGACACCACGGCGGATTCGAGCGGATCGACGCTGCGCGACACGATGGACTGCAACGCCACGATCAGTTGGGAGCCGACCAGCACGGAATCGATCGACAGATGCGGGCGCGCCGCATGGCCGCCGCGCCCCTCGATGCGGATATTGACAGCGTCGGTCGAGGCCATGACCGGACCGGGCCGGATCGCGAAGGAACCGAGCGGAATTCCCGGACCATTGTGCATGCCGTAGACTTGGTCGATGGCAAAACGCTCGAACAGCCCATCCTTGATCATCGCCGCCGCGCCGAAGCCGCCCTCTTCCGCGGGCTGAAAGATCACAACCGCCTCGCCCGCAAAGTTCCGCGTCTCGGCCAGATAACGCGCCGCGCCGAGCAGCATCGCGGTATGGCCGTCATGGCCGCACGCATGCATCTTGCCGGGCGACTTGGAGGCATAAGGCAATCCGGTCGCCTCCTCGATCGGAAGCGCATCCATATCGGCCCGAAGCCCGATTGTCTTGACGTCGCCCTTGCCGGCCGGCTTGCGCCCACGGATGCGGCCGACCACCCCGGTTCCGCCGAGACCCGTTGCCACTTCATCGCAGCCAAACTCGCGCAGCCGTTCGGCCACGAAGGCGGCGGTGCGGTGCTCATCGTAGCCCAGTTCGGGATGCTGATGGATATCGCGGCGCCACGCCTGGATATCGGGTTGCAGGTCGGCCACACGGTTGACAACGGGCATGAAAATCTCGGGGCTAAATCATTGATGCCGGCCCTGTTTAGCATAGGGGCCGCGATCGGCCCAATACCCCTTGGGGCGAGAAGCGGGACGTTCTGCATTGACAAAAGTGCAATGGTCGGAGTTTGGTCCGGCCTATTAACATCTGGCTAACCGATGCGCGAGACGACGGGCGGAAAAGCGGAAAATGACGACACGGCTCGAGGGAGATTTCGACTATATCGTCGTCGGCGCCGGCACCGCCGGGTGCATCGTCGCCAACCGCCTGTCCGCCGATCCTAAAAACCGGGTGCTGATCCTGGAAGCCGGCGGCAGCGACAACTGGATCTGGTTTCACATCCCGGTCGGCTACCTCTTCGCGATCGGCAATCCGCGGTCGGACTGGATGTTCCGGACCGAGGCGGAAGCCGGCCTCAACGGCCGTTCGCTGGCCTATCCCCGCGGCAAGGTGATCGGCGGCTCGTCGGCGATCAATGCCATGATCTCGATGCGCGGACAGGCCGCCGACTACGATCACTGGCGCCAGCTCGGTTTGACCGGCTGGGGCTATGACGATGTCCTGCCCGCCTTTCGCCGGCTCGAGGATCACTTCCTGGGCGAGAGCGAGCACCATGGCGTCGGCGGCGGCTGGCGCATCGAGGCGCCGCGGCTGTCGTGGGCCATTCTCGATGCCGTCAGCCAGGCGGCCGAACAAATGGGGATTCGGAAAATCGCCGACTTCAATACCGGCGACAACGAAGGCGTCGGCTATTTCCACGTCAACCAGAAACGCGGGCGTCGCTGGTCGTCGGCGCGCGGTTTCCTCAAGCCCGCGTTGAAGCGCGCCAATCTGCGGCTCGAGAAAAACGTGCTGGTCGATCGCCTCGTCATCGAGCAGGGCCGCGCGGCCGGCGTGCGGTTTTCCCGGGATGGAGAGGTCTTCGAGGCCCGCAGCGGCGGCGAAGTGATTCTGTGCGCCGGCTCGATCGGTTCGACGCAAGTCTTGCATCGCTCCGGCATCGGTCCTGCGGAATGGCTGAGCCCGCTTGGCATCGACGGCATCGTCGACCGGCCGGGTGTCGGGCGAAATCTGCAGGACCATCTGCAGCAGCGCGCGATCTACAAGGTTTCCGGCGCGCGAACACTCAATGAGACCTACTATTCCCTCGTGCGGCGCGGCCTGATGGGCCTCGATTACGCGTTTCGCCGGCGCGGCCCGCTGACCATGGCGCCGTCGCAGCTCGGCATTTTCACCCGCTCAGATCCCCATCGCGAGCGCGCCAACATCCAGTTTCACGTTCAGCCGCTGTCGCTCGACAAGTTCGGCGATCCCCTGCATCGATTCTCGGCGATCACGGTCAGCGCCTGCAACCTGCAGCCGACCTCGCACGGCACGGTGCGGATTCGATCGGCGGCGCCCGATCACGCGCCGTCGATCGCGCCGAACTATCTGTCGACCGGCGAAGACCGCCAGGTCGCCGCCGACGCCATCCGCACCACGCGGCGCCTGATGAAACAACCGGCGCTGGCGCGCTATCGCCCGGACGAATTTCTGCCGGGCCCTTCGGTCGGCGATGACGAGGCATCGCTGGCGAAAGCCGCGGGCGACATCGGAACGACTATTTTCCATCCCGTGGGAACCGCGAAGATGGGAGCGGCCAACGATCCCATGGCGGTGGTCGATGAACGCTTGCGTTTTCACGGGCTCGCGGGCTTGCGGGTCGTCGATGCGTCCGTGATGCCGACGATCACCTCGGGCAATACCAACACCCCGACCGCGATGATCGCCGAGAAAGGCGCCGCGATGATCCTGGAGGATGGGCTTAAGGCTTAAGCCGACTTTCGCACCGCGTTATCGACCAGCGTCTTGCCGAGCGACCAGATGGCGCCGGGAACCCTGTGACTGGAAGCAATCACGGAATCGAACGCCTGCTCGACCCAGCCGCAGTCTTCCTCGGTGATGGTCAGCGGCGGCAACAGCTTGATGGTGTGGCTGCCGTGACCCGACACCTGGGTCAGGATCTTGTGGTCCTTGAACAAGGGGACGGTAATGAGCTGGCAGAACAGACCCTTGTTGGCGGTTTCGAGCACATTCCATGAAGCTCTCAGCCGCAGCGATTTCGGCGAGCCGAACTCAAGGCCGATCATCAAGCCCTTGCCGCGCACGTCCTTCAGCAACTCGTAGCCGGGGACCATCCGGTTGAGCGCGAGCCGAAGCTCGGCACCGCGCTTGGCGGCGTTCTCGACCAGCTTCTCCGCCTTGATGACCTCGAGCGTGGCGATGCCGGCGGCCATCGCCAGATCGTTCTTCGCAAACGTCGAACCGTGCACGACCGCGCGATCCATTTGATTGAATATCTTGTCGAAGATGCCCTTGCGGGTGAGCACGGCGCCGACCGGAACGTGGCCGCCCGAAAGCGCCTTGGACAAAAGCACCATGTCGGGCTCGACGTTCCAGTGCTCAACGGCGAGGAACCGTCCCGTTCGACCCATGCCGGTCTGGATCTCGTCTGCGATCATCAAGGTGCCGTACTTCCGGCACAGCGCTGCCGCGCCGGGCAGAAATTCGTCCGAGGGCATGTTGACGCCCTTGCCCTGAATCGGCTCGAACATGAAAGCGGCGACTTCGCGCGAGGACAATGCCTGCTCGAGCGCTTCGAGATCGTTGAAGGGAATAGAGGTGCAGCCGGGAAGCAGCGGCTGGAACCCGCCGCGGAAGTTCGGATCGTCCGTCAGCGACAACGCGCCGTAGGTCAATCCGTGATAGGCGTGGGCGCAATGAACGATACCGGGACGGCCCGTTGCGCTGCGGGCGAATTTGATGGCAGCCTCGACGCATTCCGCGCCGGAATTGGCGAAAAATACCTTGTCCAGATATGGCACATATTTGAGCAGCCGCTCGGCGAGCACACCGGCAAGCGTCGAAACATCGAGCTGCACAAGGTTGGGAAGATCGGCGTCAAGCACGCTTTTGAGCGCATGGCGCAAGGCGGGATGGTTTCGGCCAATCGCAAAAACGCCAAACCCGCTCAGTAGATCGAGGTAGCGAACGCCGTCACGATCGAAGAGGTACTGGCCTTGACCCTTTTGGAAACCGACGTCATAGCCGATGGTCTTGAGGACACGCACCAGCTGTTCGTTCAAGTGGCGCGCGTGCATGGTGCTTCGCTGCGCCTCACGGTCCACGAACATCTCTGAAGCGTCTAGATTTGAATATGACATCGATTACACATACTTCGATCAGTGCCCATCCCGTCAACTGAAAACGCTCAATGCGGCGTTTTGCCCACCTCCAGGTTGTCCATTAGAGCATAGGTTACGTCATGTTGCACTGCCCACGAAATATCACGCGCACCGTAATAGCTTTTAGCGCATTTTCTGCAATTAGTATGGCATCCGCTTTGGCGGCGGATCCCACCGGCGATTGGCGCGTCGCGGAGGGCGTGGCCAACGTCCGGGTCGCCGAGTGCAACGGCAGCATGTGGGGCGTCATAGCCTGGGAACAGGAGCCGAGCGGCCACGACGGCAACAATCCCGATGTTTCAAAAAGGAACAGACCTACGCTTGGCATGCCGATCCTGATCGACATGAAAAAGAAATCCGGCGTCGATCAGTGGGAAGGCCAAGTCTACAACGCCAAGGACGGAAAGAGCTACAGTTCGACGATCAAGCCGGTCGGCGCCGACAAGCTGGAAATTCAGGGCTGCGTGCTCGGTTTCCTCTGTGGCGGGGAAACCTGGACCCGCGTCGCAGGTCCTATCCCCTCAAGCCCTGCAAACGGTACGGCAAAAGGCGCGCCGAAGACACCCCCGAGAACTACGGGCGCGACGAACGCCACAGCCGCCCCGGCAGCGAAAATGCCGGCTCAAAAGCAGGCAGCCGCCGCCGATGCGGTCGGGGATGTCTGCCTACTCCCCGATATTGCGCGGCTTACCCATTAGCGCAGGCTGAAACAGCAACACCGCGGCAAGCGTCGTCACCAGCGACAGCGCCAGAAGCTTGCCCATGCTCGCGGTCCCCGGATAACTCGACAGCCACAGGCTGCCGAATGCGGTGGCGGTGGTCATGGCGCTGAAGAATATGGCGCGCGTCAGGCTCGATTGCAGCAGATTGGTTCTCCCCGAGCGCCACGCCGTAACATAATAGATCTTGAAGGCAACACCGACGCCGAGCAGCAACGGCAGCGCAACGATGTTGGCAAAGTTGAGCGGCAGATCGATCAGCACGCAGATCTCGAGCGTCACCGCGCCCGCCACCAATAGCGGCACCAGCGTCAGGAGCACGTCGGTGATGCGTCGTAGCGTGAGCCAGAGCAGCAGGCTGATCACGAGCAGCGCCCAGAAGCCGGCGTGAATAAACGCCTTCACGACCGTATCGCCGGACTTGAGAATCGATACCGGGCCGCCGATCGCGGTTGGTTCGGCGGCAAGCACGGCGGCGGCAAACTTGCGCAGCGTCTCGTTGTCGTTGGGATCGCCGCGCGGTTCGGCCTCGACGCGCATCAGGCCATCCTTGGTCTTCCAGCCTCTCACCAGATCGGCCGGCAAGGTGTTCAGGCTGACTGGCTTGGCCTGCAGCGCGTTCTTGAGTTGATCGAGCACCACCTTCAGCGGCATGACGAAGATCGCCTGCGTCTTTTCGCGCGTGGCCTGGCTGGAATCGGCAAGCCGTTGCAGGTCGTCGGCGAGCCGCCGCGCCGCTACCGCGCCCGCTCCCTTCCCCTCGCCCGCGGTCTTGCGCAGACTGTCCGCCGACCCCTTCAAGGCGTCGACGTTTTCCGCGTCCGACGGCGGCTCATCGACGGATTCAGGGTTAAGCGCCGGATTGAGCACCTTGGCTCCTTGCGCAATCAGCTTCAGCTTTTCCGGCTGATCTGCCGGCACGAAACTATCCAGCGAGATTACGCTCAGCACTTCCGGCAATTGGGAAAGCTTGGCTTCGATCTTTTTCGCATCGGCTTCCGAATTCGTCATCACGTTGATGGCGTTGGCGCCGGTGTTCGGATCCTTTCTCAGGTCGAGAAACGTGGCGATCGATTCAACGTTGGAATTGCGCAAATGCATCGGGTTGAAATCGAAGTGGAGGAAGTAAAGCAGCGGCAGGCCGGCAACCGCCACCAGCAAGGTTCCGACAATGATCGGCACGCGGTGCTTTTCGAGAAAATGATCGACCGGTGCCAGAAAGGCATAGCCGACGGGATCGTCTTCCCCGGGGGGATTGAGCAGGTTCAGCAGCGCCGGCAATACGCTGATGCTCGTTAAAAAGGCCACCAGCATGCCGACGCCGGCGATTTCGCCGAGCTCCGAAACGCCTTTATAGTCGGTCGGCAGAAACGACAAGAACCCCGACGCTGTCGCCATCGCCGCGAGCGAGAGCGGGACTGCGGAACGTTCGGCGGCTTTTTCCAGCGCCGTTCGCAGATCGTTGCTTTTGAAGCGCTCCGATCGGTAGCGGACGCTGAACTGAATGCCGAAATCCACTCCGAGTCCGACGAACAGGACGGCAAAGGCAATCGAAAGCAGGTTCAGCGACCCCACCATCATCAGGCCGATCGCCGTGGTGATCGAAAGGCCGATGAACATGTTGGCGAACACCGCCGAGATGATCTTCACCGAATGCAGCGCCATCCAGAGGATGAAAAGCACAACCAGGACGGTGCCGATGCCGTTGACCGCGGCGCCGTCGGCCACGGTCGCAAATTCCTCGTTGGCGATCGGCACCGGTCCGGTCAGCCTGACCCGCGCGCCATATTGGCCCGCGAGGTCGAGATCGCTTGCCGCCAGGCGGATGGCATCGGTTGCGGCCTTGCCGGGCTCGAGCGCGTTGAAGTCGAGGATCGGCTTGAACTCGATGAAGGCGCGCCGATCGGCGTCGGTCAAAGGCTTGTCACTGATCAGTTCGCGCCATGAGAACGTGGCGTTGCCATTTTTCAGGACATCCTCGACCGTTTGAGCGATCTGGTTGAAGGGCCGCTCGGCGCTGTCGAGCTTGATCTGGCCGCGTTTGATGCCGGCGAGAGCGGTTTCCAGCGCACCGGTCAGCCCCCGGATGCTCGGATCGCCTGCCATGATCTCGATGAGGGGGGCTGCCTGCCCAAATTGGGCGGTGGAACGCGCGACCTCCTGGGTCGGCAGGAACAAAAGCCCGTTCTTTTCGAAGAACTCGCCGGAACCGAGTGGCTGGACGGACTCGAAATGCTGGGTATCGCCGACGAGTTTCTGGTCGAGCGCGGCGGCTGCCGACGTGGTCAGCTCAGGTGTCGGCGCCTCCACCACCGCCAGGATCGTCCGGTCGCGGTCGAAAGCGCCATCGAATTGAATGTCGCGCTTGCGCCAATCGAGCTCGGGAGAAATCAACGTGTTGATATCGGTGTTTATTTCAAAATGCCTGGCCGTATAAAAGCCGGCCGCAACCGCAAGGCCAAGCGCAATCAGAACAGTCGTGGCGGCAAATCGGGTGCAGGCCCGGACAATCGAAATAACTACTTTTGTCAGCACATTACCTCTTTCTAGGTCTCGGTTCTGACATTCGTACCGTATCGCAGCGCCCATTTTTACGAATGTCAGAACCAAAGGGACACGAGCAACCATATGATTCTAATGTGGCTTTGACTCTGACGTTCCTTCGAAGGACTCGCGGCAACACTGAAAGGAACGTCAGTGTCGCCACACTAGTGTTAACGGCCTGCCGGAAACGCCCGCTATCTAGCGGAGTTCCTGTGGCCGATCTAATGTTGTTTTTGAGCTTTTTTTCGCAGTGCCACAAAAAAGGGCCCAGAAGATGCCAAATTCTGACGGTCGACGTTATCCGCCGTTGGGCCGCCTAAAATGGACGCACCTGTGAGGTAGTGGGGATCGCTCAGGTAAAAACTGTACTATATTACCTAAATTAACGCTGGGGCGGTATATGTCTGTCTCACCGGCCGATCACGCCGGGCCCGCCTTTCCTATCCCGTCATTTTTTGACACAAAGCCCTGCGCCAGCAGGGGTCCGGAGAGGCTGGTGCAGATATTGCAAATATTGCAAATGCCCGCACCTGATGAAGAGCTAAAAATGGGGGTGGTACAACTTGCGTAACGGCAGTCCAATGGAAGTCTATCTGGCGCAACCGCGCGGCTTTTGCGCCGGCGTGGTGCGCGCTATTGAAATCGTCGAGCGCGCGCTCGAGAAATTCGGCCCGCCGGTCTATGTGCGCCACGAGATCGTTCACAACAAATACGTGGTCGAGAGCTTGAAGAACAAAGGCGCCATTTTCGTCGAGGATCTTTCCGAGGTTCCGCCTCACGCCGTCACGGTTTTCAGCGCCCACGGCGTGGCACGGAGCGTGGAGGAAGAGGCCGCGGCGCGCGGCCTGCCGGTGCTCAACGCCACCTGCCCGCTGGTGACCAAGGTCCACAACCAGGGCAAACGGTATATGTCGAAGGGCCGCTCGCTGATCCTGATCGGCCACGCCGGCCATCCCGAGGTCGAGGGAACCATGGGCCAGGTTTCAGGTCCGGTGCTGCTGGTTCAGAATGTCGACGATGTGGCGGCCCTGACGCTCCCGGCCGACGTCCCGGTGGCCTATATCACCCAGACCACGCTCAGCGTGGATGACACCAAGGACATCATCGCGGCCCTGCAGCAGCGATTTACAGATATTCAAGGCCCCGATATCCGGGATATCTGCTATGCGACACAGAACCGCCAATCTGCGGTAAGGGACCTCAGCAAGCTCGTCGACGTTATCCTGGTGGTTGGGGCAAACAACAGTTCCAATTCGAACAGACTGCGTGAAATCGGCACCGAAGTCGGTGTTGCGAGTTACCTGATCGCTGACGGCAGCGAGTTGAATCCGGAGTGGCTGAAAGACGCCAAAGCTGTCGGCATCACGGCCGGGGCCTCGGCGCCGGAGGTGCTTGTGGACGACGTGATCGAGGCTTTGAGGCGCATTGGACCGGTCGCGGTTTCGGTGCTCCCGGGCCGCGAAGAAAATATCGAATTCCGGCTGCCGGCCGAGTTGGCGGCAGGCTGATAGACCCTCTTCCTGGATGCAGAAAGACTTGTAATGGCAATACCGTTCTTCAAGGAAATGCGCATCGGCGGCTATCTGCTGAAGCAGAAGATGATGGGCCGGAAACGGTTTCCGCTGGTGCTGATGCTCGAACCGCTGTTTCGCTGCAACCTCGCCTGCGTCGGCTGCGGCAAGATCGACTATCCCGACGCCATCCTCAATCGCCGGATGACCGCGCAGGAATGCTGGGATGCAGCCGACGAATGCGGCGCACCGATGGTGGCCATCCCCGGCGGAGAGCCGTTGATTCACAAGGACATCGGCGACATCGTTCGCGGTCTGGTCGAACGCAAGAAATTCGTTTCCCTCTGCACCAACGCATTGCTGCTCGAGAAGAAGCTTCACCTGTTCGAACCCTCGCCCTACCTGTTTTTCTCCGTCCATCTCGACGGCTTGAAAGACCATCACGACAAGGCGGTGTCCCAGGAGGGCGTGTTCGATCGCGCCGTCTCGGCGATCAAGGCCGCCAAGGCCAAGGGCTTCACGGTCAACGTCAACGCCACCATCTTCGACGGGCATTCGGCGGAAGACATCGCCAAATTCCTCGACTTCACCACCGAACTCGGGGTCGGCGTTTCGATGTCACCGGGCTATGCCTATGAGCGCGCGCCGGATCAGGCACACTTCCTCAACCGCACCAAGACCAAGAACCTGTTCCGCGACGTGTTTGCGCGCGGCAAGGGCAAGAAGTGGAACTTCATGCACTCCAGCCTGTTCCTGGACTTCCTGGCCGGCAACCAGAGCTACGAATGCACCCCGTGGGGTATGCCCGCCCGCAATATTTTCGGCTGGCAGAAGCCCTGCTATCTGCTCGGTGAAGGCTACGCCAAGACCTTCAAGGAGCTGATGGAGACGACGGATTGGGACAGCTACGGCACCGGCAGGTACGAGAAGTGCGCCGACTGCATGGCCCATTGCGGCTATGAGCCGACGGCGGCAAATGCCGCGTTCAGCAATCCGCTGAAGGCGCTCACGGTCGCGTTGCGCGGCATCCGGACGAGCGGCCCGATGGCACCCGAGATCGACCTCACCAGCCAGCGGCCGGCGCAGTACATCTTCTCGGCGGAAGTCCAGAAGCGGCTGTCAGAGATCCGCCGCGACGAGGCCCTCGCTGCCGAGCAGAAGGCCTCTACAGCCGCGTAGGCTTTTCAGCGCGCGGCTGAAATCGAGCCCGGTCGAGACCAGTTCAAGCAGCGTCAGCGGGTTTCTCGCGACGCTGCGCAGGATTTTGCGCAGGTCGATGTCACCATTCGGCTTGATGGCGGCCATCGCCAATGGCGGCAGGGCCCGGTGGGCGGGATCGCTGACGACCCGAAGCGCCGCAAAAGGAAGCCCGGCTTTGGCGGCGTATTCGGCTGCGATATGGCTTTCCATATCGACCGCGGCAGCGCCGGTTTCGCTGTGAAGCGCCGCCTTGACGTGGCGGGCCACAATCACCTCTTCGGCGCCTGCAAGGCGCCCCCTGACGATGCGCCGGCTCTTGAGGCCTACGCTGTCGATCAGATCGTCATTCAGGGACAGGCCGGCCAGCCATCGGCCATCGCCCGAGAGCACCTCGGTCGCCACCACGACATCGCCGGATTTCAGCGTAGGATCGAGCCCTCCGGCTACGCCGAAGCTGATCACGCCCCTGATCGTGGTCGGATCGAATACCGTCAAAAGCGCCCGCAACTGCTGCGGATCGCTACTGCTGCAGATAACGGTCATACCGGGCCCGGCGGCGATGCGGGCCTCCTGCACAAGACCAGTCACAATCAGCACCGGCCGCGAGTCAATCTTTCCCGCGGACGCGCCGTCCCCTGCCCCCAAATTCACATTCCGACCCCTACCACCCTGCTGTTGGTCTTCCGCAAGTTCCGGTATCGCGCCAACGACCAGAGCGGAAAAAACTTAGCATACCCATGATAGCGCAGATAAAACACCCGAGGGAAGCCCGTTGCCGTATAGCGCTGCTCATCCCACAGA
The DNA here is from genome assembly GCA_963832045.1 of uncultured Alphaproteobacteria bacterium. Taxonomy (GTDB): domain Bacteria; phylum Pseudomonadota; class Alphaproteobacteria; order Rhizobiales; family Xanthobacteraceae; genus Bradyrhizobium. Next base: position 189,332 of record CAWHSM010000004.1, read on the forward strand.
CCTTTCTGGGTCTGCGTCGCCGTGAGATATTCGATACCGCGGGCAACAGCCGGATTCTCGACCTCCCCCGCCGCCATCAGACCAAGCAAAGCCCATGCCGTTTGCGAGGCGGTCGAAGGCGCGCCATCAAACCCCTTATAGTCGAGTTGGTAGCTGGTCGCATCCTCCCCCCAGCCGCCGTCGGCATTCTGGATCGACAGCAGCCATTGGGCGGCCTTGCGCACCGCGGGGTCCTGGTGACCGAGGCCCGCGGCATTGAGCGCGCACAGCACCGACCAGGTCCCGTAGACGTAGTTCAAGCCCCAGCGGCCGTACCAGGACCCCTCGGCCAGCTGGGTCCGGCGCAGATAGGCGACCCCGGCCGCGACCGCCGGGCTGCTGCGTGAACTCTCCCCAAGCTGGGCCAGCATGGAAATACAGCGCGCCGTGACGTCCTCGGTCGGAGGGTCAAGCAGGGCTCCGTGGTCGGAGAACGGAATATTATTGAGGTAGTATTCGAGGTTATTGACGTCGAAGGCCGCCCAGCCGCCGTCCCGGCTCTGCATGCCCTCGATCCATTCCCGGCCACGGGCGATCGCGGCATCGTAGGCCGGGTTCGGCGCGGCGCGGCGCGCGCGGTCCATGGCCATGACGACGACGGCGGTATCGTCGAGGTCCGGATAGTAGGCGTTGTTGTACTGAAACGCCCAGCCCCCGGGGCGGGTCTCCGGGCGCTTCGCCGCCCAGTCCCCCTTCACATCCAGGACCTGTTTGGGCACCAGCCAATCCAGACCCTGTTTGGCTGGCAGCGCCTGCTCGCCGCCGGCTTCAATCAGTGCATGACAGGTCAGTGCGGTGTCCCAGACCGGCGAGACGCAGGGCTGGCAATAGGCCTCGTTCTCGCCGATCATGAGCAGCCTTGCGAGCCCTCGCCGCGTCACCGCCCGCGGCGGATAGTCCGCGTCCTTGCCGAGCGCCTCATACATCATCACGGCGTTGGCCATCGGCGGGAAGATCGCGCCCAGGCCGTCTTCGCCGTTCAGCCGTTCTTCGATAAAGGCGACCGCGGCATCGATGGCGCGCGTGCGCAGCTTCTTCGGAAACAACGGTTCGATCGCGCGCAATACGTTGTCGAGCCCGCGAAACAGCAAAAACCAGCCCCAGCTCTGGTGCGGCGCCTTGCTGGTCATGCCGATGGAGCGTGGGTCCTGCAGGAACAGCTCATCGATCCCCACCCCCTTGGGATTGCGCGCGCGGGGCTTTAGCGCCGCCAGCACCAGGAGAGGAACGATCGTGGTCCGCGCCCAATAGGAAATCTTGTTGAGATGGAACGGCGACCACATCGGCAGCAACATGATCTCGACCGGCAGCACCGGCACGCTGCGCCAGGTCGTTACGCCGAACAAAGCCAGCATGAAGCGCGTGAAGACGTTGCTGTGGATCGCCCCGCCACGGGCGTGAATCGCCTCGCGCGCCCGCACCATGTGCGGCGCGTCGATGGAATCGCCGATCATCTTCAGGGCAAAGTAGGCCTTGACGCTCGCGCTCATGTCGAAATCGCCGTCATGAACCAACGGCCAACCGCCATGGGCGCCCTGGACGCGTCGCAGGTAATTGGCGATCTTGCCTTCGAGGACGCTATCGGCCGGCTCGCCGAGGTAGTGAGAGAGCAGCACATATTCGGCGGGAATGGTACAATCGGCTTCGAGCTCGAACACCCAGTGCCCGTCCGCCTGCCGGTATTCCAGCAGCGCCTGGGTGGCCGAATGGATGCTCGCTTCGAGGCCGCCGGCGGTCCCAAGCTGGTTGGTTGAATGCATTTCGCCCGAAATCCTAAGCCGTTGTCGGTCCGGTCTCACCGAAAACCTTAATTCTCGCCGACCAGCGATCAGCCCCGGCGCATGGCAAGGACAAGATCGGCCGCGCGGTTCCCCGACCGTACCGAACCTTCGATGGTTGCAGGCAACCCCGTATCAGTCCAGTCGCCGGCAAGAAACAGGTTTTTGAAGGCGGTCGAGGCGCCCGGCCGCAACGCATTCTGCTCCGGCGTTGCCTCAAATGTGGCGCGGCGTTCGCGCACGATTTGCCAGGGCGGCAGTTCACTCTTGATACCGGAAGCCTGGCAGATATCCCGCCAGATTGCCTGCGCGAGTTCCTCACGCGGCATATCGACCAGCCGGTCACCGTTACTGATCGTGATCGAGAGCCGCTGGGGAAACGCGAAGAGCCACTCCACCAGCCCCCCCACTACGCCCAGAATGGGCGGCAAATCTTTTGGGGGCTCGAAACGAAAATGCGCATTCACGATCGCGCGAAATTTTGACGGCGTTTTCAGGCCCGGAAGCAGCGAGGCCGCGGGCCGCGGCGGCACCGCCAGCACCACGGCGTCGGAGGACGACAGCCGGACGGTCTCCTCGCCGAATTTCAACTCGCCCACGAGGTCAGCCGACGCGCCAAATCCGCGCAGCTCCTGCCCGAAGCGGATATCGGCGCCCTTGCCCTGCAGCAGCCTGATCGCCGGTTCGACCAGGACCGCGCTCAGGCCCTCGCGCGCAATCAGCGGCCGGCAAGCTTGCCCGCCCGCCAGCAACGTCTCCCGCACGATGGCGCCGGCAAGGCCGGCCGAGCCCTCCGGCGGATCGACATTGAGCGCGGCAAGCAGCAGCGGCTGCACCAGTCGCTGATACAGCACCCCCTCGCACGGGATGGCGTCGCCAACGAGCCTCGCCGGCGAAGACCAGATCAGGGGCATCAACGCCAGATAGTCGCGCAAACTGGTATCCGGCACACGCCGCGCCGCATCGAAGACCCACAATGGCAGCCGGCTGTCGCCGAGGTCGAGTCGCCAGCGCTTGCCGGTCGCAAGATCGACGAAGGGAAACTGCGCCCGCGCTGGACCGACCAGCCCTGCTTCGGTGCCGATCGACTTCGCATAAGCCAGGGCATGATGGTTGCCCGAGAGCAGGAGGTGGTTGCCGTTATCGATGGTGAGGTTGGTTGCGGAATCGAAATAGGAACGGCATCGCCCGCCGGCCTGCTGGGTGGCCTCGTAAAGATGCACCCTGAAGTTCGCATTCGCGAGCCTGACGGCTGCCGCAAGGCCTGAAATTCCCGCACCGACGATATGGGCAACTTTTTGCATGGGAGGGTTTGCGTCAGACGATGGCGGGCGTCAGAACAAGGCGTGACGAAGCAGAATGGCGATGCGGGCCATCTTGTTCAGACGAACCGGCGTCCGGGGGTTAGCGAACCCTCGCGCAACAAGCAATTCCAGAATCGCGCCATAGTATTTCGACATGATCCGCGGCGCGCGCACGGCGCGGCGCGCATTTCTGCCCATGACCTCATCGGCCTTCGCGAAATGGCTTCGCGCCCGCTCCACCAGCGGCGCGCAAACCTTCGGCAACGCCGGATCGGCGGCAACGACCAGCGGATCCGTCGAACTGATGCCCGCCTCCCGCAATCCTTCGGCCGGCAAATAAAGCCTTCCGATCGCGGCATCTTCGTCGATGTCACGCAGGATGTTGGTCAGCTGCAAGGCGCGGCCGAGATGATGGGCCAGCAGGATGCCGTCGTCGCGCGGCAGACCGAACACCCGCACCGAAAGCCGCCCGACGGCGCTGGCCACGCGGTCACAATAGAGATCGAGCGTGGCGAGATCCGGCGCCCGGATGTCCTGCGGCACATCCATTTCCATGCCGTCGACGATCGCCAGAAAATCATCCCGCTCAAGGCCAAATCGCTGGACTGACCGGGCATAGTCTTGCAACCGCGCCGAGGGCTGGCCCTGATAGAGGGCGTCGATATCCTGACGCCACTGCTGCAGCGCCGCCAGCCGCTGTTCGCGCGGGCCGTCGGAATCGGCGATATCGTCGACCTGGCGGCAAAAACTGTAGATCTGGAACATCGCCTCCCGCTGTTCCTGCGGAAGGATACGCATGGCGGCGTAGAACGAACTGCCGGACGCCGTCGTTCCGTAATTCGGATTGGCTGCGGTCGTCTCAAGCGTCATGCGCCCGCCGCCGGTTTCGAAACGGGACGACGCCGGATCAGGCGGCGGGCGGACTCGCTCGCCACACCGCTGAGGCTGAAGGCGAGTAATTCGAGCGGACCAAGGTGCACCCGCTCCGACAGGGGATCGCGGACTTTCAAAAGGCGGACGATCTTGTCGGCAAAAGCCTGGATCACCGATATCTCGAGCCCAAGGCGGAAATCCCTGACCTCCGCGGCCAGCGATTTGCTCTCGTCGAGCAGCGCCTCGTTGCGCACGGCAAGCGATTGCAGACATTGCAGCAAGGCCGGCGCGGCACGCGCCTGCCCCAACTGCTCGACCGAGGCGCCGCAAGCGGCGAGCGCGTCGCGCGGCAGGTAAACGCGATTGAGGTTCTTGAAGTCCTTGCCGCAGTCCTGGAGATGGTTGTTGATCTGCAGGCCGGCACAGAGCACATCCGATGCAACCCAGGTGGAGGTGCTCTCGCCGTGAACATCGAGCATGAACCGTCCGACCGGCATCGCCGAATATCGGCAATAATGGATCACCTCGTCCCAGGTCTCGTAACGAAGCTTGGTCACGTCCATGCGGAAGGCGATCAGGACGTCGAGCGCATGACGCGGCGGCATCGCCCGCTCCGCCAGCGCGCGGCGCAGATTGACGGCCTCAGGCTGGCTGTCGCCGTTGCCGAGCAACTCAGCCTCCAGCAGATCGAGAAGCGCGAGCTTTTCGTCGCCGTCCAGCGTTGCATGGTCGGCGATGTCGTCGGCGGTCCTGACGAAATTATAGAACGCCAGGATCAGCGCCCGATGCCGCGGGTGGATGATCCACGACGCGACCGGGAAATTCTCGTCGCGGTGGCCCTTGCCGGATCGCCATTCGCTCGCGTTGGTCATCTGAAGGCTGGCTACGCTGTTTCGGGCCTCGCATGCGTCAGAAATCTCGGCATGCCTCGTGGATCGCAGGCCCCATATAGGGGAATACGCTACCAAAACCAATGCCATGCGCATGCATAGGCAAAGCCCGCCGCGCCCCGGAACGGGCAGCGGCAGGCTTTGAAGGCGGCGCCTTGAGGCTTTTACTGGCCGTGATTGACCAGAACCTGGTCGCAGGCCTTGGTCAGTTTAGCGCGATTCTGCTGGAGGCAAGCCAGAACAGTCAGGTCGGGTTCGTTCATGACGGAACGACAGTGTTTCTGGACATCGCGCGCGCACGCCTTCTGCTCGTCCGGCGTGCCGCTGCGTTGCTGCTGGGCGACGGCCGCACTCGACACCGACAACGACACCAGAGCTACCAAGAAAAATTTATGCATCGTGTTCCTTTGTTCTTTCGGCAGAAATTTCCAACCCGAATAGCACATGGCATCAGCGGGGCAGACTGTTGGGATAGAGCGCTGGCAAATGCGGCCAAATTTGCGGCGACCGTCTTCCTTAATTGCGGGCCCTCGAATGCAGATTCCGAGAGGCGCGTAACCGACTGGTATCACACAGCATTTTTATGTAACGGTGCGCGCGACGATCAGCGCGGGGTGAGAAGCGCAGAGTATCCGAACTGGCGGGGGTTTCGCGAGCAAAAAAATGCGCCTGCCACAATTTGTCTCGGTTACGACGGATGTTCAGGGCGGCAAGAGTTGGATTGCTCTTTGAACCAAACCGGTTGTCAAAGCACCAACCACCGTGCGGCGAAATATGCCGCGCAAGGGAACGCCATATTCAAAAAGGGAAACTCAGCATGAAACGCTTGGGTTCAGGCTTGATCGGACAGATCGTGAAAGCGGGCGCTGTCATTGCCGCGCTGGTACTGTCGACATCAGCCGGGCACGCGCAGTCGCGTCCGTTCGCGGGCTTCGACGGAGCCTGGTCGGGCAACGGAACGGTTTCGCTCTCGGACGGATCGAGCGAACGCCTTCGCTGCCGGGCGGATTACAAGGTCGACAAGACCGGGCTTGCGCTGAAGCAAACCCTCAAATGCGCCAGCGACAGCTACAAGTTCGATCTCGCCAGCGACGTCACAAGCCAGGGCGATCGAATTTCCGGCCAATGGACGGAGACAAGCCGCAATATTTTCGGCAGCCTGCAGGGAACCGCAGGCAGCGGCAAGATCGACGTGCTCGTCGAGGCTCCGGGGTTTACCGCAAACCTGACGCTGCGCGCCAACGGCAACAGGCAGACCGTCCAGATCAGTTCCAAGGGCGATATCCGCGCCGTCTCGATCACGATGGTGAAGAGCTAGTGTCCCGGTTCTGACATTCGTATCCCATCGCAGCGGGCACTTTTACGAATGTCAGAACCTTTTACGAATGTCAGAACCAAAGGGACACTAACAACTATATGATCCTAGTGTAGCTTTGACTCTGACGTTCCTTCCGAGAGCTCGCGGCAACACTGAAAGGAACGTCAGTGTCGCTACACTAGGGCCGCTTCACTCGCACCGGATTATACGGCAGGCCCCGCCGGAGTTGTCGTTCCGCGGAGCCGCATCGACAGGTTGATCAGGAACATCGCCGTCGGGCGCAGGATGAAGAGGTCCGCGACCAGCGCTGACACCATCGAGAACGCACTCAGCCAGCCGAACAGACGCAGCGACGGCAGATCGGAAAATACGGTTACGACCAGGCCGCAGGCGAGCACCACCGTGGTCAGGATCAGCGCCGGTCCGACCAGAACGGTAGCCCGCTCGACCGCCAGCTCTGGCGTGACGTCGGGCCTGGATTCAAGCCTCAGCCGATTGAGGAAATGAATGGTGGCACTGAGCCCGAGCCCAAACGAGACCGTCAACGCAACGACGCTTGCAAATTGCAGCCCCTCCCCGAGCAGCCAGAGCACGGTACCGGACATCACGACGGGGAAAATTCCGGGCAGGATGCAGGAGAACATCACGACCACCGAGCGGAAGGCGAGCCCGATGAAAATCGCCACAAGCGCGAACTCGATGGTCAGGCCGCGGTTGAGTTTCTCGATCATGTTGGCGCTGTTGCGCGCGGCAATCGCCGAAAGGCCGGTGACCGCGATCTCGTAGCCCGGATGCGCCTTGCGTATGGCGTCCAGCCCATGATCGAGCTTCTCGACCACGGGAAGGATCTGGCTGGAATCAAGGTCCGGCACCCTGCCCGACACCACCACCGCGTCCTGATTGGCCGAGATGAAACGCCGCACCAGGTACTCGGGAATGACGCTGACATATTCCTTCAGGGTCGCCACGTCCGAACTGCCGGCCTTCTCCGCAAGCCAGCGCCGAAGCGTCTCCAGCGACCAGACATTACCCACGCCTGCCTGCTTCTCCACCTGCGAATGAACATCCGCGATGGTCTGCAACGTTTCGGGGGCATAGAGCGAAGCGCCCTTCGGGAATTCGATCAGCACGTCGATCGCGTTGGCGCCGGTCAGCTTGGCGTCGAGACGTCCGCTGGCCGCGACAGCCTGCTGCTTGTCGGGCACCTGGTCGGCAAGCCGGTAGCGCGGCTCCAGATTGGCATAAATCGCGGCAAGGCCGCCGACGAACAGCACCGCGATGAGGCTGAACAGTCCGGGACGGCTGACCATCCGCACCGCAATCCAGTAACAGAAATTCCGCAGCATCTGTACGCCGGCGTCGGCGCCCTGGAATTTGACGGCGAAAATCTTTTCGTTGCGCACAAACAGGACGCCGAACACCGGAACCAGCGACAATACCGCGATAAGCGCGATGACGGTTGCCGCAAGGCCGGCCTCGCCGAATTTACGGATCAGGTCGGAATCGGAAAATTGTAGCGCAATAAACGAAATTCCGGCGGTGCCGTGCGTCAGCACGCAGGCGGGCCCCACCACGAGTATGGCATTGCGGAACGCGGTGTACTTGTCCTGTCCGGCGATCAGGCGGTCGCGCGCAGCAAAGGTGAGCTGCATCGAGTTGGAGAAACTGATTACCATGATCAACGGCGTCATGACGTTGAGGAACATGTTCAGGTTGAAATTCGCCCAACCGAGACCGCCAAGCGCGAGCAGAATCGCAAGGATCGGCGGGAACGCCGCGACCACCATGAAGGATATCTTGCGGAAGAAGATGATGGCGATCACGCAGCCGGCCAGAATGCCGAGGACGTTGTAGGTGAGACCGTCGCGTTCGACCGCGTTGCGGATCTCGAGCTGCATCACGGGCACGCCTGACAATTCGGCGTTGAGCCCGGTGTCGCCGAGGTCTTCCGTCATCAGCTTGCGAATCTCGCCGATGGTCTTGCCGAGCTTGCTGGAAGCGACGACCTCCGGCTCGAGCGAGAGCACGACGAGCGCCAGCGTTCCGTCTTCCGACAGGAGCTTGCCGCGAATGAGCTCGTTCGATTTCACCGTCTCGATGAACTTGTCGTAGTCGGCGCCCTGCGGCAACTCGGAGGGAAACAGCGCGGCCGGAAACCTGCCCGGCGCCGGCGCCTGCCGCGCCGAGAACAGGGAAATCAGGCCGCGGGTACCTTCGACAAGTTGCAGATCGGTGATGAAGTCGCGCAGCTTTTCAAGATTGTCGCGCGCAAGCAGTTTCTTGCCTTCGATCACCACGAGGACGTCGAATTCCGTCGCCGGGAAGCGTTTGATTTCCGATTCATATTGCCGGTACTCGCGGGAATTGGACCGAAACAACTGGCTCAGCGAATTGTCGATCTTGATGCGTTCGATTCCGAAAATCGCGCCGATGACGAGCGCCACCAGGATGATGCAGGACACGATCGGCGCCTGAACCGCTATGAGGCCAATCCGCTCGAGTCCAAAAGCGATGCTTGCCGTCGGCCGTTGCTCGATCTTCTCGACGTGGACTTCGCTGTCGCTGTTCTTTTCGAGCATTACCCTGTCCAATTTTGACATCGGCTCAAATAGCCGGAGAAAGTGTTCGAAAACAAATCAAGCCTGAAAAGCTTCTGCCGATGGCCGAGCGCTATGATGGCCCTTGAAAACATGCGAAAATTTCGCAATCAAGATGTAGCAGGTCTCTACCGCCTCTCGCAAGCAGCGACGCCGGAATGGAGCATGGCAATACAAAATGGCGCACGGCAATAAGGTCTTAAAGCCACGAAATCGTCACGTTAGCTCGAATTGACGGTGATGCTTTGGCCCGGTCGGGCGCCGCTTTCGTCTTTTAGCGCAACGCCGGTCAACTCCCGGCTCAAGCCTTCCCGAATCAACCAGCCGATCTTCAGGGCCGCCTCGTCATAGCTGAGGCCTGCGCCGTGAACATTGGAAACGCAATTGCGCTTTTCATCCGTCATCCCGACACGCGGAGCAAAGGTCAGATAGATCCCAAGGCTGTCGGCAGCGGACAGGCCCGGCCGCTCGCCGATCAGCATGACGGTCATCCGTGCGCCGAGAATAGCCCCGATCTCATCGCCCAGCGCGACCCTGGCGCCCGTCGCAACCACGGCGTGGCCGACCTCGATCGTATCCGCCGCCAATGAGGGCATTAGCCTGCGCAGCAAGGCAATCGCGTGCGCGTTGACGGCCGCGGGCGAAAGACCGTCGCCGACAATAACCGCAAGTGTGCAAGGCCCACCACTGCTGCTTGCGAGCCTGTGCCGGGAATCCGCATCCAGCATTCGCCCGAGATCCGGTCGAGCAAGATAACTCTTTCGCTCCGGCGCCTGGCTCGAAACGCTCAGCGCTTCAAGACCAAGATCGGCAAGCCCCTGCATCAGGCACTGGGTGTCGAAGGCCGCGTGGACGGCGTCACGGGCACGCGCGTGGTCGAGGGTAAATTCGAGCAACGCCTTGGTCGGCAAGCTTGCGCCGGAAAGGCCAAGCGCAACGCGCGCCGGGGTCAGCGCGCGCAATCGCTCAAGCGACGGCGGCAGGGACACCTCGACCTTCATGTGCGATTACTCGGCAGGGACGGAGGCCTCGCGCAACCGGCCGGAATAGTTCGACGCATTTTGCCGGCCACTGGAGGCGCCGCGTGCAAACATGATGAGGTGGTGGGCAACGAGCATCGACGCGATGAAATGCTCGATTTCGCCGCGAACCAGGCGCCGCAGCGCGAATTTCCAGAATTCGATCTTGTAGTCGCCGAGAACCCCCACCCTCCAGAAGAGATTGCGCAACATGACCAGGCCGAGCCGGATATTCTGCCATGACGCCTGCTGGCGCGTCCGGGGCCGCTGCATCTGGTTCGGATAGGTTTTGCGGATCTGATATTCGTAGCGCTGCAACAGCTTGCCAGGCTCAAAGGCGCTGCTCATGCATGCACGCCAGGTCTTTACGACTTCGTCATAAGGCAGGCGAAAATCGACATTTGACTCGCGCTCGTCATCCTCGATCAAACGATTTTCGCGCACCAGCCGGTCCCAGAGCGGGGTCTTCGGCAACGCCTGCAGCAGGTTGATGGTCAGAAGCGGAATGTGCGACGCCTCGATAAACTCCATCAAGTGCTTCCCCGTTTCGGGCTTGTCGGTATCCAGTCCGAGGATGATGCCCGAAACCACTTCCATGCCAAAACTGTTGATGGTCGCAATCCCCTCCATGATGGGAACCATCATGTTGTGATCCTTGTGCATCGCCTTCAGCGCGACCGGATCGGGTGTCTCGATTCCGCAGAAAATCGTCGAGAAGAACGCCTCGCGCATCCCGGCCAGGATTTCCGGCCGCTTGGCGATGTTCAATGTCGCTTCGCAGGAGAATCGCAAGACATAACCTGTCTTCTTCTGCCACTCGACCAGATGCGGCAACAGATCGAGCGCGGCCTTGCGGTTGCCGATGAAGTTGTCATCGACGAAATAGACCGAACCGCGGATGCCGCATTCGAGCAGCTTGTCGAGTTCGGCCGTGATCTGCTGCGGCGTTTTCAGACGCGGATTGCGGCCATAGAGTCCGGGGATATCGCAAAATTCGCACTGATAGGGACATCCGCTCGAATACTGGATGCTGCCGAGGAAATAGCGCTTGAGTTCGGCGAGTTCGTAAGCGGGAAGCGGAAATCTTGTCATGTCGAGACGATCGGCAGTCTTGAGGACGACCTGCTGTTCCGGGCGCGACGGATCGCGCGCAAGGCGTGCAATCAATTCGTCGGTGGCATCGCCAAGTTCGCCGACATGCAGATAGTCGAACGAAGGATAGTAGTCGGGACAGGCGCTGACCGACGGCCCGCCGATCGCAACAGGCAGGTCAAATGCGTGCGCGCGACCGCAGATATCGTTCATTTGGTGCCGCTGGATGTGCATGCCGCTGACGAGGACGGCCTCCGCCCATTCGAAATCCTCACGCGTTGCAGCGCGAATGTTTTCGTCGACGAAGCGCACCGGCCAGCTTTCCGGCAAATAGGCCGCGATCAGCAACAACCCCTGCGGAGGCATGAAGGCCTGGACGCCGTCGGTCAACGGATAGGCGTATTCGAACGTGCCGAACGCGGACGTATAGCGCGGAAAGACGCACAGGATACGGCGCACCGTCTCAACGCTTTCAGCTCTCATCACTTCCTCTGCGTCTTCAGTCTCATCAAGTTAAACACGCGTTCAAAGGCTGGGCCACAAATTCCTCGAGATTATGGCGGTCATTTAACGCACTAGTGTCCCGGTTCTGACATTCGTATCATATCACAGCGGGCACTTTACGAGTGTCAGAACCAAAGGGACACTAGCAAATCTATAATTCTAGTGTGGCTTTTGACCCTGACGTTCCTTTTGCGAGGCCGCTGAGAAACTGAAAGGAACGTCAGTGTCGCCACACTAGACGACCGATTCCATGAAACTACTCATATGCAATGCTCACTTTAGCCAAGAAATTCGGGTTCTTTCGAGAGCAGCGATATGATTCGAACTTTGAAAACCTTCAACTAGTGATCAGATAACCCGGCAATAACCGGATGGTTGCACAGCGCCGCCGGCATCGGAAGCATCACGCAATCAAGCGCCGTGCAAAATCGGGCAGCAGATCGCCGTTACCGGAAACACGGAAGCCTGCATCGACAAGGCCGGCGCGAAACAGCCAGTCGTCGAATTCCGGCGCACGCTTAAGTCCAAGGAGGCTGCGAACGTAGAGCGCGTCGTGGAATGACGTCGACTGATAGTTGAGCATCACGTCATCGGCGCCGGGGACGCCCATGATGAAACTGACCCCGGCGGTCGCAAGCAGCGTCAGCAGGTTGTCCATGTCGTCCTGATCGGCTTCGGCATGGTTGGTGTAACAAACGTCAACCCCGAGCGGCAGACCGAGCAGCTTGCCGCAGAAATGATCCTCCAGCCCGGCGCGAATGATCTGCTTGCCGTCATAAAGGTATTCCGGGCCGATGAAGCCGACCACGCTATTGACGAGCAACGGCTCGAAGGCGCGCGCGACGGCATAGGCACGCGCCTCGCAGGTCTGCTGATCGACACCATGATGGGCGTTGGCGGAGAGCGCCGAGCCCTGCCCGGTTTCGAAATACATCACATTGTTGCCGACGGTGCCGCGCTTGAGCGATCGGCCGGCCTCGAACGCTTCCCGCAACAGCGCGAGATCGACGCCAAAACTCCGGTTGGCCGCCTCCGTACCCGCGATCGACTGAAAAACCAGATCGACGGGGACGCGCTCGTCGATCAATCGAAGCGTGGTCGTTACGTGAGACAGCACGCAAGCCTGGGTTGGAATTTGCAACCGGCCGATGATCTCGTCGAGCAGATGCAATAATCTGCCGATCGTGGCGGGATCGTCGCTTGCCGGGTTGATGCCGATGCAGGCGTCGCCCGCACCGAGCAGGATACCATCCAGTATCGAGGCGGTGATGCCCTGGGCATCGTCGAACGGATGATTGGGCTGCAGCCGCACGCTCATCCGCCCGCTCAAACCGATCGTGTCGCGAAAGCCGGTCACGACTTCGCATTTTCTGGCCGCCAGGATGAGGTCCTGGTTGCGCATCAATTTTGAAACCGCCGCCGCCATTTCCGGGGTGAGCCCGCGCGAGATCTTCCTAAGGACGTCTGAACTGGCTTTCCCGGAAAGCAGCCAATCGCGGAACGATCCGACGGTGAGCGAGGAGACGGCCGCAAAGGCTTCGGCGTCGTGACCGTCGACGATCAGACGGGTCACCTCGTCGGTCTCGTACGGAATGACCGTCTCGTGCAGAAACTGTTTAAGGGGGACATCGGCCAGCGCGATCCGCGCCGCCACCATTTGTTCGGCGCTCGCAGCGGCGATGCCGGCGAGACGGTCACCGGAACGCGGCGGGCTCGCCTTGGCCAGGAGGTCACGAAGGTCGTCGAAAACGTAGACGGTATTACCTATGGTATGCCGGTAGGCCATGCTCGCTCCGGACCGTCAGCGCTGTCCGCCGACATCGCCGTTAAGCCTATCATCTCGCGCTGCGAGCCGCGACAACGCGTCTGCCCGATTCCGGATTCGCAAATAGCCTCCATAGGAACGTTTCGATTTCCCCCGACGCAGCGGCCAGCCGCTCCATCGACTTAACCAATATATTGATTTTATTCGAAAATTTCATATGCCGGGATCGGCGGCCAGCCGACCCTGGCAGCGCCGCGCGCTCGTTCCGACACCAAGCGAAGGGAGGCTCGGCCCCCTCATTGGCTTTGTCCACCAAGCGACGCGAACGAGGTGGAAAGGTTAACATTTTATACAGAAAACTTGCAGATAGTTGCCCATGACAGCCGTCATACACCGGACTGGTCTCCTGTGCGGGGCCAAGGATGCCAGCCATAATGGATTCTTCCGCGAAATCGGGCTCGAAGAAAGGCTCAAGCTTTTCGCTTGCCTTCAGGCTCTATGCGATATTTGCCCTGTTCGCGCTTCTGACGGCCGCCATTACCGTGCTGTCGGATCACAACACCCGCCGCAGCGCCGAGTTGACACAGTCGATCGAGACCGCCAGCCAGGCCTCGCTCAACATCGAGCGCGTCAACTCGCTGGTCTATGCCGTGGTGATGGAATCCCGCGGCATCTACATGTCGACGGAACTCGACGTCGTGAAGAAGTACGGTGACGGGCTGCACAAGTTCTGCAATCAGCTCCTTGACGTGGTCAAGAAGTGGGAATCCATCGTCCAGGCCGACGACGCCGAGCAATTTGCGGCCTTCAAGAATCGGATCGATCAATTCGTCGAGTTCCGGAAAGAGCTGGTTCGCCGCGCGATCGAAATCGGCCACGATGCCGGACGGGAATGGGGCGACAACGACGCCAATCGCAGCGTGCGTTCCGCTCTCAACAAGGATCTGGAAGCTCTTTCCAAGGTCTACGCAGAACGTGGCAAGAGGATCGCTCAAGAGACCGAAGTCAATCGCCAGCTTGCCTTCCTTCTGACCTGTCTCGGCGGACTGGCTCTGGTTCTGGTCGCCATCGGTGTCTTCATCATCGCCCGCTCGGTCGCCCGGCCGCTTTCGCTGATCACGAGCACCATCAGGCAGGTCGCGGATGGCGCGGAAGGGGTGCAGGTTCCGCATACCCACCGCAACGACGAAATCGGCGCGCTGGCCCGCGCCATCCGGATCTTTCAGGAAGCGATGGACCGCAACCGCAATCTCAATTCCCAGGTGCTGCAGGATTCCAGGGCGCGTGAACAGCGAGCCCGGCAAATCGAACTTTCGGTGGAAGCTTTCCGCAACGCGATCGGAAGCGTGCTGGGCGCCGTGAACGACAATGCGGCGGCCATGCGCGACACCGCTCAGTCGATTTCCGGCGTGGCATCCGACGCCAGCGGACGTGCGAACGCCGCCTCCCGCGCCACCGAACAAGCCTCAAGCAACGTTTTCGCGGTTGCGAGCGCAGCCGAACAACTGTCGGCCTCGATCGAGGAGATCGGCCGGCAGGTGCGCCAATCGGCTGATATGGTCGAACAGGCCGGCCAGCGGACCGAAAAATCGGTCACCGAGATTGAAAGCCTCGCTGCGGCAACCCAACGCATCGACGGCGTGCTCAATCTCATTCAGGCGATTGCCGAGCAGACCAATCTTCTGGCGCTGAATGCCACGATCGAGGCCGCTCGCGCCGGCGATGCCGGCCGCGGTTTCGCGGTGGTTGCCCACGAGGTCAAGGCGCTGGCCGGGCAGACCGCGAAGGCGACTTCCGAGATCGGCCAGAATATCAGCATGATTCAGATCTCGACGCGAAATGCAGTCGAGGCGGTGCGCGAAATAGGCACCGCCGTGCGCGAGATCAATTCGGTCACCACCAACATCGCGGATGCCGTTGGCCAGCAGGACGCGGCTACCCGCGAAATCTCGGCAAACGCACAACTCGCTTCCGACGGCAACTCAACCCTGGTCGTCAATATCGAGTCGCTCAACGACGCCATCGAGAATACCAACAAGGGTGCTTCGTCGGTGCTTTCGGCGTCAAGCGAACTGACGTCGACGGCCGAACTCTTGTCGCGCGAAGTCGAAAAATTCTTCCGCAACCTGCGCGCCGAAGACGAGTCGCCCTTGCGCAACGGAACCACCAGCTAAGCAAGCAAGTTCGAGCACGCCGCTACAAAACGGCAGGCGCCTGATTGCCGGCAACGCAATCCACGCCGGTCACTCCACCAGCAGCACATCGACCGCCACGTTGAGCTTCTGCCTCCGAGACCCCACGATGATGCCGTCAACGGGTGAAACGTCCGAAAAATCCCGCCCAACGGCCAGCACGATGTGCTCGTTCTCGACCAGGATATCGTTGGTGGGATCGAATCCGATCCAGCCAAGGCCCTCGCCGCACCACAGCGATACCCAGGCGTGGGTAGCGTCGGCGCCTTGCAGGCGTTCCTTGCCTGGCGGCGGAATCGTCCGCAGGTAGCCGCTGACATAGGCCGCCGGCAGGCCGAGCCCGCGGAGGCCCGCAATCATCACATGGGCGAAATCCTGGCAAACGCCGTGACGTTTTTCGAACACCTCGTCGAGCGGCGTCGAGACGACAGTCGCTTTCGGATCGTATTTGAAATCGGTGCGGATCCGGTGCATGAGGTCGACCGCGCCGGCCAGGACACCGTCTCCCGGCGGAAAGCTTGCCGACGCGTAGGAAGTGACCGGCCGCTGCACCGGCACAAGCGGACTGGCGAAGACGTACCCGATCGGCGACGCGGGACCGAGGCTTTTGACTTCGATGGCGACATCGCGGACGCTCTCCCAGGAGCGGCTTTGCGCACCGCGATCCGGAGCGCTGCGCGACACCGACACGCGGGAGCGGGAATCGATCCGAAGATTGCGATGCGCCGTCTCGATCAGGATGCTTTCGGTATGCGTCCCGAAGAAGTCTCGCCGCACCGTCCGGTCCGTCGGACGCGGCCTGATATCGACGGTGTGAGAGACCAGTTCCTGCCCGTCGCCGCTTCGCGGCTCCAGTCGCAGCGAGCACCGCGCGAAGTTGACCGGACTCTCGTAAGCGTAGGTGGTGACGTGACGGATGTCGTAAATCACGCAAGACCCGTCAGCTTTTCGGGCCTGCTGGCATTTGGCCCGTGCGGAAAATAGTGCAGCCCGATCGCGTCCGCGAGATTGAGCAGCTCCTGTTCGAGCGCAAACAGCGTCTGGGTATGGAGGGACGCGGCCTCGGCCGTCGTCAGCGCGGCTTGGGCAGCGACGGCGAGACGTTGCGGCCGCTCGATCAGTCCGCCTTCCTTCAACGTCGGCAGGCTGGCGACGTGGTCGTTCAACGCGGAAACCTGAAACGCCACCGATCGCGGATTGTAGGGGTCGAGAACCACGAGGTCACGCACGGGTGCGAGCAGCGGACCGACAAGATAGCGCGAACGGTAGGTGATCTGGCAGTCCACCAGCGTCAGCAGCACGTCCAGATCCTCGCCGGTAGCCTCGTCATAGGCAAACTGGCGCGCGAAACGCACGGTATTGATGGCGCGTTCGGCGCGGCGGCCCATCTCGAGGAAGCGCCAGCCGGCGGCGCGGTTCATGTTTTCCTGGGCAAGACCCGCAAAGCTCGCCAGTTCCTGCAAGGTCAATTCGGCGGCGCTGGCGACGCTGTCATCGTCGTCGACCTCTTGCCCAAGACGCTCCGCCATTTCGGTGATGACCTGCCAGGCGTCCGGCGAGAGGCGCTCCCGCAGCGAGGTCGCGGCGCGCTGCGCGGATCGCACCAGCGACAGAGCCGAACCGAAACACTCTTCATTTTGCAGCGCCTCGGCAACGGCCTTTGCGGGCTGCGTCCGTGCTGTTTGCGAGATCGCGCCCCATGCCAGCAGAAGCCGCTGGATTCGTTCCACGCTATGAAGCACGGTCGACGACCCCTTGACCGGATCGCGCGGCGAGGCCGCAAGCGCGCGAACCAGCCGCAATGTCGCCTCGGCGCGCTCGAGGTAACGACCAAGCCAGAATAGATTGTCCGCGGCACGGCTGGGGACCCAGCCGGCGATGCGCCTGATCCGCACCGTATCGACCGCCGGCAACAGCGTCGTCGCCGGCACCGCTTTGTCGGAGATCACCCATACGTCCGCCGCGCGGGCGCCGTCGCCCATCGATACGGCACGGGCATCGGACTGCTCGGCGATCCGGCAGAACCCGCCGGGCATGATGGTCCAGCCCTGCGGCGTCGCGGCGGCAAAAACCCGCAAGACGAACGGACGCGGCGCGATCCGCCCCTGGTCCCACACCGGCATCGTCGAGAGGCGCACCAGTTCCTGGCCGACGAAATCGATGCCACGATCGTTGATGGCGCTCCGCAGCCGCTCGCGCTCGGGCGGCGGTAACTCGCCGGCGAGCACGGGGCCGTTGCCCGGAAAACCGGGAACAGCCCTGCCATAGGCGCCTTCGATCGCCACCTCGTCGAGCCGCGACAGCACTTCCTCGCGGGCGGCGACCTGTCCGCACCACCAGGTCGCGATATGCGGCATCTTCAAGTCCTCGCCCAAGAGGCGCCGGCAAAGACTTGGCAGGAAGCCGAGCAAGGCGCGCGCTTCCATCACGCCGGAGCCCGGCATGTTGGCGACAACGATACCGTTCTTGCGCAAGACGTCGATCAGGCCGGGAATGCCGAGTTGCGAAGAGGCGTTGAGTTCGAGGGGATCGAGAAAGTTGGAATCGACCCGGCGCAACAGCACGTCCAGCCGCTTCAGGCCGGCGACGGTGCGGATGTGAATGCGATCGCCGCTGACCGCGAGATCTTCGCCCTCGACCAGCAGGAAGCCGAGGTAACGCGCCAGCGTCGCGTGTTCGAAATAGGTTTCGTTGAACTGGCCGGGCGTCAACAGCCCGATGCGCGGCTCGTCGCGGTCGGCGCCGGCGCGGAGCGAATCCCGAAACGCCTCGAAGAACGGCGCAACACGCTCCACATTCATCGACTTGTAGAGGCTCGCGAACGCACGCGACAACACCAGCCGGTTTTCAAGCGCATATCCCGCGCCCGACGGCGCCTGCGTCCGGTCGCCGAGTACCCACCAGCGCCCATCCGGCCCCCGGCCGACATCGGCGGCATAGAGGCTGAGATATCGCCCGCCGGGGGGTTTGATGCCGCAGACCGCGCGCAGATATTCGGGACTGCCGGCAATGGCTGCCGCGGGGATCGCGCCCTCGGTCACCAGCCGGCCCTCGCCATAGAGATCGCCCAGCACGAGTTCCAGCAATTGGGCGCGCTGCACGATGCCAGCGGTCAGTTGCCGCCATTCGGCGTCGTCGATCAGAAGCGGCAGATGGCTCAACGGCCAGAGCCGGTCGGAGGTCTCGCCCGGCGCGCGATAGCTGACGCCGGCTTCGCGCAAATGCCGGTCGGCCGTGCCGAAACGCCGCTCGATCTCGGCGGGCGCCAGCGCGGCGAAGGCTTCGAAAAAGCGGGTCCATACCGCGCGCGGCGTGCCGTCCTCCCCGATATATTCGTCGGGAATGCCGGGCAGCGGCACGTAATCGCGCATCCACTGCGCCACGCGGCGGCTGCCTGGACGGGCCTTGTTTCCTTGTCCGCTTCCGTGGTCGGCCTGCCCCGTCATCCCGAACCTTTCCCCCGCCTCAAGCCTTGATCTTCAATGCAGGAGTGGCGTTCTCAAGTCGAGGGTCAAGGGGAATTCAATTGTGCGTTCCTCAAGCGGCACTTCGATCTTGCCGGGCGTGTGGCCATGATCCTGAAACCGGGCGAGACGACGCGCCTCCGCCTCGTAGGAATTGACCGGTTTGGTCTCGTAGTTCCGCCCGCCGGGATGCACGACATGGTAGACGCAGCCGCCCAGTGACCGGTTGTTCCAGCTATCGATCAAATCGAAAGTCAGGGGCGCATGAACGGGAATGGTCGGATGCAGTCCCGACGCCGGCTGCCATGCCTTGAAGCGGACGGCAGCGACCGCCTCGCCGGATCGCCCGGTTGGCGTCATCGGCATCCGCCTGCCGTTACAGGTCACGACATGACGGCCCGCGACAAAGCCCGTGGCCTTGACCTGCAGCCGCTCGACCGACGAATCGACATAGCGCACGGTGCCGCCGGCCGAGCTTTCCTCGCCCAGGACATGCCAGGGTTCGAGAGCCTGTCGCACCTCGAGCGAAACGCCGCCATGATGGACCCGGCCGAACACGGGAAACCGGAATTCGAGCTGGGCGGCGTACCAGTCCGGTGAAAATTCGTAGCGGGCTTGCTGCAACTCGCCGAGCACATCGAGAAAATCTTCCCACAAAAAATGCGGCAGCATGAAGCGGTCATGCAGCGTCGTACCCCAGCGTACGAATTTTCCGCCCCCAGGCTCGCGCCAGAACTTGGCGATCAAGGCGCGGATCAATAGTTGCTGCGCGAGAGACATCCGGGGATCGGGCGGCATCTCGAGCGCGCGAAACTCGACAAGACCCAGCCGTCCGGTCGCGCTGTCGGGAGAATAGAGTTTGTCGATGCAGATTTCGGCGCGATGGGTGTTGCCGGTGATATCGACCAGAATATGCCGGAACAGGCGGTCCACCAGCCACAGCGGAATTTTGCTTCCCGGCGGCGGCACTTGGGCGAGCGCAATCTCGAGTTCATAGAGGCCGTCGTGACGGGCTTCATCGATGCGGGGTGCCTGGCTGGTAGGACCGATGAACATGCCCGAGAACAGATAAGACAGCGACGGGTGCCGCTGCCAGTACAGCACAAGGCTCTTCAAGAGGTCCGGGCGGCGCAGGAACGGCGAGTCCGCGGGCGTGCTGCCGCCGACCACGACGTGATTGCCGCCGCCGGTGCCGGTGTGGCGGCCATCGATCAGGAAGCGATTGGCGCCAAGCCGCGTCTTCGCCGCATCCTCGTAGAGGCCGAGGGTGATATCGACCGCCTCGCGCCAGTCTGTCGAAGGCTGGATGTTGATCTCGATGACGCCGGGATCGGGCGTCACCTTGATCACCTCGACGCGCGGATCGAACGGCGGCGCATAACCTTCGACATGCACCTTGATCTGCATCTCCTCGGCGGTCGCTTCTACCGCCGCGACCAGTTCCAGATAATCGTCCATCTTTTCCACCGGCGGCATGAAGGCGCACAGCACGCCGTCGCGGATTTCGATCGACATGGCGGTACGAACACCGCCACCGCCCTTGAGCTGCTGTTCGTGCACCTCCTGATGCGACGCGCTTTCTACCGGCGCACCCCCGTAGATCGGCAACTCCTCTCGCGGTGCCAGCGGGTCCTGCTCGACGACGTAAGGATATTCGTCAGCGGGAATATGCGGCAGCGAGGCGATCGGCAGCCGCAGCCCGAGCGGGGAATCGCCCGGCGACAGGAACAGGTTGTCCCGGCGCAGTTTCCAGCGCTCGCTGCGCCATTTTCCGGCGTCGGCGTTCCAGCGCTGGATCGGCAGCACAAAGCCCCTGGGCTCGGCAAGTCCCTGATCGAACACCCGCGCCATCCGCGAGCGCTCCTCCGGATCAGACAGTCTGGAATTGCTGGGATCGACGTTTGGCGGCAGGCCGGCTTCCTTCTGCAGCCAGTAGCCCGGGTCTTCGAAGGCCGGCATGACGAATTCGGAATCGATCCCCAGCCGGGTTGCGGTCTTTTCCGCAAAACTTTGGGCTTCCGCGACGCCTGCCCTGTGCCGTCCCTCGATATCCGCAATCAGATCGGAGTTCTTCCAGATCGGCACGCCGTCCTTGCGCCAATAGAGGCCGAACGCCCAGCGCGGCAGGCTTTCACCGGGATACCATTTGCCCTGCCCGTAATGCAGCAGGCCTCCGTGCGCAAAGCGCATTCGCAAGCGTCGAATGAGATCGTCGGCAAAGCGGCGCTTGGTCGGGCCGACGGCGGCGATATTCCACTCCGGCGATTCCAGATCGTCGACCGAGACGAAGGTCGGCTCGCCTCCCATCGTCAGGCGTACGTCGCCGGCCACGAGATCGGCATCGACCTGTTCGCCGAGCCTGTCTAGACGCGCCCAGGATTCGTCGGAGAACGGCCGGGTGATCCGCGGTGCCTCACGGATTCGCTTGACGCTCATTTCGAAGTCGAACGCGACATTGCCGAATCCGACCGCGCCGCTGATCGGCGCCGCCGTCCGGTAATGCGGCGTGGCGGCAACCGGGATGTGTCCCTCGCCCGTCAGCATGCCGGAGGTCACGTCAAACCCGATCCAGCCCGCGCCGGGCAGATAGACCTCGGCCCAGGCGTGCAAATCGGTAAAATCGTTTTCGACCTCGCGCGGTCCTTCGACCGGATCGATGTCGGGGCGCAACTGGATGAGGTAGCCCGAGACGAACCGCGCCGCGAGGCCGAGATGCCGCAAGGTTTGAATCAACAGCCACGCCGAGTCGCGGCAGGAACCGGCATTGGAGGCAAGCGTTTCTTCCGGCGTCTGAACACCCGCCTCCATCCTGATGATGTAGCGAATCTTTTTCTGGAGCTCGGCGTTGAGCTCAACCAGGAAATTGACGGTAGAGGTCGCCTCCCGCTTGAGGCCAGCGAGGTAGGCGGCAAATTGCGGCCCGGGCTCTGACGTTGCGAGGTAAGGCGCCAGTTCGGTCCTGAGGTCGGCGGTGTACTCGAACGGAAAACTGTCGGCGTAGGGCTCGACGAAGAAATCGAACGGGTTGATCACGGTCATCTGCGCCGTGAAATCAACTTCGATCTTCAGCTCAACGGCCTTCTCGGGAAAGACAAAGCGGGCGAGCCAGTTGCCCTGCGGGTCCTGCTGCCAATTCACGAAATGGTTTGATGGCGTGACCTTGAGCGAATAGCTCAGGATCGGGGTCCGGGTATGCGGCGCCGGCCGCAGCCGGATGGTTTGGGGTCCAAGGTCGATCGGGCGGTCGTATCTGTAATGCGTGACGTGGTGCAGTGCGACGAAGATCGACACGAGAGGCGTGCTCCAGCAGCTTTTTTAAGCAGAACACCTGACCCGGCTGACATCAAGCACTAACAACGGGCAACGAATGCCTATCGGCGTGGCGGAATGAAGCCTTTCTTCGTCATGCCCGGCCTTGTGCCGGGCATCCACGTCTTGTGCTTCGAAACAAAAGGAAGACGTGGATGGCCGGGACAAGCCCGACCATGACGAAAACCGCCAGCGAGCCTGCCCTCATCCACGGGCGCAGCTCCGCTATCTCGCCGCCCTTACGCGCGAGTTTTGCTGTCGAGTTCCCACCCTCTGATATCAAGGGCGCAGGGAATGCCGGGCGCCCGTCGCGCCCGCAGCCTCGCATGCAAAATAAAAACAAGCATACGAGCATAGTCACCACGGTCACACCGGAAACACCCGGCATTCCCCGCGCAATGGTTTTACGGCTTATAGCGCGCTCTCCCCGGTGACCGGGCTTTCTTGCCACCGTCGCAAGCCGCGATGCAAAGCATCGTCGCTCACTTGATGCCAGCGTCGGGGCATCAGGACCACACGACTTCGCCGTCCGCGCCAGCATCACTCGTCAGTTGATGCCGCCGCGTCCACCGCATCCCGCCCCGCGTCCGTGACGATCGCGAACCGCCCCTCTGTGGGACGGGACGGAAACACCTATGACTGATTTTCGCCTTCGGAAAATCCGAAATATTTTTTCGAAAGGGGCTGGACACCGGTAAAACAGAAAGCGAACTGATTTGCCCGGGACGGGCAAATCACACAGGTCGGTAGGATTAAGAGTTGCCGCCGACTTGTCCGCCGTAGGGAAACGCGGACATCCCGGAAGCGGAAAGTGGTCGTGTCCCTAACGATCTTCACCCTACTGTGGAACCCCGGGAACGGCGTAGTTGCGGAATTTGGCGTACTTTTCGCCCACCTTCCTGATCTCTTTGTACTCAGGGGAGTTTAGCCATGTTTGTATTTGCTGGAGGTCGTCGAACACGAATATAGCTACCCGGGATTTAGGAGGTTCACCCACAAATGTTGTCGCATCTCCTGCCGCTAGATAGCGGCCCCCATTGGCTTTAATCATATCACGAGCGCGCGCAGCATATTCTTTGAGATAGCTCTGCACGTCACTGATTTCGTTCTCAACGACGAAATAGACAGGAGGCTTGGGTTGCGCGCGGCCTTGAATTGCAAGCGCGCCAACCGCAACGCCTGCCAGCATTGATAACGCCACCGTGTAACGGGTTTTCATGATTTCCTCCCTGCGAGACGATGATACGCCCGCAGGGAACATCGTAATTTAGCACACGCCGCAGTTCTACTGAGAATCTAACCATCCGGCGGGACGGAAAGGGGCCAGTACCCCGGTCGTAAGGGAACGGATCGGCAACCCAGAACCCACCCCGAACTGCCACCATCGAATGTTCGCCTAGGGGGCATTCGCGACCGGGCCAAGCCAGCGCGTAGGATGGGTGGAGCGAAGCGATACCCATCAATTTAAATTTGCGAAGATGATGGGTTTCGCGAAGGGCTCAACCCATCCTACGCATCTGCGGGTTTGCGGCTTCTGCCTTCGCTCTTCGAGCTACGGCGGACAAGTCGCCTCCAACCCGCCCTACGGACCTATGTCCGCTATTCCCCTGCCATTAACGGAAGTCGCCGGGTTACTCGGAAGATACACCTTTCTGTCGCTGTCCTTCTTCGGTCTGGCTCGTCATCACGGCCCGCAGGACTGCAAAAATGACAGCGGTCGACCAACCAAACAACAGCACGCCGTTCATCGCCGTCATTGGCCCAACCAAGCGCCAGCGCTCACTCGGAGTCACGTCGCCGTAACCGAGCGTTGTGTAGTTTACAAAGGCAAAATAAATGAGATCAGTGCCAGGAGGTGCAACCCCGATCATCGTGTAAACAAATGACCAAACGACCACTTCAACAATATGCGCGGCCATCAAGACCAATACGGTCGCGATCATGACGGCGGCCAGTCGAAGCGATTGGTGCGACGTTGCACGCTCACCCGCGACGCGCGCCGCCCACAATACGACTGCCATAACGATTGCATGGATCGCAACATTGCAAACACTGGCGGCAATACTCACGAGAAACTGGCGCAACATACCGATCGCTCCGGCTGAATGGAGTTTTCAGTTGTGTTTCGTGGCATGGTCCTTTCACCGGATAATCGGGGCGGCAACAGGTAAAGCGTCATGGCAAAAATCAGGTACACCATCAGTACAAGTACGCCGACGAACCACGCCGAGCGCCCGCTGTTGGTCACCAGGGACGCGGTCATGGTGGCGATGAGCATCATCACCACCGCGCCAGGCCAGAATTGCAGATTCATCGGCGCGGGGCCGATGACGTAGCTGAGCAATACCAGCACCGGAGCGACGAAGAGCGCGATTTGGGATGCGCTCCCCAGCGCGATACCCACGCTCAGGTCCAGCCGATTTTTGCGCGCACCGGAAAACGCCGAGGCCATTTCCGCGGCGCCGCCTACCAACGCCACCACGATGAACCCCACGAACGCGGGAGTCATCCCGAATGCCACCGCGGCCTGCTGCACCAACTCGACGAACGCCTCGCTCACCAGCGCGACCAGTACAGTGACGCCGGCCAGCGTGGCCAGGGCGAGGCCCAACGGCCACGGCAACTCGCCCGCTTCCGCATGTTCCGCACCGCCGAAAAACTCGCGGTGTGTCTTGAGTGAGAACAATAGGCCCAGTCCGTAGACGACGATGAGCAGAACAGACAAACTGACGCTCAACGTCTCGGTGAACGCCGACCCCGCCACGGAATCGGCTTCAGTGACCGCTGACGGAATCAAGATCGCGACCGTGGCCAGAAAGAGCAGGCCCGCTTGCAGACGGGCGCTGGCCCTGTTGTATTCCTGCACGTGGTGCTTGAGGCCGCCGAGGAGAAACGACGCTCCCAACATGAACAACGTGTTGGTGACAATCGCCCCGGCGATGGATGCCTTCACCAATGTGTATTGCCCGGCGTGTAACGCGGTCAGCGCGATGACAAGTTCGGTGAGATTTCCGAGCGTGGCGTTGAGCAAGCCACCGACCGTATCGCCCGTCTTGGCCGCCACGGATTCGGTGGCGTGGCTCAGTAGCGCGGCTAGTGGAACGATTGCCAGGACGGACAGCACAAAAAGCAGCGTGTGCGCTTCTGGCTTGAGCTTCTGAGCCACGAACAGCGCAGGCACGAAGGCCAGCAACCAGAGCAAGGGATTGTGACGGATCTCTTTAAGCAAGGGATTCATGAGACCCCCGGAAAAAGCGGACTGTTCACATTCCCATTTGCTCGGCCCGAAGAACTTCTGTCAAGCGAGGGTTTCTGTTCAGGGGTCGCGTGGTGGATGTCCGTTGTGGGTCGCGTCGCCCTGACGGTGCGCCAGACACTTTCGGTCTTCCCCCATGAACAGACGTCAGCCGCCAACTTACTTCGCGCGGATCGACGATTGAAGGATTGCGTCGAGGTCGGGCCTCAACAAATAGTCTGGGCCCGAGAGAGAATGAACGTCAGCTTCGATCCTCCCAGTCCATCCAGTTCACATTGTGAGTTTGGAGGTATCGCGCGACGGCTTCCTCAATTGTCGGAAAGAAGCACGTATCACCGAGCTGTGCCAACAATCCGAAACGTTTCAGCTTGTCTTTCACGGGATCTTTGAGTTCGGCCAAGCATAACTCGATGCCCTCCGCGCGCAACGTCTCGACCAACTCAGCGACCATGTCAGCTGCGGTGACGTCAACGCTGGTGACCGGTTCCGCCGCAACGACAAACCAACGAACCGGAGTAGGCGATTTCGCCGCCACGTCCAGAACGCGCTCCTTGAAGAATTCAGCGTTGGCGAAGAATAAAGGCGCATCCCATCGAAACAGGACCAACCCAGGTATCTGGCGGGCATCCGGATATCGCGTGATGTCATGGTAGCCTTTGACGCCATGGGCGCGGCCCAATACCGCGGAGTGCGGACGCCAGCCGTCCCATAAAAACTCGATGACGGCGATCGTAATTGCCAGACCTATTCCTGGAATGGCGCCGAGCACAGCCACGCCGATGAAACAGACGATAGACAGCCAGAACTCCCATTGCTGGATGCGATAGATGCGCCTCAGGTCGGCGACCTCGATCAAGCCGATCGCTGAGGCGATTACGACTGCGGCCAATGCTGTTGTGGGCAAATCCTGAAGGAGGTTTGGCGCCACCAACAGCAGGAGGGCAACAGCTAGTGCGCCGACAACACCTGTCAGTTGAGTCCGGGCGCCGGCGGCTTCGGCCACGGGGGTGCGGGAGCTACTGCTGCTGATCGGGAAGCCTTGAAAAAATCCGGCGGCAAGATTGGCGGCTCCGAGCCCAACCATCTCCTGGTTGGGATCGACATAAGTGCCAGTTCGTGCCGCATAGGCACGCGAGAGCACGCTGGTATCGGCGAACGACACCAGGGCGATGGCGGAGCCTCCAATCAGCACTGGGACGATATCGGTATAGGTGATCCAGGGGACTGCGAGCCCCGGCAGGCCCTGTGGGAGGGGGCCCAGGACAGCCACGTTGTGATGCACCGCGAGGTCCAGCATTCCAACGACGGCTGTCGCACCGACGACGGCAATCAGAATGCCCGGCAGGCGCTTGCTGCCCTTGAGCAACATGATCACCACCAGCGTACCCGCCCCGACCATAAACGCTGTCCAGTTCGCTTTCCCCCCTAGTACCGCCTCGACGATGGCCCATAGGTCTCTCAAAGGGCCTTCGCTCTCAATCGAGAAGCCGAAAAGCTTGGGTAGTTGGCTGATCAATACTGTCAACGCAATTCCGTTCATGTAGCCATACCGTATCGGCTTGGAAAGCAGCTCGGTGACGAAACCCAGACGCGCTGCACCTGCCAGAATGCATACTGTCCCCGAAACCACTGCCATCATGCTGGCCAGGGCCACAGCGCGTCCGGGGTCCCCGCCGGACAGCGGAAGGACAACGGCGAGGATGAGAGCGGCCAGCGATGAGTCTGGCCCCAGGACCAGGATACGGCTGGGCCCGAACAGCGCATAAGCCAGCAGCGGGATGATCGTTGCGTAGAGGCCATTTATGCCCGGCAAGCCAGATGCCGCCGCGTAAGCAATTCCAACGGGCACCAACATTGATGTCAGCACCAGTCCGGCTACGACGTCATGCGGCAGCCATGATGCCTCATATTGACGGAGGATATTCAGCCCTGGTAGCCAGCGTAGCGAGCCTGCTTGATCCCTCATTTGAGGACACTCCCTCGATCGCGCCTGCCGGTCAAAGATAGCACATTGGGGAAGCTGAATATGACTTCGACATAACTTCGTTGGGACGCTGGCCGATATCTCATATGGGTTCATTTGCGACCGGGTCGACCCAGCAGCAAGTCCGCCCATGTCTGCTACGCCGCCGAAAGCGGAAATAAATCGAGAGCATTCGTCACCAGTCCGTAGGGCAAATCGTGCACTCTCGTCATGGCCGGGCATAGCCGTCCGAAGGACGGCGTCGCTTTCGCTCGCCTCAGGCCCGGCCATCCACGTCTTGCTTCTCCCGGCACAACTAAAGAGAAGACGTGGATGCCCGGCACAAGGCCGGGCATGACGAAAAATACTGCTCCCGGACTATTACATCGTCGCGCCGAGCACCCAGGGCGCGAATTCGGCGCCGCCAAAATCAAAACTCTCGCTCCTGGTCGGCTGGCCCGACGCGGTCTTGAGCATCAGGTCGAAAATCCGTTCGCCGCACTGCTGCACCGTTTCCTCGCCGTCGAGGATGGTGCCGCAATTGACGTCCATGTCGTCTTCCATGCGTTTGTACATCGGCGTGTTGGTCGCGAGCTTGATCGAGGGCGCCGGCTTGCAGCCGAACACGCTGCCGCGTCCGGTGGTAAAGCAGACGAGGTTGGCGCCGCCTGCCACCTGCCCCGTCGCCGCGACCGGGTCGTAGCCGGGCGTATCCATGAAGACAAAACCCTTCTTGGTGACGGCTTCAGCATAGTTCAGCACGTCGACGAGGTTGGTGCTGCCGGCCTTCGCCATCGCGCCCAGCGACTTTTCCAGAATCGTGGTCAGGCCGCCGGCCTTGTTGCCGGGGCTCGGGTTGGCATCCATCTCGGCTCCCTCACGCGCGGTGTACTCTTCCCACCAGCGCATCAAGTTCACGAGTTTCTCGCCGACCTCGCGGCTGACCGCGCGCCGTGTCAGCAGATGCTCCGCGCCATAGGTCTCCGGCGTCTCCGACAGAATGACCGTCCCGCCATGCCGAACGAGAAGATCGCTCGCGGCGCCGAGCGCGGGGTTGGCCGAAATGCCCGAATAGCCGTCCGAGCCGCCACATTGCAGCGCTACCGTCAACTCGCTCGCCGGAACGGGTTCGCGGCTGACCTTGTTGGCATCGCTGAGCGCCTCCTTCACGAAGGCAACGCCGGCTTCGACCGTCTTGCGGGTGCCGCCGATTTGTTGAATTTCGAGTTCGCGCAGGCGGCCGGCAAGTTTCTGCTCCTGCATCAGTCCGCCGATCTGGTTGACCTCGCAGCCTAGGCCCAGCACGATGACGGCCGAAAAATTGACATGCCGCGCGTAGCCGCCGAGCGTCCGGCGCAGAATCGTCAGCGGCTCGTTTTGCGTCATGCCGCAGCCGGTCTTGTGGGTGAGTGCGACCACGCCATCGACATTGGGAAAATCGGCCAGCGGGTTGTCGTCGGTGAACGGATTCTTCTTGAATATATCCGCGACAAGCCCTGCGACATGCGCGCTGCAATTCACGGATGTGAGAATGCCGATATAGTTGCGCGTCGCGACCCGCCCGTCGGAACGGCGAATGCCGTCGAAGGTCGCCGGCAAATCGAAATTCGGCACCGGCTTCACGTCGACGCCGAACGCATAATCCTTGGCGAAATCGCCCATGCCGCAATTCTGGGTATGGACGTGCTGGCCGGGCGAAATCGGCGCGGTGGCAAAACCGATGATCTGGCCATAACGGCGGACCGGTTCGCCGACCGCGATGGGCCGGATCGCGACCTTGTGGCCGGCGGGAATGCGCTCGACCGTGGTCACGCCGTCGGCCACGACCAGCCCTGCCGGCAGGCTCGAACGCGCGATCAGCACGCCATCATCGGGGTGCAGGCGAATGACGGGAGCTGGGGGCATGGGGATATCTCCTTGAAGAGAGCGAATAGGGAATAGCGAATAGGGCGTTTTCTATTCGCTATTCGCCACTCACTATTCGCCTTTAGGCCTTGCCGCCCGAACTCCTTGCGGGTCTGCGCGATCTGCATTTTGGCATAGGTTGCCATCAAGCCCACCTCGTTGAACAGGGTGACGAGCTTGAAACCCATGTTGATCGCGCGCAGCGCGCCATCGGCACCCGAACAATGGATGCCGGGATAGAGGCCACGCTTGCCGCATTCCTTCACGATCTTTTCGTAGATCTTGAGAATCTCCGGCTCTTCGCGATCGAGCTTCGGCACCAGCCCGTAGGAGAAACCGAGATCGGACGGCCCGATATAGACGCCGCTGATGCCCTCGACGTCGAGGATCGCCTCCATGTTTTCGATCGCGGTCCTGGTCTCCATCATCGGAAGCAGCACCGTCTCGTCGTTGGCGGTCTTCTGATAACT
The DNA here is from genome assembly GCA_963832045.1 of uncultured Alphaproteobacteria bacterium. GTDB lineage: Bacteria > Pseudomonadota > Alphaproteobacteria > Rhizobiales > Xanthobacteraceae > Bradyrhizobium. Next base: position 219,070 of record CAWHSM010000004.1, read on the forward strand.
GCCGGCTGTCCCGTACAAGCCGGCGCGGATCGGGCCGTTCGAGCGCGTGCCCATTGGCGGATACTTGCTGTAGGCCACGAGGTTCTTTGCCTCTTGCGGCGTGTTGATCATCGGGCAGATCACGCCATAGGCGCCGCCGTCGAGCACCTTGCCGATGATGCCGGGTTCGTTCCACGGCACCCGCACCATCGGCGTCACCGGGTGGCCGTGCATGGCCTGGAAACATTGCACCATCGAGAGATAGTCCTGCACGCCGTGCTGCATGTCGACGGTGACGCTGTCGAAGCCGCACTGCGCGATCACCTCGGCCGAGAAGCCGGAAGGAATCGCAAGCCAGGCGTTCACGACCACCTTGCCCGATGCCCAAATTTCCTTGACCTTGTTTGCCATCGTTCTTTCCTTACGTTGCAATTCGTTCCGGCCTCGCGAACGGAGGCGGTGAAAGCGCATCCCGCCTACGCGACCCGCTCACCAATCCGATAATCGCTTTTAGCGCCGAACCACCGCCTTGGCTTGCCAATATGGCGCATTACTGGGTTGCCCGCTGGATGCTTGCCTCGCCGACCCCGACCTCGCGGGCGGTATTGACGATGGCAGCCCAGGTATCGTCCGGCAGCGGAATGCCGTTTTTGGTGCGATCGGCGCGCGTCTTGCGCTCGGCGTCGCCGGGGATCATGACCGGCTCGCCGCCGGCGACCGGTCTGGTTTCGCGGATGAAATCGACGTAGCGGGATATCTCGCCATCGAAGAAATGCGCGGGGTCCACAACCCTGGGGTCGATGTAGAAGGCGAGCATGCCGTTGGCAAAGCGCCGGTTGGGCGCAGTCGCGCCCGTGCCGGTCAGCGCACCGCCAAGCAGTTCGCAGATGAACGCGAGCCCTGAACCCTTGTGCTCGCCGAAGGCGCGGATCGCGCCTGACCCCTTGGTATGATCGCGCGGGCCATCTGACGTATAGGGGCCGTAGAGCACGTGCGGATCCTCGCTCAACGTGCCGTCGGCATCGATCAGCGCGCCCTCGGGCAGTTTCTTGCCGCCGCGGCTTGCGACCAGCACCTTGCCTTCGGCGACGATCGAGGTGGCGAAATCGAGCACGATCGGATCGTGGCCCTCGCGCGGAACGCCGACGCAATAGGGCGCGGTCGACAGCCGCTTCTCGACGCCGCCGTAAGGCGCGACCAACAGCGAGCCGGCCGCGTTGACGAAATGCACGGAGACCAGCCCCTCGGCAGCCGCCATCTCGGCCCAGTCGCCGACCCGGCCGATATGCCCGGCGTTGCGCAAGGCAACGGCGGAAAGCCCTGCCTTCTTGCATTTCTCGATGCCGATCCGCACGGCCTGCGGCGCGACCGTCTGTCCGTAACCGAATTTGCCGTCAACGACGGCCAGTGAAGGTGTGTCGACCACGACCTCCGCCGTCTGGTTCGGAATCACCGAACCCATCTTCTTCCATCTCATATAGACGGGCACGCGGATTACGCCGTGGCTGTCGTGCCCCGTGAGATTAGCTGTCGTGAGGTAAGTCGCGATGCGCCGGGCTTCTTCCGCCGACAACTCGGCGTGGCCGAAAATATCCGCAACAAAATCGATAAGATGTGGAAGCTTGATCGTGACCATTTCAGTCGTCGCTCTTCTTGGGTTGGCGCTTGTTGTCTCGTGAGGCTACGCGCTTACCTTGGCGTGACCGCCGAGATAGGCGGCGCGGATGGCTTCATTGCCCCACAATTCATCGGGCTTGCCGCCAAGCACGATGCGCCCGGTCTCAAGCACATAGCCGTGGTCGGCAACGGAAAGTCCCATGCGCGCATTTTGCTCGACGAGCAGGACCGTGGTGTTGCGCCGGATCTCCGAGATGATCCGGAACACGGCTTGCACGATGACCGGCGCAAGGCCCAGCGACGGTTCATCCAGCAGCAACAAACGCGGCTTGGCCATCAGGCCGCGCGCCACCGCCACCATCTGCAACTGGCCGCCCGACAGCGTCCAGCCGAGCGCATTGGCAAAGCTCCGGATGTCCGGAAACAGATCGAACATGGCATCGGCCTCGCGCGACAGCTCGGATTTGCCGGCGCGCCGGTTCGATCCGCCGAGCATGATGTTTTCCTTGACGGAGAGCCCCGGGAATACGCGCCGCCCCTCCGGCACGTGCGAAATTCCGAGCCGCACGATCGCCTCGGGCCCAAGCCCCGTGATCGGCTTGCCGTCAAACAGGATTTCGCCGGCAGCCGGCCTGATCAATCCCGAAATCGCCCGCAGCGTGGTCGATTTTCCGGCGCCATTGGCGCCGAGCAGCGTTACGACCTGCCCTTCATCGACGGCGAGCGAGACGCCGCGCAGGGCTTCGATCTCGCCGTAACGCACGACCAGGTCGTTGATCTGAAGCAGCGGCATTATTCGGTTCCAAGATAGGCGGAGACAACATCGGGATGGCGCAGCACCGCAAGCAACTCGCCATCAGCGATCCGTTTTCCGAAATTGAGCACGGTGATGTGCTGCGCCGCTTCGCTGACGAGTGTCATGTCGTGATCGATGATCAGGATGGTGAGGCCTTGCGCCGCGATACGTTTGAGCAGCGTATGCAGTTCGAGCTTCTCGCTCGAATTCAATCCGGCCGCCGGCTCATCGAGCAACAGCAGCGTTGGATTGGCGGCCAGCGCACGCGCGATCTCGATCAGGCGCTGATGGCCGTAGGAGAAACTCGAGATCAACTCGTTGGCGCGGAGCCCGAGCCCGACGAATGTCAAAGCCGACATGGCACGTGCGTTGAGCGCGTCGTCGTCTCTTCGGCCGGTTAGCGTGTTGCCCGGCCGCTCTGCGCCAATCACGACATTCTCCAGCGCCGTCATCGAGCGGAACAGGCGGATGTTCTGGAAGGTGCGCCCAAGACCTGCGGCCGCACGCTGGTGCGGCGGCATATCGGTGATGTCGGCGCCGTCGAGCGTCACCTTGCCGGCGGTGGCTTTGTAGAGGCCCGAGAGCACGTTCAGCGTCGTGGTCTTGCCGGAGCCGTTCGGCCCGATCAGCGCATGAACGCCGCCCCGCCGAACATCGATATCGACACTATCCACCGCCTTGAGGCCGCCGAAATGCTTGGAAAGGCCTCTGACGGAAAGAACGATATCGCCGCCCACGGTCGCCGGCGCCAGTTGCAACGCGGGACCAGCGGCCCGCAGCTTCGCCTTCGATCGCCAGCGCTCGGTCGCAAAGTTGAAAAAGCCCCAGATGCCGTCCGGCATGTAGCGGATGATGAGGATCACCGACAGACCGTAGATCGCAAGATAAAGCCCGGGGATGCTCTTGAGGAAACGCAGCCACTCCGGAATCAGGATCAACAGGCCGGTGCCGATCGCCGAACCGATCGGCGAAGCGACGCCGCCGAGCAGCGACATCGTCAGAAACACAACCAACTCGGCGAAGGAAAACTGATCCGGGCTGACATAGGCAAAGCCACCCGCGAACAACCCGCCGGCCAGTCCGCCGAGCACCGCACTCAGACCGAAAGCGGAAACCTTGGTGCGGAACACATCGACGCCGACGACGCCGGCCGCCAACTCGTTATCACGGACCGCCCGCATGGCGCGGCCAAGCCTTGTATCCGCAAGATGCCAGACCGCGTAACCGACCAGCGCCAGCATGGCGACGCAGAAAGCCAGATAAGATTGCGAGGATTGAAACAGCTCGGGCCGGCCGATGCGCGACACGCCGTCCGGCCCATGCGTGAGCCAGACGGAGTTGATCATGACCAGCGTGACGATCTGCTGAAACGAGATCGTCACCATGGCCAGGTAATGGCCGCCGAGCCGCAGCGTCGACATGCCGAGAAATGCGCCAGCCAAAAGTGCCACGACACAACCACCGGCGAGACACAGCCAGTAGCTCAAGTGATAGTCCGACGTGCCGAGACCCACCGCATAGGCGCCGAGGCCGAAAAATGCCGCCTGCGCCAGATTGATCTGGCCGCACAGGCCGAGCACGACCGAAAGGCCGAACACCGCGATCGCAAACGTCGTCGCCTGCATCAGGATATTGTGGACGTAGCCATCGAATTGAACCGTGGCGGCAAGCCCTACGACCACCGCGGCGCCCGCGAAATATGGCAGGTGCCGCAGGAGCAGCGGCTTTGCGCGGGGCGCAGCTGCGGCGATCGTCATGTTCTCGCTGGGCGCGCTCATGCCTTCTCCGCGACGCGCTCGCCGAAGATGCCCTGCGGCCGGAACACCAGAAACGCAATCAGTACCAGAAAGGCAAAGCCGTCCTTGTACGGCACCGATATATAGGCTGCGCCGAAGGTCTCGATGATGCCAAGCGCCAGCCCGCCGATGATCGCGCCCGCGACATCGCCGAATCCGCCGATGATGGTGGCCGCAAAGGCCTTGAGCGCGATCGTCGATCCCATCTGGATCGAGACGAACAGGACTGGCGCCACCAGAATGCCGGCAAGTCCCCCGAGCACCGCCGAATAGATGAAGGTGATCATGATCATGGTGGAGACGGAAATGCCGAGCAGCGAGGCCATCTCCTTGTCCTGCGACGTTGCCTGCAATTTCTTGCCGAGCATGGTGTGCTCGAAGAACCAGTAGTTGAAGATGACGAGCACGATCGTCACCGCGATGATGAGCAAATACTGGCTGTCGAGATAGACCGGCCCGAGCTGAATGCCCGGCGTCTCGAACCAGCCTTCCAGCACCTGCGGCTGCGGCCCGTAGATCGCCAGCACCGAATTGGCCATCAATATCGAAGCGCCGATGGTCGCGATGATGACGGGCAGGAAAGTGCGATGACGCAAGGGGTAATAGACCCCCAGATTGAAGATCGCGCCCAGCAGCGCCATTCCGGCCAGCGCCAGCAGGAACGACAGCCAATACGGCCAGCCCAGGTCGACCGCAAACACCACCATCAGATAGGCGGCGACCATCGAGAATTCGCCTTGCGCGAAGTTCACCACGTTGGTGGCGCGGAAGATCAGCACGAAGCCGAGCGCGACCAGCGCATAAACGGCGCCGATCCCGATCCCGGTAAACAACAGTTGCGGTACGAGGTCCATGAAAGTGCCGGGCTCGAGATCTGGAAAATCTTGGGTTGTTCCGGGTCGTTATCGCATGCGGTTGCTGCGCGCGCGCGCGCCCAATGGCAGCGGCCTCTCCGTCACCGGAGAGGCCTTCCATCACATCAGTCGTCGAACTCGATATGCTTGTCGTAGACGATCGTCCCCTTCTCGTTCCTCACGACATTGTAGCCGTGCAGGCCGTCGCCATTCTGGTCGAAATTATATTCGCCTTCGGCACCCGGGAATTTCTTCAAGCCGAGAATGGCTTCGCGGATCTTGCCGGGATCGGTCGAGCCCGCTTTGTTGATCGCGGCCGACAAGACAGTGACAGCGTCGTAAGGCCACGCGCTCTGGAGGTCGGGCGCGACCTTGTAGGCTTCGCGATAGGCCTTGCCGAAGGCTTTCGAGGCTTCATTGGATTCCTCGGCGTAGTCGGCCACGCCATAAGTGCCGTAGAGCGTAGGTCCGGCAAGCTTGATCGCGGATACGTTCACCGTCGTTGGCGACCCCACCCAGGGGATGGTGACGCCGAGCTGGCGCAGTTGCCGGGCGAAAATGCCAAGATCGTTCTCAAACGTGAAGTAGGAGCCGAGCACGTCCGCGCCCGATTGCTTCACGGCGAGCACAACCGGCGTGAAATCCTGGCTCTGGTTGGCATAGCCCTGATCGAGCACCGGCGGCGCACCCAATTTTTCCAGCGCCGCCGACAATGCCTTGCCGCCCGCTGTGCCGAACGCGTCGGTCGAATGCACGACCGCCCATTTCTTTTTTCCGAGTGTATTGACGCCGAAATCGGCGATCACGCGGCCGGAATAGCTGTCATTGGGACGGAAGCGAAACAGCCATTGATTGCCCATATGCGTCAAAGTGGGGTCCGTTCCGCCGATCATCACGGGCTTGCCGAGCTTGAGCACGTCGGGCGCCATCGCATGGATCTGGGTCGAACGGACCGAGCCGAGAAATCCGACGATGTCGGACTGCGCAGCCAATTTGGAAAACGCCAGCACGATGCCCGGATTGGTGGTCTGGTCGTCCTCGATCACCAGTTCGACCTGTTTGCCCAGCACGCCGCCGGCTTTGTTGACGGCTGCGAGCGCAAGCTTGGCGCCGTTTTGCGCCCAAAGCCCCTGCTCGGCCGCAGGGCCTGTGACGGGAACGCACATGCCGATTTTGATCGTGGCGCCCTGCGCGTTTGCGCTCCTCAGGACGTAGGGCGCCGCAACGCCGGCCGCGATGCCCGCCGTAAATTCGCGTCTCGTCAGTTTCATTCAACCCTCCCTGGAACCGCGCTTTTCCGCCGGCTCTTATTGATATGCCGTGGCTCGCACCCGTAAAAAGCGCGCGGCACGCCACCTGCTACTTACGAACTCTTGCCTCACGAGTAAATTGATATTGCAGCGATTTGACCGGCTCAAGCCCGACCGCCGAACGTGGCCCACGAGACCCCTTCCCGCAATGCGATACCGTTGCCTAAAATACCGATCTGAAACGACAGCTACGGGGTTTGCGCTGCACAAATTCCGTTCATTTACCGGATTTGATTTCGCAACGATATCCATGAGGCTTTGAAATCCGAAGCCGCGCGTGGATAAAGACAACTCAAACCAGGATACCTGATGCCCCTTCCGCAACACCTGTTCGATCCGCCCTTCAATATAATCCGAAGCAGCCACGCCGTGCTTGATGTGATCGATCCGGGAGCGAGCTCCGAATTCTACGAAAAGGCCATCGGCCTGCACGTCGAGGATCGCGACGATACCGCAATCTATCTGCGCGGCAGCGAGGAGCATCAGCATCATTCGCTGGTACTGCGCAAGGCGACTGTTGCCGCCTGCAATCGCCTGGGCTTCAAGGTCGGCGAGGAGGAAGATCTCGACAAGGCGGCGGCATTCTTTTCGCAGAATGGCATCACCTACGCTTTCGCCGAGCAGCCGTTTCAGGGCCGCACGCTGCAATTCTCCGATCCATTCGGTTTTGCGATCGAGCTCTATGCGACGATGGAGCGGCGCCCGCATCTGTTGCGCCGGTATGATCTCCACAAGGGGTGCCACCCGCAGCGGCTCGATCATTTCAATGTCTTCGCCGCCGAGGTTCAGGACACGCTCGATTTCTATGCGCGGCTTGGCTTCCGCCTGACCGAATATGCCGAGGAAGACGGGCCGCAGGGGCGGATCGCGGCGGCCTGGATGCATCGCAAGGGCAACGTGCATGACTTTGCCATCACCAACGGCAAGGGCCCTCGCCTGCACCATTTTGCCTATTGGGTGCCGACCGCAATGAACATCCTGCATCTGTGCGATGTGATGGCATCGAGCGGGTATCTCAAGAATATCGAGCGCGGGCCCGGGCGGCATGGTATCTCGAACGCGTTCTTCCTCTATGTCCGCGACCCCGATGGCCACCGCCTCGAACTCTACACCAGCGACTACTTCACCGGCGATCACGACCACGCGCCGATGCGCTGGTCGCTGAACGACCCGCGCCGGCAGACGCTGTGGGGTTCGCCCGCGCCGCGCTCCTGGTTCGAGCAGGGATCGCCATTCCCGGGACAGGCGGTGCGTGAGCCACAGTTTGTCGCCGACGTCACGATTGCCGACTAGTGCGGTGGATTTGACATTCGCTGCGGTATAACCGCGAATTCTCACAGAGAATGTCAAATCCAAACCCGCACTAGGAATTCATACTTGCTAGTGTCCCGTTTGGTTCTGACATTCGTAAACGAACCTTCCAAGACATGATACGAATGTCAGAACCGGGATACCAGAATACGGAGACCTCATGAAAATGTCCTTGCTTGTCGCTGCCGCCTCCATGCTGGGCCTGACGCCCGTCCTTTCGCCCATGGGCAGCGCCCACGCCGCCGAGTTGAAAGTGCTGGCGGGAGGCTCGCTGCGAAGCCTGTTGACCGAACTCGGCCCGCAATTCGAGCGCGCTTCCGGCCACAAGCTCGTCATCGATTTCGATACGGCGCCCAATTTGATCAAGGCAGCCACGTCAGGTGAGCCGTTCGACCTCGGCGTCGTGCCCATCGACGTCTTCAAGGACGAGGCGGCGAAAGCCAAGTTCAAGCCGCCGATCGAATTCGCCCGCGTCGGTTACGGCGTTGCGGTGCGCACTGGAGCGCCACGGCCCGACATCAGCACACTGGAGGCCTTCAAGAAGACTTTGCTGGACGCGAAGACCATCACGTTCCTGCCGGCGAGCGCTGCCGGCGCCTATATCCTGACGGTGTTCGATCGCCTCGGCATCGCTCAGGCGATGAAGGCCAAGACGCTGGTACAGGAGCAGCCGACCGGAATTGTCCCGGCCGTGGTCAAGGGAGACGCGGAGCTCGCGGTGTTCGTGAACAACGTGTTGACCGCGCCGGGCGTCGACATCGTCGGTCCGTTTCCGCCCGAGGTGCAGCAGGAGCTGATATACCCCGCCGCCATCGCAAAGGATGCGAAGCAGCCGGAAGCCGCAAAAGCCTTCATCGACTTCATCACGTCGCCCGCTTCTGTGGCTGTCGTCAAGGCCAAGGGCATGACCCCCGGCCACGGCTGAGATCGCCACCATGGCCCTGAGCTCCGGCGGCGAAGCCATCGTCAGCGGCCTGGTTGCGCACGGCGTCGATACCGTCTTCGGCCTGCCGGGCGCGCAAATCTACGGCCTGTTCGATGCCTTCCAGCAGGCGCAGCTCAGGGTCATCGGCGCGCGGCATGAACAGGCTTGCGGCTATATGGCCTATGGCTATGCACGCGCCACCGGCAAACCCGGCGTGTTCAGCGTGGTTCCGGGCCCGGGCGTTCTCAATGCCGGCGCGGCATTGCTGACTGCTTACGGGTCGAACGAGCCGGTACTTTGCCTGACCGGACAGGTGCCGACGGCCTTTCTCGGCAAAGGCCGCGGCCATCTCCACGAGATGCCGGACCAGCTTGCGACCTTGCGCACCTTCGTGAAATGGGCCGAACGCATCGAATATCCGGCTGACGCTCCTGCGCTGGTCGCGCGCGCGTTTCAGGAGATGCTGTCGGGACGCCGTGGCCCGGTTTCGCTGGAAATGCCCTGGGACGTGTTCACGCAGAAGGTCGAGGTCGGCGCGGCCGAGGTGTTCGATCCCTTACCCGCGCCGCCGCCTGATCCCGACCGCATCAAGTCCGCGGCCGCCCTGATCGCGGCGAGCAAGTCGCCGATGATCTTTGTCGGCTCAGGCGCGATCGAAGCGGGCGGCGAGATCCTCGAACTTGCCGAACAAATCGACGCGCCGGTCGTGGCATTCCGCAGCGGCCGCGGCATCGTCTCCAACGCCCATGAGCTCGGACTGACGATAGCGGCCGCCTACCGGCTGTGGCCAAAGACCGATCTGATGATCGGCATCGGCACGCGGCTGGAGCTGCCGACGATGACGCGATGGCCGTTCCGCCCCGACGGGTTGAAATCCATTCGTATCGACATCGATCCGTCGGAAATGCGCCGCTATCCGCCCGACGCTGCGGTGGTCGCGGACGCGAAGGCGGGCACAGCCGCGCTCCTGGCTAGCGTGAAGATGATCGGCTACGTGAAAACCAGCGGCCGGCGCGCCGCGATCCGCGATGCATCAGCGGCAGCGCTGAGGGAAATCCAGAAAATCCAGCCGCAGATGGCGTACCTCAACATTCTGCGCGCGGTGTTGCCGCCGGATGCCATCGTTACCGACGAATTGTCGCAGGTCGGATTTGCCTCCTGGTACGGGTTTCCGATCTACCAGCCGCGAACCTTCATTTCTTCAGGTTATCAGGGCACACTTGGCTCCGGCTTTCCGACGGCGCTGGGCGCCAAGGTCGCGCATCCCGACCGCCCCGTGGTCGCAATCACGGGCGATGGCGGCTTCATGTTCGCCGTGCAAGAACTGGCGACCGCGGTGCAATTCAACATTGCCGTCGTCGTGCTCGTGTTCAACAACAATTCCTACGGCAACGTGCGGCGTGACCAGCGCGAGCGCTTTGAAGGCCGCGTCGTGGCATCCGACCTGATCAATCCGGATTTTGTCAAACTCGCGGAGTCCTTTGGCGTCGGTGCGGCCCGCGTCACCGCACCTGATGGCTTTCGGCCGGCGCTCGAGAAGGCGCTCGCGGCCGGCGGTCCCTATCTGATCGACGTCGAGGTGCCGAAGGACTCAGAAGTCAGCCCGTGGGCGTTCATCCACCCGGCAAAGCCTTAGGGCTTACTCACCGAATCGTGCGGAACGTCAGGTTGAGCCGCTGCCGTCCCATCAGCGGATGCTCGCCATCGGCGAGCGGCGCGACGCCATGAAAGAAAAGCCGCGACGGGCCGCCCCACACCGCGACGTCGCCGTGCTCGAGCCGGAGGCGTTGTGGCTTGTCACTGCGCTTCAGGCCGCCGAACAGAAAGATCGCAGGCAGACCGAGCGATACCGAGACAATTGGTGCTGAGAAGTCGAGTTCGTCCTTGTCCTGATGTAACGACATCCGCGCGCCGGGAACGTAGCGGTTGATCAAACATACATCGGGCAAAAAACTGCCAAAGCCTGCGCCGCCGGCCGCCCGTCCCGCAAGATCGCGAAGCAGCGACGGCATCGCGGGCCATGGCTGGCCGGTTTCGGGATCCTCGGTGCTATAGCGATAGCCATGGGAATCGGTCACCCAGCCGGCGCTGCCGCAATTGGTCATCGCCACCGACATCTGATGGCCGCCCGGCGTAACCATCCGGCGAAACGGCGCCTGAGCCACGATGTTGCGCAACTCGGCAATCAACCCGGCTTCGGAAGCGCCGACAAAGCCGCGCAAGAGCACGGCCCCTCTGGCTATCTCTTCCTGCGACATCAGCGCATCGGAAAGGCTTGCAAACAGATCCGCCGTCAACTGGCCACCTCACTTGGCATCATGAAAGATCACGCCGCCCGTATGGCGGTGACCTGACCGGATTCGGCTGACACCGTGGCGCATATTGACACGATAGAAGCCGCGCGTCCCCTGCGCGGGCCGGACATGCACGGCAAACGCCACGGCATCGCCCTGGCGAAGCGGCACCACGTCAGCCCTCGACTGCATCCGCGGCCGCTGCTCGGTCAGCACGAACTCACCGCCCTCGAAATCGCGGCCTGGTTCCGACAACAGGATGACGACCTGCAACGGAAACACATGCTCACCATAGAGATCCTGATGCAGGCAATTGTAGTCGCCGGGCCCATATTGCAACAGCAGCGGCGTGGGCCGAAGCTGCCCCGCATCGTGACAGCGGGCCAGGAACGCTTTGTGGCTCTCCGGATAGCGGATGTCGATGCCCATCGCTTCGTTCCAGCTGTTAGCGATTGGCTGAAGGCGCGGATAGAGCGCGGGCCGCAGTTCAGCGATCGGGTGCGGGAGCGGATAGGCGAAATACTTGTACTCGCCGCGCCCGAAGCCGTGGCGGCCCATCACGATCCGGCTGCGGAAAATCGCGTCATCGGGATACAGCGCCGCCAACGCACGGCATTCTTCCGCCGTCAGCAATCCCTTCAGGACGGCGCGGCCTTGCGAATCGAGATCGCCTTCGGCTTGCGGCCAATCGATCGCGGCCACCCGCGCGGCGATGTCTGAGGAAGGCGAGGCGGGGCGGATGTTTTGTGCGGCAGATTTCATGCCGGCGATTTTCGCAAATTAGTGTGCATATGCCCACCCGATTTCCGGGGAACCGGCTCCGCAAGCCAACGGGTCGCGCGAATGCGCGCCCGATGATTACTCCGCGAAGCAATCCATTGCATTCAATCAGAATTTGCAGCTGATGTGCCGCGGCCACGCACCTGATTCATAAAAGAGGGCGCCCGGCTCGGCGGGCGCCCCCAACATTCGCGGATGCGAACCGCGCTATGGCAGACTCGGCACGCTCACGTTGACGACGGACGGCGTCGGCGGATTGAGGCTCTGGTCCCAGAACGCGCACTGGTGGACCCTTGCCAGATCGGTGGGGTCGCTTGCGGTCTCATGGGTGGGCGTCGGCGGCACGAACGATATGAGGTCGTCGAGGTCCGACTGGTACTGCGGCCAGACCACCGGAGTATCGCCCCGGTTTGGATTGCCGGTAGCGGCAAAGGTCGTCCAGTAGAGAACCATCTGATGGGCGAGTTGCTGCTGATTGGCCGTCAACGGCGTCTGCGCGAGGTCGAGCCCGACCCCTGACGGATTGGAGACCGGGAACAGATACTGGATCTCCGACGTGTGATCCGAACCGTAGGGATAGTTGGTGCCGTCGTGCAGGGTCGTTGGCGGCAGGAAGTTGTCGGGCGCCTGCTCGTCGTTAAACTCGTAGGCGAACACCGGCACGAACTGCGACGCGCTTTTGTCGATCGTGCGGGCATTGCAAGCGAAAAGAGCGTCGGTCGCCGCGGCCGCCAGCGCAATGTTCGCGCTCAAAGGCGTACTGCCCGAGGGATACAGCGTGATGACGCCAGGCAATCGGTCCGGCGACACGATGGTCGCCAGCAGGATCTGAAGCGCCGCCGAATACGGCGTTGTCCCCGGGTTTGTCACGGCTTGGGCGTCGGGCACCACGTTGTCCTGGAACCCGAACACCAGCGGGATGAACAATCGGAACTCGTTGTGATTGGATCCGTCGATCAGGGGTACGCGGGCGAAGTGCCCCGCCGCGATGGCGTCGACGAGGGACTCCGGAAGCACCTTGCCGTCGATAACGGGCGAGGCGACGATGCCCTCGAACGTGAGGCTCTGGCACGAGTTCTGGCTCGGACAGGGCCCCAGGATATTTTCGACCGGCAGCGCACGCAGGCAGGCGGCGGTCTGCGCGTCGGCCTGGTTGGGATCGGTGCATCCTTCCGCGATGGCGAATTCGGAGCCCTTCTTTTCCGAGTCTGCCTGGGTCGGTTGGCGCAGCTGATAGCCGCCGCTCTCGATGATGGCGCGGTGGAACAGTCCGCTGGCGAGGGGCGACACCAGGTTGACGAGGGAACTTGATCCCCCGGCCAACTCGCCGAAGATCGTCACCCTGTTGGGATCGCCACCGAACGCCGCGATGTTCCGCTTGACCCATTGCAACGCGAATTGCTGGTCCAAAATGCCGTAGTTGCCCGAAATTTTGTCCGGGGATTCGGCGGTGAATGCCGGATGCGCCATGAAACCCAAGGCGCCGAGGCGATAGTTGATGGTGACGACGACGACGCCCTGTTGCACCAGTTGCGACGCATTGTAATCGTCGCTTTCGCCCGTGAACAACGCCCCGCCATGGATCCAGAACATGACCGCGTGGTCCTGGCTGTTGTCGTTGGGCGCAAATACGTTGAGGAACAGGCAATCCTCGTTCAGGGTGCCGTTGCCGAATTGCGACAGCGGTTGGGCGCAGTGGCCGCCGAACCGGGTCGCATCGACGGTCCCCGACGGGCTTTGGGGAGCCTGCGGCGGCCGCCAGCGCAGCGCCCCGACCGGAGGGGCGGCATAGCGAATACCAAGAAACTGGCGCATGGTGCGGGTCGAATTCAGCGCACCCTGAAACGTGCCGTCGGCGGCCGTCACCAGCGTTGGACCGCTGGCCTGGGCAACCGGGCTCGTCGCCAGCGCGCAGAGCGCCGCAATTCCGGCCAAAGCTCCGCGCGATCGAGAGAGCGCGGCACGATATGCGGGCGGTCGTATCTTTCGTTCGCTTGTCATCAGGTTTCTTCCGGTAATTTGAACAATCACCCTCGACGGACCTCAGCCAACCTGACCCGCGCACGCGGGAGAGCCTACGCGGTGCCGGTCCCAGGACACCCCGCACAGGCACTGAGGCGTTGCGACCACCGTTCTTGCGCCATCCAGAAACCACATGGGGTCTGCACTGGCACAGTAGCGGCCTTTTGTTGGAGGAAATCAGTGCCCCAACCTGACCAGAACACCGAGAACCGGGAACGGTTCCCACCTACAATTCATTGGTCAGGCCCGAGAGCCGGTTGTGTTCAAACAACCTGAGCAAGAAATGTTCGCCGATAGCACGGTGGACACCCACCATGTCGGCGGCCGTGAAGTGATTGACGTCCAACCAAGTCGCCTTCCAAAGGCGCCGCAATTACGAGAGAGCCGCTATCCCCGCACCGGCAGCTCGATCACGTCATAGGCATGGCGGATGCTTCGCTTTAGAACGGGGTCCTCGAGTTCGTATTCGAAGCGGCTTGCGGGGCGGATGCCGCCCTTTGCGGCAAACGTTCCGCCGAACATGGCGCAGCCGTCTGGCAGTTTCCCATCGGCAAAGCCGCGCGCGATGAGCTCGGAAACCGACAGCATCGCGTCCAATGTACCTTCCTGATAAAGCTCCCGCTTGCCTTTGATCCAGGCATAAGCCCGCAAGATCAACTGGTCCCAGTGGCCGATGACTTCCTCGAGTTCCCACAGCGTGGATGCGATCGGCTTGTCGCACATCTGCTTGGATACCGTGACGCTGTAGGTCTCGACCTTGCGGTCGGTGTGATCGGAGCCAAGGCCGACGAAAATACGTCCCTGCCAGCCGATCAGCACGAACTCGACTTCCCCGCTGGAATTTTCGCCGCAGACTTCGATTTCGTCTTCGGTCGTCAGCCGCCGCGCCGAGCAGCGGTAGTAGATCGGGGTGGTCGACGGGCGCGCGATCCCGATTGCCTCCAGTTCGGCGATATGCTTGTCGCGCGCCACCGGATCGCGGCCGGTCCAGCCGGCGATCACGGCCTGCTCGATTGCAAGCGTCAGCGGCGTGGTGGCGCCCAGGGTTTCGACGGTGAATGTCAGGTCAAACATGGATCGCCGCCTCCATCCCGGCCGCCAATTCGAAAACGCGGCGGTCCGAACCGCCGGGCGCGCCCAGCATGAACCCGACGGGCGCCTCACCCCGGCGATGACAGGGCAGCGAAATAGCGCAGCCATCCATCATGTTGATCAGCGTGCAATTGCGCAACGAAAGCAGATTTGCCTTCGTGAACGCCTTGTCGTCGGCGAGATCTGATATCCGCGGCGGCGTGATAGCGCTGGTCGGCATCACGACGGCGTCATAGGGAGCAAGCCGCACCGCCATGCGGGCGATCATCGATTTTCGCGCCTGGAGCATGTCGATATAGTCGGCGGCGGTGATGGCTTCGCCGCGAGCGATCCGCGACGATACGCGGGGGTCGTAGATGTCGCCGTGGTTCTCGATGAGATAGCGGTGCCAGGCATAGCTTTCCGCGGCGGCAAATCCGCCCTTGCTGTTCATGACCGCGACATCGAGGAATTCCGGCACCTCAATCCGCTCGATCAATGCGCCCTCGCGCGACAGTGTTGCAAGCGCCCGTTCAAAGCTCCGCGCCACATGGTCGTCGAGGTCGTCGAGCGCGACCGTCGTCGGCACCGCGAGCCGCGCACCTCTGATGGCGCGTGGCTGCAGCGGTTGAACCGGTTCGTCGGCCAGCACGGCATCAAGTATCGCGCAGCAGCCGGCCGTTCGCGCCAGCGGCCCAAAACTGTCGAGGGTAAAGGACAGCGGCACGCCGCCCTCGATCGGAATGCGCCGCTGCGTCGGCTTGAAGCCGACGATGCCGTTATAGGCGGCCGGAATCCGGCACGATCCACCGGTATCGGAACCGAGCGCGCCATGCGCCATGCCGTCGACGACCGATACCGCCGCCCCCGAGGACGACCCGCCGGGCACGTGGCCTACTTTACGCTGCCAGCTACCCTTCGGCGTGCCGTAGTGCGGATTGATGCCGATTCCCGAGTAGGCGAATTCGGTCATGTTGGTGCGGCCGATCAGGATGAACCCGGCGCGCCGCAGCCGCGAGACGACCGGCGCGTCGGCCTCGGCCGGCGCTGAATCATCCAGCGCCCGGGAGCCGGCCCGCGTGACCTGACCCTTGATGTCGAACAAATCCTTGATCGAGATCGGGATACCCGCGAAAGGCGACGGCGCCGCCCGAACCTCGCGGAGCCGATCCATGGCCTTGGCTGCCTCGATCGCAGCCTCGACGTCGACGTGAACGAAGGTTCGTGCCCCCTCACCCGATTTGTCGGCAATCTTGGCCAGACATTCGTCGACGAGCTTCCGCGCATTGGTGCGGCCGCTTTCGAGATCGGCCGCAAGCGTCGCGAGTGTCGGCATATTCGGCATGGTTTTGTCGCCTCATCGAGCTGCTAGAGATTACCCGGAACGGCATCGATCTCCAGATCGAGCAAGGCAGAGCTCAGCGATTTGCCATGCGCGTCGAGTGCCAGCGACCGCGTTACCCCGCCGCCCAACGCCCGGTCCATCACGAAATTGAGCGCAAAAAGTTTGGGCAGCTCATAGCGGACAACCTCACCCTCGACAATACCGGCAAAATGTTCCTTCACCCGCGCGCTCGTCACCTGCGCCAGCAGCAGCGGGTAGTGTTTCTCGTCATAGGCGATCACGGATATATTGGAAATATTACCCTTGTCGCCGGTGCGGGAATGGGCGATTTCGCGCAGCTTCATATCGTTATTCGCCCCCGACAAATTGCACGTGCGGTTTTGCCAATTCGCGCGGCAATAGCACGGAAGCGACCGCGACGACATCGCGGGCCGATTTGAACGCCCCGCCGCCACCGGCCGGCCCATTGGTGTAGAGGGTTTCGACCTCGTTGCCGATGCGAACGGCCTCGCGCAGATTTTCCGTGCGGCCGGCAACGCGCGCGCGCACCTCATGGGGTTCATTGGCATGGGCGGAGACGTGGCTCCCGTGCAGCGAATCGACGCCGATCAGGTCGAACCGCAATTCGCTCGCCGCAACCCCCGTGAGTTTCAGCCGCTCGCGAACGATGTCGAGCGCAAGCCGTCCGCGCGCCAAAGCACCGGGCCCGGCATAGGAAATCTGCCCCTCGCCGATGAAGCTGTCGACATAGCCGACCGATACTTTCAGCGTCGCCGGGCGTTCGCTGCCGCGTCCGCCGCTGACGCGCACGCGATCCGGTCCGATCTCCTCGATCGTGACTTGCGAGAAATCCGCGGTCACGTCCGGCTGAATATATCGGACCGGATCGTGCACCTCGTAGAGCAGTTGCTCCTTGCAGGTCTGCGCGGTGACCGCGCCGCCTGAACCCTCGACCTTGGTAATCACGAGGCTGCCGTCTTCGCCGACTTCGCCGATCGGAAAGCCAAGCCGCGCCAGATCGGGAACATCTTTGTAAGAGGGATCGGCGAAATAGCCTCCGGTGATCTGGCCCGCACATTCCAGCAGATGACCCGCAACGATGCCCTTGCCGAGCAGGTCCCAGTCATCCATCGGCCAGCCAAAGGCGTGGATGATCGGCGCCAGAAACAGGGCGGGATCGGAAGCGCGGCCCGTGATCACGATATCGGCGCCGCCGTTCAGCGCCTCCGCTATCGGCCCGGCGCCGAGATAGGCGTTGGCCGACAACAGGCGATTGCCGAGTTGCGTGATGTTGCCGTCGAATTCCATGATCGGAAGATCGCCCTGCCTGCAGGCCTCAAGGACGTCGTCGCCGACGACAGCTGCGATTTTCAGCGAAGACAGCCCGATCGATCGTGCGATCGCCGCGGTCTTGCGCGCCGCGGCGAGCGGATTGGCGGCGCCCATATTAGTGACGATCTTGATGCCCTTGGCAGCGCACACCGGCAGCACCGCGCGGATCCGCTCTTCGAGCAGCGGGTCATAGCCGCCGTCCAGATCTTTCATGCGCGCCTGCTGCGCCAGGGCAACGGTTCGCTCGCCCAGGCATTCGAACACCAGGTACTGAATGTCGCCCTTTTCGGCGAGTTCGACCGCGGGTTCGATGCGATCGCCCGAGTAGCCCGCGCCTGACCCGATCCTGATGGTTCGCATTACTTCAGTCCGAAATATGCCCGCCGCAGCGCCTCATTGTCGGTCATTTCCGCCACCGTTCCGGAAAAACGGATACGACCGCCCTCGAGCACGAACACGCGGGTCGCGACCTCGAGAAAGCCGATATTCTGCTCGGCAATCAGCAAAGCAAGTCCCCTTCCTCTGAGGTCGCTGAGGATTCGGATGACCTCCTTGACAAAGAGCGGCGACAAGCCGGCCGAAGGCTCGTCCATCACCAAAAGGCGAGGTTCGGCGGCCAACGCCTTGGCAATACCGAGCATTTTTCGTTGACCGCCGGAGAGGCTGGAGGCCGGCGCGCGCCGTTTCTCGCGCAGCGCCGGAAAGGTGTCGTAGAGATCGTCGATGCGCGGGTTGGGGTGCCCGAGCGCCTGCGCGCCCACGCGGATGTTTTCCTCAATCGACAGGTCGGGAAAAACCGCGAGTTCCGACATATAGGTCATGCCGAGGCGCATCCGCGCACTGGAACGCATCCGCGTCACGTCCTCGCCGCCGAGCCTGATGCTGCCCTGCCGCGCCTCGACCAGCCCGACGAGCGTTTTGAGAAAGGTGGTCTTGCCGGCGCCGTTGGTCCCCAACAGCAGCACGGTCTCGCCAGCACGAACGTCGAGATCGACGCCCCACAGCACCTGCATCGTGCCGTAACCGGCATCGACGCCTTCCGCCGTCAGCAGCGAGGTGGCCTCAGGCGGCATGTTCGCCTCCCAGGAACACCTCGATGACCCGCGGCACCTTCATCGCGACCGCGAGCTTGCCTTCGAAAATCTCCTTGCCGGCATTGAGGACAATGACGCGGTCGGTGATGTGCTCGATGAAGCCCATCAGATGCTCGACCACGATGATCGCCATCCCGCCCAGGGCTAGAGCCTTGATGCGCTCGGCGATCCAGTCGAGTTCGGCGGGGTTGAGCCCGGCGGCGAGTTCGTCGAGCAGCAGGAGCCGTGGACGTGTCGCCAACGCGCGCACCAGATCGAGCATCTTCTGCTGCGCG
Source organism: uncultured Alphaproteobacteria bacterium (assembly GCA_963832045.1). Lineage (GTDB taxonomy): Bacteria > Pseudomonadota > Alphaproteobacteria > Rhizobiales > Xanthobacteraceae > Bradyrhizobium. The sequence continues at coordinate 237,871 of CAWHSM010000004.1, forward strand.
TTGTTGAGATCGGCCGCCGGACGGTCGGCAACTTCGCTCAACCGGTATTCGTCGAGCAGTTCGGCCATAGCCGGCGCCGCAGCAGCGCCCCCATAGGCCAGCGCCACCTCGACGTTTTGCCGCACCGTCAGCGACAGGAAGGGCTTTGGAATCTGGAAGGTGCGGTTGATGCCGCGGTGAACAAGCCGGTGCGACGCGACGGCGCCGATCGAGGCGCCGTCCAGCGCCACCTCCCCGCCATCGGGCGCGTAGAGGCCGGAGATGACGTTGATCGCCGTGGTCTTGCCGGAGCCGTTGGGACCGACCAGCCCGAGACTCTCGCCGGAAGAAACGTGAAAGCTCAGCCCATCGAGCGCGTAGAAGCCGCCAAAGCGTTTGACGAGCTTGGAGACGCTGAGAATGGGAGCATTGTCACGGGACATGCCAACCCCTGCGGGTTGCGAGCGACACCAGTCCCGCGGGGAGAAACAGCACCAGCCCCATGATCAAGAGGCCGTAGATCAGCTGGAAATATTGCGGCGTGGTGAAGCCGATCAGGTTGTAGATGCCATAGAGGATGACGACACCGACGATCGGGCCGCTGATCGAAGCCACGCCGCCGAACAGCGCAAACACAATCGCGAAAATGCTGAACTCGCCGCTGAAGACATTGTCCGGATAGAACACCGAGACGTACCAGGCATAAACGCCGCCGGCGAGACCCGCGACCAGCGCGGAGGCCAACCACGCGATGACCCGCATGCGCACCACGTTGACGCCCGCCATCGATGCGCTGACGGCATCTTCCCGCACCGCCTGCAATGCCAGACCGAAACGCGAATTCTTGAGAAACACGACCACGCCCAGCGTCAACGCCAGCACGACGAGGGCGGCCGCATAGGCGAAATCCGGGTTGAACGTACCGCTGAGCGCAACGCCGTACGGCCCGCGCGTGATGCTCTCGAGCGCCGGATTGGCGATGAGGTGCAGCACCGCGAGCGAGGCGGCGAGATTGGCGATGGCGAAATAGGCGCCCGAGAGCCGCAATAGCGGCGTGAGCAATAATCCGAGCGCGACGCCGACCAACCCTGCCACGAGAACGGCAGGCACCGCCGGCGTCTGAAAATGCATCACCAGGACCGCAAAACCATAGGCTCCGGCGCCGAAGAACCCGACATAACCGAACGGCAGATAGCCGGTGAAGCCGTAGATGATGTTCACGCCCTGGGCGAGGATCAGAAAGATCACGAAGTTGAACAGAAGAAGGTGGTTTTGATAGACGCCCGGCAACACTGCAAAAATGACCAGCAGCGGTACGACGATGAAGAGCGTATGCTTGAGGGCACTAGGCAACGCGCACCCGTCTTCCAAGAAGACCGCTCGGGCGAAGCAGCAGGATGAAAATCAGGAGCACATAGGGCAACAGGTCCGCCCATGAACTCAGGTATGTCTGCACCACCATGTAGCAGATGCCATAGACGACGCCGCCAAGCGCGGTGCCGAGCGGATTGCCGAGCGAGCCCAGCACGACGATGGTGAATGACGTGACGGTTGCGTCGGCGCCAAACGCGGGGGTTACCGAGCCGAACATGAACGGCACGAATATGCCGGCCACGGCCGCAAGCCCGAGCCCAATGCCGAATGCCGCCGCTGAGATGCGATCGACGTCGATCCCGGTTGCGAATGCCTCGTCGCGGAGCGACATCACCGCACGCGTCAGCGTACCCAGGCGGGTCAGGTACAAATAAACATAGACTAGCCCGATCGCGATCAAGCTGGTCACGGCCGCGATCACCCAGGACGCCGGAAAGCCCTGACCGAAGATCCGGATCGGTCCACCGCTATCCGGCGTGCCGCCGAACCATTTTACCTTGATGGTCGAAAACACCGTGCCCAACGCGCGGCTTTGAAATCGAGCGCTCGCTCGTGCCCAGAAAGATCGTGGTCACCGCTTCCACCACCTGCGACAAACCGAAGAACAGGATGATCGACAGCATTTCCGGGTTGGTCGAACCCTGCAGTCGCGGCACCAGAACCCAATACAGGAGTACCCCGGCGATCAGGAAGATCACGAAGGCGAGCGGCACGGCGAACAAGGGATCTATTCCAAACAGCGTCACGACGCCGAACGCCACAAACGCACCCAGCATCAAGCAGTCGCCATGCGCCAGATTGACGATACGCATGACGCCGAACACGAGATTGAGACCAATCCCGACCAGGCTGAAATACAAACCGAAGAGAACGCCTGCGACCAGCGCGTAAACTAGCATCGAGACGTTACTCCCGGCAGCCCTTCAGACGGCGCAGCGCTCATGGATACGGATAGACGGGCTTGCCGGTGGCCGTCTCGTGCGGATAGATCGAAACGAATTTGACGTGTCCGTGGTCGTCCATCTCGAGCTGTCCGAGCGGGGTCAGTTCGCCGATCTGACCACCCATTTCGTCAAGAACGAAGGACCCGCACAACGTCTTGAGCTCGCCGGAGAGACTGAACACGGCGCGATGCAGTTCGAGCTGATCGAGACTGGTTGCAACCGACAGCGCCTTCTCGATCACGAGCCCAGTGGTGTATCCGGCCACGGCGTTGAGGCCGAATTCAAGTTTTCCGTCAGGATACTTCTTGTCCCAGACGGCTTTATATGCGGGGAGAGTCATGCCGAAATTGACGGGATATTCGATATCCGAGGCCGGCACATAGGTGAACACGTGCTCAAGTCCCTTGGCGCCGACATTCTTCTCGAGAAGCTCTTTCTCGAGGCCGGCATAGATGGCAAATTGCATTTTGAATTTGACGCCGACGTCGGCGACGTTACGCAGGAACGCAATATCGTTCGGCGCATATCCGAAATGAAATACCGCGTCTGGCTCCGTATTGTTGATGTTGTTGATGATGACGGTGTAGTTGGTCGTCTCCGTGGGAACACCCTGATCGTAGACGATCTCGATCGGCGCCCCGGAGTCCTTGATGAACTTGCGGAAGGCGTTGGCCTGCGTGCCGGTGAACTCGTTGGTCGAATAGAGAATGGCGATTTTCTTGATCCCAAGCGCAGGTCCATCATGGGTAACGAAGTCCGCCACGGGCTTGGGCCAGATCGTCGAGACCGGATCGGCCATCAGCGCGATGTAGGGATTGTCCTTTGAAAAGAAGCTGGCCCCGGTGCCGGTCTGGTCGAACAGAAACATCTTGTGATCGCGTGCGATCGTGACCGCCGGAGCCGTCAATACCGAGCCGGAATCCGCAGCGAGCAGATCGACCTTATCCTGGGTGATGAGCTGGTTATAAAGCGTGGAAGCGGTAGCCGTGTTGCTCTGGTCGTCATAGGCGACGAGCTTCACCGGCAGCTTCTTGTCGAAGGCCTTGACGTAAACCCCGCCATCGGCATTTTTCAGATCAACCCACAGCTTGAGCGAGCTGAAAACCGGCATCGAAATCGAGGCAAAGCGGCCGGACGAGGCATAGAGGGTGCCGATCTTGATTTCCGCCGGAACGTCGGCGGCATAGACCTGCGCAGCAAAAATCAGTCCGGCAAGCGCCGCGCCCATCATCCTCAGCATAAAACTCTCCCGGCTTTTTTTCTTGATTCCGGCGAACCATAGCGCGGGGGATCACCAGGATACAAGCACCCCCGTCTAGGCAATAGATACTAGGGAATAGAACACTTTAGGACCGGCCGACTGGACCGTTGACGACGCGCGGTCCATTGTCGCATCAACGTTCCAAACAAGCGGGCAGAGGCCCCGTTTTCAAGGGAGAACGACATGGCCGAGCCTGCGCGCGCACGACCGAAACCGACGCCCGAAACGCAGCATTTCTGGGATGGCACGCGGGCCAGCGAGCTGCGGCTGCAGCGCTGCGACACTTGCGCCCAAACCTATTTCCCGCCCCGGCCGTTTTGCCCCGCCTGCGGCTCGCGCAAAATCGGTATTTTCAAGGCCAGCGGCAAAGCGAAGCTTTACAGCTACGTGATTCATCATCGCCCGGTCCCTGGCTTCACGCCGCCTTATGCAATCGCCGTGGTGGAACTGGAAGAAGGTCCGCGCATGATGACCAATATCGTGGGCTGCCCGCAGACGCCCGAAGCGCTCGAGCTCGACATGAGGCTTGAGGTCAGCTTCGAGAGGCTCGACGATACGACCACTCTGCCCTTGTTCCGCCCGGCAAGGGATTGAGGGGCCATGCGCAGGAACCAGGTCGCCGTCGTCGGCGCCGCCGAGACCACCGAGCTCGGCGTGATCCCGAACATGTCGCAAATCCAGCTTCACGCCGATGCGGCGCTGAATGCGCTTGCAGATGCCGGCCTGAAGCTGTCCGACATTGACGGTTTTGCGACAGCGGTCGAGACTCCGCAGCAGATCGCGCATTATCTCGGCATCACCCCGAGCTGGGTCGATGGCACATCGGTCGGCGGCTGCTCGTTCATGCTGCATGTACGTCATGCGGCTGCCGCGATCGAGGCTGGCCTGTGCAAGACTGTTCTCATCACCCACGCCGAAAGCGGCAAATCGAACATCGGCCGCACCCCGCGCACGATCGGCCCCGACAGTCTGAACGGACAGTTCGAGCTTCCCTACGGCGTTTCAACGCCGGCCAGCATGTTTCCGATCCCCGTGCTGCGCTATATGAAAACCCACAACATCACCCACGAGCAACTCGCCATGGTCGCGGTGGTGCAGCGCGAGTGGGCCGCGAAGAATCCGCGCGCCACCATGAAGGCGCCGATCACGGTCGAGGATGTCCTCAACTCGCGGATGATCGCCTATCCGTTCCGTCTCCTGCAGTGCTGTCTCGTCACCGATGGCGGCGGCGCGCTGATCCTCACCTCCGCCGAGCGCGCGAGAGATTTCCCGACAAGGCCGGTCTACATTCTCGGCACCGGCGAGAGCGTGGAGACCCCGATGGTCAGCCAGATGCGGACTTTCGACAGTTCGGCCGCCTTCAAGGTCGCAGGCCCCCTCGCCTTCAAGGAAGCCGGCATTACGCATCAAGATGTCGATCACCTGATGATCTATGACGCCTTTGCGCATTTGCCGCTCTATGGCCTTGGCGATCTCGGCTTCATGCCGCACGAAGAAACCGGAAAATTCATCGCCGACGGCCATACAAGGCCCGGCGGCAAGCTGCCGCTCAACACCAACGGCGGCGGTCTCAGCTATATGCATTCGGGCATGTACGGCATGTACGCGCTGCAGGAGAGCGTGCGCCAGATGCGCGGCACCGCGCCGGCCCAGGTGCAAGGGGCCGGGATTTCGGTGTGCCACGGCGTCGGCGGCATGTTCGCGGCCAGCGGCACTATCATTTTCACGAATGAGAAATAGGGATCACCGGCTCACATCTGTCATTGCCGGGCTTGACCCGGCAATCCATCATCTTCCGAAGAACGATGGATGCGCGGGTCAAGCCCGCGCATGACGACTTGGGGTACCGCTTCAGTCGGGAAAACAGGACGGAAATGCGCATGACCAAATCACTCGACGGCAAATCCATCATCGTTACCGGCGCGGGCCGAGGCATCGGGCGCGAGATCGCCCTGTTATGCGCCTCGGAGGGCGCCAAGGTCGTCGTCAATGATCCCGGCGTCGCCGCTGACGGCTCGGGATCAAATGCGTCGCCCGCCGAGGAGGTCGTCGAGGAAATCAAGAAGCGCGGCGGCACGGCGGTCGCCAATTTCGAGACCGTCGCCGAAGCCGTCCCTGCCAGCCATATCGTCAAGACGGCGGTCGATCACTTCGGCAAACTCGACGGCGTGGTCAACAATGCCGGCATCCTGCGCGATGCCATCTTCCATCGCATGAGCATCGACGCCTTCGAGTCGGTCATCAAGGTGCATCTGATGGGTTCGTTCTATGTCTCGCATGCGGCAGCGCGGCTGTTCCGCGAGCAGGAGAGCGGGTCGTTCGTGCACTTCACATCGACTTCCGGGCTGGTCGGCAATTTCGGCCAGGCGAATTACGCCGCCGCCAAGCTCGGCATCGTCGGCCTGTCGAAATCGATCGCGCTCGACATGAACCGCTTCAACGTGCGTTCGAACTGCGTGTCGCCGTTCGCTTGGAGCCGCCTGATCGGCACCATTCCGACCGAAACCGAGGCTGAGAAAGCGCGCGTCGCCAAAATCCAGCAGATGGGACCGGAGAGGATCGCGCCCGTCGTCGCCTTCCTGCTCGGCGACGCCGCGAAGGATGTCACGGGGCAGATTTTTGCGGTACGGATGAACGAGATCTTTTTGATGAGCCAGTCGCGTCCGTTGCGCTCGATCCATCGCGGCGAAGGATGGACGGTGGAAAGCCTCGCCGAGCACGGCATGCCGGCGCTGAAATCGTCGTTCTATAAACTCGATCGCTCGGCGGACATTTTCAACTGGGATGCGATCTAGTGTCCCGGTTCTGACATTCGTATCCCATCGCAACGGGCACCTTTACGAATGTCAGAACCAAAGGGACACTAGCAACTATATGATCCTAGTGCGGCGAATTTGAAGTTCCTATCAGTACCGCTGCACCCTCGTCATAGGAACTTCAAATTCAAAATGCCGCGCTAAACCTTTAAATTTGCTAGAGCTCCTTTGATTCCGAAATTCGCATCAGAGGTTGCCACGATAGCTTGCGAATTTCGGAATCGGAGCTCTAGTGTAGCTTTGACTCTGACGTTCCTTCCGAGAGCTCGCGGCAACACTGAAAGGAACGTCAGTGTCGCTACACTAGGCGGATACCTGTCCCAAGCCTGGAAGGAATCATGACAAACAAACGTGACTTCGGCTCCAACGCCGCGTTCATAGCTGACACGGCCATGCAAGACGATGCCGATATGCATAGCCGCCATTCCCTCGACCTGCGGTTGCTTCGCCGGACCCGCCTGCATTGCGCCGGAATTCCGGCGGATGGTTCGCGCTCAACGAAAAACTCGGGAGGAATCATGACAAACAGATTACCGTCTCAGGCCAACGAGGCTGGCGGTGTGGATCGCCGCAGCCTGTTGCGCGGCGCGGCCGCGATCGCCGCCATGTCGGTCGTCGCGACCGGCGCCTCCGCACGCGATTACGGCCGAAACGCCGAACCCCAGCGCTATCCTGACCCCGATATCGTTGTGATCGACCCCAAGCGTTTCAAGGCCAAGGTCGGCAACACCTCCATCAAACGGCTCTACACCGGCTGCCTGTGGGCTGAAGGGCCGGCCTGGAACGCGCAAGGCCAGTATCTCGTCTGGAGCGATATTCCGAACAACCGTCAGCTGCGCTATCTCGATGATGACGGCCATATCTCCGAGCAGTTCCACAAACCTTCCAACGAAGGAAATGGCAACACCTTCGACTTCCAGGGCCGGCAAATTACCTGCGAGCGGACGCGCCTGGTTCGCTATGAGCATAACGGCGCACTCACCGTGCTGGCCGAGCAGGCCAATGGCAAACAGCTCAACGGGCCGAACGACGTGGTGGTGCATCCCAACGACGGCTCGATCTGGTTCACGGATCCCGGCTACGGGGCCAACAGCCTTTATGAAGGACAGAGGGCCAATACGGGTTCGGTGCAGCCCTATCAAAAGGAGGCGGTCTACCGGCTTGACGCACAGACGGGCCAGGTCAGCAAGGTCGCCGACGATCCCTTGAAGCCGAACGGCATTGCCTTCAGCCACGACTACAAGAAGGTCTATGTCTGCGATACCGGCATCACCCACTATCCCCAAGCCAAGAACATCGTCTGGCAATATGATCTCGACGGCGCCAAGCTTTCGAATCCGCGTACGCTGATCGACATGACGCTCGACGGCAAATCCGGTTTTCCCGACGGCATGCGGGTCGATACCGAAGGCAACATCTGGGTCGGTGCCGGATGGGTCGGCGATGGCTATGACGGCGTCCAGATCTTCGCGCCGGACGGTGAACGGATCGGCCAAATTTGTTTGCCCGAGACCTGCGCCAATGTCTGCTTCGGCGGCAGGAAGCGAAACCGCCTGTTCATGACGGCGAGCCAATCCCTGTATGCGGTCTACGTCGAAACCCAGGGCGCGCACAACTGTTGAAAGGAAGCGAATGGCGAGTGGCGAATAGGGAAATTTCCATTCGCTATTCGCTACTCCCTATTCGCCTCTTGCTTTCAGCCGCTGTTGCGTAAGCCCGCCGAAATGCCGTTGATCGTGATCTGGATGGCGCGCAGCGCCTGCTCGTCGGCGTTCTGCGCCCGATGCTCCTTCAGGAGTTCCACCTGCACGTGGTTCAACGGATCGAGATAGGGAAAGCGGTTGCGGATCGAGCGCTCCAGCGGCGGATTGCTCTCCAGCAAGCGTCCCTGCCCCGTGATCTGCAACAGCATGTCGATCGAGCTTTGCCATTCGCGCCGGATGCGCTCGAAGATGCTTTCGCGCAAGCTCACGTCAGGCACCAGCTCGGCATAACGCGAGGCGATCGCGATCGAACTCTTGGCAAGCACCATGTCCATGTTCGACAACAGCGTGCGGAAGAACGGCCATTCGCGATAGAGTTCTTTCAGGAAGGCCATGCCCGTGTCGGGATTTTCCTTGATCCATGTCTCCACCGCACTGCCGAATCCGTACCATCCCGGCAACATCAGCCGGCATTGCGCCCAGCTGAATACCCAGGGAATGGCGCGCAGATCCTCGATCTCGCGGGTCTTCTTGCGCGAGGCCGGCCGGCTGCCGATGTTCAAGGTCGCGATCTCCGTGATCACGGTAGAGGCCCAGAAATAGTCGGCAAAGCCTTCGGTTTCATAGACCAGCCCGCGATAGGCCTTGAACGCATGCGCTGACAATCGCTCCATCGCCTTCAGGTATTCCGCGCGCGGGGCGCTTTGGCTTGGCTGCAACAGGCTTGCCTCCAGCGTCGCCGCCGCCAGAACTTCCAGATTGTCGAGGCCGACCTCCGAGTTGGCATATTTGCTGGAGATGATCTCGCCCTGCTCGGTGATCCGGATCTGGCCGTTCACGGCGCCGCCGGGCTGGGCGATGATGGCATCATAGCTCGGGCCGCCGCCGCGCCCGACCGAGCCGCCGCGGCCGTGAAAGAGACGCAGCCGCACGTGATGCCGCTCGAACACGTCGACCAGGCCGATCTCGGCCTTGTAGAGCTCCCAGCCCGACGTGACGAAACCGCCGTCCTTGTTGCTGTCGGAATAGCCGAGCATCACTTCCTGCACCGAGCCGCGGCTGTCCACCAGCTTGCGGTAATCGTGCATCGACAGGATACGGTCCATGATGCGGCCGGAGGCCTGCAAATCCTCGATCGTCTCGAACAACGGCACGATGTTGATCGCGCTGCGCCCGGAAGGGTCGACGAGACCGGCCTCCTTCAGCAATATCGCCACCTCGAGCATATCGGAGATGCCCTTGCACATCGAGATGATGCATTGGGGGATCGCCTGGGGACCGAATTTGGCATGGGCTTCGGCGGCAGCGTGGAACACGGCCAACTCACCCACCGTCTCTTCGCTGTATTTGACGAATGCCGAGGTCAGCGGCCGGGCGCTGTGCAACTCGTCGGCGAGAAGCGCGATGCGCGCTTCCTCGTTCAGCGCCAGATAGGACATTCCGGGCATCGCCGCATCGATCAGCTCGGCGACGGTGCGCTCATGCACGGCTGAATTCTGTCTAATGTCGAGGCTCGCGAGATGAAAGCCGAAGCAGTCCACGGCGCGGCGCAGGTGACGCAGCCGCCCGCGCGCGATCACGCGCGAGTTGTTCGCCATCAGCGAACGATAGAGCACATCGAGGTCGGCCTTGAACTCTCCGACATTGGCATAGGGCGCGGCTTCGCCGATCGCCGCCCGCGTCGTTTCCACCTCAAGCCGCGCGGCGGTGGCGGTAAGCCTGGCAAAGATGCCGGATACCGCCAGCCGATAAGGCTCGCCGCTTCGATGCGGCGACTTGTCGGGCGAACGCTCGGCAAGCGCCCGCAGATCCTTTGACACATCGGCAAGATGGGCTGCGAGCGAAAGCTCGGAGCCGAGCACATGCAATTCATCGAGGTAGAAACGAAGCACGCGGCTCGACTGCATCTTCAGCGTGCCGCGCATCACGTCGGCGGTGACAAACGGGTTGCCGTCGCGGTCGCCGCCGATCCAGCTTCCCATTTTCAGGAAAGATGCCAATTCGCCTTGAGCACCCTCCCCGTTATTCAAGCGATCTTCGAGCCGGCAATGCAACCGGGGAACTTCGTGCAGGAAAGTGTAGTCATAGAAAGACAGGCCGTTGGCAACCTCATCGAGCACGGTGAGCCGGGTGCGGCGCAGAAGATTGGTTTGCCATAACGTCAATACCGCACGCCGCAATTGCTCGTCGCTTGCGGCCAGCTCTTCCGGCGTCAATTGCACCCGCTCGCGCCGGTCCAGAAGGGCGGCGATCTCCATCTCGCGGTCAATGGTGCTCTTGCGCCGGACTTCGGTCGGATGGGCGGTCAACACCGGGCTGACGAGCGCGCCCGCCAGGAATCCGCGCAAGCTCGTCGCGCTGATGCCGGCGTTGCGCGCATGCTGCAACGTCAGCGCCAGCGTTCCCGGTCGCGGCGCTTCGCCAGCCTTGGAGCCCGCGCGCATCCGGCGGATGTTGTTCTGGTCCTCGGCGATGTTGGCCAGATGCGAGAAGTAGCTGAACGCGCGCACGATGCGCACCGTCTGGCTGATCGACATGCTGTCGAGGATGAGCTCCAACTCGCCCCTCGCCGCCTTGTCGTCGCCACGGTGAAACCGGATCGAGGTTTGCCGGATGCGCTCGACCAGATCGAACACGTCAGCGCCTTCCTGGTCGCGGACGGTATCACCCAAGATGCGCCCAAGCAGGCGGATATCGTTCCGCAGCCGCGCGTCTTCCTCAAGCGCGGAGGCTTCCTCGCCGCGATTGGCCTCGATCCCGTTTTTGGAAGGCACGACCTGGGGGGACATCCGGCAAACTCATAATTGCACAGCGTCCTTGCGTCGCAATTTTTAACGCGTCGCGCAAGGCCAAGAGGCGGGCAATCGGGCCGGAACTATCCGCAAAGCGCGGGCGCATGTTGATAACCCTTCCGTCGGGCGGGCGGCCGCGCCTTTAGCGGAATCCGTCGAACAGAAGAAGCCGCTTTACACGAAAGCTCGGTCCGGGCTTAGTTCACGGTGACTGACACGCAAAGAACGGGGAGCCCGTCATGTTCAGTGAAAAGCTGCTCGCAGGCCGGCGAATTCTAGTCACGGGAGGCGGCACCGGGCTCGGCAAATCGATGGCTGGGCGCTTTCTCGAGCTGGGCGCGGAGGTCCACATTTGCGGACGCCGCAAGAGCGTCTGCGACGAGACCGCGACCGAATTGATGGACCTTCATGGCGGCCGCGTCACCAGCCACGGCGTCGATATCCGCAACGCTCTTGCGGTCGACGAGATGATCGAAGCGATCTTCAAGGACAGCCCGCTCACCGACCTCGTCAACAACGCAGCCGGGAATTTCATCTCGCGCACCGAAGATCTTTCGTCGCGCGGCTTCGATGCGGTGGCCAACATCGTCATGCACGGCACCTTCTATGTCACGCATGCCGTCGGCCGCCGCTGGATCGCCAACAAGCTCCGCGGCAACGTGGTTTCGATTACCGTCACCTGGGTCCGTAACGGCAGTCCGTATGTGGTGCCGTCGGCGATGAGCAAGTCGGCGGTCCATGCCATGACGATGTCGCTGGCGGCCGAATGGGGCCGCTACGGCATCCGGCTGAATACGATCGCGCCAGGCGAGATTCCGACCGAGGGCATGAGCAAAAGGATCAAGCCGGGCGACGAGGCCGGCGCGCGTACCCGGGCCGCAAACCCCATGGGCCGGGTCGGGACGATGGAGGAGCTGCAAAACCTGGCAGTGTTCCTGATTTCCGGCGGCTGCGACTGGATCAACGGCGAGACCATCGCAATGGACGGCGGCCAGGCGCTCGCCATGGGCGGCAACTTCTATCAGCTGCGCGACTGGACCGACGCCGATTGGCAAAAAGCCCGCGAACAGATCAAGGCGCAAAATGAAAAAGACCGTGGGGCCAGGGGATAAGGTCTCTCGCATGCCGGTAACGAAAGTCTTGCGCCGCGCGTTGCTGGCGCTGCTGTTCGCTGCCTGGTCAATCCCTGCAAGCCATGCCGCGGGCTATCCGGAACGAACGATCAAGATCGTCGTTCCCTTCCCCGCCGGCGGGCCAACCGACGTTGCGGCGCGGCTGATCGCGCAATCGCTGGCGACGAAATTCGGCAAGGGCGTCGTTGTCGAAAACCATCCCGGCGCCGGAGGCCGGATCGGCGCCAAAGTGGTCGCAACCGCGACGCCGGACGGCTACACGCTGCTGCTCGGCGGGACCAACGTCAACGCGATCGGGGCGATCTACAGCGACCTCGGCTTCGACCCGGTCAAGTCCTTTGCCCCGATCGGCGTGGTTTGCGCCGATTCGCTAGCGATCGCCATCTCACCCGGCCTGCCCGCCGATAATTTCCAGGAATTCATCCAGTACGCGAAGGATCATCCCGGAAAGCTGAAATACGGCGCCTCGCCCGGCATCTACACGCAGTTTGCCGGCGAGTATTTCAAGCTGAAGACCGGCACCGACATTCTGTTTGTGCCCTACAAAGGCGGCGCGCCCGCGGTGACGGATGCGCTGGGTGGACACATCGAAATGGTCGTCAACAACAAATCGAATCTTCTGTCGCTGTTCAAGGACGGAAAACTGAAGGCGCTGGCCGTGACCAGCCGCGACCGTTGGCCGGAATTGCCGCAAATCCCGACCATGAACGAGGTCGGCATCCTCGGCTTCCCGCAGGAGGTGTTGTTCGGGCTGCTCGCGCCCGCGGGAACGCCGCAAGTCATCGTCAAGCAGCTTAACGCCGCCGTCAACGAAGCCCTGCGGTCGGCGGAAGTCCGCGCCAGCCTCGATGGCGTTGGCGTGGAGGCCAGGGTTGGGACACCCGAGGAGTTTGCGTCAGCCCTCGACGAGCAGGCGCGCGAATGGAAGAGGGTGATCGAGGAGACCGGCATTCAGGTCGAATAAGCGATCCCCGGCTCCGCGCACCGTTGCACGCGCAGCGACCGGGGCGCGCCAAACAGCGCCTATCCTTTTTCGCCCTGCCCTGCCGATACGGTCACCGGCCGTCCCTTGGTCGAGACGACGCGGACTTTATCGCCCTCCGAGATGCCGTCGGGTGGGGAGTTGACGATGCGGTCTTCCAGCGAAATGCCGCCGGCAAGCTCGATATCTCGCCCGAGATCGCGGGCAATCGTCACGGTCTTGAACCGGATACGATCGTCGGCGGTCAACGTCGCAAGGCGCAGGCCATTCTGGTCGAAAATAAGCGCGCTGGCAGGAACGTGCAGCGGGACATTGTCGCCGCGTTGCAGGATCAAGCGGACATTGGCAAAGCCGCCGGGCATCAATTCTCCGACCGAGTTTTCAAGCGCAAGCTGCATCTGGGTCGTGCCGGAAGTCACGTCGACCGACTGTGCGGAGGCTTCCACGGTCGCATCAAAAGCCCGGGTCGGATATTCCGGCACCACAATCGCCGCCTTGGCGCCGATCTTCACCGACGGCACATAATTCTGCGGAACGTTGACATAGACGCGCAGCTTCTTGATGTCCGAGATCACGAACATCGGCGGGCCGCTGCCGCCGCCTGCATTGATCAGCGCGCCGACGTCAGTCGTACGCGCGGTGACGATGCCGTCGAACGGCACGGTGATCTTCTTGTAATTGGCCAACGCCTCAAGACGCTCAACGTTGGCCTGGCTGGAGTTGACCGCGGCGTTCTTGTTGGAGAGGTCGGCGGTGCGCTCGTCGATTTCCTGCATCGAGACGAAATTCGACGCGATCAGCGTCTTGCGGCGCGCGAGCGTCACTTCCGAAAGCTTGGCGCTCGCCTGCTGGTTGGTGAGATCGGCGCGCGCTTGCAGCAATTGCTGATCGAGGTCGGGCGCTTCGATCTCGGCGATCACTTCGCCGGCCTTGACCCGTGCGCCGATATCAACGCTCCAGCTTTTCAGGTAGCCGTTGACGCGGGCGAAGATCGGCGCGCGGTAATAAGCTTCAAGCCGGCCCGGAAGATCGATCGTGGCTGTTAACTGCCCCGGATCGGGATAGATCACCGCGACCGACGGAATGGCCTGGTCGTCGGTCCATTCCCGCAGCTTGGTGCTGGAATCTTCCCGCGCACGGATACCGCTGACTACCAACGTCAAGGCAGCAACCAGGGCAACTGAGCCGAAAACGCCCAGTTTCCGGCGAGAAGTCGGCTTGCGAGCTTCAGTGGGCATTCTCTGTCTCCGATAGGACGACGGCTTTGGCGTCCCGCTTCTTGTGCAGCATACTGAAAACCACGGGAACAAACATCAGGGTCGCGATCGTCGAGAAGGCCAGTCCGCCGATCACGGCCCGGCCCAGCGGGGCATTGGCTTCGCCGCCGTCGCCCAGCCCCAGCGACATCGGCATCATGCCGATGATCATGGCGAGCGCGGTCATCAAGACCGGCCGGATTCGCACAAAACCGGCCTCGATAGCGGCCGCGACCGGGTCGCCGTGTTCGTCGTAGCGTTCGCGGGCAAAGCTGATCACCAGCACGCTGTTGGCGGTGGCGACGCCCATGCACATGATCGCCCCGGTCAACGCCGGGACCGACATCGTGGTGTGGGTCGTGAACAGCATCCATACGATCCCGGCCAGCGCCGCCGGCAACGCCGTGATGATGACGAACGGATCGGACCAGGACTGGAAGTTCACCACGATCAGGAAATAGACCAGCACAATGGCCCCGAGCAAACCAAAGAGCAAACCGGTAAACGAACTGTTCATGGTCTGCACCTGACCGGAAAGCACAACCGTAGAGCCCTTCGGTACTTGCTTGGCCGTGTCCGCGATGACCTTCTGGACGTCCGAGGCGATGCCGCCGAGATCGCGCCCCTGTGGGGTCGCGAAAATCTGCACCACCGGCTGGATGTCGTATTGGGAAACAATCGCGCTCGACGTCGTCCGGGTAATGCTGGCAACACCACCAAGAATCGGCGCCGCCGTCGGCACGTTGGAGGTGATCGGCAGGGTCTCCAGCGCGCTCAGCAAATCGATCTGATATTGCGGCGTCTGCATCACGATCGAGTAAGACACGCCGTTATCAGGGTTGAGGAAGTAGGTCGGCGTGACCTGCCCGCTGCCCGACAGGTTGACGGTCAGACTGTTGACGACATCGCGCTCGGTCAGGCCGACATATTGCGCCCGCGTCCTGTCCACATCGATGTTGAAGGTCGGATTGCTCGCCGATTGCTGAATGCGCGCGTCCGCGACGCCTGGAATCCGGCGAATGCGATTCAGCAGGTTGGTAGCGTAGGCGAAGTTCGCGTTCAAATTGTTGCCCCTGATCTGCAAGTCGATCGGCGCGGGCGCGCCGAAGTTCAGGATCTGGTTGACAATATCGGCCGGGAGAAAAGCAAAACTCGTTCCAGGGAAGAGACGCGGAAGCTCCGCACGCATCGCCTTTACGTAATTCTCAGTCGGCGGATGATCGTCCTTCAGCTTGATCTGGATGTCGCCGTCCTGCGGGCCCATCACGCCGGTATTGTTGTACGCCGTATTGATGCCGGAGTTCGGCAGGCCGATGTTGTCGGTCATCGTCTCAATCTGATCCGGCGGGATGATTTTGCGGATCGCCTTCTGGACATCGGCGAGCTGATTGGCGCTTTCCTCCAGGCGGGTACCGACCTGGGTGCGAACATGCATCAGGATCTGGCCGGCATCGACCGACGGGAAAAAGTTCTGTCCGAGATAGGGCACCAGAGCGAACGAGGCGACGATAAAGACCAGGAAACCGGTCACGAAGGTCGGACGGTGACGCAGCGCAAGCGTCAGCAGGTCGCGATGTCCGCTACGGAACTGCTCGAATTTGGCCTCGAAGCCGCGCTGGAACCAGACCAGCGGGTTGCGCGTGGGCGGCAGGGCAGCGCCATGCTCATGCTGATGCGGCTTAAGCAAATACATCGCCATCGTCGGCACCAGCGTTCGCGACAGGATGAAGGACCAGATCATCGCGAAGATCACCGCTTCGGCCATCGGCACGAACAGGAAGCGGGGGATGCCTTGCAGGAAAAACATCGGTATGAACACGATGCAGATGCAGAGCAGCGAGACGAAGGCCGGCACCACGATCTGCTGCGCGCCGTCCAGAATCGCCGGTCGAACTTCCTTGCCCTGCTCCAGATGCCAGTTGATGTTCTCGATCGTCACGGTGGCTTCGTCAACGAGAATGCCGACCGCGAGCGCCAGGCCGCCCAGCGTCATGATGTTGAGGGTTTCGCCGAAGGCCGCCAGCATGATGATCGAACCGAACACAGCAAGCGGGATCGACGTCGCGATGATGATCGTCGAGCGCCAGCTTCCCAGGAACAAGAGGATCATCACACTTGTGAGCATGGCCGCGAGCACGCCTTCGCGCACCACGCCCTCGATCGAGGCGGCCACGAACACGCCCTGGTCGCCGACGAATCCGATCTTCAGCGCGTCTGGAAGTGAATCCTTGTATGCGGCCAGCTTCTTCTTGACGCCGGCGATGATGTCGAGCGTCGAGATATAACCCGACTTCAGCACCACCATCAGAACGGAACGACCACCGTTCACATGAACGACGTTGGTTTGCGGCGGATTGCCGTCGCGCACGGTGGCGACATCGCGCACATAGACCGTCGCGCCGTTGACCACCTTGATCGGGAGATTGCCGAGTTCATCGATCTTCAGCGGCGAATTGTTGACCTGGATGACATATTCGAAGCTGCCGATCTTCGAGGTACCGGCGGGCTGTATGAGATTTTGCGCGGCAAGCGCGTTAGCAACATCCTGGCCGGAGAGCCCCAGCGCCTGCAACTTCGACGGATCGACGTCGATCTGGATTTGACGTACCTTCCCGCCATAGGGATAGGGGACCGCCGCGCCAGGTACCGTCACCAGCGGCGTGCGCAACTGATTGAGGGCGACATCGGCGAGAATCTGTTCGGTGAGCCCCTCCCCTGACAGGGCGAGCTGGATGATCGGAACCGTCGAGGCGGAGTAGTTCAGGATCAGCGGCGGCGTGGCGCCCGGCGGCATCTGCTTGAGGACCGTCTGCGAGACGGCGGTCACTTGCGCGTTGGCCGTGCGAATGTCGGCGTTCGGCTGGAAGTAGATCTTGACGATACCGATACCGTTATAGGAATTCGCTGTGATGTGTTCGATATCGTTAACTGTCGTCGTCAGAATGCGCTGGTAGGGCGTGACGATACGACCGGACATCTGATCCGGCGGCAAACCGGTGTACTGCCAGATGACGCCGATCACGGGGATTCGGATATCCGGAAAGATGTCGACCGGCGTGCGCATCGCAGCCAACGGCCCGATGATCAGGAGCAGCAGCGCGAGCACGACGAATGTGTATGGCCGGTTCAGGGCAATACGGACCAACTCAGTCATGACGCTGACATTCCTCGACCAGACTTTGGTGATGGGTGATGCTCGCGCGGGGCTTTACCTGAATTGCCGCCAAATGGCTAACCTCTGGCCGGTCAAAAGATTTCAATTCCGCGAGACCTTAACCGCCTTCTGGACGCTGGCTTGAGTTAACGCATCAAGTCGAGCGCATCGGAGAAGAATCGGGGTCCGCCGAAATTGCCCGATTTCAAGGCAAGCAGCATCTCGCCCTGCTTCGCTCCAACCGCGCGTAATACAGGCACCCCCGCGGCAATTTCTGCACCGACCAGAAAACCGGGAATGCCTAAACGATCGACGACCGCGCCTGAAGTTTCACCACCGGCAACAACCAGACGTCGCACCCCTGATTGCACCAGACCGTCGGCGATATCGGCCATCGCCTGCTCGATGGCATGCCCGGCTGCATCGCGGCCATGACGAAATTGCAGAGCTGCGACCTCCTCCGGCGTCGAACTGGAGGCGATCAGGACAGGCCCCTCCTTGAGTCGTTCCCCGGCCCAGGACAGCGCGCGGCGAGCTTCATCCTGCCCGGTGATTATACGGTCGGGATCGAGGTGAAGCACGGCCATTGCCGCTTCGGCACTGGCGATCTGCTGCAACGTTGCCTGCGAACAGCTGCCGGCAAGGCAGGCCGCCGGCCCGCCGACCGGCGCTTCCACCGTCTTGCCCGCGACACCCTGCTGTCCCCTGCCCGCAAGGACCAGGGCGCGCGCCAGGCCAAGCCCGATGCCGGATGCGCCGACCGAAAGCCGATGGCTGAGCGAGACCTCACCGATCGTCTCCAGGTCACGATCGAAGACCGCGTCGATGACGGCCGCGCCGACACCCTTGCCGGACAGATCGTCAAGACGCGCCCGCACCGCCTCCGGTCCACGAACGACGGTTGCGAGATCGACGAGGCCGATTTCAGTTTTGCTCTGGCGCGCCAGCACCCGCACGAGATTGGAGTCGTGCATCGGATTGAGCGGGTGGTCCTTCAGCGGGCTCTCATTCAACGGCACCGAGCCGACGAACAGGTTGCCCTGATAGACGGTGCGGCCGGTTTCGGGAAATGCCGGCGTCACGAGAACGATTGTCTCGCCCGAATCCGCACGCAACGCATCCATCACCGGGCCGATATTGCCGGTGTCGGTGGAATCGAAGGTCGAACAGATCTTGAACAGCACATGATCCGCGCCACGACCGCGCAGCCATTTGTCGGCAGCCCGCGAACGCGACACCGCCAGGCCCGCCTCGATCGAGCGGCTCTTCAACGACACCACGACAGCATCGACCTCAGGCAGCGCAAGTTCATCCGCGGGAACGCCGATCGTTTGCACGGTTCGCAGGCCCGCGCGCGTCAGCGTATTGGCAAGATCGGAAGCGCCGGTGTAGTCGTCGGCGATGCAGCCGAGTGCAAGTTTCATGACTTCTTCCCTGCATACGGCTTGAACCAGGCAAGCCCGTCGGTGGTCTTGCCGCGCGGATTGTATTCGCAGCCGACAAAGCCGCCATAGCCGAGCCGGTCCAGCTCAGCGAACAGGAACGGATAGTTCAGCTCCTCGTCATCCGGCTCATGCCGCGAGGGAACACTGGCGATCTGGATGTGACCGACGATCGGCATCATCTCACGCAGCCGCATGGTCACATCGCCGTGCAGTATCTGGCAGTGATAGATGTCGAACTGCAACTTCAGGTTCGGAATGCTCAACTCAATGATCTCGTCTCGCGCAAATCCGAAGTCGTTGAGAAAATATCCGGGCGTGTTGCGCGCATTGAGCGGCTCGAGCACGACGTCAATGCCGTGGGGCGCCAGGAACTCCGCCGCCCATCTGACCGATTTACGGAATGCCGCGACCGCCTTCGGATCGTTGCGGTCGGCGATTCCCGACATCAAATGCAACCGCTTCACGCCAGTCGCCTGCGCGTAAGGCAATGCAGTGCGCAGGCTGGCCTGCAAATCCGCAAATCGATCCGGCAGCGCCGCAAAGCCTTTCTCGCCGGCATCCCAATTGCCGGGAGGCAGGTTGAACAACGCTTGCGTCAGTCCATTGTCATGCAGGCGTTTTCCGATTTCCTCCGGCGGGTGAGCGTAAGGAAACAGGAACTCGATCGCGGTAAAGCCTGCTTTCGCCGCCGCATCGAAGCGATCGAGGAACGGCACCTCGTTGAACATCAAGGTGAGATTGGCGGCAAATCGGGGCATTGATCGTCCTCTTCTACTTCGGCTCGCCGGGCAAATGCGTGCCGGTCACGCGGGCATACATCCGCGCCACCGACGCGTCGTCGTCGCGACCCATGCCGGAAGCGGCCGTCATCAGGAACATCTGAAGTGCTGCGGCCGCCACGGGCACCGGGAATTTTGCAGTGCGCGCCATGTCCTGGATGATGCCGAGGTCTTTCACGAAGATCTCGACCGCACTGCGCGGCGTATAATCGCCGTCCAGCACATGCGGCATGCGGTTTTCGAACATCCAGGAATTGCCGGCGGACGCCGTGATGACTTCGTACACTTTGCGGATATCGAGGCCCTGCTTGGCAGCGAACGCAATCGCCTCCGATGCCGCCGCGATATGAACGCCGGCAAGCAACTGGTTGATCATCTTGAAGGCCGCGCCTTGCCCTGCGGCGTCGCCGAGTTCGTAGAGTTTGGCCGCCATCGCATCGAGCGCCGGGCGCGCCTTGGCAAAGGCCGCCGCGCTGCCCGAAGCGAGAATCGTCAGTTCACCCTGCGCCGCACGCTGCGCGCCGCCGGAAATCGGCGCGTCGAGATAGTGCCGCCCCGTTGCTTCCAGCTGTTTCGAAAGCCGCCGTGCAACGTCCGGATCCATGGTTGCGGAAGAAACGAATACCGCATCCTTGGCCAGCGTCTCGGCGACGCCATTCTTGCCGAACAGGATCGTCTCCGTCTGGGCGGCGTTGACGACCACGCTGACGACAATGTCGGCGCTGAGCGCGGCCTCCGCAGGCGTGGCCGCTCCCTTCCCGCCTTCCGATACGAAGCGCTTGAGCGTATCGACTGACACGTCGCAGCCGGTGACCTCGAATCCGGCCCGCTTGAGCGCGCTCGCCATGCCGTAGCCCATCGAGCCGAGCCCAATGACGGCGATGCGCGGTTTTGTGGCGGAAGACATGCGGCGTTTCCCTAACTTTTCGAAATTTATCTCTTGCGTATCACGGCTTGGCCGCGCTGCCAAAGCATGAGACAAGATACCGCCATGAACGAAACAACACTCCGCGAGGAAATCTGCCGCCTTGGCCGCTCGTTGTTCGAGCGCGGCCTGACGCCGGGTTCTTCCGGCAATATTTCGGTCAGGCTCGACGACGGCGGCTGTTTGGTGACGCCGACCAACGCCTCGCTCGGCTTCCTGGACCCGGCGCGGCTGTCGCGGCTCGATTCCAGGGGGCGGCTCGTTTCCGGCGACGCCCCGACCAAGGAAGTGCCGCTGCATACCGCATTGTACGAAACCCGCACGCCCGCACGCGCGGTGGTCCATTTGCATTCGACGCATTCGGTGGCGCTGTCGATGCTGCCGGAGATCGACCCGCGCGCGGCGCTGCCGCCGATGACGGCCTATTACCTGATGAGATGCGGCGCGACCGCGCTCGTGCCGTATTACCGGCCCGGCGATCCGGCGGTCGCCGACGCGATCAAGGGTCTCGCTGGCAAATACTCTTCCGTTCTGCTCGCCAATCACGGCCCGGTGGTGTCGGGTGACACGCTGGAAGCCGCCGTATTCGCGATCGAGGAGTTGGAAGAGACCGCAAAACTCTATCTGCTGCTGCGTGGGCTCAACCCGCGCTATCTCACGCCGGCACAAATTGCGGATTTGACGAAGACGTTCGGCGTGGTGTTGCCGGAGCATCCGCTACATACACCGTCCTCATCCTGAGGAGCCATGCGGAGCATGGCGTCTCGAAGGATAACCAAGCACAAACCGGCCATCCTTCGAGACGCCGCTTCGCGGCTCCTCAGGATGAGGATCACATGTGTGGAAACACTGTAGCAACTACAGCCCCAGATACGCCTTGCGCACGTCCGGATTGGATTTGATTTCGGCGGATGTGCCCTGCATCTGCACGCGCCCGGTTTGCAAAATGTAGGCGCGATCGGCGATATCCAGACACTCGGCGATGCGTTGCTCGACGATCAGGACCGTCATGCCGGTATCGCGGATGCGTTTGACGGCCTGAAAAATCTCATCAACGAGTTTTGGCATGATGCCCTGCGAAGGCTCGTCCAGCATCAACAGCCGCGGCCGGGTCATCAATGCGCGCCCGATCGCCAGCATCTGCTGCTCGCCGCCGGAAAGCGTCTCGGCGCGCTGGTCGAGCCGTTCGGAAAGCCTTGGAAACAGCTTGAACACAAGTCCGAGCGGCGCTTCGCGATCCGGCTTGCCGCGGTAGAGATAGCTGCCGAGCCGCAGATTGTCGCGCACCGAGAGCCGTGGAAACAGCCGGCGATTTTCCGGAACATAAGCGATGCCGCGCGCGGTGATCATGTGCTGCACCATGCCGTCGATGCGCTGGCCGTCGAAGGTGACGCTGCCGGAACGCGGCCGTTCGGCGCCGGCAATGGTTTTCAGAAGCGTCGATTTGCCGGCGCCGTTGGCGCCCGCGACGCAAACGACCTCGCCCTTGGCGACCTCGATCGTGACCTGCGAGAGCGCAACCAGCCCCTGATAGGCAGTGGTGACTTCATGCACCGACAGCATGACGATCCCCAAGATAGGCGCTGATCACTTTCGGATCGCGAACGACGTCGGTGGGCTTGCCCTCGACCAGAACCTTGCCGAGATCGAGCACGATGGCGCGATCGACCAGCGGCATCACGATCTCCATGACATGCTCGACCATCAGCACGGTGACGCCAGTGGCGCGCACCTTTCGAACCAGTTCGACACCCGTCTGCGCCTCGATCGGGGTCAGCCCGGTGAGGACTTCGTCGAGCAGCAGCAGTTTTGGTTCGGTCGCAAGCGCACGAGCGACCTCGAGGCGGCGCTTTTCCGATGGAATGAGTTGGCTGGCGAGCACATTCGCACGTGCCGCCAGCCCGCAGAATTCCAGTACCTCATGGGCCTTGCGCCGCGCCTCGCGCATGATGGTGGTGCGGATCAGCGCGCCGACGATGACGTTGTCGATCACCGTCATGGTCTCAAAACTCTTGACGACCTGAAAGGTGCGCGCGATGCCGCGTTCGCAACGCTCCGCTGCCGGCAGCGCGGTGACGTCCTCGCCGTCGAAGACGATCGAGCCCTGGCTGGGCGTGTACACACCCGCGATCAGATTGAACAGGGTGGATTTGCCGGCGCCGTTGGGGCCGATCAGACCGACGATCTCGCCGCGCCCGACCGAGATCGAGACATCGCTGTTGGCGACAAGGCCGCCGAAGCGTTGCCAGATGCCCCTGGTTTCGAGCAGCGCCGTCATCGGGCGGCTTCGTTGCGGCGGATGGAAAACAATCCGACCAGCCCTTGCGGGCGCGCCAGCGAAATCAGCACGATCAGCGTGCCATAGACGATCAGGTCGACGCCGCGGCCGGAGCCGCCGATGAAGGAACGTGTGAGTTCGGTGAGCGGGATGAGAATGACGGCCCCTAACACCGGCCCCCACAAGGTGCCGATCCCGCCAAGCACCGCCGGCAGCGCCATCAACAGCGAGTACTGAAAGCCCATCACGCTTTCGGGGTCGATATAGGAGACGAATTGCGCGTAGAAGCCGCCGCCGATGGCGGTGAGAAACGCCGAAACGGCGGCCGCCCCCATTTTGGAGTTGAACACCACCACGCCCAGGCTTTCGGCGGCATCGGGATTGTCCTTCACCGCGCGCCACCAATAGCCCCACTTGGAATACTCAAGCCACCAGGTCACGAGCCAGGCGATGCAGGCGAGAACCAGTGCAAAGTAGAAGTACGGCAATTTGCTGCGGGTGAACTGGAATTTCAGCCAGCTGTCGCCACGCACGGGAATGTCGATCCCGAGCGCCGCGCCCGCCCAATCCCAGTTCTGAAACAGCAGCAGCGCGGTCTCGGCGATCACGATGGTGGCGATGACGAAGTAGTGGCCGCGCAAACGGAAGCAGGGATAGCCGAGCGCCATCGCAATCGCCGCCGATATCAACCCACCACCGAGCATGCCGAACCACGGCAGTACGCCGAATTTCGTGAACAGAAGCGCCGTCGCATAGGCGCCGAGCCCGAAATAAAGCGCATGCCCGAGCGAGATCTGCCCGCAATAGCCGGAGAGAATGTTCCAGCTCTGCGACAGCGCCGCATACATCAGGGTCAGCACCATGATGTTCTGGACATAGACGTCCTTGACGAACAACGGGACAAGCGCCGCGATCACGGCAAAGCAGGCGGCCACCATCAGATCGCGGCGGCGGCGCTGGGCAAAGGCCGTATCCATCAGATCGACCCGAACAGGCCGCGCGGCCGTATGAATACCACGAGCAGATAGACCGCGTAGATGCCGATCGACTTCAGCGAGGGCGGCAGGATCAACGCCGTAGTCGCTTCAACGAGACCGACGATAAGGCCGCCGGCGAACGCGCCGAACACGCTGCCGAAACCGCCAAGCGCCACCGTGACATAGGCAATCAACGCAAAGGACGCGCCAACATCAGGGTAGATGTAGAAGAATGTTGCCATGATCGCGCCGGCAAGCCCGACCAGCGCCGCGCCGAGCCCCCAACCGAGCGCGAACACCCGGTTCTTGTCGATGCCGACCAGCGCCACCGCGCCCGCGTCCTCGCGCGTCGCCTCAAGCGCGCGGCCGAAGTCCGTGCGGTTGATAAAGAAATAGAGCGCGACGAAGGCGCTAATCGCAACCAGTGCGCCGAACAGTTGCGGCACCGGCAGGAAGATTCCGGCAAGCGAGATGGTCTTGCCGCCCAACCACGAGTGCGTGATGCTGCGATAATCCGGCGTAAAGAAATATTGCGCCAGCCCCCGCATCACGATCGCGAGCCCGAAGGTCGAAAAAATCTGCACCATGCCGGCATTGGCCTTGGCGCGGACGGCGAACCGCACGACGAGGAGATAGACCACCGCGCCCAGCACGAACAATGCGGCCGCCACCAGCGGGGCCGACAACAAGGGATCGATGGCGAAGAACGCGAACAGAAAGAACGTTGCGTACATCGCGATCATCAGGAATTCGCCGTGGGCGAAGTTCACGACGTCCATCAGCCCGAAGATCAACGCCAGTCCCACGGCGATCAGGCCGTAGAGCAGCCCCATCAAGAGGCCGCTGGCGAGACTTTGGATGATGGTCTCGGCAGTCAACGGTGTCGCTCCCGACGAAGATCCTCATCCTGAGGAGCGCGCAAGCTCCTCGGGATGAGGGCCGCCTTCCGGGCATGACACAACGAACTCATCTTACTTCATCGGCCAGGTGGCTTCGGCGACGGCCGCTTGCGGCGGGAAGATGGTGACGAACTTGCCGCCGACATATTGCAGCAACACCGGATCGGCATCGTTGTTCTGGCCCGTCTCGTCGTACTTCACACGCTTCCACGGCATGATGGTCTGCTCGCCCGGAATGTCGGTTGCGGCCAGCGCTTCGCGGATTTTCTCGCCGTCGGTCGATTTGCCACGGCTGATGGCGTCCGCCATCAGGATGAGGGCCATGAACTGCCGCGACGAATAGTCGTTGAGGTCCTTGCCGGACTTTTCCCTGAACATGTCGTTGATCTTGCCGACCATCGGCCGTTTGGCCGCGAGATCGAGCGAGAAGGTGCCGCGCGAGATCACGCCTTCGAGCCTGTCGCCGACCGCGTCATAGAGCGCCTTTTCGGAGAAGCCGGCGTCCTGCGCCACGATCGCCGGCGGCTTGTAGCCGAGTTCGCCCATGGTCTTGATCAGCAGGATGCCGTCGGTGGTGTAGCTTGAGGGCATCAGCACATCGGCGTTGGCCGCCTTGAGCTGCTGCACCTCGGCCGAGAGCGACGGCGAATTCGCCCGGTATTTGATGTCGGAAACGATCTTGTAGCCGCGTTCGCTGGCGAGCTTGGTCTGGGCATTGCCGGAGTCGGTGCCGAAGATCGTATCCTCGTGGAACAGCGACAGGGTCTCGATCTTGACGCCCTTCTTCTTCATGACGTCGTAGAAGTCGAACATCGCTTTGGAATACATTTCGTCATGCGGCGAGGCGCGGAAATAGAATTTCAGGCCGCGGCGATGCAGGCTTGGCGAAGAGTTGTCGGCCGACATGAACGGAATGCCGTAGCGCTCGCAGACCTGGCTGACCGTGACGGCGACCGCGCTCTGGTAGGTGCCGACGATCGCGCAGACTTTTTCCTGCGTGATCAGGCGTTCGGCTTCGGCACGGCCCTTCTGCGGATCGGCCTGATGGTCGGCGAACACCAGACGCACCTTGGCGCCGCCGAGGCCCGGCAAACCCTCGCCGCGCGCCAGCGGCATGTCGAAATCGAAATTCTTGTTGATGATCTCAGCCGCCGTTTCAAACGCCTTTTGCGCGTCGACGCCGATCTGGGCGCTCGCCCCCGACAGCGGATAGATCAGGCCGATCACGACCTCGGAAGTTTGCGCGCGCGCCGCGACCGGCAACAGCGCGGCGCTCGCGGTGGCCCCGAGCAATACATTTCGGCGAGAGATGTTCATTGGAAAATCCTTGTTTGTCGGCTTCTATCGATGGAATGATTGGAGGTGACGGTAAAGCCTCAATGAGCGGCAAGCGCTGCCCATTACAGCACCGCAAGATCCCTGTTGCGCAAATCCGTCACCAGCATCAGGCCCGGCGCATGCGTAATAGCAAACGGCAGCTTCGCCGCGGCAATGACCGCCTGCGGTGTGACGCCGCAGGCCCAGAACACCGGAATCTCATCGGGCTCGACCGGTACGGCATCGCCGTAGTCGGGCTTGGCGATATCGGCGATGCCGATCGAATGCGGGTGGCCGAGATGAACAGGCGCGCCATGCACCGCAGGAAAGCGTGTCGTGATCTGCACGGCGCGGATCGCCTGCGCCGGCTTGAACGGGCGCATCGACACCACCAAGGGGCCTGCAAACGGCCCCGCGGAGGCGCACGCGATGTTGGTGCGGTACATCGGCACGCGAACCTTGCGCTCGATGTGGCGGATCGGCAGGCCTTCGGCCAGCAGCGCTTCTTCGAATGAAAACGAGCAGCCGAGCACGAAGGCAACCAGATCGTCGCGCCAGTGCGCCTTGATGTCGGTCGGCTCCTCCACCACCTCGCCGTCGCGCCAGACGCGATAGCGCGGCACATCGGTGCGGATGTCGAGATCGGGGCCGAGCACGGGAATTCGGGGGTCGCCGACTTCGGACATGCCGATGATCGGACAGGGCTTGGGATTGAGCTGGCAGAAACGATGAAACGACGCCGCCAGCTTTTCCGGCAGGATCGCGAGATTGCCCTGAACAAAACCGTTGGCGACGCCGGCCGTGGTGGCCGCCGCCCCGGTGCGGCACGCAAGCCTTGCCTGGCGGCTCGGTAGCAAATCCTCGCCCTCGCGGAATGACTGCACCGCCGCAGAAATGGTCATGACGCCGCCCTGCCTATGATCTCTCGACATCAGTGAAACCCACACGTACTATAAAGTCTAATCTTACTTTCTAATCAGTTTGGATAAAACCAAATTATCGCTGAGCGGTGCCGATGGTGGACTTCAAATCGATCGAGACCTTCCTATGGGTGGTGACGCTCGGCAGCTTTCGCGGCGCCGGCCAACGCCTCAACACCACCCAGCCGGCGATTTCGCAACGGATCGCCCAGCTCGAGCGCGAGATGGGGGTCAAGCTGTTGAACCGCGACCATCGCGTCGTCTCGCCGACACCGAGCGGCCGGCAATTGATGATCTACGCGGAAAAGCTGATCTCCTTGCGCGCGGAGATGATGGCGGAAGTCGGCGACCGCTCGGCGATGCGCGGCGTGCTGCGGCTTGGGGTCGCCGAAACCATCGTGCACACCTGGCTGCCGCGGCTGATCCAGGGCGTCAACACCGCCCATCCCAATTTGTCGCTGGAGATCGAGGTCGACATCACGCCCAATCTGACCGCGCGGCTGTTGGGGCAGGAAATCGAACTCGCTTTCCTGCTCGGGCCGCTGCCTGCTTCCGGTGTCCGCAACCGCGTGCTGTGCGACTACAAAATCGGATTTCTGGCAAGTCCTTCGCTTGGTCTTCCCGAAGGTCCCCTGAAGATCAAGGACCTTGCGAAATTTCCGATCATTACCTTCCCACGCAAGACCCAGCCTTACGAAACCATCCGCTCCTTGTTCAACCGCCCCGACCTGCCGCCGATCCGGCTGCATGCCAGCGCTTCGCTCGCAACCGTCATCCACATGGCGATCGAAGGGCTCGGAATCGCTGTCATCCCGACCGCGATCGTCGAGACCGAACTGGCGGACGGCCGGCTACAGCTTCTTTCGACCGACCTCAAAATCCCGCCGCTGACATTCTCGGCAAGCTGGCTGGAATCCCCCGACACGCTTGCGGTCGAACGCGTCGTCGATCTCGCCGCCAGGATCGCGCAAGGCGGCGCTGCGACCATGGACACGGCGATTGTTGACGCGCCGCGGCGGGCGCGTCATTGAAAACTGTACGCACCATCATCACTGGAAGGCCTCATGACCACCCCTGTTGCTTCCAACCTGCAAATCGATTCCGCCAGACTCTGGGACACGATCCACGAAACCGCCAATTTCGGCGCCACGCCCAAAGGCGGCGTGCGGCGGCTGACGCTGGGACCGGAGGATAAGCAGGTCCGCGACTGGTTTCGCAGGGAGTGCGAGGCCGCCGGCCTTGAGGTGCATGTCGATACGCTGGGCTCGATGTTCGGCCTGCGCAAGGGCCGCGACATGTCAAAGCCGCCGATCGGGCTCGGTTCGCATCTTGATACGCAGCCGACCGGCGGCAAGTTCGATGGCGTGCTCGGCACGCTGGCGGCGCTCGAAGTCGTCCGCACGCTCAACGATGCCAGAATCGAGACCGAAATCCCGATCTGTATTGTCAACTGGACCAACGAGGAGGGCTCGCGTTTCGCACCGGCCACGATGGCATCCGCAGCCCATGTCGGTGATTTCACGACCGACGATATCCTGTCCCGCAAGGATGCGGACGGCGTCAGCGTTGCGGAAGCGCTGGATAGCATCGGCTATCGCGGCGAACGGCTGGTGGGCCAACAGCAATTCTCCGGCTTCATCGAACTACACATCGAACAGGGCCCGATCCTCGAGGCCGAAAGCAAGACCATTGGCGTGGTGGATTCCGGCCAGGGGATATTGTGGTACGACGGCAAGATCACCGGCTTTGAAAGCCATGCCGGCACGACACCGATGCCGCTGCGCCGCGATGCGCTCGCGACCTTGTCGGAGATTGTGCTGGCCATGGAAGCCGCCGCCAGCAAGCACGGCCCCAACAAGGCCGTCGGCACCATAGGCGAGGCCGTTATCGCCAACCCCTCGCGCAATGTCATTCCAGGCGAGATCGCCTTCACCATCGACTGCCGCAGCGCCGATGCCGCGATCATGGACGCGCTCGACGCGGGTTTGCGTGCCGCGGTCAGGGAAATTTCGGCCCGTCGCAAGGTTGAGGTGACGCTTGATCTGGTCTGGCGCAAGGAGCCGACCCATTTCGATCCAGGACTGGTCGATGCGGTGGAGAGTGCCGCCAAAAAACTCGGCCTCTCCCACCGCCGCATCACCTCCGGCGCGGCTCACGATGCGTGCAACCTCAATACGAAAATTCCAGCCGCCATGGTATTCGTACCCTGCAAGGACGGCGTCAGCCACAACGAGCTTGAGGACGCAACGCAAGCGGACTGCACGGCGGGCGCCAACGTGTTGATGCACACCGTGCTGGCGTTGGCCGGCGTCGCCTCGTGAGCGCGCCAAAACCTTAAAACGGGAGATTTTCGTGCGCGGGGTTTTTGTCGATGCCAACCGGTCGCTGGCGGATATTTTCGAGCGGCAAAACAAGCCGGGCGATCCGCACTTGCGCGTCAACCGCGACCCCGATATCACGCCGGAACAGATTCCCGCTTTGCTCGACGGCGCCGAGATCATCGTCGTCGATCACACAGCGCTGCCGACCGACATCGCGCGTCAATGCGGCGGCCTCAAGCACGTCGTCTTCCTGGGAACCGGCGCACGCAGCTACATGAACCCGGAAGAGCTTTCCGAGCTCGGCATCGCCGTTCACCTGATCAAGGGCTACGGCGACACCGCGGTTGCGGAATGCGCGATCGCATTGATGTGGGCGGCGGCGCGTGGGATTGCGAAAATGGACCGCGAGATGCGTGCCGGCAACTGGCTGCGCGAAGACGGCATGCAGCTCACCGGCAAAACCCTTGGCCTGATCGGCTTTGGCGGCATCGCCGCGGAAGTCGCGCGCATCGCGCTCGGCAGCGGCATGCGCGTGATCGCCTGGAACCGGTCACTGAGGCAATTTGCCGGCGTCGAATTCGTTTCGCTCGATGCGTTGCTGGCGCAGAGCCAGGTCGTCTCGCTGCATCTTCTGCTCGACGATGAGACCCGCGGCTTTCTTTCGCGCGAGCGTATCAACGCCATGAAGCGGGGCGTGATCCTGGTCAACACCGCGCGCGCGGCGATGGTCGATGAGGCCGCGATGATCGAAGCGCTGAAGTCAGGCCACATTCTTCATGCCGGCCTCGACGTATTCAACACCGAGCCCTTGCCGGCGGGTCATGCGCTGACCAAATTACCGAACGTGACGCTCTCCGCGCATTCGGCGTTTCGCACGCCGGAAGCAAGCGAAAATCTGATCCACGCGGCGTGGGAGCATTGCCGCCGGATTGCGAGGGGCGGCTAGAAGCGGCACGGCACACTTTACCCTCTCCCCTTGCGGGAGAGGGTGGCGAGAATAAGCGATAGCGAATTCGAGCCGGGTGAGGGGTTACGGTCTATCGAGAGAGCAGAGCCCCTCACCCGGTTTCTCGCTAGCGCTCGAAACCACCCTCTCCCACA
The DNA here is from genome assembly GCA_963832045.1 of uncultured Alphaproteobacteria bacterium. GTDB lineage: Bacteria > Pseudomonadota > Alphaproteobacteria > Rhizobiales > Xanthobacteraceae > Bradyrhizobium. The sequence goes on from CAWHSM010000004.1 coordinate 268,227, forward strand.
GGGGGGAGAGGGTAAGAAAGAAACCTACTCCACCACCTCCGCGACCGCCTTGCCGCAGGCGGTCGTGTCGGCGTTGCCGCCGAGATCGCGCGTGCGCAACGTTCGCTCGCCGAGCGTGCGCTCGATGGCTTCGACAATGGCATCCGCGGCCTGCTTCTCGCCGAGATGTTCCAGCATCATCGCACCCGACCAGATCATGCCGATCGGGTTGGCTATCCCCTGCCCCGCGATATCAGGCGCCGAGCCATGCACCGGTTCGAACACCGACGGGAAATTGCCTTCCGGATTGATATTGCCGGAGGGCGCAATGCCGATCGTGCCGGTACAGGCCGGGCCGAGATCGGACAGGATATCGCCGAACAGGTTGGAGCCGACCACGACATCGAACCAGTCCGGATGCAGCACGAAATTCGCGGTCAGGATATCGATGTGGTACTTGTCCCATTTCACCTTGGGATAGTTCTTGGCCATCGCCTCCACGCGCTCGTCCCAATAGGGCATCGTGATCGAGATGCCGTTGGATTTGGTCGCCGAGGTCAGGTGCTTCTTCGGCCGCGACTGGGCAAGCTCGAACGCGAATTTGAGAATACGGTCGACGCCGGTCCGGGTCATCACGGTCTGCTGGGTGACAAACTCGCGGTCGGTATCCGGAAACATCCGCCCGCCGACAGATGAATATTCGCCTTCGGTGTTTTCCCGTACCACCCAGAAATCGATATCGCCGGGCTTGCGGCCCGCGAGCGGCGACGGCACGCCCGGCATCAGCCGCACCGGCCGAAGATTGGCGTATTGATCGAATTCCCGCCGGAACTTGATCAGCGAGCCCCACAACGAAATGTGATCGGGGATTTTCGCCGGCCAGCCGACGGCTCCGAAATAGATCGCGTCATGCTTGCCGATCTTTTCCTTCCAGTCGTCGGGCATCATCTGGCCGTGCTTTTCGTAATAATCGCAGGAAGCGAAGTCGAAATGATCGAAATGCACGGCGACGCCATGTTTTTTCGCCGCCGTCTCGATGACGCGCAGGCCCTCCGGCATCACCTCCTTGCCGATTCCGTCGCCGGGAATGACCGCGATCCGGTATTGCTTTTTTGCGCCACTCATCGGGAAATCCTTGCCGTTCGTTGCCGGAACTAGCACCGGCCTGTGACCGGAATTGCAATGGACCAAACCGCGACGCGGCGCAACAGTGCAGTGCAATGTTGACCGTCTCGCCAGAGGCGGCCTAAGGGAAAAAGACTCCTCCATTTCTTTTCGCCACCTCATTTAGCGAGCAATCCCATGGATCTTCATCTGCGCGGCAAACGCGTCCTCATTACCGGCGCCTCGAAGGGCATTGGCGCGGCGGCAGCCGAAGCCTTTGCCGAAGAAGGCTGTCATCTGCTGCTTGCCGCCCGCAGCGGCGATCAGCTCAAGGCGCTTGCGGAGCGTCTGCGCTCGGCGCATCAGATCGACGCCGCGACCACCGTTGTAGATCTGCGCAAGTCCGAGGACATCACCCGCCTCGTGAAGGCGGCCGCCGATATCGACATCCTCGTCAACAATGCCGGTGACATCCCCGGCGGTTCGCTCGACAAGATCGATGAGGCGACCTGGCGCCACGCCTGGGAGTTGAAGGTGTTCGGCTATATCAACATCACGCGCGCGATCTATGCCCAGATGAAGGCGCGTGGGCACGGCGTCATCGTCAACGATATCGGCGTGGCCGGCGAGAAGTTCGATGCGAACTATATTTGCGGCAGCGCCGGCAACGCCGCGCTGATGTCCTTCACGCGCGCCCTCGGCGGCAAGAGCCTTGCCGACAACATCCGCGTGGTCGGAATCAATCCGGGTCCGGTCGGCACCGACCGCCACGTCACGCTTTTGAAAACCCGCGCCAGGAACCAGTTCGGCGACGAAAACCGCTACAAGGAATTTCAAAAGGGCCTGCCGCTCGGCCGTCCCGCCCACCCCCGCGAGATCGGCGATCTGATGGCGTTTCTCGCTTCCGACCGCTCCGCCTTCACGTCCGGCGTGATCTTCACCGTCGATGGCGGCATCGCGGCGGGATGGGGGTAGGTGCCGCTCTTTCCATTGTCATTCCGGGGCAGCCCGTCAGGGCTGAACCCGGAATGACGGGCTGGATTTGTGGCGCGCCCTTTCGGCTGTCATTCCGGGACGCGCCTCTTGGCGCGGGCCCGGAATCCATAACCACAGGCCTTAACTGCAGATTCCAGGATAGAGATCGCCCCACTCCGGATTCTGTTCTTCGATCAAACGAACCTTCCAGTCACGCCGCCACTTCTTAAGCTCCTTCTCGCGCGCGATTGCCGTCGCGGCGTCCTCGTAGATTTCAAACCAGACCAGCTTATCGACACCGTATCGTGCTGTGAAACCACCAACCGTCTTGGTTCGGTGTTCGTAAGTGCGGCGCACGATGTCGTTCGTCACGCCAAGATAAAGCGTGCCGTGCTTCTTGCTCGCAAGCAGATAGACATAAAAAGCCATCTCTAACGACTGGGGTTATGGATTCTCAGGTGCGCAATTGCGCACCATAGCTCGCTCGCTTTGCTCGCGCCCCGGAATGATGGTGTGGACGGCCCCACCTAAACGGCATCGAAGTGCCAAAACGTGGTCGCCGGAGCGCCACACAGAGGGAGGCCGTCCATGAAGAAGTTTATCAGAACCGCAGTTGATCTGGGCAAGAACTATTTTCAGGTTCACGGGCTGCAGAGCGAGGGCGGCTTGTCGGTGTCGCGCAAGCTGAAGCGATCGAAGGTGCTTGAGTTCTATTCGCAGATTGAGCCTTGCCGCGTCGGCATGGAAGCTTGCGGCTCGGCGCATTATTGGGCGCGCGAACTGATCGCGATGGGGCACGAGGTGGTGCTGATACCGCCAGCTTATATCAAGCCCTACGTCAAGCGCGGCAAGAACGACGCGGTCGACGCGGCTGCGATCTGCGAGGCGATGTCGCGGCCAGGCATGCGCTTTGTGCCGGTCAAGAGCGCGGATCAGCAGGCTGTGCTGATGCTGCACAAGACACGTGAACTGCTGGTCAAGCAGCGCACCATGAGCGTCAACGCGCTGCGCGGCCATCTTGCCGAGTTTGGCATTGTCGCCGCCAAGGGCATTGGCCGCATCGATGAACTGCTGGCGTTGGCGCAGGCGGATGCGGCGTTGCCGCAGATTGCCAAATCGGCGGTGGCAGGCCTGGCCCAGCATCTGGAAGGGCTCGACCAGTCGATCGAGACCATGGAGGAGGATATCGCCAAGGCGCATCGGCAAAATCCGACCAGCCGTCTGCTCGACGAGATTCCAGGTATCGGGACGCTGATTGCCTCGGCGACCGCAGCCAGTGTTCCCGACCCCGGCGTATTCAAATCGGGCCGTGACTTCGCGGCATGGCTGGGGCTGACCCCAAGGCAAAATTCCAGTGGTGGCAAGGAGAAGCTCGGCGCCATCACCAAACAGGGCAACCGCTATATCCGCAAGATGCTCGTCACCGGTGCGACCTCGGTGTTGCGTGTCGCGGGCAAGCGTAAGGGCGCTCTCGCCGACTGGATCAATGCGTTACGGGCCAGGAAGCCCGAGCGCGTGGTGGCCGTCGCGCTGGCCAACAAGCTGGCCAGGATCTGCTGGGCGATCATGACCACCGGCGAGGGGTTCCGAACAGAAACATACCTCAGAGCTTGAGACGCAACTCGTTATCTGGAGGCATTCAAGCAGAATAGGAGTTAGCCGGTTCAAATTTGGCAAGCTTTAACGATGTGATGAATGAACGATACGGTTACCACCGAAAGCCGTGGACACCCCGCCAGTCGTCACGAGCACCAAGCTCGCCGGAATGATAGGGACCACCGCAGTCGGGTATCATCAGGGCCAGCGGTCATAATCCCGCACTAACAGGCCGGACATATGACCGAAGCAGACCAAATCGTTGCGTCAAAAAAAGAGCTTGCCAATAGGGGCCGTCCACATATGACGAGGGAATTCATAAGCGAACCTGTCATCGATGAGGGACCCATGGCAAGTCCCCGCATGACCAAGGGTTTGCGATACGCCGTCTCAGTCGTCATTCCGGGCCGCACCTCTTGGCGCGGGCCCAGGAATCCAATCATCCTATCTTTTTGCGGCTCGATGGATTCTCAGGTGCGCAATTGCGCACCATAGTTCGATGCTCCGCATCGCCCCGGAATGACGGATAGTTTCTAAATCCGCTCGAACATCTGGCGAACCAACGCGGTGACCCGCCCCGACGGCGAAGCCATTTCGTCCATGATGGTGAAATGGTTGGCGTTCGGGATTTCCTCGTAGCCCACCGGCAATCCGTGACCGGCACGGTAGCCGGTGAAATCCGCCGTCTGCTTGCGCAACAGCGGCAACTCGGCTGATCCCGCTACCAAAGACAACGGCTTCGTCGGACCGTTCGTCTGCATCATCGGCGAGTTGCGATGCGACATCGCTTCGTCAAGGCCAAGCTTGATGTTGAGATAGGAGTGACGGATCGGTTCCAGATCGTAGATGCCGCTGATCGCCACACCACCCTTGATCCTTGGATTTGCCATTGCCATCGCGGTCAGATGACCGCCGGCGGACCATCCCGAGGCTACGATACGGTTCGCATCGCCGCCGAGATCGGGTAGACGTCCGGCGAGAGTGTCGATGCCGGCGTGGATTTCCGCGACGATCTGGTCGAGCGTCGCCTCAGGGGCGAGCGTATAACCGATCAGGGCGACGTTGATGCCGTGCGCCAAAGGGCCTGCGGCAAACAACGAAAACGCCTCCTTGGCCCGCATCTGCCAATAGCCGCCATGGATGAACAATAGCGTCGGCGCCCCTTCGGCGGCCTTGAGGAAATCGATACGGTTCCGCTCGCGCGGACCATATCTTAGGTCGAGATGATCGGTATATCGCGCCCGCATTTCCGCCGAGCGCCGCTCCCAGCCGGCAACCATGTCGGCGCTCCCGGCAACGGCCATGCTGTTGTTGAGCCCGCTGTCGAGAGCCTGCTGGCTCAAGCTGCGCCAATCAGGCGCATCGAACGGCGTGGTCATATTGCTTCTCCTGATCCGCCTGACGTTTCCACCTTGTCGTAAGATGTTTTACAGGGTTAGACAATCTGGTCGAAGTTGCAGGAGAACTATATGTCATCGGATCAGGCACTCATCCGGTCAACGGCATGCGAAGTTGTCGGCCGGTTGAATTCCGGCGACATCACGCCGCTTGACCTCCTGGATGTGCTGGAGCGGCGGATCGCCGAAGTGGACGGCAAGACGAACGCGCTGCCGACGTTGTGCTTCGATCGCGCCCGCAGCCATGCGAAAACCCTGATGCAACGGCCGCCTGGCGAACGCGGCCTGCTCGCCGGTCTTCCGATCCCGATCAAGGATCTCACCAACGTCGCCGACGTGCGGACCACGCAGGGCTCGCCGATCTACAAGGACAACATTCCCGCAAGCTCCGACATTGTCGTCGAGCAGCTTGAGACCAATGGCGGGGTGATTTATGCCAAATCCAACACCCCCGAATTCGGAGCCGGCGCCAATACCTTCAATGAGGTTTTCGGCCCGACACGCAATCCCTGGGACTTGTCGCGATCGGCCGCAGGTTCCTCCGGGGGAGCGGCGGTCGCGCTGGCCACCGGCACAGCGTGGCTCGCCCACGGCACGGACATGGGCGGCTCGCTGCGCAACCCCGCAAGCTTCTGCGGCGTCGTCGGCTTGCGGCCGAGCATCGGCCGTGTCGCGCATACGCCGGCAGCCAAGATCGACCGCAATCTGGGTGTGCACGGTCCGATGGCCCGCAATATCGAGGATCTCGCGCTGTTGCTCGACGCAATGAGCGGCGAGCACCCCGCCGATCCGCTATCCCTCCCCCGCCTGCCGACATCGTTCCTGTCCGCCGCGCGCTCCGGCAAACGTCCCAAACGTGTCGCCTATTCGCCTGACCTCGGCATTACCCCCGTCGACCCCGAAGTCGCCGCGATCACCCGGAAAGCGGCGCTGCGCTTCGCCGAGGCCGGCGCCATCGTCGAAGAAGCCCATCCCGACCTGCGCGAAGCCCACGAGTGCTTCCACGTGCTGCGCGCCTTTGACTTCGCCATCAGCAAGGCGGCATTGCTTCGCAACAAGCGCGACCAGCTCAAGCCGGAAGTGATCTGGAACATCGAGGAAGGTCTGAAGCTTTCCGTCGAGCAACTTGAACGGGCGGAAGCCCAGCGCGTCGCGATGGCCCAGCGCACGCTTGCGTTCTTCAAGTCCTACGACCTGCTTCTTGCACCGGCTACCATTGTTGCGCCGTTCCCGATCGAGGACCGTTATGTCGCCGAATGCGCCGGCAAGAAGTTCGACAACTATGTGGAATGGCTCGGCATCGTCTATGCGATTACGCTTGCCTGCTGCCCGGCGTTGTCCTTGCCGTGCGGATTTACGGCATCCGGCCTTCCGGTCGGCCTGCAGATGGTCGCAGCCCCGCGCGGCGAGGCGCAACTGCTCGCCGGCTCCAGGCTGCTGGAAGATATTCTCGGCCTGCGCGGCACCACGCCAATCGACCCCAGGCCGGCATCGCGGTAATTTTCAGATCGAGAAATTACCGGCGGGATAAATCGGCGATTGGGCGCTGGTGAACGGCGCATCCGCCGTTATAATCGCGGTCAAGAGAAAAACGAGTGCGCGCTTGCAGCGCAATGACGCGGAGGACGCCCGAATGTCGGGAAAACTGAGAATTCGGGTCGATCAGGACAAATGCCAGGGGCACGCCCGCTGCAAATCGCTCGCCCCTGAACTGTTCGAGCTCGATACTTACGGCAACGCGCATGAAGTCGGCGATGGCGCCGTCCCGGAGGGATTGGCGGACAAAGCCCAGCTTGCGCAGTCCAACTGTCCGGAGATTGCGATCGAACTCATCATCGAGGAATAAACCTGTTCGCTGGCCCGTTCGGCCCATCGATCGAAAGGAAATTGCCTGATGTCCAATCATGCCCCCGTTACCGATTGGGTTCACGATTTCGATCATACCGATCCGCGCTGGACGGAAAACCCATATCCGATCTGGGACGAACTGCGCGCTGCAAGCCCCGTGGTTCATACCGAGCGTTTCCTCGGCTGTTACTTGCCGACCACCTTTGATGCGGTGAAGCAGATCGCCTACGACACCGAACACTTCTCCTCGCGCCGGGTAGTGGTGCGCGATGTGAGGCCGGACCTCATTCCGTCGCCGCCCATCACTTCCGATCCACCGGAACACAAGCCCGCCAAGCAGTTACTGCTCCCTTCCTTCACGCCGGACGCCGTCAAGAAACTGGAGCCGAAGGTTCGCTCGATCTGCAACGAGTTGATCGACGGATTCATCGAAGAGGACGGATGCGACGCCGCCGCGCGCTACAGCAAGCATATTCCGGTGCGAACGATCGCCCATATGCTCGGTATTCCGGAAGCGGACAGCGATCGCTTCATCACCTGGATCCATGAAATACTGGAGCTCGGCATCAAGGATCAGAGCGTCCTGATGAAGGCGGTTGGCGAAATGATCGCCTATTTTTCCGGCCACATCGAGAGCCGCAGGAAGCACCCGACCGACGATCTGATTTCAACGCTGATGAATGCGCGGGACAACAACGGGCAACCGCTGTCGGATGCGCATGTACAGGGCGCGCTACGTCTGTTGTTGATTGCCGGCATCGATACCACCTGGAGCGCGATCGGTTCGGCACTCTGGTATCTTGCAAAGACGCCGATTGACCGCGAGCGTCTGATCGCGGAACCGGATCTGATGCCAACCGCCATCGAGGAGTTTTTGCGTGCCTTTGCGCCGGTGACCATGGCGCGCGAGGTCGTAAAGGAGACCGAGATCGGCGGCTGCCCGATCAGGCCGGGCAACATGGTGCTGCTGTCGTTTCCGGCCGCCAACCGCGATCCCACCGTGTTCCCGGACGCCGACAAGGTCGTGATCGACCGCAAGCAGAACCCGCACGCTGCCTTCGGACTGGGGATTCACCGTTGCGTCGGCTCGAACCTCGCGCGGATGGAGATGACGGTTGCGATCGAGGAATGGCTCAAGCGCATTCCCGATTTCAGGCTCGACCCTGCCGGCAAGGTCGCCTGGTCGGAAGGCACGGTGCGCGGACCGCGGCAACTTCCGGTGCTGTTCGGAAAGGTCCGCTGAGCGAAACTCTTTTCGTCTGATTTTCAAACTTCCGGGGAGCCAAAGTGACAGACCAAACTGCAATGACACCAAGCATGACTCCGCGATGCATCGTCACGAATAGCGGCGCGTCGCCGTCATAGCCGGCCTAAGACCTGGAGGACCGATCGTGCCCACCGAACGATTTCAATTTACGGGCTCGGAGGGCCAGCAACTGGCCGCCGCACTGGACATACCGGATGGGCCTGCTCGCGCCTACGCGCTGTTTGCGCATTGCTTTACCTGCGGCAAGGACGGGCTGGCGGCGAAACGGATTGCGGTGGCGCTGGCCGCAAAGGGCATCGCGGTTTTGCGGTTCGACTTCACCGGCCTCGGCTCCAGCGAAGGTGATTTCGCCAATTCGACGTTTTCTTCCAATGTCGCCGATCTCGTGCGGGCGGCCGATCACTTGCGCACAACCCGGCAAGCGCCGGCGCTGCTGATCGGCCACAGCCTGGGAGGCGCGGCAATACTGGCCGCGGCGGACCAGATTCCTCAGGCCAAGGCGGTGGTTACCATTGCGGCTCCGTCCGACCCCACCCACATCACCGGGCTCTTTGCCGATTCAATCGAGAAAATCCTCAAAGACGGCCAGGCGGAAGTATCTCTCGCCGGCCGGCCATTCACGATCAAGCGTGAATTCCTTGACGACGTCGCCGAGCAAGGCTTGATGACGCATGTCGCCAAGCTGCACAAGGCGCTGCTGGTCATGCACGCACCGGCCGACGACACCGTCGGCATCGACAACGCCACCCGCATCTTCGTGACCGCCAAGCATCCCAAGAGCTTTGTGTCACTGGCGGGCGCCGACCATTTGCTGAGCAACAGGCGTGATTCGGCCTATGTCGCCGAGGTCGTTGCGGCCTGGGCCTCACGCTATCTCGATGCGGCGATGCCTGAGGACGCGGTTGACCTCGCCGAGGCCCCGCGCAACGTCGTGGTTCAGGAAACCGGCATCAGCAAGTTCCAGCAATCGGTGACCGTCGGGCCGCATCATTTGCTCGCCGACGAACCTGTCGCTGCCGGCGGCGAGGATACCGGGCCTGGCCCCTACGACTATCTGCTCGCCGGGCTTGGCGCCTGCACCTCGATGACGATGCGGCTTTACGCCGACCGCAAATCGCTGCCGCTGGCGCGAACCACGGTGACCCTGCGGCACAGCAAGATCCATGCGCAGGATTGCGCCGAATGCGAAACCAAGGCGGGCATGCTCGACCAGATCGAACGGGTCATTACGATGGAAGGGGCGCTCAACGCGGAACAGCGTCAAAAACTGATGGAAATCGCAGATAAATGTCCGGTGCATCGCACCCTGACTTCGGAGATTCACATCGTGACCCGCGCGGCCGATTAAAGCGTGATGAGATTAGGTTCGATAGAGCCGCAATGAAGATATGCTCCCTCTCCCACGCAACCGGGGTCTACCCCGGTTGCGCATTGTGAATTTGCGCAAGTCGGCCAAGCCCGACTTGCGGTGGGAGAGGGTTGGGGTGAGGGGTTACGGTTTCTCGTCAGAGCAGCGCCCCCTCACCCGGATCGCACTGGACGATGCTGTCGTATCGCCAGGAGCGATCCGACCTCTCCCCGCTGGGGAGAGGTGGGCTGCTCAGCTGACAAGGCGATTCAACCAAAAGTCATCTCGCTTTTAACGCAGGGCTTCAAATCGTTCAACGCGGCGTCGGTGCTTCCGGCGGCGGAACGCGCAACATGCCCCGCACGCCCGCGGCCGAGCCCAGCAGGATGCCGGCTGCTGCGACGAAGGAAGAGAGCGCGAGCGTCGAAATCCCGGTCAAGCCCTGCCCGATCGAGCAACCGAGCGCCATCGCGCCGCCAGATCCCATCAGCGCTGCGCCGATGATCGAACGCAGCATCTGGCGCGGTGACGTGTACCCTTCGAGGTGAAAGCGGCGGGTGACGAGCGCCGTCAAAAGACTGCCGGCGAAAACGCCGGCAACCATGACGATACCGAAATTGAGCGTGAGCCCGGTCGAAAGCATCACGTATTGAACCGTATCGGCGATCGGCGCGATGAAGGTGAGCGAGGTGACGGCGGCCGGATTGAAATCATCCGCGCCAAGATAACCAGTCGCAAACCAGCCCGCCGTGACCAGAAGGCCGACCGACAAACCCGCGGCGATCTGACCTCCGGCGCGGCGGAATGGCGCATGCGAGAAGGCAAAGACGATCAGGACCGCTGAGATCACTGTGGCCACGGTCATCCGCGCGAAAATTTCGCCGCCGCCCAACGCCGGCAGCAGTTCAGGCAGAGAAAGCCGAGCCGGCTTGATCAGCGACGACTGCAACAGCGCAACGCGAGCGGGAGCGATCAATCCGCGTAACGTCATCTGCGCCGTGATCCCAAGCACGACCACCACGACCAACGATCGCAGATTGCCGCGGCCGAGCAGCACCAGCGCACGCGAGCCGCAGCCGTTCGCAAGCACCATGCCGTAACCGAACAACAGGCCACCGGCAAACATCAGCGGCACCGAAAACGACGCCTGAAGATAAACTGATTTGCCAAGATCGATCGCGCCATACCCCGCGAGACACTGCGTTGCTGCAACCGCCACGGCGAGCGCAAGCGCAAAGGTCCGGATCAGCCGGCTGTCACCTTCCGCCCACCAGCCGCGCAGGCTGCTCAACAGGCAGAATCCGCTCAAAAGCCCGACGGCGCCATAGGCGAGCCCGATCGACAGACCGGCGCCGAGAACGATGTTGAAGTCTGGCGGCACCGTCGCTCCTTATGGCCGAAAGATGATGCGATCGCGTGAAGAACCGGCGACCGCGAGAAAAGCGGCCTTGGCTTCCTCCAGCGGATAGATTGCATTTTGCTTGATCGGATACGGCTTGAGGTGTCCGCTGAGGAAACCGGGACAAAGTTCGCGGAGTACGGCGCCGGTCGCGATCGACGACAGGCCAAGCGAGTCGATGCCGACATAGGTGTGCTGGCCGCGATAGAATTCCAGAATGTTGAACTGCACGATACGATCGATAGCGGCGATCAGGATCTGGCGTCCGCGCAACGCCAGCGATTTGTGCGCCGCCTGAAAATAGGGATCGCCGACGGTGTTGAAAACGATGTTGGCCCCCTTCCCGTCCGTCAACTCGCGAACGCGAGCGGCCACATCGGTTGATGAAGAATTGATGATTTCAACGGGACCATTGGTATGCCCGGCATAGGGCTCCTGTTTGCGCACCACGCCGACCACTTGCGCTCCGCGCCAGCTCGCGATCTGCACCGCGGCCTGGCCGACCTTGCCATTGACGCCGAACACCAGCACCGTCTCGTGCTTTTCCGGCAGGCCCGCGCGGCGAAAGCCTTCGATTGCCGTCACGAACGGCACACCGATGCCGGCCGCTTCCTCCCATGAAAGATTCTCCGGCTTTTCCACGACCGCATCCGCTTCGACCGCCAGATGCGTGGCATGGGTGCCATCGCGGCGAATTCCAAGATCGCCGGACGAGCCGAACACCTCACGGCCGATCATGCCGACCGGGCCATCGATCACGACGCCGGCATAGTCGCGGCCCGAAGTGCGCGGGAATACCGCATAAGGCATCAGGCCGGTTGCGGCCTTGATATCGGAAGGATTGACCGCCGCAGCCCTGATCTCGATCAGCACCTGATTGTCGCTGCGGGACAGTGGCAGGCGCTCGACAGCCGGCGACACCGCAGCAGGCGTTTCGGCCTTGACGTTCAGCCGAACACAGCGCGCCTCGACGGAAGCCGATTGGGGGATTGTTTTATTCTCCGACAGCATCGCTGGTTCCGATTTTAAACGATTTCCAAGACCACCGCGCCCGCCGGAATCGTTGAGGGCGCGGTTGCTTCGCTTCTAGTGTCCCGATTCCGAAGTTCGTACCCTCTAGCGGCCCCATTTTTACGAACTTCGGAATCGAAAGGACACTAGTGTAGCGACTTCTGACGTTCCTTTCAGTGCTGCCGCGAGCTCTCGGAAGGAACGTCAGAGTCAAAGCTACACTAGGATCATATAGTTGCTAGTGTCCCTTTGGTTCTGACATTCGTAAAAGTGCGCGCTGCGATGGGATACGAATGTCAGAACCGGGACACTAGCCAACTTTTTGATCTAGTGTGGCTTTGGTTCAGAAGTCCGCATGGCGAACTCGCGGCAATAGGGATGCGGACTTCTGAACCGCCACACTAGTGCCCAGTTCGTGCTCCGTTGCCGCACCCACTTTCCACGAACTTCGGAAAGTCAGGGGCACTAGCAAACCTATTGATTCTAGTGCCGCTTTTCTATTTGAAGTTCCTGAATCGAATTCGCCGCTTGTGGTGCAGGAACTTCAAATAGGCGGCACTAGCAACGCTTAGCGCAGTTCGTGTGAGGCCGACAATGCCGCACCCGCAGCCAATTCCCTCCCCGCCGGCGGGCAGGCGAGCGGGAATGCCTTTAAGGCTTACCGGTTCGGATCGGGATAGACGAGGCTGCGCCAGCCGCCGCGGTCGAACGGCTTCCATTGGCCTTCCGCCTGGGCGAGACGATCGGCCACGGCATAGACGACGGCCGGATGATGGCCCATACCGCAATGGCTGCTCTCGACCTCGATGCTTTCGGAAGTCGCCGAGGTTTTTTCCATGCAGCCCTGCCAGGCGCAGATGCCGTCGGTGCGGCTGAAAATCGCCGATGTCGGCACCGGCGGAGTTTGCGACAGCGATCCGCCGAAACGGTGATCCTCTTCGTCGGCGCTGCGACCGCTCGCCATCTCATAGACGCGCCAGGCGTTCGTCGCTCTCGGATGACCGGCGAATGGGCTACCCAGCGTAATCACCGAGCGCACGCGGTCGGGCATCGTCTTGGCGAGCTGCCGGGCATAGAGGCCGCCGAGGCTCCAGCCGACCAGACTGATCTTGCGCCCATGCGCGTCGCTGAGTTCGTGCACGAGATCAACCATCGCCTGCTGCACGCCATGTCGCAGGCCGAGATTGCGGCCCTGCCGCCAGCCGCTCACGGCATAACCCTTGTTTTTCAGAAAGCCGCGCAGCGGCCGGGTGGAGGTATCGGAAGCGACCAATCCGGGAAGCACCAGCACCGGATGCCCGTCGCCGCGCGGCGCCAGGCTCAACAGCGGCAACGCGCCGAGGAACGCACCAAACTCATGAATTGCCCGCCCCTCCAGAAACATCAGGGTTTTGGACGGCGGGCGCAGCGTTTGGGTAGTCGCCGACATTGCATATCCTCGCTCGAGTGTAGCTATGACGCTGATTCGGCCATTCAAGCCGTTGCGGCCGGACGGAACAATAGCCCGAGAGGTAAAAGGGGCGAAAATCACACCCAGCGCAGCAGGAATTCGACGGTATAGAAGCCAAGCCCCGCGAGGCCACCGATCAGCGATCCGTTGAAGCGAATGTATTGCAGGTCGCGCCCGATATTGACTTCGATCAGCGAAATCAGCTGTCCCATGTCCCAGGCCTTGACCTGGTCGGAGATGAAACTGGAGACGCCGCTCTTCTGGTCGGCAATGAAACTCCGCAACACCGTGACGAATCCCTGATTGATCTCGGCGCGCAATTCGGAATCGGCGGCGAGTGTTTCGCCGGCTTTCACGAACATTCCGGCCAGATGCTGCTGCAACACCTGGCTCTCGCCGCTGGCGCTGCGTTCGATGAAATTGCGCGCGTTCGACCACAGGGTTCGTGCCAATTCGCCGAGTTCGGGGCGGGCAAGAAGATCACGCTTGAATCCATCGATGCGGTTCGCATAGCTTTTGTCGGTGGCGAGCCGGTCCGCAAAGGACAGCACCATGCGGTCGAACTCGCCGCGAAACGGATGGCGCGGATCGTTGCGAACCTCTTCGAAAAATGCAGTGACCGACGCCACGATCTTGTTCACCAGGAACTTGTCGGTACGGTAGAGTTTTAGAAGCGTCGGCAGTTCGGCGCGGACCTTCTCGCGGATCATCGCCATGGTCTCGGCCTGCACCAGCGTGTCATGCACGGTACGCAGGAGATCATCGAGCAGTCCCTGATGGCGGCCCTCGGCCACGAAGGTCCGCAAGGTGCCAGCGGCTAGCGGCGCAAGGTCGACCGCCTGCAGCTGTGACGCGATGCGGCGGCTGATGAAGCTCATCAGGCCGGAAGCATCCGTCGCCGCCACCGCCTCGGGCAGCAGGCGAAGCGTGAAGCGGGCGAGATCACTGCTGCGCTTGCGGTCACGCAGCCAGTCGGCGATGAAGGAGCCGAAATCGACCTGACGCAGCTTGGCTTCGACGGGGGCGGGTTCGAGAAAATGCACCTCGATGAATTCGCCGAGCTTGTCGGCAATGCGGTGCTGATTGCTCCGGATAATCGCGGTATGCGGGATCGGCAAGCCCAGCGGCCGCTTGAACAGCGCCACGACGGCATACCAGTCGGCGAGACCGCCGATCGTCGCGTCCTCGGCAAAGGCGGCGACGAAGCCGAAAGCGGGATGCGTCGGCAATAGCAGCTTTGCGAGCACGAACAGCGTCAGCGTGCCGGCGAGCACGAGTGTCGCCAGCGCCTTGACGCGCCGGAGCTCAGCCGCGCGCGCGGCGTCGCCTGGGGCGAAGGGGAATTCTGATGCGGTCATGGCGGCCATCGCTATTTTGATCGGCTCCAATCGTAACGCGCCCCACTATCTTCGTCATGGCCGGGCATAGCCGCCCGAAGGACGGCGTCGCTTCCGCTCGCCTATGCCCGGCCATCCACGACTTAACTTGCGCAACTTGAAGAGACGTGGATGCCCGGGACAAGCCCGGGCATGACGTGGAGAGGCCGTCAAAAAAAGAAAGGCCCGCCGGAAGCGGGCCTTCAAAGGGGACACTACTTACAGGACACTTAATCAGGCGGTCTTGGTATAGACCTTCGAGAAGCTGTCCTGCGCGGTCTTCGCACCGTCGGCAACGAGCTTGCCGAGATATTCGGTCGACGCCTTGGCGCGCGACACAAATATTTCGCCACGCGCACGCAGCAAATCCGACTGGATCTGGACGGCCTCGTTGATCGACTTGGCGGAAGCCAGTCTGTCGACGCCGGCGAAGAACGCCTCGGCATCCTGGTAGATCGCCTGCTGGATATTGCGGCTGATCTTGGCTGCTTCGCTGACCGAACCCGCAACCGCGGATTCAATCACCTCGGTGGCCTTCTCCGAACCCGCATAAAGGTCGGCGGCACGCTCCTTGGCGGTCTCGGTCTGCTTCTTCACGAACTCGCGGGCAGCTTCGGGAACTTCCAGGTTCTGGAAGCTCTTGAAGGCTTCGGTCACGGGCGCGAAGGCTTCCTTGACGGAATTCAGCACAGAATTGGTATCGGTGGTCATGGGTGTCTCTCCATCCTCGGTTAGAGCTATGGGCTCACCCCGTCCGGATTGGCCCGGGGCAACCTCTATATGGCATAGTTAATGGTGCGATGCAACATTGATGTTGCATCGCGATATCACGAATGCGTGATGAGAGGAATAATTGGGCGATTTGCGCGCGAAACCGGCCAATCGGCCTTCAGGAGGGCATAACCGCCCCCGGAAGCCCGTAGGCCTCCAACTGTGCCCGGACTTGCGCCACGTTGTGCCCCAGGACGACGATATCGTGCTTTTGGCCGCCGGCATCCCGGACGTGGTCGCGCAGCAGCGCCTCGGCCTTGAACCCCAGACTTTCGAACAGCGCGATCGCGGCCTGCTGGTCGACGGTCATCTGCACCGACAGCTTTTCGAGGCCCGAGCCGAGCGCAAGCGCAAAGGTCTCCTGCGACAACGCCCGGCCGACGCCCTGCCCGCGAACCTCCAGCGAGACCACCATCCGGATTTCGCCGACATGGGGTGACCAGGAATGGGAATCCTTCACCAGCGTGCCGCAACCGACCACGACACCCTGCCCGACGGCCAAGAGGCTCACGATATCGCCGCGCTCGATCTCGTTGATCCAGGCCGACAGCACTTTCGGCTGGCTGATATTGCGCGGCAGGAACAGCAGATCGTGGGTCGGCAGTTTTCGCGCGAAGTCGAGTACCGCCGCCTCATCGGCGCGCGTCATCAGGCGGAACTCGATCTCGCCGGCCTCCGTGGTCACGCGGCGGGGATAGGAACGTGTTTCACTCATGTCGATCTCCCGCATAGCCATGAATCGAGTTTGGGCCACAACCGCCGCACCGCGTTGGGGCCGGCGACCAGGCTGACATGGCCGCCCTTGAGGACTACTTCTTCCTTGTCGGCCGAGCCGATCTTCTCGATCAGCGGTCGCGCGGCAGCATAGGGAACGATGTGGTCATGTTCGGCCACCGCATGCAGGACCGGAACCTTGATCCTCGAGATATCCGCCTTTCGCCCGCCGACCGACATGGTGTCGTTGTAGAGCTTGTTGTCCCACATCAGGTCCTTGGTAATAGTGCGAAAATACTCGCCGGCCAGCGGCAGCGTATCGGTCGCCCAGCGATCGAACATCCGGTACGACTTTACGAACTCGTCGTTCCAGATATTTTCCCACAACTGCACCTGGCTTGCGGCGCGCGAGGCGGGACGCAGCATCTCAAAAGAAGACAGGATCATCTCGGGCGGCACATTGCCGATGCTGTCGACGAGATGATCGACGTCGAAATAACGGCGATCGGAGAAATTCTGGAACAGCTTCATCTCCCGGAAGTCGACCGGCGTGGTGAAGCAGATCAGGTTTTTCATCGGCCCGTCGGCAAAGATCGAGCCGTAAAGCAGCGACAACACGCCGCCGAAGCAGTAGCCGATCACGGTGACATCGCTCTCGCCGGAATCGCGCTGTACCTGGCGAACGCAATCCGGGATGAAGTCGAGGACATAGTCCTCCATTCGCAGGCGCTTCTCCTCGGGCTTCGGCGCGCTCCAATCGAGCATATAGACGTCGTAGCCGCGTTTTAAGAGAAACTCGACGAAGCTCTGGCCCGGCACCATGTCGAGGATATAACCTCGGTTGGTCGTCGCCATCACGATCAGGATCGGCACTCGGTAGATTTCGTCCGCGACCGGCCGATAGTGATAGAGGTTCATCGTGCCGCGGGTGCTCAAGACGTCCTTGGGGGTCGAGCCGAGCGACGGCCCCGATGTCGAGATATATTCGACGCCCTTGATGCTGCGCGCGATTGCGCGCTGAACCTCGGACTGAATCCGCTCCGGGATCGAAGCGAGGTCGAAACCTGCCGGATCCGGAGCGGATGCCGTCATTTTTGTTCTCCGCCCGCCGGCGGCGGACGCTTGGTGCGCGGCGGCCGCGGCGTTGCCGGGCTCCCGGCGCCAGCGGTATTGCCCTGCATCTGCTGCAGCATCGACTTGATCTCGTTGAGCTGGCCTTCGATCGATTGCAGCCGCTCGGCCATGCCGACCATCTGGGCCCGGCTCGGCAGGTTCATCGTGAGAAGATATTTCTCCATCAGTTCGCCGAGCTGCTTTTGCGCACCGGCCGTCGCGCCGCCGACCTGATTGACGACCTTGCTGAATTCCGGAGACGCCATCGCCTGATTGGCGAAGGCGTTGAATCCCTTCTCCATCTCGCCGATCATGTTTTGCCACAGCGCGACCGGATCGTTGCTCTTGTCAGCCATTGGCGTTCTCCAGCGTGATCGCGATATCAACGGGCTTATTCCGTGAAACGGGAAAGCAGCCCCGATGATCTCACACCGTTGTGTCCAGCCGGTCAACCGCGTGAAATCGATTTAAAGGAAGAAGCCTTCTGCGGCGCGGAGAACCGTGTCATAAAATTGGCAACCCAAAGACGTCTTTCGATAGCGGGAAAAGGAAACGCCAAGGTGAACCCATCCATCCACCAGCCGCCGCAGACCGCCCGCGCCAATGGCATCGACCTTTGTTATGAAATCTTCGGCGACCCCGCCGCCGAGCCACTGATCCTGATCATGGGTCTGGGCGCCCAAATGATCCAGTGGGACGACGACTTTTGCCGGCAGCTTGCCGCGCGCGGCTTTCGCGTGATCCGCTTCGATAACCGCGACATCGGAAAGTCCAGCAGGCTTTCCGGCGGCAAGCCCTTGGGCGCGCTGGAGCTGCTCAAGCTGCGTCTGTTGAAGATTCCGGTGAAGGCGCCGTACCGGCTGAGCGATATGGCGGAGGATACGGTCGGCCTTATGGATACGCTCGGCATCGCATCGGCTCATCTGGTCGGCGCGTCGATGGGCGGCATGATCGCCCAGGAAATCGCGATCTCGTTTCCGCAGCGTGTACGCTCTCTCACCTCCATCATGTCGACCACCGGCAATCCGAAAATTCCCGGACCGACCCGCGAAGCCACAGCGATCCTGATGGCGCCGCCGCCGAAATCGCGGGAGGAGTTCCTCGAACGTTTTGCCAGGACCTGGAAAGTCCTGCGCGCAGGTTCCTTCCCCGACGATGAAGCGCTTGATCGTGGCCGCGCCGAACGCACCTTCGAGCGCGGCCTCAATCCGGCCGGCGCCGGACGCCAGCTCCGCGCCATCCTCGCCTCCGGAAGCCGTAAAGATCGGCTTCGTGCGGTCAAAATACCGACGCTAGTGATCCACGGCACCGTCGATCCGCTGGTTCATCCCGCCGGCGGCAGGGATACCGCCGCCTCGATCCCCGGCGCCAGGCTGATCATGATCGAGGGCATGGGACACGCATTGCCGCTTCGGATGTGGCCGCAGATCATCGATGCCATCGACAAACACGCGCATGCGGCATCTGCGCAGCCGTTTCACGCGATCCCCGAGGGAATGCCGAGCTTCGAGCGACTGCCGCAAAGGTAAATAGCTAGCGCTAGGCCTACCGTGTTTGTGAACTAGCTCGCCTATCCAGACTGGCACTTACTTCCCCTCTCCCCTTGCGGGAGAGGGTGCCTGAGCGAAGCGAAGGCGGGTGAGGGGTTGGTCCTTGATGCGCTGCAACCCCTCACCCGGCTCAATCTCGCCATGCTCGATTTCGCCACCCTCTCCCACAAGGGGAGAGGGACAGAACCGCGTTCGCGGGGACGGCATTGGAGAGTGTCTTACCCACCCGCCCAGACGTCGAGCACATAGCGGTTCTTCGCACCGAGATCGTCGATCCAGCGCTGGGCTGCCTCGGCATCCACGCCACTGCGTTCGCGATAGATCGCAACCAGTGCTGCCTTGACGTCGGGCTCCATCTTGCCGCCGTCGCCGCAGACGTAGATGGTTGCGCCCGCTTCGATCAGCGCCCACACGCGATCCTTCTCGGCTGCGACCAGGTCTTGCACATAGGTTTTCGGGCCATCGCCACGCGAGAAAGCGGTGAACAATTCGCTGATGCCGTCCGCCGCATGGGCTTTTAGTTCGTCGGCATAAAGATAGTCCTGATCGGAGTGGCGGCAGCCGAAGAACAGCATCGCCGGGCCGAGCGCGGCGCCTTTGGCCTTTTGCGCGGCGCGCTCCTGCAGAAAGCCGCGGAATGGTGCGAGCCCCGTGCCGGGACCGATCATGACGACCGGCAGGGTGGAATCCTCGGGCAGACGGAAACCCGCCTTGGTCTCACGCACCGTGGCATGGACGGTGTCGCCGGCGCGGCGGCCGGCCAGGTAGTTCGAACAGATACCCTTGTAGATGCCGCGGCCCGAGCTCGCGAGTCCCTCGACAACGCCGACGGTAACGCTGCAACGCGAGGGATCGGCCGAGGGCGAGGAGGAAATCGAGTAATAGCGCGGCGCGAGCAGCGACAGCATCTCCAGATAAATGTGAAACGGCAGTTCGCAGGCCGGATATTCCTCGAGCAAATCAAACACCGATTTACGCCGGGCAAGAATGTCCGCGCGATACCGCTCCGTGGAGGCGGCATCGTCGCCGACATAGGCAACCAGCTTCGGTTTCGTCTCGGCGCAGCGCGTGTGCTCCGACATGATCTGAAGTTGCTTGCGGGTCGCGACCTGTTGCAATTCGACAAACTCCGTCAACAGCCGGCCGACCGATACGGCTTCCCCCACCGGCAATTGCGCGCGGCGACCCTCGGCGACCTGGAGGCGGACTTGGTCGGCGGGCAGGAAACCGAAACGGCGCGCAACCGCGTCGACCAGCGCCGGATCGTTGCGCGGCACGACGCTCAAATGATCGCCGACCCGGTAAGCGATGCCGGACGGCAATTGCACCTCGATGTGCCGGGTCGATCGATCTGACGGGCTGGCGCCGGCCTTGTTCTGCAGTTCGGAGTTGGCCAATACTTTCATCGGCGAAGCGCCGCCCAACGCGACCACGACGTTGGCGACCGAAGGTGCTATCGGCTCGATATTGTAAAGCGGCTCGTCGTTCGCGCTGCGGCTGAAACTGGAGTCGACGCCAAACTCCTTTACAGCCTGCGGCGCGGCTTTCGCAAACCATTGCTCGAATTGCCCGTCGAGATCGCTGCGGGCATCGCCCTCGCCGCGTCCATACACACTGCGGCCACCATGCGCGGTCAATTGCTCGTCGATGAACCGCGGAATCGACTGGTAGGTCGCGGCCCAATCGCTATTGCCGCAACCGAACACCGCGTAGCGGACTTTCGTAAACGCATCCTTCGGCAGGTCGTCGCCGAGCCATTTGACGAATTGCGTGGCGTTGTCGGGCGCAGCGCCGTTATACGAGGCGCAGAAAATCAACACCCCGCCCTGCTCCGGCAATTTGCCGACATAATCATCGAGCGGCGCAAGTCTGGTGGCGAATCCGTTGACCTCGGCGAGATCGGCCACGCGAGTGGCGAGTTCCTCGGCGGTGCCGAGATTGGACCCGTAGAGCACGAGCAGCGGCGTATGGTGGCCCGGGCGGGTTCGTGAGCGCGGCGCGGCCGCTGCAACCGGCGCCGGGCTCGCCGCGCCGGCATAGGTGCCGCGCTCCTTCTCGTTTCGCGGACGCACCTTGATCTTGAAGCCCTCGGGCTTGATCGTCAGCGTTTCCTTCAGATGCATCTGATAGCGGTGCACGTCGATCAGCTTGAAGCGCTGGAGGATCATGCCGATCGCCAGCGCCGCCTCATGCATCGCAAATCCGCGGCCGATGCAGGCCCGCTGGCCGTTACCGAACGGCTTCCAGGCATTGACCGGGCGTGCCGCCTCAGCATCGCGCGAAAAGTTCTCCGGATTGAAGGCGTCCGGATTGGGCCCCCACACCGAGGGATCGCGATGCAGCGCCAGCACCAGCACCGTGATGAAGGTGTTCTTCTTGAGCTTGTATTTGCCGCCGATTACCTCGTCGTTCAACGGCGAGATGCCGTAGGCCGGCGCCGGCGGCCACATCCGCAAAGCCTCTTTGAGGACCTGCGTGATATAGGTGAGCTGCGTCACCTGCTGATAGGTCGCCCTCGCGTTGATATCGGGCCCGAGCACGCGATCGACCTCTTCATAGACCTTCTTCAGCACCTCGGGATGCTTGAGCAACGCATAGAGCGTGCAGGACAATAATCCGCTGGTGGTTTCATGCCCGGCAATCAGGAAGGTGTTGATCTGATAGCGGATGTTGACGTCGTCGAGTTGCGTGCCGGTGGCGCGATCGACGCCGGTCATCATGGCGGCGAGCATGTCCTTCTTGTCGTCGGCCGCCGCAGCATTTCGGCGGCGTTCGGCGACGATCTCGTCGACCATCTTGTTCATGAAGTCGACGTCGCCTGAAAGGTCGCGCCGCCGCTTCTGCATCCAGAGATTTTCCAGCGGCAGGCCGCGGATCATCATGATGGTCTCGAGCGAGCGCACCAGCGATTCGACGAAGGGGTGATAGTCGCGCCGGTAGAACGAATTGAAGCGGTAGTCGAACCCGCACAGTCCGATGGTATCGAGCGTCAGCGCGGTCATGTCGTGAACGACGTCGATCTCGTCGTCGGCGTTCAACCGCTCCCACTTCTTCGCAAGCTGCTCGGCGATATCGACCATGCTCGGGTGATAGGACTGCATGGCGCGGTTGCCGAACGGTTGCAGCAGGATGTTATGGGCCTTGCCCCAGTTCGGCTCGGTCGTATCGGCGGTGAACAGGCCGTCGCCCGCGATCGCGCGCACCCGCCGCAAGGGTCCGCGCACCGCCTTGTCGAACCGCTTCTCGTCGCTGAGTTCGTCGACGAGATCGTGGCCGGAGACAATGACGATCGGCGCGCCCATCATGTCGAGCCAGAAGATCGGCCCCAATTCCCTCGCGAGCCGCGCCAGATTCTGCACCGGCGCGGTCGCGTCCAGCGACAGCATGTTGCCGACCACTGGCTTGGTCGGCGGATGCGGTATCGGGCTCAATCTGTTCTTCGCCGGCATAATTCGTTCAATCCTCTTCGTCATCGCGAGGAGCGAAAGCGACGAAGCGATCCAGTATCAACAACGGCTCCTGGATTGCTTCGCGGAGCCTGTCATCGGGCGCGCTTTCGCGCGACCCGTTGGCTCGCAATGACGGCTCCTAGCCAAACCGCTTTCGACGCCATTCGATCAGCTTCGCGCTGACCTCCTCCGGTTTTTCCTGCTGGGTCCAATGGCCGCTGCCGCGAACCAGGTATTTTTCCAGATCGGGAATCAGCCTTTCCATGCCGTCGGCGGCCGAGGGCGGCAACACCGCGTCATTCTCCGCCATGATCATCAACGCCGGCACCTTGACCGTATGATCGAGCCCGGCGGCGTGCTGCCAGTTGCGCGTCCAGTTCCGGTACCAGTTGATGCCGCCGGTGAAACCGGTCCGGGTGAAGGTATCGACGAACACCTTCATCTCGTCGGCCGAGAGGATCGGCTTGCGCGGGTCGTATTGGGCATCATAACCGGCGACCATTTGCGGAAACGCCAGATTGAGCCTGGTCGAAGCGCCGACACCCGCGGTTGCCGGTTCCGCAGGCAAGGCCTCCTTGCGCGGCATCGGCGCACGCATGAGAAAATCAAAGGTCTGCCCGACGCGGCTGTCGAAGATCTTGTCGACCTCGCGCGCCGGATTTTGGAACTGCACGATATACATCTGCTCGCCGTAGCGCTTGCGCATCAATTCGATCGGCTCGGCCGGTGCGCGGTCATAATGCGGCGTATTGACGCCAACGACGCCCGCGACCCGATCGCGATGCCGAAGCGCCATCTGCCAGACGACAAAACCGCCCCAGTCGTGGCCAACGAAGATCGCTCTATCGATGTCGAGATGGTCGAGCAGGCCGACGAGATCGCCGGTCAAATGCTCCAGATCGTAGGCTTCGACCGCCTCGGGCCGTTCGGTCGCACCATAACCGCGCTGGTCCGGCGCGATCACCCGGATGCCGGCTTCGCCCAACGCCTTGATCTGGTGACGCCAGGAGAAGGCAATCTCCGGCCAGCCGTGGCAGAGGATCACCGGCGGCGTATCGGTTTTAGGACCCGCTTCGTAAAAGCCCATCCGAATTCCGTTGGTCTGGGCAAATTGCAGCGGCGGCATGTCGATCATCGGCGGAAATCCTACTCGGCCGCGCCCTTCACATCGGTTTGCGGCGGCGCAAAGGCCGCCTCCAGCGCGGCGAATTCCGCAGGGACCATGTCACACAGCAACTGGACGTGCGGAATGATATTGGCGCCGGCGATAAAGCCGAAGTCGAGTTGATCGCGGTAGCTCTGCACGGTGATGTTGAGCGCCAACCCGTGGGTTGAAATCGACACCGGGAAAATGTGCAGGAGTTCGGCGCCGGCTGCGTAAAGCGTCTGGCGCGGTCCTGGAACGTTCGAAACCGTGATATTGGCGGCCGGCGGCAAGACATCCGACAGGCTGGAGCGGCTGTACAGCAGCGCCAGGATCTGGACCAGGATCGGGGCGCCCAGCATCGAGACGTTCGAGATTTGCGGCATCAGCGCCCGAAGCGGATGCGACATCTCCTTCGATTTGATCGATTGCGCGATGATGGTCTCGAGCCGCGTCTTCGGATCCTCGACATTGGTTGCAATCGAACAGATCATGCCGAACACCTGATTGTTGGCGTCCGTATTGCCTTCTTCGCGCAGCGAGATCGGCACTCCCGCGGTCAACGATTTCGAAGGCAGTGCGCCGCGCTCCAGCAGATAGCGACGGACCACGCCGCTTGAGACCGCCAGCACGACGTCGTTGAGTTTGCCGCCGGCCGCTTTCGCAACCGTCTTGGCGCGGGACAGCGGAATCGAGACACCGGCAAAAGAGCGCTCCGACGAGATCTGTTTGTTCAGGATGGTCGGCGGCGAAATCATGCCGGCAATGCTGTCCCGCGCTTTCGGATCGGCGATCTTGCCGACCACCTCAGAGACGCTCTTGAGCAGGGTCGGAACATTGCCGACGAATTTCACCGCGTTCTCGATCTGGAACATCGCATTGTCGAACAGGATCGATCCGAGATCGCTTTTGCCGGAGCGCGGCAGTTCGATGCCCTTGGCGGCGGCGGAAGCATCGAACGACTGGCGCCAAAGCTGCTGATAGGAATCAAGAAGAGTGGCGGCGATGTCGCGCGGCTCCTGGTCGACCTTGGCGGGCGCTGATGGCGGCTCGATTTCCCGGGGCGTCGGCGTCACATCATAGATCATGTTGGTCAGCGCAGCGCCCGCGCCGCCGTCGATGCAGGCATGGTGCATCTTGGAATAGAGCCCGATCTCGTTGTCCTTCATGCCCTCGAAGACATAGAACTCCCAGAGCGGGCGGGCACGGTTCAAGAGCTTGGCATGCATCCAGCCGACGATGCGCTCGAGCGTGGCGCGGTCGCGCGGCGCCGGCAGGCTGGCGCGGAAGATGTGACGGTCGATATCGAACTGGTCGTCCTCGACCCAGGATGGATGGTCGATGTCGAGCGGCGCCTTTTCCAGCCGCGCCTTGAGGATCGGCGCGATGTGCAGGCGCGAGGCGATCATCGCCTTGAAATCCTCGAAAAAGTCTCCCTTGTAGTCCTCTGGCAGGCGGAAGATCGCCATGCTTCCGACATGCATCGGCATTTCCGGCGTTTCCAGATACAGAAACGACGCGTCCATGGCGGACAGTTTTCTGGCGTCGCTCATAGGTTCCTCCCGCGAACGGTGACGTGACACCTTGGCGGTGCTCTTGTCTGGCGTTCAGGATTGTGCCTGTTCCGGCGGCGCATATGCAATGGCAAAGGGCCCTGATCGGTCAAATTGGCTGAATTGACCTTCCCGCTGGGCCAGACGGTCGGCGACCGCCCACAATACCGCCGGGTTGACGCCAAGCCCCACATGGCTGGCGAGGTATACTTCGATGTTCTCCGCGGTCGTGGAGGGACGCAGCAGGCAGGTGCGCCAGTTCACCACGCCATCGGCGCGCGAAAAGATCGACGTCGCCGGAACCGGCAGGTCGCCCGAGAGCGCTTCCACAAGCTCCGGATCGTCGCCGACCGTTTCGCCTGATAACGCCTCGTAGAGCCGGGTCGCATTTGTCGCCCGCACGTCGTTCGCAAAGGGACTGCCAAGCGTCACGACATAGCGCACCATATCCGGCGCATGCAGCGCCAGATCACGCGCATAGACGCCGCCAAGACTCCAGCCGACAATGCTGACCTTGCGGTTGGTCGCGGCGTGGATTTCAGCAAGCCGCTCGCGCAATGCCGCGCGTACGCGTGAAAGGCCGCCAACATTGCGGCCCATCTGCCAGGCATGCGCGTCATATCCGAGCTCTGTCAGGTATCGGCGCATCGGCGCCATCGAGAGATCGCTGGCGAGGAATCCCGGCAGCGCCAGCACCGGGTGGCCGTCGCCCTTCGGCGCGCGCAGCAATAGCGGCGACAGCAGCAGGCTGGCGTTGAATTCGAATATGCCGCGCATCTCGGCCAGCAACAGGCCGAGACCCGGCGGACGAAGCCGGCTTCTCACCGGTGTTTCGCCTCCGTCAGGCGGCGTCATTTTTTGTCAGGCGCGCGCGCGCCGCCAAGGCCGGTCATCGCCGCGAACATGTCACTAAACCGTTCGGCAAACTTCGGGTCGAATGAGAGCCAGCTTTGCATCAGCGCCTCCGGCGAGACCTTCTGGATATTGTCCATCATCTGATGCTGGAGCTTTTCCATCACGGCCGTCTGCATCGGCTGCACATCCGGAAGCCCGAAAAACTGCCGCGCCTCCTGCGGCGTGCAGTCGATTTCAACGTTAACCTTCATGGGTGCTCCCTGGGTGCGCTGATCACGTCGGCCAGTATCGCCACGAGACCCTGCGGGAAGCAAGCCGTCCGAAGGGCGAAAGCGGGATGTGATCAACGGAAGCGGTCGGTGGCAAAAGGGGCCGCGGGTGGCAGGAAATCGCCCTTGCACCGCAGCTAAACTCTGGCAACATGGATCGGCTGTTGATATCGCAATAGCCCAGTAACGGGCCACACCACACGCGGAGAGCGTTCACCAATGCCGGTACGTCAAATCCTGCTTGCAGCGACCATCGTCTCGATCGCCGCTTTTGCCGCGCCGGCTTCCAGCCAGACCTTGCGCTACGCCAACCAGGGAGAGCTCAAATCGCTCGATCCCTATACGCTCAAGGAAACCACGACCATCGCCCATCACGCCCATGTCTATGAGGGCCTGGTTACACGCGACAAGGAACTGAAGATCGCTCCGGCGCTCGCCGAGAGCTGGGAAATCCTGGAGCCGACGCGCTGGCGTTTCCATCTGCGCAAGGGCGTCAAGTTCCACAATGGCGATCCCTTCACCGCCGACGACGTGCTGTTTTCCGCCGAGCGCGTGCGCGCCAAGGGCTCGAACTTCCTGACCAACGTTCCCGCCGACGCCAAATTCGTCAAGGTCGACGACTATACCGTCGACGTGAAGCTCGACTCGCCCAATCCCATTCTGATTTCGCAATGGGACGGCTGGTTCATCATGGACAAGAAATGGTGCGAGGAAAACAACTCGGTCGCACCCACACCGGCTTCCGCGACGACGCCGAGCTACGCCGCGCTGCACGAGAACGGCACCGGCCCCTTCTTCATCGAAAGCCACCAGCCCGGCGTGAAGACCGTGTTCAAGGTCAATCCGAACTGGTGGGGCAAACCGGAGCACAATCTCAAAGAAATTATCTTTACCTCGATCGGATCGGCCGCGACGCGGGTCGCAGCACTGCTGTCAGGCGACGTCGACGTGATCGAGCCGGTGCCGACGCAAGACATTCAGAGAGTGAATGCCGGCGGCAACGCCACGGTTCTGGCCGCACCGGAAGTTCGTACCCTCTTCCTCGGCATGGACCAGGAGCGCGACGAACTGCTTTATTCCAACATCAAGGGCAAGAACCCGTTCAAGGATATCCGCGTTCGCGAAGCATTCTACAAAGCAGTCGACGTCGATCTGATCAAGAGCCGCGTGATGCGCGGCCTTTCAACGCCGTCGGCACTGATGGTTGCGCCGCAACTCTTTCCGCTTTCAAAAGACTTCGTACGGCCGAAAGCCGATCCAGACGCTGCGAAGAAGCTGATGGTCGAGGCAGGCTATCCCGACGGATTCGAAGTCACGATGGATTGCCCCAACGACCGCTATGTCAATGACGCCGATATTTGCCAGGCGGTGGTGGGCATGCTGGCGCGGATCGGGGTCAAGGTGAATCTGCTGGCGCAGCCGAAGGCGCAATATTTCGGCAAGGTACTCAAGCCGGGCGGCTACCAGACGTCGTTTTACATGCTCGGCTGGACGCCGGCCTCGATGGATTCCCACAACGTGCTGTACGATATCATGGGCTGTCACGATCCCAAGCAACCCACCCGTGGCGAAGCCAATCTCGGCGGCTATTGCAACAAGGAGCTCGACGCGCTGGCCGACAAGATCCTCGTCGAGCCCGACCTCGCCAAGCGCGACCAGATGATCAAGCAGGCCTTCGAAATCGGGATCAAGGATTACGGCTACATCCCGCTGCATCAGCAGGCGCTGGCGTGGGGTGTTTCGAAAAAAGTGAAAATAACCCAGCGCGCGGACAATCAGGTCCTGTTTTACTGGGCAACCAAACAGGAATAGCAAGATAGGCGGCAAGCGGTCCCGGAAGTAAGTTCGGCTTCCGGGATTTGTCGTTTCAGCGTAGTGATCTGATACGCACCTTTGGTAGCCGATGAAAATGAAGTAACAAGATGCTCGCTTTCACGCTACGCCGGGCAATCCAGGCGATCGGTGTCATGATCGCCGTCGGGATCATCGCGTTCTCGATGTTCCGCTTCGCCGGCGATCCCGTGAGCCAGATCGTTTCCATCGATACATCGGCGACTGAGCGGGCCGAAATCAGAAAATCGCTCGGACTCGACGACCCCGTTCCGGTGCAGTTCGCCCGCTATTTCGCCAACGCCGCGCAATTCAAGCTCGGCGTCTCCTATCAGTTTCGCCTGCCGGTTGCCGACCTTCTGAAAGAGCGGATGCCGGCCACGCTGGAACTCGCCACCTGCGCCACCATTCTTGCGATGGTCTTCGGCATCCTGATGGGGGTCTATTCGGCGCTGCGGCGCGACACGTTCCTTGCCCGGATCTTCCAGGCGGTTTCGCTGATCGGCATTTCGCTGCCGACGTTTCTGATCGGCATTCTCCTGATCTACCTGTTCTCGGTGACGCTCGGCTGGCTGCCCTCGTTCGGCCGCGGCGAGGTCGTGCGGCTGGGCTGGTGGACCACCGGCCTCCTGACGGTCTCCGGCCTCAAGGCCCTGATCATGCCCGCGATCACGCTCGGCCTGTTCCAGATGACCCTGATCATGCGGCTGGTGCGGGCCGAGATGTTGGAGGTCTTGCGCACCGACTATATCCGTTTTGCCCGCGCGCGCGGATTGACGACCCGCGCTATCCATTTCGGGCATGCCCTTAAAAATACGCTGGTGCCCGTCATCACCGTAGCGGGCCTGCAATTTGGCTCGGTTATTGCATTCGCAATCATCACCGAGACCGTTTTCCAGTGGCCCGGCATGGGGCTTCTGTTCGTGCAGGCAGTACAAAATGTCGATATCCCGATCATGGCGGCCTATTTGCTGATGGTGTCGCTGATTTTCGTCACCATCAATCTCGTGGTGGACATCCTCTATACGGTGGTCGATCCGCGCTTGCGCGCGACCGTCGACCGCCCGGCGTGAAGTTTGCGAGGTTTGCAGTGTCCGACGCCGCCCTCTCCCACAAGGCCAATTCGAACACTGCGCCAAGCCGCACCCACGCGACCGGCTGGTTTCGCCGCGGACTCGAAAGCGACATATTCTATTCGTTTCGCCGCTCCAGGCTCACCATGGTGGCCGGTGCGGTGACGCTGCTGTTCTTTCTGCTTGCGATTGCAGCACCCCTTCTTGCGGTCCAGAATCCATTCGATCCGGCGCAGCTCCAGCTCCTGAATTCGCGGATCGAGCCGCTTTGGTTGGCCGACGGCCAAAGCCCATTCCTGCTCGGCACCGATGAGCAGGGCCGCGACGTCTTTTCCGCCATCCTCTACGGCCTGCGCATTTCGCTTGTTGTCGGCATCCTCGGCGTTTTGTTTTCGGGAACGCTCGGCATCGTGCTGGGGCTGATCGCCGGCTATTTCGGCGGCGCAATCGACGGCCTGATCATGCGCATCGCCGACGTGCAGCTCACCTTTCCCGCCATCCTGATCGCGCTGCTCGTCAACGGGGTCGCCAAATCGCTGTTCGGCAACCGGCTGGATGCGTTGAGCACGCTCGCGGTACTGGTCTTCGCGATCGGCCTGAGCTTCTGGGTGCAATATGCGCGCACCGTGCGCAGCTCCGTGATGGTGGAAAAGAACAAGGATTACGTCGCGGCGGCGCAACTGATCGGCCTGCCCGCGCCGGTGATCATGCTCCGGCACGTCTTGCCCAATGCGATGGGTCCGATCCTGGTGATCGCGACGATCAATCTTGCGCTTGCGATCATTACCGAGGCGACCTTGTCGTTTCTGGGCGCCGGCATGCCCGACACCATGCCGTCGCTCGGCACCTTGATCCGGATTGGCAACAACTATCTGTTCGCCGGCGAGTGGTGGATCGTGGCCTTTCCCGGCATCGCTCTTGCAGCGCTGATCCTGTCCATCAACCTGCTCGGCGACTGGCTGCGTGACGCCCTCAACCCGAAACTTCGATAGGAAGTCGAGGCGCGCATGAGTGAACCGGTCCTTTCCGTGCGTAACTTGCGGGTCGAATTCGTCACCCGCCACGACGTGCTGCGCGCGATCGACGGCATTTCTTTCGATATCGCCAAGGGCGAGGTGCTGGGCGTGGTCGGCGAATCCGGCGCTGGAAAGTCGGTGACGGGACTTGCGGTGATCGGGCTGATCGACCCGCCCGGCCGCATCGCGGGCGGCGAAATCTACCTGTCGGGCTCGCGGATCGACAATCTGCCGCCGGATGAGATGCGAAAGATCCGGGGCAAGCGGATTGGAATGATTTTTCAGGATCCGCTCACAAGCCTCAACCCGCTCTACCGGATCGGCGATCAGCTGATCGAAACCATCCGTACCCACACCAATCTTTCCGAATCGGCTGCGCGGCGCCGCGCCATCGATCTGCTCGCCGAGGTCGGCATTCCCGCGCCGGACAAGCGCATCGATGCTTATCCGCACGAATTCTCCGGCGGCATGCGCCAGCGCGTCGTCATTGCGCTGGCGATTTGCGCCGAACCGGAACTGATCATCGCCGATGAGCCGACCACCGCGCTCGACGTCTCGGTGCAAGCCCAGATCATCTCATTGATCAAGCGACTAGGGCGCGATCACGGCACTGCCGTCATGCTCGTGACCCACGACATGGGCGTGATCGCGGAGACCTCCGACCGCGTCGCTGTGATGTATTCCGGCCGCATCGCCGAAATCGGTCCGGTCCGGGATGTCGTGCAAAATCCCTTGCATCCGTATGCCAAGGGCCTGATGGGCGCGATCCCGACGCTTGCAAGCGACGCAGCGCGCCTGGTCCAGATTCCGGGCACCATGCCGCGGCTTTCGTCGATCCCGCCGGGTTGCCCGTTCAACCCCCGCTGCGCCTTCGTTTTCGACCGCTGCCGCAGCGAGCGGCCCGAACTCATCGCGCAGGGCACGCAGGCGGTCGCCTGTCATCTCTATGATGCCGCCACAAGGGACAACGCGGCATGACGCTAAAACCCTTTGTCGAGGTGAAAAATCTGCGCCGCGTCTTCGACGTTTCCAGGCCATGGCTCAATCGGGTTCTCGAAGGCGGGCATCTCGAGTTCCTCAAGGCGGTCGACGACATCAGCTTCGACATCGCCAAAGGCGAGACTTTTGCGCTTGTCGGCGAATCCGGTTCCGGAAAGACCACCGTGGCGCGCATGGTGGTCGGACTGTTGCCGCCGACCTCGGGCGACGTCGTCATCGACGGCGTTTCGATGATCGATCCCCGCCAGGCGCAGGCGCGCCGGAAATTGCGCCGCCGCATCCAGATGATTTTCCAGGACCCCTATGCGAGCCTCAATCCGCGGCTTCGGGTCGATGCCATTGTCGCTGAACCGATCCGCGCCTTCGACCTGATCCAGGGCGAGGCCGACATTCGCGCCCGGGTAGGCGAATTGCTCGCCCTGGTCGGCCTTCATGCCGATGACGGCTGGAAATATCCGCACGAATTTTCCGGAGGCCAGCGCCAGCGCATCGCGATTGCCCGCGCGCTCGCATCCGAGTCCGAGCTTATCGTCTGTGACGAGCCGACTTCCGCGCTCGACGTCTCCGTGCAGGCGCAGATCCTCAATCTGATGCGCGATCTGCAAGACAAGTTCGGCCTCACCTATCTCTTCATCAGCCACAACCTTGCCGTGGTCCGGCACATGGCGAAACGGATCGGCGTAATGTATCTCGGCCGCATCGTCGAGATCGCGGAAGCCCACCGGCTGTTCGACGAGCCGCGAATGCCCTATACCAAGATGCTGCTCGGCGCGGTGCCCGACCTCGCAATGTCGGGCCGCCAGCGCATTCCGGTGAAAGGGGAGATTCCGAATCCGATCAACCCGCCCGCCGGCTGTTCCTTCAATCCGCGCTGCCCGCTGGCCTTCGATCTCTGCCGCCGCAAGACGCCGGAACTGATCGACGGCGTCGCATGCCATGCCGTCAACAGCCCCGCTGAGGCTGCGATGGCCGTATGATCACAGCCCAGCCGGTGCCAGTTGGCAGAGCGCCCCACCTGTGGTCAATTGCGCCGCCTCGCCGCCTCTACGCATCCGAAAAAACGTCAAACTGCGGACACCCATGAGCAATATCAACCCAGACCCCTTCACCACCCGGCCCGAAATCGAGGGCATGTTCGGAGTGGTTACCTCCACCCACTGGATCGCCACCGCCGTCGGCATGAGCATCCTGGAGAAAGGCGGCAACGCCTTCGACGCGGGGGTCGCCACCGCATTCACATTGCAGGTGGTCGAGCCGCACCTGAATGGCCCCGGCGGCGACGTGCCGATCATCGTGCACGACGTCAAACGCGGCCGCACCGAGGTGATCTGCGGCCAGGGCCCCGCGCCCGCGGGCGCCACCATCGCGCATTACAAGAGTGAGGGGCTGGAGATGGTGCCCGGCACCGGCTTGCTCGCGGCCTGCATTCCCGGCACCTTCGAATCCTGGATGCTGCTGTTGCGCGACTACGGCACCATGCGCCTGCGCGACGTGCTGGAACCGGCCATCGCCTACGCACGTGACGGCTATCCGATGGTGGAACGCGCCTGCGCCACCATCAAGACCGTCGAGCAGTTGTTCCGGAAATACTGGGCCACCTCGGCGGCAGTTTACCTGCCGGACAATGAAGTTCCCAGGCCCGGCGCGATCTTCACCAACAAGCAGTTGGCCGAAACCTATACGCGCATCCTGAAAGAGGCCGAAAGCGCGGGCGGCGACCGCATCGCCCAGATCGAGGGCGCGCGAAAAGCGTGGTCGAAAGGCTTTGTGGCGGAAGCCATCGACAAGTTCTGCCGCACCCAGGATGTGATGGATGTCAGCGGGTCGCCGCATCGCGGCGTGCTGCGCGCCGACGACATGGCCCGCTGGCAGCCGACCGTCGAAGTGCCGCTGACCTATGACTACGGCCGTTACACCGTATGCAAGGCCGGCGTCTGGAGCCAAGGGCCGGTGATGCTGCAGCAGCTTGCGTTGCTGAAGGGCTTTCAGCTCGACGGGCTCGACCCCGCGGGGCCCGAATTCATCCATATGCAGATCGAATGCGCGAAACTGGCCTATGCCGATCGCGAGAAGTTTTATGGCGATCCGAAGTTCACGGAAATCCCGATCGCGACGCTGCTATCGGATTCCTACAATGACGAACGGCGCAAGCTGATCTCGGACAAGGCATCGCTCGAATTCACCCCCGGTGCCGTCGAAGGCTTTGGCGGGGTGGTAAAGCTGCGCCGCCAGGAAGGCCAACGCGAGGCGGTCGGCGCCATGGGCGCAGGCGAGCCCACTGTCGGCCGCTTCGGCGAGGTCAACGGCGACACCGTGCATTTCGACATCATCGACCAGGCCGGCAACATGATCTCGGCCACGCCTTCCGGCGGCTGGCTGCAATCATCGCCGGTTATCCCAGAACTGGGCTTTTGCCTTGGCAGCCGCGCGCAGATGTTCTGGCTCGAGGAAAACCATCCGGCATCGCTGGCCCCCGGCAAACGCCCGCGCACCACGCTTTCCCCGACCATGGCGCTGCGCGACGGTGAGCCTTATCTGTCCTGGGGCTCGCCCGGCGGCGACCAGCAGGATCAATGGATCACGCAGTTCTTCCTGCGTCACGTCCACGCGAAGATGAATTTGCAGGAAGCGATCGACGCCCCGGCGTGGCATTCGGAGCATTTCCCGATCTCGTTCTGGCCCCGCACTTCGCGTCCCGGCGTAATGGTGGTCGAGAACCGCGTTCCCAAGGCGACGATCGAGAACCTGCGGGGCCGCGGCCACATCGTCGAGGTCGGCCCGGACTGGTCCGAGGGCCGCCTGACCGCCGCTTCCAAAATCGGCCGCCGCCGCCGTGCTGCGGCCAACGCCCGCGGCATGCAGGGCTACGCGGCCGGGCGCTAAGCCGATGACATGGTCGATCATTGCCAGGGACAATGCCACCGGCCAGATCGGAATAGCGGTCGCGACAAAGTTCTTCGCCGTCGGCGCGCGTGTTCCCCACATCGCCCCCGCCATT
Organism: uncultured Alphaproteobacteria bacterium; assembly: GCA_963832045.1. Lineage (GTDB taxonomy): Bacteria > Pseudomonadota > Alphaproteobacteria > Rhizobiales > Xanthobacteraceae > Bradyrhizobium. The sequence goes on from CAWHSM010000004.1 coordinate 302,311, forward strand.
GGCGGGATCGCGACGCAAGCGCTGGTCAATCCCTATTATGGCATCGACGGTGTGAGGCTGCTCTGCGAGGGCCGCGCACCGCGCGACATCGTCGAAACCCTGATCGCAGCGGACGCCGGACATGCAAGCCGGCAACTCCATATCATGGACGCCGGCGGGCGGATCGCAGCCTATACCGGCAAGGACTGCGTCGATTGGTGCGGGCACGTGGAGGGCGACGGCTTTTCGATTGCCGGCAACATGCTCGCAGGCAGCCAGGTTCTGGACGATACCGCCAAAGCCTACCTCGCCAATGCCGGCATGCCGTTCGCGCGGCGCCTGATCGTCGCGATGCGTGCCGGCGAAGCCGCGGGCGGCGACAAGCGCGGCAAGCAATCGGCCGCACTTCTGATTTACGGCGAAGAGGAATGGTCCGATCTCGACCTCAGGGTCGATGACCATGTCGACCCCTTGAGCGAACTGGAACGGCTGGAAGCGGTGAGCCGCGAGCGCTGGGTGCATTTCCGGAAATACCTGCCGAGCCGGAAGAACCCGGCCGGGATCACCGATCGCGCGGTCATCGATGCAGGGATCGCTGCCGCGGCCGGAAGCGAGAAATGACCGCTACGCCGTTGATCGAGATTCAGAATTTGCGCGTCGTCTTTCACGGCGACAACGGCAGAACCACGCATGCGGTCGACGCCGTCGATCTTGCCGTCGCCCAGGGCGCCACACTCGGGCTGGTCGGCGAATCCGGCTGCGGCAAGAGCGTCACCTCGCTCGCCGTCATGGGGCTGTTGCCAAAACAGTCGACCGAGGTGACGGGATCGATTCGCTTCGATGGCTTCGATCTCCTCAACGTGTCCGACAAGATCCGGCGCGACCTGCGCGGCAACCGGCTCGCGATGATCTTCCAGGAGCCGATGACCTCGCTCAATCCGAGCTTCACCATCGGCGACCAGATCATCGAATCCATTCTGCGCCATCGTGGCGGAAGCAAGAGCGCCGCCCGCAAGCGTGCGATCGATTTGCTGCGGCGGGTGCATATTCCCTCCCCCGAGCGCCGCATCGATGAATACCCGCACAAGCTTTCCGGCGGCATGCGTCAGCGCGTGATGATCGCGATGGCGCTGGCCTGCGATCCCCGTCTCCTGATCGCCGACGAGCCCACCACCGCGCTCGACGTGACCTTGCAGGCGCAGATCCTCGACCTGATGCGCGAACTGAAGGCGGAAAGCGGCGCCGCGATCATCCTGATCACCCACGATCTCGGCGTCGTGGCAGAAGTCTGCGACGAGGTCGCGGTGATGTATGCCGGCGAGGTCGTGGAGCGCGCGGGCGTCGATGAATTGTTCGCAGCGCCGCAACATCCCTACACCGTCGGGCTTCTGGGTTCGATTCCGCGGCTGGATCGCCGTAGCTCGCATCTTGCGACCATCGAGGGCATGGTTCCCAACATGACCTTACCCCCGAATGGTTGCCGTTTCGCGGCGCGCTGTCCTTTTGCCGAGGCGGCTTGCACCGCGACAGCTCCGCCACTTGTGGAGGTCAGTCCCAGCCATTGGTCGCGCTGCATCCGCGCGCCGCTGCAGAGGCTGGTGTCGTGATGGCCGCGCTGCTCGAGGCCAAAAATCTGGTCAAGCACTTCGTCGCCTCGCGCTCGGCGTTTGGCCGGCCGACGGCTTTCGTCAAGGCGGTCGACGACGTCAGCTTCAGTGTTGATGCCGGCGAGACGCTGGCGCTGGTCGGAGAATCCGGATGCGGCAAATCCACCGTCAGCCGGCTGGTGTTGCGCCTGATCGAGCCGGATCACGGTGAAATCCGTTTCGAAGGCCGCGACCTGCTGGCGATGGACGCGAACGAATTGCGCGCCTTCCGCCGCGACGCGCAGATCATTTTCCAGGACCCTTATGCCTCGCTCAATCCGCGAATGACCGTCGGCCAGATGCTTGCCGAGCCGCTTGTCTTGCACAATCTGGTGCCGCAGGCCCGTCGCCGCGAACGGGTCGAAGAATTGCTGCGGCTCGTTGGTCTCGAACCGCGCTCGAGTCGCCGCTATGCTCACGAATTCTCCGGCGGACAGCGCCAGCGCATCGCGATTGCGCGCGCGCTTGCGGTGGAACCAAAGCTGATCATCTGCGACGAACCGGTCTCGGCGCTGGATGTCTCGATCCGCTCGCAAATCCTCAATCTGCTCGGCGATCTGCAAAGGCGGCTCGGGCTCGCCTACATTTTCGTCTCGCACGATCTTGCGGTGGTCAAACACATCGCCGATCGCGTAGCGGTGATGAATCTCGGCAACATCGTCGAGACCGCACCCGCCGAGACGCTGTTTACCTCGCCGCGCCACCCCTATAGCCGGGCGCTGCTGTCGGCAATCCCGGTGCCGAAACCGCAGGCCAAACGCAGCCGCATGGTGCTCGAGGGCGAGATGCCGAGCCCGATTGATCCGCCCCCCGGTTGCCGGTTTCATACCCGTTGCCCCTATACGATCGACCGCTGCCGCAGCGAGGTGCCGCAACTCAAGCCGAGCACGGCCGGACACCTGACCGCTTGCCACCGCGCCGGTGAACTGCCGCCGGCGGGCGCGATCATCCCCAGCGATGGCGCCTTCTCGCCTGAACTGGAACGATTGGTCGCAGCGTTCGGCCGTCCTAGTGTCCCGATTCCGAAGTTCGTAGCATCTTGCGGAGCCACGTTTCGAACTTCGGAATCGAAAGGACACTAGCAAAACTACTAATCTAGTGTGGCTTTGGTTCAGAAGTCCGCATGACCAGCCCGCGGCACAAACGATGCGGACTTCTGAACCGCCACACTAGAATCATATGGTTGCTAGTGTCCCTTTGGTTCTGACATTCGTAAAAGTGCCCGCCGCGATGGGATACGAATGTCAGAACCGGGACACTAGTGGAAGCGAACCGGGGTTCCGGGGTTAATATAGCCGGCGTCACGCCGCGTAACGATGTCAATGGAGATGAGTCCGATGAAGATGATGCGTTTGGCGGCAATCGCTGCGGTCATGTTGCTCTCGTTTGAGGCAGCCGCTCACGCCCAGACCACGCTGCGCATCGGCCTTGCGGAAGATCCGGATGCGCTCGATCCCTCGACCGCACGCACCTATGTCGGTCGTATCGTGTTTGCGGCGTTTTGCGACAAGCTGTTTGACATCGACGAGAAGCTCAACATCGTGCCGCAACTCGCGCTGTCGCATGAGACCTCGGCCGACGGCAAGGAAATGACGATCAGGCTGCGGCCCGGCGTCAAATTTCAGGACGGTGAGGCCTTCGACGCGGAAGCAGCCAAATTCTCGCTCGATCGCCATCTCAACTTGCCGACCTCGTTCCGCAAACCAGAACTCGCCGCACTCGATCACGTCGACGTCGTCGATCCCCTCACCATCAAGCTGGTGCTGAAAACCCCCTACTCGCCGCTGATTGCGCAGCTCACCGACCGCGCCGGCATGATGGTCTCGCCGAAGGCGGCGAAGGAGGCCGGCGACAAGTTCGGATTGCACCCGGTTTGCGCCGGGCCCTACAAGTTCGTCGAGCGCGTGCAGCAGGACCGTATCGTCTTCGAGAAATTTGCCGATTACTGGAACAAGGACAACGTCTTTATCGATCGGGTAGTGTTCCTGCCGATCGTCGATGCCACGGTGCGGCTCGCCAATCTCAAATCGGGCGGGCTCGACCTGATCGAGCGCCTGCTTGCCACCGACATCAAGGACGTGCGCGCCGATTCAAGGCTCAAGCTGTCGACCGCGCTCGAGCTCGGCTATATGGGCCTCACCCTCAACATCGGCAACGACAAGAACAAGGGCGCGCTCAGTCAATCGGAGAAGGTCCGTCAGGCGCTCGACCTCTCGATCGACCGCGACGCCATCAATCAGGTCGTGTTCAACGGCGAGTTCACGCCCGGCAATCAATGGGTCAGTCCCGAACATCCCTATTACCAAAAGGCGTTCCCGATTCCGAAGCGCGACGTCGCCAAGGCCAAGGCGCTGTTGAAGGAAGCCGGCGCATCCTTGCCCGTCAGTGTCGATCTGATGGTGCCGAAGGGCGCCGAGAACGAAGCGGTCGCGCAGGTCATACAGTCGATGGCGGCGGAAGCGGGTTTTGATCTCAAAATACGCCTGATCGAATTCGCCACCTCCTTCAAGCAGGCCCAGGCCGGTGAATTCCAGGCCTTCCTGATCGGCTGGAGCGGCCGGATCGATCCTGATGGAAATTCCTACGTCTTTCTGCACACTAAGGCGCCGCAGAATGACGGCGTCTATTCCAACCCCGAAGCCGACAAGGGTTTTGAGGATGCGCGTTTGATCACCGATCCCGCACAGCGCAAGGCGATCTACGAGAAGGTCACCGGCGCCGTGCTGAAGGACGAGCCGATCATCTACCTCTATCATCGCAAACTCTTGATTGCACATACCATCAGGCTCGAAGGCTACCGACCGATGCCGGACGGCCTGGTGCGCGTCGTCGGGTTGAAGCTGAAGTGAGCATAATGCTGGCTCCATGCCCTTCCCTGCTCCCTCCCCCCTTGTGGGGGAGGGTTGGGGTGGGGGGTCCACACGGGGACTGTCAATATGGCCACCCCCCTCCCTGTCCCTCCCCCACAAGGGGGGAGGGAACGACGTGGCGAGCACCGTCGGCGATATCTGACTCCGTTGCGTTTGCCATGGTAAACACCCGATGCTGAACTTCCTCGGCAAACGCATCCTGCAACTGATCCCGACGCTGTTCTTCGTGTCGGTGCTGATCTTTTTGCTGCAACATCTGTTGCCGGGCGATCCGGCGTTGGTGATGGCCGGCGAGGAACGCGACCCCGCCGTGATCGCGCAAATCCGCCAGCAGTACCGGCTCGATCAGCCGATCCCGGTGCAATATTTCTACTGGGTCAAAGGCGTGCTGTCGGGCGACTTCGGCGAATCCCTGCGCATCAAGGTTCCGGTGCGGGAGCTGATCGCGCAGAAGCTGCCGGTGACCATGCAACTGGCCTCGATGGCGATCCTGATTGCTTTCCTGATCGGAATTCCCGCCGGCATCGTGTCGGCGGTGAAGAAGGGCACGGTGTGGGACTATGGCGCGAATCTGTTTGCGCTGTGGGGCATCTCGACGCCGAACTTCTGGCTCGGGATCATGCTGATCTTTCTGTTTTCGATTGAGCTCGGCTGGCTGCCGGCTTCGGGCTACGTTCCCCTCTCCGAGAACTGGCGCGCAAGTCTTGCTTCCACCATCATGCCCGCCTTCGTGCTCGGCAATGCGATTGCAGCCGTCCTGATGCGGCACACGCGCAGCGCGATGCTTCAAGTGCTGGAAAGCGATTATGTCCGTACCGCCCGCGCCAAGGGCCTTTCGGAGCGCACCGTCATTCTCAAGCACGCCATGCGCAACGCGCTGACGCCGATCATCACGCTGGGAGCGCTCGAACTTGGGACCTTGTTATCTGGCGCGGTTCTGACCGAACAGATTTTCTCGATTCCCGGCTTTGGCAAATTGATCGTGGACGCCGTGTTCAACCGCGATTACGCCGTGGTCCAGGGGGTCGTGCTGGTAACGGCGACCATCTACATCACGCTGAACCTGCTTGCCGATATCGCCTACATCCTTGTCAACCCGCGGCTGAGAGGGTGAGATGACCGACGCCGCGCTCGCGAACCCCATCGTTTCCGCAGCCGATGAACTGGAAAGCCCGGCGCGACGCGCATTGCGCAGGCTGCTGGCGCGCAAGGGTGCGGTGGCAGGTCTCGTCATCATCCTGGCCTTCATCGCGCTCGCGGTATTTGCACCTCTGGTCGTGCCCTATGACCCCGTGGCGACGAGCTGGACGCTGGTGCGCAAGCCGCCGTCTGCGCTGCACTGGTTCGGCACCGACGACCTCGGCCGCGATATTCTGAGCCGTGTGATCTTTGGCGCCCGCGCCTCCCTGCTCGCAGGCGCGATTTCGGTCGGGATCGCCCTTTCCGTCGGCGTGCCGTTCGGGTTGCTCGCCGGCTATCGCGGCGGATTTATCGACGCCCTGATCAGCCGGATCACGGACGCGATGCTCGCCTGTCCGTTCCTGATCCTGGCGATTGCGCTGGCGGCATTTCTCGGCCCCAGCCTCGGCAATGCCATGATCGCCATCGGCATCACGACGACGCCGGTCTTTATTCGCCTCACCCGCGGCCAGACCATCGGCGTCAAGGTCGAGGATTATGTCGAGGCGGCACGCGCCATCGGCAATCCGCGCTGGCGGATTGCGCTGTTCCATATTTTGCCGAACATCCTGCCGGCGCTGCTGGTCCAGGCGACGCTGTCGATCGCGGCTGCGATCATCGCGGAAGCGGCCCTTTCATTTCTGGGATTGGGCCAGCAGCCGCCGGCGCCCTCGTGGGGCAGCATGCTGAATGCGGCGCAACGGTTCCTGACCAATGCACCCTGGATGGCGCTGTGGCCGGGACTGGCGATTTTCCTGGTGGTGCTGTCGTTCAATCTCGTCGGCGACGGCTTGCGCGATGCGCTCGACCCGCGGCAGCGATGAATTCTTGCTTCACCTCTCCCATGGGGAGAACGAGCGCGCCTTCGTCGTGGCGCGCGCGGGCGATTGATCAGATAATAACTTCCCTCGCCACCCTCCGGCAATCCATCTCGAATTCGAGATCGACCACAGGCGGGCGCGCAAAGTGCCAGGTCAGGCCGGAGCGCGCGGCGCCACGGCGCACCAGTTCCTCGGTCATCACGGGGTGAAAATCGTGGATGGTGTAGGCCTGCACCGCTGTGGTGTCACCCCACGAAGATCCAAACGTGGCAAGGCGGTCCTCCATTACACCGACGGTGAAGCTGACTTTTTCCTTCCATCCGTCCGGGCTGAGATCGCGGTAACGCACAATCCGCTCGGTATAGCTGCCGCCGCCCGCCCGCGTCTCGGCGGAGCCTGCAATGATGAAATCAGGCGTCGCGGTGCGGCGTTGCCCCTCGATTGGACGGACGAAAGAGAACGCGTAGAACGACGGTTCGGCGGGCGGATCGATCTCCGGGCAGACATTGCTGCGCGCAACGGGATTGGTCGTGCCATCGAAAATGCCCCACTCCGCAAGCGTCTTGACGTAGTGCTGGTTGAAGGCAAGGAAGCCCGCTTCCGAAAAGGCCGCGGGCGAACGCAGTTCGCAGGCACAGAATGACGTCAGCTTTTGTCCCGCGCTTTGTATGTATGCCGCGGCTTGCGCAAAACCCTCCGCCAGCGGCGCAAGGTGGTCGAAGCGCACACGCTCAATCTCAAAGCCTTCCAGTGCGCACACGCCGCTCGAATACTGGAACACGGCCGGAATGAAACGATAGTTTCCGGGAGAGAACTCGCGGGTCATTTCAGGCATTTCCCTGGATTATGTCACGTTCCATGGAACCGTAACACAATCTCCTATCCTCAAATGACCCCGCGATCCAACGGACGCAGATTTTCCCTCTCGCCAATCCGGTTCAAGTCGGCCGCAACGCCTTCGATCCGAGGTCGAATTCGGCAATTTCCTTGGCGCGTTGGGATTCGGTCCCGGCACGGTGGTCGGTCGCAATCGATACGTAGACCGCCGGCAGCACAAACAGCGTGAACAGCGTGCCGATGGTCATGCCGGAGACGACGACCAGACCGATCGAGAATCGGCTCGCCGCGCCGGCGCCCGTCGCGGTGAGCAGCGGCAACAGGCCGGTGACCATCGCCGCCGTCGTCATCAGGATCGGGCGCAGACGGATGCGCGCCGCCATTTCGATGGCCGAGCGGCGGTCCAGGCTCTCGTTGAGCTGCAACTCGTTGGCAAACTCCACCATCAGAATGCCGTGCTTGGTGATGAGACCGACCAGTGTCAGCAGGCCGACCTGGGTGTAGATGTTCATCGTAGCAGCGCCAAAGAACAACGGAATCAGCGCGCCGACGATCGCCATCGGAACGCTGATCATGATCACCAGCGGATCGCGCAAGCTTTCGAATTGCGCGGCAAGTACCAGGAAGATGATGATCAGCGCGAAGCCGAAAGTGATTGCGAGCTGATTGCCTTCCTGCACGTACTGCCTGCTATCGGAGAGGTAATCGTGGCTAAATCCCGCCGGCATTTTTTTTGCTTCGCCCTCAAGGAAGTCCACCGCCTGCCCGACCGTCACGCCCGGCATCGGCACCGCCTGGAAGGTCGCGGAGTTGAGCTGGTTAAAATGGGTTAGCGCATTGGGATCGGTCGCGGTTTCGATCGAGACCACGGTCGACAACGGGATCTGCTGGCCGGTCGGGGTCGACAGGTAATAGCTGCCGAGCGACTCAGGGCTCAGCCGGCTCTCGCGCGGCACCTGCGGGATCACCTGGTAAGAGCGTCCCTCCAGGTTGAAGCGGTTGACATAGTTTCCGCCGAGCATGGTCGCAAGCGTATTGCCGATACTCAGCATGGTAAGGCCAAGGTCGCTCGCCTTCGAACGGTCGACCTTGATCCGCACCACCGGCTGATTGAAGTCGAGATCGCTGTCGGAGACAATGAACAACCCGCTCTTGCGCGCGGAATCCTTCAGCTTGTTCATCTGCTCGTAGACCGACTGGAAACCGTTGGTCGAACTGATCACCATTTGAACCGGCAGGCCGCCGGGACCGCCCGGCAGCGGCGGCAGGTTGAACGCAAAGGCGCTGACACCCTCGATCTTGCCCAACTCGGCCTGCACCAGCGGCTTCAGGTTGATAGAGGAACGCTTTCGCTCGTCCCAGGGTGTCAGCAGCATGCCGGCGATGCCGCCTTGCGGGCCGTTGATGCCGTTCAGGACGAAACGCAGATCGGTCTCCGGAAATTTGGAAAAGATGTTGTCGAGCTTGTTGCCATAGAAATCGATGTAGTCGATGTTGGCGTATTTCGGCGCCTTGGTCACGGCAAAAACGATGCCCTGATCCTCTTCCGGCGCCAGTTCCTTCGACGTATGCAGGTAAAGGAAGCCGACCAGCCCGAGAATTGTCAGCGCGAACAACCCCGTGATCGGGCGATAATCGAGCGAGCGATCGAGCTGACGGCCATACCAGCGCGTCATCGCTCCGAACACCCGGTTGACCAGCCTGGCGAAACGGCCCTCTTCGGCGCTCTTGAGGAACACCGAACACATCATCGGCGAAAGCGTGAGCGCGATCACGCCGGAGACGATCACCGAACCGGCCAGCGTGAAGGCGAATTCGCGGAACAGCGAGCCGGTCAACCCGCCGAGGAGTCCGATCGGCGCATAGACGGCGGCAAGCGTAATGGTCATGGAGATGACCGGGCCGACGATTTCACGCGCGCCGATCATGGCGGCCTGTACCGGCGGCTTGCCCTCTTCCAGATGTCGGTGGATGTTTTCGACCACCACGATGGCGTCGTCGACAACGAGGCCGATGGCGAGCACCATGGCGAGCAGCGTCAGCAGGTTGAAGCTGAAACCCGCAAGCAGCATCAGGCTGCACACGCCGATCAGCGACAGCGGGATGGTCACCACCGGAATCAGCACCGAGCGGAACGAGGCCAGGAACAGGAAGATCACCACGACCACGATGATGACGGCTTCGCCGAGCGTTTTCTCCACCTCGTCGATCGACGACTGAATGAACTTGGTGGAGTCATACGCCACCTTCATCTTCATCGACGGCGGCAGGTTACGCTCAAGCTCCGGAAACAGCGCGCGGACGCCCCGCACCAGCGTCAGCGGGTTTCCCTGCGGCGTCGCCTGCACACCGATGAAAATCGCATGCTCACCATTGAAGGCGACGCTTGCGTCGGTGCTTTGCGCCGCGAGTTCGACGGTTGCAATATCCTCGATCCGGACGAAGCCGCCGTCCTTGGACTTGACGATCATCCGCTTGAACTGGTCGAGATTTTGCAGGTCGGTATTGGCCGACACGTTGGAGACGATGAAGAAGCCCTTGGACTGGCCGGCTGCCGCCTGGAAATTGTTGGCGGCGATCGCGGCGGAGACGTCATTCGGCGAGACATTGCGACCGGCCATGCGCACGGGGTCAAGCCACAGCCGCATCGCGAAAGTTTGTCCGCCGAGAATATCGGCCGAGGCGACGCCGTCGACGGTCGAGAGCACCGGCTGCACGACGCGCGTCAGATAGTCCGAGATCGCCGATCCCGACAGCACCTCGCTGGAGAAGCCGAGATACATCACGGCGGTGGTCTGGCCGGTCGTCTTGGTGACGACAGGGTCGTAGGATTCCTTGGGGATCAGGTATTTGACCGAGTTCACCTTGGCGAGAACTTCGGTCAGCGCCTGGTTCGGATCGAAATTCAGCTTGATGAAGACCTGGATCGTGCTGGTGCCCAACACCGACGACGAGGTCATGTAGTCGACGCCTTCGGCCGACGCGACCGCCTGTTCGATCGGCGTGGTGATGAAACCCTGAATCAGGTCGGCCGACGCGCCAGGATAGGCGGTAGTGACGGTCACCACCGTATTCGAGAGCTTCGGATACTGCCGGATCGGCAGCACGGTCGCCGCCCGCAGACCGATCAGAAGGATCAGCAGGCTGACGACCACAGACAACACCGGCCGCTTGATAAAAATGTCGGTCCAGACCATCGCGGATATACTCCGGCTCTTTATTGGTGACGCTTGATCAATAACGCGGTGGATTCGCAGGGATCGGCGGTGGCGGATCTTTCGAGATCACGACAGCCGCACCCGATTGCAGCTTGAGTTGGCCAACCGCAACGATGCGGTCGCCGGCCTTCACCCCGTCGAGAATTGCGGCGCGCCCATCGACCCGGTCGCCGGTTCGCACAAACGTACGCACCGCGGTCAGGCTGGTTTTGCCGTCGTCCTCCTTCTTCTCGGTGAGGAGGAAAACGGAATCACCATAGAGCGTGTAATCGACGGCGGTTTCCGGCACGGTGACGACCGGCGGCTTGTCCGGCAACACCACCGTGGTGCTGGTGAACATGCCGGGTTTCAGGATGCGGTCGGGATTGGCGATCGTGGCCTGCACGCGGATGTTGCGCGTATCGACCGCGATCTGCGGCTCGATCGTGGTGATCTTGCCGTCGAAGGTCCGGCCCGGATAGGCATCGACCGAAAGACGAACGACCTGCCCAACCTTGAGCGCGGCGCTCCCCTTCTCCGGCACGGTGAAGTTTGCGTACAGCATCGACAGGTCGGTCAAGCTGACGATCTGCGTGCCGGCGGTGAGAAACTGGCCGACCTCGACGCGCCGAACGCCAAGTTCGCCATCGAACGGCGCGCGCACGAGCTTCTGGGAAATGATCGCCTCGGTCTTGGCAATGCCTGCATTGGCCTGATCGTAGGTCGCCTGCACCGAATCGACGGTCGATTGCGGTCCGAACTGACGCGCTGCGAGCTGCTTGGCGCGATCAAGCGCCAGCGCAGCACCGGTGACCTGTGCCTTGAAGCTGGCAAGATCTCCCTGCTCGGGGCCATCGAACAATTGCACGAGAGGATTTCCGGCTTTCACCGATGCGCCCGCGGTGAACATGATGTCCGTGATGCGCCCGGAAACATCGGATGTGACGTTGACCTGATGCACCGCGGCCAGATCGCCAACTGCGGTCAGCAAATTCGGAATCACCTCGGACTTCGCTTCCGCGACCGTCACCGGGGTTGGCGGCGGCTTGTTGTTGGCGAAGAATTCCGCGATCTTGTGACTGCGGAAGGCATTGAAGCCGACCAGCGCGCCCACCAGAAGCGCCAACAGCAATCCCACAATAATGAACCAGCGCATCGTCCGAACCGGACGCGCCACTGGCTTCTCGGCAATCGGCCGGCCCGAGATATGGCTTTCGGTTATAACATTCATGTCATGCGCTTTCTTCAATCACCGGCTGCCCGGAATTCTGGGCCAGCGCGCGGTCGAGGTAACGGTCAATAGCGGTTTCGTTCAGGCCAATTCCGCGAAGAATGAATTCACTTAGTTGCCGCTCGGGGTCTGCGCCCTCGCCATAGAACAGGCACGGCGTCGCCGGCATGCGCGTCAGCGTCACCATCAGCAGCGTGTGATGGGCAAACCAGAACAGGTTCATTGGTTCGCGTCCGACCTGTTTGGCGTCTCCTGCCTCGACGGCGCGCTTGAGCGAGGCGCTGAAGATCGGCCCGATCAGCTCACCGATCTTATCGTAAATCAGCCGGGCAAACTCGCCGTCATCAAGATGGCTTGCGAGCATCAGACGCAGGCGCTGGGCCTCCTCCTGATCCGGCATCGACTGCACTTCGTGGAAATGGCGGATCATTTCGCGGACCAGGGTCACCAGCGTCTCGGTCGAGGGTTCGAGTTCCAGCAAACGATGCAGCGCGGGGTCGGCCGCGCATTCCTCGGCGAGGATTTCCGCATAGAGCGCCGATTTGGTCGGGAAGTGCTTGAACAACAGACCTTCGGAAATCGAAGCTGCCGCCGCCACGCTTTTGGTCGTGGTGCCGGCAAAGCCGTGGCGGGCAAAGCAGCGCTTCGCCGCGCCGAGGATCAGCTGCCGTCGCAAGTCGCTGGTCATCCGGAGGGTGCTCATCTTGTAAGTAAGCACTCACCTTCGTCCGATGTCAAGGAATTGCTGCGCCGCACCAAGCCTTATTTTAGGAGGAACCTATCTCAGATCGGGCCGAACCCCAGCGCCCCGCGAATCCGGGTCACGATGAAGCCGCCGTCGCGGCTGGCGAGCACCCGCTCCAGGTTGGCGCTGTCGATCTTGATGCTGGCAAAGCGCGGACCGACTGAGACGTCCTGCATGTCAGCCGCAAAAGCCTTGATTTCGGCCATGGTCGCGAGATTGCGGGCATCCTTGATGCCGCAGGCTTTGGCTACGCCGACAAGGTCGGTATTGGCTCCGGTGTGGCTCGCCTGCCCGCCGGTCTCGCCATAGACCTCGTTGTCGAGCACGATCACGGTGAGGTTTCCGGGCTGTTGCAGACCGACGGTCGCAAGGCTTCCCATTCCCATCAGCATCTCGCCATCGCCGGTGATCACGATAACGGGCAGTTCCGGCTGGGCGAGCGCGACACCGAGCCCGATCATCACGGCGCCGCCCATGGCGCCCCACAGATAGAAATTGCGGTCGTGATCGCCGGCAGCGGCGATGTCGTAGGTCGAGGCGCCGAGACCGCCAACCGCAATGGCGTCCTTGCGCCCTTCGAGCAGGGCCGAAACAACGCTGCGCCGTTCGAGAAGATTTGCCTTGCTCATTTGACAAAGACCTTTGCGCCGATCAGGCGCTGCGACAACAGAACCGCCGTCGGCGTGCAGGCATTGTAAGCCTGTGCTGCCGCCGCCTCGACCACGTCGCGAACCTCGCCGGCGTCAGATGCCCGCAATACCTTGATTCCGGATAGTTCGAACACGCCCGCCGTGGCCGAACCCATCGGCACCTGCCAAGGATTGAACTCGCCCCATTCGCCACGCATCGTCACCAGCGTCAGGAACGGAAAGCGGAAAATCTGGGTCAGCGACAGCATGTTGACGCAATTGCCGACCCCGCTCGATTGCATCAGCAGCACGCCGCGCTGGCCGCCCGCCCAGGCACCGGCCAACAGCGCCACCCCTTCTTCTTCCGTCGTCAACGGCACGGCCCGCATCGAACGCTCGCCAAGCACCCGCTCGATTAATTGCGAATGCCCGGCATCCGGGACGTAAGGAACCTGGCGGACATCGAAGCGCTGCAAAATTGAAAAAATTTCCTCGGGCCAGGAAGCCGCCATTTCGGCAACCTTTCCGGGGGCGTTGCAGACGTGCATATTCGCTTCCGTTCAATCGCGAGACATCAATCGACCGTGGGACTTTAGAGGGTGCCACGCATTTCGAAAGAGCGAAAACGGCATATCGCTATCCAGCGGCGGAATGCCAGGTTGAGCGTCAACGCCCGAGAGCCTTGATCTATCGTGCACTGCGGAAGCGCACCACTTGAATTGACAGGCCGCCGAAACCCGGCGAGGATTTCGCTCGAACAATGAAAAGAAAAGAGTCAGTGATGAGAAACGCACCGAAAATCGTATCGCTGTTTGCTTGCCTGTCTTTGGGTCTTTTGGCCGCACCGGCACACGCCGACGACGTCAGCCCGCTCACGGGCGCCGCTCTCGTCGACGCCTTGCAAAAGCAGACGGGCGTTTACGACCGATCCAACTCGGGCAAGACTCCTGAATTCGTGGTCGACCCGGCCTGGCCGCAGCCGCTGCCGCATAGCTGGCTGCTGGGGCAAATCGGCGGGCTTTATGTCGACCATCACGATCACATCTGGGTCTACAACCGGCCGCGCACGCTCAACGACGACGAAGTCGGGCTCGATGCTGCGATACCGGGCGCGACTGATAGCAAGGGCCAGCCGGTCAATGGTCTCGGCTTCGTACGGGCCAACGGCTTCGGCGCGGATTGCTGCCGCGCGGCACCCTCGGTGATGGAATTCGACGCCAGCGGCAAGTTGCTGCGCGCCTGGGGCGGCCCGGCCGATCCCGGCTTTGTCGGCGGCAAATGCAAGACGGAAGACGGCTGTATCTGGCCGAACATCGAACACGGCATCTATGTCGACCAGAAAGACAACGTCTGGATCGCCGGCAATTCTCCCGCGGCCAAACCGGGAGACAAGGAAATTCCGTGGACCACCAACAAGGGTGGCGGCGACGGCTTTCTGCTGAAGTTCGACAGGGATGGCAATTTCAAGATGCGGATCGGCGGCACCCCCACCGCGCCCGACAGCAACAGCCGGGATGGCGGCCTCAACGGCACGCCGCTGCTCTACCGGCCGGCTGACATGGTGGTTGATCCCAGGACCAACCGCCTCTATGTCGCCGACGGCTATGCCAACCGGCGCGTCCTGATCGTCGATGCCGATACCGGCAAATATATCGGCCATTTCGGCGCCTATGGAAATAATCCGATCGACGATGCGGCGGCCGCGGCCGCGGGCACCTGGCCGCAAGCCTCGGCCAAGGGCGAGACCAAGCCGGCGTTCTTTCGCAACCCCGTCCACTGCGTGAAAATCGCCGACGACGGCAAGATCTACGTCTGCGACCGCGGCAACGACCGCATCCAGGTGTTTGACGGCAAAGACCCCGCGCTCGGCAAGGAATGCAGCAATCCGAACGGCGAGGCCGGCAAATGCGCCTATCTGGCCGAACGTTTTGTCAGCGCGAAGACCTACACCCAACCCGTGATGCCGGGGACGGCCGTGTCGATGAACTTCTCGCCCGACAAGGCGCAAAGCTGCCTCTATGTCGGCGACAACACCAATCAGACGATCTACATCCTGGGCCGCGACAATCTCGAGCAACTCGGCCGGCTCGGACACGGCGGCCGGATGGCCGGCGATTTCCACTGGCTGCATCAGGTGAGCCTGGACAGCCAGGGCAACATCTATACCGGTGAAGTGGATACCGGCAAACGCGTGCAGAAATTCGTCCGCTACGGCGCCAACGACTGCAGCGGAGCGGGTACGGCGAACATCGGCGGCGAGGCCGCGGACAGAAAATAGCGGTCGAAACGTCGCGGCGCGGCCTGCTGAGGTCGCGGCGCGGCCCGCTCAAACCACCGTACGATGCCGTTCGATGCAGGTGCGCAGCACGTCATCAATCGGCTTGCCCCACCAGGCTTCCGAGAAAATCTCGATTTCGGAATAGCCTGAAAACCCTTCCGCCTCGACCGCGCCACGCAACGATTTGATGTCGATGACGCCATCGCCCATCATGCCGCGGTCGTTGAGAATGTCTTTCGTCGGCACCAGCCAGTCGCAGACGTGAAACGCCAGCAGGCGGTCTTTGCCGGCGCGGGAGATTTGCGCTGATACATCCGGGTCCCACCAGATGTGATAGACGTCGAGCGCGACGCCGAGCGCACCGGTGCGGTCCGCATCTAATCGGTCGCAAATGTCCAGCGCCTGTCGCGTCGTGTTGACGCAGGCGCGGTCAGCGGCATAGGCGGGATGCAGCGGCTCGATCGCAAGCGGCATCTTGGCCGGGCGCGCGTAGTCCATCATCTCGGCGATGGCGTCTTCAACCTGTGCCCGCGCGCCGGCGATATCCTTGGTGGCCGCACTTCCCGGCCGTGAATATTGCGGCAGGCCGCCGACCACGAGCACGACGCAGGGGGCGCCCAACGCCTTGGCCTCGTCGACCGCGCGGCGGTTGTCGTCCCGCGCCGCCGCACGATGCACGGCGTCGGCCGTGAACATCCCGCCGCGGCAATAGCCCGATAGCTCAAGGCCGGCATCACGCACGGCGCGCGCCGCGCGGTCGAGGCCGACAGCCGCGACCTGGTCACGCCAGGGATCGATGGCGCGAATGCCGTGCCGCGTGCAGGCCTCGATGATCTGCAACAGGTCGCCCTGCTTGCGCACGGTCGCGGTGTTGAGCGACAGCCAATGGTGGTCGGCTGAAAAATCCCGCATCACGCATCCATGCCATGGACTGCAAGTACGGTTTTCATGCGGCGGACGCTGAGTTCGGGATTGGCAAGCAATCCCGCCTGATCCGCCAGCCGAAACAGTTCGGCCAGATGCAATGTCGAACGCGTGCTCTCCTGCCCGCCAACCATCGTGAAATGATCCTGATGGCCGTTGAGGTAGGCCATGAATACGATGCCGGTCTTGTAGAACCGCGTCGGCGCCTTGAAGATATGACGCGACAGCGGCACCGTCGGACCGAGCACATCGTGAAAGCCCTGGGTGTCAGCGGCTGCCAGCCGCGACAGCGCGTAGGACGCCGCCGGCGCAATCGCATCAAAAATGCCGAGCAGCGCGTGCGAATGGCCCTTTTCGTCACCGGCGATCAGTTCGGCGTAATTGAAATCATCGCCCGTATACATCTTCACGCGCTTGTCGAGGCGGCGGCGCATGTCGATCTCGCGCTGCTTGTCGAGCAGCGAAATCTTGGCGCCATCGACCTTCGCCGCATTGGCGTTGATGACGCCGAGTGCGACGTCCATGGCTCGGCCGACGTCCGGCGTGCCCCAGTAATTCGCCAGTGCCGGGTCGAACATGTCGCCAAGCCAATGGATAATGACGGGCTCAGTCACCTGCGACAGCACGCGGTCATAGACCTTGGCGTAGTCTTCCGCGTGGCGGGCGATCCTGGTGAGCGCGCGCGAGGCCATGAGGATAATGCGACCGCCAGCCTTTTCGACCGCTGCGATCTGTTCCTCATAGGCAAGGATGACGTCGTCGAGAGTTTTGGCGTCTTCCGGCGCGAGATGATCGGTGCCCGCGCCGGAAAACACCAGCGCATCGCCCCTTGCGTTCGCAGCCCTTGCCGAGCGCTGGATCAATTCGAGCGAGGTCGGCCAGTCGAGGCCCATGCCGCGCTGCGCCGTGTCCATCGCCTCGGCCACGCCGAGGCCGAGATCCCAGATGTGCTCGCGAAACGCAATCGTCCTGTCCCAGTCGATCGCCGCGCTCAGCCACGGATCGACATCGGCGAGCGGATCGGAAACGACATGCGCGGCCGAAAACGCCACGCGGTTAAGCGTGCCTTCGAGCTTTGCCGGAAAGCTGCGCGATGCCGCAAGACGATAGGTTTGCAAGGACCGATCGGCGTTCGGCAGCTTCAGCGACAGCGAGGAATTAGGCATCACCGGCCTGTTCATGGCTCCCTCCTCACACCTTGATCGGCGCGACGTCGATCCAGCGCCGCTCGCGCCAGCTTTGCAACGCGCACTCGGCGAGCTGCACGCCCTTCGCGCCTTCGAGCAGCGTGTATTTGTAAGGAGCGTCCTCGCAGACGTGGCGAATGAACATCTCCCACTGCTCCTTGAAGCCGTTGTCGTACGTCGCGTTCTCGGGCAGCTTCTGCCAATCGCCATAGAAATCGTGCAGGCGCTTTTCGTCCGGATTCCACACCGGCCGGGGCGTCGCTTGCCGCGCCTGGATCATGCAGTCCGTCAACCCCGCGACCGCCGAGCCGTGGGTGCCATCGACCTGGAAGGTGACGAGGTCGTCGCGGTAGACCCGGGTCACCCAGCTCATGTTGATGTGGGCGATCACGCCGCCCTTGAGGCGGAAGGTCGCATAGGCGGAATCGTCAGCAGTCGCCTTGTACTTCTTGTTCGTCTCGTCCCAGCGCTCCGGAATATCGGTGTTACCGATACAGACCACGCTTTCGACCTCGCCGAAAAGATTGTCGAGCACGTAGCGCCAGTGGCAGACCATGTCGAGAATGATACCGCCGCCGTCCTCGGTGCGATAATTCCACGACGGTCGCTGCGCCTCCTGCCAGTCGCCTTCGAACACCCAGTAGCCGAATTCGCCGCGCACCGAAAGCATGCGGCCGAAAAAACCGGAATCGCGCAGGAAAGCGAGCTTCTTCAAGCCGGGCAAAAACAGCTTGTCCTGCACCACGCCGTGCTTGAGACCCTTGCTGTTGCCAAGCTTCACGATCGCAACCGCCTCTTCGAGGTTCGTCGCGGTCGGCTTCTCGCAATAGACGTGCTTGCCGGCGTTGAACGCCCTGGTCAGCAGCGAAGGCCGAGCCTGTGTGGTGGCGGCATCGAAAAACACGGCGTCTTTCTTGTCGGAAAGCGCGCCGTCGAGATCGGTGGTCCAGCGCTCCACCGCAAAACGCTTTGCCAGCGCCTCGACCTTCGCCGCATCGCGGCCGACCAGGATCGGATCGGGCATGACGCGATCGCCGTTGGCAAGCAGCACGCCGCCCTGGTCGCGGATCGCGATGATGGAGCGGATCAAATGCTGGTTGAGCCCCATGCGGCCAGTAACACCGTTCATGATCACACCGAGGCGTTGCGTCGTCATCGTGGTTGCTCCTGCAGGGTTCTTGCTTTTGATGGCCGAAAAGGTTGCATCGTTGACCACAAGGGATGGGTACGCGCTGCAAATCCCGGCGCGGTCAGCGATCCCGTCAGGAGGTCGCCGTCGCGGACCGCGAGCCGGACCGTATCGCTACCGCGGACGTAAAGGTCGGGATGCGCGGCGAGGAACGCATTTGCCTCCTCGGCCGGCGTATCGCCAAAGCCATCGACATAATGATGGCCATTGCGCTCGGCGTGGCTAACCCCGATCAACGCGCCGAGCGCCAGGTCCTGCTGCACGGCGAGCCCGGCCTGACAGGTCAGGTCTTCGGCCGCGACAAAGAACTTGTCGCGCGGCGTGCTCCACTTGGCGGCCCGGGTTGCGTTGATCACGGATTTGTAGATTCCCTTGCACGACTTCGAGGAAATCCCGCGGTACCCGAGCGCGCGAGCGGCGACAAACGCGTCATATGAATCGTCCGCCTCGTCGATGATGAAATCGTAAGCCGCAAGCGCATGAAGCGGCGAAGCCCGCGTCGTATCGCGCGGCATCGGCTGCTCGATATAGAGAAGCCGGCTTGCGATCGGCGCCAGCGTACTGTCGCTGCCGAGACGGTCGGTCAGGCTGCGCAGGTCTGCGAGATCGGCATATTGCTCGTTGGCATCCAGTGTGATGCCGTCGACATAAGGCAGTGTCGCCAGTTCCTTGCCGATACGGATCAGCCGCGCGGCATCGGCGTCGGGGTTGCCGGAAAGCTTGAGCTTGAAATAGCGTGCCCCGGAATTTTCGTGTGCGTCGGCGACACCGCCCTTCCCTTCGATAGGATCATCAAGGCCGACGGTATGGCGGACCGCGACACGGTCGCGGCGGCGGCATTGTGCAAGAAACCGCGTAACATCTTCATTCGCAAGATCAGGCGATAGCCGCGCATCAACGCCGGCGATATTGGCCGCCATGCCGTCGAAGAAATTGGCGTCCGCGCCACGCAGCAGCGCATCGAGAATGGCCTTGTCGATTTCTGCCGGGCCAAACAGCGCCGCCAGCGGCGGAATATCTTCCCTGGCGCAGGCCTCGATCTGCGCGGCGATCCGGGAAGCATGGTGACCGAACGCGGTGTCAAAGCCGGAAGGTGTGAGATAGAGTTGACGTGCGATGGCAAGCGAGCGTCGCAATTCGTCGACGGTCTGGTCCGGCGACAGCGAAGCGCGCTTGTCGAACCATTTCGGCACCATCATCTCGGCACTGGCGCCGACCGACCTGCCGTTGCCTTCAATTTCGATCTCGGCGCGTACGAAGACCTGTGCTGCCGCTTCCACCACCACGGCGCCGAAGCGGAACGGCCGGGCGAAACGCACGGCACGTTCAAAAAGCGCGATATCCCGCACGGCGAGAGGCAGTGGCATGCTGTTAACACCTAATCCAGTGCGCTTTGGGCGAAGAAATGCTTGCGGATGCGCTGAACCAGTTCCGTGAAAACCGGATCAGCCATCGCATCAAGCGAGCGCGGGCGCGGCAACGGCACGTCGTAGATCGCGGCGATCGCGCCGGGCCGCTCGGTCATGACGAGCACGCGATCGGCGAGGAAAACGGCTTCCGGAATCGAATGGGTGATCAGCAGCACGGTCTTTCCGGTCTCGCGCTGGATGCGCATCAGTTCGACATTCATGCGCTCGCGCGTCATGGCGTCGAGCGCGCCGAACGGTTCATCCATCAGCACGATCTTGGGGTCATGCACCAGCGCCCGGCAGATCGAGGCGCGCTGCTGCATGCCGCCGGAGAGCTGCCAGGGCAGCTTCCTTTCGAAGCCATCGAGCCCGACCAGCTTGAGCAGCGCCTTGGCGCGCGGCAAATACTCTTCACGCGACAGCCGCTTCATGTCGATCGGCAGCATCACGTTGTTGAGGATGTTGCGCCAGGGCAGAAGCAGCGCATTCTGAAACACGATGCCGACATTGCCGTGCGGCTTGTCGACCTTTTCGCCCTCGACGAAAATCTCGCCGGTCGAAGGCGGCAAAAGCCCGGCGATCATTTTCAGAAGCGTGGACTTGCCGCATCCGGAGGGGCCGACCACGACGAAGAATTCGCCGGCGTTGATATGAAAATCGAGCGGCCGCAGCGAGGGCACGTCGCCGTCGCGCGACCGATAGGTTTTCGACACGCCGGACAATCGAATGCCGGGCGTGGCGGTCGCACCGCGATCGGCAACGACGCGCAGATGCGTGTTTCGCGGCTCGGTGCCGGATACGCTGCTCGTCGAAATCATTTCACAGGTCCATCAAATGAGTCGTCCCTGCGAAAGCAGGGACCCATACGCCGCGGCTTTTCTTTGGACACTTCAGCAGACACCTTCTTCACCACTCCGGCCGGCGGTTATGGGTCCCCGCGCCAGTGCGCAATTGCGCACAAGGCGGGGACGACATCGAACCAGCGTCCCTTACGAGCCATCTTTCGGCAGATACTCGTTGGTATAAAACGCCTTCGGGGTTTCCTTGGCCTTGGCGTCGAGCCCGCCATATTCGACCATCAGGTTGACGGAGTCCGCCATGTTCTGGTCGGTCACCTGGAACGGCCGCTTGTCCCTGGTTTCCCTGGTGCGATAGAGCGGGATCGTCAGCTCAAAGCCCTGCGTGAGGGTGTCGATCTTGCCGCCCTTGGGGTTGGCATCGAGGATCGATTGTGCCGCGCCCTTGGAGTCTTTCTCGGCGGCCTCCACGGCCTTGGTGGTCGCGGACATGAAACGCTTCACGACATCCGCATTGGCCTTGACGTAATCGGTGTTTGCGACAAGCCCCGACGACACCATGTTGATGCCGTAGTCGGCGAACTTGATCGGATAGACGTCCTTCCCGGTCGCGTCCTTGATCTTCATCGACTGATCCATGACGTAACCGAGCAGCAGATCGGCCTGGCCGTTGATGACGGCGTTCAGTTTGGTCTGGGCGTCGCCGGCGACCGTGGTGAAATCGCTCTCCTTCAAGCCGGTTTTCTTCAGGAACAACGGCCAGATTTGCGTCATGGAATCGGCCGGCGTGATCGCCACCGTCTTGCCCTTGATGTCCTCGGGCTTGCGGATGTTTTTCTCGACGAGGCCCATCACCGACATCGGGCTGGTCTGTAGCAGCACACCGGTTGCAATCACCGGCGCGCCCTTTATCGCCGCGCGCATCATGGTCGGCACGTCAACATAACCGAAATTGGCGGTTTTGGCCGCCACCGCCTGCGTGGTCGCCGCCGAACCGCGGCCTTCCTGGATTTCGAGGTCGATGCCCTCGGCGGCGTAAATGCCCTTGGCCTTGCCGTAATAGAACGGCGCGTGCTCGCCATAGACGTACCAGTTGAGCATCAGTACGACCTTGTCGGCGGCGCGCACCGGCGCAATGACCGTCACCGTCCAGATCAACGCTACGGAAATCGAAATCAATAAACGCATCGTATTTTCCTCCCTACCCCGTCATTGCGAGGAGCGTCAGCGACGACGCAATCCAGTCTTAAGCTTGTTTTGCCGGATTGCTTCGCGGAGTTTATCATCGGGCGCGCATTCGCGCGACCCGTTGGCTCGCAATGACAGCATTCTTGTTTTCGCGACCGCTTACGCAGCCAAAATAATGTCCTCGCGCTGGCTGACATGCCAGGGCACCACCAGGCGCTCGATCCGGTCGACGATCCAGAACAGCACGACGCCGAGCAGCGCCAGGATCACGAGCGCTGCGAACATCGTCGGCAAGTCGAACGTGCCGATCGAGCGTTGCAGCACATAGCCGATGCCGGAATTGGAGCCGACGAATTCACCGACGACGGCGCCGACGACCGCAAGTGTCACCGAAACCTTCAGGCCGGAAAAAATCGCCGGCATCGCATGCGGCAGGTTGACGGCGCGGAAGACATGGAAACGGCTGCCCTGCATGGCACGCGCGAGGTCCACCATGTCGGGATCGACGGATTTGAAACCCTGCACCGCCGACACCACCACCGGAAAAAATCCGAGCAGGAAGGCCGAGATGATTTTCGGGAAAATGCCAAATCCGAACCAGACCACGAACAACGGCGCGATCGCGATCTTCGGCACCGATTGCGAGAACACCAGCAGTGGATAAACGTAACTCTCCACCGTCCTCGAACCGGCAATCAGCATGGCGACGGGAATGCCGAAGGCCGCCGACAGCAGGAAGCCGCAGATCGTGGCATAAGTCGTGGGCCATGATTGACGAAGGAGTTCCGGCCAATCCTGCCAGAGCACAGCGACCACGTCGGCAGGCGCGGGAATTTGATACGGCGGGATTCTGAACAGCCGGATCGAGAGGTCCCAGGCTACGACGATGAAAACCAGGAACAGAAACGGGCGCACCCACGCCGCGTTCAGTCCTTTTGACATCGCACCGGGTACCTTCGGTTCGGACAATTCTCGCTCCCTGACGGCTTTGATTTTCGTCGAAATTAACCCGCTGGATAAATACTGTCCAGCCAATTTCCACGCACGGCTTTTACCTCCGCGTTGGGATTGCCGTTGCCGGGTTTGGTGAGATCAGGCGGATTGCTCAGCGGGGATCGATAGTTTCAGCGCCTTTTTCTTGCCAAAGGCGGCAAAGGATTTGCCGGTCAGCGCCGCCAGCACCAGCGCGACCATGTGGTCGAGGCGTTCGTCCCTCGCCTCCTCGCTGAGGAGGTCGCGGCCGAAAATCACGCTCAAGGTGGCGCTGTTCGACAAATAGAAGAAACATAACGCGGCGATGGAAATGTAGAGCTGCACCGGATCGACCGCGACGACGAAGTCGCCGCTCGAGACCCCGCGCCGCACCACGGTGCGGATCATTTCGACGAACGGCGAGTGCATCGATTTGACCTTGGTCGAACGCTTGAGATGGCGTGCCTTGGCGAGGTTCTCGGTATTGAGCAATGCCAGGAATTCCGGATTCTTCAGAAAATAATTCCAGGTGAAGTGGATCAGGCGCTTGATCGCGTCAGGCGGATCGAGGTGCTCGAGATCGAGCCCGCGCTCCTCGACCCTGATCTTCTCATAGGCGCCTTCGAGCACGGTGAGATAAAGCTCTTCCTTCTTGCCGACGTGATAGTAGAGCATGCGCTTGTTGGCGCCAGCTTTTGCCGCTATCCGGTCGACCCGCGCGCCGGCAAGCCCGTGGGTGGCAAATTCCTCCTTTGCCGCGTCCAGAATGCGAAGGCGCATGCCCTCCGGATCGCGCTGCCACTTCTGGTTTCGTCTGGTCCTGACCAAGTCTGCCGCCCGTGAAATGCTTACCGCATGTAGCACGCGCAGTGAGGAACCCAAAACCGCCTAAGCCGTTGGACGTGTCGGGCCAACGGCCGCGGGGCGCCGAGACTGCCCGAATTCGTATCCCTGGATGGGCGATTTTGCGAATAATTTCAGCGAATGACCGGGCGTAACCGGTGCTATCTTCGCCGCGGCTGCAAGATGATACGAACTTCGGAATCGGGACACTGGCCGGGGATCACCCTTCAACCCACGACGGGAAACGCATGCAGGCTCTCTTCATCGGACAAACCTATATTGACGTCACTTTCATTACCGACCACATGCCGACCGGCGATGAAAAGCATGTGGCCTCGGCCTATGCGGTCTCCTTCGGCGGCAATGCAGTCACCGCGGCGTTTTGCTGCGCCAAGCTCGGGATCGTGCCGGACCTGATCGCCACTGTCGCCAACGACTGGCTCGGGCGGATGTTTCAGGACATGAGCGCGAAGTATGCGATCTCGATCCATCCGCGCAAGGTCAATACGTCGTCACTCTCCTTCATCATGCCGAAGGACGGCAAGCGGGCCATCGTCCGCTGCCGTGACGACGAACACATCCACCCTTTCCCGGTTCTCAATCTCGGCGGCTGCCGCGCGCTGCATGTCGACGGTCACCAGCCGGATGCAGCGATCCACTATGCCAGACTGTGCCGCGAGGCGGGCATCCTGACCTCGCTCGATGGCGGCGGCCTGCGTACCAACACCCATGAATTGCTTGAATTCATCGACGTCGCCATCGTCGCCGAGCGGCTGTGCGAGCAGATGGACCTGACACCGGAAAAAATGCTGGACTATCTCAAGAGCCGTGGCTGCCGTGTCGGCGGCGTGACGCAGGGCGAAAGAGGCCTGTTGTGGTACGACGAAGCAGGTGCAATTCGTACCATGCCCGCGCTCCCGATCTCGCGTGAGCGCGTGCTCGACACCAACGGTGCCGGCGACGTATTCCACGGCGCTTACGTGTTTTCGTATCTCAACAATTCCGCCAAAAGCTGGCAAGATCATTTCGAGTTTGCGCGCGCGGCCTCGACATACAAGATCCAACGCCTCGGCAACGAGGCAGGATTGCCGACGCTTGCGGACATCGAAACCGTCAAGCAGGAGTTTCAGGTCGGGCGCAAGAAGGAATTTTGGGATTAGGCAGTTCCGGTTTGGCTCAAGCCAGCGCCGCCTTCAGGTCGAAGCCGGGATCGGCGGCCTGCTCCGCTGTAATCGACCGGTTCATGCCAAAAATCTTGCGGCCGAAGACGTGATCTGACGCGCGGTTGACCAACTCGATGCCGACAAGCTGGCCTGCCTTGTAGCAGAAGGCCGAGAACGAACGCGCCTTCTCGTCGCCGCGCACCACGACGCGGTCGTAACCTGTCGTCAGTCCCGCGATCTGGAGCTTGTCGTCGCCCTGATCGCTCCAGAACCATGGCAGGCCGTCATAGACCTTGGCATCGCCGGTCAGCCGCGCCGCCACGCAGCGCGCCTGATCGGTGGCGTTCTGCACGGATTCGAGCCGAAGCGAGCCACCGAAGCGCGGGCTTGCAAACAGCGCACAGTCGCCGATCGCCGAGATATTGGGATCGTCGGTCAGGAGATGATCGTCGACGATGATGCCCGAGGCGACCGCAAGACCCGCCTCCGCGGCGAGCTCGACATTTGGCAGGACGCCGACGCCAACCACGACCAGATCCGCCGGGATATGCCGGCCATCGCTCAGGCTGACACCGGCAACATTGCCGCCCTCGCTCTCGATGCCGGTCGCCTGCACGCCGAGATGGATGCGAATGCCAGCCGACGTGTGCCTGGCTTGAAAATATTCCGAGATTTCGGCGGTAACGGCCCGCGCCATCACCCGCGTTCCGAGTTCGATCACATCGACCTCGAGGCCCTTGGCGCGCGCGGTTGCGGCGAATTCGAGGCCGATGAAGCCGGCACCGATCACCGCGACGTGCTTTGCGGTGGCGACGCGCTGCCGCAGCGCCTCGCTCTCGTCGAGGATGCGCAGGTAGCGAACGTCGGCGAGATTGGCGTTGGGAAGATCGAGCAGGCGGTTGCGCGCGCCGGTCGCAAGCACGAGGTGCCCGTAGTCGAGAAACGCGCCCGAGGCGAGCAAAAGCCGTTGCGCGGCGCGGTCGATGAACGCGGCGCGATCACCGATCAATTCGATGTTCTGGTCACGATAGAATTTGTCCGGCCGGAACATCAGGCTGTCGGGGCGCCCCTCGCCCTTGAGATAGGCCTTGGACAAAGGCGGCCGCTGATAGGGCAGATGCGCCTCGTCGTTGATCAGGCAGATGCGGTCGCCAAAACCGTGCTGCCGCAAGGAGGCCGCGACCTGAAAACCGGAGTGGCCGGCGCCGACGATCAAAACAGATTTCTGGGTCATGGCTCGAAACGTAGGTGCCGGTTCATCGCTTTTCGCCATCTTGCAGACTTCGAACGGATTGTCACCACTTGCATTGTGCTATTTAAATGCCGGGCTGTTTTGTTGTACGGAGGGCTCTCGCAAATGGAAACTTCAGCACCGACTGGCGCCTCCACTTCTTCGCCTGACGATCCGGCCCTGTTCGCGATCGATGGCCCGATCGCCACGATCACCCTCAACCGCCCCGCCAGCTTCAATTCGATCGACCTTTCGATCGCGAAGCGGCTTGAGAACATTGCCGCCGAGGTCGAGGCGTCGGACGATATCAAAGTGCTCGTGATCGAAGGCGCGGGCCGCGCGTTCTGCGCCGGCGGCGATCTTCAGACGATTGGAGCTGCCGCCGCGGCGGACAGGATTGCCCCGGTCGTCGGCGAAATGCTGCACCACTACCACGCCTTCATCGCCGCCTTGCAACGGATGCCCCAGATCGTGCTCGCCAGCGTCCATGGCTCGGCTGCCGGCGCCGGGCTCTCGCTCGCTTTCATGGCTGATCTCTGTATCGCCACTGAGGACGCACGCTTCACGCCGGCTTACGGCAAAATCGGCGCATCGCCCGATGGCGGGGGTACCGTTGGCGTCACGGCCGCTGTCGGTCCGCGGCGCGCGCTACAGATCTTCCTGGCCGAGGACAGTTTTTCGGCCGCCCAGGCCATGCAATGGGGCCTGGTCGTCAAAGTGGTTCCAGCCCCGGAACTGAAGGCCGCGACGCGCGAACTGGCGCATCGGCTCGCGCAGAATACGCCGGCAGCAATCGCCGCCACCAAGATGCTGATCCAGCGCGCCCCTGCCAACCCGATCGAGCAACAACTCGCGGCCGAACGCGACGCAATCATCGACTGCATGCACAGCGATAAATCTCGCGCCGCGATCGAGAAGTTCATGCGCAAGGGAAAGTAGGCAGGGATATCTCCACGGGTCGTCCCCGCGCAGCAGGCTGTGCGAGAAGTCAGGGAGTTTTTGCTGCGACAGGATGGCGGCGGTTGGTGGGACGTCAAGTTCGTTTCTCAGGCGGGAGCTGGGGCGAGCGCTTGCAGCAGCGTTGGCACTCCGAGAATGTTGATGACCCGTTTGAGATTGTAGTTCAGCACCCCCAGGGCCAGCTCGGCTTTGGCTTTTCTCAGTCCCTTGACCAGGAATCTCGAGTGGGCCATCAGCCATTTCATCGTCCCAAACGGATGCTCGGCCGTTTCCCGCCGCTGCTTCATCCAGATCGGATCGGCGTTCGCCCGCTGGTGCATCGCCTCCCGCGCATCCTCGTAAAAATCGCGCACGATGACCCGCCGCGCCGCCTTGGTGCATTGCGGCTTCAGCGGACAAGTGACGCACGCTCCGCTGGTGTACTCTTTCTTCTTCTGGGTATGGGATGTCTTGAACAGGCTCAGCGTGGCGCCGGCCGGACAGCGCCAGTTATCGCCTTCGCGATCGTAGGCAAATTGGTCACGGCTGAAGTACTGTTTCCCGTTCGGATTGACCGTCTCGGCGCGCGGCACGATGGCGGTAATCCCATCCTGTTCGCAAAGCGCGCCGTGCTCGCCGTTCGAATAGCCGGTGTCGGCGACCACCGTCACCTTGTCGGCGCCGACTGCCTCCTTACCCTGCACGGCCATCGGATGAAGCTGCCGATAGTCGTTGCCTTCGTTGGTCAGATCGAAAGCCACGATCAGCTTGTGCTTGGCATCGACCGCCGTCTGCGCGTTGTAGGCGACCGCATGGCCGTGCGGCGTGCGCATCAGTTTCGCCTCTCGTTCACTCATAACCATCTGCTTGAGCCCGCGCGCCGCCAAATCCTGCGCTTGATCCTGCAACTGCTGCTTTTGAGCCTTGAGGGCCTCTATCGCAGTCGCGACATCGGCGCCCCTGTCGCCGGCACCCGGCTCCTCCCGATCAGCTTCATCCATCGACGTCAGATAATCCGCGATCTTACGGTCGATCGCGGCGTTCATCTTCTCGATCCGCTGCGGCGTCATGACCTGCTTGCGGCTCGCCACCGCTGCGATCTTGGTCCCGTCAATCGCCAGCAACTCGGCCCCGAACAGCGACTGCTCCTGGCAGAATCGGATAAAGGCGCGGCATACCCCCACGATCGCTTCCGCATGGTCCTTGCGGAAGTCCGCAATGGTCTTGAACGCCGGCGTCAAGCGGTTGATCAGCCACATCACATGAACGTTGCGCCGCGTTTCCGCCTCCAGCCGCCGGCTCGCCCGCACCCGGTGCAGATACCCATAAATATAGAGCTTCAAAAGATCCCCAGGCGCGTAAGGCGGACGTCCCATCTCTTCCGCCGCAACCTTGGAGAACCCCAAAACCGCCAAGTCCAGCGTCTCGACAAACGCGTCAATCACCCGCACCGGATCATTCGCCGACACAACTTCATCCAGAACCTCGGGAAACAGCGTCGATTGATATCGCGATTGTCCCCTCACGTGCGCCATCATGACCTCGAATCAAAACCAGCTTCCCCTCCACAATAGCCCATCAACTTCTCACACAGCCTGGCAGGCGGGGACCCATAACCACCGGCGCGAGTTGCGCAAACAAGAATCAATTCGGGCAGATATACCCGGTACCCGCGGGCGACTTGAAGCACCCAACCAATTCCGGAATGACATGCTTGGGCAGCCACAACACGACCTTGGGGAAATAGATCGTGAAAGTAATGGTCACCAGGAACACGACATAGATCGGGAGCGCGGCGCGCAACGCTTTCGAAAACGGCACGCCGACGAATTTCGAGGCCATCAGCAGCACGAGCCCGTAGGGCGGCGTGATCAGGCCGAAGGCGAGCGTCGCGATCAACACCACCCCCATATGCACGCCGTTGATGTCGCCGGCCTGGGTCAAGGCGTTCACCAACGGCATGAAGATGATGATGGTCGGCACCGGTTCGATGAAATCGCCGATGACCGTGAACAACAGCACCAGGAGCAGCATCATGTATTGAGGATCATTGCCGGCGATCGAGGTGATCCAGTCGGCGATGACAATGGCGCCACGCAGATAGGCCAGCATCCAGCCGAAGGCATTGGCGGCGCCGATGGTGATCAGGGGTAAGGAAAAGATCAGCCCCGCCAGGCAGAAGTCGTAAGGAATCTTCCGGATATGCCCGCGGTTGAGCGCGGGTATCACGACAGCGATGATCCAGATCACGGCGACCACGCCTGCTTCCGTCGGCGTGAACCAGCCGGTGAGGATGCCGCCCAGCAAAATCACCGGGATCATCAGCGGCAGCGCGGCGTCCCCGGCCGCGAATCCGATCTGCCGCAACGGCGCGCGGGGCTTGCGCATGCCGGACGGCCCGAAGAAATAGCAATAGATCATCAGGCCGAAGCCGATCATCATCCCCGGCACGACGCCGGCCATGAAGAGGCCCGCGATCGAGACGTTGCCGACCGCGCCATAAACCACCGCGGTGATGCTCGGCGGCACCAGTGCTGCGATGGTGGAGGCCGAGGCGATGATCGCGGCGATGAAGGCCGGGCTATAGCCCTCACGTTTCATCGGCCCGCCCAGGGCACGGCTCATGACCGCGACGTCCGCCGTGGTCGAACCCGACATTTCCGAGAAGAACATGCTGAAGACGACCACCACCTGCGACAGCCCGCCCCTGATATGGCCCACCAGCGATAGCGACAGGTTCGCGATTCTCACCACCACATTGGCCGAACTCATGAGTTCGCCGACCAGCAGGAAAAACGGAATAGCCAGCAACGCTTCCGAATCGACGCCGTCGAAGATCTTCTGGATGATTGCCGCGAGCGAGACGTCGGTCAGAAGCGCGCCGACAAAGACGCCCGCCATCAGCGAAAACGGCACCGGCACGCCGAGGTAGCCGAAGAACAGGAAACAGAACGACATCAACGCCAATACGAGCGGCGAGCTCACGGCCGTGTCCCCCGCTGCAGCGAGGTTTCGACCGAGGGAATGATCAATTCCTCCTCCGGTTCAGGGTGATCGAAGCCGTTGCGGATGCCGTTGACGACTTGCTCGATCGTGAACAGCGCAATCAGGACGCCGGAAAGCGGTATCGCCGCATAGAGGGAAGCGATCGGCGTGCCGGACGGCAGACGGAAGCTCCCGAATCCCCTGAGGTAGTTGATATAGCCGAACCAGATCAGGCAAAACGCCACGCCAAGCACGACGATGCGAATGACGATCTCGACCATCAGCCGCGGCGTGCCGTGCAGCGACTCGGAGATCGCGGTCAGGTACAGATGGTCATTGCGGCGGGTCGCGACCGCCGCACCGATGAAGATCGCATAGATGAACAGGGTCGAGGTGACTTCCTGCAGCCACAGCCAGGGATGACCGATGGTGCGGGTGACGATGTCGAACATCACCGACAACGAGAAGCCGAAGCACAGGGCGCCGCACACCACCATCAGCACAAGTTCGAGCCGGTCGAACGCGCGCCATTTCAGGTGCTGTTGCCGCTGCAAGACCAGTTTGTCGGCAATCGCCATTGGTTCAACGCTCCGTCGACCCGATAATTTCTCGTCGTCCCGGCGAACGCCGGACCCATAGCCACCGACGTTTATTGTTGAAGGAAAATTGGCGACCTCATTCCCCTTAAAGGCCGCGGAGTATGGGTCCCGGCGTTCGCCGGGACGACCTTGGATTGTGTTTCAATTGATCGCCCGGATCAGGGTCTTGATCTTCTCGGCGTGCGGCCCGAGATCCTTGGCAAGCTTGTCTAGATAGGGGTCGGCGATTTTCTGAAACCCCGTCTTGTCAACGTCTCTCACGATCTTGACGCCGATCTTCTCGAGCTTGGCTGTGGCAGCCCGCTCCAGCTCGAACGCCCGTTTCGGTTCCTGCAGGCTGACATCCCGGGCGGCCGCCTGCACCCAGCCTCGCTGCTCGGCATTGAGGCTCTGCCAGAGCTTGTCGCTGATCCAGAGAATGGCGTTGTTGGCTTCATGTTCTGACATCGACAGCACGGGCGCGACTTCATAATGCCGGTTGATCAGATAAACGTTGATCGCGTTCTCGCCGAAATCCATCACGCCGGTTTGCAGCGAGGTGTAGACGCTGCCGAACGGCATGTGCACGGTCTGCGCGCCATAGGCGCCGAACATCGTGTCTTCGGTTGCGGTCGCCTGCACACGGACCTTGTATCCCTTGAGGTCTTCGACCTTGTGCACTTCCCTCTTGCCGTACATGTGCCGAAAACCCTGGGTGCCGAGCCCGATCGCATGAATGCCCTGCACGGTGTCGTCGATCATGTCGCGGATCGCCTCGAACACCTTCTGGTCGCCGAGCGCCTTGACGTCATGATCCTCGTTGCGGAACAGATAGTGCAGCGACATCACGCCGGCCTGCGGCGAGATCGTCGAAGTATTGGCCGAGGACACGATCGCAAAATCGATGTCGCCCGAACGCACCAGCTGCAGTATTTGCGGTTCCTGCCCGAGCTGCGCGCCGGGATACTGATCGATCAGCATGGTGCCCTTGCTCAATTCCTTGAGCTTGGCCGAGAAGATGTCGTAGGCGAGACTGTAACCGGAATTGAGCTGCTGGTCGTGGGCAAAGCGATAATGCTTGACCTCTTGCGCACCCGCATCCGCCACGAACACGGCGATTGCCGCCGAGAACAGCAAACCGGCGATTGTGCTTCGATTGTTCAACGCTTCCCCCTCATATTTTTTTCAGGTTATTGGATGGCCCTGACCAGGTTCTTGATCTTCTCGGCATGTGGACCGAGCTCCCTGGCAAGCTTGTCGAGATATGGATCGGCGATCGCCGTAAAGCCCGACTTGTCGACGTCGGCAACCACCTTCACCCCGATCGACTTCAGTTTTTCCGTCGATTGATGTTCGAGCTCGACCGCCTTCGCAGGCTGGCTTCGGTTGACCTCGTCTGCCGCGGCCTGCACCCAGCCCTGCTGCTCCGGCGTGAGGCTGTTCCACAGCTTGTCGCTGATCCAGACCAGGCTGTTGTTGGCCTCGTGCTCGGTCAGCGACAGCACGGGTGCGACTTCATAATGCTTGTTGGCGAGATAGACGTTGATGCCGTTTTCGGCGACATCCACCACGCCGGTTTGCAACGATGTGTAGACGCTGCCGAACGGCATGTGGACGATCTGCGCGCCGTAAGCCGGGAACATGGTGTCCTCGGTCGGCGTCGCCTGAACCCGCACCTTCAGTCCCTTGAGGTCTTCGATCTTCCTGATCTCGCGTTTGGAATACATGTGGCGAAGACCGAGCGTTGCGACGCCGATGACGCGAGCGCCCTGCACGGTTTCCGCGATCATCGCCTTGATGGCCCTGGAAACTTCAGGGTCGGCGACCGCCTTGATGAGATGGGCCTCGTTGCGGAACAGGAAGTGCATCGACATCACGCCCGCCTGCGGCGAGAGCGTCGCTGCATTGGCCGAGGAGGAAATGCAGAATTCGACGTCGCCGGATTTCACGAGCTGGAGAACCTGCGGCTCCTGTCCGAGTTGCGCGCCCGGATACTGGTCGATCAGCATGGTGCCTTTGCTGAGCGTCTTGAGCTTGTCGGCGAAAATATCGCCGATGATTCCATAACCGGTCGTCTTCGGCTGGTCATAGGCGAAACGATAATGCTTCACCTCCTGCGCCTTCGCAGGTGCGGCAATCACCGTCAACGCCACGGCCAAAGCGGCAGTGATCCTTCCCCTCGGGCCGCCCATCCCCGCTTTCCCCTCTTTTGATTTCATCAATCATCCCATCGGGGCTGCTTGAATGTCAATTCAACATCGGTCGGAAGTCCTGTCCGGGATGAGCGAGTAATTGCCCCTGAGGGTGTGCAAACCTCCGTCGCTGACTCGATCGCTCGCTCAGTCGCTGCCTTGGCGCCGCATGAAATCGAAGTCGCAGCCTTCGTCGGCCTGAAGGATGGTCTTGTTGAACAGATGCGCGTAGCCGCGTTTGGCCCAGTCCGGCGTTGCCGGAAGTTTCAGGGCGGCGCGGCGCTTTTCCAGCTCGGCCGCATCGACCAGGAGATCGATGCTTCGTTTGGCGACGTCGAGCCGGATGGTGTCGCCCGTTTTCACCAGCGCCAGCGGACCGCCGACGGCGGATTCCGGCGTGATGTGGAGCACGATCGTACCGAACGCCGTACCGCTCATACGCGCGTCCGAAATCCGGACCATGTCCTTGACGCCCGCACGCAGCAACTTGGTCGGGATCGGCAGATAACCCGCCTCCGGCATGCCCGGGGCTCCCTTCGGTCCCGCATTGCGCAGCACCAGCACATCGTCGGGGCCGACATCGAGCGCGGGATCGTCGACGCGCAGCGTCATGTCTTCGACGGAGTCGAACACCACGGCGCGGCCGGTGTGCTGCAACAGTTTTGGCGTTGCCGCCGAGTGCTTGATGACGGCGCCGCGCGGCGCGAGGTTGCCATGCAACACCGCCATCGCGCCTTCCGCCTTGATCGGGCTGTTACGCGAGCGAATGACATCCTGCCCCGGCACGTCATCGGCGCGCGCGACCACCTCGCGCAGGCTCGCACCCGTAATGGTCTTGGCATCGAGGTCGAGCAGGTCGCCAAGCTGCGCCATCAGCTTCGGCACGCCGCCGGCGTGATGGAAGTGTTCCATGTAATGCGCGCCGGATGGTTTCAGATCGATCAGCACCGGCACCTCGCGTCCCAATTTGTCGAAGGCTTCGAGATCGATGCGGTGCGGCGTGCGGTTGGCGATTGCCGTCAGGTGAATGAGGCCGTTGGTCGATCCGCCGATGGCCTGAAGCACGACTTGCGCGTTCCTGAAGGAGGATTGCGTCAGCAACTCGCCCGGCTTCGGCCCTTTGGCCTTCGCCATTTCGGCGGCGACCTTGCCGCTTGCCTCCGCCAGGCGAAAGCGCTCCGCATGGGGCGCGGGAATGGTCGCGCTCATCGGCAGCGACAGGCCGAGCGATTCCGTGATGCAGGCCATGGTGCTCGCGGTACCCATCACCATGCAGGTGCCGACCGACGGCGCGAGCCGGCTGTTCACCGCCTCGATCTCGACTTCGTCGATTTCACCGGCGCGGTATTTGCCCCAGAG
Organism: uncultured Alphaproteobacteria bacterium; assembly: GCA_963832045.1. Classification (GTDB taxonomy): domain Bacteria; phylum Pseudomonadota; class Alphaproteobacteria; order Rhizobiales; family Xanthobacteraceae; genus Bradyrhizobium. The sequence goes on from CAWHSM010000004.1 coordinate 336,679, forward strand.
CCTGCGGCAGTCCGTGCAGGCGCCGAGTACTTCACCCCTGTGATGGCCGACCACCATCGGGCCGACGGGGATGACGACGGTCGGCAGATCGGCCGAGACCGCCGCCATGATCTGCGCCGGCAGCGTCTTGTCGCATCCGCCGATCACCACCACGGCGTCCATCGGCTGGGCGCGTATCATCTCCTCGGTATCCATCGCCATCAGATTGCGCAGGTACATCGAAGTCGGATGCGAAAAGGTTTCCGCGACCGAGATCGTCGGAAACACCATCGGCATCGCGCCCGACAGCATCACGCCGCGCTTGACCGCTTCGATGATCTGGGGCGCATTGCCGTGGCAGGGATTGTAGTCGCTATAGGTGTTGGTGATACCGACGATGGGGCGGTTCAGCGCGTCGTCCGAATAGCCCATCGCCTTGATGAAGGCCTTGCGCAGAAACAGCGAAAAACCTGGATCGCCGTAACTCGCCAATCCCTTGCGTAACCCGTCAGCCATTTTGTCCGTTCCTTTATTGCTTTTATCACGTTATTCCGGGGCCCCTCGAAGAGGCAAACTAAGGTACGCAATTGCGCACCTGAGAATTTCGAGATTCCGGATCGCCGCTTCGCGTCGTCCGGAATGACCGCGTATTTCACTTCAAATCGATGATCCGGCCCATGTCGCCGTCGAATTCCATGCCGCAAAACGTACCGCCCTGGTAGAAGTCGCCGACCGGGTCGGCTTTGAGCTTGGCCTGTTCGGCAAAGGCATGTTCGCGAAAATCCTCGGCGCGGCCGGTCGGCCGATAGCCGAGATCGTAGGCCCGGTGGTTATCCCACCATGCGCGCTCGTTGTTGGAAGCGCCGTAGAAAATCTCGAAATGGATGTCGGGATGTTCCAGCCCGATCCGGCAAAGCTGGACCAGGTCTTCCGGTTTCAGCCAGATCGAAAGCCTGCGATGGTCGAGCGGCTTTTCGCCGAAATTGCCGATCCGAATGCAGGTCACTTTCATGCCGTGCTTGTCGGCGTAGAGCGCGCCGACCGCCTCGCCAAACACCTTGCTGACGCCATAGCGGCTGTCAGGGCGCGCGGTCACGTCGGTTCCGATCCGGTGATAGCGCGGATAAAAACCGACCGCATGGTTCGACGACGCGAACACGACGCGCTTGACGCCTTTTTTATGCGCCGCCTCGAACAGATTGTAGCAGCCGATGATGTTGGATTGCAGGATGTCGTCCCAGGGGCCTTCGACCGAATAGCCGCCGAAGTGCACGATGCCGTCGACGCCTTCGCAGATCGCCTCGACCTGCGCCATGTCGGCCAGGTCGGCTGCCTTGAACTTCTCGTTCTTGCCGAGATCGGCGGGCGCCTTCAGGTCGCTCAGCAGCAAATCCGGATAGATCGGCGGCAACAATTTGCGCAAGCTCGTGCCAATTCCCCCCGATGCGCCGGTCATCAATATGCGTGGCATTTCTTCCCTCATTTCGCGAACGCGTTTACTCCAATATGGCGCAGCGTGCGATATGCGGCAAGCGCGCTTGCTGCAAGGGAGAGGCGATGTTAGCAAATGGTTTAGCGAGGAAACAGCAACGAGAACACTAGATGTCCGACAAGCCCGCACGTCCCGGCTTTCAGCCGGCCACGCAATATCCCGATCCCTGCATCCACGCGCTCGATCCGCGCTTCGAAAAATACTGGCTCAAGCTGTCGGCGGTGGAACGATTGGCCACCGGATTGCGCTGGGCCGAGGGTCCGGTCTGGTTCGGCGACGGACGCTATCTGCTGTGCAGCGACATTCCGAACCAGCGCATCATCAAATGGGAAGAGGAAACCGGTAGCGTCAGCGTCTACCGCAAACCGTCGAACTTCGGCAACGGCAACACCCGCGACCGCCAGGGGCGGCTGGTCACCTGCGAGCATGGCGGGCGGCGCGTGACCCGAACCGAATATGACGGTTCCGTTACCGTGCTGATGGATTCCTTCGACGGCAAGAAGCTGAATTCTCCCAACGACGTCGTCGTGAAATCGGACGGCTCGATCTGGTTCACCGATCCGGTCTTCGGCCTGCTCGGCAACTACGAGGGCTATGTCGCGGAATCCGAAATCGATGCGAATGTCTACCGGATCGATGGTACGACCGGCAAAGCCACCATCGTGACCGAAGGCGTCTTGGGGCCGAACGGGCTTTGCTTCTCGCCTGACGAGAAAATCCTCCACGTCGTGGAGTCCCGCGGCGTTCCGAACCGCAAGATTCTCAGCTTTGACGTCTCAGCATCCGGCGACAAGATCACCAACAAGCGTGTCCTGATCGACGCCGGCCCCGGCACGCCCGACGGCATGCGCTGCGACATCGACGGCAATCTCTGGTGCGGCTGGGGCATGGGCGATGCCGAACTCGACGGCGTCATGATCTTTGCGCCCGATGGCAAGCCGATCGGCCGTATCGCACTGCCCGAGCGCTGCGCCAATGTCTGCTTCGGCGGATTGAAGCGCAACCGCCTGTTCATGGCCGCGAGCCAGTCGATCTACGCGCTCTACGTGAACACGCAGGGCGCGTTTGGAGGATAGAAGAATCCCCATTCACGCGTCGTCCCGGCCAAGCGGAGCGCGAGCCGGGACCCATACGCCGCGGCCTCTCGTTTTGGCGTACTGGTTGACGGCTTTCGCGCCAACAATCGGCTGTGGTTATGGGTCCCTGCGTTCCGCAGGGACGACATCGAGTTCGCTTCGCCCTCAAGAACAAAAACGCCGGAGCGGAAAAATCCACCCGGGCATTTTCGTGAAAGCAAAGCTTACGCCGCGTTGAAGCCGGCGACCGCCTTCACCTCGAGATATTCATCGAGGCCGAACTTGCCCCACTCGCGGCCGTTGCCGGACTGCTTGTAGCCGCCGAACGGCGCGGTGCGATCGTTCGGCACGCCCTGCAGATTGACGTTGCCGGCGCGAATGCGACGGCCGACGCGACGTGCGCTTTCCACCGTATCGCCGGAAACATAACCGGCCAGCCCATAGGGCGTATCGTTGGCGATCCGCACGGCGTCTTCTTCGTCCTTGGCGCCGAGAATGGTCAGCACGGGGCCAAAGATCTCTTCGCGCGCGATCGTCATGTCGTTGGTGACGTCGGCAAAGATGGTCGGGCGAACGTAGAAGCCCTTGTTGACGCCCTCGGGCAGGCCAGGTCCACCGGCAACCAGCGTCGCACCTTCCTCGATGCCCTTGTTGATCAGCGCCTGGATCTTGTCCCACTGGATGCGCGACACGACCGGGCCGATGGTGGTGCCTTCGGCGCGCGGATCGCCCGCCTTGGTCTTGTCGGCCACGCCCTTGGCGATCGCGCCGACTTCCTTCATCTTCGACAGCGGCACGATCATCCGGCTCGGCGCGTTGCACGACTGCCCGGAATTATTGAACATGTGCATCACGCCGCCGGTGACGGCTTTGGTGAGGTCGGCGCCTTCGAGGATGACATTGGGCGATTTGCCGCCGAGCTCCTGGCTGACGCGCTTCACGGTTGGCGCGGCGCGCCTGGCGACATCGATGCCGGCGCGGGTCGAACCCGTGAACGAGATCATGTCGATGTTCGGGTGCTCGCTCATGGCAGCGCCGACCTCGGGGCCGAGGCCGTTGATCAGGTTGAAGACGCCCTTGGGCACGCCGGCTTCATGCAGGATTTCGGCGAAGATCAACGCCGATGACGGCGTGAATTCCGACGGCTTGAGGATCATGGTGCAGCCTGCCGCGAGCGCGGGCGCGACCTTGCAGGCGATCTGGTTGAGCGGCCAGTTCCACGGCGTGATCATGCCGATGACGCCGACCGGTTCACGCACCACCACAGCGGTGCCGACCGGTTCCTCAAAATGGTAGTTCTTGAGAACTTCAAGCGTGGACATGATATGCCCGAGGCCGGCGCCGGCCTGAAGCTTTTCGGCCATCGGCAGCGGCGCGCCCATCTCGTCGGAGACCGCCGCGCCAATGTCCTTGATGCGGGTCTTGTAGACCTCGATAATCTTCGACAGAAGCGCCACGCGCTCCTCGCGGCTGGTCTGCGAATAGGTCTCGAACGCGCGTCTGGCGGCTGCGACGGCCTTGTCGACGTCGGCCTTGGAGCCGAGCGCAACCTCATACATCGCCTCTTCTGTCGCCGGATTGACGACCGGGGTGGACTTCTTGACGGCTGGGTCGACCCAGGCGCCGTCGATATAGAATTGCAGGCGATTGACCATCGTAAACCTCTTGATTTCACGGGCTATGGAGAATGGGCGCTTGGCCGACATCCTTGTGGCGGCATCCTTGCACGAACACGGGCAAAATTGAACCCGCCATATGCGGGACGCCGCGTTGCGGCCGTGGCTGGATTATCAAGGCTGGATATAAGGTCGGCGATGTAAAGGACGCAAGACGGACTCTTTTTTCCCTCTCCCCTTGTGGGAGAGGGTGGCGCGAATGAGCGCAGCGAATTCGAGCCGGGTGAGGGGTTGTGGTCTATCGATAGAAGCGACCCCTTGTATCTGCCCATTGAACAAAATGTGCGATGGAAGCGACTGAGCGCTTTGGCCGGTGGCCACCGGCCAAAGCGCGCGGCGATGTCGCCCGATACCCCTCCGGCAACAACCGTGGGTGAGCCTGGGATCTTCGCCGTTGTCACGCACGACCGAACAGTCGCTGGATCACGATCGCACGAACAAGGCAGGTTACCGTGATGAAGATCATTTGTGGAGTAGATGTTTCGAAGGCCAGGCTCGATGCGTGCATTGAGCCCGGAGCCATCTTCGCGAGTTTCGACAATGATGCGGCCGGGATCGCCGAACTCGCGGCGTTCTGCCGTCAACATCAGGTGGGACTGGCGGTGATGGAGGCGACCGGGGGCTATGAACGCCGGGCGTTCTTGTTGTTGTGGGGGGCAGGTATGCCCTGCGCGCTGACCAATCCACGCAGCGTCCGCCGCTACGCTGAGGCGATGGGTATTCTGGAGAAGACCGACCGGCTCGACGCCGGCGTCATCGCCCGCTTCGCCCATGCCAAGAATCTGCAGCCGACGCCGGCGCCAACCCCGGCCCAGCAGCGGCTGAAGGCCCTTGTTGCAAGGCTCAGGCAAGTTACCGACGATCTCACCGTGCAGAAGCAGCGCCGCGCCAGCCTCGCCGACAATGCCGAGATGCTGGCCAGCATCGGCGAGGTGATCACCCTGCTCAAGCGGCAATCCCGCACCCTCGAGGGCGAGATCGCCTCGATGATCGACGACGACCCCCTGTGGGCGCAGCTGGCTCAAGCCTGGCGTTCGGTGAAGGGCGTGGCCGGCCGTACCGTCGCTCGCCTGATGGCAGACGTGCCGGAGATCGGCACCTACTCCAACAAGGCCATTGCCAAGCTCGCCGGTCTCGCCCCGCTCGCCGATGACAGCGGTAAGCGGCAGGGCAAGCGATCGGTCCGCGGCGGCCGCGCCGCCGTCCGTTCGATCCTCTTCCTGGTCGCCGCTATCGCCGCTAAATACGACAAGACCCTTGCCGCCTTCCGCGACAGATTGCTCGCCGCAGGAAAACCCAAAATGGTCGTCCGGATCGCCCTGGCCCACAAACTGCTCGTCCGCCTCAACGCAAAAGCACGCGATGCGCGTGCCCAATACGCCAATGCAACTTGACTCTTCAGATAGTCGCTCACCCCAACCCTCTCCCACAAGGGGAGAGGGAGAATTCCGTCACACGGCTAATTTCCGGTGCCGCACCGGCGCGCCTGACGTGAGGCTTTCCGCCGCATCGATGATGGCGTTGGCGTCGATGCCGTGGTGGCGATAGAGGTCGTCGATGGTGCCGGTCTGGCCGAAATGTTCAACCCCGAGCGCTTCGGCCCGATGACCATGCACGCTGCCGAGCCAGGCCAATGTCGCCGGGTGGCCGTCGATCACGGTGACGAAACCGCAGTCGCGCGACAACGGCGCCAGCAATTTCTCGATGTGGGACAGATGCGCCACGCCGCGGCGGTCGCGGCGCAGCTTTCGCGCCGCGGTCCATCCGGCATGAAGCCGGTCGGCCGACGTAATCGCCAACAGCCCGATGTCGCGGCGGCTTTCGCCGAGCAGACCGACCGCCTCGATCGCCTCGGGCGCGACCGCGCCGGTATAGGCAATGACGGCTTCCGCGTTCGGTCCGGGTTTACGCAGCCAATAGGCTCCCTCGGTGATCCCGGCCTGCAGTTCAGGTGTCATGATCCGCTGCGGCTGCTCGAGCGTGCGGGTGGTGAGCCGCAAGTAAACCGAACCGCCCTCGCCACCCTCGCGCTGCATGTGGCGGAAACCCCACCCCATGATCACGGCGAGTTCATCGACAAAGGCCGGCTCAAAGGATGCAAGTCCGTCCTGCGCCATGCCGATCAGGGGCGTTGCGATCGACTGGTGCGCCCCGCCCTCCGGCGCGAGCGTCACCCCTGAGGGCGTTGCCGCCACCATGAAGCGCGCATCCTGGTAGCAGGCATAGTTCAGCGCATCGAGGCCGCGCTCGATGAAGGGATCGTAGAGGGTCGCGACCGGCAAAAGCCGCTCGCCGTTGATCGCATGCGACAGGCCAAGCGCCGACATCAGGATGAACAGGTTCATCTCGGCAATGCCGAGTTCGATGTGCTGCCCCTTTGGCGAGGCGTCCCAGTTGAAGGTCGAGGGGATCTTTTCGCTGCGAAACAAATCGGCCTTTTCGGCGCGCGCAAACAGCCCGCGGCGGTTGACCCAGGCGCCAAGGTTGGTCGACACCGTGACGTCGGGCGAGGCCGTCACGATGCGCGAGGCAAGCTCGCTGTCCCCGCGGGCGAGTTCGTTGAGCACCAGCCCAAACCCCTGCTGGGTCGACATCTGCGGCGATGGGGCAAATGAAAGCCGCTCGGGCACGGTGATTTCAGGCGCGCTTAGCCGCCGCCTTCCGTCGCGATTGAAGGGTGCTGCCTCAAGAAATGCCTCTAGCGTCGCGGGCGATTGCGAAAGGCCCTCGAACTTGTCCCACTCGTGCCCGGAACGGATATTCTGCTGGCCACGCCACTTTTCCATCTGCGCAACCGTCATCAATCCCGCATGGTTGTCCTTGTGGCCCTGGAACGGCAGGCCGATACCCTTGATGGTGTAGGCGATGAAGCAGACCGGGCGATCGTGGTCGATGGCTTCGAACGCCTCGCACATGCTGGCCATGTCGTGGCCGCCGAGATTGGACATCAGCGCCAGCAACTCGTCGTCGCCGCGCCGCTCGATCAGTTGCGTGACCTTGCCCTGGTCGCCGATCTCGTCGCGCAAATGCTTGCGGAACGCAGCCCCGCCCTGGAAGCACAAGGCCGCATAGAGCTGGTTCGGACAGGCATCGATCCATGCCTTAAGCGCCTCGCCGCCCGGCTCGGCGAACGCCTCGCGCATCAGCCTTCCGTATTTCACGATCACCACGTCCCAGCCGAAATTGCGGAACATGGATTCGAATTTCTCCCACAGCCCCTCGCGCACCACCGCGTCGAGGCTCTGGCGGTTGTAGTCGACCACCCACCAGGTATTGCGCAGGCCGTGCTTCCAGCCCTCCAACAGCGCCTCGAAGATGTTGCCCTCATCCATCTCGGCGTCGCCGACCAGCGCGATCATCCGCCCTCCGGGACGGTCCCTGGCCCAGCCGTGCGCCTTGACGTAATCCTGCACCAGGGAAGCAAACAGCGTCTGCGCCACGCCAAGGCCGACGGAGCCGGTTGAAAAATCGACGTCGTCAACGTCCTTGGTGCGCGACGGATAAGATTGCGCGCCCTTGAAGCCACGAAAATTCTCGAGCTTTTCGCGGGTCTGGTGGGCGAACAGGTACTGGATGGCGTGAAACACCGGGCTTGCATGCGGCTTCACCGCGACACGGTCCTGCGGCCGCAGCACGGAGAAATACAAGGCCGACATGATGGTGGCGAGCGAGGCCGAAGAAGCCTGGTGGCCGCCGACCTTCAAGCCATCGACATTGGGCCGGATATGGTTGGCGTGGTGGATGGTCCAGGAGGACAACCACAGCACCTTGCGCGCCAGCGCGGACAGGATTTCGAGGCGTGCGGGTTCGGTCGGCATGGCGGGATTCCCTCCATCTCAGCGGCGATTTTACCGCGACCGCTTTCGCCAGAAATCTCAAATCTTGGCGACATACCCTTGTATTTTGGGATAATTTATCAATTAGGAACCACAAACTGACGGTTTATCCCAATGAACGCCCTGGACGCCATCGACCGCAAGATTCTCGGCCTGCTGCAATCGGACGGCCGCATCACCATGGCCGAACTCGCCGACAAGGTCGGGCTTTCGGTCTCGCCCTGCCATCGGCGGGTAAAACTGCTCGAGGAGCGCGGCGTCATCACCCGCTACATCGCAACCGTCGACCAGAAATCGCTGGGCCTGCACGTCAGTGTCTTCATCTCGATCAAGCTGGCGCGGCAGAAGGAAGAGGACCTCAACCGCTTCGCACGCGCAATCTCGAAATGGGACGAGGTGCTCGAGTGCTATCTGATGACGGGCAACCGCGATTATCTGCTGCGCGTCGTCGCCGCCGACCTGTCGTCCTATGAGGCATTCCTGAAGAACAAGCTGACGCGGCTCGACGGCATCGCCTCGATCGAATCAAGCTTTGCACTCAGCCAGGTGAAATATTCGATCGCGCTGCCGGTGTGAGGTAAGCCCAGCCCATTCGTCGTCCCCGCGCAGCAGGCTGTGCGAGAAGTCAGGGAGTTTTTGCTGCGACAGGATGGCGGCGGTTGGTGGGACGTCAAGTTCGTTTCTCAGGCGGGAGCTGGGGCGAGCGCTTGCAGCAGCGTTGGCACTCCGAGAATGTTGATGACCCGTTTGAGATTGTAGTTCAGCACCCCCAGGGCCAGCTCGGCTTTGGCTTTTCTCAGTCCCTTGACCAGGAATCTCGAGTGGGCCATCAGCCATTTCATCGTCCCAAACGGATGCTCGGCCGTTTCCCGCCGCTGCTTCATCCAGATCGGATCGGCGTTCGCCCGCTGGTGCATCGCCTCCCGCGCATCCTCGTAAAAATCGCGCACGATGACCCGCCGCGCCGCCTTGGTGCATTGCGGCTTCAGCGGACAAGTGACGCACGCTCCGCTGGTGTACTCTTTCTTCTTCTGGGTATGGGATGTCTTGAACAGGCTCAGCGTGGCGCCGGCCGGACAGCGCCAGTTATCGCCTTCGCGATCGTAGGCAAATTGGTCACGGCTGAAGTACTGTTTCCCGTTCGGATTGACCGTCTCGGCGCGCGGCACGATGGCGGTAATCCCATCCTGTTCGCAAAGCGCGCCGTGCTCGCCGTTCGAATAGCCGGTGTCGGCGACCACCGTCACCTTGTCGGCGCCGACTGCCTCCTTACCCTGCACGGCCATCGGATGAAGCTGCCGATAGTCGTTGCCTTCGTTGGTCAGATCGAAAGCCACGATCAGCTTGTGCTTGGCATCGACCGCCGTCTGCGCGTTGTAGGCGACCGCATGGCCGTGCGGCGTGCGCATCAGTTTCGCCTCTCGTTCACTCATAACCATCTGCTTGAGCCCGCGCGCCGCCAAATCCTGCGCTTGATCCTGCAACTGCTGCTTTTGAGCCTTGAGGGCCTCTATCGCAGTCGCGACATCGGCGCCCCTGTCGCCGGCACCCGGCTCCTCCCGATCAGCTTCATCCATCGACGTCAGATAATCCGCGATCTTACGGTCGATCGCGGCGTTCATCTTCTCGATCCGCTGCGGCGTCATGACCTGCTTGCGGCTCGCCACCGCTGCGATCTTGGTCCCGTCAATCGCCAGCAACTCGGCCCCGAACAGCGACTGCTCCTGGCAGAATCGGATAAAGGCGCGGCATACCCCCACGATCGCTTCCGCATGGTCCTTGCGGAAGTCCGCAATGGTCTTGAACGCCGGCGTCAAGCGGTTGATCAGCCACATCACATGAACGTTGCGCCGCGTTTCCGCCTCCAGCCGCCGGCTCGCCCGCACCCGGTGCAGATACCCATAAATATAGAGCTTCAAAAGATCCCCAGGCGCGTAAGGCGGACGTCCCATCTCTTCCGCCGCAACCTTGGAGAACCCCAAAACCGCCAAGTCCAGCGTCTCGACAAACGCGTCAATCACCCGCACCGGATCATTCGCCGACACAACTTCATCCAGAACCTCGGGAAACAGCGTCGATTGATATCGCGATTGTCCCCTCACGTGCGCCATCATGACCTCGAATCAAAACCAGCTTCCCCTCCACAATAGCCCATCAATAGCCCATCAACTTCTCACACAGCCTGGGAAGCAGGGACCCATAACCACCACCCTGCATTAAAGGCAAAGCCGTCAACCACTGTCCCAAAACAACAAAGCCGCGGCGTATGGGTCCCGGATCGCGTTCGCGCTGCTCACTTGTCCGGGACGACAAGAGGTTTACGGGTTCGGCGACAACTCCGCCAGCGCGACGAGTTGCGAATGCCTGACACGTTCGCGATGCGCCGTATAAAGGCCGCTTGCAACGACAAAGGCCGCGCCGATCACGGTCCAGACATCGGGCACTTCACCGAAGATCAGGAAGCCAAGCAGGCTGACCCAAAGCAGCTGAGTATAGGAGAACGGCGCCAGCACGGAAGCATCCGCGTAGCGAAACGCGAGTATGACGATCCACTGACCCGCCGTCGATGCCACGCCGATGATGGTCCCGAACAGGATATCGTGCCAGCTCGGCGTGACCCAGACGAAAGGAACCATTGCGGAGAGAATCGCAAAGCCCACGATCGAAGAATAGGTCATGGTGACAAGGACGCGCTCCTGCCCGCTCATCATGCGCGTCATGGTCAGCATGCAGGCCCAGGAGAGCGCCGACACCACCGGGAAGAACGCGGCGGGATGAAACGCGCTGGTGCCCGGCCGCAGGATAATCATCACACCCGTCAAACCGATCGCCGTCGCAAGCCAACGCCGAAAGCCGACTTTCTCGCCGAGGAAGAAGATCGAGAGCGCAGTGACGAACAAAGGCGAGACGAAGCCGGTGGCGGAAGCTTCGGCGATCGGGAGAAACCGCAAGCTGGAAATAAACAACAGCGACGAGCCGAGCAGCGCCATGCCTCGCATCAGCTGAAGCACCGGCCGCCGGGTCTGCAACGCGAACAGCCGCGAAGTAGGCACCATCGCCGGAACCATGATCAGCGCGAACACCAGAAACCGGATCCAGGCGATCTCGATCGAGGGCAGTGTGCTGGAGAGATATTTCGAGGTCGCATCCGACGTGCCGAGAAAGACGGTCGATACCAGGATCAGCGCGATGCCGCGCAACGGCCGGTCGGCGCGCGCCGGCGCAACCGGAGCCGGCTTTTCGGGCAATGGCAAGGGGGCGCTGTCGAGCCTTACGGCTGCTGCGGAGCGGGTCACGGTTTGAACTCGAACCAGTCGAATCGGGCGAGCGGTCAAAAAAGCGCCATTGCACCGAAGGGACAAGACACGAAAACAGGCAGCGGATATGCGCCGAGCTTGCTGCCTCAGCTAAAGCATTGGCAGGCTTCGCGGTTTCGCCCCGCGGGGAAAGGCCTTGTCGAGCGCAGCAAGCTCTTCCTCACTAAGCGCGAGATCGCCCGCCGCCGCGTTATCGGCGGCGTGCTCCGCATTTGACGCCTTCGGAATCGCAAAGACCTCGTCGATGCGCGTCAGGAAGCCGAGCGCGACCTGCCGCGCGGAGGCGCCATGGCGCGTTGCGATGGCCTGCAAGACTTCGCCGCTCTTGCTACGTGGATTCGGAAAGTCGTTATGACCGAACGGTGAATAGGCTACCACGGCGACGCCATGCTTGACGCACCACGGAATCACCGCGTGCTCGATGGTGCGTTCCTGCAAATGATAGAGTACCTGGTTGCATGCGATTTTTCCTTCGCCCGCGACCTCCAGAAGTTCATCCAGATCATCGGCATCGAAGTTGGAAACGCCCCATGAGCGGATTTTTCCGGCGCTCACCAGTTGCTCGAAAGCCGCCACCGTCTCGGACAACGGCGTGTTGCCGCGCCAGTGCAGCAGATAGCAATCGAGACGATCGGTTTTCAGCCGCGCCAGCGAGCGTTCACAGGCCGCGATCGTGCCGCGCCGCGACGCGTTGCCCGGCAGAACCTTTGAGACCAGAAAAACCTCGTCGCGGCAGCCGGCAATGGCGTCCGCAATCACGAGTTCCGCATCACCATACATCTCGGCGGTGTCGATATGGGTCATGCCGAGATCGATCCCGCAGCGCAACGCTGCGACCGCAGCCTTGCGGTCGCCGCGGTCGATGTACCAGGTGCCCTGCCCGATGACGGACACGTCGCGGCCGGTGGTGCCGAATTTTTTGTGTTTCATGTGATTTACCTGTGGCGCAAAAGCGCGCGCACCATAGAGCAGGCAATCTTCGGCGTCGATCAGCTCGCCGCGACCAATTTTCCGCGTTCCTGTTCGGCGGCACCTTGCGCGATCAGGCGCTTGAGCTCGGGAATGCACGACCCGCAATTGGTGCCCGCCTTGAGCCGCATGCCGATTTCGGCGGCGGTGCGCGCGCCTGCGGCGATCGCATCGCCGATGGTGTTGCGGCCGACGCCGAAGCAGGCGCAGACGACCGGCCCCGTGCTTGCGAGTCCATGTGCCGGCTTGCCCGACAGCAACATCCGCCACTGGTCGTCGGTCAGGGCATCGGCGGCAAACAGCTCCTTTGCGACGTCCCAATCGCCGGCATCCCGCGCCGGACCGAGAAACAAGCAGGTTTCGATCGCGTCGCCGACGAACGATGCCGCGCGGTAGACGCCGCCACCAAAATCGCTGTATTCGGCGACTTCCGAACCTGCAATCGAGCGCAGCCAGGACGACCAGCTTCTGAGGTCGGCATTGTCGGCGATCAGGTAGCCCACGCCGCCGCGAACCGCGAGGCGCGCCCACCACGCATGTTCCGGCAATTTTTGCGGCGAACGCGACAGCGCAAAGCCGCGGAAGACATATTCGTAAGGTGCGATCGACGCCGGCGTCGCCTTGGCCTCCGGCTGGCCGGAGAACGGATCGGTCAATGGCGCAACCAGCGCCCCGACGCGCGCGGCCGACGCGTTTGCTTCGCTCCAGTGGATCGGCGCGAACAACATGCCGCGCTGTTGCCGCGGACTGACCACGACCTTCAGCGTGCATTGGCCGTGATCGGTGGTGATGCGCGCGAAGGAACCATCGGCCAGCCCGAATCGCGCGGCATCGTCCGGATGCACCTCGACGAACGGCTCCGGCAAATGTGCACCCAATCGCGGGCTCGCGCCGGTGCGGGTCATGGTGTGCCACTGGTCGCGGATGCGGCCGGTATTGAGCCGCAACGGACGGCTCTCGTTGGTCTCCGTCCGCAGCACCGGCCGCTCCGGCGCAACGAAGCGCGCCTTGCGATCGTTTCCGAAGAATCCGCCTTTGGAAAAGAATCGATCTAATGGCTCGATATCGCCGAAGCGAAAGGGCCACAGTATCGGCGCCATCCCATCGAACCCTTCGTCGGACACCGAGCTCAAGGCACCGATATCGAAATCGCGGCTGCCGTTGTTTTCGAATGCGGACAGCGCCGCGTGCTCGCGGAAGATCGCGGCCGCCGAACCATAATCGAACGCGGATCCAAATCCGAGGCGTTTGGCGACCTCACTGATGATCCACCAGTCGGGCCGCGCTTCTCCGGGCGGAGCCAGGAACGCGCGCTGGCGCGAGATGCGACGCTCCGAATTGGTGACGGTTCCGGATTTCTCGCCCCAGGCCAGCGCCGGCAGCAACACATGCGCGCCGGCTGCTACCGTATCATTGGAGAGAACGTTTTCGGAGATCACGAACAATTCGAGTTTCTTCAAAGCGTCACGCGCGGCGTCGGCATCGGGCAACGATACCGCGGGGTTGGTGCCCATCACCCACAACGCCTTGATCTCGCCGCGTCCGATCGCCTCGAACATCTGGACCGCCTTGAGCCCTTCATGGGTGGCGATCCGCGGCGCCTTCCAGAACCGCCGCACCCGGTCGATGTCCGGCGGCGTGAAGTTCATATGCGCGGCCAACTGATTGGCGAGGCCGCCGACCTCGCGGCCACCCATCGCGTTGGGCTGTCCGGTGAGCGAAAACGGCGAGGCGCCGACCTTGCCGAGCCGTCCTGTCGCAAGATGACAGTTGATGATGGCGTTGACCTTGTCGGTGCCCTGCGCCGACTGATTGACGCCTTGCGAATAGAGCGTCACGACGCGCCGCGTCGCTGCAAACAGCTGGAAAAACGCCACAACATCCTGTTCGGAAAGGCCCGTCGCCAATGCGGTCGCCGCAACGCTGCCGGCAATAGCACGAGCACGCGCAAGGGCATCGTCGAAACCGGTCGTATGATGCTCGATATAGCCGCGATCGAGCGCGCCGTTGTCGGCCAAGTGCACCAGCAACCCACAGAACAGTACGGTGTCGGTACCGGGCTTCAACCCCAAAAACAGATCGGCATCTTCCGATGTATCGGTCTTGCGCGGGTCGATCACGACGATACGGGCGCCGCGATGCTGCTTGTTGGCGATCATGCGCTGAAACAATACCGGATGGCACCACGCGGCGTTGGAGCCGACCAGCACCAGCAGATCGGCTTGATCGAGATCTTGGTAGACTCCGGGTACCGTGTCGGCGCCAAAGGCCCGGCGATGGCCCGCCACCGACGAGGCCATGCACAGCCGTGAATTGGTATCGACATTGGCGCTGCCGATGAAACCCTTCATCAGCTTGTTGGCGACGTAATAATCCTCGGTCAACAACTGCCCGGAAAGATAGAACGCCACCGCATTCGGACCATCGCGCGCAACGATATGGGCAAGGCGGTGCGCGACATGGTCGAGCGCGTCGGTCCAGGCGATCCGCTCCATTGCGCCTCGGCTGCAGCGGATCATCGGATAGAGCAGACGATTCTCAAGGCCGAGCGTCTCGCCCAGCGCCGAACCCTTCGAACAAAGCCGGCCGAAATTCGCCGGATGATCGGGGTCACCCGCAATCGCCGCACCACCGTTCCCATCCGGCGTCGCCAGCACGCCGCAGCCGACACCGCAATAGGGACACGTCGTGCTAGTGGAGCGAAGGGCCGGATCGACCGCGGTCATGCGGGCCGTCCGGTCAAGCCGCCGCCGGCAACTGCGCGGCGGCGCGGCCGAACATCATGTCTTTGCGGACGGCGGCGATCTTTTCGCGCTCGCGGATCATCTCGAGATACCAGAGCGCGTCAGTGGTATCGCCGACCAGCACCGCGCCGGTCAGCCGGCCATCCACGATCACGAGCTTCTTGTAGGTGCCGTGCCTGATGTCGCTGAGCACGATGGCCTCGCTGCCATCGCTGCCGAGAAAATCACCGGCCGAGAATACGCCGACGCCGGACACCTTGAGATTGGTCGCAACCACGCTTCCTCGATAGGCGGCGCTGCGGCCGGCCAGATGCTGCGCCAGCACCCGCGCCTGCTCATAGGCGGGCTCGACCAGGCCATAGCAGATGCCGCGATGTTCGGCGCATTCGCCAAGCGCGAAAATATCATCAGCCCCAGTCTGGAGCTGGTCGTCGACCATCACGCCGCGATTGACCGGAATGCCGGCATCTCTTGCGAGCGAGATGTTCGGCCGGATGCCGGCCGCCAGGATCACGGCATCCGCCTCTATCCGCCGTCCGTCATTCAGTTCGATTCCCTCGACACGGCGCTCGCCAACGATGCGGCTGGTGCTGGCGTCGAGCAAGACATTGATGCCCTTTTTCTCGACCAGCGATTTCAGAAGGGCTCCCGCCGGCGCATCGAGCTGACGTTCCATCAAGCGGCCCATCAGGTGAACCAGCGTCACCGGAGCCCCCGTCTTGGCGAGCCCGTAGGCGGCTTCCAACCCAAGCAACCCGCCACCGACGACAACCACGCGCTTCCTGGCGGCAGCTAACGTCAACAGAAGGTCGACGTCCCTGCTGTCGCGAAACGTATTCACGCCGGGAAGTTCGACGCCCGGCACATTCAGCCGCAGCGGCGTCGATCCGGTCGCGAGCACCAGCCTTGAAAAACCGATGCTCTCTTCGTTGGCGATCTTGAGTTCACGGCGTCCGACGTCGATCTCGCCGACCGCGCAGCCATATTTCAGCGTCACGCCGCGGTCGCGCCACCAGTTGGCGGGCTTGAGCTCGATGTCATGGGAGGCGGTCTCGCCCGCGAGCACCGACGACAACAGCACGCGATTATAGGCAAGCCTCGGTTCGTCGCCGATGACAGCGATGGCGTAGCGGCCGAGCGATGTCTTGGCGAGTTCGTCGACCAAGCGGGCGGCGGCCATTCCGTTGCCGACGATCACCAGCGATTCACTCATGGCGAGAGCTCCGATTCCGAAAGTTCGCAAGCGTGACGGCCTCAAGCGTGAGACAATCGTGAAGCCGCTTCAAATGCGCGCTTCGGCAAGGCTCGGCGCACCCGCTTCCGCCGGACTGCGGCGCAGGTAGAACCACCAGGTCATTGCCAGGCAGATCGCGTAGAAGGCGAGATAGATGACCAGCGCGAGCTGCGGCCCGCCGGTGATCGCGATCGATTTGCCGAAACCGCTCGGGATCAAGTAGCCGCCGCAGGCGCCGATCGCGCCGATGAAACCAAGCGCGGCTCCGCTTTCGATGCCCGCGGTCTTGATCGCAAGCGCCCTTCCCGCTTCGCCCTTGCCGCGGGCCTTGCGCAGATTCTCCTCGCGGAAAATCGACGGGATCATCCGGTAGGTCGATCCGTTGCCGATGCCGGTGGCGACAAAGAGAATGAGGAACATGGCAAGGAAGCCGGTGAAGTCCTTGTGACCGACGAAATACAGGACGCCAATCGTGGCCGCCGCCATCGCGATGAAATTCCAGAACGTCACGATCGCGCCGCCGACCTTGTCGGCGAGCAAGCCGCCGAACGGACGCGCCAGCGAGCCGACCAGCGGCCCAAGAAACGCGATGGCGATCGTGACCGCCGGGAATTGCGTCTTGATCAGCAGCGGAAAGGCCGCCGAATAGCCGATGAAGGAACCGAACGTTCCGATATAGATGAAGGACATGATCCAGGTGTGCTTGCGCTTCACGATCGCGACCTGGTCGCGGAACGAAGACTTCGCCGAGGTCAGGTTGTTCATGAAATAGACGGCGCCGAACAGGGCGACGAGGAGCGGCACGATCCACATCAGTCCGGCATTCTGCAGATAGACGCCCGAGACCGGTGCGGCCTGGTAAAGATTGATGAGGCCGACACCCATCAGGATCGGCGTGAGCAGTTGCACGCTGCTGACACCGATATTGCCGCCGGCAGCGTTGAGGCCGAGCGCCCAGCCTTTCATGCGGTCGGGATAGAAGAACGAGATGTTGGCCATGCTGGAGGCGAAATTGCCGCCGCCAAGTCCCGCCGTCGAAGCCACCAGCAACATCAGCCAGAACGGCGTGTCGGGCTGGCCGACGAAATACGCCAGACCAAAGGTCGGGATAAAGAGCACCGAGGCCGAGAAGATGGTCCAGTTACGGCCGCCGAACATCGTCACCGCAAAGGTGTAGGGAAAGCGCATCAGCGAGCCGATCAACCCCGGGATGGCCACGAGCTGAAACAGCTCATCGGTGGAGTAATGAAAGCCGGCCGCCGGCAGTTTGGTCGCGACGATGCTCCAGATCAGCCAGACCGAAAATCCGATATGCTCGGCGACGATCGACCAGATCAGGTTGCGGCGGGCAACCACCTTGCCCTTGGTTTCCCAAAAGGTCTGATCTTCCGGATTCCAGTCTGAAATCCAGGCCGGGTCTTTCGAGGTCGGGACGTTCGAGCTCATGGAAATTTCCTTTGTCTAAGGGGCCAGTTCTGAAGGCAGGTCAGAGTCGCTTCCCGAGGACACAGCAGCGCGCTTCCAGGCGAAGCCCGGTCGAGCGGTCGCAATTCGGATGAAGGCTTTTGACGGACGGCATCGATGGCGTCGGCTAAGGATTATTCAAGCTTCGTGCCAAGCTGGCCACGACGCAAAAACTAATTTGATAACAATCGGTTAGACAAGAAGACGGAGGATTGGGGGCACGCTGGCCCGCATCCAAAATTTGCATTCGCCCAATCGTTGTGCGCCGCACAATAATTGAGCAACGCGCTCAAAAAGCAGACCGGCGGAAAATCAGCAAGCAGGCACACCTGCGCGGGACATGCACAGGCTGCACAAAGGCGCTGCGACACGACGCTGTGAATTCTGCTGAGCATGATTTTCACCGGCCTTTGAGGCCGAGCCGATCATGGCATGTCGATTGCATCGCCTAATTGCTGGTCAACGAAGACCGCGATCCGCCGAATTGTCCAAGGCCATTGCTGGCTAAAAACAACCACGGCGTCATCACCTCGCCGAGCAAGTCCGGCGCAGCCGCGATGCCGTTCATCGTCGCGACTGATCCCAGTGCGGCGGTTGTCGGACTGGCAGATGACGCAACAATCCGGCGCATCGAGCCAAAGCCATTCTCGTTACAGAGAAACAATCCGAAGCTTCGCGATCCGGTCATCGCCCACCGTCACGGAGCTAACCCTGACTTAATTGCCACGAAAAGAGGAACCGCAATGTCATACCTCGTGCCTTCGGAATTCGTTACCAAGATGGTGGACGCCGGAGAGTCAAAGATATTCATGTCGACTAGGGATACCGTGATCCGCGCCTATATGGCCGGCGCAATCCTTGCCCTGGCGGCGTGGTTCGCCGTCACGATCAACGTCAATACCGGCCAGCCGATCGTAGGCGCGTTGCTGTTTCCGGTCGGATTTTCGATGCTGTATCTGCTCGGGTTCGATCTCCTGACGGGCGTGTTCGTTCTCACGCCGCTGGCCCTGATCGACAAGCGGCCGGGGGTGACGCTTAGCGGTGTCTTGCGAAACTGGGGCCTCGTCTTTGTCGGAAACTTCGCCGGCGCGCTCACCGTCGCCTTCATGATGGCGTTCGTCACGACATTCGGATTCACGCAGGAGCCCGACAAGGTCGGCACCGCGCTCGGAAACATCGGCGAATCCCGAACCCTCGGCTATGCCGCGCACGGCGCCGCCGGCATGGCGACGCTGTTCATCCGCGGCATGCTCTGCAACTGGATGGTTTCCACCGGCGTGGTCGGGGCCATGATCTCGACGACGGTCCCCGGCAAGGTGATCGCGATGTGGATGCCGATCCTGGTGTTCTTCTATATGGTGTTCGAGCATTCCGTCGTGAACATGTTCCTGTTTCCGTCGGGGCTGATGCTGCACGCCAAGTTCTCGATCATGGATTATTTCATCTGGAACGAAATCCCGACGGTTCTCGGCAACCTGGTCGGCGGGCTTTCGTTCACCGGATTGACGCTGTACGCAACCCATGTGCGGACCGCGCCGAAGCGCGACACGAAGCCGGCGCCGGTCCGCGTCGCCGTCTGATGATATAAAGCCGGGGAGCCCGGCCACTCGGGCTCCCTTTTTCATTTGGCGCATCATGCCGGCCGAATTGCGGATATCGCTGGGACAATGTTCTGACAAAGGCCGCAAGCCGGCCAACCAGGACTTTCACGGCGCGCTGATCCCGAGCGAACCGCTGTTGAACCTGAAGGGCATTGCCATCGTGATCGCCGATGGCATCAGCAGCAGCGAGGTCAGCCACATCGCCAGCGAGTCGGCGGTCAAGAGCTTTCTGACCGACTACTACTGCACATCCGAATCCTGGTCGGTGAAAACCTCCGCGCAGCGCGTGCTGGCGGCGACCAATGCGTGGCTGCATTCCCAGACCCGGCGGAGCCAGTACGCCTACGACAAGGACAAGGGCTATGTATGCACGTTAAGTGCGATGGTCATCAAATCGGCCACGGCCCATATCTTTCATGCCGGGGATTGCCGTATCTACCGGCTTGCGGGCAATACGCTCGAGCAATTGACCGACGATCACCGCGTCATCGTTTCCTCCGAGCAGACCTATCTCGGCCGCGCTTTGGGGATCAATCCTCAGATCGAGATCGACTATCAGGCGCTTGCGATCGAAAAAGAGGACATCTTCCTGCTTGCGACCGATGGGGTCTATGAGCATGTCGGCGCCCGCTTCGTCGCGGCTGCGCTGAAAGACCATTCCGCCGATCTCGACAAGGCGGCGAAGATCATCGTGGACGAGGCGCTGCGGCGCGGCAGTCAGGATAATCTCACGATCCAGATCGTCCGGATCGACGATCTGCCGCAAAGCGGAGCCGGCGATGCCTTTCAACCATCATCCGAGCTGCCGCTTCCGCCGCTGCTCGAGGCCAGGGCCGCGTTCGACGGCTACCGGATCGTCCGGGAGCTCCACGCGAGCCACCGCAGCCACATTTATCTCGCGGTCGATAGCGATACCGACGCGCTGGTCGGGATCAAGATTCCCTCGATCGACCTGCGCGATGACCCGGCCTATCTGAAGCGCTTCATGATGGAGGAATGGGTCGCGCGGCGTATCGACAGTCCCCATGTCCTGAAACCCTGCCAGCCGTCGCGGAAGCGCAATTACCTCTACGTCGCGATGGAATTCGTCGATGGCCAAACGCTTCGCCAGTGGATGATCGACAATCCGAAGCCGGATCTGGAAACGGTGCGCGGCATCGTCGAGCAGATCGCGAGGGGTTTGCGCGCCTTCCATCGCAAGGAGATGCTGCATCAGGACTTACGGCCCGACAACATCATGATCGACAAGACCGGAACGGCGAAAATCATCGATTTCGGCGCGACGAAAATCGCCGGCGTCGCCGAAGCCGCGTCCTCAATCGGTCAAGAAGACATTCCGGGGACCGCGCAGTACACCGCGCCCGAATACTTCCGCGGCGAAGGCGGCTCGCCGCGTTCGGACATGTTCTCGCTCGGGGTGATCGCCTATCAGATGCTGACGGGAAAACTGCCCTATGGCTCGCAGATCGCGCAGGCCCGGACCAGATCGCAGCTCGGCAAACTCAGATACCAGCCGGCCTCGGACGACAATCGCGATATCCCGGCTTGGATGGATGCGGCGTTGAGACGCGCGGTCAATCCCGATCCGTGGAAGCGCTATGAGAGCCTCTCGGAATTCGTCTTCGATCTTCGCCACCCCAATCAGAGTTATCTGAACGCTTCAGCACCGCCGCTGATCGAACGCAATCCGAACCTGTTCTGGAAATGCACCACGGCCATTCTCATATGCATCATTATTGGCTTGCTTGCTCGCGGTCACGGCATTCAACATTGAACGAATTCTCGCCGGTGCATCACGCAGTCGGCCTCTCCATGAGGGTAAGCGGCACGCCGTTATATTCGATCTGCTCGAACGCGCTCCAGCCGATCCGCGCATAGAGCGCTTCACTGCGTGGCGTGAACAGGTACAGCCGGTCGTATCCAAGCCTTGCAGCCTCGACGACTGCATGCAAACTCAACGCGGAAGCGATGCCCTTCCCTCTGAATTCGTCCGGCACGTATACCGAGGATAACCAAGGTGTCAGATGCTTATGGGTGATGGTCGTCGGAAGGATGCCGGCCGATCCAAGTAGCGTTCCGCTCGCGGACAACGCGATGAATGCGATTGGCAGTGCGTCCTTCTGGAGCGACAGACGAAGCCTTTCGGTTCGATCTTCGATCGTGGTAGCCGGATTGAGATAGCCGAATTGCGCATGCTGCCATGCCGCGACCGTTGGTAGATGCAGCGGGTGGTCCGCCAAATATTCAATCTTCATTTTTTTCGCGCTTGTAGCATGGCTGGCCGAGATCGAGGCGGTCGCGGTGGTTGAATTGGCATAGGGGGCGACCTTTTGGATCGCACCCCAGCCACACCACCCGGCATGCGGGTCCGCACCGGGCGGTTCGAGAAGTTGAGGCCATGAGAGACGGGGCAAGCGAGCGTAGCATGGATGAGCGAAGACCGTATGTCCTTCCCAGATTGAGGCGACTCGCCCTCGATGCGCAAGCGAGGGTTGCCCGGACAGGCCGGGTAGAGCCTCACGCAAGGAGGACGAGTCATGGCGGACTATAACGAAGTTTTTGTAGGTATCGATACGTCGAAGCTTCGCAATGCCATCCGGCATCTTGGGATCGGTGCGCTTTTCGACCTTGGCGATCAGCTCGTTCTTCACGCCGAATACGACGTCGGTGTCGATATATTTGTCGCCTTCGACAAAGACGTGCGTGACCAGTGTCGACTCAGGCTTGACCTGCATACGCCAAAGGTTAGTTCAAACCGGCGCGGCGGAAGCCCTCCAAATAGTGCTCTCGGTCGGCGTCCAGCTTGATCGGCATTTGGTTTGCGAGCCAGGCGAGCGAAATATTGGGCTGCGCGCGGCGGAGCTCCTGCAATGAGGCCTTGGCCACATCGCTCTGTCCGGCCATGCCCGCCGCGGCGGTCAGCACCCGGTGGGCACCGACAAAATCGCCGCGTTGCCGGATAGCTTGGCGAGAAAGACGCATCGCCTCGTCATAGTCGCGCCCGATAAAGTGGGCGTAGGCAGCAATACCGCAATACACCGCCGAGAACGGGTCACGCGGGCTCAGCCGCAGCGCACGGCGTGCAGCCATGACGCCTTCTTCCCAGCGCCCACAATAGGAAAGTGCCAGGCCATAATAGCCCTGTGCCATCGAGAAATTCGGATTGAGCCGCAGCGCCAGTTCGAACTCGGCCAACGAGTTGTCGAAGCGCCGCGTAAACAGATAAGCGCAGCCCAACGCATGGTGCGCCCAGGGGTCCTCGCTGTCGACCAGGATCGCCGCCAGCGCCGAGCGCTCGGCGACAGGTGCGGACGCGGCCATGTCCGCCCAGCCCATATGGGCGCTGAAGGTATGGCTAGTGGCAAGCACGCCGAGCGCCTGTCCATAGTTAGGGTCGATGGCGATTGCTTTCTCAAGCAGCGCCTGCGCTACCAAATTGTCCTGCCGCGTCACCCGCCAGTAGTGCGACAGCGCCCGCATCACCAGATCCCATGCGTCCAGGCTGTCGGGCGGCTTGCGCTGGGCACGGAAGCTTTCCGCGGCGTAGAGCTGTGGTTCGATTGCGGCGACGATGGCCTCAGTGATCTCATCCTGGACCGCGAACACATCGGCAAGGCCGCGGTCGTATCGTTCCGCCCAGATGTGGCTGCCGGTCGCGACATCGTTGAGCTGCACAGTAATACGCACGCGGTCGCCGCCCTTGCGCACACTGCCTTCGACCACATAGCCGACGCCGAGCTCATCGGCGATTTGCTTCATGTGGACTGCCTTGCCTTTGTAAATGAACGACGAATTGCGCGCGATGACAAAAACCCAGCGCAGCTTCGACAGCGCGGTGATGATATCCTCGCTGATGCCGTCGGAAAAATATTCCTGCTCCGGATCGCCACTCATGTTTGTGAACGGAAGCACCGCAATAGCGGGCCGGTCGGGCAGCGACAAAGCCGCACGCGACGGCTCTAGAATTGCGTCTGGCGTCGGATCGGTCGCATGCGCGGCCCCATTTGCGTCCGTGCGCACCGAACCGACGAAGCGAAAGCCCTTGCGCGGGATAGTCCGGATCAGCTTCTGGAGCGCCCCGCTGTCGCGGACAGCCCTTCGCGCAGCGTTGATACGGCTGGTCAGCGTCGAATCCGACACGATCCGGCCGCCCCAGACTGAAGCGATGAGATCGTCCTTGCTGACGACGCGCTCGCGGTTCTCCACCAGGTAAACCAGCAGGTCGAACACCTGCGGCTCCACTGCAATAGCGACCGTACCGCGGCGCAGCTCCCGCCGGTCGGTATCGAGTCCATGATCCGAAAACAGAAATAGCACGTCGCCGCCTTGTTGCCGCCACTTCGGCCGGCCTCAAGAAACAATCACGCCTATCTCATGGGAAAATCAAGGACCGGACAAGGTTTTTCGGCGCCCGCCTCGCCATGCTGCTCCCTTTGCAATGGAGGAGACCATGACCCAGATTATCCAGAATGCGGACACGCACCGTCCAGGCAATGTCGTCGGACGGCTTATCGCCTTCCTCTATGGCATCATGGCCTACGTGATATTCTTCGTCACCTTCCTATACGCCATCGGATTCGTGGAAGATTTGGTGGTGCCAAAGACCATTGACGGTGGATCGGCAGGACCGACTGCGCAAGCGCTCATCGTCAATCTGGTGCTGATGTCCGTCTTCGCCCTCCAGCACAGCATAATGGCACGTCCACAGTTCAAGCAATGGTGGACGAAATTCGTCCCGCCTTCCGTCGAACGCACCACTTACGTCCTGCTCGCCAGCCTGGCGCTTGCGCTTTTGCTCTGGCAGTGGCGGCCGATGCCGGAGTTAGTGTGGCAGATCGCCGATACGCGTATCGCCATGATGATGACTTGCCTGTCATTGGTCGGCTGGCTGATCGTGCTGACATCGACGTTTCTTATCAATCACTTCGAGCTGTTCGGATTGCATCAGGTGGCGAATAATCTGGTTGGCCGATCGATGCCAGTGCCGCGCTTCCGTACGCCGCTGTTCTACCATTTCGTGCGCCATCCGATTTATCTCGGCTTCATCATCGCCTTCTGGGCGGCGCCCACCATGACCGTCGGGCATCTGTTGTTCGCGGCGGTGACCACGGCATACATCTTTGTCGGCATCTGGCTGGAGGAACGCGATCTGATCGATTTCTTCGGCGACGAATATCGGCGCTATCGCGAACGCGTGTCGATGCTGCTGCCGTGGCGCAAGTCCACCTGAACCAGCGGCTGAACGAGCGGCACCGCTCACCGGCGGTGCTGCTGCCTTTAGGATCCGCCGATACGAACGGGCAATCTCGCCCGGTGTCTGCTTGTGAGCCCCTTTCGGGCATGCTCGATGGTAGAACCAACTAACCACTCAAGCTGAGTCATTTCCAAAGGAGCTAGGCGGCCTCGGTCACCCCCATCGGCTTGGGCGCGACGCCCTCGCCCGGCTTGAGGCGGAATTCGTAGGTCATGAGGTGCCAGGGCGCCTCTGCGGGCTTGCCATCCGGCATCTTGGGATCGGTGCGCCTTTCGACCTTGGCGATCAGCTCGTTCTTCACGCCGAATACGACGTCGGTGTCGATATATTTGTCGCCTTCGACAAAGACGTGCGTGACCAGCGGTTCGTGGCCGGGCGCATTGACCAGGAAATGCACATGCGCGGGCCGCATCGGATGGCGGTGCAGCGCCAGGATCATCTGCCCGACCGGACCGTCGGTCGGGATCGGATAGCTGCACGGCAGGATGGTGCGGAAGTAAAACCGGCCCTCGGCGTCGGTGATGAAGCGCCCGCGCGATGACGGACCTGCCGTCTCATAATCCGGCTTCTGCGAATCATACCAGCCGTCATCGTCGGCGTGCCAGATATCGACCGGAACATTGGCCAGCGGCTTGCCGGAGAGATCGGTGACGCGGCCCTGCACGAACATCTTCCCGCCCTGGAGATCGGGAGAGACGTCGGTGCCATGCGGCATCGCCTTGTGCTCGCCGACATAGAACGGCCCAAGCACCGTCGTCTCGGTCGCCCCTTCGCGCTCGCGGTGATTGACGGCATCCACCAGCATCGAGACCCCGAGAACGTCGGACAACAGGATGAATTCCTGCCGGCTCGGCGTGCATTTCTGCCCCACACGCGTCAGGAAATCGATCGCATAATCCCATTCGCCGAAGGTCAGGTCGGTCCTGCGGACAAAATCGTGCAGCGACTTCACCAGTTCTTCCATGAGAAATTTGACGCGCGGCTCCTTCACCTCCTCGAAGCTGCGGATAACGGCGGCGGTGAGTTCGGTGTCGTTGAATTGGGTCATTTTCTCTTCTTCCTTGGGGTTGCGCCGTTTGCGGCCAGACTACACCAGCAGCCCGACCAAGGTAAGCGGGAGCGATTGGAACACAGCGCCGATTTCGGCTATCAACGCTCAACCTTGGCCCTTCTTTCAAGAGATGAAATCCGATGCCAGCCCTCCGACCCTCTCCTCTCCCGAATCCGCCGGCATGTCGGCGGCCGGGTTCGACCGCATCCAAAATCATCTGAAAACCCGTTATATCGAGGCCGGCCGGTTTCCGGGAACCCAGCTTCTGGTCTATCGCCGCGGCAAGCTTGTTCACAGCTCGTCGCAGGGTCTTGCCGATATCGAACGCAAGGTCCCCGTGAAGGACGACACGATCTTCCGCATCTATTCCATGACCAAGCCGATCACCAGCATCGCCTTCATGATGCTGGTCGAGGAAGGCCGCGTCGCGCTCGACGAGCCCGTCCATCGGTACATCCCGGAATGGAAAAATCTCGGCGTGTTCCAGGCCGGCGTGACGCCCGCTTTCCTCACCCGTCCGCCGTCGCGGCCGATGCAGATCGTGGACCTGATGCGGCACACCTCGGGCCTTACTTACGGTTTCCAGCAGCGCGGCAATGTGGATGCGGCCTATCGCGAAATGAAAATCGGCGAGGTCGAGAAAGCCGGCACGCTGCAATCCATGATCGCGGATCTTGCGAAAATTCCGCTGGAGTTTTCACCCGGCGAAGCCTGGAATTATTCGGTCTCAACCGACGTCATCGGCTATCTCATCGGCCAGATCAGCGGCAAACCGTTCGAGCAGTTTCTTCAGGAGCGCATCTTCGATCCGCTCGAGATGAAGGATACCGGCTTCTTCGTGCCGTCCGCCAAGGCGCATCGTCTGGCGGCCTGCTACTCGGCAAGCCCGCAAGGCGCGATGACCTTTCACGCGACTGATCGCAAGGGCGGCCTCACCCTGCAGGACGATCCGGCGACCAGTTCCTTCCTGTCGCCGCCGTCTTTCATCTCCGGCGGCGGCGGCCTGTGCTCGACCGCGGCCGATTATCTCACCTTCTGCCGGGCGCTGCTCAACGGCGGCGAGCTTGGCGGGGTCCGCCTGGTCGGTCCGAAGACACTGGCCCTGATGACATCCAACCATCTGCCGGGCGGCCGCACACTGCCGGAACTGTCGCGATCGTTATTCTCGGAGGCGACCTATCACGGCATCGGTTTCGGCCTTGGCTTCTCGGTGACGCTCGATCCGGCAAAAACGCTGATTCCGGGCAGCGCCGGCGAATATGCCTGGGGCGGGGCAGCGACGACGTCATTCTGGATCGATCCGGCGGAGGAGCTGATCGCCATTTTCATGACCCAGGTGCTGCCGTCGACCGCGACCGCAATCCGGCGCGAACTGCGCACCATGATCTATGCCGCGATTACCGACAGCAATCTCTAAAGACCGCGGCTTTTCGCGCACGTCTGCCGGGCGGCGGCAAAACGCCGGTGCGGCCTTTCGCCCGAAATCTTTGGGTGCGAAGACCTATTCTCCTATGGTATCGCGACGTTGAGACCACGCTGACGTGTTGTGTACCGGAGTTCGCGTGCCCAGGCTTTCGCTCCCTGTTCGTCTCGCCCTTTTGGTTGCGGGAACCACGCTGCCGCTGATCGTCTTCATGGC
Source organism: uncultured Alphaproteobacteria bacterium (assembly GCA_963832045.1). Lineage (GTDB taxonomy): Bacteria > Pseudomonadota > Alphaproteobacteria > Rhizobiales > Xanthobacteraceae > Bradyrhizobium. The sequence continues at coordinate 364,011 of CAWHSM010000004.1, forward strand.
GTTCATCGTCTTCGAAGATTACAAGCGTGACCGTGCCGATGCTTCCGAACGCGTGCTCGAAACCACGCGCAGCATCCGCTTCGTGCTCGACGCGGAAGTCCAGCACATGACCAGCGGCCTCGAGGTGCTCGCGCTTTCCGATTCGCTGCGGACCAGGGATTTCGACGGATTTCGCCGCGGCGCCACCGGCTTCCTCAATCAATATGGCGAAGACGCCGTCTTGCTGGTCGCCGATCGGGAGGGCCGTCAGGTGTTCTCTTCGAGCAAGCCCGATACGGCTAATCTTCCGCCGCGCAAGAACCGCGCGATGGTCACCAGGGTATTTACGACCATGGCGCCGCAATATTCGAGCCTCTTCGTCGGTTCGACCAAGAGCCAGCCGATCGTAACGGTCGAAGTACCTGTGCTGATCGATGGCGAGGTCGCCTACGATATCTCGTTTAGCCCTCCGATGCAGATTTTCCAGTCCATCCTCGACAGGCAGCGCCCGGGCGATGCCTGGACGATTTCGATCTTCGACAACGACGGCGTCAATTTCGCCCGCGTGCCGAACCCGAAGGAAACCGTCGGAAAACCGGCTTCGCCGCAGCTTCATGCCTCGATGCTTCGCGAGGCCGAAGCCACCCTGCAGACGGTATCGCTGGAAGGCGTACCGTTGTTCACGACATTTTCCAGATCGCCGCTCACGGGCTGGACGGTCGCCACCGGCATCGCCGAGCACTCGCTGGTCGATCCGCTATGGCGCAACCTCGCCATCACCAGCGTGCTCGGAACCCTGCTGCTCCTGATCGGCCTTGCCTTTGCGGTGCGAATGGCGACGACGATCGCCCGCGGTGAAATGCTGCACAATCTGCTGATCGAGGAACTCAATCACCGCGTCAAGAACACGCTGGCGATCCTGCAGGCGATCGCGGTGCAGACCTTCCGGAGCGCCAGCAAATCCGAGCGCGAGAAATTCGCGGGCCGGCTCGGTGCGCTGGCGGAAGCGCACAATCTCCTGAGCGAGGAGAAGTGGCGCAGTTCGAGTTCTCGAGGACGTGATCGGCCGCGCGCTGCAGCCCTTCGTCCCGAACAATCCGGAACGGATACAGATGTCGGGGCCGCCGGTGCAGCTGTCGCCGCGCCTTGCTGTCATCGTTTCGATGATCGTTCACGAGATCGCCACCAACGCCGCCAAATACGGCGCACTGTCGAACGAGACCGGCACGGTGAAGCTCGATTGGGAAATCATCGAGGACAACGGCGGACCAAAACTTCGATGGATCTGGGCCGAGTCCGGCGGTCCGCCCGTCTCCGTGCCGGTAAAGCGCGGCTTCGGATCGCGCCTGATCGAACGTAGCGCGCGCGAGCAGCTCGGCGGCGAAGCCACTGTCGACTTTCGGCCCCGCGGCGTCGTCTATACGCTGATCTGCGCGCTTGAGGATATCGGCTAGCTAGTGCCGCCTATTTGAAGTTCCTGCACCACAAGCGGCGAATTCGATTCAGGAACTTTCAAATAGTAAAGCGGCACTAGAATCAATAAGTTTGCTAGTGCTCATGACTTTCCGAAGTTCGTGAAAGTGCGTGCTGAGGTGTAACACGAACTTCGGAAAGTGAGCACTAGACACAGGCCGCCGCCGGACTTACTCAGCCAAAGCTCTGCAAACCCGGAAACGTCTCCAGAAGCCAGATGCTGATCGCCGAGACGCTACCGGTGAGAAAGCCGATCCCGGTGATGACGAGCAGCACGCCCATCGCGCGTTCGATCTTGGCAAGGTGACGCTTCATCCGCGCAAACAGCGAGGAGAACTGCTCCACCATGAAAGCCGCAATCAGGAATGGAATTCCCAGCCCCGCGGAATAGACCGCGAGCAGGCCGGCCCCCTTCGTAACCGTGGCCTCCGAGGCCGCGACGGAGAGGATCGCCGCCAGGATCGGGCCGATGCATGGCGTCCATCCGAACGCGAAAGCGAGCCCCATCACATAGGCGCCCCACAGCCCCACCGGCCTCGGGATCGGCAACCGCCCTTCCCGCATCAAGAGATTGATCCGCGTCAGCCCGAGAAAGTGCAGACCCATGACGATGATGACGATGCCGGCGACGATCGACAGCTCGGCCGACCAGGCATGGACGAAGCTTCCGACCAGGGAGGCGCTGGCGCCCAGCGCCACGAACACGGTGGAAAAGCCGAGCACGAAAATGACGGCCGAAGCCATCACCGCGCGCCTGGAAACCGACGCAGCCTCGCCGTCGGCAACGTGTTCGATGGTCGCGCCGGTCAGGTAGACGAGATAAGGCGGCACCAGCGGCAGCACGCATGGCGACAGGAAGCTGATCAGGCCCGCAATCAACGCAGCAGGGATCGAAACGTCGTGGATCATGGCATCGTCACCTGCGGTTTGCACCCTGTCTCGCCGGGCCCGGCAACGAGAGGCGCCAAGATCGGTCGTCGCTCATGTAGCGGATACGCGGCAATCCGCAAATGAGGGCCGTCGCATCGAGACCGCCACCTAGTGCTCACTTTCCGAAGTTCGTGTTACACCTCAGCACGCACTTTCACGAACTTCGGAAAGTCATGAGCTACTCACAAACTTATTGATTCTAGTGCCGCTTTACTATTTGAAGTTCCTGAATCGAATTCGCCGCTTGTGGTGCAGGAACTTCAAATAGGCGGCACTAGAGACCGGGGGAATTACGTTATTTGACCAGCTTCAGGGAGGCCGGGAAACGCTGGCCCATGCTGTCCGGCGGCCCCGGCTGAATGGCCTTCGAGGCCCTCTCGACTTCCCGCAACATCGCATCGCAAAAAGCCTTCAATTCCGAGTCTTCGATCCGGTTGAGCTTGATCCGAAGCTCGAGAATCGCGACCGAAACCAGTTGCGCCGTGTCGGGGTCGCCGTTGACGACGAGCGACCTCTGGCACTCCTCAAGGGTCGCCAGGATAGCCTGGAGATTTTCTTCGAAATAAGCCACAACGCGTTTCCGTTACCGAAGCTGCGAAAGGACGGGGGGAGTCGGGGAAGTTACAGGATCAAGCCTGACCGCCCCGGAAAGTCCATTGACATTACGACTGAGAAGATAGGTTTCGTCGTTACACAGATTTGTGACCATCCGCCGCCCGGACACCCGCCGGCCGACCCGTCCATACCTGCTTCGCGGTACGCCGGCGGGCTCTGACCCCCGCGGTTGCCGTCGCGGCCCCGCGAGAGGTTTCCCGAGCGAGGCTTTCCGCGCCCCTGGTCCGGACCGCAGCCCGTCGAGGACGGGCGGCCTGCCCCCGCGAAGAGAAGCGGTTGGCAGGCGCGTCAAGTTGGCAGGCGCGTCAAAAAGTCCGACCGACCCACCTCAGGGTTGTAGAATGCCGCATAACCTGCCAAACCAGACGAAACGATCCTTAGGTTCTAAGTTTCGGGGAAGATTTTTTCGCAAGCGCACCAGGAATGCAGATCGAGGCGCGTTGCGATTGAGTGGATTGCCCGAATATTTTGCCTGCAGCGGTCGAATTATAAACGTCATTCATAGCCGGGCGGCAAATATGCCGCTTACGGAGAGGGCTGATACCCGTAGATTTTCGGGGTTTGAGAGCAGTTTAATTCAATGGAAGTGGTCTGAAGCAGTGTATTGAAGGGCAACCTCGATCCTGCATATTCAGGCGCTTCATGAGCGCAAGGACGGTAGAAGCAGTATGAACAAATCCATAGCCAAAAAGATGAAGCAGCGTAGCGCCGGAAAACCGGACATCGAGCTTGGCAAGCGCATCCGCCTGCGGCGTGTGGAGCAGAAGATCTCGCAAGCCGAACTCGGCGAGCAGCTTGGCGTCAGCTTTCAGCAGGTCCAGAAATACGAGAAGGGCGTCAATCGCGTCGGCGCCGCCCGTCTTCAGCAAATCGCAACCGCGCTCGATGTGCCTGTCACCTTCTTTTACGACGGCGACGGCAAGGCGCGTGAGGTGGAAAGCCTGCTGTTTCTCGACAGCGCATTCAGCCTGAGGCTGCTGCGCGCCTACAGCAAGATCAAGGACCAGACGGTCCAGCGCCAGCTCGTCTCGCTGATGGAATCGATCGCCGCGAACGAAGACTAAGCCCGCACTTCACGGGCTTGAGGCGCTGCGGATGCGGCCGATCAGCGCGAGCGATTCGCGTCGGCGCGCGCACCCCGCCCGGGCAACCCCGAGCGGCACCTAGTGCCGCCTATTTGAAGTTCCTGCACCACAAGCGGCGAATGCGATCCAGGAACTTCAAATAGAAAAGCGGCACTAGAATCAATAGGTTTTCTAGTGCCCATGACTTTCCGAAGTTCGTGGAAGCGGGTGCTGCGATGGAGCACGAACTTCGGAAAGTGGGCACTAGCTCTCGCCGGCAGCGTGCGCCGGCATCGCAATGACCGGGGCGGCCGTGGGCCCTCCCCTCGGAGCCGGATTCCATTAAAATCGAGGCTCTCGCGAACCGGAATAGCCGGGCCCGGCAAGGTTCATTGTTGATATTCGCCCTTGCGCCCGGTTTTATCGGGACATCTGTTGATCCTATACTAATGGCCGCGGCCATTAACTCACTGAGTTCATCCCCGGGGTGAACGCAATTGCGTTCATCCCGGGGATGACGGTCATTGTCTGGTGCCATTGGTATTAGGTGTCGATAAGGCCCTTTCTTGAAGGCCGTTTCTTGGGCGTCTCCCGGGGATTTATTTATGCGAACAACGACCCTCTTTGCCGTTTCCGCGGTGTTGCTGGCGAGCGCGCCGTCCCTCGCCCAGACCGCAGGCCAGACCGTCACCCCGACCGCACCGGTCCATTCGGCACCCGCCAAACCCACAGCCACCAAGCCGGCGGTCGCCGCATCGACGGCCGAATCCCGCTCCGCCAGCGCGCTCGCGCTGTCGCACGAGCCGACCTTCGATGAAGGCACGGCGCAGCGAATCAAGGAGGCCGCGCTGAGCTATTCGGATCTCGCGGTGCGCGGCGGCTGGCCGACGATCCCTGCCGATGCGAAGTTCGCAGCCGGCGTGGCCGGGCCCCATGACGATCTCTTGCGCCAGCGTCTGATCGTCAGCGAGGATCTTGCCGCCGACAAGCCATCCGGACCGTTCGACGAGACGCTGGCCGAGGCGATCAAGCGTTTCCAGGTGCGCCATGGCCTGGCCGCTACCGGGACCGTCACGCCACGCACGCTCGCGGCGCTCAACGTCTCCGTCCAGAAACGGATCAGGCAGCTTGAGGCTTCGCTCGAGCGGCTGGACAACATGAATTTCACGTTCGGAACGCGCTACGTCGTCGTCAACATCCCGGCGGCCTTCGCCGAAGCGGTCGAGAACGACGCGGTGGTGCGGCGCTATCGCGTCATCGTCGGCAGGACCGAAAAACCGTCGCCGACGCTGACCGCCGAAATCACCAGCGTCAATCTCAACCCGACCTGGACCGTGCCCTCCTCGATCGCCAGGACCGAAATCTCCGCGCATATGCGCAAGGATCCGAGCTACCTCTCGCGCATGCACATGGAGGTGCTGGACGGGCACGATCATCCGATCGACCCGGCCTCGGTGGACTGGTCCGGCGCGCACGTGCCGAATTTCACGGTGCGCCAGCAGAATGGCGCCTGGAATGCGCTGGGCGCGGTGAAGATCGACATGCCCAATCCCTATTCGGTCTACATGCACGACACCAACCAGCGCAACCTGTTCAGCGACGACTATCGCTTCGACTCCCACGGTTGTTCGCGCGTCGACAATGTGCGCGACCTCGCCGCCTGGCTGTTGCAGGAAGAGATGCCGAAATGGAATCGCACCGCGATCGACGCCGCCATTGCCACCGGCCAGCGCGAGGATATTCCCTTGCCGAAGAAAGTGCCGGTGGCCTGGATCTACCTGACGGCGTGGATGACCCGCGACCAGACCATCCAGTTCCGCTACGACATCTACGACCAGGACGAGCAGCTTCTTGAAGCCACCGCCGAGGAAGCCGCCTTCTTCAATCAGGCCGCCAATCATCCGTTGACGGCGCATCTGGCGCGGTAGAGCAGCGTATTCTTCGTCATCGCGAGGAGCGAAAGCGACGAAGCGATCCGGAAATCTTCTGTGGCAAGGCTGGATTGCTTCGCTGGCGCTCGCAATGACGGTGGCGGAAGCTCCAGAAAGGATTTAGCGCAGAGCAGCCCGGCCGACGCCACCATTGCGGCGGCGACGACAGCGGTGCTTCATTGCCGCATCGAATCCCCTTTTCCCCAAGGCTTATCCATGCTCGACGTTCCCACAACAAACCAGAAGATCCTTCGCCGACGGCAAAATCCTCAAGAGCGTCACCGACGGGGTCGGCGTCGTCACCTTCAACAATCCCGAAAAGCGCAACGCCATGTCGATCGAGATGTGGGAGGGCTTCGGTCAGGCGCTCACCGAATTGCGCGACGACGATCAGGTGCGCGTCGTGATCCTGACCGGCGCCGGCGACAAGGCGTTCATGTCGGGCGCCGACATCAGCCAGTTCGAGAAGAACCGCCACAACGCGCAAGCTTCCGAGGAATACAACCGGCGCAGCGAGGCCCAGCGCGCGCTGCTCGCCAATTTTCCGAAGCCGACCATCGCCTGTATCCGCGGCTTTTGCCTCGGCGGCGGCATGCAGGTGGCGATGTCAGCCGATATCCGCTTTGCTTCCGAGAACAGCCAGTTCGGCATTCCCGCCGCCAAGCTCGGCATTGCCTATGGTTTTGATGGCCTCAAGCACCTGGTCTCGCTGGTCGGACCATCCTGGGCGCGGCTGATCCTGTACACGGGCATGCGGATCGATGCCGCGGAAGCCCTGAGGATCGGACTGGTCGACCGCGTGATGGCGGACGGGCAGTTGTGGAACGAAACGCTCGAGGTCGCCCGCACCATCTCCGGCAACGCGCCGCTCGCGATCAAGGCCGCCAAGATCACGATCGCGCAGGTGTTGAAGGACAAGGACGAGCGCGACATGGCCGCGGTCAAGGCGATCGGCACGGCTTGCATGGACTCGGAGGATTTCCGCGAAGGCCGGCAGGCTTTCATGGAAAAGCGCAAGCCGAAGTTCAAGGGAAAGTAGCTCGCGCTCGGCCTGCCGCGCGGTAGCAGCTAGCGCGTAGGATGGGTGGAGCGTCCTCGTCCGCTGCAGCTCAACGAGCGAAGGCGGAAGCGATACCCGTCATGTTTTGGACAACGGCGATGGGTTTCGCGAAAGGGCTCAACCCATCCTACGGTCTCTGCTCAACTGGCGTCGCTCGGATGCGGCAGCAGCTCATGCACAAACCCGGTCAGGCAATGTGGATGTCAGTCAGCGGGAAATCATTGCCCTTGAACAGTAACGGCGCATCCATTGCCTTTGCCAGTCCGTAGGCAAAACAATCTCCATAGCTTAACGCCGCTCTGTGTCCGGTACCCTTGCCGAACCGAAGATGCGCCAAACGAGCCAAGCGAGCTTGGTCTAGCGTCACCGGTTCAATCCGGATGCCCGCCGCTTCGATGAAGTCGTCAAGCCATCGTTCCGCCTTGTCCGGGGCGACTTTTTAAGTCCGCGCAGGACAATTGAAATCTCGACGATGTTCGCGGCCGACATGGTCGGGGAGTGGTCGGCGGCGATACGCCGGGCATAGTCGGCAGCATCATCCTCCTGGCGAAAAATCGCGAGGACGGCTGAAGTATCGACCACGATCACGTCGGCAACCCATGCTCGTCATAGCCGAGAACTTCGTCCGGACTGCGGCAGGTGTCCGGCAATGCCGCATACCGGTTGCCGATCTTCATCAGTCGCGCGGCGATATCGTCGGGGCGCCTGCGCCGACGCTCGCGAACCAGGCGTTCGCGCAGCGCCAGCGTGACGGCATTGGTCAGGTTCTCGCCGGTGAGCCGCGCGAGTTCAGTTGCAAGTTTATGAGCTTCGTCGTTTTTGATGTTGAGATGCATGGCGGCGGCCTTATGCGATGGTAGAAATATACATAAATTCTACCATCGGCGCAAGGGGAGGCCGGGAACACAGCGATGGGTTTCGCGGACGGGCTATCTTGACTTCGCGCGTCTGATCACAGGCGACAATGACTGATTTGCCCGTCGTGCCAACGTGTCGCAGACAATTTCGCTTGTGACGTCGGGCAAATCATCTTTACAAGCTCGCCCCATCCCGCTCCACCAAGAGGGGCGGCTCGCGATCGTCACGAACGCGGGGCGGGATGCGATGGACGCTTGAGGTGCCCGTGACGAAGGGCACCGAGGCGGACGGCGAAGTCGTAGCGTCCTGACACCCCGACGCTGGTGTCAACTCGCGACAATGCTTGCGCATTGCGCGGGGACGGAGGCAATAAAGCCCGGTCTCCGGGGAGACTACGAAGGAAACCGTAAAACCATTCGCGCGGGAAATGCCGGGAATGTCCGGTGCGTACCTGCGGTGACTACGCTTGTGTGCTTTTTTATTTCGCACACAAGGCTGCGGGCGCAAACGGCGCCCGGCATTTCCCGCGCCCTCTTCTTGCGGAGGGACAATGCTTTGCAGAACTCGGGCGAGAGATCGCGTCGCGGGAAGGATGAGGTGTGTCTGTGGTACCCCACCCCGGCGCTACGCGCCGGTCGGGTGGGGGTGTTGCCGTTCGACGGCTGAACGAAAACTACAACGCCGCCAGCACGGCGTTGCCGATATCGGCGGTGCCGTTGCTACCACCGAACTCCATCGGCTTGATCCCTTGCGCATAGGCCTTGTCGACCGCGCGCTCGATACGCTCGCAGGCTTCCGCCGCCTGTTCCAGGCCATGCTTGTCGGCCAGCCAGTCCAGCATCATGGCGGCGGAGAGGATCATCCCGGTCGGGTTCGCCTTGCCCTGCCCCATGATGTCGGGCGCGGTTCCGTGGCACGGCTGGAACACCGCATGGCGGTCGCCGATATCGGCCGACGGCGCCATGCCCATGCCGCCGATCAGGCCGGCGGTCATGTCGGAAAGAATGTCGCCGAACATGTTCTCCATCACCATCACGTCGAAATCCCAGGGGCGCTTCACCAGCATCGCCGAACAGGCATCGACATAAAGGCGCTCCGTCTTCACTTGCGGATGACGTTGAGCCGCCTCGTCAAACATCTCACGAAAGAACGCAAAGGCCTTGAACACATTGGCCTTGTCGACGCAGGTCAGGCCGCCGGGCCGGCCGCGCGCCTTGCGCCGTTCGGCAAGGCGGAAGGAAAACTCGAACAGCCGTTCCGAGGTCTTTCTTGTGATGACCAGAGTCTCGCGCGCCTCCTCATGGGTGACGACGCCCTTCCCCATCGAGGCAAACAGGCCTTCGGTGGATTCGCGAATCACGACGAGGTCGATGCCGCGCTGGTCGGCGCCGACGATCGGACTCGGCACGCCGGGAATGAGCCTTGCCGGGCGCACGCCGGCATAAAGATCGAAATGAAAGCGCAATTCCACCTGCGGCATGATCTCGGTGTTGTCGGGGTAGCGCACCGACGGCAAGCCGCAAGCGCCGAGCAGGATCGCATCGGCCTCCTCGCACAGCCGGATGGTGGAATCCGGCATCGACTTGCCGGTCTCGCGATAGTGGTTGGCGCCGGCCGCAGCTTCCGTGAAGCGAAATTTCAGGTCGGTGGTGTTTTCGATCTGGCGCAAGACCTCGAGCGCCGGCGCCATGACCTCGGGGCCGATGCCGTCACCGGGAAGCACGGCGATGTGGAGGGCGTTGTTGGCAGACATGGGGGATTCCTTGCTGGTTGCCTCGAAATGAATTCTGATTTCGTCATGGCCGGGCCTGTCCCGGCCATCCACGTCTTTTTTTGCCAATACAACGCTAAGACGTGGATGCCCGGCACAAGGCCGGGCATGACGGTGATAGACGCGAGATTCCTACGGCGTCAAAATCGCGCGCCCGATCAGCCGGCCTTTTTGCAGGTCGGCGAGCGCTTCGTTGGCCCGGGCGAGCGGCATCGGCGTCACCGGGATCGGCGCAATCTTTTTGGCGCGCACCAGATCGAGCAATTCCCGGGTCTCGCGGAGATTGCCGACATAGCTGCCCTGGATGGTGACCGCCTTGATCGGAATCAGCGGCAAGGCCCACGGCGCACCGCCGCCGAACAGGCCGACGAGGACGAGCTTGCCGCCCTTGGTCAGGCAATCAAAACCGAGCTGGCTGGTTTTGGCATTGCCGACAAGATCGATCACGGCGCGGATCGGCTCTCCCGCTGCTCTCACGATTTGCTCCAGCGCGTCGGCTTCGCCGCCGTCGACAACCTCCAGCGCTCCGGCTTGTGCCGCTGCCTCGCGCTTCCTTGGATCGATGTCGACGACGATGGCGCCCTTGCCGCCCATCGCCTTGAGCAGCGACAGCGCCATCAGGCCAAGGCCGCCGGCGCCGAAAATGACGATCGGGGTATCGAACGCCTGCTCGACCTTCTTCAGCGCGCTGTAGGTGGTGACGCCGGAGCAGGCGTAAGGCGCGGCGGTAACGGGATCGAGCCCCTCGAGGTTGATAAGATACTTCGGGTTCGGCACGGTCATGTGATCGGCATAGCCGCCGTCACAGTAGACGCCGAGCGCATTCGGCTTCACGACGCACATGTTTTCATCGCCGCCGATACAGGTCTTGCACTTGCCGCAGCCGAGCCAGGGATAGACCAGCACGACATCGCCGACCTTCAAACCGGCCGTGTCGGCCTTGACGTTGATCTTGGCCTCAGGTCCGAACGCCAGAATTTCGCCTGTCGTCTCGTGCCCCATCGTTCGCGGCAACGTCACGCCACGATCCTTCAGCGACAGCGGTTTGCGGCCGTGGCCGAGGTCGTAGCCGCCTTCCCAGATGTGCAGGTCGCTGTGACAGACGCCGGCCGCCTTCACCTTGAGCAGCACCTGGGTGCCTTCGGGTTGCGGCGTCGGCTGGTCCACCTCTTTCAGAGGCGCGTTGAAATCGGCGACCTTGAAGCTCTTCATGGTTTCGCTCCCCGCAATAATTCTTATTGCCGTGATAGGACGGAACGGAGAGCGAATGTCAAACCCAATCCACTTGCGTCAGGCAGATGGCAGCTTCCCGGTCAGGACAGCGATCCGATCCTCCGAAAGCCCGCTTTCGGAAAGCAGTGCGCGCGAATGTTCACCCAAAGCCGCAGCACGCTTTCCGGCCGCGACCCTGGCGCCCGACATCCGATACGGCAGGTTCATGACCTTGAAGGTGCCGCCGCCGTCTTCCACCTCGGCCAGCGCGCCGCGATGGGCGATCTGCGGATCGCGCATTGCTTCGGCCACCGTTCGATAGGCCGAACATGGAACGCCGTGGGCAGACAGCTCCGCCAGACAGTTGGCGGTCGCGATTGTGCGCGACCAGCCTTCCACGCCGTCCATCAGTTCGTTCCAATGCCTGCGCCGGTCGGCATATTTCGCAAAACGCGCGTCGTTGACCCACTCCGGATGGCCCGCTGCCCGAACCAGGCCCTGAAAAGTTTTTTCGCTGGCGATGGCCACCATCACATATCCGTCCGCCGTCTCCACCGGCCCGAACATCGGCCGGCTCGGCGGAGCGACCTCGAACTGCGCGCTCTGGACTTCGGTCGGCGTCAGGCTGAGCATCGATTCCAGCATCGACACGTCGATGTGCTGGCCGCTGCCGGTGAGCTGACGCTGGTACAGCGCCGCCGAAATCGCACCGAATGCGTAGACGCCCGCCAGCACGTCGGCGTGATAGATGCCGCAATAGTCCGGCCGGTCGCGGCCGGGCTGGTATGCCAGATGGCTCATGTCGTAACCGGACGCGGCATGAATGACCGGCGCATAGGCCGGCAATTCCGCCGATGGCCCGGTCTGGCCGTATCCGGAGATCGAGCAATAGATCAGTTTCGGATTGAGGGGCCGCAAGGAAGCGTAGTCGAACTTCAGTCTTTGCATCACGCCGGGCCGGAAATTCTCAACAAGGATATCGGCGCTTTTCGCCAGCTGGCGGATGACGTCGACCGCGTCGGGCGCTTTCAGATCAAGGACGAGGCTCTTCTTGCCGGCATTGAGCTGGCCGAACATGCTGCTGAAGCCATTGCGAACCGGAGGACGGGTTCGCATCGTCTCGCCCTCCACCGACTCGATCTTGATGACCTCCGCTCCCATGTCGGCCAGCATCCGCGTGCAATGCGGGCCGGCAATGGTGGTCGAGAAATCGAGCACGCGCAGGCCATGGAGGCTCCCTGTCGTATTCCGCTCATCGACTTCCGCTATGTTCATTCGTGAACTCCCGCCGGGGCCGGCACTTAACCGAACTCGGGACACTAAAGCGAGCCGGTGCCAGGGAAAAGCACCTCGCCGGCCAGCCGGTCGGATGCCGGCGTGGGTGCCAAGGAAGCCGCCATCCGAAGACGCCGGCCAACTGGAACTGATCTTGCATAGACGACGTTAGCGACGGCAGCGTGCGAGGGCGTTTTTTGAGAGTCCTGTTCGTTACCACGGAGATGGACGATTTTGTTCGGGTGGGCGGCCTTGCCGCCGTCTCGGCGGCGCTACCGCGGGCATTGCGTCGCTGGAGCGACGTCAGGATCCTGCTTCCGGGCTATGGCGAGGTCGTCGAACAATTCACGCATCTGGAAGTTATCGGCCATTCGCCGGCCCTGGCGGAGATGCCGGCCTGCTCGCTCGGCCTTGGATCGACCAAGGACGGCCTGCCCGTCTATGTGGTGTTGTGCCCCGAATTATATGATCGGCCGGGCAATCCGTATGGCGACCCGGCCGGCCGCGACTGGCCCGACAACGACGTGCGCTTCGGGCGATTGGCCTCGGTCGCTGCCCAACTCGCGGCCGGCACGCTGGACAAGAATTGGGCAGCCGACCTGGTTCACGCCAACGACTGGCAGGCGGCACTGGTGCCGGCCTACCTCGCATGGAATGCGGTCAACATCCCGACCATCCTGACCATCCATAATCTGGCGTATCAGGGCCTGTTCGCGAAGGAGTCGCTGCGGCGGATCGGCGCGCCGGCGGATTCCTTCCATATCGACGGCCTCGAATTCTACGACAAATTATCCTTCCTCAAGGGCGGCCTCATCTACGCTTCCCACCTAACCACCGTCAGCGAGACCTATGCGCGGGAAATCACCACGCCCGAACTCGGCTGCGGATTGGAAGGTCTGCTGCGCCGCCGTGCCAGCGCCGCGCAACTGACCGGCATCCTCAACGGCATCGATGAGAGCTGGGACCCTCGCGTCTGCGCCCACCTCGCCCAGCAGTTTGCTCCCGGCGACTGGAAAGGCAAACAGGCCAACTCCGATTATGTCCGCCACCAATTCGGATTGGCGGTGTCGCGCGGTCCGATCTTCGGGCTGGTTGCTCGCCTGGTTCATCAGAAAGGCATCGATCTGGTATTGGCCGCCGCCGACGAAATCATCGACGCTGGCGGGCAGATCGTCGTCACCGGCAGCGGAGAGCCGGAAATCGAGAAGGAATTGGTCGAAGCGCATCGGCGCCGGCCGGATGCCATTGCCGTCAATATCGGCTTCAACGACGGTCAGGCGCGGCGGATTTTCGCCGGCAGCGACTTTACGCTGATGCCCTCGCGCTTCGAGCCGTGCGGCCTCAGCCAGATGTACGCGCAGAAGTTCGGCTCGCTTCCGATCGGTCATCAAACCGGGGGCCTTGCCGAAACCATCACCGACGGCGAGACTGGATTCTTGTTCTCCCAGCCGTCGACCGAATCCTTCCTCGGCGGCATCCGGCGCGCGTTCTCGACCTTCGTCGCAAAGGACCGCCTCGATTCCATGCGCCGAAGCGCGATGTCGCGGTCTTTCAGCTGGGATATTGCAGCAACATGCTATGGCGCGCTCTACCGCAAGACGGTGTCGCCCTAGTGCCCACTTTCCGAAGTTCGTGCTCCGTTGCCGCACCCACTTTCCACGAACTTCGGAAAGTCAGGGGCACTAGCAAACCTATTGAGTTTAGTGCCGCTTTTCTATTTGAAGTTCCTGGATCGAATTCGCCGCTTGTGCTGCAGGAACTTCAAATAGGCGGCACTAGTGTCCCGGTTCTGACATTCGTATCCCATCGCAGCGGGCACTTTTACGAATGTCAGAACCAAAGGGACACTAGCAACTATATGATCCTAGTGTAGCTTTGACTCTGACGTTCCTTCCGAGAGCTCCCGGCAACACTGAAAGGAACGTCAGAGTCGCTACACTAGGCGTGGGCCGGCGTCTTGGCGGGCCTGGTTTCCGGCATTGCAAACCAGATCGAGGCAAGACCGGCCGCCGCGACCGCCGCGAGGGCAAGAAAGGCAACGTTGCTGCCGAGTTTATCGCTGATGTAACCGGCAAGTACCGTGCTCAGCGATGCACCGATGCCAGTGGCGGTGCCGACGACGCCCTGCGCAAGGTTGAAGTGACCGCTTCCGTAGGCGACATCGGCGACAATCAGCGGGATCATGACGCTCAGCACGGCCGCCGTGATGCCATCCAGGACCTGGACCACAACCAGGAGATATGGGTCGTGCACCATTGCAAACATCACGCCGCGGATTGCGAGCGCCGCAAAGCCTATCAACAGGAGCGGCCGCCTTCCCCATTGTTGCGCTTTTTGTCCCACCGACGGCGAGGTCAGCGCGACAATGGCCTGCGGCACGATGATGCAGGCGGCAATCAGGACCGTCGCCCATTTGCTGGACCTCGTGGTGACGACCCCCGCCATGAGCGGCAGCATCGCCGCATTGGCCAGCTGAAGGAGCATGATGCTGCCGGCGAATACCAGGAGCACACGGTTACGCAGTAAAACGAGGATGCTGGTCGATTTGGCGTCCGGCGCCGTCGGCGGCACGGTGCCATGGGCGCAGGCAGCATCGATTTCTCTTTCGCGGATGCGCGCCAACGCGAGCAAGGTGGGAATGGCGAGAAAGAAGGCGACGAGAAAGACCGAACGGCTCGACAGCAAATAGCCGCAAGTTCCCATCACTGCCGCGGCGACGCCGTTGCCGAGTGAAGCAAAACGGGCATTGCGTCCCAGCCGTTCGCTGATCCCGAGCGGTCCGACCAGACCGAGACTGATCGCAGCGATGGCGGGACCAAGTACACAACTCGCCGCGGCTTGCAGCGTGGCGGCCGCCGCGACCACCGGAAAGATCGGCCACGCCGCATAGGCAAGCGCGCTGCAGCCGATCGTCGCGATGGCAAGACCGGCCACCAGCCGCTCCGATTTCGCGGCATCGATGATGGCGCCGCCGGGCATCTGCCCGATCAGGGCGACGATGCCTCCGATCGAGAGCACAAATCCAATCTCGACCTGCGTCCATTTCTGTGTCGTCAGATAGACGGCGACGAATGGACCGAACCCGGTCTGCACGTCCGCCAAAAAGAAAATGAACCAGTCGAGGCCACGGAGACTCTCGCGCGAGGGACCCGGTACGACCGTGAGCGCCGTGGTTTCGAAGGCAGGCGCGCGACCGTCACCATGCGGTTTCCCACGAGAACCGTCGGTCCGGTTGGTGTCGAGCGGGGTCGGACGCGCAAACAGGGTGCCTCTCCTAATGGTCAAACTGCCACGGCAGCAGACTGCCGGAGGCACCGAGCACGACGATCGGCGTGCCGTCCTTGTATTCCGGCGCCGCCATCACCTGTTCCTTGGTCAATTCGAGCGTGATGCTCTCGCCCTTGTTGGCGATGCGGCTGAAATGCAGCGCGTTCCAATCGACAACAATTTTCCGGCTGCCGACGCCGAGAAACCCGCCAAAATCGATGACGGCCGCGCGCACCGTTCCGAGACGATCAACGATCACATCGACGATGCGGCCCATGTCCTCGTCGGCGGGACTGCGGACCTCGCGTCCAAGCACCCCGTGCGCGTCACTCGCGCCGATGATGGTGACCGACGGCGGAGGCGCGGGCTCCTTTGCCGCGGGTGCTGCCGGTGGCGGAGCGCTTTCTTGCTGTTGAGGCGACTGGGGCGTGGCAGTTCCCTGCCCCCATGAGAGCGCAGCCAACGAGGCGGTGAAAGCCACTGTAACCAACGTGAGCAAAATTTTGACGCGCATATCGTTTCCTCGCCTGAAGGCCGACGCCGGCGAAAGGCCGCTGCACCTTCCGTTCTTCAACAAGCCGCGTGCTTCCACGCGTCAATGAGACAGCACGATAGAAACCTGAATCAGGCCGCGCGTCCTCATGACCTCCAGCGACACATCATCGCCGTGCCGCCTCACGCGAAGATCGGCGCTTGACGTACCCAATCGCAGGTCGCGAAGGACCACCTCGTTGAGAAAGGCCGGCAGGCGCGGGTTGTGCAATCGAATTTCGCCGTGCCGCGCGTCGAATTCGAGTCCGAGCGCCGCCTCAAGCAACGTGAAGGGCGTCGCACTGGCCCAGGCCTGCGGCGCACAGGCCACCGGATAGAGCGTCGGCCCGCGCCCCTTCTCTCGCCGAAAGCCGCAGAACAGTTCGGGAAGCCGCCGCAAATCCATGTAGGTCGCGGCATCGAATAGCGCCTTGAAGACCTGCTCAACCGAATGCTTCAGCCCGTAGCGCGCCAACCCGAGCGCGATCAGTGCATTGTCATGCGGCCAGATCGATCCGTCGTGATAGGACATCGGATTATAGCGCGCTTCCCCCTTTGCCACGGTGCGAATACCCCAGCCGGTGAAGAAATCCGGCTGCATCAGGCCGGCGGCGACCAAGCGCGCACGATCCTCACGCACAAGACCGGTGAAAAGCAGTTGCCCGGCGTTCGAGGTACGGACCCGGCATGGCCGCTTGGCCCCATCGAGTGCGAGGGCGTAGGTCGAAATGTCGTCACACCAGAAGGCCTCTTCGAAGCGTTCGGCCAGACGAACGGCCTCAGCCTCAAGCTGCCGCGCCTTCTCCGCCAGACCCATGCGCAGGGCGCACCGTGCCGCGAGCCGCTTGCCGGCAAAGACATAACCCTGAACCTCGGCAAGCGCGATGTAGCCTTCGGCTAACCGGCCATCGGCATGGAAGACCGCATCGTATGAATCCTTCCAGCCTTGATTTGCCAGGCCCTGCTCCGAGGCGCGCTGGTATTCGACAAAGCCGTCCCGGTCCGGATCACCAGGGCCGTCGATCCACTCAATCGCGGCTTCGATCGAAGGCCATAGCTCGGCAAGCGTATCGACGTCACCGGTGCGCTCGACATAAAGACCCGCCAGCAGCACAAACAAAGGCGTCGCATCGACGCTGCCGTAGTATTGCGCGAATGGCACCTCGCGCAGCGCAGCCATTTCGCCGCCACGCATCTCATGCAGAATCTTTCCGGGCTCCGCGTCGGCGAGTGGATCGACGCTCCTCGCTTGATAGAATGCTAGGCGCTTCAATACACCGCGCGCGATCCGCGGATCGATCCACAACATCTGCAGCGCGGTGATGAGTCCATCGCGGCCAAACGTGGTCGAATACCAGGGAATGCCCGCATAGGGATACCTGCCCTGCGGCGTGTCCGTCATCAGCATGTTGAGATCGGCCATCGAGCGGCACAGGACCTCATTGAAGATATGGTTTGAGGTTTCGACGCTGGTAGCGCCCATCGTCTGTTGACGCATCTCGCGGCGGTGCGCGAGCAGGCCCCGGAAAAATGGCACGGGCCTTGAGGCGATTGGCTTGTTGCAGGACACGGCGACGAACAAGGAGCGGGAATGCTGCGGCGCGAGGTCAAGGTGATAGGTCGCTGCACTTACCGAAAGCTGCGTCGGCCGCGGATCGAATTGAAGCGCCGTCGTGCGGGATTTACCGTCGAGCCCCAAATATTCGAGCAAGACCTCCGAAAGGCCGAGCAATTTGCCCGAGGCGACGCCTCGGCGCGGACGACGCTCACCCCGCGCTTCAAACAAATCGGCGAAATCGTTATCAAACAACAGCGTCAGATCGAAGCTCGCCGGATGCTCGCCGTGATTCTGCACCCCGATGCGCTGATACGCCGTTCCGCGCCAGAGGAAGATGGTGCGCACGATGTGGAGCATATCCTTCCGCAGCACGATCCGTCCCTGCCGATTGACGTCTGGATTGGTAAGATCGACGGTCAAAGCAGAATTGTCATCCCGGAGATTGGAGCCCAGCAGCAGCGGCTGCACATCATCGAGCACGAGTTCGAGTCGTGCCAAATAGCGGGTATCGGCGTTGAACAGACCATCCGGTCCGCCTGCCGAGGCGCCGATGTCGCCATGGCCATCGAGCACGATGAATGTATCGTCGTGTTTGAGCGAGCGGCGCGGCCTGGCCGCGGGCCCCGTCATCGGGATATAAAATGGCAACTCGGCGACCGCTTCTAACGTTCGCAACGTTGTAATGTGCGTGACGGCTTCGGCTGACATGTGAGCTGCTCCCCAGCGATAGACGCACGCGAATGCCACTTTAGCAGATCAAGCCGCGTGCTTCGCGAGGCGGTTCATTTCCTGCGTGATCAGTTCACGATAAGGCCCCTGCCCCTGCATCAGGCGATCGGGCGATCCGTCTTCGATGATCTTGCCGGCCCTGAGCACCACCACGCGATCGAAGTGACGCAGCGTCGCAAGACGATGGGCTATCGCGATCACCGTTCGCCCGCGCATCAGACGAGAAAGAGCTTCGCGTATGGCTTCTTCGGATTCGCTGTCGAGCGCAGCGGTGGCTTCATCGAGCAACAGGATCGGCGCATCCTTCAGAAACGCGCGCGCGATAGCAATACGCTGCCGCTGGCCACCCGATAATTTGACGCCCCGGTCCCCGACCATGGTCTCAAGCCCGTCCGGCAAGGTCTCGACGAAATCGCAGCGCGCGGCGATTGCGGCGCGCAGCACTTCGTCATCCGTCGCCGTCGGCCGGCCATAACGGATATTTTCCAGGATCGAGCGATGAAACAGCGAGATGTCTTGCGGCACCACGGAAATGGCTTCACGCAGGCTTTGCTGGGTGACGCGCGAGATGTCCTGTCCGTCGATGGTGATGTTGCCGTGCTGGACGTCGTAGAATCGCTGCAGCAGCACGAACAGGCTGGATTTTCCGCCGCCGGACTGACCGACCAGACCGACCCGCTGCCCCGGCTGAATGCGAAGGCTGAATTTATCGAACAGCGTAACACCACCTGGGTAACGAAACACGATGTTGTTGTAGGTAATTGCCGCCCCGCTCTTGATCAGCGGCTCGGCCTCTGGATGATCGAGGAGTTCATGCGGCAACAACAAGGTGGCGATCGCCTCCGTCAGCCGCGCGACATGCTGGGTAGCATCGACCAGCGCCACGGCGAGGTCACGCGTTGCATTGAGGATCGAAAGCCCCAGCGTGCAAACCAGAACGACATCGCCGGTCGTCGCTTCGCCGCGCCGCCAGAGCGTTATTGCCCAGGCCAATATCGCAATCGTCAATGCAACCGTCACCGCCGCATGGGTGAGCCGCAGCTTTTCAAGATAGCGTAGGCTGCGTCCCCGCGCGGTGAGTTCCCGATTTACGGTGGCATCGAAGCGATCATGCTCTAGATTGAGGCCGCAAAATGCCCGGACCAGCGGCATATTGTTGATGACGTCCACCATCTCGCCATCAACGGCGGCCGCCTTGTCTGCGAAATCATCGTGCAGGGGTTTTCCGGCAGCGGCGAGGCGGAACATGGCAATCACCATTCCGCCCGCAATAACGATCAGGCCGGCGGACATGGTCACGCTGACGGTTCCAATGAGGCAAATGGCGGCGACGGTCGCGATGCAAGGCGGCAACACATTCCAGACGAACATGTTTTCGACCGAAAAAACCGCGTTTGATGTTGCCGTAATGCGACTGGTCAGCATTCCCGGCAAGCGGTCGGAAAAATAACTGGGCGCATGACCGGTCAGATGACGGAAGATATCGCGCCGTAAATCACCCGTGACGCCAACAAAGGTGAAACTCGCGGTCCAGCTGGCGATCCGCCACAGAAAATTGTCCGCTGCGATCAGCGTCATGAGGAAAGCGAATGCGAGCCATACGCTCCCCGCGTGGGACGGCCCCTGCGACAGTCCATCGACCAGATATTTCACGCCGTATTGAGTGCCTACGGAACATCCAACGGCGGCGACCACCGAGGAAAAGATGACAACGTGTGACGCAAGTCTGCGGCGAAGGTAGCGCAAAACAAATGGAAACGGGTGATTGGCATAGCCTGAGAGGTTGTCCATGTGGGCCGCAAAAACCTGTTGGAGGTGAACAAAATCGATCAGGGTGGCGCTTAGTTGATCGAATGCCGGATGCCTCTTTGAAGTTCCCGTGCGACTGCGTCGTACGGGCAACAATTGAACGACCGCGACAAACTGTTCGGTAACGATGTCACGGCCAAGACCATCCTGCGAAAGAAGTGTGCGTGTCTTGGAACTTCGCAGATGCGGAAACGTTCCCTAACCGGCGCGCGCTTGCGATCAAGCTCACTCGGTTCGTGCCGGCAGGACGGGGGTTCATTCATGATCAACAGGAGACGGATAAATGCGCATCGCGCAGGTAGCTCCGCTGACGGAGGCGGTTCCACCCAAGCTCTATGGGGGAACCGAGCGGGTCGTACACTGGCTGACCGAAGAATTGGTCGCATTGGGGAACGATGTCACATTGTTCGCCAGCGGCGATTCCCGGACATCAGCCAAACTTGACGCGACATGGCCGAGAGCGCTGAGGCTCGACGGATCGGTGCGCGATCCGAATGCGCTTCACATGGTGATGCTGGAGCGTGTTAGGCAAAAATGTGACGAAGAGGAGTTCGATTTTCTGCACTTTCATCTCGACTACTATCCGTTCTCGCTGTTCTTCCGCCAACCCACCCCCTTTGTAACCACGCTGCACGGGCGCCTCGACCTGCCGGAGCATCAGCCGGTATTCACCACCTTCGCTTCCGTTCCCGTGATCTCGATCTCGAATGCGCAGCGGCGTCCGGTGCCGCAGGCGAACTGGATCCGCACCATCCACCATGGCCTGCCGGAGCAGTTGCTGACGCCACGGCCGGTCACCCCGTCCTATCTGGCCGTGCTCGGCCGCATCGCGCCCGAAAAAGGCGTCGATCGCGCCATCCGGATCGCCGTCAGATGCGGGATCCCGCTCAAGATCGCCGCAAAGGTCGATCGGGCCGATCAGGAATATTATGACGAGATCATTCGGCCGCTGATCGACCATCCTCTCATCGACTATATCGGCGAGATCGGCGATCACGAAAAATCAGACTTCCTCTCGGGCGCCCTCGGACTGCTCGTTCCGATCGATTGGCCGGAGCCTTTTGGCCTGGTCATGATCGAAGCGATGGCATGCGGCACGCCGGTCATTGCCTATAACCGCGGCTCGGTCCCGGAGATCATCGAGCAGAACCTGACAGGTTTCATCGTCGAGGATGAAATCAGCGCGGTGGCCGCGGTCGGGCGTCTGTCTCAAGTGGATCGCGGCGCCATCCGGCGGCGGTTCGAGACGCGGTTTACCGCACGGCGCATGGCGCTCGACTATCTCGCCGCCTATAGCGGTCTGATGGAGGCCAGCGCGCCGCGGACCCGGATCAAACTCGTCAGCAGCGCCGAATAAGCGCTTTTACGCCATCCGAAGATCGGCTTTGCCGAAACGGCGCTCGTAGTCCTTGATGTAGGCTTCGGGCGCCGGCTGCAAATGGCGGCGGGTCAGCGCCACGAGTTCTTCCCGATGCGAATCGCGCAATGCCTTGATCATGTCGAGGTGATCCTGGCGGGCGCGGTCAAGGACATCGGGAAACGCATTCGCATAGGAGCGGATGCCATAGACCTTCTGGGCGAGCAGATCGATGGTCTCGATCAGGCAGGCATTGCCGCACAGGCCGAACATCACCTGATGAAAACTGAGGTTGCTGTAAAAGGCTGTCAGCAAATCGCCGGCTGCAATCGCCGCCGAATGCCGGCGCTGCAATTCCTCCAGCCGTTCGATGTCGGCATCGGCAACCGGAAACGGAACGATGCCGACCGCCATAACCTCCAGCTCTTCCCGCACCGCATAGATTTCCTGCACCTCCTTCGGCGTCAATCCGCGCACCAGTGCGCCGCGGTTTGGTATCCGCCCCACCAGACCTTTCTTCTCAAGTTCGAAAAGGGCCAGCCGCACGTCACCGCGATGGGTCTGGAACTGATCGCAGAGATCCTGCTCGATCAGCCGCTCCCGCGGTTGACGCCGTCCGAGGACTATGTCCTCCTCAATGCGCTTGGCGATGAGGGCCGCTGCCGGCTCTCGCGGCCGCGAAACCGGCATCGGACGGGATTTTGGCGCTCGGACAGTCGCGCGTTTGGCTGGTTTTCCGACCATCATATCCCCGATTTGGCCCTTTACGTCCTTCGACCACAGCTTCCAGCTGAACGGTAAGTTTGATTTCTATATTGTAAACAATATTGAATACGGTTACCATCCTAAAAAATACGCGGGATCGCCAGACGAAACCCGCGGGAACAAAGCCTGCGGCCATCGCAGCGGCGAAGGGGAGGAAATGGCATGAAGAAAGCGCGCGAGGATTCCGCCGGGAAGCCGGCAAGCCAGCCAGCATCGAAGCGACAGAGCCGCCGCGAATTCATGATCAAGACGGCACTGGCTGCGGGCGCGTTCGGCGCCGTGCCCCTGCGCGGCTGGGCCGCAGATCCCATCAACATCGGCGCGCTTTATCCAACCACCGGCAGCATGGCCCAGATCGGGGTCGGCTGCGTCGCCGCCGCCAAGCTCGCGGTCGACATGGTCAATGAAGCCGGCGGCATCAAGTCGCTCGGCGGTGCCAAGCTCAACCTGATCATTTCCGACGTGCAGAGCGACACCACCGTGACGCGCACCGAGACCGACCGGCTCATCACCGGCAACAAGCTGTCGGCGGTCCACGGATGCTATGCCAGCGCCCTCACTTTGATCGCGAGCGAAGTGGCGGAGCGCGCAAAGGTTCCGCTGATCACGGGGTCGAGTTCGGATCAACTCAACAAGGGCCGTACCTACACCTTCACGCCGTTTGCCCGCGCCTCGCAATTCGCCCGCGCGCAATTGCAGATGTCGAAGCTGGTCAGCGACACGCCAAAGGTCGCCGTGATTTTCGAGAACACCGCCTTCGGCACCTCGACATCGAACGGGTTGAAGGAGCTTGCGCCCGGCGAAGGCGTCGAGATCGTGATGTTCGAGCCCTACTCCGCCGGATTTACCGACGCGAGCCCCCTGATCAACAAGGTCAGGTCCTCGGGCGCCAATGCCCTGTTCTCGGTTTCCTACCTGAACGACCTCATTCTGATCGTGCGCACCGTCAAGCAATTCGGCCTCAATGTCTCGATCAATGGCGGCTCCGGCGGCTTCGTCATTCCCGATTTCTACAAGAATGTCGGCAAGCTCGCCGAGGGCTTGCAGGGTGTCGCGCACTGGAATCATGACGTCAGCGAAGACGCGCAGAAGGTCAACGCGGAATTCAAGAAACGCACCGGCGACTTCGCGTTCGAATATGCCGGCGGCCTGGTCGCGCAGACCTTCATGCTGGCGGACGCGCTCGAACGCGCAGCCTCCGCCGATCCGCAAAAGGTCCGCGAGGCGCTGTCCACGCTCGATGTATCTTCCGGCTATGCGGCCATGGCGCCAGGCGGCAAGGTGAAGTTCGGACCCGACGGCAAGAACATCTACGGCCACCCGGTCGGCGTGCAGTGGCAAAACGGCGATCTCGCCAGCGTCTTCCCGAAGGAAGATGCCCGAGCCCCGCTGCTGAAGATCTAGGGGCCGCCAGACAAAATGTGGGAGACAGTGGCCCAGGCCGTCATCAACGGCCTGCTTATCGGCGGGATTTACGCCCTCGTCAGCATCGGCGTCACGCTGATCTTCGGCGTCGTCAAGATCGTCAATTTCGCCCAGGGCGAATTCGTGATGATCGGGATGTATATCAGCTTCTTCCTCGCCAATCAGTTCGGCATCGATCCGCTGGTGTCGCTGCTGGTATCGATGCCAGTCCTGTTTTTGATCGGCGTGCTGGTTCAGCATTTCCTGATCCGCCGGGTGTTGGGGCCGAACGACATGCCGCAGATCTTTCTGACATTTGCGCTGTCGCTGCTGCTGCTCAACCTGGCGCTGATGCTGTTCACCGCCAATTATCGCACCGTCCATACATCCTATTCCGACGAAGCGTTCCATGTCGGCGGCCTCTACATCCCCGTGGCGAAGCTGATTGCCTTCGTGGTGGCGATGGCGCTGAGCGGCCTGCTCTGGCTGTTTCTTCACACCACCGATCTCGGCAAGGCCATGCGCGCGGCCGCCCAGAACCGTGACGTGGCGATGCTGATGGGCATCAATCCCAACCGCGTGTTCTGCGTCGCGCTTGGCATCGCGCTGGCGCTCGCGGGCGCCGCCGGTTCGCTGCTGATGCCGTTCTATTCCGCCTATCCCTTCGTCGGCCAGGTCTTCGTTCTGATGGCGTTCGTCGCCGTGGTGCTGGGAACGCTTGGCAATGTCATCGGCGCCTTGATCGCCAGCCTGATGATGGGCGTCGCCGAGTCGCTCGGCATCCAGTATGTCGGCGCGGATTCCGGACTGATCGTGGTGTTCGCGATGCTGCTCCTGACGCTCGCGTTCAAGCCGACCGGGCTTGGCGGAGGCAGGGCGCGATGACGTCGCACGGCCTCAGCACGCGGACCATCCTCCTTCTGGCAGCGGGGCTCGCGATCCTCATCGCCTTGCCGCAGGTTGTGAAGAGTTCGTTTGCGATCGACATCTTCATCCGGATCCTCCTGTTCTCCTTCATCGGCACCGCCTGGAATCTGATGGGGGGTTACGCCAAGCAGTTGTCGCTCGGGCATGCTGCTTATTTTGGACTGGGTGCCTATACCTCGACCATTCTCCAGATCAACTACGACATCTCGCCCTGGATCGGCATGGTTGCCGGCGGCGTGGTGGCGATGCTGGCGAGCTTGCCGATCGGTTGGCTGTGCTTCCGCCTGCGCGGCCCCTACTTCACCATTGCGACCATCGCCACCGCGCAAGCCCTGATGCTGATCTTTCTCAAATTTCGCGATTTCGCCTGGGGCGCCGAAGGCACGACGATTCCCAATCTCGGCACCGCGCCGCTGATGATGCAGTTCGAGAGCAAAGCCTCTTACTATTACGTCGTGCTCGGCCTCTTGCTGCTTGGCCTCTTCATCACCTGGCTGATCGAACGGTCCTGGATCGGCTATTACCTCGTCGCGATCGGCGAGGACGAAGACGCGGCCGAAGCGATCGGCGTCAACGCGCCCAAGATGAAACGCGACATCTACATGATCAGTGCGTTTCTCACCGCGCTGGCCGGGACGTTTTACACCCAGTACATCTACTTTATCGATCCTGCGACCGCGTTTTCCTTCAGCATCTCGATCGAGGCCGCGCTGGTGTCGATCGTCGGCGGCATCGGCACGCTATGGGGCCCCGTGATCGGCACGGTTCTCTTGGAAACCACCTCGACGCTTCTGCAAAGCTGGCTCGGCAGTTCGATCGGCGGCGTTCAACTGACCGTCTATAGCCTGATCCTGATGGCGGTGATCCTGTGGCGCCCGACCGGGCTGATGGGCATGATCATCGAGGCGCGGCAGCGTTTTGCCCGCCGCAAACCGGCGCGGGCGTAGGGAAAGCGCCATGGCAGACGCGCTCGTCATTTCCGGCCTCAGCAAACGGTTCGGCGGACTGCGCGCCGTTCAGGACGTCAGCTTCACGGTGAGGGAAAACGAAACCGTGGCCCTGATCGGACCGAACGGCGCCGGCAAGACCACAAGCTTCAATCTCATCACCGGGTTTCATCGGCCGGACGCAGGCTCGGTGATGGCCTATGGCCGCGAAATCGTCGGCCTCAAGCCTCATGACATCTGCGCGCACGGATTGGCCCGCACCTTCCAGGTTGCAAAGCCGTTCGGCGCCATGACCGTGCTCAGCAATGTCATGACCGGCGCATTCCTGCGCCACAAGAACACGGCGCTGGCGCGCGAGAAGGCGCGCGAGGCGATCGACTTCGTCGGCCTTTCGGCCAGGGAGCAGACAGCGGCCAAGGATCTGACCACCATCGACCAGCGCCGGCTGGAGATGGCCCGCGCACTCGCCACCGAGCCGCGGCTGCTGTTGCTCGACGAGGTCATGGCCGGGCTCAACCCGGCCGAGATCGATCAGGCGGTCGCGCTGGTCGGCAAGCTCTCCGGCAGAGGGCTCACCATCGTCATCGTCGAGCACGTGATGCGCGCCATCATGGCGGTGGCCCGCCACATCGTGGTGCTCGATCACGGGCGGAAGATCGCCGAAGGCACGCCAAAAGAGATTGTGGAAAACCCGGAAGTCATCCGCGCCTATCTCGGCTCCTATGTGCATCCACCGGCCGCGGGAGGCGCATAAGTGCTCAAGCTCGAAAATGTCAGCGCCAGTTACGGCTCGGTGCCGGCGATCTCGAAGGTCTCGATCGAGATCGGCGACGGCGAAGCGGTCGGCCTGCTGGGCGCGAACGGCGCCGGCAAGAGCACGACGCTGCGCGCGATTTCCGGCCTCGTGAAGCTGACCTCCGGCACCATCACCCTCGATGGCCGGAATCTCGCATCGTTTCCGCCGCACCGGATTCCGGAATTGGGCATCGCGCATGTGCCAGAGGGGCGTCAGGTCTTTCCGGAAATGACGGTGAACGAAAATCTCGAGATCGGCGCCTATGTGCCGAAAGCCAAGGCCGAGCGCAGCCGGACGTTAGAGCTGGTCTACAGCATCTTTCCAAGGCTTGCCGAACGCCGCAAACAACTCGCCGGCACCATGAGCGGCGGCGAACAGCAGATGCTCGCGGTCGGGCGCGGGTTGATGCTCAAGCCGCGCTTGCTGATGCTCGATGAGCCGTCGCTGGGGCTCGCGCCGGTCATGACCGACGTGACGTTCGAGAAGATCGGCGATATCCACAAGATGGGCACGGCGATCCTGCTGGTGGAGCAGAACGTCAGCCGCGCGCTGTCGCTGGTTCAGCGTGCCTATGTGCTGGAAAGCGGCAGCGTGATCATGCACGGCAGCAGCACCGAGCTTGCCAACAACAAGCAGGTTCAGGCGGCGTATCTCGGGATTTAGCGCGCATCGATGTCGCGGCAGCGGCGGTGAGCTCCCTCTCCCCTTGTGGGAGAGGGTTGGGGAGAGCGACTATCTGAAGAGTCAAGTTGCATTGGCGTATTGGGCACGCGCATCGCGTGCTTTTGCGTTGAGGCGGACGAGCAGTTTGTGGGCCAGGGCGATCCGGACGACCATTTTGGGTTTTCCTGCGGCGAGCAATCTGTCGCGGAAGGCGGCAAGGGTCTTGTCGTATTTAGCGGCGATAGCGGCGACCAGGAAGAGGATCGAACGGACGGCGGCGCGGCCGCCGCGGACCGATCGCTTGCCCTGCCGCTTACCGCTGTCATCGGCGAGCGGGGCGAGACCGGCGAGCTTGGCAATGGCCTTGTTGGAGTAGGTGCCGATCTCCGGCACGTCTGCCATCAGGCGAGCGACGGTACGGCCGGCCACGCCCTTCACCGAACGCCAGGCTTGAGCCAGCTGCGCCCACAGGGGGTCGTCGTCGATCATCGAGGCGATCTCGCCCTCGAGGGTGCGGGATTGCCGCTTGAGCAGGGTGATCACCTCGCCGATGCTGGCCAGCATCTCGGCATTGTCGGCGAGGCTGGCGCGGCGCTGCTTCTGCACGGTGAGATCGTCGGTAACTTGCCTGAGCCTTGCAACAAGGGCCTTCAGCCGCTGCTGGGCCGGGGTTGGCGCCGGCGTCGGCTGCAAATTCTTGGCATGGGCGAAGCGGGCGATGACGCCGGCGTCGAGCCGGTCGGTCTTCTCCAGAATACCCATCGCCTCAGCGTAGCGGCGGACGCTGCGTGGATTGGTCAGCGCGCAGGGCATACCTGCCCCCCACAACAACAAGAACGCCCGGCGTTCATAGCCCCCGGTCGCCTCCATCACCGCCAGTCCCACCTGATGTTGACGGCAGAACGCCGCGAGTTCGGCGATCCCGGCCGCATCATTGTCGAAACTCGCGAAGATGGCTCCGGGCTCAATGCACGCATCGAGCCTGGCCTTCGAAACATCTACTCCACAAATGATCTTCATCACGGTAACCTGCCTTGTTCGTGCGATCGTGATCCAGCGACTGTTCGGTCGTGCGTGACAACGGCGAAGATCCCAGGCTCACCCACGGTTGTTGCCGGAGGGGTATCGGGCGACATCGCCGCGCGCTTTGGCCGGTGGCCACCGGCCAAAGCGCTCAGTCGCTTCCATCGCACATTTTGTTCAATGGGCAGATACAAGGGGTTCAGGTCCCTCGATAGAGCGTAACCCCTCACCCGGAGACTTCGCTGCGCTTCGTCTCCGACCTCTCCCGCAAGGGGAGAGGTGCGGAGCACGCTTCAAGCACCGATTCATTATTTCAAACAGCCAATTTCAGATACGCGTTCGCGATCCCGCGGCATGATCCGCCCGAGTTTTGCGACAATTCTTTCGCCCAAAAAAAAGAGGGCGCAGGGAATGCCGAGCGCGTCAGCGCGCCCGCAGCCTTGTGTGCGAAATGAAAAAGCACACAAGCGTAGTCACCACGGTCACACCGGAAACGCCCGGCATTCCCCGCACAATGGTTTTACGGCTTATAGCGCGCTCTCCCTGGTGAGCCGGGCTTGTTGTCACCATCGCCAGCGCGATTGCCGAGGCAATCGTCGCCAACTTGACGCCAGCGTCGGGGCGTCAGGACCACACGACTTCGCCGTACGCTTGTCGGTGCATTCGTCTCACGCACCAAAAGCGTCCACCGCATCCCCTGCTCTACGTTCGTGACGATCGCGAAACGCCCCTCATTGAGAGCCGGGACGGGGCGAGTCGGTAAAGGTGATTTGCCCGACGGCGCAAGGGGAATCTTTTCGAGCAGGGCTAGACAGGGCAAATCAGATTGAAAGGTCTCGATAATTTCGGTTTTTGGCGCAAACGCTTGGACGTTTTGATTTCCGCGCGCCAACTGGGCCAGCCGAGGCCAAGTCGGCACCAGCCCAGCGCAGGCCGTTGGTTCGTGGCCGAGCCTAACCATTGCGAGGTCAGGGCCGCCGATCGTCGCGCGGTTGACTGCCAGACCGTGCAAAACAAGGGCGTCGGGGTCCATTTACTACGAAGATAGCGATTCCAAATGCGTTGCCGTCGTGATCTTATTCGAGCCAGACTAATAAAAAAACTTGGGAGGATCGAGCGTGTCCAACATCAAAATTACGGTGAACGGCAAACCGATTTCGGCCGACGTCGAAGACCGGACGCTGCTGGTGTATCTGTTGCGCGATCACCTGGGACTGACGGGTACTCACATCGGCTGCGATACCAGCCAATGCGGCGCCTGCACGGTTCATATCGACGGACGGGCGGTGAAATCCTGCACGGTGCTGGTGGGACAGGCCAACGGTTCCAGTGTCACGACCATCGAGGGGATAGCGAAGGGCGACGAGCTGCATCCGATGCAAGCGGCCTTCCGCGACAATCACGGGTTACAATGCGGTTATTGCACGCCGGGCATGATCATGGCGTCGATCGATATCGTCAACCGCCATGGTCCTGATCTCGATGAGGCGACGCTGCGCCAGGAGCTTGAGGGCAATATCTGCCGCTGCACCGGCTATCACAACATCGTCAAATCGGTGCTCGACGCCGCCGGCCGTATGAAGGTCGCACAGGCCGCCGAGTAGCGTTTCCGCGATCCGGCTTCGATACCGGTGAGAATCGGTTTCAGTCGCAGAATGCAGACCAGGGAAAAAAACAGATAGCCGAAAGGCGTGCCAGTCACGTTCTCGCGCTCGGACAGAGACAGGGAAATCACACCATGGGAATCGAAGGCATCGGCGCACGGGTCGTTCGCAAGGAAGACAAGCGTTTCATCACCGGCAAGGGCCGCTATGTAGATGACATCCGCCTCCACGGCATGACCTATGCCGCGTTCGTCCGCAGCCCGCATGCCCACGCCAGGGTCAAGGGCATCGACTCGTCCGGGGCGATGAAGATGCCTGGCGTGGTGGACGTGCTGACCGGGCGGCAGATCGTCGATGACAAGATCGGCAATCTGATCTGCGGCTGGATGATCCATTCCAAGGACGGCTCGCCGATGAAGATGGGGGCGTGGCCGGCGATGGCGCCCGATACCGTGCGCTTTGTCGGCCAAGCGGTTGCGGTGGTGATCGCCGAGACCCGCAATCAGGCCCGCGATGCCGCCGAAGCCGTCGCGGTCGACTACGAGGAATTGCCGGCGGTGGTCGATATGCGCGACGCCGTGGCGAGCGGGGCGCCGCAACTTCACCCCGAAGCGCCCGGCAACGTCATTTACGACTGGACCATCGGAGATGAGGCGGCAACGGAGGCTGCGTTCAAGAGCGCGGCCAACGTGGTCGCGCTCGACATCACCAACAACCGGCTGGTGCCGAACGCGATGGAGCCGCGCGCGGCGATCGCGGAATATGACGCGGCGGAGGAGCACTTCACGCTCTACACCACGTCGCAGAATCCGCATGTGGCACGCCTGGTGCTTTCGGCGTTCTACAACGTCGCCCAGGAGCACAAATTGCGGGTGATCGCACCTGACGTCGGCGGCGGCTTCGGCTCGAAGATTTTCATCTATCCGGAAGAAATGGTGGCGCTGTGGGCCTCAAAGCGCACCGGCCGGCCGGTGAAGTGGACCAGCGACCGGACTGAGGCGTTCCTCACCGACGCGCATGGCCGCGATCACCTGACCAAGGCCGAGATAGCCTTTGACAGGGACAACAAGGTCACCGGCCTGCGGGTCAAGACCTACGCCAATCTCGGCGCCTACATGTCGCTGTTCTCGTCGTCGGTGCCGACCTATCTCTATGCGACGTTGCTGTCGGGCCAGTACAACATTCCCAATATCTTCGCCGAGGTGATCAGCGTCTATACCAACACCACGCCGGTCGACGCCTATCGCGGCGCCGGACGGCCCGAGGCGAGCTTCGTGGTCGAGCGGCTGATGGAGACCGCGGCGCGGCAGTTGAAGGTCGATCCGGCCGAGTTGCGCCGCAAGAACTTCATCACCCAGTTTCCGCATCAGACGCCGGTCATCATGGCCTACGACACCGGCGACTTCAACGCGTCGCTGGACGCGGCGATGAAAGCGATCGACTATGCCGGCTTCCCCGCGCGCAAGGCGAACGCCAAATCCGAAGGCAAGCTGCGCGGCATCGGCGTATCCTGCTATATCGAAGCTTGCGGCATCGCGCCCTCGAAAGCGGTGGGCAGTCTCGGCGCCGGCGTCGGCCTGTGGGAATCCGCCGAAGTGCGGGTCAATCCGGTCGGCACCATCGAAGTCCTCACCGGCTCGCACAGCCACGGCCAGGGCCACGAGACCTCCTTTGCTCAGGTGGTCGCCGAGCGGCTCGGCATCTCCGTCAACCAGGTCCAGATTGTCCATGGCGACACCGACAAGGTGCAGTTCGGCATGGGCACCTACGGGTCACGCTCCGCGGCGGTCGGGCTGACGGCCATCGTCAAGGCGATGGAGAAAGTGGAGGCGAAGGCCAAGAGTATCGCGGCGCATCAACTCGAGGCTTCGGTAGACGACATCGTCATCGAGAATGGCGAGTTCAAGGTCACCGGCACCGACAAGTCGATCGCGTTTCCGATGGTCGCGCTGGCGGCCTATACCGCGCACAATTTGCCCGACGGCATGGAGCCCGGCCTGAAGGAAAGCGCATTCTACGATCCGACGAACTTCACCTTTCCGGCGGGCTCCTACATCTGCGAGGTCGAGGTCGATGCCGGCACCGGCAAGACCGATTTCATCAACTTCGTCGCGGCTGACGATTTCGGGCGTTTGATCAATCCGATGATCGTCGAAGGCCAGGTCCATGGCGGTCTTGCCCAGGGCATCGGCCAGGCGCTGCTGGAAAACTGCGTCTATGACAAGAGCGGCCAGTTGTTGACCGCAAGCTTCATGGATTACGCCATGCCGCGCGCCGAGGATCTGCCCTCCTTCAAGGTTCAACACACGACGACGCTGTGTCCGGGCAATCCGCTCGGCGTCAAAGGCTGCGGCGAGGCCGGCGCGATCGGCGCAGCCGCTGCCGTCATCAACGCCATCACCGACGCCATCGGTTCCAACAAACTGGAAATGCCGGCATCGCCCGATCGCGTCTGGCACGCGATCCACGGTTGAGCCCAAGGAATCAAGGAATAAAGGAACGCACCATGTACCAGACCACCTATCATCGCGCTTCCAGCATCGACGAGGCGGCCGCGCTGTTCGCCAAGGGCACCGAAGCCAAATATCTGGCCGGCGGCCAGACCCTGCTTCCGGTCATGAAGCAGAGGCTGGCAGCGCCGTCCGACGTGATCGATCTTGCCAGGATCAAGGATCTGGCCGGGGTCGAATTGTCGGGCGATACGCTGACCATCAAGGCGGCGACAACCTATTACGACATCATGAACAGCGCCGAGGTCAAAAAAGCGATTCCGGCGATCGTGCACCTCACCTCGATGCTGGGCGATCCGGCCGTGCGCTATCGCGGCACCATCGGGGGATCGATCGCCAACAACGACCCGGCGGCGGATTATCCGGCGGCGGTGCTGGCGCTCGGCGCCACCGTGAAGACCAACAAGCGGTCGATCGCGGCCGAGGACTTTTTCAAAGGCCTGTTCACGACGGCGCTGGCGGACGGCGAGATCATCACGCAGGTCGCGTTTCCCGTTCCGGCCAAGGCCGGGTATTCGAAAATGCGTCATCCGGCCTCGCGCTTCGCGCTGACCGGCGTGTTCGTGGTCAAGACCAGGGCCGGCGATGTTCGCGTCGCCGCCACCGGCGCGTCGCAGAACGGCGTGATGCGGGTGCCGGCGATCGAGACGGCCCTGAAGGCCAACTGGTCGGCGGCGACGATCGACGGCGTCAAGATATCCAGCGACGGGCTGTTGTCGGATATCCATGGATCGGCGGTCTATCGCGCCAATCTCGTCAAGGTGATGGCGCAGCGCGCGGTGACCGCAGCCGGGTGAGGCACCGGGTTTTCTATAACCCAAGATACGCCGCGACCACCGCGGGATCGGCGCGCAATTCGGCCGCCGTTCCCGCAAGCGTGATGCGGCCGGACTCCAGCACATAGCCGCGGCTTGCGACTTCCAGCGCCAATTCGACATTCTGCTCGACCAGGAGGATGGAAGTGCCGCTGACATGAATGGCCTTGAACGCCTCGTGCATTTCCTCGACCACTTTTGGCGCCAGCCCGTGGCTCGGCTCATCGAGCAGCAGCAGCTTCGGACGCAGCATCAGCGCGCGTCCGATCGCGACCATCTGCTGCTCGCCGCCCGACAACGTTCCCGCCAACTGGCCGTAACGTTCGCGCAGCCGCGGGAACAGCACCAGCACATCCTCGATCCGCGCCGGCAGATCGCCGGCCTTGCGCGCGCTGAAGGCCCCGAGCAACAGATTTTCCTCGACCGTCATGTCGGGAAATACCTGCCGTCCTTCGGGGACATGCGCGATGCCAAGGGCCGGAATTTCGTGCGGCGCCAGCGGCATCAGGTCGACGCCATCGAAACGCACCTCCCCGCTTGAGCGCGGAACCAGCCGCGAGATCGCACGCAGCAACGTGCTTTTCCCAGCGGTATTGGCGCCGATCATGCAAACGAATTCGCCCTGGCTGACCGCAAGATCAATTCCATGCAGCACTTCCGCCTCGCCGTAACCGGCGCGCAACTGCCTGATCTCGAGAAGCGGCGCGGGCGTACTCATCGGCGCGCTCCCTCTTTGGGATGGCCGAGATAGGCTTCGATGACAGACGGATTGCTCGCGACTTCCGCAGGCGTCCCGTCGGCGAGGAGGCGGCCGAAGTTGAGAACGAGAATGCGGTCGCAGACATTCATGATCGCGCGCATATGGTGCTCGACCACGAGCAGGGTGACGCCGTCGTCGCGCAGGATGCGGATCAGCCGCATGATCTCGCCCATCTCGGCGGGATTGAGCGCCGCCATCACCTCGTCGAGCAGCAACACCTTGGGCGCGGTGCACAGCGCGCGCGCCAGTTCGACCCGCGCGCGCTCCGGAAACGACAGATCGCCTGCCCGCTTCCCGGCCACGGCTTTCAGGCCGACGCGATCGAGGCATTGCAACGCCTCGCCGCGCGCCGCACTCACGCCGTGGTGGAGAAGGCCCGCGGTCAACACGTTGTCGAGCACCGTGCTCTCGGCAAACAGAGCGACGTTCTGGAACGTCTTGGTCATGCCGAGCGCGGCGACGCTGTGCGGCTTCAATCCGGCAAGGCTCGTGCCGTCCAGGGTCACGCTGCCGGAATCGGCGCGAATGAGACCCACGAGCGCGCTGAACAAGGTCGTCTTGCCGGCGCCGTTCGGGCCGATCACGCCGACGATCTCTCCCTTGGCGACGGAAAACGTCACTTCGGACAGCGCCTGCAAGCCGCCGAACCGGCGCGATACGGCGCGGACATCGAGCACCGTCATGGCGATTTCACCCGTGACCAGCGCGCCCACAGCGCATCGAAGACGGTGATGAAGCCGCGCGGCCGCCACAGGATGACGGCGATCAGGATGATGCCGAAAACCAGTTGCGACAGGCCGGCCGCGCGCGACGACAACAGGTCGTTCATCAGCTCTTCGAGCGGAATGATGAAGAACGCGCCGAGGATTGGCCCCGCCGCCGTTCCGACGCCGCCGATGATCGCGATCAGCGCGATGCGGATCGAGATGCCGGCAATTCCGAACACCGTGTCGGGATCGAAGAACACCGCAAGCTGCGCATAGAGCGTCCCAAGCATCGCAGTCAGCGCGCCGGAAATCACCGCGGCCTGAAGCTTGACCCGCGTGGTATCGACGCCGATGACCTCGGCGGCCGCCGGGTTCTGCCGGATCGCGCGCAGGCGATAGCCCATCGCGCTACGGCGGATGCCCTCAAAGATCGCCGTCACGATGACCAGCGCTGCCAGCGCGATGTAGGCGTGCGGGCGCAACAGCTTGAACGAATAGGCCATAAAGTCCGGCGCCGTGAATGGCACCGAGAGCCCGCCGGGCCCTCCCGTCAGCGAGGTCCAGACATTGGCAATCACCCGCATCACTTCACCGAAGGCTAGCGTCGCCAGCGCGAAATAATGCCCCTGCAGCCGCATGGTGGGAATGGCAACGATAAAAGCCGCCGCGCCGCCGAGCGCGCCGCCAGCGAGCATGCCAAGCCACGGGCTGATGCCGAACTTGAGCAGCAGCACGGTGGAAGTATAGGCGCCGATGCCGAAGAACGCGGCATGGCCGAGCGATATCTGGTTGGCGAGACCGCCGACGATGTTCCAGGCCTGCGCCATCGCCGCAAACAACAGCGTGATGGCGAGAACGCGGATCCAGTAGCCGCGCGGATCGAGCAGCAGCGGCAGCAGCGCCGCCGCGACGATCAATACACCAAGCGCGATCCGGCCCTTCATCTGATAGCTCCGATCAGCCCTTGCGGACGCACCGCGAGCACCAGGATGAAGACGACGAACAGCACCAGGTTCTGCAACTGAATCGGAAAGACCAGCGATGACAGCGACTGGATCACGCCGACCGAAAGTCCGCCGACCACGGCGCCGGCAACGCTGCCGAGCCCGCCGAGCACGACGACGGTGAACATCAAGACCACAAACTGGCCGCCGACACCGGGAAACACCGTGACATAGGGCAGGATGACGGCGCCGCCGAACGCCGTCAGCCCGACCCCGAGCGCAAACGCCATCTTGTACATCAGCGCGGTATCGACCCCCATCAGCCGCGCGGCGGACGGGTTTTGCGCGGTGGCGCGCATCGCGCGCCCAAACCAGCTCGCGCGCATGAACCACCACAGCGCGACGCCGCAGGCGAGCGACATCGCAAACGCAATCAGGTAGGGAACGCTGATGAAGAGCGGACCGAGCGACAACGCGGCGGTCTGATAGGAGGTCGTGACCGAGCGGAACTGCGAGCCGAACAGAAGCAGCGAGCCGTTTTCGATGACGATCAGAAGACCGACGGTGAGAAATATCTGCGCGACCGACGGCGCCGACAGCACCCGCGCGATCAACTGCCCCTGCACCATCCAGCCGATCGCAAAGGCGACCGCAAATGACAGCGGCGCGGCGAGCACCGGGTCAAGCCCGAGATAGGCCCAGGCGAACCAGGCGACGAACATGCCGATGGTGAGGAATTCGGCCTGCGCGAAATTCACGATCCCCATCACACCATAGACCAGCGTGAGACCGATCGAAATCACGGCATAGACGCCGCCGATCAGCAGCCCGTCGAGAATGGCCTGAACGAATGACATCGGCGGCGCCAAGGTAAGAATCGGATCACTAGAGTGAGGTGTTTTTTAAATTGAATCGCTTTATAGGCAGGCTCGGTTCACCTCTCCCCTTGCGGGAGAGGTCGGATCGCATTGCAGATGCGATCCGGGTGAGGGGTTACACTCTATCGATGGACGTGAACCCCTCACCCCAACCCTCTCCCACAAGGGGAGAGGGAGCGCACTTTCATCGTGGTCATAGTTCGACCTAACTTCATCTCGCTCTAACCGCTCAAAGCCGCCAGACCGGCGCGCTCTTGGCGATGTCCTTCGGCCAGACCGTGACGAGGTCCTTAGCCCGCCATTGCACCATCAGCGGCACCGAAAGGACATTCAAGCCGTTTGGATCGAATTGCACGGCGCCGCCGGTCATGCCGTTGATCCAGCCGCCGGTGAATTTGGCGCCGCGCAACGCAGCCGCCACTTCCTCCGCCTTGGCCGATTTCGCTTTCTTGATCGCCTGCACCAGCACCTCGAGGCAAACGGCGTGTTCCAGCGCCTCGTGCACCATGAAATAGCCGAAGCGCTTGCGGAAACGCTCGGTCAGCTCGGGCGCCAGATCGTAATTCGAGGTGTTGATCGAGAGCACGTTTTCGGAAAATTCGCCGAGGCCCTTTTCGAAATCCGGGATGACATAGCCGGCCGCGCCGCCAATCGCCGGAATCGCAAGCTTCTGCTGCCGCATGGTGCGGATGATCAGAAGGCTGTCGTTGAGATAGGAGACCGGGAAGACGGCCTGCGCGCCCGAGCCGCGCAGCTTGTTGATCAAGGGCGTGGTGTCGGTGATCCCGAGCGGATAGGCGTCGTCCATGACGATTTCGACGTTGGCGGCCTTGGCGCCTGTCCGCAGGCCGTTCGCCTGCGCGGTGCCATAGGCGGTGTCTTCATACATGATCGCGACCTTGTCGATCCTGGCGCCGGCGGCCTGCGCGATCGCGGCCGTATAATCGAACTGCGCCTTGCCGATCACGGAGGCCTTGGCCACCACCTGAAAGATGTTCTTGTAGCCGCGTCCGGTGATCTGGTCGGCAAACGACATGGTCAGCAGCGGAATGTCGCGCCGCTCCGTCACTTCCGAGATCGCAAGCGTCAACGAGGAAGCGAACGCGCCGAGCACCGCGGTGATGTCCTGCTGGGTAATCAGCCTCTGCGCGACGTTGCCCGCGGTGGTCGGCGTGGAGGTCGCATCCGCCACCACCAGATTGATTTTGGCGCCGCCGAGTTCCGCGATGCCGCCGGCCGCGTTGATTTCGTCGGCGGCGAGTTCAAGCCCGTTGCGCGAGTTGATGCCGAACTGCGCATTCGGCCCCGATAGCGGCATGATGACGCCGACATTGACCGCAGGCGCCTCCGCGCGGGCCGCGGAGATGATGGAAGGCGCGGCGAGCAAGGCAGCGGTGCCCGAGAGCATCGCCCGCCGGTTTATTTTCAGGCTTCCGAACGGCATTTTCGTCGACATCCCATCCTCCCAAGTTTTTGGTCTTTGAAAGCCGCCCTCACCTTGCCGCACCGCCGAGGCGCCGTCTATCGCCCTTTCGCCAGTATCTCGACGACCGCCTGACCGGTCGCGGCCGTTCCGAGCTTGCCGCCGACATCCCTGGTCGCGCGCGCCGTCTCGATCGCGGAGGCCACCGCGCCTTCGATGGCGCGCGATGCCTCCTCGAACCGCGCCGCGCCGGAACGCTCGCCATGCCAGGCGAGCAGCAGCGCCATCGACAGGATCAGCGAAAATGGATTGGCAACGTCGCGCCCGGCGATGTCGGGCGCCGAGCCGTGGGCCGCCTGCGCCATCGCGTGTCCAGCGCCGACGTTGAGCGAACCGCCGAGGCCGAGGCTTCCCGACAGTTCGGCCGTGAGATCGGAGAGAATATCGCCGAACATGTTGGTGGATACGATGACGTCGAACCGGTCCGGCTGGCGAACCACATGCGCCATCATGGCATCGACCAGGATGTCATCGACGGCAAGGCCCGGAAAGCCGCGCGCGGTTTCGCGGCAAATATCCAGGAACATGCCGTCGCCGATCTTCAGGACATTGGCCTTGTGCACGATGGTGAGATGCTTGTTGCGGCGCATCGCCAGCTGGCAGGCCGCTTTGGCAATTCTTTCGCAGCAGAGCCGCGTGATGCGCCGAAGCGAAATCACGACATCGGGCGTGACCAGAACTTCGCCGTTACCTTGCTCCATGTTGCGGTCGGCATAAAAACCTTCGGTGTTCTCCCGCACCACCACCAGATCGAAGGCGCCGAGCGGGTTGCGCACCCCCGGATAGGTTCGCGCCGGCCGCACATTGGCAAACAGATCCAGATTTTTGCGGAAGAATTTGGAAGGGTTGATCTCGCCGCTTTGCTCGTTCTTGAAATCAAAGGTTGCGGTCGGACCGAGGATCAGACCATCGGCTGAGCGTACGGTCTCCAGCAGACCCGGCTGCACGGTGGTGCCGAATTTCCGCAGGCTCTCATGCCCGACCGGGTGTTCCTCGATCTGAACGCCGAGCTGGAAGTGCTCGGAGGCCGCCCGCAACACACGGGTGGTGGCGGCTGTGATTTCCGGCCCGATACCATCACCAGGCAAAACGACCATGCGCATTTTTGATTTTCCTTAAAGCTTTAAGAGCCGCGGCAATAGCCGAAAACAAGGCGCCTCCCAAGCCAATTTATTCCATACCCCAGTGGTCCGATTCTAACATTCGCATCCCTTCTCGGCGGCCACTTTTGCGAATGTTAGAATCAAAGGACCACTGGCTAATATAGGTATCTAGTGGAGTTTAGGATTTGACATTCGCTTTCGGGATCTGTGGTTAGCCGGGTAGCGAATGTCAAATCCACTCCACTAAGCGCAGATTATTGATTTGAACTGTTCCAGATTCCGGTCCAAATTCGCCCTCGAAGCTCAATCGATGGATCGAGCTAAACAGGGGATTCGCGATGGCAAACCTCACAATTAACGGCAAATCTATCAACATCGACGTCGAGCCGGATACGCCGCTGCTCTGGGCTATCCGGGAGAATATCGGCCTCACCGGCACGAAATACGGCTGCGGCATCGCCCAGTGCGGCGCCTGCACCGTCCATATCGACGGTGTCGCGACGCGGTCCTGCGGGGTCGCGGTCAGCGAGGCGGTCGGCAAGCAGATCACCACGATCGAGGGACTGGCGACCAACGGCGCCCTGCACAAGGTGCAGCAGGCCTGGATCAACAACGACGTTCCTCAATGCGGTTATTGCCAGAGCGGCATGATCATGGCGGTGGCGGCGCTTCTGAAGGAGAAACCGAAGCCGACCGACCAGGACATCGACGAGGCCATCACCAATATCTGCCGTTGCGGCACCTTCCAGCAGGTGCGCGAGGCGATTCACGCCGTCGCGAACGCTTGAGGAGGTCATCATGAATCATATGCCAAGACTCAAAGTGCCAAGCCTCAATCGTCGCGCCTTCGTCATTGGCGGCGCCGCACTCGGCTCCGGCCTTGCACTCGGACTTGATATTCCCTTCGGCGGCGCGACTGCGGTTCGTGCTGCCGACGGCTCGCCTGAAGTCAACGCCTGGGTCGTGATCCGGCCCGACGACACCGTCGTGGTCCGCATTGCGCGTTCGGAAATGGGCCAGGGCTCATTGACCGGCCTCGCCCAGCTCGTGGCCGACGAACTCGAATGCGACTGGTCGAAGGTGACGACGGAATACCCCACGCCGGGACAGAGCGTGGCCCGCAAGCGCGCCTGGGGCGACTTCTCGACCGGCGGCAGCCGCGGCATCCGTGCTTCGAACGAGTACGTGCGCAAGGGCGGCGCCACCGCGCGCGTGATGCTGGTTCAGGCCGCGGCCAACGGGTGGAAGGTGCCGGCTTCGGAATGCACCGCTGCCAACAGCGTGATCACGCACACGCCTTCGGGGCGGACCACCACCTACGGCAAGGTCGCCGAAGCTGCGGCCAAGCTCGAGGCTCCGGCCGACGTCAAGCTCAAGGATCCGAAGGACTGGAAACTGATCGGCAAGGGCCTCAAGCGGCTCGACACCGCCGACAAGACCACCGGCAAAATGATGTACGGCATCGACGTCAAACTGCCGGGCATGCTCAATGCGGCAATCAAGGCCTGCCCCGTATTCGGCGGCAAGATGAAGAGCTACGACGAATCCAAAGTCGCCGGCATGAAGGGCGTCAAGAAGGTGGTGAAGGTCGACGATTACGCAGTCGCCGTTGTAGCCGACACCTGGTGGCACGCCAAGACCGCGCTCGAGGCGTTGCCGGTCGTTTGGGACGAAGGCGAGAACGCCAAGATCACAAGCGCGTCGATCGCCAAATGGCTCGCGGAAGGTTTCGATCCTTCGCAACCGACTTACATCGGCAACGAGAACGGCGATGCCAAAGCCGCACTCGCCGGCGCCGTCAAGAAGGTCGAGGCCGTCTACAGCTATCCCTACCAGAACCACGCGACCATGGAGCCGCTCAACGCCACCGCGCTCTATACCGCGGATAAATGCGAGGTCTGGTGCGGCACGCAGAACGGCGAAGCAGCATTCGCCGCGGCGGTCGAGGTTTCCGGCCTTCCGGCCGAGAAATGCGACGTCTACAAGCAGATGCTCGGCGGCGGTTTCGGCCGTCGCGGCAACACCGACTATGTGCGGCAGGCGGTCGCCATCGCCAAGCAGATGCCGGGCACGCCGATCAAGCTGTTGTGGTCGCGTGAAGAAGACATGCAGCACGGCGCGTATCATCCTGTCACCCAGTGCAAGATGAGCGGTGCATTCGACGCCGACAACAATCTGACGGCGCTGCATATGCGGATCTCCGGGCAGTCGATCCTGTTCAGCCTGCGGCCCGAAGCGTTGGTCAACGGCAAGGATCCCTTGACCTTCCAGGGTCTCAATGCCAGCGGCGAAACGGCGATCGGATATTCGGTACCTAACCTCCTGATCGAACATTCGATGCGCAACCCCCACGTTCCGCCGGGCTTCTGGCGCGGCGTCAACGTCAACCATAATGCGATCTATCTCGAATGCTTCATGGATGAGCTGGCGCATTCGGTGGGCCAGGACCCGCTCGAGTTCCGCCGCAAGCTGATGGCCAAGCACCCGCAGCATCTGGCCGTGCTTACGGCGGTGGCCGAAAAGATCGGCTGGGGCAAGCCGCCGCCGCAGGGCGTCTATCGCGGCCTTGCCCAGCACATGGGATTTGGCAGCTATGTCGCAGGCGCTGCCGAAATCTCGGTGACCGACGGCAACAAGATCAAGGTGCATCGTATCGTGGCCGCCACCGACCCCGGCTATGCGGTCAACCCGGCACAGATCGAGCGCCAGATCGCGGGCTCGTTTGTCTATGGGCTTTCGGGACTGTTCTATGGCGGATGCACCGTCAAGGACGGCCGCATCGAACAAGCCAACTTCGATACCTACAACTCGATGCGTATTGCGGAGATGCCGAAGGTGGAATCGATCGTCATGCCGAGCGGCGGATTCTGGGGCGGCGTCGGCGAACCGACGATCTGCGTCGCAGCGCCGGCGGTGTTGAACGCTTACTTCGCGGCAACGGGAAAACGAATTCGTTCGGTGCCGTTGCGGGATCAGAACATCACCTTCGCTTAAAAAAACTGAAGCGGCGGCTTGACCAGCCGCCGCTTCACTTTTCTCGGATCGTGTACATGAACGCGCTGCGGCGGGTAACGACGCGGAGAACTGTCGTTCGCGGTATTGCGACGGCGGCCAGCTCGCTTGCGCTGCCCTGCCCGACTTATGCGCGGTCCGCCGCGCGCGTCGTCGTGATCGGCGGCGGCTTTGGCGGCGTTGCCTGCGCGCGCGCCTTGCGCAAGATCGATTCCAGATTGCAGGTGACGCTGATCGAGCCGAACCGGATCTTCACCGCCTGTCCGTTCAGCAACGAGGTGATCGCGGGACTGCGGGACATCGAAGCCCAGCAATTCAGCTATGACAAGATTGCCGCCGGCGGCGTGAGCGTTGTCGCGCAAGCCGCCATCAAGGTCGATCCGCAAAGCCGCACGGTTGGCCTCGCCGACGGAACGTCGCTGACCTACGACCGGCTGGTGCTGGCGCCCGGCATCGATCTCAGGTTCGATGCGTTGCCTGGCTATGACGAAGCGGCGGCTGAAAAGATGCCGCATGCCTGGAAGGCCGGCGAGCAGACCCTGTTGCTGCGCCGCCAGCTCGAGGCCATGGAAGATGGCGGCGTGGTCGTGCTGGCGATTCCGGCAACGCCCTATCGGTGCCCGCCCGCGCCGTATGAGCGGGCCAGCCTGATCGCCCATTATCTGAAAGCGAAAAAGCCGCGCTCCAAGATTCTCATTCTCGACGCCAAGGACATCTTCGCGCAGCAGCGGCTGTTCGAGAACGCCTGGAAGCAACTCTATCCCGGCATGATCGAACGCATTTCACTGTCGCAGGGCGGCCGCGTCGTTTCGGTCGAGGCCGCGACCAACACGCTGGTCACCGACTTCGGCAATTACGACGCGCAGGTTGCCAACGTCATCCCGCCGCAGAAGGCGGGCAATATTGCGGGCCTTGCGGGCGCCGCCGACAAGACCGGCTGGTGCCCGATCGACCCCGTCTCGTTTACCTCCCCGCTCGTGCCCAATATTCATGTCATTGGCGATGCGGTGATCGGCGGCGCCGTTCCGAAATCCGCATCCGCAGCAAATGCGGAAGGCAAAGCCTGCGCGCAAGCCGTGGCGAGCCTGATTGCCGGAACTGCTCCCGCAAGACCCACGCTCGAAGGCACCTGCTACAATACCGTGACGCCCGGCTATGCCTTTTCGCTGGCGGGGAATTACCAGCCGCGGGACGATATTTTTGTCGAGGTGCCAGGCTCTGGCTTCACGAGCCCGGTCAATGCGCTCGGCGAGGTTCGCAAGCGTGAAGCTGATCAAGCCCAATCCTGGTTCAAGGCAATCACGGTGGAAACGTTTGGCTAGTGTAGCGACTCTGACGTTCCTTTCAGTGTTGCCGCGAGCTCTCGGAAGGAACGTCAGAGTCAAAGCTACACTAGGATCATATAGTTGCTAGTGTCCCTTTGGTTCTGACATTCGTAAAAGTGCCCGCTGCGATGGGATACGAATGTCAGAACCGGGACACTAGTACCGCCGATCTGAAGTCCCTGCAGTGCAAGCGGCGGGTTCTTCCAGGGACTTCAGATCGATAAGCGGTACTAGAATTATGGAGTTGCTAGTGCCCATGGCTTTCCGAAGTTCGCAAAAAGATGTTGCTGAGACGGAGTGCGAACTTCGGAAAGTGGGCACTAGGTTGCTAGTTAGTATCGCAGGTTTCTTTCTTGCTGCGATAACGTGGCTTTGGCCTTGCGTGACCACAGCACAGCCATTGCGGCCCTATGTCGTGACAGGCGATTCCATCCGGGAATCGCTGACCGGCTCACCCGGCGATGCAACGCGCGGCCGCGCCCTTGTGGTGGAACGCGCCAACACATGCATCCTGTGCCACAGCGGTCCGTTTCCGGAGGAAAAGTTCCAGGGTGACCTCGCACCCAATCTCGCAGGCGCGGGCAACCGCTGGTCCACGGGCCAGCTTCGGCTCCGGCTGGTCGACGGGTCCCGCCTCAATCCCGCGACGATCATGCCGTCATATTATCGGCTCGACGGGCTCGAGCGCGTGGCGCCGGCTTTTCGTGGCAAACCCATCCTGTCAGCCGAGCAGATTGAGGATATTGTGGCGTATC
This sequence comes from uncultured Alphaproteobacteria bacterium, assembly GCA_963832045.1. GTDB lineage: Bacteria > Pseudomonadota > Alphaproteobacteria > Rhizobiales > Xanthobacteraceae > Bradyrhizobium. Next base: position 407,851 of record CAWHSM010000004.1, read on the forward strand.
TGGCAACGCTGCGCGATTAGGAAGGCACGATAAAATGCACAGACGAGACGCTTCCACACGCCGCCGTTTTCTTAGGCTAGCCGGCAGCGCCGCGGCAATCGGGGCAATGCCGATCGTGAGCGTGCGCCCGGTCGAAGCCACACCCGAGATGATGGCAGGCGCGATCCGCACCGTCATCGGCAGCGCTCCGGTGCAAACCGGCAAGGTCAAGCTCGATATCCCGCCGCTGGTGGAAAACGGCAACTCGGTGCCGATGACGGTGAGCGTCGCAAGCCCGATGACGTCAAGCGACTATGTCAAAAGCATCCACGTCTTCAATGAAAAGAATCCGCAGCCCAATCTCGGAAACTTTTTTTTCGGACCCCGCGCCGGCCGCGCCCAGGTTTCCACCCGCGTGCGCCTGGCCGACAGCCAGAAGATCACCGCGATTGCGCGCCTCTCCGACGGCTCGCTCTGGTCGGCCACCGCCGAAGTCGTGGTGACGCTCGCCGCCTGCACCGAGGAGGTGATCTGATGACAGCCGCGCTGATCAACGTTCCCAAGAAAGCCAAACGTGGCGACGTCATCGAGATCAAGACGCTGATGTCGCACATCATGGAGACGGGTTATCGCCGCACGGCCTCGGGCGAGATGATCCCACGCGACATCATCACGAGTTTCGCCTGCCGCTATAACGGCGAGGAAATCTTCCGCGCCGATCTGTTTCCCGCGACCGCCGCCAACCCCTTCATCTCCTTCTTCACGGTTGCCACCGAAAGCGGGAAATTCGACTTCGAGTGGATCGGCGACAACGGCTTTTCCGAGTCCGCCTCGGCCAGCATCACCGTCGAATGAGAATTGCCGGCACGATCATCCTTGCGTCGTTGCTGGCCTTGGTCAGTGTCTTGGCCGGCATGGCCGTTCGCCCCCTGATCGCTACCGAAATTCCGTCAAGCGAGCGCCGCTCCGGTTACACCTTCATGGGGCCGGACACCAAGGCGATGCAGGACGACGACACCGTCAATCCCGGAATGCTCGGGGTCATCGACGGCGAAACGCTGTGGAAGCGCAAAACCGGCTCCGCCGGCAAGGCCTGCGCCGATTGCCATGATGATGCGCGCGTCAGCATGAAGGGCGTGGCGGCGCGCTATCCGGCTTACGACAAGGAGCTCGGACGCCCGGTCAATCTCGAACAACGCATCAACCTGTGCCGCGCGCGGCATCAGGACGCCACCCCCCTTCCCTATGAGCGTCACGACCTGCTTGCACTGACCGCCTTCGTCGCAGAACAGTCGCGCGGCATGGCGATCGCCCCCGACACCACGCCCGAGCTCGAGCCGTTCGTCGCAAAAGGACGCGACTTCTTCATGCAGCGGCAGGGACAACTCAATCTCGGCTGCACCAACTGCCACGACGACAATTGGAGCAAACACCTGGCAGGCTCCGCGGTCACGCAGGCGATCCCCAACGGCTATCCGATCTACCGGCTGGAATGGCAATCGCTGGGATCGCTGCAACGGCGCCTGCGCAACTGCATCACCGGCATGCGGGCCCAGAATTACGATTTCGGCGCGCCGGAACTGGTCGAGCTCGAGCTCTACTTGATGGCGCGCGCCCGCGGCATGCCGGTCGAGACACCGGCGGTGCGGCCTTGAACCAGGGCGCGTACTCATAAGCCGGATTCTCGACCGCAGCTCGGCTGATGTCCGCTTGGTACCGAAAGCGACCGAATTGCCGTGCAGCGGCGAAATGACCGATGTGCCAACGGGCGACATTTGGTCAGTTCGGCTGTCTGACATGGATCAAGGAGGCTACCTCCGACCCTTGCGAACGTGCCGGACTGCATTACGCAGCGCGCAAATCCATGCTGTGATCATGTACATCCGAAGCAAAAAATCGGCGCAGTCTGAGCCGCGGATGAGGGAGATACGACAATGAGAAAAGGCACGCTGATCAGCGTCAGTATTTCGGTATCGATCGCCGTCTTGGCGGCCGGTGGCGCGATTTCCGCGCAGGACAAGTACACTGTGCAAGTACCGAATGGACTCGCGTTCTCCGAGTTCAGGGGATACGAGGACTGGCCGGTAATCGCGATCAGCGAGAACGGGGGCAAGATTGCTGTGATCGTGGGGAATCCGGTAATGATCGACGCCTATAAGGCGGGCGTGCCCGGCAACGGCAAGCCTTTCCCGGACGGCGCCAAGATGGCGAAAATTCATTGGATCCCGAAAAAACAAGAGACGTACCCCGGTCAGCCAACCGTGCCGGGTACCCAGCATGACGCTGATTTCATGGTGAAGGACAGCAAGAGGTTCGCAGACAGCGGCGGATGGGGATGGGGCGCGTTCGAGTATGATGCGGCGTCCGACGTGTTCAGGCCCGCCACCACAGCGAACACTCCGCCGCAGGCAAACGACGCAAAGTGTGGGTTCGAATGCCACACGCTTGTGAAGAACCGCGACTACGTATTCACGGAGTACGGAAAGAGGTGAGTATTGGATAGCGCGGGCTAACAATATTGATTAGTCCGAACCAGTGCTAGTTCTTAAGGCGAGGCTATGCGCTATAGCTTCGCTTCGAGATCCAAATCGGAAAGCGGATTGGCATCGGAGCCGCGCGCGGCCGATTCCTATCGCGTTGCAACAATGTGGTGCGCCAGGCTTTGCCTCACGCCCATATTGGTCAGCATTGCAATCCCCTTCAAGATCTCATCGAAGCATCGCAGGGCGGCGAAAAATCGCAAGCTGGCAACTTGGTAGACCCGGCAGGAAATTTTGCCCTATGGTGTGGCGAACAAGCCACCAACGCGAAAATGACCGGTGCGATGCTGACCCGTTTGAAATATCCGATGCTGGCGCTTGCGATTTTGGCGTTTGCATCTGCCGTCTCGCATACCGCGCGTGCCGACGACTATCCGTCGCGTCCGATCCACCTGATCGTGCCTTTTGCCGCCGGCGGCTCCGCCAATTCGACAGCGCGCGTCCTCGCCACACGTGTCGGCGAGGCGCTCGGGCAATCCATCGTCGTCGAGAACCGCACCGGTGCGGCGGCGATCATCGGCGCGGAATTCGTGAAGAAGGCGGAGCCTGACGGATACACCCTGTTGCTCGGGCAATCCGGGCCGCTCTCGATCAACCCGGCCGTCTACAAGAATCTGCCGTACGATCCCCTGAAGGATTTCGCACCCGTCTGCCTGACAACCACCTACCCTTACGTCATGGTCGTCAATGCCTCGCTCGGCGTAAAGACACTGAACGAGTTCGTCGCCCTCGCCAAAAGCAAGCCCGGCGGACTGAACTACGGCACCACCGGCGTCGGATCCTCCAACCATCTGGTCACCGAGCTGTTCGCCGGCAAAGCAGGGATCAAGATGACGCACATTCCCTATCGCGGCACTTCATTGGCAGTTACCGATCTGCTCGCCGGCCAGGTGCAGGTGGTGTTTTCCGATCCGATCTCTGCGCTGCAATATGTGAGATCCGGCGCCCTGGTCGCGCTGGCGGTGACCAGCAAGGATCGCTCGCCGGTTGCGCCCGACGTGCCGACGATTGCCGAAAGCGGCTATCCCGGTTTCGATGCGATCGCGTGGCACGGAATCCTGGCGCCGGCCCACACGCCGCCCGAGATCGTCACCAGGCTCAACGCGGAAATCGTCAAGACATTGAATGACCCGGACACCCGGGCGCTGCTGGAGAAGCAGGCGATCCAGGTCGTCGGCAGTTCGCCGAAGGCCTTCGCCGACTTCATCAAGCAGGATATCGCGATCTGGAAAGAAGTAGCGGAGCAGGCCGGGATAGAGGTGAGGTAGCCTCTCTATCCAGGCCTGGCTGCCAGATCGACGCAACGCAATCGCACGGCCACCTCGGAATCAGATGCTGCCGACAACTCCCTCGACGAGATAGTCGGTGGATTCGAGGAACGGATCGTAAAGCCCCAAATCCTTGCTGCTGATGATCTTGCCGGTATTGCTCTTGACCGTGCCGGTGAAGATCGGCTTGCCCAACTTGAGGTCGGCAATGGCGGCCATCGCCGCGTTCTTGCCGGCTTCGCTCGCGCCGGCGCCGAAGGGCGAACTCGCAACCATGTCCTTTTCGTAGCCGCCGATCACCATGTTGGGCAGCTTCTCGCCCTTGGCGATCATGCCGGCGAAATTTTTGTAGACCGTCCCCCACCTTAGCTCGGCGCCGGTGATGAACCCTTTCGGCGCGAGGTCGGCCTGATTGGCATTGTGGCCGCAGCTCTTGACGCCACGCTTTTCGGCCGTCTCGATCACCACCTTGGGACTGTCGATGTGGCAGGCAATGATGTCGCAACCGGCATCGACCAGCGCGTTGGCTGCCTCGGCCTCACGCACCGGCAACGCCCAGTCGCCCGTGACGATCAGTTGAACCGTGGCGTTGGGATTAACCTTGCGCGCGCCGAGCATGAATGAGTTGACGGTACGCAATACCAGCGGGATCGGCTTGGCCGCGATGTAGCCAATCCTGTTGGACTTGGTCGAAAGCCCGGCCGCGATACCATTCACGTAGTGGGCCTGGTCGAGGTAACAGAAATAGCCGCCGGCATTGCCCGGATCGCGGCCGGCGGTCCAGAGCGAGCTCGGGTGGCGGAATTCGACCTTGGGGTATTTCTTCGCCGCATCGATCATGAACGGATTGAAATAACCGAACGAGGCCGGAAACAGCAGCGAAGCGCCGTCGATATTGATCATCGACTCCATCGTCTTGGTGACCGCCACCGTCTCCGGCACGTTTTCTTCCTCGACGACCTTGACGCCGGGAATCTCCTTCAGCGCCTTGGCGCCGACGGCGTGGGCCTGGTTCCAGCCGTAGTCCTGGCGAGACCCGACATAGATAATGCCGATCGTGATATCGGCGGCGCGGGCCGGATCGACGAGGCCCGAAAGCACGAACGGGCTGGCGGCAGCGCCCCCGAGAAAAGTACGACGCGAAAGCTTGGTCATGGACTACTCCTTGCTGGCCGAGGCCCTTTTCAGGCGCGGCGTGAACGATATTGCAGCGGTCATTTGGCCGTCCTTGCTTTTCGTTTCGGCAACCGTGCGACCTCTAAAGGATTGCCGTTATCCCCAGCCCCGACATAGCGCGAGAGCACCGCGCCGAGATCAAATTGCGAGTCACGACCCTGATCGAGCAGCGCGCGATGCTCGACCGAGCCGAGGTGATGATCCATGATGGCGATCGCCGCTTCCGCATTGCGTCCGCGCAATGCCGCCACGATCTCCCGATGTTCGTTCACAGCGCAGTCGGCCGAATGCGGCCGGCCATAGAGCGCAAGGATCAGCGAACAGCGCGACACCACTTCGCCGAGATAGCGCCGCAGCAGCCCGTTGCCCGCCATTTCGCCGAGCTTGACGTGGAATTCTCCGGCCAGCCGGATCGAGACCCGCGCCTCGCCCGCCTCGCGCGCCGCTTCTTCCTCGCGGACATGGCCTTCAAGCTCGGCACCGAATTCCGGCCGCCAGCGGGCGATGACGAGGCGGACCACCTCGCGCTCGAGCGTTCGGCGAACCTCGAACACCTCCTTTGCCTCTTCCAGCGTCGGCTTGGCCGTGATCGCCGTGCGCCGCGGTGGCGCATCGACGAGCCCTTCCGATTGCAACTGGGCAAGTGCTGCGCGCACCAGCGTCCGGCTCATGCCGAACCGCGCGCCCAATTCATCCTCGGGCAGCCTGGTGCCGGGCGGCAGCGCCTGTTCGATGATCGCCTGGCGCAAGGCGCGGCAAGCAAAATCGACGCGGGTGGATTTCTTGCTCATCCGTTAGTCTCGCAGCGACGACAGGCCGACGAATTCGCCGTATATCCCGCATACGATAATCCACCTTCTCGTACACATGATGCAGCAACATTGGTCGCTGCGCTCGAATAAGCGGCAGCACATCGCTTAAATTTTGCGCTTCGAACCGCTAGCAAAAAGAGGAATAATCGCAAATCCCGCGCGTGCAGCGGCCCCGATCCTGCATTGGCCAGACGCCGCGGGCGGGAAACGACAGACGTCAAGATCCGGATCTCGGCGACAAATCCTGTATACAAGATTTGATCGAGTTTACCTTCGTTGCAAAGGAAACCCATGACCCAGACGATCGTCCGGCTGCAATTGAACCAGCAGCAACTGGAGCTGATGGATCGCACGATCGCGCAAGGTGTGGCGGCGGACCGCGAGGCGCTGGTGCGGCTCGCATTGCGCGAATACGCCGCCGCGCGAAAGGCGGAAGCAGCAACGGAGTCCGCACGATGACCTCAAGGACAATCATCTCCGAACATGTCCTGGAGCCCGGCACCGGCAAGGCCATCGAACTCCTGAAGGGGCAGATTTTGCGCATCGAGCAGGTCGAGGGCGGCCAGTGCGCCGATTTCAACTGCTTCAACCTGCATGACTACAAGGAGTTCATGCATTGCGGCCGCACCCGCACGGTCCACGGCTTTCATCCGACGACCGGAACTTTCATGTGGTCGGCGCCGCCGCGCGAACGGGCCATGCTCTACATTCTCGAAGATACTGTGGGCCGCAACGACGTGCTGTTTCCCCGTTGCAGCGCCTACGTCTACGAAGCGGCCTACGGCTTCGCCGTGCATACCAATTGCCACGACATCCAGGCCGAGGCCCAACGCGAATACAGCCTGACGCCCGATGACGTGCACGATTCCTTCAACCTGTTCATGTGCACGGGCGTGGACGAGGACGGCCATGCGTTCATGACCCGGCAGACCAGCAAGCGTGGGGATTATGTCGACCTGCTCGCGCTGATGGACGTATTGGCGGTGCCGAATGTTTGCGGCGCCGACGTCATGAAGACCAGCAATTTTGCGTTGAAGCCGCTGAAGCTGACGGTATTTGCCGCCACCGACGCCGATCTCGCCAAGGTGCCCGGCGTCCCGATACTTGCCAGCCAGCGAACGCCAAAAGATTTCAGGAACCCGGTCATCAAGACCGACCGGCCGCTGCGCCGCAACCCCGCCTACAAGGCCGAATTTCCGAACACGCCGATCGTAGAGACTGAGCTGCCGATTGCGTTGTCGCCGGAAGAGCTGGCGATGTTCAACGCGGTGAAACGCACCGACATCTACGGCGACGATGGCGCCGCGGCGCTGCGCGATCTTCTCTTCTCCTGGTGGGAAGAACGCTTCCTGCAGGCGCATGCCGGCGCACCATCCATTGAAACCAAGTGATGCGGAAACAATAATGGACGCTATCTCCTCCCCGGATCAGGTCACCTTCGATTTCCGCACCCTGTCGGCGCGCGACCGCTACAAGCTGATGATCGGCACTGTCGTGCCGCGGCCGATCGCGCTGGTGACGACGGTCCATCCGTCGGGACGCATCAACGCAGCACCGTTCAGCTTCTTCAACTGCCTGTCGGCGGATCCGCCGATCCTGGCGCTCGGGGTGGAGAACCATCCCGACATGTCGTTCAAGGATACCGCCCTCAACGTCCGCCTGACCGAAGTCTTCACGGTCAATATCGTATCCCGCGCGATCGCCGAGGCGATGCACGTCTGCGCGGTGCCGTTCGCTCCGGATGGCGATGAGTTAAAGGCTGCGGGATTGACGGCGATGCCGGGCACGGTCGTCGCCTCGCCCTGGATCAAGGAAGCGCCGGCTTCCTTTGAATGCCGCCGCCACGTGACGCTGGAACTCGGCAAGTCCCGGCAGATCATCCTGGGCGAGATCGTGTTCGCGCATTACCACGCCGACATCATCGACGTCGGCCACATGCGGATCGACCCGGCCAAACTCGATGCCATTGCGCGGCTCGGCGGAGATACCTGCTCGACCATCCGCGACCGCTTCGAGATGTCGACCCCGACGCTCGCCGATTTTAGGGAGGACCGTTCGGGTTTGCCCGAGGCCTGAAGGGCCAGTGGTCCGATTCTAACGTTTGCATCCTGGTGAGGCTGGCACCTTTGCAAATGTTAGAATCAAAGGACCACTGGCCAATATGAGTTTCTAGTGGAGTTTTGGATTTGACATTCGCATCGCGAGCGCGGGCCAGGGGGAGCGAATGTCAAATCCACTCCACTAGTTATTTAATCGCATTTTGCGGCCGAAAGTTTTCGATCAGCCGCAGCAACACCCGCGCGCCGGCATCGGCGTCAGCCACCTCGACATGCTCGTCGGGATGGTGGCTGATGCCGCCGCGGCAGCGCACGAACAGCATCGCGACGTCGGTAACGTCGACCATCGCCATCCCGTCATGGCCGGCCCCGCTCGGCAGTTCGAACACCGGATAGCCTTCCGCCGCCACCGCTTCGGCAAGCAGCGTTTTCAACCAGGGCGCACACGGGACGGTGCGATTCTCGTGCGTCACGTCGAGCTGCAGCGTGAGCCTGCGGCGCTTGGCGATCGCTTCGATCTGCCGGACGATATCGCTCACCGCGCGCTTGCGGTGCACGTCGGTCGGCGCGCGCAGATCGATGGTGAAGTGAGCCTCTCCCGGAATCACGTTGGTCGCTCCGGGCGTGGCATGGATGTATCCGACCGTGCCGACGAGTCCGCCCTGGTCGGTCAGACACAGTTCCTCGATCTTGCAGATGCATTCGGCCGCGCCCGCCAGCGCATCGCGCCGCATTTCCATCGGCGCCGTTCCGGCATGACCGGCCATGCCGGTCAGCCGCGCCGCCAGCCGCGTCGCGCCGGCTATGGCGCTGACCACCCCGACCGGCAAATTCCTGGCTTCGAGCACCGGCCCCTGTTCGATGTGAAGCTCGACATAGGCGAGTAGTTCGCCGCGAACTCTCGCCGCCGCACCGATATGGTCGGGGTCGAGGCCAAACTGAACCAGCGCCTCGCGCATCGAAATTCCCGCACCATCTTTCGAAGCCAGCACATGCTCGTTGAAGGTGCCGGCCACCGCCCGGCTGCCGAGCAGGGTCGATGCAAAGCGAACCCCTTCCTCGTCGGCAAAGCCGGTCACTTCAATGGCAAAGGGAAATCGCCGCCCGCGCTTGTTGAGGTCGGCGACACAGGCGACCGCCGTGATCAGTCCGAGCGGACCGTCCCATCGGCCGGCGTCGCGAACCGTGTCGTAGTGCGAACCCAGCATCAGGCAAGGCAGGCCGGGGCGCTCGCCCTCGTAGCGGCCGCAGACGTTGCCGATCGCGTCAAGACGGGCGCTCATGCCAGCCTCGACCATCCAGCCCATGATGAGCTCGGCCGCGGCACGATGCTCCGGCGTGAGGAAGATGCGCGTCAGATTATCCGGCGTCTCAGAAATCTTCGCCAACCGATTGATCCGGCCGGCGATCTCCTCGCCAAACGGCGAAGCCTGTCGTCCGGCGGGCGCTGCGTTCTTCTCGCTCACGGCCGCGCGCCGGCCGCAAGATGTGAAAGGTTGGCATGCCAATGCCGGGCGATTTGCAGGCCCGTCGCCACCCAGACCCTTTCATGGCCGGCGATGTAATCGAGAAACCGCATCAGCGATGCCGCGCGTCCCGGACGGCCGACGAGCCTGCAATGCAGGCCGACCGACATCATCTTCGGCGAGGTTTCGCCTTCGGCGTAAAGCACATCGAAACAATCCTTGAGATAGCCGAAGAACTGATCGCCGTTGGCAAAGCCTTGCGCATTGACGAAGCGCATGTCGTTGACGTCGAGGCTGTAGGGGATGATCAGATGCGGTCCGGCCGCTCCCTTGATCCAGTACGGCAAATCGTCGGCGTAAGAGTCGCAGGAATAAAGGAAACCGCCGGCTTCCATCACGAGTCTCATGGTGTTGATCGAGGTCCGCCCCGTGTACCAGCCGAGCGGCCGCTCTCCCGTCACCTCGGTGTGGAGGCGGATGGCGTCGGCGATCTCCACGCGTTCCTCGGCCTCGGACATGTCCTTGTGCTCGACCCATTTCAGGCTGTGACTGGCGATATCCCAGCCCGCCTCCTTCATCGCGGCGACCACTTCCGGATTTCGTTTCAGGGCCGTCGCCACGCCGAATACGGTGGCCGGCAATTTTCGCCCGCTGAAGATTCGCCATAGCCGCCAGAAGCCGGCGCGTGAGCCGTACTCGAACATCAACTCGATGTTGGCGTGGCGCTGTCCCGGCCAGGGCTGCGTGCCAAGCACGTCCGACAGAAAGGCTTCGGAGGCGCGGTCGCCATGCAGGATGTTGTTCTCGCCGCCCTCCTCGAAATTGACCACGAACTGCACGGCGATGCGTGCATTGCCCGGCCAATGCGGATGAGGCGGATTGCGGCCGTAGCCACGGAGATCCCTGGGATACCCGGGCTCGGCCATCTAGATTTCCTCGAAACGCACCTTCTGCGCGCCGTCCCAGAGCACGGTCTTGCCGAGTGCAGGCAGGTTCTCAAGACCGGAAGTCAGGGTGATGAAATGATTGCCTGCGAGCTGCCCCATCTTGCTGGCGAAATGCACCCCGCCATAGGCCAGCAGAATCTCGGTTTCGCTGATGCCGCCGGGATAAAGAATGATCTGGCCCGGCGCCGGATAGCTGGTGTGGTTCTCATAGCCGACGCCGAAGTCGAGATCGCCAAGCGGCATCCAGACGCCCTCGCCGCTCCAGCGCACATGGATGAACTTGCTCTCGAACGGCATCGCGCGGCGGAAGGCCGCGCAGGTTTTGGGCGCCAACTGGTCTTCGAAGCGGGCCTGGAATGTGAAGTCGCCGGCGCGGACAATCAATTGGCTCATTCATGATACCTGTGACGCGGAGGGAAGGATTTCCTTAAAAAGGAATAGGCGGCCGCCAAATTCTAGTGTGGCGACTCTGACGTTCCTTTCAGTGTCGCCGCGAGTTCTTCGAAGGAACGTCAGAGTCAAAGCCACACTAGAATCATATGGTTGCTAGTGTCCCTTTGGTTCTGACATTCGTAAAAGTGCCCGCTGCGAGGGGATACGAATGTCAGAACCGGGACACTAGGACCTTTTGCAGCCCTCAGCAAAGGGGGATTGGGGCGTAGCTCGTTGGGGCGAACTGGCTTTCTTTCGCCTTGAAGCCAAGTTAGATGTTCGCTGGCAGACCGATCCGGTTCAATCGGGCTCAAACGGCGCATGTCTCGCGAAAGAAGACCGATGAAGAAACTCGTATTCGCCATTCTGCTGATCGCTTCCCCCGTCTGGGCGCAAACCAAATTGACGCCCGGGAATGCAACCACGCCTGTCGATGATTGCGCACCGATTGCGCGCCTGGCGGACGGTCAATTGGTCTACTCGATGAAGTGCGATAATCCGCCGGCGCCTCCGCCCCCGCAGGCGGAAGCAGCCCCGCCGCCGGAACCCGAGATCCAGCGCAGCGGAATCTTCGGCATGTCCTACTCTTACCCCGGCGCGTCGGTGACGCCGTCGGTCTCCGCTGGTCGTTAGTAACGAGGAACGGTCGCGCTCGAAACCCTGCCCGCGCATTGCTGGATTGCCCGTGCCCGCTTGCGGCGCGGCCGGGGTTGCACGTATCTTTCGTCAAACATCCTATTGGAGCAACGCCATGCCCCCCGTGAACTCTCCCGCCATCCAGGTCGTCAAGTCGGTGCGCGAGCAGGTCAGTGCGGAAGAATGGCAAACCCGCGTCGATCTCGCGGCCGCCTATCGCCTGACCGCGATGTACGGCATGACCGAGATGATCGCCAACCACATCTCCTGCCGCGTTCCGGGCACGCACGACCACTTCCTGATCAATCCCTACGGGATGCTGTATGAGGAAATCGACGCATCGAGCCTGATCAAGGTCGACCTCGACGGCAACACGCTGTTCAATGCCACGGACTATGGCGTCAACGCGGCGGGCTTCGTCATTCACAGCGCGATCCATATGGCGCGGCGCGACGTCGACTGCGTGGCGCATACGCACACGCCGGCCGGTATGGCGGTGTCGGCGATGGAATGCGGGCTGCTGCCGCTGGCGCAGACCTCGATGCGATTCCTCCACATCGCCTATCACGACTTCGAAGGCATCGCCGACGATATCGGCGAACGCGAGCGCCTGGTGCGCGACCTCGGCAACCACGAAGCGATGATCCTGCGCAACCACGGATTGCTGGTCGTCGGGCGGACCATCCCCGGCACGTTCAATCTGCTGTTCCGCATGGAGCGCGCCTGCGAAGTCCAGGTGATGGCGCTTTCCTGCAACACCAGGCTGACCATGCCGCCGCAGGACATTCTGGAAAAGACCTTCGACAAGGTGAAGCCGCGGCCGGAGCTTCCCAACCGCAACGGCGAACTGGCTTGGCCGGCGCTGCTGCGGAAACTGGACCGCCTCGACCCCTCCTACCGGAATTGAGCCGGCATCCTCCGGGCGCTCCCGGTCGCCCGATCCGCTCAGGCCCGCGGCGGCCGGAAGCTCCGCGAGAGCCGGTTCGGTTTTCAAGACCGTGCTGTCGCCGGAAGATTATCCCGGCCCACCGGCCGGATTTGGCCAGACCCTTCTGCCTGAATTAGCGTCTGCCCGAATTAACGTCAGGGCGCGGCCGGCAGCCTGCGCCATTTTGTCGATTTTATCGCCCGATAAACTGAGTTAGGTTCCGGTTCTGACATTAGACCAATGTCGGTTCCTCTCCGCTTGAAAGTCGAATGCGGCTATATCGACACGGTTGGCCGCTACAGGTAGGGTCGCGGCCCTAAAAACGTCTGGGAGAAGCGCTGTTGTCGGGGAAGTTTACCTGGAAGCGGGACTACTATGCCGGCGGCCTGATGCTGTTGCTCGGGGTGGGCGCCGCGGTAACCGGCTCCGGCTACAAGTTCGGCACCCTCGCCAGAATGGGCCCAGGGTTTATGCCGGTCGTGCTCGGTGTCGTCCTCGCCTTTCTTGGCATCCTGATCGCAGGGACCGCACTTCTGTCCGCCGAGCCAGACGAGGGCAAATTCCTGCCGGACAATCCGCAATGGTTCGGCTGGTTCTGCATTCTCGCAGGCCCGGTGCTGTTCATCATTCTCGGATACTATGGCGGGATGGTCCCGGCGGTATTTGCCTGTGTGTTCGTCTGCGCACTCGGTGACAAGACCGCGACGTATAAATCGTCTTTCGTTCTGGCGGCCTGCGTCACCGTGTTCGGCGTCATCCTGTTCCACTACCTGCTGAATATTCCCTTTCAGCTGTTGCGCGGGGTGAACCTGTGATCTCAACCGCGCTTACCGATCTCTGGTACGGCTTTGGCGTTGCGCTCGAGCCGCACAACCTGATGTATTGTTTCCTCGGCGTGCTGGTCGGCAACCTCGTCGGTGTGCTGCCGGGAATGGGGCCCGTCGCCACCATCTCGATCCTGCTGCCGCTGACCTTCGGCATGCATCCGGTGCCGGCGATCCTGATGCTTTCCGGCGTCTATTACGGCGCCCAATATGGCGGGGCGATCTGCTCGATCCTTCTCAACCTGCCGTGCCATCCACCGCACGCCGTCACCTGTCTCGACGGCTTTCCGCTGACCAAGCAAGGCAAAGGCGGCACGGCGCTCGGCATTACCGTCGTCGCCGCCTTCGTCGGCGCTTCCTTCGGCATCACGGAAATGATTTTCCTGGCGCCTTTTCTGGTGAAAGTGGCGCTGGAGTTCGGCCCTGCCGAGGTGTGCTCGCTGATGCTGGTGGGTTTGCTGGCCGGATCGACGCTGGCCAAGGGATCGCCGCTCAAGGGCATCGCCATGACGGTTTTCGGTCTCTTGATCGGTATCGTCGGCTCCGACATCGAGACCGGCCAGCCGCGTTTCACGTTCGGCATCACCGAACTGTTTGATGGCGTTGAAATCATCGCGCTGGCGCTCGGCATGTTCGGCATCGCCGAATTCATGAACAGCATCAACAATACTGAAACCGTCGACATGAAATACGCCAAGGTCGGCATCTCCGACATGTTCCCGTCGAAGGCCGATCTCAAGCTGGCGTTCTGGCCGATGATCCGCGGCACCCTGCTCGGCAGTCTGTGCGCGTTGATCCCGGGCACCGGGCCGACGATCGCCTCGTTCGTCTCCTACGCCACCGAAAAGAAAATATCGAAGACGCCGGAGCGCTTCGGGCATGGCGCGATCGAGGGTGTGGCGTGTCCCGAAGCCTCGACCCATTCCTCGGTGCAGGGCGACTTCATTCCGACCATGAGCCTCGGCATTCCCGGCGACACCGTGATGGCGCTGCTGCTGGGCGCGCTGATCATACACGGCATCGTTCCCGGCCCGCAGCTCATCACCCAGCACGCCGACATTTTCTGGGGCCTGATCGCGAGCTTCTGGATCGGCAATATCCTGCTCGTCGTCCTCAACGTGCCGATGATCGGCCTGTGGGTGAAGCTGCTCTCGATCCCCTACCGCTACCTCTATCCGAGCGCGATGTTCTTCGTCTGCATCGGCGTTTATGCCGCGAGCAACGACATGTTCCAGGTCGGCGAAACGCTGGTGATCGGTGTCGTCGGATACATCCTGCTGCGTCTCGATTTCCACCCGGCGCCGATCCTGCTCGGCTTCGTGCTCGGGCCTCGTTTCGAGGAGAATTTCAGGCGCAGCCTCCTGATCTCCCGCGGCGACCTGATGACCTTCATCGAGCGCCCGATCAGCGCATTCTTCCTGTTCATCTGCGTCGTGCTGCTGTCAGCCCAGATTTATGTCTGGCTGCGCAAGCCGAAGGTCGTGCAGGACGAAAAGGCCATCGAGGCACAGGTGCCGGCGACGCCCTATTCCGAACTGGCGGAATGACGGTCGGACTAGTGTAGCGACTCTGACGTTCCTTTCAGTGTTGCCGCGAGCTCTCGGAAGGAACGTCAGAAGTCAAAGCTACACTAGGATCATATAGTTACTAGTGTCCCTTTGGTTCTGACATTCGTAAAAGTGCCCGCTGCGATGGGATACGAATGTCAGAACCGGGACACTAGCCGGCCGATACGGCGCGATCCCGGCAGAGAGAGCCGCTCAGCGCCGTCCGTAGCAGTGGAATCCGCCGTAGATTCCCGAACGATCGAGCGCAAACCCGACCGCACTTCGTTCCTCGTCGCGCTGCCATATCTGGCGCAGCGAAGCGAGTTCGGGGCCCTCCAGCGGCGAGGCTTCGCCGGCGGTGCGAAAGATCACATGGACGTTGTCGCTGCCGGCGCGGTCGATGGCGTTCCACAGCGCCCGGATCTCGTCGACGGCCATCCAGTCCTGGGAATCCAGGAGAATGACGGCATCGACTTCACGCGCCGGCAGGCCTTCGAGAAACTGCCTGAGGTTGGCATGGTGCGGAATGATCAATCCCGCGCCGTTACGCATGCGTTCATATTGCCTGCGCTGCAGATAAGGCGGCAGGCAACGATCGCCCGAACCGGCATAGCCGCGATGCAGCGCCTGCCAGGCAAAGTAATTGGTTTCGTTGGGATGACCGTTGACCAGACGCAGCAAGCGTTCATGCAGGACTTCATTCAACGGCGCGCCGCCGCCCAGTAACGCGCGCTGCCGCGGCGGAATGCCCAGGCTGAACAATAGAGCCGGCGTCGCCGTGATCAGCCGGGCGAGAGGCGAATGGAACAAGCGATCCAGACGGTTCAATGCTTCGAGCCGTGCCGGCGAGTCCGGCTTGCCGTTCAAGAGTGCCGCAAGGTCGATCCCGGACAGTTTTGCCGCAAAGTGCGCCAGGCCGATGAAGCGGCCGAGCATGCCGTGACGGTAGAAGCCATCCGTGAAATAGGCGTAGCGCGGGCGGCCGATGACGTTGCGCTTGTCCCAATAGGCGCGCGCCTGGGCATCCAGCAAGGGTCGCAAGCGCTCGCGGTAAAGCTCGGAGTTGGCGGGCGAGTTGGCCGTGCCGAAGAACTGCCAGAAATCCGAGTAGTCGGAAAAGGCGCGGATGCCGGCAAGCTTGAGTTTGAGCAGCGCAAGGTGCGCCTCGTTAAGGTCGACCGCGTAAACCTGTGCCGGTTGTGCGGTGAGATAGGACAGCGCGTTGCATCCGCCCGACGAAATCGTGACAATGGTCGAGCCCAGCGGCAAGCGGAGCGCTGCGAGGTCGGCGACCGGATCCTCCCAGATCTGGGTATAGACCAGACGACGGAACCAGAACGCAAACAGCCTGTCCCAAACGGTTGCTTCCTCCTCGCCTCTGCTGTTGCGGACGGCATCTGCGATCAGCTGCGTGTTCATCCATTCCTCGAATCAGCAATTCGATCAGGATATCGTTCGCTCGCTGCAGTTTTGCGACAGGCGGCAATGACCGCCATCACGGCGATGTGGATGGAAACGCATTCAGTTTCATAACGAGCACGACCTGTCACATCCCTGTCGCGCGAACATCGCATGGAGTGAAAGCACAGAACGCGACGAGGTCGACGGATGTCTGCATATTCCCGGGAGATCGGTGCAGCCGCCTCATGGCCGATTGAGGCCACCCGCCGGATGAACCGGATGTACCGCCGGCAGCGGCACATCTATGACGGAACGCGGCGCTACTATCTCTTGGGCAGAGACGAGATGATCTCCGATCTGCGGCCGAAACCTGGCGCCAACGTGCTGGAAGTCGGCTGCGGGACCGGCAGGAATCTAGTGCTGGCGGCCCGGCGTTACCCGGATGCACGGTTCTTCGGCATCGATGTCTCGACCGAAATGCTGACATCAGCCATTTCGGCGATTGCACGCGCGGGACTGAGCGGGCGGATTCGCGTCGCGCATGGCGATGCAACCGCGCTTGATCCGGCAAGGTCGTTCGGCATTCCCCAGTTCGACCATGTGATGATTTCCTACAGCCTTTCGATGATCCCGGACTGGCAGGTCGTGCTTCGCGCCGCCGCCAACCACATCAAACCCGGCGGCCGCCTGCATGTGGTCGACTTCGGCCGTCAGGAGGGCTTGCCGGCGCTTGCGCGGACCATGTTGCGGCGATGGCTCCGCCTGTTCGATGTCGCGCCGCGCGACAGTCTGGAGCACGAATTGGCGGCGCTCGCCGAGACGACCGGCGCCGAATTGACATTCCAACGGCCGTTTCGCGGCTATGCCCAATATGGCGCCCTCGCCTTTGCGCCGGAGCCGAGGTCGCCGTGAGCGGCTGGCTCGCCCTACTTGCAGCGGGGCTGCTCGAGATCGCCTGGGCGTTCGGTTTGAAATATTCCGACGGTCTCACCCGGTTTTGGCCAACGCTTGCGACTGTGCTGGCGATCCTGGCGAGTTTTTCGCTGATGGCGCTTGCGCTTCGCTCGCTCCCGTTTGGCACGGCTTACGCGATCTGGACCGGCATCGGCGCCGCCGGCAGCATCATTGTCGGAATGGTGATTTTTAGCGAGCCCACCGACCCGGTGCGGATTATTTGCCTCACGCTGATCGTCGCCGGCATGGTCGGACTAAAGCTCAACTCGCCGGTGTGAGACGCCTCAACTGGCGTGACGAACTCAAATCTTGGCCGGCGAACGACGTGCCAGAGTCCGCTCTGCCCCGATCACGATCAAATTCCGCAGCGCAGCGAAATGACACGATGTGCCAAGAAGCGACATGCAGCGCTTGGCATGTTAAGAAAGAAGCCGCCAACTGAGGCGGCCTCCGGGTGCCTGACATGAGCGACGAATGATTATACCTGCTATCTTCTTTGGCGCAGTTGGAGTGGCTATTGGCTGGTACGCTTGGCGAGCAATCGTGATCGGAAAATATGGGTAGGCATTCGGGCTAATAGGGACCCCAAGGCCATTCCAGTCGAAACTTGGTTCGTGAGGAACGAAGACCCGGTTTCATTTTGGATTGCCGTTACGTTGGTGAGCCTCATAAGCATTGGTACACTTGTCGTGGCGGTAGGTCCCCTTTTCCAAAATAGGCCACTGTGGTTTTCAAATTAGATGGCATAGAAAGGGCCAGTACCGCACGAACGCCATGACCCGCCAAAGAATTTTCTACCGAGCAGGCCAACTGGCCGCCCTCGTATTGGTCGCTTCGTGGTGGTGGTTGGGCCTTCGCGAGATGAACTATGTGGGCTTCTCGCGGACTCCACTGCCGCAAGTAGGTCAAATTGTTCCCGTGAAGCCAAAGAATAATCTCGTTGTCTACATCACGACGGCCGACGCAGCATTCGACCAAGTGCTTCGCTATGTGTGCATCGGCTCAGGAATTTTTACCGCTATCTGCCTGGCGATGTCCGGCGAGCTATCCAAGATTTTGAACCCTCCCAAACCACCGCTACCCCCAGAACTATAGGGATGGCGTCTGATGTCTCTTGTGGGTCATTCGCGACCGGGGCGAGCCAGTAACAAGTCTGACCATGTACGCTCTGCCGCCGAAAGCAGAAGCAAATTCGGAATCGGAGCTCTAGCCCCACCGGCCACGAAAACTGCGCCATCCCTCGACGACGCCAAACAGGCTGAGCGCCAATATAAAGGGAAGGAAGTGGTACATCAGCCGGAACATCAGAAGCGCGGCGACCAGCGGCTCCCTGTCGTCCTTGCCAAGCCCGATCAGGAACGTGGCATCGAAGACGCCAATTCCCGCCGGCGTGTGGCTGGCAAATCCGAGCAGTGTCGCGGCGATAAAAACCGCCATGATCGGGAAGATACCGATATTCGGCCCCGCCGGAATCAAGACGTACATGGCAAGCGCCGCAGCGCCGAGATCGAAAACCCCGATCACAATTTGCAGCAGCACCAAAGGCCCCGAGGGGGGCCGCACGGGCCAGCGCTTCGTCCCGATGTTTCGCGGAAACCAGCACCAGCTTAAAAAGCCAACGACCCCCAGAAGCAGCGCAGCCGCGAGCCACTGATTGACCCTGGGCGGCAGGAAGTCGACCAGGCTGATGGCATCGGGCGCAAAGAACAGCCCGATCCCGAGTGCCGTCAGGTTGCCGAGCCAGAACGTAAGCCCGGTCAGAAAGCAGATGTTGGCAACGTCGAATGCGGTCAGGCCATTATGCGAATAGACTCGATAACGGATCACCGGCGAAATCAGCGAAACGGCGCCGACGCCGTGCGCGATCGGATAACTGGTAAAGCTTGCAAGCGCCGCGATCCGGTATGGGATGTCGGTGCGGCCGATGGTGCGCAGCGCCAGCAGATCGTAGAACGTCAGGCTGACGTAGGACGTGATCACCAGCATCGCCGCCAGCACGATGAGGGAAATTTTCGTGTGCCTGATGACCTCGAAGACTTCGCCGGTGTCGATGCTTTTGAGCGTGTGCGTCAGCGCGAAAATCGCGACCGCGGCGATGGCAATGCTGACGACAATGCCGAGGCTCTTCAGCCTTAAGCCGCGGCGAGGCGATTTTGTCGGCGCAACTGCCTTCAGTGTGTTCATCCGGGCGGCAAACGTCATCCTACGTCGCGCCACGTGATTCGCGCATGGCCGACGCTGTCCATTGACACGTAGATGTGACAATCGCGTTACCCGGTATTTCCAGCAGACATCGATTCAAGAAAAGTTGCGACCGGAAAACCAATTGCAGACGCATTGTGGTCGCATCGGATTCATGCGCGTCGCGTAGAGAGCGGCACGTGGCCATCATCCCTTGAGGCAGCATGAACGACGAAAGCGACTTCGAGCTCAGACCTGACCAGTGGGAAACGCTGAAGGTTCTTCGGGCGCCGGTTGCCGGGCCACCTGGGTCGAACCTGACGGTGCTCGACGACCTTGTGGCGCTCGGCCTTGTGACCATGAGCGACCATGTGCCGGCCATCACGCCGAAGGGACGCAAGGCCCTGATCCGGGGCTCTTTCAGTCTGCTGGACGCTGCCGCCTGAAGCCGCCGCGATTTTCGGCGGCAGGCTCAACAACAGGCCGGGCAGCTGTCCCGTGGAGGCCGGATTCCGCCCCATGGCACGGCCTTGTAGTGGGGGGCGGATAGGTTCAAAATACCGCGGGGTTCCGAATCCGATCAGTGGTCACCGAACGCGGGAAGGCGCCCGAACGACCTATCAATTGGCTAGTGTAGCGACTCTGACGTTCCTTTCAGTGTTGCCGCGAGCTCTCGGAAGGAACGTCAGAGTCAAAGCTACACTAGGATCATATAGTTGCTAGTGTCCCTTTGGTTCTGACATTCGTAAAAGTGCCCGCTGCGATGGGATACGAATGTCAGAACCGGGACACTAGCCGCCTCGATCTGGACCGAAAACTGCAATTCTTTCCGATTGTTAATGCGACAAGATCGAGCCGAGACGGTCAAATGCGGCCCGGCCCGCGGAGCTCAGAGGCGGTCCGTGGGACAACGGCGGGACGTAGCCGGCGCTCACACTTCTCATCTGATGGCAGGTTCATGAACCAACCAATTAAAACGTTCCAGGAGGCCCCCCCGAACGGTTCTCCGCAGACCGCCAAGCCGCGGTCGCGCCGGCGGTTGGTTCTGACATCGATCATTGTCCTGCTGGTATTGGCCGGCATCGTCTGGAAGACGCGGCAGGAAAGCGCGCCGCAACCTGTCGGCGGCGGCCGCAACTCCGGACCAATGTCGATCGTTCCCGAAGTGGTCGGCAAAGGCGACATCGGGATCAACATCAACGCGCTGGGCACCGTGACTTCGCTCGCGACCGTGACGATCCGAACGCAGATCAGCGGCTACTTGCAGAAAATCGATTTCACGGAAGGTAACGAGGTCAAGAAAGGCGACCTGATCGCGGAAATCGATCCGCGGCCTTATGAAGCAACATTGGCGCAGGCCAAGGGACAGCTCGCGCGCGACGAGGCGATGCTCAAGGGCGCCCAGGTCGACTTGGCGCGCTACCAGGGACTGGCGGCGCAGAACGCCGTGCCGCATCAAACGCTGGATACGCAAGTCGCGCTCGTCGCCCAGGACCAGGGCACGGTCGAGGCCGACAAGGCGTCGGTGAAATCCGCCGAGGTGAACCTGCAATATTGCCGGATCGTGTCGCCGCTCGACGGCCGCGTCGGCCTGCGCCAGGTCGACCAGGGCAACTATGTGACGCCCGGCGACGCCAATGGCCTTGTGGTGATCACGCAGTTGCAGCCGATAAGCGTGCTGTTCACCGTGCCCGAGGACAATCTGCAAGCGATCGCCAAGCGGATCCAGACGGGCGCGGTCTTGCCTGCAACCGCGCTTGATCGCACCGGCGCCACCAAGATCGCCGAGGGATCGCTGCAAACCTTCGACAGCCAGATCGATCCGACCACCGGAACGATCAAGCTGCGGGCACAGTTTCCCAATGAGGACCGGCTGTTGTACCCGAACCAGTTCGTCAACATCCGCCTGCTGCTCGATACGCACAAGGATGCCACGACGATGTCGACCGCCGGCATCCAGCGCGGCGCGCCCGGAACCTTCGTCTACCTCATCAATGCCGACAGCACGGTATCGGTACGGCCGGTCAAGCTCGGCGTGACCGATGGCGACCGCGTGGAAATTCTTTCCGGTCTTGCGGTCGGCGACCGCATCGTCATCGACGGCGCCGACAAGCTCCGTGACGGCGCCAAGATCATCATTCGGTCGGAGAACAACCCGGCCCCCGCTCCCAATGCAACACCGGCCGAGCCGGACAAATCGGGCGGCGGCAAGAAACGGCGTTCCGAGGGCGGTCAAAAACAATGAGTTCGTCGCAGCCGTTCATTTTACGACCGGTCGCAACCACCTTGCTGATGATCGCCATCATGCTGTCCGGGCTGTTGGCGTTCCGCTTCCTGCCGGTCGCGGCGCTCCCTGAAGTCGACTACCCGACCATTCAGGTCCAGACCTTCTATCCGGGCGCGAGCCCCGACGTGATGACATCCTCCGTCACCGCGCCGCTCGAAGTGCAATTCGGCCAAATGCCGAATCTCAACCAGATGAGTTCGATAAGTTCGGCAGGCTCATCGGTCATCACCTTGCAATTCGGGCTGACCATCTCGCTCGACGTCGCCGAACAGGAAGTGCAGGCGGCCATCAACGCGGCCGGCAACCTGCTTCCGGCCGATCTCCCCGCACCGCCGATCTATGCCAAGGTCAACCCGGCCGATGCGCCGATCCTGACACTCGGCTTGACGTCGAAGACGATGAAGTTGACGGATGTCGAGGATTTCGTCGACACGCGCCTGGCACAGAAAATCTCGCAGCTTCCCGGCGTTGGCCTCGTCAGCATCAGCGGCGGCCAGCGGCCGGCGGTGCGCATCCAGGCCGATATCCGCAAGCTTGCGGCCTACGGGCTCAACATCGACGATCTGCGCACCACGCTTGGCAACGCCAACGTCAATACGCCGAAAGGAAATTTCGACGGCGCGATGCGCGCCTACACCATCAACGCCAACGATCAGATCAGGAATGCCAGCGACTACAAATCCCTGATCGTCGCCTACAAGAACGGCTCGCCGGTCCGCCTCAGCGACGTCGGCAACGTCGTCGACGGCGCCCAGAACGACAAGCTCGGGGCCTGGATGAATGAGACGCCGGCCATCATCCTCAACATCCAGCGCCAGCCGGGCGCCAATGTCATCGCGGTGGTCGAAGGCATCAAGACGCTATTGCCGCAACTGCAGGCGTCGCTGCCGGCGGCGATCGACGTCAACATCCTGACCGACCGGACCGTCACGATCCGCGCCTCCGTCGAGGATGTCGAGTTCGAGCTGACGCTCGCCGTCATCCTCGTGGTGCTGGTGATTTTCGTATTCCTGCGCAACGCGCGCGCAACGCTGATCCCGAGCCTGTCGGTCCCGCTGTCGCTGGTCGGCACGCTGGGGGCCATGTACCTGTTCGGCTTCAGCCTGAACAACCTTTCGCTGATGGCGCTGACGATCGCCACCGGCTTTGTGGTCGACGACGCCATCGTCGTGATCGAGAACATCTCCCGCTATCTCGAGGAGGGCGACAGCCCGTTGCAGGCGGCCCTCAAGGGCTCCGAGCAGATCGGCTTCACCATCATCTCGCTGACGGTCTCGCTGATCGCAGTGCTGATCCCGCTGCTGTTCATGGGCGACGTGGTCGGCCGGCTGTTTCGCGAATTCGCCATCACGCTCTCGGTCACGATCCTGATCTCGGCGGTGGTCTCGCTCACGCTGGTGCCGATGGCTTGCGCCAAGCTGCTCAAGCCGGAGTCCCACAACCGGGAAAATGCCTTCCAGCGCTATAGCCGCGAAGCATTCGACTGGATGATCGAAATGTACGGCCATGCGCTGACCTGGGTGCTGGACCGTCAAACCTTCACGCTGCTGATTGCTCTCGCCACATTCGTACTGACAGCGCTGCTTTATGTCATGATCCCGAAGGGGTTCTTTCCGCTTCAGGACACCGGCGTCATTCAGGCCATTTCCGAGGCGCCGCAATCGGTGTCCTACGCGGCAATGGCCGAGCGCCAGCAGCAGCTCGCTTCCATCATCCTGAAAGATCCCGACGTCGTCAGCCTTTCTTCCTTTATCGGCGTGGATGGAACGAACACGACACTCAACAGCGGGCGCATTCTGATCAACCTCAAGCCCTATGACGAACGCAAGTCCGACGTCGCAACCGTGATGCGGCGCATTCAGAAGGCCACTGCCTCTCTCACGGGCATTACCTTGTACATGCAGCCGGTGCAGGATCTGACGATTGAAGGCACGGTCAGCAAGACCCAATACCAGTTCATCCTGCAAGACGCCGATCCCGCGCAGCTTTCCGAATGGACCCCCAAACTGGTCGACAGACTGCGGCAGCTTCCGGAGCTTGGCGATGTCGCCAGCGACATTTCCGACCAGGGGCTTTCGGTATTCGTCGAAATCGACCGCGACCAGGCGGCGCGCTTCGGCATTACGCCGGCAACGGTCGACAACGCGCTCTACGACTCCTACGGCCAGCGCATCGTTTCCACGATCTTCACCAACTCCAACCAGTACCGCGTCATCCTCGAGGCCGATCCGCACCTGCAGACCTCGCTGCAATCGCTGTCCGACATTTATCTCCCTTCCTCGGTCGGCGCCGCCCCCGTACCATTGTCGACACTGGCCAAATTCCGCCAGGAGACCGCGCCGTTGCAGGTGTCGCATCTTGGACAGTTTCCGGCGTCCACCGTGTCCTTCAATCTGGCTCCGGGCGCTTCTCTCGGCGAGGCCGTTACAGCGATCAAACAGGCCCAGGCCGACATGGGCCTGCCGGCAAGCGTGATCACGAGCTTTCAGGGCGCTGCGCTGGCGTTTCAATCGTCGCTCTCCAATCAGCTTTTCCTGATCATGGCGGCGATCGTCACCGTCTACATCGTGCTCGGCGTTCTCTATGAGAGCTTCATCCACCCCCTCACGATTCTCTCGACCCTGCCGTCGGCCGGAATCGGCGCCCTGCTGGCGCTGATGTTGGCCGGCGACGACCTCACCATCGTCGCCATCATCGGCATTATTCTCCTCATCGGTATCGTGAAGAAGAACGCGATCATGATGATCGACTTCGCGCTCGATGCCGAACGGCATGAAGGCAAATCGCCGCGGGAAGCGATCTATCAGGCCTGCCTGTTGCGCTTCCGGCCTATCTTGATGACGACGATGGCTGCGGTCCTTGGCGCATTGCCGCTGATGCTCGGCACCGGCGCCGGTTCGGAGCTGCGCCACCCTCTCGGGATTTCCATCGTCGGCGGCCTCTTGCTCAGCCAGTTGCTGACGCTGTTCACGACGCCGGTGATCTATCTCTGGTTCGACCGCCTGGCGATCCGTTTCTCCGGCCGCTCCTCGGGCGAAGCCGCCCAGCCGGCGGAATGAGGGCCATCGATGGGTCCCTCCACACCATTCATTCGCCGACCCATCGGAACCACGCTGCTGACCTTTGGTCTTGCCGCTGCCGGTGCCGTGGCTTTCTTCAAGCTGCCGGTTTCGCCGCTGCCGCAGGTCGACTTTCCGACCATTTCCGTCCGCGCCACCTTGCCGGGCGGCAGTCCGCAGGATGTCGCGACCACCGTCGCAAGCCCGCTAGAGCGTCATCTCGGGCAGATCGCCGACGTCACCGAGATGACGTCGTCGAGCACGGTGGGCGGGGTTCGCATCACCCTTCAGTTCGGGCTCAACCGCGACATCAACGGCGCCGCTCGCGACGTGCAGGCTGCCATTAACGCGGCCCGCGCCGATTTGCCGACCAGCCTGCGAAGCAATCCGACCTATAAGAAAGTCAATCCGGCCGACGCGCCGATCCTGATCCTGACCTTGACGTCCGACACCATGACCCGCGGCGACCTCTACGACGCCGCATCCACCGTGCTGGCGCAGAAGCTGTCGCAGGTCGACGGAATTGGCGAGGTGGACGTCGGGGGCAGCTCGCTGCCGGCAGTGCGGGCCGAGCTCATCCCGCAGGCGCTTTACAAATACGGCGTCGGCCTTGAGGACGTGCGGGCGGCGCTTGCGAGCGCCAACGCACACAGCCCGAAGGGCGGGATCGACGTCGAGGGCCAGCGCTACCAGATCTACGCCAACGACCAGGCCAACAAGGCCGACGACTACAAATCCCTGGTCGTGGCCTACCGCAACGGCGCTCCGGTCCGTTTGTCGGATGTCGGTGAAGTGACGGACTTTGTCGAAAATCTTCGCAACGCCGGACTGGCCAACGGCAAGCCCGCCGTCCTGATCATTCTCTACCGGCAACCGGGCGCCAACATCATCAGCACGGTAGACCTGGTGAAGGGACTATTGCCGCAGCTCAGGGCCTCGATTTCACCGGCCATCGACATCAACCTGGCCGTCGATCGCTCAATAACGATTCGCACTTCGCTGCGCGATGTCGAGCGTACGCTTATCCTTGCCGTGCTGCTGGTGATCGTCGTGGTCTTTGCCTTCCTGCGAAACCTGCGCGCGACGCTGGTGCCGGTCGTGGCGGTGTCGGTCTCGTTGATCGCGACCTTTGCCGCGATGTATCTATTCGGTTACAGCCTCGACAATCTGTCACTGATGGCGTTGACGGTCGCGACGGGCTTTGTCGTCGATGATGCGATCGTGGTCCTCGAAAACATCACCCGCTACATCGAAGAAGGCATGAGTCCGCTGGAGGCTTCCCTCAAGGGCGCCAACGAAGTCGGATTCACCGTGCTGTCGATGAGCATCTCGCTCATTGCGGTTTTTATCCCGATTCTCCTGATGGGTGGCATTATCGGCCGCCTGTTCCGTGAATTTGCGGTGGTGATCTCGATTTCCATCATGATCTCGCTCGCGGTCTCGCTGGCGACCACGCCGATGATGTGCGCGGTGCTGCTTCGTCACGAAACCGGAAATCACGGACGGCTCTATCGAATGAGCGAGAGCTTCTTTGAGGCCATGCTCGGCGTTTATCGCCGGACGCTGACCGTCGCGCTTCGGCACCCTGCCTCAATGATACTAACGCTGATCGTGGTGCTCGTCCTCAACGGCTATCTTTACTACATTATCCCGAAAGGCTTCTTTCCGCAGCAGGATACGGGGCGAATTGTCGGCTCGATCCAGGCGGATCAGAGCATTTCGTTCCAGTTGATGCAGAAGAAGCTCGCGCAATTCATCGGCATCATCAAAAGCGATCCCGCCGTCGAAACCGCGGTTGGCTTTACCGGTGGCGGCCAGACCAATTCCGGTTTTGTTTTCGTATCATTGCGTCCGCTCGGCGAACGGATTTCCGCAGACGGCGTGATTGCGCGGTTGCGGCGTGAAATGGCGGCCATTCCCGGCGCAACGCTGTTTCTGCAAGCCGTGCAGGATATCCGCGTCGGCGGCCGCGCCAGCAACGCGCAATATCAATTTACCCTGCAAGGCCCGACATTCGAGGAACTCAACGAATGGACGCCGAAGATCGCGGCCGCCCTGCAGCGCGATCCGAACCTGACGGACGTCAACAGCGACCAGCAAAATAAAGGGCTCGAATCCGATCTGGTCATCGATCGCGACGCAGCCGCCCAACTGGGGATCACCGTCAGCCAGATCGACAACACCCTCTATGACGCCTTCGGCCAGCGGCAGGTATCGACCATCTACGTGGCCCGTAACCAATACCACGTGGTCATGGAGGTCGCGCCGCGGTACTGGCAAAATCCGGAGACGCTGAAAGACGTCTGGATCAGCACGTCAGGCGCCTCGGTCGGCGGTTCACAGTCGACCAATGCCGTTGCCGGGACGGTCTCGGTCGGGAAAACCACCTCGGCCACTTCGGCCAACGCGCAAGCTGCCCGGAATCTGGCGACAAACTCGATCGGCGCCACCGGCAAGGGCGTGGCCTCCACGGGCTCGGCGGTCAGCACCAACAAGGAGACCATGATCCCGTTGTCGGCCGTTGCGCATTTCACACAAGGCGCCACCCCACTTGCCGTGAATCACCAGGGCCTGCTGGTCGCAAACACGATCTCCTTCAATCTGCCGCCGAACGGCTCGCTCAGTTCGGCCGTTACCTCGATCGAAGCTGCCATGAACCGCATCGGTGTGCCCGCCACCATCCGCGGCACGTTCCAGGGAACGGCAAAGGCCTTTCAGGATTCGCTCAACAACCAGCCTTTCCTGATTCTCGCCGCACTGGTCACGATCTATATCGTGCTCGGCGTGCTCTATGAGAGCTATGTGCATCCGCTGACGATCCTGTCCACATTGCCGTCCGCCGGCGTAGGCGCCCTGCTCGCTTTGATGGCGTTCAAGACCGAGTTCAGCATCATGGCGCTGATTGGCGTCATCCTCCTGATAGGAATTGTGAAGAAAAACGCCATCATGATGATCGATTTTGCACTCGATGCGGAGCGCAAGCGCGGCTTGAGTTCGGTCGACGCGATCTACGAAGCCTGCCTGCTCCGCTTCAGGCCGATCATGATGACCACGATGGCCGCCCTGCTCGGCGCCCTGCCGCTTGCCATCGGCATGGGCGATGGCGGCGAACTTCGGCAGCCGCTCGGTATCGCGATTGTCGGTGGACTTATCCTGAGCCAGATACTGACGCTCTATTCAACGCCCGTGATCTACCTGTATATGGATCGATTCCGGCTATGGGGCCAGCGTCTCAGGGGTGGTGCGGCGCCGCTCGCTCCGGAGGCCGGGCTGCAGCCCGGCGAGTGACGGTTGGAACTATTTTGGTAGTGGAATGACGGGCAGGGTTTCAAAACGGATTTCACGCGGCCTTGGCCACGCCCGGCTGGCTGTTTCCGCTCTGTTGCTCGGCCCCGCGCTGTCCGGCTGCATCCTCGGAACCGAGCGGCCGGATCTTAATCTCGATCTGCCGGCAGCGTATCGCGAAGGTGGTCACAAGGCTCCCGACGCCCAGCTTCCCGCCGTCGACTGGTGGCGCGGCTTCAAATCCAGCGAACTCACCTCGCTGATGGAGGGCGCCCATATCTACAATCTGGATATCGCGGTCGCCATAGCCCAGATCGTTCAGGCGGACGCCCAGGTGGGCGAGGCCGGCGCACCCCTGCTGCCATCCCTCACCGGCACCTCAAACGCGGAGAAGAGCCTTACTTCATCCCGTCTGGGCTCCGGTACCACGTTTGCATCGGGTGGCACGCCATTCACGCAATATAGTCTTGGCCTCAGCGCGAGTTACATGATCGACTTCTGGGGCAAAAACCGCGCCACGCTCCACGCCGCCGAAGAGACTGCGACCGCATCGCGCTACAACCGCGAAATTGTCACGCTGACCACCGTCGTCACCGTCGCCAACACCTATTTCCAGGTTCTTGCCGCGCAGGATGAATTGCGCGTGGCGCGGCGCAACCTCGCGGCAGCCGAGCGCATTCTCCTGCTCATCAGGCAACAATTCACCGGCGGCACCGCTTCGCAGCTCGACGTGTCGCAGCAGGAGGCGCTGGTCGCGACCGAGCGCGCCGCGATCCCGCCGCTCGAAATTACGTTGAGACAGAATATCGCGGCCCTCGCCGTGCTGGTCGGACGCGCGCCGGCGAACTTCACGGTCAGCGGCGGAACGCTGACCCAGATCGCGGTTCCGCGGGTGACGCCGGGCCTGCCGTCGGAACTGCTCAATCAGCGGCCGGACATCCGCCAGGCCGAGGCGCAGCTTGCGTCCTCCAATTTCAGCGTCGAAGCCGCGCGTGCCGCATTTTTCCCGCAGATCCAGTTGACCGCGCAAACCGGCGTGCAGAGCGCGGCGCTGGCGTCACTGTTCGGGCCAGGCGCCTGGTTCTACACGCTATCGGCGGGGCTGACGCAGCCGCTGTTCGACGGCTTCCTGCTGGAGAGCCAGTTGAAGCAGGCCAAGGGTGTGCAACTGCAAAACTTGCAGGCCTATCGCAAGGCGGTGCTTTCCGCCTTCTCCGATGTGGAGAAGGCACTCGTCGCGCTCTCGCAGTCGATCCGGCAGGAACGTCTCCAGATCGATGCCGTCGCCGCCTCGCGAAAGGCATTCGAGGTTTCGGAAACCCAGTTGCGCGCCGGCACGGTCAACCTCATCACGGTGCTGCAAACCCAGCAGACGCTGCTGACGGCGGAAAATACTCTGGTGCTGGTCCGGCTGACCAAGATGCTGGCGGCAAGCAGCCTGTTCCAGGCGCTGGGCGGTGGCTGGACACCGACGGGGGAACTGTCCTCACTGCAACCGCAGGATGGCGTGACCAAGCAAGCGCAGTGAGCCCGCCCCGCGCGGCAGGATGACATCATTGCGTCATGCGGAAAGCCGCCGGACAGCCGCAATAATCCCGAATCTCCCTGAAAATACCGGTATCTATCGCCGTTGTATTCGGCTGCGATATCGCTATATTTCATCCTTCGGCTGCGGCCGCAGTTTTATGGTTTGGTGATGAGGCCCGTCTGCTTAGGCGGGCCGTCGCCATTTCAGGCCGTTGCATCATCACGGCTGAAGGACAGATGGCAATGACTGGTTCCAACCGGGTTGACCATATCCGGATCACCTCGCATCCGGCACCGGGAGGCAAGCTCAAATTCCCGATCCAGTGGGGAGCGGCCAGCGCGCGCGAACGGGGCCCTATCATCGGCACGGTATCCCGCCCGCAGGACCGCAACGTCATCGGCAGCCACGGCGGCTCCTATTCGGTCTACCGGGCGCTCGCGGTCTCCTCCGGCGCCCTCGATCCGATCCGCCGCCCCGACCTCACCAACACCCATCCCGCCGAAACGATCGGACCATTCCCGCAATGGAGCGATCCGCAGCGCATCGTCTCGCTCGATCCCTGGGGCCATCTGGTTGCGGAAAACTTCGCGGCCGAAATCGCCGAGGGAATCGACATCCGCCCGAGCATCGCAATCACCCGCGCCCGCCTCGACCTGCCCGAACTGAAAGCCGCCATCGAAGCCGGCCGGCTGAAACATGACGGCGATGTCGTTCACGAGAACGGCAGCGTCTCCGTGGTCAAGATCGCGATCGACCCGGTTTGGTATCTCCCCGGTCTGGCGGAACGTTTTTCGACCACCGAAAACAATCTGCGCCGGCAGTTGTTCGAACAGACCGCCGGCATGTTTCCCGAACTGGTGACGCGGCCGGATTTGCAGGTGTTCCTGCCGCCGATCGGCGGCATGACGGCCTATCTGTTCGGCGATGTCACCAAACTGCCCGACCACCGCACCCAGATCACCTGTCGCGTGCATGACGAATGCAACGGCTCCGACGTGTTCGGCTCCGACATCTGCACCTGCCGCCCTTATTTGCTGCACGGGATCGAGGAGTGCGCGCGCGCCGGGCAAACCGGCGGGCTCGGCATCATCATCTACAACCGCAAGGAGGGCCGCGCGCTTGGCGAGGTCACGAAATTCCTGGTCTATAATGCGCGCAAGCGTCAGGAAGGCGGAGACGCGGCGGCGCAATATTTCGAGCGCACCGAATGCGTGGCCGGCGTGCAGGATGCGCGCTTTCAGCAATTGATGCCGGACGTCATCCACTGGCTCGGCCTCAAGCGCATCGATCGCTTCGTCTCCATGAGCGACATGAAGCATGATGCGCTGACCGGCCAGGGCATCGAGATCGTCGAACGGGTTCCGATCCCCGACGATCTGGTTCCGCCTGACGCGCATGTGGAAATCGCCGCCAAGAAGGCTGCCGGCTATTATAGTCCCGAACCGCCGCAGCCGGCCGACTTGCTCAATTCGGTTGGCCGCCCGCTTGAAAAATATTGAATCGAGCGCGGCGGTGTCCCCGGCAAATCCCGAAGCCTCGGCCGCTCTTGCACTGCTGAATGCCGGCGCGGTGCGCGACCGCGCGCATCGCATGCTGGCGATCGGGCTGGACGACGGGCTTGCCAATTTCCGTATCCATCCAGAGAAGATGGACGGCGTGGTCGATCTGGTGTTGCAAACCACCCGCGACGCCTACCCCTCTTTCGACGTGCCGTTTCATTCGCGCTGGCGGCATTTCGTTGCCAACAACGAAAACCGCTGGGCCGTCGTCGCGGATCGGACGCGATGGGGCGATCCTCAAGCCCGGGCACGGGCGGAATTCGACCTTGCCATCGTCAGCGTCTTCCTCGACGCCGGCGCCGGTCCCGCATGGCGCTATCGAGACCGCAAAACCGGTCTCACCGTCGGCCGTTCGGAGGGACTTGGGCTTGCAAGCCTTGCCATGTTCGAAAGCGGCGCGTTCTCGGCCAACCCACTCGATCCGCTCCGGGCCGACGCGGACGTTCTCGCCAATCTTGAGATCGCCGATCTGAAGCTCGGCTTGCAGGTCTCTGACGCCAATCCGCTCGTCGGCCTCGACGGCCGCGTCGAACTCTTGCGCCGGCTCGGCCAACTCGTGGCATCGAAGCCGGAGATTTTCGGCCGTTTCGATCGTCCCCGCCCCGGCGGCCTGTTCGATCGGTTGGCGGCGCGCACTGAGAATTCCCGCCTTCCCGCTCCCGTCATTTTATCCGAATTGTTGCAGCAGCTCGGACCGATCTGGCCGTCGCGGCTGACGCTCGGCGGGATTGCGCTCGGCGACTGCTGGAAGCATCCGGCCCTGACGTCAGGCGACGCAAGCAATGGCCTGATGCCGTTGCACAAACTTTCGCAGTGGCTCGCCTACTCGCTGATTGAGCCGCTGCAAACCGCCGGCATCGACGTGACCGATATCGACGGCCTCACGGGATTGGCCGAATATCGCAATGGCGGGCTTTTCATCGATTCCGGCGTGCTCGCATTTCGCGACGAGGCGGATGCGGATCGCGAGCATGAAGTCGCCTCGACCCTGGTTGTGGAATGGCGCGCGCTCACAGTCGCGCTGCTCGATCGCCTCGCGGGAGGCATGCGGCAACGGCTTGGGCTCGATGCGGTGACGTTGCCGCTCGCCAAGGTTTTGCAAGGCGGATCCTGGGCCGCGGGCCGGCGTCTGGCACGCGAACGCCGCCTAGATGCTTCACCACCCGTCAAGGTCATCAGCGACGGCACGGTATTCTAGATATTTCGAGATATGGGGCAGCAACATGGACGGCGTCACGATCGTTAATCACCCGCTGGTGCAGCACAAGCTGACGCTGCTGCGGGAAAAGGATGCTTCGACCAAATCGTTTCGCGAGCTCCTCAAGGAGATCGGGATGCTGTTGTGCTACGAGATCACCCGCGATCTGCCGCTTGCCGATGTCGATATCGAAACGCCGCTGGCCCATATGAAGTCGCCGCAGATCGCCGGCAAGAAACTCGTATTTGCCCCGGTATTGCGCGCCGGAATGACGTTCGCCGAAGGCATGCTCGATCTGGTTCCGACCGCGCGGGTCGCCCATATCGGACTTTACCGCGAGCCGGAGACCTTTGTGGCCGTGGAGTATTACTTCAAAGCGC
The DNA here is from genome assembly GCA_963832045.1 of uncultured Alphaproteobacteria bacterium. Lineage (GTDB taxonomy): Bacteria > Pseudomonadota > Alphaproteobacteria > Rhizobiales > Xanthobacteraceae > Bradyrhizobium. The sequence goes on from CAWHSM010000004.1 coordinate 440,295, forward strand.
CGAGCGACCTGCATGAGCGAAAGGTCATCGTCGTCTCGCCGGTGCTTGCGACCGCGAACACCGCGGTGGCGGCGGTGGACCGCCTGAAGGAGCGCGGCGCCAACGATATCAGACTGGTGTGCCTGATCGCAGCACCCGAAGGCGTCGAGCGGATGCGCGGCATTCACCCGGACGTGCCGATCTGGCTTGCCGCGATCGACGAAGGACTCGACAAAAACGGCTTCATCCTGCCGGGTCTTGGCGATGCCGGCGACCGCGCTTACGGCACCAAATAGGCCGGAGTCCGCTTCCTCTTCAGGTGCCGACGCGCAGCGCCGCCCGCTGCTTTCGCAACAGCGCAATCACCGACAGCGCCGTGATGCGCCCGGTCTTCGGATTTTCGGACGGAATATTCTCGATCGACATCGAAAACCGCGCCGAATCGGAATCGACCTCGACGCGATGCACGTTGCGCGTCAGCGCAGGGTCCGCCCAGATCTCAAGCCTCGTCCGGTCCGGGCCGATGCCGGCGAGCGATAGCGCCACCGCCACGTTCAGATTGGCGGGAAAGCCCTTCGCGGCTTCCCGCGCGGTGCCGTCGAAAATCTTCAGCGGCTCCTTGATCAATTCGATATCGATGTTGTTCTCGACCAGAAACGGCGCGCCGGCGAGCCCTTGAACCGGCTTTCGCGTCACCATCCGGACCGAATGGATTTCGCCCACGGCCGCCGCCGTTACCGCATCAAGGCCGATCAGCGCACCTGTCGGCACGACGATTTGTCCGCCGTTTTGCCGGGCAAGGTCGATCAGGTCTTCATTCTCGAGAAGCGCGCCGGCGCTCAAGACAATCGCGGTCTTTCCCTTGGTGACAGCGGGCGCCACGATCGATCGCAGCAGTTTCGCCGGCGCGCACTCGATGACGATGTCGGCGACATCGGAGAGTCCTTCGATCGGCAGGACGGCCGGCGACACCTTGAGGCTGCCGAGCCAGTTGTGGTGTTTCTCCGGGTTCTGTGCCGACACCGCGGCCAAAGCGAGACCCTCGATGCCTTGATCGAGCGCCTCGGCGACCTTCTTGCCAATCGGTCCCAATCCCGCAATCGCGACCCGGAGGGTTTCGCTGGGGCGTTTCGATACATTTGCCATTGGCTGGCTTCTCTTTTCTTTTCAATGACCGTGCCCTGATCCATAGCCCGTCGGTCCCCTGCCCTCAAGTCGACCGCCCGATCGCCTGAAATATGATCTTTTGCTGCCTGCAAAAATCGGGTTTTCTTGGCCCCCACAGGATGCAGTTCTCTTTCCAGGGAGGGACCCATGAACGGACTCGGCGGACTTAACAAATCACCCAACGGCGTCGTGATCGGGTTGGTGCAGCTGCAGCTGCCCGTCGTCGTGACCAAGGCCGACCTCGCCCGTCAGACCGAGCGGATCGTCTACATGGTCGGCAAGGCGCGGCGCAATCTCTGCACCATGGACCTGGTGGTGTTCCCGGAATACTCGCTGCACGGCCTGTCGATGGACACCAATCCGGCGATCATGTGCCGGCTCGACGGTCCGGAAGTCGCGGCGTTCAAGAAAGCCTGCATCGACAACAATATCTGGGGCTGCTTCTCGATCATGGAGTTCAATCCAGACGGCAATCCCTACAATTCCGGCCTGATCATCGACGATCACGGCGAGATCAAGCTCTACTACCGGAAATTCCACCCCTGGATTCCAGTCGAGCCGTGGGAGCCGGGCGATATCGGCATTCCCGTGATCGAGGGTCCCAAGGGCGCCAAGATCGCGCTGATCATCTGCCACGACGGCATGTTCCCGGAAATGGCGCGGGAATGCGCCTACAAGGGCGCCGAAATCATGATCCGCACCGCCGGCTATACCGCACCCATCCGCGAGAGCTGGCGCTTCACCAACCAGGCCAACGCGTTCCAGAACCTGATGGTGACCGCCAATGTCTGCATGTGCGGCTCCGACGGTTCGTTCAACTCGATGGGCGAAGGCATGATCGTCAACTTCGACGGCAGCATCCTCGCCCATGGCACCACCGGGCGCGTCGACGAGATCATCACCGCCGAGGTGCGTCCCGATCTCGTACGCGAAGCGCGGATCCACTGGGGCGTCGAGAACAACATCTACCAACTCTGGCATCGCGGCTACGTCGCGGTGAAGGGCGGCGCGATGGATTGCCCCTACACCTTCATGCAGGACATGGTGGCCGGCACCTACCGGCTGCCGTGGGAGGACCAGGTCAAGGTCACGGACGGCACGTCCTGCGGTTTTGCGGCGCCGACACGGATGTTCGGCGCCAAGACCGACAAGGCGGCGGAATAGAGATCGAACGCCGCCGACGCCTTCTCAATTCTCCTGCCGATGAAGCTGCACCCGCGGCCGCGTGAACGACTTGCGGCCACGCTTGAAGCCCCACAGCGGCTGCGCCAGCGTTGCGACGGCGTCGGTGGGGTTGGTCGCATCGATGCAAACGAGATCGGCCGGCGCACCGACCCTGATGCCGTAGTCGGTCAGCCGCATCAGCCGCGCCGCGGAGCCGGTGACCATGTCGAGGCAGCCGGCGAGGTCCGCCGGGCGCGAGACGTGGCAGACATTGGCATAAAGATTGGCCATCCGGATCAGCGATCCGTCACCATAGGGCGTGAACGGATTCAAGACGTTGTTGGTCGAGATCGAGCAGGTCACGCCCGCCTTCCGCAAGGGTTCGGCCGGCACCACGCCGCGCGGCACCGCGTGATCGTGGCTGCGGCCCATCAAATGCAGGTCGGTCGAAGGCAGGATCGTCACGGCGACGCCGGCATTGGCGAGCGTCGTGGCGATTTCGCCGAACCGCTCCGGCGGCAGCAGCGACATCTGGGTGACATGCCCGACCGCGACCCGGCCGCCGCGGCCGAATTCCTCGGTCTTGCGGCAGACATATTCGATCTGCATGCCCTGCGTGGTTTCGGCAAGATCGAGATGCATGTCGATCTCGGCATCGAAATCGCGCGCGATCGCAAAGATACGATCGATCTGGGCGCGCGGGTCGGTGTCGAAATACGGCACCGCGCCGATGGTGCGCGCGCCGCGGCGCAATCCCTCGATCAGCAACTCTTCGGTGCCGGGATAGTTGGTCATCCCCTCCTGCGGAAACACGCATAGTTCGACATCGATGGCCCAGGCGTAGTCGCGCGCGAGTTGCTCGACCGCCTCAAGCCCGATCAGGCCGATGCCGGGATCCAGTTCGACATGGGTCCGCATCCGCATCGTGCCGTGCGTGATGCAGCGTTCCAGCGTCCGCTTGCCGCGGTCATACACGTCTTCAACGGTGAAGCCGCGCTTGGCGGCTGCGGTCTCGCGAACGGCTTCGGCGACGGTGCCCTCCTCGATGCGGCAGCGGTCGAGGATGCAGGTCTTGTCGAGATGAATGTGTGTTTCGATCAGGCCGGGAACGACGAGGCATCCTTCGGCCTTCAGTTCAGGCCCATCGGCTGCGAGCGACGGCGAGATGGCCGCGATCGTCTTGCCTTGCACGGCGATATCGACGTCGACGAGCTCACCGTCGCGCAAAATGCACGCATCGCGCACAATCAGATCCATTATTTCACCACCTCAAGAAGCGGAACCAAGATAGGCGTCGTCGAGCATCGCGCCACGCAATTGCGAAGGCGCTCCCTCCGCCACCACACGGCCGCCGCCGAGCACGTAACCACGATCCGCGATGGCAAGCGCATAGTCCGCCATCTGATCGACGATCAGCAATGTCATGCCTTCATCCCGCAGACGGGCAAACTGCTCGAACAGCTCGGCGACGACCGCCGGCGCAAGTCCGAGCGAAGGCTCGTCGAGAAGCAGCAGTTCGGGCCGGGCCAGGAACCCGCGGGCAACGGCGAGCATCTGCTGCTCGCCGCCCGAGAGCAGACCTGCCGCCGTATGCAGACGCGGGCGCAAACGCGGGAAGCGCTCGAGCATGTCTTCGATTTCGCTTGCGACAAAATCATCGCGGCGGGTGGCGCCGAGGCGAAGATTTTCGGCGACCGTCAACTGCGGAAACACCTGCCGCCCTTCCGGCACGAGGATCAGGCCCGAGCGCGCAACGAGCGGGGCCGAAAGCGCCGCCAGGTTTTTGCCGCCCAGGCTGATCGTTCCAGTTACGGGGCGGATCAAGCCGCTCAAGGCCTTCATCAAGGTCGACTTGCCGGCGCCGTTCGGGCCGAACAAGCGCAATCACCTCGCCACGGCCGACCTTGAGGCCGACGCGGTCCAGCACGGCGAGCGGGCCGTAACCGGCGCTCAACTCATCGACTTCGAGCAAGGGCGCACCGGCGGCGCGCGGCCCGGCCGATCCGGCCAGCACGGTGGCGCCGAGATAGGCCGCCTTGACGGCGGGGTCGTTGCGCACCACCGCAGGCGTCCCGGCGGCGATGCGGCGCCCGGCGTCGAGCACGACGATCTCATCGGAAATCGACATCACCAGCGACATGTCGTGCTCGACGAGCACAACGGCGAGGCCGGCGCGCGCCAGCCGCTGCAGAAGGCTGCCGAGCTTGACGGTGTCGGCCTCGTCAAGGCCGGCGGCAGGCTCGTCCAGCAGCAAGACCGCGGGTGCGGTGGCAAGCGCGCGGGCAATCTCGACCAGCCGGCGGTCGACATGCGGCAAGGTCGAGGCCGGTCTCGTCTCCGATCCGGAGTAGCCGACGAGGGCGAGCATCGCGCGCGCCAACTCCGCCGGCGCATCGCCGCGCCAGGCGCCGCGCAACAGGCCGAGGCGGACGTTATCGAGCACGCTCAGGCTGGCGAAGGGTTGCGCGGTCTGGAAGGTGCGGGCAAGGCCCGCGCGCGCGACTTCGTGCGCGGCAAGGCCCGTAATGTCGTGCTTTCCGACGCGCACGACACCGGCATCCGGGCGCTGAAATCCGCTGACCAGGTTGAGCAGCGTGGTCTTTCCGGCGCCGTTGGGACCGATCACGCTGGTGACGCGGCCGGGGGCAGCGGTCATATCGACGCCCGCCACCGCAACGACACCGCCAAAGGTGACCCGCACGCCTTCGGCCGCAAGGCCGCCGCGCGCGCCGGTGATATGGGCGAGCGCCAGATCGAGATCGGGCCTGGATTCCGCGGGAGCTTTTTTCGCCATCACAAGACGCGCAACCGCGCCCGCGATCCCGCCGGGAGCGGTCCACAGGACAATCAGGAGCGCGGCGCCGAAAACCAGCAAGCGATATTCGGCAAGGCCGGAGAGCAGTTCCGGCAAGAACACCACCACCGCCGAGCCGATCAGCGGCCCGAGGGTACGGCCGGCGCCGCCGACCACCACCACCAGCAGAAACAGGATCGATTGCGAAAACGGAAATGAACTGGGCGCGATGAAGCCGGTCAGCGCGGCTTGCAATCCGCCCGCGAGCCCGGCTGCGGTCGCCGCCAGAACGAAGGCGGCGGTGCGCACCGCTACAGGACTGATCCCGACGCCGCGCGCCGCGGCCGGCGCCGAAGCAAAGGCCTGCATTGCCAGACCAATCGGACTTCGCGCCAGATAATGAAACAGCACGAGCCCGGCGAGGCACAGCGCGCAAGCCAGCAAAGCGGTGCCGCCAGTACCGAACGGCGCCGGAATTCCGGCAAGACCGCTGGAGCCGCCGGTCAGATCGCGCCATTCGATCGACACGGACTCAACGATAAATCCGAACGCTATCGTCACCATGGCGAGATAAGGACCGGTGACGCGAAGCGCGGGGATCGAGAGCGCCGCCGATATCGCCGCAACCAGGAGAACCGCGAGCGGCAACGCCTCCCAGAAGTTCAGCCCGGCCTTGGTTGTGAGAATGCCGACCCCATAGGCGCCGAGCGCCAGAAACCCGCCCTGGCCAAGCGACACCTCGCCGGCCAGGCCCAGCAGCACGTTAAGCCCGATGCCGGCCAGCGCGGTGGTCGCGAGCGTCCCGAGCAAATAAGCGTAGTAGCCGGGCGCAAGAAGACAGATCGCGGCGGCGGCGATGCCGACCAGCACCGCGGCGACGAAAGCAACCACGGCCCTCATACGCGCACCTTGGCCCGTCCGCCGAACAATCCCGACGGCGCAAGCACCAGGGCCGCGATCACGGCCGAAAAGGTAACGATCTGGGTGCTGCTCGAACCGAGCCAGGTCGTGGCGCAGGCCTCGACCAGTCCATAGGCGAGACCGGCGATCACAACGCCCCACGGATTGGTCAGGCCGCCGAGGATGGCCACCGCAAAGGCCTTGATGCCGAACAACGTCCCCATGTCGTAGGCGACGTTATAGAGCGGCGCGATCAGGATGCCGCCGATACCGGCGAGTAGCGCCGCCGCCGCATAGGTGAGCGCAACGAGCATGGTCACGTCGATGCTCATCAGCCGCGCCGCGTCCGGGTTCTCCACCGCCGCGCGCAGCTTCAAGCCGAGGCTCGTCCGGTGCATACCGAGATGAACCGCAAGCGCCAGCCCCAACCCGACTGCGGGAACCAGAACCTGGAGGGGGAAGATGCCGACATTGCCGATGACCCAGGGATCATCGGCCAGCGACGACGGCAGCGCGCGCGGCTCCTTGCCGAACAGCAACATCACGACGTTGTCGAGCACGATTCCAAGCGCGACGGTGGCCATCAGCCACGAGTTGGTGCCGCGCGCAACAAACGGCCGGACCGCGATGCGCTCGACGATCAGACCCCAGATCATGCAGACCACGAGCGCGAGGGGGACCGCAACCAGCATCGGCCAGTGCAGTCCCACCGCCAGCGTGTGACAAATAACGGCCCCCAGCATCACCGAGGAGCCTTGCGCAAAATTCACCGTACCCGAGACCGCGAAAGTCAGCGTGAACCCGAGCGCGATGAGGCCGTAAATGCTCCCGAGGCTCAGCCCCGAGACAAGCGCAGTCGCAAGCATGATTAGCCCGTGACGGGCTCGATCTGATCCCCGTTGTAGCGGACCATGACGTAGTCGTTCTCGTTCAACGCGTCGTGGTTCTCGTCCGTGAAGGGCTTCGTGTAGTTCTTGATCAGGCCCTGATAACTATCGATATTCAAAAAGCCTTCGCGCATTTTGGGCCCTTCGGTCGAGCCGGCCTTGGCGATCGCAAGCGCCGTCAGTTGCATGGCGTCATAGGCGTTGGCCACGCCGACCGGCGGGGTGACGTCGCCGGGTCCCTTGACGTCGGGATACTTCGCCATCATCGCCGCCAGCACACGCTTGCCGACGTCGTTCTGCGGCCCGAAGAAGCTGTAGGTCTGGACGAAATGCACCTTGCTTGCCCAGGATCCCGCAAGCTCGGGGAAACGCCCGCCCGAAATGCCCCAATGCGAGACCACCGGCACCGTCCACGCCGACTTCTGCAAGGACTTGATCACCTGTGCGCCGGGCGCGGCGTTGCCGACCAGGATGATGGTGTCCGCGCCGGCCTCGCGCAACCGTTGCAGTTGCGGCGTCATATCGGGGTCCTTGTCGTCGAACTTTTCCGCGCCCGCCAACTTGACGCCGGCGGTCTCGGCCGCCGCCGTCAGACCGGCGAGATTGGACTCGCCCCAGCCGTTGTTGACCAGCATCAGGCCCGGCTTCTTGGCGCCGAACTTCGTCGTGGCGTATTTCATCAAGGCCCGGTCGACCAGGACGTCGACCGCAGAAACGCGGAAGACGAAATTCGGATTGGCGCCATTGCGCGTGATGTTGGTCGCGGCCGCCCATACCCCCATGAAGGGCACCTTGGCCGAATTGACCAGCGGCACGATCGCCTGCGACACCGGGCTATCGATACCGCCATAGAGAATGACCGCCCCTTCCTTGTCGATCAATTCCCGCGCGGCGGTCTGACCCTTGGCCGGGTTGGACTCGTCATCGCGGCGGACGAGTTCGAGCATCCGGCCGCCGAGCACGCCGCCCTTGGCGTTGATTTCGTCGATCGCGATGGTGAGACCGCGGCTGATCCCCTCACCTGATTTCGCCGAAGGCCCGGAAAGCGCGGCCACCAGACCGATCTTGACCGGTTCTGCCGCCAGCGCGGAGCGACCGATAAGGCTTCCCACCGCGATGCCGGCGGGAAGAGCGAGAGCTTGGCGGCGCGTCAATTTTGAAGGCATTTGAGCAACTCCCTTGAAATTTCGTTTCGTCGTATTGCCGGCCGGTCCCCGGGGCGCGAGGCCGCGCCGAAGTCGTGAGCCGAGGGGTCCTCGAACCTGTCCAAAATCAAGCAAACGGTATGCCACAACCACGAAAACCACAACCAGCCCGGGCCGCAATGGCCGCCTCCGCTCGATCATAATCCCAGCGGATGCGTGCCCAATCTCCGGGCATGCCGCATCCAATTCTGTGCAAGAATCCGAAGCTTACTTCCCGTTCTTCTCGTCCCGGTTGAGACCGGCACAGCCAGCGTTTGTTGGTACGGTTCCTGGCTCGCTGGTACGATTATTGCAAAATCGCATGTGGGTTTTTCACGAGGGAGGGGCGTCATGACAAATTCCGAACTACGATCTGACCTGCACAGCATCGAGCCGATTCCGGACGCTGACCGCGATTCAACCGGTCCGCAGCAAATGTGGATATGGGCTGGCGCCAACATCGCGCCCGTCAACTGGGCGCTCGGCGCGCTCGGCATCGTCCTCAAACTCGGTTTATGGGAGACGATCGCCGTCATCGTATTCGGCAACATCGTCGGTTGCGCCATCTTCGCCGCATTCACGGTGATGGGTCACAAGACCGGCGTGAACCAGATGGTGCTGAGCCGCTCCGCCTTCGGCCGCCGCGGCGCCTATCTGCCGAGCCTGTTGACGTTCCTGATGACGCTCGGCTGGATCGGCGTTAACACCTATTTCCCGGTCAAGATATCGATAGCCATTCTCGGCCAGTTCGGAATCGTGGATACGTCGATGACGACCTTCGTTGTCACGACTATCGTCATGGTGATCCAGGTGTGGATCGGCCTCTACGGCTTTTATGCCATCCGCACGTTCGAAAAATATACCGTGCCGGCCACCGTCGCCGTCATGGCTTTGATGAGCGTACTGGCCTGGAGCCAACCCGGCGTGGTCAACTGGAACCTGGTGAGCTCACTTCCGCCCGGCCCGCATTTTGCGATGCTGACGCTGCTGATGACGGCGATCGGCATTGGCTGGGGAATCTCCTGGGTGACGTGGGCATCGGACTATTCGCGCTTCGTGCCACGCAACGTCTCTTCGGCTTCCGTCTTCTGGTATAGCTACATCGGCATGTTTGTGCCGTCCGTATGGCTGGCCATTCTCGGCGCAACCATCGCCAGCGTTACCCTTGACACCGATCCAGCCAAGATGGTGAGCGCTGTGTTCGGCGGCGTGACGAGCATACTCGTGCTGCTCATGGTGCTGCATGGCCCGATCGCGACGAACATCCTGAACGTCTATTCGTCGGCGTTGGCCGCGCTCAGCTTGGACTTCCGCATGTCGCGAACTGCGCTGGCTGTGTTTGCCGGCGTCGTCGGTTACGCCATCACCATCTACTTCGTGTTCGCGCCTTCCTTCGCCAAGGCGTTCGACAACTGGATGATCAGCCTGCTGCTGTGGATGAGTCCATGGGCCGGCGTGGTCATGGCGGATTTCTTCATCAAGAGGAAAGGCAAGATCGACGTTGCCGAACTCTACAAGTCACCGGAAACCAGCGCCTATGGCGACATCAACTGGGGCGGCATCATCGCGTTTCTGGCAGGCCTCGTGGCCGGCTGGTCGTTCCAGGACGGGCTTGTGCCCGCGCTGCAGGGGCCGATTTCCGGGTATTTCAACGGGACCGACCTGAGCTGGCTGTTCGGGATTGTCGTCGCCGGTGGGTTGTATCTCGTTATCGGTGGACGAACTGTTCCGGCCGCCGCGCTTGCCGGAGCTCCCGGAAAATGAAGGCTGAAGCTTGTCCGCCGCTCCGACCGGGAATTTTCAAGTCGTAGCTGGGGTTCTTCAACCAATGGCAGGCTTGTTGGGCAACGACAGGCCTGCCATTACCATGCTTGCACGCAGGCCATCCTTGTATGTAAACGGGTTATTCAACAGGAAACATAATGACCTCAGTATTTGTGAAGAACTCGATCGCCGGCGTCGCCGCGATCTGTCTGGCAACGGCATCCGTCGACCCTTCCAGGGCCGATCCGGCCAGCTGTCCTTCGCCGATACCGCTCGGTCTGACGACCGCGCTGACCGGCAACGTGGCCTTGCTCGGCACCCAGGCGCGCAGCGGCGTCGAATTCGCCGTCGATGAAATCAACGCAGCCGGCGGCATCAATGGAAAGAAGCTGGCGCTGACGACGGAAGACACCGGTGCATCGAGCACGGATGCGCTCAATGTGATGAACCGGATCCTCGAAGGCAAGCCGCTCGTGATTTTCGGGTCGATGATCAGCCCGCACGTGTTCGCCCAGACCGAAGTGGTCACGAAATCGGAAACGCCGTTTCTGGTCGGCGCGACCAATGCGAAGGTGACCTCGCAGGGCAGCAAGTGGCTGTTCCGGACTCACGTTCATGACGGACAACTTGCCGATCTCATCCCGGAATATCTGGTGAAGACGCTCGGCAAGACCAAGCCCGGCATCATTGCGGTCGCGGATGATTATGGTCTCGGCGCATCACGGGGCATTCAGGCCTCGCTCGCCAAACTCAACGCGAATCCGGTCGCGGTGACGTCCTATGCGCCGTCCGACAAGGACATGAGCGCGCAGCTTCTCGAGATCAAGGACAAGGGCGCCGACAGCGTGATCGTGTTCGGCCGCCCTGCCGACGTGACGCTGGTGGTCAAGCAAATGAGCGACCTCGGCATCAAGCTGCCGACGATCGGCAATTCCAGCCTCGTGGCGCAGACCGCGCTCAACAATCTCACGGCGGCGGAAGCCGACGGCACCTATGCGATCGGCGGCATGATTCCGCAGACCTCGCAGGATCCCAAGATCCTCGACTGGGCGAAACGCGTGCAGGACAAATTCAAGGTGCCTGCCGACAACTTCACCGTCTCCTATTACGACACCGTCTACATGCTCAAATCGATCATCGAGAAAGTCGGTTGCGACAAAGCGGCGATTCGCGATGCATTCGCCGCCACCAAGGACTGGAAGGGCATGCTGATCACCTATCAGGCCGATGCGCTGGGTGATCTCGCCCACACGCTTGGCGTCTACCGCAACAAGGGAAAGACGCCGGAACTGGCTGGCACGATCAAGGAAAGCGGATTCTAATTTCCTCATGGGCCAGCTCGTCGTCAACGGCCTTGCGCTCGGCAGCATCTATGCTCTCGTCGCGCTGGGCCTGCTCCTGATCTTCAACACGGTTCAGATCGTCAACTTCGCGCAAGGCCAGCTTCTGATGCTCGGCGCGTTCATCGGCATCAGTTGCGCGGTGACCCATGAGCTGCCGATGGCCGCGGCGTGGGCGATCACCATGGTGGCGATGGCGCTGGTCGGCATCGTGTTCATGGTGCTTGTTTACTTTCCGTTGCGCGGCCGGCCGGCATTCCTGGTCATCCTGACGACGATTGCGATGGGTATCGTTCTCGAAAATCTGGCGCTGATCATCTGGGGGCCGCTACCGGTATCGCTCCCCTCCCCGGTGCACGGCCCGCCCTTGCGTTTTTCGGGCGTCGTCGTTTCGATGCACCAGCTCTTCATCTTTGTAACCCTCGCGGTGATCCTGCTCCTGCAATTTCTCTTCCTGACAAAGACCCGCTTCGGGATCATGATGCAGGCGACCGCGCAGGACCTGCACACGGCAAGACTGGTCGGCATTCCGGTAAACCGGACCATTGCGGTTGCCTTTGCGCTTGGCACGGTGCTGTCCGGCATCGCCGGACTTCTGGTTGCGCCGATTTTTCTGGCGGAGCCGACCATGGGCGGAAGCCTTGGCCTGAAAGGATTCGTCGTCAGCGTGATCGGCGGTTTCGGCAACCTGCCCGGAGCCGTCATCGGCGGATTGTTTCTCGGGCTCATCGAGACCTTCGGCGCCCGCTACATCTCATCGAATTTTCGCGACGCTTACGCCTTCATCGTCATGATTGCCGTTCTCATCGCCTGGCCCCGTGGCTTGTTCGGTGAGAAGAGCAGCGAGAAGGTTTGAGGATGAGGCTCGAGCTGACAAGCCGGCCGATTTTCGCCGCAGGCATTGCGGCCGTGCTGGCTATTCCTCTCATCACGCAGGATGGCTACATCATCCAGCTCCTCAACATCGCCGCGCTCAATGCCATCGTGGTGCTTGGCCTGAATTTCGTCACCGGCTGGACCGGCCAGATCAACTTCGGACAAGCGGCCTTTTATGGACTCGGCGCCTATACCACGGCGATTGCCGGCAAATCCGGCCTGCCCTGGATCACGACGCCGTTCCTGTCGGCGGTCGTCGTCATCGCAGCAAGCCTTGTGCTCGGCCTGCCAACCATGCGGCTGCGCACCTATTATCTCGCCATGACTACCATCGGCTTTGGCGAAATCGTCCGGCTGATCATCGTGCACTGGGAGCCGGTCACCGGCGGCACATCCGGGCTTCGCGCGATCCCTGGCATCAGCGTTTTCGGCATTGGGCCGCAGGGACAGGTGCAGCATTACTATCTTCTCATCGCAGCGCTGGCGATTGCGGTCACGGTCGCGATGCGCGTGCGTCGATCGGCTCTCGGCCGGGCCATGATCGCGACACGGGACAGCGAAATCGCGGCCGAGCAAAGCGGCGTCGATACCACGCGCATCAAGCTCGTCGCCTTCATGATCGGCGCAGTCTATGCGGGGCTCGCAGGCTGTCTCTACGCATCCTCGATCCGCTTCATCAGTCCCGACAGCTTCTCCGGCACGCAGGCAATCCTGTTGATGACCATGCTGATCGTCGGTGGCATGGGCTCGATCGCCGGCAGCATCAGCGGCGCGGTCGCGCTGACGATCCTGCCGGAAGCCCTGCGGTTTCTCGGCCAGTGGTACCTGGTCCTCTATGGCCTTGGCGTCATCGCCGTCATCGTATTGACGCCGGGGGGATTGGCTTCCGTCGCATCGCAAATGCAATGGCGTCGGGCGGGTGTGCGTTGACGGCCGAGACCATCATTACCGCGCGAGGGGTGACGCGGCGCTTCGGCGGGCTTGTCGCGCTCGATGCCATCGATCTCGATGTGCCCAAGGGCGTCGTGCAAGCCGTCATCGGTCCCAACGGTTCCGGCAAGACCACATTGCTCAATGCGCTGAGCGGCGCCTCGCACGCGGATGCCGGCTCCATCCGTATCGGCGACCGGGAGATTTTCCGTCTCAAACCGCACCGCATTGCGCGGCTCGGTCTGGCGCGCACGTTCCAGAACATCCGGATCTTCGATAATCTCAGCGTTCTCGAAAACGTCAAGGTGGCCGCCGCCTGCAACAGGCCGATGTCCTTCTTCGACATTCTGACGTCGAACGCGCGGCAGCGGCAGAGCGAAGCCGACATCGATCTCGCCGCGCGCGTGGCGATCGAGACCATCGGCCTTGCCCACCGCGCCGACGATCAGGCTGTTCAACTCCCCTACGCGCAGCGGCGTCTGTTGGAGATCGCGCGGGCGCTGGCATCAAAGCCAAATATCCTCCTGCTGGACGAACCGGCAGCCGGCATGAACATGACTGAAAGCATGACGCTGCTCAATACGATCGCAAGGCTCAAGAGCCGCGGCATCACCATATTGCTGGTCGAACACAATGTGCGGCTGGTGATGGGCATCAGCGATCGCGTCACCGTGCTCGATTTCGGCAAGAAGATCGCCGAAGGCACGCCGTCGGACATCCAGCGTAATCCACAAGTGATCGAGGCCTATCTCGGCAGGCGGCATCGCCATGCTTAAGGTCGACGGCTTGAGAGTTTCATACGGCCACATCGAGGTGCTCAAGGGCATCTCGTTCAGCGTCGAGATGGGCGAGATCGTTGCCTTGGTCGGCGGCAATGGCGCCGGCAAAACCACGACCCTCAGTACAATTTCCGGGCTGGTTCGGCCCACAAGCGGCACCATCGTCTGGAAGGGCGAACAGATTCAGAACACCGCCGTGGAAGCGATCGTCGGCTCCGGCCTCGCGCATTGCCCGGAAGGCCGGCGTATTTTTCCGGGGCTGACCGTGCTGGAAAACCTGATCACGGGCACCGCATCGCGCGCCCGCAACAAGGCCGAGGTCGACGAAGATCTTGCGCTGGTCTTCGACCTGTTTCCGCGCCTGAAGGAGCGGCTGAAGCAAGGCGGCTGGTCGCTGTCGGGCGGCGAGCAGCAGATGCTCGCCATCGGCCGCGCCCTGATGGGCCGCCCCAGCCTCTTGATGCTGGACGAGCCGTCGCTGGGACTGGCGCCAATCGTGATCGAGCAAGTGTTCGACCGCATCCTTGAACTCAACAAACGCACCGGTCTTGGCGTGCTGCTGGTCGAGCAGAATTCAGCCATGGCCCTTGAGATCGCGAGCCGCGCCTTCGTGATCGAGACCGGGGTGATCACGCTGTCCGGGCCGTCGGCGACGCTGGCCGACGATCCGCGCATTCGCGAGGCCTATCTCGGCGGCTGATGAAGTCTCAGCTGCGCTGCCTACAAATTGGCGTCGGTTCACCATGATCGCTGTTCCTTCCCTCGGGTGTTTTTTGAGCGCAAGTTTATGCCCACTGGCTTCGTCACGGAGCGCTGGCTACGGTAGTTCCATCATGGATTGCATTCAATCATCCGCCGCACGGCAGCCGATGCCCGAACAGCTGTCATGCTGGCCAAGAACTTGCGTGCGAGCGTGAAACCGAATTAGCTGCGTCAAACGAATATCGTTGGAAAGGCGGACTGGATATGAACGACAAATGGGGACGACGGGATTTCCTGAGCACGGCCGCGGTCGCGGGCGTTGTCGCAGCCGTAGGACGTGCATCGCTGATCGACCAGGCAGAGGCCGCGCCCGGCACGGACAACGATATCACCACGAAATCGGCAGTGGAGCTTGCGAACGCCATCCGTTCCAAGCAGCTCAGCTCGAAATCGATTGTGGACGCGCATCTGGAACGGATCGCCAAGGTCAATCCCAAGCTCAATGCCGTGGTTCAACTGACGGCTGACTCGGCGCGGAAAGCGGCGGATGAAGCCGATGCGTCGCTGGCGCGGGGTGAAATCAAAGGGCCGCTGCATGGCGTGCCGGTGACGATCAAGGACACGCTGGAGACAACAGGCGTCATCTGCACCGGCGGCACCAAAGGCCGGGCGAATTATGTGCCCACGGCGGATGCAACGGCGGTGGCGCGGCTGCGAGCCGCGGGCGCCATCATTCTCGGCAAGACCAATGTGCCGGAATTGGCCGGCGCTGCCGAGACCGACAATCTCGTCTACGGGCGAACCAATAATCCTTACGACCTCGCCCGCACACCAGGCGGTAGCAGCGGCGGCGAGGCCGCGATCGTCGCGGCCTGCGGCTCGCCGCTCGGCCTTGGCACCGACGCCGGCGGCAGCATTCGAATCCCGGCGCACTTCTGCGGACTCGCGGCCATCAAGCCGACCTCGGGCCGCGTGCCGCGCACCGGTCAATTTCCGCTGCCGATGGGCGCGCGAAACGCGGTTTTTCACGTCAGCCTGATTGCGCGGAGGATCGACGACCTCGCTCTTGCCCTGCCCATCATCGCAGGCCCCGACTTCCGCGATCACTCGATCGTCGGAATGCCGCTGCTCGATCCGAAGGCCGTGACGCTGAGCGGGCTGAAGCTGGCCTATTTCGACGATGACGGGGCGGCCCCTCCCACCAGGGAGATTGCCGCCGCGGTTCAGGACTCCGCCAAGGCTTTTGCCGATGCGGGCGTGAAGGTCGAGGAGAACCGTCCGACCGACGCTTCGAAAGCCGCCGCCGTCTATCACGACATGAGCCGCGGCGACGGCGGCGCCGGCACGCGGGCTTTCCTCAAAAGCATCGGCACCGACCAGATCTCGCCGCTGTTCGAACAGGCGCTGACTACTTCCGTCGCACCGGCTTTTCCCAACACCACCGAAGCGCTGGCAGCTTTTGTGCGGTGGGATGCCTTTCGCAATTCGATGCTCCGCTTCATCGAAAACTATGATGCCATCCTTTCGCCGGTGGCGCCGTTCCCCGCCGTGCTTCACGGCACAAGCTTCGAGGAGCAAAATCGCCGCGGCTTCGGCTATACGCAGATGTACAATCTGACGGGATGGCCGACGGCAACGGTCCGGGTCGGCACCTCGCCGGAGGGGCTTCCGCTCAATGTTCAGGTTGCTGCGCGGCCCTGGCGCGAGGATGTCGCCCTGGCGCTGGTTCGTCATCTTGAACAGACATTCGGCGGCTGGAAAAAACCGACGGCGATTTAGTTCCACGCCGCTATCGGCGACCTTCGCTCTTCCCTCTTTATTCCACAATGCACGCGCATGTGAGAACGCGAACGGGTTTTCACGTGAGTGCGGCAATTCGTCGTTCAGGGTCATCAGGGGAATATCATAACTCAAGCGTGAGTCTTTTTTGTCGGAAGCGCTCGTGATGAGCACTACACCGGAGAAGACCGATGACCAGATTTACGCTTCATGGAATCACCATTGTCATGTCGCTGATGTTCGCAGCACCGGTATCCGCGCAAGCAGCGGTCCACGGGCGGCAGCAATGCCAATTGTCGATTGACGCACATGGCGGGACTGCACCTCCGGCGCCGACCGCTGACGCGCTTCCGCCTGGATGCGAAACCGCCACCCTCCCGTGGTCGGCGCCGGTCGGCCACCGCCAACCGCAGGCGGCCGACGTGACCTCATCGAAGACGTCTTCGATCGACCAGGCCATGATGGAGGAAAATATGAGAGTCAATCGCTTGATCAAGAGCGTTTGCCGCGGGTGTTGAAGGAAATCAGCTTGTGGGCTGCACTCACTTGCGCGGCCGGCCCCGCTTGGCAAACACAAGTCCCTGCGAGTCGGCGGTGCAGCGCAACAGGCTCGCGAGCTTGAGCGCTTCGTTGCGCTCCGGGCCCGGCGGCAGCAAACGCGCTCGCTCCAGCGCATCCGCAGCGAGGATTTCCTGATCTACTCGGGCTGGCGCGGGCTCTGTATCTTTGCTCATCGTCTCGACGGTTACCTGCCGGTCATGCAAAAGGTCAGCAAAAACACTGACCTGAATGGACTCGCGGAGAGACAGCGTCATTCCCTTCGCCTGATGCTTTTATGACGTGATGGCAAGCCCGAAAACCTCAGACACAAATGGATCACAAATCATAAAGCTTCAAAGGCTTTCACGCGGAATTGACCGCTCACCTGCGGTTCGATCACGACAACGGCACTAGTTCGTCAGCGTCCCCCATTGCGAGACCATGCGCTCGGCGCCGCGCTGCGAAAGAGCAAAGATCGTATAGGTTGGATTTGATGCCCCTTCGGTCGGGAAAATGCCCGGCCCCGCGATCCACAGGTTCGGGATTTCGTGGCTCTGGCCGTAGCTGTCGACCACCGAGTTGGAGGCCGCCGTGCCCATGATGGTGCCGCCGAGAAGGTGGCTCGTCGGTATCGTGCCGCGCGCGGACCACGCCTCTTTCGCCCCGGCCGCCTTGGCGACCTTGAGGCCCTCCTCGAGATTGGCATTCCATAGCGCGACCGCATCGTCCTGGAAGGTGTGGGTGAGCTTACCGAGCGGCATGCCGAACTCGTCTTTTTCGCTCGCCAGTTCGACGCGATTTTCCATCGCCGGCAGTTCCTCGCCGAACGCCTTGATGCCGGTGAGATTGCGCGCGGCGCGCTTCATGTAGTCGGCGAGCTCCGATCCGAAGAGATCGGGACGCGAATTGGCGAGATCCGTGGTCTTGAGCGCAGACCCCGCGGTCAGGAACGAGCTTCCGAACGCATTTTTCTGGCTGGTCTTGGGATAGCGCTCATAGGACATGTACTGCACGGCGATCGTGCCCATGTGGTTCTGCACGTCCTCGTCGAACAAGGCCCAGGTCGATGCCACCGTATGCGACATCATGAAGTGCCCGACGAGCCCGCTGGCGTTCGAAAGCCCCTTCGGATGCTTGTCGGTCGCCGAATTCAACAGCAGGCGCGGATTTTGCGCCGACCAGGCGGCCAACAGCACGACGCTGGCTTCCTGAATCTGCTTCTGATGCTTGTCGTCGTAATATTCGACGCCGGTGACCCGCGTCCCTGCCTGGTTGGTGAGAAGGCGCGTCACCGTAGAGAAGGCACGAACTTCCGCGCCGGCCTTGCGTGCATCGCCGAGATAGGTCACTTGCGGATTGGCGAGCGCGCCGATCGGGCAACCGACGTGACACCAGCCGTCATAAAGGCAGGCCGGGCGTCCCTTGAATTCCACCGAGTTCATGCCGACCGGAGCAGGCACCATCGGGATGCCTGAAGTCCTGCAACGGCTTGATCCAGATGTCGCCGTTGCGGAACGTCTTCATCGGCGGCATCGGATAGGCTTCGCCCGCCGGCCGCCAGCGCTCCTCGGCCCTGGCATCGCCGGAAACGCCGATCTCGCGCGCCACCTTTTCCCAGAAGGGCGCAACGTCTTCATAGGCGATCGGCCAGTCGTTGCCGCGGCCATGCTCGCTCTTCATCCGGAAGTCGGTCGGCAGGAGCCTCGGAAAATTCGCGTAATAATGCAGCGTCGCGCCACCGACGCCCCAGCCGGCCTGGCCGGCATAGCCCATCGGATTCTTGCCTTCGAGCAGGATCGGCGCGCCCGCCGGCTTGATCCGCCGGCCCCAGATCTCCGAACTGATGAGATCGGAAAGCTCCCAATCGGGCCCGCTCTCCAGCAGCACAACCTTCTTGCCGGCCTTCGCCATCACGGATGCATAGACCGAGCCGGACGCACCGGCGCCGACGATAACGACGTCTACTTTCTCGTTGGTCATCTCACCACCTCTTTTCCGGTGGAATATGCGGCATGTAGGGAATGCCGAGCGCCTCGTATCCTTCTACCGTGCCGTAAACCACATCGACGGCATCGGCGCGCAACACCGCATAGGCCAAAGCGGACGGTTTCCCCGTCCAGCCCTCGACCTTGTTCTGCCGCATCCGATCGACGAATTCGCGCTGATCCTTCGCTTCAAGCTGCGCGAAAGCCCGGCCAAACATCTTGCGGCTGATGTCGTCGACCGTGACGATCGTGGTTCGATAGTAGTCGGCAAACGGCGGGCGGAAATTGAAGATGCGGGCCTGAAGCAGCGATTGCTCCGGCGACACCGACAACTGCTGATCGATATAATGGGCGATACCGGCCTCGCGCGCCTGCGGCACCAGCGTCTCGCCGAGAGCCTCCAGCGTTTCGCCCTGGTGGCCATCGAGCAGGCGGAAAGGCACGTTGCGCGCCCTCGCCTCTCCCGGCGCCATGATGGTTTCGACGCCGCCGACCGAGAACGCCAGCGCCCCCAGTGTCGCGCCCTTCACAAAACCACGCCGACCAATGCTTGCCATGGTCTTCTCCTCCCGGAGCTATGTTTATATTATTTTTATCAAGCGATGGAATTTCGACATTACTCGTCAGCTTCGATAGCGAGTCAAGGGGATCGAACGACGAAACCGCTGTCGAACGGCTCACGATCCGCTGACCTTTTCCGTTGCAATTTCTCCTGTAGTCTCTGCGAAAGCAGGAAGCCATAACCACCGCTTCTGCTTCGGGCACAATGTCTCGACAACGGCGGTGAGCTCCCTCTCCCCTTGTGGGAGAGGGTTGGGGTGAGGGGTTCAGGTCTATCGATAGAGCGTAACCCCTCACCCGGATCGCATCTGACGATGCGACGTGGCCGAAGCTTTGCCTCGGCGTTCCTTCTGAGAACGGCCGCCGTAGGCGTGCCTATGCCTCTCCCACAAGGGCCCCACAAGGGAAAGGTGAAGAACGTGCTCCGCACGCCGATTCAAATTTTATAAAGCTGACTTGAGGCACACCGCCGCCTTCCCGCAACGCGTTGCGTCCGGGTTGATGAACTTCTTCCCTCAAAAACACAAGGGCGCAGGGAATGCCGGGCGCCCGCTGCGCCCGCAGCCTTGTGTGCGAAATGAAAAAGCACACAAGCGTAGTCACCACGGTCACACCGGTTTCACCCGGCATTCCCCGCGCAATGGTTTTAACGGTTTCCTTCGAGCTCTCCCCGGTGACCGGGCTGTTTTGCCACCGTCGCCAGCAAGACCATCGTCTCGCCAACTTGACACCAGCGTCGGGGTGTCAGGACCACACGACTTCGCCGTCCGCCTCGCACGCATTCGTCTCGCGCACCAAAAGCGTCCACCGCATCCCGCCCAACGTTCGTGACGATGGCCAACGCCCCTATTATCGAGACAGGACGGGCGAAGAGGAACCATTGATTTGCCCGACATGTTAAGCGAAATATTTTTCGCGGGAAGGCTTGCCCATCAGGCAAATCAGTGGAGCATCGGATGGGTGTCCGAGCACGGCAGACGCGAGGAAGTTTCCGCTACTGGGAACGTTTGCGGATGGCGACGTCACGAAGGTGGCGCTGCGCACAGCGGGGCCGGCGTACGCCACCCTCCAACGGACGCAACCGCGGGAGATATGGCGAGACGGCGCGTCAGACGCTGTGGGGATTCGGCTGTGAGTGCGAGCACAACTTTCGCGATATGGCACGAACGTTGCGAATGGATGAAAAAGCTTTTCGAGGCTGCTGTAATACTCAAAGCGTCAGACGTCGTCAAAATGGCACGTATTACACCTTTTGCGTGATGCGCCTGATCGCAGCCGTCGTGCCACCTCGGTCGAACAAAGATTTCCATGTGATAGCGTCCAACGGAATTGTTTCGAGCTCGCCTTATACACCATCACTTCGCTTTTGAATCGCATCGGATCGGATATGCGCAACTTTCGACGACGCAGATCTCCTCGCGCTAGGTTCGGTGCGCGCGCAACGCTGTCGGTGCGAGCTCGGCGAGCATCGTGCTGAACGATCATCGGTTCTGGCGATACGCTTCTGGTCCTTCATCGTCAGGCAACACGCTCCCATCGTCCATCCAAGGGCTATGCCGCTCGCCGCAGCGCCCTACCGCGCGAGCGGTTTAGTCCGCTGGACCAAAGCGGACATGATTGCCGATTAGCTGATCCCTCTCTCGGCCGGGGTGGCGACGGTCCATCGTCCGAGGTCGAGCGCCAAGCCGCCATTCTCTCTGTAGTCGTAAATTCTGACCGTCGCCATTTTCGGCGCGCTTCCCTGCATGAACGATTTCAGGCGCGACGGGGGCGCCATTGCGACGCAGCCCGGCGCTTTTCCCATTTTCGTCCCAATTTCGCCCGCCGAATCACTTCACGTCGACGCAACGACAGGATGGGGACATCTTGGCGTTCGTGGGGAATTTCATTCATTCCGGGCCATCCGAAAGGGCGTGCGGGTCGATCATCATGGGGGCATTGGCGCAGCCGGCACATCAACTCGTTCGCATGCGGGGGCGATCCTACGTTGCGTTCGTGTTTTGCCCGGTGGTGCCGATTGCCGACTGGCTTGTAGAAGTGGACGCAACACTCCGCCGCTCGCCCGACTTTTTTGTCGGCAAGCCGGTGGTGCTTGACCTGTCCGCCGTAGACCTCAGCCCGGCAGCCATCGCGCACCTCGTCACAAGCCTCGAACAACGCAGTATTCGTGTCCTCGGCATCGAAGGCGTGGATGCCGGTCGCCTCAATTCCAGTCTGCCGCCTCTGCTGACGGGCGGACGCCAGTGTATGCTGACAAACAGCCAGCCGAAGAAGCCCGAGACCAAACCCAAACCGGCGTCCCTGCTGTTGGAAAGTTCGGTGCGCTCGGGCCAGTCGTTTTACACCGAAGGCGACGTGACGATCCTGGGTTCGGTCGGTTCCGGCGCCGAGATTGTCGCGGGCGGCTCCATCCATATCTACGGAACGCTTCGCGGCCGTGCGATGGCGGGCGCCAACGGCAATTCCGCCGCGCGCATCTACTGCCAGAAAATCGAGGCCGAACTCGTGGCCGTCAACGGTTACTATCGAACTGCCGAAGAAATTGACGCCGTCAACTACGATCGACCGGCTCAAGTGTGGCTCGACGGCGAAATCATGAAGATTACACCACTGAATTGATCGGTTAGGGAGATAAGAATGGCCAAAGTCTTGGTCGTCACGTCCGGCAAGGGCGGCGTCGGCAAAACAACCACCACTGCCGCACTCGGTGCGGCACTCGCGCAAATGGGAGAAAAGGTGGTGGTTGTCGACTTCGACGTCGGCCTTCGCAATCTTGATCTTATTCTGGGAGCGGAACGGCGGGTCGTGTTTGACCTCATCAACGTGGTGCAGGGCGTCGCGAAACTCTCGCAAGCCTTGATTCGCGACAAGCGCCTTGAGACTTTGTGGCTGCTTCCCGCCTCGCAAACCAGGGACAAGGATGCGCTGACGGACGAGGGCGTCGGCGCCATCATCGCCGAGCTTCGAACCAAATTCGACTGGATCCTTTGCGATAGTCCGGCCGGTATCGAGCGCGGCGCATTGCTTGCGATGCGTTATGCGGACGAAGCGATCATCGTCACCAATCCCGAAGTCTCGTCGGTGCGCGATTCAGACCGCATCATCGGCATGCTCGATTCAAAGACCGTCAAGGCCGAGAAAGGCGAACGGGTGGAAAAGCATGTGCTGATTGCCCGATATGACACGGCGCGTGCATCCCGGGGGGAAATGCTCAAGATCGAGGATATTCTTGAAATTCTCTCCACGCCGCTGCTTGGAATCGTGCCCGAGAGCCAGGATGTGTTGCGGGCGTCGAACGTCGGATCTCCCGTTACCTTGAACGACGTCAACAGCGCGCCGGCCCGCGCCTACACCGATGCAGCCCGTCGTCTGATGGGCCAGACCGTGGAAATGATGGTGCCTACCGGGCGAAAGGGCCTGATGGACCGCCTGCTGGGACGGAGGGCCGCATGATGAACCTGCCGCGGCTCTTTGGCGGCCGCACCGCTCCCGCTTCCGCGCCGGTGGCGCGGGAACGGTTGCAGATTCTGCTGGCGCACGAACGCGGTTTGCGCGGTCAGCCCGATTTGCTGGAACTGCTTCGGGCGGAGATTCTCGCGGCCGTCTCCCGGCATGTCACGATCGATCCGGAAAAGGTTATCGTCCGGATGGAGAGAGGCCATCAGGTATCGACGCTTGAAGTCGATATTGAAGTGCCCATGACGGCTGAAAACGACAGCCGCGCCGTGCGTGGCGCCAGGTACGGATAGGCGTTCAGCGCGAAAGTCCCCAGTTGCCGAAGGTTACGCCCGGCTTCATCGGCGTCTTATCGCCTTCCTCCTTGAACGCGAAGGTCAGTCCCGCGCGGATTTCGTTGACGACACGACCATCCACGATCGCGTAGCGGAACGCGGCGTCGAACGCGAGGTCGTGATCGACCTGCCAGATCGCGCCGACAAGTACCGACCGGCTTTCGCTTTGCGTCCACACCTTGTCGTAAAACGTCTCGAATACCGGGCGCACCTTCCAGGTCGACGGGCCTTCCAGAATGACGTCGAGAAAAGCTTCGGCCTGGTGCTCGCGAGTCAGATTGGTCTCGACATTGAAATGCGCCGTGCCCCAGTCCCAGCGCTGCGAGACGATACCTGCCCAGCTAAATCCCACGCCGGGGTCGGCATTGATACCGGGCAGCAGCGGCCCGAACTCGGTCGCGACGCTGATACCGGATTTGTCCTGCAACACGCCGGGCACGATCACGTATTTGAGGAAAGCGCCGGTCGCCGCGATGCTGGGCTCACCGCCTCCGGTGAGCGGGGTCAGCATTTCGGTTTGGAGCACCACTTCCCAGCGATCGGCAAAACCATAATTGTAGACGACGAAGGGAGCGACCGCGGTCGATTGTGATCCCGTTCGCTGCCAACCGAACGGCTGAAGCTCAATCTCGGTTTCGTTCACACCGGCAACTGCGGCGTCTGTGCCGTCGAACGGCCGATAGGCTGCGGCAGGCTGCGCGTAAAGACATAGCGCGGTCGCGACGGCCCAGCCTGTTCCAGCCGAAAGCCGCGCCAGACTGCGGCGTGCCCTTCCGGTTTTTTCAGGCTCTGGAACCACCCCTCACCTCATCGCGACATTCGCCAGGGCGAACGATCCGGCCAGGATTCCAGCGCCGTTTTCGCCCACTCGATGGATTTATCCGTGTGACACACATTGCACGCATTTGGAATCTTCAGCGCCTCGGTTTCACTCGGCGTCACGAAGTGAAAGGTATGGCTTCGGACGTTCTGGTCCGCGATCGTCTGCTCGATCTTCGGCATGTGGCAGGCGATGCACTCATTGCCCGGGCTATCCGCCTTGTGATGGGTGTGCGCCTCGACGCTGGGCGCATGCGGCCCGGCTTGGGCGTTGGGGCCATGACAGTCAAGACAGAGCGCGTTGCCGGGCTTGCGCACCATGGCGGCGTTTTCGGTGCCATGCGGATCATGGCAGCTGGAGCACGTAACGCCGCGAGCATACATCAGGCTTTGCACAAAATCATTGCCCTGCATCCGGTTCTTGTGGGCGGTGCCGTCCGCAAAGTGGGTGAAGGTGGTTTCGCCCAGTTTATGTTCCTCGAGCTTCCAGTAATCGGCGAGATTCTTGCCGACGTCGAATCCCACCGGCCAATCGTAGTACTTGCCTTCAATTGGGTTCTTGAGCGGCTGACCCTGGGAATGACACTGGATGCAGGTGTCGCTGGCATGCACGTAATCGAATCGCGCCGGATTGAGGATGTTATCACGAACCGGCTTTTTGCCATGCGCCTCGCCCGGACCGTGACATCTCTCGCAGCCGACATTCCACTCGGTGACGGCCTTGGTCTTGATGTCGTAGTTCACCGAATGGCAGCCATCGCAGAGCGGCCCGGTGGGACGCTGGAAATTGTCGGGCGGATAGAGCGTCGCCCACCAATCGGTGCCGTTGGCCACGAAATACCGGCGCCAGACCTGATGCGCAACGTCCCATTGGACGGGCAGCGGGAAATAATCGTCGCCGACCTTCTTGAAGTAGCGCTGCTTCCATCGGCTGCCGTAAACGAGGGCGACATCGTCTTTGGTGAAACTAAAGATCGGATTAGGCTTTGAGAGGTCCGGCGTGATGGCGTCAGGGTGCTCACGGGGATCGCGCACCACATTGGCCATGCGCGTCTTGCTCCAGCGTGCATAGACCTCCTCGTGACACCCCTTGCAGGCAACCGATCCGACATAATGCCCGTGATCCGGCGGCGCGGCGGGCGACAGCGCGGTGGCGGCCTCCGGCGACAGCGCCGCCACCTCCGGCAGGTGCCGGACGTAGCTCACGAGCTGCCATATCTGGCGGTCGGGCAGATTCCACGCGGGCATGCCGGTGTTACGAATGCCGTTGCGGATGTGGTAAAATAGTTCTCCGTCAGACGTTGCCGCGATGGCGGGCGAGCGCAGTGTGGGCACGCGCGGAAATTCATTGGACCCGATCGGGGTTTTTCCGCCACCGTCATAGGCGTGGCACGTTTCGCACTTCTCCCGGTAAAGGTCTTTTCCTGCCGCAACGTCGGATGGGTCAAGCGCCGGATTCACCCTCATCTTGTCGCCGAAGGGGACACTCTGATGCAGCAACCAGGTCGCAAGAATCAACTCGGCCGCTGGCGGCTCGGTGCGCGCGCTCGACAGGCCGGGAACCACTTTGGCGTAAAGAACACCAAGGAGTGCGGCCATGACGACGACAACTAAAAGACATGCGACTGCGATTTTTTTTCTCATCAATTTTTGTCCGTGAGCGCTCTGCAAGGGATCAGGTGCCGGCTCGGTGCGAACGCGTCGTGTGGGTTTCATCTACAGCGTCGCGGCACCAACGATAGAAGGCGTCGTAAAACAAAAGCCCGGCTTCGAGCTGTTCAAGATCGTCCGTGTACATTCGCGACAATCCAAGCGATGCCGCCAGCAAGCCCGCCGCCTGCGGCACGAGGTCGAGATGACCGGTATCGGCAGCCCGCACAATCGTGGCAAGGCGCAGCAGCGGCTCGGTCGTCAGGCCAAATTCCTCGACCATGAGATCGAACGTGCATTTTTCGCCTCTGTGGCTCCAAAATACGCCGTCGAGATCGAATGGGACGGCGCCGTATCGCTCGGCCACACCTGGAACTTCCGAGGTTGCCACGAAGAGGAATGCCGCGCGTGGGTCGATAAAGCGGCGAATCAGCCATGGGCAAGCAATACGATCAACTTTGGGCCGAGCGCGGGTAACCCAGACAGAGCGCCCCTGACTATCCAGCGGGGGCATTTTGCTTGCAGCCAACATGGGTAGCTGGGCCTTTGCCCAGCTCTCAAACCCGTATTCAAGCACATCAGCCGTGACGCCGGAGTGACGCAGCCACGCGGCGGCTCCCTGACTGAGAGCCGTCCCATCGTGGCAGATCACAACGGCGGATTGACCGGCGAATTCGCTGGCCCATTCCGAAACATTGGAATGCTTTTTTTGGATCGATCCGGGGATAAGCTGAGGATTGGAATCGAAGTCGCGATTCGAGCGAACGTCTATCAGTGCGGGGCATCGTGGCGTCCCGACCAAGCGTACTAATTTATCCGCGGAAATTGAGTTGATGGCCGACACATTGCGCCCTTGTATGCGGGACGCAATTCTCTAGCATGTCGCCTCGTGGGGAGATCGCAATCCCCATGAGCGGTAAAGTAACCAGCTGAGGCAGGCTGTCAAGCATAGCGGTTGTTCAACTCGACTTGTGCTTCTCCTCAAAAATTGGGGCCCTTCTTTGTTCGGAATTTCTATCCTAATTGGCACAACCATGGCTCTATGGGTCAGTTTAGCACAACCATGGCCCGATGGGTCAGTGCGATCGAGCATTTGACGGCACGCGGACGCACCGTGAGCATCTTCCGAAAAATAGCGTAAGGGGTCCTTTTCTTCAGCTAGTGTACCATAACCCAGGTCGGTTGCAGCAACGGATAAGCGATCAAGCCTATGAACGCCGTCGCGGCAATCAGGAGCGGGTTGCTGACTTTCCAGCGAAACAACACGGCGAGCGAGACCAATCCGATCAAGGCCGTGAGCCAGTCGCCGATGGCGATGCGTCCGAGCAAAATGCACGCGCCCAGGATCGTTCCAATCGCTGCCGCGTAGGCGCCTTTGACAAATCCCTGCACATTCGGATTGCCCCGATGACGGGCCAGCAACGGTGCTGCTATCAGTACGAGAAGAAACGACGGAAGGAAAATCCCGATCGTCGAGACCACCGAGCCCCAAAACCCGGCGACGAGATAACCGACAAAGGTCGCCGTGATCACCACGGGTCCCGGACTGATCATGCCGATGGCCACCGCGATCAGGAATTGGCGCTGATCCAGCCAGCCAAACTGTTGCACAAGTCCCTGTTCGAGGAACGGAACGATCACGAGGCCACTCCCGAAAGTAAGCGAACCCGCCTTGAGGAAAAACAGCAGCAGCTTACCCAAGATAGAACTGGAGGCGGTGGGGGCTATCTGCGCGAGGACGGGTACCACGGTTACCGACAGCGCTGGTGGCGTTCGCTTGATTAGGCTGCCGTAATAGAGAATGCCAACGATGCCCGCGCCGATGAACAAGAGCGCCACTTCGGCCTCAAGAATGACGGTGACGACGAGGCAGGTCACCGCAATTGCCCATTGCAACCAGTCGTCCATACCCAGCTTGGCCAGCCGATAACAGGAATGCAGGATCAGCGCGATGACGGCGGGGCTGACGCCATAGAAGATCGCAGTTACCGGCTGGAGATCGCCAAGATAAACGTAGAGGGCGCCTAGCCCAGCGACAATGACGAAATTTGGAAAGATAAAGGCCCACCCGCCTGCCCATGCGCCCCAGAATCCACAGCGGAGATATGCGACGTAGATGCCTACCTGAATCGCGAGAGGCCCAGGAAGCGACTGACAGATCGCAATCGCCTCTCGCATCTGCTCCTTCGTGAGCCACTTCTTGTCATTCACAAGTTCGCGTTCCATCTGGCCGACCAACGCAACGGGTCCGCCAAAGCCCAGAAACCCCAGCCGTAGAAAGTAACGTACCAATTCTCCCATCTGTCCTTGTGCCGTCATTGTGTGCCCCCACAATGCACTTCGTCAGTAAGTTGCATGCCAGCAAACTTTTCGCGGATTTGACTCCCCGAGAGCTTCCGCGAATCCTCCGCGGCAACCGTGCCGGCCGCCTTAAATGAGATCGAGCCCACTGTCGCAACAACGAGTATGATCGCCAGCTTTTTCATGGCGACCTCTCGTCGAAAGCGAAGCCGATGCTTCACGATTTCTTTCCGCAAGATTTCATGCACATTTCGTACTCGGACTTGCAGGTCGGTCCGGCATAATTTTTCATGCAGGCCTGTTGCTGATCGCTGCACACTTTGCAGCTTGATTGTTGAGCCTGCGCCACATGGCTGGTGACACAAAAGCAAACAAACATCAGAAACGTTATCGTAAAGAGGCTCATTGGGAGATTTGCTTTCTGCGTTGAAACGGAAAGCCTAGCCCTTTGCACTCGCCGTCTTGTCGAGCGCAGCTCGCAATCCCTTGGCCAGCTTCATGGCATCATCGACCGCCCAGAAATGCAAGAAGAACAGCCGAGGCTGCTCGTCCAGCATGTGACTGTGGACAGCCGTAACGTCGATGCCGTTCGCCCTCAGAGCCTTGATTACGGGATTGACTTCGTCGTTGGTGAGAACGAAATCGCCGGTGATGGCGGCCTTGCCGCCGCCGGTCGGCTGAAAGTTGATGCCAATCGCGGCGCCCAGCGGCGCAGGCGGCGTTATGGCCATGCCGCCCATGCTCACGGGATCGCGGCGGGGAACGTTGTATTGATATACGCCGCCGCTGGCTTTCCCTTTGGCCTCCATGATCTGATCGAGCTTCGCGGTATCGAGATCGATGGCGGGTGGAGACGCGGTGGCCGTCGTAGAAGCGGGCATGGAAAGCGGCGTCTTGCTGGCGGCCAGTGCGTCACGAATGACTGCCGCCATCTTGGCCGGATCACCATGGCCACCAATATGCATATAGAACGTGGCCGGGCTGGCGCGAAGCAGATGATTGTGTACCGCGGTGATATCGAGGCCGCCTTCGATCATCTTGAGCATCACCGGATTAACCTCGCTCTCAAGCAATACGAGGTCGCCCATCACCATGGCTTCGCCGTGCATCGGCTTGAACGCGACCCAGCCGCCCAGCGCCAGCCCCGGTTTGATGGTGACACCGTCAAGCGTCACGCTGAGGTCGCTGCGCGGGAACCCATAGCGATGCACGTCGCCAGAGACCGCCGGCTTGCGGCCGAGCGCGTCGTCGACCTTCTGCCAGTCGACGTCCTGCGCGTACGCACTGGCGCCGACGGTAAGCAAAGCTGCGACAATCGAAATCTTGGTCCAAAGCAACTTATGCATGGTCTTGCTCCTCGTTTTTGTCGGGTGTTTTTTGGGGGTTGGCCGCGATCGCGCCGACGGCAAGCATGCGCGGAACGTCGTCCGGCCGCCGCTTACGTGTAAGCCATCCGAAGATGCTGTCGGGCGAAAAAGCGAAGCCGGTTCGGTCCATGCGCAATCCCTCTCGACGAATCGAGCGCTGCGCAGAGCTTGGACGGAAACCGTCTAATAAATGGGGAGTCTGCATATCCCCGACGCATATTTTAGTTGGAGTACGGATCGAACGCAAGAGGGATCACCCCACGCAACAGCATCACGAATGCGTTGCAACGGACGATAGAAAATGATTTGGGAACTGAAGCGCGGTGCCGGCTGTTTAACCGTTAACGAGGACGTGTAGCTCGGCATGTCAGCGACCGGTCTCGTGCGAGGCGGGCGATCTCGGGCGGAGTCTGTTCGGGGAACGGAAAGACGGAACTGACATTGATCTCGCAAAGCACGTAGGTGTCATTGCCCGATCCATCGCGGGGTCCATAGAGAAAATCCGCATCCCAGATGATCGGCAGCGATCCGGCGTCGATGTCGAGTATCCGCATCATCTGCGGTGTCCAGTCGGACTCCATCAGGGTTTTCAGCGCCTGAAACTCTGGCGCGGACGCCGGGTGCATGATTCGCGGGCCCGGCGTTGCCGCTTCCGAGTTCGGGCCCTCGGGCGGTGGCGGAATGAGCGCTTTGATGAGCTGGTGGCCAAAGCCGATGACCTTGTCAGCCCCATATAGCAACGGATCATGCCGTCAGGCAGGCGCGGCTGGAATGGCTGATCGATGATGCAGCCGTCGTCGGCGAAATATACTCCGCACCGTGTCATGAAATCGTCGAGCGGCAAATCCTCGGGCACGCTGCCGCGGCTCGCCTGCAGCACCCGCACGATTGGCCCGCCCTGCGCCGCGGTCGATTTCAGCTCGACTTTCCAGACGCCCTGTCCGCCATTGCCGCGATTCTGTTTGACGACCCGCGGGGCCCCCTGCTGCAGCCGCGGAGGAAGTTCTTCGCGGAAATTTGTGCTGGCGCGATACAAGTGAGTGTCGGCGCCCCAACCAAGATGTCGGGTGCGGTAAAGTACTTCCTTCGCGCCCATCTTGAGGATCACATCGGGATGTGCACTGACCCAAACGCCTTTAGCGGCCACATCGCGCAACATTGCGTCAAGCTGGTTTCGGTTTCGCCCGGTAAAAAGTGGATCGACCCAGACCAGCACGCCGTCGCAGGCAAGTAGCTGTGCGCGTACCTGATCCACCACGTCGTCGGCATAGAGCGCGGGTTCTGCTTCAACGCCGAGCGCGGCCAGCGCTTCGAAAACACGATTAAGTCGATACTCCTGTGGCGTTGCCGCGTGCCACTTGGCGACGTCGCGGGGCCATAACAGCGCCAATTTCAAGGTGTCTGGCTGAATCATCGACATGCTGCGCCCTTCGTGACTGGACGCGATTCTTGGGCATGTCGCCTAAAAGGGGAGATCGCAATCCCCACGGCAAATAAACATCAAGGCCGGTTAAGCTGTCAAGCAACTGTGCGCGCTCACCGCAACTTGTTCCGCAGCGCCGCCAGGGCTTCACGTTCCCGCGAGCCATCCCCCCTCACAACGCCAGATGCGCGTCGCGAACGTCTGGACGCGCATCAAGCTCGGCAATCGTTCCGGCAAAGCAAATTCGGCCGCGCTCGATGATATAGGCGCGATCGGAGATCAGCCGGGCGAAATGCAGATTCTGCTCGGAGACGAGCAGGCTGACGCCCTCCTGCTTCATGGTCAGGATGGCCTCGACCATCTGCTCCACGATTTTCGGCGACAACCCTTCGGACGGCTCGTCCAGCAGCACCAGCGAGGGATTTCCCATCAGCGTGCGCGCGATCGTCAGCATTTGCTGTTCGCCGCCGCTCATGCGCCCACCCGGCCGGCCGCGCATTTCCGCCAGGTTGGGAAACAGGTCGAACAGCCGCTCGCGGGTCCATTGCGGCGCGCCCGGTCGCGCGGGTTGACGGCCGACCTCGAGATTTTCTTCGACCGTCAGGTCAGTAAAGATGCGCCGCTCCTCCGGCACGTAGCCAAGTCCGCTGCGGACGATGGCATGCGTCGGCTGATCCGACACGTCGCGGCCTTCGAACAGGATGCGGCCGGTGCGTTGCGCAACCAGACCGACGATCGAACGAAAGGTCGTGGACTTGCCGGCGCCGTTGCGCCCGAGCAGCGCGACCGCCTCGCTTTCGCCGACCTCAAGCGTGACGTCGAACAGGATATGCGCCGGGCCGTAGTGACTGTTGAGATCCTGGACGGAGAGTTTCACGGCCCGCCCTCCTGCCGATGGCGCACATCATAGACGAGCCCCTCGCCGAGATAGATGGCGCGCACCTGCGGATTGCGCCGCACCTCGTCGGGCGAGCCTTTTGCGATCAGCGTGCCGCGGTTGAGCACCAGAATACGGTCGGCGTGCTCGAACACGACGTCCATGTCGTGTTCGGTGAAGAGCACGCCGATCGATTTCTCCCTGGCGATCTGCGCGGTAAGCCGCATCAATTCGATGCGTTCGCGCGGCGCCATGCCGGCGGTCGGCTCGTCCATCAGCAGCAGTCTTGGTTGATTGGCAAGCGCCACCGCAAGCTCCAGCCGCTTGAGATCGCCGTAAGCGAGCTCCCCGCAGGCGCGCTCGGCAAAACCATCCATACCGACGAGTTCAAGCAGGCGCCCCGCTTCGCCTTGCGCGTATCGCGGCAGCGAAGCGTGAAGATTGAACAGCTTGCGCCCATATGAGGCGAGCGCGACCTGGACGTTCTCGCGCACCGTCATGGTCGGGAACGTCGCGGTGATCTGGAACGTGCGCCCCACGCCGAGACGCCAGACCTGGCGCGGCCTCATGCCAACGGTCTCCTGACCGAGCAGGTTGACCCGGCCGGCATCGGGAACGGTCTGGCCGTTGAGCATGTCGAAACAGGTGCTCTTGCCCGCGCCGTTCGGCCCGATCAGCGCCAGGATTTCACCGGAGCGAAGCGCAAAGGACACGCCGCGTACGGCGTGCACGCCGCCATAGGACTTGCTCAATCCCTCGACCGACAATAATGGCTGGGCTGCGTTCATTCGGCGGTCTCGATTTTCGAGGCGAGCAGCGCCGCTTCTGCCGACGGCGGCCGGCGATGCCAGATCGATCCCATCGTCCCGACGATGCCCTTGGGGAAGGCCACGACGATCAGGACGATGAAGCCGCCGAGCACGAGCTTGGACCAATCGGTCTGGCTGACGAGCCAGATCGAGAGCGCCTTGTAGACGATGGCGCCGACGACCGCACCCGAGACGGTCTCGACGCCGCCGAGCAGCACCATGACCAGCGCATCGACCGAGAGCGGGATGCCGAGGACATCGGGAAAGACGCTCCCCTTCAGGTAGGCAAACAGCGCGCCGCCAATTCCGGCCGCGGTGCCGGCGATCACGAAGGCGGTCCATTGGATGCGCTTGCCGTCAATGCCGATCGCCTCGCCCCGCAGCGGCGAATCGCGGCTGGCGCGCAGCGCAAAGCCGAAGGGCGAGAACACCGCGATCCGAAGTGCCGTCACGGTGAGTGCCGCCACCGCGATCGACAGCCAGTAGAAATGCGAAGGGCTTGCCGCCCAGCGCTCCGGCCAGACGCCGAGGATGCCATTGTCGCCGCCGGTGAGGTCGACCCACTGAAACGCGATCGACCAGACGATCTGCGCAAAGGCCAGCGTCAGCATCGCGAAATAGACGCCGGACAATTGCACCGCGAAGAAGCCGAACACGATAGCGCCGAGAAGGCCGAGCAAGGGGCCGGCAAAAAGCGCGACAATCATCGGCAGGCCTGCCAGCTTGACCGCGAATGCCACGCCATAGGCGCCTAACCCGAAATAGGCGGCATGGCCGAACGAGGCGAGCCCGCCGACCGACATCAGGAAATGCAGGCTTGCGGCGAAGATCGCAAAGATCGCGATTTCGGCGCCGACGTTAAGCGCATAATTGCCGGCAAAGAACGGCAGTGCGGCTGCAAACAGCAGCGCGATCGCGACAGCGATACGCTCGCGCGACGTCAATCGCCGCCATGGATTGATGGTGAGCCCCGGCGTGCGGCGAACCGGGGCTTGCGGCCTGCCGAGCAGCCCCCAGGGGCGCACGATCAGGACCACCGCCATCACCAGGAACACCAGAATGATGGATATCTTCGGAAAAATCAGAATGCCGAACGCATTCAATTCGGAAACCAGCACGGCCGCGACAAAGGCGCCGACGACGCTGCCGAGGCCGCCGATCACCACGACGACAAAGACATCGACGATGATGCGCAGGTCCATGGCGTGATGGACCGCATCGCGCGGGATTTGCAGCGCACCGCCAAGGGCTGCCAGAAACACGCCGAGCGCAAACACGGATGTGAAGAGCCATTTCTGGTTCACGCCGAGCGCTGCCACCATGTCGCGATCCTGCGTGGCGGCGCGGACCAGAACGCCCCAGCGGGTGCGCTGGAAGCTCAGCCAGAGCAGGCCGAGCACCACTGGCCCAAGCACGATCAGGAACAGGTCATAGCTCGGGACATTCTGGCCGAAGAAATCGAGCGCGCCCCTCAGTCCCGGTGCGCGCCGGCCGACCAGGTCGTTCGGACCCCAACCGAGCACCACGAGGTCTTCGACCATCAGCGTCAGGCCGAAGGTCGCGAGCAGCTGGAACAGTTCGGGCGCCTGATAGATCCGGCGCAGCAGCACCATTTCGACGAGGACGCCGATCACCGCCACGATCAGCGCCGCGACCAGGATGCCGCCCCAGAATCCGAGCGCGCCGGAAAATCGCTCGGTCAGCGAGAACGCCACATAGGCGCCGAGCATATAGAACGCGCCATGGGCGAAATTGACGATCCGCGTCACGCCGAAAATGATCGACAGGCCCGATGCGACCAGAAACAGCGATGCGGCGCTGGCAAGTCCGGTCAGAAACTGAACGACATAGAAGGCCATGGGTGGCTTTGCTTTCTTATCCCTCCCCCGCGAAACGCGTGGGGAGGGAAGGCCGAAGCGGAGCGCAGGCCAGGGTGGGGGCGATGTGGAGAGGCCCCCCACCCCGACGTTCGCCTGCGGCTCACGTCGACCCTCCCCACCACTCGCTACGCTCGCGGGTGGAGGGATAGCAAAGAGCCCTCACTCCTTCGGGCGCATCTTTTCGACCTCCGCGTCGCTTGGCAGATAATCGGAGCCCTTGCGATAGACGGAATTGACCATCACGCCCTTGCCGTCCTTCAGCGCGGTCTTGCCGACGAAAGCCCCCAGCGTCGACTGGTGATCGATCTTGCGGAACATGATCTCGCCGAAAGGCGATGGCAGCAACAGCCCTTCGGCCGCCGCAACCAGCCTATCCGGATCGGTGGAGTTGGCCTTGGCGAGAATCGCGGCGGCCGCCTTGATCGTCTCATAGCCCACGATCGAACCGAGCCGCGGATAGTCACTATATCTGGCCTGATAGGCTTTGAGGAAAGCGTCGTGCTCCGGCGTCTTGATCGAGTGCCAGGGATAGCCGGTGACGATCCACCCTTCCGGTGTTTCGTCCTTCAGCGGATCGAGGTATTCGGGCTCGCCGGTGAGGAAGCTCACGACGGCGCGACCCTTGAACAGGCCGCGGGTGTTGCCTTCGCGCACGAGCTTGACGAGATCGGCGCCGAATTCGACGTTCAAAATCGCCTCCGGGTTTGCCGCAGCGATGGCCTGCACCACGGGGCCCGCATCGATCTTGCCCTGCGGCGGCCACTGCTCCTCGACCCACTGAATATCAGGCCGCTTCTCCGACATCAGCTTCTTGAAGACCGCGACCGCCGACTGACCGTATTCATAGTTCGGCGCAATCGTCGCCCAGCGCTTGGCCGGCAGTTTGGCGGCGGCCTCCACCAGCATGGCCGCCTGCATGTAGTTGGAAGGGCGCAGGCGGAAGGTATAGCGGTTGCCCTTGGACCAGGTGATCGCGTCGGTCAAAGGTTCGGCGGCGAGGAAAAAAAACTTCTTCTGGTTGGCGAAGTCGCTGATCGCAAGCCCGACATTGGACAGGAACGTGCCGGTCAGCATCGCGACATTTTCGCTCGACACCAGTTCGTTGGCCGCGGTCTGCGCGTCGGCCGGCTTGCCGCCGTCATCCTTGGATATCACGACGAGCTTCTTGCCGTTGACGCCGCCGGCGGCGTTGATCTCCTCGACCGCGAGCTGCCAGCCCTTGCGATAGGGTTCGGTGAAGGCCGGCAACAGCGAATAGCTGTTGATCTCGCCGATCTTGATTTCGGCCTGTGCCGCCGCGCCCTGAACCGTGGCGCCTAGCGCCAGGACGGAGAAGGTCAAGGCCAGTGCCGCCCATTTGAAGTTCCTGCACCACAAGCGGCGCATTCCGTTCAGGAACTTCAAATGGAAAGGCGGCACTGGAATCATGGATTTGCCAGTGCCCATAACTTTCCGAAGTTCGTGATAGGTGGGTGCTGAGATGTAACACGAACTTCGGAAAGTGGGCACTGGTGCCGCGCCCAGTAGACCGTTGCTTCGTTGCATGCCGAACCTCCAGCGTTAATGCGAGCAATTCGCCGAGCTCCTCGCCGATCGCAATGAACGGGGCAGGATATTCCACATATCGCCCGGCGAAGGGGTTTTCAATCACCGCGACGGCCACCGCGCCTTCCACGGCAATTTGCACCGCAAAACCCGGCCTGGACGGGGCTCCGGGAGGTCACCCAGCGCATCCGGAAAAGGGCTCGCCGGCCAAAACCTACTGGTTGGGATGCCGCGAGCGGGCTAGGATTGCCTCCATGACAGTCACCGATATCGCAACCCGGACCTACAATCACGGCTGGCGGCTCGATCCGATCGTGCGCAGCCTGCTGGATACCGATTTCTACAAGCTCCTGATGTTGCAGATGATCCGGGAGTGCTACCCGGACCAGCAGGTCACCTTTTCGGTCATCAACCGCTCCAGGCAGGTACGACTGGCCGAAGTGATCGAGGAACGCGAGTTGCGCGCGCAACTCGATCACGCCCGTTCGATCCGCTTCAGCAAGAAGGAATTGATATGGCTTGCCGGTAATACCTTCTACGGCAAGACGCAGATGTTCTCGCCCGACTTCATCAACTACCTCTCGACGTTCCGTCTTCCCGAATACGAACTCAAGAAGGTCGACGGCCAGTATGAACTGAATTTCTACGGCCCCTGGACCCACACCACGATGTGGGAAATTCCAGCACTCGCCATTCTCAACGAGTTGCGCTCGCGGCAGGTGACCAAGGGACAAGGCCGCTTTGCGCTCGACGTGCTTTACGCCCGCGCCAAGGCCAAGCTCTGGAGCAAGGTCGAACGTTTGCGGAAACTGGAGGGTTTGCGGCTTTCCGACTTCGGAACGCGCCGCCGCCACGGTTTCCTGTGGCAGCGCTGGTGCGTCGAAGCGGTCAAGGAAGGATTGGGCGCGTCCTTTACCGGCACCTCGAACGTGCTGCTGGCGATGGACAGCGATCTCGAAGCGATCGGCACCAACGCCCATGAACTGCCGATGGTGGCCGCGGCACTTGCGAACGACGATACCGAACTGCGCTGGGCGCCGTATCGCGTTCTCGACCAATGGCGCCATACCTATGGCGGCAATCTTCTGGTCGCCCTGCCCGACGCCTTCGGCACCAAGGCGTTTCTGCGCGATGCGCCGGAATGGGTCGCGGACTGGACCGGCTTTCGCCCCGACAGCGCGCCGCCGATCGCTGCCGGCGAAGAAATCATCACGTGGTGGAAGCAGAAGGGACAGGACCCGAAGGAAAAGCTTCTGGTCTTTTCCGACGCCATGGATGTCGGCTCGATCGAGGAAATCCACCGGCATTTTGCCGGCCGCGTCCGCATCAGCTTCGGCTGGGGCACCAATCTGACCAACGACTTCGTCGGATGCACACCGGACGGTTCGGTCGATCTCGACCCGATCTCGATCGTCTGCAAGGTGACATCAGTCGATGGCCGACCCGCGGTAAAACTCTCGGACAATCCGGAAAAGGCAACCGGCGCACCGAGCGAAGTCGAACGCTATTTGCGCGTGTTCGGCAATGCGGGGCGGGTTCGCGCGGCCGTTCACGTGTGAGCCGCAGGCGCTGCTCGCGCGCGCCGATGAAGTGATCGACTAGTGTCCCGGTTCTGACATTCGTATCATATCACAGCGGGCACTTTACGAATGTCAGAACCAAAGGGACACTAGAGGCGGCTACGTTATTTCAGCTTCCTTCGCGGCCGGCGGCGACGCTTCATGCGGAACCTCGCGCCCGAGAAAATAGCTTTGCAAGGCGGGCACCACCACCAGCAACAAGACGGGTCCGATCAGCATTCCACCCACGATGACCGCCGCGAGTGGCCGCTGCACCTGGCTGCCGATACCGGTTGAGAGCGCAGCCGGGAGCAGGCCGATGCAGGCTGAGAGCGTCATCATCAGAATTGGCCGCATCTGCTGGTCGACGGCACGAAACATCGCTTCGGCGGGGGGCAGACCGGTGCCGGCCACGCGATAATAGCCATGGATGATGAGGATACCGCTCATGACAGACACGCCGAACAGCGAGACAAATCCGATCGCGGCCGAAATGCTGAAATTCAATCCGAAAGCATAGAGTCCAAGAATGCCGCCGCTGACCGCGAACGGAAGTCCAAGCAGTGCCAACAGGCTGTCACGGAACGAATTGAACAGCCCGTAGAGCAGCACCAGAATAAAAACGAGGGTAATCGGCAGAATAACAGCGAGCCGCTTCTTGGCCTGTTGCAACGAATCGAACTCTCCGGCCCAGTCGATGCGATAGCCGGGCGGCAGCTTCACATTGCGGGTAATACGCTGCTGTGCTTCCTCGATGGCGCCGGCGAGGTCGCGACCCCGTACGCTGAATTTGATCGGCACAAAGCGCTGGTTTTTCTCGCGGAAGATGTAGGAGGCGCCGGTGTCGAGCGTGATGTTGGCGAAATCGCTGAATGGAATATGCGCGTTTCCGGCAGGAGTCTGAACGCCGACCTTGATATTCTTCACCTCATCGACGTTGTTGCGATATTCGGGCGCGAGCCGCACCACCACGCCGAACTGGCGTTCCGCCTCCAGGAGCGTGGTCGCAACGGTTCCGCCCAAGGCGGCCTGAACGACGTTATTGGCATCGCTGACGTTGAGCCCGTAACGCGCGGCTTTTTCCCGATCGATCTTGATGTTCAGATTGGGTTGCCCGAGCACCCAGAACGCGCCAAGGTCGGTAATTCCCGGCACCTGAGCCATCTCGGGCATCGCCGCCTTGGCGATCTGCTCCAGGGTCGCGAGGTCGGGACCGACGATCTTGATGGAGTTTGCGCCTTTGACGCCCGACAGTCCTTCCTCGACATTGTCCTGGATGTATTGCGAGAAATTGAAGTTGATGCCGACGAATTCGCTGGAAAATTCGGTTTGCAGTTCTTCGACAAGATTCTCTTTGGTGAAATTTGCGGGCCATTCATCAAACGGTTTCAGCGGCACGAAGAACTCCGCATTGAAGAACCCCGCCGCATCGCTGCCATTATCCGGGCGGCCGTGTTGCGAGACCACGGTGATGACTTCAGGATGGCGCAGCAGAATTTCGCGCATCC
Source organism: uncultured Alphaproteobacteria bacterium (assembly GCA_963832045.1). GTDB lineage: Bacteria > Pseudomonadota > Alphaproteobacteria > Rhizobiales > Xanthobacteraceae > Bradyrhizobium. Next base: position 479,155 of record CAWHSM010000004.1, read on the forward strand.
GCTCGACAAACGGTATTCCCGCCTCAAGCGATAGCGTCGGCGGCATTGAGGCGCGAATCCACAGATTGCCCTCTTCGAGGGTCGGCAGGAATTCGCTGCCGAGGCGCGAACCGAGGAATCCGCTGATGCCGAGAAAGACCAATCCGACCACAACCGTGATCGGCCGGTGGCTCAACGACCAGCGCAGCACGGGAGTGTAGATCCGGCGAATAGTGCGAACGACGATCGTCTCGACTTCGCTGAGATGTTCGGCCAGCAGTAGCGAAGACAGACACGGTGTCACCGTGAATGTGGCCACGAGCGCTCCGATCAGAGCGTAGGCATAAGTTCGCGCCATCGGGCCGAAAATCTGGCCTTCGACCCCCTGCATGGTGAACAGCGGGATAAATGCCGCGACAATGATCACGGTAGAGAACAACACGGCCCGGTCGACTTGCAAACTGCTGATCAGGATCAGCCGCAACCGATGATTCCAGGTCGGGTTACTCGATGAACCAGCGGCAGTCGGATCGTCGCCCCACTTTTTCTCGGCGAGTTGATGCAACAATTCCTGTTTTTCGGCCGGCGAAGACGCGAGATTGCGATACACGTTCTCGACCACAATCACGGCGGAATCGACGATGATGCCGAAATCGACGGCGCCGACCGACAGCAGGTTTGCGTCCTCGCCGCGCAGGACAAGAATGATGATGCTGAAGAACAAGGCGAACGGGACGTTTGCGCCGACGATGACGGCGCTGCGCAGATCGCCGAGAAACAGCCATTGAACGGCGAAAATCAGCAAAACACCGAAAATGAGATTATGCAGCACGGTGCTGGTGGTGACACCGACAAGCGTGGTACGGTCATAGAACGGGACCAGTTTCACGCCCGGCGGAAGACTTCCATCCGTGTTGATCTTCTCGATCTCCGAGCGGATGCGTGCGACAACGTCATTGGTGTGCAGCGTCCTGTTCATGATGATGATCGCCGCCACCACGTCATCCGAGTGGTCGCGACCGGCCTTGCCAAGCCGAGGCACATTGCCCACCGAGACCTTGGCCACGTCTTTCACGAACAGCGGCAAGCCTTGCGATTCGGAAAGCAGGACGTTCTCGATGTCCTGGACCTTATAGCCCTGGGTCAGGTCGGTGGTGCCCCCGCTGTCCATCAGCCCAACGCCACGAACGTTCACCGATTGCTGCCCCATGTTGATGGTGCGGCCACCGACGTTGACGTTGGCATTGCCGATGGCGGTGATGACCTGCGGCAGCGTCAGGCCGTAGGCTTCAAGTTTTCGCGGATCGACTTCGACGTCGTATTCCTTGGTCGTGCCGCCCCAGGTATTGACCTGCACGACTCCTGGGACGGCAAGAAGCCGCCGCTGCAATATCCAGTCCTGTACCGTGCGCAGGTTGCTCAGCCCGAAATGCGGCGGCCCGACCAGCTCATAGCGGTAGATCTCGCCGACCAGGCTGGTGGCCTGGATCTGGGGCGTCACATTGCCCGGAAGCGTGACGTTCTGTTGCAGGTTGATGGCCGTCTGGGTGAGCGCAAAATAGTAATCGACGTTGTACTGGAAGACGACGCGGACGAAAGACAGGCCGTAGAACGACGTCGAACGAATGACATCGACGCCTGGCGTCGTGGCAAGTCCAACCTCGATCGGGATGGTGAAGTAGCGCTCCATCTCTTCCGCGGACAGGCCGGGAGATTGCGCCGTGATTTCCAGAATCACCGGCGCCGGATTGGGATAGGCCTCGATGTTGAGACGCGAAAAGGCAAACGTTCCCGCGGCAATAAATAACAGCAGGCCCAACAGGACCAGCGGCCGGCTGGTCAAGGCAAATGTGAGAAGCCCCTTGGTCAGAGATTGCCTCCGAGTCCGAGCCTTGCGCCACCACCCAACGGAGTGGATACCCCGGACGTCGCTCAGTGAAGTTGAACAGTAGACAGTTTTCGAACCGGCTTGAAGTGCAAAGATTGGCCGGAATATCTGCCCACACGGCCGGGATTTTCGAAGCACTGCGAAACCCGCGGCGCCGTTCTGCGCAAAGACCTTCCCGTGGCAGCGGCCGCCATGCCCGCCGTCGCACGATGGGAAATGCTGAGTTGCATTTTGGAGGCGAGCCAAGCCGATGGTATGCGAACGCGCCATCCTGCTGTCGTCAGGAGTTAATGCGGAATCCTCGCGGCGGCCACGCCGCGGGAGAAAAAGCAGGCGAACGCACAAGCTTTGGGCACGTGCTTCGCCAAACCGAGCTACGGCACCGATCCCTGGCGTGCCGACGGTTTGCGCTCGACCGGATGAATGTCGACCTCGCGCAAGCGACCCAGCCGCAGCACGTCCATTTTGAGGGTGCGATCGATCCGGTCGCGGTCGAGCACGCGGATCAGGTCATCGACGCCATGGATGGCGATGCCGTCGAGACGGATCACGACATCGCCTGGCAACAGCCCCGCGCGCGAGGCCGGCCCGTCGGGCTCGATCTGCGCCAGCAAGGCTCCCATCTTGTTGTCGATGCCGGCCAACACCGCATGCCTTCGCGGCACCGGCGCGGTCTGCCCGGAGACGCCGATATAAGCGCGCCGGACATAGCCATGGCGGATGATTTCGGAAAGCACGAATTGCGCCGTGTTGCTCGCGACCGCAAAGCAGATGCCCTGGGCGCCGCTGATGATCGCGGTGTTGATTCCAATCACCTCGCCGGCCGACGACACCAGCGCGCCGCCGGAGTTGCCGGGATTGAGCGCGGCATCGGTCTGGATGACGTCCTCGATGGTTCGCCCGCTCACCGAACGGATCGAGCGGCCGAGCGCCGAGACCACGCCCGCCGTGACGGTCGATTCGAAGCCGAGCGGATTGCCGATGGCGACGACCAACTGGCCGCGGCGCAAATTCTGCGAGTTGCCGAGCGAGGCATAGCGCAAGTCGCGCGCGCCGTCGGCGCGCAATAGCGCCAGATCCGTATCCGGATCGACGCCGAGCACGCGGGCATCGGTGACGATCCCTTCGATATCCTGCAAGCGGATATGCCGCGAGGAACCGACGACATGGTTGTTGGTCAGAACGAGGCCGTCCGGCGAGATCACGATTCCGGAGCCGAGGCCGCCGCGCGCGCGTGCGCCGGGCGTCCCGGTGCCGGTTTCGACGCGCACCACCGCAGGTCCCACCCGCTCGGTCACGCCAATGACGGCGTTGGAATAGGCATCCAGCAGCGCCTGATCGTGATCCGCCGGCGGCGGCGCCGGGGATGAAGGCGTGGGAGCGAGGTCATCAGAGGTAGTTTGGGCAAAGTCCAGCATAGGCATAAAAATGGTGACGGGGCCCTGCGCTGGCAAGAGCGCCATTTCTTACGCCAAACGGCCGGGTGAGCCCCTTTACTGCACGCCGAGGCGCGCAAATAGCGGCTCGGTATCCTGTGCCAGTGCCGCGGCGTCGGCTTGATGCACGACCTGCCCCGTCTCCAGAACGTAGACCCGGTCGGCAACGGCCAGCGCGCTGTAGAGGTTCTGTTCGACCAGCAGGATCGAAAGTCCCTCGCGCTTGAGGTCGAGTATAATTCCTTCCAGATGCTGCACCATGACCGGCGCAAGCCCCTCGGAGGGTTCATCCATCAGGATCAGTTGCGGATCAATCATCAAGGCGCGGCCGACCGCGAGCATGCCGCGCTCGCCGCCGGACAATTGCCCGCCGCGGTGATGGCGCCGCTCCGCCAGCCTTGGGAAAAGACCGAACACCCGCTCCAGCGTCCATCCGGTTTTAGCGCGCGCGCTTTTGAGCATGGTCAGATGCTCGACCACTGTGAGCGAGGCGAACAGCCGCCGGCCCTGCGGCACGATCGCGATCTTGCGGTCTGCGATGTCGTGCGGCCGCAGGCCGATGAGGCTTTCGCCGCGCCAGGTGATCGAGCCTGCGCGAATCCGCGGCGGCGTCAGCCCCATGATGGAGCGGATCAGCGTCGTCTTGCCCATGCCGTTACGGCCGAGCACGGCGACGATCTCGCCACGCGCGACATCGAGCGAGACGCCGCGAACCACAAGCGCCTCGCCATAGCCGCTGTGCAGGTCGCGAACTTCAAGCATGGCGCGGCCGCCCCAGATAGACTTCCTGCACGCGGCTGTTGCGGCGGATGTCGTCGGGCGCCTCCTCCACCAGAACGCGGCCCTCGAACATGCAGGTGACGTGATCGACGAGGCCAAGCGCCAGATCCATGTCGTGCTCGATCAATACCACGGTGATGTCCCGGCCGAGGGAACGGATGATCCCGCCGACCATCGAACGCTCCGAGGGCGAAAGCCCGGCGGCCGGCTCATCGAGCAGCAGAAGCCGGGGCGATGTGACAAGCGACAGCGCGATCTCGAGCTGGCGCTGCTCGCCGTAGGACAGATCCTTCACCATGACGGCGGCGCGGCCCGCGATCCGCACCGCCTCGAGCGCGGCGGCGATCTGCGGCCCTTCGGCGGCGTCGATATCGGGCTTGCCGAACAGCGAGAACTTCCGCCGCGACCGCCCGCGCAGCGCCAGCACCATGTTGTCGAGCACGGAGAGCCGCGGAAACAGGTTCGTGATCTGGAAGGTGCGGGAAACCCCGAGCCGGGCGCGCCGATGCGGCGGCAGGCGGGTGATGTCGTGACCGTCAAACGCGATACGTCCCGCGGTCGGCGGCAGAAATCCGGCAATGGCATTGAACAGCGTGGTCTTGCCGGCCCCGTTGGGTCCGATAATGGCGCGGCGCTGGCCCCGCGGCACGGTGAGGCTGACGCCATCGACCGCGCGCAAGGCGTCGAACGCAACGACCACATCGGAAAGCGTGAGGATCGGATCGGACACGATAATTTCCGTTTACACCGGACGTGGAAGATTCCGCGTCCGGCGGAAGGCTTGATCGGGCTTCCTTGATGGCTCGTTAGGCTTTCTTGATGCCCTGAAAAGTCCGCGAATAAGGCGGCTGCTTCATATAGGTCTCGGGATCGTACTTCCAGAATTGCGAGACGTTCGGATAACTCGTGATCGGCACATTCCAGTATTTGCCGTCGGCGCGCTTGACGACCTTGCGGATCTGGACGTCGTAGATCGGATTGCCGTAAGTATCGAGCTTCACGGTCTTGCCAAGCGGCGAGCCGACAAGTTCGGTCTTGAGCACGGCATCGAGGAAGGCATCGCGGTCCTCGGCCTTGCCGCCGATCTTTTCCAGCGCCTCGGCAACCCACATGATGCCGGAATACATCGAGAAGCCGTAGAGCGAGGGAATCTTGCCGTATTTGGCTTCGTAATCCCTGGTGAACTTCTGCGTGATCGGATTGTCCGATCCTTCGGCGAAGTGGGCCGCGGCGATGATGCCGTCGCACTCCTCGCCCATCGTGCGGATCACGGACTGATCGGTGGCGTTCATCGCGCCCAACAGCGGCGTCTTCCCCTTCAAACCAAAGCTTGCATATTGCTGGACGAAGCGTGTCGCATCGGCACCGGTTTCCATGGCAAAGATCGCATCGACCTTCAGATCCGCAAGCTGGCCAAGATAAGGACTGAAATCGGCGGTGTTGAGCGGGTGCCAGAACTGCTGGACGATTTCGCCGCCGCCTTCGGTGAACACCTGCGCGAGACCACCGCATTGTTCGTGGCCGAAGGTATAATCCTGACTGATGGTCGCGATCTTCTTGTAGCCTTGTTTCAAGGCCCAGTCGCCGAACGGATGGGTGAAAGCGCTGGCGGAATAACCGGCGACACGGATCACGTTCTTGATGCGCTGGCGCTGCGTCAGATCGTCCGCCGCGATGATCGGGATGAAATACGGCGTGCCGTTGCCCCTGACGTAGTTGGCGACCGCAAGCCCGGTATTGGCCAGGAGATCTCCGATCAGCATGTGGCAATTGCCCTGCTCGACCAGGCGCCGCGCCTTTTGCAGCGCCGTGTCGGGATTGGACGCATCGTCCTCGATCACGAGTTCGACCTTGCGCCCGGCGATCTGGTAATTCACGGACTCGAGATAGAACTGTACACCCTCGACCATCTCCTTGCCGCCGGAGGCGACCACACCGGTGAGCGGCGCCAGAAGGCCGATCTTGATCGGGCCGGCCTGCGCCAGCGAGCGCCGCCATGGCGCGGCGATCGTGCCTGCGGCTGACCACAGCGGCGGTGGAATTCTTGAGGAATTGCCTGCGGTTCATTTCAATGTCCTTTCGAAACGATCAATTGCCCTTGTAACGTTTCCTGTCACTTTCCGCGGCGTGCCAGAACGCCGCGCAGCGTGCCGATGATGCCCTCGGGCGCACAAATCATCAGCAGGATGAAGGTCAGGCCGAGCACCGTCTGCCAGCGCTCGGTATAGGCGCTCACGACATTCTCGAGCGTGATGATCGCGGCAGCGCCGACGAAACCGCCGAACAGCGTGCCGACCCCGCCCGCGATCATCATCAACACGCCCTCGACCGACTGCGCCAGCGCCACCGTCGAGGGGCTGACGAAATTGTTGAACATCGCATAGAGGGCGCCGGCGATTCCGGCGAAAAACCCGGACACCGCAAAGCCCACGAACAGATGCAGCGGCACGTTGTAGCCGAGGCTCTTCATGCGGCTTTCGCTGTCGCGGATTCCCAGCAATGTGAGACCGAACGGCGAGCGGACAAATCGCCACATCGCGTAACTCACCAGCGTCGTGGCCGCGAGCACCGCCCAGTAAAAGGGACGATGCTCGACCAGAAAGGCCGGCCGCACGTCGCCGCGCATGCCGTTCTCGCCGCCCGTCACCTGGGTCCAGCGCAGGCAGATGCCCCACACGATCATGCCGAGCGCGAGCGTCAGCAGCAGGAAATAGACGCCTGAGGTGCGCACCGCGAGCAGCGCGAAGACGGCCGCGACCGCTGTCGCCGCAATCATGCCCAGCCCAAAGGCAATCGCCGGCGACAGCCCTGCCTGCGCAGAGGCATAGACCACGACATAGCCGGACACGCCGAAGATCGCGCCATGACCGAGCGAGGTGCGGCCGGCAAACCCCGCCAGAATATCGATCGACATCGCGAGCACGCCGAAGATCAGGATCTCGGTGGCCAGTCCGACCTGATAGTTCGAAAGCACCAAAGGCAATAGCGCTGCCACCGCCAGCAGGCCAAGGACGGCGCCGGCCGAGCGCGCGGTCATGCCGGCGATCCTGACCGGCTGTGGTTCGGTTCCGCTCATGTCGTAGCCGCCCGTCCGAACAGGCCGAGCGGGCGAAACGCCAGCAGGAGCGCCATCGGCCCGAAGATCACGAAATAAGCAAGCTCCGGAAACATCACCTGCCCGAGCGTATTGAGAAGCCCAACCAGAAGGCTGCCGACGCCGACACCGATCAGGCTGCCGCGACCGCCGATGATGACGATCGCAAGGCTGAACACGAGAATCTCGGCATCGGCCGACGGATAGAGCGACAGGAAGGCGCCGCCCATCAATCCGCCGAGACCGGCGAGCGCCGAGCCGAGCAGGAAGGTGACAAGAAAGACGCGGCGGATGTTGACGCCGGACGCCTCCACCATCTCGGCGTCATCGACGCCGGCGCGGATCAGCGCGCCGAGCCTTGTGTGGTTCAGCAGAAGCCACAGACCGGCGAAGACGACGATGCCCGTGACCAGCACGAACAGCCGGTAGGTCGGATAGAACACGCCGAATACCCGCATTCCGCCCTTGAGCATCTGCGGTATCGGCACGGTGAAACTGTCGCCGCCCCAGATCACCAGCATCAGGTCGTTGAGCACGAAGGCAAAGCCGAGCGTCAGCAGAACCTGGCGCAGTTCGTTGCCGCGCACGAACCGCAGCAAGCCCTGATCGAGCACGAAACCAATGGCCGCGATCGCCGCCATGGCGCCCACGCCTCCGAGCGCGAAGCTGCCGGTTCGGGTCGCGACCGCAAAGCCGACGTAACCGCCGAGCAGATAAAGCGCGCCATGCGCCAGATTGACGATGCGCAGCAAACCAAAAATCAACGTGAAGCCGCTCGCAACCACAAACAGCAGCGCGGCGAAGGTCAGTCCATTGAGAAGCTGGAAGGTGCTCATTCCCTGGAAGGCGCTTTCGGTCCGGTCGCGAGATACCAGTCGAGAATCTGCTCGCCCGTCATCATCGCGACGTCGGATTTCTTCCGGATCGTCTCGAAGATGCGGCGGAAATATTTCGTCCGATGCGGCGCGCCCATGATGTAGGGATGGATCACGAGCGCCATGATGCGCGCGGAATCGGCGGCATCCTCATAGATCTGCTCGAACTGATCGATCGCGCGATCGTAATATTCCGATGCCTTGTGATGCTGGATCAACATCATCGCGACGTCGTTGCATTCTTGCGTATAGGGAATGTTGACGATCGGCGTCGTGGTGGTCTTGAGCCAGACCGGCTGGTCGTCCAGCACCCAGTCGGCGACGTAGTCGTAGTTTTCCAGCTTCAACAGGTCCGGCGTCTCCCAGGTCTCGGTGAGACCCGGACCGAGCCAGCCGCGCGGGCGCTTTCCAGTCGCAGCCGCAATGACATCGGCGGTCTTGCGGATGTCCTCACGCTCGTTCTCGACCTTCTGCATGTTGCGCTGGGTAAAGCCGTGCCCCATGAATTCCCAATGACGCTCCTTCGCCGCGTCGACGATCGCGGGGTAAGCGGCCAGCGCCGAGCCGTTGATGGCGAGAACGCCGGGGATCTTGAATTCGTCGAACACTTTCAAGAGACGCCAGAACCCGATGCGGTTACCGTATTCATGCCAGGCCCAGTTCGGAATGTCGGGCGACGGCGAGCCTCCGGCCGGCGGGGTCAGCACCGTGCGCGGCATCGGAAGATTGGCATCCCACTCCTCGACATTGACGATAACCCACACCGCCATGCGCGCGCCGTTGGGCAATTTCAGCGCAGGTCGCCCGGTGATCGGCGAATAACTGATACGTTCGGTCGGCTGCATGCTCATGTCTCAGCTTCAATGATCGTCAGGGTCAGCGACGGCAGCCCGTCGATATGGGCCGTAATCAGATCGCCTGGCACCACGGGACCAACGCCCGAAGGCGTGCCGGTATAGATCAGGTCGCCGGCAGCAAGCGTCACCTGTTTGGACAATTGCGCGATCACTTCAGGCACGCTCCAGATCATCTGACCGGTGTCGCCGCGCTGGCGCTCGGCCCCGTTGACGGAAAGCGTGATCGCACAGCGTTCGAAATGCGCGGCATCGCGCAGCTGCGCAATCGGCCCGCACGGCGCCGAAGCGTCAAAACTCTTGCCGGCTTCCCAGGGTAGCTTCATATCGCGCGCGTCGCGCTGGCGGTCGCGCCGGGTGAAATCGATGCCGACGGCGTATCCCCAGATCAGGCTGTTGGCCTCATCCACGGCGATGTCGCGGCCGCCCTTGGCGAGCGCGACCACGAGTTCGACCTCGAACTGAAAATCCGAGGTGAAGGGCGGATAGGGCACGCGCGCGCCGTCCAGCACGATCGCATCGCGCGGCTTTTGAAAGAAGAACGGCGGGTCGCGCTCGTCGGCTTCCTTCATTTCGCGGATGTGGTCGAGATAGTTGCGGCCGACGCAATAGATGCGCCGAACCGGAAAGAAGCCGCCGCCGGCGACCGCGGCTTCGGTCGCGGCGATCGTCGGAGGCGCGTGCGGAGCCTGGCCGCTCACTTCTTGGCTCCGGCCTGGCCCTGATACCAATCAAGAAGCTGTTCGCCGTTCCAGTGCACCACGCCCTCGTGCTTGTTCACGTAGTCGTAGATCTGCTTCGAGATATTTGATGCGGAACGGCTGGCCGGAAATGTAGGGATGGATCGCGATCGACATGATCTTCGGGCGATCCTTGCTCTCGGCATAGAGGCGGTCGAAACTGTCGATGCTGCGCCGGAGCAGATGATCGCTGTCGTGGTGTTGCACCATCATCATCGGGATGTCGTTCAGCTCAACCGTATAGGGCAGCGTCACCAGCGGACCCTTGGCGGTGCGGATCACTGTCGGCTCGTCGTCATAGACCCAATCGCCGATATATTTGACGCCGGCCTCCGCCAGAAATTCCGGCGTCTCCAGCGTTTGCGTCAGGCCGGGCCCGAGCCAGCCGACCGGGCGCTTGCCGGTGAATTTCTCGATCACGCCCATCGAGCGGGCGATCATGGCCTTCTGGTCGGTCTCTTTATGAATGGGCCCCTGCTCGTAGGCATGGCCCATGAACTCCCAGCCGGCGTCCTTTGCCTGCTGGGCGACGCGCGGATATTCCTCGCAGACGCGCGCATTGATCGAGAGCGTCGGTGCGATGCCGAGTTTCTTGTAGAGATCGAAGAACCGCCACACCCCGACCCGCATGCCATATTCATGCCAGCTCCAGTTCGGCACGTCCGGCAGCAGCGGAACTCCGGTCGGCGCCGGCAACACCTGCCGCGCCATCGGCTTGGAAATATCCCATACTTCGAGATTGACGATGGTCCAGACCACCATTCGCGCGCCGCCCGGCAATTTCAGCGGCGGTCGATCGACGATGGCGGAATAATCGGAGCGGTCGCGCGGGATCATGGGGCCGGTCATGGCGGGTACTCTTTAATGGGTTCGGGGAAAGACAATCATGCGGCGTTCGGCTTGCGCGGGGCAAGCCCCTCGAGCTTCATCACCGCATCCGTATTCATCACAAGGCCGAACGCGGTGCGAATGCAGGCAAGCCCCGCCGCATGCAGTTCCGGGCCGTCCATGCTGTCGACGCAGTCCTCGACGACGATCACGGCGTAATCGCGCACATTGGCGGCGGTGGTGGTGGCAAGCACGCAGGAGTTGGTGTTGACGCCGGTGATCAACAGCGTGTTGACGCCGTGCGAGCGCAACAGGAAATCGAGATCGGTTCCGAGGAAGCAGTCGTAGCGCTTCTTGGTGTTGACGATGAAATCCCTGGGGTCGAGCAATTGCGGCATCACGGTGCAGCCGGGACCGCCGATGATGTTGTGACGCATCGCGTTCTTGCGCGTGCTGGTGGGGTCTTCGGCGCCGGCGCGCCAGAACGGATTGACGCGGATTTCGTCGGCGTCGCGATAGGACGTCACCTGATGGATGACGGGAATGCCGGCGCTGCGGCACCAGTCGAACAGCCGCTTGTTCGCCGCGATCACGCGTGTCGCAACATCCGGCGTCGTCGGCATGGTGGCCACCGCCATATCGAGATGGCCGCGATGCAGGTCGATCGCGACCACGGCAGCCTTGGGATGATCGACACCCAAATTGATCGCTGGATTCATGGCAGGGCCTCATATCAGGGGATTGAAGGAGGTCTTGAGCAACGCGCGCTGGTCGATGCCGAAGCGATCGGCCAGCCAGTCGGCCAATACTTCCTGGCCGATGGTCGGATTGTCGTGCTGGCAATGTTCGGCCCCGGTCTCATCCGGATCGAGTACGCGCAATGTCGCATCGACGCCATGGGCCCTGGCATAGTCGTAGGTGCTTCGCGCCGCGGTCACGGTCAGCACGTCGTGGCCGCCGTGCAGCACCAGATACGGGCAGCGCATGTGCTCGAGATGACCTTTCAGGGTGAAAGGCTTCATCAATTCGTGGGCCTCCCGCATCGATTTGACACCGAACACCCAGCGGATATGCATCGCGAGGCCGAAATCGTCACCCTTGGCACCCCACATGTCGTGCACCGACCAGATCGCGCCGTGCGAGATCGCGGCAGCAAGGCGCGGTTCGTAACAGGCCGCCCGCGCGGCGTAATAGCCGCCCATGCTCGAGCCGCACACGGCGATCCGGCTGGTATCGACGTCGTCGCGCTGTTCCAGCCAGTCGATACATTTGCCGATCGGCACTTCGCTGTCATGCCGGGTGGCGATCCTGTGCCGGCGCAGCGTGCCGCCCTGCCCCGGCCCGTCGATCATCAGCACCGAAATGCCGCGTTGCAGGCAGCCATGCGCCTGCATGAACCACATCTCGTCCTTGATGGAGTCGAGCCCGCCCATGCAGATCAGCACCGGCAACCTCTCACCGGGAAATGGCGCGCGGACGAAATAGCCGCAGATCGGCTTGCCCGGCTCGTAAGGAATATCAACCACCTCGCCGGGCGGATTGAGATAGGAGATGAACTTGTGCGAGCAGGCTTCCATCTTCTCGAAGGTCGGCAACCGCCTCGCATCGTCAGGCTCGAGATGAAATTCGGCCTGGCGGTAATAGTCGGCGGCGCGCAGGAAGCAGTTCATCGCGGTGCGGATATGGCCCGCGGTCTCCTCGGCAAGCCCGCGTTTCCAGTTGCGATCGGCGATCCGCATCCATTCGGCATGCCAGCTTTCGAGATCGCCCGGGATCATCCGCGATCCCGCCTGCATCACTTCGCTGACGCTGCCGCCACCTTCCTGGGTTTCACCGAGGCCGCGGCGAAATTGATAGGCAAGCCAGGGGTGTTCAGGCCAGTGGTGCCAGCCGAACGGCTCGTAATGCGGACCGCGGTCGGTGGTGATCAGTTCAATGGCGTTTTCGCTGATAGCTGCGCTGCCGTCCGCCATGAATGTACACCCTTGCTCTGATGCCATGGTTCGACGAAAGCGGGATTGAGTCAATATATATTACATACACTTTTTCCAGCCAACGGCCTGGAGTGCCAAGTGTTTTACTAATCTGCGACAAAATGTTCGCTTCATGCACTTAAATCATGGTAGATTCGAAAAATAGCTTCCAAAGTGTATCCACTTGGTAGAGGTACGCCCTGCCCGAATGACGAGCCAGCCGAACCAGATCAGCGCAGGACCCGCGGGCGCAACGCGCGCCGGCAACCGCGCTTTGTCGGTGATGGATCTGGTCAGAGAGGCCATTCTGGCCGGCTCGGTCGGCGCCGGGGAGCGGATCAACGAGGTCCAGCTCAGCAAAACGCTGTCGGTGTCGCGAACCCCGGTGCGCGCCGCGTTGCAGGCGCTTGCCGGCGAAGGCCTGTTGGACTACGCGCCGAACCGCGGTTTCACGGTACGCGAATTTCCGCTTCCTGCGATCGTCGACGCCTACGATATCCGCGCCGCGCTCGAAGGTGTCGCCACCCGCTTTGCGGCGGAGCGCGGGCTCAGTCCGCAGGAAAGGGAGATCATCGAAAAAGCCCTGGCTGCCGGAGACAGGCTGCTCGAACGCGGATCGTTCGAGGCCGGCGATCTCACCCTCTATCGCGACATCAACGGCGATTTTCACGACGCGTTGCTGGCCGCCGCCCGCAACCGCATGCTCAGCGAAATGATCCGAATCTGCCATCACGTGCCGGTGTCGTCGAGCCGCAACATCGTGGTGTTCGAATATCACGACGTCCGCCGCCGGCACGACGATCACCACCGCATCTTTGAGGCGGTTACCGCGCGAGAGCCGTGGCGCGCCGAAATGCTGATGCGCGAGCACGTCGCAAGCATCAAGACGTCGCTGGTCGGCTACCTGAGCGAGCGCAGGCGAGAGCCGGCAAGCCCCGCCTAGACCGATCCGGTCTCACTGTTCGATGGCGATCACGGCCGGCTTTCCGTCGCGCAATCCCAGTATCTGCAAAGGCGTGTGCGCGTGATTGTGGTCGTCCGGAGCGTAGCTTCCCCCTAGCCGCGAAGCCATCGTCGTGGTCTTCAGGGCCTGTTCGATCGCCGCCGGCTGGTCGGACCCGGCACGGCGAATGGCATCCACCACCAGATAGGTCGCCTCAAAAACGAAGAACGAGCGTTGCGTGGGCACCAGCCCGTAATGCGACTTGTAGGCAGCGACGAATTCCTGTACCTCGGGCCGGTCCAATGCCGGTGAGAACACGGCGACGCCGGTCAATCCGGACCCGCCGCCCGCATCGCGAAACGCCGGGGAAATCGCGGCAAGCGCGCCGGCGAGATCGAAGCGTCCCGTCACCGGCACCCTCCAGCCCGACGTTTCATAGGCCTTGAAAAATTCGGTCGTGGAAGGACCGAGGATCGCAACGATCTGGCCGGGCGATCCGCCCTTTAGCTTGCCGAAGATCGCCGCGAAATCCCTGGTGTCCTTTGCAATGGTTTCTTCCGCGGTAACACTGATGCCGGCATCGCGCGCCGCCTTCGCCGCCGCGATCGCGTTGGCGTGCTGAAACTCGCCGTCGTCGGCGACAATCGCAACCGATTTGACGTCTTTGGATTTCAGCCAGCGCACCAGAGCGCGCATGATGTCGACTTCCGAAGGGATCGTCTTGAAGGCAAAATCGTTGCCTCCGGCGCCGGAGGCGTCGACGAAATCCTGTCCCGCCGAAGTCGCAATCACCAGCGGCACCTTGGCCTGCTGCATCACAGGCATGATAGCGTGGGTGACCGGCGTGCACAGCGCGCCGATGATGACGGCTACATGCTCCTGCTCGAGCAGCCGCTTTGTCGCCGGCACCCCGATGTCGGGCTTGCACGCATTGTCGGCATAGAAAGCCTCGACCGGCCGTCCAAGCACGCCCCCGCCCTGGTTGATGCGGTCCAAGGCCAGCTGGGCGCCATATTGCTCTTGTTGTCCCCGGTCGGCGGTCGGGCCGCTAAGGATCGTGGTAATGCCGATTTTTACCGGTTCGGCGGCTTGCGCGAGTGAGCTGAAAAACAGGCCGGCAACGGCAACAAGAATATTGCGCTTCATGGAGCTCCCTCGGTATTTCAAAACGACGGTCGTTATATATCGGGGCATAGGACGGTGCGAGGGTGCCCTTGTCCATTCACGAGCCTGTGCATGGCGTCTGCGGATCGCGGCCACTCGAGCCGGCTTGCCTTTCGATCTGGTCCTGCATCCATGGTATCGGGGCTTTCCGAGCTTGATCTTGAGTCCCGCGCCGCTATATCGACATTTTCCGCACCTATTCCGAGAGAGCCCAGAGAATGACGACCATTGAACCTGCCGTTGAGGCGCAGCCGTTTCAGGCCGAAGTCTCCGAACTTCTGAACCTGATGGTGCATTCGGTCTATTCGGAGACCGATATCTTCCTGCGGGAGCTGATTTCGAACGCGTCCGACGCCTGCGACAAGCTGCGCTATGAAGCGATCGCCGAGCCTGCGCTGATGGGCGATGAGGGCGCGCCGAAAATCCGCATCATCCCGAACAAGAAGAACAACACGCTGACCATCGCCGATACCGGGATCGGGATGAGCCGGCAGGAGCTGATCGACAATCTCGGGACCATCGCCCGCTCAGGCACCAAATCCTTTGTCTCTCGCCTCAAGGAGGCCAAGGACGGAACGAGCCTGATCGGGCAATTCGGCGTCGGCTTCTACTCTGCCTTCATGGTGGCCGAGCGCATTGTCGTCGTAAGCCGCCGCGCGGATGCCGAGGAAGTCTGGAAGTGGTCTTCTTCCGGCGGGTCCGGCTTCGAGATTGCACCGGCCAATCCGGATGACGCGCCGCTCCTCAAGCGCGGAACCGAAATTGTCCTGCATCTCAAGACCGAGGCGACCAAATATCTCGAGGCTTACGAGATCGAGCGCATCGTTCGCGCCTATTCCGACAACATCCAGTTTCCGATCGAACTCGCCGGCGACGAAGGCGAGCCCAAGCAGATCAACTCGGCGAGCGCGCTCTGGCAACGGCCGAAATCCGAACTGAAACCCGAGGACTATGCGCAAGCCTACAAGTCGATTGCCGGTGCATTCGACGAGCCGGCGATGACGCTGCACTACCGGGCCGAAGGACGATATTCCTATGCGGTCTTGCTGTTTGCGCCCTCGACCAAGCCGTTCGACCTGTTCGATCCTTCGCGAAAAGGCCGTGTCAAGCTTTATGTCCGCCGGGTGTTCATCACCGACGATGCCGAACTGTTGCCGGCTTACTTGCGTTTCATTCGCGGCGTCATCGACAGCGAAGACCTGCCGCTCAACCTTTCGCGCGAGATGTTGCAGAACAATCCGCAACTGGTCCAGATCCGAAAGGCCGTCACCGGGCGCGTCATCGCAGAGTTCGAAACCCTCGCCGACAAACAGCCGGAGAATTTCGCGAAGATCTGGGATGCTTTCGGGGCGGTGATCAAAGAAGGTATTTACGAGGATTTCGAGCGGCGCGAGAAATTGCTGGCGCTGTCGAGATTCACCACGACGTCGGGCGAGAAGCGCAACCTGAAACAGTATGTCACCGATCTCAAACCGAACCAGACCGAAATCTATTTTCTGGTCGGCGACAGCATCGAGCGGCTCAAATCCAACCCCAAGCTGGAATCGGCCGCCGCACGCGGCATCGAGGTCTTGCTGCTGACCGATCCCGTCGATGCGTTCTGGACTTCGGCTGCCCTTGAATTCGAAGGCAAGCCGCTGAAATCCTTGAGCCAGGGCGACATCGAATTCGGACTGATCCCGCTGCTCGATGACAAGAAGGAAGAGGCAAAGCCCGCAGCCGACGAGGCGATGATCATAGCTGTAATCAAGGACAGCCTCGGCGATCGCGTCTCCGACGTCCGCGCCTCGCAACGTCTCACCGCGAGCGCGTCCTGCCTGGTCGCCGGCAGTCACGGTCCCGACCGTGAACTCGAGCGGCTGTTGGCGCAGCAAAATCGCGGCATCGGCACCAAGCCGATTCTTGAAATCAACCTGCGCCATCCCCTGGTCGCAGCCATCCCCAAGGCCGGCGCCGATGCCGCCGACCTGTCTTTCCTCCTGCTCGAGCAGGCGCAAATTCTGGACGGCGAGTTGCCGGAGGATCCGGCAGCTTTCGCCAGCCGGCTCAATCGCCTCGTTGTGAGCGGTTTTTCGAAAGGTGAAAATTGAGGAACGATTGAGTGGTTGGCGCATGGCGCGGCGCTCCGTATGATACGGCTAGTGGAGTGGATTTGACATTCGCTACCCTGTAGCCGGGAATGCGTGATGCGAATGTCAAATCCAAAACTCCACTAGAAACCTATATTTGCTAGTGTAGCGACACTGACGTTCCTTTCAGTGTTGCCGCGAGCTCTCGGAAGGAACGTCAAAGTCAAAGCTACACTAGGATCATATAGTTGCTAGTGTCCCTTTGGTTCTGACATTCGTAAAAGTGCCCGCTGCGATGGGATACGAATGTCAGAACCGGGACACTAGTGGTCCTTTGATTCTAACATTTGCAAAAGTGCCTGCCAGATCGGGATGCAAATGTTAGAATCGGACCACTAGTTATCAGGAACGCCCGTCATGCTAAAACATTTCGACCGCGCCGCCGAAGATCTCGGCAATTCGGTCCACCTGGAACACGTCAACGTCCGGGTGCCGGACCAGCGCCTGGCGACGCTGTTTTATGTTTCAGGATTGGGGCTGACGCGCGACCCCTACCTGATGACGTCGGACGACAACATGTGGGTCAATGTCGGCCGCAGCCAGTTTCATCTACCGAGCGGCGAGCCGCAGGTGCTGCGCGGCCATACCGGGCTCGTGATCTCCGGACGCAAGGCGCTGCTTGAGCGGCTGGCATCGGTTGCAAAGAAGCTCGAAGGCACCAGGTTCGCCTTCAAGGAGCACAACGATTACGTCGAGGCGACCTGCCCCTGGGGCAATCGCGTGCGCTGCCATGAGCCGGATGCGAAGCGCTTCGGACGTATCACGCTCGGCATTCCCTATGTCGAGTTCGATGTCCCCACGGGCAGCGCCAAGGGTATTTGCGACTTCTATCCGAAGATCATGGGCATGCCGGCAAAGCTTGCGAACGGCGATGGCCACGTCGCTTCGGTGGAAGTCGGCAAGAACCAAAGCCTGCAGTTTCGCGAAACCGACCGACCGCAGCCGGAATATGACGGCCATCACGTCCAGATCTACATCACGAATTTCTCAGGCCCGCACCGCGCACTGTCCGAACGCGACCTGATCTTCCGCGAAGACAATCCTTATCAGTATCGCTTTCGCGACATCGTCGATCTTGCGAGCGGAAAGCATCTCTTCACCATCGAACATGAGGTGCGCAGCGCCACGCACCCGATGTTCATGCGGCCGCTCGTCAATCGCAATCCGGCGCAGACCAACCGCACTTTTGCCACCGGCTACGATCAATGGCTCTGGGCGATGGGACCGGACCAATACGCGCGTTAGCGTTCCCGAGCTTCCGGCACTCTGCTGGTGTGGTGGATTTGACATTCGCTTCAGTATTGCGGCGAGTCCTCCAAGCGAATGTCAAATCCAAAACCACACTAGAATCCAATATTTGCTAGTGTCCCTTTGGTTCTGACATTCGTAAACGAACCCGCTGCAACATGATACGAATGTCAGAACCGGGACACTAGAGCTTTCTGATCGAAACGGGCAACAGCGCATGGCCGCCTCCTCATCGTTCGGATTGCTGTGCCTTTTGTGCGCCGTCCTGGCCTGGATCGATATCCGCCACGGCATCATTCCGGATTGGCTGAACCTTGCGATTGCCGGACTCGGGCTGGTCAAAATCCTGATGACCGGTGACCCATCCGCCGCCCTGCAAGCCGTCGGCGAAGGCGCTGCCATCGGCGCGCTGTTCTGGCTGCTGCGCCGGCTTTATTTCGCGTATCGAAAAGTCCAGGGATTGGGATTGGGCGACGTCAAACTCCTTGCGGCGGCCGGAATTTGGGTCGGCATCGCGGGGCTTCCGATGCTTCTGCTGGTCGCGACACTGACGGCGCTGACCTGCGCCTGCATCATGCACGCGGCCGGGCGTTCCCTGACGGCCCAGGCGTCGATGCCGTTCGGGCCGTTCCTCGCCACCGGGCTGCTGCTGACATCGGGCTTTCAGCAATACTGGTTTTGATCAACGCTGGCGCCTTGTCTACTGATCGAGATGCGGGCGCGTGTTTACCGGCAGCAGCTTTTCATTGTCAGTCTCGGGTTGCCAGGCCTCGTGACGGACGGCGACCGCGGTTTGTGCAGCGCTCGGCTGAGGCAGCGCCACAACAACGCTCTGCTGATTTTTTTCGAGCGACGTCTCCCGGCCTTGCACCGATCGAAGCTTCCAGCCCTGAAAATCGTCGCCGACTCGCAGCCGGATCACCGCCTTGGTCGATTGGTCGAGAAAAATACCGAACTTGTCGTCATCGCCGGAGATGGTGCCGACCAATGAGAGCTGCGGACGCTCGGGCTCCTTGGGCAAAGCCACGGCCTTTGGTGCCGGAACGGCCGCCTCCAGGCGAGCCGGCGGCCGACGCGACGGCAAGAAGATCGGACGCTCGCGCGTGACGGAGAATTGCTTGAGCGGCATCGCCCATAGCGGATTGGCGCTGATCGCGCGCTCGGCCGTTACCGATGGCGCCGGCGGCTGAATAGTCACCTCCACCACTGTGGTGGTCGGCTCACTCCAGGTCGAGGGGACCGACGCATTCGCCCGCGCGCCGTCGGCCTGATCGTCGAGAGACGGATCGGAAATACCTTGCGAGGCGGATGCGGCGGCGCATAGCGGCAACGCAACAACCAGAAGCCGGATTGCATGTTTGCGCATGGTCATTTTGTACCCTGCCATTGCCCTGACACGCCCAGCAGAAACCGCAACTTGCCTTCGCCGGATGTTGCCGTCGAGGCCTGGATGTCGAGTTGATCGATGAACAAGAACGGCATGCCGGCTTCCAGGTCGTAGAGCAGCGGTTGCAACGCCTCCTGGTCGAGCTCGCAGTTCGCGACCATGCTGACGAATCCGGCCTTGGCTTGCGTGCCCTGCACATCGAGCTGGGACGACAGCACATTGCCGCCGTGCTTGGTCACCGCGCCGGCGACGCGTTGCAGAAGTGCTGCGCCCGCCACCGTCACCGTCGCGCCCTCGAGAAAGGCCGAGCCCGAGGGCAGACCGGCATCGCCCGATCGTCCGCCCGCGACGGGTGCCTTGCGGCCCTCGAGTTGCGCCAGCATGGACTCCGATTCGGCGACCAGCGCGCGTTGACCAAAAATGTCGACCACGGAGCTCGCGGTCATCCCCAACAGCACGATCACTAGCCCGGCATAGGCGGTCGCGGCCACCACGGGCGATGTCGTCAGCGATTTTCTCAAGGTCGCGGCGAGGCTCATGTATTGGATCCAAAAGAAGGCGTGATGCGGGCTTCGATGTGGAAACGCTCGCCCGGTTCGTTCTGCGCCCGCGTGGTCGGCGCAAAGAATGTCGCACGGGCGAACTGCGGCGATCTTTCGATCAGCCGGATCAGGGACGGCGCGTCCTGCGTCATACCGACCAGCTGAACCTTGTCTCCGTCGATTCGAAGCTCGGTAACGTAGGTGCCATCCGGCAACGCCTTCGACAACGCTTCCAGCACCACGACACTCGACGGGCTGGTCTGCTTGCGCCTGGCGAGAAGCCCGATCGCCGAGCCGCCGTCAGGACCAAGGCGAAGCGCGGCGCGGCGTTGCGAGATCAGGCGCGTCAATTGCTGCTGTTCGGAATCAAGGCTGTCGCCGACGTAGACCGCCGCCACCAGCGCGACGGCGGCCGCAGCGGCGGCCGACAGCAAGATCGCACGCAACACGCGCGGGGTATCCAGCAGGCGGCTGCCCTCGCGGCGCAGCGGCTGGTCGAAGACCTTGATTTTTGCTCGCGTGTCGTTCGCGGTCGGGGGCACGGCGAATGCGACAAGTGATTCCGCTCCCAAGCCGGTAGCCAGCTGAACGAGCGGCTGGATTTCCTGCTTCGATGTCGCGGCCAGCGTCAGTTCAATCCTCTCCTGTCCGGTGACCGAGGGCGGACTCCAGCCGAACAAGGCATCGTCGGCGGCCCATGGCGTCAGACGATCGATCTGCGTGCGGATCATGCCGTCGAGGAAATCCGCAGCCTGCCTGGGAAAATCGAGCGACCGAAACAGAACCTGACCGGGCGCCATCAGCAATTCGACCCGGCTGCCGCGGAACGCCGCCTCCCAATCCGCCGGCAAGGCCGGGCTCGGCCGGCCATTGGAAAGACGAAACGATATCCTGGACAGAACCGGGCCCTTTGGCGCCGACATCAGCCTCGCCGTGAGGATGTCGGCGCTTTCGCAACTGAGCGCGATCTGCGACTGCGACCGGCGTGCATATCGGCCGACGGCGAGATCGACCGTGCGGGCCACGGCTGCGATCCACTCGTCGAACAAGCCCCTGATTTCCGATATGACCGTCATCGTCCGCCCGCCCGTTTAAGTGATTGGGCACCCGTCTCCACATCGTCCTGCCACGACAGGATGCTGTAGGGCCCTTTGTCCTTGTCCTTCTTGCCGTTGTCGCTGTTGTTGTCTTTGGCCTGGTTGTTGCCGCCGTTCTGGTTGCTGTTGCTGTTGCTGTTGCTGTTGTTAATGTTGCTGCTGCTGTTGTCTTTATTCTGGCCGTTGCCGTTGTCTTTGCTCTGGTCTTTGTTTTTGTCCGGCGCCAATGCGATGACCGCTTCCGACGAGGCATGACGGCCGTTAGTAAAGCGTAGCGTCGTCAGGACGCGAAAGGATTTGGCTTGGGGCAAGGTCGCGGCCGCCTTGGCCGGACCCAATGCGGCCGCGACCGCGTCCTTGTCGCGCGGCAGCGACGAGCGCTGCTTCAGGAAGTCGTTGAGCGCCGCCGGAGTCATGTCCGGCAGCGCGGCAATCACCTCCGGTGGCGCAATGAGGACATCGATATCCTTCGATCGGCTGAAGACGGTCACATACGGCAACGCGCGTTCGACCATGACGGGCGGCACGCCCAGCACCAGGCTCAGTTCGTTGACATGGGCAAAGGGGCCCTGCCTCGGCGAATAAGTCAGGCCGGAGGCAAGATACAGCGCCTCCTCCTCGTTGGCCGCGTTTTCCGTCGGCGGCGTTCGCCATCCAACGATGCGATCGGCAATCTCGGCTGCCGTTTGTTGTCCCGCGCCAAGTACCTCGAACAAGTTGGCGAGAATTTCCTTCGGCGCCTTGTTGAGATCGACGCGCGCGGCTTCCGAGGTGAAGCTAACGAGCGCTTCCGCGTTATCCAGCCGAAAACGGAACGAGCCCTGAGCGGGGCGCGATTTTTCGTCCGTCAACAGCAATTGATAGGCGGTCAGTTCCAGGCTGGCCGACACCAGCGCGTCCTTCAGGATGCCGGTGTCGGTCACCCCCAATGCGCGGGCGGAATTGGAGAGATAGACCGAAAACACCATCGCGAGCGTCGACAGCGCCACCAGAATCCAGAGCACCGCGACGATGACAAAGCCGCGCTCCGGGGTATCGGCGATTGGTTTGAGAGGCTGTCTCATCGCGAACCGCCCGTCCCTGTAGCGGCGTTGCCCGCCTGCTGCGAAGACGCCGGCGTATCGGCGGTGGCGTCACAATCGCCGTCCGGCTGCTTGCAGTCGCCGGCCGCCGGAGACTGCACGTGGACAGGGGTCACCGTCGAGATCGAAAGGATTCGCTCGCTGGCCGCGTCGCGCACCGTCAACCTGATCTTTGCCGGAAGTTTGTTGGAATCCCGCCAACGGCCTTTCCATTCACCGTCTTCGCCGGCATAGGCAAAGGAAAGCCGGAACGGCGCGCGCAACAGCAGGACGGGTTCGCCGAAGTGAAGCTGCTCGGAGAGCGAGGATCCCAACGGCAACGGCCGGAACGGCGCGCGCGAGCGCGCGGTGACGAGGCCGCCCTGGTCGGTGGTTTCGGCAAGACGCACCACATCGAGCCCGGTGCCGGCGTTCGGGCCGATCGCGGCGCGCACGAACGTGACCGACAGCTCCGAGCCATCGAAGAGCGGCCGTTTTGCGCCGCGATTGGCAGGCACATATTCGGCCGCCGCAAGGTCTTCGCCGATGTGTTGCAGCGCGCTGCTGATCAACTCGCTGCGTTGAATGCGGTCAAGACCGCGATTCCAGTTCGGAAACCATTGCGCGGTAATGCTGGCGAGCGCCGAAAGCACAAGGCCCATCAGCGCCAGCGCCACAAGGCTTTCGATCAGCGTAAAGCCGCCCTCACTTGTTCGTTGCTCGACTGGCGGCCTCATTTCGGTGGCACCTGAATCAGACGAACTGTCTTGATATCCATTACTGCCCCGGAAGGAGAGCGAACCTGAATCCTGACCAGCGCGGGAACCCACGCAACGTCAGTGCCCGGCGCATCCCATTCTTCGCCCATCGGACCGACGTCGATCTTCCACTGATGATCGCTCGCCTTTCCCGACAAGGTCCCGAAGCCGAGTTCGGCGCGCGGCGGCAATTCAGCCGTCATCACCGAACGCACCGTCTGCATCAGTGTGACATGCTGCTCCAGCGAGCGAACCCCGCGCACGTTCGTCGACATCACCGATCCGATCGCCACGATCGAGACGGCAACGATCGCAAGCGCGATCAGCACTTCGATGATCGTGAAGCCGGCGTCGCGGCGGTCAATTGGCGGCGTTGCGCGAAACAATTTCGACCCTTCCCGTGAACCAGTTGACGCGCACCTCATATCCGACATCCAGCCGCGTCAGCGCGATCGCCCCGCCGCACGACATGCCGCTGGCAAAGAAGCTGATCGTCGACAGCGATTCCCGCCGGTTGCAGGTGCGCGGCAGCAGCGCCTCGAAGTGAACGTCGGCCGGAATACGGATCATGTCCGCGGTTGCGCCCGATCGTATCAGGCGGCTGCCGGCGTCGACCAGAGTGGCTACTGCGGTTCCGCGCCGGATCGCCGCGTTGCGATCTTCCTTCAGCATGGCCGCCGCCTGGAGCGCATAGGCCTGCAGGCGGGAGCGCGAGGTCTGACGCGGAATGAACGGCAGCAGCACAGCCGCCATCATGGCGATAAGCGCAAGCACGCACACCATCTCAAGCAAGGTGAAGCCGCGTTCCGAAACCCTATTCATTTTTCGCGTTGGTCAGGTTTTCGATCGAGATATCGGCCGCGACGCCGCTGCCGCCTTCCTGACCGTCCGCACCGTAGGACATGATGTCATAGGGTCCGCGTTCTCCCGGCGAGCGATACAAATAAGGATGGCTCCAGGGATCGTGCGGCAGGCTGCCGCCCTTCAGATAGGGTCCATTCCATGCCGCGACGCCGGGCGTACGCTGAACCAGAGCAGCCAGGCCTTCCGACGTCGAAGGAAAGCGGCCGGCATCGAGATAAAACAGGTCGAGGGCGCTGGCAAAACTCTGCATCTGAATTCTCGCCGCCTTGACCTTCGATTCACTGAGATAGTTGAGAACACGCGGGCCGATCAAACCCATGATCAGGCCGATGATGGTGATGACCACCAGCATTTCGACCAGGGTAAAGCCCTGCTGGCCGGCGTCATGCCGGTGCCCGCGCTTGCCGTCTGAGTTGGAAGAAGTCCGAACGTGTTTGCGCATCTGAGCCAATCCTTTATCCGACCAGTTGTGTAACCGACAGCAGCGCTGTCATGACCGATACGATCAACCCTCCGACGACGGTGCTGATCGTGATGATGGCGAGCGGCCCGATGATGCCGACGATACGGTCGAGGCTGCGCTGCAATTTCGCCTCGTAGAACTCGGCAACCCTGCCCGCGAGCGCCGGCAGTTGACCGGTCTCCTCGCCAAGCCGCAGCATACGGATCGCCATCGGCGGCATGTTGCTCGATGCAAGCAACGCGTCCGAAAGTTTTCCGCCATGGCGCACGCGATCCGCGGCCGTCGTCCAGACCGTGACGTTTCCGGTCACCGCCATGATGTCCACCAGAATGCGCAAGGTCGCCGTCAGGTTGACGCCGCTGCCGAGCAGAACCGCGAGGTTCCGGCAAAAAAGACTGGTGCGATAGAATTGAAAGATGTTGGCGATGCCGGGGATTCTGGCGACGACCGACGTGACCGCGCTCGTGGTGCCCGGCCGGCGAAACAGCCACCACAGACCTATAATCACAGCGGCAACGGTGAGCATGGCGGTGCTGGCATTCGCCCGGAGGAAGTCCGACAGGCGGATGAAGACGCTGAGCGCCGTGTCGGACTTTGCGCCGAAGTCCTGCAATACCGATGAAAACTGCGGCAAAACGAACAGGATGAAAAACAGCATGACGCAAACCGCGGCGATCAGGACGAACAGCGGGTATTGCATCGCGTCCGTCAGTTTGCGGCGCATTTGCTCGGACCGCGCGCGTTCCGTTCCCAGCATCTCGAGGACCTGATCGAGCGTTCCCGATACCTCGCCGACGCGAACCAGCGCGACATACATGGCGGGAAACAGCGTAGGATGCGCCGCGACCGCGCCGGCAAAGCTTTCGCCGGCAAGGACCGAGGCGCGGAGCCGCGCGACCACGGGCCGAAGCCTGCCGATATCGGCATCGCTTGCGAGCAGTTCGAGGGCGTCATCGAGCCGGGCGCTCGCCTTCAGGAGAAGTGCGAGGTCTCTCGTAAACGTCGTCACTTCCGCAGGGGTCGGCCGGGCGAAGAAGCCAAAGCTGGAGCCGGCCGCAGCGGTGGCCTTCCGGTCTTCGACTGTTTCGATCGGCAGCAAGCGAAGATATTCGATGCGGCGGGCCACTTCCGCAGCCGTCGGCGCCGAGAGCGTACCGTTTACGATCTCGCCGTTCTGCGTCAGGGCCCGATAGCGGAAATTCGGCACGATCTCTCCCTCATCGCACGGTGGTGACGCGAAGCAGTTCCGCCGGCGATGTCAGGCCGGCGCGGCATTTCGCGACGCCATCACCGACCATCGTCGTCATCCCGGCGCGGATCGCGGTCTCATCGATTTTCAGGCCGTCGGTCTTTTCACCGATCAGCGCCCGAATTTCGTCGGTCAGTTCGAGTATCTCGAACACACCCAACCGGCCGCGATAGCCGGCGCCGCCGCACCGGTCGCAGCCGCACGGCGTGTAAAGGACTTCCCCGACATGGAAGCCAAGCGCGGCGAGCCGCGGATCCTCGGCAAACTCCGCATCCTTAAGCGGCGTCGGCGTCTTGCAACGGTCGCATAATTGCCGGACGAGGCGCTGGGCCAGTACCGCGCGCAGGGTCGAGCGCAAGAGATATCCCTCGACACCGAGATCGAGCAGACGAGGCACCGCCGCCGCCGCCAATTCCGTGTGCAGCGTGGTCAGGACAAGATGCCCGGTGAGAGCCGCGTGAATTGCGACATGCGCGGTCTCGTTGTCGCGCACCTCGCCGACCATGATCACGTCGGGGTCCTGCCGCACAAAGGAGCGCAGCGCGGCCGCGAACGTCAATCCGATGGCCGGCTTCACCTGAGCCTGATTGACCCCGGGGATGTCGTATTCGACGGGGTCTTCGACGGTGAGGATCTTGCGGCCGGGCTCGTTGAGGATCGACAAGACCGTTGCCAGTGTCGTGGTCTTTCCGCTGCCGGTCGGTCCGGTGACGACGATCATGCCGTGGGGCAACTTCAACAGCCGCCTGAGCTTCACCTCGTCGGAAGGCGAAAATCCGAGCTTCTCGACCACCAGCAGCCCGCGATCCTTCGGCAGGATACGAATGACCGCGGATTCCCCGTGCTGCATCGGCATGATGGCGACACGAATGTCGATATCGGCGCGGCCGACGCGCAACCGCGCGGCGCCGTCCTGAGGCAACCGGCGTTCGGCAATGTTCAGGTTGGCGATGATCTTGATGCGCGAAATCACCGCCTGCGGCAGCACGCCGGCGGGCGCGGCGACCGCTCGCAATATGCCGTCGATGCGCATGCGCACCACAAGCCCGCTCTGGAACGGCTCGATGTGGATGTCGCTTGCGCGCAGCTCCACGGCTTTTTCCAGGAGATCGTTGACGGCGCGAACCACCGGCGCGCCGCTGGCCAGGTCCCGCAAGCTTTCGATATCGTCTTCACGCGGAAGCTGCTGGCCATTCGCCTCTCCCGGCTCGGCGTTGTCTTCGCCGAGACGGCGGTCGAGCACGACCGTGAGATCTTCCACCGAAGCGACCGTGATCGCGACTTGCCGCCGAAGCACGATTTCGGCGGCGCGCTGGGCTGCGCTATCGGTCGGGTCGGCAACCGCCAGCGCAGCACTTCCATCGGAAGCCTGATAGGGAAAGACCGTCATCTCCCGCAAAAATCGCTGCGAGAACGCCTCGTTGAGCGCCGCTGCCGCCAGGAGATCCTGAAGCGTAACGCGCGTCAGCCCGGCAAAGCGAGCCACCTCATCGGCGAACTCACCGGGCGAGAGGTTTGTGAGTTCCCAAAGCTTGGACTGCGGGCGCGAGGAGCCGCCCTGCTCGATCGGTTGACCACCGGACCCAGCCGACTTCATCAAATGGTCGTTACGACGAAGATGCTCCAGGAATTGCAGGGACGCTTCGCTGGTCATCGGTACTTTCCGTCGCGCCACTTTTACTCTGAAGAGGACACGCCGACCAGCGGATTGCAGACTTTTGCACTGCACCAATCGCCCGTCGACCGCCGGCTGGTTATTGATCGGAAACATGACGGTTGTACGAAACGGCAGACGACGCCCGTTCACGAAACCGGCAACTCCGCCTCCGCCCTGAATTTAACTCGTCGCCC
Organism: uncultured Alphaproteobacteria bacterium; assembly: GCA_963832045.1. GTDB lineage: Bacteria > Pseudomonadota > Alphaproteobacteria > Rhizobiales > Xanthobacteraceae > Bradyrhizobium. The sequence continues at coordinate 506,358 of CAWHSM010000004.1, forward strand.
TATTGTTTCTGTCATGTTCGGACGGTAATACCACGCTCGGCTCGATCCCCCAAGAGGATCGAGGCGAGTAACGGTTTGGGACAGCAACATGGCAGGCGTCGGCGAGCACCGACCGGTCTTTACGATCGGGCGCAGTATCAGCTTTGCTCTGGTAGTATCGTCCGTTCTCGCACTAGCCTCCTGCAATTCGGCCACGGTGAACTCCAGCGGCAGTCAGGACGTCGATGTCCTGGACAAGGTGCGCTCGCTGGACATTCTGCCGCGTTATCCGACGCAAGCCGGCACATCGACGACTTCAAGCGGTCCGCGGGCTCAGCCGGTAGTGTTCCAGGGCACGGAAGTCACCGATATCGCCCCACCCCGCCCGCAACAGCCGGCAGCTGGCGGCGGCTTTGACCTCAATTTCGAAAGCGCGCCGGTCGCGACCGTCGCCAAGGTCGTGCTGGGCGACATCCTGCAGACCGGCTATACCATCGACCCGAGGGTACAAGGCACGGTCAGCCTGGTCTCTGTGCGGCCGGTGCCCAAATCCGATATCCTCTTCGTCCTCGAAAACGCTCTGCGGATCAGCGGCGTCGTGCTGGTGCGCGACACTGCGGGTTATCGTCTGACCCCGGTGGGCGACGCCATCGGCGCGGGCCACGTCGATGCTGCGGCCGCCAACCCCGAACCGGGATACGGCGTCTCGGTCGTCCCCTTACAATTTGTGTCGGCGCAGACCTTGCTCAAATTGATGGACAGTTTCGCGACCAAGCCCGGCGTGGTCCGCGCCGACAACACGCGCAATTTGCTGCTGATTCAGGGCACCGGTCCGGAGCGCCGCACCGCCGTCGAAACCGCGACGAGTTTCGATGTCGACTGGATGCGCGGTCAATCGATCGGCATCTTTCCCATCACCAATAGCGGACCCGAACCCATCATCGCCGAACTCGAAAAGATCGTGGACACCGGCGAAAATGGCCTGAACCAGAACCTGGTCAAGCTGCAGCCGGTTGCCCGGCTTAACGCGGTCATGGTGGTGAGCAAGAAGCCCGCTTTGCTGCACACCGTTGAAAACTGGATCAAGCGCCTCGATCGTACAGACAGCACACGGACAAGCGTCCACGTTTACAGGGTGAAGTATGGCGACGCGAAGCAGATCGCGCGCGTGCTGACCGACATGTTCGGCGGCGGGTCGTCCTCCGGCAGCCTGCTCGACAGCCCTGACAACCAGATCGCGCCTGGGTCCGGCACCTCCGCGAGCGCCAGCGACCGCCTTTCGCTTAACAATAATAACGGCAATAACAGCAACGGAACTGGCGGCAGCAGTTCCTCATCGACGACGGGCGGCTTCGGATCCCGCACGAATTCGGGCTTCGGCGCAACGCCGGGCGGCGGCGCGGCCGGAGGAAATTTCGGCCAGCTTGACAAGGGAAGCGGCTCCGGCTCCGGCTCGGGCGGCGGAGGGCAGCCCATCCTGCAAAATGTCCGGATAACCCCCGACGCCGTCAACAATTCGCTCCTGATCTACGCCGATCAGGGCAATTACCGGATCATTGAATCGGCGTTGCAACAGGTGGACCAACCGCAGCTGCAAGTCTCGATCGACGCCACGATCGCCGAAGTCGATCTCACCGACGAACTCCAGTACGGCGTTCAATTCTTCCTGACCAGCCACGCTCTGGGACTAAGGCCCGACCAGGGCTCGCTCCTCAACACCACGTCGACGGCGGCGCCGGCGACAGCGGCACAGACAGCGGCCACAACAACGGCGGCCGCCACCGGAACCGTCGTCAACAGCTTCATCAACCGCGCATTCCCCGGATTCAATTTCCTGGTCGGCCAGGAGGCGCAGCCCGCCGCGATCCTCACTGCCCTGCACACCGTCACCGGTGTGAAGGTGTTGTCCAACCCGTCGCTGGTCGTGGTCAACAACCAGTCGGCAACGCTTCAGGTCGGCAACCAGGTTCCGATCTCGACCGGCAGCGCGACCGTGCTGACGGCCAACAACACGGTCGTCAACACCGTCGACTATCGCAACACCGGCATCATCCTGCACGTTGCTCCCCGCGTCAGCGCCAACGGCAATGTGAGACTCGATATCGAGCAGGAGATCAGCAACGTCGTGCCTTCGACCGATCCGGCCACGGCGCTCACCCCGACCATCTCGGAGAGAAAGGTCAAGAGCTCGATTTCGGTCGCCAACGGGCAAACCGTCCTGCTGGCCGGGCTGATCCAGGACCAGAAGAACGAGAACAAAAGCGGGATTCCATTGCTGGACGAGCTTCAGGGAATAGGCAACGCGTTCTCGAATCAAGACAATCAGAAGATGCGCACTGAATTGATCATCTTCATCCGTCCCCAGATCATTCGTGACAGCCTGGACGCGCACACGGTTGCTGAAGAACTCCGTTCCAAGCTGCGCGGCACCATCAATCCGAGTACTGCCCATGAAACGCGCACTCAAAGCGTTCACTGACGCGCTGCCGGCATTCGCGCTGGTTCTTGCCTGCCTCACCTGCACCGACGGCTTCGCCGGCGAAAGCCCGCTCTATTCCGGCGAGTACGGGCGAACGGTTGCGGCGACGCATGCAAATGCCCGCGCGCTCGGGCGGCTTGGTTTCCGCTATGAAAACGGCCTCGGCGTGCCGCAGAGCTATGCTGCGGCTGCCGATCTCTACCGGAGCGCGGCGGAGCAAGGTGATGCTTTTGCCCAAAGCCGGCTCGGCTTGAGCTACGACAAAGGCCACGGCGTGCCGCAGGATTTTGTCCTTTCCTACAAGTGGCTCAATCTCGCTGCCGCCAGGGCGCCACGGCGTCAGCGCGACTTCTACCTGAGGCTTCGCGATGCGGTCGCCTCCAAGATGTCGGCGGAACAAATTGTCGAAGGCCAGAGGCTGGCTTTGACATGGGCAGCGGCCCGAGTGGCAGATCGTTACTGAGACGCCAGGCTATTCCGCCGCCACGCGGTTGAGAGCGGCATGACCATGGGTCTTGACCACGACCTTGATCGCGTCCTCGATGCGTTCGCGGGCATATCGCAACGCGGTCGGAAGATCTTCCAGCGCAAAGGTGTGGGTGTGCACCCTGGTCGCGTCAAAGCGCTTTTGCGCCATGAACGCCTCGGCGCGATGGGTGGCGCTCTTGCCCTCGCCGCGGATGCCGTAAACATAGATGTTGTTGCGCACGATATAAGCGATATCGACCTCGGCAGGCTTGCCGGGGAACGCGGCGAGGCAAATCCGGCCACCCCGATTGACCATGCGCGCGGCTTCGTTGACGGCATCCGGCGCGCCGGAGCACTCGATCACGTAGTCGACGCCCTTGCCGCCGTTCAGCTTGCGCACCGCCGCAACCGGGTCTTCGTTTTTCGCATTGATCACGTGGTCGGCACCGAGTTCGCGGCCGATCTGAAGACGGTTGTCGCGCGTTCCCGTCAGGATCACCGGATGGGCGCCCAGCGCCTTGGCAACGGCCACGCCAAGCAATCCGATCGGACCGGGGCCGGTCACAACGACGCTCTCCCCCGCGACAAGCCCGCCGAGTTCGGTCAACCCATACATGGCCGTGCCTGCCGTCACGACCAGTGTCGCCTCTTCGTCCGACATCTCGTCGGAGATCCGCACCAGCGTGTTGATGCTGTTGATGGCGTATTCGGCAAACCCGCCATCGGTCGTGAAACCGTTGGCGCGATGCCCCTTGTCGACGTCGCCGTAGTTCAGCCCGTAATTGTGACAAGCCGTGTACATGCCTTCGCGGCAGCGCTTGCACTGGCCGCATCCGGCATGGATTTCGACGGTGACGCGCTCGCCGATCCTGTATTCGTCGACGCCCGGCCCGAGCGCCACGACCGTTCCCATATATTCGTGCCCCGGCGTGAAATTCTTGTTGAACGGCTGACCGCCCTGAATCAGCGCCGGCGGACCATGGTGGATGATCTCTAGGTCGGTCGCGCAGATCGCCACAGCGTCGATGCGGACGAGAACCTCGGCCCGCTTCGGCACCGGCACCGGCTTCGTGGTCAGCATCAACTGATCGGGATCGCCCAACACCCAGGCCCGCATCGTCTCTGGAATCGGAAAATCGGGCGAGGTCTTGATCTGGTCGGGCTTGTACATGGTTTCACTCCTTATTCGGCCGCGACGGCCTTGATCGAGCCGCGCAGCGTCGCGCCGGGGGCGCCAAGTTCGGCCGATAATTCGTCCGTCACCGCGATCAGATGGAGCTTGATTTGATCGAGGTAATCCTGCGTGGCGCGAAAAGCTGGCGCCGAGACGCTGATGGAGCCGACAACCGCGCCGGCATGATCGCGGATGGCGGCGCCCAGACAAATCACGCCAAGGCGTAACTCTTCGCGATCGATCGAAAAGCCCCGTCTGCGCGTCAGCCGCAATTCTTCCCTGAGGGCCTCGATATCGGTAATGGTGTTCGGCGTAAATGCCGTGAGGCCCTTGTCCGCCACGATCCGCTCGAGCTCGGTCGGAGGCAGCCACGCCAGGATCGCCTTGCCGGTGGCCGCCGCATGCGCCGCATTGGCATTTCCGCCCAAGCCCGCATCGACGCGGACCGCATGCCTTGCCTCGCGATGCAGGACATTGACGAGATTGGTGTCCTGCATGATCGCAAGCTGCACGGCCTCCTGGGTCTGGCCGTTCAGGCGATCGACAAAACTTTGCGCGCGGCGCGGCAAGTCGACTTGCCGCAGGCAGGCGGCACTGAGGTGCAAAATGCGCGACCCCAGCACGTAGCTGCGGCTGTTCGGGCCACGCGCGACATAGCCCCAATTATGCAAGGTCGAGATCAGGTGATGACACGTCGAGACGTTCAATCCCGCGCTCGCGGCGATTTCGGTGAGTTTCGCTTCGCCACCGGCATCCGCCATGACGTCGAGAATAAGGAAAGCGCGATCGAGCGCCTGGATGCCGCCATGCTCGCGTCCCATCGGCGGTCGCGCAGGCATGACGCCGCGCCGCTCATCTGCTCTTTCGGACGGCATGGATGCAGCCCTCCCGGCGGCTTGTGTTTTTTGCATTAGGGCCCGACCCGCCGGGCTAAGGCAACAGGATTTTCACATGACGGAGATCAATTTCATTAGAAGAAAACCTAGTGTCCCGGTTCTGACATTCGTATCCCATCGCGGCGGGCACTTTAACGAATGTCAGAACCAAAGGGACACTAGCAACCATATGATTCTAGTGTGGCTTTGACTTCTGACGTTCCTTCGAAGAACTCACGGCGACACTGAAAGGAACGTCAGAGTCGCTACACTAGCTGTCATCGACTATTACCGGCGCCCTCCTCCGCCCCGGGGTCGGGCAGCTTGATCATCTCATTGAGGCGCCTGTTGAATTCCTCGTTGGACAAGGCCGCCGGCCGAAGCTCGCCGCCATCGCCGGAGGGCGTACCAAGATGTGTCAGTTGCGGAAAGAACAGCACCAGCAGCAGCAAAAGCCACTGGGCCGCGAGAAACGGCGCCAGCGCGCGCAGGAACGCGCGAAAGCCGACCGGCTCCTTCAGAACGCCGCGGACCATCATCAGCGCGTAGCCGAACGGCGGCAGCAAAAAGCTCGACTGCAAGGTGAGCAGCACCAGCACCGAAACCCACCGCGCATCGGCGACGCGGATCAGGAGCGGCGGAATCACAATCGGCACGATGACAAAAATGATTTCAAAGGCATCGAGGACGAACGCGCTCAAGGCGATGACGCCGAGCACGATCGCCACTGCCCCGACGTCGCCGCCCGGAATCAGCGACACCATTTTGCCGGCAAGATCGGCGGTGCCGAGCAGCCTCAAAACCATGGTGAACGTCGTTGCCGCCAACAACAGCGAAAACAACGCGCCGGTCAGCGCAATGGCGTCTCGAAGCAATCCGTTCAACACTGCTCCGTGCAACCGTCCGGAAAGAAATCCCGTAACGAGCAGCGCAAAGGCCCCCATCGCGGCCGCCTCGACGGCGTAGAAATAGCCGAGCGCGACGCCGCCAAGCAGAACCAGCAACGAGACGAGCGCGATCGCCGCGATCCATCCCTGCCCAGCCGTCAAAGGCGGCCGATCGGGCAACCTGGTCGCGCTGCGGCCGACGATCCCCGACAATGCCAGACAAAACACCAGAAAGATGACGCCCGGCAGCAAGGCCGCATGAAAGACATCCTGCGTGTTGACGACGCGGTCGGCGCGTCCCGTGACGGTCACCGCGATGGTGTGCGCCGACAACATCGCATCACTCAGGAGAATGAGAACCAGCGACGGCGGCACCAGCACGCCGAGCGTGCTGGCGACGGCCACGATCGCATGACGATGCGGCGCGGCGATGCCTTCCGCTGCAAGGCGCGGCGCGACGACGCGAGAGAGCGCGAGCACGCTGGCTCCGACCGAACCGTTCATCGGCCCGAGCAACGCGCCAAGAAGCATGCCCGACACCAAAGGTGCGGACGGCTTGCGCGGAAGAACGGCCTGCGCCGCGCGATAAAGCGCATCCGCAACCGGAAGCCGGTCGAGCAAAAGGCCCGTCGTCACATAAAGCGGCAGCGCCTGAAGCAAGTCGTTTTCAAAGAGATTGATCAGCCGGCTGGGCAGCGCCCATAACGTTGCCGCGTCGACGGCCCCCGCCGCGACGCCTGCGACCGCACCGAAAGCCGCAACCGCCAGCAGCACGACCGCGGCCGGAAGGCCGGTGACAATAATGCCGACGCCGACCACGACCAGGAGCGCAAACCCGAACCACGCCATCACGTCTCGTCCGCGGCGCGAGACCACAAGATATCGACCAGCGATTGGCTCAGGATCAGGATCGCCATGACCCAGAGCGCAAGCTTGATCAGGAAATAGCCTGGATTGCCGCTGTCCTGGAAAGCCTCGCGGTCGTGAAGGCTGGAGATGACCGTGGATTTGCTGGCAATCAGGACGAACAACGCCCAGGGCAGAAGCCCGAGCGCGCTGCCGAGCCGACTGAGGCATCGGCGAACGCGCGGCGAATAGCGGGAGGCCAACAGATCGGCGGCCAGGTGGGTTCGCGCGCGCGTTGCCGCCGTAACGCTGACCGCCACGAAGAAGGCAAAGATCACCTGGCCGAGATCGTTGGCCTCGCGGGAAAATGTCCGAAACACATCGCGCAACGGCCATTGCAGGAACAACAGCACGACCAAAGGCAGAGTGAGCCATTGGGTGGCGGCCACGATATGCCCGATCAGGCGATCGAGGCCACGCAACAATTCCGCCACGCTAACATCCCCCTGTCGAGCCTGGAGGAGCGATCTTCTCCCCTATGGCAAGGTCAGGCAAGACGCGCGGCGCCGTCACCGGAGACTTTTGCACGGTCGATGATGGCCGTTCGCGGCCAAGGCGCTCGCCGTTTGCTCGCGGCTCCTTATACGCTGCGCCCATGCATTTGATATTGAGGAGCTCAGCCCGCCTTGAGCCCGTCAGTCCGTATTCCTGACGGCTTCGGCCAGCATCGCATAAAGCTGACGCTTGGTGAGTTCCACAGGCTGCCGCGCCGGCTTTCGCGTGGAGACGACCCTGTGAACCGGGCGGGCGCAGGCCGCCAGCAGTGCTGGCTTTCGCTTCGGCACCGACACGATCCTCGGCTTTGCGGTCGGCGGCCGATGACCGCGCTTCAGGCCCATGCGCAACAATTTGGCGCACACCGCGTCGCGACTGTGACCCAGACGAGTGGCCATCTGCGCGGCGCTGTGCCCGCTGGCCCAAAGCTTCTTGAGCAGTGCTACGTCTTCCGCATCCCAACTCATGGGAGATACTTATACTCCGATTGCCGACCACAGGCTAGTGTGGCGACACTGACGTTCCTTTCAGTTTCTCAGCGGCCTCGCAAAAGGAACGTCAAAGTCAAAAGCCACACTAGCGCTTTGCAGCGGTGTTGGCGCAAGCCGGCTACTGTCGTGCCTTGGACTTTACTTCCACGCCGGCCCACTGCTCCACCGGTTGGACGATTTGCGTGATATCCGAACCGTCGCCCTTGAGCGCTTTTGCAATCCCGACAAGCTGGCGTACCGCATTGCCGACGATCATCGGCACACCGAGGCGCTCACCTTCCTCCAGGCAAAGACGCACGTCCTTGTAAAGAAGTTCGGTCGCAAAGCCGAAATCAAATTTCCGGGGAATGACGCAGCGTGGGAACTTGTCGGCCGTCGCCGTATTGCGGCCGCTGCCGGCATTGATGACATCGAGCATGACCGCGGGGTCGAGCCCCGCTTTCGTGCCCATCACGAGAGCCTCCGACGTAATCGAAATGGCGGCGGCCGATAGCAGATTGTTGCAGAGCTTCATCGTTTGCCCGAGACCCGGCTGCTCACCGACCCAAAACACCTTGCCGATGATGCCGAGGATGGGCGTCAACTCATCTGTCAAACGCGTTGGGCCCGACACCATTACCGCAAGCGTTCCTTTTTCGGCCCCGGAGGGGCCGCCGCTCACCGGCGCATCGACGGCAACGATGCCCTTCTCTTCCAGACTTTTGGCGACCTCGCTCGCGACACGGGGACCGGTCGTCGACAAGTCAATGAAGGTTTTGATCTTGCTGCCGGCCGCAATGCCGTTCGATGCCAGTGCGACCGCCTTGACGATATCGGGCGTCGGCAGACTGACCATGACGATCTCGGCTTGAGAGGCGACATCGGCGGGCGAATGGGCCGCACTCGCGCCTTCCGAAGTTGCGTTCTGCAATGCGCGCGGGTCGGCGTCGTAGACCACGACCTTGTAGCCCGCCGCAACAAGGCGGCGCGACATATGGGAGCCCATGCGGCCAACGCCTATGAATCCGAAAGTCTTGTTCGTCATCCGGCCGTCCTTTTGAATACGTTTTCGAGGGGTCAGGGTTTTAGAGACAAGCCGCGGGCAAGAGCGAAGCCACACGCCTGCCGCTCTCTTTCTGCCGTTACATTGACAGTCCATATTCCTGTCTGTCAATCTGACAGCAATGGCGTGCTTGATCACGCGATGGCCAAGCCGCTGTGGTCGAAAAAACAATGACCAACCGTGTTCACAGAAAAGAAAACCATCATGAGCAGAAAGCCACCGACGTGCTGTTCGATGTCGGCCTGAAACATCGCCGCGAAGTCCTTGGTGCTGAATATGTCGACAAATCGATCGAATCCGCCAACGACTTCATGATGGCGTTTCGGCACATCACGACGGAATGGTGCTGGGGCTACGGCTGGTCTCGCGAGGACCTTCCGCGCAAGACCAGAAGTCTTCTCAATCTCGCGATGCTGACCGCCCTTATGGGCAAGGTTTCGGCGGCGCCTGCCAAATAACGGGAAGGCTTTCACATGGGTTTACGTGGCAAGTGCGCCCTGATCACAGGCTCAACCGGAGGTCTGGGGCGCACCGTTGCGGAGTATTTCGCGTCGGAAGGATGCAATGTCATTCTCAATGGCGTGGTTCCGGAAGCGGACATGGTCGGTGCCGTGACGTCGCTCGAAAAGATGTACGGCATCAAGGCACGCTACGATCACGCTGATCTGCGAAAACCCGATGAAATCGCGGCGATGATGCAACGAGCTCTCGAGGCGTTCGAGGCCGTCGACATTCTGGTGAACAATGCCGTTGTCCGGCACTTCTCGCCGGTCGAAAAATTTCCAGTCGAACGGTGGGATGAAGCGCTCGCAGTCAATATTTCGGCGGCCTTCCATACGATCCGGCTGGCACTTCCCTCGATGCGCCAACGCGGCTGGGGGCGGATCATCAATGTCGCTTCGCCCTACAGCTTCATCGCGGTCGCCAACCGCATTGACTATGTAACGACCAAGACGGCCCTGCTCGGTCTCACGCGCGCGGTCGCGCTCGAGACCGCCGGAGAAGACATCACATGCAATGCGGTTGCGCCCGCAACCCTGCCCACACCCGCCATCGAAGGAAAAATCCGTGGCCTTGCCGAAGCTCAGGGCATCTCTGTCGACGCCGCAACAAGGGACTATCTGACGGAGCGCCAGCCGGGCGGACGCTTTGTGTCCATGCAGGCGGTTGCCGCCCTGATGGGATTCTTGTGTGGACCGAACTCACGCGACATCAATGGCGCCGCGATCCCAATGGATTGCGGATGGATCGTCAGCTGACAAAAATTCAGACACACTATACGCGGGGTCGCGGCCGCTACGTTGTCCCCGCGACGGCGGTCAGGCGGCCCGTGTTATATCCGCCGCTTCCGCCAATGTCACTTCCTCGGTGACAACCGAGAACTTTGTCAGCTGCACGACGCCAAAATTGGTCACGATGGCAACATCGGCCGCGTCGCGGCCCCGCGCCATCACGATGCGACCGACGCGCGGATGGTTGTGGCGCGCGTCAAAGGTAAACCATCGCCCCTCCAGGTAGACCTCGAACCAGGCGCTGAAATCCATCGGCGCCGGGTCAGCCGGAACGCCGATGTCGCCGAGATAGCCGGTACAATATCGTGCGGGAATATTCATGCAGCGGCACAGCGTCACGGCCAGATGGGCAAAGTCGCGGCAGACGCCGATCCGTTCCTCGTGGCCTTCCCAGGCGGTTCGGTCGCAGCGCGCATGCTGGTAGCCGAAGTTGATCCGCTCATGCGCATAGTCACAAATTGCCTGGACGCGTTGCCAGCCGGGCTTCACCGCCGAGAACATCGGCCAAGCCAGATCCGAAAGTTTTTGGGTATCGCAGTAGCGGCTGCCCAGCAGATACATCAGCACGTCGTCGGGCAGATCCTCGACTTCCAGCTGTCGCGCGTCGGGCGCGACAGCATCGGGAAGACCATCATCGGCGATGACGAAATTGTTTCGAATTTCGATCACGCCGGGCTGCGCCACGATGCGGGTGCAGATATTGCCGAACATATCGATGTAATCGCGCGAGATGATATCCTGCGAAAACCTGATCCTGTGTTCGCTCACGAGGTCACTCAGCCGCCCCGGTTCGATGCTGAGCATCAGGACCATCGGGGTTCGCTGAAAGCATTGAAAGGCGATGTCGTAACCGGCGCGGATCTGCACTCAAGTACCTCCTTGAGGGGAGAATCGAGAATAGTCGGGAGAAAAGCCCGGGGTACGGCCTTCGTTCCGGTTAATGGCCTGATGCATCCGCGGAAAATTGAGGCAGTCAGGCTGTCGCGTTGGTAAGCCAAAAATTCGGGAACCCGCAAAATAGCTTCGTCTTGCCGCAGTCAAAGTAATTGCTTCCTCGGAACATACCGATTTAAATAATCGAGGGTGGGCTTTGCTTTTTTGGAGGATGCAAACGTAAATCCCAAGGGCGCAGTCTTTCAACCTGAACTAATCGAATTGATGAAGTCGGTTCTTGAAGACGCCATCACTGCCCTTCCAGAATCGAAACGTACCTCGGCCATGAAGGCCGAGATGGCATCGACCATTCTTGCATGTGCCGCGAGGGGAGAAATAAATCCCGTAGCCCTCAAGGTGAGTGCCCTGACGGCGGCGGTAGACACTCCGCACTATTCGCATGACATGCCGCCGGAGCGTCGCGCGGTCTAGGACGCAAAAACTGTTTGGATCGGAGCTACCCTGCCGGGTCTCTTTGGCAGAGTCCGCGTCAGAGTCTGCGGCCTGACAGCTTCAACGTCAATCACCGGAATGACCAAAACAATCTGCCCACTCGCTGCGAGAGCCAGGGCGGGGCTCCAGCAGCGCAGTCGTCCTGCGATGATTTCCGGCGAGACGGGTTCTGGAACTTTTCCCGCTATCCCGCATTCTAACCGGGCGTAATCACCCTCAAGTTCTTGGGGCTAATTTTTCCCACCCAATGATGGACCGTACCCCGTTCGCCATCACAAAGCCCGGGCCTCCCGTTATGCGCCTATCGCTGACAGATGTTTTGCTTTGGCCCGTCGAGCGACCGGATTGCGCCAGATGCGGAAGCTCGATGAACCTGACGGTTATTACTCCCGGCACCGATACTTGTGAGAAGCGGCTGTTTGAATGCCCGAAGTGCGGTTTCGCCGAAACCAGAGTTGTTGCCGATCCCATTACGGCGAAGAAGGAATTCGCCTAGTGCCCACTTTCCGAAGTTCGTCTTTCGTTGCAGCACCCGCTTCAACGAACTTCGGAAAGTCATGGGCACTAGTAAATCTATTGATTCTAGTGCCGCTTTTCTATTTGAAGTTCCTGGATCGAATTCGCCGCTTGTGGTGCAGGAACTTCAAATAAGCGGCACTAGATCGCCAGGCACGAAGCTGGGCTTCGCCGCATCGGCACCGATGATCCGCCGAGACCTGCGCATTGTTTGGAGGAAACGAGGCGTGAACAGTTTTGGCTGCTGGATTCTCTGCACCGCAGCCACCTCCGCCTAGTTTTCCAACTTATACATTTTGGCCTTGTCCAGCTTGTAGGACCAGGGCAATCCAGCGTTTTTCCACCCGTTGACAGCCCGCTGCCCGGCCTTTGGTCCATCAGCTGCGAGATCGCCCTCAAATCCGTCGACAACCGAATAAACGTTCTTGAACCCTGCTTCGGTCAGAAGATTGGCCGCGGCCGCGCTGCGGTCACCGGACCGGCAGATCAGCACGACAGCATCGTTAGGCCCGAGATGTTTTGCGGTGAGCCTGCGGCGAACCTCAGTGATGAAGTCGGGATTGAGCTCGAGCTTGAACGTTCCCTTCACGCTGTCCCAGACGGGAAAATCGGGCTCCTTCATGTATGGAACGTTGGCATCCGCCGGCGCAGGCATGCCCAGGAAGTTCACCTCGGCAGGCGTGCGCACGTCGAGGAACAGCGCCTTTGACGCATTCTGATCCATGAACTTCGCCGTCTCTTGCGACGACAGGTACTGTCCCAATTTGGTTCGCTTGGGAGCCGGCACCGAGGCCGCATCAAAGGCATGCGCCGCTGTCGACGCCATCAATAGTACGATTAACCAACTAGCGAAGGCTTTCATTGATCTTCTCCGATAGGCTTATGCTTTTCCCATTAATGTAGTTCTGAAAGTCGTGGCCCCAGTGCGGCTAATTCGCCAACCAGGAAGTCAACTGCCCGCCTACGGAAATCAGTCAGCATTTTGAATCGGCCCAAAGAGCGACCGCGGCTGACGCCATTTGGGAAAGATTTGGGTTTGAGTGCGTCATAACTGTGGCGTCTCGGTCAGTTTCGCCTGCCTGTCTGAGCCGATTGCACCAACGCCGGGGCGATTTGGAGACAATTGTCGGGAAGTGGACCAAGGCGAACAAGGCCGACGACCCGCAATGTAGGAGGTTCGAAGCCGTTCCGCCGAATGGAACCACGCCGGGACAAAAATCACCGCGCCCTTTTTCGGTCATACTCAAACCCAACAAACTTCCAAAAGCATAGCGGGCTCAGTCGCTTTTTGGACGGATTCCAGTTGCTGAGTATGTGCGTCTAGTAGCGGGGCGCTCCGGATGAAAAATCAAGAAAAGCGATCACAGGCACGCCCCGTGTTGCGTCACAGTAACCGGGAGAGCATCCATGGTAGACCACGCTCCGCGTTATCCATCGTACGATCCTGACATCGAACCATACGAAGAAAAACTGACCGGTCATCCAGTTGCGCCTTACGAGTTTGGACAATCGGTCCGAACAAATTATCCGGAACAGTCCGTACCTCTGTTTCTCTCGGATTATGACGACGAACCGGATCCGAGCGATTACATGCCTCCTGTGCGGAGGAAGCGCGGCTCTTACTTCACATCCCGACTTCTAGCGGTTGTTTCGGCAGGCGCAGCCGTAGCAATTCTGGCCGCGCTGTATTCTTCGGATGCCGCACGCGACATCATCGCCAGCGCCAAAGCTTCGACCACCGCGGTTCTTTCGGCGGCGTCCGCGGCGGTGCAGCCGAATTCGACGCAACCGAAGGCGCGCGACATACAATTAAAGGATCCTACCCGACTATCGGCACTGGAGAAACAGGCTGTTGCCGTTCGAAGTGCCGCAACGGCCGCTGTGGCGCCGACGCGTGAGGATATCAAGACCGCCTATCAGAGCGCGCTGCAAGGCGGCGTTCCGCAAAGTAGCGCTCCGCAAACGACTGCTGCCCCGGAGATCGCGATACCTGGAGACGCAATTCACCATCTCGATCCCGCTGAAATCGCCTCGTTGCTCAAACGAGCGGACGGCTTGATTGCAAGCGGCGATCTTGCCGCGGCTCGGCTTGTGTTGCGGCGCGCGGCTGAAGCCGGAGATGCGCACGCGGCCATGATGCTTGCGGGAACCTACGATCCCACGGTCCTGGACAAACTGGGCGTCCATGGCGTCGTACCGGACCTGGCCATGGCGCGGAGCTGGTACGAGAAGGCGAGACAGTTTGGCGCCTCGGAGGCGACACCACAGCTCGAACTGCTCGCGAGCAAGCAACACTGAGCGGCGCGCCATGAGAGGCGCGTCTCCAAGACGCGATCACTCAAGACACGCACCTAAGACACGACCACTCGCAGAAGATTTCTCTGCTGCAGGCGAACAAGGCCAACCGGGTTCCGCACGCGGCACTCACTTCATAGAACTCACTCGCGCACCGCAGATCACAACAAAGGGCAAAGTTATGGGCGTCTCCACCGCAACCGCTAGAAATCTCTTCGCATCCCTGTCGTTCTTCTCGTTGCTTATGGGCTCAACGGTCTCGTTGCATCCTGCCCTGGCTGAAAATCAGAAGCCGGCTGCGGCTCAAAGCCTAAGGCCGGCGGTCAGCTACGACGAAAAGAAGCGTCAGGCCAACGATATCGCCGTAAGCGTCGTGGTGTCCGGCATCTCATGTACATGCGCGAGGTTCACCGAGGATATCCGGAACGTCGTGAACGATTTGAGTCCGGACGGAATTCGCATCCTGCCGGTTCTCGGGGTCGGCGGACTCCAGAACGTGAACGATGTGCTGTTTCTCAAGAACATCGACATGGGCGTCGTCGACGAGGACAACCTTCGCCTCCTGAAGAAGAAGGACCCGGTGCTCTACGCCAATATCGAGCAGCGCGTGCAGTACATCACCAAGCTCTACAATTCCGAGTTTCAGGTTGTCGCGCGAAACGACATCAAGACCTATGACGATCTGCGCGGCAAGAAGGTCAACTTCAACCTGAAGGACAGCCAGACCGAAGTCACCGCGGACACCGTGTTCAACACGCTTGGCATCCCCGTCGTGCGCTCCTATTACGACAACGACGAAGCCATCAAACGGGTGATCGCAGGCGATATCTCGGCGATGATCATCCTCACGGGTGCGCCGCAGGCCGCCCTTGCCAAACTGAAGAAGGAAGACGGCGTGCATTTCCTGCCGCTGGATCAGGAAAGCCTGCCGAACCACGACCTCCACGACCTGTTTGCGAACTATCTGCCCGCTGAGCTCACCCATGAGCTCTATCCGAATCTCGTCCCCGAAGGCACCACAGTGCCGACGTTCGCCAACCGGGCGCTGCTCGTTGCCTACGGCTGGCCGGAAAATTCCGAGAAATACAAGAAGGTCGGGAAATTCGTCGACGCGTTCTTCAGCAAGATCGATCAGTTCAACAACACCTCGAGGCACCCGAAATGGCGCGAAGTCAATCTTGCGGCCGAAATGCCCGGCTGGGTGCGATTTAAGCCTGCGGCCGATTGGCTTGCCTCCCACCGCAATCAGGCCGTGTCCGCCAATCCGGACACTACGGCGGGCCTGTCCCCGACCGAACTCAGGCTGGCGTTCGAGAAATTTATGCAGACCTATGCGTCTTCGTCCGGCGGCAAGGTGCTCTCTGCCAAGGAACGGGAAGCGCTTTTCACCCGAATTCATGAAGAGTCTCGCGGAGTCCAAGGAACAGGCGTCCGCACGTTAAAGTCGGGGGACCTCACCAGCCAAAAAATCCGCTGCGGCCCGATTTCACGGTGCCGCAGCGGATTTTCGTTTAGTTCCCTCTTAAGAGAAATAACCGGGAAGATAATCTGAAGCAGGGTGAACTCCCACGCGACAGCAAGGAGTTTCATGCTCCTGCGAGCCATTGCTTCAGAACGTCGCCTTCAGGCCGGCATAGAAAGCCCGCGGCCGTGCCGGACTGAGCGAGCGCGGGTCGGTGAACGCGGCGCCCCCATTGGCGAAATTTGGCACCGCCGTCGTATCCAAGAAGGTCCCGTACGTCGCATAGCGATTGTCGAACAGGTTATCGATGCGGCCATAGACCTGGTAGGTCTTGTCGATCTGATAGGACGCATGGACGTTGAAGACGGCATAGGAAGGCAATTGCGGCGCCTGATTGGATTCGTCGCCCACCAGATATTGACTGCTCACGAACAGGGCGTCGCCACCGACCTTGAATGCGTCGGTGATCGAATAATCGAACCCGGCCTTGATGCGGTGGCGCGGAATCGCGGGGATCAGGTTGCCCGGCAATATCTGCACGTTGCCGTTGGCATCGGCGAAAGGACTATTCGAACCGACCTGCAGCGTATCCAGGAAACGCGCATCGATAAAGGCGTAGCTGGCATGAAACTGCCACCTGGACGATTTGAGGTTGGCTTCAGCCTCAATGCCCTGCCGGCGCGTCGAGCCGACGTTCTGGAAAAATCCAAATCCCTGCACCACCGGATCCGGAATTGCGAGGATGTCGTCGGTGTTGGTGGCGCGGAAGCCGCCCAATTTCCAATCGAGGGTTCCAAAGCTCAGATCCCGGCTGCCACGGAAGCCGGCCTCGTAAGTATGCGACACCACCTGCTTTAGCGGCGGATCGGACACCAGAAACGCCGCGATGACACAGGGCATGGCGGGATTGGCGCATTCGAGTTCAAGCGGGGTCGGCGCGCGGTTGGCCTCCGAATAACCGGCATAGGCGGTCAGCCCGGATGTGATCTTGTAGGTGCCGCCAATGATCGGGTTGAAGCGATCGAATGTCTCGTTGCCGTTGAGCGCGGTGCCTATTTCGTCCTGCAAGGCAATACGCGCGTCGTTGAACCGGCCGCCCACGGTGATCGCGAAAGCCTTGGTGACGTCGAAGGTGTCGAGCGCGTAAAGTCCGGTGTATTGATTGGTGGTGCGCAGCCCCACCGGACCGATCGAAACCGGATCGCCGGATTGCCCGAGAAAGATGCCGCTTCCACTGACGACATAATTTGTACCGATCGTTCCAAGCTCCCCGATCGCCGTGAAATGCGTCACGCTGGCATCGAAGCTTGTGCCGACGACAAAGCGATTGTCGTGGCCGAACAGTTGATCGGTATTCGTCGCCTGAAGGGAGAAACCGCCGGTGGTCGAGGCTGTGGTGGTACGGTCGATTTCACCCAGGATCGCATCCGCGGGAAACGGATTGGAAAGCTGCATCCCGTTGAGTCCGTTCGCCGGCGTGCTGCCGTCCCCGAAACAGAGCAGCATCGCGTTGGCCGTGCAGGGCTGCGTACCCGTTGGATTGCCGTCCTGCGTCTGCTGACTGAACGCACGAAAGTGAGCGATGCCGTCGATCGTCCAGGTCGGCGTGACTTCGACTTTTCCGGTCAAATTCAGATAACCGACCTGGTTGGCTGAGGTCTGCGGCGTAGTGTACGTCGCGCCCCAGAATTGCTGCAGCAATTCAACTGGCACTGTTGCGGATGCGCCGAAGTTATTGTCGGCGAAGCCCATGTTGAGATGGAATTCATTGCCATCGTTCCGATAGCCGACATCGCCGTAGAAACGGCGGACGTTCGAAGGCGAAAAGTTGCGGAAGCCGTCGTCGTGCAGTCCTTCCAGGGCGCCGTAGACTGCCCAATCCCCGATCTGCTTGCCCCATTGCAGCGAACTCTGGATGCGGCCGAAGGAGCCACCCATCGTGTCGATTTCGGCGCCGTGATAGTTGAAGCCGTCCTTCATGCGAACGTCGACCGCGCCCCCGAGCGCGTTGAGGCCGAAGGCCGGATTGTTCGTCACCACCGACGCCGACTTGATCGCCGCGGTCGGTATCAGGTCCCAGTTGACGGTGTCGCCGAATGCTTCGTTGATGCGGACCCCGTTCTGATAGACCGCCAATCCCTGCGGCGTGCCGGCTACGGGCGAGCCGACAAAGCCGCGAAACTCGACATTGGCCTGAAATGGATTGCCGGCGACATCGCTGATGTTGAGCCCCGCTACATTCTGTTGCAGGGCGTCCAAGACATTGAGGGAACCGGTGCGCTTGATGTCATTGCTGTCGATATAATTGATGCTTGCCGGCACCTTGTCGGCGTCATTGGCCACGGTTGCAAGCGGTGCGGTTGGATAAACGTAAATTCTCCGAACCGGGCGGACTACCCGCTTTTCGTTGCTCGATCGCCCCGGCTTGACGCCGGTTTGAGGGGGCTCGACTTCGACCGGCGGCAGCTTCGTGACATTGGAATTATCCTGTGCGTGAATTTGCTCGCTTTCGAGGACAAAAACTGCCGCTACCGACGCAGCAAGCAGCACCCGAACACTCATCTGCTTCGCCCCCCGGTGCAGATGATATTAGTGCGCAGGCGTCGCCGCGCACCTGCAAAAAGTCCCGAAGCATTCGGGAAAATTCCCGATGCGTTTCCGTTACAGGGCGTGCGTGGGAACCATCGCCTCGATGGTCACTCCGCCCTCGCCGGAAGCCACGGTCAGGGTCCCGCCCAGCGCCAGTATCCGTTCGCGCATGCCGGTCAAACCGAACCCGAATTTCTGGTCCGGCTTCAGTCCGCGGCCATTGTCGCAGACCCGAACCAGCGCATAGTCGCGGCTGCCCTGCACGCCCGCGGGCCGCTCGACCGGCTCGATGCTCACATTAACCGCGGTTGCCCTGGCATGGCGGAACACATTGGTGAGCGACTCCTGCACGATGCGATAGATCGTCAGATCGGCAGTCTCTCCGGTTTCGCCGAGTGCGCGCGAAATCGTCGTCTCGATCTCGACGTCGGGATGGGATTCATTCCACAGTCGCTGCAATGCGCCCAGCGCTTCGCGAAGTCCAAGCTCGGCGAGACCCACCGGCCGTAACCGTTCCAATATCCTGCGCGTGAACTGCTGGAGTTCGTTGACCTGCTCCAGAATGGCGCTGACATGTTTGCGCACGGCATCCGGGTCCGGCGCCACCACCTTCGCAAACCGCATCAGGGCGCCGGCATGCACACGAAGGGTAAAGAGATACGGCCCGAACTCGTCGTGTAGTTCGCGCGCAATCTCTTCACGCTCCAGGTCCTGAAGCGACACCGCGCGTTCTGCAAGCCGCCGCTTTTCCTCGAGGGCTTCCCCCAACGTTGCGGCCAGGTGGTTGAGCTTGGTACAGATCGCCGCGAGTTCGGGCGCGCCGCCAGGCTTGATGTACACATCGTAGGAACCGGATTCGATCCGGGTCATCGCCTGCGAAAGCTCGTTCAGCGGCGCCAGCGCGCGGCCGATCACCGTCATCGTGATCAGGAAAAGGGCCAGCGCGACAGCCGACCCCACTTCAAGCTGGGTCACTACCCCATCCCAGATTTCAGCGATCTCGTCGTTCGGGAACGAGGTAATGACAAGCGCCGAATTCTTGCCGTGGATCGACACCGGCACGCTGACGGAGGTCTTTCCGGGGTGTACGAGGGCAATGAACCACGCCGGCACCGAACGCGCAGCATCGTCCTCATCGCGAACGTCGTCCGGAGCTGGCGTAGCGCTTCCGTCCGCCTGCCAGGTGATACTGACATGACGCAATTGCCTGAGGTCGCGGACGATTTGACCGAGCCGCGCCTCGGAATCGGGCGCTTCGTTCAAGTCGCTGACAATCGTTTCGACGATTTCGCGCGCCAGCCGCGTCACGCTTTGGTCTTCAGCCTGAACGCGGGGCGCCGCTTCCAGCACGAGCCGCGCCAAATTCACGGCGAGACCCAATGTCAACACCAGCGCCAACAGCAGGTTGATACGGGCACGCAACGATAATTTATGCCACATCACGCATTCCCCATCGCGTCGATTTCGTTCCTCATCAAGAGCAGCGTTGACAGACAGATCACGCGTCTTTCTAATCGAAGCGTACCGCATTGTCGCCCAAGTTGCATGGCGGACTGTTCTGCGTCGGTGCTGTTCGGTGCGGTGCAACAACGGGACGGATTGCACCGGGGAGATAGATGCGCGTTCTGATCGCTGATGATCATCCGATCGTGATGTCCGGCTGCCGTACCGTGCTGGCCGAGGAGCCTGACATTGTCCTTCTGGAAGCATTCGATGCGGAAAGCGCCGAGCGTATTTTCATCGCGGAACATCCCGGATATTTGCCTGATCGACATCAACCTGCCGACGGTATCGGGATTCGAATTGGCCCGCCGCGTACTGGAGCACGATTCCAACGCGCGCATTATCATGTTCAGCATGAACGCCGATCCGGTATTTGTGGCCCGTGCCATCCAGATCGGCGCCAAGGGCTTTGTTTCCAAGACCGGCGATCCGCATGATTTGGTCGAGGCGATCCGCGAGGTCGGCGGCGGCGGCGTCTATCTGCCGCCCGCGCTGGCGCGAAGCATCGCCTTTGCCGGCCCGGCGGTCGCCAACAGCCCGCTGTCGAAACTCAACTCGCGCGAAATGGAAATCCTGCGACTGCTCTCGTCGGGAAAAAGCCTTTCCGAGATCGCCTGGCTGGTTCACTCCCCCTACAAGACGGTCGCGAACACGTCGTCGATCATTCGCCAGAAGCTCGGCGTGCGGACGTCAGCGGAATTGGTGCGGCTTGCCATTGAAAGTGGCATGGCCTGAAAACGACATAGCCTGATGCTAGTGTAGCGACACTGACGTTCCTTTCAGTGTTGCCGCGAGTTCTCGGAAGGAACGTCAAAGTCAAAGCTACACTAGGATCATATAGTTGCTAGTGTCCCTTTGGTTCTGACATTCGTAAAAGTGCCCGCTGCGATGGGATACGAATGTCAGAACCGGGACACTAGAGGCCGGAATTCATGGCGCTGCAAACCATTTCGCAGAACAAATCGTATGGCGGCACCCAGGGCGTGTACCGGCACGCCAGCCGGGAAACCCGGACCGACATGACCTTCTCGGTCTACGTTCCCGCGCATCGCGAGGGCACGAAGCTCGCCGTGGTCTGGTACCTGTCGGGGCTGACCTGCACCCACGCCAACGTGACGGAGAAGGGCGAATTTCGCAGCGCCTGTGCCGAACACGGGCTGATCTTCGTTGCCCCCGACACCAGCCCGCGAGGCGAAGGTGTCCCGGGCGATCCCGCGAATTCCTATGATTTCGGCCTGGGCGCGGGCTTCTATGTCGACGCCACGGAAGCGCCGTTCTCCCGCAATTACCGCATGTGGAGCTATGTATCGGAGGAGCTGCCGAAGCTGGTTGCGGAACATTTTCCCGCCGATTTCGGCCGGCAATCCATCATGGGGCACTCGATGGGCGGTCATGGCGCGCTGACGATCGCGCTCCGTCATCCCGGCCGCTATCGCGCAGCGAGCGCGTTTGCACCGATTGTCGCTCCGTCGCGGGTGCCCTGGGGTATCAAGGCACTCGGCGGCTATCTCGGCAACGACAAGGCCACCTGGCGTAAGCACGATACCGTCGCCTTGATCGAGGACGGTGCCAGGTTCCGTGAATTCCTGGTCGATTATGGCGATGCCGATCAATTTCTGACCGAGCAGCTTCGCCCCGAATTGCTGCAGGCCGCCTGCGAAAAGGCCGGCATTCCCCTCACCTTGCGCCGGCAGAGCGGCTATGACCACAGCTATTACTTCATCTCCACCTTCATGGGCGATCATTTACGCTGGCACGCGCAGCGGCTGAAGGCCTGATCACTATCTCACTATCGCGGCTGCGGCACGCCGTAATTCGGCGCGAGCAATCGTTCGCGGATCAGATAGCGCGTGGCACGCGACCAGGATTCATCGGTATTGCCGCGCATATCGACGCTCGCCGCCGCCACGAGACGGCCGGTGGGAACGTCGCGCAGATACACGTTGATATTGAGGATGAGGTTCGAGACCTTCTGCGCCACGCCCGTCAATTCGAGATCGGCATTGAGCTGTTGCGCCAGCTTCACGTCGCATCCGCCACAAGCCTGCAAATTGCTCTGATGCGCCGCAGCATTCACCGGCGAGATATCGAGGATCTCGAACTTGCCGGATTCGCCGAGTTCCTTCCGCACCTGGTCTGCAGTCCGCAACAGACGATCCCGCTCGTCTGTGCGCGGTCCGTACACCTGGCCCTGAAGGCTGGTGTCGATCATCTCGAAATCAAACACGGCAAGCCGGGGCGGCTCGGCCGCGCGCGCCGGCACTGCGATCGCCAACATCAACAGCAATAAAACCGCAAGCGCTCTCATCATCGTGACCAGCAACTCTGCGTCGATGCAACGACAAAAAGTAGTCTTGCAAGCTAAGACAATCTGGTCTTGGTTCAAGGCAAGAGTTCTCCGTTCGAGGGGGATCGCAAGGGAAACGCCATGATCCGGCGATTGATTGGCGCGATCGGCCTAAGCGTCGTGGCTACTCACGCGCTCGCGGCCGACCCCACCGAGATCGGCATCGGCTATCTTCGCCATGCCGGCGTCAAATCGACGTTGTCGCTGGTCGCACAGCCGGCCGACAATGACGGCGTGGCCGGTGCGCTGCTTGCGATCGAGGACAACAACACCACCGGCAAGTTCCTCAACCAGCATTTCACGCTCATTGAGGTGAAGCTCAAGGAGAACGACGATGTCGCCGCGGCAGCCAGTTCGCTCGCCGACCGTGTCGGCTTCATTATCGCGGACCTGCCGGCGGACCAGTTACTGAAGGTTGCCGATACGTTGCGAGATCGGGACACCGTTTTGCTTGATGCCGGCTCCATCGACGACCGCCTGCGCGAGCAGGACTGTCGCGCCAATATCGTCCATGTGGCGCCTACCCGCTCGATGCTCGCCGACGCCCTCGCCCAATATCTGGTCTGGAAGCAGTGGAAGCGCTGGCTGCTGGTGGTCGGCTCGCACGACAACGACAAGCTTTATGCCGATGCCCTGCGCCGCGCCGCGACCCGGTTCGGCGCGAAGATCGTGCAGGAACGGACCTTCGAGGACACCGGCGGCGCCCGCCGTACCGATAGCGGCGTGACGCTGATCCAGCGTCAAATGCCGGTGTTTACCCAGGAGGCGCCCGCTTATGACGTCCTCGTCGCGGCCGACGAGAGCGAGGTCTTCGCATCTTATCTGCCCTACCGGACGTGGGATCCGCGGCCGGTGGCGGGATCGGCGGGACTGGTGCCGACAAGCTGGGATGCCTCGCACGACCAGTGGGGCGCCATCCAGATCCAGAACCGTTTCGTCAGGCTGAATTCGCGGCATATGACCGCACTGGACATGCAGGCGTGGACCGCCGTGCGCATGGTCGGCGAGGCAACCTCGCGCACCAATTCCGGCGATCCGAAAACCGTGTTCAGCTTCATCAAGGGAAAAGACTTTTCCATCGCCGCCTTCAAGGGCCAGCGGCTCACCTTGAGGGATTGGAACTTGCAGCTTCGGCAGCCGATCCTGCTCGCCGACGGCCGCATGGTGGTGTCGGTATCGCCGCAGGAGGGCTTCCTGCACCAGAACTCCGAGCTTGATACGCTCGGCGTCGACAGGCCTGAGACCAGGTGCAGACTGCAATGACAGCGGAGAGGTCGCGCATGCGCGGTTACCTGCTTACCCTGACGGCGCTATGGCTGGCGGCCGCGAGCCCGGCCTCGGCGTACACCGCCTATGTTTCGAATGAAAAGGGCAACACCGTCACCGTCATCGACACCGAGAAATGGGCCGTCACGGCGACGATCAAGGTCGGCCAGCGGCCACGGGGCATCGAGTTCACGCGTGATGGGAAATTCGTCATGGTCGCCGTCGGTGACGACGACACCATTCAGGTGATCGACACCAAGACCCAGCAAGTGGTGGACACCCTGCCCTCCGGCCCCGATCCCGAACTGTTTACGCAGGATGCCGCCGGCAAGGTTCTCTATGTCGCCAACGAGAACGACAACACCGTCACCGTCATCGATATCCAGAAGCGGACACGGCTTGGCGACATTCAGGTCGGTGTCGAACCCGAAGGAATGACGATCAGTCCGGACGGCAAAATCCTGATCAACACGTCCGAGACCACCAACATGGCGCATTTCATCGACACCACGACACGGGAGATCGTCGCCAACGTGCTGGTCGACTCGCGGCCGCGCTTTGCCGAATTCAAGCACGACGGTTCCGAATTGTGGGTCTCCTCCGAGATCGGCGGCACGGTCTCGATCATCGATCCCGTGAAGCATGCCGTCACCGGCAAGGTCACCTTCAACATTCCGGGATTGCGGAGCGAGGCCATCCAGCCGGTCGGGATCGGGATCACCAGGGACGACAAGACCGCCTTTGTCGCGCTCGGTCCGGCCAATCGCGTCGCCGTGGTCGACATGGCAAGCCATGTCGTGACGAAATATCTTCTGGTCGGGCAGCGGGTCTGGCACATGGCGTTCACGCCGGACGAGAAATATCTGCTGGTCACCAACGGGGTCTCCAACGACGTCTCGGTGATCGATGTCGCCGCGCAAAAGGTGATCAAGACGATTCAGGTCGGCGAGCTTCCGTGGGGCGTGACGATATCGCCATGACAATGCCCGACGCATCGAGCGCAGTCGCCACCCCTCGTCCGGACAAGCCTGCCGGGCGCGATGCGGCTGCTGTTCCGGCGCTGTCGATCTCGGCCGTCAGCCATTCCTATGGCGCCCGGCGCGCCTTGATCGATGTCGATTTCACGGTGGCGCCTGCGAGTTTTACCGCCTTGCTCGGCCTTAACGGCGCGGGGAAAAGCACTTTGTTCTCGCTTGTGACCCGGCTGTTCGGAATCCAGACCGGCAGCATCCGGATTTTCGGCCACGATATCGGGCAGTCGCCCGGCGAAGCCCTGCGGCTCATGGGCGTGGTGTTTCAGCCGCGCACGCTCGATCTCGATCTTTCCGTGATGCAGAACCTGCTTTATCACGCCGCGCTGCACGGCATCGGCCGGCGCGATGCCCGATCAAGGAGTGAGGAGGTGCTGGCGCGCATCGGGCTTGCCGACCGCGCCGGCAGCAAGGTGCGTGACCTTTCGGGCGGGCAGATGCGCCGGCTCGAGATCGCCCGCGCGCTGCTGCACCGGCCGCGGCTGCTTTTGCTCGACGAGGCGACCGTCGGGCTCGACGTCAAGGCGCGCGCCGATATCCTCGGCCATGTCCGCCAGCTCGTCGCGGAACAAGGCATCGGCGTGTTGTGGGCGACCCATCTGTTCGACGAGATTGTTCCGAGCGACAACCTCGTCATGCTGCATCAGGGGCGCGTTCTGGCGCGCGGCGGGGTAGCAAGGGTGCTTGAGGAATCAGGCACGCACGACGTCAACTCGGCTTTCATGCGGTTGACCGGCGCCCAATCCGGGAGCCTCCCCTCATGAGCTCCACCACCCTCGATCAGGCGCGTCGCGGCTTCTCCGTCGCCGAATATGTCACCTGCCTCAATGGCATCGTGTGGCGCGAAGCCCTGCGCTTCCTGCATCAGCGCGAACGGTTCGTCTCGGCACTGGTCAGGCCGCTGGTCTGGCTCTTCATCTTTGCCGCCGGCTTCCGGCAGGTGCTCGGCATCTCCATCATTCCCCCCTACGAGACCTACATCCTCTATGAGGTCTATATCGCACCCGGGTTGATGGCGATGATCCAGCTGTTCAACGGGATGCAATCCTCGCTTTCGATGGTTTACGACCGCGAGATGGGCAACATGCGCACCTTACTGGTGAGCCCGCTGCCGCGCTGGTACCTGCTGTTTTGCAAGCTGCTCGCCGGTACCGCCGTCTCGCTGCTGCAGGTCTACGCCTTCCTGCTGATCGCCTGGTTGTGGGACATCATGCCGCCGCCGATCGGTTATTTGACGGTGTTGCCGGCGCTGATCCTGTCCGGGCTGATGCTCGGTGCGCTCGGCATGCTGATTTCCTCCGGCATCAAGCAGCTCGAGAATTTCGCCGGCGTCATGAACTTCGTGATCTTTCCGATGTTCTTTGCTTCATCGGCCCTCTATCCGCTCTGGCGGGTTCGGGAGGGCAGCCCGATGCTGTACTATGTGTGCCAATTCAATCCGTTCACCCATGCCGTCGAACTGATCCGCTTTGCCTTTTATGGTCAGGTCAACTGGATTTCACTTGCAGTTGTCGGGGGATGCACGGCGATCTTCATGGTCGGTGCCATCTTGGCCTATGATCCATCGCGTGGCCTGGCCCGTCGCGGGCCCGCGGGAGGCGAGACATGATTTCGCGCGCTGGGATCGGGATAATCTTCGCCGTCGCCGCATCGACCCAGGTCAGCCTGGCTGCCGATCCGCGTTATCCGGACTGGCCCTGCGCGCAGGCGAAGGTGCCGGAAATCTCGCTCGCCGCGGTGTGGGCCGGCCCTCCACTCGGCGATGCCGAGGAGAAATGGAAGAGCTATCCGAAAATCAGTGCGCTGGTCGAAAAGGCCGCGGCCAGAAAACTTCCGTCGATGACGCCCAAAAGGCAATCACCGAATTTCTTTCCACGCCCGGGACCGACAAGATGACAACCGGCAGGCTGTTGTTTGCCGGCCTGTTCGAACAACTCAACGCCGAACGCTCTTCCGTCATGGGCGGGCTCGAGCGGGTGACCCGCAAGCAGCGTCAGGCCGCCGACAAGATCCGCAGCGATACGCTGGCGCTGCAAGCGTTGCAGGACGCCACCCCGCCGGACCAGCCCAAGATCGACGAACTCGGCAACCAACTGGTTTGGGAAACGCGGATATTTGAAGACCGCCGTAGCGTGATCAAATTTGTTTGCGACGTGCCGACCGCGATCGACCAGCGGCTGTTTGCGCTCGGCCGCATCATCCAGCAGGAAATCGAATAGCCGCCCTATAGCGTTTTCGAGTGAAGCGGAAACCGGTTCGCGTGAAGAAAACGCGTCAAAAGACTAGAGCCCGGTTCTGATTCAATCAGAACCGCATACGCTCTAGCTACTTCGCGCGGGAATTTTGTTCTGCGTTTGAATCTTGCAGGGCCGGCCGCGGCGCCGGCTGCGCCTCCTCCGTCGGCAAATTGGCGCGCTGCCAACCGTCCGTTCCGTCGGGATACCAGGCGACGTTGGAATAACCGTAAGACAGCGTTCGCTTGGCCGCGTTCCACGACATCCAGCAATCGGCCTGGCAATAGACGACCATCAAGGCGTCGCGCTTTCCCCCCGATGCGCGCAACAGCCCTTGCCGCAGATAGCTTTCCGTCGAGGTTGCCAGCTCTCCGTAGCCGGTATCCGGCAGCCAGATGCTGCCGGGAATGTTGAAGCGCGGACGGTCGCGCCACACGGTACCGGGGGGAAGATTTGGCGGTTTTGGCGGACGCGGCAGCACGTCGATGAAAATGCCGGTCTTGGCGCGCCAGATCGCCTCCGCTTCCGCGGTCGTGAGAACGCGCGCGCCCGCAAGCGTTTCCGGAACCGGCGAACGATAGTCCTCCGTGCGGTATCCTTCGGGCTCCGGCACGAGCTGCTGCGCACCCGCCGTACCTGCAAGCACCATGAACGCAAGCAATACGCTGGCTCCATACCCTGTCATGGCGACTTCGTCGTCGTTTCCGCGGTGATCGCCTGATTGTTCTCGTCGAGCAATGGAACGCCGAATTCGACCAGGGTCTTGTTGATCTCCGGCTGGTTCTCCTGGATCAGGCGGTTGAGCAGCCGCTTCCAGTTCTGGTCGGCGCGCCGGACGCCCATGCCGATCCGGTAAACCAGTTGAGGCCCGCTCTTCTCCTTCACCAGCAGCGTGACATGAAGCGGCGGATTGGCCTTCTTGGCGTAGAAGCCCGCCATCGGCCCCCAGAGAATGGCTGCATCGATCTCGCCCTTGTTGAGGTCGTTGATCATGGCTTCGGCCGATGAGTCCACGCGGGTATCGACCATCAGTGGATAAGGCCTGGCATTCGCCATCAGGCCGTTGACGGCCATGTTGGTCGCGGGCGGCGTGCCGGCCACAATGCCGATGTGCTTGCCTTTGAGACGCGCGTCTTCCAGCGCCGCGACGTCTTCGAGACCGGAGTCTTGCTTTGAAACCAGCGCATAGGCGGTGCGGTAATAGGGATTGGTGCCCTGAACGAGATCGTCGCCTTGCGGAAAGCCCATGATCACGTCACAGCGATGCGCGCCGAGTGTCATGCGGACGAATCCCGTCGCCTGCGGGAAATACATGTAGTCGATTTTCTTCTGCAGCTTCGCCGCAAACAGCTCGGCGAGCTTGTTCTCAAACCCCTCGCCTTTCTGGTTGGAGAACGGCAGGTTGCGCGGATCGGCGCAAACCCTCAGCACCTTGGGATCGACAAGTTCGATCGAAAGATCGAGTCCTCCATTGTCCGACTGCGCCCGCACGCAATCGCGGCTGACAAGGATTGCCGCCATCGCCAGAAGTGATAGCAGCAAGCGGCGTTTGAGCGAGGCATGATTCATCGGTTGCTGTCCTCAGCTGGCGCCACTCTCCCATCAAAATGCTATGCTCCCCAATCCGGACGTGCAACAGGATAATCCGCGCGAAATTCGCCACGCTCCGCTAGTGGTCCCGGTTCTGACATTCGTATCAGTATCACAGCGGGCACTTTACGAATGTCAGAACCAAAGGGACACTAGCAAATCTATAATTCTAGTGTGGCTTTTGACTCTGACGTTCCTTTTGCGAGGCCGCTGAGAAACTGAAAGGAACGTCAGTGTCGCCACACTAGCCTGTAGCGGTGCAAATCGGAACCACAATGTGGCGCTGTCGAAT
The DNA here is from genome assembly GCA_963832045.1 of uncultured Alphaproteobacteria bacterium. Classification (GTDB taxonomy): domain Bacteria; phylum Pseudomonadota; class Alphaproteobacteria; order Rhizobiales; family Xanthobacteraceae; genus Bradyrhizobium. The sequence goes on from CAWHSM010000004.1 coordinate 534,957, forward strand.
GGAAAGATCACGCAAACGGATAGACTATCGCTTTGCGCTAGCGGCTCTGCTTGCTGCGCTCCTCACTTCACCCCTCGCACATGCGCAACGGCCGCAGCTGTCTGTCACCGAAATCGCACCCGGCCTCTTCGTCCACATTGGAGCCATCGCGCTGATGACGCGCGAGAACGAGGGAGCTATCGCCAATATCGGGTTTGCCGTCGGCAACGACGCGGTTGCCGTCATCGATACCGGCGGCAGCGTTCGTGAGGGACAGGAACTCCTCGCCGCCATTCGCGCCCGGACCGACAAGCCGATCCGCTACGTCATCAATACCCACGGCCATCCCGATCACGTGTTCGGCAATGCCGCCTTTGTCGGGGACGCAATCACTTTCGTCGGACACAAGAATTTGCCGCAGGCTCTGAGCACGCGCGGCCCCTACTATCTCGATGCGTTCCGCCAGATCATGGGGGACGAACTGATCGACGAGGTGCGCATCATACCTCCGATGCTGCTGGTCGAGGGATCGCTCAGGCTTGACCTTGGCGGCCGCACCCTCGTTCTGAAGGCATGGCCGGCCGCGCATAGCGACAGCGATCTCACCGTGTTCGACGAGACGACGAAAACCTTGTTTGCGGGCGATCTCGTCTTTCTTGACCATATCCCCGTGATGGATGGCAGCGTCCGCGGCTGGTTGCGGATGATGGACGAACTCGGCAAGCAGCCAGCGGAGCGCGTGGTTCCAGGTCACGGTCCCGTGAGCCCCTGGCCGGCTGCTCTCGTCGACGAGCGCCGCTATCTGGAAACGCTTGCAGCCGATGTTCGGTCGTTGATCAAAAAAGGCGCGCCGATCAGCCTTGCCGCCGACACGGCCGCGGCTTCCGAACGGCCGCGATGGCAGTTGTTCGACGACTACAACGCCCGCAACGCAACCGCAGCATTTTCCGAGATTGAGTGGGAATAGCGCGCGCGATAGTCTATATTGAACCTGTTGCTGCTTCGATCCACACGAGGAGCGCGACCATGTTTCGTCTGCTCTGTACATTGGCGCTGTCTGGCGTCCTCTTGACAATCGGCGCCTCGGCTTTGGGTGCGGCCGAGCCGAACGACCCCTGGCCGGGCCTCGTTCAGGATATCTTCAACAATCGCCCGATGATCGACGGCAGCGACGTCATCGCAATCGAGATGCCCTACCGCGCCGAGGATGCCGCGATTGTTCCGGTGACGCTGCGATCGAGGCTTGCGCCTGACGACAGCCGGCGCCTGAAGGCGATCACGCTGGTCATCGATCAAAATCCGGCGCCGATGGCGGCAAAATTCGAGATCGGACCCGACGCACGGGTGTCGGAAATATCAACGCGCGTGCGCGTCAACAACTATACCAACGTTCACGCCGTGGCCGAACTCAGCGACGGCGCGCTTTACATGGTCAAGACCTACGTCAAGGCATCCGGCGGCTGCTCGGCGCCCGCGGTCAAGAATGCGGAAGAGGCCCGCAACCGTCTCGGCCAGATGAAATACCGGCAATTCAGCCGTGCCGATCAGGGACCGACCAGCGGCGCGCGTGAAGCCCAGGTCATGATTGGCCATCCCAACAATTCCGGCCTGCAGATGGACCAGATCACGCATCTCTACATTCCGGCCTTCTTCATCGACGAATTGCACCTGTGGCAGGACGCTAGTCCGGTGCTGTCGATGGAAGGCGGCATTTCGATCTCGGAAAACCCCAATATCCGCTTCACCTACATCTCAAACGGGGCCAAGACTTTCCGCGCCGAGGCAAAGGATACGTCAGGCCACATCTTTCAAAAGGAATGGAAGGTCGACGACTCCGGTAGCTGAGCGGCCTTTCGGGCCTCAACACCCGCATCCTAGAAGCATCTCACTTCGGCTTCGGCCTGCGCGCGCCGCAGGTCGTCGAGAGCGCCCTTCGCCTGTTCCGACGAGCGAAACTGCGTGCCCAGATTACCGCGAACTTGCGACATGCTCAGCACGGTTTCGGCGGTGACGTAGCGGTCATACGGCAATAGGGAAGAAATGATGTCGATGGAACAGGAACACTGGTCGATCGATTGCCGCGTTTCGCCATTGGCTTTCATGCAGCCGAAGACGTACTCCGACCGTGCGGATGTCGGATAGTCGTTGACGTCCTCGGCGCGAGCGGCCACGGCCGCCGCCACAAAACCACCCAGCGCAACGACGGTCAGTCGCATCCACCCGACGAAAATCATGACATTTCTCCCGAAAGCAAAAGCTATGCTATCGCTCTGGTGCTGAAAAGGCGGCATTCGCGAAAATGGCTCGCGATGCCGTGAAGCAGGACGACATGTTTTGGGAGGATGCCATGCCGCGCACGCTGATTGCGATCTGCCTTTTAGTGGTTCTGTCTGGCTCGGCTATGGCGCAGGGCAAAGGCATCCGGTTCTGGAACCTGACGACGGCGACCATCTCGGGCTTTCAACTGTCGCCCGCCGGCAAGGACGATTGGGGTCCGAACCAGACCCTGAACGACAAGGACAAGGAAGTCGATCATGACGAGCGCCTGCGTATCACGGGCGTGGAACCGGGACGTTACGACGCCAAGGTCAGCTATCGCGACTCCAGACAGTGCTTCGCGCGGAATATCGAAATCAAGGCCGACGCCGTGTTCTCGATTTCCGACAAGGATCTGAAGGACTGCAACAAATAACAGCCTCGACCAGGCTCAGCCAGCGGGCGTCTGACCCTGATCCGCTTTCTCGCGGCTGTGCGGATATTCGCAGCGCCATTTCACCGCGGTCCATTTGGGGTGCTCACCTACCCATTGCGCAATGTAGGGCGGAGCGCTCATGACGCATTGCTGCAACGAGAAGTCCGGGGAAAACGCCAGATGCCTTTCCTCGCAGGTATTCAGCGAAAGCACCGTGCAAACAGTGATGATCAGGTCTATCGCATTCATGCCGATTTCCTCCGGCGCAGGTCAACTATCGATAACGCATCCAGCTACGAAACCAGCCGGCATCAGGTTTCACTGGGCCAAGCTCCATACGTCAGTATCCATACGTCGCACGCCGCCAATCGGCTCTACCGCAGCAAACGAAGCAGCGCTTGCCCTGCCGGCGTTCGCAATTCCCTGGCATCGAGTGTTCGATCGGCGTCCCGGTTGGCTGCATTGAAGCGCTTTTCGACGAGGGCCAGATATTCGTCGAGCGTCAGAGTACCGTCGTGGTCGGGGTCAGCGGCGGCAAGCTCGCGCGCGCTCAATCGTCCCGCCAATTCGCGTTTGTCGAGCGTCCCGTCGTGGTCGGGATCCAGCCGCACGAACAGGTCTGCCGCGACTTTCTTGACTTCGGCCAAATCGAGCGTGCCGTCGGCGTCGAGGTCAAACATCTTGATCGGATCTTGGCCGGAAGCAGCCAAGGCCGACGACGCTTCGCCTGCCAAAAATGTCCCGGATAACAAAAGGATAGATCGGCGCGATATCATCTTTGATCTCCCGTGTGAGAAGTTTGAGCCATCGTTGAACGCAATCGGTTGAAACGGATCGTCGAACTTCAGGTTCCGGGTGGCGCTGGAAGTCCCGGATTTGCTAGCGGCATCAAGAACCAATGTTCAAGGAGGTCATCATGAGATTGCCGTTTCGAGCGGTCAGCGCGCTGCTACTCATCGGATTCATCTCCGGCGCGCAAGCCCAGGATAGAAAGCACGATTCGGCAGGTGACGCCTCAACGGAAACACGCCGGCCGGCGCTGACCGGAAAGGAAAGGCTCGGCCCGAAATGGACGGACGAGCAGCGGATCGACAATTGCCATGTGCCGATCGACAAACGCGGCAAAAAACCGAGGGCTAGTGCCGCCTATTTGAAGTTCCTGCACCACAAGCGGCGAATTCGATCCAGGAACTTCAAATAGAAAAACGGCACTAGAATCAATAGGTTTGCTAGTGCCCCCCTGACTTTCCGAAGTTCGTGGAAAGTGGGTGCTGCGATGGAGCACGAACTTCGGAAAGCGGGCACTAGCGCCTGCCCGAACGCTCCCTCAAGCTGATCGAGCGATCAGATGACGTCGTGGGACACGCCATCGTGCTGTCCCTTGTGAATGGCGGAGGGAGAGACGCCGAAGCATTTCCGGAACGCACGGCTGAAATGCGAGGAACTGGAGAATCCCCAGGAGAACGCGACGTCGGTGATCGTCTTGCCGCCATGCGCCTCGAGCTCCTGGCGGCAATGCTGCAATCGCGCCCGCCAGATGTAGTCGCTGACGGTCATGCCCCGTTCGCTGAACAGCATGTGCAGATAACGCTTGGTGCATCCAAGCGACGCTGAAATCTGGTCAATGCACAAATCCGGATCACGCAGATGCTCGCGGATGAAGGCCTGTGCCCGCACATACATCGCTTCCGGGCCGACACGATCAAATGCCGTGTCCGCCTCCCGCAGCGGCAGCAACAACAGATCGATCAGCGATTCGGCAACGCCCGCGGCGCTGTTGGCCGAGAGCTTGGCGGCCTCGTCGAAGGCTGCCAGCACGAAATCATGGGCGATGCGGCCGGTGCCTGTCAGAGCCGACAGCTTGTAGGCCGACATCTTGAAATGAAACCCCCGCTCACGCAGCAGTTCCTTCGGCACAATGACGACCTCATGCCGTGTCAGCGACGGGCTGACGATGGTGTGCGGAGAGGAGACGTCGTAGGCGAGACAATCGCCAGGCTTGATCTGGATCTGACAGCCATTCTGCTCGAAATATGAAATTCCGTAGGTCTGGAACAGTATCTTGACGTACGGGTGTTCGCTGTTATGGCTCGGCGAGGCGACGTGTGCGATCCGGTGCTGGCTTGCTTCGATCTGACACAGCTTCAGCTTCGAAACCGTGGTGAAATTGATCCGCCCTTCCAGGGTCGAAGCCTCGAGCGGATCGACAGCGAACTGGCCGCAAAGATCGGTCAGTGCGTCTGACCAACATTGGAGCTGCCTCTTGGGCTCCAGTCCGGCAGTGCTGAGCGAATGAACTGTGTCAGGCATTTCCTGCCACCGATTTGAGGTCAACCGTGCAGCCAGTCACAGTTTGGGACATCCAAGTTGAGGCCAAGTTGAGGCGGCCGCAGGGCATCGCGCTTGCCGTCTCTCCTCCGATCCTCTGTCTAAGCTTTGGCGCCGTCAAGAGAAACCTCGGATGGGCCGGCCTGGAGCCGCATTGGTGCTACGCAACATCCAAGCCTGGTGCCTAACCCTCGATGCGCGCAAGACAAAAAATTTGATCGCGCTTCGCTGTCGAGCAAACGGGATTCGCTCTTGGGCAAGTCTCAACCTTTCGAAGCGGATAGGGATGGGAGTTAAGAACTCGAAACTGGGCCCGCGTTCTGCGGAAGCCCAAGGCTGTAAACTGGGAGGAACCACGATGCGAAAGGTGCTACTCGCGACCGGTCTCGGTGCCATGGCGGCGTTAGCCGCAGGAAGCGCTGGAGCCAACGACCAACTCAACCGGATGTCGCAAAACCCGGCCCAGTGGGCGATGCCGACGGGCGACTACGCCAACACGCGCTACTCCAAGCTCAAGCAGATCAACACCTCCAACGTCGGCAAACTCCAGGTCGCCTGGACGTTCTCGACCGGCGTGCTGCGTGGCCACGAAGGTGGCCCGCTCATCATCGACAACATCATGTACGTTCACACCCCCTTCCCGAACAAGGTCTACGCTCTTGACCTTTCTCAGGACAACAAGATCGTCTGGAGCTACGAGCCGAAGCAGGATCCGAACGTCATTCCGGTGATGTGCTGCGATACAGTCAACCGCGGCGTCGCCTATGCCGACGGCAAGATCTTCCTGCATCAGGCCGACGACAAGCTCGTGGCGCTCAACGCCAAGAACGGCAATGTCGAGTGGACCGCAGTCAACGGCGATCCGAGCAAGGGGCAAACCGGGACCTCGGCGCCGATGGTCGTCAAGGACAAGGTTCTGGTCGGCACGTCCGGCGGTGAGTTCGGCGTCCAGTGCAGCATGACCGCCTACAGCATCAAGGACGGCAAGCAGGTCTGGAAAGCCTACTCCGAAGGTCCGGACGACCAGATCATGCTCGACCCCGAGAAGACCACGGCCCTCGGCAAGCCGGTCGGCAAGGATTCGAGCCTGAAGACCTGGGAAGGCGATCAGTGGAAAATCGGCGGGGGCTGCACCTGGGGCTGGCTCGCCTATGACCCGTCACTCGACCTCGTCTATTATGGCTCGGGCAATCCCTCGACCTGGAATCCGAAGCAGCGCCCCGGCGACAACAAATGGTCGATGACCATTTTCGCCCGCAATCCCGACACCGGCATGGCGAAGTGGGTCTATCAGATGACGCCCCACGACGAGTGGGACTATGACGGCGTCAACGAGATGATCCTCACGGATCAGTCGATCGAGGGAAAAGCTCGCAAGCTGCTGACCCATTTCGATCGCAACGGCCTGGGCTACACGCTCGACCGCGTCACCGGCGAGTTGCTGATTGCGCAGAAGTACGACCCGAAGGTCAACTGGACCTCAGGCGTCGACATGAACAAGAACTCGCCGACCTATGGCCGGCCGAAGGTGCTCGACGACTACTCGACCGACAAGCAGGGCGAGGACCATAACAACAAGGGCATCTGCCCGGCCGCGCTCGGCTCCAAGGACGAACAGCCGGCCGCCTACTCGCCGGAGACGCAGTTATTCTACGTTCCGACCAACCATGTCTGCATGGACTATGAACCGTTCAAGGTGAGCTACACCGCGGGTCAGCCCTATGTGGGCGCGACTCTGTCGATGTATCCGCCTCCCGGCGAAACCCACATGGGCAACTTCATCGCCTGGGACGGCAAGACGGGCAAGATCGTCTGGTCGAACAAGGAGCAGTTCTCGGTCTGGTCAGGCGCACTCGCGACCGCTGGCGGCGTCGTATTCTACGGCACGCTCGAGGGTTATCTGAAGGCGGTCGACGCCAAGACGGGCAAGGAGCTCTACAAGTTCAAGACTCCGTCCGGCATCATCGGCAACGTCACGACCTACGAGCATAACGGCAGGCAGTACATTGCCGTGCTGTCCGGTGTCGGCGGTTGGGCGGGCATCGGCCTTGCGGCCGGCCTGACCGACCCAACCGCGGGTCTCGGCGCGGTCGGTGGCTACGCGGCGCTGAGCAACTACACCGCGCTCGGCGGAGCACTTACCGTGTTCGCGGTGCCGCAATGAGCTGAAGAACCTCGTTCCGGCGCGTGGGTTGGCCCCGCGCGCCGGATGACGTGATCTCGACAGCCGAGGACAAGCTCTTGCGCACTATCTGCCTGGTGACCGCAGCGACCATGCTGATCGCTGCCGGAGGAATAGTTTTCGCCGATGGTTCGGGCGATCCGGCCGCGGTGAAGTCCGAAGACGGCAAATATTCGGATAAGCAGGGAAATCCGACCTACAAGATTCAGGCCGACGGCATGGTTGATTGGTACACCTATTCCGGATACCGCCGGTACCATTCGGAGTGTCACGTCTGCCACGGGCCCGACGGTCTGGGATCGAGCTACGCGCCGGCGCTCAAGGACTCGCTCAAGACGATGAGCTACGGCGATTTTCTGAGCATCGTCGCGAGCGGCCGCAAGAACGTCAACACGGCGCAGGAAAACGTGATGCCGGCCTTCGGCGACAATCCGAACGTGGCCTGCTACATGGACGACATTTACGTCTACCTGAGGGCTCGCGCCAACGACGCATTGGGACGCGTGCGCCCAGGCAAACACGAAGACAAATCGCCGGCCTATACCGAAGCCGAGAATTCCTGCATGGGCACCAAGCACTGAAGAAAGCGGAGCCGAGTCAGGAGTGAGAACAGGATCAGACCATGAAGACACGTGCTGCCGTCGCGTTTGAAGCAAAGAAGCCCCTGGAAATCGTCGAGATCGACCTGGAAGGGCCGAAAGCGGGCGAAGTCCTGGTCGAAATCAAGGCCACCGGAATTTGCCATACCGACGCCTACACCCTCGACGGCTTCGACAGCGAAGGAATCTTTCCATCGATCCTCGGCCATGAGGGCGCAGGCATCGTGCGCGAGGTCGGCGCCGGCGTCACCTCGGTCAAACCGGGCGATCACGTCATTCCGCTCTACACGCCCGAATGCCGGCAGTGCAAAAGCTGCCTCAGCCAGAAGACCAATCTGTGCACGGCGATCCGCGCCACCCAGGGCAAGGGCGTGATGCCGGATGGCACGTCGCGCTTCAGCCACAAGGGCAAGACCATCTATCATTACATGGGCTGCTCGACGTTCTCGAATTTCACCGTGCTCCCGGAAATCGCGGTCGCGAAAATCCGCGACGACGCTCCCTTCGACAAGAGCTGTTACATCGGCTGCGGCGTCACGACCGGCGTCGGCGCCGTGGTCAATACGGCCAAGGTTACGCCGGGGGCCAATGTCGTCGTGTTCGGTCTTGGCGGCATCGGGCTCAATGTCATTCAGGGCGCGAAGATGGTCGGCGCCAACAAGATCATCGGCGTCGACGTCAATGATTCGAAAGAGGAATGGGGCCGCCGATTCGGCATGACCGCCTTCGTCAACCCGAAGAAGGTCAGCGGTGACATCGTGCAGCATCTGGTCGCGCTTACCGATGGCGGCGCCGATTTCACTTTCGACTGCACCGGCAACACCACCGTGATGCGCCAGGCGCTCGAAGCCTGCCACCGCGGCTGGGGCGTATCCGTGGTGATCGGCGTGGCGGAGGCCGGCAAGGAAATCGCCACCCGGCCGTTCCAGCTCGTCACCGGCCGCGTCTGGAAAGGCACGGCATTCGGCGGCGCCCGCGGCCGCACCGACGTACCGAAAATCGTCGACTGGTACATGGACGGGAAAATTCAGATCGATCCGATGATCACCCATACCCTCAAGCTCGAGGAGATCAACAAAGGCTTCGACCTGATGCACGAAGGCAAATCAATCCGTTCGGTCGTCGTTTACTGACGGAATTTCAAACGCAAGGAGGATAGACCCATGAACGTTCATATCCATCCCTCGGTCGACAACGGTGTGAAGAAAGGCTCAAGCAGCTTTGCCGGCGGAACGCTGGTCTGCAAATGCAAGGACAAGCAGGTCAAGGTTGGCGTCAAGGGCGACGTCGCGCACAACCACGCCTGCGGCTGTACCCAATGCTGGAAACCGGAGGGCGCCATTTTCTCGGTCGTCGCGGTGGTGCCGCGCGAGAACGTAACCGTGCTGGAGAATGGCGACAAGCTTCACATTATCGATGCCTCGAAGACCATCCAGCGACACGCCTGCAAGGTCTGCGGCACGCACATGTTCGGCCGCATCGAAAACAAGGCGCACCCGTTCTACGGCCTCGACTTCATTCATCCCGAGTTGTTCCAGGAATCGGGGTCAGCCGCTCCGGGATTTGCGGCGTTCGTTTCCTCCGTCATCGAGTCCGGCGTCAAACCGGAGCAGATGGAGGGCATCCGGAGCCGTCTCAAGGATTTGGGCCTTGAGCCCTATGACTGCCTGTCTCCGGCGCTCATGGATGCGATCGCTAGTCACGTGGCGAAATCAAAGGCCGCTTGAGCCCAAACTCGCGCGGCGACTTTGGCGCGGCGCGGGTTGCACGAAACAAACCCGGCCATCGCCCATCGTTGGCCGGGAAATAAGGACGGGTCTTAACTCCAGCCTCCTCCCGGACCCGTGCTGAGGGCCTCGCTTGCGCCTTTGCAGCGAGGCCACCCCTTTGCTGAACGGGTGTGCCTCCGTATTCGTACGGGAGGACAATCTTGTGCATCCGCCGTTTGGCACGAAGGCTGCATGGTAAATTCCACCGAATCATTTCTTCGGATGGGAGATTCCATGCTCGTTACCCTCGTCGCACTGCTGTGCAACGGCCAAATCTGCCTCGAAAAGGTTGTCACCAACAGCGACCAATCCAGCATCTCCATGATGGATTGCCAGGTTCATGCCCAGGCCGGCATCGCCGAGTGGCTACAGAATGGTCCCTACCGGGAGTGGCGGCTCGAAAGCTACAAGTGCGTACTGGGCAAATACATTCCAAAAAGCCAAGCCTGACCAAAAAGCCAAGCCTGAGCGAAATCATACCTCGGCACGGCGAGAGCGGCGCGCGCACGGAATTTTGGCGCCCCTTGGGCACTTTCCTTCAGCGCGCCCCCAAACGAGTCAACGAATAACCGTATGAAGCATTGCTTTTTGGACGGGCGATGCCAACCATCACGTGTACTCACCATGCATAGCCTTCGAGGCGAAGGTGCAGGTGAAGATCCGTCAGCTCTCGATCAAGAATTTTCGCTGGTTCGCACGGCGCATCTGCTGCTGTCCGGTCGCGCCGTGCTGTCTCCCGCGTTAGCGTACTGGCCGTTAGTGCGATGATGGTGAGGCTGACACCTCAAAGTCAAACCCGCCATGAAACGGCTCGTCGACGAGTTCGAAGTGCCACCACTCCCTGGCATAGGGACGAAAGCCCGCTTTTTCCATGTAGGATTTCAGTGTTTGACGGTTGTGCAGTGCGACCCCGCCCACAAGAGCGTTTGATGTATTTGCAAGCACGTCCAGACAGTCGTAGCCCGTACCAAAATCGAGCGTGCCATCCTCGAATCTTTCGCCTTTTGACGAAGTGCACGACTTAAGGGGTTGCGAGGGATTCGGCGGCGGCGCGAATGAAGAATCGGCACGGACGATACCTATGTCCACCGTGCTCCCCCGCGAGTGAGCTGATCGTCTTGCGAGATACCCAAGATTGAACAGCTTTTCCTTATCGGTGCGTGGATAGAATTCGGTCTTCATTTCCGAGCGAGCTGGATTTTTGCTCCACTGAAGGAAATCATCAACAGCCCGCTTCGGGCGATAGCAATCCCAGACGATGAGCGAGAGCTTTCTTTCGGCGAGCTTCCTCTGCACCGTTTCAAGGGCATTCGCGGCTGATAAGCTGAGGATACATTCGGCGGCGAGATAACCTCTTATTGGCCGGCCTACAAAATTGTGAGAACCCGCATAGCGAATATCTTGAACAATTGTGGGATCTATATTGCGCAAATAAACGAAACCCTTGGGCAACGCAGATCCTGCCGAAGCTTGAGCAGGCAGCATCATGATCATCAAGGCAGCGCCGGCACGCGCGAACATGCTGAACGTGCCCACCCGCTGTCTTCGCGCAACGGATCTCCTCTGACCAAAGATCAGCGGGCATCAGTGCTGAAATCCAAAAGGTATGCGAAGTGGCGTCGTCACCGCGTCATCAGGGCGGACCGAGGAAAGGCTCTTGAGGATGGCAGAATTCCTTTGCTGCCGCGACGACAGCGCTGCTGATGACATCCTGGCGTTCAGGCGAGTCCATCTTGAGCTCCTCATCCCGGTTGATGATGGAGCCTGCCTCCAGGAGGACCGCGGGCATCCGGGTCGTTCTCAGGACGACGAGTTCATCGTAGCTATAGACACCGGTTTCCTTGTTGAGCAGCGGGTGCTGATACCGCCCCATGATGGCCTGGGTGTATTGCTGGGCATATTGCAGGCCCTGGGCCTTCATTTCCTTGCCGATCAGTTCGGCGAACGCGAGGCTCGCCTTGAAGTCGGGGTTGTTGCGGGAGACGAAGACGGAGTAGCCGTTGAAGCGGTCGCTGAAATGGCTTTTCTTGCCCTCGAATTCCCAATCCTCGAGCAATGAGTTGGGCACGGAGTCGTGGTGGATCGACAAGAAGAGATCCGCGTTCAGATTGTTGGCCGCGGAGACGCGTTTGAAGAGGCTTGGCCTGGCCTTGCCCTCGGTCAAGAGCAACCTGGTCCCGGCAAAGCCTTCGGCCTTCAATTTCTGCTCGATCCGCTGCGCAAGGCGCAGATTGAAGGCAAACTCGGGGACGTTGCGGGCGCTGGTCGCGCCTTCCAATTCGGCGGTATGTCCGACATCCAGAACGATCCGGAATTTCGAGCGATCGCAGACCGAAGCGACCGGTTTCAAAGCGTTCAGGTTGGCCGGCCCCAGGGCGGCAAGCTTTACAGTATGGGATTTTCGCGAAGCCGCGTGCCTAGCCAAGGCGGCCGGCTTTCGCGAGGCAACGTGGTGCCTGGACGATTTGCCGTCTCGCGACGAGCCTTTGAAGACATCTGACAGCCACCCGGCATCGCTGGCCCCGACCGGCAGAAGCACCAATGCGGCCATCACGGCGACGACCGTGCGGCGGCGGAGCCAAATGTCGAAGCCTGAGCGTAAGGGTTTTCTACCTGACGACAGCAATCCCTGCTCTCCCCAGAATGATCTTCTGTTCGCGCTTCAAGGCAGCATGGCCGCGCCATTCGACTTTTAACAGGGATTTTGAACCAGGAGGTACTGGAAATATTGCGGATTGGATTGGACAGGCAGACCTAAAACGGCCTAGGGAACAGCGGGTTCCCGCTCCGTTGCGGCTTATTGATGGCCACGGCGTTCTCGATGCACCCTACCGCGCCTTGATCTCGTCGAATTTGGCAAGCGCTTGTTCGAATTTGGCATTGAAGAGCCACATCGCATCCAGAATTTCGCGGAAGGTCGCCGATGTTCTCGCTCTGTCGACATGTCCAAAGGCGAAGATGCTGTTGTTTCGCAGATATCCCATGATCCTCGGATCGGAAATTCTGTAGTTGAGCAGATTGCCTGACACGAGCGCGGACCTGGTCGGAGTGGGAATAATCTGGATGAGCTCGAAGAGCTTCATTTGATCAATCGGATTTGGCAGTGTTTTCGCCATCGCCATTACCTGGGGAAAAATATCAGCATGAGCGCTCATAAGGGCGTCTCGCACGGCGGTCCAATGGTTGAGCCGATGATCCAGATTGCCGACCCTTGCCTCTTCCTTGTCGTCACGCAGGCTCAGTACCGGATCCAGGGTCGCGATCGACATTTTTATCGCTGCCCACTTTTTTCGACCGTTTTGATCTTCGGAAGGGCCGGTCTGAAAACTTCCCTTGTACCTGTTCGAGCGCGCGTTCCCTATATTTTGATTGCCATTTGTCTCGGCAAAGAAGAGCCCCAGGCTGATGCGGCCTGCCGTTTGCGCATTCGTCGTATCAAGGCCCTTGGCCCGCGCAATGGCAATTGCCAGGTCGACAACGTCCTTGAAGGGAGTGTCCGACTTTTGCGCATTGACAGGTGGCGCGTCCATGAGGTCGAAAAGAGCTTTGTACTCATCGAGTAGCGGCTCCTTGTCGGCGTCGAAGTATGCCGGAGGGATTTCGAATTTATTGGGCCTTCCGATTTTTGCCGGAAGAGCGTCGGTGAGGTCTTTGTAGGCGCTCATCATGTTGTTGCGCGCAAGGTAGAGCGCTTGTCCCGGCAGGTTCGGCAACTCTTGATTCGAATTGATCTGCGCGCGTCGCTGGCCCAGGATCGATTCGAAATTCTTGGCCGCATCGTTGTATGCATTGAGCGCATCCGATTGCGTCTTTGTGAGTGCGCTCGGCTGACCCATTGCAGAAGACGTGAAGCCGAAATTGCCGATGGTTGGCGAGACCAGCGACGCGACCGTGTCGATGATCGCATCGACGGCGATGGAAACCGGCGGCACGAAGAAAAGCCCCAGGGCAAGAGCTACCGTGGGCACAGCGCTGTAGCTTTTAATCTCCATGGCAATGTCCCAATGCCTTGGCTTCACCGGATAAGGCTCAATGAATCGTATTTGAAATCATTTCCCTCGGGAAAAACGGACAAATCCATCTCGATTCGGCATCCGCACCGCAGGTAGAGTCCGTGCATCCATCGTGTCGTCCTCTCGGATGACGCCGTTAAGCTGCAGGATGTAGGCAACGACCGCATATACCTCGTCGTCGCTGAGCGATTTTGGTTCGTTCAATGGCATGGCGCGTCGCACATAATCGAACACGGTCGTGGCGTAGGGCCAGAAACTACCGACGGTCTTGACCGGCACCTGAGGCGGTTCCAGCGACCCTCGCCCGCCGACCAGTTGATCGTTCGGCTTACCTGCGCCCTTCTCGCCGTGACAGGCGAGGCATTTGGCGAGATAGACCTGCTCGCCTTGCCGCGGTGTTCCGCTGCCGGGCGGCAGGCCTGTGCCGTCGGGGCCGATGCTGATATCCCAGGACGCGATTTCCTCGGGGCTCACGGCTTTCCCGAGATTGGGGCTTTCCGCTAACGCCCCGCCACACCCGACAACGAGGACCGAACAGGCTGAAAGCAACGTGTTACGCATAGACATGTTTGATCTCGCCGCCTTGTGTGACGCCCCAGCTCGCAATCCCGTTGAAATGGTAGTTGGCCCTGGCTCCGCGATCAGCGATGAGCTTGGACCGTGACGGTTGCACGTACCCGGAATCGTCGGTCGCGCGACTCTGGAGGATCGCCGGGCCTCCATCCCACCGCCAGGGCGAGCGGAACCGAGTGACGGCCATCGGCAGTACCGGCTCCTGAAGCGCCGCCGGCGCCCAGCTTGTGCCACCGTCAGCCGAGACTTCGACCCTCGCAATCCGTCCATAGCCGGACCAGGCGAGACCGGTGATTTCGTACAGCCCTGGCGCTCCCATCGTCAGGCCGGGAGACGGGCGCGTGATCACCGACTTGGCCTCCTGTGCAAAACAGAACTGCAGCGATTTGCCATCGTTCTGCAGCATTGTGTACTTCGAGGTTTCGTCCCTGGTCATCGTCGGTCCTTCGGTCAGCTTGATGCGCCGAAGCCATTTGACATTCATATTGCCCTCATACCCCGGCAACAGCAGCCGCATCGGGTAGCCATTTGATGGCCGCACCGGTTCGCCATTCTGGTAGATCGCGACGAGCGCGTCGTCCATCGCCTTGGCAAGCGGCACGCTACGGCTCATACCCGATGCGTCGGCGCCTTCAGCAAGCAGCCACTGCGCACGCGGGTCGACACCGGCCTCCTCCAAAAGCGTCGCCAGCCGCACGCCGGTCCATTCGGCGCAAGACAACAGGCCATGGAGAGGTTGGACGCCGAGCGGAGCCGGATCCTTTTGATAGAGCTGCGCGCTGTTGCCGGCACACTCGATGAAGGCGATGCGGGACTCCATCGGGTAGCGCGTCAGCGAGTCGAGCGTATAGACCAACGGTCGTTTGACGAGACCGTGAATCAGCAGCCGGTGCGCCTCGGGATTGATGTCTGGAATACCGTCGTGGTGACGCTCAAAATGAAGTCCGTTCGGCGTAATCATGCCATCGAGCAGGTGATGCGGCGTGCGGGAGGCGCCGGTACCGGTCGTCCCGGGCGCACCCGCGAAAATCCGCGCGACCTTGCTCGCATATTTCGACGGCTGTCCATACGGCGTAAAAGGCGAGCCGGGCGTTTTCATCCACGTCTCGACCGGCAGCGGCCCGGCTGCACTCGTCTTGTCCGGCAGCGCTGCGCTTCCGATCGCCGCAGCGCCGACCGTCAGAAACAGACGGCGGTCAAGAATTCCGTTTCCGGCCGCTTGTTCCGGCTCGCTCGGTCGATTGCTCTTGCGCATCGTCCCCTCCGAATTGGCAATGAATTGAGTGACGCTACTCCGGTCCAAGCCGCGCGCGGATGGCATCGGCAATTACGTCAGGCGTCACACCCGGGGGAAGGAAGCCGACATACTTCCCGTCCTTGCCGACCAGATAGATAAATCCGGTATGATCGACCGAGTATTCGCCCGACGTCGTAGCGCTGTTCTTGATGAAGAATGTCCGGTAGGCGATCGCTGTCAGCCGGCCAACGTTTCTTCCGCGAAGCATTGTTATTATCTTGCCGCCGTTTCCCGTCGGTCTATCGTATTATCCTAGCCCTACATGCTGGGCGGCGCCACCGACAATCCCTTCACGTGATGCTTCTTGATCAGTCCGGCGACACGCCCCGACCGCTTCGCTTCCTCAACGAAGTCGCGTAGGAACCGAGCTGCTGCCGTGTTGCGCTTCTGCGTCCCGACCGCTTGTTGCACCGAAGTAAACTTACCGTCCAGCAAGCGGCTGCCCGGCAGTTTCGCCGCATCCTGCAGAAGCTGTTCCTCCAGCCCCGCCTCTACGTCGAATTTCTCGCTGACGAAACGCTCAAACAATTCCTCAGACGACGCGACACGAGTCAGTTCCGCATGCTTGAGATTGGCAGTCAGCCAAAGTTCGTAAGCTGCGCCAGATTTGACGATGATGCGCTTGCCCGGCCGATCCACCTCATCGACCGACCGCAGTGGCGAGTCACCGCGAACCAGATAGGTCGCCTTGATCTCCACATACGCATCCGTAAACGCAATCTTCGCCGCTCGGGCCGGCTCAGCACCAATCAGGCAGATATCCCAGGCATTGTCGTCCGCCGCGTCGGCCAGCACATTCGGTCGAGGATACGGGACACATTGCAGCTTGACGCCCAGTCCTTCAGCGATGCTTTCTGCCATGTCGCGAGCCACACCGATCGGATAACCCTCAGGCGTTTTGCCAGTCACCAACAGGGCATTGCCCATATTGAACCCGACTCGCAACACGCCACCCGACGTCGTCAGTTCCGCGCGAACCTGGTCCAAAATCCCGCCTGCATCAGCCATTTTTGACGTTCCCGTTCCCATCGCTGCTCTGTACAGCAGCTATCTACGCTCAAGATTTCGTTGCAGACGCAACGTAGCCTTTTGTTATTCGACTGTTATATCGGCCGCTCGTGCAATTTTTCGGTACTTATCGTTCTCATCCAGAATGAACTGGGAATATGCTTGTGCGGACATCGGCGTAGAAAGCAGGCCAACTTGCTTCAATGCTTCTTGAAAATCGGGCATTACCGCAATTTTTTGCAGAGCACCTTCGAGCCGAACCACTATGGCCAGTGGCAGCTTCGCGGGACCGGAAAGGCCGTACCACAAATTACCTGCGACCAGAGGATAGCCGGCCTCGGCCATTGTTGGGACGTCGGGGAAAAAAATGGAGCGCTCTGCACTCAATACGGCCAGCGGACGCAATTGCCCGGTTTGTATCCCTGAAATTTGAGCCGCCGCCGCGTCGAACATCATTTGAACTCTGCCGGCAAGCAGGTCGATCACCGCAGGCGCCGATCCTTTGTACGGAACGTGTGTCAGCTTTACACCCGATGCGGCCATGAACATCTCTCCCCACAGCTGCGGTCCGCTGCCGTTGCCGGAAGACCCGAAATTCAGCTCGCCAGGTTTGCTTCGGGCATACGTGACGAGATCAGCGACCGAATGAATGGGTAGCGTGGAATTAACAGTGAGCATCGCCGGTGCTGTCGCTATCAGACCAATGTGCGAGAAATCCCTGGATGGATCGTAGGCTATATTCTTGTAGACGATCGGAGCGGTGCAGTGAGTCGCGATCGACGAGAGAAGCAGAGTATAACCATCCGCCGCCGCTCGCGCCGTGAACGCGGTGGCAATAGTGCCAGCGGCACCTCCCCGATTTTCGATGACCACATTTTGCTTCAGCAATTCGGAAAGCCTGCTCGCAAACTGCCGTGCGACCAGATCGCCCGCCCCTCCCGCAGGTACAGCGACTATCAAA
Source organism: uncultured Alphaproteobacteria bacterium (assembly GCA_963832045.1). Lineage (GTDB taxonomy): Bacteria > Pseudomonadota > Alphaproteobacteria > Rhizobiales > Xanthobacteraceae > Bradyrhizobium. Next base: position 552,358 of record CAWHSM010000004.1, read on the forward strand.
GTAATCGGCCTCTCCGGGTACTCGGCTTTCGCCGGATTCGAAAATGCCGCGATCCAAACTCCGAAGACGAACCAAATCCAGAAACGCATGGTCAACCTCACCCTATTCATCTGTTCGGCGCGGCGAGGACAGCCGCTATTTTCGGCCCTTTTTCGCGCTTTTTAGAAGTAGCTGCGCACCGGAATGCCTGGCTGGCGACGCAGTGCACATCGCACCCGTCTCCACGCAAATTCCCTGCCAACAGGGAATTTTACAGAGAAAATTGCGATTTCAGCCCTTAAGGAGGTAATAGAGCAAGAAACCCCTGTGCCACAGAGACTTTTCGGTAAATTCCCTACGCAAACTATCAGCGAAATTTTTCCCAAGAACAGGGAATTTTTAGGCGGACAACAGGGATTTTCCGGCAAATCTGTAAGCGTCCATTCAGGCATTCACCGACAGAACGGCGACGTCCGCTAGTGTAGCGACTCTGACGTTCCTTTCAGTGTTGCCGCGAGCTCTCGGAAGGAACGTCAAAGTCAAAGCTACACTAGGATCACATAGTTGCTAGTGTCCCTTTGGTTCTGACATTCGTAAAAGTGCCCGCTGCGATGGGATACGAATGTCAGAACCGGGACACTAGCGGCCGCAGCGCGCTCGCCGCCTGAGCCGCCGTTTCGATGTCGGCAATTCCTGACACGTTCTACGCGGCGTGCAGAGTTTCAGGGCCCTTTCGGGAACCGTCCAGCCAACCGACGAAACGTGCCATCAGGCCGGGTTCGCCGCCATGATCGTTTGGAGAGAACGGGTCCGTGTAGCATCTGGCGCCTGCCGCCTTCGCGATCTGAGCCACAGCTTCGGTCATGGCGGGCGCACCCGCCGTATAGACGATGTCTGCCGGCGACAGAGCCGGCAGGTAATCGGTCGGCCGACCGCTTCTAATGGCGAATGAGATGCTCTGCGGTTCCGATACTACCGGAACGATGGTGACATTGGGGAACCGTGCTAGCCGGCACAGCGCGCCATGCATGTAGAACGACTGGAGCTTTCGAGTGGCAACGACAAACGTCAGTTCGCGCTGCGGCCGCTCGGTAATGGCCGCGACGGCGATTGCCCACATCGGCGCAAACCCCGTCCCACTGGCCACCAGGACCACGCGACCGCGATGTTCGCGCCTGTGAAATGCGCTGCCGAACGGGCCCGTCAGCCTGACGCTGTGACCAACACGAATTCTGTTTCCGAGCGCCGACGATACAGCTTCGTGCGGCAGGCGCCGGACGTGAAAATGCAGCCGGCGATCGTCCGGGCCGCCCTCCAGTGGATAGGTCGGACTATAGCATCGCGCCGCAAAACCGCGAAATTGCAGTTTGCAATATTGTCCCGGCAAATGCCGCAGTGGCCGCTGGAGTTCAAGGCCGAGCCCGACAACGTCGGGCGCTAGCCGGACCAATTCGGCCACGCTCGCCGGTATCGAATCCGGATCTGGCGTAGGCTCGGCGACTACCTCAATATCCGAGACAATTCGCGCTTGACAGGCGTATATCATGTCGCTGCTGTCATCGATACCGCCGAATACCTTGCCGTCCACGAGGCGTACCCTACAGGACCCGCAAGTGCCGCTGCGGCAATCGTGCGGCAGTTCGACGCCGCTCATCAGCGCGCTGTCGAGCAGGAGATCACCGCATTTTGCAAGAAACGTCTCTTTGTTGAATGTCACTTTGCAGATTTTTGCCATTACTCACCTCGATGCGAATAGGCCGGACATGCCCGCGTATGCCCGATCTGGCTACGATCGAAGGCCGCGACACACATGAAGACGCCAGTGGCCTTCCATTGCCACACGTCGGCGTAAATTCCGGCAGCAGGAGTGTAATGCAGGCCTCTCCCGGTCATTGTCGGGGGCGCACCCTCAATCGGGTGCGAGAATGCGGCGAGCGTCGATGTCGGCGCAGCGAGCGGTTTTCACGCGCATGGCCAATGTGCAATGCGAACTTAGACCGGATATTTTCGAGCGCGGCTGCGATACTATCGTTACGCATACTCAATTGTCTGTCCCTCAAAGAGAAGATCGCCTGGTCGGCGAACAAAAGTCGTCTCCTTTTCGTCGACACGTAGCGTCGTCGTTCAAACGACTACGTCCGGCCGAATCGAACGATGCGCCAATCTGCGCGTGGTTGAGTTGTTATCCGCCGATCCTCAAACGATCCGGCGAGGTTCGCGTGGTACGCCTAGCGATCTTGCTTTCCCCTTGTTGCTCGTCCCGTCGTCAGCTTTGAATAAATTGATCAACGGTATCAACCACGGATTTATTCAGGTTTCGTGGCGTCATTCGGCCGAGACAAGGGCCAATTCCTGCTGAAGCAAGGTGATAGGCGGACAATTCTATGACGGCAAACATGGCGCGTGCCGTCTTCGGTGCGTCACGCATGGAACTCCCTTCGCTTATGGAACCCCCTTCGCACATGGAACTCCCTTCCTGGTTCCAATCGCTCGCTTGTCTCTCTTCGTCAGAAATTCGCAGCAGAAATTGTCGTCGGCCCAATTGCTGCCGGAAAATGGACAGCATCGGTCGTCAAGAAAAAGTTGGGCTGGCGCACGACGAGGAGACGCAAAAGGGGAATGCCAAGCAAAAGGGGGAATGCCATGCAAGACAGTTGGCGACCGTCCTTACGGTTCGGGCCGCGCAGCTTCCTGGCAACGGCGGCGGATGATCCGGTATCGCAGGGCCTGCGCGAGAGTGCGCGACGGATGACCGGTATTGCCGTATTCAGCGGCGTGATCAATTTGTTGATGCTGTCCGGCTCTCTTTACATGCTGCAGGTCTACGACCGCGTCATTCCGAGCCGCAATCTTGCAACCCTGTTGGGTCTCTCGCTGATAGTGCTGCTTGCCTACCTGATGCAGGGATATTTCGAGGCGCTGCGAGCGCGAATGCTGGGCCGGGTCGCAACGCTTTTCGATATCGGCCTCCAGGAGGCGATCCACAACGCGCTTGTGACGTTGCCGCTTCGTGGCGTCAAACCTGCGGCAATACAGCAGCCATCGCGCGACCTCGAGCAGGTTCGCGCCTTCATGTCGGGCATGGGACCGACGGCGTTCCTGGACATGCCCTGGATCCCAATCTTCCTGCTCGGGCTGTTTCTGTTTCATCCCGCGATCGGCATGACCGCGCTGATCGGGACCATATCGATTGTGGCCGTGACGGTCCTGACCGAACGCTCATCGCGCGGTGCGGCCAAGTCCGCAACGGATTCCAGCGCTCAGCGGCAGGTACTCGTGGACTCCATCCAGCGCAATGCCGAGGTCATTCACGCGCTCGGTATGACGGACCGGTTTAAGGCGCGGTGGTCGCAATTGAATGAGCGGTATCTGCGAGAAAACATGCGCGCCAACGACCTGTTCGCCAATCTCGGCTCGGGCGCCAAGGTGTTGCGCTATGTCTTGCAGTCCGGAATGTTGGGAGTGGGCGCTTATCTGGTAGTCGCCGACATGGCTTCGGGCGGTATCATGATCGCGTCCTCGATCATGATGGGGCGGGCGTTGGCGCCGGTCGAGGTCGCGTTGTCCAGCTGGAGGCAGCTTGTCGCCGCGCGCCAGGGCATCGTGCGGCTGCGCGAGGTTTGCAAGGTAACGGCACGACCTCCTGTACCGGCAGTGGCCTTGACGCGCCCGTGCCGCGAACTCGCGGTCCGGCAGCTCACAGTCGCCGCACCCGCTACCGACACGCCCATCGTCTCGAACGTCAGTTTCTCGCTCAAGGCCGGCATGGGATTGGCTTTGCTGGGGGCCAGCGCATCCGGCAAGACGTCACTTTCCAAGGCGCTTGTAGGAATTTGGCCGGCCAAGGACGGCACCGTTCGATTCGATGGCGCTGCCATCGATCAGTGGCGGAGCGAGGATCTCGGAAGACATATCGGTTATTTGCCGCAAGATGTCGCCCTGTTTGACGGTACGATCGCCGAAAATATCTGCCGCTTCGATGAATGCACGACTTCCGAGGCGATCATAAAGGCGGCGCAGATCTCGGGCGTGCACGATCTCATCCTCCGTCTGCCGAATGGCTATTCGACCCAGATCGGTCAGGGCGGCGTGTCGCTGTCGGCGGGCCAACGGCAGCGAATCGGACTCGCACGCGCTGTCTATGGCGATCCGTTTCTGGTCGTACTCGACGAGCCCAACGCGAACCTGGATACCGACGGCGAGAACGCGTTGAGCCGTGCCATTCAGATTCTGCGCCACAACAAATGCATCGTTATCGTGATATCGCATCGCCCAAGCGTGATTGCCGCATTGGATATGGCGCTGGTGCTTTACGAAGGAAAGTCGATCGCCTTCGGCTCGTGCCAGGAGGTATTCGCTCGCGTTGGCGCTTCCCGGACGCAAGGCGCGCCACCCAGACCACAGGCGCGCACCGCACCTAACCCCGCGCCGCGCTTTGCCGCAGTCCCAGAGGGCGTCTAGCCATGGGGCACTCTCAAGATCATCGATACCTCGACGGGTCTGATCGGAACTGGAGTGGCGAGCCTGATGCCGACCGCATCGGACCGCAAGGTGAGGCGCTGATTCTTGAACTTCAGCGCCTGCGCCAGGCGCTTGACGGTGAGCGCGGCGACGGCCGGCATCCACCCGGCTCGTCCGGGCGCGGCGAAGCGCGGAAACGTCAAGCCCCGCGCATACCGCAACCACACCGTTCGAGACGAAAGTCAAAGAGCAAAGTCAAGCTTGCGATTGATCTTTGCCTGAAGCCGTTCGGCATCAAGGCTCCCGTCCAGGCCGAAGATGATGTCAGATCCCTGGTTGAGCCGGTCGTGCCGCCGCTCTACCGGCAGAGTCCTCCCGTCTTTCAGAGCGATCCCACCCATATGGATCTGCGCAAGCCTATGCCGGACATGCCCGTGCTCGAGGACTCGCGCCCTTCGGGAATCGGCGAAGGCGAACATGTTGTTGCGTCACCTGCCCCACCCAAGGTCAACACGGCGGTTGCAGCGCTGATTGGCAAGTGCCGTAACGGTCTGATGACGGGCGCCGCCTTCATTCTCGATCGTGACGGCGCTGCACCTCCTGCTGACGGGGCCGATGACAGCCTGCAGACGGGCGTTCGATGGGCATTCGAACACGAGCTGCGCGTCGGCCTTCGAGTTCTCCTCGTTGCCGGGATCCTCGGTGGAGGTTGGGCCGCGTTCGTGCCGCTCGCGGGAGCGGTCGTCGTGCCTGGCAATCTCGTCGTGCAATCGAACGTCAAGAATATCCAGCATCCGACCGGAGGCGTTGTCGCCGACATCGATGTGCAGGATGGCAGCCGGGTGCAGACGGGCGAGCTCCTGCTGCGGCTGGACGCGACCCAGGCGCGAACCGGCTTGCAAATGGTGAGCAAGCAGCTCGATGAGTTGGGGGCGAAGATCGCTCGTCTCGTGGCCGAGCGCGATGGTCTTGCTCGAATAGAAGTTCCTGTAGAGCTTGCATCACGTTCGGGGAATGAGACGGTAAAAAGCTTGCTTGCGTCGGAAGATTCACTGTTCAAGGCTCGCCTGACCGCGCGCCAAAGCCAGAAAGACCTGTTGCAGGGCAAGGTTGCGCAATTGACCGAGGAAATCGTGGGCCTCGAGGCCCAGCTTGATTCCAAGGCCAAGCAACTGGAACTGATTGCGGGCGAGTTGACCGGCGTGCAGGAGCTGTATGACAAGCACCTCGTTCCGCTGACCCGGCTGACGGCACTGCAGCGGGAATCCGCGCGGATCGGCGGCGAACGCGGGCAGATCGTGTCCTCAATAGCCGAGACGAAATCAAAGATCGGCGAGGCTCAGCTGCAAATGGTCCGCGCGGATCAGGATTTTCGCACCGATGTCGTGAAAGACCTGAGCGAAGCCCAGGGCAAGGAAGCCGAACTCGTCGAACGCAACGTTGCGGCGCGCGACGTGCTCGACCGTATCGAGATCCATGCGCCGGTAGCCGGTGTCGTTCATCAGCTTGCCGCGCACACTATCGGCGGCGTCATCCGCGCCGGCGATACCATCATGGAAATCGTTCCTGATACGGAAGACTTGCTGATCGAGGCACGGCTGCAACCCAAGGACATCGACCAGGTGCGCACCGGTCAGCCGGCTTTTGTCCGGTTTTCAGCTTTCAATCAGCGTGTGACGCCGCAGCTCACCGGCGCTGTCTCTTATGTCTCGGCCGACACGAGCCGTGACCAGCAGACCAATGCGCCTTACTTCACAGTGAGAGTTATACTGTCAGACCAGGAGCGTCGGCGACTTGCCGGTCAACAGCTCGTGCCGGGAATGCCTGCCGAGGTCTTCATGCAAACGCGAAGCAGGACGATGATGAGCTATCTCTTCAAGCCAATCGCCGATCAGATGCGTCGCGCCTTCGTCGAGCAGTGAACCGTTTTTGCGATCTCGAGGGTTGCCGCGGTCTGCGAGCAGCGAAACGCCGCCGGGATATCCGACACCGAGCGAGCGGTCGGCGAAGTCGACCATGGCGGTGCCTGCCGTTGTGGTTGCGATAACGACAAGCGGAGTAAGACGATTGGCGAACAGCGTCGTGGCTGAGGTCTCGATGTCGTGCACCAAGGCATAGGAGAACGTCGTCAAAACAAATCCGTTCGCTCGAATAATCTTCCGCGCCGTCGATGAAAAGGCCGGTCACGCGTCGCAGAGCTGGAATGTTCAGGCGATGAGCTGGTTTGCCTCCGCCGCATCATTGCAGCCGGTAAGTTCGGAATATTCCAAAATTGGATGTGGTCGCCCCATCAGGTAACCCTGCACTTCATTGCAGGTCTCGGCCGCAAGAAAATCGAGCTGGGCCTTTGTCTCAACACCCTCCGCCAGCACCGGTAGATCGAGTCCATGCGCCAACCCAATGACGGCACGCACAATGGCGGCCGATTGCGGGTTGCTCTTCACATTCGATATGAATGACTGGTCGATCTTGATCTTGTCGAACGGAAACGCTTGCAAATAGGACAATGAGGAATATCCGGTGCCAAAGTCGTCCATTGCGATGCGAACGCCAAGCGCCTTCAGGCGCCGCAGGATCGAGAGGCCACGGGCGAAATCCTCGACCAGCACGCCCTCGGTGATTTCGAGTTCCAACCGTGTCGGTGCAAGGCCCGTTTCCAGAAGTACGGAATGTACCAATCCCGGAAGGTCACCGTGGCGGAACTGGATTGGCGAAAGATTGACCGCGATTTGGAGTGGGTGCGACCAGCTCGCTGCTTCGCGGCAGGCCTCGCGGAGAACCCATTCGCCGATCTGCATAATGAGACCGCTTTCCTCGGCAGCCGGAATGAAGGTTGCGGGTGAAACCAGGCCGCGCTTGGGATTTTGCCAACGGACCAATGCCTCGAACCCAATCACTTCGCCATCGATCTTCGCCAGCGGCTGATAGTGAAGACGAAGCTCGCTTTGCTCGACGGCGGAGCTGAGTTCCTGCTGAATGGCGCGCCGCTCGCGCAGCCTGTTGTCCATTTCGATTTCGAAGAAACGCGTCTTGCCGCGACCAGCGGCTTTGGCGCGGTAGAGTGCGGCATCGGCATTGTTGAGTAGCGTCGTTGCGTCGGTGCCGTCGGCCGGAAAGATTGCGACGCCAATGCTGAGACCGACGCGCAGATGCTGACCATTTAGATCCAAATCAGTTGCGACGGCTGCGTGAAGACGCCCGGCGAGCATTTCGGCGAGCGCTGGTTGATCACCGATCGGCGTAATGAGGGTAAATTCGTCGCCCCCGAGCCGTGCGAAGTAGGCCTCACCGGCTAGCGCACGTAGCTGTTGCGCAAGCTCACGAAGCAAATCGTCGCCGACCGCATGGCCAAATGTATCGTTGACCTCCTTGAAGCGGTCGAGGTCGATGCTCAGGACGGCGAACGACAAGTTACTCGCCGCAGCGGCATCGATTGAGCGGGTGAGATGCTCGACGAAGGCGGTGCGATTGGGCAAATCCGTCAAGGCATCGTGATGGGCCATATGCTCGATACGGGCCTCCGCCTGCTTCCGCTCGGTAATATCCTCCGAAAGGCTAAGGAGGTAACGCTGTTCGCCCGTCTCGTCCGGTATCGATAGATTCCTGGTTGTCAGGATGCGGGGGCCGTTGTGGGGGGTGCAAACCGTATGCTCGGCGATGGTCTGCAGGTCTTGTGTAAGTAAGGCCTCGTCAGCGAGTGGGAACAAGTTTTTAGCGGTTTCCTTTTCGGATGGATCATGCGCTCGTCTGCCGAGCAAATCACCACGCGCTATCCCGAAAATGGCTTCGGCGGTCCGGTTAATGAGGACATAGCACCGATCTCGCGCATCCTTGACAGCAACCGAGAGGGGCATGTTCTCGATGATGGTATCGAGAAATTTCTGGGTGCGACCGAGCTTTGCAGCGGACACATCGAGAGCTTCCAGCTGCCGGAAATGAACCATAGAGATCGTCAGGCCCACAAGTGCCAGAGCGAGGAAGAGACCCAGTCCGATACCAGTGCTCTGCCACGTTATGGTGCGCAGAAAAGGCGACATCGGGACGTCGATCGCGAACGCGCCGATAACGTCGTGGAGATGCCACTGCGGTTTATCGGGCTGGAGAGCGTTGTGACAGCTAACGCAACTCTGTTCCTGTGCGACGGTCGGATAGACGGTGCGGAACATCAATTCGCCATTGACATCCAGCAGCTCCGACATCGGTTTTGGGTTTGGCATCGCTGCAAAGGCCTCAACGGTTTCGGCCATTTTTGCATCGGTTGGAGGCGTCAAGATCTCTCGCCCAGGGCGACCGACCCAAGACAGGCGAAACTCGGAATTGTCGCCGTTCTGCTTATTGAAAGCTTCGATCGCGTGGGCCCGGAACGAGGCTGGAACCGGCGCGTCCTTTCCGAACTGCGATCGGATTGCCGAATAGTTGGTAACAAACGCGTCCACCAATTGCAGCGCGATGATCTTTTCGTTGCTCTTATGCTCCTTGAACCAGTTCAGGCTGAAAAAATAGAAGCCGTAGCCGACCGCCACAGACAGCGCTGCGCAGATGCCCAAATGCAGGAGAAAGCCGCGACCGGATCGCGATCCCATGAAGCGCCAAAGCCGCGGAAGCTCTTTCATCACTCCCCCCTCAATTGAGGGGCGGATTATCCGATAAATGGCTTAATGAGAAGTTTCCTTCCAGTTGCAGGAGGATAGAAATACTAGCATACCGGTAATACCGAAGACGGTGAGAGCGTCCAACTCCATCTACCTAGGACAGGTTTCACGAAGCCGGCAATCGCCTCGTAGGCGTTGGAACGACTGGGTCCCACAGGGAAAATCACGATTTCAGGCCCCAAGACGACAATCCTAAAGCAATAAATCACTGTGCCGCAGACACTTTTCGGATAATTCCCTGAGCAAACAATCAGGGAAATTAATCCTAAGAACAGAGAATTCTAAGCGGATAACTGGGATTTCCGGCCAATCTTTTAGTGGCGCATTTCTCACACGCCTGTTTTGCAGCTAATCGGGAGTCCAATAGCATCGATAGCCTGCGCGAGTCCCGCAGCCGTTGTGACGGTGGCCTGGCGCGGAAAGACCTTCTCCAGCAGCACCCGATGCGCTTCCTCGTCGCCGTCAGAGCAGCAATCGCCGACGACCAGCAGTCCGTAGTCCGCGTCGGCGGCATGGCGCAGGGTCGAGAGTACGACGCCGCTGGTGACGATCCCCGTCAGGATCAGGGTCTCGATGCCGTTGGCGCGCAGTATCAGGTCGAGGTCGGTCCCGGCGAAGGCGCTCACCCGATGCTTGGTGACGACGATTTCCTCGGCCAGCGGCGCGACGGCGGGATGGATCTTCGCATTTTCGGCGCCGGCGGCGAATGCGCCGGAGGCCTTGAGTCCGTTGAACGTGACATTTCGCTCGCTGACTTCCGGATAGCCGGGGCGGAAGCCGACGACCACATAGATCACCCGTATCCCCGCTGCGCGAGCCACGGCGATCAGCGTCGCCGTCCGATCGAGCAGCGCCTCCGCACCGGCGGCATAGTTGTCGACGATCAGCGTCTGAAAATCCATGACGAGCAGTGCGCTCGTCCGGCGATCGATCGAAAGATTATTTGCCATTGCTGGTCCTGCTCCTATGCTGCTCGCTGCGTGATGGGTGCGTACCGATAAACACACTGCCAAGCAGCTGGCCGGAACGCGCTTTCCCTCGAGTTGATGTTTTCGCGTCCATCGACCTCCCGCCGCTGCAATTTACTAACTTCGCTTTTCATCCGGCCATAAGGTCCTTATCCCAAAGGTGATGCTCTTCGGTATCGAGGATCGCTCGAAACGCGTCTCGCTTCAGTGCCCGGATGTCGGTTTTACCCAATGCGCTTTCCATGGCGGCGGCCTCTTCCTCTTTTGTCGACCGCTCGTTATTGCCCGTGGCTGACCAACACGCCTCGGCACGCCGCAGACAGCTTTGCACGATTTTCCTTCAGGCACGCCAGAATGGTAAAATCGCCTTGATCCATCATCTTGCGGCAAAAGCGTTCGACGTCACGCGTGCATGACTGCTGCTCCTGGTCTGTCCCGCTGTGCGCAAGGACGACGCTCGAAGCCGGCACAGACAACAGGATGAGTGCCAGGTAGAATCTATGCATGTGTCGGCCTCCTACAGGCTTCAGACAACTCAGCGACCTTTGTGCCCAGCCCCGCTCGTCACCGGCAGAAAAGGCCGTCCATCCCATATAAACCATACCGTATAGTTTTATATCTGGCAAGCCGGCGGGACGCTTTCTCAATGGGGATGATCCGAGAGTCAGTGCTGGACGGCGGTCGGGGTCGGACGTGGCGGCGGATCAGTTTGGGCTGAATTGCCACCACCTTCCGCTGATGCAAGCTTTTGGTCCCACCACCCTCCCCCCATGGCCACCAGGAGTTGAACCGTGTCCTGGTAGCGCTGGGCTTCCGCGCGAACATAGCCAAGCTGCGCCTGTTGATATTGCCGCTGCGCATCGAGCAGACCGATGATGCCTGAACCGCCGCTGCCATAGTTGATGCGTTGCAGACGTACCGCCTCCGAGGCCATCGACAACGCGTGCCTTTGAGCGACCAGAAGATCCGTATCATGCTTCAATGCCTGCAGGATGTCCGCGACTTGTCCAAAAGCCTGCAGTACCGTCTGTTGGTAATCAGCCGCAGATTCCTTGAAAGCAGCGAGCGCCGCGCGGCGTTCTGCCTCCCGCATGCCACCGTCGAAGATCGGTTGAGCAAGTCCCGACGCGACGCTCCATACGAGACCGCCCGGACTGAACAGTTCGCCTCCGTTCAACGAAGAAACGTTGATACCAGCTGAAAGCGTTATGGAAGGATAGAGTTGCGCCGTAGCGATTCCGATCTGTGCACTCGCGGCATGGAGCAGCGCCTCAGCCGCTTGAATATCAGGCCGCTGATGGACAAGCTGCGACGGGATGCTGGCGGGCAGACGATGCGGCAGTGTGAAGGCTGCCAAATCAAAATCCGGCGGTGACCAGGTGCCTGGCGCCCGACCGATGAGAACGGCGAGGGCGTGCTTGGCCACGCTCAACTGCTGTTCAAGCCCCGGCTTCAATGTCTCATCCGCCGCAAGTTGGCTTTCAGCAACAATTACATCGCTGTCGGGTACAGTTCCCGTTTGGCGCTGCTTACGCACGAGCTCTACATTTTGGCGGTCGATAGCTAGAATATCATTCAGGGCTTTCAGTTGAGAGTGGACCGCAGCAACCTGAAGCGCCCGGGAAACCGTGTTGCCCGTTAGAGTCAAATATGCCGCGTCGAGTTGGTCGCTCTGATATTCCGCCAGTGCGAATTGCTGCTCGATCCGGCGGTGCGTTTGACCAAATAAGTCGGGCGTATAGCTGGCTGTCGGACCGACTTGGAACAAATTGAAACTCGATGGCAACGGAGCAACATTGGGAGTCAATCCGAATGCGGAGGCGCTTTGTTTCTGTTCTGATTCGCCGGCACCAAGCCCTATTTGGGGATAGAGCGCGCTTGCGGCCACAGTGACCGCCTCCCGCGCCTGTTCCAATTTTGCTCTTACGCTTTCAAGCGTATAGCTACCTGCGACAGCCTGCTTTATCAAAAGGTTGAGGTCCGACGATCGAAAGAGTGTCCACCAATTGGCCGTCACCCTCTCGCCAATCGCGATCGCCTGCGCCGGCACCGCCTTTGTGGCATCGGGACCAGGCACTGTCGTCTCGCCAGGTGAGGTATAGCGCGTGACCGATGGAGGCTTTGGCACCTCAAAATCCGGGCCGAGAGTACAACCGGCGACTGCCATGCCAAGCAGAGCCACGGCGATCCGCACAGCCGAACGCGATCCATTGCGAAGTAATACCCGGAGCAACGTGGACAACATCTTCATTCCATAACGTGCATGGTTTCGCCGGCAGCGCTGGGCGGCGGCTTCTTGAAGATGACGAGCAGTGGGATCGCAGCGAGCGTCGCGATCATCAATAGTTTGTAATCATCCATGTAAGCAATGATCTGGGCCTGTTGGGTGACCACCGCGTCGAGTGCGGCGCGTCCAGCTGTACTAATCGGATCCCAGAACTGCGTGATCGAGAGGTCTTCGAATGACCGATTGACCGACGTGACACTCCGCGCGATTTCGGCGTGGTTGACCTGCGTATTCCTCGTCAGCAGGCTGTTCACCACGGAAATACCGATGCTGGAGCCGATATTGCGCGACAAACTGTAAAGGCCCGCGCCCTCCGCCCGGCGCTCGGGCGCCAGCGTCGATAACGTCACCACACTCAGCGGCACGAAGATAAAGCCAAGGCCAACACCCTGGATTATCCCGACGATGACGATGGTCTTCTGCGACACATCCGGCGTCCAGCCGGTCATCACATAGAATGCCCAGGCTGTGAGCCCGAGCCCCAAAGTCAAAAGCAATCGTGTGTCGACGCGCCCAATCAGCCTTCCAACAATCATCATGGAGCCCATGGTGCCGACACCCCGAGGTCCCAGCACGAGGCCCGCGCTGATGATCGGGTAGTTCATGAGATTCTGGAGATAGGGAGGCTGCAGCGCCAGCGAGGCATAGTACGTGAGGCCGACAATTGCGATGAACAGAACTCCAGCGGTGAAGTTGGGGTCACGAAACAAAGAGAGCCTTACAAAGGGCTCACGCGCGGTGAAGGTATGGACGAGGAACAGGTAGAACGCCGAGGCAGCTATGGTGGCCTCGACAACTATCTCACCGGAACCGAACCAATCGAGCTCTTCGCCACGGTCGAGCAAAACCTGCATCGCGGCAATCGCGAGGCTCAGAGTGCCAAAGCCGAACCAATCCAGCTTCGCTGCCGCGTTCCGTGTCGTGTCGGACAGAAAAGTCATCATTCCGAAAAAGGCAAGGATGCCGACGGGCACGTTGATGTAGAAGACATATCGCCAACTGAAGGCCTGGGTCAGCCAGCCGCCGAGCACCGGCCCAAGAACGGGACCGGCCATCACCGCAACCCCCCATAACGCTATCGCGGATCCTTGTCGCTCTTTCGGATTGATGTTCATCAGTACAGTTTGCGAGAGTGGGACGAGCGACGCGCCGAACAGGCCTTGCAGAATCCGGAACAGCACAATCTGCACCAGGGACTGCGCCATGCCGCACAGGACCGAAGAAACGGTAAAGCCAGCGATCGAAACCAGGAAAAGACGCTTCAGTCCGAAACGGCTTGTGAGGTAACCGGTCGGCGGCGTCATGATCGCTGCCGCAACTATGTATGAGGTCAGCACCCAGGCGATCTCATCCTGACTCGCTGAAACACTGCCCTGCATATAGGGAAGCGCGACATTGGCGATGGTGGTGTCGAGCGCCTGCATGAGCGTGGCGAGAATCACGCAGACGGTGATCGCCACCCTCGTATGTTTGGGCAGTTCAGTCGGCGCTGACATTACCGCCCCTGCTGATCACGAGCGAACATTGCGGTCAGGAAGTGTGGCAGGCCACGGCTATGCCCGGTATCGACGTCAACCTCAACGCTCATTCCGGGACGCAACGGCGGCAAGCTCTTGTCATTCGTGTCGATCCGCACGCGCACCGGGATGCGTTGTACGACTTTTACCCAGTTGCCGCTGGTGTTCTGCGCAGGCAGCAGCGAGAATTCCTGCGCTGCCGCAGGACTAATGCTCTCCACGCTCCCGCTCCATTGCGTGTCGGGATAGGTATCCACCGTCACCGAGGCTGATTGTCCTGTCCGGACATAGGTCAACTCGGTCTCCTTGGGATTGGCGACAACCCACACATGATCCGCGGCGACGAGATAGAAGGCCGTTACTGATGCCTGGAGATATTTGCCGGGTGCAATCGCAGGAACGTTCGTCACAATGCCGGCGAACGGTGCCTTGACAACGGTGTGCGCGAGTTGCCGCTCGGCTTCGTCGCGTTGCGCCACGGCGTCGAGATAGCGAGGCTTCTTCTCCACCGCACCGGTAGGGTCGTCGTCAAGATTGGCGGCAATGGCCTCAAGTTGCTGGGTCAGGGAGGCGAATTTCTGCTGCGCATTCTGCAGGTTTCGGCGAGCAGTATCGAAGGTCACTTGCGATGCGACGTGCGCGGCCAAAAGGTCCTGCTGGCGGTGAAATTCGGTGTCGAAATATTCGATATCGTTCTGGGCCTGCTGGATTTGAGACTGCATGTCGCGGTAATTTGCCTTGAGTGCCTTCAAGGCATTTCGGACCGTACCGATCTGTGCCTCAGCACGCGCCAAGGCGAGCCGCAGTTGGAGATCATCGAGTCGATATAGAATTTGACCAGCCTGGACATGCTGATTCTCCGTGACACCGACTTCCGCGACGATTCCGGAAACGTCGGTTGAGACGCCGACCTTGTCGGCTTCGACATACGCGTCGTCCATCGAAACAACGCGGCCGCCCGTGATGAACCAGTACACGCCGATGATGAGCGCCAGCGGCAATAGTGCAAACATCAATGGCCGGAGCAGCGGCTTGTTCGGCGCGTCCACAGTATCCGGCTCCGGATTGGGAGGTGGCCCGACGTCCATCACTTCCGTTTCACGGCTACCCGGTTTCAAGACCCTGACCTCTGATGCCGCGGCTTGACCAAAAGGCGAAGCATCTTTCGCGGCGTCCGCAAGGCGGCCGAGCCGACGCACCATGTCATCGCGACCGTTAGATCCCTCCTGCGGAGAACCCGTCGCTTCATTCAACTTGTTTTCTCGATTAGCCATGGCTTGCTCGCTTTGGTCCTGCAATCGGCGCTTCGTATGCTTCGGTCAGGTTCGATTTCACTGCTTCGAGCGTCTGCAACAGGCGCTGTCCGTCGTCGTCGGAGACACCAGCCAATGCCTCCTTGTGGATGACATCGCCGAGCTCGCGAATCTGTTGCAGCTTGGGGCGTGCTGCCTCCGCGAGATGGAGAAGCCATGTGCGGCGGTCAGTCGGATGCGGGTGCCGTTTGATTAGTCTCAGCGTCTCGAGCTTGCCAACGATGCGACCAAGCGTGATCGGTTCGATTTCGAGAAGCTCGGCGAGTCCCTTTTGATTAATGCCCTCGTTCTGCGCGAGGTAGGCCAGAATTTGCCACTGCGACCGCGTGAGGCCGGATCCACGGGAATTTTGTTCCAGCCTCTTCTTCAGTAGGCGAGCCACGTCGTGCAACAAGAAGGCAAGCGTGGGTGGCTTTACTTCCATCAGCGGAAACTTTCATAGGCATGCTCGTGGCCGACTTGCGAGGCCGCGGTCGAAAACTTCAATCATGGCGATTGATAAAACCATACTGTATCGTTTATTTAAACCAGCTTTGATGCGCTGACAAGCAAAATGTGGCGCGCGGATCAATAGAGAAATTGGAGCCGCTGAGGTCCTTAGAGGCTCAGGTCCTGGCCGATTTTCCAATTAGGGTATGGAAGCTGTCGACTGGTGGTCGACCTATGCTTTACCGCAGGCGGCGGCTACGCAGATTATTGCTGGGCGATGGCGCGGCAGAGTCTGCCACTGCTCGCACTTCGGCATTAAGTCAGCTTTCGCGTCACGGCGAGCTAACCGTTGCGCGCTATCCCACAGTTAAAAACAGCCTTGGAGATCGTCAACGTCAAAGATCACAATCCAGCTTGATTCATTTGGCGCGAATCGCACTCAGGAAGAACTCAACAGCAGCTTTTCGATGTCGCTCCTCGGTCTTTGGATCGGTCGCGATGCCGTACAGCGCCAGGCGTTTGCCGTGCCCAAGCACAAGATTGAGGAACATGTCAGCCGCAAGTTCCGGGTCGTCCACTTTTATATGACCGCGGGCGGCCGACTGACGCAAAATGCTTGAAACTCCCCGGACCGCACGCAGCCACCCTTCTTCATTTGCCAGTTTGGCCAACTCAGGAAATTGGACAGCCTGAGCGGAAAGTATCCGCTGCAGCGCGCCTGCCTCCGGCGCCAGCGTGTATGCAACCATATGCCGGCTAAGCTCATGCAAAGTCGTCTTGATGCTTTTGGGGCTGGTCTCGGTTGCCTCGGCTTCAGCTGCCGCTGATACCGGAGCAAGCCACTTTCGTATCCTGCCTCGGAGAACAGCGGCGAAAAGATCCCGCTTGTCGTGGTAACGCGCATAGACGGTTGGCTTGCTCACGCCAGCCGTCTCCGCAACCGCATCAATGGATGTGCCGTCAAAGCCTCGCTCCATGAACAGCCTTGTTGCGACCTCGAGCAATCGCACGTCACGCGCCTCAGCCTCTTCCCGGGTGGGACGGCCGCCGCCCCGCCGGGTCGTCCGCTCGAGAGCTTTAATTCCGGTCCTGGTCAACCAAAATTCTCCTTGTCAGGTCGTCGAATATGAGTTATTTAAACGATACAGTTTGGTTTTGTAAATAGACTACCGTAACGCCTCTTTGCCTGTAGGCATCGTCGAAAAGTGTCCTCCGTATCGCGAGAGAATGGATCGCCACATGGACTCTTTGATTGAAGCTTATCAGGGCATTTTTGCGGGGACAAGAATCGCAACCGTAGGGTTCGCGATCGAAACGGCCGGCCTGGGATGCCCCAATTTGCCAGGCTTGGACGTCGTGGAGCGGCCTGCCCGCGGGATGGTCCCGATTCCCGGGCGGGCCGCTCGCGGATTACACCCCCGGTACATGGTGCTCTCGAGGGCAAGTCCCCAGAGGAGATTCTGATCATGTCCAATCGGTCAATTTCCGACCGAACCCCGCTTTACGCGGTGGTCATTCTCGCTGCGAGCCTCGGTATTGTGGTTTCGGCCCTGGCTCTCCTCGTCCTCGTCGTCTTTTTTTTGTGAAAATGCACGAGGTAACTCGAATCGGTCGAGTCGATGATTCAGTATCCGGCCGAAGTGCTTTGCATTCTGTCTCCCGCCTCCGCCTCGGGACGCCTCAACTACATTCAAGAAAAGACTTCTCCGAGTACGAACTCTGATACGGAGCCAGACGGTGCGTCGGAAATCCGTCACCGATCCGAAATCGCGCAACCGGTCGAACTCCACAGCTATGCACGGCCAGCGCTTTGCAATCTTCGGGCCTAATCGAACCGAACGACATCGAGCATCTCGGCGTAGCAGACAACGGCAAAAGCCAGCGCCAACAATATCGAGGTCACGAAAAGAAATCGGCGAAGGGCTCTCGCAACTGTTTCAAGGCTGGACCTTTCGCCGTTGTTCGGCTTTTCCATCGGTGACAGAGGGTCAACTCCTGACGTCGTCGGTGCACACCGAAGATCTCCATTCGAATGCATTCGCGATCTAATGTCCCGGTTCTGACATTCGTATCCCATCGCCGCGGGCACTTTTACGAATGTCAGAACCAAAGGGACACTAGCAACTATATGATCCTAGTGTAGCTTTGACTCTGACGTTCCTTCCGAGAGCTCGCGGCAACACTGAAAGGAACGTCAGTGTCGCTACACTAGCCATAGGGCGCATTCGATGGATCGGAAATCTTGGTGCTCCGGATAATGCCGATCCATCGTCGGCACTATGAAACCGACCCATGAGGTCCGCCTTACGCGAGCAAAACCTGGCTCAACGCGACCTGCGCGTTTAGGTGCGGGATTCCGCCGGCGCATAGCCGCCCCCTGACGGTGTCCGCCGCTGAACGTGGTGCGTGGTATGTTGATTTGCTTCGCGTGGAACCGGGCGCTGGGACGGGTCGCGGCAGAGTTTGGATTGCAGTTCGGTCAGATCGATGAAAACGTCGGCCTGGCGCCGCAGCTCGTCGGCGATCATCGGCGGCTGGCTCGAAATCGTCGAGACTACGGTAACCCGGACACCGCGGCGCTGCACCGCTTCGACCAGCGAGCGAAAGTTTCCATCGCCGGAGAACAGCACGATGTGATCGACATGATCGGCAAGCTCCATCGCATTGACGGCCAGCTCGATGTCCATGTTGCCCTTGACCTTTCGGAGGCCATTGGCATCCATAAATTCCTTGGTGGGCTTGGTAACCACGGTAAAGCCGTTGTAATCGAGCCAATCGAGCAGCGGACGAACTGACGAGAACTCCTGATCTTCGATGACCGCGGTATAGTAATATGCGCGCACCAGTGTTCCGCGGCTCTGAAATTCCTTCAGGAGCCGCTTGTAATCAATGTCAAAGTCGAGCGCCTTGGCAGTCGAATAAAGATTGACGCCGTCGATGTAGAGCGCAGTCCTGTTAGCTGTAGAAACTGTCATTTGCCGCTCCTTCGTTCAATCTGAGCTAATTTCCTTGACGCCGGCCCCAGCGCCGGAAGCGCAACGTATCGTCGCGTGTGGGTTTCCTGCCTTCGAAACTTCCGGGCACTAACGCCGCATATGCGGCGTTCAATGGGGTCAATCGCTCCTTTTGCGCACGCTCTCTCCGCTTCTGGGCCCGCTTCTGGGGAACGACATTTTCATAATATATAAACGATACGGTATCGTTTTCAAGCGGAAACGCCTGGGAGATGAAAGTTCGACAGTCAACTTCACCGATTTGTCGTCTGTGCAAGAGCCAAGCCGGGGCTTTGCCACGTGAGCAACCGCCCTTTGAAATATCGAAAGAATTTCGCGCGAATTTTTGCAAATCCAGGACTGCAAATCCAGGACTGGAGACTTTCGGAACTATCCTTCCTGCGTGCGGGAACTCAGGAGACTTTTAAGTGCCTGGTTCGGTCCTGACACCGCACGCTCCGATAACGTCAAGAGAGTCAGCTAGGGCCAAAAGCCGATTTCGGCCACTACGGACTCATATATGGCGGGTTCATCCCCCGCCGCAGCCGCCGATACATTGTCATCTCGGCCGTCGACCATATAAGATTCCGAGCGGGAGGAGGCGCGCCCGTGGAGACGGGCGGCCGAGAAGATCATGTTCGAAGAACACGATCCCTATCTCGTCGCGCTCTCGGTGGTGATCGCGATCCTGGGAGGTTACACCGGCTTCGGCCTCGCGGCGCGCATCCGCGGGACGCCGGGCGTGAGCCGTCGCGTATTGCTGTCCGGCGCGGCCGGCTTCCTCGCCATCGGCATCTGGACCATGCACTTCGTCGGCATGTTGGCGGCGCCGATCCCGGCCGATGCCGCCTACCTCGTGCTTCCGACCATCGTCTCGTTCCTGATCTGCGCGCTGGTGGTCGGCGTTTCCCTGTTCTTCCTCAGCATCGGCGAGCCGTCGCAACGGCGCGTAGTCTCCTCGGCCGTGCTGCTTGGGGCCGGGATCGTCAGCATGCATTATGTCGGCATTCACGGCCTCGCCGGCGATTTCGCGATTCTGCACGATAACGCGATGGTCCTGCTGTCGGTTATGATCGCGATCGCCGCGGCCTATGGCGGCCTGCGCGCATTTCTTGCGCGCCAAGACGGCGTCCGGTTGACGTTAAGCGCGATCGCATTTGGCATCGCGGTATCCGGCATGCACTACACCGCGATGCACGGCATGCATTTCGTTCCGCGCCCGGAATTAGCCCATCACCGGCTTGCCGGGGGACTGGCCGCGTCGCCGCAAATCCTCTCGGTGGTCGTGGCCGTGCTGTGTTTCGTCATCGCGGCGGGCTTTCTGTTGTCGCTGGTGCCGGATCCGCGCCGGCAGACGACGGTGTTCGCCGTCACGACAGACCCGGTCGCGGAAGCAACTCCGGCCGCGGCATCGCCTGATACGGGAACCGCCGCCAGCTTTCCGCGCCTGACTTCGGCGCCGCTCGGCGGTCTCGGCCAGCCGCCCCGCCCGGCCCCGGCGCCCCGGCTTCCGGTCGAGGGCGCCGACGGCACGCATTTCATCGATATCGCCGACGTGCGCAGCGTCCGGGCGGATGCTCATTATACAAGGGTGCATGACGGCACCCGCGAGCGGATGTGCCCATGGTCGATCTCGGAAGCCGAGGCGCAGCTCGATCCCGGGCTGTTCGTCCGGGTCCACCGCAGCCATATTGTCGCGATTCCGCACGTCACCTTCGTACGCAAGGAAGGTGACGGCGCCGTGATCGAACTCGACGGCCCGTCACCGCATCGCGTTCCCGTAAGCCGCGCCAAGATCGCCGAGGTCAAGGCCCGTTTGGGCCTCGCCAGGCGCAATCAGCACGTCTGAATAGGTCGTGAAGCCTGACGCATTTCGTGCGCGTCAGAGCGCAACTCGTGAGAATTCCATCAACCGGTGACGAACCAGGCGTCACCGCCTTTTCAGTGAAAAATTCCGGGAAGACCATCCACCCGACGTCTGGATCAGCGCGTATGCCGCGAAAGTGGACTTCTGGTTTTGCGACCGGAATACGCGCCCGAACATAAAACACGAAGACGCATGGAGGAGACGATGATTCCTGGCCCGTTCAACTATCATCGGCCTGCGACGCTCGCCGACGCGGCCAAACTGCTTTCGACATTGGGCGACGAAGCTCGCCCCCTTGCCGGCGGCCACAGTCTGGTCCCGATGATGAAGCTTCGGCTTGCGACCCCCGAACATCTGGTCGATCTACACGGGATCGACGGCCTGAAGGGCATACGCCGCGAAGGCAACGCGATTGTGATCGGCGCCATGACCACCCAGCACGAGTTGCTGGCGTCGGAGGATATCGCAAAATCGCTGCCGATCCTGCGCGAAGCCGCAGCTCTGATCGCCGATCCGCAGGTGCGCTACCGTGGCACCATCGGTGGCAACGTCGCCAACGGCGACCCCGGCAACGACCTGCCGGCGCTGATGATGACCTTGGGCGCAAGCTACCGGCTCGAAGGGACGGCCGGGGTACGGAAGATCGTGGCGACCGAGTTTTACCAGGGAGCCTATTTCACCGCTCTCGAGCCCGGCGAAATCCTGACCGCGATTTCGATTCCCTTGCTCGCGGCCGGCCATGGCTACGCCTACGAGAAACTGAAACGAAAGATCGGCGACTACGCCACGGCCGCAGCCGCAGTGGTGCTCACGATGGCGAGCGGCAAGGTCGCTTCTTGCGCGATCGGCTTGACCAATCTCCACGAAACGCCGCTGCTCGCGACCGACGCCGCCAAAACGGTGATCGGAACGAGCCTTGACGCGGCGACGCTGAAGAAAGCCGCGGCGGCCGCGGAGGCCATCATGTCGCCAGCCGCGGATGCCCGGGGGCCGGTCGAATACCGCAAGCATGTTGGTGGCATCATGGTGACGCGGGCGCTGCAACGCGCCGCTTCTCGTGCGAAATGAGGGGAGAGGAAACAATGGCAAAGACCCACGTGACCATGAAGGTGAACGGCGTCGAGGTCGAAGGCCTCGTCGAACCGCGCACGCTGCTGGTGCATTTCCTGCGCGAAAACCTGTCACTCACCGGCACCCATATCGGCTGCGAGACCACCCACTGCGGTGCCTGTACCGTCGATCTCGACGGCATGTCGGTGAAGAGCTGCACCGTGTTCGCGGTGCAGGCCCAGGGGTCCGAGGTCTTGACCATCGAGGGCATCGCGAATGCCGACGGTTCGCTGTCGGCCCTGCAGGAAGGTTTCCGCATGATGCACGGCCTGCAATGCGGATTCTGCACGCCCGGCATGATCGTGCGCGCGCAGCGACTGCTCCAGGAGAATCCACGGCCATCGGAAGAAGAAATCCGGATGGGCATCTCGGGCAATATCTGCCGCTGCACCGGCTACCAGAACATCGTCAAGGCAATCCAGTACGCCGCCGACAAGATCAATGGCGTTGAATTCAAGGAGGCCGCGGAATGAACGTCCAAACTCCCACGCGGGAACAACGTACCGCTGCCCTCGAAGGCATGGGCTGCAAGCGCAAGCGCGTCGAGGATGCCCGCTTCACACAAGGCAAGGGCAATTATGTCGACGACGTTAAACTGCCGGGCATGCTGCACGGCGACTTTGTCAGATCGCCGCATGCCCATGCGCGGGTGAAATCGATCAACAGCGAAGAGGCGCTGAAGGTGCCGGGTGTGTTGGCTGTGATCACCGCCGAGACGCTGAAGACCGTCAACCTCGCCTGGATGCCGACCCTGGCCGGCGACGTGCAGATGGTTTTGGCCGACGGCAAGGTGCTGTTCCAGAACCAGGAGGTCGCGTTTGTGGTCGCCACCGACCGCTATGCCGCCGATGACGGCATCAACAAGGTGGTGGTCGAATACGAGCCGCTACCGGTGGTGATCGATCCGTTCAAAGCGATGGACAAGGACGCGCCGGTGCTGCGCGAGGATCTCGCCGGCAAGACGTCAGGCGCGCACGGGCCGCGCAAGCATCACAACCACATCTTCGAGTGGACCGTCGGCGACAAGGACCTGACCGACGCCGCGTTCCGCAAGGCGGAGGTCACGATCAAGGAGATGATCTCCTATCACCGCACCCATCCATCGCCACTGGAAACCTGCCAGTGCGTGTGTTCGTTCGACAAGATCGGGGGTGAGCTGACGATCTGGGGCACTTTCCAGGCGCCGCACGTGATCCGCACCGTGGTGGCGCTGATCGCAAAGTTGCCGGAACAGAAGATCCACGTGATTTCGCCCGACGTCGGCGGTGGGTTCGGCAACAAGGTCGGCGCCTATCCCGGCTATATCTGTGCCGCAGTGGCTTCGATCGTCACCGGTAAACCCGTCAAATGGGTCGAGGACCGCATCGAGAACCTCACCGCCACGTCATTTGCGCGCGATTACCACATGACTACCGAAATCGCCGCGACCAAGGAAGGCAAGGTCACCGGTCTTCGCGTTCACGTGCTCGCCGATCACGGCGCGTTCGACGCCTGCGCCGATCCGTCGAAATGGCCGGCGGGCTTCTTCAACATCGTCACCGGCTCCTACGACTTCCCGACCGCGCATCTGTCGGTGGACGGCATCTACACCAACAAGGCGCCGGGCGGCGTCGCCTACCGCTGTTCGTTCCGCGTCACTGAGGCCGCTTATTGCATCGAGCGCGGCATGGACATCCTGGCCCAGAAGCTCGGGATGGATCCGGCGGAACTACGGCTGAAGAACTTCATCAGGAAGGAGCAGTTTCCATATCACTCGGCCTTGGGCTGGGAATATGATTCCGGCGACTACCACACCGCCATGCGCAAGATGATGGAGACGGTCAACTATGCCGGGCTGCGCAGCGAGCAGGCGACAATGCGCGAGGCCTTCAGGCGTGGCGAGACCCGCGAGATCATGGGCCTCGGCGTCTCCTTCTTCACCGAAATCGTCGGCGCCGGTCCCTCGAAGAATTGCGACATTCTAGGGATTGCGATGTTCGATTCCTGCGAGATCAGGCTGCATCCCACCGGCGCGGGCACTGCCCGGGTCGGCACGAAAAGCACCGGCCAGGGCCACGAGACCACTTGGGCGCAGATCATCGCCACCGAGATTGGCCTCCCCGCCGATAATATCATGGTCGAGGAAGGCAACACCGATACCGCGCCCTACGGGCTCGGCACTTACGGCTCGCGTTCGACGCCGGTGGCGGGAGCCGCGATTGCCATGGCCGCGCGCAAGATCAAGGCCAAGGCGCAGATGATCGCCGCCTACAAACTTGAGGTGCATGAGGGCGACCTCGAATGGGATATCGACGGTTTTCGCGTCAAAGGCCTGCCCGAGAAGACGATGTCGATGAAGGACATCTGCTGGGCGGCGTACAACTCCGTGCCGCCGGGCATGGAGCCCGGCCTGGAGGCCGTGAGTTACTACGATCCGCCCAACATGACCTATCCGTTCGGCGCCTATATCTGCGTGATGAACATCGACGTCGATACCGGGGTCTACAAGATCAGGCGCTTCTACGCGCTGGACGATTGCGGCACCCGTATCAACCCGATGATCATCGAGGGCCAGGTGCATGGCGGACTGACCGAAGCTTTTGCCATAGCGATGGGCCAGGAAATTCGTTACGACCCCGAGGGCAATGTGGTCACCGGCTCGTTCATGGATTTCTTCATGCCCACGGCCGTCGAGACGCCGCACTGGGAGACCGACTTCACCGTGACGCCGTCGCCGCATCACCCAATCGGCGCCAAGGGCGTCGGCGAGAGTCCGAATGTCGGCGGCGTGCCGGCGTTCTCCAACGCCGTCAACGACGCCTTCTCGTTCCTGGGGAGTGTCCATATCCAGATGCCCCATGATTACTGGCGCAACTGGAGGGCCGCGAAGAATTTGGGAGTGTTCGCGGCGTAGCAAGAATATTCGTCTTTCGTCATTCCGGGTTCGATGCTTCGCATCGCCCCGGAATGACCGAGAGAGTAATTAATCGAAGGAAAACACGCTGACCATGAAGACCCGCGATGAGATCGCGCAGGCGCTCGCTGCTGCCGGCTACATCGCCGACGGGGAGCTCGCGACCGCGATCTCGCTGATGCAATTGTTGCGGCGTCCGCTCTTGCTCGAAGGCGAGGCGGGCGTCGGCAAGACCGAAGTAGCGAAGGCGCTGGCCGCGGCGCATTCGACCGAACTGATCCGGCTGCAATGCTATGAGGGGCTCGATCAATCGGCCGCGCTTTATGAATGGAACTACCAGCGGCAGTTGCTCTCGATCCAGGCCCACCGCGGCGGGGACGCCGATGCGATCGAGGATCAGATATTCTCCGAAAAATACCTGCTTGAGCGGCCGCTGTTAGCGGCGATCCGGCGTAACCAGCCGCCAGTGCTCCTGATCGACGAGATCGATCGCGCCGACGATGAATTCGAGGCGTTCCTGCTCGAGCTGCTATCGGATTTTCAGGTCTCGATCCCGGAACTCGGCACGATTTCCGCCACGACGATTCCGCATGTGGTGCTGACCTCTAACGGCACGCGTGAATTATCCGACGCGCTACGCCGCCGCTGTCTCTATCATTACGTCGATTATCCCGACGTCGATCGTGAGGCCCGCATCATCATGGCGCGGATCGATGGCGCGACCGCCTCGCTGTCGGTTCAGATTGCCCGCATGGTCGAGGGCATCCGCAAAGAGGAGCTCCGCAAGGTGCCGGGCGTGGCGGAGACGCTGGACTGGGCCGCGGCACTGGTCGGGATCGGCGTGCGCGACCTGCTCGAGACGCCTGAGAGGGTTCACGAGACCCTGATGTGCCTGCTCAAGACTCATGAGGACAAGTCGCGCGTAACGCGCGAGGTCACGACGCGCATATTGGGGAGGGTCGCATGAGCTGTTGCGGCGGCAATCCCGGCTATGAGGAGATCGACGAGGTTTCCCGTCTCGTCGCTGCAAAGCTTGCCGCATTTCTCAGGACCCTGCGCGAGGCTGGTTTCGCCGTCGGCCTGCAGGAAGGGCAGGACGCCGCGGCCTTGATGGCTGAAGGCTATGCCGAAAAACCGGGGCTGTTGCGGTCGGCCCTAAAACACCTCTTCGCGGCGCGCAAATCCGACTGGGACAGGTTCGACGGGCTGTTCGATGCGTTCTGGCTCGGTAAGCGCGTACGATCGCGTTCGATGACCAAAGGCTCGGCGAAGGCCGCCAACAGTCCCTCGTTGAAGAATTTGCAGGACAGCAAATCGCACCCCCCCTCAAGCGGGGCCGCTACCGATCAGATACCCACGCCCGATGAGGCGGGTGAGGATCGCAGCGGCGAGGCGCGCAAGGAAGGCGCTTCGCACGCCGAGAACCTCACGGAAGTCGACTTCCGTGCGATGGCCGCCCCCGAGCAGATCGAGCAGGCGCACGAAGTGGCGGCACGGCTTGCCAGGACCATGCGCACGCGGCTGACGCGGCGCGATCTGGCGCGGCGGCGCGGCTACCGGCTCGATCTCCGGCGAACGATTCATAGCAATATCAGCCATGGCGGCGTGCCTATCTCGCTCGTCAAACGGCAGCGGAAGGAAAAGCCGCTGCGGCTCGTCATGCTGCTCGATGCCTCCGGCTCGATGAGCATGTACACCGGCGTGTTCCTGCGCTTCATCCACGGCGTGCTGGATGAATTTCGCGAGGCCGAGGCGTTCCTGTTCCATACCCGGCTCGCTTACGTCTCCGACGCGATGAAGGAAAAGGATGCGAGCCGGGCGCTCGATCGCCTCTCGATCATGGCGCAGGGCGCAGGCGGCGGCACCAGGATTGGCGAAAGCCTGCAGACCTTCAACCGTTGGCACGCCGCGCGGGTGCTCCATTCCCGCACTTGCGTGATGATCGTGTCCGACGGCTATGAGACCGGCGATGCAAAGCTGCTCGGCCGCGAGATGGCGGCGCTTGCGAAACGCTGCCGCCGCATCGTCTGGCTCAATCCGATGATGGCGTGGGAGGGCTATGCGCCGGAGGCTGCCGGCATCAAGGCCGCGTTGCCGTATATCGATCTCTATGCGCCCGCCAACACGCTGAAAAGCTTGACCGCGCTCGAACCCTATCTGGCGAAGTTGTGAGTTTGGGAGTGCCGCCCATGACCAGGCATGTGGAAGTGATGGATCTGGTGGCCCAGATGAAGGCCGCCGAGGAAGCCTTTGTGCTCGCGACCGTGGTGCGCACGGTGTCGGTGACGGCGGCAAAGGCGGGGGCGAAGGCGATCATCCGCCCCGACGGCACCATTGTCGCAGGCTGGATCGGCGGCGGCTGCGCCCGTGGTGCGGTGCTCAAGGCCGCGCGCGATGCGCTCGCCGATGGCGAGCCGCGCATGGTTTCGGTGCAGCCGGAGAATCTGTTGGCCGAGCTCGGTGTCAAGCCCGGCGAGAATCGCGACGGCGTGCGTTTTGCGACCAACATGTGCCCGAGCAAGGGTACCATGGACGTGTTCGTGGAACCCGTGCTGCCGCATCCCGCGCTGGTCATTCTCGGCGGAAGCCCCGTCGCGCTGTCGCTGGCGACGCTGGCGCGCCAACTCGGATATCACGTCACGGTTGCCGCACCTGCGGCCGATTTGTCCGAAACACCGGACGCCGACATATTGGTCGATGGCTTCGCGCTCGGAAAACTTACCGAAGCCAGGCGCTTCATCGTGGTCTCGACGCAGGGCAAGGGCGACGAAGCCGCGTTGCGGACGGCGGTGAAAACCGAAGCCGCCTATCATGCCTTCGTCGGCAGCCGCCGCAAGATGGCGGCGCTGCGCGACAAGCTGATTGGCGAAGGTATCGACGCTTCAGCCATCGATCGCATCAAGGCCCCGGCCGGTCTCGATCTCGGCGCGATCACGCCGGAGGAAATCGCGATGTCGATCCTGGCCGAGATAACCGTCGAGCGACGGCGCGGGCAGCGGGCCAAAGCGTCCGCATAGGAAGTGGGCTGGAATCTAATAACGAATCTCGTCCAGGATTCTTCCAACTGAAGCGTTCCCGTGCAACGACGGAATCCTCGACGGGCGGGCGCAAAAATCCTGGCTGTTTGTTGTCCATATCGGCCATGCAGCGCAGATCGGAGGTCAAGTCGGACGACCCGATAGCGCTCCGAGTGTCGTAGGCAGCGGCACAAGTCAGGACAGCGATCAACAAGACGGGCCCGCTTCCGTTCCGGGAATCGGAAGCGCTTAGGAGCTAATGTTGACTTACACATGCATGTCGAAGAATATGACGAGCCTTCAATTTGTGGAGCGACCAGCTGAAGTTTTAAACCTCCGGCATCAGCATCTCGCTTCGAAAACGTGGTTGATTTTTTTGGTTTGTAGACGTTTAAGAGGCGTAAGGGCAAAAGCTTGCACGCTAAAGCGTTCGACTGTCTGGGAGGGATTCAGCGTGATACTTCGTCAACGTGGCGCTGTTAGAGCCGTCCTAAATGGAGCCATTTTCAGCGTTCTGCTGGGACCGATCGCTGCGCATGCGGCTGATAAATGGCGCTATGGGGTTGTCGAGGCAAAGGGAGATGCCGGTCTGATTTTCATGCCGAGCCAATTCGGCGACAAATATGACCTCGACATCGAAATGGTCGAATTCGCGAGTAGTACGACACCCGTAAAAGCTCTGATTTCAGGTGACATTGATGCGTTCACAGCATCTCCAAGCGTTGCACTTACGGCCATGTCACGTGGCGGCGCTCTGAAATTTGTGGGCTGCAATTGGCCGGGCGCGACCTATACGCTCTACGGCGCTGCTGATATCAAAACTATAGCCGATTTGAAGGGTAAAAGCGTTGGCGTTTCCGGTCCCGGTTCGATGCCCGACTTATTCACTCGTGAAGCACTGATGGAAAAGGGTATTTCGTTCGATCAAGTGACCTTCGCGAATGCAGGTGGCGGCTCGGATCGTTTCCGTGCGCTCCTCGCGGGGGTCGTGAAAGCGACGGCCACTTCGAGTGAGTTCGAGCCGGAAGCAGCTAAACACGGCATCAACATTCTTGCCCAAGCGCACCTCGTGACGCCGATGTTTTCGCGCAACTGCATTGTCACGACCGCAAAGACGATCACTGAGAAACGCGATCAACTCGTGAGGTTCCTTGCCGCCAATATGGACGGCTATGATTATGCGCTGACGCATCGCGACGAAACGAACGCTCTCGCGCGCAAGATTGCGAAGTTATCGGATGACGATCTAAGTGCCGTATTCATTTACGATGAGACCGTCAGCCAGAAAAATGTTGATCCTCAACTCGCGATACCTGCCGATCGGTTGCAATGGATCGAGAACGTACTAGCGCGGCATGGAGCTATTGATACGGAAAAGGATGTCAAAGCTTTCATGGATGAGAGCCCCCGCCTGGCGGCTTTGAGAATTCGGAAGCCTTGAAAGCAAAGCGAGCAAATGCGCTATGTCTCACGTTCAGCTCAAGGATGTGTCGAAGATCTTCGGCGTGAAGGTCGATGGCCGCATACAGATGACACGAGCGCTGAATGGGGTGACCTTCGATATAGAACAAGGCGAGATCGTTGCGCTCGCTGGGCCGAGCGGATGCGGAAAAACGACGGCGCTGCGCATCATCATGGGGCTCGAAAGTGCGACAGCGGGCTCGGTTCTCGTTGGAAATAAGGAGATCGTCGGCTGCGGACATGATCGGGGTATGGTTTTCCAGCACGCCGAGCTTCTACCTTGGAAGAGCGTACTGGGAAATGTGAAGTTTGCATTGGCCATGAAAGGCATTCCAAAGCCCGAAGTGGATGCCACGGCATCCCACTATGTTGACCTCGTCGGGCTCTCCCATGCTAAAGATCTGCGGCCCCATCAATTATCCGGTGGCATGAAGCAACGGGTCGGCATCGCGCGCGCCCTTGCAATAGACCCGGCGGTCCTGTTGATGGATGAACCTTTCGGAGCGTTGGATTCCCAAACGCGGGAAACGCTGCAGATGGAGGTACTTTCCATTCACGAGCGGACGCAGAAGACCATAGTGTTCGTGACGCATGATCTTGATGAAGCAGTGCTGCTGGCAGACCGTGTCGTAGTCATGCACGCCGGGCAAGTGCAAGAAATTATCCCCATCGGTATAGGCCGACCGAGACGGGACATTCGTGCCATCCAGACCAATCCGGAATTCATGAGAAAACGCATGATGATCTGGGATGCGCTCCATGATGCCACGCCGCGCGCCGATCCCGTATTGGAAATGAGACCGATATGACATGAAGACGCGCGACGACCATGCCGGTACGCTTGAAAGCGAAAGTCTTGATGGTTTGACCAAGCCGGCCTGGCGTGTGCCGAGCTGGGTCATAACCAGTCTGTCTCTGATTGTCGTCATTGCCACATGGCAAATCTTCGGTCCGCAGATCAATCCACTGTTTGCATCCTATCCGAGCGAAATCCTTCGGGCTTTCTGGAAAATGATGGTCTCCGGACAGTTGCCGACGGCATTTGTGAACAGCATGCAGCCTTTTCTCGCGGGTTATCTTCTGGCTGCGATACTCGGTATTCCAGCTGGCTTGCTTCTCGGGCGTTTCCGGATTCTCGATGCGGCTTTCGGCATTTATGTTATTGCCGGATATTCAACTCCACTAATTGCCCTGGTCCCGTTGTTCATGATCTGGTTCGGCCTCGGCTTTATGGTGAAGATGGTCATTATCTTCCTTCTGACATTCTTCCCGGTTTGCATAAATACCTGGACGGGTGTTCGAGCCGTTCCTAGAACACTGGTCGAAGTCGGCACTGCCTTTTGCGCGTCGCAATCATCGATCATGTGGCAGATCGTTCTGCCAGCCGTGCTGCCCTATATTATGGCCGGGCTTCGCTTGGGCATCGGCAAGGCCGTCATTGCAATGGTGATTGCCGAGTTCTTGACTACGATTTCCGGTCTTGGCGGTGTGATCATCAGCTCAGCGAATAGTTTCAAAACCGCCGAAATGTTCGTGCCTATCATCGTTATTATGGTGTTGGCTGTCTTTCTCACCAATCTCGTCAGTGTCATCGAACGCAAGGTAGCGCCATGGCAGAGCGAAATAGCCGACCGTGAGGGCATCTGATGAGAGGTGCCTGTTATAAGGTTCTACTTTCCTGAGCTAACTGAAAGGAAGCTTTTGGAGGACGGAAGCTTATTTTTCTGCCGTGCAGATCATGGCCTCCAGCAAAAATATCGCCGCCTGTGTGTACAGAAAGCATAAACCCGGACGTAGAAGGTGAATTCCGTCGAAGATCGGGTGTGAACGAATGACCCCGGTCTGATCAATCGGACGAGAAATTATGCAAGACCGATGCGTTCCGAAGGAGTTGTAGTACCCGGCATGGAATTTCAGAATGCTTCGCGGATCGGCCTCTCCCAAAACGACGATATGATCCAGGGGCAGCCTCAGTCGGTCGCACGACTCCCGCGTAGCGCGGCGTAGAGGATCAGCAGCGTCAACCCTCCGGAGATCACCGGCTGCTGCAGGATCAGGCGCGCGACCAACGGCATCGCCTTCAGCGTATCGGGCGAGATGAACAATCCGCCCAGGCCGACCAGAAAGCCGAGCCCCGCCGAGATCAGGCTGCGATCGTCCCATTCCACGTCGGCCAGCATGCCGACGCCATGCATGAAGACGATGCCAAACAGGAGTGTGGCGGCCGCCGAGATTACCGGGGAAGGCACCAGCACCAGCAACATGTCGAACTTCACGCAGGCACCGAGCAGAATCAATATCACGCCGGTCGCCAGCGTCGCATAGCGCGAAGCGACGCGGGTGGCACGCAGCATCCCGATATTGTCGGGATATGCGATGGTACTGAATCCACCCAACAGCGCCGCCACCACGGCGCCTAGCGCCGCGCCGAACACGCCTTCGGCCATCCGTTGCGGCGGCAACGCTTCTCCGCCCCAGTTCGCGACCGTTCGATAGAGCGCCATGGAACCCATGCCGGCGGCCAGTAGCACCAGCAGGAACATCAACACCAGATCTGGCCGCACCATGAAGCCGAACGGAAACAGACGCGGTTCGACGAACATTGGCGCGGCCGCGACTGCGGCGAAGGAGATCGGCTGGAACACCATGAAGCAGGCGGTACCGAGCGCCAGGCCGATCAGTATGGCGCCGCGGCGCAGCAGGCGGCCACCCCAGCGCATGATCACCACGATCGCCGCGACCGTCACCGCACCGGAGACGAGGTTGACGAGGGGAAATCCGGCGCTGGTCGTCTGCCCGATCCAGTTGGGCAGCGACACACTGGCAATCTGCACGATGATTAGCATCACCGTCATGCCCGAGATCAGAGGGGTGGCGAGATATTGCGCCAGCAGCCCGATCCCGCTGCGCCCGCGGATAGGAATCGAGATCAGACACCACAGCACTGCTGCGACGAAGAAAGACCCATAGGCTGCGGCCAGCCCCGCATCCGCAAGATGGCCGATCGCGAGGATCGCACCGAACGAGCCCGCATAGGGACCCTGCACGATCGGCAGCCGCAACAGCAGGATCGACTGGAGGATCGTGCTGACCCCACAGGCGATGAAGGTCATGCCATAGACATAGGCGATGTCAGACGGCGCAAGCTTGAACGCCAGGCCGAGCAGCGCCGGGAAAACGAACATGCCGGTCATCCCGAACACGTTCTGAAGGCCCAGCAGAATCAGCTGCAAGGCAGGCAATCGATCATGCACGCCGACGTCGAAAATTTTTCCCTTTCCCGTGAAGCCGGATCGGGGCTTTGGAACGTCTGGCACTGTGGGTTGCATCCGAACGTTCCTCGGTTCGAACGGCCGACGGAGGAGGCTTCGCCGTGGGCTCTGCTTCGATGGATAGGCGGGCGTGTAGGGTAGCGGGCCATGATCGTCTGGGGTCATGGCGTGAATGAAAGACGAAAAGGGCGCGACGAATACTTGGCATCCCAACCCGGTTGATAACAAAGAGTTCAGTCGCCCGCCAGACCTCCTGACGGCGGGCCCTCTCGATCTTGTTGCGGGCAGTATAGACGTCGCAAGCGATCCGCATCTTCACCCTCGCGCCCTCACTGTTGTGGATATCGTGTTTGTCGAGCGCTATCGTGCAGTTGGCCTCGTCCCGTATGCCCAATGGCGCGCAGCTTGCGGTACAGGCGCGGCGCCGCGCGGTTGCGCCGATCCAGCACGGCATCGCCAGCGCAAAAACATCGAGACGGTTGCGCCACACTTGCGATAGCTCGTCGAGGCCTGCCTTCGCCCCGGTTGACTTGGGTAAAGTTTGTCATACAGTCTTACCAAACTGGATGCGTTCCGCGCACGGTCGTTTCAAGGAGGCCCGATAATGTCGTCAACGCCAAACCCGCGTCAACTCGCGGCAGGTGACGATCGTGACGGGGATCATCCTGATCGTCATGGGGTTCTGCACCAAACTGGACTATATCTTCCTGCTGCTGCCAGCGCCTATCCTCGGAGCCGTGCTGTTCGGCGTGGTATTCGTCCACGGTGTCGGGATGCTTGCCGAGGCGAACTGGAACGAGCGACAGCTCAGGATTACCTACTTCTCGCTGATTGCTGGGCTTCGGCACGCTGTTCGTTGAGCCCGATTTGCTTAAGCAATTGCCGCTCGCCGTCGGATTACTGCTCTCGCAGCCGATCATCGTCACCGTCACCTCGTTGCTGATCCTGATCCTGTGCCCGGCCGCAAGCCGCAACCGGCCATAGTCCTCTGTCCGTCCCGGTGCTCGATCCGGCAGCGGCAGCCAACCCTACTCTGCACTCGATCGGAGGTTCCCGGTGAGAACGGGCTTGGTCGCGGCGCCCGTTGACGCGTCTGGAGCCCCGTCGCTCGGCGGCTGAATCAGGTTGGCGACATGCTACTGATCGACCCGCCACTAGCCCCGCGCAAAGGACGCCCCTTCACCGGCTATCCTTTCGCTTGTGGAGACTAACGAATGACCAACTTGTCCGTTATAGCCTTCCCCGGTGCACCCAACTTGCCCTTATTCGCGGCGCAAGCCCACGGCTTCTTCACCGACGCAGGACTTGACGTCGATTTTCAGATGACGCCGAGTTCGGCCTTCCAGTTCGAACAATTCGGCACTGGCGCGGTCGATATCGCCTTTACTGCATTCGACAATGTCGTCGCCTATCGTGAGGGCCAGGGCGCGGTAAAGCTGCCTTCGCTGCCCGATTTTCGTGCCGTGATGGGCTGCACACAGATCGAACTCAGCCTCGTCGTCGCGCCGCATATCAGGGCAGTCGAGGATTTACGCGGACGAAGTCTGGCGCTTGACGCGATTTCCACCGGCTTCGCCTTTGTGCTCTACGAGATGCTTGCGCTTTCAGGACTCGCGCCAGATGATTACGAGGTGATGCCGGTCGGCGCCACGCCCGAGCGCTGGCGCTCGGTGAAAGAAGGTGCACACGCCGGCACTATCACGATCGAGCCGTTTACGAGCATCGCCCGCGCCGCCGGCTTCCCGACGCTACTCAAAAGCAGCGATTTCTTTCCGGCCTATCAGGGCGGTGTTATAGCCGCGCGCCACGATTGGACCACCGAGAACGAAGAGACCCTGATCGCGTTTCTAGCCGGCTATTTACGTGGGCTGGACTGGGTGCTCGACCCCGCCAAACGCGAGGCGGCGGCAACGATCCTGGCGGAACGGATGCCGGAGATCCAGCCCAAGGCGCTGGACGCGGTGATGCGCAGCCTGCTGTCCGAGCAATCGGGTCTGACGCCCGACGGCGCTATCCTTCGGGACGGCGCCAGGACGGTGCTCGATCTGCGCTCAAAATACAGCGCGAGCAAAGCGGCGCTCACCGATGTTGATCGCTATCTTGATCTCGACTTGCGCAAGCGCGCGCTCACGTCGGCTGGCCTTAAGGACCGGCGCGCATGGATTTCCTGAAGTCACTGAGGGCCGTTGGCCAGCCGCTCCGCCGCAAGGAGGATGAGCGGCTGATCACCGGACGCGGCCGGTTCACCGACGATTTCTCGCTGCCGGGCCAGACCTGGGCGGCGATGGTGCGCTCACCACACCCTCACGCGAAGATCAACGGCATTGATGCAAGCGCCGCGCTCGCGATGCCGGGCGTGCTCGGCGTGTTCACCGGCGCCGATGCGCTTGCCGACGGGCTCGGCGAGATCCCGCACAATCCCGTGCCCTCGACCAAGTTCGACGTGAAGCTCACCGGGCGCGATGGCACCCCCGTCTATATCGGCGAGCATTATTTGCTGCCTACCGATCGCGCACGTTATGTCGGCGAGGCCGTGGCAATGGTGGTCGCTGAGACGCGCAGCCAGGCCCATTCCGCCGCTGAGGCGGTAACGGCCGATTTCGAGCCGCTTGATTGGGTGGCGGGCACAGTCGACGCAGCCGCGCCGGATGCACCGAAGTTGTGGGACCCGCTGCCCGACAACGTCCTCGTCGACGCCACTTTCGGCGACCGCGCCGGCACCGACCTCGCATTCAAAGCCGCCGTGAACGTCGTCAGCATGACGTGGGTAATCGGGCGGGTCACCGGCGTCCCGCTGGAACCGCGCGCGGCGCTCGGCTGGTACGACGCCGACACGCAGCGCTACACGCTTTACGCCGGCAGCGGCGGCGCCGTGCGGCAGAAACAAGAATTGGCCAAAGTGATCGGCGTCGAACCGGCGGCGGTACGGGTCATCTCTTTGGATGTCGGCGGCAATTTCGGCACGCGCAATCGCACCTATGTCGAGTTCGGCCTCGTAATGTGGGCGGCGAAGAAGATCGGTCGACCGGTCAAGTTCCGCGCCGATCGCTCCGAGAGCTTCCTTACCGATTATCAGGGCCGCGATCTCGTCTCCGAGGTGTCGCTTGCGCTCGACAAGGACGGCAAGTTCCTGGCGCTGCGGGCCAACAACCTCAGCAATGTCGGCGCCCGCTGCGTATCACTATCACCGCTTAGCAAAGGCTCGGGCCTCATCACGGGCTCTTACCACATCCCGGTGGTGACGCTGCGATCGCGCGCGACCTTCTCGAACACCATGCCGACCCAGGCCTATCGCAGCTCGGGCCGACCTGAGGTGACCTTCGCGATCGAGCGGCTGATCGACAAGGCGGCCCGCGAGCTTGGCTACGACCGGCTCGATCTGCGGCGCAGAAACCTTATCAAGCCCTCGCAAATGCCGTACCGGAATGCGATCGGTTCCCTCTACGACAGCGGCGAATATCAAAAAAACATGGATCGGCTGCTCGAGCTCGGCAACTGGGCCGGCTCGGCGGCACGGCGCCGGGAAGCGGAAGCGCGCGGAAAGCTGTTCGGGTTGGGCTTTGCAAATTACGTCGAGAGCTCGATCGGCAGTCCCAGGGAGCGGGCCGATATCATCGTCCACCGCGGCAAAGGCATCGAGGTGGTGATCGGCACCCAGCCCGCCGGGCAAGGCCACGAGACCAGCTTCGCGCAGGTGATGGCCGATCTGCTCGGGGTCGGTTTCGATGAGGTAACGATCACGCTCGGCGACACCGACGTCGTGACCGCCGGCGGAGGCACGCATTCGGGGCGCTCGATGCGTCATGCCTCCACCGTGATGGCGCTCGCCGCGGAGGATCTCGTCAACAAAGCCAAGGTCCTTGCCGCCGAAATCCTTGAGACCAGCATCGATCAGGTGACGTTCGGGGAAGGCCTCTTCGGCAAGCAGGACACCAATCGCACGCTCGGCTGGCAGGAACTTGCTGTGGCGGCCGCCGATAAATGGCCAGAGGGACTGCGCGTGCGCCGCGATAACGAGATGCACCAGCCCGTCTTCCCCAATGGGGCCTGCATGTGCGAAATCGAAATCGATCCCGATACGGGTGGAATCGACATCACCCGCTATGTGACCATCGACGATGTTGGCCGCTGCATCAACCCGATGATCGTCCATGGCCAGACACACGGCGGCATCGCGCAAGGCGTCGGCCAGGCGTTATGGGAGAGCTTCACGATCGACACCGACAGTGGGCAGCCACTCGCGGCATCCTTCGCCGACTACGGTATGCCCCGATTTGACAACCTGCCGTCCTTCACCTGCGAGATCGCAGAGGTCCATTCGCCGACCAACCCGTTCGGCGTGAAAGCCGGCGGCGAAGGTGGTACGACGCCGGCGCCGGCGGTGATCATGAGCGCGATCGAGAACGCATTGGCGCCGCTCGGCACCATCGAGATCGAGATGCCTGCGACCCCTCTGAAAATCTGGAACGCGATCCAGACGCTGCGAGCGAGGACGCGCGCGACCGCACAGACGGAGCGCGCTTAAATGATTACCGTTTCGTTGAAGGTCAACGGCAAAGCCGTCTCCCACGAAGTAGCGGACGAGATGCTGCTCGTCGAATATCTGCGCGAGACGCTGGGTCTTACCGGCACGCATGTCGGCTGCGATACCTCCCAGTGCGGCTGCTGCACGATTCACCTCGACGGCATTACGGTCAAATCCTGTACCGTTCTCGCTGCCCAAGCTGAAGGCCGCGAGGTGACCACGATCGAGGGACTCGCCAAGGACGGCACGTTGCATCCGATGCAAGACGCGTTCCGCGAATGCCACGGCTTGCAATGCGGCTTTTGTACTCCGGGCCAGATCATGGCGGGTGCCGAGTTGATCCGCACCTGGGAGGGTCCGCTTACCGAGCACCAGGTTCGCGAAGAAATGGAAGGAAATCTATGTCGCTGCACGGGCTACCACAACATCGTCAAGGCGATCCTGAAAGCTTATAAGGAAATGCACGGGAGCGCAGACGCCTGATGTATCCGTTCACATATCGCCGTCCCACGAGCATCGCCGACGCTGTCAAGATGTTTACCACCAGCAACGATGCCGCCTTCCTGTCCGGCGGCCATACCCTGCTGCCGACGCTGAAGGCGCGTCTCGCTGCGCCGTCCGACGTGATCGACCTCACCGCGCTGCCCGAGCTTAAGGGGATTGAAGAGACCAAAAGCGGACTCCTGATCCGCGGCGGTACCGTCCATGCCGAGGTTGCCGCCTCGCCGCTGGTCCGCAGTAAAATCCCGGTGCTCGCCGGACTCGCGGGATCGATCGGCGATCGCCATGTCCGCCATCGCGGCACGATCGGCGGGTCCGTCGCCAACAACGATCCTGCAGCAGACTATCCCTCCGCCGTGTTGGGTCTGAACGCCACGGTCATCACCGATCGCCGCCGGATCGCCGCCGGAGAATATTTCACCGGCCTCTACGAAACATGCCGTGAGCCCGGCGAGATCGTGATCGGCGTCGAGTTTCCGGTGCCGCTCTCGGCGGGCTACGCGAAGTTCCGCAACCTTGCCTCGCGCTACCCGCTGGCCGCCACCTTCGTAGCGCAAACCAGCGCGGGAGTGCGCGTTGCAGTGACCGGGGCGTACAACACGGGTGTTACCCGGCCGAAGCATTTTGAAAAAGCACTCGATGCCGATTTCTCGGCCGTAGCGCTGGACGCGCTCAACATCGATCCGCAGGACATGCTGTCCGATGCAGCCGCCACCGCTGCCTATCGCGCCAATCTCACCAAGGTGCTGGCCCGCCGCGCAGTCGCGCACCAGGGCGAGGTACTGATCTACAAGTAACCGGCCGAACGCCGATCCCAGGGAGACCGTCATGATCGAGACCAAGGGCGCGCCGCGTGACTTACAGGAGCACATTGCACGATTGGAGGCCAAGGGCCTGCTCACGCGCATCAGACGGCCCATCAACAAAGACACTGAGCTTCATCCGCTCGCTCGCTGGCAATTCCAAGGCGGACTGGACGAAGCCGACCGGCGAGCCTTCCTGTTTACCGACGTGATCGATGGAGAGGGCCATACGTACGACATGCCGGTACTGGTCGGCGGTCTCGCGGCCTCACCCGAAATCTACGCCGCCGGACTCGGCGTGCCGGTCGATCAGATCGGCAAAATGTGGATGGAGGCGATCAACCAGCCGATTCCACCGGTGACGGTGAAGGATGCGCCATGTCAGGAGGTGGTGATCACCGGGGACGCGCTGAAGCGACCGGGCGAGGGCCTGTCGCGCTTGCCCGTGCCGGTCTCAACGCCGGGCTTCGATGCCGCGCCCTATCTCACGGCCACTCTCTGCGTCACCCGCGATCCCGAGAGCGGGGTACAGAACATGGGTACCTACCGCGCAGCGCTGAAGGCGGACGATCGGTTGGGCGTCCGCATGGCGAGCCGGCTCGGCGGCGCGGGAGGCTACCTCCACTGGGAGAAGTATCGCGCGCAAGGGCAGCAGATGCCGTGCGCGATCGTGATCGGCTGCGCGCCGGCCATACTCTTCACCGGCCCACAGAAGCTTATGATCGACCAGGACGAAATGGCGGTCGCGGGCGGCCTAATGGGCGAGGCCGTCGAAGTGGTACGCTGTAAGACCATTGACCTAGTGGTGCCGGCGCGCGCCGAGATCGTGATTGAGGGACTGATCGACACGCATCTGCTCGAACCCGAAGGTCCGTTCGGTGAAAGCCACGGCCATGTGGCGCTCGAAGACTACAACATGTCGATGCACGTCACCGCGATCACTATGCGCAAGAAACCTGTGTTCGTCTCGATCATTAGCCAGGTGACGCCGAGCGAATCCTCCGTGCTCAAGCGGGTCGCTTACGAACCACTGTTCCTTGAGCATCTGCATAAGACGATGGGTGTGCGGGGAGTGAAGCGCGTGGTGATGCACGAGCCCCTCACCAATCTGCGAAAGGTGATTTTTATCCAGTTCGCGCGCGGCACACCGCAAACCGAGGTCTGGCGCGGCTTGCAGGGCGCCGCGACGTTGCAGGCGCAGTGCGGCAAACTCGTCATCGCCGTGTCGGAGGATATCGATCCCGGAAATGCCGACGCAGTCTTCTGGTCACTCGCCTATCGTGCCGATTTCACGCACGATCTGCATGTCACGCCTTATCGGAGTAGTGGTCACGGCCCCAAATCCGGCAGATCTCCACTGGAGAGCACCTTGCTGATCGATGCTACGCTCAAGCACGACATGCCCCCGCTGGCGCTGCCGGCGGAGAAGTACATGAGCGCCGCGCGCAAGATTTGGGAGGAACTTCAGCTTCCACACCTCACTCCCCGCCCGCCGTGGCACGGTTATCACCTCGGCGATTGGGATAAGCGCTGGGATGACTATGCCGACGCCGCTGTAACCGGCGACTGGCGGACCACGGGCGAGCGCACCTTCCTCAACCGCAAGGGCGGCCTCAAGCCCGAGACCCCGCTCCGCGACGTGCCAGCTACGCATGACTGACCCGACCCGGCATGGGTAGGTCGTCGTCAGCATGTAGGGCTTAAGCAGGCGCATCGACCAAGAGCGCGTCTACAGCCTCGCCAAGGCCGGTGCGGGCTCATGAGGTCTCATCGCGGACCAGAAGCGGGCAACAAGGTCGATCCAGCCGTCGAGACCGAGCTGAATCGACTGCCTGGGATGCGCATCGTAGACCTGCGCCTTCGCTATCGTGAACTATTCCGGGCCGAACCGCCAAAAGCGTTCGGCCCGGACCTTCTCTGGCGTACGAACTTCAAGCCTTGATGGCGATGATCGCCGCGCCTGCCGCAATCAGACCGATGCCCATCCATCCCGTTGCCGAGGGACGCTCTCCCAGGAATGCGAATGCAAAGAGAGCGACAAGCACGACGCTCAATTTGTCGATCGGTGCGACCATCGAAGCGGGGCCAAGCTTGAGTGCGCGGAAGTAGCAAAGCCAGGAAGCTCCCGTTCCGAGGCCCGAGA
The DNA here is from genome assembly GCA_963832045.1 of uncultured Alphaproteobacteria bacterium. Taxonomy (GTDB): domain Bacteria; phylum Pseudomonadota; class Alphaproteobacteria; order Rhizobiales; family Xanthobacteraceae; genus Bradyrhizobium. The sequence continues at coordinate 592,549 of CAWHSM010000004.1, forward strand.
GAATGAGAAAAGTCCAGGTTCGTGCCGAGATCGGACCCGACGTCGCGAACTGGCCTGTGGCAAGCAGCAAGACGAGGAAGCTTAAGAGGACGACGACCGTCCGGATGAACGTGGCGAGGTCCGAGCCGATGTTCTCGACGCCGATCTTCGCAAAGATAGCCGTGAGGGCCGCAAACACTGCGGACAGTAGCGCCCATAGCTGCCAGGATTCGATTGTCATTCACTTTCCTTTGCCGTCAGCGGCGTCATTCAACGGTCAGAACGTGAAAAGCACGGAGGCGTACCAGGAAACCTGATTGGTTTCGTTGGCATTCTCGATACCGCGGCTGACATAGCCGAGCAGATGATAGTTATCGTTCAGGTCGTAGCGCCATCCGACGCCGAGGCTCGTCGTCGCGGGCGTGCCGCTGGAAACTTCGGTCTGGTGGAACAGTTCGGCACCGATCTGAAGCTTGGGTAAGAGCTGATAGGTGACGACGGCGCCCACTTGGCAGAAGTCGACGGCACGGAACTCGCTGACCGTGCACCCGCCGCCGCCGAACGCCGACCATCCGCCATTCCAGTCCTTCTGAATCCAGATCGGCAGCAGCAGCGACGCGTGATTGTCACCAATGAGGTTCGAACCGCTGGGAAGGAAGATGCGCGGGAAGATGCTGACATCGAGCCCGAACCCATCCTGGTGAAGAAAGCGGTACTTGGCGGCAAGCTGGATGTTGCTCCAGCCGACGTCGGTGCCGCCGCCAACAGGCCGGTCAAATCCTTCCGGCAAGGTTGCCGTCAACTGGAGGTCGGGCGCCGCGCCGTAATTGAAGTCAATCCCGCCCTGACCCGTGGTGCCGTTTCGCGTCGCCGTACCAAGATTGAACGTGTAGATCTCGAAATGCTGATAGTCGGTCGGCTCGGGATCGTCGGAGATATAGGGCGGTCCTGCGACAGCGGGCTCCGCGAGCAGGGCAAGGCCGCAGCAAATCCACCACTGCACCACGCGTCCGCCGCGAACCGGCATTGTTAGAAAACCCTTGAATTGCAGCATGCGTAGTATATACTACAAAGATATATCGTCGAGTTTGATTTGCTACTCGAAAATATCCAGGAGCGCCGCCTTGGCCGTTGATGCCGTTGTCGATGCTGCGAACTTACTGGGCTCCGTCCTGCGGCGCGCGAACCAGCAACTCGGCGCCACCGGCCGACGGGTGGCGAAGTTCATCGACGAGAACCGGCAGATCGTGCTGGCCAGTTCAGCCGCTGCTCTGGGCGCGCGCATCGGCACTTCCGACGCCACCGTGCTTCGTACCGTTCAGACGCTGGGCTTCGCCAGCCTGGCCGACCTCAAGAGTGCGATCTTGAAATCAGGCTCGGTCTCGACGCCGGCCGACGACATGCGCCGAACTCTGGTTGATCTGGAAAAGGCCACCGGACATGCCCTCGACGGAATCTTGCAGGCGCACGCCGAAGGCCTGGACGTTTTGCGGTCAACGAAATGCCGCGCTCAAATGGCTGCAGCAGTTCGCGTGCTGGATGGTGCCGAACGCATCGCAGTCTTCGGGATTGGCCCGTCAGCGGCTCTTGCGAGCTATGTTTCGACGTTGCTCGCGCGGAATGGCCGCCGCAGTCGCACGATCGGTGCGACTGGATCCATGCTGGCCGATCAGCTTCTCGATCTCGGCAAGGCAGACGCGCTGCTCATCCTTGCGTATGGCCGTCTCTATCGGGAAGTGAAGGCAGTGTTCGCAGAGGCCAAGGCGTTAGGTCTCCCGAGCGTTCTCGTTACGGAGGCGGATGACACGCCGTTGGCGAAGCTGGCCGATGTCTGCGTCGCAATTCCTCGCGGCCGTCCGGGGCAGATGGCGCTGCACGGCGCGACCTTGGTAGGCCTGGAGACTCTGGTGCTCTCGCTGGCCGCCGCGAAGCCGGAAGCCGCTCTGGCCTCGCTCGATAATCTCAATCGGCTGCGGCGCGCAACTGAAGTTCAGACCAAGATCGCAAAGTAGCGTTCGGACATTAGAGGATCCCCGTGGACGCGGAAATCCAACGCAGCAAGGTTCCAGAGGTCACGCTGGTGTTCTGGATCATCAAGATCTTGGCAACGACCCTCGGCGAAACCGGCGGCGATGCCGTTTCGATGTCCATGAACCTCGGTTATGCCGTCAGCAGCCTGATCTTCATCGGCATCTTCGTGGTCGCGGTGATTGCGCAGATCGCCGCGAAGAAATTTCATCCGTTCCTGTACTGGCTCGTCGTGATCGCCACCACGACCGCGGGCACGACTATGGCGGATTTCGCCGATCGGTCGCTCGGGGTCGGCTACCCCGGCGGCGCTGCGCTGCTGTTCGCGCTGCTGATGGCGTCGCTGGCGGTCTGGTATTGGTCCGCCGGATCGATCTCGGTCAACACCGTCGCAACCCCGAAGATCGAGACGTTCTACTGGGTCGCGATCCTTTTCTCCCAGACGCTCGGCACGGCGCTCGGCGACTGGATGGCTGACACCAACGATCTTGGCTACCAAGGCGGCGCGCTTGTGTTTGCCGCCGGTCTGGCGCTGATCGCCGCGGCGTACTTCTTCACCGCGATCTCGCGGACGCTGCTGTTCTGGGGCGCCTTCATCTTGACCCGGCCGTTGGGCGCAACCCTGGGTGACCTGTTGGACAAGCCTCTGGATGATGGCGGTCTCGCATTCAGCAGGTTCTATGCGTCGGCGATCCTGGCCGCCGTCATCCTTGCGTGTGTGGCTTTCCTGCCGCAGCGCGCAGGCGCACACCCGGGCAAGCCACAGCCGGACCGAATCTAGTCGAGCAGAAAGAGAAGTCACATGCAGCCGATACATTTGCCGACCCTGGGCGCGCGCTACTGGATTGCGCTGTGTCTCGCCAGTATCTTCGGCGCCAACATGGGCGACCTCTTTGCGAGAAACCTGGGCCTCGGCCATGTGGCAGGCCTGCCGTTTCTCGCGCTCGCCCTGGCGATCGTGATCGTCGCCGAACGATTCGACCGGATTCAACATGAAATCTATTATTGGATCGCGATCATCATCGTCCGGACCGCCGCCACCAACTTCGCCGACTTCGCCGCCGGCGATTTGAAGCTGCCGAGGATCTGGGTCATGGCGGGATTGACGGTACTGCTCGTCTCGGCGCTCTGGCTGACGTGGCAGTTCGCTTGGCGGCGGCTCGCGAACAAGACGGACAACGTGCTTCGGGCCGACCTTGGATATTGGATCTGCATGTTCATCGCCGGAACATTGGGGACGGTCATTGGCGACTTCTGCTCCCATAACTTGAGGCTCGACGATGCGGGAGCGGCCATCGCGCTATCGCCCATCGTCGTCGTGCTTCTACTGGTCGGATGGCGAGGTCCGCTCCGCCTGCTGCCGTTCTACTGGCTGACGGTCGTTGCAATCCGCGCGGCGGGGACCGCCGTTGGTGACCTCGTCTCGGGTCGGAACATGCTCAGTCTGCCAATGAGCACGGCGGTGACAGGCATCCTGTTTGTTGTGCTCCTGTTGGTATGGAGAGAATCCGGAACGTCACAACGGCCGGCGGTGGTGAATTCTTGAGAGTGTCGACAGGGATTGATCCGGGTACTCCTGCCAGCACGAGGATCCCGCCGTTTCTGCCGCCGTCACGCTGCGAGGGGATGCCGGCCAGCCGCGCGTACGAATGGGTGCATCCGTCTCTTCGCCCGCCACGATGGGTTCATCTGGCACCAACCCTCGTTATTGCCAGTCTGTCAGTCGTTCCTTCACAATTCGGCATACCTTAACCGTTCGGATCCGGCAGGGGCTACCCCTTGGAATTGCTGGACCGCAATTCAGGTGCATTAATCTCGATTTCTGCACCTGAAACCAAAGCCGCGCCACGTCCGTTCAGGGTCATCGGACTAAACCGCTCGCGCGGTAGGGCGCTGTGGCAGGCAGCTCGGCCAGTATGCGGATGGGAGGGTCCTGTCTGAAGATGAGGGGTTGCCAACCTCACATCAGACAGGGGCATCCCCATGATCGACGAGGCAAGGAGCCCGTTGCGCCGGCGCATGATCGAAGACATGACGATCCGCAGGTTAGCTAATGACAACCACCGGTGTCGGCCCCGTGGTGGCGCTTACCTATCGCGCCACCGTCGACGTGCCAGCACGGGTCCGAAAATCCAAGTCAGTCGAGGCGGTATTTGGACTGACATGCTCCAGGTATCAATCGGGCGAGATCGATTGGAGCGGCAGAATATCGCGCTGCGGAGATGAGATGATGCGGGTGATGCTCTACGAAGCAGCTCAGAGCATGCTGCGTTCGAAGAAATGGTCCTGGCTCAAGGCGTGGGCGATGCAGATCGCCAGGCGCCGCGGGATGAAGAAGGCGATCGTGGCCCTGGCGCCGGCTGGCCGTGATCATGCACCGCATCTGGGTTGACGGCACTGAGTTCCGTTGGACCCGGGAGCAAGTCGCGGCAGCCGCATGAAAACCATTTAAGATCGAACCCGATAGGAGAACACTCGAGATCCACCGAGCAGTGGAAGGATGTCCCTCGCGGGACGATGGATGAGGTGAGTTCGCATGTCTGCTTGGTCCTGTTGTTCGATTGACGGCAAGGCCGACCAAAAGATTGTTCCGGCTCGTCTTCGAATCCCATACTGGAAGGGCCCTGGTGCCGATTCCGATGAGAAGCACGAGCCCGCGAGCGACATCGACACCGTGGTCGAAAGTCTGAAAGTGCTTGACCCCAAATGGCCGATTAGAGAAGCGGAATCGGCTGCGACAGCTGACTTCGTGGCGGAAGCATCATTGGTTGGCTAGTTCGGCCATCCCGCTCTTGAAATCGACCTTTGGTTCCCAACCCCATTCTCTTCGCAGTCTGGAAGAATTGGCTGTGATATGGCGGACATCGCCGAGCCGAAATTGTCCGGTGACAACCGGTGGTGGACCGTTAAGAGCCGCCGCAAGTTCTTGAGCCATTTCGCCCACGGTTCTTGGCGTTCCGGATCCCACGTTGAACGCCGCGAAGCCAGGTTTTGCGTTTTCGCAAGCGATTACCGTGGCTGCGGCAACGTCTCTCACATGCACGAAATCCCGCCTCTGCTTGCCGTCTTCGAAGACTTTCGGCGCTTCCCCGCGGCGAAGGGCAGACGTGAAAATTGCTGCAACGCCGGCATAGGGCGTGTCACGCGGCATGCCGGGTCCGTAAACGTTGTGGTAGCGCAGAGCAACAACGGTCCCCCCGGTGGAACGTGCCCAGTCCTTTGCGTAATATTCCTGCGCCAGCTTGCTGGTCGCATAGGCATTACGCGGGTCTAATGGTGCGTTTTCATCGACCAAGGCGGTGTCCAGCACTCGCCCGCATCGGGGGCACGGCGGCTCAAAGTTTCCGGACGAAAGTGCTACTTCGACGCGCGGGCCCGGACTGACATTGCCGTGTTCCGGACAACTGCCAATTCCTTCGCCGTAAACGACCATCGAACTGGCCAATGCCAAACGCGCCACCTTCTGGCGTGCCATACACGCCAGAAGTTCGGCCGTTCCGGCATCGTTCGAGGAGGCATAATCGGGCAAGTCGTTCACATCGACGCCAAGCCCGACTTTTGCCGCCAGATGCAGCACCGCTTCGACGCCGCTCAGGGCCCGCTCCGTCGCCGCGCGATCGCGGACGTCGCCGACCTGGAGTTCCGCGCCTTCCAGCGAAGTTGGGCCGCCGTCCCGGTGAACATCCGGCCGAAGTGAATCGAGCACGCGTACCTCGTGACCGCGATCGAGCAGTTCACGCAAGACATGTCGGCCAATAAATCCGACGCCCCCGGTCAGGAGTACGCGCATTTCAGACCGTCGCCGAAGAGGACGAAACAGCCAACTTCCATTTCGGGCAATCGACAAAAATCATCATGAGTCGTACCTGTATGCTCGATCAGCTCGTTTCGGCGATGTCGTTCGAAGTGAAATAGCGAGACGAAGGAACGTCGTGGCGATTTTCCAGGTCGCCTGAAGTCCCGCGACGAGATTGCCGGAGACTTTTGAATCGCCACCACGCCGACAGCGATGATCCACGGGAATCTCGAGGATACGAAGCCCGACGGCTGCGACCCGCATCTGCATTTCGAGGTTCCAGCCGTACGTCTGCTCGCGCATGCCAAGCAAACGTAGCGTGGCAACGCGCAACGCCCGAAAAGGCGACATGTCAGTATATCGCGCCCCATAAGTAATGCGCAGCAGCATACCGGCGATCCAGCCGGCGACGATCTGTTGCGGAGTCATGCTGCCCGGCTCACGCTTGCCTCGCAACCGCGACCCGATCACGAAATCGGCGCTTCCGTCAGCGACGGGTGTCACGACGCTGGCGATGAACGACGCGACGTCGCTGCCATCTCCATCGAGAAAACACAGGATGTCGCAATCAGAACGAACCGCTGCGAGACCTGTTGCGCAGGCACGGCCATATCCCCGTGAGGGTTGCAAAACCACTTTTGCGCCCGCAGCGGCGGCGCGGGCTGCGGTCTGATCGGTCGACCCGTTATCGACAACGATGATCTCATCGACGCCCTGCGCGGAAACTTCGTGGACCACGGCGGAGATCGGTTCTTCTTCGTTGAGACAGGGAATGACGACACTTACGATCCGATCGCCCGAAGCGAATTTCATCTTTCAAGCGTCTCCGAAGCGAGCCGCCACTGCCGGATGAATTTACGGGTTTCGAGCGCGCCAGATCCCACGACGTTTCGCTCGATAAAATCGAGGCATTTGCCGGACAATTCGTCTTCAAGCATTTTCAGTGACGCCGAGTCGTCAACATCGTACCAGCCGTGCACGATTTTGGCGGATAGGCCAATCTCACGCGCGCGCTCAAGCGTCAGCCGGTAAACTTCACTGGTGCTCCAGGGAATATCTTCAAACAGACGCGCATGCGGTTTCGACAAGCCAATCAACGTGTAGCCGCCATCGACTGCCGGACTGAGCGTAACATTATCCCCGTCGGCGACGGCGTCCACGGCCTGCTTTAGGACGGCTTTTGGCAAAGTGGGTGAATCGGAATTGACGAGAATAGCACCGCTATGACCGTCATTTAATAGATCGATGGTGCCCTGAAGCAAACGAACCCCGAAGCCTCCCTCGCATTGAAGCGCGAGTTTGAAGCTGTCCGGCAACAGTCGGCGAAGCGATTCTTCCGACCCTTCTGGTGTGTAGACAGCGTAAGGCACCACGTCGGCGGACAGGCTGAGTTCGTGAATGGTGTTCGCGAGGTCTCTGATAAAACAGGCCGAAATTTCGGCGCATTCTGCGGCCGAGAGCGGCGGGGATAAACGCGTCTTTGATGAACCTGGAATCGGCGTCTTGCACATGATTCCGATCGCAACAGGCTTCTTCATCATGACTTAAGTACTCAAGGCCTGGACGAGATCAGAGTGAAGCTCGTCCTTGTCTTCGAGACCAACAGAAAGCCGCAAGAGATCCATCGGACACGGTGACCCGGCGCCTTCAATTGAACTGCGATGTTCAATCAGGCTCTCAATTCCACCCAGCGAAGTTGCCCGCTTCCATAGCCTGACCCGCGCGGCGGTCTCGATTGCCACCTTTTCTCCGTCCTTTATCCGGATGGAGAGCATCCCACCGAAGCCACCCGTCATTTGCCGTTCGGCGATGTCATGACCAGGGTGGGTGCTAAGCCCCGGGTAAAGAACATCCGAAATCCGCGGGTGACCGACGAGCTTTTCTGCCAGGAAGGTCGCTGTCGCCGCTTGCGCCCTGACCCGAACGTCCAGCGTGCGCATGCCGCGAGTAAGCAGCCATGCCTCAAATGGGCCGATGACCGTTCCCTGATTTCCCCGGTTTTGCTTGATGCGAGACCAAAGGCTGCCGCCCTGAATGACGGCGAGTGCGCCGGCGCTCACGTCGGAATGGCCATTCAGATATTTGGTCGCGGAATGCATCACGATGTCGGCGCCGAGGTCGAGTGGACGCGTAAAGATCGGCGTCGAAACGGTCGAATCCACGCATAGAAGTGCGTCGGCAGCACGAGCGATTTCGGCGACTGCCTCGATGTCCGTGATTGTCCAAAGCGGATTGCTAGGCGTTTCGATCCAGAACAGGCCAGTCTGCCCCGGCTTCACGGCCTGCCGGACGTCCTCGAGCCGCGCGGTATCTACGAATGTTATGCTGTGGCCATATCGTCCGATGTCCTGCAACCAGGAGCGCAAACCCCAATACATCACTTTGGAAGCGACGATATGAGTAGGCTTTTCAAGGGCAAGAAACACCGCTGTCGCCGCGGCCATGCCGGAGCCAAACAGCAATGCTTCGTCTGCGCCTTCGAGAGCCGCGATGACGTCCTCGGCGTGCTGAACGGTTACGTTGTCGGTTCGGCCATAGACATGCCCCGAACGGTAGCCGTTGTCGGGGTCACGAATAAAAGTCGTTGCAGCGTGGATCGGCGGCACTAAGCCCATCGTCGTGGGTTCGTAAATTCCCAGTGCTTGGGCCGCCAGGGTGCGCGAGCTCAGTTTTGGTTTGCTTTGATCGTCCATATGGCGTTGATGACCTTATACTTCCCAGCGAGTCCATTGGCCGCCGCTTCGCGGCGCGACAGATTACCGCCGCTGTATCGCAATCTTGATGACCTGGTTCGGGGCGAGAGGCTGCGCGGCGCCAGGCAACCACGTCGGAGCTTTGTCGAAAGCGTCGCGATCCATGTCCAGCGCATCGATTTGAAGGGCTAAAATCGCAACCGTCTCGATCGGTACCGCGACCAGACGGCGGCCGCGGGCCAACCAGCCGCCATCCCGCGCCCAGCCGAACCATTTCGCATAGGGTACGATCAGCTTGATTTTGCCGTCGGGATCCTGGACGACCTCCTTGACGTATCCAATGGTGCTGTCGCGGCCATCGAGGACGGGCAGGCCGATCAAATGGCCGGCCATGGTGGGTTGTGGAAACCGCGCCTGCATTTTCTGCTCGGGTGTCGGCCCCGGTTCGGCTGGTGGGGCAGGGTCCGCAGGGCCGCCGCCATCGGCGGAAACCGCCGCCAGCACGGTGGATTTGACGATCGGATCAGCCTGCGCTGCGAGAAACGGCGAAAAAGAAGCAACCACGGCGATAAAAAACAGATATTTTGGAACACTCGTCATAGAATAATAGAATAGCTCTCGATCCGTGTTTTTCAACAGATATTTTTGGAACGCTCGCCATAGAATAGCTGTCGATCCGGGTTTTCCATTGGCGACAATACGCGCCGACCGTCGTATTAGTTACGCAAGAACGCCGGATTAGTTACGCAAGAACGCCGGAAAATCGTGAAAATCCAGAGCAGAACATGGTCCAAATGACAAATCACAAGCGCCACTTGCACCCGCTTCCGGTCCGAATCATGCACTGGGTGAACGCGGTCACGATCTTCATTATGATCACTAGCGGCTGGAAAATCTACAATGACGAAGTGCTGTTCGGTTGGCTGCACTTCCCGGAGGCACTGACGCTTGGCAAATGGGCTCAACACGGCCTGCAGTGGCACTTCTTCGGCATGTGGATCCTGGTGATCAACGGGCTCTCCTACCTCACCTACGGGCTGGTTTCCGGCCGATTTCGCCGAATGTTGCTGCCGATCCGGCTCAGCGATCTGATCGCGACCGTCAAGGACACCTTGCACTTGAAACTCTCGCACGACGATCCGACAAAATATAACGCGGTCCAGAAGCTGCTTTATGTCGGCGTGATCTCGGTCGGGATATTGATTGTGATCTCCGGTCTGGCGATCTGGAAACCAATCCAGTTTTCCGAACTGGTCGCGTTGTTCGGCAGTTTTCAGAATGCCCGTCTGGTTCATTTTTTCTGCATGACGGCGATCGTGGCTTTTGTTACCGTGCATGTCGCGCTTGCGCTTCTGGTGCCGAAAACCCTGGTCTCCATGTTCACCGGAGGGCCGGTGGTCGATGACCATCGGTCCACGGAACTGCAACACAGGACTGCTCACTAGAGCGGGATGACTTTGTCTTCGAATCGTCATCGCGCTCTATCCTTTTGTTTGAGCATGATCTTTTCGGAAAACCGCTACACACTTTTCCGGATCATGCTCTAGGAGAACACGAATGGTCTCCAAGCCACCTTCGAAATCGATCTTCCGGCCGCCTGGCGGCGTCGATCAGGATTTCCTTCACGAAAATCGCAAGCTGATCGAGAGGATCGATCGCAGGGGAGTTTTGCGCGGTTCTCTGAGCCTGGGCGCGCTTACTTTGCTGGGCGGCTGCGATCCATCCGAAAACAGGAACCTGCAAAGCGTGCTTCGCGCCGTGTCCGATTGGAACGACGGCGCGCAGGCGCTGATTTTCCGGCCCAACCATCTGGCGCCGACCTATTCGGTGGATCAGGTGGTTATACCGCCGCGCTTCAATGCTCATTACGATGTCGAGGACGTTAAACCTGTCAGCGCCAGCACGTGGAAGCTGGAGTTATCCGGCCTGATCAATGACAGGCGCCCTTGGGATGCCGAGAGCATCTACAAGCTGCCCGAACAGGAAATGATCATCAAGCATATCTGTGTCGAAGGCTGGGACTATATCGGTCAATGGTCGGGCGTTAATCTTCGCGAGTTCTTCGCTCGCATCGGTGCAGACACAACGGCGAAATATGTCGCGTTCCACTGCGCCGACGGATACACCGAAAGCCTCGATATGGCCTCGGCGCTGCATCCGCAGACCATGCTGGCGACAAAATACGCCAAGCAACCGATCGCAGACCCGTTCGGCTTTCCGCTGCGGCTTCGCACCGCGACCAAGCTCGGATTCAAGAATGCGAAGTGGTTGACGGCGATCGAGGTTACCAACACCTTCCCAGATACCTATTACCGCAAAGAGGGTTTCAACTGGTTTGCCGGGATCTGAGCCAAGGCCACGTGGCTGTTGCATTGCGCTTCGCAAGCGATCATTAAATAGCGGACGCGGCGGCCGGATTTGGCGGGACGAACGTGCTTGTTGACAAGGTCTGACGGCGAACTCGGCGTCATGGCTCTATAGGACCGGGCGCCCGCCCTGATGGCAACAATACAAAACAGCCTGGTTTGCGCGGCGCTCGCTTTGGCGATATGGAGCTGCTGCGGTTTTGCGATCGGCCGCAGGCTTTTGCCGCTGTCATTGGCGCTGCCGTTCGCGCCCTTGCTTGGCTGGGCTTCGCACAGCGCTATTGCTCTGCCGTTGTTCTCCCTGATCGGGATGACCAGGACGACGGTGGCCACGACGACGCTGCTGTCGGTGATTGTGGCGCTTTTCTGCCTGCTCAGATATCCCGGAGAAAACGACGCCGCCGAAGCAGATCCGGTCCGGGTACCCCTGCTCGCGATCGTCGGCGGAGGTTTACTCGCCTGGGCGATAATGATGGCGATCATTCCGACCGTCACGCCCGGCGGCGTTGCGGTCGCAGGGCCGATCTTCGATCACACGAAGATCGCAATGATTGATGACATGGCAAGGCTCGGCGTTCCCGCTGGCAATCCATTCTTCGAAGAGAACGGCGGCTTCACTAGACTGTCCTATTACTATCTCTGGCATTTCAGCGCGGCCGAGCTCTCGATCCTGACCGGATTTAGCGGCTGGGAAGCGGACGCGGGATTGACGTGCTTTACCGCGCTCTCATCATTGACCCTGATGATGGGGTTGGCGGTCTGGCTGAGTTCTCGCGCAGTATCGGCGTTCTGGGTGCTGGCGGTCGGCGCAACGTATTCAATTCGCGAAGTTCTGGTCTGGATTTTTGGCTGGGAAATCATTGGTCCGGTCAGTGGGTGGTCCACCGGCTTCGGTGGTTGGCTTTTTCAGTCTGCCTGGGCCCCCCAACATGTCGCCGCGGCGGGGTGCGCGGTCATCGCCGTGATTCTTCTGATTTGGATGGCGCGCCGCCAGAGTTGGCGTTTAGCCTTGGCGATGTCGCTGGTTTCCACGGCGGCCTTTGAGAGTTCGACGTGGGTGGGCGGCATAACCTACCCGCTCGCCGTCGTCGTGATTGGCGCGATCTTGCTGGTCGGGATTGAGTCAAAGCGGCGTTGGCGGTTCGTTGCGCTCACGGCCGCAGCCGCGATACTTGCGGTTGCCATGTCGTCTCTGTTCATTCATGACCAGTTTCGCGCGGCGATGGCGCGGGGTGACGGTACGCCAATTTCGTTTTTACCGTATGAGGTGCTGGACGACCCAATTCCCGAAGCCCTTCGCGCGCTGCTCGATTTGCCGGCCTATTGGACGGTCTTTCTATTTGTAGAATTTGCTGCTTTCTATCCCGCAGGCTTCTTCTTCGCCGTCAAGCTGTCAAACGAAAAGCTGGTGCCGGAGATCCGAACGGCTGTCATTTCGCTCAGCGTGCTTGCGGCGGTCAGTCTTGGCGTTGGCAGTGTGATGGTCAGCACGATGGCTACGAACAACGATCTGGCCTGGCGCGGTGTGTTGCCGGCCATCTTTGCGTTGATCGCATTAACCGCGGCCGGACTCGGCAGATACCTGCATGTGATGCGGGCCCGCTATGCCGTCGCCACGATGGCTATTGTCGCGCTTGGCCTTATGAGCGGCGCCCGCGGCATTTATTCATATCTAGACGTCCGGCCTCAGGCTTCCGCAAAGCGGTTCCTGGATTCAGTGCAAATGTGGGCCGCTGTACAAAAACATTCCGCCGTGGGAGAGCGGGTTGCGAACAATCCTGGCTTTTTGGCCGATATCACGCCGTGGCCCATCAATATCTCATGGGCGCTGCTGGCGAACCGCCGATCCTGCTATGCGGGCCCCGATTTTGCGTTGCCTTTTGCGCCAGTGACACGCTACCGCCGTGCGGAGATCGAAATGCAATTCACCCGGCTTTTTTCCGGAAGCCTCAGCCGCAGTGACGTCGATCAAATGGCGGTCGAGTTCAATTGCTCGCTCGTCGTCGTCACGCCGGAGGACGGCGCATGGACAACCGGTCCCCTGGCCTCGGATTCCCCTTACAATTTGCTGGAATCCAAACCCGACGCTTGGCGTATTTACAGGATTCGGGAAAAATCGGCGAAGTAGAGATAATGTAGGTGCTAAGAGAACCGCTTTGCGTAGACGTCTGCCAGCCGTTACCTGATCGCCTGGAAGGTCGCGGCTGCATAAGCCTTCCGTTCCCGTAATATTGTTATTTTCGCAGCCGGCTTGATTGGAATGGACGACCTCAAGTGCCCGCGCCGAACAACGTATGCCCCGCGACAAAAGGTCCTGCAACGGCCCTTCACAAGGGAGGAGTCATTCCCTCGATAGGGGGAGGAGAGTCGTTCGTCGTGCGCGCGCCAAGGAGGCCGATCCTGACAAAGCCGCTTACTACCGCGGGAAGGTAATATTCAACGAACCTGCGCGCTCGCTTGCGAATTTGTGTCCGTCGCACCTGATTCAAAACGATGCGAACCAGTTCCGGCTCCTCCCAAGGAACATCATGCTGGCAGGACAGGAGGTAACTGCTGGATGGAGAGCGAGTGATCTCGTTGGGGAACAGCGCAATCAGATCACGATTGATCGGTGCTGGTCTCGAGCGCGGCAGCTGCCTCTGCATCTGCGTGTAGAGCGCTCCCGCCAGGTTCGTGCCGTCGGCAAGACTAAGATGGCAGGTCGGCGTAACCCGCGGATTCATCTCCAAAAGCCAGGCTCGATTCGCGGAGTCGACGATGAAATCGAACCCCAAAAAGCCCGACAAGTGTAGACGTTTCACCATACGTTCACAGGCCGCCGTCATTTCCGAATGATCAATGAGTTTGATGACGCTCGCAGGCCCATGCTCGTACGTTACCTCGACGGCTTCGACGCTGATCCCTGCGAGAACTTTGCCTTCCCAACAGATCACCGCCCGGTTGCCGGGCCGACCAACTATATATTCCTGCAAACTGATTGTTCGACGAAGCGATAACATGAGCGGACTTAAAGCTTCAGATCCAAGCAGCGCGCCGAAAAGACGTCTACCTCGCCAGCTGCCGGGCGTTTGCAACTCCCACACCACGGATCGAAGATCAGCGACCTTGTTGACGACGCGAACACATCGAGCGCCGTCGGAGTGGTCCGCCTTAACCACGACCGGATAAGTCAATTCGGCGGGCGCCGACTCGAATTCGCGAGCAGCCGGAACAACGATGGTTTTCGGGCAGAGTAATCCCTCGAGTTCCGCGAGAGCCAGGAAGTCGCTCTTGCGAGATGTTGCAGAGAAACTGGTCGGCGGCCCCAGCGACAGTTCGATGAGGTCGCAGATGCGCCTCCCCGCTTTGTCGCCGGATGACGCCATCCGCTTGTGAAGATTCTGCAACTCCCTCACTGCGGGATCGTCGGTGCAGACGAGAAGATCCGGAGACCATCGATCGATGGCATGGACCATTGATTTCGATCGGGATCGGGTGTCGTAGACAAAACGACGCGAGATCTTGCGCACTTCTCGCGCCGGGTGCCCGGAGCGCGTGAGCGCGGCAACGTGAAACCCGGCATAGCCTAACGCTATCGATATTCGGGCAGCCATCGGATTATTCTGTGTCGCAAACACAAGAATCTTCAACTGATGGCCGTGTCCGATTACGCTCATTGCAGTTCAAACGAGGTGCGCTCGCGCGCAGCTGCCGCGGTCCGTCGCCTGGCCGTCTGCGATACTCGCGCCAAATGATTTGACAGTCGGCTGGCCGTGAACTTTGCGCCGCAAGCGAAACGAAGAACGGGGCCAAAGCTATCGATCCCCGCCGGCCCGACAAAAAACAGTCCCGGGACCGGCGATTCGAAGTGAGAGGAGAGTTTCAGGACATGGCTCGATAAATTCAATTGCGAGGTAATGTCTGCTCCAAGGAACGCCAGGCGTCGGACATCGGCGCGGTAGCCGGTCGCCGCAATGACATGTTCAGTCTCAATTCTATGCTCGTCGCCGTTCACGGATTTGAGCTGCAGAATGGCTTGGCCGCCGGAGGCTTCGGCGCCCATGATTTGGTAGCCTGCCAGAAGCGGAACCCGATCAAAGCGCCCGCGCAAGAACCACCCGCCCGCGGGTCCTAAAAAGCCTTTGGCGAGCCGAGATCGCACTGGTTTCGGAAGGCCGTGGAAGACGTGCGGCAAATCCGTCAGAAATCGAGACTTCCAACCCGGCCCGACTGGAGAAATCGGCCACCGAATTCTCTGAGCGAGGGAGCGTGGAAGCTTAAGGCGAGTATGAATCTCAATGGACTGTCGCCTTGCGACCATGCGCACCTGACAGCCTGCCTCATGAAGCAGGGTTGCAAGCTCGGTTGCCGATGCTCCGCCGCCAACGACGGTCACGTCGCGTCCCTTGAACTGCTGCAGATGAACGTGAGCCGAACTGTGCGACCAGAGATCGTTGGGGAGAGATGCCAATTCCGGCGGAACATACTCGAAACCGCTCAGGCCGGTGGCAACCACCACCGTTTTCGCCGCGAAGCTTTTTCCATCGCTCAACTCGAGTGTGAAACCGGCTCCGGATCGGGTGCAGTCAAGCAAAGTGACCCGTTTGTTCTCCAGGCTGGGCGCAAATCGCCGCTGGAACGCCAGACCATATGCGCAGAAATCTTCGACCCGAACCGGAGTGCCAAGATCAGCGTATTCGATGTTCTGGCCTTCGCAATATCGCCTGAGGGTGAATTCAGATTTGGGATCATAAAGCGTCGACGCAAACCCATCCGATTTAAGCAGCATGCCTCTTGGCATGTGCCCCGACCAAAATTGCATTGGATCGCCGACAATTCGATGCTCGATGCCTTTTGCGCGAAGATGGGCGGCGAGCGACAATCCGTATGGCCCCGCTCCGATGATGGCAACATCTGAACTGCCAGACATCACACCCCCCAATTCTTTGCCTTCCTGAGCCCTGCGCCAAATTCTACCGGCACCAATTCCGGCCCCCTTAATAATCATAATCGCG
Source organism: uncultured Alphaproteobacteria bacterium (assembly GCA_963832045.1). Classification (GTDB taxonomy): domain Bacteria; phylum Pseudomonadota; class Alphaproteobacteria; order Rhizobiales; family Xanthobacteraceae; genus Bradyrhizobium. The sequence continues at coordinate 608,405 of CAWHSM010000004.1, forward strand.
CCGATGCGGCCAAACAGCCCTCAGTGGGGGCCGACGGCGGCAGAATCCATTTGCTATGAGGCCAGACTCCCCGACATAATTAATATTATTATTTAAATTACAGCTAGAAAACCGAGATTTGCAATCCTATCTCAGGGATGAACCCAGCACAATATTTAATTTTTAAATAATTAATTTTAAATCGAAGCACCGAACAGGTAGTTTTTCGGTTCATTGCGACATAACCCATCCGACCTCCACCTAAGACAATTATAAGTTGTTACCCAAGCAAAACGACCGAATTGATAAGACGGTAAGATGATTTCGGCGCTCTTTGCGGGCTCAAGCAGAGCCTGAAATGTCTGGCATCAGCTCCAAGAAGCCAAACCGGCGGCGTAGTGCCGTGTCGAGCAAGGCAATTGAACGGTCGGCGGTGTTCATAGTCCCGAACACATGAACATTTACCGGTACGGCGAAGCGATCACCAGACAGCGGCAGGGTTACCTTGAAGCCACGTTTGCCCGCCTTGTCGATCGGCCGGAAGATCGGCCCCGTCTCAATCCCTGCTGCGTCCAGCCATTCCCGCAACGCCCTGGCTGGGCAAGCTACGTCACCTCGAGCCATCGCAATGGTCACGCCAGCTCGCTCCTGATCGGTCTTACTGTCACGGCATAGTTGTCGTTTCTAATACCGTTGTAGTAAATTCTGAAGCGGCCCAACTCACGGGAGATAGCGATGCTCGGAATACCGCTACGCTATTTGCTAAAGCATCCGCTGGCAGGCATTGCCGACTTGGCAGCCGACCCTATCGAAGCCTGGATGACCATTCGCGAATCCTATGTGGAGAAGCGCGACGAGGGCAGACCTCAATGTCCCTACGAACCAGATTTAAGCTGGGAACAGCACCTTCATCATGCTCTCGGTCTTTCGTGGCCCTGCGATGAGACTCGGGAGTTTTTGGAGGTGTGGCAGCAAGTAATAAGCGAGCTGGAAGCGAAGGGGATACAAGCCGGCCCGGAGAGCTTTCAGTGGTGGAACGATGGTGATGCTGGATTGGTGCGAGCCATATGGTGTCTAACGCGGCACTTAAGACCCAAGAATGTTGTCGAGACGGGGGTGGCTCACGGCGTTACCTCTCGGTTCATTCTTGAGGCGCTTAAGAGGAACGGAGACGGCCATCTATGGAGCATTGATCTTCCACCACTGGAAAGGTTCTGGCGTGGAGAAATCGGGATTGCCGTCGGCGGTGGTCACCCAGATCGATGGACATATATCAAGGGTTCGAGTCGCCGCCGTCTTCCGGGATTGCTTCGAGAGCGAGGTCAGATTGACCTTTTCGTTCACGATAGCCGCCATAGTGAGCGCAATGTTCGCTTTGAATTGGATAGAATTTGGCCGACGCTCGGACCGAAGGGCGCAGTCGTCGTTGACGACATCGACGCTAGTTGGGGTTTTCAATCGTTTACTCAAACCATTCCTGACCAGCAATCCTTGATTTGCGAGGCCGAACCACTCCGTCCCGATCTAAGACGTTTCAACAAAAAGGGTCTATTCGGAATTATCCTCAAGAGTCCAGCTGCAAAAACGTAATTCTCGTCGTTGCGATCCTCGTTGAGACAATGGCTCGAGAAGGCGGTCGAATGCAAGACCGCCCACGCAGGGCAGATCGAACCCGGTCTACAGCGGTAGTCTCCGCAAAACGGGAATACTCTTGTAGGTGGCCGGAGACTTTTTAGGTGGCCGGAGACTTTCGGCAATTGGCGCCCCAAAATTAGCGAATTGGGAGTTTGGAGACGAAAACTAATTCGCGAAAAGCCGCGATTTCCGGCCTTAGTTCGTGTTTCTTTGGGAGCCTTGCAGAACGTCGGAATTTGCTGG
>CAWHSM010000005.1:0-802719 GCA_963832045.1 uncultured Alphaproteobacteria bacterium
CGTTAGCCTCGGCTGCGTCGAGTGTCTTTCTCGCGAACTCGAACCATCCAACCACTGCACGATTGAGTTGGCCGATATTGTGATGCGCGTCGGCATACATGCCGGGCGTCTTCACCTTTGCCGTCAGCCGGCCCACCAGATGCGCCATGTCTGCTCGGCCATCTTACCCACATCCTGCGCGCATTTACCCACGTTTTCGGGCGAACGCGCGCGGATGCAAGTACGCATCAAACGCTAAAAATATAGCTATTTTTCAGGGGGTTGAGAGACAAGGGCGAACAAAGGCGAACATCGGTATGGCGGGCCGCGACCGATGAAGATGAGTACTATACCTACGCCATGGCCCCATGATCGTCTGCCTTCTGATGTTTGAGGGCGCGGGGTCAACCTTTCGCGGGTCTCTCGATGCCATCCCACGGTTCGTCGCGCAGACTGCGGTCGCGGCAGCGCTGGGCGAAACCTCGCGCAACCACATCTCGTTCGCAGGCGTCGACGCAAAACTCGAAGAGCTTCTGTGCCTGCGCCCACCGTCCAGCTCGGTAAGCAGCAAGTCCATCGCAGTAGACGGCATGGTTCGCCATGATCTGCTGTTGCAGCGCCTCGGGATAGCAGGCCACGCACTCGAACATTTCCATGCCCTCGGTCCAACCCGCCACCGCCACCGAGCCGAGCGACCGCATCGCGAATTGATCCGGCGCCACGATGCGTTCGCGTGTCGCGGCATTGAGCACCAGGGTGGACCCGAAATGTTTAGTCAGGCCCTCCATTCGCGAGGCCAAATTCACGCTGTCTCCTACGACGGTACATTGGAAGTGATCCGGATCGCCGATCGTCCCGAGGATCACCGAACCGCTGTGCAAGCCCATGCCGAAATGCAATGCTGGAAATTCGGCGCTCTGGTCGCGATTGTAAGCCTCCAGGCCGCGGCACATGGCGATGGCCCCATGCAACGCGTCGTCGGGCTCGTTCGGGAACAAGGCGAGGATGCCGTCGCCGTAATATTGACCGACGAACCCGCCGTAGGCGGTGATGCCGGGCTGGACATGCGCCAGGTAGCGATTGATCACCCCGATGGTTCCGCGCGGACCGAGTTGTACCGACAAAGCGCTGAAGCGACGCAAGTCGACGAACAGTACATTCATCTCGCGTTCGATCGCCTTGTTCAGATTCACGTCAATGATGCCTGCGTATCCCAGGCCCGTGAGGAATCCGTCGGGTACGAAGCGCCGATTCGCCTCGGTAAGAACGGTCTGAGTATGGAGTGCCGCCTGGACGCTTCCGTAGAGACGCGCATTCTGCAGTGCAATCGCGGTCTGCGCTCCGAGGGCGCGCGTGATCTGGACCCGGCCGGCTGTGAAAGCTCCTCGCGCGACGTGGTTCTCAAGGTACAGGACGCCGATCGTACGACCCTGCAGGTTGATCGACACGGCAAGAATCGCAGCCACGTCGCTGTGGCGGGCGTGCGTTTCGTCTCCAAGCATTTCGGCGGCAGACGCATCAGGAATAACGATCGGATCGGAAGAACGGAACGCCAGGTCAACGACCCGCCGGCTGATCGCAGAAAATGCATCGAGTGCCGTTCGTCCGATGGTGGTTCGCTCCAGAATTGCCTCCGCTTCGATCCACAATTTACCGTCTGAATCGACCAGCAACAGCACGCCGCGGTCGGCTCCGGCAACCTGCATCAGCGTCGGCATCAAGCGTTCGAGCAGTGCGGATTCATCGATCTCGCGCGAGATCGCAGCTACCGCATTGAGCAGACTTTCCAGATCAGCACCCTCGAGCAGGTTCAGTCCGGTCGTCGCCGTACCTTCCGGATCAGCAGCGCTCTTTGACAACACGGTCGCTTCCTCGGCGAGCCACGGTGAGCCCCAGCTCCGAAAAAGCTCCGCTGCGCGTAACGAAGCAGCATTCGACGAGGCGCGCGCGCCCTGACTATCCAGGATTCTCGCAAGGCTCTGCTGCGCCATCGCCTGATAGAGCACGCCGCCGCCGGCGGCCTGCTCGATCGCGCGATGCAGTGCCAATATGGCGGCAGCCGCGTTGCCCCCGAGCGCCATTTCCTCGGCTCGCAAAAGTGACACGCGATGATCCAGGTTGAAGGGGGCGTGCGCCGCCCAGCGTTCGAGCCGGCGCCGTAGTCGCCGTGCCATCCTCAATTCAGCCCTTCCGGCATTTCCCGCGGCCACTCGACGGTAGGTGTTGAGCGCACGGAAGAACGCAAGTGCTGGAACGAGTACCTGCCCGACGATATTGGATTCCCGACTCGCCGCGAGCGCAAATCGTTCCTCGGCGCGGTCAAAGCGGCCCGCGAAGTGATCGAGCATGCCAGCAGCCAGCGAGCTCGTCGCGAGCTGCAAACCGTTGTTGCTCCGCTCAAAGTCGGGCAACTGGCGGGGGTAGTCAAACCACTCGCCGTCTAGTTCTGACGGCAGCTCCGGTTGACGCAGCGCGGCGATCATCTGAACCCAGCCCAAGAGCGCATTTTTCACATTGGGTTGATCGCACTTCGCCAGGTGGTCGATGGCGTCACCAAATCTTTCCTGCACATCAAGCGAGCCACCGGCGAGAAAATGGGTGTAGAGCAAGACGCCCGCGCAATAAGTCGCGTCTTCCTCGTTGCCAGTGTCCCGGTTGTAGGCGAAGTCATCGTGAACCACGCGTGCGACTTCAGGCAGAGGTTCCTTCCAATGCCTAACGAAGCAATCCAGGATAAAGCGCGCGCGTGCCTCTTCGCCGCCGCCGTAGCGGCGACCGACGGCGAGTGCCAGCTTGCCGAAGCGGTATCCGTTGTCGATGCGCCCAAGCACGCCGCACAAGACCAGCGCCCAGGTGGCGAAGCAGTAAGCTGACTCTGCCGCCATACCGTACTTGAACGACAGCCGAGTCCCGGTCATGGCCATTAGCGGCATCAGGTTCGGTTCGCCGAAATAGGCGGCGGCCGCTGAATTGGAAAACAGTAGCATGGCGGATCGGATCTTTGGGTCGGTCGCTGCGGCAAGGTTCTCGAACTTGCCGGGATCGCGCCGTCCCTGTGCCCAAAGGGTCTTCACCGCCCCCCACAACACATGCACCACCCGTGGCTTGCGGGGCAGTGCGACGCCGAGCGAGGCGGAGACCTCCACACCGATGTCCACCGCTTCGGCATAGCGGTTCTGGACATTGCGCAAGCGTATCCGGAGCCGATGCGCTTGCGCAGCGTCGATGACGCTCCGTGCGTTGCGGATGACGAGCTCGGAGACGGCCTCGAATTCGTCCACCAGCATCAGCGCATGGGCACATTCGGCAAGTGCGATATGGATACCCATCGCGGTGTCGTAGTCATCGCTCCACGCCGACGGCGCGAGTAGCTGCTGTGCGGCGAGCAGCGAGCGTCGCGCAGCCGTAAAGGCAAGCGCGCGTGCCGCCCTGCGCCCCGCGGCGAGGCCCACGCGCGACAACTGGCTGCGCTCGTCCGGGTCCTGCACCAGATCCATGCCGAACGTCACATGCGAGAACACGTCGACGATACGGCGTTCCAGTTCCTCCACCGGCAGACTCTGTAGAAGCAGCCGGCCGATGCGCAGGTGGCGTTGCGCCTGCCGCGCCGAATCCAGGCGTTCATGCACGGTATGCCGGACCTGATCGTGCTGGAAACGGTAGCGTGCCGTTTCAAGCTCGACCAGCGCTCCCTGCGGCATATCCCAACCCTCGAGCGAACTCGAACGCCTTGTAATGCGTGTCCAGCGGAACGATGATCCCGTTGCGCACGGCTATCGCTAACCCGGCTGCGGCGGCGCTCGGCGACATCTCGTGGACGCTAGCAAGGGTGCGCACATCAAACTCGCTCCCAACACAGGAAGCGGTGTCTAGTAGATCCAGACATTGCGGCGACAACTCTTCCAAACGATAGGAAATCAGCGCCGCCACATTGTCCGGGAGCGCGTAGTCACGTACCCGCTCGATGTTCCAGGTCCACGCGCTTCTTGCTTCCTCGTACTCGAAAAACCCGCGCACGTGCAGCGTCCGCAGGAACTCGCGCGCGACGAAGGGATTTCCGCCCGAGACCGTGTGAATATGTGCCGCCAATAATTGCACGTCTCCCGGTTCAGTATGCAGCGTGTCGGCAAGCAAGCACTCCAGGTCCGCGGGCCGCAATGGAGCAAGCACGACATCGACTGTCGCGTCGGCCGCCTTGCGCAAGGTGTCGAGCGTCTCGCGCAACGGGTGGCCGACGCCCACTTCGTTGTTGCGATAGCCTGCGATCAGGACGAGATGGCTGAGAGCAGGGTCGGCCGCGAGGGCCTCGAGTAGCAGCAATGATGGTGGATCGGCCCACTGGAGGTCGTCGAAAAACATGACCAAAGGCCGCTCGGGAACCGCAAACACCGCCAGGAAACGCCCAACCAGCAGATGCAATCGCCGCTCAGCATCTCGCGGAGGAACAGTCTCGACCTCGGGCTGCGGGCCGACAATCGTAGCGAGATCGGGCAGCGCATCGGTCAACAGGCGACCGTGGACGCCCAGCGCGTTCTGCAACGCGATGCGTCGGGAAGCGAGCTGCGCTTCCGGTTCGGCCAGTTCCTGGCGCAACAGCCCGGCAAGTACCTGCAAGATACCGAGGTAGGGCAGGTCGGTGCGGAATTGATCGAACTTGCCGGAGCACAGTCGTCCTTCCGTCAATGTAATGCTGCGTTGCGCGTCATTGACGAGTGCGGTCTTGCCGATGCCGCTGACCCCGGCCACGGTTATCAGCGCGCGTTGTCCCTGGCGCGCGCCCTCGAACGCCGCTAGCAGACGATCACGATCAGAACTCACGGCCGTAAAGCCGATCTGGCACAGACAACGTCGCCGTGGAGTTCTGCTTGGCCGATCGCAAATGCTCCCACCGTACCGGTACGGCGCAGGTCGCCAATGCAGTGGGCGAGGTCGTGGGCCAGTCCTTGCGCGCTGGCGTACCGATCATCGGCATTCTTCGCAAGCAATCGGCCAACAATATCGGAAAGGATTGGCGGCAGTTCGGGCCGTATGTCGCGCAGCGTCGGTGGTGGCCTTGCGACATGCGCATGGGCAAGCTCCGCCGGCGCCTGGTGCTCGAATGGGAGTCGGCCGGTGACGAGCTCGAACAGGCTGACCCCGAGGCTGTACAGGTCCGAGCGGTTGTCCACGGGGCTGCTGAGCCGTCCGCACTGCTCAGGCGACATGTAGGGGAGCGTGCCCTCGACCCGGTCGAGGCCCACCGTACCGACGATTTCATGGCGCAGGTTGGTAGAGATTCCGAGATCTATAAGCCGCGGCTCGCTGCCGTCGGGGCGCACGATAATGTTCGCAGGCTTGATGTCCTTATGCACGATTCCGGAAAGGTGCAAGCGGCCCACGGCCGTCGCGATGGCGAGCGCCAGATCGAGCAGCCGGGCCAAGGGCAGACCACCCGGCACTACTAGTTTGCTCAGGGGAATGCCGAAATCTTCAGTGACCAACGCCACCGAGGGTCCGAAGCGCACGAGATCGAGATGGCGCACGACAGCGCGCGGATCGGCTTCGAGCGCCTGGTCGTACGCCCACTGGTAACCCGCCAGCTCACGTGTTGTCGGGACGTTCTGCGCGGGCGTCTTGATGATCACCGCAAGATCGTTCGCACCGCGGCCCCGGAAGAGGGCGGAGCGCGCGGTGCGAAGAAGCGGGCCGTCGATGCGATAGCCGGGGATATCCATTAAAGGCACCGCCTAGTGTAGCGACTCTGACGTTCCTTTCAGTGTTGCCGCGAGCTCTCGGAAGGAACGTCAGAGTTAAAGCTACACTAGGATCATATAGTTGCTAGTGTCCCTTTGGTTCTGACATTCGTAAAAGTGCCCGCTGCGATGGGATACGAATGTCGGAACCCGGGACACTAGAGCCGATTGGCCCTAGTACTGGATACTCGTCGGGATCACGAGGTCATCACCGAAATCGCCGTTTTTCCAACTGAATGGCATGAAGGGGGTATCGGGGCCATACTTGAAGCCCTGGCTGACCGTTTGCAAGGAGTCCTGAAAATCTTTCACGGCTTTCTGGAGGTCCCTGTCGGTGAATGCGTAACTAGCGGAGTAGAGCGGGACGACTCCCCAAGGTCGGAAAAACAACTGCTGCGCCATTTCTGCCCGGAAGAGGTCGTCAACGACGGCCACATCACCGATCTTCGCAGGACCGTTATTACTGGGCGGTGGCGGATAGTTTCGGATGCGCAGGAATTTGCAGCGGGCCGGAACATTGTACCCGGTGCTGTAATGGTCCCCGGCGTGGGACACTGATACGTCCCACATGAATATTGCCATCGCCTGGGCCAGGCAGTCCCTGTCCAGGATCGATTTCTCGTCCGGAAAGCCCCGAACGTAAGTCGAGTTGTAGCGGGCCCATCGGGCGACATAGGTATCCTGCTTGTCCGCCCCGAGTATTTTGGTTGCGACTTTTGTGCAGAAGTCAACAAAGGGAGGAAAGTAGGCCGCAAGCCAACGCCCGTACTCTGAATCGAATCCCATCTGCGGTTTCAAAAAGTCGTAGGGCGGGTAGGCGCCATTGTACCATGCATCCTCAAGTCCCGAGTAACCGGCCCCGAACAGCAGCTTGAGGTTATAACCGTCACCCATGAAAGGGTCGAACCACGTCCCCTGCACGTTTTTGTTGACGACCGAGCCAGGGCCCTCGAGAACCGCATTGTCGAGCGGCAGCGTGAGAGCGGTGTGGGGATAAAGAAGCTGGAATAGCGGATGATTTTGCGGCACTGCCGTCTTGGTAATCGCATTGACCGAATCCATCGGGAAATGCAGCGCCGGATGGACAACAAACAGCATGTGGTAGATCGCGGCCTGTAGCGCGTACACCTTCGCTAGAGTCCAACTCGGACCAGCTCCAGGGCGATAACCCGGGGCGTCATTGCCCTTTCGAACGGCAATTTCGAAACAGCTGCGAGCTCCGTTGGCGTCTTCCTTGAAGTAGGCAATGATCGGCGCGCAATAGAGGCCTTCTATCGGCTTGACCAAATTCATCGCGCTGAAATCGTACTTCCACACCTTTTTTGCGGCGGGGGTCTTCTCAAAGCGTGCGATATCAAAAGCCGACAGGGGTTGCATGAAGCGTGTGTAGGCTGTGTTCAACATAATCTTGTTGAACTCTTCATCGGTCGGAATTGAGCTGTCCATATCGTCCAGCGCCATGACGGCCGCTTGAGAAGGATAGCCGTATTCGTCGGTCACTAAACGCAGACCTACGGCGACGTCCCATACCGCGGTCTCGGCTAGCGGTACGTTGAGGACCTCGGCCGCCTCCTTCAGCGGGTGCGCGGGAGAAGGCTGCGGCCAAGGGCCCTTGCGCTCGTAGAGAAACCGATCGGGCGGTAGATCGGGACTGTTTGGATCGAGTCGCATGTTCTGATCAGCAGCCATGGCTTGCACTCTCCTCCCAGAAAGAATTTATGAACAGCTCCGCGGGGACGTTCGTTTGCGAGACGTGACGCTGCTGTCGGCCATCAAACCAACAGCAATTATAATTAATATAATAGAGACAGCGTAATTGAAGCCTAGTGGCCCGGATATAGCAATCGCATTTGGTGTCGGTTGCCCGGAAAGATTTGCATGGTGGCTCTTGATGCGGCTTGCGCGACCCCACGCACTTCTCATGGAGTGCGTGCAACGGACAGGGATCGGCGGCATCACAAATGGGGCACTCCACTATAAGTTTGGGGGCCGATCACACGAGGACCATGCGTCAGGTCCTGAGATTTGGTAAGGGGTCTTGGGCCCGACATTTGATTTCGGTAAGGAGGGGAGAATGCACTGGGTGACTCTGCTCGGCTATGCCGCCTCAGCAGCCGTCCTTGCGACGTTCTGCATGAGCACGATGATTCCGTTGCGCGTTATGGGCCTCATCAGCAACGTGCTGTTCGTGGTCTACGGTTATGCCGATGGGCTTTACCCGGTGCTCCTTTTACATGCGATCCTATTGCCATTGAACGCGCTGCGATTGGGACAATTCTATCGGCTGGTGCGTGAGATGCGCGAAACGCCGCATAAGGGCCTCGCGGTCCGAAGCCTCCTGCCCTATATGATGCGGCGAGAATTTAGCGCCGGCGAAACGCTCGTACGTAAAGGTGACCGGGCCGATACGCTCTATTACCTGGTGGACGGCGAAATCGAAGTGGTCGAGTTCAGCAAGGTACTCCATCCGGGCGCGACGGTCGGCGAGATCGGTGTGTTCGTGCCAAACCAGCAGCGCACCGCTACAATCTTGTGCCGGACCGATTGCAACATGTTCGAACTAAGCGAGAGCAAAGCGAAGCAGCTTTACTTCCAGGACCGCTCGTTCGGTTTTGCGGTGATGCAACTGATCATCACACGTCTGCAAGAAGACAGCGAACGATTGATGAAAGCTGGCGGTGCGAACTTCTCAGATTTCGACGTTGTCGCGAATAGGGCAGCGCGTCTTAGCTAGACAGCCAAGCGTCAATCGCGATGTAACATATTTCTTGGGAAAAGCGGTCACGGCAGAGTGGGGGAGGATCATTGCCTCTCGCGGCGAAGAACCTTGCAACTCCTCGACAGCCCGTTCGGCGCGAGGTTGTCACCCATGTCTTAGGTACGACCTGTTACCTATGTCTTCGGTCCGGACAGTTCTGGATTGGCGGAGAGGGAGTCCGCCGAACTATCCACCGCCCGCGTTCGCGTCAGTTCGTCACCGTCTACTAAAACCCTTATATAATAGGCATTTCTAGCCATCCTTGTCTTCCTTTGACCGTCATCGTCCGCTACAATCCGCCCCAAGTGCTAGGGCACATGCTAGGGCAGAGGTCAAGGCGATGGCGCGCAAAATCAACCGGCTGAACGCGCGGGCGGTGACGACAATCACGAAATACGGTCGCCATGCCGACGGCGGCGGCCTGTACCTTTCGATTTCGCCGAACGGCGGCCGGCGGTGGGTGTTTCTTTTCCGCTGGCACGGCAAGCCCACCGAAATCGGATTCGGTTCGGCGCGCGACGTGACGCTTGCCCGCGCGCGCGAACTTGCCTCGCAGGCCCGCGCCAAGCTCGCGGAAGGTATCAATCCGAAGGACGCCAGAAGGCCGTCAGAAGGCGCTACGTTCGGCGAATGCGCCGACCGGGTGATCGAGGCCATGCGGCCGTCGTGGCGCAACAGCAAGCATGCTGCGCAATGGGAAATGACCTTGCGGGAGTACGCCGCCCCGCTCCGGCGCCTGCCGGTGGACAAGATCACTACCGACGACGTGCTTTCGGTCCTCAAGCCGCTTTGGAACGAGAAGCCCGAAACCGCCTCCCGCCTTCGCGGCCGGATCGAGCGCGTGCTTGATGCAGCCAAGGCGCAAGGGCTGCGCAACGGCGAGAACCCGGCGCGGTGGCGCGGCCATCTCGATCAGCTCTTGCCCAAGCGCCAGCGGCTCACGCGCGGCCATCACGCGGCCATGAACTATGCCGAGCTGCCGGCCTTCATGAGCGACTTGCAGGCGCGGCAGGCCACCGCAGCACTGGCGCTCGAATTTGCCATCCTCACGGCCGCGCGCTCCGGCGAGGTGCTTGGCGCGCGTTGGGATGAGTTCGATCTTGATCGCGCCGTGTGGACAATTCCGGCCGCGCGCATGAAGGCCGGTCGCGAACATCGCGTTCCGTTGTCGAAGCGCGCGCTCAAGATCGTGAAGGCAATGCATGAGACCCGCGACGGCGATTTCGTCTTTCCGGGCCAGAAAGCCGGCAAGCCGTTGTCCGTGATGGCGCTCGAAATGGTGCTGCGCCGGATGAAGATCGAAGGCGTGACCGTGCACGGCTTCCGCTCCGCCTTCCGCGATTGGGCGGCCGAATGCACCAATTTCACCAACGAGGTTTGCGAAGCCGCGCTTGCCCATGTGATCGAGAACAAGGCCGAGGCGGCCTACCGGCGCGGCGATCTTTTCGACAAGCGGCGCAAGTTGATGGAGGCGTGGGCGGTCTATTGCGCTACCGTGAAATCTGGGAAGGTCATAGCTTTCGGGCGATAGCTGTGTCCTCAAAGAGAATCTACCGCGCGGTTGCAGATAGCATTCGGCCAATTGGCCCTTTTAGATGGGTCGAAACACACACTGGAGCGTTCGGCATTAACGCACCTCAACGCGGGGCTGGCGTGGGAATGTCGCTGCGTGTTCCTGCGAGCCTGACGCTACATGCGGTTGCCTATGACGGGCGGCGCGTCACATCTTTAAACGTAAGTGGCGCATCAGAAGCGGAGCTTGAGAAGTTATTTGCAGCAGTGGATCAGCCGATTAAGCGAAACGAACTTGTTTCTCTGTTCAAGAAATTGCCAACGCCTGACGAAGACGATTTGAAGCACCTCGAATTGGCGTTGAACATCATGCGAGTGACAACTCGCGCGCCAGATTTTCCCCTGACAATACGCAATAAAGTAAAGGGTGACATCATCGAGCTACTGCGGAGCTTACCGGTTCTCATTAGTTTGCAGGAACAAGATCGCAAGTTTGCCCCTGAATTACCCGGTGCAATATTGCATGGTTCAACAATCCTAGCCAGATTCAATGATCTGCTTGTAGCAGCCGAGGAAGCAAACAAATTCTTGGGCAATACAGACCAACCCCGGCGCATTCCGCCTTGGTTTTCTGACGCGCTGTGGATTGCAACATATCTGACCATGGCCTGCGTCTCGGACAAAAAGCTCAAGGAAATTGGTTGGACCAACGCGGAATCTCCGGGTGTGCAATTCATTTGGCGGGCTCTAAAGCGAGCGTGTCTGAATGATGGTTTGAAACCCGAAACCATCGCGCGCGCAATGGCGCGCCACAGAGATTTAGTTCAGCCGTTTCCTATTGAGCAATGACAATAGAATTTTTGCGGTTGTCATTAGACGCCTTACCCAGCCGGGCCTAAATCGTGCGCCATAGCTCGCGGAAGTGCGGGCAAGGTTGCCGGGGCCTTTCCCGGTCATTCGGGCGAGGTCCCTTATGGAACAATTGGCGCTCACGGTCCCGGAGGCATGTGCGGCTGCTCGGGTTGGCAAAACAGTCCTCTATGAAGCAATCGCAAGCGGTGCATTACGTGCCCGCAAGCGCGGTCGCAGGACGCTTGTACTTCCTCTTGACCTGCGGGAATGGGTCGAACAACTACCTCCAATCGATGCAACAAAATCATCGAATTGGCTGGGGGCTACGCGATGATAACCGGGGCCGTTCCAAACCAGATCAATCGCGCGCGCAGTGATCAGGGAGGCGCACCACGCTCCCCTGAAACGCGAAACCCGACCACCGGGTCAAGATGGTCGGGCAAATCGCATAAAGGCTCTTGGCAGAACCGAGACCACCGTCCCATCGAAAGGAGGGGCGGATGGCCATTGGTCTACAGGTAACACGCGACAGGCCGGCCAACAAGGACGGGGTCGCCGGAAGATTTGCAGGCGAGACGCCTGCGCAGATCGCCAAGCACAATGAGATTGCGCGTCGCCACTGTCGACGCCGCAATGACGGCGCATTCCTGCCGCGCCTTCGCATCCCAGAACTGGAACGCATCTTCGCCATGCAATACGGCGGCAGGCGTTTGCCCGATGACGACGCGGGCCGCGCGGACCTGCGCCTGATGGCCGATCATCTGGCCCAAATCGATCCACGTCGGATTCGACCGTGGGTCGCAACATGGATGCCGACCCTGTCCGGCACCGACCTTGACGCGCTGATCGCCGATGTCGGTCCCGGAAGGTGGTGGAAGGCCGACGCGCTCGCCCGCGAATTCGGCCTCGACGACGCGACCAGAACACGGCTTAAAATCAAGACCATAGGTGCCGTTGACTGCACCAAGCGCCAGCGTAAGAACCGCCGTCGCCGCAAGCGCATTGCCGCAGATCGCGCCCGCCGAGCTAAGGCGGGAGCGAGGCCACATGCGCTTTCTGCGGCCGCGATCCAACCGTGGCTCGACGAGGGTATCAGCCGCTCAACCTATTATCGCCGCCGCCGCGCGGCCCAAGAACGCGACGGTAAGACCGTTGAGACTGATTCAAGGCCAATAGACCGAAGGTCTTCTACTGGAGGAAACCGGTGCCATGAAGCGCCGGTCGGCGCAGCCGATCCGGGGCGGGAGCACGGGAAACACGGTGCCGAAGCCAGTACCTTCATTGGCAAGCCTCTTACTTCGCCTTCGTTCCGCGTCGGCGGGCTGTTTGATCAACATGCGATTGCTGAAGTTACCGGTCGCGAAAAGGAAGCACGCGCCCATTTGCATGCGGTTGCGTCTGCAGCGGCCAAATCGCCGTATCCCGAACGCTGGTCGCACCTAATCATAGCCGCGTCCGGTGAGTGGATGCGTGCGAAGCGGGCGGTGGCGTGATGGCAGCAAAAACAGCAAGAAAGCAGCGACGGCGCGGACCCGGCAGACCCTTCGTGCCGGGGCGGAGCGGCAATCCTGCGGGTAAGAAGAAAGGCGCGCGGCATCGGATCACCGTGCTTGCCGAGCAACTGCTGTCTCACGATGTTGAGGCCGTCGTCGCCGAGGTCGTGAAGGCCGCCAAAGGCGGAGACATGACCGCCGCTCGGTTGATCCTAGATCGGATCGTACCGCCTCGCAAAGGCCGCCCGGTGACGTTCCCTTTGCCGAAGGTGAATTCGCCTTCGGGCGTGTCGGGCGCGCTGGCGGCTGTCCTAACCGCAATGGCTAGTGGTGTCCTGACGCCCGACGAAGCAGCCGCCGTCGCCGTCGTTATCGAAACCCAACGACGGGCGATTGAGACGCTGGAATTGGAAGCTCGGTTGGTCGCGGTTGAGCAGCAGTTGAACAATGCGCAGAGCAATTGATCGTCGTCTGGCTGCCGCCGAGCAGGTCGCAAGGACACAGGCTCCTAAGTTTTGCATCGTCAGGGTTCGGGGTGGTCTGCCCGGCGAGGTCCGGTGCGCGAAAATTGACGGCGTGCACTGCGAGCGGCTGCCCGATGAAACAGCAGAGCTATTCGAGGAACGAATCTTGGCGACAGCGCGCAGCACCAAAGCAAAAACGGTACTCTTTGGCGGCCTGTGTCCCTGTGCATGGACCGCGCCGGGCAGTTTCGAAGAATACCTCAAAGGCCCGGACTTCCGGCTCTTTGACGCGGATGGAATAGCCCTCGAAAAACCCGAGGATCGGTGAGTATGTCGAAAAGGTCCATTGAAAGTCGGTTGACGATAGTGGAGCGCTAAATGAAAACCGCCAAAGGCGAGATAACGGAAATCTTTATTGAGGGCGGACTTGGTGGCCCCGGCATCGCTATCCGTGCGCAAATTGTCGGAGGTCAGTGCTTCGAGGGCGAGGCCGGTGAGGATCTTGACGCCTTCCGAACGCGGATTAGAGCGATAGC
Source organism: uncultured Alphaproteobacteria bacterium (assembly GCA_963832045.1). GTDB lineage: Bacteria > Pseudomonadota > Alphaproteobacteria > Rhizobiales > Xanthobacteraceae > Bradyrhizobium. The sequence continues at coordinate 13,327 of CAWHSM010000005.1, forward strand.
GGAGACGGAGGGAGCAAAATTTCTCGTTTTCGGCGGCCTACCACCGAACCCGGCCGAATGGTCGGTACCGCCCGGTATCGAGGAGGCGCTAGAAAAAGCCGGACGGTCCGGGGTTGATGAGTTAGATGTTTGAGCGGTCTCATTTGTGACGGTCAAATCGCAACAAGCAAAATAGAAGCGTCGCACGTGCAGAGGCGACTGCATAAAAAGGATCAGAGGTGGCAAACCTACTATTCATTTTGATCCAATATTGGCTGGCTAAAGCAGCGGGAATTCCTGCCATCCTCTTCCGCTCAAGGGAAATGGTGTTACCAGAGATCGAGCAAAATTTTTTCAATTCGGACTACCACGCTAAACGATCACTCAAAGCTTTGCGCGTGGCTATTGAAAGGGTTCTTGGTTCGAGACAGCCCATCATTTTCCTTAGATCATCGGCGTTTCTATTCTTTGCAGCAATCGCGTGCCTTGTAATGCTGCAATTTGTATATGTCGGCGCGGACCACCTTTTCACCTTCTTGAAGAACGGGCTTGCCATCGAGTTAGAGCCGGACGAATACGATAGGTTTAAGAGTGTTTTTGGAAGCTCATTTGATCGCTTGCTAACACCCGATCATTTCTTTCATGCTGGTTATTTCGTTTCAGTCACGGCCAGTCTGTTCATATTTGCATATGCCGTTTTGTCCGCGTGCAGCGCCGTCGTTTTCATCGGTCTGTACCGATTTGTCGTTTGGTTCTCTCAGGAAAAACCGGTCGCTACTTGGCAAATTCTTTTTCGCTTATTTCGATTGCTCGCTCTCATTCTGACAGCCGACGTGATGTTTTTGCTGCTTTCCTTTGGCACACCGTTCTTTTTGGGGAGCATCGTCGGCATCCAGCCGTTTCAACGGTCTGACGTGCAGAACATGAAATCGGCTGATGGCCCGCACGACATGCTCGTCTACAGTGTAGGGGTATTTCGAAATCAGTCGGATGATAAGCCATTTATCCAATACCAGTTTAGAATAGGTGTTGGTCCAATCCAACCATCAGACATTGCAAGGCCGGGAAAGCCGCGACCTCTTTTGGAGCAACTGCTTAGCGGCCGGTTCCTTTTGTCTACTGACAAATTTTGTGCTGACGCGGGAGTGACTAACAGATTGGAATGTGGCCGTCGTCTAACCGACGAAGCGTTTGCACGTCTTCGGCAAGCCCCCACGGATGTTTGGCTTGACTTCGCACAAATGATTTTCGAACATGTCGGCAAGGCCGTTTGCCTAGAAACCGATGTGGGGCAACGGGACATTTGGGGACGGGACACTCCGCCTAGCATCCGATTAGCATTCACATCGTTTGTGCCGTTTTTAGTTAGCACCGTATTGGTGTGGTGGCTTGGAGCTCTGCTTGTTCCTATTTTGGGATGCCTCTATCTGTTGAACCGGTTTGTAGTGAGGGTTGGTAGGTGGCAGATTGTTCGCTCTGAGGCCGGCCTTGACTTGATGACAAAGCACGGTTGGACGCTGCTCGCGTTGCCTCTGGTGGTATTGCTCGCGTTGCTACAATTGGCTCGCAAGACGTATTGTGGGTAGCGACGCCGCGTCGCTCCCGCCGGTCGCCCAGAACCAAAACATCCCACGATGCATCGGCGGGTGATGGGGAGGGATATTACCAATAGCCCGTTTTGCAGCACCAAAGAGGAAGCCATGGATTGGGGCTTTTGGATTTCCGTCGCGACCAACGTTGTAGTGTTGAGCGTCTTATTAGCTGGGAAAAAATCAATCGAAGCTGGCGTTGAAAAATCAATCCAGCACCGTTTCGACCAAAAACTTGCAATCACGAACAGTGACCTTCGGGCCAAGGAAACCGAAATATCTGCGTTGCGAGAAATGGTGTTGGGTGGAAGAGGACAGCGGCAAGCACTGCTCGACAAGCGAAAGTTAGAAGCTGTTGAGCGGATTTGGGTATCATTGACGCGTCTCGCGCCGTTTGCCGGGGTCGCGCGCATGATGGCAGGCATCAACTTTGATGTAGCGGCAAAGCGAACACCGAACGAGCCGAAACTGCGAATGGTGTTTGAGATGATCGCGAAACCTTCGCTCATTGATAGCTTCGACAAGGAGCACCCCGCGATCCACGAGCAACCCTTTCTTTCGCCGCTCGCGTGGGCGTACTATTCAGCTTACCCTCGCCGAAATGCGCGCCTCCGGCGTGCGCGGTTGGCTGGTCTATTGCGCCGACTATAAATGTTCGCACTGCATCAGGATCAGCGCCGAATTGGTGGTCCGACCATGTCCGGCTTTGCTACTGGGGCCCAAGCCGGAGCCGACGGACGGCTCATGCGAGCAGAGAGGATCGTATAGTTCGTCTTCGCTTGCTCGTTGCCCTGATCTGCCGCTTTTTGATACCACCGCAAAGCCTCGGTGTAGTTCTTTTTTACGCCTTGGCCATTTTCATACATCAGTCCGAGGTTTGTCTGAGAATTCTGCGACGCCCTGATCGGCTGCCTTTCGATACCAACTTGCGGCTATCGCATAATTTTGTGGAACACCCTGCCCGGAAGCATACATAGCTCCAAGGTTGTGTTGGGCGTCACCATTCCCTTGATCGGCTGCTTTGCGATACCACTGCATCGCCTCGGAAAAGCTCGTCGTCACGCCTAGGCCATGCTCATAGATGACCCCGAGTTCATATTGAGCCGAAGCATTTCCCTGTTCGGCGGCTTTGCGATACCATCTTTGTGCTTCTGCATAGCTTTGCGCTGCGCCTTTTCCTTCGACGTAAAACGAACCGAGGTAATACTGCGCATTGACGTTTCCTTGGCCCGCAGCCCTTCGAAACCAACGAATTGCCTCTACGTAGTCTTGCGACACGCCTTGACCTTTGGCGTACATGACGCCGAGACTTAACTGTATTGGGGCTAGACCTTGATCGGCGAGAGGCCGCCAGAGTTTCATCGCGGTCGCATAGTCGCCGCGTTGGTATGCCGCAAGCCCGTCTTTGGACGGGTCATTTGGGAGAGGTTTTTCTTGCTGGGGAGGAAACTGCTCAACCAACTTGGCGGTGTTTGACGTTTGCACCGTCTCTTGCCGACTAACCGTATCTTTTTGAATTGCGTTGGTCGTCGGGTCGCCGAACACGTCGGATTTCGTTGACCTCTTAATGCCCAGCGTTATGGTCACAACGGTGAGCCCGAGCACAATAAGAAAGCCGACGACGGCTTTGACATTTAGCTTTCGAAGTGGCTCTAACGGTGGCTGCCTATCAACAGAGATTTGCGGCGCTCCGCCAGCTTCTTCAACGGCAAATTCTTGACCGCAGAAATGGCACACCAAAGCTGCTGCTTTAATTTGCTCCGCGCATCGTGGGCACGTTTTTACCTTAGCTGAAGCCGCGCGCCGTTCGTATGTCACTGTTAAAGTGCCGCTGGGCTTCACAACCAGCATGTAAATGAAGGCAAGAATGCCAATAAGAATAAGGCAGAGCAGAAGGGCGACAATAAAATGTCCAACTCCCCACCGTCCCGGTGCCCAGCTTTGCGATGTCGGGAAATAGTTGTGAGCGGCCATTGCAAGCGCATTTTTTTGAAAGGCTGCGTGGCTTGAAGATTCGGTGCCCGTGTATCTCCTGATGACGACTGGCAGCTTGCCACTCACAATGAGCTGCCGCCGTCGCTTACCTTTAATTCGCAAGTGAATGCCGAAGATGATCAAGGCCGCCAATATGACGGCTACAGCCAATCCCGAGGTTTCTGACCGTGCAGGTGATGCAGTCTGCGAGAGGCAGGATGAAGTAAAGGCACCAACGAACGTAAGTATAAAAGTGACGAGTTCGAACACGTCAAACCGATCGCTATTCCGACCACTCCAATGACGCCTCAACATTATCCTTCCCCCGCCATTTCAATTCAGGATAGCGGACTCGCCAGTTAAGGATGGCCGCCCGTACAATCACGGTTGTGATCCGGTGATGCTTTGCTAGTGCCAAGTTCTTGGCTCCCATCGCGTGCACTATAGTACGTCGCAATTAATTGCACATCCTGTCCGATTGCGCACATGTCGGAAGATGTGCGCAAACTTGTCGGGCGGAATGTAAAGCGGCTGCGGGTCGCGGCTGGCATATCGCAAGCCGAGCTTGCCGAACGCATGGGTGTCGATCGCGCCTACATCAGTGGTCTTGAATTAGGCCAGCGCAACCCTACGGTAGTTACGCTCTGGCATCTTGGGCAAGCCCTCGCTGTTAAGCTGGCAGCTTTTTTTCAAGGGGAAAAGCCGCGTCGCCGGGCACGATAGACCCTTCGGCCCTCAGGCTGTCCGGTCCTATCGTTGAAATCGCCCCATCCCGGTGGCCTTGCGCAAATTCAATACGAGCGGAAAGTTCTTGCTCGCTGGCTATGGTCCCAATGGCACAGAAGTAACGCCTTGCAGGACGAGCCTTCGTGCTGGAGTGGCGCGGATCGCGCCGTCCTGCTGCAAGCATCCCGGGACAGGCGCCTCAAGGCGTCGGGCTTTCCGCCGTTCCCTCTTGTGGCATTGCCCATCTTGTGGCATTGCTAAAGCAACGCCACAGAGGTGAATGATGAAGGTATATGGATATTGCCGGGTGAGCACCGCCGAACAGGCCAGCCATGGCCTCTCGCTGGAGACCCAACAACAGCAGATCACCGGCTACGCCATGATGAAAAACTGGCAGGTCGCCGAGTTCTTCATCGAGGCTGGCGTTTCAGGCTCAGTACCGCTGGCTGATCGGCCTGAGGGCCAACGCTTGCTGACCTCGCTGGAGCCCGGCGACGTCGTCGTCACTGCCAAGCTCGATCGCGCCTTCAGGTCCGCTGCCGACGCCCTCGGTACGTTGGAGCAGTTGAAGGAGGATCGGGTCGCGCTCCACATGATCGACCTCGGCGGCGACGTCACCGGCAACGGCATCAGCAAACTGGTATTCACGATCTTGTCGGCGGTGGCCGAGAACGAGCGCGACCGCATCCGTGAACGCGTCCGCGACGTCAAACGGCACCGCGCTTCGCAGCGGCTGTTTAACGGCGGCAAGAGACCGTTCGGCTACGACATCGAGGGTGAAGGTAAGAACAGGCGCCTCGTCATCAACAGCGACGAGTATCGCGCAATTCAAATCGGCCAGTGGATGTTAAGTCAAGGGCACAGTCTGCGTAAGGTCGCTGCCGTTTGGAAGACCGAATGCGGCCTCCCTGAGTATGACGCCAAATCGGTCGCACGGATATTGGTCCGCCCCATCCCCAATGAGGAAACAGAAATGGAATTTGTCCCCGACGAGATCGTCACGCTCTATGGCCGTGGCCCGATGGAACTGGTTAGCGCAGTCAATGCGGTGATGGCACTCCCACCGGCGGAGCGCAGCGGTGCCACCATCTTTCGATCCGGCAACCCTTCGATCCTCGACCTAGCGCATATCGAACGGCTGGCGGCCAACTGGTCTCAAAAGCTGATCTAGGTCAAATCCCGGTGCAGCGATTTGTTGAGCACATCTTGTGCGTGATCGATCCTGCCCCCGGCAGCCTTTCGTTACGACCGTCCTAGAATTAGTGCATCATCGCGGGGCGTTGATCTCTCCGTTTAGCAGGCCAAGGGCGTGACGGCGAACCGGAAGGCAGCGGCGAACGTGTTGCCTGTAGTGCGCCAAATACGAGAAGCTGGAGCCACGATCCACCGGGCGATAGCTCAAGCACTAAACGACCGGGGTACACATCGGATGCAGCCACCTATTACGATCGATATTCCGGCGACAACAACATCGAGAAAGCGAAGCAGTTGAGAAACGAAGCCTTGCAATAACTTAGGTGAGCGATCTCTTTAGATTTTAGGGACTGGCCGCATTTGGTTGTTAGCTACTTAGAGAGAGCGCCGGACACCGCTGCGATTAGAAACACGGTCCACACGAGGCCGCCTCCTATCAGGACTGCGGTCGGAATTGCTGGAAAAATCCACCATAGGCCGCCTCGATTCTTAGAAGGCTCACCAACGGTTAGCATCGAAAAGATGCCCATAGAAATGTTGTTGGCTACGAACCAAGCAATCAGAACAGGAAAGTAAGCAGCAACAATCACTGCGAATACGATAAAGCCAACCGTAGGACCCAATATCTTGCTCAGGAAAGAGATCGGTTCTTGTAGATTTACATCTACCCCCAATGGAGGCCGCCTCAGTGCGCGGCCTCTCTCATTGCAGCGCGGCGCTCCCATAACGATTGTTCACCGTCCACGGCATCATTTTGATTAAGACGCGATGTCCGGTAGCAGCCAACAAACTCGACACGCATCGCGCGTTTTGTCAATATGAAGGCCATGCGTAAACACGTGCAATCCGCTGCGCTCGTCTTGGCTATGGTGGCAGTGATCGTAGGCTTCACTGTCGTTAGCACACACTTTCCCGCCAGCGTCGACAGAGGGATGGTTGGCGCATTGATCGGTGCGGCCGGAACAATTTTTGCTGGTTGGCTGGTTTGGTCGGCAACGCGCGAGCAAATCGCCATGGCCGAGGCCGACCGTATCCGGCGCGGTCGTTCGCGACCAAAGTGAAACGGCTGGTTCTCGAATTCTTTTCCTTCTTGATCGAAGATGCGCTTCAGGTCGCGACTTTTGAATATATGCTCGCGCGAGTCGGCCGGTTTGCCGCACATCCAACATAGTCGCTCATCTGGGATCATGACCGGCAGTATAGGGGCGCCTTCCGCCTAGGCTGGGGTCATGAATAAATAGCTGTGTCGGCAATCTGCGAGTTGGTGCGGTTCGCCATCACCGCCGCGATTCCAATTGCACGACAGGGTCGCCGGCCCCTGACTTGGGCGGCGACAAAATGCGCCGAGCTGCTTCCAACGCTATCGAAACGAAATCACTCTCGGCAGCCATTGCATGAGCCTCCAGAACTCGCGTTTATGATCAACGGGGGAGTGCATATCGGATCGTGAGAGAAGCGCCGTGCCCTTTTTTGGGGGCCGACAAGATTATGTCCCCTGCCCTTTTCTCATCATACATGGCATCGCAACATGGGCGCATTTGATGGATAGTTGCCGGGTAGCCTCCAAGTTTGCGGTGAACCTCTCCTGAATTGATCTCAGCAAATGCATCGCCGCGAAGCTCCGCGCTTCGCAATTGAGAACGAACTTCTGATCGGAATTGGTCCTTTGTCGGCATAGTCCCTTCCTCGCTGTTTAGGCGTCCGCAAAACCGATATCATCGCCAACACTGGTGGCCGCCGGGAATTTTCATGATCGAGGCTCATTCGTCGGGAAAATATTCGTCGTCAATCTTCTTGTAATGCATCGTCTCGACGATGCGGACGCCGACCGAATGATGGATCATCAGGCGCGCCAACAAGCTGCCATCGATCAAAACAATTTTGTAGGGATGATGCTCGGCGAACGCTACAGCGGGCTTGGTAAAATACGAGGTTGTTAGGAAGACGCCCTTTGCCGCTTTTTTCGCACCGAGACTGCCACAGAATTTTTGTATGTCAGGTTCGCCGACCGGGTTCTCGGGATCGTATCTTTTCGCCTGTAAATAGATGCGGTCAAGACCCAATTGATCTTGATCTATGACCCCGTCAATTCCGCCGTCACCGGTCTTGCCGATTGCGCGACCTGCGTCAGCTCGTGATCCGCCGTAGCCCATTTTAAGAAGCAAATCGACGACCAGCCTTTCGAAGAATGCGGGGGATGCTTCACAGATGCGGGCAATCAGTTCGGCCGCTAACGCGCTCTCGACTTCCTTTATCGTTGCGCGCAATAGTTCGTCGGGAGTGCTTTCGCTTTCGGCTATATCTTCGACAACCTGCGGCACAGTCTCAGGCGATTGAGTAACGTCCTTTGAGCCGGTGACAACGAAGGCTTTGAACTCATCGAACCGCCTGAGAAACTTGGCATCGATCCGTTCGACGTTTTCCGCTAAAACGGACCGGCCGCGTTCTGTGATTTTGAAATGAGCGCGCCGCGTCGATGTGAGCGACTTAGCTTGGACAAGATATGTCCTTGCCCAATGGACGCGGTTGTTAAAAGTGGGCTGCTTGCCGCTCGGCAAAAGTTCTTCGCGTTCGGCGTCGCTGAGCTTCAATTGGATCGCTAGGGCATCAACAACGTCGGACATGCGGTGTTCGCTACCGTCGCCCGCCAGCCTCAAGACCGGCAACATCAATGATTGATAATCTGGAATTGCCACGTCATCGCCCCCGTTAGCTCTTCGCAAGAGAGCATAGCATATTCGAAAGCGAAGAAGCATTCCGCTCGCGCAATAAAAAGCCGCCGCCGGGTCGAGATCGGCGACGGCTTCGCAGAAAGGCGGGCGTGATATGCAGCCCGCCGGACGATCTCGCTGCTATCCCGTGAATAAAACGTTAGGGCGGATCAGCCATTGGCATGATTTTCAAAAACTGCTAGCCTTTCGCTTGAGAGCAGGAAGCGGCTTCTTCGATTTCATAGCTCGCTGCGGCAATAGGCCGATGTGCCGGGAGCCCTCTCGCTTAAAGGAAATCAATATGAGTGACGAGAAGCAGCAACCGCCCAGCGTCCGCCTGACATTGTTCCGCCGATTGGCGAACCCCTACCAAAACCTATCGGCATGGAGGAATGGCTCAAAAAGATGCTGAGCCGCAGGTAACCAGCAACGGAAAGCCCGGCCATTCCGCCGGGCTTTTCGATTGAGCGGATGCTGCTGCTACTGTTTGGCACATGGAGCGGCGCCTCCAGACCATCAAGGGTGTGCGACCGCCGCAGGATCTTCTCCTAAAATCGCTTCCCACAGTGAGATTCCGGTGCATTTGCCACCGATCTCGCACATACGAGGGCTGTGCCGAGCTTTTGAGCGTCCAGCAAATCATCCGCGTAATATTTTCTTTATGCAAGTCGTGTTGTAGGCGTCGACTTCAACGTTGGACGCATCAACGAGGGCGTTGAAGTTGCGGCTTGTTCGGCTTTTCCGTTGATTACGAGCGTGTTGTGGCGGTCAATTAGCGCATCGAACGCATCTGCACCGATTTCTGACTGTAGTGATCCACGCGGGTTCGTTGAAATCGTACCGTCGCACTGAATATCGATTTCGGACTTCGATGCGAGCAACGCGGTTCGAATGACTTCCAATCGTCGACCATCCCGTCGAGCTTGGCCGCCCTCCTTATGCAATTTGCGAGTCGCTGATGGTCAAAATGTCTGGGATACGACGGGTACTGCGGCTGTGAATTTGAACGCCCGGCGATAATCGCTCCGCGTACCAATCCGCGCGCCAGAAGCGGCTTCGACAAGCTGCCGAAGCCCCGTGCGTCCGAAGGTTCCGCGGCGCAAAGCAGGATGGACAGTGCCGAAGACCACAGGAAGCCGCGCTTGAAGGCCAGCGCGGGCGCGGCGGCAGCTATCGCTGAGCAAGGGTTGCCGCATGGTCGCGACGCTCCCGCTGGCAATCGAGCGGGCCCATCGGGCGCGCAAAAGCTGTTTCAACCAGCAAAAAGCCGTCGCTGGGGCTGAGGGGGAGCGACGGTCCCCAAAACGGCGGCGTCCCCGTCAGCAGCGGCGGCCTGGCCCCGGTGGTTGGGCTGATATCCCCAGCCCCGAAAACGCACAGGCGGTCGAGCGCGCACGGACCGGCCGCTGCTCGCCCCCGAATTTCGAGCAATTGCCTATAGGGCGTTAGGGAATGCGGTAAGGAACATAGTTTTTTCACGAGGATGCCGCGATATCCGCATTCGATAAGTAAATCACCCAGACCTACTTGCGAAACGCGCTGGGCTGTTGCAGAACCCGGGCCGACATAGACGCGCGTAATTGGCAACAAACCTGTTGCTAAAGTTGAGATTGAATCGGCAGGTGTCGTGCTAACAGCGTCTGCTTCTGACGAAATTCTAACTTCGAGATGTCATCTTCACGAAAGCCAGTGACGATGCGTCGTTCACTTTCTCATGAAATTTTCGGATGCTTAATCATGCAGGCATAAATATCCAATTGCCACGGAAACGCGGCTAGAAACTCGTCAGCCCATCGTTCGATATCGGAGAATTTTGTTGCACCTGCCAAGAAATATAGCTCAGCATTTCGCAGCACATCATCGACCAAAAATCATGCTTGCTGTATCGTAGCACATAGGCAGGACTAGCGATCCGTGTCGGCGAAGCTCGACGGCTTTGAGGAGGGCGTCAAAGTCAAAGCCAATCGCGTAGCCGCCATCGACGGCCTGATCGATGGTCGGGCTCGGACCGATGCAACCGCCGTTACCCGAACGCACTCATACCAAGATCTGCAGGCGACGCTGTCCGCTTTAGAGAGCAATGTGTGACGGCAGGACCTTCGCCGCCGAAAAGAGGATGAATTCAATCCAAAGCGCATAGACCTCCTGTTTAAGAATATCTTGTGACCGGTACCGTGAGCCGACTTCCTGATGGCTTTTTCGATGTCCTGCTCCGTTTTTGAGGTCCATGCCGAAAACGCATTTACAGCCTTATCCATGGCTTTCCGATCGACCGACACTGAAAACTGAGGCGACTCACATTAGCGCGCGAATGATAGCCTCTGCTACGGGCCGCGGATGCGTGCCTTCGCAAGCAATCGCGCCCGCAAGCGTGCGAACTTCGATTTCGCAACTATCTAGCAGTTGATGAATGCGAACATCCTTGAGACTGCTTCGGTCGAACGTCATGGGCAGATCAAGCGCCGCGCCATCAAAAAAATCGTTCGGGAAGCTTTTACTTTGAACGATTGGATTGACGGCCTTGACGATCAGATACGGCTACGGTACCGATGCTGTCCGATTTTTCTTCTTCGTTCTCTAGTTTCGTCTTCAGCCACGAATGCGCGGGCTAGGCCTGTCATCCGAAGGTCGTCATACATTTGGGTAACGGATACGCTTCGCCCGGCCACCTTCAATATCCAATCGTCCAACGCCCTCGAGGTCTTCCGGAGTCGAACTCTCCGAGCCCAATCAACGGGCACCTCACTGCTCCAGACGGCCTGCGCAAGTGAGACCGACTCAGCCGCTCATGGGCCTTTAGATCGCGAACGTCGAGAATGGGGAATCGCGTAGTTTCGTGGTAGCGGCTTCCAATGCTCCCGCGCCCATCGCTGCAGCACCGTCGATTTCGAGGCTATAGGCAAAGATGGAACTGGTGAGAACCGTGCTAAGCTCTTTCCATTGACACCCTCAACAGGGGCGATGCTGTTAAGCCTTTGATCCACGAGCGCGGGTGTTTCAAAAAGGAACGGGGCATAGACCGAACCAGCAGCCTTACGAAGCCAGATGTGAGTCTTTGTTCGGGCGCGCTTTCGGGTGAAACCAAACACCACCGCTCTGTGCTTCCAGAGCTTCCTTGATCGTCAAGTTTTTGCCAGTCTGCTTCTTATCTGAAGCGCTCCGATCGCCTCTCGCCTCGATATAGCGTATCGCGCCCGTGCCCTTCAGATCACCGAGCTTTTCCTTACATGCGAAAAGCCAAACCGCTGGCTTTGGGTCCTGCTCGAAACCGTCTGAGCTAAGGTCACGCAGCATGAAGATCGGCACGAGATACTTTTTCTCGACACCGTATGTATCGATTGTTGCCTTGTTGACGTAGAAAAAATCATTCTGCAGCGACTTGTAACCGAGACTTACTGTCGCGATGTGGCCAAGGGGCTTAAACATCTGGAGCCTCGAAAATTTGGTAGTAAGATAGTGGCGCGCGAAGATACTTGGACCAATTGCGCGGCTTGCTGGTGTCGGAAGTAAGAGCCGCGCGCTCTGTCAATGGGTCCACCAACTTGACCCGATAGCGCTCATTCTCTACGTCCCCACTATCCTCAAGCTCCTGAGCCAATGCCGCGACGCGTGCCCAATATTCCGTTTTCCCTTCGGTGAGCTGCGTGATCGGTTTTTTTAATGTGATGAACCTAATAGGTTCAAACGGAGCGGTTGGCGCGCATTTCTCAGCGACAAGAAGCACAGCGTTCACGTCAACTTGTGGGAAGAAAGCTTCCGCTACCGACGAGACCACGGAGGTAACACGCATCGTGTCAAGAAGCGCCTTCTGTAGCGATATGGCGTAATCAGAAGTGAGCCGACTAGCAGGTGAACAAATCCCGAGCCGTCGCCTTCCTTACAGAAAGCGGGTCGAGTGGTATATGAAAAATGCGAAGAGGTCCGTCTTCGCTCCTGCGTCAAACCCCGCTTTCACCGCAGCTTGGAAGAGCGTCGCGCGATATCCCGGATTCAGGTCGTCCTGATTCTGGGACTGTAGATAAGGAGGACTACCTACGATGCAATCGAAGGGTGGAATTGGGACAGGCACTTTTTTGGTCGGTGCGGCATGTTGCGACGCCGGAAAATCGATAGTCTGTCCGGGCTGACGCTCGAAATAGTTGCTTACGTTGATACGTGGAAAATTCTCGTATGCCGCCATATCCTGTCGGTAGAGGTTAATGACCGCCAATTCGGCTGCGAATGGGCTGACATCAAAACCCCAAATTATCGATAGGAGTTCCTTGTGCGAAAGATGCGAACAGAAGGCGAGATAACTGTACGCGCTCATAAGAAACGTGCCGCTTCGCAGGCGGGGTCGATGACGAATGGTCGGTCTCCATCAATAGTGCTGGCCACGAGAAGGTCAGCGACTGGCCGCGGCGTGTAGAATTGTCCGAGTAAGTGCTGTTGATCTCGGGGAATAAGACGCTCGAAAATCGAACCCAGCACGTCGTCCGTTAGCGACGCCCAATCGTACGCCGAAAGCTGATCGATCAACCTGCGAAGCAGGGTCTGCCGATCGTTCGCTATCGGAACAAGCCCCTCGATCACCTCAGGCTTGAATAGTGCTTCATAATCATACTTTCGAACGTCATTCCAAAATGGAACGAAAGCATCCGGAAGAACTGCCGGGCCCAATTTTGAGTTCTTTGAGGCTGGAAATCTTCGGCGCAGCGCAAAGTAGAAAAGCACTTGGCCAATGATTCGATAACCCATCTGGCCGGAGATGGCGTAGTCAATATCTTCAACGAAACCTTCAAATCCCTGCTCGGCTGCGATTTGCTTTAATTGCTTACGAAGCTTTTTGCTTGTACTCGCGGCTTTATGGAGATCGCGATAAAAAATGTTGCGTAGGCTCGCAATTGCATCCGTGAGCCGCGAAACGAAAAGCTCCGGATCGATTGCGTGACCGTGCGTCACTCCCGTGATCGAGTGCTGAATTGCCGCGTCGAGTATGGCGACGGCCTGCTTTTCCAAATCCTTTTTAATCCGGACTTTATCCAATCATCGACCTGCGTTATCGCGAGCGGGTGCGCGGATTTCAGGATCGCATCAGTCGGAAGAGGTTGGTGTGGCTCCGGCGTTGTCTCGTAGACTTCCAGTTCGCGCATATTCCAAAGCGCAAAGTATCTCGAATGCCAGTGCCGACCCTTATATATCGCGTCGGCGAAGAACGTGGGATCATTGATCGGCGTGGTCGGTGTCTTCAGTTCAATCGTTAAGAACGCAACCAACGCGGGCTCGGTCGCGCCAAACGATAAGGTCGTTCGCTTACCGCCCTTGTGAGGCTTCTCCTGCGTTGCGCTTTCGAGACCGAGAGTGGGATGCTTGCCGATGTAGTCGTTGAGCCAGTGCACGACCTGCCCCTGAAACTCCATCTCGTTGCTGTTTTCATGGCCCTTCGCCATCGGACTTCCGATTTCCAGTTGAAGACTTAGCAATTTAACGTTTAGTGGCGCGAGCGGTCAGATCACCATGACCAAATCGATGATGGGTCTTGGTGAAGCCTTACCGGGGTCGAACTGGGCTAGGTCAGGATCGGAATCAGGTCAACACGACCCGAAGGTTGGTAGTGTCTCAGTATAACTGATTTGCGGATTGAGGGTGAGCTTCGCAAAGGAGAGGCCGTGACCGACGATGAGCTATCGAAACGGATCAGGGAGAAGCTCCGGCCGGAACTAGTACCGCATGTTTGTCGATCATGATCGGTTCATGCAATTGGTCGCGAAGATGCCGGAACTGACCGAAGACCAAAAGCGCGGCATCGCTGAAGCAAATAATCCGAAGGCTGGCAGCGCGCAATGGATGCGGTAGACGCTGAAGTTCAACGAGAGAAGCGCAAGGCTCCTATCTGGTGGGTAGCGGTGTGGCTCGGCTTAGTTGTTGTTGCCTGCGTTATCCTTGGCGCGATCCGACTGCTAATCGCAAACTGACCCATTAACCCGAAGGTTGGTCATGCTATTGCACCCAAAGGCATCCGCTCCCAATCCTCGCGCCCCTAAAACCCAGCCCGAGAGAAACGATTGGTGCTAGGGCAGTCGTTAGGGCCCAGATGGCATATCAATAAATTATTACATTATATCAATGAGATGAGGACTCCGATCTGGCGGAGAGGGAGGGATTCGAACCCCCGATAGGCTTGCACCTATGCCGCATTTCGAGTGCGGTGCATTCGACCACTCTGCCACCTCTCCAGGCGCAAATCAGGGCGATCAGGCCCTGAGGTTGGGGGCGAGTTCTAGGCGAGGAAGACCGGCCAGACAAGGCTCGAGGGCTGTAAATTTCACTGTGCCGGGCAGGCCATGACTTTGAGAAGCATGGCTTTGAGAAGCACGGGCTTAAAAAGGGTGGGACCGCCAGACGCGGAAAAAACCGGCGGTCCCATGTCGCGTCATTGAAATTGCGGGCCGGGAAGTGCGGCTTCGCTGGCCAGCCTGAGCGACGGCGTGACCCTAGCGATCCGCCCGCGCACGGCAACGCGATCCCGGTTTTAACCTAACCGATCAAGGTTACCGCCATCGCGACGACGCATCAGCTGCCGCCCTTTTTCTCTTTCTTGCCGTCGTTGTCGCGCTTCTCGTCTTTTTCCTTGCGGCGATTGGTAAAGCGCGCATTGCCCAGGCCCGTACCGATGGTCAAAACGCCCCAGTGATCCACGTCCTGCATGAACGGAACTTCCGACAGGCCCTGCGCGACGCCATCGTTATGCATCAACACCGCGGTGTCGTGATCGCCGATCTCGGGGATCGCCTCGACCAGGCTCGCCGGCAGATTGAATTTGCTGCTTTCCCAATTGCCCGGCAGGTTCTGCGCACCCTTTGCAATCGAGCCGTCCTCTTCGATCACGCCCGGGCAGGCGATTCCGATAAAGGGCGCGAGCTTCAGCCCTTCCGCCTCGGCTTCAGTGATCAGGCCTTTCAGCATCTTGACCAGCCGCTTGACGGCAGCTTCCCGCGTCGGCTCGTCGTCGGCATGGCGCCAAAGCTCCGACCGCCCGACCGAGGCCTTTGACAGGTCCGGTGCCTTCTTCCAGCGGGTTTCGACCAGGCCGCAACGGATATTGGTGCCGCCGATATCGACCGCGAGAATGCTGTCATGGGCCTCGAAGATCCATGACGGCGCCAGATGCAGGCAGCCGATCAGGCCGGCTTCATCGGAATCGAAACGGATCGGCACCATATCCACATCAAATCCTTCGGCCTTGAGCAGGATGCTCGTGCGTGCGATCGCCAGTTCGCCTACCCGGCTTTGGCGAAAGCCGCCGCCGACCACGATGCGTTCGGTGTCGGCCCACGCCTTGGTCTTCAGGAAGCGGGATGTCACATAGGCCAGTTCGCCGGCGAATTCCTCGATCGCGCCATGGACCAGCGCGGCGGCGCCGATATCGTCGCCCGACAACGCCTCGTCGAGCTCGCCTTTGCTGATTTTTTCGGCGGATTTGCCGCCGAGCGGATCGTCGCCGTTCTTCTTCAGCGGCTTGCGCAGTCCGTCCAGGATTTTGCGGAACGCGCCCTTGCTGGCGCGATCGCCGAGAAAACCTTCGTCGTCCTTCAATTCGATATTGAAGCTGTCGACGTCCACCGAAGGCAGACGGGCGGCGCCGTGCCGGCCGATGCCGACGGTGGTTAGCGTATCCTCAGCCATTATTTTCCCTGCCGCATGCCGGAATGGCGGGATAACCGCCGGGGAACCCGTTGGTTTCACGGGCGGCTAAGGGGCGAACAGCGAATGGGGGGCGGATCTTCCCTATTCGCCGCTCGGCGCGCCCCATTCGCCCTTTTTGGCCTCGAATCCTGCTATTCCGGGCGGCTTTCAGCCCAGTTTTCCTTGACTTGAGCCCTTCAGCGGCTATAAGTCCCGCAACCCGGCGCGGGATATTTCTCGCGCTGTTTGTTTTTGCGCGATGCTTTTATGGGCCTTGGTCCAATTGCGCGGAAATTGAACCCATAACGACTGTAGAAAAAGCCGGCCCGGATTCGTCCGAGGCCGGGATCGAACACGAAGGAATAAAACGATGTTCGCAGTCATCAAAACCGGCGGCCGGCAATACCGTGTCGTTCCGGATGATGTGCTCGAAATTGGCAAGATCGCCGGCGATGTCGGGACGATCGTGCAACTGGGCGAAGTCTTGCTGGTCGGTGGCGAATCTCCCGTGCTCGGCACGCCTACGGTTGCCGGCGCGTCGGTCGCAGCGGAAGTGCTGCAACACAAGCGCGGCCCGAAGGTGATCTCGTTCAAGAAGCGGCGCCGGAAAAATTCGCGGCGCAAGCGCGGCTATCGCGACGAGATCACGGTGCTTCGGATCACCGAGGTCCTGACCAACGACAACAAGCCGACGATCGGACCGCGCCCGAAGCGCGAAAAGGTCGTGGCGAAGCCCGCCGATGACGCCGACGAGGCGCCGAAGGCTGCGGCAAAAGCGCCCGCCAAGAAGGCACCGGCCAAAAAGCCGGCCGCGAAGGGCAAGAGCAGCGAGAAGTGACACGCTTCTGAAGAGCGTGACACAAGTGCAAAGATTTCGTCACGGAATTGATCTAGAGATCACGTAGGATTTGGAGACGGGCGATGGCTCACAAAAAAGCAGGCGGTTCATCACGTAACGGCCGTGATTCAGCGGGCAAGCGCCTTGGCATCAAGGCCTATGGCGGCGAGCATGTGATTCCCGGCAACATCATCGCGCGTCAGCGCGGCACGACCTGGCACCCCGGCCTTAATGTCGGCATGGGTACCGACCATACTCTCTTCGCCAAGGTCGAAGGCCGTGTCGAGTTTCGCGCGAAAGCCAATGGCCGCACCTTCATATCGGTAGTTCCGATGACGGAAGCCGCGGCCGAGTAAACGGTGGAACATCGAGTGTCCGCCGGGTCCTGTTGAACCGGCGGAGCTCGCAAAGGCTCCAAGGGGAGACGGGAAACCGGTCTCCCCTTTTTGTTGCGCGCCCCTGACCGGAGAAGCGGGCAAATCCAAGAGTTAGAGCTCAAGGAGCCTTTAGATGCTGCAAGATATCCCGCCCCCGACATCGCGCGAGGCAGGACGTTGCGTTCTCGAGGCCGAGCGGCTGACGCTGCGCAGGCCGACGCTCGCGGACGTCAGGGCAATTGCGCGCCTCGCTGACGATCGCCGTATCGCGGAGAATACCCGCCGCCTGCCCCACCCCTATTTGCAAGATCATGCGGTCGAATTCGTGCGCGGCATCGCCTGCACAAGGGAAACGGCTTTCCTGATCGAGCAAAATCACACGCCGATCGGGATGGTCGGCGTCGATTGGCGCGAGCCGGACGCACCTGAACTCGGCTACTGGCTGGGCGTGGAGCATTGGGGGCAAGGTCTTGCCACCGAAGCCGCGCGCGCGGTGATCGATTTCACTTTCGAGCAATTCGACATCGCGCACATGCGCTCGGGCGCGCGCGTCGCCAACCCCGCCTCGCGCAACGTCTTGGAAAAATGCGGCTTTCAGTGGTGTGGCGTCGAGCTGCATCGTTTCGAATCGCTGGGATCATCGACGCCGGTGGATTGCTTCCGCCTGACACGCAGCGTCTGGGCGTCGCTGAAGAACTGGAGCAATTCGGTCCGGCGCGGATAGCAATCCGGTTTGATGACCGGCACGATCCTACGCGGGCGGGTTGACCACCGTCTCAGAGCGCCCTAGTGCCGCCTATTTGAAGTTCCTGCACCACAAGCGGCGAGTTCGATCCAGGAACTTCAAATAGAAACGCGGCACTAGAATCAATAGGTTTGCGAGTGCCCATGACTTTCCGAAGTTCGTGGAAGTGGGTGCCGCGATGGAGCACGAACTTCGGAAAGTGGGCACTCGTTCCCGCTCGCGCAGAAAAATATAGAGACCGGCGCCGATGATGATGACCGCGCCGAGCGCGGTTGGAAGCGACGGCACGTCACCGAACACGACATAGCCGAACATCACCGCCCAGACGATCATCGTATATTGGTACGGCACGACGGTGCTTGCGGCTGCAAGCTTCAGCGACCGATTGACGCAAAGCAGCGCGCAAGCCGAGATCGCGCCGGCCGCGAAAAAGGAGATGAGACTGCTCCATGTCGGCGTCACCCAGCCGAGCGGCGCGGTCGCAAGGCCGAATACCAGCGTCGCCATGAACTGCCCCGAGGCCAGCACGATGTCGGGGGTTGCACGCAACAAACGGGTGGTCAGCAATGACAGGGAAAAGGCCAGGCTGCCGGCGAGCGCGATCATGGCGGGCCACGTGATCGTCTGCGCCGAGGGCCGAAGCGCGATCAGCACGCCGCAAAATCCGATCAGGATGGCGCTCCAGCGCCGCCAGCCGACCTCTTCGCGCAGAAAGATAGCCGAGAGCGCCGTGACGAAAATCGGCGTCGCGAGATAGTAGGTGACAACATCTGCCAGCGGCAGATAGACGGTAGCGAGAAAGAAGGCAGCGATCTCCAGCGTCGAGAGGATCAGCCGCAGGAGTTGCAGCCACGGCCGTTCCAGACGCCGGAATTCGATGCGTTGGCGCCACATCGACGGGGCGAGAAGCGCAAGCGCCGCGCAGGCCCGCAGCAGCATCAGCTGTCCGACCGAATAGGTCGCAACGATATACTTACCCAGGGCATCGCCGAACGAAAACATGCAGACCGCCGCCAGCATCAGCGCGATCCCGGCAAGACGGGCGGAACGATCGTCCAGGGTTGGGGAGATTTTGGCGAGCAAACTCATTTGGAACCGTAGCTTCTCACTATAGACGTCGCCATGGCCCGGCGTCACGCGGCACGTCGCAAGGGCGTCCTGCATAACTGCAACGCGCGCTTCTTTTAGGTTTCTTTGAGGTTTCTTGGCCCCATTTACCAAGCTTTGTGGTTGCCGCGTCGCCGCCCCTGCCCTACCTATGCGCCATGAAATTCCTCGACGAAGCCAAAGTCTATATCCGCTCCGGCGACGGCGGTAACGGCTGCGTGGCCTTCCGCCGCGAGAAGTATGTCGAGTTCGGCGGTCCCTCCGGCGGCAATGGCGGCCGTGGCGGCGACGTCATCGTCGAAGCCGTCGACGGGCTGAACACCCTGATCGACTACCGCTATCAGCAGCACTTCAAGGCGCAGAAGGGCACCAACGGCATGGGCAAGGACCGCCATGGCGCCAACGGCAAGGACATCGTGCTCAAGGTGCCGGTCGGCACCCAGATCTTCGATGAGGACAGGACGACGCTGATCCACGACTTCACCACGCTCGGCGAGAAGTTCGCACTCGCGGAAGGCGGCAATGGCGGCTTCGGCAACGCGCATTTCAAAACATCGACCAACCGCGCACCGCGCAATGCCAATCCCGGCGAGGTCGGCGAGGAGCGCTGGATCTGGCTGCGGCTGAAGCTGATCGCGGATGCGGGCCTTGTCGGCCTGCCCAATGCCGGCAAGTCGACCTTCCTTTCCAAGGTCAGCGCCGCCAAGCCGAAAATCGCCGACTATCCCTTCACCACGCTGCATCCACAGCTTGGTGTGGTGAACACGGATGGCCGCGAATTCGTGCTGGCGGACATTCCCGGCCTGATTGAGGGCGCGCATGAGGGTGCGGGCCTCGGCGATCGCTTCCTCGGTCATGTCGAGCGCTGCCGCGTGCTGTTGCATGTGGTGGATGCAACCAGCGAGCACGCGGGCAAGGCCTACAAGACGGTGCGCACCGAGCTTGTGGCTTATGAGGGGGAACTGGCCAAAAAAATCGAGATCGTTGCGCTGAACAAGATCGACGCGGTCACGCCGGAAGAGTTGAAGAAACAGAAGGATCGCCTGAAACGCGCCGCCAAAAAGACGCCGCTCTTGATGTCCGCCGCGACAGGCGAAGGCGTCAAAGAAGCGCTGCGGGCGCTCGCCGAGGTGATCGGGGAAGCCCCGGTGTCGACAAAGGCGAAGCGCGCAGCACAGGCCGAACCTTGGGCGCCCTCAACACCGCAGGGTTGATTTTTTGAGCCTGACTTGCACTCCGGTGGCTCGGCTGCAAAACTCCGCCATTCCTGAAAAACCGCGAGGAGACGTCAATGATCGGCTACGTCACATTGGGTACCAACGATCTGAAGAAGGCAGCGGCTTTCTATGACAAGATCGCCGCCGAGATGGGCATTGGACGCTTCATGGAATCCGACAGCTTCATTGCCTGGGGTTCGGCCGATGGCAGCGCGGGCCTGGGGCTGAGCAAACCCTTCGATGGCAAGCCGATGTCGGTTGGAAACGGCGTGATGGTCGCTCTCGCCGCCAAGGACAGGGCCGAGGTCGATCGCATCTACAAGCTGGCGCTCTCCCTCGGAGGCACCGATGAAGGCCCTCCCGGTCCGCGCGGCGATGGAGGATTTTACGCGGCCTATTTCAGGGACCTGGACGGCAACAAGCTCAACGCCTTTGTGATGAGCTGAGGCCACTCTCTCGGCGATATGTCACACAAGATCAATTATCCATGGCCCGCCCAAGCTTAAAAAACTTCCGCCGCATCGTCGTCAAGGTCGGCTCCTCGCTGCTGATCGATTCCAATGCCGGCGAGGTACGCACCGCCTGGCTTTCGGCGCTCGCCGGCGACCTGGCGAAACTGCACCACGAGGGACGCGAACTGCTGATCGTCTCCTCCGGGTCGATCGCGCTCGGGCGTAGCCGATTGAAACTGCCACGCGGGCCGCTCAAGCTCGAGGAGAGCCAGGGCGCCGCCGCCGTCGGGCAGATCGCGCTGGCGCGAATCTGGTCGGAGGTGCTGGGGGCTCACAACATCGGCTCAGGACAGATTCTGGTGACCTTGCAGGACACCGAAGAGCGCCGCCGCTATCTCAACGCCCGCTCGACCATCGCCAAGCTGCTGGAGTGGCGTGCGGTTCCGATCATCAACGAGAACGACACGGTTGCCACCAACGAAATCCGCTACGGCGACAACGATCGCCTGGCCGCGCGCGTCGCCACCATGACGAGCGCCGACCTCTTGATCCTGCTCTCCGATATCGACGGCCTTTACGACGCACCGCCCGCCGCCAACCCGAACGCCAAGCTGATCCCGATCGTCGAGTCCGTCACCTCCGAAATCGAGGCGATGGCGGGCGCGGCCGAATCCGAATTATCGCGTGGCGGCATGTACACCAAGATCGAGGCGGCCAAGATCGCGACCACCGCCGGCACGCATATGCTGATCGCTTCGGGCAAGATCGAGCACCCGCTGCAAGCCATTGCAGACGGCGGGCGTTGCACCTGGTTCTTGACGCCCGCCAATCCGGTCACCGCGCGCAAGCGATGGATCGCGGGCTCGCTCGAACCGAAGGGCACACTGACCATCGACGCCGGTGCCGTAAGCGCGCTGCGCGCCGGCAAGAGTTTGCTGCCGGCCGGCGTGATCCGGGTCGACGGACAATTCGCCCGCGGCGATGCCGTGGTGGTGCGCGGCCCCGATACCCATGAAATCGGCCGCGGCCTCGTCGCCTACGACGCCGACGATGCCGAGAAGATCAAGGGCCGCTCGTCGGGCGACGTGATGACAATCCTCGGCATCAGCGGCAGGGCCGAAATGATCCATCGCGACGACTTGGTGATCGGCCGAAGCGGCACAGTCCCCGCCAAATAGGCCATTGGCCGACTTGGCGCGGCCGTTTCCGAGTCGCCGATGGGGTCGCCTGTCGGGCCACCCTTGCCATCCATCCTTGCCCCCCATCCTTGCCGTCGACGCACGCGGCCAGCCCTTCGCAAAGAGCGGATTTTCATGCTAAAGCATGATCTTAATTGCTTCCCCGACTTTAGGCTTTCTTTTGGCTTTGACCGACATGACCGCGCCGCTGAAGGCGATCGACGGAAACGCCGATCTACCCGAGCTGATGAACACCCTTGCCGGCCGCGCCCGCGCCGCCGCACGGGTGCTGGCGCTTGCCTCGCCTGCGCAGAAGAACAAGGCGCTTGAGGCGATCGAGCGCGCGATCCGCAGCCATGCAGCCGCGATTCTCGCCGCCAACGCCGAGGACGTCGCTGAGGTTCGCGCCGGCGGCGCGACGTCGGCCTTCATCGACCGTTTGACGCTGACCCAAGGCCGCATCGACGCCATGGCGGATGGGGTTGCGACCGTACGCGCGATCGAGGATCCGGTCGGCGTTGTGACCGAGCGCTGGCAGCGCCCCAACGGCATGACCATCGAACGCGTCCGGGTACCGCTCGGCGTCGTCGCGGTGATCTTCGAAAGCCGCCCCAATGTCGCGGCCGATGCCGGCGTGCTGTGCCTGAAATCCGGTAACGCCGTGATCCTGCGCGGCGGCTCCGACAGCTTCCGTTCCTGCCGGGCGATTCACGATTGCCTGGTGCAGGGCTTGGGCGAGGCCGGCCTGCCTGAGGCCGCGATTACGCTGGTGCCGACGCGCGATCGTGCCGCGGTCGGACTGCTGCTGACCGGACTTGGCGGCGCCATCGACGTCATCGTGCCGCGTGGCGGCAAGGGCCTGGTCGCGCGCGTCGAGGCGGAAGCGCGCGTGCCGGTGTTCGCCCATCTTGAAGGCGTCAACCATGTCTATGTCGATCATGCTGCTGATCTGACGATGGCCAAGTCGATTGTGCTGAATGCGAAGATGCGGCGGCCGGGGGTCTGCGGCGCGGCCGAGACCTTGCTGGTCGATCGCAAGGGCGCGCCGACATCGCTGAAGCCTTTGGTCGAGATGCTGCTCGATGCAGGGTGCGAAGTGCGCGGCGACGAAGCAGTGCAGCAAACCGACGCCCGGGTGAAACCCGCTTCCGATGAAGACTGGGACACCGAATATGAGGACGCGATTATTGCGGCCAGGGTCGTGGACGGCCTCGACGGGGCGATCGCCCATATCCACAATCACGGATCGCACCACACCGACGCGATCGTGACCGACGATGAAGCGGCGGCGCGCAGATTTCTCAACGAAGTCGATTCGGCGATCGTGCTGCACAATGCCTCGACCCAGTTCGCCGATGGCGGCGAGTTCGGCTTCGGCGCCGAGATCGGGATTGCCACCGGCAGATTCCATGCCCGCGGCCCCGTGGGCGCAGAGCAGCTGACCAGCTTCAAATATCGCGTTCATGGCACCGGGCAGACCCGGCCGTGATCGGCCACAGCGTCGAGTGTCGCGCGTGCGGTGGCGCCGTTGAGTAAAACTTTCACTGCGCCGCAATCGGTCGATCAGGCGATCCCGCTTCATACCAACGGCATGCGCATCGGCCTGCTCGGCGGCTCCTTCGATCCGCCGCATGTGGCCCATCGGGCGATCAGCCAGTTTGCCATCAAGCGCCTGAAGCTTGACCGGGTGTGGTGGCTGGTGACGCCGGGCAATCCGCTCAAGACCGACAGAACGCCGCACGGTCTTGCTGAACGCATGGAAGCCGCGCGGCATGTCGCGCATGATCCGCGCATCGATGTAAGCTGTCTCGAATCCGTCATCGGAACGCGCTACACTGCCGACACGATAAAATATCTGTGCCGCCGCGCTTCCGGTTTGCATTTTGTCTGGATCATGGGCGCGGACAATCTTGCGCAGTTTCACCGCTGGCGTGATTGGCGGCGTATCGCATCAGAGGTGCCGATCGCTGTGATCGACCGTCCGCCGCAGAGCCTTCGCGCCCTTGCTTCGCCTGCCGCCCAGGCCCTTGCGCGTTACCGCGTGCCCGAAAATCAGGCTGCAAGCCTCGCCGAACAGGATACACCGGCGTGGGTCTTTCTCACCGGCATGAAACTGCACCTGTCATCGACCGGCCTGCGGAACCTGGATGGAAGCTGGAGGATTGGTTGAGGCCGCGAGCCCGCGGCAACAGCGAATATAAGATTACCGGTGGTCTCGCATTTTGCGAAGTTCATATCGGGACGGCCGGAAACCAAGCTCTCGAACTTCGAAAAACACACTGGATATTGAAACCATTAACCCCACATGCATAGAATAGCGTCGGGTGTCCGAAGGATTCGGCGTCCGCGATACAGTGAAAGGAATGGTCCCTGGCCACGTCTGTATTGTCCAAGTCTGTTTTACCCAAGGCAACCAAACCCGCGCGTAAAACATCGACCAAAGCTGCGGCCTTGAAGGCGCAACCAGATGCCGACAAGACCCTGAACATGATCCTCTCCCGCCTCGACGATATGAAGGCGGAAGAAACGGTCACCATCGACCTTCGCGGCAAATCGGCATTTTCCGACTACATGGTCGTCACCACCGGCCGGGTGAACCGGCACGTCGGCGCGATCGCGGAAAATGTCGCCAAAGGTCTTAAGGAGAGCGGAATCACCAGCCCCCATGTCGAAGGCTTGCCCAATTGCGATTGGGTGCTGATCGATTCGGGTGACGTGATCGTCCACATCTTCAGACCCGAGGTCCGCGAATTCTACAATCTGGAAAGATTGTGGACGCAAGGTCCGACGGCTGCGAAGGCGATTTAGCGCCAAGCAGTTCGGGGTTGGGATCTGACATTGCCTTCCCGGGCCTCCCCGCCCGGGAGGATGAGGAACGTCAAACCGGCGCCATCCCCGTGGCGTATCGCCGGCGCGGTGCCAGACACGGTGTGTAGATACCGGCTTAAATCCACGGCAGCTTGGCCTGATCATGCGCCTCCTCGTCATCGCCATCGGACGGCTCAAACAGGGGCCAGAGCGCGAGCTCGCCGATCGGTATCGCGAGCGATTCGACGATATCGGCCGCAAGCTAGGATTCCGGGGCCTTGAGATTCATGAGATTCCGGAGAGCCGCGCGCGTGATGCCCCCTCCAGGATCGCCGAGGAGGCTGCGGCGATTTCGGCGGCAATCCCGCCAAAATCCGTACTGGTCGCGCTCGACGAGCGTGGCGACAGCATCGACAGCAGCGCTTTTGCCCGGCATCTGGGCCGCTGGCGCGACGACCAGGTTGCCAACACTATTTTCTCAATCGGCGGCGCGGACGGACTTTCGCCCGAATTGCGGCGCATGGCACAGTTGAGGATGGCGTTCGGCTCTGCGACCTGGCCGCACCAGATGGTGCGGGTCATGCTTCTCGAACAAGTTTACCGCGCAGCGACCATCCTGGCGGGTCACCCCTATCACCGCGTTTAGAGCGCGCGAGATTCGCGCAAGGCACGACTGGATTGATGCAATCAGCGCGGAACAATTTTTGCAGCAGTGGTGGCACCAACGCTGGCGGCACCAACAGCGGCGCGCTCACGATGGCCCGCGTCTCGCTCGTATTGCTGTCGGCGGGCTTTGCCTCGGCGAGCTTTTCCGTATCGGCGCAAGTCGCCGACCCGACACCGGCGGCGGCCTTGCCTGACGCCATCAAGCAGCGTGAGCAGGAACTCGAAGCGACACGCGCGCAGCAAAAGAGCGCGGCCGAACTTCAGCAGAAGCTCAAGGCCGAAATCGCCGCCGTCGGCCAGGACCGCAGCAAGCTCAATGCGCAATTGATCGATATCGCGGCACAGGTTCGAACCGTCGAAACCCGAATCGGCGATGCGGAAGCACGGCTTCGCCCGCTCGATGCCCGCGAGCAGCAGATCAGAAGCTCGCTCGATTCGCGCCGGGCCGAAGTGGTGGAAGTGCTGGCGGCGCTACAGCGCGCCGGACGCCGGACGCCACCGGCGCTGCTGGTCCGGCCCGAAGACGCGTTGCAGTCGCTGCGAACCGCGATATTGCTCGGATCCGTGGTGCCGGAATTGCGCGCTCGCGCCGAAGCGCTCGCCAACGACCTCAGCGAACTCGTCAACATTCGCAAGGCGATCGGCTCGGAGCGCGATCGGCTCGCCGCCGACCGCGACAAACTGAGCGACGACCAGACCCGCCTTGCGGCCCTCGTCGACGAGCGCCAGCGAAAGCAGAGCGGAATCGAGAAGGACCTGGAGGCGGAAGGCGCGCGCGCCATTGCGCTCTCCAAACAGGTCGACAGCCTTCAGGGCCTGATCGGCAAAATGGAGCAGGACCTGAAGAGCGCGGCGAAAGCCGCCGCCGTGGCCAGCCAGCAGGGGACGCCCGCCGCCGCCGATGGCAAGCCCAATCTCGGCGGGCTGAAGAATCCGGCCCGGCTCAGCCCCGCGATCGCGTTCGCATCGGCCAAGGGTTTGCTCGCCCTTCCGGTCAATGGGGTCAAAATTCGCGAATTTGGCAGTTCCGATGGTGCGGGTGGCGTCGAAAAAGGCATTTCTTTGGCAACCCGGGCCGGCGCGCAGGTCACAACCCCGTGTGATGGCTGGGTCGTCTACGCCGGACCCTTCCGCAGCTACGGACAACTCTTGATCCTCAATGCCGGTGGCGGGTATCATGTACTGATCGCCGGAATGGGGCGCATTTCGGTTAACATCGGCCAGTTTGTACTTACGGGGGAGCCGGTCGCGACCATGGGGACGACGTCCCAGGTTGCTTCGATACTGGCGACTAACGCTAGCCAGCCCGTGCTCTATATAGAGTTCCGTAAGGACGGCACTCCCATCGATCCAGGCCCATGGTGGGCCGCAAATGAAGGCGAAAAGGTCCGCGGATGATGCGCAAGACTTCTCTCATTCTACTCAGCGCCGCCACTGGCGCGGCATTGACGCTGTTCGTGACCCAGCCGCGCGCGGTGATGATGGGATCGAGCGCGCGTGCCTCGACCTCCGACACCTATCGCCAGCTCAACCTGTTCGGCGACGTGTTCGAACGGGTGCGCAGCGACTATGTGGAGAAGCCCGACGACAGCAAGCTGGTCGAATCCGCCATCAGCGGCATGCTGAGCGGCCTCGATCCGCATTCCAGCTACATGGACGCCAAGAGCTTCCGCGACATGCAGGTGCAGACCCGCGGCGAATTCGGCGGCCTCGGCATCGAAGTCACGATGGAAGACGGCCTGATCAAGGTGGTGTCGCCTATCGACGACACCCCGGCTTCCAAGGCCGGCATCCTGCCCAACGACATCATCACCATGCTCGACGACGAGCAGGTGCAGGGCCTCACGCTCAACCAGGCCGTCGAGAAGATGCGCGGCCCCGTCAACACCAAGATCCACCTGAAAGTCATCCGCAAGGGACTGGACAATCCGCTCGACATCACGCTGGTGCGCGACAACATCCGGGTGCGCTCGGTGCGCGCGCATGTCGAAGGTGACGATATCGGCTATATCCGTATCACCACCTTCAACGAGCAGACCACCGAAGGGCTCAAGCGCGAGATCAACAATCTCAACAGCCAGATCGGCGACAAGCTGAAGGGCTTCATCATCGACCTGCGCAACAATCCCGGCGGCCTCTTGGAAGAGGCGGTGACGGTTTCCGATACATTCCTCGAGCGAGGCGAAATCGTCTCGACCCGCGGGCGCAACGCCGAGGAAACCCAGCGCCGTTCGGCACGGCCGGGCGACCTCGCCAAGGGCAAGCCGCTGATCGTTCTGATCAACGGCGGCTCGGCATCGGCCTCCGAAATCGTCGCCGGCGCCTTGCAGGACCACAAGCGCGCGACACTGGTCGGCACGCGTTCGTTCGGCAAGGGTTCGGTCCAGACCATCATACCGCTTGGCGCCGGCAACGGTGCGCTGCGGCTCACCACGGCGCGTTACTATACGCCGTCGGGCAAATCGATTCAGGCCAAGGGTATCGTGCCTGACATCGAGGTGCTGCAGGACGTGCCGGACGAGCTGAAATCGCGCACCGACACCAAGGGCGAAGCCTCTCTGCGCGGCCACTTGAAGAATGACGGCGACGAGAAGACCGGCTCGCAGTCCTACGTGCCGCCGGACGCCAAGAACGACAAGGCGCTGAAGATGGCGGCCGATCTGCTGCATGGCGTGAAGGTCAATGCCAGCGCGCCGGCATCGGACGACAAGGCCACCGACAAGGCCTCGGTCGAGAAGCCTTCCAACAAGGAAGCCAACTGACCGGTGCTTTAGACACTTCCTCGCAAAGGGCGGCCGCCCTGGCCGCCCTTTTCATTTGCCGGTTTGTTTGCCTGCCCTCTGGTCGCGGGACCAAAAGACCATCGAACCCGAGATCGCGACCCCGGCCCAGCCCGGCCGAACGCCCGGTTCCGCCCCTGCCGTTGCCTTGCGCGGCCGTGGTATCTTTAACACCAGTGTGGTGGATTTGGCATTCGCTGCCGTGTCGCCGCGAATCATCCAGGCGAATGCCAAATCCAAAACCACACTGGAATCTGATATTTGCCAGTGTCTTTCCGGTTATGACATTCGTAAACGAACCCGCCGCGATATGATACGAATGTCATAACCGAGACACTGGTTGATTCGGGGAATTCGATGGCAGAGGCGGCCGACGATCTGAGCGCTCCGCTCGGACGGGACAGCGCGCGCGGCAAGCGCCGACCTCGACTGCCTTTCACGCCAATCCAGGCGCTGGCGGCGGTGCTGGGGCTGTTTCTGGCGGCTTTTGCCAGTTTCGCCCTCTTCAACGACGACCCGCTCGGTGGCGAGCCGCTGACGCGCATCGCGATCGGACCTTTCTCGGGCGCGGAAACGGCCGGCGAAAAATCTGCCGAGAAGCCCGCCGAGAAACCCGCAATGGCGGCGGCGCATGGTTCGGAGCCCGCCGCAAATCCCGCCAAGACTCCGGCCATGCCCGGCCCACCTTCCGAACAGCGAACGATCACCATCATCGACGGCTCCAGCGGAACGCGCCACGACGTCACGATCTCCGGCGATGCGCAGGACAAAAATGTCGCCGATGCTCCCGGCCCGATGCCCGGGATCAATCCGCGGCTGCTCGAGAAATCCCGCTACGGCATGATCCCGATGGCTTCCGACGGGCTGAAGCCCTTCACCGCCTATGCCGGCGAGGCCGACCGGGTCAAGGCCGCGAGGATGCCGGTGGTCGCCATCGTGGTGGGCGGCCTTGGCGTCGGCGCCGCCAAGACCGTCGATGCGATCCTGAAGTTACCGGCCGCGGTGACGCTGGCGTTCACCCCCTACGGATCGGACCCAGCCAAGCTCGCCGAACGGGCCCGTGCGCAGCACCACGAGATTCTCCTGCAGATCCCGATGGAACCATACGACTATCCGGACAACGATCCGGGACCGCAGACCCTGATGACAACGCTGCCGTCCGAACAAAATATCGATCGTCTGTATTGGCATCTCAGCCGGTTCCAGGGTTATGCCGGAATAGCCAACTTCATGGGCGCTCGTTTTGTGGCGACGGATACCGCGATGGTGCCGATCGTTCGCGAGGCCGCCAAACGCGGCCTCGGCTATTTCGACGATGGACTGGCGCGCAGCGTCGCCCCCTCGCTGGCGGCCGCCCAGGCGATGCCCTTCGCCAAGGCCGACGTCAGCATCGATGCCGTACCGAGCCTCGGAGAAATCGATCGCGCGCTGGCCAAACTGGAGGGATTGGCCAAGGAACGCGGCATAGCGATCGGCGTCGCCTCGGCGTTGCCGGTTTCGATCGAGCGGATTAGCGCCTGGACCAGGACGCTTGAGAGCCGTGGTATCATGCTCGTGCCATTGACAACCGCGATGCTGAAATCAAAATCCAACTAGTGTAGCGACACTGACGTTCCTTTCAGTGTTGCCGCGAGCTCTCGGAAGGAACGTCAAAGTCAAAGCTACACTAGGATCATATAGTTGCTAGTGTCCCTTTGGTTCTGACATTCGTAAAAGTGCCCGCTGCGATGGGATACGAATGTCAGAACCGGGACACTAGTGTGGCGGTTCAGAAGTCCGCATTATTGTTGCCGCGAGTTCGTCATGCGGACTTCTGAACCAAAAGCCACACTAGAACAATAAGTTTGCTAGTGTCCTTTCAATTCCGAAGTTCGCAAACGTGGCTCCGCATGATGATACGAACTTCGGAATCGGGACACTAGAGGCGCTTTCCCTGCCGTACAATCACGCATGAGGCTTTGACAGAATGGCGCGTTACGAAGACCTGCCCTATCGAACGTGCGTCGGCATGATGCTGATCAACGCGGCCGGGCTGGTCTTCATCGGTCGCCGCGCCGGCGGCGCCGAGCATGTCGACGAATCCCATGTCTGGCAGATGCCGCAAGGCGGCGTCGATCCCGGCGAAGATACCTGGGCTGCCGCCAAGCGCGAACTCTACGAGGAAACCAGCGTCCGCTCCGTCGAGAAGCTCGGCGAGGTCGCCGATTGGCTGATCTATGATATTCCGCGCACCATTGCCGGCCGGGCCTGGAAGGGCCGCTATCGTGGCCAGCGCCAGAAATGGTACGCGGTACGCTTCACGGGCGAAGATCGCGAGATCAACGTCGCCAACCCCGGCGGCGGACACAAGGCCGAATTCGTCGGCTGGCGGTGGGAGCCGATGAAGAATCTCCCCGATCTGATCGTTCCGTTCAAGCGCCCGGTCTACGAGCGCGTGGTCAAGGAATTTTCCGGGCTCGCGGGCGGTTGAGTGCGCTTCGCTCCGGCGACAGCTCGGCCAATGCGGCCTACGAAAACGAGACCCTCATGACAAAACCCTACCGTCCCAATGTCGGCATTGCGCTGTTCAATGCCGTCGGGCGGGTCCTGATCGGGCGGCAATTCAGGGACGACGGCCCGGAAATCATTCTCCCCGGCCTCGAGTGGCAAATGCCGCAGGGTGGAATCGACGCTGAAGAGAATCCGCGCGAAGCAGTGATGCGCGAACTCTGGGAAGAGACCGGCGTGATAAGCGTCGACTATCTCGACGAGACCGATTGGCTCACTTACGAGTTTCCGACCTATTCGGGCCCCGCCTCACATCGGCTCGCGCAATTCCGCGGTCAGCGGCAGAAATGGTTCGCGCTGCGCTTTACCGGCTCGGAGCAGGAAATCGATCCGCTGACATCGCGTAACGGCCAGCCGCCGGAATTCGACCAATGGCGATGGGAGCGGCTCGACCATGTCGCCGATCTCGTGGTGCCGTTCCGGCGCGACGTCTACCGCGCCGTCGCGCAAAGCTTCACGGCCTTCGTCTGACAACCCGGATTTGCTCGTCATCCCAAGGAAGGCAGTTGCCGAATTATACGGCCGATGATGTCCGCGCCTTCGTCGATTTCTTGTTCGGTCCAGGCAGCGAAGCCGAGGAACAGGCCTTGGCCGTCTATCTTTCCGGTAAAATGCCGGGAGAGAGGCCGGACCGTCACCCCCGCTTCAGCCAGGCGCGCAGCAACAACAACGTCGTTCCGCCTGGAATCGAGATGAACGAGGAGTTGCATGCCACCAGCCGGTGGCACAATCCGAAGGGCCGGGCCCGCTGTGGCACTGAGCGCCTGCACCAACTGGTCACGCCTTCCGCAATAGATGCGAGTCATCTTACGGATGTGTGCGGCGAAGTAACCATCATCGATGAATTCGGCCAGGGCATTCTGCAGCGTGGCCGACACGATCTGTCCGCTGTGACGTTGTGCCGTCTCAAATACATCGACCAGATTTTCGGGGACGATCGCGTAGCCGACGCGAATATCCGCACACATCGATTTGGCAAAGGTACCGACATAGAACACGCGACCGGCGTGGTCGAGCCCCTGCAGGGAAGCCACCGGCTTGCCGTCATAGTGAAATTCGCTGTCGTAATCGTCTTCGACGATCGCCGCACCTGTGGCATCCGCAAACGCCAATAGTTCCTGCCGTCGATTGATCGGCATCAGCCGGCCGGTGGGGTATTGGTGCGACGGCGTGACGAAGATAAGCTTGGGTCGATCGCGCCGACCCTTGAAGGCTAGGCCGCCGCTGTCGAGTTCGACACCACGGATCAATGCGCCGGCTGCTTCAAGAGCCACGCGCGCGCCGCCATAGCCGGGACTTTCAAGCCACGCGACGTCGCCCCTGTTAAGCAAAACGCGGGCGAAGAGCTCGATCGACGCCTGCGCAGACGGCAGGATAATGATCTGCCGCATCTCGGCCCTGACGCCTCGGTTTTCGACCAGATGCCGGAGCAGCGCGGCCTGCAGCGAGGGGCGGTTCAGGAAGATGGCGCCAGGCGAAGGCTTGTGACGGGCTGCCCGTCGAAGACAGCGCGCCCAGACGTCATTTGGAAAAGCGCGCGCATCCGCCAATCCCGGAGCAAACGGCCTCGGCACCCCTTCATTCACGATGGGCCAATCGGCTTTGCGAAGGCGCGTGGCCCATCGCGAAATGCGCAACGTGCCGGATGATAGGCGCGCATGGCCTCGGCCAAGAGCCAGTACGGGCTTTGCCGCCGAGACCGTCGGACGCCGCCCCGGCGCGATGTCAAGATAGCCTTCCATCGCCAACTGATCGAAGACAAACGAGACGGTGTTACGCGAAACCTTGAGGTGACGGGCAAGCTCGCGGCTCGATGGCAGACGCAGGCCCGCGGGTAGAAGTCCCTCCAGGATCGCGCGGCGCAATTGCTCGTAGAGGTGCCGCGTCAGCGTTTTCTCGCCGCCCCGCGTTAATTCCAGATCGACCAAGACGGAGAGAAGCTGCCCCATAACTGGCTCTAATATATTTTTGAAATTGGCTCTTTTTTCAATGCCAGTAAAACCTATGCTGGGACGGATGTCGAGTTCGGCAACGGCGCTTGCGAGATCAACCATGGACGACGTTCTTTCTCGCCGTGCAGCGCTGCTGTTGTTCGCCGCCGTAGTCAGTCTGTGGGGATCGAACTGGGTGGTCACAAAGACCCTCGTTCTTAGCGTCTCACCGCTCTGGGCCTCGGCGATCCGTTCCACCATCGCCACGGCGACCTTGTTGGTATTGCTGCTCGCGCGTGGGCAATTGATACGGCCGCGTCGCGGCGACGTTGCGGTCATTCTTTCCGTCGCGCTCCTCCACATGGGGGCCTTTTCAGCGCTTGTTGCCTTTGGTCTTCAATTCATCCCGGTCGGCCGGTCCATTGTGCTCGGCTATACGACGCCGCTTTGGGTCGCTCCCGCCGCAAGGTTGTTGCTAGGCGAACCCATGACCCGGCCACGATTGGCCGGACTGGGATTGGGCCTTTGCGGCCTGGCGTTGATGTTCAATCCGTTCGCCTTCGACTGGAACGACCGCGATGCCTTGATCGGCAGCGGGCTGATCCTGCTGGCGGCGTTCTGTTGGGCGGCCAACATCCTTTATGTGCGCGCACATAAGTGGATGTCGACGCCATTCCAGCTGGTCTTTTGGCAAGCCTTGCTTGCGAGCCTGATCCTGTCGATGCTGGCCGTATCGATTGATGGAGCGCCCCAAATCACCTGGAATCCGGGGCTTGCCGGTGCGTTCCTTTATGCCGGAATAGGCGGCACC
This sequence comes from uncultured Alphaproteobacteria bacterium, assembly GCA_963832045.1. Classification (GTDB taxonomy): domain Bacteria; phylum Pseudomonadota; class Alphaproteobacteria; order Rhizobiales; family Xanthobacteraceae; genus Bradyrhizobium. The sequence goes on from CAWHSM010000005.1 coordinate 46,622, forward strand.
GCGCTGGCCCATTGGGCGTTGGTCACGGTCAATCGAAGCTTACCCGCAGTCACGACGTCGCTTGGTCTGTTGGCAACGCCTGTTGTTGGGGTGGCGGCTTCGGCCATTTTTCTCGGCGAGCCGGTCGGCCTATCGCTGATCTGTGCCATGGGCATGATTCTGGGCGGTATCGCGATCGGGACCGCTAGCGCCATCCGCTGAACGTCGGCTCCGAGGCGGCGGCTCGCTATTTCAGGATCGAGGACGAGTGCGCCCAGGCTCAGCGCCTGAAGGTCATAGCTGGCCAAAGCGACCACCAGCATTGCTTTGCGGGATATGCCGCCGGGCGCGCAAACGCGGCCAAATCGAATCCGAGCAATTTCACGCGATCGCCGTTGAATGCTGCGTGTTCGTCACGCTGACGGGAATGAATGGGAGCATGACGAGTGACTGCTCGATCATGACAATCGATGAACCGGGCGCTCGCGACTAATCCCGGATCCTCCGAACTGGCAGCGCTCGCTTTAGTCCGGTTCATCGAGAACAGGCGTTCCCGCTGTGTCTCCAAGAATGCTGGATCACAAGGCATGCGCAACCGGTCGATCGCGCGTATTGTGTCATCCTCATTTAGGAGACGCGCGAGTTCTTTTGAGTAAAGCGCTCCCCAGCTTGTCCGTAAGCCGATGAGTACTTCAAGTTCACGGTTCGTGAGAGTCGTCATAGGAAAAGCCGTTTCAATGGATCGGCGAAGGTGGGCTTTCACAGCCGGCTGAAGAAAGGACCTGGGAAAATTGCGTGAACTTTCATGCGGCCTCCAATCGTGAGACTGGCGTTCGGCCAAGCGGCGTAAGCTGGTACATGTCATCTGCGGAGATTGGAGCGCGACCTGAAAGCGACGCCGTGACTATCGGTGTGACGCAACCAGAAACCCGCCGGCTGAACCGGCGGGTCGTTCCATGATCATCCGCAGACTTGGACTGGACGAATCCTCCAGCCGTAAGGCGTCATCACGCGGCTACGGACCAGATAACAGCCGGCATCGTCGTAGTAGTCGTTGTACGCATAGGGATAGTATCCGTATGCGTAAGGATAGTATCCGCCGTAATAGAGCCCAAAGCCGTATGCTCCAAACCCACGTCCGCGAAACCCTCCTCCGCGGAACCCACCACCGAAGCCTCCAAAGCCACCACCGTGGAAGCCGCCTCCGCCAAAACCTCCTCCATGGCCGCCGCCGCGAGCAGACGCTACAGTCGGCAGAATCGCCCCGACTGCCGCAAGTACGAACAAGGCCATAAACTTTTTCCGCATCATGCTTCCTCCATTGGGACAATTTCGTTCCCAAAGCTCAGACACTTTTTGCGGCGAAATTATTCGGCAATCGAAGGGCATTCTCGGTCAACTGAGTGTGAGCCGAAGCTCATCGATCATCGTCCGGATGCTGCGGCCAAGAATGACGACGCCGAGCTAGCCCAGCCAATAGACGAGTTCGTGGAATATGAAGTCCAGACCATTCAAGACGTGATTTTACGCGGACCAACGAGCATACGGCGATCAGTGTTAGCGCGCGCGGCGATGGACAACGGTAGCATCCGTTGCAGCACGCCGTCGCGCAAAACAAGGCCATGGAAAAGCGCGGCGCCCGCGTGCAGGCCGATAAGGGCGAGCAGCGCCTTGCCACCGAGTTCATGAGCTTCTTGGAACAGGCTGCGGATGCCGGCGTCCGGCGCCAATAGCGCCGGCACCTGCCATATGAACAACGTGAAGGGTCGGCCGTGAAACACGACATCACCGAGGCCCGTGATCGGCTGCACCAAGAGCAAAACATAAAGGCCGTATTCATTGGCCTTCGCGATCCATTGCTGCAGCTTCGGCATGCTGTCCGGAAATGGTGGCAGATAGGCGAACCTGCGCCGCCAGACAAGGCGCGCCAACCCGACGGTCCATGTGAGCGCACCCATTGTTTGATGTGTTGTCAAAATCTCCAAACCCAGGCCGGTCCCGTGATCGACGACTTCATGCAGCCACGCAGTTGTAAACTGGCCGATGATGAGGAGCACCGTGAGCCAATGCAGGACGATGCTCGTTGCGTCAAAGCGCCCACTGCTCGTCACCCTTCCGACGTGTTTGTCCGCGGATTCGAAATTCTTGATCATAACAATCTGCTCCAAGCCTTCATTCGATCGTAAGTTCACTGCCAAGAAGACCTCAAGGGAGACGGTCTTATTCCGTCGTAAAATAATTCTTGCAGAGATCGTGATCGCAACGACGGCGCGAACCACCGCTGTGATTCAAGCTAACGACGACGCCAGGGGACGGCGCACCGATCGCTATTTCAAAATCATACTGATTGATGCGTTGGGCGAGAAAGGCGATCGAGCAAGTGTCACCGCCACGTTCCCGTGTAGAAGTCTAGACGGCAACATCCATTATGAATCCGGACGGCTGGACCAATTCACTGCCGAACTGCTCAGTCCGTTGAGGAGGTGCCCTTATGAATCGGCCGTTTTGCCGCTGGGACTTTTGGGCCGCTTCGTGCGGTCTGTACTTGCAAGGCCTGAGTCTCTCAAGCGCTGTGGTCCGCTCAAGTTGTTATCAACGAGCCGATGACCAAGACTGGCAACAAACCCAAGATGGTTGCCCAAACGACGAAGGCTGAAACAATAAAGATATCTTGAAGGATATCTTGTCGCCAAAAGGCCGAACGGTCGATCGGGTGCTTGGAAAAATGAATCGTATTCATCGTATCACCCGCCGCTCGGTGGTTGTGCAGGCCCATCCTCTTCCCGGGAGATTAGAAAATCTCCCGGGGTCATCCTGGCGGGCCTGCGGGGCACGTCCTCACTTGTTGCGGTTTGGATTAGTTACCCGGCGGGGCGAAGCGTCGTGTCCTCGCCTCCCGGTATCGACGGGTCCCTTTCATTGTTTCCCGAGTTCTCCGGGCTCCAGTGGTCCCGCGTTCGGATGGCGGTATAGGACGGCCCGTTCAACTGATTATACGCTCCACGCGGGCTGGATTTTGACGCCAAACCGTAGCGGCTTCCCGACTCGTGCACGCCCGCGTCTTGAGCTAACGCTGGCGTGGCAACGGCGGCGGAAACTATCAAGGCACTTAGCATTTTAATTTTGGTCATTGGCTTTCTCCGTTCTGTCGTGTGAGCACACGTGCGAACCAAATGTAGGTTTGCCAGAATTAGACTCGGCCAGAGCTCCTGAAATTCCCTAGCGTATTTTTCTTCGGCTGCATCCGGTGAATGTTCCTCGACATAACTGGGCAGACGCAAACGATCGCTTAGTTGATTTGTTTGGTTTGACACGCACTTGCCTCATCGAAACAGACAAGAAGGGTAGGCTCGACCTGCGACCTAACCCCTGTGCGGAGGAGCAGGCTGTTATCGACCGGCTCAATATCGAGCCGGAAAGTGTCGTGGCCGAAGTTGCCGAGCCGGAAGACAAGCCCGACGGCCAGGAAAGGTCTTTGCTGAGCTCGACAACGTCGAATAGGGCCAGCCAGATCCGGCGTCTTCGTCGTGCACGTTGTGTTGACGATTTTGTGACTCCTCGTCATCAGCGCTAACAGCGGCTGATTTCGACGATCGGCCGGAAGCTTGCGGCGACAATCAGAGCCGCGCACTGTTGCGCTGCGTTTCATATTGAAATCGGCGCAACGCCAGCAAAATCAATGCTGCGGAGATGTTATCGCCTCCTTTGCTCGCTCGATGCGTCGCAGCAGTCGAGGCGATCGATTGCGATGCAGCACGCGGTTCCATGACGATTGAAGTCTCGCGTTCACGAGATCACGAGCGGGAATAATTTTTTCGAGTCCTCGGTCAAGTTCGTGTCCGGCTTCGTCGCTGGTCTTAAAAAAAGAGGAAACGCAAAATGGCGCATGATAATCACGATGACGGCATCGATCGTCGTCACGCTCTTGAGTGCATGCTCTGGGCCGGCACTGGCGTTCTATGGACGATTTCAGGTGGCGTACCGAAGTCTTTCGGCCTGCTAAGTGAGGCCGAGGCAGCAGCCGCTGCGAATTCGTTCACGTTCTTGCAGATTTCCGACAGCCATGTCGGCTTCGACAAGAAAGCCAATCCCAATGCACTCGGCACCCTGCAAGAGGCGATCGCGAAGGTCAAAGCGCTTCCCAACAAGCCGGCATTCATGCTCCATACCGGCGACATCACCCATTTGTCGAAGCCCAAGGAATTCGACGACGCCGCGCAGGTCATCGGCAGCGTAGGTCTTGACGTACACTACGTGCCGGGCGAGCACGACAACCTCGACGAGGTGCCACTCAAGTCCTATCTCGAGCGATACGGCAAGAATACCAAGGGCACCGGCTGGTATTCCTTCGATCAGAACGGCATCCATTTCATCGGTCTTAACAATGTAATGAACCTCAAGGCTGGCGGCATGGGCATGCTCGGGTCCGAGCAGTTGGCGTGGCTCGCCGACGATGTGAAGGGCCTTTCCAACTCCACGCCGATCGTCGTCTTCGCGCACATCCCATTGTGGACGATCTCCAGGGATTGGGGTTGGGGCACCGAAGATTCCGAGCAAGCGTTATCGATGCTGAAGCGCTTTGGATCGGTAACGGTGCTCAATGGTCATATTCATCAGTTGATGCAAAAGACCGAAGGCAACGTCACCTTCCACACCGCCAGATCGACGGCGTTTCCGCAGCCGGAGCCGGGCACGGCGCCTGCGCCGCTGCCGCTGGTCGTTCCGGCCGAAAAATTGCGCTCCGTCCTTGGCATCAGGACTGTCGTCTACACCCAAGGTCAAAAACTGCTTGCCGTTACCGACCAGCCGCTGGCGGCGAGCTAAACCACGTCGGGTCACCGAAACATTGAGTTTTCATGACCCTAGTGAAGACTCTCTGTGTCAGTGGCACGGCAGCCGTGTCACCGACGCGCGGCCCTTCGTAGCTCCCTAGCGGAAGGTTCCAGACGTTGGTGACACGGCACCGTGCAGCGAAAACACGCGCTCGGCCGTGATAGTTCGCATCGAATTTTCAGGCTCGAGCATTAAATCCAACCACCGACCAAGCGATTGCACACCTAGTTGAGGGGGCCGCGGGTCTCAATATCGGAGTATGATATTATGAAGAAGCTTGTAGTCGCGGCTGGCATGATTGCCGGCATTGCGTTTGGGATGGCCGCCGTCGCGCAGACAAAGCCGACGATTCCGGTCATCGTGAAGGATATGACATCGCCCTATTGGCGCGCGGTGCTGGCCGGCGCACGCAAGGCCGGTCAAGATTTCGGTGTCAACGTTGTTGCGCTCGGCACGCAATCGGAGTCCGACGCCAACGGCCAAATCGGCATTCTCGCAAAGGCCGTCGCCTCAAACCCTGCGGCAATCGTCATCGCACCTGCGGAATTCGCAGCGCTCGGAAAACCGATCGACGAGGCCGCCAAGAAGGTCAAAATCATCGGGATCGAGTCCGGAGCCGACACCAAGGCCATGACGTCGTTGTTGGCGACCGATAATCTCAATGCAGGTCACATCGCCGCGGATGCTCTCGCTGTGGCGATCACGAGGTCATACGCCGACACCGAAGGCGATGTCGCGATCATCACCGCGATGCCCGGAATTGCCTCACTCGATCAACGTGCCAAGGGCTTCAAGGAGGTGGTCGCCGCAAAATATGGGGCGCTGGATATCGTTGCCGAAAAGGCGGCCGACGGCAAGCCGGCCACTGGCGTCAACATCATGAAGGATCTCATCGCCAACGTAGCCGACTTGCGCGGGGTGTTCGTCGCCGATCCGGTCATGACGCTGGCGGTGGGCCAGGCCATTGCCGAGAAGAAATCGGATGACAAGATCAACGTAGTCGGCGTTGGTTCTGACGAGAAGCTCGTCAAATTCCTGCAGGACGACGTGATCACCGGGCTCGTGGTAGAGGACCCGTTCCGCATGGGCTATGAGGGGGTCAAGACCGCGCTCGCCGCCTCGAAGGGCGAACAGGTGTCGTCCAGCGTCGATACGGGGGTAACCCTTGTCACCAAGGCCAATATGGGCTCCGTGCGTTCGCAAGAACTCCTCAAGCCGAAAGTCGAGTAGCCGAGGCGCACGCTAAAGCGCGCTGTTTTTCGGATGAATCATCATCGCGCTTTAGTGCATCGCCGTGGTGTTGAGCTCGTGCTGGATGCTCTTGTAGTGATCGAGCCTCTCGAGCGCATGGTCGAGCTCCGAGCCTTCCTTCTCGGAGAGCTTGGTCTCCATCTCCGAAATCGTTTCGGCAAACTCGGCACGGTCGATCTCATCGATCGAGGTTGCAACGTCGGCCAGCACGGTAAGACCCTTGTCGGAGACTTCCGCAAGTCCGCCGAGCACGATGATCTTCTGCTTCGAGCCGCCCGTGACGACCGTCAGGATGCCCGGCCGGATCGCGGCCACGACCGGCGCATGTCCGGCCAGCACGCCGAAATCACCCTCGACGCCGGGGACATCGACCTGATCGACATCTCCTGAGAAGGCGAGCTTTTCCGGCGAGACGAGATCAAAGTGAAAGGTGGCCATGAGGGAGCCTGTGATTCAGAGTGACTTCAATGGAGAAGGGCGAATAGCGAATGGCGAGTAGCGAATGCTACGCGTCATTCTTCCCTATTCGCCACTCCCTATTCGCTATTCGCTTTCTTACGCCGCCTCGGCCGCGAGCTTCTTGCCCTTTTCGACCGCCTCTTCGATGGTGCCGACCATGTAGAAGGCGGCCTCTGGCAGGTGATCGTATTTGCCTTCGCACAGATCGCGGAAACCCTTGATGGTGTCGGCGAGGTCGACGAACTTGCCGGGCGAGCCGGTGAAGACTTCGGCGACGTGGAAGGGCTGCGACAGGAAGCGCTCGACCTTGCGGGCGCGCGCGACCGTGATCTTGTCCTCTTCCGACAATTCGTCCATGCCGAGAATGGCGATGATGTCCTGCAGCGATTTATATTTCTGCAGCACCTGCTGCACCAGGCGCGCGGTGGTGTAGTGCTCTTCACCGACCACCAGCGGAGACAGCATGCGCGAGGTGGAGTCGAGCGGGTCCACCGCCGGATAGATGCCCTTTTCCGAAATGGCGCGCGACAGCACGGTGGTCGCGTCCAGGTGGGCGAAGGAGGTTGCGGGCGCGGGGTCGGTCAAGTCGTCGGCCGGCACGTAGATCGCCTGCACCGAGGTGATCGAACCCTTGTTGGTGGTGGTAATGCGCTCCTGCAGCGCGCCCATGTCGGTCGCAAGCGTCGGCTGGTAGCCCACGGCGCTCGGAATACGTCCCAGCAGCGCCGACACTTCGGAGCCGGCCTGGGTGAAGCGGAAGATGTTGTCGACGAAGAACAGCACGTCCTGTCCTTGATCGCGGAAGTGCTCGGCGACGGTCAGACCCGTGAGGCCGACGCGGGCACGCGCGCCCGGCGGCTCGTTCATCTGGCCGAACACCAGCGCGCATTTCGACTTCACGTTGGGATCCGGATTGTGCGGATCGGCGTTGACCTTGGATTCGATGAACTCGTGATAGAGGTCGTTGCCTTCGCGGGTGCGCTCGCCGACACCGGCAAACACCGAGTAACCGCCATGCGCCTTGGCGACGTTGTTGATCAATTCCTGAATCAGCACGGTCTTGCCGACGCCGGCGCCGCCAAACAGGCCGACCTTGCCGCCCTTGGCGTAGGGCGCCAGCAAGTCCACGACCTTGATGCCGGTGACGAGGATTTCGGCTTCGGTGGACTGATCGGTATAGAGCGGCGCCTCCCGGTGGATCGGGCGCATGTCTTCAGCCTGAACCGGACCCGCTTCGTCGATCGGCTCACCGATGACGTTGATGATGCGCCCCAACGTCCCGGCTCCGACCGGCACCCTGATCGGCGCGCCGGTATCGGCGACCTCCTGACCGCGGACCAGACCTTCGGTGGTGTCCATGGCGATGGTGCGCACGGTGGATTCGCCGAGATGCTGGGCTACTTCCAGCACCAGACGGTTGCCGCCGTTCTTGGTTTCCAGCGAGTTGAGAATCGCCGGCAGTTGACCCTCGAACTGGACGTCGACGACGGCGCCGATGACCTGCGTGATGCGTCCGGTCTGATTGGCTTGTGTGGCCATAAATCTCTCTCCTTCGAATTCCTGAATCTCGAACGACCGTTCGGCTGTCAGATTGCCTCGGCGCCCGAGATGATTTCGATCAGTTCCTTGGTAATCATCGCCTGGCGGGTGCGGTTGTAGATCAATGTCTGCTTACGGATCATGTCGCCGGCGTTGCGGGTGGCGTTGTCCATCGCGCTCATCTGGGCGCCATAGAACGAGGCGTTGTTCTCGAGAAGCGCGCGGAAAACCTGCACCGCGATGTTGCGCGGCAACAGCCGGGGCAGAATTTCGTCTTCCTCCGGCTCGTATTCGTAAGCAACCGCCGGAGCCGCATTCGCCGCGGGCGCTTCCACCACCAGCGGGATGATCTGCTGCGCCGTCGGGATCTGGGCGATGACCGACTTGAAGCGCGAATAGAACAGCGTGCAGACGTCGAATTCGCCGTTGTTGAACCGCGCGATGACCTTTTTGGCAATGCTTTCGGCATTGACGAAGCCAAGCTGGCGAACCGAGCGCAGTTCGACGCTTTCGACGATCTGCTTATCGAAAGTGCGGCGAAGCTGCTCCAGCCCCTTGCGGCCGACGCAGAAGAACTTGACCTCTTTGCCCTGGGCAATCAGCTTTAGCGCATGTTCGCGCGCAAGCCGCACGATCGCCGAGTTGAAGGCGCCGCAAAGGCCGCGTTCGCCGGTACACACCAGCAGCAGGTGGACCTGATCCTTGCCGGTGCCGGCCAACAGCGCCGGCGCACCGGGCGAGCTTGCGGCCGCCTCGGCAATGCCGGAGATCACCGCATCCATCTTTTCGGCGTAAGGCCGTGCGGCTTCGGCGGCGGTTTGCGCCCGGCGCAGCTTGGATGCTGCGACCATCTGCATCGCCTTGGTGATCTTCTGCGTCGCCTTGGTCGAGGCGATGCGGACCCGCATGTCTTTAAGGGAAGCCATTCCAGTCTAACCCACAGCACCTTTGTTATGTCCCCCTCTCCCGCTTGCGGGGGAGGGTCGGGGTGGGGGCCAGCACATCTGAGACAGCCCCCCCGACCGGCTACGCCAGTCGACCTCCCCCGCAAGCGGGAGAGGTGAAGAAATCAAGCAAGCGTCTTGACGAAACCCTCGACCACGCTCTTCAGCTTGGCCGCGGTATCGTCGCCGAGATCGCGGCTGTCACGGATGGTGTTGAGGATATCCACGTTCTTGCCGCGCAGCACCGACAACAGCCCGTCCTCGAACGCGCGCACCTTGTTGAGCGGAAGCGCGTCGAGATAACCGTTGGTGCCGGCCCAGATCACGCAGACCTGCTCTTCCATCTTCAGCGGCGAGAATTGCGGCTGCTTGAGCAGTTCGGTCAGGCGCGAGCCGCGGTTGAGCAGCCGCTGGGTCGAAGCATCGAGATCGGAGCCGAATTGCGCGAACGCCGCCATTTCGCGGTATTGCGCCAGTTCGCCCTTGATCTTGCCGGCGACCTTCTTCATCGCCTTGGTCTGCGCCGACGATCCGACGCGCGACACCGACAGACCGACGTTCACCGCGGGGCGGATGCCCTGGAAGAACAGATCGGTCTCGAGGAATATCTGGCCGTCGGTAATCGAAATGACGTTGGTCGGAATGTAGGCCGACACGTCGTTGGCCTGGGTCTCAATCACCGGCAGCGCCGTCAGCGAACCCGAACCGTGGTCCTTGCTCAGCTTCGCCGCGCGCTCGAGCAGGCGGGAATGCAGATAGAACACGTCGCCCGGATAGGCTTCGCGACCTGGCGGGCGACGCAGCAACAGCGACATCTGCCGATAGGCGACGGCCTGCTTGGACAGATCGTCATAGATGATGACGGCGTGCATGCCGTTGTCGCGGAAGAATTCGCCCATGGTGCAGGCGGTAAAGGGCGCGATGTATTGCATCGGCGCCGGATCGGAAGCGGTGGCCGCGACCACGATCGAATACTCAAGCGCGCCCTGCTCTTCCAGCACCTTGACGAACTGCGCAACGGTGGAGCGCTTCTGCCCGATCGCGACGTAGACGCAATAAAGCTTGATGTTCTCGTCCGGCTGCGCGTTGAGCGGTTTCTGGTTGAGGATGGTGTCGAGCGCGATCGCGGTCTTGCCGGTCTGTCGATCGCCGATGATCAGCTCGCGCTGGCCGCGGCCGATCGGGATCAATGCGTCGATGGCCTTGAGGCCAGTCGCCATCGGCTCGTTGACCGATTTCCGCGGAATGATGCCGGGCGCCTTGACGTCGACGCGCATGCGCTTGTCCGCCTTGATCGGACCCTTGCCGTCGATCGGATTGCCGAGCGCGTCGACGACGCGGCCGAGCAGGCCTTTGCCGACCGGCGTATCGACGATCGCGCGGGTGCGCTTGACGGTCTGGCCTTCCTTGATCTCGCGGTCGGCGCCGAAAATCACGATACCGACGTTGTCGGTCTCTAAGTTCAGCGCCATGCCGCGGGTGCCGTTCTCGAACTCGACCATCTCGCCGGCCTGGACGTTGTCGAGGCCGAAGACGCGGGCGATGCCGTCGCCGACGGACAACACCTGCCCGACTTCGGAGACCTCAGCCTCCTGGCCGAAATTCTTGATCTGGTCCTTCAGGATCGCGGAAATTTCCGCGGCGCGGATGTCCATCAGCCTGCCTCTTTCATCGCGTGCTTGATCGAATTGAGTTTGGTGCGAAGCGAACTATCGACCATGCGGCTGCCGAGCTTCACAACAAGGCCACCGATGATCGACGGATCGACTTTCACGTCGAGAGAAACGTCCTTGCCCGTCACCGACTTCAGCGCGGCCTTGAGGGCGTCGAGATTCTTGTCGCTGAGCTTCTCGGCCACCGTGACATCGGCGGTCGCCTCGCCCTTGAACTTCGCCACCAGGGCGCGGAACGCGCGGATCACCTGATCGACGGCGAACAGCCTTCGATTGGTGGTGAGGATTTTCAGGAAATTGGCGGAAATTCCGGAAATTCCGGCCTTGTCGAGCACCGCCGACAGCGCCCGCAACTGCGCTTCGGAGGAAAAAACCGGGCTGCGGACGAGACGGTTCAGATCGGCACTGTCCGCCAGCATCGCCTCGAATTTGTCGAGGTTGGCCCTGACCGCATCGATCGATTTTTCGTCGCGCGCCAATTCGAACAAGGCCGTTGCGTAACGACCGGACACTCCCGAAACGGACGGATTTTCAGCCACGAGCGCGCTCTTTATTGCTGTCAAACTCGCAAGGGAAAAACCGTCGCCAAAATGCGGCGCCTAGCGATCCAAGCCCTTGGAGTTCAAGCGGGACTTCGATTTTCGACCGGCGCTGCCTGCACCGGGACCGTTAAAATCGCGGCTTTGCTAACATAGCAAGAGCGCAGGTGCAACATGACGAGGGCTGTGGACGAAGGCTCGTCGCATGGCCCGTTCGGGCGCCGGCGGACCGCTGTTTTTTCCGGATTCTTGACGCGCCGAATCCGGCATCGTCCGGCTGACCGCTTCGTTGCAGGGTGGTCACAACCGGCCGAGGGGCGGCGGCCTCACGGCGGGACTTCGTTCCACGCCCTGAATGCATGGCGGCATGAGCGATCCGGGGGAACAAGCGGTCCCGCAAGCCATTCCATTTACGCATTACTTGACGAAAACTCGGCGATTCCGCCGATGACTTTATTCGTCAGTATTTATAAGTATTGAAATAGTTAATAGTTTATTAAAACGTAAGATTACGGAACCTTCAGCCACTATCTACATTCGGTAACAAGATGTTTCAGCCGGAGATAAAGCAATCTACTGCCCCTTTTATGCCTCATTAGGCCACCAAACGGCACCCTCTTGAAGTCGGAGCGGGGGTTCCACTTGTCGCATATGTGGCAATACTACATTGAGGGACTGATGTAATGCTGAAACTTAACAAGCAGGCACTGGGAAAGGTAACCCGGTCGCGCACGGCACTCGCTATTTTCGCCGCAACTGTTCTCACTGGAGGTAGTGTTTCCGAAGCCTCGGCCAGGCCCTACCGGCACCACGGCCACCACCACTCATCATCACCACATGCACCATGCCGCCCGCACCGGCGGCCAATCCTGGCACGACGCCAATGCTTCGATCGCCGCGTTTTCGGGGTCGGGACGGAGCTTTTCGGGGATGGCTTCCTTCTACGGCAATGAGTCCGGCAGCAAGACCGCGTCCGGCCAGCGCTTCAACCAGAACGCCATGACCGCGGCCCACCGTACCCTGCCGTTCGGCACCAAGCTCAGGGTCACCCATGGCGGCCAGAGCGTCATCGTCACCATCAACGACCGCGGCCCGTTCGTTCGCGGCAGGGTCCTCGACCTGTCCACGGGCGCTGCCCGTGCCATCGGCCTGACCGGTGCCGGCGTCGGCCGGGTCGTCGCCGAGGTCGTCTCGTAACGGCGTCTCGATCACCTTCCAAGATTGCGCTGACGGGCGTTGCGGCCTCTTGACCGCGGACCTTCGCTTTGCACGCTGAAAGAGCCTGCCGTCAGAAATGGCGGCAGGCTTTTTGTGGGCCGTCATTGCGACAAACGCGAAGCGTTTGCGCAAGGGAGCGAAGCGACGAAGCAAGCCAGACTTTTCCTTGTGCCCGGTTTACTGGATTGCTTCGCTGCGCTCGCAATGACGATCCGTCACAAAAAGCTCTGCGGATCGACGTCGACCTCGAGCTTGAGATTGCCCTTGGTCTTGGGACCTGCGGCAAGCCACTCGCGCAGATATTCCGACAGATCGACGTTACGCTGCGACTTCACCAGAAGCCGAAACCGGTAACGCCCCTTGATGACCGCGAGCGGGGCTTCCGCAGGCCCCAGCACCTTGATCCGCTCATCGATCGGGGCTGTGGCCGCGAGCTTGCGCGCAAAACCTTCCGCGGTCGGGCGATCGCCGGCGGAAACGATCAGGCTCGCCAGCCGTCCGAACGGCGGATAACCGCTGCGCTCGCGCGAGTCGATTTCGCCGGCATAAAACGCCTCACGGTCGCAGGCCACCAGCGCCTTCATCACCGGGTGCTCGGGCTGATGCGTCTGCAGGTATCCGACACCCCGGCCCTGATCGCGTCCAGCGCGCCCGATCACCTGGTTGAGCAATTGCCAGGTGCGCTCGGCGGCGCGCGGATCGCCATTGCTCAAGCCGAGATCGGCGTCGACGACGCCGACGAGATTGAGCCGCGGAAAATGATGCCCCTTGGCCACCAATTGCGTGCCGATGATGATGTCGACGCGGCCTTCCGCGATCTCGTTCAATTCGCTGCGCATGGTCTCGATCGACGTGATGAGATCGCTCGACAGCACCATGGAACGCGCCTCCGGAAACAGACCGGCCACTTCCTCCTGCAGGCGCTCGACGCCGGGGCCGACCGCAACCAGCGATTCTTCCGCCGCGCAATTCGGGCAGGCATGGGGGCGCGGCATCGAGAAGCCGCAATGATGGCAGACCAGCCGCTGGCGAAAGCGATGATCGACGAGCCAGGCGTCGCAGATGGTGCAGGCGAAGCGGTGACCGCAGGCGCGGCATAGCGTCAACGGCGCATAGCCGCGGCGGTTGAGAAACAACAAGGCCTGTTCGCGGCGCTCGATCGCGAAACGAATCTGTTCGGCGAGAAACGGCGAGATGAAGCGGCCGCGCGGCGGGGCTTCGCGCCGCAGATCGATCGCCTCGATATGCGGCATGTGCTGGCCGCCGAACCGCGACGGCAACACGATGCGCTGATAGCGTCCCTTGCGGGCGTTGACCTCGGTTTCCACCGACGGTGTCGCCGACGCCAGCACGATCGGAATTTTGGCGATATGCGCGCGCACCACCGCCATGTCGCGCGCGTGGTAATGCGCGCCATCGTCTTGCTTGTAGGCCTGGTCGTGCTCCTCGTCGACGATGATCAGGCCAAGATTGGGATAGGGCAAAAACAGCGCCGAGCGCGCCCCCACCACGACCGGCGCTTCGCCCGCCGCGACCGCTGCCCAGTTGCGTTGCCGGGTGCGCGGCGTCAGTTCGGAATGCCATTCCAGCGGCCGTACGCCGAAGCGCCGCGCAAAGCGATCAAGGAACTGACCGGTGAGCGCAATTTCCGGTATCAGGACCAGCGACTGCCTGCCGCGGCGGATCGCCTCCGCAATGCCCTCGAAATAGACTTCGGTCTTGCCCGAACCGGTGACGCCATCGAGCAGCGCGACGTGAAAGCTGCCATTCGCGGCCAGCGCGCGCATGGCATCGACCGCGGTGCGCTGCTGGCGGGAAAATTCGGGGATCGCGAACGACGGATCGGGCGCCGGCGGCGCCAGCGGGCGCGGCATCACTTCGACGGCCAGCGTGCCTTCGTCGACGAGGCCGTCGACAACGCCGGCGCTGACGCCGGCTTCCCTCGCGGCCTCGGATTTGCCGTGTAAGAGGCCATCGGACAACAGCTCGATCAAACGCCGCCGTGCCGGCGTCATGCGCTGCGGCGGCGGGCCTGTCAGACGCACGCCGGTCCGGACCCGTTCGGGTCCGAGATCGTCGCCCATGCGCAGGCACATCCGCAACACCATGCCACGGGCCGACAGCGTGTAATTGGCAACCCAGTCGACAAGCGCGCGCAGCTCCATCCCCAGCGGCGGCACGTCGAGCTTCTCGCCGACCTCCTTCAGGCGATTGTGCAGGCGCGGGTCGGGATTGGCGTTTTCGGCCCACACGACGCCAACCACCTCACGCGGTCCGAGCGGGACACACACGACATCGCCCGGCTTCAGCTCGAGCCCCCGCGGCACGCGATAGGAATAGGCCCGGTCGAGCGCGACAGGCACCAGCACGTCGACGATGCCCGTCGACGATGCAGATGAGATTGAGGCGCGCGGGGCGTGGTCCATCGGGAGCCTGGTCTTGACGAATTAGCGAAGGATAAACCAAGACGGTGCGATATAATCAAAGGAATCATCGCGCCAAGAGCCTATATGGTAAAGTCAACGATCACCGCCTTGCAGCCGATAGAACTTGACTGCGCGGACGAATCAATCGCGCTGCAGATGACGCGATGGCAGGCGCATTTGCGCACCGAGCGGCGGCTGTCGCCCAAGACGTCGGAGGCCTATGCCCGCGACCTGCGTCAGTTCCTCGAATTCTTGGGCGAGCACTGGGGCGCGCGCGTGACGCTGGCAAGCTTTTCGGCGCTCGAGGCCAGCGATGTCAGGGCCTTCATGGCCAATCGCCGCGCCGCCGAAATCGCCAGCCGCTCGCTGATGCGCGCGCTTGCCGGCTTGCGCTCGTTCGGACGCTTCCTCGAACGCGAAGGCAGGGGCAAGGTCGGCGCGCTGTCGGCCATACGCGCACCCAAGATCGGCAAGAGCCTGCCCAAACCCTTGCCGATGGCGGCGGCCAAACGTCTTGCCGACGCCGACGAGCGCGCAGGCGAAGACCGCGACCCGTGGATCTGGGCGCGCGACGCCGCCGTGATGGCGCTGCTCTATGGTTCGGGCCTGCGCATTTCCGAAGCGCTGGGATTGAAGCGCCGCGACGTGCCCTTGCCCGGCGCGGGCGACGTGATCGTCGTCACCGGCAAAGGCAACAAGACGCGTATGGTGCCGGTGCTGCAGAATGTCCTGACGCTGATCCAGGATTACCTGGCGATGTGCCCGCATTCCTTGCCGCCGGAGGGCCCGATTTTCGTCGGCGCCCGCGGCGGACCTTTGAGCCCCCGCATCATCCAGCTCACCATGGCGCGGCTGCGCGGCGCGCTCAGCCTGCCCGACAGCGCGACGCCGCATGCGCTGCGGCATTCCTTTGCAACCCACCTGCTGTCGCGCGGCGGCGACCTGCGCGCGATCCAGGAACTGCTCGGCCACGCCTCGTTATCCACAACCCAGATTTACACCGGGATCGACAGCGAGCGGCTTCTCGAAGTGTACCGGAGTGCGCATCCCCGCGCCTGAGCGGCGAGTTTCTGTATCTCGCCACGACGCTGGCCCTTGCATTGGCAGCGCCGTTCGGTCCATCGTCGAGCACGACGAAAGGGGGAAAAATCATGAGCGCACATGAAAGCATGGAACACGCCGAGCACGCCGAACATGCCTCGATCGAGAACCGGAAGATCGCGCTGTTGATTGCGGTGATCGCGCTGTTTCTCGCGCTGTCGGAGACGCTCGGAAAAGGCGCGCAGACCGAATCGATCGCCAAGAATGTCGAGGCTTCGAACCTGTGGGCGTTCTTTCAGGCCAAGAGCATCCGCCGCACGGTGGTCCAGACGGCGGCGGACCAGGGCAAGCTCGGCCTCGGCGCGGGTGACGATTCCGCCAAGGCAGCCCTACAAAAGCAGATCGATGAATGGCAGAAGACTGCGGCGCGCTACCGTTCCGAGCCTGAAACCGGCGAAGGCACCGAGCAGTTGTCCGAACGCGCCAAGCATGCCGAAGAAGATCGCGATCTCGCCACCGCGAAGTACCACCATTTCGAACTGGCCTCTGCCGCATTTCAGATCGCCATCGTGCTGGCTTCGGCAACGATCATCACCGGCATCGTGGCGCTCGCCTGGATATCGGGCGTGCTGACACTCGCAGGCATCGTTTTCAGCCTGCTCGGCATGTTCGCGCCGCACGCGCTGCATCTCGCCTTGTGAGGGCGTAAAGACATCCGTCCGGATTTCGATTGGGCCTGAGAGGGCAACCGCGCTTTAGCGCGCTTCGCGCACGCTTTTTCGAAAGCGCTGGATCAACCGAAACATCCGCGATGACCAACGGTCGCCATCGCCGCGCAAGATTTCCAGGATGCGCCGCTTGATCGGATCGACCAAGGCCGTCGCCTTGGCGCGCAAGCCCATGACGAATTCATAGAGCCGCTCGAACCATCCCATCTCCAGCAATTTCGGCCGGGTCACATCAAAGACGAAGGCAGTGACGCCGACACCAACAAGTTTGGCGAAGAGAATCGTAAAGATGGCGCTGAGCCAGTATTCGTGCGTGAGCAGCCAAAATCCGACGAGCTTCAGTGGGAATAACGGAAGCACCGGCACCGCGAATACGATCAGCGTCATCGCCGGCGACAGCGTATCGACGCGCTCGGCAAGCCAATGCTTGAAAGTCTGTAGCGGAAGCTTCGCGACCACCCAGGCCACGATCGGCTCGAGGTGATCCCACAGCCACGCCTCGATCAAAAAGATGACCGCGAGCAGCACCCAGATCGGTTGGAAAAGGCGGCGTAACATCAAGATCATCCCGGCCCGACTCTCGCCGGGTAAAGATCACATATGTATGGCCCGTTTGCCAACCGCAAGCGCGGCTTCCTTCACCGCTTCCGAGCGGGTCGGATGGGCATGGCAGGTCCGCGCCAAATCCTCGGCGGAACCGCCAAACTCCATCAATACAGCAGCTTCGTGGATCATTTCGCCGGCTTCGCGGCCGACAATATGCACGCCCAGCACCCGATCCGTTTTCGCATCTGCGAGAAATCTTCACGAATCCGTCAGTGGTCTGGTTGACCTTTGAGCGCCCGTTGGCGGTAAACGGGAACTTGCCCACCGTATAGGCCACACCCGCCTGTTTCAGTTCCTCTTCTGTCTTGCCGACAGCCGAAATCTCCGGCGTTGTATACACAACACCGGGAATGACGTCGTAATTCACATGGCCGGCCTGCCCTGCCAAAATTTCCGCCACCGCGACGCCTTCGTCCTCGGCCTTGTGCGCGAGCATGGGGCCGGCAACGACATCGCCGATCGCATAGACGCCCTTCAGGCTGGTGGCAAAATGCGCATCGATCTGCACACGGCCGTGATTGTCGAGCGCGACGCCGGCTTCCTTCAAGCCGAGACCCTCGGTGTAGGGAACGCGTCCGATACACACCAGCACCACGTCGGCTTCGATCTTTTCGGCTGGCCCGCCGGCCGCGGGCTCGACCTGCGCAAGCAAGGTCTTGCCTGAACTATCGATCCCGGTGACCTTGGCGCCGAGCTTGAACGAAAAGCCCTGCTTCTCGAGGATGCGCTGGAACTGCTTAGCGACTTCGCCGTCCATGCCGGGCAGGATGCGATCGAGGAATTCGACCACGGTGACTTGCGCGCCGAGCCGGTGCCACACCGAGCCGAGCTCAAGCCCGATCACGCCGGCGCCGATCACCAGAAGCTTCCCCGGCACCTTGTCGAGCGACAACGCGCCAGTCGATGACACGATGCGCTTCTCGTCGATCTCGATGCCTTTGAGACGCGCGACGTCGGAGCCGGTGGCGATGATGATGTTCCTGGTTTCGACGACTTGCGTCTTGCCGTCGCTGCCTGAGACTTCGATCCTGCCGGTGCCGAGAATCCTGCCCCTGCCCGTGACGACGTCGATCTTGTTCTTTTTCATCAGGAACTCGACGCCCTTGACGTTGCCGTCGATGCCCTGCTGCTTGAAGTTCATCATCGATGGCAGATCGAGTTTTGGCGCCGGGACACTGACGCCCATTTTTGCAAAAGAATGCGCGGCTTCCTCGAACATTTCGGACGCATACAATAACGCCTTGGAAGGCATGCATCCGATGTTGAGGCAGGTGCCACCGAGCGCGGCGTTCTTCTCGATCACCGCAACCTTCATGCCTTGCTGCGCGGCGCGAATGGCGCACACATATCCGCCGGGACCGGTGCCGATAACAACAACATCGTAAGTGGCCATGATCGAACCCTAGCTGAGATATGTGACGCGGCGTTAGCGCCCGCCCGACACGTCAAGAATGGCGCTGGTGACATAGGACGCCTCGTCCGACATCAGCCAGATGATGGCGTTGGCGATTTCATCCGCGGTGCCGATGCGCTTCATCGGCACCACATGCGCCAGGCGATGCGCGCGGTCCGGTTCGCCGCCTGAGGCGTGAATTTCCGTATCAATGAGTCCGGGCCGGATGGCCGCGACGCGAATGCCCTCGCCCGCGACCTCGTATCCGAGCCCCACGGTGAAGGAATCGATGGCGCCTTTCGACGATGCATAGTCGACATAGGTATTCGGAGAACCGAGCTTTGCGGCAACCGATGACAAATTGACGATGACCCCGCCGCTGCCGCCGTGACGGGTCGACATCCGCTTCACCGCCTCGCGGGCACAGAGAATGCTGCCGGTAACGTTGACGGCCATCATGCGCTGGATGCGTTCGGCAGACATCGCATCGACCCGCGACGTCGTTCCGACGATGCCAGCATTGTTGACAAGCGCGCCCAGGGTTCCGAAGCCGTCGGCAGCCTTGAACAGATCGAGGATGTCCGTCTCGCTGCCGACATCGCATTTCGCGGCCATCGCCTTGCCGTTCTTCGCCTCGATTTCGGCAACCGCGCTTAGCGCGGCGGCCTCATTGGTCGCATAGCCGATGCACACCCGATAACCGCGGGCGGCGGCGGCAAGCGCGGTGGCGCGGCCGATGCCGCGGCTTCCGCCGGTGATAACTACAACCTTGTCGGTCAACGGAAAGCCCCCACGCTTCGAGCACATCTACAGTCGGCTCCGCAGCCGCGCTGCGGCAGTTGCGAATGTCCAGTCAGGTCTTCAGAGGTCCAGCACCAGCCGCGCCGGGTCCTCCAGGCTCTCCTTGACGCGCACCAGGAACGTCACCGCCTCCTTGCCGTCGATGACGCGGTGATCGTAGGACAGCGCCAGGTACATCATCGGCCGAATCTCGACCTTGCCGCCGATCGCCATCGGCCGTTCCTGGATCTTGTGCATGCCGAGGATGCCCGACTGAGGCGCATTGAGGATCGGCGTCGACATCAGCGAACCGTAGATGCCGCCATTGGTGATGGTGAAGGTGCCGCCCTGCATCTCGTCGATCTTGAGCTGGCCGTCGCGGGCGCGGCGCCCGAAATCGGCAATGCTCTTTTCGATTTCGGCAATCGACTTGTGATCGCAATCGCGCACGACGGGAACGACAAGCCCCTTATCGGTGCCGACCGCAACCCCGATGTGGTAATAATTCTTGTAGATCAGGTCGGTACCGTCGATCTCGGCGTTGGCAGCCGGGATGTCCTTCAGTGCCTGCACGCAGGCCTTGGTAAAGAAGCCCATGAAGCCGAGCTTGCTACCGTGCTTCTTCTCGAACGCTTCCTTGTAGTGCGCCCGCAGCGCCATGACGTTCGTCATGTCGACCTCGTTGAAGGTCGTGAGCATCGCCGCGGTGTTCTGCACGTCCTTCAGGCGCCGCGCGATGGTCTGGCGCAGCCGCGTCATCTTCACCCGCTCTTCGCGCGCGGCGTCATCCGCCGGCGAGGGGCCGCGGACCTGCAGCGCCGCGGCCGGCTGATTGACCGGCGTCGGCGTCGAGGCAGCCTTCTCGATCGCCGCCAGCATGTCGCCCTTGGTGACGCGGCCATCCTTGCCCGAACCGGGCACGGTCGCAGCATCGATGCCGCTTTCGGCGGAAAGCTTGCGTACCGACGGCGCCAGCGGCGCATCCGCAGACGACGCCTTGGCGGGCGCGGCGGCGGCCGCGGGAGGCGGCGGCGGCGGCGGAGCGGCCTTGGCGGGTGCTGCGGCGGCGGGTTTTGCGGCGGCGCCGGCCGCGCCATCATTGATCTGCCCTAGCAGCGCGCCGACCGCGACCGTTTCGCCATCCTTGGCGGCGATGTCGCCGAGCGTGCCGGCAGACGGCGCCGGGACTTCGATGGTGACCTTGTCGGTTTCGAGTTCGACCAGGGGTTCGTCGACCGCAACGGTGTCGCCGGCCTTCTTGAACCAACGGCCGATGGTGGCTTCGGTCACGGATTCGCCGAGCGTCGGCACACGAATTTCAGTCATGGTCTGTTTCCTCTCGCAACTCGTGACGTCGTCCTGAGGTGCGAGCCGCGGCGCGGCGAGCCTCGAAGGACGAATGGGACATCCTTCGAGGGTCGCTACGCGACCGCCTCAGGATGACGAATTTAGTTCAGCGCCTCGTCCAGCAGCGCCTTGAGCTGCGCCAAATGCTTCGACATCAAACCGGTGGCAGTAGCGGCAGCCGCGGCGCGGCCCGCGTAACGCGGACGCCTGTTCGGTGCGCTGATCTGGTTGAGCACCCATTCGAGATAGGGCTCGATGAAGTGCCACGCTCCCATGTTGCGCGGCTCTTCCTGGCACCAGACCACTTCGGCGCCCTTGAAGCGGCCCAGTTCGATGACCAGCGCCTTGAGCGGCACCGGATAAAGCTGCTCGACGCGCATCAGGTAGATATCATCGATGCCGCGCTTCTCGCGCTCCTCGTAAAGATCGTAATAGACCTTGCCCGAGCAGAGCACGACGCGGCGAATCTTGTCGTCGGCGACGAGCTTGACCTTCTCGTCCGGCAGCATCTGGGCGTCGTCGTACAGGATGCGGTGGAATGTCGCGTTCTCACCGAGTTCATCGAGCCGCGAGACCGCACGCTTGTGCCGCAGCAGCGACTTCGGCGTCATCATGATCAGGGGCTTGCGGATTTCGCGATGCAATTGCCGCCGCAGCACGTGGAAGTAATTGGCGGGCGTCGTCGGATAGACCACCTGCATGTTGTCTTCGGCGCACATCTGCAGGAATCGCTCGAGCCGAGCGGAGGAATGCTCCGGCCCCTGCCCTTCGTAACCATGCGGCAGCAGGCAGACGAGGCCCGACATCCGCAGCCACTTGCGCTCGCCCGAGGAGATGAACTGGTCGAACAGCACCTGCGCGCCGTTGGCGAAGTCGCCAAACTGCGCTTCCCACATCGCCAGCGCATTCGGTTCGGCGAGCGAATAGCCGTATTCGAACCCGAGCACGGCTTCTTCCGAGAGCAGCGAGTTGATGACCTCGTAGTGGCCCTGATCGCCGCCCAGATGATTGAACGGCGTGTAGCGGCTCTCGTCTTCCTGGTCGATCAGCACCGAATGGCGTTGCGAGAACGTGCCGCGCTCGGAATCCTGCCCGGACAGCCGCACATGGTGGCCTTCCTCCAGCAGCGAACAAAACGCCAGCGCCTCGCCGGTCGCCCAGTCGACGCCGACGCCGGTGTCGATCGCCTTCGCGCGATTGTCGAGGAAGCGCTGAATGGTGCGATGAACCCGAAAACCGTCGGGCACCTTGGTGATCTTGCGGCCGATGTCCTTCAGCACCGCGACATCGACGCCGGTGACACCGCGGCGCGCATCCTCTTCCTGATCGGCAGACTTGAAGCCCGCCCATTTGCCGTCGAGCCAGTCGGCCTTGTTGGGCTTGTAGCCGGTGCCCGCTTCGAATTCGGCGTCGAGCCGGGCGCGCCAGTCGGCCTTGGCCTTTTCCACCTCGCCTTCGGTCATCACGCCTTCGGCGATCAGCCGCTTGGCGTAGATTTCCAGCGTGCCCGGATGCGAGCCGATCTTCTTGTACATCACCGGCTGGGTGAACGCCGGCTCGTCGCCCTCGTTATGGCCGTGGCGGCGATAGCAGAACATGTCGATGACGACAGGCTTGTGGAATTTCTGCCGGAACTCGATCGCGACCTTGGCCGCGAAAACCACGGCTTCGGGATCGTCGCCGTTGACGTGGAAGATCGGCGCGTCGATCATCTTCGCAACGTCGGACGGATAGGGCGAAGAGCGCGAATAGCGCGGATAGGTCGTGAAGCCGATCTGGTTGTTGACGATGAAGTGCAGCGAACCGCCGGTGCGATAGCCCTTCAGATCCGACAGGCTGAAACATTCCGCGACCACACCCTGGCCTGCGAACGCGGCGTCGCCATGCATCAGCAGCGGCAGCACCGAAATCCGCATGTCGGGCGGATCGCCATGCTGGTCTTGCTTGGCGCGCACCTTGCCGAGCACCACCGGATCGACGATTTCCAGATGCGACGGATTGGCGGTCAGCGACAGATGGATCTTGTTGTTATCGAACTCCCGGTCCGACGACGCGCCGAGATGATATTTGACGTCGCCGGAGCCTTCGACCGCGTCGGGATTGGCTGAGCCGCCCTTGAATTCGTGAAACAGCGCACGATGCGGCTTGCCCATCACCTGCGTCAGCACGTTGAGGCGGCCGCGATGCGGCATGCCGACGACGATTTCCTTCACGCCGAGATTGCCGCCGCGCTTGATGATCTGCTCGAGCGCCGGAATCAGCGATTCCGCGCCGTCCAGACCAAAGCGCTTGGTGCCGGTGAATTTGACGTCGCAGAATTTCTCAAAACCTTCGGCCTCGACGAGCTTGTTGAGGATCGCGCGCCGGCCCTCGGGGGTAAAGGAGATTTCCTTGTCCGGCCCTTCGATGCGCTCCTGAATCCAGGCCTTTTGCGCGGCGTTCGAGATGTGCATGAACTCGACGCCGAGCGTCTGGCAATAGGTGCGTTCGCAGATCGCGACGATCTCGCGCAGCGACCCGTATTCGAGGCCGAGCACGTGATCGAGGAAGATCCGGCGGTCGAAATCCGCTTCGGTGAAGCCGTAGCTGCGCGGATCGAGTTCTTCGCGATCGCGTGGCGGCTCGATGCCGAGCGGATCGAGCTTGGCGTGAAAATGCCCGCGCATCCGGTAGGCGCGGATCAGCATCAAAGCGCGAACGGAATCCCGCGTCGCCTGATTGACGTCGGCGGCCGAGAGTTCGACACCCTTGGCCTGCGCCTTGGCGGCAAGTTTGGTGCCGACCGCCTTTTCGACCTGCGCCCAATTGCCATCGAGCGCCGAGGTCAGTTCGTCGCGCGGCGTCAACGGCCAGTTGTCGCGCGCCCAGGAAGCGCCTTCGGCGTTCCGGGTGACGTCGGCCGGGCTGTCTCTCAGGCTCTTGAAAAAATCCTGCCATTCGGCGTCGACGGAAGCGGGATCCCGCTCATAGCGGGCGTAGAGATCGTCGATATAGGCGGCGTTGGTGCCCTGCAAAAACGAGGAGAGAGCAAATGCAGCATTCGCGTCCTGGCGAGACATGGCAGCGTCCTGATGATTTTCTTCATCGCGCGTAGCAGACGGCGCGGGCTGGACCGCAAATGCGCAGCCCGGCGGGTTTGAGAACCTCTACCTTATTTAAGGCGAATATTCGCGCCGAAAAGAACTAAAAGATGAATCAGGATTTCAATTTTTCGACAAGGGTCTTTCCGAGCCGTGCCGGCGACGGCGAGACGGTAATTCCGGCCGATTCCATCGCCGCGCTCTTGGAACCGGCATCGCCTTTGCCGCCGGAAATGATGGCGCCGGCATGGCCCATTCGCCGTCCGGGAGGTGCAGTGACGCCGGCAATGAAGCCGACCATCGGCTTCTTCCGGCCGCGCTTGGCTTCGTCTTTGAGGAACTGGGCGGCGTCCTCCTCGGCCGAACCGCCGATCTCGCCGATCATGACGATCGAGGTGGTCTTGGGATCGGCCAGGAACATCTCCAGCACGTCGATGAATTCGGTGCCCTTCACCGGGTCTCCACCGATGCCGACCGCGGTGGTCTGGCCGAGCCCTTCCTGCGAGGTCTGGAACACCGCCTCATAGGTCAGCGTGCCCGAGCGCGACACGATGCCGACATTGCCGGGCTTGAAAATGTTCGCAGGCATGATGCCGATCTTGCATTCGCCTGCCGTCATGACGCCCGGACAGTTCGGTCCGATCAGCCGCGACTTCGAACCCGACAGCGAGCGCTTCACCCGCACCATGTCGAGGACCGGAATGCCCTCAGTGATGCAGACGATCAGCGGGATCTCGGCATCGATCGCCTCGCAGATGGCGTCGGCGGCGCCCGGCGGCGGCACATAGATCACCGAGGCGTCGGCGCCGGTCTTTTCGCGGGCTTCCGCCACCGTGTCGAACACCGGCAGGCCGAGATGGGTCGCCCCGCCTTTGCCCGGCGAAGTGCCGCCGACCATCTTGGTGCCGTAAGCGATGGCCGCTTCCGAGTGGAAGGTGCCGTTCTTGCCGGTGAAACCCTGGCAGATGACCTTGGTGTTCTTGTCGATCAGGATGGACATGGGTGAGACTGCTTTCGCGAGACAATCGGTGAGGGGGTCAATGGGTCCGCCGATAGATGCCGGTGAGCACGTCGGCCCACCCTTCGGCATCGGGCGAAAACTGGATCTTCATGGAGTAGCTGTTGTCGTCGATGATTTCGTAGACATGGCGCGCATTGCCGCGCAGCGAGCCGCGCACCAGGATCAGCGACTTGCCGGTCCAGCCGCCCGAGGCCGGCGACGGCGGATAGTAACCGAGCGAATCGTGCCAGAACAATTTGTAGAGCCGGTCTTCACGGTCATAGGTGAACACGCCATGGGTGGAGAATATCTCCTTGCCGTCGCGGCTCTGGCGCGAATCCTGAATGAGGTAAAAGCCGTTGAGATCGATGCGCGCCGTGACGGTTGACGTCGCGGGCCCACCTTCGATCCAGCGCGAGGGATAAACCATCTCCTCGCCAATCCATTCGCCGGCGAATGCCGCGAGCTTGCGGTGTTCTTCAAGCGGCGTCGGTGCGGCAAGATGATCGGCGGCCATCGTCAGCCTCCCTTGACAGCCTTGACGATCTTTTGCGCGGCGTCGTCCAGGTTGTCGGCCGGCAACACGTTGAGACCGGATGTGCTGATAATCTTCTTGCCGGCATCGACATTGGTGCCTTCGAGCCGCACCACCAGCGGCACCTTGAGACCGACTTCCTTCACTGCGGCGACCACGCCCTCGGCAATCACGTCGCACTTCATGATGCCGCCGAAGATGTTGACCAGGATGCCCTTCACATTGGGATCGGCGGTGATGATCTTGAAAGCGGCCGCGACCTTTTCCTTGCTGGCGCTGCCGCCGACGTCGAGGAAGTTCGCCGGCGCCATGCCGTAGAGCTTGATGATGTCCATGGTTGCCATCGCAAGGCCGGCGCCGTTGACCATGCAGCCGATCGTGCCGTCGAGGGCGACGTAGTTGAGGTCGTATTTCGACGCTTCGATTTCCTTGGCGTCTTCCTCGGTCTCGTCGCGCAGCACGACGACCTCGGGATGGCGGAACAGCGCGTTGTCATCGAACGAGACCTTGGCGTCGAGCACGCGCAATTGACCCTGCCTGGTGACGACCAGCGGGTTGATCTCCAGCATCGCCATGTCCTTGGCGGTGAAGGCGGCATAGAGCTGGGACACCAGCTTTTCGGCCTGCTTGGCCAGATCGCCGGTCAAATTCAGCGCTTTGGCGACCGTGCGGCCGTGATGGCCCATGATGCCGGTCGCCGGATCCACCGAAAAGGTGACGATCTTTTCCGGTGTTGAGTGCGCGACATCCTCGATGTTGACGCCGCCCTCGGTCGAAACCACGAACGACACTTCCGACGTTTCGCGGTTGACCAGGATCGAGAGATAAAACTCCTTGTCGATGTCGGAGCCCTCTTCGACGTAGAGGCGATTGACCTGCTTGCCATGCGGCCCGGTCTGCACCGTGACCAGCGTCGCGCCCAGCATCTGCCTGACGAATTCGTTGACCTCGGCCACCGACTTGGCGATGCGCACCCCCCCCTTGTCGCCGGCGGAGGCTTCCTTGAACTTGCCCTTGCCGCGGCCACCGGCGTGGATCTGGCTTTTCACCACCCAGATCGGACCGGGAAGGCTCTTGGCGGCGACGTCGGAATTGGCAGCGCGAAGCACCGGCACGCCCTTTGAGATCGGCACGCCAAATTCGTGCAGCAGCGCCTTGGCCTGATATTCATGGATATTCATGTCGCCGCTCTCCCCGAATCCTGTTCCGCCCCATCAACAGCGGCGTTCGATCACGCGTACCAGATGTCGTTGGTATGCTATATGCCACGCCAAAGACAAACCAAAAATCAGGTGCAATTTCATTTCGTTAGCCAGAACTCCGATTCCGGCGCTCAGAAGGAAGGCCGGAGGCCGGAAATCGGGGCGGCCGAGGGACCGATGGTCGGGACCCCCCAGCCGAAAGCTTCAAATCAGCGGCCGAGCAAATCCGGCGCGATCTTCTTGCAGGCTTCGACAAGGCCCTGCACGGCGCCCACCGATTTGTCGAAGGCCTCGCGGTCCTTGCCGGTGAGTTCGATCTCGACGATGCGCTCGACACCCTTCGACCCAATCACGACGGGCACGCCGACATACATGTCCTTCACGCCGTATTCGCCGTTGAGGTAGGCGGCGCAGGGCAGCACGCGCTTCTTGTCCTTGAGATAGCTTTCGGCCATCGCGATCGCGGAGGCCGCCGGCGCATAGAACGCAGAGCCGGTCTTCAGGAGGTTGACGATCTCGGCGCCGCCGTTGCGGGTACGATCGACGATCTCGTCAATCCGCGTCTGCGAGGTCCAGCCCATCTTGACGAGATCGGGCAGCGGAATGCCCGCCACGGTCGAATAACGCACCAGCGGCACCATGGTATCGCCATGGCCGCCGAGGACGAACGCGGTGACGTCCTCGACCGAGACGTTGAATTCGTCGGCGAGGAAATAGCGGAAGCGCGACGAATCCAGCACGCCCGCCATGCCCACCACCTTCTTGTGCGGCAGGCCGGTCGCCTTTTGCAGCGCCCACACCATGGCGTCGAGCGGGTTGGTGATGCAGACGACGAAAGCGTCCGGGGCATATTTCTTGATGCCGGCGCCGACCTGTTCCATGACCTTGAGATTGATGCTCAAGAGATCGTCGCGGCTCATGCCGGGTTTGCGCGGCACGCCGGCGGTGACGATGCATACCTTGGCATTGTCGAGCGCCTCATAGGAATTGGCGCCGGTTAGATGGGCATCGAAGCCGTCGACCGGGGAAGACTGCGCAATATCGAGCGACTTGCCCTGGGGTACGCCCTCGGCGATATCGAACATCACGATGTCGCCGAGTTCCTTCAGGCCGATGAGATGGGCCAGCGTTCCGCCGATCTGGCCGGAGCCAATCAGAGCAATCTTGTCGCGCGCCATGGGGGTCTGTCCTTTGAACCGATGGAGGTGAATGAAAGCCGGTTTGCTGGTTATCCCTTTCGACCGGCCCGTTCAAGCCGCAGCCTGCTCAATTGTCGGCCACTAGTGTCCCGGTTCTGACATTCGTATCCCATCGCAGCGGGCACTTTTACGAATGTCAGAACCAAAGGGACACTAGCAACTATACGATCCTAGTGTAGCCTTGACTTTGACGTTCCTTCCGAGAGCTCGCGGCAACACTGAAAGGAACGTCAGAGTCGCTACACTAGAATTATCGGCCACCGGCCGTCAGGTTTCCACCAGCCCCGTGGTTGCGCCGCTGGCGGACGAATCCTTGTGACCATGCGGCAAGCCCAAGTAGGATTCCGAACCCATTTCGATCAGCCGCGACGACGTCCGCTTGAATTCGTTCGCCTCAACGCCTTCATCAGCCAGATAGAGCACCATCGGATAGGCTGCCGCGGACGCCATCAGCTTCACGCCATTGTCGTACAGCGTGTCGATCAGGGTGATGAACCGCTTGGCGGCGTTGCGCTCGGAAAGATCCATCACCGGAATACGATCGATCATGATGGTGTGATAGTCACGCGCGAGCCGGAGGTAGTCGGATGCGGCCAACGGCTGTTCGCAGATGTCGGCGAAGGAAAACCGCGCCACGCCGTCCGCCGAACACGGTACATGCAACACGCGGCCCTTGATCGAAATATCGCGCGGCTTGCACGGCGCGTTGCCGGTCATGCTGGCCCAGGCCTTGTCGAGCGCCGAGCTTGCCGCCGCATCGGCCGGCACCAGCCACATTTTCACGCCGGCCAGCTTTTCCAGCCGGAAATCGGTGCGGGCGTCCAGCCGTAGCACGCTCATGTGCTCCGATATCTGCGCGATGAAAGGGAGAAAAAGCGACCGGTTCAGGCCGCCCTTGTAGAGATCGTCGGGCGCGACATTGGATGTCGCAACGACCACGGTGCCGAGCTCGAACAACCGGGCGAACAGCCGCCCCAGAATCATGGCGTCGGCAATGTCGGTGACGTGAAATTCGTCAAAGCACAACAGCCACGCCTGGTCGAAAATCGCAGCCGCCGTGAGCGCGATCACGTCGCCGTCAGGGATCTCGCCGCGCGCGATATTCTGGCGGAAACCGTAAATCCGCTCATGCACCTCGGTCATGAATTCGTGAAAATGCGCGCGGCGTTTGTGCTCGACCGGACTGTCGTGAAAAAACAGGTCCATCAGCATGGTCTTGCCGCGCCCGACCTCGCCGTGAATGTAAAGGCCGCGCGGCGGCCCATTGTCTTTGTCGGCGAACAGCCGGCCCAACAGGCCGTTCTTGCGCCGCGGCTTGTAATGCGAAAGCCTTTGCTCGAGTTCGCCAAAGGCCTCCGCTACCTCGC
Organism: uncultured Alphaproteobacteria bacterium; assembly: GCA_963832045.1. Lineage (GTDB taxonomy): Bacteria > Pseudomonadota > Alphaproteobacteria > Rhizobiales > Xanthobacteraceae > Bradyrhizobium. The sequence goes on from CAWHSM010000005.1 coordinate 75,761, forward strand.
GCTGCGCGGCATCGGACTCGATCGCACCCGATGAAACGAGCGCCTCATAATGGGCGGGAAAGGAATTGGAGGGGACAGACAGCATGGCCCCACTTTACGGCCTCAGCGTAAAGAAAAATGCAAGCCGGGAATTGGCATGGTCCCCATGCCGGACCGCCCGTAGTGCTTAAGGCCTGCTTACGCGCCTAGCGCGTAGGAATCCTCGACCACATAGGGGCCGCCGCCGGTCGAGGCCCGCGATGAAAACAGCACGAAGCGCGAGGCCGTGAACACCTTGGTCGGGAAATAGCCCCGCACCGAGAGGTAATCCGCGACATCCTGCGTGGAAGCATCGCGCAGCCGCGCCAGCGTCACATGCGGGGTGAATTTTCGCCCTTCCGGATCGAGCCCGATCCGCTGCATCATCCGTTCGAGTTCGGCCTGCAATTCGATCAGCGGCCGGCTCGGTGCGATATTGGCGACCACCGCGCGTGGCTTTTTGCTGCCGAAACTGGAGAGGCCTTGTACCGCGACCTCGAACGGCTTGCGGTTGACCCGAAACAGCATCGAGGCGATTTCGTTGGCGGCGACGCCGTCGATGTCGCCGATGAAGCGCAGGGTGACGTGATAATTTTCGGGATCAATCCAGCGTGCGCCCGGCAGTCCACCACGCAATGAGGAGAGGGTGTGGCCGATCTCGGCCGGAATTTCCAGTCCCGTAAACAAACGCGGCATCGCAAGACTCCCGATGCTGGAACATGATTCGTATACTAGGATAGCAACTTTCCTAAAAGATCATGTTCTCTAACAAACTCCGGCCACGAATCACCGGTCGTCAATTTTTACCGTAGTTATGTGACTTTGCGAAGCATCCCTCGTTAACCGATCGGAAAGCTCTGGAAAAGCCGGAATGCGCCGGCTTTTTTTTCAGCTCGCGCGCCGCGATATCGAGCCAAGGAATGCCTCAACGGTAGGCAGGATATTTTTGACGATGATGTCTACTCCCTCGGCCGTGGGATGCATGCCGTCGGCCTGATTGAGTTTGGCATCGGCCGCCACGCCATCGAGAAAAAACGGATAAAGCGGCACGCCAAAAGACTTGGCGATATCCGGATAGATCGAATTGAAGCGGGCGGCAAAATCCGCGCCGTAATTGGGCGGCGCGAGCATGCCGCACAACAGCACCGCAATTCTACGGGCCTTCAGCCGCGTCACGATATCGGTCAGCGCCTTGCGGGTGACCGCGGGATCGATGCCGCGCAAGGCATCATTGGCGCCGAGTTCGACGATCACCGCCTGCGTCCCCTCGGGCACTGACCAGTCAAGCCGGTCGCGGCCGCCGGACGAGGTGTCGCCGGAAACCCCGGCATTGGTCATATCGACATCTATCTCTTTGGCTTTCAATGCCTTTTTCAGCTTGGCCGGGAACGCATCCGAGCCCGACAGCCCATATCCCGCACTCAAGGAATCGCCCAGCACCACCATCTTGACCGATGCCGCGCCGACGGCCGCCGATGACTGGGCAAAGACCGGTTCCGATGCCACCAACAAAAGGCCCCACACGAGCATGTGCTTGAACATTGATGAGAGCCTCTCGACCACGGCACCAGAACTACCATATGACGCAACGATGGACAGTCTCATCAAGCCCTCAGCTATGTCCGGCCTTGCGTCGGACAGCGTTTCCATCTCCAACGTCAACCTCTCGCTCGGCTCGGGCGCAGCGCGCGTCCATATCCTCAAGGACGTCAGCCTGCGCGTGGCATCGGGCGAAGCCGTCGGCCTGATCGGGCCGTCAGGATCGGGAAAGTCCACGCTTCTCATGGTCATGGCGGGACTGGAGCGTCCCGACAGCGGAGAGGTGGTGGTGGGCGGGACCCCTTTCAATGCCCTCGATGAGGATGCGCTGGCGCGTTTTCGCGGCCGGCAGGTTGGCATCGTCTTCCAGTCGTTTCACCTGATCCCGACCATGACGGCGCTGGAGAATGTCGCGGTCCCGCTAGAACTCGCCGGCAATCCCGACGCGTCACGCCGCGCGGCGGAAGAACTGGCGTCGGTCGGCCTCGGCGATCGGCTGCATCACTATCCCACGCAATTATCGGGAGGCGAACAGCAGCGTGTCGCGCTGGCGCGGGCGCTGGCGCCCGATCCTGCCATCCTGGTGGCCGACGAACCCACCGGCAATCTCGACGAGGCCACCGGCAAGCAGATCGTGGATCTGCTGTTCACCAAACATGCCGAGCGCGGCATGACGCTGGTGCTGGTGACCCATGACACCGCGCTGGCGCAACGCTGCGATCGCGTGGTGCGGCTGCGCTCGGGCCGGATCGACCGGCAGGTTGCGGAACGCGACGCGGCCTCATGACGATCGTCTCCGAAACCCCGGCAGCCGATCACCGTCCGGCCTCCCTCCCCCTGCGCTATGCCTTGCGCGAATTGCGCGGCGGCCTGCGCGGCTTCTACGTCTTCATCGCCTGCATCGCGCTGGGTGTCATGACGATTTCCGGCGTCGGCTCGGTCGCCGCAAGCCTCAGTGAGGGGCTCGCGCGCGAAGGCCGCACGCTGCTTGGCGGCGACGTCGCCTTCTCGCTGTTTCAGCGCGAGGCAAAACCGGAGGAACTCGCCTTCCTGCGCGGGCGTGGCGATGTCTCCGTGACCGCTTCGCTGCGCGGCATGGCGCGCGCGGCCGATGACCGCCTCGCGCTGGTCGAGATCAAGGCCGTCGACGGCTCTTATCCGATGTTGGGCGAACTCTCGCTGGCGCCGAGCCTGCCGGTAGCCGACGTGCTCGCCGAGCGCGACGGCGTATTCGGCGCCGCCGTCGATCAGACCATGCTGACCCGGCTCGACCTTTCGCTCGGCGATCGCGTCAGCGTCGGTGCGGCGACCTTTGAAATCCGCAGCATCGACAATGCCGAACCGGACAGGCTTGCCGGCGGTCTCGGCTTCGGCCCGCGATTTCTGATCAGCGAGGCCGGTCTTCGCGCCACGCAATTGCTTCAGCCGGGCAGTCTCGTGCGCTGGAACTATCGGGTCAAGCTGCCCGGCGATGCGAGCGGCGGCCGCGATGCAACGCGGCTCACCGACGATGCGCGGCAAGCGCTGCCCCATGCCGGTTGGGAGATCCGTTCCCGCGACAATGCCTCGCCCCAACTCGAACGCACGATCAACCGCTTCACCCAGTTCCTCACGCTGGTCGGACTCGCGGCACTTCTGGTCGGCGGCGTCGGCGTCGCCAATGCCGTCAAGAGTCATATCGACCGGCGCCGTGACGTCGTCGCAACGTTCAAGGCGCTTGGCGCGACCGGCCGCGATGTCTTTGCGATCTATCTCACGCAAGTGACGGTGCTTGCGGTGATCGGCTCGCTTGTCGGACTTGTGGTCGGCGCCGCGCTGCCGTTCGTCATTGTCGGCGCGTTCGGCAAGATATTGCCGCTGCCGGTGGTGCCGGCAGTGCATGGCGGCGGCCTCGCTTTGTCGCTGGTCTATGGGCTGTTGACGGCACTCGCGTTCGGGCTTTGGCCGTTGGGGCGCGTTCATGACGTGCCGGTGGCGGCGCTGTTTCGCGAAACCGTTGCCGGCGTGTGGCATCGCCCGCGCTGGCGCTATCTGCTCTCGATGGCGCTGGTGATCGCGCTTCTGATCACCGTCATCATCGGCCTTGCCTACGACAAACGCGTCGCCGCGGTGTTCGTCGTATCCTCGATCGCGATCTTCGTCCTGTTGCGCGGCATCGCCGCCGCCCTGATGGCGTCGGCGCGCCGTTTGCCGCGGACACAAGTGACGATGCTGCGGCTTGCGATTGCCAACATCCACCGGCCCGGCGCGCTGACGCCCTCGGTCGTGATGTCGCTCGGTCTCGGCCTCGCCGTGCTAGTCACCATCACGCAGATCGACGACAATCTGCGGCGGCAATTCATGGCGGCGTTGCCGGACCACGCCCCGTCGTTCTACTTCATCGACATTCCCTCGACGGAAGCCGACCAATTCACCGCATTCCTGAAACAGACCGCGCCGGGATCGACCGTGGAGGAAGTTCCGATGTTGCGCGGGCGGATAGTCTCGGCGCGCGGCGCGAGGGCTGAAGATCTCAAGCCATCCACCGATAGCGAATGGGTGTTGCAAAGCGACCGCGGCCTGACCTCAACCGGCGAAATCCCGAAGGGCTCGAAGATCATCGAGGGCCAGTGGTGGGGCGCCGATTATGACGGGCCGCCGCTGATCTCGATCGACAAGAAGATCGCCGACGGGCTCGGGCTCAAGCTCGGGGACGAGATTGTCGTCAACGTGCTCGGCCGCGACATCTCGGCAAAAATTGGAAACATGCGCGCGATCGACTGGCAGGGTCTCGGCATCAACTTCGTGCTGGTTTTCTCGCCCAATGTCTTCAGGGGCGCGCCTCATACCCATATAGCGACATTGACCGAGGCCCATCCGGATGCCGCCGGCGAGGCTGCGATCGTCAAGTCGGTGGCGTCGGCGTTTCCGATGGTCACCAGCGTGCGGGTGCGTGAGGCGCTGGAATCTATCGGCACGGTCGTCACCAATCTTGTGCTGGCGATCCGCGGCGCAAGCGCGGTCACCCTGATTTCGGCCGTGCTCGTGCTCGGCGGGGCTCTGGCCGCCGGCCATCGCCACAGGGTCTATGACGCGGTCATTCTCAAGACGCTGGGGGCGACGCGGGGGCGTCTGCTCGGCGCCTACGCCCTGGAATATTTGATGATCGGCTTCGCCACGGCGATTTTCGGCGTCATTGCGGGCTCGATTGCCGCCTGGCTGATCGTGACCAGATTGATGACCCTGAGCTTCGTCTGGCAGGCCGGAAGCGCCGCGGCCGTCGTCGCATCGGCGCTGGTGGTCACGGTGGGACTGGGGCTTGCGGGAACGCTGCTGGCCCTGAACCAGAAGCCGGCCGCCGTCCTGCGAAATCTCTGACATCAAAAATCTTTGGTATGAGAATTTTAATCTTTGGTATAGGAATTTTATAAATATTCGGCCGATTCCAGCTGCGTCTTATGCGACTAGCGACATTCAGCCGCGCATAAATGCTTGCAGTGAATGTGCTAGTTTCCCAGATATCTACTCGGGACCAGACGCCCGCTTCATGACGCAAAATTAATGTCGGCGAGCCGGTGTGATCTGGGTTAATTTGAGCTGGCTGGGGTTACGATCTGTATACCTGCCAGACAACCAATGGGAATTCGACCATGTCGGACCTAGACCGTAACTATGCTTCGCCTTTCGGCCGGGCCGCCGGGCGCGCTGACGCCGCGACCGTCGACGCCGGTCTGCGCGCCTACATGCTGCGCATTTACAACTACATGAGCATTGGCCTCGCCATTACCGGCCTGGCCGCGCTTGGCGTCTATATGGCCGCCGTGACCGCCGACCCCTCGGGTGCCGCTGCCAAGATCGGCAACTCCTTCCTGACGCCGTTCGGTTACGCGATGTTCGTCAGCCCGCTGAAATGGCTGTTCATTCTGGCGCCGCTCGCGATGGTGTTCGTGATCTCGGCGGGCATCAACCGCCTTGCGCCTGCGACCGCCCAGATGCTGTTCTGGGCGTTCTCGGCGCTGATGGGCATCTCGCTGTCCTCCATCTTCCTGGTCTATACGCACACCTCGATCGTGCGGGTATTCTTCATTACCGCCGCGACCTTCGGTGCGTTGAGCCTTTATGGCTACACCACGCGGCGTGACCTGACCGGGATGGGTTCGTTCCTGATCATGGGCCTGTTCGGCATCATCATCGCGAGCCTGGTCAACATCTTCCTGGCCAGTTCGATGCTGCAGTTCGTGGTGTCGGTGATCGGCGTGCTGGTGTTCGCAGGCCTCACCGCCTGGGATACCCAGCGGCTGAAGAACGACTACATCTATGGCTATGCCCGGGCCGGTGGCGATGTGGCAGAGCGCGCGGCCATCACCGGTGCGTTGTCGCTCTACCTGAACTTCATCAACCTGTTCACGCTGCTCCTGCAGTTGCTCGGTCAGCGCGACTGACCCCGCTCACGAGCTGAGCCAAGAATCGCCAAAGCCCCGGCCTTCGCGCCGGGGCTTTTCTTTTGCGGCGGCCGAAAATAGTCTTTGCCGATGTCCCTGCTTGAAATCAGGCCGGCCGTCGTCGCGGACCTGCCCTCCATCACCGAGATCTACGCGCACGAGGTCCGCTTCGGCACTGCGACCTTCGAGCTCGTTCCACCCGATCTCGCCGAAATGACGCGACGCTTTCACGCGCTGACGGGGGACGGGTTTCCCTATTTCGTCGCCGCCCTGGACGGGCGCGTGGTCGGATACGCCTATGCGGGCGCCTATCGGCTGCGGCCGGCCTACCGCTTCACCGTGGAAAACTCGGTCTATTTGCAGCCGGCGATCCATCGCCGCGGCATAGGCCGGCAATTGCTGCAACGGCTGATCGACGAGTGCAGCGCCCGCGGATTTCGCCAGATGATTGCCGTGATCGGGGATTCGGCCAATGCGGCTTCGGTCGGCGTCCACGCGGCTTGCGGGTTCCAGATGATCGGAACCCATCCCAATGTCGGCCTCAAATTCGGCCGGTGGCTCGACACGGTAATGATGCAGCTTGCGCTCGGCGAGGGTGCCAGAACAGTACCAAGAGGCGAAGGCGGAACAGGATAACGGCTTACCCTCATGGCGAGGAGCGCGGTACGCCCGAGCAGGCAGAGCGGCAGCCAGGCCGTTAGCGAACGGCGCCAAAAGCAATGCGCGTCTCCGGACGATGCGTTGCATCGCCGGGAGAACCATGAGGCCCGCAGCCCATCTTTCGAGACGCCGCGAAGGCGCGGTTCCTCAGGAGGAGGGGAGCGTTCGCGGTCAAACCACCGCCAGCTTGCGATCGATCACCAACAGCACGCGATCGAGCTCATGGCCGCGGCGCAGGATCAGACCACTTGCCGAGATCACGCTGTAGATTCCCTGCTTGCGTGCAAGCCGGGGATCTTTTTCGATCCGGTAGATCGGAACCTCCGAAGCGCGGCGGAATATCGAGAACACCGCGCGGTCGCGCAGGAAGTCGATGGCATAGTCGCGCCATTCGCCGTCGGCGACCATGCGTCCGTATAGATTGAGGATGCGATTGAGTTCGAGGCGACTGAACGTCACCCGGTTCGACCAAGCGACCGCCGCGGCAGGGCGCGCCGCGGCGCGGGCCTCGCTTGGGTCGGTATCCTCCGAGATAGAACTCATGCCACATCTCCCGTCGTCCGGTCGACGTCATCTGCCCGACATGATTGCGCCGACTGAACGGCTCCGCAAGAGGCGGTGTCCCCGCGCCCTGCTCGCCCCCGAAAGCCGGGGCTTACGACTTTTGGAGGGATCGGCCGGTCAGGCCCGTCACGCGATCGTTAGGCCGATCATAATGCCGCCCCACTTCCGCCCACCGCCTGCCCAGCTGGATTGCGATAAGATTCGCCTACGTTGGCCCGGTCCTTTCGATACCGGATTCCTCAGCCCCCAGCCCCCCGGGGTCGTCGGGGCCGGGCCTGTCGTAGAACGATTGATGTGTGACTGGGGCCAACGCGAGTTGGTCCTTTTTCTTTTTCAGCGATTTTTTATTGAGCTGATTTTATCGGGCTGAAAAATGCAGGCCGTATTCTGAACACCTGCCAGGAGCGCCGCGCGCGGCTGTCGCGTTCGTCTAATGCAGCGAGGTATAGGCTGCGCCCAGCATCGGGCCTGGCCGGTCGCGGCTTCCATCCTGGACAATAACCGCCGCAGCATCGATGCCTTCGTGGGAAATGTTTTCCATCGGCACGGTCCAGGTCCCGGCGCTGCCGTTCCAGTCTCCGACCTTGAGCACGTTACGCACCACGTTGTAGTAGGTCAGTTCGCGCCCGCGATTCTCGCCGCGGCCGATGGATATTGGCACGGCCTTGGAGATCGAACAGATCCAGACTTCGCCGTGCGATGCCGCCGGCGCGGTGTTCGCGGCCGCGGCCGCTACCGATACCATAATCTGTTTGCCGCTCAGCTTCATCGAAACCGGCACCGACATCACGCCATCGCTCTCGCGCGTTACATCGATCGCACGTTCGATTCCGCCCCGGTCACTGCCGATCACATGGAACGAACCGTTGACGACGGCCTGCGGCGTATAGACGTCGCGGTCACCGCGCATCCGCGAGTACGCCTTCTGACGGGCCGAGAAGCGCGCATCCGCCAGCGTGTCCTTCCAGCCGAGATAATCCCAGTAGTCGATCGGCATGCTCAAGGCGATTACCGAGGGATCCTTGGCGAGTTCACCAATAACCTTGTCGGCAGGCGGGCAAGACGAGCAGCCCTGCGAGGTGAAGAGTTCCACCACCGCGCGCGGCTCCGCCGCCGCGGCGGGCCGGACAACGACCACGATGGCGCAGACGCCCAACGCGCCCGACCACCGAGATATATAGTTAAAGGCCATCTTCGCTGTCATACCAAAACCGGGAATTGTGTAGTCGCCACTTCTCGCCGCCAGTATCTAGTGTCCCGGTTCTGACATTCGTACCAAATCGCGGCGGGCACTTTTACGAATGTCAGAACCAAAGGGACACTAGCAACCATATGATTCTAGTGTGGCTTTGACTCTGACGTTCCTTCGAAGAACTCGCGGCGACACTGAAAGGAACGTCAGTGTCGCCACACTAGCGGAGCATAAGCCATTGGCTTTCGGACGGGCAAAAGCAGCCCTTTATTAGGCCGCCTCCACCGTCCTCGCTACTCACTTCGCGGTGAGCCATCGATCACAATCACGCGGCCAGCTTGCGCAATACATAGTGCAGAATGCCGCCATTTCGGTAGTAATCCAGTTCGTCAAGCGTATCGATCCTGCACAGCAGGGAGATGCGCTGCAATGCACCGTCGCCCGAAACGATCTCGGCCGTCAGCTTTTGACGCGGCTTCAGGTCAGCCTGCAGTCCGCGTATGGTTACCGTCTCATCGCCCTTCAGTCCGATCGACTGCCACGACACACCCTCCTCGAAGGTGAGCGGCAGCACGCCCATGCCGACCAGGTTGGAGCGATGGATGCGCTCAAAACTCTGGCAGATCACGGCACGCACGCCGAGCAGGCGCGTTCCCTTCGCAGCCCAGTCGCGCGACGATCCATTGCCGTATTCGGCGCCGGCGAACACGACAAGCGGCACCTTCTCCGCCTGGTACTTCATCGCCGCCTCGTAGATCGACATCTGCTCGCCGTCGGGCCAATGCTTGGTCATGCCGCCTTCGGGAATATTGCCGTCGGCGCCCTTCAGCATGAAGTTCTTGATGCGGATGTTGGCAAAGGTGCCGCGCATCATGATTTCATGGTTGCCGCGCCGCGTGCCGTACTGGTTGAAGTCGGCCGGACGCACCTGATGCTCGCTCAGGAATTTTCCGGCCGGCGAGGTCAGCTTGATCGAGCCGGCGGGCGAGATGTGATCGGTCGTGATCTTGTCGCCGAAGACAGCCAGAATCCGCGCATCGACCACGTCGGCGATCGGCTCGGGCTCCTTCTTCATGCCTTCGAAATAGGGCGGGTTCTGCACGTAGGTCGAGCTCATATTCCAGCGGAAGGTCTCGCTCTCGACCGTCTTGATCTTGCGCCAGTTGGTGTCGCCCTTGAACACATCCGCATAGCGTTTCTTGAAGATCGTCGCGGTGACGAATTTCTTCATCAGGGCGTTGATCTCCTTGGCGCTCGGCCAGATGTCCTTCAGGTAAACCGGCTTGCCGTCCTTGCCGGTTGCGATGGGCTCGACCGCCAGATCCTTCGTGACCGTTCCGGCCAGTGCGTAAGCGACCACCAGCGGCGGCGAAGCGAGATAGTTCGCCTGCACGTCCGGGCTGACGCGCCCTTCGAAATTGCGGTTACCCGACAACACCGCGGCCGCGACGATGCCGTTGTCGTTGATCGATTTCGAAATCTCTTCCGGCAGCGGGCCGGAATTGCCGATGCAGGTGGTGCAGCCGAAGCCGACGAGGTTGAAGCCGACCTTGTCGAGATCGCCCTGCAATCCGGAATTGGCCAGATATTCCGCGACCACCTGGCTGCCCGGCGCGAGCGACGTCTTCACCCAGGGCTTGGCCTTCAATCCCCTGGCGGCAGCATTGCGGGCGAGCAAGCCTGCACCGATCAGTACGCTCGGATTGGAAGTGTTGGTGCAGGAGGTGATGGCGGCGATCACGACATCGCCATGGCCGAGATCGAAATCACGATTTTCGACCGCGTAGCGATGCGAGGCGTCGGCCGCCTTCTTGTATTCGCTGGTGAGCGCGCCGGCGAACCCTTCGGCCACCGCCGGCAGGGCAACGCGGCCCTCGGGGCGCTTGGGTCCAGCCATCGACGGCACGACGTCCTTGAGATCGAGCGTCAACGTCGTGGTGAACACCGGATCGGCCGACGTCGCGGTCCGGAACAGGCCTTGCGCCTTGGCATAGGCCGCGACCAGCGCGACGCGATCGGCCTTGCGGCCGGAAGTCTTGAGATAATCGATGGTCGCGGCATCGACCGGGAAGAAGCCGCAGGTCGCGCCATATTCGGGCGCCATGTTGCCGATGGTCGCCTTGTCGGCGACCGACAGATGGTCGAGGCCGGGGCCGAAAAACTCCACGAATTTCCCGACCACGCCCTGCTTGCGCAGCATCTGCGTGACCGTCAGCACGAGATCGGTCGCGGTGACGCCTTCCTTGAGCTGGCCCTTGAGCTTGAAGCCGACGACTTCCGGCAGCAGCATCGACAGCGGCTGGCCGAGCATGCAGGCTTCCGCCTCGATACCGCCGACACCCCAGCCGAGCACCGCAAGCCCGTTGACCATGGTGGTGTGCGAATCGGTGCCGACCAGTGAATCCGGATAGGCGACCTCGAAGGTGGCGGTCTTCTTGCCGACCTTCATCTTTTCCTTCTTGGTCCATACCGTCTGCGCAAGATATTCGAGATTGACCTGATGGCAGATGCCGGTGCCCGGCGGCACCACGGAGAAATTCGAGAACGCCTTCTGGCCCCATTTCAGGAATTCATAGCGTTCCTGATTCTGCTTGTACTCCTCGACGACGTTCTTGCCGAACGCCTTGTTGTCGCCGAAGAAGTTCACGATCACCGAGTGGTCGATCACAAGATCGACGGGCACCAGCGGATTGATCTTTTCGGCATCGCCGCCGAGAGCCTGCATCGCGTTGCGCATCGCGGCGAGATCGACCACCGCGGGCACGCCGGTGAAATCCTGCATCAAGACCCGCGCGGGCCGGAAGGCGATCTCATGCTCGAGCGCCCGCTTCTTCAGCCATTTTGAGAACGCGACGATGTCGTCCTTCTTTACGGTGCGGCCGTCTTCGTTGCGCAGCAGGTTCTCCAGCAGCACCTTCATGGAATAGGGAAGCTTGGCGATCCCCTTCAGACCGTTCTTCTCGGCGGCGGGCAGGCTGTAATAGACGTAGGTCTTGCCACCGACCTTGAGGGTCTTCTGGCATTTGAAGCTGTCGAGAGAGATCATGTGAGGCAATCCCAATTGTCGGTTCATACCCGATAGAGGTATTATAGCACCAGCGAACGCTTTGGCCGAGCGACTCGCAGCCGGTGGATTGTGCGGCGAGTCAAGTTCCGGCTTATAGAATCTTTCAACAATCACCGCCACACCAGGAAGCGGTTAGATGCAATGCGCGTCGGATAAAGTTCTGACGCGCCCCGGGGGCCACCATTCGCGGCAAAGGAAAATAATGCGGCTCTCGGGACGCGATGTCGGATGCGTAAGGGGCGGCCGGCAGGTTTTTGCCGGTCTCCACTTCGAGGCGGCCTCCGGCGAGGCGCTGGCCGTGGTCGGCCCAAACGGGTCGGGCAAAACCTCGCTGCTGCGGCTGATTGCAGGGCTGCTGGCCCCGGCCGGCGGATCGATCGCCCTGGAGGGCGGCGAGGCTGAGCTGACCCTCCCGGAACAATCGCATTATCTCGGCCACCGCGACGCGCTCAAGCCGGCGCTGAGCGTGTCGGAAAATCTCCTGTTCTGGCGGCGCTTTCTCGGTGGCGCGACGTCGGATGCGGCAGAAAGCCTGGCTATCGTCGAACTCGATCATGCCGCCCGACTGCCGGCCGCTTATTTGTCCGCAGGCCAGCGGCGGCGGCTCTCGATCGCCCGTTTGCTGGCCGTGCGGCGGCCGCTCTGGCTGCTCGATGAACCCACCAACGGCCTCGACACGTCCGGGCAGAAATTGTTTGCCAACCTGATGGGGGATCATTTGTCGCGCGGCGGCCTGATCATCGCCGCGACCCATACCCCGTTGGGAATTACAGCGCGCACGCTACGGATCGGAGACGCCGCGTGACCGCGCTTGGCGCCCTCATTCGCCGGGACATCCGGATCGCGCTTCGCGTCGGCGGCGGCGCATTGATCGGCGTGCTTTTCTTTCTCACCGTCGTGGTGCTGATGCCGTTTGCGATCGGGCCCGACCTTGCACTGCTGGCGCGGCTTGGGCCGGCGATCCTCTGGCTCGGCGCACTGCTCGCAAGCCTGTTGACCCTCGACCGCCTGTTCACTGCCGATCACGACGACGGTTCACTCGATTTGATTGCGATGAGCCGAACGCCGCTGGAACTGGCATGCGCGGCAAAGGCGCTGGCCCATTGGCTCGCCGCCGGGCTGCCGCTTGTCGTCGCCACGCCGGTGTTGGGATTTTTGCTCAATCTCGACGTCAGCGCGACTGCGGTGGTGGCGCTGACGCTTCTCGCCGGCACCCCGGCGCTGACATTCATCGGCATGATCGGCGCAGCACTCGCGGTGACGCTGCATCGCGGCGGGTTGCTGCTCGCCGTGCTGGTGTTGCCGCTGTCGATTCCCGTTTTGATCTTTGGCGTCGCGGCATCGGAGGCGGCCATCACGGAGTCATTGCCGTTCGGCGCGCCGTTTTCGATCCTGTGCGCGCTGTCGCTGTTTGGCCTGGTCGTTGGGCCGTATGCTGCGGCGGCAAGCCTCCGGCACGGGCTCGACTGATGCCAATCAACTCTCGCTGAAAGCATTGATGCCGATTGCCTGCAGCGGCCGCGACCATTAACAGGATGCCATGACGCTGATAGATCTCGCCAACCCGACACGGTTCCTCGCTTTCACCGCACGGCTGTTGCCGTGGCTTGCGGGCGCAACCGCCATCCTGCTCGCGATCGGCCTCTACCAATCGGCTGTCGCGCCCGACGACTATCAGCAGGGCGCCACCGTGAAGATCATGTTCATCCATGTGCCGAATGCCTGGCTGTCGATGTTCGTCTGGGGCGTGATGAGCCTCGCCGCGCTGGGCACGCTGGTGTGGCGGCATCCGCTGGCCGACGTCGCCGCCAAATCCGCAGCACCAATTGGCGCCGCCTTCACTTTTCTGGCGCTGGTGACAGGTTCGCTCTGGGGCCGGCCGATGTGGGGCACCTATTGGGAGTGGGACGCGCGGCTGACCTCGGTGCTGATCCTGTTTCTGATGTATCTCGGCCTGATCGCGCTGTGGCGGGCGGTCGAAGATCCCTCGCGTGCCGCGCGCGCCGCCGCCGTGCTGACGCTGGTCGGCGCCATCAACCTTCCGATCATCAAATTTTCGGTGGACTGGTGGAACACGCTGCATCAGCCGGCATCGGTGATGCGAATGGGCGGCCCGTCGCTCGACCGTGCCTTCCTGATTCCCCTTCTGGTGATGGCGCTGGCGTTTTCGCTGTTGTTCCTCACTTTGCATCTGGCCGCCATGCGCAATGAAATCCTTCGCCGCCGCGTGCGCGCGATGCAGATGATTCATGTGACGCAACCCGGCCAGCGCCAGGCGTGATGTGATGTCACTTGGCCCCTATACGAGCTTCATCGTCACCTCTTATCTGGTAGTGTTGACGGTTGTGGCGTTGCTGATCGCATCGATCGCCATCGACTATCGCCGCCAGAAGAAGCGCCTGAGCGAGCTCGAAACCGGCGGCATCGTCCGCCGCTCCGCGCGCAGCACGACGGACTAGTGCGGTGAATTTGAAGTTCCTGTCAGTTTTGATGCGAGTACGTTATAGGAACTTCAAATTCAAAGCCGCACTAGAAAACTTTATTTTGCTAGAGCTCCTTTGATTCCGAAGTTCGCATCAGAGGCGCCCCAATAGCATGCGAACTTCGGAATCGGAGCTCTAGTCATGAGCGAACCAGCGACATCAGGTGATAGCCCGCGAGCCTCACGCTGGCTGATGGCGTTACCGCTCGTCGTCTTTGCAGCGCTCGCGGCGATCTTCTGGTTCCGGCTTGGCAACGGCGACCCGTCGCGGATTCCATCTGCCTTGATCGGCCGTCCCGCGCCGCAAACCGCGTTACCGGCGCTCGCGGGGCTCCTCAACAACGGCGCGCAGATACCGGGCCTCGATCCCACCGTCTTCAAGGGCAAGGTCAGCGTGGTCAACGTCTGGGCGTCGTGGTGCGTACCCTGTCATGACGAAGCTCCGCTCCTGACCGAACTCGGGCGGGACAACCGGCTGCAAATCGTCGGCATCAACTACAAGGACTCGTCCGACAATGCCCGCCGCTTCCTCGGCCGCTACGGCAATCCGTTCGGCATTGTCGGCGTCGACGCCAACGGCCGCGCGGCGATCGAATGGGGTGTCTATGGCGTGCCGGAGACCTTCGTCGTCGGCCGTCAGGGCACCATCGTCTATAAGCTCGTCGGCCCGGTGACATCGGACAACATCGACACGGTGCTTCGCGCCGAGATCGACAAGGCGCTAAAAGCCGGCTCTTGAGCTCGCGCTAACCCGGCTGGCCAGGTGTTCGCGATTCCAGCGACAGATTGTGGAACAGCCGCTTGCTAACAAGGTGCAGGAAATAAAAGCCGAACTTGGAGTCCTGCAAATAGAGCTGCTTGACCTGGTCGTAATCGATCCGAAGCAGCTCGCCGCTCGCCGTACATTCGACGGTGGCAGTTCGCGCCCGGTCCGCGTTCAATAATCCGAGCTCGCCGAACACGTCGCCGGCTTCGAGATCGACGCCCCTTTCCGTGACCCGGAACCGGCCCGACACGATGAAAAACATTTCGTTTGCCGGATCGCCGCGACAGAAGAGCACGTCGCCGACGTTGGCCGCCTGCGTTGAGCTGAACGGCTTGAACCAAGTCAAATTCAGGTCTTCTTTTGTTGCATCCTCGATTTGCCGGATCATCCTCAACATCTCGCGCAGCCTGATGATATTGAGCGGCAACAAGACCAGATGAAGGATCAGCACCGGGTGGGCGCCGACGGCGTATCCGTAACCGATGAAGAGGAAATTGCTCGCGATGCCCGCGATCCGGAGCCGCACCATGGTTTTCATGTAGAACGTCACGAAAACGCATGCCGCAGCGGCGTAACCCAGCAATTCCGCCAATTCCGCGTGGGTCATCGGTCGCCTTCTCGGGCAATTGAATTACAAAATGTGCGTGACTTTTGCCGATGATCCTTAGAAAGGCAAGGCGAGCCCGCAAAACCGCCCTACCGGCCAGTTTGTAACAGATTGTTTCTGGCGAGCTCTCGCGGTTGAACGAGCCCACGGCTCAATTTGCATTCTTGCCGATGTCGCCTTCCGCCGCGTCGCTCGCCTGTAGCGAGACGGGCTCGAGATGGTAGCGCTTGATCAGCGGCATCTGGATGACCGCGAAAGCCATGGTCAGCGGGATTACGCCGAACGCCTTGAAGGCGACCCAGAAATCGGTGCTTTGCGTGCGCCAGATGATTTCGTTCAGGACCGCCATCGCGAGAAAGAACATCGCCCAGCGTAAGGTGAGCATACGCCAGCCTTGCGGGGTCAGATTGAACATCTGGTCGAACATGACGGCGATAAAGGAACGGCCGAACAACAGTCCGCCGCCGAGCGTGAGCGCAAACAGCCCATAGATGATGGTGGGCTTGACCTTGATGAAGGTCTCGTCATGCAAAACCAGCGTGAGCGTGCCGAACACCAGCACGATGACGCCGGTGACAAGCGCCATCAGCGGCACGTGCCGCGTCACGGCATAAGAGGCGATCATCGCCGCGACGATCGCCACCATGAAGGCGCCGGTCGCGACGAACAGATGAAACTTGGCGTTCGCCACGAAAAACACGAGCAGGGGCCCGAGTTCGGTCGCGAGTTTGAACAGGGGATGCGGCTGGCTCTTGTCCATTATCAAACCTCAGTTGCCGTCATCATCCGCGAAAGCGGATGATCCAGTACTCCGAGACGCTTCGATTCCTGTCTCTGGCTCGGTTTACTGGATGCCCCGCCTCCGCGGGGCATGACAAGAAAATCCTATATGTCTATCCCTGCGATGGCCTGCGCAAAATCCTTCGCCGTAAAGGGCGCGAGATCGTCGATCCCCTCCCCGACGCCGATGAAGTGCACGGGCAATTTGTGTTTCTCCGCAAGCGCCACCAGGATGCCGCCCCGCGCGGTGCCGTCGAGCTTGGTCATCACCAGGCCGGTGACCCCTGCGGTACGATGAAATGCCTCGACCTGCGAGAGCGCGTTTTGTCCCACCGTGGCGTCGAGTACCAAAAGCACCGCGTGCGGCGCGGAGCCGTCGACCTTGCGGATGACGCGAACGACCTTTTCCAGTTCGTTCATCAACTCGGCCTTGTTTTGCAGCCGCCCGGCGGTATCGACCAGGAGCACGTCGAACGCGCCGTCGCGCGCCGCCGACAACGCGTTGAAGGCAAGGCTCGCGGAATCCGAGCCTTGCGCGCCCGCGACGACGGGCGATTTGGTCCGCTCACCCCAGACCTTCAACTGTTCGATGGCAGCGGCGCGGAACGTATCCCCCGCCGCAAGCATCACCTTGCGCCCTTCGCCTGAGAATTTCGCCGCCAGCTTGCCGATGGTGGTGGTCTTGCCTGAACCGTTGACGCCGACGACGAGGATGACGAAAGGCTTTTTCGAATCATCGATGACCAGGGGCTTGGCCACGGGCGCCAGCACTTTTTCGACTTCGGTTGCGACCACGGTCTTGACGTCTTCGGCCGAGATCGACTTGTCGTAGCGGCCGACTCCGACGGCGGAGGCAATTCGCGCGGCGACCTCGGTTCCGAGATCGGCGCGGAGCAGCACGTCCTCGATGTCCTCAAGCATCGCATGGTCGAGCTTGCGCTTGGTGACGAGATCGGCCATCGCGGTGCCGAGCGAACTCGAGGTACGCTTCAGCCCGCTGGACAACCGTCGCCACCAGCTCTGTTTAGGTGCTTCCTCAGTCATGGCGGGGTGTGTTAGCCGTTCCTAGTGTTCCGGTTCTTACATTCGTGTCGTGTTGACGCGAGGCCTTTTACGAATGTCAGAACCAAAGGAACACTAGCAAATATTATTTTTCTAGTGCGGCCTCGATTTGACATTCGCTTGGAGGAGGTGCCGCAAATCTGAAGCGAATGTCAAATCTGCCGCGCTAGCCAGCAAACGAAAGACTTGCAATTGCTCGAGGTTCCTCAACTGACGCCGGAAGAGATTCTGGCCCGCGTGCTTCATCGCGACGGGTTGATGCTGGTGATCGACAAGCCGCCGGGGCTTCCCGTCCACCGCGGCCCGAAAGGCGGCCCCAATCTGGAAGCTTCCTTCGATGCATTGCGGTTCGGCCTGCCGCGCCCGCCGGTTCTCGCCCATCGGCTCGACAAGGACACGTCGGGCTGCCTTGTGCTTGGGCGCCACCGCAAGGCGACGGCTTCGCTCGGCCTCTTGTTCAAGCATGGCAAGATTTCGAAAACCTATTGGGCCGCCGTCGAGGGCGGCCCGGCGGAAGAGGAAGGCACGATCGACATGCCGCTCGGCCGGCTCAACGCCGAGCGCGGCTGGTGGCAGAAGGTGGATCCCGAAGGCCAGCAGGCCATCACCAACTGGAAGGTGCTGGGACGGGGTAACGGCCTCGCCTGGCTTGCGCTCGAGCCCGTTACCGGCCGCACCCACCAATTGCGCGTGCATGCGGCAGCGCAGGGCTGGCCGATCGTCGGCGACAATATTTACGGCAACGGCCCGCGCTTCGGCGAGCCTCGGCTTCATCTGCATTCGCGCGAGATCGGGATTCCGATCTCACGAAACAAGGAGCCGGTTCGCGTCACCGCGCCGGTGCCGGAACATATGCACGAGCGCCTCGGAGCCTGTGGGTGGAACGGGGCGCAGGGAGCCAACGCCGTCATCACCCGCGAAAGCGGGTGATCCGGTATCCCAGAGATCCGGGTTACAAGCCGCCAGGCCGCGGCGTACTGGATCGCCCGGTCAAGCCGGGCGATGACGATTGAACTAGTGTGGCGACACTGACGTTCCTTTCAGTTTCTCAGCGGCCTCGCAAAAAGGAACGTCAGAGTCAAAAGCCACACTAGAATTATAGATTTGCTAGTGTCCTTTTGGTTCTGACATTCGTAAAGTGCCCGCTGTGATATGATACGAATGTCAGAACCGGGACACTAGACGACCAGCCTTGCTCCGTCGTTGCCGACGACAGTCTTCCGCCGTACCGTTCCCGGCATTTCGCCGCTGATGGCAACCGGCAGGAAGTGTTCGGTGCGGCCCTGGCAATCGCTCTCGATCAACACCTGGCGCGTCGTGCCGATTTCGGCCTCAAGGCGGCGCCGCAACGCAACCTCCCCGGCCGCGCGCAAGCGTCTCGCGCGATCCTTGACGGCGGACGTTGCAACCTGCGGCATCCGCGCAGCCGGCGTGCCCGGACGCAGCGAATAGGGAAAGACGTGAAGAAAGGTCAGGCCGCATTCTTCCACGAGATCGAGGGAGCGGGCAAGCATCGCCTCAGATTCGGTCGGAAAGCCCGCGATGATATCGGCGCCGAAAGCGATATCCGGCCGAAGCCGCCGCACCTGTGCGCAGAAATCAATCGCCTGTTTCCGGGAGTGCCGGCGCTTCATGCGCTTCAAAATCAAATCGTCGCCCGATTGTAGCGACAGGTGCAGATGCGGCATCAGGCGTTCGTCCTCGGCGATGACTTCGAGCAGGTCGCGATCGACCTCGATCGAATCGACTGACGAAATGCGCAGCCGCTTCAGCTCCGGCACATGCCGCAAAATCTGCCGGGCCAATTGACCGAGTTTTGGAGCGCCCGGCAAATCCGCGCCGTAGCTCGTCAGATCGACGCCCGTCAGCACAATCTCGGGATGGCCACGCTCGACCAGCGTCCGGATCTGATCGACCACCGCGCCCATCGGCACCGAGCGCGAATTGCCGCGGCCAAAGGGAATGATACAGAAGGTGCAGCGGTGGTCGCAGCCGTTCTGCACCTGCACGAACACCCGCGGCAGGCCTGTCTTAAATCCTTCGAGGAGATGCGGCGCCATTTCCCGCACCGCCATGATGTCGGTAACCGCGATCTTTTCGCTCGCTTTGATACCATGCCCGGCGCCATCGAATGCCGCGCACGCGCGGCGCCAGCTCTCGCCCCGCATCTTGTCGTCGTTGCCGACGACGCGATCGACTTCTGCCATGCCGGCGAACATTTCGGCCTGGGTCTGCGCCGCGCAGCCGGTGACGACGATTCGCGCCGAGGGCCGTTCGCGCTTGAGCCGGCGGATCGACTGCCGCGCCTGTGCCACGGCCTCGTTGGTGACGGCGCAACTGTTGATGACGATGGTATTGGTGAGGCCTGCGCGCTCGGCCTCGACGCGCACCACCTCGGATTCAAAGGCGTTGAGACGGCAGCCAAAGGTGACGACTTCGACGCTCATCCGTTTGCCCCGATTGCTCACGCGACGGGCGCAAACAGCGCCGGGTCGAAGCGGCCTTCATATTCGAAGCTGGCCGGACCCGTCATCAGGACGTGATCGTCGCGTTCGCGCCATTCGATGGTGAGTTTGCCTCCTGGAAGAGCGACCTGCACCGTTCGATTGGTGCGCTTCAGCCGCGCGGCCGCAACGGCCGCGGCGCAAGCCGCCGAGCCGCAGGCCTTGGTCAGCCCAGCGCCCCGCTCCCAGGTTCTCATCGTGATGTGATCGCGATCGACGATATGGGCGAGCGTGATGTTGGCGCGCTCGGGAAAGATCGGGTGGTTTTCCAACAGCGGGCCGAAGCGGGCGAGAT
This sequence comes from uncultured Alphaproteobacteria bacterium, assembly GCA_963832045.1. GTDB lineage: Bacteria > Pseudomonadota > Alphaproteobacteria > Rhizobiales > Xanthobacteraceae > Bradyrhizobium. Next base: position 95,718 of record CAWHSM010000005.1, read on the forward strand.
CATAGGCCTTGATATCGTCGACCCAGAAGATCGCATGCGGATTGCCCATGCTGACGACCGAAGGCGTATGCAGGATCGGCGCGTCGATCGGGCCGATCTGCAGCTCGATTCCTCGCGTGTCGCGAAACTCCTCGGCGAGCGGAATGTCCCGCCAGCCGAATTTCGGCGCGCCCATATCGATCGTATAGAGATCGCTGGAGGGCCCCTGCCAGCAATTCAGCAGGCCGGCGCTGGTCTCGAACGTGACCGCGCTCCGGCCGGAGGCCTCGAACACCCGCCGCGCCACGCATCGCATGCCGTTGCCGCAGGCGCCGGCTTCCGAACCGTCATTGTTGTAGATGCGGATGAAGGCCTCGGTGCCCTCAAGCCGCGGCGGTTGCAGCACCATCAGCTGATCGAACGGAACCCCCTTGGGGGAGGCAACCGCGCGCGCCTCGTCCGCCGTGACGGCGCCCGGCCTGTCGCGCAAATCGACCACGACGATCTCGTTGCCGACCCCGTTCATCTTGACAAAGCTTTGGTTGGCGAGCGCGCTCATTGATTGTTCCGGTGACGCCCGCTTTATATGGCGAATATCGGCGCCTTAGCTAGTGCGGTGGATTTGACATTCGCTTCAGCACCGCTGCGAGTCCGAACAGCGAATGTCAAATCCAAAACCGCACTAGAAACCTATATTTGCTAGCGTCCCTTTGGTTCTGACATTCGTAAATGAACCCGCCGCGACATGGTACGAATGTCAGAACCGGGACGCTAGATGGTGGTTTATATGTGTCGACGATCCCCGCCCGGCGGGGACCTCAAATGCTAGAATCGGACCACCGGCATAGGACGAACAGCGAGTTGCCATGATAGATATCGGCTACTCGCGAGTGCAGGCCAGACAAGGCCATGGAGAAGACCCTGATGAACTACCCTCGCCTATCCCGCATTGCCCTGTTCGCCCTGGTCCCGATCGCCGCCATGGCCCTTTCGGCGGCGCACGCGCAGTCGCCCGCACCTTCCGCTCCGGCCCCCTCGGCAACTCCGGCGCCGCCGCCGGCCGAAACCAAATCTCCCGGAGATTTGCCGTCGACCGCGCCAGCGGCACCCGCTCCGGTCCAGGCGGCAGACCCCTTCGGCGAGGAAATTACGCTCACCTCGAAAACGGTAATCATCGCCAAGGGCACGGCGAACTGGGACACGGCATTCGACACGTTGATCGAATCGTTGAAGACGCTGTCAGCGGCGCTTGAAAAAGACGGCGGCAAGGCGTCCGGCAATTCGATGATCGTCTACACCTCCACTGACGATACCGGCTTCAGCTATCTGGCGGAAATTCCGGTCGATCAGGAGCCGAAGAACCTGCCGAAGACGATCAGCGTCGCCAAATCGCCCGACGGCAAGGCGCTGAAATTTGTCCATCGCGGCTCGTACGAGAATATGGACAACACTTATGAGGCCATCACCAATCACCTCGACGACAAGAAGCTGGAGGCCAAGGACACCTTCATCGAAGAATATATCACCGACCCCCTGAAGACACGGGACGACAAGCTGGTAATCAATGTCTATGTGCCGCTGAAGTGAGCACCTTGAGGACGCGCACCTGCCTCCACGCAGCCCTGGTCGCGGCTCTTGCCGCAGCCACGCTGCTCGCAGCGCCCGCGCGCGCCGAGACGGATCGACCCTCCTTCATTTCCGTGACCGGCGAGGCGCATATTTCGGCTCCGCCCGACATGGCGGAGATCAACGGCGGCGTCACGACGGAGGCCAAAACCGCGCGCGAAGCCTCGGACGCCAATAACGCCGCCATGGGCAAGGTGCTGCTGGCGCTCAAGGGCGCCGGCATCGACGAGAAGGATTACCAGACCTCGCGGCTGTCATTGCAGCCGCAGAACTCGGTAGCTCGGCCGGGCGCGCCCTCTGCCGTCACGGGCTACCGCGCCAGCAACGGGGTGACGATCCGGCTGCGCGATGTCACCAAGCTTGCCAGCGTGATCGATACGCTGGTCGCAGCCGGCGCCAACGACATCGGCGGCATCAACTTCCAGGTTTCGCAGGCATCGAAACTCCTGGATGACGCTCGTGAACAGGCGATCGCCGATGCCCGCCGCAAAGCGGAGATTTACGCGAAAGCCGCAGGCGTGACGCTGGGTGCACCCTTGAGCATTTCCGAGGAAGGCTCAGGCCAACCGACGTTCCGCGCCAGGATGGCAGCGCCGATGGCCGCAGCACCCGCGCCGGTCGCATTGGGCGAAGAGACGCTGTCGATTACGGTCGGCGTTTCCTGGGCGATCAAGCAAGGGCAGTAAGGCCGGTCGTCGTCCCGGCCAAGCGAAGCGCGAGCCGCAGGGTTTCGTGGTTAAGCGAAGCTGGTGCTTCATTCTTTCTCAACAATCGGCAGCGGTGGTTAAGGGTCCCGGCTCAGCGTTCGCGGAGCCTGTCATCGGACGCGCATTCGCGCGACCCGTTGGCTCACTTGGCCGGGACGACGGGTGTTTAAATTTCAAAAACCTGCCCCGGCTTGAGCGCGATAAAACGCTCGCGCGGAATCTTCGCCTCGTCGAGCGCGGCGTGCAAAGCCTCGACCGGCGCGGCGATCGCCTCGTCGGTCAACTGGAACGTGCCGTGGTGATGGGCAAGCGCTTGCGCGGCGCCGCAATCGGCCAGCGCTTGCACCGCGTCGGACGGGTTCATGTGCTGATCCCGCATGAACCAGCGCGGCTCATAGGCGCCGATCGGCAGGATCGCCAGCCGAAAGGGCCCAAAGGCTTCCGCGACGCGTCGAAAATGCTTGCCCTCGCCGTAACCGGAATCGCAGACGATGTAGAGTTTGCCGACGGCCGTCTCCAGCACAAAGCTCGCCCACAGCGAGCGGTTACGGTCGAACATTCCGCGCGCCGACCAATGCCTCGTTGGCACCAGCGTGACTGCGACGCCGCCGCCGAGTTCGACACGCTGATGCCAATCGAATGCCTCGGCGCGAATTTTGTCATCGGCCTCTCGCATGGTCAGGTCGTTGCCGAGCGGCGTGATCACCCGTGGGGAGAATTTCGCCGCGAGTTTTGAGAGCGTCGCGACATCGAGATGGTCGTAGTGGCCGTGCGAGACCAGCACAGTGTCGATCTTCGGCAGCGCCTCGAAGGCAATACCGGGATCGTTGTGCCGCTTCGGCCCGGCAAAGGAAACCGGCGAGGCCCGCATCGACCACACCGGATCGACCAGAAGGTTGAGCCCGGCGGTCTGGATCAGCCAGCTTGCATGTCCCACAAAGGACAATCGCACCTTGTCGGCTTCGACGCGCGCGGGCGGGGTGGCGGTGTAAGGGCTGGGTGCCCACTCCGGCCAGCGCTGCCGCTGCCGGTCGCGGCCGAACTGCCAGCGCAACACGCTGCGCAGCGATTTCGGCGGCGCGCCGTCGGGATCGAAAAACCGCTCACCATCGAAGTGATCGGAAACTGGTCCTGTATAGGTTTTGCCGGCTCGCCCCATGAGGATGGATTGGCAACAAAATGCTTTTTCTCGCAAGGGGGTAGGCCCGGCTTCGCGGTTCACGAAACCGCCATTTTGCCGCGGCTTTCCTTGACTTTTCGTCCCCACGGGCGTTTAACCCCCGCCAATTCATCGGAAAGACGTTCTTTTCGACCCGCCGACCGGCCCCCGAGGCCGGAGGTCAACGCCCGACAGCGCGATGCGCCCTCGGGCGCAAAATTGTTTGGAATACCGTTTTGGCGTTCGCCGCCAAGACACATAGGTCGTCATCACCCGCGAAGGCGGGTGATCCAGTATCCCAGAGCAGCTCGGAAGGAACCGAGAGGCTACGGCATACTGGATACCCCGCTTTCGCGGGGTATGACGGATAGTGATGAAACGCTAGCGCCAAGAGGCGCAACAACAGGACGACGCATTTGTTCGACAACCTGTCGGAAAAGCTTGGCGGCATTCTGGATCGGCTGACCCGGCGCGGGTCGCTGAGCGAAGCCGATGTCGATGCCGCGATGCGCGAGGTGCGGCGCGCGCTGCTCGAGGCCGACGTGTCGCTCGAGGTGGTGCGTAGCTTCACGGAACGGGTTCGCGAGCAGGCGATCGGCGCCACCGTGGTCAAGTCGGTCACCCCCGGCCAGATGGTGGTGAAGATCGTCCACGACGAGCTGGTCGCGACGCTCGGCTCCGACGGCCAGAGCATCGATCTGAACGCCGTGCCGCCGGTCGCGATCATGATGGTGGGCTTGCAGGGCTCCGGCAAAACCACCACGACAGCCAAACTCGCCCGCCGCATGACCCAGCGCGACAAGCGCAAGGTGCTGATGGCTTCGCTAGACATCTACCGCCCGGCGGCGATGGAACAGCTCGCCGTGCTCGGCCGCGACCTCGACATTCAAACCTTGCCGATCGTCGCGGGCCAGAAGCCGGCGCAGATCGCCAGGCGCGCGCTCGAAGCAGGCAAGCTCGGCGGCTACGACGTGGTGCTTCTCGATACCGCCGGCCGCACCACGCTCGACGAAGAGATGATGAGCGAGGCAGCCGAGATCAAAGCTGTCGCCAATCCGCACGAAGTGCTGCTGGTCGCGGATTCGCTGACCGGCCAGGACGCGGTGAACCTCGCGCGCGCCTTCGACGAGCGCGTGGGACTGACCGGCATCGCGCTGACACGGGTTGACGGCGATGGCCGCGGCGGCGCGGCACTGTCGATGCGCGCGGTCACCGGCAAGCCGATCAAGCTGATCGGCACCGGTGAAAAGACCGACGCGCTGGAGGATTTCCACCCCAGCCGGATCGCCGGCCGCATTCTCGGCATGGGCGACGTCGTCTCGCTGGTCGAGAAGGCCGCCGCGAATATCGACGCCGAAAAGGCCGCTCGCACCGCCGAGCGCATGCGCAAGGGGCAGTTCGATCTCTCCGACATGCGCGAACAGTTGCAGCAGATGGCGAATATGGGCGGCATCTCCGGCCTGATGGGCATGATGCCCGGCATCGCGAAGATGAAGAATCAGATCGCGAACGCCGGGATCGACGACAGGATCATCAAGCGCCAGGTCGCGCTGATCGATTCGATGACGCGGCAGGAACGCAAGAGCCCGGATATCCTCAAGGCCAGCCGCAAGAAGCGGATCGCCGCGGGCGCCGGCGGCAAGGTCGAAGACCTCAACAGGCTCCTGAAGATGCACCGGAACATGGCCGACATGATGAAGGCGATGGGTTCGGGCAAGCGCGGCCCACTCGCCGGCATTGCGCAGGCGATGGGCTTTGGCGGCGGCGCGCCGACGCCGGAACAGATGAAGGCGCTGGCGGAAAAAATGCCGCAAGGCGCTGGCCCCGGTGGCATGCCGTCGTTGCCGAAAGATATTCCCGCGGGCCTTCGCACCGGCCTGCCGAATTTGCCGGGGCTTACGGGGCTACCCAACAAGCCGACGCTGCCTGGCCTCGGCGGCTTCCCCGGCCTGGGGAAGAAGAAATGAGAATTTTCGTCATTGCGAGCCAACGGATCGCGCGAAATGCGCGCCCGATGACAGGGTCCGCGAAGCAATCCATGTCGCCACTGCGCAAGAAGCTGGATTGCTTCGTCGCTTCGCTCCTCGCAATGACGGGCTAATTCATCCGAATTCCACTCACGCTATTTTCGAACTCAAAGGAGAACTCAATGTCAGTCGTTATCCGCCTTGCTCGCGCAGGCACCAAGAAGCGTCCGGTCTATCACGTCGTCGTCGCCGACTCGCGCTTTCCGCGTGATGGCCGTTTCATCGAACGTCTCGGCCATTTCAATCCGCTTTTGCCCAAGGACAACACCGAGCGGCTGAAGCTCGACATGGACAAGCTCAAGGCCTGGCTTGCCAAGGGTGCGCAGCCGTCGGACCGGGTGATGCGTTTCCTCGATGCCGCCGGGGTGAAGAAGCGCGAACAGCGCAACAACCCGGAAAAGGCCGTGCCGCGCAAGGAGCGCAAGGCGCAGGCCGAAGCCGCCGCGAAGACGGCGTAACTTTTTCGGGTGGGCAAGAGGCCAGATTCCGACGGCACGACGGGATCACCCTCTCCCCTTGCGGGAGAGGGTGCCCGAGATGCAGAGCATCGAGGGCGGGTGAGGGGTTTCTCGCCCGCTAAGGAGCAGACCCCTCACCCGGCTCACGCCTCCGGCGTTCGCCACCCTCTCCCACATGGGGAGAGGGTGGTCTCGCAAGCCGAGAGAAAAGTCTGCGTTGCCCGGATCGGCGCCGCGCATGGCGTGCGTGGCGCCGTGAAACTATGGACCTTCACCGACGACCCGTTCGCGGTGAAGGCTTACGGGGCGCTCTCGACCAAAGACGGCGCACGCCAGTTCGAGGTCGAGCAGGCGCGCGAGGCCAGGGATCATCTGGTTGCGACCTTCAAGGGCGTCACGACCCGCGAAGAGGCCGAGCGGCTCAACGGCGTCGAACTCTATGTCGCACGCGACCAGCTGCCGGCGACCGAGGAAGACGAATATTACCATACCGACCTGATCGGGCTCGCGGCGGTGACGACGGCAGATGAGCCGCTTGGCCGCGTCATCGCGGTCCATAATTTCGGCGCCGGCGACATTATCGAGATCGCGCCACCTAGCGGCACGACGATGCTGCTGCCGTTCACCAAAGCGATTGTTCCAACGGTCGATTTGGCAGGCGGGCGCGTGGTGATCGAAATGCCGCAAGAGATCGACGGCGACGAGCCGGAGCGCTCGGCCGAATGACGCGGCCGTGACACCCCGCTGAGCAAAATCTCTTGCCTTTTACATCCGGCTCATTCACGTTCGGGTTGCATTTCCCGCCTCAACGACCGCTGAACTCCCGGAGTTATCCATGCTTTGCCGCTGCTTTCTGGCCACCGTTGGCCTGCTTTTGTCCGCGAGCACCCTGACTGCCCAGACACCGAATCCACCCCCTGCGCCGGCGACAACCGACACAACCGCGCAGGAAAAGATGGAGGAAGTGCAGGTCGGAGATCATTGGACTTATGAGTTCCACGACGACATTAGCGGCGATGTCAAATCCGTCCTCACCGATACTGTGACCGATCTGACGGACTCGCAGGTTGGGATCAGTATTACCCGGGCTGGCAATGCCAGCTCCGGCTATCAGACCTTCGATCGTTCCTGGAATCTGATAAAAAGCGGCGTCCACCGATATTCCCCCAATGACGGCACCGGCATTCAGGCTCAGCTGGCCGTGGGCAAAATCTGGTCCGTCAAATCAAACGACATCAACGGCACATCCGGATTGACCGCGAAACGCTCGGTTACATCGAAAGTGACCACGCAGGAGAGCGTAACGACTCCAGCGGGAACGTTTGACACGTTCAAGATCGAAACGTCGATCCAACTTCAAAATTCCAACAATGCAACAGACAAGGCCCAAGCCGTAATACAAACTTGGTACGCGCCAACGATCGATCATTGGGTGAAACGCAACGTCGTCACGCGGTCCGACGGGCGGTTGCGCGCAAATAATACGGTAGAGCTGGTCGAATACGGCCGCCGTTAGGCGGCCGCTGCGCACATATCGCCGTCAACTGACAAGCAATCATAGGGAATATCGATGTCTCGTAACGCCGCCTTTCTGGCAATGTGCCTTATTGCCACAAACGCGGCGGCGCAGCAGTCGCCGTCGGCGACGCCCGAAACTCCAAAGCCCGCCGTCCCAATGGAAGAGCCGCATCCCGGCGACCACTGGACCTATGAGATACGCGACGAGATAGCTGGAAAGCTCACCGCGACCCGGGAGAATGTAATTACCGAGGTCACGCCTACCGCAATCAGCGTGCGGATCTCGAGGGTTGGCGGCAACAACGAACAAGAATTCACCGTTTACGACCGATCGTGGAACCTAGTCGAGAGCCGGCCCTGGAGATACTCGCCCCATGACGGCTCCGGCATTCAAGTGCCTCTTGCTGTCGGCAAAACCTGGCCCGTGCGAACCAACAACATCAACAGCGCGAACGGCGCCGTCTGGAGACGATCGGGGAACTCCAAGGTCGTCGCAGAGGAAAGTGTCACCACCAAAGCCGGCACGTTTGATACGTTCAAGATCGAAACCACATTTACGGGAAAGAACGTCAATAACCCGCTGCTGAAAAACGAGGTCACAGCATTAACCTGGTATGCGCCTTCGATTGACCATTGGGTCAAGCGAACCTTTGTTTCCAGAGCCAACAAACATCTGGCAATAGATCAGACGATTGAGCTGATTGAGTACGGCCGCAAGCAATAGTGGTTGCCAGTCGGTGCTGGGAAATCGGGATCACCCAAAATTGGGGCACAGCGCCGCCCAAACCGATCGCCCCCCTTATTGATTTCTCCCAGCCGCCGGGCGATGCAGGGCGATGACCGCACCCTGGCACGCAACAGTCCTCACCCTGTTTCCGGAGATGTTTCCGGGGCCGCTTGGCGCAAGCCTTGCCGGGAAAGCGCTGGCTTCAGGGCTTTGGGCGCTTGAGGCGCGCGATATCCGCGATTCAGCCACCGACCGCCATCGCACCGTCGACGATACCCCGGCCGGCGGCGGTCCCGGCATGGTGCTCCGGGCCGACGTGCTCGCGGCCGCCATCGATGCCGCCGCCGTCGCCCCGGACCGGCCACGTTTGTTGATGAGCCCCCGGGGTCGGCCATTGACCCAGTCCCAAGTCATGGAACTCGCCGCCGGGCCCGGGCCTCTGATCGTCTGCGGCCGGTTTGAGGGGGTCGACGAGCGCGTCATCGCCAACCGCCGCCTCGAGGAGGTTTCGATCGGCGATTATGTGCTTTCGGGCGGCGAAATCGCCGCCATGGCCTTGATTGACGCCTGCGTCCGGCTGCTGCCGGGGGTGATGGGAAAGCCGGGCTCCGGCGTCGAGGAAAGCTTTGCCGACGGCCTGCTGGAATATCCGCAATACACCCGCCCGCAGGAGTTCGAAGGCCTCCCGATCCCGGAAATCCTCGCCTCCGGCGACCATGCGAAAGTCGCGGCCTGGCGGCAGGCTGAGGCGGAAGTCCTGACCCGGGCGCGGCGGCCCGACCTCTGGGCAGCCAAAATCAGCGGCCAAAAGCCGCCAAAAAACACGACGAAAGGGTGACAAGCTCCCGTCTTTGCCGTATACGGGCGCCAAATCCGTGCAGGGACAAACGAACACTCGCGCAGCCCGCGCCTTTCGTGGCGAGGCGGCGCCGCCGATGGAGATTTACGATGAACCTCATCCAACAGCTCGAAAAAGAGCAATTTGAGAAATTGTCCGCCGGCAAGGTAATTCCGGAATTCGGCCCCGGCGACACCGTGATCGTCAACGTCAAGGTGGTCGAGGGCGATCGCTCGCGTGTGCAGGCCTATGAAGGCGTCTGCATCGGGCGCTCCGGCGCCGGGCTCAACGAGAGCTTCACCGTGCGCAAGATTTCCTACGGCGAAGGCGTCGAACGCGTCTTCCCCGTGATGTCGCCGATGATCGACTCGATCAAGGTGGTGCGCCGCGGCAAGGTACGCCGCGCCAAGCTTTATTACCTGCGCAATCTGCGCGGCAAGTCGGCCCGCATTGTCGAAAAGACCGAGCGCGCCGCCGCCGTCGGCGAGTAACTCAGGCCATATTGGTCTTGCAAGAGGCGCGGGCATGGCCCGCGCTTTTTTGTTGCCGGAACGTCGTCACCGCCATTCCGGGATCGTCCGAAGCACCAGACCCGGAATGACCGCGGAGATCGCGTTTCGCAGAGCCGCCAATCGCGAAGACATCTCGCGCTTCCCAAAGCGTGTGCTATATTCCAGGTCAAATGGTTCTAATTCGCACCAGCATGGCTTATCGGCGCATCGTCATCGACGATCACGCACGCCTGCCCGGCCGTTTTTTCGGGCGGTTTGCGACCTCTGCGACATCGGAACTTGCGCGCGCGCTTTGACGCCGCGCCGCCGTTCGTTTTTTGCGCGATTTCGCGCTCCAGCCCACGCACGATTTTCAGGAGCTTGCGCTCATGTCCAAACCGACAACCCTGTACGACAAGATCTGGAACGACCATCTGGTTCACGAAGCCGATGACGGCACCTGCCTGCTCTATATCGACCGCCACCTGGTCCACGAGGTGACTTCGCCGCAAGCCTTCGAGGGCCTGCGCGCCACGGGGCGAAAGGTCCGCGCCCCCGAAAAGACGCTCGCCGTGGTCGACCACAACGTGCCGACCTCGGATCGCTCACAGCCGAACCCCGATCCGGAAAGCGCCGAGCAGATCGCCGCGCTGGCGGAGAACGTCAAGCAGTTCGGCATCGAATATTTCAATGAGTTCGACAAGCGTCAGGGCATCGTCCATGTCATCGGCCCCGAGCAGGGCTTTACGCTGCCGGGCACCACGATCGTGTGCGGTGACAGCCACACCTCGACGCATGGCGCGTTCGGCGCGCTGGCGCACGGCATCGGCACCTCGGAGGTCGAGCATGTGCTGGCGACGCAGACCCTGATCCAGAAGAAAGCCAGGAACATGCGCGCGGTGGTCGACGGCAAATTGCCTGACGGCGTGACCGGCAAAGACATTATCCTCTCGATCGTCGGCGAGATCGGCACCGCCGGCGGCACCGGCTATGTGCTGGAATATGCGGGCGAAGCGATCCGCGCGCTCTCGATGGAAGGCCGCATGACGGTCTGCAACATGTCGATCGAAGGCGGCGCGCGCGCCGGAATGATCGCACCGGACGAAAAGACGTTTGAATTCCTCAAAGGCCGGCCGAAATCCCCAAAGGGCGCGGCGTGGGACGCCGCGGTGCGTTATTGGGAGAGTTTGCGCAGCGACGAGGGCGCGCATTTCGACCACGAGATCAGGCTGGACGCGGCCAAACTGCCGCCGATCGTGACCTGGGGCACCTCGCCGGAAGACGTGATTTCGGTCACCGGCTCGGTGCCCGACCCCGACAAGATCGAGGACGAGGCCAAGCGGACCTCGAAGCACCGCGCGCTGAGCTACATGGGGCTGCAGGCGGGGACGAAAGTCACCGACATCAAGCTCGATCGCGTCTTCATCGGCTCCTGCACCAATGGCCGGATCGAGGACTTGCGCGCGGCGGCAAAAATCGCTGACGGCAGGACCGTCAACGCCAACGTCTACGCGATGATCGTGCCCGGCTCGGGGCTCGTAAAGGAGCAGGCAGAAGCCGAAGGCCTAGACAAGATTTTCATCAAGGCCGGCTTCGACTGGCGCGAGCCGGGTTGTTCGATGTGCCTTGCCATGAACCCCGACAAGCTCAAGCCCGAGGAGCGCTGCGCCTCGACCTCGAACCGCAATTTCGAGGGACGCCAGGGTTTTAAGGGCCGCACCCACCTCGTCTCGCCGGCCATGGCGGCGGCGGCGGCAATTGCCGGCCACTTCGTCGATATCAGGGACTGGCGGTAAGCAGCCCGCCTTGGATCAACATCGACCTATCGTCGAAGGAAGTCGTTAAGCAGTTGGGAGCAGACTTGTCGGCATAGGCATTCGCAGTCGCGAGGGGAAGCCCGCCATGGCCGACAAGTCCGAATTCGTCGATATGATCAGCGAGGCGACGCGGCAGAGCCCGCGACGTGTGATGCCGCGCGTCGTCGCGCCTGTCGTCAAGGAAGCGCCGCGGCTCGGCCACTGGCCGCCGGAGCGCCTGTCGCAATGGCGGCTGGAAAACCTCATGCCCTGGAAGATCAAATCCTGGAAGATCAAGGATTGGGTTTGAGAGCCTGCCGCGGTTTGGTTTCGTCGTAGCCTCTCGTCGCGCCGGTTTTCTCGTGCTAAGGATCAGGCGCCCTTGCGGGCGCCTGACTCACCTCACCTACCGTGTCTCGAACCTCAACGTTAGGCGTGATGATGTCTGCGGTGATGATGGCGCCTGCGGGCATGGTAGTGGCGCGCGGCGCGATGACGGCACAGGACACGCGGGCCATAGGCGGTCACCACCTGACGGCAACCCGGTCCAGCGACGAAGCCGGGCTGGACGACGGGATAATCAGCGGGATAATCGTAATAGGAGTCGTCATACGGGTAGTCGTCGTAATAGACGCCACCAACGAACACCCTGCCGAAGCGATGCCGGCGAGCGAACCCGTGCCCGGTGTATCGGGTACCTCCCGCAACGATCGCAGGTCCGGTGCCGAACGTGCCGCCGCGAACGGCGGCGGCGCTGAAACCACTGCTACGGCCGCCGCTCCAGCCACCGCCGCCGTGTCCGCCGCGGACTTCAATCGCAAGCCCATTGGCGAAAGCCTTGCCGCCAGCGCTTCCCGGATTGATCGGCGACAGCGCTTGCGCGCGTTGGCTCGCGGCGGTCGATAAGCTCAACAGCGCCACCGCCACTCCCAGCAAGCGCAACACATGCCGGAACGAAAAACGCGCGTGGAGTGAAATCGCCATTATGCGGGTCTCCTGATTGCCGGCATCGACAGACAAAGGCCGCGCGGCGGCCGCTTTCAAGTCGAAAACTTTCGACGGTGATCTTTTCGCCGAGCGACGTTCTCGCTGAGCGATATTCTCGCTCGCCGAGCGATATTCTTGGGTTTTTAATTAGCGATCATAACCTGAACACGTCATGAATGCGCCCGCCACAGATTCGAGCGAAATAGACGCGTGGCGAGATCGTGCAAACATATGATCGTCATCATGTGCAATCGTTCAACGGAATCCGCCGCCGCTCGGCGCGCAAAAAACAGGCCCGCATGTTGCGGGCCTGTTTGAACTGATACGCGCTTACCAGTGGCGATGATGGCGGTGCCAACGGCGGTGCCAGCGCACTTCGGTCGTCGTCGCCTTCGAGCCCTCCTGAATCGCCGTAACGGCAGCGGGATTGGCCAACGACAGCGCCTGAGCCTGCTGCGCCGGGGCGGCAAGGACCAATACCGCACCAATTGCAGCCAGTCCCAGAACTCTCGTCATCTTCATTGAAGTCTCCCTTCGGTGATCGGATGCCATGCCAGCGCCATGGAGCCGACCTTGTCAGCCGCTCGCCGCAGCGCAGATCGCAGGCCGGTGGGAGCGACGTCAATTGGGGGTGATTGTCTGCGCCGGGGTATTCAATGCACGCCCTGCGATTGGGTTCCATACTCCAAGCCCAAGATTTCACCCGCTATTGAAAACCTGGCCCCACGGCGGTGCGTATCTTGTCCCGACAACACGGGAGGTCTCGCGATGGGTTTTTCTCGGCTAAGGCCGCCGCGCGGTGCGGTTGCGGCGGTGCTGTTGCCGGCTTTGATGTCGGCCCATGCGGCGCTTGCCTCGCAAGGCCCGGGTGGAGGGCCCGGCACCGCCAGCCCCGCAACCCAGCTTGTGATGGCGATCGTCGTCTATGGCGGTTCGGCCCTGATATTGGCCGCCGGGTTGATCGGGTCGCTGAAGCGGAAACAGTGAGAAGCGTCAGCCGCGACGCCAGACACAGCTCATATGCGGCACGATCACGGTGCCGCTCGGCCGGTATTCCTGCGCATAGGTCGCATTGCACACCCGCACGGCATTCGGACCGGGGTAGTAGCGCGGATAAACGCCGTCGGGTTCGGCCTGATAGCGGGGATAGATACGAAGGCGGCGCGGCGGCCGAACCGGCTGCGGTTCGGTGGCGACCGTCGCCTGCGCAGTCCGCGTGCGCTGCGGCGCAGTCTGCGCTTCGGCGCCCGCCGCGAGCAGCGAAAATGCCCCCGCCAGGGTCACCGACAAGCCCACCCGAACCGCTCGTTTCCCGGTACGCATCTTTAACGCAGGCCCCACATCCGTTACGGCCCTACGGTCTCCGATTGCGGCGGCGACGTCAACCTGCAAGACGGCCCTCCTTGCGGCAGGAACAGCGTGCGCCACGCTTGAACGGCGTGCGCCACGCTTGCATCTTCGGGAATTTCCACCGAAAGCCGGTTTCCACGGTTTTGCGAACCTGCTCTAAACTAGTGCCCACTTTCCGAAGTTCGTGTTATGCTTCGGCGTCCACCTTTCACGAACTTCGAAAAGTCATGGGCACTAGTGTCCCGGTTCTGACATTCGTATCACATCGCGGCGGGCACTTTTACGAATGTCAGAACCAAAGGGACACTAGCAACCATATGATTCTAGTGTGGCTTTGACTTCTGACGTTCCTTCGAAGAACTCACGGCGACACTGAAAGGAACGTCAGAGACGCCACACTAGCAAACTTATGATTCTAGTGCCGCTTTTCTATTTGAAGTTCCTGGATCGAATTCGCCGCTTGTAGTGCAGGAACTTCAAATAGGCGGCACTAGCCCCATGTGGGAATCAGCCAAGGCCCCCTCGCTTGCCGAAATAGAGACCATGGCGCACGAGGCGCTCGCGCGACTGCCGAAGGCATTCCGCGAACTGTGCGTGGGCGTCATCGTCCGGGTGGAAGATTTCCCCACCGAAGAAGTGCTGGACGAAATGGACGCGGAAAGCGAATTCGACCTGCTCGGTCTGTTTCAGGGCACAGGCCTGCCGCAGCAAAGCCATGGCGACATCGCGCGGCTTCCCAATCTGATCTGGCTCTACCGGCGCCCTATCCTGGATTACTGGGCCGAACATGACGAGGCGCTCGGCCGGATCGTTCGCCACGTGCTGATTCACGAGATCGGGCATCATTTCGGCCTCTCCGACGACGACATGGCTGCCATCGAGGCTTCAGCCGCCTGAGGCAGCTATTTGCCCTTTAATGCCGGCTTCATTCGCGCTAATTACGGGCCTCAATGCTGTCCGTACATTCCAACCAAGAAGTTTGACCGATGGAAAAGTTCACCAGGCTCGAGGGCGTCGCGGCACCGCTGAAGATGATCAACATCGACACCGATATGCTGATCCCCAAGCAGTATCTGAAGACCATCAAGCGCACGGGTCTTGGCAAGGGGCTGTTGGCGGAACAGCGCTACAATGTCGACGGAAGCGAGAATCCGGATTTCGTTCTCAACAAGCCCGCCTACCGCAATGCCAGGGTCCTGGTTGCCGGCGACAATTTCGGCTGCGGCTCGAGCCGCGAACACGCACCGTGGGCGTTGCTCGATTTTGGCATCCGCTGCGTGATCTCGACCTCGTTCGGAGACATCTTCTACAACAACTGCTTCAAGAACGGCATCCTGCCGATCCGCGTCAGCCAGGACGACCTCGACAAGCTGTTCGACGATGCGGAACGCGGCGCAAATGCGACGTTGTCCATCGACCTGGCCAATCAGGAAATCCGCGGACCCGACGGTGGCACGGTGAAGTTCGAGATCGATCCGTTCCGCAAGCATTGCCTGATGAACGGCCTCGACGACATCGGGCTGACCATGGAGAAGAAGGCGTCGATCGACGCCTACGAGGCCAAGCTGAAAGAGCGCGCCTGGGCTTGAGTTTCTGCCCGACTGCGTTTTCCGCCGCAGACAAGCCTGTGCAGTCTGCGTAAACCTGATTACCGCGCGAACCGGCTCCTCATTTCGCTTGAAAACACCATATGGTGACGCTTGCGGCCCGAGATTGTCACCTTCTGGCATGGTCCCCTCGATGCGCTGCGCAGGCTGTGCCTGCGCTCGCAGGTGGCCGCCGGTCATAAGGTAACCGTCTATAGTTTCGAGCCGTTGGCGCAATTGCCCGAGGGCGTCGGCAACGCGGAAGCCGAAGCGATCCTGCCGCATACATTCGCCGGGCGCTTGCGTCCCACGGGCTTCGACGGGATACGGCGTGACTGGACCACCGTGCAATTTTCGGATTTTTTTCGGATGCGGCTGATGGCCGGGAATACGGCTGAAAATGCCGGCATCTGGCTCGATGCCGATGTTCTCCTGCTCAAGGCCATCGAGCTCGATCCCGCAAAGCCCTACTTCGCCTGGGAGCGGCCGCGCCAGCTCGGCAATTCCGTGCTTTATCTGCCCCCGAACGACCCGATCGTCACCGCCTTCATTTCCCTGATGCAACAGGACGAGTTGACGCCGGACTGGCTTTCGCGCCGCCATCGCCTGACCTTGATGCTGCACCGATGGCGCGGCTCACACCACGTCTCCGACCTGAGGGTGGCGATCTTCGGTCCGGCGGCATTGACCGCACTCGCCCGCCGCGCCGGCGAACTGGGCCACGCACTGCCGAAGAAATCGTTCTATGCGGTGCATGCCGAACCAAAACGGTTCTTCGAACCGGGTGATTCTTCTGCGCTGATCGGCGATCCCGACATTATCGGCTTCCACATCTCGCCCAAGGGCCGGGGCAATCAGCCACCTGTTCCCGGAAGCCTGCATGCCTGGGCGGCGGAGAAATTCCGTTGACCTCATCCTGAGGAGCCGCAAAGCGGCGTCTCGAAGGATGAAGCCTCACAGTCTCATGGTTCGAGACGGCGCCAGGCGCCTCCTCACCATGAGGTCTTTCATTTCGCCATCGCCGAGATCGAGTTGGCGATGGCAATGGTCCGGCGCGCCATATCGGCGTGCAGACGTTCCACCATCTGACCGTCGAGCGAGATCGCGCCGCGCGAAGCGTTTTCGGGGCGCTCGAATGCCGCGATGATCTGGCGGGCGCGCGCCACTTCCTCGGCCGGCGGCGTGAAGATGGCGTTGCAGGCCTCGATCTGGCCCGGATGGATCAGCGTCTTGCCGTCGAAGCCGAGATCGCGCGCCTGCGTGCACTCCTGGTTGAAGCCGTCGACGTTGCTGAAATCGCTGTAGGGCCCGTCGAGGATCTCGAGGCCATAGGCGCGGGCGGCAAGGATGCAATGGGTGATCATCGGCAGCATGATCGCCCGTCCCGGCTGCATGCGGATCCGCGTCTCGCGTGAGATATCGTTCGGCCCGAACACGAAGCCTGCAAGCCGCGGCTCGACGTCGCGCGAGGCGGCCGCAAGTTGCTCCGCATCCAGCACCGCGCGCGCGGTCTCGATCATGGTCCAGAGGCGCATCGCGGGATCGGCATTTGATTCGCGCAGAGCGCCTGCGATGGCTGCGATATCCGCAACGCTGGAAACCTTGGGAACCAGGATGCCGTCGGGCCGCGCCTTGGCGGCCATCCTGACGTCGTCGCTCCACCACGGCGTATCCAGCGCGTTGGTGCGGATCAGTATCTCGCGTTTGCCGAAGCCGCCGGCCGCGATCGCCTGCGTGATCTGCTCGCGCGCCAGTCCCTTGGCTTCGGGTGCGACTGAATCCTCAAGGTCGAGAATGATGCTGTCGGCGGCAAGAATGCGCGCCTTCTCCAGCGCCCGCGTGTTCGATCCCGGCATGAACAGAAGGCTGCGGCGCGGACGGATCATCGATAGTTCCCTTCGGATGATGAGGCTAGCGCCGGCAGCGCCGGCCTTGAGCTCGTCGAAATCGGCTCATTGTTTGGGCAGACTCTTGCGAAAAGCCGGTGCCCGCTTTTTCACATCGTGCTTTAACATTTCGGACTTTCGTCCGGAAGCCTTGTTCCGGTCCTTGGCCTGTGGTTTAGCAAATCGGCATGTCAATCTTCCCGCAGCATCTGATCGACGGTTATCGCACCTTCACCTCGCAACGGCTGCCGACCGAGCAGTCGCGTTACCGCGAATTGTCCGAACGCGGCCAGTCGCCGGAAGTCATGGTGATCGGTTGCTGCGATTCGCGGGTTTCGCCCGAAGTGATCTTCGACGCCGGGCCCGGCGAATTGTTCGTGGTGCGCAACGTCGCCAATCTGGTGCCGGTCTATCAGCCGGACGGCGGCGCCCACGGCGTTTCGGCCGCGCTCGAATACGCCGTCAACGCACTCCGGGTCAAACACATCGTGGTGTTCGGCCACGCGCAATGCGGCGGCATTCGCGCTTTCATCGACAACACCGCGCCGCTCTCGCCCGGCGACTTCATCGGCCGCTGGATGTCGATGTTCATCAAGCCGGGCGAAAAGGTCGAGCAGCGCGAGCGCGAGAGCATGAGCGACTTCACGGTTCGGATCGAGAAAGCGGCGGTGTTCCGCAGCCTCGAGAACCTGATGACGTTTCCCTTCGTTCAGACGCAGGTCGCAAGCGGCAAGCTTGATCTGCACGGCGCCTATTTCGGCGTGGCCGAAGGCTCGCTGTTCGTGCTCGACCGGGAAGCAAAGGAATTCCGCAGCGCGTGAGGCTGAGCGCACCGAATATGATATTATTTTCTGGCGCATGATCTCCGAGCAAACGCTTCGCGTTTGTCCGGGTCATGCTCTTGCCCCTTATGCCGCCTTTTTCTTGGCGCTGAGCAATTTGCGGTTGATCAGCACCTCGGCGATCTGGATCGCATTGAGGGCCGCGCCCTTGCGCAGGTTGTCGGACACGCACCACAGCACGAGCCCGTTCTCCACCGTCGCATCCGCCCGGATGCGGCTGATATAGGTGGCGTCCTCGCCGGCCGCCTCGTAGGGCGTGACGTAGCCGCCGGGCTCCTGCTTGTCGATGACGAGGCATCCGGGCGAGCGGCGCAGGATGTCGCGCGCCTCGTCCGGCGAGATCGGGTTCTCGAACTCGATGGTGACGGCTTCCGAATGGCCGACGAACACCGGCACGCGCACGCAGGTTGCGGTCAGCTTGATTTTGGGATCAAGAATCTTCTTGGTCTCCATCATCATCTTCCACTCTTCCTTGGTGTAACCGTCCTCCATGAACACGTCGATCTCGGGGATGACGTTGAAGGCGATGCGCTTGGGGAATTTCTTGTTGACCAGTTCGCTGTTGGTGTAGACGGCCTTGGTCTGCGTGAACAGTTCGTCCATCGCATCCTTGCCCGCGCCGGACACCGACTGGTAGGTCGAGACCACGACGCGCTTGATCACGGCCTTGTCGTGCAGCGGCTTCAGCGCCACCACGAGCTGCGCGGTCGAGCAGTTCGGATTGGCGATGATGTTCTTCTTGGCAAAGCCGGCCACCGCGTCCGCATTGACCTCGGGCACGACCAGCGGCACATCCGGGTCCATCCGCCAGGCGGAAGAATTGTCGATCACGACCGCGCCGGCGGCGCCAATCTTCGGCGACCATTCCTTCGACACCGAGCCCCCCGCCGACATCAGGCAGATGTCGACGTCGGAGAAGTCGTAATGTTCGAGCGCTTTGACTTTCAGGGTCCGGTCGCCATAGGAGACTTCAACGCCCATACTGCGACGTGACGCCAGCGCCACGACCTCATCAGCAGGGAATTTGCGCTCGTCCAGAATGTTGAGCATTTCCCGCCCGACATTGCCGGTCGCGCCGACCACTGCGACTTTGTAACCCATCGTTCACTCTCCGGAGAAAAATGCCCGCCCCGCGTGTGAGGCGGAAAGGGAAGAGGTAGTGGTCCGGTTCTAACATTCGCATCCCTTCGCGGCGGACACGCTTGCGAATGTTAGAACCAAAGGACCACTGCCGAATATTAATTTGCCATAGAGTTTTGGATTTGACATTCGCCCGAAGGGTTCGCGGCTGGTTGGTCGCGAATGTCAAATCCACTCCACGGCGCTTCTATGCGAGAAACGCCGTTAAGACAACGTTAGGCGCGGCGGCGCCTGGGCCTCTGATGCAGTCGAACCCGGAATACCATTCCAGCATTCATCCAGCGCTGACCAGCTTTGCCGACGAATGCTACGGCACGCTGGCTCGCCTGATCGCCTATGTAGGCGCGCTGGCGCTGTTTGGTATCCTGGCTCTCCATTTCTGGGACCAATTGCAGTTCGACGCGGTCTTCGAGCCCGCCGACCAGCCCGGCTTTACCTTGGCTACGCGCTCACGCCCGGCTTTTGCCGTCAGCTCGCTTGATCCTCCCGAAAAATCAGAGGCTTACGATATATTCCGGCACCCGGCGGGCGGCCGCAAGGACGTTTTCCACTGGGGTCCACCGGGGGAAAAACCGATAGCCGAGCTCGAAATCTACCGCCCTGGGGGTGAGGCCGCCCCCAACCCGCCGGCCGCCGCCGATCTCGTGGCACGCATGACGCCTGAAGACCCCCGGAATCCTGAGACAGAACTCGAGACCGCAGGGGTGATCGATAGCAAATTCGGTCCTGTCGCCCTGCTTCGCCTTCCGGCGGGCCTTGATGCGGCGAGATCCTGCCTTGGCTTTATCAAGCGTTTTACCGATCCGGCACTGCAAATCTCGGGATGGTCGTGTCAGGGCGCGACGCTCCCGGCACGGCGGGCCGCCATTGGCTGCATGCTCAATCGGTTGACCCTGCTGGCATCCGGAAACGAGCCCAGACTGGCCGAGCTGTTCGCCCGCGCCGAGTTGAAACGGGGCAGTTGTGCCGCCTCGCCGGACTGGCTCACCGGCGCCGAAAACCCCCGTTTGCGCGGCCGGCTGTAACCGTCACGCTGCCAAAGCACTGGCTTTCATGCGACTTTTCGCGCCGCTGGGCATTGTTCTGACCCAATGCGGGCCGTTATTCTCACGTAGTGTTGCCCGATTGACCTTGTGACGGCACACCCTGCCGCTACAATGCACGCTGAAACGATGATGGCGCCCTGTCCGCCCGAAGAGGATCTGATGACCCCAAGAAATCCAGCCGCGAACAGAGTTGCGGTATTGTTTGCCGCTGTCGCCATTGGCGCGATCGGTTTCGTCACCTCGCCGGCCGGTGCACAGACACCCGCCCCGGGGCAAAAGGAACCCAAGCGTCAATATGACAGCCACGGCCGCGTCTATTACGGGACCAGCGGACCGAACGTGTCCTATCAGCAGGGGCCGCACACCCGCGTCTACATCACCAAGCGCTCATGGCTCGATGCCGGTGTGGAGGTTCTGCCCGGCGACCGCAAATTCCAAGACTACGCGTTTCCGTCGGAATACGGCTATCCGGACTTCGCGCGCGAGAACAATAATCGGCCGATCGATCGCCAGCCGCTCAACCCGCCATCGGATGGCGGCACGCCGCGGGGAATCCCGCTCCCCTATTGAGCTTTAGCACCGGCTGCACGCATTACGCGTGCAGCGCCTGCAATTCCTTCAGGATCGCCTCGCCCATCTGCGCGGTCGATACCGCGGTGGTCCCTTCGGATTTGATGTCCGCGGTGCGCAGGCCGCTTGCGAGCACGGCAGCGATCGCCGCATCGACCTTGTCGGCGAGCGCGCCGAGATCGAACGAATAGCGCAGCGCCATTCCGAACGAAGCGATCATCGCGATCGGGTTGGCGAGACCCTTGCCGGCGATATCGGGCGCCGAGCCATGCACCGGCTCGAACAGCGACCGGCGCTTCCTGGTCTTGGCACCGATTTCGCCGAGGGAAGCCGACGGCAGCATGCCGAGCGAGCCGGTCAGCATCGCCGCAATATCCGACAGCATGTCGCCGAACAGGTTGTCGGTGACGATGACGTCGAACTGCTTCGGCGATTTCACCAGATTCATGCCGCCGGAATCCGCCAATTGGTGCTCGAGCGACACGTCCTTGTATTCGCGGCCATGCACCTGGGTGACGACCTCGTTCCAAAGCACGCCGGATTTCATCACGTTGCGCTTTTCCATCGAGGTCACCTTGTTGCGGCGCTTGCGCGCCAGATCGAAGGCGACGCGCGCGATCCGCTCGATTTCATAGGTATCGTAGACCTGGGTATCGATGGCCCGCTTCTGGCCGTTGCCGAGATCGGTGATGGTCTTGGGCTCGCCGAAATAGACCCCGCCGGTGAGTTCGCGCACGATCATGATGTCGAGCCCTTCGACCACGTCGCGCTTCAGGCTCGAAGCCTCCGCCAGCGCCGGATAGCAAACCGCCGGGCGCAGGTTCGCAAATAGCCCGAGATCCTTGCGCAGCCGCAACAGCCCGGCCTCGGGCCTCGCCTCATAGGGCACGCTGTCCCATTTCGGCCCTCCGACCGCGCCGAAGATCACCGCGTCGGCGGCCGAAGCCTGCGCCATGGTCGCATCGGTAATGCTCTGTTGGCTCGCGTCATAGGCGGCCCCGCCGACCAGCCCTTCCTCGGTCGTAAAATGCGCGATGCCCTGCGCGTTGATCCACGCGATCAGCCGCTTTACCTCCGCCATCACTTCGGGGCCGATGCCGTCGCCGGGAAGAAGCAGGAGTTTGTGGGTCGCCATGATATTCCTCGTTCTGCAGTCATAGCCGTTCGAAGAACGGCGTCGCTTCCGCTCGCCTATGGCCGGGCATGACGATGATATTGCAATCCGCGCGGAGTGCTAATGCCGTGTTGCGCAGATGGCAAGACACCATTGCCGCGGCATGCATGTGCAATCGCCGCGGCACCTGCCAAAGTGTGTCTCTCGCCGGAGAATTCCTTGAAAACCCCCGACCCTGTCGCCCGCCCAGCGCGGCTGATCCTGATCCTCTCGCTGGCGCCGGCGATCGGACTTGGCATCGGCCGGTTTGCCTATTCGCTGGTGTTGCCGGACATGCGCGACACGCTTGGTTGGTCGTATTCGGTCGCCGGCTTCATGAACACCGTCAACGCGGCGGGCTATCTCGCCGGTGCGCTGATGGCCGCAGGATTGATCCGGCGGTTCGGGTTCGCCGCTTCCATCCGCTGGGGTACGCTGGCCTGCGTTCTTTCACTGGCGATGAGCGCCATCTCGGGCAATCTCCTGGTCTTGAGCTTTGCCCGTCTTTTGGTTGGCTTCGGGGCCGCGCTCGCCTTTGTCGCAGGCGCCGCGCTGGCGGCGCGGATCGCCCAGTCGCGTCCTGCGCGTGCAAGCTTCCTGCTCAGCCTGTTTTATGCCGGGCCCGGCTTCGGCATCCTGGCGTCTGGACTGATCGCGCCGTTCGTTCTGGAGGCTTTCGGCCGGGGATCGTGGTGGATCGTGTGGTGCGCGATGACGCTGCTAAGCGCGGCGCTGACGATCCCGTTGCTGACGACGCCGATCGACGCCGGTGGCAGTCTCGACGGCGCCACACCGGCGCGTTTTAGGCTCCGCCCGATCCTGATTTACCTCGCCGGGTATTTCCTGTTTGGCGCGGGATATATCGCCTACATGACCTTCATGATCGCCTATGTCCGCGAAGCCGGCGGAGGTGCTGCGGCCCAAAGCGCCTTTTGGTGTCTGATAGGCGTGAGCGCGTTTGTCACACCCTGGGCGTGGCAGCGTCTGTTGGCGCGCGACAATGGCGGGCTTTCCACCGCGATCATCCTCGGCGTCAATACCATCGGCGCGGCGCTGCCGCTGTTGGGCCATTCGGCGTTGCTGCTGACCGTATCGGCGCTGGTGTTCGGCGTTTCGTTCTTTGCGATCGTGGGATCGACCACCGCTTTCGTGCAATTCAACGCGCCGCCATCGGCATGGCCCAAGGGGATTGCCGCCATGACCGTCGCGTTCGGAATTGGCCAGACGCTGGGACCGACCGCGGTCGGCGCCATCACCGATGCCTTCGGCAATCTGTCCTATGCGCTGAATGCTTCGGCCTTGCTGCTCGCGCTCGGAGCGGTGGCGGCAGCGTTTCAGCGACGGTTGGCGAAATCTTGATCCAGTCATTCCGGGGAGGTCCGTCAGGACCGAACTACGATGTGCAGTTGCACATCTGTGGTCTGCGGTCAGTTTCCGCCGAACGAATTATAACCCTGATCTTCCCAGTAGCCGCCCTTGTAGTCGTTGGTGACTTCCATCGAGACCACGTATTTCGGGTTCTTGAAGCCGAGCTTGGTCGGCACCCTGATCTTCATCGGAAAGCCATAGGCGCGGGGCAGGATCTCGTCGCCGAACTTGAACGTCATCTGGGTTTGCGGGTGCAGCGCGGTGCGCATGTCGAGCGGCGAATTGTAGCCCTCTTTGTCCGCGCACTGGAACCAGCAATACTTGGCGCGCGTATCCGCGCCGACCAATTTGAGGAAATCGCGCAAGGGCGTGCCGGTCCAGCTTCCGATCGCGCTCCAGCCCTCCACGCAGATATGACGCGTCACCTGCTTGACCTGAGGCAGCTTGTAGAGCTCCTCCAGCGTCCATGATTTCTTGTTCTCGACCAGCCCCCGCACCTCGAATTTCCAATCCGCGTCGTCGATCTCCGGCGCGTCGTCGAGTTCGTAATAGGCGTTGAACGGGAACGGCTTGGTGATCGCGCTTTCCGGAAAGGTCGGCGCCAGCGCGTCGGGATTGAACATGAATGCCTGCACGGCATCGTTGAACTTCGAGATTCTCGTCAACACTTCCTCAGCCGAAGAAGAATCCACCACGTCGCAGCCGGTCAGCAGCGTCAACGCGCCGAAGCTCGCGCCGCCGGTGATAAAACGACGACGCACCGGATCCGGCATCACTTTGATCGCGTCCTTGACCAGCAGCCGCTTGTCGACGCCCGGTATCAGAAGTTTGCGAAGTCGGCCCATGGATGTCTCCTGTGACTCAGCGGCCGATGATCATGGCGCGCAGGCTCTTCGGCACCAGAAGAGCCAGAAGAACATGGATCGCCAGAAATGCGACAATCGCAGCCATGCAGAAGAAATGCACGTAGCGCGCGATATCATATCCACCGAACAGCGCCGTCAGATATTGCAGCTGCACCGACTTCCAGATCGACAATCCGGAAAGCACGATAACAACGCCGACGACAATGATTCCGGTATAGAGCAATTTCTGAACCTGATTGTATTTGCTCAAGTCCGCGTGCGACAGCTTGCCGGTCAACGCCGCGGTTGCATCGGAAATTACCCCGCCGGCACTGATCGGCAGCAGCTTCTTGGCAAAGCGGCCGGTTACGAAACCCGTGATGAGATAGATCAGGCCGTTGACCATCAATAGCCACATCGCCGCGAAATGCCACAGCAGCGCGCCGCCGAGCCAACCGCCGAGCGTGATCGAATGCGAGAATCTCAAGAAATGGAACAGCGGCGAGGCGTTGTAGATCTGCAATCCCGACATGACCATCAGGATCACCGCGACCGCGTTGATCCAATGCATCACCCGCACCCAGGCCGGTTGAATGACCTTGGAGGCGGTTGCGCTGTGTTGCTCGGTGGCTGCAAGGCTCGACATGAAGTTCCCGTCGCTGAAGCCGGACATTTCCTGATGTGGTGAATATACGCCGGAAACCGAGATTTCGTTACTGCCAAAACGCCCCATAAACCGAAAGTCGCGGCGCGCCAGGCCTGTCTTGAATTCACGAAAACGCGAGCCGGGTTCTCCCGGCTCGCGCGATGCGTGTCCGCGTGGGGACGGAAAGCGACCGCGCCTTTCCGGCTCGCCGTTACGACGCCGGCATCAGGACGGTGTCGACCACGTGGATCACGCCGTTCGACTGATGGACGTTCGAGATGGTGATGGCGGCAGAACCTCCCTTGGCGTCGACGACCCAGGTCTTGCCATCCGCCTTCTTCACCATCAGCTCTTCGCCTTCAACGGTCTTGAGCTTCTTGCCGTCGGTCAGGTCGGAAGCCTCGAGCCTGCCGGGGACGACGTGGTAGGTGAGGATCTTGGTCAGCGTGGCCTTGTTCTCGGGCTTCACCAGGGTATCGACCGTGCCGGCCGGCAGCTTGCCGAAGGCGGCGTTGGTCGGCGCGAAAACCGTGAACGGCCCCTTGCCTTCCAGCGTGTCGACGAGACCGGCGGCCTTCACCGCGGCAACGAGCGTGGTGTGATCCTTCGAATTCACCGCGTTCTGGATGATGTTCTTGGAAGGGAACATCGCGGCGCCGCCGACCATGACGGTCTTTTCCTGCGCGCCAGCCGGCGCGACGACGGTCGCGGTCAGGGCAAGAGCGCCGAAGGCAACGGCTGACAGCAGAGCAATACGCTTGGACATGGAAACGTCTCCCGGTTGATAAAGGCCAGCGGACATCCGCGGCCGATAAGGGTTGAACGGCGACGGCTGGTCGGAGGGATTGACTGCGTCGTCGTTGGCCTGAGCTACGGCAGGCTTTCGGGCGCGTTTCAGACAATAAATTTCGCCGGATTTGAAACCTTTTGCGATTGCCAACGTGGGCGGCTCATCATGGTGAGCGTACTCGCTTCCCAAGCTGGCAGCCGCCGGTGACCCCGGCTACACGTTTCCCGCTATTTGACATGCGACCCGGCGCCGTTGCCTTGTGAAGGCCGTCTTTGCTATGGAAGCCCCAAGATCGGGGGATGCTGTCCGCCTTCCCCGGAATGACGCATGAATGCCCCGATAAACGCCGCTCGGTTCCCCGTCAGTTTCGCAGCAAAATGAGGCCAGAAGCGCATGCGCCCGCTTGAAGGATTACGTGTCGTCGATCTCACAAGGGTATTGTCGGGACCGTTCTGCACCATGCAGCTCGGAGATCTCGGCGCCGAGGTGATCAAGGTCGAACGCCCGGTCGAGGGCGACGACACGCGAGCATTCGCGCCGCCCTATCAAGGCGACGAAGCGGCCTATTTTCTTTCCGTCAACCGCAACAAGAAAAGCATGACGCTCGACATGAAGAGCGAGCGCGGCCGCGAGGTGCTGTGGCGGCTGATCGAGACCTCCGATGTATTGGTCGAGAATTTCCGGCCCGGCGCGATGGATCGTCTCGGCTTCGGTTACGCCGCCGTCAGCACCCGCCGTCCGGCCATGGTGTATTGCTCTATTTCCGGATTCGGCAATACCGGCTTGATGAAAGACCGGCCCGGCTACGATGTCATCGTGCAGGGCGAGGCCGGCATCCAGGATCTCACCGGTCCGGCCGACGGCGCGCCCTACAAGGTCGGCACCTCGATCGCCGACCTGGTATCCGGACTGAATGGATCGCAGGCCATTCTCGCCGCCCTTTACGCCTCGAAAACAACCGGGCGCGGCCAGCATGTTTCGATTTCGATGTATGAAGCGGTTGCCTCGCTGCTCACCTTCAATGCCAGTATCTATTACGCCACCGGCGAATTGCCGAAACGCCGCGGCAACGCGCACGCCACCATCGTGCCCTATGAGACGTTTGAAGCGAGCGATGGCTGGATCAGCCTCGGCGTCGCCAATGACGAACTGTGGAAACGCTTCTGCAAGGCCGTTGAGCGGCCGGACCTGACCGACGATCCACGCTTCGCCAAAGCCGCGGACCGCGTCCGTAGCCGCGAGATTTTGGTGCCGATCGTCAAGGACATCATCAGACAGCGCAAGCGCGACGATTGGCTGCCATTGATGGAGGCCGCCGGAATTCCGAGCGGCGGGGTCCGCACGGTCGGCGAAGTCTGCGAGAGCGAGCTATTGAAGTCGCGCGATATGATCGCCGAGATGCCGCACGCCAACGCCGGCATCGTCAAGAACATCAAGAATCCGATGCATCTGAGCGACACGCCGCTCGATACCTACAAGGCTCCGCCCCGGCTTGGCGAGCATACGCGCGAGATCCTGACCGGTCTACTCGGCTACAGCGCCGGCGAAGTGGAGGAACTGGCGCGCAGCGAGACGATCTAACGGCATGCATGGGATTGATGCCCACGCGTGTTCGTGGTCGACGAATTGCCGCGCAATACCATGGGCAAGGTGCAGAAGAATATTTTGCGCGAAACCTACGCGAAGATTTACGCGAGCAAACAACCTGCCGCGAAGGGCATGCGCGCGATGGCGGGGGAGCAGCGATGAACCGAGACCAGGCGGCCAAGATCACGCAGCATTTGCAAGACGCGGATCGCGCCCTCGGTCAAGCGGTTAACGTCATTGCCAGTCTGGCCAGGGAAGAAGGACAAGAACTCATCGGATTACTGGGTGAGCTTTTCGCCATTTTGCGGTCTGATCTTTTATCGCCGATCTACGATCAATACCCCGACTTGCGACCAGAGAACTTGCAGGAGAAGCCCTGGATCGGTAGCACGCTGCGTTGGGATCAGGTCCACCTTCCTCCTCAGATTTCCGTAAAGGAGATCGACGACATTCTCATTTCCGTTCTCAAACCGCACTGGCAAAAGGTTGCGATGGTACTCAGCCGTGCAACTGACCGTTTTGAGCAAATGGGTTTAAGTCTCGAAATCGTGGCGGCACGCATTCAGGAACTCGTCGACAACGACCGAATCGAAGGCGCCGGAGATCTGCGCAAATGGGGCTTCAGCGAAGTCCGGCTGAAGGACTGATTATTGTCCGTTCCACAGCGTGATCGCAAATCGCGTACCGACGATCAGCATATAGGTGCCGAACGCGCGCTCCAGCGTTTTCTTCGACATCGCGTGTGCCGCCCGCACCCCGAGCGGGGCAATCAGGAGGCTTGTCGGCATCACCAGCACGGCGCCGATCAGCGAAACATAGCCGAGCGCAAAGGGCGTTTGCAGCGCCAGCACGTCGGGATAACGCGCTGCCACCGGCCACCCCGCATAGACATAGCCGAGCGCGCCGGGAATCGAGACCAGCACCGCCAGCGCCGAGGAGGTCGCGACGCCCTGATGAATTGGACGGCCGTAAAAGGTCATCAGTAAATTCGCAAACAGCCCGCCGCCAACCCCCATCAGCGTGGCGAGCAGTCCGACACAAAGGCCGAAGAAACGCATCATCGGTCCTTTGGGCAGGTCATCGCCGAGCTTCCAGCTTTCGCGTCCCAACAACAGCCGCGCGGCTGCGGACCAGGCCACCACCAGGAACACGATTTTGAACAATCGCTCGGGTGCATGGCGCGCGATCACGCTGCCGGCGAGCACGCCGATCAGAACCGGCAGCCACCAGGCGCGCAGGATTTCCATGTCGATCGCGCCGCGGGCGAAATGGGCACGGTAGGAGCGAATCGAGGTCGGAATGATGATGGCCAGCGAGGTGCCGACGCATAACGGCATCCGCACGTCCACCGGGACGCCGGCCAGGCGGAAGCATTCGTAGAAAACCGGAACCAGGATGGCGCCGCCGCCGATCCCGAAAACGCCGGCGAGAAATCCGGCGAGCGCCCCGACCGCAACCAGCAAAAGCGCCAGTTCAAGGATTTCGGAGACGTCCATCCCCGCGATCGTCATTGCATATTCCTGCCTTGCCGACGCCGGGCACACTGTTCATGAATTGTGCTTCAGGTATACCAGCCATCATACGCCTCCGACCAAATCAATCCCCTGATGTGGTGGATCTGGCATTCGCTCCGGTATCGCCTCGAGCGCTCAGAGCGAATGCCGGACCAAAACCACATCAGAAGCCGATATTTGGCTGGTGTCCCATGGTTCTGACATTCGTATCCCATCGCAGCGGGCACTTTTACGAATGTCAGAACCAAAGGGACACTAGCAACTATATGATCCTAGTGTAGCTTTGACTTTGACGTTCCTTCCGAGAGCTCGCGGCAACACTGAAAGGAACGTCAGAGTTGCTACACTAGTGTCCCATGGTTCTGACATTCGCCAAGCACTCACCTCCGCACCGGCGAATGTCAGAACCGGGACAACAGCTATGCAAGGCTCATCTGAAGCGATGAACTGCCATTCGCAGACAGAGGGATTTCGCCATTGCACTGGCTGTTTCGACTTCGTAAATAAGAATCGCCTACCGCGATCCCTCAAAAGGGCCCCTCATGGAGGCCCACCAACCCGTCAAAGTCGCCGATGACCGTCAGGATCGAAAGACCGCTTTCACCGCATCTGCAAACCTATCGCTGGACCTTGACGATGGCACTTTCCATCGTTCACCGCGCCACCGGCGTCGCTTTGTATTTCGGCACACTGCTCCTGGCATGGTGGCTGATCGCCGCCGCCTCGGGGCCGACCGCCTATGCCCATGTGCATGGCTTCATCGCCAGCGTTTTCGGCCGCCTGATCGTGTTCGGCTACACTTGGGCGCTGCTGCATCACCTGTTCAGCGGCATCAGGCATTTTTTCTGGGATCTGGGTTACGGTTTCAAGGCCAGCGAGCGCGAGGCCATGACCTGGGGCGCCCTGATCGCCGGAATTTCGGCCACCATACTGCTCTGGATCGTGGCCTATGTGATCGGAGGCGGCCGATGAGCGCACCCCATGTTGAGGTCGTGAAATCGATGCGCACGCCACTCAGCCGCGTTCGCAATCTCGGCGCCTCGCACTCCGGCACTACCGATTTCTGGCGCCAGCGCATCACCGCGGTCGCCATGGTGCTGTTGGTATTGCCCGTCATCGTGGTGGTGATGATGTTGATCGGCAGCAATCACGCGGGCGCCGCGCAAATCCTGGGCTCGCCGCCTGTTGCGATCATCCTTTTGCTGTTCATCATTGCCAGCACCTGGCACATGAAAATCGGCATGCAGGTGGTGATCGAGGACTATGTGCAGACCGAGACGCTGAAGCTCGTCGCGATCATGGCGAATAACTTCTTCTGCTTTGCGGTGGCGCTCGCCTCGATCTACGCCATCCTCAAATTGTCATCCGGAGTGTAATGATGGCCGCAGGCGGAAACGGCAACGCTGCAAACGGCAAGGGTGGTCCGGCCGCCAACGGCAACGCCTATCCGATCGAAGACCACACCTACGACGTCGTTGTCGTCGGGGCCGGCGGCGCCGGTTTGCGCGCGGTGGTCGGTTGCAGCGAGGCGGGCTTGCGCACCGCCTGCATCACCAAGGTATTTCCGACCCGCTCGCATACGGTGGCAGCGCAAGGCGGCATCTCGGCCGCGCTCGGCAACATGCATCCGGACGATTGGCGCTGGCATATGTATGACACCGTCAAGGGCTCGGACTGGCTGGGAGACCAGGACGCGATCGAATACATGGTGCGCAACGCACCCGAGGCGGTTTACGAACTCGAACATTGGGGCGTGCCGTTTTCGCGCACCGAAGACGGCAAGATCTATCAGCGGCCGTTCGGCGGCATGACGCTCGACTACGGTAAGGGCCAGGCGCAACGCACTTGCGCCGCCGCCGACCGCACCGGCCACGCCATGCTCCACACCATGTACGGACAGGCGCTGCGGCACTCGGCCGAATTCTACATCGAGTTCTTCGCCATCGACCTGATCATGGACGACCAGGGCGCTTGCCGCGGCGTGGTCGCGCTGAAGCTCGATGACGGCACGCTGCATCGCTTCCGCGCCCAGACCACGATACTGGCGACCGGCGGCTACGGCCGCGCTTACGCTTCTTGCACCTCCGCGCATACCTGCACCGGCGACGGCGGCGCGATGGCGCTGCGCGCCGGGCTGCCGCTGCAGGACATGGAGTTCGTGCAGTTCCACCCCACCGGCATTTACGGCTCGGGATGCCTCGTCACCGAGGGTGCGCGCGGCGAAGGCGGCTATCTCGTCAATTCCGAAGGCGAGCGCTTCATGGAGCGCTATGCGCCCTCCGCCAAGGACCTCGCCTCCCGCGACGTCGTTTCACGCGCGATGACCATCGAAATCCGCGAAGGCCGCGGCGTCGGCAAGAAAAAAGATCACATCTACCTGCACCTCGATCATCTCGATCCGAAGGTGCTGCACGAACGCCTGCCCGGCATTTCCGAATCGGCGAAGATCTTCGCCAATGTCGACGTCACGCGGGAGCCGATTCCGATCCTGCCAACGGTGCATTACAACATGGGCGGCATCCCGACCAATTATCACGCCGAGGTGCTCACCAAACGGGACGGCGACGACAACGCCATCGTGCCCGGCCTGATGGCGCTGGGCGAAGCCGCCTGCGTCTCGGTGCATGGGGCCAACCGGCTCGGCTCGAACTCGTTGATCGACCTTGTGGTGTTCGGCCGCGCCGCCGCGCTGCGCTGCGCGGAGAAGCTCACCGCCAACGGCAAGCAGCCGGAATTGCCCGCAGGTTCCGCCGACAAAGCGCTCGGGCGGCTCGATCACTATCGCTACGCCGCAGGCGGCACGCCGACCGCGAAGCTGCGCGACAGCATGCAGCACGTGATGCAGAATAATTGCTCCGTGTTCCGCACCGGAGAGGTGCTGAGCGAGGGGCAGAACCTGATTCACAAGGTGCACGGCGGCGTCAGTGACATTTCGGTGAGCGACCGCTCGCTGATCTGGAATTCCGACCTGATCGAGACGCTGGAATTCGACAATCTGATCGTGCAGGCGGTGGTGACGATGGACTCGGCGGCGAACCGCACCGAGAGCCGCGGCGCGCACGCGCGGGAAGATTTTTCCGCGCGCGACGACAAGAACTGGATGAAGCACACGCTCGCCTGGATCGACGATCACGACAAGACCACGATCGATTACCGTCCGGTGCACGACTACACCATGACCAACGACGTTCAATACATCCCGCCGAAGGCGCGGGTGTATTGAGCGGCAACAACCACAACCCGTCATTCCGGGGCGCGAGTGAAGCGAGCGAGCTACGATGTGTAATTGCACATCGCAGAATCCATAACCACGACAGGGAATATTGATTCCGGCCCTGCGTCGAATGGCGCATCCCGGAATGACGAAAGGCAGGATCGATGGTTGAATTCGCACTCCCGAAGAATTCGAGAATATCTGGCGGCAAGGTCTGGCCGAAACCGGCCGGCGCCACCGAGACGCGCGAATTCAGGATCTATCGCTGGAACCCCGACGACGGCAAGAATCCGAGCGTCGACACCTACTATATCGATACCCACGACTGCGGTCCGATGGTGCTCGACGGCCTGATCTGGATCAAGAATCACATCGATCCGACGTTGACATTCCGCCGCTCCTGCCGCGAAGGCGTGTGCGGTTCCTGCGCCATGAATATCGATGGCCAGAATACGCTCGCTTGCACCAAATCGATGCACGACGTGAAGGACGGCGCGGTCAAGATCAATCCGCTGCCGCACCAGCCGGTGATCAAGGACCTGGTGCCGGACCTGACCAATTTCTACGCGCAATATGCCTCGATCGAGCCGTGGCTGAAAACGACGACGCCGACCCCGCAGCGCGAATGGCGGCAAAGCCATGAGGATCGGGAAAAACTCGACGGGCTTTACGAGTGCATTCTCTGCGCCTGCTGCTCGACCTCGTGCCCGAGCTATTGGTGGAACAGCGAGCGCTTCCTGGGGCCGGCGGCATTGTTGCAGGCGGCCCGCTGGGTTATCGATAGCCGCGACGAAGCAACCGGTGAGCGTCTCGACAATCTCGAGGATCCGTTCCGGCTTTATCGCTGCCACACCATCTTGAACTGCACCAAGGCCTGCCCCAAGGGCCTCAACCCCTCGGAAGCGATCGCCGGACTCAAGCTCAAGATGGTTGAGCGGCAGATGTGAGGCGCCGAACCTGCATCTGGCCGGCGGCCGCCGGGAGCGGATGATGCCGGCTACGCGTTGAAGCCCCGGGCAAACTCGGTTATGCAGGCCCGGTATTCTTCGGTGAGACACCGTCTTGACCTCATCACCGCTTCCATCGGCGACTACCGCGGCCAACGATCCGGCGTCGCCGCCTTTCGGCGCGTTTGCCCCGACGCGCGCGCAGGCTGCGATCATCGCGCTCGCGCATCGCTCCCGGCTCAAGCGCGGCGCCTTCCGTCCGATGCTGTCGCGGTTGATCAATCGGCTGCGCGCGGGCCCGCTGGACGTGCAATATCAGGGCGCCTCGTTCCGCCTCCATCACCAGACCAACGCCACCGAACGCGGCGCGCTGCTCAACCCCGATTACAATCTCGCAGATCTGGATTTTCTGCGCGCGCATGCGCCTCGTGGCGGGCTGTACGTCGATGTCGGCGCCAATGTCGGCACCTATGCCATGGTGCTGGCGCGCCATGTCGGCGCGGCCGGAACGGTGATCGCGATCGAGCCGCATCCGATCGCCCGCGCCAGACTTGCGTTCAACTGCGCCGCCTCCGGTTTCACGCAGGTTCGTCTAGTCGCCGCGGCCGCCGGTCCCTCCGATGGCGAACTGATGATCGAGACCGATGGCGACAATCTCGGCGCCAGCCATATCAAGTCAGGCAAGAGCTCGGGTAACGCCATCAAGGTGCCCTCGCTACGGCTGCAACGTATTCTCGGCGAGGCCGGCGTCGATCATATCGATGCGCTCAAGATCGACATCGAGGGATTCGAGGATCGCGTTCTGACCGGCTTCTTCAGGGAAGCGCCGCAGGTGCTGTGGCCGCGCGCGGTGGTGATCGAACACCTGTCGAAGGATGAATGGCAGGACGACTGCATCGCCGACATGCGATCGCGCGGCTATGCGGTGACCGGCAAGACCCGGAGCAACACGATGCTGGTGCGAGGCTGAATCGAGGCACCTCCACCGAAAAGCGGAACATCGGCACGTCTGGGCCGTTAAGTGCCAGCGACTGCTGAGGATAAGTAGCGATGTGATGCCGATCGATCCAACCGAAGATCCGCCGATCGAGCCTGGGCAGCCGTCGGAGCCTCCGCCGGAGAATCCGCCAGGAAACCCTAACCCGGAGATTCCGCCGCCCGTGCACGAGCCGGGCGAACCGAAAAGGCCGGATGAATTGCCCGGGCATGTGCCGGATGAATTGCCGATACCCGGCCCGCATCATCCGACCACGCCTCCGCCGGCCACAGACATCTGACGTGGCAGAACACCGCACCGGGTTGAAGTGGACCTCTGAATGCCGCCACAATCCGGCCTAACGGTTGTCCGCTGATCGCCCGCGTTTGTTGATTCAAACATTCAGGATTTTCGTTACCTTGCCACTACCTATTCCCTTCAGAACTCTCCCCCAGGATCCAATGCACATGACAAAACTTCGACTAGCGCTGCTGGCCACGACAGCTCTTGCGGCCATGCAATTGGCGACAACTCCATCACATGCGCAGTCGGCGCCGACGGTGCTGGCGCAGGCCAAGGAGGAAGTGGGTCCTGACGGGAAGCCCAGGCAGCCGCCCAAGGAAGCCCCGAAGGCCGCTCCTCCGGGACGGCCGGCGGCCCCGCCGCCACCCCCTCGGCAGGCTCCGCCGCCGCCTCCACCGCCGCACCCCGCAGCACCGCCTCCTCCGCCGCCGCAGCGTCCGGCCGCGCCGCCACCTCCACCGCCGCAGCATCCGGCCACGCCGCCGCCGCCAGCTGCCGCTCCGCATGTTGCGCCACCTGCGGCAACACCTCCGCCCGCCGCACCGCGACCCCCGACAGGACCTGCAGGGCAGCCGCAGGAGCGAAGAGAGCTGGAGCGCGATAGAACAGCGCCCCAACCCCCCCCACGAACCGGCCAGCCGCCGGCGCCACCAACGGCAGCACCATCAACGGCTGCACCCACGGCCCCGCCGCCCGCAGGAACGCCTGCGCAACGGGTCGCCCCGGGCGCTCCCGCGCCCGCTGCAACGCCGGCACCTGGCGGAGGCCAGACCTCGGCACCGCCCGCGGGCGCGCCGCTGGCGCGTCGTCCGCCACCGTCCGTCGCCGCGCCAATTCCGCCGGCACCAGCGCAGGCGATGACGCCGATCGCCCCGGGCGCCGCACCGCAAGGACCGCGGCGCCTCGAGGATTTCCGCGGCCAACGCCAGGAAAGCGATCAGGGCGGCCGCAAGGTCTTCACCGAACCCGGACGGGTGATCGTGGTCGATCCGAGCGGACAATCCTTCATTCGTCACAACGAAGAAGATCGCTTCCGCTTCGGCGCCCGCGATATTCAAACCCAACGGGTCGGAAACGAAAACCGCACCGTCGTGATCCGTCCCGATGGCTCGCAAATCATCACCGTCGTCGGCGTTGATGGGCAATTGCTGCGCCGAATTCGCCGCGATCGCGAGGGCCGCGAGATCATCCTGATCGACAACGGCTTCCGCGACCCGCGCAACGCCGGCAGCTTCTATGTCGATCTGCCGCCGCCGGTCATCCGAATTCCGCACGACCGCTACATCGTGGAAGCCGACGTGGCAGCGCCGGACCTGATCTACGACACGCTGGAGGCGCCGCCGGTAGATCAGATCGACCGGCGTTATTCGCTCGACGAAATCCGCTACAGCCCATCGGTGCGGATGCTGATGCCGAGCATCGATCTCAACACCATCAATTTCGAAACCGGATCGTGGGATATCCCGCCCGATCAGGCGGCGAAGCTGCAGGTGATCGCGGACGGTCTCAATCGGGTCATCGCGCGCAACCCGCGCGAGATATTCCTGATTGAGGGCCACACCGACGCGGTGGGCAATCCAGTCGACAACCTGTCGCTGTCGGATCGCCGCGCCGAATCCGCGGCCGAACTGCTGACCCAGCAATTCGGAGTGCCCGCGGAAAACCTGACCTCGCAGGGTTACGGCGCGCAATATCTCAAGGAGCAGACCGACGGGCCGAGCCACATCAACCGGCGCGTTACCGTTCGCCGCATCACCCCGTTGCTCAACGGCGGCGTGGCTTCACTGCCGCCTCCGCCGCCCGGCACCGCGCCGCCGCGATAGTTGAGCGGCGATGTTTAGGCTCCCTCCCCCTGAAAGGGGGAGGGAAAAGCGTCTGCTCAATCCTTGTCGCTATCGAACTGAAAGATGTCGGCGCCTTCCCCGATCGATAGCAAGCCGGTCGCCGCGTAGAGAGAAAGCTTGTCGCGGGTATCTGAAATATCGAGGTTGCGCATGGTCAGTTGGCCGATCCGGTCGGCCGGCGTGAACGCCGCATCTTCGACCCTCTCCATGCTCAGCCGCTCCGGCTGATAGGTCAGGTTGGGACTCTCCGTATTCAAGATCGAGTAGTCGTTGCCGCGGCGCAGTTCGAGCGTCACCTCACCGGTGATGGCGCGCGCCACCCACCGCTGGGCGGTCTCGCGCAGCATCAGGGCCTGGGAGTCGAACCACCGCCCCTGATACAGCAACCGGCCGAGACGCAGGCCGCTGATCCGGTACTGCTCGATGGTGTCTTCGTTGTGGATGCCGGTGAGCAGCCGTTCGTAGGCGATGTGCAACAGCGCCATGCCGGGCGCTTCGTAGATGCCGCGGCTCTTGGCCTCGATGATCCGGTTCTCGATCTGATCGCTCATGCCAAGGCCATGCCGGCCACCGATGGCATTGGCCTCGAGCAATAGCGCGACCGGGTCGGTGAATGTCTGGCCGTTCAGCGCGACAGGTTGCCCTTCCATAAAGCGCACGACAACCTTTTCGGCCTTGACGGCACAGTCGTCGCGCCAGAACGGCACGCCCATGATGGGATTGACGATCTTGATGCCGCTGTCGAGGCTCTCGAGATCCTTGGCCTCGTGGGTTGCGCCAAGGATATTGCTGTCGGTCGAGTACGCCTTCTCGGCGCTCATCTTGTAGGCGAAACCATGCACCGTCAGGAACGCCGACATTTCCGCGCGGCCGCCGAGTTCGTCGATGAACTGCTGGTCGAGCCAGGGTTTGTAGATCTTCAGGCCCGGATTGGTCAGCAGGCCGTAGCGATAGAACCGCTCGATGTCGTTGCCCTTGAAAGTCGAGCCGTCGCCCCAGATGTTGACGCCGTCTTCCTTCATGGCGGACACCAGCATGGTGCCGGTCACAGCGCGGCCGAGCGGCGTGGTGTTGAAGTAACTGATGCCGCCGGTCGAGATGTGGAAGGCGCCGGACTGGATGGCGGCAATACCCTCGTGGACCAGTTGCGTCCGGCAATCCACCAGCCGCGCTTTTTCGGCGCCGAAGCCCAGCGCCTTGCGCGGAATCTCGTCGTAATCGGCCTCGTCAGGCTGGCCGAGGTTGGCGGTATAGGCGAAGACGCGCGCGCCTTTCTGCTTCATCCACAACAGCGCCGCGCTGGTGTCGAGGCCACCCGAGAAAGCGATGCCGACCTTTTCCCCTTTGGGCAGGCTTTTCAAGATCGTACTCATGGAACTTCCAATCGGTCGAAATGGCTGATGTCGTTTGAGTGCCGCGAATATCAGAATCCGCGACGGTCGGCACGCGCTAATAGCGGTTAACGCTTACACGGACGGCTTTTCGCTGACATCGCGGCCGCGCCATCTTTGCAGAGCCCGATATCCGGGCCAGGCCAGCCGCGTCAGCGCGGCGTCGATCCGCTCGTCCGACAGGCGCGTGCGAGCCCAGCGGTAGATATAGCCGTGGGCCAGCCAGATCACCAGAAAGGTCACCAGGCCTGCGATCGCGACATCGGTGAAGAAATGTCCACCAAACGCTATCCTGAGCAGGCTTGTGGCCGCGCCGAACACCGTCGCGGCGGCATAGGCCAGCGGCCGCCATGGCGGCGGCGCCAGTGCTGCCGGCGCATAGGTCCAGAAGGCGGTCGCGCCTTCGCCGGAGAAGAACGAGCAGTTTCGCCCGCAGGTCCCGCGCGGGTCCCACCACGCCACGAACGGCCGATCGCCATTGAACTGCGTCACGGTCACCGGGCGTGGCCGTCCCCAATAGCTCTTGAAGGTGAGGTTGGTAAGCACGCCGGCGGAAAGGGTGAGCGTCAGCACAAGAAAGACAACCGCCCGGCCCGACATCAGCAACGGCCGATCCGGCCGCGCCAGCTTCACCACCAGCGAGACAAGCGCCGGCAGCGCCAGCGCCCAGGCAATCACCATCGCGCCGTTGCGGGCGATTTCCGCCAATATATTGGACTTGAGCGGGAACGAATGGTTCGGCGCGTCATAAAACCACGCGGTGAGTTTCAGATCGAGTTCGGGGTAGATTCCGAACAGCAATCCGATAACAAGCGCCAGCGACAGCGCGACGATCAATCCGGTCCGGTTCATGGCGCGGGGTTTAGCCGAGACGGCGCGGGATGAAAAGCCACGGCAGGAACGCGCTTCACGACGACGGCGGCGATTGCGACGGCAGTGGCGGCGGCCGCAGCACCGGCGGTGGCACCCGCCACGCCCCGGCATTGCGGCCCGCGATCATCCAGTAGACCACACCGGCGAGGATGCCGGCGCCGGTCATGATTTCGAGATGGCGGCGCACGATGCCCTCGAAACGAAGCTGATCGGGATCAAAGGGAACAAGACCGAGATAGCAGGCGAGGCCGACAAGCCCGCCGCCGACCGCATAGGTCAGCGCACTGCGGATATAGAAGGCTTCCGTGATCAGCACCACGATCATCGCCGGCACCAGGGCGAATCCACTGACAAAGATCAAGCCGAAGCCGAGCATGATGTTGAGCGCGCCCGGATCAACGGGACCTGCGCCGAGATCGGAGAACTCGGGAAACATGATCGCGCCGATCACGACCAACCCGGCCACAAGGCATGCGGCGAGGAACGCAAAAAAGACGACGAACAACCGACCGATCAGCGCCATTTGGTATATCCATTATCGGGTAGCGGCCGCACCGATTTCTCCATCGTCATGCCCGGCCATAGCAGTCTGCCTCGCGCAGGCTGCGTAAACTTGTCTGCGATGCCGGGCATCCACGTCTTGACCTGCTAAAATTATTAAAGACGTGGATGGCCGGGACAAGCCCGGCCATGACGAGCTTTGATTTTGTGTACCCTCAATCCGTCATAGCCATGGCGCGCAACGCCTGCCGCTCGCGCACCGACAGTTTTTCGGTCTCCGATTTCAACTGGCCGCAGGCCGCCAGGATATCGCGGCCGCGCGGCGTGCGAACCGGCGACGAATAGCCCGCGTTGAAGATATATTCGGAGAATTTTTCGATCTGCTGCCAGTCCGAACATTCGTAGGAAGTGCCCGGCCACGGGTTGAACGGGATAAGATTGATCTTGGCCGGAATTCCCTTCAACAGCTTCACCAGCAATTTGGCGTCATCGAGCGAGTCGTTGACGCCCTTGAGCATCACATATTCGAAGGTGATGCGCCGCGCATTGGAGGCGCCGGGATAGTCGCGGCACGCCTGCAACAGTTCGGCGATCGGATATTTGCGATTGAGCGGCACCAGTTCGTTGCGCAATTCGTCGCGCACCGCATGCAAGGAGATCGCGAGCATGACACCGATCTCCTCGCCGGTCCGTTCGATGTTGGGCACCACGCCCGAAGTCGACAGCGTGATGCGGCGGCGGGAGATGCCGATGCCTTCATTGTCCGACACGATCAAAAGCGCATCGCGCACCGCGTCGAAATTATACAAGGGCTCGCCCATCCCCATCATCACCACATTGGTGACGAGGCGGCCGCCGCCCGGCGTCTCGCGATCGGCCCAGTCGTTGAGGCGGTCGCGCGCCACCATGATCTGGCCGACGATTTCGCCCGACGTGAGGTTGCGCACCAGGCGTTGCGTGCCGGTATGGCAGAACGAACAATTCAACGTGCAGCCGACCTGCGATGAAACACACAGCGTGCCGCGATCGGTTTCCGGAATATAGACGCACTCGACTTCGTGCGCCTTTTCGAGGCTGTCGCCGCTCGGCAGACGCAGCAGCCATTTCCGGGTGCCGTCGTTGGAAACCTGCTCGGCGACCACCTCGGGCCGCGCCACCGTGAAATGCTGCTCGAGTTCTTGGCGCATTTCCCTGGAGATGCTGGTCATCTCCTCGAAGGCTTGCGCGCCACGGACATACATCCAGTGCCAAAGCTGCTGCACGCGCATCTTGCGCTGCGCAGGTGCGACGCCGATTTCGCCGAGCTTTGCCGCAAGCTCCTCGCGCGACAGCCCGACCAGCGACGGCATCGCAGGCGGCACATAGGCTTCCAGCGGCACCTTTTCCAAGGGGACGCTGGCCGCAGCAATGGTATCGATCGAATTGGCAGTCATTTTGGTTCTTGCGAGATATTTGACCTCATCCTGAGGAGCGGCGTCGCAGGCAAGTATACGCAGCCTGCGTAAACTTGGCTGCGGGCCGCGTCTCGAAGGATGACAGCCGGGCCTCATGGTTTGAGACGGCGCGCAAAGCGCCTCCTCACCACGGGGAGCGATATCAATCAAATAGGCGTTCTTGATCCCCCAAACAACGCCATTTTGGCGCTAACGGCGACAGTCCTGGGCGACCCTGTCGAGCGCCTGGGAGAGCCCTTTCAGCGAGAACACATCGATGGTCTCGGTACCCTTGGCCGATACGCCCTTGACCGTTACATCGGCGGCCTTTCGCATCGCATCGATCATCCGCTCTTCCTCGGCCGGGTTCTTGATCCAGAGGCCATCGCCCTGGGTATACATGACATAGGAAGCGCCTCCGACCTCGAGCGTCGATTCCGAGCCCGGCTTCAAGGCATAGCCGATCATGATCGAGACCTCGTTGGTGACCTTTTCAGCCGGCCGCGTGGAGACGAACGCGTAGGCCGGGTCGCGCGGACGGTTCGGCGGATTGGTTTTCGAGGAAGAAGGCTTTGCCAGCGCGAAGCATACCTTCTTGCCGTTCGGCGTCGCCGTATAGGCGCCCCAGGTGCCGAATTGACCGATCAGCGTCGGCTCGCTGCCACCGGCCGTTGCGGGTTCGGGTTTGGCGGCAGCCGGCTTCGCGGCCCCCTTCGGAGCGGCTTGCGCCAGCACATGGCTTACGGAGGCGCAGAAAAGCGCCGCCGAAATCAAAGCTGTCAGCCTACCCCGCACGGACATTGCCGAATCTCGTCTCTCATCATTGTGACTGGAAGATGGCCCGGCACCACATCACGAGACCGATGGATAGCTCGCAAGCGGCTGATTCGGAAGGCTTTAGCCCGGCCCTTCGAGCGAGCTTTCGCCTGCGCTTTCTTCAAAGCGCTGGATTGCTGCGCTCGCAATGACAAGTTAGAATCTTCAACTGTGCGTCCGAAACCCGAGTGCCTCCATGAAAGCCGTTCTCTGCTCGCAATATTGCGGCCCCGATGACCTCGTGCTGACCGAGATACCCGATCCGGTGGCCGGCCGTGGCGAGGCCGTGATCGCGATCAAGGCGGCGGCGCTGAATTTCTTCGACCTGCTGATGATCCAGGGCAAATATCAGGTCAAGCCGCCATTCCCGTTCTCGCCGGCTGCCGAAGTTGCGGGCGTGGTCGAGAGTGTGGGCGAAGGCGTGAGCGAATTGAAGCCCGGCGACCGCGTCATCGCTTCATGCGGCCATAACGGTGCGCGGGAAAAGATCGCGCTGCCGGCGGCTTCGATCGTCAAGATTCCCGCCGATCTCGATTTCGATCGCGCCGCGGGCATCATCATCACTTACGGCACCGCGCTGCATGCGCTGGAAGATCGCGCCAGCCCGAAGCGGGGCGAGACGCTTGCGGTCCTCGGCGCGGCAGGCGGCACCGGTTTGGCGGCCTGCGAACTCGGCAAGCTGCTCGGGTTGAGGGTGATCGCCTGCGCATCATCCGACGAGAAGCTTGAATTCGCCAAGGCGCATGGCGCCGAGCTCGGCTTGAATTACGCCAAGGACGACCTCAAGGAGGGTCTGCGCCGTCTCACCGGCGGCAAGGGCGCCGACATTATATTCGATCCCGTCGGCGGCAGCTTTGCGGAAGCAGCACTGCGTTCGATCGCCTGGGAAGGCCGCTTCCTGGTGATCGGATTTGCCGCCGGCGACATCCCGAAAATGCCGCTCAACCTGGCGCTGCTCAAAGGCTGCGACATCAGAGGTGTTTTCTGGGGCGCGTGGGCTCGGCTTAATCCGGACAGGAATCGCGCCAATCTTGAACGGCTGGTGCAATGGGCCGCGGAAGGGAAGATCTCTTCGCACGTCGATCGCACCTTCCCGCTGGCGCAAACCGCCAACGCCCTGAAAGTGCTCGCGGGCCGCAAGGCAAT
Source organism: uncultured Alphaproteobacteria bacterium (assembly GCA_963832045.1). Classification (GTDB taxonomy): domain Bacteria; phylum Pseudomonadota; class Alphaproteobacteria; order Rhizobiales; family Xanthobacteraceae; genus Bradyrhizobium. The sequence continues at coordinate 137,798 of CAWHSM010000005.1, forward strand.
GGGCAAGGTGATCCTGCATCCCTGACAGCAGGCGTCGTCGCAGGGCATCTGCGCGCAAGGTGTGCCATCTTGTGGCACCCGTCACAGGTTTTTCACATTTGGTGCGAACCGAACGGCTCGGTGCACCCAAATGCCTAAATGAAATCAAGATATCTCCCAAATCGAGACCGCGATTGTCGCTTTTTGGGCGGATTCAAGATGATTTTAGGAACCTTAATTTAGTAGCGGGCAGTGGCCGATAAAACTGGTGCCGGCATGCCCGATGTTGCGTATTAGCGGGAGGCATCACGATGGCACAGGAGCCGCGGTACAATCCGTACGAAACTCCGTATGAATCGAATTACCCTTCATACGAAGACCGGTATGCCGAACCGGTTGATCTCGACGCCTTCAGTTCCCAACTCAGGTCCCGGCACCCTGCGCGATCGCTCGCGACGCGAGAAGAATTTCTTCCCGACGATTCCGTTCCACTGTTTCTGTCCGACGCTGACGGCGGTCCTCAGTCGTCAAGATTTGGGCGCACCCGGAGAAAAAAAGGGTCGTCGCGTCTGTTGAAGACCGGCGTGGTTGCAGTTGCGGCAACGGTGGCCGCCTTTATTACCGTGAAAAATCCACTCACCGTTTTTGCCAACGCGACAGCGTCGCTGATCGGCATCTCCGATGTGAGATCGGCGCCTGCGCCGGTCGCGCCACCCCGTCAGACCGTGACGGCTGTTTCAGCCAGCGTTCCGGCGCTGGCGACGAACGCAACCCTGCCGCCCTCGCGCGATGAAATCGCACTCGCGCTCAAGACCGCCCATCAGGCTCCGGCGGAGACCCAGCAGCTGGCCGTTGCGGCAGCGCCGGTCGTGGCCGGGCCGCCAGTCCGGCGGCTTGACGCGGATGAACTCGCCACGCTGATGACACGGGCAAAAGCCCTGCTCGCGGCAGGCGACATTCCGCCGGCCCGCTTGTTGCTGGAACGGGCGGCGGAGGCGCAGGAGGCGAGCGCGGCATTGATGCTGGCGCAGACCTACGACCCCACGGTGCTGGGAACGCAAGATATCCGCAACATCACTCCGGATCCGGCGCTGGCGCGCAACTGGTATCAGCGCGCCGCCCAACTCGGCTCGGCTGACGCTCAGCGGCGTCTCAGTCAATTGCAGTAATCTTTTTCATTCAGGGGCAGGACACATGCGGCGTTTGATTGGATTGGCACTCATTGCCACGATGATGGCTTTCGGCTTTGCGGCCCGTGCCGAACAGACCGAGTATGACCCGGCGAAAGTTTCGGACAGCCTCAAGGCCATCTTTCAATTCGGCTCGGCTGCCACCAAGCAGGCGTTGAACCAGAATACGGTGACGCTGATCACCGGCACGATCGGCGGCACCTATGTGCAGTTTGGTGCCGACCTCGCCTCCGTGCTCGACGACGGAAACAAGTTGCGCGTCCTTCCGATCGTTGGGCGTGGCTCGGTTCAAAGCGTCGCCGACATCCTGTTCCTGCAAGGCGTCGATATCGGCATCGTGCGCGCCGACACGCTCGACTATCTCGAGCGAAAGGGCTTCGCCAAGGACATCAAGAAACAGTTCACCTATGTGGCCAAGCTCTACAATGAAGAGATGCAGATCATCGCGCCGAAATCGGTGCGGACGCTGAAGGATCTCGAGGGCAAGCGGGTCGCCGTCGACCTGCCGAATGGCAGCACCTTCGTCACCGTTCTGACGGTTGCCGAGCGGCTCGGGCTGAAGGCGAACTGGCTTTATATCGAGCAGCGCATCGCGATGGAGAAACTGAAGGCCGGCGAACTCGACGCGGTGATCGTGGTCGGCGGCAAGCCGTACAAGTCGGTTTCGACCTTCAGCAATGACGGCCGCTTCCATCTCGTGAAGGTCGACTACGACAAACCGCTACAGACGGACTATCTGCCGGCGACGCTCACCTCGAAGGATTATCCCAACCTGATCGCCGAAGGCGAGACGGTGGATACGATCGCGGTGCCGGCGTTGCTCGCGGCCTATAATTGGGCGCCCAATTCCGACCGCTATCGCAAGCTTGCGTTGTTTGTGGACGCCTTCTTCACGAAGTTTCCGCAGTTCCAGAAACCGCCGTTCCACCCGAAGTGGAAGGAAGTCTCGCTCGCGGCGCCGCTGGCCGGCTGGCAGAGACTGCCCGCCGCCCAGCAATGGCTCGATACCCATGGCATCGAGCCGGTGGCCCGCGGCCGGTTTGACGATTTCCTGAAGCAGACCTCGGCGGCCGGAAAGCTGCCCGCCGATACCGACAAGGAGCTGTTGTTCAGGCAATTCAAGGCTTGGGAGGCCGAACAGGCCCGCGCCCAGGCGCCCACGCCGAAAGCGCGATAGGCCGGACAGCGGGCTCTAAAGCAATACGCCGGGGTGATCTCTTCACCCCGGCGTTTGCATGTTCAGGCGGATCTTGCGTCGCGATCAAATCTTGGGATCGGCGATGCGCGTCAACGCCGCGCGGGCAGCTTCGCGATGCTCCGGCGTGATGTGGGCGGCCACCAGGCGGATCGCGGTGGCAAGCACCGCCGCATCGTCGGTGAAACCGAGCACCGGCAGCATGTCCGGGATGAAGTCGAACGGCAGGATGAAATAAGCCAGGGCGCCCAGCAGCGCCGCCTGGACGTGGCGCGGCGTCTGCCGATCGAACGCACAGTAATAGGCGCTGAGCAGATCCTCCGCGAAGGGCAGCCCGGCCGCGACCCGCTTGAACTTGGCCCAGAACCGCCTGCGAACGCTTTCGCGGTCCTTGGCCAAATTGTCGACCGGTTCAAATCCGATCGTTTGTTCCGAACTCATTGCCCGAACTCCCTGGCGCAGCTTTCCAGTGTCCCGATTCCGAAGGCAGACTTCCGAACCGCTACACCAAGGCTTAGCTGGGAATGTCGCGCCGACCCTGCAAGATTGGACGTGGGTGATTCAATCAGGCGACCCCGAACTGCGCCGCAATCGCGTTCATGGCTTTCGCCAGTTCGACATCGAGCGAGGTCACGCCGCCGGCGTCATGGGTGGAGAGAACCACCTCGACCGTCTTGTAGACGTTGCGCCATTCCGGGTGATGGTCGTTCTTTTCGGCCACCAGCGCCGCACGGCTCATGAAGCCGAACGCCTCGTTGAAATTCTTGAACACAAAGGTTCGCTCGATCGCCTCGCGGCCGGCAACCTCTTTCCACCCCGGCAAGCCCTTGAAGGCCGATTTCCGCGCCTCTGCTGACAATCGTTCCGCCACAATGGCCTCCCTGCTTGAACCGACAGCTATTTTAACACCGATCGGCCAAACATGATCCGCCGCGAAAATGGCGCCGGATTTCCCGAAAAGATCTCACGCAAACAAGGAGATGAGGCCATGTACCCGGTATGGTTGCATCGGCCTCCCGCTTGAGCCTCCCGGTAACCATGACGCCGAAGTAACTCAGGAAAAGGCGCTAAGTTTGCTACAATATCAGCCTAACCGGATTGGGCAGGCCCCCTTGGAGCTGAACTTTTCCAGATCAATGGCAAGCGGTCTCGACCCCGAGCCGGCAAGCCCGGCTGAACCACCCAAGACGGCAGCTCCGCGCTCTTCGGCGCGGCGAAGCGTCGTGTTCATCGTCTTGGCAGGCATCCTCGCCATCACCGGCGCATTGGCGGCGGGCTATTATTTTGCGATGCGTCCCGTGATCCTGCGGATCGCGGTCGGCCCTGCCAACAGCGACGATCTCAAGGTCGTTCAGGCGCTGAGCCAGGCCTTTGCGCAGGCCCACAGCCAGATCCGCCTGCGACCGATCCAGACCGAGGGCGCCACCACGAGCGCGCAGACCATTGCCGATGGAAAGGCGGAGCTCGCCATCGTACGCGGCGATCTCAATGTGCCGAAAAACGTGCAAGCGGTGGCGACGCTGCGCAAGAACGTCGCGGTGTTGTGGGTGCCACCCGTCATGAAGGGCAAGAAGGCGGGTGCGAAAATCACCAAGATCGCGCAGCTCGCCGGGCGCCGCATCGGCGTTGTCGGCCGTACGCCAGCCAATGTCGATCTGCTCAAGGTGATCCTGCAGCAATATGGCGTGGACCCGGGCAAGGTCGAGGTCATCCAGTTTCCGATCAGCGAGGCGGCCGAGGCGATTCACAGCCAGAAGGCGGACGCCTATCTTGCGGCGGGCCCGGTCAACAGCAAGATCACGGCAGAGGCCATCGCGGCTTCGACCCGCGATGGCCGTGCACCGACTTTCCTGGCGATCGATTCGGCGGAAGCGATCGCGCAGAACCACCCGATGTATGAAGCTTCCGAAATTCCGGCCGGCGCCTTCGGCGGTTCACCCGATCGTCCTGAAGAGGAAGTCAAGACGATCAGCTTCTCGCACCATATCGTCGCGCGCAAAGACCTCTCCGACATCACGGTTGCCGCCCTCACGCGGCAACTGTTCGCGATCCGGCAGACGGTGATGAGCGAATTTCCGCTGGCGGGGAAAATCGAGACGCCCGATACCGACAAGGATGCATACATCCCCGTGCATCCGGGGGCGGCGGCTTTTGTCGACGGCGAGGAAAAGACCTTTCTTGACCGCTATAGCGATATCATCTGGTGGAGCCTGATGGCGCTGTCGGCGATGGGCTCGATCGGCGCGTGGTTTGCCGGCCACCTCAAGAAGGACGAGCGCAGCAGCAACTCAACGAATCGCGAACGGCTGCTCGAGATGATCGCCTCCGCGCGCCGCGGCGATTCCATCGAAGAGCTCGATCAGTTGCAGACCGAAGCAGATGAAATATTGCGCGACACGCTGAACGGTTTCGAACATGGCGCCGTCGAAGGGGGAGCTTTGACCTCCTTCAACATCGCGCTCGAACAGTTTCATCGCGCGGTGGCCGATCGCAAGGCCCTGCTCATGAACATCCCCCACCTGCAAAGGGCGGCGGCTGCGCTCCGGGCGACCGGAACCTGACCAACGTCCATCACGCCAAGGTGCGCGAGAACAGATCGCCGCAGGCGGAACGGAACCCTGTGCGCCTAGTTTGCTCCTGACGGGCTGGGAAGAGGAGACCATCATGCGATTCAAGCTCATAATCCCAGCCCTGGCGATTTTGACCACAGCGCTGGCCGCCCCGGCCTATGCGCAATACGAACGCGGTCCGGGTTATTACGGACCCTCCTATTACGGCCCGGCCTATCGTACGAGGGCCTTTCGTGGCGTCTACAATCGCCTGCCGGCGGACGGACCCTTCTTCTACAACGGCGGATGGGTCCCAGAGAGCATTTACGATCATTCGAGACCAGGCGGCATTGACCCGAATATCAACCCGCCCGGCTAGGTCGGATCAATCGGCTACCTGAATCCCCGCATAGCTACGGCCTCTGCGAACTGACCGGTTCGAGAGGCCGGCGCTTGTTCCGGCGCCGTGCTTACAGAGATACCCGGCCCGATCGCGAGACGTCGGACGCGAACTCAGCGACATTTCACCGCAGCGAAATCATCGCGGAATATTTTGATCTCGCTTGGAGTCAATGCAGAGGGATAGATTGCATAACCGTTGGCGGTCGAGTGGGCGTAATGTCTTGTCTGGTATTGAAGGTTGGCCGAGCCCCTTGCGCGCTGACCTTCACGGCCTTGCTGGCGTTCGCCGTCACCGGCGCGCGCGCAGAGGAAGCAAACTGTCCGCAGCCGAAGGATCCAATCGCGACAGACCGCCCCGACGTAACGAACTCAAGCGTGGTGGTGCCGGTCGGCAGCTTCCAGAGCGAAAACGGAATCAACACGAGCGCGCGAGACGGCGGCCGGGAGATCGACGGCACGAATACACGATGGCGGCTGGGGATCGCTCCATGCCTGGAGGTTCTGGTCGATGTACCCACCTATTTCGCGAGCATCAAGGCTCCGGGCATTTCGGGCTGGACGGACGTTGCGCCCGCTGTGAAGTGGCAAATCAGTCCGCTGCCCGGGAAAATCGATCTTTCGGTGACCGCTGGTGTCTTTCTTCCAACCGGCACTCCTGCAATAGCCGGGCGTGGCGCCCAACCGTACCTTCAACTTCCCTGGTCGTGGGAGTTGCGTGACGGCTGGGGTCTCAGCGGCATGCTCACAGAGTTCTTCCGGCCGGCCGACTTGACCACAAAGCAGGTCACGGAGACCACCTTCGTCATTGAAAAGAAAATGACGGAGAGGGCCAGTCTGTTTACGGAATATGTTGGCGACTATCCGGAAGGACTTGGTCCGACATTGCTGTTGAACTCGGGAGGCACGTACCGTTTAACCTCCAATCAGCAGGTGGATTTCCACGTCGCTTTTGGACTGAACCACAATTCGCCGAACTACACGGCGGGCGTGGGCTACTCGTTTCGCGTAGATGGGCTATTCTCGCACTGAACCAGCCGGCTCACATGGCAATCCCGCCGTCACATTTTCTTTGTAAGCTTCGCGCGGGATGGGAACAGCGATCCGAAGGTCCGCATGAAGATCAATGATGCGCGCGGGATCTCCCGCCGACGTTTTCTTGAGAGCGCAAGCGGTGCGCTCGGCGCGCTGGCGATGCCCTCCCTGAGCCGCGCCGCCGACCGCCCGGCAATTACCCATGGCGTTCAGTCGGGCGATATCGGGCTGGACGGCGGCGTGGTGTGGGCGCGCGCCGATCGGCCGTCGCAAATGCTGGTGGAGGTCGCCACCACCGAATCTTTCAACAACGCGCGCGCTTTACCGCCGATCGCAGCCCTGCCGGAAAGCGACTTCACCGCCAAGATGCTTCTGGAAAACCTGCCCGCGGGCCAGGAGATTTTTTACCGCATCAGATTTCGCGATCTCTCGCATCCCGACATTGAAGGCGAGGCCGTGACCGGCCGTTTTCGCACCGCGCCTACAGAGCGCCGCGACGTCAGTTTCGTGTGGGGCGGCGACGTCGCCGGACAGGGTTGGGGCATCAATCCGGAAGATGGCGGCATGGTGAGCTTTGCCGCCATGCGCAAGCACCGCCCGGATTTTTTCATTCACTCCGGCGACACCATCTATGGCGACGGCATCATCTCCTCCGAGGTGAAATTGGCCGATGGCAAGCTCTGGAAGAACCTCACTATCCCGGAAAAGGCAAAAGTCGCCGAGACCACGGACGAATTCCGCGCGGCGCATAAATACAATTTCCTCGACGACAATGTTCGCGCCTTCAACGCCGAGGTGCCGATCTTCGTGCAATGGGACGATCACGAGGTCACCAACAACTGGTCGGCCTCGAAAGTGCTGCCCGCGGCCTACAAAGTGCGCGACATCAACCTGCTTGCGGCGCGGGCGGCGCGCGCCTTCCACGAGATGTATCCGATGCGCGAAAGCATCATTGAGCCCGGGCGGGTCTACCGCGCCCTCAATTACGGGCCTCATCTCGACGTCTTCATGCTGGACGAGCGCAGCTATCGCGGCCCCAACGGACCCAACCAGCAGACCACGTACGGCCCGGACGCCTATTTTCTCGGACCCGATCAGTTGTCGTGGCTCAAGCGCGGCCTGTTGAACTCGCGTGCCACCTGGAAAGTGATCGCATCCGACATGCCGCTTAGTCTCATCGTCTATGACGACTACGCCAGCAAAAAGGGATCGGAAGCGTTCGCGCAAGGCGACGGCCCGCCGCGCGGCCGGGAACTCGAGATTGCCGATCTCCTGCGTTTCATCAGGGATTCGGGCGTCACCAACACCGTGTGGCTGACGGCGGACGTGCACTACGCGGCGGCGCACTTCTACAATCCCGACAAGGCGCAGTTTCAGGATTTCACGCCGTTCTGGGAATTTGTCGCCGGCCCCTTGCATGCCGGCACCGGCTCGCAGAACGAACTCGACAATACGTTCGGACCCGAGGTGAGGTTCGTCAAAGCCGCCCCGTCAGGCGCGATCCTGTCGCCCTCCGATGGCATGCAGTTCTTTGGTCATGTCAAAATCGAGGGCGCCACCGGGCAAATGACGGTGACCTTGCGCGACCGCACCGATGCGGCGCTTTGGTCGACGACGCTCGATCCGAAGCAGGGATAAGCGATCCGGACGTCAACGCTTGGCGCAGCCGGCCACCGCTTCTCTCAACAGCGCTTCCAGCGCGTCCGAGGTGCAGGGTTTGGGCAATCGCGGCCTCTGCGAAAACGCAGCAGGAACCGCTGCGTCGGCGCCATATCCGCTGACAAAGGCAAAGCGAATGCCGAGCGTGTCCAGCCGCTCGGCGATCGCAAAGCTCTTTTCCTTCACCAGGCCGATATCGAGAAGAGCGAAATCAGGCGCGCGTTCGTCGATCATGGCCAACGCGCGGCTGACGTTTGCCGCGATACGGACCGTCTTCACGCCGAAGCCCAGAATGGTGTCTTCGAAATCCAGCGCGATGATCGCGTCATCTTCGACAACGAGGACATCGCCGGGCACGCAGTTACTCAAAGCATCCATCATCGCCAACAAGGTTCCATGACTTAAAACAACGCCGAATGCACGCGTCCTTCCGCTCGCGCATAGGACAGGGCCTCGACGGGTTCCTTGCCGAAACCATCACATCGCTGGTTCGTTGTCTGTGCACTTGTGCACGGAACTCCGGAGCTCCTGCGGCTAATGTGAGCCCTTGGACACGCGAGGCAAACCGGGAGGCAACCATGATTTCACCTGGGAAGTCGGCCCACAGCAGCGATCGGCCCAATAACAACCTGTTGCGGCGGCTCAACGAGGCGGACTTCGCCCTGATCGCACAGCATCTCGCGCCGGAAGAAGCGGCTTCCGACGAGCTGCTTTACAATCCCGGTGACGACGTCGACACCGTCCACTTCCCCTGCGGGGCGAGCCTTGCCTCCTACCTCGTTCCCAATGAAGACGGCCGCGACGTCGAGACCATTCTGGTCGGCCGCGAAGGCGCGGTCGGCGGAATAGTCAGCCTCGGATATTTGCCGGCCTATACGCGCATCACCGTCAAATTCGGCGGGCCCTTTGTAAATCTGCCGATCAGCAGGCTCGATGCGGCAAAGACCGCCTCCGCTTCACTGCGCAATGTGTTTGCGCGCTATGCCGACTGCCTGCTCGCGCAGATGTTTCAGTCGACCGCCTGCAACGCCATTCATTCCATCGAGCAACGCACCGCGAAGTGGATCATCTCCGCCATGGAACGCACCGACGGCGCCAACATCGTCCCGCTGACGCACGAGCAGCTCGCGACGCTTTTGGGTGTCGGCCGCAGCTATGCGAGCCGGGTGATCCAGATATTCAAGGCGGAAAACATCCTGGAGACCCGCCGCGGTTCCATCCTGGTGCGCGACCCCGAAGGGCTGCGGGCCCGGGCCTGCCGGTGTAATGAATCTGTCAAAAACCACTTCGAGGAGGTACTGCGCGGGGTCTATCCGAGCGAAACCGCCCCCGGCAGCTAACGGCGCATGATTTTGCGCCAAATCGGCTAACCAAACGCCCAATAAGCGATTGTTTTTCAGCGATTCCTGACTATATTGCGCCGCAACGAGTAAGGCGTGCCCGGCCCTTTTGGCCGGGCATCCTTTTTGGGCGTGGCATTGCCCATATCAACGTTTTTCGAGCGTGATCCGGAAAAGTGGGTCCCGGTTTTCCGGAGAGATCGCGCTCCCTCATTGTCTGACGCAGAAGAAGCAAAATGAACCTTCGCAACGTCGCCATCATCGCCCACGTCGACCACGGCAAGACCACGCTGGTCGACCGCCTGCTGCAGCAGTCCGGCACCTATCGCGAGAACCAGCGCGTGGTCGAGCGCGCGATGGATTCCAACGATCTGGAGCGCGAGCGCGGCATCACCATTCTGGCCAAGGCGGCGTCGGTGCAGTGGAAGGATACCCGCATCAACATCGTCGATACGCCGGGCCACGCCGATTTCGGCGGTGAGGTCGAGCGCATCCTGAACATGGTGGACGGCGCGCTGGTGCTGGTCGACGCCGCCGAAGGTCCGCTGCCGCAAACCAAGTTCGTGGTGTCGAAGGCGCTCAAGGTCGGATTGAAGCCGATCGTCGTCATCAACAAGGTCGACCGGCCCGACGCGCGACCGACCGAAGTCATCAACGAGGTGTTCGACCTGTTCGCAGCACTGGACGCCAGCGAGGAGCAGCTCGATTTCCCGATTCTCTACGGTTCGGCCAAGCAGGGCTGGATGGCGGAAAGCCCCGAGGGTCCGAAGGACCAGGGCATGCAGCCGCTGTTCGACCTGATCCTGCGCCACGTTACGCCGCCGACCGTCGAGCAAGGGCCGTTCCGCATGATCGGCACCATTCTCGAGGCCAACCCCTATCTCGGCCGCATCATTACCGGCCGTATCACTTCCGGCAACATCAAGCCCAACCAGACCGTCAAGGTGCTGGGCGGCGACGGCAAGCTGATCGAGAACGGGCGCATCACCAAGATCATTGCGTTCCGCGGCATCGAGCGCACGCCGCTCGATGAAGCCGAAGCCGGCGACATCGTCGCCATTGCCGGCCTCACCAAGGGCACGGTCGCCGACACCTTCTGCGATCCCAGCGTGGATACGCCTTTGAAGGCGCAGCCGATCGATCCGCCGACGGTGTCGATGTCGTTCATCGTCAACAACTCACCGCTCGCCGGCACCGAAGGCGACAAGGTGACCAGCCGCATGATCCGCGACCGCCTGTTGCGCGAGGCCGAAGGCAATGTCGCGCTGCGCGTCACCGAAGCCGACGACAAGGATTCCATGGAAGTCTCGGGCCGCGGCGAGTTGCAGCTCGCGATCCTGATCGAGACCATGCGCCGCGAAGGTTTTGAGCTCTCGGTGTCGCGGCCGCGCGTCGTCTTGAAGAAGGACGACGCCACCGGAGATTGGCAGGAGCCGATCGAGGAAGTCGTGATCGACGTCGACGAGGAGCATTCCGGCGTCGTCGTGCAGAAGATGAGCGAGCGCAAGGCCGAGATGATCGAGATGCGTCCCTCCGGCGGCCATCGCCTGCGGCTGGTGTTCTACGCGCCGACCCGCGGCCTGATCGGCTATCAGGGCGAACTGCTCACCGATACCCGCGGCACCGCGATCATGAACCGCCTGTTCCACGGCTACGCCTCCTACAAGGGCGACATCCAGGGCCGGCGCAATGGCGTCTTGATCTCCAACGACCAGGGCGAGGCTGTGGCCTATGCGATGTTCAAGCTGGAGGATCGCGGCCCGATGATGATCGAGCCCGGCTGGAAGGTCTACAAGGGCATGATCGTCGGCGAGCATACCCGCGACAACGACCTCGAGATCAACGTGCTCAAGGGCAAGCAGCTCACCAACATTCGTACCACCTCGAAGGACGAGGCGGTGCGCCTGACGCCGCCGATCAGGATGACGCTGGAAAAGGCGCTGGCCTATATCGAGGAGGACGAACTGGTCGAGGTGACCCCGAAGTCGATCCGGCTGCGCAAGAAGTTCCTCGACGCCAACGACCGCAAGCGCGCGGAAAAGGCCAAGCAGGCGGTGGCGTAGGGCGCGCTCCGTCATGCCCGCTTCATGCGGGGCATCCAGTACGCCGCGGCCATTCGATTCATTCGCTGAGACCTCTGGAATACTGGATCACCCGCTTTCGCGGGTGATGACACCTACGATTCGGCTGACTTCAAGGCCGCTCGCGGACATGCTACAGCCAGCCCATGACTTCCCTCCCCTCTTCCATTGATGTCGCCATCATCGGTGCCGGCGCCGCGGGCCTTGGCGCCGCGCATGCGCTGAAGCGCTCCGGCCTTTCCGTGATCGTGCTGGAAGCGCGCGACCGCGTAGGCGGGCGCGGCCACACCATCATGGCCTCGCCCGACGTCACGTTCGATCTCGGCTGCGGCTGGCTGCATTCCGCCGAACAAAATTCGTTCGTCGCGATTGCCGAGCAGTTGAACTTCGAGATCGACCGCACGCTGCCGCCATGGCGCGAACGCGCCTATGGCAAATCCTTTCCAGCGGACGAGCGCGCCGATTTCTTCCACGCCACCGACGCGTTCTTTCAGCGCATCGAGGACGCCGCCAAGACCGGACGCGACAATCCGGCCAGCCTTTATCTCGAAAAAGGCAACCGCTGGAATCCGATGATCGATGCGGTCTCCACCTACATCAACGGTTGCGAGACCGATCGGCTTTCGATCCTCGACTTCGACGCTTATGAGGACAGCAACACCAACTGGCGGGTGCGGCGCGGCTATGGCGCGCTGATGGCGGCTTATGGCGCGTCGCTGCCGCTTGTGTTCAATTGCGAGGTGACGCTGATCGATCACTCCGGCAAGCGGCTGCGCATCGAAACCTCGCAAGGCACGCTCACCGCGGATAAGGCCGTCGTCACCGTGCCGACTGATCTGATCGCGCAGGAGGCGATCCGGTTTCACCCGTCCTTGCCGGACAAGGTCGATGCCGCGGCGAATCTGCCGCTGGGCCTTGCCGACAAGGTGATGCTGGCGCTGGACGAGCCCGGCGACTTGCCGAAAGACGGCAATTTGCGCGGCGCCACCATGCGCACCGAAATGGGCACCTATCATTTGCGCCCCTACGGTCAGCCGTGCATCGAGGGCTTTTTCGGCGGAAGGTTTGCGCAAGCGCTGGAAGACGCCGGCGAAGGCGCGATCGCCGCGCAAAGCATCGACGAGATCGTCTCGTTTCTCGGCAGTGATTTCCGCCGCCGATTAAAGCCGCTTGGGGAATCGCGCTGGGCGCACGACCCGTTTGCCCGCGGCTCCTATTCTCATGCCCTGCCCGGCCATGCCGGCAAGCGCGCTGTGCTGGCCGCGCCCGTCGACGGCCGCCTGTTCTTTGCGGGAGAAGCGACCTCGCCGAACTTTTTCTCCACCGCCCACGGCGCGCGGGATTCGGGGGAGAGGGCGGCGGAAGAGGTGATGGCGGTCCTGAAACCTTGATTGTCATTCCGGGGCGCGTCGAAGACGCGAACTACGATGTGCAATTGCACATCGGAGAATCCATAACCACCATCGGGAGTATGGATTCCGGGCCTGCGCTACGCGCATCCCGGAATGACGCCGTATTGGGCGTCACTCCAGCACCCTCCCCCTCATCGCCGCATCCGGCACAAAGCACGCCTCGTACTTGCCAAAAATCCGGTAGCGATTCCGCGCGACGAGATTGTAAACCGCATCCCGCAGCGGCTTCGGTACGGCGAAAAACATGCGCACCCAGCCCCATCCCGGCAGACACGACAGCACGGTCAGCGCGGCGTCGGATTTGAAATAGGCCACCCCGCCGTGAATGACGGCGTTGGTGTCGGGATCGTCGGCATCGATGCCGAAGGCTTGCGCCAGCCGCGCGCCGTAAGCCGACTGAATCGCTGTGAAGCGAAAGCGCTTGGGCGTATCGCGCACAGCGACAAAGCGAATCCAGCGCGAGCAGAAGATGCAAACGCCGTCGTAGAGGATCACATCATCATCGGGCCACGCGGGCATCAGCGACTATCCAATATGGTGAGTGCGACCAGCATCAGCACGATCGCGGGTCCGGTCTTGACTAGCGCTCCCAGCGGTTCGATCCACAGGTCCGGCGTCAGGATCGCCGCCCCGAACATATAGCCGAGCGAGGCGAGAATCCCCCAAATAAGTCCGAACACACAGGTTCGCCGGAAGGCGATCAGCTGGCCGATCGTCATATCCATCAGGCTGGTGAGCACTGTAATCGGCGCGACCAACGCTGGCGGAAAATCGTGCGAGCGCAGGATGCCGGTGGCAGCCTCATAGGAAATGAACAAAGCGATGAAGCCCGACACTGTCCAGAACGCCACCAGGCTTGCGATGACCAGTGCCTTGATCAGATAAAGCCGGGCAAACCATTTATCCTGAATGGTCGCCGCGTGGGCGCCGACGGCCCGTGACGGATCGGCAGGCACGATGCCGGTTGCGGCGATCCATGCAGAAGGGTCACCGGTAACACCCCGTCGCAATTCGGCGATCGCGGTGCTGCGCATCGGCGATTTCCATCCAAGAAAGCTTGCGAGATCGCCCAATTTCACGCCGAGGTCGAGCAGAAAGCCCGGCAAAGGGACGCGCGGACGACCAGCCGTGCCCAGCGAACGGCGAAACAATTCGATGACCCCGCCCAGCGTCATCGGTTGCTTCAGCATCACATCCCAGATCGCGGCGCTGACGCTGTTGTCTGCGATGTCACGCGAGGCAAGCCAGGCGACCGTTGCCGACAGGTCTTCGACCATCACCGGCTGGAACGGATTTTCGGACAAGGAGGCCGGTAGCTGAAACGGCAGCGCCGCCAGCGCGCGCACCATGGCGCTGCCGCCGAAGACCGCGGGCGCGATCACAAAGCCGGGCCTGAGAACCGCGTATGAAATGCCGGATGCCGCAATCAGCCGTTCTGCTTCGCGTTTGGTCACACCGAAAGGAGTGTGGTCGTCGGCGGCCGCGCCGGGGATCGACAGCTGGATCAGCCGGATGGGTCGGCCGCTCGTCTTGATCGCGTGCAGCAGGCGCTCGACGAAGTCGCGATGTACCGCGCGGGCGTCATCTCCCGGGCCATCCTGCAACACGCCGAGGCAATTGACCACCACGTCAATGGTATGCTCGCCGATCAGCCGCGCCAGCGCGGCTAAGTCCATCGCCAGAACAGGCATCTCCAGATCGAGCGCAAGTTGGATCTGCGAGGCGACGAATTTTCGCGCGACTGCGACTACGCCAAAGCCGCGTTGGCGTAAATCCTCGGTGAGGAAGCGCCCGATCAGGCCGGAGGCGCCCAACACGAGAATTTTCTTTGCGTCAGCCATCTCGTTGCAACACCGGTTCGTCTAAAAATCCGGCTTGGCGATCATCAGCCAAAGAATGATCATGACCGAACCAAAGCCGGGAATGCCGAACAGGAACCAGCGGCGAAACAATGTAAAGTAGCGCTGCGGCAACGGCTGGTTTTGCGCGGCGGCCATACCTGCCAGGTTGCGCATTTCGATCTGCATGAAAACCACGGGTATCCAGAACAACCCGGCGATCACATAGAGTACGAGCGACGCGGCGAGCCACCGCTCGCGAAAGCTGATCCCATTCAATGCCATCAACAGCCCGCCGCTGACGGGTTGCAGGACCACAGCGCTCAGCGTGAACAGCATATCGGCGATCACGACAATGGCGGCCGTACGCGCGATGAATGCAGTATCACCACTGCGATGGGCCATCAGCATGAAGAACGCGATCCCGGTACCGGTACCGAGAATGATGATCGCGCCAAGCACATGCAGATATTTGATGACGAGATAGAGTGTCATCTATTTTTTCGCCCGCGCACCCGGCTGCGTCTTCAGCGCGCGGTCAAGTTCTGACGCGGCGAATTTGACGCCGCCCTCGGTCTCGGCCATCCAATGGCCCTCGCCGTCGTAAGCCCCGAGCGCGTGGAAGTCGACCTTGCCGCCGCCGGCGCGAAACGCATCGGCCATTTTTCGCGAGAAGTCCGGCGGGAAATAGCTGTCATTGGCTGCGACCAGCCAGCTCACCGGCACGCGCGCCCTCTGACCGAATTCGCCGGCGGCCGCGATCAGCGTATGCGGAGCACAGATCTGGTCGGGAATGCCGTTGGGCTGTCCGCCGCGGCCGGCGGCAAACACGATGATGGCCGAGACATCGGCCGGATCGGCGCCGGCGAGCGCCAGCGCCCCCCAGCCTCCAGCGGAATGCCCGATAATGACGGTACCGTCGCGGCGAATGAAAGACTGTTGCCGCAGATAGGTCATGGCTGCGGCGATTTCGTCGGCGGTGACGCGCCCCGAATGGGCATAATCGGCGTCGTCGCAGCCGCGTTGATCCTCCAGGTACTGACCGCCGGTGGCGCCGTGCCCCGGACGTTCCGGCACCAGCACCGCAAAACCCTTTGCGACCAGGCGCGCAGCCAGCGGCCGGTATTGCGGCTGCGGCATCATGGCGCGGAGCAACGTGTTTTGGGTGGAGGCATGCGCGATCACCGCCAGCCGGAAAGGCCCTTCACCGGAGGGGCGAAACAGGACGGCATGCGACGGGGCATCCGGGTCGGGCGACGGCACCAGCCAGGCCTGCGCGCGAAGTGGCTCCCCCTCCGCGTGTTGCGGACCAAACGGCGCTTGCGCCGCCGCGGTCTGCAGCCACGACGAGGCCAGCAGAATTGACATTAAAAGCGCCTTTAACCAAGGCATGAGATACCCCTGTGACCGGATAGGGATTTTGACGATCGCTCGCGGCGAATCAAATCTTACGCATCTTCCCGTGATGACAGAGGCGAGAATCCTGAAGCCGACCCGGCCATCCCCGCTAACCCGGCACGAATACCAGCCCAAATACCTGCCGAAGTGCTGGCCAAATACCTCTTGGCTGTCCGCTTTCGGCACAGAAGCGAGAGGGACTGATGCAGAAAATCCACAGGTTAACTCATAATTAACGATAGACCTTGATGCCGGCCCGCCGACTTGCTTTGATCGGGGTCATGAGCACAACCCTGATCGAGGTTCGGCCGGCCAAAGCTGCGGATGCGGCAGCGGTGGCGTCCACCCATGACGAAGCCTGGCGCGCTGCCTATCAGGGCATCATTCCCGGCTCCGAACTCGAAAAGCTGATCAACCGCCGCGGCCCGCAATGGTGGGATTCGGCAATCCGCAAGGGCAGCCGCGTCAGCGTGCTGGTGTTCGGCGACAAGGTCGCCGGCTATGCCAATTACGGACGCAACCGCGCCCGCAGCCTGCATTTCGAAGGCGAGATTTACGAGCTCTATTTGCGCCCCGAGTTCCAGGGGCTCGGCTTCGGCCGCCGCCTGTTTGCCGCCGCGCGGCGCGACCTCCTGCAGAGCGGCCTGAAGAGCATGGTGATCTGGGCGCTTTCGGACAACGATGCCGCGACCGAATTCTATCGCGCATTGGGCGGCCGCATGGTGGCGCGGTCCTCGGAAAAGTTCGGGCCCAAGTCGCTCGACAAGGTCGCCTTCGCCTGGACCAATTGAATCCGGCTTGATCGTCGGCGCTGCTTCCTCATCCCCACCGAACATGCTCGCATGAAGTTTGCTGGATACGCGGATTGGCTGCGCGTATGACAGGTGCGGCCAACGAAGACATTCCACGTCACGGAGCTTCTCATGCGCATTGAAGCGATCTCGATCGGGATTGATCCGCCGCGCGAAGTCAACGTCATCATCGAAGTGCCGGTCGGCGGCGAGCCGATCAAATACGAGATGGACAAGGAGGCCGGCACGCTTGTGGTCGACCGGTTCCTGTACACGGCGATGCGCTACCCCGGCAATTACGGGTTCATTCCGCACACGTTGTCCAACGACGGCGACCCCTGCGACGTTCTCATCGCCAATACCCGCGCCATCGTTCCGGGCGCGGTGATGAGCGTACGGCCGGTCGGCGTGCTCCTGATGGAAGACGAGGCCGGGGGCGACGAGAAGATCATCGCGGTGCCGTCCTCGAAGCTGACGCAGCGCTACGACAAGGTGAGGACCTATAGCGACCTGCCCGATATCACCTTGCAGCAGATCCAGCACTTCTTCGAGCACTATAAGGACCTCGAACCCGGCAAATGGGTGAAAGTACTGCGCTGGGGCGGCGCCGAGGATGCCCATCGGCTGATCGCCGAAGGCATCGCGCGGGGGAAGAAATAGGCCGCGGACTATCTTCCCTCTCCCGCGTGCGGGGGAGGGTGGCGCGAAGCGCCGGGTGGGGGAAGTCCACGAACACGTAGTGGTGCTTGCTGCGGCCCCCACCCCGGCCCTCCCCCGCAAGCGGGGGAGGGTGAGCTACACCCCAGGCTTCGGCAAACCGGCGATCGCGCACGCCGCGCGCAAGGTATTGACCAGAAGACAGGCCACCGTCATTTGGCCGACGCCGCCCGGCACAGGCGTGATCGCTCCGGCCACTTGCAAAGCTTCGGCAAAGGCGACGTCACCCACCAGGCGGGTTTTGCCGTCGGCATCCGTCAGGCGGTTGATCCCGACGTCGATCACGGCGGCGCCCGGCTTGATCCAGTCGCCGCGCACCATTTCCGGGCGGCCGACGGCGGCGTAAACCAGGTCGGCGCGGCCGCACAGCGATTTGAGATCGCGCGAGCGCGAATGCGCCATCGTAACAGTGGCGTTCTCGTTGAGCAGCAATTGCAGCAAGGGGCGGCCCACCAGATTGGAGCGGCCGATCACGATCGCATTCATGCCCTCGAGCGAGGCATGCACGGTTTTGCTCAAGATGATGCAGCCAAGCGGCGTGCATGGCGACAACGCGGCAAATCCGCCAGCGAGGCGGCCGGCATTGTTCGGATGCAGCCCGTCGACATCCTTGGCCGGATCGATGGCTTCGACGACCGCTTCGGTATCGAGGGATTTCGGCAGCGGCAGTTGCACCAGAATGCCGTGCACCAGCGGATCGCGGTTAAGCCGCGCGATCAGTGCCAGCAGATCGTCCTGCGCGACGTCCTGCGGCAAGACATGCTCGAACGAGGCCATGCCGGCCTCCTGCGACTGCTTGTGCTTGGAGCGGACGTAAATCTGGCTTGCGGGATCGTGGCCTACCAGCACGACCGCGAGCCCCGGCGTCAGCGCGCTTTCGTGCTTGACCCGTGCCACCTCGCCGGCGACGCGCGCGCGAAGCTCGGAGGCGATGCGTTTGCCGTCGATGATCCGCGCGGTCATATCGTCGCCCTAGTGGAGCGGATTTGACATTCGCTACCGGATTGACCGCGCGCACGTAAAGCGAATGTCAAATCCAAAACTCCACTAGTGTGGCGGTTCAGAAGTCCGCAGTCTTGTTGCCGCGAGTTCGTCATGCGGACTTCTGAGCCAAAAGCCACACTAGCGGGCGCGCATCTTGCACGCGATCAGAAGACGCTCGGATAGATGTAGTACTGGATCACGCGCTGAATGAACATGATGATCAGGATCAGGATGATCGGCGAAATATCGAGCCCGCCCAGATTGGGCATGAAAGAGCGGATCGGCGCCAGCAACGGCTCGGTGATTCGGTACAGAAACTCCGCCACCGCCGCCACGAACTGGTTGCGTGTGTTCACGACATTGAAGGCGATCAGCCAGGAAAGAATGGCGGATGCGATCAAGAGCCAGACATAGAGATCCAGCACGATGAGAACGATGTCGAGAACGGCACGCATGTCGGGATTGCTCGCAAGTTCGGGCGCGGGGTTGGACGTCCAGTAAATATCGGTTCCACCCCGCGCAAACAAGGGAAGCCCGGCCAAAATGGCGGAAAAACAGCGATTTCGCCGTTCTTGACTTGGCCTTGGTGCGGATTGTAAATGGCGGCGATCGTCAGCCGTTTCGAAGTTTTCGCGCGGCGACTTTTGACCAGGTAATCTGGGGCCATAGCTCAGCTGGGAGAGCGCGTCGTTCGCAATGACGAGGTCGGCGGTTCGATCCCGCCTGGCTCCACCAGCCTTCGCAGGCTTCGCCTGCTTCGGCTAGGCAAGCCAGCTCGTAGCGAAGGCTGCCACGCCGTAGCTCAACGAGCGAAGGCGGGCCTGAAAGGCTTCGCGAGCTACGGCTCGGCGAGCCCAGAAAATCTCTCGTAGCGAAGTGAGTGAAGGCTGCCACGCCATAGCCCGAAGGGCGGCGGCGGGCTGATTGTTGCGCGCTTGGGTGCGCCCTACTCCGCCGCTTCCGCCAGCATCGCTTCCGGCACGCGGCTCAGCCAGCCCTCGAGAAAATGCATCAGCCAGGCGCGCTCGACAGCGTCATGGCAGGCGCGTTCGGCAAAATGCTGGTGGCGCGGATGCGCGCCCGGCATATCGAGCCGCTCGGCGCCCCGCGTGGTCCAGCGGCACATCATCGCGTAGGTCACGTCGGGATGAAACTGCAAGCCGAAGGCATGTCCGAAGCGAACGGCCTGCACCGGGAAGTCGCCGCCTTCGGCGAGCAATTCGCAGCCCGAGGAGAGTTCGAATCCTTCGCGGTGCCAGTGATAGACCTGATCGGGCCAGTGCGGGCAAATCTTCAATCCGGCCGGCGTGGGACGGATCGGATAGTAGCCGATCTCGGCACGGCCGCCGGCATGCGGCGCGACACGGGCGCCGAGCTGCATGGCAAGCATCTGGGCGCCAAGGCAGATACCGAGATACGGCCGTTGCTCCAGAAGCGGAACCGCGATCCAGTCGATCTCGCGGCGAACATATTCATCCGGATCGTTGGCGCTCATCGGGCCGCCGAAGATGACGGCGCCGGCGTGCTCGACAAGCGTTTCGGGCAGCGCATCGCCAAAGCGCGGACGACGGATGTCAAGCCGATATCCGAGCGAGCGCAGCGCGTTTCCGACCCGGCCCGGCGTCGAGGTTTCCTGATGCAACACGATCAGGACCGGCAGAAGGAGCTCGTGGTCGGACGCGCGGACCCCAGCCGGTCGGGCGGCGACAGAGGGGCGCGCGGGCACAAAAACCGGGTTGGCGGAGCGCGACATCGATTTGCTTTTCGCGGCTAGTGGAGTGGATTTGACATTCGCTACGGACCCAGCCGCAAGCTCATAAAGCGAATGTCAAATCTAAAACTCCACTAGAATATTATAGCTATTAGTGGTCCTTCTGATTCTAACATTCGCAAAAGTGTCCGCTGAGCAGGGATGCGAATGTTAGAATCGGACCACTAAGCCTGCGATCGTACCCAACAGATCGTTAATTTGGGGTGAGTAGGATTCTCAGCGCTTCCGGGTCTGGAAACGGGTGACGGCCGCAAGGATAAATCCGCGCGGGAACAGCCGCAGCATCAGCGGCACCAGCTTGATGCCGAAGCCGGGCAGCACGGCGCGCTTGTTGGTCATCAGGCCGCGATAGGCCTCTTCCGCGACCTTCGCGGCGGAAACATTCAGCACCGCAGAATCGAACCCGGGCTCGAAGCCGGCACGGGTCTGGAATTCCGACGGCACCGGGCCCGGACAGAGCGCGGTGACGCGGACGCCGCTCGACCCCAGTTCTCCGCGCAAAGCTTCGGTAAACGACAGCACATAGGCCTTGGAGGCGTAGTACACGGCCATGCCCGGCCCCGGCAGAAAGCCGGCGATGGAGGCGACGTTGAGGATGCCGCCGCGATTGCGGATCAGGGAATCGGCAAACCGCAGCGACAGATCGGTCAAGGCGCGGACGTTGACATCGACAATGCCAAGCTGCTCGTTACGGTCGAGCTCGGCGGCGCGGCCGAACAGGCCGAAGCCGGCATTGTTGACGACGAATTCGACCTCGACGCCCTCCGCTGTGAGAGTTGCGGCGATCTTGTCGCCGGCATCGGCCTGTTCGAGATCGCAAGCGATCACGATCGGGGCGCGGCCGCCTTTGGCGGCAATTTCCGCGGCCAGCGCCGACAGCCGATCCGCCCGGCGCGCGACCATCGCCACGCGATGGCCGTTGGAAGCAAAGACGCGCACCAGTTCAGTGCCAATCCCGGCCGAGGCCCCCGTAATCAGCGCCACCCGCTCAGTCACGATTTTTCTTGCCCGCAGATAAAATTACCAACCCGACGCAAGATACGCCTTATGCGGGATAGAGGCCGCCTGCAAGGGTTTAGGAACCCGCACATGCCGCTAAATCGGGCATAAATGCGAGGCACCGCGCAAGTCATCCGCATCCGCTGCAATGCGGCACCCGCTACATCAAGATTTTTTCATGTGCCCGCGGGCAGGAGACCCTCGCAACCAGGGTTGCGGCACGAGGGGGGCACGTCGATCCGGCCGGTCCTAGAGCATGATCCGGAAAAGTGTGTAGCGGTTTTCCGAAAAGATCATGCTCAAACAAAAGGATAGAGCGCGATGACGATTCGAAGAAAAGTCATCCCGCTCTAGCTACCCGAGACCGGGGCGGTTTGCCTGGCGGCGACGCGGTGCTTGAGATCGATCCGGTCGGGCGAGGATATGCCCAGCAAATCGGCGGCGCGCCAAACGACGTTGTCCTCGAATTCGCTGACCTGGCCGTCGGCGTAAACCAGCTCCCACATCATCTCGACAATGCGCAACCGCCCGGCCTCATCCACCGAACGCATGATGACGCTGGTGAAGTGGTAGAGATCGACGGCCTCGCCCTCGACCAGCGTCGCGGACGCGATCAGCTGGTCGGCCGTCCCCCGGTCGAGCCCAAAGCTGCTTTCGATCAGGCTGTGAAGTTTGCGCTTTTCAGCCTCGGAGGGTTCGCCGTCGAGCGAGACGACGTGAACCAGCAACGCGGTAGCGGCCAGACGATATCCGGTATCGTCGAAATCGCGGGGTTGATGCGCGGGAGAGATAACATCTGCGATGAATTGGCGTAGTCCGTCGAGCATCAATGGTCTCTAAATAGTTTCGCTTGAAATCAATATGGCGTGGAACATGAACCCGCGCAATCGGCGCGCGTTCCGGACGCTTATTACCTTTCGGCAATGTTACCCGTCATAGCGACGACCGTAATTCCTAGTGCCCACTTTCCGAAGTTCGTGCTCCGTTGCCGCACCCACTTTCCGCGAACTTCGGAAAGTCAGGGGCACTAGCAAACCTATTGAGTCTAGTGCCGCTTTTCTATTTGAAGTTCCTGGATCGAATTCGCCGCTTGTGGTGCAGGAACTTCAAATAGGCGGCACTAGGGTATTTCGTACACCAGAACCTTATCGGCGATGCCGCGCAGCGCCGCCTGCTTGCGGATCGGCTCGATCGCCTGTTTTTGCAGCATTTCCAATACCTCGGGCGTATCGACCACGCCGCCGGTGACGTGGATGGCCTGCGAGGTCGCAAGTCCCTGGACTCGGGCCGCGATGTTGACGGTCTGGCCGAAATAGTCCTGCCGTTCGTTGAGCATGACCGCGAGGCACGGGCCTTCGTGAATGCCGATCTTGACCACCAGATCGCCGGTGCCGCGCTCGATATTGAGCGCATCCATCGCCGAGCGCATCCGCAAGCCCGCGGCAATCGCATGCTCAGGCTTGATGAAAGTCGCCATCACGGCATCGCCGATGGTCTTCACCACGGCACCCTTCTCCGATGCAATGATCTCGAGCAGCGCGCGGAAATGCGCGCGCACCAGATCGAAGGCGGCGAGATCGCCGACGCGCTCATAGAGCGCCGTCGAGCCCTTCAGGTCGGTGAACAGAAAGGTCAGCGAGGTGATCTTGAGGCGCTGATCGATGTCGAGATTGTCGGCCTTGAACACGTCGCGGAAGGTCTGGTTAGACAGCATGCGCTTGGCGGTGAGAAACGGCCGGCGCTTGCCGAGCAAGGCGTGAAGTCCGTCGGCCGCGATGAACACCGTCGGCAGCGTCCGTACGCCGGCCTGATTGTCGAGCGACAGCCGCAACGGGCCCGGGCGCAGCGTGATCGAGCCGGTCGGCGGGTGCGTCTTGTTGTAGATCAGCGAGAGCTGCTGGCGTTCCCTGGTCGGTTCGCCCTGAACGTCGATGAAATGCGCCGAATGCGTCACCGGCTCGAAGGCGATGATGAATTGCGGCGGCAGCTGCAACGACAGCACGGCGCGCTGGCCGGCCGGCAGCTCCAGCGCATCGAGCGCGACCTCCTCGCTCAGCGCGGCGAAAAACTCCTCGTTGAGATCGATGCCCGAGCTCCAGAACACCTGCTTGTAATACTCCCACAGCGGCAGGGTATTGGGATCGTGGGCGGCGATACGCCTGACCTTGGGACTGACCGTGAAGGCGACTTCAACCTGTTCGTCGACGGAAGGCTGGTAACCGCAGGCGCAAAGTCCGCAATGGTAGTCGTCGCTGCGCAGCGATTTCAGCGTGTCATGGGCGTCAAGCACGCCGCTGCATCCAGGGCAGAGCACGTTCCAGGTGAGATCGAACAGGCCGAGCCGCGAGGCGTGCAGGAACCCCGAGATCACCTGCTCTTCGTCGAGGCCGCGAGCCCTGGCAAATTCGAGCGCGTTGACGCGGTTGAGCTGATGGTCTTCGCCGTTCTCGACGAGGTGGGCAATGGTGTCCGCGACCGCCGGATCGGCGGCCTGTTTCAACAGCGAAAACTGGGCCTTCAATTCACTCATGACATCGGCCCTGCGGCGGCTTAGCGCGGCGCGATCTGGAACATCGGCGAGCGATCCGGCTGTGTCGTGACCACGCCCATCGGCATCACCGGCTCCTTGTCCAGAAGCGTGACGCGGAACGCGGCGATGATCCTGGCAAGCGCCAATGTCGCTTCCACCAGCGCGAAATGCGCACCGATGCAAACCCGCGCCCCGACGCCGAACGGCAGATAGGCGAAACGATCGGGCGGGGTGGCCGGCGGCATGAAACGCTCAGGCATGAACGCATTCGGATCGCGCCAGAGCTTTTCGTGGCGGTGCAGCAGCCACGGCGCAATCAGGATCACGTCGTTCTTGCGGATCGGCATGCCGGCGATGACATCGGCGCCCATGGCGGCGCGCGCGATCAGAAACGCGGGCGGATAGAGCCGCATGGTTTCATCGACCACGGCGCGGGTGAACTTCAACCGCCCAAGATCCGACTCGCCATGCACCGGCGCCTGCCGCGCTTCGGCCGCGAGCTGCTCCTGCGCGACCGGGTCGAGCGCCAGCAAATAAAGCGACCAGAACAGCGCTGTGGCGGTGGTCTCGTGGCCGGCGAGAATCATGGTCGCCACCTGATCGCCGAGCTGCTCGTCGCTGAAGGCCTCATTGGTTTCAGGATCGCGCGCCGCATTCATCAGATCGAACAGGTCGCGCGCCGGCGCGCCCTCCTGCTTCCCGGCGGCGCGGCGCTCGGCCATCAGCATGCCCACAAACCGCGTCCATCGCTTGCGGAAGCGCGCCCGCGCAAAATCCCGCGGGCTCGGCCAACCCCTCGGCAACACCAGATCGAGGAAATGCGGCCGCGCCAGCTGGTCGCCATATTCCATCACGAAATCGCGCAGCATTGCGCCGTGGCGGTCCATGCCGAACGAGAACATCGTGCGCCCGGCGATCTCAAGCGTCATCCGCTGCATGATCTCGCGCAGGTCGACGGGCCCGCCGCAGGCGCCCTGCAAGCGCGCAACCGTCTCGTCGGTCACCGCGACCATATGCGGAATCAGGGTTGCGACCGCCCGCGGCGTGAAAGCCGGCGCCAGCGTGCGCCGCTGATACTTCCAGGCGCGCCCCTCGGCGATCAGGAGACCTTCGCCGAGCATCGGACGCAACACCCGGAAGCCGGCCGGCGTGCGGGAATAATTTTCGTAATTGTCGACCAGCACGTGGCGGATCGCATCCGGCGTATTGAGGATAAAGCTCGAGTTCAGAAAGAAGCGGCCGCGGAGGATGTCTTCTTCATAGGCGCGCTGGCCCCAGGTTCCGATCGCGCTCTCGCGCATGGCGGCGAGGCGCTTGAACGCCGTCATGCTCTCCGGCGCGCGCGGGGGGCTCGGAGGAACCAGTCGCTGGCGCGTGGCCGGGATATCCCAGGCTTCGGCTATGCTCACGGATGTCGTCCTTGCACATCGGGGACCGGGGCAGGCCCCATCTCGCCGTCCAATCATATCAGCTTCAAAACCCGGGCGCCATGAAGGCGCACCGGGCTGGCCGGACGATCCGCACATTGTGACTGCGGCTATCGCGGGTATTTTGCTACGGCAAAACGATGGTTCGCCGCCGGCCACTGGACAGGCAAGGACGTAAGCGGGCATCACTGCGGAACGGGGAGAATTGCGGCCAGTCTCGACCAGTGTCCCGGTTCTGACATTCGTAGTTTGTTGCGGCGGAACAGGCCATGACCGAAAAGCCCAGGCGCTCCATGCTCGCCGCCGACGGTGTCGCCGCCCCATTGCGGCACACGATCTTCCGGCGAATCTGGCTGGCGAGCCTGCTGTCCAATCTCGGTTTGTTGATCCAGGCGGTCGGCGCGGCCTGGGCGATGACCCAGATGACGTCATCCGCCGACAAGGTCGCGCTGGTGCAGACGGCGCTGATGCTGCCGGTGATGCTGATCTCGATGCCGGCCGGCGCCATCGCCGACATGTACGACCGCCGCATCGTGGCGCTGGTTTCATTGTCGATCGCACTGTCGGGGGCGACCGCGCTGACGGTGCTCGCCTGGCTCGGCCTGATCACGCCGACGACGCTATTGGCTTTCTGCTTCGTGGTCGGCAGTGGCATGGCGCTGTTCGGCCCGGCCTGGCAATCCTCGGTCACCGAACAGGTACCGGCGGAAACGCTGCCCTCGGCGGTCGCGCTGAACGGCATCAGCTACAATATCGCGCGCAGCTTTGGACCCGCAATCGGCGGCATCGTGGTCGCGACCGCCGGCGCGGTCGCCGCTTTCGCCGCCAATGCGGTCCTCTACGTTCCGCTCCTGGTGGTGCTGTTTCTGTGGCGCCGCGCCAGTGAGCCTTCGCGACTGCCGCGCGAGCGGCTCAACCGCGCCATCGTCTCGGGCGTGCGCTACATCGCCAATTCCCCCTCGATCAAGATCGTGCTGGCGCGCACGCTGATGACCGGCCTGATCGGCGGTTCGGTATCGGCGTTGATGCCGCTGGTCTCCCGCGACCTGCTGCACGGCGGCGCACAAACTTACGGCATCATGCTCGGCGCCTTCGGCATGGGCGCGGTGATCGGCGCGTTCAACATCGCGGAGGTCCGCAAACGCATGAGCGGCGAGGCCGCTGTCCGCGCCTGCGCGTTGTCGATGGGCGGCGCCATCGCCGCGGTGGCGCTGAGCCGCGAGCCTGTCTTGACCGCAGCCGCGCTGGTGGTTTGCGGCGCGTCGTGGATGCTCGCGGTCGCCTTGTTCAACATCGGCGTGCAGCTCTCGGCGCCGCGCTGGGTCGCGGGCCGTTCGCTGGCGGCCTTTCAGGCGTCGATCTCCGGCGGGATCGCGATCGGGAGTTGGGGCTGGGGGCGGCTGACGGATGCGGCCGGCGTCGAAGCAGCACTACTGGCGTCCGCGACCTTGATGCTGCTCTCGCCGCTGCTCGGCCACTGGCTGCAGATGCCACGGATCGGCGCGCGCAACGAGGATGCCGAGTTGCTGGCCGATCCCGAAGTGCAGTTGTCGCTGACCGGGCGCAGCGGGCCGCTGGTGGTCGAGATCGAATATCGCGTGGCGCAGGAGAATGCCCGCGCCTTCCATAACGTCATGCAGGAGGTGCAGCTCAGCCGGCAGCGCAACGGCGCCTATGGCTGGTCGATCGCGCGCGACATTGCCGATCCCGAGCTGTGGACCGAGCGCTATCATTGCCCGACCTGGCTCGATTATCTTCGCCAGCGAAACCGCACCACGCAGTCAGAACGCGCGCTGCATCAGAGCGCGATCAATTTTCATCTCGGGCCCGATCCCGTCCGGATCCGCCGCATGCTGGAGCGGCCGTTCGGGTCGGTGCGCTGGAAGGAAGAAACCCCCGACCAGGCGGCGCACGAAGTGCTTCCGGTCGCTTCCGCCGCGGCGGGCAGCAGCACTTAAGCCGGCGGCCTATTCGCTCACTGCCCGTTGTCGGTCAGAACCTTCGCGCATGCCCGGCTGAGCCGGCCGCGATGCTGTTTCAGGCAAGCCAGAACGACCTGGTCGCCCTCACTCATTTGGGCCCGGCACAAGCGCGACACGTCGCGCGCGCAGGCATCCTGACCTTGTTGGGCCAAAACGTGTGGGGCTAAGACAACCTGCGCCGCCATGAGCGCAAACAAAAAGACAAAGAGAATTCTGAACATCTGACCCGAGCCTTCAACTCCCGGAAAACGCAGCGATCAAAGTCCGCTCCTCCGGCGATGTCAATGCGCGAGTTCGCGCAAGCGAGAGCTGCGACGTATCACGAACTTCGGGAAGCCAGATCGCAGTCCAGCACCGCGCGGCAACCCGCGCTCAGATCGGCGCGATGCTTGACCATGCACGCCTGCCAATACAGTCCGGCGAAACGTCGTTGCGAACGAAGCGGTCATTGGAGGCTCCCTCAAAGGCTCGTTGCGGCCGCCGGTGATTGGCGCGCGCTCATGAGTTGAGGATGCCTCACCGCCACAATCGGCACTGTGATGTCTGTCACGCAGGGCCGATGCGACGCATGGAACCGCCTGACGTTGGCAGAGCGTTAACAACTCTTTCCGATAAATGACCGGCTAACGACTGGCCGCGAATTTTAGTTCTTGCGTTAAGGGAAGAGTAACCATGCGTAATGCGTTCAGCCTGATGCTGATGAGTGTGGCAACCGCCGCCGTGATCGCCGGCGGATGGTTCTGGATCTCCTCTCCGCACCGAAGCTCGGCCGCGCCGCAGGCCATTGCCGACGCGCACGCAGCCTTCGCCGCTGCCGCTCCCGCAAAACCTGCCGCGAGCCGCGATCCGGTCGAGATCACCGGAAGCATTCCGGCCAAGGCGCCGGCCGCGCCCGCTCTGCCGCCGAAACAGGCCTGCGCCAACCCCGATGCGCTCGGGGTCTCCCGCGTGGTTGAAGTCGACACCACGGGCGGGCCGGGGTTCGGCTTTGAGCATTTCAAGCAACTCGACTTCCTCGCCGACAAGGAAGTCGTGCTGACCTTCGATGACGGCCCGTGGCCTGCCAACACGCCCGCCGTGCTCAAGGCGCTCGCCGACGAATGCACCAAGGCCGTGTTCTTCCCGATCGGCAAGCATGCGACCTACCATCCCGAGATTCTGCGGCAGGTGGCCGCGGCCGGTCACACCATCGGCGCGCATACCTGGTCGCATGCCAACCTCAATTCGAAGAAGATGACCGAGCAACTCGCCAAGGACGAGATCGAAAAAGGCTACAGCGCCGTCAAGCTCGCGCTGGGCACGGCGCCGCAGCCGTTCTTCCGCTTCCCGGAGCTGCAACACGGACCCGCGGCGATGGCCTATCTCGGCTCGCGCAACATCGCGATGTTTTCCTGCGATCTCGACTCCTTCGACTTCCGGGCGAAGAGCGCCGATCAGATCGTCGCGACCGTGATGACCAAGCTCGACAAACAGGGCAAGGGCATCATCCTGATGCACGACTTCCAGAAGCACACCGCCGAAGCGATGCCGGCCCTGCTGCAGCGCCTGAAGGCCGGCGGCTACAGAATCGTGCTGATGAAGGCCAAGGCGCCGATGCAGACCTTGCCCGAATATGACGAGGCGCTGATCAAGGACCTGAAGCTGCCGGTGGCGGGGACGCGCCAGGTCGGCAGCGTGGTCCAGACGGTGTCGCAGTAACAAGCCGCGATCCGCAAGCCGGCGTCAAAATGTGTCAGGCACCGCGGTCGCAGGACGCGCGGCCCTTGACGGCATGCAGGGATGAACCCGGCGGAACCTTGCTGGCGGCCAGAAATTCGGCAAAGGCCGTTTGCGACGACCAATCGACATAGACGACAGCCGCGCCGGCCAGTGCAATCAGCAGCGCGACTTCCAGCAGGGCAATCCGGGCGATCGAGAGCCAAAAGCCCTTCGAGGACCAAGACCCTTTCGAAGACAGAGAGCGTTGAGAGCCAGACGGACCGTGATCGGTTGATGAGGACATGAATGCCTCCCGCAAAAGAGGGTCGCATCATGTTCTAGGATCGACGATGGAAGCGCGCTGTGAAGGGCTTCACAGTTCCGCCGGGTATATTGACGCAGGCCTGACCAGTTCTAAATCAGCGTTTTGGCGCCAGCAGGCACTCCGCCACGATCAGCTCACGGGCCGAACTCGACGACAACCGTCGCCGGGAGACATCCACGGTCTCATAACCGTCCTTGCTGCAGGAAATCGTGACGTCGTCGGCCGTGACGTCGTCGCCGAAATTCGGAAACAGCTTGTAGATGCCCTGGTTGTTGGTGCGAACCAGCAGCCTTCGGCTGCCCTTCTCGGCTCTGACCTGGACATCGGGAATCGGCGCCAGCGTTCCGGTCTCCCTCGCCGAACCGACGAATGCGAGAGCGACTTCTTCATCCCGCTCGGAATCGATTTCTCCCGAATAAGACGGCAGGGACGACAACAACACCGCCGCAAAGGCAGCGGCGCCCGCCAGCAATGTGAAAGAGGAAAGCCCAATACAGCGGCGTCGCGGCTTTGTCGTCACTTTTCTACCTTGCGATCTCTCGTGGCTCGCTATCTCTTTCGGATTTCATCGCAGGAAGAAATCGCGGAAAAAGTAGAAGACGCTGACCATGACCAGGAGTGGAACCGTCCACCCAAGCCAGTATTGCGTCGGCCGGTTTCTCAACAACGGCCACGCTATCACGCTCGCCGCAGCCGCACCAAGCGCCGAGGTCACAAGCCAGCCATACCAATACATCGGCGGGCCGTCTCTGGAGGGCTCCACGAGCCAACCCCATTGTTTGATTTTCGGATGATAGGTGAACAACGCCCAGTTCAACTCGACCGAGACGATGTAGATCACGGCGAATGCGGCCGAGAAAACCGGAAGCGTCTTTTCCATATTGTTCATAGCCCGAAGAAACCCCTGACGTTGTTGAGGACATGGCCGGCGATGAAGCCGAACCAGACGATGAAGCAGAGCATCAGCGTCACGGCCGTGCGCGCCGACTGTGCGGCGGGCTCAGAGCTGCGCCACACAAGCCAATAGAACGGCAACATGCCGAGACCGATCGAGATGAACTGCTCCTTGACCTCGAACGATCCCACGGCCGAAAACAGCCGCGCGTTTTCGAGATAGGTCCGCACCCAGACCCGATAGATCGGGTAGATGAAGCCGCCAAGGGTCGCCACCGCAATGAACAGAACGATATTGGCGTTGACGTAGACCCTGCTCGAGACCGCACGATAGGCGTTGGAGAATCCAACCTTGTTTCGGGAAGGCCAGGCGACCGAGATCGCCTGATGCGTGATACTGCCGAGCAGCGCTACGGCCAAAAGACCATGCACGATAACCAGAAACGTCGCCATCATCCCCCCTTAAGCAGCCAGCCTTCGCAAAGACTTAAGCCGCCGACTTGATGCGAGAACCTCTGACGGTCTCTTGATCAAGATGCGCGATTTTAGGCGCGATCGTCTCAGGATGAAACGCTTTCGTGCTTTAGTTTTATTCTAACCACCACCGTGTTTTTCGCATGACGGCGCCTCACTCGTCAGTGGCGCGGGGGATCGAGATTGGAAAACGGACCTGCCGCATAGACGATCTGACCGCCGACGACCGTCAGCAGCGATTTGATTTTCGCGATGTTAGAAATCGGCACGGTAAAATAGTCATCGCTCAGGACAGCGAGATCGGCGAGCATCCCGGGCATGAGCCGGCCGCGGCGATTTTCATCATGCGCAAACCAGGCGCTTCCTTGCGCGTAGATGCGAAGCGCCGCCTCGCGGCTCGGTATCTCCTCAGGTCCGCGGGTTTCGATTCCGTCGACGGTGCGGCCATCGAGCATCCAGCGCAGCGAAACGAAGGGGTTTTCGATCATCACGCGATTGGCGTCGGTGCCGCCGCCGATCGGAATCGCAAGCTGGCGCCCGGTGACGATGGGCGGCGTTCGCCGCATTTGTGCCGTTCCGCGCTCGGCGATGTAGGACGGTGCCGCAAAATAAAGCCCGTCCTGCACCAGCCAGCCGACGCCGAGCGCCTTCATGCGCTGCAACGACGCGTCCGACGCATCGGGCAGATGCGCGATGGACCAGCGCAATGGCGCGATCGGCGTCTCGCGGTTCACGCGCTCGAGCACATCGAGCAGATGGTGAACGGAGCGATCGTTGTTCCAGTGCACCGTCAGCGTCATGCCCCGATCGGCGGCCCAGCGCGCCACGCGATAGAACCCGTCCTTGTCGGATTCACTGGGCGTATCGTTGTTGTACATGCCCCAGGTGACGCGTTCGCCGATGCCGTTGAAGCGCAGCCAATCGTCGCCGGTGCCCATCGGCAGGAATCGCGTGAAGGCCTGAAAGTCTTCCAGCTCCCGCCCCGGACGCGGCGCGAAGATGCTGTAGACGACACGCAGCGGCAGCTCATGCGCATGCCAAAGCTGAAACAACGCCGCGTAATCCTCCGGCGCCAGATTGTGCCCGCCGGGATCGATCACGCCGGTCAGCCCAAGACTGCTCAATTCGCGCAGGAATTGCCGCGTGCCCTCGATCGCCTGCTCCATCTGCGGCTTGGGCAGACGCGAATAGAGTGAAATGATCGCGGGGCCGGCGCCGACAATCCACCCGGTGGTTTTGTCCTGCGCGTCGCGCTCGAACTTCGCGCCATCAGGCAGATCTTCTGCCGACTTGAGGCCGAGCTGGTCGCGGCCCACGGCATTGATCAGGACATAGCGATAGAAAAGCTGGATGTAGAGGGGACGGTCGGGCACCGCACCGGCAATCTCGGCCTCGGTCGGCCGCCGGGATTCGGCGAATTGTCGCGGCGTCCATCCGCCGGCGACGACCAGCCACGCACCCGGTTTGGCGCGCGCGGCGGCGGCGCGAAGCCGCTCCAGCGCTTCGGCAAGATCTGTCACGCCATCCCAACTCACTTCGCTCGCATAGCGAAAGCCGGCGCGAATGGCGTGGATGTGAGAATTGATCAAGCCGGGAATCACCGTGCGCCCGCCGAGATCGATCACTTTCGTGGCAGGCCCCGCCAGCTTGCGCAGTTCTTCTGTGCTACCGGTCGCAGCAACACGGCCGGCCTCGATCGCGATGGCTTCGCTGACCGATGAGGCCGCATCCAGCGTGACGACCTTGCCATTGACCAGCAGGAGATCGGCCGGGTTTGCCGATGCCGGCGCGACGCCGAGGATTGCGAAGGCGCAAAACGCGACAATGCGTAACAAGCGGCTTGGCGATTTATTCGGACGCATTGAGCCCCGCAGCCACGATCTGTTCGCCGCATGCGGAGATAGCTTGGGCCCGCCTGCGGCAGCGGAAATTAGACTGAATCAGCTACGCCGCAAGAGGAGTGACCGCGGCGAGGCAGATCAATATCCCTAACTTTCGTTCAAAGCCGGGCGAATACGCCACGCCGACCGCGCGCATACCACCCCAGGGCCGAAAATTCAGGGGCGCTCGCAGTGGGGGTCAGAAAATTGTTTAAGAAATTTTTGCGATTGGATCAGCGTCGGGAATGTGCAACGACATGGCATCGCCGGGCTTACGCCAGGAACCCCAATGACTGATCGAGAAAAGATTTTAACCGCCCTTCGCGAAAAGCCCCTGAAGGCTTTCGAGATCATGAAACGCGTGAACATAAGGAATCAGGAGGACTGCCAATCGCTGCTATTGAAGATGCGGGACGAGGGGACAGTGAAATTCGATATTCACAAGGGGCATTGGCTCGCTGCGTGAAGGCGACAATTGCCCGTGGTCAGAAAAATTACGGTGACAGTGCACAAAATGCGCCGAGCCAATCCACATCCTCGCCGTCCTTAGGTCAATTAAATGCACTGGACTGCACCCCGTAAGAGAGACACGGTAATTTCTGTGACAGGAGGTTTTCATTTTGAGTTCAGGGCTAGCGCGAAGTTGTTTTCGAATTCAAGTGGCGGGCGGTAACCGAGGGCGGAGTGGAGCCGCTCGGTGTTGTAGATGGTGCCGATGAAGACGCCGATGGAACGTCTTGCGTGTGCGATGTTCCTGAAGCGGCGGCCGTCGACTTCTTCGGTCTTGAGGGTCTTCATGAAGCTCTCAGCTTTGGCATTGTCGTAAGGATTGCCGGGCCTGCTCATGCTGACGGTGATATCATGGCCGGCGAGGCGCTGGCGATAATCGTTCGACGCGTATTGCACGCCGCGATCGGAATGGTGAATGAGACTGGCGGGCCTGGGCTTGCGATCGGCAAGCGCGCGATCCAGCGCCTCCATGGCAAGTGAGGCATCGAGATGGGGAGCCAACGCCCAGCCCACGACCTTGCGCGAGAAGCCGTCGAGAATGACGGCGAGATAGGCGAAGGCCTCGCGCAGGCGAATGTAAGTAATATCCGCCACCCAGATCTGGTCGGGCCCTGAAGGCACCAGGCCCCGCAACAGATTGGGCACGATAAGAAAGCCGTGGCGGCTGTCCGAGGTGGGTGGTGCAAAAGGCTTGCGGCGCATCGCGATGAGGTTGTCCTCGCGCATAAGCCGCTGAACACGCTTGGCATTTATAACCAGGCCGGAGCGCCTGAGCACGGCCGTGATGCGCCGGTAGCCATAGAACCGGTGACGCAGGCTGAGCAACTGGATATGGCTCGTCAGCTCTACGTCGGCTTCACGCGGGGCACGCGCCTCAAAGCGCCGATAGTAACTCGCCCGGGAAACGCCGGCGAGCTTGCAGAAATGTTGAACGTCAATTTTGCCGACGTCGGATGCCGTCATGACTTCGATGACTTCCGTGAGGCGGGCCCGATTGAGCCTTGCCGATCCGCCCCGTCCAAGGCGCGCAAGGCTTTGTGAAAAAAATCGATATCGAGCGCCTGTTGTCCGATCTTGCGTTCAAGTTCGGCAATCTTCGCGCGCGCCCTGGCCAGTTCGCCGCTGCTGCCTTTTGCCGCCGGTTCGGCCAGCGGGCGCAACTTGCGCGGGCCGGGTTTGGGGCCTCGCTTGCGGTTCAATCCCGCGGGCCCATGCAGGCCCCAGGCCTTGCGCCAGTCATGCAGAATTTTGCGTGAGACACCGAGCTCGCGCGCCAAAGGCAACACAGCTTCCCCGGCTTGGAGCCGTTTGATCGCTGCCAGCTTAAAGGCCGTTGGAAAGCTCCTGCACGTCATTCTGTCTGTCATAGGTCATCCTTCAGGATAACCTGTCACAGAAATTACCGTGTCTCTCTTACGGGGTGCAGTCCAGCACTGTCACCGTAATTTCAGGCAGAAGCCCCGCTAGGGATAAGGGCTGGTGAAAGGTAGGCTACGTGGATCGCCCGAACCGTACGTCTGCACAATTAGATGCACTGTTACAGTGACGACACACAGCGCTGTGTTATGATTCGCTCTGTGATTTGCAATGGGGACGCAAAGCACAAAGCCGCTGGCGGTTTGGACCCGACAGCGGCTCTGCTCGAAACCACCTATGGACGGTGGCCCGGTCGCCAAGAGGACGAGAGCCGAAATTCACTTGGCGGTGTTCGGCTCCGTCCCAGCGCCCGTTTGGCTTAATCGCGAATCAGCCTCGGGCACATGCCGATATTGAACACGCGACCGACTCCATGGGGCAATCCAATACTTGTGCTAGATGATCCGCCGCTGTCGAAAATTAGTTTATTCTTGCACGATGTATCCATCCCGCAACATCCGGGATCAGGTGGTACATTTCAAGCAATGGCAACGTGCTTGATCTTGCGGATAGTCGGGCGTTCTTCCCGGTCCTTCGGCATTCGCTTGCGCCCAATCGTAAGGCATCGCTATTGCTTGCGTGGCCGTTGCGCCTCGACGAGTTGCCTGCGGCAGGACAGCGATTGGTTCGCGCCCTTCGTACCTATAGCGTACCTACGACTGGGCTGCTCGAAGTGAGAACGAGATAACTATTTGAAATCGCTGGTGCCGCAAACAGGACTCGAACCTGTGACCCCGTCATTACGAATGACGTGCTCTACCAACTGAGCTATTGCGGCGAACCATCAGTCCTGCTTCGAAGCATCTCTCCCGGCCGTGAGGGGCATTTCCCTCGACCGACGCGTTCGCTTGAAGACGCCCGCACCTGATATCGGGCAGCGCCGCGCTTGGCAAGAAAAACGCGGTCCTACCTTCCGTTCTGACGCGCAAACCGAGTCGTCGTGTCGGGACGTTCCAACTTCTACTCAACCGACGAGCGTTCCCTTAATGAGGACCCTCTATCCGGATTGACAGGCACCCAAGTTTAGAACAAAACAAGAACAAACGACACCTCAATCCCTTGGGGATTCGGGGATACCGATGACAAAGCCAACTTGGCCCGAACGCGGATAGTCTGTGCACATTGATTCGGATAATTCACTTCGATGTATGAAGCTCGAAAGGTCTGCAATTATCTGCTTGCGCGATACGATGCGCAGCGTTTGGACCTGACTAACTTACGACTAAATAAGCTGCTATTCTTCGTCCACGCCGTCTCGCTCTCCGCCCGAAAAGACGGATTGATCCGAAATCATTTTGAAGCGTGGCAATACGGTCCGGTTATCAGGCCGGTCTTCGATGCGTTCAAAAAGCATGGGGATCATTGGATAACTGAGCCCGCAGAGTTTTTGGACTATGCGACGGGCGAGTCTAAGCCAATTCCGTTCGACGATATTTCATCAGCTGACGCGCATGCCATCGATCAATCGTTTGCCGAGTACAGCCGATTCTCAACTGGACAACTCGTTGCGCTATCGCATGAGCCGGGAGGTCCCTGGGATTTAGTTTATCGGGCACATCTTGCTGACGCTACTGCAAGCCCTCGCATTCCGGACGAACTGATTCGCCGCCATTTCTCTGGAGACATAAAGTCCTCGGTGCGCCACTAACTGCAAAAAATAGGACTCGACGAACTACCCCCATGCCCCCAGAATCGGAGGCAAAGGAGATTCGCGTCATGTCTAATCGTGGCAAGACTTTCGAGTTACTTGATTTTACAAAGTTCGCGTACCCCTCCGTGCTCGGCATGGATACTGGGCTAACCTCGCAAAACCTGATTGAGCGATTGGGTGGCGGGGGATTTATGTCTTACGGCTCTATCTGGTCACGCATGCCCGCAATCGTCGACGGCCGGGCTAACGACGGTTTTATCGCGCAAGAGTTTAGCTTCTACAAAGACAAGTGGAAGAACGACTCAATTGCCGAAGCTGTTCGTCTATTACGGAAGCACTTTGGCGGACGCGGCACGTGGTATCCGCTTTCTACAAGGCCCGTCTCAGTTCTAGGCTTCCTTTTTAAGCCGAGCATCAAAGGCATTTGGTTTGTTGATGGCAAAGCGCATGCCGTGCTGATCAACGCCCGCAAGCACCAACGCCTTTTTCCCGAGCACCTTCGCTTTCTGGCTCGCGGAATCTATGAGCTTCATTGCATTGACGACCCGAACGATCCGATCCCATTGATCGTTGATCTTAGCGAGCACGATCTAGGAAAAGGTCGGCTGCTCCAAATCCACGACATGCCGGTAGAACAAGCGGTCACGCTAAACGAATTTGATTCAGCAGTACGCGAGTTTGTTAGAGCGTTAGAGCTTGCTGGAGTCGCGCGCGCAATGCCGGACGGCAGCATCATTGATTTGTTGAAAAAGCGGTAGGCACCCGCGCCGACAAGCGCACAGCCCGCAAAGCCAAACTTTCTAGCCGCCCTTGGCGCCCTTTGGCGAGCGCGAGGCCGCAAGAGCTCCAAAACCGGGGCAAGCCCGAGCGCGGCTCGAATCAGCCGCGCATCCGGGAAATAAAGCCGCGCCAGCCGCCGGCCTGGCCCTGCGCCGGCGGCCTCGGTTCGCCGAATGGCCCGGCGAATTCGTCGGTTTCAGCGCCATCGTCGACGCCGGGATCGTCGGGCGGGCGAACAATCGGGATGATGACCGGCGGAACCGTGCCCGCGCTCTTCTCGGTAGTGGCGGGAATGTCGGTGCGCGCGCGGAACAAAGGCGGCGCGGCCATAGCGGCAGCTTCCGCGGGCGGCGGCGCGGGCGCCACGTCGGCTACGGGCTTTGCCGGCGCATTGTCCTGCGCGACCAATAGCGGCGCGTCCGAAAGCGCGTCCGAAGGCTCGCTCGCCGGCTCGGCGCGGGGCGTGGTCGGGGCGAGCATCGCCTGTTCGAACGGCGAGACTTCGACCGCGCCGTTGCCGGACGGCAGCGCCGACAGCGGCATCTGCCAGCGAAAGGCATCGAGCCGTCCGGAAACCGGCGACACCGGCCGCCAGCGGTCGGAGACATAGCCGTCCGCGGTCCAGACCGGATCGTGCAAAGCGCGCACGGCGCGCAGCGTCCAGGCCCGCGCCTTGCCGCTGTCGCCATGCTCGGTGCGCTCGATCTCCGCCATCAGCATCGCCACGCGTTGCGTCGGCGCATCGATGAACGGCGCCAGCGCCGCGCGCGCTTTGCCAAACTCGGCGGCGTCGATCGCCGCGCGCGCCACCGCCAGCGCGCTTTCCAGATGGCCGGGGGCCTTGGCCGCCAGCGTCTCGATCCGCACCAGCCGCTGGCGCGCGGAATCCCCGAGCTTCACATGGGCATAGGCATCCGCAAGATCGGGATGCGGATGGGCGAGCCACGCCGCCTCCACGATCCGCATGGCTCGGCGGATCTGATGCGCCTCGCTTTGATATTTGGCGGCCAATACCGCGGCGGGCACCAGCGTCGGCGCGAGCTTGACCGCTTCCATCACGACATCGCGGGACAGGTCACGATCGGTCGTCTCGAGTTCCAGCGCGCGCGCCGTCAGCAGCACGCCGCGCTGGCGCCGATAGGCCGGCTTGTCGATCAGGCCGGAGGCGAGATTGTTGTCGAGAATCGAAAGCGCGCCGATCCAGTCGCCCCTGGCGCAGCGGAAACCGAGCACCGCCTGCGAGGCCCAGGTCGATGACGGCGAGGTTTTCAGCGCCTCTTCGGCGATCGTGACCGCGGCCACCACATCGTCGGCACGCTGCGCCTCGATGAACAATCCGCGCAGGCCCAATAGCCGCGTGTCCTCGCGTTCGGCCATGGTGCGGAAGGCCTCGCGCGCCGCATCGCGGTTGCCGTCGAGCTGCGCGGACTGCGCATGCAGCAGCAGCGTCAGCGGATCGCCCGCGGCATGGCGGCGCGCCACATCGGCATGGCGGCGCGCGGCGGCGGAATCGCCATGGCCGATCGCCAGCAATCCATGCGTGATGGCATGCCGGCCACGCGCATGACGCCGCTCGCGGTGGGCCTTTCGGATTTTTTCCGGCAACCGCCACAGCGCGCGCAAGCCGCCCCATGCCGCCATCGCGGCGACGATCGCGATGCCGAGCCCGAGCGCAAACACCGGCAGCGTGGCATGCACGCGCCAGCCGCTCCAGGAGAGCACGACATCGCCGGCTTGATCGGCCACCCACGCAGCGCCTGACGCCGCGAGCGCGATCAACGCCAGGAATAGAATGATCCGGTACATCGAACCTCTATGGCGCGGGCTTGGCGAGCGCCGCCATGGCCTCGGCCGCGAAATGACGCGAGGCGGCCAGCGCCGCGTCGCGCTCGTTGGCCTTGTCGAGCCATGCTTGCGCCGGGCCGCGATCGGCGGGCGCAAGCGAGTTCAATTCGCGCCGCGCCTCCACCACATCGTTGCGCAGCGCCGCCGCCGTGATCCGCGCGACGATGGCGCTTCGATCGTTGCCGACGACATCGGTGCGTTCGATGCGAACAAGCTTCGAGGCGCCGGCTTGGAGACGGTCGAAGATGCCGGCGCCCGTGGTGTTTTTCTCCGGCGCAGGCGGCGAGAGTTTCGGCACCAGCGTCAGCAATTCGCGCGACAATGCCGCCGGGTTCGGCACACCGGTCGCCGCAAAATCCTCCAGCGGCTTGAGCGCCTGCGGGTCGCCCGACAGCGCTTTCGCCGCCGTCAGCGCTGCCGCGAACGGCTCGCTCTGGCGCACCGAAATATCGAGCATCGATGCCACGACAAGGCGCCGGAGCGCGGTGTCGTCGGCGGGTCTTGCCGCGGCTTGCGCGATCCTGTCGCTCTCGGTGCGGGTTGCGCGTTCGACCTGGGCCAGACGCTCCGCAATCGCGGCAAGATCGGGCGCATCGCTCGCCGCGGCAGATGGCTGCGGCGCCGATTTCACGGCGTCAAGATCGGCGGCGAGTTTTTCCGATCGCGCGCGCGCGGCAGTGGCGTCACTGCGCAGCGACGAAAGCGATTTTTCCAGCGCATCGAGCCGGGCCGACTGCGCCGGATCCGATGCCGAAGAAGCGAGCTTCGCCGTACGAGCTTCGAGTTCGCTGACGCGCGAGGCAAGCGTCTCGATCGCGCCGGCATTGACCTCGGCTTTCGCGATCGGCTGGGCGCTTTCGCCCGGCCATCCCAAAACCCAGGCGAGCGCGATCACCAGCGCCGCCGTGACCGCGCCGCTGGCGGCCGCGACGAGAAACGGGGAAATCGCCGATATGGAGGGCCAGGCGAAGCGCGAATTAGTATCGTGGGGCGGCCCGGCATCGTGATTGCCGTCGTGACGAGCCTGGCTGCCGCCGCTCTCGGTCTTGTCGGTCACTTCCGAAGCCTCGAGGTCGATGGTCGGCGGCGCGCGGCGCGGCCGAGGCGCATCCGGGCGCGCGGGATCATCGGGCCGGTCTTCGTCCATGCTGAACGTTCCTGGTTGCGGTGTGGGCTTGTAACCCGACTAGTGTCCTGGTTCTGGCATTCGTATCATATCGCGGCGGGTTCGTTTACGAATGCCAGGACCAAACGGACACTAGCAAACTTATGTTTCTAGTGCGGTTTTGGATTTGACATTCGCTTGAAGAACTCGCAGCGATATCGAAGCGAATGTCAAATCCCCGCACTAGGGTGCAAAGCAGCTTCGATTTGCGAGGTTCGTTAGCAAGTTGCTGATTCCAATGCCACAAATAAGGCGTCCTCGTCCGGCGAGGAGGCGACCGCGACCTGGGTGGCCCCGGCATCGCGCACCACCGTTGCAACGCCCGCCGAAAGGCAGCACTGCGGCAGCGAGAGCGCCGATATTTCGACCCCTGCCCCACGCACCGCCTCGATGAACGCCCGCGCGCTGCGCCGCGAATAATGCAGCACCGCCTCGACCCTGTCAGCGGCAAACGCCTCGCGCGCCTCATCTGGCAGGCTGGACAGCGGGACCATCCGATAGGTGGTCTGCGTGACGACGGTAAAGCCGCGCTCGCCGAGTTCGCCCGCAAGGTCGCGGGCGAGATCGGCGCCGGCAAGATAAAGCAGCGGGCTTGTCTTCTTCAACGCCTTGGCCTTGACGCCGGCCGATATCCGCTCGCGCAGGCCCGCGGCATCGCTGTTGGCCGAGATCACGTTGGTAAATCCGGCGGCGCGCGCGGCGTCAGCGGTATGCTCGCCGACCGCAAACAGCGGCAAAGCGAGCAGGCGGCTGCCTGCCAATCGGGTTTCGATGCCGCGCAACGCGTTGGCGCTGGTGACGATGACGCCGCCATATTGCGCGTCCCGGTCGTCATGAAAGGCGACCGGCTCGAACCGCAGCATCGGCGCCAGCAGGACTTCATAGCCTTTTGCACGCAGAGAGGCCGCGGTAGCCTGGGCATCTGGCAGCGGGCGGGTGACGAGAACAGCCATCGGCAAACGCCTAAAGTAACGGAATCCCCGGCGTACCGGACGATTGCACCTTATAAGTCCGGAATGCTACCGAATAGGTAAGGAAAAGCCGGATTAGCTGAAAGTACAGAGCCTGGCGCCTCCCATTTGAAGTTCCTGCACCACAAGCGGCAAACTCATTCCAGGAACTTCAAATGGAAGGCGGCTCCAGAATCAATAAGTTTGAGAATCAATAAGTTTGCCGGTGCCCATGACTTTTCGAAGTTCGTAAAGAGGGGGCGCTGCAATGGAGTACGAACTTCGAAAAGTGGGCACTGGATTGGCCGACGACGTCAGAACATTGGTGCTGGGAATCGAAACCACCTGCGACGAAACCGCAGCCGCCGTGGTCGAGCGCGGGAGCGACGGCACGGCTAAGATCCTGTCGAACATCGTGCGGTCGCAGACCGAAGAGCATGCGATCTATGGCGGCGTGGTGCCGGAGATCGCCGCCCGCGCCCATGTCGATCTGCTCGACGGCATCGTGGCCGGCGCGATGAAGGATGCCGGCGTCGGCTTCGCGCAGTTGTCCGCGGTCGCGGCCGCCGCCGGCCCCGGCCTGATCGGCGGGGTGATCGTCGGGCTGACCACGGCGAAGGCGATCGCGATGGTGCACGACACGCCGCTGATCGCGGTGAACCACCTCGAGGCCCACGCGCTGACGCCGCGGTTGACCTGCGCGCTGGCGTTTCCTTACTGCCTCTTCCTCGCCTCCGGCGGCCATACCCAGATCGTCGCGGTGATCGGCGTCGGCAATTATGTGCGGCTCGGCACCACGGTCGACGACGCCATTGGCGAAGCCTTCGACAAGGTGGCGAAGATGTTGGGGCTGCCCTATCCCGGCGGGCCGGAGGTCGAGCGCGCCGCGCGCGGCGGCGACGCCACGCGATTCGCGCTGCCGCGGCCGATGCTCGGACGTGCCGATGCCAACTTCTCGCTGTCGGGATTGAAGACGGCGGTGCGCAACGAAGCGGCCCGGCTCAGTCAGCCGGAACCGCAGGACATCCGCGATCTCTGTGCGAGCTTTCAGGCAGCGGTGCTGGAATCGACCGCGGACCGGCTGGCGGTCGGCTTGCGGCTGTTCCAGGAGTTGTTCGGTCCGCCGCGCGCACTGGTCGCCGCCGGTGGTGTCGCCGCCAACCAGGCGATCCGCGGCGCGTTGCAGGACGTCGCCGCGAAGGCCGAAACCACGCTCATCATTCCGCCGCCCGCGCTTTGCACCGACAATGGCGCGATGATCGCCTGGGCGGGGGCCGAGCGGCTGGCGCTCGGCTTGACCGATACGATGGATGCGGCTCCGCGCGCGCGCTGGCTGCTCGACAGCAATGCCACCGCGCCGGCCGGTTACAACAACACGCGCGCGGGGTTTTGAGAGGCATCATGAACGTGATCGCACCTGTTCCTGTTGGTCGCTCGTTATCCCTCCCCCCACGAGCACAGCGAGTGGTGGGGAGGGAAGG
Organism: uncultured Alphaproteobacteria bacterium; assembly: GCA_963832045.1. Taxonomy (GTDB): domain Bacteria; phylum Pseudomonadota; class Alphaproteobacteria; order Rhizobiales; family Xanthobacteraceae; genus Bradyrhizobium. The sequence goes on from CAWHSM010000005.1 coordinate 180,143, forward strand.
CCGAAGCGAAGCGAAGGCCAGGGTGGGGGGCCATCTTGTGGAAGCACCCCCCACCCCGACGCTCGCTCATAGCTCGCGTCGACCCTCCCCACCGCTTCGCGGGGGGAGGGATAAGAATAGCAACGCCGAGATTCTCCCATGACCTCCTTCAATTCAGTCGCGATTGTTGGCGCAGGCGCGTGGGGAACGGCGCTCGCCGGTGTAGCCGCGCGCGCCGGACGCGAGGTCGTGCTTTGTGTACGCAACGCAAATGACGCGGCCGCGATCACGGCCACGCGCAGCAATCCCAAACTGCCGGGCATCACCCTGCATGCAAGCATAGAGGTGACCGGCGACATCAGGCGCGCGGCTTCCGCAGAAATTATTCTGATTGCGACGCCGGCCCAGAACCTGCGCGCGGCTGCGACCGCGCTTGGCCCCCATTTGGCCAAGGCAACGCCGCTGGTCGCCTGCGCCAAGGGCATCGAGCGCGGTACCCATAAATTCATGACCGAGGTGATCGCGGAAGCCGCGCCATCGGCGCGCCCGGCGATTTTGTCGGGGCCCGGCTTTGCCGCGGAAGTCGCGCGCGGGCTTCCCACGGCAGTGACGCTGGCGGCGGCCGACGAGGGGCTCGCAAGCGATCTGGTGCAGGCGCTGGGATCGGCGACGTTTCGGCCCTATCACACCACTGACGTCCGTGGCGTCGAGATCGGCGGCGCGGCGAAGAACGTGCTGGCGATCGCCGCCGGAATCGTCGCCGGCAAAAACTTCGGCGCCTCCGCACTGGCGGCGCTGACCACGCGCGGCTTTTCCGAACTGGTGCGGCTGGGGCGTGCCTGCGGCGCGCGCGGCGAAACGCTCGCCGGCCTTTCCGGCCTCGGCGACTTGATCCTGACCTGCTCGACGGCGCAGTCGCGCAACTTCGCGCTCGGCATCGCGCTCGGGCGCGGCGAGAGCGCGCCGCGCGACAAGCTCGTCGAAGGCGCCTTCACCGCGCCGGTGCTGGCGGAACTGGCCGCGGCCGAGGGCGTCGACATGCCGGTCTCGAACGCGGTCGCCGATATCCTGCGCGGCGCAACCACGGTCGACGAGGCGGTCGAAAACCTGCTGACGCGTCCCTTCAGGGCAGAAGGGTAGCCTCACCCCTCGCCGCCGTCGCTAGCGTTGGTGAGCCGGGATGTCGCCGGCTATATCGGCCATCCTACGAAGCTAACCACAAACTCGCTCTGAGCCGCATCCGATCCCGAAGCTCTAACTCTGGAATTACTAGACAACACCAGAGTCGCAATCAGGATTGCGCCAAAGATGGCAACAATCAAGCGTCGGTATTTACTACGATAAGCCTGGTCCAATTTTTTGATCGACGTCAGCATTGATACCTCTTCTGAATGGATCTGAAGCCATGTGGCCCGTCGCGCGGGCCTCGACGATTCCAGAGCCGAACAAAAGCATGCGCCCGCGAAAACAGATGTGAAATGGGTCACATTCCCTGACATTTTCGCTCCTGACAGGCCGGCAAACACAGGCCGGTACGCCGGCATCGATGTTGGCCAACGTCGACGTCACGACATCCAGCGCCTTCACCTTACACAAGGTGTTTTACTCGATACCATCCCGACTGACCGGTCACCGACTGCGCCCGCGTCTTTAGTGACGGAAGCCCCGGTCGACGAGGCGGTCGAAAACCTGCTGACGCGCCCGTTCAGGGCGGAGGGATAGCCTCACCCCTCGCCGCCGTCATCACCGGGCATAGCCCGTTCGAAGAACGGCTATGCCCGGCCATGACGAAGAGGTGGTGCAAGCCTTCTACCGCTCCGCATCGACGAGTTGATAGGCGCCGCGCTCGAAGGCGTCATAGACGGCGAGCGCCTTGGCGTCGGCGAACGGCAGGTACTGCATCATGATCGTGCCGGCGACGCCGCGCGCGGGATCGATCCAGAAGTACGTGTTGTTGATGCCGCCCCAGCTTAAGGAGCCGGGAGAGCGCTTGCCCGGCACCTGATCGGTCGTGATCAGGAAGCTGTAACCCCATTTGTCGCGTCCATCCGCGATGAAGGTGAAGTCGGCGCTGCGCGGCAGCGCGGACTTGAGCGCAGGCACCGAGACCGCGCCGATCTGGTTCTGGCCCATCAGCGCCACCGTCTCGGCCTTGAGCACACGCACGCCGTCAAGCTCGCCGCCGTTGAGGATCATGCGCATGAAGCGCCCGTAGTCATCGGCTGTCGAGGCGAGGCCACCGCCGCCGATCGGCTTCGCTATGGTGAGGCCGACAAGCGGCGGAATTTGCAGCACGACGGGGCCGTCCATTTTGGTGCCGTCGCGCTGCTGCTGGGCGACGAGGCGCGGCCCCTTGGCTTCGGGCACATTGTAGGAGGTGTCATTCATCTTGAGCGGGACGAAGATGTGGTCGTGGAAATAGTCCTCGAGCTTTTGGCCGGACACCACCTCGACCAGCCTGCCGACGACGTCGAGGCTGGTGCTGTAGTGCCAGCGTTCGCCCGGATCGAACAGCAGCGGTCCGCCGAACGGATAGGTCTCGCCGGCGTGCGGTTTGAAATCGCGCCAGATCGCGCTGGTGAACGGATAAGCCAATCCCGAGGTGTGCGTCAGGAAATGCCTGACCAGCGGCGTCCGGGATGCCGGACGGAGTTTGTAATCACCGGTCGCGGCATTGAAGGATTCGATGACTTGAGGGTTCTTGAGCTCCGGCAGGTATTTTTCAGCCGGATCGTCGAGGCCGATCTTGCCCTGCTCGACCAGCTGCATCAAGGCGGTCGCAGTGATCGGCTTGGTCATCGAGGCGATACGGAATAGCGCGTCCGACGCGAGCGGACGCCCGGTGGCGACATCGGCCACGCCGAATGCGCCCTGATAAAGCACGTGCTTGCGATCGGTGACAAGCGCGACGACGCCCGGCACGTCCTTGCGCTCCACCGCGCCGCGCAGGCTCGTATCGATAGCTGCATTCCCCGGCGCATTTTGCGCGCTCGCGGTGCCGGCCAGCGCGGCAACAGTTACTCCAACGGCGAAAACCATTTCAGCAGTCTTTCGATGCATGGAAGCCTCCCTGATACGCCTTGCCCGGGTAGCCGCTAGCAGCTCCCGAGGCTCATTTTTCGACATTGGCCCGGCACCGATGACGGCCCTGTGTCGGCATGTCGCGCTGTTATATTAGCATCCGCAATTCGCAGAGTCCGAAATTCTTGAAAACAGAAGAGCGGACCAGTCGGTTCGCAATGACGAGTTACCCCAGCACGAATTTCACGAGATCGCCCATTCCCGAACCGATGCCATCCGGCACAGCGCCCAATTCCTCGATCCGGGCGTTCATGCGGTTGACCCAGAAAGTCGGATAGCCGAACCATTTGGCGCCAGTCGCGTCCCAGCCGGCGAAGGCGGCAAACGCGATTTCGTCCTTCCTCAGTTTGAACGCATCAAGCCCCATCTGATAGGCCCGCGGATCAGGCTTGAAGGCTTCCACCCTGTCGGTCGACAGATGGGGTTCGAAGAACCCTTCAAGGCTCGAATTCTTCACCACCGCATCGAGCATCGTCTCGGTGAGGTTTGCCAGGAAGGCCATGCGGATGCCGGCGGCTTTCAACTCCTTCAGCGCTGGCGCCACATCGGGCCAAGCCTTGAGCGCGAGCCAGGTTTGCATCAGCTGATCGCGCTGTTCGGCGGAAAGCGCGACGCCGGACGCCTCGGCGGCAAAGGCCAGGGAATCTCCCGTCACTTGCCAGAAGTCCACATAGTGCTGCCCTAGCGTCCGCAGCCACGTGTATTCAAACAGCCGCGTCCGCCAGGCCTCGCTCAGGGCAATCCCCTTGCCCGGAAAAATCTCTTCGGCCCTGGCGAAGACCGGACGCGGATCGATGATCGGAAAGCCGTCGAAGGCAACCGCCTTGATTTTTCGTTCCGCCGCGAGGCTGCTAACGGCCGGCGCGGCGAGGGCGGCTGCGCCGGCGAGCGCTACAAATTTCCGACGGCTGACCAGCATATGGCTTTCCACGATGGGAAGCGGCTAAGCGCCCCTTGACGGCGCTTATAGCTCTGTCGTGGTATAACGGAATGTCACAAGCGCGAGATGACTTTACGTCGTCATGCCCGCGCAAAAGCGCGAAGCGCGTCTTGTAACATGTTGTCGCGGGCATCCACGTCTTGGATAATGCGAAAAAAGACGTGGGCAGCCGGGGCATAGCGAGCGGAAGCGACGCCCTTCTTCGAACGGCTATGCCCGGCCACGACAAAATGGAGAGAATCCCAATGAATTACTGGCTGGTGAAATCCGAACCTTCAAGCTGGTCGTGGGATCAGCAGGTGGCAAAAGGCGCCAGGGGCGAAGCCTGGACCGGGGTGCGCAATTTCACCGCGCGGCAGAATCTCGTGAACATGAAGAAGGGCGACAAGGCTTTCTTCTATCACTCCAACGAGGGCAAGGAGATCGTCGGCATCGCGGAAGTCATCAAGGAAGCCTATCCCGACCCCACCGACGAGACCGGCAAGTTCGTCTGCGTCGACATCAGAGCGGACAAGCCCTTGAAGACGCCGGTGACGATGGCCGCGGTCAAGGCCGACAAGAAACTCGCCGCCATGGCGCTGGTGAAATATTCGCGGCTGTCGGTGCAGCCGGTGACGGCGGACGAATGGAAGATCGTCTGCAAGATGGGCGGGCTTTAGGCCGTCATTGCCTAGGAGCAACGCGACGAAGCAATCCAGATTGTCTCACCGGCGAGGTTTCTGGATTGCTTCGCTTCGCTCGCAATGACGGCGGCCGCTCGTCATGCGCGGGCTCGGTCCGCGCATCCACGTCTTGACTTTTTTCGAAGCTCGCGATGACGCAAACCGATTTGCCCGTCGTGCCAATCTGTCGCAGGCATTTTTGCTTGCGATGTCGGGCAAATCACCAGCACCTTCTCGCGCATCCTGCGCCCGCACGAGGGGCGTTTCGCGGTCGTCACGGACGTTGGGTGCGGGATGCGGTGGACGCTTTTGGTGCGCGAGACGAATGCACTGATAAGCGGACGGCGAAGTCGTGTGGTCCTGATATCCCGACGCTGATATCAAGTTGGCGATGATGCTCCGCATCACGCCGATGATGGTGACAACAAGCCCGGCTCACCAGGGAGATCACGAAGGAAACCGTTAAAACCATTGCGCGGGGAATGCCGGACGAAACCGGCGTGACCGTGGTGGACTTACTCGCCGTGCTTTTTATTTTTTGCACGCGAGGCTACGGGCGCAACGAGCGCCCGGCATTCCCTGCGCCCTTGTTTTTCGAGGGACGATGTTTTGGATCACTCGGGCGCAATTGCGCCGCGGGAAGGCGGAGGCGTGCATTTTCGCGGCCCATCCTTCGAGACGCGGCCTGTCGGCCGCTCCTCAGGATGAGGTTAGCACACATGGGCTATCCGGCCGCTGTTTGAAATTTGAAATTCGAGGCCGAGCAATTGCACAACGCGATTCCTAATATCCGCCATACTTGATCGACCAAAATTGCAGCAGGCGCCTCTAGTGCGAGGATATCCCATGACGCTGATACGCGTATCGGCCTTCACAATGATCGCAACGGCCTGGTTCGCCGTTCAGGCCCAGGCGCAACCGCCGTGCCCGGAAGTGGTGCGGCTGCGCAACGCGGCGACAGAGGCCTGGAAAGAGGCGATGAGAGCACCACAACCGGAACGCTGCGGAGCATTGGATCATGCCGCCATGGCCACGGAGGCAACACTTAACTACGCCAACAACAATCGCGAGTCGTGCAACATTTCGGTTCGATTGCTGAACGACGTGGAAGGCTACCATCGCGACGCGGTACAGGCGCGCGACAATGTTTGTGCCGGACGCCCTCTTCGACCGTATCCGGCAGATATCATCCGGCATTGAGATCGCAGGAAAACCGCGGCTTAAGCCGCAGCGGCGAGCACCACCTGCGCCAGAAGCTGCTCGCGCTTCTTCTGGGTGCGATAGCCCTTCATGGTCGCGGCAAAGCGTTCGAGGATGCCGTCCTCGAAAGCGGTGACGATGGTGTCGTGGACATAGCTCTTGCGGCAGATTGCCGGCGTGTTGGAGAGCTGGTCGGCCGCGGCGCGGATCGCGTCGAGAACCTGGCGCTTGCGGCCGCGCTCGCTTGCGGCGGGCGAAACCCGCGACAGCGATTCCAGCACCACGGCGGATGCCATCAGGGTGCGGAAATCCTTCAGCGAAATCTTGATGCCGGAGATCTCGCGCAGGAACGTATTCACGGTCGCGGTCGAAACGGTGCGCACGGTGCCGGAGGCATCGCGATACTGGAACAGGCGCTTGCCCGGCAGCTCGCGCAGGATACCGACGGCGCGCACCAGCTTGGCCGCGTCGCATTCCTTGCGCACGGCCTTGCCGCCCTTGGCCTTGAAGCTCAGCACGAGGCTGTCGCCCTCCAGCGTCACGTTGGATTTCAGCAGCGTGGTGGCGCCGCGAGTGCCGTTGAGGCGGGCATAGGATTTATTGCCCGGCCTGATCGCGGTGCGGGCGATCAATTCGATCACGGCGGACAGCGCGAATTCGCGGGTCGGCGTGTCGCCCGACAGGTGCATCGAGACATGGCGCCGGATTTTCGGCAGCGCCGCCACCAGCCGCGCCAGGCGGTGCGCCTTGCGGTGTTCCCGGACCTTTTCCCAATCGGCGTGATAGCGGTATTGCAGCCGGCCCGCCGCGTCGCGGCCGACCGCCTGCAAATGCGAATTCGGATCGGGCGAATAGCGCACGTGCGCATAGGCCGGCGGCACCGCCATCGCATGCAGGCGGCGGATCGTCCTGGCATCGCGGATATGCGAGCCGTTGGCGCGAACGAAGGTGTAGTTCTTGCCGCGCTTGATGCGGCGGATGGTGAGCTGGTTCTGCTCTCCGAGCGTCAGACCGAGGTCCCTGGCCAGCGATTCGACCGATGGCGCGGTCTTCGCGCCGTTCCTGGCGGTCAGCGCATCCGGCTTGGCGGGCGCGGCCTTCGGCCACTGTCCCAAAGCCTTCGCCAAAGCCACCTCTGGATCGGCCGCGCCCGGCTGGGGTGCCGCGAAACTCTGTTGATCCATCATGGCCTTAGGTACTTGCTCCAACGCTGCCCTGCTAATGTCAGTCATTTTGCTTTCGTTCCGGCGGGGGCTTTGCTCGCCTTCCGCTCCGGACCGGCCATTTAGGGGGGATTAGCCGCGGACGCCAGCCCCCCATCCCCATGGGGAAGGTTTCTAATTACCGTTTGGAGGCCGCGCAGTCCTGCCCTGCGGCCTAAGGCCGCCGCCGGGACCCGGGTCAATGGGCCGGTTCACGCGAATGTCAGAACGGCAATTGGGGAGCGATGCAGGGGTACAAAGCGCCTCGCCGAAGGTCGTTGTCGTTGCGCTTGTCGGCGCCGTCGGGGCCAGCGCATACTTGTTTCAACAAGCAAGACGGCGGGTCGTGCCTTGGTGCGGTGCCTTGGTGCCCTGCCTTGGCTACACAGGCCGCTTCGGTGGAGGATCGAGATGTCCGAGAAAATTTACGACGTACCGGCCGATTGGGCCAAGCGCGCCTGGATCGACGATGCCAAGTACCGCGAAATGTATGCGCGCTCGATCAGCGATCCCAACGGCTTCTGGGCCGAACAGGCCAAGCGCATCGGCTGGGTCAAGCCTTTCACCAAGGTCGAGAATACGTCCTTCGCGCCCGGCAAGATCTCGATCAAATGGTTCGAGGACGGCGTGCTCAACGTCGCCTGGAACTGCATCGACCGGCATCTGGAGAAGCGCGGCCACCAGACCGCGATCATCTGGGAGGGCGATGACCCTTCCGAGGCCAAACACATCACCTACCGCCAGTTGCACGACCAGGTGTGCAAATTCGCCAACATCCTGCGCACCCGCAATGTGAAGAAGGGCGACCGCGTCACGATCTACCTGCCGATGATTCCGGAAGCCGCCTATGCGATGCTCGCCTGCGCGCGGATCGGCGCCATTCACTCGGTGGTGTTCGCGGGGTTTTCGCCCGACAGCCTCGCCCAGCGCATCAGCGACTGCCAATCCAAGGTCGTGATCACCGCCGATGAGGGCCTGCGCGGCGGCAAGAAAGTGGCGCTGAAATCCAATGTCGATGCCGCGATCGCCAAGAGCGGCGGCGTCGATTGGGTCGTCGTGGTCAAGCGCACCGGCGCCAAGGTCGACATGAACCCCTCGCGCGATTTCTGGTACCACGAGGCGGCTGCGATGGTCACGACCGAGTGCCCGTGCGAGCCGATGCACGCCGAAGATCCGCTGTTCATCCTCTATACGTCGGGCTCGACCGGCCAGCCCAAGGGCGTGCTGCATACCTCGGGCGGCTACCTCCTGTTCGCCTCGATGACGCATCAATACGTGTTCGATTATCACGACGGCGACATCTACTGGTGCACCGCCGATGTCGGCTGGGTCACCGGCCACAGCTACATTCTTTACGGACCGCTGGCGAACGGCGCGACCACGCTGATGTTCGAGGGTGTGCCGAATTACCCCGATAATTCGCGATTCTGGAACGTGATCGACAAACACAAGGTCAATATTTTCTACACCGCGCCGACCGCGATCCGCGCCTTGATGCAGGCCGGCGACGCGCCGGTGACCAAGACCTCACGCGCCTCGCTTCGCCTGCTCGGCAGCGTCGGCGAACCGATCAATCCGGAAGCGTGGGAATGGTATCACCGCGTGGTCGGCGACGGTCGCTGCCCGATCGTCGATACCTGGTGGCAGACCGAGACCGGCGGCATCCTGATCACGCCGCTGCCCGGCGCCACCAAACTCAAGCCCGGCTCGGCAACCCGCCCGTTCTTTGGCGTGGTGCCCGAGATCGTCGATGCCGACGGCAAGGTGCAGGAAGGCGAATGCACGGGCAACCTCTGCATCGCGAAATCCTGGCCGGGGCAGATGCGCACCGTCTACGGCGATCACGCGCGCTTCGAGCAGACCTATTTCGCCACCTACAAGGGCAAATATTTCACCGGTGACGGATGCCGCCGCGACGCCGACGGCTATTACTGGATCACCGGCCGCGTCGACGACGTCATCAACGTCTCCGGCCACCGCATGGGCACGGCCGAGGTCGAAAGCTCGCTGGTCGCTCACGCCAAGGTGTCGGAAGCTGCCGTGGTCGGCTATCCGCATGACATCAAGGGTCAGGGCATCTATGCCTATGTGACACTGATGGCCGGCACCGAACCGAGCGAGGAACTGCGGAAAGAGCTGGTGGCCTGGGTGCGCAAGGATATCGGCCCGATTGCCTCTCCCGACCAGATCCAGTTCGCGCCCGGCCTGCCCAAGACCCGCTCCGGCAAGATCATGCGCCGCATCCTGCGCAAGATCGCCGAGGACGAACCGGGAAGCCTGGGCGACACCTCGACGCTGGCCGACCCCGCGGTCGTCGACGACCTGGTCAAGCATCGCCAGAACCGGAAGGGCTCGCCGGCGTAAGAAGGCGCCGCGTTCCTCGGTCGGGGGACACTCTGCGCGCCGTTCGCCGCGCGCGCGGGTTTGACTCGCGGCTGGAATCACAGCCATCTTCCATCCGTCGACGCGGTCGTGGTCGCGGCATCGCGCGCCAGGGATCGGAAGAGAAGCGATCAGCGGAGAGCGGGCGTGCACGAAGCTTTCCTGCGAGCGGGCTCTCTCCTCACGTCATTGTCATTCGAAGACCCGCTTTGGCGGAGGTTTCCCCGGGGAGTGTGGTTTTCCGGTCATTTACTTTGTTTCGAACATTTTCTTTGTTGCTCGCCGAAAGCCCGCCCCGTCGCGCTCGTGGCAAGCGTTCGGTTAACCGGCGGAGTTAATATTTGATGCGAACCCGCCGGCTTTGTGCGGGTGCTGATTGGATTTGATCGCCGGGAACGGGATCGCGGACGTATTTGGAGAAGCAAATGTCTTTGAGGACTGCGGTGGCGGCGGCCGCCATCGGCGTGGGGCTTCTGGCAACCAATGGCGCGCAGGCGCGCCCCGAAATCGTCGGCGTCCACGGCGAATATTCGCCGGGAACGATCGTCGTGAAGACCAACGAACGCCGGCTCTATCTCATTCTCGATTCCGGCCGCGCGGTCCGTTATCCCGTCGGCGTCGGCAAATCCGGCAAGCAGTGGGCCGGCACCACAAGTATCAGCGGCAAATACCGTAATCCGGCCTGGTCGCCGCCTGCCGAAGTGAAGCGCGACAAGCCCAACATCCCCGATGTCATTGCCGGCGGTTCGCCGAGCAACCCGATGGGCGTCGCTGCCATGACGCTGGCGGGCGGCGAATACGCCATCCACGGCACCAACGTGCCGGGCTCGGTCGGCGGCTTCGTGTCCTACGGCTGCATCCGCATGCTCAACCCCGACATCAGCGACCTGTATGAGCGCGTTTCGGTCGGCACCACGGTGATGGTAACGCGCTGATCGCGGGAATTGCCCAAGCGCGGCATCGGGCTCAAAAATCCGATGCGATGCCCTTGTTCTCCCAGTCGCCGTATCGGGTCGGCTCGGGTCCTTTTGGACCCTGAAGCTCCTTCGGCCGGGATTTCTCGGCGGCCGCCGTCAGCCGTCGCGCTTCGGCCTCGGCCAGGGCACGTTCGGCCGCCGGCGAAAGGACTTTGCGTTCCGGTGAAGATGCGGCCGCTGCGGGCCGTGAGGGATCGTTCGTCATCGTATAGCAGCCTGTGTCGAAGTCACTCGGCCGATTCTTACATTTGGCATATTCTGATGCCAAAGCGATTCCCGCCGCCGGCAACAGCTGAAATGCGAATCGCCGCGCCAAAATACAAGATGTGCCCGCTCCATGCCCCCGCAACGATTCGCTTTGCCATCTGAGGCTCCCGGTCTTGCGGCGCGCCGGATTGCAGCCGACATTCTCGACGGCGTCCTGCACAAGCACCGCGCACTCGACGACCAGCTCGACGGCCCCGCCGCCCATCCCGGATTGAAGAGCCTCTCCGACCGCGACCGGGCTTTGATGCGGCGGCTGGTGGCGACGATCCTGCGGCGATTGGGCACCCTCGGCCATGTTCTGTCGCGGCTCCTCGATCGCGGCGTTCCGACCGATGCGCCCCGCGCGCAAAGCGCACTCCTGATCGGGGCTGCACAGATTCTCTGGATGGACGTGCCCGACCATGCCGCGGTCGATCTGTCGGTGCGGCTGGTGCAGTCGGATCGGCGCGCCGCCAAATATGCCGGCCTCGTCAACGCGGTGCTGCGCCGTTGTGCGCGCGAAGGACAGCCGCTGATCGACGAGGTGAAGTCGGAAAATCTCGACGTGGCGCCGTGGCTATGGGCGCGCTGGTCAGCCCATTACGGCGAGGCCATCGCGCGCGACATCGCCAACGCGATCGGACAGGAGCCGTCGCTCGACATCACGGTGAAGTCCGATTCCGCGCAATGGGCGACGCGATTGCACGGCGAAACGCTCGCCACCGGATCTGTCCGCACGCTGTTGCAGGGCTCGGTGACGATGCTGCCGGGTTTTTCCGATGGCCAGTGGTGGGTCCAGGACGCCGCGGCGGCGTTGCCGGCCCGTCTGTTCGGCGACATCGCCGGCAAGAAGATCGTCGATCTGTGCGCGGCGCCCGGCGGCAAGACCGCCCAGCTTGTCCATGGCGGGGCAGAGGTGACCGCGGTCGATCGTTCACCCAGCCGCATGGCGCGGTTAAGGGACAATCTGGCGCGGCTGTCGCTGGAGGCGAAGCTGGTGGTCGCCGACGGCGCCGAATGGCTCGACCAAAATCATTCCGGAAATTTCGACGGCATCCTGCTCGACGCACCCTGTACCTCGACCGGCACGATCCGGCGTCATCCCGATATCGGCTGGCTGCGCCAGGAGTCCGATATAGCGCCGTTGGCGGCGGCCCAGAAGCGGCTGCTGCAAAAGGCCGTTGCCGCGCTGAAGCCGGGCGGCATGCTGGTCTATTGCACCTGCTCGCTGGAGCCGGAAGAGGGCGAGCAGGCGATAGCGGAGTTGCTGAAGTCCGAAACGACGCTCCAGCGCCTGCCGATCGAGGCCGGCGAAGTCGCAGGCTTGAGCGAAATCGTGACCGCGGACGGCGATCTGCGCACGCTGCCCTGCCACCTTCCCCATCAGGACCCCAGGCTGGGCGGCCTTGACGGCTTTTACATCGCGCGACTGGTGCGGCGGGATTGAGCGTCAACCCCCGGCTAAATCCTGATTTTGCACCATTTTTTCGGCCTGCCGCGCTGATTCGCCTGGTTTCAAGGTGGTGTCTTGGCCGCTTTTCCGGATTAAAAGGATTCGGCAAGAATCGTCCAACCCAGGCAGGGCGTGTCGGTCGCTCAACGCAGACGCATCTCGACGCTGATCATAAACCGCTTTGCCCGCAGCCTGATGGCGCGGGCAGGCGGCGGCTCGGTCGCGTTGTCGTCGATGTGGCCCGGCCGTACCGACCGCCTCATCATCGCCCCGCACGACCTGCGCACGGCGGACGCCACCCGCGCCGCCGAAATCTACGCCGGCCGCTTCGTTTTCGCAGGGAAAATCGTCACCTGCCACGGCCGCTCGATTTTCGAACTCGAACCGCCGTCGGACGATTGGGAAGTCGCGCTGCTCGGCTTCGGCTGGCTTCGGCATCTGCGCGCGGCCGATACCGCGCTGACCCGCGCCAACGCGCGCGCGCTCGTCGATGACTGGCTTTCAAACCCGAACTACAAGCGGCCGATAGCGCGGCGCGCCGACGTGCTGGCGCGACGCGTGATCTCGCTGCTGTCGCAGGCCCCGCTGGTTCTCGGCGACACCGACGGCAAATTCTATCGGCGCTATCTGCGCGGGCTGGCCCGCGAAATCCGTTATCTGCGTTACGCCATGATCGATATCGTCGACGGCGTGCCGCGGCTGCAGGTGTTGATTGCCCTTTGTTACGCCTCACTCTGTCTTGCCAATCAGGCGCGGCACATTCGGGTCGCCGCCCGCAGGCTTTCGGAGGAGTTGCAGCGGCAAATCCTGCCCGATGGCGGCCACATCTCGCGCAATCCCGGCGCGCTCATCGAACTGCTGACCGACCTGTTACCACTGCGTCAGACGTTTGCGGCCCGCAACATCGCGCCACCCCCTGCGCTGCTGAACGCGATCGACCGCATGATGCCGATGCTGCGTTTTTTCCGTCACGGCGACGGCAGTTTCGCCTTGTTCAACGGCATGAGCAGCGCGCCGTCGGACGTGCTCGCGACCTTGCTTGCCTACGACGACACACACGGTGCGCCGATGGCCAACATGCCCCATACCGGATTCCAGCGGCTTGATGCCGGCAATACCGTTGTGATCATGGATACCGGGCCGGCGCCGCCGCCGAGCGTCAGTCACGACGCCCATGCCGGCTGTCTCTCGTTTGAATTGTCCTCGGGAACAAGCCGGATCGTCACCAATTGCGGCATGCCGTCGACCGGCCGCGACAACTGGCGCAGCTTTGCCCGCGGCACCGCCGCACATTCGACGCTGACCTATCACGAAACGTCTTCCTGCCAGTTCGTCGAATTTTCGGCGATGAAACGGCTGCTGCAGGGAGCGCCGATCATCAACGGACCGGTCGATGTCGAAAGCTATCGCGAGGACGTTGCCAACGGCATGCTGCTGACGACGTCGCATGACGGCTATCTTGATCGGTTCGGCGTCATGCATCGCCGGGTGCTGATGCTCGCGCCGGACGGCACACGGCTTGACGGCGAGGACACCGTGTCGCTGGCGCCGGGCGGGCGGATCAAGGCCAACGAGACCGACTATGCGCTGCGGTTTCATCTGCACCCTTCGGTGAAGGCAAGCCGTCTCAGCGATGCACGGGGCGTCATGCTGGTATTGCCCAACCGCGATGTCTGGACCTTCGAGGCGCTCGACGACAAGGTCGAGCTCGAGGACAGCGTTTTCCTGGCCGGCAATGACGGCCCTCGCCGTACCTCCCAGATTGTGATCCGGCAGGATTCGCGCCCCGCGCCGTCGATACGCTGGAGCTTTGTACGCTCGACCTCGTCGCCTTCCGCGACGACCGCAAGACGCAACTCCCGTCGCGAACCGGAACTGCCGCTCTAATACTTGTGACCACTATCTCGGCCGGGCAGCAGCAAGGTTTCATGACTTATGAAACCGTGCTACCCGGCAAACTGTTCAGTTGGGACAAAAAGCATGACCGATCAACTTCGCCGCGTCACCCGCGCCCTCCTGTCCGTTTCCGACAAGACGGAACTGGTCGAATTCGCCCGCGCACTGGCCATCCACGGCGTCGAACTCGTTTCAACCGGCGGCACGGCCAAGGCGATCGCGGAAGCCGGATTGAAGGTCAAGGACGTCTCGGAGCTGACCGGTTTTCCTGAAATGATGGATGGGCGGGTCAAGACGCTGCATCCGAAGGTGCATGGCGGCCTGCTCGCGATCCGCGGCAAAGCCGACCACGCCAGCGCGATGAAGACTCATGGCATCGCGCAGATCGATCTCGTGGTCGTCAACCTCTATCCGTTTGGGGCCACCGTCGACAAAGGCGCCGATTTCGAGGAGTGCATCGAGAACATCGATATCGGCGGCCCCGCGATGATCCGCGCCGCGGCCAAGAACCATAACGACGTCGCCGTCGTCGTCGACCCCAGCGACTACCAGGCCGTCCTCGATGAACTCAAAGCCAACCAGGGCGCAACGACGCTATGGCTGCGACGGCAACTTGCCGCCAAAGCCTATGCGCGCACGGCGGCCTACGACGCGGCGATCTCGAACTGGTTCGCAAATGAACTCAAGACCGAGACGCCGGATTTCCGTGCCTTTGGCGGCCGGCTGATCCAGGCGCTGCGCTACGGGGAAAATCCGCATCAGACGGCGGCATTATATCGCCTGCCCGACAGACGCCCCGGTGTTGCCGCGGCGTTGCAAGTCCAGGGCAAGGAACTGTCCTACAACAACATCAACGACACCGATGCCGCCTATGAATGCATCGCCGAGTTCGACCCGGCACGCACCGCGGCCTGTGTCATCGTCAAGCACGCCAACCCTTGCGGCGTGGCCGAAGGCGCCGATCTCCTTGCCGCCTACCGCGAGGCGCTGGCCTGCAATTCGACCTCCGCGTTCGGCGGCATCGTTGCGCTCAACCGGACGCTCGATGCGCAGGCCGCGCGCGCCATCACCGAAATCTTCACCGAAGTGATCATCGCCCCCGATGCCACCGAAGAAGCCATTGCGATTGTCGCATTAAAGAAAAATCTGCGGCTGTTGCTGGCTGGAGGGCTGCCGGACCCACGCGCTGCGGGCCTGACCGCCAAGACGGTGGCCGGAGGCTTGCTGGTGCAAAGCCGCGACAACGCGGTGGTGGACGACATGGCGCTGAAGGTCATGACCAAGCGCGCGCCCGCTGAAGCTGAACTGCGCGATCTAAAATTCGCGTTCCGCGTCGCCAAGCATGTCAAATCGAACACCATCGTCTATGCAAAGGACCTCGCCACCGTCGGCATCGGCGCCGGCCAGATGAGCCGGGTGGATGCGGCGCGCATTGCCGCACGCAAGGCCGAGGACGCGGCGCGGGAATTGAAGCTGGCTGCACCCCTCACTAAAGGCTCGGTGGTCGCGTCCGACGCGTTCTTCCCGTTCGCCGACGGCATGCTGGCCTGCATCGAGGCCGGCGCGACCGCCGTCATCCAGCCCGGCGGCTCGGTGCGCGATAATGAAGTGATCGAGGCCGCCGACGCTCACGGCATCGCCATGGTGTTCACCGGCGTGCGCCACTTCCGGCATTGAGAACACAATGCAGCTGTACATCGTGACCGCTCAAGGCGTGCACAAATATTCTTGAGCATCACCGGGAGGCATTTGCCGTTGTCGCCTGACCAACTAGTGTCCCGGTTCTGACATTCGTATCATATCACAGCGGGCACTTTACGAATGTCAGAACCAAAGGGACACTAGCAAATCTATAATTCTAGTGTGGCTTTTGACTCTGACGTTCCTTTTGCGAGGCCGCTGAAAAACTGAAAGGAACGTCAGTGTCGCCACACTAGGCTTTCGCGCCTGGTGCTGGCTCGACGGAGCAATGCGGATGATCACGCTTGGGACAACATGGCGAAGAAATCTGGCCGCGATCCTGCTTGTCCTCTCGTTTGGTGGTCTCGCGGCCGCGCAAGACATGCGCCGCGGCTTCTACACGCCGCTTGCCGCCGACGCCAACCATTCTGTCGCCGCCGAGCACGGCATGGTGGTGGCGCAGGAAAAGACCGCGGCGCGTATCGGCACCGAAATCCTGAGGCGCGGTGGCAACGCCGTCGATGCGGCGGTGGCCACGGGCTTTGCCATGGCGGTGACCTATCCGCGCGCGGGTAATCTTGGCGGCGGCGGGTTCATGGTGATTCATTCGGCCGAGCGCCATGAAGACATCGCAATCGATTACCGCGAGACCGCGCCGGCAGCGACCACACCGGACATTTTCCTCGGCCCCGACGGCAAGCCGGATAACGCCAGGTCGCGCGATTCCGCGCTCGGCATCGGGGTCCCCGGCACGCCCGCCGGCCTGGCGCTGGCGCTCGAGAAATATGGTTCAGGAAAATTCACCTTGGCGGAGTTGTCGCAGCCGGCCATCGATCTGGCGCGGGGCGGCATCCTTGTTGCCGACGACGGCGCCGACACGCTGCCCGAGTGGCATCGGCGGCTGGCGCGCTGGCCTTCGGCGGCGAAGATATTTTCGCGCGCCGATGGCACGTCGTTGCGCGAGGGCGACTCGCTGGTGCAGGCCGACCTCGCCGTCACGCTTTCGGCCATCGCCACCCAGGGACCGCGCGGCTTCTATGAGGGGCCGGTCGCCGAAAAACTCGTGAAAGCGATTGATGAAGCCGGCGGCATCATGACGATGGACGATCTCAAATCCTACCAGCCCGTGATCCGCGCCCCGATCCGGGGCACCTATCGTGGCTACGATATCGTTTCGATGCCGCCACCATCGTCCGGCGGGGTGGGGCTGGTCGAGACGCTCAACATCCTCGAGGGATTCCCGCTTGCCGAGATGAAGCAAGGCTCCGTCGCCTCGCTGCATGTCCTGATCGAAGCGATGAAACGTGCCTATGCCGATCGCGCTCACTATCTCGGCGATCCCGACTTCGTCAGCGCGCCGGTCGCAACGCTGACGACGAAGGACTATGCCGTCCGGCAACGCGCAAGCATCGATCTCGACCATGCGACGTCCTGGACCGACGCGCTATCGACGATGCCGCACGAAGGCAGCAACACCACGCATTTTTCCGTCGTCGATAGTCTCGGCAACGCGGTGAGCAATACCTACACATTGAATTTCAGCTATGGCGTCGGCCTGGTTGCCGACGGCACCGGCGTGCTGCTCAACAACGAACTCGACGATTTCACCGCGGCGCTGGGGGCGTCCAACGCTTATGGGCTGGTTGGCTATGAAGCCAATTTACCCGGGCCCGGCAAACGGCCCCTCTCGTCGATGTCGCCGACGATTGTGCTGAAGGACAGCAAGCCGGTGTTGGTGACGGGTTCACCCGGCGGCAGCCGGATTATCTCGACCGTCCTGCAGGTCATCGTCAACGTGCTCGACTATCGCATGGACGTCGCCGCCGCGGTGGCCGCGCCGCGGCTGCACCATCAATGGCTGCCCGACGAGGTGCGGGTCGAACACGGCTTCGCCGAGGCCACGCTGAATACACTACGCGCCAAAGGCCATCGCATTGTCGAGCCGATGGGGCAGACATCAGCCAATTCGATCGCCGTCACGCCGAACGGATTGCTGGGCGCACCCGATCCGCGCACCCGCGGCGCGGAAGCCGCCGGCGAATAGAAATTCACCGCCCGACCGCATAAGGGCCGCCGCGCTCCAATGCGCGCTGATAGGCGGGCCGCGCATGAATCCGCTCCAGAAACGCCATCGCTTTGGGATGACCTTGTTCCAGGCCGCCGCGCGCCGCAGCCGCCTCGAGCGGAAAGCTCATCTGGATATCGGCGGCGGTGAAGGCATCGCCCGCGAACCACTCGCTCTTCGAAAGCTCGCCTTCCCAGAAAGCCATGTGCAGCTTGAGTTGCGGATTGACGAACGCGGTCATCGCCTGATTGGAGACCTTGCGCACCAGGGGACGGAGCAGCGCCGGGGCGCGCTTGGGCATCAGCGTGAACAAGAGTTTCAGCAGCAACGGCGGCATCGCCGAACCTTCCGCATAGTGCAGCCAATAAACGTAGCGCAACCGCTCCGGCGTGTCGGGCGGCGGAATCAGGCGCCCGTTGCCGTGGGTGCCGATGAGGTATTCGGCGATCGCGCCGGATTCCGCGATCGTCTTGTCACCATCGGTCACGACCGGCGATTTTCCGAGTGGATGGATCGCCCGTAACGCGGCCGGCGCGCGCATATCCGGCTCGCGCTGGTAGCGTGCGATTTCGTACTCGATGCCGAGTTCTTCGAGCAGCCACAGCACGCGCTGGGAGCGGGAGTTGTTGAGGTGGTGGACGGTGAGCATGGACCACTGCCTAGTGTAGCGACTCTGACGTTCCTTTCAGTGTTGCCGCGAGCTCTCGGAAGGAACGTCAGAGTCAAAGCTACACTAGGATCATATAGTTGCTAGTGTCCCTTTGGTT
The DNA here is from genome assembly GCA_963832045.1 of uncultured Alphaproteobacteria bacterium. Taxonomy (GTDB): domain Bacteria; phylum Pseudomonadota; class Alphaproteobacteria; order Rhizobiales; family Xanthobacteraceae; genus Bradyrhizobium. The sequence goes on from CAWHSM010000005.1 coordinate 198,673, forward strand.
CTGACATTCATAAAGTACCCGCTGCGATGGGATACGAATGTCAGAACCGGGACACTGGCAGCGAGGATCGCAATTGGCGATTGGCCGTTTGGCCTTCAGTGCCTGGGGATGCAAATATTTTTACCCGGATGATATCGACGGCTTTATTTATCCGGGTATTAGGGCCTGTCCTCAATTGAGCCAAATGACTGCGGCGGCCAAATGGATGCCGGCGAGGAAGTTTCTGGCGGTTTTGTCATAGCGGGTGGCAATGGCTCGGTACTGCTTGAGCTTACAGTAGAAGTTCTCCATGAGGTGGCGCGCTTTGTACAATTCCTTGTCGTAGAGGCGTTGAACCTTTCGATTACTCTTGGGCGGAATGACGACCTTTTTTCCTGCCGCAAGCAGAGGCTCGATGACGCGCTCATCGGCATCGAAAGCCTTGTCTGCCAACAAGGTGTCGGCCTGCATCTGGGGCAGAAGCATGTCGGCGCCTTGCAGATCATGGGCTTGCCCCGCAGTCAGGAAGAAGGCCAGCGGATTGCCGAGAGCGTCGACCATGGCATGGATTTTGGTGCTCAACCCGCCTTTGCTGCGCCCGATCGCCTGGTCTTCGCCGTCTTTTTTTGAGCGCCGGCGCTGTGCTGATGCGCGCGCACGATGGTGCTGTCGATCATCGCGTATTCGTTGTCCGCATCGGCCGCCAGCATTTCGAAGATCCTCTTCCATGCGCCACTCTTCGCCCAGCGCGAAAACCGCGTATGAATCTTGATCGGGTCGCCAAAACGTTCTGGCAGGTCGCGCCAAGGTATGCCTGCGCGATAACGGTAAAGTACCGCCTCGACGAACAGCCGGTTATCCTTGGCGGTGACGCCGACATGGCCTTCACGGCCGGGCAAAATATCCTTGATCCTGTCCCATTGATCGTCCCGAAGGGCGTAGCGGCGCATCTGTCAGCTCCGAATCAGCTGACATCTCATGAATCACGCCGCCATTCTCTTGGGAATCGCCTAGTTGAGGACAGGCCCTAATATGCTTGGCAAATCCCCGACGAAAATCCTCGGCGACCTAAACCATGAGGGAAATCAAATACTTTACCGCCTTTGCCGGATCCCGGCGATTGACCTCCGGCCCGCTGGCCGACGTTGCACGCGCGGTGAGGAAGGTATCGAGAGCGGCCGGCACCGGGCCGCTCGTTATCTTCGACGACGCCAGCGGGCGGCCGATCGACCTAGACTTGCGCGGGACGGAGCAGGAGATCGTCGCGCGCCTGCCGCCCTTGACCCCGGATTCAGAAACTGTGACCGACCAATCGCCTGCGCCGGAGCCGCGCGGCCGCCGGCGTCCGAGGCGCGGACGTCCAAGGCTTGGCGTCGTCGCCCGCGAGGTCACGCTGTTGCCGCGCCACTGGGAATGGCTCGGCGCACAGCCGGGCGGCGCATCGGTAGCGCTGCGAAAGCTCGTCGAGCAGGCGCGCCGGACCGGCGGCGACGGCGATCGCCGCCGCGCCGCGCGGGAAGCGGCCTGCCACTTCATGTCGGCGATGGCCGGCGATCAACCGGGGTTCGAAGAAGCCTCGCGCGCGCTGTTTGCGGACGACCACCGGCGCTTTGCCGAACTGATCGCGGCTTGGCCCGGCGATATCCGCGAGCACATCGTCAAACTCGCCTCCAGCTATCGCGCCGAACCGGCGGAGGCATGATCGGCCGTCCATTCGAAGTATGACGATCATCATTAAATCGAGGGTGGACGTAGCGCATCGGTTGCGCCACTATGGGCGCAATCAAGGAACCTACGGGAGGCCCTCATGAGCGCTACTGCGCCGCAATTCCTGTTCGATTTCGGCAGCCCCAACGCATTCCTGAGCCATGAAGCGATCCCCGCGATCGAAAAGCGGATCGGGGTGAAGTTCGAATACGTGCCGGTCCTGCTTGGGGGCATTTTCAAGGCCACCAACAACAAGTCTCCCGCCGAGGCGCTCGCCGGCATCAAGAACAAGCGTGAATTCCAGGCGATCGAAACCAACCGCTTCATCGAGCGCTTTCATGTGAAGCCGTATAGGTGGAATCCGTTCTTCCCGGTCAATACCCTCAATCTGATGCGCGCTGCGATCGCAGCCCAACTGGAAGGCATGTTTGAACCATACGTCGACGCCGCCTTTCATCACATGTGGGTCGAGCCGAAGAAAATGGACGATCCGGAAATTGCGCTCGCCGCGCTGACGGCGTCGGGCCTGGATGCGGCAAAGCTGTTCGCGCGCGCCGGCGACGCCGAGGTAAAGGCCAGGCTGATCGAGAACACGCAGGCTGCGGTCGAACGCGGCGCGTTCGGCTCGCCGACCTTCTTTGTCGGCAACGAGATATTTTTCGGCAAGGAGCAGCTGCGCGACGTCGAGGAGATAGTTTTGGGCAAGTAGCCTTCGCCATTGCGAGGAGCAAAGCGACGAAATGCCCTGAGTGGAGCACCGATCGATGCAAAAGCGCAACGCCACGGTGGCCGTGATCGGCGCCGGCGACTATATCGGCGCCGAGATCGCCAAGAAATTCGCAGGCGAGGGATTCACCGTATTCGCCGGCCGGCGCGACGGCGCCAAGCTCGAACCGCTGGTTCGGGATATCGAGGCGGCGGGCGGCTCGATCGTGGCACGCGCGCTGGATGCGCGGAAGGAAGATGAAGTCGCGGCATTTCTTAATGACGCCGACAAGCACGCGCCCCTGGAAGTGACGATTTTCAACGTCGGAGCCAACGTCAACTTCCCGATCCTGGAAACCACCGATCGCGTGTTCCGCAAGGTGTGGGAAATGGCTTGTTGGGCGGGCTTTTTGGCGGGCCGCGAGTTGGCACGCCTGATGGTCCCCCGCGGCCAGGGCAACATCTTCTTCACCGGCGCCACGGCCTCCTTGCGCGGCGGCAGCGGCTTTGCCGCATTTGCCAGCGCCAAGTTCGGGCTTCGCGCCGTGGCGCAATCGATGGCGCGCGAGCTCGGGCCGAAGAACATCCATGTCGCGCATCTGATCATCGATTCCGGCGTCGACACGGCCTGGGTGCGCGAGCGCCGCGAGCAGCTCTGGGGCAAGGAAGCGCTCAACAATCCGGATTTACTGATGCCGCCGGCATCGGTCGCCGCGTCCTATTGGCAGCTCTACCAGCAGCCGCGCAGCGCCTGGACTTTTGAGCTCGAAATACGCCCGTTCGGCGAAAAGTGGTAGAGAAGCGAATGGTAAATAGCGAATAGAGGCACAGTCGCGTTTCCCTTACTACTCCCTATTCGCTACTCGCTATTCGCCCTGCCCCCTCGCAAGAAAAGGAACCAAATCATGCACATTCTCGTAGTCGGAGCCGGAGCAATCGGCGGATATTTCGGCGGCAGAATGCTGCAGGCCGGACGTGATGTGACGTTCCTGGTCCGCCCCAAGCGTGCCGCTGAACTCGCCTCCGCCGGCCTCGTGATCAAAAGCCCCAACGGCGATGCGACGCTGCCGGCGCCGCCGACCGTGCAGGCCGACAAACTCGACAAGACTTTCGACGTTGTGCTGCTGAGCTGCAAGGCGTTCGATCTCGATGACGCGATCGCTTCGTTTGCGCCGGCCGTCGGACCGAACACCGCGATCATTCCGCTTCTCAACGGCATGCGCCACCTGGATGTGCTCGACCAGAAGTTCGGCTCGCATGCGGTGCTCGGCGGGCTCTGCGCCATTGCCGCGACCCTCAACGAACGCCGCGAGATCGTTCAACTCACGCCGATGCAGTCGCTCGGATTTGGCGAGCGCGACGGCAAGCTCTCCGAGAGGGTGCGGGCCATCGCCGACGTCATGTCGAACGGCAAGTTCGGCGCGGCCGCCAGCGAGCAGGTGATCCAGGACATGTGGGAGAAATGGGTTTTTCTCGCTTCGCTCGCTGCCTCAACCTGCACGATGCGCGCCGCCGTCGGTCACATCCTTGCAGCTCCCGGCGGCAAGGACTTCATCCTCGGCATGCTCGGCGAATGCAGCGCGATCGCCTCAGCCGCGGGCCATGCGCCGGCCGGCCCGTTCTCCGAGCGCGCGCGGGACATGCTGACGGCGGAAGGCTCGCAACTGACCGCCTCGATGTTCCGCGATATCGAGGCCGGTGCAAGGGTCGAGGCCGATCACGTGATCGGCGACCTGATCGCGCGCGGCGAGGCCGCCAAGGTAGCCGTGCCGAAGCTCAAGATCGCCTATACGCACCTCAAGGCCTATGAGAACCAGCGCGGCTGACGAGCGCTTCCTTCGGGTGTGACGTTGGCCGGCTCGCCGGAACGAAAAGCCCGCCGGGTGGCGGGCCTTCATCTGATTGCCAATATTACGAAAAATCTGGAGCGGGCGAAGGGATTCGAACCCTCGACCCCGACCTTGGCAAGGTCGTGCTCTACCCCTGAGCTACACCCGCATCCGAGAGATTGTCGCCCTTGACGTCAAGGGCGACCGGCAGACCTATGCCAAATGCGGACTGCGAATGCAACAGCCGGCGCGCGGCTATCGAAGCGGCCGAAAGCCCGGTATTCCCCGTAATCTGCCGAAATCGGCCCAAAATGCCGGCTAGTGTCCGGGTTCTGACATTCGTATCATGTTGCAGCGGGTTCGTTTACGAATGTCAGAACCAAAGGAACACTAGCAAATATTGGATTCTAGTGTGGTTTTGGATTTGACATTCGCTTGGAGGACTCGCCGCAATACTGAAGCGAATGTCAAATCCACCACACTAGCCGGTCGATGCTCCGGTCTCGGAGGGGAACTCCGTTGACGCAGGACCCATCAATTCGCGCAGTGACCGGAGCCATCTTCCGAACCGAACTCGCAGTGTTTCGGTGAACTCGTCGATGCGAGAGGGTTCACAATCGAAATTTGCCCACCATTCGACAAAAGCGCGATTGCCGTCGACGACCGGCGTGACCCGCAACGTCGCCTGAAAACCCGTCACCGGCAGTGTGGGCGCATCGCAGAATTCGTAAGTCTGCGAACGTTCGACATCGGATTGGGCCAGCAGGCGCTGACGAATCCGATGCCCCTGATAAAGCACGTTCCGGATCACACCGACCGTCATGCCGGATTGTCCGCCCTCGATCCGGCTTTCGCCGGCGCCCTCGCCCCAGAGCAGATAGTTATTGAAATCACGAATGATTTCCCAGACATCCTGGGCCGGCCGATCGAGCACGGTGCTGTAATAGGCCTTTGCCATTGCTGTTGCCCCTGGAGATTCGGATCGCCGGCGCCTTATGGGCCACCGCAAAGGCCGCTAGCCACCCGATCTCCGATTGCTGGGGATCTGGCAAACCCTCTGTTTGAGGGTCCAAACCGATTGAAATTTCCCGGCAAGCCGCCATTTGGGTTGAGGAACTTGTGAACCGCGATGTCGGGCCGTGCTAGTGTGGCTACTCTGACGTTCCTTTTAGTATCGCCGCGAGTTCTTCGAAGGAACGTCAGAGTCAAAGCCACACTAGAATCATATGGTTGCTAGGGTCCCCTTGGTTCTGACATTCGTAAAAGTGCCCGCCGCGATTTGGTACGAATGTCAGAACCGGGACACTAGACAGGCCCGACCAGCCAGAAATCAGATGAGGATTCCGTGACCATACTAGAGCAGGGCAATGGAGCCACGCCGCAGGCGTCGCCCGATCTGATCAAGGAGACGACCACCCAGACCTTCGTCAAGGACGTCATCGAGGAATCCAAGCGGCAGCCGGTGCTGATCGACTTCTGGGCGCCGTGGTGCGGTCCTTGCCGTCAGCTCACGCCAATCCTTGAAAAAGTCGTCCGCGCCGCCAAGGGCAAGGTCAAGCTGGTCAAGATGAACATCGACGATGATCCGGCGATACCGGGCCAGATGGGCATCCAGTCCATTCCCGCCGTGATCGCCTTCGTCAACGGTCAGCCCGCTGACGGTTTCATGGGTGCGCTGCCGGAAAGTCAGGTTACCGCCTTTGTCGACAAGCTGACCGCCGGAATGCCTGGCGAGCCCAACATTGCCGATATCCTCAGAGAGGCCGAAACCGTTCTCGCCGAGGGCGATGCCGCCACTGCCGCCTCGATCTATGCCGAAGCGCTGGCGGCCGACGCCACCAATATCGCCGCGTTGGCGGGATTGGCGAAATGCTACGCCACAACCGGTGCAATCGATCAGGCCAAGCAGACGCTGGCGATGGTGCCGGAATCCAAACGCGGCGAAACGGCGGTCAAGGCCGTGCAGGCGATGATCGATCTTGCCGAACAGGCGAAATCGCTTGGTCCGGTGACCGAACTCGAACAGAAAGTCGCCGCAAACCCGCTTGATCATCAGGCAAGATTTGACCTGGCGACCGCGCTCAACGCCGCCGGCAAGCGCGTGGAAGCGACCCATCAACTGCTCGAAATCGTCAAGCGCGACCGCAAGTGGAACGAGGACGGCGCCCGCAAGCAACTGGTGCAGTTTTTCGATGCGTGGGGCGCGGCCGACGAAGCGACGCTCGAGGGACGAAAGCGGCTGTCGACGATCCTGTTTTCCTAGTGTGGCGACGCTGACGTTCCTTTCAGTTTCTCAGCGGCCTCGCAAAAGGAACGTCAGAGTCAAAAGCCACACTAGAATTATAGATTTGCTAGTGTCCCTTTGGTTCTGACATTCGTAAAGTGCCCGCTGTAATATGATACGAATGTCAGAACCGGGACACTAGTGGTTGCCTTGTAGCCGGCTCTTCGAGGAAGATGGCATCCATTGCCGCGACAACGCGAACGGCGTGAGCTGATCTGAGGTACGACTACGCGCTGGTGACTGCAAATGCCGATCAATGCCGAATATCGCGGACCTGGTGACCTTCCCGAGATCATTCCGGTATTTCCGCTGCCCGGTGCGTTGTTGTTGCCGCGCGGGCAAATGCCGCTCAACATTTTCGAGCCGCGTTATCTGGCGATGATCGACGACGCCTTGCGGGACGGCCATCGCCTGATCGGAATGATCCAGCCCGACGTTTCGCATTCTCCGGATGAGGCTCATCCGAAACTGTTTCGCGTCGGCTGCGTCGGACGCATCACGCAGTTCGCCGAGTCCGGTGACGGCCGCTACATCCTCGAGCTCACGGGCATCGCCCGCTTCAAGGTGATCGAGGAAAAAACCGTGCTCACGGCGTATCGGCAATGCAAGGTGGACTACTTCCCCTACCTCGATGACTTCACCGCGCGAAAGGGCGAGGAGGCGGTCGATCGCGAAGCCCTGCTGGTGGCGTTGACCGCGTTTCTCAACGCCAACAACCTCAAGGTCGACTGGGAAGGCATCGAAAACGCCCCCAACGAAGCGCTGGTCAATGCGCTCGCGATGATGTCGCCCTACGGGCCGCCGGAAAAGCAGGCGTTGCTGGAAGCGCCGGATCTCAAGACCCGCGCCGAGATCCTGATCGCAGTCACCGAAATGGACCTCGCCAAGAAACGCACCAGCGGCGACACCGGTTTGCAGTAACCGCACAATCAGCGCCGACGAGAAAATTCCGGCGCATGGCTATCCGGCGCCGAGTGCAACCGCAATGTTGTAGGTTGCCAGGCTCGAAGCATAAGCCAGCGCAAACATGTAGGCAAAGGTAAGCGCCATCCACTTCGAGCCTCCGGTCTCGCGCCGGATCACGGCGAGCGTGGAGGCGCATTGCGGGGCGAAGATGTACCATGCGAGCAGCGAAAGCGCCGTCGCCAGGCTCCATTTCGTGGCGAGCACCCGTCCGATCTGATCGGCGGCTTCCTTGCCGCCCTCGATCGCATAGACCGTGCCCAATGCAGCGACCGCGACTTCCCTTGCCGCCATGCCCGGGATCAACGCGACCACGATTTGCCAGTTGAAACCGAGCGGCGCAAACAGCGGCGCCAGCGCCTTGCCGATGATGGCGGCGAGACTGTAGTTGATCGCAGCACCTTCGGCGCCCGCCGGCGGCCTCGGAAACGACGCCAGAAACCAGATCAGCACCATCATTGAGAAAATCGTGGTGCCGGCCCGCTGCAGGAACATCTTCGCCCGCGTATAGATGCCGATGGCGATGCTGCGGGCGCGGGGCATTTTATAGTCCGGCAATTCCAGCATGAAGGGCGCCGGCGCGTAGTCGCGCAGCATGAAGAACTTAATCAGGAACGAAACCGCGAGCGCGCTGCCGATACCGGCCGCATAAAGACCGAACATCACAAGGCCGCGCAGATCGACCCATCCCCACACCTGCTCGGCCGGAATGAAGGCCGAGATGATCAAGGTATAGACCGGAATCCGCGCCGAACAGGTCATCAACGGTGCGATCAGGATCGTCGTCAATCGGTCGCGGCGGTTATCGATGACCCGCGTTGCCATGATGCCCGGAATGGCGCAGGCAAAACTCGAGAGCAGCGGAATGAAAGCCCGGCCGTGCAGCCCGGCGCCTCCCATGATGCGATCCATCAGGAACGCCGCGCGCGCCATATAGCCGAAATCTTCCAGCAGCAGGATGAACAGGAAGATGATGATGATCTGCGGCAGGAACACGATGACGCTGCCGACGCCGGAGATCACGCCGTTTTGCAGGAAGCTTTGCAACAGCCCCGCGGGCAGCGTGTCGTGCACGAGTTGACCGAGCACGGCAAAGGCATGCGACAACAGCTCCATCAGCGGCTGAGCCCACGCGAACACGGCCTGGAACATGACGAATAAAATGAGGCCGAGGATCACCAGCCCGGCCACCGAATGCAGCACAACGGCATCGATCCGCGCCGTCCAGGTGTCGGGTCTGGCCGGCAGGCTGACGGTCGCGGCGATAATCCGGTCAGCCTCGCGCTGGGTAGCGCGCAGTTCGGCGACCGAAAGCGGCTGCCAGAGATTTCGCTGCGCGGAAACCGACGCCTGCATGGCGATCTCGTCGGTCTTGCGCAACAGCTCGGCAGTCCCGCCCTTGCGTACCGCAATCGACGTCACTACGGGGACGCCCAGCATTTCGGACATGCGCGGGGCATCGACGGTCACGCCGCGCCGGGTCGCGATGTCGAACATGTTGAGGACCAGCATCAGCGGCCGGCCGGTTCGCTTGAGTTCAAGCAGAAGACGGATCGTGAGCCGCAAATTGGTGGAATTGGCCACGCACAGCACGAGATCGGGCAGGGTTTCGCCGACGGTGCGGCCGAGCACGAAATCGCGGGTGATTTCCTCGTCCGGACTGCGGCCTCGCAGGGAGTAAGTGCCGGGTAGATCGACCACCGATACCTGCCGCCCGAGGGGAGTGACGAAAAAACCCTCCTTGCGTTCGACCGTCACGCCGGGATAGTTCGCAACCTTCTGGCGGCTGCCGGTCAGCGCATTGAACAGCGAAGTCTTGCCGCTATTGGGCGTACCTACCAAAGCGAGATGCATCAACTGTGCTTCCATCACCTGCACGTCCCGTCAGACGACAATGACGGCCATCGCCTCGCGCCGGCGCACCGCGATCGTGACGTTTTCGATGCGAATCGCGATCGGATCACGCCCGACGATGCCTTCGTGGAGCACCTCCACCCGCGCTCCCTCGACAAAGCCGAGTTCGATCAGCCGGCTTTCGAGTTCGTGCGCGGACAGCGCGGAGTTGGCTTCATCAACGGCAAGGCGATGGATCACTCCGCAATAGCCGCGGTTGGCCAATCCAAGACGCATCTGCGGCGCCGCTTCGTTTTGATCAATGGCGGTCATGGCTTGTATTTTCAACCGCTGGCGCGCGGGTCAAGCGTGGCGTGCTAAAATCCCATTACCTTAGAGGGATTATAAACCCGTAAGCGCTTTCGGCGACCGCGACGCCTGCTCCCCGGAGCAATTCCGGTGTGCCGAGATGAACACTTCGTGAGGACAGCCGCGCCACCCCCGGTGGCTATACGGCGGACCACCGACATCGCGGCCGCCCGTTCGCACCTTTTGTCCGCATGGTAAATCTTTCAACCCGCGAAGCAACGATGGCGGCCGCGCGGTTTTTTCTCCGGCGGCGCCGCGCGGCTCCAATAGCTCTTGTCCCCATAAGTCGAGTGATTGCGCGGATATCCGAGCCTCGGGCGCGGCGGCCATCGCGCGCGTTCGAAAAACAATAACCTTGCGTTCACCATGCGGACAAATCGCCGAACCGCATCGCGCAAACGTCCCGCCGCTTCAAGCTGGCTTATACCTTTACCGCTTAGTCATCGTCGATGAAGAGGCTTCCGCGAAGACTGTCCAGTACCACTGCGTAAAGTAGATCCCGCCTGTGAATATTGCCCGCATTGTTGTCGACCAGGCGCCAAAAGAAAAAGATGGCACCAGTAACGACGGCACCAATCAATCCACCGTCGTGAAGTGATCAGAATGACGCCCGTGACCAGAAGGACGCAAAAAATGGCGAGCAGGGGAAACCGGCCGTTGATCCGAACCTTATTTTGCCGTGCCCTGCGCTATTCGGCAGTGGCCGCGCTCACGCTCAATTCGGCCTTCCTCCCGGCGCTGGCCGCCGAGACCGATGACGCGCCGGCAATCACCTCGAGCATTCCCAGCGTCGCGCCGAAGGTCCGCTTTCTTTCACTTGGCGTCGGCAAGTCGGTGATCATCGACCTGCCCCGCGACGTCAAGGATGTGCTGGTGGCCGACCCGAAGATTGCAAACGCAGTCATCCGCTCGCCGCAGCGCGCCTACATTATCGGCGCCGCGGTCGGTCAAACCAACGTCGTGTTCTTTGATGCCGATGGCCAGCAGATCGCGTCCTACGACATTGCGATCAAGCGCGATCTCAACGGGATTCGCGCCGCGTTGAAACAAATGCTGCCAGCGGCGGGCATTCAGGCCGACGGCATTGGCGACAGTGTGATGTTGACCGGATCGGTTGCCACCCCGATCGAGGCCCAGCAGGCGGCCGATGTCGCCGCACGGCTGGCCGGCGGCGTCGACAAGGTCGTCAATTCCATCACGGTCCGTGGCCGCGACCAGGTGATGCTGAAGGTCAGCGTCGCGGAAGTGCAGCGGAGCGTCATCAAGCAGTTGGGCATCGATCTCAGCGCCACCATCAATTCCGGCACCGCGGTGGTCAATTTCAACAACGCCACCCCCTTCACCGCAAACAATGGGCCCCTGGTACCGGGCAACGGCCTGTCCGGGACGAGCATCGTCAAGGGCCTGCCGTCGGTCAACGCCACGCTGCGCGCAATGGAAAGCGCGGGCGTCGTGCACACGTTGGCGGAGCCGAATCTGACCACAATCTCCGGCGAGTCCGCGACGTTCATTTCGGGCGGTGAATTTCCGATTCCCACCGGCGTAACCTGTCAAACCACGACGGCAGGCGCTATCGGGCAGTGCGTGCAGACGGTGAGCTTCAAGAAGTTCGGCATCTCGCTGAATTTCACGCCGGTGGTGCTGACCGAAGGCCGCATCAGCCTGCGGGTGATGACCGAGGTGTCGGAAGTCTCGCAGGAGAACGCGTTGCAGGGCGGCGCAGGCGGAACGACGATTCCCTCGGTGAAGACCCGTCGCGCCGAAACCACGCTGGAAATTCCGTCGGGCGGCTCGATCGCGATGGCCGGCCTGATTCAGGAGCAGACCAAGCAGGCCGTCAACGGACTGCCGGGCGTGGACCAGATTCCCCTCTTCGGACAGCTGTTCCGGAGCCAGGACTTCATCAACAACCAGACCGAACTGATGGTCATCGTGACGCCCTATATCGTTCGGGCGGTGGCCCAGAAGGAGCTGTCGCGGCCGGATGACGGTTTTGCGCCGGCGTCCGATGGTCAATCGGCCCTGTTTGCACAAATCAACCGAATCTACGGCGTTCCGGCGCGAGCCGAAGCGGTCGGAAATTATCAACCCAATTTCGGCTTCATCATCGATTGAGACAGCGCGGCAAGGACTCTACGATGACACATCAAACATCGTCCGATCGCCATCAAATGCTGCGCCTGGCAGGCGCGATGCTTGGCCTTTCGGTCATCCTCGGGGCGTGCACGGAAACCACCGGCGCGATTTCGACGCCGGCGGCCCACGTTCCCGAAGACTATCGCTTGCGGCATCCGATCGCGATCCAGGAGGCCAACCGCTCCATCGTCCTGTTCGTTGGTCATGCGCGCGGCGGATTGTCCGCCACGCAGCGGGCCGACGTCGCAGGCCTGGCGCAAACATGGGTGAGCGAAGGTACCGGCGCGATCGTCGTCGACGTGCCGGTCGATACACCTAACGCGCGCGCGGCCGAGAGCGCATTCCGCGAAGCGAGGGCGCTGCTGGAAGCAGACGGCGTGCCGTCGGATGGAATCAAGTTGCACCGGTACACCCCCGACGATCCGAGGGCGCTTGCGACCGTACGCTTTACCTATCCAAAGATGGTGGCGGTGGCGGGACCGTGCGGGACGTGGCCCGACGATATCGGCCCTTCCATCAAGGACCGCAGCTATTTCGAGAACAAGTCCTATTACAATTTCGGCTGCGCCTACCAGCGCAACATGGCGGCAATGGTGGCAAATCCGTCAGACCTCGTGCAGCCGCGTCCTGAAACGCCTGCCTATACAATCCGGCGCAGCGAGGGCTTTGAAAAATATCGCAAGGGCGCCACGACTGCGACCGACTACCCCGAAGCCGAAAAGGCCAAACTCAGCGATACAGGCAAATGATCTATTCGCGTGATTCTGACGATCTGGACGCTCCGCCTCCGCCGGCCGACGATTACATCGCGCCGGCGCCGCGCGTATCGGTGCAAGCCTTCTGCGAAACCGCAGCCACCGCCGATGCGGTGCAGTCGGCCGGCCTTGACCGGCGTCTCGCCAAGGCGCATCTGACGATCAAGATGGGCGGCATGGAAGCCGCCATCGAAACCTATCACAGCGTCCCGACCCCGAACGTCATCATCCTGGAGACAAAGGGCAGCTGCGATATTCTGGCCGGCCTCGATCAGCTCGCCACGGTTTGTGACGCCGGGACGCGTGTCGTCGTGATCGGCAGCGACGAGGATGTCGCGCCCTATCGTGAACTGGTGCGTCGCGGCGTCAGCGATTACGTGATCGGCCCGGTCGAGACGCTCGATATGGTTCGCGCCATCTGCGGCCTGTTCTCGGCCTCCGAAGCGGTCGCGGTCGGACGCATCATCGCCGTTGTCGGCGCCAAGGGCGGCGTCGGCGCCTCCACCGTCGCACACAATGTGGCCTGGGCGATCGCGCGGGACCTGGCGCTTGATTCCGTCGTTATCGATCTCGACCTTGCGTTCGGCACCGCCAGCCTCGACTACAACAAGGATCCCTTGCAGGGAATCGCCAACGCGGTGTATGCGGCCGAACGGCCCGATAGCGCGTTCATCGAGCGCCTGCTGGCGAAATGCAACGACCATCTCAGCCTGCTGGCGGCGCCGGCGACGCTCGAACGCGTCTATGATTTCGGCGCCGACGCCTTTGACGCAATTTTTGACACGCTGCGCCTGACCACGCCGGTGATCGTGCTCGACATTCCTCACCAGTGGTCGGGATGGACCCGGCGCGCGCTGGTCGGCGCGGACGATATTCTGATCGTCGCCGAACCCGACCTCGCCAACCTGCGCAACGCCAAGAACATGCTGATCATGCTGAAGGCGGCGCGGCCCAACGACCGGCCCCCGCTTTATTGTCTGAGCCAGGTCGGCATGTCGAGGCGTCCGGAAATCAGCCCGCGCGAATTCGCCAAAGCCATCGAAGGCGCGCCGATCGCCTCCATTCCGTTCGACCCGAAGATGTTCGGCACTGCCGCCAATAACGGGCAGATGATCGCCGAGATCTCCGCCAATCACCGCATCAGCAAGACCTTCGTGCAGATCGCCCAGCAGCTCACCGGCCGCGGCGACGCCAAGAAGCCGCGAGGGTCGCTGTTCTCGCCGATCCTCAGGAAACTGCGCGCCCGGGGCTGACGCTTTTTCTTGGCAAACCCGAAGCGTCGTGCCGGCCGAGAAAAGGTCCGCTCACCGGGCTCGCGTGGTAGCGATCGAGGCGGTGGTGTCGGTTTTTGCGTTCGCCTGCTTGGCCAGCATCTTCCTCAGATAGGCGACATTGGCCGCGGCCTCCTCGGGAGGCCGACCCTCTTTCACCAGGCTCTCGGCCTCAGCCATATGCCCCCGCAAACCGATCACCAAAGCGAGGTTCTGGCGCACGCGCGGATCAGCGTCGGCGCGGCTGTTGGCGCGGCGCAAGGTCTCCTCGGCCTTGGCGAGATCCTTGGAAAGCATGTAAGAGAGACCGAGATTGGACAGGACCGACGGCTCATCCGGCACAATGCGTAACGCGCTCGCATAATATTGCCTTGCCTCTTCGCCCTGCCCGAGCTGGTCAAGGACCGCCCCTTGCGCGGACAGAATTCGCCAATCGGGATCTTCGGGCGAGTGAGCGCGGCCGAGCACATCAAAGGCTTGCTGGAAATTGCCGTTGTCGGCAAGCGCTCTGCCATAGGCCGCCAACAGAGCCTTGTCACTCGGATGCGCGAGCGTGGCCTGTTCAAGCACCGCAACCGCCTGAGACCGCTGCCCCGCCGCGCGAAGCGCCTTGCCATATTGCAACGCCGCCTCGATGTCGTTGGGATTGGCGCGATAGCGATCGCGGTAGGAATCCAGGCTTCGGGCGGGGGCGGCTTTCTCGGTTTTGTCACCGAGCGATCCCGTTATTTCCGATATCCCGTCGGTTTGGCAGCCACCAAGCTCCAGCAGCAGAATGGCTGAAATGATCGTCACGGCGGCGCGGAATCTCGCGGAGCCGGGCGACCGGGACAATTGCGGGTACATTTCTGGAACCTGTAGTCAATGGCGGGCCAGAAATGCTTGCAGCTTAACCCTAACTTCCGGTTAAGCCGGGGTGCCGCGGCCCCGAATCCTTAGCCTTTGGGCTAATCCACGAACTGGGCGCCGAACTCGTAGCCGATTCGCCATGCCAGCCGGCATTGGCGCGGCCGGCCCTCCGACATGATGATGGTGAACTCGGAAGGAACATCAATATGTTCGGCGATGACCTTTACGCCGCCCGCCGAGACGTCCGTGATCGTACAGTCACGCGGCAGAGAGCCCGTTCCGAATTGAATTTTGGCGAAACTCCGGCACACGCGGCGTTCGCTCTGACGTCGATTTGCAAACATGTCGATCCTTCACCCCGCCCGGATTGTGGGCCATCTGGCACTGGCGCTGTCTTACCGAAGAAATATTGGCATCCGCCTAGCAGTTCCTCTCGCAATTGATCGGTTCTTTTCCAATTTTCTTTACTCCGCGGTTCGATGCGGAAATCTTGTCTATCTCGGCTACACGTCTCGACCGAATATGATACAGGGGGTCGAATGCTGGAATCGAACCACTATGCCGGAGACCGGAGCATGACTGCCGCGCCCGAACGCCTCGAAGGCACCGTCGACCCCAAATTGCTGGAAATTCTGGTGTGCCCGATGACCAAGGGCCCGCTCGAATATGACGCCGCGCGGCAGGAATTGATCTCGCGCGCGGCGAAGCTTGCCTACCCGATCCGTGACGGCATCCCGATCATGCTGCCCGAAGAGGCAAGGAAAATAGAGTAGCCATGCTCGTGCGCAGGCTTATCGCGCTCGCACTGGCCGGCTTTTGCGGCACGATGGCGGGCGCGTGCGCCGAGGAAACCAAAATCCGCATCGGCAATGTCGACGCCGTGCTGACGATGCCGGCGGATGTCGATCGGCCGCCGGTCGCACTTCTGATCGCCGGCTCCGGATCGACCGACCATGACGGCAACGGCCCGCAGGCCAAACCGGCGACGCTGAAGAAGCTCTCCGAGCAACTGGCCGCGCGCAAGATCGCGACCCTTCGCTATGACAAGCGCGGCGCGGGCGGGTGGAAGCCGGAGTTCGGAAAGCCGGAGGATTTTCGTTTCAAAGACTATGTCGATGACGCTGCAGCGCTGGTGGACTATCTGCGCAACAGCGGCAAGTTCGCCCGTGTGATCGTGATCGGCCACAGCGAGGGTGGCCTGGTCGCGATCCTGACCGCGAGGAAGGTCCCGGTCGACCGGCTGGTTCTCCTGGTCACAGCGGCGCGGCGGCAGGGCGACCTCGTCAAGGCGCAACTCGAACGCAAGCAGATTCCGCCCGACATACTTGGTCCGATCCTGAAGGCCATCGACGGCATCATGGCCGGACAGATCGTCAACCCGCCGCCCCGGGGGCTCTCGATTGCACCGGAGATGCAGCCGAGCCTGGCCTCGGCTTTTGTCGAGGATCCGATCGATCCCTTGAAATCGATTGACCGGCCGACGCTGATTGTCGGCGGCGGCCACGACCTTCAGGTAGCGCGGCTGGATTTCATGGCCCTCTCCGCGGCTTCGCCGTTGGCGAAGAACCTCTGGCTTCCGGAAATGAACCACGTTCTGGTAGATGTCGGCGATGACGACGATAATCTCGCCGCCTACAACCAGCCGGAGCGGACCCTCGATGCCGCCCTGATCGATGCGATCGCAGCCTTCATCCTCGCCGATGCGCGCTGATCCTAATTTTGAGCATGATCGCCGGGCAAACGCTTCGCGTTTGCCCCTACAGCGCTTCACCCTTCAGTAGCCGCGGCACCTCGCCCGCAAGGCCAGCGGCCTGGCGAATGAACATGCCTTTCAGCGGCGGTGCGCGATCGACCAGTCCGAGGCCGATGTCGCGCACGGTACGCAGCAGCGTCGATTCGTTCGAGAACAGGAAATTCAGCGAGTTGGTGGCAAGGCCCATTGCCATGGTGTCGAACCGCCGCCAGCGCTGATAGCGCTCCAACACGTCGGCCTGACCGGGATCGATGCCGAGCCGTGCCGCATCGACGATGACTTCGGCCAGCGCGGCGACATCCTTCAGGCCCATATTGAGCCCCTGCCCCGCGATCGGATGAATCACATGGGCCGCGTCACCCACCAGTGCCAGGCGCTCGCCGATGAAGGAGCGTGCGACGAAATAGCCAAGCGGAAAGGCGCGGGGCTTGTCGAGTGCCTTCACCTCGCCCAGGTGCAGGCCAAAGCGCCGCTCGAGTTCGCCGTGAAACTCTTCTTCGTCCAGCGACACGATGCGCGCCGCTTCGCCCCGTTTCTCGGTCCAGACCAGCGACGAGCGTTTTCCCGTCAGCGGCAGGATCGCAAACGGGCCGGCGGGGAGAAAATGCTCTTCGGCACGGCCCTGATGATCGCGGTCGTGACCGACGGTGACGACGATTCCGGATTGATCGTAGTCCCACCCGTGGGTGGCGATCCCGGCACGCTCGCGCAGTTTCGACCTTGCGCCGTCGGCGGCCACCAAAACGTGGGCGGCGATCACGCTGCCGTCCGAAAGCGTTACATCGACGCCGCCGCTGCTGGCGGCATAGTCGGCCACCGCAAGGCCACGAAGATCGATCCCTTCCGCGGTCGCGCGCTCGACCAGCGCGTCGATCAGATAGCGATTCTCGACCATATGCGCGAACGGTTCACCCGGCTCGACATTTCCGGAAAATGTCAGGAACACCGGCCGCGTCGCGTCCTCGAGTTTCGAATCGGTGACGACCATGTCCAGAATCGGCTGCGCGCCGCCCGAGACCTGATCCCAGACGCCGACAGCTTCAAAAAGCCGGCGGCAGGCTGCCACAATGGCGGTGGCGCGCGGGTCGCGGCTTGGCCTTGTGCCAAGCGCCGGATCGGCAACGATAACAGGAAAGTCGGGTCCGAGCCCCTGGCGCAGCGCCAGCGCCAGCGCCAATCCGGCGAACGCGCCGCCGCCGATGACAATGCCTCGCCGAACCGACATACTGGAGCTCCGATTCCGAAGTTCGCAAACTATTGCGCCTTCAGTATAGCTGAGCAACACGGATCGGCGAAACAAGCCTTGACCGTCAATTTCCGGCGCGGCTTTCGCCTCGCCCCCGAATGACACCGCGAAAGCCATATCAATGTCCAAAAGCCTGATCGACCTGCTCTCCATTCTCGATCTCGAAGCGATCGAAGTGAACATGTTCCGCGGCAACAGCCCGAAAACCAGCTGGCAACGGGTGTTCGGCGGGCAGGTGATCGGACAGGCGATGGTTGCCGCATGCCGCACGGTCGAAGGCCGGCTGCCGCATTCGCTTCATTGCTATTTCATCTTGCCGGGCGATCCGCAGATTCCGATCATCTATGAGGTCGAGAGGTTGCGCGACGGCAAGAGCTACTCGACCCGGCGGGTCACCGCGATCCAGCATGGGCAGGCGATCTTCTCGGTCATGGTGTCGTTTCATATCGAGGAGCCCGGCTCATTCGATCACCAGGACAAGATGCCGGAGGTGCCGCCGCCGGAGAAACTCACCGCCGAGGAAATGGCCAAGCAGCCGATGTTCCGCGACATGCCGGAATTCATCCGCCGCTACTACGAATCCGACCGGCCGATCGAGTTGCGGCCGGTCGAACTCGGGCGTTATTTCGGCCAGAAGATCGAGGACGGACGCATCCATGTCTGGATCCGCACCGCCTCAAAATTGCCGGACGACCCAGCGCTTCAAATGTGCGCGCTGGCCTACGCATCGGATTTCTCGCTGCTCGATGCTTCGATGGCGCGCTACGGCCGCACGCTGTTCGACAAGCGGATGATGCCGGCGAGCCTCGACCACGCGATGTGGTTTCACCGGCCGTTTCGCGCCGACGAATGGTTGCTTTACGCCCAGGATTCGCCGAGCGCGCAAGGCGGCCGGGGTCTGACGCGCGGCATGATCTTCAAGCAGGACGGCACGCTGGTGGCTTCCGTCGCCCAAGAGGGCGTGCTGCGCGAACGCAAGTGACGCTTTTCCCGTTGCCCCGAACACGCCAAGTACCGTAACGTCCTGCACAAGGCGCAGGACGCGCGTCGCGATAGCGTTACGGTTTGACCGACTGCCGGAATCCGGGAAATGAAGGCCTGAACATGAAACTCGTTGTCGCCATTATCAAACCCTTCAAGCTGGACGAAGTCCGCCAGGCACTGACCGCCATCGGCGTCCACGGCATGACCGTCACCGAGGTCAAGGGTTACGGCCGGCAGAAGGGCCACACCGAAATCTACCGCGGTGCCGAGTATGTGGTGAATTTCCTGCCGAAGCTGCGAATCGAGATCGCGGTTTCAGCCGATATCGCCGACAAGGCGGTCGAAGTCATCACCGCGAGCGCGCGCACCGGACAAATCGGCGACGGCAAGATCTTCGTGACGCCGATCGATCATGCGTTGCGGATAAGGACCGGCGAGACCGACAGCGACGCACTCTAGTGCCGCCTATTTGAAGTTCCTGCACCACAAGCGGCGAATTCGATCCGCTGGTTGGCCTCTTCGTCCCGATCCGCCTTTCGATGCAGCAGGAGCTGGAGGGCCTCGATATTTCCCAGCATGGCGAGGCGCTGCGGTAGGCAGCATTATCCAAATACCTTTTTGCTGCCTTCGTCGTAGGCATTATATTATGCTGACACTATCCCGTGCCCATCTTTTAGGCCGGCCTGCCTAGCGTTTGGGCGAGCCCCTCGGGCAAGGTTTGGCCTGAACCCCGGGAACGGCCGAAATCGCCGCATTCATAATCCGTTAGGCGCTGCGGTCGATCTGGCACGGCATTTGATTCTACCGCTATCGGCTGTGCCCGCGTCGTGACCTTGTCTGCGTGGTGAATTCAGTCGAGATCGCTCGGTCTGCTGCACCGGGTCCAAGCGGGGATTAGCCCATGAAAATAGTTATGGCGATCATCAAGCCATTCAAGCTCGAAGAAGTCCGTGATGCGTTGACCGCCATCGGCGTTCACGGCCTGACGGTCACCGAAGTCAAGGGATACGGCCGACAGAAGGGTCACACGGAAATCTATCGTGGCGCGGAATATGCGGTGAGCTTCCTGCCCAAGATCAAGATCGAAGTCGCGGTCGCCTCGAATCAGGTTGACAAGACCATTGAAGCGATAACGTCGGCAGCAAAGACCGGCCAAATCGGCGACGGCAAGATCTTCGTGATCAACCTCGAAAACGCGGTTCGAATCCGGACCGGCGAGGCGGATGCCGCAGCTCTTTAGGATTCCCGCGCGACAACCTTTTCCAATCAGGAGTAAAACGAAATGACGTTCAAGCGTCCCTACAGCGCGGGATTGGCGGCACTTGCCGTCGGCCTGTTCGCCGCGAACGCTGCCCATGCCGAGCCGACGATCAACAAGGGCGACAATGCATGGATGCTCACCTCGACGGTGCTTGTGCTGTTGATGACGATACCGGGCCTGGCGCTGTTCTATGGCGGCCTGGTCCGCTCCAAGAACATGCTCTCGGTCCTGATGCAGGTGTTCTACACAGTCTGCATCGTTATCGTCCTTTGGGCACTTTACGGCTACAGCCTCGCCTTCACCGGCGGTTCCGACTTCATCGGCGGCTTCTCGAAAGCCTTCCTGATGGGCGTAACGCCTGACTCCAAGGCCGCGACGTTCAGCGTCGACGCCAACATATCTGAGCTTGTGTATGTCTGCTTCCAGATGACGTTTGCGGCCATTACGCCCGCCCTCATCGTCGGCGCTTTCGCCGAGCGCATGAAATTCGCAGCGGTGGCGCTGTTCATTCCGTTGTGGGTGACACTGGTCTATTTCCCGATCGCGCATATGGTCTGGTATTGGGCCGGCCCGGATGCGATCTCGGATGCGGTCAAGGCGATTGCGGCAGCGGGCAGCGATGCAGCGGCAAAGGCCGCGGCGGAAGCCAAGCTCGCCGAAGTCAATGCCGACGCCGGCTGGGTTTTCAAGAAGGGCGCAATCGACTTCGCCGGCGGAACCGTCGTGCACATCAACGCGGGTATCGCAGGCCTCGTCGGCGCGATGATCGTCGGCAAGCGCATCGGCTACGGCAAGGATCTGATGGCCCCTCACTCGCTGACCATGTCCATGATCGGCGCTTCGCTGCTCTGGGTGGGCTGGTTCGGATTCAACGCGGGCTCGAATCTCGAAGCCAGCGGCGGTGCCGCACTCGCCATGACCAACTCCTTTGTCGCAACCGCGGCGGCCGCGCTGTCGTGGATGTTCGCCGAGTGGATGATCAAGGGTCATCCTTCCGTGCTCGGCGCCATCTCCGGTGCGGTGGCAGGCCTTGTCGCGGTCACGCCCGCGGCCGGATATTCCGGTCCGATGGGTGCGATTGTGCTCGGCCTCGTGGTCGGCGTGGTCTGCCTGTTCTTCGTCACCGCGGTCAAGAACGCGCTCGGCTACGACGACTCGCTTGACGTGTTCGGCGTCCACTGCATCGGCGGGATCGTCGGCGCTCTCGGCACCGGCATTCTGGTCAATCCGGCGCTCGGTGGCACCGGCATCATGGACTACACCGCCGGCAAGATCGCGGACTACGAATTCAGCACGCAGATGATTTCTCAGATCTGGGGCGTCTGCACCACGCTGGTGTGGTCGGGCGTCGGCTCGGCGATTCTTTACAAGGTCGTCGACGTCATCGTCGGCCTGCGCACCAATGTCGAACGCGAGCGTGAGGGCCTCGACCTCACCGAGCACACCGAACGCGCTTACAATATGTGAGTTCTCCCGGGGCATCCTCTCCCCGGAGAGGGTGCCCAGAACTACGGTTTGGGGCACATACCCGGCAATGCTCCGACCGTCGAGGGGCTTCAGCGTAAGCTGGAGCCCCTTCTTTTCTGTTGAATCCGGAATGCGGATTTCGGCGCCGGGACCGATGGTTAATCGCGTCTTAACCTCGCCGTATCTATGGTGGTTTGATCCATATCCCACCGGTCTTTAAAACCCGATCGGCGGCCTCACGAGTGCTGGCGCAACAAGTATGGCCATGACCGCATCATCCCGCGCGCCGCAAGGCAGTGGAAGCGAGGCAAGCGAACGCTCGCCGTTCTTGCGGGCCACCGAATTGCTGGCCCCCTACCAGCCATCTAAGCCGTTGATAACGCTATCATTAGGGGAGCCGCAGCATCCGCTGCCGGGCTTCGTGGGACAGGTCCTGGCCCAGCACGTCGCCGAATTTGGGCGCTACCCGATCGCCAAGGGCATCGAGCCTTTCCGGCGCGCGGCGGCTGCCTGGCTCTCCCGGCGGTTTGAGCTGCCCCGCCCCATCGATCCCGAATCCGAGCTTCTTGTGCTCAGCGGCAGCCGCGAGGGGCTTTTTTTTGCAGCACTCGCCGCCGCGCGCTTTGTCGGCGAGCGCAAGGGCAGGCCGGCCATCCTGATGCCCAACCCGTTCTACCCGGCCTATGGGGCTGGCGCGCGGGCGGCCGGCTGCGAGCCGATCTATCTGCCGGCGACGGTTGCGAATGGATTCCTGCCCGACCTCGACACGCTCGATGAGGCGACGCTTGCAAGAACCGTGGCGATGTACATCGCCTCGCCGGCCAATCCGCAGGGCGCCGTGGCCTCCAGGGATTACTTCGCCCGCCTGAAAAAACTCGCCGATCGTTTCGGCTTCATGATTTTCAGCGACGAATGTTATTCGGAAATCTATACGCAAACCGCGCCCGGCAGCATGCTTGAGTGCGCCGGCGCTGATTTTGCCAATGTGGTGGCGTTTCAGTCGCTGTCGAAGCGTTCGAACTTGCCCGGTTTGCGGGTCGGTTTCGCCGCCGGCGACAAGAAATTTCTCAGCACCTTTCACGAGCTGCGCAATGTCGCCGCGCCCCAGGTCCCGGTGCCGCTCCAGCATGTCGCTGTCGCAGCCTACGGCGACGAGGCCCATGTCGAGGAGAACCGGCGGCTGTACCGGATCAAGTTCGATCTCGCCGACCAGATTCTCGGGAATCGCTATGGCTATCGGCGTCCCGCCGGCGGCTTCTGCGTGTGGCTCGACGTCTCCGCCAAGGGCGGCGACGAAGCCGCGGCTGTGAAGCTCTACAGGGATGCAGGCGTTCGGGTGATCCCCGGCAGTTACCTTGCCCGGCAGCAGCCGGACGGCAGCAACCCCGGCGCCGGCTATATTCGCCTGGCCCTCGTCGCAGATAGTGAAACAACCGCCGAGGCCTTGCACCGGCTGGTTCAGACCCTGGGCTGACCCATGACCCAAAACAGCCAACCGATCTTTCCAAAGGCCCGATGAGCATGGCGGCGATCGAACGTGTCATCCCCCTGGTAGGCCAGTTGCCGGCGGCAATCCGCGAGGTGCTGGTCCGGCGCTTGCGCGAACTCGCCGGCCTCGGCTTGTTGGCGCTTGCCAGCATGGCGGCGGCGGCTCTCGTAACATGGTCCGTGCAGGACCCGAGCCTTAGCCACGCAACGTCGCGCCCGATACGCAATATTGCCGGCTACGCCGGCGCCATCACCGCCGATCTTCTGATGCAGATTCTCGGCCTCGGCGCCATCATGCTGATCCTGCCGATTGCGGTATGGGGCTGGCGCATGCTGACCCATCGCAGCTTCGACCGCGAAGCGCTGCGGCTCGGTTGCTGGATATTGTGCACGGTCTTGGCCGCCGGATTCGTCAGTTGCTGGCCGCATGGCGGAACATGGCCATTGCCGACCGGCCTTGGCGGTGTCGTCGGCGACGCGTTGGTGCGCGTACCTGCGGTCGTGTTCGGGCCGCCCGGCTTTCTCTACAACCTGGTGCTCGGAATCATTTTTGGCGCGGCCACATCAGCGACATTTCTGGTCGCAAGCGGCATCGGCTCGGCGCCGTCGGACGAAGATCTGAGGCCGGTCGAGGAGGACGATGACGACCTCCTCGAAGACGACGGCGGTTCTATCTCGCTCGGTTGGGCCGTGCACGCCTTGATGAGCACCAAGGCAAGGCTGGCCTGGCTATTGGGTGCGGCCTACCGCTGGCTGGTCTCGAGCGCACCGGCACAGCGTGCACCTTCATTCGATCGCCGCGAGCCCAGTCTTGGCGGTCGCGGCGCTCCATCCCTTGCTCCGCAAGACGACGAGGAGGAGGAGGAGGAAGACGAGGAAGAACCGGCAGCCCGCGCGCCACGCAAAAAGGCCGCCCCCGCGCCGTCGCGCAAATCAAATAGCCGTTTCGAATTGCCGGGGGTGTCGTTCCTGACCGCCCCGAGGGCCTCCGATCGTCAACCGCTGAGCAAGTCGGAGCTCGACGCCAATTCGCGGGCCCTCGAAGGGGTGCTTGGCGATTTCGGCGTCCGCGGAGAAATCGTGAAGGCCCATCCCGGCCCAGTGGTGACGCTGTATGAGCTTGAGCCCGCGCCAGGCATCAAGTCTTCGCGGGTGATTGGCCTCGCCGACGACATCGCCCGCTCGATGAGCGCGCTTTCGGCACGTGTCGCCGTGGTCCCGGGCCGGAACGCTATCGGCATTGAACTTCCGAATGCACACCGCGAAAAGGTCTACTTGCGCGAATTGCTCTCCGTGAAGGAGGGCAGCGAGACGGTTGCCAAACTGCCGCTTTGCCTCGGCAAGAACATCGGCGGCGAATTGATCATCGTCGACCTTGCGCGCATGCCGCATCTGTTGATCGCGGGCACCACCGGCTCCGGTAAATCGGTCGCCATCAACACCATGATCCTCAGCCTCGTTTATCGGCTGCGGCCCGACCAGTGCCGGCTGATCATGGTCGACCCCAAGATGCTCGAACTCTCGGTCTATGACGGCATTCCGCATCTGCTGACGCCGGTCGTGACCGACCCCAAGAAGGCGGTGGTCGCGCTGAAATGGGCCGTGCGCGAGATGGAAGAGCGCTACAAGAAAATGTCCAAGCTCGGCGTGCGCAATATCGACGGGTACAACCAGCGCGTGGCCGAAGCGAAATCCAGGGGCGAGGAGCTGACGCGCACCGTGCATACCGGTTTCGACAAGGAAACCGGCAAGGCGATCTATGAGGAGGAGAAGCTCGATCTCGAACCGCTCCCCTATATCGTCATCATCGTCGACGAAATGGCCGACCTGATGATGGTCGCGGGCAAGGATATCGAAGGCGCGGTGCAGCGGCTGGCGCAGATGGCGCGCGCGGCCGGCCTGCATGTCGTCCTTGCGACCCAGCGCCCTTCGGTCGACGTCATTACCGGTACGATCAAGGCGAACTTCCCAACCCGTATCTCCTTCCAGGTCACCTCGAAAATCGACAGCCGCACGATCCTCGGCGAAATGGGCGCCGAACAACTGCTCGGACAGGGCGACATGCTCTACATGGCGGGCGGCGGACGAATCAGCCGCGTGCACGGGCCCTTTGTGTCGGATGAGGAAGTCGAGAAGGTGGTGCGCCATCTGAAGACGCAAGGATCCCCCGAATACCTCGAGGCGGTCACGGCTGAAGAGCCCACCGACGAGGATGGCGCGGTATTCGATTCCACCGGCATGGGCGGCGACGGTGGCGGCGACTTGTTCGCGCAGGCGGTGGCCATCGTCAAACGCGACCGCAAAGCCTCAACCAGTTATATTCAGCGCCGGCTGCAAATCGGCTATAATCGTGCTGCTTCGCTGATGGAGCGGATGGAACTTGAGGGCATCGTCGGACAGGCCAACCATGCCGGGAAGCGCGAAATTCTCATCGAGGAAGAAGAAGGCGGTTTCTAGTGCCCCTGACTTTCCGAAGTTCGTGGAAAGTGGGTGCGGCAACGGAGCACGAACTTCGGAAAGTGGGCACTAGTGCGGCGAATTTGAAGTTCCTATCAGCACCGCTGCACCCTTGTTATAGGAACTTCAAATTCAAAAGCCGCACTAAAGCTTTATATTTGATAGAGCTCCTTTGATTCCGAAATTCGCATCGGAGGTTGCCACGATAGCTTGCGAATTTCGGAATCGGAGCTCTAGTCAGCCGCTTCGGGCAACTCAGGAACTTCGGCGATTGCAACTGCTCTTTTCACGGAAAAACGATACCCCCCTGGATACGAAGCCGATAAAAGGGCGGTGGACCGGCAGGACGATGCGTTGACTGAAAATCAGAAAAGTCGAATGGCCAAACGATTCCCTCTCCCCTTGACGCATGTCGCGCTGGCGATTGCGATTGCGGCATCTATCGATGCTGTCTCGACGTCGGCCGAGGCCCAAACCCCTGTCGCTCCGCAAATCGTTCCGGTTCCCAAGCCCGCACCGAAGGCGCGCGACGTGCAGCTGACCGCATCGGACGGACAGAAGGGCCCGACGACCACGGGTGCCACTCCCGCGCCGCCCAATCCCGTCATCCCCGATCCGCGCCGCAATTTCCCCTTGAGCATTTTTGCGACCTTCGACGACAAGCAAAAGGCGCAGGCCGCCAAGATCAGCAATTACCTGTCGTCGCTTCAGACCCTCATGGGCAACTTTGTCCAGGTCGGGCCTGATGGCACCAAGACCAAGGGTGAGTTCTATATCCAGAAGCCCGGCAAGGTGCGTTTCGAATATGAAGCACCGAACCCGATCGCGATCATCGCGGACGGATCGATGCTGGCGGTGCGCGATCGCAGGCTCTCGACTCAGGATCTCTATCCGCTCTCGCAGACCCCGCTTCGATATTTGCTGTCGGACCGCATCGACCTTCTGAAGGATACCAATGTTGTAAGCGTGACCGCCGACGACCTTTTCATCAGCGTCACCATCGAAGAACATCAATTGCTGACCGGTACCAGCCGCCTGATGCTGATGGTCGGCGCCAAGGACGGCCAGCTCAAGCAATGGACCGTGACCGACCCGCAAGGTTACGACACCACGGTCGCCATCTATAATCTCGACACTTCCAGGAAACTCGATCCCGGCATGTTCAAGATCGATTTCAGCGAACGTACGAGCCCGCCGGGCTGAAGGCTGAATGGTCCCGCTGATCCAGCACGGACGATTTCCACCGTTTGCGGACTTGTTTTCGAAATTCATTCTTGATTGCGGCACGGAGACATGCGTCATCTTGACGTCTTCCCGCCCTGCCGGTCCTGATGCGTCTTTCCCTGACAACCTGGAACATCAATTCGGTGCGCCTGCGCATCAACCTCGTCGCCAAATTCATCAAGGCGGTGAGGCCCGATGTGTTGTGCTTGCAGGAGACCAAATGCATCGATGATGCGTTTCCGCTGAAACGATTCAAGCGTCTCGGCTACGAACACATCGCATTGAACGGTCAGAAGGGTTATCACGGCGTCGCCGTCATCTCGCGACTGCCCTTCGAGAACACCGACATCAGGACGTTCTGCGAAAAGGTCGATTCGCGTCACATCTCGGTTGCGTTCGGCGAGCGCGCCCGGCTTTCCAAACCGCTGGTATTGCATAATTTCTACGTGCCGGCCGGCGGCGACGTCCCGGATCCCGCGCTCAACCCGAAGTTCGAACACAAGCTCCGCTTTCTCGACGAGATGAAATCGTGCGAGCCGCTGCATCCGCGCGGCGAAGACCACCATGTCCTGGTCGGCGATCTCAATGTGGCGCCCCATGAGAACGACGTCTGGTCCCACCGGCAACTGCTGAAGATCGTCTCCCACACCCCGATCGAATGCGAGAAGCTGCTTGCCGCACAGAGTCACGGCGAGTGGGTCGATGTGGCGCGCGACCGTATCCCGCTGTCGGAGAAGGTCTATACCTGGTGGAGTTACCGCGCGGCGGACTGGACGGTGGGCGATCGCGGAAGAAGGCTCGATCATATCTGGGTCTCGCGCGCGCTTAGAGAACGGGTGAGCGATTTTCGCATTGCGCGCGACGCCAGGGGCTGGGAGCGGCCGTCTGACCATGTCCCCGTCACGGTGACGCTTGAGGTGTGAATCAGTCGCTCGTCACGTGCTGAGCTTTCCGCTCGCCATCAGGATATCGCTGGCGATCTGGCTGGTGCGTTTCGCCAACTCATCCCGCAACCGGCGCGCCGCGGCGGGATCGCTTTCGAGCACCCGCTGAAACAGGCTGCGCGCGATTCGAATCACCGAGGAATCCTCCACCGCGATCGCGGTTGACGGCCGCTGCATTGCCGTGATCAACGCGAGCTCGCCGATCAACGATCCGGGGCCGGCCACCACCGCGGCGTTCGCGTCGTCCCCGATGCGGAACGCACCGCGCCGGACGATAAATCCGGCATCTGCGTCCTCGCCGCCGTAGAAGAGCGCGGCATCGCGTGCGACGCTGCGTTGCTCGGAGCCGATCGCCAGCATGCGTAAGGCCGTCGTCCCCAACACGCGGAGTGTCGGGACACGCTCCAACAGGGCAACATCATCCTCGATCGACATAAAAAACCAGTTGCGCGACGACGAATCGATGGACGAATCGTATCACGGCACCAGTTTGTAGCCACCGGCTTCGGTCACCAATATCTCGGGATTGGCGGCGTCCTTCTCGATCTTCTGGCGCAGGCGATAGATGTGGGTTTCCAGCGTATGCGTGGTGACGCCCGAGTTATAGCCCCAGACCTCCTGCAGCAGCGTTTCGCGCGACACCGGCAATTGGCCGGCGCGATACAGGAAGCGCAGGATCGCAGTCTCCTTTTCCGTCAGGCGCACCTTCCTGGCGTTCGCTCCGGTCAACATCTTGGAGCCGGGCCGGAAACTATAGGGGCCGACCGAGAACACCGCATCTTCGCTGGCTTCGTGCTGGCGCAGCTGCGCCCGGATCCGCGCTAGCAGCACGGCAAAGCGGAAGGGCTTGGCGACATAATCGTTGGCGCCGGATTCGAGCCCGAGAATCGTATCGGAATCGGTGTCGTGCCCGGTCAGCATGATGATGGGGGCCTTAAAACCGCCTTTGCGCAGGGAGCGCACGACCTCGCGGCCGTCCGTATCAGGCAGTCCAACATCCATCAGGACGAGGTCCGGGGCGTCGGTTTTGGCCGCGTTCGCGCCTTTAGCGCCAGTGTCGACAGCGGAAGCTTCGAATTCGTCGTGCAGCGACAATTGCTCCACCAGCGTATCGCGCAGATCGGTATCGTCATCTACGATCAGGATCTTGCGGGCATTGGCCATGGGTACAGTCCTTTGAGGCGGCGGGCCCAAGCGGCTTGGGCAGAATAGAGTTTGGTCAAACAGGGCTCGTTATGACCTGTTCGTGATGAGGTAAGCGGCTGTTACGAATTCACAAGCCGGAAGGCAATCTACTTCAGGATTCGGACGCATTAGATGAATGTCCTGTAATGCGGGAGTTCGGACTTCGCATGGCAGCCAATCAGGAAGACTCTGGTAGGGCATGGATAATTCCCGTTTTTCAAATACTTATGGAAAAATAAAGTTGCAGCGGCCGCTGGGGGTGATCCGGGTGCGCGCCGCCGCCGGCGACCCCCGCCGAGGCTGGCTCACCGCCGGCCCACGGACGATCCCGGTCGCGTTGGGACGGGGCGGAATCATCGCCAACAAGCGCGAGGGCGATGGCGGAACCCCGAGTGGTATTTTCCGGCCGCGGCGGTTGTGGTGGCGCGCCGACCGATACCCCAGGCCGCAAACCCGGCTGCCGATTCGCGCTATCGGGCCCGAGGACGCCTGGTGCGAAGAGCCGGCGAGCCGACATTATAATCGGCCGGTCAGGCTCAGCCCCGGTGACGGTGGCGACCGGCTCAGGCGTGACGACCATCTCTACGATTTCATCATCGAGATCGACCACAACGTTGCGCCGCGCGTCGCCGGCCGCGGCAGCGCGGTATTCCTGCATCTGGCGCGCCCGGATTTTTCGCCGACCGCCGGATGTGTTTCGATGACAAGACCGGCGATGTTGCAGCTGTTGCGGCAAATCGGCCCGCACACAAAGATCATCATCGGCTGAATCCCGAAAAGGAAGCGGAATGCTCGACAACGACAGAATCGCGGCCGTCGCGAAGACATTGCACGATCCAGTCGGGCGATTTCCTCGCCGCCGATTTCGGCGTGCTTGGCAAGGTGTCGGTGGGATTTAATTAGTGATGGTCTCCGCCACCGCCGGAGTGGTCGCCAATATGACTATCCCCGCTGTGATGAGCGCTGCCACTTTCACCATCCGACCCGGTGTCGGAATGAAAAAGACCCCAGCGGTGCGCGTCTATCACCATCGAGGTGTAGAGTGCCCTGACTGCACTGTACTCGGGATCGGTAGGCTGGAGTTCATCAAGCTTTTTCCTCAGCTCGGCGAGGTCCCTTAATCTTGCCCGCTTGTTGACAAGCCAATACACGCCGAGGCCTAGCATGAGCAGTGCAACAATGCCGAACACGGTGGTCGTGATCGCCGCGGAGTTGGCAATGAAGTTCATCATCGCTCGCGCATTACCCCCGATGCCCGAAAATCGCCGAGCCTACCCGGATGTGAGTGGCGCCCATCTGGATCGCGACGGCAAAATCGGCGCTCATGCCCATCGACAGATTCGTCAATCCGTTGCGGGCGGCGATCTTGGCCGTCAGCGCAAAATGCGGCGCCGGCGCATCGCTGACCGGCGGAATGCACATCAAGCCGGAAATCGGCAGGCCATATCTTTCGCGGCAGTTGGCGATGAAATCGTCCGCCTCGGCGGGCGCGATGCCGGCCTTTTGCGGCTCTTCTCCGGTGTTGAGCTGGACGAACAATTGCGGCCGGCGCGACTGCGATCCGAATTCCCTGGCGAGCGCCTCGCAGAGGCTGGGACGGTCAACCGAGTGAATCGCATCGAACAGCGCCACGGCCTCCTTTGTCTTGTTGGATTGCAGCGGTCCGATCAGATGCAGCGCAATGCCGGGGTAAGCCGACATCAGCCCTGGCCACTTCGCCTTGGCCTCTTGAACGCGGTTTTCCCCGAACACGCGTTGCCCAGCCTTGATCACCGGTTCGATCGCATCAGCCGCGAACGTCTTGGAAACAGCAATCAACGTCACCGACGCGCGATCCCGGCGCGCCTCCTTGCACGCCCGAGAGACAGCCTCCTCAACGGCGGCGAGTCCGGTTGGTAAACTTTCGGTTAGCTGCGAAGAGCTCTCGGAGGTCATGTGCGTTTGATTGTGTTCGATCCGGCGATTCGCGATTTCCGCGATAGTTCCATTTTTATAGAATCCGAGTAAGGCTTTTTGAACCCTCTCCCGTACGGTTCGCTTCGGGGTGGGGAACCAGCATGTCAGCCTTTGACATCAAGCGCAAAAAATCAGGATTGAACCGGCTTCTTGGAATCCGCGCGCGACTCGTATTGCTGGGACTGATCCTGGTGGCGCCGCTGTTGCTCGAACGCGTCCGCTCGCTCGAGGAAACCCGCGACAGGCAGATTGCGCTTGCCTATTCCGAGTTCTCGCGCAGCGCACAGCGCAGTGCCGACAGCCAGCGTGAAGCCATTTCGTCGGTCGAAACCGTGTTGAAATCGGCCGCCCATATCCAGGCTTCAAAACAAACCACCGATCCTGGCTGTGACACCTTGCAGGCCAGCCTTCCGGTCAAGCTGCCGGGAATCCGCAGTTTGACGATCGTCGGCAACGACGGCCGAGTCAAATGTGCGACGCTCGACACGCTGGTCGGCCTCGACCTGAGCGATCGCGACTACCTCAGGAGGGCGCGACAATCTCGCGACCTCGTGTTCAGCGATTTTCTGCTTTCCAAACTCGACAACGAGCCCATCGTGATGGCGGCATATCCGGTTGCCGCGATCAATTCCGAATCCGATCTTGTCATCGCCGCCGGCCTCGATCTTGCCTGGATGTCGAAGATCATGAGCGATCTGAGCGGGCGTCCGGGCATCACGGCCGTTCTCGTTGACAGCGCCGGAACCGTGCTGGCTGCGCCGGCGGACCAGGCCCGCATGATCGGCGGGCCTCTGAACGGCATCCCGATCTTGTCGGCCGCCGCCGCGAGAGCCATCAACCCGGA
The DNA here is from genome assembly GCA_963832045.1 of uncultured Alphaproteobacteria bacterium. Lineage (GTDB taxonomy): Bacteria > Pseudomonadota > Alphaproteobacteria > Rhizobiales > Xanthobacteraceae > Bradyrhizobium. Next base: position 230,162 of record CAWHSM010000005.1, read on the forward strand.
TCAGCCGTCCGGATTATTCTCGTTCTCATCTGCTGATGGCGCCAAGCGCACATTAAGCTTTTCGCGCATCCCCGGCACGCATTCGCGCCTGATCCTGATTGTCGATGAGGCCAGGGTGGCCGCCGGCATCAACCGCGATATTCGCAACGCCTATCTGCAGCTCGGACTGATCTGCGTGTTCGTGCTGCTGGGCGCGCTGGTCGCGGCAGAAATGCTGATCATCCGGCCGATCAATGCGCTGGTGGCGATCGCACGACGCTTCGGAAAGGGAGATTGGTCGTCACGTGCGTCCGATAGCCGGTTGCCGCCCGAGTTCGCCCCCCTGGCCCGCGCGTTCGACGTGATGGCCATCCAACTTTCCGAACGGGAGCGCGAACTGATCGCCTCCAACGACCGCCTGACCGTGATAGCCTCGATCGATATGCTGTCGGGCTTGGCTAACCGGCGCGGCTTCCAGGGCCGGCTCGATTTTGAATGGATGAAAGCACAGCAGGGCAACGGTGAACTGTCGCTGCTGATGATCGACGTCGACCACTTCAAGCCGTTCAACGACACCTACGGCCATCCCGAAGGCGATGCCTGCCTCTCCCGGATCGGCGAAACACTCGCAGCTCTCGCCGAGACGACCGCAGGGTTTGCCGCGCGCTACGGCGGTGAGGAATTCAGCCTGCTGTTGCCGAACACCGCCGCGGAGCGTGCGCTCGAGATTGGCGAAATGGTGCGGGCGGCGGTGTACAATCTCGGGATTCCCCATGCGACGTCGAGCCACCAGGCGGTCACCGTCAGCGTAGGCGTGGCCGGCGCCAGACCGAACGAAGGGCTGAAGCCGGGCGACCTGCTCGAAGCCGCGGACGCGAGCCTTTATGTGGCCAAACACAACGGCCGCAACACGGTCGCCGGGCACAGCCTTGGGCAAACCGCCCGAAATCACGATCCCGTTGCGCTGGCGGGTTAGCCGGCCCTCGTTGCGGAAGGAATGTCGGGCCACACCTGCGGCCCGACCCGTTGACCGGAAAGCCGCTTTTGTGGCTAGTCCTTTAAGGACGGTCCGAATCCACAAAAAGCCACGCAATTCCATGAGTTCCGAACGCTACAACGCACGCGAATCCGAGCCGCACTGGCAGCGCCAGTGGGACGAGAAGGAGATTTTCGCCTCCAGGAACGACGATCCCCGGCCGAAATATTACGTGCTCGAGATGTTCCCCTACCCGTCCGGGCGCATCCATATCGGGCATGTCCGGAATTATACGCTTGGTGATGTGCTGGCGCGTTTCATGCGCGCCAAGGGATTCAATGTGCTGCATCCGATGGGATGGGACGCATTCGGGCTGCCGGCGGAAAACGCCGCGATCGAGCGCAAGGTAGCGCCGAAGGCTTGGACCTACGACAACATCGCCGCGATGAAGAAGCAGTTGCGCTCGATCGGCCTGTCGCTGGACTGGAGCCGCGAGTTCGCCACCTGCGATCCGTCCTACTACAAGCACCAGCAGAAGATGTTCAACGACTTCCTGCGTGCCGGGTTGGCCGAGCGCGAAAAGCGCAAGATCAACTGGGACCCGGTGGACATGACGGTGCTCGCCAACGAGCAGGTGATCGACGGCCGCGGCTGGCGTTCCGGCGCGGTGGTCGAACAGCGCGAGATGAATCAGTGGGTCTTCAAGATCACGAAGTACTCGCAGGAACTGCTGGATGCGCTCGACACGCTGGACCGCTGGCCGGACAAGGTGCGGCTGATGCAGCGTAACTGGATCGGACGCTCCGAGGGGCTCCTGATTCGCTTCGCGCTCGATGCGGCGACGACCCCTGCGGGTGAAACCGAGCTGAAGATTTTCACGACGCGGCCGGATACGTTGTTCGGCGCCAAGTTCATGGCGATTTCGGCTGATCATCCGCTGGCGCAGGCAGCTTCTGCGAAGAATCCAGCGCTCGCCGAGTTCGTCGCCGGCATCAAGCGCATGGGCACCGCGCAGGAAATCATCGACACGGCCGAAAAGCAGGGTTTTGACACCGGCATTCGTGCGATCCACCCGTTCGATTCCGGCTGGAAGCTGCCGGTCTATGTCGCCAATTTCGTGCTGATGGAATACGGCACGGGGGCGATCTTCGGCTGTCCCGCGCACGACCAGCGCGACCTCGATTTCGTCAACAAGTACAATCTCGGCAATACGCCGGTGGTGTGCCCCGAGGGACAAGACCCGAAAACCTTTGTGATCACCGACACCGCCTATGACGGCGACGGCCGTATGATCAATTCCCGCTTCCTCGATGGCATGACGATCGAGCAGGCCAAGAAGGAAGTCGCAAAACGGCTAGAAACGGAGCTGCGCGGCAATGCGCCGGTCGGCGAACGGCAGGTGAACTTCCGCCTGCGCGACTGGGGCATCTCGCGCCAGCGCTATTGGGGTTGTCCGATCCCGGTGATCCATTGCCCGAAATGCGACGTGGTGCCGGTGCCTGACAAGGACTTGCCGGTGGTGCTTCCTGAGGACGTGACCTTCGACCGACCAGGCAACGCGCTCGACCACCACCCGACCTGGAAACACGTCAATTGCCCGCAATGCGGGGCCAAGGCGCTGCGCGAAACCGACACCATGGACACCTTCGTGGATTCGTCCTGGTATTTCGCCCGCTTCACCGATCCGTGGAACGAGAAGGCGCCGACCACGCGCGCGGTCGCCGACCGCATGATGCCGGTCGACCAGTATATCGGCGGCGTCGAGCACGCGATCCTGCATTTGCTCTACAGCCGCTTCTTCATTCGCGCGATGAAGGCGACCGGCCATATCGGCATGGACGAGCCCTTTGCCGGCATGTTCACCCAAGGAATGGTCGTACACGAGACCTATCAAAAGGCCGACGGCAGCTATGTGACGCCCGCCGAGGTCAAGGTCGAGACCGGCACCGATGGCCGCCGCGCCACACTGCTCACATCGGGCGATGACGTCACCATCGGCCCGATCGAGAAGATGTCGAAGTCGAAAAAGAACACGGTCGACCCAGACGACATCATCGCGACCTACGGCGCCGACGTGGCGCGCTGGTTCATGCTGTCGGACTCCCCGCCGGACCGCGATGTGATCTGGAGCGACGAGCGCGTGCAGGGCGCCTCACGCTTCGTGCAGCGGCTGTGGCGGCTGATCAACGAATTGGTCGAGATCGGCGCTCGCGCGCCGGCAACGAGACCGGCGGCATTCGGCGCGGATGCGCTGGCGCTGCGAAAGGCCACCCACGGCGCCCTGGACAAGGTTTCGACCGGCATCGAAAGGCTGCATTTCAACGTCTGCCTCGCCTATATCCGGGAATTCTCCAATGCGCTGGGCGACGACGTTCTGGGCCGTCCCGGGCAGCATGCGCCGGACCTGATCTGGGCGATCCGAGAAGCCGCCGTCATCCTCGTTCAACTGTTCGCACCGATGATGCCCCATCTGGCGGAGGCATGCTGGGCGCTGCTCCGTCAGCCGGGTCTGGTTTCAGAGGCAAATTGGCCCAAAATCGAACGAGATTTGCTGGTTGAGGAAAGCGTGACGCTGGTGGTCCAGGTCAACGGCAAAAAACGGGGTGAGGTGACGGTGGCCCGCACCGCCCAGAATCCGGAAATTGAGGCTGCCGTTTTAGCCCTTGATACGGTAAAACAGTCCCTGGGGGATAAAGCCGTGCGCAAAGTAATCGTTGTTCCCATGAGGATCGTGAATGTCGTTGGCTAATACCGCCGCTCGGTTTTTCGCGGTGGCTGCCTTGGCCGCCCTGACGGCTGGCTGCTTCCAGCCGATGTATGCCGAACATGCAGACGGCACGCCGGGCTTGCGGGAAAAGCTGATGGGCGTGGAACTCCCGCCGGTCAATAAAGCCAATTCGTCGCGCGACGCCCGGCTCGGGGTGGAAATCCGCAATGCGCTGGCATTCAAGCTTTACGGCAACGCCACGGGAATGCCGCCGACCCATCGGCTCGAGATCAGATTCAACACCGGCCGGTCTGATCTGTTGACCGACCCCAATACCGGGCTTCCCACCAGCGAAAATTACAGCATCGACGCGCAATTCAACTTGGTCGAGATCGCCACCAACAAATCGGTGATGACCGGAACGACGTTCTCGCATCTCAGCTACGATATTCCCGGCAGCTATCAGCGATTTGCCCGCGAGCGCGCCTTGCGCGATGCCGAGGATCGCGCCTGTCAGGAAATCGCCGAACATATCCAGACGCGGCTGGCCTCGTTCTTCTACGCCGGTACTTGAGGCATCGCTTCTTTCCGCGGCACGCCGAAACGCGTCGGACTCCTGTCTGGTCATGGTTGCACTCCGCGGAAAAGAGATCGACGCTTTCCTGTCACGGCCCGATCCGGGACGCCCGATCATTCTGCTTTACGGTCCGGACGCCGGCCTGGTGCGCGAGCGCGCCGAGGCGTTATTGGCGTCGGCGGTCGACGACCCCAACGATCCGTTCTCGCTGGTGAGGCTGGACGGCGACGAGCTTTCGGCCGAGCCGTCCCGGCTGGTCGACGAGGCGCTGACGATCCCGTTATTCGGCGGCCGCCGCGCGATCCGCGTTCGCGCCGGCTCGCGAAGCTTTGCCGCCGGCATCGATGCGCTGGCGGAAACACCGCTGAAGGATTGTCGTATCGTCATCGAAGCCGGTGAACTGCGGCCCGAATCCCCGCTGCGCAAGGCCTGCGAACGCGCCAAGACCGCCGTGGCGATCGCCTGCTATCCCGACACCGAGCGCGACCTTGCAAAACTGATCGACGATGAGCTGCGGCTTTCGAACCTGCGCATCGCTCCGGACGCCCGCGCCGTGCTGATGACCTTGCTTGGCGGCGACCGCCAGGCGTCGCGCAACGAACTGCGCAAACTCACCCTCTACGCTCACGGCAAAGGCGAGGTGACGCTCGACGACGTCATGTCGGTCGTGGCCGACGCGTCCGAGTTGAAGATCGATCCGATCGTCGACGGCGCCTTTGCAGGAAATCCTGCCGCCGTCGAGACCGAATTTGCCAAGGCGATGGTCGCCGGCACCTATCCCGGCATGATCATCTCCGCCGCGCAACGCCAGGCGGCGTGGCTGCACAAATCCGCAATCGCGATCGCCGAGGGAACCCCGAGTTCCGTGGTGCTCGATGGCGGATTTCCACGACTTCACTTTTCGCGGAAGCCAAATGTAGAGGCCGCGCTTCGCAACTTCGATGCCGCGCGGCTGCTGCTGATTATCGATCAGCTCGCGACCGCAGCACTCGAGGCGCGAAAGCAGGCGGCGCTCGCCGCCGTCATCGCCCAGCGCGCGCTGCTCGCGATTGCCGTGAACGCCAAGCGGCGCGGTTGACGAAGATCAATTACGACTTCCGGCCCAGCCTTCGCACAATCTCGTCGAGCTGATCGAGATCGCGGTAGCGGATCTGCACGACGCCTCCGGAATCGCGGTGATCGATGCTGACGGCAAGTCCGAGCGCATCGCTGACGCTTTTTTCCAGCGCAACCGTATTGGCGTCTTTCACCTTGCCGCCCCGCGCCTTCTGCGGCTTGCGCTCCGGTACGCCCTCGACATGGGCCAGCGCTTCGGCCTGACGCACATTGAGACCGTCTTCGACGATGCGCTTGGCGGCGGCGACGGGGTCGGGCACCCCGATCAGCGCCCTGGCGTGGCCGGCGGATAATTGGCCGGCTGCGATATAGGCCTGGACTTCGGCGGGCAGTTTCGTCAGCCGCATCATGTTGGCGACGTGACTGCGGCTCTTGCCGACGATCTTTGCGATATCGTCCTGGCTGCGTTTGAATTCGCCGGCGAGCGCATGATAGCCCTGCGCCTCCTCCATCGCGTTGAGATCCTCGCGCTGCACATTTTCGATGATGGCGATCTCGAGCGCATCCGAATCGCTGGCATCGACCGGCGCGATCGGAACCTCGTGCAGCCCGGCGATCTGCGACGCCCGCCAGCGGCGCTCGCCGGCAATGATCTCGTAGCGATCCTGCGCGCCACGCACCGGCCGCACCACGATCGGCTGGATCACGCCGTGTTGCTTGATCGATTCGGCGAGTTCGTGAAGCTCGTTGTCGGCGAACTCGCGTCGCGGATTGCGCGGGTTGGGTTTGAGGAATTCGATCGGCACCTTGCGTTGCGCGCGCGGCCGCTCGACATGGGCGGCTTCCCCGCCGACATCTCCGATCAGACTTGCAAGACCGCGACCCAGTCGCGAACGCGCCTCGTCGGCCATCGTCGCCAGCTCCCTTGGATTCAACTCAAGCGCTCCCGTTTCGCTTACGACTCGACTCTGACAACAAGCTCAATGCGTGCGAAGCTCGCGCTCGCGCTGGATCACTTCCGTCGCCAGCTTGAGATAGGCCTCGCTGCCGACGCATTTGAGATCGTAAACCAGCACCGGCTTTCCGTAGGACGGCGCTTCGGAGATGCGCACGTTGCGCGGGATCATGGTGTTGTAGACCTTGTTGCCCATGAACTGCCTGACGTCGGCGACAACCTGGTTCGACAGGTTGTTGCGCGAGTCGAACATCGTCAGCACGATGCCGTGGATGGAAAGATTTGGATTGAGAGTAGAGCGCACCTGCTCCACGGTCTGCAGAAGCTGCGAGAGTCCTTCGAGTGCGAAGAACTCGCACTGCAACGGCACCAGGATCGCATCCGAGGCCGCCATCGCGTTGACGGTGATCAGGTTGAGCGATGGCGGGCAATCGATCAGCACGTAGGTGTAATCGGTCTCCGCTGCGACATTGTGATTGAGCGCTGCGATCGCATCACGCAGCCGGAAGGCACGGCCCGGCGTCGTTCCCAGTTCAAGCTCGAGGCCCGAGAGATCCATGGTCGAAGGAGCGATGTGCAAGCGCGGCACCGCGGTCGGGACCACTGATTCGCGCAAAGCGGCTTCGCCGATCAGAACGTCATAGGTCGAACAATTGCGGTTGCGGCGATCGATGCCAAGCCCGGTCGACGCATTGCCTTGCGGATCCAGATCGACGATCAGGACTCGTTCGCCGATCGCAGCGAGCGCCGTGCCGAGATTGATGGCCGTTGTCGTCTTGCCGACGCCGCCCTTCTGATTGGCCAGCGCCAGGATGCGCGGATGGCCGGGCTGGGTGTGAGGCCTATCTCCTTGAAATACCTGATCTAATTCATTCATGGTTAGGTGCCGCCGTCGCTGGTGGACGGGTTGCGCCGCTCGATCTTATCGAGCTCGACGATCCAGCCATGCCCACCGCTGCGGCTGGAGTGCAGATGAGGTTTAATGTTCCAATATTTAGTGGCCTCGGTCAATTCCGCTTCTACATCTTGTCCTTTGAGAAACAACGTCTTCGCGCCCTTTTTTACCAGAGGTTCCGCGAAACCGATCAGCTGATGTAACGGAGCTACCGCACGCGCGGTGACGCAATCGATCGGACGGGGGACTCTATCCACAATATCCTCGATGTCAGCCAGGTGCACGGTCCCGGCTGCCCCTGTGACGCGGAGCGCTTCGCGCAGGAAGGCTGCCTTCTTGGCGTTGCGCTCCACCAAATGAACGATCGCGCCCGGCGTGTCGGCCAGGGCGCAGGCCAGAATCATTCCGGGAAAGCCGCCGCCGCTGCCGAGATCAACCCAGATTTTCGCCTCCGGGGCGAGCGCCAGAAGCTGCAATGAATCGGACACGTGTCGGGTCCAGAGCATCGGCAAAGTCGAGGGCGCGACAAGATTGGTTTTCGCCTGCCACGTCTGGAGAAGATCGACGAAGCGATCCAGCCGCATTTCCGTTTCACGTGAAACAGGCGTCAGCGCCAGAGCCGCCGCCCGGTCGGCAGCGACATCCCGCTTTGCATGGGTGGCCTTCGGTTGGGGAGTGGCGGCGCTCATGTGGGTCGTTTCGGCGAATCGTCCTGTTTCACGTGAAACACCCTACCCGCTTACGCGCCGGCGGCAGAGACTCCCGCGGCCGTTTTCCGCCGGGCCTCGCGCCTGAGATATGCCGCCAGGATACCGAGCGCGGCCGGCGTCATGCCGTCCAGCCTGCCCGCCTGGCCGACCGTATGCGGCCGCGCGGCCTCGAGCTTCGAACGTGCCTCGTTGGACAGACCCGGGACGTCGCTGAAATCGACGTCGCTCAAAACCAGCCCTTCGTCACGTCTGAACGCCTCGACGTCGGCGATCTGGCGCTTGAGATAGACGTCGTACTTGGCATCGATCTCAAGGTGGGTGGCGATCCCTGGGTCAATGGCCGATAGCTCCGGCCAGATTGCGCGGACCTGCGCCCAGCCGATCTCGGGGTACGCGAGGAGCTCAAAGGCCGAGCGGCGCTGACCATCCCTGTTCAGCGAAAGCCCATGGCCCGCGGCTTCATTGGGCGTCAGCGTCAGCGATTGGGCCCTCGATTTAGCGGCGTTCAGTGCGGTCATCTTGGCGCGGTGATGATGGGATCGCGCCTGGCCGACGCAGCCAAGGGCAATCCCCTTGTCCGTGAGGCGCTGGTCGGCGTTATCGGCGCGGAGCGTCAGGCGATACTCGGCGCGCGAGGTGAACATCCGATACGGCTCGGTGATGCCGCGCGTCACGAGGTCATCGATCATGACGCCGAGATAGCCGTCGGCGCGATCGAACACGATCGGCCGCGAGCCGCCGGCCACAAGGGCCGCATTGAGACCCGCCACCAAGCCTTGCGCGGCGGCTTCTTCGTAGCCCGTTGTGCCGTTGATCTGACCGGCCAGGAACAACCCAGACAGCCGCTTGGCCTGAAGGCTCGGGTCAAGCTCTCGCGGATCGACGTGGTCGTACTCGATGGCGTAGCCCGGACGGACCATCCGCACGCGCTCCAATCCCGGGATCGAAGCGAGGATGGCGAGCTGCACCTCTTCCGGCAGCGAGGTCGAGATGCCGTTGGGATAAATCGTGGTGTCGTCGAGCCCCTCCGGCTCCAGAAAAATCTGGTGGCCGTCCCGGTCGCCAAACCGGACAATCTTGTCCTCGATCGAAGGGCAATAGCGCGGCCCACTGCTTTTGATCTGCCCCGAATACATCGGCGAGCGATGCACATTGGCTCGGATGACCTGGTGGGTTACCTCCGTCGTCCGGGTAATGCCGCACTGGATCTGCGGTGTCGTGATCCGATCGGTCATCACCGAAAACGGCTCTGGCGGATCATCGCCGGGCTGCATTTCGACCGCCGACCAATCGACCGTGGTGCCGTCAAGCCGCGGCGGCGTGCCGGTCTTGAGGCGCCCCAAGGTAAAGCCGATGCGCTCGAAGGACGATGAAAGCCCGAGCGCCGGCGCCTCGCCGACTCGGCCAGCGGGCCAGTTCTTTTCGCCAAGATGGATCAGGCCGCGAAGAAAGGTCCCAGTCGTGACAACGACCGCCACAGCCGAGAGCTCGCGGCCATCGGCAAGCCTGATCCCCTGAAGACGGTCTCCCGAAATCAGGAGCTCGTCCGCCTCGCCTTCGACGACCGTCAGATTGGGTGTCGCGCGGATCGCGGCCTGCATCGCCGCGGCGTAGAGCTTGCGATCCGCCTGGGCGCGCGGTCCTCTCACGGCCGGACCCTTGCGCCGGTTGAGCACACGAAACTGGATGCCCGCGGCGTCGGCGACGCGGCCCATCAGTCCATCCAGCGCATCGACCTCGCGGACCAGGTGGCCTTTGCCCAAACCGCCGATCGCGGGATTACAGGACATCGCACCGATGGTCGAAAACCGATGGGTCACAAGCGCCGTCTTCGCGCCCATTCGCGCGGCGGCGCTCGCGGCCTCGCAGCCGGCGTGGCCGCCGCCAATGACGATGACGTCAAATGAGTCGGAGTGGAAAGTCATGCGGCGACTTCTATACCGCAGCGGTCAAACCCAAAAGTGACAAAGCGCAGTCTGTTTCACGTGAAACGCCGAAATACGCATTTAAAGAAGTGATTATCTGTTCATCACTTGCCAATACAGAATTCCCTGAAGATCGCGTCCAGAATATCTTCGACATCGACGCGGCCGAGCAAGCGGCCCAGCGAATGGGACGCGGCTCTCAGTTCTTCCGCGGCAAGTTCTTCACCGCCTCCCGCCACCGCCATGCAGCGCTGCAACGCATCTGCCGTCTCGCGCAACAATTTCCGCTGTCGCTCGCGCCCGATCAGGCCGCCCTTGCCTGATCCGAAGTAATCCCGCACGAAAATCGTGAGCGCCGCAACCAACTCCGGAATTCCGTCGCCCCGGCTGGCCGAAATCCTGAAGGCCCTGTTCTTTGGCGCGGATGAATCCTTGGGCTTGGTCCCTCCCCGGCTCCCCTGCTCCGCGAACTCCAAATCGATTTTGTTGCGAACGATCCATGCCGTCGTCTCGGCGTTAGCATCGATCTCGCTCGCGGCGCCCTCGTGTTCGCTGTTCGTCATCCACAGCACGAGGTCCGCCTCCGCCGCACGCGATCGGGCCCGACGCACACCTTCCTGCTCCACGGGATCATCGGTGTTTCGAATTCCGGCGGTGTCGATTACCGTTACGGGATAGCCGTCGAGATCAAGCTGAACCTCGATGATGTCGCGCGTGGTGCCGGCATGCGGCGAGACGATCGCGACCTCCCGCCGCGCCAGGAGATTGAGCAAGGTCGATTTGCCCACGTTCGGCGGCCCGGAGATCGCAACCGTCAGCCCGTCGCGCAAGCGTTCACTTCGTCCCTGCGCCGCCAGGATTTCCTGAATCTCCCGCAGCAACGACTGGACCGTCGCCAAGGCTGGCGCGATCAAGTCCGCCGGCACATCGCCTTCGTCGGAGAAATCGATGCCGGCCTCGATCAGCGCGGAAGCCTCGATGATGCGCGCCCGCCAATCCCGCGCCTTGTCGCCAAGCAATCCCTTGAGCTGGCGCAACGCCTGACGGCGCTGCCGATCCGTGTCGGCGTGAATCAAATCGTCGAGCGCTTCGGCCTCGGTCAGATCGAGCTTGCCGTTCTCAAACGCCCGACGGGTGAACTCGCCTGGCTCGGCCGCGCGGACATTTTCAAGAAGCGAGAGCGCAGCGAACAACGCGGCCAGCACCGCGCGGCCGCCGTGGACATGAAATTCGGCGACATCCTCGCCGGTCGCGCTCGCAGGTCCGGGAAACCAGAGCACCACCGCATCGTCGATCGGCTGCTGGCGAAAATCCCGCAACAGGACACGCGTGGCCATCCGCGGTTGAGGCACCCTGCCCGCCAACGCCTCGAGCGCTGTGCCTGCCTCTCGGCCCGACACCCGCACGATCGAGATCGCGCCAGGCGGCCTCCCCGACGACAGCGCAAAGATGGTCTGATCGCGTGGGTGCATCCCCTATTTGGCCGCGGGCCATTGAAAATGCAACGCAATTTCAGTTTGCGCAGGCCCGAAGAACGCGGCAGCGAAAAATAAGAGGCGCCCCTGCTCGCGCATCAGACGCCTGATCCTAAGCCAATGGCCTAGTGCCGCCTATTTGAAGTTCCTGCACCACAAGCGGCGAATTCGATCCAGGAACTTCAAATAGAAAAGCGGCACTAGAACCAATGGGTTTTCTAGTGCCCACTTTCCGAAGTTCGTGGAAAGTGGGTGCGGCAACGGAGCACGAACTTCGGAAAGTGGGCACTAGTTTGCCAGTGGCCTATTACGTGTTCATCGATTCGAAAAACTCCGAGTTGTTCTTGGTATTGCGGAGCTTGTCGAGCAGGAAGTCGATCGCGTCCATCGTTCCCATCGGATTGAGGATCCGCCGCAGCACATACATTTTCTTGAGCAACTGCGGATCGGTGATGAGTTCTTCCTTGCGGGTGCCGGAGCGTGAAATGTCGATCGCCGGGAAGGTACGCTTGTCGGAGACCTTGCGGTCGAGAATCAGTTCGGAATTGCCGGTACCCTTGAATTCCTCGAAGATGACTTCGTCCATTCGGCTCCCGGTATCCACCAGCGCGGTCGCGATGATGGTCAGCGAACCGCCCTCCTCGATATTGCGCGCGGCGCCGAAGAATTGTTTCGGTCGTTGCAACGCGTTGGCATCGACGCCGCCGGTCAACACCTTGCCCGATGACGGCACCACGGTGTTGTAGGCACGTCCCAACCGGGTGATCGAATCGAGCAGGATGACGACGTCACGGCCGTGTTCGACCAGCCGCTTGGCTTTCTCGATCACCATCTCGGCGACCTGGACGTGACGCACCGCCGGCTCGTCGAAGGTCGATGAAACGACTTCGCCCTTGACCGAGCGCTGCATGTCGGTGACTTCTTCCGGCCGCTCGTCGATCAAGAGCACGATCAGATAGCATTCGGGATGATTGGCCGTGATCGAATGCGCGATATTCTGCATCAGCACGGTCTTGCCGGTGCGAGGCGGCGCCACGATCAACGCGCGCTGGCCTTTGCCGATCGGAGCGACGATGTCGATCACCCTCGCAGAAAGGTCTTTCCTGGTGGGGTCTTCGAGTTCGAGGCGAAAGCGCTCATCGGGAAACAACGGGGTCAGGTTGTCGAAATTGACCTTGTGCTTGGACTTTTCCGGATCCTCGAAATTCAGCGTGTTGACTTTCAACAGGGCAAAATAGCGTTCGCCTTCCTTCGGGCTGCGAATATGACCTTCGATGGTGTCGCCGGTGCGAAGTCCGAATCGGCGAATCTGCGACGGCGAAACGTAGATATCGTCGGGGCCAGGCAGGTAGTTGGCGTCCGGCGAGCGCAAAAATCCAAACCCGTCGGAGAGTACCTCGACGACGCCTTCGCCGATGATGTCGGTTTCCTGGATCGCAAGTTGTTTGAGAATGGCAAACATCAGCTCCTGCTTGCGCATCGTGCTGGCGTTTTCGACCCCCTTTTCCTCCGCGAACGAAACGAGTTCCGCCGGCGTCTGGGCTTTGAGGTCTTGAAGTTTTATTTCCCGCATTGGGATGGTCCTGTGGAGTGCTTGAAGAGAGGAGGGGGATGCAAGGAGGCTTCTTGGAAATGCGGACGTGAAATCAGGAAGTCCGCAGGTCTGAGCAAGGAAAGCGCCGGGGAAGGCTTCAAACCTGATGCGGCGGCCGGTCCGAAGAGGAAACCGGAACGCAACCACATCCGCCTGCGTAGGGTGGGATAAACCTCAATATAGAAAACCGGCCAACCTTCCGCAAGATGGCAGAAAATCCCGGCACGACTGGCAACGTCGCCTAAAACGGCTTCACCACTACCAGGATGACGATGCCGATCATCAGAAGCGTTGGTACCTCATTGATAAATCTATAAAATTTATGCGACCTCGGATTCCGGTCGGCTGCGAAATCCTTCACGCAACGGGAAAAAAAGCCGTGGATGCCCGACAATATCAGCACCAGCAAAAGTTTTCCCTGCAACCAGCCGGCGGAAAACCAGTGACCCGCCCATGCCAGGTAAAGTCCTGCAAGCCACGTCACGATCATGGCCGGATTGATGATCGCCTTCAGCAGCCGACGCTCCATCACCTTGAACGTCTCGGACTGCTTTGAGCCTGGCTCGGCCTTACAGTGATAGACAAACAGTCGCGGCAAATAGAGCATTCCAGCCATCCACGAGATGACCGCGATGATATGCAGCGCCTTGATCCACTCGTACATCGTATCTCCGTTCACCACGGAGCGAGACATATCCGCAAGCGGCTCTTATCTAAACTAATAATTTTAAAATCTTAAGGTTTGAGTCTGAGTAGCGGTGGATTAGGCCCACGCAAGAATGTCTGATAGTTCTCCAGAGCTTCCCAACATCTATCGACAATTCCCGTCTTGATCCCGTCGATTGCCTTTACTTCAGGTGATTCAATCGTTTGGGGAACCGTCTCGCGTGTTTATAAAGAGACAAATCCACAGAACCTCACTAACCTTCTTGCGACGGAATGGAGTTATCCTCGTCGGGAGCCCTGTGAAGAAAGAAGCGGGTTATCCCCGATCGGGCGACACGGCCGCTATTCTCTCGGATAAGCTCCACAAGGATTCACAGATTACACAGGGTTGTTCGTGCCTGCGACCAGCAACTATTTCCATCTTCACCTCGTGTCCGATTCGACCGGCGAGACCTTGATCACGGTGGCGCGCGCGGTGGCCGCGCAATACGCCAACGTGACGCCTGTCGAGCATGTCTATCCGTTGGTGCGCAGCCAGAAGCAGCTCGATCGGGTCTTGAGCGAAATCGAGGAAGCGCCCGGAATCGTACTCTTCACCTTGCTGGAAAAGGATCTCGTTGCGAAGCTTCAGTCCAAGTGCCAGGAAATCAATATTCCAAGCCTCTCGATCATCGGTCCGGTGATGCAGTTGTTCCAGGCTTATCTGGGTGCGCCGACCTCGGGACGGGTAGGGGCCCAGCACACGCTCAATGCGGAGTATTTCAAGCGGATCGACGCGCTGAACTACTCCATGATGCACGACGACGGTCAGCACGTCGAAGGGCTCGAGGAAGCCGAAGTGATTCTAGTCGGCGTTTCCCGTACCTCAAAGACGCCGACCTCGATCTATCTTGCCAACCGCGGCATCCGCACCGCCAACGTTCCGCTGGTGCCGGGCATTCCGATCCCGCATCAATTGGAGATACTGACGAAGCCGCTGGTCGTCAGCCTGCACGCGACACCGGAACGCCTGATCCAGGTCAGGCAGAATCGGCTGTTGAGCATGGGCGACCGCGATAACGACACCTATATCGACCGCCAGGCTGTGGCGGATGAGGTTGCATTCGCGCGGCGGCTAAGCGCCAAATTCAACTGGGCGCAACTCGATGTAACCCGTCGCTCGATCGAGGAGACCGCTGCCGCCGTGCTGAAACTGTACGCCGACAGGCAACGGCAACGGCTTTCGGAATGACGCTGTGGCGTGGCAACCAACCGTTGATCCTGGCCTCACAGAGCGAAGCGCGGCAAACCCTGCTTGCCAATGCCGGTATCGCGTTTGAAAGCGAACCGGCCGAGATCGACGAGCGGGCGATCCAGGCCGCGTCCGGACTTGTCGCACCGGGCGATATCGCAAGCCTGCTTGCGCGCGAGAAGGCGCGTTACGTTTCAGCCCGGCGGCAGGGGCGATATGTGGTCGGCGCCGACCAGACGCTGGCATTGGGATCGCGGATTTTCAACAAGCCCGCCGGCCGGGCGCAGGCTGCCGACCAGTTGCGCGCGCTTGCCGGCCATCGCCACGAACTCCACGCCGCGGTTGCGGTGGCAGGCGACGGAAAGATACTATTCGAGCATGTCTCGATCGCGCGCATGACTATGCGGCGGCTGGGCGATGCGGAAATCGACGCCTATCTGGACGAAGCCGGCGCCGCGGTCACTTCCAGCGTCGGCGCCTATCAGCTCGAGGGACTAGGTGTTCATTTGTTCGAAAAGATCGAAGGCGACCACTTCACTATTCTCGGTTTGCCGCTGCTGCCGCTATTGGCCTTCCTGCGCGGCGAGAACTTGCTAGGTGTTTAAATGATCGTCCTGGGGCTGACCGGTTCGATCGGGATGGGAAAGTCGACCACCGCAAAATTGTTTGCGGAAGCCGGCGTTCCCGTCTACGACGCGGATGCGGCCGTCCACCGGCTCTATGAAGGCGAGGCTGTGCCCGCCATCGAGGCCGCGTTTCCGGGCACCACGGAAAACGGCAAGGTCGATCGCGTCAGGCTTTCGGCCTGCGTGGTGCATGATCCCGCCGCCATGAAGAAGCTCGAGGAAATCGTTCATCCGATGCTGGGCACCTCGCGGCAGCAATTCCTGGACGACGCCGAACGGTCCGGCGCACCGGTTGCGGTGATCGATATCCCGCTGTTGTTCGAGACCGGGGGCGAAAACCGGGTCGATGCGGTAGTCGTGGTCACGACGACGGCGAAACTTCAGCGGGAGCGAATTCTCGCCCGTCCCAACATGACCGAGGAAAAGCTCCAGGCGATCATCGAGCGGCAGATGCCCGACGCCGAAAAAAGAAAACGCGCGCATTTCGTGGTGGATACGTCGCATGGTCTTGATCCCGTGCGCGCCCAAATCCGCGACATTCTGGATCAAGCTGCTAAAATGCAGTCCCGACGATCCTGATTCGTCCTTCCCGGCGGCCGTTTAAATTTCATGCGCGAAATCGTTCTGGACACCGAAACCACCGGGCTTGATCCCTTGCGCGGCGATCGGCTGGTCGAAATCGGCTGCGTCGAGATTTTCAACCGCATGCCGACCGGCCAGACCTTTCATCGTTACTTCAATCCCGAACGCGACATGCCGGCCGAGGCTTTCGCCGTGCACGGACTTTCCAGCGAGTTCCTCTCCAGCAAGCCGTTCTTTGCGGAGGAGGTCGACGATTTCCTGGCGTTCATCGCCGATGCGCCGCTGGTGATCCACAACGCCTCGTTCGATATCAGTTTCATCAATGCGGAGCTGGATCGGCTCAAGCGGTCTCCGATTTCGAGAGAGCGGCTCGTCGACACCTTGCTGCTGGCGCGGCGCAAGCATCCGGGCGTCTCGAACCGCCTCGATGATCTCTGCTCGCGCTATGCGATCGACAATTCCCGCCGTACCAAGCACGGCGCGCTGCTCGACGCCGAACTCCTCGCCGAGGTGTACATCGATCTGATCGGAGCGCGGCAGTCGCAACTGATCCTGGGGGCCGAATCCCGCGATGCGCGCGTGGCCGCGCATGGCGAAATGCCGCGCCGGCAGCGCGAGGTGCCGCTTGCGCCGCGATTGACCGAGGCCGATCGCGCGGCGCATCGGGATTTTGTCCTGACGCTTGGCGACAAGCCGATCTGGAACGATTTCCTGCCGGCCTAGCCGGCCCAATCTCAGCCTGCTCAGCTCGGCTTGACCTGCGAAGCCTGCATCTGCGCGGCCTGCCGTTCCAGATTCTGGCGGTAGAGACCAACGAAGTCGACCGGGTCGAGCATCAGCGGCGGGAACCCGCCGTCACGTACGGCGGTCGCGATAATCTCGCGCGCGAACGGGAACAGCAGACGCGGACATTCGATCATGACCAGCGGGTGCAAGTTTTCCTTCGGTACATTGACGATCCGGAACACGCCGGCATAGGCAAGGTCGAAGCTGAACATGAGCTTGCCGGCGTTTTCCGCCTTGCCTTCGACCGACAGGATCACTTCGTACTCTGTTTCGGAAACGTTGTTGGCGCTGACGTTGATCTGGATATTGATCGCCGGCTGCTGCTGTTGGGGCGCCAGCGAAGATGGCGCATTCGGATTTTCAAAGGAAAGATCCTTGGTGTACTGCGCCAACACGTTCAACTGGGGAGGTGCCGCCGCCTCGGGAGGCGTGCCATTGCCGTTGGTCATAAGAACTTCTCCTGGAACGGTTTGGCGGGCGGAGCCGCTGGATGTGTCCGAATTCGCCCACGGGAGACAAAAAACTGCGTCGGGGCGAGTGGCTATCATAGGCCCGCCTCTTTCCACAAGGACGACCATCACGGCGGATTGCAAACGGCGCTCAATTTAGGCCGGCTGGGCCAGCCCACGCACGAAAAGTGTCTCTAAATTATTGAATATACGTGATTTCCGGCCACGATGGGGGTTCCCCCCCGCACCTGAAACGCGCTAGAATTGTACCTGTGGCGGGAGCATGGTGTGCCGGCCGTTGTGCAGTTCGCGCGGTATTTCTTGTCGGGGGATGCCATTGGCCGGTCAAGGTTTCGTGCCTACATGCGATAGACCCATCCATGATGTAATCTCTGCAGGCCCCAGGGGGCGCGCTCTACCGCCGGATTCATCGCCGGCGCCTAGAAAGAGAAAGCGAATTCGACGTGGATATTTACACCATCATCTTCCTGGCGTTGGCCGTGTTCATCTTCCTTCGCTTGCGCAATGTTCTCGGACAGCGCACCGGAAACGAACGGCCACCCTATGATCGCGCGGCGCGCAATGTCGTGCAGGGTGCGCCGGACAGTAACGTCGTGCCGAGACCCGGGACCGTGATCGACCAGACGCCGATGGCGCCGGCAGCGGATGTGGCGCCGCCGGCGGACCACTGGAAGGGCATTGCCGAGCCCGGAACTCCGCTCGCCCAGGGCCTCGATGCGATTGTCGCCCAGGATTCTTCGTTCGATCCGCGTCATTTCGTAAGCGGCGCACGCGGTGCCTACGAAATGATCGTATTGGCGTTTGCCAACGGCGACCGTCGGTCGCTGAAGGATCTGCTCTCGGCGGAGGTCTATGACAGCTTCGATACCGCGATCAAGGATCGTGAACGGCAAGAGCGGAAGACCGAGACACGCTTTGTCTCGGTCGACAAAGCGGAGATCGTCGGCGCCGAAGCGCGCGACCGTACCGCGCAACTTGCCGTTCGCTTTGTCTCGCAGATGATCTCGGTCACCCGCGACAAGGCCGGCGCCATTGTCGACGGCAATCCGGACAAGGTCGCCGATATCACCGACGTTTGGACATTCGCCCGCGACCCGACGTCACGCGACCCGAACTGGAAGCTGGTTGGCACCGGAAGCGCGCATTAATCGACTGCGGCGTTACGCTGTCGCAATTGGTGTGATCGCACTTGGGCTGTCGATCATCCCGCTTGCAGCGCTGGCCGCGCGAAAAGCGCGCACGCTGTTTGCTCCGGACGGTACGCATTCGCATCTTCAGGCTCCCCGTTCCATCCCCTATCCCCAGCTTGAGCTGCCAATCGTGGTCGATGGCGGCCAATATATGCCGCTGGCCTGGAAGGAGATCGCCGGCTGGGCCGCGGACGATCATCTGCAGGCCTACAAGGCTTTCCGGGTCAGCTGCGCGTCGATCGCCGCGCAACGAAATCAACCGGCTGATAGCAAGGCACTCGGAGCCTCACTGCGCGAACCTTGCCGCGCCGCCAGGGCGCGCGACATCAGTAACGATGCCAAGGCCCGCGCGTTCTTCGAGCAAAATTTTCTGCCCGTGCAGATATCGCGGCTTGGCGAGGATGCAGGCTTCGTCACCGGCTACTACGAGCCGGTCATCGATGGATCCCGGACCCGGACCGATGTCTATAGCGTGCCGGTCTATCGCCGTCCGTCGAATTTGTTTGTCCGGGGTTTCACGCAGGAATCGGTCAGCCTCCCCAACAAGGGGCAAGTGTTTCGCAAGATCGGGCGCCGCAAGCTGGTGCCGTACTACGATCGGGGCGAAATCGAAGACGGCGCCATCGCCGGCCGCGGCCTCGAAATCGGCTGGCTGAAAAATCAGACCGATCTCCTGTTTGCGCAAATCCAGGGCTCGGCACGGATTCATCTCGAGAACGGCTCGACCATCCGCATCAATTACGACGCGCATAACGGCTATCCCTATATGGCCGTTGGCCGCGTGCTGATCGACCGCGGCATCATTCCGAAGGAACAGATGTCGATGCAAAAGATCAGGGAATGGATGGAGCAAAATCCTGACGACGCCAAGGAGGTGCGGCGGCAGAACCGCGCCTATGTGTTCTTTCGCGAAGTTCCGCTCTCCGACAAGGATGAAGCGGTGGGCGCGCAGGGCGTGCCGCTGACGCCGGGCCGCTCGATCGCGGTCGACAAATCGCTCCACGTCTATGGCACGCCGTTTTTCATCGAAGGCGAGCTCCCGATCGAATCGGAGCAATCGAAAACGCCGTTTCGCCGATTGATGGTTGCGCAAGATACGGGCTCGGCGATCACCGGACCCGCGCGCGCCGACATCTACTACGGCGCCGGCCCTGAAGCGGGACGGATATCCGGCCGCTTCCGTCACAACATGCGCTTTGTTATGCTGGTGCCGAAGAGCCTCGATCCCGTCGCCCGCGGCCGCAAGATGCCACTGCCGGACCCGCGACCCTCGGCGGAAATCGCCAAGCTGTTTCCGCCAACCGATCCGTTGAAGGAGAATTCAAAAGAGCCCGTGACGGAAAAGCCGAAAGAGCCGGGCAATGAGGCAAAGCCGGCGGCTGCTTCCACGGTCGCGGCGCAGCCGCCGATCGAAGCCAAGGTACCGCTGCCCGAAGCGAGACCCGTGATCGAACCCGAGCGCAAGGCGCGCTATCGCCGGCTGCGTCAATATCAGCGCGGCCCATGAAGCGACAGCCTCCGACCTCAATTCCGCAAATCCTGGACCCGCCGCGCCGCAAGCGAGCCCTGAACGAAGAGGAGCGGGCGTTGTGGGAAAGCGTCACCAAGCAGACCAAACCCTTACGAAAAAAACATCGGGCGGCAGAACCACACGCGGCCGCGAAAACGGAATCGCATATTGCCGCCAAGACGATTGGTCCGCCGAAACTGCTTTCGCCTGCGCCGGCCCCGATTTCGGCAAAACCGGCCGTGCCGCCACTCGCCCCGCTTGGCCGCCGCGAGAGAACGCAACTTTCGCGCGGGCGAAAGGAGATCGAGGCCCGTCTCGACCTGCATGGCATGACACAGGCGCGGGCCCATCGCGTGCTGTCGGGCTTTCTGCACCGGGCGCATGGCGACGGCCTGACTTTCGTGCTCGTCATCACCGGCAAAGGCAAGATCGGCGCGGACTCCGAACGGGGGGTGTTGCGCCGCCAGGTACCGCAATGGCTGAGTCAGCCGGAATTTCGCGCGTTCGTGGTCGGCTTTGAAGAGGCGCATATCGGCCATGGCGGCACCGGCGCGCTTTATGTACGCATCCGGCGCTCGCGGAGCTAGCTCACTCAGAACGGCCGGACGATGCCGACCCGCGGGATCAGCGTCACGATCCAGCCGAACATGCCAGTCTTTCGGTCGTTGCCCGGTATCGGCGGCACGGCTTTCGAAGCAGGCAATGCCTTGACCGCGTGCAGGATCAGGAACAGGCATACCATCCAGTTCGAAACCCACCGCGAATAGTCGAACACGATCGCAAACATGATCAGGTATGCCGCGCTCACGCCGATGATGCCGGCGATGACGATCCGGCGATGCAAATCATCGGCGAGCGCTGCGATCAGATCGGCAAAATATCGCCAGAGCGGGGTATGCAGCCAGATCAGAAGCGCAAATACCGGCACGCCCAGAAGATTGGACGGCATGCGCGCCCACGTATCGGCGATTTCCTTCGACAGCGGCTGATACCAGATGTAACTGAAGCTCAGCAGGTTTGTGCGGCTCGGGTCGGCCATCCGGCCTTTGAGATAGCCGACGAACTCGGCTTCGGGAATCGGCATCGTTCCCCAGAACTGCAGGGCGATGAAGAGCGCGCCGAGCAGGAGTATCGAGGCCACGCCAACTGCGACGTTGATCCGGCCGATCCCGACGGCAAGATAGTGCCGAAGTATCACGATCACGCCGATGGTCGGCACATACATCAGAAGGTGGATGTGGTGGATCAGGACCAACGCGATCGAAAACAGTGCCGCCAGCAGCACGAAGCCTAGACCCTGCGCAGGGACGAGCAGCAGGCAGATCGCAAACGCGCAGCCATAGATGTCGAAATGGCCGAGCGTGTGCATGAAGTTCTTCAGAAAGAACGGCGAGCCCGCGGTGAAGATGAACAGCGGCAGGTGGGTTTCGTCGAAGCCGAAGGTGCGCCGGAACAGGCTTACAAAGAGGCCTGCGGTAACGAGCCAGGTCACGCCGCCAAGCGCAAATACCAGCCACACCGGGACGTGCTGATCGAACAGCGAAACGATCGCGCCAATCAGAGCGCGCTTGGTAAAGCCGAAATGATAATCGACCAGCAGATGGATGTAGGGGACGTAAGGCGGTAGTGTGACCTTGTGGATGAACACCCCGGCCAACACGGCGGCGTTGACGGCCAGCATCAGGCGCCAGGGATCCCTCCATGGGTTTTGCCACGCACGAAGGCTCATGCGTGTCTCTCGATGTCGTCCCGGCCAAGCGAGCATTGGCGAGCGCGAGCCGGGACCCATAACCGCCGATGTTGGTATTGCGCCAAGGCTGGAGCTGCTTTTTGTTTGCAACAGGCATTTGTGGTTATGATCCCTGCTTGCCGCCTTCGCTAAAGCTTCGGCGCCCTGAGGCGCAAGCCCCGGCGAAGCCTTAGCGGAGACGGGTCGCGGGGACGACAACTGCAATCACACTACTACAAAATGAACCGGCTCAAATCGGCGTTCCTGGCGAGATCGCCGACATGCTTCTGGACATATTCGGCGTCGATCCGGATGGTTTCGCCATGGCGGTCGGGAGCGGAAAAGGAGATTTCGTCCAGCACGCGCTCCATCACGGTTTGCAGGCGCCGGGCGCCGATATTCTCCACCGTCGAGTTGACCGCGACCGCAATGTCGGCGAGCGCGTCGATGGCGCTATCGGCGATATCGAGCGTCACGCCCTCGGTCTGCATCAGCGCCACATACTGCTTGATCAGCGAGGCCTCCGGTTCGGTCAGGATGCGGCGCATGTCGTCGCGGCTGAGCGCTTCCAGTTCGACCCGGATCGGCAGCCGGCCCTGCAACTCCGGCAACAGGTCCGAGGGTTTCGCGATATGAAACGCGCCGGAGGCGATGAACAGGATGTGGTCGGTTTTCACCGCGCCGTGCTTGGTTGACACCGTGGTTCCTTCGATCAGCGGCAACAGGTCGCGCTGCACGCCCTCGCGTGACACGTCGCCCCCGACACGGCCGTCCCGCACGCAGATCTTGTCGATTTCGTCCAGGAACACGATGCCGTTGTTCTCGACGGCCGCGATAGCCTCCAACACCAGCTGGTCGTTGTCGAGCAGTTTGTCGGACTCTTCGTTGACGAGAATTTCGTGGGAGCCTTCAACCGTCAGGCGGCGGGTTTTGGTGCGGCCGCCGAGCTTGCCGAAGATATCGCCGATCGAAATCGCGCCCATCTGCGCGCCCGGCATTCCCGGGATCTCGAACATCGGCATTCCGCCCGAGGACTGCGTCTCGATCTCGATCTCCTTGTCGTTGAGCTCGCCGGCGCGTAATTTCTTGCGAAACGAATCGCGCGTCGCAGCGCTGGAATTGGCGCCGACCAGTGCATCGAGGACGCGGTCTTCGGCGGCCAATTGGGCCCTGGCCTGGACGTCCTTGCGCTTTCGCTCACGGGTTTGGGAGATGGCGACCTCGACGAGATCGCGAACGATCTGCTCGACGTCGCGGCCGACATAGCCGACCTCGGTGAATTTCGTGGCTTCGACCTTGATGAAGGGCGCACCGGCGAGTTTGGCCAGCCGCCGCGCGATCTCCGTCTTGCCGACGCCGGTCGGCCCGATCATGAGAATGTTTTTCGGCAGCACTTCCTCGCGCAGGCCCTCGGCCAGTTGCAGGCGCCGCCAGCGATTGCGCAAGGCGATGGAAACCGCACGTTTGGCGTCGGTCTGGCCGACGATGAAGCGGTCGAGTTCGGAGACGATTTCGCGGGGAGAAAAGTCGGTCATGGCTTTCTAGCTAGGTTGAAAATGCGGCGGGAACAAGCGGCGTTTTGTAGCGAGCAGTTACAAAACGCCTCACGGTTCGCGGACCATCAGGAGCGCCACCCCGTCCGGCGTATCGACGATGCGCTCGCGGCGAAATCCGGCCTTCTCGTAGGACCGGATTGCCTGCGTGTTGGCGGGATCGGGATCGATGACCAGGCGCGGTGTTCCGGCGACGAACAACTGATCGGCGAAAGCGCGGATGAAAGCCGAGCCGTGACCGCATCCCAGCATGCCGGCTTCGCCGATGAACTGATCGAGCCCCCGGGTGCCTTCGGGTTGCGGACCGAGGCCGGTATTCCAGGCGCTAAGATTGTAACACTGCAGATAGGCGAAGTCCCGTCCGTCCGCGGTGACAATGAACTGCGCCATATCGGGATGATCGAGGTCACCGCTCACCAGCTCGAACTGCTCGTCCGCGTCATGCCACCATGCACTGACGTGAGGTGTCTCCAGCCAGCGCCTGATCGTCGGCAGATCATCGGCCGACATCGGGCGGAACGCGTAAGCCGTCATGCTCAACTGTCTTCTTAGCCGCCTTGCAGCGTTTCGATGGTGACATTGCGATTGGTGTAAACGCAAATGTCGGCGGCAATGTCGAGCGACCGGCGGACGATGGTCTCGGCATCCTTGTCAGTCTCGATCAAGGCCCGCGCGGCGGCCAGCGCGTAATTTCCGCCCGATCCTATCGCCATCACGCCGGCCTCCGGCTCCAGAACGTCGCCGGTGCCGGTCAGAACCAGCGATACATCCTTGTCGGCGACGATCATCATCGCCTCGAGCCGCCGCAAATAGCGGTCGGTCCGCCAATCCTTGGCAAGCTCGACCGCGGCGCGGGTCAGTTGGCCGGGATATTGCTCGAGTTTGCTTTCCAGCCGCTCGAACAGCGTGAAGGCGTCGGCGGTGGCGCCGGCAAAGCCGCCGATGACGTCGCCCTTGCCGAGCTTGCGTACTTTCTTGGCGTTGGATTTGATGACGGTCTGTCCGATCGAGACCTGGCCGTCGCCGCCGATCACCACCTTGCCGCCCTTGCGGACCGTCAAAATGGTGGTGCCGTGCCAGACCGGCGTCTCGTGGGCTGATGCTTGCATGGAATACCCCCTTGCTAGTGGAGTGGATTTGACATTCGCTCCCTCCCGGCCGCAGACACGTTAAGCGAATGTCAAATCCAAAACTCCACTAGAAACTTATATTTGCTAGTGGTCCCATGCTTCTAACGCTCGCAAAAGTGCCTGCCGCAACAGGATGCGAGTGTTAGAAGCAGACCACTAGCCCAGATTTAGGCGCAGGCCCGCGCGGTTACAACATGACGTCTTTAACGATGTGACCTCCGGTTCGCGCGAGTAGCCGGATTTCGGTCACCATAGGGCGAAGTTGGGCCTTCAAAACGGTATCCCGCAGTAGCGAAGCGTGGGGCGGCCTGTTAAAAGAACCGCGTTTTCGGCCAATGGTTTGGCCTTCCGGGGAAGTATTTCATGCGCAGCGCCACCATCAAGCGCAAGACCAAGGAAACCGACATCGAGGTGACGGTAAACCTCGACGGGACGGGCATGTCCAGCGTCGCGACCGGGATCGGCTTCTTCGACCATATGCTTGAGCTCCTGGCCCGCCATTCCCGCATCGATATTTCGGTGAAGGCGGCCGGCGATCTCCACATCGACCACCACCACACGACCGAAGATGTCGGCATTGCGCTGGGGCAGGCGGTGAAACAGGCATTGGGGACCATGGCCGGCATCACCCGCTATGCCAGCGTTCATATGCCGATGGATGAAACCCTGTCGCGGGTCGTGATCGATATTTCCGGCCGGCCGGTGCTGGTGTTCAAGGTCGGGTTTCCGCGCGACAAGGTCGGTCAGTTTGACACCGAGCTGGTGCGCGAATGGTTCAATGCCTTTGCCATCAATGCCGGCGTGACTTTGCACGTCGAGACCCTATATGGCGAGAATAGCCACCACATCGCCGAATCCTGTTTCAAGGGTCTGGCGAGGGCGCTGCGGGCGGCGGTTGCCATCGATCCGCGCGCGGCGGGCGAGGTGCCGTCCACCAAGGGTCAGCTCGGCGGCTGATCCTTGCTTCTCGGCGAGTAGTGACGAAGGGCAGCAGATGCCGGTCTACACAGTTCATGCGCCTGCGACCAGCAACGCGGATTTTCGCGCGACCGATCGCTTTGCCTTCGTTCGCGATGGCTTTCACCTCTGGGCCGCCCTCTTCGGCGTGGTGTGGCTTGCCTGGCATCGCCTTTGGCTGGCGCTGATCGGCTGGATCGTGCTGATGACGGCCATCGACGTCGCGATGGTCAGGCTGGGCATCAGTGGGGCAACGATCTTTCTCGTCGATGCACTGCTCGCTCTGCTGTTGGGATTTGAAGCGGCGAGCCTCGAGCGCTGGACGCTGTCGCGGCGCAAATGGCGGCAGTTCGACATTGTGGTCGCCGACGATGAGGAGGCGGCCGAGCGCCGCTTCTTCGATCGCTGGACCGATAGGCAGCGCGCCCTGAGCAATGACCAGCCTGCGGTTGACCGCGGCGGGCCGCCACCAACGCGCGATGTTCCCGGCCAGGGCTTCTCAAAGCCGCCGCCGGAACGCGACGCCATCATCGGCCTGTTTCCCGAACCGGGGGCATCGCGGTGAGCGTCGCCATTGTCGATTACGGCTCCGGCAACCTGCACTCGGCTGCGAAAGCGTTCGAGCGCGCCAGCCGCGGCATGGATATTCCGGAAAAGATCGTGGTGACGCGGGATCCAGAGGCGGTTTTTAGGGCCGATCGCATTGTGCTGCCCGGTGTCGGCGCGTTCGCCGATTGCCGTCGTGGCCTCGATGCGCTGGACGGCATGATCGAGGCCATGACCGAAGCCGTGCGCAGCAAGGCGCGGCCGTTCCTGGGTATTTGCGTCGGCATGCAATTGATGGCGACGCGCGGCAAGGAGCACGTCACGACCGACGGCTTCAACTGGATTGCCGGCGACGTCGAAAAGATTGCGCCCCGCGACGAGAACCTGAAGATTCCGCACATGGGCTGGAATACCCTCGATATGGTCCGCGAACACACGGTGCTCGAGCGATTGCCGCTCGGGCCGAAAGGTCGTCACGCCTATTTCGTGCATTCCTATCATCTCAACGCGGTCAACGAGGCGGATGTGCTGGCGCGCGCCGACTATGGCGGGCCGGTGACGGCGATCGTCGGCCGCGACACCGCCATCGGGACGCAATTCCACCCGGAGAAGAGCCAGCGCTTCGGGCTTGCCCTGATCTCGAACTTCTTGAAGTGGAAGCCGTGATTCTCTTTCCCGCCATCGACCTGAAGAACGGGCAGTGCGTGCGCCTCGAACAAGGCGACATGGCGCGCGCCACCGTGTTCAACCTCGATCCGGCGGCGCAAGCGGAAAACTTTGCCGCGCAGGGCTTTGAATATCTGCACGTCGTCGATCTTGACGGGGCCTTTGCCGGCAAGCCTGTCAACGCGCATGCGGTCGAGGCGATGCTTTCGAAAGTCACGATGCCGGTGCAGCTCGGCGGCGGCATCCGTGATTTGAAAACGGTCGAAGCCTGGCTCGAAAAGGGCGTCGCGCGGGTGATCATCGGCACGGCCGCCGTCCGCGATCCGGAGCTCGTCAAACGGGCTGCGCAGAAATTTCCCGGCAGGGTGGCCGTCGGCCTCGACGCGCGCGACGGCAAGGTCGCCGTCGAAGGTTGGGCGGCGACCTCGGAAGTGAGCGCGCTCGATATCGCACAACGGTTCGAGGACGCCGGCGTTGCTGCGATCATCTTTACCGACATTGCGCGCGACGGGCTGTTGAAGGGTCTCAACTTCGACGCCACCATTGCGCTGGCCGATCGCATCTCGATTCCCGTGATCGCCTCCGGCGGCTTTGCCTCCATCGACGACGTGAAGGCGCTGCTGGCGTCCCGCGCCAAAAAACTGGCCGGCGCGATCATCGGCCGCGCGCTCTATGACGGCCGCCTCGATCCCGCCGCCGCGCTGGCGCTGGTTCGCAGCGCGCGTGCCGCCGCTTAGGAGAGCCCATGTTCAAGGTGCGCGTGATCCCCTGTCTCGACGTGAAAGATGGGCGCGTGGTCAAGGGCGTCAACTTCGTCGACCTGCGCGATGCCGGTGATCCCGTGGAGGCAGCGATCGCGTATGACGCCGCGGGCGCCGACGAACTCTGTTTTCTCGACATTACGGCGACCCACGAAAACCGCGGCATCATGCTGGATGTCGTCCGGCGCACCGCCGAGGCCTGTTTCATGCCGCTGACGGTCGGCGGCGGCGTGCGCACCATCGACGACATCAAAACCCTGTTGCGGTCGGGCGCCGACAAGGTTTCGATCAATTCGGCCGCCGTCAGCCGCCGCGAATTCGTCAAGGAAGCCGCGGAAAAATTCGGCGAGCAATGCATCGTCGTCGCCATCGATGCCAAGCGGGGGAGGCGCGGCGGCGGGTCCGACCGCTGGGAGATTTTCACCCATGGCGGGCGCAATTCCACCGGCATCGATGCCATCGAATATGCGCAGGAAGTGGTCTCGCTCGGCGCCGGTGAAATCCTGCTGACCTCGATGGACCGGGACGGCACGCGGCAGGGCTTCGACCTGCCGCTGACCCGCGCCGTCTCCGACAGCATTCCCGTTCCGGTCATCGCTTCCGGCGGCGTGGGCAATCTCGACCACTTGGTGGACGGCGTTCGCGAGGGCCACGCGACGGCGGTATTGGCGGCGTCGATCTTCCATTTCGGTGAATTTACCATCCGCCAGGCCAAGGACCACATGGTCCGTGCCGGCTTGCCGATGCGGCTCGATCCCTGACGACTCTTTGTGACAGAAGTGCTACATCTGAAGGCATGAATGGCGCCCGTTACGGTCGCATGCGAGTTTGAAGTCGAGTTCGAAGTGATGTCGCTTTTTTCGCTCCATGATCTCGTCACCATCATCGACACCCGTGCGGCGTCGGGCGGTGAGGCGTCCTATACCCGCAAGCTCCTGGACAAGGGGCCGGAGCATTGCGCCAAGAAGTTCGGCGAGGAGGCGGTCGAGACCGTGATCGCCGGGATCGGCCAGGATCGCGATCATCTGATCGCGGAAAGCGCGGATCTGCTGTTTCACCTGCTGGTGCTGTTGAAATCGCGCGGCGTGAAGCTCGAGGAAGTCGAAGCAGCGCTGGCACAGCGCACCGGCATGTCCGGACTTGAGGAGAAGGCCGCGCGCAAGCGCGAATAGGGCATGGATCCGGACTCGGAGGGCCGCGTGAGCGCAAAGTGGATACCGGTTTTCCCTCGCGACAAACGCAAAATGCGTTTGCGCGGAGATCATGCCTAATCAGTAGGGGTAGCCCGAGGGGTGCAGTTCCTGGAGGGCTTAAAGAGGCGGCGTCATGGATATTCGGGCACCGGAGCAAGAGTATAACCCCTACCGGATATTTTCCCGGGAGCAGTGGGCGGGCCTGCGTGAAGACGCGCCGATGACGCTCGAAGCGGGCGAGATCGCAAAGCTCCGCTCGATGCATGACCGGCTCGATCTCAGGGAAGTCGAAGAGATCTACCTGCCGCTGTCGCGGCTGTTGTCGATCTATGTCGACGCCATGCAGCGGCTCTATGTCGCCCAGCGCCGCTTTCTCCGCATCCAAGACCGCAAGGTGCCTTACATCATCGGCGTGGCCGGATCGGTGGCGGTCGGCAAATCCACCACCGCGCGCGTGCTGCAGGCGCTGCTGGCGCGCTGGTCGCCGCGGCCGAAGGTCGATCTCGTGACGACCGACGGATTTCTGTATCCGAACGCCATGCTCGAGCGGCAAGGCCTGATGCAGAAGAAGGGCTTCCCCGAAAGCTACGATTTGCCGGCGCTGCTGTCGTTCCTGAGCGACATCAAGGCCGGGCGGGAACGGGTGCGCGCGCCGCTCTATTCGCATTTGACCTATGACATCATTCCGAACGAGTGGACCGAGGTCGACCGGCCGGACATCCTGATCGTCGAAGGCGTCAACGTGTTGCAGACCGGCCGGCTGCCGCGCGACGGCAAGGCGGTGGCCGTGGTTTCGGACTTCTTCGATTTCTCGGTCTATATCGATGCCGAAGAGCCGGTGCTGCGCGACTGGTATGTCCGTCGCTTCCTCGCCCTTCGCGACACCGCCTTCGTCGATCCGCGATCGTATTTCCACCGATACGCGCCGCTTTCCGATGAAGAGGCCACCGCCACCGCGCTGGCGATCTGGGAGCGCACCAACCTCGCCAACCTCGAAGACAATATTTTGCCGACCCGGCCGCGCGCCAACCTGATCCTCAAAAAAGGCGCCGACCATGTGGTCGAGACCGTGGCGCTGCGGCGGCTCTGATTTTCAAAAAGAAAAAAGCCCGCAAGAATCCGCCGCGCTACGTCCGTTTGTTGACGACAGGCTCGATGGAATCAGCCGCCTCTGTCAAGAGGAACGAAGCTCCGGCGTTTCGCCTCACGCCGCAACATGCGGTGAGGCGCCAAGCCCGGCCAGGGCTTCAGCCAGTTTTTCGCGGTCGAGCGGCTTGACCAGAAAACCGTCCATGCCGGCCTCGAAGCAGGCGTAGCGATCTTCCACCAGCGTGTTCGCGGTCAGCGCAAGGATGGGAGTGCGGCGGGCGCCTTGCGCGGCCTCGCTCAGGCGGATGCGCTTGGTGGTTTCGATGCCGTCGAGCTCCGGCATCTGAATATCCATCAGCACCAGGTCGTAAGGCGTGCCGGCGGATTTCGCCGCGAGCCAGGATTCCAGCGCCTCCGCGCCGTCGGTCGCGATGACGACCTGATGTCCGAGCCGGGTCAGCAGCGAGCGCATCAACAGCGCATTGATGTCGTTGTCTTCCGCAACCAGCACCGAAAGCCCGCGCGGGGTGACGGTGGCCGCCACGGTCTCCGCCGGCTCGGTCATGGCGTCGTCCGCGAGGCCCGGCGCGGCGACTTCCGGCATGCTGGCAAGCCGGGCGGCGAGCGAAGCCGCGCGCAGCGGCTTGACCAGATATCCGGTCAGCGCGGAAGGCTGCGCGGATTGCAATTCCTGCCGCGTCGCCGGGGTGAACAGCACGATCCGCTGCGTGGCAAAGGGCCTTGCGGCTTCCGCCAGCGCCTCGACTTCCCCGGTGCCGAGCGCATGATCGAGCAGCACCGCGTGCCAGGTGCGCTCCGGCAACAAGGCGCGGGCGACCTCGGCGTCGGAGACCATGCAGGTCTGGCCGCCCCAGCGTTCCAGCCGCCGCGCAATCAGCGAAGCCTCGATGCTCTGCGGCGCCACCAGCATGACCGAGCGGCCGCCAAGCTCCGGCGCAGCCAACGGCTGAGGACCGCCCTGACTTGCGGGCAGGGGAAGGCTGACCTCGAAGGTCGAACCCACGCCGGGCGTGCTTTCCAGCGCGATCCGTCCGCCCATTCGCTTGATGATTCGTTCGGAAATGCTCAGGCCAAGCCCGGTGCCGCCATAGCTTCGCGCAATGCGCTCGTCGGCCTGTTCGAATTCGCGGAAGATGCGCATCTGCGCTTCCGGCGCGATGCCGATCCCTGTGTCGCGCACCAGGAAGCTGATTTCGTTGGACCAGATTCCGGGCTCGACGATCAGCGCCACGCCGCCGCTCGAGGTGAACTTGATCGCATTGCCGGCGAGGTTGAGCAACACCTGCCGCAGCCGCGCGGCATCGCCGATCACCTGCGCCGGCAGGCGCTCGTCGACGTAGGCCGCGATTTCGAGCTTTCGCGCCTGCGCGCGCGGCGCCAGCAGTTCGGTGACGTCTTCGATCAGGGCGGCGAGCGCGAACGGACGCGCTTCGAGATCGATCTTGCCGGCCTCGATCTTGGAATAGTCCAGCAGTTCCTCGATAAGCGCGAGCAACGCGTCGCCGGAAGTTTTCACGGCCTTGGCATAGGTCGCCTGCTCCGGCGTCAGCACGGTGTCGAGCAGCAGGCCGCTCATGCCGATGATGCCGTTGAGGGGGGTGCGAATTTCGTGGCTTGTCATCGCGAGGAAACGCGACTTGGCGCGGTTGGCCGCGTCCGCCTGGTCGCGAGCCTCGGCCAGCGCGCGTTCGGTTTGCGTGCGGTCGGTGACGTCACGGCCGACGCATTGCATCTCGGCGGGCGCGCCCGCATCGAAGCGAACCAGTGCTTCGCGCCAGGCGATCCAGCGCGGGCCCAATGCGGTTTCGATCTTCTGGTCGTGGATCCGCGTGCCGTTCGACTCGATCGCGCTTTCGCCCTGTTCGAGCACGGTGAATTGAAAACGGCTGCCGATCAGCGCAGGGCGCGGGCGGCGGGCCAATTCGCAATAGGCGTCGTTGACGAAGGTGATGCGCTCTTCCGCGTCGCGCAGCACGATCAGGTCGCCTTGCGATTCAAACAGGCTGCGCGAGCGCTCTTCGGCCTCCTGCAATTCCCAATTGCGATCGGCCAGCGTCTCGTTATGCAGCACGATCTTGCGCATCTTCCTGCGCAGGAAACGAAGCCGCATGCTTAACGTAGCAAGCGCCAGACAGGCGATCGCGAACAGGAAACTTGCGCCAATGGCGAAGGCGTTGGGGTCATAGCCCGAATGTTCCGACCGGCTGCCGGCGATAAAGCCATATGCGCCGCCGAAAGTGGCCGAGAAGATCACAAAGGAGCGAACGGAGAGGGTGATCCAGGGATGACGCCGTGCCCAACGGCGGATGCGCAATTTGATCTGGATTGTCCGCCCCATTTGACAGGTTACCTTACCGCTTCAGCGCGTCATTTATTTGATGACGAAGATGGGACGGCGACATTGCGAAGTGCTTGAGGACGCGCCGGCTTCGTTGGCTGCGATGAAACATGGTTGATAAAGTGTTAAGCGCGCGACGCGCCGCTCAGAGCGAGGCGGCTTTGACCGGGTATTTGGCGCCGACGACGAGCGCCGCCGCGTCTGCCGCGGAAAACGTCCTGGAGCGGACGAAGATCCGGTAATCGGCCGGCCCCTCATGCGTCAGGTAGATCACCGGTCTGCCGTCCGCGACCGTGTCCGAAATCGACACGGCACGGGTTGCGGAATTGGCTTCGCAGGCGCCGCCTTCCGCACTGTTGCCATCATCGACCAGCGCGAAGTCGGCGGTCTCGGCGCTCTCCGTGATCTGCACCCGCACGGTGGCCGCAGCCGGATCGTCGGTGAAAGCGACGTGGAGGTCGGCATGCCAGGGCAGGTCGGCGATCTCGACCGATGTGTTGGCGATGGCGATGCAGGGATGCGGACCGGGCAAAAGCCCGCCGCGGGCGAAGAACGCGGCAACGAGAACGGGAACAACCGAGGCCAGAATCTTCAAACGCAACATGGAACCGCCCGCACATACTCTGGTCCCCAACGAGAAGGGAGCCTATGGTTGGCGGAGCGTAAATAAAACAGGTTACCGCCGGGTTGACGGGAGGCGGGGGACGATCTTTCAACGTCGTCCTCTCTTCTCCTTTGCGCACAATGCTGCGACAGCGGCAGTGCGCTCCTTCTCCTCTTGTGTGCGCGCCTTAGCCCGCAAGGGGAAGAGCGTGCTTCGCACACCGATTCAAATTTCAAACAGCCAGTGCCTTCACCCAGACGCGCGTCTACGATCCCGCAACGCGATTGCGCCCGAGTTGTGCATGAACCTTTCGCTCCTCGAATAGAGAGGGCGCAGGGAATGCCGGGCGCACGATGCGCCCGCAGCCTTGTGTGCGAAATGAAAAAGCACACAAGCGTGGTCACCACGGTCGCACCGGTTTCACCCGGCATTCCCGCACGCGAATGGTTTTAACGGTTTCCTTCGTGATCTCCCTGGTGAGCCGGGCTTGTTGTCACCATCGCCGGCGCGATTGCCGAAGCAATCGTCGCCAACTTGACGCCAGCGTCGGGGCGTCAGGACCACACGACTTCGCCGTCCGCTTATCAGTGCATTCGTCTCGTGCGCCATCGCGTCCACCGCATCCCGCGCCCAACGTCCGTGACGATCGCGAAACGCCCCTCGTGCGGGCGCAGGATGCGCGAGAAGGTGCTGGTGATTTGCCCGACATCGCAAGCAAAAATGCCTGCGACAGATTGGCACGACGGGCAAATCAGGTGGCGCGCTCGAAAAGCTGTCAAGTGCAGAGCATATGCAGCGCCGTTGGTACGACGGAAATTACGCCACGCCCTGCGGATCGTCGGCGGGCGCTAATTGCACACCATCTCCAGCATCATCCCAAACCGCGCCGTCTGGCAGTGGGGCTCTCGAGGTGCGCTGTTTGGAAACTGGGGCGAGCCGGATTGAACGACGGGAGAAGGCTGACCGGCGATGATCGCATTGTTGGCTGCCGGTGCAGCCGGTCGGGGCGCAGCCGCCATTTTGGCAAGCTGGCGGCGCTGAAACTCGGTCACGATCTGCGAGTGAAGCTGCGCCTTGACCGCTTTCATCTCGATCAACGTCATCTTGCCCTTCTGCACCTTCTCGGCCAGCATTAAATTATTCGCCAGTTCCTGGTCCATGAGATCCGGGTACACCATTGAGGGTCTCAGCAACTCCATATTCCGGTTTTCGCACGACGTGTAGGCGATTGCCTGCCTGAGGGGATCGGGATGCTTGCGCTTGCATTCCTCGTTCGCGGCCTGAATTTGGGTCAGGATCGATGCGGGCGGATTTTGCGGAGCCTGGACTTGAGCCTGGACTTCGCGATTTCCCAGCGCAAATGCGACAGTCAGCAGCATAAGAGAAACGTTTATTTTCCCCGCGGGATTCATGACGCCGCCCTGCCCCATCAAGCAATTCGTTCGAACCAACAGGATCGCGCAAATCCCTGAATGCGGCAAGCAGGGATGGCCGGCCGGATTTTTGATTGAGCATGATCTCCGCGCAAACGCTTTCGCGTTTGTCGCGAGGGAAAACCGCTACGCACTTTCCGGATCATGCTCTAGGCAGCGCGCTGCAAGTCGTCGGCGAGCGCGCGATAGGACAAGGCTTCGGCCAGATGCAGCCGGGTGATTTTGTCCGCGCCGTCGAGATCGGCGAGCGTGCGCGCCACCCGCAGCACGCGGTGATAGGCGCGCGCCGACAGCCGCATGCTCTCGGAGGCATCGCGCAACAGTTTCGTGCCCGCCGCATCCGGCTGCGCGATGGTTTCCAGCACGGAGGCCGGCGCCTCGGCATTGGTGCGGACATGGGGAAGGCCGATTGCGGCGTAACGCGCCGCCTGCACGTCGCGCGCCGCGGCGACGCGCGCGGCCACCTCAACTGATCCTTCCGCTGATGGAGGCAGGATCAGGTCGGCGGCGCTCACCGCCGGCACCTCGATCCGCAAATCGATGCGGTCCATCAAAGGCCCTGAGATGCGCGACTGATAATCGGCCGTGCAGCGCTCGATCCGGTTGCGCTTGCAGGAAAAGCCGGGCTCGAAGGCGTGGCCGCAGCGGCACGGGTTCATGGCGGCGACCAGCATGAAACGCGCGGGATAAGTCACGCGGTGATTGGCGCGGGAAACCGCGACCTCGCCGTTCTCGATCGGCTGGCGCAGCGAATCGAGCACGCGCGGATCGAATTCCGGCAATTCGTCGAGGAACAGCACGCCGTGGTGGCTAAGCGAAATCTCGCCGGGTTTCGCGCGCAGGCCGCCGCCGGTCAGCGCCGCCATGCTGGCGGAATGATGCGGCGAGCGGAACGGACGTTGTGCGGTCAGCGCGCCGTCGCGGATTTGGCCCGCAATGGACGCGATCATCGACACTTCCAAAAGCTCCGAAGGCGACAGCGGCGGCAGGATCGAGGGCAGCCGCGCCGCCAGCATCGATTTGCCCGCGCCGGGCGAGCCCATCATCAACAGGTGATGGCCGCCGGCCGCCGCGATCTCAAGCGCGCGCTTGGCGCTCTCCTGGCCCTTGATGTCGCGCAGATCGAGCTGGCTTGTCGGTGGCGCGTGGACTTTCGGCGAGGGCCGCGACAGAACCTGTGTTCCGCGAAAATGATTGGCGATCTGGATCAGCGAGTTCGCCGCCACGATCTGGATGTCCGGGCTCGCCCAGGCCGCTTCCGCCCCGCAAGCCGAGGGGCAGATCAGGCCCTCCTCGCGCGCATTCGCCCCGATCGCCGCGGGCAGGACGCCCGCAACGGGGGCGATCGATCCGTCGAGGCCGAGTTCGCCCAAGACCGTAAAGCCGCTTAGCGCGTCCGGCGGGATCGCGCCGATTGCGGCCATCAACCCCAACGCGATCGGCAGGTCATAATGGCTGCCTTCCTTGGGCAGGTCGGCGGGTGCGAGATTGACGGTGATGCGGCGCGCCGGCAGCGCCAGACCCGAGGCGATCAGCGCCGAGCGGACCCGTTCGCGCGCTTCCGAGACCGCCTTGTCGGGCAGGCCGACGATGGCAAAGGCCGGCAAACCCGGCGCGACCTGCACCTGCACATCGACGGCCCTCGCCTCGATGCCCTCAAAGGCGACGGTGGAAACCCGCTGAACCATTTTGCCCCTCCGCGTCAGAGGGTAGCGGAAGGCGGGCGGGAGGGCAAGAACATTAGGGGAACAAAGTAAAAAGCGACATTAGGTAGCAAACTCACCAGCGGAGCGCGGAACCTTGATCCCGCTTTCCTTGTAGTCCTCGAAGAACGAAACGCCGCCTTCCTCCAACGCAACTCTCATTGCCGTTAGATTATTCCGCGTCGGCTCCCGGCGACCTGTCTCAAAATCCCGAACCGTCGAAACGCCAACGCTCGCGGCTTTTGCAAGCGCGTCTTGAGGCCAATTTAGCCACGCTCGGGCGGCTCGGCACTGTTCCGGGGTCATTTCCGAAAAATAATGATGTAAATGATTTTTGTCAAGGTAAACGATTTAAGTTGCCGTCATCACTTTCGTCACCTCAATGAGGTCAACGGAAGATGTCGGTCTCCGCGCCACTTCCTTACGTCGGCAAAGGCAGGGTCACTAAGTTTGGCGAAGGTGCAGCTCTGATAAGGTTGTTAAGTGGGTTTGCTACCTAACGCCCGAAATTTTCACTCCCATGCCGTAGTGAAGCTGGACCGAAGAAAGCCAGGAGGACAGGATGACCACACCCCCACCTGACGGCTTCGCTTTGATAAAGCCGGGCCAGACCTATTTCGGCAAGCAGGGAATTACCTATGGCGCGGGCGCGTCGAAAGAGACCGTCGGCGCGCAAAAAATCTGCATGAACGTCATGCCGATGCCGCCGGGCGCGGTGGCGAGAGCGCATTACCACAGGGATATCGAGACCATCGCCTACATGCTTCAAGGCGAGTGCGCGGTCTATTACGGCGATCATCTGGAAAAGCGCGTTGATGTGCGTCAGGGCGAGCAGTGTTTCTGCGATGCCAATGTTCCGCACGCGCCGCGCAACGAAAGCGGCATGCCCTGCACCTGGATCGTGGTGCATTCGTCGGGCAGCGACCAGGACGGCATCGTGCTGTTGCCGGAGTTGGATGCCGAACTGGCGCAACGGCTGGGCGCAACAAAGTAAGAGCCGTCTTACTGCTTCACCTCGACGGTGACAGGCTGATCCTTGGCCTTGATGCGGACCACGATGGTCTTGGACACGGCGTCGGTGGCGTTGCGCCCGAAATGCGGGGTATTTGGTGGGGTGTAGATCACCTCGCCCGCCTTCACGACCCTGGTGCCGACGCCTTCGATCTCAAAAGTCTGTTCGCCCTCGACGACATAGATGATTTCGTGCCCTTCGGGATGCATGTGCAGCGGCAATTTGAAACCGGGTTGCCAAGTCGAGGCGAACAACAGCACTTCCTGCCCCGGCAAATTGTTCAGGTCGGTCTGGAAGATTTGTTTGGTCGCCAGCG
This sequence comes from uncultured Alphaproteobacteria bacterium, assembly GCA_963832045.1. GTDB lineage: Bacteria > Pseudomonadota > Alphaproteobacteria > Rhizobiales > Xanthobacteraceae > Bradyrhizobium. The sequence goes on from CAWHSM010000005.1 coordinate 267,123, forward strand.
CCGGCGACTGGGCGCGGATGATTTCGGATGAGCCGGCGCCGATCAGCACCCCGCCAGCGAACAGCATCGCGGCTAAAATCCTGGCCTTCATGATTGTCCCCCGAGTGCCCACAAAAAAGAGCAGCTCGAAAGCTACCCCGCAATCTCATCATCTCAAAGCGTCATCTGCATCGGCTCGGGAATGTAGTGAAAGCCTTCGCCGGTTTTCGCGACATGGCCGACGCCGGGCCAGGGATAGTGATAGGCGAGCACCGGAACCTTGTTCGCCGCCAGCATGTCCAGCATTTTTACGCGTGAATTCGCCGCTTGTTTCGGATCGGTGTCGTAGGCAAATTCCATCCGCGGCTTTTCCATCAACAGGATCGGATGGTGGGTGAGATCGGCGGTGTAGGCAAAGGACTTGCCGTCCGAGGAGATCATGAAGATGGTGTGGCCCACGGTGTGTCCGGGCGCCGACAGAGCCTGAATGCCGGGCAGGAATTCCTGGCCGTCCTTGTAGAACACCAGGCGGTCGCGCACCGGCAGCAGGTTCTTGCGGGCATGCACGATGAAATCCTTCATCGGCCCGCCGGCCTTGCCTTCATCGGTCCAGAAATCGAAATCGCTCTCGGCGATGTAGTATTGAGCGTTGGGGAACAGCACCTTGTTGTCCTCGCCCACCACGCCGCCGATATGGTCGATATGGCCGTGCGAAAACATCACGGCATCGATGTCTTCCGGCTTGATGCCGGCTTCCATCATGCTCTTCTGCTGCCGTCCGGCGGCCGGACCGAAGGCTTTGGCGGTGCCGAGCCCCGTGTCAAACAGCACGAGCTTGTCGCCCGTGTTGACGATCGGAGAATTCTGTTCGAGCACGACGCTGGTGGGCGACAGGAAATTGTCGCTGAGCATCTTGCGCATCTCGTCGTCAGGTACGCCGGTGAAGGTGCCCCTGGGATCGCCCACGCCCAGCGGACCGTCGGAGACAACAGTGACTTCGGCAGCCCCGACGTTGAAACGATAGAAGTATTGCGATTGGGTGCCGAGCTTCGGCGCTTTCGCCTGCGCGACGTCGCCCAACATGGCCGTTGTGCCGAGACCCGCTCCAAGCGCAAGCAGGGACCTTCGCGAAACATCTGATGTCATGCGTCTTCCTCCCGCTGTTGTCGTAATGGATCGTTTTATGGCGTCGATCTTGGTTGGTAGCTAAACCTAAGGCTGCGACCGCTTTTTGACATTTGGAAGGCGCAAGCGAAGTACGGCTCTATTTTTGGCTGCGCTTCTTTTCGATCGCGTCCCAGATTTTCGCCGCCACGTCCGGTCCATCGAGCCGGGCGATGGCGCGGATGCCGGTCGGCGATGTCACGTTGATCTCGGTCAGGTTGCCGTCGATGACGTCGATGCCGACGAACAATAGCCCGCGTTCGCGCAAGGCTGGCCCCAGCGTGGTGCAGATTTCGCGCTCGCGGTCGGTGAGGTCGGTGGCTCGCGCAGCACCTCCGCGCACCATGTTGGAGCGCAGATCGTCGGTCGCCGGCACGCGGTTGACGGCGCCTGCGAATTCGCCGTCGACCAGGATGATGCGCTTGTCGCCGTGCTTGACCTCGGGAAGGAAGCGCTGAATCACCCAGGGTTCCTTGAAGGTCACCGAAAACATGTCGAACAGCGAGCCGAAATTCATGTCCTGCGGCATGATGCGAAAGACCGCAGCCCCGCCATGGCCATGCAATGGCTTCATCACCACCGCGCCGTACTGGTCGCGAAACGCGTTGATCTCGTCGAGATCGCGCGAAATCAGCGTCGGCGGCATCAAATGCGGAAAATCCATCACAAACAGCTTTTCCGGCGCGTTGCGCACGGAGGCGGGGTCGTTCACCACCAGCGTCTTCGGATGCAGCCGTTCGAGCAGATGCGTCGAGGTGATGTAAGCGAGATCGAACGGCGGGTCCTGCCGCAACAGGATGACGTCGAAGGCCGCAAGCGGCTCGCGCCTCGCCTCGCCGAGCGTAAAGTAGTTGCCCGCCTGGTCGCGCACCGAAAGCACCTGAACCGGCGCCACCAGCTCCTCGCCCTTCAGGGAGAGCCTGTCGGGCGTGTAATAGGACAGCCCATGTCCGCGCTTTTGCGCTTCCAGCAGCAGCGCAAAGGTGGAATCGCCGCGGATGTTGATGCGCGCGATCGGGTCCATCTGGACGGCGACGTTCAGTTTCATGGGCGGGGCTCGTCAGCTCTTTCGGTCTTTACCATAGCGTTTTCAAGCGAAGTGGGTACCGGTTCGCGTGAAGAAAACGCGTCAAAAAATTATGTGCTCGCATCGAAGGCCGCCATCAGATGGCGCGGCAGGCGGCGCGGCGCAATCAGCATGACGTCGAAGCGCAGATCATATCCGGCATGTTCAGGATGCGCCACCAGCCACATTTGCGCGGCGGCGATGATGCGCGCCTGCTGGCGCGGCGTCACCGCATAGGCGGCGTCATCGAGGGTTTCGCGCGCCTTGACCTCGACAAAGGCGAGCAGATTGCGCCGCCGCGCCACGATATCGATCTCGCCGTGCGGCGTGCGAAAGCGCCGGGCGAGGATGCGGTAGCCCTTGGCGATCAGAACGGCGGCTGCGCGCGACTCCGCCGAAAGGCCGGTGTGAAACGCCGCGACCCGCGCGGGCGAGGCCGGCTTGGCGCCGCCGCCGGTTTTCGCCTCAGCCTCGAAGTCAGTCTTGGCCATGTCCGCCCTTGGTCCTTGATGATGCGTCGGCCCGTTTGGCGAGTTCAAGCGCGCGGGCATAGATCTCGCGGCGCGGCCGCCCGGAAACTTCCACCGCATGCGCAACGGCATCCTTGACGCTGTCGCGCGACAATCGATCCCGCAACAGATCGTCCACTTCATCCGCGCTCATCGCCTGGCTGCCTTCAGCCCGCGGCCCGATCACCAGCACGAATTCGCCACGCGTTTCCAATGTCGCAGCGGATTGCGCCAGTTCTGAAAGGGTGCTGCGGCTGATTTCCTCGTGCAGCTTGGTCATCTCGCGGCAGATCGCGGCATCGCGCGCGCCCATGATCGCGGCGAGGTCGGCCAGCGTCTCCTGCACGCGGTTGCCTGATTCGAACAGCACCAGCGTCGCCTCGAGGCGGGCAAGTTCGCTCAGCCGGGCGCGGCGCGCGGTTTGTTTGGGCGGCAGAAAGCCTTCGAAGAAAAACCGGTCGGTCGGCAGCGCCGCGACCGAGAGCGCCGCCAGCACCGAAGAGGGACCCGGCAGCGCGACCACGCGAAATCCGGCCGTGCAGGCCTCGCGCACCAGCTTGAAACCGGGGTCGGAAATCAGCGGCGTTCCGGCATCCGAGACGAGTGCGATTGAGCTGCCTTTGGCCAGATGCTCAAGGATCTTCGGCCGCGCCTGGGCTGCGTTGTGTTCATGATAGGGCTTGAGCCGGGCGGTAATGCCGTAACGCTCGGTCAAGCGGCGGGTGATCCTGGTATCTTCGCAGGCGATGATGTCGACGCCGGCGAGCGTTTCCAGGGCCCGCAGCGTGATATCGCCGAGATTGCCGATCGGCGTTGCCACCAGATACAGTCCGGCATCGGGTTTTGGCACGGATAGCGCCTGCCCGTTCAAGGTGTAGGTCCGCCTCGCCGGGGGCTCTGCGACTTCAGGCGTGTTGGTGGAAGCAGCTTTTGCGCGCATAATGTACTCTGGATCAGGATGAGAGAGAGTGCGATCCACGGCGAGGGGTTCGCACCGGCAGACAGGTCAGGACAGGCAGATTTCCTTTCGCGCGAGATAAGGGGTGAACCTGCAACCGGCCTTACCGCCGCAAGACCAAAAACCTTTTGTTTTGGTTAACTATTCGCCGACAATATGCCTGAATCCACCCCTCCTGATGGCGTAGTGGAGTGGATTTGACATTCGCTACCCACTTGGCCGCAAAGTCGCATAGCGAATGTCAAATCCTAAACTCCACTAGAAACCTGAATTTGCTAGTGGCCCTTTGATTCTAACATTCGCAAAGGTGCCCGCCGAGAAGGAATGCGAATGTTAGAATCGGGCCACTAGTGCCCACTTTCCGAAGTTCGTGCTCGATCGCAGCACGCACTTCCACGAACTTCGGAAAGTCATGGGTACTAGTAAATCTATTGATTCTAGTGCCGCTTTTCTATTTGAAGTTCCTGGATCGAACTCGCCGCTTGTGGTGCAGGAACTTCAAATAGGCGGCACTAGGCAGGGCGAAGTCCGGGCCTCAAAGGGGCCGGACAAGAGAAGAGATGCAATGGTGGGTCCGTTCGATCCCAAGTTTCAACCCGGCGGATCCGGGACCGGCCAGTCCGGTGTCGACAGGTCCGGGATTTCGCCTTCGGCGGCGAGCCGGCGGACCGCGCTCGGGCTCATTCTGGGCGCGCCGCTGCTTGGCGCCTGCTCGAGCGTTCAGCAGAGCATCAGCCAGTTTTCGGTTCCCAACCCGTTTGCATCCTCGCAGCCGGCGCCAGGTCCGGGCGGGACGCCGCAGCAACCGGTGGCGGTCGGCAACGGCCAGGTCAAGGTGGCGCTGATCCTGCCGCTGTCGGCAGGGGGCAATGCCGGCGTCGCTGCGGCGTCGATGAAAAACGCCTCCGAAATGGCGTTGTCGGAATTCCTCAATCCCAACCTTCAGCTTCTGATCAAGGACGACGCCGGCAGCCCGCAAGGCGCGCAGCAAGCGGCGCAGCAGGCGCTCGCCGAGGGCGCGGAGATCATGCTGGGCCCGCTGTTTGCCTCCTCGGTGCCGGCGGTTGCGCAGGTGGCGCGCGCGAGAGGCATTTCCGTGATCGCGTTTTCCACCGATTCAAGCGTGGCAAGCCGCGGCGTCTACCTGCTCAGTTTCCTGCCGGAATCGGACGTCAACCGGATCGTCGACTACGCCACCGCCATCGGCAAACGCTCCTTCGCGGCAATGCTGCCCGAAAACGCCTATGGCAATGTGGTCGAGGCCGCTTTCAAGCAGGCGGTGCCGAAGCGGGGCGGGCGCATCGTCGCTTTCGAAAAATACGGCGCCGATCGCGCCTCGGCGGCGCGCAACGTGGCGCAGTCGCTCACGCAAGCCGATGCGCTGCTTCTGGCCGATGACGGCGAGGCCGTGGTGGCAAGCGCCGATGCGCTGACCGCGGCCGGCGCCAATCTGAAGAACGTGCAATTGCTCGGCACCGGTCTGTGGGACAATCCGCGCGTATTCGGAAGTCCGGCGTTACAGGGCGGCGTGTTCGCCGCGCCCGATCCGGTGGGTTTTCGCGGCTTCTCCAACCGTTACCGTAATAAATATGGCAGTGAGCCGGTGCGAACCGCGACGCTCGCCTATGACGCGGTGGCGCTGACCGCGGCGTTGTCGCGAACGCAGGGCGGTCAGCGCTTCTCCTCCGAAGTGCTGCTCAACTCGTCCGGCTTTGCCGGCATCGACGGCCTGTTTCGCTTCCGCGCCGATGGCACCAACGAGCGCGGTCTTGCGGTAATGCGAGTCACTTCGGGTGGCGCCACACCGATCGCAGCTTCGCCCAAGAGCTTTGGGGCTTAAGGTTTTTGCACATTGGTGTCGTCCCGGCGAAAGCGCGCCTTCGCAGGGACGACAAAAGTTACGCCGCCAAATCCGCAACCACCGCGTCGAGCACCGGAAAACCCGCTTGCGTCACCCGCAGCCGGCCATCGGCGTCGACGTCAATGGCGCCTTCCTCGCGCAGCACGGCGATGCGGCGGGGATCGAGCGGCCGGCCTGATAACGCCGCATAACGGCGCGGGTCGATTCCCTCCGCAAGCCGCAATCCCATCAGCAGGAATTCGTCGGCGCGCTCCTCGCTGTTGAGGCGATCGTCGACGACAAGCCCATGGCCGCTGGCCTCGACGCGCATCAGCCAGGCCTCGGGGCGCTTTTCGGTCGAGGTCGCGTGCCGCGCGCCTTCGATATCAAGCCGGCCATGCGCGCCGGGGCCAATGCCTGCATATTCCTGACCGCGCCAGTAGACGAGGTTGTGCCGGCATTCGGCACCTGATCGCGCGTGGTTGGAGATCTCATAGGCGTTCAGACCATGCCGGTCGCAGACTTCCTGCGTCACGTCATAGAGCGAGCGGGCGAGCGCCTCGTCCGGCGTCTTGAGTTTACCGGCCGCATGCAAGCCGAAGAACGGCGTGCCTTCCTCGATCGTCAATTGATAGAGCGACAGGTGTTCGGCGGCTTCCGTGATCGCAAGCTTGAGCTCATCCGTCCACATCTGCGGCGTCTGGTTTTGCCGGGCATAGATCAGATCGAAGGAATAGCGCTCAAAGGAGCGGCGCGCGATCGCAACCGCATCGAGCGCTTCGCGCGCCGAATGCAGGCGGCCGAGCGCCTTCAGCGACGCATCGTCCAGCGCCTGCACGCCGAGCGAGACGCGGTTGACGCCGGCTGCGCGATAACCGGCAAAGCGCGTGGCCTCGACGCTCGTGGGGTTGGCCTCCAGCGTGACTTCCGCATCACGAGCGACGCGCCAGTTCTTGCCGATCGCATCCAGGATCGCGGCCACGGTTTGCGGCTGCATCAGCGACGGCGTGCCGCCGCCGAGAAAAATCGACGACACCTCGCGGCTACCCGTGCGGCTTGCCGTGGTCTCGATCTCCCGCGCGAACGCTCGCGCAAAGCGATCCTCGTCGATCGCGGCATGACGGACATGGCTGTTGAAATCGCAATACGGGCATTTCGACAGGCAAAACGGCCAGTGCACGTAAACGCCGAAGGCCGGACCTTCTTTTCCCTCCCCCGCTGGCGGGGGAGGGTTAGGGTGGGGGCTCTTTTGCAACGTGGTCAAAGTGCCCCCTCCCGTCGCAAGCGGCAGAGGTGAAGAAAGAAAGGCGCTGTGTGGGCGCTACTCAAGGCAGCGCTCCGCCAGTTTGACGAAGGCGCGGGCGCGATGCGACAGCCCCTTTCCGAGCGGCGGCAGGCCGTGCTTTTCGATCGATGCCATCTCGCCAAAGGTGCGGTCATGGCCGTCGGGCAGGAACATCGGGTCATAACCGAAACCGGCACTGCCGCGCGGCGGCCACACCAGCGTGCCGTCGACGCGCGCCTCGACTTCCTCGAGATGGCCGTCGGGCCAGGCGACGCATAGCGCCGAGACGAAATGCGCGCCTCGTTTGGCGGGCTCGGTCGCGCCGCGCTCCTCCAGCAGCCGCTCGATCCGGCTCATCGCGGCATTGAAGTCCTTGTTCGGCCCCGCCCAGCGCGCCGAATAGATTCCAGGCGCGCCGTCGAGCGCATCCACCACCAGGCCTGAAGTTGTCGGCGAAGGCGGGGAGTTTTGCAGCCGTCGCGGCCGCCACCGCCTTGACCTTCGCATTGGTGGCAAAATTGTTGCCGGTTTCTTCGGGCTCGGAGAGGCCGAGTTCGGTGGCGGATATGGCCTCGACGCCGTGCGGCGACAGCAGTTCGCGCATCTCGGCGAGCTTGCCGGGATTGTGGGTCGCGATCACGAGCTGGCCGGTGATTCGACGGGGCATGCCTTCACCCCACCGCCATCTTCTGCAAGTCCACGAGCTTGGCCACGCCCTTGCGCGCCAGCGCCATCAACGCCAGGAATTCCTCCTGCGAGAACGGCGTCTTCTCCGCGGTGCCCTGCACCTCGACGATGCGCCCGTCGCCTGTCATGACGAAATTGGCGTCGGTGTCGGCGGCGGAGTCCTCGGCATAATCGAGATCGAGCACCGGCGTGCCGTTATAGATGCCGCAGGAGATCGCGGCGACATGGTCGCGCAGCACGTTGGCCTTGATCATGTTGCGCGATTTCATCCAGCCGATGCAGTCGGCCAACGCCACCCAGGCGCCGGTGATCGAGGCGGTTCGCGTTCCGCCATCGGCCTGCAGCACGTCGCAATCGACCGTGATCTGGCGCTCGCCCAGCGCTTCGAGGTCGAGGGTTGCGCGCAGCGAGCGGCCGATCAGCCGCTGGATTTCGACGGTGCGGCCGCTTTGCTTGCCGGCGGAAGCTTCCCGCCGGGTGCGTTCAAGGGTTGCCCGCGGCAGCATGCCGTATTCAGCCGTCACCCAGCCGCGGCCCTGGCCCTTCAGCCATGGCGGCAGCCGCTCTTCCAGCGTCGCCGTCACCAGGACGTGGGTGTCGCCGAACTTCACCAGGCAGGAACCCTCGGCATATTTGACCACGCCGCGTTCCAGCGACACGGCGCGCAGTTCATCCGGCGCACGGCGGCTTGGCCGCATGAAAAATCTCCAATTTTAACTAACTACCTAGCTAGCGCCCACTTTCCGAAGTTCGTGCTCCGCCTCAGCACTCACCTTCCACGAACTTCGGAAAGTCATGGGCACTAGCAAACTTATAATTCTAGTGCCGCTTTCCATTTGAAGTTCCTGTACGGAATTCGCCGCTTGCGGTGCAGGAACTTCAAATGGGCGGCACTAGCCGTGCTTGTAGGAGCGGGAGCGGGCAGCGGCAAGGGCTTTGGCCTTTGTTTGGCGATCATTGCGTGCTTGTCACCGGCTTTCCGTAAGGACAAAATCGGGGTCGCAGCCGTTAGGAGTTTGAATTTGGCTCACCACGAACCGATTGGCCTGATCGCCTCGCATACCGGGCTTGCCCAGCTCAACGAGCGCTCGCGGGATATCTTCCGCCAGATCGTCGAGAGCTATCTAGCGACCGGCGAGCCGGCTGGCTCGCGCAATATTTCGCGCCTGATCGCGGTGCCGCTGTCGCCGGCGTCGGTGCGCAATGTGATGGCCGATCTCGAGGCGCTCGGGTTGATCTATGCGCCGCATACCTCGGCGGGACGGCTGCCGACCGAACTCGGCCTGCGCTTTTTTGTCGATGCGCTGATGCAAATCGGCGATCTGACCGAGGCGGAACGGCAATCGATCCAGACGCAGTTGGCTTCCGTCGGCAAGGCGCAATCGGTCGAGGCGGCGCTCGGCGAGGCGCTGACGCGGCTGTCCGGTCTCACCCGCGCGGCGGCGGTGGTCCTGACCGGCAAATCCAATTCGCGCCTGAAACATATCGAGTTCGTTCGGCTGGAACCGGAGCGCGCGCTGGTCGTGCTGGTGAGCGAAGACGGCCAGGTCGAAAACCGCGTGCTGGCGCTGCCGCCGGGCGTGCCTTCCTCGGCGCTAACGGAAGCCTCCAACTTCCTCAATGCGCGGATCAGGGGGCGGACGTTGGCAGAAGCGCGCCTCGAACTGGAGACCGCGCTGGCACAAGGCCGCGCCGAACTCGATCAGTTGACCCAGAAGGTGATCTCCGCAGGCCTCGCAAGCTGGTCCGGCGGCGAAAGCGACGAGCGCCAATTGATCGTGCGCGGCCACGCCAACTTGCTCGAAGATCTCCATGCGCTGGAAGACCTCGAACGCGTCCGCTTATTGTTCGACGATCTCGAAACCAAGCGCGGCGTGGTCGACCTGCTCGGCCGGGCGGAGAGCGCCGAGGGCGTGCGGATCTTCATCGGATCGGAAAACAAGCTGTTTTCGCTGTCCGGCTCCTCCACGATCATCGCACCCTACCGGGATGCGGCGGGCAAGATTGTCGGCGTGCTCGGGGTCATCGGGCCGACCCGGCTCAACTATGCAAGGGTCATCCCGACGGTCGACTATGCGGCGCGGATCGTCAGCCGCATGCTCGGGGGCTGATCGGAAGGCGATGGCTGGCTTGATTTTCTCGGCCTAAAGCACGATATCCCGGCCAGCAACCCGATCCTCAAGCTTACCCAAAGACGATTTCGAGAAGGTAGTCGCATGACCGATCCCAACGGGCAGAAGGACAATCAGGCGGAAGGCGCGGAGCCCGTCGCTTCCAAGCCCTACATCATGCCGGACGATCCGGAGGAAGGCTCCGTGGAGGCGCTCGCCAAGGAGGTCGCGGAGGCGCGCGACAAGATGTTGCGAACGCTGGCCGAAATGGAAAACCTGCGCAAGCGCACCGCCAGGGAAGTCGCCGATGCACGCGCCTACGGCATCACCGGCTTTGCGCGTGACGTGCTCGACATCGCGGACAACCTTCAGCGCGCGCTCGACGCGGTCCCCTCCGCAACGCGGGAATCCGCCGATCCCATGCTGAAAGCGCTGATCGAGGGCGTCGAGCTGACCGAACGTTCGCTGCTCAACGGGCTGGAGAAAAACGGCGTCAAGAAATTCGATCCCTCGGGCGAGAAGTTCGATCCGAATTTCCAGCAGGCGATGTACGAGGTTCCCGATCCTTCCGTTCCTCCGGGCACGGTGGTCCAGGTCATTCAGGCCGGTTACACGATCGGGGATCGCGTGTTGCGGCCGGCGCTGGTTGGCATTGCCAAAGGCGGCGCGAAGGCACCGGCCAACGGCAACGAGCCGAATAGCGGGGCTTAGGGATACCCGTCGAACTAACCGCTCCCGTTGGCCGCCGATCGCGGGCGGAGAGTGTAGTTCCATTCAGGATGGAATCTCCCAAGATGTCGGGGGTCTTCATCCGGGCATCGCTGACTCCGGGGGCGCGTTCCTTATGTTGCCGACATAGCACGACAAAGTGAAGCCCTGGATAGGCGCGGCGTCATAACAATGTCGATCTGGCACCCCACTCAGCAAGAAAATGGAGGCCGCTGATGTTACCTCGCCTTCCGTGCGTTGTTCGGATTACCTATCGCCTCGCGGAAACAGGCGGGTTTGACAACCTCGGCGGCATCGAACACGAACCGGCTGTTCTCGGCTTTGGTGGGGAAATGCAACCGCCCGCCGACAGATAGCCGGACCCGAGCGCTGAATAAAATGCGGCCCTAACTGTTTTCCGGCAATCGACAACGAGGCTTGCCATGCCGTTCTTTTCCTCGCCGTCATCGCTGTTTTGCGGCCGTTCGCCCGTGCTGGGTCGGTGTCTTGGAATCCTTGCGCGCGTCGGCCAAGCAAAAACCCGGGACAAGCGGCCTGGACGGATCAGGGCCGCGCCTTCGCGGTTTCCTGGCTGAAACCCGATAGGCGGCCGCGCCATGGCGGATCGGATTTTGGCGGATCGGGTTTCGACGAGCTCCCGGCAAGGGCTGTCCAGGCGGCGGGAGTCGCTGGTCGCCCTGTTTTACGGCGCCTGCTGCCATGGCTGCTTTGTGGCCGGCGTCGGCACCATGATGATCATGATGTTCTTCGGCATGAGCCGGTCGTTCGGCGTGCTGCACGCGCCCTGGTCCTATCTGGTGAATGCCCTGTTGCTGGCCCAATTTCCCCTTCTGCACTCGATGTTGCTCTCCCGGCGCGGGCACGAGGTCTTGCGCCGCCTGGCGCCGCATGGGCTGGGCGGGCGTCTGGCCACGACCACCTACGCCTTGATCGCCTCCGTTCAGGTCTGGCTGCTGTTTGCCTTGTGGTCGCCGAGCGGGACGGTCTGGTGGCGGGCAAGTGGCTTTTTATTCGACGCGTTGTGCTGCCTCTATGCTGGGGCTTGGCTGCTGCTGTTGAAGTCGATCATCGACGCCGGCTTCGCGCTGCAGACCGGTCTGCTGGGATGGTGGGCCGTGGCGCGCCATCGGGCTCCGCTCTACCCGCCGATGCCGGCCACGGGTCTGTTTCGCCTGTGTCGGCAGCCGATCTACGTCGCGTTCGCGCTGACACTTTGGACGGTGCCGACGATCACGCCGGACCAATTCGTCGTCTCCTTGGTGCTGACCGCCTATTGCCTGGTCGGCCCCTTGTTCAAGGAGGCACGGTTCGCCCGGCTTTTCGGCGAGCCATTCGCCCGTTACCAGCGAAAGGTACCCTATTGGCTGCCATGGCCGCGACGGCGAGCCGCCGTCGCGTTGCCTGACAATGTTCTGGAAGGAGCCAAAGCCATTCCTGCTTCAAGTCAGCTCCAGGACGCTTTGCGCGCAGCGTCGCCCCGGCTCACGCCGCCTCCAACGCCTTTGGCGAGCATTCTCATCCACGGCATTATCGCGCTGCTTTGGGTGCTGCTCTTTGCCCGCGCCTTCGTCCTCAACGGCCTGTTGGCTTGGTCGGTCGGTGTCGTCTATGTGAGCTACGACACGGCGCTTCTCGCCTTCGTCTTCTGGCAGACGCGGGGCCTGGCCAAAATCGCCGCCAAACCCCGAAGCGCCGGCGCCGCGCCGGTCACGCTCGGCGTGATCGTGGCTGCCCATAACGAGGCGACGGTGCTGCCGCTCACCTTGGCGGCCCTGTTCGATCAATCCGAACCGCCCGAACTCATCGTCATCGCCGACGATGGATCGACGGACGACACTGCCGCACTGCTCCAGCGGCAATTCGGCCTCGTCGAGCCGTCTCTGGGCGCCCTGAGTTCGGCGAGTTCCACGCATCCGGCGCTGCATTGGCTGCGCCTTTCCCATCAGGGCAAGCCGTCCGCGCTCACAAAGGCGATGCTGCTCATCGACACGGAAATGGTTCTGACGGTCGATGCCGACACGCTGCTGGAGCAGAATGCCATCGCAGCGATGCGCGACGCCTTTGCGTCCGACCCGAAGCTGGTCGCCGCCACCGGCATCCTGACGCCCGTCTGCGGTCCCAGCTTGAGCGGTCGCTGGTTTCAGTGGTTACAGACCTACGAATATATCCGCAATTTTCTGTCTCGCTATGCCTGGATGCAGATGGACAGTCTGCTGTTGATCTCGGGCGCCTTCGCGGCTTACCGGCGGCAGGCCGTCGTCGAGGTCGGCGGGTTCGATCCGGCTTGCCTCGTCGAAGATTACGAGTTGATCCACCGGCTGCGCCGTTACAGCGTCGTCAACCATCGGGGCTGGACCACCAGCGTCGTCGGCGCGTCGCGCGCCCTGACCGATGCGCCGGGTTCCGTCGGGGCTTTCCTGCGCCAGCGACGCCGGTGGTTCGGCGGCTTTCTGCAAACCCAATATTGGTATCGCGACATGGTGGGCAATCGTGCCTTCAGCTGGCTCGGCCTGCTCATGCTCCCGGTCAAGGCAGCCGATACGCTGCAGCCGATCTACGGCCTGACCGCCTTTGCCCTGCTGCTTGTTTACCTCGTGACCGGCCGCTTCGTCCTGGTCAATCCGGTGGTCGGCGTCATCGGTCTTAAAATCCTGATCGATTTCGCCTTTCATCTCTGGTCGATCCATCTTTACCGGCGCTGGGCCGCGCCTTCGGCGCGCATCAGCTTCGCCTCAGGCCTGCTGGCCGCGCTGCTCGAACCCTTCAGTTTCCAGATCCTCCGGCATCTGGGCGCCGCGTGGGGATGGGTCGTGTTCCTGACGGGCGCGCGGCAATGGGGCATCCAGCACCGCCTCGGCCTCGTCGTTGCGCCTTCGGACATGCGCCCGGGCACGCAGGATTAGAACGGATCGGGCCATGCAAATTCAAAGATACACGCGAACGGCGATCGCATTCCATTGGCTTATCGCCCTGCTCATCTTCGCCAATCTGGCGATGGTCTGGATCGTCGACTATTTGCCCGACGGCATGGTGCGGCCGGTGATCGACACGCATAAATCCTTCGGCATCACGGTGCTCGGCCTGGCCATCATGCGGGTTTTATGGCGGGCGACCCATCCGGCACCGCCCTTGCCCCCCTCCTATTCCGCCTGGGAGCGCCGGAGCGCGCATGCGGCCCATTGGGTGCTCTATGCCCTGATCTTCTGCCTGCCGCTCTCCGGCTGGGCGCATGATTCGGCCTGGAAGGAAGCGGCGACGTATCCGATGTATCTCTACGGGCTCGTGCCATGGCCCCGTATCGGCTGGCTGACCGCGATCAACCCGGCTGACAAGGACTATTGGCATGATTTGCTGTTCCGGGTGCACACCTCCTTCGCCTATGTGCTCTATGCGATGATCGTGGCGCATGTGGCCGGTGCGGTGAAGCACCAATGGCTCGACAATAAACCCGAACTTCAACGCATGCTGCCGGGATCGGCCACCGACTAAGCGATCCTCACGCGCGGCTCCTTCGGGCCGCCGCCAAGTACCATCGTCCAGCGACGGTGCACCATTGTTTTGTGCAGTTCGCTAGCGGCCTCGCTGACACTCGGCCTGCTCGGGCACACCTACCCTTACACCGCGATATCGCCTGACTGGATTCGCTTCACGCCCGCCTTGGCCATATCCGCCCAGGCCTTGGCGAGCGAGCCCTGGCTATCGATGCCGCGGCAGGCATCCTCGATGACATAGGCCTCGAAGCCGGCCTTGCGCGCATCCATCGCCGTCCATGCCACGCAGAAATCGGTGGCAAGCCCGGCGATGAAGAGGCGTTGCAGTTTGCGTGTCTTGAGCCAGGCGGCAAGTCCCGTCGTCGTCTTGCCGTCGGCCTCGGTGAAGGCCGAGTAGCTGTCGACGTCCTTGTGGTGGCCTTTGCGGATGATGAGTTCGGCCTGCGGAATCGACAGGTCTTTCGAGAGCGCTGCGCCCTCGGTGCCCTGAACGCAGTGGTCGGGCCACAACACCTGCTTGCCGTAGGCAAGATCGATGGTCTCGAACGGCTTCTTGCCGGCATGGGATGATGCGAAGGAGATGTGGCCGGCGGTGTGCCAGTCCTGCGTCATCACGACATTGGCAAAGCCCCTGGCGAGCCGGTTGATCGCCGGCACGACCTGATCGCCGTCCTTTACCGCAAGGCTGCCGCCCGGCAGGAAACAATTCTGAACGTCGATGACAAGCAGCGCGGACGTATCGTCGATCTTGATCGATGCCGTCGCCCAGAGCGGCCGGGCGGCTATCGCCGTCGCGGCAAGACTGCCCGACGCTGCGAATGTCTGTCTTCGATACGGCATGGCGCATTTGCTTTCTGACGAGACCAGCAAATTAATGGTCGGCCATAAGGTAAAGTCCGGAGCCGTTTCAGCGCGGCTCGATTCCGTCGCGCACGGCGCGAAAGCGTGGAAAGGCCTTCTCCCATTGGTCACGCGGGGCGCTGCCGATGGTTCGCAAGGTGCCCTGGCCTCCGAAGCGCAACCACTGCACCACGGTGACCGGCGTATTGTCCTTGCCGCTGGTGCCATCGATCCGTGTCTCATATCCCGCCATGCCTTCGAGGCGAACCGGTTCGGACATCGTAATCCGCCAGTTGTGAACCCCGGGAATCGTGGTCACGGCCTGCTCGGCGAAGCGGCCGCGGTCGTCCGGCTGCGCCGGGGTGGTCCCGATCAGGCCGACCACCATGAACGGGAAGGCCTCGAATCCGCTCACCTCATTGCCGTCCGCCAGCAGAATGGCCGGACCCGGCGTCAGTGCGCGAACGTTCTTGAAGTCGGCCAATTCCCGGAGATTGAACGGCATCAACCCGATCAGCTCGGGGATCGGAACCTCCTTGCGGACCGCGACCGAGGCAAACATCTGGCGGATGGCCTCGTCGCTATAGATCTTGCTGGCGTTCTCGGGCACCTGAACCGCGACATAGCCGGAGAACGTGCCGCCCGACAGGATCATCGAATACCGGTGCACGACGCTGGCGCCGTTCTTGGCGGTTTCGGCGGTGTAATAGCCCGTTCCCGCCGCGGTCTCGATGCTCTCGGGCTTGGCGCCGCTGGCAGTCGCCGGGTTGGTCTTCAGCGCGGCCATCACCTCGCCATAGGCGACGGCCGGAAGCTCCGCCACCAGCACCTTCACGCTTTGATCGGCGGTCTCGAAGCCCGTGAAGGTCTTGGCAGGAACAAGGCCCACCAGGGGAGTCATGCCTACCCGGATGCCCGGCGGAAAAACCGGATCGCCGGCCCTGGCGTCCGTCATGGCAAGGGGGACCATGACGAGGAGGGCGAGGGCAGAGGGCAGGCTGAAGCGGTTCATGGGCGATCTACTCGATTTTTATTGAGGCCATGTTTTATTGAGGCCATGGTTGGCCAGTGCCGCCCCCTGACGCATCGGGGGCGTCCTCGGTTCGGTCGCTTTTAGCGGTTTTGCGCTCCGGACAACAGGGGGCGGCCGGCCGGTTTGACCATCCGTTAACGCCGGCGTCGGGGTGGTGCGCCGCCCGATATTATCTTTCAATGGCTGGGCTTTTCGTGGCCCAAGGTTGCGCCGTCCTCCTTGCGGGCCATGCCCCCCCTCCTATATGAGGCTCACCGTCGCAATATCGCGAGTATGTGATCGTTGGGGGTTTGGATTGGTGCGCCGTCAGGGCCCGGCCAACCTGCCGCAAAAAGAAGGATATAAGGACCATGGGAAAGGTCATTGGGATCGATCTCGGCACCACCAATTCGTGCGTCGCCGTAATGGATGGCAAGAATGCGAAAGTCATCGAAAACGCCGAGGGCATGCGGACGACCCCGTCGATCGTCGCCTTTAGCGACGATGGCGAGCGCCTCGTCGGCCAGCCGGCCAAGCGCCAGGCGGTAACCAATCCCGAGCGGACCTTCTTTGCGGTGAAGCGCCTTGTCGGGCGCCGCTACGACGATCCGATGGTCGAGAAGGACAAGAAGCTTGTCCCCTACAAGATCGTCAAGGCGTCCAACGGCGATGCCTGGGTCGAGGCCGACGGCAAGACCTACTCTCCCTCGCAGATTTCCGCCTTCATCCTGCAGAAGATGAAGGAGACTGCGGAAGCCCATCTCGGCCAGAAGGTCGATCAGGCCGTCATCACGGTTCCCGCTTACTTCAACGACGCGCAACGCCAGGCCACCAAGGATGCCGGCAAGATCGCCGGCCTTGAAGTGCTGCGCATCATCAACGAGCCGACCGCAGCCGCGCTCGCCTACGGTCTCGACAAGACCAAGACCGGCACCATTGCCGTGTACGACCTCGGCGGCGGCACCTTCGATATTTCGATTCTCGAAATCGGTGACGGCGTGTTCGAAGTGAAGTCGACCAACGGCGACACCTTCCTCGGCGGCGAAGACTTCGACATGCGGCTGGTCGGCTATCTCGCCGACGAATTCCAGAAGGAGCAGGGCATCAACCTGCGCAACGACAAGCTTGCTTTGCAGCGCCTGAAAGAGGCCGCCGAAAAGGCCAAGATCGAATTGTCCTCGACCACGCAGACTGAGATCAACCTGCCGTTCATCACCGCGGACCAGACCGGTCCGAAGCATCTGACGATGAAGCTGACCCGCGCCAAGTTCGAGGCGCTGGTCGACGATCTCGTGCAGAAGACCATCGAGCCCTGCCGCAAGGCGCTGAAGGATGCCGGCCTCACCGCCGGCGAGATCGGCGAAGTGGTGCTGGTCGGCGGCATGACCCGCATGCCCAAGGTGCAGGAAGTCGTGAAGCAGTTGTTCGGCAAGGAGCCGCACAAGGGCGTCAACCCCGACGAAGTCGTGGCGATTGGCGCTGCGATCCAGGCCGGCGTGCTGCAAGGCGACGTCAAGGACGTGCTGCTGCTCGACGTGACGCCGCTGTCGCTCGGCATCGAGACGCTGGGTGGCGTTTTCACCCGCATCATCGATCGCAACACCACGATCCCGACCAAGAAGAGCCAGGTATTCTCGACCGCCGAGGACAGCCAGAATGCCGTCACCATCCGCGTGTTCCAGGGCGAGCGCGAAATGGCGGCCGACAACAAGATGCTCGGTCAGTTCGACCTGATGGGCATTCCGCCGGCGCCGCGCGGCATGCCGCAAATCGAGGTGACCTTCGATATCGACGCCAACGGCATCGTCAACGTCTCGGCCAAGGACAAGGCGACGGGCAAGGAACAGCAGATCCGGATTCAGGCATCCGGCGGCCTGTCGGAGGCCGACATCGACAAGATGGTCAAGGACGCCGAGGCCAATGCCGCCGAGGACAAGAAACGCCGCGAGGCGGTCGATGCCAAGAATCACGCCGACGCGCTGGTGCATTCGACGGAGAAGGCGCTCGGCGAGCATGGCTCGAAGATCGGCGACACCGAACGCCGTGCCATCGAGGATGCGGTCAGCGACTTGAAGGAAGCGCTGAAGGGCGACGATGCGGAGGCGATCAAGGCCAAGACCAATACGCTGGCGCAGGCCTCGATGAAGCTCGGCGAAGCCATGTACAAGCAGCAGGCCGAAAGCGATGCGGCCAAGGATGCCGCCAAGGACGACGTGGTCGACGCGGAATTTACCGAGGTCGACGACGACAAGAACAACAAGAAATCTGCTTAAGCGGCGGAGATCATGACCCCCACTTCTTACGAGTGCGCGAGGTGGCGTCTCGAAAGAGTGGGGGTTATTTTTCGTTAAGCCGAAGGCGGCATTGTGTGAGCCGCATTAGGATGAACTTCGGGCGGGTTTGACGGATGTCCACCAAGCGCTGTTATTACGAAACCCTTGAAGTCGAACGCACCGCGGACGAATCCAGAACTCAAGGCCGCCTTCCGCAAGCTCGCGATGAAATGGCATCCGGACAAGAATCCGGGCGACGCCACCAGCGAAATACGTTTCAAGGAAATCAACGAAGCCTACGAGGTGCTCAAGGACGGCGACAAGCGCGCCGCCTATGACCGGTTCGGCCATGCGGCGTTCGAGCAGGGTGGCGGCGGCCCGGGCTTTGGCGCCGGCTTTGCCTCCTCGTTCTCGGACATTTTCGAAGACCTGTTCGGCATGGCCGGCCAGCGATCCCGCGGCGGTCGCGAGCGCGGCGCCGATCTGCGCTACAACATGGAAATCAGCCTGGAAGAAGCCTTCCAGGGCAAGACCGCCCAGATCGAGATTCCGGTCTCGGTGACCTGCGAATCCTGCTCGGGCATCGGCGCGAGGGCCGGCACCAAGCCGAAGGCGTGCGGCATGTGCGGTGGCGCCGGGCGCGTCCGGCAGGCGCAGGGATTTTTCACACTGGAGCGGACCTGTCCCACCTGCCAAGGACGCGGTCAGATGATCGAGGATCCCTGTCCGTCCTGCTCCGGCTCGGGCCGGGTGACGCGCGAGCGAACGCTGTCGGTCAACATCCCGCAAGGCGTCGAGGACGGCACGCGGATTCGTCTGGCCGGGGAAGGCGAAGCCGGCTTGCGCGGCGGTCCATCAGGCGATCTCTATATTTTCCTGTCGCTGACCACCCACGAGTTCTTCCAGCGCGACGGCGCCGATCTGCATTGCCGCGTCCCGATCTCGATGGTGACGGCCGCGCTCGGCGGCGAATTCGAGGTGCCGACCATCGACAAGGGCAAGGCCAAGGTGAAAATCCCCTCAGGAACCCAGTCGAACCGTCGCTTTCGCATTGCATCAAAGGGCATGCCGGTCCTGCGCTCGCGCCAGACCGGCGACATGTATGTCCAGGTCGTGGTCGAAACGCCGCAGAACTTGACCAAGAAGCAGCAGGAATTGCTGGCCGAGTTCGAAAAATTATCGTCCGGCGCAACCCAGCCGGAAGCTGCGGGTTTCTTTGCAAAGGTCAAGGACTTCTTCGGCAACCGCGCCAGCACATAATGTGCGCTGGCACGGTTTGGGCTGCGCGCAAAACGACAGCGAGCGCAGCATCTTATTGGCGGGCCGCCGATTTCCTCGAAGACCGCCGGAGACGCGTTTAGCTTGACCGGGTCGCTGGCTACCTATACCTGTTTATGACTATTTTCTGACACTGCCGCGAATGCGGTCCCGCCCGGTAGCGACATGCCACTGCAATCGTCTGTGCGTGCGTTGAAAAAGCCACTTCGTCTCGACGACGAAGTTCGTTTTCTTCGTTCATGGATCGAAAAGCCGCTTCACATGGGAGCGGTCATGCCCTCGGGCCGCTTGCTCGCGCGTACCATGGCCCACTACGTCGATGTCGATTCCAGCGGCCCGGTCGTCGAACTCGGCCCCGGCACCGGCGCGATCACCAACGCGCTGATCGAGCGCGGCGTCGATCAGAAGCGTCTGGTGCTGGTGGAATACAATCCGGGCTTCTGTGCGTTGCTGCGCGACCGTTATCCGCATGCCAAGGTGGTGCAGGGCGACGCCTATCGGTTGCGCGACTCGCTGCACGAGGTGCTAGGAGCACCGGCCTCCGCGGTGGTGTCGGGCCTGCCGCTTGTGACCAAGCCGATGCAGACGCGGCTGAGATTGATCCGCGACGCCTTCCTGGCGCTCGCCCCGGGCGCGCCCTTCGTGCAGTTCACCTATTCGGTTGCGCCGCCGATCCCCAAATCGTTGCCCGGGGTTTCCACCGAGGCCTCCGAGCGGGTCTGGATGAACCTTCCGCCGGCCCGCGTCTGGGTGTATCGGAAGGGCTAAGCCGTCCATCGGACCGCGTCCGGCTTCGATGGTTATGGCTGGACCGGCTTAAATCATGGCAGCGCTGAAAATCCTGGTGATCCCCGGTTCGCTGCGGACCGGCTCGCTCAACGCGAAGCTTGCCGCAGTCGCCGCGCATCGGCTGGCGCAGGCCGGCGCCGACGTGACCCGGCTGTCGCTCGCCGACTTTCCGCTGCCGATCTATGACGGCGACCTGCAGACAAAATCGGGCGTGCCGAAACATGCGGTCGACCTCAAGCGCATGATCGGCGCCCATCATGGTGTCCTGATCGTGACCCCCGAATACAACGCCTCAGTGCCGCCGCTGATCAAGAACACCATCGACTGGGTGAGCCGCGTTGCCGATCCTCATGAGAACCGCGGGCAGGTGTTTCGCGGCCGCGCCTTTGCGATTGCGGCGGCCTCGCGCAGCAGGCTCGGCGGCGCGCGCTCGCTGGCGGCGCTGCGCTTGATCCTTGCCGCCTGTCAGGCGTTTGTGATTCCGAGCCAGCTTGCGCTGGCGTTCGCGGACGAGGCCTATGACGATATGGAGCGTCTGAAACATCCCCCCGACATCGAGGCAATGGGTGCAATGGTGCGGCAGTTGATCGATGTCTCCCAACGCCTGATGTGAGGTGACATGCAACCATCGACCATCGCCGCGAAAGACCGGCTGATCGTGGCGCTCGATCTGCCGGGCGTGGAGCCCGCGCAAGCGATGATCGCCCGCCTTGGCGACAGCGTGACATTCTACAAGATCGGCTACCAGCTGGCTTATGCCGGCGGGTTGTCGCTGGTTCGCGAACTCCGCGCCGCGGATAAGAAAGTATTCGTCGATCTCAAACTGCACGACATCGGCAACACCGTGGCGCGCGGCGTCGAGAGCCTCTCTTCGCTCGGCGCGACGTTCCTGACCGTGCATGCCTATCCGCAGACCATGCAGGCGGCGGTCGAGGCGCGGGGGCCATCGGGGCCGAAGATTCTCGCCGTCACCGTGCTGACGTCCTACAACGAAGCGGACCTGGAGGCGGCGGGTTACCGGCTCACCATCGCCGATCTGGTCACGGCCCGCGCCGGCCAGGCCAAGGCGCTCGGCGTCGATGGGCTGGTATGTTCGCCGGAGGAAGCGGCCGCGCTGCGCGCCGTCGTGGGCGATGGGATGAGCCTCGTGACGCCCGGCATCCGGCCGGCGGGGGCTGCGACCGGCGACCAGAAACGGATCATGACGCCTTCGCGCGCGATCGCAGCGGGTGCGGATTACCTTGTGGTCGGCCGTCCAATCGTGGGAGCCGCCGATCCCAGAGCGGCCGCGGAATCCATTCAGGCCGAGATCGCGCAAGGGATACGCTCCCTCGATATATTGTAATCCGGATCGCATCTCCCGATGCGACGTAGCCGAAGCGTTGCTTCGGCGTTCTTGTAGAACGGCCGCCAAAGGCGGCCTATGCCTCTCCCAATGGGCCCAATGGGAGAGGTGACCGAGCGGCACTTTCAATACGTCCAACAAGAGAGAGGAAACAAGCAGATGGCAAAAGGATACTGGATCGGGCGCGTCGACGTTCACAACGACGAAGGCTACAAGCCCTATGCGGCGGCGAACCCGGCGATCTTCAAGAAATTCGGCGGGCGCTTTGTCGTTCGCAGCGGCACCTTCACGGGCGCCGAGGGCAACAGCCGCGCGCGCAACGTCGTGATCGAATTCCCCGACTATGCGACCGCGCTCGCGTGCTACAACTCGCCGGAATATCAGGCCAACATCAAGGTGCGGCAGCCGCATTCGATCGTCGATCTCATCGTCATCGAGGGCTATGACGGCCCCCAGCCGTGAACGGCGGGAACTGAGGAGGCTGCGGTTGGCTCGGTTGCCGGAACAGTGTCCCCCGGCTACAACGGCGCTAGTGGAGTGGATTTGACATTCGCTACCCACCCAGCCGCAAGCTAGCAAGCGAATGTCAAATCCGAGACTCCACTAGAAACTTATGTTTGCTAGTGGTCTTCCGGCTCTAACATTCGCAAAGTGCCCGCTGCGAAGGGATGCGAATGTTAGAGCCGGACCACTAGAGAGGAAAGAGCTATGTCCGAGATGCGCTTGATTGTGGCAGGGGCCGGCGGCCGGATGGGCCGTGCGCTGACGCGGGTGATTACCGAGACCGAAGGCGCGGTATTGGCCGGCGCGCTGGAGGCACCCGGCTCCGAACTGTTGGGCAAGGATGCCGGCGTGCTCGCAGGGCTCCCCGCCAACGGCGTCGAGCTGTCGGCCGATCTGTGGTCGATGTCGGCGAATGCCGACGGTATTCTCGACTTCACCGTGCCTGCGGCCACCATCGCCAATGTCGCGATCGCCGCCCAGCGCGGCCTCGTCCACGTCATCGGCACCACCGGGCTCTCTGCTTCCGACGACGCGGTGATCAAGAGCGTCACCTCGCGCGCGATCGTCGTGAAATCAGGCAATATGAGTCTGGGCATCAATCTCTTGGCCGCGCTGGTCAAGCGCGTGGCGCAATCGCTGGACCAGAGCTTCGACATCGAAATCCTCGAGATGCATCACCGCGCCAAGATCGATGCGCCCTCGGGTACGGCATTGATGCTGGGCGAGGCCGCCGCCACCGGGCGCAAGGTCGCGCTCGACGCTCATTCGCAACGCGGCCGCGATGGCGTCACCGGCGCCCGCCGGGCGGGCGATATCGGCTTTGCGTCGCTGCGCGGCGGCACCGTCACCGGCGATCACAGCGTGATCTTCTCGGGCGCCATGGAGCGTATCGAGCTCACCCACCGGGCGGAGGATCGCACGATGTTCGCCCTCGGTGCGGTGAAGGCAGCATTGTGGGCCAAGGACAAAAAGCCCGGCCTCTACACGATG
Organism: uncultured Alphaproteobacteria bacterium; assembly: GCA_963832045.1. GTDB lineage: Bacteria > Pseudomonadota > Alphaproteobacteria > Rhizobiales > Xanthobacteraceae > Bradyrhizobium. The sequence continues at coordinate 289,973 of CAWHSM010000005.1, forward strand.
ACCGACGTGCTCGGGCTCGGCGATTTCTGATCGGTTCAACCTCAACGGAAGCTTTCAGTATGAGCGATCGTCTTCTCGTGCTGGTACGTCACGGCCAGAGCGAATGGAATCTGAAAAACCTCTTCACCGGCTGGAAGGACCCCGATCTGACGGAGAAGGGCATCGCCGAGGCCAAGGATGCCGGGCGCAAGCTGAAGGCACAGGGATTTTCCTTTGACATCGCTTTTACGTCGGCGCTGCTTCGCGCCCAGCACACGCTTGATCTGATGCTTGACGAGCTCGGCCAGCGGACGATTCCCGTCCGCAGGGATCTGGCGCTGAACGAGCGCGACTACGGCGATCTCTCGGGCCTCAACAAGGACGATGCGCGCAAGAAATGGGGCGAGGAACAGGTGCATGTCTGGCGCCGCTCCTACGACGTGTCGCCGCCCGGCGGCGAAAGCCTGAAGGATACGCTGGCGCGCACGCTGCCTTACTACGTGCAGGAGATCCTTCCCTGCGTGCTGCGCGGCGAACGCACGCTGGTCGCCGCGCATGGTAATTCGCTGCGCGCACTGATCATGGTGCTGGAGAAACTGTCGCCGGAGGGCATTCTGAAGCGTGAGCTCGCCACCGGCGTTCCCGTCATCTATCGGCTGAACGCCGACGCGACGGTTGCATCTAAGCTCGATCTGGCGGCGTGAGCGCTGGCGGCATGAGCGTCGAGATCGTTCCGCTCGCCGCGCCGCTCAGCGATCGCGCGCTCGACGAACTCGCTGAGGTTCTGGCCGACTGCGTTGAAGGCGGCGCCAGCGTCAATTTCATGTCGCCGTACTCTCGGGTGAGGCACGCGACTTCTTCGACAAGGTCGCAGTCGGTGTCGCGTCAGGCGATATCGTGCTGCTCGCGGCGCGGCTCGAAGGCAGGATCGTCGGTACCGTACAGCTCGGGCTCGATATACCACCCAACCAGCGCGCACCGCGCCGACGTCAAGAAGATGCTGGTTCATCGTTCCACTCGCGGCCGCGGCGTCGGCGCGGCGTTGATGTCGGCGATTGAAGACGAAGCGCGTCGGCGCGGCCGCTGGCTGCTCGTGCTCGATACCGTGCCGGGCGAAAGCGGCCACCGGCTTTATCTGCGTGCGGGCTGGCAGCAGAGCGGGACCGTGCCGGACTACGCGTTGTTTCCGGACGGCCGGCTTTGCGACACGGCTTTCATGTGGAAGCGGTTGAAGTAGTTCTTTGCTGTCGTCCCTGCGTTCGCAGGGACGACGACAGAGCAAGCCCCGCGCCCTAGTTCATCCCGACCTGGCCGGCTTCCCAGCCGATCATCGCCTGCTTGCGGGTGATGCCCCAGTGATAGCCGGTCAGCGCGCCGCTTTTGCCGAGCGCGCGATGGCACGGCACCACGAAGGAGATCGGGTTCTTTCCGACAGCAGCTCCCACCGCCCGCGAGGCCTTCGGCGCGCTGATCTTGTTGGCAATGTCGGAATAGCAGACGGCGCGACCCATCGGGATTTTCAACAGCGTCTCCCATACCCGCACCTCGAAGTCGGTGCCGATCAGGGTGACGCGCAGCGGCTGGTCCGGCCGCCACAGCTTTTTATCGAAGATGCGCTGCGCCAGCGGCGCGGTGCCGAGGTAATCCTCGATGTAGGCCGCGCGAGGCCAGCGTCTCGTCATGTCGGCGAGCGCGGCTGGCTCTTCGCCGGGATCGGCAAAGGCAAGCCCCGCGAGGCCCCGCCCGCTCGCGATCACCAAGGCCGTGCCAAACGGCGAGGGATGAAAGCCGTATTGCAGCGTCATCCCCGCGCCGCCGTTTTTCCATTCGCCCGGCGACATCGCCTCATGGGTGACGAACAGGTCGTGCAGCCGGCCCGGGCCCGACAGGCCTGAATCGAGCGCGGCGTCCAGCACGCTTGCCGAATCGCGCAGCAGGCCCTTGGCGTGGTCGAGCGTCAGCGCCTGCATGAAGCCTTTCGGCGTCAGGCCGGCCCAGCGGCGGAACAGATGGTGCAACTCGTCCGCCGTGCAGCCTGAGGCATCCGCCATGGCTTCGATGGTCGGCTGCGCGCGCCAGTGTTCCGAAATATAGGCAATGGCGCGCCGCACCGAGTCATAGTCGCGCAGTGCTGCGGCTTGCGATCCGGGTTTGCTCAGGCGCTTGTCGTGGATTGCGAGGTTCATGTCGTCATTCATGGCCAGCTTCATCATGTCCGGAAATGTAGGTGGGCGGGATGCTGCGAACCACCCGATTCCCGACCAGGGCCTAGTGCTCACTTTCCGAAGTTCGTGTTACACCTCGGCACGCACTTTCACGAACTTCGGAAAGTCATGAGCTACTCACAAACTTATTGATTCTAGTGCCGCTTTACTATTTGAAGTTCCCGAATCGAATTCGCCGCTTGTGGTGCAGGAACTTCAAATAGGCGGCACTAGCGCACGGGATTATGGGTCGGGCCGCGCCGGGCGGCCTGTAGCGCGGCCATTAAAGCATTGGCAAGGCTTGCCTTTTCGTCTGCGCCCAGGAAGCTGCCGACAGCGACCCGGCGGCCCTTTGAAACCAGGTAAAGCCGCTCGATGCCAAATTCGGCGTGGGTCTTGCGGTCGAGCTGCACCCACAGCGGATTGAAGGTGAACTCCACCACATGGCCGCGATGGCTGACGCGCCGCACATAAAGCACCGATGGCGTCATGCGAATTTCCTCGCTCGCCTTGGCGTCGCGAAAGCTGATCCGGAAGGCCCAATAGATCGCGAGCACGTCGAGGCCGAAAAAGCCGAACACCGGCCATGCCCCCATCAGCAGGAACGCAACGCCGGCGGCAAAGCTCACCACGCTGACAAAGGCCATCACCACCAGAAAGCCGGTCGGCTTAAGCGAGCGATGCGGCGTCAGCCGCGCCGAAAACAATTCGGCTTGATCATCCGGATCAAAATCATTGCCTGCGGTCATGGCGTATCAGTATATACCAGTGTGGTGGATTTGGTATTCGCATCGGTATTGCCGCGAGTTCTCAAAGCGAATATCAAATCCAAAACCACACTGGAAAACCATAATTTGCTAGTGTCCCTTTGGTTCTGACATTCGTAAACAAACCCTGCCGCGATGGGATACGAATGTCAGAACCGGGACACTAGATTATGCAGAAAATCACGCGCCGTCCCGCTCGCAAATCGAAGCCCACAGCAGCCCCACGAGCAAAAAAATCGGGCAAACCGGTGACGGCCAAGCCGCGCTTGTCCAAGCCGCGGAACCACAAAAAGCCAAAGCCGTGGACGCCAAAGGAAGTGCGCGAAGTGTTCGAGCGCCTTCGCAAGGCCAATCCCGAGCCGAAGGGAGAACTGGAACATCTCAACCCCTTCACGCTCCTGGTCGCGGTCGTGTTGTCGGCGCAGGCGACAGACGCCGGGGTCAACCGCGCGACGCGCGAATTGTTTCCCGTGGCCGACACGCCGCAGAAAATGCTCGATCTCGGCGAAGAGCGCTTACGCGATTATATCAAGACCGTCGGGCTCTATCGCACCAAGGCGAAAAACGTCATCGCGCTCTCGGAGAAACTGATCCGTGAATTCGGCGGCGAAGTGCCGCACACCCGCGCGGAAATCGAATCGCTGCCGGGCGCCGGGCGCAAGACCGCCAACGTCGTGCTCAACATGGCCTTTGGCGAGCGCACCATGGCGGTGGACACCCACGTGTTCCGTGTCGCCAATCGCACCGGTCTTGCGCCGGGCAAGACGCCGCTGGAAGTGGAGCTCGGGTTGGAGCGCGTAATCCCGGCCGAATTCATGCTGCATGCCCATCACTGGTTGATTTTGCACGGCCGTTACACCTGTTTGGCGCGCAAGCCGCGCTGTGAGGTGTGCCTGATCAACGATCTCTGCCGTTGGCCGGAAAAGACGGTGTGAATCGACCTCTGCAATCGTCGAGGCCGGGCATGGCCGTTCGAAGAACGGCGTCGCTTCCGCCGGAGCCGGACCCGAGTGCCGGGCATGATGAATCATACTGATGGCCGCGGCCATTGACTCACTGCGTCATCCTGAGGTGCGAGCGAAGCGAGCCTCGAAGGATGGCAGCACGTACCGACTCGCGGCCATCCTTCGAGGCCCGCGCAAGAGCGTGGGCACCTCAGGATGACGGTCATTGTCTAGTGCCATTAGTATCATATCATCGGCAGCCATTGTTGGTTTCTGGTGCGGCTTTGAATTTGAAGTTCCTATAATGAGATCGCGGCTATAGCGTGATGAGATTAGTTCGATTGGAGCGGCAATGAAGGTATGCTCCCTCTCCCTTTGGGAGAGGGTTGGGGTGAGGGGTTACGGTCTTTCGTAAGAGCAGTGCCCCTCACCCGGATCGCAAGAGCGATCCGACCTCTCCCCAACGGGGAGAGGTAAAGCAGAGTTCGCCGGCAAAGCAATTCAACCAAAAATCATCTCGCTCTAGGCTGACAGGAACTTCAAATTCGCCGCACCGGGTCCGCTCAGCCGCTTGTGCATGTGAACCATGAACGCCATGCCGAACAGCGGCGTCGCGAGATTGACGATCGGGATCGACACAAAGGCAGCGATAAAGAGCCCCGCCGCGAACACGGTCGCCGCATTCTCCTTGCGCATCGCCTTGGCTTCCGCCGGCGGGCGAAATCGCATCGCCGCGAGTTCGAAATACTCCCGCCCCAATAGCCACGCGGTTGCGAGGAAGAACACGATGACGCCCGCGCCGGCGACAAAGATGAACGGCAGTGCGATCAGGTAGACCAGGATGGTCAGAGAAGCGGTCTTGATGCCTTCGGTCATCGCAAGACCGAACGGCAACGCGACGCCGGGACGCTCAGCCGGATAATGCTCGCGCTCGACATGGTCGGCGACCTCGTCGACGAATACGCTGGCGACAAGCGAGGTGATTGCCGGCATCAGCAATACCGCGCCGAACACGATGCCGAGGCCGGCGGCGATCGAGATGATCCAGGCAAGGATATTGAGCGGGGTCTGGAACGAGGGACCCAGCAGCGCCTCGGCCCATGCCTCGCCGGACGTCGCAAGCCAGCTCAACAGCCGTTGCAGGCCGACCGCAAGCACCGCGATCAGCACCAGCGCCAGACCGATCGATCGCCACAGGATCGAGCGCATCGGTGGCGACAGGATCTGCGACAGCGCCTTGACGGCCGCATCAAGCATAGGTTCTTCCTCCGCACAAAATCCTCGCGAGAGGTAGACACCGCGCAAGGGTAAGGCAAGGGTTCAGCAAGGGCGCCCGCCGCCGAACTTCATCAAGCCAATATGTCGTGGAATGGATGGTGCGGAGGAAGGCGGCCGCAGCAAGCGGGAGCGCCCGTTACTTACCCAACCGGAATCGGCGCTTCCTGGTCAACCTCTTCAGGAACAAGCGGCGGCGCGTGGACGGCCTCTGGAAAGACACCGAATTGGCCCGCTACCTCCGCGAGCGGCTTCTGTTTGTCGGCCCAATGCAATGCGGTGTAGTCGAAGCCATGCACGATGGTCGGCTTGACGACTTCGAAATAGGGCGAAATGTCGAAGTCGCGTGGCATGTAGAGCGAGGAATTGCGGATATGCAGGATTTCGCGGCGGGCCTGTCGCGAGCCGGCGCGCGTAATCTTGGGCAGGATCGGGTAGCGCACCGCGTCGAAGGCCTGCGCGATCAGGGCCGAGCAGATGATCTTGGTGGGATCGCCGGAGCCGAACGCTATCATCCGCCGCCGCCATCGCTGCGGGATCGGCAACGGAATCAGGAAGCGCATCAGATCGAGAATGTTCTTGGTGTCGTAGCCGAAGCCGATCCGGTTGATGGCATAGCGGCAGACGGTGTCACGGTCTTCGTATGTCAGGCCGACCGGCCGGCACAGCCTTGTATGATAGCTGAAGTATTTCGACAGCGGCGCCGAGGTGACGCCCTCGCCGATATTGGCCTCGATCAGGACGTGCGGCTCGCCATTCTCCTCGGAGGCGCCGTCGATCGGACCGACGTAAAGCGCGGCATGCGACCAGGTCGACTGGGTGAGGTATTTGATGATGCCGGAGACGCGATTGTTGCCTTCGACCAGCAGGACGTCGCCCGGCTGGATAATGCCGCGCAAATGATCCGGGTCGCTCGGCGTGAACGGCTCATAGCCCGGCACTTCCTTCTGAAGATAGGAAGCGATCCACTTGCCGACGGTATCGAGCATGACGCCCATGATGCATTCGCCCCAAGCGGACTTCTGGCCGCCTTTTCAACCCTTACCATGGTTGAAAGCCGTTGCAATTTAGTTCATCCAGACGGCGGATCAATCATGATTGATTTACCATGACGGTTGCCGCCAGCGCGGGGATACGGCAAGTTCGCTGGCGTGGCGGTTCAGAAGTTCGCATTGTTTAGGCTGCGGGTTCGCCACGCGAATTTCTGAACCAAGGCCACGCCAGATCAATAAGTTAGCTAGTGTCCTTTCGATTCCGAAGTTCGAAACGTGGCTCCGAAAATACGACGAACTTCGGAAATCGGGACACTGGATGTTCTCGCGGCTTTCAAAGCTCTGGAAACCATGAAATGACGACGACGCGGCGCGACTTTTTGTCCGCATCCGCGGCCTTTGCGGTTTTGGCCGGCCGGGCAGATCGTGCGTGGGGCGCGCCGTTGCCGCGCGAGGCCGATATTGTCGTGATCGGCGCAGGCGCCGCCGGGATCGCTGCGGCGCGCCGTATCCAGGCCGCCAACCGCAGGGTGATCGTGGTGGAGGCGGACGGCCGTCTTGGCGGGCGCTGCTGGACCGATAGCGCGACCTTCGATGTGCCGTTCGATCGCGGCGCGCGCTGGCTGCACAATCCCGAGACCAACCCCATGATCAAGCTCGCGCGCAGTGCCGGGCTCGATATCTCCGCGGCGCCCCTCGGCCAGAAGATCCGCATTGGCCAGCGCTACGCGCGCGCCGGCGAAACCGAGTACTTCCTTGCGGCGCTGGTGCGCGCCAACCGCGCCATTGACGATGCCTCACGCAAGGGCGATGTCGCCTGCGCCTCGGTGCTTCCAAAGGATCTCGGCGACTGGGCGGGCACGACGGAGTTCGTGCTCGGCGCCAACGGTACCGGCAAGGATCTTCGGGATGTTTCGGCGGTCGACAAGGCGCATGCGCAAGACCGCAACGCGGCGATCGGTTGCCGTCAGGGCACCGGCGTCCTGGTCGCCAAGCTCGGCGAGCAAATTCCGGTGGCGTTGTCGACGCCCGCGAACCAGATCGTCTGGAACAACCGTGATGTCGCGGTGGAAACGCCCTCAGGCAGGATTGCCGCGCGCGCCGCGATCGTCACGGTTTCGAGCAATGTGCTCGCGGCCGGCAACATCAAATTCACGCCCGATATCCCGAAGCGCCAGCTCGATGCTGCCGCAAAATTATCGCTCGGCAGCTACGATCGCATCGCCCTGCAATTGCCGGGTAACCCGTTGGGGCTTGCACGCGACGAGGCGGTTATCGAGCAGAGCGATTCCACCCGCACGGCACTGCTTTCGGCCAATATCGCCGGATCCTCGCTGTGCCTGATCGATGTCGCAGGTTCGTTCGGCCGGGATCTTTCCGGCGAGGGCGAGAAGGCAATGGTTGCGCTTCGCGGTGGATTGGCTGAAAAAACTGTTCGGCGGTGATATCGCAGCCAGCGTGAAGAAATCGAGCGTGACGCGCTGGAATGCATCGCCGCTGACGCTCGGGGCCATGTCGGTTGCCGCCCCCGGCGGACAGGCTGTCGCGAAGAATTCTCACCGAACCGATCGGCAACCTGTTCCTCGCGGGCGAGGCGACCCACGAGACCCTGTGGGGCACGGTCGATGGCGCCTGGGAAAGCGGAGAGCGTGCGGCCGAAGCGGCATTGCGCAAGATCGGCGCGTTCAGCGTACCCGTAACGGCGCCGGCGCGTGCGCCCGGCCAGCGCCGCCGCACGCGCGGAGCGTCGGTCAATTGATGCGGTCAAGCGGCTGACGGAGTTTGCGATGACAGGACATGGTGGTGGCTAAGGCATCGGAGGTCGATGAAGACGTCGGTACAGCACGTATCGTCGCGCGCGCGAAAAAGGAAGTCGCCGGTGGTGGTCCGTTGTTATCGAAGGATGTTGTGGATCGTCGTCCGTGAAGAATCCTGATTTCAGGCTGGATTGATCGCGGGGTCCGCGAAGAGCGCGGCCAGGATTTGGCACAACAAAATCCTGAGCCAGCGGATCAGGCGGCGGAAGTTGTAGCCGACGGCGGCGAGGACGGCGTTGGCGGCGTCGCCGCGACGGAACCAGAGATAGTTGCGGCCCATGCGGTGCTCGGCTTTGAGATGGCCGATGACGGGCTCGACGGCGGACCTGCGGCGCAGTTCGCGCTTGATCCTGGGCGTCACCCCTCGCTTCTGGCCCGAGATGAAGACCCTGAACTTGTAATCGGGCGGCGCATTGTGGCCGCGATATCCCTTGTCGGCGAGGATGCGCGCGATGGTGTTGCCGACCAGCGCCTCCATGTCCGGGATCACGGTTGCCAGCGTGTGGCCGTCATAGGGATTGCCGGGCAGCGCCTTCACATGGGTGACGAACTGGCCGCCCTTGGCGTGGCCGATCGTGGTGGCGACGGAGACCTTGACGCCGAACTCGTAAGGCCGATGGGCCTTGCCCTTGCCGATGCATTCGACTTCCGGCGCGTGCAGGGAATAGACCTTCGGCCCGCGTTGACGCTGCTGTCTGCTCGCGCACGCGCCGGGCCAGCGATAGCAACTTGGCGAACGCCGCTTCGAGCCCGCCATTGCCCTCGATCTTGCGGCCGATGTCGCGGATGACGCGGCCGAGATAGGTGCGCAGCTTCTTGAGCATCCGGTTGGCGCGCTTGAACTGCTTGGCATGGGCATAGCGCTGGTGCTGGATCAGGGCGAACTTGCCCACCCGCGCATAGGATTGGCGCAAGCTCACCCCGTGTGTGCTTCGCCAGCCGCACCAGCTTCTCGCGCGCCCGGTTCAGAAGCTTGGCATCGGTGGGGAACGTCACGTTCTTGGGCTGCACCGTGGTGTCGACGATCACCCGCGACAGCTCGGACGGCTTGATCGCCTTGGTCCTGGTGGCAACCGACAGGCTCTCCTGCAGCAGCGCCTGCAGCCGCTCCTCGCCCATGCGGTTGCGCCAGCGCGTCAGCGACGAGCGATCGAACACCAGCCGGTGCTGGAAGAACTCCTCGCCGCAGAAGAACTGGTAATAGGGGTTCTCGACCCAGCGCTCGCACAGCACCTCGTCGGACAGGTCGTAGGTGTGCTTGAGGATCGCCAGCCCCGCCATCAATCGCGTCGGCAGCGGCGGGCGGCCCGGATCATCCGTGTAGACCGCCCCGAACTCCCGTTCCAGGAACCCCCAATCCACCGTGCGCCCCAGCGCCACCAGCGGATGCTTCAGGTCGATGATCTGATCGAGCCGGGAGCGGAACAGATCCTGCTCGCCCGTCTCCCGCCGTTCCGGTGGCCGCATCCGCTCCCCCGCCAAATCCTTCAACGGCGAGTGAATCACAAATCAAATTTGCAAGGAATCCCCTTCCGCAGACCCGATTTCCGGCAAATTCGATTACCGCAACACGCCGTTTCCAGATTCCAAATCAACGACTTGGGAATTCTTCAAGACCGGAAAACTGACATTTTCGCCGAGAAATCTCAGCGCAACACGCCGCCGGTCTTTTTGTTGACTTCGGCCACGATCCTGGCTGCGACCGCGTCGATCTCCTGATCGGTCATGGTCTTCTCGCGCGGCTGGATCGTCACCGCGATCGCAACCGACTTCTTGGCCTCATCGATGCCCTTGCCTTCGTAGACGTCGAACACCGTCACGCCGGTGATAAGTTTCCTGTCCACGCCTTGCGCCGCGCGCAGGATATCGCCGGCCTTCACAGTGCGATCGACGATAAAGGCGAAGTCGCGCGACACCGGCTGGAAGGCCGAAAGTTCAAGCGCCGGCCTGGCGCGCGTCGGCCTTTGCTTGGCGTCGGGGATGCGATCGAGGATCACTTCAAAGGCGATGACGGACCGTCGGCGCCGAGTTGCTCCAGCGTTCGCGGATGCAGTTCGCCGAAACTGCCGAGCACGTTTTGTGGGCCGATCTGGATGGTGCCGGAACGGCCCGGATGCAGCCAGCTGGCGCCGCCAGGAACGATTTGCAGCGCCTGCATCGGCGCACCGGCGGCGGCGAGCACCGCAAAGGCATCGGCCTTGGCGTCGAGCGCGTTCGTTGTCGCCGAGCCCTGCCAGTTGCGCCCTGTTCCTGCCGAGGAGGCAAAGCCGTGACGGACGCCGGCGGCTGCCGTGAGCTGATCTTCCGGCTTGTCGCCCTTGAAGACCTGACCGACCTCGAACAGCGCGACATCCGGAAAGCCGCGGTCGGAATTGGCCTGCACGGCGGCAATCAGGCCCGGTAGCAGGCTCGGCCGCATATCGGACAGGTCGGCGGCGATCGGATTGGCGAGCGCGAGCTCGGCCTTACCGCCGCCGAACAGTTCGGCATGCGGTTTGGAAATGAACGACCACGTCACCGCCTCGACCATGCCGCGCGCGGCGAGTGCGCGCTTGGCGCGGCGGGTGCGAAGCTGCATCGGCTTGAGAACCGGCTTGCGCGGCGCATCGCCGCGCTCGAACGGCGTCATCGGCACCTGGTCGACGCCGACCATGCGCACGATCTCCTCGACGATGTCGGCCTTGCCATGCACGTCCGACCGCCACGAGGGGACGGCGACCTTCACCGCCGCACCCGTGCCGGCCACCATGAAACCGAGATGGCTGAGGATGCGCTTCATTTCCAGAAAGGGCACATCGATGCCGGCGAGACGTTTCACCTCGCTCACGGGGAAATCGATCACGCGGTCGTCACCGAATGCCTTGCCGGCCACGACATTTTCCGATGGCGTGCCGCCGCAGATTTCGATCACCAGCCGGGTGGCCATTTCCAGCCCGGGCACCATGAAAGCGGGATCGACGCCGCGTTCGAAGCGATAGCGCGCGTCCGAGTTGATGCCGAGTTTGCGGCCGGTCTGGGCGATGTTGATCTCGTTCCACAGCGCCGATTCGATCAGCACGTCGGTGGTCGCCTCCGAACAGCCGGAAGCCTCGCCGCCCATGATGCCGGCGAGCGATTCGACGCCATGCTCGTCCGCGATCACGCAAATGGATTTGTCGAGCGTATAGCTGCGGCCGTCGAGCGCCAGCAGCGTCTCGCCGTCGCGCGCGCGGCGTACCGTGAGATCGCCCTTCACTTTCGCCGCGTCGAACACATGCAGCGGCCGGCCGCGATCGTAGGTCATGAAGTTCGTGATATCGACCAGCGCATTGATCGGACGCAGGCCGATCGAGGTCAGTCGCTTCTGCAACCATTCCGGCGACGGGCCGTTCTTGACGCCGCGCACCAGCCGCAGCGCAAAGCCCGGACAAAGCTTCTCGTCCTCGACCGTCACCTTCACCGGGCAGGGAAATTCGCCCTTGATCGCCTTGATGCCGGCGTCCTTGAACTTGCCCATGTCGGCGGCGGCGAGGTCGCGGGCGATACCGTGCACGCCGGTGCAGTCCTGCCGGTTCGGCGTCAGGTTGATTTCAAGCACGGGATCGCCGAGCCCGGCCCACTCGGCATAGGCAGCGCCGACGGGCGCATCGGCCGGCAATTCGATGATGCCGTCGTGATCCTCGGAAATCTGCAACTCGGCCGCCGAGCACAGCATGCCGCGGCTCTCGACGCCGCGGATGGTGCCGACGCCGAGCGTGATGTCCTTGCCGGGAATGTAGGTGCCGGGGGCCGAGAACACGCTGACGAGGCCGGCGCGGGCATTCGGCGCGCCGCAGACGACCTGCACTGGCGTAGCACCATCGCCGGTATCGACCATGCACACCCGGAGCCGATCTGCGTTGGGATGCTGTTCGGCCGAGATCACGCGCGCGATGGTGAATGGCGCAAGCGCCTTGGCCTTGTCCTCGATGTTCTCGACCTCAAGCCCGATCATGGTGAGCTTGTCGGCGAGTTTTTCGAGCGGCTCGTCGGTCTCGAGATGTTCCTTCAGCCAGGACAGGGTGAATTTCATGGCACTAGCTTTTCTTGTTCCCTCCCCCGCTTGCGGGGGAGGGTTAGGGTGGGGGCTCTTGCGGTGACCGCAGCCGCAATCGTTTCCAGCACGCCTGCACGATTTTTGATCACGTCGTGATTGTTGAAGCGCAGAATCTGAAATCCCTTCGCCTCAATCACGGCCGAGCGTCGAGCGTCTGCTTGCTCGGCCCGATTGGAGAAATGCTGCCCACCATCGAGCTCGATTACCAGCAGAGCCGAATGACAGACGAAATCCGCAATATAATTCCCGACCGGAACCTGACGCCGGAAGCCAACGCCGAGAAGTCGATGATCCCGAAGTTCCGACCAGAGAATCCGTTCGGCATCCGTCGAATTCTTTCTGAGCGCACGTGCATTTGAGCGGAGTTTGGAAGGCGTTCTCCAAATTGGGCTCTTTTGCTCAGCCATTGAGAACTCCCATACGGCGACGCCCCCACCCCAACCCTCCCCCGCAAGCGGGAGAGGGAGTCTGACCTGCCAAGCGGACGGAGCGCTCAGAGCCTCGGCAGGCATATGAGCAAATTTCACGAGCTCAACCCTCCCGCCAGCGTCGGGGTGTCGAGCGGCCTGAAGCCGTAATGCGAAAGCCAGCGCACGTCGCTCTCGAATAGCTGCCGCAAGGTCCGACATGCCGTATTTCAGCATCGCGATGCGGTCGATGCCCATGCCCCAGGCAAATCCCTGATAGACGTCGGGATCGATGCCGCAGGCGCGCAGCACATTCGCATGCACCATGCCGCAGCCGAGAATCTCCAGCCAATCCTCGCCCTCGCCGAAGCGGATTTCGCCCTTGTCGCGCCGGCACTGGATGTCGACTTCAAGCGAAGGCTCGGTGAACGGGAAGAACGAGGGACGGAATTGCATGTTGATGTGGTCGACCTCGAAGAACGCCTTGCAGAACTCGTGCAGGATCCATTTGAGGTGGCCAAGATGCGAGTGCTTGTCGATGACCAAGGCCCTCGACCTGATGGAATTGCGGGGTGTGGGTGGCGTCGGAATCGATCCGGTAGGTGCGCCCCGGACAGATCACGCGGATCGGCGGCTTCTGGGTCAGCATGGTGCGGACCTGTACCGGCGAAGTGTGGGTGCGCAACAGCATGCGCGAGCCGCCTGCCCCGGACCCCGATCCGGGGTCTTCCTTCGGATTAAAGAAAAACGTGTCGTGCATTTCGCGGGCGGGGTGGCCTTCCGGGAAATTCAGCTTGGTGAAGTTGTAGTCGTCGGTCTCGATGTCCGGGCCTTCGGCGACGGAAAATCCCATGTCGGCGAAGATGGCCGTGAGCTCGTCCCATACCTGGCTGAGCGGATGAATGCGGCCCGCTTCAGTCGGCGTGTCGCGCAAGGGCAGCGTGACGTCGATGGTCTCGGAGGCCAGCCGCGCGTCGAGCGCTGCGGACTTCAGCACGTCGCGCCGCGCGGTTAGCGCATCCGTGACCTTGTCCTTGGCGAGATTGATCTTCGCGCCTTCGCTCTTGCGCTCCTCCGGCGACATCTTGCCGAGCGTTGCGAGCAGCGCCGAGATCGAGCCCTTCTTGCCGAGCGCCGCGACGCGCACGGCTTCAAGCGCGGCCTCGTCGCCGGCCGCGGCGATATCTGCGAGGATCTGCGATTCGAGTTGAGCGAGGTCGGACATGGCGATGGTGACCTTTTGGGATTGCATGCGCAATCCAGCGATTGCTGTCATCATCCGCGAAGGCGGATGATCCAGTAACCCCCGGGGTCAGGAATGAAAGTCGGTGGCTACTGGATGCTCCGCTTTCGCGGAGCATGACACCGGAGTTTGCGGGAGGCTACGCGGGAACGCGAACCTACGCCGCGAGCGCCGCCTTGGCCTTCTCGGCGATCGCCTGGAATGCAGCCGGCTCGTGGATCGCGAGGTCCGACAGCACCTTGCGGTCGACGGTGATTCCCGACTTGGAAAGACCGTTGATAAAAATGCTGTAGGTCATGCCGAACGGGCGAACGGCGGCGTTGAGGCGCTGAATCCACAAAGCGCGGAAGGTGCGCTTCTTGCGCTTGCGGTCGCGGAAGGCGTATTGCGCGGCTTTTTCGACCGCCGGCTTGGCGGCGCGGATCGTATTCTTGCGGCGGCCGTAAAAACCCTTGGCGGCCTTGTAGACTTTCTTGTGCTTGGCGTGAGAGGTCACACCGCGTTTGACGCGAGACATGACGGGTCTCCTTCATCTGAAAAAATAGGTGACGGGGTCGCCGCGCGGGCGCGGCTCGGCTGGCTCAGGCGTTTGGCAGGAAGTATTTCTTGATGTTGTCGCCGTCGGTCTTGAACAGCACGCGTGTACCGCGAAGCTGCCTGATCTGCTTCTTCGTCCGCTTGATCATGCCGTGGCGCTTGCCGCGCTGGGCGTGCATCACTTTGCCTGTGGCAGTCACCTTGAAGCGCTTTTTGGCGCCCGACTTGGTCTTCAGCTTGGGCATTTGGCTCTCCTGTTGCCGCAGAAAAAACGCGCCCGAAACGGCGCTTTCCCGGCCTAAATGCTCGTTAGAGCGTTGAAATTGCTAAGGTTATCGTAAAAACGATAAAACCCGCATCGCCATCGCCACGGCAGCCCTTGATCAGCCGGGCGATGAAGGTCGCGCTTATGGCAGAACAAGGCTCCTTTGGCAACGATGAACCGGCAAATCACCTTCGCCGACGAAGCATCAGATGCCGAGTGACGGCATCATCAAAACGGCAGGATCACATGAGCATTTCAGCCACATCGATTGCCTCCTTTTTGAATTTCAAGCCGCGGCACGGGACCAGCGCCCTCGCCGGCCTCCTCTTTGCGATCGCGATGTCCAATACCGCCGTGGCCGTGCCCCGGCCGGGAGCCTATGACGGCACCTGGAACGTGGTGTTCACCACGCGCGCTGGAAATTGCAGTGCGACCAACAGCGCCCTCTTCAATGTCTCCGGCCGGCAGGTTTCGTCAGCCGGCGGCGGCAGGGTGACCGGCGGCGTCAGCCCCAACGGGGCCGTTTCGGTTCGGATATCGCTCGGCTTGTCGGTGGCGGCCGGCAGCGGCCGCCTCGTCGGTAACTCAGGGGCGGGCCGCTGGAGCGGGGTCATCTCCGGAGACCGCTGCAGCGGCACCTGGCGGGCGATCCGAACCAGCTTTTAGCAAAGGCGGCGGGCCGGGATCTATATGCCGTGCTCCATCGTCAAGGCACGCGCAGAGCCATTTTTTACATCTGATTTTTACATCTGACTTGATTTTTACGTCTGACATTGCTGGCTATGGGTCCCCGCCGGAGCCTGTCATCGGGCGCGCATTCGCGCGACCCGTTGGCGGGGACGACAAGTTGACGAACAGGCCAAATCAGCGCGGGGCCAGAACCATCACGACCTGGCGGCCTTCAAAGCGAGCGTCCTGCTCCACCTTGGCGAACTCCGCAACGTCGCTCTTGACCTTGTCCAAAAGCTTGGTGCCGATTTCCTGGTGCGCCATTTCACGGCCGCGATAGCGCAAGGTGACCTTGACCTTGTCGCCTTCCTCGAAGAAACGCTGCATGGCGCGCATCTTCACGTCGTAGTCATGATCGTCGATCATGGGCCGAAGCTTGATTTCCTTGATCTCGACGATCTTCTGTTTTTTGCGGGCTTCCGCCGCTTTCTTCTGCGCCGAGTACTTGTACTTCCCGTAGTCCATGATCTTGCAGACGGGAGGAACGGTATTGGGCGAAATCTCCACAAGGTCCATTCCGGCATCGAGCGCCATCTTGATGGCGGTGATCGTCTCGACGGTGCCCTGATTCACGCCGGTCTGGTCGATTAGCTGAACCTGTGCGTTGCGGATTTCATCATTGGTGCGCGGCCCGTCTTTGGCAACGGCGGGCGGGGCTCTATTGGGACGGCGAATGGGTAACTCTCCAAAGTTGTGAACGAAGGTAGCAGTTTGAAGGAATAAGGCTTCGCGGGCAAGCGAACTTACCCGGATCGGGAGAAAAAGCACTAAATCCGAGGCATTTTAGCCACGCCGAACAACGCGCTTGATCGGGGAATGTTCAGATCACCGGAAATAGGTTGCCAGGGTTGCTCCTGCAAGAACGGCGCTTTACCTCCGCCCGCTCCGTTGACGGAACGGTTCGGCTCGCCCAAACAGGCGCACGGAGTGACATTGCCATGACGAGTTCCGCCGCGGCCGCAGAGCCGCCCGTCTCGATCGAGGTCGGGGCTGGAAGCGAACAGCGCCGCATCGCGGTGCGTGCCCGCGCCGGCAACTCGCCCGGGCTTTTTTGGCTCGGCGGCTTCAAGTCGGACATGTGCGGCATCAAGGCGCTGTCGCTGGATGCGTGGGCAGCCGAGCACAAGCGCGCCTGCGTGCGGTTCGACTATTCCGGCCACGGCGAATCCGGAGGCGATTTCATTCGCGGCAGCATCGGCCGCTGGCTGGAAGAAAGCGTTGCGGTATTCGAGCAGTTTTGCACAGGTCCGCAGGTGGTGATCGGCTCCTCCATGGGCGGATGGATGGCGCTGCTGCTGGCGCGAGAACTGGCCAGGCGCGGCGCCTCGCTCGCCGGCCTCGTGCTGATCGCGCCGGCGCCGGATTTTACCGAGGAACTGATGTGGAAGGGATTTTCACCCGAAATCCGCCGCCAGATCGAGACCACCGGTATGTGGCTGCGCCCGTCCGAATATGGCGATCCCTATCCGATCACCCGCAACCTGATCGAAGAGGGCCGCAAACATCTCCTGCTCGGGGGCGCGATCGAGGTCGGCTGCCCGGTGCGCATCCTGCAAGGCGCGCAGGACCCGGATGTGCCGTGGAAGCATGCGTTTGCGCTGGTGCATCGGTTGCCGGCCGACGATGTGGTGTTGACGATGATTCAGGACGGCGATCACCGCCTGTCGCGGCCGCAGGACATCGCGCGGATTCTCGCAGCGGTGGCGGAGATCGGCTAAGCTTCTTTTCGTCGTGGAGGGAACGCCATGACGACGCAAGAATTGCTGAGCGCCTTTTGCGACGCCATCGAAGGCGCGCAACGGGAGATGCAACGTCACCTGGCTTAAGGTCGCTCGGCAATCCATTCCGCGCGAACGCTCTCGTCGTCTCTCCGCGGCAGCATTGGCCGCAAGCGCCGCGAAATGATCCGGCCTACCAGTTGTGACAACGCCCACACCGCAGCCCCGCGAACCAGCGGGCTTGCGTCGGTCAGCAGGTGCTTCGCCTCTTTCGCCAGCGACGGATCGTTCGAATTGCCGATCGCGATCAGCACGTTGCGGATGAAGCGGTCGCGGCCGATGCGCTTGACCGGCGATTTGGCAAACAGTTTTCGAAACGCCGCGTCGTCGAGCCGTACCAGCGACGATAACTCAGGCGCGCGCAGTTCGTCGCGCGGCGACAGCTTTGCTTCATGGCCGGCTTGCGCGAATTTGTTCCAGGGACAGACCGCAAGGCAGTCGTCGCAGCCATAGATGCGGTTGCCGATCGCTTTGCGGAATTCGCGCGGGATCGCCGCCTTGTTTTCGATCGTGAGATAGGAAATGCAGCGCCGCGCGTCGAGCTTGTAGGGGGCGGGAAAAGCTGATGTCGGGCAGATGTCGAGGCAGGCCCGGCACGTGCCGCAATGATCGATGTCGGCCTCGTCGCGCGGCAGGTCGGCGTCGGTGAAGATTGCGCCGAGAAAAAGCCAGGAGCCGAACTCACGCGACACCAGATTGGTGTGCTTGCCCTGCCAGCCAAGTCCGGCGGCCTGCGCCAGCGGCTTTTCCATCACGGCCGCGGTATCGACGAATACCTTGACCTCGCAAGCCGCCCTCGCCGCCAGCCATCGCGCCAGCGCCTTGAGCCGCTTCTTGATCACGTCGTGGTAATCGTCGCCTTGCGCGTAGACCGAAATCGCGCCGCGCAGGCGCTGTTGCAAAATCGCGAGCGGATCCTGCTCGGGGCCGTAATTGACGCCCAGCATGATCACCGAACGAACGCCGCGCCATAGCTCGCGCGGATCGCTGCGACGTTGTGGGTTGGCCGCGAGCCATTCCATGTCGCCATGGGCGCCGGCGTCGAGGAATTCGCGGAAATAGTGGCCGGCTTGCGCGATCGCGCCCGGGTCGGTCACGCCGATGCAATCGAAGCCGAGCGTGCGGGCTTCATGAACCAACGCTTCTTTGAGAGACAACGTCATGATGTGGCAGCCAGAGCCGCCACATCCGCAGCCGCACCTCTCCCATGGGGAGAGGTCGGCACGCGAAGCGTGACGGGTGAGGGGTTACGGCCTAACGATAGAATGTAACCCCTCACCCCAACCCTCTCCCAATGGGAGAGGGAGTTGACCGCCATCGACGGAACGTCAGTGTTCAGTTCGTAGAGTTCAATCAGAAGTCGAGGTCCACATAGGTCCGCGACGCCGGCACGCCCGCCAGCCATTCGCTGAGCAGCGGACGGAACGAGGGTCGGGATTTGACCCGCGCATACCAGGCCTTTGCCGCGTCGTCCTCGATCCATGGCACGTCGCCCAGATAGTCGATCGCCGAAAGATGCGCCGCGGCGGCGAGGTCCGCATAGGTGAGCCGGTCGCCGGCGAGATAATTCCGGGTTCGCGCCAGCCAGCCGATATAGGCCAGATGATAGCGCACATTGGCTTTCGCCGCGCGGATCACGTCGGCCGACGGCGGCCCGCCGCCCTCGTTCTCGCCCATGAAGCGCTTGTAGATGCGCTCGGTGACCAGCGGATTGGACGCCTCTTCGAAAAACTTGCCGTTGAACCAGGCCATCAGCCGCCGCACTTCGATGCGCTCGCCGATCGTTGCCGGCAATAGCCTTCGTTCCGCCATATCGGCGCCAAGGGTCTCGTCGATATATTCCGCGATGATGCCGGCATGGGGAATCGCGCCCTCGCCTTCGGCGATCAACACCGGCGTCGTGCCCGCGGGGTTCAACGCGAGAAAGGCTTCGCGCCGTTCCCAGGCCCGCTCTTCTGTAAGGCGCACCTCAAGGCCGAGTTCGCCGAGCACGAGGCGTACGAAGCGTGAGTGTGGACAGAAGGGGTGGTGGAACAGCGTGAACATGAAGCCTTTGACCGGTTGCGCCGCCAAACTACCGAAGCTTTCGAGCGAGGCAACCCTTGAGTTTTTCTCGTTTTTGCCGTTGCGGCATCCAGGCGAATAAGCGAGAAGAATCGCGCTTTTTCACACCGCTTGCTCATGGCGGCCCCAACGGATCGCTGCCAGGCAGATACACCAACCTGAAGAGAGGGCGCTAGATCATGCTGTCTGATTCGTTGCGGGCGGTAATTCTCGGCATCGTCGAGGGCATCACGGAATTCCTGCCGGTTTCCTCGACCGGCCACATGCTGCTCGTGAAGCGCTTCTTCGGTCTTGGCGAGGGCGCCTTCTGGGACAGTTTTGTGGTGCTGATTCAGCTTGGCGCCATCTTTGCCATTGTTGTGATCTATTTCGCCAAATTGTGGCGGATCGCGCTCGGCGTGTTTTCCAATCCCGACGACCGGCGCTTCGTCATCGGCATCCTGGTGGCGTTTCTCCCCGCGGTGGTGATCGGGTTGATCGCCGGCAAATATATCAAGGAAGTTCTGTTCAATCCGTGGGTCGTGTGTTTCTCGCTGATCGTCGGCGGCGCCGTTCTGTTGTGGGTCGACCAGCTCGATCACAAGCCGTATGAGCACGACGCCACCAAATTTCCGCTGCTCACCTATCTGTGGATCGGTTTCGCGCAATGTCTGGCGATGATTCCCGGTGTTTCCCGCTCCGGCGCCAGCATCGTCGCGGCGATGCTGTTGGGCGCCGACAAGCGCGCGGCGGCGGAATTCTCGTTCTTCCTGGCTATACCGACCATGGTCGGCGCGTTCGCCTATGATTTTTACAAGAACCGCGCCGAGATGACGGTCGACCATTTGGGGATCGTTGCGATCGGCTTCGTGGTGTCGTTCATCACCGCGATCATCGTGGTGAAAACCTTTCTCGGCTATGTGACCCGCCACGGTTTCACGCTGTTTGCATGGTGGCGCGTCGTCGTCGGTTCGCTCGGCCTGATCGCGCTGGCGATGGGACGCTAAGCGTCCTTGTGCGTGAACTGGCCGGACTTGCGAAAGCGCCAGAGGTACTGCGGGGCTACGCCCTCGAGCGTATCCGCGGCGATGCCGAGTCCCTCCAGCGTGAGGCCTGCGGCCTTCGCCGCCTCCGACACCACATTGTCGCTGCGCAGGAGTTCGACCTGATCCGGCGTCAGCGTTAGCGGCGCCGGCGCAAATTGCAGGAACAGCGCCTGCAACTTTGCGAGCCCAAACGGCAGCGATACCAGCATGCGGTGCCGTCCGGTAATCTCCAAAATCACTTGCATGATTTCGCGCATCGAGAGCACTTCGGGGCCGCCGAGTTCGTAAACGCTACCTGCTTTGGTCTTGCCGTCGACGGCGTCGGCCACGGCCGAAGCGACATCGCCGACATAGACCGGCTGCATTTTGGTCACCCCGCCCCCGATCAGCGGCAAGGCCGGCGACATCCGCGCCAGGGCCGCGAAGCGGTTGGTGAAATCATCCTCCGGGCCGAACACGACCGAGGGCCGCAGGATGGTGGCGGAAGGAACGGCCGACAACACCGCCGCTTCGCCGGCGGCCTTGGAGCGCGCATAGTGCGAGGCGGAATTGACATCGGCGCCGATCGCCGAAATGTGAACCATGCGTGCGCCGGCCGTGGCCGCGGCTTTGGCCACGGTGCCCGCGCCTTCCGCCTGGACGGCGTCAAAAGTCTGCGCGCCGCTGGAAGCCAGGATACCGACGAGGTTGATGGCGACGTCTGTGTCACGCATCGCTGCCTCGACGGAAGCCGGGTAACGCAGATTGGCCTGGACCGCATGGATCTGGCCGACCCTGCCGACCGGCTGGAGATGACCGGCCAGTTCCGGCCGGCGCACGGCCACGCGGACGCGATAGTCACGCTTGCAAAGCGCACGGACCACGCTTCGCCCGAGGAAGCCAGACCCGCCGAAAACCGTGACCAGGGTTTCTAGGTTCGATGCCATGGGGTGAATTCCTGACGCTCAGTTCCTGCGGGTGGCAGGCGGTCGATCGACGGTAAATTCAGCGGTTTGGCGATACGCCATCGCTTTCACGCTGTACAGCCCATTTGAGCATGATCGGGCCCCGAAGGGCCGCGTTGGCGCAAGGTGGGCACCGGTTTTCCCCTGGGACAAATGAGAAGCGGCTGCCCGCAGATCATGTCAGGGAAGGATGCTTCGCCAATTTGACAACCGCGCGACCGATCCGTACTAACCGCCCCCGGGCCCAGGTGGCGGAATTGGTAGACGCGCTGGCTTCAGGTGCCAGTGACCTAACAGTCGTGAAGGTTCGAGTCCTTTCCTGGGCACCATTTGCCCAAGCCCTGCTTATAAGCTCGCTCCGGTAACAAACCTCTAATCCACGCCACTAGTGTGGCGACACTGACGTTCCTTCGAAGAACTCGCGGCGACACTGAAAGGAACGTCAGTGTCGCCACACTAGGGCGCGCCGGATTCACATTCCAAAGCGGCTGAACCGGAGCATTTGCCGACGAAAAGCCGCGGTCTTCCGCTCGCCTCTTGCGAGATTGGAGGCTAGATTGGTCTCTCGTCGAATCGATCAGAGGCCCTCGCATTCATGACCGTACGCCTGCACCGCGGTGACTTGCCCGATCTCACCCGCTACACCGACGCCGTTGCGATCGACACCGAGACCATGGGGCTTCATCCGCATCGCGACCGGCTTTGTGTGGTGCAGCTGTCGAACGGCGATGGCAGCGCCGATGTGGTGCAGATTCCCCGCGATCACGGCAAGGGTCCAACCGACGCGCCGAATCTGAAAGCCTTGCTGGCCAATCCCAAAATCACGAAGATCTTCCATTTCGCCCGCTTCGATCTCGCCGCGCTCTATAACGCCTTTGGCGTGATGCCCGAGCCGGTTTACTGCACCAAGATCGCCTCGCGGCTGTCGCGTACCTACACCGACCGCCATGGCTTGAAGGATCTCGTGCGCGAGGTCCTCAACATCGATCTTTCGAAACAGCAGCAGTCGAGCGACTGGGGCGCGGAAACCTTAAGCGAAGCGCAGCTCGCTTATGCGGCCTCCGACGTGCTTCATCTGCACGCGTTGCGCGAACGCCTCGACGTCATGCTTGCGCGCGAAGGGCGTTTGGGATTGGCGCAGGCCTGCTTCGCTTTCCTGCCGACGCGGGCCAAGCTCGATTTGCAGGGCTGGGAAGCCGAGGATATTTTCGCCCATTCGTGAGGAGATTCCTTTTCGGAGCCCTTGACGCCGGTTGGCCGCCTCGTTTCAGACAAACTCCTCGCACGAGGTCCCTTTGCGGGTGGGCGATCCGATCATCTCGGGGTAAAATGATCTGGCTTTGTCGGTCTTTACCTCTGGAGCAGTGGTGAATTCGATTCAGAATCCTGCCTATCAAGCCGGAATGGAGGCGCGCTTCGCCGTCGCGGCGCGTCACAGCCGGCTGGTGCGCATATTGCGGGTTGCCGTTCCCGCCGCCGTGATTCTGTCGCTTGCCGCCATCATCCTGGTCTCGATCTTCAACCCTTTCCGCATGCTGCTGCCAAAGCTGCCGATTGAAATGGGAAACCTCGTCGTCTCCGGCACCAAGATCACAATGGAATCGCCGCATTTGTCGGGCTATTCGCAGGACAGGCGGCCCTATGAGGTCTGGGCCCATACCGCGGTCCAGGATGTCACCGATCCGGATCACGTCGAGCTCAAGACGCTAAGGGGCAAGGTGTTGATGGAAGATCAGTCGACCGTCACGCTGGAGGCGGTCAACGGGCTGATGGATACCAAGCAGCAGCTGCTCGATTTGCACAAGGACGTCTATTTGCAGACCACCACGGGCTATGAAGCGTGGCTCAGCCAGGCCTTTGTCGATATGAGCAACGGAACGGTGACGTCCGATGAGCATGTCGATGTCAAATGGGCCGACGGAAAAATTTCTTCCGACCGGATGAAGATCACGGGCGGCGGCGAAGTGGTCCGGTTCGACGGCAATGTCGTGATGAATATCGACAAGATACCACCGCCTGCCGAAGCGCCGCCGGCGCCTGAGCCGGTGCGCGCCACGAAGACGCGGCCGGGCAACAAGTCCTCCAACGCGAAGTGATCTGATGAAAATTTTTCGCTGGAGAATCGTCAGGCCGCGGATCGTCATCGGCTTAAGCTTCGCGGTGTTTTGGTTCGCGATGCCGTTTGCGAGCGAAGCTGCAGCCCAAAGCACGGTGAGCGGCGTGCCCAACGCCATGCAGGGCTTTTCGCAAAATCGCGATCAGCCGATTCAGATCGAGGCGGCCAGCCTCGAGATGCGCGACAAGAAAAAGGAAGCGACCTTCTCCGGCAATGTGAAGGTGGTTCAGGGCGACACCACCATGACGTCCAAGATACTGGTCGTTTTCTACGAATTGAAGGATCAGAGCGCGGCGCCGGCGCCGCCGGCCAATCCGAAGGCCGCCGCCAAATCGGCGCCGATCCAGTCCGCTACCCCCGGCCCCGGCGGAACCTCGTCGATCAAGCGGCTCGAGGCGAAGGGCAATGTGATCGTGACGCAAAAGGATCAGGTCGTGACCGGCGACACGGCGGTGTTCGACACCAAGACCAATCTGATCACCATGCTGGGAGGCGTGGTGCTGACCCAATGCAAGAACGTCTTGAAGGGGGATCGGCTGTTAGTGGACATGACGACCGGCGTATCGCGCGTGGAATCCGACAGCGGCAAGGTGCAGGGTCTCTTCCTGAACCAATCGTCCGGCCAGGGATGCAACGGTCAGCCGTCGTCGGGCGCGCCGCCGCTGCTGCCTGTCCCTGGGGCACCGACCAAACTGAAATAACCTCAATAGCTTAGAAAGAAATCGGCCTTGGCGCGGTTGAAGCCGGCGATACAACCCTGTATCTAGCCCGCGGGGGTCACGATCCAGCCGGCGCGTCACGCGCTCGGGAACGCACGGCTGATCCGCTGGGCAAGGGGCATTCGTTCATTCATGCTGGGCGGGCGAATCAATCGCCGCGGCCAGTTGAGGCGCGCCTTAGGGGCTCGGACAAAGCGGGGATGATGGATCTACTCGGCATGTTCCGGCGACGCCCCGCAAAACGCGGCAAGGGCGGCTTTGCGCGCTCGCGCGAGGACATCACCGCGCTCGGCGACAGCATGGGCGAAATGCTCACAAACCCGGTACGTGATGCGCCGCCGCTCGCCCGCGCGGCGCCCTCGCCGGCGCTGGAACTGCCGCGCGCCGAAAAGCCCCGCCCGGCCCCGGCCAAACCCGCAGCCAAATCTGCACCCAGGGCGAATGGCGCCACCGCGCCGCGATTGGCACCGCGGGCGGGATACCTGGCTGTGCATAGCGTGGAAAAGAGTTTCGGCACCCGCCAGGTCGTCCGCGGGGTCAGCATCTATGTCCGCCGCGGCGAGGCCGTCGGTCTGCTCGGTCCGAACGGCGCCGGCAAGACGACGGTGTTCTACATGATCACCGGCCTGATCAAGGCCGATCGCGGCGCCATCGAACTTGACGGCCACGACGTCACCAAGCTGCCGATGTATCAGCGCGCGCGGCTGGGAATCGGCTATCTGCCGCAGGAAGCCTCGATCTTTCGCGGCCTCACCGTGGAGCAGAATATCCGCGCGGTGCTGGAGGTGGTCGAACCCTCGCGGAAAAAGCGCGAGGCAGAACTCGATTCCCTGCTCGATGAATTCAACATCACGCGGTTGAGAAAAACGCCGTCGATTGCGCTATCCGGCGGCGAGCGGCGGCGCGTCGAAATCGCGCGCGCTTTGGCGACCCGTCCCAACTACATGCTGCTCGACGAGCCGTTCGCGGGCATCGATCCGATCGCGGTCGGCGACATCCAGGATCTCGTCCGCCATCTCACCAACCGCGGCATCGGCGTCCTGATCACCGACCACAATGTCAGGGAAACACTCGGGCTGACCGATCGCGCCTATATCGTCTATGCCGGAGAAATCCTGACCGAAGGCAGTCCGGACGAGATCGTCAGCGATCCTGATGTCCGCAGGCTCTATCTCGGCGAAGAATTCCGGCTCTGATTCGGGGCGGGAGTTCGAGGGGCGCTTTCGGATTGGGCCCGCCAAAATGGCTGCACCGACAGCTTTTTTCCACGAAGTCAAGCCGTGTACATCGGTCCATGACTAGTTTAAGCAAGAATCGGACCAACTTTTGAGAATTGGTTCTTGCCTCCATGGCGCTGACCCAGAGATTAGAATTCCGGCAGTCGCAGTCGCTGGTGATGACGCCGCAGCTGATGCAGGCGATCAAGCTGCTGCAGCTGTCCAATCTCGACCTGTCGGCCTTTGTCGAGGAGGAATTGGAGCGAAATCCCCTGCTGGAGCGCGAAAGCGAGGGTCCGGAAGCCGCGGTCGCCGGCGAGGCGTCGACGGGGTCGATCGAGACCTCCGAAAGCGGTTTTGGCGAGGAAGCCGGCGGCGAATTGCAGGATTTTGCCGCCGACGGCGCGGAGCCGGTCCAGGAAGAATGGATGAACCGCGAACTCGGCAGCCGCACCGAGATCGAACAGACCCTCGATACGCCGCTCGACAACGTGTTTTCGGAAGAACCCGCCGAAGCCGCCGCGCGCAACGCCCAGGATGCGGTGCCCACCACCTATACCGAATGGGGCGGCGGCGCCTCCAACGACGAGGGCTACAACCTCGAGGCCTTTGCCGCCGCCGAGGTGACGCTGGCAGGTCATCTTGCGGAGCAGTTGGCGGTGGCCTTCGCCGGCCCCGCCCAGCGCATGATCGGCCAGTACCTGATCGACCTGGTCGATGAAGCCGGTTATCTGCCGCCCGACCTCGGGCAGGCTGCCGAGCGGCTCGGCGCTTCGGCTGGTGATGTCGAGGCGGTGCTCGCGGTGTTGCAGAAATTCGATCCGCCCGGGATTTGCGCGCGATCGCTGAGCGAGTGCCTGGCGATCCAGTTGCGCGAATTCAATCGATACGACCCCGCGATGCGGGCACTGGTGGAAAATCTCGAACTTCTCGCCAAGCGCGACATCGCTTCGTTACGGAAATTATGCGGCGTCGACGACGAAGACATCACCGACATGATCGGCGAAATTCGAAGGCTCGATCCGAAGCCCGGCCTGAAGTTCGGTTCGGCACGCGCGCAGACGGTGGTGCCCGATGTCTATGTGCGGCCCGGCCCCGATGGCGGCTGGCATGTCGAACTCAACAGCGACACGCTGCCGCGCGTATTGGTCAACCAGACTTATTACACCGAGCTGTCGAAGACGATCCGCAAGGACGGCGACAAGTCCTATTTCAGCGATTGCCTGCAGAACGCGACCTGGCTGGTGCGCGCGCTCGATCAGCGCGCCCGCACCATCCTGAAGGTTGCAACCGAGATCGTCCGCCAGCAGGACGGCTTCTTCACGCACGGCGTGGCCCATTTGCGGCCGCTCAACCTGAAAGCGGTTGCCGACGCCATCCAGATGCATGAATTGACGGTTTCGCGCGTCACCGCCAACAAATACATGGCGACCAATCGCGGTATTTTCGAGCTGAAATATTTCTTCACCGCCTCGATCGCATCGGCCGATGGCGGCGAAGCCCACTCGGCGGAGGCGGTGCGCCATCACATCAAGCAATTGATCGACGCCGAAGACCCCGCGCTGATTCTCTCCGACGACACCATCGTGGAACGATTGCGCGCAACCGGCATTGATATTGCCCGCCGCACCGTCGCCAAGTACCGCGAGGCGATGCGGATTCCATCGTCGGTGCAGCGTCGGCGTGACAAACAAA
This sequence comes from uncultured Alphaproteobacteria bacterium, assembly GCA_963832045.1. Lineage (GTDB taxonomy): Bacteria > Pseudomonadota > Alphaproteobacteria > Rhizobiales > Xanthobacteraceae > Bradyrhizobium. Next base: position 316,765 of record CAWHSM010000005.1, read on the forward strand.
GCATGCTTGGCAATGCCCTATCGGCGCCCGCCGTATCCCCCGACCGGTCCCGCGACATCCAGCCCGCCTGACGTGATTGCGTCCCGTCGGAATCGGAATACTGTCGATAGCCCAACTAGAGAGAGGCACCCATGACTTTGCGGATCTCTGGAAAAAGCCTCAGTGTCGGCGACGCGTTGCGCGGGCGGGTTTCGGAGCGCACCGACGAAGTGCTGCGCAAATATTTCGACGGCAATTACTCCGGCCATATCACGTTCAGCAAAGACGGCTCCGGCTTCCGCACCGACTGCGCGCTGCATCTTGATTCCGGCATTACGCTGGAGGCGGATTCCAATGCGGTCGACGCCTATGCCAGCGCCGACCAGGCCTTGCTGATGATCGAAAAGCGGCTGCGCCGCTACAAGAGCCGGCTGAAGGATCGCTCCGCCCGCAAGGCCCACGCGGCCTCCGAGGCCCTGGCAGGAATGGACGCCCCACCGCTCGACGCGCCGAGCTATGTGATCGAGGCGCCGGCCGAGAGCGACGAAGAGGTGACCGGCTATAGCCCCGTTATCATTGCCGAGGCCACCACCGCGCTGAAGCGCCTGTCGGTCTCGGAAGCGGTGATGGAACTCGATCTGTCCGGCGCGGCCTGTCTGGTGTTCCAGCACGGTTCGAGCGGCCGGGTGAACATCATCTATCGCCGTCCGGACGGCAATGTCGGCTGGATCGACCCCCCGGCCGTCGCCGCTGGCGGCTAAAGGCCGCGTCCATGCCCGACCGGAAGCCTTTTTTCGAAAAGATCATGCCCAAACAACAGGCTAATGCGCCACGGCGATCAGGCCCAAAACATCGTATTTTGGGGCGTTCATGGCCGTTGACGGCCAGGGGGGGCGCCCCTATGGTCCGCGCCCTTAACGGTAGGGGTGGGCGGTATCTTTACGGGTGTTGGCACCGCTCTTGCGTTAGAGTAGAAGCCCTCCCACCTAGGATGGGGGTGGTGGGCGACCACCTTTCCCGCATGATTCCCCCGCCGAAGTCCGCTCGCAACCTGACGATCGATTCATCTCGGATTTTACCTCGGAACGCCCCATGACGATTACCGATCTGGTCGCACCCGAGGCGATTCTCCCGGCATTGAAGGTCAACAGCAAGAAGCAGGCGCTGCAGGAACTGGCGGCGCGTGCAGCGAGCCTCACCGGACAGAACGAGCGCTCGGTTTTCGAGGTGCTGTTGCAGCGTGAGAAGTTAGGCACGACCGCGGTGGGATACGGCGTTGCGATCCCGCACGGCAAGCTTCCCAAACTGGAAAAGATCTTCGGTCTGTTTGCGCGGCTCGAACGCCCGATCGATTTCGAGGCGATGGACGGCCAGCCGGTCGATCTCGTGTTCCTGCTGCTGGCGCCGGAAGGCGCCGGCGCCGATCACCTGAAGGCGCTGGCACGAATTGCGCGGCTGTTGCGCGACCAGGATGTGGCGAAGAAGTTGCGGGCTTCGCGCGAGGCGCAGGCGATCTATTCGGTGCTGGCGCTGCCGCCGGCAAGCGCAGCATAATTTTCAAAACGCCGGTCGCGAGGGCGGTCCTTTCGGATCACCGCCGCGACAATTTCAGCGCACCGGCCTCAGTGCACGCTCACGGCCTGCAGTTCGTTGCTCCAGGCGTTCGCGATCGCGGCTTCGCGCGAGTTGGTCAGCATGATCGGAGTGCCATCGGCCGCATGGAGTGCGAACAGCTTCAGTCCCGGCGCAACCTTCGGCGCCTGCGGAAACAGGTCCGGCACATCTTCCGAGCGGATCTGCTTCACATAGGCGATATGGCCTTCGCCCAGGCTCGCCAGCGCCTCCAGGGAAACACGGGGCTCGAACACTACATTACCTTCAGTCATCGTCTCGACTCCTTCTCTAGTCCAAGCGGTCGAGTCCGCTACTCGTTCCATTATTCGTGTTCATTGATAGCGATTGTCTTAACGACCTTCTCCGGTTCCGGCCGGGCGAGATCGATCGACAACAGCCCGTTTTTCAGGTCCGCGCCCAACACGAGCATCCCCTCCGCCAGCACGAAGGTGCGCTGGAAGTGGCGTGCGGCGATGCCGCGATGGATGTATTGCCGGGCCTTGTCGTCCTGTTGGCGTCCGCGGATGACGAGCTGATTTTCCTCAGTGGTTACATCGAGTTGGTCACGGGTAAACCCCGCCACCGCGAGCGTGATGCGCAGCCGTTCCGGCTGCCCATTGGCACGGTCGCAACGTTCGATGTTGTAAGGAGGATAGCCGTCCGCGCCTTTGACGACGCGATCGAGCGCACGCTCGATTTCGTCAAATCCCAGCAGAAACGGACTCGATAACGAGGGAACACGAGACATTTTTTTGCAAAGCCCTCTCGAAGCGACTTTGAAGTTTCGGGGCCCTTGCGGCGCCCCAGCATGACCTGAAGGTGGATTCACCCCCCGATCAAAAGCCAATATGGGCATAATTTGGGGGTGTTCAAGCACCCGCAGCCACGGGTCCCCAACAGGTTTCGGCCCGTGGTTAGCGCCGTCGCTCGCTGCAGATGACCCCCTCGGCCTCCAGCGCCTCGATTTCGGACCGCGAGTAGCCGAACTCGGAGAGCACCTCGGCGGTGTGCTGGCTGAAGACCGCGGCGAGTTCCGCGCGCAGCGCGTCGCGATCGGCGATCCGGTCCTTGTTGCGCGCAAAGGATGGTTCGGTGCCCAATTCGGGCTTGCCGATCTCCTTGCACAATTTCCGGAAGGTGCCGTCATTGCCGACGCCGATGAAGATATCGTCGGTGCGGGTCGGAAAGATCGCATAGGGCACGAGGTTCGGATGCTCGTTGCCGGTGAGCGAAGGCGGCTTGCCGCGCATGAAATAGTTCGCGGCGTGCGGATGCATGACCGATAGCCCGGCCTCGAACAACGTGGTTTCAAGAAATTGTCCGAGCCCCGAGCGCTGCCGCTCCGACAGCGCCATCAGGATGCCGATCGTCGCGTAAAGGCCGGTGGTGATATCCACCACGGGAACGCCGATCCGCATCGGGCCTACAGTAGGGTTCGCCGAGCACGCGCGTGAGATCAATCACGCGCAAGCCCGTCATCGCGCCCGAAGTGCTGTGAGTCATCGAAAACCTTCGCTCAAATCCCTCACAGGATTTCAGAGCCAGCGGGCTTCTCCGGCCGCATCAAATGCTTTTCGAGCAGAGCGGCCCGCGCTGGTGCGGTGGATTGACATTGGCCCCCGTGGGGCCGCGAGCGTTCTGAGGCCAATGTCAAATCCAGAACCGCACCAGGAAGCCATATTCGCTGGTGTCCCTTTGGTTCTGACATTCGTAAACAAACTCGCCGCGATGGGGTACGAATGTCAGAACCGGGACACCAGCCCACCTCTGAAGGTCAGACCACCGTCAGGCGAACGTCGACGTTGTTGCGCGTGGCGTTGGAGTAGGGGCACACCTGATGCGCCTTAGCGACCAGCGCTTCGGCTTCCGCGCGCGGAAGTCCGGGCAGCGAGACCTCAAGCGCGATATCGAGGCCGAAGCCGCCTTCGGAGCGTGGGCCGATGCCGACCGTCGACGTTACCGACGCGTCCGCGGGCACCTTCGGGCCGCCCTGTGAAGAAACGAACTTCATCGCGCCGATGAAGCAGGCGGCATAGCCGGCCGCAAAAAGCTGCTCGGGATTGTTGCCCGCGCCGCCGCCACCACCGAGTTCCTTTGGCGTGGTGAGCTTGACGTCGAGCGCGCCGTCGAGCGTTGCGGCGTGACCGTCGCGGCCGCCGGTGGCCTTGGCCTTCGTCTTGTAGAGCACATTCACGGACATCGGGGTCTCCTCTGTTTCGGTTTCAGTGCGGTGTCTAATGGCGCCGACGTATTCCTGTTCGGGAAAATCGATGCTGCGGATGATGCAGACGTACCATATCGGTGCTCCAGCCCGCCTTCGCTACGAGCTGGCTTGCCTAGCCGAAGCAGGCGAAGCCTGCGAAGGCTGGTGGAGCCAGGCGGGATCGAACCGCCGACCTCTTGCATGCCATGCAAGCGCTCTCCCAGCTGAGCTATGGCCCCGTCTAGCGGCGCGCGCCTTGGGTGACGCGCGTCAAGACCCTGAACACAGTTCAGGGTCGATCTCAAGTCTCCTCGTCGCCTCCGACATCGCCGATAATATCGGTGACGTCCTCGTCGCCCTCTTCCTCGTCGGGAATGAAGGTGGAGTCATCGTCGTCATCGTCTTCGATCGTCTCGTCGATCTCGATGTCATCTTCTGATTCGGGAACCGCCGCCTTGACCTTGCCGGTGTTCTCCTCGGCGTCGGCTTCCTCGAGCGGCACCAACTCCTCGGCCTCGACCGGCTCCGGCGCAACCTCAGCGGCGGAAGCGGCGGCAGCCGCGGTAGCGCGCGCCGCGGCTTCGCCGCGGGCAGCACGGGGCGGCGCCACCGGCGCGATCGGCACGACCTCGCCAGTATAGGGCGATATCACCGGGGACTTGTTGAGATCGTAAAATTTCTTACCCGTCGTCGGGCAAATGCGTTTGGTTCCGAGATCGGATTTGGCCACGTGTGGAATCCTGGGAATTTTTCGAAAAGCGGTGCTTCACTTGGCTAGTTGGCAGGCCGCTGTCAATAGCGCTTTGCAGAAGACGGGCGGAGTGCGTGACGCGGCGCGCCGGCCAATGTTAGAACCGGGCCGCTAGTACCGCCTATTTGAAGTTCCTGGATCGAATTCGCCGCTTGTGGTGCAGGAACTTCAAATAGGCGGCACTAGCAACTATAGGATTCCAGTGTGGTTTTGGATTTGACATTCGCATTGAGGGCGCGCGGCGATACCGCTACGAATGACAAATCCACACACCGCAGGACACAATCTTGACCCATTCGGACCGCGTTACCGATCATAAGACCCCCCTTGAAGCCCGCAGCAGCGGGCCCCTGGCCGGGACGGTTCGCGTCCCCGGTGATAAATCGATCTCGCACCGGGCCCTGATCTTGGGTGCGCTGGCGGTCGGCGAAACCCGCATTTCGGGCCTGCTCGAGGGCGAAGATGTCCTCAATACCGCTAAATCGATGCGGGCTTTGGGCGCGAAAGTCGAGCGCACCGGGGATTTTGCCTGGATCGTGCGGGGAGTAGGGGTGAGCGGGTTCGCCCAGCCGGAGGCGCCGCTCGATTTCGGCAATTCCGGCACCGGCTGCCGGCTGGTGATGGGGGCCGTCGCCGGCTGTCCGATATCAGTCATTTTCGATGGCGACGCCTCGCTGCGTTCGAGGCCGATGCGGCGGGTGCTTGATCCCCTGGAATTGATGGGCGCAAGGGTGGTTGGCGCGGGCGGAGAGGGCGGCCGGCTGCCGCTGAATCTTGCCGGTGCGCGCGATCCGCTGCCGATTCTCTATCGCACGCCGGTAGCGTCGGCGCAGATCAAGTCCGCGGTGCTGCTCGCCGGGTTGGCCGCGCCCGGCGTGACGACGGTGATCGAAAACGAGGCCAGTCGCGACCATACCGAACTCATGCTGCGGCATTTCGGGGCCCAGATCGTCTCCAAAGCCGAAGGCCGTCACGGCCGGCGGATCGAGTTGACGGGTCAGCCCGAACTGCACGGCGAAAAAGTGGTCGTCCCTGCCGATCCGTCGTCGGCGGCATTTCCGATCGTGGCGGCGCTGGTCGTCGAAGGCTCGGATCTGATCCTGTCCGATGTCATGACCAATCCGCTACGCACGGGTTTGTTCACCACGCTGCGCGAGATGGGCGGCTTGATCGAGGAGCGCGACGTTCGCACCGATGCCGGCGAGCCAATGGCACAGCTTCGGGTGCGTGCCTCGAAGCTGCGCGGGGTCGAGGTGCCTCCCGAACGCGCGCCCTCGATGATCGACGAATATCTGGTGCTGGCGGTGGCGGCGAGCTTTGCCGAAGGCACCACCGTCATGCGGGGCCTAGGCGAATTGCGGGTCAAGGAATCCGACCGGCTTGAGGCCACCGCCGACATGCTGCGCGTCAACGGCGTCAAGGTCGAGATCTCCGGCGACGACCTGATCGTGGAGGGCAGGGGCCACGTACCCGGCGGCGGCCTTGTCGCCACCCATATGGATCATCGGATTGCGATGTCGGCGCTGGTGATGGGGTTGGCCGCCGACAAGCCGGTCAAGGTCGACGATACCGCCTTTATCGCCACCAGCTTTCCGGACTTCATCCCGATGATGCGGGCGATGGGAGCGGAGTTCTCATGATCATCGCCATCGACGGTCCCGCGGCGTCGGGCAAGGGCACGCTGGGCAAGCGCCTTGCCCGGCATTATGGCTATCGTCATCTCGATACCGGCGTGATCTACCGTGCCGTCGCCAAGGCGCTGCTCGATGTCGGTGCCGATCTGACCAATGAAGTATTGGCGGTCTCGGCCGCGCTCGAGCTCGATCCGGAAAAATTCGGCAATCCGGCCCTGAAGACGCAGGCCGTCGGCGATGCGGCCTCGGTGGTCTCGGCCTTTCCCAGGGTGCGCGAGGTGCTGTTGAACTTCCAGCGGCAGTTCGCCGCCGATCCGCCGGGGGCGGTGCTGGACGGGCGGGACATCGGAACCGTGATTTGCCCGCATGCGGACGTCAAAATCTTCGTCGTGGCCGATCCCAAGGTGCGCGCCCACCGCCGGACCCTGGAAGCCCTTGCCCGGGGGGAAGAGGCCGACGAGGCCGCCGTGCTCGCCGACATCCTCAAACGGGACGAACGGGACCGGAATCGCGCGGTTGCGCCTTTAAAACCGGCCCCGGATGCTTACTTGCTCGATAACTCCCATTTGGATATAGAAGGCGGCGTCCGGGCCGCCATCGACATTGTCGAGGCCGTTCGAGCGGGCCGGCAGAAGGTTTGAACCTCTGCCGTCATTGGAGGAAAGCCCGCTCCTAGGCTTTGAAGTCGGTATCTCGAACAGAATTTTCGAGACCATTCGTCACCGGACAAATCAACGTATCGAACGTGCAGGCCAGCAGCCGGCCCGCTCTCGCAAGTTTTTGCGGGGCGGTCGTCAGAGTTTGCGGAACTCCGACCCTCCTTGTTCGATGCGCCCATCAACCCGAATGGCCGGCAATCCCCCGCATCTGGAGAACAAATGGCTTCAACTGCTAGTTCGTATAATCCCACCCGCGACGATTTCGCCGCGATGCTCGATGAGTCCTTTGCCGGCGGCAACCTTCAGGAAAGCTCTGTCATCAAGGGCACGGTTGTTGCGATCGAGAAAGACATGGCCGTCATCGACGTCGGCCTGAAGACCGAAGGCCGCGTGGCGCTGCGTGAATTCGCCGGGCCCGGCCGCGAAAGCGACCTCAAGGTCGGCGACGAGGTCGAGGTGTTTCTCGACCGCATCGAGAATGCGCTCGGCGAGGCCGTGCTGTCGCGCGACAAGGCGCGCCGCGAAGAGAGCTGGGGCAAGCTTGAGAAAGCCTTCAACAACAACGAGAAGGTTCACGGCGTCATCTTCAACCAAGTCAAGGGCGGCTTCACCGTCGATCTCGACGGCGCGGTGGCCTTCCTGCCGCGTTCGCAGGTCGATATTCGCCCGATCCGCGACGTCGCGCCGCTGATGAACAATTCGCAGCCGTTCCAGATTCTCAAGATGGATCGCCGCCGCGGCAACATCGTGGTGTCGCGCCGCACGGTACTGGAAGAGACCCGCGCCGAACAGCGTCAGGAACTGGTCCAGAACCTCGAAGAGGGTCAGGTGATCGACGGCGTCGTCAAGAACATCACCGACTACGGCGCGTTCGTCGACCTCGGCGGCATCGATGGCCTGCTGCATGTCACCGATATCGCATGGCGGCGCGTCAATCACCCGACCGAGGTGTTGACGATCGGCCAGACCGTGAAGGTCAAGATCATCAAGATCAACCACGAGACCCACCGTATCTCGCTCGGCATGAAGCAGCTCTTGGACGATCCGTGGCAGGGCATCGAGGCGAAATATCCGCTCAATGCCCGCTTCACCGGCCGCGTCACCAACATCACCGATTACGGTGCGTTCGTTGAGCTCGAGCCCGGCATCGAAGGCCTGATTCACGTCTCGGAAATGTCGTGGACCAAGAAGAACATGCATCCCGGCAAGATCGTCTCGACCTCGCAGGAAGTCGAAGTGCAGGTTCTCGAAGTCGATTCGGTCAAGCGCCGGATATCGCTTGGTCTCAAGCAGACCATGCGCAATCCCTGGGAAGTTTTCGTCGAGAAATTCCCGGTCGGTTCCACGGTCGAAGGCGAGGTCAAGAACAAGACCGAGTTCGGTCTGTTCCTCGGTCTCGAAGGCGACGTCGACGGCATGGTCCATCTGTCCGACCTCGACTGGAAACTTCCGGGCGAGCAGGTCATCGACAACTTCAAGAAGGGCGACATGGTCAAGGCCGTGGTGCTCGACGTCGATGTCGAAAAGGAACGCATCTCGCTCGGCGTCAAGCAGCTGGAGGGCGACCCGTTCGCCGAGCCAGGCGACGTCAAGAAGGGCGCGGTGGTGACCTGCGAAGTGCTCGACGTGAAGGAAGGCGGCATCGATGTGAAGATCGCCGGCACCGACTTCACGACCTTCATCAAGCGGTCCGAGCTTGCCCGCGACCGCAACGATCAGCGCGCCGAGCGGTTCGCCGTCGGCGAAAAGGTCGATGCCCGGGTGATCCAGTTCGACAAGAAGGCCCGCAAGGTGCAGGTCTCGATCAAGGCGCTCGAAGTCGCCGAGGAAAAGGAGGCCATCGCGCAATATGGCTCATCCGATTCGGGTGCGACGCTCGGCGACATTCTCGGCACCGCGCTCAAGCAGCGGACCGACAAGTAAGCCCCTTCGGCTTGCATAGGGAACCAAAGGCCCCGGTTTCGGCCGGGGCCTTTTTTTGATCGAACGAGCAGAGCGCATTCTTCCCCTCTCCTGCAACGGGAGGGAAAGAAGGGCTTTGTTTTCTTCAAATTGCACCGCAATTGATGTAATCAGGGCATCAGACATTTAAGGGTATGAAGCGAAGACGGCTTACCCTTTCAAGGATCGCTTTTCGGAGAGTTTTCGATGTCGCTTGACTCGGATGTCATCGTCGATCGCCGCAGGATACGGCGCAAGCTGACGTTCTGGCGCGTGGCGGCGGCCTTGATTGCGATTGCGGCAATTGTCGCCGTCGGCATGATTGCGGCGCCCGGCGGCCGCGCCGCATTGACCTCGTCAGGTTCGATTGCCCGCATCAATATCGAAGGCCTGATCCGCAGCGATCAGGAACGGGTCGAGGCGCTGGAGCGGCTGGAGAAATCGCAAACCGCCGCCGTGATCGTGCACATCAATTCGCCCGGAGGCACCACCGCCGGTTCCGAGCAGCTTTATGACGCGCTGGTGCGGCTGAAAGCCAAGAAGCCGCTGGTCGTGGTGGTCGAGGGACTGGCCGCCTCGGGCGGTTACATCACGGCGATTGCGGCCGATCATATTATTGCCCAGCAGAGCTCGCTGGTGGGGTCGATCGGCGTGCTGTTTCAATTTCCGAATTTTGCCGAATTGCTGAAGACCGTCGGCGTCAAGGTCGAGGAAGTGAAATCCTCGCCGTTGAAGGCCGCGCCCAACGGTTTTGAGCCGACCAGCCCGGAAGCGCGCGAGGCGCTGGCGGCGCTGGTCAAGGATTCCTACGCCTGGTTCCGCGGTCTCGTACGGGAACGGCGGGGCATGGACGATGCGCTGCTCGAAAAGGTTGCCGACGGGCGTGTCTTTACCGGCCGCCAGGCGGTCGAACTCAAGCTGATAGATCAGCTTGGCGACGAGAAAACGGCCGTGGCCTGGCTGGTGGCACAAAAAGGCGTCAAGGCCGACCTGCCGGTACGCGACTACAAGCTGTCACCGCGCTTTGGCGACCTGACGTTCCTGCGAACGGCGGCCGCGGTCACGTTCGATGCGCTCGGTTTGAGCTCGATCGCCCGGCAAATCGAGCAAACGGGCATGGCGCAGGCTGTCGACCGTCTCGGGCTTGAGGGCATGCTGGCATTGTGGCACCCGGCGGCGCCGAATTGAACCGCCTGGGGGGGGGGTGTTGCAGTGCGCTCAGAGGTTGCGGAGGCTGCCACAATACCCCCTCGGCCGCTTGTCACGTCATTTCGCGCCGGCTAAACTTCATTTAGCGTCTTGACAGTTCAAGGTATTTTCACGGAAATGCTGGTCCGTAATTCCCCGGGTCCCCGTCTCGATGATCAAATCCGAACTCGTTCAGCGTATCGCCGAGCACAACCCGCACCTCTACCAGCGGGATGTCGAGAACATTGTGAACGCGATTCTCGATGAGATCGTCGCGGCTTTGGCGCGCGGCGATCGGGTGGAGTTGCGCGGTTTCGGCGCATTTTCGGTCAAGCATCGCCCGGCGCGTGCAGGACGCAATCCGCGCACCGGCGCGCATGTTCCGGTCGATCAGAAAAGCGTGCCGTTTTTCAAGACCGGCAAGGAAATGCGCGAACGGCTGAACCGCGAGGGCGGAGGAACGGACGCCAGCACCTGAAGCCGATCCCGTTTTCCTCGATCATAGCGGGAGAAGATCATGCGCAAGTTTCTCAGAACTGTATGGCTGGTTCTGCTGGGCGTGATCATTGTCGATTTTTCACTCGCCAATCGACATTTCGTGACGGTGTCGTTTGATCCTTTCGCCTCCGGCGATTCGGTCTTTGACCTTCCGCCACAGCGGCTATTTGTGGTCATCCTCGCTGCGCTAATCCTGGGAGTGCTTGTGGGCGGTTCCGCAACCTGGCTCAGTCAGCGCCGCTGGCGGCGCTCCGCGCGACAGCATGAGGCCGATGCGCGGGGCTTAAGGGCGCAACTGGCTGATCGGCGAGCCCACGCCGCAATGCCCCAGCGGGGGGATTCGAACCTGCCAGCCGCGCTGCCGCAGGGCGGATATCGGCGAGACAAGCAGGGCGCGACGTTGTAGAACCCGCGCCAACCGGCCCTCCAGAGGGCCTTATGGCTTCCTTAACCATCGTTTTCGAACCATGTCCTTGATCGTCAAGATTTGCGGCCTGTCCACGCGAGAGACGCTCGACGTCGCGCTGGACGCGGCTGCGGACATGGTCGGGTTTGTGTTCTTTCCGCCGTCGCCGCGGCACGTTGACCTGCCGGCGATTAGCAAGTTGGCGGATATGGCGCGTGGTCGGGCCGAAATCGTCGTTCTTACTGTCGATGCTGAAGACGAGGTGCTCGACCAGATCGTGCAGCAAGTGCGGCCGGACTGGCTTCAACTTCACGGTAGCGAGTCGGTGGATGCTGTGATGGCTGTCAAACAGGCTTTCGGCGTCCGGGTGATGAAAGCCCTGCCGATTGCGGTGCGCGGCGATCTTGATCGAATTCCCCGATATGCTGGCGTAGCCGATCGCATCCTGTTCGATGCACGTGCGCCGAAAGAAGCGACGCGTCCCGGCGGCCTGGGCGCAGCGTTCGACTGGCGCCTGCTCGAAAATCTCGATCTCAAAATACCGTTCATGGTGTCGGGCGGTCTTCATGCGGACAATGTTGCGGAAGCCGTCCGGGTGACAGGCGCCGGTGGCGTGGATGTGTCTTCCGGTGTGGAACGCGCTTCGGGGACCAAGGACACGGAGATGATCCGCGCCTTTATTCGCGCCGCGCGATCAACCGAAGAACTGATGGTTCGATGAACAAGCCTATCCCCAATTCCTTCCGAAGCGGGCCCGACGAGCGCGGGCATTTCGGCATTTTCGGCGGCCGGTTTGTCGCCGAAACCCTGATGCCGCTGATCCTCGATCTGGAGAAAGCCTACGCTGAGGCGAAAGCCGACCCGGCATTCCACGCGGAAATGAACGGCCATCTCCGCGATTATGTCGGCCGTCCCTCGCCTTTGTATTTCGCCGAGCGGCTGACCGAACATCTCGGCGGCGCAAAGATCTACTTCAAGCGCGAGGAGCTCAATCACACCGGTTCGCACAAGGTCAACAACGTGCTCGGCCAGATCATGGTGGCGCGGCGGATGGGCAAGAAGCGCATCATCGCCGAAACCGGCGCCGGCCAGCATGGGGTAGCTACCGCGACGCTATGCGCGCGGTTCGGCCTTGAATGCATCGTCTATATGGGCGCGGTCGACGTCGAGCGGCAGCAGCCCAATGTGATCCGCATGGAAATGCTGGGCGCCAGGGTGATCCCGGTGCAATCGGGAACGCGCACGCTGAAGGATGCGATGAACGAGGCGCTGCGCGACTGGGTCACCAATGTGCACGACACGTTCTATTGCATCGGCACGGTGGCAGGTCCGCATCCCTATCCGATGATGGTGCGCGACTTCCAGTCGGTGATCGGCGAGGAAACCCGCAGGCAGATGCAGGAAGCCGAAGGCCGCTTGCCGGATTCATTGATCGCCTGCATCGGCGGCGGCTCCAATGCGATGGGCCTGTTCCATCCGTTCCTGGACGATCCCTCCGTCGAGATCTTCGGCGTCGAAGCCGCCGGCCATGGGCTGACACAGTTGCACGCGGCTTCCATTGCGGGCGGGCGGCCGGGCGTACTGCATGGCAACCGGACTTATCTGCTGATGGATGACGACGGCCAGATCCAGGACGCGCATTCGATCTCGGCAGGGCTGGATTACCCGGGCATCGGACCGGAGCATTCCTGGCTGTATGAAATCGGCCGGGTCAAATATCTGTCGGCGACGGACGACGAGGCGCTGGCGGCGTTCCAGCTGTTGTCGCGGCTGGAAGGCATCATCCCCGCGCTCGAACCCGCGCATGCCATCGCCAAGGTCATGGAGCTCGCGCCGAAACGGCCGAAAGATCACCTGATGGTGGTCAACCTCTCCGGCCGTGGCGACAAGGACGTGCCGCAGGTCGGCGACATCCTGCGGGGGAAGCAGAAGTGACCACCCGCATTGACGCGCGGTTTGCGCAACTGAAGAAGGAAGGCCGCTCGGCCTTCGTGACCTTCCTGATGGCAGGCGATCCTGACCCCAAGACCTCGCTTGAGATCATCAAAGCGATGCCAAAGGCGGGCTCCGATATCATCGAGATCGGCATGCCCTTCACCGATCCGATGGCGGATGGGCCTTCGATCCAGGCGGCGGGATTGCGCGCACTGAAGGCCGGCATGACCTTGAAGAAGACGCTGGCGCTGGTGCGCGAATTCCGCGGCGACGATGATACGACGCCGCTGGTGCTGATGGGCTACTACAACCCGATCTACATTTATGGCGTCGACAAGTTCCTCACTGATGCGAAGGCTGCCGGCGTCGACGGTCTCATCGTGGTCGACCTGCCGCCGGAAGAAGATTCCGAACTGTGCTTGCCGGCGATGAAAGCCGGGTTGAACTTCATCCGCCTGGCAACGCCCACCACCGACGACAAGCGGCTGCCGGCGGTGCTCGCCAATACATCCGGCTTTGTCTATTACGTATCCGTCACCGGCATCACCGGAAGCGCCAGCGCGGATGCGACCGCGGTCGGCGAGGCGGTTACCCGCATCAAGCGCCATACGCCGCTGCCGGTCTGTGTCGGTTTCGGCATCCGCACTCCGGAAGCCGCGCGCGCGATCGCTAGCCATGCCGATGGCGCGGTGGTCGGTTCGGCGCTCGTTGACGCGTTGCGCGGAAGCCTCGATGCAGACAACAAGGCTACAGCCAAGACGGTCGGCGCCGTGGCCGGGCTTGCAACGGAGCTCGCGAAAGGCGTTCGGGGCGCGAAATAGGCCGCAATTGCGCCGCAGGGTGCGATTCGGCCGCAGAGTGGCGGCGCGACTTGCCCGGTCCTTCCGGGGACGCCATATATCCTCAAGACCAGGCCTGACAGGACCAAGGCGGATGCAGGCAATCCGGAGCGAACAATGAACTGGCTCACCAACGTCGTCCGCCCGAAGATTCGCAATATTCTACGCCGCGAAACGCCGGAGAATTTGTGGATCAAGTGCCCCGAACTCAGGCCAGCTCGTGTTCTACAAGGACGTCGAGGCCAATCAATTCGTCATTCCCGGCTCGAACTATCACATGCGCATGGGCGCGGTGGCGCGCCTCAAATCGATCTTCGACAACGAGACTTGGTTCGACGTGGCGCTGCCGGAGGTGCCGGCCGATCCGCTTCGATTCCGCGACGAGCGAAGATACGCCGACCGCGTCAAGGATGCGCGTGCCCGCACCGGGCTTAACGATGCCGTCAAGGTCGGTTACGGCAAGCTTGAGGGCGCAGCCGCGGTGGTCGCGGTACAGGATTTCGATTTCATGGGCGGTTCGCTCGGCATGGCGGCCGGCGAGGCCATCGTGCGCGGGCTTGAACTGGCACTCGAGAAGAGATCGCCCTTCATCGTGTTCGCGGCTTCCGGCGGCGCCCGCATGCAGGAGGGCATTCTGTCGCTGATGCAGATGCCGCGGACGACGGTCGCCGTGCAGATGCTGCGCGAGGCAAAACTTCCTTATATCGTCGTGCTGACCAATCCCACCACCGGCGGCGTCACCGCTTCCTATGCGATGCTTGGCGACGTCCAGATTGCCGAGCCCGGCGCCCTGATCGGCTTTGCCGGTGCGCGCGTGATCGAACAAACCATCCGCGAGAAACTGCCGGACGGTTTTCAGCGCGCCGAATACCTGAAGGACCACGGCATGGTCGACATGGTCGTGCATCGGCACGACCTGCGCGCGACGCTGGCAAGGCTTTGCCGCCTGCTGACCAAATCGCCGGCGCTGGAAACCGCGACGAAATCGCCTGCGCATGTCACGGCGCCGGCGACGATTGCATCGGCCGCGGAGATGACGCCGGCCGTGCCTCCGGCGTGAACGGGTCTGCGGCTAAACCGCCGTCACCGCTCGGCGCTCTGATCGCGCGGCTGTCCGGCCTGCATCCCAAGCGTATCGATCTCGGTCTGGAGCGGATGCAGCGCCTCTTGGAAAGGCTCGATCATCCCGAACGCAAGCTGCCGCCGGTCATTCACGTCGCCGGCACCAACGGCAAGGGTTCAACCATTGCTTACTTGCGCGCGATGCTGGAGGCCGCCGGCTACCGCGTTCACGTCTTCACATCGCCCTATCTGGTGCGGATCAACGAATCATATCGGCTCGGTCGCCCCGGCGGCGGCGTCCTCGTCAGCGACGAGGCGTTGCGCGACGCGCTCGAGCGTTGCGAGCGCGCCAATGCGGGGGAGCCGATCACGCTGTTCGAGATCGAGACCGCCGCGGCGTTCGATCTGTTCGCGCGGCACCCGGCGGACGCGGTGCTGCTCGAGGTCGGTCTCGGCGGCAGGCTGGACGCGACCAATGTGATCGAGACGGCGGTAGCCAGCGTGATTTCGCCCATCGGCATCGATCACATCGAATTTCTTGGGAACTCGCTAAAATCGATCGCGACCGAGAAAGCGGGGATCATCAAGCGCGGCGTGCCGGTGATTTGCGCAAGCCAGGAGCCTGACGCGCTCGCCGAGATCGAGAGTAGCGCGAGGCGCCAGCGCGCGCCGCTGCACCGGGCAGGCCAGGAATGGCATGTCAATGTCGAGCGCGGGCGGCTGGTTTATCAGGACGATCGCGGCTTGATGGATCTGGCGGCGCCAAAACTGTTCGGCCGCCATCAATTCGACAACGCCGGCCTTGCGGTTGCAACGTTGCGCGCCATTGACGCTTTCAGGATCGAACCGTCCGCGTTCGAGGCGGGCGTTGTGAATGCGGAATGGCCGGCGCGGATGCAGCGGCTCGGCCCCGGTCCGCTGGTGGATCAGGGACCGCCGGGCGGCGAAATCTGGCTCGATGGCGGCCACAACGCCGAAGGCGGCCGCGTCGCGGCGGCGGCGCTCGGCGATCTTGAAGAGCGGGTGTCGCGTCCGCTCGTGGTCATTGTCGGCATGATGGCGAACAAGGATGCCGGGGCGTTTCTGGCAAATTTCGCCGGTCTCACCCGTCATATCGTGGCGGTCACGATACCGGATCGCGACAACACGATGCCGCTCAGCCGGCTGATGGACGCCGCGCGCGCGCTCGGCATGCGCGTGGAAAGCGCGGCCGGTGTCGAGGCCGCATTGCGCGCACTCGCCAGGCTCGCCTATGAGGTGCCGCCGCGCGTCCTGATCACGGGATCGCTTTATCTGGCCGGCCATGTGCTCGCGGCCAACGGCACGTTGCCCGGATAGAGTTACTTAACGCAAACGGCCGGCTTTCGCCGGCCATTTTCAGAATTATCAGGAGAAACGATCAGACCGCAGCGGTGATCCACTGCTGCAGTTTCGCCTTTGGCGCGGCGCCCACCTGGCGCGACGCCATCTCGCCGCCCTTGAAGATCATCAGCGTCGGGATCGACATCACGCCGTATTTCGATGCGGTCTTCGGGCTTTCATCGACGTTCAGCTTGACGATCTTGACCTTGTCGCCCATCGCACCGGCGATCTCGTCAAGCGCGGGCGCAATCATGCGGCACGGGCCACACCACTCGGCCCAGAAATCGACCACGACCGGGCCTTGCGCCTTGAGCACTTCGGCTTCGAAGTCGGTATCGGAAACCTTGCCAACGGCCATTACAGTACCTCGTTTAGTTCGGGAGGGATGCGGCGCCTTTCAAGAATTGCCGCAGGGATCATGCAGCCCAAACTATGAATGCGTCGTTGCCGGGTCAAGCTTTGACGTTCCGTTGGCAACGGATGCCAGTACGGCGTCCAGCGCGGGAGCCGAAATCTCCATCAATTCAGGGGTTTCTGTCCAAAGTAATGCTGTGCGGATGGCCCGCTGGGGATAAAGCTTCTCCAGCAGCGCGCGATAGAGCGCCAGCTGCCGGACATAGGCCGAGGGGGCCTCGGCGGCCGAGCCCGGCCGGCTCTGGTTGGTCTTGAAATCCACGACCAGCACCTCGTTTTCGGTGACCACCAGACGGTCGATCTGCCCGGATACCAGCACCGGCGAATGCTCTCCCCGCTCCAGCCGGCCCACGATCGGGACCTCGGCGCGGCTGCCTGCGCCGAAAACCGCCGCAAATCGCGGGTCGCCGATCAATGCCAGCACCTGCCCGGCGAGCGTTTCACGCTCGCCATCGCTCCAGTCGCCGGCCTGACGGTGCAGAAAATTCAGCGCGGCATCTCGCCTCCGCTCGGCGGTGATGTCGGGCAGGGATTGCAGCAAGCGATGCACCAGCGTGCCGCGCCGCAAGCCGCGCGTCCGCTGCCCGACCAATTCGCCCGACTTGACGCGCCGCGCGTTGTCGTCGCTGGCATCGGACGGACGCAGCAATCCCGTGGGTGCGGTTTGCCTCGGCAACGGGGTTCGAAGCCAGGCCGGCAAGGCGCGTTGCGCGCTTGCTGTATCCGCAACGGTGCCGCCCGCTTCTGCGCCGTCCTCCGGCCGCGTGTAGCGCCGGATCTTCCCGTCGTCCGTCTCGATGATCTCCTCTCGCAGGGCGGAGGCCACAAGGCCCTTATCGACCAAATCGTACCAGCAGAGCTTGCGTATGCTGTTCACGTTGCCGGGTTTGATGCCTGCGACGATCAGCCGGTCAGCGGCGCGCGTCATCGCCACATAAAGCAGCCGGCGATACTCGTCCTCGGTGTCGCCGAGCATTGCTATCCTGGCCGCAGCGACGGGTGAGGGATCGTCGGCCTTCTTGCCGGCCCAGACCGTGACCTCGCCGCCATTGGCGCGCGGCACCTGAATCAGCCGCAACCGCTGCGTATCCGAGGGCGACGACGTGGTGTCGACCATGATGACGACGGCGGCTTCCAGGCCCTTGGCGCCATGCACGGTCATGACGCGGACTTCGTCGCGCGAAATTTCCATGTCGCGCTTCACCTCGGTGTCGGCTGAGCGCAGCCACGCCATGAAGCCCTGTAGCGAAGCGGGCGCCTTGCGTTCGTAATTTAGCGCGAGTTCGAGGAATTCGTCGAGCGCATCGTTGGCTTCATGGCCGAGCCGCCGCAGGATGCGCTGCCTGCCGCCGTCGCCGCCGAGCAGCCAGGCGTAGAAGGCGAACGGTGTTTCCTGCGTGCAACGGCGTTCGCATTCTTCCAACCGCCGCAGTGCTTGCTGAAATTGCGCCTTCGTCGCGGCCTGCTTTGACAGCGCGTCGCGCAAGGAGCCCGTGCGGTCCCAGGCGAGTTCAAACAGCTCGTCCTCGTTGAGCCCGAACAGCGGGCTTTTCAACGCCACGGCCAGCGCCAGATCGTCCTGCGGCAACAGCAGCGCATCGGCGAGATTCATCAGGTCGATGATGGCGATGTGTTCGGTCAGTTTCAGCCGGTCGGCGCCGGCGACCGGGATGCGCCCATGCTTGAGCGCCTGAATGACCGCGTCGAAAATATTGCCGCGGCGGCGGACCAGCACCAGCACGTCGCCATAACGCAGCGGCCGGCGTTCGCCTTTGGGACCGGTCATGGTGCCGCTTGCGACCAGCCGCTTGATCTCGGCCTGAATGCGCTTTGAAAGCTTCACCTCGGGGCTCGTCACCGACACTCCGTCGAACGGTGCGCGCCAGCCTTCGATATCCGTGCGGTCGTCGGCTTCCGCCAGCGGCCATAGTTCGATCAGGCTGGGTCCGGCGTCGTCCAGCGCCTCGTGCCGCGGCATGCCGTCGCGATCGGTGGTGATGCTTCCAAAGACATCGGGCGACTGGAACGCGCTTTCCACCGCCCGCAACACGCCCGCACCGGAACGGAACGAATAGGTGAAGGAGATCGATTCGAAGTCGAGTCCGGCGGCCTTGAAACGCGAACCGAAGCGCTGCCGGCGTTCGGCAAATTCGTGCGGCGCGGCTCCCTGAAACGAGAAGATCGACTGCTTTTCGTCGCCGACCGCGAAGACGGTGCGCGTGATGCCGTCGCGCGCGCCGAGGCCGGCGGCGAATTCGGAAATGATGTGCTCGACAATGTCCCACTGCCGTGGGCTGGTATCCTGCGCTTCGTCGATCAGCACGTGGTCGACGCCGCGGTCGAGCTTGTAGTGCACCCAGCCCGCCGACACCTTGTTCAGCATCACAAGCGTCTTGTCGATCAGGTCGTCATAATCGAGCAGGCCGCGTTCTTCCTTTTCGCGCCGGTAATTTGCCGCCGCCGCAATGGCGATATGTAGCAGCGCTTCGGTGCGATCGCGGGTAATCACGGCGCGGCGTCTTTCGATCAAGGGCGCAAGGCGAAGCCCTTCTTGTTCAAACAGATGAGCAATTGCCCGATTATTGTCGCAAAATTTCTTGGTCAAAACCGTCTTACGCAGCGCGCGCTCATCGGTCAGGAATACGCCGAGATATTCGTCGACTTGCGTGGCGCCAGCGGAATGAAAAGCCTCGCGCAGCCGAATGCTCTGATCGGAATCAGTCTTGCTGCCGGTATCGAGAACAGACGCGATCTCCAGCCAACGCGCGCGCGGGAGATAGGGGCCGTCAACGATCTCGCGCTCGACGTCTTCGATGCGGTCGTCTTTGCTGACGCCAAGCACGGCCGACATCTCGGCCGCCGCGGCGTCTGCGCTGCCGGCGGCGTCGGTCCAGGCCATGAAATGGTCGCGGCTCAGGCAGGCTTCGCGGACGACGTCCTTGAAGGTGACGTCGGCGGCGTTCGCCATCGCGGTCTGAAGCGCGCGGCCAAGCACGCTGTCGGGGGCGTTCGAGGCCTCCAGGAACACCTTGAGGTTGGCACGTTCCATCATGTCGGTCTGGTCGCGCTCGTCGAGCACGGCGAAGCGCGCCGGCACGTTGGCCTCGAACGGGAACTGCTGCAAAAGCCGCGTGCACAGCGCGTGGATGGTCTGCACCTTCAGCCCGCCCGGCGTTTCCAGCGCCTTCGCAAACAGTTCGCGCGCGAGCTTGCGCAGCTTCGCGCTGGGATTGGGGACGCCGGCGTCGCGGATCGCTGCATCGAGGACAGCGTCGTCGAGTGTCACCCAGTGACCGAGCGTGGCGAACACGCGCTCTGCCATGTTGGCGGCTGCTGCCTTGGTGAAGGTGATGCACAGGATCTTTTCCGGCGCGACGCCAGTCAGCAGCAGCCGGATCACGCGCTGCACCAGCACATGCGTCTTGCCGGAGCCGGCATTGGCCGAGACGAATGCCGACGAGGTGGGGTTCGAGGCGCTGGCCTGCTTGTCGCGGACCGCGGGGGGAATGGGGCGTATGGCCTTCACCATTCGGGAAGTCCCAGGCCGCCGGCCGCCGACCATTCCTTGATCCGCGCGAGATCGTCATAGCTGCCGTAACGGTTGGTCCACATCGGCAGGTTCAATGAACGGTAAGGTTCGGTCTCGCTGTCGAATTTGCGAACTAGCGTCTCGAGCTGCGCCCGGGCGTAGTCGGCGGCCTCGTCGGGCGGCTGCGGCGGCTCGTTCTTGATCTTCAGTTTGAGCGCCTCGTACTTGCCCGGCGGATTGTTGCCGCTGATGTGCACATAGGCCAGCTCGCCAACGGAAGAACCCGCATCGATGCCCTCGAAGCCGCCCTCGCGCAGGATCGCGGCCTCCAGCGTCAGTTGCGGCGACAATCCCATCCGCACCTGTTTTGCGGTCGGCGGCGATCCGGTCTTGTAGTCGAGGATGACGAAGCTGCCGTCGGCGCGGCGCTCGATGCGGTCGGCGCGCGCGGAGAGATGGAACGTCCGCCCATCGTCGAGATGGATCGGGATTTCGCCGCGGGTCTCGGCGTCGATCGCCGCGATCTCACCCCGTCGCATTGCCTCCCATTCGGAAAACCATCGGACGATACGCTGAAAGCGCGGCCACCACAGCGCGCGCGCCTCGGGGCGCTCCATCAGCGGCGCAAAATGCTTCTGACCGATCTCGCGCAGCACGCGGATGGGATCGGCAGGCAGGTCGCCGGCAAAACTCTTGGTGAACTCGCCGAGCGCATCGTGTATCGCCGAGCCGCGATCGGCCGCCGACGGCGGCATATCGACGGGATCGAGCGCTTCCAGCCTGAGGATATGCCGGGCATAGATGGTGTAGGGATCGCGCAGCCAGTCTTCGATTGCGGTGACGGACAATCTCAGGGGCCGTGTAGCGCGAGGTGGCGTGGGCGCAGGCTGCGCGACCGGCCTCACCTCGTCGGGGGCGTCGAGTTCCAATGCGAACTGAACATATTGCCCGCCAACCTGCTTGGCTGCCTCCCAGCGCGCTTCGCCGGCGACCGCTTCCAGCCGATGCAGGAAGCGCGAAGCAACCGCGGGCGCGCCGCCGGCCTTGGCGGAATGGCTGAGGATCACGTCCTCGGCGCCAAGCAACTGCGCGAAGTCGTGCGCGGACAGACCGATGCGGCGCTCGGGCAGGTCGAGTCCAAGCTCGTGCCGCATGGGGCGGCTCAGCCAGGGATCGGTGCGCGGCGCCGGCGGCCACACCCCTTCGATCAATCCGCCGATGATGACGCGGCTGGATTCCGTCAGCCGCGCTTCCAGCGGGCCGTAAATGTGCAGCGTCGCCCCGGCTTCTTCCGGCCGCCGCACCGCGCGATCGGCGAACGCCGTTTGAAACACCTCGGGATAGTCAGGCAGCGTGACCGAGAGGCCGCTTTGCTTCCGCTCGGTGAGCAGGTCGTCGAAGGCGGATGCGAGCGCAAGGCCCTCCTGCCCCTCGAATGCAACCGCGATGCCGTCGGCGTCCTCCGACAGTGCGATCAGCGCCTCGCGATGCCGCGTGGCGATCTCCGCCAAATCGTAAGGCCGCGTCGAGGAAAGATTCTCCATCGGCGCCAGCGCTGCCTGCAATGCCACGATCAGCGCCTGCACGCGATCGAGCTGCGGGTCTTTCAGCCGCGCCCGCTTCTCCGATCCATGCAGCGAAGACGCTTCCTTGTTGCGAAGTTTGTCGAGTTCGGCCCGAAACCGTGCGAAATCCAGCGCCAGGCCCTTGGTGCCGGCCTGCGGGCGCGTCCCGCGCAGCAGGGCGAGTTCGAGGGCTTCGATCGCGGGGGCGTGGGCGCGGGGCGCGCGGCCGAGCCGGCACAGCGGATGTTTCAGCAGCGCGAGCAATGTCGGCGGCTCCAGACCGTTCGCGACGGCTTCCGCCACCAGACGCGCAAAGATTCCGGCCGAGGTTTCGATCAGCGCGTCGCCGCCCGAATCGTTGAAATCGAGGTTCCAGCGCGCCAGCGCCGCCATCACCCGCCGCGCCAGCGCGCGGTCCGGCGTCACCAGCGCCGCCGATTTCCGCAAGTGCCGTGCCTCGCGCATGGCGATCGCGATCGCCAATGCCTCCATTTCCGGATTGGGCGATTCGATCACCGCGAGATTCTTCATGCCGCCGGTGATATGCGCGGCGACTTCCGGCCGGACCAGGCGATCATGCCATTGTGCCGTCGCATTGGATGGGCGCATGGCTTCCGACAGCAGCACGTCGCGCCCGCCAGGCGGAGGGGACTCGAAAATCTCCACATCGCTGCGGCCGATGCCGAAGCGCTCGAGCAGCGCATGCATGGCGAATTGCGGATGGCTCGCGGCGGGATTTTCGGTGAAGCGGCCCTCGTCGTTCCGCTCGCCGCCAATGCTTCGCCACGCGTCTTCGTCGAGATCGGTGTCGAGGCCCGGCAGCACGACCGCGCCTTGCGGCAGCGATGCAATCACGTGCAGGAATTTTGCCGTCGCCGGCATCGATCCGGTCGAGCCGGCCGCGATGACGGGACCGGCGTGGTGGGCCGCGAGGCGTTTGGCCTCGGCGTCGATCAGGAGATCGCGCCGCGCCGCCGGCTCGATCTTGCCGATTTCCGCAAGATAGGCCGGCCAGGCCTCGCGCGCGATCTTCAGGAATTGCAGCGTGAGTTGCCAGTATTGATCGAGGGCATCCGGCACCAGCCCGTCGAGCGCGTCCCATCCGACGCCGCGCGTGACCATGTCGTCCATCAGCCGTGCGAGGTCGCCGGCCAGCGCCAGCGTCGACGCAGGGCCACCGACCACGAACGGCGCGGAACCCGGGCTCTTCGCCCATGCCGCCACCAGCCTCGCCAGGGTCAGCCGGCGTTCCAGTTCGCCGAGTTTTGGCGGCAGCTCCAGCGCGGTTGCGCCGCCATAGGATTCGGCCTCCTCGGCGAAGGCCAGTTCGTCCTCGTCGATGTCGCCGAGCGCAACGATGCGCGGCAACAAGACGGCCTGCCTGCCGAGCTCTTCAAGGAAGATCTCCCGCACCAGCCGCCCGGCGCGCCGGGTCGGCAAATAGAGGGTCGCTTGCGTGAGTTTTTCCGGCTGCGTGCGCGCCTCAAAACCCGCAACCAGCCTGCCGTCGATCAGCGCCGCGACGACGGTGCGCAGGAACGGGATCGATGGGGGAACGCTGGAGACGCGCATGGGCTTCCTGATTCGGAGATCAAGGGGAATATAGAGATTCCCGGCTCGTCATGCGTGGGCTTGACCCGCGCATCCATCGCAAAAAAATTCCTGAAGAATGATGGATTGCCGGGTCAAGCCCGGCAATGACGACGACTACGCCACGCTTTCGAGAAACGCCTCTTCGGCGGCGCCGATCGCGTCGGGCGTTCCGACATGCATCCAGGTGCCGTCGAGCCTGAGCCCAAACAGCCGCTCCTGCTCGTTGGCGGCATCGAACATTCGGGTCAGTGAAAAGTCGCCCTCGGGTGCGCCCGCAAATATCGCCGGCGACATGATCGCAACTCCCGCATAGACGAAGGGCACGACCTGATGCTCCTTGCGCTTGCGCAGCGCGCCGTCGGGCAGCATCGCATAATCGCCGCTGCCTTCGTATCCGATGCTGCTTGCGGTTGGCGCCATCAAGAGCAGGATATCCATGCGTGAGGGATCAAACGCTTCGGCAAGCCGTGCCAGGTTGGGCCGCACGCCGTCGATCCACAGCGTATCGGCGTTGACGTGAAAGAACGGTTCCTTGCCAAGCAATGGCAGCGCCTTGACCACGCCGCCGCCGGTGCCGAGCACCTGATCGCGCTCATCCGAAATCGTCACGCGGGGCCGCTTGCGTCCCGCGACATGATCGATGATCTGGTCGGGCAGATAATGGACGTTGACGATCGCCTCGCTCACGCCGGCGTCACCGAGCTTGTCGAGGACATGATCGAGCAGTGTGCGACCTGCCACTGATACCAGCGGCTTCGGTATCCGCTCGGTCAAAGGGCGCATGCGCAAGCCCAGACCGGCGGCGAGGACCATAGCTTTGTCGGGCTTGACGGGCATTCCGAAACAGCTCTCGAACCTTTTGATCCCGGCGGATTCCGCGGGAAATGTTACCTCGAATCATACCACGGCGATTCGGGCGGCACAGTACAACTTGACCGCCATAATCAGGCGATATGACGCTGGTAAGACGGGACTAGTGCCCCGGTTCTGACATTCGTATCCTGTCGCGGCTGGTTCGTTTTCAAATCCACCACACTAGGCCTCCGCCGTGCGCCGCGCCTTTTTCTTCTTGTCGCCGGTTTTCAGAAAATTGACTCCGATCTGATCGCCATTCACCCAGGCGAGTTCACATCGGCGATAGGCCAGGCCCGTCGACGACAACAGCAAAAAGAATTCCTTCAGATGCAAACCTTCGACGGAACCCTCGATGGTGAGTTTAGCGCCGGTCTCGGAGACGTCCTCCATGACGCAATCGCGGCGCCATGTGCCGTCGATACCCATCATGTGAGCGGCGATGCCGCGCTCGAAAGTGATGCGCTCGCCCCTGCGCCGCTCCGTCACCATACCTACTCCGCTCTCAAGCAACCGGCCCTGCCGCGAGTTTGAACACGGTCATGCTTACAAACAGGGGTACCCGGCAGAATAGCCGGAAGATGGCTAATATCAGGTAAATCAGGGCGCCGGCGGCGGGACGTGATCGGCGTACCAGCCGCGGATGCCTGAAAGCACCGGATGGGCCAGCGAGCGCGTCAGATGGGTCCAGATTCGGGGCTGGTGGCGCAGATATTGCGGCTTGCCGTCGCGGCGGTTGAGCCGCGCAAAAGTGCCGAGCAGCCTGGTATTGCGCTGCGCCGACATGATCGCATAGGTCTCGGCAAACCCCGCGGGCTCGAACGTGGCATCCGCGGCGTGCCTTGCCTTGACGTACCGGGTCAAAAGCGCCAGTTCGAGCTGTTCGGGCACGTCGAGCCGCGCGTCCTGCAGGAGCGAGACGAGGTCGTAGGCCGCCGGTCCCAGCACCGCATCCTGGAAATCGATCAGGCCTACTCTGGAGATTCCCGATCGTTCGCCGAGCCAGATCAGATTGGGGGAATGAAAATCCCGCAGCACCCAGGTCCTGGGCGTCGCCGCTGTCCGACCCAACAGATCGCGCCACTGCATGACAAATTCGGCGCGCAGATCGTCGGTCGGCTCCGCGCTTCGATCCGGCAGATACCATTCAAGCATCAGCCCGATCTCGACCAGCATCGCCTCGACGTCGAAGGGCGGGATTTGGTAGGTGATGTGCGGCGCGAGCGGCAAGGCTTCGGGAAGCGGTTCGCGATGCAGGCTCGCGAGCATGTCGGTCGCAGCCTCATAGCGTTCCGCGATCGGCCGCGGCGGGTCACCCTCGACAAATCCTTCGAGGCCGAAATCCTCGGTGATCAGGAAGCCTGCGTCGAGGTCGGCATGATGAATGGCGGGCGTGGACAGGCCGCGCGCGCGCAGACCGTTGGCCACGGCGACGAAAGGCTTGACGTCTTCGGCCAGATGCACCGCGGCGCTGTAGGGCTTGCCGTCATAGATAGCGGGCCCATCGGGCCGACGCGGCGAGTTCATCAGAATGACGGAGCTATCGCCCCGGAACAGCCGCGCATAGGACCGCGTCGAGGCATCGCCGGCCATGCGTTGACGCTTCTCCTCGATATAGCCGGCGTCGGCCAAGAATTGCCGCAGCGCTTCGAGCCTTGCAACCTGGGGGGCGGCTTTTCCGTGTCCTGTGATCTCGGCGGCCCGCGCCGTCGAGCCCAGCGCCGGGCGATGGCTGAGCGCGATGTCGATCCGGTCCGGCGGCAATGCGTCGCGCGCGCGTTCCGGCCATTCGATCAGCGCCACGACGCCCTCCGGCAAGGGCGACAAACCGATCTCTTCCAGTTCCGTCGCATCGTTGATGCGGTAGAGGTCGGCGTGAACCAGCGGAAACGGCGGCAGGTCGTAGCTCTGCGCCAGCGTAAATGTCGGGCTCGGCACTTCGATCGAGGGATCGCCGGCGAGATAGCGGATCAAGGCCCGCGCCGCCGCGGTCTTGCCGGCGCCGAGATCGCCGGAGAGGGTGATGACGTCGCCCGCGCCGATCAGCAGCGCGAGGTCGGCCACCAGGTTGGCGGTCGCGTTCTCGTTCGCTAGCGCCAGCGAGAATGTCGAAGCGACGATCATTCGGCCGCGCTGCGATGCGCCGCCTGATCGACCGGGAAGTCGCAGGTGACGGTCGTTCCCTTGCCGAGGATCGAATCGACGCGGACACGGCCGCCGTGCAACTCGACAAAGGATTTCACCAGCGGCAGACCGAGCCCGGCGCCGCGGTGCCGCGATCCGTTGGAATGGCTCTCGAACCAGTTGAATACCTTGTCTTTGACGTCGGGCGGAATGCCGGGGCCGCGATCGGTCACGGCAAAGACCACATGATGAGCGGTGCGCCTGGCGCTCAGTGTGATTGCGGAATCCTGAGGCGAAAACCCGACGGCATTGGCCAGAAGATTGTAGAGCACCTGCACCACGCGGCCGCCGTCGGCGACAAAGGTTCCGATGTTCGGATCAACCTCGATCCTGAGCTCGATGCGGTCGCGGGCAAGACGATCCTGGATTCCCTCCGCGGCATTGTCGATGGCCTTGCGAATATCGACCGGGCCGATTTCGAGCGTCATCGCGCCGGCATCGATGCTGGCGAGGTCGAGGATATTGTTGATGAGGGCGAACAGCGAATTGGTCGAGGTGGTGATGTAGTTGAGATACTCGGCCTGTTTTGCCACCAGCGGACCGGTGGACGGATCGTTCAGCAGGTGCGCAAATCCGATGATGGTGGTCAGCGGCGAGCGCAATTCGTAGGAGACGTGGTGGACGAAATCCACCTTCATCTGGTCGGCGGTCTCCAGCGCCTCGTTGCGCTCGCGCAGCGCCCGCTCGACATTCTCGGTGTCGGTGATGTCCTGGAATGTCAGCATGGTGGCGCCATCGGGAAGCGGCATGGTCATGCAGTCGAGCACGCTGCCGTCCTTGCGTTCAAGCTTCAGCGGCACCGCGATCCGGCTTTCGATCCGGGTGACCGCCTCGCGGATGATACGCCAGGTCGGTCCGTCATCGAACAACGGCTTGCACCAGGTTTCAACCGTGTCGATATGCGGCTGTTCGCCGAGCGCTTGCGGAGAGAGCTTCCACATCCGGGCGAAAACCGGGTTGAAGAGCTGGGCGCGGCCGTTGCTGCCGAACACGGCAACGGCTTCGGTCAAGTTGTCGAGCGTCTCGCGCTGAACGCGGATCAAACCGTCGAAGCGCCGCGCCAGTTCCAGGCTTTCGGTGACATCATCGAACAGATAGGTGACGCCGCCTTCCGGATTGGGCGTGGTGACGACGCTGAGCGCCCGGCCGTCGGGCAGATACCAGGTATCTTTGGCGGGGTCGACGGCGCGGTAGGCCTCGTGCAACTTGGCCTTCCAGGCCCGGAAATCCGGCTGCTCCGGCAGTTTGCGGGCGGCGCGAAGCCGGTCGAGCACGCTTGAGTCGTCCGGGTTGCCGTCAAGGAAGGTGCGGTCGAGGTCCCACAGGCGGCGATAGGAGTCGTTGTAGAAGGCGAGCCGGCGGCGGCCGTCGAATACGGCAACGCCGGACGACAACTGATCGAGCGTGCGGCGATGGGCTTCCGCCATCCGCACCAATGCCGCGCCGAGCGCCGTCGCTTCCGAGACGTCGACCGCCATGCCGACGCTGCCGCCGCCGACATTGAGGGCTTGCACATCGTAGAACCGCCGCTCGCCTCCGACCACGATCGGCAGCCGCGCAGCGAAAGCCGCCTCTTGCTTGAGCGCGCGTTCCATGTCGCTACGGTCGCCGCTGTCGAGCAGTTCCAGGCTGCGTTCGAGCGCATCCGGAACGTTGACGGCTTCCGCCGCCTTGGCGTAGGCGGCATTGGCATATTGAAGGCCGCCGTCGGCGCGCTTGGCCCATATCGGCCAAGGCGCCGCTTGCGCGAAGCCGCGAAGCATTTCGGTCTCTTGCAATAGCGTCTTGTGCCGGAGAATGGTGTCGGCCAATTCCCGGCGGACGCCGGACAATTCGCGAATCCG
Organism: uncultured Alphaproteobacteria bacterium; assembly: GCA_963832045.1. Classification (GTDB taxonomy): domain Bacteria; phylum Pseudomonadota; class Alphaproteobacteria; order Rhizobiales; family Xanthobacteraceae; genus Bradyrhizobium. The sequence goes on from CAWHSM010000005.1 coordinate 344,817, forward strand.
CACAATGGCCTGGCCGCCGATGGCGCGGCCGAGAACTTCGATGGCGCGCCCGCTCGACGTGGTCAGACTGAGCAGGAATCCTTCGCCACTCTCGCGCAAGGTGTCGATCGCGCGGTCCATTTGCAGCGCCGGCCCCGGCGGCAGCCAGGTTCCAAAAGCCAGGATGCGCTGCGGCAATTCCTGGGAGGTGAGAGACGAGACGTCGCCGCTGATTTGCGGATGGTCCTCGCCTGCGGGCCAGGCAATCAGGACCTGGGGTTCAGCGAACAGCAGCGCGCGGTAGCGGTCGGCCTCGCTTTGCAGGCCCTGGATCTCGCTGCGCAAGCCAGCCTCGTTCCGCGCCGCGCGCACGCGCGTTCGCATCAGCAGGATTGCGGCGACCACCGAAAAGCCGAGCAATGACAGCGCCGTCGTGAGCGCCGCGAATTCCTGATGGTTCATGCCGATGAAGGTGCCCACGGCGTGCAGGAAAGGCGGGTCGGCCGCATGAGCCGGCCCGCTCAGGCCGAGTTCAAAAGCGCCGACAACAGTTCCAAGGGCAGCCAGTCCGCCGCGTGCAAGGGAGGTGCACGACAGCAAGGTCCGACGCATCGCCGCGATTACGCCTGACATGGTTTCCCCAAACCGCACGACCTCATGCCCGGCGAATCCCCCGCCGTGCGCGAATCAAGCGACAATATCGCGAAAGCGAACTCCAGGGGTAAGAGTCCAGATCGTGAACGTGAATCGCGCCGCAAAAAAATGCGGCAATAGACCGCGCCGGAGCCGGTTTTAGGGAAAATGCGGCCGGGTTCTTTTGGGATCAGCGGCCGGTCGAGCCAAAGCCGCCGCTGCCGCGCGCCGTGGTGGACAGGGTTGCGACCGGGATGAGCTCCGCCTGAACCACGGGCGCGATCACCATCTGCGCGATCCGCTCGCCGCGGCGCACCGTGAACGGCGCGCCGCCATGATTGATCAGGGGCACGCCGATCTCGCCGCGATAATCCGCATCGACCGTGCCCGGCGCGTTGAGCACCGTCACGCCGTGGCGCACCGCAAGTCCCGAGCGCGGCCGGACCTGCGCCTCGTAGCCTGGCGGCAAGGCGATCGCGAGCCCTGTGGGAATCAGCGCATGCTGTCCGGGTTCGAGAATGACCGGCTCATGTTCGGGCACCGCCGCGAGCAGATCGAGACCCGCGGCTAACGCGCTTTGATAGGCCGGCAGCGCCAGGCCCTCGCCGTGCGGCAATTGCCGTACCTCGACTTTGACCGGGCCGCTCACGATGTTTTGCTCCGCGATGTCTCGCCCATCGATGCCTTGCCCACCGCTTTGGCGACCTGCGCGATCAATTCGGCTGCGACCTCCTGCTTGGTCATGACCGGCCAGGAGTTGACGTTGATGTCCTGGCCGTGGCGGGTCAGCAGGTGAACCGTGTTGCGGTCACCGCCCATGACGCCGGTCGCCGGCGAGACGTCGTTGGCAACGATCCAGTCGCAGCCCTTGCGCGCGAGCTTTGCCTTGGCGTTCTCGATCAGGTGCTCGGTCTCGGCGGCAAATCCGATGACAAGCGGCGGCCGCTGGTCTTTCCGGTGCGAGATCGTCGCCAGAATATCGGGATTCTCCACAAGTTGTAGCGGCGGCATGCCTGCCGAAGTCTTTTTCAATTTCTGTTCCCCTTCATGGGCGACGCGCCAATCGGCAACCGCCGCGGCAAAAATGGCAATATCGACCGGCAGCGCAGCCTCCACCTGCCGCAGCATATCGCGCGCCGACTCAACCGCGATCACGGCCACGCCGGGCGGATCTTCGAGCTCGACCGGGCCCGAGATCAGCGTGACGTTGGCGCCGGCGGCTTGCGCCGCGGCGGCAATGGCAAAGCCTTGCTTGCCCGAGGAGCGGTTGGCGATGTAGCGCACGGGGTCGATCGGCTCATGCGTCGGCCCCGCCGTGATCAGCATGCGCTTGCCGGCCAGCGGCTTTGCTTGCGGCGGATGCAACAGCCGTTCGACGGCTGCCGCAATTTCCAAGGGTTCCGCCATCCGCCCGATGCCGGCCTCACCGGCTTCCGCCATCTCGCCGGCATTGGGTCCGATCATGGTGACGCCGTCGTTCCTCAGCGTCGCGACATTGCGGCGGGTCGCGGCATTGTTCCACATCAGCGGGTTCATCGCCGGTGCGATCAGGATCGGCACGCCTGAGGCGAGCAGGACGGCGCTGGCAAGATCATCGGCCGTGCCATGCGCCATCTTGGCCATCAGGTCGGCGGTCGCAGGCGCTACCACGATCAGGTCGCAGTCGCGCGCCAGGCGGATGTGGCCGGCATCGAATTCGCTCCCGGGATCGAACAAGTCCGTGTAGCAGCGTTCATGGGAGAGGGCGCTTGCGGCAAGTGGCGTGACGAAATGCTGCGCGGCCTTGGTCAGTACGCAGCGGACGTGAATCTGCCGCTCCTTCAGCCGGCGGATCAGGTCGAGGGCCTTGTAGGCTGCAATACCGCCGCCGATGATCAGGGTGACCCGCGCCAGATCCGCGGCCGCGGGGGGTGCAAGTGAAGCGCCGGGCGCTGTCGTGCGCAGAGACGCCTCGCCCGCCACGGAAGCGCGATCCTGCGAGACGTCACGCAGGATGACCCGGACCTCATCCTCGACCGAGCGCCCATTGCGGGCCGCCCGCAGCCGCAGCGCATCGCGGATCGCGTCGTCGAGTTTGCGGATGGTCAGGCTGGCCATTACCGGCTCCATTCGGCCCGTCGATAGCATTGATAGCAACAAATTGATTGCATTGCAATCATAATTGCCTGATGGCGAATAGCATCCCAATGAATGTCAGCGCGATGATCCAGAGCGCCAGCGCCCGCCAGCGGCTCTTGCGTCCCTCAGCACGCCCCATGGCCGCAATGGTCTCGGGCGATAGCGTCAGCCCTTCCCGCGTCATGGTCTCCAGCTGCTCCAGCACGGTCACCGCCCGGGTGGCCAGGGAGGGCAGGCTCGCCGCCACGCGGCCCAGTTCGCCAGCGCCCGACATGGCCCCCTGAATCCGGCCCACCGGGCCGAGATTGCGCTCGATCCATTCGCGCACCACGGGATCGGCGACCTTCCAGATGTCGAGCTTCGGATCGAAGCCGCGCGCGACGCCTTCCACGACCACCATGGTCTTTTGCAGCAGGATCAGTTCGGGACGGGTTCGCATGTCGAACAGACCGGTGACCTCGAGCAGCAGCGTCAACAGCCTCGCCATCGAAATTTCTTCGGCGGTGCGGTTATGGATCGGCTCGCCGATGGCGCGGATGGCTTGCGCGAAATTGTCGACGGAGTGATGCGACGGCACATAGCCCGCCTCGAAATGCACCTCGGCGACGCGCCGATAGTTGCGGGTGATGAAGCCCAGCAAAATTTCGGCGAGGAAGCGCCGCTCCTTCATCCCGAGCCGGCCCATGATGCCGAAGTCGACCGCAACCAGCCGGCCGGCATCGTCCAGGAACAGATTGCCGGGATGCATGTCGGCGTGGAAGAAGCCGTCGCGCAGCGCATGGCGCAGAAAGTTCTGGATCACCTTGCGTCCGAGATCGGGCAAATCGACCCTGGACTGCCCAAGCCGCGCATGATCGGAGAGCGCAATTCCGTCGATCCACTCCATGGTCAGGACGTTATGGGTGGTGCGATCCCAGTCGACCGTGGGTACGCGAAAGTCCGGATCGCCGCCGGTGTTCTCCGCCATCTCCGACAGCGCGGCCGCCTCCAGGCGCAGATCCATCTCCATCGCGACCGAGCGCGACATGGTGTTGATGACCTCGACCAGCCGCAGCCGCCGCGCCTCGGCCGAATAGATTTCGGCCTGATGCGCGACAAAGAAGAAATCGGCAAGGTCGCGGCGGAAACGCGCGGCGACGTTGGGCCGCAGCACTTTCACGGCCACCGCTTTGCGGATGCCGTTACGTTCGACCTCGCCACGATGCACCTGTGCGATCGATGCGGCGGCGACCGCGGGACCGAAGCTCGCAAACGCCTGCGCAATCGGGCGTTCGAGCGAGGCCGCGATCACGGCCTCGGCCTCGCCTTGCGGAAAAGGGGGCAGGCGGTCCTGCAGGCTTTCGAGGTCGCGCGCCATGATGACGCCGACCACATCGGGCCGGGTGGCGAGAAATTGTCCGAGCTTGAGATAGGCGGGTCCAAGCCGCGTCAGCGCGCGTGACAGCCGCGGCCCCGACTTGGCGCCCGGGCGCTCGAAGATCCTGGCGAGCCGCAGCGCCAATTGTCCGGGCGGCGGCACCAGCGAGGGATCGACGACGCCAAACACGCCCTCGCGCGCAAACACAAACGCGGCGCGGGCGATCCGCGCGATGTGGGTCACTGCTGAAATCACAGACGCCAGCCCGAATGCAATGCCACGATGCCGCCCGAGAAACTCTGCCAGGTGACTCGGGAGAAACCGGCCTGGCCAATCATCCCGGCAAAAGCGCCCGGTTTCGGAAATTTGCGGATCAACTCCACCAGATATCGGTAGGACTCGGCGTCGCCGGTCACCGCGCGGCCGAGCGGCGGGATGACCTTGAACGAAAACAGATCGTAAAGCCGATCGAGCCCCGGCATGTCGACGGTTGAAAATTCAAGACAGAGGAAACGGCCGCCCGGCCGCAGCACGCGAAACGCCTCCTCAAGCGCACGGTCGATCCGCGGCACATTGCGAATCCCAAAGGCGATGGTGTAGGCGTCGAAGGTGGTGTTCGGGAAGGCAAGCTCTTCGGCATTGCCCTCGACAAACGACACCCGGTCGTCGAGATGGCGTGCCACGGCGCGTTCGCGGCCGACCGCCAGCATGTCGGAATTGATGTCGCACACGGTGGCCTTGAAGCCGGAGCCCGCGGCCTGCGCGGCGCGGAACGCGATGTCGCCGGTGCCGCCGGCGACATCGAGCAGCGCAAATGGCGTCTCCGCGCGCGGCGGATTGAGCGCGTTGATCATCAAGTCCTTCCAGACCCGGTGCAGGCCGGCCGACATCAGATCGTTCATCAGGTCGTAGCGCCGCGCCACGCTATGGAAGACGTCGTTGACCAGCGTCTGTTTGTCGCCCAGGGGAACGTCCCTGAAGCCAAAATGCGTGGTTTCGTCCGGTTGGTTCATTCCATGCTCTCCGCTACCGACCATAGCGCGCCGCCTGCAATGGCGCTATCACGTCAGCCTTTCAAGTGTCCCGGTTCCGACATTCGTATAATATTGCGGCGGGGGCGCTTACGAATGTCAGGACCAAAGGGACACTTGCAAATATGGTTACTAGTGCGGGTTTGGAATTGACATTCGCCCCGAGGACTCGCGGCTATACTGGAGCGAATGTCAATTCCACCGCACTAGTGTGAACACGCCCTATGCCTGAATTACCTGAAGTCGAGACTGTCCGGCGTGGCCTGCAACCAGCCATGGAGGGTGCCAAAATCGTGAAGGCCGAAGTCCGGCGCAAGGACCTGCGGTTTCCGTTCCAGAAGGATTTTGTGGAACGTCTCCAGGGTCAAACCGTGACCGGTCTTGGCCGGCGCGCCAAATATCTGATAGCCGATCTCGCCTCCGGCGACGTGCTGCTGATGCATCTCGGGATGTCCGGGTCGTTCCGCGTCGCCAACGGCGATAACGGCAACGCGCCGGGGCAGTTTCATCATCCCCGCAGCGAAGATCGCGCCCACGACCATGTCGTGTTTCATATGTCGTCGGGTGCTGTGGTCGTCTTCAACGATCCGCGCCGGTTCGGCTACATGAAGGTGATTGCGCGGGGCGCGATCGACGAGGAGCCGCTGTTGAAGGGGCTTGGCCCCGAGCCGCTCGGCAATGCATTCGATGCCGCGATGCTGGCGCGATCATGCGCCAACAGGAAGACCAGCCTGAAGGCGGCGCTGCTCGACCAGCGCGTGGTCGCGGGGCTCGGCAACATCTATGTCTGCGAGGCGCTGTTTCGCGCGCATTTGTCGCCGCGAAGACTGGCCGCGACAATGGCCACCAAGAAGGGCGAACCGACCGATCATGCCAGACGGCTGGTCGATGCAATTCACGCCGTGCTCAATCAGGCCATCAAGGCCGGCGGATCGTCGCTGCGGGATCATCGCCAGACCTCGGGCGAACTCGGCTACTTCCAGCATTCGTTTCAGGTTTACGACCGCGAAGGCGAAAAATGCCAAACTAAAGGCTGTAGCGGAATCGTTCGCCGCTTCGTCCAGAGCGGCCGCTCGACCTTCCGGTGCCCGCAATGCCAGAAGTGACGCTCACTTCCTGACGCAGATCACCCGAACCACGGATGCCGCCACATCCGACGATCCGCCGGTCGCATTCACGCCGTTGGCTTTAAGAAAACCTCGCACCGTATCGGCCGAAACCAGCACCGATTGCGCCGGGGCAGAAGCCGCGGCAACGCCTGACGCCGCTGATAATCTCAACAAGGCGACGCCGGCAAACCGGCCGCCGTCATCGCGCGCGGCCGCGCCGGAAAAGCCTGTCGCCGGCGCCGGCGAAAGCGCCAGATCGCTGCTGCCGCCGACCGGCGTAATCGCGGCCTTGATAGTAGTCGCTACGCGACCGCCGGCCTGATTTTGCGGATCGGAAATGCCGGTCAATTCGATGCTGGCGTTGCTGGCCCGATCGGAGCTGAGGCCGAGCGGCTTCAATCCGCGCGCGCCGTAGATACGCAACAGCGCCAGATCGTGCTCCTTGTCCTCGGCGACCAGGTCGGCATTGCCGAAGGGAGGGATCGTGATCGCGAGGCAGCCGTCGGTGACCTGACGGTCGGTCACGATCGCGCCGTCTTCAGTCACCACCACGCCGGTGCCGTATTCGACGGTCTTGCGCGGCGGCGGGCCGGCGTTGACCGGGAAGGGATTGAACGCGCTCGACATCGCGATCACCATCGGCTCCACGGTGTTTTCGGTAGCCTGATCGTAGAGAATGGTGAGGGTGCGGACCTCGTCGTCCCTGAAGGTGCCGCGCACATAGAATTTCTTCAGGCCCTGCAATCCCGACAGCACAAAGAAATCCGGCTTGACCACGGTGTAGTCGACGGTGCGCCCCGCAGGCTCCTTCTTTTCCCGTTCGGCGAGCTTGGCCGTGGCCGGGTTCGTCTCCTTGCGCCGCGCGAGCAGGATCTGGATGGTGCCGGCGGGCGAACTCCACTTGGTGCCATTCGCATCGGAACTCTGTTGCGGCACCAGTTTGGTCGGAATGCCCAATTGCGTTCCGGTGAGCGCATCGGTCACGATCTTCCAGCCGGCATTTTCGCGCCGCCGCCGTCCGGTCTCCGCCAGCACGCTGCGTTCTTTCGGATTAAGCACCCCGGTCGGCTTGCCGCCGCCGGCCTTCTGGTATTCCTTGATCGCCTCGACCATCCGCTCGCTGACATCGCCGGAGATCGCGCCATTGTACTGGCCGACCCAGGCGAGGTCGGACTGGATCGCCAGACGTTCGCCCTGTGCCATGGCGCCCGCGGTCTCGGCCGGGGATTGCAGGGCGGGACGGATCGGGACCGTTGCGACGGCCTTCGGTCTGGCGCCGGCGGTGGTCGGCGGCGTCATCTGGGCCTTCGCGGAAGCCGTGGCAGCCACGAACATCAATGTTGCGGTCAGCATCGATCTCATGACAAACCCATGGCTCTATTGACGTCCATTGACGCCGGCTCAATTAAGCACATCTGTTGGGTCGAAACCAACGGCCCCAGGGTTCGACAAAGGGCTCAGCAAAAGATGGCCGGAGCAAAAGGCAGATTTCGCGATGTTGAGTTCTGAAGAACTCGAACGCTATGCCCGTCATATCGTGCTGCGCGAAGTCGGCGGGCCCGGCCAGGCCGCCTTGAAAGAGGCTTCCGTGCTTGTGATCGGCGCCGGCGGCCTTGGCGCACCGGCGCTGATGTATCTCGCCGCCGCCGGCGTCGGCACCCTTGGTGTGGTCGATGATGACGTGGTGTCGCTTTCCAATCTACAGCGGCAGGTCATTCATGACACGTTCGACGTCGGCCTGCGCAAGGTCGACAGCGCCGCCGAGCGCATCAGCCGCCTCAACCCCCACGTCAAATTTGCCGCCCATGCCACGCGGCTGAATGCCGCCAACGCGCTCGAGCTGATCGGCGGTTATGACCTGGTGCTCGATGGTTCAGATAATTTCGAGACGCGTTATCTGGTATCGGATGCCTGCTTTCTTGCCGGAAAGCCCTTGATCACGGCCGCGCTTGGCATGTTCGACGGCTCGCTGACCACGATCCGCGCGCATGAGAAGAACGAAAAAGGCGAATTCAACCCGACCTACCGGTGCCTGTTTCCGGAACCGCCGCCGCCGGGCACCGTGCCGGCTTGCGAGGAGGCCGGCGTGATGGGCGCGCTCGCCGGCATCCTCGGTTCGATGATGGCGCTGGAAGCCATCCGCGAAATCGTCGGCTTCGGCGAGGGACTGGTCGGACGGCTCGTGATGGTGGATGCGCGCGCAATGCGCTTCGAGACGCTGCGTTATGCGCGCGATCCGCTCAATCCGCTCAATGGCGATGCGCTTGTCATCACCGACCTGAGCACGCATCGCTGAGACGAAAGCGCATCACAGCATGCTTGGCAGCACGCGGTCCGGCGGCTTGTGATTGTCGAGGAAGGTGCGGATGTTGATGATCACCTTCTCGCCCATCTCGACACGGCCCTCGATGGTCGCCGAGCCCATATGCGGCAACAGCGTCACCTTGCCGGCTTTCGCGAGCCGAACCAGCTTCGGGCTGACCGCCGGCTCATGCTCGAACACGTCGAGGCCGGCGCCGGCAATCTGGCCGCTCTCGATCAGCTTGGTCAGCGTCTCCTCGTCGATCACCTCGCCGCGTGCGGTATTGACGATGTAGGCGTCCTTGCGGATCAGCTTCAGCCGCCGCGCCGACAACAAATGGAAGGTCGCGGGCGTGTGCGGACAATTCACCGAGATGATGTCCATTCGCGCCAGCATCTGGTCGAGGCTCTCCCAGTAGGTCGCGCCGAGTTCTTCGGCGATGCGCGGCGCGACCGGCCGGCGGTTGTGATAATGGATTTGCAGGCCGAAGGCGTGCGCGCGGCGCGCCACCGCCTGGCCGATCCGGCCCATGCCGATGATGCCGAGCCGCTTTCCCCCGATGCGGTGGCCGAGCATCCAGGTCGGCGACCAGCCCGGCCAGTTCCTGCCTTCGGTGAGAACCGAAGCGCCTTCGATCAACCGGCGCGGCACCGCGAGGATCAGCGCCATGGTCGTGTCGGCGGTGTCTTCGGTCAGAACCTTCGGCGTATTGGTCACGGTGATGCCGCGCGCATGAGCCGCAACGACGTCGATATTGTCGACGCCGTTGCCGAAATTGGCGATCAGCTTCAACCGGCTGTCGGGCTGGGTGAGAACCGCTTCGCTGATCTGGTCGGTGACGGTCGGGACCAGGATATCGGCCGAGCGGATGGCCTCGGCGATCTGTTCCCTTGTCAGCGGCGTATCGTCGAGGTTTAGCCGCGCGTCGAACAGCTCGCGCATCCGGGTCTCGATCGAGTCCGGCAGCTTGCGCGTAACGACGACGAGAGGCCTTTTCTTAACAGACATGCTCTGTTCTCATGAGGTCGTTCAGGCCTCATTAACCGGTGTGTTCGACACTGCCGCTGCCATGCGGTCCGGCGTTTCCCCAGGTTCCCGACATTGCCGTCGGAGTTCCTTTCGGGGACTTTCGCCGTCCTTCTGGTCTTGTCGTGCCGTCCTCTCTAGCAGAAGGCCGGGCCAAGACAAGAACCTGCCGGAGGATCGGAATTCAAGAAGGCGACCGGACGGGCGGCGGGGTTTGGCGGTCGGCGGGTACAGGTGTCTCGGCTCGAAGAATTTGAGCTGATGTCGGCAGGAGTTGTGTTGATGGGGTTGGGGCGTTTTTGTTCGCTGATGCTGGCGGCATGTCTGCTGGGTATTTCGGCCATCGCGGCCGCTTCGGCAAAGGATGTTGCATTGACCGCCAGTGGCTTGCCGGTGCCACGCTATGTCAGCCTTAAATCCGACCATGTGAACGTCCGCGCGGGCCCCACCAAGGATAACGACGTCGCCTGGGTCTATACGCGCTCGGGCCTGCCGGTCGAGATCACGGCCGAGTTCGAGAACTGGCGCCGGGTTCGCAATTCCGAGGGCGCGGAGGGGTGGGTCTATCACTCGCTGCTGTCGGGCCGCCGCACCGCGGTCATTACAATGAAGAGCAAGGATGACCTTGCCGCGCTCTACGAACAAGCCGATGCGGCGAGCGCCGTCACCGCCCGTCTGCAGGCCGGCGTCGTGGCGCAGGTCAGGCATTGCGCCTCCGGCTGGTGCCACGTCATGGGCAACGGCTTTGACGGCTGGATCGAGCAGCAGCGGCTGTGGGGCGTCTACGCCGACGAGAAGGTGGATTGAGTTAACTTAGCGTCGTCCCGCGTTCGCGGGGACGACAGCTTCAGCGCTTCTTGCGCAGCCGGACGACCATGTCGATCCGGGCGATCTCATATCCTTCGGGCACCTCGGGCATCTTCTGCAGCATCAGATGCGGATCCTCGATGTCGACGAGTTCGTGGTTGTTCTCGAGGTAGAAATGGTGATGCGCCGACACGTTGGTGTCGAAGTAGGTCTTGGTGCCGTCAACACTGACCTGGCGCAGCAGGCCCGCATCGGTGAGCTGGTTGAGCGTGTTGTAGACGGTGGCAAGCGACACCGGAACCTTTGCCAGCGTCGCCTCTTCATAGAGCATTTCGGCGGTAAGGTGGCGCGCGCCCTTGCCGAACAGCAACCAGCCAAGCGCCATCCGCTGCCGCGTCGGGCGCAGACCCGCGGCCTGCAACATCTCGTTGACGTCATGCCACGGACAGCCCGTCAAAGCAGGCTGACGGCCCGCGAGCCGGGGCTCGGAGTCGGCGGTTTCGTCGTTCAGAACAGGTCCGTTTTCGCTCATTTTCACGTCAGACACTACATTCCTATCTCCGCGACATATAAAGAGGAAATTCCTTAGATGCAAGTTTTTCGCAACTAGAATTGAACGAAGGTTAAGCCGCCGGAACAAGGCGGCGAGCGGCTATTTGTCTCGGTGATGTGCTTTGCCGCCCGCACGCCCTGTGATAGAGAGCGCGAACTTCGGCCATGCCTGCCTAGCATAGGCAAGTGCCCGCTGCTGCAGGGTTTCCCGGCCTGCGGAGTCGGGGCCAATCGGCACAACAGGTACGATTCCCTCCAGATGGGTTCGTTTCACCCAAACGCTTTATCGGGACTTTTGACAAAGGCTTACACCATGCTGAATCGGCGCGGCGGTTACGAATACGAGGATTTGCTGACCTGCGCCCGCGGCGAGCTGTTTGGCCCCGGCAACGCGCAATTGCCGCTGCCGCCGATGCTGATGTTCGACCGCATCACCGAAATCAGCGAGACCGGCGGGGAATTCGGCAAAGGCCTGATCCGGGCTGAACTCGACGTCAAGCCGGACCTCTGGTTCTTCGGCTGCCATTTCAAGAACGACCCGGTGATGCCCGGCTGCCTTGGCCTCGATGCGATGTGGCAGATGGTCGGCTTTTATCTCGGCTGGATCGGCGGCGAAGGGCGCGGCCGGGCGCTCGGCCTCGGCGAATTGAAGCTGGCCGGGCAGGTGCTGCCGAACGTCCGCAAGGTTGTGTACAACATCGACATCAAACGGGTGATGCGCTCGAAGCTGGTGCTAGGAATTGCGGACGGCTGGCTTTCCATGGATGGCGAGATTATCTATCGCGCCAAGGATCTGAAGGTTGGCCTGTTCAAGCAGGAAGCGCCGTTGCAGCCGGGAACATGAGAAAATATTGTACCGCGGATCGAGGCGGGTTTGATTCGACTAGAAGCATTGCAGAAAAAGACAACGATAGGGTGAGGCGGTCATGAGGCGGGTTGTCATCACGGGGATGGGCATCGTCTCATCGATCGGAAACAACACCCAGGAAGTGCTTTCGAGCCTCCACGAGGCCCGGTCCGGAATCACCCGTGCCGACAAATATGCCGAGCTTGGTTTCCGCTCCCAGGTGCAGGGCGCGCCCACGCTCGATCCGGCCGGCGTGATCGATCGCCGCGCGATGCGTTTTCTGGGTGAAGGCGCGGCCTGGAATCATATCGCCATGGAACAGGCGATCCAGGATTCCGGCCTTGAGCCATCCGAAGTCTCCAATATCCGCACCGGCATTATCATGGGTTCGGGCGGCCCGTCGGCCCGCACCATCGTGGAGTCAGCCGATATCACGCGAGCCAAGGGGCCGAAACGGGTCGGTCCGTTTGCGGTTCCGAAGGCGATGTCGTCGACCGCGTCCGCCACGTTGGCCACCTGGTTCAAGATCAAGGGCGTCAACTATTCGATCTCTTCGGCTTGCGCGACCTCCAACCACTGCATCGGCAACGCCTACGAGACCATCCAGATCGGCAAGCAGGATGTGATCTTCGCCGGCGGCTGTGAGGAACTGGACTGGAGCCTGTCGGTGCTGTTCGACGCAATGGGGGCGATGTCGTCTAAATATAACGATACGCCCGCGACCGCTTCGCGGCCTTATGACGTCAGCCGCGACGGTTTCGTCATAGCCGGCGGCGCCGGCGTCGTGGTGCTGGAGGAGCTCGAGCACGCCAAGGCGCGCGGCGCTCGCATCTATGCCGAGGTCGTCGGCTACGGCGCCACCTCGGACGGTTACGACATGGTTGCTCCTTCGGGCGAAGGCGCCGAGCGCTGCATGCGAATGGCGATGTCGACCGTCAACACCAGGATCGACTACATCAACCCGCACGCCACCTCGACGCCGGCCGGCGATCCGCCGGAGATCGAGGCGATCCGCAAGGTGTTCGGCACCGGCGACCAGTGCCCGCCGATTTCCGCGACCAAGGCGCTGACCGGCCATTCGCTCGGCGCCACCGGCGTACAGGAAGCGATCTATTCGCTCCTGATGATGAACAACGGCTTCATCTGCGAAAGCGCCCATATCAGCGAACTCGATCCGGTCTTTGCCGACATGCCGATCGTGCGCAAGCGCATCGACAACGCCAAGCTCGGCACGGTGCTGTCGAATTCCTTTGGCTTTGGCGGCACCAACGCGACGCTGGTGTTCAAGCGGCTGGATGCTTGATATCGTCCCGACCTCTCGTTGATCGCAGTAAGAGGTCGGCGGACTAGTGTGGCGACACTGACGTTCCTTTCAGTTTCTCAGCGGCCTCGCAAAAGGAACGTCAGTGTCAAAAGCCACACTAGAATTATAGATTTGCTAGTGTCCCTTTGGTTCTGACATTCGTAAAGTGCCCGCTGTGATATGATACGAATGTCAGAACCGGGACACTAGTGGTCCGATTCTAACATTCGCATCCCGTCGCAGGGGCCGCTTATGCGAATGTTAGAATCAAAGGGACCACTAGCAAATATAGGTTTCTAGTGGAGTTTTGGACTTGACATTCGCTAAGCGAACTCGGGGTTAGGTTGGTAGCGAATGTCAAATCCACTCCACCAGGTAAGGCGATTTTGCGACGATCCGAAACGGAGTGGGCATGATTATCGAACCGCGCGTGCGAGGCTTCATCTGCACGACGGCGCATCCCGTCGGTTGCCTCAGAAATGTCCGCGACCAGATCGCTTATGTTCTCGGCAAGGGGGCCATTCCGGAGTGCCCCAAGCGTGTTGCCGTGCTCGGATGTTCGACGGGCTACGGTCTTGCAAGCCGCATTGTTGCGACCTTCGCCGGTGGCGCGGAGACCATCGGCGTGTCACTGGAGCGCGAGCCTACAGCCAACCGAACGGGCAGCGCCGGCTGGTACAACAACCGCGCATTCGAGATCGAGGCCGAGAAGATCGGACGGTCTCCGCTCACGCTGGAGGGCGACGCCTTCTCCGATGAGATGAAGAAGACCTTCATCGACCGTGTGCGCGAAAAATTCGGACAGCTGGACATGCTGGTCTACAGCATGGCCGCTCCGGTCCGGACGGATCCGCAAACGGGCAAGACCTATCGCTCGGCGATCAAGCCGCTCGGGGCGCCAGTCGAAATCAAGACCCTCAACACTGAAACCGGCGAGGTGTTCGAGACGACCCTTGCGCCGGCGAACGAGGATGAAGCGGCCGCAACGGTTGCGGTGATGGGCGGCGATGACTGGAAGCGCTGGATCGACCAGCTTGCGGACGCCGGAGTCCTGGCCCCCGGCTTCCGGACGCTCAACTACACCTATATTGGCAGCGAACTGACCTGGCCGATCTACTGGAACGGCACTCTGGGTCGCGCCAAGGTCGATCTCGATCGCAAGGCGGAGGAAGTCCGGGGCTGGCTCGGCCAGGATGCGGCCCGCGTGGTTGCGCTGAAGGCCGTGGTCACCCAGGCGAGTTCGGCGATCCCGGTGGTACCGCTCTATGGAACGGTGCTGTTCAAGGTCATGAAGCAACTCGGGCTCCACGAAGGATGCATCGAACAGATCGACCGGCTGTTCCGGACTCGCCTTGGCAAGCATGCCGAAGTCGACGACGCGCAGCGCCTCAGGCTCGACGATTGGGAGCTGTCGCCCAAGGTGCAGGCCGAGGTGTCGCGGCGATGGCCGCTGCTCTCCACGGAAACCCTCGGCGAATTGGCCGACCTTGCCGAATACCGGAGCCAATTCCTTCGCCTGTTCGGATTTGGCATCGACGGCGTCGACTACGCGCGGGACATCGATCCACGCGTCGTCCCGGGTTAAATCAGGGCTTCAGCCCGCCGCGATCTTCTCCGCGCGCTGAAAAGCCGGCCGCGCGGCGCAAGCGTCGATATAGCGGTCGAAAGAGGGACGTGTCGGCAGCATCTTGAAAAGCCTGACCGCGAAATTCAGCCCCGACCCGATGACGATATCGGCAGCCGAGAAATTCTCACCGAGAATCCACGGGCCTTTTTGCAAGGCGGCGTCGAGCACATCGTATACCCGTTGTGCATCGCCCCATCCAGCAGCCACCGGATTCATCTCGATTTTGGTGGCGATCTGCACCATCGCGGGCTCGACACAGCCGGGTCCGAAGAACAGCCAATAGAGATACTTCGCGCGCAGGGGATCGCCCAGCGGTGGCGCCAGGTTCGCCTGCGGATAGCGCTCGGTGACGTAGGCGCAGATCGCGGCCGCCTCGGCCAGCGCCGCCTCGCCGTCCTGCAGCGCCGGCACCTTGCCCATCGGATTGATCGCGAGATATTCCGGCGTCTTCTGCGCGCCCTTGGAAATATCGGTCAGCACACGCTCGTAGGGCTGCCCGGTTTCTTCCATCAGCCAAAGCGCGGAAAACGATCGCGAGCGCGGCGACCAATAGAGCTTCATCATGGCGTCACATCCTTTTCCATCGGTAATATCTCATCGTCCGTCCGATCGCTGGCTCGGGCGCTTCGCGCTCGAACACAAAGCCTTCACGCTCATACCAGCGCCAGGCCTTTTCGTTTTCACGCACGCAGCGCAACCAGATTTCGTCCGGTAAATGCGTTCGTGTAAAGGCAAGCAGCCGCCGCCCGAGCGACCGGCCCTGATATTGTGGGGCGACGAAGAGCTGGTCGAGGTATATTTTGGGCAGATGCAGCGCCAGCATGGCGGCGATCGAGCCGTCATCGTCGGCGACAAAAAGGCTCCAGCCGCTCTCGACCTCCTGTGAAACGCGAGTGCGTAACGCCAAAAGCAGCGAGTCACTGGCCCTATCCAGTCCTGTCGACACCCAGCTGTTCATCCAGACGCGGGCGATCTCGTCATGCTCATCGGCGCGGGCAGGACGGATTGTCGGATCGGACATCACCATGCCGTTCAAGCCCGAAGACTGCGCGGCGACGAGCCGTTGCCATGGCGGTGGCTGGTCTTGCCGGCCGACAGACAAACCACTTCGGAGATTTGCAGGAGTTGTCGCGCCAAAGGGCTGGTCTTGCGCCAGACCATGCCGATGGTTCGCGAAGGCTGCGGATTCTTGAAGCGCGTCACCGACACGGCCGCCGAGCGCGTCTCCACCGCTACCGCCATTTCCGGAATCAGGGTGACGCCGATACCGGCGCTGACCATCTGAACCAGCGTGGAAAGCGAATTGGCATCCAGCATCTCGCGTGGGCCCGAGGATTGCGACTTGCAGAACGACAGCGCCTGCTCGCGGAAGCAGTGGCCTTCCTCCAGGAGAAGCAACCGCATTTCGCGCAGGCTCTTGCTGCTCGGCGGCGGCGTCCCCTCGTCCTTGCGGGGCCGGACCAGCAGAAAATTCTCCGAAAACAGGGCAGCCTCCGTCAGCGAAGGTTCCGACACCGGCAGCGCCAGAATGGCCGTGTCGAGCCGGCCCTCTGAAAGCTCCTGGATCAGTTTCGGCGTCAGCGCTTCGCGCACCTGGATATCGAGTTCGGGATGCAGCCGCGTCAGATTTCCGATGATTTTGGGCAGCAAATAAGGTGCGATGGTGGGGATCATGCCGATGCGCAGCCGGCCCGAGAGGCGATCGCGCGAGGCGCGTGCGAAATCCCCGAGTTCGTCGACCGAGCGCAGGATGTCGCGTACCCGTTCGGTGACCTCTTCGCCCAATCTTGTCAGCGCGACCTGTCGCGCGTTTCGCTCCAGAAGCAGGCCGCCGAGCGCCTGCTCCATTTCCTTGATCTGCATCGACAAAGCCGGTTGCGAGATCGCACAGGCTTCTGCCGCGCGGCCGAAATGGCCATGACGCGCCAGCGCATCGAAATAGCGCAGCTGGCGCAAAGTGAGGTTTGTCATCAGATAAACCTATCGCTGCAATCAACAAAGTCAACTTTACCTGATGAAGATAGCTGCGTAGATTGCTTCCAATCCGGGTCAGGGCGGAACAGCCAAATCACCAAAGGAGACAGCCATGGACGATAAAACAAAGTGCCCGTTTTCGGGCGGAAAGCACGCCACAAATCGCCACTGGTGGCCGGAAGGACTGGACATTTCCGTTCTTCACCGAAATTCCAAT
Organism: uncultured Alphaproteobacteria bacterium; assembly: GCA_963832045.1. Lineage (GTDB taxonomy): Bacteria > Pseudomonadota > Alphaproteobacteria > Rhizobiales > Xanthobacteraceae > Bradyrhizobium. The sequence goes on from CAWHSM010000005.1 coordinate 361,699, forward strand.
TTGTCGGATCCGATGGGCAAGGCGTTCGACTACGCCAAGGAATTCAAGACTCTCGACCTGAATGCGGTGATCAAGGACCTGCATGCGCTGATGACGGAGTCACAGGATTGGTGGCCGGCCGACTTCGGTCACTATGGCGGCCTGATGATCCGCATGGCCTGGCACAGCGCGGGAACCTATCGCATCACGGATGGCCGCGGTGGCGCCGGCGCCGGTCAGCAGCGCTTTGCACCGCTCAACAGCTGGCCTGACAACACCAACCTCGACAAGGCGCGCCGGCTGCTGTGGCCGATCAAGCAGAAATATGGCCGGAAGCTCTCGTGGGCCGATCTCATGATTCTCGCAGGCAACGTCGCGCTGGAATCGATGGGCTTCAAGACCTTTGGCTTCGCCGGCGGCCGCGCCGACGTCTGGGAGCCCGAAGAGCTCTACTGGGGTCCCGAGGGCACCTGGCTCGGCGACGAGCGTTACAGCGGCGAACGTCAGCTTGCGGAACCGCTCGGCGCCGTGCAGATGGGCCTGATCTACGTCAATCCGGAGGGGCCGAACGGCAATCCGGATCCGGTCGCGGCAGCCAAGGATATCCGCGAAACGTTCTTCCGCATGGCGATGAACGACGAAGAAACCGTCGCGCTGATTGCCGGCGGCCACTCCTTCGGCAAGGCCCACGGTGCAGGTGATCCGTCGCTGGTGGGAGCGGAACCGGAAAGCGGTGCGCTGGAGGATCAGGGCCTCGGCTGGAAGAGCACGCATGGTACGGGCATCGGCGCTGACGCCATCACCGGTGGCCCGGAAGTCACCTGGACGCAGACGCCGACGAAGTGGAGCAATGCCTTTTTCGAGAACCTGTTCAAATATGAGTGGGAGCTGACGAAGAGCCCGGCCGGCGCAAAGCAATGGCGGGCCAAGGGCGCCGAAGCCACAATCCCCGACGCCTACGACAAATCGAAAAAGCATGTGCCGACCATGCTGACCACCGACCTGTCGCTGCGTCTTGATCCGGCTTACGAGAAGATCTCGCGGCGTTTCTACCAGCATCCGGAGCAGTTCGCCGACGCATTCGCGCGTGCGTGGTTCAAGCTCACGCATCGTGACATGGGGCCGCTTGTGCGCTACCTCGGCCCGCTGGTGCCGAAGGAAACGCTGATCTGGCAGGATCCCATCCCGCCCGTGGATCATCCGCTGATTGGAGAAGGGGATATCGCCACGCTGAAGGCGAAGATTCTGGCATCCGGCCTGTCGGTGGCCCAGCTTGTCTCGGCGGCATGGGCGTCGGCATCGACGTTCCGCGGCTCCGACAAGCGCGGCGGCGCGAATGGCGGTCGCATCCGGCTCAGCCCGCAGAAGGACTGGGAGGTCAACCAGCCGGCCGATCTCAAGACCGTTCTGCAAAAGCTGGAGGCGATCCAGAAGGAATTCGGCAAGAAGGTTTCGCTTGCCGATCTGATCGTTCTTGGCGGCTGTGCGGCGGTCGAAAAAGCGGCAAAGGACGCCGGAATCGAGGTGAAGGTTCCCTTCAGGCCGGGTCGCATGGATGCTTCGCAGGATCAAACCGACGTCGATTCCTTCGCGCCGCTCGAACCGCGTGCCGACGGCTTCCGCAACTACATCAGCGGCAAGAAGCATCAGTTCATGGCGCCCGAGGAGGCGCTGGTGGACCGGGCGCAATTGCTCAAGCTGACGGGGCCCGAGATGACGGTCCTCGTCGGCGGCCTGCGCGTGCTCGGCGCCAATGCCGGCAAGTCCAGGCATGGCGTCTTCACCCAAAAGCCGGAAACGTTGAGCAACGACTTCTTTGTCAATCTGCTCGGCATGGGGACGGTCTGGCAGCCGGCTGCGGACGGCACCTACGAAGGCCGCGACCGCAAGACCAATGCGGTCAAGTGGACCGGCACACGCGTCGACCTGATTTTCGGCTCGCATTCGCAGCTCCGGGCCTTCGCGGAGGTATATGCAAGCGCGGACGCGAAAGAGACGTTCGTGAAGGACTTTGTGGCGGCCTGGACCAAGGTGATGAACCTCGATCGCTTCGACCTCGCGGCCTGAGTTAGGCCAAGAACCAAAAACAAAAGGGCGGCTGAAAAGCCGCCCTTTTTCATTACCGTTGTGGCGCGTTTACTCGCCCGCGGCTTCGCGGGCCGGAGCTTCATTCTTCTGGGCTTCGAGATCCTCGCCGGTCGTCTGATCGACCGCCTTCATCGACAGCCGCGTCTTGCCGCGATCGTCGAAGCCGAGCAGCTTGACCTTGACCTTGTCGCCTTCCTTGACGACGTCGGAGGTCTTCTGCACGCGGTTGGCGGCGAGCTGGCTGATGTGGACGAGACCGTCCTTGGCGCCAAAGAAGTTCACGAAAGCGCCGAACTCCATCACCTTGACCACGGTGCCGTCGTAGATCTGGCCGAGTTCCGGATCGGAGGCGATCGACTTGATCCACTTGATCGCGGCCTTGATCGATTCGCCGTCGCTGGAGGCGACCTTCACGGTGCCGTCGTCCTCGATGTTGACCTTGGCGCCGGTCTTCTCGACGATCTCGCGGATCACCTTGCCGCCGGTGCCGATCACTTCGCGGATCTTGTCGGTGGCGATCTTGAAGGTCTCGATGCGCGGGGCGTATTCGCCGAGCTCGGCGCGGGCCGCCGTCAGGGCTTTCGACATCTCACCCAGGATGTGGATGCGACCTTCCTTGGCCTGGCCGAGCGCGACCTTCATGATCTCCTCGGTGATGCCCTCGATCTTGATGTCCATCTGGAGCGAGGTGATGCCCTGATCGGTGCCGGCCACCTTGAAGTCCATGTCGCCGAGATGATCCTCGTCGCCGAGGATGTCCGAGAGAACAGCAAAACGCTTGTCTTCCAGAATAAGGCCCATCGCGATGCCCGCGGTCGGCCGCTTCAGGGGAACGCCCGCGTCCATCAGCGCCAGCGAAGCGCCGCAAACGGACGCCATCGAGGACGAGCCGTTCGACTCCGTGATCTCGGAGACCACGCGCACCGTGTAGGGGAATTCGTGGTGCGGCGGCAGCACGGGATGGATCGCGCGCCAGGCAAGCTTGCCGTGGCCGATTTCACGCCGCTTGGTGCCGCCGAGACGGCCGGTCTCGCCGACCGAGTAGGGAGGGAAGTTGTAGTGCAGCAGGAACGTCTCTTTGTACGTTCCCGATAGCGCGTCGATGTATTGCTCGTCTTCGCCGGTGCCGAGCGTGGTCACGACCATCGCCTGGGTTTCGCCGCGGGTGAACAGCGCCGAGCCGTGGGCGCGCGGCAGCACGCCGACTTCGGCGATGATGTTACGCACCGTCTTGACGTCACGGCCATCGATGCGCTTGCCGGTGTCGAGAATGTTCCAGCGGACGATCTTGGCTTCCAGCTCCTTGAACACGCCGGCGATGCGGAGCTTGTCGTATTTCGGCTCCTGGCCTTCGGGGAAGAAGTGCGCCATCGCCTTTTCCTTGACGGCGCCGACGGCGGCATAACGTTCCTGCTTGACAGCGATCGCGTAAGCCTTGCGCAGCTCCTGTTCGATCAGGCCGAGCATTTCCCTTTCGATCGCGGCATTGTCGATCGCGGTGACTTCGCGCGGCTCCTTCGCCGCCTTCTCCGCGAGTTCGATGATCGCCTTGATCACGGGCTGGAAGTGGCGATGACCGAACATCACCGCCCCTAACATCACGTCTTCGTTGAGCTCCTTGGCTTCCGATTCCACCATCAGCACGGCATCACCGGTGCCGGCGACGACGAGGTCGAGCTGGGTCTCGGCCATCTCGTCGAGCGTCGGATTGAGGATGAATTCGTCATTGGCAAATCCGACGCGTGCGGCGCCGATCGGGCCCTTGAAGGGCGCGCCCGACAGCGTCAGCGCGGCGGATGCCGCCACCAGTGCCACGATATCCGGATCGTTCTCCATGTCGTGCGACAGCACGGTGACGATCACCTGGGTCTCGTTGCGCCAGCCGTCAACGAACAGCGGACGGATCGGCCGGTCGATCAGGCGGGAGACCAGCGTCTCCTTTTCGGTGGGCCGGCCCTCGCGCTTGAAATAGCCGCCTGGAATGCGGCCCGCGGCGTAGGTCTTTTCCTGATAGTCGACGGTCAGGGGCAGGAAGTCGACGCCCTCGCGGGGCGTCTTGGCGGCGACGACGGTCGCGAGCACCACGGTCTCGCCATAGGTTGCGAGGACGGCGCCGTCGGCCTGTCGCGCGACTTTTCCGGTTTCAAGTTTGAGGGGGCGTCCACCCCAGTCGATCTCGACAGAATGCTTATTGAACATTGCGGTCTTCTTTCATGAGTTCACGAAAAGAGGGGCGCCACAAAACAAAAAACCATGCGCAAGATTGCGGGATGCTGATCGCAACGAGGGATCAGCATCCGGCGATCCTGCCATGGTTTCTGGTTTTAGGATGGCATCCATCCTTTCGCTTGGGTCACGGGCAGCTCGCCCGTTGCGCCCAGCGGCCGGATTGCTGCTGGACGTTCGAATAAGGCATGAGGTTTTCTGCTTCATGCCCTTGCGCATCATCGATTTTGGAAGCCGAAGCCTTCGGCTCTCAAGCGACCATGCAAAAACGCGCGCCAAGCGGCGCGCGCACTTCACGACAAGCTCAACGCCGAATGTTGTGCTTTTCGAGCAACGCTTGATAACGCGCCTCGTCCTTCTTCTTGATGTAATCGAGAAGCGAACGGCGCGTGGCGACCATTTTCAGCAAGCCGCGGCGTGAATGGTTGTCCTTCACGTGGCTCTTGAAATGACCGGTGAGGTTGTTGATGCGTTCCGACAGGATCGCAACCTGGACCTCAGGCGAGCCGGTGTCGCCGGCCTTGTTGGCACTCTTCTTGATGACTTCCGCTTTGCGCTCTGCGGTAATCGACATCGTCAGATACTTTCATTGTTGCGAGCCGGACTGGCAGTCAGCCCGGTCAGGTTGAACACGCGCTTGGGGATGAGTTCGCCATTGCCAATTTCAGCAAGCGCGAGAAGCCGGCCTGCTACCGTGACATAGACTGTGCCGCTACAATTGGGCGCATCCCGTCCGCGCAACAAAACAGCTTGGCCCCTGTGGAGCCTCGCCGCATCAGCCCGAGTGACGGCCAGTGCCGGGATGTCGTCCAGCGCGGTCTCAACGGGCAAAAGCGCGTCGGCGAGGCTGCCCTCGCCGGACGCGGCTCTATCGCACAAAGCCTGCAACTGTTCCAGCGGAATCATGTCGTTTTCGCCGAACGGGCCGACCTGGGTCCGCCGCAGCGCGCAGATATGGCCGAAACAGCCGAGAATCCGTCCCAAATCGCGGGCCAAGGCCCGCACATAGGTGCCCTTGCCGCACTCGGCCTCGAACACGGAATGGCTATTATCTATTTGTTCTACAAGGGTTAACTGGTGAATCTCGACCGGGCGCGGCTTCAGCTCGACGGCTTCGCCGTCCCGCGCCAGGTCGTAGGCGCGCTCGCCCTGGATCTTGATGGCCGAATATTGCGGCGGGATCTGCTCGATCAGGCCGGTGAACCGGGGCAGCAGCGCCATAATCGCCTCGGGCTCGGGCCTGATTTCGCTGGTTCTGACCGCGCGGCCCTCGGTGTCGTCGGTGTCGCGCTCCTCGCCCCAGGCAACCGTGAAACGATAGCGCTTGCGGCCGTCCATCACGAAGGGGACCGTCTTGGTGGCCTCTCCGATCGCGATCGGCAATCCGCCGGAGGCGAGCGGGTCGAGCGTGCCGGCGTGACCGGCCCGTTTGGCCGAAAACAGCCGCTTGACGATGGCGACCGCGTGCGTGGACGTCATGCCGATCGGCTTGTCGAGGACCACCCAGCCATGGACGTCGCGCTTGTCGCGGCGCGGCTGGTTGTTCTGCTTCGGCTGCTTCTGGCGCGGATCGTTGTGGCCGCGCCTGACGTCGTCGGGCCGTTCCGAAAAAATATTTTCCTCCACCGCGGGCGAATCGTTGCCTTGCGTCTCGATTGCGCGGTTTGCCGTCGTCACATTCATCATTCTTCGTCCGAATCGGGCGCAAGATCTCTCTGCACCTCAGGTGTTCGCAATAATTTCTCGATACGTTCCGCTTCGTCGAATCGGTCGTCGACGCGAAAGCGAATATCAGGAGCAAATTTCAGGTTAACGCGATGGGCGATCTCGCCGCGCAGGAACTTCTTGTTGCGTGCAAGCGCGGTGATCACCTTGTCGGTGTCGCGCCCGCCGAGCGGCATCACGTAAATGGTCGCAAGCTTGAGGTCCGGCGACATTCTCACTTCGGGTACGGTGATGATGTGGCCTTCAAGATCGGGATCGTGAACGTTGCCGTGCGCCAGGATCTCGGCAACCGCATGGCGCACGGTCTCGCCGACCCGCAACTGGCGCTGCGAGCCGCCCGGAGCGGAACTCTTGGTGTGGTGGCGGGGCATCGTCGCCTCTCGAATTCGTCATGCCCGCGCTTGTCGCGGGCATCCACGTCTTTCTTGTCGAATTAGCCAAGACGTGAATGGCCGGCATAGTCGTTCGAAGAACGGCGTCTCTTCGTTTCGCCTATGCCCGGCCACGGCGCCGCATTTTTCAGCCAATAAAATCCGCACGCTTTGTGAGAGTTGGACTCACAGCGAGCGCTGGATCGTCTCTACACGGTAGCACTCGATGATATCGCCGACCCGCATGTCGCCGTAATTCTCGAACGCCATGCCGCATTCCTGGCCGGATTGCACTTCCTTCACTTCGTCCTTGAAGCGCTTCAGCGTCGACAGCTTGCCTTCATGCACGACGACGTTGTCGCGGATCAGGCGGACGTTGGCGCCGCGTTCCACGGTGCCGTCGGTGACGCGGCAGCCAGCGACCTTGCCGACCTTGGAAATGTTGAACACTTCCAGGATCTGGGCATTGCCGAGCATGGTTTCGCGCAGCGTCGGCGCGAGCAGTCCGCTCATCGCCTTCTTCACGTCATCGACGAGGTCGTAGATGATGTTGTAGTAGCGGATCTCGATGCCGTTGCGCTTGGCGGCTGCGGCCGCTTCCTTGTTGGCGCGGACGGAGAAGCCGATGATGGCGGCATTGAAGCCCTCCGCCAGCGTCACGTCCGATTCCGAGATGCCGCCGACGCCGGCATGCAGGATGCGGGCGGCGACTTCGTCGGTGCCGAGCTTTTCGAGCGATCCGAGGATCGCTTCCAGCGAGCCCTGCACGTCGGCCTTGACCACCAGCGGGAATTCCTTGCGGCCGGAGGTCTTGAGCTGCGACATCATCTGTTCGAGCGAACCGCGCATGCCGGAAATGCTGGCGGCGGCGTTCTCGCGCTTTTGATGCGCGCGATAGCTGGTGATCTGGCGGGCGCGGGCTTCGTTCTCGACGACGGCAAGACGGTCGCCGGCTTCCGGCGGCCCGTTGAAGCCGAGCACCTCGACCGGCACGGATGGACCGGCCTCCTCGACGGTGTCGCCCTGATCCGAAATCAGCGCACGGACGCGGCCCATCTCGGCGCCGGCAACGACGATGTCGCCGACCTTCAGGGTGCCGCGCTGTACCAGCACGGTTGCGACCGGGCCGCGGCCGCGGTCGAGCTTGGCTTCGATCACAGTGCCCTCGGCGGGACGCGCTGCATTGGTCTTGAGGTCGAGCAACTCGGCCTGCAACGCGATCATCTCGAGCAATCTGTCCAGATTGGTCTTGTTCTTGGCGGAGACCTCGACATCGACCACGTCACCGCCGAGCGATTCGACCTGAACCTCGTGCTGCAGCAATTCGGTACGTACGCGTTCCGGCTTCGCGTCGGGCTTGTCGATCTTGTTGATGGCGACGATCATCGGCACCTTCGCCGCCTTGGCGTGGTTGATCGCTTCCACCGTCTGCGGCATGACGCCGTCATCGGCGGCCACCACCAGCACGACAATGTCGGTGACCTTGGCGCCGCGGGCGCGCATCGCGGTAAACGCGGCGTGGCCGGGCGTGTCGATGAAGGTGATCTTCTTGCCGCTTTCCGGCGAGGTCACCTGATAGGCGCCGATATGCTGGGTGATGCCGCCGGCCTCGCCGGAAACCACATTGGCGTGGCGCAGCGCGTCAAGCAGCGAGGTCTTGCCGTGGTCGACGTGACCCATCACCGTCACCACGGGGGAGCGCGGCTCGGTATCGGTCGAATTGTCGGCGACGTCGAACAGGCCCTCCTCGACGTCGGATGCCGCCACGCGCTTGACGGTATGACCCATCTCCTCGGCGATCAGCTGCGCGGTGTCGGCGTCGATCATGTCCGTGATCTTGTGCATCGCGCCCTGCTTCATCAGCAGCCTGATGACGTCGACGGCGCGCTCCGACATGCGGTTGGCGAGTTCCTGGATATTGATGGCTTCCGGGATGACGACCTCGCGAACGAGCTTTTCCTTTGGCTCGTTCGATTGGTGGCCCTTGAGGCGCTGGGTACGGCGGCGGAACGAAGCGATCGAGCGTTCACGCACGTCGTCGGCATTGAGCGCGGTGACCAGCGTCAAGCGGCCGCGCTGTTTCTGCGGCGACGGTTTTGCGGTCGCCTTCGGGGCAGCCACCGGACGCATGGTGCCGCCGGGACCGCGCCGGACCTGCCGCGGGCCTTCATCCTCATCGGAGATATCGGCCGCGATGCCGGGCGCGCGTGCCACAGGCACTGCGGGGCGGGCGGGTACGGCCGTGGTGCGGGCTTCGGCTTCGCCAAAGCGCTTCTTGGCCTCGAGCTCGGCCTTGCGTTTGGCTTCCTCGTCATGGCGGTGGCGTTCTTCTTCGGCCTTGCGTCGGGCTTCGGCCGCCTCGCGCTCGGCCTGTTCGACGCCCTCCCGGCTCGAACGGCGCTTGGCCTCTTCTTCGGCAATGCGCCGCTCTTCGACGTCGCGTATTTTGGCGTCGGCAAGGGCGCTGGCCCGTGCCGTGCGCTCGTCCGCGGTGAGGGTGCGCAATACCACGCCGGAATTGCTGCGCGGCGCAGCCGCCGGGGCCGCGGGCCGGGCCGCCGGCGTTGCCACCTTGGCGACGACCGGCTCGGGTGCGTGGGTCTCGGGTGCGGGGCTTTCGCCGCCGACGCGGCGCTTGCCGCGCTTTTCCACCACGACCTGCTTGGTCCGGCCGTGGCTGAAGCTCTGGCGCACGGTTCCTGTCTCGACGCGCGGCTTGAGCGTCAAGGTCTTGGTCGGAACACTGAGTGTCTTGTCGCCAGGCGTTTTCGTATCAACCATTCAGCAGTCCTAATCCTCTTTGGTCGTGCGTGTCCGCACGGTCTGTATCGGCGAATTCTTGCCCGTGTTCTTGGCCGCGGTTCTGTCGTCGTCCGCCATCCGGTATCGGACCAGCATATGGCTACGTGACAGGAACGTGTCGCTCGCCGGGCCTGCGAGCAGGGCAGCATGTATCACATTTGACCGCCCCAGTGCCAAATCCAATTGTTCCGAAGTCAGCACATTAACTATGGCGATTCCGGCAGTTTCGCCGCCATCCCCGCCATTTTGCCTGACCAGAGCGTCCAATTTGCGGATTCCGTCCGCCGCACCGTCGGATGCGTGGATCAGTGCCCTGACCGGGCTCTGGGTCCGCCGTTCCAGCGCGTCCGCAACCTTGCCAAAACCGGAGGCGACCTGCCCAGCCTTGGCGGCCATGGCCAGGGCGTCGACGACAAACCGTTCCAGCAGGGTTTCGGTATCGGCGGCAAGCGTGGGCGCCACGCGGACGTCGCGCTTGAAACCTCTCTGGAATTGATGACGCCGCACCGCTTCCGCAATGGCTTGACGGGAGGCCGAAATCCAGAGGCCCCGGCCAGGGAGTTTGCGCTTGAGGTCCGGGATTACCTCGCCGGACGGGGCGACCACAAAACGGATCAGCTCGCCGATCGGCCGGGTCTCGCGGCTGACCGCGCACATCCGCACGGTCGCGGGCCGGTCGGCCCGTGGTCCGTGGTCGAGTTCGGGGTCGGCGGAAGCGAGCATTGCGGCGACATGGCTCCGATCGTCAGGCCGGCTCGCCTTCTGGGCTTGCTGCCTCCTCGGTCTTCTTGTCGAGATCGGCCTGGGTGATCCAGCCTGCCAGCACGCGCGCCTGCATGATCATGGCTTCGGCGTCGTCGCGCGAGATATCGTTGGCGTCGAGGATGCCCGGATGCTTGGTCGGCTCGCCGCCTTCCTTGCGTTCGGTCCAGCCCACCAGGTCGTCGGTGGCGCAACCGGCGAGGTCTTCGATGGTCTTGATGTCGTTCTCGCCGAATTTCACCAGCATCTTCGAGGTGACGCCGGGCACCTCCTTCAGTGCATCATCCACTCCGAGCTCCTTGCGCTTGGTTTCGAGCTCGCCTTCCAGCTGCTCCAGATATTCCTTGGCCCGATTCTGCAATTCGTTGGCCGTCTCTTCGTCAAAGCCCTCGATGCCGGCCAATTCGCGGATGTCGACCAGCGCCAGTTCCTCGACCGACGTGAAGCCTTCCGAAGCCAGCAACTGGCCGACGACCTCGTCGACATTGAGCGCTTCCATGAACACGCGCGTGGAGTTCTCGAAATCGGCCTGACGGCGCTCGGATTCTTCCTGTTCGGTGAGAATATCGATGTCCCAGCCGGTCAATTGCGAGGCGAGGCGCACGTTCTGACCGCGCCGGCCGATCGCGAGCGACAGCTGGTTGTTGGTGTCGGGCACCACGACTTCGATCCGCTCACGGTCTTCGTCGATCACGACCTTGGAGACTTCGGCGGGTGCGAGCGCGTTGACCACGAAGGTCGCGATATCGGGCGACCAGGGAATGATGTCGATCTTTTCGCCCTGCAATTCGTTGACCACGGCCTGCACGCGCGATCCGCGCATGCCGACGCAGGCGCCGACCGGATCGACCGACGAATCCCGCGAGATCACGCCGATTTTCGCGCGCGATCCGGGATCGCGGGCGACCGCCTTGATCTCGACGATGCCGTCGTAGATTTCCGGCACTTCCTGCGCGAACAGCTTCGCCATGAATTGCGGATGGGTGCGCGAAAGGAAGATCTGCGGCCCGCGCGTTTCGCGCCGGACGTCGAAAATATAGGCGCGAACGCGGTCGCCGTTACGGAACACCTCGCGCGGCAGCATCTCGTCGCGCCGCACGATGGCTTCGCCGCGGCCCAGATCGACAATGACGCTGCCATATTCGACGCGCTTGACGATGCCGTTGACGATGTCGCCGATGCGGTCCTTGAATTCCTGATATTGCCGGTCGCGCTCGGCCTCGCGGACCTTCTGCACGATCACCTGCTTGGCCGATTGCGCGGCGATGCGGCCATATTCCAGCGGCGGCAGCGTATCGGCGATGGTGTCGCCGATCTGCGCGCCGGGGTTGGCGCGGCGGGCATCCTCCAGCGAAATCTGGTTCGACGAATTTTCGACCTGCTCGACCACCAGCATGTGGCGGGACAGCCGCAATTCGCCCTTCTTGGCGTCGATCTCGGCATGGACGTCGGTTTCGCTGCCGTAACGGGCGCGCGCGGCCTTGGCGATCGCATCTTCCATCGCCGCGATGACGATGCCGCGGTCGATCGATTTCTCGCGCGCAACCGCATCCGCGATCTGCAGCAATTCGAGCTTATTGGCACTGACTGCCATGGCTTAGTCTCCTCTATCGGGATCGGTCTCACCCCGGCGCGCTTGTTCGGCGGCGAGGCGATGTTGTTTGGTATTCTTCGGGGCCGGCTTTTTCGGCGGCTGTGCTTTAGGCTTGTGCGTGTTCGAGTGCGGCGCCGGCGGCGGTTCCAGCCCGAGGCTGCGCTTTAGTTCGCGTTCAGCGGCCTTGCCGCGCCGCATCGATTCGGCGACCAAGTCGTCGGTCAGGACGAGCCGCGCTTCCGCGATATCCTCCATCACGAGCAGTATATCGGAATCTTCGTCGCTCTTGACGTCGTCGCGATGAAGACGCACCGCACCGCCCTCGACGCTTGCCAGCATCCCGCGGAACCGTTTGCGGCCCTGATGGGCGATCGCCATTTCGATCTTCACGAGGTGGCCGGTAAAGCGTTCAAAATCGGAGCGGCGCACCAGCGGACGGTCGATCCCGGGTGACGAAATTTCCAGCCGATAGGCGCGCTCGATCGGGTCGGCGATATCCAGTACCGGGGAGAGCGCCCTTGAGATAGCCTCGCAGTCCTCGATCTGCATCGACCCGTCGGGCCGTTCCGCCATGACCTGGACCGTGCAGCCACTTTCTCCCGAAATCTTGATGCGAACCAGCCGATAGCCCATTCCCTGCAAGACGGGAGCGGCGACCGCCGACACCCGTGCCGCCACGCCCGGCTCGACGACGAGGCGCGGCTCGGCGAGCAGGTCGGTTTCAAGGGAACCAGGCGTTGGATCGGTCATATCCAGGGTCAAAGTTTGCCTTTGGGGCGGTTTTGCTTTTCGGCGTTCCAGAAGGTTCAATCGGTCGGTCCGGGCCGGGGTTGCATCGCGCCGGGTCCGATCGGGTAATAAAAAAGAGCGGGTCCGGAGGGGCCCACTCTCAATACGCGATCGTATGAGAACCATAAGTTGACGGCGATATAGCGGTTTTCCGCTGGTCCGGCAAGGCCCGCCGCGCCTGACGCCGCCAATTTTGCGGGCCTTTTCGGAAATGTTTCGGGCCTAACCCTTCCTTCACCATGGCAACATTAAATGGCTCAGCAGCCTGCGCTTGGCGGGTCTAAGTGTGTTTCATGACAGCCGCCACCCCGCTGATCCCCGGGCTCGACGAAATCGTGAGGCGGGGCGATCCCAGGCGCCTCGCGGAAGTAACCCGTGGCATCGCCGATCTGTTTTTGCAGGGGGCGGCGAATTTCCAGCCCGGTCATGTCGATCTGTTCGACCGCCTTCCGGCATCGTCCCGCGCACCGAAGTTTTGGCCCGCGCCGATCTTGCCGAGCGGATATCAGCCATTGCCAACGCGCCGCCGATGCTGATCGGGCAGCTTGCGCGTGAAGACGACATATCGATCGCTGGTCCGGTACTGCGCCGATCGCCGGTGCTTGACGGACAGGCTCTGGTCGAAATTGCGCGCATCAAAGGTCAGGATCATCTGCTGGCGATGGCGGAACGCCCGAAACTCTCCTCCGATCTCACCGACGTCATCGTGCGTCGCGGCGAGCGCGAGGTGATCCGGCGCGCGGCGGCCAATGCAGGTGCGAGCTTTTCGACCATAGGCTATTCGGCGCTGGTCAAGCGCGCCGCCAAGGACGGCGTCCTGACGATCACCGTCGGGCAGCGCCACGATCTGTCCGACCGGCTCTTGAAGGAGCTGTTGGCGGGGTCGGTCGATGTCGTGCGCCGCCGCTTGTTCGACATGGCCGAACCCGGCCGGCAGGCCGCCGTCGCGCGCGCCATGAGCGACCTTTCCGGCAACGCGGAACAGCCGGGAAAGCAGCGCGACTTCGAGCCGGCGCAACGCACGATCCTTTCGCTGTACCGTGCCGGCGATCTGGACGAGGCAGCGTTGCTCGATTTCGCGAAGGCCTATCGCTACACCGAAACGGTTGCCGCGCTTTCGGCACTGTCGGGCGTGCCGATCGCGGCGGTGGATCGTTTGATGGCAGGCGACCGCAACGACCCGGTCCTGATCATCGCGAAAGCGATCGGGCTGGGATGGCCGACGGTGCGCGCCCTGATTCTGTTGCGGCTCGGACCCGCGCGCATGCCCGCCTCGGCCGATATCGAGAACGTGCGAACGAACTTCCTGCGCCTGATGCCATCGACCGCCGAGCGCGTGGTGGCCTTTTGGCGAACCCGCGAAACGGCGTGAGGCTGGCTCTATCGATCCTGCGCTCGGCGAAATTAGCCAATCTTCCTGAAACGCAAGTAAGCCGCCGTGCGGCCTTCGCGCTCGGCCTTGCGGCCATATCGCGTCATTGTGTAGTTGGGCCACGGCGCGCGCCAATCGGATGCGCGCTCCGCGGTCCAGAGAAATTCGCTCGACCGCATGAAATGCGCGAGCGTCCAGGCGCAGTAATCGCTGATGTCGCTGACAAAGCGAAACTCGCCGCCCGGCACCAGTGAGCGCGCCATCGCCGCAATCGTCGCATCCTGCACGAACCGCCGCTTCCAGTGCCGCCGCTTCGGCCACGGGTCGGGATGAATGAGATCGATCCGCGCCAGCGAATGCGCAGGGACCCAGCCGAGCAGTTCGGAAGCGTCGCCGGCAAACAGCCGGATATTGCGCACCCCACCCGCTTCGATCAGCGCCAGGATCTTCGCCATGCCGTTGACATAGGGCTCGCAGCCGATGAAGCCGATGTCCGGAAAGCTGCGTGCTTCCGCTATCAGATGTTCACCGCCGCCGAATCCGATCTCGAGCCTGACCTGGTCGACCGGCGCGTCGAACAACCCGCTCAGGTCCGCACGTTGGGGGCCGCCGATATCGAGCGAAAGCCGCGGCAACAAATGCGCGATCAGGTCGGCCTGATGCGCGCGCAGTTTGTGGCCCTTGCGGCGGCCGAAGAAGGCGCCTTGCCGGTGCGCCGCCGCGAAATCCGCGGGCGCTGCATCGGCTGCGGTGTGTTTTCCGGAGACGGCGCTCATCGCAGCGTCCGGCAAGCCGCGTCGGCGATGGTGGGAACGCGCATATCGATCTTATATCCAATGGATCGGCTCCGGCGTCGCTGCCGAAGCCGGAGGCGGTTCAATAGCATCATTGTTCGACCCGGCAATGGTCGAAGCGGCGGCCGGGTTCAGTGCTTGTCGGGGTTTTCGTGGGCGGCGATCTGCTCGACCAGTTCCACAATGCTGCGCCGAAGCTTGCCGTCGCTGATGCGCGTGAAGGCGCGGGTCAGTGCCAGCCCCTCCGAGGTCGCCAGGAAATCGGAGACGAAAGACGGCGAGGGACCTGCCGTGCCGCCGTCGGCATTCGCCGTTCCAGTCGGGCCACCCTCGAACAGGAACGATACCGGCACCTGCAGTATTTCCGAGATCTGCTGAATGCGGCTTGCGCCGACGCGATTGGTGCCCTTCTCGTATTTCTGTACCTGCTGGAATGTCAGGCCGAGCGCATCGCCCAGCTTTTCCTGGCTCATGCCGAGCATGATGCGGCGCATGCGCACACGACTGCCGACATATTTGTCAACAGGGTTCGGCGCTTTGGTCGACATGGCCAACGCTCCTCGCGACCACGCGGTGCGATTCAGGAAGAACCGGACGGATTATGCCTCAGGCACCGATACCGTCAAACCCTGACCGTTCGTGGTCTTGGATGGAGTCTTGAACGAAGTCTTGGGCAAAGTCCCGATAAAATCTCGGACAAAATGACGCTGCCCGTCTATTTTGCGGTGCGACGCCTGATCACCAAAAGCCACGCGGCGGCGAGGATGATGACGATTGGAATATCGCCGGCGCGCGCATAGGGCGTCGGCGGAATCGCGGAAGGCAGGCCGGAATCGAGCACCCCTTCAAGCCCAAGTCCGAGCCGCGCGACCACGCGGCCGAATGGATCGATCACCGCGGAGATGCCTGTATTTGCAGCGCGAACCAGCGGCAGTCCCTGTTCGATGGCACGCAGGCGCGCCTGCTGGAGGTGTTGATAGGGGCCGGTGGAGATTCCAAACCAGCCGTCATTGGTGAGGTTGACGATCCAGCCCGGCCGGTCGCTGCGTTCGACAACATGACCGGGAAAAATCGCCTCGTAACATATCAGAGGTAGCATTCTTGGCGCGTTCGGAATCTCCATGCTGCGTCGCCGTGTGCCGGGAATGAATCCGCCCTGCACCTTCGTCAGCTGTTCAAAGCCGATTTTTTCCATCCAGTCCTGGAACGGGAGAAATTCGCCGAACGGCACTAGATGGAGCTTGTCGTAGACCGACAGCACGTTGCCATCGTGATCGATGACGTAAATCGAATTATAGGCGCGCGTGATTCGGGTGCCAGGCGGCAGGTCGGGTGCGCGTACCGAGCCCGTGACAAGAACGGTTCCCTTGGGCAGCAGATCGGCAATCTGCGCCATCGCCTCGGCCTCGCGGGTCAGAAAAAACGGGAAAGCCGATTCTGGCCAGATCAGGATATTGACGTCGCGCACGCCGGTCGATTGCGGTCCCGAAGCGCGATCCGACAGCGTCAGATATTTCTTCATCACGTCCGCCTTGGCGGCGTAATTGAATCTCGCATCCTGTTGCAGGTTGGGCTGCATGATCCGCAGCTTGATGTTCGCGAGCATGACGGTCGGTTGCCGGCTCAGGCGAACGGCGCCGAAGATTGCCATGGCGAGCAACAAGGCAAACGCCAAAGCCGGCGCGATCCACGGCTTGCGTCCGCGCGAGGTGCCGTCGATCAGGACCGCGGGGCTGGCAAAAATCGCGACAGCCAGGAACGTCAGGCCCCACAGGCCGAGCAGCGACGCGGTCTGCGCCAGTGCCAGCGGTTCGGTCAGGGCATAGCCGAGCGTGTTCCACGGAAAGCCGGTGAGCGCGTGGCCGCGCAGCCAATCGCTCATCGTCAGGCTCGCGGCAAGCGCCAGCACGCGCGAGGCATCCCGTGTCCAGAACAGCCGCGCGAGCGCAAAGCCCAGTGCCATGAATAACGCCAGATAGGCCGGCAATCCGAGCACGGCGAATGGCATCAGCCAGGCAAAGGTGGGTGCATCGACCAAAAACGCATAGCCGATCCAGTAAAGCCCCGGCACGAAATAGCCGAGGCCAAACCACCAGCCGGTCAGCGCCGCCGCCGGAACGCCGCGCCATCGCCCGGCGCCCGCGCCATCGATCTGCCAGACCGCGACCGGAAGCGTAACGAAAAGGACGGGCCACGCATTGAACGGCGCCATCGCGAGCGCGGAAAGCGCGCCGGCAATGAGCGCAATCGCAGCTCGTTTCCATCCCCATGCCAGGATGATCGCAAGAGCGGCGGCGCGAAATCTGCCGGAACTGGTCACGTTGAGGCAGCTCCATCGCCGGGCGGATTGGTCTGATCGCCCGGTGGGGCGGTGTCGGATGGGGTTTCGCGCCGGCGGTTGCGCGGTGAGGGGCGTTCCTTGCGCGTCGCAATGCGCAGACGCTTGACGCGCCGCGGATCGGCATCGAGCACTTCGATCTCGAAATTGCCGGGTCCGGAGATGACCTCGCCGCGCACCGGCAGGCGCCCGACATGGGTCACAAGAAAGCCGCCGAGCGTTTCGACTTCCTCGCCGGCCTCGCCGGTGACGAATTCCTCGCCGATCACCGAGCGAACATCGTCGAGGCTTGCGCGCGCGTCCGCGATGAAGGAGTTATCCGCCTGACGCACGATCGCCGGCGGCTCGTCGCTGTCGTGTTCGTCGTCGATCTCGCCGACGATCTGTTCGACAATGTCCTCGATCGAAACCAGACCGTCGGTCCCGCCATATTCGTCGACAACCAGCGCCAGATGGATGCGCGAGGCCTGCATCTGCGCGAGCAGATCGATGGCCCGCATCGAGGGCGGTACGAACAGCAATTTCCGGATGATGTTGGCTTGCGAAAGCGGCAGCGTCAGATCGACCGTGCGCAGATCAAGACCGGCGGGTAGCGGCCTTTTGGGTTTTGCCTTGCCCCTGGACTTTGTGGAAACGTGCGCCCGCGCGGTCATGAAGGCCAAGAGGTCGCGGATGTGAACGATGCCTTCGGGATCGTCAAGGGTTTCGTTGTACACCACGAGCCGCGAATGCGCGGCGCTTTCGAACAGGCTCATCAATTCGCCGAGCGGAATGTCGCGCTTGACGGCGACGATGTCGGCACGATGGATCATGACGTCGGCAATCCGGCGCTCATGCAGGGAGAGAATGTTGCGCAGCATGGTGCGCTCGACGGCGGAAAAGCCCACCTCGTCGGGCGTGCTCGCGTCGAGCACGACTTGCAGATCGTCGCGAACCGATCCCGGCTTCCAGCCGAACAGCGTACGGATCGCCCGTAGCAGCCAGTTATCCGCGGCTGGGCGCAAGACCTCGCCTTCCTGCACCACGGCGGGAAGATTGCGCGGGTTGCGCGGATTGTCGTGGGTCGGGTCGGAGTCCGGCATCTTATTCCGTCCGATCCGCATAGGGATCGGGAATGCCGAGCTGCGACAGGATTTCCCGCTCGAGCAATTCCATGGTCTCGGCTTCCTGATCCTTCTCGTGATCGTGGCCGATCAGGTGCAGGAAGCCGTGAACCGCAAGATGGCTGAGATGATGGTCGAACGGCTTCTGTTCTTCGTCGGCTTCTTTGCGCGCTGTTTCATAGGCGATGGCGATGTCGCCCAGCATCCGCGGTGCGTCGTCGGGATCGCGCCGCCCGCGCGGTTGCAAGGCCGGAAACGACAGCACATTGGTCGGCTTGTCGATGCCGCGCCAGTTGCGGTTCAGCGTCTGGATGCCGGCGTCGTCGGTCAGCATGACCGCCAGCTCGCTCTCGCCGACATCGACCGTGACGAACTCGGCGGCGGCCGCGATCGCGCGATTGATCGTTGCCTCCGCTTCAGGCTCGGACTGCCAGCAATCGGCGACGACAAGAATTTCGGTGATCGGAAGGGCAGACGGAGCCATCGGTTCGGAGTTCTGTATGCGACGGTAATTCGACCTCAGCGCGCGCTCGGCATCTTCCGGCATTATGTCTTGCCGGTTGCCGGCCGTTGCGGCAATCCTTCGTAGGCCGCCACGATCCGCGCTACCAGCTCGTGACGGATCACGTCTTCGGCGGTGAAATGTACCTGGGAAATGCCCGTCACTCCGTTCAATAGCTTGACGGCTTCCGCCAGACCCGAAGTCTGGCCGTTCGGCAGGTCGACCTGTGAAGGGTCGCCGGTAACGATCATGCGGCTGTTTTCGCCAAGCCGCGTCAGGAACATCTTCATCTGCATCGCCGTGGTATTCTGCGCTTCATCCAGAATAATGACGGCATTGGTGAGGGTACGGCCGCGCATGAACGCCAGCGGCGCGATCTCGATTTCGCCGGTCTGCAACGCGCGCTCGACCACGCGCGAATCCATCAGGTCGTACAGCGCATCGTAAATCGGCCGCAAATATGGATCGACCTTTTCACGCAGGTCGCCGGGCAGGAAGCCGAGCCGCTCGCCGGCTTCCACGGCCGGGCGCGACAGGATAATGCGATCCACTTCCTTGCGTTCGAATAATTGCGCGGCATGCGCAACCGCGAGCCAGGTCTTTCCGGTGCCCGCAGGTCCAACGCCGAACACCAGTTCATGGCGCTTCAGCGCGCGAATATAGGAGTCCTGGGCGGCGGTACGCGCCCGCACCGGACGCTTGCGCAGATTGATGGTCTCGAACGACGATTTGGCGGCCTTGGGGTCGAATTCGAACAGCGAGCCCTGGGCGATCACCGCGCGAATTGCGCCTTCGACGTCGCCTTGCGCGAGATCCTGTCCCTGAATCGCCTGTGCATAGAGCGTCTCAAGCACGCGCCGCGCGGCATCGCAGCCGTCGCGCGAGCCGGCAACGGTGATGTGGTTGCCGCGTGAATCCACCACGACGCCGAGCCGCCGCTCGATCAGCGCCAGATTTTGTCCATAAGGCCCGACCAGCGCCGAGGCAGCGCGGTTGTCATCGAAGTCGATGACAAACTGGGTTTCGGGCGGAGTTTGCATGTCGCGGTCGAGTTTGCGGCTAGTGCTCGCTTTCCGGGGTTCGTGTTCCGTCGCAGCGGCCATCTATTGCGAACCCCGGAAAGTTACGAGCACTAGTGAACCTATGATGATGGAGCCGCTTATCGATTTGAAGCTCTCCAACCAAGCGCGCCGCACCCAGTGCGGGAACTTCAAATCGGCGGCGCCGTGAGCGAGCGAGGACGAATCCGATGCGCTTTTTGGCAAGGGTTCAGGCTCCCATTCTGGCTTCGGAAGCGTCGGTCATCGGCGCCGCCGTGGGAGAGACGGCTGCAAGTTCGCCGAGCAGACTATAGCGCTCAAGGCTTTCGATCCTGGTTGGCAGGATGCGTCCGATGATGGACTCCGAGGCCATCACATGCGCCGGCTGAAGATAGGCGGTGCGGCCGACGATCTGGCCGGGATTGCGGGCCGAGCGCTCGAACAACACATCGACGGTGTTCCCAATCATGGCCCGGTTGAAGGCCGATTGCTGGCTGTCGATCAATTCCTGAAGCCGCGCCAAACGCTCGTCCATTTCTTCCGCTGACACCATCTCCCGCATTTCCGCCGCCGGCGTGCCGGGCCGAGGCGAATATTTGAACGAATAAGCGCCAGCGTATCCGATTTGTGTGACCAGAGCGAGGGTGGCCCGAAAATCTTCCTCGCTCTCGCCGGGAAAGCCGACAATGAAATCCGATGAAAACGCAATATCTTGGCGGATGGCGCGAAAGCGGTCGATGGCGTGCCGGTAATCAGCGGCGGTATGTTTGCGGTTCATGGCCGCAAGCACCCGGTCGGAGCCCGATTGCACCGGCAGATGCACAAATGGCATTACCGCGGGGATGTCGCGATGCGCCTCAATCAGCGTTTCGTCGATATCGCGGGGATGGCTGGTCGAGTAGCGCAGGCGAACGATGCCGGGTATCTCGGCTAAGTGGCGCAACAGGATACCAAGCGGCCAGGGCCGTCCGTCGGGTCCCTCGCCGTGATAGGCGTTGACGTTCTGCCCTATCAGGGTGACTTCGCGCACCCCGTGATCGGCCAGCCGCTTCACCTCGTCGACGATCCTGGCCACCGGCCGCGAGATCTCGGCGCCGCGCGTATAGGGCACCACGCAGAAGGTGCAGAACTTGTCGCAGCCTTCCTGGATGGTGACGAACGACGAAATTCCCCGGGCCCGAATGACATCCGGTCTCGGCGGCGGCAGAAATGCGAATTTGTCTTCGGCGGGAAACTCCGTCTCAAGCGCGCGGCCGTCCTTTTCGGCGCGGGCCAACAGCTCCGGTAGATGGTGATAGCTCTGCGGCCCGACCACGACATCGACCACGGGCGCGCGATGGATGATCTCGTTGCCTTCGGCCTGCGCCACGCAGCCCGCGACCGCAATGTTCATGCGGCGGCCTTGGCGTGCGGCCTCGTCCTTCACGGCGCGGAGCCGGCCGAGCTCCGAATAGACCTTCTCGGAAGCCTTTTCCCTGATGTGGCAGGTGTTGAGGATGACGAGGTCGGCGTCGTCGACGCTGGCGGTCTCGACAAAGCCCTCGCCCGCCAGCGTGTCCACCATGCGCTGTGCATCGTAGACGTTCATCTGGCAGCCATAGGATTTGATATGCAGTTTGCGCGGCGGCTTCATGGAACCGGAATGCTGGGCCGAAATGGCGCCAATGCGGCGCGGGGCTATAGGCGTTCAATTATAGGCTAAGTCGGCGAAAATCCACCCTTGGATCGTCATTTCGAACCCCATCCCGCAAAGACGGCGATCTAGCTTGCCGCCATCCGCGCGATCAGATCAGGCAATTGGCGCATGTCGTCGAACGTCGCCACGCTGCCGGCCGCGCGAAGCGCTTCGTCGTCTCCCGGCCGGCAATGGCTGCCGCCGTGAAAGCCGAGGACGGCCATCCCGGCGGCGCGCGCGCCGGTAACGCCGGGGACGCTGTCCTCGATCACCAGGCATCGCTCGGGGTGTACCGCCATCTGTGCGGCTGCAAACAAGAACAGGTCGGGCGCAGGTTTGCCGTTCTTGACCTGCGTGCTGGAGAAAATATTCGGTGCGAACCTCTCATAGAGTCTTGTCCGCGTCAGGGTGGTGAAGATCTTGTCGTGCGCGGCGCTCGACGCCACGCAGATGCCGATATCGATGGCATCGAGCGCATCGTGCAGAGACGGAATAGCCTCCACCGTCTCGGCAAGCGCCGCAAGCAAGGTCGTTCGCCGATCGAGTTCGTAACCATCGGAAAGCGGCCGCCCGAGCTCGCGCTCGATCTCCAAGGCTGCATCGCGCGCGGTGCGTCCGAGAAATCGCCGATGCACTTCTTCAGGCGTGATCGGATAGCCGTAACGACTGAGCACGTCGGCGTGAACGCGGCACGAAATGACTTCGCTGTCGACCAGGACGCCGTCGCAGTCGAAAATGATGAGACCGAATTTCGTATCGTTGCCGTGCGGCGCTGTCTTCACGCGAACGCGGCCGGTTCAGGATTTTTCGTCGTCCAGCGGGACGCAATAGAGCTCCAGCCGGTGATCGACCAGCCGGTAGCCGAGCTTGCGCGCGATCTCGGCCTGCAATTTCTCTATTTCCTCGGAGGTGAACTCGATCACCTTGCCGTCGCGCAGGTTGATCAGATGGTCGTGGTGACTGTCGCGCATCTGCTCGTAGCGGGCGCGGCCCTCGCGAAAATCGTGGCGCTCGATGATGCCGGCATCCTCGAACAGCTTCACCGTGCGATAGACCGTCGAGATCGAGATCTTGTCGTCGACGGCGACGCAGCGGCGATACAGCTCCTCGACGTCAGGATGATCCTCCGCCTCCGCCAGCACGCGCGCAATGACGCGGCGCTGCTCGGTCATGCGCATGCCGGTCGCGGCGCAACGCGCCTCGATACCGGCGGCCTTGAGCGGGGGGTTGGATTTGAGCGCGGTCATTTCGGGGAAGTCACCAGGGCTCTTCAGGTTGAGGGCTCTTCAGGTTGCCGTCTTCTTAGCATACCACGTTCTGCCATCGTACCGATGTCACGACAAGTCGCGCCGCATCAGCAGCGCATTCAAGGGTTCCCCGCCGCCTCGCTGGTAATAGCGCTCGCGGCGCCCGACGACGGCAAATCCGGCACGTTCATAAAGCCGCCGGGCCGGCTGATTATTTTCCTCGACTTCGAGAAATACCGTCCGCACGCCCCGGCCGGCGAGGTGGCCGAGATGGGTCAGCAAGAGGCCATTGGAGAGGCCGCGGCCACGATGCGTTTCAGCCACCGCGATCGACAGTATTTCGGCCTCGTCGGCCGCCATTCGCGACACCGAGAAGCCGATGATTTTCCGTCCCATCCTCAGGCGATGGATCAGCGTGTTTCGTTCGGCGAGCATCCGCTCGAATTCACCTTCATCCCAGCCGCGGTGAAAGGATGCGCGGTGAATTTCTGCGAAAGCGGCGGCGTCGTGCTGGCTTGCGGGTTCGACCAAAGCCTGGCCGCCGCCCCATAATCCGGAAAGCCATGCCGTCATTGGGAGGCGGGCGGCACAGCGGCGTGCTGCGGCTCCCTGGACGGCTTGGCGTCGGGAGCCCGCAGATAGAACGGGCGCGCCGGCGCCGTATCCGGGCTGACCGCGGCCCCCAGCCATCCCACCCAGGAAATGTCAGGGGCCGGTTGCGCATCGACCTTGAGCGGTGGCGCCGCGTTCGAAGGCCAGCGGTCGGCGAGTATCCCGGCGGCATTGCCCACCAGATGCGGGGTTCCGAAGCGCCAGGCGCTTAGCGCTTCGGCTATCGGTGCGACGCACGGCCGGACCAGCGCGCTGCCATTGCCGCTGACCACCTGAAGATAGACGTGATCGTGCCGGGCATCGATCGCGGAAACCACCGGATATTCGGCGTTCTGGCTGACGATGGGTGCGGCATAGGCGGCGAGCGTCGTTACGCCCACCACGGGGATGTTGGCTGCGAGCGCGATACCGCGCGCCGCCGACAGCCCGACCCGCAGCCCGGTGAAACTCCCGGGGCCGGTCGTGACCACGATGCGGCCGAGGCTTGCGAATGCAGTTCCGGATGCCGCGATCACCCGTCCGATCAACGGCATCAGCGCCTCGGCGTGACCGCGCTTCATGGCTTGCAATTCGTGGGCGATCAGCTTGCCGGCATCGGTATCGAGTACCGCCGCGGCGCAGGCATCGAGGGCGGTGTCGATAGCGAGGATCAGCATGAAGACAGGGCGAATAGGGAGTGGCGAATAGCGAATAGAGAGACAGAATCACTGACTATTCGCCATTCGCTATTCACTATTCGCATCTTCATCACATCGGCCGGACTTCGACCACGTCAGGCACGAAATGTCTCAGGAGATTCTGGATGCCGTGCTGCAAGGTCGCGGTGGACGAGGGGCAGCCCGCGCACGAGCCCTTCATGTTGAGATAGACGATGCCGTCCTTGAAACCTCGAAAGGTGATATCGCCGCCGTCATTGGCGACCGCCGGCCGCACTCGCGTTTCGATCAGATCCTTGATCATTTCAACCGTCTCGGCATCGGCCTCGTTGAAGAATTCGTCGGCTTCATCCGCGGCCTCGTCGCTGCCCGCGCTGCCATCGGCGAGCAGCGGCGCACCCGACATGTAGTGTTCCATGATGGCGCCGAGGATCGCCGGCTTGAGGTGCTGCCAGTCGCTGTCATCCTTGGTGACGGTGACGAAGTCGGAGCCGAAAAAGACGCTGGTCACACCGGGCACGCTGAACAACCTTTCCGCCAGCGGCGAGCGGCTTGCGGCGTCGCGGCTGGAAAACTCCAAGGTGCCGCCGTCGAGCACGGCGCGGCCCGGAATGAACTTCAGGGTGGCGGGATTAGGCGTGGCTTCGGTCTGAATGAACATGGTTCTCTCCTGCGACGTCGGTTAAAGGCCGACGCTTGTGCTTCCCTTATCAAATGGCGATAGGGAACGCACGGTCAAGGGCGGGAATCGGTCGGGAATCGACCCGAAACCCGCATAAGTCCTTACGAAAGCGCGTCGATTTCCGCATCGCTCAGGTCGCCCGGAACGATCACGATGGGTATCGGGAAGGTCGCAACCGCGTTGGCCATCGCGCTGATGATCGGTCCCGGACCTTCCGGTCCCGGATTGGAGGCCAGCACCAGCATGGCGATGTCGGTATCCTTTTCGATCACGTCGATCATCTGCTCGGTTGGACCGCCCTCGCGGATCACCCGCTCCGGGGTGATTGCGGCGATGCCGTTGGCGCGGCCGGCGGCGCGATCGAGCGCGGCGTTCGCTTCTTCCAGCGCTTCGGCGCGCATGATGTCGGCAACCCCAAGCCATTGCTGATTCTGGTCTTCGATCTCGACGACGCGAAGCATCACCACGCCGCCCCCGGCCCGTATCGCCCAGCGGCTGGCATAGCGAACCGCGCGGTCCCATTCCGCGGTGTCGTCAACGATGACAAGACATTTTGGCTTGTGACCCGTTTCGTAGCTACGTCGCTGAGTGGTCATGCACGTCCCGAAGCTGCAACAAGCGGGCCACATGCTGCCACGGCTCAGCCATTCCCGACAAGCGGGGAGGGCGGCGCGGATTTGGCAAAATCGAGATTTGTTTTGAATGTTTCGGGTGTTCGGCGCTCAGAGTGCGCCGCGTCAATTTTCCGGATCGAGGAACTAATGCTTCCGAACGAAGCCGACGATGTCTCGCGTGACCTTCATGGTTTCGTCGGCGATGGTCCGGGCGCGGTCGGCGCCGTCGACCAGGATGGAATCGACATAAGCGGGGTCTGCGACCAGCCGCTTCATTTCGGATGCAATCGGCGACAATTTGGCGACACAGAGTTCGACCAGCGAATTCTTGAAGCTGGAGAACTGTCCGCCGCCGAACTCGCCGAGCACCTGGGCCTTGGTGCGGCCCGACAACGCCGCATAAATCCCGACCAGGTTGTCGGCCTCGGGCCGGTTCTCCAGGCCCTTTTCCTCTGACGGCAACGGCTCGGGGTCGGTTTTGGCCTTGCGGATCTTCTGCGCGATCGTGTCGGCATCGTCGGTGAGATTGATCCGGGAATTATCCGACGAATCCGACTTCGACATCTTCTTGGTGCCATCGCGCAACGACATCACCCGTGTCGCCGGGCCGGTGATCAGGGGTTCCGGCTGCGGAAAGAACAGGCCGTCCGCGAACCCATGGCTGCGGATCGAGTTGCCGAAGTCGTTGTTGAATTTCTGCGCGATATCGCGCGACAGTTCGAGATGCTGCTTCTGGTCTTCGCCGACCGGAACATGGGTGGCGCGGTAGAGCAAAATGTCGGCCGCCATCAGCACCGGATAGTCATAGAGCCCGACGGAAGCGTTCTCGCGATCCTTGCCGGCCTTCTCCTTGAATTGCGTCATGCGGTTGAGCCAACCGACCCGGGCCACGCAGTTGAAGATCCAGGCGAGCTCGGCATGACCGGTGACCTGGCTCTGGTTGAACACGATATGCTTCTTCGGATCGATGCCGGAGGCGATGAAAGCTGCCGTTACCTCGCGGGTGTTGCGCGCCAGTTCGGCCGGTCCGCCCCAGATGTCGATGCCTTGCGTGATCGCGTGCAGGTCGACGACGCAATAAAGACAATTATGGGTCTCCTGCAGTTTGACGAAATTGACGATCGCGCCGAGATAATTGCCAAGATGCAGATTGCCGGTCGGTTGCACGCCCGAAAAAACCCGTTCAGTCATCGCCATCATCAACTTTCCGCGGTCTCTATATTTTCCGCAGCCTCAATATATCGCACCGTCCACGGCTCCGATGGACGCTTCGCGCCGTCACTTGCCGATAGGCGCTTCGCCGTCACTTGCCATGCAAGCCTTGGCCGCGCAAGCCGGAAGCCCCGGTTTGCCGGATCGCGTTAACCGCATCACGCCAGCGGAGCACGCCGAGCAGAGCCAGAAACAGGCCGTAGACCGCCATTCCGCCTGAAATCAGTCCGGCCACAAGCAGCAGATGGGCAAGTCCGGACCCGTTCCCGCCAGATGCCAGTACGGGTGATGCCGACAGCCATAGCAGGCCGCCCATCGCGAGCGCGGCTGCCGCGATACGCGGCAGGCGCCGACGTGCCACGGCATCGATCGAGAAGCCGAAACTCGTGACGCCCTGCCGGATCAATACCAGCGCGCCGCTCCAGGCGCCAAGTGCAACGCTGGCCGCGATGCCGCCGCTTGCGAACAATCGGCCGAGCACGACCGCGGAAACGACTGCTACCGCAAGGCCCTTGAGCGTTGCCCATAACGGCGTGGCCGTATCGCCGCGGGCAAAGAACGCAGGCGATAGCGCCTTGATCAACACTTGCGCGGGCAGGCTGAGCGCAAGCCAGATCAGCGCATGCGCGGTGCCGGCGGTGTCGGTCGCCGCAAACGCGCCGTGCTCGAACAGAAGCCGCACCACCGGTTCGCTCAGCGCGATCAGTCCAAGCGTCGCCGGCAAAGCGAGGCCGACCGCCAGTTCAAGACCGCGCGACTGGGCGTGCGTCATCGCGTTTCGATCGTCGGTACGCACTGCGCGCGCCAGTTCCGGCACCAGCACCGCGCCGACGGTGACGCCGACGATGCCGAGCGGCAGTTCGACCAGGCGGTTGGCGAAATAGAGCCACGACACCGCCGAGGGTAACGACGAGGCGACGATGGCGGCGGCAACGATGAGCAATTGCGGTCCGGCGCCGGCAACCATGCCGGGGATTGCCTTGGCGAGAAAGCCGCGCATCTCGGAATCGAAGGTGACGCGCAACGGTGCTGCGAAATGGCCGCCGCGCGATCGCAGGATCAGGATGAGCAATTGCAGCAGTCCGGCAATCCCGACGGTAGCGGCGACCGCAAGCGCCGCATCGCTCGCGTCCCAGTGCTGAACGATCAGGATGCTCATCGCGACGATCAAGGCGATATTGAACAAGAGCGGCGCGAACGCCGTGAGCGCGAAGCGTCCTTGCGCATTCAAAAGCGCCATCGTCACGGCCGCAGGCCCTGCGAAAGCGAGATATGGTAGCATCAGGCGGGCATTGTTGACCGCGAGCCGCAGCGGTTCTTCGCCAACGAAGCCGGGTGCGAGAGCCGTGATAATCAACGGCATCAACAGGCCCGCCGCGCCGGTTGCCATGATCAGCGCCGCGCTGATGGTGCCGAGCACCCTTCCGGCAAAGGCCCTGGCGGCGATCGCGCCCTTCGCTTCATTGATGGAGAGCCAGGCCGGCACCAGCGCGTTATTCAGCGCGCCTTCCGTCAACAGACGCCTGACGACGTTCACAAGCTGAAACGCCAGCAGAAAGGCATCGGCCACGGGACCTGCGCCAAGCAGCGCCGCGACCATGGCGTCGCGCGCAAAGCCGAGCAATCGCGAGGCCAGCGTTCCCGTCGATACCGTGATGAATGAACGAATCATCGGCAATCTCTATACCAGCATCGCTTGCTCGTGGCGGGACGATCGTGATAGGCGGCTATCGCCCCACTTTGTGCTAACGCCGGCCTTCGGGTCCGGATCATGCTTTGGCAGGACAGGTACATGACCGCAGCGAAATATGATGTTCTCGGTATTGGCAATGCCATTTTCGACGTGCTGGTGCGGACCGACGAGGATTTTCTCAAGCAGCATGGCATGAGCAAGGGCGGCATGGCGCTGATTGACGAGGACCGTGCGGCGGCGATCTATCGCGACATGGGGCCGGCGACGGAGATGTCCGGCGGGTCGGCCGCCAACACCATTGCCGGCGTCGCCAGTCTGGGCGCGCGCGCCGCCTATGTCGGCAAGGTGAGGGACGACCAGATCGGCCGCTTGTACGCGCACGACATTCGTGCTGCCGGGGTCGCTTTTGAGACCAAACCCGCGGCAGGTGGCCCTGCGACCGGCTGCTCCTACATTCTGGTGACGCCGGATGGCGAGCGCACGATGAATACCTATCTCGGCGCGGCGCAGGAATTGATGCCGTCCGATATCGATGCCGATCAGGTCGCGGCATCCGCGCTCGTCTATCTCGAAGGGTATTTGTGGGACCCCAAAAGCGCCAAGGAAGCCTTTGTAAAGGCGGCAACGATCGCGCACAAAGCAAATCGGCGGGTCGCGCTGACGCTTTCGGATTCCTTTTGCGTCGACCGCTATCGCGGCGAATTCCTCGAACTGATGCGCAGTGGCACGGTCGATCTCGTCTTCGCCAATGAAGCCGAGCTGCATTCGCTCTATCAGACGCCGGATTTCGAAGCCGCGCTCAAGCAGCTGCGCGGCGATATCGCCCTTGGCGTGGTGACACGCAGCGAAAAAGGCTGCGTCGTTGCCTCGAAGGAAGGCGTCACCGCAGTGCCGGCATTTCCGATCAAGAAAATGGTCGATACGACCGGGGCCGGCGACCTGTTCGCGGCGGGCTTCTTGTTCGGCCTGTCGCGCGGCGTCGGACATGAAAATGCCGGCCGTCTCGGCGCGCTCGCGGCGGCCGAAGTCATCCAGCACATCGGCGCGCGGCCGCAGGTCTCGCTAAGGGAATTGGCGAAGCAGAACGGATTGCCGGTGTAGGGCACCAAAACTTCCTCTCCCCGTCGGAAACGGGGAGAGAAAGGCGGAGAAACGTCACGCTGCTTTTTGGCCGGCGAGGCGATCCAGAAAACACTGTCGGAAGTCATGTCATCGTTCTTGGACAGGTCGCGCTTGCCGAACGCGCCCTGATAGATCACCTCCCTGCCGGTGGCGGCCATGGCTACAACGCCGGGAATTTCCACAGCACTGGTTTTATTGCGCAACACCTGATCGATCTGGGCTTTGCTGTGCATGGGGGGTTCCTCCAGGTTTTTGAAGCTGTTGATCTTCCTCCCGGGTGTTTCGTGCCGCAATAGCCGCCCCGGCCGGGTCGCGATCTAGTGACCGTCGTTCCGGCGTTCAACGATCTGGGGATCAAGGCAACCGCGCCATAATTTCCGGCGAATCTCGCCGTAATGATGGCGACATCCGGTTACCACTTTGTGGAAAGTTGGAACCGATCCTTTAGTAATGCGTTCAGATCAAAGCAAAAATGCAGCGTAAATGTTGCATTCGGCCTTCGTTTGGATCACCCTCGTTTGGATCACATGAACGGGTGGGTGGCGTAAAGGGGAACCCCGATGATTTCGACCTGGAGCGAATGGAAACGGTACCCCCACGTTGGGCGCGGCGAAAACCTCGAAGCTCCGATCTCGCCCGGCATTTACGAAGTTCGTTTTACAGCCACCGGTGCGCTGCACTCCTTCGGCGCCGTTGACAACGTTGCCCAGGCGCTGGCGCTTCTGCCCGCCGCTTCCAAATCGTGGTTTGGACGTCGCGGGCCGCCGGAAACACCCGAGCTCGAATATCGCACCTGCGCGACCTCCACCAAGGCGGATGCCAAGGCGGTGGCGGACCGCATGATCGGCCGGCGCGAAACCTATCTGAGCGGCGCGGCCTGATTGCCTGTCGCTCACTCGCCCTTGGCCGGGGCGCCTTTACACGCTGGAGACCCGCAAATTTGTTTGATGCGGCCGCGCCTTGCGGGCGGTGCATCGCGGCTGGTTTAGGCTTATACTCGTATCCAATACCCAAAAATCCGATCCGAGGAGCAACGCCATGACCCCGACTGCCGCCGCCCGCGCGTCGCAACCTTCTGCCGCCACATTGCGCGATCGCCTGAAGGACCCCTCGCTGCTGCGCGAGCAGTGCTACATCGACGGCGGCTGGGTCGGAACGCCGGCCAACCCCGTGACTAATCCCGTCAACGGCGTCGAGCTTGCGAAGGTGCCGAAGATGAGCACGGCGGAAGCAACCCAGGCGGTGGAAGCCGCCGAGCGGGCGTTTCCGGCCTGGGCCAAGCTCACCGCCAAGCAGCGCTCCAACATCCTGCGCAAATGGTTCGACCTGATTGCCGCCAACCGCGAAGACCTCGCGCTGATCCTGACCTCGGAACAGGGCAAGCCGCTGGCGGAAGCGCTCGGCGAAGTCGATATCGGCGGCGCCTATGTCGAGTTCTTCGCGGAGGAGGCGAGACGCGTCTATGGCGAAACCATTCCGACGCAGCGGCCGGACGCGCGGCTGTTGGCGATCCGCCAGCCGATCGGCGTCTGCGGCGCGATCACGCCGTGGAATTTCCCCTGCTCGATGATTACCCGCAAGGTGTCGCCGGCGCTCGCCGCGGGCTGCACCGTGGTGCTGAAACCCGCCAATGAAACCCCGCTCACCGCATTGGCGCTGGTGGCGCTGGCCGAGAAGGCGGGCGTGCCGAAGGGCGTGTTCAATATCCTGACCGGCAATTCGTCCGCGATCGGCAAGGTCTTGTGCGAACATCCCGCGGTGCGCTTCGTCGGGTTCACCGGCTCGACCGAGGTCGGAAAGATTCTCTATCAGCAGGCCGCGGTCGGGGTGAAGAAACTCGGGTTGGAGCTCGGCGGCAATGCGCCGTTCGTGGTGTTCGACGACGCCGATATCGACGCCGCGGTCGAGGGCGCCATGGTCTCGAAATATCGCAACATGGGCCAGACCTGCGTCTGCGCCAACCGCATCTACGCCCAGGACAAGATCTACGATCAGTTCGTCGAGAAGCTTTCGAAGAAAGTCGCGGCGATGAAGATCGGCGACGGCACCGAACAAGGCGTGACGCAGGGCCCGCTGATCAATATGGAGGCGGTCGACAAGGTCGAAAAGCACATCGCGGACGCGGTCAAGGGCGGCGCGAAGATCGTTACCGGGGGAAAACGCCATTCGCTGGGTGGCACTTTCTTCGAGCCGACCGTGCTCTCCCATGTCGCGCCTGACGCGCTGGTGGCGCACGAGGAAACCTTCGGGCCGTTGGCGCCAGTGTTCCGCTTCAAGGACGAGGCCGACGTGATTGCGATGTGCAACAATTCGCCGTTCGGTCTTGCCTCTTATTTCTATTCGCGCGATCTGGGGCGGGTCTGGCGGGTCGCCGAAGCGCTGGAGTCCGGCATGGTCGGCGTCAATACCGGCCTGATCACGACCGAGGTCGCCCCGTTCGGCGGCGTCAAGGAAAGCGGCCTCGGCCGCGAAGGCTCGCATCACGGCATGGAAGAATATGTCGAGATCAAATACGTGATGATGGCAGGCGTCTGAGGCTCGCCAAGGCTGATCGCGCGGTTGCATTGCAGACTTAGAGCCCCAGCGTGACTTCAGCCCAGTGCACGATGACCTCGCTATTGAGGAACTCGATGACACTGGGCTCGACCGCCGTCGGCGGATCGTGAGCGACGGTGGCTGTCGCGACGATGGCGTCGCAACGATCGTTGAATGCAATCGCCAGCGCCGAGCCTGGCGCGTGATAGGGCTCGGCGACCGCATAGGCGCGGCTGCGTCCCTTCATCCATGCGATATTGATCTCGTGGCCTGCTCCCAACACCGAAGGCTTTTCGCCCATCAGGTTGAAGTCGCTGAGGCGATCAAGTTCGTTGTCGTCGGAAACGCCGGTGAGGCAGTTGCAAAAACCGATCTTGGCCCGGATGTAAACGCTGACTTCCACGCCGCAGTCGGCTGCCGCGCAGCGGAACGCCTTGCCCTCGCCCCACTCGTCGGTCGGAAACGGCCACCGCACTTCTGCAAACTTCGGGTGGCTCGGCGGCGCCAACGCCTTGCTGTGAACCGACATCGGCCAGCCGAAGAACGCCGATAGCCCCGCGAGCGCGCCCAGCGTGAGGCCGGCGATCACGGCAATGACGGTGCTTCGGTTCCCGATCATGCTATAGCAAGACCACGTCTAGTTGCTCGCGACGAAGGTCCGCGCAGCGACAAGCATCGGCCGGTCGGAGTCCGAGCCGGCTGCCAGCGCAAGAAGCTTTTCATAATTTGCCTTCGCCTGCGCCGTGTCGCCAAGCGCCTGTGCCGCTTTTGCCGCTCCCGCATAGCCGTTGAAACGGTTCGGCTCCTTTGCCTTGGTGGCCTCGAACGCCGCCAGCGCCTCCTTCGCCATGCCGCGATCCAGCAGCATGAACCCATACAACTCACGTGCCGGCGCCAGCGACCCTGGGCTGACCGGCGACTTTTCCGTATTGTCTTCGGCATCGGCGGCGGCGCTCATGGCCTTCAGCGCGTCGTCGTATTTACCCTCGGCATAAAGCGCCCAGGCGTTCGCTACCTGCATCTGAACGTCGACCTGCTCCGCCCAATAATTGCTTTTCGCTTCACGCAGGCTGTCGCGGATCCCGGCAAGCTTGGCGATTTCGGCCCTGGCGGCGGCAGGATCGCCGGAGCGGGCGGCGCCGAGCGCACGCGCGAAGTAAGAAATCGCCATCGTCTGCGGGAATTTGCTCGGCTTGACGTCGAGACTGGCCGCGGCTTTCCAGTCGCCGCGTTCCACCACGTAACGTGCCGACGAGGCGGCGCGCGCATACGCGCCGGCGAAAGAATCGGGGTCAGGCTGCGTTGCCTCGACGTCGCCGATCACCTGCTGCGCCGCTTTGTCCTGAGACAGTTGCAGATACGCGTAGACGAGATAATCCTGCCCATGGAGCTGATCGGCGCCTTCGCTGCTGGCTTTTGCGGCTTTGACCGAAGCGAGATTCGCCGCGATCGATTCTTTCCAATAACCCACGCGCGTAAAAATGTGCGACGGCATGTGCTGCGCATGCGGTGCATTCGGCGCAATCTTGGCATAGCGAAATGCGGCGGGGAGACCTTTGGCGGCGATTGCCGGATAGTCATATAGATGAATCAGATAGTGAGCGACGCCGGGATGCAGCGGCTGCCGCTGCCAGATCGGCTCAAGGATCGCGGCCCCCTTGAGCTGGTTGGTGTACGTCTTGTCGGCGGGTGAGGCCGCCACATTCAGGGTGATGGCGTAGAAGATCTGCGCCTCGTCATCGTCGGGATATTTCGCCGCCAGCGCCTCCATCTTCTTCAGATAGGATTGCACGCGCGCCTGCTGCGGGATCTTGTCGTAGTCGACATACATTACCGATAGCGCATCGATATAATCACGCTCGCGTTCGCTCTTCGCGCCAACCGCCTTGGCCTTGTCGATTGCCGACAGGCCCTGCGGAAGATTGGGTGTGGGAATCGCGTTGTGCGGATTGCTGAGCAGCGCCAGCGCCATGCCCCAATAGGCGATGGCGCAGTCCGGATCGGCCTTGATGGATTCCTGGTAAATCTCCTTTGATTCCGCATACCAGAACGAGTGCTGGTAGCGCATGGCGCGGTCAAACCGCCGTTGTGCGATCTCGTTGCAGGTCGTCGCGAAATGCACCTTGCCGAGTTTCTGATCCGCTTCGTCCTGGGCCAGGATCGGCGAGTTGAATCCGTACGTCGCTGTGATCGCAATGGTTGCAGTTAAAAGAAATTCGCGCATGATGTCCCTCCGCGCTCCGAAGAGCATGAAATCGAACCCGGGTGCGTTGCGCAATCATAGGCCGCAACAGCGAGGTTCTCAACGCGGCTGTCCGGTCACAAAGACGCGGGGCCCGCGGGGTTTACCGTCTGAGCACACCGATCAGGCGATTGGCGAAGGTCAGCCGTTCGGCCATCACCATGATGAAAAAGGTCAATAGCTTCTGGCCGAGCGCGGGATCCTCGGTCTTGATCGCCTCGAATTGATCGGCGCTCAAGACATAGAGAACGCTGGCGGACTCGGCCTGGATGGTGGCGTTGCGCGGCGCGCGCGAGACCAGGCCCATTTCGCCGATGGTCGTATACCGGCCGACGCTTCGCACCCGCGTCATATCGCCCTCGGTTGTGGGAATCAGCACGCCGACACGCCCGTCGAGAATAAAGTGCATGGAGTTGGCCGCGTCGCCGGCCCGGACGATCACCTCGCCGGCCCCGACCTCGAGGCGTTCGCAGCGATGGGTCAACGCGACCGCTTCTTCCTCGGTACCGAGAATGCGGATGAACCAGTCCCGCAAGGAGGCCTCGTCGTCGTTGCGGTCCTCCCGCTGCGCAATGATTTCGTTTTCGCACCACTCCAGAGCATGATCGAGCTCCGTCATGACGCTGACTTCACGCGAGATGAACTCGCTCGATCGCAAGGTCTTTTCGACCGCGCTCTGGAGATGCACGAGAACCAGCGTGACGCCGCGATCATGGGCCGCGCGCTTGATCTGGGCGAAGCTGTAGGCGGCGGACGAGTTGATTCCGGTCACGAGCTTGAAATCGAACAGCAAAAAGCGGCATTCCGGGTGACGATCGAGAAGCGCCTTGACGTGCTGGTAGAGCCGGTTGGCCGAACCGAAGAAAAGATAGCTTTGCAGGTTCAGGCCCTGGATGGTGCCGCCATGCGCGGCGAGCAGCGCCTGGTCCTCGCGGGAGCGGTCGAGCGAGCTGCGGTATTCGGAGCCGTCGAAACTGAATTTGATGGAATCGATGCGCGAGGCGCTCAGGGCAAACGTCGCGCAGCCGATGACGACGCCGATCAGGATGCCGGCAATGAAACCCCATTGCACGATGATGACGATGATCGCCAGCAGCGACAGATACTCCGCGAAGGAGAGCCGCCGCCGCGACTGCACGATCCACTTGTGAAGCTGGTCGGCGCCCAGATAGATCAGGAGCCCGCCGAGCACGAACTTTGGCATATAGCCGAGCAGCGCAGGCGCAAACACCAGCATCAACAGGGAGATCGCGGCAACGGTCAGGCCCGACAGCGGGCTGGTGCCGCCGGTGTTGAAGTTGAGGACCGATCGGCTGATGGAAATGCAGCCGGTATAGCCACCGAGTGCGCCGGAGAGCATGTTGGCGATGCCGGTGACGTTGAGTTCGCGTTCCAGATTGGCTTCGCGGTGTAATGCGACTTCGACGCCGGTCGTATTGAACAACGTGCATGCAGCCGTGACAAAGACGACGGCAATTAGATTGCCCGAGAGCTCCGGCAACAGATGCCAGGGATAGTGGCCGAGCGCATCAACGCTCCACGGCAGCTTCACCGCCGCATGGGGCGGCGGCTGAAAGGTCCAGCCGGCGGCTTGCGCCTCCGCCAGCGATATGCCGGCCAGCCAAAACAGCAGGTGCGCCGCGATCACGCCGCCGATCAGAATGGCGGGCAGTCCAAGCGATGAGCGGGAGCGATGCCAGGTCATATAGAGAATGAGTGCCATGACACAGGCGGCCGCAAGCTTGGACAATGCGAGGAGATTTTCGAACTGATCGAGCGTTGCAAATTGCAGGCGCTGGCCGGTGATGACGCGGACCGCGCCGAGAAGGATCAGGCAGCCCGTCGCGCCAAGAAAGCCGCCGACAACAGGATATGGCACATAGCGGATCGCGCGGCCCATGCGCGTCATCCCGAAGCCGCACAGCACAATGCCGGTCAGGACGGTCGCCAACGCGAGCGTGAGCAGAACAGGCGCGAGCACCGCAGCGGACGGGTCGGCCGCCGCGATATGTTCCGCCATCGAAGAGGCCAGAATGCCCATCATGGCTGCGGTGGAGCTTTCAGGTCCCGAAATCGCGAAGGGCAGCGAGCTTCCGAGCGCGATCACACCGGCGAAGATGGCGGATGAGATGAACGTCGCGGCGACGGCATAGGACAGGTAGGGCGAAAGCGGTCCGCCAAAGATCAGGAGCGCATAGGACAACCCGAAAGTGACGGTCAGAACGCTGGCGGCGCTGCCGCCGAGAATATCCTTGAGAACCGCGCGTAGCGGCAGCCTCGGCCGAACACTGATCGACTGAATGGTCACGCCTGCGTTTGCTCCCGAAACACAACTATCAGTCGTAGACGACTGCGACACGTGAGGACAAGATTAAATTTTTCTGCTGCCCGAAAAGCGCCGCTTCTCCGGTTCCCTGCGCCTCGTGGCGGCCCATTACGCCCACTGGCCGTCATAGCCTGAGATCGCTGCCGGTAACGCGGCGATAGGCTTCGAGATAGCGTTTGCTGGTCGCATCCACGACGCTCGCCGGCAGTGGCGGCGGGGGAGCCTCGCCGTTCCAGCGGCCAGCGCGGCGCTCAGTATCGAGATAGTCGCGCAGCGGCTGCTTGTCGAAGCTCGGCTGCGGTCGCCCCGGTTTGTAGACGTCCACCGCCCAGAATCGCGAACTGTCGGGCGTCATCACTTCGTCGATCAGGATGATACGGCCGTCGGCGTCGCGGCCAAATTCGAATTTGGTGTCGGCGATGACGATGCCGTGATCGCGGCTCAAGCGTTCGCCGCGCGCATAAACCGCACGCGTCATGCTCTCGAGCGTATCGGTCACATCGCTGCCGATGATCTCGCGCATCCGTGAAACCGTGATGTTCTCGTCGTGGCCGGTTTCGGCCTTGGTAGCCGGGCTGAAGATCGCGGGTTCAAGCTTGGCGCTCTCGATCAGGCCGGACGGCAGCTTCTCGGCCGCCAGCGTGCCGTGCGCGGCATATTCCTTCCAGGCCGAGCCCGAAAGATAACCGCGGATCACGCATTCGATCGGAAACACTTTTGTGCGCTTGCACAACATCGCCCGGCCCTCGAGCGAGGCGCGATGGTTCTTCAGCGCGGGGACCTCGCCGATAATGACATCGGTATCGGCGCTGATCATATGATGCGGCACGACCCCCTCAAGTTCCTTGAACCACCAGGCGCTGATCTGGGTGAGCACCGCGCCCTTCATCGGGATGGTCTCGGCCATCACCACGTCGAAGGCTGAGATGCGGTCGGTGGTCAGAAGCAGCACGCGATCGGCGCCGACGGCATAGATGTCGCGAACCTTGCCGCGCCCGATCCGTGGCAGTGGCAGGTCGCTTGCAAGCATGGTGGTCATGGAACTAGAGCTCCGATTCCGAAGTTCGCAAGCGATTGCGGCGGCCTCTGATGCGAACTTCGGAATCAAAGGAACTCTAGCAAATATAGGTTTCTGGTGCGGCTTTTGAATTCGAAGTTCCTATGACGAACTTGCAGCGAAACGGATAGGAACTTCAAATTCGCCGCACCAGCTTTCGAAGACGGCCACGCGCGCGGCGCGGGGTGCAGAATCGAGATGGAGAAAGCTCACTCCGGCAGCGGAATGAACTCGTGTTCGTTGGGGACGGGCGCGAACCGGCCTGATTTCCAGTCCCGCTTGGCCTGCTCGATCCGCTCTTTACTGGATGAGACGAAATTCCACCAGATATGACGCGGGCCTTCGAGGGCATCTCCGCCGAGAAACATCATTCGCGCCGGTTTCAGCGTCTTGACGGTGATGCGGTCGCCGGGACGAAACACCAGGAGGCGAGGACCTTCATAGCGTTCATTGGCGATCTCGACCTCGCCATCCACGATATAGATGGCGCGTTCCTCGTGGTCGGGGTCGAGCGGAACGCTGACGCCTTCGCCCGCCGTCACCTCGACATAGAACCAGGGTGACACCATCGTGACCGGTGATGTGGCCCCAAAAGCGCTGCCTGCGATGACGCGTGCGGTGACGCCGCCGTCGCCGACGACGGGAAGGTCGGCTGCCGCGTAGTGCTGGAAGGTCGGCGTGATCTCTTCCTTGCCCACGGGAAGCGCGATCCAGCTCTGCAAGCCCAGCATCTGCTGGCCGGTCTGGCGTTGCAGGTCCGGCGTGCGTTCGGAATGGGCGATACCGCGGCCCGCCGTCATCAGGTTCATCGCGCCCGGCTGGATTTCCCTGACATTACCCTCGCTGTCGCGGTGCATGATGCTGCCGTCGAACAGATAGCTGACGGTGGCAAGCCCGATATGGGGATGTGGGCGCACGTCCATGCCCCTGCCCGACATGAACTGCACCGGTCCGAAATGGTCAAAGAAAATGAACGGGCCGACCATCTGCCGCTGGCCGTGGGGCAAGGCACGGCGCACCGCAAAGCCGTCGCCGAGGTCACGGGTGCGCGGCACGATCACAAGTTCGAGGGCATCGCAGGAGGAGGGGTCGCCAAGCACGGGATCGTTGGTGGGAAGCCAGCTCATGGGTTTTCCCTCATGGGTTTTCCATTGCTTGTTTGCAGGCATCATAGCAGCAATTGAAGGTGCTTTGGTGCAAACTTGGCGCAGGTCGAGCGGGGCGTCAACGGCCGTGAGAGCTATCGCGAACCGCGGCTGGAGCTGTTATGCTGCCCTCACCGTCTAAGCCGAGGAACTGCTCCCCATGAACGAGAGTATCCACGGAGAAAAGACCGCTTCCGAGCCGCAAGACCGGGTGACCGAACTCATCGAGCAACAGACGGCCATCTCGGAAGTGCTGCGCGCCATTGCGAGTTCGCCGCACGACTTGCAGCCCATCTTCGACGCCATCCTCGACAGCGCCACACGTCTCTGTCGAGCAGACGTAGGCGCCTTACGTCTCTCCGAAGAAGGCGGCCTTCGTCTCGTGGCGGTGCGAGGGGACGCCCTTTTGGTTAGTCAGGTGCGGTCATCATTCCCCGTGCTCGCAGAAAAGGGGAGCTTTCCGAGTCGATTAGCCACAAGCAGGTTACCCACCCAGATCCCCGACCTCACAGCACTTGAAGGCGATCATCGGGATGATGTTTGGATCAGGACGGTGAACTTAGGTTTTCGAACGGTCCTGGTTTTGCCGTTGCTCGAAGACAAAGAGATAGTCGGGATGATTAGTCTTGGCCGCAAACAGGTGCAGCCGTTCACCGACAAACAGATTTCCTTATTCGGGGACTTCGCTGCCCAAGCCACCATTGCTTTGGAGAGCACCCGTCGCGAGCGACAGTATCGTGAGTTGCAGATGGCGCTGGCACACGCCAATCGCATCACAACGATGGGGCAGCTCACGGCTTCGATTGTCCATGAAGTGAAACAGCCCATTACCGCGACTGCCACCAACGCGGAGGCGGCACTGCGCTGGCTGGATCGCCAGCCGCCGAATTTGGATGAAGCGCGGCAGACGCTCGCTGACATTGTCAAGGACAGCCATCGAGCGGGTGACGTCATTGACCGGATGCGCGACCTCATCAAAAAGGCGCCTCCACGGAAGGATCGCGTGGAGATCAACGGAGCGATCCGCGAGGTGATTGAGCTCATTTATAGCGAGGCGGTGAAGAACGGCGTCTCGGTGCAGACCCAATTCGCGGAGAGCTTACCGCTCATTCAAGGAGATCGGGTCCAACTACAACAAGTCATGCTGAACTTGATCATCAACGCCATCCAGGCGATGAGCGGCCTTGCTGCTGGGGTGCGCGAATTACGTATCACCACCGAGAACACCGAGTCGGAAGGCGTGCGCCTCGCGGTGCGGGACTCCGGCCCAGGGTTGAGTTCGGAGAACTTCCAACGCCTGTTCGAGCCATTCTATACGACCAAGCCCGAGGGCATGGGCATGGGCCTATCTATCTGCCGCTCGATCATCGAAGCCCACGGCGGACGGCTGTGGGCGATCCCGTGCAAACCGCAGGGTGCTCTCTTTCAGTTTACGATCCCTGCCACCTGAGCGGACGGATCGTGATCGAGTCGATGTCGCTCTTCGGCACTTAACGGACACATCGAGATGTCTGCTATTTGGTCGCTTTCGGGAGCAGAGCGGACGCCAGCCAGTGATCCGTGAAATAGGGCCTATTGGGGCCTGCCTCATTGGGGCAGGTTCTTTTCATTTCCGGCACAAATTGCAAAAAGCCTTATTTGGCGTAGGCTTCTCACATTTTTGAACCATCGGAAAAATCGCTGGACTACAGGACCGCACGACTTCGCCGTCCGCCTCACACGCCGCCCGTCGAGGCTTCCTCCGGCAAGAGTGCAACAGCTTTGCCAGCGTAGCGATCGGAAGCGGTTGTGGGAATTTGCCAAGAAGCTGCACGGGTGCGGCATCTCGTCCACACAGGGGCGCGCGTTGCGACGCTCGCCGGTGCAAGTGAGATTTTTTGGTGTAATCAGGCCGCGCGCACGGCAGCAAGGAATTTCGCCACCTCGGTCTCGATCCGGCCGGAGTCGGTCGTGGCGATGCTGACATTCCTTTCAGTGTTACCGCGAGCTCCTCGAAGCGACGTCAGTGTCAAGGCCACAAGAACCATATGGTTGCCGGGGTGCCGATTTCCGAAGTTCGTATCACGATATGGTCCCGCAAGGCTTCCCCCGGCAAGAGTGCAACTTCCCCCCACTCATCCCCGTGCGCGGGGCCGGTACATCAATGCGGCATTGGTGCTGACGGGAAAAATCGAATAATAGTCAGCCAAGGAAATAAAATGGGGGGCAAATATCGTGATGCGATCGATGTTTTTTGCGGCCTTGCTGAGCGCGGCCGTTCCGTTTGCGGCGCTTGCCCAAACGGCCGATGACCTGAAGAACGACGAGAACACACCGGGCGACGTACTCGTCTACGGCATGGGCTACTCGGCAAACCGGTTCAGCCCGCTCACCCGGATCAACAAGGATAACGTCAGCAAGCTGGTCCCGGTTTGGGCCTATTCGCTCGCCGACCTGCAGGGCGGAGAAGCCTTTCCCGTCGTCAAGGACGGCGTCATCTACGCGACGACCCACAATGCGACGGTGGCGGTCGATGCCCTCACGGGCAAGCAGATATGGCGGGTCCTTCACGACTACCCGCCGGAGAGCCTGCGCGTCGTCTGCTGCGGCATCGTCAACCGCGGCGCGGCTATCTACGAAGGCATGGTGATCCGGGCTCTCATGGACGACCGGCTCGTCGCGCTGGACGCCAAGACCGGCAAAGAGATATGGACGGTGAATTCACCCGAGCCCGCGACCGCCGAGAACGGTTACGCGATGACGGGCGCGCCGCTGATCGTCAACGGCGTTGTCATCATCGGCGTGGCCGGCGCCGAGTTCAGCCACCGGGGCTTTCTCGAAGCCTACGATGCCAAGACCGGCAAGCACCTGTGGCGGCTCTATACCGTGCCTGCCAAGGGTGAACCGGGCTCCGAGACCTGGGAGGGCGACTCCCAGTTGACGGGCGGCGGCAGCAGCTGGGTCACCGGCACCTATGACGCGGAACTCGACCTCGTCTATTGGGGCATCGGCAATCCGGCGCCGTGGAATCCACGCGCCCGCAAGGGCGACAACCTCTTTACCGATTCCGTTTTCGCGGTCCGGCCGAAGACCGGCGAACGTGTATGGTATTTCCAGACCACGCCGCAGGATCCGTTCGACTATGACGCGGTGCAGACGCCGGTCATTGCCACGATCAATGTCGACGGCGCTCCGCGCAAGGTCGTCATTCAGGCCAACCGCGGCGGCTTCCTCTATGTGCTCGATGCCAGGGACGGCAAGCTGATTACCGCAAACCCTTTCGGCAAGGTGAATTGGGCGAGCGGGATCGACATGAAGACCGGGCGTCCTGTTGTGACCGATGTTTTTACCGGCGCTCTTGAGGGCAAGAAAGTCACGGTCTGGCCGTCGATCTCCGGGGTGACCAACTGGCAACACCTGGCATTCAGCCCACGCACCGGGATGCTCTACATCAACACATTGCATGTCGGGATGACCTACGAGGCGCCTGATCCGCCGAAACTGACACCCGGACGCCCGTCCGGCGTGCCTACCGTGAAGCGGACGACCGTCGTCGACGACCCCAACATTCGCGGCTATCTCAAAGCTATCGACCCCATGACCGGGAAATCGAAATGGGAGACACCGTACCGGAGCCCGAACTATTCATCGACCATGGTCACGGCGAGCAATCTCGTGTTCACCGGCGTCATGACGGGAGAATTCCAGGCGCTCGATGCCGATACCGGCAGGATCCTGTGGAGCTTCCAGACCCCGTCGGGCATCATCGGCCAGCCGGTGACGTGGGAGAGAGACGGCAAGCAATACGTCACGGTCATGAGCGGCATCGGCGGCGTCTACGCGCAGCGTGGCGGGGACCCAAACCTCGCTAACCTGCCCACAGGCGTGTCGCTGTGGACCTTCGCACTGTTCGACAAATAACCGGCGCATTGTTCGACAAATGACCTGAAACCGGAGGCCAGCCGAGACGGCTTCCGTTTTCGCCAACCCTCATCATCGAAGCCAAAGCGCAGCCAATATCAAAAATGCCAGGTAAGACGAAAAACATCATCCGGCGCGTCGGCGCACGGGTCGGCGTGGTAGCTGTGCTGGGCGCCGCGCTGTCGCCGGTCGCGACGGTGTCGGCCCAGGACGCTACCAAGATCGAGGCCGGCGAAGATGTCTACAACACCAATTGCCAAATCTGTCACGGCGAGCAATTGGTCAACACAGGCCAGACGTTCGACTTGCGCCGCCTAAAGGACAACGAGCGCGCGCGCTTCGAAAACTCGGTGCGCAACGGCAAGAACCAGATGCCGCCTTGGAAGGGCAAGCTGACCGACGAAGAGATCGATCAGCTCTGGCACTATATCCGCGCCAACGCCTATCAAAAATAGATCGAGCTGCCAATCGACCCGAGCTCGCGTGCTTGATGCCGTTTTGTGCTGCAATCGGACTCATGCCGACGACAAGCATCGCAATCAATTTCTGGAGCGTCTACCGAGTGGGATGTTACCAGCGTGACGCGTCTTCCCACTAACGAAATTACGTCGTTGCGCGCACCATCTACACGCGCGCGGGGCGTGCCGTGGACCAAGGCCAGCAAGGTTAGCGATCGGAGCCGGGCCGCCATATGGGATGATTTCCTCCTGAAGCACCGGCAGGCATTGCACCATCGGCGAGCAGCATAAACTGAAAGACGGCGCCCTCGGGTTCGTTCGGGACAACCCACAATCGGCCATCATGGGCCTCGATGATCGAACGGCAGATCGACAGCCCCATCCCCATGCCGCCCGATTTTGTCGTGAACAGCGGATTGAATATCCGATCGAGTTCTTGCGGGCCGATCCCTGTTCCGGTGTCCGCCACCGAAACGATCACGCCCCCGCCGTCGTGGACCTCGGACTTCACGCACAGGACTCGCGTCCCATCCTTGGCCGCCATCGAATCGACCGCGTTCGTGATCAAGTTCAGAAGCACCTGCTGCAACTGGATTCGATCTCCTCTTACCTGCGGTAGCTGTGCATTCGGCTCGGTCTGGACCAGTATCCGCTGCCTCTGCAGACTGCCGCGCGTCAAGGCGAGGGCTTCCCGGATGAGGTCGTTGATGTCGAGCGAAGTTCTGTTCCGGACGTCCTTCTTGAAGATCGCCCGAATGCTTCCGATCATCGTTCCCGCGCGATGGCCATCAGCGACGATCTGCTTGAATGCCGCCTTCGCTTCATCGAGATCGGGCATCGAGCGATTAAGCCAGTTCAAGCCCGCATTGGCATTCGTTATCATCCCGGACAAGGGCTGCCTGATTTCGTGAGCAATCGTGGCCGCGACTGCGTCCCCGGTCATCAGCCGCGCCTCGCGCTCGCGGCGTTGGGCGAGATCCGCGCGGAGCAGCTGCGCGTAGAGAACCGTAATCTCGTACAGCAGGACAAACAGGACGAGACTGCTGGACACGAGCCCGAAGAGCCGGCCGGCATACCAGCCGAAGCTGAAGCGGGTTGGAACGGGAAACGCGAGCAGACATATCTCTATCACGTACGCGCATATCACCACCATCAGCCACAGATCGAGCACCGAGCGCCGCCGAATCCAGAGCAGAATGAGTGCAAGGACGCTCCACAGCACCAGACAGCTGGCAATATAAAGCCAGAGGGTGGAAAAATGGAGGGGATCGACACTGAGGCGGGGCAAAAGCGCATCCCCCCGTGTAATAACAAATGCCGCTGCACACACGATGGCCGTGGTCGTGGCAACACTCAAAAGGATGGCCGCACCCGCGGAGCCCCGCCACAACCGCCTGGCCGGATCGGCATCCTTCAACAGGGCATAGGCGATGACGAACGTGGGAAAACCGGCGTGCCATAGAGTATAGAGCCAGCCTGGGCTCTGCAGCCCGGCGCCAAGCAGGCCACCCGGCGCGAAGACGTCCGGAAAGGTCAGCAGCCACGGGATGACCACGAGCGCGGTGAAGAGATATCCACTCGCGATCGCGAGGAGGGCACGCGAACGCAGGATGGAGAATTGGGCAAACAGCAGGACAGCGGTGATCAAATCGTGCGCGAACATCGCCGTGGCATAAACCGGGATGAAGGCGTCGATCCGCCCCAGCTGGATGGTCGAGAGCGGCCCCTCCGTGATGAAAAAGGCGACCAGCAAGGCGAGTACGACGGCAAGGGCAAGCCGTCTCTGCGCCCGGCCGGGCGACAAGCTCGAGAGGAGGAAATGTTCCTCCGGGACAACGGTGGCCGTGTTCACCATCGGAGCGACTCCTCGCAGCGGCTAGAACGCGCGGCACGAAGCTCATACGGCTTCGTCACTCTCGTCCCATGCCGCCTCAGTTCGCCGCCATTTCTGCCCATTGGGCCGGCCGACGAGCA
The DNA here is from genome assembly GCA_963832045.1 of uncultured Alphaproteobacteria bacterium. Taxonomy (GTDB): domain Bacteria; phylum Pseudomonadota; class Alphaproteobacteria; order Rhizobiales; family Xanthobacteraceae; genus Bradyrhizobium. The sequence goes on from CAWHSM010000005.1 coordinate 406,334, forward strand.
AGGAAGCATCGCGGCCTCTGAAAAGGCCGGACTGGCAAGGTTTCCGGCGGCGGCGCATGTGATCGCGCCAGCGACCGACCTCAGAACACTTTTTCGCTCCATCGTTCCGGCTCTCCCCGGTCCGATCGGACACCCAGTGTGACCTCAGCGTATCTCGTTTGGGCGCAGAGATCGATGCCTGGTTGGGATCAATCTGTGCCGCTCGTCCCGAGCCGCTGGGCCCAGGACCTGACAGGCGATACCGCCGCCGCGCCAGCCGCAAGAGCAAGGAAATCCCGCCGTCTCATGCTGCGCTCCCAACCATGGAAGTGCATCATATCCGCGCGGGCCGGGTGTTCGAAAGGAAAAAAGCAGACCGCGCGTCACCCGCGAGGTCGTTGGCGCGATCGTCCAGGGCGCGAGACAATAACCCGCAACCAGCTTGACCAGGTCGGCCTGACGTCCCGTGCCGGCTTGCTCAAAGACATGACAAAGATGGTTCGCGTCGATGGCGGTCTTTCCCTGAAGACTGCCGAGGGCCTCGCCGAAAGCGCCAGCGGGGTCAACGGTCACTCGATGGTCACATGGCTCGCGGCGATGCAGGCCATGGCAGCAGCACGATCTTGCCGCCGAACCCGCCTACGTCGATGCGCGCGTGAACATCTTTCGCCGCGGCCAGTGGTTCGCGGCCGACGACCACCGGATGAATCGTGCCGTCGCGCAGTAAACCGAACAAGGCCGCCATGTCGGCCCTGAACTCGTCAGGGTGCGACCGGCGGCGGTCGGTGATGCTGTACCAACCACCACGACGGCCACCGAACAGGAAACTCAATGCGCCCCACAGCTTCAGCCGCGCCAATCCAAGTCCTGCCGCGACGATGTTTTCGCGCCCGATGGCCATGGTCTGCGAGCCGTAACCGATGAGGATGCCGCCCGGCGCAAGACAGGCGAATGACCGCTCGAAGTGCGAGCCGCCAATCGCATCGAACGCCGCATCGACGCCGGCGCCGCCCTTTCGTCCCGCCGTGAGCTTGCGCACCGAAGCAACGAAGTCGCCGGCGCGATAGTCGATGGCGGTGGCGCTAAATTTCTCGACGGCGGCAAGGTTGGCTGCCGAGCAGGTGCCGATCGCCTTGAGAGCAAAATGACGCGCCAGATCGAGCAGCGCCGTGCCGACCGTGCCTGAGGCGCCGATGACGAGGATGGTCTCGCCGGGAGAAAAGTGGCGATAGCGCGTGAGCATCTGGAAGGCTGTCAGGTAGGCGAGCGGGATGCAGACGGCCTCCGCCAAATCGACGCCATCCGGAACCGGGACAAGAAAACGCGCCGGCCGAATGGCATATTGCGCGTACCCGCCGACGACGCAGAGATCGGCGACGATCTGTCCTTCGCGCGGCGTGATCACATCGGCGCCAGCTTTATCGACAACGCCCACCAGATCATAGCCGGGGGTGAACGGTAGCGGCCCCTTGAAGTCCGGATAGCGGCCGCGCCGGATAAAGCTGTCGGTGAAGCCGGTTCCGGCCGCGAGAACCTTGATCCGCACCTCGCCGGAGCCTGGATCAGGGATCATCGCCTCTTCCGCGAGTTCCAGCACCTCGGGGCCGCCGAACCGGGAGATGCGAATGTGCTGCCAGGACATCAGCGCACCTTGTCACGTTCCGCTCCCGCCAGCGAGACCAATCGGTTGTCAGCAATGTCGCGGCCGCACGCCGTTTCTCTCGCCATAGCGTCTCCGAAGGAAAACCTGTGTCGCTTGTGAGTCATTTTTCGGACTTCGCGCCCCGCAGCAGCCGCCGAGTTGCGCCTCAGCCACAGTCGCCGGCATTCGGCAAGCTGCTCGGCTGCCCGCCGGCTTCCATGCAATGATATGCTGACAGCGAATCAGGAATCGGGATCATGAGTGCAGACAGCAACAGCAGGATCGCCTGGCACAGGGTTCAGCTCAGGAAAAACCGTGAGGCGTTGAAGGCTTTGGAAACCGCCCGGTTCACCACCGGGGAAATCGCCGGGCGCGGGCAAATGTCGAGCGCCATAGCCGACCTGAGGCGAAAGATTGCGGAATCCGAGCGATGCATCGCAGCGCATGAGAGGCAAACCAAGCGGCCGCTCGCGACCGACTTTCGAAGTCTGACCGGCGTGAACTGGAGCCATTGGAACGCCCGCGGCGGCGCGGACCGTTGATCTGCCTCTGACCTTGCGTTGGGGCGGCGCGTTGCGTTGGAAGCTTGCGCCCACGGCGTATATGAATCGTGTCTGCGATCTCCATGCCTCTGGCTTCGTGTTAGCGTTCTGGCCGGCTTGGTTTCGGGCGCGGAAGTACACGGCCCGTGACGCTCAACATTGACTGCAAATGAGCAACGCCCTTCACGTTCACTCCGATGCCGCGACCGCGCGAGCGGCCGAAGGGACGCGTTCGCCCGCGTACCCTCGCCTCGTCATCGCGACGACGATCCTGGCCTCGAGCCTGGCGTTCATCGATGGTTCGGTCGTGAATGTCGGGCTGCCGGCGATCGGCCGGAGTTTTGATGCGGACGCCGCCGGGCTGCAATGGGTGGTCAATGCCTATCTGCTTCCGTTGAGCGCGCTCCTCTTACTGGGCGGAGCGGCCGGAGACCGCTACGGGCGCCGTCGTCTCCTGATCGCGGGCGTTCTGCTGTTCGGGATCGCTTCCCTGGCCTGCGCGATGGCGCCGACCCTTGCCTTGCTGCTGCTGGCTCGCTTCGTGCAAGGCGCGAGCGCTGCCGTGTTGATGCCAAATAGTCTCGCGATCCTGGGCCAGAGTTTCTTTGGAGAGGCGAAAGGCCGCGCGATTGGCATTTGGGCGGCGACCGGAGCCGCTGCGGGTGCGGTCGGACCCGTTCTCGGCGGCTGGCTCATCGATGTCGGCAGTTGGCGTTTTGCCTTTCTGATCAACGTTCCGTTGTCTGTAGCCGCGGCCGTGCTGGCCTCCCTTTATGTCGACAGGGACGCCGACGCCACCGCCGGCGGTCTTGATTGGTCAGGCGGAGCACTGGTCACGGCTGCTCTGGGCCTTGCGACCTGGGCGTTGACCGAAGGATCCGGCCGGGCCTGGTCGCCCGCCACTTTCATCGTCCTCGGAGCGGGCCTGATCTTCTCGTTCCTGTTCCTATCCGCGGAGCGACGGCTGGGCGGCATGGCGATGATGCCGCTCTCGCTATTCGGGTCTCGCAACTTCGTCGGCCTCACGCTTCTGACGTTCCTGCTGTACGGCGCTCTCGGCGGGCTGTTCGTGCTGGTGCCCTATGTGTTGATTCAGGCGAACGGGTACACCGCGACGCAGGCCGGCGCGGCGCTCCTGCCGCTACCGCTGGTGATCGCCGTGGCGTCGCCTGCCGCAGGCAGACTGGCGGCCAGGGTGGGGCCACGATGGCTGCTGATCGCAGGCCCCGTCATCGTCGCGGTCGGCCTTCTCCTGATGCTCCGGATCGGGTCGGCCACAAGCTACTGGCTTGGGGTGTTTCCGGCGATGGTCGTGATTGCTTTGGGAATGGCTTGTGCGGTCGCCCCGCTCACGACAGCGGTATTGATGTCCGTCGACGATAGCCACACGGGTGCAGCATCGGGACTGAACAGCGCGGTAGCGCGCACTGGCGGACTGGTTGCTACCGCCCTCATCGGACCTGTCGTAGCGTCATCTGGACCTGCCTTGCTTTCGGCTTTTGGGGTAGCCGCCGCGATCGGCGCAATCATCTGCCTGGCGGCGGCGGCGAGCTCAGTCATGTTGAACGCGCCGGCGGAAGAAGCCCAACCAGGGACACAACGATGACGAGCGTCGCTTGCTGTCGTCGCGACGTCTGGACAAATCTCCGCTTCGTGCCGTCGCCGCGAGCTTGATCCGTCGTCGTAACCGCGAGGCAACGGACGCCGGAAGATAACGAGACAGTATTCCGGCGACCGCTACGTTGGCCGTAAGACACCGGCCCGCCGCCTTGAAGCGGCGGGTCTGTGTCTTGCCTTGTCAGTGCGCTCGTTCTGAGATCGCCCGGGCTTCGCCCCTCTGTCGTCCGCCCGCTTGGATAAGGGGCGTAGCCTTCTTCGAGCGCATGCCACGAAGTGTGCCTAAGGTGCCATCCCAAAGGTCGATCCGAGCCTTGATGCTGTTGCACGCTGCATGCAGCGCACGCTCGTCCTTCTCCGGCGAGTCCGCAACCAATCCATCGATCAGCTCCCTGCCCATCGGCCCGTGACTATCGCCATCGAGCTCGATGTGCCGCTCGATATAGTAGACAAAATGGCGCAAGGGATCGCTGGTCTTCCGCGCACCGGGGAGGGTCTTTTGCAGCCTGCTGAACATCTCCGGGATGATATCCTCGCGGCCGTAGAAGAACGCCGCCAGCACTTCTTCCGTCGATCCCGATTGGGCCAGCATCATCGTATGCGCGACAAAGGCTCGCACATGTGACGGCACTTCGGTCTGCACCATAGCCGCTTCGATCGATGCACCGGCCCGTGCCAGTGAACGGAACCTGTCGAATTGGTGGGTGCTGGCGCCGACGTCCTCCATGGCGCGGAGATATAAATCGAGGTGGCTGACATAAGAGCCTTCCGGATCGACATCGGTTTCCTCGCCGATGACGATGTCGTTGATCAGGCGCGCAGCTTTTGCGTTTCCTGCGGGGAACCACGGCACGTTTGTACACGTCAAGTCTTGCTGCAACCGCTTCAGGAGCGACATGAAATCCCAGACGGCGAAGACATGGTCTTGCATGAACCGCCGCAGATCCTCGATGGAATCGACTTCCGCGTAAACGGGATGATTCAGCAACTGCGAGCGAAGATTGGAGAGGCAGTAACGGTCCTGTTTCTGCATGTTAACCTCTATTTCAGCGTGTTTGACCTTAGCTCAGGGGTGGAAGTGTGAGCCCGGCTTCGGCGACCTATTCCGTTTGATTGGTGATGCAAGTGCTAGTGCGCGTCCATACCAGTCAAAGGGCGTCACAGGCATAAGACGCACAAATTCCGGCGATCGCTCATCAATGAGATGCAGAATTGCCGCGGCGACACGAGTTGCGTCGCTCAACGTTACAGATCAGCGCGGCATCCAAAAAAAGAAAACGTCGCACTCATCACGCGCTAGTGAAGGATTGGACGAGTTTGTATCGTCTCGATAGTGCCATTTTCTTCACAGCACCAACCGCAATACATCGGAACCGCGGTAGAGGGTAAACGGTGTCCGTTCGCTTCGAAATTATTTGATAAGACGTGATCTCTGCGGCCCTCATTTTGGCCTTCGAACCTTCGAGACTCCACTGATCTCAGCGGAAGAGCATGCAGCTGCCCGATTGAGAGAAGCGCAGTCGCCAACCTACATTCCGTGTGGCGTCCACCGTTTTTGTCGGCAGCCACGAGCGGAGTATTGTTTGAGAAGCGGAGGCTCCTATGATCCTTGCTCCACCACACCTGGATTTCGAGGCGTGGAAAGATCAGATCCGAAAGATGGGCGGACGGTTCGACCCGCAGGTGATCGACCCCAAAGCGTTTGCCGGCTGGGTGCGTCCCATTAGTGCCTACGGGCTCATTGCGGCCGAGGTCGGCTCCAATGCCCGTGTGGTCGAGCGCACGCAGCGGGATGTTCGCGTCGATGGCGCAGACCACTATGTCGTGCTCTTTCAACTCGCGGGCCGTTCAGCAATGACCCACAACGAAGAAGCCGTGTGCTTTGGCGCCGGCGATGTCGTACTCGTTGATGTGGGGCGGCCAGCTACGTTTTTTGCCGGCAACGCGGGCGAGTCGTGGAATACCATGGCTCTTCTTTTGCCGCGCCAGGCCCTGGTATCGCATCTCGGATTCGAGCCGCGGGGTGGGCTCCACCGGCGTAGCGGAACGGCTGTCGGCCGCCTTCTCCTTGATCTGATCCGCAATGCCGAGCAAGAAGAAGTACCACCCTCGCGGACTGAAGGCTACGTGCGGCTAGCGGTCCATGATCTTGTAGGCGCTCTTTTTGCACCGAGTGATGCGGCGCCAGCGCGTCACTCGGACAAGCTGTTCATGCGTGTTCGTGGCATCATCAAGGACGGCTTCGTCGATCCGGATCTCGATCCTTCCGAGGTGGCCACGAGAGCAGGGATTTCATTGCGGTATCTCCAGAAATTGTTTACGGAGCGCGGCTCTACGTGCAGTGAATTCATCTATTCATTCCGCCTGGATTACGCCGCGCGTCTTCTACAGCGCCAAGCTGCCCTTCGCGCATGTCAGGCGCTCAGAGAGATTGCGTACGCATCCGGTTTTCGCGATTACAGCCATTTCGCGAGAAGATTTCGTCAGCGTTTTGGTCACGCACCGGGCGCACACTTTGCAGGCGAAAGCCGTGACCGTGAGGGTGCATTGAACGCTTGTGGGTAGGAACGTCATTGGCTCATCACCACGCAGAGCACTAACATCACCGCGTGGCACTTAGCCAACATTGGAATTGGTGAAGGTGTCCGCTTCGCGCCAAAAGCCGAGAATCCCGCAACGCCCGTATTTGACCCGAGCCAGCCATCGGCAGTCGCGAACCGGGCAAAAAATCAGCCGTGCGGATTTGGCGCGTAGACGCTTCGCAAATCCAGCGGATCGCGGGCATAGCGGTCGAAATTTAGGCTCTCCTCGACGTCGGAGAGATGCTTGCGCATCAGGCTGATGGCCGGCGCTACGCGATGAGCTTCCAGCAGCTTGATGAAGGCGCCGTGGTCGTCGTGCCGGCAACTCATGGTGCTTTGGTTCTCATACAGGCTCACCACCAGCGAGGTGCGCGCTACCAACAAAGCCTTCGAGATTTCCGGCGCCGCCGGGCGCGGACGGTTACTCCGCCGCCGCCGTCGGCTTGGCGCCTGCGCCGTAGCGCTGGTCGATATAGTCGATCACCAGCGCCTTGAAGTCGGTGGCAATGGTCGGCCCGCGCAGGGTACGGAACTTCTTGCCGTCGACGAATACGGGTGCGGCCGGCGTTTCGCCGGTGCCAGGCAGCGAGATGCCGATATTGGCATGCTTGGATTCGCCGGGGCCGTTGACGATGCAGCCCATCACCGCGACGTTGAGTTCTTCGACGCCGGGATAGCGCGTCTTCCAGCTCGGCATTTCATCGCGGATGAAATCCTGGATCGAGCGCGCCAGTTCCTGGAACGTGGTCGAGGTGGTGCGGCCGCAGCCAGGGCATGCCGCCACCAGCGGCACGAAGGTGCGGAAGCCCATGGTTTGCAAGAGTTCCTGCGCGACCTGAACTTCGAGCGTGCGATCGCCGCCGGGTTCGGGCGTCAGCGAAATGCGGATGGTGTCGCCGATGCCTTCCTGCAAGAGGATGCCGAGCGCCGCCGACGAAGCGACGATGCCCTTCGATCCCATGCCGGCTTCGGTGAGTCCGAGATGAATGGCGTAATCCGAGCGGCGCGCGAGTTCCTGGTAGACCGCGATCAGGTCCTGCACCGCGGAGACTTTCGCCGACAGGATCATCTTGTCCTTGGGCATGCCAAGTTCCTGGGCGCGCGCCGCCGACAGCAGCGCCGACTGCACCATGGCCTCGCGCGTCACCGCGCGCGCATCGCGCGGGTTCGCTGACGCCGTGTTCTCGTCCATCAGCCTGGTCAGCAGCTCCTGGTCGAGCGAGCCCCAGTTGGCGCCGATACGCACCGGCTTGTTGTTCTTGTTGGCGATCTCGATGATGTCGGCGAACTGCGTGTCGCGCTTGTTCTTGAAACCGACATTGCCCGGATTGATGCGGTATTTGTCGAGCGCTTCGGCGCAAGCGGGATACTCGGCGAGCAGCTTGTGACCGATGTAATGGAAATCGCCGATCAAGGGCGTGGTGATGCCGCGCTTGCGCAGGCCGTCGCGAATATGCGGAACGGCGGCGGCGGCTTCCTCGCGGTCGACCGTGATGCGCACCAGTTCGGAACCGGCGCGCGACAGTGCAGCGACCTGGGCGATCGTGCCGTCGATATCGGCGGTGTCGGTATTGGTCATCGACTGCACGACAATCGGCGCGCCGCCGCCGACGGCAACGTTGCCGACCATGACCTGGGTGGTTTTATGCCGCGGGTTAGCGCCCACTTTGTGGCCGGCGACGTCGTTCTCGGGTGGCTTTACGGGCTGGTTCATGGGGTCTCGAATATCAGGTTTTGGTGACATTCAGCAATGCGTCAGCGGTAACCCGGACCTCCGGATTGGACCGATTCACGAGATAAAGCCCCGCGATCACCAAAAGCGCCGCGGCGCCAAAAGCCGGGGTTAACGCGTCGTGCAGGATGAAATAGCTAGCCACGACGCCAAACAAAGGGGTGATGAAGGAAAATGCCGACAATTTGCTGGCCGAATAGGTCTTAACCAGCCCAAACCAGAGCAAATATGTCAATCCGACCACCCAGGTCGCCTGGTAAACCATAAGCGAAAGCGCGAGCCGGCCGGGGGTGTGGGTCAGGGTTTCGCCGGAAAGGCAGGCGGCCAAGGCCAAGATCGGGATCGACAGGGCCACCTGGTAAATCAGCGCTTTTTCAGGCGGAGCCTGACTTAGCCGCGTCGCCTTCACGACCAGGGTCGTGGCGCCCCACAGGGCGCCGCCGCCGACGATCAAGAGGTCGCTCCACAGAACATTCGCATCGACATCGGCTTGCGGAACGCCGATCGCGAGAGCGACGCCGGCAAAGCTCAAGGCCAGCCCGGCCCATTGCGACAGGCGCAAGCGTTCGTCCAGAAGCCGGTAGGAACCGAGCGCGACGAAAAACGGCGCGGTATAGAGAAACACCACCGCGCGCGAGGCCGAGGTCAGCAACAGCCCGCGATAGATCAGCACGAATTCGATACCGAACAGCACGCCCGCAAGCAGCCCCGCGCCGAGGGTGCCGTCGCGGGCGAAGATCCTGACGCCGCGCAGGTGGGCGATCAGCCACAGTAGCGGAAGGGCGCCGGCGGAACGGATCGTTCCTTGCAGCAAGGGCGGAATATCGGGCAACGCCAGTTTGACCGCGATCTGGTTGAAGCCCCAGCTCATGCACAGCATCAGCATCAGCGCCACCGCGCGCGGGCTGAGCGAGCGCTCGGCCGAGACGAGTGGAGTGGATTTGACATTCGCTACCATCTAGCCGCGAGTCCGATAAGCGAATGTCAAAATCAGAGGACCACCAGCCGGCAATTTTTCAAAAATCATGAGGTTCCGCGCCGCCTTAATTCTGGCAATGCGCGCATAGGCCGGTGATTTCGACCAGCGGCATGTTGGGCGCAAATCCTGTCGCGCGGGCCGATGCGTTGAGGCTTTGCGCCACCAGCGCTGCCGGAATCTCGCCGACCAGACCGCATCGCTCGCATATCAGGAATGCGACCATCGCGGTCGTGTCGTGGTCTTGCGCGCAGGCGAGGAAGGCGTTGCGGCTTTCGATGCGATGGACGAGGCCATTTTCCATCAGGAAATCCAGCGCGCGATAGACCGTGATCGGCGCGGGCCGCGGCATCGATTTGGCCAGTTCCTCGATCACCTCATAGGCGCCGAGCGGGCGGTGGCTGGATAGCAGCGTTTCCAGCACCTGACGGCGGATCGGCGTCAATTTCTGCGCCCGCAGCGCGCAGACCCGCTCCGCATGCCGCAACGCGTCCGCGGTGCAGCGGCCGTGATCGTGGTCGGGGGCGGGAAATGTCGGTTTTGCCAGTCTCATTTCGTCTGACCGTAGCACCTTGGCGTACAAACCAAAATCCCGACTTGGGAAGGGTTCCCAAGCCATGTTTTTTCAGCGGACCAGCCCCTTCAAATTGCCACGGAAAATTCATAAGCTTGCTTATTATATCCAAAGCTCATGGAAGGGCCAGCGCCGCCGATTTGAAGTTCCTGCAGTGGTTGCCGCGCGTTCGCGGTCAGGAACTTCAAATCGAAAGCGGCTCTGGCAACTCAAAAGTTCTGGTGCCCCTTTGTTTTTCGAAGTTCGTGCAGAGGGGCCGCGGTGTTTCACGAACTTCGAAAAAGGTGCACCAGTTATGGCCCCCGGTCCCGTGGATATGAATTTCCTGTTCACGCTCGGCGAATTGCAGCGGCTGGTGCGCGCCTATGCCGACAGGGAGGCGGCGCGCTATGGCATCACGCGCGCGCAATGGGCGGTGCTGGCCAAAGTGCAGCGCTTCGAGGGCATGAAGCAGTCGGAACTCGCCGAACAGATGGAGATGCAGCCGATCACGTTGACGCGACTGATCGACCGGCTGTGCGACAATGGCTGGATCGAGCGCCGCAGCGATGACACCGATCGCCGCGTCAACCGGCTTTATCTGCGCAAGGCGGCGAGGCCCTTGCTCGCCAAGCTGGCCGGGCTGAAGGCCGAACTGACCGCGACGGCGCTCGAAGGCATCAGCCCATCCGACGCCAATCGGCTGCTCATCCAGCTCGAGACGATCAAGGAAAACGTTCGCAACGCGATTGCCGATGCAGAAGAATCCACAAGGAAAGAACAGCGTTATGGCTGAACCCGTATTGAAATTCCCACCCGAACAGAAGGGCGTTCCTGCAGCCGCGCCCCGCGAGAAGCTTGCGGGCCAGCCACGCCGCCGGCTGCTGGCGGCGATGCGCCGCTATCGCCGCTTCCTGCTGCTGGTCGTGCTGCCGATCGCCGCCGTGATCGGCGGCGTGGCGTTCTATCTCAATGGCGGCCGTTACGTCGGCACCGACGACACCTATGTCGGCGCGCAAAAGGTCCTGATCACGCCGGACATTTCCGGACGAATTGACAAGGTCGTGGTGAAGGAGGGCCAACTCGTCAACAAGGGCGACGTGCTGTTCGAGATCGACCCGGTCCCGTTTCGGCTTGTCCTGGACCGCGCCAAGGCAGCCGCCGAACAGGCCAAGATGACCTACAGCAACCTCGGCGCCAACATCAAGATTTTCGACCAGATGGCCGATCTGATGCAGCAGACCATCGATCTGAAGGAGCGCGACGTTAACCGCAAGTCGACGCTTGCGAAGAGCAGTTATGGCTCGCAGCTCGACCTCGACAACGCCTCGACGGCGACGCTCACCGCGCGCGCCGAGCTTGCCTTGGTCCAGCAGCAGCGTTCGAGCTCATTGACCCAGTTGCTCGGCAACCCGAATCTCCCGCTTGGGGACTTTCCCCCCTACTACCAGGCTCAAGCCGCCCTCGCTCAGGCCCAGCGCGATCTCGATCACACGGAGGTGCGGTCGCCGATCGATGGTATCGCCACACAGGTTGACCAGATCCAGCTCGGCCGTTTCGTCGTCGCAGGCTCGCCGGTGTTCAGTGTCATCGATGTTGCAAAGCCCTGGATCGACTCCAATCTGAAAGAATTGGACTTCACCCATCTCGCGGTGGGCCAACCTGTCGAAATCGACGTCGATGCGTTTCCCGACCACACGTTCCGGGGCACCGTCGGTTCGCTGAGCCCCGGCACGGGTGCGCAGTTTGCGATTCTTCCGCCCCAGAACGCCACCGGTAACTTCGTCAAGGTGGTGCAGCGCATTCCGGTGAGGATCTATTTCGACAAGGACGATCCTTTCGTCAAAAAGCTGAAGGCCGGCATGAGTGCCTATGCCACGATCGACACCGGCCACAAGCGTACGCTGGCGGGCCTGTTCGGCCTGTCGTCGGCTGCGGCCAGGGACTAGCGTCGATGTCGCCGACGGCAATACCAGTCCAGGGCGCCGTTCCCGGCCTGCGCCGGAACATGGTGACGATTTGCGCCATGACCGCCACCATCATGCAGGCGCTCGACACCACCATCGCCAATGTCGCGTTGCCCTATATGCAGGGCAGCCTTTCGGCCTCGCAAGACCAGATCAATTGGGTGCTGACCTCCTACATCGTGGCGGCGGCGATCATGACGGCGCCGGTAGGCTGGATCGCCAACCGTTTCGGCCGCAAGCGAACCTTCATCATCTGCTCCGCCGGATTCACCTTCGCTTCCGTGTTGTGCGGGCTCGCCCAGGACATCAACCAGATGGTGCTGTTCCGCCTGCTACAGGGCGTGTTCGGTGCAGCGCTGGTGCCGCTGTCGCAGTCGGTCATGCTCGATATGTACACGTTGCAGGAGCGCGCCAAGGCGATGTCGATCTGGGGCATGGGCGTGATGATGGGTCCGATCATGGGCCCGTCGCTCGGCGCCTGGCTGACCGAGACTTATTCGTGGCACTGGGTTTTCTTCGTCAACCTGCCGTTCGGCTTCATCACCGTACTCGGCCTGATGGTCTTCATGGACGAGACTCGGAAAAATCCGGAATTGCGCTTCGACTGGTTCGGATTTGCCGCGCTTGCCATCGGGATCGGCGCCTTGCAGGTCGCGCTCGATCGCGGCGAGCAACTCGACTGGCTCGAATCGAACGAGATCATCGCTGAGTTCGTTGTCGCGGGCGCCGGACTCTACTACTTCTTCGCGCACTCTCTCACGACATCGCACCCCTTCATTCAGTTCTCGCTGTTCAAGGATCGTAATTTCCTGACCGGCTGCATCTTCATGGCGGTGATGGGACTCGTGCTGTACTCGACCATGGCGCTGGCTTCCCCTTATTTGCAGAACGTAATCGGCTATCCCATCATCACGGCGGGCCTGTTGCTCGCGAGCCGGGGCGGCGGCACCTTCGTTGCCATGATGCTGGTTGGCCGCCTGATGCGCTATATCGAAGCGCGCACGCTGATCATCACCGGCCTCGGCATCACCGCGCTGTCGCTGTACTGCATCACCGCATGGACCGATCAGACCGGCGTGCCCGAGATCGTGACGGTCAGCATCATCCAGGGCTTCGGCTTCGGGCTCGTCTTCGTGCCGCTCTCCACGGTAGCGTTCATGACGCTGCCCAACCATCTTCGCACCGATGGAACTTCAATGCTGACCTTGATGCGCAACGTCGCAAGCTCGGTCGGCATCTCGATCGTGATCGCGCAGCTCACCGAGGGCGGGCGGCGGGTCTACGCGATCCTGTCGGAGCACGTCAATCCGTTCAATCAGGCGCTACAGATGCCCGATGTGAGCGGCATGATCAATCTCGGCACCGACAAGGGCCGCGCCATGGCGGATGTGATGGTGCAGCTTCAGGCGCAGATCATCGCGTTCTCGCAGGACTATCAGCTCGTGCTGTTCTTCATCCTGGCTTCGATCCCGCTCGCGATCATGATCGGTTCGACCAAGGCGGGCTTGCGCAAGCAGGCGGCACCGGAACATGCGGTGATCGAGTAATTCAAATCTCAAAAAACACCGTCTCGTCGCTGCCCTGAAGATGGATGTCGAAACGATAGACGCCGTTGCCGCCCAGCGCGCGGCTTGCAATCAGCGTGGCGCGGCGGTCGGACGGCACCAGCGCCAGAACGGGATCGGCGGCGTTGGCGGCTTCGCCGTCGAGATAGATGCGCGTGTAGTTGTGCAACAGCATGCCGCGGGCAAAGATCGCGAGCAAAATGTGTGGGGCCTGCGGCTTGCCGTCGGGATCAGGCACCTGTCCCGGCTTGATCGTGTCGAACGCGTAATCGCCGTTCGGATCGGTGCCGCAACGGCCGAATCCCCTGAATTTCGAATTCGGCAACGCGCGCTGGTCCTTGGGATCGGCGAAGTTGCCTGACGCGTCGGCCTGCCAGATTTCCAGCATGCAGTCGGGGACCGGCTTGCCGTCGCCGTCGAACACGCGGCCCTCGATCCTGATCCGCTCGCCGGCCGTATCCGCCGTGACGAGATTGTTGGTGAAGCCGTCGTTCCATTCATATTGGCCGGCCGGCGTCAGCCCGTAAGCGAAAAACGGACCGAGGGTCTGCGAGGGCGTAATTCCCTGCGGCTTGGTCTCAATCACTACTTCGTCTCCATCGGTGTGGCGTTACGGCCGCGCAGCACGATGTCGAAGCGGTAACACAGCGCCCATTCCGGCTTGGTATTCTCAAGGTCGAACGCGGAAACCATCCGTTCGCGCGCCTTTTCGTCGGTGACCGAGTTGAAGATCGGATCGAACGGAAACAGCGGATCGCCCGGGAAATACATCTGCGTCACCAGCCGCGACACGAATGAATAGCCGAACACCGAGAAATGGATGTGGGCGGGCCGCCAGGCATTGTGATGGTTGCCCCAGGGATAGGCGCCCGGCTTGACAGTGACGAAGCGGTAATGGCCTTCGTTGTCGCTCTGCGCGCGCCCTGCGCCGGTGAAATTCGGATCGAGCGGCGCCGGGTGCTGGTCGCGGGTGTGAATATAGCGTCCGCAGGCATTGGCTTGCCAGATTTCAAGCAGCGTGTTGGGGACGCCGCGCCCGTCCTCATCGAGCACATGGCCATGCACGATGATGCGTTCGCCGATCGGCTCACCCTTGTGCTGCGTGGTGAGATCGCTGTCGCCTTCGCGCACGGTCTCGTGGCCGTAGACTGGCCCGGTCAGTTCCGACAGCGTGTGGCGCATGATGATCAGCGGCTTCGACGGCGAGCGCTTCACGGTGCTCTTGTAATCCGGCGACAGCCGCGCCGGATGGGCTTTGTTGCTCGTGACGGGATAGGCGAATGTCATCGACGTCTCCTCCGGAATCGGTTCCGTCACCCTGAGGAGCGGCAAAGCCGCGTCTCGAAGGGCGACGGAGTTCTTGGCATCCTTCGAGGCTCGCGACTGACGTCGCCCGCACCTCCAGCGATGAGCGCAATTGCGCTCACGCAGGGATGACGTTCTCAGTTCAAGTTCTCGAGCGCCATCGCGACGCCCTGGCCGACGCCGACGCACATGGTTGCCAGCGCCCGTTTTCCGCCGCGCTTCTCCAGTCCATGCACGGCCGTCATGGCGAGCCGGGCGCCGCTCATGCCGAGCGGATGGCCGAGCGCAATGGCGCCGCCATGCGGGTTGACGAAGTCGGCATCGTCCCTGACGCCAAGCTGACGCAGGCAGGCAATGCCCTGGCTGGCGAAGGCTTCATTGAGCTCGATCAGATCGAAATCGCTGATCTTCAGCCCCAGCCGCTCCATCAGCTTGCGCGTGGCCGGCACCGGGCCGATGCCCATGATGCGCGGCGGCACGCCGGCCGATGCAAGCCCGAGAATTCGCGCCCGGGGGGTCAGGCCGTGCATCTTCACCGCAGCTTCCGAGGCGAGGATCATGGCGGCGGCGCCGTCATTGACGCCCGAAGCGTTGCCGGCCGTCACCGTGCCTGGATTGCGCACGATGGGTTTCAGCTTGGCGAGGCCTTCCAGCGTCGTCTCGGGACGGGGATGTTCGTCCTTGTCCACCGTGATCGGACCGGCCTTGCCGCCGGGCACCGAAACAGGCGTAATTTCTTCGGCAAAGTAACCTGCCGCGATCGCCTTTCCGGCGCGCTGCTGCGAGCGGATCGCGAACGCATCCTGATCGGCCCGCGACACCTGAAATTCCTCGGCGACGTTCTCGCCGGTCTCCGGCATCGCATCGACGCCGTATTGCGCCTTCATCAGGGGGTTGATGAAACGCCAGCCGATCGTTGTGTCGAAAATCTCGGCCGAGCGCGAAAACGCCTCCGCCGCCTTGCCCATCACGAACGGCGCCCGCGTCATCAATTCGACGCCGCCGGCAATGGCAAAATCGATCTCACCGGCGCGGATCGCGCGCGCACCGGCGCCGACCGCGTCCAACCCCGAGGCGCAGAGGCGGTTGAGGGTCTGGCCGGGAACCGTTTCCGGCAGCCCCGCCAGCAGCAGCGCCATGCGCGCCACGTTGCGATTGTCTTCGCCGGCCTGGTTGGCGCAGCCGAAATAGACCTCATCGACCTGAGACCATTCGAGTTTCGGATGCCGCGCCATCAGGGCCTTGATCGGGGCCGCCGCCAGATCGTCGGTACGAACCTTGGCGAGCGAACCGCCGAAGCGGCCGATCGGGGTCCGTACCGCGTCACACACAAATACCTCACCCATCGGTCTCTCCCTGTGCTGGCCGCCTTGAGGCGAGTTTTAGGAGCGGCGATAGGACAGGTCAATTGATCGCCGTTGCTTTGGCGCGAGGGCGGTCATGCCCCCATGTCGGGCAGGCGCGTCGGCAGACCGTGGAAAAGGCGCATAGTCGAGGCAAACTGAATAGGATCAGCCGATAAAATTCTGTAGTTTGCGCCGCCAATGACGATCCAGCCGACATTTCCAGCCGCCAATGACGCCCAGCCCGCCACCGAGCCGGCGGCGCGCGTGACGCCGATGATGGAACAGTATCTGGAAATCAAGGCGGCCAATCCGAACTTGCTGCTGTTTTACCGGATGGGCGATTTCTACGAGCTGTTCTTCGAGGATGCCGAGATCGCCTCCCGCGCGCTCGGCATCATGCTGACCAAGCGCGGCAAGCACCAGGGCGCGGATATCCCGATGTGCGGCGTTCCGGTCGAACGCTCGGACGACTATCTGCACCGCCTGATCGCGCAGGGCCATCGGGTGGCGGTGTGCGAGCAGATGGAAGACCCGGCCGCGGCCCGCGCCCGCGGCAACAAGAGCGTGGTGCGCCGTGACGTCGTGCGGCTGGTGACGCCGGGGACGCTGACCGAAGATACCCTGCTCGATGCCAGGACCAACAACTACCTGCTTGCGATTGCGCGTGCGCGCGGCTCCGCGGGCGCTGATCGCATCGGGCTCGCGTGGATCGATATTTCCACGTCCGAATTCATTGTCACGGAATGTTCGACCGGCGAACTCGCAGCCACGTTGTCGCGCATCAATCCCAACGAGATCATCGTCACCGACGCGCTCTATGGCGACGCAGATATCGGCCCGACGTTGCGCGAATGGCCGGGGGTGACGCCTTTGACGCGCGATGTCTTCGATAGTTCCACCGCCGAGCGGCGGCTGTGCGACTACTTCGCGGTCGCCACCATGGATGGATTGTCTGTCATGTCGCGGCTGGAGGCGACCGCCGCGGCCGCCGCCGTCACCTATATCGACCGCACGCAGGTCGGCAAGCGTCCGCCATTGTCGCCGCCCTCGCGCGAGGCCGCCGGGACCACCATGGCGATCGATCCGGCGACCCGCGCCAATCTCGAGTTGACGCGAACGCTCGGCGGCGAACGTCGCGGATCGTTGCTCGATGCCGTCGATTGCACGGTGACGTCGGCGGGATCGCGGCTGCTGGCACAACGACTGGCCGCGCCGCTCACGGATGCCAATGGCATCGCGCGGCGGCTCGACGCCATCGCGGCCTTTGTCGCGGATTCCGGCCTTCGCGACGACCTGCGCGGCACCTTGCGCGCGGCGCCCGATCTGTCGCGGGCGCTGGCCCGGCTCTCCTTGGGACGCGGCGGTCCGCGCGACCTTGCCGGTTTGCGCGATGCCATTTTCGCGGCCGACCAGGCGCTGGCTCATCTGGCGCAGATGGAACAGCCTCCGCAGGAGATTGCATCCGCGATGGCGGCGCTGCGCCGCCCGTCGCGGGATTTGGCGCGCGAGTTCGAGCGTGCGCTGTCAGAACAATTGCCCTTGCTCAAGCGCGACGGCGGTTTTGTCCGTGAAGGTTACGAGCCTGCGCTCGATGAAGCGCGCAATCTGCGCGATGCCTCGCGGCTCGTCGTCGCTTCGATGCAGGCGCGCTATGCCGAGGTGGCCTCCGTCAAGGGCCTGAAGATACGCCACAACAATGTGCTCGGCTATTTTGTCGAGGTCACGGCGCAGCATGGCGACAAGCTGATGGCGCCGCCGTTGAATGCAACCTTCATTCACCGCCAGACCTTGGCTGGCCAGGTTCGCTTCACAACTGCCGAACTCGGCGAGATCGAAGCCAAGATCGCCAATGCCGGCGACCGCGCGTTGGGGCTGGAACTGGAAATCTTCGAGCGGCTCTGCGCGCTCGCGGTCGAGGCGAGCGAAGATCTGCGCGCCGCCGCGAACGCCTTTGCCAGTCTCGACGTCGCGACCGCTTTGGCAAAGCGCGCGGTCGACGACAATTATGTGCGGCCGGAGGTCGATACCTCGCTTTGTTTTGCGGTCGCAGGCGGCCGTCATCCGGTGGTCGAGCAAGCCTTGAAGCGCGACGGCCAGCCCTTCATTGCCAATGCCTGCGATCTTTCACCGGGGCCGCAACAGCAATCCGGTCAGATCTGGCTGATTACGGGCCCGAACATGGCCGGCAAATCGACCTTCCTGCGCCAGAATGCGCTGATCGCGCTGCTCGCGCAGGCAGGCTCCTTCGTGCCGGCTTCGCGGGCGCGGATCGGCATCGTCGACCGGCTGTTTTCGCGCGTCGGCGCGGCCGATGATCTGGCGCGCGGCCGCTCCACCTTCATGGTCGAGATGGTGGAAACCGCCGTCATTCTCAATCAGGCCAGCGAGCGCTCGCTGGTGATCCTCGACGAAATCGGCCGGGGAACCGCGACCTTTGACGGGCTGTCGATCGCCTGGGCGGCGATCGAGCACCTGCACGAGGCCAACCGTTGCCGCGCGTTGTTTGCCACCCACTATCACGAACTCACGGCGCTCTCGTCAAAACTGCCGCGGCTGTTCAACGCCACCGTCCGCGTCAAGGAATGGCAGGGCAACGTCGTGTTCCTGCATGAGGTCTTGCCGGGATCGGCGGATCGTTCCTACGGCATCCAGGTTGCCAAGCTCGCAGGCCTGCCGCCCTCCGTCATCGCGCGCGCCAAATCCGTGCTGGCCAAGCTCGAGGCGCAGGATCGCGGCCAGACCGCGCGTGCGCTCGCCGACGATCTGCCGCTGTTTGCGGTGCCCTCGCGCGCCGCCGCCGAGCCGGCGCCACCAAGCGAAACGGAAAAGCTGATCGGGGCGGTCAAGGCGTTGCACCCGGACGAGATGTCGCCGCGCGACGCGCTGGAAGCGCTGTATGCGCTGAAGGCGAAATTGCCGAAGGAATAATTCCTCCTCATCTTGAGGAGCCCGCGTTAGCGGGCGTCTTGAAGGATGGCGATCTAGCACGGCCTCGTGGTTCAAGACGCGCGAAGCCGCGCTCCTCACCACGAGGATCGTTGCGCCGTCTTCCTTCGCCCCAGCCACCACAGCCCGAGATTCCACACGACGCAAGTGGCGAGCGCCAGGCTGAGCGCTGTCGCCGAGCCCAACGGCAACGCGGCTACGTGCAGTACCGCAATCGCGAGGCCAAATCCCATCATGCCCCAGCCGCCATTGGCGAGCACCGCCGCCGTCGCCGGCCCGCCAATGCGCGGATGCAGGATCAACATCAAGCTGCTCAACACCACAGGGAATAGCGCGATCGTGCCGCTGACGTTGGGGCCGACCCAGTGCGACAGCGTGACGACAATGGCGACCAGTGTCGCAACCATGCTGGCGCGCAACGGGATGTCGTACCAGCGGCGCGTGATCAGCGGCATCCGAACGTGCTGGAAGTGCCGCAGCAACGGCAGACAGATGGCAAAGGCGATGGCGTTGGCGATCAATCCGCCGGCGAGCGACCATGAAACCAGCCGCTCCAGCGCGGCGAACGCGATCCACACCGCCATTGCCCCGCCGGCGCTGACTGCGGTGTTGTGGCGCTGCGCCAGTGCCACATAGGTCAGTATGAGAAACATGGTCACGGCATTGATCGGAAGGCTTGCCAGCGCACTTTGCGCGATGAAGGCCGCGTCGCGATCGAGCGCGAGAAACACATAGGAAGGCCCGGCAGAAATCGGCAGCGTCGCGATCAGTGCGCCGATCACCGGCCCCGAGCGCTCGGTGATGACGGACGCCGTGACCACGAAGGCGGCGGCCACCGCCATCCGCAGCGCGAGCACGAGAATAAAGGTGAGGTCGGGGGACATTTTTGTTGACCGTCGTCCCGGCCAAGCGAAGCGCGAGCCGGGACCCATAACCACAGGCCGTTGTTAGTCGAGAGGAGTGGCCGGCATCGTGCGAGACAACCACGCCCTGGGGTTATGGGTCCCCGCCCCCCGTGCGCAATCGCGCACTAGGCGGGGACGACACCTATTGCTCGGCTACACCCGCTGCATGGTCACTGAAATTTTCGGGCCGTTCTTGATGGTCTGATAGACCACGCAATAGCGCTCGGTGAGTTTGAGGAGAAGGTCGAGCTTCTCCTGCGGGGCTGCCGTGTCGACGTCGAAGCGCAGGCGGATTTCGGCAAATCCCACCGGCGCCTCCTTGTCGACGCCGAGCGTGCCGCGAAAATCAAGGTCGCCTTCGGCGCTGACATGGCCGCTTTTCAAGGGCACCTCGATCGCAGTCGCCACCGATTTCAGGGTGACGCCGGCGCAGGCAACCAGCGCTTCCAGCAGCATGTCGCCGGAACACAGTTCAAGCCCGGACCCGCCGGTCGCGGGATGCAGGCCGGCAACCGCCAGCGCCCGGCCGGTCTCGACCTTGCAGGCGATGTCTTCATTGTCGATCGAACCCTTTGCCTTCAGGGTGATGAAAGCGGCCTTCGGATCGCTCTTGTATTTTTCCTTGATCGGGGCCTGGGTGGCGCGGAGTTCGGCGGCGTCCATTTTCTTCTCTCCCGGATATTAATGCCTGTCGGATGTAGGGGATCAAAACGCGGATGTCACCACCACATCGGTTCGCCGCAATCGGTGGAATCAAGGCCACGCGATGCGATCACCAAAGGGAGCGCGCGCCGGGAGGGGCGCGAGTTACTTAGAAAAATATCTTTCTTTTTCAATTAGTTATGGTGGCCGCCAACCGGCGAGCGGCCTCACTGACGCAAATCGGAGGGAATAGCGTTATTCAAGGCCGAGGGAGTTGAGGATGGACTGGCTGCAGGTGTTGCGATGGTTCGTGACAGGCCACCCGGCGTCGATTATCGGAATAGCTGATGGATAGCGTTGTTGCCCAGGACCGGCCCGAGGCCGAAGATCGTTTCGATACCGCAAGGATCACGGCGGCGGTGGATGCGCTTGCCACCGAGCATGGCGGCCGCGAGGATGTTTTTCGTGCCGCAGTGGCAAAACTGCTGAAGGCCGAGTTGATCGCCGCGCGCGAGACCGCGCAGGCCGTGCTGCTGAAGGACCGGCACGGGCGGCGTTGCGCGGAACGGCTGTGTTTCGTTCAGGACGAGATCATCCGCATCCTGTTCGAGGCTGCGACGCGCCATCTGTACCACACGCCGATTCCCTCGGGCGCGGAGCGCATGGCGGTGGTTGCCACCGGCGGCTATGGTCGCGGCCTGATGGCGCCGGAATCCGACACCGATCTCCTTTTCATCCTTCCCTACAAGCAGACTGCCTGGGGCGAGCAGGTCGCCGAGGCCGTGCTCTATTGTCTGTGGGACATGGGATTGAAGGTCGGCCATGCGACGCGCTCGGTCGATGAATCGATCCGTCAGGCGCGGGGCGACATGACGATCCGAACCGCGATTCTCGAGACCCGGTTTCTCGCGGGCGATCAGCCGCTCTACGACGAACTGGTGTCGCGGTTCGACAAGGAGGTGGTGCAGGGCAGCGCCACCGAATTCGTGACCGCCAAGCTTGCCGAGCGCGAGGAGCGGCATCGCCGCGCCGGGCAATCGCGTTATCTGGTCGAACCCAACGTCAAGGACGGCAAGGGGGGGCTTCGCGACCTGCACACGCTGTTCTGGATCGCGAAGTACGTCTACCGCGTCCGCGATACCGACGAGTTGCTCGATCGCGGCGTGTTCGATGCGCAGGAATACCGCACCTTCCGCCGCTGCGCCGATTTCCAGTGGTCGGTCCGCTGCAACCTGCATTTTTTCGCCGGCCGCGCCGAGGAGCGCCTGTCATTCGACATGCAGCGCGAGATCGCGGTCCGGCTCGGCTATACCTCGCATCCCGGCATGCAGGACGTCGAACGCTTCATGAAGCATTACTTCCTGATCGCCAAGGAAGTCGGCGACCTCACCGCGATCCTGTGTGCCAAGCTCGAAAACGAACAGGCCAAGCCCGTGCCGGTGCTCAGCCGCATGATGGCGCGGTTTCGGCCGGCCACCGTGCGGCGGCGGGTGCCCGAGAGTGATGACTTCATCGTCGACCACAACCGCATCAATCTCGCCGCACCCGACGTCTTCAAGCACGACCCGGTCAACCTGATCCGGATCTTCCGGCTGGCGCAAAAGAACAATCTCGCCTTCCACCCCGACGCCATGCGCACCGTGACGCGCTCGCTGAAGCTGGTCAATGCCGAGCTGCGCGCCGACCCCGAAGCCAACCGCCTGTTTATGGAAATCCTGACGTCGAACGATGCGGAAATCGTGTTGCGGCGCATGAACGAAACCGGCGTGCTCGGTCATTTTATCCGCGCCTTCGGCAAGATCGTGTCGATGATGCAATTCAACATGTACCACCACTATACGGTGGACGAGCATCTGCTGCGCTGCATCGGCTATCTTCAGGAGATCGAGCGCGGCGGCAGCGATGAATTCGTGGTTGCCAGCGACTTGATGCGCAAGATACGCCCGGAGCACCGCGCCGTCATCTATATTGCGACCCTGCTGCATGATATCGCCAAGGGCCGGCCGGAAGACCACTCCATTGCGGGCGCGAAAGTCGCGCGGCGGCTGTGTCCGCGGCTCGGATTCAGCACGGCCGACACCGAGCTCGTGGCCTGGCTGATCGAACAGCACTTGACGATGTCGACGGTCGCCCAGTCGCGCGACCTGTCGGACCGCAAGACCATTGAAAATTTCGCGGCCGTGGTGCAGTCGGTCGAGCAGATGAAGCTTTTGACGATTCTGACCACCGCCGACATCAGGGGCGTCGGCCCCGGTGTCTGGAACGGCTGGAAGGCGCAACTGTTGCGCACGCTTTATTACGAGACCGAACCGGTGCTCACCGGCGGCTTCTCGGAAGTCAATCGCGCCCGGCGCATCACGCTGGCGCAGGCCGAATTTCGTAGCACTTTCACCGAGTGGCCGGAGCAGGAGCTCAACGCCTATATCGCGCGGCACTATCCGGCGTACTGGCTCAAGGTCGAGCTGCAGCGCAAGATTCGTCATGCCCGCTTCCTGCGATCGAGCGAGCAGGCCGGCGACAAGCTGGCGATCAACGTCGGATTCGACGAAGCCCGCGGCGTCACCGAACTCACTATCCTGGCGATGGACCATCCATGGCTGCTGTCGATCATCGCCGGCGCCTGTGCGTCGGCGGGCGCCAACATCGTGGACGCCCAGATCTACACGACGACCGACGGCCGGGCGCTCGACACCATTGCGATCACGCGCGAATACGATCGCGATGAGGATGAGGGCCGGCGCGCGACGCGGATCGGCGAGATGATCGAGGACGTTCTCGAAGGTAAGCTCCGCCTGCCCGAAGTGGTGGCGCGGCGCGCCGCGGGACGCGGCAAGGCGCGTCCCTTCGTGGTCGAGCCGGAAGTGACGGTCAACAATCAGTGGTCGGATCGCTATACCGTGATCGAGGTTTCCGGCCTCGACCGGCCGGGTTTGCTGTACGAGCTGACGACGGCGATCTCAAAGCTCAACCTCAATATCGCCTCCGCCCATGTCGCGACTTTCGGCGAGCGCGCCCGCGACGTGTTCTACGTCACCGACCTGCTCGGGGCCCAGATCACGGCGCCGACGCGGCAGGCGGCAATTAGAAGCGCGCTGCTCCATCTGCTCGCCAGTGTGGCGGTTTAGAAGTCCCGCATCATTATTGCTGCGAGTTCGTTATGCGGACTTCTAAACCAAAGCCACACTGGATTGATAGTTTGCTAGTGTCCTTTCGATTCCGAAGTTCGTAAACATGGGGCCGCATGATGATACGAACTTCGGAATCGGGACACTAGTGAGCAGGTCGCCGCATAGCCCTGCCGGGAGCACTCATCAATTCTCGGGAATCTCGCCAAAGGTCTTGCCTGACGGCAGCGGCTTCAACCGGATCAGCCGCGAGTCCTCCACTGCGGCCTGGCGATGTTTCACCGCCTCGCGATAGACCGGATCGCGGATCATCTCGACGAAAGCGGCGACATCAGGATACTCCGCGATAAAGCAATGATCCCAGTATTCGTCTGACGGCCCGATCAGCATCAGTTCGAAACGGCCTTGCCACACGACCTTGCCTCCGAGGCGTGTGAAGACCGGGCCGCTCTCGCGGCCATAGGCCGCATAGGCTTCGGCGCCGGTGGCCGACCGCCCGTCCGGGTAGGCAGCGCGCTTGCGCAAGCGGACCAGATTGAGCATGTGAATGGGACCGGGCCGGTCATTCTCGCGAAAGCGCGCGAATACTTCCTTGGTTGGATCGACGTAACCTGTCATCTTCATTACCTCGTTGCTGACCATCGCGATGATCGGCGCGTCAGGGGGAAAGCCACATGAATGCGATTGCCGACATCCTAGTGGCGCTGGTCGCCGCGCTGCATATTTATTTTCTCAGCCTGGAAATGTTCTTCTGGACCCGGCCGCTCGGCCTGAGAACCTTTCGAAATACCCCGGAAAAGGCCGCCGACTCGGCCGTGCTCGCCGCCAATCAGGGGCTCTATAACGGCTTTCTGGCCGCGGGCCTGGTTTGGGGGCTGCTGCAGCCCAACATCAGCTTCGCATTTCAGATCAAGACGTTTTTTCTCGTTTGCGTGGTCGTCGCGGGCGTTTATGGCGCTGCAACAGTCAGTCGGAAAGCTCTGTTCTTTCAGGCGGTGCCGGCTATGCTGGCTTTGGTTTTGCTCTGGCTCGCGTGAACCGGCCGGTGCAAGGCTGCGTTGCCTTGCATCGCCATACCCGTTCATTCAGAATTGGCGTCAAACGATGATTTCCGTCACGCGGAAGATCCATCGCAATAATCAAGACATCAGGTGAGGCAGCGACATGAAGAGCAGCCTTTTTCATTCCGTCACTGGAGCAGTGCTTGCGCTCGCGCTCTCGACGCCATCGGCCGATGCGCAGACCAAATACGACCCCGGCGCGACCGATACCGAAATCAAGATCGGCCAGACCGTGCCGTTTTCGGGACCGGCCTCCGCCTATGCCAGCATCGGCAAGACGCAAGCGGCCTACTTCAACATGATCAACGAGCAGGGTGGGGTGAACGGTCGCAAGATCAATCTGATCCAATATGACGATGCCTATAGCCCGCCGAAAGCGGTCGAGCAGGTGCGCAAGCTGGTCGAGAGCGACGAGGTACTCTTGACTTTCCAGATCATCGGCACCCCCTCCAATGCGGCGGTCCAAAAATATCTCAATACCAGGAAGGTGCCGCAATTATTCGCCGCGACCGGCGCTTCCAAATTCACCGATCCGAAAAACTTTCCGTGGACGCTCGGCTTCAATCCCAGCTATTTCGTCGAGGGACGAATCTACGGGCAGTACATCCTCAAGCAATATCCCAATGCCAAGGTTGGCGTGCTCTATCAGAATGACGATCTTGGGCGCGACTACCTCAATGGCATCAAGGCGGGCCTTGGCGACAAGGCGGAGACCATGATCGTGGCGGAGGCCTCCTATGAGGTCTCCGACCCGACCGTGGACTCCCAGATATTGAAACTGAAATCCGCCGGCGCCGACGTGCTGTTCAGCGCATCAACCCCGAAATTCGCGGCCCAGACGATCAAGAAGAATGCCGAGCTTGGCTGGAAGCCGGTCCACATTCTCGACATCAATGCCACTTCGGTCGGTGCCGTCATGCAGCCCGCGGGGCTGGAGGCCGCCAAGGGCTTGATCAGCGTCAACTACGGCAAGGACCCGCTCGATCCGAGCTGGAAGGACGATCCGGGGATGAAGAAGTATTTCGACTTCATGGCGAAGTACTATCCGGAAGGCGACAAGAATTCGAACTTCAACAGCTACGGCTATAGTACCGCGCAATTGATGGTCCACGTCCTGAAGCAATGCGGCGACGAGCTTACCCGCGACAATGTGCTCAAGCAGGCTACCGACCTGAAAGACGTCCAGCTCGACCTCGCGCTGCCCGGGATCGTCGGCAACACCACCCCGAACGACTATCGGGTCAACAAGCAGCTGCAAATGATGAAATTCAACGGCGAGCGCTGGGAGCTGTTTGGCCCGATCCTCGAGGATGCCAGCCCCGCCGGCTAGGGCGCGTCCTCATAAAACTGCCAAGTCGGCCTCATCCCGAAAGTAGGCATCGGATCGGACCTGGCTCATGTTTGCTCTGTGCCACCAATAAGCAGACATGAGCCGAACGTCCGCTACGCTGTAAATCAGTTAGAGACCTGCCCCACTTAAATGACGTAGCCTCGCACAATGCCGCTTCGCCTAAAAGGATCATGTGCATAGCGGAACTGCCTCGTTTGCCAATCTGACGGCATCGTCGATGGCCACGATAAACGGCGCTTCCTTGCTACTTCGATGGGCTTGCTGAAACGGAACCTTCAGTCGATTCGTTCATGGCAGCCAACGTCCCCGTTTGCGAGCCAAAAGGCAGATCTCGCTACGAATTGTGCCGTCACGATCACGCAGAAGACGCCCGATTGCACGGAACGATCGGATTTGCCCAAATTTTCCAGGACCATTTGAACGCGCGACCACGATGGCGCATCGAAAGGCTCGGCGGATTTTTATGCCTCATTAATGATCGATGCGTAAAAATGTAAGGGTGCGTCACGGGTCACTTTCATTCCTCGGGGCCGTTGTCTGTGTCCAATCAAGAGATCGCAAATCCCTCGTCCGCGTGCAGCGAAGTCGAAGCGCTTCTACTCGATCACCCCGACGTCATCGAGGCTTCGCTGATCAACGAGGAAGGGCCCGATGGCCACAGCTATCCTATGGCCTATGTGGTGCCCCATGCAGAACGCATGAAAGAAGCAAAGACGCGGATCTATCTGGCTGACCGAGACAAGAGAGTTGCCCAGTGGAGAAGGGCATTCGATCAAGTCTATCGTTTCGGACCCGCCAATTATGCCCCGACATTTGTCGGCTGGACCAGCAGTTACACGAACAAGCCGCTTCCCGAAACTGAAATGCGAGAGTGGCTTGACTGCACGATCGAGCGAATCTTGTCGTTAAGGCCCGAAAAAGTGCTTGAGATCGGTTGTGGCGTCGGTTTGCTGGTCGAGGGATTGGCGCCCAAGTGCAGCGTCTATCGCGGAACGGATCTCTCGCCGGTCGCCGTCGGCCGATTGCGTGAGTTTGTAGCGTCGAAATCCGATCTTCGCCATGTCGAGCTTTTTGAGAGCGAAGCGACAAGCCTGGATGAGCAGGCGCCGGGCTCGGTAGACACGGTAGTGATCAACTCAGTAGCCCAATATTTTCCGGATATCCACTATTTGCGGACCGTCCTTGAAGGGGCTTCGCGGATCGTCAGTTCCGGCGGTCGTATTTTTATCGGTGATGTGCGCCATTTCGGTTTGCTTCCGTTGTTTCACGGCGCCGTTCAGCTTTCCAAGGCTCCGCCCAAAGCAAGCGCCCGGTGGTTGAAACGGAAGGTCGCCTTGGCAATCGAGCAGGACCGAGAACTGGTGATCGATCCGCAGTTCTTTCTCGAGCTTCCTGGCTCTAATCCTCGCATCTCCAGCGTAGAAATAATGCTGAAGCGAGGAGACGCTCATAACGAGTTGACACGGTATCGATACGACGTGGTGCTTCACGTGAGCGTAAGCGCGGCCAAGCCGACTACCTCGCGACCGGAAGCCGAGTGGGCAGCCGATGGACTTACGGCTGCGGAACTTATGTCACGATTTGAGGCGCAGCAGCTCGCGTCGGTGACTATCACGGATATTCCAAATCGGCGGCTCGCAAACGACCTCGCTGCCGTGCGGCGGCTCTGGTCGGCAGACGATCGAGAGCTGGTGGAGAATATCAGGCAATCGGTGACTGCAGAGACCGATCTCGGCCGCGATCCCGAGGAATTCTGGAAGCTCTCCGGTACGCGGCTGCGCGACCTGGGCGTTGGCTGGTCGCCTCATTCGGCCGACGGACATTTCGATGTCACACTTGTCGCGCGCGACCGTTCACCTGGCGTGCCGTTATCTCAACAAGTCGAAGACGTCGTATCGGCCTCGCGGCCACGGTCCCTGGCATCGGATCCGTTAGAGGTGGCCTTCATGCAGCAACTGGGACTGGAGCTCCAGCAAAGATTGAGTGATCGGCTCCCCGAGTCGCGATTGCCCGCAGCCGTGCTCGCGGTGAAAGAACTGCCAACCGTCCAAGCAGCTACATTCCCGCTTCAGCCGCCTCCTTTCTGCAACGAGGCGACGGACGGACAGATTGCGCAGGGATAATCCGGATGTCGAAAGTCAGCACCCATAATCTGGCGTTGAAGTTTCAGCAGGTGGTTGCTTCCTCGCCGAGGGCGGCGGCCGTTTTCTGCAAGGGAGAACAATACGATTTTCGGACGCTGAATGGATTGGCCAACCGCTTCGCGCGCTGGCTCGCGGGACGGGGAGCGGCCCAGGGCCAAGTCGTGTGTCTCGAACTTCCGAAAACCATCGAGGCTTACGCGCTTGCGATGGCCTGCATCAAGATAGGCGCGCCTTACAGCTTTCTGGATTCGACAGCACCGACAGAGCGGGCACGGCTGATGATAAGCCGATGCAAGCCGGCAATCGTCGTCAGCATCCGGGACGGCGCAGGAAATCGCGTTGTTATCGGTAACGAGGATCAGCGTGAAAATCTCCGCAAGGAAATCGAAGGGTTTGACGACACCAACTTGCCGGAGACCGAGCGGATCACTGGCGCCGACCCCGCTTATGTCATGTTCACTTCCGGGTCGACGGGAGAACCAAAAGGCGTGGTGATTCCGCACCAAGGCGTTCTTCATCTGGCCGACTGGGCCGCCAATGATCTCGGCATCGGTCCCGAAGATCGCCTTACCAATGTCAATCCCATCTTCTTCGACAACTCTGTGTTCGACATCTATGCGGCACTGCTCAATGGCGCTGCGATCGTGGCACTCGATGCCCTGAAAGGTCGGCCGCCGGCCGAACTAATTTCCGAAATAGCGATAAACAAGTGCACATTCTTCTTCGCGGTGCCGACGCTCTTCATGTTTCTCGACTCGATGCACCTGCTGACGCCCGAAAAATTACCGAGCGTGAGCCAGTTCATGTTCGGCGGCGAGGGCTTTCCGATCGCCAGACTTCGCCGCTTCCACGAGGCCTTTTCCGGAAAGGCACAACTCATCAACTGCTACGGCCCCACAGAGACGAGCTGCATTTGCAGTGGCTTTGTGATTACCGATTCGGCTCTGGATCCTACCGAAGGGCTGGCGCCGCTGGGCCAGCTCAATCCCAGTTTCAGTCACCGGATTCTGGACGAAGAGTTTAAGTCTGTTGCCGCGGGCGATGTTGGCGAATTGTGGCTAGGTGGACCGTGTGTAGGGCTGGGTTATCTCAATAATCCTGAGGAAACCGCAAAACGGTTCCGCCAGGATCCGCTAATTGATGGGTATCGCGCCATACTCTATCGGACGGGTGACCTGGTGGTGCTGGATCAGCAGACAGGACTGCTTCGGTTTCGAGGGCGAGCCGATAACCAGGTCAAGCTGCGCGGCTATCGCGTGGAGCTGGAAGAAATCGATCATGCCATCGCATCGATCCCGGGTGTGGTACGAGCGCTCGCCATCGTGATCCACGATGCTAACGGATCAAGCCGCCTGATCGCGGCATATTCGGGCAGCAGAATTGGTGATGCGGATTTGGTGGCGCACTGCAACAAGCATCTCCCTGCTTACATGGTGCCAAGCCGGTTTACATGGCTGGACGATATTCCCACAAACGCCAACGGCAAAGCGGATCGACGCGCGGTGGCAGCGCTGGTCGGACAATCCAGTGTTTTGGCGAAAGTGTCTTGATATGCTTGCCAGCTCTACGCCGAAGCGATCGTATTCAATCCGCGCATTTGACGGCAACTGCCGATGAGCATCGACAACGGCGCTTCATTCGATATAGCGCCGGCGTATACGCCGGCTATTGACGGTCGTGGTTCAGTCCAGCCGTCACGAACTCCGAAGGCCGCGTGGCGAATTATTCCGCAGATCGACAGGGATCCAAGGCTCGTAGCCTATGCCCAGAGTTTGCCGGGACGTGCCGTCCTCTTTGCCATTCTCGCTGCACTTGCCACGTTGCTCAACTTTTTCGGCGTGGATTTCTTTATTGCACCCCTCGCCGCGGCATGTGCGTATGCGCAAAAGCTCCGCCGCTATCTGATACCGTTCGCGACGCTGCTGATGCTCTGCAAAAACGGCTTCTGGGTCGATGTCGACCTTGTAAAGCGAGTGGCCGAACAAGAAGGACTCACACAGCAGATCAATCAGTCCCTGCTATTTTCTGGAACGTTGGCGTTGGTTTTGGTGCTATGTTCTTGCTTGTTGATCTTCT
Organism: uncultured Alphaproteobacteria bacterium; assembly: GCA_963832045.1. Lineage (GTDB taxonomy): Bacteria > Pseudomonadota > Alphaproteobacteria > Rhizobiales > Xanthobacteraceae > Bradyrhizobium. The sequence continues at coordinate 436,390 of CAWHSM010000005.1, forward strand.
GGCCGCGAATTGTTGCGATCCCGCTGTTTCGTCGCTCCACGCTTTGCCTGATCTCGGGCTTCATCGCCTTGATTATCGTGGCGCAATCGCCAATAGCCGCGGGCATGCCTCGCGTTCTTCTCTGGTCGTTCCTTGCGACGTTCCTTCCGTATTTTTGGTTCCTCGCCTACGCCCTCGCTGATTTCGGCGCCCTGGCTCGGACGCCTTTCTGGCAGCACCTGGGTGTCTTCCACCCATTCTGGGGATCGACGCTGACGCCATTCGGGAAAGGGCTTTCCTACCTCCGGAAATTTGAAGCGAAGTCGCCCGAAGAGCTCGCCGTAACCCAGCTCAAGGGGTTGAAGCTCGCGTGCTGGACGCTCCTGCTTGCCGTTAGCTTTAATGGCTTCCGCACGCTCGTCCATGGCTATCTCGCTTTGCCGGATTTCGACGATACCTTCTTCGGATACATCACCGGTCCTCGGTATCCACGATATCTATGCTGGACAAGCCTTGTGGCATATTTCGTCGAGGACGTTCTCTACATGACGGTATGGGGCGGAGCTATTATAGCGTGCGCCCGTATGGCAGGCTTTCGTTTGTTGCGTAACACCTACAACCCTCTGGAGTCGACGACACTCGCCGAGTTCTGGAATCGGTATTATTTTTACTACAAGGAATTACTGGTCGATCATTTTTTCTACCCAGTCTTTCTTCGTAGTTTTCGCACCAATCGAAAACTGCGCATGTTCTTTGCGACGTTTATGGCCGCTTGTGTCGGCAATTTGTTGTTCCACTTCATCCGGGATATTCGCTTTGTTGCAGACATGGGTTGGCGGAACGCCTTATCCGGCGAAGCGTCACACGCACTCTATACCTTCCTTCTTGCGATCGGCGTGGGGGTGTCGCAGATGCGGGGCCCCAGCCGCGAGCGAAGCAAGGGCTGGCTGCGCGGACGCGTGCTGCCATGCCTGTGGGTTACGTTGTTCTTCTGTGTTCTACACGTCTTCGACGCTCCCCTCGATCGGGTCCATTCGATCTGGCAGCGGGCGGATTTTCTCTCGTACCTCTTGGGAATAGACACATGGATATGAACGTTCGATCGAAAATGCGAAACTACGTCACTCAGCGACTGAGGATGCGAGGCGACTTGGCGCCGCTCAACGATGAAGAGCTGCTGTTCACAAACGGCCGGCTAGACTCCCTGGACGCGGTCGAGATCATCATGTCCGTTGAAATGGATTACGGGATCAATTTTTCCCAGGTTAATTTCGATTTGACGTTGCTGGACTCGATCGACGCGATCGTCGATCTGATAGATCGGCATGCCGTCAACGCGTGACAACACATGCGACCGCTGATCGTTCCTTGGAACATCGCGATGATTGCAGCGACACCGCTCGGAGGCGGCCACTACGTCGTTGACGTTCTCGCCGGCATTGTTGTCGCTATATTGGCGATCTATGCGGCCTTGGCGATAAGCGCTCGCCTTTCGCCGACGCCGGTTTTCGCCGGCGAAGAAACTTCGTGAGGGTTCGAGCACGTTGGTGCAAGATCGCGCCTCCTCGTCCATCGGAGACAAGTCATAACCCGATAAGAAAGATTGGCGCATGTCTGCTCATTTCGCGGCGTGCTTTAGGGTTAAGCTTTCCTGAACGCTTGTGGGTCAGCCGGTTACACGGCTCGGCCGCGCCTCCGATTAACCATCGTTTAAGACGGCTTTAAACCCGTGCCGCTACCGTTACTCGCATTGGGTGGACGGGCGTTTCGTATGGCGTGGCGGCGGAAAAACAGCGGTGGGCGCAAGGAGCCGCAATTCGGCCTCGGCGCTGCGCTTTCCGAACTGCGTCTTGGTCCCGCCGACCGCATCCCGCGCGCCGAAGACGAGAAGCCGAAAAAGCCGTCTTCCCGGCGCACCATCATCGACGACGAGGATGATGATGAGGAGGACGAGGCGCCGCGCGAGCGCAAGCCGCGCCCGAGCAAGAGCTCAAGCAAGGCAAGCCGCAAACGCAAGGCAAGCGGCCGTGCGCGGGGTGGTTTGTTCCGGCTTTTTTATTGGGGCGCGGTGCTTGGCCTTTGGGGCGGAATTGCCGCGGTCGGCCTGATCGTCTGGGTCGGGGCGCAGCTGCCGGCGATCCAGTCGCTCGAAATCCCGAAACGGCCGCCGACCATCCAGATCACCGGCGCCGACGGCAGCGTGCTCGCTACTCGCGGCGAGATGGCCGGCGCCAATGTCGCGCTGAAAGATCTGCCGCCGTATCTGCCGAAGGCGTTCATCGCCATCGAGGACCGCCGCTTCTATTCGCATTTCGGCGTCGATCCGCAGGGAATCTTGCGCGCGGCGGTCACCAACATCCTGCATCGCGGCGTGTCGCAAGGCGGCTCGACGCTCACCCAGCAATTGGCCAAGAACCTGTTCCTGACCCAGGAGCGCACCTTCCAGCGGAAATTGCAGGAGGTTGAGCTGGCGCTCTGGCTGGAGCGCAAGCACTCGAAGGCCGAAATTCTCGAGCTCTACCTCAACCGGGTTTATTTCGGTTCCGGCGCCTACGGTGTCGAGGCGGCCGCGCAGCGCTATTTCGGCAAGTCCGCCAAGAACGTGACGCTGGCGGAGGCGGCGATGCTGGCAGGCCTCGTCAAGTCGCCGTCGCGGCTTGCGCCCAACCGCAACCCCGAAGGGGCCGAACAGCGGGCGCAGACGGTGCTTACCGCCATGGCGGAAGCCAAATTCATCACCGAAGCCCAGGCGCAGGCCCCGATCGGCCATCCCTCCTACAACGTGAAACCGGTCGGCGCCGGCACGGTCAACTATGTGGCGGACTGGATCGGCGAAGTGCTCGACGATCTCGTGGGCCAGATCGACCAGAGCGTGGTGGTGGAAACCTCGATCGATCCGAAATTGCAAGGAGTTGCGGAAGCCGCCGTGATCGACGAGCTGGCGGCCAAAAGCCTGAAATTCAACGTCAGCCAGGGCGCGCTGGTGGCGATGGCACCCGACGGCGCGGTGCGCGCCATGGTCGGCGGCCGCAACTATTCCGAAAGCCAGTACAACCGCGCGGTGACGGCGAAACGCCAGCCGGGTTCTGCCTTCAAGCCCTTCGTGTACCTGACCGCGATCGAAGCGGGCCTGACGCCGGAGACGGTCCGGCAGGATGCGCCGCTCGACGTCAAGGGCTGGAAGCCCGAGAACTACAGCCATGAATATTTCGGTCCGGTGACGCTGACGCAGGCGTTGGCGATGTCGCTCAATACGGTGGCGGTACGGCTCGGGCTCGAGGTCGGGCCGAAGAATGTGGTGCGCACCGCCCATCGCCTGGGCATTTCATCGAAGCTTGACGCCAACGCTTCGATCGCGCTCGGCACGTCCGAAGTCTCGCTGGTCGAACTCGTCGGCGCCTACGCGCCGTTTGCCAATGGCGGCCTCGGCGTCTCGCCGCATGTCGTGACGAAAATCCGTAACCTCGACGGCAAGGTCCTCTACGCGCGCCCCGCCGACCAGTTGGGCCAGGTGATCGACCCGCATTATGTCGCGATGATGAACATCATGATGCAGGAGACGCTGCTCTCCGGCACCGCGCACAAGGCCGAACTGCCGGGCTGGATGGCCGCCGGCAAGACCGGCACCAGTCAGGATTTCCGCGACGCCTGGTTCATCGGCTACACTGCCAACCTGATCACCGGCGTCTGGCTCGGCAATGACGACAACTCGCCGACCAAAAAGGCAACCGGAGGCGGCCTGCCGGTGGAAGTCTGGACCCGCTTCATGAAAGCCGCTCATCAGGGCGTGCCGGTCGCGGCATTGCCGGCTTCGCAGCAATCAGGCGGGTTGTTCGCCAACTTGACCCAGGCAACGTCGCCGGGCGCGGCCGCAAGTCCGCCGTCCGCCATCCCGACCCGGCCGGCGCCGGCGCGGGCACCGGTTCGGCCCGAGGCCGCCAGCGGTCTGGACGGCTGGCTGATGGAACGGCTGTTTGGGCGGTAGGCCATTTGCTCATCAAGGGTGTCCGCTGTCGAAGGAAGGTTACGCGGACATCTTCTCCGCAGTCAGAGCATCCCCGGTTTTGATCCGAAGCACACTTAATGCCTGATTCAACTTGGTGGTACGAGCTCGCGTAGCTGTCTCGCACGCATTACGGCCTGGGAAGCGAATGGGGCTATGCAGCCATCCATGATGGAAATGCTTGCCGCCGGCCTGACCGGTGCTAACCTGTCACAACCAAGACACCGGAGCCGCTTGTGAACGCATAAGTCAATAATAAGGCTGGGGAGGACGGTCATGGCAGAAGACCCGAGAATCGGGCGCCGTGAATTTCTGACGGTTGCGGGGGCCGCAGCCGCGGCGCTTGCACCCGCAATGCCCGCGGAAGCGCAACAGGCTCAACCCGTTGCGTCATCTGTCGCTATGCTCGTCATGCCGTCGGCTGCGCCGACGGTAGACGAGCCGTTGCTCACCTTGACGGCAACCGAGCACGCCTTCTTCGTCGCAGCCGCCGACACGATCGTCCCCGCCGATGAACTGTCGCCGTCGGGCAGCGACTGCGGCGTCGCCAACTTCATCGACCGGCAGCTTGCGGGTGCCTACGGCACAGGTGCGCGTCTTTACCGGCAGGGGCCGTTTCCGAAAGGCAAGCCCGAGCTCGGTTATCAGCTCCCGCTCACTCCGCGCGAGTTCTTCCGCGCCGGCGTCGCCTCCGCCAACGAGTTCACGCGCAAGGTCTACGGCAAGGATTTTGATCGGCTGAACGAAGAGCAAAGGATAGCTGTCCTCAAGGCGATGGAGGAGGGCAAGGCCGAGTTCAAAGGCTTCGGTAGCGCGATGTTCTTCAACGCGTTGCTGCAGATCACGATGGAAGGCTTCTTCGCCGATCCGATCTACGGCGGAAACCGCGACATGGCCTCGTGGAAGATGGTGGGATATCCCGGTCTGCCGGCGACCTATCGCCACGACATCCGCACCTATCTCGGCAAGATCTACGACAAGCCGCCGCGTTCGATCGCGGATTTCTCTTAAAGGGAGCCGCGTCATGACAACCATCCTCAAGGAAGTCGACGCGCTGGTGATCGGCGTCGGATGGACCGGCAGCATCATGGCCCGCGAACTCACCAAGGCCGGACTGAACGTGGTCGGCCTCGAACGCGGCGCCAAGCGCACACCGGGCGAAGACTTCACACTGCCGAACGTTCGCGATGATCTCAAATACGCCGTGCGTCAGGAGCTTTTTCAAGACGCGCAGGAGGAGACCGTCACGGTGCGGCATTCACCGTCGGAGACGGCATTGCCGATCCGCAGGCTCGGCTCGTTTCTGCCGGGCACGGGACTCGGGGGCGCCGGCGCGCACTGGAACGGCCTGACATGGCGGATTTTGCCGTCGGACCACAAGCTCAGGAGCCATCTCACCCAGCGTTACGGCCGCAACGCCATCCCTTCGGAAATGACGATCGAGGATTTCCCCGTCAGCTACGACGAACTCGAGCCGTATTACGACCACTTCGAGAAGATTTGCGGCGTCTCGGGTAAGGCCGGCAACCTGCGCGGCCAGAAGATTGCGGGCGGCAACATGTTCGAGGGGCCGCGCCAGAACGAATATCCGAACAAGCCGCTGCCGCAGACGATGGCCGGCGCCATCATGGAAGCCGCATGCAAGGATCTCGGCTACAGCACCTTCTCCGGACCGTCGGCGAATTCGAGCGAGGTCTATACCAACCCGGAAGGGCTGACGCTCGGCGCGTGCGAATTTTGCGGCCACTGCGAGCGCTTCGGCTGCGAGGCCAATGCAAAGGCCTCGCCAAACGTCTGCATCCTGCCGAACCTGCTCAGCGATCCGAAGTTCGAACTCCGCAACTACGCTTATGTGAAAGAACTCGTCTACGACAGACAAGCCAGGAAGGTGAAGGCCGTGTGCTACGTCGATACGCGCACCGGCGAGGAATACGAACAGCCCGCAGGTCTTGTCGTGCTCGGCGCGTATGTCTTCAACAACGCGCTGTTGATGATGACTGCCGGGATCGGCGAACCATACGATCCCTCAACCGGCAAGGGCGCGCTCGGCCGCAACTACTGCTACCAGCTCAGCGGCAACACCGTCACGGTGTTCTTCGAGGGCAAGGTGATCAATCCGTTCATGGCCTCGGGTGCGCACACCACCAACATCGACGATTTCAACGGCGACAATTTCGACCACGGTGGTCTCGATTTCTTCGGCGGAGCGATCATCGCCGCGGGCCCGACCAACGGCCGTCCGATCCTGACGCGCCCGGTGCCGCCGGGAACGCCGCGCTGGGGCCGCGAGTGGAAGCAGGCGACGGCCAAGTGGTACAACCACGCTTTCAACATCGGTGCGTCCGGGTGCAGCTACGCGCACCGCGAAAACTTCCTCGACCTCGATCCGACTTATAAGGACGTGCTCGGCCGTCCGCTGATCCGGATGAGCTATAACTTCCGCGAAAACGATCACAAGCTGGTCGAGTATATCGGTGCCGCGATGGAGCGGATCGGACGCGCGATGAATCCGACTAAGATGAGTCCGGCGGCGGTGCGGCGAGGCAACTACAGCGTCGTGCCGTACCAATCGACCCACAATACCGGCGGCACGATCACGGGTTCGGATCCAAAGACCAGCGTCGTAAACCGGTATCTTCAGGCATGGAACGCCGACAATCTCTTCGTGGTGGGCGCCTCGGTGTTCCCGCAAAACGCCTCCTACAATCCGACCGGTCTCGTCGGCGCGCTGGCTTACTGGTCGGCTGAGGCGATCACCCAGCGCTACATCAAAAACCCTGGCCCGCTAGTGTCCCGGTCCTGACATTCGTATGCTATCGCGGCGGGCACTTTTACGAATGTCAGAACCAAAGGGACCCTAGCGACCATATGATTCTAGTGTGGCTTTGACTCTGACGTTCCTTCGAAGAACTCGCGGCGGCACTGAAAGGAACGTCGGTGTCGCCACAGTGGTGCCGGTCCGATTTCTTTTCGTGCGAAGGATGTTCATGCGAAGTGTTTTGAAGTTTCTCGGTGCCGTGATGTCGGCGGCAACGGCCACGCCTGCGCTTCCCGCCGATGTCGAGCATGGCAAGACGCTCTATGCCGCCTGTGCGGCGTGCCATCAGGAGAAGCCGGGCGCTTTGGGGCCAAGCCTCAAGGGTGTGTTCGGGCGCAAATCCGCCGCGCTTGAGGACTTTCGTTATTCCAATCCGATGAAGCGGGCGAATCTCGTATGGGACGAAGCCAACCTGCGGGAATACATCGCCGATCCGCAAGCCAAGGTGAGGGGCAACCGGATGCCGTTTGATGGCCTGCACGATTCAAAGGACGTGGACGACATCGTCGAGTATATCAAGACGTATAATTAGCCCGAAGGTTACTCTTCGCCTTGGCGAAACTGGCGCGCGAGCCAGTCGCTGAATGCGCGCACCCGCGGCGAGAGCTGACGGTTCTGGGCATACATCAGCGAGACCGGCGCGGACGGGGGCGGACTATCGGTAAGCACGGCCACCAGGCTTCCGCGCTTGAGATCCTCGGCAACGTGAAAATGCGGCATTTGCGCAAGCCCTAAGCCAAGCCTCGTGGCCAGCAGATAGCTCTCCGGTCCTGTGACCGAGAACGGCGCGGCAAGCGATATGTTGTGCATCTTGCCGTCAACGCTAAAGCTCAGCGGTTCGAGGTCGCCGGTGGTGAACCGGCGCAAACCGACGGTTTGGTGACCTGCGCCGAGGTCCTGCAATGATTTCGGACGGCCAAAGCGCTTCAGATAGGCCGGAGCCGCGCAGGTGATGCGCGTCAGCACAGCGAGGCGGCGCGCCACCAATCCGCTGTCGGCCAGCTCGCCCCAGCGCAGCGCGCAGTCCACGCCTTCGTGAACGAGGTCGACCCAGCGATCGCTCTCGCTCATCGATATCTCGATCTCCGGGTACTGTGCGAAGAGCGTCGGCAGGTTCGGCATCAGGAAATGGCGCGCCAGCGTGCCCTGCACCTCGATGCGCAATGTGCCTTTCGGCTTGGTTCCGGAGAATGCGCCCTCGGCATCTTCCACATCCTGAAGAATGGCAAGGCACCGCCGGTAGTAGGCTTCGCCATCCAGCGTCGCCCGAACCACCCGCGTCGTGCGCTGAAGCAGCCGAACGCCGAGCCTGCGTTCGAGCTGGTGGATTACTTGCGTGGCGGTTGAACGCGGCAGGCCGATATCGTTGGCTGCCCGCGTGAAACTGCGGCGCTCGACCACGCGCGCGAACAGCCGCATCGCTTCAAATCGGTCCATGGTCTATTGTTCGCATAAATAGAACAATGATGCCAGTTTATGCCGGATTATCTTTGCGCGTGCAAAGCGCAAATTCATCCGTGTCAGCCGCAGAGAGCGCGGCGTGCAAACACGGAGAAGGAAAATGTCAAAGGCAAAGTCAGAGGCAAACGGAAAAGTCGCGATCGTCACGGGCTCCTCGCGGGGCATCGGTGCCGCAATCGCGGAGCGGCTCGCGGCCGACGGTTTCACGGTCGTCATCAACTACGCGAGCGGCGCGGCGGAAGCGGAGGCGCTGGCTGGAAAGATCGAGCAGGCAGGCGGCCGCGCGATCACCGCGCAGGCCGATGTCAGCAACGGTCCTGCGGTGCCGCGCATGTTCGACATGGCGGATGCGGCTTTCGGTGGTGTCGACGTGCTCGTCAACAATGCCGGGATCATGCGGCTGGCAAGCCTGGCCGATAGCGATGACGCCCTGTTCGACAGCCAGGTCGCGATCAACCTCAAGGGCACGTTCAACACGCTGCGGGAGGCCTCGCGCCGGCTGCGCAATGGAGGGCGCATCATCAATCTGTCGTCGAGCCAGGCCGACATGCTCTATCCGACCTACGGCGTCTACGCCGCCACAAAGGCGGCCGTCGAGGCCATGACGCTTGTGCTCGCCAGGGAACTCCGTGGCCGCAACATCACCGTCAATGCGGTCGCTCCGGGACCGATCGCAACGAAGCTGTTCCTTGATGGCAAGCCGAAAGAGGTGATCGACCGCCTGAAGAATCTCGCGCCGCTGGAGCGGCTCGGCGAGCCCTCCGACGTCGCGGCGGTGGTTTCGTTCCTCGCCGGTCCCGACGGCGGCTGGATCAACGGCCAGACCCTGCGCCCCAATGGCGGGATCATCTGATCCCGCCTTCGGAATTCCACACACCCCTTAAATTCCCGACATCAACGACATCGAAGGAGATATCCCGTGAGTAAAATTGTTCTGATTACCGGCGCGTCCAGCGGATTTGGCCGCCTCACCGCCGAAGCTATCGCCCGAGCGGGCCACGTCGTCTACGGCTCGATGCGGCAGACGGCGACGCGCAATGCGGCTGTCGTGGAGCAGATGGCGGCGTTCTCGCGAGAAAACCACGTCGACCTGCGCGCGCTCGAACTCGATGTGCAATCCCAGGACTCGGTCGACGTCGCCGTCAAGAGGGTGATCGCCGAACACGGGCGGGTCGACGTGCTGATCCACAATGCCGGCCACATGGTGTTCGGACCGGCGGAAGCCTTCACGCCGGAGCAATATGCCGAACTCTATGACGTCAACGCGCTGAGCACGCAACGCGTCAATCGCGCCGTGCTGCCGCATATGCGCAAGGAGGCGCAAGGCCTCCTGGTCTGGGTTTCCAGCAGCAATTCTGCGGGGGGCACCCCGCCTTACCTCGCGCCCTACTTCGCCGCAAAAGCAGCGATGGACGCCATTGCCGTGCAATATGCGCGGGAGCTGTCACGCTGGGGCATCGAGACCTCGATTATTGTGCCCGGCGCCTTCACCTCCGGCACCAACCATTTTGCGCATTCGGGTCGACCGGCCGATGCTGGACGAGCCGCGGAGTACGAGGCGGGCCCATACGGCGGCTTTGGCGATCAGATCCAGAAGGCGTTTGCGGCCATCGTGCCGCCCGATGCAGACGCCGGCACCATTGCCGAGGCGATCGTCAACGTCGTCGACACGCCATTCGGAAAGCGGCCGTTTCGCGTTCACATCGATCCCGCGCAGGACGGCGCCGATGTCGGCTTCACAGTGCTCGATCGCGTTCGCGCCAAGATGCCGCACCGCGTCGGTTTAAGCGACCTTCTGAAGCCCAGAGCTCTGGCGTAGAATCCCACCATCAACCCCGGCGGACTCGCCGCCGGGTGTTTCGGGCTCTCGATTAAGTGATTGAATTCAATAACCCCGCGAGCAGACCCATTTAAGGAGCAATCGCAAGCGGGATTACGCCAATGCTCGCTGAGAAATTCTTTTTGGTTTTGGAGGCGCTTCGGAACGCATCCGATCGAAGTGAAGTCCACGCCGACGGGGCGCCGAAGATCATCAGCAGTTCGCCGCACGTTCCCGTGAGGCTTCCGACCAGAGCACAAGGTAACGATTGAGGGCCTGCAAGTTGTGACGGGGTGCGCCCGCCGTGGCGCTGGACGTCAGCGTCCGTCGGGCGTGCGCACGCCGAACCAGTTATTTCGCACCTGCTGATAGTGAACGCTGGGATCGTAGGTCGGCGTCGAAAGATGCAGTACCTGGGGCGACAGGCGCCCGATCGCGCTCAAGACGGCGTACGAGGCTACGACGCGGTCATGTTCCGCCGTCACCAGTGCGACGCGGGCATTCACCAGTGTCTGTTGCGCGTTCAGAATATCGATGACGGTGCGCTGGCCGACCTGGGCTTCCTTGGTGGTGCCGAGGTAAGCGATCTCCGAAGCTTCGACCTGGGATCGGGCGGCCGCAACCTGGGCCTTGCCCGCCAATAGCTGACCCCATGCGGTCACAAGATCGGCTCTAGCCTGATCGCGCACTTGTTCCAGCGTGAGACGCTGCTGTTCCAGCGTTTCCTTCGATTGCCGTATCAGCGAATATTCCGCCCCGCCCTGGTAGATCGGCACGCTCAACTGAGCGGTAGTCGAAGCGGTGGATTGATTGATTTGCGTGATGGTTGACTGCCAGACCTTCTGAACGGTGGCTTGCAGCGAGAGCGTCGGGAGCAACGCGCCTTCGTTGATTTTCACGGTAAGAAAGCTGACGTCGACGCCATACATGGCGGCGGTGACGTTGGGATTTTCCCTGAGCGCAAGTTCAATGGCGCCGCCCACCGTTTGCGGCAGGTAGCGGTCGACCGGCGAGGCCGGTTGGAGGTCCGCCGGTTCGATGCCGATGATGCGGCGGAAGTTCGCGCGCGTCGTGGTCAGGTTGGATTCGGCAGCGAGTTCCTGGCTGCGGCCTGCCGCAAGCTGTGCGTCCGATTGAGCGACGTCGGTCGGCGTGACAAGGCCCGCGCTGTATCGGTCGCGGGTCTGCTTCAGGGTCAGCGCCAGCACCTTGGTATTGTTGCGCTGGACTTCCAGGATCGCGGCGTCGCGCAGGTAATCCATGTAGATGGTGGCAGCGGCGAGCAGAACCGACTGCTCCATCAGCCGCAGGCCTTCCCGGGCACCGGAAACCTGGCTCTCCGCGGCGCGGGTTTTGTTGGCGGTCTGATTGCCGTTGTAGAGCGTCTGGGTCACCGTGAGGCCGGCGGCATGGGGACCCTGCAAACCCTGTTCGATCTTCTTGCCGGTTGAGCCATCGGCGAGCTGATCGATGAATTGGCCGCCTCCGATGAAGGTCAGGGCGGCCTTGGGGCGATAGCCAGCCAGCGCCTGGGGCACGTTTTCATCGGTCACGCGTACCGAGGCACGCTGCGCATTGAGCTGCGGATTGCTCTGATAGGCGCGCAGCAGCGCGCGCTCCATGGTTTCGGCGCGGACAGGGGTAGTTGCAATCTCTAGAAGGATAAGGGCGGCCGTCCCGGTGCCGCCCCAAACTTTCACGCCCAGCATGTCCGACTTATCCAACGCCCTGCATCGCCTGACAATATTCATACGCACTTCGCAAGCTGATCAAAAGCGCATAGCTGCGAAGTCCCCGGCGCCCCGGCGTGTGGCTGTCGAATATGGGCGGGTGTTGCTTTTTCGCTCAAAAGAGCGGCGGGGCTAGTGTCCCGGTTCTGACATTCGTATCATATCACAGCGGGCACTTTACGAATGTCAGAACCAAAGGGACACTAGCAAATCTATAATTCTAGTGTGGCTTTTGACTTTGACGTTCCTTTTGCGAGGCCGCTGAGAAACTGAAAGGAACGTCAGTGTCGCCACACTAGCTTACCGGAAGCAGATCGGCGGCTGGCACCGCCGATGCGAAGTCCCTGCGCCGCGAGCGGCGAGCTCAGGTGCCGTTCAATCCTGGATACCATAGCGGTGAAGGTCATTACCATGGGTGTCAAGCCAGGTCTTGGCGCGTTCGACATGGCCGCAGACCTTTGCCACGACCTTCCAGAACCGCGTCGAATGGTTCATTTCGACGAGGTGGGCGACTTCGTGGGCGGCAAGGTAGTCCAGCACGTATGGCGGGGCGAGGATAAGCCGCCAGGAGAACGACAGCGAGCCCGCGGATGTGCAGGAGCCCCAGCGGCTCGACTGGTCGCGAATGGACAGCCGCTTGACCCTCACCCCCAGCGCCTGAGCGTGGGAAGCGGCCGCTTTCTGCAGATCCTTGCGGGCCTCGCGCTTGAGGTAGTCGTGCACCCGCCGCTCGATGTAATCGCCGCCGCCCGCCACGCAGAGGATGCGCTCGCCGCTCTCGCGAATTTCAGTCCAGACGGTGCCGCGCTGACCGGCCCGATGCACGATTTTGTGGGCGACGCCGCGCAGCGGGACCGTCGTGCCTGGAAGAAACGGTGCTGCCTTCGGCAGCCGGCCAAGGCGCGCGGCAATCCAGCCGCCGTGACGCTGCGCGAAGTCCTTGGCGTCAGCAATTGTGCCGCGCGGGGGCATGGTCAGGATCGCTTCGCGATCGCTGGGGTGGATACGCAAGGTGTAACGCCGTGCGCGCCGGTGTCGACGAAGCCGGACCGAATAGATTTGCGATCCGTGCTTGACCAAAAGGCGAGAAGGTTCGTAAGGCCGCCGATAAAGGAGCGCGCGAGTGGCCATGTCTGCTAATCCGGGGAGCAAGAGTTCGCCCGGATTCTGCCATATCCGCCGCCATGGAAATCGCTCGGCGCAAAAACAAATCATTTGCCCAATATACAGGGGTGCGCGCGCCCTCCGACCCCACAGGATGGGGTAGGAACAAAAAAATTGGACTGAAAAGTACCCCCGTCGGGGCCTTCAAAAAACGGATTAATGTTCATTCTTTGATTCGGCCGGAATTCGCGGTTTCCTTCGGCCAAATCAGGGGGTTAGGGACCGCTCACCTGGCAGCAGTTTTCGTGCGGAGACCGTTGTTCTGAATCGATTCCGATCGATACGCGCACGTTTTCGCAATCACTCCGCAGCGTAAGCGAGCGAAAGCTTCACATTGGCCGCCGACACCATGAAATCGGAGATGCGCGGCACGATTTCCGATTTGAAACGCGAGCCATTGAAGACGCCGTAGTGACCTACGCCCTTCTGCATATAGTGCACCCGGCGATGATTGGGGATCGAACTGCATAATGTGTGCGTCGCTTCGGTTTGCCCGAGCCCGGAAATGTCGTCGTTCTCGCCTTCCACCGTCATCAGCGCGACACGCTTGACCTTGGAAGGATCGACCGGCTTGCCGCGATGGGTCATCTCGCCCTTGGGCAAGGCGTGCTTGATGAAAACCGTATCGACGGTTTGCAGATAATATTCCGCGGAAAGGTCCATCACCGCCAGATATTCGTCATAGAAGTCGCGGTGCTTGTCGACGAGATCGCCGTCGCCCTTCACCAGGTTCCGGAACAGCTGCTTATGCGCATCCATATGGCGGTCGAGATTCATGCTGATGAAGCCGTTGAGCTGCAGGAAGCCCGGATAGACGTCGCGCATCACGCCGGGATGCGGAAACGGCACTTTGGTAATGACGTTGTTGCGAAACCAGTCGATGCCGCGCTCGGCGGCGAGGTTGTTGACCGCCGTCGGATTGCGGCGGGTATCGATCGGGCCTCCCATCAACGTCATTGAAATCGGAACGAAAGGATCGTTCTCCGCTTCCATGATCGAGACCGCGGCCACCACCGGCACCGAAGGCTGGCACACCGCGACCACATGCATGTTGCCGCCCAGCATATGCAGCATCTCGATCAGATAGTCGACATAGTCGTCCAGATCGAAACGGCCCGCGGTCAGGGGAACCATCCGTGCATCGGCCCAGTCGGTAATGTAGACCTCGTGGGTGGGCAGGAACGCTTCGACCGTGCCACGCAGCAGCGTCGCGTAGTGGCCGGACATCGGCGCCACGATCAGCACGCGCGGCTGGGGGATGCGCAAAGGCCGCGTCAGCTTGCGGTCGAAGTACAACAACCGGCAGAACGGCTTTTCCCACACGCTGCGAATTTCGACCGGGGTGCGAACGCCGTTGACGTCGGTATCGTGGATACCCCATTCCGGCTTGCCGTAGCGGCGGGTGGTTCGCTCGAACAATTCACAGGCCGCCGCGATCGATTTGCCGGCCTGGGTGTGCGCCCATGGATTGAGCGGATTTTGAAACAGGATCTTCGTGGCATCGGTGATGGCGCGCGCCGGATTGAGCGACGCCTGCGCCATTTCGTACATCCAGTACATCGGCGTCGTAAGCGCCGGACTGCCTTCGGCCACCAGCGGCGGCGCGCCGCCAAACTCACCAATCGGCATTTCGCCCTCGTCCCTTTTGCATCGCAGCATAGTGCAGAAAGCATAACAAAGCGTCAATGCACAGATCGGCGCTTCTCTGCTGCCGCACAACCTATTCACGCTAGAATTCCGGGGTTTTACCGGCTTTATTCGCCGGTCTGGATCAGCGAACCGTGCCGCCGTGCGCTCCGCAAAAGCAGCAGGAATGCCGCAAACGACGCCACCAGCAGGATGGCGTTGATCGCGAGCGCGTCCGCCATCAGGTCGGCGCGGAACATATGCTCCATCAGCAATGCACGCATGCCCTCGAACACGTAGGTCGGCGGCAGCGTCCAGGCCACGTGTTGCATCCAGTTCGGCAGCACCGTCACCGGATAATAGATGCAGGCAAGCGGCATCAAGCCGAACATCAGCGTCCAGACGATGCTTTCGGCGCCAAGCCCGTGGCGCAGGACCAGGCCGGAGACGAAAATCCCGACCGACCAACTGGTGAAGATCAGGTTGCAGAAAAAGGCGATCAGCGGAAATCCGATGCCGTAGAGGTTGAAGCCGAAGAAGAACATTGCCAGCAACGTCATCGGAATGACGCCGATCGCGAGCCGGATCAGGCTCATGGCCATCAGCGCGATCAGGAACTCGATCGGCTTGAGCGGGCTCATCATCAGGTTGCCGAGATTGCGCGCCCACATCTCCTCAAGAAAGGAGATCGAAAAGCCGAGTTGTCCGCGGAACAGGATGTCCCACAGGATCACCGCGCCGACCAGCGTGCCGCCGGCGCGGGCAAAGAAGCCGGCGTTTTGCGAGATGTAATTTTGAAGGAAACCCCAGGTGACGATCTGCAGCGCCGGCCAATAGAGCAGTTCCAACAGCCGCGGCCATGATGACATCAGAACATACCAGTAGCGCAGGATCATGGCCGCGATCCGGTGCGGCGAGACGCCTGCGATCAGAACGAACCGGCTCACGACGCGCCTTCCTGAATGCGGCCGCGGGCGACATCGAGGAACACCTCCTCCAGCGTCGCCCGGTTATAGCGGGCCATGATCTGTTGCGGGGTGTCGTCGTCCTCGATGCGGCCGCGCTTCATGATGATAACGCGGTCGCACAGCCGCTCCACCTCGAGCATGTTGTGGGATGCGAGCAGGATGGTCGCGCCATTTTCCTTGCGATAGGTCTCGAGATGCTGCCGGATCCAGTCGGCGGTATCGGGGTCGAGCGAAGCGGTCGGCTCGTCGAGCAGCAGCAGTTCGGGTTGGTTGATCAGCGCCTTTGCCAGCGCCACGCGGGTCTTTTGCCCGGCGGAGAGCTTGCCGTTGGCGCGGTCGAGGAAGTCGCCGAGGTCGAGATCGGAAGCGAGCTTCTCGATCCGCGCGTGCGGATTTTCGACGGAATACAGGCGGCCGAATATCGTGAGGTTCTGCCGTACCGTGAGCCGCGCCGGCATGTCAACATAAGGGCTTTCGAAATTCATGCGGCCGAGCACATCGGCGCTGTCTTCCGGCATCGGATGGCCCAGCACCTCGATGCGCCCTGAAGTCGGCAGCACCAGTCCCATGATCATGGCGATCGTGGTGGTCTTGCCGGCGCCGTTGCCGCCGAGCAGCCCGGTAATGCCGCCGCGCGCGATAGCGAAGGAGATATCGTCGACGGCCCGGGTGTTCTTGTAGGTCTTGACCAGATGCGCCACCTCGATCGCCGTCGTTTCGCGCCGGCCTGCCGGTAGGGACTCGGAAGTCATCGCACCATCATTGATCATGGGGCCTATTGAGCCATCGGGGCGGTCCGATCAAGGAAATTTGTCGGCGGCCTTCGGCACCGCTAAGCTCCGCCGGCAACGGAGCGGGGACGGAGATGCGAATGTTAGAACTGGACCACTGTGTGGCGACACTGACGTTCCTTTCAGTTTCTCAGCGGCTCGTCCGGCCAGGAACGTCAGAGTCAAAAGCCACACTAGAATTATAGGTTTGCTAGTGTCCCTTTGGTTCTGACATTCGTGAAAGTGCCCGCTGTGATATGATACGAATGTCAGAACCGGGACACTAGTGATGTCCGACGTCGCCGCCACCGATTTTCGTCAGCCGCGCCGCCATGTCCGTCTGGACACCATCTTGCGGCTGCGCTGGCTCGCCGTGCTCGGGCAGCTGGCGGCCATCTTCATCGTGGAACAGGGTCTCGAATTTGACGTCGAGGTCACGCCCTGCCTGACTGTGGTCGGTCTGTCCGCGCTTCTCAACCTCGCGCTCCAGCTCTGGTTCGATCCGATGCAGCGGCTCGAGCCGGCGTTCGCGGCGGCGCTGCTGGCTCTGAACATCGCCGAACTCGCCGGACTTCTGTTTTTCACCGGCGGCCTGCAAAACCCGTTCTCGTTTCTCTTTCTCGCGCCGGTGCTGATCTCGGCCACGGCCCTGCCGATCAGGTTCACTATCGCGCTCGGGATGCTCGCGGTCGCCCTCGCCTCCGTGCTGGTATTCATTCATTTCCCGCTGCCCTGGGAAAGCGACGATCCGCTGGTGCTGCCGCTGATCTATCTGCTTGGCGTCTGGTTTTCGATCGTTGTCGCAATCGGCGTCACCAGCCTTTACGCGTTTCAGGTCGCCGAGGAAGCGCGCAAACTTTCTGACGCATTGGCGGCGACCGAACTGGTACTGGCACGGGAACAACACCTGACCCAACTCGACGGTCTGGCCGCCGCCGCCGCTCATGAGCTTGGCACGCCGCTTTCGACGATCTTCCTGATTTCGCGCGAACTCGAGCAGGGAGTTGCCGACAAGCCGCAGCTTGCCGGCGAGGTCAAGACGTTGCGGGAACAGGCGCAGCGCTGCCGCGATATCCTCGCCAAGCTCACCCAGCTCTCTTCGACCGGGGCGCCGTTCGACCGCATGCCGCTATCCACGTTGATCGAGGAAACGGTGGCTCCGCATCGCGATTTCGGCGTCACGATCAAGGTCCGGATCGCGGTGGCCGGCACGCCCGAGCCTGCCGGGACACGAAACCCGGCGATCATCTACGGCGTCGGCAACATCCTGGAGAACGCCGTCGATTTCGCCAGGACGACGGTGGAGGTAAACGCCTGGTGGAACGCCGAAACCGTCGAGATCGTCATTTCCGACGACGGTCCGGGAATTGCGCCCGACCTGCTCAAGCGCATCGGGGAGCCCTATCTGTCGCGGCGGCGCGATGCGGATGAAACCCAGGGCGCGCGCAGCGGGCTCGGTCTTGGCGTGTTCATCGCCCGCACCTTGCTTGAGCGCACGGGGGCAAAGGTCTCCTTCGCCAACCAGGTATTTCCGGATCATGGTGCCGTGGTGCAGATTGTCTGGCCGCGAAGCGATTTCGAGGCACGGGAATCCGCAATGGAACCGGTCTGAGGCACGGCCGGCACCGGGCGGCTCTCATTAAGGAACTTTCTAGAAGGCATCAAATCGGCCCAAAGCGGCCTTGGCGGCAGGGCCGGCGAGCCATATGCTCATGTATTGCAGGGAGGAAATCCTCATCTTGAGCGCCATCGCCGAACTGACCGGGCAGCCGGATCGTTCGCTCCTGATTGTGGAGGACGACAAGCCGTTTCTGGAGCGTCTGGCGCGCGCGATGGAGGGCCGTGGCTTTGCGGTGACCTCCTGCGACAGCGTTGCCGAAGGCCTGACGCAGATTGCCCGGGCGGCGCCGGCCTTTGCGGTGGTAGATTTGCGGCTCGGCGACGGCAACGGGCTTGACGTGGTGTCCGCCTTGAAGCGCAAACGCCCCGATGCGCGCGCGATCGTCCTCACCGGCTATGGCAATATCGCCACCGCAGTGACCGCGGTGAAACTTGGTGCGGTGGACTATCTGTCGAAGCCGGCCGATGCCGAGGATGTGGTGTCGGCGTTACTTGCCAGCGGCAACCAGAAATCCGAACTGCCGAGCAACCCCATGTCGGCGGATCGCGTGCGCTGGGAGCACATCCAGCGCATCTACGAGATGTGCAACCGCAATGTCTCGGAAACCGCCCGGCGGCTGAACATGCACCGCCGCACCCTGCAACGGATCCTGGCCAAGCGCGCGCCGCGCTGATCCGGCATAGTCGTTTCAAAATTCTCCGTGGCCTTGCGGATCGACCAGGCGGTTGATCCGTTGCGCCGCTGCGAGCGCAAACCGCACCGTCATCGATTTCCGGGTCGGCGCCGGCAACCGGTGCTCGGGCGCCGGACGTTGCAGATGCGCGCCATAGGCGTCCGCGATGATCAGCCCGGTCTCCTCGGGGAAAATCTCGCAAGGCAAATCCTGCGTGAAGGCAAACAATAGCCGGTCGCAATGGGCGCGGTATTCCGGCCATTTCTGGTCGGCGCGAAAATCCTCGATCGATGATTTGATTTCGACGATCCAGATTTCGCCTCGCTGGTTGATGGCGACGAGATCGGCGCGCCGGCCCGAAGGCAGCGGCAATTCGCTGATGCAGGCAAAGCCCAGCGCGTGCAGCAGCCGCGTGGTGCCGCGCGCGACCGCAAGCGCCGTCTCCGACTGGCGGCGATCCGGCGCGGGCACAAGGTTGATCTTCTGGGCCGATGATTCCATCGCGGTGAGCATAGAGCCTGCCCGATGCGGTGGAAACGGATTTTGCGTTCAAGGCGGTCCGCGGGCAGCTCGGGCGCGTATCCTTGCCAAATTTTTCTTGGCGGGATGCCAAAAATCGGCAATGTGCGGCCCATGGCACAGCAATCCGAAAATAACGCAAAGGCCGGCGCGATCATCATACCGGTGACGCTGTTTGAGCAGAACTGCACCTTGCTCTGGTGCACGGCGACCAGCAAAGCCGTGGTCATTGACCCCGGTGGCGACGTTCCGAAAATCCAGGCTGCCATCAAGGAAGCCGATGTCACGGTCGAGAAGATCTGGCTGACCCACGGCCATATCGATCACGTCGGCGGCGCGGCGGACTTACGCGATGCGCTCAAGGTGGAAATCGAAGGCCCGCAGGTTGCCGACAAGTTCCTGCTCGACAACGTGGTGGCGAGCGGCGCGCGTTTCGGCATGACCGGCGTGCGCGACTTTGCGCCGGATCGCTGGCTTGAGGAAGGCGACCAGGTTTCAATCGGCGAATTGACGTTCGACATCCTGCACTGCCCCGGTCACTCGCCGGGCAGTGTGGTGTTTTTCAACAAGGAAATGCGCTTCGCCCATGTCGGCGATGTCCTGTTCAACGGATCGGTCGGGCGCAGCGATCTTCCCGGCGGCGATCACGCCACGCTAATCAAGTCGATCAAAGAGAAGCTGCTGCCGCTCGGCGACGATATCGGCTTCATCTGCGGCCACGGTCCCGGTTCCCGCTTTGGCCAGGAGCGGTTGACCAATCCGTTTCTCACCGGCGCGATGTGAGCGGCCGCGGGGAACTGGTGCTTCGTGAAGTCGGCCCAGCGGAATTAGTCGTGAACAATGGCCGTCACCTCGATTTCCACCAAAGCCGATGCAGGCGTCAGCGCGGCGACCTGCACGAGGGTGCTTGCCGGAGGCGACGCGCCAAATGTTTCCCGATGCGCGCGAGCAACATGGTGTGCGTCCGACATATCCAGAATGTAAACCACGGTTCGTACGACGTGGCGTAGCTCCGCTCCCGCCTTGCCAAGCGCTGCGGCTACCGTAGCGATGGCGCCTTTCATCTGCGCATAGGCATCGCCGTCGAGGTGCGGAGATCGGGCCGTCGTCCCGAGACGAATACATGATCCCCGACGCGGACGGCGCGTGCGTAGCCGTACTCTTCCTCGAAGCGATAGCCGGACGAGACGTTTTTCCTGATCAACGACGAGTTCCCTCGCAAAGCGACGCTTTAATAAGAGCACGCACCAGGGCCGTTGTCAGCTATAGCCAGCCTGTGCGCTCTATTTCATGAGGCCGGCCGCCGTGAGGGCGCGTGTGATCACCGCGCCGACGTCAAAACGGCCGCGATCCTGCACCGCCGGCTTGGGTCTGCGAATGGTGGACGGCCACAGCACCGCGGCGAGATCCGGCTGGGGTACCGGTGGTGGCATCCGTATTTTTTTCGACGGCTTCTGTCCCGCGGCGCTTGCCGGCTCTTTTGGCGCTTCCGTCAAGCCGGGCTTGGCGGTTTGCGAAGCTTGCTGGGGCAGGCGAACGCCATCGGTCAGGCCGAAGAAATGGGCAATGTGATACGAGGACGAAATGCCGGCCTCGATCAGAAACGCGCCCGTTGCGCCGTACCGCTCGTCATCCTCTGCGGTTCCGAGCGGCGTGCCATGGGCCATATCGGTGATGGTGTAGGATTCGATGACCGTTTCGCCATCCGCATCCCACCAGACCTGGCGGGGATAGCCGTCGACCATGCCCTCCGACATCGGATCGGAAGGAAGACCATGGACATCGAGCCACTGCTTGACGATTTCGTCGGCGTTGACGGGATTGACCGTGCGATCCGCGCTGCCGTGCCAGACCGAGACCTTCGGCCACGGTCCTCGATGGCTGGAAGCGTTGCGGACCAGATCTCCCAGCGCTTGAGAGGACCGGGTTGGCGACTGCATCATTCCGTTCAACGCTTCACGCACATTGGTTGCGACCCCGTAAGGCAGTCCGGCGATAACAGCGCCGGCCGCAAACGTTTCGGGATAGGCGGCGAGCATGACCGAGGTCATGGCGCCGCCGGCCGAGAGGCCGGTGACGAAAATCCGTTTCCGATCGATGTGACGGTCGGCGACCATCCGCGCGATCATCTGTTGGATCGAGCAGGCTTCGCCCTGGCCGCGTCCGGTGTCTTCCGGCTTGAACCAGTTGAAACAACCATGGGCATTGTTGGACGCTTGCTGCTCGGGCATCAGCAGTGCGAAGCCGTAATGTTTCGCAAGCATCGACCAGCCGGCGCCTAGATCGTAACCGGCCGCAGTCTGTCCGCAGGCGTGCAACACGACAACCAGCGCAGGCTGCGGCTGCAACTCCTCGGGCACGAAGGAAAACATCCGCAAGTCGCCTGGATTGCTGCCAAATTCGAGGGTCTCGACCAGCGGGCTGCGGGTCCCGCGCAGCGCGGGATGTCCAAAGCCATCCCACGCATTCAATCCATGCAGTTTGGGCAGGCGGCGCAGGAATTCGATGTTCTTGGCGAGTGACAAAGGTCCCTCCTCTCCTTGGTCCGAAACTTTGGGCCGACAGATTGGACCCCACCAAGAGCAGATAATTGCTGCACTGCAAAATGAAAAGACCGTGTGCTGTCAGTCCTCAGAAATATTGTTGAGGTGATGCGTGGGAAAGCGTCCGTGACGCATCGGTGACGAAATCGCGGCAATTGCGCGAACGGTGGAAATTCAGATCGCCTTCAATTTGCGATAAGCAAACCAGACCATTTTCAACAGCAGCCAGCCGTCGCGGAAGCGCGAGATCTGGGTCTCGCCAAATGTGCGCGCCTTGTAATGGATCGGTGTCTCGACAATTTTGAGATTCTGTTTCGCCGCGCCGAAGATCAGGTCGAAATCGCCGAACGGATCGAAGTTGCCGAAATAGCCGCGCTCCCGCGCCAGCGCCTCGTAGTCCTTGCGCAGCAGCACCTTGGTGCCGCACAGCGTGTCGGTCAGGCGCGTGTTGACGAGGTAGCTGAAGAGGTAGGCGAAGAAGCGGTTGGCGATCAGATTGAGCGGGCGCATCGCTTCCCGCTCCATCGGATAGACTAGGCGGGTTCCGTTGACGAACTCGGCCTTGCCCGTCTCGATCACCGCGTGAAATTTCGGCAGCGCTTCAGGCGGCATCGTCAGGTCGGCGTCCAGGATCATCAGCACGTCGCCGCTCGCGGCCGCAAAGCCCTTGCGTACCGCGTCGCCCTTGCCCTTGCCGTCCTGCTTGAAGACCTTGATGTCCCAGCTATCCTTGTAGGCGTCGCGGACCCGTTCGCATTCCTCAAAGGTGCCGTCGCTCGAATTGCCTTCGACGAACAGGATTTCCTGCGCGGCGCCAAATCGCGGCATGCGCCGGATCGCGCTCTCGATATTGCCGCTCTCGTTGCGGCAAGGAATCAGAATGCTTGCCGAGAATTTCCGGTCTGGAAACTGGCGAACCGGACGGCCGACCAGATAGGTCCGCAGGCACAATTTCCTGATTCCCGGCAGCGGCGCGATGAAGCGGTTGATGAAGGGCCCGAGTCCGAGCCAGCGGCGCGGCAGGAGCTGCCGCTGCTCCTGGCTGATGACCTCGAAGTCCGCGAGGTCCATCAGGTTGAGAAAGTCGGCCGTGGCGATGTAGTTGATCCTCGGCTGCCTGGCCCGCAACTTCAAGGCTTCCGCGAGTTTGAGCACCGGCTCCCACAAATGCGAGTAGTAGGAGATGATGATCCGGGTCGACGGCGCGCACAGATGGTGCACCAGCCGCAGCGTCGCATCGATATCCTCGAACATGCCGATGGTGTCGGCGATCACGATATAGTCGAACGGCCCCTCGATCGAAGCGAGCGTCGCCGGATCTTCGACATCGCCAAGGACGAAATAGAGATCGGGATGCAGCTCATTGGCCTTGGCGACGGTCTTGGCGCCGAAGTCGACGCCGACGCCATAGGACGGCTTGAGCGCCGCCAGCAAATCGCCGCGGCCGCAGCCCAATTCCAGTACCCGCTTGCCCGGCGGAATCAAAAACCGCATGAACTTGAAATCGTCGTCGTGGTAGGCGGCGTTGAATTGACGCCAGCGCTCCAGATCGTCGCCATTGGCCTCGAAATGGTCGAGCAGGTCGCGCTTCCGCTGCGTTGGAAGCTCAAGCGAAGCAGCGGAATCGGATGGCCTCAAATACATCGCAACCTCGGCGCGGAAAACGAAGGGTCGGCTTTGGGATATTGCCGAAGCACGATCCGAAAAACCGGTTCCCGTTTTTTGGATCATGCTTTAGCGGATGGGTCGGAAGGTGTAAATTCGGCCCGCAATGCGCGATCAATCCCTCGCAAGCGGTCGATCGCGGCCGGGAATAGGCGATTGCCTCGGTCCCGGCAGCGTGGCAATTCCGGTGGTGAACGGCAAAACGACAAAAGGCCTGATTGCAGCGCTGATTTCAGATACGTTCGGCCCGATTGGAGTACCCGCCATGTCGATGCAAAGCGCGGCTTTCCCCGCCGTCACGCTGACGCCGCCCCCTCGTCATGCGCTGGCGCACGTTCCGGGCGACGAAGGCTGGCCGCTGGTCGGCCGGACGCTCGCGATCCTCGCCGATCCCAAAGGCGAGGTTGAGCGGATGTCGGCCAAATATGGCCTGATCTATCGTAGCCGCGTGCTCGGCGAAACCAGCATCACCATGCTCGGGCCCGAGGCGAATGAATTCATTCTGTTCGACCAGAACCGGCTTTTCTCCTCCACCTACGGCTGGGGAACAATTCTGGGCCGGCTGTTTCCGCGTGGACTGATGCTGCTTGATTTCGACGAACACCGCCTGCATCGGCGCGCGCTGTCGGTCGCATTCAAATCCGGGCCGATGAAATCCTATCTGGCGGCCCTCGATGCCGGCATTTCGCAGCGCGTGGCGCAGTGGCGGCAGCGGCCGGGAGAGATGCTGTTTTATCCCGCCATGAAGCAGCTCACGCTCGACCTTGCGGCGACATCGTTTCTGGGAACAGGCATCGGTCCCGATGTCGCCGACATCACCACGGCCTTTGTCGACATGGTCGCCGCCTCGGTCGCGCCGATCCGCCAACCCTGGCCGGGCACGCAGATGGCGCGCGGCGTCAAGGGCCGCGCCCGTATCGTCGCTTATTTTTCCGAGCAGATTCCGATCCGCCGCGCCCAAGGCGGCGAAGATCTGTTCTCCCAACTCTGCCGCGCCACGCATGAAGACGGTGCGCTGCTCTCCGCTCAGGATATCGTCGACCACATGAGTTTCCTGATGATGGCCGCGCACGACACGCTGACCTCATCATTGACGTCGTTTGTGGCAGCCCTCGCCGCGAATCCGCAATGGCAGCAGAAGCTGCGCGAGGAAGTGGCGGCGTTGGGCGTTGCACCCGATGCGCCGACCGGCTTCGATCATCTCGAAGCGATGCCTCTTTCCGAAATGGCGTTCAAGGAAGCGATGCGGCTAAGGCCGCCGGTGCCTTCGATTCCGCGGCGGGCCACCCGCGACTTCAATTTTGGCGGCTACCAGTTCCCGGCCGGCACGCTGGTTGCGGCCAATCCGCTGTTCACCCATCACATGCCAGACATCTGGCCGGACCCCGGCGCGTTTGATCCCTTGCGCTTTGCGGACGAAGCGCAACGCAATCGCCATCGCTTCGCATTCGTCCCCTTCGGCGGCGGTGCGCATATGTGTCTTGGGCTGCATTTCGCCTATATGCAGGCGAAGTGCTTTGCGCGGCATTTCCTGCAAAATCTCGCCGTATCGCTGCCGTCCGGCGCCACGCCGGATTGGCAGATGTGGCCGATCCCCAAGCCGCGCGATGGCTTGCGCGTTATCCTGTCTCCGGTCGCCAATATGCCGCCGAACCGTTTGAGAGCTGCATCATGAGCGGCCGGCGAACCATCATCCGCGGCGGGCTCGTCCTTGAGCGCGGCCGCGCGGCCCTTCAGGATATGCTGATCGAAGACGGCCGCATCATTGCGATCGAAAATCCCGGATTTGCCGTCTCGGACGACGCCGAAACGATATCTGCCTCCGACAGGCTGTTGATCCCCGGGCTCGTCAATGCCCATACGCATTCGCACGGGGGGCTCAATCGCGGCGCGGTCGAAGACAAGGTGTCGCTGGAGATGTTCCTGACCGGGCGTGGCGGCAGCGCGCGCGGGCGTGGCCTTGACGACAAATATCTCAGTGCCGCCTTGGGTGCCGCGGAAATGATCCGGAAGGGCTGCACGGCCTGCTTCGACCTGACGGTCGAACTCCCGGAACCTTCGCACGACGGCGTCGCGGCGGTCGCCCGCGCCTACCAGGATGCCGGGATGCGCGCCGTGGTCGCGCCGATGATCGCCGAACGCACGATTTATCAGGCCTATCCCGGATTGCTCGATGCGTTGCCCGAAGCCATGCGATCGCAATATGCCGCGCTCAGTGCCGCGCCGGTCGAGCGGACGTTTGAGGCTTGCCGGGAGATACTGACGAACTGGACGTTCGATCGCCGGCAGATCCGCCCGGCGCTCGGCCCCACAATCCCGGTCTATTGTTCCGATTCGTTCCTGACCGAATGCGACAGGCTTTCGCGCGAGCATGGCGTTTTGCTGCAAACCCATCTGGCGGAATCGCACACCCAAGCCGCAATCGGGCGGACGCGCTACGGCAAAAGCCTGGTCGAACATCTCGACGAACTCGGCTTTCTGTCGGACCGGCTGAGGGCGGCGCACGCGATCTGGCTCGATGACGAAGATATTGCGCGGCTGAGCGGGGCCGGCGTGGGTGTGGCGCACAACCCATCCAGCAATCTTCGGCTCGGCTCGGGCGTTGCTCCGGTTCGCCGCATGCTGCGGCAGGGCGTGACGGTCGGCATCGGCACGGACGGCACCCATACCTCCGACGGCCAGAACATGTTCGAGACCACAAGGCTTGCGGCCTATCTATCGCGCGTCGGCGGTTTCGATGCCGATGAGTGGATTTCCGCCGGTGAGGCGCTGCATCTGGCGACCGAAGGGTCGGCCAAAATCCTGGGCTTTGAGAAAATTGGCCGGCTCGCCATCGGCTATGAAGCCGATATCGTGTTCCTGCGGCTCGACAGTCCGCATTTCGTGCCGCTGCGCTCGCCGCTGCTTCAGATGGTATTTGGCGAAAACGGCGCCTCGGTCGACACGGTCATGATCGACGGCCGCATCGTCTTTCACGGCGGCAAACTGCTGACGCTCGATGAGTCGTTGCTGCGTAGCCGTGCGGAAGACGCTGCGCGCCGGCTGGACGAGGCCGACGCAGGCACGCTTGTTTCCACTGCAAAAATCTCCCGTCTGGTCGGGGCCTTCTGTGCGGCGCAAGGCTGCGGCGTTCATTCGCTCCGGCAGAAACTGCGCGCGGATTAGCTGCCCGCCTGATCGAACGCCTTGCGCAAGGCGGCAAGACCCTGTTGCTGCGCGGTCCAGTTGCGGCCGCCGGTGATGGCGCCGTCGATCACCAGGTCGTGGCCGTTGATGAAGGTGGATTCGTCGCTGGCGAGAAACACCGCCGCATGCGCGATGTCCTCGGGCAGGCCGGCGCGGGGTATCGGTTGCGCGGTCTTGTAGACCTCGCGCATCACGTCTGGGGTTTTCTCCGCCGCCTCCACCGGCAAGCCCAGCGCTTTGCCGAAAATCCCGGTGGCGATGGCTCCCGGCGAAATGCTGTTGACGCGAATGCCGGCTTCGCCGAGCTCCATCGCAACGCATTTGGTCAGATGGATGACGGCGGCCTTGGCGGCGCCATAGACGATCGACGACGAAAAGCCGGCGAGCCTGCCGGCGATGCTGCCATTGTTGATGATGCTGCCGGAGCCCTGGCGCCGCATATGGGGCGCGGCATGCTTCATGCCGAGCATCACGCTGCGCAGCAAGGTCGCCATCGCGGCATCGAAACGATCCACGTCAAGACCTTCGATGCCGCCGGTCTGTGCCGGGCCGCCGGCATTATTGAACAGACAATCGATGCGGCCGAATTTGTCGATCGCATGGCCGGTCAGGCTGCGCATCTCCTCCTCGATGACGACGTCGGTGCGGCGGAACAGGCAGGCCGGGCCGAGCCTTTTGGCCAGTGCCTCGCCTTCCGGCACGCGGCGCCCTGCGATGACGACTTTGGCACCCTCCGCCACGAATAGTTCGGCGGTGCGGAGCCCAATGCCGCTTGTTGCCCCGGTGATTACCGCAACCTTGCCGTCCAGCCGTCCCATATTGTCCGTCCTCTTTTTGACACTCTCACGCTAAAATATCTCTGGCCCACCCGAGCAGCGCAAGTCGTGCGTTGCCATGCCTCCCGCATCGTCCAGATTCCACGCCGCGGAATGGCTAAACTTATCGGAGTATTGAACAGGATAACCTGCCATCCCCAGGCGCGTGTCATCTTATTTGCCTATTTGCGCTATGCTAGTAGAGTGGATTTGACATTCGCTCCCCGTGGCCCCGCGCTCATCATGCGAATGTCAAATCCCAAACTCCACCAGTGTCCCGGTTCTGACATTCGTATCATATCACAGCGGGTACTTTACGAATGTCAGAACCAAAGGGACACTAGCAAATCTATACTTCTAGTGTGGCTTTTGACTCTGACGTTCCTTTTGCGAGGCCGCTGAGAAACTGAAAGGAATGTCAGTGTCGCCACACCAGAAGCTTACATTTTCTAGTGCTCCTTTGATTTCAGCATTCGCAAAAGTGCCTGCCGAAAAGGGGTGCGAATGCTAGAATCGGACCACTAGTGCCCACTTTCCGAAGTTCGTGCTCCGTTGCCGCGCCCGCTTTCCACGAACTTCGGAAAGTCAGGGGCACTAGCAAACCTATTGATTCTAGTGCCGCTATTCTATTTGAAGTTCCTGGATCGAATTCGCCGCTTGTGGTGCAGGAACTTCAAATAGGCGGCACTAGCCTGATTGCGGATTTGAGCCCTCCCTGATGCGACTTATGACAAGATTGATCGACGAGTTTCGGTTGGGATGGCAAGGAATCGCCCGACCCTCCCTCGCATTCAGCATCGGCTTTTCAATAACCTGCCTCACGCTGGGGACGGCGGCCCGGGGGGTTCTCGCCACGCTGCGGCCGGACGTCTATTTTACGCCGTATTTTCCAGCGGTTTTCTTTGCCACCGCGCTCGGTGGTCATCGCGTAGGGATCGCAACCGCTGCTTTCGGCGGAGGGCTCGGCGCCGTCGTGAACTTTGGCGATGTGCCGAGCAGTTTCTTTCCACGGCTGGTGCTGCTGATCATTTATTCGATCGTATGTGCGCTGACGATCTGGGGGGTCGAGCACTACCGGTCGGTGGCTGCCAATCAGCGGGAGATCTCCAAGCGGCTGATCCGGGAGGAAGAGTATCGCAAACTCGTCGTCGACGAACTGCAACACCGGTTGAAGAACAAATTATCGACCGTCCATGCCGTGCTTCATCAGGTGTTGCAAAATCAACCGCAGGTATGGGCCAGCATTGACCATCGCATGCGCGCTCTGTCGGCGACCGACGAACTGATCACGAAGGTGGACGGGGGCGGCTGCGACATCAAGGATCTGTTGCTGTCGGAACTCGGGCCCTATGGCCATGTCCGTTTCACCCTGAACGGGGAACGGCTGTTTTTACCGGCCAAATTGGCCGTCAGCCTTGCGCTGATTTTTCACGAGCTCGCGACCAATGCCGGGAAATATGGTGCATTTTCCTCCGAGCGCGGGGTGCTCCAGGTGTCCTGGTCGATGACCGACGATCGGCTGAATATCGCCTGGGATGAGACCGAAGGGCCGTCGGTCAACAAGGTCGGTGAGGCTGGTTTCGGCACCAAACTGCTGGAATCGGCGCTCAAGCCGTTCGACGGCAAGACCGAGATCAGCTTCCTGAGGAGCGGGGTCCATTGCACCATGCAATGCCGCGTACCCAAGGCGTGAGCCGAATCCAAATTGCGGAACGGGCATGGCGCCTGCGTCGTTGACGTTCTGTTAATGACGATCGCTGCAGCTGCCGAGCAAAGCGCGGCTGGGCGAATTCTCGGCGCTTCACTTAACCAAAACTACAAAGGACTTTGACAACCCTGGCGGTATGAAAAGCCCGCCTTCCCGTCAAATCCCCTCCGCCGAACAAGCCGAATCCGAATTCGCTATCGAGAGTGAACACCGCCTTTTGAGGGACGTTCTCAGATTGCTCCCGACCGGCGTTACGGTCCAGGACGAGGACGGCCGTTTCCTGTTCATCAACGACGCGGCCGCGGCGCAACTGGGCATCGCTGCCGGGCAGCAGAGCGAACTTGCCGCCAGACAATTGTGCGAGCGGCAGCAAGCCGGGCTGGACCTGCTTCGCGCGGGACGCGCCGCGGTTGCAGAAGTAAACGTTACCGGCAGCAAAGGCGAGCAAATCCTTCTCACGGCCCATCAGCCGGTCCACATCGCCGGCTGCAACCTGTTGCTGTCGAGCGCCTCCGATATCAGCGAGCAGAAGGCGGTCGAGGATCACTTGTTCCGCTCGGCCTTTTTCGACGAACTGACGGGCCTGCCGATGCGGCGTGTGATCGAACACCGCGCGCAAAGCCTGATTCAGTGCAAGGAGCCGCCCAGCAGGTTCGC
Organism: uncultured Alphaproteobacteria bacterium; assembly: GCA_963832045.1. GTDB lineage: Bacteria > Pseudomonadota > Alphaproteobacteria > Rhizobiales > Xanthobacteraceae > Bradyrhizobium. Next base: position 466,115 of record CAWHSM010000005.1, read on the forward strand.
GCTTGCCTTTCTCGACGTCGATAATTTCAAGCATATCAACGACTATTACGGCCACTCGGTCGGCGACGCGCTCCTGATCGAGGTGGCCAAGCGGCTCGGGCTTGATCTGCGCGAGACCGACATGTTGTCCCGGATCAGCGGCGATGAGTTTCTGCTTCTGCTCAATCCGGTCGAGGACGAACAGGAGGTGGCCGAATATATCGCCGCCACCCTGCAGCGGCTGAAAGCACCGTTCTTTATCGACGGGTCGGAAATATTCGCCTCGACATCCATCGGAGTGAGCCTGTTTCCCGAGCACGGCGGCAGCTATGACGTGTTGCGCCAGAACGCCGATATCGCGATGTACCGGGTCAAGAATGACGGCAAGGGCTCGGTGGTTTTCTTCGACGCCGGCATGGAACGCGAGGTGCTCGCGCGCATGAAGATCGAGCAGTCGCTGCGGCTGGCGATCCTCGAGAAGCGATTCTGCTGCGCCTTTCAGGCCAAGATCGATATCAGGACCAGGGAGGTCAAAGGTATCGAGGCGCTGGTGCGCCTGCGCGACGATGAGGGGGTCATCCAGGCTCCCGGCACCTTCATCAACCTCGCCGTCGAACTGGGACTGATCGACGAGCTTTCCCATCTGGTGCTGGCGGAGATCGTCAGGTCGATCGACTTGATCAACGAGACTTTCGGGCCGTCGGCCACGATCAGCATCAACGTCGCGGCGAAGCAGGCCAACAACCCCGCATTCATGCGCTCCTTCGCCCAGGCGCTGGAGGCAACCGGCTTTCCCCGGCGCTTCATGATCGAGGTGACGGAAGATGCTTTCGTCGCCAAGACGCGCTTCCAGGACGAAATCCTGCCGATCTTCCGCAATCTGGGGGTCGGGATCTCGATCGACGATTTCGGCATCGGCTACTCGTCATTGTCGGCGCTGGCCGATATCACCGCCGACGAAATCAAGATCGACCGATCCTTCATCAGCGACATCCATCTCCGCCCGCGCAGCCAGGGAATCCTGCGGGCGATCGAATCGCTGAGCGAGGCGCTCGGCATGACGGTCATCGCGGAAGGCATCGAAACCTTCGAGGAACTGGCCTATCTGCAGGCCGCCACCAGGATCCGCTACGCACAGGGGTTCTATTTCTCCAGGCCGATTTTCCTGGAAGAGCTCAAACTGGTCGCGCCGGCGATGAGCGAGGCGCGCGTGGCTACCGCAAGCCGTCCGGCGCAGGAAAATCGCCACAGCTATTCGCGTCCGACCCGCTATCGCCGCTGAGCGGTTCACCCGGCGTCCTGTTATTTCCGATGGACCCGAACGACGATCGATGCCGCGGGGCATTTCGGCCTGGCCGCATCCTTGCTATATTCTTTGCCATTGTTGTTCTCCGCGCGATGGCTGATGCGGTTGCGCAAGTCAAAGGCGCATCCCGCGCATCGCCTTTCTTTTTTTTCGAAGAGGTCCCATGCCACCTGTTTCGATATTGCTGAATATCCTGTGGCTGTTGCTCGGCGGTGTGTGGATGGCGGTTGGCTGGGTCGTCGCCGCGATCATCATGGCGATCACCATCATCGGCCTGCCCTGGGCACGGGCTGCCTTCAACATCGCTGCCTATACGCTGCTGCCGTTTGGCCAGAAGGCCGTGCGTCGCGACAGCCTGACCGGCCAGCCCGACCTCGGCACGGGGCTTTTGGGCCTGATCGGCAACCTGATCTGGCTGCTGCTCGCGGGCTGGTGGCTGGCGCTCGGGCATATCGTCACGGCAGTGGTTCTTGCCGTGACCATTATCGGGATCCCGTTCGCATGGGCGCATCTGAAGCTTGCCGGCATTGCATTGTGGCCGGTCGGCAAGGCGATCGTTCCGGCGTAGAGCCCGCGGCTGGTTTGGGTTCACTAGTGCCGCCTATTTGAAGTTCCTGCACCACAAGCGGCGAATTCGATCCAGGAACTTCAAATAGAAAAGCGGCACTAGAATCAATAGGTTTGCTAGTGCCCTGACTTTCCGAAGTTCGTGGAAAGTGGGTGCGGCAACGGAGCACGAACTTCGGAAAGCGGGCACTAGCTCTTCCTGGCGCGGGCGCGAACCGCCTCTTCCACGCTGTGAAACTGATGATCGGGCCCCAATAGCGCCTCGATGCCGAACCGCGTCATCGCATCTTGTGCGCGAAGCGATTCCAGCCGGGCAATGGCGAAGTCGACGCCGTCGGCATGGCATTGGCGAATGATATCGGCCAGGATCTGCGCGGCAGTGAAATCGATCTCGACGATGCCGGTGGCTTCCAGCACCAGCAGCCGCACCTTTTGCGAGGAGGATTTCAACGCTGAGAGGATATCGCGCCGGAAGTGATAGGCGTTGAGGAACGACAGCGGAGCCTGAAATCCCGCGACGATCACGCCCGCCTCCTGCTCTCCCGGAAGATGGGCGCTCGATGGCCACCAGATCGACGTCCCCGGCACGCGCTCGAAGAGCTGAACGCGGGCGCGCGTCGTGCTCCAAATGCCGTGCAGTAACGACAGCGCGATGCCGAGGCCGACACCTTGTTCGATCGGCAGGACGATGATCCCTCCCGCCGTCACCAGGATCAGAAGAAATTCGCCGAACGACTGCCGGAAGATGGCCGCGATCTGGCCAAGGCGAATGATCCGAAGCGCCACGAACAACAGCACTCCGCCAAGGGCGGCGTTGGGAATCCGGTGCAGCAGCGATGTACCGAAGGCGAGCAGCGCGACCACGATCGCTACGGCGGCGAGACCCGCAAGCTGGGAGCGGCCGCCGGTCTCGACGACCACGGCGGTGCGCGGCGGGCTCGCGTCGACGGGAAACGCACCGACCAGCCCGGCAAGAATGCTGCCGATGCCGATGCCGACAAAATCCCGGTCGACATCCGGCGGCTGGTTGGGATCGGTTGGAAAGGATCGCGTCGTCGCCGCGGTCTGCACCATGACGACGACCGAAATGATGAGGCTGAGCGACAGCAGGCTGGTGAGGCGTCCGGCCGATACCAGGGGAATCGCGAGTTCGGGCCGCGTAACCGAGATCGCGCCGAGAACGCTGACGCCGCGGCTCTCGAGGCGCAACAGCACCACGGCGGCGCTCGCCAACGCAAGACCGATCAGCGCGGCGGGAATCCGCGCGTCGATCTGCTCGGACATCGCGATGATCGCGAGCACGCCAAGGCCGATGACGAGCGTAAATCCGTTGGTGTCGCCGAGGTGTTCGGCAAGCGTGGCGAGGCGCGCCAGCATTGGACCGTCGGGCTCGGGGAGCCCAAGGATCACAGGCAATTGGGAAATCAGGATGTGAGCCGAAATTCCGGCGAGAAAACCGACCGTGACGGGTATCGACAAGAGATCGGCGATCCAGCCCAGGCGGAAAATTCCAGCCGCCGCCAACATCAGCCCGACCATCAACGCAAGCGCGGCGGCCAGCGTGAGGTAGTCCGGCGAGCCGGTCATCGCCAAAGCCGCGAGACCGCCGGCAAAGATCGGCGTGATGGTCGAATCCGCGCCCGATGACAGGAAACGGTTGCCGCCAAACACGGCGAAGGCGAGCGAGCCCGCCACAAAGGCGAAAAAGCCGATCTGCGGGGCGAAGCCGCCAAGGCGCGCGGTTGCCATTTGTTCCGGGATGACAATGGCGGCCAGCGTCAGCCCTGCGAACAGGTCGCGGCTGATGAATTGCGGGCGGTAATTGGCGAGAGAGCGAAACACCGGCCACGGCTTGTTACCGGCGGAAGGCTGCGGTGAGGCGGAAGTGTCTGCCATTTTTACGTCCCCCCTTCTTGCGCTCCCCTGGCCGAACCCCGATACGAAGAGTGCCGCCTCGCCGCAGCGCGGGCAGGATTGCGCCCCGGCGCGACCCGTCCAACTGCTCGCGGAATCCAATGGACGATTTCCGCTCGATAAAATCAAGATCGACCGGAGGCGTCCGGTTAGGCATCGCGCGGGTCGGCGGCGCTTGAGAGGGCTGCGGGTGTTTTGACGGCCGCAGCCTGTCGCGGGCTTCGGCGATCAGCGGGCCTTGGCCGGCGGCAGCAGCGCTGCCGGAGGAAAGGAGCGATTGACGACGTTGCGGATCGCGAAGCTCGACTGGATGCGGGATACCCGCGGCAGCCGGGACAATTGCGAGGTGTGGATGCGCTCGAAGTCCTCGATGTCGCGCGCAATCACCGTCAGCAGATAGTCGTCGCTGCCGGACATCAGCAGGCAGCGCACCACCGACGGGCATTTGATGACCGCGCGTTCGAAGGTTTCGAGCGCGTCTTCGCTCTGGCTTTCCAGCGTGATGCGCACGATCACGGTGGTGCCGAGGCCGAGCGCCTTCAGGCCGAGCACGGCCTGATACCCCTCGATCAGCCCCTCCTCTTCGAGCGTGGCGAGACGGCGGGCACAGGCGGTGCTCGAAAGCCCGACGCGCTCGGCCAGTTCGACATGCGAGCAGCGGGCGTTCGATGTGACTTCGCGGAGCAGCAAAATGTCGGATCGGTCTAGCGTACGCATGATTCCTGCACCATATCGTCTCTGGGCGCAGGAATACAGCGGAAAGCGGCCTGAACGGTGCAGCCTTTGCCGGAAACCCTCGCGGCTTCGCTGATAAAAACAAGAATATACGGAGGATTCGATGCTGGTAGGTGTTCCCAAGGAAATCAAGGTGCAGGAGTATCGCGTCGGGCTGACGCCTTCTGCGGTTCGTGAGTATGTTGCGGCCGGCCACGGCGTCCTGGTCGAGCAAGGCGCCGGCGCGGGTATTGGCGCCTCCGACGAAATCTATCGGCGGGCCGGCGCCACGATTGCGCCAAGCGCCGAGGATGTGTTTCAGCGCGCCGGGATGATAGTGAAGGTCAAGGAGCCGCAGCCGTCCGAATGGCCACGGCTTCGCGAAGGCCAGATTCTCTTTACCTATTTGCACCTCGCGCCCGATCGCGCGCAAACCCTGGGCCTCCTTCAGTCGGGCTGCACCGCGGTGGCCTATGAGACCGTCACGGACGAACGCGGCGGCCTTCCGCTGCTGGCGCCGATGAGCGAGGTTGCGGGACGCCTGTCGATCGAGGCGGCGGCGTCAGCCTTGAAAAAGCCGGCGGGCGGCCGCGGCCTGTTGCTCGGCGGCGTGCCGGGCGTCGAGCCGGCCCGCGTCGTCGTCATCGGCGGCGGCATCGTCGGTACGCATGCGGCGCGCATGGCGACCGGCCTCGGCGCCGAGGTCAGCATACTCGATCGCTCGCTGCCCCGGCTCCGCGAGCTCGACGAGATGTTCTCCGGCAGGGTGCGCACGCGGTTCTCGACCGCAGAGGCGCTCGACCACGAACTCGCGGCCGCCGATGTCGTGATTGGCGCCGTCCTGGTTCCGGGAGCAAGCGCGCCGAAACTGGTGACGCGCCGGATGCTGACATCGATGAAGCCGGGTGCGGTCTTGGTCGACGTCGCCATCGATCAGGGAGGCTGTTTCGAGACGTCGCACGCGACCACCCACGACAATCCGACCTTTGAGGTGGATGGCGTCATCCACTACTGCGTCGCCAACATGCCCGGCGCCGTTCCGGTCACGTCGAGCCATGCGCTCAACAACGCGACGCTGCCGTTCGGTCTCACATTGGCGTCCGAAGGGCTCTCCGGAATCCGGCGAAATCCGCATTTGCGCGACGGGCTGAACGTCCATCGCGGCAAGGTAACCTGCGAGGCCGTGGCCGAAAGTCTCGGGCTGCCGTTTCAGCCGGCGCTGGAGGCGTTGGCCACCTAGAGCATGATCCGGAAAAGTGTGTAGCGGTTTTCCGAAAGATCATGCTCAAACAAAAGGATAGAGCGTGATGACGATTCGAAGAAAAGTCATCCCGCTCTAGTGGCGTGGATTTGACGTTCTGCTTGTGCGAATACGGTTCGCGCCGCGGGTGCGGCCCATCGCCGGCCATTGCCGATATCAGGCCAATCGGCTAAATGAACCGCGATGCACCCGTAGCTCAGCTGGATAGAGCGTTGCCCTCCGAAGCTGGACCGTATTTGTTGAACGGATGCGGATAACCTAGAAAATTACGCGTCCGAGCTGATCGGTAAGCCAGTGGTGCGCGCTCTCGGCACGACCGGGCCACTCTCCGCTATCTACGGCCTCCTGGCCTCCCATCGGCCCGACGCGAAATTTGTCAGCCCTGACCAGCTTGGGAGGTTTAGCATGGCCTCGGACAACGCACCGAAAACACCATCAAAATTGACGCGCGAAGAGCTTTACAGGCAGGTCTGGGAATCTCCGATGCAGCGCTTGGCGGCCCAATACGGCATTACCGGAAACGGTCTGGCTAAGATTTGCGACCGACTGAACGTTCCCTATCCCTATAGGGGCTACTGGGCGAAGAAAGCGGCCAACAAGCCGGTAAAGCAGCTTGCCCTACCGGCCCTAAAGGATGGCGCGCCAGCCGAGGTTGTCATTGCCCCGTCGCCGCCCCGGCAAACGCAGTCCCCGCCAAGCGTGCCTCCGCAGCTCCAGGAGAGGTATGACGAGGCCACTAGCCGGGCCGCATCGATCCAAGTGCCTACCAGTCTGCGGAAGCCTCATCCGATTATCGCGAGCTGGCTCGCAAATCACGCCAGGGAGGTCGCGGAGGCGAAGCGGTTTGGTAGGGGCTTTTCTTCACCCCGACTTACTGACTTAGACCATCGGCGGCATTTGCTTCTTGATACGCTTTTCAAAGAACTCGAGAAGCGAGGCTTCAGGATCAAGGCCGAACAATATCGTGGTGCGTGGCTAGAGATTGGAAAGGAGCGTGTCGATTTCACGCTCACAGAACGTATCCGCCAAGTGCGACGCCGGTTGAGCCGGACTGCGGGTCTCCGAAGTCGTGGCGCTGAAGGTGTCGGACATCGATTCCGAGCGTATGCTGCTGCGCATCGAGCAGGGCAAGGGGCGCAAGGATCGCTTTGCAATGCTTTCCCCGCGGCTGTTGGAGTTGCTGCGCGATTGGTATCGCATCGCCCGGCCCACGGTCTGGCTGTTTCCGGGCCGTGATCCGCTGCTGCCGCTGACGACACGGCAATTCAATCGCGCCGTTCATGCCGCTGCCGATAGGGCGGCGATCAAAAAGCGAGTAACGCCTCACACATTGCGACATAGCTTTGCTACCCACTTGCTCGAAGAGAAAACCGATGTGCGTTTGATTCAGGTTTTGCTCGGACATGCCAGGGTCGATACCACCGCCCTCTACGCGCAGGTGGCTACCAACGTGATCCGCGCGATCATGAGCCCGTTGGATCGGCTCACGCCGCTGACATCGGAGAACAAGCCGCCGGCATAAGCCACGGCGATCATGGCTCGCCCCGCCCTGGAGATCGCGGACATCTTCCGCGACCACGGGCCCGCTTGGCGTAAAGCCAATGCAGGTCACGTCAGCCTCGGCCAAGCGCGGCTCGACACCGCATCATCGGCCGACCGGTCCAATCATCGCCGTCAGGATCGATACATCATGATCACGTTCCCCACCTCACAGATTCAAAATCCCGATCTTCCTCGCCGGCCCTCGATCCGTAACGGCGGCGCTCCTGCAAATCTGCCTTCGCGACGTCAACGTCGCCATCGATCTTCCTGGCTTCTCGTCGATCACCGCGATCGGCTTCTTCACGAATTGGTCGGGGTGCTCGCGCGCCGCCTGCTCCTGCCAGCCGGGCGCGCCCGGGATGGCTACTATCCTGACCTCGCGCTCCTCGCGGAAGGACGCCCGTTTCAGCAGGGTCGCGCACCGCAGGAACTCGACAGTCCCCATTTCCTGCTTCTCGAACCGCTTGAACACCTGTTCGGCGACGACCTGGAGTGCCGGCTCGATAAAGTCAAAGTAGTCCGGCAGCCGGGTCCCGTCGCGCAGATATCGGACGTCCTCGAGGTTCAGATGGGTGAAGTCGAGCTTGTCGAACTCCTTCCCCAGGAGATCGCCGAGCTTGTCGGTGTCGAACACCAGGCAGAAGCCGTCGGTCGCGTAGCAGCGCCATTGGCTCTCGAGCCCGTTCTCGCGCTCGTAGGGCGTGTCCGCGGCGTGCGTCGAGAACGAGGTCGTATAGGCGTCGATGGCGAAGTCGGCGTCGCCGCGCTCGAAGGTGGAGGCGTAGAGGCTGGCGACGAAATCGCGGGCCATCGGCGCGGCGCCGCCTGCGTGGTAGTACTGGTTCCGGATGCCGGTGTTCTGTTTCTTGACCTCGCGTTGCAGGACTTGCGCCATGGTCTGCTGCAGCTGCGGCCGCAGCGTCGAGATCTCGGCGTCGTCATTGAGGTGCCTGAAGTGCGTAGCCCAAAGCGTGTTGTTTGTGACGATCGGTTCGAAGCCGCCACGGCCGGTGTAGTGAAATAGCTCCGGGTGCTCGGCCTTGAGCTTCGCGCTGCAGATCTCCGTGTCGATGATCTTGATCGCGCCGAATGGCATGGAATTTCAACTCGGATCCGTCCAATATACCCCTGATTGCGTTCTCGGCACAGGACCAATCGAGGGGGTAGTCAATCCTGGCGAACAGCCGTCGGGACAAACGCGCGAGACTGAGAATTTCGGCTCGGCTAGATTTGCTCGGACGGAAGAAGTTTTAAGCCGCAATTTGCGCGTCGGAGGGCCGAACCCGTACAAATAGAAAGACCCGCGGACGTTCTATCTTCCCATTAATGCGCTCAACGACTGCGGAGATCTTATTGTTCTTGATCCATTGATGAAATGCAGTTGCTTGAAGTCGATTAATATAGCCCATCGTCGAGCCATTGAGAGAAAACCTGACTGCGTTGCTATCAAACTTATTTTCAGGTTCAGGGCTAATCTCTACGTGTGTTCCAATCGTTATGGTGTCGCCAAGCGTGTTTGCGTAGTAGCGAAAGCCAGCGACCTCCAAGAGCAGGTCGCAGCAAGATGCGCTACCATCAAGAGGATCAACAATCGAAAACCCGTCGCTTGGAAGCGTCGCCTCCGTCTTGCCGAGCAGCGTAAAATTGGAAAGCGAGCCGTAGTTCTTGAGTTGAAAATGCTTCATGTATTCTGAAAAATCGGACCGTCCGCGGGGCGGCAGACGACGATTAAACGCTTCCAATACGCCAGAGGTGTGCTCTCGTACCTTGACGGGAAAGGCTGCATAGCCTGCGTAGCCGAGCGCAACTATCTGGTCGAAAGTCCTTCCAGCATTCCAACTCTCAAATTCTTGTCCAGGCGCAAAATAGCGGAAGGAGAAGCCGTCACTCGTCGGCTTCACCTCACCCACAGCCCAGCGAAACCTTTCCTTCAAATGATCTGGCGCTTGCCACGCCAAGATCAGAAGCTTCGGTTCGCAGATGCTTTCTAACCAGTTGTCCATTTTAACTTCCCAGCGCAGCAGCAAGCTTTTGCTGTCGCGCTTCGATTAACCTCTGTACGAATTTTGCACGTTGTGGCGTGAAGCGATGCGCACAATCAATCTCGCTGAGCGCGGTAAGGATTTGGTTGACACGGCCAATGTCGAATTGAATCATATTTTTCATGGTTTGGCCAGTCTCTGGGTAGGCGCCCGCGACGATTTCACAGAGCGATATGTGCCCTGCCGGCTCGTCCCGAGACCTCACCCAGCTACAGTGGTGCCTTCCCCGGTCGATATAGGCCGCCAAACGATTATTGTCCCAGTTCTCTGCCAAGCTCTTCTCAGTGCGCTCGTATGCGAGGCTGGTGCCGTTGTCGAAGGCAGGCGCTAGCCGGAAGCTGCGCTTATTTTGTGCGTCAACACGAGCCAAAATGCCCCAGTTGTCTGGGTGCCGATCAGTGTTCCCGATCAACGCATCGAAAGCCAAGGTCCCAGCCCACCAGTCCCAAGCGCCGGGAACCTGAAGGGCTCGACAGATATCCGCGTTAGACCGCACGCTGTGAGGGCGACCACGCTTCTTGTCGATCAATGAACGCTGCAGAATGTCCGACGCATGAATGAAGCGCTCGGGTGCCGCTTCGTCTGGATATCCGAAAAAGAACTCAATGACTGCACCGGGTACACCGCGTTCGTCGATGCCAACGAAACATCGTGGAACGGCAATTCCAACCAAAAGTGAGAACTGCCAAGCGAAGACTTCAGCCCAGAGCTGGCCCGCTTGCCAACCTTCGGCATTCTTAAATAGGTAGCGGTGCCTAGGTATCAACCACGGGAGCGGCGGCTCGCTTGGACACACCAACAACTTCTTCGGCTTGGAGCCGACGGGGAAAATTGGGTTATCTTCGTCGGTTGCCCATTGAGATACGTCCACGGGCCCAATCGTCGATATGTCGATCACCAGTGCGACCAATCTCGGTGCTTACCCGGTGCTTACCCGGGGTTATCTACGAAAAGTCGAAAAAATCATAAGACGTTGATTTACTTGGCGCACCCGACACGATTCGAACGTGTGACCTTTGCCTTCGGAGGGCAACGCTCTATCCAGCTGAGCTACGGGTGCATCGCGGTTCATTTAGCCGATTGGCCCGATATCGGCAATGGTAGGCTGAGGGGTAAGGAGCAAGGCCCCGAAGGCAAGGGTCACACGTTCGAATTGTGTCGGGTGCGCCAGGAAAGCACGCGCCGAGCGTGCCGGGACTGTGGCGGCTAAATCTTCGGGCCGACGGATATTTGGGCAGTTCATCGTTATTCGACCGCCGGGTGGCCCCGGGCGCTCGAATTAAACACCCCAGTTTCTTGTAATATTTGCCCTCCAATATTTACCCGGAGTGATGGAAAACTACGCTCCCGTTGGTCAAGTATTTCCGCTGAAGATTTTCGCGAGGGCCATATTGGCTACGCCTCGTAAATGTGACTCCAAGTTTTGTCGCGGTGAGCCAATTCATATAACAGAATGTGTTCGCTCAGCTCTGCTAAGCATCCAACAACCGAACATGATCCAGCGTGTGGGTAAGCACCCCAGGCTCGCTAGCAGACCCCATCTTGCGCTACTTAAGGTATACTCTTCCCCGATTCGGGCGCGGGGTATCTAGATGACCATTGCAGGGGTTACTGATGAGCAGTTGCGAGAGATTCTCGCTGCAGAATTTAACTCCCTCTGACACCATCAAGACACCAGAACGGCTGTTCGGGCGAGAGAAAAACCTGCGCACGATTGATCGGGCTTTGAACTCTCCTGGTCGTCAGATTTTTATTTATGGGGACCGTGGCGTCGGAAAGACCTCGCTGGCACGCACTGCCGCCTTTCTGCATTCGGCCACAGCAAGTCCACCGATCTATGTCATGTGCGGAAAGAACAGCAGCTTTTCTGAAGTCATGAACGCTGTGGGCAATGCATTAATTCCTGTCGAGGACCGCGTGGAAAAACCCGGCAGTGGTGGAGGATTCAATTTCAGTGTGCCGGGTGTTGGTGGAATTGGGGTCACCAGGAGCAGCAGGTCATAGGCGGCGCTCAGCGCGGCCTTGTACTTCGGCCCGGGGGCCGCCTCCAGTAGCCGTGCGATCTCCTCCAGGCTCAAGATCACCGGGATCCTGCGCGGCTCCCGCACGAACGTGAGGTGCCGTGCCATCTCGGGGCGGTCGAGCGTCACGGTGAAGAAGAAACGCAGCGCCACAACCGAGCCATTGATGCTCGGCGCACGAGCGCCGGTCTGTGCCTGATGCAGCTGGAAAAGGCGAAGGTCCTCAGGCGTGGCCGTATCCGGCGCGCGGCCGAGAAAGGCTGTGAATGTCCTGACGTGTCGGATATAATCGTTGCGCGTCTTCTCGACGAAGTTGCGCACCGTCATGTCTTCGATCATGCGCCGGCGCAGCGGGCTGATGGGCTTCTCGCTCATTGGGAGCTCCTGTCTTGAGGTTGGAGTGCTTGAACCCCTCAATCCTCAAGACGGAGCGCCCGCCCGTCACTTGCGCTCGTTCAAATAGTTACTGCGGTAGACCTAATCGCTTGACCGCGCCGCCAGTCCCTCCCGCGTGAGCGGGTTCGTTCATTGACCCATCTCGGACGTCGGCTGCCAATTCTGCTGTGATGCAACACAAGATCGCTCAATTCAGAGACGTGGTAGGGTGTAGTCGCCTGCGGCGGGGCCAGGACGGCCAGAGCGAAACAAAGCAGCCCGAGCATTCCGCCAGCTTAGGCGATTCCATCACGTCAGCAACTCGGATAAGGTTTTCGGTACACACAGGTTCTCAAATTGAGTCCCATTCTAGCGCCCACGGAGACATCCAAAACCCACCGGGCAACCGCCATCGCCTATGGAATAGTTTGTCACACGCTCTTTGTCGTCGGCGTCGGAGCGATGATCGTGGCGATGTTTTTCGGAATGAGCCGGTCCTTTGGACGTGTCCCAACGTCATGGAGCGCGCCTACCAACGCGATGTTGCTGGTTCAATTCGCTTTCCTCCATTCGCTGTTGTTGTCGCCTTTCGGCGCCACCATCCTGAAGCGACTGGCGCCTGCGGTCATCGGCTCGCGCATGGCGACTACTACCTACGCGATTCTGGCATCTATTCAGGTCTTCCTGCTGTTTGCTCTATGGACCCCAAGTGGGGTGATCTGGTGGCGTGCTACGGGTACCGTGCTTTGGTTCATGAGCAGCCTCTACACGGCAGCTTGGCTCTTGCTGCTTAAGGCAATTTGGGATGCCGGTCTTGCGCTGCAAACCGGATTTCTAGGTTGGTGGGCGATTGCAAACGACCGGTCGCCGGTGTATCCGCCAATGCCGACGATAGGACTATTCCGCATTGTACGGCAGCCGATCTATGTCGCCTTCACGCTTACCCTTTGGACGGTTCCGACCTGGACACCAGATCAGTTGGCCGTCGCGCTGTCCTTGACGACCTATTGTCTGGTTGGTCCCCTGTTGAAGGAAAAGCGGTTCAGGCGACGTTTTGGGCAGACCTTCGCGGTCTATGAGAATCGCGTTCCCTACTGGTTGCCGTGGCCACGCCCGCTGGTCCACCGCAACGACCTTTCCATCTATGACGTTTCCGCGGATTGGTGGGGCGACAAGACACGCTGGCTAAGGACCTTGCAAAACCTGGTCCCGGCTCGTTTTTCATTCTTTGATCCGATCGTCGGCGACTGGCAAGGTGAGGCAGTCCTGGACTTGGGTTGTGGCGGAGGGTTCATGGCCGAAGCTCTGTCGAAAAGGGGCGCGAAGGTGACCGGCATCGACCCATCAGAAGGGGCGATTGCCGCAGCGCGGCGTCACGCCGAGGCGAACGATTTGGAAATCGACTATCATGTCGCCAGCGGTGAAAGCCTGCCGTTCGCCAACGACGTCTTTGACATCGTAGTCTGTGTCGACGTGCTTGAACATGTCGAGGACCTCAAGCGGGTGCTTTTTGAAGTCCGGCGTGTGCTGCGCCCCAATGGAGTGTTTCTCTTTGACACCATCAATAGAACCCGAATGGCATCATTCTTACTGGTTACGATCGGGGAGAATGTCATTCGGCTTCTCCCTCGCGGCACCCATGATCCATCACTCTTCATACCGCCGAAGGAACTAGCTCGGAAGCTGGAGGCAGCAGACTTCAATGTCGGACGTTTTGTCGGCATGGGACCTTGCGGGTTGAACCGCCGGTTCGACTTCATTTTCGGTTTGTTGCCCACAATGGCAATCCAGTATTTGGGGCAGGCAACTCGTCGATCATCCCCTCTAAGTGCGGAGTAAATAACTATTGATCAGCCACCGAGAGGCCGACGATGATGCCGTTCGGCTTTCTATCCTCATGATCCCGACTATACTCACAACTCGCGGCAAAAAATAGTCCGCTAATGGGATGGTCCGGTTCAGGCCGTAAGTCCAGGACCTGAGTGGGCGCCTGAATTTGACCGCCTGGCAGTTCGGGCCATACGCTTTTTTGAATCTGATCGAGGAATTTAAAATGACGGGAATGCGATTCCGGCTTGTTATTTTAACAGCGCTGCTACTGTCAGGTTCTGTCGCTGCGGCACAGCAGGCGGGCCCGCCCTGCGCCGGCGATGTCAAGACACTGTGCGCCGGCATTCAGCCCGGCGAAGGCCGGATCAAGGCCTGCATAAAATCGCATTTGATCGACCTGTCGCCAACCTGCCAGGACCGCCTGCTGACGGTGGCCGTGACCGGAAAGGTGTGCAAGACCGATGTTACGAAACTGTGTGCCGGTATTGTACCGGGCACCGGCGGTATCAGGGCCTGCATAAAATCGCACATGGCGGAACTGAGCGATCCGTGCAGGGATGCGATGTCCCAGGCCGCGGCGGGCAAGAAAATCTTGGGGGGCGGCTATCTTTAAGAAATTATTGTAGCGCGCGCAAGCGCACTGGGCAGGGACCAGTCGCTCCCTCCTTCCGACATTGGCCCATCGCGACGAAAATCCATGTCCGCTGGCATGTCAGCGGTCAGGGTAAGAGCGGACTCCAATGTGAGTTTTGTTGCTCGTGACCCAGGCTGTGTAAAAACCCCGTCGATGCTATGATTTTCCTGCTGAATTGGCGGGGGAAGTGATGCGGGGTTTCGTTCAAGGGGCGGATCGCCAGCAGACGACGCTGTTTCCGGAATGCCTTGATGATTGGGTGGATGAGAGCAATTCCATTCGCGCGGTCGATGTGTTCGTGGATGCGTTGGAACTGCGCGACCTCGGGTTCGATGGCGTTGATCCAGCAGCGACTGGCCGGCCAGCGTACCATCCTTCGCCGATGCTCAAGCTCTACATTTACGGCTATCTCAACCGGGTCCAATCGAGCCGGCGGCTGGAGCGTGAGGCTGGCCGGAATCTTGAGGTGATGTGGCTGACCGGGCGACTTGTGCCGGATCACAAAACCATCGCCGACTTCCGCAAGGACAATGGCCCCGCGATCAAGAAGGTTTGCGCCCAATTCGTCGAGTTGTGCCGCAAGATGGGCCTGCTGGCGAAGGCCAGCGTTGCCATTGATGGCAGCAAGTTCAAGGCTGTGAACAGTCGCGACAACAACTTCACGCAAGGCAAGATCCAGCGCCGCCAGAAGCAGATCGAAGAGAGCGTGGCGCGCTACATGAGCCAACTCGATACCGTTGACCGCCGGACCGTCGCAGGAGAAGAGCCTTCGGAAACGGTGCAGCTCACCAAGACGCGGCTCAAGGAAAAGCTTTCGAAGCTTGAAGAAGAAGTGAAGCGGCTGGCGGCGCTTGAAAAGGCATTGCTCGCCTCGCCCGACAAGCAGATATCGCTGACCGATCCGGATTGCCGCTCGATGGCAACGAGCGGGCGCGGCTCAGGCATGGTCGCCTACAATGTGCAAAGTGCGGTCGACACCACGAACCATCTGATTGTTGCGCACGAGGTCACCAACATCGGCACTGATAGATCACAACTGGCGACGATGGCGCAGGCGGCGAAAGCCGCGCTGCGCAGCGATAACTTGGACGTCGTTGCGGATCGGGGTTACTTCAAAGGTGAGGAAATCCTGGCCTGTGAACAGGCCGGTGTCGCGGTCACGCTGCCCAAGCCGCAAACCTCGGGGGCCAAGTCAGCAGGCCGCTTTGGGAAACCTGATTTTGTTTATTTGGCCAAGGATGATGTCTATCGCTGCCCTGCCGGCGAGAAGCTGGCGCACCACTTCACCGCTGATGAAGGTGGCCAGAAAATGCGGATTTACTTGACGAAGGCGTGCCGCGCATGCCCGCTCAAGGATCAGTGCACAACGTCTAACGAGCGCCGTATCAAGCGCTGGGAACACGAACACGTCGTCGAGGCCGCGCAGACGCGGCTCGATCAGAACCCACAAGCCATGCGTGTGCGCCGCGAAACCGTCGAGCATCCGTTCGCCACGCTGAAGATGCGGATGGGTGCGACGCACTTTCTGATGAAGACGCTGCCGAAGGTAGCGACTGAAATGGCGCTGCACGTGCTCGCCTACAACCTCACGCGCGTGATGAACATCGTCGGCATCAAGACGCTCCTGGTGGCAATCCGGGCGTGAAGAGCTCGTGCTGTTATGTGCATCGTGTGACCGTTCAGGTCGCTCAGCGTGGCCCGAGGTCGCGCTCGGGTTGACTTCAGACTCGATACAGCAAAAATATGCTCAAACCGTCGTGTCGACGCGGATCGTCCCCGGTTGCGTGCAGTTTTTGGGGGCGGAAAAACGTTTTTACACAGCCTGGACCCATCCCAGACTCCTGAAACTCAGGCTCTTACGCCAGCTGATCAAGGCAATGCGGACCCGCTGCCATTACCTCTAGCCATTCCGAATTTGTCCCTTCACGACGTTGACGACATTGGCAAACGCGCCAACTTAGCGCAGCGGCATTACCGTGACGCCGGGCGGCGGCAGGTCATCGTCGGGCACGAAGAAGTCAGACGCCAGCTGGGCCGAGGCATCGACGCGATAGCGGTCGAAATCGCGCACTCCGGTGGCATAGAGCAGCTTGTCGTCGATACAGAAATGCCCGGTGAACTCGCGGGACGGCTTTGTAAGGATGACATAAGCCGCCTCTCCCATGATCTCGGGCTTGCGGCTTGCGCCCATCATGGCATCTCCCCCCAGGAGATTGCCGATCGCGGCGGTAGCGATTGTAGTGCGCGGCCACAGCGCGTTAACCGCGATGCCCGCACTTTTCAATTCGGCCGATAGTCCCAGCACGCACATGCTCATACCGAACTTCGCAATGGTATAAGCGGTAGAGTGTTCGAACCATTTCGCCTTCATGTCGAGCGGCGGCGACAGCATCAGAATGTGCGGGTTTTCGGCCTTCTTCAGGTGCGGGATGCAATATTTCGACACCATGAAAGTGCCGCGAGTATTGATGCTCATCATCAGGTCGAATCGCTTCATGTCGGTTGCTTGGGAGTTGGTGAGGCTAATGGCGCTGGCGTTGTTGACACAGATATCGATGCCACCGAACTCGGCGACGGTCCTATCGACAGCCGCGATCACCTGGGCTTCATCGCGAATATCGCAGATGACTGGCAGCGCCTTGCCGCCGGCCGCGCGCACCTCGTCGGCGGCGGTAAAGATCGTGCCCTTCAGCTTCGGATGCGGCTCCGCGGTCTTTGCGGCGATCGCGACATTGGCGCCGTCGCGCGCAGCGCGCAGCGCGATCGCAAGCCCAATGCCGCGGCTCGCGCCGGAGACAAACAGCGTCTTGCCTTTGAGGGATGACATCGGAGGACTCCTGTAAGGGACGCACCGTGTAATTTGGCTTACTTCTACTTGCGGGTAACGAAGGCGGGCGCACCACAAGCACCGGACCCAAGACTATCTCCTTCTCATGCCCTCGCAACAAGGGCATTGAATGGGACTGGCTAGGTCAGCGGTTGGCCACAGCGCGTTGGCGCCCGGCACGTCGGCTATAAGGGGCAGAGCGGAAATGGCTGACGTTCGGGCAAAGCGACGCTGATGACCCTTCTCGGACATCGAGGCTGCGGCAAAAGCCGTTGCTCCTAGGTAGCGAGAGCGAGACTAACAGCCATTATCTCAACCACAGCCTGAGCGGAACCGCTTCGCGATCGGGGCAACTCAGCGTGCCGGTATAGGAATCCGCCAATTGTCCGCTGTAGGTGCATTCGACACCGTCAACCGAAAGCGTGGCATTCAGTCGCGACAGCGAGGCCGATCTTTCCAGACGTATTTTTCCTGTCCGCTCTTCCGGCCCATCCTGGGTGCATATGCCGACATGCTTCATCGTCATCGGTCCCGCATATTGCTTTCGGCCAGAAGTATCTTCTGTGACCGTGGCAGTCACCTCCCACTCGCCGAGATAACCCGAATATCCAATAAGCTGGAGCGACTGCGCTTGCGCGGGCGTTACCAAAGCAGCCAACACGATCGGTAGTATCAGTGCTCTCACGACGTGTTTCTTTGCGCGTTGCATCGCCCTCAGAGCTTTTTCAGGAACGCGCGTGCGTCGGCAACATCGGTCCGGGTGTTATCGGCGGCATCGGCGATCGCGACGACCTTGCTGTAATATGCCTTGGCCTTGGTGGTTTCACCGGCGCCTTCGGCAGCCTTCGCCGCACCGAGCGAGGCACCGAGCCGATTTGGCTCCTTCTTGAGCGTCGCTTCAAAGGCGGTGAGCGCGTCCTTGGCATTGCCGCTGTCGAGCAGCATGACGCCATAGAGTTCGCGCGCCGGCTTGGGCACGCCCGGCGTCACCGGATGCTTCTCGGTCTTGTCCTCGGCATCAGCGGCGGCGCTCATGGCCGTCAATGCGTCACCGCGTTTGCCCTCGGCATAGAGTACCCAGGCGGTCGCGACCTGGCGCTGGATATCGACCTGCTCGGACCAATAGGCGTCCTTGGCGTCGCGCAGCCTGTCGCGCAGCTCGGCGAGCTTGGCGATGTCCGCCTTGGCGGCCTCGGGATTTCCCGAGCGGGCGGCACCAAGCGCGCGTGCGAAATAGGTGATCGCCTGCACGTTGGCGAGCGGGCTCGGACGGACCGCAAGCTCCGAAGCAGCCTTCCAGTCGCCGCGCTCCACCGCGTAGCGTGCCGGTGAAACCGCCAGCGCATAGGGGCCCGGAAGGAACGCCTCCGGAAAGCCCGTAACCTTCGTCATGTCTTCGATGACGGCCTTGGCTTTGGCGTCCTGCCCGAGCTGCAGATAGGCATAGACCAGGTAATCCATCGAATGCAGCTGGTCGTGGAAATCGGCCGCTTCCTTCGCGACACGCTGCGAGGCGACGTTGGAGTTGATCGACTCCTGCCAAAGCCCTACCCGCGTAAAAATGTGCGACGGCATGTGCAGGGCATGCGCGGCCGCAGGCGCGATTTTGGCATAGCGCCGGGCGGCATCGAGGCCCTTCTCGGCAATCGCGGGATAGTCGTAGAGATGGATCAAATAGTGCGCCACGCCGGGATGCTGGGGCTGGCGCTTGGCGATTACCTCCAGGATTGCCGCGCCCTTGAGCTGATTGGCATAGGTCTTGTCGGCCGGTGACGCCGAGGTGTTGAGCGCCAGCGCGTAATAGATCTGTGCTTCGTCATCATCGGGATAGCGTTGCGCCAGTGCTTCCATGGCCTTGACGTAGGACTGCATGCGGGTTCGGTGATCGACCTTGTCGTAGTCGGCGTACATGGCGCCAAGCGCATCCAGATAGTCACGCTCACGCTGGGTCTTGGCACCGACGTCCTTTGCCTTCGCTAACGCGGCGGCGCCCTCGGCGAGGTTCTTTGCTGGCGGCGGGATATGGGGATTCCAAAGCAGGCTCAACGCGATGCCCCAATAGGCGATTCCGCATTCCGGATCGGCCTTGAGCACATCTTCGAAAACCCGTTGGGAGGCGCGGTACCAGAACGAGTGCTGATACAGCATTGCGCTGTCGAATAGCTTCTGTGCCTCCGGCTTGCACGATGTCTCGAAATGCACGGTGCCGAGCGTCTTGTCGTCGGGTTGCCCAAAAGCCGGCGGCGCGAGCGAAAACAATGCGGCGGCCGTGAAAGCGATGGATGCTGTGCTCGGCATTTTGACCATGGTCTTCTCCCCGTTCCAGGAAATAGCGCGAACATGCTGATATCGCGCCGTGCGCAGCCAACAAGTCTGTTTTTCGAACTGGTCTGCCACCGGCGAACGTGGTTCAATGACCAGTATGGAAAACGGATATAATCAGTTCTGCCCGATCGCGAAGGCGTCGGAAGTGCTCGCCCAGCGCTGGACCCCGCTGATTCTGCGCGAGCTGATGGCCGATATCCGCACCTTCAACGACCTCCACCGTGGCGTACCGCTGATATCGCGTGCGGTGCTGGTGGCGCGGCTGCGCGAACTCGAGCGTGAGGGAATCATCGAGCGCCGCGCCCGTAAGGATGCGGCCGGCCACGAATACTGGCTGACGCCTGCGGGCGAAGCATTCCGTCCGGTCGTGAGCGAACTCGGCCACTGGGGGCTGGTTCACGCGCGCGACACACTGAGGCCCGACGACCTCGATCCTACGCTGCTGTTATGGGGCTTCCGCAAGCGAGCGATACGGGATGCGCTGCCGGATCGGCGCATCGTCGCCCGGTTTGAGTTCTCGGGCGTGCCCGCCAACAAAAGCAAGTTCCGCATCTTGTGGCTGATCCTCGAGCGTTCCGGTGTCGACGTCTGCGCCAAGGATCCCGGCCATCCCGTGGATGTGATCCTTCGCGGCAAGATCGCTGACTTCGTCTCGGTCTACCTGGGGCACGCGCTTTGGCGCGACATGGTCGGAAAAGCGCTATCGATCGAGGGCGATCGGAGCCTGATGCACTCGCTTCCCGGCTGGATCCGGCTCGATAAGGTGGTTGGCCAAGACTTCCCGGTGGTGCGTCCAGCCGCCTGATATCAACCGCCACAACCAGCGCCTATGGTACACTCCCGACAAAGGGAGAAAGGCGCGATGTCTTCCGATCCAGACCTTCGTGCCGGCTCGGATTGGCCGCGGCTGATGCACGAACTCGGCCCAGGCTTTGCGGCGCGGGCCAGCGTTCACGATGCCAACGACAGCTTCGTCACGCAGAATTTCGCCGAACTCCGGGCGCACGGTGTGTTCGCCGCGGGCGTGCCGAAACCGCTCGGCGGCGGTGACGCGACCTATCCTGAACTCTGCGACATGCTGCGCGCGCTTGCGCATTACTGCAGCTCGACCGCGCTTGCACTGTCGATGCACACCCATGTGATCGCCGCCGCGGCATGGCGCTGGCGGCGCGATCCGAAATCAACCGAACCTCTGCTGCGGCGCGTCGCGGCCGAAAATCTCGTTGTGATCACCAGCGGCGGCTCGGATTGGCTGACGGCATCGGGAACGGCAGAGCGCGTCGAAGGCGGCTGGAAGATCAACGCGCGAAAGGTGTTTGCCAGCGGGATGCCGGCCGGAAACCTGTTGATGACGCAGGCCATATACGACGATCCCGAGGCAGGTCCGACCGTGCTGCACTTCGCCATTCCGCTCCCGGATCCCGGCGTCGCGCCGCAGGACAGCTGGTATGTGCTGGGCATGCGCGGAACCGGCTCGCAGGACGTGATGATCCTAGACATTTTCATTCCCGAGTCCCGCATTTTGTTGCGACGGCCTGCCGGCAAGGCGAGCCCGGCCTTTCATCTAAGCCCCGGCATGATACCTCTTCCGCTCGTCTATGCGGTGTATCTGGGAATTGCCGAGGCGGCGTACGACCTGGCGCTCGCGAGCGCGCGCAAACGTACTGGCGATCACGGGCTGCCTTATCTCGTCGGCGAAATGCACAACGATCTGGCTTTGGCGAGAGTGGCGCACCGTGGGATGGTGACAGCGGTCGACACCGGCGAGCCCGGGATCGAGATGACGAACCGCATCTGGACGGGACGCACATTGGTTGGCCGCGCGGTGTTGCGAGTCGTGGAAAAGGCCATGGAGGCCGCGGGTTCTGGTTCGTTTTACCGAACATCCGTGCTTGAGCGATTGTTCCGTGACATTCAGGGCGCGCGGTATCATCGACCGCAGGAGCGCGAACAGCTCCATTTCAGCGGACGTCTGGCACTAGGTTTCGACATTGATGAGTAGGCCCGAAGCGTCACGGGAGCGATGTCCGAGTCTGGCACAAAGCGGCGGTTAGAGGGTGGGCAGAGCACGTCCGCTTCTCTAATCGGCCATTTGGGGTCAAGCACTTTCAGGCTATCCATCACTGCGGTGTCAGTGTCTCTCGCGGGCTCGCGCTTCTCTTCGGAATCGGCACCAGGGCCCTTCCATCATGGGATCCGAGGACGAGGCGGAACAATCTTTACCGCGGCCTTGCCGTCAGTCGAACGGCAGGTCCAAGCGGACATGCGAACTCACCTCATCCATCGTCCCGCGAGGGACATCTTTCCACCGCTGGGTGGATCTCGGGTTTCCTCCTATTGGATTTAATTCTGCGTGGTTTTCATGCTGCTACCGCGGCTTGCTCCCGGGTCCAGCGGAACTCGGTGCCGTCAACCCAGATGCGGTGCATGATCACGGCCAGCCGGCGAGCCAGGGCCACGATCGCCTTTTTCATCCCGCGGCGCCTGATCTGCATGGCCCAGGTCTTGAGCCAGCACCATTTTTTTGAATGCAGCATGCTCTGCGCTGCTTCGTAGAGCATCACCCGCATCATCTCATCGCCACAGCGCGATATTTTACCGCTCCAATCCACCTCACCCGATTGATACCTGGAGCTTGTCAGCCCAAACACCGCCCCGACGGACTTGGATTTGCGGAAGCGAGCTGGAACGTCAACAGTGGCGCGATAGGTCAGCGACACCACGGGGCCGACACCCGGGATCGTCATCAAACGCCGGCAAACCTCATCGTCTCGCACGATGGCCAGCAAGCTGCGGTGCAGGATGACGACCTGCTCGCGAAGCGTCCGTCGAACAATGAGCAGCGGTTCGATCAGCGCGACCAGGTCGGGTAAGTCCTCGACTAGCTCCCTGATGCGCGCCTCGAACTTCACCGTCCCAACCATACCGACCTTGAGACCGAAGTTGCGTAAAGTACCGCGCAAGTCGTTATCGATGGCGATCGCCTTGGACTGCAGCAGCTTGCGATGGGTCAGCAGCATCCGCAGTTTCTGACTGCGTAACGTCTTCACATGCACCGGACGGTAAAGCCCCACCCGCATCATCTGGGCGATGCCGCGCGCATCGTTGCGATCCGTCTTGTTGATCTGCGCCTTCAACACCGCTCGCATGTGCCGCGTCTCGACGCAGACCACTGGTAGCCCTGCTTCGGCCAGAGCACTGAATAGCCATTGCGACAGCGGTCCGGCTTCCAGTCCAATTCGCTTGAAGCGGTAGGCCGGGTTCCCCAGAGCCTTCAAAAGAGCCTCAGGCTCGCTCCCTACCTTCACTTCCCTGACAATCCGTCCCTTGTCATCCACAATGCAGATGCTGGTTTCCTTGACTGATACGTCCAATCCACCAAAATGGTCCATGCTGCGCTTCTCCTTCTGATGCTTGAGGCCGTTACCACGGACCTCGTTTCACCATCAGCCTGAAGCGCAGCACCCAAAATTCTTCAGCTATCCACAAGCTGGGCCGGCCGATTACCCCATCTCTGCCCGGGTATTTCAGACATCAACTTGATCCGCTATCGCCAGGGCGTCATCGACCTCGATGCCTAGATACCGGACCGTGCTTTCAATCTTGGTGTGCCCGAGCAGGAGCTGGATAGCCCTGAGGTTGCCCGTCCGCCGATAGATCAAGGTAGCTTTGGTTCGGCGCAGGGAATGCGTTCCAAACAGCCTAGGGTCCAATCCAACACTGCCGATCCACTCGGAGACGAGGCGGGCATATTGCCGGGTTGTCATGCTGCGGTTGGGACCGCGTCGGCCGGTGAATAAGAACTCGCCGGGTCTTTTGTTGGCGGCCTTCAAATAATCATCAACGGCCTGCCGGGTTTGCTCGCTCAATTCAAACCTGACCGGCCGTCCAGTTTTCTTTTGCCGGACGGTTGCGCGATCCGCCGTATATCCACTTGCCGCGACATCTTCGACCCGAATGGCGACGACATCACAACCACGAAGCTTGCTATCGATTGCCAGGTTGAACATGGCAAGGTCGCGAGCGCGGCCCTCAATCTGGAGCTTTGTTCTGATCGACCAGACGTGCTTGGGTCGCAGCGGCGGCTTTGCCCCGGTAAGCTTGCCTTTATTCCACGGCACTCGCTTGGGTGCTGTGGTCGCATTCACTTGATCTTGCATAGCCGTACTCCTCGCTCGGTTGCAGAGAGCGAGAAGAATGACCATCGGATTAGGGCGCCGAATTAGGTCGGGTATCGGGCCAAAGCGGACTTGGTATCAGGCCGAGCGGCAAACTCTATGTAGCGAATGACCCATATCAGCCCTTGAGCCGGTGCCAGTGCTTAGACCGCTTGAACCTGGGGTACCCTACTCCACGAATTCAAGGTCTCCGCGACATCGGCGCGGTGCTGACGAGGCAAGATATTTCGACTATCGTTCAATGCGGACCGTCAAGGCGGGGCAGGACAGGGCCCACGAGAGGAGATCGATGAGCACAGTAAAAAACGCTCTGGCCCAGAAGAGTGGCGCCCTGATCCATGTTCGTTCCGGCGACATGGTCGTCGAAGCCTTGCGCCAGATGCGCGACAACCGGGTCCGGTCGGTGCTGGTCATCGACGACGACGTGCTGGTCGGTATCGTGACCCAGGGTGACTGCGCCATCAAAGTGCTGTTGCCCGGGCTCGATGCGAAGCAGACGCCAGTGGGCCAAGTGATGACGGGCAACCCGGTGACGGTCAAGCCGGACGATCGGCTTGACGGCTGCATGGCAATGATGGCTGAGCGCGGTTTTCGCCATCTGCCAGTGCTGGACGCGGGCAAGGTCGTGGGCGTGATCTCGATCGGAGACGTCGTCAAGAACATCATCCGGGATTTGGAGCACAACGTGGGCGACCTGATGGGTTACATCATGAAGGACGGCCCCGGGGGCTGACAGACGAACCGCGGTGCCGTCGCCCCCCCCCCCGCGTATGTCTGCTTCTCTAATCGGCCGGTTGGGGTCAAGCACATTCAGACTTTCCACCTATGCGGTGTCGATGTCACTCGCGGGCTCGTGCGCGGACGCTTGAGCGGCGCATTCGGACATGGCGGGCGGTGAACGGCCCGGATCAGGAAGTGATCTTCCGCCAGGAACATCCGCCGGGCCGCATGGGGTTGTCGGACTTCACCGAGGTCGCCGACCTTGGCGTCACCATCGCCGGCCAGTTGCTGGACTGCCGGCTCTACCACTTCCGTCTGCCGTTCTCCGGCTTCGAACACGCCCATGTCGTGCTCGGTGGTGAAAGTTTTGTAGCACTTGCGGAAGGGTTGCAGAACGCCCTGTGGTCGCTGGGCGGGGTTCCCGAGCAGCACCGAAGCGACAGCCTTTCGGCCGCGTTCCGCAATCTCGGCGCTGACGCCAAAGAGGATTTGACGACACGCTACGAGGCGTTCTGCGGCCACTACGGCATGACGCCGACCCGCAACAATCCCGGCGTGTCGCACGAGAATGGTTCGATCGAAAGCGCGCATGGCCATCTCAAAAGAGCGCTCGCAGATGCCCTACTGCTGCGTGCTTCGCGGGACTTCGACGATCTTGCGGCATGGCGGGGCTTCGTCGACGAGATCATTGGCCGCGGCAACGCGCGCAATGCCAAGCGCATCGATCAGGAGCGGATGGCGCTGAAGAAACTGCCGGTCCGCAAGACCGCCGATTATGAGGAGGTCAACGTCGACGTCACGACATCCAGCGCCTTCACGTTGCGCAAGGTGTTTTACTCGGTTCCATCCCGCCTGATCGGTCACCGGCTGCGCGTGCGGCTTTATGACGACCGGCTCGAATGCTTCCAGGGCGCGACGCACATCGTCACCTTGCGGCGCGGGCGAGCGCAACCAAACGGCAAACATGGCCATGTCATCGACTATCGCCATGTTATCCATTCCCTGCGCCGCAAGCCGATGGCACTGCTCAATCTGGTCTATCGCGCCCAGCTCTTCCCCCGCCGCGCCTACGCACTTGCGTTCGACGCCTTGCTCGCCGGTCTCGGCGAGAGATCCGCCTGCCGCGCCATGGTTGGTCTTCTGGCGCTCGCACACGAACGCACCTGCGAGGCGGAACTCGCCGTTGCGCTGCAAGCCGCTCTCGACGACGGCATCCTCCCGGACCTCAAGGCGCTCATCGAACGCTTCCGCCCGAAGGGCATGGCATTGCCGGTCGTCGTCGTCACGCTGCCATCGCTCGCCATCTACGACCAGATCGCCGCGACCGTGGGAGAGGCCGCATGAATGCGACCGACAAGATCGACGCTGCCCGCATCGAGCTGCTGCTCGGCGAACTGCGGCTGCCCGGTATCAAGCTGATCTGGACTGCCCTGGCGGAGACCGCCGACAAGGAAGGCTGGCCTGCAGCCCGCTTCCTGGCCGCCCTCGCCGAACAGGAGATGGTGGAGCGAAGCCGGCGCCGCTTCGAACGTCATCTGGAGGAAGCAAGACTGCCGCCTGGAAAGACCCTCGAGGCCTTCGACTTCGATGCCGTGCCGATGATCTCGAAGGCGCAGGTGCAAGCGCTCGCCGCCGGCGACGCCTGGCTCGAAAAGGGCGCCAATCTCTTGTGTTTTGGCCCGCCTGGCGGCGGCAAATCGCATCTGGCGGCGGCGCTCGGCATGGCCCTGATCGAAAAGGGCTGGCGCGTATTGTTCACCAGAACCACCGATCTCGTGCAAAAACTCCAGATCGCGCGCCGTGATCTCGCGCTCGAAGCAGCGATCGCCAAACTCGACAAATATCACCTGCTGATTTTGGACGATCTTGCCTATGTGACCAAGGATCAGGCCGAGACCAGCGTTTTGTTCGAGCTGATCAGCGCCCGCTACGAGCGGCGATCGATGCTCATCACCGCCAATCAACCGTTCGGTGAATGGGGCAAGATCTTCCCGGATCAAGCCATGACCCTCGCGGCCATCGACCGCCTCGTCCATCACGCCACGATCCTCGAAATGAATGTCGACAGCTATCGCCGGAAAGAAGCTGTCGACAAAGCGCGCGGAGCGGGACGTCCGCCGACGCGCGCGACAATCAAAGGCTCATCCTGTTCTCTACGGAATCGGCACCAAGGCCCTTCCAGTATGGGATTCGAAGACGAGGCGGAACAATCTTTTGGGCGGCCTTGCCGTCTTACAGACAGTAGGTCCAAGCAGACATACGAACTCGCCTCATCCATCGTCCCGCGAGGGACATCATTCCACCGCTCGGTGGAGCTCGAGTGTTCTCCTGTCGCGTTTGATTCTGATGGTTCTCACCCGGCTGTAGCTTCCCGGGTCCATCGGAACTCGGTACCGTCAACCCAGATGCGGTGCATGATCACCGCCAACCGGCGCGCCAGCGCCACGATCGCCTTCTTCATCCCGCGGTGCCTGGCGATCTTCATGGCCCAGGCCTTGAGCCAGGACCACTTCGCCAAACGCACCAGCATGATATGAGCCGCTTCGAAGAGCATTACCCGCATCATCTCGTCTCCGCACCTTGATATGGCGCCGGGTCGGTCGATCTCGCCTGATTGATACCTGGAAGGCGTGAGCCCAAACACCGCCCCGACCGCCTTGGAGTTTCGGAAGCGGGCGGGCACGTCGACGGTGGCGCGATAGGTCAGCGCCACAACGGGACCAACACCCGGGATGGTCATCAGGCGCCGGCACACATCATCATTCCGAACGATAGCCAGCAAGCGACGATGAAGAATGCCGATCTGCTCGCGAAGCGTCCGCCGGACAATCAGCAGCGGTTCGACTAACTCAGCAAGATCCGGGAAGCTTTCGACAAGCTCCTTGATGCGCGCCTCGAACTTCACCGTTCCTACCACGCCCACCTTGAGGCCGAAGTTGCGCAAAGTCCCTCGCAGGTCGTTATCGATGGCGATGGCCTTGGACTGCAGCAGTTTGCGGTGGGTCAACAGCATTCGCAGTTTCTGACTGCGTAGCGTCTTGACATGTACCGGGCGATAAAGCCCCGCTCGCATCATCTGGGCCATGCCGCGCGCATCGTTGCGGTCGGTCTTGTTGATCTGCGCCTTTAAAACCGCCCGCATGTGCCGCGTCTCGACACAGATCACAGGCAAGCCTGCTTCGGCCAGCGCACTGAACAGCCATTGCGACAGCGGCCCGGCCTCCAGTCCGATCCGCTTGAAGCGGTAGGCCGGGTTTCCCAGAACCCGCAGCAGAGCGTCTGGCTCGCTTGCTACCCTTGCTTCCCTCACGATCCTGCCCGTGTCATCCACAATGCAGACACTGGTCTCCTTGACCGATACGTCCAATCCAGCAAAATGGTCCATGCTGCGCTTCTCCTTCTGATGCTTGAGGCCGTTGCCACGGACCTCGTTTCACCATCAGCCTGAAGCGCAGCACCCAAAATCTTCAGCTATCCACAAGCTGGCCGGCCGATTAACCCATCTTGTGGCACCAAACGGTCATGCCGGGCCGGTCTAGCGACGTTCGTTGATTGGGGCAGACCGGAAGTCAGCGACGCAGGGTCAAGGTGACGCGATTGACCCAACTGCGACATCGGCAGTCCCCTTCGAGTGTGCTAGTTTGAGCCGCTACGATGCCATGGGCTCGGGAGAGGCAATGAGGCGGCGGAAGTTCATCACGGCGCTCGGTGTTGCGGCAACTTGGCCGTTCGCAGCACGGGCGCAGCAGCCGGCAATGCCGGTGATCGGGTTCCTCGTCACACGGACATCCGGCGATGATCCGCAACTTTTGAAGGCGTTCCGCGGCGGTCTGAAAGAAGCCGGCTATGTGGAGGGCCAGAATGTGGCTATCGAATACCGCTTCGCGGAGAATCAATACGACAGACTGCCCATGCTGGCAGCCGATCTCGTTCTGCGCCAGGTGACCGTGATCGTCGCAAATGGCCGTGCGGCACAGGTGGCAAAGGAAGCAACCGCGACGATTCCAATCGCCTTCGTGGCAGGGTTCGACCCCGTCGAGGTGGGACTTGTCTCCAGCATCAGCCGGCCCGGTGGCAATGTAACCGGCGTGAGTATCTTGGACGTGGAGTTAGGGCCGAAACGACTACAGCTGCTGCATGAGTTGGTCCCCTCAGCAACCATCATTGCACTGCTCGTCAACCCAGCCGATCCCGCGCGTGCTGAGACCACACGAAAGGAACTGCAGGTGGCGGCCCAGACCCTCGGGCTGCAGCTTCATGTCCTGCAAGCCAGTACCGACCGAGACCTCGACGCGGTCTTTGAGCGCTTGGTAGAACTGCGAGCAGGCGGTCTCGTGGTCGGCGGCGAGCCATTCTTCAACAGCCGGAGCGAACAACTCGGCGCGCTGGCCATGCGCCACGCGGTGCCCACAATCTATCAGCTTCGTGCGTTCGCTGCGGCCGGTGGCCTTATAAGCTACGGAGGCAGTCTCACGGACGCATACCGTCTGGTGGGCATCTACACCGGACGGATTCTCAAGGGCGAGAAGCCCGCCGACCTGCCGATCCAACAGGCCACGAAAGTCGACATGGTCATCAATCTCAAAACCGCAAAGATTCTCGGTCTTACAGTTCCCCAATCATTGCTTGGCCGCGCCGACGAAGTGATCGAATGAGGCCGCGACTTCCGGGATTGGCACGTTTGAGACAGGGGCGCACCGGGATTGTCTCTGCGCCTGGTCAGGACAAGGACATGCGGCGACGTGATTTCATTACAGCACTTGCTGGCGCTGCGCTATGCCCGATTGCGGCGAGAGCACAGCAGCCGAAGAAGATCGCGCGGATAGGTTTCCTGGCAACGGGATCGCTTGAATCTCCCGAACAGCGCAAAATTCTCAACGCTTTTTATCAAGGCTTACGCGAACACGGCTATATCGATGGTCAGAATGTGCTCGTAGAGGTCCGAGTGGCGGAGTCGAAGATCGAGCGCTTTCCGGCGTTGGCAAGCGAACTTGTTGGTCTGAACCTTGACGTCATCGTGGCTGCAAACTCGGTCGCCGGCCGTGCGGTACGGCAAGCGACCACAACGATTCCGATTGTCATCCCAGTGATGGGCGACCCCGTCGGCGATGGACTTGTCATCAGTCTCGCGCAACCAGGTGGGAACATCACGGGGTTAACCTTCCTTGGCCCGCAGCTGGTCCCCAAGCGTCTAGCTCTGCTCAAGGAAGCGCTCCCCACTGTTTCGAGAGTAGCGGCCCTATGGCATCCCGGCGCATATGGTGAGCGCACAATGAGGGATATGATGAACGAGACAGAAGGGGCGGCACAGACCTTGGGCTTGCAGCTTCGACTGATTAGCGTGCGGGGGCCAGACGAATTGGATCAGGCATTCTCCGCGATTGCGGATGAGCGAGCTGATTGCCTTATGGTATTTCCCAGCCCGATGCTTTTTACTGAACGAAAGCGCATTGTCGACCTCGCCGCAAAGCTCCGGCTGCCCTTGATCTCCATGGGCAAGGAGTTTGTGCAACTGGGTGGACTAATGTCGTATGGAGCGGACGTCACGGACTCCTTCCGGTTGAGCGGCGACTACGTGGACAAAATCCTTAAAGGTGCCAAGCCCGCCGAACTGCCGGTTGAGCAGCCGACCAAGTTTGAATTATTCATCAACCTCACGACTGCGAAGGTGCTCGGTCTAACAATTCCGCCTGGCGTGCTTGCGATCGCCGATGGGGTGGTCGAATAAACAGCGCTATGTCTGAGTTTGGCACGAAACTGCCGTTCCGTGATGTCCGCGATCCGGTCGCTACCGGGGGTAAACCGGACATCGCCCGGACAGCTTAATTCGGCCGAGTTTGACCCACAGCGGCCCTGAGCGTGTGGTAGACTGACTTAGTGGGTCTGTCTGGAGGGCGCCAATGTCGGATATGATGCGTCGTGCGTTCGTCACGTTGCTCGGCAGTGCGGCGATCTGGCCCTTCGCGGCGCTCGCAGAAAAGAGCGATGGGGTAAGGCGTGTCGGCGTGATTATGGGCTTCGCCGAGAGTGACGAGGTATGGCAGACCTATCTCGCGACCTTCCGACGAACCTTGCAAGACCTCGGCTGGACGGACGGGCGCAACATCCGCTTCGACTACCGGTTCACTGGTGACAGTGAGGAACGAATGCGCAGCACGGCCGAGGAAATTGTAGGGTTTGCGCCCGATGTGATCCTTACCTCTACAAATTCGGCGGTATCGGCGACACTGAACGCCACGCGCTCTATACCCATCGTTTTCACCTGGGTATCCGATCCGGTCGGAAGCGGGTTCGTCACGAACCTGCCTCATCCAGGAGGAAAAATTACAGGCTTCCATAATTTCGAGCCGGCAATCGGCGGAAAGTGGTTGGCGTATCTGAGCCAGATTGCACCCGCGCTGCGCCGGGTCGCTGTCGTGCATGTTCCGGAAGTCACTCCGAATGTAGCCTTTTTGCGCGTAATCGAAGCCGCTGCCCCTCAAATGGGATTGGCAGTGACCCCAGCCGAGATCCGCAACGCCGCCGACATCGAGCGAGTGGTTTCCGCTTTCGGACAGCAAGGCGGCGGCCTCATTGTGACGCCGAGTGCGCTAACAGCGACGCGGCGCGATCTTATCATCGGTCTGGCGGCCCGCTTCGGTTTACCGGCGATATATTCGTTTGGCTTCTATGCCGCGAGCGGCGGCTTGATCTCTTATGGCATCAATCAGCAGGAGCAGGCGCGGCCTGCCGCGTCCTACGTTGATCAGATTCTGCGAGGCGCAAATCCGGGCGATCTGCCAGTTCAGCTTCCGCTCAAATACGAACTCGTCATCAATCTCAAGACCGCCGCAGCCCTCGGCCTCACCGTGCCCAATTCGCTCCAATTGCTCGCCGACCAAGTGATCGAGTGAAAAGGCGCGATGTCTGAATTTGTTGAGGGTTTCGGATGCCGGCCGATGGCAGCGATGCGGCTTGCACCGTGGCCGGCGTCCGGAAGCCTTCAATGAAGGAACCCGCGGGAAATGGCAGGCGGTGGCGCGGCGAGCGCCGAGCGCTATGGAGGTTTGCGCAGCACGGAGCTGGGTAAGGGCAACCGGCGCCGATGAGTGTGTTGGCTGACGACGTTGCGGCGCGTGATTGGTCGGTCGCAGGTGCGGGAATCTGCGGTAAGCCAGGAAGATCGATGGCGACGTTGACGTCGCGAAGGCAGATTTGCAGGAGCGCCGCCGTTACGGATCGAGGGCCGGCGAGGAAGATCGGGATTTTGAATCTGTGAGGTGGGGAACGTGATCATGATGTATCGATCCTGACGGCGATGATTGGACCGGTCGGCCGATGATGCGGTGTCGAGCCGCGCTTGAAGGTCTCGATGATGTTCATGCGACCGCCGCAACACGGGCACGGGTGGGTCGCCTGTTCGGTTGCCGCTGCTCTATCGGGAGG
The DNA here is from genome assembly GCA_963832045.1 of uncultured Alphaproteobacteria bacterium. Classification (GTDB taxonomy): domain Bacteria; phylum Pseudomonadota; class Alphaproteobacteria; order Rhizobiales; family Xanthobacteraceae; genus Bradyrhizobium. The sequence continues at coordinate 497,775 of CAWHSM010000005.1, forward strand.
CTGCGGCTGGTGCGCGGTTTGCACAGGTGCCACCGCAGCGATCATCTCACGGATCCGCGCGATGGTCTCGGTCTTGGTGCCGCTGGCCAGCAGACCGCAGTGCCTTATCCGGTGGAATCCGCATGGCAGGACATGGATCAGGAACCGCCTGATGAACTCGTCCGGCTTCAGCGTCATGGTCTTGTAGCGGCCGGGTCCCTCGATCCGGTAGTCCTTGCAGCTGAACGTGACGCCGGTCGCGTCGGCGGTGATGAGGCGGCTGTTGGAGATCGCGACCCGGTGGGTGTAGCGGGACAGATAGGCCAGCACCTGCTCGGGCCCGGCGAACGGCCGCTTGCTATAGACGAACCACTTGGTCCGATGCAGCGGCGCGAGATAGGCCTTGAACGCGGCCTTGCCGGCGGGGTGGACGAGGTCGCCGAAGAACTGCAGGCGGCCGGCGTCGTGAGCGGCGAGCAGCATCTCCGGCATCAGGCGGCGGAACAGCCGCGACAGCACCTTCACCGGCAAGAGATAGTTTGGACGGCAGCCGATCCAGCGCGTGCCGTCGAGCGATATCCCGCCACCCGGCACGATCATGTGGACGTGTGGATGATGGGTCATCGCGGAGCCCCAGGTGTGGAGCACCGATGTGAAGCCGATCTTGACGCCGAGGCGCTTGGGATCGGCCGCAATCGTGCGCATTGTCTGCGAGGAAGCCTTGAACAAGAGATCGTAGACGACGGCCTTATTCTGGTAGGCGATGGCGGCAATCCGAGCCGGCAGCGTGAATACGACGTGGAAGTAAGGGACGTCCAGCAGTTCTGACTTGCGCTGCTTCATCCATTCCAGCGCCTGCGAGCCCTGGCACTTGGGGCAATGCCTATTACGGCAGCTGTTGTAGGCGATCTGCGTGTGCAAGCAGTCCTCGCAACGCATGACATGCCCGCCAAGAGCTGCCGTGCGGCAGCTCTCGATCGCCGACATCACCTTCAACTGGCCGAGGCTGACGTGACCTGCATTGGCTTTACGCCAAGCGGGCCCGTGGTCGCGGAAGATGTCCGCGATCTCCAGGGCGGGGCGAGCCATGATCGCCGTGGCTTATGCCGGCGGCTTGTTCTCCGATGTCAGCGGCGTGAGCCGATCCAACGGGCTCATGATCGCGCGGATCACGTTGGTAGCCACCTGCGCGTAGAGGGCGGTGGTATCGACCCTGGCATGTCCGAGCAAAACCTGAATCAAACGCACATCGGTTTTCTCTTCGAGCAAGTGGGTAGCAAAGCTATGTCGCAATGTGTGAGGCGTTACTCGCTTTTTGATCGCCGCCCTATCGGCAGCGGCATGAACGGCGCGATTGAATTGCCGTGTCGTCAGCGGCAGCAGCGGATCACGGCCCGGAAACAGCCAGACCGTGGGCCGGGCGATGCGATACCAATCGCGCAGCAACTCCAACAGCCGCGGGGAAAGCATTGCAAAGCGATCCTTGCGCCCCTTGCCCTGCTCGATGCGCAGCAGCATACGCTCGGAATCGATGTCCGACACCTTCAGCGCCACGACTTCGGAGACCCGCAGTCCGGCTCCATAGGCGGCGCTCAGCGCGGCCTTGTACTTCGGCCCGGGGGCCGCCTCCAGTAGCCGTGCGATCTCCTCCAGGCTCAAGATCACCGGGATCCTGCGCGGCTCCCGCACGAACGTGAGGTGCCGTGCCATCTCGGGGCGGTCGAGCGTCACGGTGAAGAAGAAACGCAGCGCCACAACCGAGCCATTGATGCTCGGCGCACGAGCGCCGGTCTGTGCCTGATGCAGCTGGAAAAGGCGAAGGTCCTCAGGCGTGGCCGTATCCGGCGCGCGGCCGAGAAAGGCTGTGAATGTCCTGACGTGTCGGATATAATCGTTGCGCGTCTTCTCGACGAAGTTGCGCACCGTCATGTCTTCGATCATGCGCCGGCGCAGCGGGCTGATGGGCTTCTCGCTCATTGGGAGCTCCTGTCTTGAGGTTGGAGTGCTTGAACCCCTCAATCCTCAAGACGGAGCGCCCGCCCGTCACTTGCGCTCGTTCAAATAGTTACTGCGGTAGACCTAATCGCTTGACCGCGCCGCCAGTCCCTCCCGCGTGAGCGGGTTCGTTCTTTGGCGCTTTTCGGACATGGCGGTATGTCCTTCTTGAGTCCGTTAAGGGCTCCAAAGCGGACCTCGACTAATCCTTGCCGACTGATCTGGATCGCGGCGACTTCCGAAGTTGCGGCGGAGCTATCAATTCACACGGGCTGACGCGCAAAGCCTGTGCCAGCCGGCCTAAAACGGTGACGCTGGCTGAAACCGCACCTCGTTCAATCGAACCTAAGTAGCGTGAACTCAGCCCGGCCCGATCGGCCAGTTCTTCTTGCGTCATCTCTCTAGCATGGCGCTCTCGACGCAAATTTATCGCCATAGCCTCTTTCAGGTCCATGACGGAAGGGCACAATGACAGGAACGATATTTCTAGGAACGATCGTTCCGATTCGTCTTGCGGTAGCGAGAATCAGTCTGCTAGCTTGGTCGAAACGCCCATTTTAGGATTGGGCCCGTTTTTTAACCGTCGACTGACGCCGCGCGAATTATCAAGGCAGCCGAAGTGCTTCAGACGGCCGACAATAGGACGGTTATCCCGGTGCGGTCAGACGTCCACAATGTCCTTTAGTTTAAATAGATCCGCCAAAGTCGTCGGGGGCTGCGGGATGGCCGCGCTCTTATCGTGGATACTTTTCATAAAAGAAAAGTCCTCTGCGACGTTGTACCCTGCGGGCTGGGATGACCTGATCGCTTGCTCTGAGTTGGTTTCGATAGACGGCTCAAAGCGATTGTCACTATCCGAAAATCATGTCCTGAAGGTTTACGACAAAGCAGGCACTAAGAAAGCGGAGAGTGGAACTTGGTCCTACCGCGAACAGTCGAAGCAATATTCGATAGTGCTAGCTGATCAGAGTTGGAATTATGTTTTAGTGAGTCCAAACGGGTCTGACACCTGCATATTGGCCAGCGGAAACGTTGAAGCCGCTGACCTTAGAGCAAGCTGGTTCTCAATAACTGCTGAATATGATGATTCGCGCGAAGATGATCACGGCGCACGGTGACGTGTTCCGCTGGCACAAGCAGGAACGGAAGGTCGCGCCCATTGCATCGCAAAGGGGACGCAGTTGGCGGATCATGAAATCAGATGCGCGTCATGCGATGCAATTAATCGAATTGGATCTTATCCGATCGATCTCATTCCCCGGTGTGGTAAATGTCGCGCCACGCTGCCCGAGGCGGCATCTAGAAGGGCAATTCGTCGGCTGTACCAGTATCGTCGCTACTACTGGATTGCCGCCGTCTTAGGGATGGTTTCTATCGTCATTTGGCAGGCGCCGACAAAAGGACCCACGCCCGCTCATGTCAAACAGACGGAACCTATCGCTGTGAACTGCGTGACCGTTTCAAGACCTCGCACAGGAATTTACCGCAACTACGATCTTTCGGCCAATCTAGCCGCCCCCTTCGAAATTCGTACTGCCGTCGGAGCTAACTACTTCGTAAAGCTGGAAGACTCGATAACGCGCGAGCCAATACAAACATTTTTCATTCGGGGCGGTCAAACGATGCAGTCCGACGTTCCACTTGGACAATTCGTTCTAAAGTATGCGACGGGCAGGTCGTGGTGCGGCGAAATGGATATGTTCGGACCTGAAACAGATTTTCACAAAGCCGATGTCGTTTTGCGCTTCGCTCGTCAAGATTCCGATGACGGTTAACTCCGGTCGGGCTACGCCCTCCCTTCGTCACCCCAGCAGCGGCGCATTCTCATCCTGATTGTCGCGGGATTCCCATCTTGATTGTCGCGCCGCACTTCGTAGGGGCCCAGAGCAACCTGCAAGTCAGCCTTCCAGTCTTTGGCCGCGTCTCGCGTAACAGCAAAGGCTTCCATTACCGTATCTGTTGATCGGTGCTTCAGCGTACCTTTCTCATGTTCATATTCGATAAACGCGATGGCGCTCAATTTCGCGCGATATTCAATGAGGCCAGTCCTCCTAGAAGTACTTGCTTTTGCAAAAATCGGTAACGTTTCGCCATAGTCTAAAGCTTCGAGAGCTTCGACAATATCGTCAGGCAGGCTCAAACGATCGCCCATCGGAACTAGCATGTTCAAGAGAAATTTCCGCGACTGAATTGGGCTGAGTGGACCGCGCGATGCTCCGTCCCTCTCATGATCATGAACATCAACCGCCGCTAGCCGTTCTGAATGCTCTGAGCTGGCTTTCACCGTATCCGCAACTGTGCCCAGAAAGCGCAGCCCCTCCTGAGCCAGCCCCCTCTGATGATCGATCGCCCACCCCGCAACATTGTCTACCAGCCAAGCCGCCAGGTGGAGGGCCTTAAATGCGGCCGCGTCCTTTCCCTTGGGATCTAAGCCTAATCCGGGCCAAGTCTCGCGCTCCAGCTCTTCAAGCGCCTCCAATATTTGAATGATCCCCGGTTCGTCTTTTAAATCGTAGGCCGGTTTGCCTTTTATGCCATCTCGCATCTGGCGATATCGGTGCGACCAAACGGGTTCGTCCGTATCAAGGTAGTATTCTTGATCGTCGCGTATGTAGGTCTTCGTCGGCATTTGCACTCCTGCTCGTACTTCCGCAGGAGGGCGACGTGGCAGGCTGGTGCGGACCAGCTTCTCAGGAGCTACCCTAGCCGCGCCGATCTGTTTTCAAGCCTTACGAAGTTGGACCACTTTGTTTGCTTTCCGTCCTGTCATGGCATCGTCGATGTGCCGCGCGATCTGCTCGGCGGCGGCGAGCAACGCGGAGTCGATCTTATGGATATAGCCCTCGGTCACGCTCGCGCGGGAGTGACCGACCAACGCTTTGATGGTTGGAAGCGAATAGCCAAGATCCTCCGCGGTCGAGCTGAAGGAATGGCGCAAGCCGTTGCTCGTAATCCGGGGCACGTCTTTGGCCGCTATTTTCTGGAGCCACCGGGTTAGGCCAGTGTGATGCTTGGCGTTGTTCGTGATTGCGGGGAAGACATATTTGGATTTGGATTTGGCTGAAGCTGCTTTTACGACCGCTATCACCGCTGATCCTACCGGGCGAACGCTCTTGCCGGTCTTTGTGTCGCCCAGGCGGAGCGCCATGCCGACGCTATCCACTTCCGTTTTGAGCAGCCCCTCGATCTCGTTCAGCCGACAGCCCGTTAACGTTGCTGCCCTACTGGCCAACACACGCTGCCAATGATGTCCGGTGACTGCCGCCGCCGCGAGGCATTTGCCGAGTTGACGATAACCGGCGTCATCCATGCGCCACTCGTGAGTTCCGTCCTTTGGACGCACGATGCCATTGCAGGGATTGTCCGGCCGGTAGCCCTCACTTACCGCGTAGCTAAAAATTCCACCAAGCAGCCCCATCGTTCGGGAAGCCGTCCCCTTCCCGCCGGTGACGATTGCCCGTCCTCTCAACTTCGTCTTGATGTCGGCAGCGGATTTTCCGGCAATCACATCGCGCTGGAATTTCCCAGCGTCGACGGTCGTAAAATCCTTAACCGTTCGCTTTCCGATCAGGGGAACGATGTGTCGATTAATCCGGCCGGTGTCAGTATAGAGTGTGCTGGCGCTTTTGGCCTCACCGCGGCGGGTGAGGATCAGCCCCGCCTCCGCCTTAGCTAGATATTCGCGGCAAAGTTCTTCGATCGTCATGGCACCACGCGCCAGCTTCTTGCTCTCGGCTGGATCGGCGCCACGGACCACTTCTCCCAACGCCAGCTTTGCCTCTCTGCGGGCCTCCTCAGCGGTCAGGACGCCGTACCGACCCAGGGTAATCCGGCGGCTGCGCCCGTTGGCGTTGCGATACTGCACCAGGAAGGACTTGGCGCCGCTTTTCTTGACCCGGAGGCCAAACCCGGGCAGTTCGTCATCCCAAACGAACAAGTCGGCCTCGGTTGTCTCGGCGGCATCGATAGTTCTTTTGGTGAGTTTTGTCATTTGGCCTGGGTAAGCACCGGGTAAGCATGGGCCGGTAAACTGACGAAATTCCGGGAAACGACCGTTGCCTCAAGATAAGGCCAGTTTTAGCTTACAACTCGCGACAAGTAATTCCAAGCGATTTCGGGTAAGCAAGGGTAATACCCTCACCTTTGCCCTCCGAAGGCAAAGGTCACACGTTCGAATCGTGTCGGGTGCGCCAAAAAATGCCACCATTCAGAATAAAACCGCGAACCCAGTTACTATGCGGCCCTGAGATCCTTCAACAATGAAGCGGCTAGAGCTTCTTCGGCTATGGAGAGTTCATGTTGCTGCATGGCCGTCATCAACCCTTCGTCCCAAAATGCGCGGGCAGCCTTCCCCGTGAGAGCCTGTCCAAGACTTGAGGCCCCTTCGACGGCGGCCTCGTAGTCGCTCGCCCCAAAGCGCCAGGGTTGAGCGCCGTGCTCGCGCATGACGTGGTTGCCGATCCGCACTCCCGGCCAATCGAAATCGCCATGATAGAAAAGCTGCGCCCGCGCTTTAGCCAGCTGCGACAGTAGGCATCGCTGTGCTGCGGCGGGCATGCCGTCAGTGCAGACTAGCGGCGCGCAATCGGAGCCCCAGTGATCTGCGGCGATCGCGACCAGGTTGGGATTCTCACAGACATAGACCCTGCGATCCGCCACGTCCCACGACGGTGGAGACCGCAAAAGCGACCGCAGCGAAGTGTAAACAGGCTCTCCCAGCGACTGACTGTAATTTCCCGCATCGCGCATGGGCAGGTTCAGGAACAGCACCGGGCGCGCCAATTCATTGACCAGTACGCCGGCCTTGGCCCAGACGTCGCGGTCGCGCTCCGCACCACCGCCCCGCTCCAGTTCGCCGTCTCCCGTTGGCTCGCTATCGACGTCATCATTATTGTAATCGGTCTGAGCGATTACCTGACGCCAGACCGTCAGTACCAGGGTTGCCGTGGGTTGTCCGCTGTCGAGCGCGTGGGCGTCGCCCAGCACGTCGGCGGCCAATTGCGAACGTGTGATGCCGCTCGCGGGCAGGCGTTGCAATACCGCTTCGACACGGCGACAGAGTTGGAGCGCCGCCGGCGGGCTCTGTCGTGCGAGGCGCTTGAGAAGCCCGATGCCCACCGGAGCCTGAAGCAGTCCGATCAATTCGCGGTGAGTGCAGCCGCCCAGCACGTCCGACCACATCGTTTGCAGCGCAAGGCGCGTCGTGGCGAGATTCGTAATCGGGCCATCGAGTTGTTCAAGTGCGTCGCGCAGCGAAGCGGCGATGCCGGCATTCTGGAAGGCGGTATCGACGAGGCGAACGTCGACCTGTAAGGAATTGGTGTAACGGAGCGGACGACCGAGCAGCGAAGCCAATGCGGCATGTTCCTCCGCGGTGAGCTTGCCGATGCGAAAGTTTTCAACCGTGGCGTCGAGCGGTGCCCGTTCGAAACGCTGACGCAGGCGCTTGCGCAGCAAGGCGTAACGGTCGCCGCCAAGCAGGCGTTGCAGGCGTGGGTCGGTCGAGGAAATCATGTCGGCGCAAACCTGCGATCTGGATCGTCTTCGCGTGTCTTGGCGCGACCGTCCCAGCTCCAACGCGACACGAACACTGCGTCGATGCCTTCACGCCGCTGCAACTGGCAAATGGCGACGCCGGGCAGTTCGGCATAGCAGGCCCATTCACGCTCGCTGGTGATGACGAAGTCGAGATCGAACTCGCGGATCAGCCCCATGCAATGGGCGCGCGCGGTATCATCGATGCCGGCGAACGCTTCATCGAGCAGCATCAGGCGCGGCGCCAGCGCGTAGCTGCCCTGACTGTAGAAACTGGCGACCGCGGCGAACAGCGGCACGGTGAGGCCGAGCGCCCGCTCTCCGCTGGAGGCCGGACCGGAGAGTTTGCGCCAGTGTCCGTCCTGCCAGCGCTCGACGCGAAAGCGGTGCCAGCGGCGATAGTCCAGCGCGCGGGCGAGTTGCTCGATCAGGCTGCCGCCCACATCCTTTCCGGCGCCCGAATCGGCTCGCTCGCGCTCGGCGGCGATGCGCTGCTGCAACATCGCGCCGACCACCCTCCGGTCGTCAGCGGACCAAAGGTCTGCGCTGGTGTTGAGCAGGCGTTTGCGCGCTGCTTCGAGGCCGACCGGAGCGCCTTCTTCTTCCGCCAGCGGCTGCCACAGCAGACGATAGCGTACTCCGGTGGAGGTCGGGCGATGGTGCAATTCTCTGTTGATCGCATCGCGCTGAGTTTCGGCCGCCTGCAGCAGCCGCTGCACTTCGGAGGCGATTTCGGCCTGCAGATGGTTCTCCAGCACAGCGCGCTCGTTTGCCGTCAGCAGTTCACTGCGCTGGGCGATCTCTTCGGCGAGGTGCGCGGCAAGGCGATCCGGCGGTTCGGGTCGGTTCTGGTAGACGACGCGGACGATAAGCCCCCAATCGCTCTGTTCTGCGTGCGCCTGGTGGCCGAGTGCGCTGAGGGCGCGTTGCAGCTCCGTCAGGTCTTCGCCGATCTGTCGTTGCAGGCGTGTCCAGGCGTCGTCGTCGTCCTTGAGTTCGGATAAGGCCTGTTCCGCTCGGCGAGCCAGAGTAAGCGCGGGGTCGATCGTCCACGGGCCGCCCATGTCAGGCAGGTCGGCTTGCGGTAGCGCAGCCGCGAGCAGGCCGGTGGCCGCGAAGTGCTGGAACTTCGCGATTGCTTCGGCGCGCGCGTCGCTGCGTTGTCCGAACACAGTGCTCGCAGTCGCTGCCTGTTCGTGCGCGACCGCGCGCGCCTCGCCGGATTTGCTCAGGACGCCGCGCGCGAGCGTTAGTGAGGAATTGCTGGCCTCGACGGCGGTCCCGGCATCGACCAGCCGCCGTTGCAGCTCCTCGACCCTGGCGCCGACGGATCCGCGCAACACTTCGAACCGGACGGCGGCTTCTCCCGCCTCAATGCGGGCAGCCGCAAATTGTTCATCCTGCTTCTTCAGATCGTCGCGGGTTTCGTTCTCGCGGTTGCGTTGCCGCTGCAGTTCGGGCAGCGCCAGACGCACCTCGTGAACAGCCTGGGCGAGGCGGAGTTGGGCATCGTGATAGTGGTTCAACGCCATCTCGACCGCCGGTAATTCGGCTGATAATGTGGGAAGGCGCAGGTCGGCGGCATCGGCGGCGAGTCGTTGCCGCACCGTCTGCAGGGCTTGTGCGGCCTCCTGGTATTGAAGATCGGCCTCGCTCAATTGCTGGCGGGCGGTCTGGGCCTCGCGCGCGCTGGCGACCGCCGCAAGATGGGCGTTGCGCAACGCCTCTTCGGAGGGAGCCAGACGCCATTCATCGGCGGCTTGGTCCTGATCGCGCGTGAGTTGCGCGTCCATCGCCTGGACTGCAATGAGCTCATCGGCGATTTGTGTTAGGCGGCCGGCCACGTCGGCCAGTCGCTGCTTGCGGGCCGCGGCGCGGGCCGCATGGCCGATGTAGACCGCCGCCGGTTTGGCCCAGGCGCCGACCAGCGCGGCGAGCCGAAAGCGACCGTCGAGGGCGACCCAGGCTTCGCTGTCCGCGGGATCGTCGTCGGTGCAGGCGATGCCGGACAGCAGGCGTTCGACGAGCGCGGCCGGTACCGCGCTATCGGCAGGCGCGTCAGCGTGCAGCCAACCAGCGAGCGAGAGCGCATGCGGCTGTCGCTGCAGCACCTGGGTGTCGTGCAACAGCTCCACTCCGTCGCCGGCCTGCAGGTGGCCGTCGGGCGAGACCCATGCGTCGAGCAGGCCGGCGGCTTCAAGCGCGGCCTCGAGGCCGGCGCGCTGAGCGGTCGTGACCTCCTCGCGAAAATCCACCAATTGCCAGAGCGGCGCACCCTCGCGCGCACCTCTGGCGTCGGCGCCGCGCGTATGCGGGTGGGGCGGCGTCGCATCGACGCCGGCTTCGAGACGGCTGCGCTCGTCTTCGAGGGTGTTGAGCTCCGTCTCCAGCGTCTGGCGTTGGCCGTCGAGCGACACGCGACGCTGCGCCAGACGCAGGCTGGCGTGCTGCTGCGCCGTTTGCAGGCAATGTCGCGCCGGATTGTCGCCATCCAGCCCAACAACCCAGTCGGCGAGGGCCGTGAGCGCTGCGCGGCTGTCGTCGGGGCTGACCTGCAGTTGCTTCAGGCCGGCGAAGTAGCGCTCCCAGGCCTGAATCAGGTTGCGACCCTCGTGATCGACCTCCGTATCGGCTTGCTCGCGTCGTTTTGCCGTGGCCTCTACAGTGCCCTGTCTTTCGTCGCGCGTGTTCTGGCGTTGTGTATGAAGGGCTTCGGCCTCCGTCACCTCGGCATGGCGTCGCCGCAACAATGCGATCTGTTCGCGTCGATCAACGATCAACGTGCGAAGGTCGGCGCATGCATTGTCGAAGGCTTGTGGCGTCAATGCGACCAGATCGGCGGCGGCGAGCGTCGCGAGCGGGCTACCGGCGTGTAGGCCAGCGATACCTGCGGCCTCGGCATGCGTCACGCTGTTCTGACGTAGCTTCGTCATCACACGTTCGGCTTGCGTCATGCGCTGGATGGCGTGCCCGGTCTCCTCAGTGCTGCGCTTTAATCGCCGCCGCACCTCATCGACCGCCGCGGTGGCGACTTGCAGCGCACGCTGCCGCGCCAAAGCGTCCCGCTCGGCGGATTCGAGACGGTTCGCGTCCTGCATGGTCGGGTCGGCACGCAGGATATCAAGCCGGGCCTGCTCGCGCTTGAGCGCAAGTTCCGCGTCGTCGTGAGTTATCCGGGCGAGCGCTTCCTCGGTCTCGGCCGTCTCGAGCCGCGCCTGCGCGTCGGCACGCGCCCGGCTTGCGCTGTCGAACTCGGTCTGGGCCTGGCGCAGCGCGCGGGCCTGCCGCCGGCTCTGGGTGCCGGCGTAGATCCGGTAGCGCTGGTCGAAGCGCTCGACGGCTCTTGCCAGCGCCTGGTATTCCTCGAGTTGGCGGCGATCTTCCTCCAGCTGGCCCAGGGCCTCGGCGACGTCCCCGAGCAGCTCCGGTGCGAGCGGCGGCAAGGCCTCGGTGAGTGCGTCCGAGAGCGCGGTTTCGTCGGGCTTTTTCGACAATTGCGGCTGACGCAACTGAATCAGCGTATCCATCAAGGCGTCGTAGCGCCTGGTGCCGAGGTGAAACAATCGCTCATCGACCGCGCGCCGGTAGCTGACGGCGGTATCGAACACCTGGCCGCGGCCGTGCAGCGCGTCGCGCAGGCGTTCCCGGGTCAGGACCACGCGCTGATCGCTCATCAGCCAGATATCCTGATTGATGCGCGGAGCGCCAATGGAATCCTCCAGCACGAAGAACCAGCTGTCCACCTGGGGACGCGCAGCGACCGCGGCAAGCCCAGCGCCGAGTGTGAGGTAATGCGGCGTACCGTCGTCGGCGAGGCGGCCGAATTCGATCCAGGCGTAGCCGATGCGCCGGTCATAGCTACCCATCAACAGGTTCCAGGACATCTTCTTGCCGCTGTCGCCGTCGGGCTCGATGCGCGAGGACTTGAGCTGTGCATCGAGCAAGAAGGGCAGCGTCAGCGACAGCACCTTGGATTTGCCGGTGCCGTTGTTGCCCCGCAGCAGCAGATGACCGTCGCGGAACCAGAACTCCTCGCTGTCGTAGTGAAACAGTTCCACCAGTCCAAGCCGCAAAGGCTGCCAGCGTTGCCGCGTCGGGATCGGCAGCGCGGGTCTCTCGGAGAGCGCAGCAAATGAAGCCGGCCGGTCGTTCATGTCGGACCGACCAGGGCATCGGCAGCTGCGGTCGGTACGCCGCGTATTTCACGAAAGTCGCGGACCTCCGCCTCGCCGAGCGCGAAACGGGCGAGCGCCGGGCGAGGGTAGATCGTCTCGGCATCTCGCACAATCAGTTGAAGCTTTTCCAGCCGATCAAGGGCGATCTCCGCAAGCTCGCGTTCGGCGCCGGGTTCACGCGCAGATTTGCGCCAGTATTTGCCATAGCGGGGCTTGCTCTCGCGCACGTAATCGACGACGTCTTGTTCCCTGATCGTACCAGAGAATGGTTGGGTCGCTCCGGCGGCATCCGTCTGCCGCTGCCTGTAAACGGTGGCCAGGAACTCCGCGACCAGCAGCGTGACATGGGCGTCGGTGCCTTCGGCGGGCATCGCCACATCTGTCAGCGAGCCAGCCTCATCGACCAGCGCCAGACCTTCGGCGCGTTGCTCCGCGACCAGCCCGGTTGCGTCACACAGGCGGGCCGCCATGGCGCCACGCTGGTTGACAAAATAGGCCCGGGACTCCGGGTCCAGTGTGTCGGTATAGACTACCGGATCGTCGAGCAGCCGGCGTGCCAGTTGGCGGCGCAGAACGGTGCGTCGGCCCTCATCGCTGTCAGCCACATGCTCGTCGGCTAGGGCATGCAGTCGCTGGTCGAGCGTGACCGGCGCATCCTCCGGCCGGAAAGTCGACGGCCCGCGCACGGCGGCCAGCATGCCGGCGAGCGCGCGGCGCTGCACGTCGTAGAGCGCATCGGCCTGATCGCCCCCGGCATGCACGAAGGCGTCTTCGTCGCCGGCGACACGCTGCAGCACGCCCAAGTCGAGCAAGGTGCGGCACACCGCCACCAGTTCACGCCGCTCGTGGGGAGCGCCGAGCGTGAAGCTGAAGCCGCAAGCTGCCAGCGTCGGCTCGGCGGCGAATTGCAGCAGCCGCTCACCCAGCAGTCGCAATGTGATCTGCGGGTCGGCGCGTTCGAGCACCGCGCAAGCCAGGCACAGCAGCACGTAACGGCGGCGATCATAAAACGGCAAGCCGCGCATCGTGCTGGCGAGATCCGCCGGCCGCTTATAAAGTCGAGCACCCTCTTGTTCGACGTGCAGCGCCCAGCCGGTTTCGCGCCCAAACCAGTCGCGCAGTGCGTCGACCTGACGGCGGATCGCCGGAAAATCGTCGTGGTCCGGACTCATCAGCGGCGTCATCAGCAGGGCGCGCACGGCGTTGCGAAATTCCTCGTTCTGGAACCGATGCTGTTGCTGGCCGATGCTGCGGCTGTCCCTACCAACGCTGGCGGCCATCGGCTGTCTCATGTCGGCGTGATAGTGATCAAATGGTCGCGCCCGGCAAATACGCCGCGCGGCGTATTGATCACAGCGCGGCTATCGACTGCGAGTGGCGTGAGGTTGATATGCAATAATCCGTCGCCGGTTCGCCGTTCCGCGCTGGTGTTCGGACCGGCCTGTTCGGTCAGCACCTCACCGAGCAATCCCAGGAACAGACCGAAGGCATGGATGTCCAGCTCGTCGAGATCTGAAAGGCGTGTGGGCTGACCGGTGGCGAGGTGCTTGCGCGCCGCCTCGACCTGCAGCGACTCCTCGGCGAGTTCGCGCGCCAGATGTGCGCGGGCCTCGCCGCGATCACGCACCCGGGGCATCGCGCCGCGCGGCGCGGCCTCACCGTATTCGCGTAGCCGCGGGTGAATCGTCAGCGGTGGCGCGTCGGCCCAGCGTGTCGAGGCCGGCAGATCGGCGTCGGCGTCGGGATTCAGCGAGAAATGCCGTGCCGGGTTGAGCGCGAAGGCTGCGCGCGCCAACCGGTGCGCCTCGCCATCGTTGCCGCAGGCAGCGAACCAGCCGGCGAGCATGCGGAAATCCGCGGAACGGTCGCTGCGCCCACTGCGGCGCTCGTTGAGCGCGGCGATCGCTCCTAGCAATTGCGGAATTGCCGACCGTGCCCTCGCCCGCAACAGCTCGGCTTGCGAGGGTTCGTGGCCGGTACGGAAGAACCAGCCGCGCAGACCTCTCCAGCGTTCGCGCCAAGCATTCAAGTGAAGAGTCCGCGCGTCGGTCCGATCCTCCGCATCGCCGGGGGCTGCATCGCGTGCATCGCGCGCGGCGACCTGCTGCAGCAATGCGTCAATGCTCGGTTCTAGGGCGAGGATGTGTCTGGCGATGGTGTCGGAGCGGCGCACCAGATCGCCCATGAACCGCTCCAAATAGTCGATCAGCTGGCGCTTGTAATTCGCCACTGCAGTCGCCTCGGCCTGCTGCAACTCGATGCTGCGCGCGACGCCGGCCATGAAAGCCTGCGCATTTTCAGCAAGGCCCTCGAAAACGCGTACCAAATCCCGCAGTGTTTCGTGAATCTTCGCGACGTCGGCTTCGGTCTCGTCAGCCAGCGTTTGAAGCGCCTGCAACCGGTTCGCGATGTCTTCAAGCGCCACCGTTTGCAGTTCGGCGCGCCGTTGCAGTGTTTGCACGAACAGCGCCAGCGCCGCTTCGACAGCCTCCCCGCCCTGCGAGAGACGATACAAGAAGCGTGCACGGTAGAAATCGCTGAGGCTGGAAACCCGCGCCGTGTCAGGATGCGATTCAAGATTGCCCCAGGCGGCAAGCTGGGCGAGCGCGGTGTTGACGTCCTCAATTCGCGGTGGTGCATCTAACCATCGGGCTTCGCTTAGTACTTCATCAGGTCTTAATTGCAGACGGTATTGCCGTTTGGCTGCTGCAAAGACGTCCATGATGCAGCGGTAAAATTCAGATTTCTCGGCACTCACGTGCCTGAACAGCTCGGCTGAATCACTAACGGCTCGCATCGGGCTTCTTCCCACAGGTCTTCCAATGGAGTGGCCGGTTCGCGCGACACGTTAATGCATTTGTCGGTTCGCTGCAGCCAAATTGGGTTCTATCCGCAGTTCGTGGATCGGGCGCGGCCTTGCTTCCCTTCATACGGCTGAACCGCGCTTGTGGTTGGGTAGATGGTCAGCCTTTCACTAAGGCGACGTCAATTATACTGTAATTTCAACTACATAGGATTTCGTAGTTTTATTCTGAATGGTGCGCCACTTTGCAAATACGCTATCGGCGCCAAATGCTGCCGATTTTTTGCTCCGAGCCAGCAAGCTGCCTGTGCGGAACTAAGCGTCACACAATCTTGGAGATATACGATGACTGTGCAAGTTAAGTGCACTGGACTGCACCCCGTAAGAGAGACACGGTAATTTCTGTGACAGGTTATCCTGAAGGATGACCTATGACAGACAGAATGACGTGCAGGAGCTTTCCAACGGCCTTTAAGCTGGCAGCGATCAAACGGCTCCAAGCCGGGGAAGCTGTGTTGCCTTTGGCGCGCGAGCTCGGTGTCTCACGCAAAATTCTGCATGACTGGCGCAAGGCCTGGGGCCTGCATGGGCCCGCGGGATTGAACCGCAAGCGAGGCCCCAAACCCGGCCCGCGCAAGTTGCGCCCGCTGGCCGAACCGGCGGCAAAAGGCAGCAGCGGCGAACTGGCCAGGGCGCGCGCGAAGATTGCCGAACTTGAACGCAAGATCGGACAACAGGCGCTCGATATCGATTTTTTTCACAAAGCCTTGCGCGCCTTGGACGGGGCGGATCGGCAAGGCTCAATCGGGCCCGCCTCACGGAAGTCATCGAAGTCATGACGGCATCCGACGTCGGCAAAATTGACGTTCAACATTTCTGCAAGCTCGCCGGCGTTTCCCGGGCGAGTTACTATCGGCGCTTTGAGGCGCGTGCCCCGCGTGAAGCCGACGTAGAGCTGACGAGCCATATCCAGTTGCTCAGCCTGCGTCACCGGTTCTATGGCTACCGGCGCATCACGGCCGTGCTCAGGCGCTCCGGCCTGGTTATAAATGCCAAGCGTGTTCAGCGGCTTATGCGCGAGGACAACCTCATCGCGATGCGCCGCAAGCCTTTTGCACCACCCACCTCGGACAGCCGCCACGGCTTTCTTATCGTGCCCAATCTGTTGCGGGGCCTGGTGCCTTCAGGGCCCGACCAGATCTGGGTGGCGGATATTACTTACATTCGCCTGCGCGAGGCCTTCGCCTATCTCGCCGTCATTCTCGACGGCTTCTCGCGCAAGGTCGTGGGCTGGGCGTTGGCTCCCCATCTCGATGCCTCACTTGCCATGGAGGCGCTGGATCGCGCGCTTGCCGATCGCAAGCCCAGGCCCGCCAGTCTCATTCACCATTCCGATCGCGGCGTGCAATACGCGTCGAACGATTATCGCCAGCGCCTCGCCGGCCATGATATCACCGTCAGCATGAGCAGGCCCGGCAATCCTTACGACAATGCCAAAGCTGAGAGCTTCATGAAGACCCTCAAGACCGAAGAAGTCGACGGCCGCCGCTTCAGGAACATCGCACACGCAAGACGTTCCATCGGCGTCTTCATCGGCACCATCTACAACACCGAGCGGCTCCACTCCGCCCTCGGTTACCGCCCGCCACTTGAATTCGAAACCAACTTCGCGCTAGCCCTGAACTCAAAATGAAAACCTCCTGTCACAGAAATTACCGTGTCTCTCTTACGGGGTGCAGTCCAGCACTGTCACCGTAATTCCGTAATTCTAATACCACAGAACGGCCGAACTCCACGCCATATCACGCTGCAGTGCTGCGACCTCGCGCTTCCTCTGCAGCTTGGGCGCAATCGCGCACAGCAAGCCATGCGATCATGGCCGGACATCATGCCGAGCACGCGCGGCAAACCGCTACGCTGCGATGGGTGGCGCTCGGGATATTGATTCCGAACACCTTTTTCGTTGAAGCGGCACTGGGGCGTTTTGCGCGGTGCCGTTACAGTGCCATCCAAAGCCATGTGCAGACAATCACTTACGACCCCCGACGGTACGGAGCGACACCGTCGCTTTTATCTTGCCATCTTAATCGGTCGGCGGGTGGATTTGGACGGCCGCGAGATCGGAAAGACCTCGCGCACGTGCTCCGCCAGCATTTCGCAAAAGGCTGTCGCGTAGCGCGGCTGCGGCCGGCGCCTGTCCCAAAAAATGCTCAGGGGTTCGCGCAGCGGCTCGCCCCGGTAGTTCACGCAGGCAATTCGCAACGCATACCGATGGAGGCGCAGGGTTGACGGAACGATTGCCACGCCATGTCCGCTTTCGGCCATCTCGAGCAGGGTGTGCGGCACTCGGCTTTCAAACTTGATGTTCGGCTTAAGCCCCGCCAACCGGCAGGCGGCGTCGAACAGGCGGCGAAATATGAACCCGGTATCCAGCAGAAGCAAAGGAAACTGCGCGAGGCGCTCAATCTCGATAGCGCTGCCGCTGCCTACTGTCAGCTGAGGATGGGAGACCGCAAGCAAGTCGACCAGTTGCAGCGGACGGCTGGCGAAGTGCCGGTCGCTCGACTGAGCCGCGTCAGCCAGAGTTTGCCCGAGGTGAATCTCGCCGCGCTCCAGCATTGTCAGGGTGTCGGCCCCAATCGCTTCAACCAATTTCACTTCCACATTGGGATGGCGTTGCGCGTAGCGGTGCAAGAAATCCGAAATGACGCCCTCGATGAATTGCGGGGAGGCAGCGACCTTCAGCACGCTGGCGCCTCCGCGCCGCAGCTGCTGCGCCCGCTCGCCAAGTGCCCTGGCGTAATCTAACAGACCACGGCAGTCGCTGAGCAACTGCTCGCCTTCGCCGGTCAGCACGAGACGGCGTCCCACACGATCGAAGAGCTTGAGACCGAGCTCCTGCTCCAGGGCGCTGATCTGCCGAGACAAAGCAGGCTGGGCAATGCGCAGGCGCAGCGCTGCCTTGGAGACGGTGCCGAGCTCGGCCACGGTGACGAAGGTTCGCGCGTGACGCAGGTCCATGGATACAGCTTATGCCAGATCGGCATGAATGAGTAGAGAATCTATCTATTGGACGGCAAGCACGCCCTGTCCCACGACTGTTCTCTCGGATCGTATGCCTCACGAGATGCGACGCATCGCAAGGAGAGGGCCATGAAATCTATCCCCTTGCCGGTACTTTCGCTCTGTCTCGTTCTCGCGACATTAAAGGCGGAGGCGCAGACTTGGCCGGCGAAACCGCTGAAGGCGGTTGTCCCATTTGCGGCCGGTAGCCTTATTGACGTCGTCCCCCGCTTGGTCTTCGAGCAGCTCTCGACGCAAATCGGTCAGGGCATCGTCGTCGAAAACCGTCCGGGCGCCGGGGGCACGATCGGCGCCAATGTCGTCGCCAAGGCGGCTCCCGACGGCTACACAGTTCTCGTCACGTCATCCGCGCACACGATCGCGCCGGCTCTTAATCCAAACCTCAGCTACCTTCCGGCGCGAGATTTTGCGGCGGTGACCCCGCTCGGCATCACCCCGTTTGTTCTGGTGGTTAATCCGGACAGAGGTTTCAGCACAGTCCGCGATTTGGTCACCGCAGCAAAGGCGAAGCCGGGCGCATTCAACTTCTCCTCGCCCGGCGTGGGGAGTGCTTCGCATTTGAGCGCGGAACTCTTCCAGCTCAGCGCTGGCGTGCAAGCTGTCCATGTCCCATTCAAAGGCGGTGTAGAAGCGATGACCGAGGTGATCGCGGGACGAGTGGATTTCTTCTTTGTGGCCATGGGCGCTGCCCTGCCGTACATTCGTGATGGCAAGCTGACTGCGCTTGCGGTGAATAGCAACAAACGTACTGCCGCGCTGCCGGGTGTGCCGACCTTGCAGGAAGCTGGCTTCGCCAACGCTGAGAATCCGACGTGGTTCGGACTTTTCCTGCCGGCAGGGACGCCGCGCGAGATCATCGACAAGCTTCATCATGAGACCCTCAAGGCACTGCAAGAATCCAGGGTTCAGGAGAAGCTGGCGACACTCGGCGTGGATCCAATGATGATGACGCCACAAGAGTTCGATGCGTATGTCAACAAACAGGTCGCTGCCGACGCGGCACTGGTCAAAGCGATCGGATTGAAAACGCAGTGATGAGCGACTTGCCGTGTACAGCCGCCCAGGCGGAGCGGCCGTACTCGCGCATGCGTGCGAAGGCTAGGGGCAAGCTTTGAAACACATTTCGTCAACTTTCGCATCTTCGGATGGCGATGGCTACGAGCGACAGATGGGGCGATGGAGCCGTCGGCTTGCGCCCCTGTTTATTGACTTCGCTGGGATCACGGAGGCGGAACGCGTATTGGATGTCGGCTGCGGCACCGGCAGTTTGGCTTTCTGTCTTGCACAGAGCCAGGGGATACGCGCTGTACGCGGCGTGGACCTATCTCCGGCTTATGTCGAGCATGCGAAGCGTCAAAACCGCGACGCTCACTTAGCTTTTCAAGTCGGCGATGCCTGCGCTTTGCCATTTCCTGACGGATCGTTTGACCACGCCCTTTCAATGCTTGTCTTGCAATTCATCCCACGCCCTGATCTCGCGGCGCGAGAGATGCGCCGGGTCACGCGCCCGGGCGGGACGATCGCGGCAGCCACATGGGATACGGGTGGCGGGCTTGTTCCTTATCGTATGGTTTTCGACACGGCCGCCGTGCTTGATCGGAACGGCGGTGTGGTCCGAGCCAAAGCATATGCAAGGCGCCTGCGCCGGCCTGGAGAATTGGCCCGCATCTGGTGTGATGTTGGTCTCAACGAGGTTGTGCAGGATACGCTGACGATCCGCATGGAGTTCGCATCCTTCGCGGATTTCTGGGAGCCCGCCGACGGCAAAGAAGGGCCGGTCGCCGAATATGTCAGCACACTCGATAGAGAAGCCAAGTCAAAGCTCCGGCGCATGGTCGAGCTGGCGTATCTGGAGGGCGAGCCCGATGGGCCGCGATCCTATGCGGCAACAGCCTGGGTCGTGAAAGGCAAAGCGCCATAGCACAGGCGCGATTGACCGGCACAGCGCTATCAAAAGCTCACCGGACCGCTTGGGGATGTCGGGAAGCCATCTGTGCATCAGACGTAGTAAAAGAGCGCAGGTCGTCGCAGATTTTGTCGATTGGAGGGCGTGGCGGGCTGCGGCATCATAGGGGCATAGCGAATGAATAGTGCCCATCTTCATCGGCCGTGGTGCGCCATTCCACGACAGAGCACGCTGGGCTATCCCCGGAGCGGCCGATTCTGCGATCCCGCTCGCCGAAATGATCCCGCTACCGTTCGTCGGCAAATCCGGTCTTCCAATTTTTGGAATTTAGTGCCATGCTCGATAGATGATCGTCATGGGCACGGATGTGGTCGAAAACTATTTTGCCGACCACGCCGGCCATCGAGGGATCAAAGCTGCAAGATCGCAATACGATGCCTGGCTAGACATTGTCACCCGCGCCGAGTGGCGCAATCCCGAAGACGTTAAGGCCTCTTATCCAAAGGCGAGCATTCTGAAAGCCGGCCGGGTCGTGTTCAATATAAAGGGCAACGACTATCGATTGATTGCCCGCGTACAATATCAGGCGAGCGTCTTGATGATCCGATTCTTCGGGACGCATGCCGAATACGACGAGATAGATGCGGAGACCGTGTAATGGATGCAACCATGATCTTGATCGACAGCGATGCCGAGCTGGCGCGTGCTCGCGCGCTCGTTGATCGGCTTTGGAGTTCGAATGATCCAACCGATATTGTGCGGCTAGAGGCGCAGGCGCGCCTGATCGCGGCTTATGAGGAAAGCAAATGGCCCCGCCGGTCGCCGAGCCTCGCGGAGATGATCCGTCACCTGATGGACCAACATGGCCTCACGCGAGCCGACATGGTGCCGATCCTGGGCACCCCGAGCCGCGTCAGTGAAGTTCTTAGCGGCAAGAAGGGGCTGAGCATGGGGATGGTGCAGAGATTGCGCGCCCGCTTCCGCGTGCCGGCCGACCTGCTGCTGCCACCGCCGAAGAAAGCGTCGGCCTCCCGCCCGACCAAACGAGCCGCCGCCTGAGTTGGGAGTTTCGGTGCCCATCTTTGTCCTGTCGGGTTTCCGGCTACCTCAGGCGCCGCAGTCTGACCTGACCGCGGTAAATGCAGGAAAGATCAGCCTTGTTGTCGATCCGACGCCGATGGTGCAGACTATCGGGGTGGCATGGCGTGAGACCGCATGGCTGCCGCCGAGGACAGGGCGAACAGGGGACTGACATATGAAACGTTTTTTGCTCGCGATCTTCGCGCTGGCGATCGCCGTACCCGCCCAGGCACAGGATAAACTGGTCGTCAGCATCTGGGGTGGCAGCTGGCGCGACCTTATCGCCGAAACCGTTGCCAAAAAATTCACGGCGGAGACCGGCGTCCCGGTCGAGTTTATCACCGGCGGCACCATCGATCGGCTCAACAAGGAGAAGCTCGCCAAGGGCAATCCCGAAAGCGATATTACTTTCACGACTTCCCATGTCGGCTGGCTCTATGCAAACGATGGGCTGTTTGAAGAGCTTGACTTGGCAAAAATTCCAAATGCCAGGAACCTCGCCGATGAAGCCAGGATAAGTCCTGTTCACCTCGGTGCCTGGGCCTACGTCTATACGATCGGCTATCGCGCCGATTTGCTCGGTGACGTGAAATTCGACAGCTGGAACGATCTGTGGAAGCCCGAATTGAAGGGCAAGATTGCGGGGCCGGATTTCGATCCCAGCCACATCATCACCGTTGCGGCGATTCTGTCGGGTGGTGACGCCGCTCATTGGGAAAAGGGACAGGAGAAACTCAAGGCGCTGAAACCCAATTTCAAGGCGTTCTATACCAACGATGCCAACAGTCAGCAGCTGCTCGCCAGCGGTGAAACACCGGTGCAGATCGTGCTGTCCATGAATGCCTATTACATGATCGGACAGGGCGTTCCGATCACGCTCGCGATTCCGAAAGAAGGCGCGGTTCTCGGTGTCGATACCGTCGCCGTCATGAAGGGTTCGAAGAAGGCCGAACTCGCCTACAAGTTCATCAATACGCTTTACGATCCGGAGATTCAGGCCGAGATCGCCAAGCTCAAGAAGGGCAGCCCGGCCGTACTCAACGCCAAGCTCGATCCGGAAATAGCTAAGCTGCCAGGCGTGTTCACCACGGCGGCGCAGTGGAAACAGCAGATCAATATCGATGCCAGGCTGCGGGCCGAGAAAACCGCAGAGTGGCGAAAGTGGTTTGCCGAGAACATCATGAATTGATTCGGCCATCAGCTCCGTTCGACATGTGAACCCGCAGCCCTTTCTTCGACCATTCACGGCGCCTGCCGTGCTTTGTGCCTTCGGCTTTCTCGCCGCGATGGCGGCCGTGCTGCAATTCAGCTTGCGCGCCTACGTTCCAGGCTCGCTTGATCCCGGCGGCTTTACGCTGTCGAATTTTGCGGATCTGCTGAAGCCGCTCTATGCGCGGGTGTTCTTCGACACCGTGGTGATATGTTTCCTGACCGCAGTCTCGACATTGATTGTCGGCTATCCCCTGGCCTACGCCCTGGTTCGCACGCAAAGCACCGTCATCAAATCCATCCTTCTCGTGATCGTCGTCACCCCGTTGTTTCTAGGAGAGGTGGTGCGCACCTATTCCTGGATCATCGTGCTGGGCAACAACGGCTTCATCAATTCAATTCTGCTGAATCTTGGAATCGTCCGGCAACCGGTCCAGTTCATGTTCACGACTTTCGGCGTCGTGGTGGCGCTGGTCCATGTGACGATGCCGGTGATGGTGATCATGCTGGCCGCAGGCCTGTCGCATATCGACCGGGACTACCAAAGGGCGGCCGAAAGTCTTGGCGCCGGTCCCATTCGTGTGTTCCTGACCGTGACGCTGCCATTGTCGATGCCGGGCGTTATCGCCGGCGTAACCACCGCCTTTGCCTGGACGTTCAGCGCGTTTGCCACGCCGCAGCTGATCGGAGGCGGACGGGTCAACATGATTTCGAATCTGGTGTATCAACTCGGTTTCGCCAGTTTCAATTTTCCGTTTGCGGCGAGCCTGTGTGTGGCTGGCCTCGCGCTTACGATTGTGGTTTTGAGCGCGCTGCGGCTGGCGTCACGCCCGCTTCAAAACATCGGGCCGCATTGACATGCCGCGCTCGGCCTATCAGCGCCTGCTCGGTTTCGTCGGGAAATTCGCCGTCCTGCTGATCCTCGGCTTTCTGGTGCTCCCGGCCGCCGTCGTGACGATCGCGGCATTTAACGACAAGGCGATCCTCTCGTTCCCGCCGCAGGCGTGGTCCTGGCGCTGGTTCGCCAAAGCTGTCGCCTACCAGGACTTTCGCGACGGTTTTCGCAACGGCGTGATCGTCACGGCATGGAGTTCGACGGTCGCGCTCATGGTCGGGGCCACGTTTGCCTTTGCGCTGCACCGCTATCGATTTCGTTTCAAGAAGATGCTCGAAGCCGTGCTGTTGTCGCCGCTGGTCATCCCGCATTTCACCGTCGGACTTGGCTTTCTCATCCTGGCCGCGCAAATCGGGTGGAATCGCAGCTACTCCGTGGTGATCGCCTGCCACGTCATCCTCGTGCTCCCCTTTGTGCTTCGCAGCGTCTATGTTTCGCTCCGCAATCTGGATCAAACCTATGAACGCGCCGCGGCCAGCCTCGGCGCATCGCCGTTGCGGGTGTTGGTGACCATCACGCTGCCGCTCCTGATCCCCGGCCTGGTCAGCGGCTGGCTGTTCGCCGCGATGCTGTCGTTCAATGAGTTTACGGCGTCGCTTTTCGTCACGGCGCAACGGACGCAGACCTTGCCGGTCGCGATGTATAATTATGTCAGGGAGTTTGCCGATCCCTCGATGGCCGCGCTTTCCGTCATGTATATCGCAGCTACCGCCGGGCTGATCGTTTTTGCCAATGCGTTTCTTGGTCTCGGCAAGGTGTTGAACATTGAACAGAGCCGCTAACGAAAGCGCCGAGGCGCAGTACGGATCGGCCGCAGCGCATGATGGCAGCGCGGTCCGGTTCAACGCCGTTACCAAGCGATTCGGTAAGGTCACCGCGCTGGACGACGTTTCCATGTCGATCAGGCAGGGCGAGTTCATGACATTGCTGGGTCCCTCGGGCTGCGGCAAGACGACGCTTCTCAATCTGGCCGCGGGATTTCTCGGTCCGGACGCCGGAGAAATCCTGATCGCCGGCGAGCGAATGAACGACGTGCCGACGTACAAGCGGGAGATCGGCATGATGTTTCAGAATTATGCGTTGTTCCCGCATATGAACGTTGCCGGCAATGTCGCCTACGGCTTGAAGGTTCGCGGCGTTCCGAAGCAGGACAGGGACCGCCGCGTCGAAGCGGTGCTGGGGCTGGTGAGGCTGACGGGATTTGAGGACCGCACACCGCGGCAGTTATCCGGCGGGCAGCAGCAGCGCGTCGCGCTGGCGCGTGCGCTGGTCATCAACCCAACCGTCCTCCTGCTCGATGAGCCGCTCTCGGCACTCGACAAGAATCTGCGGGCGTCGATGCAGGTGGAATTGCGGGAAATCCAGCGCAAGCTGAATGTGACAACGATCTTCGTAACGCACGATCAGGGCGAGGCTTTGAGCCTTTCCGACCGTGTGGCCGTCATGTCCGAGGGACATATTTGCCAACTCGGAACTCCCGAGGAAATCTACCGCAGGCCCTGCGATCGATTTGTCGCATCTTTTGTCGGCGATACCAATGTGCTGCTCGGGCACCTCGACCGCATCGACGGAGCAGATGTGATCGTCGCAATAGGAACTGAAAGAGTGAAAGTGCCGGCCGGCTCCCTGTCGGCCGTTTCGGCGCCTGCGCCGATCGAATTGTATGTTCGACCGGAACATCTCCGCGTCACCGAACCAGGCGAACCTTGCGCAAGGAGCGGTACCATCGTTGCCCGGGTGTATCAGGGCGGCTATGTCGATTTATACGTGGAGTGTGCGGATTCATCGCGTGATCGGTTGCTGGTGCGATCGACCGGGCATGAAGCCATGACACGCTGGCCTATGGGCGCGCAGGTCGGCGTTTCCATCAGCGCCGGCGGGGGCGTCGCGTTTGCAATTGCGTCATGAGAGGCACGGCGAGATATTAGTCCATCCTATTTCAAAGCCTGCCTCCGACGACAACGGGTTAATGTCGAGGGGGCGGCGATGCGGCATCTGTTCCAGCCCTTCGGGCACGGTCATAGGCCGCGGTGCGGCCATCCGCGCGCAAATAAGTGCGTCGCCGTGGCTGTCGAATGAGCGCCGTTTACGCGGTCTTAATGATGACGGAATAATTGATAAGGACAGAGCGCAATCCGATCCGGGATCAGCTGGCAGTCTTTCCACGGGCTATCGGCGCTCCGCCAGGGGCCGCGCTGGAAGGAGATTTGTGAATGTCCAGCTGCTTCGGCCGTGTATTGATGGTGGCGACGCTGCTCCTGATTACGCCGGTTGGCGCCCGGGCAGAGCAGGTTCTCAGAATCGGATATCTGCTGTCTCAGAACTCGCAGCTCGGCGCAGGCGCCAATGCCTTTGCCGATGAGGTCAAGAAACGGACCGGCGGCAAGTTTCGCGTCGAGCAATTTCCGAACGGCGAGCTCGGCGGCGAGGTCGAGATGATCCAGGCCGTACAGAGCGGGCAAGTAGATATCGCACTGATTACCAATGCGCCGTTCACCAACATCATTCCTGAATTCGGCGTATTTGACGTCCCGTTCCTCTTCAGGAACGCCCATCATGCGCACGCCGTTCTGGATGGTCCGATCGGCAAGGAGTATCTGGAAAAGTTCAAGTCGAAAGACATAGTCGCGCTGGCCTGGGGCGAAAACGGTCTGCGCCACCTCACCAATTCCAAACGGCCGATCAAGGGGCCGCAGGATCTCTCCGGGCTGAAGCTCCGCGTCCCACAATCGGACGTCATGGTGCAGGGCTTTCAGGCGCTCGGCGCCGCCGCGGAGCCACTGGCGTTCCCGCTGCTCTACAGCGCACTCTCCACGGGCAAGTTCGACGGTCAGGAAAATCCGATCGCGACGATCATGTCGGCCAAGTACGACAAGGTCCAGAAATATCTGACGCTGTCGGGACACATCTATTCGTGGGCGGCGTTCATCATCTCGAAGGACGCCTACGACGATCTTTCGCCCGCGGATCGGGCGGCGTTTGTGGCGGCGGCCGAATTGGGCGGCGCGGCCTCCCGGCGTTACGCGGCGGAGGCGGAGAAATCCGGCGTCGAAAAGCTTCGCCAGGGCGGGATGGAGGTGGTCACCGACATCGATCGGGACGCTTTCATCGCCACGCTTAAGCCCGCGAAGGTGAAATTCGTCGAAACATTCGGGGCCGCATTGATCGCGCGCATCGAGAGCACGAAGGACGAGTCGGCCAATTAGAACGTTGCTTCGATTGGGCGAACTTGGGGGAGGCGTCGTGACCGTTAAATTTTCACCGGCTGCATTGCTCGGTAAACCAATTCAGAACCTGTCGATCAAGATCCGCCTGTATGGCGGGTTCGCCATTGTGCTGCTTCTTCTCGGTGCGGTTGCGTTCATCGCTGCAACCAGCCTGACGACGGTGGAGCGCCGCGTCGGCCCGGTCGAAGCCGCAACCCGGTTGGCAACGGCCGTCGGAGATTTCGTCGAAAGGCAGCTCGAGGTCCGGGTGCAGCTTAGCACCTACACTGTTTCGGGATCCATGGAAGATCAGGACCGGCTCAAGCGCGGGACGGCTGCGCTGTCCGAAAGTTTGAAACGCCTGGAGCAACTGCCGCTCGCCCCCGAGCTGTCCGCGCTTCGCAGTCAGGTGTCCTCGAGCACTGCCGAATACCTCAAGCTTCTCGATGACACGCTGCAGGCGATCGCAAAGCGCAAGACCTCTGCCGATCAGCTCTCGAAGGTCGGGACGGCTTTGACCAATGCTTCAACGGCACTTTTCGATCAGTTCGAGAAGGAGGGCCGGCTGGAACTGATGGGGCCGGGTGCCCGTGTTGTGGAAAACTTTCAGGCGGCCTTGCGTGCGGCGGATCAATTCCTGCTGACGCGCACGCCGGCAAGTGCCGACACCGTGCTCGTGGCGCTTGAACGGTTGGCGCATGAATTCCCGGCGATCAAGGAGGCCAGCGTTGGCAAAGTTCGCATCCAGCGCCATCTCGCGGCGCTCGAGAGCGGGCTTCCGCAGCTGAAGAGTGCCGCAGCGGCTGCGGTCGCGGCCGACAACGATATGGGCATGCTGCGCGACAAGCGCGTGGTGCTCAGCGGCAAGCTTGCCAAGATCAGCACCGAGCTGCGGGAGCAGGCCGTGAGCTCGCAGTCGCAGGATCTCCGCAGCATGCAGGCCGCGGCGGCATGGGCGTATCAGAGCGGCCTTGCGGTTTCGATCGGTGCCTTGGTGTTGGGATTGGTGTTGGCTACCCTGATCGGCAGCAGCATCACCCGTCCCGTCGCGGGCATGACACGGGCGATGCAGATGCTTGCAAGCGGTGACCGATCGGCCGCGATCCCCGGCATCGGGCAGCGGAACGAAATCGGCCAGATGGCGGCCGCCGTCCAGGTGTTCAAGGAAAATATCGTCGAGACCGAACGCCTGCGCGGCGATCGCGAGCAGATGATGGCGCAGGCCGAGGCGGAGAAGAACGCCGTCATGAACGAGATGGCCGACGAATTCGAGGCCGGCGTCAAGGGCATCGTGCAGATGGTCTCGGCGGCGGCGACGCAGTTGCAGACGACTGCAAGATCGATGTCGGTAACGGCGGATGAGACCAGCCGTCAATCGACGGCGGCGACGGCTACTTCCGAGCAGGCTTCCGCGAATGTGGAGACGGTCGCCAGCGCGACGGAGGAGTTGTCGGCCTCCATCTCCGAGATCGGCCGCCAGGTTGGCGAGTCCACCCGCATCGCGGCCCAGGCGGTCAGGGAGACGGAACTGACCAACGACCAGATTAAAACCCTGGCCGATGCGGCACAGAAGATCGGCGACGTCGTGCGGCTGATCAGTGAGATCGCCGGTCAAACCAACTTGCTCGCGCTTAACGCCACCATCGAGGCGGCGCGAGCTGGAGATGCGGGCAGGGGCTTCGCGGTCGTGGCGTCGGAAGTCAAGTCGCTGGCCAGTCAGACCGCCAAGGCGACCGAGGAAATCAGTTCGAAGATCGCCGAGATGCAGTCGGCTACGGGCCATGCGGTCGATGCGGTCAAGACGATCGGCACCACGATCGGCCGGGTGAGCGAGATCGCCACCGCGATCGCATCGGCCGTCGAAGAGCAGGGCGCGGCCACAAAGGACATTTCACTGAACGTGCAACAAGCTTCCGTCGGGACGCGTGAGGTATCGTCGAACTTTGCCGGCCTCGCCAAGGCAGCCAACGATACGGGCGCGGCTTCCTCCCACGTTCTGGGTGCTGCCGCCGAATTGGCCAAGCAATCCGAAGCCTTGAACCAGCAAGTCGAGAGATTTATCGCCAAGGTTCGGGCGGCGTAAGCCAGGCCGACTGTGTCGAGCATCGGATTGCGCCAGGGGGTTCGATTCCCCTTGGGAGCGCAGGCTTTAAAGACCCCCTTTGCACTTCATCCGCTAGTTTTGAAGGTTCGAGGTCTCCAAGCCAACTGCCTCGTACCCTATCCGAAAACGATCGGAAAGGAGCTTGATCCAGCAAAAAAGCGGCGGCGGTGACGGTTTTTGCAGCGGTTCCGGGCCGGCTGGGGAATTATCTGCCAATAGGGCCGTTCTGAATTGTCGGGCGAATGGGTTGCCATCACCGTATTTTTACGGGGCAGAATATTAGTGCGAATCAGCGTGCGCCGATGGTATCTGGGTCAGAGTAAGTGGTATCCGGGTCCGACTGAATCGTAGTGGTCCTGAGTTAGCCGGTCTGGTCGTTTGGCTTCGTCATACGCCCATAAACCGCGTCCGATACACCTCGGCCTATATGCGGCCAGTCGAATCAATCTCCGCGTGCGCGTCTAGACAATCCATCCAGATTTGAGGAATGCATGACCGTGAAAACGATTCGCGCGGCAATAGCCGTTGTTGTCCTGGCAGTAAGTTTCGGCCGCGCCTTCGGCGCAGAGCCCGAGGCTGCCGAGCACCGCGGTTTGGTTCTGGAGGTTGCCCCGGCCGCAGAGTGGGGACTCGGTGGTGATGGCAAGACGAGCTTCGGGCCCAGTTTCGCTTTAGCGGTAACTCCGATCGAGCATCAACTGGAAGTCGAGTTTGGTCTTACCCCCTTGTTTGATCGTGGCAGGGCGGACTGGGAGGGTGAAATCGTTTTCAAGAAGCCCTTTGAATTGACGAAAAACCTGGAACTTCTGGTTGGGATTGGACCCCAATGGACAGCGCCCAGCAATTCCTTCGGAGCGGTCGCGAAGCTTGATCTCGTCTATTGGAAAACATCGCAGGTCGGCTTGTTTGTAGAACCAAGCTACAGTTATGCCTTCAACGTCGGGCACGAACAGAATTTTACTTTGAAAGCCGGATTTCTATTCGCGTTATCGTCTCGGTAAGTAGCGCGTGAAACGAGTTTCAATTTGGTGCGACCGTTGCGCAAGAGAGTTCTCGGCGGGAACGTAGGTCCTTGCTGACCTGTCGGCGGGTGCAAATGATTTTGTGCCAGGCCTCAAGACGTGAGCCGCGGTGTTTGGTCAGTTAAGTTCATCGAGCGTTGTCTGATTCATCTTGCAATGCGATTTGCTTTCCGTGGCGCAGATCGCAGATCAGAGGCTAGATAGCATGCTGGGCGTTCTGGATCGGCATATCTCCTTCTCATCTCGCTCTCTATTGTCGATTGCGGAGGAGATGGGGCACTTGGGGGTGTGGTCGCACAACCTCAAGACCTGCGAATCGTTTTGGTCGCCGGGCATTCACCGGATGATCGGCACAAATCCCGCTACTGACAGACCCTGTTTTGAAACACTTTTGCGCAACGTTCATCCAGACGACTCCAGGAGCATCAGTGATAGATGGGAACTGTCAAGGCAGGGCTTCGTTCCGGAACAGACGTTTCGGATCATTCATCCCAACGGTAGCCTGCGCTGGCTGACCGTGCGCAGCGAAGTTCTCTACGGCAAGGATGGGACGCCGCTTCAGATCATCGGCTTACTCATGGACACAACGAATCAAGAGAGCTTGCGGGAATTATTTCGCAAGAATGAGCGAAGATTAGGCGCCCTGGCTGAGGGATTTAAATTCAGCATCTGGTCCGCCGATAGAAACGGTGCCATCACAAGCTTGCCGCAGTGGAAGTCGCTCGGTCTCGAATCGTATTCGCAGGTTATGGGATGGGATTGGCTGAAAATCGTACCCAAGAGCGAGAGAGCGCAGATCAAAACGGAGTGGGAGAAGGCGGTCGCTCGTGGCAAGCGCTTTACGTCACACATCAGGCTCGCGCTTGCCGCAACCGTGGATCCGATCAGGGTGACGGTCTATTCCGAGCCGGTCTCTGCAAGCGACGGAACAATTCTTGAATGGGTGGGGCTTATCGTGCGGCCCGGGCAGCCGTCCAATGACACGCCGGATATCCAAAAAATCATACCGGCGCATATCCGGGCGGCGCGCGCGCTTCTTGAATGGTCGATCGAGGATCTCTCGGCCGCGAGCGGAGTCTCGGTTTCGAGCATTCGCCGTGTTGAGGGTAGCGAAGCTTCGTCAGTTCGAGGACAGACTTTGGGATGCATCAAGACGGCGCTCGAGCAGGGCGGAGTTGCCTTCCATTGTAAGGGAAACAACGTCTCCATTGGATTGCGTGCATGAAGTAGTCTTCTGGACATCGGTGTCGACCGACGGTGCTGACAGTCTCTGTTTGTGAAGGGCGTGTTGGACAGCCTTCTGCCCAGTGCAAACGCTCACAACTTCATCCCAACGCGAGACAAATGCGTCCACACATGCCGGGTCAAAATCTCGTCCCCGCTTGTCCTCGAGAAATTGCCGGGCGGCTGCCAGCGGCATCGCCTCCTTGTATGGCCGCTTGGTCGTCAGGGCATCGAATACGTCAGCAACCGCGACGATGCGGGCAGCGATCGGAATTTGCTGCTGCTTGAGGCTATTTGGGTATCCGCTGCCATCCCAGCGTTCGTGGTGAGCGCTTGCGATCACGGCGCCGAGTTGGATCAATTCGCAGTGGCTATCCGCAAGTATGTTTCCGCCGATCGAGGCATGAGTGCGGATGATCGCCATCTCATCGTCGTTCAGTCGTCCTGGCTTGAGCAAAATAGCGTCCGGAATGGCGACTTTTCCAACGTCGTGCAGAGGTGCTGCAAGATAGATGTCCCGGCATAGACGCGGGTTGAGGCCTAATTGTTGGGCAATGATGCGGCTATACTTGGCGACGCGCAGCGTATGCTCGCCAGTGTCGTTGTCGCGATATTCTACCGCAAGGGCAAGACGCAGAATGATTTCTTCCTCGCGTTCTTGCAGCTTTTGAGTGGCGGCGGCGACTTCATTTGCAAGGCACGCAGCCTGGTTGTTAAGCTGTCTGACCGCCAAGCCGAGCTTGATGAGGTTGCGCAGCCGGACGGAAAGCTCCGTGGCATGGGGGCGCTTCGGCAGAAAATCCGTCGCCCCGGCCTCAAGCGCCCGGATACGAAGGTCGTCCGCATCGCTCGAGGTGATCATGACCACCGGAATGTCCGCATACGCCGGAAACGCGCGCAGTTCGCGGATAAACGAAATACCGTCGATCTTGGGCATTTCGTAGTCGACGAGCACAATATCAAATTGCTTGTTTCTCGCCGCTGTCAGTGCCTCCAGCGGATCAAGGAAGGCTGCCGCTTGAACGGTACCGTTGGCTTCGACCAGGTCTTTGAGCAGACCGAGCGCGGAGCGGCTGTCATCGACCAGCAGTGCTTCGGCGATCATGAGGCAACCCCTCGAAGTAGCGAAATCCGTGAACAAGCTTATGGAATGCAGCTTAACGTTGACCTAAGTGCTGGATAGATTCCACGTTTGGTGCCTTTTTCGGTCCTTTGCGGATCGTGTGGGTGTTGTACGCGCCGAGGCTAGTGCCGCCTATTTGAAGTTCCTGCACCACAGTTCGTGGAAAGTGGGTGCGGCAACGGCGCACGAACTTCGGAAAGTGGGCCCTAGTCGGATTAAGCAACTGCGTCCGGCATCGGTCGCGATTGAACGATTTTAGCGCATTTGTCGCAGGCCTCGATGCCCCTGGGCTCCGCTTGGATGCGGAAATGGATAATTTTCGCTCGCGGCCAATGGCGCTTGCTTCCTTGCCATTAGTCATTTGCTGACAGCCGTCGCGCATACTTGAGCTTGAAAAGCCTCCGACGCAATTCGTCGGCGCCTTCTGAGGATGGAACCTTATCAAAATGGATAACCCGTCTAATTCGAGTTGGCCGCTTCGTCTTCCGTCGGATTGCAGCGTTGCCGCGATCCGGAGCGTCTACGACTTGATCCGGGAGGCCTTCAGAAGGAATGCCCCGCTTGAGATCGACTGCTCGTGCGTCGACAAGGCCGATGTCACGTCGATCCAGCTCTTGCTGTCAACGACCAAGACCGGCGAGGCGGAAGGACGCAAGGTCGTCCTGACCGCGCCGTCGCCGGCCCTCCGCAATACCCTTCGCCGTGCCGGTTTCCCGAGCAAAGCGGTCGCAGAATATCAGTTTCAACAACAGAAAGAGGACGTGTAATGGCCACGATCCTTACGGTCGACGACTCGCCCAGCATTCGGCAGATGATCAAAGTGGCCCTCGAGCCGGCCGGCTACAACGTCGTCGAGGCCGGCGACGGTGCACAAGGGCTGGCCAAGGCGCAGGCGAGCCGGCCCGACATGGTCATCACCGACCTCAACATGCCGGTCATGAACGGCCTGGATCTGATCCGGGCCTTGCGGAAACTGCCGACGCTCACCGGGCTGCCGATCGTATTCCTCACCACCGAATCCAGCGATGCCGTCAAGCAGGAGGCCAAGGGCGCCGGTGCGACGGGATGGATCACCAAGCCGTTCAAGCCCGATCAACTGCTCGCCGTGGTTGGCAAATTGGTGCGGTCATGACCTTGGTGGATCCGACGGAGATCTTTCGTCAGGAGGCGAGCGAACTGTTCGAAACGCTCGAAGGGGCTTTGCTGGACCTCGGGCAGCGTCCCGACGATCGCGATCTGGTAGATTCGGCGTTTCGCGCCCTGCACACCATCAAGGGCTCGGGTGCCATGTTCGGCTTCGACAAGGTCGCCTCGTTCACGCACGAGTTTGAGACGGCCTTCGACCTTGTCCGCAAGGGCGAGATCAAGCCGACGCAGGATCTGATCTCGGTCGCGCTGGCGGCGAAGGACTATATCCGCGCCTTGATCGAGACGCCGGATGCCACCGACTCCATCATTGGCGACGCCATTCTCGACGATCTGAAGCGGTTTGTCTCCCGCCCGACCGAGACCGGTTCAGCATCGACCGTCGCGGCTCCCACCGCGCGCGAAAGCCGCCCCGCGGGTTGGCAACTCCGCCTTGAGTTCGACCAGCACATCCTGTGCAACGGGTCGAACCCGCTCGACTTCCTCGACGACCTCTGCAAGCTGGGGCCCTGCTTCGTCGTTCCCGTGACCGACGATGTGCCTCACCTCGATGAACTTGAACCGGAATACTGCTTCCTGAAATGGGAAGTTACGTTGCACAGCGGTTGCGACAAGGCTGCCATCGACGACGTATTCATGTTCGTGCAGGATGAAATGAAGCTGATGCTGACGCCGTTGACCCAGCCCGGCCTTTCCTTGCCGCAGGCGTTGACGCTATGCGAAGAAGACCCGCCATCGGTCGTGCTCCCGCCCGGCGAGCCGGCGACCGAAGTCGAGGCGGCGCCGGCTCCGGTACCGTCGGAACGGCGGCGCGAAGAACCACGGCGCGCGGATGATCGCGGCATCGCCACGGTTCGCGTTCAGGCCGAACGTCTTGACGAACTGATGGATCGGGTCGGCGAACTCGTGATTGCGCAGGCACGGTTGAGTCAACTGGCATCGGCCGGCTCCGATCTGTCGATCAAAATGGTCGCCGAGGAGATTGAACGCCTTGCCGCCAGCCTGCGCGACACCACGATGGGCGCGCGGATGGTGCCGATCGGGTCCTTGTTCGGGCGCTTCAGAAGGCTGATCCACGATCTATCGCGCGATCTGGGCAAGCCCGTCGACTTCGTCACGTCTGGCGAAGACACCGAACTCGACAAGACCATGATCGAGTGTCTCGCCGATCCGCTGGTCCACCTCATCCGCAATGCGATTGACCATGGCATCGAGGACGTGGCGACCCGCGCGGCTGCGGGCAAGACCGATCAGGGACGCATTGAATTGCTCGCCGTCCATTCCGGCGCGCAGGTGCTCGTGACCGTGAGCGATAATGGTGGCGGACTGAATACCGCCCGGATACGCGCCAAGGCGGAAGAACAGGGGTTGATCGCGCCCGGCGCGACCATGTCCGACCACGAGATCCACCAGTTGCTGTTCCATCCGGGCTTTTCGACCGCGCAAACCGTGTCCGCACTGTCGGGCCGCGGGGTTGGAATGGACGTGGTCAAGCGCACCATCGAAAATATGCGGGGGTCGATAGACCTGACGACCAAGCCCGGGCTTGGAACGAGTGTCACGTTGCGGCTGCCACTGACGCTGGCAATCATCGAAGGACTGCTGATCGGGGTCGGCGAGGGACGCTACATCATACCGCTGTCCGCGGTGGAGGAATGCGTCGAATTGACCGCCGGCGATGAGCGATCTCAGGGCCGCAACTTCCTCAACGTGCGCGGAAACCTTGTGCCTTTCTTGCGGTTACGCGACATGTTCAAGGTGCCGGGCTCGCCCGATCGGCATCAAAAGACGATCATCATTTCTACGGGTGAGACGAGGGTGG
Source organism: uncultured Alphaproteobacteria bacterium (assembly GCA_963832045.1). Lineage (GTDB taxonomy): Bacteria > Pseudomonadota > Alphaproteobacteria > Rhizobiales > Xanthobacteraceae > Bradyrhizobium. The sequence continues at coordinate 532,083 of CAWHSM010000005.1, forward strand.
GCCTGGTGGCCGATCAGATTATCGGCAATCACCAGACCGTTATCAAATCGCTGTCGAAGTTGCACTCGGATGTAACGACGTTTTCCGGAGCGACCATTCTCGGTGACGGAACCGCGGCGCTGATCCTCGACGTGGCACAACTTGTCGTGCTGGCCCAGTCTAAATTTGAGAAACAGCAAGTCAACGAGGCTGCGTAATGAATCGTGACTATGGATATGATTCCACGGCGACACACGACGAAGCTTCGATGCAGGTCGTCATGATCGGCCTGGGCGACGAGAAATTCGCGCTGGATGCGGGACTTGTAAGGGAAATCATCGACCCGATTCCGGCAACGAAAGTGGCCGGTGCGAGGTCGTTTCTTCCCAGCGTCATCAATGTGCGCGGCAACGTCATCCCGCTGGCCGATTTGCGCATCCGGTTCGGGATGCCGATGTCCGACAATTCCGCGGATACACGCATCGTCGTCATCGAAATCGACATCGGCGGCGATCCGGTTCTGGTCGGCGTCATGGCCGACAAAGTTTACGAGGTGACGGAGATTTCCCGGGCCGACGTGCAGCAGACCCCTCGGGTAGGCATGCACTGGAAGCCGGAGTTTATCCGCTTCATCACGAAATGGCGTGAAGAGTTTGTCATCGTTCCCAACATGGAACGAATCCTGAACTAGCAGCATCTTGCTCGAAGATCATAGGAGCTAAATATGAGATTTACTGTCAAGGCAAAACTGGCCAGCGCTTTCGGCGTCGTCATCTTGCTATCCATGATTGCCGGCGGAGTGGCGTATGTGAAACTGAGCGACATGATCGCCACGGCGGAAAACCTGGTAGCGAGTTCCAACCGCATGGAAAAGGCCGCGGAACTCGAAAAAGGCATCCTGTTGCAGGTTCGCGCCGAGAAAAACATGGTCGCTTCGACGTCCGACGCCGAGCTCGAGCAGTTCAGCGCCGAAATGCAGAAACTGCGGGCTGATCTTCTCAAGACGAAAGAGGAAATCCTCACCACCGCGACCGAAGGCGGCAAGAAGCTCATCGAGCGCTTTGCGGCGGCTTACAACAACATGCTCCTGGTGCAGGATCAGACCGTCAAGCTTGCGAGGAGCGAAAAGGCAAAGGCCAACGAGCACTCCATAGCCGAGGGACGCAAGGCCGCGGGTGAGGCCATGGAAGTCGCCAACGGGTATGTTGAGTTCGTCAAGAAAGCCATGGCAGATCGGGCCGAGCAAGCGCAGGTCGATGGCAATCACGCCCAAATGCTGCTGCTGATGCTGGTGGTCGCATCGCTGGTGATCGCCGTGGCGGCTGCGATATTCATTGCGGTCAACATCAGCCGTGCCCTCGGGCGCGCCGTCGAACTCGCCGATGCCGTCGCCGCCGGCGACCTCAACCGGAAGGTCGACGTGTCAAGCAACGACGAAGTCGGAGATCTGATCAAATCGCTCAATACCATGACGGTCCGACTGCGTGGCATCGTCTCCGAAGTGCTCACCGCCGCGCAGAATGTCTCTGCCGGCAGCCAGGAACTGTCGGCGAGCGCCGAGCAACTGTCGCAGGGCGCAACCGAGCAGGCCTCTTCGGCGGAGGAAGCCTCGTCCTCGATGGAGGAGATGGCCTCGAACGTGAAGCAGAACGCCGATAATGCGAGCCAGACCGAGAAGATCGCCGCGCAATCCGCCAAGGATGCCGAAGCGAGCGGTGCCGCCGTCGGTCGCGCCGTCGAAGCGATGCAGACGATCGCCGAAAAGATCACGATCGTGCAGGAGATAGCCCGGCAGACCGACCTGCTCGCGCTCAACGCGGCGGTGGAAGCGGCCCGCGCTGGCGAGCACGGCAAGGGCTTTGCGGTGGTTGCGTCGGAGGTGCGCAAGCTCGCCGAACGTAGCCAGGCGGCGGCGGCCGAGATCGGCACGCTGTCGGCGGAAACCGTCAAGGCCGCGCGGGATGCTGGAAGCATGCTGACCAGGCTGGTGCCGGACATCAAGAAGACGGCCGAGCTGGTGGAAGAGATTACCTCCGCTTGCCGCGAGCAGGATGTCGGATCATCGCAGATCAACCAGGCGATCCAGCAGCTCGACAAGGTCGGCCAGCAGAATGCCAGTGCATCCGAACAGGTCTCCTCGACCTCGGAAGAACTGGCCTCCCAGGCCGAGCAGCTTCAATCGACCATCGCCTACTTCAAAATCGACCAGGCTACGGCCAGGGACCAGGCCGCCGTGGCGATGCCGATCGACAGGGCGGTCAGCCAGCTCCGCACCAAGGCGGCGACCATGTCGGCAGCCGATCGCGGAATAAAGAGGCCCGTTGCCGCTGCTGCCAGGCAGCCCGTCCGTGCGCTCAAGGTCGCAAACAGCGGCGGCTTTGCGCTCGCGATGGAGGATGGTGGGGATGATCGCGACGCGGACTTTCAACGCTGAGGAAAGTGGTCCGGTCGTCCCTTGAACGGCGGCCGGACCATCTTCAACCGCCCCTTTAATGGATGTGTGGAGCGTAATATGGCCGAAACGGCTCAATACCTGACGCTCGGTCTCGCGGGTGAGACTTTCGGCATCAGCATTCGCAACGTCCGCGAAATCCTGGACATGCGGCCGATTTCGCGGTTGCCGCACGCGCCGGACTTCCTGCTCGGCATGATCGACGTGCGGGGAACCGGCTACCCGATTGTCGATCTCAGGATAAAGCTGAATTTGCCGGACGTGCCGGCGACGGAGGCGACCCGCATCATCATCCTCGATGTGCCGATGAAGGGTGGTCTGGTCGGTGTCGGCTTCGTGGCGGATTGCGTCTTCGAGGTCACCGATATCGATGAGAATGAGATCAAGCCACCGCCCTCGGTTGGCGGGCGATGGCAATCGGATTATCTCGCCGGCATCGGTCGCAAGGGAGATAAATTCGTCATCATTTTCGATCTCGCGCGGTTGATGGCGTCTACGGATATGCCAGCGCGTGGCGGGGCGGAACTCAAAACGCCTGTTGCAGCGTAAACCGCGATGACGCCTGCAATGGCTGAAAGTGCAGTACGTCTGTCGGATCGTCATTTCCAGACGATCGCCGAGTTGATCGAAGGCCAGGTCGGCATCAAGCTGCCCCCGGGGAAGCGCCTGATGCTTGAAGGGCGGCTTCAAAAACGGGTTCGGGCGCTGAACTATTCCGGCTTCGACGAATATGTCGAGGATCTTTTCGAGAATGGCCGGCTGGACAACGAGTTTGCGCATCTGATCGACGCCGTAACGACTAACAAGACCGATTTCTTCCGTGAGCCATCGCATTTCGACTTCATGAAGCAGGTCGCCATCCCCGGGTTGCTCCGGCTGCGAGGCCGGGGATCCAGCCCTCTCAAGGTCTGGAGCGCGGCCTGCTCGACCGGCATGGAGGCCTACACCGCGGCGATGGTTCTCGACGACATGACCAGGTCGCGGTCCGGGTTCGAGTTTCGCATCCTGGGCACCGACATCTCGACCAGCGTTCTGCGCATCGCCAAGTCCGCGATCTACACGCGCGAGGTGATCGCGCCGGTACCGCAGGAATGGACGAGGCGATATTTCCTGTCGTCGAGAGACCGATCCCGTGACGAGGTGCGCATGGTTCCGGAGTTGCGGCGACGTACCAATTTCATGCGCATGAACCTGATGGATGCGGCCTATCCCGTCGACCGGGACGTCGACATCATCTTCTGCCGGAACGTCCTGATCTATTTCGACAAAAAAACCCAGCATAAGGTGGTGAATCAGCTTTGTACTCACCTGAAGCCCGGCGGTTACCTGATGGTGGGGCACTCGGAATCCATGATTCACAACGGTTCAGACGGGTTAAAGCAGGTTCAGCCCACTATCTTCCAGGTCTAGGAAATCGGAGCAGCAATAATGGCCAGGCCAAAGGTTCGCGTGCTGATCGTGGACGACTCGGCGTCGGTGCGTCAGATTCTCACGACCATACTTACCGAGGATCCAGACATCGAAGTGATGGCAACGGCTTCGGATCCGTTCGCCGCCGCTCGCCGTCTGCAGGCCGAATTGCCGGACGTGATCATTCTCGACATCGAGATGCCCCGCATGGACGGAATCACATTCCTGCGGAAGATCATGGCCCAGCGTCCGCTTCCAGTGATCATCTGCTCCTCGCTCACGGAGGAGGGCTCCGATCTGATGTTTGAGGCTTTCGAGGCCGGTGCCATCGACATCGTTCCGAAACCCCGGATCGATACCCGGCAAGCCCTAATGGAGTGCTCGACCCGCTTGCGCGAGGCAGTCAAATCGGCCGCGCGCGCCCGCGTGCGGTCTCGGCCGATGCGCCGGCCGGTGATCGAGACCAAGCTGACCGCCGATGTCATCATGCCTCCGCCGGTTCAAGGACGTTCCCGGCCGGACACGGAACGCATTGTCTGCATCGGTGTCTCGACCGGCGGTACCGAGGCCTTGCTCGACGTGCTTGAGGCCTTGCCGGCGGATTGCCCCGGAATCCTGGCCGTCCAGCATATGCCGCAGGGGTTCACTGCGGCCTTCGCCCGGCGGCTCGACGGTCTTTGCCAGATCGACGTCAAAGAAGCGGAAGACGGTGAGCCCGTGCAGCCCGGTTGCGCCTACATCGCGCCCGGATCCAGGCATATGCTGCTGCAGCGGACGGGGTTGCGGTATCATATCGCCGTCAAGGACGGCCCACCGGTGTCGCGGCATCGGCCTTCCGTGGACGTCTTGTTTCGCTCTGCCGCTCAATATGCTGGCCGCAACGCGCTCGGAATCATCATGACCGGGATGGGTGACGATGGAGCGCGAGGCTTGTTGGAGATGCGCAAGCTGGGCGCCTCGACGCGTGCGCAGGATGAAGAAAGTTGCGTCGTCTTCGGGATGCCGAAAGAGGCCATAGCGTGCGGCGCAGTCGAGAAAGTCGTCTCGCTTGCTCAAATACCGAGGGAGATCATGCTTTGGCATCAGGCCGGACAGGTCGCATTGGCGGATTGATGCGGCGATGTCCTTTGGCGGCCCGGCAAACACGATCACCGAAGCGGTTGCGTCCATCGAGGACGTATCGTCCCGCATCGAGGACACGTTTGCCCGGACAGGAAACCATCTCGGCCGCGGTCATTCGATATTCAAGGACCTTAATAGCGGTCTGACCGCGCTGTCCCGGGAACTAACGGGAGCAGAAATTGAAGGCGCGTCGGCAGCCCTTCAGGATATTGCTGGACGGTTGAATGACCTGGCGAAAGTGTTGGCTGCCGAAGGCGCCTTGCTGGGCGGCCTGGGAAGGGGTGCGAAAGAGGCATCCTCGCTCCTTAAGCCTGTCTTCAAGCACATCCAGTTGATTACAATCATCGCCCGCAGTGCGAGGATCGAAGCGGCTTCGCTAGACAAGGATCGAGATAATTTTCTTGATTTCACGCAGGAAGCATTCGAACTCGGAAACTCCGTGCAACGTTCGATCGAAGGCTGCATGCGGGATCAGGAATTTCTTTCCGGTGCCATCGAATCGGCCCTGAACAAACAGAAAGATTTCGACAAACTCTACCGGACTCAACTTCTTTCCGTCAGCACCGAGTTGATCTCGGCCTATTCGGGGATGCGGGACCAGCAAGGCAAGAGCGCCCATCTTGCCGATCTGGCGGGTACAAGCACGAAGAGGATCGCCGAGGCCGTCGGCAGCGCTGTCCTTTCCCTGCAGTCGGGTGACAGTACGCGACAGCGCCTCGAGCACATTTGCCACGGATTGCGCCTTGCCGCCGGCGCCGGCCCCGGCATCGTGCCGGGGCCGGAGGCCGCCGGTGCCATCGGGCAGGGGCCGCATTTCATCTGCCGGCTCCAGGCTGCGCAACTGAAGGACGCCCAGCGGGAGTTTGATGGCGATATCGGCGAAATCGCGCGATCGCTGGAGGCCATCCACGGCGACGTGACCCACATCGTCGGCCAAGGCAGTTGCTTGTATGGCGGTCCGGGCGGCGACACGTCATCGTTCCTCGCCACTATGAAGCAAACGCTGGCGCGAGCCTCGGCATTGATCGCGACGTGCGAACGGGCCGGACAATCGGTCGACGATGCGCTATCTGTGGTCGAAGACACGCTCGCTAAATTTCGCGAGGCAATTTCCGGGCTTTCCGAGGCCGTGGTCGACATCATTCTCATAGGGATGAATGCCAGCCTTAAAGCGGGCCATCTCGGCATCAAAGGCAATGCATTCGTGGTGATTGCGAATGAACTGAAGGCAACCGCGGACCAGGTCTCCGGCGGAGCCGCCCGGCTGAAGCCAGTCCTGGACGGCATCGATAAATTCGCCCACGACCTCAGGGACCTCCGCGTCCATGGCGATCCCGGCCAATTGGCCAAGCTTGAGCCTTCGATCCTGCACGCCCTGCGTGAGATCGAGGCCGGCAACGGTCGGCTCGGCGGCTTGATGAGCCGTCTCGTCGACGAAGGCGCCGAATTCGAGGGACTGATGAGGTCCGCGCAAGGCCTCATGACGGCGCTCAGAGATGCTTCGGCGACACTTCCGGCGGTGGTATCGCGCCTGGAGGCAGACGGCGCGGTCCTTGACGGCACAGATCTGGGCGGGAGCGGCGAAGCGGTGCTGGAAGAGCTGTTCTCACAATACACGATGGAACGCGAAAGAGCGGTGCATATCGATTTTCTGCGCTGCTCAGGTCTGGCTTCCAGGGCGCCAGCACCTCGGGTCCAGGAAGATGCGCTCGACGACGGTGTCTTGCTGTTCTGAACTAGTGCCCACTTTCCGAAGTTCGTGCTCCATCGCAGCACGCACTTCCACGAACTTCGGAAAGTCATGGGCACTGGTGTCCCGAAACGTCGAAATTTTCCTTATGTAACGGTGCGCAATTTCCAATAGGAAAAACCGGCAACCCGATTGATTTTGCTGGGTTCTCGTTTTTCCCTTGGGAGCGCCGGTTCTCTGTGAACCCTCAAATGCTCCCGTTCGGGCTGGCCAGATCCGCCCTTTCGAGCATGTCTTTGCCGCCTTTTATGCGAATATGGGTATCGCTGCGGAGCCGCGAGATAGGGTAAGCGTTGATTGCGCCCTGCGGCCATCTCTCGGTAGTCTCGTGGGCCAATCCGAGGCGAAATTGGACTTCTGATGACCGCCGGCACGTCGAACCGTTTTGGCCGCAAAGGCAGCAGGACCAGGAGCAACAGGACTCTCTCGACCTTGCTGAAGCTGCCTTTGACCCTGTTATTCTCGCTGACGGGATCCGGCGCGATTGCGCAGACCAAGTGGCTGATGGCCACCGAATATCCGGCCAGCAACATCTCAGGCATTGGGCTCACGACATTCGGGCAACTGGTCTCATCCTATACGAGCGGCTTTGTGACCACGACAAACTCGCTTGATAACGAGCTGCATATCAGCTCCGAACGGATGCTGTCTGCGGCGCAAGAGCGGCAGATTGCCGGCGGGGATGCCTTTGCCGGGCCGCTGGAGTCGTCGGACATCGTGTTTGGTTTGGCCTCGCTTCCCTTTGTCGTGCAGTCGATCAATTCGGCGATATCGATCAACGCCGCGGCTCGTCCCTTCTATGAAGCAGCTCTGGCAAAAAGATCGCTCAAGCTCCTGTATATTACGGTGTGGCCGTCGACGGGCCTGTGGTCGGACCGTCCCATCAACGATGCCGGCGATCTGAACGGGCTGTCGATCCGAACCTACGATCATAATTCTGCGGAAGTGATGCGCGCGCTGGGAGCGACTGCTGAATATCTCCCATTCAACGATGCAATCGCCCGAGTCAGAGAATCACGAGCTCAACGCCATTCTGACATCGGGAGATGGTGGCGCCGGACGGAAGCTTTGGAACGATTTGCGTTATTTCACGCCGATCAATTATGCGATTCCGATCTCGCTCGCATTCGTTCGTTCCGATGAATTTGAAGCGCTGCCGCCCGCTGTCCAGGCCCAGGTGCTGAAGGCCGCCGCCGACACCGAGCAATCACAGTTGAAGCTGCTCTACACGCGTACCGAATTGAACTATACCCAGATGCGCGAGAACGGCGTGACGATCAATTCATCGCCGAGCCAGGGCCTCATGACCGCGCTTCGGTCGGCGTCCAAAGGGCCGGTTGCCCGCTGGAAGGCAAAAGTGCCGCCGGCACTGGCTTCAACGATCGATTAGACGCGTATCTCACATAGGAAAAAACGCCGGGGAAAAAACGCCGGAAAATGCCGGCGTTTTCGTTTGCGGGAGATATCGGCAGGTGGCGGCTGATCGAACTACTTCTCCGCAACCGGCGCAGCGTTGCACCAATCGAAGATGCTCAATGCCATCACCTTGATCGAAGTCATGTAGTCGTCGATCGAGACATATTCGTCGTTGGCGTGCATGATCGCGGTCGAGCCGGGCCCGAAGATCACGGTCGGGGTGTTGGCGTATTTGTTCAGGAAGCGGGTATCGGCGGCGCCCTGGCGGCCCGAGATGGTCGGCTTCTTGCCGGTGAGCTCGGTATAGACATTACAGACCGTCTGCACGATTGGGTGCTGCACCGGAATTTCAGAAGCCTCCGCGTCGTAGCCGACGAATTTCACCACCGGCGGATGATCCTTCATCCAGGGATCCTTGGCCGCGACTTCGGCGATCTTCTTGACCAGACTCTGCTTGACGCCCTCGTGGTCTTCGCTCGGCACCGTGCCGATCGAGCCCTTTAGCACGGCGCTAGCCGGGAAGGCGCTCGGATAGTTGCCGGCCTGGAAACTGCCGATGATGCAGGGCAGCGAGTTGATCGCGCTCGGATAGAGATGATGCTTGACGCTGGCGACGCGCTCATCCTCGAGCTCTTGCACCGCCTTGACGATCTTGTTCGCCAGTTCGATCGCGCTGATGCCCATGTAGCGCTGCTGGATGCCGGCCGGCTTGCCCTCGACGTCGATCTGGAACCAGATTCGGCCGATGCAGGCCGGCTGCACGAACAGGTCGCTGGTCTCGCCCGAAATGCCCGCGTCCGCCTTGTAGCCGCGCATGACGGTGTCGAGCGTGCCGTGCCCGCTGACCTCTTCATCGATGACGACGTTGATCAGCACATCGCCCTTCGGCGTCAACCCGAGCTGCTTCAGGAATTCAACCGCCAGAATGTGGCTGGCGACCCCGCTCTTCATGTCGCAGGAGCCGCGACCGTAGATGCGGCCTTCCTTGATCGACGCCGACCATGGGTTGTCGCTCCAGCCGGTACCGTCGCCGACCGGAATCACATCCGTATGTCCATTGAGAAGCAGCGAGCGTCCACCGCCCGTTCCCTTCAGGGTCGCGACGATGTTCGGACGTCCCTCGTATCCGCGGTTCACCGGGCGATAGCCGGGATGCTGCTTCAGCTTCTCCCAATCGGTCTCCCACATGTCGACCTCCAGGCCGATCCTGCGCATGTAATCCGACAGGAAGCGCTGAATGGCGGCCTCATCACCGGTGACGCTTGGAATGCGAACCATGTCCTGCAGAAACGTAATGGCCTTGTCGCGGTTCTTGTCGATGGTATCGAGAATCTTTTGACGGGTGGGGTCGGTCATTGTGGCCTCAACAGTTGGACATGGACTAAGCCGGGCGGGTAAATTCCGGGAATGCCAAGATCAGGACGCTCGCCGAACTGTTCCCACGATTGAAATCAACCGGGACCCGTGTCGCAGGCAAGTGCGCAGCGCACAGAGTCTCACTAATTTCAGGCTATCATACTATAATCAGAATGATAGTCTCCCTCGATCTTATAATATAGACTGAGTACCGGCGGAAGCGTGAAAAGCAGCGGGAGACGACGTTGGCGACAGACAATCAGAGCCTGCGCGGATTCATCGAGGCGACGGAGCAGGCGGACGCGGATGATGTCTTGAGAATCAGCGAGCCGGTCAGCCAGCAACTGGAGATGACGGCGACGGTGTTCGAACTCGACCGGCTCAACAAGAGTCCGGTCGTGATATTCGAGAATGTTGCCGGCTTTGACATGCCTGTTGTCACAAACGTCGCGGGCAACCGAAAATTACTGGCGCGCTGTCTCAGTAGCAATGTCCCGAACTTGCCGACGGCGTTTCGCAACCGCTGCCAGAACTACGTTCCATGCGAAGTGGTCGCAAAGGGCGCCTTCGATGACGTGGTGCTGGAAGGAGACGATGTCGATCTGACACGGCTGCCAATTCCGTTTCAGTTCACCGTCGATGCCGCGCCATACATCACGGCGGGCCAGATTACGGCGCGCGATCCGGAAACCGGCGTCGATACCACCGGCTTCCACCGGTTGATGCTGAAGGGAAAAAACCGGCTTGGAATTTCGCTTCACTCGCGCCGCCGGATGTATGAGTTTCATCGCCGCGCCGAGGCAAAGGGGCAGTCGTTGCCCGCGGCCATCGTCATCGGCGTCCATCCGTTGCACTACATGGGATCGATGGTCTACGCGTATCCGCCGAATGTTCGCAAGTTCGAGATCATCGGCGGACTTTTCGGCGAACCGTATCGTCTCGCCCGTTGCGGCGTCGGCGACATCGAGGTGCCCGCGGCGGCGGAGATCGTCATCGAAGGCGAGATTCTGGCCGGCGTGCACGAGCCGGAGGGGCCGTTCGGAGAATTCACCGGTTATGCGTCATACCGCAGCACGCAGAACGTCTTTGTGGCCAAGCGCGTCCGGATGCGGAAAGATGCTTATTTCCACAGTGTCGTCTCGGGCATGTCCCGCGACCACATTCTCATTTCATGCATCACGCGCGAAGGCGAGATATTGAATGCTTTGCGCCGCAATCTGCCGAATGTCCGGGCCGTTCACGTTCCGCACAAGACATGCGGAGCGTTTCTCGCAATCGTCTCCATGAAGAAAATTGCCGAAGGCGAACCAAAGATGGCTATGCTGACCGCTCTCGGCACCGAGCTCTACACCAAGCACGTGATCGTCGTGGACGACGATGTCGACATCTACGACATGGATGACGTGATGTGGGCTGTTGCCACGCGGATGCGGGCTGAAAAGGATATCTTCATGGTGCCGGGTGTGAAATCCGCGATCATCGATCCGACCTCCGATCCGAAGACGTTTACCGTTACGAAGATGGGCATCGATGCAACCGCACCCACGGATGAACAATTCGCCGAGCGTCTGACCATCCCGGATGCGCAACGCCAGCGTGCAAGGGCAATTCTTTCCAACGCCAAGGTCATATAGCGATAGCTGGGCAAACGAAGTGAAGCGATCAACTCTTGAATTCGGATAGGGCATCATGACGCTGCAAGGACGTATCGCTGTGATTGGGCTGCTTCTCATGACGGCCTTGATGGGGTCGCAGCCAGCCAATGCGCAGACCAAGGTTCGCTTTACGCTGGACTGGATACCTGGAGCGACGCACGGCGCGTTCCTGATCGCGCTGCAAAAGGGATACTACAAGGCTGAAGGCCTCGATGTGACGATCGATCGGGGCAAGGGGTCGGCCGAAGTCGTTCGCCAGCTGGCCGCCGGCGTCTATGACATGGGCTTTCCCGATATCAATGTCCTGATGGATTTCAATTCGAAGAATCCCGAGCAGGCTTTTCCCGCCCTGATGAGCGGCTATGAGGAGGCGCCCGCCGCGATCATGGTTCTGAAAACCAGCGGCATGACCGAACCGAAGCAGTTGAACGGCAAGAAGCTTGGCTCGGCCCCCAACGATTCGACGTTCAAGTTGTTTCCGATCTTCGCCAAACAGGTCGGCGTCGATGTGGCCACGATGCAGATCCACAGTATCGATCCCAGTCTGCGCGAAGTGCTGCTGGCGCAAAAGAAAGTCGATGCGATCCCCGGACAGATCTTCAATTCGCTGATCGAACTGCAGGCGAAGGGCGTCCCGGCGTCCGACATCAGCTATTTCATGTACAAGGATTATGGCCTGGAGCTGTATGCCAATTGCGTTGCCGCCTCGCGCTCTTTCCTGAAGGAGCATCCGGAGGCCGTAAAAGGTTTCCTGCGCGCGACGGTAAAGGGGATGAAAGATATAGCTCGCGATCCCGAACTGGCGGTCACGGCTGCGACGGCCTATGAATCTCTGCTCAATCCCGACATCGAGCGCGCCCGGCTTCGCATTGCGCTGGATTGTTGCATCCTCACCCCGACGGTTCGAAAGAGCGGCTTCGGCGACATCAATCAGGAGCGGCTTCGCAAGATTATCCCGTTGATCGCCTCGGCCTACCAATTGCCGCGCGAGCCCAGGCTCGAGGAAGTTTTCGATCCCGCGTATCTGCCGCCGGCAAGCGACAGGATGATGAACTAGTGCCGCCTATCTGAAGTTCCTGCACCACAAGCGGCGAGTTCGATCCAGGAACTTCAAATAGAAAAGCGGCACTAGAATCAATAGATTTACTGGTGCCCATGACTTTCCGAAGTTCGTGGAAGTGCGTGCTGCGATGGAGCACGAACTTCGGAAAAGTGGGCACTAGGGTCCCGGATCCGTCCGGTGTGCATGAACGAGGGTTGGCAACAGGTTTTCCGGTAATGGCGTTTATCCAGTTGACTGACGTCGATCTGATTTATGGGTCTGCTGGATCAACACAGGTTGGCGGCGAGACGCTGGCGGTGTCGTCCGCCAATTTGAGCATCGGACATGGCGAATTTCTGGCCATCGTCGGCCCCAGCGGATGCGGCAAGTCGACATTGCTCAAGCTCATCGCGGGTCTGGTCAGGCCAAATCGGGGAACCGTTTCGGTCGACGGTCGGCAGGTGAGCAGTCCCCTCAAGACCGTGGGAATGGCTTTTCAGAACGCCACGCTGCTGCCATGGCGCAATATCCGTGACAACGTGATGTTGCCGCTGGAGATCGTCGAGCCGTACCGCAGCCGTCAAAGACAGGATCGCGAGGCCAACCGCGAGCGTGCGGAGACCTTGCTCGCGAAAGTCGGTTTATCGGGCTTTGCCGATCGCATGCCCTGGCAGCTGTCGGGAGGCATGCAGCAGCGCGCGCAGCTCTGCCGCGCGCTGATTCACGAGCCCTCGATCCTGCTGCTCGACGAACCTTTTGCAGCGCTCGATACTTTCACACGGGAAGACCTTTGGAGCGTCTTGCAGGAATTGTGGTCATTTCGAAAGTGCACGATCATCCTCGTCACCCACGAATTGCGCGAAGCTGTCTATCTCGCGGAGACCGTGCACGTGATGAGCGCGCGACCGGGGCGGATCGTAAAGACCAGCTCAATCGATATTCCGCGTCCTCGCACCCTTGAAACGACCTTTCAGCCTCACTTCGTCGATCTGGTTCACGACCTGCGACACAACATCAGCCTGGGGAACCAACATTGAGTAGCGGATCAATACGACGGCTCGCGCCCTGGCTCGCCTCAGCTGGCTTCGTGGCGCTATGGTGGCTCTGCGTCGTCGTTTTCGACATCAAGAGCTTCGTCCTCCCCACGCCCTGGGAAGCGGTGAAAGCCATCTATCAATTCCGCCATCCCTTGTTTGTGCATGGGCTCGCGACGCTGACCACGACCCTGATCGGATTTGCCCTGGCCGTCGTCATCGGAATGGTATTGGGAATTCTGGTCGGATCGTCGCGTCTGGCCTATAGCGCGCTGTATCCGCTTCTGGTCGGTTTCAACAGCGTGCCGAAGGCAGCGCTGGTGCCCGTGCTTGTCATCTGGTTCGGGGCCGGCACGGTCCCGGCCGTGATCACGGCTTTCATGCTTTCATTCTTCCCGGTGGTCGCAAATGTGGCGACCGCGTTTGCGACCATCGAACCCGAATTGCTGGAGGTCATGCGCTCGCTCGGAGCGTCGCAGCGCGACATGACCCTCAAGATCGGAATTCCGCGTTCGCTTCCCTTTTTCTTCGCTTCGCTGAAAATCGCGATTACGCTGGCTTTCGTCGGTTCGGTCATTGCCGAAATCGTTGCCGGCAACAGCGGCATCGGAAACGTGATGTTGATCGCCAGCTCGAATTTCAATGTGCCGCTGGTGTTCGCGGCGCTCATCGTCGTTGGTGTCATGGGCATCGGGATGTATGCGATTTTCGATTTCTTCGAGCGTCGGATGACGAGTTGGTCGATACGAGGCAGCAGCACGCTCCATGCCGGCGGCGGCTGAAGGCATGGTCAGCGGTGAGGCGGGGAAATCGGTATCGGTTCATGGCACCGGTCGCACCATCGATTTTTGCTTCGTCATTTCAGGCTTTCGTTGTATGTACGGTATTGACGCGAGCAGAGAGACAAAATTTCTGATGGGCGTCCGGCCCGGCGTTCGAATACATTGAAGAAATTTCATGGTCTCAAAACTTCTCAAATCATACGACAGAAGCAGAGTCCCTCTTTACATTCAGGTCGCCTCGATTATGAGGCATCGAATTCAATCGGGACTGTGGAGTCCGGGTCAGAAGATATCGACGCTCGAGGAGCTGGAGCGAGAGTTTGAAGTGGCGCGCGTCACCGTGCGGCAGGCGGTCGAAGTGCTGAGTGAGGAAGGCTTGCTGGAAGCCCGCCAGGGCCGCGGCACATTCGTTTCAAACGTCAAGCAGGATCGGCACTGGCTTGAGCTTGCGACAAGCTGGAGCAGTCTGGTCACCTCGCTGGAAGACAACGTCCCCGAAAGGATCACCGTCGAGAAGATCTGCGCGCCGCCGCCTCTCGATGAGGGAGACGGTCAACTCGCTGCAAAATATGTTCGTTTGTGCAGCGTTCAGTACAAGAACGGCGAACCCTATTCGATCGTCAATCTTCACCTGGCGCGCGACATCTTCGACATGAATGCAAAACGGTTCATGGCCGCCGCAGCATTGCCGACTCTGGATGCCATGGACAATGTCATGCTGGGGGAAGCCCATCAAACGCTCGTGGTCGGAAGCGCCGATCCCGAGATCGCCGATCTGATGAAGATTCCGCTGGGGTCTGCGACGGTGCAATGCCGCTGTGTCGTCACCGACAATAAAGGCATTGCCATCTATGTCGCGGACATCGTCTATCGCAGCGATTGCATCAAAATGCGGATCAACCTTCTCGGCGCCAAGGCCGACCGAAAGAAGCGGACCGTTGGCGGTGACAACGCCGTGAGCCTGTTTTCGCGCAAATCTCGCAAGGCGCTATAAAACGACGTCACGCTGGCGAAAGCTTACACACAAACGCACTCTTGCTATCATCCTGGAAACCGGATGAATTCAGGAGGCGGGCGTTCGACGGGAACTCAGCCTGGCCGGCCGGGGAATTGGCGTAAGTCTGCTTCGCAAAGAAGATGATCGGTACCTGCGCGGGCGCGGGGAGTTCGCCGCCGATATCCGTCTCGCTGGGTTGCGCAATGTGGCGTTCGTTCGCAGCCCGCTCGCACATGCGCGTATTCGAGGCATAAGGATCCCCGCCTCAATGCAAGGCTGCCGTTTTCACGGCCGCCGAGTTGCTGATCTTTTCCGTCATTCTTTCGCGGTTCAAGGCGTTATGGGCCAAGATCACCCGGCTTCACGGCCGGCCCACCGAAACTGACTGAAATTCCCGTTTGTATAAAGGTACTAATAATAGTATCTTTGCAAAATGCGCTGGCCCGGCAGATAAGCCAGGCACCAGAAATGCGCGGATGAAAATGACGCGCGGCTGATTGTCTCCACGGGCGCGAGAAGCTGAACTGGAAAATGCATGGCTGAAGATTCAAAGCCTCTGATCGCGATCCTGGGCGGCACCGGCGACCTCGGTTCTGGGCTGGCAAAATGCTGGCTCAAAGCCGGCTATTCGATCGTGATCGGCTCGCGCTCGGCCGAGAAGGCGCAGGCCTTCGCGGCAGATCTCGGCGGCCAAGCAACCGGCAAAGACAATGTCGAAGCGGCGAGAGCTGCCGAAGTCATCGTGCTGGCCGTGCCCTTTGCCAGCCATGAATCGTCGCTACGCGAAATAAAGCATGTGGTGCAGGGCAAGATCGTCGTCGATGCGGCCGTGCCGCTGGTGCCGCCGAAGGTATCCACCGTGCAGCTGCCGCGGGAGGGCTCGGCCGCGCAGATCGCGCAAAACCTGCTCGGTGACGGCGTGCGGGTGGTGTCGGCCTTTCACAATGTCGGCGCCAGCAAGCTGCATGAAGGCAACCGTGCCGATTGCGACGTGCTCGTGTTCAGCAATGACAGGGAGGCGCGTGAGCTGGTAATGGCGCTGGCCGGGATCGTTGCGACGCGCGGCATCGACGGCGGCATGCTGGCAAATTCAGCGGCAGCCGAAGCGTTGACGTCGGTTTTGATCGGCATCAACCGCAAATACAAGGTGCCGGGTGCCGGCATTCGGATCACCGGGCTTCCGACAACCGCCGCGTGATTGTCTCATGGTCAAGAGCGTCAGCTATCTTGCCGTCCCTGGAATACCGCAGATCGAGCCGGGCGACGACCTCGCCGGCATCATCGTCGATGCGGTGAAGGCAGCAGGACTTGCGCTCGAAGACAGAGACATTGTCGTTATCGC
The DNA here is from genome assembly GCA_963832045.1 of uncultured Alphaproteobacteria bacterium. Taxonomy (GTDB): domain Bacteria; phylum Pseudomonadota; class Alphaproteobacteria; order Rhizobiales; family Xanthobacteraceae; genus Bradyrhizobium. The sequence continues at coordinate 548,420 of CAWHSM010000005.1, forward strand.
GCAGAAGATCGTCTCCAAGGCGGAAGGACGCTATGTCTATCTCAAGGACGTCGTTCCCTCGGGTGCGGCTCGGGAGCTGGCCGAGAAGATCGGAAAAGACGCGCGATATGTCGAGATCGTACTGTCGGAATCCGATGAAGTGGTTCGTTCGTGGCCCAATGTCATGATCGTGGCGCATCGTCTGGGGTTCGTCATGGCCAATGCGGGCGTCGATCATTCCAACATCAGCCAGTCGGGTGGCAACGAACGTGTGCTGCTATTGCCGCGCGACCCCGATGGCTCTGCGGCCGGTCTCAAGACGCGCTTCGATGAGGCATTCGGCATCGAAACCGGCGTCGTCATCAATGACAGTTTTGGACGCCCCTGGCGCAACGGCGTCGTCGGCGTGGCATTGGGAGCCGCTGGCATCCCTTCGTTGATCGATCTGATCGGTGCGGCCGACATGTTCGGGCGGCCGATGCAGGTGACGGAAGTGGCGGCCGCCGATGAAATCGCGGCGGGGGCATCGCTGATCATGGGGCAGGCGGCCGAGGGACTGCCTGTTGTTGTCGTGCGCGGCCTCGCATTTTCGGCCGCTGCGCGTCCGGCGTCGGCGCTGGTCCGCTCCCGCGAGAAAGACAGGTTCAGATGAGCGTCAGCCCGGCATCATCGCCTGGTAGCCCGAGGCTCGTCGCATTATGCGGCGGGGTCGGCGGCGCGAAGCTCGCGCTCGGGCTTGAGCGTCTGTACGGTGACGCCGTGACCATCGTCGTCAACACCGGTGACGATTTCGAGCACCTGGGTCTCCACGTTTCGCCTGACATCGACACCGTGCTTTATACGTTGGGCGGTCGCAGCGATCTTGAGCGCGGATGGGGCCGCGCCGGCGAGACCTGGCAGTTCATGAAGGCGCTACACGAGGTGGGCGGCGAAACCTGGTTCCAGCTCGGTGACCTCGATCTCGCGATGCATGTAGAGCGGACGCGTAAGCTGCGTGCGGGCATCCCGCTGACCGCCATTACGCGCGATGTTGCGGCGAGATTCGGAATTGCCGCGGCGATCCTGCCGATGTCCGACGACCGCGTCGAAACCACCGTCATCACGCCGGACGAGGCGCTGCCGTTCCAGCGCTATTTCGTCGAGAAGCAATGCACGCCGGTGGTCAAGCGCATTGAATTCAGAGGCGCCGAGCGCGCGAAGGCGTCCGATGCGGTCATTGCGGCGTTGCAAAATCCCGCTCTCGACGCGATCATTATCTGTCCGTCCAATCCCTATCTGAGCATCGATCCGATACTGGCGGTTGGTAACCTGCGCAGCGCCTTGAAGCAGGCGCACCTTCCCATCATTGTGGTATCACCATTGATTGGTGGTGCGGCCGTCAAGGGCCCGACGGCGAAAATCATGGCGGAGATCGGCGTGCCCGCCAACTCACGCGCAATGGCGGCGCATTATGCCGGACTGATCGACGGTATCGTCATCGACGAGTCCGACCGGAATGAGGCCGCCATGCTCGATGTGCCGGTTTGCGTGGCGCCGACCTTGATGCGCAACCTTGATGATAAAGTCGGTCTGGCGCGGACATGTACCGAGTTCACGATGCAGCTAAAGGCGCGTGCGCAGACCGCCGGAGGAACTCGCTGATGGCTTTTCAGGGTTCCGCCAAAAATGAAGTTTGGGCGATCGTTCCGGCCAAACGCTTCAGTGAGGCCAAGGCGCGCCTTGCGCCGGTGCTGACCCGGCCCGAGCGCGCGCAGTTGGCGCGTGCCATGCTGCAGGACGTCATGACGATGTTGGGCAGCGCCAGGGAATTCGCCGGAATTCTTGTCGTATCGGGCGACCCGTCGGTCGCGGAAGTTATCCGTCCCTTCGGGGCGCGGCTTGTCGACGATGTTCTCGAAACCGGCGTGAACGATGCGGTCCGGCAAGGGTTGAGCGCCCTGGCCGCGGACCGGCCGGCCGGGGTGGTGGTCATTCCCGGCGATGTTCCCTTTGTCGCGCCTGCCGAAATACAAACGGTTTTACGTGCGATGACCGAGCGGAGAATCGTTTTGACGCCGGCTTCGCGCGATAGCGGAACGAATTGTCTGGCAATGGCCAATTCCCGCGCGATCGAGCCGTGTTTCGGAGAAGGCAGCTTCATCGCGCATCAGGCGGCGGCGCGCCGTGCCGGGATCGCATGCACGATTTGCCAGCTCGATGGTCTCGGGCATGACATCGATTGCGCCGACGATCTGTTGGCCGGCCTTCGCTGGCCGGGATCGCGAACCGGGCGGCTGCTCGACGAACTGAATGTCGCGGCGCGTCTAGGGCGTCCCGTTCTGCAAAGTCTGGGAACACAGATATAATGACGACGTCCATGTTACAGAATTTTCTATCGAGCCGCCGGCTGACCCGCGACGAAGCGGTTGGGTTGATCGATGTTTCGGAGCTCGACGAATTGCTGCGCACTGCTGCGGCCCGCCGGGACATGGCGCATGGGCATCAAGTCTCCTATTCGCGCAAGGTCTTCATACCCTTGACGCAGTTGTGCCGGGATGTCTGTCACTACTGCACATTTGCCCACCCGCCGCGCGCCGGTGAAAAAGCTTTCATGTCGATCGATCAGATGGTCGCGATCGCGCAAGCGGGCAAAGCTGCCGGGTGCAAGGAAGCGCTGTTCACGCTTGGCGACAAACCCGAACTGCGTTACCGCACTGCCCGTGACGAACTTGAGCAACTCGGCCGTCCCACGACGTTGTCCTATCTGGCCGAAGCAGCGCGTGCGGTGTTTGACCAGACCGGCCTTCTGCCGCACGTCAACCCGGGCGTGATGACCGGCGACGATATCGAGGCCTTGCGCCGCGTGTCGGTCTCGCAAGGCATCATGCTGGAAAGCGTCTCCGATCGCCTGATGGCCAAGGGCATGGCGCATTACGGCTCGCCGGACAAACTGCCTGCCGCGCGGCTTGAAACCATTCGCAAGGCCGGAGAACTCGCCGTTCCCTTTACCTCGGGCATTTTGATCGGCATTGGCGAAACGCGTGAGGAGCGTATCGATTCGCTTTTGGCATTGCGGGAACTCAACGACACCTACGGTCACTTGCAGGAAGTGATCGTGCAGAACTTCCGGCCCAAATCCGGCACCCGCATGGAACATGCTGCCGCGCCCGATCTCGATGACCACCTCTGGACCATCGCGGTCGCACGGCTGATTTTCGAACCCGGCATGAATATTCAAGCGCCGCCGAATTTGAATCCGGGCGCGCTTGCCCGTCTGGTCGCGGCCGGAATCAACGACTGGGGCGGCGTATCACCGGTGACGCCCGATCACGTCAATCCCGAAGCGCCGTGGCCGCATCTGCGGGTGCTGGAGGTCGCGACCCGGGCGGCCGGAAAGACTCTGGTCGAGCGTCTCGCGATCTATCCGGCCTATGCACAATATCCGAGCCGCTGGGTCGATCAGGGCCTGCGCAAACCGGTGCTGGATCTGGTCGACGGCGAAGGCTTTCCGCGGACCGATGCGTGGTGTCCCGGTAGCACCGGGCGTTTGCCGGCGGGCGACGTCAGCCTGCTTGATAAGGCATGGCAGGTCGCGACGCCGTCGGAACTCGGGCCGGTGCTTGCCAAGGCGGAGCGGGGTCAAGCGTTGAACGAAGCGGAGATCGTCGATCTGTTCCGGGCGCGGAGCGACGGATTTTCTGCCGTGTGCCGCGCGGCCGACGAAATCCGGAAGGACAGGAATGGCGACACGGTGAGTTATGTCGTCACGCGCAATATCAACTACACCAATATCTGTTCGTTCAAGTGCCAGTTCTGCGCCTTCTCCAAGGGCAAGATGAGCGAAAACCTGCGCGGCAAACCCTATGATCTCGGCATGGACGAGATCACGCGGCGGGTAGCCGAGGCATGGGCGCGCGGCGCGTCGGAAGTCTGCATGCAGGGCGGCATTCATCCGTCCTATACCGGAGAGAAATACCTCGAGATCTGCCGGGAGGTGAAGGCGGCGGTGCCGCAGATTCACGTCCATGCGTTTTCTCCGCTCGAAATACACCAGGGCGCCCGGACTCTCGATTTGCCGGTCGGCGAATTCCTGGTTCGGCTCAAGGACGCCGGACTTGGTACGCTGCCGGGCACCGCCGCTGAAATTCTCGACGACGAGGTGCGCGAGGTGCTGTGTCACGACAAGATCCGGACCGCTGAATGGCTCGACGTCATGCGTGCCGCGCACCGGCTCGGTTTCCGTTCGACCGCGACGATCATGTTCGGGCATATGGAGCGTTATGAACATTGGGCGCGGCATCTCTTGCGCATTCGCAATCTTCAGGCCGAGACCGGCGGCTTCACCGAATTCGTGCCGCTGCCCTTCGTCCACATGGAAGCGCCGATCTATCTCAAGGGCCGGGCCCGGCGAGGGCCCACTTTCCGTGAATCCATTTTGATGCACGCCGTCGCGCGGCTTGTGCTCGATCCGCTCATCACGAATATTCAGGCGTCCTGGGTCAAGCTCGGTGCCGAGGGGGTCCGCCGCTGCCTGTCAGCCGGCGTCAACGATCTCGGAGGCACCTTGATGGATGAGACCATTTCGCGCTCGGCCGGCGCCTCGCACGGCCAGGAGATGACGCCGCAGGCCATGGAGGCGATCATCTATTCCGCGAACCGCGTGCCGCGCCAGCGCACCACCCTCTATGCAACCGCCGATGACGATCTTCGGGATCGCTCGTTTGCGGCAACAGCTCGGGAACGATTTGCCGGCGCGGAAGCGGCGCTTCGCCACTAAAAGCGTCAACTTGCTCGACTTTCTATCATACTAATGATAGTAACAATTCGACATCGAGGTATTTCATGAATTCTGCAGTGGTCCGTCCGGAAGTTGTCGACGCCAAACGGCGGGATCTCGCGGCCCGGTATGCGCGGGAAAAGCACATCGTGCTGCCGACGTTCTCGCAACTGGCGGACGTGTCCTTGATGCCTGCCGGAATTTCAGCGGCGCTGTCAGGGGTCGGCGCGGATCAGGCGGATGCCAGAAATCTCTGGCGTATCCACTGGTATAACAGCCCCGATCGTACCAGCCGGGCGGCTCTGCCGGGCTACATCGTGCTGCCGCCCGAACTGACCGGGGTGAAGGCGCCGATCTTGGTCATGCTTGGCCGCCGTTTTCCAATGATCGGCGCGCACAAGGTGCTGCCGGCCTATTCGGTGCTGGCGGCCCAATTGGTGGCGGGGCTGTTCGATCCGTCGCATCACCGCGCGGTATGGCCCTCGACCGGGAACTATTGCCGCGGCGGCGTCGCGGTGTCCCGCATCATGGGCTGTCGCGGCACCGCGGTGCTGCCAGCAGGCATGAGCCGGGAGCGGTTCGACTGGCTTGAGCAGTGGGTGTCGCATCCGGAAGACATCATCCGCACCCCGGGCACCGAAAGCAACGTCAAGGAAATCTACGACAAGTGCGCCGAACTGGAGCGCGACGAGCGCAACGTCATCCTGAATCAGTTCTCGTCTTTTGCGAATTATATCATCCACTATGATTGCACCGGGCGCGCGTGCGAACACGCCTTTTCGGACGTGCAAGGTAAGCAGAAGAACCTGCGCCTCGCCGCGTTCGTCTCGGCGACGGGATCGGCCGGCACCATCGCCGCCGGGGATTACCTCAAGAAGCGCCACGGCACCAGGATCGCCGCGGTCGAGGCGACCGAGTGCCCGACCATGCTCTCGAACGGATATGGCGAGCACAATATCCAGGGTATCGGCGACAAGCACATTCCGTTCATCCACAACGTCATGAACACCGACGTCGTGATCGGCGTCTCGGACCGCGTCAGCGATAGTCTCAACGCGCTGTTCGGGACGGACGTCGGCCGCAAATATCTCAGGGATCGTCGCAAGCTGGATGCATCGCTCGTTACCGCATTCGACGACGTCGGAATCTCCGGCTTCGCCAACATCGTGGCGTCGATCAAGCTCGCCAAACATCTCGACTATGGTCCGAACGACGTGATCGTGACCATCGCGACCGACAGCGCCTCGCTGTATAGTAGCGAGCGGGATATCTTTCTCGCCAAGCACTATGCCGGAAAGTTCGATGAGGTGAATGCCGGCGAAATCTTCGGCGCGGCACTGCAATCCGTTGCGGATGACCACGTGATCGAACTGACCCACGCGACGCGCCGGCGGATCTTCAATCTCGGCTATTACACCTGGGTCGAGCAGCAGGGCATCAGCGCTGCGGACTTCGAGGTCCGGAAAGACCAGTCTTTCTGGGACGGCCTCGTTGCCGATATTCCGGCCTGGGATCGCCTGATCGAACAGTTCAACGAAAAAGCCGGTGTCGCGGCATGACGCAAGCCGTGCGAGCAAGGAGAAATTGAACGTGGAGCCCGGTACGGTTCAATCTTACAAGGAGCTTCGAAGCAGGCTCGGCCGGCGCGATCGTAGCCTTCGTGAAAAAGTGGTGACGCTCGATCAGGCGGCGTCCTTTGTCAGCGACGGCATGTCGGTCGGGATCGGCGGATCGACGATGTCGCGCACGCCGATGGCATTGATCTGGCAGCTGATCCGCGCCGGCAAGAAGGGTTTGTCCTGCTCGCGATGCATCATCTCAACCGACGGCGATCTGCTGCTCGGCTCCGGACTGGCAAAGCACATCGAAACCAGCTGGTTTGCGCAAGGCATTCTCTGGGGCCTGTCGAAGGTCATGCGTCACCATATCGAAAGCGGCGCGGCCCGTTACGATGAATGGAGCCACATGGCGATGGGCATGCGGTTCCGTGCCGGCGGCATGGGCGTGCCGTTCCTTCCCATCCGCTCGATGCTGGGATCCGACGTGGGCAGGCTCCGTCCGGAAGCCAAGGAATTCGACTGCCCCTTCACAGGCGAAAAGCTGCTGCTGGTGCCCGCCCTCAATCCGGACGTCGCGCTGATTCACGTTCAGCGCTGCGACGCGTATGGCAACGCACAGATGGATGGCCTTCAGTTCATGGATATCGACCTGGCGATGGCCGCCGATCGCGTGATCCTGACGACCGAGCGGATCGTCTCGAATGACCAGATTCGCCGCGCGCCGGATCACACGAAGATTCCGTTCTTCTGCGTCGATGCGGTGGTCGAGGTGCCCTATGGTTCGGCGCCGCACGAATGTTTCGGCGTCTACGAGCCGATGATGCAGCACCTCGAGAAATATGTCGCGCAAGTCAACGGCGATCCGGTCGCCGGCATGAAGAAATATCTCGACGATTACGTCTACGGCCCCAAATCGTGGAACGAGTTCCTGTCGATGATCGGCGTCGAGGAGATCGTGGCAGCAAGCCGCCGTGGCCAGAGTATTTTCGATGATTGAAGCACCGCAATATTCGGCATCCGAACTCATCACCGTCTTGAGCGCGCGGCAGCTCAAGGACGGGCAGATTGTTTTCGCCGGCATCGGCACGCCGCTATTGGCGGCGACGCTGGCGCAACGCCTGCACTGTCCCGGTTTGACGATCCTGTTCGAGGGCGGCGTCATCGGAGCATTCGTCGAACCCGGAAAATTGCCGCCGTCGACCAACGACCAGCGCTGCACCAAGCGCGCCAACATGGTTCTGGGCAGCGCGGACGTGCTTTTGCTGTTGCAGCGCGGGTATGTCGATGTCGGGTTCATGGGCGGCGCCCAGATCGATCGCTACGGCAATCTGAATTCGTCCTTCATCGGAGATCCAGCCAAGCCGAAGACGCGCCTGCCGGGCACCGGCGGAGGAAACGATATCTCCAGCCTGACCAACATGATCGTCGCGATGAAGCATGAAAAGCGGCGATTTGTGGAGAAGGTCGATTTCATCACCAGCCCCGGCTTTATTCGCGGAAAAAACAGCCGCGCGGAAAGCGGCCTTCCGGAAGGCGGCATGTTCCGCGTCATCACCGAACTTGCGGTCTTCTCGTTTGACGACAACAGCCGCGAGATGAAGGTGATGGCGCTCAATCCCGGCGTCTCGAAGGAAAACCTTCAGGACAATACCGGCTTCGATCTCATCTTCGATGCGAGCGTCGGCGTCACGGAGCCGCCGTCAAGTCAGGAGCTGACTGTGCTCAGGGGTCTCGACCCCGATCGCCATTTCATCGCGTAAATTTCCAAGGGAAGAAACCATGACCATGCTTTCGAACACGTTCGGCATCGCTGCCCGCAATTTCACGGCGTACCCGGAAATGCCCGACCCGAAAGGCTTGATGGACTATGGTGTGCGGGTTGAGGAGCTCGGCTACGATTCGTTGTGGGTATGGGATCATATGCTGCTCGGGGTGGAGCCGAATTTTCCGATTCTGGATTCCCTGACCACGCTGACGGCGATTGCCGCTCGCACAACGAAGCTCAAGGTCGGAACCGGAATTCTGGTGCTGCCGCTGCGCAATCCGGTCGCACTGGCGAAGCAGTTGTCCAGCATGGACCAGTTTTTCGGCGGCCGCCTGATCATGGGCATGGCCTCGGGCTGGTACAAGCGCGAGTTCGACGCGATGGGCATTCCGTTCGAAAAGCGCGGCAAGCTGATGGATGAGAATCTCGAGATTATCAACCGCCTCTGGACGGAGCAGAAGGTTGACGGAAAATACATGCATCACAACATTTCCGCAGCCGTGATGTATCCCAAGCCGGTCCAGCAGCCGCGCATTCCGATTCTGATCGGCGGTTATGTTGACAGGGTGTTGCAGCGTGCGGCGACCGCAGGTGACGGCTGGTTGACCTATTTCTACACGCCGGAATCCTTCACAAAGTCGTGGACCAAAATTCGCAACTTTGCCACGCAAGGCGGCAAGGATCCGGACAAACTGATGAACGCGTCTCAGTTGCCGGTCATGATCGGCAAGTCGAAGGATGCGGTGCAGGCCGACATGCTCGACTGGCTCAACAAGGAGTGGGATTTCCCGGAGAACAGCGATTGTTCGCGCGACTCCGCCATCATGGGCTCGGTCGACGAATGTGTCGCACAGCTCAAGACGCACCTGGACGCAGGCGTGCAGAAGATCATCTTCGTGCCCTACAAGTACCGGCAGGATCAGGTCGAACTGATCGCAAAGGAAGTCCTCCCGCAGCTGAGAGCCTACAAGAAGAAATAATCCTCTCTCTACAGCCGGTGCCGCGATGATCAGCGTTTTTGACCTCTTCAAAGTTGGCATCGGTCCCTCGTCTTCCCATACGATGGGGCCGATGAAAGCCGCTGCCGCTTTCGTGGCGGCGCTGGATGGTCGGGACCGCGCGCGGATCAAGGGGCTTCGCGTCGCCTTGTTGGGTTCATTGGCGTGGACCGGGAAGGGGCATGCCACCGACAAGGCGATCATGCTCGGATTGTCGGGGCAGTCTCCGGAAACGCTGGACCCCGACAAAGCCGATGAAATCGTGAAGAAGCTGGCGGACACCCAGTCTCTTGTGCTGCCGACCGGCGAAAGTCTCTCATTCGATCCGTCTCGCGACATCGTCTTCGATTTCGACACCGTCCCGTTGTCCCATCCAAATACGATGCGGTTCGTCGCCATGGATGGCGCAGGCGAGGTGCTCCGTCAGGAAGCCTGGGTTTCGGTCGGTGGCGGATTTATCCAAAAAGAAGGAGATGGCGGGTCGATCGACGCGACGCTTCCGAACGTTGCTTTTCCGTTCAAGAGTGCGGCCGAACTGGTCGCAATGTCGGAACGAGCGGGTCTGTCGATCGCCGATATTGTGCTTGCCAATGAATGCGCATCGAGAAGCCGCGAGGCTGTCACGGCAAGACTGGATTATATCCTGACCGTGATGTTCGATTGCATCGAGCGCGGATTGCGCGCCGAGGGAGAATTGCCCGGCGGGTTGAAGGTCAGGCGGCGCGCGCGCGCCTTGCAGGCGAGACTGGAGGCCGCACGTAACAAGAACGCTCAGTTGTCGGTCGAGGCGATGGACTTCGTCAGCCTGTTCGCGATCGCGGTCAACGAGGAAAATGCCGCGGGTGGTCGCGTCGTGACCGCGCCCACCAACGGCGCGGCGGGCGTGATCCCGGCCGTGTCGCGCTACTATCGCGACTATTGCACCGGTTCGTCCCAAGAGGCCTTGAGAACGTTTCTTTTGACCGCGACCGCGATCGGCTCATTGTTCAAGATGAACGGTTCGATCTCGGGCGCGGAGGTCGGTTGTCAGGGCGAGGTGGGCGTCGCCTGTTCGATGGCGGCGGCGGGGTTGACCGCCGCGCTTGGCGGCTCATCCGGACAAATTGAGAATGCGGCGGAAATAGGCATGGAGCATCATCTGGGAATGACCTGCGATCCTGTCGGCGGATTGGTGCAGATTCCCTGCATCGAGCGCAACGCATTTGGCGCGATCAAAGCCATCAATGCCGCATCTCTGGCTTTGAGCGGTGACGGCTCGCACCATGTCTCACTCGATCAGGTCATCAAGACGATGATGGAAACCGGCGCTGACATGCAGTCCAAATACAAGGAAACTTCCCGCGGCGGATTGGCGGTAAATGTTGCGAATTGCTGAGGTATTTTGGTTTTCTGCTTTACGAGCGGCGTTCCATCATTCTAATGTTGATAAGAGTTTGTCATCGGCATTTTATCGTCCAGCGGTATAGCGTCGGAAGTCAACCGCAGAAGTTGGCATGAAGTTGGCATGAAACTGACATGGTGTGGCGACTCTGACGTTCCTTTCAGTTTCTCAGCAGCCTCGCAAAAGGACGTCAGAGTCAAAAGCCACGCTAGAATTATAGATTTGCTAGTGTCCCTTTGGTTCTGACATTCGTAAAGTGCCCGCTGTGATATGATACGAATGTTAGAACCGGGACACTAGCGTCTGCGGAAGTACGCGCAGGACAAACACGGAGGAGATCTAATGAAACTTTACACCGGTGGCATGACCAGATTTTTCCTGTCCGTTGGCTTCGCTACGGGCTTCGCGGCGCTGGCATCCGCACAAACCATCAAGATCGGCGTGAATGAGCCGCTGACCGGCGCGTTCGCGGCCTCGGGCACGTATGTCGTCAACGGCGCGAAGATCGCCGCGGACGAGATCAACGCGAAGGGCGGCATACTCGGCAAGAAGCTCGAACTCGTGATCGAAGACAACAAGAGCAATCCGACCGAAGCGGCCGCGGTCGCCGAGAAGCTCATTACGGGCGACAAGGTGCCGGCAATGATGGGCGCGTGGGGCTCCAGCCTCACCCTCGCCGTGATGCCGAAGCTGATGGAATACCAGGTGCCGATGCTTGTCGAAACTTCCTCGTCGGGAAAGATAACGACCACCGGCAATCCGTACGTGTTCCGCATCTCGCCGCCGTCATCGGTCGAAGAAGCGGCCTTCAAACCGATGCTTCCAAAGCTCGGAATCAAGAAGGTCGACTTTCTCGTCATCAACAACGATTGGGGACGCGGCACGGCCGAGGACTTCACCCACCTGTTCAAGGCTGAAAATATCACCGTCGGTCTGGTCGAGACGATGGACCAGTCGGCGCAGGACATGAGCGCGCAGTTGTCCAAGATCAAGGCGTCGGATGCCGACACGCTGATCGTGACCACTGCCGTTGAACAGCTGACGCTGGTGCTGAAGCAGGCCAATGCTCTCGGCCTCAAGAAGCAGATCATCACCACCGGCGGCTCGCAGAATCCGGACCAGTTGATCGACCAGGCCGGCGTCGCGGCCAACAACTCGATGCACCTCACCACGTTCCTGCCGTGGCTGCCGGATGAAACGCCGAGCCCCACGGCGACGAATTATTTTCTGAGCGAGTGGAAGAAGCGCGGTTTCAATTTCGCCGGCGCGACCGAGAGCTTCCGGGGCTATGACGGTATCCGCACCCTCGCTGCGGCAATCGAGAAGGCCGGCAAAGCCGAACCTGCCGCGATTACCGCCGCGTTGTGGCAAACCGAGTTGATGGGCCTGAACGGGACGATCAAGTTCGAAAAATCAGGGCCGGCCGGCAAGGAAAGCGGCCAGAGCCGGCCGACAGTCTATCTCCTCAAGATCGTCGACGGCAAAGTCACCCACGTGAAAACCTGAAGCAACGCGGACGGGCGCCAGACAGGTCTGGCGTCCCCTGTCGGGGTTGCGTCGCTCACGCAGATGCCGCGCAAAATGGCGTAATTGAATGGACGAGTTTCTCCAGCATGTCGTCAACATGCTGATCCTCGGCGGCACCTACGCGCTCTTGGGGATCGGGCTCACGTTGATTTTTGGAATCATGCGGGTGGTCAATTTCGCCCACGGCGAACTCTACACCTTTGGAGCGTATTTCGTCTATCTCGCCTCCGTCCTGCTCGGGTTGAATTTCTTCCTGTCGATCGCGGTGGCGATCGTGTTCGGATTCATTGTCGGCGCGGCGATCGAGTTTCTGCTGCTGCGGCCGATGCGCGGAGCCGACATCGACACCACGATGATCGTGATGATCGGCGCCATGATCGTCATGCAGAATACCGAGCAATATGTCTGGGGCGGTGTCGCCAAATCGGCGCCGACGCCGTTTGGCGAATCGACGCTGGTCGTAGGCCCGGTTTCGGTTACCTGGCTGCGGGTTTTCGTGTTTTTCGCAGCCCTTGCCCTGATCGCGGGGGCCTATCTGCTGATCAACCGGACCAAGATCGGAAAGGCGATGCGCGCGACCTTCCAGGATCGTGACACCGCCTCGCTGATGGGCGTGAATATCCAGTTCATCTACATGGCGACGTTTGCCATCGGGTCGAGCCTCGCGGCAGCGGCGGGTGCATTGCTCGGGCCGGTGTACGTGATCTCGCCGCGCATGGGTGACATCGCTTCGTTGAAGGCCTTTGCGATCGTCATTCTCGGCGGCCTCGGCAGCATCGTAGGCGCCACTTTTGGCGGGTTCATCCTGGCCTTCGCCGAGGAAATAGGCGCCGGATATATTTCCTCCGGCTATCGCGATGCGATGGGATTTCTGATCATCATTCTGGTTCTGATGTTCAAGCCAACGGGCCTGTTCGCGCGCTCGGAGCGAATTGGATGAAGCGGCTTTTACCCTGGCTTGTCGTCCTCGGCTTTGTGTCGGTTCCGGTTTGGCTAAAAGATCCATATTTGCTGAATGCGTGCATTACCACCGGCATCTTCATCATTGCCGCGATGAGCCTCAACCTGTTGCTTGGCTATACCGGACAGTTGAGTCTCGGTCATGTCGCGTTCTTCGGCATCGGCGCCTATGTCAGTGCGCTCACTTCCTTGGGCTTCGATGTCGAGCTTGTGGGCGGCATTCGCGTGGTTCATGAGCCATGGCCGGTCTGGACCGGTCTCGTGCTCGCCGTCGTCATTGCGGGCATTTGCGGCTATCTGGTTGGAAAATTGTCGTTCCGCGTGCGTGGCGCGTATTTCGTGATCGTCACGATCAGTTTCGCCGAGGTGGTTCGGCTGGTTGCGCTGAATTGGGTCGAACTGACGCAGGGACCGCTTGCCCTTACTTCGATTCCGCCTTTCACGCTCGGCTTGCCCGGTCTCGGTTATTACGATCTCTACGGCAAGGCCGCCAACTTCTATCTCGTGCTGGCGGTTGGCCTGGTCTGCTATGTCGTCATCAGCCGCTTGACCAAATCGCGCATCGGACGGGCGATGGTGGCGTTGAAGGAAAACGAATCGCTTGCGGTCTCGGTTGGCATCGACGTCACGCGCTATCTGATCCTGGCCGCCGTGACGTCGGCGGCAATCGCAGGTGCTGCGGGAAGCCTGTATGCGCACTACTTGCGGATCATCGATCCCGACGTGTTCCTGTTCCTCTACACCGTGACCATGGTCATCATGGTGATCACGGGCGGCAAGGGGACGCTTGCCGGCCCAATCGTGGGCGGTCTTGCGTTCGGATTCACGCCGGTGATCGCCCGCTCGTTTGCCGGCCCTGAAATTCAATGGATCCTGTATGGCGCGCTAATGATCCTGATCGTCTTTGTGCTGCCGCAGGGCATTGTACCAGCAATCGAGCGCTGGTTCGGCGTCACGGACAAGGATGAGGCGCGGACAAAACTGGAACCGGCGAAATGACGGGGCAAGCCTCTCCGGCCCGGCTGTCGGCGTCCGGGCCGCCCACGCCGGCCTTGTCGATCGAGAACGTCGCGGTGCATTTTGGCGGCCTCGTCGCGATCTCGGATTTGAACTTCACCGTCAACGAGGGCGAGGTGCTGAGCCTGATCGGTCCGAATGGCGCGGGCAAGACGACGGCGTTCAACATCATCACAGGCTTTCTGAAGCCGACAAAGGGGATGGTCCGCTATCGCGGAACCTCGCTCAACGGCCTCAAGCCGCACGAGATTACCGGCCTCGGACTGGTGCGTACGTTCCAGCGCACCAGCGTGTTCCACAACGTCAGCGTTTTCCAGAATGTCATGACCGGGTTGCACCGGCGTGGCCGCTCAAGCCTGTGGGACACGTTGCTTGCGCTACCGCGCGAGCGCGAGTCGGAAAAGGAATTGAGGTCTGCCGCCTATGAAATTCTCAAACTGGTCGGCATCGAGCATCGCGCGGGCGATCTTGCCGGCTCGCTGTCTTATGGCGACCAGCGCCTGCTCGGTGTTGCGCTCGCACTTGCGGCCAATCCGTCGATGTTGCTGCTCGATGAACCGGTGTCGGGAATGAATGCTTCGGAGACCGCCGCGTTCATGCGTGTTCTGGGCGGTGTGCGAAGCATGGGTGTTACGATCCTGCTGGTCGAACACGACATGCCGATGGTGATGGGCATATCCGATCGTATCGTGGTCCTGAACTACGGCCGCATCATCGCCGAGGGGCCGCCTGCGGCGATCCAGGGCAATCCGGACGTCATTCAGGCCTATCTCGGGTTGGGGGCGAAGAAGCGTGCTAGAGATTAGCAACCTTGTTTGCCGCTACGGCAAGGTAGAAGCGATCAAGGGAATATCGTTGTCCATCAAGCGCGGGCAACTGGTCGCTCTCATCGGCGCCAATGGCGCCGGCAAGAGCACGACACTGCGCAGAATTTCAGGAGTTCTTCCGTCGGTTTCCGGCCGCATCATGTTTGAAGGACAGGACATCACGCGCTGTTCTGCGCGCGAGATATTGGCGCGCGGCATCTCGCATTGTCCGGAAGGAAGGCGCGTATTTCCGGACATGACGGTCGAGGAAAATCTCGACATGGGCGCCTATCTGCGATCCGATTCGGAAGGCATGCGCGCCGACAAGGATCGTATCTTTGCGCAGTTTCCGCGCCTGGCCGAACGCCGCCGCCAGGTGGCCGGCACGATGTCGGGCGGCGAACAGCAAATGCTGGCGATCGGCCGCTCGTTGATGTCCAAGCCGAAACTCGCCATGTTCGATGAGCCTTCACTCGGACTGGCGCCGAACATCGTCGAGCAGGTCTTCGAGATCATTGACGGTATCCGGCAATCCGGCACGACCGTTCTGATGGTCGAGCAGAACGCCTATTCCGCGCTTGAGATGTGCGACTACGCCTATCTGATGGAGACGGGTTCGATCGTGCTCTCGGGCAAGGGCAGTGAACTGATCGACAACGATCACGTTCGCCAGGCCTATCTCGGCGGCTGAATGCCAAGGCCGTTCGACCGCGCTATCTCGGTCGAAAGAGTTTCATTCGAAGGCCGCATTGCCAACAAGGTGAGCGCATGCCAGTATTACTATTATTAGTACCATAGGACCAAGCGGCTGGACCGGCGCTCATGACCAGGCAATCCTCCGAGAGTCGTTCAAACGCGCCGCTTTTGCGCGTGACGGAGGTCAGGAAGCTTTATCAGGAAACGGAAGCCATCCGGAACGTCTCCGTCGACGTCATTGATGGCGAATTTGTCAGCCTGTTGGGACCGAGTGGTTGCGGCAAGAGTACGCTCTTGATGATGATCGCCGGTCTGGTCGATCCAACGGAGGGCTCCATCACAATAAATGGAACCGCGGTGACGGGCCCGCGAAAAGAAATCGGAGTTGTCTTCCAGCAGCCCGTGCTTCTTCCATGGCGAACCATTCTCGACAACGTCCTTTTCCCGGTCGAGCTGTTGAAGTTGTCACGCAAGGAATATGCGACCCGTGCAATGGATCTGCTGTCGATGGCAAAGATAGCGGACTTTGCTCATCATCTCCCACGCCAGTTATCCGGCGGAATGCGGCAAAGAGCGTCAATCTGTCGGGCGCTGGTTCGGGATCCGAGCATCCTGCTGATGGACGAGCCGTTCAGCGCGCTGGATGCAATCACCCGCGACGAAATCGGTGTCGAATTGCTTCGGATATGGCAAGCCACGCGCAAGACCGTCATCTTTGTTACTCACAGCATCCGCGAAGCCGCTTTTCTGTCGGATCGCGTGCTCGTCATGGGTCGCAGGCCCGCGACGATCGCTGCGGAGTTCAAGATAGATCTACCTCGCCCGCGCACGATACCCATGATGGAGGAAGAAGGCTTCAACCATTATTCGAGAGAGCTGAGAAAAGCGATCGAGGCCAGCCATGCTCACTAGAATGAAGGGGCACCTTCGCGATCTCTTTTGGCCCGTGCTGATCTCGTTTCTGATTCTCCTTGTCTGGGAAGTCGCGGTTCGGTGGCTGAAGATACGAAGCATCCTGCTTCCTGCCCCGTCGGAAATTGCCGCGACCATGATCCGTCAGTGGCAGCTGATAGCGAGCCATCTTTGGCCGTCTTTGTACCTGACGGTTTGCGGGTTCGCACTTTCGGTTATCGGGGGCGTGCTGGTCGCGATTCTGATCACCTACTCGTCGATCCTTCGCAAGGGCTTCTATCCGGTTATCGTCGTCTCGCAGGTCATCCCAAAAATCGCCATTGCGCCCCTGTTCATCGTCTGGTTCGGGACGGGGACTGTGTCGAGCTTGCTGCTCGCTGTCCTGATTGCGTTCTTCCCAATGACAATCAACGCAACGCTGGGATTTCAGTCGATTGATGACGACATCCATCGCATGGCGCGCGTGTTCATGGCCTCCCGCTGGCAAGTGTTCTGGAAGATCAGGATGCCGAACGCGCTGCCTTATATTTTCGGAGGAATGAAAATATCGATCACGTTGGCGATTATCGGCGTTATTGTTTCGGAATTCGTCGCGTCGCAAGAGGGCATCGGCTATCTCATCAAGCTCGCGGGCGGTCTGCTCGACACGCCCTTGATGATGGCAGCGATCACCGCGCTGAGTGTTAGCGGCCTGGCGCTCTACGGATTAATTGCACTTGCCGAACACCGCGCCGTATATTGGCAGGAACCAAGCGATACTTCCGGAAGCTGACAATATCGATGCCCCCGAGGCGCAGTTTCGAACAGTCATGACGAGGATGAAAAATGGTTATGCACCGTAGATCGTTTTTGACAGCAGCCGGCTCCGTGGCAGCGGGTGGCGCGATGTCATTGGCTTGTCCCGCGCTGGTTCGCGCCGACACCCCTATCAAGCTGACGCTTCCCTGGCTTCCGCTCGGTACGTTCAGTTACGCCTTCGTCGCGAAGGCAATGGGTTTCTGGCAGAAGCGTGGGCTGGATGTCACCATCGACCGGGGCTTCGGCTCCGGAAAAGTATGTGTGCCCGTGGACCAGGGCCAATATGATTTTGGAATCCTTGACCTCGCGGTCATGATGAATTGTGCCGGCCGAGGGCTCGATCTTGTCGCCGTGGCGGGCGTGTGGGCTCGATCGCCGGTCGGCATCTTTTCATTGAAAGAAAGCAATATAACCAAGCCCAAAGACCTGGAGGGGCAGACCGTCGCCTTCGACGTGGGCAGCGGCGACTTTCAGCTGTGGCCGGCGTTCGTCAAGGCAACCGGGATCGACGATTCCAAGGTTCGCAAGGTGACGCTGGAGCCTGCTTCGCTGATCAAATATCTCGTCGAACGGCAGGTAAAGGCGGAAGGAAACTTTTTCGGGAGTATTGCTCCGAGCCTCTGGTCCCAGGATCTGGAGATCAACAGCATGTTGTACGAGGATTACGGCATCAAGATGCTGAGCAATGTTGTCGCCTGCAAGCGAAGCACGATCGAAAAACGTCCCGAGATATGCCAGGCGTTCGTAGAGGGCTTAATGGAGGGGTTGAAATACGTTTATCTCCACCCTGCTGAGTCGCTTAAGATCCACCTTGACGTCGTCAAGGAATTTCAGGGAGCCAACGCGGCAAATCAAAAGGTCGTCGAATACGGCCAGGCCGTCAGCACGGCGTTGGGCATGGTGCCGGCATTCAGGGATAACGGGCTGGGCTTCATGGATCCGACCCTCGTCGCGACCACCGCAAGCACCGTTAATACCTACATGGGCGTAACGTCCCTGCCGGCGGTCGAGACCATGTTTACCAACAAGTTCGTCGGCTCGGCAAAGCTGACCGCCCAGGAATGGGCCGAGGTTGAGGGCCGCTCGTCCAAGTACCTGCCCGTATCCACCAAGTAGCGCGCTAACCGGAGTTGTTGATGTCGAGACTCAAACTGACGATGGCCGGTGGGCGGTATGACCGGACGAGGTCGCTGCTCGACGGCTCGGTCAAGCCGGAAGGCATCGATCTGGAATATCTGGAGATGCCAATCGAGGAAGTGTTCTGGCGATTGTTGAGATACTCGGAATTCGACATCGCCGAATGCTCGCTGGCTTATTACATGATCTCGAAGTCGCAGGGCGGCCCGGAATATGTAGCAGTCCCGATATTCCCGTCACGGTGTTTTCGTCACGGGTTCATTTTCATCAATCGCAAATCAGGAATTAAAACTTCGCGCGATCTGGCCGGAAAAACCATCGGGATTCCCGAATATTCCATGACGGCCATGCTCTGGCTGCGAGGCCTGTTTCAGCACGAATACGGCGTGCCGCCCGGCGCGATGAAATGGCGGGTGGGCGGCATCGAGGAGCCGGATCGTGCGGATCGCATGGATGTCCGCATCAAGGCCGACGTTGACATACAGCTTATTCCAAAAGATGCCTGCCTCAACGGCATGCTGGAGGACGGCAGGATCGACGTTCTGATATCGCCGCGGATTCCGAGTTCGTACCGGAAAGGACATCCCGACGTCGTCAGGCTCTTCCCGAACTACAAGGAAGACGAGAGGGAATATTTCTCCCGCACCGGCTTTGTGCCGATCATGCACACGGTGGTGATCCGCCGCTCACTCTATGAACGCGAGCCCTGGATTGCGCAGAGCCTCTTCAAGGCATTCCGTGAAAGCGGCAGGCGTTGTCACGAGGTGATGATGGACATCAATGCGCTTCCCTACAGCCTGCCGTGGTACCTGCCGGCGCTCGAGGAGACGATCAAGACATTCGGCGAAGACTTCTGGCCTGAAGGTTTTGCTGCCAATTGGAACAACGTCGAAACGCTGATGAACTTTGCCAAAGAGCAGGGACTGATCGATCGATTGTTCAAACCTGAAGAGTTGTTTGCTCCGAATACCCTGAAAGAGTTCCGCATCTAGTGCCGCCTATTTGAAGTTCCTGCACCACAAGCGGCGAATTCGATCCAGGAACTTCAAATAGAAAAGCGGCACTAGAATCAATAGGTTTGCTAGTGCCCATGACTTTCCGAAGTTCGTGGAAGTGCGTGCTGCGATGGAGCACGAACTTCGGAAAGTGGGCACTAGTGCAATAACGACGCTTTGCGTGCCGGTGGCGAGTCTCACCATCAACTGTGCCGCGTCATCAGGTGTACCATGGAAGCACAAGCCAAGGCTTTAGCCGGATCGGGGGTGGGTCGATCGGTCCTGAGGAAGGAAGACGATCGCTTTCTGCGGGGGCGTGGACAGTATGTCGGCGACATCTGGCTGGACAGAATGCAGGAGGTTGCATTTGTGCGAAGCCCGGTTGCCCATGCGAGGCTGATCAAGGTCGAAATCCCGGAACAATACCGCGACGCCGTCTTCACGGCCGAGCATCTTGATGACGTCAAGCCGATCGTTTCTGCTCCGCCGGAGAAGAGTTTCAAGCGTTCGGCTCAGCCGATCCTGGCGACAAAGAAGTTGCGATACGTCGGCGAGCTTGTCGCGATGTGTGTTGCCCCGACGCGGGCGGAAGCCGAGGACATCGCGCAATCCGTTACTTTGGAATTCGAGGAATTGCCGGCTGTCGTCGACATGCTTTTGGCCTGCAAGGCGGACGCGCCACTTGTCCATGACGAATGGAACGACAACAGGGTTATCGAGTTCAGCAAAGACGCCGCAATCGAGGAGGTTGCAAAAACAGCCGACGTCAGGATTCACAGGCATATCAGAACATCAAGACACTGCATGTTTCCGATGGAAGGCCGCGGTGTCGTCGGCTATCGGGACGCGCGGCTTCGCTTCCTCACCATCATCAGCTCGACGCAGTTTCCGCACTGCGTGCAGACCGGCCTGTGCGAGGCGTTGGGTATACCCGACGGCGACATCAGGGTGATATCGCCCGACGTCGGCGGCGGGTTTGGCTATAAGGGCATTTTGAGTTGCGAGGAGGTTGCGATCGCCTGGCTGGCAAGGCGACTGGATTTTCCGGTTCGATGGCTTGAAGACTGCCGCGAACATCTCGGCGCGAATGCCAACTGCCGCGAACATGACTATGAAATCACCTGTTATGCCTCGAAGGATGGAAAGCTCCTTGCGGTCGATTGCGTGGCGCACGTCGATGCCGGTGCATACTCGGCTTACCCGGTGTCCTCGTCGGTAGAGGCGGCGCAGGTCGCAAATCTCCTCCCGGGGCCTTACATCCTGCCCGCCTATCGCTGCCGGTCGATCGCGGTAGCCACCAACAAGTGTCCGATTCTGCCTTATCGCGGCGTGGCGCGGCCGGGCGTGTGTCTGGCAATCGAAG
Organism: uncultured Alphaproteobacteria bacterium; assembly: GCA_963832045.1. GTDB lineage: Bacteria > Pseudomonadota > Alphaproteobacteria > Rhizobiales > Xanthobacteraceae > Bradyrhizobium. Next base: position 569,069 of record CAWHSM010000005.1, read on the forward strand.
CCTGCATGGATGCGATCGCATTTGAAATCGGCGTCGAGCCCTACGAAGTGCGTCTTCGTAACCTGGTGCAGCCCGACAAGATGACGGCGAGAGCCGAAACCGGAAAGAATTTTGACAGTGGCGATCATCCGGAGTGCATCCGTCGTGCTGTCCGCGCTGTGGATTACGCGTCAGTCCGCGACCGGCAAAAAAAGGGCGAGTCCGACGGGCGTTTGATCGGGGTTGGGTTGGCGTTTTTCGTCGAGCAGGGCGCGATGGGCACCTCCGTGATGGCGGGCTGGGGGCGCCCGATCGTGCCGGGCTACGAGCAGGCCAACGTAAAACTGACCGCCGATGGCGATCTGGAAGTTCGCGTCGGTACGCATTCGCATGGCCAAGGCCATGAAACCACCTTCGCCCAGGTCGCGCATGAGATCCTCGGCGTCGAATTCGATCGCATCAAGGTCATGCAGGGCGATACAGCCAACACCCCCTATTCAACCGCGACGTGGGGATCACGCGCCATGGTGATGGGGGGCGGTGCGGTGGCGGCGGCCAGCCGGAAACTGGCGGAGCGAATAGCAGCCATCGGGGCCTGGCTGCTTCAGGCCGAGCTTGCCGATGTAAAAGTGGCGGACGGCCGCGTTTCGGGAAACAACAACAGCGTCTCCTTGCGCGATGTCGCACGCTGCTGGTATCTGCAGCCGCAACATCTTCCGCCGGAGGCCGATCGCGGCGGGTTGGAGGTGACGGAAGGATATAAGCCGAAAAGCGATCTCGGCACTTTCAGTTATGCGGCTCACGCTGCGGTCGTTGCGGTGGATCCCGCGACCGGTCTCGTCGAAATACTCGACTACGTGGTCGTCGAGGACGGCGGGACCATGGTCAATCCAATGATTGTCGATGGTCAGATATCGGGGGGCACCGTCCAGGGAATAGGGTCGTGCCTATACGAGGCCACGCCTTTCGATGGTCAGGGGCAACCGCTGGCATCGACGTTGATCGACTACATTCTGCCGGGAGCGACGGAAGCGCCCAATATCCGAATCTTTCACATGGAAACACCGTCGCCGCATACCGAGTTTGGCATCAAGGGATTAGGCGAGGGCGGAGCTGTCGGGCCGCCCGGAGCTTTGGTTTGCGCCATCAACGACGCGCTGGGAGCGCGGGGAGCGGCCGTCTATCATCTGCCGGTTACGCCTGAGAGGATCCTTCAGGCGCTCCAGGAATCTTCCGGACAAGCATCCTCCAGACAAGGATCGTCCGAATCCCCGGCAGAGCTTCGGACATCGGAATGAAGCCGGTCGCGTTCGATATTGTCCGGCCGCGCACGACGCAGGAAGTTGTACGGCTTCTGTCGGACCCCGACGCTGGCGCTCGGGTTGTCGCGGGCTCTCAATCCCTTGGGCCGATGCTGAACCTGCGTCTGGTGCAACCGAAAGTGCTGGTTGATCTGACCGGCATTGACGAACTGACATCATTACAGGAGGACGGTTCGGGCCTCACCGTGGGGGCTTGCGTCTCAACCGGGAGCATCGAAGACGGGTGCTTGCCCGGGCAGGATTTTTCGGTGCTGAGGGCGGTTGCTGCGGGTATCGCGTATCGGGCCATTCGCAACCGAGGCACGATCGGCGGAAGTGTTTGTCATGCCGATCCCGCAGCGGATTGGCCATCGGCATTATGCGGATTTGACGCACAATGCATCATCGAAGGCCCACAGGGGCGTCGTTCCCTGCCGATTTCCGATTTTATCACGGGCGCGTTTGCGACCGCTTTGGACGCGAGTGAATTTCTGGTCGGCTTGCGCATCCCTCGACGCTCTCCGGGCGGACGCTGGGGTTATCAAAAACTTTGCCGAAAAACCGGCGAGTTCGCCATGGCGATCGGCGTCGTCAACGTCGATCCGGCAAGAGACGTTTTTCGGCTGGTGTTCGGCGCGACCGCAGGCCGTCAGATCACGATACCGGATTTCAGACGGCTTGGTTTGCGAGCGGACGTCGATCCGGATGAGCAAGTGCTTGCAGAAATTCTGGTCAACCACGGCGTCACCGATCCCGTTACGGTTTCGCAACAGACAGCGATCATGACAAGAGCATTCCAGCAGGCGCGAACGTGAAGAAAGAGCTCAACCTCAGCGTCAACGGAAAGTCCGTTTCGGAAATGGTTGCGCCTCGCACCCATCTGGCGGATCTGCTGCGCGAGAAGCTGCGGCTTACCGGCACACACCTTCGCTGCGAACAAGGTGTCTGCGGCGCGTGCACGGTCCTGATCGACGGCGAACCCGCGCGTTCGTGCATCACCTATGCCGCTTTTTGCGACGGGGCCGATGTCACCACCGTTGAAGGCCTGGAATCCGATCCGATCATGACCAAGCTGCGCCGCGCCTTCTCGCTCGAGCATGGGCTTCAATGCGGCTTCTGCACGCCGGGGATGCTGATCACAGCGCGGGATATCATCATCCGCTATCCCAAGGCGGACGAAGCGCGGGTCCGCCTGGAGCTGAGCGGAAATCTATGCCGTTGTACGGGATATGCGGGAATCGTACGCGCGGTCTTGCGCGCGCTGAGGGAATGCGACTCCGCCGATCGGCCTGCGAAGTATCAAAGAAAACTGCCTTTTGGCCCTGTGGGGTCGCGGTCGGGAAAGGACCGCGATGCATCGCCAAGTGTGATTGCGCCGCGTGCGCCGGATCAGCAACCTGCCGCGAACGTATCCAAGACCGCTGTCTTCGGCCTCAACGGCAAGAAGCCGAACATCCAGATGAAACAGTCATTCTCCGTGAACCGAACCCGCGATGAGGTGTGGAGATTTCTGGAAAACATCGAAGAAGTCGCCGCCTGCCTGCCCGGCGCCAGGCTGGCCGGCCCGCCGGTTAACAATCTGGTCCAGGGGCAATTTTCAGCCAAGCTTGGACCGATTACCGCTTCCTTCGCCGGTGACGCAAAGATCGAAAGAAATGACAACGACTATAGCGGATTGATCTCAGGCGGCGGTCAGGATCGAAGCGCGGGCTCCCGGGCGGCCGGCGAAGTCGACTACAAGCTTACTCCCGCAGCAGACGGCACGCATACGCGCGTCGATCTGGAAATCCGCGCGTTGATCGCGGGCCCGCTGGCTCAATTTGGTCGCAGCGGAATTATCGATGATTTGACCAAGCGCATCATCGACGCCTTCGCGCGCAACCTGGAACTGAAGCTGAGTGGAGAAGCCGTTCAAGGAGAGTTGCAAACTTCACTAGAAGCCGGTTCCTTGATCAGGGATGTACTGCTCACACGCGTCAGGCGCTTTCTGAGTTCATTGAAGAATCTCTTCGGATCGAACGGTTAGCGCGGGATGATTTTCGGTTGAATCGCGTTGTCAACGCACTCTGCTTCACCTCTCCCCGTTGGGGCCCAAAGGGAGAGGGAGCATACCTTCATCGCCGCTCTATTCGAACTAATCTCATCACGCTCTAGCTCCCGCCCGGCCAAGCCGCACCATCAATCGTCGAAGCCAACATGCCGGAAGGGAAAACCGGTTGCCGCCTTTCCGGACCATGCTTTATTCGATCTTGATGTCGGCGTATTTGACCACCTTTTCCCACTTCTCGGTCTCGGCCTTGATCATCGCGCCAAAATCTTCCGGCTTGGTGATCAGCGGCTCGCCGCCAAGCTCGACCAGGCGCTTGCGGATCTCGGGTTCGGCCAGCACGGCGTTGATCTCCCGATTGAGCTTCGCAATGATTTCGGGCGGCGTCTTGGCCGGCGCGCCCATCCCGAACAAGGCGCTCGCTTCATAGCCGGGAACGGTTTCGGCCACCGTCGGCACATCGGGCAATTCCGGCGACCGCTCGGCCGTGGTCACGGCAAGCGCCCGCAGCGCACCGCCGCGGATATGCCCGATGATCGAGGGCATATTGTCGAACATCACCTGGACGCGGTTGCCGAGCAGATCGGTGGTCGCAGGCGCGGCTCCCTTATAGGCCACATGCAGCATCTTCGCGCCCGTCATCGCCATGAACATTTCGCCGGACAGGTGCACCGACGTGCCGTTGCCCGACGATGCGAGGTTCACCTTGCCAGGATTGGCTTTCACATAGGCGATGAATTCGGCGACGGTTTTTGCCGGCACTTCCTTGGCCACCGTCATCACATTCGGCACGCGAAGAAACGAGGCGACCGGCGCGATGTCGCGGATGAAATTGAAGTTGAGATTGGTGTAGAGCGAGGTGTTGATGAAATTGGCCGGGTTGACCAGCAGCACCGTGTAGCCGTCAGGCTCCGCCTTGACCACGGTTTCGGTTCCGATGTTGTTGCCGGCGCCGGGCTTGTTTTCGATCACGAGTTGCTGGCCGAGCCGGTCCGACAATCGCTGCCCGATCAGACGCGCGATGATGTCGGTGGAACCGCCGGCCGGATAGCCGACGACGAAGCGGACCGGACGCGTGGGGTAATCCAGGGCGGACGCCGCACGAGGCGGCAAGGCGAGGGCGCTCGAGCCGAGTGCCAACAGAGCCATCGCGATGCGACGTAAAGCCATGCGTTTTCTCCCTCCCGTGGCGCACCCGTTTTGGGTTGATGGTGTTGAACCGATCTAGTCTCGCGTTGTAACAAACAAAATGTCACGCGGCTAGCGACAAGGAAAACGCCAATGTCGGTCAAGGTCAACGCCCTCGATCATATCGTGATCAACGTCGCCGATGTGGCGCGCTCGACCGAGTGGTATAGCAAGGTGTTGGGGATGGAGGTCAGGGTGTTCGACCCCGGCCATGGCAAGCCGGTCAGGACGTCACTGGTGTTTGGCAACCAGAAGATCAATGTACGGCCGCGCGGTGCCGACAAGCTCGAGTGGTTCACCGCCGACCACGAAGTGCCGGGCAGCGACGATCTGTGTTTTCTTACCGACAGCACGCCGGAACAGGTGGTGGCGCACCTCAAGGCGTGCGGGGTGGCGATCGAGGAAGGTTCGGTGACGAAGCAGGGCGCTCGCGGAGCGCTGCGGTCGGTCTATTGCCGCGATCCCGACGGCAGCCTGATCGAGATCTCGTCGTATGAAGATGTTTCGTCATTCCGGGATGCGCCGTAAGGCGCAGGCCTCAGATGCGCAATTGCGCATCGGGGAATCTATACTCCCGATGGTGGTTATGGATTCTCCGATGTGCAATTGCACATCGTAGTATGCTCACTCCGGCCCCGGAATGACGATGGATGGCTTGTTGGCTCGTAGCGACAGATATAAGGCTATCAATACGCGCCCAGCGTCACCGGCCGGAAGGCGTGCAGCAGATGCAGGTCGAGTTTGCCTTCCATCTTCTCCATCATGGAGAAGGCCTTGGCATGGGTGAAGGGCAGCCGGTAGGGACGCGATTCCACGAGCGCCGCATAGATGTCGACGATCGTCGTCAGCCGCACAATGTCGCTGATCTGTTCCGCTTGCAGCTGATCGGGATAGCCGGTGCCGTCGAGGAACTCATGGTGATGCAGGACGACGTCCAGCATTTCCGGCGGGAAACCACCTTGGGCCACGAGCGCGTCATAGCCGAGGCGCGGGTGGTTGCGGATCTCGTTCGTTTCCTCTTCGGTGAGCAGACCCGGTTTGTCCAGAATGGCCGTCGGAATGAACGCCTTGCCCACGTCGTGCAGTAGTGCTGCCCGCACCAGCCGGCGCTGGTCGTCCTCGCGCATGCCAAGATGATGCGCAAAGGCGACCGCAAATCCCGTCACAAACAGGCAGTGACGAAAGGTATCGGCGTGGTGACAGCCGACGGTCGTCAGCCATTCCCGTAACGAGGAGTGTTTGAGGGCCTTGAGAATCTTGTTCTCGGCCTGAATGATGTCGCTGAATTTCAGCGGTTCTCCGGTGGGGAGCTTGTGGAATATCTTGACCATGACCTCATGGGCGGCGGCGACGCCCCGGTTCAAGGTCCTGCCGCGGTCGGTCGCGTCGAATCCATCGCTGTCGGGAAAGGCCGCGCGGATGCGTTGCAGAATACCTGCCGCGTCAAACGGCCGCGATATCGTATCGGTGGCGCCCAGCGCCCAGGCCTGCATCGATCCATGATGGAGCGCGTCTGCCAGAACGAACAGGCGCGGCATATCGCGATAGGCTTCGCGGCGCAGCTTGTTGCGAACCCGCTGCACGCTTTCGGCGGAACGCAGGTTGATATCGATCACGACACCCGAAATCTGATCGGCCGGCGCGTCGGGAAGCTCAGACGTCGACATCGTATCGACCTCGCTGACCGATCGCAGGATGCGCTCCAGTTCGCGGCTTTGGTCGTGGTCGTCGGATGCCAGCAACAGGCGGCGTTTGGACGGACTGGCTTGAGCTGTCATGACCCCTCGTTGGTGCGTGCGCAGGAGAGCCGCAACCTAACCGAGAAAGCATTCCCCGAGGCTTAAGAGAGATCATGAATGCGCGGCTTTTGCGGAGGATAAAATTTGAATGAATGGCGGCGCATACGGGTGTTCGGGCACAAAAAAGCCGCCGGAGGAACGGATCTCCGGCGGCTGGATTGGTTGCGGCTGGCTTGTCAGTTCAGGTCTCTGGCCGCGTTCGCTATTTCGGCAGCTATCCGATTCAGTTCCCTGAAAGCGATTTCTCGGCGCTTGGCAGAAAGCCTCTCAGGGGCACGGCGACCCTCTCCGCTAAATGCGGTCCGGAAAACGCAGAATGAAGTTATCGCGATAGGGCATTTTCACTTTTGGTAAGGACTGTGCGTCCATCGTATCGTTGGGGCCGATCAATTTATTGCCCGCGAGAATGTAGGCCGTCAGCGCGTAAACCTCATCATCCGTAAGCGAATGCGGCATCTGCGCCGGCATTGCCCGACGGATGAAATCAAATACGGTGGTCGAATACGGCCAGAAATTCCGGATGGTTTTTTGTGCCGCATTGATACCGATGAGTTCACGATCGCTGATCAGTGCATTCTGCTCGCCGCCCTTGCCGTTTTCGCCGTGACACGCGGCACATTTTTCCGCGAAAATCGGAGCGCCTTGGGCAGGCATGCCGCTGCCTTTCGGCAATCCGGTGCCGTCGGGCAGGATGCTGATATCCCATGGAGCGATGGCCGCTTCATCGATCGGCTTGCCCCGATTGGGCGTCTCAGCCAGCAGCACGCCGCTCATCATCGCCAGCCCTATTGAAGCAACGAACACCAACGGCTTAAGCGTAGACATGCTTGACCTCCCCGTTGTTTCCGACGCCCCAACTGGTGGTCGAATTGTAGTGCTGATTGTTGAAGCCCAGCACTGATGGCGGTTTTGCCAACTCGCCGCGCGCGACGATAAATTCGGCGCGGGTCGGCTGCACCTCACCTGATTCATCCCATGCGCGGCTCTGTAGAGTCGCTGGGCCACCGTTCCAACGCCATGGCAGGCGGAATCGGGTGAAGGCCTTGCTCAGGACCGGTTCCTGAAGCGCAGCCTGGGCCCAGCTTTGGCCGCCGTCGGCAGACACCATGACTTTCTCGATCCTGCCCGTGCCCGAATAGGCAATGCCGGAAATCTCGTAAAGGCCAGGCTCTTTCAATGTATGGCCGTGGGAAGGAAAGGTGATGAAGGATTTGACCTCTTGAAGAAAATAGAACCGGTACGCTTTGCCGTTAGGCAGGATCGGCGCATAGGTGCGGGACTCATACATGCTGAAAGCAGGCTGCTCGACCAGCTTGAGGCGCCGCAAGAACTTGACGTTCATGTTGCCCTCGTAACCCGGCAGCAAAAGACGCATCGGGTAGCCATTTCCCGGCATGAGGCGCTCGCCATTCTGATAGAGCGCGATCATGGCATCATCCAGCGCCTTCTTCATGGGTACGCTGCGGCTTAGCCGCGGCGAGTCCGCGCCTTCGGCGATCAACCATTTGGCGCTGGGATCGACGCCGGTTTCTTCAAGCAAGGTTGAAAGCTTGACGCCGGTCCATTCCGCGCAGGACGCCAATCCGTGCAGCGCTTGCACGGTCTCCTGCAGCGGTTCGGGTGAGAACATCGGAGCGCTGTTGCCGCCGCATTCGACAAACGCCGTGCGCGAGATCATCGGATACCGCGAGAGCGTTTCAACCGTGAACTCCAGCGGCCGCTTGACCAAACCATGGATCACAAGCCGATGCTTGTCCGGATCGATGGTGGGGATGCCACCATGGTTGATGGTGAAATGCAGCCCGTTCGGAGTGGTTGCTCCCTCCAGAAGATGATGCGGCGTGCGCGAATGGGAATTGCGCAGCTCGTTTTTTGGATTGGACAGCGTGCGCACGACTTTTGCTTCGAACTTCGACGGCACTTGATACGGGGTCGTGCGGTCCCCGAATTCAAGGCTCCATGGTTCCTCCGTCAGCGGTTCGGCGCCGGCGGCAGACGATCCGCCAAAGCCCGTTCCCATCGCACCCGCGATCATCACGCCGCGCCCGAGCAGCGCCCGACGGTTGATCAAGCCGTTTCCGGCCGCGGATTCCAAACCTTCACCACGCATATCGCGGTTTTTGGCCATCCGATCCTCCCTTGAGCATGAGACGTTCTGTCGTCCTGTTGCTCACGGGCCAAGCTAGCCCTTTGCAATGCAGTCGTCTACGTCCTGCAAACTGTGGCACCGCGATATCGATCCTCTACTAGTGCCGCCTATTTGAAGTTCCTGCACCACAAGCGGCGAATTCGATCCAGGAACTTCAAATAGAAAAGCGGCACTAGAATCAATAGGTTTACTAGTGCCCATGACTTTCCGAAGTTCGTGGAAGTGCGTGCTGCGATGGAGCACGAACTTCGGAAAGTGGGCACTGGTCATCAGGAAGCGATTCTGCCGTGACTTTATTCCTGATTGGCCCATTCCCAAATTCCAATTACGGGGATAGCATCAACCCCGTAAGCGTCGGCCAACGACGCATTCGCGGAATATCGCGACGGGCCGGGTGGACGTAATCCGCCGTGCCCCGACTAGGGAGCTGCGCGCTATGAACCAACCCTTCAAACTGAACGTTAACGGCGAAACTCATACGGTAGACGCCGATCCGGACATGCCGTTGCTCTATGCCTTGCGCAACGATGTCGGCCTCAACAATCCACATTTCGGTTGCGGACTGGCGCAATGCGGCGCCTGTACCGTGCATCTTGACGGCCAGCCCACGCGCTCCTGCGTAACGCCGTTGTCTACTGTCGGTGAAGCCAAGGTCGTGACGCTGGCCGGCCTCGGTACGCCGGAAAAGCCGCACCCGCTGCAGACGGCTTACGTCGAGGAACAGGTGCTGCAGTGCGGTTACTGCATCAACGGCTGGCTGATGACCGCGGCCGCCTTTCTGCGCGACAATAAAAAGCCGAGCGAAGCACAGATCAAGGACGCGTTGTCCGGATTGAAGTGCCGCTGCGGCACCCACATCAGCATTCTCAAGGCGGTCAAGCGTGCCGCCGAGATGATGGGCTAAGGGAGCGCGCCATGACAAAATTTGAAAAAGCTGCTTCGCTTACCCGCCGCTCGGTTCTGCTCGGCGGGGGCGCCTTGGTGGTCTCGGTCGGTGCGGGCATCACGATGGATACCGTGCTGTCGATCGGACAGGCTTTTGCGCAAGGAACCAAGCCGCCGCTGACGCCCGATCAATTGTCGTCCTACATCGCCGTCAATGCCGATGGCAGCGTCGCGGCCTATTTCGGCAAGATGGATATGGGCCATGGGCTGCATGTCGCGATCGCCCAGATCGTGGCGGAAGAACTCGACGTTCCCTTCAAGAGCGTCAAGGTATTCATGGCGGATACGGCTACATCCGTGAACCAGGGCGGTGCCTCCGGCTCCACCGGCATCCAGCTCGGCGGCAAGCAGATGCGCGTGGCAGCGGCGGAAGCCCGCCGCGTGCTGGTCGAGATGGCGGCCGGTTCGCTGTCGATTCCGGCCGATAGGCTCGTCGTCAATGACGGTGTCGTCAGTGCCGTCGACGACAAGGCAAGGAATATCTCTTACGCGCAGTTGATCGGCGGCCAATATTTCAACGTCCAACTCGACTGGAACAAGCAGTACGGCAACGCCCTATACGCCCCTGGCAAGGCTCAGCCGAAGAAACCGAGCGAGCACAGAATTGTCGGCCAGCCGATCAAGCGCGAAGACGTGGCGCCGAAAGTTTTCTGCCAGCAGGATTTCGTCACCGACGTCAAAGTCCCCAACATGATGCATGGCCGCATGATCCGGCCGGCGGTGGCGGGCGCGGTGCCCGTGAAGGTTGACGATAGTGCGATCAGGAACATTCCGGGCGCAAGGGTGGTATGGGACAAAGGTTTCCTCGGCGTGGTTGCCGACAAGGAATGGGACGCGATTCAGGCAACCGAGAAGCTCAAGGTCGAATGGTCAGCGCCGCAGCCGCCATTCCCCGAACAGGCTTTGCTCCACGACTACATTCGCAAGGCGTCCGTGCGCAAGCGTGTGGTAGAACAGCAGAATGGCGACGTCGATGCGGCCTTCAAATCGGCAGCCAAGGTGATTGAGGCCGATTATGAATGGCCATTCCAGTCTCATGCCAGCATGGGGCCGGCATGTTCGCTGGTCGAGATCAAGGATGGCAACGTCACGTGCTGGAGCGGGACGCAGAAATCACATTTTGTCCGGGAAGGTGTCGCCGACATACTCCAGCTGCCGGTCGAGAAGGTGCACGTCATCTTCAAGCCAGGCCCTGGGTCCTATGGTCGCAACGACGCCGACGACTGCGCAATGGATGCCGCCGTCCTCGCCAACGCAGTAGGCCGTCCTGTACGGCTGCAATATATGCGCGACCAGGGCACAGGCTGGGACCCAAAGGGCCCCGCCTCCACTCACAAGGCGAAGGCCGGCCTTAATGCCGCCGGCGAGGTGATCGCCTACGAGTTCACCAGCAAGGCTTTCTCGCGGGTAGACGTAGATACCAATGGAGGCAAGCCGCATGATACGCTGACGGGACAGACGCTCGGCGTGCCTCTCAAATCCGGTGACGGCTTCGGCGTACCGGCAGAATCCTATGTCGTCGAAAACAAACGGCTGGCCTGGGAAACTATTTCACCGCTGCTCGACCGCGCGTCCCCGCTTCGTACCTCCCATCTGCGCGATCCGGTTGGACCGCAAATCCACTTCGCCAGCGAGTCATTCATCGACGAAGTAGCGGCGGCGGTGAATGCCGATCCGATCGAATTCCGCCTGCGGTACATCAAGGAGCCGCGCGACGTGGCCGTCATCAAGGCGGCGGCGGAAAAGGCCAAATGGGAGACGCGGCCGTCGCCTCATCGTGACCAGAGCGGAACCAAAGTGTCCGGCCGCGGCATCGCCTACGCACAGCGCAACGGCACCCGCGTCGCCGTTATCGCCGAAGTCGACATCGACCGGACGACTGGCAAGATATCGGCGCGAAAGTTTACGGTTGCGCATGACTGCGGGCAGATCATCAATCCCGATGGACTGGTGAAATGCATTGAAGGCAATATCGTGCAGGGCGTCAGCCGTGCGTTGTGGGAGGAGGTGACTTTCGACCGCAACGCCGTGACCAGTGTCGACTGGATCAGCTATCCGATCCTCGACATCACCGAAACGCCGGGCGAGGTCAACGTGGTGCTCATCAACCACCCGGAGATTGTGCCATCCGGCGCAGGCGAACCGTCGATACGTCCGGTGGCAGCCGCGATTGGCAATGCCATCTTCGATGCTACCGGTGTGCGCATCCGGCGCGTGCCATTCTCGCCGGAAAGAGTGAAGGCCGCATTCTCGTAAGCTGATACGCCGCGGCATTCGCCTTTCGAGACAGCCGTGTGTGACGTCTGACGTCCTGAATGTTGATACGAAAGATCCGCCGGAGGCCTCTCCCCCGGCGGATCTTTATTGTCGCGGTGTCGTTCTACGCCTTCATCGCCGCTTTCACCGCCTCTGCGGTGATCGGCAGCGATCGCACGCGGGCGCCGCTGGCATTGAAGATCGCGTTCGCAAGCGCGGGCGCGATCACGGTCACCGCCGGTTCTCCGACCCCGGTTGCGTGCTCGCCATTGGCGATGACGCTCACGGCCACTTCCGGCGTCTGGCTCATCCGCAACGGAGTGTAGGTATCGAAATTGGTTTGCTCGATACCGCCATCCTTCAGCGTGGCTTTTTCGTACAGTGCAAGCGAGAGGCCCCACAATGCCGCACCTTCGACCTGGGCGCGGATGTTGTCGGGATGCACCTGCGTGCCGACGTCGGTGGCCACCGTCAGTTTCTTGACCTTGACCTCGCCGCTCGGCGTGACCGCAACATGGGCCGCGCAGGCGGTGAAGCTTGCCGTTGCTCTTTCCTGCGACGATACGCAGGCGACGCCCATGCCCTCGCCCTTCGGCAGTTCCCTGGTGCCGTAGCCGGCGAGACCCATTGCCGCGAGGAGCGCGTTGCGCAGCCGCTGCGCGCCGCCGTTGTTGGCGCCTTTGCCGTCGAGCATTTCGATCCGGAATTGAGCCGGATCCTTGCCCGCCGCATGGGCGAGTTCGTCGACCATGCTTTCGATCGCCCAGAAGGTCCAGCCGGGTGCCACCGACCGCAATTGGCCCGAGGGCGTGGCGCTCTGTGCCATCTCGTTGAGGATGGCGCGGACATTGTGATTGGGCACGGAGTAGAAGAAGTCCGCACCATTCACCGTGAACGCGTCGAGCGCGCCCTTCTTGTCGACCGAGGGCGACAGGAAGGCGGGAATGCCCCACCGCTTGGTCGGCCACGCCGCGACCACGTCGTGGTTCATCGCGACCAGCTTGCCGTCGCCGTCCAGTCCGGCCTTGATCTTCTGGAACGTCAACGGGCGCGAGAAGTCCATCGTCATGTCGTTTTCGCGCGTATAGATGATCTTGACCGGCTTGCCGACGGCCTTCGCCGCCTGCACCGCCGGCACCAGCATGTCGCCCTCGAGACGCCGGCCGAAGCCGCCGCCGAGCCACATCTGATGCATCACGACAAACTTGGGGTCTACGCCGGCGGCGCCGGCCGCAATCGCGCCGGAGCGCGTCGCGAACTGGTTGCCGGTGTAGAGATGCCAGATGTCGCCTTTCTGTTCGGCCGTGGCCGTCATCGGCTCCATCGGCGCATGGATGTTGATGCCGGTGGTGTATTCCGCCTCCAACACCTTCGCCGCCGTGCCGAAGGCCGCCGCCGTATCGCCGTCCTTGACGAAGAACAGGCCGGAATCGTCGAGCCCCTGAAGCCGCTTGGCCTCGGTAAGCAGCGATTCGGTCGACAGCTTGGCATTGGGACCGCCGTCATAGCCGATCTTGAGCGCCTCGGCCGCCTTGGTCGCGTTGGCATAGGTATTCGCCACCACCACCACCCATCCGGTCGTCGTGCCAGTCTTGTCGTCGAGCGTTACCGCCTTGATGAAGCCCGGTATCTTCCTGGCCGCGCTGTCGTCGACGGATTTCACCGTGGCGCCATAGCGGACCGGAGGTGTGACCACCTTGCCGTAGACCATGCCCGGCAGCATGACGTCGATGCCGTATTTGGCCGTGCCGTTCGTCTTCGAGGGGATGTCGAGCTGCGGAACCGAGACGCCGATCATGGTGTACTGATCGGGCGTCTTCAGCTTGATCGCCTTGAGATCGTCAGCGGTAAAAGTCTTGGTGATCTTTCCGCTCTTGACGACGTCGGCGAACGTCATCGACTTCTTGGACCTGGGATGGGTGATCGTGGAATCCCGAACCACCAGTTCGCCGGCGGGTATGCCGCCCATCGCAACGGCGGCCGCTTCCGTCAATGCGATGCGCCCCGCGGCGCCCGCGCGGCTCATCGCATCGAAATTCATCATCGTGCTCCAGCTACCGCCGGTAATCTGCGCGCCGAGCATGGGGTCGTTGAACTTCGGATCGTTGGAAGCAAGCTGAACCCGCACATCCTTCCAGTTCGCACCAAGTTCCTCGCAGACGATCTGCGCCATGGTGGAAGCGATGTGCTGGCCCATATCGGCCTTGCCGCTGGTGACCGTGACGATGCCGTCGGGCGCGATCGAATACCACACGCTGGGATCGAAATTGCCGGCCGCGGCAAAGGCCTGGTCAGCTCCGACGAAGCCGGGGATGGCAGAATAGCCGAGGGCCAGACCAGTGGCCGCGGAGCCAACGAGGAACGAGCGCCGGCTCAGATCGGCCGGCTCGCCAAGGAGCTTGCCTTGCGTGATTTTGACGGGAGAATTCATGTTGCCCTCCGCTCGGTGCTGGTGGTGGAGGCGGTGCGCATTTCGGAAGCTGCACGCATGATCGCCTTCTGGATGCGCGAATAGGTCATGCAACGGCAGAGATTGCCGTCCATGTGCGCCACCACTTCTTCCCTGGTCGGGTTTGAATTCTTCGCAAGCAGCGAGGCCGCCTGCATGATCTGGCCAGATTGGCAGTAGCCGCATTGCGGAACCTGCTCTGCGATCCAGGCTTTTTGCAACGGATGGTCGCCCTTGGCGGCCAGGCCTTCGATGGTCGTGATTTTCTTGCCGACCGCGTCGCTGACCTGCGTCTGGCAGGAGCGCACGGCTTCACCGTTGATGTGAACGGTGCAAGCCCCGCAAAGTCCGGCGCCGCATCCGAATTTCGTACCGGTCATCTGCAATTGCTCGCGGATGACCCAGAGCAGCGGCGTATCGTTCGCCGCTTCGACGGACATATTCCGTCCGTTGATATTGAGGTTAGGCATGGTTTCTTTCCCTGCCGGTGAATAAAGCCGCTTACGGCGGTGACTCATTTTTTGTTTTTGTCGGATGACACCCACCGGGACCGGTGCCAGAACCGCGAGAATGCTGGCGATCCATCCGGGAGGCAACGAAAATCCGCCGCGGAAAAATCCCGACCTTGGTTGTGTGCATTGCGGCAGTTATGTTGCCATATTCCTCGGGCACCAACGGCAGACGCCATTTCCGTTTGGCGGAAAAAGCGTTACGGCCGGCGCACGCGACCTCAGCAAAAGACAGGACACAAACCGTGGGACACGACATCAAACTGACGGCTTCGGATCATTTTCAACTGGGCGGCTACCGCGCCGACCCGGTTAGCGCGCCGAGAGCGGCGGTGGTCGTGATCCAGGAGATATTCGGCGTCAATCACCACATTCGTGCGGTGTGCGATCGCCTCGCGCGCGAGGGTTATGCGGCGATTGCGCCGGCCATCTTCGATCGGGTCGAGCCTAATTTCCAGTCCGGCTACTCGCCGGATGAAGTGGCGGTGGCGCGCAAGTTCGTCGCCAATCCCGACTGGGCCGCGATGCTCCGCGACACCCAGGCCGCGATCGATGCGGTCAGGGATATCGGCCCGGTTGGCGTCATCGGCTTCTGTCTCGGCGGCAGTGTTGCCTATGCGGCCGCGACAAAGCTTTCAGGTCTGGCGGCGGCGATCGGCTATTATGGCGGTGCGATCGTGCGCTCTGCGGACGACAAGCCGAAGGTGCCGACGCAACTGCATTTCGGCGAGAAGGACTTCAGGCATTCCGCTCAGCGACGTCGAGATCATCCGCGCCAAGCGCCCTGATGTCGAGGTCCACATCTATCCGGACGCCCAGCACGGCTTTAACTGCGACGAGCGCGCAAGCTACGACAAGGCGAGCGCCGAAATTGCCTGGCCGCGCAGCATGGAATTCTTCGCCAGGTATCTGAAAAAATAATTCCACCCGGGCTGACGAAACACTCGGTGTTTCGTCAGAACCAGCGTTCGCTGACGAGGACGGTGTCGCCGGGGCTAAGCTGGGTGCCGAGCGGGACGATGAAGCGGCCGGTGCCGGAGGCCTCGGTATGGGTGAGGGTGACGCTGTCGCGTTTGGCGCGCGGCGAGAAGCCGCCGGCAATCGCCACCGCGCTTTCGACGCTCATGTTCGGCACATAGGGATATTGGCCGGGAGCGGCGACCTCGCCGAGGATGAAGAACGGCCGGTAGGTTTCGACTTCGACCGCGACCGAAGGATCGCGGATATAGCCGTTGCGCAGCTTGGCGGAGATTTCCGCGGCAAGCCCCGCCGGCGTTCGCCCACGCGCCGGCACCGCGCCGATCAGCGGCATGGTGATCGCGCCGCCGGCGTCGATCGCATAGGTGTTGGTGAGACCTTCCTGGCCGTAGACCACGACGCGCAACTTGTCGCCGGCATCGAGGTGGTAGGGCGCATCGTGCGATGCGGCGACCGGGACGGCGGCATAGGCGTTGGCGACGGGCGGATAAGCGCCGCGCGGCGATGCGGCGAAACTGGCCTGAACCGCGCTGATCGCGCCGCCGGAATCGGCGGTTGCCGAAGCGCGGGCTGGTGAGGGCTGGCCATAGGCCATGGCGTCGAGGTCGTTGCGCGGCGCCATCGCAACCGGTGTGCCCGTTTGCATGCAGCTCGCAAGTGCGAGCCCGGCCATGGCGGCAGTGACCGGCAATAAAAACGCGCGCCTAACCCGCAACTGAGTTGTCCTCTTTAACGAGACAGCTCAGTCTTGCACCTGACATGGTTAACAAATCGTTTTTTGGCCGTACGCGGCCAGCCGCAGGCGAGGGAAGCCGGAAAGCCCGGTCTCCCGCTTGAGAGGCGATCAGGCAGTGACGCCTGTTGGGAGCGGACAAGACACGCCGGTCCCGCCGAGCCCGCAATAGCCGGCCGGATTCTTGGCAAGATATTGCTGATGGTAACCTTCGGCGAAATAGAACTCGCCCGCCGGTGCAATTTCGGTCGTAATCGCGCCGAGCCCCTTTGCCGCCAGCGCCTTCCGGTAGGCCGCCTCTGATGCTAGCGCCGCTTCGCGCTGCGCATCGCCATATGTATAGATCGCGGAGCGATACTGGGTACCGACGTCGTTGCCCTGGCGCATGCCCTGGGTTGGGTTGTGGGTCTCCCAAAACGTCTTCAACAGCTTCTCGTAGGAAATCCTCGCCGGATCGAACACCACCAGCACCACTTCGGTGTGACCGGTGCGGCCCGAGCATACTTCCTCATAGGTCGGATTTCGGGTGTGGCCGCCGGCATATCCCACCGCCGTGACGTAAACGCCATCGCCGAGTTCCCAGAACTTGCGTTCCGCGCCCCAGAAGCAGCCGAGTCCGAAGACGGCTTGCACCAACCCCGCGGGATAGGGCGGCTGCAACGGATGGCCGTTGACGAAATGCCGTGCCGCGGTCGGAATGGGATCGGCCCGGCCGGGCAGCGCCTCGGTGGCGCTCGGCAACGTGGTGGTCTTGCGCATGAACAGCATGGGTCACCTCCTTGCCGGGACGCATTCGATTCCCGGCGGCGATAAGATAAAACGTCGCTCTAATATAGGTCGTTACGCGAAGACCGGCAGCCCCGTTACGTCAACAACGGTGGCGCTCAAATTCGCTAGTGTAGCGACACTGACGTTCCTTTCAGTGTTGCCGCGAGCTCTCGGAAGGAACGTCAGAGTCAAAGCTGCACTAGGATCATATAGTTGCTAGTGTCCCTTTGGTTCTGACATTCGTAAAAGTGCCCACTGCGATGGGATACGAATGTCAGAACCGGGACACTAGGGCCTTAGTTCCGGGAATAGCCGATCAATGGTTTCTTCGGCCGGAACAGCAGCATCAACAAGATCCCCAGCACCGCCATCACGGCGAAAACCGGCTGGTCGAGAATAACCCGGACGACATTGTTCCAGAGCCAGGGTGACAGGCCTTCCACCCAGGCCCGGAACGCCTGCTGGCTCGATTGGTGGACGTCGTTCCAGAATTGGCCGAACCGGGTAAAGCGCAGGGTATTGTCGGCGACAAACCGCGCCCCGTCATAGACCATGAAGACAAACCCGCTGGCCAACAGCAGCAGTCCCACCAGACGGAAAAAACCGCGGATCATGCTTCACCCAATATCGCCCGCCATAAGGCGCTTTCAGCCATTACCGGCGCGGCGGCGGAAATTCAACCTCATCAACCTCTTATCAGGCTCTTTAGGCCCGGCCCGATGGCTTGGGCAAGGCCGGAAAGCGTTGACGCTGCATGGCTGGCCCTCTATAAGACGCCGCAATGGCGGTGGGGCGATCCCGCCGCCGCTGTTCTTTGAGCGTCGCCACCGCGTGAATGTGAATTGCGGGTGTGGCATTCTCGACAGGGCACCCGAAAAACAATCAGCGTCGATCAGGCAAACCGTGGGCTTGGTTTCGCCCATCCGCCATCGGTCGCTGCCGAAGGACATTTGAGAACATGGCCAATACGACTTCCGCCAAAAAGGCGACGCGCAAGATTGCCCGCCGCACCATTATCAACAAATCGCGCCGCACCCAGATGCGCGGCTCGGTCCGGTCAGTTGAAGAGGCGATCAAGAGCGGCGACCGCAACGCAGCGCTCAAGGCAATGGTCAGCGCCGAGCCGGAGCTGATGAAGGCCGCGCAGCGCAATATCATTCACAAGAATACCGCAAGCCGCAAGGTGTCGCGGCTGGCGCATCAGATTGCAAAGCTGGCGAAATAACGCACCCGCGAAATAAGGCAATCAAAAGCAAAGACCAAAAAGCCCGGCGGATGCCGGGCTTTTGTTTTTTCGCCGGCGACGTTGCGACAGTCCGAATTCTCTTTCCGCGTTTTTACGGAAACCGTGATTGAGCAAGGCGCCTGCGCGAGGACGGTTGCGGTGCGGCCGGGCGTCGCAGATGCTGTTTTCAAAGAAATCGCAAGCCTGATCGCACATGGCCGCGTCGCGGTCGGCCGAAGGTTACCCTCGTGCGACGAGCAAAAAAAAACGCGTTTGCGTAGTCACTTATCGGCATAGTGACGGTGGGTTGTTTGAAAATTCACTTTGGCCTCCGCCGAACATGACCAATTTATGATTTTTATTTTTGGTGTGGCGCGAAATGTGACGGCGGGCTTTGTGTTTCGAATCTTCGCACAGATTCAAAACCTTGCAGCTTCGTCTGGGAATGACGCCTTGATTGGGCGAAACGCCAAGTCGTTCTTGCGGCCAATCGAGCGGAATCATTTTCGTTGCGGGAAATGAGGCATGATGTATCTCTAAGAACGTTCGCATCGCCCACGGTTCTTGAGACCAGCGCGGATTAAGGACGGGGCGGACGTGCAAATCGGCGGCGGTGTGCGCGTTGCGACGCTCTTCCAGCGATCGTAGGGTTCGAGCCTATAGCAATATGGGTAATGGATTTCTGTGTCGAAATTTCTCTAGCGAAGCATCGCGCTTCGTCAGCTTAAAAAGAGAAATACGAGACAGTCGAACCGGCGGCAGGGAAAGCGAAGCGGACGAGTGGATTTTGAGTGAGGCGGGCGGAGCGAGTGGCGTAGCGGCTGGACAATTTTTGAAGGTTTCAGGCGCCGCCGATCGAATTTAACAATTTGGGATGACGACTTGCCGAGTTCAGTCGCGGCGAGAGGGGGAGGTAGCATGTCTTGCGATATCAAGGAATTTTTCGGTCTCAGTTCATTTCCGAACGATGGCGCCTCGAACGCATCTTCGAATGCCTTTTCGAACGTCTTTACGAACGTCTTGGAGGCTGCCGGCATACGGCCTTCCGCGCGAACTCCGGACAGACCGTCGAGTACGCGCTAGCCTCGCGAAGCTTTCCTCCAGCCCAAGAGACGCCCGGCGGTTTCTCGCCGAACGGCCGACCTGTGGCTGAAACGAGCTTCGCAAGGCTGCCCCGTGCGGCAGGTGCACGGCGGCCCCACTAGCAGAATCCTACAGGACTCCTTCAGGGAAGTTTTCAGGCAATGACAAATATCGAACAGGATCGTTGGTCGCGCGTGAAAGGCCGGTTGCGGTCGAGCGTAGGTGAAGACGTCTATACAAGCTGGTTTGCCCGCATGGATCTGGAAAGCGTTCAGAACGAAAGCGTCCACCTTTCGGTTCCGACGCGCTTCCTCAAGAGCTGGATCCAGGCACACTACGCCGAACGAGTGCTTTCGTGCTGGCAGGCCGAGATGCCTGAAGTGCACCGGGTCGATGTCAGCGTACGCACAGCAATGCGGTGCGCGGCGCCGGTCAAGGACGCCTCCAACACGTCGCTCGACCCGCGCCGGCCCGAACGGCCGGACAGCCGCCCGGCGGCGGAGTTGCGCGCGATCGCGATCGCGCCGGTTTCGGCCAGCCATGATGCGCTCGGCGGCTCGCCGCTCGACCCGCGCCTGACATTCGGCAGTTTTGTCATCGGCCGTTCCAATACGCTGGCCCATGCCGCGGCGCGCCAGGTCGCCGAGGGCCGTCGCGGCGATCCCGTGATGTTCAACCCGCTTTACATCCACGCCGGCGTTGGCCTCGGCAAAACCCATCTGTTGCAGGCGGTGACCTGGGCCGGCAATTCCGGCAGCGAGCGCAAGGTACTGTATCTGACGGCCGAGAAATTCATGTACGGCTTCGTCGCGGCGCTGAAGACACAGACGGCGCTTGCCTTCAAGGAAGCATTGCGCGGCATCGATGTGCTCGTGATCGATGACCTGCAATTCCTGCAAGGCAAATCGACCCAGGCCGAATTCTGTCACACCCTGAACGCGCTGATCGATGCCGGGCGCCAGGTGGTGATCGCGGCTGACCGTCCGCCTTCCGATCTCGAAAGTCTCGACGATCGCGTGCGCTCGCGTCTTGCCGGCGGTCTTGTAGTGGAGATGGGGTCGCTCGGCGAGGAATTGCGGCTCGGCATTCTCAAGTCGCGCGTCACCGCGGCGCGCGCCCATCACGCCAGCTTCGACGTGCCGGAGCAGGTGCTGGAATATCTCGCCCGCGCAATCACGCATAACGGCCGCGATCTCGAAGGCGCCATCAACCGCCTGCTGGCGCACAGCAAGCTCAATGCGCAGCCGGTGACGCTGGAGATGGCCGAACGCGAGGTGCGCGACCTGATCCGTCCGCAGGAGCCCAAGCGGATCAAGATCGAGGACATTCAAAAGGTGGTGGCCCGTCAGTACAACGTGAGCCGTTCCGATCTGTTGTCGTCGCGGCGCACCGCCAACGTCGTTCGCCCGCGGCAGGTGGCGATGTATCTGGCAAAAACCCTGACCCTGCGCTCGCTGCCCGAAATCGGCCGCCGGTTCGGCGGGCGCGATCACACCACGGTCCTGCATGCCGTGCGCAAGATCGAGGCGCTGGTCGCCAAGGACGTCTCGCTCTCGGAAGAGGTCGAATCCCTGAAGCGACAATTGCAGAGCGAGTGACCCCTCATCCTCCCCCAAGCGGGGGAGGACCGGAGGGTGCAAAGGCAGGCAGCCGCCGCCTTCACGGGCCGCCAAAACGTGGGGAACGGCCCGAGGCCTCTCTTGCGCTCGCGCCCCATCCGCGCCACCTTGAGGTCCCCCCAAAGGACTTGGTCAAATCCAGCTTTGATCGGGTTTTGGGTTTCAGACGCCGCGGCGCGCCTTCGGGGCCGCCCCGGCTTTTCCATCTTCGGATCAGGCGGGTATGGCAATGAAGGTTACCGTCGAACGCGCGCAACTCCTGAAGTCGCTGGGCCACGTCCATCGCGTGGTCGAGCGGCGCAACACCATTCCGATTCTCGGCAATGTGCTGATCCGGGCCGAGAACGCGCGATTGTCGCTCAAGGCGACCGACCTCGATCTGGAAGTTACCGAGACGCTGGCGGCCGAAACCGCGACCGCGGGGTCGACGACCGTGCCGGCGCACATGTTTTACGACATCGTGCGCAAGCTGCCGGAGGGCGCACAAATCGTGCTGGAAGGCGACGGCGATCGCGCGGTGCTGGCGATCCGGGCCGGCCGCTCGCGGTTCACGCTGCAGACCCTGCCGGAGAACGATTTTCCTGATCTCGCCGCCGGCGACATGACCCATTCGTTCACGCTTGCGGCGGCCGATGTGAAGCGGCTGATCGACCGGACGCAGTTTGCGATCTCGACGGAAGAGACCCGCTATTACCTCAACGGCATTTATCTGCACTCGGCCGGCAGCGCCACGGCGGCGACCTTGCGCGCCGTTGCAACCGACGGGCATCGCCTGGCGCAGATTGATCTCACCTTGCCGAAGGGAGCTAGTGGCATGCCCGGCGTGATCGTGCCGCGCAAGACCGTCGGCGAAGTGCAGCGCCTGATCGAGGACAATGAGGCCGAGGTCAAGATCGAGCTGTCGCAGGGCAAGATCCGTCTCACCATCGGCGATGTGGTCCTGACCTCGAAACTGATCGATGGCACCTTCCCGGATTATGGTCGCGTCATCCCGCAAAACAACGACAAGGAACTCGTCGTCGACAAGAAAGATTTCGAGGCCGCGGTCGATCGCGTGTCGACGATCTCGAGCGAACGTGGCCGGGCGGTGAAGCTCGCGCTTTCGGCCGGAAGGCTGGTGCTGTCGGTCACCAATCCGGATTCTGGAAGTGCGACGGAAGAACTCGAAGTCGAATACGCTTCCGATCCGCTCGATATCGGATTTAATTCGCGCTACCTGCTCGACATCGCGGCCCAGATCGAGGGCGAGGTCGCCGTGTTGAAGCTGGCCGATCCCGGTTCGCCGACGCTGGTGCAGGACAAGGAATCCAAGGGCGCGCTCTACGTGCTGATGCCGATGCGGGTGTAGGAAATCCCTGTATGGCGCAGGCTTATCTTCCCTCTCCCCTTGTGGGAGAGGGTGACGCCGAACGAAGTGAGGCGTCGGGTGAGGGGTTCGTGCCGCATACGCCACATCATCGGCCAGCCGCCAAGCGTATCCGCAACTTTCGCAAAAAAGATGCGTCGAGAGCCTACCGACGCCGAGGCGGCTATGTGGCGATTGCTGCGAGACCGACGGCTCGCAGTCTTTAAATTTCAGCGACAGGTCCCATTTCAAAACCTGATTCTCGACTTTGTGTGTTTCGCAAAACGGATCGTCATCGAAATCGACGGTAGTCAGCACGCACTGTCAGAGCGTGACAAGAATAGAGATGCCTTGTTAGAGGCTGAAGGTTTCCAGATTGCCCGTTACTGGAACAATGATGTCTTGCAACGACCATCCGCTGTCCTGGAGGACATTCTCGCAAAACTTGTCGAGCGATAAGAACCCCTCACCCGCCGCCTCACTGCGTGAGGCGCCACCCTCTCCCACAAGGGGAGAGGGAAGAAAGATCGACCTCTTTCGCACATGACCGCCTCCCGAATCCTTCGCCTTGCGCTGACGCACTTCCGCAACTATCGCGCGGCGACCCTTGAGACGCACGCCGACGTGGTCGTCCTGGCGGGGCCGAACGGCGCCGGAAAAACCAATTGCATCGAGGCGATTTCATTTTTGTCGCCGGGTCGCGGTTTACGCCGCGCGACGCTGGAGGATGTCGCCGACAATCAAGGCGACGGTTCGTGGGCGGTTTCCGCCCAAGTCGAAGGTGCGCTCGGGCTTGCCACGCTCGGCACCGGCATCGACGCGCCGCTTGCGGATGCTCCCTCCGCCAGCCGGCGCTGCCGCATTGACCGCGAACCGGTCGCTTCCGCCACCGAATTCGGCGATCACCTGCGCATGGTCTGGCTGACGCCCGCGATGGACGGACTGTTTTTGGGCCCGGCATCGGAGCGGCGACGGTTCTTCGACCGGCTTGTGCTCGCGATCGACAGCGAGCATTCGGCGCGGGTCTCGGCGCTCGATCGTTCCTTGCGTTCGCGCAACCGGCTCCTGGAGGTGCGCAACTACGACGACCACTGGTGCGACGCGATCGAACGCGAAACGGCGGAACTGGCCGTCGCAGTCGCGGCGATGCGCGGCCAGACCGCGGCGAGGCTAGGGGCGATGTTGCAGGCGCGGGGGCAAGCGTCGGCGTTTCCCTCCGCGCAGATCATGCTCGACGGCTGGATGGAAAACGCGTTGATGTCGGAGCCCGCGACCTCGGTGGAGGACCGTTACCGGGAGATCCTGCGCCAGGGCCGCGCACGCGATGCCATCGCCGGCCGCACGCTCGACGGTCCGCATCTCACCGATCTTCAGGTGGTTTACGCGCCGAAAAACATGCCGGCGCGCGATGCCTCGACCGGCGAGCAGAAAGCGCTCCTGATCGGCCTCGTGCTCGCCCATGCCGGCCTGGTCGCGGAAATGGCCGGCATAACGCCGCTTCTGCTGCTGGACGAGGTCGTGGCTCATCTTGACCCGCGCCGCCGTGCCGCGCTGTTCGATGAACTCGCAACGCTTGGCGCGCAGGTCTGGATGACGGGTGCCGATCCCGCCGCCTTTGCCGATATCGGTCCGTCGGGCGAAATCTTCGGCGTCGAATCCGGCGAGATTGCGCCTCGCGCCTGATGCGTAAAGCGAGGGGAAACTTCGCTTCGGACAGCGCAGGATCAACCGGCGAATCGCGCTTTTATCGGGCTATGAAAATGGCTTTTGGCGGGCTTGAAAAACCCGTTAAAACACCCATATTTTCAATATCTTGCGGGCCCGGACTTTGCGCTAGGCGCGCATCGCCTTTCATGGCAGAAATAGAACTAATCAGCCCCTTATTGCGTTGCTGATTCGTGGATATTCCAAAGGCCTCACATGACAGAACCTGCCCGGCGATCGGACGCCGACAACGAGCGTTCCATTCCCGTTGAGTATGGCGCGGAATCGATCCGGGTGTTGAAGGGGCTCGATGCCGTTCGCAAGCGGCCCGGCATGTATATCGGCGACACCGATGACGGCAGTGGCCTGCACCACATGGTCTACGAGGTCGTCGACAACGCCATCGACGAGGCGCTTGCGGGCCATGCGACTGCGGTGGAGGTCGTTCTGAACGCCGACGGCTCGGTCACCGTGCGCGACGACGGCCGCGGCATTCCCGTCGACATCCACAAGGGCGAGGGCATTTCCGCGGCCGAAGTCATCATGACGCAACTGCATGCAGGCGGAAAATTCGACCAGAACTCCTACAAGGTGTCCGGCGGATTGCACGGCGTCGGCGTTTCAGTCGTCAACGCGCTGTCGAGCAAGTTGCAGCTCAAGGTCTGGCGCGACGGCAAGGAGCATTTCATCGAGTTCGCCCACGGCGATGCGGTTGAGCCGCTCAAGGTGGTTGGCGACGCCCACGGCAAGCGCGGCACCGAAGTGACGTTCCTGGCTTCCACGGAAACCTTCACCAACGTCGAATACGATTTCGCAACGCTCGAGCATCGCCTGCGCGAGCTCGCTTTCCTCAATTCGGGCGTCAATATCGTGCTGTCCGACATGCGCCACGCGGTCGAGAAGCGCGAGGCGATGCGCTACGATGGCGGCGTCGAGGAATTCGTGAAATATCTCGACCGCAACAAGAAGGCGATGGTGCCCGCGCCGATCATGATCAATGCCGAGATGAACGGGATTGGCGTCGAGGCGGCGCTGTGGTGGAACGACAGCTACCACGAGAACGTGCTGTGCTTCACCAACAACATTCCGCAGCGCGACGGCGGCACCCATCTCGCGGGCTTTCGCGGCGCGCTGACCCGCCAGGTCAACGGCTACGCCGACGCCATGGCCAAGCGCGAAAAAATCGCACTGACCGGCGACGATTGCCGCGAGGGACTGACCGCGGTGTTGTCCGTGAAAGTGCCCGATCCGAAGTTCTCTTCCCAGACCAAGGACAAGCTGGTGTCCTCGGAAGTGCGGCCTGTGGTGGAGAACGTGCTCAACGAGGCTCTGGCGGCGTGGTTCGAGGAGCATCCGGCTGAAGCCAAGGTCATCGTCGGCAAGGTGGTGGAAGCCGCTGCCGCCCGCGAAGCCGCGCGCAAGGCGCGCGAACTGACGCGGCGCAAGGGTGCGCTCGACGTGGCGTCGCTGCCCGGCAAGCTCGCCGACTGCCAGGAACGTGATCCCGCCAAGTCCGAACTGTTCATCGTCGAGGGCGACAGCGCCGGCGGCAGCGCCAAGCAGGGCCGCAACCGCGAATTTCAGGCGGTACTGCCGCTGCGTGGCAAGATTCTCAACGTCGAGCGCGCGCGTTTCGACAAGATGCTGAGTTCCGAGCAGATCGGTACGCTGATCACCGCGCTCGGCACCGGCATCGGGCGCGACGACTTCGACCTGTCGAAGCTGCGCTATCACAAGATCATTCTGATGACCGACGCCGACGTCGACGGTGCGCATATCCGCACGCTGCTGCTGACGTTCTTCTTCCGCCAGATGCCGGCGCTGATCGAGGGCGGTTATCTCTATATCGCGCAGCCGCCGCTCTACAAGGTGAACCGCGGCAAGTCCGAGCAGTACCTGAAAGACGAGCGCGCTCTGGAAGATTACCTGATCGAGACAGGTCTCGACGACGGCGTTTTCAAGCTTGCCACAGGCGAGGACCGCAGCGGGCGCGACCTGCAAGCACTGGTGGAAGACGCCCGGGTCATTCGCGGCGTGCTGCACAACCTGCACAGCCGCTATAACCGCAAGGTGGTCGAGCAGGCGGCGATCGCCGGTGTGCTGCGCCACAAAGTTTTTGGCGATCTGCCGAAAGCGATCGCCGCCGCGGAATATATCGCAAAGCGCCTCGATGCGCTGTCCGACGAGGTCGAGCGCGGCTGGACCGGCCGCTTCACCGAGGGCGAGGGTTTTGTCTTCGAGCGCACGGTGCGCGGCGTCAAGGACGTTGCTATCATCGACGACGCGCTGCTCGGCTCGGCGGACGCGCGCAAGCTCGACGAATACGCTGCGAAATTGCAGGAAGCCTATCCGCGTCCCGGCACGTTGCGCCGGAAGGATAGCGAAACCGCGATTCACGGCCCGGTCAGCTTGTTCGAGGCGGTGACCGACTCGGGGCGCGAAGGCGTCAAGCTTCAGCGTTACAAAGGCCTCGGCGAAATGAATCCGGATCAGCTCTGGGAGACGACGCTGGACACCAACGAGCGCTCGCTGTTGCAGGTCAAGATCAAGGAGGTCGACGAGGCCGACGACATCTTCACCAAGCTGATGGGCGATGTGGTCGAGCCGCGCCGGGAATTCATCCAGGACAATTCGCTGAGCGCGAACGTGGATGTGTGAGGGGTGAAGCCAGTCTAGCGAAGACCCGTTCGACGCGACGGCAGGACTTTTGGGAATGATAGAGGTCGTGGACGGGCGCCGCGCCGCGGCGCCCGCTTTAATGCCCCTCTCGAAGATGGCGAGGGTTGGATTTTAGGACAAACAGATGTTCCCTTGCCCAACCCCGACTACAGGGTAATGAAGCTTCAACCTGCATCCATGTGATGGCCGAATCCCGTTATGGGATATCCGGATTATCCAGACCGAGGCTGCCTTATGACATTCTCCGTCGATCTATTCTTCTCGTTCCGCAGTCCCTACAGCTATCTGGCGTTGTCGAAAACGCTGAAGTTTGCAACTGAGTACGACGTGACCGTGAACCTTCGGCCTGTTTACCCGCTGGCCGTGCGCGTGCCGGGCTTTTTCAAGCGCGCCAATCCGCAATTTGCACGTTATGTGGTGCTCGACGCCAGCCGTGTCGCCCAGCACGAGAATATTCCGTTCCGCTTTCCGCGTCCCGACCCCATCGTCCAAGACATGACGACGCTCGAAGTCGCCGAGCGCCAGCCCTACATTCATCGCCTGACGCGGCTTGGCGCCGCGGCCCAGTTTGAAGGACACGCGCTGGCCTTTGTCGGCGCGATCGCCCCGGCGTTATGGGATGGCACCGTCAAAGGCTGGCACGAAGGCGAACATCTCGCGAAGGCCGCGGCGGCCGCCGGCTTCGATTTGACCGCGATGGACGCCGCGATATCGGCCGACCCGGATCATTATGAGCGGATCATCGCCGAGAACGAACAAGTCCACGCCGCCTCCGGTCATTGGGGCGTGCCGACCTTCGTGTTCGAAGGCGAGCCGTTTTTCGGGCAGGACCGGATCGACCTCCTGGTTTGGCGGATGGAAAGCAAGGGGCTGACCCGCAGATAGCTGATATTGACGAGATGCAACGGCGGCCGTACCAAAATCCAAAACGTGTCAGGAAACGAGCAAGGCAACGCCAAGGTAGTTCAGATGGCCGATGAAACCGCAACGCTGGCCGCCTATGTCGCCGATTTGAGGTTCGAGGACATCCCCGAAGAGGTGTGCGCGCGCACCAAGGCCCTGACGCTCGATTTCCTCGGCAGCGCGATCCGGGCGCGGCGCGATGCGGAATCCACCCCCTCGCTGTTCAAGACGCTTCAGTCGCTCGCGCTCGATGGGCGCGGCGAATCCACCGTGTTCGGCGACACCAGAACCTGGACGCCCGCGGTCGCCGCCCTGCTCAACGGCGCGCTCGGCCACTCCCTTGATTTCGACGACACGCATGCGGATTCGTCGCTTCACGCGAGCGCGCCGGTGGTGCCGGCGGCGTTCGCCGTCGGCGAACTCGTCGGCGCCTCGGGCCGTGAGGTACTCACCGCGATCGTCGTCGGCTACGAGGTGTGCTGCCGGCTCGGCAAAGCGCTCGATCCCACGTCGCATTACGCGCGGGGTTTCCATCCGACCGCCACTGCCGGAACCTTTGGCGCGGCGGCAGCCGCAGCGAAGCTTTTTGGATTGTCGAAGGACCAGATCGTCGCGGCTTTCGGCGTCTCGGGCAGCCAGGCGGCCGGCTCCTTGCAGTTTCTGGTCAATGGCGCCTGGAACAAGCGCTATCAAGTTGGCGCCGCCGCGATGAACGGCGTGATCGCCGCGACGCTCGCGCGCAACGATTTCGTCGGCTCGACCCAGTCGGTCGAGGGCAAGCACGGACTGCTCGTCGGCTACAGCGACAACGCCCATCCCGACAAGGCCGTCGCCGGCCTCGGCAAGGTCTACGAGACCATGAAGATCGGCGTGAAACCCTACCCGAGCTGCCGCTACACCCATGCCGCTCTCGATGCGTTGATTACGATGCGACGCGAGCACAATCTGACGCCGGACCAGATCAGGCGTGTCGAGATTGGGCTGCACCGCAACGGCATTACGCTCACCGGCGATGCCGCGACCAAGCGGCATCCGACCTCGGTCGTCGGCGGACAGTTCTCGATGTTCTTCACCGGCGCGGTTGCGCTCGATCAGGGCCGTTTCGGCTGGGACGACTACGAACAACTCGGCGACACCGCGATCGATGCGCTGGCCGACAAGTTTGAAGTCGTCAGGGATGATCGTCTCGAGGCCGGCCGCAGCCATCCCTTCGGCGCCCGCGTCAGCATCACCACCGACGATGGCGTGCATGAGCGGATCCATGACGATCCTTCCGGCGAACCGAGCTCATTCCCCGACGCGCAGGCGATGGCGCAGAAATTTCTTACCCTCGCGCGCCCGGTTCTCGACGGCCGCGCCGATCAGCTCGCGGACGCGATTCTCTCGCTGGAACGATTTGACCGCATCGACAAGGCGACGCATCTGGGGCGGCAGTAGTTGATGCTGCGAAAAGCTCACTCCTTGAGATCGTAGCGATACGATTTGGAGACGATTTGCCAGCCGTCGACGAGCTTCATCGCCACCAGATAGTCGGTGAAATAGCGCGGCGGCAGCTGGCAGCGCGCTTTTACGAAAGCGGTGGAGGCGTCGGAGCGGTCGATGGTGACGATGAAGTCCTCGCGCGGTTTGCCTTCTGCTTTGGCGGAGGGCCGCTTCCTGACACGCCCGATCCAGTCGGGCACGGTGAGGACCTGAAGCTCGCCTTTTTCCAGCCAGCGCAGATCGGCCGAGGGGTGAAAGATCGCCGCGAGCTTGTCGGCATCGCCTTCATAGAGAGCGTCGAAATAATGCTGCAAGACGGCGTCGACGGTGGAACGATCGTAGCTCATGGTCTGGCTCCTGGTTTTGACGTTTCCAAATTCAAATCGCACTCGCGGCGATGTTGACCATCAAGGCGAGCGTAACGGGCCCCGGATGAGCGAAGACATCCGGGGTTTAATTCATTCGTGATCCCGCATATCGCTACGCTTATGCGGGCTACTCGCTGCGTGACGCCTTGTTTGGTGGGTGGGATCATCTGTGTCTACGGCTGGTCGTCGCGGAATTCGCGGTTCGCGAGGCTTGCTTCCTCCAGGTCGAGATCGTGTTCGATGTGCCGCCGGGTTTCGTCGGTGATCCTGCCGTCGCGCAACAGGATGTGGATGAATTTTCGCTCAGCCGCAATCAGTTCCCGTGTCAAATCACTTCCTGCCGCGGACACGACACGCGCGTCCGGATCGAGCGAATTAGGCAATTGATTGGCGCGGGTTTCGTGCCGTGCGCGCAACAGCCGGATCACTTCATCGGATATTTCGCGGTCCTCGGTGATCGTGTCGAGCGATTTGAGCGCGGCGTCCAGCGCGTCGCGTCGCGCCGCGATTTCGGATTCGAGTTCGGCAAAACGCTCGCTACGTCCGGCCTGCGCGACGCCAAGCCAGCGGACCACCAGCGGCAAACCGAGCCCGAACCCGACCAGCGTAATGAAGATCACGCCGAAAGCGACGAACAGGATCAGATCCCGGTGGGGGAAAGGGCTGCCGTCCGAGATCGCCAGAGGCAACGCGAGCGCTGCTGCGAGTGAAACCGCGCCGCGGACTCCCGTGAAGGAAATCACGAACGCCCATTGCCATGGCGGCGCTGGATCGCGCAGCCGCACGCGCTTGATCATTCTCGGCGCATAGATTGCGGGAAACGTCCAGGCGAAACGCGCGATCACGATCATCAGGGTGACCAGAGCAGCCGCGGTCAATATATCGTCGAGCGGGAAGGCCTTTGATTTTTCGAACAATAGCCGCATCTGGAAGCCGGTCAGCAGAAACAACAGCCCCTCGATCAGATAGATCACGAAGTTCCAGAAGAAGATGCCCTGTAAACGCGTGGCCGCGGAGATCAACAGCGGTCCATTCCAGCTCATATAGAGCCCGCAGGCGACGGTAGCGATCACGCCGGAGCCGCCGAAATGCTCGGGCAGCCAATAGGACACGTAGGGCGTGATCAGCGACAGGGTGATTTCGATCTGTGGATCGCGCGCCCAATGCCGCGCCCGCAAGGAAAGCCAGCCCACGGCTACCCCGAAAACCGCTTCGCCGCCGACGATCGCGAAAAACTCGCCGGTGGCCTTTGGCAGCGAGAACACACCGGTCGAGATGGCGGCCACGGCAAAACGGTACAGGATCAGCGCGGTGGCGTCGTTTGCCAGTCCCTCGCCCTCCAGCACCACCATGATCCGGCGCGGAAGGGCGAGCTTGCGTGCGATCGCCAGCGGCGCCACGACATCCGGCGGTGCGACGATGGCCCCGAGCAGAAAGCCGACATTCCAGGGCAGCCCGATCAGGTAATGGGTCGCGGCGGCGACCGCGAATGCCGTGAAGATCACGCAACCAACCGACAGCAGGATAATCGGGCGCAGATTGAATTTGAACTCGCGCCAGCTCATGGCGACGGCCGCGGAATAGATCAGTGGCGGGAGCACAAGCAGCAGGATCAATTCCGGCGGCAGTTCCGGCGAGGGCATTCCCGGCACGAAAGCTAGCGCAGTGCCGGCAAGCAGCAGCAGGATCGCCGGGGCAACGTCGATCCGCCGCGCCAGCAATGCGGTTCCGGCCAGCACCGCGATCAGGATCAGAAAGAGTTGAAAATTGCTTTCCACGATCTCCTCGATTGGTTTCGGGCCAGTTTGCCCGGAAGGCGACCGAGGTCAACGGGGCAGCTTTACGCAGGCGGTTCGCGATCCCTAAATCGCACTCGCGGCGATGTTGACCATCAAGGCGAGCAGCGCGGTGTTGAACAGGAACGAGATGATCCCGTGTGCGGTCGCGGTGCGACGGATCGTCTTGTCGGTGATGCCGACGTCGGACACCTGCGCGGTCATGCCGATCACGAAGGCGAAATAGACGAAGTCCCAATAATCGGGGTGCTCATCCTTATTGCCGCTCGGAAACTGAAGGCCGCCCGGCTCTTTGCCGCGGTAGAATTCATGGGCGTAATGCAGCGCAAAGCCGGTATGCACCGCCGCCCATGACAGCGCGATGGTGGCCGTCGCAAAAAACAGTTTTGCCGGCGCGTGATGCGCTTCGCCGAGTACCGACACGATCGCGGCCAGGCTTGCGAAGGCACCGACCGCCGTCAGCAGCGGAATCAGAAAGCGGCCATCGTCCTGCAAGGCGGCGACACGGCGGATCGTCGCCAGCGTGCTGCGCAACACCATGGCGTAGACGAGAACCAGATAGGTCGCGACAAAGACGTCCCAGCCGATCAGAAGCCGCGAGACCAGCCGAATCGAGGCGGGCAGCAAAAAGAACGCGACGACGCCGAGCGCGATGGCGAAGAAGGTGCGCGGGCGGGCATAGACGAGGCGAACGGCCCTCGGCATTTTCCTGAAGCGAAGAAGCCGCTCGTCGAGGTCCTCGCCGGTCATGTCGTTCAATTCTTGCGTTCGGCGACGAAGCGGGCGGCCGCCCGCAAGACGTCGCCCCTGGCGCCGAAGACCGACAATGCCGAATCCGCACGCGCCAGCAGGTCGCGAACGCGCTGCCTGGCACCCTCGATCCCGAGCTGGGTGACGAAGGTGGTCTTGCCGAGCGCTGCGTCCTGTCCGGTCTGCTTGCCGAGCGCGGCAGCATCCCCCTCGACGTCGAGCAAATCGTCGGCGACCTGGAACGCCTCGCCAAGCGCGCGGCCGTAATCGTCGAGCGCCTGATATTCCTTATGTGATGACTGGCCGAGGATCGCGCCGGCGATACAGCCAAAGCGCAACAGGGCGCCGGTCTTCATCTGCTGCAGGCGGGCGACGTCGACCGGCTCGCGGTCTCCGAACCGGCCTTCGCCGGCGAGGTCGAGCATCTGGCCCCCGACCATGCCGCCGATTCCGGACGCGCGCGCCAGCGCGCGGGTCAACAGCAGGCGCACCGTCGGGTCTTTGTGGATTTCGTCGCGGGTGGCGATGTCGAAGGCGAGCGTCAACAGCCCGTCGCCGGCGAGGATCGCGGTGGCGTCGCCGGTCTTCTTGTGCAGGGTAGGGCGGCCGCGCCTGAGATCGCTGTTGTCCATAGCCGGCAGATCGTCATGGATCAGCGAGTAGCAGTGAATGCATTCAAGTGCCGTGCCCGCCAGCAACGCGGCCTCGCGGGGAACACCGAATATCGCCGAACTCTCCACCACCAGGAACGGCCTCAGACGTTTCCCGCCGCCGAGACTCGAATAGCGCATGGCGTCCATCAGCCGCTTCGGCCGCGCGATCTCGTCCGGCAAAAGCGTGTCGGCGAGAAGCCTTGCAAGCAGCGCCTCGGTATCCTCGGCGGTCTGGTCCAGTCGCTTCGCAAACTCCTGAGTAGCGGTCGTCATCAAAAGTGAGCTCCTAGGCAAATCGGCCGGACAATCGTTGATGACGCCCCTTACGTCAATTGCGCGATTGACGCCTGGACGCGCCTTAAAACCGTTGAAAAAATAAGGAATTATCAGTCAGATATCGGTCGAGCCGAGAATTTTGAGCCAGAAACCTTAGATTTTGCGTATTGCCCGAAATTTGCTGCTGATCGTGCTGGCTGGCCTTTTGCTGCCATATCTGTTGGTGCCGTTCTATCGGGCCGGTCACCCGGCTTCGGCGCTGATGGCCTGGCGTTATATCACCGGCGCGCAGGTGTCGCGGCAATGGGTCGATCTGGCCGCGATGGCCCCCTCGCTGCCGCGCTCGGTGGTGGCATCGGAAGATGCGAATTTCTGCCGGCACCGCGGTATCGATTGGGATGCGCTGCGTGAGGTCATCGACGACGCCGAGGATGGAGAGGTCAGCCGCGGCGGCTCGACCATCACCCAGCAGGTGGCAAAAAACCTGTTCCTGTGGCCCGGCCGCAGCGTGGTCCGCAAGGCGCTGGAGCTTCCGCTTGCACTATGGGTCGATTTTGTGCTGCCCAAGCCACGGATTCTGGAAATCTATCTGAACATCGCCGAGCTCGGGCCGAGCGGCCAGTTCGGCGCGCAAGCCGGCAGCCTTTATGCTTTCGGCCACGGCGCCGCTATGCTGACGCCGCGGGAAGCGGCGCTGTTGGCCGCGACGCTGCCCAATCCGCATCTGCGCAGCGCGCGCAATCCTGGTCCCGGTGTTCGCCGCCTCGCCGGAGTTTATGTCGCCCGGGCGCAAGTCGTGGAATTACCGCGCTGCTGGAGCCAAAATCGCGATTTTTGAGCTATTTTCAACCTAGATTTAGGCGGCAGCATCCTCTATAAGCGCGACCGCATCGGCATTTCAGCTTGCGCCTTGGCGCTTTAGCCGCCCGTTTCGGGACGATGCCGCCAGACAATATCCCGAGAGGACACCGATATGGCCGTTCCCCGCAGAAAAACCTCGCCGTCGCGCCGTGGCATGCGCCGTTCGGCGGACGCGTTGAAGAAGCCGACCTATGCCGAGGACAAGGATTCTGGCGAGTTGCGCCGTCCGCATCACCTCGACCTGAAGACCGGCATGTACAAGGGCCGGCAGGTTCTCAAGAAGAAAGAATCCTGATCCGCCGGTCAGGCAGGGTGGGCGTCTAGTGTGGTGGATTTGACATTCGCTTCAGTATTGCCGCAAGTTCTCCAAGCGAATGTCAAATCCAAAACCACACTAGAATCCTATATTTGCTAGTGTCCCTTTGGTTCTGACATTCGTAAACGAACCCGCTGCAACATGATACGAATGTCAGAACCGGGACACTAGCCGGCCCTGAATAGGCCAGGCGGGGGTAAGACGGCTCTTGGGGGAGCAGCGATTTGATCGCTTCTCCCCGCGATGTTCCGGTTCTTTTCGAGTAGGCCTTGCCGATGTCGATGGTCGGTTTCCCGCTGCTTCTGATCCCGCTCGCGATCTACAACATCGTCGTGTTCCTGATGCCCGGCGTTGAGTTCGGCGCAGCTCTTTTCTCGCTGCCGCTGACCTCGGGCGCGGAATGGCAGGTGACGCTGAGCGACGTTCTGCTCGCGCTCGGCATCGTGATGCTGCTGTTCGAGGTGATCAAGGGCGCGCGTCCCGGCGCGAAATTTCTCACCGACCATCTGCTCTCGCTGATCGTCTTTGGTGCGGCGCTCGCCGAATTCCTGCTCTGGCCGCGCTTTGCGAACTCGACCTATTTTTTACTGACACTGTTGGCGCTGGTGGATTTCCTGTCCGGCCTGGCGCTGCGCGTCAGGCGCGGCGTGCCGGCCAAGGCAGCCGCTCCGCGCGCGACCCGGCCGGCTGCGGCTCCACCCGAGGTCAGGCACGAACCGGACATCGTCCGCGCCGCGCCGCCAGTCAGCGAGCCGCCGCCACCAGCAATTAAGCCCGTGACGGTCGAGCATTCGGCACCGGCACCGGTTGAGCATACCGGACCGGCGCCTGTTTCGCCTCCCCTTGGCTCGCCTCCCGAGGTGACCGTTATCGCGCCGTCGGAGGAGGTCGCGTACCCGAGATTGCACCCCGGCCCTGGCATGCCCAAGCCGTCGGAGACGAAGCCGCCCGAGACCAAGCCACCCGAGACACCGAACTAAAAAATTCAGATCACCTGCCGCATCCGGCTGCCGGCGTCGCGGGCCGGGGATTGGCGCGGCTGATAGGCGGCCTGCGCATCGGCTGGGGTCGCCTGCCGCACGCGGCGGGTTTGCGGCGCCTGCTGGGCCGCGGCGATCAGATGCGTGACAAAGATCGGGTCGGGCGCCCAACGGTACCACCGCCTGCGCGATCGCCGTTCTATTTGCGCCAAAGGCACCAGCGCGACGCTCGCGGGCTTTGCTTCCGGGGCAGCGGGCCCATCGAGGGCGGGCTCTGGTCGATCGTTGCTTGACATCGGAAATCCGAACCCAGCTGCTGAACTGTTACATTTTGAGACAGGCTGTCCCGTGCTACAGTCCACATCGCAAGAGTCATGCCGGTCCAAGTTACCGCTGCCGCCGATCGCAGGAGCGACGTGGTTTTCCGGAATATTTATGAACTTCACATAGGTTCGGGCCCAACTGCCTCTCGGTTTGAGGGTCCGAGAATTAACCGAGCCTGTCCCGAAACGAGGCGATCGTGACCCCTTCTCTCCCCCCGGCCTCGGCCATCCTCGCCTCCCTCGGCCAGGCCGCCTTTACCTGGGATATCGCGACGGACAGCATGGTCTGGAGCGAGCATGTCGCCGCTGTCTTTCCCGATATTCCACCCGAGCGGCTTGCAAGCGGCGCGGAGTTTTCAAATCTGATCGAGCCGGCGCGCTCTGTCCGCTCGGACGCTCTCGTGCCCTCGCCCGCCGCGCATGGCGCCGACGGCGCACCCTACCGGATCGAATATGGCGTGCGGGCGAGTACGTCGACGCCGGTGCAATGGATCGAGGAAACCGGCCGCTGGTTTGCCGGTCCCGACGGCAGGCCGGCACGGGCCCAGGGCATTGTCCGGTTCAACAACGAATGCCACGCCCGTGACGAGCAGCTCGTGAAATTGTCGCGGCACGATCCTCTCACCGGTGAACTCAATCGCACGCATCTGATCGCCTCGCTCGCCGAGGTTATCGAGGAAGCCGTCCGTTTCCGCACCAACTGCGCATTCATGCTGATCGGCATCGATCATTTGTCGCGCATCAATGACGCTTTCGGCTTCGATGTCGCGGATGCTGTGATTTCGGAAGTGGCGGGCCGCATTCGCGCTCGCTTACGCGGTGGCGATGTGCTTGGCCGTTTCTCCGGCAACAAATTCGCCCTGGTGCTGAAAAACTGCACGGTCGACGACATGAATGTCGCCGCCGAGCGCTTTCTCGCCGCGATCCGCGACGAGGTGGTGCCGACCAGATCCGGCCCGGTGTCGGTAACGGCGTCGATCGGCGCCGTCACCGTGCCGCGCCATGCGCGCAGCGCCGAGGAGGCGATCAACCGGGCGCACGAAACCCTCGATATGTCCAAGCGCCGGCGCGCGGGATCGTTCTCGCTGTGGCGTCCGAATGTCGAGCGCGACGCTCAGCGCCGGGTCAATATTCGCGTCACCGACGAAATCGTCACCGCGCTCAACGAACGCCGCGTCGCCATGGCGTTCGAGCCGGTTGTGGACGCCAAGACGCGCAATGCTGCCTTCTATGAGTGCCTGGTCCGCATGGAACAGGACGACGGACGGATTTTGCTAGCCCCCGACATCGTGCTGGTTGCGGAAAAGCTCGGGCTGATCCGCCTGGTCGATCATCGCGTGCTCGAACTCGTGGTGGCGGAGCTTGCCGCCTCGCCCGGCGTTCAGCTCAGCCTCAACATCTCGCCGGACACGACGATGGATCCGGACTGGTGGACTTCGATCGAGTCGTTGATGCGTGCCCATCCCGGCGTCGGCGAGCGGATGATTGTCGAGATCACCGAGACCGTGGCTATCCAGGATGTCGACGACGTCCGCGGCTTCGTCACGCGGCTGAAGAATTTCGGCAGCCGGATCGCGATCGACGATTTCGGCGCCGGCTACACTTCATTTCGAAGTCTGCGCAAGCTTGGCGTCGATATCGTGAAGATCGACGGTGCCTTCGTGCAGAACATCGCGCGCTCCGCCGATGACCGTGCCTTCGTGCAGACGCTGATCGATCTCGCCCGGCGGCTGGACATCAAGACGGTTGCGGAATGGGTTCAGGACGAAGAAGCCGCCTCGATGCTGCGCGACTGGGGCTGCGACTACATCCAGGGCCGGCTGATCGGGCTTGCCTCCTCGAATCGGCCGTGGAGCGGGCCGGCCACCGGCGCGCGGCCCGCGGCGGGGCAGGTTTCGATCTGCTAAAGCGTGATGAGATTAGGTTCGATAGAGCCGCAATGAAGATATGCTCCCTCTCCCCTTGTGGGAGAGGGTTGGGGTGAGGGGTTACGGTCTCTCGTCAGAGCAGCGCCCCCTCACCCGGATCGCTATCGCGATCCGACCTCTCCCCACTGGGGAGAGGTGGGCTGCTCAGCCGACAAGGCAATTCAACCAAAAGTCATCACGCTTTAAAGCGAACGCGCCCTGAAAGTGCGTCATTGCGATGAGTAAGCGACGACCCGCCGTCGCTCGCTTTGCGAGCTATGGCGCGCTTGGAGTTCGCCGAAGCGTCCTTACGCGTAGGCGGAAGCAATCCAGACCGCTTTCGCGGCATCCCGTACCAGTCGGGATGACTCACGCCGCTGATGTCAGCGGCCGCGCGCGCTCGATCCGTTTGCGTTCGCGCGGAGAATGCATCGCTTCCCACAGATCGTTGCGCCGCTGCACGTTGAGCCAGAATTCCGGGCTGTTGCCGAACACACGGGCGAGAATGAGCGCGGTCGCCGCAGTCACATTGCGCTTGTTGTTGCACAGCTCGTTGACGTGCTTGCGTTGCACGCCCATGGCTTCAGCCAGCGCGCCTTGCGTCAGGCCGATCGGCTTCATGAATTCTTCGACCAGAATTTCGCCTGTTGTCGCCGGCTTGCGTCTTGTCATCAACATGGCTTGCCTCAATCGTAGCTGTGATCGTCCAGATATATATCCTTCGCCTCACCCAGCCGGCTATCCCATCGAAGACGGTTGCGGAGTGGGTTCAGGACGAAGAAGCCGCCTCGATGCTGCGCGACTGGGGCTGCGACTACATTCAAGGGCGGCTGATCGGGCTTGCCTCCTCGAAGCGGCCGTGGAACCTGCCGTCCGAGGTGATACTGCCGGCTGCGGGCTAGCACCGCCTCTATCGCGCGATCGCATAAGCCTGCATCAAACGCGGCGTGGCGGCGGCGATGACCATGCCGTCCTTGCGTCCCGCCGCGCATACGCGGCCGAGCGACCATGGGCCCTGCACCAGAACGTCATGCCCGCGGTGTCTGAGGCCGGCGATGGTTGCCTCGCCAAACCGCTCTTCCACCAGGAGGCGGTTCGGTTCGATGGTGCGTGGATAGAACGATTGCGGGAAATGGCGAGTGGTAAACAGCGGCATGTCGATCGCCGCCTGAAGATCAAACCCGTGGTGCAGATGCCGCAGCAAGACGGCCAGCGTCCATTGGTCCTGTTGATCGCCGCCGGGTGTTCCCATCGCAAGATAGCCTTCGCCATCGCGGGTGATCAGTGTCGGGGTCAGCGTGGTGCGTGGCCGCGCGCCCGGGCGAACGGTCGAGGGATGACCCGGCGCAAGCCATCCCATCTGTCCCCTTGTCGTGATCGAGAAGCCAAGGCCGGGTACGGCGGGAGAACCCTGCAGCCAGCCGCCGGACGGCGTCGCCGCCACCATATTGCCGAACCGATCGACCACGTCGATGTGAACCGTGTCGCCCCATTCGACCGGCAGGTCCGGAAAAGTTGGTTCGCCATGGCCGAGATTGGCCGGCTTCTCCGCGCCCGCCATCGCCAAAACCTGCCGCATGCGCTCAGCCGCGCCAGGCAAATCGCCGGGGCGCATCTCGGAGGAAGCCACCTCAGTCACCAGTTTGCGCCGCGAGGCTGCGTACCCGTCAGACAACAGCGTCGTCAGCGGGATATCGGTGAATGCGGGATCGCCGTAAAACACCTCGCGATCCGCGTACCCAAGTTTGAGGCACTCGACCAGAACATGCACGAAGCGTTCGCCTGCGGGGTCCATCGCATCGAGATCGAAGCCATCGAGCAACGCCAGCGTTTGCAGCAAGATTGGTCCCTGTCCCCATGGGCCGGTCTTGTGAACCACCACATCGCGGTAACGGCGCGAGATCGTGGGCTCGGTCGTGGCGCGGTAGCGCGCGAGATCGTCGCCCCGAAGCAGGCCCGCATTTCGGTGCCCGGTGGAGTCCATCATCTCGGAAGTGCGGTAGAAGCGATCGATCGCCTCGGCCACGAAGCCGCGATAGAATGTATCGCGGGCCCTCTCGATCTGCGCTTCGCGATTCCCGCCGGCAGATTGCGCTTCCGCTACGATCCTTCGATAGGTTGCCGCGATACCAGGCGTACGGTGCAAAGTTCGCGGCCGCGGCACCTCGCCATGCGTGAGCCAGACTGCCGCCGAACTCGGCCATTCCCGGGTAAAGAAGTCCTTCGCTGCCAGAATGGAAGATGCCACGCGCGGCAAAACCGGAAAGCCGTTTTCGGCGTAGCCGATCGCGAGCTCCAGGATGTCGGGTAGATGCCAACTGCCGTAATCGCGCAACAACACCATCCAGGCGTCGAACGCGCCCGGCACCACCGCAGGTAACAGCCCGGTCCCCGGCACTTGCTTTAGTCCCAGGTTGGCAAAGCGCTCGGGCGTCGCCTCGGCGGGATAGGTCCCCTGGCCGCAGATGACGACGGGCTCCGCCGCATCCCACCGCTTGAGAATGATCGGCGCTTCGCCGCCGGGCCCGACCAGATGTGGCTCGACAATCTGCAGCACGAAAGCAGCACTTGCCGCCGCATCGAAGGCATTGCCGCCGCGTTCGAGCACCGACATGGCGACGGCGCTCGCGATCCAGTGGGTGGTTGCGACCGCGCCGAAGGTGCCGCGCAATTCGGGGCGGGTCGTGAAGTTCGAAGACATTAAGGACTTCCTTGACGAGATCGCCAATTTACGCGGCGGCGATAGATATGACAAACTCAGGTCTCCGGACGATCGATCGCGAGAGCCATGACGACCAAACCGACCCGCCGAACCGTGCTTTCGGGCCTCTCGGGGCTTTCCATTTCTGCGTCCGCTCCATGTTTTGCGGAAGGCAGCACTGAGGCGTCTTATCCCTCGCGCAATATCACCTTCGTGGTGCCGTTCGCGCCGGGCGGCTCGACCGATATTCTGGTGCGCATCGTAGGCGGCTACTTACAGGAATCGTTGGGCCAGCCTGTGGTGGTCGAGAACCGGTCGGGCGCCTCCGGCAATATCGGGACCGCGATCGTCGCGCGCGCCGCACCGGACGGTTACACGCTTTTGTTCAATACCATGAGCGTGCACACCATGAACCAGGCTTTGTTCGCCTCGATGCCGTTCGACGGGGTGAAGGATTTCTCGCCGATTGCGATGCTGGCCTATGTGACCAATACGGTAGTGGTACATCCGTCGGTGCCGGTCACGACGATCGGCGAGTTCATCGATTACGCCAAGGCCAATCCGGGAAAGATCACTTACGCTTCAGCCGGCGTCGGCTCCACCAATCATCTGTGCGCGGCGCTGTTTGAAAAGATGACCGGCGTCGAGATGGTGCATGTGCCCTATCGCGGCGGCTCGCAGGCCATTGTCGATACGGTCGGCGGGCGCACCCAGATTTTCTTTACCGCGGGCACGCAAAGTCTTCCCTATGTGAAGGAAGGCAGGTTGCGGCTTCTGGCCATTACGGAAGCGAAACGATCGGCTCTGTTGCCGAGCGTGCCCACGGTGGGCGAAACCGTCCCGGGTTACGAGATGTCGGTCTGGTATGCCGCCTTTGGACCTGCGGGAGTGCCGAAGACGATCGTTGCCAGGCTGAACACGGAGATCAACCGCATCCTCGTGCTCACCGATGTCCGGGAGAAAATGGAGAATATGGCCATTGAAGCCGCCACCAGCACGCCCGAAGAACTGGAAACAATTCTGCGCCGCGATGCCGAGAAATGGGGCGGCATCATCAAGCAGCTAGGAATAACGGCGCAATAGGCGACGTCGCGTCTTGAGCGGCGTTATTGCGAGCGCAAGCGAATCAACCCAGTCTTCTTGAGCTCTTGCGTAATGGATTTTTTCAGGACGAAGAAGTCGCCTCGATCCTGCGCGTCTGGGGCTGCGACTACATTCAAGGGCGGCTAATCGGGCTCGCTCGTCGAAGCGGCCGTGGAATGCGCCGGCCGAGACGCTGTTGCCTGCGGCGGGGTAGATTTTCTCGTCATTCCGGACAGCGCGCCTGATAAACTAAGGCTCAGCGGAAGATCAAGTAACGGGCACCGAGACGCCGCCCAATTCCTTTAGAGTTGAGACACCCCAGTTCGATAGAAAAAGAAAGCCTCAGGGGAATGAAATACGCCCAGCCCCGAAAGTTCTGCCAGGGATATTGGACGCTTAAAATTTTGCAGATTGGCAATCCGGATCATGAAAATCTCATCGCGATCCGAGATGTAACGAATCAATTCGGACTCGGAGATTTTGCCAGCCAATCGATGCTCGATTGCTTTCCCTTTTGTAACCCTCACTATCGAAGCGGTTCTCGCAAATCCTACAATCGAACTCGTCGGTGATGAAATATAAAAAAGACTTGCCGTGGCACTAGGCTTTTAGGCACTTTCCTTCGGAAGAAGACCGTGATTTCGTTTTGCAATATTGCATTCTTCCACCGATCTGCAAAAGAAAAGACTACGCTCCCGCTGCGCGGATGGGAGATATAGGACGTATCGCGTCAAAAGATGAGCGCCCGCGGCGGGATGGCGTCGTCGATCTCTGGAAAGCTCTCATCGAAAGACTTCATTGATTTGAGCAACGCGACCAGTCCGCGCTTGCGGAGCGGTTCGATCACCAGCCGATCTCCATCGCGGTGCATGATTGCCTTATTACCCGGAAGTTCGAACTCCACTGGGATATGGACCGCTTGGTGACGGCCGTTGCGGAATAGCTTGATGCGGCGCTTAGTCATGAGAGGTCCCCACGTATACGAGCCATCGCCTCAAAGGTTTGCGCCAAAAACTCGAATTCCTGAACTCATTCAAGATGATTCTATCAGTCCACCCCTCGCGCTAGAAAATTCGCCCTTGCCTTGTCGGGCAAATCACCATTACGACTTCGCGCCATCCTGTCCCATCAAGAGGGGCGGCTCGCGATCGCCACGGACGCGGGGCAGGATGCGGTGGACGCTGCTTTCTCGCAAGGCGTGCGGGGAGGCGGGCGGACGGCGAAGCCGTGTGGTCCTGATATCCCGACGCTGATGTCAACTTGGTGACGATGCTCCGCATCGCACCGGGGATGGTGGCAAGAAAGCCCGGTCACCAGGGAGAGCGCGGAGGAAACCGTTAAAACCATTCGCGCAGGGAATGCCGGGTTTATCCGGTGAACCTGTGGTGACTACGCTCGTATGCTTTTTATTTTTGCATGCGAGGCTGCGGGTGCATTGGGCGCCCGGCATTCCCTGCGCCCTCTCTCACGAGGGACAAGGACGCTTTGGCAAAAACTTGCGCACGTGTGCGGCGAGATCGCGAAGCTATGGCTGTTTGAAATGGGAGGAGCGCACATGCCGGCACACCCGTCATGCCCGGACTTGCCGCCTTCGCTGAAGCTTCGGCGGCCGAGTGAGCTAGTGGCCCGGCGAAGCCTTGGCGGAGACGGGATCCGGGCATCCATCATTCGTTGAAGAAATATTTTCAGAAGAGGATGGATTGCCGGGCCCGGCAATGACCCTCCGGGTCGAAGCCCGTCATATCGCAGCCAGCCCTACTTCGCTGCCTTCTGCAAGTACGCGATGAGATCGGCACGGTCGCCCGCGTTCGACATGCCGGCATAGGGCATGCGGTTGGCAGGGATGAGGGCTTGCGGATCGGCGATGTATTTATCGAGCGTCTCGACCGTCCAGACAACGCCGCTGCGCTTCATCGCGGGCGAGTAGCGAAAGTCGGCGAGTTCGCCGGCCTTGCGCGAGAAAACCCCGTGCAGGCTCGGGCCCACTTCGCTTGCGCCGGTATCCAGCCGGTGACAGGCGGCGCAGTCCTTGAAGCGGGCTTCGCCGCGTGCGGCATCGCCTTCGGCGTGCGCGGCTACGGCGAAAAGCGAGGCTAGCAGCGCGTTAGTTACGATCGTCAGCCTCTTCATGCATTCACCAGCGGTCCCGGGTTCTTCAGATAGCGGTTCTTGATGGCGTCCGCGGTCCAATAGGCAAGCGCGCCGACGGGGCCGGTGGGATTGTAGGCCGAGTTGTGCGGAAAGACGTTGGCGCCGACCACGAAGAGATTATGGCAATCCCAGCTCTGCAAATATCTGTTCACCGCGCTCTCGCGCGGGCTGGTGCCCATGATCGTCCCGCCTGTATTATGGGTGCTTTGGTAAGGCACCACGGTCCAGGGATCGGTGCGCGCGGAAGCAGGATTGAGCCTGGTCGGGTTCATCGATTTAGCGATGGCGTTGATCGTCTGCGCGGCGTGAGTGCCCATCTTGTGCTCATTGGCCTTGTAATCGAAGGTCATGCGCATCAAGGGCTGACCAAACGCGTTGCGATAGGTCGGGTCCAGGTCGTAGCAATTGTAGCGGTTGGCCATCACGCTGCCGCTGGCATTGATCACCATCGCGGTCTGGTACCATTTCGCGGTCGCCCGCTTCCACTCGCTGCCCCATTGCGGGGTGCCCGATGGCACCGGGCGGTAACCGATCGGCAGCGCCGTGTTGAAGCCGCCGGCCACGACATATCCGCCGACAAACTCGTGAGGGGTGCGATCGAAGGCCCAGTTGGAGTTGAAGTCGTCGATCGTGGCGTTGGAGCCGCCGGCATTCATGAAGGGGTTGAAATACTTTCCTTCGAAGAACAGCGTCGCGCTGGCGCCGGTCTGGTAGCAATAATTCTTGCCGATAATGCCTTTCTGCGCGACGGGGTCGTAAGGCGTGCCGATGCCGGACAACAGCATCAGGTGCACGTTGTTGATGGCATAGGCGCACAACAGCACGATCGATGCCGGCTGCTCGAACTCCTCGCCGTTGAGGACGTTGGTGTAGCTGACCCCGGTGACGCGCTTGCCGTCGGAATCTTTCAGCACCTTGGTGACCCAGGAATTGGTCCGCAGCTCGAAGTTCGGCCGCGCCATCGCGATCGGGATCACCGTCATGTGCGGGCTGCCCTTGGCGTTGGCCTCGCAGCCGAAGCGCTGGCAGTAGCCGCAATATTGACAGGCGCCGAATTTCGAACCGTCCGGATTGGTGTAGGACTCCGAAGCGTTTGCCGACGGCCGCGGGAAAGGATGATAGCCGACGTTGCGGGCGGCATCGGAGAACATCTCGCTGGCGAGAATGGGCGTCAGCGGTGGCAGCGGGTATTCGCGGGCGCGCGGCGCCTCGAACGGGTTGCCACCCTCTCGGATCGTACCGCCGATATTGCCGGCCTTGCCGGAGACGGCC
Organism: uncultured Alphaproteobacteria bacterium; assembly: GCA_963832045.1. Taxonomy (GTDB): domain Bacteria; phylum Pseudomonadota; class Alphaproteobacteria; order Rhizobiales; family Xanthobacteraceae; genus Bradyrhizobium. The sequence continues at coordinate 613,647 of CAWHSM010000005.1, forward strand.
GCGGTCCGTTCGAACTTGTCGTAGTAGGGCTCCAGCTCGGCGTAGCTGATGCCCCAGTCCTGGATCGTCATGTCCTCGGGAATGAACTTCTTGCCGTAGCGTTCCTCGTAATTGGAGCGGACCTTGAACTCCATGTCGGTCCATCGCCAGGTATGGCCGCTCCAGTGTACCGCCGCGCCGCCGACCACCTCGCCGGGCAGGAACGAGCCGAGCCGGCGCATCGGCAGCGAGTCCTGCTGCGGATTGTTGCGCACGGTGATGGTATCGCGCGCGGTGTTCTGCATCAGGTCGTGGCGGACGACATAGCGCAGCTCGTCGCGGATGTTGGGCAGCGCGTAATCGTTCTCGCTGGTTCGCATGCTGCCGCGTTCCAGCGCGACGACCTGAAGGCCTGCCTCGGTCAGTTCCTTGGCCAGGATGCCGCCGGTCCAGCCGAGGCCCACGATGACGACGTCGACTTCCTTGAGTTTAGTGGTCATGGTGATGTCCCCTTAGCTCATGTCCGCGATGCCGACGGGCTTGTTCGGGAATGGCTTGCCGCGATATTGCGCGACATGATCGCGATGCACGGCGATGGCGCCGGGAAAGCCGATGATCGCCCATCCGGCCTTGTTGCGGTTGCCGCCATGGATCGGGTCGGAATACATGCCCTCGACCACGGTCTGGTAAAGCGTGGTCCAGAACACCCGTACCGGCAGGCCGCTGTCGAAGATGATCTTGCCGGTGGAGAGGCCGGTCAGGACTTCCTGGCGCTGCGCCTCGGTGAGCCGGTCGAACGTATTGCCGTAAGTCTTGCGGCAATGCGCATTGGTAGCGGCGATGCCGGCGCGGTAGAGCTGAGCCGGGGTCAGCGGCAGCTGGTAGCCCTGGCTGGGGGCCCCGAGCTTCCACGGCCCCTGCATATAAAGGCGGTCACCCTTGCCCCAGGCGCCCGCCAATGCCCGGTCGATATAGATATTGACACCGAGGTCGGTGCCTTTCGGGCTGATTTCGTCGGCGGGGATCATGTGGTCGACAAGCGCCTCGACGAAGGCCGCTTCGTCGAGATTGAGAAAAGCGTAGCCGGCACCTTCCGCGGCGGCAGGGGAGGTTGGCGCCGGTTGTTCGGCCGGCGCTGCAATCACCGCGGTGGTGCCGGCCGCGGCAGCGCCGCCGACGACCGCCGTTTTCAGGAAATCGCGCCGGTCGAACCCCTGTTTTTTCATGATCGTTTCCCCCTCGCGTCCGGGATGCGGGCCCGGCGTCTCTTTGGGGCAACCATGCTGTTTTTGCCTTGGCCGGGCAAGGCGGGACTGGGGCCGCCGCTCCGTCAGCCGTTCATGGCTGATCCTCTTTTATGGAGATATGGCTTACCGCGTTCGCCACCGTTCCGGCGGTTTGCACGCGACGTCGATCTCTATGCCGGCGTCGCCTACTCGCAGCGCAACGGCGGCTTGGCCCAAAGCCCTGTCACCACTTCCAACAACACGCCCGGTTTGACTAACAGCGCCGGCGTCTGCACGGCCTGCAAAACCACGGTGTCGACCTTCGACCGCGGCGTTGGTCTCCGCTACTAGTGTCCCGATAACCAAATCGGACGATCCGACTTCAAACAGCGGATCGTCCGGCTCCAGGCAAGGGGTGGATTCCATCGGGAAATCGGTGGACCATCCCACCACTGACAAGGCAGGAAGCAGACAGCTTAGAATTGTAAAACGGCGACATGGCCTATCTCAATTATCAATCCGACTGTGTCGTAGCGGCAACAGGGCAACCTGTTTTAGAGGCCCCTCCCCCTAAAAGGTGGCTTCATGGCCGACTGTGGCATACCGGTTACAGTATTTCTTGATCGCTTGGCGCAGAATGTCCTTCTTAAGGAGTCCTCATCCGAGGCTCTGTAACCAGGCAGTTCGCGGCGTACGTTGGTGCCGCGCCTACTTTTGGGGGACCTACGTGAAGAGGACTTTCATATCAGCAGCAGCCATTCTGGCTTTCGCAGCGACGGCCCATGCCGATGAACTTACGGACATCCAGGCTCAGGCCAAGCAATTGCGTGAACAAAACGCGGCGATGACCAAGCGCCTTGCCGATCTCGAGAAGCGCCAGAAGGCTCTCGAGACCAAGCCCGCGGTCGTCACCGTCAATCCGGTGGACGCGCTCGCGGCCGACCTGCCCTACAAGGCGGCCGTCAAGGCCAAGCCGGTCGAAAACGACGACATTTGCTGGCACGGCGTCTGCCTGTACGGCAACTTCGACGCTGGCCTGGCCTTTATCCAGCACGGCGCGCCGAACTCGCCAAATTCGTCCGGCGGATTCAACTCGCTGGTCTCGAGGAACGGTGGTATCGGCAGCTATTTCGGCTTCGCTCCCGACCAACTCTCGACCTCGTTCATCGGTCTGCGCGGCAAGCAGGAGATCGCCGACAATCTCTACGCCGTGTTCAACTTGCAGACCCTGTTCAACCCGGGCAGCGGCCAAAATTCCAGCGGTCTTGGCACGATCTCGCAGAACAACGGCCTGCTCAACGGCTTCCAGAACGCGTTCGGTGATTCGTCGAAGGCCGGTCAGTTGTTCAACAACGCCGGTTATTTCGGTCTCAGTTCGCCGACCTACGGTACCCTCACTATCGGCCGTCAGAGCGCGTTGAGCTCGGACCTGATCGTCAACTATGACCCGCTCTCCGGCTCGAACTTCTGGTCGGTCATCACCTTCCAGGGCGCGAACGGCGGCGGCGGCGACACCGAAAACCGCACCTTCAACAACTCGTTCGAGTATCGTTTGAACATCGGTCCGGTGCGGTTGGCTGTGGAAACGCAGCTCCGCGATGGTGGCAACAGCGCCATCGGCAACGCCTTCCAAGGCAACATCGGCTTCGATTATTTGGGGCTGTCGGTGGACTTCCTGGGTGGCAAGATCTATGACGCCGCCTCGTCCAGCCCGCTGGCAGTCAATGGAGGAACGGCTGTCATAACGAGTCTCCCGATCGGTAACGGTCAGGTTGCATCTACGATCACCGACAATACGACGTTCCAGGCTGCGGCCAGATACACGATCGGGCCGTGGAAACTGTATGGCGGCTACGAGTGGATCCAGTACGCCAACCCGAACAACCCGCTTGCTCCAGGAGCTTTTCTGGACGGCAGCTATATTGCGGCCACGACGAACAACTGCGCCGAAGGTGCAGGTCCAACTGGTATTAGTGGTACTGGTTCTGGCAACTGCGTGAATAATAACAGGATCCTGCAAACGGCCTGGTTTGGCGTGAGATATGCGATCACGCCGGCACTGGACATCACCGGTGCTTATTACCACGAGCAGCAGAACAACTTTGCGACTGGTGTCTTCTCCAGCACCACTGGTGGTGGCCTTGCTGGTACCTCCGTCGCTGCTGCGTGTGCTGCTTTGAAGACTAACTCGGCCCAGTGCTCCGGCTCGCTGGATGCGGTCTCGCTGGTGCTTGACTGGCGCTTCGCCAGACACGTCGACGTTTACGCCGGCATAATGTATTCGCAGGCCAATGGCGGCCTCGCCAGCGGCTTTTTTGTCAACAATCTCGGTACGACCGTACAGGCCGTGGGTAGGAACTCGTCTTCCAACTACGATCCCGGCATTGGTCTGCGTTACCAGTTCTAAGTTAGAACTCGAAGACCCGATCCAGGGTTAAACAAATCAGGGGGAAGCGGAATTTCCGCTTCCCCCTTTTATTTATACGGCTTTTGCCAACCATCCTCGTAGCTTCAGGGAATAAAGCCCGAAAAGCCCGAGTCTCCCTCGTGCAGCGCAATCCTGCGCCATCTGGAGCCATCCGGCTTCATAGGGAGAACATGACATGGCTAAAGACGACCTTGAGAAAAAGGGACTGGGCCGCCGCGAAGTGCTGGAATGCATGGTCTGGGCGGGGACCGGCGTGCTCTGGACCGTCAGCGGCGGGGTGCCTCACTCCGTCGGACTGATCGGCGAAGCGGCAGCCGCCGAGCCCGCCGGCTTTACCTTCCTGCAAATGAGCGACAGCCACATCGGCTTCGACAAGGCCGCCAATCCCGACGCGCTGGCTACGCTGCGCGAGGCCGTCGGCATCGTGAAGGCGATGCCGGTCAAGCCGTCCTTCATCATCCACACCGGCGACATTACCCACCTCTCCAAGCCTGCCGAGTTCGACAACGCCGACAAGGTGTTCGGCGAGACCGGCGTTCGGGTTCACTGGGTGCCCGGCGAGCATGACATCATCGATGAAGAGCGCGGCAAGGCCTATCTCGAGCGCTATGGCAAGGGCTCAAAGGGCGCGGGCTGGTACTCTTTCGACGATCACGGCATCCACTTCGTCGGCCTCGTCAACGTCGTCGACCTCAAGGGCGGCGGTCTGGGCAATCTCGGCGCCGAGCAGCTCGCCTGGCTCGAAGCCGATCTGAAAAGCAAGTCGAACAGCACGCCGATCGTCGTGTTCGCGCATATCCCGCTGCAGGTCATCTACAAGGAATGGGGCTGGGGCACCGAGGACGGCACGCGCGCGCTCGATCTGCTCAAGCGCTTCGGCTCGGTCACCATTCTCAACGGCCACATTCACCAGTTGGCGCAGAAGGTCGAAGGCAACATGACCTTCCATACGGCGTTGTCGACCGCATTCCCGCAACCGGCTCCCGGCAGTGCGCCGTCGCCCGGGCCGATGGTTGTCCCCGCCGACCAGCTCCGTACCAAGCTTGGGCTTGCGACCGTGACGGTGGTCCAGGGCAACAAGCCGCTCGCCATCGTCGACAAGACGCTGGCTGGTTGACCGAGGAGCCTACATGCAAATGTTCAAGAGTAACCTCCGCTTCGCAACGGCGCGATTCACTCCCGGTCGCGCGGTGGTCGTTGCGATGCTGCTGGGACCGCTCGTTGGCGCATCTCTCGCGTTCGGCGCGGTCTCCGCGGAGGACGCCAATGTCGTTACGATCGACAATTTCGTCTTCACTCCGCCGGAACTGACCGTTGCCGTGGGAACGACCGTGAAGTGGGTCAATCACGACGACATCCCGCATTCGGTGGTGGACAATAACAAGGCCTTCCGGTCGAAGGCGCTCGACACCGACAACTCGTACTCCTTCACGTTCGCCAGTGCCGGCACCTTCAGCTACTTCTGCGGATTGCATCCGCATATGGTGGGAAAGGTCATCGTGAAGTGACCGTGTCATGCGAGCGCCGGTAGGTCGGGTATGACGACAGCTCTAGCGGTACACCGGACGAGTTTCCGGTGTACCGAACTTAAAAACGGCATGCTAAAAGACCTGCTGGAAGGCTCGGATCAATTGTCGAGCCAGCAGCAAATGTCGGTCTCCGTTGTGCAAGACAAGGATGAAAGAAGCGCGTTTGACGAAATCTTCCTGCCGCATTTGCCAGAGGCCTACCGCCTCGCGCAATGGCTCACCGGCAACGCGTCGGATGCGGAAGACATTGTGCAGGAAGCCGCCATACGCGCGTTTCGGGGCATCAAGGGTTTCGGGGCCGTCAACGCCCGGGCCTGGTCACTGACCATCGTGCGTAACACGGCCTTCACCTGGCTGACGAAGAACAGGCCGAAAGCGGTTGCCTACATCAACGACCTTAGCGCGGCAGAACAACAGGAGCTTGAATCTGAAGGACTGCACGGGACGAGAGTAGAAACGCCGGAGGAGATCGCCCTTTTCAAAGCCGATGCCGAGGAGCTCCAGAAGGCCTTGGCACAATTGCCGGCGCAGTTTCGCGAAGTGATCGTTTTGCGGGAGATCAATCAGATGAACTATCGCGATATTGCCGAGATCACCAATGTTCCCATCGGCACCGTCATGTCCCGTCTGTCACGGGGAAGGCAGCTCCTGATGGCGCTTCTCGGAGATCGAAAGTAATTATGGCCCCGTCCCTGAGAGATAACGACGAATTGCAGCTCACCGCCTATTGCGACGGCGAGCTTGATCCCGCTGCCGCGGTCGAGTTCGAGCGGCGTTTGGCAGCCGATGAGTCCTTGAGAGCCCGATGTTCGCGTCTGGTGTCGCTGCAGCAGGCGGTTCGCTCGCTGCCGCTGGCCGACGTGCCCTCGGGCCTGCAGGCGCGGGTTCAGGCCAGACTGAATACGGAGCGTCTGAATGATAATGCGGAGCGCCCGAATAACGTCACCGTTTTGCGCCGCCGGAGCTGGTCGTTTCAGGCGCTCGCAGCATCCGCGGTGCTCGGCGCCGTGATCTCCGGTTCTGTGATGCGAACGATTGATCAAGCCGGGCAAGGCGATGCGATCGCAAGCGAGGTCGTTGCAGGCCATATCCGCGGCCTGCTGGCGCCGCAGCCTTTCGATATCGCGTCCTCCGATCGCCACACGGTCAAGCCGTGGTTCACGGCGCGGCTGCCGGAATCACCCCAGGTACCGGACCTTGCGGCGCGCGGCTTCGCGCTATTGGGCGGCCGGGTAGATGTGATCGGCCATAGCCCGGTGGCCACGATCGTCTACAAGCACGCCGCGCACACCGTCAGCCTCACGACGCTGCGGCCCGGCCAAACCGTTCCCGAGCAGACCATCGCCGGATATAATGTCCGAAGCTGGAGCGACGGCAATTTCAGCTATGTGGCGGTCGGCGATTTGCCGGGCGCGGATCTGGCGGCATTCGAACGGGCGTTTTCCGCGGAATCCCCGGCTCCGGAGATAAAGCAATAAAACAGGCGTTCAACCCGCCGGTGGTGCGCCGAGCCGGGCGCGAACTTTGGACGCGATCCGGCAATCTGTGCTAGCAATGCCTCCCAAAGCAACAAGGGTTTGGGACGGATGCCGAAGCCACGGATCATCGCGGGCGTTGCGGTAACGGTGCTGGTCGGCGGCGTGATTGCGGCCTTCGCACTGGCCTGGCGGCCGGCGATCGAGGCGATCGAGCTTCCCGCGCCACAATCCTTCGATCCGGCGCTCGTCAAGCGGGGCCGCGATCTGGCGGCCATCGGCAATTGCAGCGATTGCCACACTGTGCGGAACGGCAAATCCTTCGCCGGCGGATTGCCGGTGCCGACGCCGTTCGGCACGATCTATTCGTCGAACATCACGCCCGATCCCGACACCGGTATCGGCCGGTGGCCGGAGGCAGCGTTCCGCCGCGCGATGCGCTCCGGCGTCGATCGCACCGGACACCATCTCTACCCGACCTTTCCGTACGACCATTTCACCAACGTGACCGACGAGGACGATCGCGCGCTCTATGCTTTCCTGATGACGCGCCCCGCCGTTCACGCGCCCGCTCGCGCAAACAACCTCGTTTTTCCGCTCGATCAGCGCTTTGTCGTCGCCGGCTGGAAACTGCTTTTCCTGAAGGGAGAGACGTATAAGCCCGACGCTACGCAAAGCGCGGAGTGGAACCGCGGCGCTTACCTGGTCGAAGGTCTGGCGCATTGCGGCGCCTGCCACACCCCACGCAATGTTCTCGGCGCGGAAAAGGCGAGCGCCGCCTTTTCCGGAGGGGACGTCGACAACTGGCACGCCTATGCCATCAATGCGAAGTCGCTCTCACCGCTGCCCTGGACCACCGAGGCGCTGTTTCACTATTTGCGCCAGGGTTGGGATCCCGATCATGGGGTGGCGCGCGGGCCGATGGCCGAGGTGGTCGGCAATCTTTCGTCGGTCCCGGAGAGCGACGTCCACGCGATCGCCCTCTACATGACAAGCGTATTCGGCACCCCGACGCCGGATCGCCTCGATCAAGCGCGCGCTACCCAAGCGCAGATCAAATCGCCTTCCGTTCAGCCCGCCCAGCCCGATGTCCCCGGCGGATCGATCTATGCGGCGGCTTGCGCCACATGTCATGAATCCGATCGGCCGGTACCTTATAGCGGCATCAACCTTCGCCTCAGCACCTCCCTTAGCGCGCCCGATCCGCGCAACGCCGCCAACATCATCCTGTCGGGAATTCGGCCCGTCGCGGGCGAGCGCAGTCCGATCATGCCGGGTTTCGCCAACAGCATGAACGACGATCAAATTTCCGCTTTGTTGAGATATCTTCGCGGCCGTTTCAGCAACCAACCGGCCTGGGCCGGCGTTGAACAGACCGTTCGGGATGCAAGGCGTAGCGAAACCGTATTCCTGCAGACGCAACCAGAACCGAACAACAATTGATAAGCTTGCTAGCGCCCTTAGCTTTCCGAAGTTCGTATGAGAGGGTGCTGCGACGTATGACGAACTTCGGAAAGAGGGCGCTAGCCATGATGACATTGAAGGTCAACGGCCGCGATCACCAGGTCGAAGCCGATCCCGATACGCCGCTGCTCTATGTGCTGCGCGACGAACTCAAGCTCAACGCCGCCAAATTCGGTTGCGGTCTCGGGCAATGCGGTTCCTGCACGGTGATCGTCGACGGCAAAGCCGTGTTGTCTTGCGTGACGCCGCTGCTCCTCTTGAACGGCAAACAGGTGACGACGCTGGAAGGTCTGGGCACGGTCGAGGCGCCCGCGCCGATCCAGCGCGCCTTCATGGAAGAGCAGGCCGCGCAATGCGGCTATTGCATCGCCGGCATGATGATGCGTGCGCAGGCGCTGCTGCAACGCAATCCCAAACCGACCGACGCGCAGATCAGGGCCGAGCTCGAACCCAACCTCTGTCGTTGCGGTACCCATATGCGCATTGTCCGCGCGGTGCATCGCGCCGCGCGTTTGATGGATACCGCCGAATTGAACACGAACGGGCAGGGAGGCGTCCAATGAACCGCCCCGTCATTCTCGATCGCCGCCGGGTGATTGCCGGCGGCGGCGCCTTGGTCGTCAGCTTCTCGTTGTCGGATGCCTTCGCGGAGGATCAAGTTCCTCCCGCCGTCGCCGCAGCCCCTCCGCCAAGCCTTCCCGGCAGCCTGAAAGAAACGCCGTTATTGGATTCCTGGGTCCGCATCGACGCCGACGGCAGCATCACGGTATTCACCGGCAAGGCCGAACTCGGCCAAGGTTTCAAGACCGCGTTCCAGCAGATCGCCGCCGAAGAACTCGACGTTCCCTTTGCGTCGCTCAAGGTCATCACCGCCGATACGCTTCTCACCGCCGATGAAGGCTACACCTCCGGCAGCCAATCCACGCAATACAGCGGCACCGCGATCCAGAACGCCGCCGCACAGGTGCGCGAGCTTCTGGTGAGCGAAGCCGCGCGGCGGTTCAATCTGCCGGTGGAGAATCTGCGGACCGAGAACGGCGCGGTGATCGCGCCGGACGGTCAGCGCTTGGGCTATGGCGATCTGGTCGCAGGCGACACGCTGCATGTGCAGGCGCAGCCGAAATCGAAACTGAAGAATCCGGCGACCTACAAGGTGATGGGCCAGCCGGTGCCGCGGGTCGACATTCCGGCCAAGGTGACGGGCGGCCAGGCCTATGTTCAGGACATGCGGTTGCCCGGCATGGTGCATGCCCGCATCGTGCGGCCGCCGAGCTATGACGCCCAACTGACGGAATGCGACACCTCGGCGGTCGAAAAGCTGCCCGGTTTCGTCAAGGTCGTTCGTGACGGCAATTTTCTCGCCGTGGTTGCCCAAAAGGAATTCCAGGCGATCAAGGCCATGAAGGCGTTGTCGGCGGCAGCGAAATGGAAGGAGAAGCCGGGCCTGCCGAAGCAGGACGATCTGCTTCGTGTCCTCACCAGCCTGAAGTCGAACGATACGACCATCTTCCGGCAGAGCGATCCGTCGGCTACCGGCCAAAAGACCATTGAGGCCACCTACACGCGGCCCTATCAGGCGCACGGTTCGATCGGACCGTCCTGTGCGATCGCGCAACTCATCGACGGCGCGATGACGGTGTGGACGCATACCCAAGGCGTCTATCCCGATCGCCAGGGTATCGCCGAGATGCTGAAGGTGCCATTGGCGAGCGTCCGGCTGATCCATGTCGAGGGCTCCGGATGCTACGGCCATAATGGTGCCGACGATGCCGCCGCCGACGCCGCCCTGATCGCGCGCGAATTGCCCGGCGTTCCCGTGCGCGTGCAGTGGATGCGCGAACAGGAACACGCCTGGGAGCCGTTCGGGCCGGCGATGGTGACCAGGCTGAAGGCGACACTCGACGGCAACGGCAAGATTGTCGATTGGAATTTCGACGTCTGGACCAACACCCATTCGATGCGGCCGGGCGGCGCCGGGTCGATGCTGGCGGCTCAGCATATGGCCGAACCTTTCGCGGTGCCGGAGCCGAAGCCGCTGCCGTTGCCGGCAGGCGGCGGCGACCGCAACGCGATCCCGATCTACAAGTTCCCCAACGCCCAGGTAGTGCACCACTTCATCCCGGCGATGCCGGTCCGGGTCTCGGCGATGCGGGCGCTCGGCGCCTATCACAACGTATTTTCGATCGAGAGCTTCATGACCGAACTCGCCGAACTCGCCGGCGCCGATCCGGTCGAGTTCCGGCTGAAACATCTGGAGGATAAGCGCGGCCGCGAGGTCGTCGAGAAGGCGGCGAAGGAATTCGGCTGGCGGAAGGGACAAAAAGCCCCTCCCGATCGCGGCTATGGCTTTGCCTTTGCGCGCTACAAGAGTCTGGCGGCCTATTGCGCCATCGCAACCGAGGTCGAAATCAACCGGGAGACCGGGCGTCCGCGCCTGGTGCGCGCGGTAGCTGCGGTCGATAGCGGTCAAGTGGTCAATCCGGATGGACTGACCAATCAGATCGAGGGCGCGATCATGCAGTCGATGAGTTGGACGCTCTATGAAGCCGTCACCTTCGACGACACCAGGATCACCAGCGTCGACTGGCAGACCTATCCGATCCTGCGTTTCGATGCGGTTCCCGACAAGATCGACGTCCATATCATCAATCGTCCCGGTCTGCCCTTCCTCGGCAGCGGCGAAACCGGACAGGGCCCGGCCGCGGCATCGATCGCGAACGCGATCGCCAGCGCCACCGGGAAACGTCTGCGCGACCTGCCGTTGACGCGAAACAAGATCAAGGACGCGATCGACGCTTAAGGGGTGCCACGCGGATCGGCGCGCGCGGTTTGCTATCGCAGCGACAGCCCGGTTGCGGCTTCCAGCTCAGTGATGGCTTGTGCGGCGCTAATCACTTTGATCGTGGTCATGCCCATTTCGCGCGCCGGCTTGAGGTTGACGCCGAGGTCGTCGAGATAGACACAACGCTTCGGATCGACCGCAAGCGCATCCACCATCATGCGATAGATTTTCGGGTCGGGTTTCCTCAGGCCGATCTTCGCCGATTCGATGATATGATCGAACAGCGCCATCACCTCGGCAATGTAAAGCGTTCGGCCGGCGGCGCTGCCGATCGCATTGGCCGGAAGATTGTTGGTGATGCAGCCGGTCTTGAATTTCGATTTGATGCGCCGGAGCGCCTCAACCATCTCGGGCCGCAGGTCGCCGGCAAGCAGCGGCAGCACGTCGCGGCCGCGAACCTCGGCACCGAGCGCCAGCGACTCCGATGCGAACATCTGGTCGAACGCCTCGATGTCCACCTCGGCGCGCTCGAATTTCGCCCAGGCGTTCTCCAGATGATTGGCGGCGTTGGTGCGGCGGATGATGTCGGCGGGTAGACCGCGCTCGGCCTCGAACCGAGCGAACGCCTCGAACGGCGAGGATGTCAACACGCCGCCGAAATCCCAGATCACCGCTTCGATCATTGCCTGCCTGCCGTCCGCCTATCGGTCGGAAAGCCGCTAACATGGCAGGTGCTTTCGCGCTAGTGTCCCGGTTCTGACATTCGTACCAAATCGCGGCGGGCACTTTTACGAATGTCAGAACCAAAGGGACCCTAGCAGCCATATGATTCTAGTGTGGCTTTGACTCTGACGTTCCTTCGAAGAACTCGCGGCGACACTGAAAGGAACGTCAGAGTCGCCACACTAGTGCGGCGAATTTGAAGTTCCTATCAGTATCGCCGCAAGTTCGTCATAGGAACTTCAAATTCAAAAGCCGCACTAGAACTAATAAATTGCTAGTGCTCCTTTGATTCCGAAGTTCGTAAACGTGGGGCCGCAATATGATACGAACTTCGGAATCGGAGCACTAGCCCCGCGACGTGGCGGCAACTTGGCTTCGCCCCGAGCTCAGCCTCCTGCAGAGGCCGAAGCCCGCTCGTTGCCGCCGGCAGTCATGGTCTGGCGATAGTTGGGTTGCTTGGCCGTTGCGGTCGGCTTCAGCGGGACGGACAGCCGGCAGATCAGGCCCTCCGAGCGCCAGTCGAACTCGGCATGGCCTCCGAGCTGGGATTCGATGCTGGCAATCACGCTTCTGGTCCCGAAGCCGCGCGATACCGGCTCCGCCACGGCCGGCCCGTTTCGTTCCTCCCACAACATTTGGAGGACGTCAGCCTCGACCTTCCAGTTGATCGCGAGACGGCCGGTGACGGTGGACAGCGCCCCATACTTGGCGGAATTGGTCACGAGCTCGTGCAAGGCCATGGCGAGCGTCTGTGCGGTGGCGGGTTGCAGGTGAACGCTCGAGCCGCTGAACGCGATCTGGTCGCCGACGAAATAGGGCGCGAGCTCTTCGCCGACAAGTTTCGTCATTTCCGCGCCCTGCCAGCTCGACAGGGAAAGGATGGTATGAACCCGCGCCAGCGCCCCGATCCGTCCCTCCACCGCCTGCATGTAGGCCTTGACGCTTTCGCCGCGAGTGAGCCTGACGATCGATTGAGCCAGCGCCAGCGCGTTCTTGGCGCGGTGGTCGACTTCCCTGGTAAGAAGGTTTTGCCGCTCCTCGGCTCGCTTCCGCTCGGTGATATCGACGGTGACCCCGCTGATGCGGATGACGCGGCCGGTCTTGTCGAGGGTCGCGGCGGCCGTGCCGAACAGCCAGCGCACTTCGCCGTCCGGACGAACGATGCGAAATTCGGTTTCGTAGGATTTGACGCCCTTGTCGAACTGGGCCACTGCGTCACGCAATTCGTTGACGTCGTCGGGATGCAGCAAGGCCTGCACATTCTCCGGATCGACCTTGAAGGCCTGCGAATCGACCCCGAATATCCGGAATTGCCCTTCGTCCCACATCCAGTCCCGGTTGATCCAGTCCCAGTCCCAGGATCCCATTCGGCCGGCGGCCAGCGCGAGGCTGCGGCGCTGCTCGCTTTCGAGGAGACGGCCATTGGAGTCTTCCAGCTCGCTCGTGCGCGCGCGCACCCGGTCTTCCAGTTCGGCGTTAAACCGCTCCAGCTGCCGGGTCTTGCGATAGAGTTCAGCAAACACCCGGATCTTGGCGCGCAGCACCTCCGGAACGACCGGCACCGGCACGTAATCGACTGCCCCCATTTCGTATCCGCGCAGACGATCCAGATCGGAGACCTGAATGGCGGAGATGAAAATCATCGCCGTCTTCTGGAAGCGGGGATGCTCGCGGATCATGGCCGCAAGCTCAAAGCCATCAAGCTCGGGCATGCAGACGTCGACCAGAATGACCGCAACTTCGTTCTTGAGGAGGTATTCGAGCGCCTCCCGTCCCGAGGTCGCGACGACGAGGTTTTCCCCGAGTTCCCTCAGAATCACCTCATAGGCGAGCAGCTTTGCCGGCTGATCGTCTACCAGAAGGATGTCCACCTTTTCGTGGTCGATCATCTAGTGTTCACTTTCCGAAGTTCGTCTCCCGCCGCAGCACCCATCTTTCACGAATTTCGGAAAGTTAAGGGCAGTGCAAACCGATATTTCCGGCGCCGCTTTCCATTGGAAATTCCCGGGTAGAATTCGCCTCTTGTATGCAGGACTTCAAACAGCACATCGCGTCAGCGATGTAGCCACATTCGAATCGCAAGCAGTAACTGTTCGGTGTTGACAGGTTTTGCGAGATAATCGGACGCGCCGGCTTCCAGGCACTTTTCCCGGTCGCCCTTCATCGCCTTCGCGGTCAGCGCGATGATCGGCAGCCGCCGGAATGCGGGGTTCGTCCTGATGACGCCGATGGTTTGATAACCATCCATCTGCGGCATCATGATGTCCATAAGGACGACGGCGATCTCGGGGTTCGACCCCACCAGCGTGACCGCCTCACTGCCCGTCGTGGCCGTAAGCACTTTCATGCCGCGCCGTTCCAGAACGCTGGAAAGCGCAAAGATGTTGCGGGCGTCGTCGTCGACCAGAAGCGCCGTGCGGCCCACCAGATCTTCATCGGAACTGTTGAGTTTCTCCAGCATCCGCTGCTTCTCGATCGGAAGCTCCGTGATCACACGGTGCAGGAACAACGACGTCTCATCCAGCAGGCGTTCCGGCGATTCCACCCCCTTCACCACGATGCTTCGTGCCATGGTGTGGAGTTCCGCATCTTCCTCGACCGAAAGTTCCCGGCCGGTGAAGACCACCACCGGCACATCCGACAGCGAATTGTCGTTGCGGATGGAATCGAGCACCTCGAATCCGGTCATGTCGGGCAGCCGCAAGTCGAGAACGACGCAGTCGCACGGGCTTTCGCGCAGCGTGGACAATGCGCCGGCGCCGGTGTCCGTCGTGATGATCTCGATATCGTCGTGGTCGAGAAGCTGCTTGATGCTCATCTGTTCCGCCGCATTGTCCTCCACGATCAAGAGGCGTTTGCGCCGCGGCTTGGCATATTCCTTGATCTGGGCCAGTGCCGCGCTGACACCTTCCGTCGTCGTCGGCTTGTTGACGAAGGAGAACGCACCGCGCGCCAATGCGTGCTGCCGATCCTCATCGAGTGTGATGATCTGGACCGGAATATGCCGTGTCAATGGATTGTGCTTGAGCTGGCTCAGTACCGTCCAGCCGAGCATGTCGGGCAGGAAGACATCGAGCGATACGGCGGCCGGCTGGTATTGCTTGGCCAGTTCCAGCGCTTCCGCACCTCGCGCGGCGATCAGAACCTTGAAGCCCTTGTCGCGGGCGAGATCGACCAGCACCCGTGCATAGTGCGGGTCGTCTTCGACGATAAGGAGAATGGTGTCTCCAGGGGCGAGGCTCAGCCGGTCGTCCGGCAGCTGCTCGATGACACGCTCCTGGGTCACCGCGGGGACTGCCGGCGTGATGCTGTATTGCGACGGGATGCTGGCGCGCGCGGCTATGGTCGGCCCGGAATATTTCAACGGCAGATAGAGTGTGAAGACGCTGCCTTTGCCGGGCGTGCTCTGCAGATGGATTTCGCCGCCCAGCAGGCTTGCGAGTTCGCGGCTGATCGCGAGGCCGAGGCCCGTACCGCCGTATTTCCGGCTGGTGCCGGCGTCCGCCTGCTGGAAGGCTTCGAAGATCAGCTTCTGCTTGTCCTGGGGAATGCCGATGCCGGTATCGGAAACCTCGAAGGCAATCACGGCGGGCGAATGGTTGAGAACGGGATGCTCGGCGCTCCAGCCCGCAAGCGCCGCCGAGACGCTGAGACGTACGCCGCCTTCGGCGGTGAACTTGAAGGCATTCGACAGCAGGTTTTTCAGCACCTGCTGAAGCCGTTTCGAATCGGTATAAATGCTTCGTCCCAGATTGGGGTCGACAGCGACATCGAACGTCAATTGCCGGTTGTCCGCCTCGTGGCGGAATGGCCGTCCGACCGTTTGCAGAAGGTTGGCGGTGAGGATTTCCTCGGCGTCCACGGTCACGGTGCCGGATTCGATCTTGGAGAGATCGAGAATGTCGCTGATCAGGTTCAGAAGATCGGTGCCGGCGCCATGGATGGTGCGGGCGAATTCGACCTGCTTGCCCGTCAGGTTGCCGTCGGGATTTTCGGTCAACTGCTGCCCAAGGATGAGGATGCTGTTGAGCGGCGTCCTGAGCTCGTGGGACATGTTGGCGAGGAATTCCGACTTGTACTTGGACGTCAGCGAAAGTTCAGTCGCCTTTTCTTCCAGCGCGCGCCGCGCCTGCTCGATTTCCTGGTTCTTGCGTTCGACTTCGACGTTGCGCTCGGCGAGTTGCTGAGCCTTCTGTTCAAGCTGCTCGTTGGTCTGCTGCAATTGCTTCTGCTGGGTCTGCAGGTCTCCGGCGAGTTGCTGCGACTGTTTCAGCAGGCCTTCGGTCTGCATCGTCGCCTCGATGCTGTTGAGAACGATGCCGATCGAGTCGGTGAGCTGCTCCAGGAACGTCATCTGCGAGGTCGTGAACGCTGAAACCGAGGCGAGCTCGATCACGGCCTTGACCTGATTCTCGAACAGAACCGGAAGCACCACGAGGTTCTTCGGCGCCACGCGCAATAGCGCCGAGTTGATCGGTATGACGTCGTCTGGAATTTCCGAAATCAACCGCTGCCTCTTGTCCATCGCGCATTGCCCGATCAGGCCGGAGCCAAACTGCACGATCTGGGAATGCGGGCTGACGCCGTCGCCGGCATAAGCTGCGAGCAGGCGCAATTGCGGGCTGTCTTCGTTGTCGACCTGGTAAATCACGCCGATATGCGCGTTGACCAGCGGCGTCAGTTCGGTCAGCAGCAGCCGGCCGACGGTGGTCAGATCGCGCTGACCCTGAAGCATGTTGGTGAATCTCGCGAGGTTGGTCTTCAACCAGTCCTGCTCGGTGTTGAGGTCGGTCGTGAGCCGGAGGTTGGTGATCATCGTATTGATGTTGTCCTTCAGCTCCGCGACCTCGCCCCTGGCATCGACCTGAATCGACCGGGTCAGGTCGCCCTTGGTGACGGCGGTCGCCACTTCCGCGATGGCGCGAACCTGCGAGGTCAGGTTGGCCGCCAGCAGGTTGACGTTGCCGGTCAGGTCCTTCCAGGTGCCGGCAGCGCCCGGCACGTTGGCCTGGCCGCCGAGACGGCCTTCGACGCCCACCTCACGCGCGACGCTCGTAACCTGATCGGCGAACGTTGCCAGCGTCTCGGTCATGTTGTTGATGGTATCGGCGAGAGCGGCGACTTCGCCCTTCGACTTCACCGTCAGATTCTGCTTCAGATCACCGTTGGCGACCGCGGTCACGACCTTGACGATGCCGCGCACCTGCTCGGTCAGGTTGGCCGCCATGAAATTGACAGTGTCGGTCAGGTCCTTCCAGGTGCCGGCGACACCCGGCACCTGCGCCTGTCCGCCAAGCTTGCCCTCGGTTCCGACTTCGCGCGCCACGCGCGTGACTTCGCCCGCAAAGGCATTGAGCTGGTCCACCATCGTGTTGATGGTGTTTTTCAGTTCGAGGATTTCGCCCTTCACGTCGACCGTGATCTTGCGCGAAAGGTCGCCGCGCGCGACCGCCGTGGTGACTTCGGCGATGTTGCGGACCTGCGTGGTAAGGTTTGCCGCAAGCAGGTTGACGTTGTCGGTCAGGTCCTTCCAGGTGCCGCCGACGCCGGGCACCACGGCCTGACCGCCCAACCGGCCTTCGGTGCCGACTTCGCGCGCCACGCGCGTGACCTCCGCGGCAAAGGAACGAAGCTGTTCCACCATGGTGTTCAAGGTGTCCTTGAGCAGCAGGATTTCGCCGCGCACGTCGACCGTGATCTTCTTGGAAAGGTCGCCGCCGGCAATCGCGGTCGCCACTTCGGCGATGTTGCGGACCTGTGCGGTCAGGTTCGACGCCATGAAGTTGACGTTGTCGGTCAGATCTTTCCACGTACCTGCGACTTCGGGCACCTCGGCCTGGCCGCCGAGCTTGCCCTCGGTGCCGACTTCGCGCGCCACGCGCGTCACTTCCGAGGCGAACGCGTTGAGCTGGTCGACCATCGTGTTGATGGTGTTCTTCAGTTCGAGGATTTCGCCCTTCACGTCGACCGTGATCTTGCGCGAAAGGTCGCCGCGCGCGACCGCCGTGGTGACCTCGGCGATGTTGCGGACTTGCGCGGTGAGGTTGCCCGCCATCGAGTTGACCGAGTCGGTAAGGTCCTTCCAGGTACCGGCGACGCCCGGCACGTTGGCCTGACCGCCGAGCCGGCCTTCGGTGCCGACCTCGCGCGCCACGCGCGTCACCTCACCGGCGAAGCGGTTGAGCTGATCGACCATGGTGTTGAGCGTTTCCTTGAGCTGAAGGATCTCGCCGCGCACGTCGACCGTGATCTTGCGCGAAAGGTCGCCGCCGGCGATGGCGGTTGCCACTTCGGCGATGTTGCGGACTTGCGCGGTGAGGTTACCCGCCATGGAGTTGACGCTGTCGGTGAGGTCCTTCCAGGTGCCGGCGACGCCCGTCACCTGCGCCTGGCCGCCGAGCTTGCCGTCGGTGCCGACCTCGCGCGCCACGCGCGTCACCTCGGAGGCGAACGCATTGAGCTGGTCGACCATGGTGTTGAGCGTTTCCTTGAGCTGAAGGATTTCGCCCGACACGTTCACCGTGATCTTTTTGGACAGGTCGCCTTTCGCGACCGCGGTCGCGACCTCGGCGATGTTTCGCACCTGTCCCGTCAGGTTGCTCGCCATCGAGTTGACGCTGTCGGTCAAATCCTTCCAGGTGCCGGCGACGCCGCGCACCAGCGCCTGGCCGCCGAGCTTGCCTTCGGTGCCGACCTCGCGCGCGACGCGGGTCACTTCGGAAGCGAACGCATTGAGCTGGTCGACCATCGTGTTGATGGTGTCCTTGAGTTCAAGAATTTCGCCGCGCACGTCCACCGTGATTTTTTTCGACAAGTCGCCGTTGGCCACCGCCGTCGTCACCTCGGCGATGTTGCGGACTTGCGCCGTCAGATTGCTCGCCATCGAGTTGACGCTCTCGGTCAGGTCTTTCCAGGTGCCGGCGACGCCGAGTACGTTGGCTTGACCGCCCAGGCGCCCTTCGGTGCCGACCTCGCGCGCCACGCGCGTGACTTCGCCGGCAAAGGCGTTGAGCTGGTCGACCATGGTATTGAGCGTTTCCTTGAGCTGAAGGATTTCACCCGAAACGTTCACCGTGATTTTTTTCGACAAATCGCCACCGGCGATGGCGGTCGCAACGTCGGCGATGTTGCGGACCTGCGCGGTGAGGTTGGACGCCATGAAGTTGACGTTGTCGGTGAGGTCTTTCCAGGTGCCGGCGACGCCGGGCACCTGCGCCTGTCCGCCGAGCTTGCCCTCGGTGCCGACTTCGCGCGCGACGCGAGTCACTTCGGAAGCGAACGAGTTGAGCTGGTCGACCATCGTGTTGATGGTGTCCTTGAGCTCCAGGATTTCGCCGCGCACGTCCACCGTGATCTTGCGCGAAAGGTCGCCGCGCGCGACCGCCGTGGTGACGTTGGCGATGTTGCGGACCTGCGCCGTGAGGTTACCGCACATCGCGTTCACGGAGTCGGTCAGGTCTTTCCAGGTGCCGGCGACGCCGGGGACGATCGCCTGACCGCCGAGCTTGCCGTCGGTGCCGACTTCGCGCGCGACGCGGGTGACTTCGGAGGCGAACGAGCGCAGCTGGTCCACCATGGTGTTGATGGCTTCCTTCAGCTGCAGGATTTCCCCGCGAACGTCGACGGTGATCTTCTTCGACAGGTCGCCGTTGGCGACCGCGATCGTAACCTCGGCGATGTTGCGAACCTGGCCGGTCAAGTTGTTGGCCATCGAGTTGACGCTCTCGGTCAGGTCTTTCCAGACGCCCGTCACCTCGGGGACCTGCGCCTGACCGCCGAGCTTGCCTTCGGTGCCGACCTCGCGCGCCACGCGCGTCACTTCGGAGGTGAACACGGAAAGCTGCTTGATCATCGTGTTGACGATCGTGGCAGACTGCAGGAATTCACCGCCCAGCGGGCGGCCGTCGACGTCGAGTTTTACGGTTTGCAGCAGGTCGCCTTGCGCCACCGCGGCAACCGCGCGCGTCACCTCGCGCGTCGGCCAAAGCAGATCGTCGATCAGCGTATTGACCGAGCCTTCCATGTCGGCCCATGAACCGCTGGCGAGACCGAACTTGACGCGCTGGCGCGTCTTTCCTTCGCGGCCTACGACCTGGCCGACACGCTCGAGCTGCTGCGCCATTCGCTGGTTGGCGGCGACGATTTCATTGAATGTGTCGGCGATCTTGCCGTCGATGCCGAGATGATCGCCGGTCATCCGCACCGAGAAGTCACCGCTGCGCATCGCCTGCAATGCCTGCAGCAATTCCTGCGAAGGGTCTGGCTTGCCGTTGGCGTAGAGTTTGACTTTGGCGCGACGACGCGCGGACGAATCGGCTGAGCCGAGTTCACTCATGGAAGTCCCCTCAAAGGCAGAAAACACGTCACAGCTTGGGCCTGCGCGAGTCGTTTTTCCACCATAAGATCGTGCGAACGGCTGCGAGGCAAGCGAAATTCAATAGATATTACAATATGATAGATGAACCGATTTGAGCCAAGGAAAACAATTCGGCAGCCGGGCAATGGTTCCCGAGCGGATCCACAATTTTTGATCGCGGTCTGGATCGCTCGATCCAGAGTAAACCAAAGGTTCCGGACAGGAACCTGGCGGTCACGGATGCGCCGCGTGCGCTCGGACTACTGGCGCCTCGCAGGCCGCCTCGGCGGCGCCGGATTGTCGGCATCGCCTGCCGACGGATCGAATTTGCGGGTCACCTTGACCGCGGCCTGGCTGATATCGAGAAGGGTATGGCGCGCTTCCTCGATCACGATGCCGGACTTTTTGTTAAAGGTGTCGGCAAATTCGCGGATGTCCCTCATCTTCTCAAACAACTCGTCGGCCTTCCCATCCGAAAAACCGGGCAGCAGACTGTCGATCCTCGAAATCGCGGTATCGAAGCCCGCGAAGGCATCGTTCGCCTTGGCGACGGCCTTTTCGATCGCGTCGCCCCCGCCGGCCAGCGAGGCCGTGTAGGTCTCGAAACTCAATAGTCCGTCCTTGATCGTCGACTGGTTGCCGACGAGAACCCGGTCGACATTATGCAGGGTATCGCGGATCGACTCGATTTCGCTCAGGTCCGCGGTCAGCACCGGAACGCCATCGGTATCGATGGGTACGGGCGGCGCGGACGAATCGCCGCCGGTCAGCGATATCGCCGCCACGCCGGTCAAGCCTTGAAACTCCAGCCCCACCACGGTGTCCTTGCGGATCGGAGCGGCCTTGTCGACCCTGACAAAGGCAACGACCTTGCGTGGATGGTCGAGCTTGAGCGAAACGATTTCTCCGATCTGAACGCCGTCGAAATTCACGCTGCCGCCCCTGCGCAGGCCGCTTGCGGAGCCGCCCTCGAAAACGATACGCAGCGGGCTTTCCTGAGAGATGTGGTAAATCTTTCGCCAGCCCAGAAGCCCAAAGAACGCGACCGCTATGACCGCGAGCGTCATGGTTCCGATCCTGAGGTTGCTGGCCTGCATCTTCATCGGGAAACCGCGTTCGATGGACAGGTGAGAGCGTCAAACTCCCGGCGCCAACCGATTGTAAGGGCAAAGCGAATCCGGCGAAAGGCCGATTCCGGAGGTCTTTACGTCAGCGTCCATTCTTCAGCGCTGGCGCCCGCCAGCGCCCGGACGCGCGCATCGTCGGCAGCAAGCTCCGCGGCCGATCCTGAATAGACGACGATCCCGTCGTCCAGCACGTAGGCGTCGTCGGCAATTTCCAGGCTCATCCGCGCATTCTGTTCGACCAGCAGAACCGAAATGCCCTCGGTTTTCATTTGCTGCACGATGCGGAATACCTCACGCACGATCAGCGGCGCGAGGCCCTGCGATGGCTCATCGAGAATGAGCAGTTTCGGATTCAACAGGAGCGCGCGGGCAATCGACAACATCTCCTGCTCGCCTCCGGAAAGCTGGCGGCCGCGATTGGACTTGCGCTCCTCCAGGCGCGGGAACAGCTGGTAGATCCGCGCAATAGTCCACGGCCCGTCGCGCTCCAGCGGCACCTTGAGGTTTTCCTCGACGCTGAGGTTGGCAAAAATACGCCGGCCCTCCGGCACATAGCCGACGCCCTGGGCGGCGATGCGAAAGGTCGGCCAGTGCGTGGTGTCCTGGCCGAATACGGTGATTTTGCCCTCACGGGCCGGCGTCAAGCCCATCAAGCTTCGCAACGTGGTGGTCTTGCCAGCGCCGTTGCGTCCAAGCAAAGCGGTGATCTTGCCTTCGGCGGCGGTGAGGCTGACGCCGTGCAGGATATGGCTCTTGCCGTAATAGGTATGAAGGCCTTCGGCCTTGAGAGCATCGGTCATGCGGCGGTGCCCAAATAGGCGGCTTGAACGGTCTCGTTGGCGGCAATTTCCTGCGGCGTGCCCTGCGCCAGCATCCGGCCCTGATCGAGCACGCAGATACGGTCGGCGAGGTGAAACACCACCCGCATGTCGTGTTCGATCAGCACAATGGTGTAGTTGCTTTCGCGATGTAGGCGGCGGATCAATTGCGTGATCTGATAGGTTTCCTGGTCGCCCATTCCCGCGGTGGGTTCGTCGAGCAGAAGAAGATGCGGCTTGAGCGCCAGCGCCATTGCGATCTCGGCGGCGCGTTGGTCGCCATGGGCGAGTTCGCCTACCAGCCGGCCGGCCTTGCTTTCGAGCGACACCAGTTTGAGTGTCTCCTCGACGTTCTTCTGCACGCCGGCGTCTTCCGAGCGACTGATCCACGGCCGCAGGCGGTACCCGCCGGCGACCTCGGCGGCGATCCGGACGTTTTCGAACACGGTCAGTTCGGGGAAAATTTCCGTGATCTGGAAAGTGCGGGCCATCCCGCGCGTGACTCGCTCATGTGTTGACAGGCGCGTGATGTCGAGGCCGTCAAAGACGATGCTGCCGGCCGTCGGTGGAAAGAACCCGCTGATCAGATTGAAGAAGGTGGTTTTGCCGGCGCCGTTTGGTCCGATGATCGCGCACATCTCTCCCTTCGCCACCGAGAGCGAGACATCGCGTACGGCGACCAGGTTTCCGAACCGCTTGGTGAGGCCGCTGATTTCGAGTACGTTCATGCCTTGCTCCGTTGCAGGAAGCCCAGTAATCCGCGCGGGAAAAACAGCACGACCAGGACGAAGAGCAGGCCCAGAAACGACATCCAGTTGACGGTGACGCTGGAGAGATAATCCTGCACGGCCACAAACACGGCGGCGCCGAGCAGCGGGCCCCAGAAGCTGCGCATCCCGCCCATCACCGCCATCATGACGAAATCGCCCGATTGGCTGTAATGCAGACCCCGCGGATCGGCGAAGTTGTTGACGAGTGCGTAGAGCGCACCGGCGAACCCCATGAAGAAGCAAGACATCGTGAACGCAATCCAGATGTGCCGTTCGACGGGAATGCCGAGGAAGCGCGCGCGGCGTTCGTTTTCCCGGATCGCTATCATGGTTCGGCCGAACGGCGATTTCAGGATGAATCCCATGGCGCCGACCGCAAGCGCAAAACAGAACAGCGCGAAGTAATAGAAGTTGTTGGCGTTCGACAGGATGTCAAATTTGAACAGGCCGAAATCGATCGGCTGGCGCGAGAATCCGCGCAGTCCGTCGTCGCCGCCCGTCAGCGAACTCCACTGAAAGGCGATGTAGTAGAACACCTGGCCGAAGGCGATGGTTACCATCGCGAAGTAGACACCGCGCCGCCGTACGATCAGCGTGCCGAGAATGGCACCGCAAACGCCGCCGAGCAGCATGCCGAGGACGAGCGCGAGCGGGGTGCTTGGCGCCAGAAATTTCAGGGCGAGCCCGGTGCCATAGGCGCCAAGCCCGAAATAGGCGGCATGACCGAACGACAGCACGCCGGTAAATCCAAGAAGGAAATTCACCGACATTGCGGCAAGGCCTAGCACCAGAATGCGGGTCGCCAACGCGGTATATCCGCCGAGCGGCACCATCCAATAAGGGGCAAAAATCAGCAGTAGCCAAATCGCCGAGAGGACGATGAGCTTGCGGGTCTGTTCGGCGTTCAACTCATCATTCCTTCTTCGCCGAACAATCCGCGCGGGCGCAACAGAAGCACCACCGCCATCATGACGTAGATGACCGCCTCGCTCGCCGCCGGATAGAACACGGCGGTCAAGCCCGAGGCCACTCCGATCAGCAAGCCTCCCACCAGCGTCCCCGGCAGGCTGCCGATGCCGCCGACAATGATGGCGATGAAGCTTGGCATCAGCAGTCCCGTGCCCATGGTCGGTTCAAGGCCCAATTGGCCGGCGGCGAGCACGCCGCTCAGCCCGGCAAGAAAGATTCCGACGGCAAAATTGAGCGAACGCAGCATCTGCACGTTGATGCCGAGAGCGGCGACTGTCTCGAGGTCGAGCGTGCCGGCACGGATGCGCACGCCGAGACGGGTGTAGCGGAGAAGCAGAAAGAGAAGCGCAACGGCGATCATCACCACGGCCACCATGAAAAGCCGATAACCCGTGATGAAGAAAAAGTCGTTGCTCAGCGGCTGCGCCAGAAAGGGCGGAATCGTGACCGGCTTGCCTTGCGGGCCCCAGATGAATCGCGTGCCATCCTCGATGATGAACGCCAGGCCGAAGGTCAGCAGCAGACTATAAAGAGGGTCCCGGCCGTAAAGCGGACGGATCAAAACCCGTTCGATGACCAGCCCGAGGATCGCCGTCAGCGGAGGGGCCACCAGCAGCGCGCCCCAGAAGCCGATATAGGGCGTGATAGTGTAGGCGATATAGCCGCCGATGACCAGAAATCCGCCATGGGCGAAGTTGATGACGTTGCTCAGATTGAGGATGAGCGACAGACCAAGAGCCATCAATACATAAAAGGCACCAATGATAAGTCCGTTGGTGACGTTAAACAAAAGTAGTTGCGTCATAGCTCACCGATGATGTCCACTTGCATCCCGCCCGGGAGATGCGATCTCCCGGGGTCTTACGCGACAGCTTGCCGCAACGTTATGAGGGCCACTGCACGCTGCAACCGGTTTCGCTCACGGCCGGGGCCGTCTTGTCGCCGGGCACGACTTCATCGACGCGGTAAAGGTCTTCGGGGTCGTCCTTGCCCTTGGCTTGCGCCTCGCCAACGAAGGCCGACGTCATCAGCTGATGGTCGCCTTTGCGATAGTAGACCTTGTTGGGTTGCAGCTTGACGTCATCCGGCAGCTCGAAATCCTCGAGCGCGGCTGCGAGCTTGACGGCGTCGAGGACCTTTTCCCGATTTGCCACCAGCGCAAAACTCATCGCCGAAACATAGCCGAACCAATGCCGCGCGGTCGGTACATGTCCGTCGTTGACCTTGCGGATATCGGCAACGAACTTTTCCACGCCGGGAACGCCCGGCTGTTTCCAATACCATTCGAACATCCAGACGCCGATGCGCGCCTCCGGCGGCAGCCCGGCAAGCGACTCCAGCTCCTGCTGGGTGCCGGCGACATGGATCTGCTTGTCGAGGCCGAACTGCACGATCTGCTTCAGGCAGTTGATCATGTCGGACCCCTGCACCAGGAGGATCATCACGTCCGGATTGGCGGCGCGCGCCTTGATCAGATAGGCCGAGAAATCGGTGGTGCCGAGCGGCGTGAGCTCGTTGCCCGTAACGGTGCCGCCAAGCTTCTTCAGGTCCGCCGTACAGGCGTCGTAGAGCGTATGACCGAAGGCATAGTCGGGCGTGATGAAGTGCCATTTCTTGCCGTATTTCTTGAACAGCACTTCGCAAACCGAATTGGCTTCCATCCGGGTCGTGTTGCAGACGCGGAACACGTTCCACTTGCAATCCTTGCCGGTAATCGAATCGGTGTGCCCGCCTGAAACGATGTGCAGGACCTTCTTTTCGCTGGTGACCTGGGCTATCGCCGCGGCGACGCCCGAATTGACGTCGCCGATCATGAAGTTGACCTGGTCGCGTTCGATCAGCTTGCGGGCCTTCTGCACGCCGGTGCCGACGTCGTTGGCGGAATCCTCCACCAAGAGTTCGACCTGACGCCCGAGTATGCCGCCTTTGGCGTTGATCTGTTCGACCGCGAGCTTGGCGCCCATCACCTCGTTGCCCGCGGGCGCGGCGTAGACACCAGTGAGGGGATCGACCATGCCCATGCGGATCGGGGTCTCGCCCCGCGCCTGGATGAGGAAGGGCGAGGCCACCTGGAAGGCGCCCAGCGCGGCAGCGCCTTTTATGAGGGTGCGCCGGTCAAGCTTGAAAAGCTGCGATGTCATCAGTGTTTCCTCCAAACGATCGTTATTGTTTGTTGCATGGTCTGTATAGCCATCAGCGCGCCGGACTGAAAGCCTCGGAACGCCGATTGATGCCTGTTCAGGCGGGCCATTGTATCTTGCAGCCAGTGGCCTCCGCCGGTCCGGCGGCTTTCTCTCCCGATACCGGGGCGCGTACCGTGAACATGTTGTCGGGATCGCCCTTGGGCGGGTGCGCCTCGCCGACAAAAACCGTGCTCATCAATTCGTGGTCTCCGGCGCGGAATTCAGGCGCGCCCGGCTGCAAGGCGATCTCCGGAGGCAGTTTGAATCCGGAAAGCGCGCGTGCCAGTTTCACCGCATCCAGCGTCTTCTCCTGATTTGCGATCGCCGCAAGCGTCTGGATCGACGCATAACCGAACCAGTTGCGCGCGGTGGCCGAAAGGCCGGTGATCTTCTTCATCGCGGCGTTGAATTCCGCGACATGAGGCACGCCCGGCTGATCCCACCACCACTCCATGGTCCACCAGCCGACGCGCGCGCCATCGGGCACGGCGCGAATGCTCTCAAGCTCGAACAGGGTGCCGCCGACCGCCATCTGCTTGTCGAGGCCGAACTGCACGAACTGCTTGAGGCTTGAGACCTGATCGCCGCCGCCCATGACGTTGATGAGGACCTGAGGGCCGTAGGCTTTCGCCTGAATCAAATAGGCCGAGTAATCCGGCGTGCCGAGGGGTACGAGAGAGGCGGCGGAACTACCGCCCGCGGCCTTCAATAATTTTTCGAAGCCGGCCTGGACTGAATGTCCATATGCGTAGTCCGGGGTCAGGAAGTACCATTTCTTGCCGAACTTTTCCATCAGAGTGGTGGCGATGGCATTTGCGTCCATGGCGGTGGAATTGCAGACCCTGAACACGTTCCAGGAGCAATTGGCGCCGGTGATCGGATCGGTATGGCCCCCGGATACGATATGGAGCACCTTCTTCTCGCTGGTCACCTGCGCGATCGCGATTGCGATACCGGAATTGACGTCGCCGACGATGAAGCTCACCTGATCGCGCTCGATCAGCTTGCGGGTCTTTTGCACCCCGGTGCCGACATCGTTCGCGGAGTCCTCGATCAGCAGTTCAACGGGCCGGCCCAGAATGCCGCCTTTCTTGTTGATCTCCTCGGCGGCGAATTTTGCGCCTACCACCTCGCCCTGGGCGATTGCGGCATAGACCCCCGTCAGCGGATCGACCATGCCAATCCGAACCGGCGTTTCGCCTCTCGCCTTGATGATGAAAGGCGACGCGAATTGCACTGCAGCAAGCGTGGCGCCTGTTCGTAAAACGGTCCGCCGATCGAGCGGCCACGATCGTCGCGAGATCCCCATGACTGTCCTCCCAGACAAGGTCGCGAATTTTCCGCCGGCACTCTTCGGTGCCTTTGCTGGCGGGGAGCGTACCCCTTCCGGTGCGCCTTTGCCAATGACGATCCCGGGCGTAAGTCCTGCGACCTTCGGCCTAGGTTACACGCTTGCGCAAACCTGCCTTAGGCAAGGGTGATCGTAGCGCAGAGCCGATCAGGGCTTGAGCGACGAAACATAGGCGGCAAGCGCAATCACGTCGCCATGGGAAAGCTTCTCGACCACCGGCATCATCATGGCGCCTGCTTCTCCCGCCCGTGCGTGTTGCTGGAAGTCGTAGATCTGACGGACGAGATAACTCGGCGAGCGCCCGGCAATCCCGGGCACCGGATTCATGCCCCTGAGGTCCGGGCCATGACAGGTGGCGCAAGGGATAGTGACGCCTCCGCCTCCGGTTTTGGCCAAAGCCTCGCCCTTGGCGATGCTGCCCTTCGGAACATAGGCAATGAACTGCGAACGCGTGTCGCGATGCTCGAACTGTTCGACATCCACGGGGACTTCGACGATGCGCTCGCCGATGGGTTCGGTGCCCCCGTCCTTCGCGAGCATGTAGAACACCCGTGCGATCTGTGTCACCGGGACGGTGTCGGTTTCCACGACCTTGATGTTGGCTTTCGGCTTGAGCGACGAGAAATATTCGGCCGCGGACCTGGCTTCCTCATCGGTGGCCGCCTTGGCAATTGCGGTCATCACGACGCTCGGGCTTCGCTGGGGGCCTGCAAATTTGCGCGCGCCGCTTTTGTAATCGAGGATCTGCTGGACGATGTAGGCGGCGGGAAGCCCGGCCAGGCTGGCATTCTCCGGACCGCCGGTGCCCTCGGCGCGATGACAGGAGCCGCAGGCACGCACGTCGGGCTGCCTGCCGTGTGCGACGACATCCGGCATCGGAGGGTGATCCTTGGGATGCCAGTCGGGCACGAAAAACAGGTCGCGCTCCTGGGTGATGGTGAAGCTTTCGGTGCTGTCGGGAACGTGGCGCGGCACGCCGTCGTCGGAGGGAGCCTTGAAATCCGGTGCCCATGGATAGGCCCACGCCGGGAAGGATGCCGATGACGGGGACGAAGGTGCAGCCGGCGGGGTCTGCGCCATGGCAGCGCCAGATGCCGTTATGCCGATTGTCACCAGAGCAGCTAACGCCGTTCGCATCGAATCCTCCCCTTTGATATTTTATGAATGGCCGCCGGTGCTGTCTGCCGCAACGTTATTGAGAACAATCAAGCCGTCAACGGCCACGCCGGTCCGGCTATTGACAAGAAACGGATTGACATCGATCGAAGCGATGCGGTTGCCAGCATCCGCCATCAGGTTAGACAGCCCGACCAGCGCCTTGACGACGGAGGCTTCGTGCAGCGCGGGTTTGCCGCGATAGCCGCGCAATTTCACGCCCGCCTTGGTGCGGCCGATCAGCTTTTTCGCCTCCACCGCATCAAGCGGCGCGGCAGCCAGCGCGACATCCCTCATCAGTTCGATCTCGACACCGCCGGTGCCGAACAGGACGACCGGTCCCATTTCGGCATCGAGCGCGGTGCCCACGACGAGTTCGAGGTCCGCCTTGACCTGTTGCGCGATCAGGATGCCGTCGACTTTCGGCTTGCCTTTTATTCGCTTGGCGCGCGCGCTGATCTGGTCGAACGCCTTCCTGACCTCGGCAGCGTTGTCGATGTTGAGCACCACGCCGCCGACGTCGGATTTGTGCAGGATCTCCGCACTGACGACTTTGGCAACGACAGGAAAGCCGATCTTCCTGGCGATCTTCGCGGCTTCAAGGGGCGTTTGCGCGATCGCTTCCTTCGATACCGGAATGCCATAGGCCTTCAAGAGCTTCTTGGACGCGACCTCGTCAAGCGCCGCGCCCTTGGCGTGCCGGAGCGTGCGCTCCAGCATTGCGCGCGCCGAGGCAGAGGAACTGGACGCAACCTCCGGCACGTCCTTGGCGAGACCGGCATATTCGATCAGCGACTTGATCGCGCCGACGGCGCGGTCGAGGCCTTGCATCACCGCGATATGCGGCAGCGATTTTCGCAAGCCCTTGGTGAATTCGGTGAAGCCGATCGACATCGTCGAGATGTAGATCACGGGCTTGTCGGCGTTTGCCGCCATCTCGTCGACAAGCCGGAGATTACGCTCGCGCAATTCATGCGGCGCTTTCGGCAATTCGGCATCGATGATGACGATATCGGTGTCTGGATCATCGATCATGATCTTGATCGACTGGATATAGACGGAAGGATCGACCACTGCGGCAAACCCCGCATCGAGCGGATTGCCGACGATCGAGCCGGGCCCGAGCATTTTGGCGAGTTTGTCGCTGGCTGCGTTACTTAACGGCGCGAAGTCGAGACCGGCTGAGGAGAACGCATCGATCAAGAGACCACGCTTGCCGCCCGACAAGGTCACCGCCGCAAGCCGCGCGCCTTTCGGGGCGGTGGCATGGACAAAACATTCGGTTGTCTCCATGAGTTCGTCGAGACCGCGCGCGCGGATCACGCCTTCGCGGGCCGAAATCGCATCGAAGCTCTCGATCGAGCCGGCCAGTGCGCCGGTATGCGCCATCGCCGCGGCGCGGCCGCCTTCGGACGCGCCCAGCTTGATCGCGATGACAGGCTTGGCGGCGGCACGCGCCGCCTTGCAGGCATCGCGGAAGGCTTTGGTGTTGCGCACGCCTTCGAGGTAGACGACGATGACGCGGATGGCGGGATCGGCGGCAAAATAGGTCATCAAGTCGGTCGTCTCGAGGCCGGCCTCATTTCCCGTCGTGACCATATAGCCGACGCCGACGCCGCGATCCTCCAGCGCCTGACGGATCGCCATCACGATCGCCCCCGACTGACCGGCGATGGCGACCGGGCCTGGCTCCATGGTGACGACGCGGTCGTCGATGTTGGTGAACAGCCTTTCGCCGGCGCTCAGATTGCCGAGGCAATTCGGTCCGGTGACGGCAAGTCCGGTTTCCCGTATCGCTTGTTGCAGCTCGGCGGCCAGCCTTTGGCTTTCATCGTCCTGCAATTCGCTGAAGCCGGAAGTCACGATCGTCGCCGAGCGGGCGCCGGCCGCCGCGGCATCCCGGATCACCTGCACGGCAAAGCGTGCCGGCACCATCACCAGCACGTGGTCGGGCTTGTCCGGGAGACTGGCGAAATCCTTATAGCAGGGCACGCCCCAGATGGTTTCGCGCTTGCTGTTGACGGGGTAGAGGCCACCCTCGAACTTGTATTTGATCAGATTATTCCAGATGCGCTCGGCATAGTTGCCCGGCTTGTCGGTCGCGCCGACCAGCACGATATTGCGCGGGTGCAGCATGGCATGGATTTGCTTGACGATGTGGCTTGCATCTGATGACGGCGACCATTTGCCGGCTGTGGCATATCCTGACCGGGCTTCCATGGGTCTTGACCGCTACCTCTGATTATTTCCCGGACTTGAAAAGTCGGACGAGCCCCTTCCGGGATGCTTGGCCTCTTCTTATTGCCAGTCGTGGAAGGTGGCAACTCGCGCGGAGCCGAGAACGCCCGTCCGCTTACCAGGCCGGTCTCGGCTGCGAAGGCGAGGCGATCCCGGCCAGCAGGACCGCAAGGATGCCGGTCAGGAAGATGCCATCGAACGTCCCCGCACCGCCAATGGAGGCGACCGGAGCGCCAAGGCCGCCGATCTTGTCGAGATTGGTCAGGTCCGCGCCGATCAAGGTGCCCATCGAGCCGCCAATATAGGCCAGCGGGGCGGCATATTCGCGCGACAGAATGAAGGCGAGGATCGCGGTCGCGATAACCGGGGCGAAGACCGGAACCGCAATGCCGATTCCGTGCACCGGGGTTGCCATTGAATGGATGATGAAGGCGATGGCGATGACTGCGATCGCAGCCTTGGTCCATAACTGATATCGGAGCACGAGATAGCTCGACATCAGCGTGGGGATCACCGCACCGCCGACATTGACGGCAAGCACCGTGCCGGGCCATTGCGTGACGTACGGCACGACATATTGCATGCCGAAGAAATCGACGATCTGTCCCGATCTCGCCGCCTGTCCCGGAAGGATTGTGACCGGAATGTTGAAATAGCTGCCGACCAGCGAGCCGAACAGCAGAAACAGCGCAGCTCCCGGACCGATGCCGAGCTTCATATAGGCGTATCGGAGAATACGAAGCTGAATCAGGATGATCAGCCCGACGGCCAGAAAGACCAGGACGGAGAACAACGCCGGCGTAAGCGGCAGATAATGAACCTGGGAGCCCATGACAATTCGGCCGTATCGTATCGGAGCTTCGTTGGTCTAGTGTCCCGGTTCTGACATTCGTATCCCATCGCAGCGGGCACTTTTACGAATGTCAGAACCAAAGGGACACTAGCAACTATATGATCCTAGTGTAGCTTTGACTCTGACGTTCCTTCCGAGAGCTCGCGGCAACACTGAAAGGAACGTCAGAAGTCGCTACACTAGTTGGGAAGTTTGTCGCACAATCGCAAGGCTCGAATTTCGGTCGATGTTGCGGCGACGATGCGTGAAAACGAAGCGGGAATTATAACGTGATTGCGCTTTATCACGGCGTCGCGGCGCGTTGGTGCCGGCCGCCTGGACGCCGGAAGCATTTCAACCGGCGTCGAGCAGTTTGTTCAGCCGCAGCCGGGTAATGATGTAGACATTCTGCAAATCGTTGGCGAATTCGCTTTGCGTATCGTTTTGCAACCGGCGCTTGAACTCGAAGAAGATGCCTTCCTTGGTGTGCATCCTCACCGCGATGATGAACGGAAAGCCGAACTTCGCCTTATAGGCGGCGTTGAGGCCTGACAACTCGGTCATCTCGGCCGCCGACAAGGCATTGAGTCCGACGCTCGCCTGCTCGGCGACCGAGGAGGCGGTCATGGTTCCGGCCTGGGCTTCCCTGCCGGCGAGATCGGGATGGGCCTGCAACAAGGCCAGCTGCCGGGTCGCCGGGGCGTTTTTCACCACGGCAACCATGCCGGCGTGCATGTCGTCGAGGCTGGCGAACGGCCGCTTCTCCCAGGCTTCCTCAGCAACCCACGGCGATTTCTCGAAGATAGCGCCGAACTTCACCACGAAGGCAGCGCGATCCATCGCATTGATCGGCACCATGGCGACCGGGCCGGCGACCGCGCTCACGGTGAGCGCCGGCCCGAACAGCAGGGCGAAAATCAGGGAGGCAAGCAGCGCGAAACGACCGGTCATTTTCAGTCTCCTTGCGCCCCTACTGACCTTAGCTGCCGCGGTAGGTCGTATAGCTCCAGGGCGATGCCAGGATCGGCACGTGATAGTGGGCGGTGGCGTCGGCCATGCCGAACTGGATGACGGCCTTCTCCAGGAAAGGCGGGTTGGGCAGCACCGTGCCCAGCTTGGTGAAATACTCGCCGATGTAGAACACCAACTGGTATTTTCCGGCCTTCATGTTTTCCGGTGTCAGCAGCGGCTGCGCATTCCGGCCATCCGCATTGGTGGTCACGGTTGTGAGCAGCTTGTAGATTTCGCCATCGAGGACACTGAATTCGATCTTGATGCCCTCACCGGGTTTGCCGCTGGCGGTATCGAGCACGTGGGTGGTCAATCCCGGCGATCCTGCCGCCAAGGCGGTCTTGTTGGCAAATGCCGCGAGCGCCAACATCGCCGTACCCGTCCCCAGCAGACCTCTTCGATTAATGACAGTCATTATCCTGCTCCGTTAGGTTTTGCCCCGCATGTGACGACGAGGGCGGTGCAATAAGCACTGCAAAAATTGCGCCAGGCAAGTCATTTCCCGGGTCAACGATGCGACGGCAATTCGGATCAGCGCTTGAGCGGCTGATTGTCCGACGCTTTCACGGCGTGCGCGGTCGCGGCGCGAGCCTTCGCCATCGTCGCATTGCAATATTCGTTGCGGTCGCGGTCGAAAAGCTGCTGCCGGACGCGGAACGCCGCCACCCGCCGCTGAATCTCGTCGCGCATATCAGTGTGGTTTATCGGGGAGAGGCGAGCGGCCGGCAGGAGATCGGCGGGTCGCGCCACCGTGACGGGCTGATTCGGCGGCAAGGTTTCAAGGCTGGATTCAAGCCCGCCGTCGGTATCAGTTGTTTTCCCGGAAACCGACTGAACGAACGCCATGGTTTGTGCGATCAGAAGATCCCGCTCTTTTTTCCACATCATGCGATACCCCATCCCAATTCCGACATTCGCGCCTTGCGGCCTGCTGGCAAATGCGGGCAGCCGCGGGACGGCAAATGTCAAAATCTACCCCTCCGGTATCTCAGCAAAAAGCCTGTCATCAATCAAGCAACGGTATGGGCAGTCCACATGAGCTTTTGCCCGGGCCCCAAAACCGCCAAGACCGCTCCCAAGACCGCCCACAGGTACGATCCAACCGTGCGGCCGGAGACGGGTCCCTCTACAAGATCCGCGAAGCCTTGTTGCCCCAATAGCGGTCGCGCAGCAGCCTCTTGTAGAGCTTGCCGGTCGGCAGCCGCGGCAATTCGTTCTCGAAATCGATCGAGCGCGGCACCTTCTGGCGGGACAGCGATTGGCTACAGAAGCAAAGCAGTTCTTCGGCCAGGTCAGGACCCGGCTGGACCCCGGGCATTGGCTGCACCACCGCTTTGACTTCTTCGCCAAGGTCGGCATTGGGCACGCCGAATACGGCGGCGTCGGCAATTTTCGGGTGGGTGATCAGCAGATTTTCGCATTCCTGCGGATAGATGTTGACGCCTCCGGAGATGATCATGAAGCTCGCGCGATCGGTCAGATAGAGGTAGCCGTCGTCGTCGACATGGCCGACATCGCCCACGGTGCTCATGCTGCCGTCGGCCGAACGCGCCTCGCGGGTTTTGTTGGGATCATTGAAGTACTCAAACGGCGTCGCGGTCTTGAACCAGACGGTTCCCGCGATGCCGACGGGACAAGGTTTCATGTCGTCGTCGAGAATGTGAAGCTCGCCCAGCAGGACGCGGCCGACCGTGCCGCGATGCGCCAGCCATTCCGCGCTATTGCAGGCGGCAAAGCCGAGACCTTCGGTGGCGCCGTAATATTCGTGGATGACCGGTCCCCACCACCTGATCATGTCGTCCTTGACGGCGGCCGGGCAGGGCGCGGCGGCGTGGACCGCGATTTCAAGCGATGAAAGATCATAGTGCGATCGCACGTGCTCGGGCAATTTCAGCATGCGCGAAAACATCGTCGGAACCAGCTGGCTGTGCGTTACGCCCCATTGCTCGACCAGTTCGAGATAGCGCTGCGGGTCGAAGGTTTCCATGACGATGACGGTAGCGCCGGTCCGGATCGCGAGGTTGACGGCTGCCTGCGGCGCCGAGTGATAGAGCGGCGCCGGCGACAGGTAGATCATGCCCTCGCGGTACTGCCAGAGCTTTTGCAGGAAATCGAAGATCGGCAATTGTTGCGCCGGTGGCTGCTCCGGCAGCGGCCGCAGGATGCCTTTGGGACGTCCGGTCGTGCCCGACGAATAAAGCATCGCGGTGCCGATGCAGCCGTCCTCGATCGGCGTCTCGGGAAGTCCGGCCGTGGCCTCGTGCAGGCCGACGATACGCTCGCTTTCGCCGGCGCCGTCAGCCACGATGCAGAGCTCAACCCTGGGGCATTGCTGCAGCGCCTCGCGGGCGATGTCGAGCTTCGCAACCGAGGTGATGAGGATGCGGGATTCGCTGTTGTTGACGAGGTAGGCGAGTTCAGCCGCGGTCAGGTAGGAATTGACGCAGGTGTAATAAAGTCCGGCCCTTTCGCCGGCGCCGCAGGCTTCCAGATAGCGGCTGTTGTTCTCCATGTAGATCGCATAGTGGTCTAATCGCTTCAGTCCGCGGCTGCGAAACAAATGGGCGAGGCGATTGTTGCGTGCTTCCAACTCGGCATAGGTCACGGCCTCGCCGGAGGTGGCCATGATGAAGGCGGGCTGCAGAGGGCGGAGATAAGCGTGCTTGCCGGTGTACATCGTTCTGTGACTCCCCTCATGCCGCCGGTCCGTCGCCGAGAAAAGCGACGACCGAGTGGGGCACAGCCACCCTCGTTCGCGCGCTTGTCCTCCCGGGACGATCTTTACGAGCGCTTTTGGGGGCGATGTTAGCCGAGCAATCGGCTGGCGTCACCAGCGCCATTGCCGCAAAAAAAACGGCCGCGAAATCGCGGCCGTGGTCTTTCGAAAGCTGCCGTCGGTATGATCGCGGCAGCGAATGTGTCTGGTCCGGTCCTACTGGTGATACCGGACGGTCAGGTAAGCTCCCAGTCCTTCGCCGACAAATCCGCCGGCGCCGTTGGCGGCGACGAAATAGAGCTTGTCGGTGAAGTTCTTGACGTTGAGCGCAACGCCCCAATTGGGGTTTTCCCAGCCGACCATCAGGTTGCCGATCACAAACCCCCGAACCGAATTGACGTTGGTCGTGTCGCTCCAGGTCCGGTCGCGATAGTTAGCTCCGATGCCGAACTGGAATCCGGAAATGCCGCCGAGCGCGAACTTGTAGACGCTCCATGCATTGGCCATGTTGGCCGGCACACCCTGCGGAACATTGCCGACCTGGGTAAGCGCCTGCGGGGCACTTGTCAGCACGGTCTGCTGATGGGTGGCATTCGCGAGAATGCTCCATTGATCGGTGACCTTGGCGATCAGCGAGACTTCCTCGCCGTTGGTGAGCTGGCTGTCGAAAAAGATGAGATCGGTACCATTCGACTGTGCCACTGACGTCGCGACATTGTTGCGGGACACGTTGAAGACGGCTGTGTTCAACACGATCCTCTCGTTGAGGAACGTAAAGCGGACGCCGGTTTCATATTGCCGCGCCGACTCCGGCGCGCCGACACCATTCGTGCTGTTTTCCGAGTTGAAGTTGCTCAGGTAGCTCTGGGATGCGCCGATATAGGGCGCCATCCAGTTTGTGAGATGATAGAGTGTGCCAATGTTCCAGCTCAGCGGTTTGTCGTTCCGGAATTCCGGGACGCCGGCGATGACCGGAACGCCGGTGTTGGTAAACTGGGAGGGAAGTCCCGTCGTAGTGTTCCGCACGGTCACTAGGGGATCCAACTCATTTTGATACCAGTCCTGACGCACGCCGACACGCAGCTTCCACTTGTCGGTCAGGTCCATCTGGTCGGTGGCATAGACGCCGTAATAGTCGGCGACCAAATGATTGTTGTCGCAGGAATGCGCGCTATCGCACATGAAAGGTAGGCCGTGCGGGGAAGTTTCCGGAGCTATCGGTGCAAAGATATTGGGAATATTCTGCAGATTGGCCGTAACACGGTTCGTATCCATGACCTGGTGCTGATATTCGAAACCGGTCAACAGCGTGTGGTGGATTCCGCCCGTGTAGAATTTCCAGACCGGTTCGAATTGATAGTCGAGGAAACCATCCGAGTCGTTCTGCCAGCGCAGCTGCCGACCGGTCAGTTGTTCCGTTCCGTTCAAAAACACGACATGCGTCGCCGTGCTGTCGTTGTTGCGCATCGCGTCGATGTCGCGATGCGTATACGAGAAGCGGTTGTTGATGGTCAGGAAGTTCGTGACGTCCCATTGGTCGGTAAAGGTTGGACGGATATCGTCTTGCTTGGCGAAGGCAAACGGCGTCGAATATTTCGCGGTATTCGGAACGCCCGTGATCGGCTGACCGCCAAAATAGATCAGGCCATAGGAATCCGGCGTCTGTTCGATGTGCCGCGCGTCGAGCGCGAAAGTGAAGAGGTGGTCATCGACGTGCCAGGAGAACGCCGGGCGGACTTCGTAATCCCTGCCGGTGAGATCGCGGAAAGCACCGCCGCCGCTGAAGGTGGTGTCGATCCGATAGTTCAGTCCGTCGATGGTTGTCGGGCCGGTGACATAGTTGCTGTTGACCACGCCGCCGAACGAATTGACCTGTGTGCTCGTTCCCCAATGGAAGACCGGGGACGGATCGTAGTGGACGATATTGATGGTGCCGCCGGGCGGGCCGCTGCCGAACAGCGCCGAGCCCGGTCCTTCCAGGATTTCGATCTGCTTGACGCCATTCAGTGAGTGCACGAGGCCGCCGAGCTGGTCGCCATCGGAGAAGCGGTCGGTATAGACCTGGGCGTTCAGGCCGCGGATCAGGAAGTGATCGAAGTAACCGAGCGAGTCCTGACCGCCGCTGTTGATGCCGCTGGCGTTCCAAATAGCGTCTCTCAGCAGCGTGCCGCCCTGCTCGGTCACGACCTGGTGCGGAATGATCTGGACGCTGGCAGGAATGTCGGCGAGCTTGGTGCCGGTCTTGCCCAGTCCCGGCACCTGCTGCAGCGGTGGGCCGGAAGTGTTGTTATTCGGGCCGTTGCCGTCATCGGGTGCCGCGGCAGTCTGTGTGTTGGGCTTTGGCGGCTTGTCGGTTCGCGTCGTGCGACGCCGTGTCGTTGCTTCCGCGGAGGTTGTGGTTGGCTTCGGTGTAGCGCGATTCTTCGGCGCTTCGATCTGAACCGGCGGCAGCGTGCTGGAATTGTCTTGCGCCTGCGCTGTTCCTGCTGAAAACACCGGCAACGCCGCACACACCAGTCCGGCATAATATCGGAGAATGCGGTTGAGCTGTTCGTTGTTCTCGCTCAACCGGCCTGCACCCTGTCCCACTATCACTTACTCGCCCCACGCAGTTTAGAATTAGACCAATGCTAAGTTGAGATCGCTCCCCTGCTTGCATGCGACAGAATAACACGGCGCACATGACGTCATTCCGTTGTCGATACGACTAGCGCTTAGAAGCTATCTAGACTGAAGCGCATCACGAGCGTCACGTCACACATATCGTCGGACCCGCATTGGCGAGATCAATCGGAGTCGATCGAAGCCTTCAGCGCGACAAGGTTGAAAGCGGCTTCGATCCCGGCGATGCGATCGACAATCGATCGCCCGGCGCGCGAGCTAGCGCGCCCACAACTTAAAGCAGATCGGAGATCGGCCACAGGCCTTGTCTTTGGACTGAGCGACGCATGAGGAAACGTGGTCGTCCCCGCCATCAGGCGGTTGCCACGGTTGCATGAGCGCGGCGGGGCGAGGGCGGTCCTGACATCGCCACCGGTGGAATGTTCCGGCACGGCCGGCCCATCTTTGAAATTTTTTGCCTGCAAGCCGTGTTCCCGCAGGAAAGATTTTGCTTGATCCAAGCCGTCCCTTGTTCAGACTGTTGCGCGATCTCATCTTCGATCTGCTGCAGATCCGGGCCACCTCGATCGCAAGCAAAATTAAGAGGAGGGGGAATTGAGCGCGACTGAACCATCTGAGCGTTTATCTCAAGAGATTGATATCCGCTCGTTCCGCGGCCTTGCGCCGATCGCTGTCGTGCTTGCGTTGACCTTGTCCGGCTGCGGGGAAAGCAAGCCGCCGCAGGCCGCGGCCGCCCCGCCGCCCGTCACCGTCGCCCAGCCGGTCAAGCGAACCGTCACCGACTGGGACGAGTTCGTGGGGCGATTTGACGCGGTCGAACAGGTTCAGGTTCGCGCCCGCGTCGGCGGCTTCATTACCGACGTCGAATTCCGCGACGGTGCGTTCGTCAAGGCGGGCGACCTGCTTTATCTCATCGACGCGCGTCCGTTCGAAGCGGTGGCGACGCAGGCCGACGGCCAGCTTTCGGATGCGCGCGCCAAGGTCGAATTGGCCAAACGGGAGCTGGAGCGGGCGCTGACGCTGCAACAGTCGCAGAATGTGGCCGAGAACATCGTCGATCAGCGGCGTCAGGCGCTGCAGGCGGCGAGAGCGGCAGAGATGCAGGCCGAGGGAGCGCTCAAGGCGGCCCAGCTCAATGTCGAATTCACCCACGTTATTGCCCCGATCGGCGGCAGGGTCAGCCGGCATCTCGTCAGCATCGGGAACCTCGTGCAGGGCAGCGATGGCGGCTCGACGCTGTTGACCTCGATCGTTTCGCTCGACCCGATCTACGTCTATTTCGACCTGGATGAGGCCACCTACCTCAAATACAACCGGCTCTGGTCCGAGGGTAAACGTCCGAGCTCGCGCGACAACCCCAATCCGGTTCAGGTGAGTTTGACGGGCGAGACCAGGCCGTCTCACGACGGCAAGGTGGATTTCCTCGATAACGCCCTGGATACGTCCACCGGTACGCTGCGTGGCCGGGCGGTGGTCCCGAACAAGGATATTTCGATCCTGCCCGGACAGTTCGGCCGGGTCCGCTTGATCGCCAGCGCGCCCTACGAAGCGCTGCTCGTGCCCGATACCGCCATCGCCACCGATCAGGCCCGCAAGATCGTGTTTGTGGTCAAGGACGACAACACGGTTGAGGCCAAGCCTGTTACCCTCGGACCGCTGGATGAGGGCCTGCGTATCGTCCGCGAGGGCCTCAAGCCGGAGGACCATGTCGTCGTCGATGGTTTGCAGCGCGTGCGCGTCGGCGCGAAGGTAACTCCGCATCCCGCCAAATCCGCTCCCGCCGGTGGCAAGACATGAATCTCGGGGCGCTTTCCGTCAACCGGCCGATCCTGGCGATGGTGCTTTCCATCGTGCTCCTGATCGTCGGCGCGATCGCCTATACGACGCTGCCGGTCGCCGAATATCCGCAAGTCGTGCCGCCCACGGTGGTCGTCACCACGCAGTATCCCGGCGCGTCGGCGCAGACCGTGTCCGATACGGTAGCAGCCCCGATCGAGCAGCAGATCAATGGCGTCGAGGACATGCTCTACCTCTACAGCCAGGCCACATCGAACGGACAACTCACGATCACCGTCACTTTCAAGCTCGGCACCGATCTCGACAAGGCCCAGGTGCTGGTCCAGAACCGCGTTGCGATCGCGACGCCGCAATTGCCGGACGAGGTTCAGCGCAATGGCGTGGTGACGCGCAAGAACAGCCCCGACATCCTGATGGTCGTGTTCATGCTGTCGCCCGACGACACCTTCGACCAGCTCTATATCAGCAACTATGCGCTGCTTCAGGTTCGCGATGAACTGCTTCGGCTTGACGGCATCGGCGACATCCAGATCTTCGGCGCGCGGGATTACTCCATGCGCCTGTGGCTCGATCCGGACAAGATCGCCAATCTCGGCTTGACGGCCGGTGATGTGATCACGGCGATCCGTTCGCAGAATCTGCAGATCACCGGCGGCCAGCTCGCGGGCCCCCCGATTGCGAACCGGGCCTTTCAGCCCAACCTGACCTTCACCGGACGATTGAAGGATATTCAACAGTTCGAGGACATTCTGGTCAAAGCCGGCGGCGATGGCCGTACCGTGCGGCTGCGCGACGTGGCGCGGATCGAACTCGGCGCGCTCGACTACACCACCAACAGTTTCCTTTTGCGCAAGACCGCCGTGGCGATGCTGGTGACCCAGCGTCCCGGCTCGAATGCGCTGGCCACGGCGAAAAATATCTCCGATGCGATGGTCAAGCTGAAGGCCAATTTCCCTAAGGGGCTCGACTACAATATCGGTTACAACCC
Source organism: uncultured Alphaproteobacteria bacterium (assembly GCA_963832045.1). Taxonomy (GTDB): domain Bacteria; phylum Pseudomonadota; class Alphaproteobacteria; order Rhizobiales; family Xanthobacteraceae; genus Bradyrhizobium. The sequence goes on from CAWHSM010000005.1 coordinate 654,186, forward strand.
GACCGAATTCATTGCGCAGTCCGTCAGCGAACTGATCAAGACGATCTACGAGGCGATGATCCTCGTCGTCATCGTGGTGCTGGTCTTTTTGCAGGGCTGGCGCCCGGCGATCATCCCGATCGTGGCAATCCCGGTGTCGCTGGTCGGCACCTTCGCCGCGATGGCCGCGCTTGGCTTTGCGATCAACAACCTGACGCTGTTTGGCCTCGTGCTCGCGGTCGGTATCGTGGTCGATGACGCGATCGTGGTCGTGGAAAATGTCGAGCGCCATCTTCGCGACGGTTTGAGCAAACGCGATGCGGCGCTGCGCACCATGGAGGAAGTTGGCGGCGCGCTGGTGTCGATTGCGCTGGTGCTGTGCGCGGTGTTCGTGCCGACGGCCTTCCTCGGCGGCATTTCCGGGCAGTTCTTTCAGCAATTCGCCATCACCATTGCGGTAGCGACGGCGATTTCGTGCTTCTGCTCGTTGACGCTGTCACCGGCTTTGGCTTCGCAAATCCTGGTGGCGCATGAGGAGAAGCGGGAGCCTGCGCGCTGGAATTTTGTCGCGCGGGGGTGGGAAGCCTTCACCGGCGTCTTCAATCGGGGCTTCGACTGGCTGTCGCATGGCTATGGCAGCGCCGCTTCCTTCGTGATCCGGCATTCGACGGTGATGCTGCTGATCTATGCGGCCCTGATCGGCAGCGCCGGCTGGCTGCTGGTCACGACGTCGCAGGGATTTATTCCTGCCCAGGACCGCGGCTATATCATCGTCTCTGCGCAATTGCCGGGTGCAGCCTCGCTGGCGCGAACCACCGAGATCGTCCGGGAAATCGAAAGGATTGCGCTCGACACGCCCGGCATCGTCCGCGTGGCGGCATTCGCCGGCCTGTCGGGTGCGACGCGGACGCAGTCGGGCAATGCGGCCGCGCTGTTTCCGGTGTTCGACGAGCCGGAAGTCCGCCTGAAGAAAGGCCTGACGGCGGACAAGATCACGAGCGATCTGCGCAAGCGGCTTTCCGTCATCGAGAGTGCGTTCATCATCGTTATTCCTCCGCCGGCGATTCCCGGCATCGGCACCGGCGGCGGTTTCACCTTGCGCATTCAGGATCGGCAAGGCCGCGGCGCGGAACTCCTGGCAGCAGCGACCGACGAACTGGTTGCAGCGGCCCGCAAGACGCCCGGTTTGACTTCGGTGTTCTCCCCCTACACCGCCAACACGCCGCAAGTCTTCGTCGATATCGACCGCATCAAGGCGCAGAAACTCGGTGTGCCGATCCAGAACGTGACGGATGCCGTCGAGACTTACTTCGGCTCGACCTATGTCAACGACTTCAACATCCTCGGCCGGACCTATCACGTCACCGCGCAGGCCGACCTGCCGTTCCGCAAGGAGACGGCCGACCTCGCGCGGCTGCGCACCCGTAATGCCTCAGGCGACATGGTGATGTTGGGTAGCGTGGTGGATTTCCGCGATATCGCCGGGCCCGACCGGGTGGCGCGCTACAATCTCTATTCGGCTTCCGAACTTCAGGGAGAATCGACGCCGGGAACCAGTTCGACGACGGCGATCAACATCATGAAGCGTCTCGCAGACGAGACGCTGCCGAGCGGCTTCTCCTACGAATGGACTGACCTGTCTTACCAGCAGGTCAACGGCGCCAATGCGGGCCTCTACGTTTTCCCGATTTGCGTCCTGTTCGTATTCCTGGTGCTCGCGGCGCAGTATGGCAGCTGGAGTCTTCCATTCGCGGTGATCCTGATCGTGCCGATGTGCCTTTTGGCGGCCACGCTCGGGGTGCGGATCATGGGACAGGATGTCAATATTCTGACCCAGATCGGCTTTGTGGTGCTGGTGGGCCTCGCCGCGAAAAACGCCATCCTGATCGTCGAGTTCGCGCGCGACATCGAACTCGAAGGCCGCCCTCGTCTGGAAGCGGTCATCGAGGCCTGCCGTCTCCGCTTGCGCCCGATCCTGATGACCTCGTTTGCCTTCATTCTCGGTGTGCTGCCGCTTGTCATATCGAGCGGGTCGGGATCGGAAATGCGTCAGGCGGTCGGGGTGGCCGTGTTCTTCGGCATGCTCGGCGTCACGTTGTTCGGACTGGTGTTTACGCCGATCTTCTATGTGCTGGTTCGGAACCTCGCCGATCGGCCGGACCGCAAAACGAAGGCGACGACCGGCTGAGCGCGATCGCTTGAGGTCGCCGCGGCCGGGATTCTCGCGGTTGCCATAAATGACATTCTCCTGCGACCCTACTATCGGCTCATCCGTGGGCGGGTGGGCAGGGCGGGGGTTATGAAATAGGCTGCTGATGGAGTGGATTTGACATCCGCTACAGGACGAAATCCGGGGGAAACTTATATGAGAACTAGAATATTGCCGGCGGCCGTTGCGGCATGTGGCCTGTTGCTTGCGGTTCCTGCGTTCGCGCAGGGCGTCAAGATCGGCATTTTGAACGACCAATCCGGCGTCTATGCGGATTATGGCGGCAAGGCTTCCTTCGAGGCGGCCAAGATGGCGATCGAGGATTTCGGCGGCGAGGTGCTCGGCCAGAAAATCGATATTGTGACGGCGGACCATCAGAACAAGCCGGATCTCGCCACCAGCATTGCGCGGCGCTGGTATGAAGTCGAAGGCGTCGACATGATCACGGAACTGACGACCTCTTCGGTCGCGCTCGCCGTGCAGGAGCTTTCAAAGGAAAAGAAGAAGATCGACATCGTCGTGGGTGCTGCGACCTCGCGCATCACCGGCGATGCCTGCACGCCCTACGGCTTCCACTGGGCTTTCGACACCCATGCGCTGGCAGTCGGCACCGGCGGCGCGCTGGCCAAAGCCGGCGGCGATACCTGGTTCTTCATGACCGCCGACTACGCCTTCGGCTACTCGCTGGAAAAGGACTCCAGCGATATCGTCAAGGAAAACGGCGGCAAGGTGCTGGGTTCGGTTCGCATTCCGCTGAACTCGTCCGACTTCTCTTCGTTCCTGCTGCAGGCGCAAAGCTCGAAGGCCAAGGTCATCGGGCTCGCCAATGCCGGTCTCGACACCACCAATTCGATCAAGCAGGCGGCGGAATTCGGTATCGTCAAGAGCGGCCAGAAACTCGCAGGCCTCCTGATGACGTTGGCTGAAGTTCACGGACTTGGGCTTGAAGCTTCGCAGGGACTGGTGCTGACGGAGGGTTTCTACTGGGACCAGAGCGACAAGACCCGCGCGTTCTCCGAACGCCTCTTCAAACGAACCGGCCGCATGCCCAGCATGATCCAGGCCGGCACCTATTCGGCGACGCTGCAATATCTGAAGGCCGTGAAGGCGGCCGGCACCAAGGACTCCGATGCGGTGGCGAAGAAGCTGAAAGAGCTTCCCGTCGACGACGTGTTTGCCCAGGGAGGCAAAGTGCTCGAAAACGGCCGCATGGTGCACGACCTCTATCTGTTCGAGGTCAAGAAACCCTCCGAGTCCAGGAAGCCCTGGGACTATTACAAGCAGATCGCCGTCGTTCCCGGCGACAAGGCGTTCTTCACGGCCAAGGAAAGCGGCTGCCCGCTGACGAAGTGACTGAAGGCGTCGTTACCGGAATGTGACGCGGTGTAATTCGGCGCCGCGTCGAAGCGCCACATTTATGACGTGTTCAAATCTCCCGAGGGGTATCGGGGGAAGAATTTGTGTTGCAATCGGGTCACGCAGCGAAGATTAAATCGGCGCCTCGCGGTGGCTTTTGTTGCGGATGCGAGCGTGCCGGGGCTACGGTCCGGCCACCAAATTTCTCCGAGGGAACCATGACATCGTCCAACGGCCACACGGAATTCCCCATCGCTTTTCGCTTGCCTGCCCGATGGTGGTTGCGTTGCCTGCAGTCTGCGGCCCTCGCATGGTTGTTGATCCTTGCTCTTGGCATGCCCGCAAGCCATGCGATGCCGGCTGCCGCGAACGGCGCGCACGTCTATCTCTTGCGCGGCGTGCTCAACGTCTTCTCGCTCGGCCTCGATGACATCGCCGCCAAGCTCGAAGCTCAGGGCATCCCGGTCACGATTACCAACTATCTCGGCTGGTCGGCGCTCGCCGAGGAGGCTGCGGCCGACTACCGGAGCGGAAAAGTCAAAACGATCATTCTGGTCGGACACTCTTCGGGCGCGACGGTACTGCCCGACATGGTGGAGCGCCTCGACCGGCTTGGTGCTCCGGTAAAGTTGGCGATCGGCCTGGATTCGGTATTCCGCACCAGCCTGTCCGGCCGCGTCGGACGATACGTCAACTACTATATCGGCAACGGCAACGGCGAGCCCGTCGCGCGCACGAAGCAGCTGCACGGAACGCTTGAGAACGTGAATGTGCAGAACGTGCCCGGCGTCGGACATATCACGATCGAAAAGAATGAGATCATGCAGCGTAAGGTGATCGGCGATATCGATGCTGTGGTTTTCGGCAGCCGCCCCAGGGAAGTGTCGGCTGCGCCGGTTCGCTAATACTGCGCGGAACGCAATGGCAACCGCCGTTGGGCGGTTTGCCTGTGGCGCTGAAAAACGCCACAATTCGACCAATTCGTCCGCCCAGAAGGGAGGACAATGGCGCGCCATTGTCGCCCTTTGGATTCCGCTCCATCGGGCGGCTGACAATTGGCTTTCAGCGTTAGGATGGTTCGTGGAGCGCTTGATTAATCCAACGCGAGTTGCAGCGGTTCTCCTCGGGACGCTGCTCTTGGCCTCGCTGGTCGACTGCGGTTGCAGGCCGGCGGCAGCAGATCCGGTAACCGCTTCGGCGGAGCCGCTGATATCGCCGCCGCCCCCCACGTCATCGACGCCCGAACCGCGCCGCGGCCGGGCCTATTTGTTCCGCGGTGCGCTTGGTCCAATTTTCTCGCGTGGGATGGATCGCCTTGGGGAGCGGCTTGAAGAGGCCGGCATCACCGCCAACGTTTACGAATTCACCATTTGCCGCCTGATCGCGGCCCAGGCCATTCGCGACTATCGGGAAAACCCGGAGCCGATCATCCTGATCGGGCATTCCATGGGCGGGCTCTGTGCAGTGACGTTCGCGGAGGTTTTGGAGGACGAGGGTATTCGGGCCGATCTGGTCGTCGCGATCGATCCCGCCCATGCGACGTCCGACGTTCCGCTGAATGTCGATCGCTTCATCAACATCTTCCTGTCAAAGGACGTACTCGGCGGCGGCGATGTCAAGGCGAAGCCGGGATTCCGCGGACACTATGCGAGCTTCGACCTTTCCCAGCACGACGAAGTCTCGCATATCACCATCGAGAAGATGGATACGGTCCAGCAGCAGCTCGTGACCAAGGTCTTGCAGCTCGCGACAACAAGGGCCGAGGGTGACACGGTGCCGATTCGCTATGTCGTTCCGGCAAAGGCAGCCGTCGAGCTCTGGGACAGCGGGACGTCGATATTTGCTCGGCCGGGCGACAGTTTGCAGTCTATCGCGACAGCCTATCATGTCCCGCTGTGGTCGATCACCCAAGCCAACAAAGGCGCGGATCGCACGCCGCTGGTTCCTGGCGAGCGCGTCATCGTTCCGCGTCATCTCGAACCGCTGGTCGAGACATCAGGGCCGGCGTTGGCGAAGCATTGATCGTCGAGCGCGATCGGGCGCGTCGCGCAAGATTTCAGCCTTGCGGCAGAAACGGCACCAGCATCGGAACGCGTCGGCAATAAGGACCGTAGGCATCCGCGCCGAGCTCGGTTGTCAGGAAGCCTTCCTCCATGCGCGCTTTTTGCCAGAGGCCAAAGGCGATCAAGGCCGTGCCCAGCAAGGCGGTTGCGGTCCCGACCGCAATTCCGGTCGCGATCATGGCGCCGATCAGCCCGGTATAAATCGGGTGGCGAACCAATCCATAGGGGCCGGTGTCGATGACGCGATGACCTTCCTTGCGCGTGATGGCGTTTGACCAGAAACGTCCGAGATGAATTCGCGCCCACCAGGTGAACAGGCAGCCCGCGGCGGTCAGGGCAGCGAAGAAATATGTTCCGCCGTGCCCGACTTGCCATAGCGGCCTCTCGCCGAGGACCTCCGCGGTCCAGGGCGTGAGCAGGATGGCGCCGATGAGAATTGGAATGCGGTAGGCCCGGGAGTCCCAGGTCCTGACATGCTTTTCAGTGCGGCCGGAAAAGAACGCTCCCGTCGCCCAACTGATGAGCCAGGCAACCCAGATCAGCGCCAATAACTGGGTGGGCCAGGTTGCGGTCCATCCGCTCCATACGAAGGCGAGAAACGGGTTTGTCTCGTGCAGCATGGCTGGGCTTATATTCTCGATTGGGCGGTGTTGGCAAATGCCAAAAAAATGAAGAAAATTAATTACTTACAATCCTGGAATGCCTTGGGAGCGCCTAGCAGATAGGCGATCGTATCGCGGAGGGCCGGCTCAATCGGCCGCGGCGCATAACCGAGCTCGCTTCGTGCCTTTTCGATCGATAATTCGTTCGCCCGCAGCGCGATCCGGACACCCTCGAGCGTGCCGGACGGTGGCCGATGCGTGATGTGATCGGAAATGAATTCAAGCATTGCGGCCGCCGCTTCCGCCACCCCGCCGGGGACTGGAACCGAGAGATGGCGGCGTCCGCTGATCGTCGCCATCAGCCTTAGAATTTTCCGCAGTGAAATGCTTTCCCCGCCGAGAATATAGCGGTGCCCAATTCGGCCGCGCTCCATCGTCAGAATCAGGCCGGCGGCGACGTCGCGTACATCGACAAGGTTCACAATGAAATCGAGATACATTTGCACGCGCTTGTGCAGAAAATGCCGGAGCATCGCGGTCGGAGGCGTCAGGTTGTGATCGTGCGGTCCGATCGGCATGGTTGGCGTGCCGATGACGAGCGGAAACCCCGCTGCCGCTGCTTGTGCGGCGGATTGTTCGGCGAGCAGCTTCGAGCGTGTGTAAAGCCCCGGCATTTCCTGGGTTGGCAAGAGGCTGTGGTCATTGGCGGCGTCCTGCAATGTTGCAGGCCGGAACAGGATGGATTCCGTCGAGCAGTGCAGGAAGCGCGCGGTGCCGCGTTTGCGCGCAGCCGCAATGACGACTTCCGTGCCCTGAAAGTTCACCGCAAGGAAGTCTTCCTTGTCGGGTAGCCACATACCCGGAAGACCGGCGAGATGATAGACCTCGTCGACGTCCTTCAGCGTCTCGTCCACGAGAGCTGAATCCAGCACGGAACCCGATACATATTCGACGCCGGAGATGGCGCAGACCGGAGGGCGGCGATCGAGGACACGGACCTTTCGATCGCGCGCCACCAGCGCCGACACCAGATGCTGTCCGATGAAGCCGGCGCCGCCCGTGACAAGTACCCTGGTCATGAACGTGGCAGTGGCCCGACCTGATGTTCCTCGGCAAAGGGTGAAGGGCCGCGTTGCGCCGGCGGCGGAATCGTCTGGATAATGGCCGCCAGATCACGCCGGAACCCCAGCGCGATGAACAATTTTGCCATCACAAACATCGGTCCGAGCAGGAGGTGGGACGGATTATCGACCAATGCCGGTTGACGGCGTTCGAACAGGCGATGTCCGACCACCTGGAAACCGATGCCGATGATGATCAACATCGCCGTCATCGACCACACGACGGTGGTACTCACGTGACCCACGACAAATGCAGCCGTTGCGAGCAGCACGATCGCAGCGCCAAGAATGCCGGCGCCGAGGCCCGCATCGAGCAGCAGCCAATACAACAGCACCGGCAAAACCATGATCGTCGCGAGCGTCGTATGCGCACCGAGTGCCTGCACCGGCAACAGGCTGAGAGGAAGAATGGCGGCGAAAAACAACGCAATGATGCCAAGAACATGCATCGCGCAGTTCCAGGGATCACGATGATATTCAACGTAATCCGCAAGCTGGCGCTTGAAAAAGCCGTTCATGTATGGGGCTCGCTACAACCTTCGCGGAAACATTCAGGGGCAGATGCAATAAAAATAAGACAGTGCGGCCATGCTGATGCAAAAGCTACTTAAACGTGGGATGTGCTCGAAGTCAAATGCAGCCAAGTCCTTCAACTCAAGCGGATTTTTCGATTTCCATCGGCAGACGATTGAACGACGCGTCCCGCCTCAGGGGTGGATGAGACGCCACAGGATGGCGCCCGTTGCGCCAAGCCAGAGAATACCTGCGGCGCCACCCTGAATCGCAAAGCCGGTCCCACGTTTGTTGGCGGCCTTTGTATAACCGATCATGAAAACAATTCGTCCGGCAATCCAGACCACGCCGAGCGCGGCCGCGAGCGCATCGCTGATATAGACCGCAAACAGCCATAGCGCGGGCAGGAAGATCGGCATCCATTCCAGCGTATTCATCTGCACGCGCAAGACGCGCTCGAAGTCAGGATTGCCCGATATGGCTGGCGCCTTGATACCGTAGGTAGCGCGCGCCTTGCCGACCTGGATGCCGGTCAAGAAATAGACCAGGACCGCAACACACGTGACGAGGGCCGTAAAATGCAACATGTCGAACCATTCCCTTCAAACTCTCGAAACCACCTCAGTAACCGGTCATCTCGAGATAGCCAACCCCGTTGTGGGTGCCTGCAAAACGGATCGGTCCTTCCCAATACGGAAAGCGTGTTCCCATCCAGCTTCTCGGATTCAGCGGCGTGCAGGAAATCGTCAGCGTTAGCGCCGGGATCGCGATGTCCCAGCCGGTTGGGATATTGTGCCCGGCAATTTCCGTCGCAGCCTTTGGCGTCATGATGATTTCGGCCGAAGCGATCTGCCGGTCGTTGCCTCCGGGCGAGAACCACTTCCCGGACATGAAATGGTTGCCATCGGCCCGGCGCAGCCGAAACAGCATGAGCTTTTCACCCTGGCTGAAATGCAAAGACAGCCAGTCCCACCCCGTCTGATCGGAAGCGAGCGGTTGACTGCTCCATTCGCGGTCCATCCACGCCTGTCCGGTGACCTCGACCGGCCGCTCGTCGATCGTGATACTGCCGGCCACCTTGAAATAAGGCTGGCTGTAGTAATAGGAGGCCTGAGCCTGTTCTGATTTCAGGCTGTAGCCGGCGTCTCCCTGCAAGACGAGGGCATGATCGGCCTCGAGGCGCAGCGCGTAGGCGAAACTCGTGCCCGCCGCGCTCAAGTCGAGCGGCGAAATCGTGTCGCTGCCCATTCCCTCGCGCCCGCGCATCTGCCACGCGTCGATCCAGGCACGAAAGGGCGTTGTCTCGACGCCGGCCTGTCCGACGCCGCCGCGCGCAAAGGTCTCGCTGTAGCGGTGGGCGTCGGCACGCGTGACCGCCGCATGCCCCATCCATATCTGCTGATTGGCCCAGCCTTCCTGTTGCGCGCCGGGATTCATGGCATTGCGAAACAACGTCCATTGCGCGCCGTAAGCGGTCCCGGTCGAATCCACAAGATTGGCCGTCACGTACCACCACTCGATACGAAACTCCGGATGCGGGCCGTGATCGGCGGGAAAGCTGAGCCTTTTGCCCGGGACGACCGGCGAAAATCCACTGCCGCTCAGGCCGAGGCCTGCAAAGCCCTGCGCGAGAGCCGCCCCACGCTGGAAGGCAAGAAACAGCGCGCCGCCGGCAAAAGCACGCCGGGACATCGCATATCTGGCGGTCCGATTCCAACATTCGCATCCCGTCTCGGCAAGCAATTTTGCGAATGTTGGAATCATAGGACCACCAGCAAATATATGTTTGTAGTGAAGTTTCGGATTTGACATTCGCTTTGCGGACTTGCGGCCCATACTGTAGCGAATGTCAAATCCACTCCACTAGAGCGGGATGACTTTTCTTCGAATCGTCATCGCGCTCTATCCTTTTGTTTGAGCATGATCTTTTCGGAAAACCGCTACACACTTTTCCGGATCATGCTCTACCGCTCATCGGCGAAGACCTTGATGAGGGCCGCGGGCTGCAATCGCATCAGCTTGAGAACCGGAATTGCCGCCGCAACCAGCGACGCCGCCATGGCGACGCCGAGAAGCTCGGCCAGTTGCAGCGGGAAGACATGAAACGGCAGGCGCCAGCCAAACGCCTTCACGTTTACCACCGCAATCAGGCACCACGCGACCAGAAGGCCAAGCGGCAGCGCGAGCAGCGCCGTGATCAGAGCAACTGACAGCGTCTTGAGAAGCTCGATTGCCGCCAACTTCCGTCGCGTGATCCCGATCGCCCAAAGCGGCGCGAGCTGCGGCAGGCGGGAATTGCCAAGCGTAAGCAGGCTGGTCAACAATGCGATGCCGGCCACCCCAAGCGTGAAAGCGTTAAGCGCCGCGGTCACCGCAAACGTCCGGTTGAAGATGCGGGTCGATTCCGCTTTCAGCGTTGCCTGATCGATGAGATTGCGCTCGTCCAGTCCGAATTTTTCCCGCAACTCCGACATCAACGGGGCAGCGGCTGCGGGTTCGACGCGCAAACCGATCCGCGTCAGCGGGATATTGGGAAAGCGGCGGGTGAGTGCTGCAAAATTGACGGCGATCTGTCCCTTCGGATTGCCGTAGTCGGCATAGATTCCAACTACCCTGACCGCCCAGTCTCCGGTAGGCGTCGGTACGTCGATAGTATCGCCGATGGCAAGTCTCATGCGCCGAGCCAATTGCTCGCTGACGAAAGCAGCATCGCCGGGCCGAAGTCTCGCCCAGGCATTTTCAATCGAGTCCAGCAAGGGCCAGCGATCGCGGTAGGTCGCATGGTCGACGAGGCCGAAGAGCTCCAGCGGCGCGCCAGCGAGTTGCGTTTCGGCCCGGCCTCCGGGCAGGATCGCTTTGACATCCGGCCGCTCGCGCAGCCACGCAGTGATGGCCCTTGCCTGCGCATCGTCGGAAGCATTGATGTAGAGATCCGCCGCCAGCCGTCCATCAAGCCAACTGATGAAGGTTCGGCTGAAGCTTTCGACCATCGTGCCGACACCTACATTGACCGAAAGCGCGAGCAATAGCGCCATCAATGCCAGCGACAGTCCCGAAAGCTGCTGGCGGCTGTCGGCCCAGAACCAGGAGGCGAGCGCGCCATGCGCAAGGTGTTGACCTGAGGCCAGCGCCAGCTCCAGCATCAGCGGCAAACCGAGGGCCGCGCCAAGCAGCGTTGCCGCGAGTACGGCAAAGCCCGCGAGGAGGGAATCGCCGAACCAGAGAAACCCCAGCGCCGTGACGAACACGATGAGTGCCGCGGCGCCTTGAAAGGCCACCCATCTGCGCTGAGCCTGATGCCACGCCTGAGGTTGGGCGACGGCAAGCACCGACAGGCGGTTGGCTTTCAACAGGCTTGCGGCGGCGGCGAGCATCGCGCCGATGACACTGATGAGGAGGCCAGCGATCCACCACTGCGGCCGGAGCGAAAGCTGCCCGGGAATTTGCGCGCCGTGGAGCCCGCGCAACGACGCCGCGACATCAGGGAGCAGCCACGCAGCGACCAGATAGCCGCAAACCATCCCGACCAGCCCGGCGATGAGTGCCAGCGAAATCAGCTCAAACACCAGCACGGCGTTGAGCTGCCGTGCGGATACCCCACAGGCGCGCAAGGTTCGCAACATCGGCAGGCGCTGTTCAAACGCAAGGCCGATCGCCGAGTTGACGATGAACAATCCGACGAAAAACGAAAGCAGGCCGAAAGCGGTGAGGTTCAGGTGAAAACTGTCGGTGAGGCGCTCGAGATCGGTTTCCGCATCCGGCGCGACGATGCGTAGCTTGTCCCCGGTGACGGCCTCGAGCGCGGCACGAGGGCCCGTGGCCTTGCCGATGAGAAGGCGCGAGACCCGATCGGGCATTTTGAGCAACCGCTGGGCGATGCCGATATCGACCACCAGCACCCCCGGCGCGAGCTGTGCCGCGACGTGAAGCGGCGGCAGCGCCGCGTTGCCGCTCGCCTGCAGCGAGGCGCCTTCCGAGACGGCGAGCTCCGCCAGAGTTTCGGACGCTACCAGTGTTTGTCCCGGCGGGGTGATGAAGGTCTGCAAGCCGTCCCTTCCGGGTGCCGGCGTCTCGCCGACTTCAGGCGGCAGTGTGACCGGTTCGATGCCGAGCAGGCGGAATGTCCTGCCACCGATCTGGATACGCCCTTCCAGAATCGGCGACACCGGCCAGCCGGCGCGGCGCAAGTCGACAAAGAGCTGCTGCGGGAAGGGCGCGCCGTTGCGGCCGACCAGCGCCGCGGTTCGAACACCGCCGAAGGCCGCCGCTGCGCGATCATAGCTATACCGCGCCTGCTGGTTCAGGGCCTGCACGCCGCTCCACAATGCGATCGCCGAGACGAGGCCGATCAGCAAGGTTGCAAACTGCATCGGATGCCGCCGCCAGTGACTGAGCAGGACCGCGAGAATCCACAAGGCCCGCTTCACGCGATCAATCCCGCACTGAGGTTGATTTGGCGGTCGAGGGTGGCCGCCAACCGGACCGAATGGGTCACCATCAGGAAGCCGCAACCGGTTTGCGCGACGAGGTCGCGGGTGAGCGCCAGCACGTCATCGGCGGTCGCCTCGTCGAGATTGCCGGTCGGCTCATCGGCGAGCAGAAGCAAGGGCTTCACTGCCAGCGCCCGGCCGATTGCGACCCGCTGTTGCTGGCCGCCCGATAGCTGTTCGGGATAGCGATCCAGAAGACCGGCAAGTCCCAGACGTTCCGCAAGTTCAGCCTGCCAGGCAGTGTCGTGGCGCCCGGCGATGCGGGACTGGAACGCCAGATTATCCCGAACATTGAGGCTCGGGATCAGGTTGAATTGCTGAAAGACGAGGCCGAGCCGGTCGCGCCGCAAAGCCGCGAGGCCGGCTTCGTTGAGGTCGGAAATCGACCTGCCGTCGAGATCAATTTCGCCGCCGTCGGGCCGATCCAGACCTGCGATCAGATGCAACAGCGTGCTCTTGCCGCTGCCGGATTCTCCGGTCAGTGCGACCCGTTCGCCCGCGCCGACACCAAGATTTACCCCGCGAAGGACGGCAACCCGCTCGCCGGCCGCAGAATAGGCCTTGGTCAGATGGCGAACGCTCAGCACGATCTCTCTATCGGCTTTCATGCGAAGCGGGGCACCCTGGAAGTCTCCTTTGTGGCCGTTCAACATAGCAACTCAAGGGCGGGAGATCACGCTCCCCGATATGCCGGCGACGCGATCGTGATGAAGGTTTTCGTCAAAGGCGTCGCCGGCTTTTGGCGGGGTGCGATCGGATAGCAGATTGCTTTTCCCGAATGGCTCTGGATAGCATGAGAAAGGGCCGACTCATCGGTCTCCGAACGAAGCAACGCGAAGGGGCGACCATGGTCGAGCAGCCGACACCCAGGCGCGCCTGGAGAATGACGTTCCTGTTGTTTCTTTTCATGCTGGTGAATTTTGCGGACAAGATCGTGGTTGGCCTTGCGGGCGTCCCGATCATGACCGAATTGAAGCTCGAGCCAGAGCAGTTTGGTCTGCTTGGCTCTTCGTTCTTCTTTCTGTTTTCGATCTCGGCCATCGCCGTTGGATTCCTGGTCAATCGCGTGGCGACGCGCTGGGTGCTGTTGGCGCTGGCGTTGATCTGGGCGCTCACGCAGTTCCCGATGATCGGTACCGTCAGCTTTGCGACGCTACTCGCATGCCGCATCATTCTCGGAGTCGGCGAAGGACCTGCGGGTGCGGTAGCGGTGCATGCCATTTACAAATGGTTTCCCGACGAGAAGCGGACGCTTCCGACCGCGGTGCTGTCGCAGGGGTCGGCGTTCGGAATCATTCTGGCGGTGCCGGCCCTGAACTGGCTGATCGTGAATTACAATTGGCATTACGCATTCGGCGCGCTTGGTGTCGTCGGCTTGATGTGGGCAGCGGCGTGGCTGGCGCTCGGCGAGGAAGGGCCGCTGGTCCAGACCGCTGCAATGGCGGAAAAGGAGCCCCGCATTCCCTATTTGCAGCTTCTGACCTCGCGCACCTTTGTCGGTTGTTGCGTCGCGACCTTCGGCGCTTATTGGGCGCTGTCGCTGGGCCTCACCTGGTTTACGCCCTTCATCGTCAACGGCCTCGGCTTTTCGCAAAGCGACGCCGGCTGGATTTCGATCCTGCCCTGGGTGTTCGGCGCCATCGTGGTGCTCCTTACCGGATGGGTTTCGCAAGTGCTGATGGCCCGCGGCCTTTCGACGCGGAATGCGCGCGGGGTGCTCGGCGCCGTGCCCTTGATTGTCGGCGGCGCCATCCTCGCCGTCATTCCATATATCGAGGGCGCAGGGCTGCAGATTGCGCTGCTGGTTGCGGGATCCGGGCTTTGCGGATCGATTTATGTGGTGTGCGCGCCGATGATCGGCGAGTTCACGCCGGTGTCCCAGCGCGGCGCTGTGATAGCGATTTATGGCGCGATCTATACGCTTGCCGGCATCCTGGCGCCGATGGTGATGGGCAATATGATTCAGCGGGCCTCAGGCCTGCTCGATGGCTACATGACCGGCTTCACCATCAACGCGGTGGTTTTGATCGCGGCGGGTCTGCTCGGTCTGTTGCTGCTCAGGCCAGATACCGAGCGGGAGCGTTTGATGGGCGCGGCACGGCAGCCGACGGTTCGTTTCGGCCATTAGAAACTGATTTGACTGTCGCGCCATGCCGCATGTCATGCTCGACATCTTGGCGATGCTGTCCCGCCGAACTACCGATCGCCGGGATGGGGCCTACGAGACCATATGGCCGCGCTTGAAGGGGTTGACCAGCCGGACAATCTCGCATGCAGCGACGAGCCCGATCAACCAGGCGGCATTCAAAAATCCGATGCGTCCAACGATGGCGGCTGTAAAACTGCCCTCGCCTCCGAGAAATGGCGTGGCGGCCAGAAGCGTCAATTCATAGGCGCCGTAGCCGCAGATCAAAGCGAGAGCGAGGACAATCGGCGTGCTACGCTGCGGCAGCAAGCGCAGAATGGCCGCGGCAGTCGCGGTAGCGGCAAGGGCGGCGATGCCGATCACCGCTCCCCAGAGCATCGTATTGCCGTCGATAGGGTAATGTAGCACACCGAAGCCGATCCCCTGGTTGACCAGCCATGCGCCGGTGACGACGAGAAGCGCCGGGCGCAGCGGTAGCATCGCCGCGGCAATCACTGCGAAGGCCGCAAATGGCGTCGCGCAGGCGAGCGCAAAGCTCGCCAGTGCACAGGACGCCGTCAGCAGCGCGAAGCAGAACAGCGGCGCATGACGCGGCTCGACGGGCCCAAGCCGGGAGCCGTTGGCGGAGGGCGAAAGCAGGCTGAGGGACATGGTCATTCTCCTGGGTTTTAAATTCTAAACTATTTCCTTGAGCCGCAACAGGTCGATCGGCCGGTCAGTGCAGGGCATCCATCGGATCTTGGTCGTCGGCCATTGAGGCTCTGTCGTAATCGGCAAGCCATTCCGAGAGCGCAGGCGACGCCTGCGTGATGGCCTGCAACTGGCGAAGTGCCACCCGCAGGGCCGCACGCGCGAAGCGGTCATCCGGGAGCGTCAGCGCGGAAGGCCCGCGTCCCGCCATGACGGCATCGATGACCTGCCACTTGAGGGCAAGCTGTTCCATCGTTCCGTAAAGTTCGAGTACGGCCTGAAAGGCGTCATGATAGTCGCGCCGGAACGGCCGTTTCCCACCGAACTGATCGCGAAGGGGATGGGGCGGATAGACATGGGCGCAAGGTATCCAGCCTTCGGGGAGTGGCTCGGTCGCCGCATGGGTTCTGCCGTGCGCCAGCAGCTTTGGCAAAAGATGGGTATGCGGCCCGTTCGGGCTTTGGCCGCCCGGCGGCGGTATCGGCTGAAATACCTCGGCCCGGCCGATCCGGCTGACGAAGACGCGATGCGGACTGGCAGCCAGGATGATGCGCATGACGTCGTTGCCCGGAGCGAAAATAGACTTGCCGGCGCGATCGCGCAGGGCCGCGACAACTTGCGGATCGGCGCTACGGATGCAGACATCGACTTGCAGGGTGTCAAGACCCAGATCGAACAGGACACCGCTTCGATCTTCGTCGCGCAACGCATCGGTGTCGGCGCCGAGTTCCGTCAGTTCGGTCCGGCCGTTCATGGCGCAAAGGGGCAGCGGGAGGCACAGAGCAACGCGATGGTTCCATGCCTCGGTCGTCGGCGATTCCGAGGCGATCGGTCGCAATTCGGGGCAAGGCACAAGCCGCAGGCCGCCACGTCCCGTGATGACGCCGACCCTGTCATGGCCTCGAACGAGCGCCGCCGGCTCGTCACGATCGCGCGTGAATTCGGCGATTGCGCCAAATGTGCCAAGGCTGAAGCCTGCCTCGATGTCGGCAAGCTGGCCGGCCAGAAACGCGGTCAACTGGTCGTTCGTCGCCATGGTCTCTCCCGCCTGCCCCCGCTCTTATTTCACCGCATAGCTCGCGAAGCGGATGCCGCCGAACACACCGAGACCCGGCGTCAGGAAGCCGGTCGGGTTCTGGTAGTGCGCGTTGAGGAGATTGTCGATCCGGCCGAACACCTTAAGCTGATCGTTGATTGCATAATCGGCTCGGAGATTGACGGTCATATAGCACGGCGCAATTACGGGTGCAAAGGTTTCGCGGTCGATGTCGGTCCAGTCGCTGACGCGAAGCAGGGTAGCCGAAAGCGTGAGCGGATCAATCGGATTATAAATCGCCGTGATGCTGAACTTTTCCTTCGGCCGGCGCAGCAACTCCAGCCCCGTGTTGGCATCGACCGCGCGGGTGACGGTGTAGTCGGCGCGCAGCTTGACGCGATCGATGATGCTGGCGGTGATGAAGCTCTCGGTGCCTTCGGTGATGGCGTTGTCGATATTGATACTCGTTGTGAACGTACTGTTGGCGTTGATCAGGTCCGTGATGTTGTTTTTGAAATAAGTTGATCCGAACCGGATCCGGTCATTGAACAACGGTTGTTCGAAACCGATGTCGACGCCCCGGCTTTGTTCAGGCTTCAGGTTCGGGTTGGCGAGGAAGCCGGGAAAGTTCTGGAACAGTTGGCTGAGCGTCGGCGCCTTGAAGCCGGTGCCGTAACTCGCCTTGATGGTCGTATCAGTGAAAGGAAGGATCACCGCCGGGGCAATCCGATAGGTCATGTGGTCGCCAAAGCTGTCGTTGTCGTCTTCACGAATATTGGCGGTCAGGAAAAAGCGATTGGCGAATTTCGACTGCCATTCGATAAAGCCCGAACTGTTGCCTGTCTGTGCCGAGAAGTCCGTCGTATTTATGTCGGAGTTTTCGTGCTCCGCGCCAACGATGAGATTCTGGCCGGCCGCAACCTCGGTCACGCTGTGCCAGTCATATTTGAGCCGGGTGCCGGTCGTGACACTTGTTAGGTCGACGCCGGGCGTGATGTCGGCATTCCAATAGCTCGTGTAATTGACGCCGAAGTAGTTCTTGATGCGGCCGTCGAGCAGCGACCACACGGCCTCTTCACGCCCGAAAAATTCGTGAACGGTCTGTTGGCTTTGCCTAGCGTCGGGAAAAAAGACGGTGAAGTCTGCATTAGGGGTGTTGTTCCCGGTGAAAAGCAATGTCGACTCGCTGTAGCGCAGTACCGAATTCCACGTCAGGGATTCGCTGAGGTTGACGCCGGTTTTGGCCGAGTAAGTCAAGTTGTCGTAGTTGTTTCCGATCGCCTGTTGCCCGGGGGGGAGCAATTGCAACGGCGTGACCGGAATGTCGGAGGCGTGCACATGCGCGACGCTGAAAGCGTAGTTGAAGTTGTCCTGTGAGCCGCTGACGCCGACGCTCTGGTTGAAGGTGCCGAACGATCCGGCCTCATTCGAGGCCGTCCAGCGGGCTGGCCCGTCTCCCTTCTGGGTGATGATCGAAATGACGCCGCCGATGGCGTCCGAGCCGTAGAGTCCGCTTTGCGGACCGCGCAACACTTCAATCTGCTGAACGTCGTAGGTGAGAAGATGCGCAAAGTCGAACGCATTGTTCGGAGTGCTGGGATCGCTGACGTCGATGCCGTCGATCAGCACCTTGGTGTGGTTTGAATTGGTGCCGCGGATGAAGACGGAGGTCAGGCCGCCCGTTCCGCCGGTCTGCACCACGTTCAAGCCCGGCACGGTGTTCAGGACGTCGGGCGCGGTGCGGTATTGCTGGGTCGCGATATCCTGAGCAGTGACGGCTGTGATCGAGCTTGCAACCTCATTGGTCGGCGTCACGATCCCCGTCGGGCTGACAACAGTCGGAGCGGTGTCCGGAATGCCTTGCTGCGGCGTAGCGGTTGGCTTTTCCGGGGGCTTCTGCTGGTTCGGCCTGGTTGCGGCCTGCCTCGATTTTGGCTTCTGCCCGGCCGGCGGTTGGGCGCTGTCGGGCTTCTGGGCCGGGCTGATTTCGACCGGAGGCAACAGATTGGGCGATGCCGATTGCTGCGCGTGGGCGGGTGGAATGGCGAAGGGAAGAACGGTCGCCAGAATAGTCGACGCGAAAAAGCTACGACGCCGCGCGCGGCGCTTGAACGTGCAGGACATGGTTGGACCTCGGTATGACGTCAGTGGCACGTCACAGCGAACGAAGTCTCACCCCCTGCTTTCGCAAGCTGATGAAGCTAATGCCTATACTCCCCGACCAGCATCTTCGCGTGTGACCACGATCGACGGCAGGTCTCCTGGCTCGCGGGTCGTTACCTTGCGTCGCCTTCCCGGGACCGAGGTACCCAGTGGCATGTGACGCAAGATTCACCGCTTACAGTTGCGGGGGCAGCTGCGGCGTTAGAGATTTCTCTCCGCACCGCATTCCCTTTTGATCCTCGTGAGAGGAACCGTCGCAACTATCTAGAAGTGTGCCAAGCGCAGAGTCAATACCATACCTCGCGCCGGGCTTTGCTCGCGGTGCGGTATTTTATTCGCGAGCAGCAGGAAGTGCCTTCAGCCCGTCGCCACAGGCCCGCCGGCCTTCTTCCAGGCGTCGATGCCGCCGGCAATGTGAGCCGGATTGCTCAGCCCCGCCTCTTTCGCGGCGTTGACCGCCATCGCCGAGCGTTCGCCATAGGCGCAGAAGAATACGATACGCCGCCCGGAGGCGGTGGCGACCTCGCGCAACATCCCGCCGGCCTTGAGGCTTTCGCCGATCCCGGGATAGGGCGCATGCAGCGCGCCGGGCAGCATGCCGTGCTTGGCCCGTTCGCTGTGCTCGCGCAAGTCAACCAGCAAAATGTCGGGCCGGCCGAGGCTCTCGATCGCCTCGCTGGCGGTGAACGACAGCCCCTGTTTGGCAAGTTCGTCCTGATGCAGGCCGACATGCAGGTTGGCCGGCATCACGACGTCCATCAATTTGGGGTTGGGCAGCTTCAGGTTGTTCATCAGCTCGACATATTCGTCGACCGAGCGCACCTGCAGCCGCGGATTGTAGCGCTTTTCTTCGCCAATGGTGGAAACGGTATCGCCCTTGTAGTCGTGGGCGGGAAACACCATGGTCTCGTCAGGCAATTTCAGCAGGCGGTTGAAGATGGAATCATATTGCGCCCGCGCGCTGCCGTTCTGGAAATCCGTGCGGCCAGTGCCGCGGATCAGGAGCGTATCGCCGGTGAAAACCCGATCGCCCATCAGGTAGCTATAGGAATCGTCGGTGTGGCCAGGTGTGTACATCACATCGAGCGTAATGCCTTCGATCGTGACCTTGTCGCCGTTGGCGACCCGCATCGCGACCACGTCGGCTTTGGTCTGCTCGCCCATGATGGTGACGCAATGGGTGCGGTCGCGCAGTTCGCTGAGGCCGGTGACGTGGTCGGCATGCAAATGCGTGTCGACGGCCTTGACCAGCTTGAGGTCGAGCTCGCGCAACAGCTGGCAATAGCGGTCGACCTTTTCCTGCACCGGATCGAGGATCATGGCCTCGCCGCCGACCCGACTTGCCAGCAGGTAGCTATAGGTCCCAGATACGCTGTCGAACAGCTGACGAAAGATCATGGCGAGAGGCCCACAAAAGAAGGATTCTCCGACAGTATCACGGTGGACGGCGGCGCGCAGCTCTCTCAGAGGTCCGCAATGCCGGGGTTGCCGCGGACGCCTTGCAGTGCAACACCGTCAGCGGGAGTGTCGAGCGGCTTGCCTCTACCCAGATACTTGGCGAGCACATCCCATACCGGTATTCCATTCTGCGGGTTGACCGACGCCCAGCCGGCAACCTTGTAGCGCTTGCCGGGCTCGATCGAACGGCCATTGGCGAGTTTCAGATCGGAAATCCGACGTCCGATTTCCTCCACGGGCGCGCAGCTATAGGTGAGGCCGCCGGCGCGAACCATATCGCCACCCTGCTGATGGTAGGGATCGGGGTTGAACAGATTGTCGCAGACGTCTTCGAGCGCTTCCTTGAGGTCGCGGCCGGTCAGGTTCTGAACATAGGTTTCCGGATAGGTGATCGCGGTCTCTGCCAGCACGTCTTCGGTGGTCAGGCCTTGCCCCGGCAAAAAGCTTGCGCCCCAGCGAAAGCCCGGCGACAGCGCGATCTCGGTATCGAATTCGTGGCGCAACGCGGCGCAGATCAGCTGATCCACCGTGCCGGTGAAATTGCCCCGGCGATAGAGCAGGCGGTCGGCGGTTGCGATCTTGTCCGCCCAGACGGCCGCATGGGGATTGCGGACTTTTTCGACCAGCGATGCCATCGCTGCATCGGGCTTGAGCAATTCCGAATAGACGGGCAGCAGGCGGTATCGCACATCCCGGACGCTGCCCTTGGCAAGGTCGAGATCGAGCACGCCGAGGAATTTGCCGTAACAGCCCGCATTGGTGACGAGCGTGACGCCGCCGGGATTGGTCACGCGGACGGGTTGCGGAACGGCATCGTGGGTATGGCCGCCGAGAACGACGTCAAGGCCGCGCAGGCGGCTTGCGAGTTTGAGATCGACGTCCATGCCGTTGTGCGACAGCAGCACCACCGCGTCGGCTTTGTCGTTTGAGCGCAGATTGTCGATCAGCTTTTGCAATTCTTCTTCGCGAATGCCGAAGGTCCAGTCCGGCGTAAACCGTTTCGGGTGCGCGATCGGAACGTAAGGAAAGGCCTGTCCAATCACCGCAACACGGTAACCGCCGACGTCCCTCATCATGGCCGGCTTGAACACCCGGCCCGAGGCGGGATCGAAGGCGTTGGCGCCATTGAACGCGGCTTCCTCCGTCAGAAAGACGTTCTGCGCCAGGAATTCGCCCTTGAACTGCCCGAGGTTGTCGCGCAAGGCGGCTTCGCCATAGGTGAATTCCCAGTGCCCGGTCAGCGCTTCGATGCCGAGCAGGTTCGCGGCCTCGACCATGTCGGCGCCGCGCAGGCTGTTGGCAAGCCCCGTGCCCTGCCACGAATCGCCGCCGTCGAGCAGCAGGGAGCGTTGTGGCCCCGCTTCGCTGCGCAGGCGATCGATCAAGGTTTTCAGATGCGCGAAGCCGCCAAGCTTGCCGAAACGCGCCGCCGATTTTTCGAAATCGAGCGACGTGAACGCATAGGCCTCGGCGCTCTCCGGTTTGATGCCGAACCGGTCGAGAAAGGCGCGACCGACGAGATGCGGCGGTTGCCCGGCCATCGCACCGATGCCGAGATTGACGCTTGGCTCGCGAAAATATCCGGGCAGGAGCTGCGCATGGGTGTCGGTGATGTGCAGGATGCGGACGTTGCCGAAGCGTTCCAGATCGTAAACGCCGCCATCGGCGCTGCGCGCTCGCCGCGGCAGGCTGCCTGAGAGCGCAGCGGCACCCGTTAGTTTGAGAAGATCACGGCGGCGGATGGTCATTGTCGGCGTCGGGGCACTTTCCAAAAATCAGCGGATTTCGAGATCTTTCCAGACCTCTTTCTCGCGCGTGGCCTGGAAGATCGATGCCCTGGCCAGGGCTTCAGCTTCCTTTGCGGCGGAGATCGCCTGGTCGAAATCACCCTTGTCGGCGGCCTTTCTGGCGTCCGCCAGGGCGGCTTCAGTTGGGAGCCATTGGTTGCGCAAGGCGCCCGCCTCCTTCTCGGTGGCCGCAGCCGCGGCATAGGCTTGTCTGAAATCGGCTTCGGTGCTGGCGGCGAACGCTGCCACGCCCGCCAACATTGCGGGTGCCATCGCACAGCCTATCCGCACCGCTGCTTTCAATGAAATCCTCATGGCCGCGAGCCCGGTCCGGAAATCGGCAGCCCATTGCTGACATAGGACAGAAAATATTCAAGGTCGCGATACTCGTCACTTTGCGGCTCCAGCGGCACGCCGCGCACCTGGCTGTTGCAGGTGATCAAGCGCCGGCTGATCGTACCCATGCCGCCCCATTCGGAACGGTAGATCGGCATCGCATTGAGTATCCCGAGGGCGGGCGCGAGCACTTCGGCGCGCAGCCGCTCGCCGGGGTTCTGCACATGGCAGGTCGCGCAGGAGAAATTCAATTGGCCCCGCCGCGTATAAAAATTGCGCTTGCCGTTCTGGTAGGCGTCGAGCGCGCGTGGATCGTCGGGAATTTTGATGTTGAACGGCTTGCCGCGGGAGGTGAACGCCATGTAGGCGGTCAAGGCAGCCATGTCGTCGCCGGTGTAGGAGATCGCCTTCTCGCCATTGGCCTCGCGGCACCGGTTCAATGCCAGTTCAAGCGTGACGACCTTGCCGCTCTTGTCGTCAAATTGCGGATAGTCCTGCCGGATGCCGACGCCCTGATCGGGAAAGCAATCGGCGTAGTGCTTGCCGTTCGCGAAAGGCCTGGCGAACAATTCCTTACCAGTTTCGAGCGAAAATTCGTAAGGCGGAAACTGCTCCTTCTCCTCCCACTGCCGTCGCATGTCTTCGTTCAATGCGTAGGGGCCGTTGGCGAAATCCTCGAGCTTCACGCCGGGAAATTTCTGGACGAAGTATTTTCGAAAGGCGCGTGCATCGGCGGCAGGGTCGATGCCGTCGGCGGCGCAAGCCGGATGCGCGATCGAAAGGATGGCGAGGGTGGCTAGCCAAAATCGCACGCTCGACCGTCTCCCCGAAATTAGCAACAATGCGGCGCCCTCTAGTGTTCCGGTTCTGACATTCGTATCATATCACAGCGGGCACTTTACGAATGTCAGAACCAAAGGGACACTAGCAAATCTATAATTCCAGTGTGGCTTTTGACTCTGACGTTCCTTTTGCGAGGCCGCTGAGAAACTGAAAGGAACGTCAGTGTCGCCACACTAGCTAAAGCCTTTACTGGATCTTGAACGTGGCGGTATCGGTCCCGCCCTTGTTGTCGATCCAGCTTACCTTGAGATCGTCGCCCTTGTTGCCGCCTTTGAACGCGAATTTCACATAGGGGTCCTTGGAGACCGCCGTTCCCCAATCGGCGATGAACACCGCCTGACCGTTATGTTCGAAGGTCAATTCCCTGATGAAATGGGCCGGGATGAATTCGCCCTTGTCATCCTTGATGAAGCCGGAATCCATCGGGTGCTGGATCAGCGTCTGCACTTCGGTGATCTCACCATTCATGATCGCGCGCACGCGAATGCTCGATGCCATCGGAATCTCTCCAAATCAGTTTAGCCGCCGCAGCCCCCGACGGTCACCTTGACTTCCCTGGTCGCACTATAGAGCTTGCCGCCGGCTTCCACGAACACGGTGACGTTGCTGGTTTTCGCCATTTTGAAGCGATTGGCGAGGCCGGGCATCGTGCCCTGCGGAATCCTGTAATACGCCGCCAGCACGTTCGGATTTTCCGGGACCAAAAAAGCGATCGAGGTCACGTCCGAAAGACTCGTGCTGACCGATATCGGCACAACTGCGCCGTTCTCCGCAATTTCCGGCACATCGAGCTTGATCTTGTCGGAGGGTTCCGCGGTCCGGCCGTAGAGCAGTTTGATGGCGTCCTTGCTATCCTTTTGCTTGAAGGCGTCGTCGGGATATCTGTCGTTGGCGGCGGCGAAGACCGCAGTGGCGCGCAAAGACGCCACGCCAAGGCCCGCAAGCGCAACCGAGCCCGCGCCTTGAAGGATCAGACGCCGCGTGACCGGGAAGTCGCCGTCAGGGATCGTCATCGTTTTTCTCCAAAATCTCGCTGTGCGCCGAAGCAAAGTCTCATCATAGCGTCTGCAGAAAATCCACGATCGCGCCGATTTCCTGTTCGGTCAAAATTCGATTCCGGCCGAACGGCGGCATGGCCGTTTGCGGGTTTCGTTTGGATTCATCGGTGAGGATCGCGACGAGATCGCCGCGATCGGGATATTTGCTTCTGATGTCCTTCAGCGGCGGCCCGATCGTGCCGGGTAGGTCGCCGCCCTTGATGTCGTGACAGCTCAAACAGTTTCCTTTGGCCCGGTCGAAAGCGATCCTTTGGCCTTCGGCCGCGTCGGATCGGGCGTGGGTCGTCATGACCGGGACGGTGAGCGCGACCATGAAAGCCAATAGCAGAAGCCTGGTTGAGCGGCGATCGGTCAAGGCGCGGTTCCTGCCAATGCGGAGTTAAAGTATAGTGGTTCAAAGCATAAACATCATGAACTGACAACGCAGATGGCCGGCCGAGGCGGAATCCGATCCGCCCGCAGTTTGCGGCTTTTGCCTTGGCAGGTTAAGGCGAGGCCCTTGCCGACAGTTCCGGAGACCAGAGTGGCTGACTATGTGGTTGAATTTGGTAAGGATGGCGGCCGTCTTGAGGCAGACGGGCGGCTCGACGCGCCGGCCTTCCATCGCAACCATCAGGCGATCTGTGCCGTGCTGGAACGGTTTCTTGCCGGTAAATCCGGGGATGCCGTCGAGGCCGGCAGCGGCACCGGTCAGCACACGGTCGAGTTTGGGCGCCGTTTTCCCGATGTCACCTGGTGGCCAAGCGACCTCAACGAAAATCATCTCAAGAGCATCGAAGCGTGGCGGGCGCATTCGCGTCTCCCAAACATCCGGCCGCCGCTGCGGATCGATTTGTCCGATTCCGCATGGTGCAATGCGATGAAGGGCGAAGGCGGCCCCGGTGAATTGCTAGCGGTATTCTGCGCCAACGTCATCCATATCGCGCCATGGCATGTCGCCGAGGGGCTTGTCGCGGGCGCGGGGCGTTGTCTGCGCAAGGGCGGGATGCTTTTCCTCTACGGACCGTTCAAGCGCGGTGGCAAACACACTGCCGACGGCAACGAGACCTTTGATGCAAGCCTTCGTCAGCGAAATCCCGAATGGGGTGTGCGCGATCTCGAGGCGGTTGAGGAACTGGCGGTTGACGCCGGCCTTTCGCTGGTCGAGATCGCCGCGATGCCGGCCAATAATCTCACGCTGGTGTTCAGTCGTTCCTAATGGTCTGTTCCAACATTGCATATCGGACCGGATTTCCCGCAAGCGTTTCTTCTACGATCCGACAGGGGTCACCGGTTGATGCCAGCTGCTGACGCTTCGATCCGGATCGAAGCAACTGGCCTGGCGCGGCAGCCGCTCAATCGACAATGAAGAGCTTCGCGCCTGACTTCGTCGACGAGCGATGGGCCGCATCGCCGAAATCAGACACCTGGTAGCTCATGCCCGGACGAAGCGTGAAGATGCGGCCATCCCGCAATTCGGTGTCGAGCACGCCCTCCAGCACGTAAAGTACGTGCCCGCGATCGCACCAGTGCCCACTTTTCGAAGTTCGCGCCCTGTTGCAGCAATACCTTTTGGCGAACTTCGGAAAGTCATGGGCACTGGCAAGTTCAAGATTTTGGTACCGCTATCGATCTGAAGTCCCTGGGAAGAACTTGCCGCTTGCGCTGCAGGGACTTCAGATCGGCGGTACCAATGATCGGCGAGATATCCGGCCGTATATTCGACCATCCGGACACGAACGTCGCCGATGTTCAAGGTGCGCCAGAGCGCCTGACCGCTTTCACCGGGATGCGTCGTGGCGGCAACCTGGCTCCAATCCGTCACGGTAAAAGGCAGCATTGGAATTTTCATTCGGCAAATCCTGTGGCTCGTTCCAGCGCCGGACGGTAGCGATTTGCGCGCGGTTGTCACGACCCGGCGATCCCGCCCGCACCTGCAAAACACTCACTGTTGATGATGTGGCCTTTGGAGCTGTTTGCTATAGCTTGCCGAAAGCCGCCCGGCCTGTCGTCGAGGCGTTGACTCAGGGGGAAGGGGTGTTGTCCGTGTCGAGCAAGGACGGTAGGGCGAAAACCGCGTTTGTTTTCGCAGGCGGTGGCAGCTTTGGCGCGATTCAGGTCGGCATGATGCACGCGCTCGCGGCCAGTGGTATTTCGGCCGATATGGTGGTGGGCTCCAGCGTCGGCGCGATCAACGGCGCGTATTTTGCCGGGGCGCCCACCCTCAAAGGCGTTCTTGAGCTCGAAACCATCTGGCGCGGTTTGCGGCGCCACGACGTTTTCCCCATAACCTGGCGGACCCTGCTGGGATTCATCTGGCGCCGGGATTTCCTGATTCCGCACGACGGCATTCGCAAACTGATCGACGATAATCTGCCTTATCGGAATTTGCAGGATGCGCAGCTTCCGGTTCACATCGTCGCCACCGATATCGTCTCCGGTGACAGCGTCGTGCTTTCCGAAGGGCCGGCGGTGGAGGCGATCGTGGCTTCCACGGCCATACCGGGAGCATTCGCGCCCCTTCTGTACGAGGGCCGCTACCTCGCGGACGGCGCTATCTCCGCCAATACGCCGATCAAGGTTGCCGTTCAGAAAGGCGCACGCCGTCTCATCATCCTGCCGACAGGCTACGCTTGCTCGACCGATACGCCGCCCATCGGGGCGGTCGCCAATGCGTTGCACGCGCTGACGTTGCTAATCGCACGGCAATTGGTGAGCGAGCTGGAGGACCTCTCGCCCGACATCGAATATTTTGTGGTGCCACCTTTGTGCCCGCTGGTGGGGTCACCTTACGATTTCTCGCGCACCTCGGATCATATCGAGCGAGCGATCACCAGCACCAATGCATGGCTGGCCCAGCAGGGCCTGGACAAGCGGAGCATTCCAAACGAGTTGCGCCCGCACGACCATTAAACCGCGCCCGAAGCTTTGCCGCTACCCTTTCGTCCATCGTCGCCGGACAGCCGCTACGTTGCACTGCGAAACAGCCCGGGCGACGGCAGACCCGGCCGTCTGCGGGATTGATCGTCCGGCGACCCGCTGCAGATCGTCATATCCGTGACCGTTGCCGTCGATATTGTATAAGGGTAGTTCAGCCTGGCCGAGCCGGGCTGGCGGAACCGTCCGAGGGATCCATGGAAACACTGCTGCTGCCGTTCTCGCCACGTTTCATCGTTCTGACGATTTGCTCCGTGGTGACGGCGTTGCTTCTTGGCATCGGAATTGTCGATCACAAGGTGTTCGATCTGATTGTCATTCCATTGGTGATTTTTGGCGCGCTCACTGTGCTCGGCATTCGCGATCTGACGCAGAAGAGCCATGCGGTGCTGCGCAACTATCCGATCTCGGCGCATCTGCGTTTCCTGCTTGAGGAAATCAGGCCGGAGATGCGGCAGTACTTTTTCGAGAGCGAGAAGGACGGCATGCCCTTCTCCCGCGACACCCGCGCGGTGATCTATCAGCGCGCCAAGATGGTGCTCGACAAGCGGCCATTTGGCACGCAGGAGGACGTCTACCGCGAAGGCTATGAATGGATTCACCATTCGGTGGCGCCCAAGGTCAACGCCGGTGACAACTTCCGTATCACCGTCGGCGGTCCGGATTGCGCGAAACCCTATTCGGCATCGGTGTTCAATATCTCGGCGATGAGCTTCGGCGCGCTCAGCCCCAATGCGGTGCGTGCGCTCAACGCCGGCGCCAAAAAGGGCGACTTCGCCCACGACACCGGTGAAGGCGGCGTCAGCCCCTATCACCGCGAGAACGGCGGCGACATCATCTGGGAAATCGGTTCAGGATATTTCGGCTGCCGCAACCGCGACGGCAGCTTCAATCCGGAAGAGTTCGCGCGCGTCGCTTCCGACGATCAGATCAAGATGGTCGAGCTCAAGGTCAGCCAGGGCGCCAAACCCGGCCATGGCGGGGTGCTGCCGGCCGCCAAGGTATCGGAGGAAATTTCGAGGATCAGGGGCGTTGCGATGGGCAAGGACTGCATCTCGCCGGCCTTTCATCGGGCGTTCTCGACGCCGCTGCAGATGATGGCCTTTATCGGCGAGATGCGCCGCCTGTCGGGTGGCAAGCCGGCCGGCTTCAAACTCTGCATCGGCCACCCCTGGGAGTTTCTGGCGATCTGCAAGGCGATGCTTGAGACCGGCATCTATCCCGATTTCATCGTGGTCGACGGCAATGAAGGCGGCACCGGCGCGGCGCCGCTCGAGTTCATGGATCACATGGGCATGCCGATGCGCGAGGGCGTCAATTTCGTCCATAACGCGCTGGTCGGCATCAATGCCCGCAGCCGCATCCGCATCGGCGCGGCGGGCAAGATCGCCACCGCTTTCGACATGGCGCGTGCGATGGCGATCGGCGCCGATTGGTGCAATTCAGCGAGGGGCTTCATGTTCGCGCTGGGCTGCATTCAATCGCTGAGCTGCCACACCGACCGCTGCCCGACCGGAGTGACCACGCAGGACCCCTCGCGCAATCGCGCGCTGGTGGTGCCGCACAAGATCGAGCGGGTCTACAACTATCATCACGCCACGTTGCATGCGCTGGCGGAGCTTCTGGCCGCCGCGGGCCTGGAACATCCGCAGGATCTGCGGCCGATCCACTTCTCGCAGCGGACTGCAACGACCGAAGTCCAGACCTTTGCAAAGCTCTATCCGTCGCTTCGCCCGGGCGAATTGATCGACGGCACCAATGATCCGCGCTTCCGCGAGTACTGGGCGATGGCGCGGGCCGATAGCTTCGCACCGGCGGGCTAGGGATGCGCCATTTGGCGCAGACCTCAGATGCGCAATTGCGCATCGGGGAATCCAGAAGTTTTTGCGCGAGATTCTCCGATGTGCAATTGCACATCGAAGTTCGTGCTACCGCGGGCCCCGGAATGACGATCAATTCGCTAGTGGGGATTTTCCAGGCTGAAGGTCTCCGACTGCTCGTCGTAAGCGAACAGTTCGGCATAGCGTGCCCAGGACACCACCGTCTTGAGCGTCTCGTCCGCCGCGCCCTCGCTCATATAGTCCTCGAGTTCGTTGCGGAAGCGCGCCGAGGGCGCGGTATGCGAGGGCCGCTCATCAAGCACGCGGCGGATCAAGCCCACGACCGGGACATAGGTGACGAGATGTTCCGCGAACAGCCGTTTGCGCGCGTCGGTTTCCAGATTCGCGAAACGTTTTCCGGCATCGGTCAGCATCAGGTCGCCTTCGCTCAACTGGGCAAACCGCAATAGCTGCAGGGACTCACCGAGGTGGAAGATTTCGTCAGCCTCGAGTTGCAGCTGGCTGGCGAGAACCGGCAAGTCGGCATGTCCGTTATAGGGTGGAGCCGCAAGCGTCTCGATCAGACCCGACAGCACGTTGGACGACACATGATTGAGGATCATGCCCATGCCGGTGCCCTGAATGCCTTCGATCGCCGGTGTTTTGGCTTCGGGGCGCTGTGTCATGCGGGCATAGATGCTGTCGACGAGCTGGCGGAAGCTCGGGTCGAGACGATTGCGCGGATGCGGCAGATCGACCTTGATCTCGGCGGCGACCCGGCCGGGATTGGATGAAAACACCAGGATGCGGTCGCACATCAGCACCGCTTCCTCGATATTGTGCGTCACCATCAGCACCGACTTGATCGGGAGCCGGCC
This sequence comes from uncultured Alphaproteobacteria bacterium, assembly GCA_963832045.1. Taxonomy (GTDB): domain Bacteria; phylum Pseudomonadota; class Alphaproteobacteria; order Rhizobiales; family Xanthobacteraceae; genus Bradyrhizobium. The sequence goes on from CAWHSM010000005.1 coordinate 683,650, forward strand.
TTCAACCCAGAGATCAATCAAGTCGGTACGGAGCGTTTCGGCGGTCAGTACATCCAGCGCCGAAAACGGCTCGTCCATCAACAGCAGGTCCGGATGCACGACGAGTGCACGGGCAAAGCCCACGCGCTGGCGCATGCCGCCCGACAATTCCTTCGGGTAAGCCGATTCAAATCCGTCGAGGCCGATCAGGTCGATCGCCGCGAGCGCTCGCGTGCGGCGTTCGGTGCTCTCGACGCCGAGCGCCTCGAGGCCGAGTTCGACGTTCTGCAGCACTGTCAGCCACGGGAACAACGCGAAGGATTGAAACACCATGGAGACGCCGTTCGGTGGTCCCACGATCGTCTCGCCTCGGCACTTGGCGTCGCCCGAGGTCGGCGCGATCAGGCCGGCGATGATGCGCAATAGCGTCGATTTGCCGGATCCGGAGCGGCCGAGCAGGCCCACGATCTGGCCCGAATGGATCGTGAGATCTACCTTTTCAAGAACCAGCAGTTCCTCGCCGCTGCCCTTCGGAAACGAGCGGCACACGCCGCGAATATCGAGCAGCTTGGTGTCTTTGGAAATATCGAGCATGGGTTGTCCTTAGCATTACCCGAGGCGAAGGCGTCGCTCTCCGAAGGCGTAGAGCGGTCTCCAGAGCAGGCGGTTGAAGAGCGTTACCAGAACGCACATGACGGTGATGCCGAGCACGACCCGTGGGAAATCACCGGCCTCGGTCGCATTGGCTATATAGGCACCCAGCCCGCTGGCCGTCAGATGGGTGTCACCCCAGCTCGCCACTTCGGCGACGATCGAGGCGTTCCACGATCCGCCCGACGCGGTGATGGCGCCCGTGATGTAATAAGGGAAAATGCCGGGCAGAATGACCTTGATCCACCACCGCCATCCCCGGAGGTGAAAACTGCCGGCGGCTTCGCGAAGGTCGGTCGGAAACGCGCTGGCGCCCGCGATGATATTGAACAGGATGTACCACTGGGTTCCCAGGATCATCAGCGGGCTGAGCCAGATATTGGGATCGAGGCTGTAGCGCACGATGAGCACGACGAAGACCGGGAATGCGAGGTTCGCCGGGAAGGCGGCCAGGAACTGCGCGAGCGGCTGAATGCGCTCGGCCAGTTTTGGCCGCAGCCCGATCCAGACGCCGACCGGCACCCAGATCAGCGACGCCAGCGCGATTAGCACGATGACGCGCGCCAGCGTGATCAGGCCATACCCGATCGCGGCGAGGACGTCCGACGGGCTCAGCGTCGCCGACATATATTGATAGGCCCGCCAGGCGGCATAGCCGGTGCTTGCGAGGACGAGGATGAGCCAGGCGCCATCGACGAGGCGCGATGGCGAACTGAGTCTGGCCGGTGTTTTCAAGCCGGGGATCGTCAGATGCAGGTTCGAAACGGCTTTGTTCAGGGCGGCAAACGGATAGGTCAGCGCGCGTAATGCCCGGGTACGGCGGAACAGGTCGAGCATCCATGACGTCGGGGCGGTGGCCGAGGCCGTCTGCTCGAAGCGGAACTTGTCGGCCCAGGCGACGACGGGGCGGAACAGCAATTGGTCGTAGGCAATGATGACCAGCAGCATGGTCAGGATCGCGTAGCCGATCGCCGGCAGATTTTGCTGTTGAATGCCGAGCGCGACATAGGAGCCGATGCCGGGCAGGGTGACGGTGGTGTTGCCGACCGTAATCGCCTCCGAGGCCACCACGAAAAACCAACCGCCGGACATCGACATCATCGTGTTCCAGATCAGGCCGGGCATGGCGAAGGGTACGTCAAGCCGCCAGAAGCGTTGCCATGCCGAAAGATGAAAGCTTTGCGAGGCCTCGTCGAGATCCTTCGGCACGTTGCGGATCGACTGGTACATGCTGAACGTCATGTTCCAGGCCTGGCTTGTGAAGATCGCAAATACGCAAGCGAGCTCGGCGCCGAACACCTGGCCCGGGAACAGGTTGAGGAAGAACACCACGGTGAAGGTGAGGAAACCGAGGATCGGCACAGATTGCAGGATGTCGAGCAGCGGAATCAGCACCATCTCCGCGCGCCGGCTTTTGGCGGCGAGGGTGGCGTAGATCAGCGTGAAAATGATCGAGCAGACGAGGGCGAGCAGCATGCGCATCGTCGTTCGCAGCGCGTAGAGCGGCAAATTGCCGGGATCGAGCGATACCGGAGAGGTGCCGAGAGTGGACAAGGGAAGGGTGGTCTGCTCGCCGCCATAGACGATCAGCACCATCGCGCCGATCACCAGGATCAGGGCAACGGCGTCCCAGACGTTCGGCCGCAGCGCCTGTCCCAGCCTCGGTGTCAGAATATCGTCAAGCGTCATGCCGCGCCGCCTTGTTCAGAACTCGCCGTGCAGTCGCCCCGAGAAGATCGACGCTGGTCCCCGGTCTGCGTTATAGGCAGGATTTGTGATGAGTTGATAGTCGGCGGTTATGAGGAGGAGTTTCCGCCCGTGAGGTTCTTGTTGCAACGAGTACTGCGCATGGAGACGGGCACCGAACACGGAGACGGGGCCACGGTCGCGGTTATAGGCTGGGTTGACGATGAGCTGATAGTCCAGCGTCATCCTCGGCATAGAGCACCGGGAAGCTGTAGTAAGCTTCCAGGATCTGTTCGGGCTGTAGGTTGGGCGGCCATCGCCGATCAGGAGCCCGAAGCCGCCGGCGGCCAGGAATTCGCGATGGACCTGCTGAAGCCCGTTGACGACGCCGCCGATGCCGATCGTATCGTCGTCGCGTCCCCATTACTTGCCGGAAATTGAAGCGCCTCCGGAAACACTGCGATCGATATCGGTGAACGACAGGATTTCGTTGCGGCCGTCATTCCAGCTTGCGCGGGCGAACAGGCCGATGTCCTTGGCAATACTGCTGCTCGGGGTTCGTATGATGCCTTTCCGTCCGGATATTCGCGAACGTCGATGATCATCGAGGCCTCGGTCAGATCGGCGAGCTGGATGGCATCTTCGAAATTGCCTATGCGCCCGTCGCGAAGAATCCGGAGATCGCAGTTTGCCGGGTTGATCCAAGGTCGAATAGCGCCGTTCGAGTTCGCCGACGGTCTGGAACTGTTCGAATTGCAAATCGACCGGAGTCGTATTCGGAATGGTCGAAACGTCGAAGACGCCGGCGCGGACGGTCCATGGCCCCGGTTCAATTCGACGATAGCGCCGCCGTATAACCCCAGCATCGGCCGCGAAATCATAGGTACCGGCGACGACGATCGACCAGTTCATGAAGTCGGCGCGCGGATCATTGGCGTAGGAATTGCTGTCGAAGAAGTCGACCGACGCGAAGCGGCCGATCGTGAGCATGACGCGATCGATATCGCGTTGCCCGACAATTGATTGATCCCGGCGTCGACCTGTTGGGTTTCGCCGCCGAGGTCGAAAGTCTGCTGGAAGTAGTAGCGTTGCGGCCGAATTTACGGGAAGTCAGCGATCCGACCTTCTGGGCTTCGCCGTTGAGAAGCCCGCAACACCAAGCGTTCCGGAGACCGAAACCTCTGATCGAGTTCCGGATTGATATAGAATTCGCCGCCCTGCCACAGCCGAACACCGCATAAAGGTCATGTCCTGTTTCGCGGATTTTCCGCCTCCGGGCAGGCTCTACGGGCTCGCATAGGGCGAACGGAACGGGGGATAGTTGGACGAAGAAAGGTCGTCTGGCCGTGAAAGTCGATACGGTCCGTTTCCAGCGGCGCAGCCTTGGCCACGAAAGTCGGAGCCCTGGCGTGTCGCCAATCCGGTAGTTCAGTCCGGCCCGCAAGAGCATGGGAGATCGGAATCGACGTTGCGCCCGGCGGCAAATGCCCACGCTATCCCGGCCGAGATCGACTACAGATATTCGGCCTTTGCCGTCCAGCTTGCCGGTGACGGAATTTCGACGCCGGCGCCCACCGCCCATCCCGCGCCAGGGCCGCGATGACACCACGGTCCCGGTCGTTGCGGTTGGCGATGGGAACGCCGGCCACCTGCGTGCGCGTCACCTGATCGAAGGTCCAGGCCACGCCACCCGTGCCGTAGGGCAGACAATGTTCAAACGCATAGCCGAACCGTGCGCGGACGGTGCCGAAGTAGATACAGCCTCGCCATAGTTACCTCGCCGGTGAAGGGCGAGGTGATGGTCAGGCGCCGCGCATCGAAAAGGAGTGCTACGTCCGAATTCGGGAAGGATGCATCAGCCTCGACGCCGAGCAACGGTGCGATGCAAAGACTGGTTGTAGCCGCCCTGAAGACCGCCGACGTGGCCGCTTGTACCGGCGGAAACCGAAATTGAAGGGCAGATTGAACGATCCGTTCAATCCCGGGGTAGCGGACCAGTTCGATGCTCCCGCGGTGACCCCGACATGGACGCCGAAGTACCAGCCATTCCAGTCGTAGCCATTCTGAGCCGGGGCGGGCGGGGCCTTGGTGACATAGGCGGGCGGCGCTTTGACCGGAATATTAGGAGGCACGTCGCCTGCCATCGCCGCCGAACATGTTGCCAGCAGCATGCCGCTGCCGCCCCCGAATTTACCGATCTTTTTCATAACGCATCTCGTTACCCACATCGAATGCTAGATCAGGAAACTCCGGGGTTTATTCCCAACCATACTTGCGACCAATTCTCAATCGCGAGCATGCCGTCATACCCGTCATTCCAGGATGGGTTCGACGCTCCAGCTCGCGGCTGAAACGGTCGGTTCGAGACTGAGGCGGCCGACGACCTGTTCGAGCACGACGTCGGTCTTGGCAGCGGAAGTGAGCTGGGCGGTGACTTCGACGCGTCCGCTTTCCTCAAGGTCTGTGCTGTCGAGCTGCCGCAGGCTGAGATGGCCGTTACCTGTACCCTGCAACAGCAGGGCGCGGACATGGGCCTCCTCGGGGCTTCGGCACACGACGCGAACGCGGTAGTGGAAATCGGTCTCGGCCTGCACGAGCGGTTGCCGATTGATGATCCGGACCAGCGGCCGCAAGGTCAGGTTGACGAGCACGACAAACATCGTCGCGGTCGCTTGCAGCGGGTGGCCGCTGCCCGCAAGCAGCCCCACCGCCGCCGAGCACCACAGGGTCGCCGCGGTGTTGAGCCCGGTCACCTGGAGTCCCTCGCGAAAGATGATCCCCGCGCCGAGAAAGCCGATTCCCGAGACGACCTGCGCGGCCACCCGCGTCGGACTTCCCTCGTCAGGGAACGGGCTCTCGAAAATGACAAAACTCGCCGCACCGATCGCGACCAGCGTGTTGGTGCGCAATCCGGCCATCCGCTGGCGCCATTGGCGTTCGAAACCGATGCATGCGCCGAGCAGCGTCGCCATACCGAGGTTGATCGCTGTCTGATCAATCGAGGGGATCATGGTCAAATTCCTGTTTGGCTTTGCGGATTGCCGGCCGGCCAAAATCGTTGCGGCCGACGCAAACGAGCGTGCCTGAGCCGGCCTGGAAGGCTGCGTGCTCGGATTTCTGCTGTTCGTTTGAACATTGCTCACCTCCATTTCCGCTGATAGCGCGGCAGGCCGGTGAGCGGACAGTTCGCTAGGTGCGACCGTCACTCCTCACGCGGCGGCGGCCGGCGCGATCAACTGTGAATTTTGCCGGCACCGCATGCCCGGTCATCGCCGGGTAGTCGTTGCCGAAGGTCGTACTGCCCATTTGCTCTTTGTCAGGATTGAAGGAATTGTTTGACACAAGTGTCCCGGTTCTGACATTCGTATCCCATCGCAGCGGGCACTTTTACGAATGTCAGAACCAAAGGGACACTAGTAACTATATGATCCTAGTGTAGCTTTCTGACTCTGACGTTCCTTCCGAGAGCTCGCGGCAACACTGAAAGGAACGTCAAAGTCGCTACACTAGTGTTACAACGGCGGACCGCACCTACGCCCGGTCCCGATTGCTGTCAACAGCAGCCTTATTGGAGGTGCTGAACCTCCACCGTCACGTGCGAAAGATCGGCGAAACCTGCCAGCCTTTGCCGGTAGTGTGCCGGCTCGCGCTGGTTGGATGTCGCAATCGAGACGATGGCGCCGAGATGTCCGGGTCCAAGCCGCCAGAGATGCAGGTCGGTGACCCGGTCGCCCTCGCTTTCGATCGCAATGCGGACTTTCTCCGCCATGCGCGGATCCGGGTTGCGATCGAGCAGGATAGCGCCGGTATCGCGCAGCAGTCCGACTGACCAGTTGGCGATGACCAGCGCGCCGATGAAGCCCGCTAACGGGTCCATCCACAGCCAACCGAATGCGCGGGCCAGCAGCAATCCGACGATCACCAAAACCGACACCGCGGCGTCCGCCATGACATGAACGACGGCGGCGCGCATGTTGTTGTCGCGGTGATGCGCGCCGCCGCCATGATCGTGCTCTTCGAATTCCAGATCGCGCGTCTCGGCTTGGCCAGCCTGCATCAGGCGAACCCTGGCAAGAAAGGCGTGCGGCTCCGGGATCTCGTCGCGCGATTGCAGGTAGCCGCGACCTTCCTCGAACGAGAATAGCTGTCGGCTACCGTCCGGCCTGACGGTTTCGATGGTGAAATCGGCGGCCGCCGGCATCGCGCCGGCGCCGGCCCTGACACGGAACCGCGGCGGCACGTTGTCTTCGAAGACTTCGATTTCCAGCGCACCGCGGCCCAATTCAATGCGACGCGGCTTCTCGACGTGATCATGGTCATGAGAGTGGCCGTGGTGATGACCGCCCGCCAATAGCCAGGCGCTGGCGATGTTGACCAAAAGACCGAGTGCCGCGATCGGGATCGCTTGGTTGAAGGCAATGGGAACGGGATCGAGCAGGCGTGACACAGCGTCATAGCCGATCAGAAGCGCGATCATCGCCAGCACGATGGCGCTGGAATACCCGGCGAGGTCGCCGAACTTGCCGGTGCCGAACGTGAACCGGCGATCGTCGGCATATTTGCGGGCATAGGTATAAGCGAGCGCGGCGAGCAGCAGCGCGCCGGCATGCGTCGACATGTGCAAGCCGTCCGCGATCAAGGCGAGCGAGCCGAACAAGGCGCCGCCGACGATTTCGGCGATCATCATGAGCGTGCAGAGAATGATGACCGCCCAGGTCCGTCGTTCCGCCCGGTCGTGATCGTGGCCGAGAAAGACGTGGCTGTGCGGTGATATCCCAGAGGCCAGACCAGGGTCCGTCATGTTCGCCTCACTTCAGATAGGTATGGACCACGTCGATCAACTGATCGGCAGCGGCTGCATTGAGGGCGCCGGGATTCCTTTCCGGGTCGACAAGGTGGGTGCGGATGTGGTCCTCGACCACCTCGGCCATCAACCCAGCGACGCTGCCGCGAATGCCGGCGATCATGTGCATGATGCGCTCGCAGTCGACCTCCTCGGTAAGCGCACGCTCGATGGCCTCGACCTGGCCGCGGATGCGGCCGACGCGCGCCAACAGCCGCTTTTTCTCTTTGATCGTGTGCGACATGATACCGTTAAATATAGGGTACCCCCCTATACTATGTCAACCGCCTCGATGGCTTTGCACACCGTCAGGCGGCGGCAGTCAAACCGCCGCCGTTAAGCCTGCGGGGTGTTGGAAAGCGCCTTCAGATCGAATTTCTCGACGTCCGCAAGCAACTCGCAAAACGCCTGTGCGCCCTGATCGATCAGGCGTTCGCCCTTTTCGGCGGACGCCTGCGTCGCGTCGCCGGCGGCGCCGCTCGGATGAAGGTCCTGGGCCTGCCAGGCGAACGGTGCCGGCCGCTGCGCCGAGAGCCAGCGAAAATCCCGTGCCATCGCGACGGTCGAGGGACTAAAATCGGCGATCGCCTCGCGCCGCACCTGCGCGCCATGGCGCGCCAGCATGATCGATGTCTCGACCGCGCCGCCATGAATGCCATGCTGGACTTCCTGAGCGGAAAACAGCGCCTCGGGTGCCGAAAGCCGGCCCCAGGCCGTCGTGACAACCAGCATCCGGTGGTGCGTGCGCAGCTCCTGCGCGACGAGGCTCATTGCGGCGCTGTTGCCGCCATGGCTTGTGACCATCACAAGCCTTTTCAGGCCGGCCCGAGCGACGCTCTCGCCGAGCGTCATCCAGCTCTTGAGGGCTGCTTGCGGCGACAATGTCAGCGTGCCCGGAAAATCGGTGTGCTCCGAGGAAATCCCGATCGGCTGAAGCGGCAGAAAAGTGACGGGCATGGCGTCGGAGAGCAGTTTGCGCACCCGCGCGAGATAGGCCTGCGCGATCAGGACGTCGGTTTCGAGGGGCAAATGCGGCCCGTGCTGCTCGGTTGCGGCCAGCGGCAGAACCGCAATCCAGCGCTCGCGATCGGCGCCGGCCAAATCGGGCCGGTCGATGTCGATCCAATCGCGGGGAGGGAGGGTTGAAGTCATCGCACAAAGATAGTTTGTATGGGTGCCTAGTGTGGCGGTTCAGAAGTCCGCATCATTGTTGCCGCGAGTTCGTCATGCGGACTTCTGAACCAAAAGCCACACTAGAACAGTAACTTTGCTAGTGTCCTTTCGATTCCGAAGTTCGTAAAGGTGGTGCCGCGAGATGATACGAACTTCGGAAAGTGAGCACTAGACGCTTCTCGCGTTTGATTGCCCCATCATGAGGCAAAATGACCTACGGAGTCCAATCATGAAGCTGGTGCCGCGAGCGTTAACGGCGCTTCTGGCGGCCGTTGTCTTGGTCACATCGCCCGGGCTGGCCCAGACCGCGCTCGACAAGGTCTCGTTCGGGACCAATTGGGTCGCCGAGGCCGAGCATGGCGGATTCTTCCAGGCCGTGGCCGACGGCACTTACGCCAAATATGGACTCGACGTGACGATCGTGCCCGGCGGTCCCAACGAGAACAATCGCATGCTCCTGATCGCCGGGAAGCTCGATTTCTTCATGGCGGCGAACACGCTGATGTCGCTCGATGCGGTCGCCAACAACGTGCCGGTGGTCACCGTCGCGGCTATCTTCCAGAAGGACCCGCAGGTGCTGCTGACGCACCCGGAATCCAAAATCACCAAGCTCGACGAACTCAAGCCGCTGACGCTGTTCGTCTCGAAGGAAGGTATCTCGAGCTATTTCCAGTGGCTGAAGTCCGAATACGGATTTAGCGAAGACAAGGTCAGGCCCTACACCTTCAATCCCCAGCCGTTCCTCGCCGACAAGCACAGCGCAATGCAGGGCTATGTCACTTCCGAGCCTTACGCGATCGAGAAGTCAGCTGGTTTCAAGCCCGGGGTCATCCTGCTTGCCGATTACGGCTTCAACACCTACTCGACCCTGGTCGAGACGCGCCGCGACCTGATCGACAAGAAGCCTGATCTGGTTCAACGCTTCGTCAGTGCCTCGCTTGTCGGCTGGTACAACTATCTGTACGGCGATAACGCTGCGGCCAATGCCATGATCAGGAAACTCAATCCGGAAATGACCGACGAGTTGATCGCCTACTCCATCGCCAGGATGAAGGAGTACGGGATCGTCGACTCTGGCGACGCGTTGCGCGACGGCATCGGCGCCATGAACGACGCGCGGATGGTGAGCTTCTTTGACAAGATGGTTCGCGCCCACGTCGTCCGCGCCGACATCGATTACCGCAAGTCCTACACGCTCCGCTTCATCAACAAGGGTGTCGGCCTCGATCTGCGGCCCAAGAACTAGGATCGCGGGAATATGGCCGAACCTGCAGCGTTGGCTGACACGGACTCCGATCCGGCGGGGCTTGCAGTCAGTCTGAACGATGTCACCAAGGCCTATGACAACGGTGTGATGGCGCTTGGCCCGATAGATCTCCGGGTGCGCCGGGGCGAGTTCGTGTCGCTGCTTGGACCATCCGGCTGCGGCAAATCGACCGCGCTTCGCCTGATCGCCGGCCTCAATGCGCCGACCTCCGGAACTGTCCGCGTTGCGCGGCCGGCCGTGACGGCGAACGGCGCGCACCCGGTCGGCTTCGTGTTTCAGGAGCCGACCCTGATGCCATGGACAAGCGTGCGCGAGAACGTCCGGCTGCCGCTGAAACTGGCGCATGTTCCATTTGCCCAATCGAAGGCGCGCGTCGAAGAGGCCCTGGCGCAAGTTGGGCTTTCCGAATTCGCCGCTGCCTATCCTCGCGAATTATCCGGCGGCATGAAGATGCGCGTTTCGCTCGCCCGCGCGCTGGTCACCGATCCGGATATCCTTTTGATGGATGAGCCCTTCGCGGCACTGGACGAAATCACCCGCTTTCGCTTGAACAACGACCTGCTGGAGTTGTGGCGCTCCTTACGCAAGACCGTCATTTTCGTCACCCATTCGGTCTTCGAGTTCGGTTTATCTGTCGCAACGTGTGCTTGTGATGACGCCGCGCCCCGGACGCATCGCCGCCGAAATCGGCATCGAAACAGCCGAGCCGCGTGGGGAAGATTTCCGCACCTCGGCCGACTATGCCGGCTACTGCCGGCAAGTGTCGAGCGCGCTTGCGCCTTCTTATCCGGGGCGGCCGCATGAGCGCGTTTGATCTCCCGCCATCGCTCGCGGTTCCGAGAAGCAACCATGCCTTGCGTCTCGTTCGCTTCCTGCTGCCCGTCGTCGTGCTCGCGGCAGGCATTGCCGTGTGGGAACTCATGGTGCGGGTGAATGATATCAAGCCCTATGTCCTGCCGGCGCCCTCGGTTATTTTTACGACGCTGATCGCGGACCGGGGTGTGCTGTTTCAATCGCTTCTGACCACGCTTTTGACCACGCTGGAAGGCTTCGTGGCGGCCGCGATCGGCGGGGTCGCGTTGGCGCTGCTATTCAACCTGTCGAAATGGCTCGAATATTCGCTGTTTCCCTATGCCGTGGTTTTGCAGGTCACCCCGGTCATCGCGATTGCACCGCTGCTGTTGATTTATCTCTCGCAGCCCACTGCGGTTGTCGTTTGTGCCTGGATCGTCGCCTTCTTTCCTGTGCTGTCCAACACGACGCTCGGTCTGAATTCGGTGGACCGCAATCTTGCCGGTTTGTTCCAGCTTTATGGCGCATCGCGGTTACAGACCCTGTGCTTTCTCAAATTGCCCGCCGCCTTGCCGTTCATCCTGGGCGGATTGCGCATTGCGGGCGGCCTGTCGCTGATCGGTGCGGTCGTGGCCGAGATCGCCGCCGGCTCGGCCGGTGCGGGATCGGGCCTTGCCTACCGAATTGCGGAATCCGGATATCGCCTCAACATTCCCCGAATGTTCGCGGCCTTGCTGTTGCTCTCGGCCGCGGGAATTGTCATTTATGGGGTGCTGGCGCTAACCTCGCATTTGGTGCTGCGGCGCTGGCACGAGAGCGCGCTTGGAAAGGAAAATGAGTAGCGGCGAATTTGAAGTTCCTATCAATGTTGCGGCAAGTTCGGTATAGGAACTTCAAATTCAAGGCCGCTACTCAAATCAATAAGTTACCAGAGCTCCTTTGATTCCGAAGTTCGCATCAGAGGTTGCTGCGATTTATTGCGAACTTCGGAATCGGAGCTGTAGATGGTGGGCGGAAGTATTTCATCGGAGAAAATCGACCTGCTGGTCTACGGACCGAACAAGCCGATCGTCGACAAGGGCTTTTCCGATCAATTCGTGCTCCATCCGTTTGAGACGCGCGCCGATCTTGACCGCGTGAGCCCGGCCGTGGCCGCAAAAATCCGCGGCGCCGCGGTCACCTACGGCACGGTCCGTTGCGACAGCGGCGTGCTGGCGATGTTCCCCAAACTCGAAGTCGTGGCGTCTTTCGGCGTCGGCTACGATCATGTCGATGCCGGCTACGCGAGTGAACATAACATTACGGTGACCAACACCCCGGATGTCCTCACCGAGGAGGTCGCGGACGTCGCGATGGGGCTCCTGATCGCTACCTTGCGCGAATTCGTCAAGGCCGACCGCTATCTGCGCTCCGGGCTCTGGACCACGCAGCAATATCCCCTGAGCGTCGGCTCGCTGCGGGACCGCAAGGTCGGAATCGTCGGCATGGGCCGGATCGGCCAGGCGATCGGCCGCCGGCTGGAGGCCTCGCTTGTGCCGGTAGTCTATCATTCGCGCACTCCGGTCTCGAGCGTCAGCTACAAGCACTATCCCGATCTGATCGAGATGGCGAAAGCGGTCGATACGCTGGTGGCGATCGTGCCCGGCGGACCTTCGACCGCCAAAATGATCAACGCCGATGTCTTCAAGGCGCTTGGCCCGCGCGGCGTCATCATCAACGTGGCGCGCGGCTCTGTCGTCGACGAAGAGGCGATGATCGCGGCGCTGAAGTCGGGAACCATTCTGGCCGCGGGTCTCGATGTGTTCGCCAATGAGCCGGCGGTGCCGGACGAATTGAAAGCGATGCAGAACGTGGTCTTGCTTCCGCATATCGGCTCGGCCGCGGTGGTGACCCGCAACGCGATGGATCAACTCGTGGTCGACAATCTCAAGTCCTGGTTTGCGGGCAAGGGCCCGCTGACCCCGATCGCCGAAACCCCGGCAAAGGGCCGCTGATGCCAGTGTGGCGGTTCAAAAATCCGCCACGGATTGCGGCCGTAGCGCTGTGGGTGGCGCTTGCCTGCGGACATCCGGCCGCCGCGCAGGACGCCAGTTCCTTGAAAAAGGACATGGTCGGCCAGTGGGAGCTTTCGACCACCGAGCGCAGCAAGACCTGCGTCGTCACATTGAAGGGCGACGCGACCCCGCAGGGCCTGAAGCTTGAGCTGGAGCCGGGCTGCGCCAAGGCGCTGCCGTTCGCCAAGGATATCACCGCCTGGAACATCAAGGGGCTCGATATCGTTCGCCTGCAGGATGCTGCCGGCCAGCCGGTGATCGACTTCACCGAAGTCGAGAGCGGAATCTTCGAAGGTCTGAGGCAAGGCGAGGGCATCTATATCCTGCAGAACCTCGCCGCCGCGCGCTCGCTTGCCAAATCGATGGATCAGATGATCGGCGACTGGGCGATGGTGCGCAGCAATGGCCGTCCCGTCTGCGGCCTGACCCTGACCAATACGGACGCCGGCGCGGATAACTTCCAGGTGTTTCTCAAGCCGCGCTGCGATCCCGCGGTCGAGGCCTTTGGGCCGACAATGTGGCGGCTCGAACGCGGCGAATTATTGTTGATGTCGGAAGCCAATGGCGAGATCTGGCGCTTCCAGGCCGACGACAACGCGCAATGGCGCCTGGTGCCCGACAGCGCCGATCCGCTGATCATGCTGCGGCAGTGATCGGCCGGTTGCCGGAAATTCTCAAATCAGCTTCATCCCCTTCAAACTCGCATGCCCGCCTCGGCCTACGATGATGTGGTCATGTACGGAGATGCCGAGCGGGCTGGCGATGCCGATAATCGCCTTGGTCATCTGGATGTCGGCCTGCGATGGGGTCGGATCGCCGCTAGGGTGGTTGTGCACCAGGATCAGCGCGGTTGCGGATAATTCCAGCGCCCGCTTGATCACCTCGCGCGGATAGACCGGCGTGTGGTCCACCGTGCCGGTCTGCTGCACCTCGTCGGCAATCAGCTGGTTGCGCTTGTCGAGAAACAGAATGCGAAACTGCTCCTTGTCGGCAAAGGCCATGTTGGTGCGGCAATAGTCGAGTACCTCATTCCATGACGACAACAGCGCGCGCTGATGAAGCTCGCCCTTGGCGATGCGGTGGGCGGCCGCGGCGATCAGCTTGAATTCCGTGATGGTCGCTTCGCCGACTCCCTTGATTTCGCGCAGGCGTGTTTCGGGCGCATGAATGGTTTCGGCAAACGAGCCGAAGGCCTTGATCAGCGATTTGGCCAGGGGCTTGACGTCGCCGCGTGGGATGACGCGGAACAGCACCATCTCGAGCAGTTCGTAATCGCTCAGGGCGCCGGCGCCCGCATTGCGAAAGCGCTCGCGCAGCCGCTCCCGATGGCCGTGATAGTGCGGCACTTCGACCAGGGGGTCCTTGGTATCGGCGTCTTTTCCGGGCATCGGCGCCACCATGCCGCGCCGGCCAGTTTTTGCAACCGGGGATTTGCCCGGGAGACCGCGCTTTCGGCGCCGGTCAGGCCGCCGTCGGCGGCTTCTCGCCGTGACGTGCGGAAAGTGTAAAAATCTCGACGCCGGTCGCCGTCACGCCGACCGAGTGCTCGAACTGCGCCGACAGCGAACGGTCCCGCGTCACCGCCGTCCAGCCGTCGGACAGGATCTTCACGTGCGGTTTGCCGAGATTGATCATCGGCTCGATGGTGAAGAACATGCCGGGCTTGAGCTGTATGCCCTCGCCGGGGCGGCCGACATGAATGATGTTGGGTTCGTCGTGGAACATCCGCCCGAGGCCGTGGCCGCAGAAATCGCGCACCACGCTCATGCCCTGTGGCTCGACGTAACTCTGGATGGCATGGCCGATGTCGCCGGTGGTGGCGCCCGGCTTCACCGCGGCAATTCCGCGCATCATGGCCTCGTACGTCACCTCGATCAGCCGCTCGGCCTTGCGCGCGATCGGCGCAATCGCATACATCCGGCTGGAATCGCCATACCACCCCTCGACGATGAAAGTCACGTCGATGTTGACGATGTCGCCTTCCTTCAGCAGCCGGTCCCCGGGCATGCCGTGGCACACCACATGGTTGAGCGAGGTACAGGTCGAGTAGCGATAGCCGCGGTACATCAGTGTGGCCGGATAGGCGCCATGGCTGAAGGCGAACTCGCGGACGAAATCATCGATCCGGGAGGTCGGCAGGCCTGCCTTGACGATGTCGGTTAGCTCATCGAGGCATTTCGCCACCAGCGCGCCCGCTTTGCGCATGCCGGCAAAACCACTCGCGCCGTGCAGCTTGATCTGCCCGGTCTTGCGCAGCGAAGTGTCTGAAGCCTCAACATAACTCATGGGCGGATCGTATCTCGGCAGGGCGGGGTGGTCGGAAAACCTAATTTAATGATTGACGCGCGCCGCGCAAGTTGCGCGCAGGGACTGGAACTGCCGGGTTCGAGGTCAATTGGAGACCTCCACCGTGGTGTCGACCGGTAGCGCCCCGCCGCGAACGTGGATTTCCCGCACGGGGTAGGGCACCCGGATTCCTTCGCGCTTAAAGGTTTCCCATAACGACAGCATCACGTCGCTCTTTACGTTATCCATCCCGTCCGGGTCGGCGATCCAGAAGGTCAAGGAGAACTTCATGCCGGTCTCCGCGAACTCGGAAAGGATGCAGTTCGGCGTCCTGGATTTGATGGCGCGGGGCGCAGCGGTCGCGATTTCGACGGCGAGCTTGCATACCTGCCTCGGGTCGGATGCGTAGTTGGTGCTGAAGTTGACCTTCACCAGCGTGTTCTTGTCGGTATAGGTCCAGTTGGTGACCTTTTGGGTCACCAGATCCTCGTTGGGGATCAGGAACTCGCGGCCGTCGCCGGCGGCCACCGAAATATAGCGCGTCTTCATCGCGCTGATCCGCCCCGAGCTGTCGCCGATGGTGACGAGGTCGCCGGGCTTCACCGACTTGTCCGCCAAAAGGATGATGCCGCTGATGAAGTTGGCGACGATCTTCTGTAGGCCGATGCCGATGCCGACGCCGACCGCGCCCGAAAATACCGCGAGCGCCGACAGGTTGATGCCCACAGCGCTGAGCGCAACAGCGATCGCGACGACCAGCAACCCTATCCGGATCATCTTCACCAGCAATACCTGGATCGATGGCGTCAGGTCGGCGGACTGATTGATGCGGCTTTCGGCAAAATTGCTGGCGATGTTGGTGAGCCACAGGGCTGCAACCAGCAGCGCGCCCAGCTTGATCACGAGCAATGGCGTCAAGCGTAGCCCGCCCAACACGACCGAGACCGAGTCGAGCGCATCGATCGTGGGGTCGAGCTGATTGATGATGCTCAAGGCGGCGATCAGCCACGCCGAAAGCGATACCAGCCTGACGATGAAGGCGTTGCGGATGACCGAGGTCACAAGCCGGATGATCAGCCAGGCGACCGCGAGTTTGGCCGCGACCATCAGCATGTAGCTCCGGCTCGGCCATGTCGAGTGGTACATCGCGATGCGCGCGGCGATGACCAGGACCGCAAAGACGACGGTAGAGCAGCTTGCCACCAGCACGCGGGCCAGACGCCGCAACGGCGGCGGCCAGCGCTTGGCGACGGACGTGGCGTCGATGCGCGCGTGCAGAGCGCTGTGCGCCACGAAGGCGATGCCGGCCGCGGTCAGGATCAGGCCGAATTGCAGATAGAACCAGGGCGAGGACATTTCCGCCCCGACGGACCGCGCTACGGTTCGCAGGTATTCGATGACGTCGTTCAGATCCATCGTCAAAATCTCTTCTCAGGGCGGATTGCCGGCGGGCGTGATTCGAATGCTCGAAGATTCTCACATAACCGCGCCGCTAGTGGTCCGATTCTAACATTCGCATTCCTTCTCAGCCGGCGCTTTCGCGAATGTTAGAATCATAAGACCACTAGGAAATATAGGTTTCCAGTGGAGTTTTGGATTTGACATTCGCTTGCGCGTCTGCGGCTGGGTCGGAGCGGATGTCAAATCCACTCCACTGGCGCCATTGCCGCAGCGCTTGTCGATACGGGATGGCGCGTGAAAACCGCGCACCGGCAGAAATGGGTTGGCGTCCAAGTGTGGCGACGATAAGGATGCGGTTGCAAGGATTTACATAAAGCCCATGGCATCACTTGATTCGGTCAGCATAGCCATTCTGCTCGGTGCCGTGCTCATCATGGCCGGCATCCTGTCGAGCCTGCTCGCGCTGCGTTTCGGCGCGCCGCTATTGCTGGTGTTCTTGCTGATCGGCATGCTGGCGGGCGATTCCGGCCCCGGACAGGTACGGTTCGACGACGTGCACACCACCTATCTGGTGGGATCGGTGGCGCTGGCGCTGATCCTGTTCGATGGCGGCCTGAAAACGCGGTTTCAGAATATCAGCGCGGTGCTGGCGCCTTCGATGGTGCTCGCAACGATCGGTGTGCTGCTGACGGCGCTGATCACGGCGCCGGTCGCCAAATATGCGCTCGATCTGAACTGGACCGAAGCCCTGCTGGTCGGCGCCGTGGTGGCCTCGACCGACGCGGCTGCGGTGTTTCTCCTGGTGCATGCGCAGGGCCTGCGATTGCGGCCGCGCGTCGGCGCGACGCTGGAGGCGGAATCCGGCACCAACGATCCGTTTGCGGTATTTCTCACGCTGATGCTGGTCGAACTCATTTCGGTAGGCAACAGTTCGATCATGCATGTTATGCTGGAGCTCGGCCGCGAGGCCGTGCTCGGCGCCGTCGCCGGCGTCATCGGCGGCCGTCTGGTGGTGCTGGCGCTCAATCGCGTCGCGCTGCCGCAAGGCCTGCACGCGCCGTTCGTCGCGACCGCCGCATTGGTGATATTCGGCGCGGCGCAGATCGCGCACGGCTCGGGATTCCTGGCGGTCTATCTCGCGGGCATCATCATCGGAAACCGGCCGACGCGCGCGCATAATGCGGTGGTGACATTCCTGGACGCCGCGACCTGGCTGGCGCAGATCGTGATGTTCGTGCTGCTCGGGCTTCTGGTGTCGCCGCAGCGGCTGGTCGGCAGTGTTTTCCCGGCCGTGATCGTCGCGCTGGTGCTGATGCTGGTGGCGCGGCCGCTGGCGGTGTTTCTGTGTCTGGCGCCATTTCGCTTCAACTGGCGTGAGAAGATATTCATCGCCTGGACCGGCCTGCGCGGCGCGGTCGCGATCTTCCTGGCGTCGATCCCGATGCTGGTCGGGATCTCCAAAGCCTATCTCTACTTCGACGTCGCCTTTGTCGTCGTTATCATCTCGCTCCTGTTGCAGGGCTGGACCCTGGCGGCGGCGGCACGGCGGCTCCATGTCGCCCTGCCGCGCGCCGATCGCGGCCCACGGCGCGTTGAACTTGATCTGCCCGGCCAACTCGAGCAGCAGCTGGTGGGCTACTCCGTGCGGCCGAAAAGCCTGTTTCTCCGGCGCGGTCTCACCCCGTCATGGTCGAAGCCGACGCTGGTGATCCGCGACGAGCACATTCTCTCGCCCGCCGAGGCCGAACCGGTTCGTCCGGGCGACTACATCTATCTGCTGGCGCCGCCGGAAAAGGCCGAAGCGCTCGATCGCTTCTTCGTCGACATGCCGCCGAGTTCTGCGCCCGACCCGCATCTGCTTGGGGATTTCATCGTGTCCGGGGAGCACACACTCGGCGAACTGGCCGAGGTCTATGGCGTGGCGGTCGGTGCAGAGCAGGCTGGGCTGACGCTTGCCGATTATTTCGACATTCATCTAGACCATGCGCCGAAGGAGGGCGCGACGCTTGATCTCGATGCCATTGTTCTGGTGGCGCGCAGTATCAGCGGAGAAAGGGTGAATATCGTCGGTCTTCGTCTGCCCGAAGATCCGGAGGAGGTGCCGGCAACGACGCGGCTCGATTCATTCAAGAAAAGGCTCGCAAGCCTCTGGTCGTCGGTCGCGGGAGATTGACAGGAACAGGCAGAGCGGCGCGGGCAATCAAATACAATCAAACCCGTTCCGGCGTTGCGGGCAACACCTCGGCGCCGCCGAACGCGGTCACGCGTCCGCGCTGGAGCATCACGATCTGCGTCGCTAGCTGGCGCATTTCGGAGGCATCGTGGCTGACATAGACCATCGGGATGCCGGCTTCGTCACGCAGGCGCACGAGATAGGGGAGGATCTCCTCCTTGCGTTCCTCGTCGAGGGATCCCAGCGGCTCGTCCAGGAGCAGCAACCTCGGTTGCGACAGCAGCGCGCGCCCCAGCGCAACGCGCTGGCGTTCGCCGCCCGAGAGCCTTGCAGGGTGGCGATCGAGAAGATTGCCGATGTCGAGCAGGTCGGTGACGCGGCGCCACAGTGCGGCATCCAGGGCGAGGCGATTCATGCGTCGGCCGTAGTCGAGATTCCGGCGCACGTCGAGATGCGGGAAAAGCCGTGCGTCCTGGAATACGTAGCCGACCCGGCGTCGATGGACCGGCACGTGCGCCCCGGTCGTTGCGTCATCCAGCGTCTCGCCATCGATGGCAATGATGCCGCGATCGGGCCGCAGCAGTCCTGCGATCATGTTGATGAGCGACGTCTTGCCCGCGCCCGATGCGCCGAACAGCCCCGTGACGCGGCCCTCGCTCGCAAACGAGGCCTCGATCGCGAATTCACCGAGTTGCCTTGAGACATCGACGCGCAGCATGATCAATTCCCCTGCAGGCGTTTGAGGGCGCGCCGGGCGAACCATTCGGAGGCGATCAAAGCCGCCGTCGCGATCAAAATCGATACCACAACCAGCCGCAGCGCCGCGGTGTCGCCGTCCGGCGTCTGGATCAACGAATAGATCGCCGACGAGATGGTCTGGGTCTCGCCCGGGATATTCGACACGAAGGTGATGGTGGCGCCGAACTCGCCGATCGCCTTGGCAAAGCCGAGCACCATTCCTGCGAGCACGCCGGGCAATGCCAGGGGCAAGGTTACCGTCAGGAATACGCTCCAGGGCGCCGCGCCGAGCGTCGCCGCGGCCTGTTCCAGCCTGCGGTCCACAGCCTCGATCGACAGCCGGATCGGCCGCACCAGAAGCGGAAACGACATGATCCCGCAGGCGAGCGCAGCACCCGTCCATCGAAAGGCAAACACGAGACCGAGGTGATCGGCAAGCCACGCCCCGACCAGCCCACGGCGGCCGAATGTGAGAAGCAGGAGATAGCCGGTGACGACGGGCGGCAGCACCAGCGGCAAGTGGATCAGTGCGTCCAGCAGCGCCTTGCCCCAGAATTCCCGGCGCGCCAACAGCCACGCCACCGCTATCCCGAGCGGCGTTGCCACCAGGGTTGCAACCGTGGCGACCCGCAGCGAAAGCAGGATCGCCGTCCATTCCGTGGGTGAGATATCGAACACGGGTAAAATGCGATCAGGAAGGCGGTGTCGCGAGGAAGGTGAATCCGTAGCGCTCGAAGATGGCCTTTGCCTCCGGCGAGCGCAGGAAAGCAAGGTAGTCGGCGGCCTGCGGACCCGCGGACGTGGTCGCAGCGACCGGATAGATGACGGGGGGATGAGAATCGGCCGGGAAGTTGCCGATGATTTTCACGCCCGGCTCGACCTTGGCGTCTGTCGCATAGACGATCCCAAGCGCAGCCTCGCCGCGCGCCACCA
The DNA here is from genome assembly GCA_963832045.1 of uncultured Alphaproteobacteria bacterium. Taxonomy (GTDB): domain Bacteria; phylum Pseudomonadota; class Alphaproteobacteria; order Rhizobiales; family Xanthobacteraceae; genus Bradyrhizobium. Next base: position 703,626 of record CAWHSM010000005.1, read on the forward strand.
GCGTCAATGCCGCCCGCACGCTTTCGGCCATGGCGAATTTCGGCGCCGCCGCCTGCCAGGCACCCAAATTTTCCAGCGCCGCCTTGGCGTATTTGCCGACGGGAACCGCGTTGACGTCGCCGGTAGCGATCTTGCCGCTGCCTGCGAGCTTGGCGAGATCGAAGCCTGGTCCGATCGTGACATTGCTGATGGAAAAGTCCTTGGGCGCGATCAGAACGATGCTATTGCCAAGCAGGCTCGTCCGCGTGGCTTCCTTGATGGTCTTTTGCTTCGCCGCGTAGTCCATCCAGTCGGTGTCCGCAGACAAGAACACGTCGGCCGGAGCTCCCTGATCAATCTGCTTGGCTAGCACCGAGCTTGCGGCATAACTGGCGGCGACCTTGACGCCCGTCTTGGCGGTATAGGTGGCATCGACGTCGTCGAGCGCATTCTTCATCGAGGCCGCGGCAAATGTCGTCAGGCTCTTTTCCTGGGCCGATGCCGGCAAAACGGCCGATCCGAAAAGGATCACGGTAGCGACGAGAAATCTGACAAACCGAGGCATGGGCGCGCTCCGCGCCTGAACGCGGCGCTCCGTTGCGCACGAAATCAGGCTTTGATCAATCGTGGGATGCGATCGGCGAAAGCGCCGTTCCGCTGCCCCCGCCGACTTACGGCCGGCGGGAACTTCGCATGAGAAAACAATAACAGGCTGATGGTTCGGGTCAAAGTGCCCAAATGCCGCCGCTGGCGCGGCGGCCCGTTCATTCCGACGGCTGGACCACGAGCGAGAGTGAATTCTCCCTGGCGCCGCTGATCTGAAGCACGAAGGGACTCGCCAAAAGGTCGAACTTCACGGTTTTGCGGATGCCATCGCAATCAGTGGCGCCGCTGAACGCTGTCGGCTTGAGAAAATGCCCGTCCTGCACCAAGTCGACCCATGCGCCGGCGGAAAGACTGAGCGTATAGCTACCGGCCCTCGGCACAGAGGGGAATTTCGCGAAGCCGGCGAAAGTACCTTCCTTCGGCGCGCGTTCCGGCGGCGTCGGCAATTTGGCATCGGCCGGCGCGACGAGCGCAAGCGTTACTCCGGTTGCCGGCAACGCGGCGAGTTCACTGCCGGAGTTGAGCTTCATGCGGTCAGGCGCGGTCAACGCGGCGCGAGCATGGTCGATATTCCATTTGAGCTTGTCGCAACCGCTCGGCTCCTCTGCCGCCCATGCGGGGGCAGTTGCGAGCAGGCTCACGGCAACGAAGAAAAACTTGCGCATGTTTAGTCCACCGCAATCATGACGTCAGAAGCCTTCACGACGATCGTCACATGCCCCTTGGCCTTGATGCCGAGTTCATCGACCGCTTCATTGGTGATCGAGGAAGTGATGATCTGCCCGTTGCCTATATCGACCCGAACATGGGACGTCGCTGCGTCTTTCTTGACTTCGAGAACGGTGCCCTTGATCTGGTTGCGTGCACTGATGCGCATGGTGATCTCCGCACTGTCGAGCCGCGCTCTGTTCCGCCGCGGGCGCGACGTCTTCCGATCGAAAAAGAAGATGGGATTACCGTCCCGGTTAAGCCGCCATGCTTGCGGCACTAGCGGCATTGTATCCTACCGCATACAACACCTGCGCGATAGACTTGCCACCCAAATGTTACCGCCCGCTATTGCTTGGCATCCGGGGCGGCCAGTACCTGGCGGCAAGCAGCCGGCAATTGCGCGAGCGTCATCGGCGGTTTCGGCTTGGGCGGCTCCGGCGACGGCTTGGGATGGATCACCTCATCCTTGAACCAATAAGCAAGGTCGGCCGCGCTGCAAGCCTCGCCCTCGGTGGGCTCCGGCTGGCTTTCGCACGAGGTGCTGCCTGACGGGCATTTGATGCGAATGTGGAAGTGATAGTCGTGGCCGTACATCGGCCGGATCTTGGAGAGCCAGCTGCGATCACCCTTCGCCTCCCGGCAAAGCGCTTTCTTGATCGCCGCATTGACAAAGATGCGCTGGACATTCGGCTCCTGCGCGGCGTCGCGGATCAATGTGAGATGTCCGGGCGTCCAGACACTCGGATCGATATCGAGCCGGTCGGTACGCACCATCATGACGGCGGATATTTCCTCGCGCTCATTACGCGATAATGTCCGGTTCGGCATCGGCGTCAGCCAGACGTCGGCATCGAGGCCGATCTGATGGCTGGCGTGACCGGTGAACATCGGGCCACCGCGCGGCTGCGACATGTCGCCGACCAGCATGCCCGGCCAGCCGGCGTCCTTGTGAACCTTCGCCGACAAGCGCTCCAGCAACGCGACCATTTCGGGATGCGCCCAATTGCGATTGCGCGACAAGCGCATCACCTGCCAGGTTTTGCCATTGATCGGCAGGGGCTGCGCGCCGGCGATGCACCCCTTGGAGTAGAAGCCGATCACCTGCGTCGGCATCGCCGCGGGGAGAACCTTGCGCCCGAACAATTCCTTGGCGCCGAGCTTGGGATCGTTCGGGTTGGAAAGCGGCGGCAGCGGCTTCGGATCGACGCTGCCTTTGTCTTGCGCGATTGCGATGGCGCCGCCGGCATCTGCCGCAAAGAGAAGAAGCAGGGCGAATAAGGGGCGTCAATTCATGACGGCACTCTACATCACGCGCCAGCGGCAGGGAATCCGACAATCCGAGAAATTAGAGGTTGTGTGGCCGCGCCGCCGGCCTGCGCCTCGCACATTCGCGTTCAGGCAGGGCTCTCGACTATCCTAGTGTGGTGGATTTGACATTCGCTTCAGTATTGCGGCGAGTCCTTCAAGCGAATGTCAAATCCAAAACCACACTAGAATCCAATATTTGCTAGTGTCCCTTTGGTTCTGACATTCGTAAACGAACCCGCTGCAACATGATACGAATGTCAGAACCGGGACACTAGATGGTCGGTCCGCGCGGGATCACGCTATTGGTCAGCATCATCTTGCCGACGTCCTCATAGTGCGTATCGCGGGCCTGGATCTGCTGCGCGATGGCGTGCATGTCGCGGAACCGTCGCTCGAAAGGATTCGCTTTGAAAACGGCCGTGGCGCCAGCCATGTGATAGGCGGTGTCGACCACCTCGGCCGCCTGATGAATGGTCCAGGTCGCAGAGAGACGAATGGCGGCCCGGCGTTCCTCAGAAAGCCTTCCGGTGGTCAGCAACTCCTGCCAGGCTTCGGTGGCGGTGGAGTAATGATAGGCCCGTGCCGCGCGCAGTTTGGCTTCGGTGCGACCGATCAGGCCCTGCACGGCGCTGTTGTCCTTCATTGCGGTGATGCCGACCGAATGCTTTTCGCGGGCGAGATCAATCGCCGCATCCAGCGTCGCGCGGGCAACGCCAAGCGACACCGCGCCAAAGCCCAGCCCGAACATGGTGTAGGTCGTGATCCCGTAAAGCGGACCTTTCTCGCGCAGTGCCGAGAAATCGTCGCGAAGCGCAGCAAAATTCTCCGGAATGAACAGGTTCTCGACCGAATAGGAATCCGTGCCGGTGCCACACAAGCCGACAACATTCCAGACGTCATGCATGGTGGCGCTGGATGCCGGGAACACGATGGTGCGGATTTCCGGCGTGCCATTCGGCTTCATTCGCCGCGTGCCGTCGGCCTCAAGCACCTGGACGTGGGCCCCGAGCCAGTTGGCCTGACGCGAGCCGCTGGCAAAGTCCCAGCGCGCGCTGATGGTATAGCCGCCAGGAACCGCCTGGACGTCGTGGGCGATCGCGCCCCAGGCCATGATGTCGTTCGGCTTGCCGAAAACGTGGCGTGCCACATCCGCATCGAGATAGGCCGCCGTCATGGCAACGACCGAGCATTGGCCCAGGCACCAGGCGGTGGAGGCATCGGCCTTGGCGATCTCCTCCAGCATCTGCATGAAAACCGTGGGGGGTGACTCGAATCCGCCAAAGCTTTCCGGCAGGAGGGATCGGTAGAGCCCGTTTTCCACGAGGGCCGAAACCACCGCCGGTGTCAGGCGCCGTGTCCGCTCGATCTCGTCGGCCTCTTGCGCGATCAGGGGGGCGAGCGCCTTGGCGCGCTCGACAAGGCTCGAGCCGACGCTCAAGGCTTCGGGCTTGTTCATGACGATTCCCCGCCCTTTTTATCGAGTGATCAATTAGGGCCATGGTGATCCAATTGGCGGCCCGGATCAAGATGGGAGGATGTCGTCTCGGGCTAAATCGTGCGGCCGCAATACCCTGCCCGCAAAAACGGCCGACCTCAGCTATCCACTTTCAGCGCGGCAATAAAAGCTTCCTGCGGAATGTCGACCTTGCCGAACTGCCGCATCTTCTTTTTGCCTTCCTTCTGCTTTTCCAGAAGCTTGCGTTTGCGGGTGATGTCGCCGCCGTAGCATTTCGCGGTGACGTCCTTGCGCAGCGCGCGCACGGTTTCGCGCGCGATCACCTTGCCCCCGATCGCGGCCTGGATCGGAATCTGGAACATGTGCGGCGGGATCAGTTCCTTCATTTTTTCGACCATCGCGCGGCCACGTCCTTCGGCGCGCGTCTTGTGAACCAGCATCGAGAGCGCATCCACCGGCTCGTTGTTGACCAGGATCTGCATCTTGACGAGGTCGGCAGGTTTGTAGTCGGTGAGATGGTAGTCGAACGAAGCATAGCCTTTCGAGACCGACTTCAGGCGGTCGTAGAAATCGAACACCACCTCGTTGAGCGGCAGTTCGTATTTCACCATCGCGCGGTTGCCGACGTAAGTGAGCTCCTTCTGCGAGCCGCGGCGGTCCTGGCAAAGCTTGAGTACGCTGCCGAGATATTCGTCCGGCGTGAGGATGGTGGCCTCGATCCAGGGTTCCTCGATCTCGGCGATTTTCACGACGTCGGGCATATCGATCGGGTTGTGGATTTCGATCGTCTTTCCGTCGGTCAGGTGCATCCGGTAGATCACCGAGGGCGCGGTTGCGATCAGGTTGAGATCGAATTCGCGTTGCAGCCGCTCCTGGATGATCTCCAGGTGCAATAGTCCGAGGAAACCGCAGCGGAAGCCGAAACCGAGTGCGGCTGAGGTTTCCATCTCGAACGAGAAGCTCGCATCGTTGAGGCGCAGTTTTCCCATCGCGGCGCGCAGGGTTTCGAAGTCGTCGGCATCGACCGGAAACAGCCCGCAGAAAACCACCGGGATGGCCGGCTTGAACCCCGGCAGCATGTCGCTGACCGGCTTGCGGTCGTCGGTGATGGTGTCGCCGACGCGCGTATCGGCCACTTCCTTGATTGCCGCGGTGATGAAGCCGATCTCGCCGGGGCCGAGTTCCTCGATCTGCTGCATTTTCGGGGTGAAGAAGCCGGCCCGCTCGACGTCGTAAGCGGCGCCGGTGCCCATCATCCGGATGCGCTGGCCCTTCTTCAGCACGCCATCGACGATCCGCACCAGCACCACGACGCCGAGATAAACGTCATACCAGCTGTCGACCAGAAGCGCCTTCAGCGATGCTTCGCGGTCGCCCTTGGGTGGCGGCAGCCGGTGCACGATGGCTTCCAGCACCTCGTCGATGCCTAGACCCGTCTTGGCCGAGATCATGACGGCGTCCGACGCATCGATGCCGATCACGTCCTCGATCTGCCGCTTGACCTGCTCGGGTTCCGCGGCCGGCAGATCGATCTTGTTGAGGACGGGCACGATCTCGTGACCGGCATCGAGCGCGTGATAGACATTGGCGAGTGTCTGGGCTTCGACGCCCTGGCTCGCATCCACCACGAGCAGCGAACCTTCGCAGGCGGCAAGCGAGCGCGAAACCTCGTAGGCGAAATCGACATGGCCGGGCGTGTCGATCAAATTCAGAATGTAGGATTTGCCGTCTCTGGCGCCATAGGTCAGCCGCACGGTTTGCGCCTTGATCGTGATCCCGCGCTCGCGCTCGATGTCCATGGAATCGAGCACCTGTTCCTTCATCTCGCGGGCTTGCAACCCGCCGGTGGTCTGGATCAGGCGGTCGGCCAGCGTCGATTTGCCATGGTCGATATGCGCAACGATCGCAAAGTTGCGGATGTTCGAAATCGGGACGGATGTCATGGGGCGCGGGATAGCATTCGCGTTCTCGTGCGGCAACCATATTGCGGCATTTTAACGGAGCTTCTTCACGGCTGGTGTCCCGGTTCTGACATTCGTATTGTGTCGCGGCCGGGTTCGTTTACGAATGTCGGAACCAAAGGGACACCAGCAATTATAGGTCTTGAGTGTGGTTTTGGATTTGACATTCGCTGTCCGGAATCGCTGCTAGGCTGGGAGCGAATGTCAAATCCACCACACTCGCCGATTCCATGGCAGCGAAAAACGCGCTACCCACAACGGGACGCCGCGATGGCAGATGAAAAAGAGGGTACGACACGTATGCCACCGACACCGGTTTCGTCCACGGCGGTGCGCCCGCGCACCCGGAAAAGCCGGCGGCCAAGCCTGCGGCGGCTCGCGGCCTGGGTGGCGGCGTCGGCAACGGACCGCTACGGCGCGTCGACGTTCGTTTTTGCCTTTGCCACGCTCCATGCGCTGCTGTGGACCGTCATCCTGATCAATCTCAAGGCGGCGCAGGACGTCCACATGGACGTCGCCGAGGCCTTCGCCTGGGGTCAGAAATTTCAGATCGGCTACGGTAAACACCCGCCGCTGGCAGGCTGGGTCGCCGGTCTCTGGTTCAAGATGTTTCCGGTTACCGATTGGGCCACCTATCTGCTGGCGATGACCACAGTTGCCATCGGCCTCGTGATCTCGTGGCTGATCGCACTGCGTGTGGTGGATTATCGACGCGCGTTTTTCGTCGTGGTGATGCTCGCAATCTATCCGATCTTCAATTTCAAGGGTTTTAAATACAATCCGGACCTGCTTCAGCTCGTCACGCTGCCGCTTCTGGTGCTGGCCTATCTCGATGCGTTCGAGAAGCGATCGGCACGCTCGGGACTTTGGCTTGGGCTTGCCGCGGCGCTCGCGCTGATGACGAAGTACTGGGTGATGACCATGATCGGCGCGATCGGGCTTGCCGCGCTCCTTCACCCCGACCGGCTTAGATTCCTGCGGTCGCCGGCGCCCTGGGTTGCGATGGTGGTCGCCGCCATTGCGATGGTTCCGCATCTGATATGGCTGAAGGAAGTGAACTTCGTGCCGTTGACCTATGCGGGCGACGTCTACGGACTTTCAAGCCGCGCGCGAAGCGCGATGCTGGTTCTCGGCTATGTCGACCACAATCTGGCGCTGCTGGCCGTGCCGGTGCTGTTGGCAGGTCTCGTGCTCGCCGGAACAGGGTTGCTGCGCCACCCGCGGACCACGATGGCGCGCATCTGGTCGCGCGGTGCGAATACCGGCGTCAACCTGGCGCAGGCGCTCAATGTCTGGATCATCCAGATCGTGGTCGCGGTCGGGCCGCCGCTCGGCGGGTTGATCTTCATGGTCTATATGAAGACCGACTGGGGCATCTCGCTGTTCTTTCTGACCCCGCTGTCGCTGGTCGCCATTCCCGCCTTGCGCCTGCCCATGGTCGCGCTGTTCCGGATTGCAGCGGTCTGGCTGGTGCTCACGCTGGCCACGCTTGCCGCCTCGCCCTACATCGCCGCCCACGAAGTTACGGATGATCCCAAATCCGCCAACAGTTATGGCGCGCGTTCCCAACTGGCCCGTGAGCTGACGCAGATGTGGCAAAACCGTTTCCACTCGCGCTGGTCTGTCGTTGCGGGGACGACCGAAGTCGGCGAGCCCATGACGTTTTACAGCCCGGATCATCCGGCGCCGTTGACGCCAGGGGAAATCTGGTCCTCGGGCCTGACCTCGCTGGAGGAGGCCAAGCGCCTCGGCTTCATCGGCGTCTGCGATACAACGGATAACCGGCTGCCGGAGTGCGAGGCCTGGATGGCCAAGAACGGCAAGGATGCCGAACAGGTGGCCGTCACCACGCAGCGCTTTTTCAAGGGCCATCCGGGACCCGCGACCACCTGGAAGGTCTATATCGTGCCACCGGCACCGTAGACGCGCCGTCTCGGAGGCGTCTTACATATTCTCTTCGTTGAATTTGGCGGCAACGAGCTCGCTGATTGAATCGAGTGCGGCCTGTGCCTCGGGTCCGGCCGCGGAGACGATGATCGATGTGCCCGGGCCGGCGGAAAGCATCATCAGACCCATGATCGAGGTGCCGCCCACGGTCTCTCCACCCTTCGTCACCCACACTTCGGCGTTGAAGCGTTCGACCATCTGCACGAATTTGGCGGAAGCGCGCGCGTGAAGGCCGCGCTTGTTGATGATTGGCAGTTCGCGGAAAACGGCGCCTTCCGGGATGCTCGGTCCGGGGCTGGTGTCGGGCAGCGCGCCGTCGTCGCTCATTTGCCCGCGAGCACCCGGCTCGCGATGGTGACGTATTTGCGTCCGGCTTCCTGGGCCATGGCGATGGCGTCGGGCAGCGTCCGCTCTTCCCGGACTTTGGCAAGCTTGACCAGCATGGGAAGATTGATGCCTGCGAGCACTTCCACCTTCGGACGACTCATGCAGGAAATCGCAAGGTTCGACGGAGTTCCGCCGAACATGTCGGTGAGGATCGCGACCCCATCGCCGCTATCGACGCGATTGACCGCTTCGATAATATCGCTGCGGCACAAATCGGAATCATCCTCAGCCCCGATCGTGACGGCTTCGATTTGCTTTTGCGGACCCATGACATGTTCAAGCGCCGCCTTGAATTCATCGGCAAGGCGCCCATGGGTCACAAGTACTAGACCAATCATCGAAAACTCCTCGCGGGTGCTTTTGGTGCACCGCACGAACGCGCCACTTTGACCATCCAGAGCCCCCGCGCAAGAGGGGATCGCTGCAATTCTCCCGGAAATTAAACGAAGAGAGGGGGAGCGAGCGCCGGTCTATTCGGTCGCGATAGTGGGGCTGATATGGTTACCAAATTCTTTCGGGCAATCCGCCGAAGGCTCAACGGAAGATGAATTCGCGGTCATTGTAAGCGCGGCGATCACAAGCGGAAGCCCGTTAAACCCCTGCTTTACCGGAATTCGAGGTATTGAAATACCTTTAATTTTCACACCTAAAGCGTCGGGCGGCGGCAGCCGTTCGGCATCGGCGGCATCGAGGTCAACCACCAGGCCGACGGGGGCTTGCTGGACGAAGGCGCAGCGGCGAATCCCCAGGCCGCGAATTTCAATCAGGCCGGCCAGAGCGGGCGCCGGACGGACCATCAGCTCGCCGTCAGAAGGGTGAATATGGACGCGGTCATCGCCCACCAGCGTTGCAGGAGCGATCTGGCTGGCGCGGCCGGCCAGGATGAGGTCGAAAGCAAGGCGCGATTTGCCGGAACCGGATGGCCCGCGAATCAGGACGGCGCGACCTCCGACCAGCACGGCGGATGCGTGGATGCTGGTGCCGCCCGCACTGCTGTCGGCCGCCTCGGTCATAAAGCGGGGAGCCGGACCACAAAGCGTGCGCCGGCAACGGTCGCTTCGCCGTCCGCGCCGGATGGGCCGACGCGGTTCTCGGCCCAGATCTTTCCGCCATGGGCCTCCACGATCTGCTGGGAGATCGACAGGCCAAGACCCGAATTCTGGCCAAAGCCCTGATGCGGCCGATCGGTGTAGAAGCGTTCGAAGATGCGTGAGAGCGCATCCTCGCGAATGCCCGGCCCGTCATCGTCGACGACGATTTCGATGTTTGTGCGTATTCGCCGGCATGCGATCCGTACCTTGTTGCCGGCTTCCGAAAACGACTGGGCGTTCGACAGCAGGTTGGAAACCACCTGTCCGAGCCGCGAATCGTGGCCCGGCACGGAGAAGGCGTCCTGAGAGCCCCGGCCCTCGAAGCGCAGCTCGACGGCGATATTGTTGCCGCGCCGGGTTTCGTTCGCGACCGAAGCCAGCGCGGTCAGCAGGCGGCGAAGATCGACAGACGTCATGTCCTGGCGCTGCAACTCGGCATCGAGCCGGCTTGCGTCGGAAATGTCCGAGATCAATCGGTCGAGCCGTTTGACGTCATGCTCGATCACGGCGAGCAGCCGCGCACGGCTGTTGTCGTTGCGGGCGAGCGGCAGGGTTTCGACCGCCGAGCGCAGCGAGGTCAGCGGGTTTTTCAGTTCGTGTGCGACGTCGGCGGCGAACATCTCGATCGCCTCGATGCGGTTATAGAGCGCGTCAGTCATGTCGCGCAGCGCGCCGGAGAGATGGCCGATCTCGTCGCGCCGTCCGGTGAAATCCGGAATCTCGACGCGGGTGCGTATGCGGCGTCGCACCCGCTCGGCGCTGTCGGCGAGCCGGCGCACCGGCCCCGCGATCGTGCTTGCGAGCGCCAATGACAATACGATCATGACCGCGGAGGCGACGCCGCCGACCTTGAGAATGGCGAGCCGTTCGGCGGTGACCATCTGGTCGATGTCGTCGCCCTGGGTCGATAGCATCAGGGAGCCGTGGATCGCGCGGAAACGCTGCACCGGCACGGCGACCGAAACGATCACCTCGCCGCGGTCATTGACGCGCACCATGCTGCTCTTCTGGCCGGTCAGCGAGTGCGCGACTTCCTGGTATCCATTGCCGTTTTCGGGTCCGAGCTCGGTATAGAGCGGCAGGTCGCCGCGATTGAGCCAGGTCCGGATCGCAATCATCGTGCGCTCGGCGATGCCGGGCTTCTCCACGGAAGGCGGCGGCAGCTCGAAGCGCAATACGTCGCCGCGGCCGTAGAGGCTGCGGCTGTCCAGAATGAGCGAGCCGTCGCCATCGTAGATGCGGGCGCGGGTCTTGGTCGGCGAAATCAACCGGCGCAGCACCGGCGCCACCCGCTCCGGATTGATCGGAAAATCGAGCCCCGAAGATTTGTCCGACGCACTGGCGGTTTCGTTGACCTTGAGGTCCTGCAACCGGTCCGGGTCGATGGTGATGGTGTTGGTCTCGACGGTCGCTTGGGCTGCGATCGCGCCGGCTATGATCTCGGCCTGCACCAGAAGGCTTTGCGCGCGCGCATCGATCAGGCCGGCGCGGAATTGCGAGAGGTAGAGAATGCTCGCCACCAGCGCGAGCAGGCCGGCAATGTTGAGCGAAACGATGCGCCGCGTCAGGCTGGAAAAACTGAGCGCGAAGAAAAACTGCCCTGCCCGCCGCAGCCAGCCGAGCGGCTGCCATGACGGCAGAGACTGGTTTTCCGCGGCAACCGTGTCCATCAGGGCTAGCTGCGCCGCGTCGTCGGCGCTCAGACTTGCATCAGGCTGCGTTCGATCAAGCAATGGCCAAACCCGCCGGTTGTTTCAAGGGGCTGTTCGCGATCCCCATCGCGTTCGCATTTTATCTTAGGTTCGCAGCGGCGTCAGTCCGCAAACAACGCATGAGGGCCTGTATTTCAGGTTTCCTTGAACCGGTATCCGACCCCATACAGGGTTTCGATCATCTCGAATTCGTCATCCACGACCTTGAACTTCTTGCGCAGCCGCTTGATGTGGCTGTCGATGGTGCGATCGTCGACATAGACCTGGTCGTCATAGGCCGCGTCCATCAGGGCGTTGCGGCTCTTGACGACGCCGGGACGCGTCGCAAGCGCCTGCAGGATGAGAAACTCCGTCACGGTGAGTGTGACCGGTTCGTTCTTCCAGGTGCAGGTGTGACGTTCCGGATCCATGCGGAGCAGACCGCGGTCCAGCGCCTTGGCGTCGGTTTCCTTTGGCACGGCGGTCGGATCTTTCGGGGCCGCGCGGCGCAGCACCGCCTTGACGCGCTCGACCAGAAGCCGCTGGGAAAACGGTTTGCGGATGAAATCGTCGGCGCCCATTTTGAGGCCGAACAATTCGTCGATTTCCTCGTCCTTGGAGGTCAGGAAGATCACCGGCAGATCGGACTTTTGCCGCAGCCGCCGCAGCGTCTCCATGCCGTCCATGCGCGGCATCTTGATGTCGAGAATGGCAAGATCCGGCGGACTGGTCCGGAACCCATCAAGCGCGGACGCACCATCCGTATAGGTCATGATGCGATAGCCTTCGGCTTCGAGCGCGATCGAGACGGATGTGAGAATGTTGCGGTCGTCATCGACCAGGGCGATTGTGGGCATGAGCCTGCTTTCAGATCCTGCTACCGGTGTCCCGGTTCCGACATTCGTATGATATCGCGGCGGGTTCGTTTACGAATGTCAGAACCAAAGGGAAACTGGCAAATGTTAGATTCCAGTACGGATTAGGATTTGACATTCGCCCTTGTGAGAACTCGAGGGCGATACCGAAGCGAATGTCAGATCCACCGCACTAACTTTGCTGAAACGGCGGCTAATCGTTTGGTGTGCCGCATAAATGGCTTCGAACGGGGTCACCGAGCAATGCAAGCTGGGCTGAAGTGTGACCGAGTTCCATGAAAGCGCCTCGCTTCTGCCAGGCGCTTTGACCTATATGAGAGTTCGTTTACCCGAAAAAAGGCTCCGATTGCAATAGGATGCGAGGGAATAATCGATGCAATTGACCCCGGATTTCGACCCCGCCAGAGCGGTAAAAGCGCTTTTACGCCGCAGCCGGCAAGGGGCGTTGGCGACCCTGATGACGGGCAGCGGCGATCCCTACTGCTCGCTGGTGAATGTCGCCAGTCACCCCGACGGCTCGCCGATTTTGCTGATTTCCCGCCTCGCCATTCACACCAGAAATCTGCTCGCCGATGCGCGGGTTTCCCTGATGCTGGACGAGCGAGCCGGGGGCGATCCGCTGGAGGGATCGCGGATCATGCTGTCAGGTCACGCCGAGGAGATCGGCTCCGACCGGGCGATCGTGCGCAGCCGCTATCTCAATGCCCATCCTACGGCGGAAGTTTTCGTGGACTTCGGAGATTTCTCTTTTTTCCGGATCCGTCCCACCGGAACCCATCTGGTGGCCGGATTCGGCCGCATCCTGGACCTGAATCCGGGGCAGTTCTTGACCGACATCTCGGACGCGAGCGCGCTGCTGGAGGCCGAACAAGGTGCCGTTGAGCACATGAATACCGATCACCAGGAGGCGCTTGGCCTCTATGCCACGCGGCTTCTTGGCGCAGGGCCCGGCGACTGGCGTTGCAGCGGGGTTGATCCGGACGGGATCGATCTGCAAGCCGGCGCCGGAACGTTGCGTCTCGACTTTCCAAGCCGGGTCACTGGCCCCGGCGAGTTGCGCAAGATGCTGGTCCGTTTGGCGGAACAGGCACGGGCCCAGAATTAGCCCATTCGCGCTGCAGCATGCGGTCGGGACAGGCCGGCGGCTCACTGAATAAACCAAATCGCCGGGATCGGCTTGGCAAGACCGGCGTTCATCAATAATAGAACGCGGGAAAAATTCGGTCGCCGGGTCTGCGCCTGGCGGCTATATTCAACGGTCTTACCGTGACGGACGCGCGGCTTTGGCGCGATACGCGGATTCGAGGAGGAGTTTTTCGTGCAAGAGACGGGTAAACGCAACGGTGCTTTTGGTGCCGACAAATTCGGCCTCAAAAACCTCAAAGGGGTGCATTGGAACCTCGGCGCCCCGCAGCTCTATCAACACTCGCTCTCGGCTGGTGAGGCATTGCTCTCGGCCGATGGCGCGTTGTGCGCGGACACCGGCGATTTCACCGGCCGCAGCCCGAAGGACAAGTTCACCGTTCGCGACGCCACCACCGACAAGAACATGTGGTGGGCCGGCAATCAGTCGATCACGGCCGAACAGTTCGAAGCCATCTACGCCGATTTCCTCAAGCATGCCGAAGGCATGACCCTGTTTGCGCAGGATCTCTATGGCGGCGCCGATCCGGCGTTCCGGATCAAGACCCGCGTCTTCACCGAGCTCGCGTGGCACTCGCTCTTCATCCGCACGCTCCTGATCCGGCCCGAGCTGTCGGACCTCAAGGACTTCGTGCCCGAACTGACCATCATCGACCTGCCGAGTTTCCGCGCCGATCCGAAACGTCACGGCGTACGCTCGGAGAACGTGGTCGCGATCGATTTCGCCCGCAAGATCGTCCTGATCGGCGGGTCTTATTATGCCGGCGAGATGAAGAAGAGCGTGTTCACGACGCTCAACTATTATCTGCCGGCAAGAGGCGTGATGCCGATGCATTGCTCGGCCAATGTCGGGCCGGCAGGCGATTCCGCGATCTTCTTCGGCCTGTCCGGCACCGGAAAGACCACGCTCTCTGCCGACCCCAAACGCACGCTGATCGGCGATGACGAACATGGCTGGGGCAAGGACGGCATCTTCAACTTCGAGGGTGGCTGCTACGCCAAGTGCATCAAGCTGTCGGAAGAAGCCGAGCCGGAGATCTACGCCGCGAGCAAGCGTTTTGGCGCCGTGCTTGAGAATGTGGTGCTCGGTGAGCATACGCGGGAGCCGGATTTCGACGACGGCTCGAAGACGGAAAACACCCGCTCCGCCTATCCGCTCGACTTCATCCCCAATGCTTCGAGAACCGGCCGCGCCGGCCATCCGAAGAATGTCGTGATGCTGGCGGCCGATGCCTTCGGTGTGTTGCCGCCGATCGCCAAACTATCGCCCGCGCAGGCAATGTATCATTTCCTGTCCGGCTATACCGCCAAGGTCGCCGGCACCGAGCGTGGTCTGGGCAACGAACCGCAACCGGAATTTTCGACCTGCTTCGGCTCGCCCTTCCTGCCGCTCGATCCGTCGGTTTACGGCAACATGCTGCGTGAATTGATCGCCAAGCATGGCGTCGACTGCTGGCTGGTCAACACCGGCTGGACCGGCGGCAAATTCGGCACCGGCTCGCGAATGCCGATCAAGGTGACACGCGCCCTCTTGACCGCGGCGCTCGACGGCTCCTTGCGCAATGTCGAATTCCGCACCGACAAGTATTTCGGCTTTGAAGTGCCGACCGCGCTACCGGGTGTGCCGAGCGAAATTCTCGACCCCATCAACACCTGGAAAGACAAGGCCGAATTCGACCAGACCGCGTGTGCGCTGGTCGGCATGTTCCAGAAGAATTTTGCCAAATTCGAAGCCAAGGTCGATGCCGACGTTCGCGCGGCAGCTCCCGAGGTCAAGCTCGCGGCGGAGTAGGCGGTCACACGAACAGGGTTGATTTGAAAGCGCGGCGGTCGATCCCGTCGCGCTTTTGATTTTTGACTTAACTTAATGCGCCTCGTCCCAATTGTCCGCGGCGCGTGCGTCGACATGCAGCGGCAGCGACAACAGCACGGCCGGGAACGGCGCGTCTTCCATGACGTGCTGGACCACCGGCAGCGTGGCCGCCACCTCGTCGTCCGGTACCTCGAAGATCAGTTCGTCGTGCACCTGTAGCAGCATCTGCGCCGAAAGCTTCTTGTCGGCCAGCGCCTCCTCCATCCGGATCATGGCGCGGCGGATGATGTCGGCCGCGGTGCCCTGCAGCCGCGCATTGATTGCCGCACGCTCGTTGAAGGCGCGGACCGATGCGTTGGATGCCTTGATATCGGGGTAATGGCATTTGCGGCCGAACAGCGTCTCGACATAGCCATGGGCACGGCAGAAATCCCGTGTCGCGTCCATGTAGGCGCGGATGCCCGGAAAGCGTTCGAAGTATTTCTTGATGTAGGCGGAGGCTTCCTCGCGGGCGATGCCGAGCTGGTTGGCAAGCCCGAAGGCCGAGATGCCGTAGATGATGCCGAAGTTGATCGCCTTGGCCCGGCGGCGCACTTCACCCGGCATGTCCTTGACGGGAACGCCGAACATTTCGGATGCGGTCATGGCGTGAATATCTAGCCCGTCGCGGAACGCCTGCTTGAGCACGGGAATGTCCGCGATCTCGGCCAGCAGCCGCAATTCGATCTGCGAATAGTCCGCCGATACCAGTTTGTAGCCGGGAGAGGCGACGAAGGCGCGGCGGATTTTCCGTCCGTCCTCGGTGCGCACCGGGATGTTCTGCAGGTTCGGCTCGTTCGACGACAGCCGTCCGGTGGTGGTCGCCGCCAACGCATAGGTCGTGTGGACGCGATGGGTCTGCGGGTGCACGTAGGTCGGCAGCGCGTCGGTATAGGTCGATTTCAGTTTCGAGACCTGCCGCCACTCGAGAATCTTTTTCGGGAATTCGTGGCCCTGCTCGGCGAGCTCGTCGAGGATCTGCGCCGAGGTCGACCACGCACCGGTCTTGGTCTTGGTGCCGCCGGGAATGGCCATCTTGCCGAACAGGATGTCGCCGATCTGTTTCGGGCTTCCGACATTGACCGGCTCGCCCGCAATCTCTTGAATCTCGGCTTCGACACGCGCGGCGGTCTGGGCGAACTCGCCCGAAAGGCGCGATAAAACCTGTCTGTCGATCGAGATGCCGCGCCGTTCCATCCGCGCCAATACTGCAACCAGCGGACGCTCCAGCGTCTCATAGACCGCCGTCATGCGTTCGGCGACGAGGCGGGGTTTCAGCACGCGCCATAGCCGCAGGATCACGTCGGCATCCTCGGCCGAATAGGCGGTTGCCCTGTCGATCGCAACCTGATCGAAGCTGAGCTTGTTTTTGCCGCTTCCGGTCAGCTCGCCATGGGTGATGACGGCGTGGCCGAGCCAGGTTTCCGACAGTGCATCAAGCCCATGCGCGTTACGGCCGGCGTCGAGCGCATAACTCATGAGCTGGGCATCGTCGCAATTGCGCAAGGTGATGCCATGCTGCGCCAGCATCACCGCGGCGAATTTGATGTCGAATCCGATCTTGAGGCTGCCGGCCGATTCCAGCAGCGGCCGCAGCGCCTCCAGCGCCGCGCCTGCCTTGATCTGGTCGGGCGCGAGGCCGGCGGCGAACAATCCGGCGCCGTCGCCGGATTGCTTGTGGGCAAGCGGAACGTAACAGGCGTCGTTGGGATTGATGGCCAGCGCGATACCGCAGATTTCGGCCTGCATCGGGTTATCCGAACTCGCCTTGGCTTCGATAGCGAACTGGCCGGCATCCCGCGCCCGCGCGATCCAGGCCTCAAGCTCGGCCGGCATGCGGACGGTTTGATATTTGCTGCGGTCGACCGGCAGCTTGCGGGCTTCGTCGGCGCGTGCCTGCGCGAGCGCTTGGGGCGTGCCTTTGAGGCTTCCCGATCTGTCCTGCCTGTCGCCCTTGCTCGGTGCGCTCCCTCTCCCGCTTGCGGGGGAGGGTGGGGTGGGGGTGCTTCCACCCGCGAATTCGAACAGACCCCCACCCGGATCGCTCTGGCGCGCAGTCGCGCTGCCGAGCGATCCGACCTCCCCCGCAAGCGGGAGAGGTGAAGAAGCGCCGCTCTTGCTGGTGCCAACGGCCTCAACATCGGCAGGATCTACTTGCGAATATTCGGCGACACGGCGGGTGAGTGTGGAGAACTCCATCGTCTTGAGAAACGCGATCAGTTTTCGTGCATCAGGCTCGTGCACCGCAAGGTCGTCGAGCGGCACTTCGAGTGCAACCCTATCGTCCAGCAGAACAAGCTGCTTGGACATCAAAGCAAGCTTCTTATCTTTTACTATCTTGGCAACAGTTCCCCCGATCACTCGGGACAAATTGCGAGCTCGTAGTATCAGATTGCAGAACTCGTTTCCTAAGCTGGCAAGTTTTTCAATCGTCTCCGTATCGGCCGTTGGGTTTCCCTTCTTGTCAACGGACAACGAAGATTCACCAAATTTCACTTTCAGTATCTTTCCAACCTGTGCCGCCGAGCTTGCCTTAACGGGTTCACCAGCAAGGGTGTTGATACGTTTTTCTAGATCAGCCAGCTTTGCCTCTAGTTCCTCCTCAATCTTCTCTGGGTGGCCTTCCGCAGAAAGTATGTGATCGAGTGAGCCCAATTCGGAAATCAATGTGCTAGCGGCCTTCGGACCTACACCCGGGACACCGGGCACATTATCAACCGAGTCGCCGATCAGCGCCTGAACCTCGACCACCTTCTCCGGCGGCACGCCGAATTTCTCGATCACCTCGGCAATGCCGATGCGGCGGTCTTTCATCGTGTCGTACATGGTGATGCGATCGTCGACGAGCTGCATCAAGTCCTTGTCGGAGGAAACAATGGTCGCGGTGGCGCCGCGTGAGCTTGCTTGGCGCGCATAGGTCGCGATCAGGTCGTCGGCTTCAAAGCCGCTCTGCTCGAGGCAGGGCAGGTCGAAGGCGCGCACCGCATCGCGGATCAAACCGAATTGCGGAATGAGATCGTCCGGCGCCGGCGGCCGGTGGGCCTTGTAGTCGGGATAGAGCTTGTTGCGGAACGTGACCTCGGATTTGTCGAAGACGATGGCGAGATGGGTCGGCCGGTTATCGGGCGGCATGTCGCGCAACAGCTTCCACAGCATGTTGCAGAAGCCGAGCACGGCATTGACCTGTAATCCGTCGGATTTGCGATTGAGCGGCGGCAGCGCGTGGTAGGCGCGAAAAATATAGGACGAGCCGTCGACCAGGAACACGTGATCGCCCTTGGCGAGGGCTTTGGCGGCAACGGGTTGGGGGGCGGTGGTCTTCTGGGGGGATTTCGGCATGGCCGAAATCTAGGGATTTTTGCGGCGATTGACAGCCTTCGGGGCCCGTTGTGCCGGGATTTTTGCGTGAGCCGCGCTTGAGTCTTATTCCGCCGCCTGGAGGGTGGCGCGGGCCTTCTTGGGCGCGATCCAGAATGCGCCGGGGCGCTCGAACAGGAATGTGGCCCCGACCTTGAGGGCCAATTGCCAGATTGCGAGTGCGCCGGCAAGCGCAACCAGCGTGACCACGAGCGACATCGTCCCGACATCGGGAATGATGCCGCTGCGCAGCAGCAGCGTCCGCGTCGCTGCCATCGGCAGGAAGAAAGCGAGATAGATCACGATCGAATGCTCACCGCAGAAACGGATGAAGTTCAGCCAATTCGCTCGCGCCAGCAAGGTCGCGACCGTGACGACGGCGCAGGCTCCACCGAGCCCCAGCGCCAGCGAAATCACCGGCCATTCGCTGACGCCAAATCGCACAAGGCCGCCATCGAGCAGGGCCCACAGCAGGAGCGAGGCGAGGGCGAGCCCTGGCCATGCCCTCGCGCGGGCAGAGAGCGCGAACACGTAATCGGCGAAAAGATAGCCGGTGTAGAAGTAGACAAAGCGCGCGCCGAATTCGTCGATCACAGTCCAGCCGGTCGAGAAATGAACCGTCTCCAGCACGGCCGTGATGCCCCAGATCAGGAGCGGCGGCGCCCGGCGCGTGGCCTTGGTGACGACAAAGAAGATCGGTAGAAGATAGATGAACCACAAGGTGCCGAACGGCTCGATGAAGGATTCCAGATAAAGGAATCCGGCGTGGGCCCAGCTCGAACTCGGCGGCAAAGCCGGGGGCCTTGAAGCCGAACTGAATGGTGACCCAGAGCACGTAGAAATAGGCGAAATGCACCACCTTGCGGTCGATGAACGTTCGCCAGTCGCGGTCGATGACGAGGGACAAGAACAGGCCCGAGATCAGGAAGAAATCCGGCATGCGGAACGGTTTGGCGAAGGCGACCAACAGGTGCATGAAGCCGTTCTCGCCGGCAGCCAGTTCCACGCCCAGCACCGAATGCATCATCACCACCATGATGATGCAGATACCCTTGGCGTAGTCGACCCAGTCGATCCGGCTCGACCGGGCCGATTCGGCGCCCTCGGCATGGGCGGATGCGCCGTCTGGTGTCATGGCTATTCCTCTTTCCGGCCCGGTAATTGGCGTAAGGCGCCGCATGATCGGATTTATCCGTTTCATTCTCCTTTATTCACACGACTGACATGTAGCCTTCCGGGCCGTTTTTCGGGTTTCCTCTTCGCGCAGAAATGCTTTATGACCCGGCCTGCGACGTTTCCGTTAACTATTCTTGACAGGTTGCCAAATGCATATCGCCATGATCGGCACAGGCTATGTGGGACTGGTATCGGGCGCTTGCTTTGCGGATTTCGGACATCAAGTCACCTGCGTGGACAAGGATGAGGGCAAGATTGCCGCCCTTCGTCGCGGCGAAATTCCGATCTTCGAGCCTGGCCTCGATGCGCTCGTCGCCACCAATGTGAAAGCGGGCCGGCTGAGTTTCACGACCGATCTGGCAGCGCCTGTGGCCGAGGCCGACGCCGTGTTCATCGCGGTCGGCACGCCGTCCCGGCGCGGCGATGGTCACGCCGATCTCAGCTATGTTTACGCCGCCTCCCGCGAGATTGCCGCGGCGCTGAAGGGTTTTACGGTCGTCATCACCAAGTCGACGGTGCCGGTCGGCACCGGCGACGAAGTCGAGCGGTTGATTCACGAGGCCAATCCCGCCGCCGACGTTGCGGTTGCTTCAAATCCGGAGTTTCTGCGCGAGGGGGCCGCGATCCGCGACTTCAAGTTCCCGGATCGGATCGTGATCGGCACCTCCGACGAGCGTGCCCGCAAGGTGCTCGGCGATATCTATCGGCCATTGTCGCTCAATCAGGGACCGCTGATGTTTACGGCCCGGCGCACCGCGGAATTGATCAAATACGCCGCCAACGCTTTCCTTGCCACCAAGATCACCTTCATCAACGAGATCGCCGATCTGTCGGAAAAAGTCGGCGCCAACGTTCAGGAAGTCGCGCGCGGCATCGGGCTGGACAACCGCATCGGAACCAAGTTTCTGCACGCCGGGCCCGGCTTCGGCGGGTCATGTTTTCCGAAGGACACCCGCGCGCTGGTGAAAATCGCACTCGATCACGACGTGCATTTGCGCATCGTCGAGGCGGTGCTGGCGGTCAACGACAACCGCAAACGCGCCATGGCGCGCAAGGTCTCCAGCGCCGCCGGCGGCAGCCTGCGCGGCAAGACGGTTGCCGTGCTCGGCCTCACTTTCAAGCCCGACACCGACGACATGCGCGAAGCGCCCTCGATCCCGCTGGTGACCGGGCTACTCGACATGGGCGCGAAAGTGCGCGCGCACGATCCGGTCGGCATGGAGGCGGCGCGCCGCGAACTGCCCGACATCGAATACTGCGACGACCCCTATCTCTGCGCGCGTGGCGCGGACGCGATGGTGGTGGTGACCGAGTGGGCGCAATATCGCGCGCTAGATCTCGAACGCCTCAAGCGCGAACTCGCCCATCCCGTCGTGGTCGACCTGCGCAATGTCTATCGGCCCGAGGACATGGCGATTCACGGTTTCACTTACGAAAGCGTCGGCCGGCCGCCCGATTCGTTGAGCTGATATATGCTTCCTTCCCTTCTCCCCTTGTGGGAGAAGGTGGCGCGCGAAGCGCGCCGGATGAGGGGTTTGCATCCGCGGAGAGAACCCCGCCTTCGCTCCGCCGTAGCCGATGCAAAGCATCGGCGTTCCTGTCTATTATGACGGCGACCGGAGGTCGCCTTCGTACCCTCTCCCGCAGGGGGAGAGGGAGAGGCGTAACGCGAGCCAAACTTTGCCCCGTAGCTTCGACACGCCGCTTCCCATCGATGCCGTGCTGGATGATCTCGCCCGCACGCTTGAGCGCAACAACGCCGCAGTGCTGGTCGCTCCGCCCGGCGCCGGCAAGACCACGCGGGTGCCGTTGTCGCTGCTCGATGCGCCGTGGGCGAAAAACAAGAAGATTATCGTGCTGGAGCCGCGGCGGCTCGCGGCGCGCGCCAGCGCCGAGCGCATGGCGCATACGCTTTCCGAGCGGGTCGGCGAGACCGTCGGTTACCGGGTGCGCTTCGGCTCGAAAGTGTCGCGCGCGACCCGGATCGAGGTCGTCACCGAGGGGATTTTCTCGCGGCAGATTCTGGATGATCCGGAACTGAACGGCATCGCCGCCGTGCTGTTCGACGAATTTCACGAACGCTCGCTCGATGCGGATCTCGGCCTTGCGCTGGCGCGAGACGCGCAGACCGGGCTGCGCGAGGATTTGCGCATTCTGGTGATGTCGGCAACGCTTGACGGCGCGCGGGTCGCCAGATTGCTGGGCGAGGCGCCGGTGGTTGCAAGCGAAGGCCGCGCCTTTGCCGTCGACACGCGCTATCTCGGCCGCAAGCCCGATGCGCCGCTGGAGCGGCAGATGGCGGATGCGATCGCAACCGCGCTGCGCGCCGATCCCGGTTCGGTGCTGGCGTTCCTGCCGGGTGCGGCGGAAATTCGCCGCACGCAAAGTCTTCTTGACGAGCGCGTCCACGACGCCTCGATCGAAATCGTGCCGCTGTTCGGCGCGCTCGAGCCCTCCGTGCAGGATCGCGCCATCGCGCCGGCGCCAAAGGGCCATCGCAAAGTCGTGCTGGCGACCTCGATCGCCGAGACGTCGTTGACCATCGAGGGTGTGCGCATCGTGGTCGATTCCGGCCTGGCGCGGGTGCCGCGCTACGAGCCGGATATCGCCCTGACGCGGCTTGAGACCGTGCGGGCCTCGCGCGCCGCGGTCGACCAGCGCCGCGGCCGCGCCGGGCGCACCGAACCCGGCATATGCTACCGGCTGTGGGATGAGCCGCAGACCGCCTCTCTGGCGGCCTATACCCAGCCAGAAATCCTCAGCGCCGATCTGTCGTCGCTGGTGCTCGACCTCGCGCAATGGGGCGTCGGCGATCCCTCAAGCCTTGCCTTCCTTGATCCTCCTCCCGCACCGGCATTGAAGGAGGCGCGCGGGCTATTGCGCGAACTCGGTGCGCTCGATGCTGAGGGGCGGATCACGGCTGAGGGCCAAAGCCTGCGCGCGCTGGCATTGCCGCCGCGGTTGGCGCGGATGATCGTCGATTCGCATCGTTTGGGCACAGGCCGCGTTGCCGCCGAGCTTGCGGCCGTGCTCACCGAACGTGGGCTCGGCGGCGATCACGTCGATCTCGACGTCAGGCTGGATGGCTTTCGCCGCGATCGCTCGCAGCGCGCCGAAAGCGCGCGCAGCCTCGCACAACGCTGGGCAGCGCAGGTGGCGTCGTCTTCTCCCTCCGCGCAAGGGGGAGGGGAAAACGGAAAAACTCGCGCTGCCGGCGACGAGACGCCTTCCAATGGCGTGATGCTGGCCTTTGCGTTTCCCGACCGCGTCGCAAGGAATCGCGGCAACGGCAGTTTTGTTCTGGCCAACGGGCGCGGCGCCGCACTCGACCAGACGTCCGCGCTGTCGCGCGCGCCCTATATCGCGGTCGCCGAACTCACAGGCACCGCCATGCAGGGGCGGATTCTGCTGGCGGCGCCGATTACGCAAGTCGAGATCGAGGCCCATTTCGCCGATCAGATCGAAACGGCGGACGAGATTTCCTTCGATCGCGGCGCAATGGCGTTGCGGGCGCGGCGCCGGAAGACGTTGCACGCGATCACGCTGGCGGAGACGCCGATGGCGCTTGAGCCGTCCATGGAAACCGCACGCGTATTCGCCGACGGTTTGATCGCGGCGGGTCTCGATCAATTGCCATGGTCAAAGCCGATCAAGCAATGGCGCGACCGCGTGATGTTTTTGCGTGCTGCCGAAGGCGCGGCTTCGGAAAATCCATGGCCTGATCTGTCCGACGATGCGCTTGCGGCCCAACGCGAGACCTGGCTGGTTCCGGCTTTGCTCGACAAGACTTCGTTGAAGGGGTTTTCCGCAGGCGATCTGTCGGAAGCGTTGCAGACCCTGCTGCCATGGGCATTGCGGGCGCGGCTGGAGCGAGAAGCGCCGACGCATTTCGAGGCACCGACGGGGACGCAGCTTGCGATCGACTACGAGGCCGAGCAAGGGCCGACCATTGCGGTCCGCTTGCAGGAATTGTTCGGGTTGACCGCCCATCCCTCGATTGCCAGAGGTGCGATCCCGCTTGTGCTAGAGCTGCTCTCGCCGGCGCATCGTCCGGTGCAGGTGACACGCGATCTGCCGGGCTTCTGGCGTGGCAGCTATGCGGCGGTACGCTCCGATCTACGCGGCCGCTATCCGCGTCATCCCTGGCCGGAGGATCCGGCGAATGCCACGCCTACCCGCCGCGTCAAGCCCAAGGGAACATAACGGGACAAGGGAACATAGCGGAACATACCGTCAGCGGCGGGCCCGTTAACCCTTCACTCATCCTTTTCGCCAAAATTGCGGTCCGCGTGGCGCACCGCCGGTCGAAGTTTCGTCCTGGCCATGATGATATCGGCGAGACAAACGAGAGTGGCGTTATGCGTAACATTATGATTTTTGCCGCGATCATGATCGGGCTCGGCACCTTCATGGCGCAGATCGCCGACAAGATGACGCCGGCGCCGGCAGCCGCCACGCCAGCTGTACGCATCGCCGCCAAGCAGGAAATGACGCCGGCCCAAGCGAGCCTGCGCAGCCTCAGTATTCCGCGTGACGCCCGTGGACATTTCGCGACGGAGGGGCGGATCGACGGTCAGCGAATTGCCTTTATGGTCGATACCGGCGCTTCCGTCATTGCCCTGAACGAAAGCTCGGCGGCGCGGTTCGGATTGCGTCCGTCGCGCAACGACTATCGGGCAACGGTGACAACCGCGAACGGCACCATCAAGGCCGCGCCGACACGACTTGCCATGGTCGATATCGGCGGTCTCATCGTCCGTGATGTCGATGCGATGGTGCTGCCGGACGAGGCGCTGTCGGAAAATCTGCTCGGCCTGTCGTTTCTGTCGAAGTTGAGACGGTTCGAATACGCCAACGGCAGGATGGTGCTCGAACAGTAAGGCTCCCTGGCTGCCAATCCGCCTACATGCTCTGACGGCCTTAAACGTTTTTCGTGGGAAATTCGCGTTCGGGATGCTCAATCTGAGTTTAGATTAGGGTTGCGGAGTTACCTCCACGCACTGAGCAGGGTCTGAAATGCAGAACTCAGTTTTTCCGGTAGTCTGGTCGATTTTCCAAGAGCCTAACACTAGCAATCCGCCAAAAATGTTTGAAATCCCTCCCTGCACGTTCGGTCCTTTGCCGGTCGGTTTCTCCGGAAAGCCGGGCCTCTCGATGCATTGACCGGTCAATTGCTTAGTCTCGGCGTCGAGGACTGCGGTGCAGTGATAGAACTTCTTGTTCTTGTGGTCGAGGCGTTCGACAGCATAATGGTTTACCCCAGTCTCCACAGTCGCAAACTCAGCGAAAATTTCGTAGTCCGCAGCCAGCCCAACGGTCGCCGTCACGGTTAGCGGAAGCGCGAGTATCCCGGTCTTCAGAAGTTTCATAAGAACTCTCCATGTCTTCCCCTGTGATGCGTACCGTATCCTCAGACCGGCAGAAATTCGGGCCAGTCCGCCATTGCGCCGAAAGCGGAAGAAAATTTATAGCGTTAAAGGCGCCGTGCTGTGGCCCATTTGATGACGCTGCCAGAAGCGTGATTCAAGTTCCAAGGCCCGCTTCGGCGCTCACGAGCAGATGCGCACACCAACCTGCAGAGGACCTCTGTGGGAATCATCCGAAAATGACCAAGGCGGACATACAAGGAGCATCGAGGAAATTTAGGACGCTGCTTGTTCACATTTTGGGAATGAGGGGGTGATCGAGTCGATCTTCGTAACCATGGCTTGGCATTCGCGCCAGACGTTCCCGAGCAACATCAGACCTAAGGCGTTTTCTTAGAGTGTCGAGCCGGATGCCCCTCTCCTCCAAGGATTTCATCAGATCTGCCGGCGCGACACCTAGTCGCAAGCACATGTCCGCGAAGGCTTTGTCGACGAGAGCATCCGATAGCAAACCCGCTCCCTCGGCCTTTACAATCTTGTCCATGTCTATACCCAACTCACGGATCGCTTCTTCCCTGCCGACCTGTTTTTGCGCAAGCAGCAAATCGAGCTTGGTGCGCTGGTCAACATCATCCTCAGTGATGAACTGGAGGGAGGTTGTCATGGCCACTGCGTGGTCCAGTACAGATAGATTCTGGCTATGTGCAGGAAAGACAACCAATGCAGCCAGACCCACAACCTTAAAGAGACGGTTAGTCAGATCATTTCCTAGGCGAAGCAGTCCGTGCAGCCTTAAATTCCGAAGTTCGCGCCGATAGACCATTGCAGTAAGACTAAATGTAGGCGAATTCCGTGTCCCTTCGCGCCATGGCCCGCCGCCGCATAGCCTCGGTCGGTAATAGAGCAGGCGGACGTGGCCTTCGTAGAGTTGCCCCGCCGGGCTTATGAGTACACGGCCTAGTAGCCCTTGTACTCTCTGACCCTCAGGCCGCTTGGATCACCTTCATCCGGGGTCGCTACTAACAAACCAGTCGGATCGGTAGGGGTGAATGTTGCCAAATTGTTGCTACCGGGTTCTGAGAACGTTAGCGTATGTCCATAAACCCCACCGAAATTCGTGGGTTTGGCGTTATCAGTGGCAGTGATCGTGAGATTACCCTTGGCAGTAGTAACCTGAGGGCCTGCTGGTGGAGTGCCAGTCGAAGTTTTTTCCATAAACATAGCTGTCAACCATACCATTTTCACGCAAGGGAGTTAGGACACCGTTTGATGTAAGAGGTCGCCTGCAGCCGGCACGCCGGCATCGGGTTGAGCGGCTCCCGTTGCTGGCTGTTGCTGCAGCGGGCCTTGCGGCTGGGCCTGGGCCTGTTGAATCTGCGATTGTTGAGCTACGCCATCCGCGACGAACGGATCGTAGTCAACGGGAACGAGCGAGTGGTCATCGAAATCCGGCTGATAGTCCACCGGCACCAGAGAGTAATCGGGCATGATAAATCACCTACAGGTATTTACGGGACACCTTCGGATGGGCCCGTGATGTGACCGCGCCCCCGCGGCGAGGGCTGGGTTGGCTTTGAGTGTTTGAAGGCAAGTGCTGAAGGAGGGCTCGCGCAATGGTGCGGAAGCGTCGCTTCCGGCTCGGCTTGCCCATCGTCTTCGCCGGGCGCCCGTCCGTCGGCGGGGGTCGGCCTTGGCTGTCAGCCAATTCGGTTCGCTGCGGCGGTCAGGTTCGGCGCGCTCGGCAGCGTATTGCCTGACAGCGTATTGTCCGATTCAAAAAGCCCGCAGCGGATTTTCCGACGCGGGCTTAATTCTTGCGACGATGAAGATGTGCCGGTGATTTGCCCGACGTGTCAAATTATTTGACGCGGAGAGCGCCCGGAGTGGCTGAAATAACAACCGCACGGCAATGCCTGTCCATGCCTAGTGTAGCGACTCTGACGTTCCTTTCAGTGTTGCCGCGAGTTCTCGGAAGGAACGTCAGAGTCAAAGCTACACTAGGATCATATAGTTGCTAGTGTCCCTTTGGTTCCGACATTCGTAAAAGTGCCCGCTGCGATGGGATACGAATGTCAGAACCGGGACACTAGCGCCATCCCTGCAGAAACCATGCTGGGTCGGAGCGATAGCGGTCAAGCAGTTCGTAGGGCGCAACAGCGCAGCGTATTGCACCGCCGTGCAAAGATGGGTGGATGACGTTTCGCCCATCTACCCTAATTAATCGTCACAAGACGGCTGTTTCGCCTTTCGTTGGCCGTGTGCATTCGCTATGGCTTCGGCCTTCCTGTTGTTTCGTAACAAGGCCGATTGAATGTTTCCAAAGCCAAAGCCCCTGCTGATCCCGAATACCTACGCCTTCGAGTCAGAGCCGATGGTGAAGGCGACCGGCTTTCGCGAATATGATGCGCGCTGGCTGTTCGGCAAGGAAATCAACCTGATGGGCATTCAGGCGCTCGGCATGGGCCTAGGCGCGCTGATCGCTGAGCTCGGCGTCAAGCAGGAGGTCGTGACCGGACATGATTTCCGCGGCTATTCGGCCTCGATCAAATATGCGTTGATGTCGGGGCTGCAGGCCGCCGGCTGCAAGGTTCACGACATCGGGCTTGCGATGACGCCGATGGCCTACTTCGCACAGTTCGAGCTGGATGTGCCCTGCGTAGCGATGGTGACGGCGTCGCATAACGACAATGGCTGGACCGGCGTCAAGATGGGCGCCAACCGGCCGCTCACCTTCGGCCCCGACGAGATGGGCCGGCTGAAGCAGATCGTGCTCAACGCCGAGTTCAAGAACAAGGCCGGCGGCTCGTATCAGTTTCACGAGAATTTCCCGGCGCGCTATATCGCCGATCTGACCGGCCGCCCAAGGCTCAAACGCAAGCTCAAGGCCGTGGTTGCCTGCGGCAACGGCACCGCGGGCGCGTTTGCGCCGCAGGTGATGGAGGCGATCGGCTGCGAGGTGGTGCCGCTCGACACCGAACTCGACCATACGTTCCCGAAATACAATCCCAACCCGGAAGACATGGAAATGCTGCACGCGATCCGTGATGCGGTGCTCAAGCACAAGGCCGATGTCGGCCTCGGCTTCGACGGCGACGGCGACCGTTGCGGCGTTGTCGATAATACGGGAGAGGAGATTTTCGCCGACAAGGTCGGTGTCATGCTGGCGCGCGATATGTCGGCGATCCACAACAACGCGCAATTCGTGGTCGACGTGAAATCGACCGGTCTGTTCGTCACCGACCCGGTGCTGCAAAAGCAGGGGGCAACAACCTTCTATTGGAAAACCGGCCACTCCTACATGAAACGTCGTACCTTTGAGCTGGGCGCGTTGGCAGGTTTCGAGAAATCGGGGCACTTCTTCTTCAACAAGCCGTTCGGCCGCGGCTATGACGACGGACTGCTTTCGGCGATTGCGATCTGCGAGATGCTCGATCGTGCGCCCGGCAAGTCGATGGCCGATCTGAAAAACGATCTGCCGAAAACCTGGTCATCGCCGACGATGTCGCCGCATTGTGCCGACGAGGCCAAATATGGCGTTGTCGACCAGGTGGTGAAGCATTTCGAGGCGATGCAGAAGCAGGGTGAGAAGGTTGCAGGACAAAAGATCCGCGATCTCGTCACCGTCAATGGCGTGCGCGTTACGGTCGAGGATGGCAGCTGGGGGCTGGTGCGGGCTTCGTCCAACAAGCCGGAGCTCGTGGTCGTCGTCGAAAGCCCGGTCTCCGAGCAGCGAATGCGCGACATGTTCGAGGCGATGGATTCGGTGCTGCGCACCCACGGCGAAGTCGGCGAATACAATCAGAAGATTTGAGGTCTCGGTGCAGGCTCTGCTGCAAGCGGGGCGCGAGCGCGCTTTCGTTACGCCACCCTCAGCGATCCGAGGAAAGTATCCACCCGGTGAGCACCGCGGGGTAGCTGAACCTGGGGTGTTCAAAAGGGATGGAACAATCCATCGGACCTTAGCGCGTCGATCGCTTCGGCGAGGGTAAGGCCGCGATACAAGCAGAACCATTCTCCGGTGTGGCGGTGCCACTGGAGATCGAAACGATCGCGGCTAATCCGGTCGAGGCGGGCGAAGGGCGCGTCAAACTCTTCGCCGAGATTCTCCGGGAAGCCGGAGCGGTAGCGCTGAATGAAGCGATACTTGGTGCCGTGCCACTTGCCGAGGATATCGACCGGATAGTTGAACTGCGTCGGCCGAATGGTGGGCAGGAAGCGGGGCTTCAGGAATTCGTCGATCAGGTGCTGGCAGGCAGCGGTCACCGCCGATTTTTCTGCTGCGGAAAAGCCGCTCGATCTCATGTGTGTCCTCTTGGCTCACGCCGCTTTGGCATGGCTTGGCATGGGCTTTCGCTAGTGTAGCGACACTGACGTTCCTTTCAGTGTTGCCGCGAGCTCTCGGAAGGAACGTCAGAATCAAAGCTACACCAGGATCATATAGTTGCTAGTGTCCCTTTGGTTCTGACATTCGTAAAAAAGTGCCCGCTGCGATGGGATACGAATGTCAGAACCGGGACACTAGTTCCAGGGCAGAAGCTCATCCAGCCTGTGGACAGCATGGTCGTTGATGCGGACGAGCCCATGCTTGCGGATCGACATCTCGCCCGCGCAGGTCTTGCTGTTGCGGCGTTCGTGCTGTTGGTCACGGCCGTGGTGATCGGCTGAAGATCTAATTGAGCGCCGGCACCGGAAGCGAGGTCACCGACTTGATCTTTTCCATCGCAAAGCGCGACGTGACGTTCTTCAGCGGCACGGCGCCGATCAGCTTTTTATAGAACACGTCATAGCTCTGCATATCCGCCGCCACGACGCGCAGCATGTAGTCGACATCGCCGGCCATCCGGTAGAGTTCCATGACTTCCGGCATCGCTGAGACCGCTTCGGCGAACCTCTGCAGCCACGCTTCGGAGTGATCGGCGCTTTCGACCGAGACGAACACGGTGATGCCGAGCCCGATCTTGTTCTGGTCGACCAGAGCCACGCGACGCAGGATCACGCCGTCGGCCTCAAGCCGCTGAATGCGCTTCCAGCAGGGCGTGGAGGAAAGACCGACGCGGTCGCCGATCTCGGCGACCGACAGCGAGGCGTCCTGTTGCAGCACTGTGAGGATCTTGCGATCGATGGCATCGAGCCGGCGATTGGGCTCCACGGTGGGAAGGGCAAACTCGGACATGGCTAAGAACTTTCTTCCAATTATGAGGTTTGTAACCCTCATATATAGAAAATTCTTCTAATTCAAGCCCGATTCTGCAAACGGTTACTCGGATAGCGGCCGGTTCTGGCTTAAAAGCGCTTCAACTTCAGCACGTTGCGGGGCGGCGAAGGCTCCGCCGAAACGGGTGCATTTCAGTGCAGCGGCTGCGGAGGCAAACCGCAGCGCCGCACGCAAATCCTGGTGCTCGGTGATCGCCAGCGCGAACGCACCATGGAATACGTCGCCCGCGCCCAGCGTATCCACGGTGTGCACCGGGAAGGCCGGCGTCTGCTGCAAATTGTGGTTTTCGTCGAGCCACACCGTGCCTTGCGGTCCGCGTGTACCGGCGAGGAAGGAGGAGGTCAGTTTTGCGATTTTTTTGAGCGCTTCGCCGTCGTCGGTGACATCGGCGGTTTCTTGCAGGGGCTCGCTGGAGAAGACCAGATGCGACGACGCCGTGAGCAGGCCTTCCCGCAGCGACATCGCACGGTCGACGTCGACGATCACCGGGATGCCGCGCCGGCGCGCCTCGGCACAGAGATCGGTGCAGAAGGCGGCGGCGCGGCTCTCGGTCAGGATGGCGTCGCAGTCTTCCAGCAGGGTATCGGGGGTGGGCAGCCGGACCTTCCACAATTCCGGGTCGCGGAACGTGACAATCGTGCGCTCGCCGCTCGGGTCGATCATGATGTTGGAGATCGGCGTCACCAGGCCCGGCATATGCACGAGATGTCGGGTTTCGATGCCTTCTTCCGCCATTTTCTCAAAAATATATCTGGACGTCGTTTCGCGCGCGTCGCCCATCGGCCCGCAGATCGAGGCGCGGCCGCCCAGCCGCACGATCCCGATGGCGCCATTGAGCGCGTTGCCGCCGCAGATTTCGTCAAAATGAGTGGCGTTTTCCTTTGAGCCGCGCGCGGGCAGCCCCGGCACGCGAAACGTCAGATCTCGAACCGGCATGCCGATGCAGAGAATTCGTGGCGACAGCTTCCCGAAGGCGCGCGAGTTTGTTTTGGTGTCGGTCATGTCGATTCCGGTATGTTGAGGAATTGATGCCTTGAATAACGGAGGCGGTCGCCACCGGGTTCCCGCTATGCGCGGTGATCCGGACCGTCATGTACCCAACGTCCGAGCAGATGGTGGGCGATCGCAAACGGATGCGGGCCTGCGAGGCTTTGAGGGTGCTCCCGCTTGATCATCAATGTCACTTCCGCACGGTCGAACCAGCGCGCATCCTCCAGTTCCGCGCGGTCGACGACAATATCCTCATTCAAGGCACGCGCCGTGCATCCAATCATCAGGGATGAGGGATAAGGCCAGGGCTGCGTCATATAGTAGTGTATGTCGGTACAGCGGACGCCCGCCTCCTCGAAAATCTCGCGGCGAACCGCGTCCTCGACGGTTTCGGCCGCTTCGACGAAGCCGGCGAGGCAGGAATACATTCCGGGCAGGAAGTGCTTCTGACGGCCGAGCAGGACGTTGTCGCCCGAGGTCACCAGCATGATCACGACCGGATCGGTGCGGGGAAAATGTTCGGCCTTGCAGTTTGGGCAATCGCGCTTCCAGCCACCCTCTTTCATCGCTGTACGGGTGCCGCAGTTGGCGCAATAGCCGTGTCGCTGATGCCAGGTCACCAGCGACTTCGCCATCGCGATCGCCGAAAGCTGGCTGGGGGGAACCACACCCTGCATCGCCATGCCGCGCAATTCGCTCACGGCTGCGTCGTCGCGGGTCAGCAATTGCTCGACGGCGGCTGGTGAAATCCCCATGCCGAATACGGGCGCGCCGTCACGAAGACCAAGAAAGACGGTGCCGGGGTTGGCGCCGAGTTTCAAAGCTTCATCGAGGCTCAGCAGCGCGCGAGGCCCGGCTGCCTCCCGTATCACCACCAGTGAGTCGCGATAGACGACATAGGCGCGGGCGTCGGGGTGGCTTTCCAGCGCCAGCAGCTTCGTCTCGTCGCTGCGCAGGTGCGCAGCGCGATCGAGGACATGGGAAACGAAGCCCGGCTGCCCCAACGGAAACGAATCGAATGCGCTCATGTGTTCAACCAAGCCAGATTTTGCGGCGAAGCGCGCTGATAAAACGCTGAACCTCCTCCGCATCATGCGCGAGCGGCGGCATCACCCCCCAGACCGGCCGTGGCCAGGCGGCATCGCCGGAACGCCGCGCGATGACGTGGACGTGCAGTTGCGGCACCATATTGCCGAGCGCTGCGATATTCAGCTTCTCGCATTTGGTAACGTCTTTCAATGCGCGGGCGACGCGGGAAATCTCGGTCATCAATTGCGCCTGGCCGACCTCGTCGAGATCGATGATTTCCACGGTCTCGGGGCGGCGTGGCACCAGCAAAAGCCAGGGATAATGGGCGTCCTTGATGACGAGCACCCGGCAGAGCGGCAGGTCGCCTATTTCAATGGTGTCTTCCTTGAGCCGCGAATGCAGCGACCAGGCGGATTCGGACATAAGTGTTCCCACATGCCCTTTTCAGGCGCTGACGAGGTTTCATATCAAGGCGTCATCATCCGCGAAAGCGGATGATCCAGTACTCCGCGGTCCCTCGATCATCGACGGTCCGGCGTTTACTGGATACCCCGCTTTCGCGGGGTATGACAGCCGATACCCCGCTTGCTTTCCGTAGCATTTGGCCCCAAATAAGGGCCGGGAGATTGGCGGTGGACGAGCCACTCGCCAACCGGGTCAGGTCCGGAAGGAAGCAGCCCTAACGAGGTCCGGATCGGGTCGCTCGTCAGTCTCCTACCTGTTTTACCGGCGAATAGCGCAATGCGTTGCGACCGATTCCGCCAGGTGGCCGTTCCGCAAAGTGCCTGTTCCGCAAAGCCAGCTTCGAGAGACAATCAGTTGCGGATCGATCGATGAACGATGCTGGCGCCCCCATGACCCCCAGCGATTCCGAAAGCGCCAACCAGGGCGGCTTTGATCTCGGCGGCCCGGCTGAGGCCGGCAAGCCCTATCGCGTCCTGGCACGGAAGTATCGTCCGGCGGGTTTCGACGACCTGATCGGCCAGGATGCGGTGGTGCGTACGGTTTCGAACGCGTTCGAGACCGGGCGAATTCCACAAGCCTGGATCCTGACCGGGGTCCGCGGCGTCGGGAAGACCACCACGGCGCGGATTCTCGCGCGCGCATTGAATTACGAACTGCCGGATGGATCGGTGAAGGGGCCGACGATCCATATGCCCGTGCTTGGGGTGCACTGTCAGGCCATCATGGAAAGCCGGCACATGGACGTGCTGGAAATGGATGCGGCGTCCCACACCGGCGTCGATGACGTGCGCCAGATCAACGACAGCGTGCGCTATGCGCCGGCGAGCGCCCGCTACAAGGTCTATATCATCGACGAAGTCCACATGCTCTCGACGGCGGCGTTCAACGCGTTTTTGAAAACGCTCGAAGAGCCGCCGGAGCACGCCAAGTTCGTCTTCGCCACCACCGAAATCCGCAAAGTTCCGGTCACGGTGCTGTCGCGCTGCCAGCGCTTCGATCTGCGCCGGGTCGAGGCGGATGTGCTGATGGCACACCTTGCCAGTATCGCGGCGAAAGAGGGCGTCGAAACCGAGCCGGAAGCGCTCGGCATCATCGCGCGTGCGGCCGAAGGCTCGGTGCGCGATTCGCTTTCGCTGTTCGATCAGGCGATCGCGCACGCCGCGGGTCCCGTGCGTGCCGACGCCGTACGGCAGATGCTGGGGTTGGCCGATCGCACGCGCGTGATCGACCTGTTCGAGCATCTTGTCCGCGGCGACATCGCGAGCGCGTTTAAGGAGTTTCGCGAGCAATACGACACCGGCGCCGATCCGGTCGTGGTACTGTCGGATCTCGCCGAATTCGTCAATTTCGTCACCCGCGTCAAGATCGTGCCGGCGACGGCCGACAATGTCGCCTTCGGCGAGACCGAGCGGCTGCGCGCGCGCGACCTCGCCGCGAAAATTTCGATGCGCGTGTTGTCGCGGATGTGGCAGATGCTGCTCAAGGGCATCACCGAAGTGCAGGGCGCCACGCGGCCCGCGGCAGCCGCGGAAATGGTGCTGGTGCGGATTGCCTATGTTGCGGATATGCCGACGCCGGACGAGGCGATCCGCATGATCGAGCAGAACGGCGGGGCTTCAGCCGCGGCTACGACAAATGCCGCGCCGCGCCAGGCGTCGCCGGTCTCAACGATGCCGTCTTCTCAAGGACGCCCGGCCGCGGCCCCGCGCGCCAGTGCCGAGCCTTCGGTGCGGCCGCAGATGGCAGTGCCGGCCGCACAATCGGCGCCGGCACTGCGGATTGCGAGCTTTCCGGAACTCGTGGCGCTCGCCACCGAGAAACGCGATTTGCTCACCAAGGCTGCGCTGGAGGCCGATGTCCGGCTGGTTCGCATCGAGGACGGCCGGCTGGAATTGGCGCTGGAACGCAGTGCGGCGCGAACATTGATCAATGATCTCTCCCGCAAGCTGGAGCAATGGACGGGGCGCCGCTGGACCGTGATCGTGTCCAACGAAGAGGGGCAGCCGACACTGCGGGCGCAGAACGAGGCGGCGAAGAACAAGCGCGAACGCGCTGCCGAATCCGATCCGAGGGTGAAAGAGGTGCTGGCGCGATTTCCCGGCGCCAAGGTGGTCGAGGTGCGCAAGCTTGCCGCCGAGCCGCCGGAATCCCATGCTGATGGTGATGACCTCGCCGAGAGCGGCGATGACGACGATATGTGACGATTTCGGAAGGGACGGTTGATGGCTGACTTTCTCGGCATGATGAAGCAGGCGGCGCAACTGCAATCAAAGATGCAGGCGATGCAGGATGAACTCGGTCAAGTCGAGGTCGAGGGCATTTCGGGCGGCGGCCTGGTCAGCGTACGGATGACCGCGAAGATGGAAGTCAAGGCGGTCAAGCTCGATCCATCGCTGATGAAGGCGGAGGAACGCGAAATCCTCGAGGATTTGCTGGTGACCGCGCTTGGCGATGCGCGGCGCAAGGCAGAGCAGGCGATGCAGGAAAAGATGCAGTCGCTGACCGGCGGCCTCGGCCTGCCGCCCGGATTGGGGCTTGGCTAGTGGATATTGACTGACCCATGGCCACTGCGGTTGCCGGACCCGAAATCGAACGCCTGATCCAGCTGTTAGCGCGGCTGCCGGGGCTTGGGCCCCGCTCGGCGCGGCGCGCGGCGCTGCATCTGATCAAGAAGCGCGAAATGCTGATGACGCCGCTCTCGGCCGCACTTCAGGTGGCGATCGACAAAATCCAGGTCTGCAAGACCTGCGGCAATATCGATACCCAAAACCCCTGCACGGTGTGCACCGATCCGCGGCGCGATCAGTCGATCATCGTGGTGGTTGCCGACGTCGCCGATCTCTGGGCGCTGGAGCGGGCGCATGCCACGAGCGGCCTTTATCACGTTCTCGGCGCCACGCTGTCGCCGCTCGATGGCGTCGGTCCGCAGGACCTGACGATCGATGCGCTGGTCAGCCGCGCCCATGATTCGCAGGTCAGTGAAATCATCCTGGCGCTGAACGCCACCGTCGACGGTCAGACCACCGCGCACTACATCACCGACCTCCTGCAGGACGCCAATGTCAGGGTCACGCGGCTCGCGCACGGCGTGCCGGTCGGCGGCGAACTCGACTATCTCGACGAAGGAACGCTGTCTGCGGCGATGCGGCAGCGGACCCTGTTTTAGCCATACACACGGAAACGATTGAAATGACGAAACGAGGATTCGGCAGGCAACTCGCTTTGGGTGCGGTCATTGCAGCGGCATTGTCGATGCCGGCCGCACGCGCGCAGCAGGACCAGCCTGCGCCTGCCGACAACAAGGCCGGCAGCTTGATCAAGGCCGGCGACGTTCTGTCGGGCGAACTCAATGCCCTGCGCAGCCGCGGAGGCAAGCAGGGTAAGCGCGTGGCGACCTACCAGCTCACCAGCCAGCCGCACCGGCTGCCGCCGCCCGGTGGCCTTTGCGGCCTCGAAACCGGCCCCGAGACGTTTCAGATTGTCACGAACAGCGACGCCCAGGTTGCGCAGTTGAAGGGCTTTGTCGGCAAGGAAGTTTCGCTGAGAGTGGAAGAAGTCGCCTGTGCCCAGGATGCCGGCCAGATGAGTGAAGCCATCGTCTCCAAATGGAGCGTGGTGGCCAAGCATTAACGAGCTACCGCCACGGGCACTCTGTCGTCGCCCGACTTGACCGGGCGACCCAGTACGCCGTGAGGGCTGTTCTGAAAACGGACGGCCCTGGAATACTGGATCATCCGCTTTCGCGGATGATGACGGCGGAGGGGGAGTGGCGGCCGCGAGCTAGCTAGAGCATGATCCGGAAAAGTGCGTAGCGGTTTTCCCTCGCGACAAACGCGAAGGGCGTTTGCGCGGAGATCATGCTCAAACAAAAGGATAGAGCGCGATGACGATTCGAAGAAAAGTTATCCCGCTCTAGTAGTCCGTTGCCTTCTCCAGCGCCGCGAAATGATCGCGCCGTTGCAGCCACGCCAGCAGGATGAGGCTCGGCACGGCGACCGCCATGCAGATCGCGAAGAAGGCCGGCCACCCCGTGGCCTTCGCCACATAACCCGCGCCTGAGGAAAGATACGTGCGGCCGACCGCGGCGAGCGCGGTGAGCAGGGCGTATTGGGTCGCGGTGTGCAACGGATTGCGGCATAGCGCCGACAGGTAGGCGACAAAGATCACGGTGCCGATGGCGCTGGTGAAATTCTCCGCTGATATCGCCAAGGCCAGCGCCCATTGATTGACGCCGACCAGCGCGAGCCAGGAAAACGAGAGGTTGGCGACGGCCTGCAACACGCCGCCGATCCACAGGCTGGCGGCGAGCGAATAGCGCCGCGCCACGAAGCCGCCGGCAAAGCCGCCGATCAGCAGGGCGGCAAGGCCGACGCCCTTGACGATGGCGGCGTAGTCGTTGCGCGAAAAGCCGAGGTCGATCACGAACGGCGCGGTCATGGTGCCGGAGAAGGCGTCGGTGAATTTGAACAGCACCACAAAGGCCAGGGCCGCAAGCGCATCCTTGCGAACCAGAAACTCGGAGAACGCGCCGACCGCCGCATGCGCCACGCGGACGAAGGCCGTTTCGGTGTCAGTGGCGGCTTCCGCGCGCGCCGATTGTTCGGGCTCGGTGGCCGCGAGCGCGGTGACGGTGCCGATCAGCACCAGGGCCGCCATCGTCGCATAGCCCCACATCCAGGCGGACGAACGTGCGATGCCGCTGCTTTCAAAGGCACTTACCAGAAACAGTGCACCGGCGGTCGAAACCAGCATGCCGATCCGATACGCCGCAACATAACACGCCATGCCGGCGGCCTGCTCGCTTTCGGGCAGGCTCTCGACGCGAAAGGCATCGACCACGATGTCCTGCGTCGCGGAGGTCGCCGCCACCAGCAACGCGCCGAGCGCAACGAACAAGGGCGAGCGAGCGGGGTCGGTGAGCGCCAACAGCAGGATAGAAACGATCAGCAGCAGTTGCGAACAGACCAGCCAGCCGCGCCGACGGCCGAAGGCCCGGGTGAAGAACGGCACATGCAGGGCATCGACCAGCGGCGCCCAGAGGAATTTCAGCGTGTAGGGCGTGCCGACCAGCGCAAAGAGCCCGATGGTGCCGAGATCGACGCCGGACTCGCGCATCCAGACCAGCAACGTCGACCCCGACAGCGCCAGCGGCAGGCCGGAAGAAAAGCCGAGCAGCAGAACGATCAGCACGCGCGGCTGGAGATAGACAGCGAGACCGTCGCGCCAGGACGCACGGGGCGCAGCGGGATTTGGTGGTGGCTCTGGCGCGGCTTTGGGGACGGTCATGAACCGGTGTTAGCAGATTCGGCTGGCAGCGCCTCTGTTCCCTCTCTCCGCGAAGTGCGGGCGAGGTAAAAGCGCGGTCCTACTCCCCCGCCTGCAGTTTGCGCGGCAGCGGGAACAGCTCGGGTGCGCCCGGCTTGACGAGGCGCGGCGGCTCAGGGGACGGTTCCTTGCTGAAGTCGAGCTCCTCGATCCGCCCTGCACGTTTTTCAATCTTGTCGGCGGAGATCAGGATCTGGCGCACGTCCTCGTTGGCGTCGGCAAAATGCTTCTGCAGCTTGAGCACGCGCTCGCGCAGCCGTCCGAGATCGTCGCCGAGGTTGAGCACCTCGGTGCGGATTTGGTCGGCGGCGTCACGCATCCGCGCATCCTTCAGGATCTGCTGCATCACCTGGATAGCCAGCATCAGAAGTGACGGCGACACCAGCACGACGCGGGCGCGATAGGCTTTCTGGATGACGTCGTCAAAGCCATCGTGAATCTCGGCGTAGACCGATTCCGACGGCACGAACATCAGCGCGGTGTCCTGGGTTTCGCCGGCGATCAGGTACTTCTCCGCGATATCGCTGACGTGTTTCATCACATCGGCGCGCAGCCTTTGCGTGGCGATCTTCTTTTCTTCATCGGTGCGCGCATCGTGCAGCGCGGTGATCGCCTCCAGCGGGAATTTCGCATCGATGCAGAGCGGGCGCTGGTCGGGCAGGAACACCACGCAATCCGGCCGTTTGCCGGAGGAGAGCGTGTGCTGAAATTCGTAAGTGCCCTTCGGCATGCCGTCCTGGACGATCGCCTCCATCCGCGCCTGGCCGAACGCGCCGCGCGATTGCTTGTTGGCAAGCACGTCGCGCAGCGTCGTCACCTGCGACGTCAGGTCGGTGAGATTCTTGTGCGCATTGTCGATGATGCCGAGCCTCTCATGCAGCACGCGCAGCGAATCCATGGTGTGGCGGGTGGTTTGCTCCATCGACTGGCCGACGCGGTGAGTCACGGTGTCGAGCCGTTCGTTGACGGTGCGCGCCATTTCGGCCTGCCGTCCCGCCAAAGCCTGTCCCATCGCATCGACCCGGCCGGTCGCCTCGCTTTGGGCGCGAAGCATTTCGCTCAGGCGCTCCTCGAGTTCGTCGGCGCGCATTGCCTGCGCCATCGCCAGTTCCGCCCCGCGGCGGCTGGAGCGGGCGATCACGATGGCGATGACCAGAAGCAGGATGAGCGCGAGCGCGCCAAAACCGATCAGCGCCTCGCCGGTGCGGATCGGCATGGCGCCGATCATGAAAAGAATCTCGTTCATGTCGCCCTTGTAGCCGATTCGGCCTTGAACGCGAACGAAGAGGGAACATTTATGGTAAACATCGGGTTAATTTTCGTGGTTAATGCTTCCTCAACAAACATGGTTAAGGG
Organism: uncultured Alphaproteobacteria bacterium; assembly: GCA_963832045.1. Classification (GTDB taxonomy): domain Bacteria; phylum Pseudomonadota; class Alphaproteobacteria; order Rhizobiales; family Xanthobacteraceae; genus Bradyrhizobium. Next base: position 742,912 of record CAWHSM010000005.1, read on the forward strand.
CGGGTAAAAGCCCGGGTGTCCGCATTGACCCCATGAATTCATCCCCTTAAATCGCCCGCCATGGCATTAAGAGAAATCATCATCCTGCCCGACAGGCAGTTGCGGCTTGTTTCCAAGCCGGTCGAGAAGGTCACGGCCGAGATCCGCAAGTTGGCCGACGACATGTTCGAGACCATGTACGAGGCGCCCGGCATTGGGCTTGCCGCGATCCAGGTCGCGCAGCCGCTGCGGCTGATCACCATGGATCTCGCCAAGAAGAACGAGGAGGGTGAGGTGACGCCGCAGCCGCGGGTCTTCATCAACCCGGAGATTTTGTCGTCGTCGGAGGAGACCTCGGTCTACGAGGAGGGCTGCTTGTCGATCCCCGAATATTATGAGGAGGTCGAACGGCCGGCAAAGGTGCGCCTGCGCTTTACCGATCTCGACGGCAAGGTGCATGAGGAAGACGCCGAAGGGTTGTTTGCGACCTGCATCCAGCATGAGATCGACCATCTCAATGGCGTGCTGTTCGTGGACTATCTGTCGAAACTCAAGCGCGACCGCGTGCTGAAGAAGTTTACAAAGGCCGCCAAGCGCGGCGCGGAGTGAGGGAAGGCGCTTCAAGTCTCTCTTCGTCATGCCCGGCACTCGGGTCCGGCTTCGCCGGCCCGAGCACAGGCCCATTGTGCCGGGCATCCACGTCTTTGCCTCTAAGTAGTGAGACGTGGATGGCCGGGACAAGCCCGGCCATGACGAGTAAACTAACTATTTTTCACAGGATGCCTCCTCAATATGCCTCTTCGTCTGATCTTCATGGGCACGCCGGAATTCGCGGTGCCGACACTGCTTGAACTCGTGGCCCATGGTCATGAGGTCGCAGCCGTCTATACGCGCGCGGCAAAGCCGGCCGGCCGCGGCATGAAACTCCAGTTGAGCCCGGTCGAGCAGGAGGCAGCGCGGCTCGGCATTCCCGTGTTCACGCCGGCAACGCTGAAGACGCCTGCCGCGTTTGAGGAATTCCGCGAGCATGGCGCCGATGCGGCCGTGGTCGTCGCCTATGGCATGATCCTGCCACAGTCCATTCTGGATGCACCGAAGCTCGGCTGTTTCAACCTTCATGCCTCGCTGCTGCCGCGCTGGCGCGGTGCGGCACCGATCAACCGCGCGATCATGGCTGGCGACAGCGAGAGCGGCGTGATGGTGATGAAGATGGACGCCGGGCTCGATACCGGCGACGTGGCGATGGCCGAGCGTCTTCCGATTACGGACGCGATGACGGCTTCCGATCTGCACGACGCGCTGGCGCCGCTCGGCGGCGATCTGATGGTGCGCGCGATGGCCGCACTCGAACGCGGTATGCTGCGACTGACACCGCAGAGCAGCGAAGGCGTGACCTACGCGGCCAAGATCGACAAGACGAAGGCGCATACCGATTGGAACAGGCCGGCCCGCGAAGTGCTGCGGCACATTCACGGGCTGTCGCCGTTTCCCGGTGCGTGGTGCGAGATGCCGATCGAAGATGCCGCTTCACGCGTCAAGATCCTGCGCTGCGAAATCACTAACGGCTCGGGCTCGCCGGGCGAGCTACTTGACGGCCATCTGACGATCGCTTGCAAGCAAGGCGCGTTGCGGATTCTTGAATTGCAGCGAGCCGGCAAGCAGCCGATGAAGGCGGAAGAGTTTCTGCGCGGCACGCCGTTGACGGTCGGCGTGAGGTTCGTTTGAATTCCGCCGCACCCTCAATTCGTCATACGCGGGCTTGACCCGCGTATCCATCTATCTTCACAAGAGTCTTACGAAGAAGATGGATTGCCGGGCATAGGTGAGCGGAAGCGACGCCGTTCTTCGAACGGCTATGCCCGGCAATGACATCACACAGATCGTGACATGGATGCGCCGCTATAAACTCATCATCGAATATGACGGTGGCCCGTTCTCGGGCTGGCAGATTCAGGACAACGGTCCCTCGGTGCAGGGCGCGCTGGAAGCCGCGGTCAAGGCGATTTGCGGCGAGGACGTTCGCGTCCATGGGGCCGGGCGCACGGACGCCGGCGTGCATGCGCTGGGGCAGGTGGCGCATTGTGACATCGCCAAGCATTTCGTGCCCGGCCGGTTTCGCGACGGACTGAACGCGCATTTGCGGCCGCATCCGATCGGCGTCTTGTCAGCCGAAATCGTGCCGGACGATTTCGAGGCGCGGTTTTCCGCGAAAAAGCGGCACTATCGCTACCGGATCAGGAATCATCGCGCCAATCTCGCGCTTGATATCGGCCGCACCTGGCGGCTGCCGCGGCCGCTCGACACCGGCACAATGCATGCGGCGGCGCAACGGCTTGTCGGCAAGCACGACTTCACCACCTTTCGCGATACCGAATGCCAGGCGAAATCGCCGGTGCGAACGCTCGATCAGCTTGATGTCGTCAGGCGTGGACACGACGTCGATATCCTGACCTCGGCGCGCTCATTCCTGCACAGCCAGGTGCGCTCGATGGTGGGCTCGCTGGTCTGGGTCGGCGAGGGCCGCTGGAGCGCCGACGATCTTGCCTCGGCGCTTGAGGCGCGTAACCGCACCGCCTGCGGCCCGGTCGCGCCACCGGATGGGCTCTATCTGGTGCGGGTGGATTATTGAAACGCTGGTACTCCGCCTTCGCGGACGATGACGGCGGGATTAGCTGAAATACCGGTCCAATATCCCGCGATAGATACTCGTCAGCTTTTCGATATCGGCCACCGACGCCCGCTCGTCGATCTGGTGCATGGTCTGGCCGACCAGGCCGAACTCGATCACAGGACAGTAGTTTGAGATGAACCGCGCATCCGAAGTGCCGCCGCTGGTGCTCAATTCCGGTTTGCGGCCGGTGATTTCCTCGATCGCGGCAACGGCAAGATCGGTGAAGGCGCCGGGCTTGGTCACGAATACATTGGAATTGGACGGTTCCCAGACGATACGCGCCTTGATCCGGTTGCCGGTGACCTTCGCCAGCCGTGTCTCGACGAGTTCACGCAACGACGCCTGCGTGTGCAGGTCGTTGAAGCGGATGTTGAACCTCGCCTTTGCCTGTCCGGGGATCACGTTGCTCGCCGTGTTGCCGACATCGACGGAGGTGAATTCGAGATTTGAGGCCTGAAACTGCGCGCTGCCGTGATCGAGGGGTTCCTCGCTGAGCGCCACGATCAGCCGGGAAATATCCGGCACCGGGTTTGAGGCGCGATGCGGATAGGCGACGTGGCCCTGGATGCCCTCGACATGGAGCGTGCCGGACTGCGAGCCGCGGCGGCCGATCTTGATGCAATCGCCAAGTGTCTCGACATTGGAAGGCTCGCCAAGCACGCAATGATCGAACTTCTCGCCGCGCGCGGCAGCCCATTGCAACAGCTTGATGGTGCCGTTGACGGAAACATCCTCTTCGTCGCCCGTGATCAGAAAGGAGATCGAGCCCTTGCCGTCCGCGCGCGGCTTGCCGCCATGATCGGCGAGATATTGCAGCACCGCAGCCGCGCTGCAGGCGATGCCTCCCTTCATGTCGACGGCGCCACGGCCGTAGAGGAAGCCGTCTTTTACCTCGCCCGAAAATGCTCCCAGCGTCCACGCCGATTCATCGCCGGGCGGCACCACGTCGGTATGGCCTGCGAAGGTGATGTGCGGCGCCTCGCTGCCGATGCGGGCATAGAGATTGTCGACGTCGGCGGTGCCTACTTCGCCGAAGGTGATCCGGTGGGTTTCGAAGCCGGTGGCTTTCAGGAGTTTTTCCAGAACGCCGAGCGCGCCGGCATCGGCCGGGGTTATCGAGGGGCAGCGGACGAGATCGCGGGCAATCGAGAGGGCATCAGTCATGCTTCCGCATAACATGCGCCCCGGCCGAAGAGCTAGTGGGCCGATTCTAACATTCGCTTGCCCTTGCAGCGGCCACTCTTGCGAATGTTAGACTCCCCTTTCTGGGGGAGGGAGAAGCATATCGAGCTAATCCCGCAGCAATTCGTTGATGCTGGTCTTGGCGCGGGTGCGCTCATCGACGCGCTTGACGATGACGGCGCAGGCGGTCGCGGGGCCAGGCTGGCCGTTTTTGAGCGGCTTCGGCGGCAAGGTGCCCGGTACCACGACGGCATATTCCGGAACCTCGCCGACGAAGGTCTCGCCGGTTTCGCGGTCGACGATCTTGGTGGAAGCGCCGAGAAAAACTCCCATCGCCAGCACCGCGCCCTTGCGCACGATCACACCCTCGGCGACTTCCGAACGCGCGCCGATAAAGCAATCGTCCTCGACGATGACAGGTTCGGCCTGCAACGGCTCCAGCACGCCGCCGATGCCGACGCCGCCGGAAATATGCACGCGCTTGCCGATCTGGGCGCAGGAGCCGACGGTGGACCAGGTGTCGATCATGGTCGCTTCATCGACATAGGCGCCGAGATTGACGAAGGACGGCATCAGGACCACGTTGCGCGCGATGAAGGCGGAGCGGCGGACGATGGCGCCGGGAACGGCGCGAAAGCCCGCATCGCGAAACCGGTTTTCGCCCCAGCCCTCGAATTTCGACGGCACCTTGTCCCACCACGAGGCCTTGCCCGGGCCGCCGCCGATCGCGGCCATATCGTTGAGGCGAAACGAAAGCAGCACCGCCTTCTTCAGCCACTGATGCACCTTCCATTTGCCGCCCGCCTCGCGTTCGGCCACGCGAGCTTCGCCCTTGTCCAAAAGGTCGAGCGCATGCTCGACGGCATCGCGGACCTCGCCTTTGGTAGCGGTGGAGATACCGTCGCGGGCATCGAAGGCGGCGTTGACAGTGGATTCGAGGGCGGCAGCGGACATCGTGTTTCCTTCAAGCGAGGCAGGTAGGAAGCGGCTTTTTCGGGATTTGAGGGGAGAGAGTCAAGGCGCTGCTCTTCCCTCTCCCCTTGTGGGAGAGGGTGGCGCGAATGAGCGCAGCGAATTCGAGCCGGGTGAGGGGTTGTGGTCTATCGATAGAAGCGACCCCTTGTATCTGCCCATTGAACAAAATGTGCGATGGAAGCGACTGAGCGCTTTGGCCGGTGGCCACCGGCCAAAGCGCGCGGCGATGTCGCCCGATACCCCTCCGGCAACAACCGTGGGTGAGCCTGGGATCTTCGCCGTTGTCACGCACGACCGAACAGTCGCTGGATCACGATCGCACGAACAAGGCAGGTTACCGTGATGAAGATCATTTGTGGAGTAGATGTTTCGAAGGCCAGGCTCGATGCGTGCATTGAGCCCGGAGCCATCTTCGCGAGTTTCGACAATGATGCGGCCGGGATCGCCGAACTCGCGGCGTTCTGCCGTCAACATCAGGTGGGACTGGCGGTGATGGAGGCGACCGGGGGCTATGAACGCCGGGCGTTCTTGTTGTTGTGGGGGGCAGGTATGCCCTGCGCGCTGACCAATCCACGCAGCGTCCGCCGCTACGCTGAGGCGATGGGTATTCTGGAGAAGACCGACCGGCTCGACGCCGGCGTCATCGCCCGCTTCGCCCATGCCAAGAATCTGCAGCCGACGCCGGCGCCAACCCCGGCCCAGCAGCGGCTGAAGGCCCTTGTTGCAAGGCTCAGGCAAGTTACCGACGATCTCACCGTGCAGAAGCAGCGCCGCGCCAGCCTCGCCGACAATGCCGAGATGCTGGCCAGCATCGGCGAGGTGATCACCCTGCTCAAGCGGCAATCCCGCACCCTCGAGGGCGAGATCGCCTCGATGATCGACGACGACCCCCTGTGGGCGCAGCTGGCTCAAGCCTGGCGTTCGGTGAAGGGCGTGGCCGGCCGTACCGTCGCTCGCCTGATGGCAGACGTGCCGGAGATCGGCACCTACTCCAACAAGGCCATTGCCAAGCTCGCCGGTCTCGCCCCGCTCGCCGATGACAGCGGTAAGCGGCAGGGCAAGCGATCGGTCCGCGGCGGCCGCGCCGCCGTCCGTTCGATCCTCTTCCTGGTCGCCGCTATCGCCGCTAAATACGACAAGACCCTTGCCGCCTTCCGCGACAGATTGCTCGCCGCAGGAAAACCCAAAATGGTCGTCCGGATCGCCCTGGCCCACAAACTGCTCGTCCGCCTCAACGCAAAAGCACGCGATGCGCGTGCCCAATACGCCAATGCAACTTGACTCTTCAGATAGTCGCTCACCCGGTTTCTCACTCCGTTCGAAACCACCCTCTCCCGCAAGGGGAGAGATAATTTTTCCGAGCATCGTATTTATCACATTATTTCAATGTCTTACTGAGCGAGCAGGCATGACATCTACGCTAGGCCGCATATAGGTAGCAAAATCGGACCCTGGAAAGCAGGCGAGACATCGACATCGTAGCCGGGCAGAGACGGCCCCGGCTCTGCCCGGGAGGATCAGATATCGACCTGTTCGGCTATGGCAAGAGCATCATCAACCTCGATGCCAAGGTAGCGCGCCGTGCTCTCGATCTTGGTGTGTCCAAGCAGGAGCTGCACGGCCCGCAGATTGCCGGTGCGCCGGTAGATCAACGTAGCCTTTGTGCGTCGCAGCGAGTGCGTTCCAAAAAGCCCTGGGTCCAGCCCAATGCTTCCGATCCACTCGGAAACGAGACGCGCGTATTCTCAACAGCGGACATCTCACTGAAGAGCAGATCACCTCAACCGCTAGGGGCGGTGCGATTTCGATCCCCGAGTATCGAGTGCTCAAGATACTCATGCGCACTGAGTATCGCTTTTTTCACGACAAGTCGGGCTTCATTTCGAACGTGTTTCACTCGGAGCCCGAGTGGGTCCAGCCGAACAACTTTCTCGTCACCGACATCCTTTTTTGGCTTTGCGACAATCGCAAACTGACAGGAGAAATAGGGCTGGAAGGGTTCTTCACCGTTGAGAGGATCGCGAGCGAACTACAGCGCCGAGGATTTGTACGAGACGACGTGCGCGCCGCCTGCTCTTGGCTGTTGACCAGAGGGCTGGTCGAAGCCGACCACATGAACCAGTCCGAGGTGGGTTTTGGTGACTGCATCAAGGTCACCGCCTCTGGCTTCATTCACATTCGCATTCTCACTGAGCGAACCGAATACCTCTACGGGGTACTGACGGTCACCCCAATCTTCGAAAAGCGCGTCGCCGAGAACCTTGCCGAGTATCTGAAACGCGAGAACCAACAGGGCTATCAGGGAGCCTACCAGCAGGCACGCGCAATCGAGCAGTTCCTGCAGTACCTTCAGGGGCAACACCGCGAACTCAAAGAGGCATTTATGGAGTTCGGTGGCCCTAGAACGGGAGCGTCCTTCGTAATCCGGCAGATAGAAAGCGCCTTACGTTATTTCAAAAACCCAACTGTTCGAACCAACGAGCGGAACATGTTGGACGAATGAGAATAGGCGATCTAGTGGTGCTAGGTGCCCGGTGGTTTGTCGCTGTCATCCCAGCGGGGAATATCAATTGTAGTAGGAAGACTGCCCGAAGTCGTCGTAGCCGTGGCAGAGGACCGCTACGTGTCGTCGTTCATGACGGCTGAGGGCGACCCGAGTTGGGCGTTATTTGATCGACGAAGCAATACTTTGAGGACATTGAGCGTTCGTGGGGGAAGCCTGAAAATTGATATCAAGCTCCGTTCGGAATAACGCACGGAGCGCCATGTCGCTTCATGGCACATTTGAGACATGCCGACCGGTGTTGCCGATGTCTGTTCATAGAATGCGGCATCGAGAGTTTCTCGGTGACGATTGCGCCGCTCGCGACATCGATCACGATGCCGCCCTCGGCGCGCCGCGCCCGCCAGCCGCTGATCACATCGCTGCGGCTGGTCGCCGTCACCCAGGTCGGCTCGCCGTCCTTGACCGCGAGGCCGTTGAGATGGCAGCGATCCTCGGCCGCCAGCCGCGAGATGAAGGACGGCTTCCAGAGCAGGCGGAAGGCGTGCACCGGCGACAGCAGCGACAGGCACGAATAGGCGGTGTTGACGAAGACGATGCGGCCGTCGCCGAGCACGCTGATGTCGTGGATATCGATCTCGCCGGTGGTGTGGGCGACGCGCGGCACATAATAGCGGTCGGCGCCGTTCATGGTCTGGTCGGCGGCCAGGATGTTCTCGAAGCGCCAGACCTGGAATGCGGTCGCCAGCACCAGGCGCTGTTGGTCGGCCCACAATCCCATCGCCCGGCCGGTGCCGACCTCGTGAATGGCAAGCCCCTGCGCGTCGTCGACCCCGACCAGATAGAGCCGCCCGGTCTGGTAGGAAGTGAAGGCAAGGCTGGCCTGATTGGCGTGGAGCCAGCCCGCCATGCCGCGCGAGCAGGTGATGTGCGCCGGCGTCAGTTGCGGGAGCGCGTCGGGCGGTGTGGGGCTGGCGGGAGCGTCGCTCAAATGGTTCGGATCCTTGATTCTCTGAAGGGCGTCGTTTTTGCAGCAAAGGTCAGGCGCTGTCCTGCTCTGTGACACGGCCTGCAAGCGCGGTCTACCGTGCGGCGTCTCGCCGGCTCTCCAAGCCTCATCCTTGAGGAGCATCGCGAAGCGATGAGCGCAATTACGCTCACGCGGGGATGAGGTTCGACATATCGCCGCCGGGACGGAATTGCGCGAATTTTCGCGAGTGTTGCTGCTTTGCCGCAACTTCGGGTCTGATATCGTGGGATATGCACTTCTGTCGCAAGTGATCGGGTATAGACGCGCGCGGCTCCGTTCGATAGTTCTTGAGTTGTACTTCTTGAGGTTGTTTTTTTAAGACTGGCGGGAATTCGATGACGAACGTCTGGGCCTGCACAAACGGGAGCCCGGCGGGTCGGCCCGGTGTTCGTTTCCGGGATGCGTTTCTGGGTACGGTTGCCGCCGGCGCGCTGTCGCTGGCGCTCAGTAGCCCGGCGCTGGCGGGGCCGGATGCCTGCACGCCATCCGGCGGCGGCACCATCGAGACCTGCACCGGCAATCAAGCCGCCGGGATCACCGACTTTGGCGTCACCCCCGACTTTACCGCGCCGCCGGTCACCACGCTCAACGTCAACAACCTCATCCAGGCCATCGCGCCCGCGAGCGGAATGCCCGGGATCACCTTTACCTCTGCCGGCGCCATCACCATCACCAGCAACACCGGTGCGTTCGGCATCACCACCGCCAATGCGGACGGGATTTTTGCCGTGGGCTCTGGCGCTGGCGCCGTCACGGTGACCTCGACCGGCAACATCACCACCGCGGGTAGCTTCGCGGTCGGGATTTTTGCCTTGAGCGCTGGCGCTGTGACGGTGACCTCGACCGGCAACATCACCACCGCGGGCAGCGACGCGAACGGGATTTTTGCCCAGGGCAATGGCGCTGGCGCGGTGACGGTGACCTCGACCGGCAACATCACCACCGCGGGCAACAACGCGAGCGGGATTTTTGCCTGTGAGCCAGGGTGGCGCTGTCACGGTGACCTCGACCGGCAACATCAGCACCGCGGGCGACAACGCGAGCGGGATTTCTGCCTGTGAGACCCGACCGGCAACCCGCGCTCTCGACGGAATTGCTGCCGCGCTGGCGCGCGCGGTGACCTCGACCGGCAACATCACCACCGCGGGCGCTTCTCGAACGGGATTACTGCCATCAGCGCTGACGCCGTGACGGTGACCTCGACCGGCAACATCTCCATCGCGGGCAAGTACGCGAGCGGGATTTTTGCAAATAGCTTTGGCGGCGGCGCGGTGACGGTGACCTCGGCCGGCAACATCACCACCGCGGGCGGCTACTCGAGCGCGATTCTCGCCAACAGCGCTGGCGCGATCACGGTGACCTCGACCGGCAACATCAACACCCAGGGCAGCTACTCGCGCGGGATTTATGCCCGAAGCAGAGGCAATGGTGCTGGCGCCGTGACGGTGACCTCGACCGGCAACATCGCCACAACGGGCGCCGGCGCAGGCGGGATTTATGCTAACAGCTTTGGCGGCGGGGTGACGGTGACCTCGGCCGGCAACATCACCACCGCGGGCAGCGGCGCAGGCGGGATTCTTGCCCAGGGCAATGGGGCGGTGACGGTGACCTCGACCGGCAACATCACCACTGCGGGCAGCGGCGCGTACGGGATTTATGCCCGGGGCACTGGGGCGGTGAGGGTGACCTCGACCGGCAACATCGCCACCGCGGGCGACTTCGCGCACGGGATCAGGGCCACTGGCGCTGGCGCGGTCACGGTGACCTCGACCGGCAACATCACCACCGCGGGCTTCGGTGCGTACGGGATTTATGCCAAGGGCAATGGCGCTGGCGCGGTCACGGTGACCTCGACCGGCAACATCACCACCGCGGGCACCTACGCGCGCGGGATTTTTGCCTTGAGCGGTGGCGCGGTGACGGTGACCTCGACCGGCAACATCGCCACCATGGGCGAGCGTGCGTACGGGATTTTTGCCAGGAGCGGCGGCGCCGACGTCGCGGTGACCTCGACCGGCAACATCACCACCGCGGGCGCCTACGCGTTCGGGATTCTTGCCGAAAGCGTTGGCGGTGGCGCCGTCACGGTGACCTCGACCGGCAACATCACCACCGCGGACAGCGGCGCGTCCGGGATTTTTGCCACTAGCACGGCTGGCGCTGTCGCGGTGACCTCGACCGGCAACATCGCCACCGCGGGCGACTTCGCGAAGGGGATTTATGCCCAGAGCTCTGGCGCTGTGACAGTGACCTCGACCGGCAACATCGCCACCTCGGGCGCTAACGCGTTCGGGATTTATGCCCGGGGCGCTGGGGCGGTGACGGTGACCTCGACCGGCAACATCAGCACCGCGGGCACCAACGCGCACGGGATTCTTGCCCGGGGCACTGGCGCTGGCGCTGTCGCGGTGACCTCGACCGGCAACATCACCATCACGGGCATCGGCGGGGCGGGGATTCTTGCCGATAGCGCTGGCGGCCCGATCGCGGTCACCATCAAATCGGGCACGGTGTCCGGCGGCTCGGGAAGCGGGGCCGGCGTCGAGCTCGTTGGCGGCAGCAACAACACGCTGACCAACTTCGGCACGGTGACGGCGCTGTCCGGCCTGGCGATCGAGGGCACCACCGGCAACGACACCGTCAACAATTTCGGCACCGTGATCGGCAATGTGATTCTGGGGAGCGGAGCCAACGCCTTCAACAACTTGGCGGGCGGGTTCTTCAATTCAGGCAGCACCGTCGATCTCGGCGCGGGCAATACGCTGACCAATGCCGGCACGCTGTCGCCGGGCGGGGCGGGGGCGATCCAGACCACGGTGCTATCAGGCAATCTGGTGCAGACCGCGAGCGGGCGGCTGTTCACCGACATCAATATCGCTGGCGCCACCTCCGACCGGGTCAATGTATCCGGCACGGCCGCTCTCGCGGGCGCAGTGCAGGTCCAGGTGCTGAACCCGACATTTGGCGCGTTCCAGCAGACCGTCCTGTCGGCGAGCGGCATCACCAATAACGGGTTGTCGCTGCTGGCGAGCCCGGCGCTGCACGCGCAGTTGGTGTTTCTCAACAACGCCACCGATGTCGCGGTGGCGAGCGCCGGCATCAATTTCCTGACGCCCGGTCTTGGCACCAACCAGACCGCCCTCGTCAACGCGCTCAACGGCGCGGCACAGACCTCAGGCCTGAGCAGCCCGGTGTTCAACGTGCTGCTCAATGGACCCACTTCGCTTGCGGGCTACGGCCTTGTCCTTAATCAGCTCTCTGGCGAGACCGCTGTTGGTTCGCAGCAGACCACCTTCAATGCGATGGGCCAGTTCATGGGGCTGCTGACCGATCCCTTCATGAACCGGGGCGGCGGCTTCAACGCGGCGCCGGGCGCGAGCGGATATGCGGATGAAGCGCTGGGCTATGCCGCCGGCAAAAAGACCGATGCGTTTGCGATGTTCACCAAGGCGCCGCCGCAAACTTTCGAGCAGCGCTGGAGCGTGTGGGGGTCCGGCTTTGGCGGCTCGCAATCGACATCAGGCAACACCGCGCTCGGCTCGAACACCACCACCAGCAATATTGCCGGCACGGCGGTCGGAGCCGACTATCTGATCTCGCCGAACACCATTGCCGGCTTTGCGTTGGCGGGTGGCGGCACCAGCTTCTCCGTGGCCAACGGCGGCACCGGCCGCTCCGACCTGTTCCAGGCCGGCGCCTATATCAGGCACTGGAATGGTCCGGCCTATGTCTCGGCGGCGCTGGCCTACGGCTGGCAGGACATCACCACCAACCGCACCCTGGCGCTGGCTGGCCTCGATCATCTCCGCGCCGAGTTCAACGCCAATGCGTGGTCGGGCCGGCTCGAGGGCGGTTATCGCTTCGTCACGCCGTGGAGCGCCGGCGTCGGCATCACGCCTTACGCGGCGGCGCAGTTCGTGACCTTCGATCTGCCGGCCTATGCCGAGCAGGCGATATCAGGCACCAACAATTTTGCGCTGAGCTACGGCGCGCACGACGCCACCGACGTCGCGCAGCGAACTCGGTTTCCGCACCGACAAATCCTTTGTCGTGCCGGATGGCATCCTGACGCTGCGCGGCCGCTTCGCCTGGGCGCATGACTTTGATCCCGACCGCTCGATCGGAGCGACCTTCCAGACGCTGCCGGGCGCGAGCTTTGTCGTCAACGGCGCGGCGCAAGCCGCCGACTCCGCACTCACCACGGTTTCGATCGAGAGGAAGTGGCGGAACGGCGGTTTGCTTGCGATGTTCTGAAGCGGCGGCGTCGACTTCTTCGGTCTTGAGGGTCTTCATGAAGCTCTCAGCTTTGGCATTGTCGTAAGATTGCCGGGCCTGCTCATGCTGACGGTGATATCATGGCCGGCGAGGCGCTGGCGATAATCGTTCAACGCATATTGCACGCCGCGATCGGAATGGTGAATGAGACTGGCGGGCCTGGGCTTGCGATCGGCAAGCGCGCGATCCAGCGCCTCCATGGCAAGTGAGGCATCGAGATGGGGAGCCAACGCCAGCCCACGACTTTGCGCGAGAAGCCGTCGAGAATGACGGCGAGATAGGCGAAGGCCTCGCGCAGGCGAATGTAAGTAATATCCGCCACCCAGATCTGGTCGGCCGAAGGCACCAGGCCCGCAACAGATTGGGCACGATAAGAAAGCCGTGGCGGCTGTCCGAGGTGGTGGTGCAAAAGGCTTGCGGCGCATCGCGATGAGGTTGTCCTCGCGCATAAGCCGCTGAACACGCTTGGCATTTATAACCAGGCCGGAGCGCCTGAGCACGGCCGTGATGCGCCGATAGCCATAGAACCGGTGACGCAGGCTGAGCAACTGGATATGGCTCGTCAGCTCTAACGTCGGCTTCACGCGGGCACGAGTCTCAAAGCGCGATAGTAACTCGCCGGAAACGCCGGCGAGCTTGCAGAAATGTTGAACGTCAATTTTGCCGACGTCGGATGTCGTCATGACTTCGATGACTTCGTGAGCGGGCCGATTGAGCCTTGCGATCCGCGTAAGGGGCAATTTGTGAAAAAAATGATATGAGGTGTTGTGATTTGGTTAAGTTGGAATTTGGCGCGTGATTGGCTGCTGTTTTGAGGTTGGAGGGGAATTGGGGGGTTTGTGTTGGGTTAATGCGATAGTAAAACGACCTTGCTTGGCAGCTCGGTTCAAAATTTCCATGGCCGGGTCGGACAAATGGACTTCGTGTGATTTAGCGTTTTTCGTCCGGTCGGAAGAAAGCTTCCAGGTGCGCGTCTTCAGATCGATCTCGTCCCAGGTGCAACGTGCCACCTCTTCTCGGCGCTGACCGGTCAGTGCCAATACTTCGACGATGTCGCCATAGGGAGCACCGATCTGTCTCGCAGCGAGGATGATTTTGGCAAGTTCGCCATCGCTCAACACCCGATCCCTGGTCACCTGTTTTGCCGGGAGCGGCACACCGTCGGCCGGCGACCGGTCGAGTACCGCGCGGCCAATGCACCAGCGAAAAAAGGTTTTGATCGCCTTCAGCGCTTTATTGGCGGCGACGGGAGCCCCGCGTTGCTCGATGGCGCTCACGAGATCAATCACATCGCGTTTGCTGATCTCGTGAATACTTCTGGCTGCCCCATGCCGATCCGACCTCCCGGCGAAGCATCCGTGAAATCTCCGGTGAAGAACGATTTTGAGAAATGTGCTGGGCGATATAGGCTTCGAGCAGATCATCAACCCGATCTGCAACCATTCTTCGGCGAGAGTTCCTTCTTCTCCGCAGCGAGGTCGCGTCCGTCGAGTTTCGCGGCAAATACCTTCTGCGCGGTCACGCGAGCCTGATTGAGGGTCACCCGGCCGTACGGTCCGATGGTATATTTGCGTAAGCGCGACCCGGCTCCCGCCGTTCGATACAACACGACGAAAACTTTGCGTCCCTTCGGTGTGACCTTGACGCCGAAACCGGGACACCCGGTGTCCCAATGAACAATGTCCTTCGATGGAATGGGAAGAGCATCAATGACAGTCTTGGTCAGCTTCACGCGCGGCATTTGATCCCTCAAACCAGCGATGCTACCTTGAACTAAAATAGGTAGCACCGCATGGGTTACGTCAGGATCAAGCGTGACCGTCCGTCGCTGTTGACGCAAGCAATATCAACGCTGTATCCACTTACAGGAACAACCCTCTCCCACAAGGGGAGAGGGTGAACAGAGATTGCGGCACTAGCTTTGCACCAACCCCTGCAAAAACCCCGTCAGGTCATCGGTGACGTGATCGACGTAAGGATCGTCGCGGCCTTCCAGTTCCCAGTCTTCACGCACGACCTCCCGTGTGCCGTCGGGCATCACAAGTATCGTGGTCATGCCGAGTTGATGCGGGATCACGAGGTTGCGCGCCAGATCCTCGAACATCGCCGACTTGGCAGGATCGACGGCATGCTCCTTCAGAAACTTGTGATAGGTCTGCGGCGCGGGCTTGGGTTCCAGGTCGGCGGCGATGATGTCGAACACCGCCTCGAAATGCGCACCAATGCCAAGCCGCGTCAGAACGGCCTCGGCATGATCGGTCGAGCCGTTGGTCAGGATCAGCTTGCGTCCAGGAAGTCTGGCGATCGCCGCACCCATCTCCGGATTCGGCTCCAGCGGCGAATGGTCGATCTGGTGCACGTAAGCGAGGTAGTCGTCGGCGCGCACGCCATGTTCGGTCATCATGCCGCGCATGCTGGTGCCGTAGCGGCGGTAATAATCCTTCTGGATCAGGCGTGCTTCTTCCGCAGAGATTTTCAGATAGGCGCCGATGAACTCGCCGATCCGCTTGTCCACCTGCTGCCACAGGTTGACGTGGTGCGGATATAGCGTGTTGTCGAGATCGAACACCCAGGTGTCGATATGCGCGAAGGAACGGATGGTCTTTTCTATTGCCGTCATCGTACCTCAACGGGTCGTCCCTGCGAAAGCAGGGACCCATACGCCGCGGCGGAAATGATGGGCACGGTGCGCGTTGACTTTGATTGTTGCTGGCATCGGTTGTCAAAAAACAGGTCGGCGGTTATGGGTCCCTGCGTCGCGTTCGCAGGGACGACGATAGAGATGGCAATCACGGCATCGCAAAGCGCAGCGTCTTGCCGCCGCTCGACAGGTCGACCGCGGCAAAGCCGGTCGGGTTGAGGCCGCGGGTGCCGCACTCGCCCTGCTCGCTGATCTCGAATTTGCTCTCGCGCGTGCAAAGTTGCGTCTCGCCGCCCCAGTTCAATGGCTTGTCCTTGAAGCGGATGGTGCGGTTGTCGGCGTCGATGGCTTCCGCGAAACTGAAAATGCGCTTGGGCTGGCCGAACACGTCAGGGTGCAGGCATTTGCCGGGTTCGATGCGGTACCAGCCGCGGCTGACCACGGCCTTGCCGTCGTCGGTTGCCACCGCGGCCATCACCTTGTGCGGCGTGTCATTGCACCAGGTGAGTCCGGTCGGGGAGGGCGCCTGCACGGCTTCGACCATGGTGGTGAAAAAATTCGGCGCTTGCGCGAAGTCGGGCGCCAGGCCGCGGCTTTTGAGGAACGCCGCGAGTGCGTCCTTGCGTCTTCGGGCCGTCGACGCCATCGATCGGAGATGCGTCGAAACCGGCGATCACCAATAGCCGCTGAATGCCGGCGAGTCTTGCTTGTTCGTCATCATATTCGCTGTCTTCGGCCAGATAGGCGACCAGATTGCCGTCGTCCGCCCGGGTCGGGCTGATCTGGGTGAAGGGCACCGGCGTCTGACCGGGCCTGCACTGACGGGCGGCGGCGATCACGAAATTGTCGGATGCAACGCACAGCGTGTCGCTGCCGTTCTGCGGGATCGGCGAGGAGCCGTAAACGCCGAGCGCGCGGGCGTTGAGCAGGATGCGGTCGGCGGTGAGCGTTCCTTGCGCGACCACGCGGCACATCGCCGGATCGATGCGAAACCATCCGCGCGTGGCGGTCGCGGATTTGTCGTCGATGCCGATCGCCGCCTCGATCACATAGCTCATGCGGTTGCAGATTTTCAGGTCGGCATGGGCGGACGCGGTGCTCGCGAGCAGGGCGACGGCGAGCGTAAAACAAGATACCCTTATAAAAGCCCACCCTGCCTCTGCGTCATGCCCGGGCTTGTCCCGGGCATCCACGTCTTGCTTGCGTGCTGGGCCCAGGTAAGACGTGGATGGCCGGCATAAAGCCGGCCATGACGATGAATGGTGTGCCTTCATCACTTGTGGATCAGCGTGCCCGTGCCCTGGTTGGTGAACAGTTCGAGCAGGACCGCGTGCGGCTGCTTGCCGTCGATGATGACAACGCCCTCGACGCCCTGCTCGAGCGCGTAAATGCAGGTTTCGACCTTCGGAATCATGCCGCCCGAAATGGTGCCGTCGGCGATCAGCTTGCGCGCGTCCTTCATCGAGAGATCGGCGATCAGCTTCTTTGACTTGTCGAGTACGCCGGGCACGTCGGTCAACAGCAATAGCCGCTTGGCCTTCAGCGCGCCCGCGACCGCGCCGGCGAAGGTATCGGCATTGACGTTGAAGGTCTGCCCGGTTTTCGAGATCGCCAGCGGCGCCAGCACCGGAATCAGCTCATAGCCGATCAATTGGTTCAGCAGCGTCAGGTCGACCTGCTCCGGCTCGCCGACGAAGCCGAGATCGACCACTCTTTCGATATGCGAATCCGGGTCGACCATGGTGCGCGTCGCCTTCGACGCCGTCACCATATTGCCGTCCTTGCCGCACAGGCCGACGGCCTTGCCGCCGGCCTCGTTGATATAGCCGACCAGTTGCTTGTTGATCGAGCCGGCCAGCACCATCTCGACGATCTCGATGGTGGCAGCATCGGTGATGCGAAGGCCGGCGGCGAATTCCGATTGTATGCCGAGCCGCTTGAGCATGGTCGCTATCTGCGGCCCGCCGCCATGCACCACCACCGGGTTGATGGCGGTCTGCTCCAACAGCACGATGTCGCGGGCGAACGCCTTGGCGACATCTTCGGCGCCCATGGCATGGCCGCCATATTTGATGACGATGGTTTGCTCGTCATATTCCTGCATGTGCGGCAGCGCTTCCGACAGGATGCGGGCCTGATCGAGCGGAGTGATTTGGGGCGCGTCGGTCATGAAGCGGATCTCGGCTTTAGTGGCGCATGACCTTCTATCCGATCAAGGTGCACGCGCAAAGTGCTGCTTTCCCCTCTCCCCTTGCGGGAGAGGGTGGCTCGGATGAGCGAAGCGAATTCGAGACGGGTGAGGGGTTCCGGTCCACCGATAGGCTTAACCCCTCATCCGACGCGCTGCGCGCGCCACCTTCTCCCGCAAGGGGAGAAGGAAGAACGAGTCCGCTGCCTCAATTCCGCCGCGGCCATGCGGCGGCCAGCGCCAGCACCAGCCAGCTTACGATCAGAAGCGTGCCGCCGGCCGGTGCGGCAAACGGAAACAGGCCATGGCCCGCATAGTGCCGCAAGGACAGATCTCCGGCGAAAAGGCTGGATGCGACCACAAAGCCGAACGCGGCGGCGATGCCGCCTTTTGCGTGAACGATCCCGCGCTCCGTCAAAGCCACGGCCGCGAGCACCGCGATCGCATGAAACAAGAGCATCGATGAGGCCGGCATCAGCCGCGCGGCATCGCCTTGGTGGGCGGTGGCGGCCGCCAGGATCACCCCGTCGGCGCCCATCACGCCGGCCAGGATGACGAGGATGCGAAAGGCTCTCATCCCTGACGTTCTCCAAGGAGACGCACCATTGCAGCCCGCAACTCCGGGATTCCTGTAGCCGTTTCCGAGGACGTCGCGAGCACTTCCGGAAAGGCGGCGGGGTGAGTCGAGAGCGCGGTCGTTAGGTCGGCGAGCCGTTGTTCGAGCTCCGCCGGTTTTGTCTCGTCGGCCTTCGTCAGGACGATCTGATAGCTGACCGCCGATCGATCGAGTGTCTTGAGCACCTCGAGATCGACTTCCTTGAGTCCATGCCGGGCATCGATCAGCACATAGACCCGCGCCAGGCTGCTGCGGCCTTGCAGATATTTGTGGATCAGCGCGGTCCAGGCCGCGACCTTGGCCTTCGGCGCCGAGGCATAACCGTAGCCGGGCATGTCGACCAGCCGCAGCCCGGCATGCTCGGGACCTTCGAAGAAGATCAGTTCCTGGGTGCGGCCTGGCGTGCTCGACGTCCGCGCCAGCGCGTTGCGGCCGGTGAGTGCGTTGATCAGGCTGGATTTGCCGACATTGGAGCGGCCGGCGAAGGCGACCTCCACGCCGGCCATTGGCGGCAGCGTCTCGATCGAGGGCGATGCCCAGATAAACCGCCAGTCGCCCGCGAATAATTTGCGGCCCTGCTCGATCAGCTTCGCATCCGATGCGGTGGTCATGCGAAGTCTCTCACTTTCGTCATCGCGAGGAGCGAAGCGACGAAGCGATCCAGTCGCTTCTCAAAGTCTGGATTGCTTCGCGGGGCCTGTCATCGAGCGCGCATTCGCGCGACCCGTTGGCTCGCAATGACGATCCTGATGCGCGCTTATCAAGTCTTCGATTCGGCCTTCTTGGCGCCGAACGTCGACCTCACATTGTCGAACAATTCCACCTTCACGCCATTGCGGCGCATGATCAGGCTTTGCTGCAAGACCGAGAGTGTGTTGTTCCAGGCCCAGTAGATCACGAGACCCGCCGGGAAGCCTGAAAGCATGAAGGTGAAGATCAGCGGCATCCAGCCAAAGATCATCTGCTGGGTCGGATCGGGCGGCGTCGGGTTGAGCTTGAACTGGAACCACATCGTGATGCCCATGATGATCGGCCATACCCCGAGCGCGAGGTATTGTCCGAACAAAGGCAACTGCGTCGGATCGTAGTGCAGCAGGCCAAACAGGGTGAAAAGGTTGGTCGGGTCCGGCGCCGACAAATCCTTGATCCAGCCGTAAAACGGCGCATGCCGCATTTCGATGGTGACGAACAGCACCTTGTAGAGCGAGAAAAACACCGGGATCTGCAACGCGACGGGAAGGCAACCGGCGATCGGGTTGATCTTCTCCTTCTTGTAGATCTCCATCATCTCCTGCTGCTGCTTCACCTTGTCGTCGGGATAGCGCTCCTTCAGCGCGGCCAGTTGCGGCTGCACCGATTTCATCTTTGCCATCGAGGCGTAGGACTTGTTGGCGAGCGGGAAGAAGATCAGCTTGACCAGCACCGTCACCAGCAGGATCGAGATGCCGAAATTGCCGAAGAAATTGTAGAAGAAGTCGAGCGCCAGGAACATCGGCTTGGTGATGAAGTAGAACCAGCCCCAATCGATCAGAAGATCGAAATGGTTGAGTTCGAGCTGCTTGTTGTAACCGGCGGGCCCGAGGATCGGAAAATTGATGCCGACGACGCCGGCTTCCTTGGCGCCCGCGAACAGCCGCGTATTGGCGCTGCCGGTGCCGCCGATTGCGATGGTCTGCGGATCCTCAAGGTAATCGGTCTGATAGGTCCTGACCGCGCCGACGAGATTGGAGGAATAGCGCGCCTGCAGCTGGGCGCGGGTGTCCGGCAGCAGTGCCGAGGCCCAATATTTGTCGGTGATGCCGAGCCAGCCGTTGGTCGCCTTGAAGCTGACTGCCTTGGCTTCATCGATCTTCTTGTAGGTATATTCCTGCAAGCCGTGATCGCCGAGATAGCCGATCAGGCCTTCGTGCAGGATGTAATAGCCGGAGACCTTCGGGGTGCCGTGCCGCGAGATCAGCGCGAAAGGATAGAGCGTGACCGGCGTATTGCCGACATTGGTCACGTCGTCCTTGATGGTGAACAGGTAGCGATCGTCGATCGCGATGGTGCGGCGAAAGGTCAGGCCGTCGCCATTGTCGTATTTCAGCGTCACCGGATGGCTCGGCGTCAGGCTGCCGCTGCTCTCCTGCTGCCAGAGTGTGCTCTGGTCGGGGATTTTTACCGAAGGTCCGCTCGCCGCGACCCAGCCGAATTCCGCATAATAAGGGTTGTCGGTTCCCGACGGCGAATACAGCACGATCGCCGGCGAGGCCGGATCGACGGTTTCACGAAATTGCACCAGCGACAGGTCGTCGATGCGGGCGCCCTTCAGGGAAATGCTGCCGGAAAGACGCGGGGTCTCGATCTGGATGCGGGGCGTGGCGGCAATGGCGGCTTCGCGGCTGACGGGCGCCGCGGAAGTGGCGGGCTGATTCGCCGAGGGTGCGTTGGCCGCGGGCATATTGGCCGAAGGCGAGGGGGCCGTCTGGGTGCCGACGGCATCCTGCGCCGGCTTTGTCACCTGGCTCTGCGCGAGCTGCGCGGCGCGCTGCTTCTCCATTTGCGGGATGTTGAAGAAATATTGCCAGCCGATCAGCACGAGCCCCGAAAGAATGACGGCGAGGATGGTATTGCGATTGTCGGTCATCGGTCAGGTCTCGTCATTCTTTTCCGGTTGCGGCGCGCGGTCTTGAGGTTTGCTAGTGCCGCCTATTTGAAGTTCCTGCACCACAAGCGGCGAATTCTGTCCAGGAACTTCAAATAGAAAGCGGCACTAGAATTAGTAAGTTTGCTAGTGCCCATAACTTTCCGAAGTTCGTGGAAGGTGGGTGCCGAGATGTAGCACGAACTTCGGAAAGTGGGCACTAGTCGAGGCGATGCAGCGCCTGGCGGAGATCCCCGAGCATGTTCGAAAAATCGGAAGTCAGCGCGGCCTGGCGGCCGATTAGCACATAATCACTGTGCGGTTGCAGCGATATGTCGGGAAGCCGTTTTACCAATTCCCGCAGCCGGCGCCGGATGCGGTTTCGTTCGGTCGCGGTGCCGTTCTTCTTGGTAACGGTAAAGCCTATCCGGATCGGCCCGTCGTCGTCGCGGCGGCGGCGCTGCACCACAAAGGCGGCAGTGCTGGTCCGCGCCCCATTGGCAACGGCGAGGAAGTCCGCCCGCTGCCTTAGCCGATCCATGATGAGATCTCTCCGGGAAGCCCGGTTCAAGCGCTCAGGCGCTTGCGGCCACGGGCACGGCGCGCGGCGAGGACCTTGCGGCCGCCGGTCGTCGCGAGGCGGGCGCGGAAGCCATGGCGGCGCTTGCGCACCAGTTTGCTGGGTTGATAAGTCCGCTTCACGGGTCGTTCTCCGCTGACAACTTGCCTGCTAAGCCGACAATTGCCTGATAAATGAGATATGTCCGCCGATGCTAGCAGGCCCCAACCGGCCATTTCCGGCCCCGGATAGAGGCCGCCCGGCGATCGCCGGATCATCGCGTACAATTGGCGCGGCTTATACGGGAGGGGCCCGTTTTCGTCAATGTGGCTGGGCGGATGCCAGAGGGTTCTTTGCGACGGTGGATTTGACGCGAATAATTCAATATTCGCGGTGTATTACGGCATAAGACAGGGCTTCGTCTCGGGCGCGTGCCGCCGCCTCGAACATGGCCAAGGGCCGGCGGGTGGAACTTGATCGTTTCCGTGCCGGAACCGATATCAGGACTGTCCCAGTAAAGCCGGTCCAGGACGGCTGTTATTAAACCTTGATTTGACCGCCCTGCCGGTCAGGCCGCATCTTGGAAAAAAGTGAGGCTTCGAAGGTAGTTATGTCGTCAGTGACCGACGAACAGCCAGTTGCGGAAACCCTGCGGACAAGGCGGCCGCGCAGGCTCGGCCTGTCCGGCAAATTGCTGCTGCTGACCATTCCGCTGGTGATGATCGCGGAAGTCCTGATCTACGTGCCCTCGATGGCGAACTTCTGGATGAACCGGCTCAATGCCAGGCTGGCGGCGGCCAATACCGCCGCGCTGGTCCTGGATGCGGCTCCCTTGGGCATGGTTCCGGACTCGCTGGCGCGGGAGATCCTCGACAGCATCGGCGCGCGGGCGGTTGCGATCAAGCTCGGCCAGCAGCGGCGGCTTCTGGCGAGCGCCGGCCTGCCGCAGGCGATCAATCACGACGTCGACTTGCGATCGCTGACGGCGTGGTCCTCGATCGTCAATTCCTTCGAGATGATGCTGGAGACCGGCAATCAGACCATTCGCATCATCGGACCGGCGCAGGGTGGCGGGCAGTTCATCGAGGTGGTGGTCGACGAGGCGCCGCTGCGCCAGGCGATGTACTTGTTTTCCCGCAACCTGCTGCTGGTCTCGCTTGCGATCGCTATTTTGACTGCGGCGCTGGTCTATCTCGCCCTGCATTTCCTGTTCGTGCGGCCGATGCGTCGTCTGACCGAAAGCCTGGTCAGTTTTCACGAGAATCCGGAAAGCTCGGCGCGGATCATCGTGCCGTCGAACCGCAGCGACGAGATCGGTGTGGCCGAGCGCGAACTATCCGACATGCAGCGCGATCTGGTTTCGATGCTGCATCAAAAGAGCCGCCTTGCGGCGCTCGGCCTTGCGGTGTCGAAGATCAACCACGATTTGCGCAACCTGCTGGCATCCTCGCAACTGCTTTCGGACCAGCTCGCGAGCGTGCCCGATCCGCGCGTGCAGCGTTTTGCACCGAAGCTGATGCGCTCGCTGGAGCGCGCCATCGCGTTCTGCCAATCGACGCTGTCCTACGGCCGCGCCCAGGAGGCCGCACCCGATCGCCGCATGATTTTGATCGAGCCGGTCGTGGCCGAGGTACGTGAATCCGCAGGCCTTGCCGCCGATACCTCGATCACCTGGATCAGTGCGGTCGAGCGCGGCCTGACCATCGATGCCGATCCCGACCAGTTGTTCCGGGTGCTGCTCAATCTGGTGCGCAATGCGGAGCAGGCGTTGGACGGCCAGCCGACGACGCAAATCCGCATCACCGGCCGGCGCGAAGGCGCGGTCGCCATCATCGAGGTGTCCGATACCGGGCCCGGCATTCCGTCCGCGACCCGCGAGAATCTGTTCAAGGCGTTCCAGACCTCAGGGAGGCCTGGCGGCAGCGGGCTCGGGCTCGTGATCGCCGCCGAACTGGTCCGCGCCCATGGCGGGCAGATTCACCTGGTCGAAGGAACCATCGGCGCAACCTTCCGGATCACCGTACCGGATCGGCCGGTCGAACTCCTGAGCGTGCGCAACGAGCGTGCGCGCGCTTGATTCGTGTACACGTCCACCCTCCCGCGTCTCTTCACGGCTTTCCTCCCCGGCGATGCGTGATTTGGCTTAT
The DNA here is from genome assembly GCA_963832045.1 of uncultured Alphaproteobacteria bacterium. Lineage (GTDB taxonomy): Bacteria > Pseudomonadota > Alphaproteobacteria > Rhizobiales > Xanthobacteraceae > Bradyrhizobium. The sequence goes on from CAWHSM010000005.1 coordinate 766,301, forward strand.
GCGGCGTGTCCTTAGGCATATGCCGGACCTTGCCAATCCGGCCCGGAGCGGGTAGCAAAGGCGCTCTTTCGCGACCATTTCCGGATCGTTTCTCGGAAATGCCGCCGGGCCTTTTGGGCCCGAGATGGCAGCGAAAACGCGCCCGTAGCTCAGCTGGATAGAGCATCAGACTACGAATCTGAGGGTCGGACGTTCGAATCGTTCCGGGCGCGCCACTGTACGATTTTGCACGACATCGCCGCCGATCGGCGCGTGCACACGGAATCAAGCCGCCGATAGCCGCATACGCAACTTGCTGCCTCGGCAGAGCGCAAGTGTGTCTTCGAAGCCGGACGCGGAGCCTGCAGCACAGGGGTTCAGCCACCCTCAATGGCATCGTAGACCAGTCGCGCGGCGGCGATATCCTCCACCGCAATTCCCACAGATTTGAACACCGTGGTTGCTGACCGTTCCGGCATCTTCGAGCCGGCGAAAATTTCTCCTGCCTCCGCAAAGATGGGGGCTCTTGACAAGATCACATCGCCTGACTCCTTGAGCACGGCTTCACGCGAGTCGACGATGAGAGTGTTATGCATGGCGGCGTCGTCGAGTTCTCGCCACGTTGGGCGAGGCGAGCCGACCGCGTTGACGTGCGCGCCTCGCTTCAGCCACTCGCCCTTTAAGAAAGGTTCCAGAGCGTTCGTTGCGGTTACGATCACATCGGCGTCCCGCACGGCAGGTTCAACATCCATCGCTTTAGCGCCATGTAGTGCAGCAAAGCGCTGCGCACGATCTGGGTTCCAACTCCACACCCTCACTTCCGTGAACTCGCAGACATGGCGAAGAGCCTGCAGATGTGCATGGGCCTGAACTCCGCTCCCCAACAGTGCGAGCACCTTGGTGTTTTCGGGCGCGAGATACTTCGTCACTGCTGCGGAAACGGCAGCGGTTCGCATCTCAGTGATGAGACGCCCATCCAGGAACGCCAAAGGTTGCCCGGTTGCTGGCTCGAAGAGCATGATCATGGCCAAATGCGTCGGCACCTTGGTACCGGAATTCTTTGGAAAGAAGCACACAAGCTTAGCGCCCATCCCGTCCTCAGCCACCGCCGGCATGATGCCCAGGAATCGCTTTCCCTCCTCGATGGTGAGCATGTTGCGCACCGGCTGAATGACCCGCCCGGCAGAGAAGGCCGACAGGGCTTTTTCCATCGCTGGTATGAGCTGCTCGTATTTCAGGACGCTAGCGACGTCAGCTTCCGACAGGGTGAGGGTCATTGGACGATGGATCCTATTGCGCTATCGATGAGCCGCTCGGGAGCGCTACAATAGCCGTGATCTGCGAAGCGGCCTACTCGGAATCTGGCACATCACGTCGATCCCGGGATTGATCGAGAGGGCCGCTATCCAAGGTAACGGGCCACTCTGCGAAATCGGGAAGGGCAGCCGCCATGCGTCGTAGCGCAAGCTCGTAGGCCGTCGCAGATTTTACCGATTGGAGCGCGCGGCAGGCCGCGGCGTCATAGCGTCACGGCGAAGCAATAGTGCCCATCTTCGTCGGCCGTGGCGCGCCAAACTGCTACCATTCAGAATGAAACTGCGAACCTTGACGGGGGTCGTTTGCGTGACCCAACGCGGCGCTGAATGCATTCGCGGCGGCCGTCACCATTAGGCTCTAAACTGGGCCTTGGACGTTGCGCCGGGTGTCAGGCTATCCGGTTACAAGATACTCGGTACGCGCGATTTGCATCGCTCTTACGCGGCCTCGTAAGACGCGATCTTCTTGATCTGCGGCGCGAGCACGTCTTCGGCTGTTTCGAGATCGAAGCGCGTCTGAATGTTCATCCAGAACGCAGCGCCGGTCTTGAAGAATTTGCCGAGCCGCAACGCGGTGTCGGCCGTAACGGGCTTTTCTTCGCGCGCGATGCGTTCGATCCGGGTGCGCGGCACGTTCAGCGCGGCCGCGACCGCGTAAGGTGTCATCTTAAGCGGAACGAGAAATTCTTCCCGCAGGATTTCGCCGGGATGAACCGGCGGAAGTTTCTTTGCCATGTGCGAACTCCTATTCAGTGGTCACATTCGGTCGGTCTGGTTAGTGTGGCGACTCTGACGTTCCTTTCAGTGTCGCCGCGAGTTCTTCGAAGGAACGTCAGAGTCAAAGCCACACTAGAATCATATGGTTGCTGGTGTCCCTTTGGTTCTGACATTCGTAAAAGTGCCCGCCGCGAGGGGATACGAATGTCAGAACCGGGACACTAGTGATAGTCGATTATCTCCACGTCTTCGGGACCGGCATCGGTCCACCTGAACACGACCCGCCATTGATCGTTGATGCGGATCGAGTGCTTACCCGCCAAATCGCCCTTAAGAGCTTCAAGGCGGTTTCCGGGAGGCGAGTTCAAGGCCTCAAGAAAGGTGGCGGCGTCCACCATAATCAGTTTTCGGCGAGCTACCTTGGCGAGATTTGCAGGGAAACCCTTTGGGACCCTGCGGCCCTGAAGGATCGGCTCGGCAAATTTCCCCTTGAAGTTCCTGATCATGAGCTATACGTATCCCGACGGGATACGTATAGCAACGATTTCGTAGCCGTGATTGCGCTGTTTCAATCTTACTATTGATACGGGCAGCGACATCACGCCGCCATCATGTCGAACTCGACATGCACGCGGTCATAGGGAAATTCCACGCCCCCACGTTCCGTCCGCTCCAAAATCCCCGCGCCCAGTAGCAGCGTCACGTCGGAGTGGACCCCCTTGAAGTCGCGATCGACCCGACGTGCGACTTCCCGGATCGTCAGCGGTCCGGCTCCGGTCATAACGCGCACAATTTCCATGCGCTTGGGCGCCAGCACCCGCCAAAGGTCGCTGACGCTCTCGAACGAAATTCGGTCGTCACCAGCCTTACGCTGCCCGTGCGCAGTCGCCATGATGCGGCGCGTCAGGTCGCTTTGTGTCTCGACGCCCAGGATAACCGTCCGCATGCTCTATCTCCGTTTATTCACGTCGCGCCAAAAATCCGCCAGCAGCCGCTCCAGCCCACGAAACGTATAAGGGCTTTCCTTGCCATCCAGGTGGCGATGATCGCCCTTGCCGCGCTCATTGTCGTAACGCACGCGGCAGACGCCGTTCACCACATAGGCGAGCCGGTATTTGTAGCTGTGCGGACTGCCCGAGACGGGCTCGGGAACTTCCCACACAACCAGCTCGGCAAAGCCGGGGCTGACGACAAGCCGGGTTCGCGTGATTTTACGTGCCTTGGCCATCGATGTAATTTGCTACATCAAAAGGCCGGTGATGTCAATGAATCCATCACGCACGACAATTCCGACGGATTCGTTTGTTTTTTTGCACGAGTGGAAGTATCGCCGTCCTGGGTTGTCATGCTGCCCATCGGGCATCATCCACGCTTCGGCTGGTGGCCTTGTGGGCGGCTGCATCGCCCGATCCGCCGATTGCCGGCTGTGAAGCCAATCGGCACGTTTCGCGGGAGAGCGCCCGTTCGATCACGGCGATCGTCGATGTCTTGGCGTATCCGCTGGACAATCGCTCGGCGAGCAGTGCACGTCGCTCTGCGGCAAATGCCGGTTCGGCCTTCGTATCATCCGCCATGCCATGCGCCGCCCTTCGTCAACGTTCTCCCGGACAAGCTCACGGCCGGGAAAGTGCGGTCGGCGTGGAACTCAGTGAAGGTCCGAAAGGTGTTGGCGGCCAGATGTTATTGACCGGAGGCTGTACGGTGCTGTACGGTTGCTGTCGGAGACAGGCATGGTGAACCTCATCTTGCGTAAAGGCGCGGAAGAAGCCCGCAATCAGCTCCCGGATCTTCTCGATGCGGCCGAGAAGGGCCGTTCGACGATCATTACCAGACATGGCCGTCCAGTTGCAGCGTTAGTGCCGATCGAGGCGTATGGCGCCGCCATTCGCCAGCAGCCGCTGATGCCCGTCGCAGGATCCGGTCGCGGGTTATGGGGAAAGAATAGTACCCGCACGCTTCGAAAGCTGCGCGACGAATGGAACCGCTAGATTTTGCGGATCTGCCGGAGGATGCGCTGGTTCTCGTCGATTCGGCGCCCATCATTTACTTCCTTGAGGGGCACCCGAAATTCGGGCCGCGCTTCAAGCCGCTCTTCGAAGCCCATGGAGCTGGGCACCTGCGTTTCGCCGTAACGACCATCACCATCGCCGAGGTGCTGACCGGGCCCCTGCAGGCGGCTGATGACGCGCTCGCGCGGCGTTACCGCGCGATCCTCGAATCATGGCAACCGATCGAGCTTGACGTCGACATTGCGGAAAGCGCTGCCAGACTGCGGACGTCGCTCCGCCTCAAGCTTGCGGACGCTGTTCAAGCGGCCAGCGCATTGGCGATCAACGCGGCCGCCCTGGTGATGCATGACCGTGATTTCTCACGCGTGCGTTCGCTGCGTATCATTTCTTGAAGGTCCAGCACGTCGACTTGACGATGGTTCACGAAACTCTGTCCAGCTTGCCGGGAGCTACCATGTCGTCGATTGGTACCACGTTGCTCAACAGCCTTCGTTCCGTTGAGCGTCCGGGCGACTTTTGCGTCAGCGGAATTCGGGAGATCTTCATGCCGACGATCGATGTCGATGGCGTCGGCAGGATCGCCTTTCCGATCCTGCCCGTCCAGGCCGAGAGGCTCGTCGCGATCGCCGAGGCAGCCCCCTATGGGCGGCACGAGGAGACAGTGGTCGATCGCGAAGTCCGGAGAACCTGGCAGGTCGATTCCGCCAAGGTTCGGATCGGAGGGCGCCACTGGGAAAAGACCCTGGCCGGACTCGTCGCCGACATAGCCCTCGGGCTCGGTGTGAGCGAGCCGGTTGCGGCCGACTTCTATAAGCTTCTTGTCTACGATACCGGCAGCTTCTTTGTCGACCACCGCGATACCGAGAAGGCGCCCGGCATGTTCGCGACGATGGTGCTCGTGCTGCCCTCGACACATAGCGGCGGCGAATTGGTTATCAAGCATCTCGGCCGGGAGGTGGTGCTCGACCCGAGTCCGGAAGAACCGTCGGAGATCGGCTTCGCGGCCTTCTATGCCGATTGCGTGCATGAAGTGCGACCTGTGCAGACGGGATGTCGCCTGACCCTCATCTATAATTTGCGTTTCGTCGACAAGAAGCATCCGCCGAAGGCGCCCGATTATCGCGCAGAGCACCGGCGGGTGGTGGAGTTGCTGCGGAGCTGGGCGAGCGCGGAGGACGAGCCTGACAAGCTGATCCTGCCGTTGGAGCATGCCTATACGCCGGCGGAGCTGTCGTTCGGTGCACTCAAGGGTGCCGATGCGGGTGTGGCGTCCGTGCTGGTCAAAGCCGCCGCGGAGGCGGATTGCGATCTCCACCTCGCTCTGGTGTCGATCGAGGAGAGCGGCAGCGCCGAACATACCGGCTATTACGGCCGTCGCAAATGGAGGCGCGACGGGAGGAGGAGGAGGATGAAGAATTCGAAGTTGCCGAGGTCATTGACCGGGCACTGATCTTGTCGAAGTGGCGGCGTCCGGATGGCGGCGAGGCTGGGTTCGACGATTTTCCATTCACCGAGGACGAGCTGTGCCCGCCCGACGCTTTTGAGGATCTGACGCCGGACGAGCAGCATTTTCACGAGGCGACGGGCAACGAAGGCGCGTCCTTCGAGCGCACCTATCGCCGCGCCGGCCTCGTGTTGTGGCCGCGCGCGCGGCGGCTCGCGGTGCTCAATCAGGCCGGCCTCCGCACGACGCTGCCGTATCTCGAAGATCTGACGGCGCGCTGGGAGACGAGCAACGCATCGATCAAGTCGCCGTTGTGGCGTGAGGCCGATGAGCTTTCCGGGCACATGCTGCGCTCCTGGTCCCGCTCGCCTTGGCGGGCGGAGGACGACGCCGAAGCCGGCCGGATGCTCGATTTGCAGGTCAGGCTGGGGAACGTGGAGCGCATCGATGCGTTTCTCGCCGAGCTGTCCGCGGAAGGCCATTACGCCGCGCCCGACAATGGGGCGATCGTGCACGCCGCCGCCCTTCTTCCGGCCCCGCGCGCAACGGAGCTGCTGGTCCGGATTGTCAGGCGTAACGCTCCGGCCCATCTCAGCGCCTGCGGCGATCTGCTGCTGCGCTGCGTCGCGGCGCCGACGGATGTGACGGGCGACCTGGAGCAGATCGGTGTGGCCTTGATAGATGCCTTGCCGGGCGACCCGACCAAGCGAGAGCAGGCCGGCACTTGGACTCGGTCAACGCCGGTGAAGCCGGGCTTCGTCGTCGATCTTCTGACTGCGACGAGCCGGATCGATGCCGGTCTCGCGGCCCGTGCGATCGAGCACCTGCAGGCCTGGCCGAAGACATACGAGCCGGACGACGTGCTGGTCCCCGCCGCTCGCGCGTTTGCCAAGCTGGCGGAAAGCAGAGCTTGGCCGGCGGTGGGGCGGCTCCGGGAGGCGTCTCTCGACCACCTGCGCCGGCGCATCGCCCTACCGCTAGAGGCGCCACGGGACTGGACCAGGACCAACCCGCTCGAATGCACATGTGGCGATTGCCGTGGACTGGGCGCGTTCCTGGCTGCGTCGGATCAACAGCAATGGCGCCTGAAGGCGGTCCAGGATCGGAGGACCCATGTCGAGCAAAGTGTTCGGAGCGCGGCGTGCGACCTTGACCTCACGACCGAGAGGCGCGGCAGCCCCCACACGCTGGTCGCCACCAAGAACCAAGCCAGCTACGAACGGCGCGCAAAGCAGCGCCGGGAGGATCTGGAGCATGTGTCGGCGCTGGGCGGATGATGTTGGCCTTGCACCGCGCGGAACAGCGAGCTCGACCACAGAATGAGCCGGAAGAATCGGATTCCACTTGCTGATCGTGTCGCCAAGGCCGCTGAAGCGGCACTTGCCGCCCGGCACTTTGTGAGCGCCATCGATATACTCATCGGGATTGGGTGGCTTGACGCTCAAGCGGTGGAACGCTGGCGCCGCGGCCAAATCGATTGCCTGGAGGAAGTTGTACGGGCCAATCTGCCACGCATCTCGGAGGCCATGCGGCTATTCCGGTCTTGGGCGACAGCGAGAGGATTGTTCGCAAGCCCGACGACGTATGTCGGTCGTACGCCGCGGCGCCAGACGCTGCGCTTCAGCCGAAGCGGAAATTCTGCGATCGAGGTGTCATACCGGACACATTGGGTGTCGCCCGAGCTTTCTGAGAGGAAGCGCGAGCGCTTGGCGGAAAAGGCAAGCCACGCCCCAGAACTGGTGGTGATCCAGCCATTGAACGCCGAGTGGATTTGCCATCGGTGTGGCGGCACCGGCGATCTGTTGATGATGGAGACTCCCGGCCCGGCGTGCCTGCGCTGCGTTGGTCTCGATGATCTCGAGTATCTGCCGGCGGGCAATGCCTTGCACACGCGGCGCGCGAAAGCGAAAAGCGCCCGATATGCTGTCGTCGTGCGCTTCAGCAGGACCCGTCGCCGTTACGAACGACAAGGTCTGCTGGTCGAGCCGCAGGCCCTGGCACATGCGCGGTGACCTAGCCTCGATTCCAGGCGCTGACGAATATCGTTGAAAATTCAATTATATAAGAGTTCGTGGTTTTATTCTGAATGGCGCGCCATTTTGCCACCATTCGGAATAAAACAGCGAACCCTGCATTTTTGTGGGTGTCGTCGATGCCTGTGATTTTTTTGTCGACAACCGCAAAACGAAATATCCATCGTGGTCATTTTTGGCACATCGTAGCCGGATAGCGGATAGCGATATGATTCTCGATGAGGGGCGCTGCTTGCCGCCATCGTTGCTGATATTCCCGATGGGATCGTACGACGCACCGTCATGATGGCGCTGGAACCCGTTCTCACCCCACATGGTTTGTTGACGCTGCGGCAAACGGCGGAAGCTCCTGCGCTGGAGCCCGCTCGGTGTGCCCGATTGGAGAAGGCATTTGCACGGGGCTCCGGCCATGGGCTGTTGTGGCTTGGTGCTGACGAAGTCGGGACGGTTCTGCCACCGGTGTTGTCGTTTTGGCGAGAGCTTGGCGTACGCTACGTGACCGCGCTGTGCGCTCTTCCTGGTGCCGGAGACGGTCGTACCAAGCCGCCTGTGCCAATCCCCGCGGATAACGAGCTGGATACGATAGCTGAGGTCGTTCCGCCGATGATCGGCGCGGAGTATTTGACGGCGGCTGTTCTTGCCGATCTTTGGCGAGGCGTCGATGCGGCCTTCGATACCGAGCTGTCGCAAGCCAATCTGTCCGTGCAGGAATTCCTCAAGAACTCGTCATCCAGCCTGGAATCTGGTTGGGCGGGTTCATTTCAACCTCGCAGAGAACCGGAAGGACGAGGATGCCCCGTTTGCGTTTCTTGCGACCTACACGACCCGACTTTCGGCCGAGGCCAGGGCCCAACATCTGCCACTCGGCAAGGCCTTGCAGGAGTATGCCGGCGCGAGGAACCGGGAACGCCTGCTGTCGCTGCTGATGCCCGTTCAGCGCGCCGCCGAGAATTGTTCCTGGCTGAAGACCATGGTCGATGCGGGGGACATCTTTCACCCGCTGCGCTGGAACCCACGACAGGCTCTTCAATTCCTCAAGGATGTTCCCGCGCTCGAAGGCTCCGGGGTGATCGTGCGGATGCCAGCGAGTTGGCGCATGAATCGACCGGCGCACCCGCAAGTGAAGGCGACGGTCGGGGGCAATGCGCCATCACAAGTGGGAATGGATGCACTGCTTGACTTTCAAATGGAGGTGACGCTCGAGGGCGACAGCCTTTCAAAGGCCGAGATCAAGCAACTCCTGGCGCATTCCGACGGATTGGCCTTGATTCGCGGTAAGTGGGTCGAGGTCGATCATGAACGATTGAATCGCACACTTGAGCAGTTTGAGGCCATCGAGCGTCGCGCCGCTGCCGATGGTCTCTCGTTCGGGGAGGCGATGCGCATGCTGGCCGGGGCCGGCATTGTTGGAGACGAGGCGGCTGGACCCGCCGGCATCGAATGGAGCCAGACCGTGGCCGGCCCTTGGCTGGCTTCGAAGCTCGCGTCCTTGCGTCATCCTGATGGGCTGTCGCGCGTCGGCCCAGGTCAATATCTCCGAGGTACGCTGCGGCCCTATCAGCAGTCGGGTGTGCAATGGCTGTATCTGCTGACGCAGCTCAGGCTCGGGGCCTGCCTTGCCGACGATATGGGTCTCGGCAAGACCATTCAGGTCCTGTCGTTGCTACTCGTACTCAAGAACGAGGCAAAGGAAAATCGCAAGCCGTGCCTGCTCGTAGCCCCGGCCTCATTGTTAGCCAATTGGGTTGCGGAGATTGTCCGATTTGCGCCAAGCCTGAAAGCAGTGGTGGTCCATCCATCGGCGGCGCCCGCTGAGACATTAAGCGACCGCGGCGCCGACAAATTCGCAGATGTCGATCTCGTTATCACAAGCTACGGCTTTCTGACGCGCACGCCCGAGCTGGAAAGCGCATCCTGGCGGTTTGTGGTGCTCGATGAAGCACAGGCCATCAAGAACCCGGCTGCCAGGCAGACAAAATCGGTCAAGAAGCTCAAGGCCGAAATGCGCATTGCGCTGACCGGCACCCCGATCGAGAATCGGCTCGGTGACCTGTGGTCGATCTTCGACTTCATCAATCCCGGCCTGTTGGGATCGCCAAAGGAATTTTCGTCATTCGTCAAACGCCTCGCCAACCGGCCACATAATCCGTATGGCCCGCTCCGCGATCTGGTGCGCCCATATATCCTGCGTCGGTTGAAGACCGACAAGAGCATCATTGCCGACCTGCCCGACAAGAGCGAGGTGAAAACCTTCTGCCCCTTGAGCCGCAAGCAGGCGGCGCTTTATCAGCAAGCGGTAACAGAACTGGCTGGCCATCTCGAAAATGCCGATGGTATGAAGCGCAGAGGCATCGTTCTGTCGTTTCTCATGCGGTTCAAGCAGATATGCAACCATCCATCGCAGTGGCTCGGAGACGGCGCGTGGTCCGAGGATGACAGCGGCAAGCTCGGACGTCTGCGCGACATCGCGGAAGTGGTTGCTTCCCGGCAGGAAAAGGCACTTGTCTTCACCCAGTTCAGGGAGACGACGGCGCCGCTTGCGGCATTCCTCGGTTCCGTGTTCGGAAGGCCCGGCCTTGTCCTGCACGGTGAGACGGAGGTCAAGAAGCGCAAGGATCTAGTGCGCCAATTTCAGGAAGACGAAAACGTTCCGTTTTTCGTGCTCTCGGTCAAAGCAGGCGGCACCGGGCTCAACCTTACCGCGGCCTCGCATGTCATCCACTTCGACAGATGGTGGAATCCCGCTGTCGAAAACCAGGCCACCGACCGGGCCTTCCGGATCGGACAGACCAAGAATGTGCTTGTGCACAAGTTCGTTTGTCGCGGCACCGTGGAAGAAAAAATCGATGATATGATCGATTCGAAGAAACAATTGGCTGGGGATTTCCTCAGCGGTGGAGCCGACATCCTGTTGACTGAGATGAGGGACGAGGAGTTGCTTAAGCTCGTGGCTCTCGATCTGGGCGCGGCGATGCAGGAAGGGGGATGAATGAGCTACTACGAATGGCGCCCATACGTGCCGGTAGCGGTGAAACGGCGGCAGGCTGAGCTCAAGCTGGCCAAGCTCAAAAAGCAAGGACAATCCGTCGCCCCGGTGAGGATCGATGGCCGCACCATTGCCAAGAGCTTCTGGGGGAAGTCCTGGTGCACCAACCTCGAACGATATAGCGACTTTGAGAACCGCCTGCCGCGCGGCCGGACCTATGTCCGAAACGGCTCGGTCATCGATCTGCAAATCGCCAAGGGCAAGGTCGCGGCCAGCGTCGCTGGCTCCGAACTCTACAAAGTCAAGATTGCCATTGCACCGGTTACGCCGGCACACTGGAAATCCATATGCCGGGACTGCGCAGGAACGGTCGATTCCCTGGTCGAACTGTTGCAGGGCCGCTTGGCGAAAGCCGTCATGGAGCGGGTCTCTCGAGAGACTGACGGCCTGTTTCCATCACCGGAGGAAATCAAACTGTCCTGTAGCTGTCCGGATTGGGCAGGTATGTGCAAGCACGTTGCCGCAGCGCTCTATGGCGTTGGTGCCAGGCTCGATGAAAATCCCCATTTGCTTTTTGTACTGCGCGACGTAGACGAAAATGAATTGCTCGCCAGCGCCGGTCAGGATTCTCCGCTGACAAGGGCGGTGTCGGGCGCAGCCAAGATGCTTGATGAAAACGATGTCGCCGCCCTGTTCGGGCTGGAGATGGCCGAAGCGACCGATGCCTTGTCGCCCGCTGCCTCAATCGCGGAGCGACTCGCACGATCCAAGGCTCAAACGGTGAGCGAGAGGCCTCCCGGGAAGACGAAAGCTGTTGCAAAAAAACAGACCTCGCGTGATGCGAGGCGAGCTGGCTCGGGACCGAAAAAGGCAACCCGGACGAAGGCGAGGAAACGGCGTACCGCATGAGCCATCAACCCGTGGAGCGAAGGCGTGCTCGCGATATCCCGGCTCGCGCAATCAGTCCGTGACGGCTATCGAATTGAACTCGCACCAGTCGCGTAACGGATCGCCAAGGGTCGACGGCCCCCGTCAGGCGATCAGCGCGCGCTGATTGCTTCTGATTCAGTTGTCAAACAGCCAAGCATAGGCGTTCAGAGTCACCTCGCTTGCGGGGAGAGGTCGAATTGCGCAGCAATTCGGGTGAGGGGATTCACCGCACGCGCAATTGGGGAAGAAACCCTAGCTGTCATTGCCGGACTTGATCCGGCAATCCATCTCTTGAAGAGCGATGGATACGCGGGTCATAGGCGAGCGGAAGCGACGCCGTTCTTCGAACGGCTATGCCCGCGTATGACAAATTTGGCTACCGCCGCGGATCAATCTTTTCAAACAGCCACGAAAAGTTACACGTCTGCGATCCCGCGGCTTGTTTTGCCCGAGTTGTGCCAAGAACTTCGTCCCTCCGAAAACAAGAGGGCGCAGGGAAAGCCGGGCGGCAAGCGCACCCGCAGCCTCGCGTCCGAAAAATAAAAAGGACACGAGCATAGTCACCACGGTTCGCCGGATAACGCCGGCCTTCCCGCACGCAATGGTTTTAACGGTTTCCTTCGTGATCTCCCTGGTGAGCCGGGCTTGTTGTCACCATCACCAGCGCGATTGCCGACGCAATCATCGCCGACTTGACATCAGCGTCGGGATGTCAGGACCACACGACTTCGCCGTCCGCTTGTCAGTGCATTCGTCTCGCGCACCAAAAGCGTCCACCGCATCCCGCGCCCAACGTCCGTGACGATCGCGAAACGCCCCTCTTATCGGGCGCGGGACGCGCGGAAATGTGCTTGTGATTTGCCCGACATCGCAAGCGAAAATAGCTGCGACAGATTGGCACGACGGGCAAATCGTTCGTCATTCCGGAAGCCGCGATAGCGGCTATCCGGAATCCATTTGTCAAGACGACTAAAAATGGATTCCCCGATGCGCAATTGCGCATCCCGGAATGACGACGGTTAGATGCGTGGTCTAGCGCCGCGGTCTACATTCACCGCCAGCCGAGCGCGGGCGCGATGTGGGTCAGGATCGCCTCGATCACATGCGCATTGTAGGCAACGCCGAGCTGGTTGGGGACGGTCAACAGCAGCGTATCGGCTTCAGTGATGGCTTCGTCTTTTTTGAGCTGCTCGATCAAGAGATCCGGCTCGGCGGCGTAGCTGCGGCCGAAGATCGCCCGCGTGCTTTCGTCGATGTATCCGATGTTGTCCTGCCCTTCGCGTTCGCGGCCGAAATAGGCTCGATCGCGATCGTCCACCAGCGCGAAGATGCTGCGGCTGATCGACACCCGCGGCTCGCGCGTATGTCCGGCCTCTTTCCAGGCGGCGCGGAAGGAGCGGATCTGGGCGGCTTGCTGCACGTGGAAAGCCTCGCCGGTTTCGTCGTTCTTGAGCGTCGAGCTCTGCAGGTTCATTCCGAGTTTTGCGGCCCAGATTGCGGTGGCGTTCGATCCGGCGCCCCACCAGATGCGATCGCGCAGGCCTTGCGAATGCGGCTCAAGGCGCAGCAAGCCGGGCGGATTTGGAAACATCGGACGTGGATTGGGCTTGGCGAAACCCTCGCCGCGCAACAGATCGAGAAAAATCTCGGCATGACGCCGCCCCATGTCGGCGTCGCTCTCGCCCTCGGCCGGTTGATAGCCGAAGTGCTTCCATCCATCGATCACCTGCTCGGGCGAACCTCGGCTGATGCCGAGTTGCAGGCGTCCGCCGGCGATCAGATCGGCGGCGCCCGCATCCTCGATCATGTAGAGCGGGTTCTCGTAGCGCATATCGATCACGGCCGTGCCGATCTCGATGCGCTTGGTCCTTGCGCCGACCGCCGCCAGCAAGGGGAAGGGCGAGGCGAGCTGGCGCGCGAAGTGGTGGACGCGAAAATAAGCGCCGTCCGCGCCCAGCTCTTCGGCCGCAACCGCGAGCTCAATCGATTGCAGCAGCGTATCCGCTGCCGAGCGGGTCTGCGATTGCGGGGAGGGGGTCCAGTGTCCGAACGAAAGGAAGCCGATCTTTTTCATGCCGCCCATCTAAGCATGTTTAAGCCGGTTTCCAGAGCGTCGATCTACCGGGCAGCCGCGGCGTTTCGGTTTGCGTAATCGCCGGCAGCACGCGATAAGTCCACGGGCGAAGTCGCGTCATCGCCGGGAACGGAGCGACCCATGATCGGATTGTTTTTTGAGGTGATCCCGCTGGACGGTCATGCCTCGCGCTACTTCGAACTGGCGGCTGGCCTGAGGCCGGAGCTGGAGCGGAGCGGCGGCGTTCTGTTCATCGACCGCTATACCAGCATCGGTCGGCCCGACGTCATCCTCTCGCACCAGTGGTGGGCAGATGAAGAATCCCTGATTCGGTGGCGTCAAAACACCCAGCATCGTGCCATTCAGCGAGCGGGGCGCGAGCAGCACTTCAAGGATTATCGCTTGCGGATCGGGCCCGCCGTCGATCCATCGCGCGCCGCTTCCGCGGCCCGCAGCGTCTGGGCTTCCTATCATGATGCCGAGCCGGCCGGGGCGATTGGCGGCGAGTTGTTCAAGAGCGTCTATCGGGAGGGAAAGTTTCTCGTCCTTTCCGAAAGCGCGCCTGCCGTGCCGCCTGCGTCAGTGGACATCAGGGCCTTTGAGATCACCCGCGACTATACGATGTACGATCGCGCCGAGGCGCCGCAGGAATACCCGCCCGTTGTGCGTCGCTAGTGTCCCGGTTCTGACATTCGTATCATATCACAGCGGGCACTTTACGAATGTCAGAACCGGGACACTAGTGCTTCGATTCCACTGCCGCGATGTTGTCGCAGGCGCTCGCCACGAAAATATTCCGCGAGGCGGCATGGCGAAATGTTGCCGAACGACCGCCGCCGTTGCCGCTCTCGGTTGTTTTCGCTAAGATTGCACCCGTCGTCGATCATGAGCCGCGCAGAGACGAGCTGTTCGGCGCAAGACAATCAAAGCGGAGGAAAGCATGACGGGGATATTGGTGCGGAGCGTTGCCGTCGCGGCCATGCTGTTGGGAAGCGGACTTGCCGTTCGCGCGGAGGACACGGTGATGTTCCCGGATGTCAACGGCAAGATGGTTCGTATCCCGATCGCGCACAGCTACGAACAATGTCGCAAGAACGGCCGTCATCTCGGCTATCCCGACGGCGACAGCCACGCCTGGTGCTCCGAGCACTGCGCCGGCAAGATCTGCCAATAGAGTTTCGGTTTGACTCCGCGGCGCCGACTTAAATTACCGCGGAAGTGCGGCGGGAATGCTGGCGGTCGTGTCGATCGGCGTGGATTTGCGCAGGCGGATCTCGATGCGCCGGCGTTGCTGGATATCGCCGGGCGATCCGGCAATCGCCAGCGTCTCGTCGGTGTTCACGAGCTGGGCGCCGGATAACGGAATCAGTTTATATCCGGCGAGCAGCGGGCTCCGGCGCAACACGCTCACCACCGCGACCGCGCGGGCGAGCCCAAGCCCTGCATTGTCGGCGGGAACGACGCTGGCGATTTCCGCATCGTTCTTCAAGACCGGCAACAGGTCGCGATCGAGATTGGAAAATTGGCGCAACCCGATCGGACGCTCGTCGGTATGGCCGACGACCTCGATCACGTCGACGTCGTATTTGCGGATGTAGTTGAGAATCTCGTTCGGGCTCTTGTTGACCAGCGCATCGTGGAAGGCCGGCGACAGTTCCGCGCTTCCCGATTTGAAGAAATAGCCGTCGGCCTCGCTCATCCGGATGATCGGAGGCCATTGATGACCGCCGGCGCCGCTCGCCGACAAGCCCCGTGCCAGCGTGTCGAGCACGGTCTGGGCGGCTACCGGCGGTTCGCCGGGCTTGGCCATGGCACGATTGATCGCGGCGATCATCTGCGCATCGCGAATCGCCTTTTCGACATCGATGCCGTTGGCGCGTAACGCCGCGACATTGGCGACGCCCTCGCGAAGCTCCTTGGCCGGCAGGCTTTTCTCGATCTCCGCCACCAGGGTCCGGCTGTCCACCAGCTCACGCCAGTACTGGTCGATCGCCTGGGGATCGCTCAGGCCCGAAAGGCTCTGCACCTTCTCGGCCACGGCCGCGCTCTTGCTCAGCGATGCGACGACCTCGCGGGTGCGCTCATTTTGAATCCGTTCTTCCCTGAGTTCCTGCTCGGCGGTGATGCGCCGGGTTTCTTCCCGTTTGAGGAAAGTCGCCATCGCGATCAGAAGGCAAAACACCAGCAGGATCATGATTTCGGCCATGGTCAGACCGAGCACCAGGCCTCGCCGGTACGACGATCGCTGCTGCAATATCTGTCCTTCCATGGGCTACTCCACTGAACCTGCTTACCGGGGATTGTCGTTGGATCGCGCCGCGATGAAATCCAGCGCGCGCGGGATAAGACCGCGTCGGGTGGCCTGTATTTCGTGCAGCAGTTCCTTCATCGCGATGACGACGCTTTGGGCTTGCCGCATATTGATCTCCGCGCTCGTGGCGTGGGCTTGCGCGTTGTCATTGAGGGCGTCGACGGCGTCGGTCAGGCGCTGGATCATCGGCAGCAACTCGGTCCCGATGGTTTCCTCGGAGGCATGCTGCGTGGCGAGACTGGCAAAAAGCGCATCGATCGACCGGACGATGCTGGTGGTGTTCTTGGCAAGTTCTTCGCCCTCCTGGACCAGGTGCCTCGATATTTCGAGGACCTCGACCGTCCTCTGGTTCAGGCTCGACAGCGTTGCCCCCGATGTCTTGGAGGACTCCTCGAACGGCATGCTCGCGGTCGTGGCGAGCCTTTCCATCTCACCGGCAAATTGCTGATGGGCCTTGCCGATGCCCTCCCGCACCTCGTCGAGCGCGTCGGTGATGGATTGCTGGGTCATGCGGCGGAAGTAGCCGAATTCGAGAATCGAGCTCTCGAGCTCTCGTTTTACCCGCCGCGAGGCCTCGGCCAATTCCAGCCTGGAGGTCGCTTCCGTCTCGACCGGATCGCGCCGCATCTGGTTGAACATGATCCGCAGCGTGATGCCCGCGATCGTCGATGCAATGGCAATGCCGAAATTCTGCACGATCTGCTCGGCGGAGCCGGCCGCGGAAAACTGATAGAGCGATACCGCAAGGCTCGTCAGCGTGAACAGAAATCCCATGTAATAGAGATTGTCGCCGGATTGATCGTCGCGCAGCCGGAACAGCCGCGCACTGAGCAAGCCCGCGTAGCCGATCATGATCAGGACCGGGACGGCGGTGACCGCCACCGCGCCGAAGTCGTGCAGCTTCGAAAAAATGATGTAGCCGCTGCCAAGCACGACGACGCCGAAGAACAGCATTCCGCTCAAAAGACCTGGCGGCAGAACCGGTTTGAATTCGTAAGCCGCCATCTGTCAGGCTCCCTGCAGGCGCTTGACGCTGCCAAATACGCCGCGGTTGTCTTCGATCCAGGTCTTCCAGAACTCCATGTGCCTGGTTCCGTCAACCAGCGGCTGGCCGCCGGACTGCCGCGTCACATAGCGAATAATGACGGCGGCCCCATGGAGATCGGTTCGGAACTTCAGATAGGCCGGCGATTGCTTGTAGCGCTGAAACGACAGGTTGCCCGCGCGTGGATACTGGCTGTAGTCCCTGGTGTATTCGATCATATCGGAAATGATGTAGAGCGTCTTTTTTTCATTCTCGCTCGCAACACTCGAGAATTGCCCGATCGCGATATCCTGGATCGCGGCCATGATGGGCGAGCTGCTGGATTGTGCGGTGGCGACGCTGCTTTTGACGGCTTCCGCGGCCGGTTTACGGAAATCCTCGATCCAGCGCAGCCGCGCGATCCGCGGATTGTCGGTCCATTCGCTCAGGCCCGCGCCGTCGCCGGGATTGCATTTCGAGAACAGCGAACGGCTTCGCGTGCCCGCGATATCCAGCACGCGGATGTCGAGCTTGTAATACGGCGGCAGCGTCGTGATCATGTCGTCGAGCTGGCCGAGCACCTCGCGCCGCGTGGACTCCGGCAGATCGTCCGACGTATCGACCAGCACCACGGTAATGCCGCGCGGCCCGCTGACCGGGCAAAGGCTTTGCGGGTCGAGCACCGGCCGCTCGGGGGCTGCGAAATAGAAATAGGCGAGCGCGCCGCCGGAGCCGATCGCCATCAGCAACAGCAATGCGCCGCCCAAACCCGACCAGCCAAGCGCCGGCGAACTGCGTTGCCTGGGGCGACGCCTAGCCATTCTTCTTCTCCGGCCTCTTCTCCGGCAACAACTCGTCGATCTCGCGATAGGTGCGGACCGCGTGGTCGAAGGCTTCGTGGATCGCCTTGATCTGCCGGCTCAACAGTTCCTGCGTCTCGGCGATCATGCTGCGCAGGTTTTCGCGCGCGCTCGCATTCGGTTCTGCCGCCGCGTAGCTGATCCGCTCCAGGCCGTACGGCTTTGCAAAATAGTCGGGGGCCGGCGTGGCGCGGGCCTTGCGGTTGGCCTCGCGGTAGATTTCGAGCAGCGCGCGGCAGGTCTGCTCGATCTGGTTCTGGTGCTGCTCGAAACGCTGGGCCAGCCGCGAGCGGCCCTGCAAAAGCGAGTCGTATTCGCTGCGCCGGACCGCGAGATCGCGCGCGGCTTCGTTCATCGCCTCGGTTGCATCCTCGCGAATATCGCGAAGACGCTCGATCAGTTCGCCTCGCGCATCGGCAAATTGCCGGGTCGCCTCGATCCATCGCCACTCGAGCCCGGCATAGCCGATATAGGGATCGAAAAACATCAGGCCGTCCACCATCGCGATCAGCGAGAAGACGAAGCCGATCGCGAACAGCAGCCATGAATTGATGTCGGTAAGGGCATAGGGCGCGGTCAACAGCCGGTGGAGCACCTCTTGCCCGACATTGTCGTTCAGGCTGACGGCGGGCGGAATTTCGCGCAAATGCGACAGCGTCAGGTTCAGCGCGATCGCGAACGCAATATAGGCAAGCGCCGACAGCACGCCGATCAGCTTCAAGAGATAATTTCGCCGGTTGACGAGGCGGACCAGCACCATGCCCCAGAAGAAACTGGCAATGATGTTGAACGCGGCGAAGGTCACCGCTTGCACCGCGCCGCCAAGCAAGCCGCCGAGATTTGCCTTGGCGAGAAAGCTTCCGTTGATCACCACCTCGATGATGAACAGGATGGCCAGCACGCCTGTTTTCAGGATGATCTTGCCGGGGCTTGCCAGCCGCGCCGGACGCTCGATGCGGTGGTGGGCGCGAAACCCTTCGCGCTCGATCTCCAACTCGTTGAGGCGGCGGCGCAAGACGAACAGTTCATCGCGGCCGACGGTTGCCTCCGCGCGAAAGTCGCCGACCGCTTCCGGCGCGGCCTGCTGGATAGTGGCAAATCGCTCCTCGAAGCTGAGCGCGGCCAGGCGCTCGTCATAGGTGTGAAGCTGGTCGAGATAGATGCCGTTCGCATCCTGCTTGTAAGCTTCGATCCGCTCGACGATCTTGTGCTCGGCATCATCAAGGGTTTGGGCGTCGGAGGTCGGCCGGTTTTCCGCGCCGCGCTCGTTGCCGCGCGCGACCAGCTCGAGTTCGTCGGCGACGCGATCGACGCTCAGGTCGAGAAAAACCGTGGTGGCCGGGCGATAATGATGGGCAGGCTGGCTCAACAAGGCCCGGATGCGCGCAATCGCCGACGGGCGGGTTCCTGGGACGCTCACGATGATTTCAGCCTAGGGTTGGAGCCGCTTTTCGCAGCCGTCGGTGGGAATCCCGCGCCAGCAGATCGAGATGACGGCCTGATTCGAATCATAGAGGATTGCAAGCCCCTGTCCGCACCGGTTGACATCAATTCTTGCGATTTAGGGAGCCGAGTTTGTCGCCCTGAAGGCGTTTTGCCAATGGCGCGGGCGTTGGGGCGGCGGCAGATGGGCCTTCCCCGCCCGCTTCTTTCAGGACTTCAGGATACTTGCACCTCGACGGAGCCGATTCCCTCAAGCTCGAAGCGATAGTGGGCGGCTTGCTCCGGAAACACCGTCTTCATGACACTTCCGGTCATCACGATTTCGCCAGCCTTCAATCCGGCGTTACGCGAGGCAAGGTGGCTGGCAAGCCACGCGACCGAGTTGAAGGGATGTCCGAGGATGTCGCCACCCTTTCCTTCGCCGATCGCCTCGCGGTCTTTGCTCGCGCGCCCGAGCACGCGCGTCAGATCCGGCCATGTCGATTTGAATTCCGACAGCACGATGCCGCCGTTCCAGGAATTGTCGGCGACCAGCGAAAGCACGTCGAGGTTCGCGTAGTCCGCAGCGCGGTCGTCGACCAGTTCGATGGCGGCGCAGACGCCGTCAATGTGAGGCTCGATGGTCGCGGGCGTGTGAGGCGTGCCGGTCGCGCCGATGTCGGACTTGATGCGGACCGCGATTTCGAATTCGAGGCCGAGCCGCCCAAAGTCCGAACGCCGAACGCTGGCTCCGGTCTGGTGCACGCGCCGTGCGAGGACGACGCCGCCGATCGGGTGGTCGATCCGGCAAAAGGCCTGCATCGTCGCCGATGTCAGCCCGACTTTATAACCTGCCGGCTCTCCGCCTTCGCGGCGCAAAAGCGCCACATACCTGTCCTGGATATCGTAGGCATCGGAAATACCGGCGGGCGCGCCAAGGGTCTTGAAGTGATGTCCGGCCTGGTGTTCGGCCAGCAGCCATTCGGCTGCGCGGGAAGCCGTGCGATCCTCCATGGGAAGTCTCCTTTTTGCAAATCTTAGCGTCTCACAGGCCACGGTCAAACGGCGCCGGAGAGGAAGAGCCGCACCTGCATGGCAGTGCTGCGGGACCGGACTTTCGTTGTCCGCGGGCAAGCCTTGCCGGCGCCTGCGTTGGCCCGATAGCATAGGAAGCAGGGCGCCGCGGATAGATGTGTCTTCCAGCGGTTCTGTCATCTTACAGTCGTCGAGGACAGCCAGAATCCAGCAAACAAGGCCACATATGATCCAGGTCAACGGGCGAAACTACGCCAAGCCCCGGCATCCGACGGTCGTCGTCTGTCTCGACGGCTGCGACCCGCGCTATCTCAATTTTGCCAATGCGGGGTCGGTGTTTCCCAACATTTCAAGGATGATGCGCGAGGGCTTTTCGGCGCTCGCCGATGCGGCAATGCCGACGTTCACCAACCCCAACAATGTCTCGATCGTGACCGGCGCGCCGCCGGTCGTTCACGGCATCTCCGGCAATTATTATCTCGATCGGGAAACCGGCGAGGAAATCATGATCGTGGACGCAAGCCCGATGCGCGCCACCACGATCCTTGCCGAGATGTCGCGCGCGGGCGTTCGCGTTGCGGCGATAACGGCCAAGGACAAGCTCAGAAAAATGCTGGGCCATCGCATGACGGGCGGGATCTGCTTCTCTTCCGAAAAGGCAGGTCACGCCACGCTTGCCGAAAACGGCATCGAGAACGTCGAGGCGCTGGTCGGGCGTTCGGCGCCCGACATGTACAGCCCCGACCTGTCGCTGTTCGTCCTCGACGCCGGCGTCAAGCTGCTCGAACAGGAGCGCGCCGATCTGCTTTATCTTTCGCTGTCGGACCTGGTCCAGCATGCCCACGGTCCCGGCGAGCGCGAGGCGGATGCGTTCCACGGCGCCGTCGACGCCAGGGTCGGCCGCCTCGCGGAACTGGGTGCGGTGGTCGGCTTGATCGCCGATCACGGCATGAACGACAAGACCAACGCCGACGGAACGCCGCGCGTGGTGTTTCTGGAAGAAGAGCTCAATTCGCGTTTCGGCCCCGGTTCGGTGCGGGTCATCTGCCCGATCACCGATCCCTTCGTGAAGCATCATGGCGCGCTTGGATCGTTCGTCCGGGTCTATTTGCGCAAGAAACTTGATCTCGCCGAGGTGATGGATGCGGCCGCCGCCATTGCCGGCGTTGCGCTGGTGCTCGACGGCAGCAGCGCGGCTCTTCGTTATGAGATGCCGCTCGATCGCGAAGGCGACTTTGTCGCGATCGGCGATACCCATGCGGTGATCGGCTCGAGCCGCGCCGAGCATGATCTCGGGGGCCTTGCCGGCCACCGTCTTCGATCCCACGGCGGCCTGAGCGAGCAGGTCGTGCCTTTCATCGTCTCGCACCCCTTGAACGAAGCCTATCGGAATTCTCGCCGGCGCCAGGCGGCTGCGCAATTTCGATATCTTCGACTTCACCCTCAACGGCGTGCGGTAAGCGTTCAAAGCCAAGAAATCGGCAAGACATCGACAAGACATTATCGGGGAGCTGCGCGATGGTTGAGACAGGACAGGCCGTGATCGGGTCGCTCGCCGCGACGTCGGATCGCGACGCGTTGTACAGGCGCTACAAATGGACGGCCCTGCTCGGTGTCTCGTTCTGCTACCTGTTCTACTACACCGGTCGCCAGACATTCGGATTTGCGATTCCCGGCATCCAGAAGGATCTGGGGCTTTCCAAGGAAATGCTGGGGTGGGCCAGCGCGGCGATGCTCTGGGCCTACGCGGTCGGTCAGTCGATCAACGGCAATCTCGGCGACAAATTCGGCGGCCGCACCATGATGTTCGCGGGCGCCGTCCTGTCGTTTGCGGCCAACTGGGCCACCAGCTTTGCCACGAGCTTCATCGGCCTTCTGCTGGCGTGGGGTTTGAACGGCTATTTCCAGGCGATGGGTTTCGCACCCGGAAGCCGGTTGCTTTCGAATTGGTGGGGGCAGAAGAACCGCGGCTTTGTCTATTCGTTTTATGTCGGCATGTCCGGCTTTTCGTCGGTGCTGGCGTACTTCCTTCCGATCGTCATTCTCAGCGGCCTCGGTCTCGACTGGCGCTGGATTTTCCGCTTGTCGGTCTTTCTCATGCTGTTCGGCGCGATCGTGATGTTTCTTGCCGTTCGCGAGCGGCCCGAGGACCTCGGTCTGGCTCAGCCGGCCGACGAGCGCGCGGCCGGAGAGGCCGTGGAGGAGGAGCCGGCCGCGGCCCAGGCCAGCCTGTTGCGCTATCGCGCCGTGCTGTCGAACTGGCGGCTCTACGCGACCGGCCTGTCGATCGGGTTCCAGAATGCGGCACGATACGCCTTGCTGGTCTGGATTCCCGTGCATTTCCTGGGGCCGAACTGGAAATCGGCCACGGCCGTGATTGATCCGGTATGGATCACGGTCGCGCTTCCGGTCGGAATGGCGCTCGGCGCTTCGACCAATAGCTGGATGTCCGACATCCTGTTCCGGTCGCGGCGATATCCGGCCATCATCACCTATATGATCCTCGCCGCCGTCATCGCGATCGCGATGGGTTTCGTGCCGCATGGCAGCCTGCTCGGAATTTTCGGGCTCTTCCTCTGCGGCTTTTTCGTATTTGGTCCGGCATCGTCGTTCTGGGCGCTTTGCCCGGATATTTTCGGCCGGCACTTGTCGGGAACCGCAACCGGCGTGCTCAATTTCATTTCCTATGCATGCGCGGGCCTGGGCGAGCCCCTGATCGGACGCTTTATGGACCGCACCGGCGATACGTCGGTTATTTTCCCCGTCGTCGCCGCCCTATGCGTGGGGAGCGCGCTGTCCGCGCTTCTGATCAGGCGATAGCCTGCCGAGCCGTGTCAGGGAGTGACGGCGCGGTCGATCGCTTCGGCGAGTTCCCGCTGGCTGAAGGGCTTTGCAAGCCGCGGCAATTCTTCGCCTTCGCCGGGGTTCAGTTCTGCATAGCCGGTCGCGAGAATGATCGGGAGCAGCACCTTCTCGGCGCGGATCCGGATCGCGAGTTCCGTGCCGGTCATGTCCGGCATCAATTGATCGGTGATCAGGAGATCGATCTTTTTTTCGCGGTGCAGGATCTCGAGCGCGTGTCTGGCGGACGGTGCGCTGTAAACGGTGTGGCCAAGCTCTTCGAGCAGCGCCGATGTATTGAGCGCGACCAGCGGGTCGTCATCCACGGTGAGGATCGTGAGTTTCTTCCTGACGGCAGGCGACACACGGGGTGCGATGTCCTTCGCCTCCGAGGCCGCTTCACCCGGCGCGATCGGAAGATGCAGTTCGGCCGTCGTCCCGTGGCCGAGCCTGCTCTTCAGCACCAATTTGCCGCCCGATTGTTCGGTCATGCCGTGAACCATCGGCAGGCCAAGGCCGGTGCCTTTGCCGACGCCTTTGGTGGTGAAAAACGGCTCGGTGGCGCGCTTGAGCGTTTCTTTATCCATCCCGGTGCCGGTATCGGTCACGCTCAGGCAGATGTAGTGGCCGGTATCCAGGCCGGGCACCTCGGTGCGTTCCGAGGCGCCGATGACGATCGAGCCTCCCTTGGGCATCGCATCGCGGCCGTTGATCGCAAGGTTGAGCAGCGCAAGTTCAAGCTGGTTGGCGTCGGCATGAGCTTTCGGAAGTTTCAAGGGGAAGTGGGTTTCGACCCGAACTGACGGCCCCAGCGAACTTTGCAGCAGGTTCGTCATTCGCTGCACGACATCGCACACGTCGAGCGGGACGAGTTTGAGTTCCTGACGGCGTGCGAATGCCAGCATCCGTTGGGTCAGCGCCGCGCCGCGCTGGGCTCCCTGAAAGGCGTTGTCGATCAGCTGCGCGACCTTCGGGTCGTCGTCCGGCAGCCTTCTTCGCAACAGCTCCAGGCTGCCCTGGATGGCCATCAACAGATTGTTGAAGTCGTGCGCGATGCCCCCGGTCAGATGTCCGATGGCCTGCATCTTTTGCGACTGAACCAGCACCTCGCGCGCTTCTTCCAGCGCACGCGACGCCTTCATTCGCTCGGTGATGTCCCGGGTGATTTTGGCGAAGCCCAGAAGCGAGCCGTCGGGGTTATGGATCGCGTCGACCACGACGTGGGCGAAGAATTGCGTTCCGTCCTTGCGAACGCGCCAGCCCTCCCGCTCAAATCGACCTTCGCGTGTGGCGATCTCGAGAGTTTGCGACGGTAATCCGGCCTGCTGGTCCTCATCGGTATAGAATTGCGAGAAGTGCTGACCGATGATCTCTTCGGGAGTGTAGCCCTTGATTCGTTGCGCTCCGGAATTCCAGCTCGACACGTATCCTTCGGGGCTCAGCATATAGATTGCGTAATCGGTGACGCCCTGCACCAGGCGGCGAAACTGCTCCTGGCTTTCGCGCAAGTGGGCTTCGGCCTTCCTGCGCTCGGTGAGGTCGCGGGTGATCTTGGCGAAGCCGACAAGCTTGCCTTCGCTGTCCCGGATCGGGTCGATGACGACATAAGCCCAGAACTGCGTCCCGTCCTTGCGGACCCGCCAGCCTTCTTGTTCGAATTTGCCTTCACGCTTCGCAGTCTCGAGCGCGCGTTGGGGAAGCCCTGTCTTGCGGTCTTCCTCGGTGTAAAAGCGCGAGAAATTCTCGCCGACGATTTCGGATTCCTCGTAACCCTTGAATCGCCTGGCTCCCGGATTCCAGCTCGTGACGGTGCCGTCGGGATCGAGCATGTAGATCGCGTAGTCGGTGACCGCATTGATGAGCATGCGGTAGCGGCCTGCCTTGGACTGCGAGGCCTCGAACCGATCTGTGTGCTCCACGCATTTCCCCTGCTTTTACTGAAAGGCCGTTGCTCTAACGAGGATAAACACCTCTAAAGCCAAGTGGTTCCGGCGATGGCGGCGATTGTGCAGGATCGTTCCGGGCTCTGGCCCCGGTTGAAATCGCTAGTGTCCCGGTTCTGACATTCGTATCCCATCGCAGCGAGCACTTTTACGAATGTCAGAACCAAAGGGACACTAGTGCATGATCCGGAAAAGTGTGTAGCGGTTTTCCGAAAAGATCATGCTCAAACAAAAGGATAGAGCGTGATGACGATTCGAAGAAAAGTCATCCCGCTCATATGATCCTGGTGTAGCGTTGACTTTGACGTTCCTTCCGAGAGCTCGCGGCAACACTGAAAGGAACGTCAGAGTTGCTACACGAGCGCAGCCGTGCAACACTGATCCTTCCACCCGCCCGAATGCCTTTACCATAAGCGCCTTTTCCATGACCGTTCCTGCCGTCACCGTTTCGCAAATCCGCTGCATGTTGCTGATGCGCGAGGAGATCGCGCTGCTCGATCTGCGCCATGAGGCCGCCTTTGCCACGGGCCATCCGCTGTTCGCCGCCAACATGGCCGCCGGCCGGATCGCTCTTGAGGCCGCGGCAAGGCTGCCGCGCAAGGACGTGCCGATCATCGTTTACGATGCCGGCGAAGGCCTTGTTGACGAGGCCGCGGACCGTTTCGCCGCGTTGGGCTATGCCAACATTCGCCAGCTCGAAGGCGGGCTTGAGGCCTGGCAAAAAGCGGGCTTCGAGATCTTTCAGGATGTCAATTCCTATGCCAAGGCATTTGGCGAACTGGTCGAGTCCCGCCGTCATACGCCATCGCTCGCGGCGAAGGAAGTCGCCGCATTGATCGCCGGCAAGGCGGATATCCGGATTCTCGATGTCCGGCGGCCGGACGAATACACGACCATGAACATCCCGGGCTCCGTCAGCGTGCCCGGCGCTGAATTGGTGCTCCGCTCGAGCAGCGTCGCGCCCGATCCCGGCACCACCATCATCGTGAATTGCGCCGGCCGCACCCGATCGATCATCGGCGCCCAGTCGCTGATCAATGCCGGCGTCACCAACAGAGTGGTGGCGCTGCGAAACGGCACGATCGGCTGGACGCTGGCCAACCAGACGCTCGAGCACGGCGCCGATCGGCACGGCGATATCGGTCTGTCCGAGGGGACGAAAGCCAAAGCGCGCGAGGTCGCTTACCGCGCCGGTGTCCTGCATCTCACGCCGAAGGAGGCGGCCGCACTGGAGGCCGAGAGGACGCGCACGCTCTATCGCTTCGACGTTCGCGCGCTTGAGGATTACGCCGCCGGGCATATTCCGGGGTTTCGTCACTATCCCGGCGGACAGTTGGTGCAGGAGATCGACATGGCGGCGCCGGTGCGCGGCGCGCGCATCCTCCTGACCGACGATATGGGCGTTCGCGCCGACATGACGGCGTCCTGGCTTTCGCAAATGGGCTTTGAGACCTATGTGCTCGACGGCGGTTACGATCGAACACTTGAGGTCGCCCCGCCGCAGGTTCTGCCCAGGCCCGATCCCTCGCACCGCTATCGGCGCCCCTATGAAGGCACCGACGTCAACACCAGCGCGATGCAGGCCTATCTCGATTGGGAATATGGACTTGTCGAGCAGCTCCGGCGCGACAGCACGCATGGATTCTTTGTGATTTGATAAGACTGTCGCCTGTTTTTCGATCAACGTTGAGGTAGAATTTCTGTTGACACGCCGATGTACTCGATGATCGCTGCCAGTTTTTGACCCATCAGCGACATTGGCGGTTTCCCCTTGGCCGCAAAGAGATGTCGCGAGCGAGTTTAAAATTATCCGGGCTTCTCGCCGACGAAGCGGCCACCGCCAAGTGCAGCGTCATTCACCAAATCGACAAAGCGCACATAGCTTTTATAAAACGCATCATGACCGGCTGGTGTACCGGCCGCTTGTGTCTCCTCGCGGAGCTTTCTGTACATAGCGAGCCGCTGCTTGAGTATGACACCCCAATCGCCGGTTAAGTCTTCAACCGAATTTACGGTAAAACCGGCTCTGCGAATAAGATCGGCGTAAGCTTGCAAATTATATAAGTCCGCGACAGCCATCCCTTGCCACATCAGCTCTTTGTCAGCACTGGAAAGTGGACGATGAGCAACCCAGTCCGTGAAAGCGATACGGCCACCCGGCTTCAGTATTCGGTAGGATTCAGCCAGAGTGCGTTCCTTATCCGGCACGTGAAGCAACGCTTCCTGGCTTACTACAACATCAACGGTGGCGTCGGGCAACGGCACGTGCATTACATTGCCTTCAATGACCCGGACGATGTTTTGCAGCCCAACCAGACGCGTTAACTCTTCTGCTCCTTTGACCCTCGCCGGCGTCAATTCAACGCCGGTGACATCGGCACCATAGCGGTGAGCCAAGTAACGTGATGGCCCGCCTAGACCTGCACAAAGATCAACGACGCGAGTCCCTTTGCCGATACCTGCACGTACAGCCAGCGTGTCGTTAGCTTCCAATCCTCCGTAATGATCCTGGTCATGTGGAAATAATTCTTCAGGCGCAACGTCATTGAGGTGTCCCCGGCTTGCATTGAGTTTCGCCAGGATAATTTCAGATGAAATTGGATGACGCTCATAAAGATCGATTGCTGAGCAAATCTCCACACTCATGAGCTCCTCCTTCCCGTCATGGGCAAATCATCCCGAAACGATAGAGTGACCTAATATGCGGAAACTGGCTAGGGCGGATACGTCGGTAGATACGGCTTAATGCCCGGTTGTGGCCCAAGCCGGACATAGGCCATGTCCGATCTGATTTCCGCTTTCGGGGGCGAAGCGGTCTGTGGGGCGCTGCCCAAAATTCCGCTTGCGCCGTCGGGCAAATCACCTTTAGAAGCCCGCGCGTCCCCGCCCGATAAGAGGGGCGTATCGCGATCGTCACGAACGTTGGACGCGGGATGCGATGGACGCGGTGTCGCCAGCTGACGAGTGGCGATGCCGTGGACGGTGAAGTCGTGTGGTCTTGGCGCCTCGACGCTGGCGTCAAGTCGGTGACGATGCTTGCGCATCGCACCGGCGATGGTGACAAGAAAGCCCGATCACCAGAGAGAGCACGAAGGAAGCCGTTAAAACCACCGCGCGGGGAATGCCGGCGTGAACCGGTGGACCTGTGGTGACTTTGCTCGTGTGCTTTTTTCATTTGCATACGAGGCTGCGGGTGCTTCCGAAGCGCCCGGCATTCCCTGCGCCCTCTTATCGATGAGGGAGTTGGACTTGCAAAACTCGGGCGCGAATGGCGTTGCGAGAACGTGGAAGCTTGCTGAGGGGGTATTAAAGCAACGCGGAACGGCTATGCCGAATTCCGCTCACGCATCGGTCCTTCGGCGCCAATGCAAAAACGTTGCCGGGTGCCCAGCCAAATGACCGGGGCAAACCCGGCCGTAAGGCCGATAGTCTCTCCGTGCTGCATTCTCCAGATTTGTCCCTATCTTCATCGATAGGAGTAACCCATGTCCAAACCGGAAGATTCCAAACCAGCAGACATGCTGACCGAACTGGCGAACGCGCTCACGGCGCGCGCCGAGACCGCCAGCAATGCGGTCGTCGCCATCCGCGCCAGCGAGGGGCGTCACCTGACTGGAACGCTATGGCAATCCGGCGTTGTCGTCGTTTCCGAACAGGCCTTGCCGGGCAAGGATGAGTTCGAACTGGTTGCGCCGGGCGGCGCGATTTTGGCGGCAAAGGTTGCCGGACGCGACCCAAGCACGAATATCGCGATTCTCAAGACGGCCGAGCCGCTGGCCGCGCCTGCTTTCACCGCCGCCGAACCGAAGGTGGGCGCGGTCGCGCTCGCGATCGGCGCCGATGGCGAAGGCGGCGCCAGCGCGAGATTCGGCATCGTCAACCTTGTCGGCGGCGAGTGGCACTCCCGCCGCGGCGGCTTGATCGACCGTCGCATCGTTCTCGATACCAGGCTCGCGTCGCGCGAGGAGGGCGGGCCGGTTTTTGATGCCGCGGGCGCGCATTTAGGCATGTCGACGTTCGGACCGCGCGGTCGGGTCATCGTCATTCCGTCTGCGACGATTGCGCGCGTGGTGCCGCAGCTTATCAAGGACGGTCATGTGGCGCGGGGCTGGCTTGGCGTCGCGCTGCACCCCGTTGCGGTCCCCGATGCCTTGCATGAGAGCGCGGATCAAACCGGCGGGATGATGGTGATGTCGGTCGTCGAAAACGGACCGGCGGCGCAAGCCGGAATCGTGGCCGGCGACATCATCCTGAGTGTCGATGGAATCGCGGCGCATCGATCCCGGAAGATCGCGAGATATTTCGGCGGCGACAGCATCGGACGCCGGGTTGACGTTCGCCTGATCCGGGGCGGCGCGGTGATCACGGTACAGACAACGATCGAGGAGCGGCGGGCAGCGTGAGCGAAGCGGCAAGAGATATCATGTCTGTCCACCGGCTTCGGGTGGCGGTCCATGCCGGCGATCCGCTTCGTCGCGCCGCGCTTGGCAGGATCGTCGCCGAATCCGGTCACCTGGTTGTCGATACGCAGGAAGAGGCCGACGTCGTGCTGGCCGACGGCGGCTACCCGTCTGGTGAAGTTCGCAATGTCGTGGCGCTCGGCATCATGGACGACCGCTCGCGCGGTGCGCTGCCGCGGGAAGCCGACGCGCACCAGATCGATGCGGCGATCCGTGCGGTCGCCGCCGGCCTGATCGTCCGTGCGCCGCCCGCTCGTGAAAGCGGCTTTGGCGTCATGCGCGAAAGCGAAGGCCATGCCTTGCTGACGCCGCGCGAGCTTGACGTGCTCGCCGCGCTTGCCGAGGGCATGACCAACAAGGCGATCGCGCGCCGGCTGGATATCTCGCTGCACACGGTAAAATTTCACGTCGAATCGCTGTTTCGCAAACTCGGCGCGCGCACCAGGACGGAAGCCGTGGCGAAGGCGGCCGAACGCCGCCGCAACGAGATCATAATGTTGTGATCCGAAATTGAAGCCAGGCATTCTCCTGCCGGCGCAGCAGACGGCGGGCTGAAGGAATAAAGCCGCGATCGCTCAGGTCTTCTCCGGTACGAAACAGGAGCAGACCCATATGGCGAAGAATTTAGAATCGGAAAACGTTGCTTCCGGGATTCCACCTGAAGACGGCCGTTTCGATCAAGTCAGCATCGCTTTGCATTGGCTCACGGTGCTTTTGATCGTCGTGCAGTATGGAAGTCTGTGGCTGCACGAAGCCGCGCATCACGCGAGCAACTTTGCCGCGGCGTCCCTGTCGGTGCACCGGTCGATGGGCATGGTGACGTGGATCGTCGCCGTCACACGCCTGGTCTGGCGTCGCAATTTTGCCGATCTGCCGCCGTTTCCGCCTGCCATGCCGAAGTTTCAGCAAATCATCGCAAAGGCCAACGAATACGGTCTCTATCTGCTGCTGCTCGTGCAGCCGATCACCGGGCTTGCGCGAGTCCTGCTGCGCGGGCAGCCGTTCACGTTGTTCTTTTGGGAAGTGCCGGCGCTGTTCGAGCCGGATCCGGCGGTTCGAGCGATCTTCGTCTCCGCCCACGAGATCGGCGGCAATGCGCTCCTGCTGCTGATCGGCCTTCACGCCGGCGCGGCGCTTTTCCACCGCCTGGTTCTGCGTGACGGCGTGCTGGAACGGATGCTGCCGCGGCGGCCGGAGCGCACAAAGCTGACGCCGACGCTGGCGAAGAGCCGCGCGGAATAAAATCGCCGCCGGTTTGGCGCCGGTACTGCCGGGCCGGATTGATCCGGCCCGGCAGTAGCTATATGGAGATACCTCACCGCGCGGCCGGCAAGCCGCGCCAAGACCGCGAAGGCATTCAAGCCTTCAATATCAGGGAGCGGCAAAGCAATGGCATCGCCGAAAATTGCAATCATCGGCGCCGGAATGGGCGGCATGGCCGCGGCCGGCACGCTTCGGCAGGCGGGCCTTGACGTTGCGGTCTACGAACAGGCGCATCA
The DNA here is from genome assembly GCA_963832045.1 of uncultured Alphaproteobacteria bacterium. GTDB lineage: Bacteria > Pseudomonadota > Alphaproteobacteria > Rhizobiales > Xanthobacteraceae > Bradyrhizobium. The sequence continues at coordinate 797,184 of CAWHSM010000005.1, forward strand.
GTTCGGCCGGATCGGCGCCGGCATCCAGATGCTGCCGAATTCGATGAAGGTCCTGCGCGGCATTGGCGTCGAGGACCGGCTGCGCCAGCGCGCCTTTGCGCCTTACTCCCATCTCAACCGTGTCGGCGACACCGGCGAACTCAAGCGCGAATTGCCGATGCCGGAGGATCTATACGGCGCGCCGTTCCTCTGCATGCACCGCGCCGACCTGCACGAGGCGCTGACCTCGATCGTGCCGGGCGAGATCATCCATCTCGACAAGAAGCTGGTTCGGCTGGAGCAAAACGGCGGGCCGGTCACGCTGTTCTTTGCCGACGGGACCACGGCCAGGGCCGATGCCGTGATCGGCGCCGACGGCGTTCATTCCGTCGTGCGCGACATCATCATCGGGCCCGACAAGCCGATCCATCGCGGGCGCATTGCCTATCGCGCGGTGTTCGCCTCAAATCTTTTGCCGCAGGAAATCTCGCGCTCGCGCGTCAAGTGGTGGGGCGAGGATCGTCACATCGTGATCTATTACACGACCAAAGACCGCAGCCAGCTTTACTTCGTCACCAGCGTGCCGGAGCCCGCCGACTGGATGACCAAGGAATCCTGGTCCGCGAAAGGCGACGTGCACGAGTTGCGCAAGGCCTATGCGGGCTTCCACGCGGAAGTGCGGATGGTGCTCGATGCCTGCCCGGATTGCCACAAATGGGCGATCCTCGAGCGTGATCCGCTGCCGACCTGGAGCCAGGGCCGGGTGGTTTTGATCGGCGATGCCTGTCATCCGATGACACCCTATATGGCGCAGGGCGCGGCAACTTCGATCGAAGACGCAGCGGTGCTGGCGCGCTGCCTGAAAGATGTGGCCGTCGAGGGGATCGAAGCGGCATTCAAGCGCTTCGAGGCACACCGCAAGCCGCGCACGTCCAAGATTCAGGAGATTTCGAGCGCGAACACCTGGATGAGCGGCGGCAATGACGATCCGAGCTGGCTCTACGGCTATGACGCCTGGAATATCTCGCTGGACGCGCCTGCGCCGACGCCAGGTTCGGCGCGAAAATCGGCCGCGGCATGAATCTCTCCATCGCGTCGTCTGCGGGAAGCGTTACCACCGCGGACGGAGTTTCGATCGCCTACACATTGCATACTGCCGAGCGGCCTGCCGGGTCGCCGGCGCGTCCGCGCATCGCGCTCATTCATTCACTGGCGCTCGACCGCAGCATCTGGGCCGGCGTGGTGCCGCTCTTGACCCCGCATGCGGATGTGCTCGCCTTTGATTGCCGCGGTCACGGCCAATCCACCCGGGTCAGGATGAAATACACGCTCGAGCTGTTTGCGGCCGATCTCGCCGGCCTGCTCGACCATGTGAACTGGCCGCGCGCGACGGTTGCCGGCTGCTCGATGGGTGGCTGCGTCGCGCAGGCCTTTGCCGGCGTCCATCCCGGCCGGGTCGAGGCGCTGGCGGTCATCGACAGCACCGCCTGGTATGGTCCAACCGCACCGAAAGACTGGCGCGAGCGCGCCGCCACCGCCGCGACCAGGGGATTTGGGGCGCTGTCGGCCTTCCAGGCGACGCGCTGGGTCAGCGATGCATTTCGCGAAGCGCATCCGGAGGTGGTCCGCGCGTATATGGACGTGTTCCTGGCCAACGATGCCCATTGCTATACGGCGACCTGCGAAATGCTGGGCGCTGCCGATCTGCGGCATTATCAGCCGGCGATGCGAATGCCGGTCAGCGTGATCGTCGGCGAGGAGGATTACGCCACGCCGGTTGCGATGTCGGAACAAATCCATCAGGCTGTCGCCGGGGCGACGCTCGCCGTGCTGCCGAACGTCCGCCATATCACGCCGGTCGAATGCCCGGCGGTGATTGCGGAAAAGATTCTGGAGCTGATGAGGCGCTAGTGTTCCGGTTCTGTTGACGTCAATCGCAGGCCATCGAAACGAGCCTGAAACATGAAGCGCGGAGGAAGTGGTGTCAGTTGTCAGCGCGGGGTCGCGGCCCGAGTCTCCCGCCGTCTCATCGTCTTCTCCGAGCTTCAACTCCGAGGATGCCGCCGCGCGCTTGATCGCGCGAATGGAGCAGGTGCCGACGTCGCGCTGGTTCGTTCACGCCCGCGTCGTCATGGGCAGCGCAACCTTCTTCGACGCCTTCAATGCGCTGTCGATCGCCTTCGTGCTTCCGATCCTGGTGCCGCTCTGGCACATCACGGCGCCGGAAGTCGGCATCATGATCGGCGCAAGCTATGTCGGCCAGATCGCCGGCGCGCTCGCCTTCAGTTCGCTGGCCGAACGCTATGGCCGCATCCCCTGTGCCGCGGCGGCGACCGCCATCTATGCGGTGATGAGCCTGGCCTGTGCCGCCGCCTGGAGCTTCAACGTTCTGCTGCTCTTTCGTTTCATCCAGGGCATCGGCGTCGGCGGCGAGATGCCGGTCGCCGCGACCTATATCAGCGAGCTCTCCAAGGCCCGCGGCCGCGGCCGGTTTTTCATGCTGTATGAGATGATCTTTCCGATCGGGCTGATGGTCACCGGTCAGGTCGGCGCGGTGCTGGTGCCATTGATCGGATGGCAGATCATGTTCCTGATCGGCGGCATCCCCGGCCTCGTCATCGCGCTGATGTTGCTGCGGCTGCCGGAATCGCCGCGCTGGTTGATCGGGAAGGGGCGGCTTGCCGCCGCCGATGCCGTTGTCAGGCGGCTTGAAGCGGCGTCGGACAAGACCGGCACAGCGGTCGCCGCGCCGCCGGCCGTGAACTTGCCGCTGCAGGTCGAGCTTCCGCTACGGGCACGCGGCAAATGGCGCGAGTTGTTGTCGCCCGCCTATCGCGGCCGCACGCTGATCGCCTGGGTGCTGTGGGCTTCCGCCTATCTCATTGCCAACAGCCTCAACAACTGGATGCCGACGCTCTACACCACGGTCTACCATCTCGGCCTGCCGCAGGCGCTGCGCGCCGCCTCGATGACCAACGTCGCGCAGGTCTGCGTGGTATTGATCTGTGCGCTGGTGATCGACCGAACCGGCCGCAAATACTGGATGATGGGCGCCTTTGGCTGCGGGGCGGTGATGCTCGGCGTGCTGGCCTTCGGCGGCACGCAAGAGGTCTCGTGGGTGATCGTCTTCAGCACGCTGAGCTACGGGCTGATCGGGTCGATTGCCGCCGTCGTCTATCTCTATACGCCTGAGATCTACCCGACCCGGATGCGCGCCATCGGAACCGGGGTCGCGACCTCCTGGCTTCGGATCGCCTCCGCGATCGGGCCGACGCTGATCGGTTTCATGCTGGGCAAGGGTGGCGTCGATTTCGGTGTTTCTGATGTTCGCAGTGGTCGCCATCATCGGCATGATCGCCGCCACCCGCATGATCGAGACGCGGAACTTGCGGCTCGAGGAAATCTCAAGCTGATATCGGGAGCGTTCGCCACAGGCGCGCCGTAACCGAGCATCCGGTCGTGGCGGCACGATATGCTATTTACAATTTACAGCCGCAAATCCTACATTAAAAATTCAATTGAAAAAGCAAGAAGAGTTTGCAAGTTCCAATAGTGCGTGCAAGCGCCAGGCATCAGCGTTCGGTAGAGAGGTCGAAACAGTGGCAGGACAATGGATTGATATCGCGGCCGCCGACGGCGGCACCTTCAAGGGATATCTCGCCGTCCCGGCGTCGGGATCAGGTTCGGGTATCCTGCTGTTGCAGGAAATCTTCGGCGTCAATTCCTCGATGCGTGCGGTCGCCGATTATTATGCCGAAGAAGGCTACGTCGTGCTGGCGCCGGACCTCTTTTGGCGGATGGAGCCCGGCATCGAGCTCAGCTATTCGGAGGCCGATTTCAACAAGGCCTTTGGTTATTACCAGCGTTTCGACGCCAACCAGTCGATCAAGGACTCCGCCGACGCCTTGAAGGTGTTGCGGGCCCGCCCCGAATGCGTCGGCAAGGTCGGCGCGCTCGGTTTCTGCCTCGGCGGCAAGCTGGCTTATCTGGCGGCGGCACGCACCGACGTCGATTGCGCGGTAAGTTATTACGGCGTCGGCATCGAAGCCGACCTTGGCGAGGCGGCGCAGATCAAGGGTCCGATGGTGTTTCATTTCGCCGAGCTCGACAAGTTCGCGCCAGCCGAGGCGCGCGAACGGATCAAGGCGGCGTTTGCCAAGCGCCCCGACGTCGAGACCTATCTTTATCCCGGCTGCGACCATGCCTTTGCGGCTCCCGAGCGTGCCAGCTTCAACAAGCCCGCGACCCTGATGGCGCATTCGCGCTCGATCGCGCTGTTCCGCAAGGTGCTCGGCCCGCACTACGACTTGTCCGCGCTCTGGGACCGTCACACCGAGCTGGAATTTGGCGTGCGATCGGCGGAGCAGACCATGGGGACGATGGTCACTGAGCCCTACGTCAATCATGTTCCGACCATGACCGGCGGCGTCGGCTATCGCGATCTGCTGCGCTTCTACAAGAACCATTTCATCCCGAAGACGCCAAAGGACACCAAGCTCATTCCGATCTCGCGCACCATCGGCGCCGATCGCGTCGTCGACGAGATGCTGTTTTGTTTTACCCACGATATCGAGATCGACTGGATGCTGCCGGGTGTCGCGCCCACCGGCAAGTATGTGGAGATCCCACTGGTTGCCATCGTCCGCTTCCGCGGCGACAAGCTCTACAACGAACACATCTACTGGGATCAGGCTTCGGTGCTGGTGCAGATCGGAGCTCTCGATGCTGCCTCGCTGCCCGTGGCCGGGGTGGCTACCGCGAGGAAACTCGTCGACGAAACATTGCCGTCAAACACCTTGATGGCGCGATGGGCGGAGAGCGCCACATGACCAAAACCATCAAGGGTTCCGTCGTTCTAATCACCGGAGCCGGCGGCGCCATCGCGCAGGCGCTGATCGCCGAGCTTACGGCTCGGGGCGCCACCAAGATCTACGCCGCCGCGCGGGATCCTTCCGGGCTCGCCGCCTCCGATCGTCTGGTCCCGCTCAAAATGGATGTCGGCAGCGACGACGACGTCAGGAAAGCCGCCGCGGTCGCGGGCGACGTGACGCTGCTGATCAACAATGCGGGCATCAACCACAATACGAGTTTCATGACCGCTCCCGATCTGACCATCGCTGCCCAAGAAATCGAGGCTAACTATCTCGGGCCGTTGCGGGTGACGCGGGCGTTTGCACCGGCGCTGATCGCCAATCACGGTTCGGTGCTCAATATGCTGACCATATTGTCGAGGGTGAACCTGCCGTTCATGGGATCGTATTGCGCCTCGAAGGCGGCGGCACTGAGCCTGACGCAAGGCTTGCGCGGCGAACTGATGCCCCAGGGCGTCCATGTCGCAGGCGCGATGCCCGGCGCGGTCGATACGCGGATGACCGCAGGACTCCCGATTCCGAAATGACCCCGGCCGAGGCCGCCGCCGAAATCCTGGACGGATACGAGTCCGGCGAGGAGGATATCTATGTCGGTGAAATGGCGCGTGGTATCGCCCAGGGGCTTGCGAACGACCCGAAGGCGATCGAACGCCAGCTGGCCTCGCCGGGCTGAGCCTTCTTGCGGA
>CAWHSM010000006.1:0-139994 GCA_963832045.1 uncultured Alphaproteobacteria bacterium
AGGATGGCCTTATATCCGAATCCGCCGCCAACATCCGGCGAAATCACACGGATTCCCAGCTCCGGAATCTGCAATACTTCCGCCAGTCCCGTCCGGACAACGTGCGGAAATTGAGTTGATCCGTGTAAGATTAACTGGCTGGTTCGAGCATCCCAATGAGCGACGAAGCCGCGACATTCGATTGGCGACATAACCTGGCGTGCAGTACGAAGTTCGCGCACAACTCTAACGGGCGCCGTACTTGCTATCGCATCAACGTCACCCGAGTCGTAGCCGACCTCGACGTAGATGTTTCGCTTGACCGTGTCATGAACAAGAGTACTTCCAGATTCCTGCGCCTCCAACATATCTACGACGGCAGGCAACTCTTCGTACTCGACCAAGACTTGGGCCGCGATGTCTTCAGCCTGCGCGCGAGTGTCCGCAACACACATTGCGATAAGCTCGCCTACTTGCCGGATTTTATCCGTAACCAGCGCGGTTTGCACGGAGATCTGGAATCCAGGCAGTGGAGAAACTGCCTTGATGGGAAGAACACCCTCCAGGTCCTGAGCTATAAAAACCGACGAGCGCAGATGATCCGGAATATTGATCGCCAATAACCGCGCATGAGCCACCGGACTGCGGACAAATGCAACTTCCCGCATGTTCGCAAATTGTAGATCGGCAATGTATTTCCCGCGCCCATGAAGGAAGCGATCATCTTCTTTTCGTCGAACCCTGGCGCCGACACCCTCTCTGTTGACCAAATTGCGCCCCCTAGCCCACCGATTGCGACATTTCTGATTATCATTCCATTCACGGGGTGTAAAGAAGGATACTATCATTCTAATCATAGAAACACTTCTTGCGCCAGGCGCAACCTGTGCGTACCATTTTGCGATGTTGCAAATTCGCCGACTCTTGCCTTGGACAACTCTGGCACTTACACGACGTCACTTCAGGTAGAGCGCGCGGGGGCCCATGAAGAACACGGACATCTCCAAGCCGGATTACTTCCACAAAGTCGTCGATTGCCAGTGGGCATGCCCGACGCATACCCCAGTGCCCGAATATATCCGCCTCATCGCTGCTGGACGGTACGACGACGCATACATGGTGAACTGGCAATCGAACGTGTTTCCGGGTGTGCTTGGTCGTACATGCGACCGACCTTGTGAGCCCGCGTGCCGCAGAGGCCGCGTCGAAGAGGAACCGGTTGCTATTTGCCGGCTGAAACGGGTAGCGGCCGACTACAAGAATGACATACGGTCTCGCCTTCCTGCATCTGCAGCGAGCAACGGCAAGCGCATTGCCCTCATTGGCGGTGGGCCCGCTTCACTCACCGTGGCGAGGGATCTCGCTCCCATCGGCTATCACTGCGTCGTGATCGACAGCGGCTCCAAAGCTGGTGGGATGATGCGAACGGAAATCCCTCGATTTCGCCTCCCCACCGAGGTTCTCGACGAAGAGTGCAACTACATCCTGAATCGGTATCGAATATCGCGGCGGGTGCAGAATTGACAGCCTCGCGGCCCTTCTTACTGAAAACTACGATGCGGTTTTCGTTGGCACCGGAGCGCCGCGCGGTCGCGATCTCGACATCCCCGGCCGTAACGAGGTTGCTTCAAACGTCCATATGGGGCTCGATTGGCTGGCATCGGTATCCTTCGGCCACACCAACTCGATTGGTAAGCGCGTGATCGTTCTGGGTGGCGGAAATACAGCAATGGACTGCTGTCGTTCGGCCCGCCGATTGGGAGGCAAAGACGTCAAAGTAATCGTTCGTTCCGGCTTCGAAGAGATGAAGGCTTCGCCTTGGGAGAAGGAAGACGCTCTCCACGAAGGGATTCCGATTTTCAACTTTATGGTTCCAAGAGCGTTCACGCATGAGAATTCCCGTCTGACCGGAGTCATGTTCGAGAAAGTCAAAGCGATCCACGGGGAGAATGGAGTTCGCCAGATAATCCCGACGGGAGAGCCGGATGAGCACATTCCATGCGACGATGTCCTGATCGCAATCGGGCAGGAGAATTCGTTCTCGTGGATCGAACGGGATATTGGAATTGAGTTCAACGGAAACGGCATGCCAATCGTCAACTCGACGACGTTCCGCTCAACACATCCCAAGGTGTTCTTCGGTGGTGATGCGGCATTCGGCCCAAAGAACATCATCTGGGCGGTCGCGCACGGTCATGAAGCAGCTGTTTCGATAGACAAAATGTTGACCGGCGAAGATATGGATTCTCGTCCGTTTCCGGCGGTCGAAGTCGTTCGGCAAAAACTGGGAATCCAGAAATGGGATTACGATAGCGATATCTCACTCGATTCTCGGCGCCGCGTTCCCGTTCGAGAAACTGAGATCGCACTCAGTGACATCGCAATGGAGGTGGAGCTCGGATTCGACCTTAAATTGGCTCTTGCCGAGGCGAAGCGATGTCTGAATTGCGATGTGCAGACCGTCTTTGAATCAAAACAGTGCATCGAATGCGATGCTTGCGTTGAGGTGTGTCCGGTACATTGCATTACCTTCACCGATAACGGAGAAGAAAGCGAGGTTCGCGCGCGGCTAACGGCTCCATCGCTTGACCCGCAACAATCTCTATATGTCGACGGCGGTCTCGAGTTGGGACGCATTATGGTCAAGGATGAAAATCTCTGCCTGCATTGCGGCCTGTGCGCTGATCGATGTCCCACTGACGCGTGGGATATGCAAAAATATCTGATCGGCATGACGCATGCCGGATGCGGATCTTCATGAGCGAGACCAGACGAGCCGCGCTTCTCGACAGAGGATATGTCGCGGACGGCAGCAAATTGGACGTGACGCGATATTGCGCAGTTACGGCAACCTAAATGCCGAGGTATGCTTGACGGATCAAAGGATCCTTTGAGAGGACGTTCGTCGGGCCATGCATCCCCACCCTTCCTGTCTCAATAACGAATCCGTGTCGTGCCAGTTCAAATGCGGTCATGACATCCTGCTCGACGATCAAGATAGAAATGCCAGCTCGATTGATCTCCAACAATGCCTCGCTCAGTCGCTCAACCAACGCCGGCGCTAAGCCCAACGAAAGCTCATCGATCATGAGGAGTTTGGGACGGGACATGATGCCTCGTGCGATCGCGCACATCTGCTGCTGGCCACCCGACATCGTCGTTGCATCCTGTCCTTGTCGTTCGCGGAGAACGGGAAAGACCGATAGCACATAGTCAAGATCGCGCTTGATACCCGCATCGTCCCGACGCAGGTAGGCGCCAAGCAGTAGATTATCGCGGACACTGAGACCTTTGAACAATCTCCGTCCTTCAGGAACATGCGCGATTCCCCGCGCCAGGATATCACGGGGACTGAGGTTGGTAATATCCTCGCCCATGAAGGTGATGCGACCGTTCGAGGGACGCAATTGGCCGGACAACACGCGGAGCAATGTGGTCTTGCCGGCACCATTCGAACCGACCAGGCAAGCGATTTCGCCGACCTCAACCTCGATATCAACTCCCCACAGCACGCGGATTTCACCGTAGGCCGCGGAAAGGTGTTCAACTTTAAGAAGCAGATCCGACCTCGGCATTGCTACCCCGATTTTGTTGAATACGGCCGGCGAACTTCTTGCCAAGATAGGCTTCGATGACCCTCGGGTCATTCACCATGGCCATAGGGTCGCCTTGGGCGATCAGCTCGCCGTGATGAAGGACAAGCACACGCTGGGCCAATGACAAGACCACCTTCATAAGATGTTCAATCAACAGTATCGTAACGCCACTCTCCGCGATCTGCCGGATCAGCGCGAGTGCTCCATCAATCTCGCCCGAATTTAGTCCGGCATTGACCTCGTCGAGCATCAAAACCTTGGGCCGCATCGCAAGACTCTTGGCAAGCTCAAGTCTTTTGCGGCCGGCAATCGTGAGGCTCGAAGCTGGACGATCTGCAAAGCTTTGCAACCCGGTAAATTCCAGTTGTACGCGCGCTATTTCCCCTGCCTCCTTGAGGTTGCCAGTAGCGCCGCCGAACAAGACGCCTGCCGTCACATTCTCCAGCACTGACATTCGTGGAAAGGGTTGGACTACCTGAAATGTCGAGCGATTCCTCTCCTCGCAGCCTGATATGGTCGCTGCGATGTGACATCCCGGCCCTCGAACAAGATGTTCCAGATGTGGCCTTATGTGTGCCGGTAATCGCACTGACCAGTGTGGTCTTTCCCGCGCCATTCGGACCGATCAGAGCAATGATCTCTCCTTCCGAAAGGCGAAAGCTAACGTCTTTCAGCGCTTGAATGCCGCCAAATCGCTTACTGACGCTTTTCAACTCGAGGATTACACCGCTCACTGCGCCGATGCTCCTCTAACGTGGCGCGTCACCCGCGCGACCACTTTTTGATAAGGCACCTTCAAGAGCCCACCAGGGAGGAAGAAGATCAAATCACAATCACCCCACCCAAAATGGCGCGGTTGTATTCAAGGAAGTTCGCCCAGAATGCCTCCTCGAGCAGCAGGAACGCCGTTGCTCCAACGATGGGACCGAAGACCGTTCCAGGACCACCCAACAAGCACATGACAGGCACCTTGACCGTCATGATGATCGAGAAAGAGTCATTCGGATCGATATAGCCGGCCCAAGACGCATAAGCGGCACCGACCGCTCCACAAAATGTAGCGGACAAAGTGTAGGCAATGATCTTGTAGAGCGTGGTATTGATACCCACCATGCTTGAGGCGTCCTCGTTCTGTTCAATACAGCGCAACCCGAACCCCAACCTGCTGCGATCAACAAGCACGGTCATCACGAACGCAAGAAGCATGATTCCTATCATGACTCCGAGGAAGGTCCGCCCAACGACATCGGGCCCGCCGGCGGCGAGTGGCACGTTTAATCCGTCACCCCCATTCGTCAGGCTACCCCACGATGATGTCACCAAACGTGCGACTTCAACGGTCGCGAAGGATCCTATGGCGAAATAGTGCCCCTTGAGTTTGAGAATGATGCTTCCAAGCCCGGCCGCAAAGACTCCAACAAAAAGTGCGGCAGCAGTCCATGCGAGTGGCGGCGGCAGGCCCGCGCGTTGCGACAGAGCGCCGACGTAACACCCTATGCCAAAGAATGCCGCCGTCGAAAACGACGGGTATCCGGTGAAGCCGCCAATGAAATTCCAGGACAGACTGAGCGTGGAATACATGGCGATCACGATCGCCAGACGAACTACATAGTTTCCCGCCCAAAGAGGCGTGGAGGCCAGGGCGAGCAGCCACACCCCGAACAGAATATAGCGCCGCATCCAACTCATCATTCAAATCCTCTGATCCCGGTCAGCCCGGTCGGCTTGACGACAAGCAGCACCAGCATGAGGACGAACCCAATTGTCAGAGCATGCTCGGGGCCGATGAACTGGCCCGAGAAGCTTTCTATGATTCCGAGAACAAGGCCGCCGACAAGTGCACCTTGCACGCTCCCTAGCCCCCCAATCACACAGACAACAAAGGCCTTTCCCAGAAACACAGCCGCCAAATTTGTTGTCACCGGATAGACCATCGCGAAAACAGCACCTGCAGCACCTGCCATAAATGCGCCAATGCCGAACGTAATCGCGTAAATCCTCTCGACCTTGATACCCATCAACTCGGCTGCAGACCGATCCATACGAACTGCAACAATTGCCCGACCGATACGAGAGCCACGCATGAGGATGTACAAAAGTAACGTCAGTAGAAGTGCCAGCAGCATGCCGAGCAAACGATCGACGGGAACGACAATGTCTCCAAGTTCAACGACCCCCAGGTCAAGGGACACACGCACCGGCGTAGCCGTGTAATAGACGGTCATGAAATTGTAGAGGATCAGATCCAGACCAAACGTCAGAGTCATGGTCGTAAGAACCGGTTCGTTCACCACGCGATTGATAAGAAGAAGCTGCGCGAGGTAGCCAATTCCGAAAGTCAACAAAGCCACAAATGGTAGTGCTATCAGCGGGTGAACGCCGAAGGCATGCCAAGCGAAGAATGTCAGGTAACCGCCGAGGATGATGAGCGAACCGTGCGCCATATTGATGACGTTCAGGACTCCCCACGTGAGAGAGAAGCCCACTGCAAGGCACGCATACAACGTGCCAAGAACCAAGCCATTCACAAGCGTTTGCAGATAAAACATCAGCCCTCCCTGAGGCTCACCCGGATTGTTCCCGCCCGGTCATCATGGCGATGCCAGAAGCCATCCAGGAAAAGCTGCTTGAGCCAAAGCTGCTTGGGCCAAAGCTGCTTGGGCCGCAGACACGCACCCCCGAAGGAGCAACACGGTCGAGACGGATTCAACCGCCCACAACCGAAAACGGCAGGCTGCGTCGCTCGACATCGCTCGACTGCGACGCAACAAAGCTAATTCATGAGCCGCAATTCACCGCTTTTAATGTCGTCCGGGGCGAGAACGACAATGTTTCCATCCTGAACTTGAATGATGGGCAGAGTGCGAACCTCATTCATGCCGTTCGAGCTAAACTTAACCGGACCATAAAACGTCGTGATATCGGTCGCGGCGAGCGCATCTCGCACCTTTGGCTTGTCGAGCGTCCCCGCTTTTTCGATCGCATTTTGCAAGACCTCCACCGCCGCCGCGCAAGATGCATGAATGTAATCAGGGTCGCTGCCGGCCTTGGCGAGAAAGGCTTCGTAGAACTCCTGTGTCGTTGGCCAGACGCCGATGCCGCTATATCGGGTGGCGTGATGCCACCAGGTCGAACTGGAAACGCCATTTGCAAGGCTGCGCAACCCTTCCGTAAATTCTCGGTAGGCCGGGCCGGTCACCATCGTTACGATATGCGCCTTGACCCCGAGATCGGACATCTGCTTGCGAGCCAGGATTAGATCTTGCGTATATCCGGTGACATAGATCCAATCAGGCTTGGCGATACGGATGGCAGAGAGGGCTGCGGAAAAATCGATTGTGCCCGCCGGATACAGCTGGTTGTACACCACATCGAGTTCCTTCGGACTTTGCCGCAGACACGACACCTTGCGCCATCGATTTCGGAAATACGTCGTCCCGTCCCAAGACCGCGACACGCTGCAGCTTTTCTGTATGAGCCTTGAAATATTTGACCATACTTTCGGTCATGCCACCGTTTGGCGACAACGTACCGAACAGATACTTGAGGCCTTGGTCAAAGACGGATTCGGACGACGACGCACATGCCAAGGTCGGCACCTGATAGCGCTCGGCGACAGTGGCCACGATCTTGGTGTGCCCCGAACCGAACGGGGCAAGAAGTACATCGACCTTGTCGTCGGTGATTAGCTTCTCGGCCAACTGACCGGCGCGCTGCCCATCAGATTGATAGTCGTACTTGACGAGCTGGATCTTCATCTTTTTGCCGCCGACGTCGATACCGCCGGCGACATTTACTTTGGCAACCCACAGCTCCCAAACGAGCTCTTGCTTCTTTGCCTCGTCCGAAAGTGGCCCAGTAAGCGCAAGTGGCGCACCAATTTTCACAACGTCGGCCGCCTGCGCCCCATTGCCACCCCCGATAAAACCCTGCAACAGGGCGAATGCAGCCAAGACAATGATCAGAGCCCGATTTCTCATACTCATTTCCCTCAGATTGGCATTATGTTATTATGATTAGGACCACCGTACTAATTTGATTTGGGTTTGTACATCGAAACGTTGGAAAAGTCGATGTAGAGGGCAGACTGGATATTGTTCTGATGACCTGCTGCCCCCTGGATGAGGTCACGGCGACGCCCGAAGGACGATTGCGCGGTCGCCAGTATCGCCACCACTTCAAAAACGGGAACTGATTACGCATCCCGATCAGCCAGGACTGCTCAGAGTTTGGTGCAGGCCGCAGATATTCGGCTTGAGAGACACGAGGACGAACGAGGAACGCGCGGACTTCTTCGTGTTGCATCCGTGTTGCACGGAGCAGTCGGCACTGCGCGTAACCCATTGTAATCCAATGTACCGGGCGTAACGGGCGTAATTGAGGCTTTTGGACTGGGCTTCGGCATCGAAACGGAGCGCGTACGACGAGAAATGCCTATATTTATAGGGTTTCCTGCATTCCTGCGTTGGCGATCCCGGCATGACTCGAACATGCGACCTACGGTTTAGGAAACCGTCGCTCTATCCGGCTGAGCTACGGGACCGGAGCTTCCGCCGCGTCGGCGGGAACTGGCGGCTTCATACCAGAATGAGCGCGCGCTCGCCAGTCCTTGAACGGATCGCCGCGCGGCCGGCCGGCGGGGCCGGCTTACACCTTCAGGATACTTCATCGTGGTCGTGCCGCCGAGGCGTGGTACTCGAGATATCTGCGTTGCGTGGCTATGCGGTCCGCAAGGTGCTTGGCATCATGCCAGACTCCCCAGATGAAGGCGGACCCTCTTCGCGATTGCCAGGACAGTCCGAGGAAATAGATGCCGGGCTCGGAAGAAACGCCGCGCTGATGCTTCGGCTTTCCCTTTTCGTCGAATGCATCGACCTTCAACCAGCTGTAGTCGGACGTAAAACCGGTTGCCCAGATGATCGACGTTATTCCGGCGTCTTTCAAATTCAGTTCGCGAATCGGATCGGTCATGCACGCGGGATCCGGCCCGAGCTTTCGGGCATCGGGCTCTTCCGGAAGGTCGAGGCCGTTTTGGAGGACATAGGCGTCGGCTTCATCCAGAACCGCCATGTAGTTGGCATCGCCCTGCGCGATATTGTCCGCAAGGTCAGGCGCAAATGTCAGCGTGCCGTTCTTGTATGATTGCGTCATGCCCACGAGCGTCATGCCCTGCGCGGCAAGACGCCGGAAGTCGACGGTAAATCCGCCGTGAGCCCCGCTGACGGCGATGGTGACATGTTCCGTGCCGGGTCCTGGCGTTTCGGCATCCCACTTGCCGAGCACGCCGAGCCACCAGCAATAGTCACGGCCGCGATAGGCCCGGGGAGGACGTTGGTGCGGGCCAACCGAGAGGTAGACGCGCCTTCCCGCCCGCAACAGTTCATCCGCGATCTGCACCCCCGAAGATCCCGCGCCGACGACCAGCACCGCACCCTCGGGCAACTGGCCGGGATTGCGATAGGCCGTTGAATGGATCTGAACGATGCCCGCATTCTCGGGGACGACTTTCGGAATGATGGGACACTGGAAGGCGCCGGTCGCGGCAACGACATTGTTGGCTTCAATCATGCCGTCCGACGTTTCGACCAGGAAGCCGGGCCGCCCTGCATTTCTCCGAACTTTCGCAACCTCCACGCCGCAGCGAACCGGCGCCGCAATCATTTTCGCGTAAGCGACGAAATAATCCGCGACCTTCTCCTTGGGCGGAAAGGAATCAGGGGGCGCATCGGGAAATTCCATGCCCGGAAATCGATCATGCCACGCCGGACCATTCGCGACCAGCGAGTCCCAGCGCTCGGAGCGCCAGCGCTCTGCAATGCGGGCGCGCTCGAGGACGAGGTGAGGCACGCCGCATTGGCTCAAGTGTTCGCTCATGGCCAGGCCTGCCTGGCCACCGCCAACCACGACCGTGTCTACCTTTTCAACGGACATTCTGCCGTCCCTTTTCAAGCTCCGCGAACGTTCTGCGAACCGGCAGCCGTTCCGCTTGCCAGTCAATTAAAGTCAGCGGGCCAGGAAAATCATGCATTCCCGATGCGGCCAATGATCTCTCTTGCGCGCGCAACCGCTTCGGATGGCAGCGTATGCCGCTCCGGGAAACGGCCTTTTGGCCGCGTCGCATCGACGATCATCTTCGCCGTCAGCCCGTTGTTGTTGGATGGATCGAGGATCGCCCCCATCGCATTGCGAATGACGCTGATGTCATCGTCGGCCTGCATTCTGGTGCACATCGCCCACAACACGTCGCTGTCATCGAGAACGTTGACGTCGTCGTCGACCACGACCACCATTTTGAGGCTGAGGTCGTCGCCCAGCGCCACCGCCGCCGCGTTCTTCGCCTGGCCGGGCGCGGGGTTCTTCATCGCAATATAAGCGTGCATGCGACAGGTACCGGATTTCGGATAGGCGACCTGCGTCACGTTCTGGTAGTGCTGGCGAAGCGTGCGCAGAAGCCGCGCTTCCTGCGGCACGGCAAGCAGGAGCGTATGCTCCTCCGAAATGCCCGGCACGATGTCATGGTAGATCGCATCCCGCCGATGCGTGATCGCAGAGACTTCGACAACATGCTGGGTGGAGCGTTCGGAAGCGTATCCGGTAAATTCAGCGAACGGCCCTTCGGGTTCACGGATTTTGGGCAGGATATGCCCCTCGATGACGATCTCCGCCTGAGCCGGCGCCTCCAGCGGGACCGTCAGCGCCGGCACGATTTCCAGACCTTGTCCCATCAGACCGCCGATGACGGCATATTCATCGACGTTGATCGGCCCCTTCCAAAGCCCGCCGAACGTGAACAGCGGATGCGCGCCGATCACGATCAGAATTGGCGTCGCTTCACCCTTGGCATCGTTTCGCTCGACGTAATTCCAGAGGTGACGTCGGCTGTGCAGGCTGGTGCCCAGGCGCCTCGGCCCCTTGACCTGCATCCGATGAAAGCTCGCGTTGCGGACGCCCGTATCGGGATCCCTGGCAATGACCACGGCGTTGGTGATGTAGCGACCGGCATCTTGCGCAAAATGCACCATGATGGGCAGCGAACCCAGATCGGCGGCGTCGCCTTTGTGAACGATATCGTGGACCGGGGCCCTGTTGCACAGGACCGGTTCGATGATCCGATCGTTGCGCTGCGCCAGTTCTTCGATCAAGGCATCCGCGCCAATGCCCAAGGCTGCCGCGAAGTTCGCGCGCGATGCAAACAGATTGGCCAATACCGGAAAGTTGCTGTTCTCGACCTTCTCGAAAAGCAGCACGGGGGAGCGTTTCAGGCGATCCATTTCCATGGCTATCGCGCTTATCTCGTAGTCGAGCGCCACCGGTTCTCGAATTCGATGGAATTCAGTCGGCCGGTTTTTCTCAAGATAAGAAAGAAACGTTCTTAATGACGGCTTTTCCCCCACCTGATCTTCCTTCCTTGTTCGCCATCGCCGAGGGGCCCCCGCTCCGGTTGGCTGGCTGGCTGACCGGTTGGTTGGCTGGCCGGCTGGAGCAAAGTTCGGGCCGCGCCGCCGGGATGCGATTTTGTTACCCGATCATCCGGCGGCTCACGGATCGCCCGGAACACCATAACTCGGAGCCGACTCCGGATTCAGCGCTCTGGTCACGTAGGCGTCAAGTTGCTGTTTGTATATTTCCCAGATGGCGGAGAGCTCGGTGATCGGACAGCCCTCCGTCCAGTCGACCCGGAGATCGGCCACCGGCCAGGACACTTTATCGACGATCTGCAGACCGGCTGAATGAACCGGTCCCGCTTCGCCTCCCGCCTGCAGCGCCGCACGCATGGCGACAAGCAAACGGTCGGCCAGGTGACCTTTCGAGGCGACGAAAGCTGCGACCATCTCTGCCGGCACACGGACATCCGCCAACAGATTGCCGCCACAGGCGACGTTATCGTCCTTTGCCTCTGCCCGAACGCCAAGCGCCTCGGAGCCGGTATGGATCGCGCTCTGCCCGCGCGCGTCGACGACGAGCAATTGCCTGTATTGCATGAAATCGGCCGAGCTGCGCAGGACCTCGATGGCCTGGGAGGCGCTCGCCCCCAGACGCATCAGATCGAGCGCACGGCTGCCGAGGGAAGGATCCGTTATGTTCTGGCTGGCGACGGCGCCGACACCGGCCCGGGCATGGGCGCATCGCGCCGCAACCGCGGGCGACGAAGACGACACCGCGACACCAAACATGCCGGTCCGCGCGCAGCGCGCAACAATGGAAAATGTCATGGGCTAATCCGGTATGACGGCGGTGGCGTCAATTTCCACCAGCCACTCGGGCCGAGCAAGCGCCGAAACGACCAAGCCGGTCGACACCGGATAGACGCCCTTCAGCCATTTGCCGACAACACGATAGACTGCTTCGCGATAGCGGGGATCGATGATGTAAATCGTTATTTTGCAGATATGCTCCAGCCTTGAGCCGGCCTCCCGCAACAGCATCTCGATATTCGCCATGGCCTTTTCCGCTTGTCCGGCCGCATCGCCGATCGCAACGCTCTCCGCGGTGTCGAGATCCTGCCCGATCTGCCCGCGCACGAACACCATGGTCCCCCTTGCAACGACAGCCTGACAAAGATCGTTGTCGAGCTTCTGTTCGGGATAGGTATCCCTGGTATTGAACTGACGAACGCGCTTGTGAACGGTCATGGCTCGCAATCTCCAAATTCGGGCAGGAACCGATGTTTATAGCCGATGCACACTTTTTCCGCACAAGGCGATTCATCTAGTGTCCCGGTTCTGACATTCGTACCAAATCGCGGCGGGCACTTTTACGAATGTCAGAACCAAAGGGACCCTAGCAACCATATGATTCTAGTGTGGCTTTGACTCTGACGTTCCTTCGAAGAACTCGCGGCGACACTGAAAGGAACGTCAGAGTCGCCACACTAGCCGAGATTGGCAGCGTTCCGCGAGCCGCGGATCGGCAATGCGACATCAACCGGGATGCAAATGTTGAAATCGGACCACCAAGGGCCGGTTTGAGGATGACAAGGCGGCCGATATTGGCGACAATTGAGATCGTCTTTTCAGTTTCCTCAGGTCCGTTCCGGGAATGCCTCCTTTGATCGCGTTGCGTATCCGGGTCCTGCTGTTCGCCGCGATGGCCTGCGTGGCCGTTTCGCTGCCTTGGCAGGCGCGGGCGCAATGGTGGGGGACGCGCGAGCCGGCCGATTTCGAGGAATGCGCCGACCGCGCCGAAAAAGCCGAGACCAAGGAAGCGAAGACTGCGGCGCTGTCGCAATGCAACGCCAAATTCGCCGGCCGCCGCAAGCCCGGCGGCGGATACACCTATTTCGATTTCATGCAAAATCGAAACTTCGATATCGCCGGCCCCAATCCGACGCCGGAAGAGCAAAAGCAAATCGACGAGCAATACACCGTCTATCTTGACAGCCAGCGGCGCAGCAATATTGCGGCGGCGTTCGCAGCGAAACAATTGCAGTTGGCCTCGCTGAAGAGCGAAAGTGAAAAAGCGCCGGCGGCGACCGGCAGCGTCGGCAAGCCGCCGACGCCGACGAGCGATCTCAGGCGCATTAAGCCGACGGAATGCCCGCGGCATTCCTTCTCGTGCGAGTGGCCACGGCTTTCCGAAGGCATCAAGGATTTGAAAAAGGTCCTGTTCGGCGCTTCGCCCAGCAAGGCCAAGCGAAGCTGAAGGCCTTCGCTACGCGACGCTGGAGCGTATCTGGTCCGGCGTCAGCCGCGGCGAGCCCTGCCCCGCAGTTTCAGCGTCCCTGATCAACGCCGCGATGCGGCGCGACAGCGGGACTTCAAGTCCGCGCCTGTCGGCGATTTCGGTGATCACCCCTTGAAGATAGTCGATCTCGGTGCGGCGGCCGCGCTGCAGGTCTTCCCACATCGACGAACGCGCCTGTGGGTCGATCTTCATGGCCGGTGCCAACGCGATCGCAAACAACGCGTCAGGCAAACGCAACAGATGTGGCGTCCAGTGCAAGGGCACCGGCGTCGGCGACACCGGGCGGATCCCTTCCGCCCTCACCGCCGTCAAGCCTTCGGAGATCTGATCGGCGAACAGCGCGCGCCAGTCGCGCCGCGCCAGTTGCTCGCGAAGCGGCAGGCCGGAGAGCGCGCTGAGCGCATTGTTGAGATTGACCAGCAGCTTGCCCCATTGCACGCCGGCGATGTCGCTGGTTGCCCGCATCGCAAGCCCCGGCACGGAAAGCGATGCGGCGGTATCGGCATCGTCGCGCTCGATCACGATATCGCCCGATGTCGCGCGGTGAAACCGCCCCTCGCCCGCCGCGATCACATTGAACGGCACCATGGCCGCGAGCACCTTTCGCCCCGGCAGTTGCCGGCGCAGCACCGACGCATTGGCGACGCCGTTCTGCAAACTGACGATGACGGCTTGCGGCGGCGCGTGACGCGCGATCGCGTCTGCGATCTCGGACGTGTCGGCGCTCTTGACGGTGACCAGCACGACGCCCGCCTCGCCAAGAATGTTCGGATCGTCGGACAGTGACAGTTGCTGAGGTACCACATGCCACGAGGAGCCTTCGAGGCTGGTCAAGGTGAGCCCAAAACCTTCGATTTCCCCGATCACGCGCGGGCGCGCCAATAGCGACACGCGGCGACCGGCGCTGGCGAAAAGACCGCCGGCAAAGCAGCCGATGCTGCCGGCGCCCGCTATCACGATTGGCCGATCCGGCGTCATCGATGGCTCCGCTGATAATTTTAGCAAATAGCAGACTTTACCGCCGTCGCCCGTGATAGCGGGCGGCAACCGGCTTGTCGCCTTGTAACCGTCATAGCCCGTCGTTATGCTCGCTCGGCGGGGCGCACATTCGGCAGGAGATGACGATGGGCTTACTCGATGTACTGAACGGAATGCAGCACGGTCCGCGCGGCTCCGCTACGCCGAGCACGCAATCCGGCAGCGGGATGTCGCCGATGACCATGGCGATCCTGGCGCTGCTCGCCTACAAGGCCGTCAAGCACATCAGCGGCGGCTCCTCGGCGACTACACCGGCGCCGGCTCCCGGCGGGAGTGTCGGTGGCGGCAGCGCCGGAGGCAGTCTCGGCGGTGGTCTCGGAGGACTTGGCGACGTTCTCAAAGGCGGGCTTGGCGGCGTACTCGCGGGCGGCGCGGCCGGCAGCGTCATCAGCGGTGGACTGGGCGATCTGCTCAAGCAACTGCAACAGGGCGGCCATGGCGACACCGCCAATTCATGGGTGGCCCCCGGGCCGAACAAGCAGATATCGCCGAACGATCTTGCCGGCGCGCTCGGTGCCGATCAGATCAACAGCCTGATGTCGCAAAGCGGCCTGCCGCGCGAGGAATTGCTTGATGGCCTCAGCCAGCATCTGCCCGAGGTGGTCAACCAACTGACCCCGGACGGACGGCTGCCGACGGAAGACGAGGTGGCGGGCCGGCTCTGACCAACCCCCGTTGTACTTCAGTCAGGCTTTTTGAGGAGGACGACAGTCATGGGCGGCATCATCTGGATCATCATCGTCGGGTTTATCGCCGGCATCATCGCGCGGCTGCTCTCGCCGGGCCCCAACAATCCGAGCGGCTTCATCTTCACCACCATACTCGGCATTGTGGGAGCGTTTCTTGCCACCTGGATCGGGCAGGCGATCGGCCATTACGGCCCGGACCAGGGCGCGGGCTTCATCACCGCGACGATCGGCGCGCTCCTGGTTCTGTTCATCTGGAACAGGCTGGTGGCGAGCGGCACGATAAAGGACTTCAACAGGTAGAAGCCGAGACGCGAAGTCCGTCATGCCCGGTCATGACGGAAGACAACTCACGCTACGCGATGAGATGCCCGCCGGCGTCGATCCGCACGATCTCGCCGGTCATGTTGCCGGACTGCGGCAAAGCGAGGAAGCAGACGACGTTGGCGACATCCTCGGCGCTTGAGGCTCGCTTGAGCGGCACCTTGGCGATGACGGCATCTCGGACCTTGGCCGCGCCTTCGACGCCGCGGCCCTTGGTGAACCATGGCGTATCGATATAGCCGGGACACACCGCGTTGACGCGGATCAGCGGCGCCAGCGCGCGCGCCAGCGAAAGCGTCATGGTGTTGAGCGCACCCTTGCTCGCGGCATAGGCGACCGAAGAGCCGACCCCGCTGATGCCCGCAACCGACGAAACGTTGACGACCGCGGACGCGCGCCCCGACGCGCTGGCGCCGGCTTCCAGCAGCGACCGCGCGGCGCGCACCATCTGGAACGGCCCGATCGTGTTCACGCCGAACAGGCGCTGAAAGTCTTCCGCCGACAGGCCGTCGAGCTTGTCATGCGGCAGATGCTTGGTGGTGCCCGCATTGTTGACCAGCACGTCGAGCCGTCCCCACGGCGCCGCGGCGGCCGCGATCTTGCGGCAGTCTTCATCGCGCGAAACATCGCCCTGCACCACGACCACTTCGCCGCCGGCGCTGCGGCAGAGATCGGCGGTCTCCTCCGCCTCCTTCTGGCTGGAGGAATAATTGATGACGAGACGCGCGCCTCCCTTTGCCAGAATGGCCGCGGTCGCCGCGCCAAGACCCGAGGCAGAGCCGGTGATAACAGCGCAGAGACCGTCCTTTGACATCGCATTTTCCTTACTTTGACTTTGAATGTTTCGTGGCGATCTAACACAAGCCTGAACGCAAGAGAAACTCCATTGCGTGGAATAATTGCGATTCGCCACGCATCGCTTTCATTCCGCGTTTGCAGGGGCCTTTGCCGACATCTAGTGGAGTGGATTTGACATTCGCTCCCCGCATGGCGGCAAGCTCGTAAGCGAATGTCAAATCCTAAACTCCACTAGAAAACCTATATTTTCCAGTGGTCCTTTGATTCCAACGTTCGCAAACATGCCTACTGAGAAGGGATGCGAATGTTAGAATCGGACCACTAGCGCTTGTCAGTCATGCGCCTTTTCCCCATCATGGCTTGCAACAAGGAATTCAGGGAACGCCGTGGAAGAAGCCGGGAACATCGTCGCGCAGACCGCAGAGCGGATCTTTGCCGATCTTGCCGATGCGCAGACCATCAATCGCGACAAGAAAGGCGACTGGAAGGCGCCGCTGTGGCAGGCGTTGACCGATGCCGGCCTGCCCTTGTCCTGGGTTCCGGAAGCGTGCGGCGGCGCAGGCGCGTCGCTCGCCGAGGGCTTTGGCGTGCTGAGCGCCGCGGGGCGTTTTGCAATCGGCGTGCCGCTGGCTGAAACCATGCTCGCGGGCTGGCTGCTGTCGCAGGCGAAAATCGCCTCTCCCGGCGGCGAGATGACGCTTGCGCCGGCCGGCCCGAAGGACCGCCTCACGGTCAATGCCGACGGCACGCTGTCGGGGCGCGCGCGCGGCATTCCCTTTGCCAGCGAAGCCAGGCACATCGCGGTGCTGGCGTACGACAGCAACGGAAGGCCGTCGATCACATTGGTTGTCGCGGACAAATGCCGGATCGAGCAAAACCTCAATCTGGGCGGCGACAGCAACGACACCGTGACGTTCGACCGCGTGACGCCCATTGCCATCAAGCCCGCCCCGGACGAATTCGATCATACTTCACTGCTCCTGATGGGCGCGGTCGTCCGCAGCCTGCAGATCGCCGGCAGCCTCGAAACACTGCTCGAGATCAGCGTGCGCTATTCGAACGAGCGCGTCGCATTCGAAAAGAAGATTTCGAAATTTCAGGCGGTGCAGCACAACCTGGCGAAGCTCGCCGGCGAGTCAGCGTCGGCGCTTGCGGCTGCAACGTCGGCTGCTGACGCGTTTGCGGCGGGTGCAGCGCCAGACGCCGCATTTCTGGAAGCCGCGTCGGCAAAGATCCGCTGCTCGGAGGCGGCCGAAAAGGCTGCCGCCATCGCCCATCAGGTTCACGGCGCGATTGGATTTACCATCGAACACATCCTGCACCGCTATTCGCTGCGCGCGCTGGCGTGGCGGGACGACTTCGGTTCCGAAAGCTACTGGGCGGTCGAACTCGGCAAGCGGGTCGCCGCTGATGGTGCCGACCAATTATGGCTGCTGGTGGCCTCACGCTGAGGACCGTCGATGAAGATAGAACGCGGGCCGCATACTCGGAATTACCTCTCCCCTTGCGGGAGAGGCATAGGCCGCCTACGGCGGCCGTTCGTAGAAAGAACGCCGAAGCGAAGCTTCGGCTACGTCGCATCGATAGATGCGATCCGGGTGAGGGGTTCAGGTCCAACGATAAGCTTAACCCCTCTCCCCAACCCTCTCCCACAAGGGGAGAGGGAGCTCACTTCCGCCGCTACCACATCGAGTTCTAACTCCAACGATAGTGCTTTTTGAAATGACCGCAGCCCTCCGTTTCGATCCGATCCGCCTGCCGGCCGAATGCGTCGCGCTGCGCAAGGAAGTGCGCGCGTTCCTGGCGGAAGAGATCGCCGCCGGCACCTTCGATCCGCATCAGCCCAACCGTGAGGACAGTGACGCGCCGGAATTTTCCCGCCGCGTCGGCGCGCGCGGCTGGCTCGGCATGACCTGGCCGAAGAAATATGGCGGCCATGAACGCAGCTTTCTCGAACGCTATGTGGTGACCGAGGAAATGCGCGTCGCCAACGCACCGACGCGGCGCTTCTTCGTCGCCGACCGCCAGAGCGGGCCGGTGCTTTTGAAATACGCCGCCGAGCGCATCAAGATGGACATCCTGCCGCGGATCTGCCGCGGCGAGGTCTGCTTTGCGATCGGCATGAGCGAACCGAATTCCGGCTCCGACCTGTTCGCCGCCAAGACCAAGGCGACCAGGACTGACGGTGGCTTCCTGATCAACGGCACCAAGATCTGGACGTCATCGGCGCATATCGCCGACTATATGATCGCGATCTTCCGCACCTCGCCGCCGACAAAAGAAAATCGCCGGCACGGCCTGACGCAATTCCTGGTCGACATGAAGACGCCGGGCATCAAGGTCAACCCGATCGGCCAGATCACCGGCCAGTTCGAATTCAACGAGGTGGTGTTCACCGACCTTTTCGTGCCCGACGACCATGTGCTGGGCGAGATCGACGGCGCCTGGAAGCAGGCAACATCGGAACTCGCCTATGAGCGCAGCGGCCCGGAACGTTTTCTGGAGACCTATTACGTGCTGACCGAACTGGTGCGCGCGGTCGGACCTTCGCCCGATACGCGCGCCGCCGAAGGCATCGGGCGCCTGGTGGCGCAGCTTCACACCATGCGGCGAATGTCGGTCTCGGTAGCCGGCATGTTGCAGGCCGGAAAAGAGCCGGTCGTCGAGGCGGCGATCGTCAAGGACATCGGCACGATCTGGGAACAGCAATTGCCGCACCGGGTTCGTGACCTCGCCGCCTTCATCGATGCGGAAGCTTCCAACCGCGAGACACTGGAGAACCAGCTTTCATTCGCGATCAAGACCGCGCCGAAACTCACCATTCAGGGCGGCACCACCGAGGTGCTGCGCGGCATCATCGCGCGTGGGCTTGGGCTGCGGTAGATGCTTTGTCGGACCTGCACAGTCGCCGCTCTTCCCCTCTCCCCTTGTGGGAGAGGGTGCTCGAGCATAGCGAGGGCGGGTGAGGGGTATGTGTTCGAGAACCCCTCACCCGGCTCGAATTTCGCTGCGCTCATTCTCGCCACCCTCTCCCACAAGGGGAGAGGGTAAAACTGTCGCTGCGGAAATATTGCGCCTAAGGAGACTCTGGATGAGCACCTACAAGGACATCGGCGTCGAGAAGACCGGCCATGTCGGCCTGATCGAAATCCGGCGGCCGCCACTGAATTTTTTCGATATCTCGCTGATCAACCAGATCGCCGACGCGCTGGAGGAATTCGACCGCGATATCGAAATCCGCTCATCGGTGCTCGCCGCCCAAGGCAAGGCGTTCTGCGCCGGCGCCAATTTCAACGATCCCGCGCGGCAGGCGCAGGAGGCGCGCGAGAAGGCCGATCCTGCTTCCAGCCTCGGCCAGATCAGCCATCTCTACGTCCAGGCGGTGCGCATTTTCCGCAACCAGAAGCCGATCGTAGCCGCCGTGCATGGCGCGGCGATCGGCGGCGGGCTCGGGCTTGCGGTGTCGGCGGATTTCCGCGTCACCTGTCCCGAGGCGCGCTTCGCCGCCAATTTCACCAAGCTCGGCTTTCACCCCGGCTTCGGCCTGACGGTGACGCTCCCCGAGCTGGTCGGAAAGAACAATGCCGAATTGATTTTCTATACCAGCCGTCGGGTGACCGGCGAGGAAGCCTTGCGAATGGGTCTTGCCAACGAATGCGTGCCGCAGGACCAGGTTCGCACTACCGCAATGAAGCTCGCGCAGGAGATCGCGGAGTGCTCGCCGCTCGGCCTGCTCTCGACCCGCGCCACGATGCGCAATGGACTCGCCGAACGCGTTTTGGCGGCCACCCATCACGAGCTCGCCGAACAGACGCGGCTGCGCGCCACCGAAGATTTCAAGGAAGGCGTCAAGGCCACCGAGGAGCGGCGGCCCGCGAATTTCAAAGGACGATAGAGAGCTCCGCAAGGAAAACCGCAACGCTGCAAGGTCCCGGTTCGGCGAACTCGCCCGCCGGCGGTATGCAGTCTTCGCAGGGCTCCTCGAGCCAATGCAGAGAGTTCCCGAAGCCGATGGGCCGAGAATCTCGCGGAAATCACGGCTGGTTAATGATGATTTGGAAATCCAGCGGCAGAACACAACCGCGCGCTGCAATTTATTAAGCCGCAGATTCTCTAATTCCCCAAAGGCCTTCGGAAGGTGCGGTGGGTTTGGTCGTGCAAGCGGCCGGGCTCGCCGAACGCGTCGCAACGCTTAAAACGCCTTGGCGGGGGTCGGGACAGGGTTTGCCGGAATTCACGATGCCGGAATTCGCGAAAAGGGTCGGTTCGTGACTCAGCCGCTACAGCAACTGACGGAGAGCGATGGCGTGGCCTGGCATCGGGCAAGCCTCGGTTTGACGCTTTTGCCGGCTTGCGGCGGCGCGCTGTATTTCGCCGCGACGCTGACGCGGAATTTCGCATTTGACGGGGGCGCGGCCTGGATCGCCGCGGCCATCAGCCTGGCGAGCCTCGCCGCAGCCCTTCTCAACCACCGTAACTTCGTCACGGCGCAGACGGCGCGGCGCCGCCTGCAGGCTGCCTGGCAAGAGGCATGCGCCGACCGCGACCAGGCACGTGCAAATCACACGCTGCTCCACAACGCATTCGACGTCGTGCCCGAGCCGCTGATCGTATTTGACGCCGACGACCGTGTCGTTCTGTGGAACGAGCTTTATGCCGAGCAAACCGGGATCGCGCCGCAGGACACGGCCAGCGGTCTGTGGCCAGGCATGACTTTCACGGAATTGATGCGGGCCAATCTGGCAAAGGGACGTTTCCCGGCGGCGGCCGGCCGCGAACAGGAATGGCTCGCTGAGCGGATCGCCGATCACGCCGAGGGGGTCGCCTCCGAGCAGCAATTGTCCGGCGAGCGATGGGTTCGCGTCAAGCACGGCCGGATGCCCGAAGGCGGCCAGGTCAGCGTACGGACCGACATCACCGAACTGAAGCGCCGCGAGGCCTCGTTCCGGCTATTGTTCGAGGAAAACCCGGTGCCGATGTGCGTCTACGACCACAGGACCCTGCGGTTTCTCGCCGTCAACCAGGCGCTGATCAATCATCACGGCTACAGCCGCGAGCAGTTTCTCTCGATGTCGATCCATGACATCACGCCACCGGAGGAACGCGAGGCGGCGGTTGCGGCAATTGCGACGCTGAGCCGGAATATTTCCCATAGCGGCCACACATGGCGGCACATCAGGGCGGACGGCAGCGAAATCCTGATCACGGCCTATTCGCGCGGCATAGACTATCAGAACCACAGCGCCCGGCTGACCGCCATCATCGATGTGACCGAGCGCACCCGCGCGGAACAGCACATGCAGGCGACCCGCGCGTTCCTCGAACAGATCATCGACAACGTGCCGCTCTCGATCACCGTCAAGGACGCCGAGCACTTGCGCTTTGTGATGATGAACCGCACGGCCGAGCAATATTGGGGCGTGCCGCGCGACGAAGCGATCGGCAAAACCGTCGCCGAGGTCCTGGGCGAAGAACAGGCACGCAACGTCACCGAGCGCGACCAGGCCGCGCTTGAGGCCGACGGTCCCGTTTATCTTGGCGAGCACCGCAGGGTCGGCCGCGGCGACCAGGATCGCACATTCGCCTCGCGGCGCGTCGCGGTGCGCGATGCGCAGGGCAAACCGACTTACGTCCTCGGCGTGATGGAAGACGTGACCGAGCGCCGGCGCGCGGAGGACGACCTGCGCCGCACCAGGGCTTTCCTCGACACCGTGATCGAAAATGTGCCAGCGATGCTGTTTGTCAAGGAGCCGGAACAGCTCCGCTACATGCTGATGAACCGCGCCGGCGAGAAACTATTGGGCGTCTGCCGCGACCAGGTCATCGGCAAGAACGACCACGACCTTCTGCCTGCAGCCGATGCCGACATTGCCGCCGCACGCGACCGCGAGCTGCTGCGTTCCGCGGAGCGGCCCGACATCGTGTACGAGGAGCCGATCCATACGCTACACAACGGCACCCGGCTGATATCGACCAAGCGCATCGTGGTGCTCGACCAGGATTCCAGGCCGCAATACCTGCTCGGCGTCGCCGAAGACATCACCGAGCGCAAACTCGCCGAAGAGCGCATCGAGCATCTGGCGCGTTTTGACAGCCTGACCGAGTTGCCGAACCGCGCCGCGTTCACGATGCGGCTGGCGGAGGCCATCCATGCCGCGGAAGCATCGGGCAGCAGCTTTGCACTACTGTTCCTCGACCTCGACCGCTTCAAGGAGGTCAACGACGTGTTCGGCCATAGCGTCGGCGACGCGCTATTGCAGGAGGTTGCCAACCGTTTGAAGCAGGCCGCGGGCGACGCCTTCGTGGCCCGGCTCGGCGGCGACGAATTCACCCTGATCGTGGAAGGACCGCAGCCGGCCAGCGCGTCGGCGGTCGCCGAGCGCATCCTGTCGCTCATTTCCGACGATATGCAGATCGGGGAGCGCCGGGTGCGGGCCGGCGTGAGCGTCGGCATCGCATTGTTCCCCAACGATGCCAGGGACGCCTCGATGCTGCTTGCCAACGCCGACGCGGCGCTTTACCGCGCCAAAGGACAGGCACGGGGCTCGGTCCGCTTTTTTGAGGCGGAAATGGACATGCAGCTCAGGGAACGCCGCGCCTTGCAGCAGGACCTGCAAAAGGCGCTGGCGGTTGGCGAAATGTCCCTGCACTACCAGCCCCAGATTCGCGTCAACGGCGAAATCACCGGCTTCGAAGCGCTCGCCAGGTGGCATCATCCGAAACGCGGCTGGATTTCGCCCGGAACATTCATCCCGCTGGCCGAGGAAAGCGGCGCCATCATCGCGTTCGGCAAATGGGTGCTGCACGAGGCCTGCCGCGAGGCCGCCTCGTGGCAGAATCCGCTGCGGATCGCCGTGAACCTCTCGCCGGTCCAGTTCCGCAGCGGGGACCTGCCGGAACAGGTTCACCTCGCGCTGCTCGAAAGCGGGTTGCCGGCCCATCGGCTCGAGCTTGAAATAACCGAAAGCGCGCTGATCGACGATTTCTCGCGCGCGCTGTCGACGCTGCGGCGGCTGAAATCGCTGGGGGTGCGGATCGCGATGGACGATTTCGGGACCGGCTATTCGTCGCTGTCCTATTTGCAGTCCTTTCCGTTCGACAAGATCAAGATCGACCGCTCCTTCATTTCGAATGTCGAAACCAGCACGCAGTCGGCGGCGATCGTGCGCGCCGTGATCGGACTGGCGCGCGGCCTGCATTTGCCGGTGGTTGCGGAAGGCGTCGAGAACAAGGATCAACTCGAGTTCCTGTCGCGCGAGCTGTGCGACGAGGCACAGGGCTACCTGATCGGCCACCCCAGGCCGATCGATCACTACGCGGATATGGTTCGCAAGCCGAGCGACATCCAATCGGACCGGAAGATCAGCGGGCCAGATCAGCGGAAGGTCGCTGAATCCTGAGGCGTCGAGGGCAGCCTCTGAGCGGCGCGCGGCGCGACTAAATCAACCCGTCGTCCCCGGGTCCTGCGAAAGGTGCTCTGAGGTAGAGATTCACCGTAACCATCAACAGCTGTGGTTATGGGTCCTCGCGTGCCAGGCTGTGTGAGCGCGGGGACGACGAGATAGTTCGTATCGGCCGCGAACCGCCTTAGTGATTGCCGAACACCGGCTTTCGTTTTTCGACAAAGGCTTTTGCGGCTTCCTTGTGATCGGCGGTCTCGCCGGCGCGCGCATGGTGGAAGGCCTCGGCGTCGAAGCAGGTTTCCAGCGGCAACCGTTCGGCGTTGTTGATGTTGCGCTTGATATAGCCGAGCGTGATGGTCGGCCCCTGCGCTAGCGACATCGCAAGCTCATGCGCGGCTGTGTCGATCTCGGCATCGGGAACGACGCGCGTCACCATGCCGAGCGCCAGCGCTTCCTGCGCGCTCAGCACCGGCGACGTCAGGTAAAGCTCGCGCGCCTTGGCGCTGCCGAGCATCTGGGTCAGGAAATAAGTCCCGCCATAGTCGCCTGACAGCCCGACCTTGGCGAAGGCGGTGGTGATCTTCACTGACGAAGAAGCAACGCGAAGATCGCAGGAAAGCGCGATCGAAAGTCCGGCGCCGGCGGCCGCGCCATCGAGCTGGGCCACCACGGGCTTCGACATCTCGTGCAGGATGCGCGAAACTTCCATGCCGCGCCGCAGATTGACCATCCTGGTCTCGAATGACAGCGGCGCGCGCCCCGCCGCCATCGACTTCACGTCACCGCCGACGCAGAAGGTGCCGCCGGCGCCCTTGAGCAAGACGGCGCGCACCTCGTGATCTTCCGCCGCGCGCCGCGCCGCCTCCACCAGACCCAGCGTCATCTCGACATTGAGCGCGTTGCGCCGGTCAGGCCGGTTCATCGTGATGGTCAGCAGACCGGATTCGAGGTTTTGCAGGACGGTTTCGTTGGACATGCGGTGGTGCCTTTATTGTTGTTGTTCTGTCATTCCGGACGGTCCGCGACCAGCGGACCGATCCGGAATCTCGAAGTGAGTTCGCGTTTCGAGATCCCGGGTTCGCGCAAGCGCGCCCCGGGATGACGCCTACGGCGTCACTTCTTCACCAGCGGGCATCGCGACTCCGAGAGCGGCTGGAACGCCTCGTCGCCGGGAACGGTCGCGAGCAGCTTGTAATCGTCCCAGCGGCCTTTGGATTCCGAAGGCTTCTTGACCTCGAACAGATACATGTCGTGCACCATGCGGCCGTCCTCGCGGATCCGGCCGTTCTTGGCAAACATGTCGTTGATCGGGGTTTCTTTCATGATCTTCATGACGGCGGCCGGATCGGTAGTGCCGGCGGCCTTCACCGCCTTCAGATAATGCAGCACCGACGAGTAGACGCCGGCCTGGGCCGCGCTCGGCACCCGCCCGATCCGCTCCATGAAGCGTTTGGAAAACGCGCGCGTGTCGTCGTTGAGGTCCCAATAGAAGGCTTCCGAAAGCAGCAAGCCCTGCGCGGTCTCAAGACCGACGCCATCGATATCGGTCACGAAGGCGAGCAGCGGCGATATTTTCTGGCCGCCTTTCATGATGCCGAATTCGGCCGCCTGCTTGATCGTGTTGATGGTATCGCCGCCGGCATTGGCAAGCCCGATCACCTTGGCCTTGGAGGCCTGCGCCTGCAGCAGGTAGGACGAAAAATCCGAGGTATTGAGCGGGTGCCTGACATTGCCCAGAACCTTGCCGCCGGACTTGAGCACGACATTGACCGTGTCTTTCTCGAGGTCCTGACCGAAGGCATAATCGACGGTGATGAAGAACCAGGTGTCGAGACCCTGCTTGACCGCGGCAAGCCCGGTCACGTTGGCCTGCGCATAGGTGTCGAACACGTAATGGACGGTGTAGGGACCGCACGCTTCGTTGCTGAGGCGGATCGATCCGGGACCTGAGAACATGATGATCTTGTTGCGCGCTTTAGCGATCTCGCCGGCGGCAAGCGCGGTTGCGGAGGCGGCGACGTCGTAGATCATCTCGACGCCCTGATTGTCGAGCATGTCGCGCGCGATGTTGGCGGCAAGGTCCGCCTTGTTGAGATGGTCGGCCGCGAGAATCTCGATCCTGCGGCCCAGCACCTCGCCGCCGAAATCTTCCGCCGCCATTTTCGCGGCCATCTCGGCGCCCGGGCCGGTAATGTCGGCGTAGAGCCCGGACATATCGAGGATGCCGCCGAGCTTGAGCGGAGGTTTGTTTTGCGCGAACGCAGCCGTTGCGGCGATCGCGAGCATTGCGCCGAGAAAGCCGGAAAGAACCCGTTTCATGAAAACGTCCTCCCTTATCGCATTGCGGTAGAACCGCAATTGCCGCTATCGCAATCATGCCGCATGCATGTTGCAGCGGCAAGCTAGTGTGGCGACACTGACGTTCCTTTTGCGAGGCCGCTGAGAAACTGAAAGGAACGTCAGTGTCGCCACACTAGCGATCGGACTGGCTTTCCTTTGCGTGGAATGAACAGATCGGGTGGTCCCAAGCACCGTGCACATCTCGGCAATATCAAACGGAATTCATTGGCTCGCGATCGCACTGGCCGTGGTCGTAACCACGGCGGCTGGTCCGGCGTCGGCCACGCCATGCGCGTTCGAACCGCAGGGCGAGGGCCGCGTGACCGCCGCCATCGATGCGCGCAGCTTTCGCCTGGAGGACGGACGCGAGGTGCGCCTGGCCGGGATCGAGCCGGCGGCCCCCGGAAAACCCACAGCCGAAACCGGCCGGGCGCTCGCTTTGATGCTGGCGGGGCACGAAGTCCGGTTGCGCGGGGAGGACGATAGCCCGGATCGGTATGGCCGTCAGCCGGCCTTCGCCTGGCTGGTTCCCGACGAGACGCTGGTACAAAGCGAGCTACTGGCGCAAGGCAAGGCGGTTGTCTCCGCAGGGGTGACCGACAGAGAATGCGCGGCGACGCTGATGGCCTCTGAGGCCAAAGCGCGTGAGGCCAAAATAGGCGTCTGGGCCGATCCCGCGGCCATAAAAAACACTGAAAGTCCGGGCGATATTTTGGCCGGGGTTGGGCGTTTTACGCTGGTCGAGGGCAAGGTGTTGTCCGTCCGGCAGGCTGGGGCGACCACTTATCTGAATTTCGGGCGAAGCTGGACACGGGACTTTGCTGTCACTATTCCAAGGCGGGCGCTCGCCAGTTTGGCAGCGGCCGGTCTCGTGCCTAAGTCTCTGGAAAACAAGCGTATTCGTGTTCGCGGGTTCGTTGAGGCGTTCACCGGGCCGCGAATTGAGGTACTCCGGGCGGGACAAATCGAGCTGCTCGGCGAGAATTAGCTGATGCGGTAGATTTACCGGAATGATGAGAGTGGCTGCCGTGGTGGACGGTGTGGGACGTCGCAAGACAGCAATGAGTTGCCGGCTATGGGCTTCGCCCATCTTGCTGGGCGCGATTCTTTTGCTTGCCGGTTGCGGGGATGTCGGCCGCTTTCAAACCGCGGCGCCTTCTGCGCCAAGCACGCCCAAACCCAGCCGGACGGTCGTCCAAACCCCCGCGGCCGAAAAGGAACACGAACGCATCCTGTCGACCTATGGCGGCGCCTATGGCGATCCGAAGCTGGAAGGGTTGATCGGCAAGACCGTCGATCGGCTGGTGGCGGCCTCCGATCAGCCGGATCGGGCCTATAAGGTGACGATCCTCAATTCAGGCGCGGTCAACGCCTTCGCGCTTCCGACCGGCCAGCTCTATGTGACGCGCGGCCTGATCGCGCTGGCCTGCGACACCTCCGAATTGTCCTCGGTGCTGAGCCACGAGATGGCGCATGTGCTGGCGAAGCACGCTTCCATTCGCGAGGACAAGGCGCGCGAGACCGCGGTCGCCACCCGCGTCATGACCGAATGGAGCAACGATCCCGATTCGACCGCGCTGGCGCTGGCAAGATCGAAGCTCACGATGGCGACCTTCTCGCGCATTCAGGAACTCGATGCGGATGATATCGGCGTCGGCATCTCGGCACGCGCGCATTTCGACCCCTATGGCGCGGCGCGGTTTCTGACCGCGATGGAACGCAACGCCGAGCTGAAAGCGGGAAAGACCTCGGTCGATCCGCGTGCGCAGGACTTCCTGTCCTCGCACCCGGCAACGCCCGAGCGGGTGACCAAGGCGCAGAACACCGCACGGCAATACACTTCACCCGACACCGTCGAGCGCGATCGCGATGCGTATCTGGCCGCGATCGACAACATCGTTTACGGCGAGGACCCGAGCGAAGGCTTCGTGCGCGGACGCAGATTCCTGCATCCGAAACTCGGCTTCACCTTTGCTGCTCCGGAAAACTTCACACTGGACAATACCGCACAGGCCGTGATCGGCGTGCGCGACGGCGGCGCGCAGGCCATGCGCTTCGACGTGGTGCGGGTGCCGGCCGAGCAAACGCTCGGCGATTATCTCAATTCCGGCTGGATGGAGAACGTCGACAAGGCCTCGACCGAGGACATCACCATCAACGGCTTCCCGGCGGCCTCGGTCGTCGCCCATGGCGATCAGTGGCAATTCAAGGTCTATGTGCTGCGTTTCGGCAGCGACGTCTACCGCTTCATTTTCGCCGCCAAGCAGAAGACCACCGAGAGCGAGCGCAACGCGCGGGAAACCGTGAACTCGTTCCGCCGATTGACGCTGGATGAAATCCAGGCCGCGCGGCCGCTGCGCATCAAGGTCATCAATGTGCAGCCCGGCGATACCGTGGAATCGCTGTCGCATCGGATGGCGGGCGTCGATCGCCCGGCGGACCGCTTCCGCATCCTCAACGGGCTCGATGCCCACGCCCAGGTCAAGGCGCGCGACCGCGTCAAGATTGTCGTCGATTGACACTGCGAAAGCACGTCATCCACTGGTGGTCTGAATTCTGACATTCGCTGTTTTCGCGGCGCCACTTTGCGAATGTCAGAATTATCGGACCACCGGCAAATTTGAGATTGCAGCGGAGTTTAGGATTTGACATTCGCTATCGGACTCGCGACTGGGTGGTAGCGAATGTCAAATCCACTCCGCTGGCGCGCGCTTGAGCCGCGAACCGGGGATCTCGAGAGGCGAACTCCGTCTCCCCCTCTCCCCTTGTGGGAGAGGGTGGCGAGAATGAGGGTGGCGAGAATGAGCGAAGCGAGATTCGAGCCGGGTGAGGGGTTGATGCCGGAGGATACGCGCCATCGGCCGGTCACCAAAGCTCGGCAAACTCGACCCCTCACCCGCCCTCGCTCCGCTCGGGCACCCTCTCCCACAAGGGGAGAGGGGAAAGAGCAAGGCTCTCACCACACGAGATGTGTAGTCACATGTGTAGTCACGCCACCAACAAAAAAGCCCGGTCTCATCGACCGGGCTTTTCCAATTCGCTTGATAGACCAGCTTAGGCGGCTTCGTCGGCCACCGCGGCATCGTCGCCATCGGTCTCACCGTCGGCTTCCGCATCGGCGTCAGCCTCCGCCTTGGCGCCGCGGCGCGGGCTCTTGGCGAGCTGGCTTTCGATTTCCTTCACCGCTTCGGTTTCCGTCACATGCTGGACGACGGCGATCTCGCGCGACAGCCGGTCGAGCGCCGCTTCATAGAGCTGACGTTCGCTGTAGGACTGCTCGGGCTGCGATTCGGAGCGATAGAGATCGCGCACCACCTCGGCGATCGCGACGATGTCACCCGAATTGATCTTGGCTTCGTATTCCTGCGCGCGGCGCGACCACATCGTGCGCTTGACGCGGGCACGGCCCTTGAGCGTTTCGAGCGCGCGCTTGACCAGCGCCGGCTCCGACAGCTTGCGCATGCCGACATTGGCGACCTTCGCCGTCGGCACCCGAAGCGTCATCTTGTCCTTCATGAAATTGATCACGAACAGCTCAAGCCTGGCACCGGCGATCTCCTGCTCCTCGATGGCCAGTATCTGGCCAACGCCATGGGCGGGATAAACCACGAACTCGTTGGTCTTGAAGCCTTGACGCTGGGTCAGGGGCTTCTTCTCTTCGACACGGGGGGCTGCCGCCGCGGGCTTTGCGGCGGGCTTGGCGGCGACAACCGGCTTGGCGGCGACCGGGGCCTTGACGGGCGCCTTCACAGCCGCCCTGGGAGCAGTCTTGTTCGCACTCTTCGAAGCGGGCTTGGTGGCGACCTTCGAAGCAGAGTTCTTCGAACCGGCCGCCTTCGCGGCGGTTTTTGCAGTCTTGTTTGGCATTGAGCTTCTTTTGTTTTTTGAGGGCTTGGCAGCCGATGCCTTGGCAGTTTTCCGGAAATCCTTCGCGGAAGCCTTGGCGTGGCCCTTGGTTGCGCCACGGCTAATGCCCGCGGCGGCTTTTTTTGGAGCCTTTGAAGAACTCTTTGTACGCATTTTTTGTGACACAGCCTGCGCGCGGAACTGCCACGCCCCTGTTCGATGTTTTCACGGGAACCCATAGGGGCCCATCAAGCGGGCTGACGGGTTCGGCTAGTTAATGCGTCAATATAGCACATTTCCCGCAAAAATCAATGATTTATGGCCACTTAGCGCCGCCTGGACGCGGTTTTTGGGCATCAGATGCGCAACAGGGTTAAGCCGAAGGGCTATTGCGACCCTACCGGGGTGTGGCGCAGGCCCAAATGCAGGCGGCTCGGTCAGTCGCCGGTGCCGCCGTTCGGAGAAAAATATTTTTCGAACTTGCCTTCGACCCCTTCGAAATCCTTGGCGTCGGCCGGGGATTCCTTCTTCTGGGTAATATTCGGCCAAGTTTTGGCATATTCCGTATTGACCTCGAGCCACTTTTCCAGCCCAGGCTCGGTATCCGGCTTGATGGCGTCGGCGGGGCATTCAGGCTCGCACACGCCGCAATCGATGCATTCGTCCGGATGGATGACCAGCATGTTCTCACCCTCGTAAAAGCAATCCACGGGGCAGACTTCGACGCAGTCGGTATATTTACATTTGATGCAGGCTTCAGTGACGACGTAAGTCATCCAGGGCTCCGGAACGGTCAATTTTGTGGGGGTTGCGTAGCGCAGGAACCCTCAAGCTGCAAGCGAAGCCACAGCTCGGGAAAGCCGGCCCGCCACACGAATCCAGATAGTCACTCTGTGCGGCCCTGCAAATCGACATAGAGGACGCGCGCGGACGCCGCATCGCCCCGGCGCTCGGCAAAGCCGACAACTTTCAGAACCCGCACCGAGCGGTCGAGGCCGACCGTGACGACGTCGCCGGCTTTCACCGCGTGACCGGGCGAAGTCTCGCGCGCCCCGTTGATGCGCACATGCCCCGCCTCGACAAGCGCGGCGGCGCTGGTGCGGGCTTTGACCAGGCGCGCATGCCACAGCCATTTGTCGAGACGCTGGCGCTCCACGCAACACCCACGCGAGACGATATCGCAATCCTTTGACGCTCTTCCATCGCAGATAAGTCTACGCAATCTGCGCAAACTTGATTGCTATGCGAACCGGATCCGAGGGCACGCTTCGCTTGAAAACGCTCCTCTATTTTGACGCGTTTTCTTTACGCGAACCGGTACCCACTTCGCTTAAAAACGCTATGGGTCCTTGCGGTTGGCGGTTAGCTGTTCCCTAAGCGCGGCCAGCTTGGCGAACGGCGAGTTGGGATCGATCGGACGATCCCGCTCGCGCGGACTGGCGCTCGAAGAAGCATATTGCCGATGCGAGGGACCGTTCTCCCGGCCGCCTCGGTCGCGGTCACGCCCGCCCCTGTCGCGACCCTTGTCGCGTCCACCCTTGTCGCGTCCACCCTCGTCGCGATCGCGCGGCTTGCCCTTGCTCCGGTCTTCTTTGCGCCCCTTGCCTTCGAAACGCTCGCGCGGCCGGCCATTGCGCTCCTCGCGCAATTCCGGCGCGGGCGCGCCGTCCGCCGCAACAGGCGGCGCGGCTTCACCGGGCGCTGCGGGTTGGGGCCTGCGGAAATCCTTGTGACGGCCGCGCCGGCCATGCCGATGCCGTTCGCGCTTGGCGTCCTCGCCGGCTTCGCCCGGCGTGGCTTCGCCTGCGGCGGCAGGCTGCGCGCCTTCGGCAGCACGATCAGGGCGACGGTGCCGATTGCGATCGTGACGCTGTGGCCGCCGTTCGTCCGAACGTCCACCGGGGCGCCAGACTTCGACCAGTTCGGGCTCGGCTGGCGCGGCGGCTGCCGCTGTTTCAGTCGGCGTTGCAGCGGTCGCGGCAGTGGCTTCAGATGCTCCTTCCGCAGCGGACTGCGGCGCTTCGGCAGCGGGCTCGGCAATCTCCGGAGCCACCTCTGTTTCCGCCTGCGCTTCGACGGCAACGGGCGCACTCTCCACAACCGGCTCATGAGCGTTCAACTCGGGCGTAATCGGCTCAGC
The DNA here is from genome assembly GCA_963832045.1 of uncultured Alphaproteobacteria bacterium. Lineage (GTDB taxonomy): Bacteria > Pseudomonadota > Alphaproteobacteria > Rhizobiales > Xanthobacteraceae > Bradyrhizobium. The sequence continues at coordinate 31,835 of CAWHSM010000006.1, forward strand.
CGCAATTGCCTCGGCTGCGAACGCGATCTCGGGCAGCAGCGTCGCCGACGATGCGGCGGCCTCTTCAACGGCCGGCACGGTCTCATGGATGGCTTCCGGTGCCGCCGCAGTTTCGCCGGCCGTCGTTTCAACAACGGGCTCGCTCGCCGTCCCGGAAGAAGATACTTCGGTCGCAGCGGCCGTCTCGACCACCGCCGACTCGATCACCGCCACCTCGACCACCGGCTTGGGCGGCAGCGGCGGCCGGCGATCCATGCGATAGCCGAGCGCGCGCAGGATCGAGGCGAAATCCTCGCCGGCCGAACCGGTGAGCGAGGTCATCGCCTGCGTCACCACAAAACTGCGGCCGTCGAACGCGCCGGCGGGCTTTTCGCCGGGCAAGGTTTCGCGCCAGGCCAGTGCGGGGCGAATGAGATCGGCGAGCCGTTCCAGAATATCGACCCGCACCGCGCGCTCGCCGCACTGGCGGTAGCCGAGCACGCGATAGGCGTCACGGGCGAGCTGCTTGTCGATCGGAAACGAGGTGCGGCCGCTGGAGGCGAGATGCTGTGCGCCCGACAGCGCCGACATGTCGACATTGGCCTCTTTCAACGCCCAGAGCAGCGAGGCCAGCCCACGCGCCGCGGGCTTGAGCAGCGGCGGCACGTAGATGTGATAGGCGCCGAAGCGCACGCCGTATTTGCGCAACATCGCCCGCGACGGCTGATCGAGATCCTTCATCTCGGCGGCGATCCTGGAGCGCTCGATCACGCCCAGCGCCTCGATCAGCTGGAAGGCGATGCCGCGCGCGATCCCCGTGACGTCCTCGGCCTTGCTCAGTTCGAACAACGGCCCAAGCAACTTTTCGATATGGGTCTTCAGCCACAGGTCCAGCCGCGTCTGCACGGCCTCGCGCGGCGCGCCGCTCAGGCGCTCGTCGGAGATGATGCGGATGCGCGGATGCAGCGCGTCGTCGGCCGCCGTCAGCTTGGCCACCGCATCGCCGGTCCAGCGGATGGTTCCATCCGAAGTCAGCACGAACTGATCGTCGGGCGCGGCCGCCAGTTTTTCGGCGCGCGCGTCGATTTCGCCGGCCAGCGCCTTTTGCGCGGTCGCCTGCAGCGCCTTGGCGTCGGAGCCGGCTTCCGCCGCATCGGGCGCAAAGGTGAATCCGTCGAGACGGCCGATCACATGGCCCTCTACGATCACTTCGCCGGTCTTGCCGATTTCGGTATTCAACATCGCGTTTTCCCGCAGGCGGCGCATCAATACACTGGTACGGCGATCAACGAAACGCTCCGTGAGCCGTTCATGCAGCGCATCGGATAATTTATTTTCGACCTCACGCGTGATCCCCTGCCAATGTTCCGGGTCCGCCAGCCAGTCCGGCCGATTGGCGACAAAGGTCCAGGTGCGGATTTGCGCAATCCGCCCCGACAGCGTGTCGATATCGCCGTCCGCCCGGTCCGCCTGATCGACCTGGGCGGCGAACCAGGCGTCCGGGATCCGTCCCTTTTGCATCAGGAATCCAAACAGGCTCGTGACAAGCTCCGCGTGGGCGGCGGGTGCGATCTTGCGGTAATCCGGAATCTGGCAGGCATCCCACAGCCGCTCCACCGCGGCCGCCCCCTGCGCCATCTCCCGCACATCCGCATCGCGCGCGGCATGATCGAGCACGCGCAGGTCTTCGGCGATCGGCGCGCGGGTCAGGGCCTCATGACCGGGCGAGAGCGCCAGCGACACCTGAAGCGCGCCGAGCGAGGAGAAATCGAGCTTCGAATTGCGCCATTGCAGCACGCGCACGGGTTCGAAGGTGTGGTTTTGCAGCGCGTTGACCAGTTCGGGCTCGAACGGCGCGCAGCGGCCGGTGGTGCCGAAGGTGCCGTCGCGGGTGGCGCGGCCGGCCCGTCCTGCGATCTGGGCGAATTCGGCCGGGTTGAGCCGGCGGAATTGATAGCCGTCATATTTGCGGTCGGAAGCGAACGCCACATGGTCGACGTCGAGATTGAGGCCCATGCCGACCGCATCGGTGGCGACGAGGTAATCGACGTCGCCGTTCTGGAACATCTCGACCTGCGCGTTTCGGGTCCGCGGGCTAAGCGAACCCAGCACGACGGCCGCGCCGCCATGCTGGCGGCGGATCAGTTCGGCGATGGCGTAGACCTCGTCGGCGGAAAACGCGACGATCGCGGTGCGCCGCGGCTGGCGGGTGATCTTGCGGTCGCCGGCGAATTCGAGCTGCGACAGCCGCGGCCGGGTCACGATGTTGGCGCCGGGCAGCAGCCGTTCGACGATCCCGCGCATGGTGGCCGCGCCGAGCAGCAGGGTTTCGTCGCGGCCGCGCCGGTTGAGGATGCGGTCGGTGAACACATGCCCGCGCTCGAGATCGGCCGCGATCTGGATCTCGTCGACGGCGAGGAACGACACGTCGAGATCGCGCGGCATGGCCTCGACGGTGGAAACCCAGAACCGCGGCCGCGGCGGCTTGATCTTCTCTTCGCCCGTGATCAGCGCCACGCTGTCGGCGCCGGCGCGGTCGGCGATCTTGTTGTAGACCTCGCGCGCGAGCAGCCGCAGCGGCAGACCGATCAGCCCGGAGGAATGCGCGAGCATCCGCTCAATCGCCAGGTGCGTCTTGCCGGTGTTGGTCGGCCCGAGCACGGCGGTGACGCCGGAACCAGGAGATCTACCATTGGCAAGCGAAGGCGGGGGTGACGAAAGAGCCATGTTTTATTGGGTTTCTGCGTCGTCGACGTCTGACGTCGCGAGGGCGCGAAGGGTTAGAAGTGTCTCACAATGCGACGCTTGTAAGGTCGGGATTTAAGTTACGGAACGGTTGCGGAACGAAATCGCGCCCGAATCGCTAACTCATGGGGTCGTCCTGCTTCGTTCACCGCAACATATCGGGCAGATCGCCTTTCCCGCCACTAGATCAAGTTTGCCGCGCGCCGGCAAGCGACGGTTTGACGACCAATTTCTTAAAGCAAGAGACGGTCTCGAGTTCGAATCAGAACCGCCGAAGAGTCAACAGGGATTCGCGTACTTCGTCATCAGGCACTTGCGTCGTCAGTTCGTCGTCGCGCGGTGTCCACTCCCCTCCCCTTGCGGGGGGGTGGGGGTGGGGGTTCACTCGATCAATGCCCATGCGGCTACCCCCCTCCCCGACCTCGAGAGCGAGCTTCGCTCGCCTCGGACCCCGCAAGGGGGGAGGGAGAAGAGGAAATCAATTCGTCTTGGCGACGCGGGGCGGCAAGGGTGTGGTGATGAACTGCGTGGCCTCGAGCATCGCGACGCCGAGCGGCGTCGGGATCACCATGCGGAACGGGACCAGGATCCGGGTGCCCAAGACCGGCGCGAACGCGATTTCCATGTTGCGCGCGGCGGCGAGGTATTTGATCACGGGGCGGTCGGGGATGTAGCCCGCGATCGGCGCGAAATAGATCGCGCAGACCACGACCGGGCCCTGATAGCCCTTCTCGGCCCGCACGGTTTCCATGCGCTTGAAGTCGAGCTTCAGATCGTAGCGCATCCGGCCGTCGAAAATCGAGGTGCCGTTGCGGCAGGCTTCCGGGCCGAGCGGATCGGCGGTGCCGGGCACGCGCAGCATCGAGCCCGTCATCGGATCGAGCACGTTGCGCCGCTGCGCATCCGTCACCGGAATGCGGTCGGGATCGACCGGCGGCTCGGGCTCGATCACGAATTCCCTGATGGCGCCGTTGGCGAGCAGCATGTGAATGGCTTCGGTCTTTTTCGATGTCGAGGTCGAAGCGCTGTAGTTGGTCGGGACCAGCGCGCCGTTGACGATGCGCCCTTGCGCCGCGCCGCTGCCGGAGCCGCTGGCAAATGTCTTCAACAGGCCCGCCGTGCCGCCGAGCGCGGAAGCCGAATACTGATCTTCGGAAACCTCGATGGTCCAGGCGCCCCGGCCGACCGGAATGCCGGCAAGCGTCGCCTCATATTGCGCATCGAGCCTGCCCTGCGCGACGGCCGGCCGCGCGTCAAACGCGAAGACGATGCCAAGCCCGCACAGCCCTGCCAGCACCGCCGATCTGAAGTCCCTCGTGGGCAACGTCATGCGGAACTCGGTCACGGAAGTGGCAGTCCTCAACAAGAGAAGGATCGTTATTTCATTTAAACCAAAAAACCCGGCAAACAACGCCTTCGCGCGCTTTAGGTAAACCGGAGGGCTTAAAGGCCAGGTGCAATCAAAGGGCAGATATCGGCGGCGAATACGCCGTTTATGTGATGGCGAAAGCGGCAAATCGCCGGCAAAATAGGCCTTTCGAAGCACTAGTGTGGTGGATTTGACATTCGCTTCAGTATTGCCGCGGGTCCTCCAAGCGAATGTCAAATCCAAAACCACACTAGAATCCTATATTTGCCAGTGTCCCTTTGGTTCTGACATTCGTAAATGAACCCGCCGCGACATGATACGAATGTCAGAACCGGGACACTGGCCCAACCTTGACGCCCCAGCCATCTGCCCCTATACGTCCGCGGTTCCCGAATGGACACGTTTTTGACCCTTGGCGCCGGCCCGTATGACGCGGCCGGGGGCCGGGATGGAAGAGGATTTATTGCGATGTCGCGGCGCTGCGAACTGACGGCCAAGGGCCCGCAGGTGGGTCACAAGGTGAGCCACTCCAATATCAAGACCAAGCGGCGCTTCCTGCCGAACCTGTGCAACGTCACCTTTATCTCGGACGCGCTGGGCCGCAACGTGCGCCTGCGCGTTTCGACCAATGCGATCAAGAGCGTCGATCACCGCGGCGGCCTCGATGCCTTCCTGCTCAAGGCCCGCGACGGCGAGCTGTCGCCGCGCGCGCTCGAACTCAAGCGCCAGATCGCAAAGAAGGTCACTGCCGCGCCGGCCGCCAAAGCGAGCTGAGCTGTCGCAAGCTACCTTCGAGCTCGGCTTTCGCAAGACTTCTGGAATTCAAAACGGCCGGATCGAAAGATCCGGCCTTTGTTGTTTGGGGCTTTTTGCGCGTCGGCTAAATCGCGCCGGAGCGTTCGGCTGCCGCAGCGGCTGGAGGGCTGGGCTTTGCGCTCGCTCGTGCGGGCGCTCGCCATAACCGGGCGGAATACCTTCAATTTGAGCACGACAGTCTTGGTGTTCGCGCCCGAGAATCTTGATGGCCGTCACTCCTCGCAAACGGCGACGATACCGGGATCCCTGCTCCAGAAACCGCATCTCCGCCTGGGGTGAGCAAAAGTGCTCACATTTAGATCGGCTGTCATTCCGCGCTGCCATCGGCACCGTGCTACAAAGCGGGTGCACAATCGACTTTTGACGAGCGTGACTTTCGTGTTTCGAAGCCATGAGCGGGCGGCGGCACGGGCTGATAATTCAAACACCCAAGAAAGTGCCGAGGTCTCGATGGTTTTGCATGACATCCCGGGGCCACCCAAAGTTCTCGTCGTCGAGGACGAGATGCTGCTACGCATGCGCGCGGTGGATATCGTGCAGGACGCAGGCTTCACGCCGATAGAAGCCGTGAACGCCGACGAAGCCCTCGCCATTCTTGAATCCCGCTCGGACGTCGATCTTCTGTTCACGGATATTCAGATGCCCGGGAGTATGGACGGCTTGAAACTGGCGCATGCCGTCCACGAACGGTGGCCATCCATCAAGATCATCCTCGTTTCCGGTAAATTGACGCCGACCGATGGCGAAAGGCCCACCGACAGCCGCTTCTTTGGCAAGCCGCTTGAGGTGAAGCAGATGATCGCGGAAATACAGGAAATGATCGGTCAGGGGACGCTAAAGCTCCTACCCCCCGATATCTCCCTGCTTGTAGCAGCGGTGAGCCCCATTGACATTCAAAGCCATCACGCGCCGCGGGCGTCGAACGGTCACGCTTCCAATGAATTCTTGTCGGCGGAAAACGACAGTCTTCGCTTGTTGCTCGAACAAGCGGGCATCGACGCAGAGGTTTTATTGGCGCAAGCGGGCATCGACGCCAAGGAACGCGAGGCTGCCGATAAATTGCAGAAACTCATCCTGGAGGAATTGCATCACCGGATCAAAAATACACTTGCAACCGTAAGCGCCATTGCGTCGCAAAGCCTGCGGACGGCGACAAGCATTGAGCACGGCCAACAGGCTATCGAAGGGCGTCTGATCGCGCTTGGCCGAGCGCATGATCTGCTTTTGCAGGCCCGATGGGCCAACGCGGACCTCGCCAACACGATTCGGGGCGCAACCGAGCCGTACGACAGCGAAGGCCGAGGCCGGTTCTCGATTTCGGGACCTGACATCAAAATTACATCAGGCGCGGTGATCGCGCTGGCGATGACGCTCAATGAGCTTTGCACAAATACGACGAAGTTCGGTGCATTGTCGGTGCCAGGAGGAAGCATCGACATCGCGTGGAACGTCGACGAGGCAAAACAAAGATTACAAATGACGTGGTCCGAAAAAAGTGGCCCCGCGGTATCTGCTCCTTCGCGGCAGAGCTTTGGGACGCGCTTGATCGGCTCGCTCGGCCAACAATTGAAAGGCCAGGTCAAACTGGCCTACGAGCCGACCGGCTTTGTGTATTCGCTGGACGTTCCAATGACGTCGCTGGTCGCGCCGGCGTGAAACCTTTGGAACCGATGCCGCCGTGGCGGCTTGTTGACAGACGACCGGATGCTTGGCGCCCCCCAGCATCCGATGAAGCAAACGGCCTCAGCCCGCCCCCCGCGCTGAGGCCGTTTTCTATTTGTAAATGTGAGCAAAATTGACCACCGGGTCAGCACTCAACCACGCCATGATCGACTCAGCACCGCACCAGGCAGCTACCGGTGACGAGAGCAAAGCTCTCGCCTGACCCAAAGGCAGCATCATGCCATCTGCCAACAGAACGCCAGAGCCGGAACCCGACACCCGCCGCGAGATGGCGTATTTTATCGAGATGCGGCGCAATGTGTTGCGATACGCCCGGACGTTCCCGCCTGGAGGCGCGCGTAATCAGCACCGGCAAATCGCGCTATCGCTTCGGAGGCTCTTCAGGAATAAGACATGGCTTGAAAGCCATACGCTGGACGGCTGACGCGAGATACGTTTTTCCTATAATAGTTCGCAAACCGCAGCCCGCTCTAGTGTCCCGGTTCTGACATTCGTATCATATCGCGGCGGGCACTTTTACGAATGCCAGAACCAAAGGGACCCTAGCAACTATATGATCCTAGTGTGGCTTTGACTCTGACGTTCCTTCGAAGAACTCGCGGCGACACTGAAAGGAACGTCAGTGTCGCCACACTAGCAGCCCGCGATTTGACGGCCGTCGTCCGAGCCAAAGGAGGGCTCCTATGAGCATGCCGCCTAAGAACACATTCGACGCGAAGGCCTTTCTCGCCAAAGTCGGCGATGGGAAAGATATCCTCGAATTTCACAAGAACCAGAAGGTATTCGAGCAGGGCGACGTCGCGGAGACAGTTTTTTACATTCAAAAAGGCAAGGTCAAGCTCACTGTCCTGTCCGAACAGGGCAAGGAGGCCGTCGTCGCGATCCTCGAGCCCGGACATTTCTTCGGCGAAGGCTGCATGAACGGCCACAAGATGCGCATATCGACGACAACGGCGATGGAAGATTGCGTGATCACCTCCATCACCAGAGCCGCGATGATATCGGCGCTTCATGATGAGCCCAAATTCTCCGAGCTGTTCATGGCCTATCTCCTGACCCGGAACAGCCGGATCGAGGAGGACTTGATCGACCAGCTGTTCAATTCGAGCGAGCGGCGACTTGCCCGGCTGCTTTTGCTGCTCGCGAATTTCGGCAAGGAAGGCGAACCACAGCGGATCAGCCCGAATATCAGCCAGGAAACGCTGGCCGAGATGGTCGGCACCACCCGATCCCGGGTCAGTCATTTCATGAACAAGTTTCGCAAGCTCGGGCTCATCAGCTACAATGGCCATATCGAGGTCAACAACTCGCTGCTGAGCGCGGTTTTGCACGAGAAGCCCCTGCTCAAAGAGCGTGAGTAGAGCAATTATTAAGTTTCGGAATGTGAGCTTTATTGACCAGCATCGGGGAATTCAGGAGAGCATATTTCTTTCATCACCGCACCATATTGGCTGCCATCGGTGACAGAGAGTTCGGTAAGGCTCCCGCCCCATACGGAGGAAAGCCGTGACCTCACGCCAGCAATTCCTGACCGCCATTGAGCGCCCTCGCTGTTCCCGTTGCCAGACGCGGATGATGCTTGAGCGGGTTTCGCCGGTGCCGTTAAAGCTTTAGCAACCGCCATCTTCCCGCAATGAACCACGGCTGAACCCGCCGCTTCCGTCGCGGCCTGCGACGAAGTGTCAGCGCGGTTCCCATCGGTCTTGCCGATCGTTCATTGGAACTTCGTTGCAATCGTGCGCGCGGGGCATAGCTGTCCTTGCAACAGAGATGAGGACACCATGAAGCAGTCGGAGACCTTTCGCGAAAACGCCGAGAACTGCTCGCAGCTTGCCGAGACCGCAGCCAACGAACCGGCCTTCCATCGCTACAGGCGGATGGAGGCGGCGTGGCGGGCGCTGGCCGACGAGCAGGATTGGCTCGACGGCGAAGTGCCGCCCACCAACGGCCGCGCGCCGGCAAATCCGGAACCGCCCATCCCACCGCCTGATGAAAGTCGTGCCATGAAAATCCTTGAGCATCGCGAGAGCCACATCGTCAAACTGCATGACGGCTCGACGTGGCAGATTTTTCCCGGCGATATCGACCAGACACTGACCTGGTTGCCGACGACGGAACTCAGGCTGTTCGAGATCAACGACGAAATCGCCTCGCATGCGCTCATCAACACCGAGGACGGAACGCGCGTTCGCGTCCGCCCGCTCGGCGAGCGCTGGCCGGAAGAGAGGGCGAAGAAAATCCTCAAGCAGGGTTGAGCTTGCCTTCACCTCTCCCTTGTGGGGACGGATTGCCGGAAGACCTGGCTCAACGGGGCCGCGGACGCTCGCGCCCGATACGGAGAGCTGCTCGCGGCTGATCGTCAGGGATGACGGCGCAATTGCTGCATTGCGCAGCGTCGAACGCGTTGTCGCGCTGAATTTGCGCGTCGTCGCCACATGTCGCAGGCAATTTTGCTTGCGATGTCGGGCAAATCACCAGCACCTTTCCGCCCGTCCCGCGCCCGAATGAGGGGCGTTTCGCGATCGTCACAAAACGTTGGACGCGGGATGCGGTGGACGCGATGGCGCACGAGACGAATGCCCTGAGCGGACGACGGTGGCTGTCTTGAACATCCCGAAATCGGTGGCGACATGCTGTGCTCGTTGGTCGTGCCCTGCGAACGCAGGGACCGAGGAACCACCGAAGGCCCTCTCTATTCGAGGCGCGAAAGGTTCATGCACAACTCGGGCGCAATCGCGTTGCGGGAAGGCAGTGGTGTGTCCGGGTAGTGGCAACCCCTCACCCCGCAAGCGGGGCGAGTCAGGGACGATCGGTCGAACGAACACCGGTCTTTCACGCCCAAATCGAGGGCTCGAATAAACCCGCCAACTATGGTGTGATGCAAAAAACTGCAAGAAAACGCCCGGGAGAAAAGTCATGCCAGACAACAAAAGCCCCCTGCTCTCGCGCCGCCGAATCCTCAGCGCCGCCGGCCTTGCGGCGGGCGCGGCGGCGGCATCGACGCTCGGGATGAGACGGGCTTTCGCCGCGCCTTACCCGGACCGGCCGATCAAATTCATCGTTCCCTTCGCACCCGCGGGCCCGACCGACATCATGGCGCGGATCCTGGCGCAAAATCTCGGCCCCGCGCTTGCCGGCAATATCATCGTGGAAAATCGCCCCGGCGCCGGCGGCAATCTCGGGATCGGCTACGTGGCGCATGCGGAGGCCGACGCCTATACGCTGCTCGTCACCTCCAGCGCCTATGTCGTCAACCCGAGCCTCTACGCCAAAATTCCCTACGACCCGTTCAAGGATTTCGCGCCGATCACCGAACTCGGCACCACGCCCAACGTGATTGTGGTGTCGCCGAAGCTCGGCGTCCGTTCGATCGCCGAACTCTTTGCCCGCGCCAAGGCGAAGCCGGACGAGTTGAATTACGCGAGCCCCGGCGCCGGCACCACGCCGCATCTTTCCGCCGAACTGCTCAAGATCGTAGGCAACGTCGAAATCACCCATGTGCCGTTTTCCGGCGCGGCCCCCGCGATCCAGGCGCTGCTTGCCGGCACCACGCAACTGGCGGTCACGGCGTTGCCGGCGGCATTGCCCTTTGTGCTGTCGGGCGAAATCAAGGCGCTGGCCTTAACCGGCGAGCACCGCTGGCCTGATCTGCCCGAGGTGCCGACCATGATCGAGCTCGGGTACAGGGATTTTATCGCCGAAACCGCCCAGTTCTTTTTCGCGCCCGCCAGGACGCCGTCCGACATTGTGGAAAAACTGGCGGCGAAATCGATCGAACTGCTCAAGGGCCCCGCGGTCGTCGCGCAATTGCGCGACAACGGCTACGAAGTCGTCACCCACGGCCCGGAAGGCCTGCGCAAATATATCGAAACCGAAGTGCCGAAATGGCGCGATGTCATCGCCAAGGCCGGCATCAAGCCGGTGTGATGTGAGGGCGGAAGTGGCGAAGCAAAACAGCCATGTCGTCCCTGCGAACGCAGGGGACCCATACGCCGTGGCCTTACCGTTTCAAACACTGGCGAACGGCTTCTTCTCCAAACAGACAACTGTGGTTATGGGTCCCTGCGTTCGCAGGGACGACGTACATATTTAAGGAAAGGACCCTTCGTGAAGATCGTCGACCTCAGCCGTGAGCTTTACCATCGCACCCCGAACTATCCCGGCCACTCCGCCATCATTCACGGCATGTGGAAGACGCACGAGGAATCCTTTGCCGATGGCGGCAACGTGCACGGGCTGGCGTCCATGTATTTCGCGATGCCCGACCATGGCGGCACCCATATCGACGCGCCGCTGCATTTCGACAGACGCGGCGAGGGAATCGACCAGTATCCGCTGGAAAAATGCATCGTGCCGGGCATCTGCATCGACCTGCGCCACATCGCCCCGCGCACCGAGATCACGCCGGCCGATCTCGAGGCCGCGGTTGCGAAGTCAGGCCATCCGGTGCCGAAGGGCGGCACGGTCCTGCTTTGCACCGGCCATCACGAACGGACTTTTCCGCGCAAGGAATATGCGACCGAGAATTCCGGCGTGAACGTGAAGGCCACCGAATGGCTCGCCGAACGCGGCGTGGTGCATTTCGGCATCGATTCGATGCGGCCGGGACCCGAAGGCAAGGAAAACCTGCTGGTGCACAAGGCCTGCTTCGAGCTTGGCATCACCCATATTGAAAGCCTCTGCAACCTCGAGACGTTGTTGGGCGCGGGGCCTTTCACCTTCATCGGCCTGCCGCTGAAATGGCGCGGCGGCACTGCCTCGCCGATTCGCGCCGTCGCGGTATTCGGGATGTGAGGTCGATTCAGCCAAGGTAGGATGCGAACACGTCGTCCAATGGAATGGTCTGCCGGCGGCCTTCCCACCTCTCCCCTTGCGGGATCGCATCGACAGATGCGATCCGGGTGAGGGGTTACGCTGCACGATAGACCTAAACCCCACACCCCAACCCTCTCCCGCAAGGGGAGAGGGGGCTCACTTCCGTCGCTGTTACATTTCGACCCAAACCCAGCTTGAAAGGCGCGCCATGAAACGAGTGATGATCCTCAACGGCCCCAACCTCAATCTGCTCGGCGTGCGCGAGCCGCATATCTACGGCACCACCACGCTCGAACAGATCAGGCAAAATTGCGAGCGCGAGGCGGCGGCGCTCGGCCTTACCGTCAGCTTCCACCAATCCAACCACGAGGGCGAACTGGTCGAGCGGATCCAGTCGGCCCGGCAGGGCACTGACGCCATCATCATCAACCCGGCCGCCTATTCCTTCACCTCGATCGCGATCGTCGACGCGATCAAGACCTTCGAGGGCCCGGTGCTGGAAGTGCACATTTCCAACATCCACGCCCGCGACGAGCATCACCGGCATTCGAAGATTTCCCATGCCGCCACCGCGGTGATCTGCGGGCTCGGGCCTTATGGCTATATCGCCGCCCTGCGCGCGATTGCGGAGATGAAGAAGGCGTGAGTGAAGTAGCAGGATTAGTTGGCGATAACCGCAATGGCTCCGTCGGTGGCCTCATGGTTCGAGACGCGCAGCGATGCTGCGCTCCTCACCATGAGGAATTGCGGTTCACCTCATCCTGAGGAGCGCGCGCATCCGAGCAAGCCGAGCGGTAGCGAGGCCGCCGCGAAGGGGGCAAATGAGGCGCGCGTCTCGAAGGATGAGACCACGATCTCTTCTTATGGCTTGACCGGCCAACCCTTGGGCAGCGCGATGCCCTTCTCGCCGGCGACCTTGCGCAAGACATCGGGCCGATCGGAGATGATTCCGTCGGCGCCCATCTCGATCAGGCGCGCCATGTCGGCTTCCTTGTTCGCGGTCCAGACCACGACGGCAATGCCGAGCGCGTGGGATTCGGCAATCACCTCCGGCGTGACGTCGCCGGAATACGGCGACCAGATCGCGCCGCCCGCCGCCTTGATGGTGCGCGGTATCGATCTTCCGTGCTCGGCCGGATCGAACCCGGCGCTCCAAACCGAAGCCTTGTCGGGAAAAACCGTCGGATCCCTTCCCCCTTGCACCGTCAGATACACCGTCGGAATTTTGGGCGCGAGTTTCTGCACCCACTGCAGGGTCCGCCAGTCGAACGACTGCACCATGACGCGATCTTCGAATTTCTCGGCGCGCAAAAGATCAAGCAGAAGCGTGACAAAGCGTTCCGGCTGCGGCGACTCGTCCGGATAGTTGGGATCGATCTTGGTTTCGATGTTGAGACGCACATGACCATCGCCGGAGCGGCGCACCAGGTCGATCAGCTCTTTCAGCGTGGGTATCTTCGTGCCCGGCACCGCCTGCTGGTCGCGGAATTGCGCGGCATAGATGCTGCCCGGACGAATCTGCCCGACGTCGAATTGCTTCACCTCGTCCAGCGAAAGCTTGACGAAAGGGGTGCCGGGCGCGGAGACATAGCGGCCATCGGCGTCGCGGGCGAGGTCCGGATTCAAACCGCGCTCGTGGGAGACGACGATCGCATCGTCGCGCGTCACGCCGATGTCGAGCTCGAGCGTAGAGACCCCCATCGAGAGCGCGTTGGCAAATGAGACAAGCGTGTTTTCCGGAAACAGCGCACGGCCGCCGCGATGGGCCTCGATGTCGAACGGCCGGATTCTCTCGCCCGGGTCTTTCACGCTCGCCTGCTCTCCATGCACGGAGTTTACGCCGATGAGAGCGATGAACGCCAGGAACCGCAAAGCCGCGAAGCAACGAAGCGCTCTGGCCGGAGTGCACGCCGTCGCCGGCACGATATCACCGCGCGCCGAACGTGGTCTTTCCGAACAGCTCTTTTTGCGTCGAGGGCTGCGAGCGCCAATATTGCGGCGGCGCATAGACCTCGCCGGCGAGTTCGGCCGCGGCGTGCCAGGCCCAGCGTGGATCGTAGAGCATACCGCGCGCCAGCGCGACCATGTCGGCCTGGCCGGAAGCGACGATTTCCTCCGCCTGTTGCGCTTCGGTAATCAGACCGACCGCCATGGTGGTGACGTCAGTCGCCGCCTTGATCGCCTGCGCAAACGGCACCTGATAGCCGGGCGACAGCGGGATTTTCTGTTGTGGCGATACCCCGCCGGAGGAGACGTCGATCCAGCCGACGCCGCGTTTCTTCAGTTCCTTGGCGAATTCGATGGTCTGCTCGAGGTCCCAGCCGCCATCGACCCAATCGGTCGCGGAGACCTTGATGCCGACCGGCTTCTTGAACGGGAACACCGCGCGCACCGCGTCGAACACTTCCAGCGGAAAACGCATCCGGTTTTGCAGGGACCCGCCATACCGGTCGTTGCGCCGGTTGGAGATCGGCGACAGGAACTGATGCAGCAGGTAGCCGTGCGCGCTATGCAGTTCGACGGCGTCGAGGCCCAGCCGGTTTGCGCGCCGCGCGGACTCGACAAAGGCGTCGCGGACGCGCTTGAGGCCGTTGAAGTCGAGCGCGCGGGGCTTCAATTCGCCCTCCTTGTGCGCGACCTCGGAAGGCCCGTCCGTCTGCCAGCCGCCCTCGGCGAGCGGTATCTGCTGGCCGCCGTCCCAGGGCTTGTGGCTCGATCCCTTGCGGCCGGCATGCGCAAGCTGCACCGCGATCGCTATCTTCGAATGCCTGCGGACGGATGCGAGAACCGGCCGCAGCGCCGCCTCGGTGGCGTCATTCCACAGGCCGAGGCATCCCGGCGTGATGCGGCCTGTAGCCTCGACGTGGGTCGCCTCGATGCAGAACATCGCCGCGCCCGACAACGCAAGGCTATTGATGTGGGTGAAATGCCAGTCGTTCGCCTTGCCGCCTTCGGCCGAGTACTGGCACATCGGCGCCACCATGATCCGGTTGGGAAGCTCAAGCTCCCGCAGGCGGATCGGAGAAAACAGGGCGCTCATGGCGTGCTATCTGGCATTCGGAAGGAGATCGTCTGCAACGTTCTATACTTCATCCCGATGACCGAGGTCGAATGTCGAACGCGTGGAGCAGACTTCCGAAAACGCAGCTCAAGGCTTGATTCCGGCGGCCTTGATCAGCTCCAGATTCTCGGCGATCTCGCGCGCGACGAACGCATCCATCTCCACGGGCGTCATCGGAAACGGCTCGACGCCCAGTTTCATCAGGCTCTCCTGCATGGACGGCTCAGCGAGAAGCTTTATTCCCGCATCGTGAAACTTCTCGACGATGTCGCGCGGCGTTCTTTTGGGCATGAAAACGCCCAGCCAGAATACGCTTTCGGCGTTTTTCAGGCCCACCTCGGCCGGGGTCGGCACGTCAGGCAATTCGGCGGCGCGCTTGGGCGTCGAGATCACGAGTGCGTGTACGCGACCCTCCTTGATCAGCGGAAGCGCGGTCGCAAGCGGGCAGAAATAGAAATCGATTCGGCCGCCGAGAATGTCGGTGATCACTTCCCCGCCGCCCCGATAAGGCGCGTGCGCGGTTTCGAGCCCGGCCGCCAGGCGAAACTTTTCGGCGCTGATATGTGTCGCGCTGCCGACCCCGACCGAGCCGAAGGTGATCGCGCCGGGTCTCGCTTTGGCGTCGGCGATGAAGTCCTGCACGGTTTTCCATGGCCGCGAAACCGGTACGATCATCACATTGGCGCTGACGCCGATCATCAGCGCCGAGGCGAGATCCTTGGTTATATCGAAGGACAGTTGGGGATAGATCGCCGGCGCAATCGCCAATGCCGAGGACTGGGCGAGAATGCTGTAGCCGTCCGGATCGGCCTTCACGACCGTCGCCGTGCCGAGGGTGCCGCCGGCGCCGGCGCGATTTTCCACCACGATCGCCTGGCCGAGTTCGGCTCCGAGCCGGTCGAATACCAGGCGCGGCACGACATCGGCGGCACTTCCCGCGCCAAACGGGATCGTCGCCTTGATGAGGCGCGACGGCCAGGTCTGGGCTTGCGCGGTGGCCGTCAACAGCACGACGCCCACCATCGCCCAACGCTTCACACGATACATCTACCACTCCAGTCGCATTCGACCCGCCATCTTGATCACTCCTTTAGCGCAAATTGCAGCAGCAATGTGCGCTGGATCGGCGAGAAATTGTCGTCGGACACCATGGTCAGCATGGTTTCGCCCTCCGGCGTGACATGGGCGTCGATGCCTTCCATATTGTCGACCTCGTCAGCGAGATCGGCCTCGAAGATCGAGGGACCGTCGATGACGGCGCCTGGCGTCACCGATTTGAGCGGAATACGCCGGATGCGGATGCCAATCCCGGAGAGCCAGGAGAATTTCCGCTCCAATATCAGGAGGTCGCCGGCAGGCAACAGCACGGCGTCGCTGACGTCGAAGTCCTCGGTGCGGCGAACGCTGAACTGCCCGGGGCTCGGGCCCCCGACCAGAAACGCGATGAGGTTGCCGTTTGCGTCGAGGCCGCGCTCGGAAATCGCAATCAGTGTTCCCGCCAGCGGCTGGCCCTTCGGCACGAAGACCAGCGCTTCAAGTCCCTTGTTGTTGGGAAGCTTGCTCGCCGCCGGTGGCAGCGGCACCACCTCGCCGCGGGCGCGGGTGAAGCCTTTGCTGAAGTCGAAGCGCAGCACCTTGTTGACGCGCTCAAGGCCGATGTAAACGAAGGAGCCGTCAATCGCGATCGATTCCGAATCGAACCAGCCGCGGCGGGTGATGGGTTTGCCGTCAGGCCCCAGCATCGGCGCGCTCTCGACCTCCGTGAGTGCCGCCATCGCGCGGCCCTGGTACACGATGCGCCCGGTGAACCAGTCGCCGTGGTCGCTGAATGAAATGAAGCGTTCGCCTTTTGCATCCAGCCTCAGTCCCGACAGTCCGCCGAAGCGCGGAAACGACGAGGTCAGCACCAGCCCGCTTCGATATTCCAATGCGCCGAACCGGGTGCGGTCATGGTCGTGGCGGTCGAACGCGGGAATGCCGCGGGCCGTGACCTCGATGGATAGGGGAGCAACGCCCGAAACCTCGTCCACAGAGGCAGGCGATGCAGCCGGTGGCGATGCGAATTGCGCTTTCGCGATGCGGGAAGCGGCAAAGACCGACAGGCCTGCGGCGGTTGTTTTGAGGAAACGGCGGCGCGAGCTGCGAAACGCCGGCATTCCTGTTCCGCCCCGGATCATTCCGCGCCGGGTTTTAAGAATGCAGTCG
This sequence comes from uncultured Alphaproteobacteria bacterium, assembly GCA_963832045.1. Taxonomy (GTDB): domain Bacteria; phylum Pseudomonadota; class Alphaproteobacteria; order Rhizobiales; family Xanthobacteraceae; genus Bradyrhizobium. Next base: position 48,508 of record CAWHSM010000006.1, read on the forward strand.
GCGGCGCGGGCCGGCCGGGGCTGCTGCCCCCTGGGTCTCGCTGAACAGTTCGGCAAGTTTTTCGGTGATCGCGCCGCCGAGCTCCTCGGCATCCACGATGGTGACCGCGCGGCGATAATACCGGGTGACGTCGTGACCGATGCCGATCGCGATCAGTTCGACCGGCGAGCGCGTCTCGATTTCCTCGATGATATGGCGCAGATGCCGCTCGAGATAGTTGCCGGGATTGACCGACAGCGTCGAGTCGTCGACCGGCGCGCCGTCGGAAATCATCATCAGGATCTTGCGTTGCTCGGAACGGCCGAGCAACCGCTTGTGCGCCCAATCCAGCGCCTCGCCGTCGATGTTTTCCTTCAGAAGGCCCTCGCGCATCATCAGCCCGAGATTCTTGCGCGCCCGCCGCCACGGCGCATCGGCGGATTTGTAGATGATGTGCCTGAGATCGTTGAGGCGGCCAGGATTGGCGGGCTTGCCGGCGGCGAGCCACGCCTCGCGCGACTGCCCGCCCTTCCAGGCGCGGGTGGTGAAGCCGAGAATTTCCACCTTCACGCCGCAACGTTCCAGCGTGCGCGCCAGAATATCCGCACAGGTCGCGGCGACCGTAATGGGACGCCCCCGCATCGAGCCGGAATTGTCGAGCAGCAGCGTCACCACGGTGTCGCGGAAGGTCGCCTCCTTCTCGTGCATGAACGAGAGCGGATGATAGGGGTCGGTCACGACCCGCGACAGGCGGGCGGGATCAAGAATGCCTTCCTCGAGGTCGAATTCCCAGGCGCGATTCTGCTGCGCCATCAGACGGCGCTGCAGACGGTTGGCAAGGCGAGCGACGATGCCCTGCAGATGCGCGAGCTGCTTGTCGAGATAGCTGCGCAAACGCTCGAGCTCGTCATGGTCGCAGAGGTCTTCGGCCGCGATGATCTCGTCGAATTTCGGCGCAAAGGCATGGTATTCGGGGCCGCGCGGCTCGTTCTGCCCGCGTGCATTCGGCCGTGTCGCCTCACCCGGCGTCTCATCGTCGCCAAGTTCGCCGTCATCGACCGTATCCGAGGTCGAGGCCTGCGCGCTTTCCATCGCGCTTTCCGACATCTCGTCGGTCGTGGCCTGCGCCTGATCGGCGCTCATCTCCTGCGCGGCATCGGATTCCGGCGAACCGTCCGCACCCGACTGGTCGTTCTCGCCGTCGCGATTGTCGTCCTGGTTCTCGTCCTCGTCGGCATCGGCGTTACGATCGTCGCCAAGTTCAAGCGCAGACAACAGATCATGGACCGCATCGCCGAATTTCAACTGGTCCTCGGCAAGCCGATCGAGCCGGTCGAGCCGCGCGCCAATCTTGTCTTCCAGGATCGGGCGCCAGAGATCGACCATCTTGCGCGCCGCCGCCGGCGGCGCCAACCCGGTCAGCCGCTCGCGCACCAGCATCGCCAGCGCGTCCGACAACGGTGCATCGGCGCGGTCGGTGATCTCGTCGAATTTGCCGCGGTGAAAATGATCGTCGAGCATCGCGGTGAGGTTTTTCGCAACGCCGGCCATTCGCCGCGAGCCGAGCGCCTCGACGCGGGCCTGTTCGACGGCTTCAAACACGCCGCGCGCCTGCGGATTTCCCGGCATCAGCTTGCGGTGCACTTTCGGATCGTGGCAGGCAAGCTTGAGTGCAATCGCATCGGCGTGACCACGCACGATCGCCGCATCGCGCCTGGTCATCTTGCGCGCCGGCTCCGGAAGCCGCGCCTTGCCCGGCGCCAGACCCGGCCGCTCTGCGGCGAACGTCACTTCGAGTTCGGGCTTTTTCGCAATCGCGCGCAAGCAGGCCGTCACCGCGCGCTTGAACGGCTCGGTCGGCGCTTCTTTCGGTCCGGTGCGGAATTTCGTGTTCGATGTGGTCATATCGCTCCGACCCAACACTTATCCCTCCCCCTTGCGGGGAGGGATTTAGATCAGCTCAGCGCCACATTGACCGCGGATTCCGCCAGCTCCGCGTTGAAGCAGCGCTGATAGAACTCGGCGACCAGCGACCGTTCCAGCTCATCGCACTTGTTGAGGAACGTGACACGGAAGGCAAAGCCGATATCGCTGAAAATCTCGGCGTTCTCCGCCCAGGTAATCACGGTGCGCGGACTCATCACCGTCGACAGGTCGCCGTTGGCGAACGCGTTGCGGGTGAGGTCGGCAAGCCGCACCATCCTGTTGACGATGTCGCGGCCTTCGGAGGTGCGGTAGTGATGGGCTTTCGCCAGCACGATCTCCACTTCCTCGTCATGCGCCAGATAGTTCAGCGTGGTGACGATCGACCAGCGGTCCATCTGGCCCTGGTTGATCTGTTGGGTGCCGTGATAGAGGCCGGAAGTGTCGCCGAGGCCGACGGTGTTCGCGGTCGAAAACAGCCGGAACGCCGGGTGCGGCTTGATCACCTTGTTCTGGTCCAGCAGCGTCAGCCGGCCGGAGACTTCCAGCACGCGCTGGATCACGAACATCACGTCGGGGCGGCCGGCATCATATTCGTCGAACACCAGCGCGATATTGTGTTGCAGAGCCCATGGCAGGATGCCGTCCCTGAATTCGGTAACCTGCTTGCCGTCCTTGATGACGATGGAATCCTTGCCGACGAGATCGATACGGCTGATGTGGCTGTCGAGATTGACGCGCACGCAGGGCCAGTTGAGCCTGGCTGCGACCTGCTCGATATGGGTCGATTTGCCGGTGCCGTGATAACCGGTGACCATGACGCGGCGATTCTTGGCAAAGCCGGCGAGGATGGCCAGCGTCGTGGCGCGATCGAAGCGGTAATCCGTATCGACATCCGGCACATGCGGATCGACTTCGGAATAGGCCGGCACTTCAAGGTCGCTGTCGATGCCGAATACCTGCCGCACCGACACCTTCATGTCGGGCATGCCAGCGGGTTCCTCAGCTTTGGTCATGGCGGCGGTCGTCATCAATCCTCCGAGGTCTCGGGACGCTCCCGAAACCAGATTTACCTGTGTGGTTGCGGATGGTTACGAGGCGAAACCTATCAGAGAGCGGCGATAGGCAGAAGCCCAAGGCAAAATCAAAGTTCCGTCGAATTTCCATGAAGATAGACGTTGGACGCGGTTTTTGGAAGGCTGCCCTGCGAATAGCGCCAAGCTTTTGCCGCAGGGCCGGCGCCCTGCGGGAGAGCGAGCCCAACGGCACTTTTCACCCTGTTGCCGAGTTATGGTAGGTCTGCGCGCCCCGCCCATCAAACAGGATTTTCGTGGCCTCCCTGATCGATCCATTGATTGCGTTTGTCTCGGAACATGCGGGGCTTGCCTATCTGGCGCTATTCCTGGCGGCGCTGCTGGAGGCCGTTCCAATCGTGGGATCGGTGATTCCGGGCTCGACCATCATCTTTGCGCTGAGTGCACTCGTGCCGGGCGGCGAACTGCGGCTGGAATGGGTTCTGGCGGCTGCGACTGCCGGCGCCCTGCTCGGCGACGGATCGGCCTTCTGTCTCGGACATCGCGAACAGCGCCAGATTCTCGACGCCTGGCCGTTTTCGAATTACCCGCGGGTGATCGCCCGGAGCGAAGCGCTCTTCCACCGCTGGGGCGCACTGGCCGTGTTCTTCGCGCGCTTCGTGCCGCCGATCAGAGCCTTCGTTCCGGTCACGGCGGGCGCGCTTGGCATGTCGCCGCCGATGTTCTTTGCCGTCAACATTCCGGCGATCCTGCTATGGGCGCCGGCCCATGTGCTGCCCGGGGTGCTCGCGGTTTCTGCCCTGCACCGCTACGGAGGGTTCGCGCCGCACGCCGGCATTGCCAAGCATTACTGGATATTGTCGGTGATTGCCGGCGCGTTGATCATCGCAGCGGCGACCTGGGTGATCCGCCGCCGGCAGGGCGGCGGCGCTATCGAACCGGCGGTTCAATCGGATCGTGGTCGGCTCTGACCCGATCAATCCGATCGCGTCCTCGCCGAATCAGGCGCGCACCACCGTCTTCAAATAATTATACGCCTTGATGATCTCGATCAGGCGATCCTCGGTGGAACGGTCGCCGCCATTGGCATCGGGGTGATGCTGCTTCACCAGCGCCTTGTACTTGGCCTTGACGTCATCGAGCGTGGCCTGGGCGCCAAGCCCCATCACCTGCAACGCCTTGCGCTCGGCGTTCATGACCTTGCGCGTCTCGGGCTTGGCCTGCTGCGCGCCCGGACCCGGCCGCCAGCGGCCGCGGCCGTTGAGCTCGCTGAACATATGGAAAGGATCGGACGCGGCGGCGATATCGTCCTCGCCCTTCTTGGCGCCGCTGTTGGCGCCCATCTTCCAGGTCGGACGATGACCCGTCAGCGCATCCTTCTGATAGCGCGCGACGTCGTCGGGATTCATGCCCTGGAAGAAATTGTAGGACTGGTTGTACTCGCGGACATGGTCGAGGCAGAAATGCCAGTACTCACGCGAATCCTCGCGCCCCTTCGGCGCACGATGCGCGCCCTTGTTCTGGCAGCCCGCCCATTCGCAAGCTACCGCTTCTCCACCCGCCTGCGCCTGGCGCTTCGCGCTCACCTTGGTGGGCTTGATGCGAATGGAATCGAAAAATTTGGATGAATCGATCGGCATGTTGTCTTTGACTACGCAACGCCAACGGCTTCAAGTCTTGACATTGCGAAACCCTTTAATCCCGAGACGCCATTGACGCGAGGCAGTGGCGGAAGTATTGCCGCCACCATGAATACCAAAGGCACTATCACAAACAAGTTGCGCGAAGCTTTCTCGCCGGAAAGCCTCGATGTGTCGGACGAATCACATCTTCATGAAGGCCATGCCGGCCACAGGCCGGGCGGCGAGACGCATTTCAGGGTCTATATCGTGTCTGCGGCCTTCGAAGGAAAGAGCCGGATCGAGCGCCACCGCATGATTAATCTAGCGCTGGCGGCGGAACTTGCGGGCGGCGTGCATGCGCTGGCGATCAGCGCCCAGGCGCCGGGAGAAGCTAGCTAGCTCAAGATTGACGGCAGGCCGATAAATCAAAAGCCCTTGCCGGCGCGCCTCGGCTTTTTTTCCCCAACGTCCGTCTCCCGCGGCACCGCCACGATCCGAAGCGCCGTAATACGGTTGCGTTCACGTCGCAATACACGAAAACGGAAACCGTGGAATGTGAAGCTCTGGCCCCGCTCGGGAATCGAGCGCGCCTCGTGGATCACAAGACCGGCGATCGTGGTCGCCTCTTCGTCGGGAAGGTGCCAATCCATCGCGCGGTTGAGGTCGCGGATCGGCACCGAGCCGTCGACAACCACCGATCCGTCGGGCTGGGCGCGGACGCCGGCCACCACGACATCGTGCTCGTCGGAAATGTCGCCGACGATCTCTTCCAGGATGTCTTCCAGCGTCACCATGCCCTCGACCTCGCCGTATTCGTCGACGACCAGCGCGAAGTGGGTCTTGCGGCGGCGGAAAGCCTTGAGCTGTTCGGAGACCGGGCGCATTTCCGGGACGAACCATGGCGGCAGCATGATGGTCGAGACATCGATTTTCGACGTATCGCCGTCGGCGGCGCGGATGGCGCGCAGCAAATCCTTGGCGTGCAGGACGCCGGTGATGTTTTCCGGCTTGTCGCGCCACAGTGGAATCCTGGTGTATTCGGTCGCCAGCACTTCCCGCACCAGTTCTTCCGGCGGCAGGTCGGCGTTGATCATCACCATTTCGGTGCGATGGACCATCACGTCGGACACCTGAAGCTCGCGGAGATCAAGAAGCCCGCCGAGCATGTCCCGATCCTGCTTCTCGACCTTGCCCTCATGATGCAGCAGATCGACCGCGCCGCGCAGCCGCTCGAACGGTGAAAGAATCGGCTGGTTGTGGCCGGCCTTGATGCCGAACAGCCGCATCAAAAATCGAACGATGACTTCGACGACCGCGAGCAGGGGCCCGAGCAGGAATATCATGAACTTCATCGGCCGGGCGACCAGCAGCGCCACCCGGTCCGGCGCATTGATGGCGATCGTCTTCGGCAACACCTCGGCGAAGATGACGACCAGGACCGTCATCACGGCAGTGGCGTAGAGTACGCCGACTTCGCCGAACCATATCGTGAAGATGCCGGTCGCGAGCGCCGAAGCACCGATATTGGCAATGTTGTTGCCGAGCAACAGAGCGCCGATCATTCGCTCGCGCATCGCCGACAGGTTCGAGACGATGCCGGCGTCCTGATTGCCTTGCTTCGATAGCCGCAGCATGCTGGCGCGCGAGACGCCGGTCAGCGCGGTTTCGCTGGCAGCGAAAAACGCCGATACCAGAAGACATAAAGCGACGACGGAAAACGTGAGCCAATCCATGTGCGTTTATTCACCGTCCGGGTCATGCGCGACGTCCTAGGACTGCCGCACCAGCCTGGCTTTGAGAAAATCACGGACTACCGCCGGTTCGACATCGGGCGCAATCACGGCGCGGCCGATCGCCTGGAGCAGAATGAAAGTGAGCCGTCCGCGCCTGACCTTCTTGTCCTGCGCCATCAGGGCCATCAATGCATCGGCATCGGCCAGGCCTTCCTGGGCAAAGCCGGCGATCTCCTGCAACGCGGTCGGCAAGCCGACCTCTGCCAGGTGCCGCTTGAGGCGCGCGGCGTCTGTCTCTGCGATCATGCCAAGCTGCGCGGACAGTTCCGCCGCCAGCACCATGCCGATCGCAACGCCTTCGCCGTGGAATAGCCGGTCGGAAAGCCCGGTCGCAGCTTCCAGCGCATGGCCGAAGGTGTGGCCGAGATTGAGCAGCGCGCGTTCGCCGTTCTCGCGCTCGTCGCGCGCCACGATCGCAGCCTTGGCGCGGCAGGACGTTGCGATCGCGTGTTCGCGCGCGGCGCCGCCGGAAAAAACATCGGCATGATTTTTTTCCAGCCAGGTGAAGAAGGCTTCATCGCCGAGCACGCCGTATTTGGCCACTTCCGCATAGCCGGCGCGGAATTGACGCGGCGACAACGTGTCGAGCACGGCGGTGTCGGCGATCACCAGGAGCGGCTGATGAAACGAGCCGAGAAGGTTTTTGCCTTGCGGCGAATTGATACCGGTCTTGCCGCCGACGGAGGAGTCGACCTGCGCCAGCAGCGAGGTCGGCATTTGCACGAAATCAACCCCGCGGCGCAGAATAGCGGCCGCAAAGCCCGCGAGGTCGCCGACCACGCCACCGCCGAGCGCAATCACAAGATCGGCGCGTTCGATCTTGGCTGATATCAACGCCTCGCTTACCTGTTCGAGGCCGGCATAGCTCTTGGAGCCCTCGCCTTCCTCGACGATGATATGGGACGTTGCGATCCCGGCTTCCGTCAGCGATGCCTCGGTCTGCGCAAGCCAGTGCCTTGCGACATTGCGATCGGTGACAACAGCGGTGCGCGCGCCCGGCCGCAGCGCGGCGATACGTTTACCCAGCGAGGCGAGGGTGTCGCGGCCGATCACGATGTCATAGGCGCGATCGCCGAGCGCGACATCGACGGTGATCGGATCGGTATGTTTCAGCGGCGCGGTCATAGGACAACGCCCCGGCTATCCCGGTTTCGTTTTACCTGTCCGCCGCAAAGCTCGCCGTGCAGCGCCTCGATGCATTCATCGACGATCTTCTCGTGCGGCACGTCGCGGGACCAGACCGTCAGGTCGGCTTGGCCGTAGACCGGCTCGCGTTCGCCGATCAGCCGTGCGACGGTAGCCTCGGGATCGGCGGTCTGAAGCAGCGGACGGTCGGATCGCCGCTTCAGCCTGCGCATGATGACCTCGGAATCGACCTTGAGCCAGATCGAGACGGCCTTGTCGCGGATGCGATCGCGGGTCTCCTGACGCAGGAAGGCGCCGCCGCCGGTGGCAATCACCGCCGGTCCGCTGTCAAGCAGCCGTGCGATCACCCGCGCCTCACCGTCCCTGAAATACGGCTCACCGTGGGCCGCGAATATTTCAGGAATCGGCATGCCGGCATGGGCCAATTCGATTTCGGCGTCGGCATCGAGAAACGACAAGCCGAGCCGTGCCGACAAGCGCCGCCCGATGGTGGATTTGCCGGCCCCCATCATCCCGACCAGCACGACCGAACGCGCGCCCAGCGCCGATTTGATCTCGGCCTCCTGGGGCGTGCCGGGGTCGGCCGATGAGACGGTTGTTTCAGACATTTCACTGCTCAATCGCCGCAGGAAGCGGCGTACCGCATCACCATACTACCCCCGCCGATGCCGTTGCTAGTGGTCCGAACATGGTGGTAGTCAGATCGGCCTATCCCTGATGGATTCAATGGTTAATTCGCCGCTTCAGGCCCTCGCATGCCCAGTCTGTTCCGCTTTCTGACTGTCGTCGCCGTCATCGTAGGGATCGTTTACGGCGCGATTTTCGCGCTGGCGAATTTCGTCAACCCGAAGCCGCGGGAAATGACGGTTACCGTGCCGGCGGACAGGTTCCTCAAGAAATAGGGGCAAGGAACACGCGCCGGAAAAAGACGAGAGGGTTCGTCAAGGATTTAAGGGTTAGGGTTTGCGGATGCGCGCCAAACCTTCCGACGCCAGGCTGATCGACCTGTTCCTCGATATGCTCGCCGCCGAACAGGGCGCCGGCGACAATACGCTCGATGCCTATCGGCGCGACCTGGCCGATTTCTCGGCATTTCTTGCAACCGGCGGCCAGAGCTTTGCCGGCGCCGAGACGCAATCCTTGCGCGGCTATCTTGCCGATCTTGACGGCCGCGGTTTCAAATCCTCGAGCGTCGCACGGCGGCTGTCGGCGATGCGGCATCTGTTCCGCTTTCTGCTCAACGAGCGGATTCGCAGCGACGATCCGGCCGCGATCCTGTCCGGACCCAAGCGCGGCCGCGGCCTGCCGAAGGTGCTGTCGATATCGGATGTCGACCGCCTGCTGGTGCACGCGAAGGCACTGGCCGACGCGGCGGAAGCCTCGCCCCAGGAGCGGCTACGCGCAATGCGGCTCTACTGCCTGCTCGAAGTGCTCTACGCCACCGGCTTGCGCGTCTCCGAACTGGTCGCATTGCCGCTATCCGCATCGCGAAGCGACGCCCGCATGATCGTGGTGCGCGGCAAAGGCAACAAGGAGCGGCTGGTGCCGCTGAACGAGACTTCGCGCCGGGCGATGGCCGACTATCTCGCGGCAATGGAGACGCTCAAGGCCGCGAAAAAGAAAAATGCGGCCGGGTCGAAATGGCTGTTTCCTTCCTTCGGCGAAAGCGGGCATCTGACGCGGCAACATTTTGCGCGCGACCTGAAGGAACTGGCCGCCTCCGCGGGCCTCGCGCCGCGCCTGGTCTCGCCGCACGTGTTGCGCCACGCCTTCGCAAGCCATCTCCTGCACAACGGCGCCGACTTGCGCATCGTGCAAACCCTGCTCGGCCACACCGACATTTCGACGACCCAGATCTACACCCATGTGGTCGAGGAGCGCCTGAAGAGCCTGGTGCGCGATCTGCATCCGTTGGCGGAGAAGTAGCCAATCGCTTTTTTTGGAAGTGTCGCGCAGGGACTTCAGATCGGCAGCACTCGCCGGCCTTCTTGACTTCCGCTCCTTCTCCCCCGAAAGAGCCATTTCCCGTCCGCTTCTCACAGGCAGCGCTTCGCCGAAGAAAACGCCGTCCGACTCGGAATGCACGCTAAACATATGAAGACATGTGCTTTCTTCGCGTAGCCCGGAAGCCGCTTCGCTCCGAAGCGGCTTCCCTCCTATATTGATTTGATGCCGGATCACATGCGCAGCTACCTCGATTTCGAAAAGCCCGTCGCCGAACTCGATTCCAAGATCGACGAATTGCGGGTTTTGGCGGCTTCGGGCAGCGACATTGGCGAGGAGATCGCCCGGATAGAGGGCAAGGCCGCGCAGGCGCTGAACGACCTCTATGCCAATTTGACGCCGTGGCAAAAAACGCTGGTGGCGCGCCATCCGCAGCGGCCGCATTTCACCGATTTCATCGCCGCCTTGATCCCGGAATTCACACCGCTCGCCGGCGACCGCAAGTTCGGCGAGGACGAGGCGCTGGTCGGCGGCTTCGGCCGCTTTGGTGGCGAGAGCATTTGTGTGATCGGCCAGGAGAAGGGCGCCAGCACCGATTCCCGCATCAAGCACAATTTCGGCATGGCGCGGCCGGAAGGCTATCGCAAGGCGGTTCGGCTGATGGAGATGGCGGACCGTTTCGGCATTCCGGTGTTGTCGATCGTCGACTCCGCGGGCGCCTATCCCGGTATCGGCGCCGAGGAACGCGGGCAGGCCGAAGCCATCGCGCGCTCCACCGACGCCTGCCTGTCGCTTGGCGTGCCCAATATCGCGATCATCACCGGCGAGGGAATGTCCGGCGGCGCCATCGCGATTACGACCGCGAATCGCGTGCTGATGTTCGAGCACGCGATCTACAGCGTGATCTCGCCGGAGGCCGCCTCCTCGATCCTGTGGCGCGATGGGACCAAGGCCCAGGAAGCCGCGACCAGCATGAAAATCACCGCGCAGGACATGCTGCGGTTTGGCGTGATCGACCAGATCCTGAAAGAACCGGCGGGGGGCGCGCACCGCGATCCCGCCGCCATGATTGCCAGCACCGGGGAAGCCATCGCCCAGACCTTGAGCGAGCTGCGCCCCCTCGCGCCGGAGGCAATCCGCCAGCAGCGGCGGCAGAAATTCCTCGATATCGGTCGAAAAGCCTTCTGATTCGACCGCATGGCTGGGGCCGGCCGCGGGTTCCACATCCCCAATCCTTTCGGATTTCTGCCATTTCGGCCCAAATTAGGCCGTTAGCCGCCTGTTTAAACTCCATTCACCATGCCCGAGACGGCAGGGGCCGCAAGGCCAGCCTCGGCTTGCGACGGCAGGGGCTTTAAGGATAATATTTTATTCAATGGCTTCAGGGCATCGACGCTAGTGGTCCGATTCTAACATTTGCATCCCGGTGGGGCAGGCACTTTTGCAAATGTTAGAATCAAAGGACCACTAGCAGATATAGGTTCCTAGTGGAGTTTTGGATTTGACATTCGCATGGCGAATGCGCGGCCAGAGGGTAGCGAATGTCAAATCCACTCCACTAGTTTGGGGTGCGAGATTTGCCCGTAGGGTGTGGAGCTTTGCATTGATCCGTCGCTCGCTGGTTCGCGCGCTTATGACATCTGCTGTGCTGGCGGCGGGTGCGTCGCTGGCTGGCTGCAACAGCGACGAGATTAATTCGCTCGCCACCAACGCCAAAGCCAACCAGCCCGTCCCGCCCAGGTTGATCGCCCAGATCGACGCCAAGAACATGGACCTGCAGTCGCCGATCCTGATTCGGCTGTTCAAGCAGGAGGCCGAACTTGAGGTCTGGAAGCAGGACCGTACCGGCCGCTTCGCGCTGTTGAAGACCTATCCGATTTGCCGCTGGTCGGGAGATCTCGGACCGAAGGTCCGCGAAGGCGACCGCCAGGCGCCGGAAGGCTTTTACGCGATCTCGCCGGCGCAGATGAATCCGACGTCCGCCTACTATCTCTCTTTCAACACCGGCTATCCGAACGCTTACGACCGGTCGCTCGGGCATACCGGCTCCGAGCTGATGGTCCATGGCGATTGCTCCTCGCGCGGCTGCTACGCGATGACCGACGAGCAGATCGCGGAGATTTATTCGCTGGGCCGCGAATCCTTCTTCGGCGGCCAGAAATCGTTCCAGTTTCAGGCCTACCCGTTCCACATGACGGCGCTCAACATGGCGCGGCATCGCAACAGCCCGCACATGGCGTTCTGGAAAATGATCAAGGAAGGCAACGATCATTTCGAGGTGACGCGGGAGGAGCCCAAGGTCGACTTCTGCGAAAAGAAATATGTGTTCGACGCCATGAAGCCGGCGGATGCCAAGCGGGATCCGGTATTCGAGGCCTCGGCGAAATGCCCGGCCTATGTGGTTCCCGACGAAGTCGCCGACGCCGTGCGCGAAAAGCAGGAAGCCGACGACGCCGAATTCGCCAAGCTGGTCGCGCGGGGAACGCCGGTTGCCCAGATCAATACCGGCATCGACGGCGGCATGCACAGGGTGTTCGCCGCCAGAGTGCCTGGCGGCAGCACGGGCCTGTCGGAAGCTGGCTCGGGCCTCGCGCTGCTCACCCTCGACAAGGCGCCCGGCACCATCCCAGCCGGCGTCAATCCTCCGCGTGGGCCGGTGACCTCACCGGAAGAGCCCTTCGTAGCCTCCGTGACACAAGCATCCTCGTCGACGACAACATCGTCGACGCGCGTCGCCGCGGTGGCGCCGGCCGCGCAGAGCACCGAATCGGAAGGCTTCTTCTCCAGCCTTGCCCGCAAGGTCGGTCTTGGCGGCGCGTCGGCTGACGCTACCGCGACCACCACGCAGCCGACGGCCCCGGCCCGACCGAAGGCCGCCGATGCCAAGCCGCCGCGTCCCGACGCGTCGATTCCAAAGGCCTCGAAGGGCGAAACCAAACAGGCTTCCACCAAGCCGCCATTGAAGCCGGCGGTGACCGATACCGCCGCCAATGCTGCGCCCGCCCCGCGGCCCCGCGCTGCGGCTCCCCAGACCAGCCTGGTGGCCGGCGCTCAGCCGATCGTATCGCCGAATTCGTTCGAGAGTCGCTTCTCGGCGACCAAGTGATCCTCGCGCCGGCGCGGATGCATTTTCCCACATCCTGAAAACCATGCGCTTGCCGCGAGCAGGCTTGCGGCTTTCTCAAAGCGATTTCCTCGCCTCGACCTCCGCGATGCGGTAGCTTGGAGAAAAGCTGCGAGCCCGCGCATGACGCGGCTTTGCAAGAAAATGCAGGGAGAGAAGCCATGCGAGAGTCGAAAGCCCCCACGCTGCATCGCCGTCGATTTCTCAAGGGAATGGTCGTGGCCGGCGGAGCCACCATCGCCGCGCCACACGCCGCCGAGGCGCAAACGCCCGAAAAGCCGAACAACAGCGCGCCGACACCCAATGCCGCTACTCAGGCCCATGAACGTGAGCGCCCGCCGGAAGTCGAGCGCCTGACGACGGAGAAGACCGGCTCCGACTTCATGGTCGACGTCTGCAAGACGCTCGACCTTACCTACATGGCGTCCTGCCCCGGCTCGACCTTTCGCGGCTTGCAGGAGAGCTTCATCAACTACGGCGCGAACAAGCGGCCGGAATGGCTGACCTGCCTGCACGAGGAAGTGTCGGTCGGGATGGCGCATGGCTACGCCAAGGTTGCGGGCAAGCCGATGGCCGCCATCGTGCACGGCACGGTCGGCACCCAGCACGCGGCGATGGCGATCTACAATGCCTACTGCGACCGCGTTCCGATGCTGGTCTTTACCGGCAATGTCGGCGCGACCAACGAGCGGCGGCCCGGCGTCGAGTGGTTCCACAGCGTGCAGGATGGCGCGGCCACCGTGCGCGACTTCGTCAAATGGGACGATTATCCGATGTCGCTGCAGCATTTCGCCGAGTCGACGGTGCGCGGCTATGCGCTGGCCTGCGCACAACCGCCCGGGCCCGTGTTCATTGTCGCCGACGCCAAGCTGCAGGAGGACCCGCTTGAGGAGCGCGAGCAGCGCAAGCTGCGGATCCCGCGTTTGACGATGCCTTCCCACGCCGCGGGCGATGCGAACGCGGTGCGCGAGGCGGCCAAAATGCTCGTCGCCGCGGAAAGCCCGGTGATCATCGCGGACCGCTATGCGCGCTCGCAAGCCGCGATGGACGATCTGGTGCGGCTGGCCGAACTGTTGCAGGCGCCGGTGATCGACAACCGTTCCCGCATGAACATGCCGAACACGCATTATCTCTGCCAGTCGGAACGCGCCGGCAGCTTGATCGCGCAAGCCGATTGCATCCTGTCGCTCGAGCCGGTCGATCTCTTCGGCCAGCTCAATAGCTTGCGCGATCAGTTGGAACGCACCGACATCCAGCGGGTCAAGACCGGCGTGAAGGTGATCAGCATCTCGACGCGCGACCTGCTGGTGCATTCCAACTACCAGGACTTCCAGCGCTATGTCGGCGCCGACATCAACATCGCGGCCGACGCCCAGACGACGCTGCCTTATCTGATCGAGGCCGTGCAGCGCGAGGCGGCCCCCAGCGGCAAGAGCGCCAACGAGATGCGCGGCGAGAAATTGCGCCAGGCCTATCGTGCTTCGGTCGACCGCGCGCGCAGCGAGGCGGCGCTTGGATGGGACGCCACCCCGATTTCGACCGCGCGTCTCTATGCGGAGCTATGGGCGCTGCTTCAGAAGGAGGACTGGGCGCTGGTCTCTGATGGCAATTTTTCATCCCAATGGCCGCACCGCTTGTGGCCGCTGGACAAGCATTACCGCTTCATCGGCGGCTCCGGCGGCTATGGAGTCGGCTATCAACCGGTCGCAGCCCTTGGTGCGGCGATCGCGCATCGCGATGCCGGCGGGCGGGTGGTCGTCAGCGTCACCGGCGACGGCGAATTCAACATGGCGCCGCATACGCTATGGACGGCGGCCCACCACGGCATTCCCTACCTGACGATCATCCACAACAACCGCGCCTACCATCAGGAGATCATGCACGTCCAGCGCATGGCGAACCGGCATAATCGCGACGTGCGCAGTGCCCCGATCGGAACCACGATCGACAATCCGAACATCGACTATGCCAGGATCGCGCAAGCCTACGGCGCGGTCGGCATCGGTCCGATCGAGGATCCCAACGAACTGGCGGAAGCTTTCCGCAAGGGCATCGCCGCCGTGAAAGCCGGTCAACCTGCGCTGATCGATGTCATCACGCAACCGCGCTAAGGAGATGGTGATGAAAAAGACTCTTCTTACCGGCGCAGTCTTGAGCTTCAGCGTCTTGATGGCTAACGGGCCGAGCCTTCGCCCAACAGGTCTCCGCTCCGGCCGGCGATGCCGACAACGGCAAGAAGCTTTATCGGGAGATCGGGTGCTATCAATGCCACGGTCTTGCCGGTCAGGGCGCGATGGCGACGGGCCCGAGCCTGTCGCGCACGCAGTTTGCCTTCGACGGCTTCCTCAACCAGCTCCGTCATCCCGCCAATCAGATGCCGCCTTACGAGGCTGCCGTCGTTTCCGACCGGGACGCCGCCGACATCTACGCCTACTTGAAGCAAATGCCGGCACCGCGCGATCCCAACAGCATTCCGCTGCTCAAAGCGGCGCGTTGAAACGGCGTTTGGTCGATCGGGAAGGAAATCAGTGAAGGGCCGAGGCCCTCACGCGTATTTGCCGTGGCAATGCTTGTACTTCTTGCCCGAGCCGCAGGGACAGTCCTCATTGCGGCCGACCTTGCCCCACGTCGCCGGGTTCTGCGGATCGCGATTGGCGGTAGCGGCGGGCACCAGCGAGGCATTGGCGAACGCCATATCGTCCTCGCCGGTATTCGGATTGAGCTTGTGCGCTTCCATCTGCGGCAATTCCGGCTGCTGATTTTCCGGCGGAACGATTTCGACGCGCATCAATTGCGCCGTCACCGCCTCGCGCAGATGCGCGATCATGGCTTCGAACAGGCTGAACGCCTCCGACTTGTATTCCTGCAGCGGATCGCGCTGGCCATAACCGCGCAAGCCGATCACCTGGCGCAGATGATCGAGCATCACCAGATGCTCGCGCCAGAGATGGTCGAGCGTCTGCAGCAGGATGGTCTTCTCGACATAGCGCATCACCTCGGGGCCCCATTGCGCCACCTTGGCCGCCATGTGCTGATCGACGCGATCTTCGATCCGGGTCAGCAATTCCTCGTCGGCAATGCCCTCTTCCTTGGCCCACTCATCGACCGGCAGGTCGACGTCGAGCACGCGCTTCAGCTCTTCCTTGAGCCCGGCCGTGTCCCATTGCTCGGCATAGACGTGTTCCGGCACATGCTTGGTGACGAGGTCCTCGACAAAGGCGCGGCGCATGTCGGCGACGGTTTCGGCGACACTCTCGTCCTTCATGAGGTCGACGCGCTGGTCGAAGATCACCTTGCGCTGATCGTTCTGGACGTTGTCGAACTTCAGGAGGTTCTTGCGGATGTCGAAGTTGCGGGCCTCGACCTTCTGCTGCGCCTTCTCCAGAGCCTTGTTGATCCAGGGATGGATGATGGCCTCGCCTTCCTTCAGGCCCAGCCGCGTCAGCATGCTATCGAGCCGGTCGGATCCGAAAATCCGCATCAGATCGTCTTCCAGCGACAGGAAGAATTTCGAGCGGCCGGGGTCGCCCTGACGGCCGGAGCGGCCGCGGAGCTGGTTGTCGATGCGCCGCGATTCATGCCGTTCGGACCCGATGATGTAGAGCCCGCCCGGCTTGGTCACCGTTTTCGCCGGCTTCGAACCCTTGGCCGGCTCGATCTCGACGGTTTCTTCGGCCTTCAACACGATGTCGCGGAAGCGCTCGACGTCGGCCTTGATCTGCTCGATCTTCGCGTTGCGCTCGGCTTCGTCGGCGATGCCAGCGGTTTCGTGCTGGATACGCATCTCCAGCGAGCCGCCGAGCTTGATGTCGGTGCCGCGGCCGGCCATGTTGGTCGCAATCGTGATCGCGCCGGGCACGCCGGCTTCGGCGACGATATAGGCTTCCTGTTCGTGGAAGCGCGCGTTCAGCACCGCGAACAGCTTGGCCGGCTTGCCGGCGCGGGCGGCGGCGTAAAGCTTTTCCATCGCCTTTTCGTTGCCGAAGTCGATCTGCTTGTAGCCGTGCTTCTTGAGATACTCGGCCAGCACCTCGGATTTTTCGATCGAGGCGGTGCCGACCAGCACCGGCTGCAGGCGCGCATTGGCGCGCTCGACCTCGGACAAGATCGCGGCGTATTTTTCGGTCTGGGTGCGATAGACCTCGTCGTCTTCATCCAGACGCGCCACCAGCACGTTGGTCGGGATTTCCACCACTTCGAGCTTGTAGATGTCGAACAACTCGTCGGCTTCGGTGGCCGCCGTACCGGTCATGCCGGCGAGCTTTTCGTACATCCTGAAATAATTCTGGAAAGTGATCGAGGCCAGCGTCTGGTTTTCCGGCTGAACCGTCTGATGCTCCTTGGCTTCGAGCGCTTGATGCAGACCTTCCGAGTAGCGCCGGCCCGGCATCATGCGTCCGGTAAACTCGTCGATGATGACCACCTCGTCGTCGCGAACGATGTAATCCTTGTCGCGGGTAAACAGCGTGTGCGCGCGCAGCGCCTGGTTGACGTGGTGAACGACCGAGACGTTCTCGACGTCGTAAAGCGATTCACCTTTCAGCTGCCCCGCGTCTCGCAACAGCGTTTCGAGCTTCTCCATGCCGCCTTCGGTGAGCGTCACCGTGCGCTGCTTCTCGTCGACGTCATAATCGCTCTTGTCGAGCTTGGGGAAGAAGGTGTCGATGGTATTGTAGAAATCCGAGCGATCGTCGAGCGGCCCGGAAATGATCAGCGGCGTGCGCGCCTCGTCGATCAGGATCGAGTCGACTTCGTCGACGATGGCGTAGAAATGCCCGCGCTGGACCATGTCCTCGAGCCGGTATTTCATGTTGTCGCGCAGATAGTCGAAGCCGTATTCGTTGTTGGTGCCGTAGGTGATGTCGCAGGCATAGGCTTCCTTGCGCTCGGCATCGTCGAGGCCATGCACGATGACGCCGGTGGTCATGCCCAGGAAGCTGTAGATCTGTCCCATCCACGAGGAGTCGCGGCGGGCGAGATAGTCGTTGACGGTGACGACGTGGACGCCCTTGCCGGCGAGCGCATTGAGATAGACCGCAAGCGTCGCCACCAGCGTCTTGCCTTCGCCGG
Source organism: uncultured Alphaproteobacteria bacterium (assembly GCA_963832045.1). Lineage (GTDB taxonomy): Bacteria > Pseudomonadota > Alphaproteobacteria > Rhizobiales > Xanthobacteraceae > Bradyrhizobium. The sequence continues at coordinate 66,143 of CAWHSM010000006.1, forward strand.
TCTTCATCTCGGCGATATCGCCTTCGTGCAGCACCATGCCGCCGATCAGCTGCACATCGAAATGCCGCTGGCCGAGCGTGCGCTTGGCCGCCTCCCGGACCGTGGCAAAAGCCGGCACCAGAATATCGTCGAGCGTCTTGCCGTCAGTGAGCTGCTTGCGAAATTCGGCGGTACGCGCCTTGAGCGCCTCGTCCGAAAACGCCGCCACTTCGGACTCCAGCGCGTTGATGGCGTCAACACGGGCCTGGTACCCCTTGACCCGCCGGTCGTTTGCGGAACCGAAAAACTTGCGGGCGAGCGCGCCGATCATGCCAAATTCCTGTCTAAAGCTGCCGTGAGGTGGTCCGCCGCCTTGCCTATCAACTCATCGTGACGCGCTGCAGACCGGCCCCGACCGGGGATCGAGCGTCAAATGAGTGGGAGTTCGACAATCCGGGGTTCAACGGCCAAAACGCGGCAAAATTGGCGCTATCGCCATTGACTCAGGTTTCGCAGAGATATGGCTGGGCCAGAGGCTTGTCAACGCCGCCAAAAGCCTGTGATTGCCGCCGCTGGCGGGGGCACAGGGCCGTTCATTCCGGTTCTTCGGATCGATCCTCAAGGCCGGCAGGATTGGCGTTTATCATCGCGTTTGAGAAGACATATCGGAGGCCCCGGCATGCCGGCCGCCATGCTTGCAGCCCTGGACCGCCTTTCCGGGATTTCATCATTTTGACGGACTTTTCGCGTTGCCAAGGCCCCGCGATTGGGCGAGTGTCGCGCGGCTTTCAGATAGCCCCGCCGCCACGGCCATGTGGCTTTGAAGATAAGGATTTTCCATGACTACTTCGTCATCAGACGCGAAATTCGCCGTGCGCGCCTGTCTCGCCGCCACCGGCGGTCTTGCGATGGTCTTGCTCGCCAGCCTGCCGCTGCGCGCCGAAGATGCGAACCCTGTGCTGGCAAAAGTGAACGGCGCCGAGATCCGTCAGAGCGACGTCGCCCTTGCCGAGGAAGAACTCGGACCCAGCCTCGCGCAGATGGATCCCGCGACCAAGAAGGAAAACGTGCTGGCGTTCCTGATCGACATGAAGATCGTCGCCAAGGCCGCCGAAGCCAAGAAGATCGAGGATCGCGAAGACTTCAAGGCCCGCCTCGCTTTCACCCGCAGCCGCCTGTTGATGGACAATCTTCTGGCGGCCGAGGGCAAAGCGGCGACCACCGACGAAGCCATGAAGAAGGTTTACGACGAGGCCGCCAAGCAGATCGAGGGCGAACAGGAGGTGCATGCCCGCCACATCCTGGTCGAGACTGAAGACGAGGCCAAGGCGGTCGAAGCCGAGCTGAAGAAGGGCACCGATTTCGCCGATCTCGCCAAGAAGAAATCCAAGGATCCCGGCGCCGCCGATGGCGGCGATCTCGGCTTCTTCACCAAGGATCAGATGGTGCCGGAATTCTCCACCGTCGCTTTCGCTCTCGAGCCCGGCAAGATCTCCGATCCGGTGAAATCGCAATTCGGCTGGCACATCATCAAGGTCGAGGAGAAGCGCAATCGCAAGGCGCCCGACTTCGACCAGGTCAAGGCCCAGATCGAGACCTATGTGACGCGCAAGGCGCAAGCCGAATACGTGGCCAAGCTGCGTGAGTCCGCCAAGGTCGAGCGGATGGATCAGGCCGCCAATGAGCCGGCAAAGCCTGAAGCCAAGCCCGCCGATTCCAAGATGGCGCCGGCGAAGAAGTAAATCGACTTCGCTCTTCCGTTCCCTCTCCCCTTGCGGGAGAGGGTGCCGAGCGCAATAGACGTCATGCGCCGGGCTTGTCCCGCCATCTACGTCTTTTGACCTTAATCGCGGCTCAGAAGACGTGGATGGCCGGAATAAATCCGGCCATGACGATCTCACACCTCTCCGACAGGAGAGGTAAGTAGCCGGATAATCCCATGTCCACCGCCGTCTCCCCGCTCGCCCCGACCGATGTGCCCGACATGCCCGCGATTGCGGGCGTCAGGCTTGCGACCGCCGCCGCAGGCATCCGCTACAAGGGCCGCACCGACGTCCTGCTTGCGATCATGGACAAGGGAACGACGGTGGCCGGCGTCTTTACCCGGTCGAAATGTCCCTCGGCGCCGGTCGAGTGGTGTCGCGCGAAACTTGCCGGCGGCAAATCCTCCAAAGCAGGATCGGCCCGCGCGCTGGTGGTCAATTCCGGCAACGCCAATGCCTTTACCGGCAAGACCGGCCGGCAGGCCACTTCCCTGACGGCCGCGATCGCCGCCAAGGCGGTCGGGTGCCAGGCGAGCGAAGTGTATCTCGCCTCCACCGGCGTGATCGGCGAGCCGCTCGATGCCACCAAGTTCGACGGCGTGCTCGGCGGCCTTGCCGCGCAAACCGCACCGGGGGCCTGGATGGAAGCCGCCCGCGCGATCATGACCACCGACACCTTTCCGAAGGTGGCGACCGCAACCGTCAAGCTTGGCAAGGCGACGGTGACCATCAACGGCATGGCCAAGGGCGCCGGCATGATCGCGCCCGACATGGCGACCATGCTGTCCTTCGTCTTCACCGATGCGCCGATCGCGGCGGGCGCGCTGCAATCGCTGCTCAAGGCCGGCGTCGAAGACAGCTTCAACGCCGTCACCATCGACGGCGACACCTCGACGTCGGATACGCTGTTGGCCTTTGCGACCGGCGCGGCCGCAGCCCACGGCGCGCCGAAAATCAGCCGGGCCGGCGACCCGCGCCTGAAGGCCTTTGCGAAAGCCTTCCACGCCGTGCTGGCCGACCTCGCCGAACAGGTGGCGCGCGACGGCGAAGGCGCGCGCAAGCTGGTCGAGATAACAGTCGAGGGCGCGGTCTCGAAGGCGTCCGCCCGCAGAATTGCGATGTCGATTGCGAATTCGCCGCTGGTGAAGACCGCGATCGCCGGCGAAGACGCCAATTGGGGCCGCGTGGTGATGGCGGTCGGCAAGGCCGGCGAGCCCGCCGATCGCGACAAGCTTTCGATCTCGTTCAACGGCATCCGCGTCGCCCACCGCGGGGCGCGCGATCCTTCCTATGACGAAGCGGAAGTCTCGAACGCGATGAAGCACGCGAAGATCGAGATTAAAGTCGCGCTCGGGCTCGGCAAAGGCCGCGACCGGGTTCTGACCTGCGATCTCACCAAGGAATATGTCGCAATCAATGGCGACTACCGGTCGTGAGCATCACGACCGGTCAACCCTTCGAGTGGCTGCCGAAGTGGGCGATTAAGTTTGCATTCAGGGAAAGCAGGCCGTCGCCGAGATCGGGATGACGAAAGTTCTGAATCCCACGTTCATCGAGTAGTTGACCGAACCGGTCACCGACTTGCCGCAGGCGGCATTGAGATTGGGTGTGAAAGTCGGCGACACGTTCGGCCCCAGATAACGGCTTTGGGTATAGGCGATGGTCGTCGCGGAGTCTGGGCAAATGGCGGCTTTGACCGAAGCGCAGCGCGCGCCGTCTTCCACCGCGAAATGAAGGCTTCCGATCAAAAAAAGCGCAAAACTCACTCCGATCATGCCGAACACGAGCAAGATGAAGACCGGCGCGATGATGGCGAATTCAACCGCGGTGGCGCCTTCCTGGTTCTGCGATATGGATCTGAGAAGATTGCGCATCGTCACCCCAATCGCATCATCGCTGTCCGAGTAATCGGGCTCGGGAAGGCGCCGGCGACACTGAGACCGGGAAACAGGGACTTATAGGTGAACGTCGTTTGTATCTGGATGTAGTCGCCCGGTTGCAATGCCGGCGTGCCCGCGGCCGTGCAATCGGCGGGCTTCGAGGTCACAGCGCTGACGAATTGCAGCGCGTTCGACGTGTTGACGCAGTAATATCCCTCGCTCGGCGGACTGATTTGCAGCGTGATCGCCGTACCCAGCGAGGTGCTCTGTACCGCCGTCTGGACGGCGCTCAAAAGGTTGGCGCAGTTTATCGTTGCCGGCAAGGTGCTGCCGCTGCCGCACGTCTTGAGGGCTTGCTGTGCGGCGACTTCGGTGGCGGTCTCCACCTGCATCCGCTGGTAGATGTAGATCGAGACATCCGTGACGTTCGCAAGCGAGGCAAACAGAAGGACGGAAAAGATGCCGAACTCGATCGCGGCCACGCCGCGCTGGTCGGCCCATGCGGCGACGGTCTTGCGGGCAAGCCGCGAGGCGAGCCTTGCCCGGCAACCAGGTCTTTGATTGTGCGATCTGGTTCATTGGACGAGTGCTGTTACCCCAACCGGGACCGTCGGCGTGGTCAAGCCCGCTGCTTTGCATTGTAAGGGGTTCGCCTTCAGAAAGCCGCCGGTGCCGCTGATCTGGAAATTGTCGGCGACCAGGACCAGGCACGAGTTGCCGTGGGTGGATTTGTCGATCGCGCCGTTCAGCGTGATGGTGGCGTGAGGCATGTAGATCAGCCCGGTGATGTTCCAGGTCGGGCTGTTGCCCGCCGATGCAGACATCGAGATTGCCATTCGTATCCTGCAAGTTCGGGTCCTGAACGATGGCGATGCCGGCCCATGGCCCCGTGGTCGGAGGCGTGATGTCGAGCGCGCCGCCCGGTCCGTTGGTATTGTCGGTCGGAGCGTGGATACGCGTGTTATCGCCACCGGTAAACACGATCGTGAGCGCCGAGCCTTGGGAGGTCTGGAACGTGTGCCCATTGAGATCGAGCTGGCCGTTTTCGATGATGAGGACGGCAGACTGCCCCAATGGCGTATTGACGGTCACGTTGCCGGTGAGCAACTGATCGCCGCATACAAAATTATTGCCGGCCGACAAGCTTAATGTATTTGTATTCGCGACCACCAAGTTTGCCAGGTTTAGAGGCTGGGCGCTGGCATCCAACGAGGAGTGGTTACCCTGGTGCTGTTCTTGCGGGTAATTGTTATTACAGGGGTTAGCGGGGAAGGCTGCAATATTCCCCGAGATCTGCTGCAAATAAGGGTCCAGCGGATTCAGCTGGCTTTGATTAGACATCTGTTTAGCGCCGCAGCCGTTGTTGGATCCGACCGTAAAGCTGGTGCCAATTCCCAGATTGTGTCCATTGCACTGAGCGCCGGTATACGACAGCGAGTTGCAGCCGTTCAAGTTGGCGGTCGGCGCGCCGTTGGTTTGGATAGCCGGGTTCGTGCCGCTGCCTGCGAGGGCCAGCACACAAATATCCGCGGGCGAGCTGGGTTTCGCGATCGCGACCGCGCTCAACTGTTTCTGGAGCGAGCCATTGACGTTGCCATTGCCCTGGAAGCCGACGACCTGGGACAGAAGCAACGGCGTATAACCGGAAATCGTGCACGCTGTAGCAGTTTTGGTCGGGGGTGACTTGGCCGGGGGTGAGGGGGCAGGTCGCGGTGTTGGTCACCTCGATCGCAACGTTGTTGGTCCCATTGACGAAACCATACGTTGCCGCGACGGCCCTGGCTTCGACGTCATAATTAGAACCGTTGTTGAAGGCGGCCGCGAGCGTCGCCGCGTCGGCCGCGTTTTGCATCCCGCGCGTGACCGAATACCAGTTCGAAACCTCGAAGCCCAATGCCAGGAAGCCGACCAGCGGGACGATCAGAAAGCCCATCATGATGCTTACCGCGCCGCGTTCATCCTTGCGCAGGCGGCGCAATTGAACCACGACGGAAGCGCGCTGATCCCTGCGGAAACCGCTCATCATTTTCATTTTCATGAGAGTGAGCATTGCCAATCCTGTGCCGATGAAACCCACACCCACGTTGCCTCACGGGAATTAAGACTAGCTTATTGCGTTCGTAGAATTCGAGGCCCAATAGGGTTAATGAATGGCTTCTGACAATTCGGAAAACCCCTCAACGCATTGCCGATACATGGCCGACATCAAACTGACCCTCGTCGTCGCCTGCGCCCTGGTGGACGCCGACAACCGCGTGCTGATCGCGCAGCGGCCGCAGGGCAAGGCGCTGGCGGGGCTGTGGGAATTCCCCGGCGGCAAGCTCGAGCCCGGCGAGCGGCCGGAAGCGACATTGATACGCGAACTTCACGAGGAGATCGGCATCACTGTGAAGGAGGCGTGTCTGGCGCCGCTGACCTTTGCCAGCCACGCCTATGACGATTTCCATCTGCTGATGCCGCTTTACATCTGCCGGCGCTGGGAGGGCAGCGTGATCGCGCGCGAGGGCCAGAACCTGGCCTGGGTCCGCGCCAACAAACTGCGCGACTACCCGATGCCGCCGGCCGACATTCCGCTGATCCCGCATCTGATCGATTTGTTGATGTGAGGCTGCCGCAAACTCAGTCCATGGCCGGGCTTGACTCACGGCGTCATCCTGAGGAGCGAGCGACCTGTCCGCCGTGCTTTAGCGCAGGCGGACTCGAGCTTCGACGGACGGCAAGCGATGCGGTGCTTGACCACGAGGCCAGCGCATTTGGCAGGCGTCGGCACGAATTGGGCGCGCTTTTCCGCCGATGTCTGCGGCGCCAAGGCGCATGTGGTCTATGATCCCGACCTCGGCTGCCCGATTTATCACATGATCACCGAGGCCAACGTCAACGACATCACCGCCGCCAAGGCGATGCCGATCGAGGCCGGCGCCACATATGTCTTCGACCTCGGCTACTATGACTACGGCTGGTGGGCGGCCCTGGATGACGCAGATTGCCGCATCGTGACTCGGTTCAAGAAGAATACGCCGCTCCATTCGGCGACGTCCATGCCTGTCGAGGCTGGAACAGGCATTGTGAGCGACTGCATCGGCTTTTTGCCGAACCGGCAGGCCAAAAACCGCAAAAATCCCATGCAAGGCGCGGTGCGCGAGATCGTCGTGACCATGGAGACTGGCGGGACCTTGCGCATTTTGTCCAACGATCTGGACGCACCCGCCAAAGAGATCGCCGACCTCTACAAGCGGCGCTGGCAGATCGAACTGTTCTTTCGGGTGATGAAGCAAACCTTGAAAATCACCCATTTTATCGGCCGTTCCGAAAACGCCGTTCGCATTCAGGTTGCCGTCGCGCTGATTGCTTTCCTGCTACTGCGAATCTTGAACAAGATGTCGCAAGACAAACAAACCCTGCTCGACACCACTAAACTCGTGCGTATCAACCTGATGCATCGAAAAGACTTTACCAGACTGAGCCAATTACATCGGCCGCCCAAACTCGACTCACGACAGATCATGCTAAACTGGGGATCAGCATGAGCCGGACAGCCGTGGGCTTGACCCGGGCATCCATCAAAAGCGTCGAAGCGTTTTCGCAAAATGATGGATCGCCGGGCATAGGCGAGCGAAAGCGACGCCGTTCTTCGAACGGCTATGCCCGGCGATGACAATTAGTAATCAAGTCTTCGTCGCTTTTTTCACTGCCTGCTCTAGCCCGACTTGCGCCGATCCCGGCTTGAGCGGCTTTTGCTGGCTTTCATGCGGCGCCCAACCCGAGAGCCAGACGACATCGAAGGTGGCGCGGATGCGGCCATCGGGATCGGCGAAGCGTTCGCGGTAGATTTCCGCCATCCGCAACATCGTGGCGCGGCGCGTCACCGTCCGCCGCCGTTCCATCAGGATGTTGGTCGCCCCCATCCGCCGCAAGTCGTGCATCAGGTCGAAGGCGCTGTCATAGCGCACGACGATGCGATCGACGTCGGTCACGGGGAGTGCGAGGCCCGCACGCTGCAACAGCGCGCCGACATCGCGCAGATCGGCAAACGGCGCCACGCGAGGCGACACGCCACCCTCCAGTTCGGCCTCCGCCGCGGCAAAGCATTGCCGCAATTCGCTCAAGCTGTCGCCGCCGAGCATGGCCGCGAGCAACAGTCCATCGGGGCGCAACGCGCGGCGAATCTGCGCAAATACCCCCGGCAAGTCGTTGACGAATTGAAAAGCGAGCGCGGAAACCACGAGATCGAGCGATCCCGCTTGCAGTGAAAGCGGCTCGGATTCCCGGTCGGGCAAATCGACCCGCGCGATTTGATGAAGGCGCCCACTGAGCGCATCGCAAACCTGATCGCCCGGCGTTCCCAGCTCGGCTGCGCTGGTGAATTCGCGCAATACGGCGCGTAGCCGCTCCGCCATGTCCCCGGCGACGCGGTCGAGCAGAAAAGTGGCCGGCCCGAGCTTTCGCGCACGGTCCTGGCGTAGGCGGAGCAAGGTCCGGTCAAACAGGATGGGGGCTGGGTTCGAAACCATGGGGGTTGGTACGCCGACGCCTTAAAACTGACAATCCGGGCAGGTTTAGAATCCAAAGAGAACTTCTAAATAGATACTTTTCAGTACACCCATTAAAGGCTAGCTTTTTTGCATGGCCACAGAAAAAGCCGAAACCGACCGCGTTCCGATCACGTTGGCGCTCTCGACCATCACCTATCTCGAAAAACTGGTCAGACAGGGCACCCACGGGACCAGCGTACCAGGCGTCGCGAGAACCTTGATCGAGGAGGGCATCCGCCTTGCCATCAAGGATGGGTTGCTTTCGATCCGCGACAACGGAAAGAGCCCCTAAACGCGGCATTCGGAGAGGTTCGGTTACGGCAAGGCCTTGGGGGAGCCGGTGACGGCTCATAACTTGGGACTTTCAAATGCCCGACAACACCTGGACTACCGAGCGCGTCGAACTCCTGAAAAACCACTTTGCGGCGGGGCTGTCGTGCCGCGAAATTGCCAACGAAATCGGGGTCAGCCGCAACGCAGTGATCGGCAAGCTCTCGCGTCTCAGTCTGACGCGCGAAAAAACCCTCAAGCCGCGACGGGACGACGGCGGGAGAAGGGACGACGGCGGGAAAAGCCGCCCGAAATCCGTGCCGCGGCTGCAATACCGGATGCTGCGGCAATTATTCGCCGAGGCGCCTCCGCCCGCCAACGAACCCATTCTCAGCGAACAGCACTGCTCCTTGCTGGAATTGAGCAAGGAGAGATGCCGCTGGCCGATCAGCAGCCCCGGCGAGAAGGATTTCTGCTTTTGCGGCAACCTGCCGCTGGAGGGCCTGCCCTATTGCCCGGGCCATACCCGGCTTGCTTACGCTCCCGGCTCTCGCCAGCGCCGCGCGGCGATGCGATAGCTCGCCGCTAAATCGACGTCACGGACCACCCGAGAAACACGCGCGTGGCACGCCAGAACCATACCTCGCCGTCATGGGCCGCTTGAGCGCTGGAAGGCGTAACGTTAACCTGCCGCCCATGGACGCCGAAGCATCACCACGCCGTTCTATCCTCTCGCATTTCCACGGCGCGCTGACCGCGTGCCGCGGGGCGTGGTCGCACGCGGCAAAACTGTCGCTCGATCTCGCGTTGCCGACGCTTTGCGTGGCCTGCCGCGATCCGGTCGAGGGCGAAGGCGTCTGCGCCAACTGCTGGGCCAGGATGTCGTTCATCGCGCCGCCATTTTGCCCGCGGCTCGGTATTCCCTTTGTGTACGATCCCGGACCCGACATGCTGTCGATGGAGGCGATCGCCAATCCGCCGGCCTATGCGCGGGCGCGCGCGGCGGTGCGCTACGACGACGTGGCGCGGACGCTGGTGCACGCGCTGAAATATCAGGACCGCACCGATCTCGCACCGGCAATGGGCCGCTGGATGGCGCGGGCCGGAGGTGAACTGCTTGACGGCGCCGACATGCTCGTTCCCGTTCCGCTGCACTGGCAGCGAGGCTGGAGCCGACGATACAATCAATCGGGCGTGCTGGCCCGCGTGATCGAACGGCAAACCGGCGTCAAAGTCGCGGCCGAAGCATTGCGCCGGATCCGGCCGACCGAACAGCAGATCGGCCTGTCGCGGCCGCAACGCGCCAGCAACGTACAGGGCGCGTTCAAGGTCGCGCCTGACCGGCAGCACCTCATCGGTGGCCGCCGAATTGTCCTGATCGACGACGTCCTGACCTCAGGCGCCACAGTGGACGCCTGCGCAAGGGCGCTTTTGCGCGCGAAGGCCGCCGCCGTCGACGTGCTGGTGTTCGCCCGGGTTGTGGAAGGGCAGCGAACTCCCATATAATCAGCGATCTCATCAGCTTTTCGAACTTCGAAAATCGAAAATGGCCGCTAGCATCGAAATCTACACCCGCCCTGGCTGCGGCTATTGCTCCGCCGCGAAGTCTCTATTGACGCGCAAGGACGCGGCATTCACCGAACTCAACGTCGCGACCGATCCGGCGCTTCGTCAGGTCATGCGGGACCGCGCCGGCGCCGGCGCGACATTTCCGCAGATTTTCATCGGCAACACCCATGTCGGCGGCTGCGACGAATTGTACGCGCTCGACCGTGCCGGCAAGCTCGACGCGCTGCTCACAGGTCAAGGAGCCATTTCATGAGCGCCGACCGCTGCTTTAGCGCTGCCATGGTGCAGATGCGCACCTGCCTGTTGCCCGAGCCCAGCCTCGAGCAGGGCATCAGACTGATCCGGCAGGCCGCCGCGCAAGGCGCCGACTATGTGCTCACGCCCGAGGTGAGCAACATGATGCAGCTCAATCGCAAGGCGCTGTTCGAGCATCTGGCGGACGAGGCCGATGATGTTTCGCTGCGGACCTATCGCGCCTTGGCGGCGGAATTGAAAATTCATCTGAACATCGGCTCGCTGGCGCTGCGCGCCTCTCCCGAGCGCGCGGTCAACCGCTCATTCCTGATCGCTCCGGACGGCCATGTGATCGCGAGCTACGACAAGATCCACATGTTCGACATCGATCTGCCTGATGGCGAGAGCTATCGCGAATCCGCCAACTATCAGCCGGGCGAAACCGCCGTCATCTCCGACCTGCCATGGGGCCGCATCGGGCTCACCATCTGCTACGACGTCCGCTTTCCGGCGCTCTATCGCGCGCTCGCCGAGAGCGGCGCCTCGTTTCTCACGGTACCATCAGCCTTCACCCGGAAAACCGGCGAAGCCCATTGGCACGCGCTGCTGCGCGCCCGCGCCATCGAAAACGGCTGCTTCGTTTTCGCCGCGGCGCAAGCAGGCCTGCACGAAAACAAGCGCGAGACCTACGGACACTCGCTGATCATCGCTCCCTGGGGCGAGGTGCTGGCCGAGGGCGGCGTCGAGCCCGGCGTGTTCATGGCCAGGATCGATCCGTCTCTCGTCGAGACGGCCCGCAAGACGGTACCATCGTTGCAACATGGCCGGCGCTTTTCCGTCGTCGATTCCAGATCCGGCCCCGAACATCTGCACCTGGTGTCCCCACTGGCGCGGGGATCGGCATGATCCATTACAATTTGCGCTGCAAGAAGGGCCACGCTTTCGAAAGCTGGTTCCAGAGTTCGTCTGCCTACGAGACTCAGGAAAAACGCGGACTGGTGAACTGCCCCGTTTGCGGCTCGACCGAGGTCGAGCGCGCCATCATGGCCCCGCAGATCGTGAGCAAGAAGGGCCGAGACAGCGCTCCATCGGAACCCGCGCCCGCGCCTGGCACCGCGACCGAAGTTACCGCGCCCGCGCCGACGCCGCTCCTGATGGCGCAGGAGCAGGAGCTCCGTGCCAAGCTCAAGGAATTGCGCAATCATATCGTCAAGAATGCCGACAATGTCGGCGAACGCTTTCCGGCCGAAGCCCGCAAGATGCATTACGGCGATATCGAGCATCGCCCGATCTTCGGCGAGGCCTCGCCGGCCGAGGCCCGTTCCCTGATCGACGAAGGCGTCGAGGTCATGCCGCTTCCCGTGCTGCCGGACGACAGGAACTAGCCACCGGGCGTCATCCTGAGGTGCGAGCTCTTGCGAGCCTCGAAGGATGACCGAACGCACGCCGCCGCCCTTCGAGGCCTTCGCTTCGCTCGGCACCTCAGGGTGACAGCTCTGCACTATCTGAAGGATTATTCGCTGTTCGGCGTGGTCTTTCTCGGCGAGCGGCCTTCGCTCAACGGCTGGATCGGAATCGTCTTGATCGCCGCCGGCGCCGTGTTGATCGCGTTCAAGCGCTAAACCGCGACCAATAATCCCACGCCGATCACGATCAGCAGGATGCCGGCAAGCTCCCGCCCCGAGAGCGGCTGCTTGAACGAATAAAACGCCACGGCTTGCGCGAATAGCACCTCGACCAGCGCCAGCGTGCGCACGTTGGCCGCCGCGGTCAGCGCGAACGCCAGGAACCAGAATTGCGAGGCGAACGCGCCCATGAAGCCCGCGAGCAGCGACGGCTTCCACAGGCTCAGAATCGCCTTCAGCACGCCGGGCGCACGCGCCAACAGATAGATCGTCAGGACCAGCGTCTGCACGAACAGGCCGAACACCAGCGTGTAGGTCGCCGCCGTTACGAAGCTGACGCCGGGCACCGCGATCACGGCCCCTCGAAAGCCGACGGCCGACAGCGCAAACGCCGCGGCAGAGACGAGACCGATCACCGTCGGGCGGAGGTCGGCAAAACTCTTTGCACCTCCCGGCCGCAGCGCGGTGACGACGACGCCGATCGTGGCGATCACGATCGCGATCACCTTTGGCGGCGTCAAATAATCGCCGAGGAAGACGAGGCCGAAGATCGCAGTCTGGATCGCCTCGGTCTTGATATAGGCCGTGGTCACAACGAACGAGCGTTCGTTCATGGCCACCAACATCAGCCCAGTGCCGACGATCTGGGCGAGCGCGCCGAGAAAAAGCCACGGCCAAAACGCGGCAGTCGGCCACGGCGGGGTGTCACCCGTTGAAGCGACCGCGGTGGCGAAGAAAATCAGTGAGAACGGAAAGCCGAACAGGAAGCGGATATTGGTAGCTCCCCAGGTACCGAGCGGCCCCGTCAACTGCCGTTGCATGGCGTTGCGGGCGACCTGCCCCATCGCAGCGGTAATCGTAAACGGAATCCAGAGCGAGGTGATGCTGAACATCTGTAGTGCCACTCGAGTAAAAAGCGTTTTGCGGTGTCGTCCCTGCTTTCCAGGCTGTGCGAGAAGTCAGGGAGTTTTTGCTGCGACAGGATGGCGGCGGTTGGTGGGACGTCAAGTTCGTTTCTCAGGCGGGAGCTGGGGCGAGCGCTTGCAGCAGCGTTGGCACTCCGAGAATGTTGATGACCCGTTTGAGATTGTAGTTCAGCACCCCCAGGGCCAGCTCGGCTTTGGCTTTTCTCAGTCCCTTGACCAGGAATCTCGAGTGGGCCATCAGCCATTTCATCGTCCCAAACGGATGCTCGGCCGTTTCCCGCCGCTGCTTCATCCAGATCGGATCGGCGTTCGCCCGCTGGTGCATCGCCTCCCGCGCATCCTCGTAAAAATCGCGCACGATGACCCGCCGCGCCGCCTTGGTGCATTGCGGCTTCAGCGGACAAGTGACGCACGCTCCGCTGGTGTACTCTTTCTTCTTCTGGGTATGGGATGTCTTGAACAGGCTCAGCGTGGCGCCGGCCGGACAGCGCCAGTTATCGCCTTCGCGATCGTAGGCAAATTGGTCACGGCTGAAGTACTGTTTCCCGTTCGGATTGACCGTCTCGGCGCGCGGCACGATGGCGGTAATCCCATCCTGTTCGCAAAGCGCGCCGTGCTCGCCGTTCGAATAGCCGGTGTCGGCGACCACCGTCACCTTGTCGGCGCCGACTGCCTCCTTACCCTGCACGGCCATCGGATGAAGCTGCCGATAGTCGTTGCCTTCGTTGGTCAGATCGAAAGCCACGATCAGCTTGTGCTTGGCATCGACCGCCGTCTGCGCGTTGTAGGCGACCGCATGGCCGTGCGGCGTGCGCATCAGTTTCGCCTCTCGTTCACTCATAACCATCTGCTTGAGCCCGCGCGCCACCAAATCCTGCGCTTGATCCTGCAACTGCTGCTTTTGAGCCTTGAGGGCCTCTATCGCAGTCGCGACATCGGCGCCCCTGTCGCCGGCACCCGGCTCCTCCCGATCAGCTTCATCCATCGACGTCAGATAATCCGCGATCTTACGGTCGATCGCGGCGTTCATCTTCTCGATCCGCTGCGGCGTCATGACCTGCTTGCGGCTCGCCACCGCTGCGATCTTGGTCCCGTCAATCGCCAGCAACTCGGCCCCGAACAGCGACTGCTCCTGGCAGAATCGGATAAAGGCGCGGCATACCCCCACGATCGCTTCCGCATGGTCCTTGCGGAAGTCCGCAATGGTCTTGAACGCCGGCGTCAAGCGGTTGATCAGCCACATCACATGAACGTTGCGCCGCGTTTCCGCCTCCAGCCGCCGGCTCGCCCGCACCCGGTGCAGATACCCATAAATATAGAGCTTCAAAAGATCCCCAGGCGCGTAAGGCGGACGTCCCATCTCTTCCGCCGCAACCTTGGAGAACCCCAAAACCGCCAAGTCCAGCGTCTCGACAAACGCGTCAATCACCCGCACCGGATCATTCGCCGACACAACTTCATCCAGAACCTCGGGAAACAGCGTCGATTGATATCGCGATTGTCCCCTCACGTGCGCCATCATGACCTCGAATCAAAACCAGCTTCCCCTCCACAATAGCCCATCAACAGCCCATCAACTTCTCACACAGCCTGGAACGCAGGGACGACCAGGAGCGGAAAAGACCGGTGGTGGCTCCCGATTCGCCTCACGCCATCCCCTCCGCCACCACCATGTAGTTCACGTCCATGTCGGGGGAGAGGCCCCAGCGGTCGGCAAAGAGGTTGTAAACCACGCCGGTCTGCTCAGTGATCGTCAGGCGGTTATCCAGCAGATGGCGCGCAAGTTCGTCCGGGGTAACGAATTTTTCCCATTGATGGGTGCCGCGCGGCAGCCATCGCAGCACATATTCCGCGCCGACGATGGCGAGCGCAAAGCTCTTCCAGTTGCGATTGAGGGTGGAAACCACCATCAACCCGCCGGGCTTGAGCATCGCCGCGCAGCGATTGAGAAACATGCCGACATCGCTGACATGCTCGACAACTTCCATCGCCAGCACGATGTCGAAACGCTCGCGCGGGTCCATTTCCTCGACCGTCGTGCAGCGATAATCGATCGACAGATGGCCTTTGTCGGCATGCAGTTTGGCCGCGGCGATATTGCTGGCGGAAGGGTCGACGCCGATCACCTGGGCGCCGAGCCGCGTCAGCGGCTCGCACAACAACCCGGCACCGCACCCGATATCGAGGATGCGCAGACCGGACAGGCAGTTCAGGCTTTTGGCGTTGCGTTCGAACTTGCGGCAGGCGGCGTCGCGAATATAGGTCAACCGCAGCGGATTGATCTTGTGCAGCGGCGCCATCGTGCCTTTGGGATCCCACCACTGCTCCGACAATTTCGAGAATTTCGCGATCTCGGCGGGGTCGACGGTGGACGGCGCGGCGCGGGAGGGGGCGGCAGGAGGGTTCGGTTGCATGGCCATCGATGCCCGCCGTTCCTATCGCGCGGTAATGAAATTGCGAAACGTCAACGGCGAGGCGATCGTCGCGATGGTTTCCTTGCCCTCGCCGACGCCGAGAATGGTCACGTCGCCATAGTTGAGAATGCGCCCCATGATGCTCTGGGTAACGTCCACGCTCTCGACCTTGTCGAGGCTCATCTCGAAGGTTCGCCGCTGGATAAATCCGGACTTGTGGACAACACGCAGGTTGGTCACGTCGGTCTCCGTGGTCCAGCGGTGGAACCAGGCCGTCACGGTCCAGTAGAGCGCCGCCAGCGCCACCACGGCCGATGCCGACAGGCACAGCAGGGTGATGCCCTCGGTAACCGTCGCGCGCGACAGCGCCAGAAGGACGAGTGCGAGAATCCAGGCGGCGATCGCCCGCCCGTAGAAAATCCAGTGCAAATTGGTCGAATACAGCACTTTCTCGCCCGGCTGCAGGATATCGTCGATATAACGCCCCATGCAATCAGCCTCAGATTTCAATGACCTAACACGATTTTCAGCGCCGCCGGAACCGGTTGCTTGTCGCCGACCGCGCCGCTATGTATACGCGCCTTTTGGGCCGCGCGCTGGCCGACATTTGCGCCCGGGTACACTACTAATCCTCGCAGGGGAATGCACCAGTGCGGCGAATTTGAAGTTCCTATCGGTATCGCGGCAAGTTCTTGATAGGAACTTCAAATTCAAAGCCGCACTGGAATCAATAGCTTGCTAGAGCTCCTTTGATGCCGAAGTTCGCATCAGAGACCGCCGCGATAGCTTGCGAACTTCGGAATCGGAGCTCTAGTTTCTCATGGGCCGTCTCGTGATGAAATTCGGCGGCACATCCGTCGCCGATATCGAACGCATCCGCAACGTCGCGCGCCACGTCAAACGCGAGGTCGACGCCGGCCATGATGTCGCGGTCGTCGTCTCGGCGATGTCGGGCAAGACCAATGAACTGGTCGAATGGTGCCGTGAAACCTCTCCGATGCATGACGCCCGCGAGTATGACGCGGTGGTGGCGTCCGGCGAGCAGGTCACTGCGGGGCTGCTCGCCATCGCGCTGCAGGCGATCGGCATCCAGGCGCGATCCTGGCAGGGCTGGCAAATCCCGATCAAGACCAGCGACGCCCATGCGTCTGCGCGGATTCTCGACATCGACGGCACCGAGCTGGTCAACCGTTTCAAGGACCGCAAGGAAGTCGCCGTCATCGCCGGCTTCCAGGGGATCTATCCGCAGACCAACCGCATCACCACGTTGGGACGCGGTGGTTCCGATACGTCCGCCGTGGCCCTCGCCGCCGCCATCCGGGCCGACCGCTGCGACATCTATACCGATGTCGACGGCGTCTACACGACCGACCCGCGGGTGGTTCCGAAGGCCCGCCGGCTCGATCGGATCGCTTTCGAGGACATGCTCGAACTGGCGTCGCTGGGAGCCAAGGTGCTTCAGGTGCGCTCGGTGGAACTCGGCATGGTGTACAACATGCCGATCTTCGTCCGTTCCAGTTTCGACAAGCCGGAAGATATAGACCCGCACGCCAACCAGCCGCCGGGCACGCTGATCTGCAGCGAGGAGGAAATCATGGAAAGCCACGTCGTCACCGGCATCGCCTTTTCCAAGGACGAAGCCCAGATTTCCATTCGCCAGATCGAGGACAAGCCGGGGGTCGCCGCAGCGATCTTTGGCCCGCTCGCCGAGGCCAACATCAACGTCGACATGATCGTGCAGAACGTCTCCGAGGACGGCAAGACCACCGACCTCACCTTCACGGTGCCGGCCTCCGACTACGGCCGCGCCCGCGATGCCATCGCTTCCGCCAAGACCAGGATCGGCTATGCCCGGCTCGACAGCGCCACCGACGTCGCCAAAGTCTCGGTCATCGGCAGCGGCATGCGCAGCCATGCCGGCGTCGCCGCCAGGGCGTTCGCCGCGCTTGCGGCGCGCAATATCAACATCCGCGCCATCACCACCTCGGAAATCAAGTTTTCGGTACTGATCGACACCGCCTATACCGAGCTCGCGGTGCGGACCCTGCACACGCTCTACGGTCTCGATCAAGTATAGAAACAATTTCTCTTAGCGGTTGCAACATGGCTGACGCAGCCGTGTGTGTATGGATTTCCGAACCGCCACACTGGCAGGCCTTTTGCTTGGCAAAACAAGGCTCAATTGGTTATACGGCCTGAAGGTGCCAACTGTGCCACGGTTTTGGTGATGCTGATTCGGTCGGTATCCTAGTGCCCACTTTCCGAAGTTCGTGCTCCATCGCAGCACGCACTTCCACGAACTTCGGAAAGTCATGGGCACTAGTAAATCTATTGATTCTAGTGCCCAGGTTCTGACACTCGTATCCTGTTGCGGCGATAGGGAAGCGAATGTCAATCCACCGCACCGGGCTTGCGGCATCGCCGAATGAATAAAATTGTTGCATTTTGAGTTTAATGCCAGCTCCCCGGCCACCCGGCGGGCTGGCCTCGCGGGAGAGGATTTGAATTGATGCGAAGCGCGTCGGGAGGCCCCCGCGTCCTGTTGAGACGGCTTCGCGAAACCATGGCGGAGCAGGTCTCGGCCCAGGAGCGGCTGGACAAGATCGTGGTGCTGATCGCCGCCAACATGGTGGCGGAGGTGTGCTCCGTCTATGTGCTTCGGGTCGACAACACGCTCGAGCTTTATGCCACCGAGGGTCTCAACCGCGACGCCGTGCACCGGACCGTGCTGAGCGCGCATGAAGGCCTGGTCGGCCTTGTCGCCAGCGAAGCAACCCCGCTCAATCTCAGCGACGCGCAGAGCCACCCGGCGTTCTCGTTCCGGCCCGAGACCGGCGAAGAAATCTATCACTCGTTCCTCGGCGTGCCGATCCTGCGCGCCGGCAACACGCTCGGCGTGCTGGTGGTGCAGAATCGCGCCAAGCGCACCTATGTCGAGGAAGAAGTCGAGGCGCTTCAGACCACCGCGATGGTGCTCGCGGAAATGATCGCCTCCGGCGAGTTGGCGGCGCTGGCCCAGCCGGGCGCGGAGCCGGCCGCGCGGCATTCGCTGCACAAGACCGGCGCGATCCTTTCCGACGGCATTGCGCTCGGCCATGTCGTGCTGCACGAGCCGCGCGTCGTCATCACGAATTACATCGCCGAGGACCTGCCGAGGGAAATCAGGCGGCTGGATACGGCACTGGCCAAATTGCGCGCCGACCTCGATCGCATGCTGGAACGCGGCGATGTCGCCGACGGCGGCGAGCATCGCGACGTGCTGGAAGCCTACCGGATGTTTGCCAACGACCACGGCTGGTCGCACAAGCTGCACGAGGCGGTGGCGACCGGTCTCACCGCCGAAGCCGCGGTCGAGCGCGTTCAGTCCGATACAAGGGCACGCATGCTGCGCTCCACCGATCCCTACTTGCGCGACCGCCTGCACGACCTCGAGGACCTCGGCCATCGCCTGATGCGGCAATTGGTGGGACAGGATCACGCTCCCTCGCGCGAGCAGTTGCCCGACAACGCCATCCTGATCGCGCGCGCGATGGGGCCCGCGGCGCTGCTCGACTACGACCGCAAGCGCCTGCGCGGACTGGTGCTGGAGGAAGGCACCGCCAATTCTCACGTCTCGATCGTGGCGCGCGCGCTCGGTATCCCGGCGGTCGGCGAGGTGCCGAATGCGCCCGGTATCGCCGACCCCGGCGATGCCATCATCGTCGACGGCACCTCGGGCTCGATCTATGTCAGGCCCTCGACCGAGATCGAACAGGCCTATGCGGAGCGGGTGCGGTTTCGCGCCCGCCGCCAGGCGCAGTATTCGGCGCTGCGCGACATGCCCTGCGTCACCAAGGACGGCCAGGCGGTCGAATTGCTGATCAACGCAGGTCTCGCCATCGACCTGCCGCACATCGACGACACGGGCAGTTCCGGCATTGGCCTGTTCCGCACCGAATTGCAGTTCATGGTCGGCCAGAGCCTGCCGCGCACCAGCGACCAGCTCGCTTTGTATCGCACCGTGTTAGACGCTGCCGGCCCCAAGCCGGTGACGTTCCGCACCCTCGACATCGGCGGCGACAAGGCGCTGCCCTATATGGAGAGCGTGATCGAGGAAAATCCGGCGCTCGGCTGGCGCGCGATCCGGCTCGGGCTCGACCGGCCGGGTCTTTTGCGTGGCCAGATTCGCGCGCTGTTGCGCGCCGGCGGCGGCCGCAGCCTGCGCATCATGTTTCCGATGATTTCCGAAGTCGCCGAGTTCGACGCCGCCAAGGCGATCGTGGAGCGCGAACTGACCTACCTGCGTCAGCACGGCCATTCGCTGCCCGAGCGCATCGACATCGGAACCATGCTGGAAGTGCCTGCGCTACTCTACCAGCTTGACGAACTCCTGAAGAAGGTCGATTTCGTCTCGGTGGGATCCAACGACCTGTTCCAGTTCCTGTTTGCCGTCGATCGCGGTAACGCCAAGGTCTCCGAGCGGTTCGATACCTTGTCGGCGCCCATCCTGCGCGTGCTGCGCGAGATCGTGCAAAAGGCGGCCGCGGCGAAGAAATCCGCCTCGCTTTGCGGCGAGATGGCGTCAAAGCCGATCGGCGCGCTGGCGCTGATTGCGCTCGGCTACCGCTCGCTGTCGCTGTCGGCAACCGGGCTCGGCCCGGTCAAGGCGATGATCCTCGACCTCGATACCAGGAAGGCCGAAGCTGTCATGAAATCGCTGCTCGATGCGCCCTCCGGCAGTGTGTCGATCCGCCAGAAGCTGACCGAATTCGCCGAAGCGGAAGGGCTGTCGTTGTAGCGGGACAATTTCCCGCTCCGCTCCCCATATGCTGAAAGCCCCGTTCGAGACCACACCATGTCGATGCTCCCTGAAGCCAAACTGGACATTCTGCTGGCACACCACGCCTCCCTCGAGGCGCAATTGCTGGGCCAGGTGAATTCCGAAAACTATGTGCGGATCACCCGCGAACTCGCTGAACTCAATCCGCTGATCGACGCGGTGAAGGCTTACCGGGCGACAAGTGCCGAGATCGCCGGGATCGATGCACTGATCGCCGACCGGACCACCGACGCCGAAATGCGCGGAATGGCGGAAGCCGAACGCGAGACGCTTGAAGCGCAAAAGCTGGAACTCGCTCAGCAAATCCGTCTGGCTCTGTTGCCGAAAGACGCGATGGATGATCGCAACGTCGTGCTGGAAATCCGCGCCGGCACCGGCGGCGACGAGGCTTCGCTGTTCGCCGGCGATCTGTTCCGGATGTACGAGCGCTTTGCCGCGCTCCAGGGCTGGAAGGTCGAGGTAATCTCCGCCAGCGAAGGCACCATGGGCGGGTTCAAGGAAATCATCGCTGAAGTGCAGGGCCGCGGCGCTTTCGCCAAGCTGAAATTCGAATCCGGGGCACACCGGGTGCAGCGCGTGCCCGATACCGAAACGCAGGGCCGCATTCACACCTCGGCCGCGACGGTTGCCGTGCTGCCGGAGGTCGAGGATGTCGACGTCGATATCAAGCAGGATGATTTGCGGATCGAAACCATGCGCGCGCAAGGCGCGGGCGGCCAGCACGTCAACAAGACCGAATCCGCGATCCGCATCACCCACATTCCGACCGGCATCGTGGTGATGATGCAGGACAGCCGCTCGCAGCACAAGAACCGCGCGTCCGCCATGAACATCCTGCGTTCGCGGATTTACGACGCCGAGCGGCAACGTATCAACGCCGCGCGCTCGGCGGACCGTCGCGAGAAGGTCGGCTCGGGCGATCGCAGCGAGCGCATCCGTACCTATAATTTTCCGCAAGGCCGCGTCACCGATCATCGCATCAATTTGACGCTCTACAAACTGCCGCAGGTGATTGCGGGCGAAAGCTTAAGCGAATTGGTCGACGCGCTGACGACGGAGCACCAGGCAGCCCAACTCGCTGCCCAGGGCGCCGCGGCGTGATCTCTTTCTTTCCCTCTCCCCTTGTGGGAGAGGGTGGCGAAATCCAGCCAACGGGTCCGCGCAAGCGCGGCCCGATGATAAACTCCGCGAGATTGAGCCGGGTGAGGGGTTCTTCTCTTTCGATGGACCGTAACCCCTCACCCGACGCCTCGCTTACGCTCGGCGTCATCCTCTCCCACAAGGGGAGAGGGTAAGGGAAACGCACGTGGCTGACTTTCTCGCAGGACAAACCGTCGAATCGGCGCGCCGCGCGCTGACGGCGCGGTTCAAATCCGCCGGCATCGATTCGGCCGAACTCGACGCGCGACTGCTGGCCGGCGCTGTACTCGGCCTCGATCTCACCGGGTTGATCGCGGCGACGACGCGGATCATCACGCAGGACCAAGCAACGTGTCTTGAAGACTTCACGCAGCGTCGCCTTGCCGGCGAGCCGGTCGCCCGCATTCTCGGCGTCAAGGAGTTTTGGGGTCTCGCCTTGCAACTTTCGCCGGCGACGCTGGTGCCAAGGCCCGACACGGAAACCGTGGTCGAACTGGCTCTCGAAATAGAGCGTGGCGAACAGCGGCCCGATCTGCCGCGACGCATCGCCGATATCGGCACCGGGTCGGGCGCTATCCTGCTCGCGCTGTTATCCGAATGGCGTGAAGCAACCGGCGTCGGCACCGATATCAGCCCGCAGGCGTTGCGAACCGCAAGCCATAACGCCGCACGTCTTGGCCTCGCCCCTCGCGCAGCCTTCGTCGCCTGCAACTACGCTGCGGCGTTGTCGGGCATGTTCGACCTGATCGTGTCGAACCCGCCCTATATTCGCTCGGCGGAAATCGCCCGGCTTGACCGCGAGGTGCGCGAATACGACCCGCAACGTGCGCTGGACGGAGGCGCCGATGGCCTTGATGCGTATCGCGCGCTGATTCCGCAGGCCGCGAGATTGCTCGCGCCAGGCGGGACCCTGATCGTCGAAGCCGGGCGTGGCCAAAGCGGCCCTATTTCCGAATTGATGGCTACTTCGGGGTTAACGCCCGAAGGGCCGCCAAAGGCCGATCTGGCGGGCATCCCGCGAGCCGTCGCGGGCCGGAAATTGCCCCTATAAAGCCCTATTGGAATACAAAAAAATCACTTGGAATATTGCCCGGGAGCGACTACGTTCCGCTCAACATCGGTCCAGGGTTACTGGCTCCGTAGATGGATACGGACCAAGGCCAGAGTTCTCAAACGAGAGCCCGCCCGACCCGAGTGAAGGGTTCCAAGAAGCAGGTCCTTTTGAGCGCGATGGCTTAGGAAAGCTGCGCTGCTTCCGACCGCAAAGCGAACGAAAGCCTGATATTGCGCTTGAAAAATCACGCTGGAAACCTGTGCTTGTTTTGGCAGGCAGAATGATTTGATGCGGCCGGCGATACGCGCCGGGGCTGGTGGGGAACGCGTCTTTGTTGACTGCGACGTACGTCAAATCTGTGTGGAACTAGGCGACGATTTCGGTCCGGCGCGCGAGACCATCGCGCATCGGGTCAGGCGGAGCGTGGCGTTAGGATCAAGACGTCGAGGTTTAAGAAAACGAAGCGAAAAGGCACTCCAAGGCCACCGCGTTTGCGGCCGAGGAGATTCGAGGCAAGGCAATTTCAGGGCTGGATCAAAGGCACGACATGAGAAACGGTCAGAACAACAAGCGGATGCGTAACCGGAATAATAATAATAACAACAACAATAACAATAACCGGCGCGGCCAGAACCCGATGACCCGGGTATTCGAATCAAACGGACCGGACATCAAAATTCGCGGGACCGCCTCCCACGTCGCCGAAAAATATGTGCAACTGGCGCGTGATGCGCGCTCCTCCGGCGACCCTGTCGCCGCCGAGAATTACTACCAGCATGCCGAGCATTATTTCCGCTTGATTGCGGCCGCCCAGGAGCAGTTCCGCCAGAACCAACCGCAGCCCCGTCCCGACTCCGAAGTAGTCGCGGAGGAGGGCGATGACGATGAGGGCTTTTCGAACTTTGGCCAGGAGCCCGGATTCGTGCCGGTGCAGCAGCAACCTTATCAGCCGCGCGACAACAATCAGCGGGATCAGCAATCCTATCAACCACGCGAGCAGCATCAGCCGCGCGAACATCAGCGCGAGCAGCGAAACCAGCCGCAATTTCAGCCGCAGCCGCAGCCGACGATTCCGGACAATGGCGGCGTCGACCGCCTGCCATCATTCATCACCGGACCGCAGCCGCAGATCGGCGGCGGCCAGGGCGGCTTCGAGGGCAATGGCGGCGAACGCTTCCCGCCGCGTCGCCGTCGCCGTCCACACGGGCCGCGTCCGGAAGGCATGGGCACAGCTCCCGCGGCGCCCGGTGACGATTTCAATCCGGGGAATGAATAGATAATAGCTGCACCTGCGGCGCGGCTCGTTTACCCTTCATCGCGCTGGAAGGACGACGGCACCAGCACCGGCGGCAGCGCCGGAATGAGCCGCGTGCGTTCGCGATGCGCAGGGATGGCGCGGTAGACCTGCTTGGTGGCTTCCACAATGTGGACGCCCGCAAACGGCAGCGACACCGCGGCCCCGACGCGCTCCCAGGCCATCGCCGAGCGCAGAAACCAGCCGGCAGCGAATGGCGGCACGAACAAGGCCTCGCCCCAACCTATCGGCGTGAACCAGGTCTGCCGCAGCAATTGGGTGATCTGCGAACGCGAATAGGGCCGGCCGTGACCGAACGGCGTGTTGTCGGTGCGCGTCCATACGCCGCGCCGATTCGGAATCACCGCCATCATGCGCCCCGAGGGCGCCAGCACCCGCCACACCTCGCGCAGCAGCCCTTCCGGGTCGTCGGACATCTCCAGCGCGTGAACCAGAAGAATCCGGTCGACCGCCGCGTCCGGCAGCGGCAGTGAAAATTCATCGACCAGGGTCGCAAGCGTCGGCCGCGCCGTCGGCCATTTCAGCACGCCTTGTGCCGCCGGCATGAAGGCGATGCAGCGTTCGGAACTGTCGCGAAAAAGACCGAGATAGGGCGTTGGATAGCCGATGCCCAGTACGCGTTGTCCGTCGGCTTCCGGCCAGCGTGCGTGAATGCCGCGGTTGATCAGCCGCCGCGCCACGATGCCGAGGCGCTGCGAGTAGAAATCCCTCAAGTCGATCACATCGATGGTCATGGAGCTTCAGTTTATCACGGGAAAGGAGCCGATTGGGCGGTCCAATAGCGCATTGCTCATTCGGCGTTAACGCCCTATTTCATGACCAGAGCTGGCCCATAGCGAGCCACCAGAAGCGACGGAGATGTCATGGCTGCCGAAATACGCCTGTTCCCCTGCCTGTCCGATAATTTCGGCTATCTGATTCACGATCCCGCGACCAAGGCAACCGCCTCGATCGATGCCCCGGAAGCCGCCCCCGTCGTCAACGCGCTCGAGCGCGAGGGCTGGACGCTGAGCGATATTCTCATCACCCACCACCATCACGATCATGTCGGCGGCGTCGCCGAACTGAAGCAAAAGTACAACTGCCGCGTGGTCGCGCCCCACGACAAGTCCACCAAGATCGCCCATGTCGACCTTCGAGCCAGCCAGGGCGACGTCTTGAAGATCGGAAGTCTGCTGGCGCGGGTGCTTGAGACGCCCGGCCACACGCTCGACCATATCAGCTACGTGTTCGACAACGAGAAGGCGCTGTTCGCCGCCGACACCTTGTTTTCGATCGGCTGCGGGCGGGTGATCGAGGGCACCTATCCGATGATGTGGGAATCGCTGCTCAAGCTTCGTGCGCTGCCCGACGACTTCAGAACTCTATTGCGGCCACGAATATACCGCGGCCAACGTCAAATTCGCGCTGACGATCGAGCCGGACAATGCCGTGCTGAAAGCGCGTGCCGAGCAGGTGAACCGCTTGCGGAGCGAGAACAAGCCGACGGTGCCGACGCTGCTTGGCGAGGAAAAAAAAGCCAATGTGTTCCTGCGTGCCGACGAGCCTTCCGTTGCCGCCAGCGTGCGAATGAAGGACCGCAGCGCCGCCGAAGTGTTCGGCGAGCTGCGCGAACGCAAGAACAAATCCTGATGCAGGCACGATCCTGATGGCCGGGCGGCCTTCCGCTTCCGATATCATCGCGCGGCTTGATCTGAAGCCGCATCCGGAAGGCGGCCACTTTCGCGAGACGTTTCGCGACAGGCGTTTCGATACAGACGGCCGTGCACGTTCCACTGCGATCTATTTCCTGCTGGCGCGCGGCGAGCGCTCGCATTGGCATCGGATCGACGCGGTGGAGTGCTGGCATTATTATGCCGGCGATACGCTGACCCTGCACATCAATGAGGACGGCGTCACGCGCAGTGTCAGGCTCGGTCCTGATCTCGCCGCGGGCGAGGTGCCGCAGGCGGTCGTACCGGCGCAGGCCTGGCAGGCAGCCGAATCGACCGGCGAATGGACGCTGGTCGGTTGCACGGTGGCGCCGGGATTTGATTTTGCAAAATTCGAACTGGCGCCAAAGGGGTGGAAGCCGGAATAGAGTCTCTCAGCGTTTGCGGAACATATCGCGCGCGGCGATCAACCCCCCGCCGGCGATCAGCACCGCAGCGATGGTGATATTGGCGCTTGCCTTGGCAAAGCCCGCCAGGATCAGAAACGCCGTCGAGAGCAGGGGCGTCGCATAGGACGCCGCCCCGAGCACGCGAATATCACCGCGCTTCATGCCGACATCCCAGGCGTAGAACGCGGCACCCACGGGACCTACGCCAAGTGCAATGACCGAAAGCCACTGCACGGTGGTTTCCGGCCACACCGTGTCCTCGACCAATGCGTGAACGAGGGCGGCGAGCACCGCGGTGGCAAGGCAAAATCCCGCCACCGCATCGGTCGGCACCGATTTGAGCCGGCGCGACATCACCGAATAGGTCGCCCAGACAAAGGCGGCGACGAAGGCTGCGAACAGACCCGGAAGCTGCCCGGGCGCAAAGCCGGACAGGCCACCTCCAATAAACAGCAACACGGTGCCGGCAAGCCCGAGCAGCGCGCCGACGACGTGATGCGCCGCAAGCCGCTCGCCCGGCAGGAACGACGAAAACAGCACGATCAACAATGGCCAGAGATAGTTCAAAAGCCCGGCTTCGGCCGGGGGCGCAAACCGCAGCGCGAGAAAATAGAGCGCGTGATAGCCGAACAGGCCGCCGACCCCGACGATCCAGGCGAGCGGCGCCTGCCGTAACGCACCGATCGCATCCGGTCGTCCGATCCAGGTCAGCGAGCCAACCATCGCACCGATCGCAAACGTCATCGCCGCCAGCTGGAACGCAGGAATCTTCCCGGTCGCCACGGTGAGCGCGGAAAGCAGCGACCACATCAGGATCGCGGTCAATCCGATCAGGGTTGCGGTTCGGGAGGTCATTTGATGGGTGCGGTCGAAGTTTTTGCGTCATGGCCGGGTTTATCCCGGCCATCCACGTCTTCTCTTTTCCGGTTGTAAAGACGTGGATGCCCGGCACAAGGCCGGGCATGACGACTTAACGACGATTTGTCGCTAGCGGTACCAAGAAGGACTCAACGATCACACCATATATTGCCCGCCATTGATGGTGAGCGTCGAACCGGTGATCGCGCCGGCCTCGTCCGCGGCCAGAAACACCACGGCTCGCGCAATCTCCTCGGGTTCACCCAGCCGGTTGACCGGGATCAGCGGCAGAATGCTCTTTTCAAGCACGTCCTTTGGCACCGCCTGCACCATCTCGGTGTTGATGTAGCCGGGGCAGATCGCATTCACGGTGATGCCGCCCTTGGCATTCTCCAGCGCGAGCGCCTTGGTGAAGCCGATATCGCCGGCCTTGGCGGCGGAATAGTTGACCTGTCCGAACTGGCCCTTCTGGCCGTTGATCGAGGAGATGTTGATGACACGGCCGAACTTGCGCGCGCGCATTCCCTCGATGACCTGGCGCGTCATGTTGAACAGCGAGCCGAGATTGGTATTGATGACCGCGTTCCACTGTTCCAGCGTCATCTTGTGGAACGCGCCGTCCTTTGTGATGCCGGCGTTGTTGACGAGAACATCGATCGGGCCGAGATCGGCCTCGACCTGTTTGACGCCGGCCGCGCAGGCGTCGAACGAACTGACGTCCCATTTGTAGGCGGGAATGCCGGCCTCTGCCTTGAACTTCTCCGCCGCTGCATCGTTGCCGGCGTAACTGGCGGCAACCTTGTAGCCGGCGGCTTTCAGCGCCTTGCTGATCGAAGCGCCGATGCCCCGCGTTCCTCCCGTCACCAATGCAACACGTGCCATGATCGAATCCTTCCCTTGGCTTTTTTCGGCTTTTTTGAAAACGCGTTTCTTGTATAGCGATAAATTAAGCGGGCCGTTTGACGAACATCAAGAAAAAACGCCCGAAACAAGTTCCGGGCGTTTCTCTTTAAGTCACAGATGTGCAGCTGCGAAAGAATAATCCTTCCGCAACTAGTGGAGTGGATTTGACGTTCGCTACCCGCCCAGCCGCGAGTTCAGAAAGCGAATGTCAAATCCAAAACTCCACTAGAAACCTGTATTTGCTAGTGGTCCTTTGATTCTAACATTCGCAAAAGTGCCCGCTGAGAAGGGAAGCGAATGTTAGAATCGGACCACTAGTGCCTGCTTTTTAGTCGCGCGCGATACACATCGCGATGCCCATGCCGCCGCCGATGCACAGCGTGGCGAGGCCCTTCTTGGCGTCGCGCTTCTGCATTTCGTGCAGCAACGTCACCAGCACGCGGGCACCGGATGCGCCGACGGGATGGCCGATCGCGATCGCGCCGCCGTTCACGTTCACCTTGGAGGTATCCCAGCCGAGGTCCTTGTTGACGGCGCAAGCCTGCGCCGCAAAGGCTTCGTTGGCCTCGATCAGGTCGAGATCGCCGATGTTCCAGCCAGCTTTCTTGAGTGCGGCGCGCGAGGCCGGGATCGGGCCGGTGCCCATGATCTTCGGGTCGACGCCGGCCTGTCCCCAGGACACGATACGCGCCAGCACTTGTCTGCCTTCCTTGGCCGCCTGCTTGGCGGTCATCAGCACCACGGCGGCCGCGCCGTCATTGATACCGGACGCGCTGCCGGCCGTGACGGT
Organism: uncultured Alphaproteobacteria bacterium; assembly: GCA_963832045.1. GTDB lineage: Bacteria > Pseudomonadota > Alphaproteobacteria > Rhizobiales > Xanthobacteraceae > Bradyrhizobium. Next base: position 94,315 of record CAWHSM010000006.1, read on the forward strand.
GCCGTCCTTCTCGAAGGCCGGGCGAAGTTTGGCCATCGAATCCAGTGTGGCGCCATGACGCGGATATTCATCGGCGTCAACGACGACGTCGCCCTTGCGCGACTTGATGGTGACCGGAACGATCTCGTCCTTGAACTTGCCCGCCTTCTGCGCGGCCTCGGCCTTGTTCTGCGAATGAACCGCAAATTCGTCCTGCTGGGCGCGGGTGATCTGATACTGGCGGGCGACGTTCTCGGCCGTGTTGCCCATGTGGTAGCCGTTGAAGGCATCCCACAATCCGTCCTTGATCATGGTATCGATCAGTTCGACCCCACCCATCTTGACGCCACCGCGCAGATATTGCGCGTGCGGGGCCATGCTCATGGATTCCTGGCCGCCGGCGACCACGATTTCGGAATCGCCGTTGAGCAGCGCCTGGTAGCCCAACGCCACCGTCCGCAGCCCGGAGCCGCAGAGCTGGTTGACGCCCCAGGCCGGGCTTTCCACCGGAATGCCCGCCGCGATCGAGGCCTGCCGGGCCGGATTCTGCCCCTGGGCCGCGGTCAGGATCTGACCCATGATGACCTCGGAGACGCGGCCAGGCTCGATACCTGCCCGCTCCAGCGCAGCCTTGATGGCGATGGCGCCGAGATCATGGGCCGGCAGGGTGGCAAATGCACCGTTGAAGCTTCCGACCGGGGTGCGGGCGGCGCTGACGATGACGACATCGTCTGACATGGACATCTCCTTGAGTTTGAGTTTTGGGCTCTAAGGGCCTTGAACAATGGGCGGCCAACTGGCGGGCCGGTCTCGGCGATAATCTGTTAACGTCGTCAAGCCATGTCAATCGGCTTCACGGGGGAATCTCGCGGCGGTGCATTCAAATTGACGGTCATGGCGCTTTCCTGAGCCGTCTCCATGCTTTGGAATTAACCGTGCCGCACAAAACGGTAGCCGAACCGCATTGAAAATGCTTACCTTTGCTGCAATGCGTTGCCTGCCAGCCCTACGGGAGTCCGTTGGGTTCCTTTTTCCCGGTCTTTCTGTGTGAGCCCATGGCGAAATCAGACCAACCCACCACGATCAAGAAATACGCGAATCGGCGGCTCTATAATACCGGTACCAGCACCTATGTGACGCTCGAGGACCTCGCGGCGATGGTCAAGGAGGGCGAGGACTTCCTTGTCTACGACGCCAAGACCGGTGACGACATCACGCGTTCGGTGCTCGCGCAGATCATCTTCGAGCAGGAGAACAAGGCCGGCCAGAATTTGCTGCCGACCACTTTCCTGCGGCAGCTGATCCGCTTTTACGGCGACAGCATGCAGATGGTGGTGCCGAAATATCTCGAGCAGTCGATCGACACGCTGACACGCGAACAGGAAAAATTCCGCAAGCAGCTCACCGACACGTTCAGCGGAACGCCGTTTGCGCCGCTGGAAGAGCATGTCCGCCGCAACATGGAATTGTTTCAGCAGACGTTCTCGATGTTCAAACCGTTCGTGCCGCCGCGCATGGGAGCGCCGGCCGCCAATGAGCCGGAAAAGACCCAGGAGCCCGCGCCGGACGACAATATCGACGATCTGCGCCGTCAGATGAAGGACATGCAGGATCGCCTCGACCGGATGTCGAAAGAGACCAAGAAGGAAGAGTGATAGTTTCATCTCCCTAGTGTGGTGGATTTGACATTCGCTTCAGTATTGCCGCAAGTTCTCCAAGCGAATGTCAAATCCAAACCCACACTAGAATCCTATATTTGCTAGTGTCCCTTTGGTTCTGACATTCGTAAACGAACCCGCTGCAACATGATACGAATGTCAGAACCGGGACACTAGACCTCCGATCGCTCAGCAGATTCGATTCCACCTCTCCCGCTTGCGAGGGAGGTCGCCGCGCTCGAAGAGTGCGGCGGGTGGGGGGCTCGCGCGATAGATGCGCTTCTTATTTCCAAACGCCCCCTCCCCAACCCTCCCCCGCAAGCGGGAGAGGGAGCACAGATTCGCCGTTGCCACATCGAGACACACCTTCGCATTCTCGCGGCACGATTTGCCCGAGCTATTGCTTTGATGCCCCTCAAAAGTCAGAGGGCACAGGGAATGCCGGGCGCCCAATGCACCCGCAGCCTCGCATGCAAAAATAAAAAGCATACGAGCGTAGTCACCACAGGTTCACCGGATAAACCCGGCATTCCCCGCGCAATGGTTTTAACGGTTTCCTTCGTGATCTCCCTGGTGAGCCGGGCTTGTTGTCACCATCGCCGGCCGCAATGCGCAAGCATTGTCGGCCGGCTTGATATCAGCGTCGGGATATCAGGACCACACGACTTCGCCGTCCGCGACAGGCGCATTCGTCTCGTGCGCCGGCGCGTCCACCGCATCCCGCGTCCAACGTTTTGTGACGATCGCGAAACGCCCCTCTTATCGGGCGCGAGATGCGCAAAGAAGTGCCCGTGATTTGCCCGACATCGCAAGCAAAAATGCCTGCGACACATTGGCACGACGGGCAAATCAGGTGTGACAGAGAAATGCGTGTCAAGTGAAGAGCAATTGCTACGCCCTCGTCATTCCGGGATGCGCCGACGCGACAAAATAGCGGAGCTATTTTGCGCGGGAGGCGCAGGCCCGGAATCCATCGCGCCGCAATTATGCCGGGAGAAATGGATTCTCAGGTGCGCAATTGCGCACCCATAGCTCGCTCGTTGCACTCGCGCCCCGGAATGACGGGGGCGAGGCTGGATTGCTTCGCGGAGCCTGTCATCGGGCGCGCGTTCGCGCGACCCGTTGGCTCGCAATGACGAAAAATCGTTCACGGCCTGTTGGCTCGCAATGACGACAGCCGCCACGTGCAAGCGCACCTACTCCAGCGGCTCGACCTTCACGATCGAAGCGCCATGGTTGTTGCCGGCCCAGAAGCTGACCGGATTGGTGGAGTTGTCGACGAAGACGCGCCGGATATTGGTGCTGCGCGGCAGGAGATAATTTACGGTCGCGCCGGTCGTGGGATCGAGCCGCGTGACCTGATCGCTCAACATCGAGCCGGTCCAGGCCTGGCCGTTGCGGTCCGTGACGACGTCGTAGGGTGACGACCATTTCGGCGGAATCTCCCACTCCTTGAACTGTTCGCTTTTGGTGTCGAACATGCCGATGCGGTCGGCTCGGTACTCGCCGAACCACAGCCGGTCTTGCGCGTCCATCGAGCCGCGGCGCGGCGCCGAACTCGGCGTCGGGATCACATAGAGCGCGACATCGCCGGTCCTGGCGTCGATCCGTCCGATGTGGCGTTGCCGGAAATCGGTGAAGTAGATGTTGTTTTTGGAATCCGGGATCACGTCGTAGATATTGTGCGGTCCCGATGCGCCCTTGAACGGCTCAAAGGTTTCAAGCTTTCCGGTGGCGATATCGAGCCGGTGAATGCCGGCAAAGCCGTTGTTCTGCGCCCACACCTTGCCGTCGACGCTGGAGCTTTGCGGGCTGACCATGTTGATCTGCGCGGCGTCGATGTTTTCATCGCCCTTGAGCGGCCAGAACTTGAAACTCTCGGTCTTCGGATCGAATTTGGCGATCGTGGCCTGGTACATGTTGCCGAACCACAGATTGCCTTCGGCGTCGCTGCGCAAGCCGAGCAAGCCGGTCGGGAAACCCGGCTTGTGTTCGGCAATCGCGAACTCGGTGACCTTGCCGGTCCGGGGATCGAGCCTGCCGAGATTCTGCTCGCCAAAGGAAGAATACCAGACGGTGCCACGGCCATCGACGATCACGTCGTGCGGTTCGATCGTTTCGCGCGGCAGGTCGTACTCGGTGTAGATGACGCGGGTGGCCGCGCCGGTCGGACGCGGCGCGGTCTTGAATCCGAAATTCCACGCCGGACGTGAACTGAGATTGATGCTGGCGAGATATTCCGCAGCACCACGATAGACCTGCACGCGCTGATCGCCGCGCTCCTCCCTCAGCCGCTCGGCGCGGCGCAATTGCGGATGGGAGGGCATGCTCTGATTCACATAGCCCTGCATGCGCGGCAGGATGATGGTCAGGAATTCGTCGGCGGTGTATTTCGAATTCAGCGGGCGCGCCAGGGTGTGGCAGCCGACGCAATTCAGCAGTTGTCCCTTCTGCGCTTCGGTACCGGGCATGCTGGCAAGCCATTCGGCATTGGTCAGTTGCGCCGCAATATCCTGCGTCTTGCGCAACGCCAGATCGGCGGTCGCCGTCTTGTCCGCGGCGACAACAACCTGATCGGGGCCCTCGAGCTCGAAGCCGACGGCGCGGATGCGCAAGGCATAGGAACCGGGCTCAAGCCTTGCCGCCGGAAAACTGTAGCGGCCGTCCTTGTCGCTCACGACCGTGGTCGTGACCGTCGATCCGCTCTTTTTGGCGCTGACAAGAACGCCTTCGAGCGGCCCCTCGCCCGCGCTGACCTCGCCCGTTAGCGCAGGGCCGGTCTGTGCCAGGCATGGGCCAGCGGCCAGGAAGCAAACGAGACCCGCCACCATCGAAAGGCGCAACATGAGCGTCTCCCCTGATTTTGATTATTGTTATTTAGCGCGGCCAGTGTAGAGGGCTGTATTCCGGAAAACCAGCGACCAATTCGCATTTCTCCGGTAGGATGGGGCGAGTTTCATAATGGGGAAGGACAGATGAGTATCGACCAGGCCGGAGAGAGCCGAACCAATCTGCCGGGCATTGTCGCCGCGATGTTCAGCAACGCCACCGTGGACCGCGATTTTGCACCTTACGGACTCCTTCTGTTGCGGATTGCGCTCGGGTTCGACTGGCTCGTTCACGCCTTCCTCAAGATCTCCCGCGGCATGTATACCCATGAAGTGCTGCTCGCGAAAAACGGCATCACGCCTCTGCTCGCCTGGCCGACCTTCAGTCTTGAAGTGATCGGCGGGACTGCGATCCTGCTCGGCTGGTACACCCGCCAATGGGCGGGGTTTCTGCTGATTTTCCTGGGCGTCGTGGTCTGGATCAAATGGCCGGTCGGCTGGGGCTATTCCAACCCGGGCGGTGGCTGGGAATATCCGATGCTCTGGCTGGTCGCCCAGGCGGCCCTGGTGTTGGCCGGCAGCGGCGCCTTCGCGTTGCAGAAGTCCCGTAACTGAACTTTACGCTCGCTCGCCCGAAAACCCAAGTCGCCCCGCAAACCGTATCGCGGGGCGCCTCGAGGCAATCCCCTGTTCAATTGTTTGATTTCCGACAACGTCAGATGGGCGCAGCTTTGTTGCGCCAGGCGTCCGTCAGGCCGCCGCCGTCGCCGGCGCAAACTGGCCGGCGACCAGCGCCTTCAGCGTCTCGACCGACTGGAAATTTTCCGGCGTGATGTCCGACTGCGGAATGGTGAAATCGAACTCCGCTTCGACGGCGAGCATCAGATTGACCATATCCATCGAGGTCAGGCCGACATCCACCAGCAGCGTTGCCGGCATGAGCTGCGCTGTAATCGCATTCTGGTCGAGGATGGATTTCACGAGGGCGAGTAACCTGCGCTCGACATCGGCGTTAGCGGCCTGCATTTTCAATTCCCGTCTGTCGCGTGATTTCGTCATCGCTTGACGGAACTTAAGCTGTCCGGAAAGCGGCTATGGCGTTTCGCGGTTATAACGCCGCAACCGGCTTAAAAACAGTGAATCCGGCTTGATCGAAATCTGCGTTCTGCTCTTAACGCTAACGGCGATCGCTGAAAAACCGAGGGTCGAGGGAACTTTCGATTAACTCTCATCGCTGAAACGGTGATCGCTTACCTCGAATTTGATCGACGAATTTGAATTAAATCCATAAGCGTAGAACTCGATCGGAAGCTGTCCCCCACGCGACGCGCGGATCTCGCACCGACAAATCATCGAGGCATATCGGACATGAACGTTCAGCAAGTCAATTTCCGCGATCCCGCCCTCGAGAAGACCACCGGACAGTTCATCGATCGAAGTTCATTTCCGCAGCGAACCGCCGCTGTCGCCGCAGCCGCAGCCGCCGAGGCCGAAGACGTCGACCGCAATGCGCGCTTTCCGCAAAAGGCGCTCGACGAGGCGCGTGCGCAACGGCTGCTCGGTGTCCAGATCCCGCAAAATTTCGGCGGCGACGGCGCATCGATCTTCGACATCACCGACATGTGCTACGCGCTCGGCCGCGCCTGCTCTTCCACCGCGATGATTTTCGCGATGCATCAAACCAAAGTCGCCTGCCTGGTTCGGCACGGCGTCGGCAGCGCCTATCACGAAGCCCTGATGCGCCGCGTAGCTTCCGGGCAAATGCTGCTGGCGTCCTCGACGACCGAAGGCCAGAATGGCGGCAACATCCGCTTTTCATCCGCCGCCGTCGAACGCGCGGGTGCGGAAATCTCGCTGGTTCGCAATGCGACGGTGATTTCCTACGGCGCCCAGGCCGACGGCATCGTCACCATCGCCCGCCGCGCCAATGATGCCGCGGGTTCCGATCAGGTGCTGCTCGCCATCACCAAGGACGACTATACGCTGGAACGCAGCGTCGAGTGGGAAACGCTCGGCATGCGCGGAACCTGCAGCGCCGGTTTTGAACTGAAATTCAATGGCTCGAGCGAACAGATCTTCCTCGAAAGCTATGACAAGATTCATGCGCAGACGATGACGCCGGTCGCGCATCTGTGCTGGTCTTCGGCCTGGGCCGGGATCGCGGCTGCCGCCGTCGAGCGCGCGCAGGCTTTCATCCGCAAGGCGGCCCGCGGCGCGAACGGCCAGATGCCGCCGGGCGCTGCTCACTTCAACGCGGCCAGAATGACGCTCGCCAAGCTGCGTGCCGTAATTACCGCCAATCTCGACACCTACGCAGCGCATGAACACGACGAGCGCGCATTGTCGTCGATCGACTTCCAGTCCTCGATCAACCTGCTCAAGGTGGAAGCCTCCGAGCTCGCAGTCGAGACCGTGATGAGCGCGATGCGCGCCTGCGGGCTCGCCGGTTATCGCAACGACGGCGATTTCAGCGTCGGCCGCCTGCTGCGCGACGTGCTTTCGTCGCCGATCATGATCAACAACGACCGCATCCTCTCCAATATCGCCACCGCAAGCCTGATGAGTTCGGTGCCGGCAACCTTGCGCGACTAAAGTCACACAGATCAAAAATAAAATCAGGGAAGGCCGAACATGAACGTAGCCGTCCGAGCCGACAGGATCGAAAGCCCGCAGCACGCCGCCGATCCGCTGGACCATCTGGCCGACAAGCTGTTTCACAAGATGGGCACCGACGGCGTTTACGCCCGGACCGCGCTCTATGAAGACGTGGTCGAGCGGCTCGCCGCCCTGATCACCCGGCATCGCGAAGCCGGCACGGAAGTCATGCGCTTTCCCCCGGTCATGAACCGCGCACAGCTGGAAAAGTCGGGCTATCTGAAGAGCTTCCCCAATCTGCTCGGCTGTGTGTGCGGACTGCACGGCACCGAGCGCGAGATCAATGCGGCGGTCAGCCGCTTCGATGCAGGTGGCGACTGGACCACCTCGCTGTCGCCCGCCGACCTCGTGCTGTCGCCGGCGGCCTGCTACCCGGTCTATCCGATCGCGGCAGCCCGAGGCCCGTTACCGCAAGGCGGCCTGCGCTTCGACGTCGCGGCCGACTGTTTCCGGCGCGAGCCGTCGCGTCATCTCGACCGGCTGCAATCGTTCCGGATGCGCGAATATGTCTGCATCGGCAGCCCCGAAGACGTGTCCGATTTTCGTGACCGCTGGATGGTGCGGGCGCAGGCCATCGCGCGCGACCTCGGCCTGACGTTCCGGGTCGACTACGCCAGCGACCCCTTCTTCGGCCGCGTCGGCCAGATGAAGGCGGTGAGTCAGAAGCAGCAATCGCTGAAGTTCGAGCTGCTCGTTCCGCTGCGTTCGGAAGAACAACCCACCGCGTGCATGAGCTTCAACTATCACCGCGACCATTTCGGCACGACCTGGGACATCAAGGATGCCGGCGGCACGCCCGCGCACACCGGTTGCGTGGCGTTCGGAATGGATCGGCTGGCGGTTGCGATGTTCCATACCCACGGCACGGATGTCGCGAAGTGGTCCGCTCCGGTGCGTGAGTTGCTCGGCCTGTAATTTCCACGACAGCAGTCATTCCGGGGCGATGCCAACGGGTCGCGCGAATGCGCGCCCGATGACAGGCTCCGCATCGAACTATGGTGCGCAATTGCGCACCTGAGAATCCATTGCACCGCCCTAACGCCGGGAGAAATGGATTCCGGGCTTGCGCCTCCCGCGCAAAATAGCTCCGCTATTTTGTCGCGACGGCGCATCCCGGAATGACGAGCGGACAAAAGCGCCCCTCAGCCGTGGGCGAAATCCCAGTACAATTTGCGGGCTCGATTGAAGAACGGCCCCGGCTGTAGCGAGCGGTCGTCGATCCGGATCACCGGCGCGACCTTGGCGAAATTTCCGCTGGAGAAAATCTCGTCCGCGCCGGCGAAATCCCCGTACCTGAGCGTCGTCTCGACGACGCTCACCCCATCGGCCCGCAACAGACCGATCACCCGTTGCCGCGTGATGCCGTTGAGAAACGTGCCGTTCGGCGCCGGGGTGTAAACCACGCCATCCTTCGCCATGAACACATTCGAATTGCCGAACTCCGCGACATTGCCGAGCATGTCGAGCATCAGGCTGTTATTGAAGCCGCGCGCCTGCGCCTCGATCAAGGCCCGCGAATTGTTCGGATAGAGGCACCCCGCCTTGCAATCCACCGGCGCGCTTTCCATCGTCGGCCGGCGGAACGGCGACAGCGTGATCGCCGAGCCCGTGATCGGCGGCATCGGCGCCACATAGATGCACAGGCACCAGTTGGTGGTTTCCGGATCGAACAATACGCCGCCGCCCGCGCCGTTCTGGGCCCAATACATCGGCCGGATGTAGAGTTCCGCATTGGCGCCGAAGCGGGCGATGCCTTCGCGCGCCAGCGCAAGCCAGGTTTTCGCATCGACGACGGGCTTGAGCTTGAAATTGACCGCCGATTGATTGACGCGCTCGCAATGCCGATCGAGGTCGGGCGCGACGCCCTCGAAAGCACGCGCGCCGTCAAACACGGTCGACGCCAGCCACGCCCCGTGGGTGCGCGGCCCCATGATCGGCACATTGCCGGCGTGCCACTCGCCTTCGAAGAAGGTCAAGGTCTCGGAGAAATCGACCGGCTTTACGGTCGGCGCTGATATGGCCATCTAAAGCTCTTAGACCTGTTTGGTACCATGGATGATCGCAGAAATATTGTCGCAATTCCCTTAAGGATTTCGTTTTCCAACCGCCCGGCGCGGTGCCGGCAGAGAAATCGAAGGCCCCGGCCGGCGAGCCTTGCGCGCGAACCCACGTAAAAAACATGGTTATGAAGTCGTCACGGAATCCTTCGCACCTTTAATCAACCCAGGCGCATTCATTAGGGTTATTTCGTCAATGTTGGCGCAAATTATTGAAGGTTTGACGGCCGATCTCTAACAAGGTCGCATGCACATAAAACGCTTGATGAAGGGCGTTACGCGAAGAACGTAGAGGTCGACCGATGCGCAGCGAGACAATCGCCATTCACGCCGGCTACGAACCGGATTCGGCCACCAAATCGGTCGCGGTTCCGATCTATCAAACGGCGGCCTACGCGTTCGACAGCGCCGACCACGGCGCCGCGCTGTTCAACCTCGAAGCCGAAGGCTACCGCTACAGCCGCATCGCCAACCCGACTACGTCCGTTCTCGAGAAGCGCATCGCCGAACTCGAAGGCGGCGTCGGCGCGCTCGCAGTCGCGACCGGTCAAGCCGCGCTGCATTTCTCGATCGTCAACCTCGCCGACGTCGGCGGCAACATCGTCTCGGTGCCGCAGCTTTACGGCACCACGCACACCCTTCTCGGCCATGTCCTGCCGCGCCAGGGCATCACCACCCGCTTTGCCGACAGCGACCAGGCGGATGCCATCGAGCGGCTGATCGACGAGAACACCAAGGCGGTGTTCGCCGAAACCATCGGCAATCCCGCCGGCAATGTCTGCGATATCGAGGCGCTGGCCAGGGTCGCGCATCGCCACGGCGTGCCGCTGGTCGTCGACAACACGGTTGCGACGCCGATCCTGCTCAGGCCATTCGATTACGGTGCCGACATCGCGATCCACTCGCTGACCAAATTTCTCGGCGGCCACGGCACCACGCTTGGCGGCGCCATCGTCGACAGCGGCCGCTTCCGCTGGGCCGATCATGCCGGCCGCTTCCCCGCATTCAACCAGCCGGATGCCTCCTATCATGGCCTCGTCTATGCCGAACGTTTCGGCGCCAAGGCCTATATCGAACGCGCTCGCAGCGTCTATCAGCGCACCATGGGCTCGGTGCTGTCGCCGTTCAACGCCTTCCTGCTGTTGCAGGGCATCGAAACCGTTGCGCTGCGGATCGAGCGGCATGTCGAAAACGCCCGCAAGGTCGCCGAATTCCTGCGTAACGATCCGCGTGTCGAGTGGATCAACTACGCGGGCTTTGCCGACAGCCCCTATTATCCGCTGGTGCAAAAATATCTCGGCGGCAACGCTTCCTCGCTGTTCACCTTCGGCATCAAGGGCGGAATGGAAGCCGGCAAGGCTTTCTATGACGCGCTGAAGCTGATCACGCGGCTCGTCAATATCGGCGATGCGAAGTCGCTCGCCTGTCACCCGGCCTCGACCACCCATCGCCAGATGTCCGCGGACCAGCAGCGCGTCGCCGGCGTGCTGCCCGAAACCATCCGCCTGTCGATCGGCATCGAGCACGTCAGCGACATCCTCGAGGATATCGATCAGGCGCTGGCGAAAGCTGGCTGGCCGCACACGCGGCTCGAAGCCGCAGAATGAACCGGCCGGGGGCGACATGACCGTCCTGTTGGAAAAGCGGCGGCTGATCGTCAGTCCGGGCCTCGTCCCGGCGCAGCAGCGGCGCGAGGACAAATTCGGCCATCCGCAGAACGTCGATGTCGACCTCACGATCGGACTGATCAACAATATGCCGGACGCCGCGTTGCAGGCGACCGAACGTCAGTTCATGCGCCTGCTGAGACAAGCCGCCGAGGACATTCGCATCGATTTCCACTGCTTCTCGTTGCCCTCCGTGCGGCGCGCGCAACCGGCGAAAGGGCGCGTCGAGGTGCAATACACCGACATCGCCGAACTCGACCGGCTCGATATCGACGGGCTGATCGTCACCGGCGCAGAGCCCAATGCGGCAACCCTCCCCCAGGAAACGTTCTGGCGGGAACTTACCGACATCATCGACTGGGCAAAGAGCAATACCCGATCGACGATCTGGTCGTGTCTTGCGGCTCACGCCGCGGTGCTGCATCTCGACGGCATCGAGCGGAGACGGATCGCGACCAAATGCTCCGGGATCCACGACTGCCTCAAGGCATCGAACCACTGGCTGACGGCGGGCCTGCCCTCGCCGTTCAAGGTGGCGCATTCGCGGCTCAACGAACTGCGCGCCGACGATCTGACCGCGAACGGCTACCAGTTGCTGGCGCATTCGCGCCAGGGCGGCGTCGATAGTTTCGCCAAGGATTTCGACAGTCATTTCATTTTCTTTCAGGGACACCCGGAGTATGAAGCGCTGTCGCTGGAGCGCGAATATCTGCGCGACATATCCCGCTTCCTCTGCGGCGAGCGCGACGTCTATCCGGGACTGCCGGTCGGCTATTTCGACGCCGAAACCGAGCAGAGACTTGCGGCTTTCACGGCGCGCGCGCTCGCCGAACGTCGCCCCACGCTGACCACCGAATTGCCCGACCGCACGCTTCGGGAAGACATCGCGACCGGTGCCGCGGCCACCATCATGTTCCGCAACTGGCTCGGCCATCTCTGCAGGGATGCGCGGCAGGCGCGGGCCGCAGCACCTCACGCCAACGTCTGACACCAGGTGAGCGAAATGGCCGTGCCAACCGATTGACCTGCATTTCGATCGCAATATCGACTGCGATGGCACAGTGGCCAAGGCGCTGCGCGCAGCCGCGGCATAGGCGTCGATACCTCGCCTCACTCCGCCTTGATCTTGGCGGCGCGAATAATCCTGGTCCACTTCTCCATTTCGACCTTCAACTGCGCGGAAAATTGCTCCGGGCTGCCGCCCACCGGCTCAAGACCGAGTGCCGCCAATCGTTCCCTAATGTCCGGCTCGCCGAGAATCTTGACGATTTCCCCATGGAGCAGCGTCGTGATGTCTTTCGGCGTGCCGGTCGGAACCAGAACGCCGACCCAGGCATCGCTGTCGAGCCCGGGATAGCCGGCTTCGCCGATGGTGGGAAGATCGGCAAGTGCGGGCGAGCGGTGATCGCTCATCACTGCCAGCGCGCGCAATTGGCCCGCCTGGATCAGCGGCACCGCGGCCGACAACGCCGCAAAACCGATCGGGGGGTTGCCGGACGCAACCGCGCTGATGACCGCGCCGCTGCCGCCATAGGGCACGTGCACGAGGTCGACGTCGGCCGCGACGCGGAATTGTTCGCCGAGAAGATGCGACGGCGTCCCGAAACCCGGCGAGGCGAAACTGTATTTCTTGGGGTTTGCCTTGATCAGCGCGACGAGTTCGGAGACGGTTCGCGCCGGAACGGACGGATTGACGAACATGGCCGACGGGAAGATGGCAACCATGGTCACCGCTTCAAAATCCTTCAGCACGTCGTAAGGAACCTTTTCATACAAGGTCGGATTGATGACGTAGCTGTTCACGGTGATCAGGATGGTGTAGCCGTCCGGCGCGGTGCGCGCAGCCTGTCCGGTACCGATATTGCCGCCGGCGCCGGTGATGTCTTCGACGTAAAACTGCTTGCCGAGCCGATCGGAAAGCTTTTGCGCGATCAGGCGCGCGCAGACATCGGTGGGGCCGCCGGGCGAATAAGGCACGATCACCCGAACCGCCCGGGCCGGATAGGATTGCGCGCCGGCCAATCCCGAGAAAGCCGGGAAGGCCCCTGCTCCGACGGCAAGCTGCAGAAATCGGCGACGCGGCAGTCTCATGGCGTTAAGACTATCCCAAGGCCGCCGCCTCCGAAAGGGCGGCCGCCGGCGCGGTCCGCTTAACGCCGCCTAGACTTTGTGCTATTCGAACCGAAGCTTTAGTCAGTGTGATCAAAACCGGTTTTGCTTTCAATGAATTCACATCCGCGGCGATTGATCGTCGGCATCACCGGTGCCTCCGGAGCCGTCTATGGCGTCCGCCTGCTGCGGCTGTTGCAGGCGACCGACATCGAGACCCATCTGGTGATGAGCCGGTCGGCCAGGATCACGTTGACGCAAGAGCTGGACATGGGCGTCACTGATGTTTCGGCGCTGGCCGGCGTCGTGCACCAGGTCGACAATATCGGCGCCTCGATCGCCAGCGGATCGTTCAGAACGATGGGCATGGTGATCGCGCCCTGCTCGATGCGCAGTCTCGCCGAGATCGCCTCGGGCGCGACCTCGTCGCTGGTGACGCGCGCCGCCGACGTCGTGCTGAAGGAGCGGCGACGGCTCGTCCTGATCGTTCGCGAGGCCCCGCTCCACCTTGGCCATCTGCGCTCGATGACCGCGGCGACCGAAATCGGCGCGATCGTCTATCCGCCGGTGCCGGCGTTTTATGCCCGGCCCGCGAGCCTGGAACAGATGGTCGACCATACGCTCGGGCGGGTGCTCGACCTCTTTGATATCGAGAATACGGCCGTCAGCCGCTGGGGCGGATTGAATTCAATCAAGAACATCGATTGATGGCACCGTCGCGGGCCGAGATCGAGACGGACAGCTGGGCGTTTGCGCTTGCCATCTACGCCAGAACAGGCGTTGCCGAAGCCTGCCTCACGCTGCAGAACGAGGCCGGCACCGACGTCATGATGCTTTTGATGGTGGCGTTCGCAGCGGTCAGACATCGCACTTTACTGACGCCGGACGAAATCAGGGCGCTGGACGAATCCTGCCGCCCCTGGCGCGAACAGATCGTCTGGCCGCTTCGCGCCATCCGCTCCGGATTGAAAACGGGACCATTGCCCGCGCCGGGCAGCGCGACGGAGCCGTTCCGCGCGAAGATCAAGACCGTCGAACTCGCCGCCGAAAGGCTGCAAAATCAGCTCCTCGCCGAATGCGTGCCGCTGAGGCCGGGGAAAGAGGCGTTGAGTTCAGAACAGCTCCGCGCCGTCCTCGGCAGCGTCGTTACGCTCTTTGCCGAGCGGCGGGAAAAGCAGCCAACCCGCGACCTTTCCGCGTCTATCAGCACGATCGTCGAAGCCGCCATGCAAGATCTATCCTGAATCTATCCTGATCTTCCGTCATCTCATGGAAAGCTATTGCGCGTTCGCCGGCCAACGTGCGAAATCCTTCCTCCGAATGGGTGGGTTGCGAGGATTACCGCTTGATATTGCGGTCCCTCTCAGCAAACTCTGTTTGGGCCACCGAAACGCCTGCACGCGCGCGCTTCAAGCGCATCCGAAGCAGGACCACCTTAGACCACATTAACGGGATAACGAAATGTCAGAGACGATGAAGGCGCTTGTCCTGCGCCAGCATGGCGGACTTGAAAACCTGGTGCTGGCGACGGATCACCCGAAGCCGAAGGCAACGCCCGGCGCGGTCGTGATCCGTGTGCGCGCCTCGTCGTTCAACTACCACGACGTTTTCACGGTCAACGGCATGCCCGGCATCAAGGTGCCGCTGCCGGTGGTAATCGGCCTCGATATGGCCGGCGAGATCGTCGAAATCGGCGAAGGTGTTTCGGGGTGGAAAATCGGCAGTCGCGTGCTGGTCAATCCGCTCAACAAGAAAAAAGGCCTGATGGGCGAAATGCTCGACGGCGGCATGGCCGAATACTGTCTGGTCGAAGCCGACCAGCTCATCGCCATGCCGGACGGTGTCAGTTTTGAAGAGGCGGCGTCGCTGCCGGTCGCCTATGGTACGGCGCACCGCATGCTGATCACCCACAATACGATCAAAAAGGGAGACCGCGTCCTGATCCTGGGCGCCAGCGGCGGGGTCGGCACCGGCTGCGTCATCCTGAGCAAGCTGCTCGGCGCCGAAGTCATCGCCTGCGCCAGCAGCGCCGAAAAGATGGAAAAGCTCAAGGCGATGGGCGCCGACGAGGCGATCAACTACAAGGAAGTCGATTTCTCGAAATGGGCAATCGAGAAATACGGCAAGCCGCAGCGCCGCACCCACGAAGGCGGCGTCGACGTGGTGATCAATTTTACCGGCGGCGAAACCTGGGTACCGTCTTTGCGTTGCCTCAAGCGCGGCGGCAGCCTTTTGGTATGCGGCGCGACCGCCGGGCATGACCCCAAGGAAGACCTGCGTTATATCTGGAGCTTCGAACTGAAGGTGATCGGCTCCAACAGTTTCTATGAGGACAACCTGACCGACCTCATGAAAATGATCGTGGAGAAGAAGATCAAACCGGTGATCGACGAGGTGCTGCCGCTCGAGCGAGCCGCGGAAGGTTTGCGCCTGATCAGGGATCGCGAAGTCATCGGCAAGGTCGTGGTCGTGCCCTGAGGGTCTTTGTGCCCGGTGAATGAGGACAAAAGGTATTTTTAGATGAGCGAAATTCCAAGCGTCGAAGACGTCCAGAAGTTGCTATCGCGTGGCCCCTACCATCAATGGCTGGGCATCAACGTGGTTGCGGTTGGCGACGGCACGATCGAGCTGACAGCGACCTCGCGCGAGGAGTGGGTCGCCAATCCCGACCGCGGCTTTATCCACGGCGGCATCCTCGCGACATTGGTCGATCTCACTGCCGACTGGGCCCTCGTCTCCAAAACCGGCCGCGGCGTTCCGACGATAGATATTCGCGTCGACTATCACCGCGGCGCAATGCCGGGTTTGCTGACCGCGCGCGGCCAAGTCGTGCATTTCGGCCGGCAGTTCTCGGTTGCCGAGGCAAAGGTGTTCGACAAGGAAGGCCGCCTGCTGGCCAGCGGGCGTGGGACCTACCTGACCACGCCGCCGGCCTGACGGGCACTAGTGGTGTCGGGTATTCCCGCGTTTACGAATCTGGGCGCCTTGACGTCAAAGGACGGCGGTCCCGACAAGGTCGCGATCATCGATCTCGGCACCGGGCAGGAGCGCCGGTTCAGCTATCGCGATTTCGAAGTTCAAGCCGATGCGGTCGCCCGCGCGCTCGCAGGCCGAGGCCTGGCGCGCGGCGAGCGCGTCGCCGTGCTCTCGACCAATCGCTTCGAATATCTGACGACCGTCCACGGCATCATGCGCGCCGGCTTCGTCGCCGTGCCGATCAA
The DNA here is from genome assembly GCA_963832045.1 of uncultured Alphaproteobacteria bacterium. Classification (GTDB taxonomy): domain Bacteria; phylum Pseudomonadota; class Alphaproteobacteria; order Rhizobiales; family Xanthobacteraceae; genus Bradyrhizobium. Next base: position 110,489 of record CAWHSM010000006.1, read on the forward strand.
CTTCAAATTCCCGCCGGCCACGATCGACTACATCGTTCACGACTCGGACGCCAGGCTGATCTTCTGCGATGCGCAACGTCTCGGCAACGCGCCGGGGGATTTGCCGCGTATCTGCTTTGATGGAGCAGACGGCGGCGGCTTCGCAGGTTTTCTCCAACCCGGCCCCTTCTCGCCGATCGTGCCGGCCGCCGGCGAACCCGCGATGTTTCTCTACACGTCGGGTTCGACGGGACGCCCCAAGGGCGTGGTGCTCTCGCACCAGAGCCATATCTGGGTCGTCGAGACGCGCATGGCCGCGCAGGACATGACCCCTCACCGCTTTCTGGTCGCCGCGCCGCTCTATCACATGAATGCGCTGGCCGTGAGCCAGTTGGCGCACGCGGCCCACGCCACGGTAATTTTGCTGCCGCAATTCACGACGCAGCTCTACATCAAGGCCATCGAGGATTATCGTTGCAGCTGGCTCACCGCCGTTCCGCCGATGATCGCGATGATGCTGCATGACAAAGAGCGGTTCGCGGCGACCGACCTCTCCAGCGTGGAATACTTGCGAATGGGGTCGGCCCCGGTCAGCCAGAGCCTGATGGACGCAATCCACCGCGCCCTTCCGCACGCCGCCGTGACCAACGCCTATGGCACGACCGAAGGCGGCCCCGTGGTTTTCGGACCGCACCCGCAGGGCCTGCCGCAACCGGAAATGTCGGTCGGCTATCCGCATCCGCAGGTGCAGACACGCCTGATCGGGGAAAACGGAGCGCCTGCCGACTTCGGCGTCCTCGAGATGAAGAGCCCCGCGATCATGAACGGCTATCATAATCGCCCGGACGTGCCCTCGCCCATCACCAAAGACGGTTTCTACGTCACGGGTGACGTGTTTCGTCGCGACGAAAACGGCTTCCACTTCTTTGTCGGGCGAACCGACGATATGTTTGTGAGCGGCGGCGAAAACATCTTCCCCGGCGAAGTCGAGAAGATGCTGGAGACGCATCCGGACGTCATCCAGGCCTGCGTCGTGCCGGTTGACGACGAAATCAAGGGCACCAAGCCGGTGGCGTTCGTGGTCAAGCGCGAGGGAAGCGATCTGGACGAGACCAGACTGAAGAACTTCGCGCTTGAGAATGCGCCCGCTTACCAGCATCCCCGCTCGATCTGGTTTGTCGACAATCTTCCTTTGGCGTCGACCAACAAGCTCGATCGCAAGAAGCTGCAGGAAATGGCGGCTGAACGATTGCAACAGGGAGCGGCATCGGCGGCCACTTCCAACAGATTACGGAGATAGGGCGGATGGATGAGACATTTCGCGGATTCCTCGATCGCCTGCGTCAGGCCGGCGAACTGATCGACTTCCACCAGCCGATCGATATCCGCCATATCGCAACCCTCGTCGACCAATCCGACAAGGCGATCTTCTTCCACAAGGTCATCGGTTACGAAATGCCGGTCGTCTCCGGCCTCATCCGAACGCGCGAACGCACCACGATGGCGATGGGAGCGCACGAATTTTCCGAGATCGAAAAGCGGCTGAGGAACGGCATCGACAATCCGATTCCGCCCGAGCGAATTGCCACTTCGCCCACGCGCGAGGTCGTGATGAAGGGTGAGGACGTCGATCTCTACAAGCTGCCGATCCCGATGTCGTCGATCTATGACGGCGGCCCGATGATCACCGCCGGCGTCGTCATCGCCCGCGATCCCGAGTTCGGGATCAATACCGGCATCTACCGCTTCATGGTCAAGGAGAAGAACCTGACCGGCATCGACATCGTGACGCCCAACAATATGCGGCTGTTCGTGCAGCGCGCCTATGAGGCCAAGCGCCCGCTGCCGATCTCGATCAGCATCGGCACCCATCCGATCGAACTGCTTGGCGCCGGTTTCAAGGCGCCGCTCGGCGCCGACGAGATGGCGATTGCAGGCGGCATCCGCGGCCAGGCGGTGAAACTCGCGGCCGGCGATACCGTCGATGTTCCCTATCTCGCGGATGCCGAAATCGTTCTGGAAGCTGAGGTCTTGCCGACCGGCTGGACCCAGCCCGAGGGCCGTTTCGGCGAATTCACCCGGCTGATGGGCGGGCTGCACTGGAATCCGATCGTCCGCGTCAAGGCCGTATCGATGCGCCGCGACGCGATCTATTACGCGCTGCATATGCCCTGGGAAAATACCTGGCTGATGGCACCGACACGTTACGCCGCGGTCCGCCAGGCGCTGCGCACCGCCGGTGTCGTCGTCAAGGACATCAACATGACGATGGGCGGCGTGACTTTCTGGCATGCGGTGATCTCGATCAAGAAACAGGCGGGCGACGGAAAGAATGCGCTGCTTGCCGCGCTGTCGGTCATGGACATCAAGCATGTCGTGGTTGTCGACGACGATATCGATGTATTCAATCCGGTCGAGGTCGAATGGGCGATCGCAACCCGCGTGCAGGGCGACCGCGATATCCTGATCGTCAGCAACGCCCGCGGCAAACCACTCGATCCATCGCTGGCGCCGACGCCCCATGGCATCGTGCCCACCACCGCCAAGGTCGGCATCGACGCCACGATCTCGGAAGGCATTCCAAAAGAGCGCTACGAGCGCATCACCTACGCTTACGCCGACACCGCGAAGATATCAGATTATCTCGGCGGCAAGGCCGACCGCGAGGCCGAGAAGGCCTCGTCTGAGGTCATCAGCAAACTTGCCGAAGAAATCGCCGCCGTGCTCGAAAAAACGCCACTCTACTTTACCGATGTCGCGGAGCGTTTTTCCGGCTATGAGTTCAATGCCGTGGCGCGAGCAATCGGCCTTCTGCATGAAAAGGAAAGGCTGTGGCAGGATCCAAAAGGCTGCCTCTGTCTTCGCAATTCGGCCTTCGCGGCCAAATTGCCGAATTGAGGTTGACGGATAGATGAACCGGATCGCACAACTCCTGCCTATGCAAAGGCTTTCTCGTCTCGCCGCTCTTGTGCTTGGCGCCGTCGGCCTGTTGGCGTTGACGAACGGCACTCTGCAGGCAGCGACGGCGCTTCGCATCGGCTCATCCCAGCAATCGATCGCCTCGATTCCGGTTGTGGTCGCCATTCAGCAGAAGCTGTTCGAGGCCGAAGGCATCGCGGCCGAGATCGTCGATTTCGATGGCGGAGGCCCTGCCGTGCAGGCGCTGGCGGGAGGCGGCGTCGATCTCTGCATCTGCGCCGGCGATCATGCCCTGCGGCTGGCCAGCCGTGGGTTAGGCGGCGCGGTGCTGGTCGCACTGCTCGACAAGCATCCCTATTCGCTGCTCGCGCCGGTCGATTCGCCTGCAAGCGATCTGGCGAGCCTGCGCGGCAAGGCGGTCGGGATCACCTCACCCGGCAGCCTCACCGACAATACGCTTCGATTCATGATCCGAAAGCTCGGTCTAAATCCGGACAGCGACTACGAGATCATCGCCGCCGGCACCGGGGCTTCGATGCGCGCCGCGATCGAACGTGGCTCGATAGCGGCCGGCATGTTCACCACCCCCGACGTTCAAGCCTATATGGCGACCGGGAAATACAAATTCGTCGCCGATTTCCGCGATCTCGACTACATGGCGCTCGATCTGGTCGCGGTCGGAAGCTGGCTGAAGGCCAATGATGCGACCGCGCACGCCGTGGCGCGCGCCATCGTCAAAGCCGAAAGAATCATTCAGACCGATCCGAAGGCGGTGGAAGCGGCGGTGCACGAGCGCTTTCCCACCCTGACGCCGGAGCTTGTGGTCACCGTCGCCCACGATGCGGCGCAACGAAGCCTCTCCCATGACGGGCGTGCGCAGGAGACCGGATTCAAGACCGCGCTCGAGATGCTGCGGATCGCCGACCCCACGGTGAAGGAACTGGCCTATCCAGACGTCGTCGCCCTGCGCTATCTGCCATGACGCGACCGCGCCGATGACCGAGCCCGTCATTGCCGATGAGATTGCTCCGCCAGTCGGCCCGGGACGCGATGGGGTGGATGCTTCGGCCATTTCGACCTGGCTCTGGCGGCTTGGCCTGATCGCCGCGCTGCTGCTGGTCTGGGAATTTTCCGCAGGACATTTGTTCAACGAATTCTGGAGCAGCCGGCCGAGCCTGATCGGTGAAAGGCTGCTGGTCCTGTTCAAGACCGGCGAGATCTGGCGGCACCTCGACGCCACGGTCTCCGAAGCCCTGCTCGGATTGCTGCTCGGCGCGCTGGTGGGCGCGCCGATCGGAATTGCACTGGCGCGCTACCGGCGCGCCGCCGCCATTGTTGACCCGTTCGTGATGGGACTCTATGGCCTTCCCCGTGTCGCGTTGGCGCCGATGTTCATCCTGTGGTTCGGCATCAGCCTGTTCGCGAAAGTCATGATGTCGTTTTCCATGGTAGTGTTCGTATTCATCCTCAATGTCACCGAGGGAATTCGCACCGTCGACCCCGACATGGTCGACCTGATGCGCACGATGCGCGCGCCAAAATCCTACATCATGCGCAAGGTGACGATCCCCTCGATCGTTCCCTGGCTGTTGGCCTCGTTCCGGATCGGCATCGGGCTGTCGCTGGTCGGCGCGGTGGTGGGTGAATTGATCGGCGCCAATCGCGGGCTCGGCTGGTACGTGCTGCGCGCCGGCGGCCAGCTCGACACGACCGGCGTCTTCACCGGGCTGCTCGTTCTCATGCTGATGGCGATGATCGCCAACCAGATCATTTTTCAGATCGAACGCAAGGTGCTCCATTGGAGGCTGGCGACGAAATGACGGACGCAGCCAAAACCCCGCGCATCCTTCTCGACAACGTGTCGCTCGCTTATGCGACGCCGCGCGGCCGTCTGGCGGTCGTCGACCGTGTCAGTTTCGCGGTGGACCAGGCCGAGTTCGTCGCTTTGGTGGGACCGAGCGGTTCCGGCAAGTCCACGATCTTGCGCGCCATTGCCGGTCTCAACGCGGTCGAAAGCGGGGTCATTTCGGTCGATGGCACTAGCGTCGACGGCACTGCCGAACATATCGGCTTCATGTTCCAAAGGGACACGCTGCTGCCATGGCTCAATGTACGCCAAAATATCGAGGTCGGTCTTGAGCTCGCGGGCATCGCGTCCGCACAGCGGCCATCGCGCGTCGCCGAGCTGCTGGCCATGCTGCGGCTTTCCGAGTTTCACGACGCCTATCCGGCGCAACTCTCCGGCGGCATGCGGCATCGTGTTTCGCTGGGCCGCATGCTCGCCTACCAGCCCGCGGTGATGCTGATGGACGAGCCGTTCGGCGCGCTCGATTTTCAGACCAAGGCGGCGATGGGCCGCGAGCTGCTGCGTATCTGGGAAGCGGAACGGCGCAGCATCCTGTTCGTCACCCACGATATCGAAGAGGCGGTGACTCTCGCCGACCGCGTTCTGGTATTTTCGCCGCGCCCGGCCCGCCTCATCGCCGAACATCGGATCGACCTGCCGCGGCCGCGCAACCCGCGCACGTTGCGCAAAAGCCCGGAATTCGCCGCCTATACCGCCGCGATATGGCAGGCGCTTGGCGATGCCGATCAGGACGAAGTCTCGACTCAGCCGTCGCTGCGAAACTCGAGCAGCGAATTGAGAAACGGAATCAGCACGGCGAACGAAGATTCAGCCGTTCCGACACGCAAATCGGGAGTTAAGTCCGGAACCGATGAAGCGAGATCGCGCATGCGCGCCAGATCCGGCACCTTGAAGACAATCGCGCCAAAGAAGCTACGGCGGCCATCGGTCTCGACACAGCACGCGCCATAGCGCTCGCGGTAGCGCGCCGGAGAAATCAGCGTGATGCGAAAGCCATCGGCCAATTCAATCGTCCAGGCCTCTTCCTCCAGTCGTTGCGCAGAGCCCTGAGCGGCCTTGGCGTAATGCGCGACATCTGTCTCGATCGCAGCGGATACCACCACCAATTCGCTCAAACCGTGACAGCCATTGGAGTGTGACATCCACGGGCGATGCCAGACCAGCTCCGGCGTATAGTGCCGGCAGTAATAGACCCGCCCCGCCTCAAACAGTTCCGGCGCGGTGCGTACCGTTCGAAAGCGCGCGAGGTGCTCGACGCCATCGATGGTAAGCGGCCTTGAAAAACTCTGCGGCTCGAGCATGGCAAGACCGCTGCCGCGCAGTCTGGCAAGGCATGCGTCAATGTCGTCGGCGCCGAACACCAGCCCGTTCAACCCGCGCGGGCTTTCAAGGACATCCTTGCGCAACACGTCCGTGCCCGACGGCAGTCCGACCAGCTCCAGATAATGGCCTTCGAACATCAGCAAATGGTTGATCGAGCCGAGCGAATGATAGCCGCGAGGCGTCACCGTGAAGCCGAGCCGCGACATCAGTGCCGCGGCGCGGTCCATGTCGAACAGGACGTTGATCACGACATGGTCGAGCGCAAAGGTCATATTGCGAACCTCATATTGCAAAGCTCATACTGCAAGCTTAGATAGAATGGCTCTCGATGGCTTCTCGTGTCTGCCCGCTTCCGATATGCGGAACCGCCTCGACCAGCGCGCGGGTGTATTCGGTTTGCGGATTGTCGAACAGCGCCCGGCTCTCGCCGGTCTCGACGATGCTGCCATCGCGGAGCACGATGGTCCGGTCGCACATCATGCGGACCACATTGAGGTCATGGCTGACGAACAGCAGTGCGAGATTATCCTCCCGCCGCAACCGGTCCAGCAATTGCAGCACCACCGCCTGGACCGAGACGTCGAGCGCCGCCGTCGGCTCATCCAGCACCAGGAGACGCGGCCGGCAGGCGATCGCGCGCGCAATGCCGACGCGGGCTTTCTGGCCGCCGGAAAGCTGATGCGGAAAGCGCGACAACAATTCGATCGGTAATCCGACGCGCCGCGCGCATTCCTCGACCCGCTGCCGTAAAGCGTCACCCGGACGCAGGCGTGAGAGCCGCAGCAGCGGATGGGCAATACAGTCGAATGCCGTGAAGCGCGGGTTGAGGCTTTCGTTGGGGTCCTGGAAAACGATCTGGATATCCTTTCGATACGGCGAGCGGTGGAAATCCCGCGCCGGCAAATGGCCGATCGATTCCCCGTCGAACAGGATCGAGCCCTCGCTGGGGTCGATCAGCCGGCAGATCAGCCGCGACGTCGTGGTCTTCCCGGAACCGGATTCGCCGACCAGCCCGACGCTTTCGCCGGACTTCATGGTCATGGAGAAACCCGTGACCGCCGGCGATCCCTGATCGTAGCGCTTGGTGAGATTCTTGACGTCCAGAAGCGGCGGCGTGCCCGCGGGTGGCTCCGGCGGCGGTTTATAGGCGGCGAGAACGGCAAGGTACGGGCCTCGCTCTTCATCCGTGACCAGATCCTCGATGCGGGAGGATGCGGTCGGGGAAGCCGCCACCAGCCGCTTCGTATAGACATGTTGCGGATGGCGAAACAGCCTCTCGGGCGGCGCTTCCTCCACAAGACGCCCCTGCTCCATCACCACGACGCGGCGGCAATATTGCGCGGCAAGGCCGAGATCGTGCGTGATCAGGATGGTCGCCATGCCACGATCGGCCGCGATTTTCGCGAGCAGGTCCATCACGACCTTCTGCGTGGTGACGTCGAGCCCGGTGGTCGGCTCGTCCGCGATCAACAGCATCGGGTTGCAGGAAATCGCGATCGCGATCATCACGCGCTGGCACATGCCGCCCGAAAGCTCGTGCGGATAGGCCGTCATCCGTTTCTCGGGATCGCGGATCTGGACCGCGCGCAAGAGTTCCAGCGCTTCCCCGGCGGCGGTGACCTTCGACACCCGCTTGTGGCTGAGGATCGCGTCAGAAATCTGAAGCCCGATCGCGCGGATCGGATTGAGCGCGGCGCGCGGGTTTTGAAAGATCATCGACATCGCCGCGCCGTGCAGCGCGCGGAAGTCGCTGTCCGGTATTTTCGTGATGTCCTGGCCGCGATAGGAGATCCGCCCCCGTGTCACCCGACCGGAGGTATCGAGCAGCCGCGTGGTCGCAAACCCGGTGACTGACTTTCCCGAGCCGCTCTCGCCGACAAGGCCGAGCATTTCGCCCTGTTCGAGCGAAAGCGTGACCCCACGCACCGCTTCGACAAGGCCGCGCCTTGTCGAGAACGTGACGTGAAGGTCTTCGATGCGCAGCAGCGGGGCAGTCATGTCCGCATTCGGGGATCGAGAATGTCCCGCATTCCGTCGCCGAGAAGATTGAAGCACAGCACCGCCAGCATCAGCGCGAAGCCGGGAAAGGCGACCAGCCACCATTTTCCGGTCGAGATGAAGCGCGCGCCCTCCGCGACCATGATGCCCCATTCCGGCGTCGGAGGCCGGACGCCAAGGCCGATAAAGGAAAGCCCGGCGGCGTTGAGGATGGCCCATCCGAGATTGAGCGACATCTGCACCGCCATCGCCGGCAGCACATTCGGAAGCAGAAAGCGCAGCACGACCGAACTGTGGCTTTCGCCGCAGGCCCGCGCCGCTTCCACCCAGCCGACATTGCGGCGAACATTGACCTCGGCGCGGGCAAAGCGGATGTAGAACGGCAGGTTGATGAAGGCGGTTGCCAGCACGATGTTCTCGACCCGGTTGCCGAGCGCGGCCACCATCGCCATCGCCAGCACGAACAGCGGGAAGGCCATCATCACGTCGACGAAGCGGCCGACTGCGCGATCCAGCCGCCCGCCTGTATAACCGCAGAAGGCGCCGACCACCGCGCCGAGCACAAAGGAAATGCCTACCGCCGAGACGGCAATGACGAGGTCGAGCCGGGTCGCAACCAGGAGCCGGCTGAAATTATCGCGGCCAAGCTGATCGGTGCCGGCCAGGTGCAGGCTGCTCGGCGGCAGCAGCGCCTGCGACACATTGGAGGCGATCGGATCGTAAGGCGCGATCGACGGGCCGAAGATCGCAATCAGCACCAGAAGCACGACGCCGGAAGCGGCCACCGCCGTCAGCGGGTTGCCGCGCAGGATCCAGGCGGTATGACGCAGCGTCGCGCTCGGCATCAGATCGACACCCACTTCATATCGATACTCTTGGATCGGCGATCCCGTAGAGCAGATCGACCAGAAGATTGACCACCACGAAGATGCTCGCCATCAGCAACACGAATCCCTGCACCGGCGCGTAATCGGACGACAGCAGGGCGTCGAGGGCGTAGGAGGCGACGCCGGGCCAGGAGTAGACCTTCTCCACCAGCACGTTGGCCCCCAACATGGTCGAAAACACGATGCCGGCAATGGTGATGACCGGCAGGATCGCATTGCGCAGCGCATAGGTCACCACAATGCGCCACCACGATAGCCCGACCGCGCGCGCGGTGCGGACGAAATCGCTGCCGAGCGAGACCAGCATCGAGGCGCGGGTGATGCGCGCCAGCGGTGCGATCACGAACAGCGCCATCGTCATGGCCGGCAGGATCAGTTGGCGAAAGGCGACCCACCAGCCGTCAAAATCACCGGCCAGCAGGAAATCGACCGTCAGGAAACCGGTGCGCTGCGGCGGCAGCGACGTAAAGACGTCGATGCGCCCGGTCGGATCGGGCGCGAGCCCCAGCAGGTAATAGAAGACATAGATCAGCAGCAAACCCGAAACGAAAGTCGGCACGCAGACGCCCAGCGCGCAAAATAGCCGCACGCCGTGGTCAATCACCGACCCCGGCTTCAAGGCCGCCACCACGCCGAGCGGAATCGCCGACACCAATGCGATCAGCAACGCCGTCAGCGTCAATTCGAGCGACGCCGGCAGGCGATCGCGTAAGTCGGTCGTGACCGATTGTCCGGTCATCAGCGACTTGCCGAGATTGCCGCGCCCGATGTCATACAAATAAAGCAGCAATTGCTCGGGCACCGGCTTGTCCAGTCCCATCTGCTTGCGGATGATTTCGATCTCCTCCTTGCCGGCGTTGGGCCCGGAGGCAAAGAACACCGCGGGATCGCCGGGCAGCACCCGCATCAACAGGAACGTGAAAACCAGAACCCCGAACAATGCGGGCAAAGAGGACATGAAGCGCCTCGCTGCCCGCATCATCGTTGCGCCAAAGCTTTTCATTCTAGTGTCCCGATTCCGAAGTTCGTATCATCTTGCGGCCCCACCTTTACGAACTTCGGAATCGAAAGGACACTAGCAAACTTATTGATCTAGTGTGGCTTCTGGTTCAGAAGTCCGCATGACGAACTCGCGGCAAGAATGATGCGGACTTCTGAACCGCCACACTAGTGCGCGGATTACTTGCGGTTGAGATCGCGATAATCGACCTGGCGGTGGAACTGATAGGTGTAGCCGTCGATCGATTTGGCCATCACGGCGTCCTGGCTCGGCTGCCAGAGCGCGACCTGCGGCATCTCGGCGAAATGAATCGCGTTGAGTTGCCTGGCTTCCTCGTCGTATTTGGCCTTGTCGGGCTCGAAGCGCGCCTGCTGGGCAATTGCGGTGAGTTCGGCGTTATCGATGCTGGCGTAATTCCAGCGCTGATTGCCGATATAGAAGTTGCGGTAGAAATAGTCGGGCGAAGGCAACCAGGCGACGATGCCTTCGGTGAAGAACGGCAGCTTCTTCTCGTTGATCTGGGTCGACATCTGCGCGTCCGGCAATTTCTGGATATCGACCTTGATGCCGATCTTGCCGAGCGATTCCTTGACCAGCGCCGCCATCGGCTCCGCGGTCGAGGCCTGGCCGACATTGAAGCTGAAGGTGGTCGAGAAGCCATCCGGCATGCCGGCGGCCTTCAGATATTCCCTGGCCTTGTCGAGGTCGAGCTTGACCGGCTGCGGGAACGGAAAGGCGCTCGTGGTCGGCTTGCCGTCGGGCCAGTTGGCGTTGAACAGTGGCGTTCCGCGACCGAACAGCGCGGCCTTGAACATGTCGTCATAGGGCAGCGCAAAAGCGATCGCGCGGCGCACATTGATGTTGTCGAAAGGCGGGACGGTGTTGTTCATCGAAATGAAAGTGACGGAATTATATTGCGGCGTCGAAATCACCTTCAGCGTGCCCTTGCTCTCCAGCGACTGGATGTCGCTCGCCTGCAAATCGACGGTGATGTCGGCATCGCCGCGCTCGACCAGATTGGCGCGCGTCGCCGGCTCCGGCACGGTCTGCACGATCACCCGCTTGAAGAATGCCGACTTCTCCGGCGTGCCGCGATTCCACGCCTCGCTGCGCTTCATGATCACCTGCTCGCCCGGCTTGAAGCTCTCGATCACATAGGCGCCGCTGCCGGCGGTGTGTTCCTTCAGCCAGGCGATCGCCCAGGGATCATCAGCGGTGGCGTTGGCTTTCGCGACTTTTGAATTGATGATGATCGGGTAGACGGTGGCGAGATTGGGCAGCGCGAGCTTGTCGGGTTTTGGAATAGTCACCTCAAAAGTCAAGGGATCGATCACCTTGAACTGATCGGCGCTGGTGAGCGACCCCGTCAGAAGCTGAGCCTTGCCGAGCACCGGCGCGGTCACGGCGCGGTCGAGCGACCATTTCACGTCTTCCGCGGTGACCGGCGTGCCGTCCTGAAACTTGGCATCCTTGCGCAAGTGGAACGTAATCTTCAATCCATCGGGGCTGACGTCGTAGGATTCGGCGAGTTCGCCGGTGATCTTGTCGAGGTCGAACACCCACTTGCCGTCCAGTTGCTTGCGGCCGAACGAGACCAGACGGTCGTAAGTGCTGAGACTGACCGCGAAAGCCTCTCGCGTCGATCCCGGCACGTTCGGATCGAGCGTATTGACGGACGCGCCGGTGACATACCGCAGCGTTTCGGCTCGGGACTGCGCCTGGACCGGCCCTGCGGCGAGTACACCCACGAAAGCGGCGACCCCAACCCATGTAAGACTGCAATTGCGAAGGTGCATTCTGTTATCCTCTTAATTCAATCAGGAAACCTGCCGGAAAAGGCTCAGGCCCGCGTCCTTCTCGTTATCGATCCGTCACGCCTCTTGTCTATCACGCCTCTTGTCTATCATGCATCGAAGCAAATTATGCGCCAAGCGGCATTGTCCGGGCGTGTCCACGGCCTGAAAAATTAGCGCTATTTGAGCCGGTTCTCGCTCACGCGGCAAGCCATCCACCGTCGACCGCCATGACGGTTCCGGTGGTAAAGGAAGATGCGTCGCTGGCGAGATATAACGCGGCCTCAGCCACCTCCTCCGCCCGACCGAAACGCTTCATGGCATGGCGGTTGCGCGAGGTCTCGCGAACCGCGTCAGTATCGGCATGCCGGGCAAAACTCCTTTTCAGCATCGGCGTCTCGATGGCGCCGGGCGCGATGGCATTGACGCGAATTCCATCGGTTGCAAAATCCACCGCCATCGTCCGCGTCAGGCTGATGATGGCGCCCTTGGCGGCGATATAGGCGCTGTTTCCCCTTCCACCGGCAATGGCGAGTTGGGAAGCGATCGTGACGATGGCGCCTTTACCCTGCCGCTGCATCTGCGGGATGGCCGCGCGCGCCCAGAGCCAGGTGCCGCCGACATGGGTGCGAAACACTGCATCCCAGTCCGATGGATTCGTCGTGACCACGGTACCGCCGCAGGACCAGCCGGCGGCCGTCATCAACACATCGAGCCGGCCATTCCGTGACATGATCTCTTCAACCGCCGCCGCCGCAAAATCCGCATCGCCGACATCGCCGCGGTGCGCCGATCCCTGGGCCTTCGAAGCACGAACCGCGTGCAGGGTTTCGTTCATCCCGGCTTCGTCGCGATCGACCAGCGCGACGAACGCACCTTCGCGCGCAAATAATAAAGCGCTGGCGCGGCCGATGCCGGAGCCAGCGCCGGTGATGACAGCGATCCGGTCCTTCAGCCGCATATCAGGCCCCTCCTTCGTAACGCGTCCACCAGTCGTTCAGGTCGGCTACGGAATCCGCGCAGCCATAGCGGGCGCGCCAGCCGAATTCTTCTGCCATACGCGCGATCGATAGCGGTGCGCGGTCGGCATCGCTGTGCAGATCGACCGTGGGCGCTTCGCCCGGTCCTGCCAGCCGGCACACAAAGCCCGGATGCAGCGCGGCGAGATGCTCTCCCCATTGCAGCGCCGTCCATTCCCGCCCAGTCGATATGTTGTAGAGACCATGCTTTGGCCTTGACGCCTCGATCAGCACCGTCACGGCATCGGCCACGTCGGGCGCGTAAATCCAGTCCCGCACGCCGGGACGGGCCAACACCGCCTCTTTACGTTCTCGCACGGCTGCGATGATCTGCATCTGCGGGCTTAACGTGTCGCGCACGCCGGTGGCGCGCTCCCACGGCCCGAACACGCCGCTCAGCCGCACCGAGATGATGTCGGCCTGCCACAAGGCCGCGAGCCGCGCCGCCACCCGCTCGGAGGCATATTTGGTGACGGCATAGAGCGAAACCGGCTCGCAAGGCGTCTCTTCGTCGAGCATGTCGTGGCGGAAGGCGGCAGTGCCCAACGCTGAACCGGACGACAGGTTGACGATCCGCGTCTTGCCGTTGCGCCGCGCCGCCATCAGCACGGGCAGTTGCGCCATCAGGTTGACTTGCAGGATCGATTGCGGATCGGCCGCCTCGCGCGCTGGCCCGGCGGTGATCGCAGCCCCCAGAACGATCGCATCGAAACCGCGCCCGACGATCTTCTCGACGGCTTGCGGCTCGGTGACATCCCCCTCGACAACGCTCAGGGCGTCACCATAGCCAGCGAAAGCCTCTCGGGCGGCGCGGGGCAAGGCTATCCGGTCGAACAGCGTCACCGCGTGGCCGCGCACGAGCAGCGCGGAGACGATATTGATCCCGACGAAGCCCGCGCCGCCAAAGACCAGTATCTTCAAGAGCTCAACCCTGTCGCATCGATCATTGGCCTGCTCACAAAAGGCTTGCGCCGAAATTCCGCGCGGGGTCCATGTCCGCCGCCAGCCGGCCGGTGGGCTTTGCCGCCTCGCCACCGCTGCGCGCGAGGAATCGGCCCGATCCGGCCTCCGCCATCCGCTTGCCATCGGCAACGACGACCCGCCCGCGCGACAGCACCGTCACCGGCCAGCCGCGCAAGGTGCGGCCGGCATAAGGCGTATAGCCGGTGAGATCATGCATCATCGCATCCGACAACGCGACCTCGCGCGCGGGATCCCAGATCGCGATATCGGCGTCGGCGCCGATTGCGATCGAGCCCTTGCGCGGATGCAGGTTGTAAATCTTCGCCGGCGCGGTCGCGGTCAGTTCGACGAATTTTTCGAGACCGAGGCGGCCCTTCGACACCATGGCATCGAACAGCAGCGGCAGCCGCACCTCGAGCCCCGGCAGGCCATTCGCCACCTGCTTGAAATTCGGATTCGGGCCGGAACGCAACTTGCCGCTTTCGTCGAAACGATAGGGCGCATGGTCCGAAGAAATGGTCTGGAGATCGCCGAGCGCGAGCGCCTGCCACAACGCTTCCTGATCGGCAGCCGTGCGCGGCGGCGGGCTGCACATCCACTTCGCGCCTTCCGCGCCCGGTTTGTCCAGATCTTCAGCGGTCAGGAAAAGATATTGCGGGCAGGTCTCGGCAAAGACCTTCAGCCCTTCGCCGCGCGCATCGCGGATCACCTTCACGCCCTCCGCCGTCGAAACATGGAAGATCATGATCGGCTGATCGACCAACGCTGCCATGCCGATCAAGCGGTTGAAGGCGTCGGCTTCCGAAAACCGCGCGTGGCTGATGGCGTGGTACTTCGGATGGGTATAGCCGCGCGCCAGCAGCCGTTTCACCATCCAGGCGATGATGCCGTGGTTTTCGGCATGGGCGCACAGCATCGCCCCGGATTCGCGCGCGGCAACGAGAATGTCGAGCAGCGGCTCGTCGTCGATCTTCAGCCGGTCGTAGGTCATGAAGATCTTGATCGAGCCATGCCCCTCCTTCACCAGCGCCGGAATGTCGCGGGCCAGCGTTTCCGCCGTCGGATCGGCGATGATCATGTGGAACGCGTAATCGATGACCGCGCCCTTTCTGGCCAGCGCATGGTAATCCGTCAGCACCTGCGGCAAGGCCATGCCGACGTGCTGGGCGGCGAAGGGGATGACGGTGGTGGTGCCGCCGAAAGCGGCCGAGGTCGTCGCGCTTTCGAACGTATCGGCATTCATGATGCCGGCAGCGGAAAGCTGCTCAATATGGGCGTGGCTGTCGACCCCGCCGGGCAGCACCAGCCTGCCCCGCGCGTCGATCTCGCGCTTGCCGGCAGGCAAATTCCGGCCGATCGCGGCAATCACCTCGCCCACGATGCCGACATCGGCATCGAATACGTCGGAAGCCGTTGCGACGCGTCCACCGCGGATCACCAGGTCGTAAGCAGGTTCGGTCATGAAATTCTCCGCAAACACGAAACGCGAGGCCGGGTTCTAAACTTTGCAAACTATGCTATTAGCTGCAAGCCATGTAGTCGCAAGCCAAACAGCTACAAACCATAGCTAAGTTGCAAGGATAGAGAGATGTCCCGGCCGCGCATCCTGGTGATCAACCCCAATTCCAACGTCACGGTGACCAGGGGACTGGAAGAGGCGCTCAAACCGCTCGATTTCGCCGACGGGCCGGAAATCGTCTGCACGACGCTGGCCGAGGGGCCTTACGGGATCGAGAGCCAGTCCGACGCCGACAGCGTGGCGATGCCGCTGCGGCGGTTGATCGAGAGCGACAATGCGGCGTCGGCCTTCGTGATCGCCTGCTACAGCGATCCCGGGCTGCATGTCTGCCGGGAAGGAACCGACCGGCCGGTGTTCGGCATCGCCGAATGCGGCGTACTGACCGCGATGACCCGCGCCGAAACTTTTGGCGTGATTGCGATCGCACAGCGCTCGATCCGCCGGCACCTCCGCTATCTCCGGCAGATGGGGCTCATGGACCGCCTGGCGGGCGAGCGGCCGCTGAACATGAGCGTCGCCGAGACCGCCTCCGGCGAAGGGACGCTCGCAAAAATGATCGAGGTCGGACGCGTGTTGAAGGAGGAAGACGGCGCCGGCGCCATCGTGATGGGCTGTGCCGGCATGGCCCGCCACCGCAAGGGGCTGGAAGATGCGCTCGGCATTCCCGTGATCGACCCGACGCAGGCCGCCGCCACCATGGCGCTCGGCGCGGTGCAGTTCTCGCGCAATTAACTTTGCTTCAGCGGCTTGCCATCCTGGCTGAGGACCCGCGCACTCCACTGCGAATGGGTTTCACGAACCATCGTGAAGGGCTCGCGTTGATAGCTGTAGAGATTGCCGAACAACCGGCCGATCGGCTTGTAAGCGCCCAGATCGACATACATGTTTTCCGTGTCAAGCAGACCCTCGCGCGCATGGATGCGCAGAACTTCGCCAACCAGCAGTTCGCGTCCGGGGCCAAAGGCCAGCGCAACATTGCGCTTGCATTCCAGCGCGAACGGCGCGGCAGCAAGGCGCGGCACCTTGACGTCGACCGAGGGCAAGGTCGCCAGCCCCAGCATGCCGACCTCGCTTTCGCCGGAGGGAAAATCCACCGCGCAATCGTTCATCACCGAGGCCAGCGCCTCATCCACCATATGGACGACGAACTCGCCGTCACGCTGGATGTTGCGGGTGGTGTCCTTGGGCGTGCGATCGGGCTTGTGCTGCAGCCCAAGTACGATCAGCGGCGGCTCCTCGGAAAATACGTTGAAGAAGCTGAAGGGCGCGGCGTTGACAGCCCCATTGGCATCAAGCGTCGTCACAAGCGCGATCGGCCGCGGCACCACGACGGCGCACAGGAGCTTGTAGCGATCATGACGGGTCAGATCGCGGAGCAGAAGTCCGGACATCCGGGGTCGGCGCCTTTCAAAATCTTCTATAACAACGAACATCAGGTCTCTGGTGGCGGGATTGCGCCGACCCGGCTGGTAATCAGGCTATAATGCTCGATGCGGCGGTGGCGGGCAAAGTCGAAGATCGTCTGCTTGCCGAAGACGGTGGCGTCGAGATCGCAGGGAACCACCAGCAATTCGTCATCCTCGGTCTTGGCTTCGGCAACGATCTCGCCGTTGGGATCGACGATGAGGCTGCCGCCGATCAGCGGAAAGCCGTCCTCGACGCCGGCCTTGGCGACCGCGACCACCCATGTCGCGTTCTGGTACGCCCCGGACTGGACAGACAGGCGGTTGTGGAACAGCCGCCTCTGCGGACCCTCGTCGCTTTTCTGGGAATTGACCGAGGGCGTGTTGTAGCCGAGCACGACCATCTCAACGCCCTGCAGGCCCATCACACGATAGGTCTCGGGCCAGCGCCGGTCGTTGCAGATCGCCATGCCGAAAACGCCGCCCGTTGTGCGCCACACCGGAAAGCCGGTGTCGCCCGGCTCGAAATAGCGCTTCTCGAGATGCTGGAAAGCACGCCCGGGATCGAATTCCGAATGACCCGGCAGATGCGTCTTGCGATATTTGCCGACGATCCTTGCCGATTTGTCGGTGAGGATGCAGGTGTTGAAATGATGCCCGTCCGGCGTCAACTCGGCATAGCCAAAGCTCATCGCGATTCTGTACTCGGCGGCGCGCGCGAACAGCGGCATCGTCGCCGCATTGGGCATGTCGCGCTCGAACCAGGCATCGACTTCGGCCTGATCCTCCATGTACCAGCGCGGGAAAAACGTGGTGAGCGCGAGCTCAGGGTACACGATCAGGTCCGCCCCGCGCGCCTTGGCCTCGTCCATCAGGGCGATCATGCGCGGGATGACGTTTTGCCTGCTCTCGGCGCGCTGAATCGGGCCCATCTGAGCGGCGGCGACATTAACGATACGCATGGATGAGCTCTCTGACTGCTTTCATTTCGCTCTCGCACCGGCCGAAAATCAAGCAACCCGGAGGATGAATGCCCCGAATGCCGTTCGGACCGCGATCCTGTTAACAGAAATTCTGTTTTGCCCGGAGTCAATTCGCTTCGGTGCCAAACGCATTCCGTCATGGCAGGTCTCCATTTGGTAAGGCCCCGCCTGCCCGGCCGGTGTTGCTTTCGACGGCGAATTCTGGTCAATGCAGGGCGGTTGCGCACTAGAGCTCCGATTCCGAAGTTCGCAAGCTATCGCGGCGACCTCTGATGCGAACTTCGGAATCAAAAGAGCTCTAGTAACTTGTTGATTCTAGTGCGGCCTTGAATTTGAAGTTCCTATAACGAACGCGACGCAGCATTGATAGGAACTTCAAATTCGCCGCACTAGTGTGGCGACACTGACGTTCCTTTCAGTGTCGCCGCGAGTTCTTCGAAGGAACGTCAAAGTCAAAGCCACACCAGAATCATATGGTTGCTAGTGTCCCTTGGTTCCGACATTCGTAAAAGTGCCCGCCGCGATATGGTACGAATGTCAGAACCGGGACACTAGTGCTCCGAATTCCGAAGTTCGCTAGCATTGGCCGCATCACCTTATGCGAACTTCGGAATCTAGGGAGCACTAGCAAACAAAGGTTCTAGTGCGGTTTGGAATTTGAAGTTCCTATGACGAGATTACCGCGAAACTGATAGGAACTTCAAATTCACCGCACTAGGATCGCTTCGCAGTCTTGACGCCGGTTAACCGCTTCCCGCTCTGGCCCGGAAGTCATAAACTAAGAAAAAACAACTAAGAAAAAACCCTGGGGAAACATCATGACCGCACCAGTCCGGGCAACTCCGAGTTCGCAAACACTGGATCCTCCGCGTGGCCTCGCGCTTCTGCGCGACCCGTTGCTCAACAAGGGGACTGCTTTCACGGAAGCCGAGCGGGACACCCTTGGGCTGCGCGGCTTTCTGCCCGCCCATGTGCTCTCGATGGAGGAGCAGGTGGCGCGCGTCCTGACCAATTTGCGCACCCTTCCCAACGATCTCGAAAAATACATCGCGCTCAATTCGCTGCACGACCGCAACGAGGCGCTGTTCTTCCGTGTGGTTTGCGACAACATCGATGAAATCCAGCCACTGATCTATACGCCGACGGTGGGGCTGGCCTGCCAGCGTTTCGGCCTGATCTTCCAGCGGCCGCGCGGCATGTTCATCAACGCCAACGATCGCGGGCGTATCGCCGAGCTGCTGGCCAACTGGCCCTACCAGGCCAAGCTCATCGTCGTCACCGACGGCGAGCGCATTCTGGGCCTCGGCGACCTCGGAGCGCACGGCATGGGCATTCCGGTCGGCAAGCTATCGCTTTATTCGGCCTGCGCCGGCATCAACCCGGAAAATTGCCTGCCGATCATGCTGGACGTCGGCACCAACAATCAGGATCTCCTCAACGATCGCTATTATATCGGCCTGCGCCAGAAGCGCCTGAGCGGAACGGCTTACGACGAATTCGTCGATGAGTTCATCACCGCGGCACGCGCCGCCTTCCCCGGCGTACTGATCCAGTTCGAGGATTTTGCCAATCACTCCGCATTCCGTCTCTTGCACAAATACCGCGACGACATCCCGGTCTTCAATGACGATATCCAGGGCACGGCTGCGGTCGCGCTGGCCGGGCTGTTTTCTGCGCTGCGAATCCGGCGCGGCAAGCTTTCCGAACAGCAGGTGCTGTTCCTCGGCGCCGGGGAGGCTGCGACCGGCATTGCCGATCTCATTGTCTCGGCGATGATGGCCGAAGGCCTTTCCGAAGCCGAGGCCACCAAGCGCAACTGGCTGGTGGATTCGCGCGGTCTGGTGGTGAAAGGCCGCGCCGGTCTCACCGAACACAAATTGCGCTACGCCCATGACCACGCCCCGCTCGACGATTTCCTGACCGCGATCCGGACGCTGAAGCCCACCGCGATCATCGGCGTCGCGGCCGTCGGCGGCGCCTTCACGCCGCAGGTGCTCGAGGCGATGGCCGAGATCAACGACCGGCCGATCGTGTTTGCGCTCTCCAATCCGACCTCGAAGGCGGAATGTTCGGCCGAGGAGGCCTATCGCCACACCGGCGGCCGGGCGCTATTTGCATGCGGCAGCCCCTACGATCCGGTGCAGCTCGACGGCAAGAGCTTCGTGCCGCGCCAGGGCAACAATTCCTACATCTTTCCGGGTGTCGGGCTCGGCGCGGTCGCGACCGGATCCAAGCTTGTGACCGACGAGATGTTCATGGCCGCCGCGCACACGCTGGCCTATCTCGTCACCCCCGAAGACATCGAGCAAGGCAGCCTCTATCCGTCGCTGCCGCGTATCCGCGAAGTCTCGGCTCACATCGCGGCTTCCGTGGCCGAGGTCGCCTATAAATGCGGTCTGGCAACCGCGCCCAAGCCGAACGACCTGATGGCCTTTATCGAGTCGCAGATGTACGACCCGCAATATTGATTCGACGCGTCGCCGCCTGCCCTAGTGTCCCGGTTCTGACATTCGTATCATATCATAGCGGGCACTTTACGAAAGTCAGAACCAAAGGGACACTAGCAAATCTATAATTCTAGTGTGGCTTTCGACTCTGATGTTCCTTTTGCGAGGCCGCTGAGAAACTGAAAGGAACGTCAGTGTCGCCACACTAGCCGCCCTCCGGATCGCCATCTCGGCCATCGTTTCCCGACCTTCGACGGGAACTCAAGCGTGATGGGATTAGGTTCGATAGAGCCAAAGCAGACGTTTCAACAGCTGACATCAGCACCTCATTGTTGATCCTGGAAAGTGGGCCCGCTTGCAGTCCGGCAATTCCGACTTCGCTACGCCGTCTGATGCCGCTTCAGGAAGGTGCGCGCGCGGTTGATGGTACGCGCCTTCAGCTCCGGCGGCTCCTTCCAGGGGAACACCGTGATCTCGGCATTCGGGCAGAGCGATGCGACATCGACCGAAGCCACCAGCGGATGCGCGTCGACGTCGTCTGGTAGTACCAGCATCGACGTCTGGCATGATTTCGCGAAATCACGCGATACGCTGTACACGAAATCGGGCCGCACGCGGTAAAGGTTGTGCAGATATTTCTCGATGGTTTCCATCGAGACGTCGCCCCGGCGCTCGCGCAGCTCCTTGGCCCAGACGGTCGTGCCGGCGTCGTACATGTAATCCGGTTTCGCCGGGTTGTGCCCGACCGGCTGGCTCAATATCGCAGCCGCGACGCGCTGCGGCGCCCGCTCCATCAACTTCATCGCGAACGGGCCGCCGATGCAGTTGCCGAAGAAGAAGAACCTGTTGATGCCGAGATGGTCCATTACGCCCAACTGGTCCTCGGCGAACGCGCCCCAGGGATCGTCTGATGGCACCGGGCCGGTGAACTCGCCGCCCGTGGCGTTGCGCTGGTCCATGGTGATCACGCGGAAGTCGTTCTTGAACTCCTCCGGAATGTTGATCACTGCACGCGCCCACACGGCGATACAGGAGTTCAAGCCGCCGCCGGGCGTCGCCAGCAGCGGGAAGCCTGAGCCGATCTCGGCGTAGCGGATGCGGACATTGCCCTTCTCGTAGAAGCCGACCTTGGCGCCATCAGGCAATCCCGGAACCGCCCCCGCCGGCTGTGCTTGGTCTTGGGCGAACACTTGCGGCACTGCGCTTGCCGCCGCCGCGGCAGCACCGCTTGCAAGCACGGTGCGTCGGCTCGAATCGATCATCGGCTACTCCCTTGTCGTGCTAGTGTCCCGATTCCGAAGGATATTTTGAACGCTTTGATGTACCACAGATCGACGCGGCCGGTCCTCATTTTCGCATTGCGAAGAAGGTGCCGATCTCGGGCGCCGGCGACTTGATCTCGACCACAACGGAGTCTTCGATAGCCTCCAATCCGTGGAGAACTCCTTTGGGATGCCGGCAAACATCTCCGGGTCCCATGATGAATTCCTCCGAGCCGACAGTCGATTTCACTTTGCCTTTGACAACGTAGGCAATCGATTCGTGCGTGTGGGTGTGAAGCGGGGCGCCAACTCCCGCCGCATAGTGAATCTCCAGGAATGTCATCTCGTCACCCTTGATCAGCGGCTTGACGATCATATTGCCGCCGTACACCGGCTTGCCCTCGATGGCGCTGACCGCCACAGCCTCGACGTCGGCATTTCTGGATTTGATCACACTAGAGCTCCGATTCCGAAGTCCGCAAACTATCGCGGCGACCTCTGATGCGAACTTCGGAATCAAAGGAGCTCTAGTAACTTGTTGATTCTAGTGCCCACTTTCCGAAGTTCGTGCTCCGTTGCCGCACCCACTTTCCACGAACTTCGGAAAGTTATGGGCACTAGCAAACCTGTTGATTCTAGTGCCGCTTTCTATTTGAAGTTCCTGGATCGAATTCGCCGCTTGTGGTGCAGGAACTTCAAATAGGCGGCACTAGCCTCCCTTAGGTAGCAACCCCAATGACAACAAGCTAACGCCTATCTCTGATCTGTTCCTAGCTTCTTTGTTCATGCCCGTTGCTTTAAAGGAGCCCAACCTGTCCAGCGCGTTCCCGTAAACCTGCTCTTAACCTAAGTCGGCTTTTCTGGAGCTGGGCATCGGGGGTGCGTGTGTTGGCTTGCGGGCCAACCACAAGCATAGGCATGCCACAATGGCCTTCGACCCGGAAGAGTTCGTCACCCTGACAGATCACGGTACCATGAAACTACGCTCAGCGGTTTCGCGAGCGATGACCCTGGTACCCAAAGAGCGCAAGCGGGCGACAATCGTCCGCAAAGGCAACCCAGCGATCCTGGATTTCGAGCAGATCAAGAACCTTGCCGCGCGGTGGGACGAGCGGCTTGTGCCGATCGACTGAAAGCTTCGGCTGCGCTGCCAGTTTCGGATCGGGCTGCGACCCCCAATAAGCAGCCTGATGCACGGCCCCGTCCCCCCCGCTGATCTCACAATGGCGGGGCCGTGCTTTTGATCCTCGCTATAGCCAATATTCACAGAAGACGGGGCCGCCCCCAACAGGGCTTAAGTGCCATCCGGACAATTCTTTCACCCACTACAGCTTGGACCTCGTGATCGTTGCCGCGTTTATCGCGGATCGTGACCAATCCAGTCACCTGGACGCTCTTAAGTGAATGTCCACTGGTCAAGAAATAGCGGCACGCACGCTTGGCTGACCCATCACCCCTTGGTCGACGCTCACGGGCCCCGCGCCTCGCGCGAGGACGAAGAGAGCGCCGCCCGCGAGCCCGATGTCCTTCCAGAAATGGATGAACTGAGCCCAGCGTGCGGTGGCGTCGCCGGCAATCGACCAATAGGGATGGCCGATTGCCGCGGCACAGAGATTGAAGACCACCAGGAGCAGGGCGAAGTCGCGGGTGCGGAAGCCGAGGACCAGCGCGGCTCCGCACACGACTTCGATGGTCGCCGTCAACATGGCCCAGACATTCACCGAACCGGGCAGGCCCGTCATGAAATGAGTGAGCAGTGGCAGGTCCCGCCAGTGATTGATCCCCGACATCAGATAAAGCGATCCAATGCAGAGCCGACCCAGCAACAGGATCAGCGGCTCGCAACGCAGAACCAGGGAATCGATAACCCGCAACGCCATGACGCTCACCCCGAAATTACATTTGGTCCGGCCTTTTAGTGCATTGAGAGAGCCCGGACAATCGCTTCGAACGCGCATGGGAAACCGACTGTCAGATGCGCTCTAACAGCCCCGGCAAATTCCCGTGAACGTGCTGACCTGTGGGCGACCCCGGCGGCGGAACGGTGCCTTGCTTCTTGGCTCGACGCCGTGCGCGCTGATGATCCGCTGTGACGCGCCCGCATAAGGCGGCGTGACGACGCGTGTGCCTGATGGCGATGACGAATTGACCGATCCGTAGGAGGACGGTGGCGTCGGGGTGTTGGTGCGGAGTGGCGGGATAAGTGCGGCGTTTCCGATGCCGCTGGGATCAGAGAGCGCCCTCGGATTGGCGGGACCGAACGGCACCCCGGAGATCGGCGAATTGCCGGCGCCGGCCGATCCGGCGGGCGGGGTCAGTTGTGCAAAGGCTGGCGCGGGCACGATCAGGCTGCCGAACGCCAAGGCAAGAACTAAGGCGAGAACAAGCGCAAAATTGCGGGACATCCAGGTCTTTCCCGGGGGCTTACCTTCAACGATGATGTCGTGCCGCCCTCGCCGGCTTTCAAGCCACATTAGCTCGGACGCTCTCCTCCTCGGCGGCAAGCGCATCGAGATCGACGAGCTGCGGATCGTCGGGATTAGGCTCGCTATGGGACCCTTCGCTGCCATGAATGTGAATCAGGGTCTGCACACGGCGGGCATTCAGATAGTCCACATGTTGATGCCGCAGCGCGACCGGCAACAAGATTTTTGGCAGCTCAACCAGCGCGAACGCTGGAACTCGGCGCACCTCACCGCCTTCCCGCCAAAGCAGCGTATTGAGGGTGTAAATTAATTGCCGATCGATCTCCTGAGTTGGCGGTTGCTCCGGCTCGGCCATCGCACCGATGGCAATATTCGCGTTGCCCGCGCGCGTGCGCACCGCGGCGGATCGGAGCTCCCAGCAGAGCAAGTCCGCGGCCGCGAGAACCTCCCGACGCATCGCATCCACGCTGGTCGAGAACCTGGTCGCCTCGGGCACCGGCGTCGCGCTTTTGGTGACGGCGTCCACGAGTGCGGCGGCGCCGGCGCCAAATCCCGGCGCGGCTTGCTCGATTGCCGCAGCCATCGCCTCAATCTGATCCGCCATCATGTCGCGGTCGCGTTGCGCCGTGGCGTCAGCCAATGCACGCTCGGTTGAGGCGATCTGCTCGTCGAACTCCGCGAGTTCGGCACGCAGAGCCTTGGCGCGTTCCTCGACGGCGCGCAGCTTGGCTTCCGCTCGACCAAGCTTGGCATCGGTGGAACCGGCCACCGCCAGCCGTTCGGCCTCGGCACGTTTTTCTCCGACAACTGTTTCAACGAGGTTCACCCGGTCGGCCTGCTTCTGGCGCGCCGCACGCCTATCCTTGAGGGTACTCTCGAACCGTTCGACCGGGGTCAGCTCTCGCTTGAAAAATGCCATCTTCAAATCCTCAGCGATCGAAATCATCCGCCGAATCAGCCAGAATCAATACACTGGGAACCTAATCGGAAATTTGGATGAGATTGCGGCTCGATTTGGCCCAGCCCTCGCGATGCACGGCCGATGTCGCAGATGGGGTCAAAAGCTGACGTAATGGTCCGTCGAACGCGTTTAGCGCTCGACCGCCAGATTGGCGTCGATCCAGGCGCCGGAACTAAACAACGCGTTTGCCAGCCTGGGCCGCGATCGGCCTCTGCACAAAATACATCACGATCAGGGAAATCACCGCCGTCGTAACGACAACGTATCCCAACCGGTCGAAATGCCGGAGCGAACCGTCGGCATCTTGTGCGATGAGCGCGGCGGCGAGCACGGAGCCAAGCCCGCCGGAAAGTTGCTGCAGGGAAGCGCCGACCGCGCTGAAGGAGCCACGTTGTGCGGGCTCGGGGATTGCGGAAATCAGCGCCTGCGACGGGATCATGCGCGAAAAGATGCCGACGAACATCAAGACGTTGACCAGGATCGCGACCATCAGACTGACCTGACCGAGATGCGTGTAGATCAGCACCATGACGATCGACATCGCGCTGCCGAAGGCGAAGGTGGGGAATTTGCCGAACGCATCGCTCACGCGTCCCACCAGCGGTCCGATGAAAATGCTAAACAGGCCGGAGACGAGATAGATCGTCGGCAGATGAACAATATCGATGCCGAGATTATGCACGGTGTAGGCGCTGCCGAACGGCATCAGCATGTAGCCACCGGTCGCCAGCAGCGTCGTCACCGCGAATGCCATCCAATAGCGTGGCTGTGCGACCGTTGCGATCAGATGCCGGAACGCGTTTTTGTCCTGCTTCAGCGAGAGATGGCCGTTCACCGGCTTCATCAAAAACAGCACGGCGGCCATCCCGGCGATCGACAGGCCGACCAATGCGCCGAATGCGACGTGCCAGTTCCAATGGTTGGAGAGAAAAAGACCGGCCGGGATGCCAAGCACCTGGCTTCCGGCGAAGGCGGTTTGCACGAAGCCCATGACGCGACCGCGCAATTGAAGCGCAAAGAGATCGGTGACGATGGCGAGCACAACGGAGCCGATCACACCGCCGAACAAGCCGGTAACGATCCGCCCCAGCAGCAGCACATGATAGTTGGGAGCGATCGCGCATAGCGCCGTTCCAAGGGTAAAGCCGACATAAAAAAACAAAAGCAACCACTTGCGATCAAACCGGTCGGCAAAGCCGGCCGCCAGGATGCCGGAAATTCCCGCGCTGAATGCGTAGGCCGAGACCGCCACCCCGAACTGTCCGGCAGAAATATTGAGTGCCGGCATGATGATGGCGCCGAGTGGCGACATGATCATGAAATCGATGATGATCGTGAACTGGACAAGCGCCAGCAGCGCAACGAGGATCGACTCGTAATGCGAAAAGCCGCGGGATAGCTCTTGCCGCTCATCGATCGGTTCCGTCAGGGTTTGTTCGGTCATGACATTCATTCGGGAGGGGGAAAGGTCAGGACGTGCGGCGTCCGCCGGTCCCTATCTATTCCGGCTCTGCGTTATGTCGATGGCTTGACAAGCAGTTTAATGCCCGCCCGGCGCGGCAGGTCGGTTCGGGCTGCGGTAAATTCTATCGCCACATCCTCGCATGCGGGCACTGGTGCTACGGCATCGAGCACGCAAAGATTTCGTGCGCAAAAAGGAGGGCTTGGTCAGAATCAGCCGTCGCTGGGCGGGTCCCGATAGCGGTTGATGCGACACTTCAGGGCGCCTCGCCTCTCGGTTACCACTTATCTCAATTTGCGAAATCTCCCTTCCCCGCCCCCTCGGCGACCAAATGACGCTCGCCGTGACCGCGCCGCAACTCGCCAACTCATGACGGTGCGCGAACGGTAGGGAGCGAATTAGTCGTCGATGCGCCGGATCAGGGTGCCGGCGATGCCAGCGGCTTGCCTTTCTCTATGACAAAGGTGTCGATCAGCCTGTTGCCCGCTACCGAGCAAGCGTCGTGGGGCGTCTGGAGCGACGTCTCGTATGAGTCACCCGCCTTAAGGGTCTGTTCGGGCTTCCCATCGATTTTGAGCACGAAGTCGCCCTGCATGACATAGCCGCTGTCGATCCCCGGATGGGTGTGACGGCCCGAGCAAGCGCCCGGCGCGATCTCCACAATCACCGTCACGGTGGTATAGCCCGCGGGATAATCGATGCTGCGAAGGACTGTGCGCTTGATGGCAGGCTGCTGCGCGATGGCAGATACCACGATAGCCGGTACGGTTACGCACACGATGGCGAGGGCCTTCATCATCGGCTTTTCCTTGGTTGCGTTAAACGGAATTCCCCATATAAACCCAAACCGGCGCGAATTTTTGCGCTTTTCCGGCGTTCTGGCAAGATACGATGTTCACGTCGGAGACGACTGCCGTCACCCCCGGCGCCCGCGTCCAACGGGAGCATTCCTGCTGACGTTGTCAGCACGCTAATGCGTACAGGGTCTTTAGGGAGTGGGGATTTCTTAGGTGAAGAAAATTACAGATTGGCGGACAGCTCGGTGATGAAGGCCGAGGGCGCGTTTATCCTCTAATAGGTCACTAGTGTCCCGGTTCTGACATTCGTATCCCATCGCAGCGGGCACTTTTACGAATGTCGGAACCAAAGGGACACTAGCAACTATATGATCCTAGTGTAGCTTCGACTCTGACGTTCCTTCCGAGAGCTCGCGGCAACACTGAAAGGAACGTCAGTGTCGCTACACTAGTTGTATGGCCGACCGGAGAGTGTATTAAACCTGCCGCGAAGAAGGACGTTGCCAATTGCGCCACACCCCACGGCACCTCGCCTCTCGGTTACCACTTATCTCAATTTGCGAAATCTCCCTTCCCCGAAGCATTTTTGATGACTTCTCCACGCGGGAAATATACACCGCTGCCAGTCACCATAAACGCGGTTGTCCCGGCCGGCAGGTCGGAGCAAAGCCGAATGCCTCAATATAAACAAGAAAGCGACAAGGCCTTATCAATGAGCGGATTCAAAGAACCTAGCTTCGCGGACCGGCAGAAGGCGGCGCAGGAAGCCAGGAAAAGTATTCTGAACAAGTTTCGTGCCCAGCCGGGACCCAACGATCCCGCTGTCAAGGCGCGGCAGGCCCAGCGCGAAGCGCTGGCCGCCGAGCGCGCCAAGGCCGCGCTGGCGCGCGAGGCCGCCAAGGCCGAGCGGAAGCGCCTCGAGGAAGAGGCGGCCGCCGTTGCCGCAGCCCAACTCTTGCGCGAAAAGGAAGAGGCCCTCGCACGGCAAGCAGCGCTCGAAGCCGACCAGAAAGCGGTGCGCGATGCGCGCTACGCCGCGCGGAAAAAGAAGAAAGGATAACCAAGAGACGGTAGCTGGCAGCGATGCGGCGCCAGCGACGTCCCGACTACCCGGCCGACGGCGTCAGTCCGTCATAGCGTATCGACGCCTATGCCTCGGTGTCT
Source organism: uncultured Alphaproteobacteria bacterium (assembly GCA_963832045.1). Taxonomy (GTDB): domain Bacteria; phylum Pseudomonadota; class Alphaproteobacteria; order Rhizobiales; family Xanthobacteraceae; genus Bradyrhizobium. The sequence continues at coordinate 138,661 of CAWHSM010000006.1, forward strand.
TGGCTGTCGAGCAATTTCGACGCCAAGGGCAATGCACAGCTCAACTGTAGTGCGAATTTTGCTTTGTCCATTCGCATCTCAAGCGCTCTTGATTTCTATTTCTGCAATCCCTTCAAAGAACGGCGGCGCAGCAGGCAAATTAGCAAGTGGCCCGTGAGGGAGCACCACATGAATTCCCCGGTTGCCATTGACGAATTGACTGACATGCATGTCGGCCGCAACGCTACACAGCCGATAGGCGTCGTGGAACGCCAGACCATAATGCGTTTCAAGCAGGCCAATCATGTTTCGCATCGCAAGCCGCGCCGCGACGTCCAAACTTTCGTTGAATGCCATAGTCATCAATTTTTCACGCGTGACGGCGAATGGCCACTCGGTTTTGAGGTCTTTGCGGACCGTAAGCCGAACCCGGCCCCACAGGCTGGTTTCGACCGCGGTTTGATTGACTTCGCCGTCTCCTTGAGCGGCATGACCATCTCCCACACTGAACAACGCGTTCTCGACGAAGACCGGCAGAAACAGACGCGTTCCCGGCAAGAGATCTTTGTTGTCGATGTTGCCACCGAACTTGTTTGGAGGACGACTATCGAGGCGCCCCCATTCGCGCGGCGGCGCGACGGCGAGTTGACCAAAAAAAGGATGGGTGGGAATTTTGATGCCGGGAACAACTTCCGCCAGGCCCGTTTTCAGGTCGATCGGCATGATCGTTGTTTTTGAAACCGGGTTCTCGGTGCCGAACATTCCTTTAAGGGGACTGACGACGTTGTAGCCGTATGGCTGGCGCAGCCGAATCTCGCGAATATCGACTTGGAGAACATCACCCGGTTTTGCCGTGGCGACAGAGATGGGGCCGGTCAAAACGTGGGGCCCCGCGCCTCGCAAGGCGCGCGTGTGTATTTCGTGCACTTCGGGCGGTAGCCAGTCGGCTGGAACCTTGTCGTCGGGATGCGCCGACAGGGTGGTAAAGGCAACTTCGTCGCCGCTCTCGACGTGCAGGACAGGCCGCAAAGTCGCATCGTAGAATCCAAAATGAACGGTATCGTGCGCTGCTTTCAATTCTTTCATGAGGGCGTTCCCAGCCTGCTTGTTAAGTCGTACGCCTGCCCTCGCCGCGCGTGACCATCTCCTCCAGCTTGCCAAAGAGCGTGAACGAAATTACGCCGATCAGCGCGAGGACGACGATCGCAACAAGAGAAAATCTGTGCCTTGAGTCGCGGCCGGCGGTGGAAGCTCACTCAAAGAAATTGTCGACCATGGTGGCGGCTAAACCGGGGTTGAGACAACAAAATCAAATGAAGATACGTAGAAACAACGAGATTTGGCGGAGAGAGTGG
>CAWHSM010000007.1:0-19124 GCA_963832045.1 uncultured Alphaproteobacteria bacterium
CCACCGCCGCCGTCCTCGCCGAACAATCCCTCCGCGCCGGGGCAGAAGGACCCCGCCCAACCGGGGCAAAATGGCCGGCCGGCGAACGACCTGCTGAAGCAATTTTTCGGCCGGTAAACGGTCCACTAACGGCCCCCAAATAGCTGCCCCTCGCGGGGCTAACCTCTCCCCTCCCCCGCGCGCGTAGCGCGTAGGGAGTCACCTCTCCCCTTGTGGGAGAGGTCGGATCGCATCGTCAGATGCGATCCGGGTGAGGGGTTCTAACCCATCAATTGGACATGCCCCTTGTATCTGCCCATTGAACAAAATGTGCGATGGAAGCGACTGAGCGCTTTGGCCGGTGGCCACCGGCCAAAGCGCGCGGCGATGTCGCCCGATACCCCTCCGGCAACAACCGTGGGTGAGCCTGGGATCTTCGCCGTTGTCACGCACGACCGAACAGTCGCTGGATCACGATCGCACGAACAAGGCAGGTTACCGTGATGAAGATCATTTGTGGAGTAGATGTTTCGAAGGCCAGGCTCGATGCGTGCATTGAGCCCGGAGCCATCTTCGCGAGTTTCGACAATGATGCGGCCGGGATCGCCGAACTCGCGGCGTTCTGCCGTCAACATCAGGTGGGACTGGCGGTGATGGAGGCGACCGGGGGCTATGAACGCCGGGCGTTCTTGTTGTTGTGGGGGGCAGGTATGCCCTGCGCGCTGACCAATCCACGCAGCGTCCGCCGCTACGCTGAGGCGATGGGTATTCTGGAGAAGACCGACCGGCTCGACGCCGGCGTCATCGCCCGCTTCGCCCATGCCAAGAATCTGCAGCCGACGCCGGCGCCAACCCCGGCCCAGCAGCGGCTGAAGGCCCTTGTTGCAAGGCTCAGGCAAGTTACCGACGATCTCACCGTGCAGAAGCAGCGCCGCGCCAGCCTCGCCGACAATGCCGAGATGCTGGCCAGCATCGGCGAGGTGATCACCCTGCTCAAGCGGCAATCCCGCACCCTCGAGGGCGAGATCGCCTCGATGATCGACGACGACCCCCTGTGGGCGCAGCTGGCTCAAGCCTGGCGTTCGGTGAAGGGCGTGGCCGGCCGTACCGTCGCTCGCCTGATGGCAGACGTGCCGGAGATCGGCACCTACTCCAACAAGGCCATTGCCAAGCTCGCCGGTCTCGCCCCGCTCGCCGATGACAGCGGTAAGCGGCAGGGCAAGCGATCGGTCCGCGGCGGCCGCGCCGCCGTCCGTTCGATCCTCTTCCTGGTCGCCGCTATCGCCGCTAAATACGACAAGACCCTTGCCGCCTTCCGCGACAGATTGCTCGCCGCAGGAAAACCCAAAATGGTCGTCCGGATCGCCCTGGCCCACAAACTGCTCGTCCGCCTCAACGCAAAAGCACGCGATGCGCGTGCCCAATACGCCAATGCAACTTGACTCTTCAGATAGTCGCTCACCCCAACCCTCTCCCGCAAGGGGAGAGGGAGCTCACCGCCGGTGTGGACCGATGAAAGTCTCACCCGATGCAAATTTTCAGACAGCCATGAGACACACGCCCGCGCATTCCGCGACGCAAACCACGCCCGGACTGTGCCAAACACCTCAACCCTCCAATCACAGAGGGCGTGGGGAATGCCGGGCGGCAAGCGCACCCGCAGCCTCGCATGGGAAAAATAAAAACCACACGAGTTAGTCACCACGGTCGCGCCGGATTCACCCGGCATTCCCGCACGCGAATGGTTTTAACGGTTTCCTTCGTGATCTCCCTGGTGAACCGGGCTTGTTGTCACCATCACCAGCGCGATTGCCGAAGCAATCGTCGCCGACTTGACGCCAGCGTCGGGGCGTCAGGACCACACGACTTCGCCGTCCGCTTAAAGCTGCGCCCGTCTTGCGCCGCCAAAGCGTCCACCGCATCCCGCGCCCAACGTCCGTGACGATCGCGAAACGCCCCTTGTGTCCGAAAAATCTGCCAGAATATGCGAACGGGCGGTCCTGCAAAACCGCCCGTCGCTGGAACTGAGCCCGTAACGCCCCAAAGGCGGCAGAGCCTGGTGATCAGAGCAAGGGACAGCTCCGGTATCTTCCTCAACCCGAACAGTTGAAAGGGCTTCGAGCCCGAACCGAGCAAGGAAGGGAGTGGATGATGACACAGAACGATCCCGTTGTCGTCGGTATCGATGTGGCCAAGGACAAGGTGGATGCCTGCATTCGCCGGTTCAAATTGCGGCAGACTTTCCCGAACAATCCCCAAGGGCGCCGCAAGCTGATCGCCTGGCTTCGCAAGTACCAAGTGGGTAAAGCGGTGATGGAGGCAAGTGGCGGTTACGAGCGTGGATGGCGCAACGTGCTACACAACGCCGGCATCGAGGTGCGGATTGTCGATCCCAGGCGGGTCCGCAATTTTGCGCTGTCGGCCGGGCGTTTGGCGAAGAACGACCCGATCGACGCGGAGATGATCGCCTGGTTCGCTGAAACGTTTAGTCAGGCACCGGGCCAGATTCCCGATGTCGCCCGTGAGGAACTCGCGGGGCTGACGAAAGCGCGCAAGGCTCTGATGGACGTCAAGATCCGATTGCAAGCTCAGAACGAGCATGCGGCACCGGAACCGGCTCGGAAGGCCCATGCGCGCATCTTGAAGAGCCTCGCCGCCGAAATCGACAAGCTTGAGGTCGCAATCTCCACCAAGGTCAAAGCCACACCGGAGTTCGCTGAGCGTGCCGAGATCATCCAGAGTGTTCCGGGCCTCGCGCAAACGACGTCCGCAATCCTCATTGCAGGGATGCCAGAGCTTGGACAGGTCAGCGACGAAGTCGCTGCGGCCCTGGTCGGGCTCGCTCCTTATGACGATGATAGCGGCAAGCGGCGCGGCGAGCGCCACATCAAGGGCGGTCGCTGCTGGGTGAGAAACGCCATCTACATGCCTTGTCTCGGCGCAGCGACACAGAACAACCCGGTGCTTAGGGTCTTCTATCAGCGTCTGATTGCCAAGGGAAAGGAGCCGAAGGTTGCGCTCGTCGCCTGCATGCGCAAGCTGATCATCATCCTCAACACGATGCTCGCACGCCGCCAGAAATGGAATCCTGGGCGCTCATGCCATAGCTTGACTGCGAGCGCTTCTACTGCGCTCGGTCCTCCGACCGAGCGCATGACCGTCTTCCAGACCGGTAAGCGGGCGGGGTCAAGGCCGTCAGCCGCCGAAGGCGGGGGCGCGTCAGCGCCAGCCTTGAGGCCGGCCGATGCCGGTCTACCTAACGGCACAGTTGCTCATGTGGGGTGGGACGGGGCGAGCTTGTAGAGATGATTTGCCCGACAACGAAAGCGAAATATTTTTCGCAAGGGGACTGGACAGCAAGGCAAATCAGATTAAATCGCTTAAAAATCGCTCTTTTGGCGCAGGCCGTTTCACAGCGTTAAGCCACGGCGCTGTCGTTGATAGCCTGAAGTTTCGTGAACAACCGTGTCGCGTTTTCCCCGTCAAGCGCGTCGGCCACCGCGCGCACTTGCAAACGAACGCCGGTCTTCGCCTGCAATACGCCGATGACGGCCAGGAGATTTTCCGCGGTGGGATTGCCAGATGGCCCGAACATGCGCATCAGGCTCTTGGGTGATCGGCCGAGTGCTGTGCCGAGTTTTTCAAAACCGATCGTGGCGTTGATGCACGAGCGCAAGGCGGCGCGGCCCTCCTCCAGATCACCATCGAGCAGAGCCTGCATCGCCTCGCCGAGCAATGCCTGGCGGAATTTGATGTCCCGTTGAGCCCGCGCCTGCACCGTCTCGCGAAAGCTTCTCGTCAGGGGCATCACTCCCTCTTTGTCCCTCGCGCCGCCTTGCGCGCCTTGTAACTGCGCCAGTGGCGTAGCGCCGTCTGTATATCGCTCTGCTGACGCCGCTTGGTGCCGCCGCCGAGCAGGATGACAAGCAGCTTGCCATCCCAGCCTAAGTAGATTCGATAGCCGGGACCGCGATTGATCCGCAGTTCCGAGACGCCCTCGCCAAGCGCCTTCGCACTTGAAAATGTTGCCTTCGCCAAGCCTGTCGATTGAAATCGTGACCCGAGCGTCGGCCTGATCGTCGAGCGCATCAAACCACCGCCTGAAGGGACTCACATCCTCATCGGTGACGAATTCCTCAACCTCATTCAGGTCCTATATATGTTACCAATTAGCAAGGGAGTGAGACGCAAAATGATAAACCACCTGATATTATCATCATTTTTTCGGTTTTGGCCGAACCGTGGATTGCGCTGCACTAGCTACGATTGGATAGTTACATGAAAAATGAATGGACCAAGCCGCGCGAATATTCCTTTGCTAACGCGGCCGGAGAAGTGTTTCACGAGATCGCCTATTCACGGCAGGACGTGAATATCTTTGCGAAGATGCATAGGGCGACCAGCTATAAGCCAACGGGTGGCTCAAATGAAATTTGCGATGCGGCTAGACGAGAAATTAAAAAGTAACCGCATCAGCCCTGAAATAAGGGATTAAGAAAACGATGCACGCCAAGAATCGGGGCGTAAGTGGAGCACTTCATTTAGCGGCGGAATTATTTGGAAGATACGCGCACTCTGGGCGAACGAATGCACACGGTACAAACGCCATGACTCCGCGGATACTGCAGCCCTTTGACGCTCATTTTCAGAAAGAAAGAACGGCGTTCTAGCTGCTCCGTTCGTCGTTTTCACTTCTATCAGGCGCTCTCGACCGTCGGGCTCGAAGGATAGGATATCGTATCCTGCACCGTCGCCATCCTCCGCCGAAACCCATCTCACCTTTTTTAAAAGGTCCGGCCTTTGGAATTTCTCAAGTCGCTTCTTTTCTAGCGTCAATACAAATTCTTCGCCCGCTCGCCCCAATAATCGGTTGCGGAGATCGCGCTCCACAGGATCGAATTTCCTGACCAGCTGTTCAAGTTGCCAAGGTCTATCGGACGGAGGTTGCAATGCCGGCGCATTCACAAACATGCCAGCGTCATCGGAAACCGCGAGCACCTTTGGAGGTAGTTGCCCATAAGCAATATCCTCATTCGACGAAAGATATCGGTCAATCGCACCAAAAATCGACGCCTGATAGTTTCTCTTTGGTTTGTAGCCCGCGATCCAAGGGAATCCCATCTCTTCCAAGACAGCCGATATGTTCTGATGCTTGAACTCAACAGATCGATGCGTTCGCCCGATCTGTTTCATCAGGACGGCGCTATGGTGAGATTTGACATATGGTTGCTGAGATAGTTCAGCCCTTAACATCGAAAAGTAGTCGGCGACGATGGCATCTAGCTCATCGTCGTTCCAAGGTCTTCCGATCTTCTTTTCGTCAACCATGTCCAAAAAACACGTTGAGACCTTATCTCGCGCTAAATCTGTTGCGGCCGGTGGCCCGCTGGAACACCGTTTGTACCTAATCCGAGTATCCTGGCGCTACGACACCTTTACACCCACATTTCGAAGTTCGCTTGGCCCCTCCTCCGGCCTTCTGCTATCGATAGCCTCTGAAACGCCACGGAACCGCCGATGAATCCCCCCGCCTCCCGAACCCTGCTCGCCCCGCTCGCGGCCGCCCTCCTCTTCGCGCTCGCCTCCCCATCCCTCGCCGCGGACGATCCCGCGCCGAAGGATGGGCCGCAGGGCGCGGCGGTCACGGTGCTCACCGCTTCGAAATTCTGTTTCCCCAATCTGGTCGAGGCGTTCGGGACGCTGATCCCGCGCGAGGAGACGTTTGTGCGCCCGGATCGGCCGGGGCTGAAGGTCGCCGAGATCCTGGCCGAGGCAGGCGACACCGTCACATCAGGGCAAAATCTCGCCCGGCTTTCACTACCCGAAGGCGGCACTGTCCTGGTGCAGGCCCCGGTCGCGGGGCTGGTGCTGAGCTCGACCGCCGTGATCGGCGCGGTGGCCTCGCCGCGCGGCGAAGCGCTGTTTTCGATCATCGCGCGCAGCGAATTCGACCTGGTCGGGATGGTGCCGACGCAGGACCTGCCGAAGCTCGCGGTCAATCAGACGGCGCGCATCCGGATCGTCGGCGCGGGCGAGGTCGACGGCAAGGTCCGCCGCGTCTCCACCACCGTCGAGCCCAACAGCCAGCTCGGCCAAGTGTTCGTCAGCATCACCACCAACCGCAAGCTGTTCGTCAATTCATCCGGCCGCGCGACCATCAAGACCGGCCAGAGCTGCGGCGTCTCGGTGCCGCTCACCGCCGTGCTCTATGGCTCGGCCGGCACGGTGGTGCAGGTGGTGCGGCGGGCGCGGATCGAGACCAAGCGGGTGGAGGTCGGGCTGATGGCGGGCGGCCAGATCGAAATCCGCGAGGGGTTGGCCGAGGGCGACATCGTGGTGGCGCGCGCCGGCGCCTTGCTGCGCGAGGGCGATCCGGTGCGGCCGGTCACCGCCAGCGCGGAGGCGAGGTAGGGGGCGGTTCGGATTGGATTGAGTTCATAACGATGACGGCGGTGTACTCCCTCTCCCGCTTGCGGGGGAGGGCTGGGGTGGGGGCTGCCGCAAAACGCGCTAGTCGAGTGGATAAGCTTCCCCCACCCGCCGCGCTCTGGCGCGCAATTGCGCTGCCGAGCGCGTCGACCTCCCCGCAAGCGGGAGAGGTGAAGTAAGCCGGCCGCCGACAGACCAATTCAACCAAAAGGTACCAGCAGCTCTAACTGCCCGCCTTGGCGTCGAAGCGGATGTCTTCCAAGAGCGACGAGGAGACCGAGGGCACCTGGGCGCCGCCGGAGGCGCGCGAGATCGCAACACGGGTCTGGTTGAAGATCGCTTCCGCCGCCCGCGCGCCATCGGCCCTGGTGTTGATATGGCTGAGCAGCTCGGTGACCAGCACCGAATGCGGACCTTCGGAATCGTCGGCCACCGCGCCCGGCGTCGCCGAGGTCAGGATCAGCGCATTGTCAGGCATGCCGATCGGCGCCAGGCCGCGGGAGAAGGTGCGGAAGCGGCGCTCATAAGGATTGCGGCGCGAGGCGTCGAGCACCACGAGCTTGGCGGAGGCGCCGAAATCCTTCACCGCCTCGAACACGGATTCGACGCTGACGCCGTCGCGGCGCACGTCGGCCTCCTTCCAGATCGCGGCATCGACCGGGATCATGAAACTCTCGCGGCCGGCCTGGATGCCGTAGCCGCCGAAGAACAGCATCACCACCGAGTCCGCCCGGACCTTGGATTTCAGCCGGGCGATGGCGCGGCTCATGTCGTCATGGGTCGCGTCCTCGATGACGTCGACGTCAAAACCTTCGTGGCGCAGCGCCGCGCTCACCGCGCGGGCGTCATTGACCGGCTGGGTCAGCGGCGTGTTGGCGTCGGGGTAATGAGCGTTGCCGATCACGAGCGCGATGCGGGACGGACGGACGGCGGCGCCATTGGCCTGCTCGGTGGCGGTCGCCTTGGCGGCGTCCAGCGCCCGCTTGTTCAGCGCCGCATGCGCGCCGATCGCCAGCGACACCGTGCCGACCAGCGCCGCCGCGATGGCGAGCGAACGCCGGGAGATGCCAAAGCCAAACAACTGCATCACAGGTCTCATTCGCTAATCACTGTCCACCGCGCGCACGTCTTGGTCGCGCCACATACTTGTTCGGTTTCTTGGGATGGGGGCCGTTTGGCGTCGAATTGTGCTCAATTTGCGGCACCGCAACAAACAAACTCTTAACCCGTCCGGTAACCTGCCCGCAACCTTATTTGTCCGTTAACGGCCGCCGGACAACCCCGCCAATTCCATAATGTCATCACATAAGCGGGATTTCCCGACACCCCCTCACCCACCGTCATTTCCTTGAAATTGCTGTACCTTTCGTGCCATTGCTCGGGGGCTTGCCGCAGGGCCTGGCTCTGCGGCAAGCCGGTTTGGGGAGAGGCTTGGCCCGCGGGGGTGCGATTTGCCGCAGGCAGCCGACAGAACGCGCAGGACTCAAGGCGCGCGGAAAGAAAGTGTGATGGCGTTGCAAGAAGTCGCGGGGGCCGCCTATCGCGCGCTGACGGCTAAAAAGGACGGCCCATCGCTTTACGACGTCTGCGATCCGCTGCTGCTCAACGGCAGCGGCGGCGACCGGCATCTCGCCAGGTTCTACCGGACCGCGCTCGGCAACCCGGCCTTGCGGGGGCTGTTGCGCCGGACCGGGCTGGCCGAACTGAAGCAGGAATCGCGGCTCGGCGCTCTGCGCGCAGCCTTGATCCGGGCGCGCGACGACGAACGGCCCGACTGGGCCGCGATCGGCCAGCCGGTGGCGGAACTGCTCGGCACCATCGAGGTACGGCATCCCCGGCCCAAACCGGTCTTGAGGCCGGAAGTGGCGGCGCCGAAACTCGCCGAGATCGAGCGCGTGATCCGCACCTGCGGCGCGCATCTGTTGAGCTCGTTCCGGAAGAACGGCTTCATCCCGGCCTATGCCGCCTTCAACCTGATCGGCGATCCCGATCTCGGCGGCCGCGAATTCCTGATGGCGCTGACGGGGCTGGACGCACGCGGCTACAAGAATTCGACGCTGCTGTTCAATCTGGCGCGGGTTTTCATCGCGCGCTCGCCGGCGCGCGATCTGATCAACCCATCCTGGAAGGGCATCGCCGAACCGATGTGGCAGCCGATGCAGATCCGCCACCGCTCGGCCTATTACGATGCGTTCTATATCGAGTCGCTGTTGAACTTCATCGAGACCGGCCTTGCCTCGGCGGAACAAACCGGTGCGGCGAAGCGCGCGATTTCAGCGATGGCTGATTTCTGCCTGGGCGCGAGCCGCGAGCGGGTCGCGGGACCGGACGGGCGCGGCTTTGATGTCGTCACCGCGATTGCGCCTCACCCGCATCCGCGTTTTTCGCGGTTCTTCGCCGGGATCAAGCAGGACCTCGGCTTCGGCATCTACGTGCCGGACTGCGACACCACGGCCTGCGCGTTCTCCGCCGCAACGCAAGCCGGCTCCGGCGACGCAATCCTCGATCAACCGCTGCCCGATTTCTACAGTGGATATCAGGTGAAGGACGGCGCCAACGCGCCCAAGGTCACGGTGCCGATCAACGATACCATCGACTATGACGGCGGCATCGTCACCTGGATCGACAACATCAACGGCGATCGCCCCTACGGCAATGACCTCGACCCGACGCTCAATCTCGATGTCCTCGAAGTCAGCTTCCGCAACTTCAAGCGCTGGAAGATCATCGAGACGCCGCAGCGGCTCGAACTGCTGCGCGGCATCGTCAAGTTCCAGCGGAATCTCGTCACCAGCGGCGCGTTCGCCAATCCGCGCTCACACATCTACTATCTGCCGGAACTCTATTGCGCCTATTTCGGCCGCTGCTACGCGGCGTTCATGGCGCTGCCGTCGGCCGCGCGGCAGGCGATCGACCCCGACGGCGCGTTCGAGTTCATTCGCGCGCGCGTGCTGGCCTATGTGCAGGATACGTTGATCACGCACGAAATGAACGCGTTCGACGCGGCGCTGGCGCTGATTGCGCTCGGACATCTCGGCGCGGAGGTCTCGCACCTGGCGCCGCCGCTGCATTGCATCGTCCGCCATTTCGGCGAGGGCGGCCGGCACGGGCCGTTCAAGGCCTATGAATGGAACAAGATGAAGACACCGACCCGCATTCTCGTCGGCGGTCCCGAGGCGACATCGGCCTTCGTGCTGATGGGCCTGTCGCTGGCGCGCGCGGCCTTGCAGCGGACCCCAGACTGAATTCGCCCGCTGCACCTTTGGGTTGATCGCTTCAGGAATTCTCTGGCGCTCCGGCCAAATCGGCACCACAATCCGCCACCATTGTGCTGCAATTCCATTTTGAACGGACTGTTTTGCATGCGGCTGAAACTCCTGCTCGCGACGATGGTGCTGTGGCTGCCGGCCCTGCCGCAGGCCCCGGCGCAGGCTGCCGATATCACCGGCACCGCGAAAGTCCGCGAGGGCGACGCGGTCGTGATCGGAACGATCAGGATCAGGCTCAGCGGCATCGACGGCCCCTCGGTCGATCAGCTCTGCCTCAACAGCCAGGGCGAGCGCTGGACCTGCGGCGTTGCGGCCCGCGACGAACTCATCAAGCATGCCGACAACAAGACCTGGACCTGCCATGCGGGCCAGGCCGCCGACCGCCGCGGCCGGCTCGTGGCGCGATGCGAGGTCGACGGCGAGGACATCCAGAAATGGCTGGTGCGCAGCGGCTGGGCGCTGTCCTATGTCCGCTTCTCGCACGACTATGACGAAGACGAGAAGGCCGCGCGCGAGGCCAAGGTCGGCATGTGGCAGGGCGCGTTCATCGCGCCGTGGGATTGGCGGGTCCGCAACAAGAAGACCAACATTCTCGGCGCCGCCAAGCCGCCGGAGAACGCCAACGCCATCCTGCTGGCGTCCGCTTCCGGACCGGTCGCGCCTTCGCCCGAATGCACCATCAAGGGCAACGTCAACCGCGCCGGCGAGTGCATCTACCACAAGCCGACCAGCCGCTGGTACGCCAAGATCGAAATGAGAATCAGCAAGGGCACGCGTTGGTTCTGCTCGGTCGAAGAGGCCGAAGCCGCAGGCTGCCGCGAGACCAAGAGGTAACGCTACCTTCCGCGGAAAGTCCTCGTGCGCGGAACGGAGAAGCCGTGATGAAACTCTTTGGCAGTTTCCGTGGCCGTTTCCTTGGCAACTTGCCGGGCCACCACCCGCATTCGCGGCTGGAGCAGTTTCTGCTGGCCGCGCTCGCGATCGTGCTGGCCTATACCGCGGTGGCCTATCAGGTGTTGCCCGCGCTGTGGAGCCACTACGAGCATCAACGCGGCCTCGCCAACCTTCCGATGGTGACGCGCACGGCGCAAGGCATCCCCGGCGACCCCATCAATGTCGGGCTGATCGGCGACAAGCTCGACGTGCTGTGCTCCATGCAGGCGGCCGGCTGGTATCCCGCCGATCCCGTGACGCTGCGATCCTCCATCGAGATTGCCGGCAGCGTCCTCTTGGACCGGCCGTACCACGATGCGCCCGTCAGCCCGCTGTTCTATCTCGGCCGGCGCGAGGATCTCGCGTTCGAGAAGCCGGCCGGCGAGAGCGCCGATCGGCGCCACCATGTGCGGTTCTGGAAGGTGCTGGAGCAGGGTCAGGAGAAGCGGCCGGTCTGGCTCGGGGATGCGACCTTCGACCGCGGCGTCGGCGTCAGCCATTATACCGGCGCCATCACCCATCATATCTCGCCCGATGTCGATGCCGAGCGAAGCCTGCTCGCCTCCGACCTCGAAGCGGCTGGCATGGTCGAAGCCAAATATCAGGTGACCGGCGTCGGCGTTACCATGACCGGGCGAAATGGCGGCGGCGATTCCTATTACACCGACGGCGAGGTGTGGGTTTTGCGGCTGGTGGTGGCCTGCCAAAAACGAACAACGCCGGCGGAGGTGATTCCGAGCCCGGCTGCGACCGAGATCAAGGATCAGATCTGGCACGCGATTGCCAATACCATGGGGCAGCGGTGACGGTAGTGGCAGATTCGTAACCCGCGCATGACAGCCTCACCCTAATATCATCCCGTCCCTGCTTGAATTTCCCGCCATTCCCCTGCATCCCTACCCCTGCAAACGCTTTGAGAGGAATCACGAAAATGGCCGTTCGCGCCGGCCGGGAATTCCTGGCAATCCCCGGACCCACCACTATGCCCGACGAGGTGTTGCGGGCGATGCACCGCCCGGCGCTGGACATCTATTCCGAACAGATGGTGCAGCTGACCGACAGCCTGCTGCGCGATCTCTCAAAACTGTTCGCCACCAAGGGCAAATCCTACATCTACATCGCCAACGGTCATGGCGCCTGGGAGGCCGTGCTCAGCAACGTGCTGTCGCGCGGCGACAAGGTGCTGGTGCTGGAAAGCGGCCGCTTTGCGGTCGGCTGGGGCAATGCCGCGGCCGCCATGGGCGCCGATGTCGAGGTGCTCAAGGGCGACTGGCGCCGCGCCGTTCGGCTGGCGGAGGTCGAGCAGCGTTTGCGGCAGGACAAGGACCACAAGATCAAGGCGATCCTGGTGGTGCAGGTCGATACCGCCTCCGGCGCCTACAACGATATCGAAGCCATCGGCAAGGCGGTCAAGTCGACCGGCCACCCTGCGCTGTTTATGGTGGACGCCGTGGCTTCGCTCGGCTGCATGCCGTTCGAAATGGATGCCTGGGGCATCGATGTCGCGATGTCGGGCTCGCAGAAGGGCCTGATGACGCCGCCGGGCTTGAGCTTTTGCGCCGCCAATGACCGCGCCCTCGAGGTCCACAAGAAAGCCAACCTGCGAACGCCTTACTGGGACTGGAGCGAGCGCGAGGGCACCGAGCACTACCGGAAATATGGCGGCACCGCCCCCATCCATCTGTTGTTCGCGCTGCGCCAGGCGATCGACATGATCGACGAGGAAGGCCTAGAAAATGTCTTCCTGCGCCACCGGCTGCTCGCCGAGGCGGTACGCTCCGCGGTTTCGATCTGGGCCGAGGGGCAGGTGCTCGGCTTCAATATCGCCGAGCCGGGCGAGCGGGCGGATACCGTCACCACGGTCCTGATGGCCGACAGCCATGATCCGTCCGCGCTGCAACGCTATTGCAAAGAAAAATGCGGCGTGGTGCTGGGCGTCGGGATCGGCGAACTGACCGGCCAGGCGTTCCGGATCGCCCATATGGGCCATGTCAACGCGCCGATGATCCTCGGCACCCTCGGCGTGATCGAGGTCGCGCTCCAGGCGCTCGGCATCCCCCACGGCAAAGGCGGCGTCGAGGCGGCGATCGGCTATCTCGGCGACAACGTGCCGGCCTAAATCGAGGCGCCCGAAGGCTTTCCGGCCGGGGCGCATTCGTGCTTATATTGATCCGGCGATAAATAAGCGGCGCACGCGCATTTCCGCAAATTTCGGCCCCGTTTGTCATAGTCAGGTTTCCGCAGGAAGCGTGGACCTGGTCCAAGGCAAAGTGTGCGAACGAGCAAACAGGGAGTGAAGTGATTGGCGTCGGTTGAATTGCGTGACCTCACCAAGCGATTCGGCGCGGTGACGGTCGTAGATAACGTCGCGTTGCGGATCGATCACGGACAACTGATCTGCCTTCTCGGTCCCTCGGGCTGCGGCAAGACCACGACGCTGCGGCTGATCGCGGGGTTCCTCGAGCCGACATCGGGCGAAATCCACGTCGGCGACCGCCTGGTGTCCTCGGCCGCGCGCACGCTGCCGCCCGAGCAGCGCAAGATGTCCATGATCTTCCAGAGCTACGCGCTGTGGCCGCACATGACGGTGGCCGAGAACATCACCTATGGCCTGCGGTTGCGAAAGCTCGGCCGCGACACCATCGCCAAGAAACTCAAGGCCATCCTCGATACCACCAAGTTGGAGGCGCTGGCGCAACGCTATCCCGGCGAATTGTCGGGCGGCCAACAGCAACGCGTCGCGCTCGCCCGCGCGCTGGTGGTCGAGCCGGAAACGCTGCTGCTGGACGAGCCGCTCTCCAATCTCGACGCCAACCTGCGCGAGGAGATGCGCTTCGAAATACGGCGGCTGCACGATGAGTACCGCTATACGACCGTTTACGTCACCCACGATCAATCCGAAGCGATGACCACCGCCGACCTGATCGCGGTGATGAACGGCGGCAAGATCGATCAGCTTGGCACGCCGGAAGATATCTACGACCGGCCGCAATCGGAATTCGTCGCGCGCTTCATCGGCTCCAGCAATGTGATCAAGGGCACGGCCCGCGATGACAACCACATCGCCTTTTGCGGCGCGACCTTGCGCGTGGTCGGCGCAAAACTCGCGGCCAACCAGGACGCGGCAGTTGCGATCCGCCAGCACGACATTCGGCTTTCGACCAGCGCGCCGGCCACTTCCGACAACACGGTCAAGGCTGTCGTAACGCGGCAGGTGTTTCTCGGCGCCAACCGCGATTACATGCTGGAGACTGCCGACGGCACGACACTGCGCGCTGTCGCCTCGCCGCAAACCGCCATTGCCGCCGGCACGGAAGTGTGGCTCACGCTGCCGCCCGAGCGCTGCCGGGCCTTGAGCCGATAATTGAGGGCGTTGGCGATGCGGCGAAAGCTTTCCCGGCGCGTGATGATCAAGGGCTCGGCGGCGCTCGGGCTGACGATCTTCGCCGCGCCGATCAAGGCCGCCGCGCCCGAGCCGGTCGCGATCACACCGCAGCTGATCGAAGCCGCGAAGCAGGAAGGCAAGGTCGTGCTCTATTCGGCGATGGACCTGCCGGTAGGGGAAAAGCTCGGCAAGGCCTTCGAGGCGCAGTATCCCGGCGTTGCGGTGCAGATCGAGCGCTCCGGCTCAGAACGGCTGTTTCAGCGGATCGAGCAGGAATTCGCATCGAACATCCGCGCCGCCGACGTGATCAGCACGGCCGACGCCTCGCATTTCATCGTCTGGAAGCGCAACGGCTGGCTCGCGCCGTTCGTCTCGGAAGACATCGCGAAATATTTCCCGGACCGGTACCGCGATCCCGACGGCCAGTTTGCGACCTCGAGAGTTTGGCTCTCGTCGATCGCCTACAACACCAACCTCGTCAAATCCACCGATGCGCCGTCGAGCTTCGCCGATCTGCTGGATCCGAAATGGGCCGGCAAGATGGTCAAGGGCCACCCGGCCTATAGCGGCACCATCATGACGGCGACGTTTCAGCTCGTTCGCGAACTTGGCTGGGATTACCTGGAGAGGCTGTCGAAGCAGCGCGTCATGCAGGTCCAGTCGTCGACCGACCCACCGAAAAAACTTGCGCTCGGCGAGCGTGCCGTCATGGCCGATGGCAATGATTACAACGTCGTGCTGCTGAAGGAGGCCGGTCAGCCGGTCGAGCCGCTCTATCCGGCCGAGGGCACGCCGACCATCTCGGGACCATCAGGCATTTTTGCGACCGCCCCGCATCCCAATGCCGCGCGGCTGTTTCAGGCCTGGCTGCACACGCGGCAGACCCAGCAATTCTTCACCGACTTCACCGCGCAATATTCCGCTCATCCGCAGGTGACGCCGAAGCCGGGCCGCCGCAAGCTCGCCGACATCAAGCTGATGAAGGAAGACGCGGCCGGGGTCGAAAAGGCAGCCGACGAGATCAAGACACGCTATGCGCGACTGTTTCGGGTTTAGAATAGAGCACGGCGGCCTCCCCTTACCTCGCCCCGCCTGCGGGGAGAGGTCGAAGCCGAAGGCTTCGGGTGAGGGGGATTCACCATTAGCTCCGTGCCGGTGGCGAGCCCCCTCACCCCGACCCTCTCCCCGCAAGCGGGGAGAGGGAGCGCGCACGCGATAAGAACCGAGATTGGAAGCAGATGAGCATCACCAGCAGCATCGACACTCCCAAAGCCAGGATCGACTGGACCAAACCGGTCCTGTGGCTGTTCGCGGCGGTCATGATCGTGCTGATCGTGCTGCCGATGTCGTGGCTTGCGGTCTACAGCGTCACCGACAAGGCCAATCATCTGACGCTGCAGAATTTCGTCACCCTGTTCACCGATCCCGATTTCCTCGATCCGCTGCTGACCACCGCGATCATCGCCACGAGTTCGGCCATCATCTGCTGCCTGATCGCCGCACCGATGGGATGGCTGGTGTCGCGCACCGACATGCCGGGGCGGCAATTCATCCGCGCGCTCGTCACCGCCTCTTTTGTCACGCCGCCGTTTCTCGGCGCGGTGGCCTGGGAGCTGTTGGCCGCGCCCAACAGCGGCCTGCTCAATCAGCTTTATCGCACGCTGACCGGCGCCGAGGCCGACGATCACCTGTTCAACATCTATTCGCTGGGTGGCGTCATCTTCGTCATTTCCTGCTACACGTTTCCCTTTGTGTTCGTGCTGGTCGCGAATGCGCTCGACAACATGCCCGGCGAACTCGAAGACGCCTCCGCCATTCTCGGCGGCAGGGCCTGGACCACGGCACGCCGCGTCACCATCCCGCTGGCGCTTCCGGCGCTGGTCGCCGGCGCCCTGATCGCATTCCTGCAAGCCATGACCCTGTTCGGCTCGCCCGCCATCCTGGCGCTGCCGGCCGGTTTCCACACCATGACGACGAAGATCTGGAGCCTGTTCCAGTACCCGCCCAAGCTTGAACTCGCGGCGGCTGCCGCCGTGCCGCTTCTGATCCTGACGATCCTGCTGCTGCAAGGTCAGAAATTCCTGCTGGGACGGCGCGGCTATTCGGTTCTCGGCGGCAAATACGGCGCGCCGCGCCGGGTCGAGATGAAGCAATGGCGCTGGGTTGCTCTCGCTTTCTGCCTTTTGATGTTGCTCAATCCGGTGTTCCTGCCGTATTTCGCGTTGTTCAATGCCGCGTTCTCGCCGAACGCCACCACGCTGGTGACGCCTTCGAGCTTCACGCTGCACAACATCGTGTTCGTCTTCACCGAACTATCGTCGACCCAGCTCGCGTTGAAGAACACGGTGATCCTGGGCACCGCGACCGCAACCATCGGCACCCTGCTCGCGTTGGTCATCGCCTATGTTACGACGCGCCGGGTCATTGCCGGGCATCGCATCCTCGGCTTTCTCGCCACCGCGCCGGTCGCCGTTCCCGGCATCGTGCTCGGCGTCGGCCTGTTCCTGAGCTACACCCGCCCGCCTTTCGTGCTGTACGGCACGCTCTGGATTCTGCTGATCGCGTTTTTGACCATCAACCTGCCGTCGGCCTATCAGCAATTGCAGGCGGCGTTTGCCACCGTCCATCCCGAACTGGAGGACGCAAGCCGCATTCTCGGCGCGACGCGGTTGCAATCGCTGCGCCAGATTACCGCGCCGCTGCTGCGCACCGGTGTGATCGCGACATGGTGCTTCATCTTTATCGGCGTGATGCGCGAACTCTCCGCAGCCATCGTGCTGTTCACCTCGCAGACCAAGGTGATCAGCGTCCTGATTTACGACCTCAACGAAAGCGGCGATCTCGCCGCCATTTCCGTGCTCGGTCTCGCCATGCTTGTGATCACCTTTGCGGTGGTGCTCGCCGTGAACCGGATTCCGGTGTTCGGCAGCAATGCCAGCGCACGGCTGCGGAATTAAGCGTAATCATCAACTGCTGGGCTTGACCAATAGTCCGTTATGCCCCGGCGACGACCAAATTCCGCTGCACACCGAAATGATGCGATCTGCCGACAGCGGAAGTAGTCTCGATTTAATGGTATGGATGGAGTGCTATTTGATCCGGATAAATTCGGCCTCGCCAAACCAATCAAACCAATTAAGTCCTTCGATTTCATTGCCACTAACCCGAAATCGGACCTGAGCGCGTTCACCCCGCGGTGCCTCTGCGACCGCTATTACCGGCCAAGCCATGGCGTCACGATCGCCCTGGTATTCGAAGCTTAAACCGGAATAGCGAACCAAAGGGCCGTCGAAGCCCGACAGTCCGTCAATTCGAAACCACAGATAATCGCCTCTCGGCTCAATATGCAGCACCCCAAACCCTTCGTGCCTGTAGCTGCCTACGAAATCGTCCCGTGACCAGCGGGATGCTGAAATCGGTTCTTCTGATCTTTCCTTGTCGAAACGGACGAGGCGCTCGCTCAACTCTGCTTTTGCCATGTCATCAAAATATGAGATCCAGTCCGTAACGGCTTCGCCGCGCACGGCTTGAATTATTCGATTGGTAATCGCGAATTGGGCAGAGCCAGAACCGACGTTGGTCGCGACGAATATAGCCACGCCGCCCTCCAGGTCGCACCAAATGTTGGTGCGAAATCCGCGAACGGCCCCGTCGTGCTGGATGCGTCGATTGCGAACATGCCAGCCGAGGCCATATCCGTCATTCAAGGTCCGATCTCTGCGCGCAACCTGCAAAAGATGCGTCTCCCGTAACTGTTGCCGCGAAACGAGCTGGACGCCTTCGCGCGCTCCCTCTCCGAGATGGAACGCAAGCCAAATGGCTGCGCCGCGTGCGCTCATTGTTTGGCCAGCAGCTCCCAGGAGGTTATCCATGGATATCGGCGGGACCGCCCGCATCTTTCCATCAATTTTGTAATGGGGAGAGGCAATGTTGTTGGCTTCCGCGTGCAACGTATTGACTTTCGTGCTCTGGGCCAGCCCAAGCGGCTTCAGCAGGTAATCGTCCATCGTATGATTGAACGAGTGACCAACGGATATGGCCATTGCCTCGGCCGCAACGGCATAGCCCACGTTCCAATAGGTGAACTGATCGCGAAAGCCGGCGATCGGCTGGACGTAGCGGGCCTCATGCAATAACTCGGCCCGGCTCAGGTCAGAGCCATACTCTCCGACGCTTGCTCGCGACAGCCCGGTCCGATTGGCCAGGACATCCCGGAATGTTACGCGGTCGCTGATCCACGGGTCATACAATTGGAACGACGGCAGATACTTCCGAATTGGATCGTCCCAACCGATCACTGCAGCATCGACCAGCGCCGCCGCCAATCCAGAAGTTAGAGCTTTTGAACACGATCCAATCGCAAAGCCGGTATCTATATCCGCTGGAACGGAATTCGTGACGCTACGTACGCCGTAGGCACGCACGTGCACCGGGCCATCGCGCCGCACCACCGCTACGGCGACGCCTGGCACATCCCAACGCTGTTGCACTTCCGCAATGAAGGCGTCGACTTGTGGAGATAGGGAAATCAATTGGCACACCTCCCGAATGTCGGCATGACAAGATTTACACTAACGCCTGGTTATTGCACCGCCTAGCACTTATCGATTTAAGAGCGACCCTGACTTCCGCTAATGGATCATTCGCGACGATGTCGAGCCGCCAGCAAGCCCGACGATGTGCGCTGTGCCGCCGAAGCGAAAGTCGATTTAGAGTATTAGCGGCGCCGCTGTGGAATTGACCAGGGTCCATCCCTCATGGTGAGGAGCGCATCTTGCGCGTCTCGAACCATGAGGCCACGATCTTACCAACCATCCTTCGAGACGCGGCCCGCAGCCAAATTTATGCAGGCTGCGTACACTTGCCTGCATGGCCGCTCCTCAGGATGAGGACCCGCGCGCCAAAACGGCCGGCCGCGAAATATCCGAACAGAACAACCGGAAGGAAGCCAAAAATGAAGGAATAGGAATTGAAAAGCATCGAGTTTCCCGCGGGAAACTCAAGCCTAATCACACTCGCTTGTGATCAACAAGGTTGCTCTGGCGCCAGAACCGCTTCTCTGGCAATCCGCTCGCGGCGACCCGATATGACACCTGCCCTGCTACCCCGGTAGAAGTGAGAAACGGACG
>CAWHSM010000008.1:0-16889 GCA_963832045.1 uncultured Alphaproteobacteria bacterium
GCGTTCCCGCGTAGCCTCCCGCAAACTCCGGTGTCATGCTCCGCGAAAGCGGAGCATCCAGTAGCCACCGACTTTCATTCCTGACCCCGGGGGTTACTGGATCATCCGCCTTCGCGGATGATGACAGCAATCGCTGGATTGCGCATGCAATCCCAAAAGGTCACCATCGCCATGTCCGACCTCGCTCAACTCGAATCGCAGATCCTCGCAGATATCGCCGCGGCCGGCGACGAGGCCGCGCTTGAAGCCGTGCGCGTCGCGGCGCTCGGAAAGAAGGGCTCGATCTCGGCGCTGCTCGCAACGCTCGGCAAGATGTCGCCGGAGGAGCGCAAGAGCGAAGGCGCGAAGATCAATCTCGCCAAGGACAAGGTCACGGATGCGCTAACCGCGCGGCGCGACGTGCTGAAGTCCGCAGCGCTCGACGCGCGGCTGGCCTCCGAGACCATCGACGTCACGCTCCCCTTGCGCGACACGCCGACTGAAGCGGGCCGCATTCATCCGCTCAGCCAGGTATGGGACGAGCTCACGGCCATCTTCGCCGACATGGGATTTTCCGTCGCCGAAGGCCCGGACATCGAGACCGACGACTACAACTTCACCAAGCTGAATTTCCCGGAAGGCCACCCCGCCCGCGAAATGCACGACACGTTTTTCTTTAATCCCAAGGAAGACCCCGGATCGGGGTCCGGGGCAGGCGGCTCGCGCATGCTGTTGCGCACCCACACTTCGCCGGTACAGGTCCGCACCATGCTGACCCAGAAGCCGCCGATCCGCGTGATCTGTCCGGGGCGCACCTACCGGATCGATTCCGACGCCACCCACACCCCGCAATTCCATCAGGTCGAGGGCCTTGTCATCGACAAGCACTCGCATCTTGGCCACCTCAAATGGATCCTGCACGAGTTCTGCAAGGCGTTCTTCGAGGTCGACCACATCAACATGCGATTCCGTCCCTCGTTCTTCCCGTTCACCGAGCCTTCGCTTGAAGTCGACATCCAGTGCCGGCGCGACAAGGGCGAAATCCGCTTTGGCGAGGGCGAGGATTGGCTGGAGATTCTCGGCTGCGGCATGGTGCATGCGAATGTGCTGCGCGCCTGCGGCATCGATCCCGACGTCTATCAGGGATTTGCCTGGGGCATGGGCATCGATCGCATCGCGATGCTGAAATACGGCATGTCGGATCTTAGGCAGCTATTCGAGAGCGACGTGCGCTGGCTTTCGCATTACGGCTTCAGGCCGCTCGACACCCCGACGCTGGCGGGAGGGTTGAGCTCGTGAAATTTGCTCATATGCCTGCCGAGGCTCTGAGCGCTCCGTCCGCTTGGCAGGTCAGACTCCCTCTCCCGCTTGCGGGGGAGGGTTGGGGTGGGGGCGTCGCCGTATGGGAGTTCTCAATGGCTGAGCAAAAGAGCCCAATTTGGAGAACGCCTTCCAAACTCCGCTCAAATGCACGTGCGCTCAGAAAGAATTCGACGGATGCCGAACGGATTCTCTGGTCGGAACTTCGGGATCATCGACTTCTCGGCGTTGGCTTCCGGCGTCAGGTTCCGGTCGGGAATTATATTGCGGATTTCGTCTGTCATTCGGCTCTGCTGGTAATCGAGCTCGATGGTGGGCAGCATTTCTCCAATCGGGCCGAGCAAGCAGACGCTCGACGCTCGGCCGTGATTGAGGCGAAGGGATTTCAGATTCTGCGCTTCAACAATCACGACGTGATCAAAAATCGTGCAGGCGTGCTGGAAACGATTGCGGCTGCGGTCACCGCAAGAGCCCCCACCCTAACCCTCCCCCGCAAGCGGGGGAGGGAACAAGAAAAGCTAGTGCCATGAAATTCACCCTGTCCTGGCTGAAGGAACATCTCGAGACCGACGAGCCGCTCGAAAAACTCGCCGACAAGCTCACCATGATCGGGCTTGAGGTCGAGAACATCGAGGACAAGGCCAAGGCGCTTGCGCCATTCACCATCGCGCGCGTGATCTCGGCCGAACAGCATCCCAACGCGGATCGGCTCCGGGTGTGCATGGTCGATACCGGCGATGGTGCTACGCCAGTGCAGGTCGTCTGCGGCGCGCCGAATGCCCGCGCCGGCCTCGTCAGCGTGTTCTCGGCCCCCGGCACCTACATTCCCGGCAAGGACATCACGCTCGGCGTCGGCACCATCCGCGGCGTCGAGAGCCGCGGCATGCTGTGCTCGGCGGCCGAGTTGCAGATTTCCGAGGATCACGACGGCATCATCGAATTGCCGGCCGATGCGCCCGTCGGCGCTGCCTATGCCGAGTGGGCCGGGCTCGGCGATCCCGTGCTTGAAATCAACCTGACGCCGAACCGGCAGGACTGCACCGGCGTGCACGGTATCGCCCGCGACCTCGCCGCCGCCGACATGGGCAAGTTCAAGGACGCCGGCATCAAGGCGATCAAGGGCGAATTTCCCTGCCCGGTGAAGGTGACGGTCGAGGACGAGAAGCTTTGTCCGGGCTTTGCGCTGCGGCTGGTGCGCGGCGTCAAGAACGGCCCGTCGCCGGAATGGTTGCAGAAGCGATTGACCTCGATCGGCCTGCGTCCGATCAATGCGCTGGTCGATATCACGAACTTCATGACCTACGATCGCGGCCGGCCGCTGCATGTGTTCGACGCGGCGAAAGTGAAGGGCGATCTCACGGTACGCCGCGCGCGCGACGGCGAGACGCTGCTGGCGCTCGACGGCCGCAGCTATACGCTCGACAAATCTATTTGCGTGATCGCGGACGAGCATGGCGTCGAATCGCTCGCCGGCATCATGGGCGGCGAGGCTTCCGGCTGTTCGGAGGCGACCACCGACGTGCTGATCGAATCGGCGCTGTGGAACGAGATCAACATCGCCCAGACCGGCCGCAAACTCGGCATCAACTCGGACGCGCGCTATCGCTTCGAACGCGGCGTCGATCCCGCTTTCATGGTGCCCGGGCTGGAAATGGCCACCTGGCTGGTGATCGAACTCTGCGGCGGCACGCCATCGGAAAATGTCGTGGCCGGCAAGGCATTCGGTGACGACCGCGTGATCGATTTCCCCGTGAGCGAGGTGAAACGTCTCGCCGGCATCGATGTGCCCTTTCTGGAAATGAAGCGCATCCTCAGCCATCTCGGTTTCATGGTGGCCGGCACGGGTGCGGCGGTGAAGGTCGCCGTCCCCTCGTGGCGGTCGGACGTGCATGGCAAGGCCGACATCGTCGAGGAGATCGTGCGCATGGTCGGCGTCGACCAGGTGCCGATGACGCCGTTCGAGCGCGGCGATGCGCCGCGCAAGCCGGTTCTCAAGCCGATGCAGCTTCGCACCCGCCGCGCCAAGCGCGCACTCGCCGCGCGCGGCATGGTCGAGGCGGTGACGTGGTCGTTCATTTCCAAACCGCATGCCGAACTGTTCGGCGGCGGTAAGGCCGAGCTCGCGCTCGCCAATCCGATCGCCGCCGACCTGTCCGATATGCGGCCGAGCCTGCTACCGGGCCTGATTGCCGCCGTGCAGGCCAATTCCGACCGCGGCTTTCCGGATGTCGCGCTGTTCGAGGTCGGTCAGGTCTTCAAGGGCGACAAGCCGGAAGATCAGCTCACGGCAGCCGCCGGCGTCCGTCACGGCTTTGCCTCCTCGGCAGGAACAGGGCGCAACTGGCAGGGCTCGGCGACAACGAACGCGCTCGACGCCAAGGCCGATGCCTTTGCGGTGCTCGCCGCCGCCGGTGCGCCGATGCAGGCGCTGCAAATCGTTCCTGGCGGCGCCAGCTGGCTGCATCCGGGCCGTTCTGGCACCATCCAGATCGGCCCACAAAACGTGCTCGGCAGTTTCGGCGAACTGCATCCGCGAACGCTGCAGCAACTCGGCGCCGACGGTCCTGTCATCGCCTTTGAAGTGATCCTCGATCGCATCCCCGACGCCAAGCAAAAGCCGACGCGCGCCAGGCCGGCGCTTGAACTTTCGGCCTTCCAGCCGGTGTCGCGCGACTTCGCCTTTATCGTCGATCGCACTGTGAAGGCCGGCGATATCCTGCGCGCGGCGCAAGGCGTGGACAGGAAACTTATCACCGGCGTGACGGTGTTCGACGTCTACGAAGGCAAGGGCATCGATGAGGCCAAGAAGTCGGTTGCGATCGCGGTGACGATCCAGCCACGCGAGAAGACCATGACCGATCAGGAGATCGACGCGGTCGCAGCCAGGATCGTGGCCGAAGTCAACAAAAAGACCGGCGGCGTGTTGCGCTGAGATTCTTCGCCGTCATTTCCGGGCGCGCAACGCGAACCCGGCACGATGCGCGGCGGCAATCCCGCCACGGCAAGCTGGGCCAGCAAGATCTCCTGCCGTACTCCATGAATGGAGACGCTGCCGAAGCTTTCGGTGACGGTCGTCACCGCGCCGACGATATCCAGTTCGCCGGTTTGTCTTGCTTCATGGAGCGCGAACGCGCTGTCCTTGCCGCTCGACCAGGAGATCAGCGCCCTTGGCCGCATCAATTGACCGAATCAATTGACCGACGCTCCGCGCGTGCGGCGGCGCTGGCCGGGCGCACGCGCCGGCGTTGTTACGGGTACGCTGAACGCGCCGATCTTGCGCAGTGCCGCTTCGGCCGCACGCTCTCCGCTTTCCCAGGCGCCATCGACCGTGCCCCACAGGGTCTCGTGGGTCGCCTCGCCCGCGAGGAACAGGTTGCCGATCGGTTCGGCAAGAATTCTTCGCGACAGCTGTCCGCCGGGGGCGGCAACCGACATGGCCCCGAGCGTCAGCGGCGATGCATTCCAGCGCGTCACGCTCGATTTCTTCACGCTGGCTGCGATATCACCGCCGAACAGTTTTTTCAGCCAATCCACCGCGAACGCAACCATTGCTTTCTCGCCCTCGCCGGAAAGATCCCGGCCGAACGAACCTGCGACATCGATCAGGCACAGCGAGGATCCGGCGATATTGGCCGAAAGCAGTGCCGTGCGGGTGGAATCGCTCTGCTCGATAACCGCCTCGTCGCGTGCAAGCCCCAACGGGTTACCCGGCAATTGCAGGGCGATGCGATCGTAGCTGCCGAGCGATAATTTTGCGGTAGCATCGAGCTGGCGCTTCGGGATATCGGGCGTGAATTTGATGTTGCCTGCCGCGAGCACATTGCTCGAAACCGTGACGATCGCGGCGCGCGCGGAAATCCGGCCCGAGGGCGTTTCCACCGCGACATCGCGGTTGTTCCAGATGATCTGGTTCGCGGGCGTCGACAACGCCACCGGAACCTGTTCGCCGAGCTTGGCGACCAGGACGCCGGTGCCCTGACGGCAACCGATCGCCGCGTTGCGGTCTTGCGCATGCGCCTTGTCGACCGACGAAACATCCCGAAGATCCTTGCCAGTACCGTTGGCGCCGAGCACGAACTCCGTCGTGCCCGCCCAGTCGCCGAGATCCTTCGGAAGCACCGAGGCGCAGGTGACATCGCCCTTGCGTGAGGCGTCGTCAATGGCGCGGTTGGCGCGCACCAGCGCCGCAAGGAAGTACTCGGTTTCGCCGGGCCGCGCGTAGCGCTGCCCAATGCGGATCTTCTGGCCGAGGGGTGCTGCGGAAATATCGAGCCCGGCACCGCGCGCGAGCTTGATCATAGGGTTGGTCTCGGGGTTGTGCAGCCAGCGCGCGCCGCGATCGAACGGCACATCGAAGGTCGCGCTATCGGTCCAGCAGCGCCCGCCAAGACGGCCGTCCGCCTCCACCACGATCACCTTGCGGTTGGCGGCCTGGATACGGCGCGCCGCAGCGATCCCGGCCGCGCCAGCGCCGATCACGACAATATCGGCCTCGCGCGGCAATGGCGCGCCCCATGAGCGATCTGCCCGGCCGGCCAAAACCGCAAAAGCCGCGGATGCGGACAAAAAATCGCGCCGCGTCGTCGTCATTTCATGGTTTCCAGAGCTTTGAAAGCCGCGAGAACATGTAGCGAACTTGCCGTATCCCTGCGCTGGCGGCAACCCGTCATGGTTAATCAATCATGATTGATCCGCTGTCAGGATGAACTAAATTGCAACGGCTTTCAGCCATGGTAAGGGTTGAAAAAGCGGCCAGAAGTCCCAGTGGAGTGGATTTGACATTCGCTACGGTTTGAACTGCGACCCCGAGAGCGAATGTCAAATCCTGAACTCCACTGGAAAATATGGATTGTTAGTGGTCCTTTGACTCCAGCATTCGCAAAAGGTGCCTGCTGAGACGGGATGCGAATGCTGGAATCGGACCACTAATTGGGGCGAATGCATCATGGGCGTCATGCTCGATACCGTCGGCAAGTGGATCGCTTCCTATCTGCAGAAGGAAGTGCCCGGCTATGAGCCGTTCACGCCGAGCGACCCGGATCATTTGCGCGGCATTATCCAGCCGGGCGACGTCCTGCTGGTCGAAGGCAACAACCGCGTCTCCGGCATCATCAAATACCTCACCCAGTCGACCTGGTCGCATGCCGCGCTTTACGTCGGTCCGATCGGCGGCGCATCGGAAGAGGATGGCGAGCCGCACGTCCTGATCGAGGCCAATATCGGCGAGGGCGTCACCTCGGCGCCGCTATCGAAATATTTCACCTATCACACAAGGCTGTGCCGGCCAGTCGGCCTGACGTACGAAGACCGCGATACCGTGTGCCGCTATGCCATCAACCGGATCGGCTTTGGCTACGACACCAAGAACATTCTCGATCTGATGCGCTATTTGATCCCGCTGCCGATCCCGCAGCGCTGGCGGCGTCGGATGATCGCGTTCGGCTCCGGCGACCCCACCAAGATCATCTGCTCGGCCCTGATCGCGCAGGCCTTCGACGCGGTGCGCTATCCGATCCTGCCCAAGATTACGCAGGCCGGTTCGCGACGAGCCCGCCGCGAAATCCTGCATATTCGCGATTCCTCGCTCTACATGCCGCGTGATTTCGACATTTCGCCCTATTTCGAAGTCGTCAAGCCGACCATCTTGCATGGTTTCGACTACACCGCATTGCATTGGGCCGACAAACAAAAGCCGCTCGCGGAGGTAGCGGGCCACTTCGGGGTGTTTCCAGAAGCGCCGTCGCTCGTTCCTGAAGAGGTTGACCAAGAAGCGTCGCTTCCGGTTGGCTAAATAGCGGACGTTGCCGCTTGCTGCGGCAGCCTTCCTCCGCACCATCCACTCCACGACATATTGGCCCACGACATATTGGCTTGATGAAGTTCGACGGCGAGAGCCCTTGTCGAAGCCTTGCCTAACCCCTGCATCGTGTCTACCTCTCGCGAGAACTTTACGCGGAGAACGAGACCATGCTTGATGCGGCCGTCAAGGCGCTGTCGCAGATCCTGTCGCCACCGATGCGTTCGATCCTGTGGCGATCGATCGGTCTGGCGCTGGTGCTGATCGCCGTGCTGGCGGTCGGACTGCAACGGCTGTTGAGCTGGCTTGCGACGTCCGGCGAGGCATGGGCCGAGGCGCTGCTGGGTCCCTCGTTCCAGACCCCGCTCAATATCCTTGCCTGGATCATCTCGATCGCCGCCGGCCTCGGCGTCGTGTTCGGCGCGGTGTTGCTGATGCCGGCAATCACCTCGCTCGTCGCCAGCGTATTCGTCGACGAAGTCGCCGACCATGTCGAGCGCGAGCATTATCCGGCTGAGCGTCCCGGCGCCGCGCTGCCGTTCGGCCTTGCGATGACCGAAGGCGTCAAGACCGCTTCTCTGACCATCCTGGTCTACCTGATCGCGCTGCCGTTCATCTTTGTCGCCGGCGCGGGCGTCATCGTGTTCTTCATCGCAACCGCGTGGCTATTGGGGCGGGAGTATTTCGAACTCGCCGCGATGCGATTTCGTCCGCCGGCGGAAGCCAAGGCGATGCGCAAGGACAACGCTGCAACAGTGTTCGCGGCGGGGCTCTTTATCGCTGCCTTTGTGTCGATCCCGATCGTCAATCTCGCGACGCCGCTGTTCGGCATGGCGTTCATGGTTCACATGCACAAGCGGCTGAGCGGACCCGGTGCGGCGAATTTGAAGTTCCTATCAGTGTAGCCGCAATCTCGTTGTAGGAACTTCAAATTCAAAGCCACACCGAAAACTAATAATTGCTAGTGTCCCGGTTCTGACATTCGTATCCCATCGCGGCGGGCACTTTTACGAATGTCGGAACCAAAGGGACCCTAGCAACCATATGATTCTAGTGTGGCTTTGACTTTGACGTTCCTTCGAAGAACTCGCGGCGACACTGAAAGGAACGTCAGTGTCGCCACACTAGAGCTCCTTTGATTCCGAAGCTCGCATCGGAGGTCGTCGCAGTAGTTTGCGAACTTCGGAATCGAAGCTCTAGCGCGGAATTGATCGAGCCGGAACGAAAGGCGCGTCTGCCTTTGGCCTAAGCCTCCCGCGCCATGATCGGTCGACAGAGGCGGTCTGACGATTAATTTCCCGCTTGATTTGTCTTCTCCGAAAGCCAGTTTTCGACTTCGGAAGGCTTGATGATTCTCTTCGGCGTGACGGGGTTCAGCGTTCCAGCGCTGATCTCCGTGCCGGCCGTGACTTTGCTCGCGGCAAACTGTTTGGCCTCGGACTCGCTCAAGAACGTCTCGGAACGGCGAGAGTAGTGTCCGGTCTTTTGATGCTCTGGAAGATGGATCGAGACGTACCACGTATTCTCATTTTTCTTGGTCACGATGGACTGGTAGCTTTCGCAGACATCACCGCTGAATTAGTCGCGGCGGACTGACCACGGGTTCATGCGCGGATATCATCTTGCCATGTCGCGAATACGGACCAAGATACCTTCGGGAAGGGTGCCTTGTTATCAGCGCCCCATCAGCGGCGACATTGACAAGTACATCAAATTCACCGCACCAGCGGGCAGCCGCCCTCGGCAAGTGAGCGAAACGCCTGACCGCCCGGAATAGTGGCGAGGATCTTGTAGTAATCCCACGGCCCCTTGGATTCCTGCGGGGTCTTCACCTGCGCCAGATACATGTCATGCACCAGCCGGCCATCCTCGCGCAGCTTTCCATTCTTCACATAGAAGTCGTTGACGGGGCGCTCGCGCATTTTCGCCATCACGGCCTTGACCTCGTCGGTACCGGCGGCGGCGATCGACTCGAGGTAGTGATGGATCGCCGAATAGACCGCGGCCTGCGCCATGGTGGGCATCCGGCCGAACTTCTCAAAGAACCGTTTCGACCAGGCGCGGCTCTCCTCGTTGCGATCCCAATAGAACGCGGTGACGAATTTCAGTCCCTGGGCTGCCTGAAGCTGCATGCTGTGAACGTCGGAGATGAACACCAATAACGAAACGATGGTCTGATTTTTGGTCAGGCCGAATTCGTTCGCCTGCTTGGTGGCGTTGACCATGTCGCCGCCGCTGTTGGCAAAGGCCACGACCTTGGCGCCGGAGGCCTGGGCCTGCAACAGATACGAGCTGAAATCGGCGGTGTTGAGCGGATGCCGCACGCTTCCCAAAACCTTGCCGCCGGCCGCCTTGACCGCTGCCGTCGCATCCGCTTCCAGCGAGTGGCCGAACGTGTAGTCGACGGTGAGGAAGAACCAGCTGTCGCGCCCTTCGGCCACTACGGCTTTCGCAAGGCTCGTGGTCAGCGCGTAGCTGTCGTATATCCAGGAGGCTTCGGTCGGCGTGCATGATTTGCCGGTAAAGGCGGTGCTTCCGATCGCACCCCCGATCACGATGCGGTTTTTCTCGGCGCCAAGCTGCGAGACCGCGAGCGCGACCGCCGAATGATCGAACCCGATCGCCATGTCGACCTTGCCGACATCGAACCACTCGCGCGCGATGGCAGCGCCAATGTCGGCTTTGTTCTGGTGATCGCCGGATATGACCTCGATCGGCTTGCCGAGCACGGTGCCGCCGAAATCCTCGACCGCCATCCGCGCCGCCACCACCGAGCCCGGGCCTCCGAGATCGGCGTAAAGTCCGGTTTGATCGTTGAGCACACCGATCTTGACGACATCATCGGAAACCTGCGCGCGGGCCCCATGCGCAAGGCCGGTGGCGAGCAGAGCAGACGCAAGCACAAGCCATGACCGCATGGCGTCCCTCCCCTTCGATGCTCAAGCCCTTGATCCGGGCTTTGCGCTTTGGCGTTCGTCGCAAAGCTAGACTTCGGGTCGGCCAGGCACAAGGTCTCGACCGCTCGGTATGTGCCAATGATACGATTCGTCATGCCCGGCCATGACGATTGAAGAGGTCGATTTACACCGTCTTTTCCGGCCAGCGGCAGAAATCGTTGATCAGGCAGACTTCGCAGCGCGGCTTGCGCGCCAGGCAGGTGTAGCGGCCGTGCAGGATCAACCAGTGATGGGCATGCAGCATGAATTCGGCCGGGATTACGCGCTCCAACCCGAGCTCCACTTCCAGCGGCGTCTTGCCCGGCGCAAGGCCGGTGCGATTGCCGACACGGAACACGTGGGTGTCCACCGCCATGGTGCGCTCGCCAAAGGCCATGTTGAGTACGACGTTGGCGGTCTTGCGCCCGGCACCCGGCAGCGATTCGATTTCCGCGCGGGTGTGCGGCACCTCGCCGCCGAATTCGCGGATCAGTTTCTCCGAGAGCGCGATGACGTTTTTCGCCTTGGTGCGATAGAGCCCGACGGTCTTGATGGCGTCGCGCAACCGCTCCTCGCCGAGGTCGAGCATTTTCTGCGGCGTGTCGGCCACCGGAAACAATTCGCGCGTCGCGCGGTTGACCCCGGCGTCTGTTGCCTGCGCCGACAGCACCACCGCAACCAGAAGCGTAAAGGGATTGAGATGCTCCAGTTCCCCCTTCGGCTCGGGATTGGCCTTGCGAAAGCGCTCGAACGCCTCACGCACCTCGGCCTGCGTCCATGGTTTTGGCTTTTTAGCGTTGCGGGCGGACTGCAGGCTGGCCTTCTTCCGCCCGCCGGATTTTGTCGCGCGTGGCGCGGTTGCGGGCTTCGACCTGGATTTGGAGGTAGACTTGGGGCCTGCACGGCGCGTGATTTTCGGCATGATCTAATGTCCCGGTTCTGACATCGTATCCCATCGCGGCGGGTTCGTTTACGAATGTCAGAACCAAAGGGACACTAGCAAAATATGGTTTTCCAGTGTGGTTTTGGATTTGACATTCGCATTGAGAACTAGCGGCGGCACCGATGCGAATGTCAAATCCACCACGCTGGTGTATAGTGATATGTCATGACCGCAGGCAATGATTTTGATCCGGACGATCAGGCCGAATTGTTTTCGGCGCGGCTGACGCCGCACCGCTCGCTTAAGCCGACCGGCTTCCTGGTGGTGATGGCCTTTGTCAGCGTGGTGAGCTTTGCCGCGGGCGTCGCGTTCCTGCTGATGGGGGCATGGCCGGTGTTCGGCTTTTTCGGCCTCGACGTGCTCGCGATCTACTGGGCCTTTCGGATCAGCTTTCGCGACGCCAAGGCGAGCGAGGAAATTCGCATGACGCCATCGGTGCTTTACGTGCGGCGCACTAGCCATCGCGGCCATGTGGTAGAGTTCACCTTCAATCCGCTGTGGGTGCAGCTCGACCGCAAGATCCACGCCGAATTTGGCATCGAGCGGCTTTATCTGGTCTCAAAGGGCCGCCGGGTCGCTGTCGGCAACTTCCTCGGCGCAGACGAAAAGGCAAGCCTTGCCAATGCTTTAATGGCCGCGCTGCAGGCCGCCCGGCGCGGCCCGACCCATAATCCCGTGAGGTAAGCGCTCGTCGGGAATCGGGTGGTTTGGATGACCCCCTCGTCCTACATCCGTGGCATGATCAATCTCGCCATGAATGACGCCATGAACCTCGCAATCCACGACAAACGCCTGAGCAAACCCGGCTCGCAAGCGGCAGCGCTGCGCGACTATGACTCGGTGCGGCGCGCCATCGCCTATATTTCGGAACACTGGCGCGCGCAGCCGACCATCGAAGCCATGGCGGATGCCTCGGGCTGCACGGCGGACGAGTTGCACCATCTGTTCCGCCGTTGGGCCGGCCTGACGCCCAAAGGCTTCATGCAGGCGCTGACGCTCGACCACGCCAAGAACCTGCTGCGCGATTCGGCAAGCGTGCTCGACGCCGCGCTCGATTCAGGCCTGTCGGGCCCAGGCCGGCTGCACGACCTGTTCGTCACCCATGAGGCGATGTCGCCGGGCGAGTGGAAAAACGGCGGCGCCGGCATGACCCTGCAATACGGCTTTCATCCCTCGCCGTTCGGTACGGCCTTGGTGATCGCGAGCGGGCGGGGCCTCGCGGGGCTTGCCTTTGCCGATCCCGGCGAAGAGCCAGCCGCGCTCGCCGACATGACGAGACGCTGGCCTCGCGCGACCTACATCGAGGATTATCTCGGGACCGCGCCGCTGGCGCAGCGCATCTTTGATAAAAAGCTGTGGCGGCCGGACCAGCCGCTGCGCGTCACCCTGATCGGCACCGACTTCGAGGTGCGGGTATGGGAGACGCTGTTGAAAATCCCGATGGGTCGCGCCGTCTGCTATTCGGACATCGCCAGCAAGATCAGCGCGCCGAAGGCCTCGCGGGCGGTGGGGGCTGCGGTCGGAAAGAACCCGATCTCCTTCGTGGTGCCGTGCCACCGCGCGCTCGGCAAAAGCGGCGCGCTGACCGGCTATCACTGGGGCATCACCCGCAAGCAGGCGATGATCGGCTGGGAAGCCGGCCAGGTCGGGATGCACTGAGGGATAAGACCCTTCAACGCCGTCGTCCCTGCGAACGCATGCGAACGCAGGGACCCATAACCACCGCGCTTTGTAGCGGCGCGAAACGGTAGCCACAACGTCCCTCAACAACAAACATTTGTGGTTATGGATCCCGGCTCGCTCGGAGCCTGTTCATCGGGCGCGCATTCGCGCGACCCGTTGGCTTGGCCGGGACGACACCAAAAACTACTTCAACCGCTTCCACATGAAGGCGGTGTCGCAAAGCCGGCCGTCCGGAAACAACGCGTAGTCCGGCACCGTCCCGCTCTGCTGCCAGCCCGCCCGCAGATAAAGCCGGTGCCCGCTTTCGCCTGGCACAGTATCGAGCACGAGCAGCCAGCGGCTGCGCGTTCGGGCTTCCTCCTCGACGGCCGCCATCAACGCCATGCCAACTCCCCGGCCGCGAACGGA
This sequence comes from uncultured Alphaproteobacteria bacterium, assembly GCA_963832045.1. Lineage (GTDB taxonomy): Bacteria > Pseudomonadota > Alphaproteobacteria > Rhizobiales > Xanthobacteraceae > Bradyrhizobium. The sequence goes on from CAWHSM010000008.1 coordinate 13,067, forward strand.
GCGATGCACCAGCATTTTCTTGATGTCGGCGCGGTGGCGCTGGTTAGGCGGCACGTCGAGCCCGAGCTGAACGGTGCCGACGATCTTGCCGCCGAGCTTCGCCGCAAGCAGGACGAGATCGCCCGACGCCACCGAAGCCGCAACCTTGTCGAAGAAATCTCGCGCCTCTTGGCGAGAATATGGCGACATGAAATTGACGCTGGCGCCGCCTTCGACGCAGTCGGCCAGAACTTCAGCGAGTTCGTCCAGGGCGCGACCGTCAACTGGCGCGGCGAGCGGAACGATCTCGACGCTCACGCCGCCAGATCGAGCTTGGAAGCAACCGTCGCGTCGGCGTTCAGCCGGTAGATCACGGGAACGCCGGTCGCAAGCTCGCGCGCCAGAATGCCCTCGGGCGACAATTTTTCCAGCACCATGATCAGCGCGCGCAGTGAGTTGCCATGCGCGGCGACCAGCGTGCGTTCGCCGCGCAGCACGCAGGGAAGGATCTCCTGCACGTAATAAGGCAGCGTGCGCGCCAGCGTATCCTTCAGGCTTTCGCCGCCGGGCGGCGGCACGTCGTAGGAGCGGCGCCAGACATGCACCTGTTCCTCTCCCCATTTCTTGCGCGCATCGTCCTTGTTGAGGCCGGAGAGATCGCCGTAGTCGCGCTCGTTCAGCGCCAGGTGCCTGCGGACGGGAATCTTCCGCTGGCCGAGCTCGTCAAGCATCAGATCAAGCGTGTGCTGGGCGCGAAGCAGCGCCGAGGTAAAAGCGATGTCAAAGGAAAATCCCTGTGCCTTCAGCTTGCGCCCGGCATCCTTGGCCTCGGCGATGCCCTTCTCCGTCAGATCGGGGTCCTTCCAGCCGGTGAAGAGGTTTTTCAGATTCCATTCGCTCTGGCCGTGACGTACCAGCACGAGAAGACGATCGCTCATACTGAAAGCTTCCGTTGAGGTTGAACCGATCAGAATTCGCCGAGCCCGAGCACGTCGGTCATCGTGTAGAGGCCGGGCTTTTTGTCCTTGGCCCACAATGCTGCCTTCACCGCACCGAGGGCGAACATCGTGCGATCCTCCGCCCGGTGGGTGAGCTCGATGCGCTCCATGGCGCCCGAGAAGATCACGCTGTGATCGCCGGTGACGGTGCCGCCGCGCAGCGACGCAAAGCCGATATCGCCCGCCCGGCGGGCGCCGGTGACGCCATCGCGGCCGCGTTGCGAATGAGCGTCGAGCGCGACCTTGCGCCCGGTGGCGGCGGCCTCGCCCAGCATCAATGCCGTACCCGAGGGCGCATCGATCTTGGCGCGGTGATGCATCTCGAGGATTTCGATGTCGAAGCTCTGGTCCAGCGATTGCGCCACGCGCTTGACCAGCGCGGCCAAGAGATTGATGCCCAGACTCATATTGCCTGATTTCACGACGATCGCGCGCGAGGTGACGCTCTTGATCACCGCGTCGTCGGAAGCAGAGAGCCCGGTGGTGCCGATGACGTGGACGAGGCCGCGCTGGGCGGCGATCGCGACATTGGCGATGGTGGCCGCAGGCACGGTGAAGTCGAGAATACCGTCGGCATTCGCCGACATCGACCACAGATCGGCCGACAGCTCGACGCCGTTGGCGGGGAGCCCTGCGAGCACGCCGGCATCCTTGCCCAACAGTTCGGAGCCGGGTGCCTCCAGCGCGCCGGCCAATACCGCGCCTTCGGTCTCGGTAATCACCCGCGTCAGCGCACGGCCCATCCGGCCGCCGGCCCCTGCCACAATCAAGCGCATCTCGGACATAGCTCTTTCCTCTCTAGTGGTCCGGCTCTAACATTCGCATCCCTTCGCAGCGGGCACTTTGCGAATGTTAGAGCCGGAAGACCACTAGCAAACATAAGTTTCTAGTGGAGTCTCGGATTTGACATTCGCTTGCTAGCTTGCGGCTGGGTGGGTAGCGAATGTCAAATCCACTCCACTAGCGCCGTTGTAGCCGGGGGACACTGTTCCGGCAACCGAGCCAACCGCAGCCTCCTCAGTTCCCGCCGTTCACGGCTGGGGGCCGTCATAGCCCTCGATGACGATGAGATCGACGATCGAATGCGGCTGCCGCACCTTGATGTTGGCCTGATATTCCGGCGAGTTGTAGCACGCGAGCGCGGTCGCATAGTCGGGGAATTCGATCACGACGTTGCGCGCGCGGCTGTTGCCCTCGGCGCCCGTGAAGGTGCCGCTGCGAACGACAAAGCGCCCGCCGAATTTCTTGAAGATCGCCGGGTTCGCCGCCGCATAGGGCTTGTAGCCTTCGTCGTTGTGAACGTCGACGCGCCCGATCCAGTATCCTTTTGCCATCTGCTTGTTTCCTCTCTCTTGTTGGACGTATTGAAAGTGCCGCTCGGTCACCTCTCCCATTGGGCCCATTGGGAGAGGCATAGGCCGCCTTTGGCGGCCGTTCTACAAGAACGCCGAAGCAACGCTTCGGCTACGTCGCATCGGGAGATGCGATCCGGATTACAATATATCGAGGGAGCGTATCCCTTGCGCGATCTCGGCCTGAATGGATTCCGCGGCCGCTCTGGGATCGGCGGCTCCCACGATTGGACGGCCGACCACAAGGTAATCCGCACCCGCTGCGATCGCGCGCGAAGGCGTCATGATCCGTTTCTGGTCGCCGGTCGCAGCCCCCGCCGGCCGGATGCCGGGCGTCACGAGGCTCATCCCATCGCCCACGACGGCGCGCAGCGCGGCCGCTTCCTCCGGCGAACATACCAGCCCATCGACGCCGAGCGCCTTGGCCTGGCCGGCGCGGGCCGTGACCAGATCGGCGATGGTGAGCCGGTAACCCGCCGCCTCCAGGTCCGCTTCGTTGTAGGACGTCAGCACGGTGACGGCGAGAATCTTCGGCCCCGATGGCCCCCGCGCCTCGACCGCCGCCTGCATGGTCTGCGGATAGGCATGCACGGTCAGGAACGTCGCGCCGAGCGAAGAGAGGCTCTCGACGCCGCGCGCCACGGTGTTGCCGATGTCGTGCAGTTTGAGATCGACGAATACTTTCTTATCCGCGGCGCGGAGTTCGCGAACCAGCGACAACCCGCCGGCATAAGCCAGCTGGTAGCCGATCTTGTAGAATGTCACGCTGTCGCCAAGGCGGGCGATCATCGCTTGCGCGGGCTCCACGCCCGGCAGATCGAGCGCCACGATCAGCCGGTCTTTCGCGGCGATGGTCGATGGTTGCATGTCACCTCACATCAGGCGTTGGGAGACATCGATCAACTGCCGCACCATTGCACCCATTGCCTCGATGTCGGGGGGATGTTTCAGACGCTCCATATCGTCATAGGCCTCGTCCGCGAACGCCAGCGCAAGCTGGCTCGGAATCACAAACGCCTGACAGGCGGCAAGGATCAAGCGCAGCGCCGCCAGCGAGCGCGCGCCGCCGAGCCTGCTGCGCGAGGCCGCCGCAATCGCAAAGGCGCGGCCGCGAAACACCTGCCCGCGGTTCTCATGAGGATCGGCAACGCGGCTCACCCAGTCGATGGTGTTCTTGATCAGCGGCGGCACTGAGGCGTTGTATTCGGGGGTCACGATCAGGACACCATGATGGGCGCCGATCATGCGCTTGAGGTCGACCGCATGTTTCGGCACGCCCGATTTTGTCTGCAGGTCGCCGTCATAGATCGGCAGCGGAAAGTCGGCGAGCGACAGCCGGGTCACGTCGGCGCCGGCCTGCGCCAGCCGATGCGCGGCGACTGCGGCAAGCTTCGCGTTGAGCGAGCCGGTCCGCAGCGAACCGGGGATCACCAGGATTTTCAGCGCTGCCATGATTTAAGCCGGTCCAGCCATAACCATCGAAGCCGGACGCGG
>CAWHSM010000009.1:0-316374 GCA_963832045.1 uncultured Alphaproteobacteria bacterium
GCGATGATTCGCCGGAGGCGTGTTGATCTATGTCAAGCTACGAGCCGCGCGCTCTAGCCACGCGCTCCGAGCGTCCGCGTCCAGCGAAAATTGGTCGGCACGCTGCATTGCATCGTGGCGGTCATCAGCCGGCGTGTGCATGAGATCCTTTCGCCGGAGCCTTGAGATAAATCAAAGCCTGCCGCCGGCTGCCCGTCACCCTGCGCGCGATTGCGTGGGTGAAGGAGCCCGCCTCCGTTCCAACCGATTGCAAAGCTCGGGAGTATCAAATGGCCGATATCTTGACCCTAAAGAAGTTCGAGGCGCTGAGCCCCTTCGAGATCAAGGACGAACTGATCAACCTTGCCAAGGCTACCTCGAAGCGGTCGCAGACGGCGTTCCTGAATGCTGGCCGAGGCAATCCGAACTGGGTGGCCACCACGCCGCGCGAAGGGTTTTTCCTGCTCGGGCAATTCGCCATCACCGAGAGCAAGCGAGTGATGGACCATCCCGCAGGAATCGGCGGCATGCCCGAGGCGAAAGGCATTGCCGGACGGCTTGAGGCCTGGCTCGCAAAGCATGCCGATATGCCAGGTGCGGGTTTTCTGTCGGAAATGCTGCCCCACGCGATCGAGAAGTTTCGCTTCGACCCGGACGCATTCGTCCACGAGCTCGTCGATTCGATCATCGGCGACAATTATCCGGTGCCGGACCGCATGCTGGTGCACAACGAAAGTATTGTGCATGAATATCTGATGTGGGCCGTTTGCGGCGAGCCGCGACCACCGGGAAAGTTCGACATCTATGCGGTCGAAGGCGGCACGGCGGCGATGTGCTACATCTTCAAGTCGCTAAAGGCCAACCGGCTCTTGCTGCCGGGCGACACCATCGCGCTGGGGACACCGATCTTCACGCCCTACACCGAGATGACGCACCTGGAAGATTATGACCTCAAGGTCGTCCAGATCAAGGCGCCGCAGGAGAACCGCTTTCAGTTCACCGACGAAGAGATCAAGAAGCTCGAAAATCCGAAGATCAAAGCGTTCTTTGTCGTCAATCCCGCCAATCCCTCGGGCATGGGGTTGAGCGGCGAGACAATCAAGAAGCTGACCAATCTCGTCAAGAACAAGCGTCCTGACCTGATGCTTCTGACCGACGATGTCTACGGCACTTTCGTGCACGGTTTCAGGTCGCTGCTTGGCGAGCTCCCGCACAATACAATCGGCGTCTATTCCTATTCGAAATATTTTGGCTGCACGGGATGGCGGCTCGGCGCCATCGCAATTCATGAAGACAATATCTTCGACAAGATGATCGCCAAGCTGCCCGACGCCGCGGTGAAGGCGCTCGACAGGCGTTATGGGCCACTGACGCTGGAGCCGCGCAAGCTGAAGCTCATTGACCGTATTGTCGCTGACAGCCGGGATGTGGCGCTCAACCACACCGCAGGCCTATCGTTGCCACAGCAGGTGATGATGAGCCTGTTCTCGCTTTCGGAGATGATGGACGTGAAGAAGGCCTATCAGACCGCCTGTATGAAAATCGTCAACAGGCGCCTGGGGTCGCTGCTCGACAGTCTCGGCCTTGCCGACAAGCTAAGCCCCAATCCCAACTATGACGCCTATTATGGACTGATCGATTTTGAGTTCTGGGCTCGGAAGAACATCGGCGACAAGGCGGTCGACTATCTGAAAAAGAACATCCATCCGCTCGATCTTGCGTTTCGTCTGGCGGAGGACCACGGCATCGTCCTGCTGAACGGAGGCGGTTTTGACGCTCCCGAATGGTCGCTCCGCGTCTCGTTGGCAAACCTGTCTGACGACGTCTACGACGATATCGGCCGAGGTGTTCGAACGATCGCCAGAGGTTATCGGGACGCCTACGAAGCTACGACAAAGCGCGGCGCATGATGTCCACCGCGCGCGGCCTGACCGCCGCTCTTCCGTTTGAGCGAGGCGCTCGCTCCTTGACGCCTTGATCTTGATCAAGGCTCCGCTCTGCCAACGGTGTCAGTCGTGGCTCTGCTTTGAAGGAGATACGCATGATGCGTTGCGTAAGCCTGCTATTGGCAGTGACAATCATGGCCGCAGCTTCTCTGTCTGCGGCCGCCCAACAGCCCGCGCCAACGCAGACGCCCCCACCACCACAAACCGAGCAGAGCCTCCTGAAGCCTGAGCAGCTCGAGGCGCTGGTAGCGCCGATTGCGCTCTATCCCGACGCGCTGCTTGCCAACATGTTGGCGGCCGCGACCTATCCGCTGGAATTGGTCGAGGCCGATCGCTGGATCAAGGAGAACAAGAACTCTCAAGGGCGATGCACTCAAGACGGCAGTCGACAAGAAAGGCTGGGACGACAGCATCAAGGGCCTGACGGCGACACCCTCGGTACTCGACATGATGAACGACAAGCTGGACTGGACCAAGGATCTGGGCGACGCCATGCTGGCCCAGCAAGCCGATCTGATGGACGCGATCCAGCGCCTGCGCGAGAAAGCGCGCGCCAACAACAAACTATCTTCGAACAAGCAGCAGAAGGTCACAGTCACACAGCAGGAAAGCAAGCAGGTGATCGTGATAGAACCGACAGATCCGAACGCGATGTATGTTCCCTATTATGAGCCTGCGACCGTCTATGGTGCGTGGCCCTATGCGGACTATCCGCCCTATTATTTCGGTTATCCGTCTTACATCGGTGCCGGGGTGGTCGCGGCCGGCATCGCCTTCGGCACCGCCTGGGCGATCGGCCGCTGGGGAAATTACTGGGGCGGCGGCTTCAACTGGGGCAATCGCAACGTCTACGTCAACCATCGCACGACAAGCGTTTGGCAGCACAATTCCGCACATCGCCAGGGCGTCCGCTATAACAACGCGAACGTCCAGCAGCGGTTCGGTAACAACAGCATACGTGCCGGCGCTAACGACCGGATGGATTTTCGCGGCAAGGGTGGCCAGCAGGTGCTCAACCCCGGAAGCAACCGTCCGGGTGCTGGCGACCGCGCTGGAAATATCGGGGATCGTGCGGGCGACCGCGCGGGTAATCGCGGCAACCGGGGAGGCGATCGTGTTGCAGACCGCGGTGGTCGGGGCAGCGGCGATCGGGCCAATAGAGGTGGTGCGGGCAATCGCTCTGCTGCGGTGAATCGGGCGCGAGGAGGCGGCCTCAACGTCTCATCGGGCCGGGCGGCGAGCTTTGCGTCGGCGCGTGGCCGAGCGAGCTTCGCCTCGGCCGGTGGAGGGTTCCGCGGTGGAGGCGGCGGCGGTTTCCGGGGAGGAGGCGGTGGCTTTCGTGGTGGAGGAGGTGGCTTCCGCGGCGGTGGCGGCCGGCGTTCCGACCTCGCGCTGAAGCACGACGTTGTTCTGCTGGGCTATCTCGAGAGCGGTCTCGGCTACTATCGGTTCAGCTATCCCGGCAGCGACAAGACCTATGTTGGTGTGATCGCGCAAGAGGTGCAGGCGGTGATGCCGGACGCCGTGACGCGCGGCGGCGACGGCTATCTCCGGGTCTACTACGACAAACTCGGTCTCAAATTCCGCAGCTATCACGATTGGCTTGCGAGCGGCGCGCAGATCCCGATGCAATCGGGGGTGACAATAAGGGGGCCTTCAGCCGGCCCATGATGCGGTCGGTGCTCCCGCCAGAATCCGGTCAAGTCAGACCTAAAGCGACACAATTTTCGAAAACCGGCGCGCGCTTCAAGGCTCCCCCCGAAAGGAAGCTCGAGCCGAGGCGTTCAAATCCCCGTTTCGACATGGCTGTGTCGCGCGCCCATAGGCCCGCATCGAGATAGCGTTGCAGGGAACAAACGAGCAGTTCCTGCGGTACGTCGGTAAAAAAGGAAGTGACGACCTCAGCGAGCTCCTTTCCGCTGTGGGCGTAAAGCCACTGCTGCATCTTCGCAAGTGCGTGAGTCGCTGCGACAAAAGCATCACGGTGTGCCGCGGCTTTGCTTCGGGTTGCGATAAAGGCAGTGTAGACGGTTGGCCCCCGTGAGCCGGCTGCATACAGTATTTCGCCGGCTCGATCTATTTCGGCTAGCGAAGCAAATGGTTCGAACGCTTGCATCACATCAAGCTGTTTCGTGCGCAGCGCCGCGTAATTATCCGGCATTGTTCGATCGGAAATTCTCGGGATCATTGCAGGATCAATACCGGCTTCACGCAAGTCGTGCTGCAGGCACATCCAGGGCGTCGGCACCTCCGAGACAGCAGCAAAACGCAGGTGTGCAAGGTCCGAAAGCTTAAATCGCCTGGAATTGCCAATCAGGAAAAACGGGTCCCGAGATACAACCTCGCCAAAGCAGACCAGGGGACTTTGCTCGTCCCGATCGTGCGCAGTCATCACGCGCATCGGACCGCCCCAAGTCAAATCGATCGTGCCATTCATAAGATGGGAAATTGCTTCGCCCGGTGCATCGCTAGCGACCAATTCGACGTTGAGGCCCTCACGCGCGTAGAAGCCAAGCGCGTGAGTGGCGTAATACGGTGCGTAGAAGATCGCCCGAAAATTCTCCATGAGTCTGATCTTCACGTCGGTCTCCAAAAACCGGCCATTTACAGGCCATGGCCGGCGATTTCAAGTTTATTCCAAAGCCAAGCCAGAGGACCTGATCGGCCCAGCCCACTTGGCGACTTCGCCAATGACGAAGTGGGCGAGATAGGACGATGATCGCCGTTCGTCAGCGACGAGATCAATTCCGTCTTCCTTGAAGCGTGTTTTAACCGTCGGATTGTTCATGGCCGCGACAGTGGCGTCGTGCAGTTTTTGGACTATAAATGCGGGGGTGTTCGCGGGCGGAAACAGTGCGCTCCAATTGGATGCCTCGAAATCAGTCAGCCCCTGCTCATGCGCCGCCGCCACGTTTGGCAAGCTCGGCGAGCGCCCGTGGCTCAAAATGGCAATCGGCTTGATCGCGCCGCTTTCGATCTGAGGAATCGCGATCGGTGTATCAATGCACAGATAGTCGACCCTCTGGGCTATCAGATCCTGCATCGCCGGCGCGCCGCCGCGATATGGGACGTGGGTGACGTCGACGCCGATCCGCGCGTTGATCAATGCGCAGCCAAGATGGGTGGCAGAGCCTGCGCCTGCCGAAGCAAACTGCATCGTCTTCTGGTTGGCCTTCACGTAGGCAATGAATTCCTGTAAATTGTTTGGAGGCAAGTCCTTGCGCGCCACCATCACCAGCGACAGCTCCGCGACCAGCGCGACTGGAGTGAAATCAGTTGTCGAATTGTAAAACGGAGTCTTGTGGAGCGTTTGGCTGACGGCGTGCGTGCCGACGTTGCCGAGCACAAATTGATATCCGTCCGGCGCTGACTTGGCGACTCGGGCGGAGCCGATCATGCCGCCGGCCCCGCCGACGTTCTCGACAATCACCTGCTGCTGCAAGGCGTCGCTCAGAGCAGATTGCAGAATGCGCGCAACTGCGTCCATCGGCCCCCCGGTCGCGAACGGCACCACCATCGTTAGCGGCCGGCTCGGCCAGGTTTCGGCTTTGGCCGGTGTAACAAAGATTGCCAGCAAGGCCATCAAGACAAGCCGAAGCATTCTTGGCTCCCGTGGTGTAAGCAGCACTCTTGTGCGGATTTAGTTGATTGAGATATCGATCTCAAGTGTGATCTTGCTGTATCTGGAGATTTCACCTTGTCACACGCAAGTATTTCCTTCCCGATACATGTATTCATGAAAATGGAGACGGTGAACAGACCGATAAGGCTGGTCGCAAACGGAATCAGTCCACCGACCAATAAGGAAATGACAGAACGTGATTGAAGTACGTCAGGCAAACGTCGGCGATGCAGTCAGCGTTTCGTCCCTGCTGATGGCGAATTCGTCGGAACGCGGCGGTATGCTGTATGGCGATTGGGGGACCGGCGTCGTAACGGAATGGATCACCAGCGGTGCATTGATAGCGATTGCGATCGATGGTCCGAAGCTCATGGGCGTACTGTTTACTTCCGAGAAAGCACAAGCGTCCGCCGCGCCAGTTGTAGCGATGTTGCGCGCATGGCCCGGCGCCGCTGGCGCGTATGTCTATGGTCCGATCTGTATCGATGAGACCGCGCGCGGGCAGGGGGTGCTTGAGAAGTTGTTTGCATTCGTGGTCCGAAGACTGCCTGGCAGGGAGCCCATTTTATTCATCAAAGCGAACAATACCCGCTCGCTTCAGGCCCATGCGAGGCTGGGGTTGAGGCAGGTTGCGGACTTCGAGCTTGATGGGGAGTTATTCATTGTTCTCAGCGGCGAAAATGCCGGTCGTTCTTAAAGTTGGCGCAACATAACTCCGGGCGACTTTCCGCGTGCAACGGACATGGCCGTTCAGTCGGTGGGTCGGCCACCGGGTCCTATCAGCAGGCGTTTCGCCTGCGAAGGACCTCGAAGGCCGTCTTGACCAGAATTAGGAGGTCAAGCCAGAGACTCCAATTAGTAATATACCACAGATCGAGTTTCACGCGCTTTGCCACATGCGCAATGGTCGGCGTCGGGCCTCGAGCGCCATTGCATTGCGCCCATCCTGTTATTCCCGGCTTGACGTTGTGGCGAAAGGCGTAATCCCTCAATACAGTTTCAAAGTAGTTGTCGTGCGCCAGCGCGTGAGGGCGGGGCCCTATCAGCGACATATCGCCCCTCAATACATTCCAGAGCTGAGGCAGTTCATCGATGCTCGATTCCCGAAGCAGCCGTCCGACCTTCGTTACACGCGAGTCGTGAGGCGTTGCTTGTACAACATGGGCTCCATCTTCCTGGACGGTCATGGTTCGAAATTTCAATATAAGAAAGCGTTTCCCGTTAAATCCGGTTCGGGCCTGCCGAAAGATTACCGGACCCGCGCTATCCAATTTAATCGCGACGGCAGTGAACACGATAATGGGCAGGAAAAATACCAGGGCGAAGGAAGCCACGACCACGTCCATGGTACGCTTCACAAATAGCTGAGCTACGCTAAGGGGCGCACGTTGAAGCTCGATCGCCGGCACGCGTTTGCGCTCCGACCAGGTAAGGTCAGACAACGCCCGAACGCTCTTGTCGGGTAGCAACCGGGCGGCGACGGGAACCATCTTGATTTGATCTTTGATGAGTTCAATGCGGGCGGCATCACGCCAAGGCAACGCGATCAAAATCAGCCGACAATTGTGGCGTCGTACAAAGCTGGCGGTAGCTCTGATAACCTGAAGGTCCTTCGAAGAACGTGTCAGCTCATCGTCATCTCGGCTCAATACGAAACGGCTGACGTCAGGTGCACCACAAAGGGCAAGCAAGTCGCCCCGTTTCAAGGCAGCCATTTCATTGGCGTCGCCTATCAAAACGATGTCACGGCCTCCAATCGTCCCCCGATCTACGGCCTGTGCCAGGAGGGTCTTTGCGATCTTGCGTGCTGCCAGCAACGCGATGGGTGAGAGAAGGTAAAATGTGACAAAGGTACCGCGAGAATAGGTCGCACCAATCTTGAGAAGAAACGCGATAAGCGCAAGTAGCAACCCGGTCGTGAACCAGCACACGAGAATCTCGCGCACCTCAAGCCGTTGCTTCGCGCTATCCTGAATCTCGTAGTAACCACTGGCGTTCATCCGGAACGTGTAGATGAGGCTTGCAACAGAACCGACGACGCATAGCGGCAGGATTTCGGCGGCGTAGCTGCCCATCCATAGATGGTACCCAACTCCGCTCACCAAACAAGAAAGGACGATCACGAGGGCGTCGACCGTCAACAAGAGACAGAAGATGAATTCCGGACGGAAAAACGACGATCGATGAATTGAATACTCGATCTCCATTTTGTCGTGAATGCTAGACTCGACCGACATAACAGACGCCCACCATTAATTCAGATTTCCAAAGGATGCCTGATTTTTGGGATGCCTCGTCTTGATGCCTGAAATGGCTTATTCACCATACGCTCACGAGGTATATAGCGCAATATTTAATTTTTAAATATTTAATTGCCAATTATAAAACTCCATGCATCAAGCCGAAAGCAGCAGACAGGGCCTTCTGCGGCCGGTTTCTCTTAAGGGCGGGGCTCGCCGGGACGGCGGCCACACTCGATAATTAAATCGATTAATTCCAGGGCTAAAATTCATGTTTACGGCCGTATTTTAAAGCTTGCCGGCTGCGGCATTTTGATATTTAAATATTTAATCTGCAATCGCGGCGCCAAGGAAGTAGTTATTTTTGGATCGTTTCGGTGCTCCCCAGCTGCCGCAATGGTCACTCCAGGAGGCCCTGCTGAGATAATTGGAGGTCGTTGCCCGGCGCGGAAGCGCCAGAATTGACGAGGCGCGTCAAAACAAAGCCGGGGGCTTCGGGCCAAGCTAGGCGTGCCGCCGGACGCGGGAGATTCACTCAATGCTCGATGCGACAAATAGCAGGTTTACCGTCATCGACGAAGATTGGCCAGGTCAGCAGAAATCCTCTCGCGAGGGGGGCTTCAGGACCCTTGTCGTGAAGGCTCTCCAGCGCCGGCACATGATCATGGTTCTGATGCTGGCCGGTATCGTCCTCGGATGGGTGGCCAGTCTTGCCTACCTTGTCGTCAGGATTCCAGCTTTCTCCGCTTCTTCGGAAATATTGATTTCGAACACGACGCTGCAGCTGTCCGGCCCGGACGCCGTGGTGACCCAGATCCTTGTCGAGAATTCGCTCGTCGAGAACGCGATCGAACTGCTGAGATCCGGGAGGGTACTTGGCCGCGTGATCGACAAAGTCGGATTGGAGGAGATCGAGCGCATATCGCCGAGATCCCATATTTTACCCTGGGGGGGCTCCTATGGGGAACCGGATTCGAACGTCAGCAGGAAACAGGCATCGATCGCGTTGTTGAGGTCCAACACAACGGTGAAACGGGTGGGATCAAGCCAAATTGTCCTGGTTCGCGCGAGAGCCTTGACCGCGATGGACGCAGCAGGGCTCACGAATGAGATTGCAGGAGCATTTGTGCGGGAGGAGTACGAAGCAAACGCCGTCGTCAGCACGAGCGCAGCCTTGCGCGAGCGGATCAAGGTGCTCGGCCCGACGGCACGAATCATCAGTGAGGCCGTTCCGCCAAAGTCGAAGGATCAGCCGGCGGCGTTAGTCGCCATGTTGCTGGCCATGATGTTTGGCGGCGCCCTGGGAGTTGGAAGCGGTCTCTGTTTAGTCGGATTCGATCGGCGCTTGCGGGTCGCAGAGCAGCTTGCTGCCGCGACGTCGGTCGAATGTTTCGGATACGTACCCCAAATCAACACGCCATCTTCGAAGACTGGGACGGCTTCCTTGCTTTCACTCGATGGCCTTGCATTTTCACTGGATCGTCTTGGCTGGTGGCGACGGGATCGTTCTCGACGTGCCGCTCCGCCGAATGATCTGGAGTCCGTTTTGAGCCGTTCCGTGCTGCGCCGCGTGCGCTCAGCGGTGCTTCAACGGTCGCCCAGGACGCCGCACATTCTCGGCGTGACATCCTGCCGCGCGGCGGAGGGGAAGACGACGCTCGCCACAAACCTGGCCCGGTTCATCGCGCGTGAAGGCTCGTCCGTGCTTTTGATCGATGCATGTTGTCCCGACGTGGTGAACGGGCCGCCACAGGAGACACCAGGTCTCCAGGAGTTGCTACGAGGCACAGTCTCCCTGGGCGATGTGATCGTTAGCGACATTTGTCCAAACTTCGATTTCCTGCCGCGTGGAAAAGGATCTGGCGATCTCGACCTGTTGTGGGGCAATCTCCCCCACGCCATCAATAATAGGCGTGAGCGCAGCTATCAATGGATCATTCTCGATCTGTCCGCGCTCGAGACAGAGACCGATGTGCGCGCCGCCGGTCAGTTCTTTGACGAGCTGCTGATCGTGGTGGAATGGGGCCGCACCTCGCAGGGACGGCTCCAGCATGCGCTGCGCACGCTGGGACCTTTGCGGGATCGAATCGTCGGCACAGTCATCAACAAGGTACCATGGATTTCGATTGATCCGGAGACGCAAGCCTTGCTCGGCCAGCAGCCGGGTTACGACGATCATCGATCCGAAATCGCGGACCGCGAGGCCAATTATGATCAAGAGAAGATTCAGTGAGATTGCGATCACCTTGTGCCTCGCGCTGATCTTTGGCGCATCGCCGGCGTCTGTCCTGGCCGATGACTACAGGCTCGGCGTATCCGATCGAGTGAAGATTAAGGTACAGGAATGGCCGGATCTCGGCGGCGAGTACACGGTGACCTCCGAGGGTTTCGTTTCATTGCCCCTGATCGGGAGCATCGATGCGGTTGGCCTGCGTCTAAACGATCTGGCGCAGGAAATCTCGGATCGCTTGCAGCGACGTTCCGAGGGGGTAGAGCGGGCTTTGGCCGCGGTCGAAATTGCCCAGTACCGGCCTTTCTCGATCATGGGAGACGTTCAACGGCCCGGTCAATATCCTTATCGGCCAGGTCTTACGGTGGTCGAGGCGATCAGCATCGCCGGCGGTTACTATCGACCTGAGTTGGGGCTTCTCCGGCTCGGACGCGACGTTGTGGTCGCGAGCGGCGAAATCCAGACCGAATCAGCCAAACTGAACCGGCTGACCGCGCGCGAAGCGCGACTGAGCGCGACGCTCGAGGGACGCGAGGATATTCCCTTGCCGTCCGAACTAGCGAAGCAGAACAACGACCCTGAAATCCTGGCGATCGTGAAAAATGAACAAGGCGCATTTGCGCTGGAGAACGCGACGAGGCGCAGCGAGCAGGCAGCGTTGGATAATATCAAGTCGCTTTATCAAAACGAGATCGGTTCGCTTCGCGGAAATGTGCAGGCTCTCAAGCAGGAACAAGACAGTATTGGGACGCAGCTCAGCAAGATGCGCTCGATGGCTGCAAGCGGTCTTGCGCTTGCTCCGACCCTGTTTGCCCTGGAACGCTCGTTTGCCCAGGTTGCGAGCCAACAGATGGCCACGGAGACGGCCATGGTGAGGGCCGAGGAGAGCATCACATTGGCCGAACAGCACGCCTCCCAAGCTCAGCAAGAGAGGCGCCGTATCGCAACAAAGGATCTGGAGAAGACAAGAGACGAAATCGCTGACGCACGTGCGAAAATCGTGACAGCAACCCAACTGCTTCACGAGGCTCAGATCGGCGCGCCGGCCGAGGCGCGCGAGCGATTGTTACAGAACGATGAGCGGTCCAGCTTCATTATCCTGCGTAGGGACGGCCGGACGATGCGGGAGGTCGTTGCGGACGAAACGACATCGGTGGCCCCGGACGATGTGATCAAGATCCCAACTGTTCACCCGCCGCAGCAGGTTGCCCGAGGTGCTTTCCTCAGCTTGTCGCGGGCAGGCTCACCGGAACGATAGGGCAGCTGTCGTGGTGAACGATTTCGGCCAACAACCAGGTGGGAGAGCAAGCGATGAATACCCCGGGGCCGGCAGCTTCGACGAGTTTGGCGGACGAGCGTGTCCAATTGTTTTTCAAGCTGCTCGAAAAAGTGGTCTCCTTGTTCCGGAGGAAACGCATGCGCGTGTTCCAACGGATGTTCGGGGTTTCCGAACGCACAAGAATTCTCGACGTCGGAGGGACTAAGCTCAATTGGGAACTTATGTCGGCTAGACCTCAAGTAACCCTTCTCAATCTTCAGGTGGAGGAACGAATTGAAGGTCGCTTCCGTTGGAAGCCGGGAGATGCCAGGCAGCTCCCCTATGCGGACAATTCATTCGATATCTGCTATTCCAATTCGGTGATTGAGCATGTCGGCGGGCGAGAAGATTGGGAAAAGTTCGCGCGCGAAATTCGGCGCGCCGCGCCCGCGTATTATGTTCAGACCCCGAATTATTGGTTTCCGGTCGAGACTCACCAGGTTAGTTTGTTCCTGCACTGGCTGCCTCGTCGCATCGAGAGGCGGCTCGTGCGTTATCTTTCCGTGTGGGGATGGGCAACTCAGGAATCGCAGGAGAACATCGATAAGTGGCTCGCTTACAACAACCTGCTAACAAAACGCGATATGGTGCGGCTTTTCCCTGATGCCGAGATCATGGTAGAGCGGCTCTTCCTGTTTCCTAAATCACTAATTGCTGTGAAGAGGCCAGCGCAGCGGTCCCCGCAGCCGGAATAACGGGAACGCTAGTGTCCCGGTTCTGACATTCGTATCCCATCGCAGCGGGCACTTTTACGAATGTCAGAACCAAAGGGACACTAGCAACTATATGATCCTAGTGTAGCTTTGACTTTGACGTTCCTTCCGAGAGCTCGCGGCAACACTGAAAGGAACGTCAGTGTCGCTACACTAGGTCGCGGCGATTCGGCGTGAACAGGTCGGCAGAGTCGCGACTGGCTTTCCGATGTGGAGGACCGTACAGTTACTGCCATTTCCAAGCTATATCATTAAGTATCGCGCGCCCTGAATTTCTTCCTATCTCGAATCCAAAATCAAAACCGCAGATATAGCTATCGCCCGGCATGATGCCACGGGCGACAAGCTCTCGGAGCACGCCGAGCACGGGTAGGGTCTGGCTTCCGGTCATCATCTCGCGTGGCGTACGGCCTCGAGCTTCCGTCACCGGAACAATCATCGTGAATGGCGGCGCCGAGGTAAAAGCGTTACCGGGCCGGGTTGCGATATAGGCGTGAAATGTTCCGTCGGACGATGTGTAATCAAAGTGATCGTTCAAAGTCAGGATATAGGTCCATAAAAAGTTCGGCACGTGAGGTAAAAATCCGATCTCGTTGGTCATCGTGTTTGCGGCGTTTGGCGGGGACGGGTCTGACGCCGTCGTAGGGAAGGTCTCGACAAGAAGGTCAAAATCATTGGGACCGCCGGTAACCGACACGTCGTACGTAATCGACAAATCGGTGAACTCGGACACCTTCTTTGGCGCGGGCCTGTTCAAAGGGTGGAAATAGCCGCCGGAACCAATGCCGTATCCTGCTATGATGCCATACGAATAAACGCTCGCATCGTTTCTTTCGCTTGGGTACGACCACTCGATTTTTGTGCGCTCGGGAAATCTGCTCGGGTAGTTTGTGATGACCTGATTGAACATAACGCCATCATTCGCCAGCCCAAAGGTCGCAACTTCTGCCGTTCCGTTCTTTGCAGGTGCGTTGGAGACGACAATGGAACTCGGTGCCACGGCAACAATGGTGGTGTTGGCCGGCATTGCACCGGGTGTAATTTCAACAGTCATCCCCGGGAAAAGTCCCCTCGTATCCGGAAACCCCGAGACCTTCGTGCTGCCAGCAGCAATTGCCAGTCCCACATACCTTTTTGTAGATGAATTCCAAATCCCCTGGGCCGACCAAAACGGTCCCTGCGTGCCATCGGCAATATTGTAAGTACCGTACTTGTTGGATTTGGATTCCAGGATAACGGTGGTGTCCGGGTTGTCCGGCGAACCAGCCTCCCCCGGCACCGGCGACTTCTGGCTGCCGATATCAAGCTGGCCGAGCACGAAGGCTCCGGTTTGCTCTTTGGCGAACAAAGTCGCGACGCTCGACGAACACACTACTATTGCCGCTATGACCAAAGAACGCATTCGTCCTCCTCCGCTAGACAGCGTGAACTGGAGATACAGGCTAAAGGCCGGCTGGACTGGTGCAGGTTCACAAACATTTCTTCTGACACTTCGTTGGCCCGTAAAAGCACCACCCGCTTGTTGTCCGGACACACCGCAAGAGGATAAATTTGTCGAATGCACGAAGCCCAATCCGGTACTCTATCTCGTTCGGATTAGCTGAACCTGAGCCGATTGGCCTTCACGGCGCTCAAGTGCATTCAAACATTGCATCCAGGAATGAAGGCTCCGCTCCTTCCACGTCGCCAATGCTTGTGCTGGCCCGCCACACCCGGACCGGATCGCAGTCATAATCCGGTTGGCAAACTCCCTTTCATCGCCGGGGGTAACAAGGCCGTCCGGCGCGACGACATCCGAGAGAGCGCCCGTATCATATGCCACCACCCTCAGCCCACTCGATAAGGCCAGAACAACCGTTCCCGATGCGCTCACCAGAGGGTACGGAGCGATCAGCACGTCGCTTTGTGCCAACACGCTCGCAATCTCGAAGTCGCTCAAGCGATACCGGGATGGGCGGCGAACAACCTGCGTGAGGGCCGCCACTTTGGCGACGATCTCGCTGCAGTCCCCTATTCCAGCAAACGCAATCGAAATGCGCTGTCGGTCGCCCGCCTGCAGATGGCCCAAGATATCGGGAACACGGTCGAGTCCCTTATCCGGCCGCATCCGCCCCAATATGAGCAAGCAACCGTGATGTGCAGGCCGTGAACCAGGCACTGCCGATTTCGCCCATGCTGCATATTCCGAAAATGGAAGATGAGGAACGGCAGCGGCTGACCGGCTACTTACAGCGGCGGCCTCCTCTGCCAACGCTTCCGAATGAGCCACCAGAGCTGACGCCCGTTGCCAGAGTTTCCGTCGGCTAAACGCATCAATCGGCGACAAAGCTTTCTTTGGCGTCGGATCATGTGCGATTACCACTACCCGCGCGCCCAGAATGGCCATCAGCGCAAATGCGAGTTGATCGTACCAGCCCCTGGTCATGACCAAGAGAATGGTAGTACCGGCCAAAGCGGCCCGCGCGGCAACTGCCAAGCCGTGCAGCTGACGAATGACTTGATATATCTTTCCGGATTGCGAGTTCGATGGAAGAACGCGTCGGGTGAAGACCTGAGGCGGACTCCACTCTGCATCAGCCGAAGCCAAGACTTCTACCTGAAACACGTGACAAAGCAGGGCAGCGAGCTCTCTCCCGTAGGGGTTCCCGCCGTCGGTATCATAAACCAAAAGCCGGCTTCTCCTTTGCATCTCCAAGTCCTTTCAGTGGTCCTTCTTTTGGCCCCCCGAAATGTGCAGAAACGTCCACCTGAAAAGCCCAATGATTTAACAAGCACCTATAGAGCCAATCGAACGCGATCAGAGCTTCTTGTCTGCCACCACCGTCATTATCGCCGACGCGTATCTTTCCGCGGTGCGATCTGGAGTTCGCAATCGCGCCACGTTGTAAGCTGCGAGGCCAAGATCCTGGACCGACTCGGGAGAATCCGCGAGCCTGGCTATTAGTTCAGCCAGAGCATGCTCATCAGGCGGAGCGAACATCAACCCGCTTTCACCATCTTTGACCAAGTCCAGGCTCGCGCCCGCGTGCGCGGAGGCAATTAGTGCAAGGGCACTCGCGGCCGCTTCCAGGAGGACTATTCCATAAGTATCTTCGAGCGTAGGGAAGACGAATACGTCGGCCGCGGCGTAGTAAGCTGGCAGTTCGGGCTGATCAACAAAACCCGCGAAGCGTATCCCGCGGAGACCCAAACTCTGAACGAGCGCCCTCAACTCGGCCTCCTGCGGGCCCGAGCCTACAATCGTAAGGCTGACGGGCCGCCGGACCGGACGCAGTGCAGCCAAAGCGCGAATTAGATCCGCGACGCCCTTTTGGGGAATAAGCCGTCCCACACTTAAAAGACGAAGCTCCGCACTTTCCGACCAATTCCTGCTCGCCCCGATCGCGAGCAAGGGAGCCAAATTTGTAGTATGCGGAGCCAAAAAAATGCGCACTTTGGCGCCGAGCTCCTCGAACCGATCCGCAGCCGGCTCACTCTTGGCAATGAATGCAGAGACTCTGGGTACCAAGACTTTTCTAGCAACCCGTTGAAGCCGACCCAATTTCTTCTCGGAAGCCGAGGTCCCATCGCTGTAGATGATGAGTTTGGCTCCGGTCAATTTGCAGTACAAAAGGGCATAGAAGCTCGGTATCGAGAATCCGCCTGAGATAATTGCATCGGGCCGGGCACGCAGCAGCCTCCAAAATATTCTCGGGCTGATATAGTAATCTGTGCTGTCGGCTGCCCGTCTTATTCTCGCCCCTCCTATCATGAAGTGGCGAAACCCCAGCTTCCCGTCAAAATTCCAGTTCATTCCGCGCGACGCTCTCCCCGCGCAAAACAGACAAAGAAGATCGACTCTCAAGGAGAGCTCGCGCATGATTTCGATAATGTACGGCGTCGGAATGTCGGTTAGAAACACGACCCGAGGCCACGAGTCCGCCAAAGCCTGACAAGACGGCAATGCCGCGTCCTCGGAGCGGGAACTCAACAACTCGCATCTCCGTATTCAGGTATCTCGCCGCCGAATTTAAGCATACTAATATACTGATATATATTAAATAACCAGGTGACAATTAAATATTAAATACCTTGTCATCCGGCCTTTTGGCTGCCAGAATTAAATTATTGTGCGCCCCTTACCCGCGGGCTGGCGGCGGGACATTGCAATCTCGGTTATGCACCTATGAACCAACGGCTCCGGAACTCCATGCTCAACTGACGCGCGGATATCGCCCGGAGCACTCGACAAAGTGTCGGTAAGAACGGGGGGAGATTCAACCGCCGGCAAACACTCCAAGGGATTTCCAGTCGTCCCCGGCAGATGATCGCGCGATCATTTCGGCAAAACCAGCGCGATTGTGCCGGACCCAAACAGGTTGGTGACCATGATGCCTGCACAAACCGCCGGTCTTTCCTGCAAAAAAGACCAAGCATTCGCGGCTGTCATCCGCAACTCGCTTCTTTATGGCTTCATCTTTTATCTATTCGCATTCAACGCGCCAGACCTCTTGTTCGGTGTCAGTAAGGCTCGGGCGGATCCTACAAGCGACGTCGGAAACCTGTTTAATCAATTGATACTTCCGGCGATGTTTTTCACGATCTGTGGCCTGGTCT
This sequence comes from uncultured Alphaproteobacteria bacterium, assembly GCA_963832045.1. Lineage (GTDB taxonomy): Bacteria > Pseudomonadota > Alphaproteobacteria > Rhizobiales > Xanthobacteraceae > Bradyrhizobium. The sequence continues at coordinate 16,645 of CAWHSM010000009.1, forward strand.
ATGCCGGCGGTATTTCCGGTCGTCGCTTATGGAATGCCCTCGTCCCAATGGGACCGCTATTGCTGCTGATCGCCCTTTCTGTCGTGTGGTCTGAATATCCCGAACTAACGATCAGAAGAGCGTCTCGCGAAATTGTCGAAGCGGTTGCCCTGGCCATGCTTGCCGCTTGCTTTTCGAATGCACGGGTAATATTGGCGATCTTTTTCCGAGCGTTTCTCGTCATAGGTTGCCTGGATTTATTGTCGGCTGCCATCTTTCCCGATTCTCTCACAGAGATAGGATTTGCCGGAATCCACGACCATAAGAACCTTGCTGGTGAATTTTTCGTTGTGGCGCTGCCGGTCTATCTTTTGGGAACGCTTTACAAGGAAATATCGGGTGACAGGTTCCTCGGACTATTCAGCCTACTGTCCGGCGCGGCAATGCTCGTCGCAACACAATCGAAAACTTCTGCCGGAGCCATACTCGTCGGGCTCTCATCACTGGTGTTGGCGCGAGGGTTGTCCAGCCGTCATCTTACTTTTCTCGTTTCATTGCTGCTGTTTCTGTTGCTGGGGCTGCTTTGTGCGGTCGCTGTCATCATAAGCTGGGGCCCCAATGAATTGCTGGAAACGCTGATTGGAGACCCGACGCTGACTGGCCGTGACCAGATTTGGCGCTATGCCATCAGCAAATTTGATGGAAGTCCGGTCGTCGGAGTAGGATACGGAGCAATCTGGCAGGTTGGGTTGCAAATCCAATTGGCGCTTAGGGCAATGGGATTGTTCTTCGTCTTCAACGAAGCTCACAATGGCTACCTGGAAATAGCCGCACAATTGGGAATCGCCGGCATCGTCTGCCTGTTGATATTTCTGATAACAACCCTGCTCAACGCTCTCTCGTACTGGGCCACAGTTGAGAAAAACGCATTTTGTGGGGCAGGCGCACTCACAATTTACATTTTCTGGGCGCTGGTTCTGTCCAACATCACGGAGTCGCTCTACTTCCAGCCAGGGGTAGGAAGTTCTGGCATATTGATTTTCCTTGCTGCGTATGTGGCAAATCGCAACAAGCGATTGATGATAATATCGACGGCGATTGCGCCTCCTCGGACCGCGCTGCCATCTACGCTTTGATCATGACACCAGAACCAATCGATACTACAGCCATCATCAGTCCAGAGGTGTTATCTCCACAATCGACCTCTTTGATAGAAAGCCCTTGATCAAAATTTGATGTGCAGCGTTGATCCTGCCAAAAGACGGAGATACCCATCCCTCTCCGGTATCCCCGTTACCGAAAGCGATGTGGGGATCGAGCGGACCGTCAAAGCGAAACTCCGCGATCGGACGACCCGCGCCTTCGACAAGAATGGAATTGCGTCGGCTCTCGTGTCTGCGAACAGACAAACGAGGGTTGATGAGAAACGATATCTGGACGGGGAGGGGGGCCGATCTGCCGATTAATTCATCTGCGATCGTAACCTTCCCTTCACTGGTCATGAAGACGCTGCGTCGATGTCGCACCCCAAATTGTCTGAGATAACCATCGTGCTCGGCGACAACTTCCCCTGGCTTTGACGCAGAATCGAAAACAAGACGTACATCCGCCTTCGTAGCCCAGTTGAAGGGTCCGGACGTGGAGCTTGACGAAACACCCGAGACAGACAAGGTGTTATGGATCATCGAGCTGCGAAATCGCTCCCGCCAAAGCGGAGAAGAGCTATAAACATACGTTCCAGCGTCGACGACGACGGGCGTGTTGCGAACCGACAACCACACGCTCAACGCGTCTGCGTGCCCATGGGCCGCGATAGATAAATAGCCGAGAGGTCCATGATCGAAGACGAGAACGACGGGCCGGGGCGGGCGCTCTCGCCAGACGCTGTAGCCGCCCATTTTCCAGGTCTTCATTCCGATAGGCGGCGCTTTGGGCAGCGGGGTTGAGATGGCTTTCGGCCGCAAAAATAGCGCATCACGAAGATCAACATGACGGCGCGAGGACGAAACGCTCGGATGGTTCAGGTAATCTCTAACCCATTCGGCGATTGAAGCCACATAGAGAGCTCCGGCAGAGCCTTCTATTCCGACGACTTTCCCATCGTCGCAGTCCCCGATCATGGGAACGTCCCCTGCCGGAGAGGAGATCCAGTGCACGTAGTCGACCCAGGCCGACAAGCGCTCCCTTACTGACGCCGGCAACTGCTCCGGCGCAACGCTCAGAGAATAAAAGGCGACCAGGGCCAGCTCGATTGAAAAGGCGGTATAAGCCGTGGATTGTTCGGCACCTACGCCGTCCTGCAGTATCTGGGACTCAAGCTGGACCAGCAATTGATCCAGCTCTGCTCTCGAATTCTTTTCCGGCTCGATTTCCGGCGCCATCGCCGTGCAGATCAGCGACCCGGCCAACTCGGCAATCCGATGATTGTTTTCAGACGAATGGAGCGATGGAAACCTCCTGAGCCAGAATAGATGTGCGGCAAAAAAACGCTCGATCTTGATCAGATCGGCGTGTCCGATTTTGTCCAGGCCGACGATCGAGAGGGCCACCGCAACAGAAATCGCCCGGAGCGCAAGTTCGACGCCCGAAATCCAGTTGACACCGCAGTATGGACGGTTTCCCTGCATCCAGGAAAAAATGATACCCAGGATGACTTTGCTGATCCGGGGATCACCGGTGAGCCGTGCATGCACCGCCAGCGGGACCAGAAACTGAAGCCGGTTTATTTCCAAGACAGGTTTGACATCGCGACCAGCGCGGGTGCGATAGGAAACATCGAAGCAGTATTCCTCCGGACGGCTCCAGGGAATTCCCTGCTCATCAAGCTGCCAAAATGCCGGCTCGGGAGGCATCTCAGGTGGGTGGGCCCATGACGCGCCAAGCAACTCAAATTGGCCGAGCATCGTCCTTCGCGCCTGTTCGTCGACCCGTAGCTTGAGCTCCTCAGGCACCTCATTCCATGCACGACGAACGTTCGGCAGTTCTGCGATATTTCCGTTGGCGGCTATTTCATCCCAGCCTTTGCTAAATCGACGTCCCGCCAATCGGGCAAACTGTTCGGCCACACGATGACCGAGTTCCGGTCCGCTCATCGCCGCCAATCGGGACCTGTGCCATCGAATCGCATCGACAACGTCGGCCATAGCCATGCTAACAGCCGCCCGGCTTGAACAGTTGCAGGAACAGCTCCAGGTTCGTCAGCGACCACAGGATCTTGTCGTGGTCTTGCTTCGCGGCCATGTGTTCGTCCACCAGTCGGGCGATTACTTTCCTGTCAAAAAATTGTGCCGTCATCGAGCCCGCGCCAGTCAATTGGTCGCGGACAAATGCCTGATAGGGGCCCTGCATCCACCCACTGATCGGAACCCGAAAGGACACTTTCTTCCGGTGAATTATCTGGTCGGGCAAGACTCCCTTCATCGCCATTCGGAGAACGAGCTTGCCACCCTTCCCCCAGAAGAGGAATTTGTCAGGAAGACGTGCGACCAATCTTGCCAACTCGGCGTCCATGAAGGGCATGCGTCCCTCCACGGATCCAGCCATCATCATACGATCGCCCCGTTCCAGAAGATCGTCGGGCAACCATGATGTTTGATCGAAGAACATCGTCTTGCGGCCATTCGATCCCGCGTCCATTGAAAATGGAAACCGGTCCGGCGGTTCGCTGGACACCGACTTGCCCAGCATCAGGTCGCGATCTTTTAATGATAGCCCTCCAAACCAATAACGCATTCGACGTGTGAAGTCGCGTTCACCGGCTGCCGCGAGAAAGATCTTTGCCCGGCGCATGCCATATGGAAGCGAACGAATGATAGGCGCGACGACCGAATCGTGGACGGCCTGCGGCATGATCGATTGATAAAGCTCGATCGCACCTTCGGCACGGTGCTTGGGATAACCACCCAACAGCTCGTCGCCGCCCTCGCCGGTAAGAACCATTTTGACGGTTCTTGATGCGAGCTTGGACAAAATGAAGATCGGAATATCCGACGTTTCGGAAACAGGCGCGCCACGTCTGACGATGGCTTCCGACCAGCCTTCCCGAAAGCTTTTGCTGTTGACAACTACTTCGTCATGATTGGTGCCCATCTGACGGGCGACGAGTTCTCGCGAATCCGAGTTCGGAATACTTCTCCTCGTCGAATCCGACGGCAAAGGTCCGGACCGGGGTAGAACTGTACTTGACCATGGTAGATACGACCGACGCGGAATCGATTCCTCCCGATAGATATGCGCCGAAAGGGGCATCGCTTCGCATCCGAAGCCGAACGGCGTCGTCAAAGACGTCCCTGAACAAGCGGACCGCATCCCCCAATTTCCGAACGTCCGGAAGAGTGGAGGCGATCGGCGGCGTGAAATAGCGCACTGTCCTAAATGCCTTGCCCTCCCACAAGGCAAAGCATCCGCCAGGAAGCTTCTTGACGCCGCGAAAAAAGGTAGATGGACCTGGAACAAATCGGTTCAGAAGGTAGTGACCGATTGCTCCGGGCTCGAGACTGTTGTCGATCTTTGGAAAACGCATCAACGGCTCGATCTCGGAGCTAAAAATTATCCCTCCGCCGTGTTGGGAATAAAATAGCGGCTTCTTGCCGAATGCGTCCCGAGCGAGAACGAGCCTTTGACCTCTGCAATCCCACAGCGCAAAAGCAAACATTCCGCGAAGCCGCGGCAGCGCGTCCAGCCCCCATGCGGAGTATGCTTGGATGACCACTTCGGTATCGCTAGCGGTCTTAAAGACGTGTCCTGCGCGCTTCAGTTCGTCTCGAAGTTCGACGTAGTTGTATACCTCGCCATTAAAAACCAGCACGATCTTTCCGTCGTCGCTGGCCATAGGCTGTGCGCCGCCTTCAATGTCAATGATGGAAAGGCGGCGATGGCCGAATGCGATCTGATAACCGCCGTTTTCGGTGTTGCCTGTCCAAAAGCCGACGCCATCCGGTCCCCGGTGCGCAAGGCGATTAGTCAGGCTCTCTAGAATGTCTCTACCCGGCTGCCGATCCGGCGGTAGAAGCCATCCGAAAATGCCGCACATTGGACCTCCGCACGGAAGCCGACAAGGTCGGCGATTTCCAAATGCCACGCGTATCGATGCTGATCTTGCTCGCTAGAGTTTCGCGTGAAACCTTTTTGAACTCGTCGTGGTCGACGAGCAGTAGAAGTATCCCGCATGACGCCAGCGCATTCTCAAGGGTGACCTGGCTGGCGCCCGAATTACTCAGGGAACAAGGCAATTGAGCCGCATGGGGCTCGACGATCGAGATCCTGTTTCCAAATTTGACGGCAAGTCTCTCGGCGATTTCCAACGAAGGACTTTCGCGAAGATCATCGATGTTTGCCTTGAACGTAATGCCAAGGCACGCCAGCCTCTGGTCGCAGTGTTCCTCCAGAAGGCGCTCAGCCTTTCGATAGATGTAGTCCGCTTTGCCGTCGTTGACCTCCCGTGCGGTACGGATCAATGGAGAAAGATCGGGTGCCGAATGAACGAGAAACCACGGATCGACGGCGATGCAATGGCCGCCCACGCCAGGCCCCGGCTGCAATATCTTGACGCGTGGATGATGGTTTGCCAGCCTGATCACTTCCCACACGTCAATTCCGATCCGATCGCAGATAACAGAAAGCTCGTTCGCGAAAGCAATATTGAGATCGCGAAAAGAATTTTCGCTTAGCTTGACCATCTCTGCGATCGCCGCCGTCGTGCCGATGCACTCTCCCTTTACGAAGGTTCTATAAAATTCAACGGCTCGCTCAGTGCATTTTTCCGATACTCCGCCGATCGACCGGTCGTTTTCCTGCAATTCGACGAGAATACGTCCAGGTAAAACGCGTTCCGGACAGTAAGCCATGTAAACATCGGCCGCGGCCGTTGCGCGGCTCGGCAGGCAAAGATCAGGGCGCATACTGGCGATGAGTTCGCTCATGGCAGACGTTGTGCCCACGGGACATGTCGACTCCAGTATCACGAGATTTCCGGGCCGAAGCTTTGGAGCTATGCTGCGAATTGCCGAGACGACGAATCCGCAGTCCGGCTGCTTGGACGCAGCAAGCGGTGTGGGCACCGTTATGACGAACACGTCGGCGGAAACAGGCTCGTTGCTGGTCCGAAGCCTGCCAAGCGATACCACTTTCTGAACAAGACGATCCAGGTCCGGCTCAACGATATGTACTTTCCCCAAGGACACCTGCTCGGTTACCCGGGGATTGATATCGACGCCAACCACCTTCCATCCCCGAGTTGCCATGAGAGCAGCCGTAGGGAGACCAATATACCCTAGTCCAACCACACAGACTGTGGAGCCGTCATTGAACGTCGATAACACGCGAGACTCCTCATTGGACATTGATGACACTCGCAATCCGTTCACTTGCCCTGCCGTCGCCATATGGATTGATCGCTCCGCTCATCATCTCGTATTGGTGCCGATCGTCCAGCAACCGCTCCGCCTCGCTTACGATGTATTTCGCATTGGTCCCAACCAACCTCGATGTCCCGGCCTCGATCCCCTCCGGCCGTTCAGTCGTATCTCTCAAAACCAGCACCGGCTTGCCAAGTGATGGAGCCTCTTCCTGAATGCCGCCGGAATCCGTGAGGATCAGGGTCGCAACAGACATCAGGTAAACGAACGGGACGTATGTCAGGGGATCCAGCAGGACAATCTTGTTATTTCCCCTCAGCGTCGCATCTATGACCCTGCGCACCTGGGGATTTGGATGCACGGGAAATACGACGACCACGTCGTCTCGCATCGATAGAGTCTTGATAGCCTGCGCAATATTGGTGAGACCGCCGTCAAAATTCTCGCGGCGGTGGGCGGTCACCAGAATAATTCTTTGTGCTTGAAAAGGTGCGATAAGATTTCTGATGCCGCTGGTTAGCTCTTCAAGAGAGTCCATGCGGTTTTTGGTCAGCAAGAGGGCGTCAATTCCGGTATTTCCGGTGACGTGGACACCGAGTGGGTCCACATTCTCTCTGGTTAGATTGGCGGCTGCCGACCTGGTGGGCGCGAAGTGTAGCGAGGCTATCGGTGCAATGATCCGGCGATTGATCTCTTCGGGCCAAGGTGAGTAAGTATTCCCTGTTCGCAATCCGGCTTCGACATGGGCTACGGGAATTTTACGATAGAAAGCTGCAAGTGCCGCGACCATTGCGCTCGTGGTATCACCTTGCACGATCACAAAGTCGGGCCGGTCGGCATCGAATGCCTCCCCAATTGCGAGCAGCAGGCGAGCGGTCAGCCCATCAAGGCTCTGGTCGGGAACCATTATGTTTAGATCAATATCCGGTCTTATGCCGGCTATCGCCAGCACCTGATCGAGCATCGCCCGATGCTGGCCCGTTACGAGAACGGAGATGCGCAAATCCGTTCGCTCCCTCAGGGCATAAATGACCGGGAACAATTTGATTGCTTCGGGCCGTGTTCCGAAGACCAACGCTATGTGTTGGCACATCACCGCATCCACAAAGCCGAATGTACTCTCCGGCTGACGAGTTCTCTGGTTATGAGAGCCGCAAATGAGATATTCGTGCTGACGTAGCGCCAAAACATCCGGCGCGGCTCCTGATAGAGCCGATAGGCCCACTCCAGGCCCCTATTTTGCATCCAAAGAGGAGCGCGACTGACCGCGCCCGCGAGAACGTCAAAGGAGCCGCCCACGCCCATAATAAATGGAATGCCAAATTCGTCCCTGTACCGAGCCAGCAGTCGTTCCTTGCGGGGTGTCGGCAAACCCAGGAACAGACAATGCGCACCGGAACGGCGAATTAATTCCACGATATGAGGATCTTCTTCTCGTCCAAAGTACCCGTTGTGCCATCCGGCAATTTGAAGATTTGGGTGGCGCTCTCGAAGATTGGATATCATTTTCTGCAGGACGCCGTCTGTCGCACCTAAAAAGAACGGTCTGAATCGCTTCCGATCGCACAGGCTCAGTATCTCTTTGAAGAGATCGATGCCGGCTACTCGTTCATGTGCCTTCAGGCCGAGCACGCGAGAGCCCCATAGAATCCCCATGCCATCGATTCCAACGATGTCGCTCTCGACGACGTCGCGCCAAAGCTCGGGCTGTCGTCTCATTTTTATGAACTTGGCAACGTTGAGCGCGACGTGCTGGCAACGTTCCCGGCGACTCATCGATTTATCCGCAAGGTCGACCGTTTCGTTCAACGACAGGATGTCGATCGGCACGCCCAGGAACTCTTCACGCATCCAACAACTCCATTATCCGAGCAATCCAAGTGAATTGCGCTCCAGAAATGGGCCGACAAAAATCGCTGCCAACTACTTTAAATATTAATATTATTATTTAATTTATGCAAGTTTAAATTTTGACATTTAATGTATCGCATTTATTTATATCGATGCTTGAGCCCGGGCAGCCATGGCGCCCCTGCTATGACTGGGTGGATTTTATTAGCTTACGTCCAATTTGCCCGGTGGCGCGGCGGCCTTGTGGCCGTTGCCGCCAGCTCGCCCGGCAGTGGATGGCACAACTGGAGCGGGTAAAGCTGGTTTGAGCCTCCAGCAAAATAATGGCCGAGCCAATCGAGCCTTGCTCGGTCTGCGCTGTTATTGCCGCCGCAGCAGATCCTGCGCGATCGAGCCAGCAATTCTAACCGGCTCGACAAGCCGAAACAGCCCAACGACCACGGCAAGGTATAAGCAGGAACAGAAGACACCCGACAATAAAATTCGGATCAAGCTGGAATAGTCGGCCAGGATCGTCGTTTGCAGGCACCAGCCCGCTGCCACAATGCTGATTGCCCCGATCAGCTGGCGGCCGACGGCTCGCGTCACGAGGGCCGCGCCGATGCCTATTGGTCGGCCGGCATATTCGATCGAGGGCAGGGCAATGAACAAGGTTGCGATGACGCTCGCGGCGGCCACGCCTTCTGCACCAAAGGGCAGACCTCCGAAAAGCGCAGCGAGCTGGACGCCGAGCGAAACAAAACCCCATTTTCGCCAGCGGTCGGGTCTCCCGATGGATAGATGCACCCAGCCCTGGGAGCCTTCGACCACCTGGAAAATGCCGCGCAAGGCAATGATGCTCAGTATTAAACCAGCCTCTCGCCACTTTTCGCCTAACAACAAGACCGTAACATCTTCGGCCGTCACCGACAGGATCGCCGCCGTGGGCATAATAAAGAACGCTAGTGCAGATAATGCAGCTTCGTATTTCTGTCGGAGGGCAGCCGGATTAGATTGAATTTTGCTCAGCGATGCGCTTCCGACCGTGTGCAGTTGAACCAACACCGTGTGGATTGAATTATCGTAGAGCGTCGCTGCGTTTTGATAATAGCCAAGCACATCGGGTCGGTAGAACAGGCTCAGCCCGATCCGGTCCACCGCTCTCGCCAAGGTATAGGTCACGGAAAACCCCACCACGTGCAGCCCAAAACGGACCATCGCTTTCACGTCGGCGTCAAGGACAGGGAATCCTGGTCTCCACGGGCAGAGAAGCCACACCCCACAAGCGAGCCAAAGCGCGCTTATGACTGGACGCAGCACGAGTGCCCAGTAGCCATAACCGCAGAGTGCCAGGGATATGGCGACGACAATTCCCGCAAAGGTGCTCGATACCTGTATGCGGGCAATGGTGCCAAATTGCATTGCACGTCGCAAAAGTGCCAAATGCTGATTTGACATTCCCCACAGTACGAAGGTGATTGCAGAACACCATGCGATGGGCCCCAGCCTGGGCTCGCGATATACCGTCTCAATCAACGGGCTGGAGGCGGCCAGGACCACTGCCACTGCGAGCCCAATCGCAGAACTAAGCCAAAAAAGGCTGCTGATCTGGCTCGGAGTTATCCTGTTGCGTTGCGCGGTGACGTCCCCGAGGCCAAAATCGATGAGTGCCGGCGCGAAGCTTGTGAGAACCGTCACAATCGCGACCAGACCAAAGTCCTCCGGCGCCAGGAGCCGCGCCAGGACAATCGCGGCGACAATCTGGAGGGCGCCAACGCCGTATTGCATCGCGACCGACACGACGCCGCCGCGCAAAGCCAGCCGCCCAAGGTCTTTCGATTCCTTGTGGTCCTCGAAATATGCCTCGGCACCCACGGCCATGCTCGGTCAATGACCCTCATTCTGTCGTACGGCAGTGCCGCACGGCACGATAGCCGAACCGGTGTTGGCCGATTTTAGCCATTCGCTTATCGCCTTAATACCAGAATTTTAAATAAACACCCATTTAAAATTAAACCTGGCGATGTATAGTCGCGGGGCCCATTCAAATGCATCGACCCGCGCTGAATGCCCGACCCCGGCATAGGCAGGAGAGGTAGCATCGTGTGGTCTTGGATCAGGAGCAGTCCGGCACTTTTCGCTCCCAGCAGGTCCGGATCATGGGGACATGCCGGGCCGACGCTCCGCGGGCTCCTGGCTAAAACAGCAACGCTGAAATTGTTCGGTAAGTCCCCGGCCGGGATTTATTTGCGGCTGAACAAATGGCTCTGGGATAGTATTCCGATCGGTGTGCGGAATTTTTATCCCATACGTGCGTACGGGACGTGGCTGCACGGCTTGGTTCAACTCACCGCCACGCGCCGGCAATATTTCGGAACGTTCTTTCTCCGGAACCGTCCCGCACTCGAGCTGATGCGCCGTATTGCCGACGGTAAAGCCAACGGCTCGACTTTGAGAATCGCCGTGCTCGAATGCAGTATTGGGGCCGATGTCGACTCGATCCTTTGGACCATTCGTATGGAGCAAATGTTTGATTGGGAGGATCAAAAGGCCAGAGTAAAACCATGGCTCCGGGAGGGGATAACGTGGCGGCTTGGTGACGCCTCCTCACCAGAACTGATCGATGCTCTTGGGCGTCAGGATATCGTCGTCGCCAACAACTTTCTTTGCCACATGGAGCCCCCGGCTGCAGAGAGTTGTTTGCGGAATATTGCGGGCCTGGTCGATCGGGAAGGGTATTTATTTGTATCCGGAATTGATCTTGAGATTCGGACAAGAGTGGCGCGTGAGCTTCGCTGGCAGCCCGTTTCTGAGCTACTCGAGCAGATTCACGACGGGGATTATTCCGTACGAGAGGACTGGCCCTGGTGTTGCTGGGCCTTGAGCCGCTAGACTGCGGGAAACCAGATTGGCAGTTGCGCTATGCGGCAGTGTTCCAGATTCAGGTTCAGACACCGCCGTCCTGAAACCGGAATTCGCTAGTGTGGCGACACTGACGTTCCTTTCAGTGTCGCCGCGAGTTCTTCGAAGGAACGTCAGAGTCAAAGCCACACTAGAATCATATGGTTGCTAGTGTCCCTTTGGTTCTGACATTCGTAAAAGTGCCCGCCGCGATGGGATACGAATGTCAGAACCGGGGCACTAGCTTTGGTATGTGAGAACTCACGATGCCCTACGTGCTGACAGCCTCCGCGTCACCATCCTTCCTCCTGGAGGGTTTGGCGGGTTATGAATTCCATCCCCTGAAAGATAAGGAGTTTGCTGTCCACCTTCTGGACGTGACGAAGGGGCATGATACGTTCACGATCAGCAAGGCTCTTACTCGCATCTATTATATCATCGAGGGAACCGGAGCCTTTACGATCGACAACCAGAAATACCGTGTTTCGCCCGGTCTGGTCGTTGAAGTCCCTCCAGGAGTTGAATACTCGTACTCCGGATCAATGAAGATATTGCTGGTTTCGCACCCACGCTGGTTCGCGGGAAATGAGCAAATGACCCGCGATAACCCCGAGGTAGTGAGTGAAAATGGTGCCATAGGAATCGCAGGGAAGCGGCTGAGGCGCTATGTTCGCGGCATCCGACGACTCCTCACCCCATGAAGGAATCTTGCGAACCTCCGGTTCGACTAGAGGTGTACCGTTGATGTCGCGACACGGACTCAGCGAGCTTTCCAAGGCGATCTTTCCGTTCGAATGCCCTTTGCATGGGCTCAAGACCGACCGTATGAAGTATCGCTTCCCACCGATAGACCCAGTCATGCCGCATCAAGGCTTGCTTAACGCCGGTTCGCCGTATCCTGTCCTGACGGGCCGGATCTGCATCGAGATCCTTGATGAGAACATCTATATCGCCCGAATCGTAAGCCAGATGCGTCACAGCGTCGGGCCAGTCGAATAGCCTTTCAAATACTTCATTGTTCGGACGCTCTCCCACCATAATGGCGCCGGCCGCCGCCCCTTCAAAATACCTGTTGCCGGCCTCCATCTGACGGCCTTTTTCATGCTGCTCATCAATCTTCCCAGGGTTGACGATAAAGTACCTGCTCCTCTTGGCAACGTTCGCAAAAAGCGCCCTGTGCTCCTGTGAGTTGATTGCCTGACTCCCGCCCATGCTGTCGTGAAGGTAAAACAGGCCATTCTCCCGGACCATGCTGAGAAGACTTTGGTGCGTGATCTCCGATCGACGGCCTATGCTGTATACATCTATGACCCTCTCTGGTGGGTCCGGATTCGGGCAGAACGTAATAGCATCGACGCCAGGAGGTAAAAAAACACACCTGCGTTCAATGATCTCGCTGAGTGGCTTCACCGTTTGGCTGTAGTACAGCATGACAACATCGAACTTGGCGAGAATTCGCAGGAAGTGACGGCTCTTGACGATATCTTTTACCCAGAGTTCGTCCAACAGGCATACCGACGTTCTGCAGACGTCCCTCAGGTTGCTGACTGCATTGAACATGATCAGATCTTGCGGGTATCCGCAGATCGTAAAAAGAATATCGTAATGTCTCATTGTTGATGTCGTCGGGATGCCAGGATTCAAGAACACGGGAGCACGGTAGGCCAGTCGGGTCGCGAAGCTGGAACGCCCGCTGGAAGGATCGACCTTGGGTGCCAGCAGTTCGGCAGAATCTATCTCGCAAATGATATCTTCGAACTCAAAGTGAGGACACCTGAAGAGAGCCTTCCCGAAGATATTTCTGAGCGAAAAGATAAGCACACGCGGCGTGCCAAGCTGGGTCTCCATGGATACCTCACCTGTCCTTACCAATGCGGAGGCGCGACGGATTCATCCTCAGGGTCTTTCATGGATCGAAACAACTCATCGAACTGTTTTCGCAGCAGCTGCCTGTTTCCGGTCAAGTTCGCGGCCATCTGAAGGTCACTGAATTGATGGCTACTCTCGGGTTGTCTAATTACTGCGTGGATATCCGGGACTTTAACACGAGCTTGCTGGCGGAAAGGTTCACGTCGATGGTGAGCAAGCGTGAGCTTGGCGCCTTCCTGGGACTTATCGATAACGTCGGGATCTGGTGGCCGAGAAACTTCATTCCACCATGTGCTCCCTGATTTGCCTATCGGTCAGCAATTCACCGGACGCTCGGTGACTCGCATACCATTCGATCGTCTTCTCAAGAGCGGGTTCAATTGTCCAACGCGGACTCCAGCCGAGCTCTCGCCGCGCCTGCTCTGAGTCCAAGGTGAGGAGGTTGGCTTCATGCTCGTTCGAGGGTTCGACGAAGAAATCGAATGCTGGCAATCGCGCCTTCACGGCACCGACGATTTTTTCCACCGGCCAGGCCGAATCGAGCGTTGGTCCAAAGTTCCAGCCCTTCGCGAATGCCTTTTCGCCGGCGTACAATGCTTCCGCCAGTTGAAGATAACCCGAAAGCGGATCGAGCACGTGCTGCCACGGCCGAATAGCGCGCGGGTGTCGAATCCGCACCGGTATGCGGCTGGTCCAGGCGCGGATGCAGTCAGGAATGAGTCGATCGACCGCCCAATCGCCACCGCCGATGACATTACCGGCGCGCACCGAGGCGATGAGGCATGGCGAATCCGGGAAGAAACTGCGGCGCATGCTCGATGTCAGAATTTCCGCGCACCCCTTGGACGAGCTGTACGGATCGTAGCCGCCGATGGGATCGGTTTCGACGTATGGCTTCATCGTTTCGCGATTTTCGTAACACTTGTCAGACGTCACAATCAGCGCAGCGCGAACCGATGGTGTCCGCCGTATCAATTCGAGCAGGTGCAGCGTTCCCATCACGTTGGTGGCGTAGGTGCCGACCGGATCGGCATACGACGCACGCACCAGCGATTGCGCAGCCATATGGACGACGACGTCAGGATTCGCCCGACGCAGAGCGCCTCTCACCGCTTCAAGGTCGCGAAGATCGCCCTCCAGGCTTTCGTATTCCTTTGCCAGCAGCGCGAAATGGCTCGGTATCGTCTCCGGCGCGAGTGAAAATCCGGTTACGCGCGCACCGAGTCGGGTCAGCCAGGCCCCCATCCACGAGCCCTTGAATCCAGTGTGGCCGGTGAGAAAGACCTTCTTGTCTCGCCAAAATTTGGGGTTAACGCCTGCCATGTAATTCGGCTCTCGTTCGACACTATCTGCAACCGAAAGGGTGATCTGGGACAAGCAGCAAAATAAAATCCAGACCGCGATCATCAATTAATTATTATGGTCAAAAGGACGAATAGATTAGCAAGCTTCGACCTGCTCGACCTGCTGTGACAGCTCAATCTGGCTACCCGCTCGCAGCTTCGTGCTGGCTTGTCGCAGAGCTTTCATTCACGCGCTCGAGCCATATCTCTCGCCAGTAGGGTGGGCATGCCCTCGGACAATTGAGAGGCCGCGTGCAGCTGCCCTTACAGTCGGCGCCCTCGAGCACAAGGCAAGAATTCTTTAACTCCCTTAGCTGGCCAGTTTTCTCATCGATGAGCCTGTGCAATCGCTGTGAGATGCGAAACGTTTTGCCGCAGTAGGCCATCATCTCATAAGAGAAGCCCATACCCCTGTTGGCGAGGAATTCGTCGACAGTTGCGAGAATCTCGTCGCCGCTCTTCACGCGCACGAAGTCTCCTACCTTCAGGCCGAGGTTGATGGAAGGTGTCGGGCCACCGGCGGGGAGTTGTCCTGGCCGCACGGGGTAAGGTTCCCCGCCTCTTACTGATTGGATTGTGTTGTATATCCAGCGAAGCGCAGAGCCGAGGCCCACTCCGCTGGCAACCAACTCCGCATAGAGCAGGAACGCCAGTCGGACAACGATGTCCGAGAGCGCGACATTACCTGATCTGTAATCTTCAACGTATTGGCCGGGCTTCCACCACGGCAATAGCTTCGTTGCTGCCGGAAGCTGTGTCGCCTGACAAACGTAAAGTGGGTCACTCGACGTTTTGCTTGGCGAGGTCCTCCTGGTCCCAGCCCGAACTAGAGTTTCGAGGCGATCCGAAGGAGCGGACAGATGCTCGGGCTCGTTCGCGCCTGCTCGCCTCAGCCATGCTTCTTTCCAGATAACAGTGCATCGCAATTCGCAGCCGCCGAAGGCCTTACCATCGCAGCGGGCGTCATCCAAAAACACTGCGTCGCTCAATTGGCGCCCACCCGTGCTAAATACAGAGTCGCACAGCTTATGCGCCCGCTTACGGACCCGAAACTTCTTTCCACAGTGCTGCAGCATCTGCGGCATGAATGGCAACTCTTCAAAGCGCGCGTTCGCGTCGAGCGTGACCAAGATTTCCTCGCTGGCTCGTACTACGACCCACTCGCCAGCCTTCAGGCCAAGTTTTCGGCTAACTGATGTGTCGCCAATCATTTTCGCGCCTTCATCCAAACGCCACTGTCAGCTCATGCGGCTCGTCAAGCCCGAAGGCTCTCGCTCGCACCAACAGATACTAATGCCGCCACGCTCTTGATCTTACGCGCCGTCGGCTTGGGAAGCTTGCTGTCGGCAGCTACAGCACGCCACCTCACCGTCGCCCCCGCCCCGGTGACCAGGCAGAACATAGATAGCGCAATATGGACAGGCCGATGCTGTCCCGAGATCGCGACATACAAGGCAAGCCCGGCCCCGATCCACATCAATTTTCGCCACTCGTAAGAGTCGTAGGCCTTAGCCGTGCGCCGGCGCACGTACCACGCTTCCAGCAGTTCCGCCGAAAAGGGCACCGCTCTGCGAACTACGGCCGGCACTACTCGGAGCAGCACCAAGACCAACAGCAGAAAAGGGACCAACGTCCAATCAGAGCCATCGCTTCCCAGGAGGAGCCGCATTACCGGAATTGTTGTAAATCCAATCAGAACCCGATACAGGGCGCCGAGAGCACCCTCGTCGAGACCCAGGAGGAACTCATCGACGCTTTTGCCGCTCGACCTGCTCTCACTCTTGTGCATTCGCTTCTCCTAGCCGGCTGGGCTGTTCCGTCTGGCTGAGCAAAGCAACGCCTGAAAAAGGCATTACCGAAGGTATTCGCAGCGAGAAGATGAGCATACGCGGCTTGCCAGGTTGAGCGTTCATGGCTTCCTCCCTGCCTGACTAAGCGGCGTACGTCGCCAACGCCGATAACGCCTTTTCCGCAGCCTGCTCTCCGCTCTTGAAGCTCTCGTCGGTCCACAGATAGCCCCAGTCTCCGTAGCGCCCGCAGTGGGCGATGCCCAGATCGTCAAGATAACCGTGTACCGTCTTGAGCGCGTCGGTCCTCTCCAGGTCGAAAATGATATTGGCGTAGTGCAACAACCGGGCGCCGCGGAATACAATCAGATCTTCTTCTCGAAGCAGGCCCATGCGCCGCAGATCGCGAATGACCGGTTCGATCCAGTCCTCGGGCGCGCCGGTCAGAGGCTTGTATTTGTCGGAGAAATAGACCTCCGCCTGGATGCTGCCGAATCCGTCGGGAGCGTTGTCTGGTGAAAACATGTGCGGGAAATTCAGACGCGTGAAGCAAAGATCTTCGTCGTAAACGTAGGTAATGTGCGACTTGGAAAGGTCATCGCGGTTGACCCCGATATTCACCAATACGCAGGTCGAGCAGGCCAGACGCCGCGCCGCCATCCGCACATCCTGCGGCGCGCCCAGGATCATCGGGATCAGTTCGGGTAGGGGCAGGGACGAGATCAGCGTATCGTAACCGGCCACCGTGCCGTTCGAGAAACGGAGTTGCCGCAAATGCGGATCAATCGCTACCAGTTTATGATTTAGCTTGAGATTCCCGAGCGGGACGAACTTCTTCAAATACGACATAAATCCGCCTTCTCTGGGATAGCGAAAGTGAGTGATATAATGCACGGTCGGCGCCGACGGCGAGATCGCACCGCGCAGCATCTCTTCAAGGCTCGCCCGGTAGATGCGTGGGCCCAGCCAATCCGTGCTCATGTTATCGGCAGTGGTCAGGTGATATTTCCGCGTGTATTGCATCGGAAAGAGCTCGGCAAAAGTCTTTCCAAAGCTCGCGATCAGCCAGTCGGCGTAATTGCGGATGGGCCGCTCGGGAGCCTGGCGCTCTTCCACAAAATCGCTGATGACCTTGACGATGACATCCTCCGGCAAACCGTGCATGTGCAGCTGCACCGGATGTTGCGGCCAGTGGCCACGCCAGTAGTTGTTCAGGTCGACCTGCATGGTCTGGTACATCTGGTCCACGCTGTCGGCAAACAGGTCCTGGATCCGCGTGTCCTTGGTGAAGGAGATGTGCGGACCCTGATCGAAGATGAAACCGCCGTCGTGGAAGGACGTCGTGTGACCGCCGTGATAGGAGTTCTTGTCATACATGACCGGCGTAATACCCTCGGCGTGCAACCTGTACGCCGCTCCGTACCCCGCCATCCCGCTTCCGATAACGACAACGTTTGGCATAAGTCGCTTCCTTCTGAATTCCCGGTCCTCAGGGGTGTCGGTCAGAGACCAATGGGGGAGAGTTGCGCGTCTTCCCGCCTCGATCCGAGCGACGCTTGCGCGGGCTGCGAGAGGGCCGCCTGCAATGGCCAGCGCTCGTTCTGCTCCCGCCAAAGCGTCTCTGCCAATCGGCCACGGGGCGACTCGACATCGTCAAAAGAAATGGTCTCGTCCTTCGCGACATCGCGCCGCAGCACGCAGCCTTCGGACAGACCGATCGGCAACGCGTCAATGGCCCGGGCTGCCGCCCGGTTGTCGATCAAACCGTAAGCACAGAAGCCACCGACGCCATCGAGACATTCGCCGGCCTTGAGGTCGCGCTTGGCGATGGTGATCACCTCGCAGACCGGCCCGGCCAGCGGCGCCACAGTCGGGTCCCGATGAACCACCGCTCGGCCAATCGTTGAGGGAATCTGCACGTGCGGCAGGTGAAATGGCGTGTAAAAAACGTAGAACGGGCCGTCACCGAGCTTGTAATAGCTCAACTGCGATCGCTTGAGGGGCGACTCCTCGTAAACGATGACCCACGCTCCGGTCATCGGCATCGCCCCTACCGAATAATCAACTATGCCGGTCTTGAGCATCTGTTCGGCTGGCAGCAGTTTCGCCAATTCCCTGACATACGAGCAGGATGGTCCGTGCATGCCCCGGCGGCCAACGCTGAAACCGGCGGCGTTGGCCAGCACCGTGGTTTCCATCGAAAGCTTGGTCGAATTGGCGAAGGAGGTGACCTTGCGCACATCCTGGTCATACTTCTCGGCAAAGCCACGCTGGGTTTCCGGGGTCCGGTAGTGATCAACCATCCCTTTGACGTTGCCGGCGGCTACCGGACGAAGCCCGACGAGGCGCAGGTAACGCAGAAGCGTCATCGCTACCCCCGGCTCGTCGCCGTCCGTATGCGTGATGACCACTCCGGCACTGTCCGCCCGCGCCTTGAGAATTGGCCCCAGCAGCGAGTCCAACTCGGCGTTCACCAGCACGACGTGTTTACCGTGATCGATGGCCTGCAGCACTATGCCCGCTGCGGCCTCGATCGTTCCCGTCACTTCCAGCAGGATATCGATTGCCGGGCAGGTCGTGAGTACCGAGGGATCGTCCGTCAACACCGGAATGCCGCAGTCGATCGCGGCTTGCGCCGCTTGTGCCGACGTGACCCGGCGCCATTCCTGAAAGCCCGCTTCACGAAAAGCCCTTTCGCCATGTTCGAGCGTTCGGTTTGCGATAGCAACCAGGCGCATACCGGGCACCGGTGTTCCCAATTGCAGAGCAATAGCCCGGCCGGTCGCGCCGGATCCCACCATTCCTATCCGGATCTGGTTGCCGGTGGACTCGCGTTGCAGCAGAGCGACATCGACATTCATCAGAGCCTCTCTTTCATGAATAGGTTCTGTCCTGGCGGGTAGCCTCGCCTTTGCGTCAACGGCCAGTTGCGGTCCTGCTCTGAAATCGCCGAGATCGGCAACGGCCATCGAATGCCGAACGCCGGATCATCAAACCGCGCTCCCCGGCACGATTCCGGGGCGTAGAACGCGGAAGTCAGGTACATCACTTCCGAGTTCTCTTCGACGCTCTGAAATCCATGCGCGCAGTGCTCGGGTACGTACAGCATGCGCCCGTTTTCCGCCGTCAACTCCGCGCTGCTCCACTTGCCGAATGAGGGAGAAGCGGGCCGGAGGTCGACCACCACGTCAAAGACGGCCCCCCGCGTACAGCGCACCAGTTTTGCCTCGGGCGCCGGCGCCATCTGAAAATGCAGTCCGCGAAGCGTTCCCTTGCGCGGGCTGAACTGCATGTTGGCCTGCACCGGCAAGAAATGGATCCCGTACTCCTCGAATTCGCGGCCGCACCATGCACGCATAAAGCGGCCTCGTTCATCGTGGTGCGGGCTGGGATCAATGATCCACCCACCCTCCAGCCGGGTCTGTGTGAAGCGCATCGCTGCCGACCCCTCCATTAAACTGAAGACCGCCAAGCCTGACACAAATTAAATAATTTACAAGCAGTTAATCAGAATAATATATCTCATATAATGTGAGCGCATATAATCGAGGCCACCGCGTTGATCATGCCGAAGTTGATCATGCCGAATAAGAGCGGCGGCACTGCGTATTCCGGCAATCTCGAGCGCGGATCTATCGCAAATAGGAGAGGACACGACCAAGACGCTGTCCTCGAGATTAACCACCCTGAATTCACGATGCGCATTTAATTTGATGCCCATGCTCGCGAAAGGCCCGCCGGCGCCGGTCGTAAAAGCGCGGGGGGCAGGGCGGCCAGCGCGTCAGTCGCCGCTCCAAATATCGCTCAACCTCTTTTGCCGCGAACAACCTCTTTTGCCGCGAATAAGCGGCTGCTGAAATTCGCAACATGGAATCGACCCGCATAAGACGGGCCGGCCGCCGCGGGTCAATCAAGATGGTTCAATATCGGGATGCCGCAACAGAAGGATCTGATAATCAAGCGAGGGCGAGTTTGCGAGCTGTAAACGCTTCCGCATAGCGTTCGTCAGCTCGACATTCCATCCCTCTCAGCCTCGCCAAGCCCAAAAAAGTCTCAGCATCGAACCAGTGTTTCGAGCGCTGGCTGCCAAAGTGCGTAGCGAGCAGGTCAACCTTGCGCCGCATCAATCGAGCCGCAACAGGCACATACAGATTGGGCAACGCGATATCGCCATCCCATTTCGGGATCTCGTACTCGAGAATAAGATGATCTCGAAATGTATTCCAAACCAGGCGCGCCGCATGGCGATGGTCCTGATGCGCATCGTCGCGCCGATGGGTAAGGATCACATCGGGATTGACCCGCTCCTTCAGCGCCTCGAACCAGACCTTTATCTGATTACCCTGCTCGGGGAAGAAGCCGTCCCGAAAGTTCATGACCTCGATGGTGCGATTCGCCGCTGTCCTCAGAAAATCATCCGCGGAAGCCCGCGCTTCCTTGCCTCGTTCCTCGATACCACTGAGCACGCACCAATGAACGTCAAGGCGAATGCCTTGATCCAGCCAACTCAGTAGCGTGCCACCCGCTCCGATTTCGATATCGTCCGAGTGCGCTCCCAGGCACAGCACCGAGAGCCGATCCCCGGGTGCAGCGATCCGAAGCGCCCTCACGCGCTCACCGCGGCAGGAACACTGGTGTTCAACTGCCATGGGGTATCGCCACGCTCAATCATCTCCTCGAGCACTTGTCTGTCCCTGAGCGTATCCATGGCCCGCCAAAATCCCTCGTACCGGTACGCCATGAGATCTCCGCGGTCGATGAGGCGCTTGAAGGGCTCCACAACGAGTTCTTCGCCTTCCTGAATGTAATCGAATATCTCATTCCGGAAGATGAAGTATCCGCCATTGATCCATATCTCGGACTCATGACTTGCGTTTATTCGGCTAACAACGCCCTTGTCGTCGAAATCGGTCAAGTGAAACGTGATCGGCGGGTGTATGGCTACGAAACAAGCGATCTTTCCGCTCTTCTTGAACCTAGTAATCATATCTGGAAGCGGAGCGTCGGTAAGGCCATCGCTGTAGTTGGCGAGAAAGATCTCCTGATCCTGGACGAGATGACGAACGGCAAGCAGACGCTGACCGATGTTGCGCCAAATACCCGTATCGACGAGCGAAACCCGCCAGTCTACGGGTCGCTCGCCCAGCAATTCGATCTTCTTGCCAAATTGCGAAATCGTGCAGTCACTGTTCGCAGCCTGCCTGTAGTTCAGGAAGTAATCCTTCACGACGTTCGCCTTGTAACCAAGGCACAAGATAAAGTCCCGATGACCATATTGGCTGTAATATTGCATCACATGCCAAAGGATAGGCTGATGGCCGACCGGTATCATCGGCTTCGGAATGTCCTCGGAATACTCGCGTATCCGCGTGCCAAGTCCGCCACAAAACAGAACGACCTTCATGGCCCGAAGCCCCGCAGCATTCTCGGCTCTACATTGGAAATAGGCATCATCATCCTGCGTCCTCGAGCCGGTGTGGAGGCGAGTGGCTCTTGATTCTGAACTCTTGCCAACAATCGCTCTGGTAATAATAGGCTGAAGTTTCACAGCGCACGCGAATTTATCCGAAAGCTAATTTTAAATGCGCCGGCGGTCAATTAATATTTTTAATTTAAATAATTAAACCAGAATGCAGCTCCCGCGGGCTCACCCAGATATGGGTAATTATTTATTTTCCAGTCGGCTGCTGCAGGGCCGTTCGGGGACGGAAAAGACCGAAGGGCGGCGCCGCCACCGGCTTCGCTGTGTCACGGCGAGCTTGTCGAAGGAGCGTTTCGGGGGGCGCCTCTGCCGAGGCTCACGGGGGTTTCACTGCCCTGGCTCGATCAAAAGAGGCAATTGGGGTCGAACGGGCTGTCGTGGAAGATCGCAGCTAGTGGATCTCATGCGCCCGATCGAAGGGGCGACACTGGCAGCAATGCAATCGGCCGGGAAACGCCTGCGAGGCAGGATCAGGCGACTTGCCGGCGCTTTGAATTACCTTCGCTGATCCGGAACTCTTCGATTTTGCGTCCTGACTTCATTGCGGCGACCAGCCAGCGAGGGCGCTTGCCGCGACCAGACCAGGTCTCAGAGGTCAGGGGGTTGCGGTATTTCGGGAGCACCCTCGGGTATTTGCGGCGTTGCTTCCCGTTGGGCGAACTGGAGCCGGTTGTTTGACCGATGCCGTCCACGCCACGATTTAGAATGGCCAGACGCTTCTCCAACTCATATTTCTCCGCCTTGATCCGGGTCGACAAGATAGCGCTCACCTTCTCGTGGAGCGCCCACAGATCGTCCAGCGACATGGATTCAAGGTCAATCTTCTTCGACATAATGCCCGCGCTGCTCCAATTCATAAGGTATTATATTGCTGTGTTGAAATTAATCAATGGATCGGCCAGGTGATTCTGGATGAAATCCACTGCTTTAAATTCTCCCGCCGGCCGGGAACTGCTTTAAATTCCCGCGCCGGCCGGGAAAAGGGCGCGTCCGGGCCGGATCGTGGTATTTCCGGGCCCAAGCGCATACGGCCTTCTGTCCGCTCTGCGGTATCATAATAGATTTCGACGGGCGTCGCGCCGGTGCGACACTCTGTTCGCAAAGACCGGAATTGATTTAGACATCAGCAGAGCATTTGGCGAACAAGTCGATCAAACGCCGCCGGTTCACCGCCGCCGGTTGGGACGCCTCCGATGCAAGCCTGCAATTTCGCGGCGCCTGAACGGTCGCAACTGGAAACGAATGACTTCGATTTCCCGCAGCGCTTGCCGTCGAAATTCGATCTGCGCCTCGATCAGGCGGACATTCCGCGGCGCAATGGCCGGAATAACAAAGTGATTGACGCGGTCCTTCAGACGACGCAGGGATGATTCGATCCAAATCATTTTTGGTCTCCTTACGCAACGCTACTCGCTTAAAAATTGCATAATATAAATAGATAAAAATTTTAAATGCAAACAAAATAAGAGCGACGGGCTTTAATTTTAATGAAAATTAGTCACATTTATGTTGTAGTGGCTTCGCGGATTTTGCCCGCCTCCGCTCCGAGCAGGCGCTTTAGTCCAGTCGAGCAGACGCTTTAGTCCAGTCGAGCAGACGCTTTAGTCCAGTGGAGTGTCTCCGAAATCTGTCGTGGAGTTGGAGGGTCCGATGGATAGAAAGTCAGATTTTGATGCGATGGACTTCGATCAGCTTTGGCTTTTGTACGAGGATCTGACGAAGGTCCTCGCGGAGAAAATCGCTGCGGAGAAGCTCGAATTGGAGATGCGCCTCGCGCGGTTGAAGCGCATAAACCCGGCTGGCGAGGCTGGAAGCAGCTTGGCGCTATCGAAGGCTGACCGGCCGAGGCGCAAATATCCAAAGGTTCTGCCGAAGTACCGTAACCCTTCCGCGCCAACGGACACCTGGTCGGGTCGGGGCAAGCAACCGCGCTGGCTGGTCGCCGCGCTCCGGTCCGGATCCAAGCTGGATGACTTCCTGATCGCCACCGTCAAAAGATCCGGGGGTACCAAACTTCGACAGCGTCGACATTCTTGAAGTGCGTCGCTCACAGCAGCCTCCTGACGCGTTCATACGCACGCCAGTTTGATGGCCTTGGCAAGGGTGCTCAAGGTATCAGAAATCTCAAGCTCTGAGAAGCTGAGGTATCCCGGTCGTCGTAATCTGTGCGATTTGGCCTTTTGGGCAATGGAAATCATAGGGCCTTGATTCTTATAGGCGAGCAACCAGTTCCAGCTCCAATACAGGCCACATCTTTACGTTGAGCGGACGGCTACGTGTCATACCGGCAATCCGCGGAACTTTGCCGCATAGGAGCCATTTGCCGCATATGAGTTCCACCAATATTGGTTACAATCGATGATGATCGCTGCAGCTTGGTGTGCCAGAATTAGTGTGCAGAAGGAGGCTGAAAATGAGCAACCCGTCCCGCGTGATTTTGAGCCAAGAGTTGTCTGGGACGCGCATTATCACCGATCCGCTCAGGCTTAAAATGGACGAGTTAAAAGCTTTGCGCCGAAAGGTAGCTGAAGCGGAGCAAATGGCGAGTTCGCTGAGCAAAAAGAGCGCGGTTCGTGCGCGGTCCGCATCGATCAGGCTCGTAATCGATTCATAGCGTTGTGTGGTCTCTGTTGAGAGCGCCCTGGCTTTGCCAGATTATGGGCCCGTCAGTTCGAAGCGATCGGATCAATCCAGAATTTTGGGAAAAGAAGGCTAAGCCCGCGATTCCCTTGTAAATAGATTTGATCCAACCCGGCCGCGCGCTACTGCGTGTGGCTAATGTTTGCGTAGCAAGAAGCGGTCGAAATCGATCGGGTAGCGGTTTGCCTCTTCATATGCCGACAGGATGTCGCCAACAAAGGTCGCGTTTCTTTGATGGACTGCCTTGGACTCGATTGCCAGCTTAGCGCGCCATGTTTCGGCCTGCCCCAGACCGAGCCGGAGCGGTGCGTCGACATGCCATACGCGCCGGCGAAGCGATGTCCGACAGCAAAAGGCTGATATCGCCTCAATCGCCCCTGAGGTTTATCCATAGCGTTCGGACGCGCTTCGACCCGTTGTTCCAGAACCTGTGCGGACGCCTGGATTTAAACGCGATAAGGTCGCCGGCCTTGAGCTGATAGGTCACGTTTTCGAGTTCGACCGTCAACACGCCTTCAAGCACGAAACCATACTCAAATCCGCTATGCGCTCCGCGCTTCAAAGAACTTCCGGTTTCCGGCTCATACTCATTGATGGCAAGCGATATCCCTCGCGAACGATCCTCTCGCAATACCCATCTGATAACGTTTTGCGCAGTCTTCACGAAGGGCTGATCGCTGGCGCGAATAACGATCCGTGCTTCGTCCGGCTTGTCTGCCACGATCAGGTCGGACATCGTCACGTTCAGGGCGTTCGCGATGACAATTAGCGATTGAATCGACGGCGCGGCCCGTCCGCGCTCAACCAGGCTCAACATCGAAGGGCTGAGATCGGTTGCCTCGGCCAGTTGCTGAAGCGTCATTTCCCGCTCCTGCCTGAGGCTGCGCAAACGGCTGCCAATCGCCGCGACAATTGCATTCGACGTTTCTTCGATTGTCTCGATCGTGACGCCCTTGGTGCGAGCCACTTGAGTCCAATCCTTTCCGTGCTGTCAGCTTTAAAAACCCTGGCGGGTCGTACCGACCGGGATTGCCTAGTTCAATTTCATTGTATAAATTTGAACGTAGTTGAAAAGGAACAAAGCCAATTATTGAGTGAGTTGATTCAAGTTATCGACGCCGGTCACTCCGAAGAAATACCCGTCGTGAAACCAGCTTTGCGCTCACTGGATCGGTCACAACCGTAAAGATGACCGGCACGTCCTTTGTCGCGGCGACCACTGCCTGGCTCGCTGGGGTGGTGATCGAAACGATGACATCTGGCGCCTCGCCGATGAATTGACGCGCGATCTGTTGCGCCGTGCCGAAATTGCTCTGCGCGCTCTTGAAGTTGATCTTCGGGTTTTTGCATTCGACATAGCCGTGGGCCGCCAGACCTTTAAGGACGCCGTCCTTCACTTCCACTAACTGGGGAGTATCGACCATGGTGATGGAGCGCCTGCAACCCGATCGAGCAGGTGGCAGCGGTCTCGACATCGATGACAGCCGCGAAGGTACCCGAGGTAGACGAAGTTGCGCTCATCGTTAGTATGCGTCTGAATTTCTTGTTGCAGGGAATCTCGGCATGAAACCTGCCCCGTTTACCCGGCATGTCCCGCGGACGACCCAGCAGGTGGTGGACGCGCTTGCGGAGTTTGCGCCGCTCGATGGCCGCATCCTGGCGGGCGGCCAGAGCCTCGTTCCGATCATGGCGTTTCGCTTGGCCCGGCCGGCTCATCTGATCGACATCAATGAGGTTGAGGGGCTCGACAGGCTGGCGGTCGACGGGACATTCCTGTCGATTGGTGCGCGGGTACGTCATGGCGCGTTTCACAGGCCCGCGGTCGAAGGCCCTCTCGGGCGCCTGTTGACGTTTGTCGCAGGCCACATTGCGCATTATCCGATCCGGATGCGCGGCACGTTTTGCGGCAGCCTGGCCCATGCCGATCCTGCTTCCGAATGGTGCCTGGTCGCCGCGACCCTGGGCGCAAAACTCGTCTCGAACAGCGTGCGTGGCGAGCGGATCATTGACGTCACTGAATTCCTTGAAGGCATCATGCAGACCTCGCTTGCCGAAGATGAATTTCTTGCAGAAGCGCGATTGCCGTTGCTGCCCGACGACACAAAATTTGGCTTCAATGAATTCAGCCGCCGTGCGGGTGATTTTGCGATGGCCGCTGCTCTCGTGACGTACCGCATATCCGAAGGCGTGATCGTCGATGCACAGGTGGGCATCGGTGGCGCCGAGGATCGCGCACGCCGCGTCCCGGAAGCCGAAACCATCTTGAACGGGCGGGCCCCTGCACAGGCCTTGTTCGTCGGGGCAGGCGAAGCAGCCGCCGATGCGATCGATCCGCTGGAGGACGTTCAAACCACGGCGGAGTATCGCCGCGACCTCGTGCGTGCGGTTACGCGTCGCGCTTTGGAGCACTCCACGCAATGACGGCACCGACCAAAGGCTCGGGTACAGGTTGGGTCGGGCGTTCAATTCGGCGCCTTGAAGATCCCGCCCTTGTTACAGGGCAGGGCCGCTTCACGGCCGATCTGCCAGCAAATCACTGGGTACGCTTTGTCAGGAGTTCGGTTGCCGCAGGCAAACTCGAAAGCATCACGGCGCCGCCGGGCGCCAGCATCATTACGGCTAGCGACCTCGCGGCGCTGAAGCCGATCCGGCCAATGCTCAGCAAGTTCAACTATGTGCCCGTTGGGCAACCAATTCTTGCCCATGACGTGGTGCGCTTTACGGGTGAGCCCATAGCGGCCGTCTACGCGGCGAATAAGGATGAGGCGGAAGATCTGGCCGAGCAGGTCGAAGTGGCGATCACGGAAACTGCCGCGCTGGTTGATGGGTCGCTCGCGCTGTTGAAGGGCGCGCCACTGGTTCACACCGAAGCCCCAGGCAACGTCATTGTCGAGGGCCGGATGCGGACGCCCGACTTTGATGACGTCTGGCGTGACGCGCATAAGGTATTTCGTGTGAACGCTCGTTCGCGCCGGCAAAACGCCATGCCGATGGAAGCGCGTGCGGGGCATGCCGTCTATGAAGCCACGACGGGCCGGGTAATCCTGACTTGCACGACGCAGATGCCGCACCTCATGCGTACGGCGATATGCGATATCATCGGCATGCCGGAGTCGGATTTGCGCGTGGTCGCGCCCGATGTTGGTGGCGGCTTCGGCCAGAAAATGTCGCTGGCGCCCGAATACGTGCTGCTGGTCTGGCTGGCGCGACGCCTGCGCAGCTCCGTGGCCTGGACGGAGGACCGGCGCGAAAACCTGATCGCAAGTTTTCACAGCCGCGATCAGCATATCGAGCTTGAAGGCGCTTTCAATGCGGACGGGAAGCTGATCGCGGTGTCGGCCGATATCATCGCCAACATCGGCGCCTATTCCTGCTTTCCAACCACCTGCGGGGTAGAGCCGCTGATGGCACTGGCGGAACTGCCCGGCCCATATGACTTTCGTGCCTACAGTTGCGTCTCTCGCGGCGTGCTGACAAATACCTGTCCGATGGCGCCTTATCGCGGGGTATCCAGACCCGTCATAACCCTGGCCATGGAAAGGCTGATGGACAAGGCAGCTTGCGGCTTTGAAATCGAGCCGACCGAAATTCGCCGCCGCAACCTGATCGATAAATTTCCATATACCTCGGCAACCGGTCTGGTTTTCGACGATGGCACCTACAAGCAAACCATGGAGATCGCCATCGATGCCATCGACGTGCCGGCGTTTCGCAAACGGCAAAAGGCGGCACGCGCGAACGGCCGCTACCTCGGAATAGGCTTCGCGACGTTTTCCGAACGCACCGGCTACGGCAGCCCGGCCTTCGTCGCGCGCGGCATGGAGATCACGCCGGGCTGGGAAAGCGTTTTCCTCACCATCGATCCCTCCGGCTTTGTCGAGGCGCGTATCGGCGCCTCGCCGCACGGACAGGGATTGCGCACCACACTGGCGCAAATTATCGCCGATGAAATCGGGATTGATCCTCAGTTCATCAAGGTTGTCCACGGTGACACCGATCGCTCGCCTTACGGCTGGGGTACCTTTGCGAGCCGTTCGCTGGTGATTTCCGGGGGCGCCAGCCTGCTGGCGGCAAAGAAGGTCCGAGCAAAACTGCTCAAGATGGCGAGCCACATGCTGGAGGCGTCGCCGGACGACATTACCCTGAAATCGGGCTCGGCGTACGTTACCGGAACGGATCGATCGGTCTCCATCGCGACGATGGCGCGGGCGGCATATCACCAGACCCACATCTTCAAGGGAGAGATCGAGCCTGGTCTCACCGAAGTCGGAAGCTACGACCCGTCCGGCACCTTCTCCAATGCCTGCCATGTCGCGCTGGTTGAAGTCGACATTGCCACCGGTCAGGTCGGCGTGCAAAAATTCCTGATTGCCGAAGACGCGGGCCTGATCATCAATCCGATGATCGCAGACGGTCAGGTCCATGGCGGTGTCGCGCAGGGCATCGGCAACGCCTTGCTGGAAGAAATCATCTACGATGAGACCGGCAATGTCCTGACCGGCACACTGGCCGATTTCCTGCCGCCGACCACGCACGAAATTCCCGAAATCGAATTGCATCATATCGCGACCCTGACCGGAAACTCGATCACGAAGGCGAAGGGCCTGGGTGAGGGCGGTGCAATCGGCGCGCCGGCGGCCGTGATCGGCGCTATCAACGACGCGCTGTCGATTTTCGGTGTCTCCATCGACGAAATGCCGGCGACGCCGCAGCGGATTCGGTCGGCGTTGCGCAGCAGTGGAAAAATGCCATGAGCGAAAAATCCGATATTACCCTGAATATCAATGGCCATGACCATCATATCAGGGTGGAGTCGCGCCGCACGCTGGTCGATGCCATCCGCGAGGAGTGCGGACAAACCGGAACCCATATCGGCTGTGAGCACGGCGTCTGCGGGGCTTGCACGGTTATCGTTGCAGGCGAGCCGGTGCGTTCCTGTCTGATGTTCGCACAGCAGGCTGACGGCAAGGCCATTCGTACGGTCGAGGGTCTCGCCCGGGGCGACGAGATGCATCCCATGCAGCGTGCCTTTATGGATCATCACGGGCTGCAATGCGGCTTCTGCACGCCGGGGTTTTTGATGCTGGCCGTCGGCGTACTCGAGCGCGAACCCGAGATCAGCGACGAAAGCTTGATTGACGTGCTGTCTTCAAATCTTTGCCGCTGCACCGGATATCAGAACATCATCAAGGCCGTTCGCGCCGCGGCTGCGGAAATGCACGGGTCATGGCGCGCTTGAGCCGACGATCGCCGCGGCACACGGGTTTTTGAACGCATGACCGCTGCCCGCAAAAAATTCGTCGGCAGTTCGGTTCCCCGCAAGGAAGATGAACCCTTGCTGCGCGGCCAGGGACGATTTGCGGCCGACATCAACTTTTCCGATCAGCTGCACATGCGGGTGGTTCGATCGACGCAGGCTCACGGCCGCATCCGCTCGGTGGACCTGACACAGGCGCTTGCGATTCCCGGCGTCCAGGCCGCCTGGGCGTTTGCGGATGTCGCCGGACTGCCGCCGATCGGCTTTCGTTTGACTCGTCTGGAGCAGCTTTCCGCCTATCGGCAGACGGTTCTCGCCAAGGATCGCGTGCGATATGTCGGCGATCCCGTTGCCGTGGTTTTTGCCAACGATCCGTATCTGGCAGAGGACGCGGCGGAGCATGTCGTTGTTGATGTCGAAGAAATGCCACCGATCCTGCATGCGGACCAGGCGCCCGGCGAATTTGCCGCAGGTCTTTCGACCGAAGCGGCGGTCATTCGCAAAGGGTATGGCGATATCGATGCGGCCTTTCGCGATGCGCACAAGGTAGTCAGCCTCTCCCTCGCCATCGGGCGTCACTCCGGTGTTCCGATGGAAACGCGCGGGGCCGTCGGCCACTACGATAGCGCCGTCGACATGCTGAAGATGTACGGCGCCGCCAAGGTGCCGCACTGGAACCGGGCTCAAATTGCCAAGATGCTTGGCCGCGATCCCGCGAGCGTCCATTGTTACGAAGGCCATGTCGGCGGCGGGTTCGGTGTTCGCGGCGAGCTGTATCCCGAGGACGTGCTGGTTTGCCTCGCCGCTCTCCGGTTTGCGCGCCCCGTGAAATGGATCGAGGACCGGCGCGAACACTTTATAGCCGCGAACCACTCGCGCCAGCAGACACATCACATCCGCGCCGCCGTGGATCGCGAAGGGCGCATCCTCGCCATCGATGACGAATTTTATCACGATCAGGGCGGCTACATGCGCACGCACGCCGCGACCGTACCCGATCTCGCGGCGGCGATGCTGCCGGGTCCGTACCGGATACCTGCGTACCGGGCCGTCGGCCACATTCGCCTGACGAACAAAACCCCGTGCGGGACCTATCGTGCGCCAGGACGTTATGAGAGCACGTTCGTTCGGGAGCGGTTGATGGACGCGATCGCCGCCGAGACCGGCCTGGATCTGGTCGAGGTCAGACGCAGAAACCTGATCGACAAGAGCGAAATGCCGGTCACTAGAGATCTTGAAACGCTAGGCACGGATATCGTGCTGGACTCCGGCGATTACGTCAAATTGCTGGACAAGGCGCTGGACAAGTTCGGTTGGACCGAGCTGCAGGGTCAACTGGCAGCGCGTCGTCGGGCAGGAGAATTGGTTGGCGCCGGCGTCGCCATGTTTGTTGAAAAGAGCGGGCTTGGCCCCTTCGACGACGTTCGCATAACCATCGGCACAGACGGGTCTGTCGAGGTCGTTACCGGCGCCGCATCCGTAGGCCAGGGCGTCGAAACGGTGGTTGCGCAGATTTGCGCGGATGCGCTCGGTGTCGACTATGAGCGCATCGGCGTGATCCACGGTCAGACCGATCGCATCGAGAGAGGCATGGGCGCTTTCGCCTCGCGCGTGACGGTCATGACCGGCGAAGCGACCAGGCTTGCGGCGATCAAACTGCGTGACAAGGTGCTGAACACGGCGGCCGAGTTGATGCAGACGTCTGCCGGCCAACTCGACCTCATTGGAGGTGAAATCGTTCAGACCGGCAATGCCGTCGGCCCTTCGGTTGGACTGAGCGAAATCGCAAAGGCGCTGGCTCCCGGCTCGAAGTTTCTGGGAGATCGCGAACCCGGGCTTTTCGCCGAAGCTTCATTCGAATCCCACCACATGACCTATCCTTATGGCGTTCACGTCGCGGTGGTCAGCATCGCAGCGGATACCGGCGCCATCGCAACCGAGCGCTACCTTGTCGCCTACGATGTCGGCAAGGCCGTCAATCCCATGCTGATCGAGGGCCAGATTGTTGGTGGTGTCGCGCAAGGCATTGGCGGCGCACTCTACGAAGACTTTATCTATGATGACCGCGGCGAACCGCTGTCGGTGACATTCGCCGACTACCTGATGCCGACGGCGCGAGAAATTCCGCACATTGACGTCATCATTTCCGAGGACGCTCCGAGCCCGCTCAATCCAATGGGGCTCAAGGGTGCAGGCGAGGGCGGCACAAATGCCGCCGGCGCGGTGATCGCCGCTGCGGTGGATGATGCGCTCTGCAGGCCGGGCGCGATTACGCAATTGCCGATATTGCCGCAGCGGATTCGGGCGATCCTGAAGGAAAACGCGTAGTCGATACGGCGATGCCCATCTGCCGATTTCCGTTTGGAGTTAGGTCGGCGGGCGCAGGCTCTCGTTGCTGAACGTTCGCGCGCATGCCCAGGCACAGCACTTGGATGACTTTCCGATAAATGGTTGCATGCAGCCAGATGTGATGACAAGCTTTTGTTCCGTTTGGGGGCCCCACGATGGAAATGTTGAAACAGGCGAGCGTAGGCCAGTTGCTTGCCGAGGAAGGTGACACAACGCATGGCGGCGCCATCGCAATGCGCTATGGTCTTGAAGACAAGCCATCACCAATCGCGGCAATCCTGTTCGGGGCACAGCATGTGCTTGTCATGTTCTCCGCCATGGTGGCCTCGCCGTTGGTCATCGGCCAGCTTCTAAATCTTCCGGAAGATTTGCGCTTGGCGCTTATCACGGGTGTGATGCTGGGTTGCGGAATAGGCACCATGATTTCCTCGCTGGGTGTTGGCTGGGTCGGTGCGCGCCTGCCGCTATTGCTCGGTGCCTACACCGTCTATATCGGTCCGGTCGTTCAGATTGCCAAGGCTGAGAGTTTGGGCGCCGCTACCGGAGCGTTGCTGATGGGAGGTATCGCGCTTCTGGCAATCAGTCCCATTGTCGGCAAGACCCGTGCGCTTTTTCCGCCGATCGTCATCGGTTCGTTGCTGATCACCACGGGGCTTACATTGACAAAGATCGCAATGAACGTGGCTTTCGCGACCAATACACCCTATTTCGGCCAGCCGATTACTGTGGCGTTCCTGCTGGCGAGCATCGTCCTGATCACGATCATCGCAGCGCTGGGAAATCGGACGATAAGATCGTTTTCCATTTTGGTCGCGCTTGTCGCGGTTTACATCGCCGGATTCTTTTTTGGTTTGAATAACGTCGCCAATGTGGTTGCTGCGCCGTGGTTCAGAGTGCCGAGCCTTCTTCCGTACGGTATTGCGTGGCCGGCCATCGGCAGCCTGACGTCGATCACCATCTATCATGTTGTCGCCGCGATCTACACAATGAGCATAACAATAGCGCTTTGTGTGATGGTTCAGGTTGAGCCGACCGAGCGACGCATACGTGGTGCGATAGCGGGCGATGGCCTCGGTTCGATGATCGCGGTCATCTTTGGAGGCGTGCCTCTGATATCCTACGACCAGAATGTCGGCGCGATTTCGCTGACAGGCGTGGCCAGCCGCTACGTCGTCGCGATATCCGGAATGATTCTTGTTTGCATGGCGTTCCTGCCGAAGATCGGGGCTGTAGTAGGCATGATCCAGCCCTTTATGCTGGGCGGAACGCTGGTTTTCATGTTCGGCATGATTGTCGTGGTGGGCATCAAGATCGCCTCACAATCCCTGGCAAGGCAGCGCGACACGCTGATACTCGCGGCCTCCATCGGGCTCAGCACGGTTGTAAATCTGGCACCCGCTCAGGTGTTCGAAGCGTTTCCGGCGACGATCCGCATATTGGCCGCTGACGGAATTGTTGTGGGCGTTCTGGTGGCTGTCTTGCTGAATCTGATCCTTCCGACGGAAGATCGCGTTCCATACGTCGTAAAGGGTTGAGAGACATACGTGCACGGGCTGTCTGCCCGCAAACAAGCGAATATGAGCTGGCGTTGAATTTGTTTTTCGTCGGCTAATCGCCGTCGCCGGTGACCAGAAGACTCAAAAGCGAGATTAGTTGTTTGCGCTGGGCCGGCGTCAGTGGGGACAAGGTCTTTTCGTTGGCCCGCTTCCCCATTTCTACTGCTTTCACAATCAGCGCTTGGCCTGAGGCCGTCAGGTCGATTGTCACCCGTCGCCGATCTTCCCTGTCTTTTACAGCCGAGATCAACTTTCGGGCCTTGAGCCGCCGGATCACGCCTACCATGGAAGCCGTATCGAGGCCGACGGACCGGCCAAGGTGATTTTGCGAGCATGCGCCGCTGAGCTGGAGACGCGCCATTGCAGCGAATTGAGCCTGCGTGAGCCCGAGGTCCATGTTCCTGAAGAAAATATCCGTGTGCTTCTGCATCGCGAGCCGAAGCCGGAAGCCGATCTGATTGTCCAGATCGTAGGGCGGGGCGCTCGCGGCGGGGAACGCCAGGACGGTCGCTTTTGAATTGATTTTCATGGCGTGCTTCCGCATCCAACAAAAACTGCACGGCGGGCGCCATGCAAGGAGCCCGCCGATGCACGGCTTGGGTCAGCGGTCGCGAACCCGATCCATCAGGGCCTTTTCCTGGCCGCCGTCGATCTCGATCATGGTGCCGTTGACGTAGTGCATTAGCGGAGATGCCATCATCGCAACGAGATTGGCGACCTCGTCGGCTTCGGCGATCCTTCCCAGGGGAATTGCGGAGGGAGCCAGTGTGTCAGCCTCCTCGTAAGGGATATTCATGTCACGCGACATGGCTTTAACGAGCCCGTCCCAGCGCTCGGTACGGACCGGCCCCGGATTCACCGCCACGAACGAAATGCCGTGTTTGCCGTATTGGCCGGCCAGTGCCTTGGTGAGATTCTGTCCAGCCGCATTGGCGGCTCCCGGCGCTACCTCCCAATACGACGGTTTGACACCGTCGTTTCCAATCAGGTTGACAACCCGGCCGCCGCCTTGCTTGACCATGATCGGAATAGCATAGCGCAGGCATCGCACATAACCCATGAACTTCAACTGCAGGGCCTGAGACCAATCGTCCTCGGTAAGCTTTTCGATCACGCCTCCAGGCGCAGCACCGGCATTGTTGACCATGATGTCAATGCGCCCAAGCGCCTCGGCTGCTTTCTTGACGAAGTTTGCCGCATCAGCGTCCTTGGTCAGGTCCGCCGGGATCGCGACAATCTTTCGGCCCGTCGCCTTGGTCAATTCCGCCGCGACCGATTCCAGCGGCTCCTTTCGCCTTGCGCAGATTGCAACGTCGACGCCCTCCTTGGCGAGCACCGCTGTAATCGCCCGACCGATCCCTTCGCTGCCGCCGGTGACGAGCGCCGTCTTGCCTTTGAGCTGTAGATCCATTGTGGTTTCCTCTCTGCTTGCTGACTGGTTATCGGCGGAAGGTGCCTGAGCGGTCTTCTCGATGTCCCCATATTCACTTGTGTACGAGTGACATACGGAGATGGTTTTATCAGGGCTGGACTTGATTGCAACGATGCGAGGCCGGCTTTTTGACGGGGCGGAGAAGAGAAGAGAAGTCAGCATCGATCGATGCTCAACGCGGTCTCCGACCGTTTCCCTCATCTCCGGTGAATTTGCAGTGGGGTGCCCCTTTCATCCCTGACCAGCAGCGCGCCGAAGGGCACTATCAAGGACGTGATCTATCTCGGCTCCGACTTCGAACTGATTATTGCTCTCGATGGCGCCGCCGAGATCACTGCTATCGAAAAGAACCGGCGTCAATCGATTCCAAACAAGGGCGAAACGGTTACCATCACGTTCCGGCCATCGGATATGATCGTCATCGGCCTGGACCAGGCGTCGCTTCGCGCGGCTTGGTCGTCGCGTGGTTGGGTCAGATCGTTCTTACCTTCGAGGATCTTGCAGTCTTGGTACGTTCCGCCACGCCGTGATTGCGCTTGGCTAACCTTTTGCGGGGCTTCGACGCCTCTCGAGGCTTCGATGCCTCTCGCGTTCTCATTCCGGGATGGTGGTCAGCATATTCCTTGCCGTCGATCGGCGCCACGTGCGGAGCATCTCGATCGAGATAGGGCCGCCCAATTCCAAATTCGTGGCCGTGTGCATCGATCCATTTCCAGAACACCTCGGTAGATGTCCATCGCTGTGCCCGTGTCTCGCCTTTGACGCTCACGACGTCGGCTGCAAGTCCGTGGCCATAGCCACCGCGGAGGCTGCCGCCGTGGTAGGATCTGTTGTCGGCTGCCTTCTGGCCACTCGCGATGGATTGCCGATAGTCATCGCGAAATGCGCTGGTTATGCCAGGTGAGAGGCCTGCTTCCTCCGCAGCGTGGAGCATTTGAAAGAGCCTTCGCTTGAAGTTCGAATCCACGCCTCCGAACACGTAATCCATCACGGACATGCCGGCCCGTTCGGCGGCCTTGCGGTCCTTCCAGGAAAAATCTTCGTTGACCTGTCTCGTAATGGTCCTGGTAACAGTCACCAGCCTGCCTTTCTTTCTGGCTGTCACTTTTCTCTGTTCTTGCTCACTGATGGTGTCTTCCTTGGGCGTGCGTTGATAAAGAGCCCACAGATAGCGGTCCATACAAGTGTCGACGACGAAGCATTCATCGAGGACTTCGGTTGTGTCGATGCCCCGGTTGGCCGCGCCAGGTCCTGGATCCTCCGTAGTTTCCTTGGCTGATTGCTCGGGCGATGCGACGGGCGGCGTCATGTCCGACGGATCTGCCAGCGCGACTGTGATGGCTGGTTCCGGTACTTGCGGGGTGCGGCTCACGTCGCTGGCCGCCTCCAAAACCGGCTCGTTGACGGGATCGATTTCGTCCTTACCGAACGCGATCGGCTGCGAGTTTTTGGCTGTGCCGGCATCGGCCGTAATCGACGTTGGGGGACGATCCGCGGTTGACGCTGCGTCGGTGGTTTCGATGGCCGGCGAACCTGAAGTCGCGAACCAGGCAATGGCCAAAACGGGAATGACAGCCGCTGCGCAAAATCCTGCTAATGGCGGGTTCATGTTTTGCCGATCTCCAAGGGGACAGAGTCGCGCATGGGACGGGGCGATTTTTGGCTTCGCGGCCGAGTGGCGCAATGCCGCAAGTGAATGGAACTCGATTTTGCGGCGAGAATGTTGCTCAAATACAACGGCCCGCGTCAGGGATGGAACTTATTCGTCACCTCGTTCGTGGCGGCTAATAGGGGTTCCCAAGGCTAAGCAGTTGGTGCGCAACTATTCGTCCGGATCGAAGCGGTGGCCGTTGGCGTCCTATAAAGGCAGCGATTTTCTCGACGCCGCTGCCATGACTGTTAGTGTGGCGACACTGACGTTCCTTTCAGTTTCTCAGCGGCCTCGCAAAAGGAACGTCAGAGTCAAAAGCCACACTAGAATTATAGATTTGCTAGTGTCCCGGTTCTGACATTCGTAAAAGTGCCTGCTGCGATGGGATACGAATGTCAGAACCGGGACACTAGCCGCCGGTTACGGCAAGCACCGCTTCCTTGACCTTCGCCATGGCGTAATGTCCGACCTGCTCGAGTTCGACGTGCGGCATGTTGGGCATTTCGTCGGAGGCAACGACTGCGTCTACGATCGCGGGGCCGTCGACGGCGAGCGCCTCGGCAATCGCGGCCATCAGGTCGTCCGGCTTTCGCGCCGTATAGCCGTGGCCGCCGCAGGCGCGCGCCAGCGCCGCAAAATCGGGGTTGGGAAATTCGATGGCCTCGCGGAATGGGACGAGACCGACACTTTCGGCCTCCAGTGTGATCAGTCCCAGCGCGGAGTTGTTGTAGATGACGACTTTCACCGGCAGCTTGTGCTGCACCGAGGTCATGAACTCGCCCATCAGCATGTTGAAGCCGCCGTCGCCGACAAGTGCGATCACCTGGCGCGAGCGGTTGAGCACCTGGATGCCATTGGCCTGACCGAGAGCCGTCCCGACCGCTGCGTTGTTGAACGAACCGATGATGCGTTGCGATCCGCTTTGCCGGATCCAGTTCGCGGACCATAATGTGTTCAACCCGGTGTCCAGAACGAATATCGCGTCGCGACGGGCGAGGTCGCTCACCCCGCGCGCCACCGCTTGCGGATGAATACGGCCCTTGCTCCGCTTGAGGTCAGCTTGCTTGTTCAGCATATCGTCCCAGCGGTGTCGTTCGCGGGTGACGTTGTCCCAGAAGCTGGTGTTGCTCTTCGCCCTGACTTTGTCGAGCAGCAGCTTCAACGTAGGCCGTGCCGAACCTACAACGCCGAACTCTGTCGGGGCACGACGCCCCAGCACCTGCGCACGTTCGTCTATCTGGATCACTGTGCCCTTGTCGGGCAGGAAATTGGAGTACGGATAGTCGGTTCCGATCAACAGCAGCAGGTCGCAGTTCTGCACTGCGTTGTAGACCGCCTTGGTGCCTATCATGCCGAGACCGCCCATCCAGCGCGGGTCGTCATAGGCCATAAGCTCCTTGCCGCGCACCGAATGGACCAATGGCGCCTTGAGACGATTGGAAAGTTCGCCCAGGAGATCGGCGGCGCCGCGGCAACCTGCGCCGCACATGATCACCACGCTGCCGGCATTGTCGATCCGCCGGGCGATGTCGGCCACGTCGGCCTCGCTTGGCGTTACTTCGCCGCGAGGCTTCAAGGTCGCGACACTCGAGGCGGCGCCTACCGCCTTTGCCGAGAGCACGTCTTGTGGAAGCGTCAAATGCGCGACGCCGGGACCTGAATAAGCGGCGGCGATGGCCTGATGAATCACGGCGGCCGCCTGCGCCGGCGATGAGATAGTCTCGGTATAGAGCGAGACATCTCGAAACAAGAGATCCGGCTCCGTCGTCTGGATGAAATCGGTGCCGTGCATCGGCCTTGGCATGTCACCAGACAGGGCAAGGACAGGTGCGTGGTCGCGGCTCGCCTCATAGAGCCCCGCCACCAGGTGCGTGCTGCCCGGACCGGTCGTACCCGCGCAGACGCCGAGCCGCCCGGTGAGCTTGGCTTGCCCGGCCGCAGCCAATGCCGCGCCTTCTTCGTGCCTGACGCCGACCCATTCGATCTTGCTCTTCCGAACCGCATCCGCCAGTGGATTGAGGGAATCGCCAATCAGACCGAAAATCTGTGTGACGCCGATCTGTTCAAGGACGCCGACCAGTAGCTCCGATACCGTCTGTGACATTTGCTTCTCCCAATCAACTTTATCGCCACCTTGGGTCAAGGGGGCCAAGCCGGCAAAAATCTGCAGCAAAATACCTTTCGTGATCCCGAGCCCAGCGTCGAATCACGTGATCATTTTGTTCTGGTCTTCAGCGCCAGATCTTCGGCATCATTGACAAACGCACTTTCGATCACGTCACCGATCGGCTGCCAGGCGATTCCGTCGAATTGCACAAGACGCATTTGCTCTATCGGGCGGAAGTCATCCGGTCCGGTGTCGATCGTTATGCCGGGGAGCAAGATCGAGGTCCGATACGCCTTCAACGAGGCGGATTGTTGCATGACGTTCGCGCCCGAAAGATCATCACCGCACCGGCTCAGCACATGAAATAGCGTCTCGGCCGCGGCATATCCGAAGGCAGCATTGACATCGTCCTTGTCTCCGTCCGGGTAATATTTATCCATGAACGACTGGAAATCCTTCGTCGCCGGATCATTGTTCCATTGTGGATCGGCGGCGTCCTTCAGGAAGGAAGTCGAAATCACACCCGACGAATTCTGCAGACCGGCCGGCCTCAAGGCACTTGCGATCGAGGCAGAGGCATTGTCGAGCAGGATAACTGGATGCCAATCGAGTTCAGCTATCCTTCGTATCGCTTGAGCAGCGAAAACCGGCGCGACATCGAGCAGCAGGATTTCAGCGCCGGAACTCTTCAACACACCCAGTTGTGCAACAAGCGAGGACATATCCGAAGGATCGAAGGTCGTATCTGCAACGATCAGGCGTGCCCAATCGCCAAGCCCATCTTGCAGCCCCTGAAACAGATCCTTGCCGAATTGATCGTCTTGCCAGAGCACCGCGATCCTGCGCTCCGGATAGGTGGCTTGAATGTAGTTCGCGTAGATGCGTCCCTCGACCCGGAACGGAGGCTGCCATCCCATCGTCCAGGGAAACGCCCTGGGATTTGCAAATTCCTTGTCACCGGAAGCAATGAAGACCTGAGGAATCTTCCTGTTGTTCAGATACGATCTTGTCGCCAGATTGCTCGGCGTACCGAACGACCCGAACATCAGGAGGACTTTATCGGTCTCGACCAGCCTGCGGGTCTGTTCGACGGCGGTTACCGGATTGGAGCTGTCGTCATAAGAGATGAACTTGACCTTGCGGCCATTGATACCGCCGTTGTCGTTCACCATGTCAAAGTAGGCAGCTTCGGCTCTACCGATCGTCGCGAACGCAGCCAGCAGGCCGGTATAGGGCATGATGTTTCCGACGCGAATCTCGGCATCGCTGGCTTCGACGTCGAGGACTCCTCCGGCATCGGCAGCCGTTGGTCCAATTATGACCGTCAAGAGAAGCGCCGCCATCGGCGCATTTATGCTGATCCACCGCATAGCCCGATCTCACTCTTACGCGGACCGATTTCACATCAAGCGTTCATATTTGGATCATATTCGCAAACATTCAAGCGAGGCGAACGGCGCTGCCTCGACCGCATGCGCGATCAGGCCCGGAAAGGGGGCCGGCGCCGATCGCCCAAGGCGGCCCGCGATCCCCTACCGGTACGATTTTGAGCCGCTTCAATAACCTTCGCACGCGCATCACGCGCGGCGACAAGGAAAGTTTGCCTCGTCCGCGATCAAAATGGTGTGATTTTACGGAACTATCCGGCTCCGAGCTGTAAACGCCCAGTGTAGCGACTCTGACGTTCCTTTCAGTGTTGCCGCGAACTCTCGGAAGGAACGTCAGAGTCAAAGCTACACTAGGATCATATAGTTGCTAGTGTCCCTTTGGTTCTGACATTCGTAAAGTGCCCGCTGCGATGGGATACGAATGTCAGAACCGGGACACTAGAGCGCGCGTTCGGCGATGGAGCGTTGCAGGGCCGTGATCGGGGGTTCTTCGCCCGTGAGGAACACTCGTCCGCGGAAGATGCGAGCGGAACGCGATTCGAAATATCGTCGCACTTCCTCTGTGTAGAATCCGATTTCGGGTTCCTCGTTGAATTCGAGCGCGATCGTGCCGCCCGGTTCAAGCAAGTTTTCCTGGAGATCGTTGAGGATATATTCCCACTCCTCAGGCCCCCACATTCGCTCGGTCTTGTGTCCGTTGAAACAGATCTGATGGGCAGTGATGACATCGAACCGCTTTCCGATCGCCGGCAGCGGCTTGTAAGGCTCTATTCTGAATCCCGTCCGCGGGATGCCAAACAGGGCGATCATGTCGCGATAGAACTCATAATTCGGCAGGTCGATGCCATGCACCTCGTGGCCAAGATACTTGCAGCAGTAAAGGAAATAACCGGCGCCGCAGCCGATATCCAGAACCGATAGCGGCGAGGCCTTATCGAGCCCCAGCTCGATCGCCCGCATCATCTTTGAGCGCAGCCACAACTGCTTGTCGAAATATTTGTAGCTGTCATATCCCTCGGAGGCGTGGTTTGAGATGACCTCCTGAAATTTCTCCTGATCGATCGCGGCGTCTGCCTTCGCCGCCAGCAGATGTGCGCGGACGAAATTGGATATGTCCGCGATGGAATACTGCAGACGCATGTTAGTTAACAGCATAACAAGGCTCCATGGATGGAACGGTTTGCAAGAGATCGAAGTGCGGAGTTGGCCATGCCGATGATCCGGGCCTCGGCTTGCATTGAGGCGCATGACCGTCGTTTGGGCTCCGCGTCATGGGCGGCGCAATCAGCGTTAATCCAGCCATGTCTCAATCCTTCCAGGGTCTGAAGCTCTTGGTGTCACCGGGGCCGAGGCCGCCGAGATGGCGGAGCACATCGTCAAAGCCGCGATCGGTCGTCTTGTAAGTCAGTGTATCGTCGATCGCCTTGCCGTCCTCGGTCAGGCGCAGATGCAACGTAAGAGACCCGTCGTCTTGCATGGTGGCGGTTCCTGCATAGGGCATGGATGGTCGCGCGACCGATGGCGATGGTTTGGCATCTTCGCCGAAGCAGGCGGTGGTTGCACCCAGCGTCGCCACGACGACCAAACCATGAAATCTCACGATCGTGCCCTTTCGATGTCAGGCCGGCGCCACGCGCCGATGACGCGTCCGGTCGCTGGGTCATCGTCCTCGCGCAGAACCTCGAACGGCTGGGGTAGATTGAACGGTGGGGCGCAGAGGTTCAGGTGCCGCACCTGACCAAATCTGATGTCGTGGTTGTGCCGTGCATTGGGATAGGTCGTTGCCAGGAGATAGCGGGCAGACGATTTCTGGAATTGATCGAGGGCAGCCCATACCGCCTGATCCGGAAAATGAATCATGAGGTCTCGGGCAAGCCAGCCGTCGACCGCGGGCAGGGGATCGGAAAGCACGTCGAGCCTCAGAAATTCGATGGCCGGATATTTTTTCCGGTTCTCGACGATCAGATCGTGGACGATGTCGGCTCCGACATAGCGGAAACCCGATGACCACTCGACATATTGCATCCAATGAAAATCGCCGCATGGCGCATCGAGCAGCGAGCTGATCGAATGGCGCTGCACGAAGTCGGGAAGACTTGTTCTGATCGATACGGTTCGCTGCAACTCGGCGCCCCAGCCGCTGCGGCTCTCGCCATTGTTCCACCAATTCCGCCGAAAGATGTTGGTGAAGACGAGCTCGGCGTCGTCGGTGCCGAGACTGTCGACCGTCATCCGCTCGTTGATGATCGAGCGCAGCCGGGGCGGCGCGTTGTTGCGGATCGAAGCATAGAGCTGCGGCGCATGCCGTTTGAGCAGCAACGCTGTCTCGGTGACTGTTTTTGAAAGCCGCATGTCCGTGGTTCCCGCCTTGCTTCCTCAACGCGTCCGGTGCGTGCCGGCGCGCCCTTCCGTTGCGGCGCCTTCGAACGATTGCGCGATCACGTTCCACAACGGCTTTGGTTGCAGCCGGTCATCATAGGGTAGCGGCCTCGCAGGTCTGGCGTTCTTGTCCTTGGCCATTCCCCGATAGAACGAGTAATTGTCGGCCAGTTCCCAGGTGATGAGCGCCTTGACCGCAGGGTGGCGGAGCGTGGGCTGAAGGAATTGCCGGGCCGTCATCGCGACCGCTGCGTCGCGCGCCGCGACATCATCCGGAAAGGTGCCGTCGTAGACGTCGAATTCGGTGATGTAGATGTCGACGCCGAGATCGGCCAGTTGATGGAGGAATTCCTCGAACCGGCCGGGGTCGTGCGGATATTGCGGCTGCAAATGACCCTGCAGTCCGACCACGTCCAGCTTCACACCGGCGTGTTTGAGATCGGCGACCAGCTTCAACAGCCCGCTGCGGACCGCAAGTCCAACCTCATCGTCCCGTTCGGTCTGCGCTTCGTTCAGCACCAATCGCGTCCGGGGATCGACCTGAGCGGCGCGCACGAAGGCACGACGGATATAGTCGGTTCCGAAAGCGTCATACCAGGGGCCCAGCCGGAAGCCGCCGGGCGCGCCGTGCCCAGGCCAAAACGGCTCGTTGACCACGTCCCAGGATTGCAGGCGTCCGGTATAGCGCGCGACGACATCATCGATATAGGCATCGAAAAACGAACGTCGCTCGTTGACGCTCATGGTCTTGATCCAATCCGGCACCCATTCGTTCCAGATCAGGCAATGCCCTCGCATCGCGATCCGGTTGTGATCGCAGAAAGCAAGCAGACGGTCGGCCGTTTCGAAATGTTTTGGGCCGGGTTGCGCTGCGATCCGCCCCATCTTCAGCGCTACGTCGGTGGTGACGATCTTCGTCTGCGTCAGGTAAAGCTCGCGGTAGGCTGGATCGTTGTCGATGACCTCCGCGGCTGCCGAGCCGAACAGATAGCCGTTCTTGGCCGCGATCCCGCCGAGGCTTGGTCCGGGCGTGGGCGCGGCCGCTGCCTTGGTGCCTGCGGCAAGGCCGGCGGCCGTCATCTGCAAGAGATCGCGGCGGGAAAGCTGGTTCATTCGGCGAGCCCCTTGATCTTCTGGCAGGAGGTTGATGACGTGGAGGATATCCTGACGATATCCGCGAGCGATTTGTCGTCGGTGCGTTCACGCCTCGTGAGGAAGTGCAAGGTCGCTCGCGGATAGGCCTCGCAGAATTGCGAGAGGGTAGCGGCCGTCGCCGCGAGCGTGTCCTGCTTCGGGATCACCGCGATGCCACCGTCCTTGAGAATGTAGGCATCCTTGACATTCGTCATTGCCGCGGCCGCCAGGCACCTCTTGAAAAGGCCGTCAAACTCCTTCGGTGCAAGCGCCAAATCGCCGCCGAGGCCGCCCAGCAGATATGACCGGCTCTTGTCGCAATTATCGGCACGCGACGGGGTCGTGGCTAGTGCCAGAACGATCGCTGCGCCGGCGAATGGCTTCATGCTTTCCTCAAGCGCGAAAGTGCCGGTCGCATGGGCTGGCGCAGGGCGTGTGGTTCGTGATCGGCGAGAGAGGCACGGGATTTGGCCTCGCTCGATGACGTCAGGCCATAGGTGTCTGCCGCGCAACGCTTCCAGGACAATCGGCGCGCATGTGCCGTCGCCCCCACGGCAAGCGCCGACCGCGTTGTTTTATCGGTGGCAAGCGTTGTGAGGGCCTGCGCAATCGCATCGGCCGACGCCGGCACGAGAAGACCCGTCTGGCCGCCGATCACTGCGTCGGGAACGCCGCCAACGTCGGTTGCGAGGCTAGGCAAGCCGGCGGCTCCGGCTTCCAGGTAGACCAGCCCGAATCCCTCGACACGGCCGGAGGATTCAGGAAGGCCCGTGAGGCAAAAGAAGTCGCTTGCACCATAGATGTCCCGAATCTCCTCGTTGGACAAACGGCCGAGAAATCTGATGTCACAATCTGTCTTCGCTGCGAGACCGTGCAATTCCGCGACATAGTC
This sequence comes from uncultured Alphaproteobacteria bacterium, assembly GCA_963832045.1. Classification (GTDB taxonomy): domain Bacteria; phylum Pseudomonadota; class Alphaproteobacteria; order Rhizobiales; family Xanthobacteraceae; genus Bradyrhizobium. Next base: position 60,977 of record CAWHSM010000009.1, read on the forward strand.
CGCCTCGCCGTCCGGGCCGATCACAAGCCAGGTCAACCGGCGCCGCAGCTCCGGCGAAAGAGCTGATATTGCCGAGAGCGTCAGCAAATGACCTTTGCGGCGGGTGAGGCGCGCGACGGTTACCATGACGATGCGATCGGCTGCGATCTCATGCTTTGCCCGCGTCGCTGAACGCGCGTTGCGGCTGCCGAACCAGAAATCGGATGTGCCGAGCGGTATGGCGTGGATCCGCCCCGAATCGACGTTGAAGCGCTGGCGAAACAGCTCGCGCGTGAAGCGGCTGTTGGCCGCGATGGATGTTCGTGGCCCGAACACGCCGGCGGAGCGCACCGCAAGCCGCTTGAGCGGCGTCTGGGTTTCGTTGACTTCGGTGCCGTGCACGGTCATCAGGATGCGCGCCTGCGTCAGCCCGCGCGACAGCGCGACTGGAATGAAGAAGGGCCAGTCGGCGGCGTGAATCACATCGAAGCGTCTCGCGGCGACGTGCCCCCGCGCCAGCAGAATTTTGCCGGGCAAGTCCTGCATCGAGTGCAGGCCGCCCCGGAAACGACAGATGTCGAACGGCAGGCTGCGGTCCTCCGATCTGTTGTCACCGCCATAGTCGGGCGCGATCAGCTTGACCTCGGCGCCGAGTTCGGTCGCAGCGATCGCGATCTCGCGCGCGTAGGTTCCGATCCCGCCATTCGCGGGAGCAAACTCACTCGTGAGCAGAAGGATGTTCACTTGCTTCACCTCGACGGGTGGACGGGACGACCGTCATTTCCTGCGAATTCTGGAGGTCCTGGTGATAGCGATAGACCCGGGCGAGCTGCTTGCCCGGCGTGAAATCCGAGATCGCCGCCGCGATCCGCGTGTGATCCATCTCTCCGGCGCCAATGGCGACGCGCAGTTCGACGAACCGCTCGGTCAGCATTTCCGCCATGTCTTCGATCGAGCCGGATCGCGGCACAAGGAATCCGCTTTCGTGGTCGCGAATGACGGCTTCAAGCTGCGGCAGATGCACCGCGACGACGGGGCGGCCGACGCCCAGTGCTTCCAGCACAATGCGCGGCATGCCCTCGAACTCTGAAGTCAGTATCCCGGCATGCACGCCGGCGAGCGTCGCCGCCATTCCAGCCGCGTCCTTGAAACCGTGACGGACAGTGATGTCTGCGATTGCTGCGAATTCGGCAAAACGACTGGGATCGCTGGTGCCGATATAATGAAATTCCACCGCGCCCTGAAGCCGCGTCCGTAATAGCTCGATGGTGCGGAACATCAACGACGGATTCTTGAATTCATCAAGCCTGCCCGCGTAGACGATGCGGAAGGGAACCAGGTTGCTTGGCAGGGGCTTTGGCTGGAAAATATCGGTGTTGACCCAGGTCCAGAGCGTATCGATTTTGTCTTTCTGATGCGGATATCTCTTCTGCAGCCGTTCCGTGATGAACGGGTTGACGCAGAGAAACTTTGCGCTCGTTGCGGCCGCGAGCCATTCGCCGGCATGATGGACGAACCAGTATTTGCGAAGCAGCGAATCCATCTGAAGCTTCGGGACACCTTCGCCGTGCAGCATCTGGACGAAAGGCAGCCGGAGTATCACCGGCAACCACGAGTACTCCACGCGGCGCAGGTCGATCGTGCATCTTCGCGAGCGGATCAGCCTCGAGATGGGGCCGAAGTAGCGCAACAGCGCGGCGAAAAACTGTCCGGTCAGCGAGCCCCGGAGGCTACGAGCGGCTTCGCGTGCTCGCAGGTCCGAATAATTCAGAATGGGAAAGAAATCGAACGACCGGCCTCGGAACGTCAATTTGTGTACCTCACCCAGCGTCAGGTCTCCCCTGGAATCGACACCGATGAAAAGCAGATCGGTGTCCTCAGGGTGGAAAGTGATGAAGTCGCGAATATAGGTTTCCAGACCGCCGACCTTCTCACCGCGCGGATCGAACGGGTGAATCAGGCAGATCTGATAGCGCGGCCTGAGGCGGCTGGCATTTCGCGCGCGCAAGGCCAATGTCAGCGTGGAGGTCATGCGGCCTTCCTCATGCGTGCGGTGACGATCTGTGGAATGGTCCGTGCGACGAGCTTCGGAACGGCGGCCATGCAGCGGGCGTATCGCGGCCCCAGGCGGCGCGGATCGCGCAGCATTCGCCACGCCCATTCGAGCCCTACTCGCTGAACGATGGTGTGCGCGCGCATCTGCGTTCCAGCGATGAAATCGAGCGCCGCGCCGATGCAGAGCATTCCGGTTCCATCAAGCTCGTCGAGGCACCGGGCCGCAAACACTTCCTGGCGCGGCGCGCCGAGTGCGACAAAGCAGAGTCGCGCACCGGACGCGCGGATACTGTCGATCGCGAAATCCGCCTCGCCGGAATAAGGATCGAAGTTACGACCCGGCGCGTAAGTGCCGGCAATCCTGAGTCCCTGGAATCGTTCGCGCAGCCGGTTGGCGGTGAGCGAAAGCGTATGCTCGTTCGAACCCAACATGAAAACGGGAAGTCCTTTTTTTTGCGCCGCTTGACAGACGGGTTCCACCAAATCCGCTCCCGTGGTTCGCCTGATCGGCGTTCCCAGCAAGCGGCTCAATACCACGATGGGAAATCCATCCGCAGTCACCAGGCGCGCGCGTCGATAGGCCGCGCGAAAATCGGGCTGTCGCTCCAGTTGCACGACGTGATCGAGATTGAGCGTGCAGACACTGAAATTGTCGCCGCTCTGAGCGGCCGACATGATCGATGAAACTGCGTGAGGAATTGACTGGACATTGATCGTGATGCCGTCGACGGAGAGGTTGCGTTGCGGCTGCGCGTGTGCGTCCAACATTTCGATCCTTTTGCTGACAGGTTTGCTAGAACGAACATGTCCATAAAGTACCGATGTGGTGCGCCCATCGCTGAAGCAACGGGAACTGAATGTCGGAATAATGCTGCTTCAACGAACGGCCGAGAAGAAATACAAGTAATGCGACGTAACGATGGCGATACCAACGCGCGCTTTGGTCAAGTTATCGGCAACGCATATTTGATCGATGTGTTGTCACACTGATGATGAGCGCAAACACATTTGCGCCGCATGGAACTCGATTCATGATTCGGTTTGCCGATGTCGCAATCGGAACATTCTCAACAGCGAGGGTGCGTAGAACACGCCAAGCGCGGTGACATAAATCGCGCCACCCAGCGCGACATGGGCTGCAAGAACGACCAGCGACGATGCTTCGGGCAGGATATTTATTGTTGCCGCCATGATCACGGTCGCGGTTGCCAGCGGTGCGAGATGCACAAGCGGAAGGGTGAGGCCGAAGCGGGAGAACGCGATGGCGAAACTTGCGATCGCAGCGACGATGGCCGCGACGACCGTTGCGTCGGCGCCGCCGGTCAGTCCCCGGTAATGGACAAAGACAAGACTCAGCAGCACCGTCATGCCGGCGTCGATGGCGGCAACCATCGCCAGCAAGTCCGTGCGGTTGTGCAGGAGGAACGTCTGGTCGACGAAGTGCGCGCGCAGACTGCGGATTGAACCGGCGAGAACCGATAAAGGGAGAACGGCAAGCGTTACCTGCTGGAACGCCGGCGCAATCAACAAGTGGACGATTTCCGCCCGCAGCATGTAGATTCCGGTGGTACAGGGGGCCAGGATTGCGATCAGCAGAGCGCTGTTTTCGGCGAGCTGGCGCATGGCGACTTTGGCTCCGTGCCGCTCCATGCTTCTTACGGCGAGCGGGAAGGCGGCGACGGTGACCAGCATCGCGGCGAAAGTCGCTGCACGCTGACCAAGGCCGTAGCCGACGGCAAACAGTCCGGCGGCGGCGACTCCCAGCATCTCATTGACGATGAAGCGCGACGCATTAAGCCCGACCCAGCCGAACGCGCCGCCGACAACGAGGGGGAAGCCGTAACGCAGCGCGTGATTGACGATGTCGCGATCCAGCGGCCAAAGGCTGCAACTGCAGCCGATTCTGGGCAGCACGATCACAGCCGCGGCAAGTTGGGCGATGGCATAGCCTGCCAGCGGCGCTGCCGCGGAGCGATCGATCAGCCGAATCAGGATCAGCCCGATCACGAATCCGAGGGCGGGACCCAGCGTGACTTGGAGAGTGTAGACGCCGATCTGCTGACGGACCCGCGCGCGGTCGCCGATATAGAGATTGATAGTTCGCGTGAACACATAGGCGACGGTGGCCGCAACCAGCTGCGTGTTCGCCTCGGGCGCGATCACGGTGAAGAGAATCACAACGACGAGAATGCTCTGAATGACGCAGGAGCCGAGCAGGACAGCATTTTCGGTGCGGTGAAACCGCGCGGCGTCGCCATTGTCCTGGTGTCGCCCGAGAAAGCGCAAGGCATATTGCGACCACCAGGCGAGGAAAGCAATCTGCAGGAGCTCGTGCGTTGCCGTGATGAGCGTGATGACGCCAAGGGTGGGCTCGTCGACGACATGCGTCCAGACGATCATTGCAATCAGCTGGGCGAGCGGGCCAACGATCTGCGCCGGCAGGTAAAGCAGGGTATTTCGCAGCAGCATCGATCAGGCCCCCAGCCACCGGCGAACGGGAGCCGGCGCCAGTCTCCTCACCATCACCAGGGCGACGATGCTGCAGGTTGCCGCGCAGACGAAGGTGATTGCGGAAGCGGTAACGGATCCAAGCACACTCAGTGACGTATGATCGCGAAGCACCATCACGAAGAAGATATGCCAGAGATAGATGAAATAGCTGCCGGATCCCAGCGACGCAATGAGAGGCCACTCGGCACGGTGAGCAAGGAGGAGGAAGCAGAGCGACCCGGCATAGCCAAAGAAGGCAATCGAGTCGTAATCGGCGGCGTCGCCGAGCCGAAATAGCCGCACGCCCGCATAAAAAATATAGGCGACGAGGGTAGCAGCGAAGAGCTGCATGCGCATGTCGGTCAGCACCGGCTTGATCCGGAAAATCCCCGCCAGCACCCCGAGCGCCATGAAGGCGAACCAAAAGGGGATATCGCGCATGCGGAACTCCTCAACTAGGCTCTCGCCAAATCCGAGGCGGAATGCCAACGGGTCGAGATAGCTGCCCGCGGTCAGGCCGAGCAGAATGGCAAGGATCAACAATGCAACAAGCCGCGCGTCCAACGGCCCGGTGGAGCGAGAGGATCGGAAGACCAGCCAGAGTACTGCCGTGCAGCCGACGTAGACGAACACGTAATAATAGACGAACGCATAGGCGAGAACGAACCTCGCAAGCGCCGTGGTCGGACGGTGGTCCATCGCCGGATTATGTAGCGCCATGTAAATGTAGGCGGCGCCGAAGGCGATCGCATAAGGGATGATGGCAGCCTTCAGCCGTCTCCATAGCGGTACCTGCCCCGAAAGCCCGGTGAGATAGCCGGAAACGAACAGAAAGATCGGCACGCACGGCCGCAAGGCGGCGTCGGTGATGGTTTCCCACGCGTTGAACGGCTGCCGCAGCGAGTGAATGCCGATCACCATCAGGATGGCGACGCCTCGCATGGTGTCGATTCCGACATCGCGACTGGCCGCGATTGCCGGAGCTTCGGATTTCGCGATCGGTCGGAGGGGTGTTTGCGCCGCAAGGGAAGTCATTTGATGGAGTCCCGCAAGTGCCCTTGTCAATGTTCGAAGCCTTGATCGCTGGCGAGCCGCGAGGCTGCGAGCGGTTCATGTCTGGAAAGTTTGGCAATCAAGGCGAGGACCGCGTCGCGATCGGCACTTGCCAATGCGTTCCAGCGCTCGATGTTTTGAGCATCGAGCCCGACATAGCGCGATCGCCACCCGCGCTCGGCAAGCAGGCCAACGATCCTTGCCGCTGCCGCCGCCGGATCTGCCGGATCGATGAAGACGCCGGACGATTCGAGCACTTCGCGAAAGATGGCGGCGTCCGGCGCGACGATCGGCAGGCCTGCATATTGCGCCTCAAGCAGCGGCAGTCCCAAACCCTCCTCGTGCGATGTGCAGACGAAAAGGTCGGCAGCGGTCAGCAATTCCCTGACGCGCTCTTCGGACTGATAGCCGTGCAAGGTGACGCAAGGAATGGCGCTGAGCGCTTGCCAATCATCTCCCCAGCCTCTTCTGCCGACGATATCGAGTTTGGTGTCGGGAAATCCGAGCGCACAGAGCGCGGTAGCGAGCTTTGCAGCTGCGCCAAAGTTCTTTCGCGGTTCGACCGTGCCCAGCGCGACCAGCCGTAAAGCGCCGCCCGAACGCCGGGCGCGGCCTTCCGCGCTCAGGCCGAAGACATTTCGCACCGGCGGCCGATAGAGCGTGATGGCGGTGTCGGGCCGGCAATGCGCGGCAAGCTTTCGGCTCGTATCGCGCGAATTGGCGAGAAAGCGCGGGTAGGTGCGCAACGCAAGACGGAATGGCGCGGCCATGTACAGGCGGGCGCGACGATTGAGATCGGCCGGCCGCGTTGCCAGGAAGACATCGTGAATGTAGGGCAAGACACGCGATGCAAAGGGCCGAAGCAGAGGGCTTGGCGGAAAGCCGGGACAAAGCAGCAGCGCATGTGAGGCCGCAAGAAGTAGCGGCAGACCGACGGTCTGTTGCATCACCATCTGCGGCTTGCTCCGTGCCGTGACGGGAACAACGTCCAGCGGGGCGAGCGCAGCAGGAGAGAACAACTCGATCGTGATGCGCTCGAGGCCCGTGACCTGGCGCCCGAGATGGGTGTGATCGACATAGACGGTCATGCATCGCCCCAGGCATAGGCGCGAACCAATCGCGGCTGGCCTCGCGGTCGCGACACCGGCACCATCGCGCGCTGGCGCGGCAACAGCAGCGTGATCAGAACCGCGAACTGCGCAAGCTGGATGTTCTTTGAAGAGAAGCTGACCGAGCTTGCCGCCACAATGATCACGAGAAGCAGAATCAGCCGCGCCGCGCCGGCCGCACGCTTCAGGATCTCCGTGAACAGAGCGGTCAGGCCGATGGTCAGCACGATCGTCGAGAGGATGCCGTATTGCACGATGCAGGAGATCCAGAAATCCTCAACGCCGTATTTAAGGCCGAGCGAATTTTGCAGCGTGGCGGCGCGGGCTGGATCGGGGCCCCAGAGAAGTTCGTGCCAGTCGAAATGCGAAAGCAGGTTGACGGCCGCATAGCGCGTCATGGCGCTGCCTTTGTCGGAGGAAAAGCGCAGCAGCATCTTGTCGAAGATGCCGGAATCGAACGCGAGGAAAACGGCCGCAGCGCCGGCGAACAGCAGGCAAATCGCCGCGCTGACGGCAAGCAGTGAGACCCGCTCGCCGCGCAGGATGCGAAAGACGCTGATGGCGGCCGCACCGCTCAGGATCAACAGGACAGTGACGAGCGAGGTGCGGCCACCGAAAGCCATCAATGAGGCGAGCGAGACGACGATCAGGACCAGCCGCAAAATGACTGGAGGACAGATCGCCGGGCGGAACACCAGGGCGATGACATAGGCCGCGACGACTCCCGATGCGGTCAGCGGGTGTCCCAACAGCGCCGACGCTCGCCATTCGCCGAGCACGACTACATCGCCCAGCGACAGCGGAATAAGCCGGTGCCCCGAAAAATACTCATAATAGCCGATGACGATATTGGCCACGATGACAAGATGGAGGGCCCACAGGATCGGCTTCTTCTGCGGTGGCGAGAGTTGCCAAAGGACGACGCAGAACAGGAGCGGCAACAGAAAGGTGTCGATGATCACCGTGAACGGCTGTCCGGCCGCGATCAACTGGACCAGAAGCCAGGCCCAGCAAATCAAGTAGAACAGCAGCAGCCGCGCTTCGGAAAACATGCGGCCGAGGTCGCCGATCGGGTCGCCGTTGCGAATGGTCAGCAGAAACAGCGCAACCAGCGTCAAATAAGTCGCGGGGTGCAGCTTCTCGTAGAAAGCTCCGCCGCTGGTGACGTAGTGGATTTTCCAGCTCGTCAGCAAGGAAGACGAAATCGTGAAGATGCCAACCACGGCAAGCAACACGAGTCCGACGATCATCGCGTTGATAAGTTGAATCAACGCCGCCGGCCTCCCGGCAGTCCTCTCGGCCGATCGTGCCGGTGAAAACGACATTACTGCGCCGCCTCAGCCGTATAGCCGGACGTAGCGCGTGGACTGAGATAGGTTGAACTTCGATAGTAGTCGTAGAAGCGCAGCCTGCTCAAATCGACGCGTGTCAGGGCGACCCCGAGGATGCGGTCATGAACGGGTGCGAGCAGGTCGATCGTGCGGGCAAGGACCTCGGCTGGCGTCTGGTCCCAGGCAACCGCGAGCACGATCCGATCGGCAAGCTCGGCCAGCGCGCGACCGTCGACCAGCGGCATCAGGGGCGGTGAATCGATGACGATCAGCTCGTAGCGATCGCGGTAATAATCGAGTACGTCGACGAAACGTTCGGAAAACATCAGTTCCGTGATGAGCGCGGGACGTCGGATAGAGGTCGACGGCAGGATCGCCAGGCCGGTGCTCTGATCCGTCAGGATCGCGCTGTCCGGATGTACCCGGCCTGTCGCCACTTCGGGCAGTCCGGCTTCAGCGCGGGGACAAAGGGAGCGCGTCAGCTGCGGATTGCGAAGGTCGCCGTCGATCAGAAGGGTTCGAATGCCGAGTATGGCGAGCGATTGCGCGAGATTGGCGGCGAGCGTGGTCTTTCCTTCGTTCGGGAGCGCGGACATCACGAGCACGACCTTGATCGGATGTGCTCTCATCGTTCGCTGCAGGACAAGGCGAATGGCGCGGATGGCTTCGGCGAAGAACGTGCCGGGGACCTCGACCGCATAACGCATCAGTGGCGGCTGCAATGGCGCCGGCAGCAGCTTCATGGTTCTAGGATCGTAGCGGCCGAGCTCGCTTCGTCCGCGCTTGGCGAGGCCAGCGAGTTCGCCAGCGCCGATCAGCGGCACCGCGGCAAGGGCCGGCACGCCGGCAATCCTCTCTGCCTGCTCGAGCGTCTTCACCCGTCCGTCGAGGTAATCGGTCAGAAAGGCGAGAACGCATCCGACGCCGAGCCCGAGCATGATGGCAAGGCCGAGGATCGGCGTCGTCTTGGGCCAGGAGGGGCCAATCGGAATACTGGCCTTGGTGACGACGCGGGAGTCCGGCAATTGCAGGCTCTGTTGCGCGGTGCTCTCCTTGAACCTCGCAAGGTAGGACTCATAGAGCGTCCGGTTGGCTTCGGCCTCCCGCTGCAGCTCGCGCAGCCGTACCTGGGCCTGTCCCGAGGAGCTTGCGACGCCCTGCAATTGGTCGAGGCTCTGCTGCAGGGACGCCTCGCGCGAACGTGCGACGTCATAGTCGTGCCGCGTGCTTTGCAGGATCCGCTTGATCTCCTCATCGATCAGGCGCTGGGTGTCGCGCAGCTGTGCACGCACATTGGCGACGGAAGGATGCCGTGGCCCATATTTGCTCAACTGCTCGGCTTCGCTCTTGGCAATTTCCGCATATTGCGTCCGCAGCCGCGCGATCACGTCCGAGGAAATGGCCGCGCCAATTCCGCCCGGATCGCCGCCGTTCCTAGACAATGGCTGGGCCTGTTCGAATTTTGCACGTGTCTCGGCAGTCTGAACGCGAGCGGAGATCAGCTGGTTGTTGAGGTCGGTGAGCTGCTGGTCGTTCACCGTCACGCCCTGCGACACCGTCAGATTGTTCGCTGCACGATAATCCTCGACGGCCTTGTCCGATGCGGCGACTCGCGCCTTCAGCTCGTCGAGCTGGCCGTTGAGCCAGTTTGCCGCGATCTTCGTCGCGTCGTTCTTGGCACGCACCTGTTCGTCGAAATAGGCGTCCGCGATTGCGTTGGCGATCAGCGCGGCCTTGCGCGGCGATTCGGAGCTCGCATTGATCTCGACGAGGAAGGTGGTTCCCTGTCGAGCCACCTTCGTGCGCCGCTGCAGAACGTCGACCGCCCTCGCGACGGCCGCATCCTTCGCATTGATGCCGCCTTCCGAGCTTGCGGTCTTGAAAACCTGCTTGATATGGTCGAGCAGGGTGGGCGGCGGGTTGAACTCCCGATCGTCGGTCAAGTTCTGCGTTTCCACCACGCGTTGCAGGACCGCGATCGACTGGATCAGCATCGCCTCGCTGTCGATCGTGGCATCGTCGGTGCCGAAATTAGAGGTCTCGACCTGAGCCTGGTTCGAACTCGATCGCGGTAGCGCGCCGCAGATTGACGAAGACCGTCGAGGTCGCCGTATACAGGGTGGTGGAGAAAAAGATCAGGTAAATCAGCGCGCCTAACCCGAGCACGGCCGGTGCGGCCACGACGAGCCGCCAGCGCCTGCGCAGGACCCATCCGAGCTCGCGCAAGTCCGCGGTCGGTTGCATTGCTCTTGCAGCCGTCCGCGCGTCCGGCTCGTCTGGCGCCAGAACCGGAGGCTGATCAAAATTGCGCTGTAACATTTATTCCGACCTGATGTTTGTCGTAACTGAAGGTGGACACATCGCTGTTGCAATTCGTGTACTGATAGTAGAGCGAGATGTTGCTGAAGCGGTTGAGCAGGTACTTCACGCGCGCATCGGTGGTGACGACATCGTCCTTGCGGACCATCCCGAAGAACCGGTCTACCTCGTAGGCGCCGGTCAGCGACAGGATGACGTTGCGGCGGAGCTCATAGTCGAGGCCGAGTTGCATGGCGTTGGCAAGCACGCCCGTTGAGCTCGTCTGGGAGACCTCGGTGACGAGCTGCTCGGCCTTGAAGTGGATGTCGAACAATCGCGTCGGCTGCCAGGTGAGCAAGGCGCGATAGGAGGGACCTTCAATGGTACCGATGGTCGGATCGACGAAGCGCTGTTGGACGTAGCCTGCGCCGATTTCGCCGGTGAGGAGGTTGGTCAATCCGAAGGTGACGCCGGACAGCGCGCGGACCCCTTGCGAATCGAGGGGCTGGCCCGGAAGGCCGCGAACGTCACGCTCATTGCCTTCGGCGGCAGCAAACCAGCCAAAGACCGACGAAATGGCGTAGTCGGCGCGGCCATGTAGCGAATAGATCTGGCCGTCCAGGCTGCTCTGGTCGATGACCGTGCCGTTGGCCGACCGCGTCGATCCATATTCGTAGGAGTCGGTGCGAAAGCCGATCGATGTTGTCAGGCGGTTGAACTCCTTGCGAATGCTGACATCGCCGGAGAAGTAGTCGTAGGGTGTCGGCTGGACGGCACCTGTCGGCGAACTCAACGAGCCGACCGCGAGGTTGAGATGGGCGATCTGAAAATTGGTCAGGACCGCCATGTCGTGGGAGACGTCGTACCAGGCATTGCCTTTCAGGCTCGCATTGGTTTGATCCAGCCCGGGATTGGCGGCGTAGGCGATTTGCTGGGCATCGAGCGTCACGTCGATGCCATGCCGCTCCCAGAGCGTGTATGCGCGAAGCGTCGGCTCGATCGTGGCGGCGATATCGGAGCGCTTCACGGAGTTGGAGGAGAAAACGTTGCTGTCGTAGAATCCACCTGCCGAGAAGGACGGAAGGAATATCCACGAGCCATCGCGAATTCCGACGGGCTCATAGCCAGGCTGCTGTCTCGTCTTCACCGGCGTGTCCTCCGGGGCGACCGCTTCGCGATTGTCCGGATGCGTCAGCATCGGCAAGGGTGTGGGATCGAATAGCCGCATTGTGTTCCATGGCGGCGCGGCTGCCTCAAACGTGGCCGGAATCGCTTGCGGCCATGCCGGCGATGCGTGGCCGAGCACAATTACGGCGACGAACGTTGTTGTGAGATTCCCCGCAGACTTCAGGCTGTAACGACTCCGTGCTCTCGTCGGGCGGAGGATCCTTTCAGCCACCGTCGCGCGTGAGAATGCAGACGCACCCATTTTCACCACTTGTCCTTTTATGGGAGAGGTTCCGCGCTGCTCAGCCAGGTTGACGTTCATCCGCTGCCATAGAGAACATCGTGACGCTCGTTTGCGGTTGACCTTCGTCAGCGTTGAAGTGCATCCAGCGATCAGACAGGAAGAACTTGTCCTTCACTGCAACGTGAATGAGCGGGAAAAGTTTCCGCGATGCAAAAAATGGCATTCCAAAGAGACGAGACTGTGACGCGAGAGGCGTGATGAGAAGAACGTGAAACGGAGGTGATCCGCGGAACCATCACTCATGCGTAAAATAAATAACGCGTGGCAATTCATTGCATCTCGTGCGGCCGAATTGCGATTGTGGAACGGCAATGGCAAATTCAACCGACGCAGCTCCGAACGCGTCAGAAATAACGTTCGGGAATGCGAATGTTATCGCCAGGGAAAACCGGGACCGGGCTGTCGAGCGAAATCGCTTCCTCAGAATTGGCGCCAGCCCGCCGCAGATAGACCTTGCTCTCGTTGGCACGGTAAGTGAAACCGCCGGCGCTCGCGATGGCGTCCAAGACCGTCAGGCCAAGACGATAAGGATATTCGCCGCTCTTCTTGACCTCACCAAGAATGTAGTAAGGCCTGTACAGCGCCACTTCGACATTCACGCGAGGGTCGCGCACGATACCCTTGGCCAGTGCCGAGGCGATCGCGCGTTCAAGCTGCTTTGTCGTCAGACCTTCGGCTTCGATGTGGCCTGCAAGTGGAACCGAGATCTGGCCGTTGATGTCGACCTCGTATTCGCCGGTGATCTCGGGCTCCCCGTAGACTTTTACGCGAACGCGGTCGTTCGGACCGAGCGGATAGGTTCCAGTTGTCGGCGCCGCAAGCTGTTGTTGGGCTGAAGCTGTCAAGCGTGGGCCCACGCTCGAAGCGACGAGCGCAATCAAAACAAGAAGCAGAATGTAGCTGACGCTGCGCGCCGATCGTTGCGGCATGGGGGCATCCCGAAAAACAGAATGACAGGGTTGTTGAGCAAGCAAGAAGGCAAAATAATGTGAGAGGCGAGAGTTCCGTGCTGTCGACGCCAGGAATGCGGCTTACGGAAATTGAATCGATATATTTTCCAAGACGACGCAGGCGAGAATTCCGGATCGCCGCACCAATGTCGATACGTTTTGTGAACGCGTCCTTCAAAAACGAACTGCCGCGCGCTTTCTCGCCGCCGAAGAAGTGCATAATTTCGCTATTCAAAAGCCTTGTTCGCGCAACCGACAAAGGTTCCAAAGTTTTCGTAAATGCATGGCAGCGTCGAAGACAGCGCAGCGCAATTAGCATGCAGGTCAGCTTAAATTCTTTTCCGCAAAGATGATTTTGCGCGACGCAAGAATCTTGCAAGCGTCGTGCCGCGCGAGTGAGGCGCCATTTTCAATTCGCTGCCCAATTTCGCCCAAGAAGTTTCGTTCAAGAAGCTTGTGAAAGCTTTCGGCAAGGGCGGATCGTAACGTGATCGGTGGTGCGGCCAGCGAATGGTGCGCGCTGTGTTCCGCTTCGGAAGTAGCTAAATTCCAGACGGAGGTGACAGTAATGGCGGCCGGCATCGCAGCGCGTTTGCGACAAGACAATGTCGTGTCATTCCCGGGCCGGCGGCTCATATCGATCAAACCGGTGGAATGCGAGAGCCATCGCTATCGGGGGCGCTATTATACGCGCGGCAGGACGCGCATCGAACCATACCGCTCGGTGAGCAAGCGGATCTTCGACATCGTGGTCGCAGGTGCGGCGTTGTTTTTCCTTGCGCCGGTGCTGCTCGCGGTCGCCATCGCGATCAAGCTCACCTCGCCGGGGCCGGTGCTTTTCTTCCAGTACCGATACGGCTACCGCAACCGCCGCTTCAAGATCTACAAGTTCCGCTCGATGCGTGTCGATGCCTGCGAGGCAAGGCGGGTGAAGCAGGCGGTCAAAGGCGACGCAAGGGTGACTTGGATCGGAAGGATCCTGCGGAAGACCAGCCTGGACGAAATTCCGCAGCTCGTGAACGTCATCAAGGGCGAGATGTCGCTGGTGGGGCCGCGGCCGCACGTGCCGGGGCAGCTGGCGGCCGAACTTCTGTATGAAGATCTGGTTCCCTATTACTTCCAGCGCCATACGGCGCGGCCCGGAATTACAGGCCTTGCTCAGGTGAGTGGCTGCAGGGGCAGCACTGTCGAAGCCGGCCACGCCATCTCGCGCATCGATTACGACCTCGAATACATCGAGAAATGGTCGTTGGGCCTGGACATCATGATTATCCTTCGAACGATCCGCAGGGAGTTCCTTTCGGGCAGCGGTTTCTAGATCGGCGCGCTCAAGGTCAAATTGTAGTTTCGGATACTCGAAGGCCCGCCACCCGGCTGCCTCGCAAGCCGCAAGTAAGCAAAAACAAGAAAGTCAGTCCGGTGAGTGCAAGACAACGCGCCAAAAAGCTGTTGAAGGAGACGTTCCCGTCAATGTGGCTGCGCTGGCATCTGTCCCGCTTGCCAAAATCGTCGGAGCAGGAGCTCAACTTTCTCGATAGGATTGTTCCGGATGGCGCCGTGACCGTCGATGTCGGCGCAAATTGCGGCCTCTATACCCGCAAGCTGTCGCGGCTCTCCAGCAGGGTCCATGCCTTTGAACCGTCCCACAAGATGGCGGAGTTGTTGCGCCGAACGTCGGCGCCGAATGTGAGTGTTCACCAAATCGCATTGTCCGATCAAAGCGGCGATGCAGACCTGTTCATCCCGCGCGATCGTGACGAGTTGATTTATGGCCTCGCTTCGCTCGAGCCACGGCAGGCCTCATCGGACCAGGCTGTCGTCTCGACCAAAGTCCCCACAGACCGGCTCGACGCGGTCGTCCGGGAAGGCGTTGCCTTTGTCAAGATCGACGTCGAAGGACATGAACTCAACGTGCTGAATGGTGCGATCGAGCTGCTCGAGCATAGTCAACCTGTCTTCCTGGTCGAGGCAGAGGATCGGCATCGGGAGCAAGCGACGCGGTTGCTGTTTGAATTCTTTCGCCAGAGGTCCTACCGGGGATATTTCATCAGCAACGGCTGCGCGCATCCCATTCAGGAGTTTCGTGTCGAGGAGCTGCAGGACGAGAATGTCCTGTTACCCGATGGCGGTCGCCGAAGCGGCAAATCCTACGTCAATAATTTTTTCTTTTTCCCGCGACACATGGATGGGGCAGCGATCCTGAGCCGCTGAACGCCAAAGCGTAGCGCCTGAGGACCACCAGGCCGTGGCGGATATCCTTGCAGGTATCGAGATGTCGGCAACAGCGCCATGACTGCCGGCTTACAATTCGCCGGTAACGTTTTGATTTCATTGGGAGGAGGTTCGGCTAGTGTCCCGGTTCTGACATTCGTACCAAATCGCGGCGGGCACTTTTACGAATGTCAGAACCAAAGGGACCCTAGCAACCATATGATTCTAGTGTGGCTTTGACTCTGACGTTCCTTCGAAGAACTTGCGGCGACACTGAAAGGAACGTCAGTGTCGCCACACTAGGGTGCGCCCACCACATGGCGTTTATGCGGGGATTCCCGGCTATCTATTTCCCGGAACGTTTAAAGACCGAGATTACCGGTTTCTGCGCCAGTTCGTTTCGTATAGAATGATTCGAAAGGGATACAGAATGTCACATGCTTACCGGCTAAACGACGAAGTTCTTCATTGCGGTCAGGGGCCGCAAGGGCGGGTGCATGTCGAGACACCGAAAATATACACCATCATTCAACATATGCCCGTCGAGGCGGACGGGCGCCTGAGATACCGCATAAAGTCGGACAAGATCGAGCGAATAGTCACGGAAGATGAACTTTCGTACTATCAGTAAGATACCGCCGGTTTTGCCTTCGCAAAAACAACTCCTTTGGCTTCGGTGCCGACAGCCGTCAGAAGGGCGATGATTATCGCGACCGAACCCGCCACGGCCGCGAGCGCGAGCCCGTAGTTTCCGCCAAAATGTGAAGCGATGCCGGCTTGAAGCGTCGCATTCACGGACGCCAGCAGGTTGCCGAGTTGATAAACGAAACCGGGAAACGTCCCCCGGGCGTTGTCCGGCGACAACTCGTTCAGGTGCACGGGTACGACGCCCCATGCGCCTTGTACGGTGAACTGCATCAGGAACGCACCGGCCGCAAGCAGTGCAGGGCTGTCCGAGAATGCCCAAAGCGGAATCACCGGCAAGGAGAGGAGGGCTGCGATGATGATGCATCGCCGTCTTCCGAAGCGCTCCGATAGTGTGCCGAAGAGGATGCCGCCGCAGATGGCGCCGATATTGTAGATCACCGCGATGATGCCGACGACACGCGGAGACAGCTTGTGTTCCACTTCCAGAAACGTCGGGTAGAGATCCTGCGTGCCATGGCTGAAGAAATTGAATGCCGTCATGAGCACGACCGCGTAGATGCCGAGCCGCCAGTGCGATTTCAGGACCGCCAATGTACTGCCGCCGCTTTCAACGGCAGCTTCCTTGCTCCAACTCGGCGATTCCGGGACGGTGCGGCGGATGTAGAAAACCAATAGCGCCGGGATCACGCCGACCATGAACATGCCGCGCCATCCGATGTAGGGGAAAAGCGCGCCGTAGACGATCGACGCCATGAAGTATCCGGCAGGATAGCCGGATTGCAACAGGCCCGAGACGAAACCGCGGGCATGAGGCGGAACGGTCTCCATCGTGAGCGATGCCCCGACACCCCATTCGCCACCCATCGCGAGACCGTACAGGGCACGCAAGATGATGAGTACGGTCAAGCTTGGGGCGAAACCTGACGCGAATTCGAGGATCGAATACAACAGGATGTTGATCATCAAGGTAGGCCGGCGGCCCCAGCGGTCGGCGGCGCGCCCGAAAATGAAAGCCCCTATGGGGCGCATCGCCAACGTCAAGAGGATGGCAAACGTGACGTTTGAAATATCGGTCTGAAATTCCGTGGCAATGTCCTTCAGCACGAACACCAGCAGGAAGAAGTCGAAAGCGTCCAGCGACCATCCGAGAAAACTCGCTACGACGACGTGTTTCTGTTCCCTGGTCCAGCCGGACAGTGCTGCAACTGTCATTGGATCTGCCTCGAACGAAGGGAAAACCACCGATCCTTGTCTGCCTGATCATTGGATCGTAGTGCGGCGCCGGCAAGTGAATTGAAGATGACCTTGCTTTCGGCCGCGAAGCAACAAGAATTCGAGGCTGTCAATCAATCTGGATACGCCGCGCTCCAGGATTTGGCGGCGCCGTTGGTCGGCCGATCCAGTCCGAGCCCGCGCTTGACGCTCGCTGAATTTGCTCCGGCGAAAGGAGCCGCGATGCGTGTAAATTCGGTACGCTTCCGGCCTGCCTATTAGCTCGTCGCAGCGTTCAGGATTGGAATGAGGCGCGCGGACTCGCTTCTAACAAGATCGGCCAGCGGCTTGGGCCCGCTGGCTCTGCTGCGCCGACGGCCCCCGCCATGCCCGCTTTCGATTGACGGCTTGGCGACCCGCGGGTGGCGGCTGTTCTGACTTACATTCGGAACAACTGCGGCAATGTCGCAGGATCGGCCTCGGCAAGTGCGGTGGCGAGCCGGCGCGCCTCGCTCGCCGGGTCGCCGTGAGATCAACGCTCAATAGTTTTCAGGCTACGCCTTGGGCAGCAACACTTCGATGCGCCCGTCTGCCACCCGAACCTGGTAGGTGCGAAGATCGGCTTCGGCTGGCGAGCACTTGGCCTTTCCGGTGCAGACGTCGAACAAAAGCGCGATAACACCTCGCCGGTGACTGTCTTGAAATCCGGGACGCGGCTAACCCTCGCCACGGGTCGGATTCGGAATGGAAAAGGCATAAGCCTTAAATCGCTTTTGCCGGTGTCTTCGACCGTTCTCCTGGAGGCAAACATCCACCACGTCGCCGGGCAGAGCTTCTAGGGATACGCCTGGACGGTTGACGGATGACGTCGTTCCCCCGGGGAAGCGCCACCGGCAGATCGGACGGAGCAGGCCACCCGGATAGGTTGCAGTTGTGTGGGGATATCTGAAATTCTTTTGATAACTCAAGGAGTTTTTCAACCAGTATTCGTGGTACAGATACAGCCAGGAATTGCCGGCGATAAAACTTAAACGAAATCGCCGCGGAAAAAACAGGTTCGGGCGGGGCGCTGATCACATGTCTTCCTTGAGGCTCCTTGCCGACGACTTGACCGGCGCACTCGATACTTCGGCCGAACTGGTCGGCAAGTGCGGTCCTTTGGAAGTGTGCTGGTCCGCCTCGTCCATCGCGCCGACGCAGTCGAGTTTTTCAATCGATAGCGGCACGCGGGAGCACCCGGCCGATGGGGCTTTTGCCGCTGTGCAAAAGCTCGCGCCCCTGCTGGCCGGCGCAGATATCTCTTACAAGAAGATCGACAGCCTGCTTCGCGGCCCCTGGGTGGCGGAACTCGATGCGTGCTGGCAAAGCGGACTTTGGGATGCCTGTATCGTTGCGCCGGCCTTTGGCTATCAAGGCAGGCGTACGGTCGGTGGTCAGCAATATGCGCGCGCCGCCGACGGAAGCTGGAGTGCGGCTGGCAAGAACATCATCGAGCAGCTTCGCGACCGAAAGCTTGAGGCCCGACGAGCCAGGCCCGCCGATGGCCTCCAGGCCGGGATCAATGTCTTCGATGCCGAATCCGATGACGACCTGGATCGGGTCGTGCAGGCCGGCCAAAACTATGCCGGAAAGGTGCTGTGGTGCGGCAGCGGCGGGCTTGCGAGCGCACTCGCGCGCGGAACGGACGTCTGGGTGTCTGACCGGCTGAAGGGCCCGGTGCTTGGCGTGTTCGGGTCCGATCATCCTACGACGGCTCTTCAACTCGCCGCCTGCGCGGGGGTTGTGATTCCGAGCGACGATATTGCGCGAGATATCGACCAGATCAGGCAAGGGTTGGACAAAGGCGTTGCCTTCGTCAAACTGGAAACGCCGGGCGCGCGGTCGCGGGACGATGCGGCGCATCATTTCTCGCGCCAGATATCGTTATTGAGCCGAGCAATCCATCCGCCGGGAACCGTCGTGGTTGCCGGCGGCGAAACCGTCAGGGCGCAAAGTATCGCGGTCGGCGCGCGCGCGTTGCGGCTTCTCGGGCGGCTGGAACCCGGCGTGCCGAAGTCGGTGATCTCGGGCGGAGACTGGGCCGGCGTTGAGGTGATATCGAAGTCCGGGGCTTTCGGCGCGGCCGACCTGTGGCAGAAGTTGCTCAGACAAAATGGCTTGATCTAGTGTGGCGACACTGACGTTCCTTTCAGTGTCGCCGCGAGTTCTTCGAAGGGAACGTCAAAGCCACACTAGAATCATATGGTTGCTAGGGTCCCTTTGGTTCTGACATTCGTAAAAGTGCCCGCCGCGATATGGTACGAATGTCAGAACCGGGACACTAGTGGTCCGGATTTGACATTCACTGCACCGGCGGCATTAGGAAAAAAATGACCAAGCGGCATCTGGCGATCACGATGGGCGACCCCGCCGGCATTGGCCCGGAGATCATCGTCAAGTCCTGCGTCAAGCTGCGCGATCGCCTCGCCGCGTCCGACCTCAAGCTTCTCATCATCGGAAGCCGTCGCGCTTTCGATCGGGCCAATCGGCTGACCGGAGCAGCTCTCGACATCCCGCAGGTTTCAGCCGACGATTCGACCTGGCCCAATCTGGGTTTTCTTCAGGCAGACACCGAGAGCGAGCGTATCGAGCCGGGCGTCTTGTCCGAGGATGGCGGGCGGTTCGCTTACAAGGCGGTGGAGCAGGGCGTTCGTCTTTCCTTGTCGAAAAAAGTTGGCGGCATCGTGACGGCGCCGCTCAACAAGGAAGCGCTCAACAAGGCGGGCTATCACTATCCCGGACACACCGAGATGCTGGCGGAGCTCACCGGCGTTCGCGGCTCGGTGATGTTGCTCGCGCACGGCAATATGCGCGTGAGCCACGTGTCGACCCATGTGGCGCTTGCCGACGTTCCGGCGCGGCTGACGCCGCAGCGTCTGCGCCTCGTCATCGACCTCACGCACAAGGCGCTTCTCGGCCTTGGCATCGCGCGGCCGAAGATCGCGGTCGCCGCGCTCAATCCGCATGCGGGCGAGGGCGGCTTGTTCGGCCGCCAAGATATCGACATCTCGCAGCCGACGATCGAGAAGGCAGTCGCCGACGGTCTCGATGTGGTCGGTCCGGTTCCCGGCGATACCGTCTTCGTCAAGTTGCGCGCCGGCCAATACGATGCGGTCGTGGCGATGTATCACGACCAGGGTCATATCCCGGTAAAACTGCTCGGCTTCGAGATCGATCCGGAGACGGGGAAGTGGCAGGAGCTTTCCGGCGTCAACATCACGCTCGGCCTTCCGATCGTGCGAACGTCGGTCGATCACGGCACCGCCTTTGATATTGCCGGCAGGGGTGTTGCGAACGAGCGCAGCATGATCGAGGCCATCGAATACGCTGAACGTCTGGCCGCGAGCCTCTGACACAAGCTGGCGCTGTCGTGAAAGCGGCTCCGCTCACGATCGTGAGCGGAGCCGCAAAGCCATTCGAAGACCTCAGTTCAGGCTTCAGTGTGCCAGCGGATCGGGCCGCATCTGCACCTTGAACACTTTTGGATAGGCCTCCTTGCCGCCTTCGCCGTGGAAGTTCGTGCGCGTGCCGGAGGTGGTCCAGATCCCGCGGCCCTTCCAGCCCAAGGCGTCGTCGTCGATCCGGCCATCGACATTCTTGGTGAAGAAGCCGAGCGGGTAGGGCATGCGCATCGTCACGAACTTGCCGTCGACCAGCGCCACCAGCGCCTCGGCGCCGTTGGCTTCGGCGATCGGCACGTTGGCGCCTAAGCCCAGCACGTTGTAGCGATCGACCCACACATAATAAGCGTGGTTGGCGCTGCCCTTGGGGTCGAGCCCCTTGAATTGCGGCCCCGGCAGCCGATAGACGTGCCAGCCCTCCGGGCATTGCTTGCCGTCGGCGGTGGTCGGGCCGTTGAGCGGGCCCTTGCACAGTCTGCGGTCGAAGCTTCCGAGATGACCGCTCGAGAGCACCGTCCAGACCACGCCATCAAGTCCGATGTCGATGCCGCGCGGACCGAATGTGCCCTCCGGCGGCTGATACACTTCGGCAAGCGCGGTGTTGGCGGGATCGGACCCCGGCGTCAGGCGGATGATATAGCCGGGCTGGTCGATGCGGGAGAAGCCGCGATCCATCGTCTGGCCCCAGATCGAATCGTCGACCGGGCTCGGCATGATGCCGTAGAACGAGGCGGCGATGCGCTTGTCCTTGGTCGGATCGATCGGGTCCTTGGCGCCCACATACGCATCGCGCTTGCCGTTGCCGTTGGTGTCGATGACAAGCGCGGTCCAGCCCTGCGAAGCCACGCCGTCACGCGTTTCAAGGAACTGCTTGGTGTTGAGCCAGCCGACCATGCCGCCGCCGGCGCCTGGACCGCCCGCGCTCATCCACAAGGTGTTGTTCGGGTCGTGTCCGAAATAAAGATGATGGGTCGAAAAGCAGGTGTTGATCAAATCCCATTTGCCGGTTGTGGGGTCGAAACGCGACAGCTCGCGCACGGCGGTCGCCTGCGGATCGGCCTTCGCCGAGGGATGGCTTGAACCCTGCTTGCAGTAATCGGGATTGGCCGGCGGGCGTAGTTTGGCGGTGAACCAGACCTTGCCCTGTTCGTCCATCATCACGTTGTGGATCGATGTGTGACCGTCCCAGATCGCATCATCGCCCCAATAGGCCGAGGTGCCGTGCGGTGCGTCTTCCGAACCCGTCATCTTCGGATCGAGGTAAGGCTCCTTGATCGTGGAGGCCACGTTCTTGACCGGATCGAGCGTCGGAATCAGGTCGGTGCTCTCTTCCGGAGATCCGTAGATCAGCCCGTTGGCGTTGACATGCGGATTACGCTTGTCGGTCGAGATCGCGTCGTGCTGGTAGTGCGTCGGGCTCGCCCAATCCCACAGCGTGAAGACGACATTGCGCTCGATGCCTTTGGGGCGCTCCGGCTTGTCGAACGGCAACGCGCCGGCCGCGATCTTGTCGGTCCATTTCGAGAACACCTCATAGACCTTGTCGGGCCCGACGCTGTTGATCGCTATCGCCATGTATTCCTGGGCTTGCCCTGCTTGCGTGCGGACCGCCCAGGCGGTTTCCGAATCATGGAACTGTTCGGTGAACAGCTTCGGCACTTCGCGAATGCCGCGCGTGCCCATCGCATGACAGGACTGGCACATGTTCTTCACGGTATCGACAAACTGCTCCTGGCTCTTCATCGTCGCGGGCATCTTGTTGCCCTTGGCGCCGGTGCCGGGAAATTCGCTTGGAGCGGGAATGTCGAGCAGGGAATACCAGTACATGCCGGGATAAAGCTGCGCGTCGGCCGCGGCTGACGCCGTCGGTTTGACGCTGAAGTCGACCTGCTTGCCCGGGCGCGCATCGATTGGTGCGCTGTCGGTCAGGCCGTAGCCGCGAACCCAGACCTTGTAGTTGGCGTCCGGCAGTTCGGGAATGACGAAGCGGCCCTGATCATCGGTCACCACGATCTTCGCGTATTTGGTCGGCAGGTCCTTGGTCTCGGCGATGATCCAGACGCCTGCCTCCGGCCCTTTCTCGCCGACCACCTGCCCGCCGATATCATGGGCGGAGATGTCGACGGTGGCCGCGATCGCGGCGCTGCCGTGCAGCAAGGCCAACACGCTCGCGCCTGCGATCAAATGCTTCAGTTTCATCTCGATTCCCCCGTTTTCGCGCGGTTGCCCCGCACAGGACTGTTGCCTGCACCTGTTAGCACGTGCGGTTTGTCATCACCGATATTTCGATCAAAGTCCTGGTTTTGTCGAGAACTTTCGGCAATGGCCGTGCCGGCCAGCCTCCGGATCGCATATGGTGAAAAACGGATGCGTCACGCGGTCGCGCTTTGATCAGTTCGCGGGCACCTTTCCGGGCGCGACTGCGACATCGCTGTCGGGAATCGGCTCGCCGCGCAGCACGGCCTTTGCATTCTGCACCGAGCGCGCCACGACCGTGGCGAAATTATCGAGTGTCGCGCCGGCCAGATGCGGCGTCACCACGGTGTTGTCGAGATCGAGCAGCGGATTGCCGACCGGCGGTTCCTGCGAGAATGCGTCGATACCGGCGCCGAACAGCCGCCCCGCCTTCAGCGCCTCGGCCAAGGCGGCCTCATCGACCAGTCCGCCACGCGCGCAATTGACCAGCACGGCGCCCGGCTTCATCGCGCCGATGCGCTTGGCGTCGATGATGTTCTTCGTTTGCGGCAGCAGCGGCAGATGCAGCGAGACGATATCGGCCTCACCCACTAGCGCGTCGATGTCGGAAAAGCTTACGCCGAGGCGTTGCTCGACCTCCGCTGGCGCGCGGATCGGGTCGTAGTAGAGAATGGTGACGTCGAAGGCGCGTAGTCGCTTCGCCACTTCCTTGCCGATGGCGCCGAAACCGACCAGCCCGACCGTCTTGTACTGGAGCGATCGGTGCATGCCGCGCGCATCCTCCTTGCTCCAGGTCCCACTGCGGGTGCGGCGGTCGATCTGCGGAAGCTGGCGATAGGTCGCGAGCATCAGCAGAATGGTGTGCTCGGCCACGGGAATCGAATTTCCGGCATGCAGCCGCGCCACGCCGATGCCACGTTCGCGGCAGAAATCGAGGTCGATGCGGTCGAGGCCGGCGCCGAGTTTCTGGATGAAGCGAAGGCGGCGCGCCTCGGCCAACAGCTCCTTCGGCATCGGCGCCGCCATGACAAAGACGATGTCGGCATCGTGGATCAGCGTTGCGCGCGCGGGAAGCGAATTTTCCTCGACGAAACGCACCGTCCAGTCCGCGGGAACGGCCGCCCCGATGGCTGTTTTGATCTGCGGATGGAATGTGTCGAGGACGGCGACGGTGACGGGCATCTCGTGATTCGGTTCTGACATTCGTATCTGACGATATTAGTATAATAATGGATGACGGCGATATCGCTATTGGCTTGGCTGCTCCGCGGCGTTGGAAAGCGGAACGGGTTCTGTCATGGTGGCCGCAACATAAGAAATTATCCGGGAGACTTTGCAAATGACTACCACCGTCGAAGTGCTTGCAACCGCGTTCAAGGAAGCTGGCACCCCGTTCATCGTTGGACATCCGGGCGGCGAGTCGGTGGAATTGATGGAAGCCGCGCGGCAGCGCCAGATGCGGTTTCTTCTCATGAAACAGGAGGTCGCCGGCGCCATGCTGGCCTCGACCTGGGGCGATCTCACCGGCAGCCCCGGAATCTGTCTGTCGACGCGCGGCCCCGGCGCGGCCAACATGGTCAATGGCGTGGCGCACGCCTTCCTCGATCGCTCGCCGCTGATCGCGATTACCGACACCTATTCCCGCCCGACCTTTGAGACCGGGTTGCGCCAACGCATCAACCAGCAGGCCATTTACGAGCCGGTGGTGAAATGGAGCACCGTCATCGACGCCAAGACCGTGCGCCAGCAGGTGCGCCGCGCCATGCGTACCGCGACCGCGATTCCGCCTGGTCCGGTGCATTTCGAATTTCCGCAAAGCGAGACCTCCCGCGAGGCCGGGGACTACGTTTCGGAGCCGCCGCTGAGAGCGAACTGGATTACGCCGGGCCCCGACCGTGCCGACCTGAAGCCGGCGCTGGATATGCTCAATCGCGCCAGGCGGCCGATTTTGATTGCCGGCATGGGCGTCTACTGGTGCGGGGCCTCGGCGGAATTCGTCAAATTCGCCGAACGCCTCGGCGCGCCGGTGCTGACCACCACCAAATGCAAGGGCATGATCCCGGAGGATCATCCGTTGCGCGCGGGCTGTATCATCGGCGGGCTGATCGAGCGCAAGCTGGTTATGGAATCCGACCTGATCGTCACGATCGGACTCGACGCGGTCGAGTTGCAGCCAAAACCCTGGCCGTACACGCTTCCGGTGCTTTCGCTGTCCTCGGTGCCGAGCACCGACGCACTGGTGCCGGCCGACCCCGAGATCATCGGTGATCTCAAGGCGTTGCTCGCCGGGTTGGCACAATGGGCGCCGGAAGGCGCCAACTGGGGTGAGAAATCTGCGAAAACCTTTCGCAGCGAAGTGCGCGATGCGCTCAACACGCCGGCGACGGGCCTATCGCCGCAACGCACGATGGAAGTCGCGCGTGCGATCCTGCCGCGCGACACCATTGCGACCTGCGATGCCGGCGCCAGCCGATTGCTGGTGGTGCAGAAATGGGAGTCTTACGGTCCGCGGGAATTCCTCACCTCCAACGGGCTGGCCTCGATGGGCTATGCGGTGCCCGGCGCGCTTGCCGCCCGCATGGCCTATCCGGACCGCCCGGTGGTCGCCTTCACTGGTGATGGCGGTTTCCTGATGACGGTTGCGGAATTGCAGACCGCGCAGATCGAGAACCTGCCGATCATCGTGATCGTATTCGATGACCGCGAGATCGGCCTGATCCGCGTCAAGCAGGAGATCAAGGGCATTCCGCGGCACGGCATCGCGCTCGGCGGCGTCGATTGGGAAAAGCTGGCGCAGTCGTTCGGCGCCGACGGCGTCACGGTCGAGACCGAGCAGGCCTTCAGCAATGCGCTGACCAGCGCGCTGAAGACCAAAAGAACCACCGTGATCGGCGTGCGGATCGATGCTTCCGGCTATGTCGCGCAGTTCAATGCGCTGCGAGAGCTGTAAAATTCCGGCAAGGCTGCAACGCTAGCCCAATCCTTCGCGGATTTTGGTGGTCCATGCCGAGGCCGCAGCCGACAGGAATCCGATGTCGGATTGCGTCGTGATGAACTGGCACCCCTTTTTGATCAGCTCGATCTGACGGGCGGGATCACGATTGCCGCCGCAGCCGGCGAAAATGCCGTTGCTGCGGCAGGCGGCGATCACCCGCTCTTGCGCTGCGACCAGCGCCGGATCGTCAAACTTCCCGGGCTTGCCCATATTGGCTAGGAGATCGTTGCTGCCGACGTGCAACACGTCGACGCCCTTGACGGCAGCGATGGCTTCGACGTTCTCCAGCCCTTCGACCGTCTCAATCATGCAAACCAGCAGACAGTTGTCGTTGAGTTGCGGAACGCTGGTGGCCAGCGGCACCGCGCGATAGTCGAAATGTGGATAGCCGCCGCTGACCGAGCGCTTGCCGATCGGCGCAAACTTGCAGTTATCGACCGCCCGCTGCGCCTGCGCAGCCGTATTGATGTCCGGATAGACGATACCCATCGCGCCATTGTCGAGCAGCAGCGACACGTCGGGATCGTCGATGCCGCGCACGCGCACCAAAGGTGCGACACCACACGATATCGCCGTGCTGACGATGTGGCCGATGGTCTCGAGATTGAACAGCGAATGCTGGCAATCGATAAACAGGAAATCGTGGCCGGTTGATTTGGCGATGCGGGCGATATCGCCGGAACGGCCCAAACGAACGGGCATGCCGAGCGCGACATCCCCGGCTTGCAAGCGTTGCTTGATTGGGTTGGCGAGATTGTATTCCACTGCGCGCCTAAGCCACTTGGCCGAGCGGCTGGCCACCAGCTAACGCTTCGAACAATTGCGAGGCCGTCAGCACCGAACTCCGGGCCTGGGTTTCGACCGTGCCGGCCGCGGCATGCGGCGTGGCGACGAAGGTGGGCAGCGTCGTCAAGGGATGATCTGATGTCGGCGGCTCGGTTTCGAAGACGTCGAAGCCCGCGCCGAACAATTTCCCGGACGAGATCGCCTGATACAGCGCGGCCTCGTTGACGATGCCGCCGCGCGAGGTGTTCACCACCACGGCGCTCGGCTTCATCAGCGCCAGCCTCGCGGCATCGATCAGGTTGCGGCTTTCCGGGGTCAGCGGCAAATGCAGTGATAGGATATCGACCTGCGGCAGCATCTCCTCGAGCGAGGCGGCGCGCTGATGCGGCAGCTCGGACCAGTGGTCGGCCGGCACGTAGGGGTCATAGCCGATGATCTTGGCGTCGAAGGCGCCGCGCCACTTGCGCGCCACCAGCGTGCCGATATTACCCATGCCGACGATGCCGACCGTCTTCTGCCACGACTCATGGCCGAGAAAATCCGCGCGCTGCACCTTGCCGCCGGCGCGTATCCGGCGATCGAACTCGGTGACGCGCCGGACCACGCTGAGCGCCAACGTCAGCGCCATTTCGGCAACCGCCTCCCTGTTGACGCCTGGTGTCCGGCAGACGGTGATGCCGCGCGCTTTCGCGGCTGCAAGATCGATGTTATCGAGTCCGACGCCCTGCTTGGAAATCGCCCGCAGCTTCTTGGCGCGCGCAATATCCGCCGCGCTGATCGGTTTGACGCGAACCATCACCCCGTCGGCATCCTCGTGCCAGTTCTCTGCTCTCGGATCGTCCCAGCGGATGACCTCGGCGCGCTCTTCGGCATACTCGACGCCGTCAGGATAGAACGCATCGAGTACATAGATCTTCATTCGCCGGTTCCTTAAATCGCTTCCGTGTCGCAGTGAATTAGCTGCCGGCAAGTTCATGGCATTCCGGCATGTAGAGGTCTTTCCAGGACGAGGGCAGGCGCTTCATGGTGCCGACCTTGTGCATGAATCCGGCAAAGGTCATCGTCTGCTGCGGCGTCGTGGTCCAGATATTGTCGGGATCAGAAATGAATTTTGTCATTTCCTCCTGATTGCTGCGCTTCTCGTTCGTGGTCTTGATGTAGATCTGCGCCGCATCGCCCGGGTTCTTGTTGATGAACTCGTGCGCCTCCGACAGCGCGGCGTAGACCGCTTGCGTCACCTTTGGGTTGGCGTCGCGGAATCGCTTGGCCATCAACATCACGCCATTGGTGCCGGGTCCGCCGAGCGTATCGTAGGATTTCAGCACGTCGTGCACGCCGGCGGTCGCGAGCTCATAGTAATAATAAGGCGCGACCGAGTAGTGGCTGTTGATCTCGGTCGCTTTCGCGATGATCGAGACGGTGGCATCCGGGTGTGAGCGCGTAATCGTGTATGCGTCGAGCCTGGCGTACTGGTCGTCGCCCCATGCTCTGGCGGCGGCCATTTGCAGGCATATCGCCTGGCTCGACACCTTGATCGCAGGCACGGCGATCTTGTCCTGGCTGGTGAAATCATTGATGGTCTTGATCTCGGGCCGGGTGGTCACCAGCATGAACGGCATCGACTGCACCGCCGACAGCGCGCGGACTTCGTTTGATGTGCCTGATGTCTTGTCCCAGAGCGTCGCAAGGCTTGGCACGCCGGTCACGCCGAAATCCATCTGCCGGCTCAACAGCGCGTCGATCAGCGATTGGGTGCCACCCAAGCTCTTGTATTCCGGCTTGAGCGCGGCGATGCCGAGTTGGCCGGCGCGCTTTTGCACGAGCTGGAGCGTGTCCATTACCATCAGCGGCAGATAGGGCAGGCCGTGCTGGCTGACGATCACGATGCTCGATGCTTCGTCGGCGAAAGAGGAGCGCATCAGCATTGGGGAAGCCATTGCCACGGGTGCCGCCGCCAGCGCCTTGCAGAAGCTGCGCCGGTGCAACATCGTCGTTTTTCTCGATTTCACGGTCAGTTGTGACGTCATTTACGTCTGCATGCCCCAGCGCTGGACGGTTCGGGCCTCTACGAAGCGAAATATCACGTTTTCGACCGCAAGCCCGATCAGGATGATGGTGAGGAGGCCGGCGAACACTTCCGGAATGTCGAGCTGGTTCTTGCTCTCGAAGATGTACCAGCCGAGCCCGCCCTGACCCGAGGAGACGCCGAACACCAGTTCGGCCGCAATCAGCGTGCGCCAGGCAAAGGCCCAGCCGATCTTGAGCCCGGCCAGAATGCTCGGAAACGCCGCTGGGATCAGAATGCGGGCGACGAAACGCAGGCCTCTGAGGTTGTAGTTGCGGCCCACCATGCGCGCGGTCGCCGATACGCCGCGAAAACCGGCGAGCATGTTGAGCGAAACGGCCCACATCACCGAATGGACCAGCAC
Organism: uncultured Alphaproteobacteria bacterium; assembly: GCA_963832045.1. Classification (GTDB taxonomy): domain Bacteria; phylum Pseudomonadota; class Alphaproteobacteria; order Rhizobiales; family Xanthobacteraceae; genus Bradyrhizobium. Next base: position 89,630 of record CAWHSM010000009.1, read on the forward strand.
GAAGATGAGGCTGCCGGCGCCCAAGCCGAACCAGATCAGCGCCAGCGGCAACAGCGCGATGGCGGGCAGCGGATTGAACATCGCGGTCATGGTTTCGAGGAAGTCAGTCCCGATCCGGCTGCTGATCGCGAACACCGTCAGCAGTCCGGCGAGCACGGTGCCGATGGCAAAACCGACCAGCAGGACTTCGATCGAGCTCAAGGCCCGGTGCGGAATGGTGCCGTTGCCGACATCGGTGATCAGCGCGCGTACGGCCGCGCTGAAGGGCGGCACCAGCAATGGATTGTCCAGCCAGCGGCCGTAAAGTTCCCAGGCGAGCGCGAGGACGATGAGGATCGCGATCTTGCGCAGCCACACTTTGTTGTAGATCTGCTCGGCGAGCGTCAGCGGCTTTTCGATGATGCCGAACTGATCGGGCCCCAGCGTTTCGCAATAGATATTCGGACGTTCATTCGCCTGAAGCATCGGGAGCCTTCTTGATCTGATCGGCGAACAGCATGTCGTGGATCTCGCGGCCGAGCGCGACCGCCTCGGTGGAGTTTTCCTCACCGCGCGGCACGCTGTTGATCTCGGCCTTGACCTGGCCGGGGTGCGGCGACAGCAAAAGAATGCGGTTACCGAGCTTGATCGCCTCGGGAATCGAATGGGTGACGAACAGCACCGTGAAGCGGATCTCATCCCACAGCGACAGCAGCTCATCCTGCATCCGCGAGCGGGTCAGCGCGTCGAGCGCTGCGAACGGCTCGTCCATCAGGAGAATATCCGGCTCCATCGCCATGCCGCGCGCGATGGCGACGCGCTGCTTCATGCCGCCGGACAGCGTGTGCGGATAGCTGTGCGCAAAATCGGCGAGCTTGACCTTCTCGAGATAATGCATGGCCCGCTCATCGGCGGCCTTGCCCCGCAGCGTGCCGGTCGTCTTGAGCGGAAAGGTGACGTTCTCGAACACCGTCATCCACGGCAGCAACTGATCGAACTCCTGGAACACCATGATCCGGTCAGGGCCGGGCCTGTTGATGCGTTCGTCCTTCAATCGGATTTCGCCCTCGGTCGGCATCAGATAGCCGCCGACCGCCTTGAGCAAGGTCGACTTTCCGCAGCCTGAGGGTCCGACCACGACGAAGCGGTCGCCTTGCAGCACGCTGAAGCTGACGCGATAGGTCGCGGTGATCAGGTGGGCTTGCGTCTTGTACTGCATGGTGACGCTGCGGACATCGAGCAACGGACGCCCGGTCTCGTCGGCAGGCACGGCGCGGCTGCGCGAGGCCGGGTTGGCCTGCTTTATTCCCGGCGTATCCGAAGCCGTTTTCGACGCGAATGCTGGCCCTCCCGTCATCCGCTCTGTCCTCCCAGAATTCTTTTTCAGTTAGTGTCGCTACACTAGCCCATAACTGTCCAATAACAATTGGGCCGGTTTCCATAAGTATGTCTATTGACCGTGTTCGGCGGCAATGACCCGTGCGAGATGGGCGACGAATTCGGTCATGATCCGCGACTGCGGCGCCGTCTTGTGCCGGATCAAGAGTGTCTTGACGTCGATGCGGGGCTTGAGCGGCCGCGTCACCGTGCCCGGCAAGCCCATCGAGGCGACCAGAAGCGGTTCAACCAGCGCGACACCGGCGCCGTGGCGCGCCAGCATGATGCCGGTGAGCGACAGGCTGACCTGGGCGATGATGTTCGGCACGATGCCGGCAGCGCTCAGCGCGCGGTCGACATAGAGGCGGAATAGCGCCTGTGGCAGGTAAGTGATGATCGAATAGGGCTCCAGGTCGCGCACCGCGACTTCCTTGCGGCGGGCGAGAGGGTGGCCCGCTGCCATCACGCAGGCGATCCCGGCGCGCATCAGCACCCGTGTCTCGACCTCTGAACTGACGACCGGCTCATAGGCGATGCCCAATTCGACCTCGCGATGGACCACCCGATCCAGCACTTGCGGCGACGTCAGGGATTGTAGCGCCACCCGCACATTGGGCCGCTCCGCGATGAACGTCGCCACCGCCTTGGCGAGATAGCCATTGGCGATCGGGAATGCGGCTGCGACCGATAATGTCCCCAAGCGACCGCCGACCAGGTCCTGGGTCAGCGCATTGACCGCCTCGACCCGGCCGAAAATGGCGGCGATTTCCGGGAAAATTGCTTTCGCTTCGGCGGTCGGCTGTAGCCGTCCCGACACCCGCGCGAACAGCTTCATCTTGAGCTGGCTCTCGCAATGCTTGAGCACGGCACTAACCGCCGGCTGGGTGACATTCAGCGCGCGCGCGGCGCCGGTCACCGAGCCGGTGCGCATGATGGCGTGGAAGACCTCCATATGGCGGAGATTCATGGTGCCGCGAGGCCCTTCTGAATGGATCGGCAAGACATAAGCAAAGCTTATGGAGTATGCCAAGCTCCTGATTGGACGCGTATGCCGCCCGCCGCCCAAACTCCGCAGCAAAATAACGTGAGGAAATGCTCGCATGTCAAAGGACACGGTGCGCATTGGCGCCGGGGCCGGAACGTCAGACGACCGGATGGTGCCGGCTCTGGAACTGGCCGAACGCGGTGACATCGACTACCTCGTGTTCGAATGCCTCGCTGAACGGACCGTGTCGCGCGAAAACCTGTCGCGCAGCAAAGACCCCGATCAGGGCTACTCGCCTTCCTTGCATGCGCGGCTGCGCATGGTGCTGCCGACCTGCATCAGGAAGGGCATCCGGATCGTCAGCAACATGGGCGCGGCCAATCCGCTGGGCGGGGCGCGCGCGGCGCGCAAGGAGGCGGCCGAACTTGGTCTTGGCGACGTTGCGGTGGCGATCGTGCTCGGCGACGACGTGTCGAGCCTGGCCAAGCATAAGGGCGATCTGCGGTTGATCGAAAACGGCGAGCCGCTCGAATCGATCCTGCCGAAGATGATTTCCGCCAATGCCTATCTCGGCGCCGACGTGGTTTGCGAGGCGCTCCATACCGGCGCGCCGATCGTGCTGTCCGGGCGGGTCGCCGACCCCTCGCTGTTCCTGGCGCCGATGATGCATGAATTCGGCTGGGCCTATGACGATCTGCCGAAGATCGCGCAGGGCACCGCGGCGGGCCATCTGCTCGAATGTACCGCGTCGGTCACCGGCGGCTGCTTCGGCTGGCCCGGCAGGAAGGACGTGCCGGATCTCGCCCGCAACGGCTATCCGTTCGCCGACGTCAAGGCGGACGGTTCGATTGTCATCAGCAAGACGCCTGATACCGGCGGCCGCCTCGACGTCATGACCTGCACCGAGCAGTTGATCTACGAAATCCATGATCCCGCTGCCTACATCACGCCGGACTGCGTGCTCGACATCACCGGCATTGCGCTGACGCAGGAGGCCGTCGATCGCGTGCGCCTTACCGATGCCAAAGCTCGCCCGGCCACACCGACCTACAAGGTCAATGTCGGCTATGCCGACGGCTATATCGGCGAGGGCGAGGTGTCCTATGGCGGCATCGACGCGGTCGCGCGCGCCAAATGGGCCGCCGAAATCGTCAAGGAGAGGCTGAAGCTGCAGGGTTTTACCTATGACGATTTCCGTGTCGATCTGATCGGCATGTCGAGCCTGCACGACCAGATCGAGAGCCGCCCTGAGCCTTACGAGGTTCGGCTGCGCATGGCCGGGCGGACCCACAACCGCAAGGCTGCGCACGCGATCGGATTTGAGGTCCGCGCCATGCATATGCATGGTCCGGGCGGGGCCGGCGGCGCCTGTGAACCGCGGGTACGCGATGTGCTCGCGGTAAAATCGGTGCTGCTGCCCAAGAGCATGGTCAACCCGCAAGTGGTCGTGGAGGGCAGCCTGTGAGTGTTCGTGTCTATGACCTCGCCCATTCGCGCGCCGGCGACAAGGGCAACACCTCGAATATCTCGGTGATCTGCTATGATGCAAGGCACTGGGAGTTCCTGGAGCGCGAATTGACCATCGAGCGCGTCGCCGATGCGTTTTGTCATCTCGCCAAGGGGCCGATCCACCGCTATCCGCTGCGCAATCTCAAGGCGTTCAATTTCGTCATCGAGAATGCGCTGGGCGGCGGCGTCACGGTTTCGCTGGCGCAGGACATCCACGGCAAGAGCTACAGCAACGTGATGCTGGCGATCGAGTTGCCGGATCCGAAATAGCAGGCTCAGGGAGAGAATTTGGTGAAAGCGAGCGAGATCGTCCGCAACGTCGTCAAGGAGAAGCTGGAGCGCGACGAGGTCGTCGCTTCCATGACCATTCGCCTTGTGCGCGGCGTCGAGATCGCGCGTCTGGCCGCGACCGCCGGCTTTGACATGATCTATGTCGATCTCGAACATTCGACGCTGACGTTGGAGGCCACGGGCCAGATTTGCCAGGCGGCCTTGAATGTCGGCGTTGTGCCGATGGTCCGCCTTCCCGCCAATACGCCGGAATATATCCAGCGCGTGCTGGACGCCGGTGCGCTTGGCATCATCGCGCCCGGCGTGCGCTCCGCCGAGGAAGCGCGCGACGTGGTGAGGGCCGCGAAGTTTGCCCCGCTCGGCGAACGCGGCGCCGGTGGCGCGCTGCCGCATCTTGAGTTTCGCCCGTTCCCGACCGCGGAGGCGAATGCGGCCATCAATGACGCCACGATGGTCATCGTGCAATTCGAATCTGCCGAGGCGGTGGACAAGGCCGACGAGATCGCCGCCGTCGAAGGCGTCGATATGGTACTGCTCGGCGTCAACGACCTGCTCGCTGACCTCGGGCTCGCGGGCCAGCTCGAGCACCCCAAGGTGCGCGAGGCCTATGCGCGGACGATCGAAGCCTGCCGCAAGCATGGTAAGCACGTCGGCGTCGGCGGCCTGTCGACCAAGCCGAAATTGGCCGCCGAATTCATCGCCATGGGGGCCCGCATGGTCTCGACCGGAACCGACATGCAGTTTCTATTCGCCGCCATGAACGAAAAGGCCAAACAGGTCCACGAGATTTCGGTGAAATGACGACCCCGCTCAAAATTATCGGGCTGATGGCCGCATTGACTGCGGCGCTCATGGCCGGCGGCGCACAGGCCGAGGTCAGCAAGGTGCGGGTATCGAGGCAGTTCGGCTTGCCTTACTTGCCGATGATCGTCATCGAGGATCAGCATCTGCTGGAGAAGAACGCCAAGGCCGCAGGGATCGACGTCGAGACCGAGTGGACCCAGCACGCGGGTCCGGCGGCCGATCTCGATGCGTTGCTCGCGGGACAAGCCGATTTCATCGGGCCGGGCGTGCCGACCTTGGCGACCGTCTGGGACAAGACGGTCGGCACCCCGCAGGAGGCGCGCGCGCTGATCGCGATGCAGTCGATGCCCTACGTGCTGGTGACGCGCAATCCGGCGGTCAAGACCATCGCCGACTTCACCGACAAGGACAAGATCGCGCTGCCGGCGGTCAAGCTGACCGGTCATGCGATCGCGCTGGAGATGGAGTCCGCAAAAATCTGGGGAGCGGGCCAGTATAACAAGCTCGATTCCATCACCATCACGCGCTCGCACGCAGATGCGGCGGCGGCGCTGATGTCGGGTCAATCGGAAATCAATTCTCATTTCGCCAGTGCGCCGTTCTACTATTATGAGTTGGCGACGCCCGGCATCCATCAGGTGTTGAAGTCCTATGACACGCTCGGTGCCAGGCACACCAATGGTGTGCTTTTGACCACCAAGAAATTCCACGACGCCAATCCGAAAATATGCGCCGCGATGGTGGCCTCGTTCGAGGAGGCCGACGCCTTCATCAAGGCGCATCCGCGTGAGGCCGCGCAAACCTACCTGAAGGTCGTCAAGGACAAGACGGCGCTTGATGAGCTGGAAAAGATGGTCGCCGATCCGGACGTGGACTACACGACAACGCCGGTCAGCATCATGAAGATCGTCGATTTCATGCACGCGGTCGGGCGCATCAAGAAGAAGCCGGCCTCGTGGAAGGACATGTTTTTCCCAGAGGCCTACGGATTGAACGGCAGTTGAGCGGGCGGTCATGACAGAAACACAGGCGGCTGGTGCCGGCACCACGCAGGGTCCATTTTATGTCGATGCCGAAGCGGCAGAGAGCTTCGGCCGCCGCTTGCTGGTCGCGCATAACCTGCCGGAGGAAGATGCCGCGACGGTCGCGCGCTGCCTGGTGAAGGCCGACCTGCGCGGCGTCGATACGCATGGATTGCAGACGCTGCCGCATTATCTCGATCGGGTGCGGCGCGGATTGATCAACCCGCGGCCGAACTTGAAGGTCGAGCGCGTCACGCCGATGGTCGGCGCGCTCGATGGCCAGGACGCCTTCGGCTTCGTGGTCGCGACCAAGGGCATGGCCGAAGCCATCGCTATGGCGAGGGAGTTTGGCGTCGGTATCGTCTCGGCACGCCGCAGCACGCATTTTGGTGCGGCTTGCAATTACGCGCTGCAAGCCACGGACGCCGGCTATATCGGCATCGTCTTCACCAATGCCTCAAAGGCGATGCCGCCATGGGGTGGCCGCGTCGGCCTGCTGGGCACCAGCCCGATCGCGGTGGCCGCACCTGCGGGCAAGGAAACGCCGTTCGATCTCGACATGTCGCCGGCGGTGGCCGCGCGCGGAAAAATTCGGCGCGCCGCGCGACGCGGCCAGCAGATCCCGCTTGGTTACGCGCTCGACGCCAAAGGCCGGCAAACGACCGACCCGAACGCCGCGCTCGACGGCGGCACGGTGCAGCCGATCGGCGGCCCGAAGGGCTCCGCGCTGGCGATGCTGATGGACGTGATGGGGGGCATCATTTCCGGTTCGGCGTTCGGCGGCGACGTGCGCAATCATTTTGAGGAATACGACAAGCCGCAGAACGTCGGTCATTTCATCATGGCAATGAGGCCGGACCTGTTTGTGAGCCGGGATGAATATCTGGCGCGCATGGATACGCTGGTGCAGCGCGTACATGCTTGCCCGCCCGCGGAAGGTTTCGACGAGGTGATCATGCCCGGCGAGCGCGAGCGCCGGCTGGAAGCCAGGCATCGCCTCACCGGAGTGCCGTTCCACGCCAGGGAAGTCGCGGCTTTGCAGGACGCCGCAACCAAGGCCGGATTGCCGCAGCTCGCCGTTTCGAACGCCCCGTTGAAATAGGTCTCTCCATGCCACGGCGCATCAAGACGTTGATCGTGGTGCCAGAGAACAACACCACAATGGAGCCGGAAATTTCCGCGCTGTGCCCCGCGCTCGCGCCGATCCCGGTGGCGCGGGTCAAGCGCCCGGCGCGCACGCTGCAGCTCGAAGATTTGCCGGCCTAGCCGGCATCCACAAGGTGCTATCGAGCTATGAGACCGACGGCAAACACACCAACGGTCTTCAGGTGACAACCCAGGGCCTTCCACGATGGCAATCCGAAAATCTGCGGTGCGGTGCGCGCGGCGCATGAAGAGGCCAACGCCTTCATCTGGCGCGAGCCGAAGGCCGCTGCGGAAATCTATCTGAAACTGACCAACGAGCGGAAGAATACCGCCGACGATTTGGTGGCGATGATCACCGACCCTGACATCGAATACACCACGACACCGGCCAATCTGATGAAACATGCCGAGTTCATGCACAAGGTCGGCCGCCTGAAACACCTGCCGGGGTCCTGGAAAGACCTGTTCTTTGCCGAGGCCCACGGTCTCAACGGAAGCTAGCGAAGTTTCCCCGCGCTTGTCATGCGCGCTCGAAAATCCACAACCGATCAGAACCGAACGGCCCGCTGCGCCGCCGACAGGGAAAATGTCTCAAAAGTCTTCCTGGCCTTTTCCAATTCTTCGGCGGAGATCGGAGCAAGGACGGGGCGATGCTTCAAGATCATGGTCGTCGTCGCCCAATTCAATCTGGACGCCTTGCAAGCCAAAACGAGTCCATCGGCGTTATTGCTGACGATAAGGGGCTGAATGACTTCGACCGGTGACCCTGTGAGAAAAGCCAGTGACGCGACGACGTTGGTGTAATCCCGGCAAACCGCAAAGCGATTGACGGTGGAGTTGTTCAGTTTCCCTTTGCGGTTGAGTTCCACCATGCTGGCCAAAGCGCCCGCATAGTCGGGCGGCTCGGAATCGCCCAATATCTCGTTTTTGTCGGTGGTGGCGATTGTGTTTTCGATCTTGTCTCGCATGACCTGAGGCAGCGCCTGGAGGGCGCGCATCCTCGAATCTTCGACCTTCGCCTGGATCTTGCGTTTCAACGGGCCTTGAAGATCCGATCGGCGTGCCAGCTTTTCGGCGAGACTCTGGTCGCTCTCGCCGAGCTGGACCAGCTGGGACCAACTGCCTTCAAAAAGACGGGCGCCCAGGTTCTCGGCGAGCGCGTGATGAACGATCGTTTCTCCACATCGTATCAGCGCCTCGCTCACCGCGGGATCGACCATGTGCCTGCGGGCGATCGCCAAGCGATGCTTGGGGCCACCCGATTGGACCACAGCAAGCAGCAGTTCTTGCGCGACGTCTCTGGACTTCAGGATGGGGATCGCAACCGACTCGTTTTCGTCGAAAGCGAGCTTTCCAATGGACTGGGGTAATGCGCACTTTACCTGGGACAGTTGCTGACTTAGTCGTGCCAGCGATTGCGTGTCCACCCGGTCGATCAGCCGAATAAAAACGTCATCGAAAACCGTAATTTGACGGGCGGTGAGGCTGTCCGCGCTTCGTAGAAAAAGGCTGGTTATCCGATGTAGAGTGTCGGCCCACCGTTCGGCGGGCCACGCCTCAATCGTATCCAATTCAGAAAGCAGAGCTGCCGACGCAGTTACCATCGGATGCCTCAAGGGCTTCAATAAACATCAAATATTTGCCGCTGGGCCGCCCGGATCGACAGGCAATTCCGTCGCCTCGACCACGCAAATTAGCTTCTAAGGTCTAAGGTTTCATTAAGAAGTGACGCGTGCACGAGGCCGCCAGGCGCCGCCCTGCGTTTTAGGATTTTCTTAATGTTTCGCTCCCCGCCCGTTTACGGAATCATTGCGAGTTACGGGCTAAAAATGACTTAAGCCGGAATGTCGCTTTAAGAACGGCTTTCTTCCAACCGCGTTTAGAAGGGGCACTTGTTACGATTAGAGGATTTCGAGATGGCATTCGGAATGCGCAAGAATGAACGCGTTCGCTTTGACCGCAGTTTTCAGGTTTACATGATGGGCATAGACGGCACCTGGCGCCGCGATTGCCGAATGCTCGACGTGTCGCAAACCGGCGCACGGTTGAGTGTCGAGGATTCGATCGAGGGCCTCGATCTGAAGGAATTTTTCCTGCTTTTGTCGTCGACCGGTCTGGCCTATCGGCGTTGCAAGCTCATTCGGGTAATGGGCGATGAGATCGGCGTCGAGTTTTTGGCCCGCGAAAAGTCCAAAAAGAACAAGAAATAGGCGACGCGCGTCCCTCCGTATTGAAGGCAGCTGCCTCTGCGGTGTATCTACTTGTCCGCCCCAGCGTTCAGAATTGGCATCGGCCGCGAAGCGTTCGCGCGGCTCACCCGGCGAGGCGTGGGCTACGCGCTTTGTAACGAGGCCTGGGTTCACGCCCTGGATTGGATCCAGCAAGCTGATCACGTGTGAGAGGCAAGGACCGGCCGGGTCTTTGAAATCAGGCGGCAACTCTATATGCTGCCCAAAAATGACGGCAGATGCCTCTTCAAGGCATCGCCGCTAATAGGGAATGCGACGGGAGGACGGCTTGGCTCAGGCGACGACGCTGCGTGCGCTGCTGAAGAGAGAGGGCTGCCTGACGCTTCCGGGCGTCTTTGACGGAATTTCTGCAAGAGTGGCGGCAAGTTCCGGCTTCGACGCGCTCTACATGACGGGATATGGCGTCGTCGCATCGGCTTTTGGCGTCGCAGACGCAGGCACCGCGACCTTCACCGAGATGCTTGATCGCGTGCGCTGCATTGCCGGCGCAATCAGCATTCCGTTCCTTGCCGACGGCGACACCGGCTACGGCGGATTGCTGAATGTCGATCGCACCGTGCGTGGCTATGCTGCAGCGGGCGCTTCCGGTATCCAGCTTGAAGATCAGGAATTCCCGAAGAAATGCGGCCACACCGAGTTCCGCCGCGTGATCCCGGCCGAGGATGCCGTCGCCAAGATCCGCGTCGCGGTCGATGCGCGGCCAAGCCGCGACTTTCTCATCGTTGCCCGGACGGATGCGCGCTATGCCGAAGGGATGGATGCGGCTTTGCGGAGGGCTGAGGGGTTCCTCAACGCCGGCGCCGACGTGCTCTTTGTCGAGAGTCCCGAAAGCCTCGAGGAACTGCGCCGTGTCGCGGAAACCTTCAAGGGCGCGGCATTGCTGGCGAACATGGTCGAGGGCGGCCGCACACCTTACCTGTCGACAAGCGAACTCGGCGCCATGGGTTTCAAGATTGCGCTTTATCCCGGTTCCGGTTTCCTGACAGCGGCGGGCAGCCTGCAGCACGTCTATCGTAAGCTGAAGACGACCGGAATTGGCACCGGCAGCGATGCCCCGATGATGCCGTTCGCCGATATGAACAACTTGATGGGCTTTCCCGCCGTGCACGCCTTTGAAAAGCGCTATGGCCGGGCCGACGGCTAGACCAGGAAGAATCAGGTTTCAACAAGAACAGGAACACGTCATGCCCAAGGGAAATGCGTTTGCCCGAGTTGGTTTTGTCCTGGGTCTAGCCGCGGCTGTCGTTGCCTGGAAATCGCCGCCGGCACAGGCCGAGACCATCACCGTCACGCACTGGGGCGGCCAATTCTACGGCGTGCCCTATGCGGTCGCGATGGACAAAGGCTTCTTCAAGAAGAACGGCGTAGACGTCGCGGGCATCCTGACGGCGGCCGGCGGCGGCACCGCAGTCCGCAACACGCTGGCGGGCGGCATTCCCTTCGGGGAGGTTTCGCTGGCGGCCGCGGTGCTGGCGATCAATTCGGGTCAGAAGCTCATCATCATCGGTGCCGGCACGCAAAGCGTGGCCGATCAGATGTGGGTGGTGAAAAAGGATTCGCCCCTTAAGGACATCAAAGATCTCATCGGCAAACAGCTTGCCTATACCGCGCCCGGCTCGGTGAGCAACATGCTGATCCTGATGGCGTTGAAGGCCAACGGCATCACGGCGCAGCAGGTGAAACTGGTGCCGGCCGGCGATCTCGGCGCCAATCTCTCCGCCGTCGGCAGCGGCGCGGTCGATGCCGGCTTTTCCGACGAGTTGATCTACGCGCAGAACAAGGAGCTGGTGCGGCCTCTCTTCATGGTGCGGGACACGATGGACCCGCGCATGATGCAGACCGTGATGATCACGACCGCGGAATATGCCAAGTCCCATCCCGATATCATCAAGGGCCTGATCGCGACCCGCCGCGACGGACTTACCTACACGCTGGAACATCCGGATGAGGCTGCGGACATTACTGCCAAGGCCTACAACAATCCGAACGTCGATCTCTTTCGGACGCATATTCGCGAACTCATCAAGCAAAACTATTGGAGCGACGGCCGGCTCGATTACCCCGTCATGAACCATATGGTTGAGGGTCTGCAGATCACCGGACAGATCAAGGGCGACGTCGACTGGCCGAAATATGTCGATACCTCTTATTTGCCGCCCGATCTGCGCGCCTCACAGTGAGCGCCTCGTCCATGACCGAGCAATCGCATGTCGTGCTGAATGAGGTGGTCCGCCGATACGATGGGCCGCCCGCGGTCCATGCGCTTGGCCCGATCAACCTGACGATGCGCCGCGGCGAATTCGTCTCCATCGTCGGGCCGTCGGGTTGCGGCAAGTCGACCCTGCTCGACGTGCTCTGCGGTCTTGTGCGTCCGACCAGCGGCAGCGTGCAGTTCGAGGGCAGCGAATTGCGTGGCGAGGTGCCTGACGGCATCGGTGTCGTCTTTCAGGAAGATTCGACGATGCCCTGGCTCAGCGTCCGCCAGAATGTCGGCTTCGGTCTGCGCACTTCCGGCAAGCCTGAAAAGGAAATCGCCGAACTGGTCGATCATGCGGTCAGCTTCATGGGGCTTTCGCAGTTTGCGGATCATTATCCGGCGCAACTCTCCGGCGGCATGCGTCAGCGGGTTTGCATCGCGCGGACACTCGTGCTGCGGCCCCGGCTGATCCTGCTCGACGAGCCCTTCGGTGCACTGGACCAGCAAACACGGTTGCTAATGGGCGATGAATTGCTGCGGCTCTGGCGCGAGACCGGCGCCACCGTGCTGCTCATTACCCATGCCCTGGACGAGGCGGCGATGCTGTCGGATCGCGTCGGCGTGATGAGCGCGCGCCCGGGCCGCTTCATCGACATGGTGGAGACGGGCTGGCCGCGTGACCGCGACAGCCGGATCGTCTCGGATCCGGAATTCGGCGCGTTGACGGCGCGGCTGTGGTCTTGCCTCCGAGAAGAGTCCCTCAAGACGATGGGCCGGGCCGCGTGACCCGGCGGCGCGCCGCGCTTCTCGTCCGGATCGCCGTATTAGCGGGCCTGGTTATTTTGCTCGAAATTTGCTGCCGCACCGGCATCATCGGTCCGCTGACTGTCATTCCACCGAGCGAAATGGTGGTTTCAATGGTCGATCACCTCAGTTCGGGCGAACTCAACGAGAGCATCGTCAATACGTTCTCGACCATCATTCTCGCTTTCGTTCTCGCGGTGGGGCTTGGCACCCTTGCCGGCGCGCTGGTGCATCGATCTTCGCGGCTTCGCGATGTCGCCGACCCGCTGCTGGCGTCGTATTACTCTGTGCCGACCTTCATTTTCTATCCGCTGCTGGTGGCGCTGCTTGGTCTCGGCAAGGCCCCGCTGGTGGTGCTGGGGGTGCTCTCGGCCGCTCCGGCCGTCATGATCAGCACGCTCTCCGGACTCGACGGCGTCCCGAGCGTATTGCTGAAGCTTGCGCGCATCCACCGGCTGAGCGCGGCGCGGACGCTGTGGTGGATCGTATTGCCCGCGGCACTGCCGCGGCTATTTACCGGTTTCAAGCTGGCGTTGAGCTACGCGCTGATCGGCGTCATCGCCGGCGAATTCATCTTGTCCGGCACCGGGCTTGGTTACGCCATTTCCTTTGCCTATCAGAGCTTCGACAACCGCGCGATGTACGGCCTGATGCTGTTTGTGCTGCTGGTCGCGGTCATCGCCAACGGAATTCTCTATGTCTGGGAGGGGCGGCTGGCGCGCCGTCGCTCAGCCGGATGAGCGACGTCTCGCTCGAAACCGCGATGTCGAGCCGCACGTCGCGCCGGCGTATTCGCGCATTCGATGCCGTCGTCATGACATTGTTGATGATGGCGCTCTGGCAGGCGGTCGGTAGCTGGACGAAGGGCGTTGCCGTTTCTCCGCCGCTGCCGACACTGGTTTATCTGTTCGGGCTCGTTCGAACCTGGATGTTCTGGGATCATGCGGCGGCTACGGTGGCGGCGTTCCTCATGGCCTTCGTGCTCTCGGCGCTGATCGGGCTTTCGCTCGGTCTGATCCTTGGCCTGATGCGCTTTGCCGGAGAGGTCGCCGAGCCCGTCTTGGCCGGTTTCTATACCATCCCGAAAGTCACGCTTTACCCGGTCGTGCTGCTGGTTTTCGGGCTGGGAATGTCCGCCAAGGTCGCCTTCGGCGTCATGCACGGACTGGTGCCGATGACGCTGTTCACGCTCGGCGCGGTGCGCAACCTGCCTCCCGTGTTGATCCGCACGGCGAGGGTGTTGCGGCTTTCGCCTGGCCGCGTGGTGCGCTGGGTTCTGGTGCCGGCTTGCCTGCCGGATATCGTCAATGGTCTGCGGATCAGCTTTTCGCTCAGCCTGCTTGGCGTATTGATCGGCGAGATGTTCTCCTCGCAGCGCGGCCTCGGCTTCCTCTTGGTCAACGGCATGGCGCAGAATAACGTGCCGCTGTCGACGGCCGTCGTCACGGTGATTGTCGCCGTTTCTATCGCGGCCAACACGCTGATGCTGCGCATCGGCCGGGCGGCCTCGCGCTGTTCGAACCGGGAATGAAATGAAAGACGACCGCGGCAGAACCGACAACCGGGCCGCGATGGGAGAGATGGTATGGCAAGACCGACAACGATCCTGAAGACGATATTCAATCGGCGCGAGGCGGCGATTTTCGCGGGCGCTGCCAACGGCCTGTTCGCGCGGATTATCGAGGATCTCGGCTATGAATCCGTCTATGTGACGGGAGCTGGTATCGCCAACATGTATCTCGGCGCGCCTGATATTGGATTGACCACGCTCACGGAGGTGGCGAGCCAGGTCTCGGCCATCGCCGATGCCGTTGAGCTGCCGCTCCTGGTGGATGCCGACACCGGCTTTGGAAATCCGGTGAATGTCGTGCGCACCGTGAAGGTACTGGAAAGGGCGGGCGCGGCCGGGCTTCAGATCGAGGACCAGGTCTTCCCGAAAAAGTGCGGGCATTTCGACGGCAAGGAGATCGTGCCGCTGCAAGAGATGACGGCGAAGATCAAGGCCGCCGTGGATACGCGTCGTGACGGCGACCTGCAGATCGTGGCGCGCACCGATGCGCGTGCGATCCTTGGTCTGCATGCGGCGATCGACCGCGCAGGCGCCATGATCGAGGCCGGTGCCGACGTGACCTTTGTCGAGGCGCCCACTTCAGCCGATGAACTGGCTCAGATCGCGCGATCGCTTTCGGTCCCGCAGGTCGCGAATGTGGTGTTCGGCGGCCTCACGCCAGAGCTCGGACAACAAAAATTTGCAGAGCTCGGCTTCGGCTGCGTGCTCTATGCGAACGCGGCCCTGCAGGCGGCGCTCAAGGCCTCCCATGACGTGCTGGCGGTGCTGAAACGCGAGGGCTCACTCGCCTCCGTCTCGGAATCACTGGCAGGCTTCGCCGTCCGGCAGCAGACCGTCGCGAAGCCGAAATACGATGAACTTGAACGCCGCTATTGCCGATGACGGGACGGCCTTTTTTCAAGATCAGCGTCTCGCGTCACTGCTGTAGCGGCGCGTGATATTTCTTCATCGCGGTTTCGATCAGTTTGTTGTCATAGGTCAGGCTGAAATCGATTTTGGTCTGCTTGAGCGCCGGTTCAAGGACCGCAATCGAATCCAGCACGTTCTGGGCGGCTTCCGGCGTCACCAGCCCGTCCCATTGAAAGGCCGACAGGTTGTTTTCCAGCGACATCCGATAGAGCCGTTCGTCGCTCTTGTAATAGGCGGGGGGAAGCGACTTCATGATGTCGTCGATCGAGGCGGTCTTCAGCCATTGCATGGCGTGGACGATGGCATTGGTGATCGCCTGCGATGTGTTGGGATTGGCTTTGAGAAAATCGTTCTTCACCATCAGGCAGTCGGCGAGATAGCCGCCGCCGAAGGCGTCCTTGGTGCCTTGCTCGGTTCGGCTGTCAACCAGAATCGTGGCATCGCCTCCGTCAACCAGCGCGTTGATCGCGGGATCGAGATTGACAAGCGCATCGAGTTCGCCACCGCTTTTCATGGCGGCGACCGCGCTCGGTCCTGTACCGATTGAAATGTAGCTCGCGTCTTTCCAGGATACGCCGGCACGTTCCATCAGGCCCGCGACGAAATTCTGCGTGGAGGAACCGGGCGCCGAAACGCCGATCTTCTTGCCCTTCAGGTCGGCAACCGTCTTGATCTTGTCGGCTGCCGATTTCCGCACGACCAGCACATTGCCCGGATAGCGGCCATAAGGCACGAGGCAGGTGAGGTTGATCCCCTTGGTCTGCATGCGCAGCGTATGTTCGTAGGCGCCTTCGACAACATCCGCGTTGCCGCCGATAAGGCTTTGCAGCGCCGCCGTTCCCGACGCGAAGGCCGAGGAGTCGATGGTCAATCCTTCTTGCTCGAAATACTTGCGGTTGAGCGCCACGAAGTAGGCGATTTTGTTCATTTGGCTGATCGAGCCGCCGACTGAGATCGCAATCTCTTTTTTCTCAAGCGCCGGGCCATCCGCCGCCACGGCTGCGCCAGTCGCGGCCAGTGCCGCCAGGCCGGCAGCCAACATCGGTGAAAAAGATTTCATCGTTTCCTCCGTCGTCACCGTGCCCGGCGCGATCTGTCAGTCCAGAGCCTATTCGGCTCTGATTGAATCAGAACCGGGCTTTCGTTTTGACGCGTTTTCTTCACGCGAACCGGTTTCCACTTCGCTCGAAAACGCTATAGCTTAGAGCGGTTCGTTCTTGATAATAGTCTGCAACACGTCGCGAGGGACACGGATGTCGAGGCCGACACGTTCTTCCTGGATCAGCATCGCCGATCTGGAATCACGCTTTCCCCATCCCTTATTGAGCGCTTCCGTCATCTCCGCCAGCGTCATGTTGGCAAAACGCATCGGCACGCCGTTTTCGCGGCCGAGCGCGGTGGCGAGCGTAACGTCCTTGTGCGCAAGCTCCAGCGCAAAGGCCGGGTTGTCGAAGTCATGCGGCAGGAACTGATCGGCCATGCGATCGACGGCGCGCTGCCGTCCCAGCGAACCTTGCCGGATGGCCCCCCACAGCGCCACGGGATCGACGCCGGCTTTCACACCGAGCGTGAAGGTTTCGGCCAGAACCATCTGGATGCCGTAATTGGCGCAGTTGTGCACGAGCTTGGCGACCGAGGCGCTGCCGCTTGGCCCGAGATATCGTACCTGGTCGCCGAAGAGATCGAGGACCGGTTTGCAGGCGTCGAACGTCGTCTTCTCGCCGCTGACCCAGATCGCCAACTTTCGCGAGGCCGCGCCCTTCGGGCCGCCGCTGACGGGGGCATCCAGCATGGAAACGCCGATCCCGGCGAGATCGGCCGAGAGCTCACGCACCAGTGCGGGCGAATTGGTCGAGAGGTCGATATAGGGCGTTCCGGCCTTGAAGCCGGCGCGCAAGCCGTTTTCGCCGGCCATGATCGCTTCGATCTCGGGCGGCCCGGGAAGCACCGTGCAAACGAGATCCGAATTCGCCGCCAGCTTCTTCGGCGTCTCGGCCCAGATCGCGCCTTTGGCGACGGCAGCATCGGCGGATTCGCGACGCCGGGTCAGGACGTAAAGCGTGTGCCCGGCATCGAGCAGGTGAGCGGCCATCGGTCCTCCCATGGCGCCAAGCCCCGCAAAGCCAATCTTCATCGCGTTCTCCTTCTTAAACGTTCACTCGCTCGGCGGGTCATCGAGACGGACCACAATGCCTTCGAGTTCAGGACGCGGCGCCTTGTAGCGCTTCATCACCAGTGGATCATGGCCCGGAATGATGTGCTGAGGCGAGGGGGCGGCGGCGCGCAGTTTGTCGAACCCTTCGAGCATATTGCCGATATGGAAAGCCGTCACATAGGGCTTGTAGGCGTCCATGTTCTCGTAGAAATGCGTGACGTCGGAAGCGAGAACCACCCACCCGCGCTTGGTATGCACACGCACGAACTGTAGGCCGGCCGAGTGACCGGGCGCGGGGTGGATCGTAATGCCCGGCGACAATTCCGCCGAGCCGTCGTAGAAATTGACCCGGCCTGCGTAGTTGGCGCGGACGATGCCGACGACATCCTCGATCTCGTAGGAATGCTGCAGTTTCTTGTATTTCATGTAGCGGCCGACCGCGTAGTGCAACTCGCTTTCCTGCAAGTGGAAGGTCGCAGCGGGAAGCTTGTCGAAACTGCCGACATGATCGTAATGTAGGTAAGTCAAAATGACGTCGGCAACCTTGGTCGGGTCAAGGCCGATCAGCTTCAGCGCCTCGATCGGGCAACGCAGATAGTCGCGCTTTCTCTTGGCCGCGATCTCGGCGGTGAAGCCGGTGTCGATGACATAGCTCCGCTCCGGTCCGATTGCAGCCCACACGTAGTAATCGAGCGGCATCGGCCCATCGTGGGGATCTCCGCCGATGAAATTGTCCGACCGCTTTGACGCGCGCGTGGCGTAGCGGATGGCATAGACTTCGTAATTCGGAAGATCGGACATGGATGAACTCGTTCAGGGCTAAAGAAGGTTGCGTCGGAATGTTTCGGCGTATTCGGCGATGCCGGCCTCTAGCGGCCATTTTGGCGACCAGTTCAACAGGCGTTTGGCGGCACCGATGTCGAGCGAAGCTCTCATTTTGACGTTCTGCTCTTCCAGCGGCGTCAAGTCATCGCCGATTTCGATGTCGGCGCCGGGAACCTTGTCACGCACGATTTCCGCAACCTCGGCGGCGGTTCGTGCGTTGCCGCTGGCGACATTGATGACGCGCTGCTCGCCGGCCTTCCATGATGGCGCCTGCAATGCCGCGACAATGCCGTCGCCGCAGTCCAGCACATGGGTGTAGTCGCGTTTCATCCGACCGCCGGTCGCAAATCGCGTCGGGCGGCCGAGCACGGAATTCTCGACCATCGGTTTGATGTACATCGGGCTTCGCATCCCGAAGCCATAGATGGCGGTGATGCGCAAGGACAGAAAATCGACATTCTGGAAGCTGGCATAGGCGAGCCCGATGGCTTCGCCGGCCATTTTGGAAGTGCCGTAGTGGCCTGCGGGATTGCCGTCTTAAATCGAAAACGCCGGATCGGTCTCGGCAAGGCTCGTTCCCGAACCTTTGTGATAGGCCGCGTTGCTCGACACGTAGACGACGCGCTGCATCTGGAGTTGCCGCGCGACCTCGCAGACGTTGACGAGCCCCATGACGTTGGTCTGGTAGAATGCGACCGGCTGTGCCAGCGACACTTCAAGGCCGACCATGCCGGCCGAGTGAATGATCGCCTCGATCTTCTCGGTACGGCAGATATCGAACAGCCGCGCGATATCGTTGATCTGGCCGGGGCGAAACCGCTTGTCGATTTCGGGCGAAACCGCCATCGTTTCCGCGCTTGGCGGGACGATGTCATAGGCGAACGCTTCGTGGCCGTGTCTTTCCAGCGCGGCCATGACGTAACCGCCCAGAAATCCCGCGCCCCCGGTCACCAATACGTTCATCGGCGTTTGTCCGTTCGTTCGATCCGCCGGTCAATTCGACGCTGGATCGGCACGCTGCTCAGTGGGAGGCGTTCCGTTCGGCCAGCATCACGCTCATCACAGCGACCGCGTGTTCGCTCAAACGCTTGTCGTGCACGCCCGCGACTTCGCGTCCGAACTTGCGGAGTAGCCCAAGCGCCTTGGGATCGAAGGCCGCCATCTGGTTGGCGACCTCCAGCGCTCGCTTTAGCGCCGTTCCGCCCGGCACGATCTCGGTAAGGATGCCGGCTTCTGATGCTTCCTTTGCGGAGATTTGCCGGCTGGTGACGGCGAGTTCGAAAGCGCGCTTGTAGGGAACAAAGCGGAACAGATAGGTAAACACGATCAGCGGCGGCAGGCCGTGCGACATCTCCGGCAGCGAGAACACGGCGTTGTCAGCCGCAACCGCATAGTCGGACTGCGCGGTGATGCCGAAGGCAAATCCGAAGGCGTGGCCTTCGATCGCGGCGATCAGGGGAACGCTCAAGGCGTTGAGCGCCGTATTCACCTTCAGGATGGCGTTGAGATCTTCCGCAACCTCGGAGGCGCGTGTCAGGCCCTTGGCGCCGATCCGGCCGCCGCAAAACGTGTTGTTTCGGCCAGTGATGACCAGCGCCCGCAAATCCTTGTCGGAGGCGCAGGTGGTGAGAACCTTGGCCAGATCGAGCAAATCCTGGGTATAGACGAAATTGCCGGCATCGTGCCCCGCGAGGGTGATAACCGAAACGCCCTTTCCCTGGGCATTGATCTCGATCGCCATGGCGTCATTCTCCTCCTGACATCTTGTTTGGGCTCTGTGGGAGAGCCTAAAACGAAGCCGGCAGAGAAGAGATTGTCAGACGGTCTGTCAATCCGTCTATCGGGGTGCGGGGCCTGCATTTTCTCCTACACAACCCAAAGGCATTGTCGTTTGGGATCGCCGCGGCCGATGATAGGTTTGCAAACCTTCGAAGGGCGATCCGCACTTTGGCTGGCGTATCGTATTTCACCTGCGGGAATTGCTTTTATGGACGGCACAACAAAGGGGCTAAAACCCCTTCCCAAGACCCGATCCTTTGCAGCAATGCGGCATCGGGGCTTTCGCGCCCAGTTCACGACCTTCGTGCTGGCGATGATGGCCGACAATATCGAGCATGTGATCAGCTACTGGGTCGTATTCCAGAAATTTCATTCGCCGGCTTTGGGAGGCTTTGCGGTCGTGTCGCATTGGCTGCCGTTCCTTCTGTTCTCAGTCGCGTCCGGCGCGCTCGCCGAGCGCTTCGATCCGCGGCGGGTCATCCAGGCCGGCATGGCGCTTTTCATCCTTGCTTCCCTGAGCTGGGGTTATTTTTTCATCACCGGCACGCTGCAGATGTGGCAGGCCATGGCGATCCTCGTCATTCATGGCTGCGCCGGCGTGCTTTGGCAGACGCCTAACCAGATGCTGCTCTACGATATTGTTGGGCCAACCGAGTTGGAAAGCGCGGTGCGGCTCAACGCGATGGCGCGCTATCTCGCTGTGCTGGCCGGTCCCGCCGTCGGTGCCGCCATCCTGCTCGCGTTCGGGCCGGCCACCGGCATCATCCTGAACACGGTGTTCTACCTGCCGCTGGTGTTATGGCTGGTGGCTGCGCCCTATGGCCCGCGCTATCGGGCAGGCGCGCCGGCGCCGCGCCGGGCCGTTCGCGGACTGAATGATATCATCACCACCATTCGCGACATCAAAAATCACCCGACCATCGTCTCGATGATTCTGCTGGCGGGCGCGGCATCGTTCTTTGTCGGCAACGCCTACAGCGCGCAGATGCCGAATTTCGCGGCCGACCTTCAGCATGGCGATCCCGGATTGGCTTACAGCATGTTGCTGGCCGCGGACGCTGCCGGCGGATTGCTGGCAGGTCTGATTCTGGAGGGAGGAGGCTTATTGCCGCCGAAGCCGCGCACCGCCATGATGCTGGCGCTGTTGTGGGGCGGCGCGTTGACGGTGTTTTCGCTCGCGAATAGCTATTGGCTCGCGCTCGGCTTCTTGTTGGCCGCAGGCTTTCTCGAATTGTCCTTCAACGCCATGGCGCAAAGTCTCGTGCAACTCGATGCGCCACCCGACAAGCGCGGACGCGTGATCGGCCTATTCAACATGGCAAGCCTGGGCCTGAAGACGTTCAGCGGCATCTCGGTCGGCCTCGTCGGAAGCATGATCGGGATTCACTGGTCGCTCGCGCTGTCGTCGCTGGTGGCCATGCTGGTCGCGGGCGCCCTGCTTGTGTTGCCGTAGAACAGTTACAGAGGAGATTTCATGTCGGTTCGTATCCTGGAAGTTCGTGAAATAACGAAACCGATCTCGTCGCCGATCCGCAACGCCTATATCGACTTTACCAAAATGACGACGAGCCTTGTTGCCGTCGTCACCGATGCGGTGCGCGACGGGCGGCGCGTCGTCGGCTACGGCTTCAACTCGAACGGCCGCTACGGCCAGGGCGGGCTGATCCGCGAGCGTTTTGCCAATCGGATCCTTGAAGCAAAGCCGGAGAGCCTGCTCGACGACGCGAGCGCCAATCTCGATCCGCATCGGATCTGGGCAGCGATGATGAGCAATGAAAAGCCCGGCGGCCACGGCGAGCGGTCGGTCGCGGTCGGCACGATCGACATGGCGGTGTGGGACGCGACCGCCAAGATCGCAGGCCAGCCGCTGTTTCGCCTGCTGGCCGAGCGGCACGGGATGAAGGCCGATCCCAGCGTCTTTGTCTATGCCGCCGGCGGCTACTACTACTATCCCGGAAAGGACAACAACGCGCTGCGGGCCGAGATGCGTTCCTATCTCGATCGCGGCTACAACGTGGTGAAGATGAAGATCGGCGGCGCTTCGATTGAGGAAGATCGCGCCCGCATCGGGCCGTCTTGCACGAGATCGGCGCGCATGCGCGCCTTGCCGTCGACGCCAATGGCCGTTTCGATCTCGATACCGCCATCGCCTATGCCAAGATGCTGCGCGACTATCCGCTATTCTGGTACGAAGAGGCCGGCGATCCGCTCGACTATCATCTTCAGGCGACGCTCGCCGACTACTATCCCGGCCCGATGGCAACGGGAGAGAACCTGTTCAGCCACCAGGATGCGCGAAACCTGATCCGGTACGGCGGCATGCGCGCCGATCGCGACTGGCTGCAATTCGACTGCGCGTTGTCCTATGGTCTCGTCGAATACGAGCGAACGCTGCAAGTGCTTGCCACCCACGGCTGGTCGCCGCGCCGCTGCATCCCGCACGGCGGACACCAGATGTCGCTCAATATCGCGGCCGGCCTCGGGCTCGGCGGCAACGAGAGCTACCCCGACCTGTTCCAGCCTTATGGCGGCTTCCCCGACGGCGTGAAGGTGATCGACGGCCACATCACCATGCCGGACCTGCCGGGAATTGCTTCGAGGAAATCGGACCTCTATACGGAAATGCGCGCGCTCGCTTCCTGACCGGACGCCGGAGTCCCCTTTCGCCTTTGACGCGGCAAATCCGCGGCACCTATAGTCGCTGATATTGGGGTGGCGAGGGCCGGGTTTTTGAGCGTCACGATCATCACGGGGGCGGGTCCGGAAGAGGCGCCGCGGTGGCGCGCCGCCTGGCAAAGCACAATGCCTGCCTGGTGCTGCACGGGCAGGGCAGCGATGCGGCGGGATTGGCGCGCTTGCGGGGCGTAGCCACGGAATGCGAACGCGCCGGCGCCAAGGTGGCTTTCTCGACAGGTGATCTCGCCAAAGCAGGCACGGCCTTCGGACTCGAGCGCGGCGCGCAAAGCGTTCGGAAGCATTGACGCCATTGTCCATGCCGGAGGCTTTGCCGATCGACGGAGCTTCACGCAGTTGCCGCGCGAGAGCCTGGAGCGGGCATTCGCCGTCATGGCCGCCGCGTTTCATGAAATGGCGAGCGCGGCGCTGCCGGATTTGCAGCGAAGTCCGCTCGGCCGGGTCGTTGCCGTCTCGAGTTTTGCCGCGCACCGTTTCACGCCGGATTCGATCTATCCCGGTTCGGGCTCTGCCAAGGCCGCGCTCGAAGTGCTGGTCAAGTGTCTCGCCATTGAATTCGGCATTCCGGTGCCACGGCCAACATCGTTGCGCCCGGCTTTACGCGCAAGGATGCAGGGCTGACCGGCGCGCTCGATGCGCAGGCGTGGCAGGCGGTCGCCAAGGCCAATCCAATGTCGCGTTTGGCCGAGCCAGATGAAGTCGCCTCCGTCGTCGTGTTTTTGCTGTCGTAAGAAGCCTCGCATGTGACCGGCGCGTTGTTGCCGGTCGATGGCGGTCAGTGATCTGATTTTTACATTTGCTTCCCTTCTCGAGCAGGCACTTTTGCGAATGTTAGAATTAAGGATCACTAGTAAATATAGATTTTAGTGGAGTTTAGGATTTGACATTTGCGTTCATGAGCTTGCGGCTAGGCAAGTAGCGATATTCGTCAATCCACTCCACTAGCATTGATTTGATGGGTGGGGTGAATTTCTGACAACGTAACGGGCAAGTAAGCAGATGTCGTCGTGCTCGGCGCGGGCATTGTCGGCGTATCGGGCGGTGTTTGCCGCGCGCCAACGCGGACTTTCGGTTGTTCTCGTCGATCGGCGCGAACTGGGCAGCGAAATCTCCTACGGCAACGCCGGCGTTCTCTCCAACAGCGGCTCGATCCTGCCGCTCAACAAGCCGTCGCTTTGGAGCGCGTTGCCGGGGTACCTCGGCAATACCGGTGCAGCGCTACGCTGGGATCCGCTCTGGGCGATGCGCAACCTCGACTGGATCGCGCGCTTCCTCGGCAATGCGGTCCCGATCGCGTATCTGCTGCGCGCGACGGCGCTGCATGGATTGATCGGCTCATCGCTGAAGCTGCACCGGGAGTGGATCGTGAAAGCCGGCGCCGGAAATCGCATCCGCGAGACGGGCTGGCTCAAGGCATGGCGCAGCGACGCTACCGATGTGGCCAGCGTGCGCTTTCCTCGCCGAGTTCGGCATCAAGAGCGAACTGCTCGACCGTCAGGCGATCTCTGCGTTGGAGCCGAATTTCCTGGCCGGTTCACAAGACGGGCCTCCTGCATACGCAGACCGCCTCGGTCGATTTACCCGGCGAGGTGGTCAAGGCCTATGCCGTGGACGCTTCGCTGGTAGTGGGGGTGGCGAGTTGCGCCAAGCGGATATCAAGACAATCGAAGCTGCCGGTTAGGGCGCGTGGTGCTCGGCGATGTGCATTGGCGCTGATGTCGTGGTCGCGCTCGGCCCTGGTCGGGCTGATCCCTGTTCGGCGTCGCTGAGGCTTTCGCTTGCCTCGCCACCAGCTATCATCGGGGTCGTGCCAATCGGTATGTTCCTCTGGCTGCGTCGGATCCATGATGCGAAGGCCTTCCTGAATGTCGCCGATGGAGCAGGGTATCGCGTCATGTCTGGTGTCGGATTGACTGACTGCGATGCGCCGGTCCGTCGTTGCGCAACTCGATATCGGTGGTCGATGGGCGCGGCGTCGCTCGAGTTCGGCCTTGCCCGCCGCTCGGCGTGCGGCCGACGCTGCCCGACAGCCTGCCGATGATCGGACCAGCGCCGCGCGGCATACGCCTGGCTTGATCGGAACGAGCATATCGGTTTCACCATGGACGCGACGTGCGGCGATCGCCGATGATATCAGGCGACAAGCGGTTCCTTGACGTGAAGGCGCCTTTGCGCTGGCCGGTAGCATCTGATGCGCCGCGACGGCATTGGATTGACTCCTCCCCGCGTAGCGTGGGGGAGGCGTGCCGAAGCGAAGCGGTAGGTGAGGGCGGGCATTTTTTCGGACCCCCACCCCGGCCGCTTTCGCTGCCAGCTCTGAGAAGCGAGCTCGGTCCGCCTCGGTCGCAAGGGGAAGGGATAAGAGTGGCGCTGCTTCTAGCGTGTGGCGCGGTGCCAAGAACGGTGGTATGAGGATGTTGGGGACTTTGCCATCCTTGCCAGAGCAGCCATTTGCTTCTGTCGGTCTGGGCTGGACGATGGCGTACACGTATCGGTACGATCCTGATCGGGGACGATTGGCCTTGTCGTTGGCATCTGTGGTGTTTTTCCGTGATCGACTGGCTGCTCGTCGCCTGACATCGAACTGTTCCGATGCACGCCGGGCTGTTGTGCAGATCATCTGGTCGGACCTCGCCCTTTCGGTGGTGATCGGTCAATATCCGCCATGCCGCCGTCAACCGCGTGTTCGTCGATGCGGGCGTCGATGCCGAGATCGGTGCGCGCGCAGTATTGAGCAGCATTCGCGCGGACAGTGCTGGATGCTGCCGCGGCGTCGGCGACGTCATGGCGACTTGTGCGGCTCGCTACCCTGCCGCAGGCGCTAACCGATGATCGTGCCTTACGTCATCATCTGTGGCTCAATTGAAGAACACTCGCTGGGCGTCGGTGATCGCTGTGCCCGATCCGTCACACGCTACGTCTCGATCAACGCCGACACCTACCTGCCGCTTGAGGTTTACACCGTCGTGTCGTCTACCTGATTTCGCGATCCTGTTCCGGCCACGCTCTCGTGGGTGCGCCGGCTCGAACGCGGCATGACCTACGACAAGGCTTGAGCGCCGGCCTCATGGTTCGAGACGCCGCAAAACATGCGGCTCCTCACCATGAGGGTCTTTCGCCAAGTAGAGGCCCTCATCCCGAGGAGGCGCGTAAGCGCCGTCTCTAGGGATGGGCCAATGGAGCCGCTATCTCAAACGTTGAGTTCGACCGGAATGTCTTCCGGCTTCACCCCGGAAAGGGCGAGCCCCTTGACGAACCATTCGCGCATCTGGCCGACGCCGCGGTTGTAGTCGATCCACACCGAGAGGAAATCGCGCCAGCGTTTATCGGGCTCGCGGCGCACGGCCATGCCGCTCGCCACGGTCACCGAGGGCGATTGCAGGATCTTGTAAGTGCCGAGATTGGGGTTCTTGGCGATTGCGGTGAGACCCAGCACCAGCGCGTTGACCACGCAATCGACGCGGCTAGATGCCATCTCCAGCATCACCTCGTCGCGCGACTTCAGCGACTTGATGGTGGCATTCGGCGCGAAGCGGCGCGCCACCGCCTCGTTGGCCGATCCGACGTCGACCGCGATCTTGACCTCCGGCTTGTCGATATCGGCCCAGGTCTTTGCCTCCGATCCCTTCTTCAGCATCGCGCCGAAGGGATGCGGGAAGACGAGGTTGGTGAAGTCGACGACCAATGCGCGTTGCGGCGTCGGATTGAGGGCAAAGCCGAGATCGATCTTGTTGGCCTGGGAGATCGAGGGAGGATCGAGTTGCCGTAGGTCAATTTGGTATATTCGAGCTTGACGTCGAGGATCTTGGCGATGTCGTTGGCCATCTCGATCGAGAAGCCCGACCAGGTGCCGGTGGCAAGATCCTTGTTGAAATAGGGTAGCTCCCCCGGCAGCACGGCGATCCGCAACACCTTGTTGGCGCGGATGCGGTCGAGCGTGTTGTCGGCAGCAGTTTGCGCGGAAGCCGGACTTGCGAGCGTGGACGCGATCGCGGCGCCGCTGCCGATCGCCAACGCGTAACGCAGCGCTTCGCGGCGATCCTCAGAAATCTTGCTGTCGTCCGATGGGGTCACGCGTGCCTCCTGCCATAAATATCCATGAGCCTAGCGCGCGTGTCACATGGCAGCAATAGCGGCCATGTCCCTTCCAGCCGGGCGGCGTCAATTCTAAGCTCTGCCGGTATCTTGTTCAGACAGCCAAATGAAGGAACGTCATGTCAGCAGAGCTCAATATCTATAACCCCGAAGAACTCGGCGCTCCGATGGGGCAATACACCCATGTGGCGCGGGTGAAGGCGAACGAATTCCTGTTCATCGCGGGCATGCTGTCGGGTGATGCGGCGGGCAATGTCATCGGTGAGGGCGACTTCGACGCCCAGACGCGCCAAGTGTTTCGCAATATCGAGGCGGCGCTGAAATCGGCGGGCGCCTCGTGGGCGAATGTCGTGCAGTTCACAACCTATCTGGTGCACTCGCAGGATATTCCGAAGTTCATGGCGTTTCGCTTGCGCGAATTCCCAAAAATGTTTCCAAACGGGAAATATCCGCCGAACACGCTGCTCATCGTCGATCGGCTGGTGAAGGAACCGTTCCTGGTCGAGGTGCAGACGATCGCGGCGGTGTGATTTTTATCCCTCCCCCTTGCGGGGAGGGTGGATCATCGTGCGCGCGAGCGAACGATGAGCCGGGTGGGGGATCGCAATAATAGAACGCCCCCACCCTGGCCTTCGCTTCGCTTCGGCCTTCCCTCCCCACGCTACGCGGGGGAGGGATTAAGTGCTCGATCCTAACCAAAACTGAGATCGCAATATTTCGCCGGATCGTTGAGCTGCTTCGGCGGAAGGCCATAGCGGCTGCGCAAGCCCAGAACGCATTCAAGCCCGGTGCGGTCGATCTCACAGGTCCGAAAAAATCCTCTCGCAGGATCGAGCAGCTCGACGTAGCTCGCTTCCGCAATCTCCTGCGGCATTTGCGGCAAATGGCGGCGCAGGATGGCCAGCGCCTCGGTGCGGTTTTGCGGATCGAGGAGCCAGGTGATCGAGCGGCGGTAAGCGCCGATATAGGCGGATACCTTCTGCCGGTTTTCGGCCGCCCAAGGCCTGCGTACGGCGGCGACATTGCCCTGATAGGGGCCGATGACGTTGGTGGCCTTCACAAGTTCGATGAAGCCGGCATTCTTCGCGATGATGTTATAGGGCGCCGACAGCAGCGTCGCGGCGTGTTGTCCCTCCCGCAATCCGTTCCAGCGCTGCGCCATCCCGCCGGCGCGGACGATCTCGTAGTCGCCTTTGTCCTTGTCGAGGCCATCCTTGTTCAAGCCATCCTTATTAAGACCATGGCGGCGCATGATCTCGTAGAGCACAAAGGCGTAACCGGTCGTCATCGCATCGACGGACAGGGTCTTGCCCTCGAGGTCTTCGATTTTTGCAATCGAGGGCGCTGCGACCAGGCTGAGAAATCCGCTGTCGCTTCCCATCACAGCCGCAAAATCCGGCTGCGGGCCAATCGGCGCTTCCCCCGTCCCTCGACATAGGCGACGATGTTGTCGACCGCGGTCATCGCGATGTCGAATTTGCCTTGCGAGAAATCCGTCATCTGGGTGACGGAGTTGGGCGTGCCCTGCATCTCGATGGCGATTGACTGTTCGGCAAAGAAGCCCTTGTCCTGCCCGACATAGACACCCCAGTTGAAGCCGCCGGGAAAGACGTTGACGCGAAGAAGCGGAAGATCGTTGGTGTGAAGGGGCATCGCTGCTTGCTTTTGTAAGGGGAAGAATTGTTGTCGGCATACTCAGGTCACCTCTCCCCGTGGGGGAGAGGTCGGCTGCGTGGCAGCCGGGTGAGGGGGCGTTGCTTTTCAAGTGGGACCGTAACCCCTCATCCTAACCCTCTCCCAAAGGGAGAGGGAACAGACTTGCGTCGCGGGCATAGTTCAACCTATTTTCATGATGCTGTAATTGGTTGTTTTGCCATCAGATCTCCTCGCAGCATTAGCGCGATCGCCGCGCCCACAAGGCACAGCAGCACGAGCTGGATGTTGCCGGCCACCGTCCAGCCGGCGAGGCCGACGATCCAGCCGATGATATAGCCCGTCACCGTCGCCGAGCCGTAGACGCAGGTGACGAACAGGCCCGAGGCGCGTCCGGCGAGATTGGCCATGACCGATTTGACGTGATAGGCGGCGAGGTTGACGAAGATGGTTCCGCTGAAGGTCGCACCTAACACGAAGGACAACGCGGCCTGGGTCGCAAAATCCGTCGGGCCGTTGAACAGCATTGCCGAGACGGCGCTGGCGAGGAGGAAGCTCAGGCTAACCACGAGGCGCGGCGAAAAGCGGTCTCCGAGCCATCCGGTGAACAGCGACACCAAGACGCCGAGCCCGTAAATGCTCATCACCCGGCCGGCATCGGCGGGCGCGTAGTGAAGCTGTTCGCGCAGGAACGTCGGATACATGCCGAGGTAGCCGTAGAGCGCAAGGCCGAACAGAATGCTTAAGGTCGCGAGCACGATGGTGTTGAGGTTTTTCAGCGATGGCGCCCCGCCGGCCGCGATGCTGGAATCCTGTCGCTTGGCGGTATTGGTCTCGCTGAGTTGCGGGCGCACGACGGCCGCGATCAGCACCATCATCACAAAGCCGATGAGGCCATAGACGATCATGGGCGCGCGCCAGGTGCCGTAATCGACCAGCAGCCTTGCGCCGAGTGCCGGCCCGATCGCCGCCCCGCCGGCATAGGCGTAGTTCAGGATGCCGACGCCCGCGGCGCGATGGCGCGAGAAGTAGCTGGAAAAGACCGCAAGCAGCGCCGTGAGCTGCATCGCCTCGCCGATGCCGGTGATGGCGCGATAGAACAGCATGTCGGCAAAGCCGACCGCGGCGACCGTGATGATGGTGGTGGCCGAATAGATCAGAATGCCGACCTGGATCACCGTCTTGCGTGAAAAGCGCGACATCAGATAGCCGGTCGGAATCCCGGCGAGCGTCATTCCCAGCGTGAAGATCGTCGACATCAGGCCGGCCTGCGGCAGGCTGAAGCCATATTCGCGCCGCACGTCGGTAAGCATCAGCGGAAACAGCGTACGGTCCATCGCGTTCACGCCGTAGGAGACGATCAATACCGCGATGCCGGCGATGGCGATCGCGCTCACGGTCGGGCGCGACGTTACGTCGCTGTTCGACGGCGTTGCAGTTTGATCCATGGTCTTAAGCCCCCTTTAACCCCGCCTGACGAATTCACCGCCAAGATCCCTTGCTTTTGCGGGCCTCTCGCGCCCGCAATCTGCCGATTGAGGTAAGCGATCGGCAAACGGGCTGTCAAATGGCAGCAGCGCGCTGGGTCTAGTGCTCACTTTCCGAAGTTCGTGTTACACCTCAGCACGCACTTTCACGAACTTCGGAAAGTCATGAGCTACTCACAAACTTATTGATTCTAGTGCCGCTTTACTATTTGAAGTTCCTGAAATCGAATTCGTGGTGCAGGAACTTCAAATAGGCGGCACTAGGGGGCGATTTTGGCGGCTCGCGAAGCGGTCGGCGCCGTGGGCTGCGCTCAAAGTTAATGAGCGGTAGCGGGAAGCTCCAAAATTTGAGCGAAAGCGAAATCCGTCCTTAAAAATTGAGGTCTAAGGGTTCCCCTCATTATCGATAGCAATTTTCGCGGGGGAGTTTGATGATCGAGGCCAGCCACGTTTTGGACGATCTGAACGAGACGATTTCGCGTGGTTCTCCCGAGAGCCGTGCCAAGGCGTTGTGGCACGCCACCGATATTCTCGTTGAGGGCCAGTACAGCGAAGAGCAGATTCGCGTTTTTGACGAGGTGATCGGGCGGCTTGCCGACGAAATTGAGCAGGCGGCGCGGGCCGAGCTGTCACGCCGGTTGGCGCATTCCGAAAATGCGCCGCCCAGGGTCATCAAGGTGCTTGCCTTCGACGATTCGATCGAGGTCGCAGGCCCGGTGCTGCAATTTTCACCGCGGCTCGACGCCAAGTCGCTGATCGCCAATATCCGCACCAAAAGCCAGCTGCATTTGCTGGCGATCTCGCATCGTGGTTCGGTGCCGACCGAGGTGACGGATGAACTGGTGACGCGCGGCAACCGGGAAGTCGTGCAGTCGGTTGTTTCAAACGAAGGTGCCAGCTTCTCCGATTTCGGTTTTCGCCAGATGATCAAGCGGTCGGAAACGGATTCCGTGCTGGCGGAGCAAATCGGCCTTCGCAAGGAAATTCCGCGGCACATGTTCCGGCAACTGATCGCGAAGGCCTCCGACGAGGTCAGGCGCAAGCTCGAGCAGGAACGGCCGGACCTGACCGAAGAAATTCATGCCACCGTGACCAATGCCGCCGGCCAGCTCCATTCCAAATTCGGTCCGGGGCAGGCGAGCTATCTCGTGTTGAAGCAGGCCGTGACAGCCCAGCACAGCTCCGGCCGGTTGAACGAAAAGAGCATTCTGGGTTATGCGCTCGCGCACAAGCATGAGGAAGTCGTCGTCGGCCTGTCACTGTTGTGTTCGCTGCCGCTCGAGGTCGTCGAGCCGATTCTGCTTCTCAACAACCGCGACATGATCCTGGTGCTCGCGAAGGCGCTTGAGTTTTCGTGGGAAACCGCGATGTCGCTGTTGTTTCTGGGCGCCGACAATCACCGCATTTCCGCAAGCAATCTCGATGACCTCAAAGCCGAGTTCAAGCGGGCCGATCCCCGCATGTCCCGCGGCATTCTGGAGGTCTATCAATCGCACTGGCGCGCCACCGGGCAGCAGCTCCGTACCGCGTAGGCGCATTGGCCTCGCGGCCTTTCCCGACGCTTTGCATGGGGGAAGGGATTGTGGAACCTGACCGGCGTCCCGCGCATTATCCAAGAGAATAGAACCTTAGTTGAACCTTCGGCCTCCGGCCGCGACTTAACGACCAGAGGCTGTCTAAAGGAGGCTCCCATGCCCGGCTGGCGCGATCAGATGGTGGACAGGCCCGAAACCGACAATGCGGCCTATGCGGCGGGATGGACGGTGTCGGGGCTTGCGGTCCTCGGCACCATTGTCGCGATCTGGGTGTTCGGGATCTAAACCGCTTAGACAGGCAAATCGGGCCATTCTTTCTTGCACCTCCTGATGGCCACCGGTGCGCGAACGCACATGGCCGCCGCCGAAATCCCCTTTGAATTCAAGCTCGACATTCCAGGCCTGCTGTCGGCTCGCTCTGGACGGGATGGCTGCGCCTGGATTATATACTTAGGAGACTAAGGAGTTTCCGGGAGAGCCAGCATGCTGACCGCGTCCGAAAACGAACTGTTGTGCCGGGTCGAGGGCGATGCGCCGATGGGCCGCCTGATGCGACGCCACTGGGTGCCGGCGCTTCTGTCCGAGCAGGTTTCACAAGTCGACGGCGCACCGGTGCGGGTGCAGTTATTCGGCGAAAAGGTCGTCGCCTTCCGCGACTCCAGCGGCAAGCTCGGGCTACTCGGCAAATCCTGCCCACACCGCAAGGCGTCGCTCGCGTTCGGCCGCAACGAGGAGTGCGGGCTGCGCTGCCTCTATCACGGCTGGAAGTTCGACACCGAAGGCAACGTCGTCGACATGCCGTCGGAGCCGAAGGCCAGCGCGCTGCCCGACAAGGCCACGCATCTTTCCTACCCGACACGCGAGGCCGGCGGCTTTGTATGGGCCTATATGGGCCCGCCGGAGGCGATGCCGGAATTCGAGGCGCCGCCATGGTTACCTCACAATGAGGCGCCGCACGCCGATGCGAGGGCTGCGATCGCCAAGGTCGAGCTTCCCTGCAACTGGGCGCAGATTATGGAGGGGCAGATCAACTCGGCGCATTCCTCCACGCTGCATTCTTCCGACATGCGTCCCGCGAAGGGCGATGCGACAGCCAAGGGCGATCACTGGGTCCGGCCGTCCACGGACAAGAATCCGCGCATTCAGGTTCAACTTACCAACTATGGCATGCGCTATGCCGCGATCCGGCGTCCGATCGTGAACGCCGGCTCGCACGATTACGTGCGCATCACGACCTATGTCGCGCCCTTCACCGCGCTGATCCCGCCGAACAGCACCTACAATGTCACGAGCGTGATCGTGCCGCGCAACGACACATCGAGCTATTTTCACTTCATCGCCTGGGCGGAAGGCGAGCAGGCCGGGATCACCACCGAAGCCTGGCGAAAGTTCTGCGTGCTCGCGGTCGGCGAGGACGTCGACAGCGAGTTCCGCCCGATCAAGCGCCACGCCCACAACAACTATCTTCAAGACCGCGCCGCGATGGCGGAAGGCAATTTCACCGGCATTCTCGGCATTCCCAATCAGGATATCGCGATGTGGGAATCGATGGGCACGATCGCCGACCGCACGCAGGAACGTCTGGGCGCCAGCGACATCGCGATCGTGCCAGTTCCGCCGCCTGATGATCGATGCCGCTAGAGCCTTCCAGGAGGAAGGGCGGGTGATAGGCCACATCGAGCCGCGCCTTCCGCAGGCAAAACTTCGCTCTTACCAGGGCGTGGTGGAGAAGTCGGTACCCTGGCGCACGCTGGGCGCCTCGGACGAGGAGGTGAGGGTTCTGTCCGGCCTCGAAGAGGACGAGACGAACAAGGAAATGGCCGGCGCGGCGTAGCATCCTCCGCCGTAAACCGTTACAAAGCACAAAACGCCAACCCCCGGGAGGATCGATGGGCGTCCGTATCATTCTTGTTGTTGCCGCGCTTTTCTTGGACCTGATCTTGGACCTGACGTTGCGCAAGCGCCGCCGAACTCGGGATATCAACGTCATCCTGCCGCTGACGGGCGGCGGCGCGTTCCTCGGCAAGGCCGAGCAGCAAGCGCTGACACAGTTCGAGAAGGCGGTGAACTCAAGCGGCGGCATCCACGGCCAGCCGGTCAAATTCGTCTTCCATGATGACCAGCGCAGCCCGCAGGTCGCCGTCCAGCTCGCCAATCAGGTCAAGGCGACCAATCCGCCGGTCATTCTCGGCTCGGCGCTGGTCGCGCTGTGCAACGCGATGGCGCCTCTGATGAAGGAGGGACCGCTGCTCTACTGCTTTTCGCCCGGGATCATCCGTCGAACATGGCAGCTTCGTCTACAGTTCGAGCATCTCGACCAAGGAACTGGCCGCGGCGCTACTGCGGTATTTCGGCCGCAAGGGCTGGAAGAAGGTCGCGCTGATCACCTCGACCGACGCCTCCGGGCAGGACGCCTACCGGAATTTCAAGTCGCTGGTGGGAAGCGAAGGCCACAAGGATGTGGAACTGGTTGCCGAAGCGCAGTTGAATCCGACCGATGTCAGCGCTTCCGCGCAGATCCAGCGGTTGAAGGGCGCCGGTCCCGATGTGCTGGTGGCGTGGTCGACCGGAGGGCCCATCGGCACCATCTTCAAGGCGATGCACGACGCGGGCTGTCGAGGTGCCGGTCGCAACCACCAACGGCAATATGACCTATGCGCAGATGACGCAATATGCGGCGTTCCTGCCCAAGGAGCTGTACATACCGGCCGCGGATTTTCTCAAATCCTCGCGTCCGGTCCAGACCAGCGAAGCCTCCGCGGCCAAGGACGCCTTCTTCAAGGCGTTCGAAGGCACCGACATCAAGCCGGATGGTCCCTCGACCTATGCCTGGGATCCCGCGCTTGCTCGTCGTCGAAGCGCTGCGAAAACTCAAGCCGGATGCGACGGCCGAGGATTTGCGGGCTTACTTTCGCGATCTCAAGGGCGTTGCCGGCATTAACGGCTATTATGATTTCCAGGCGGTGCCCAATCGCGGTCTCGACGAGAAGAACGTCGTTGTCACGCGCTGGGATCCCGCCGCACAGACCTGGATTGTTGTGAGTGATCCGCTCGGCATACCTCGTGCAGAGTGATCGGACAGGATAACCGCGCGTGCTGGAGTTCCTGCAGATCTGCATCGGCGGGCTGGTGGTCGGCAGCACCTATGCCGTGATCGCGCTCGGCTTCTCGCTCGTCTATCGCGTGACCGGCGCGATCAATCTGTCGCAGGGCGGCTTTGCCATCGTGGCCGCGATGATCGGCTACACGCTGGGCGTGGCCTGGGGCTGGCCGCTGTGGGTGGCGATACCCGCCGCCGTGGCGGTGACGGTCGGGGTCGGCATGGCGCTCGGGGCTTTCACGTTCGTGCCAGCGCTCGACCGGCTGTCCAATGCCAATGTCCTGATGCTGACGGCGGGTATCCTGACGATGATCGAAGGTTTCGCGCTGGTGGTCTGGGGCAGCCAGCCCTACGCGATGCCGCCATTCTCCGGCGAGGCGCCGCTGGTGTTCGGCCCGATCCGCGTGCCCACGCAGGCCTTCTGGGTGATCGGCGCGACCGGCGTCTGCATCGCCGCGTTGTGGCTTTGATCGCGAAGACCAAAGCTCGGCAAGGGACTGCGCGCCTGCGCCGAAAATCCCGCGGCCGCCAGCCTGATGGGAATCGACGTCCCGCGGATGACGCTTCTGAGCTTCGGATTAGCGACCTTGATCGCGGCGATCGCCGGCGTCACGGTGGCTCCGACCACCTCGCTGCAATTCGACACCGGCCGTCTGTTCACGATTTCGGGCTTCGTGGCGGCTGCGATCGGCGGCATCGCGTCTTTTCCCGGCGCGGTCATCGGCGGTCTTTTTCTGGGTCTCGTGACCCAATTGGCGACGGCCTATATCTCCTCGCTGTTTTCGACCGCTATTTCACTGCTCATTCTGCTGGCCGTGCTGATCTGGCGTCCATCCGGCCTCGTCCAGTCGGGTGAGCAAACGTCAGGACACCCGCGACGAGGCCAAGGCGACGGGACATGTCGCCCGGCTCCCGGCCGGTCTGGCGTGGCCTGCCGCCGCCGTCGCCTTGGTGGCGGCCGTCTGCATTCCCTTTGTGGTGACCGACAACGGCATCCTCAGCGGACTCGTCATCGCGGGCATCCTGTTCATGACGCTGATGGGACTCGACGTTCTCATGGGCTACGCCGGACAGGTCAGCCTGGGTCAGGCCGGCTTCATGGCGATCGGCGGTTACACGTCGGGCTATCTGTCGATCAATTACGAGACCGCGCCGATGGCTGGCGATCCTCGCCGGCATCGGCGTCTCGCTGGCCTGCGCGCTGGTGCTGTCGGTCGTGACGCTTCGCCTGCGCGGACTTTATCTGGCGCTGGCGACGCTGGCGTTCGGGCTGCTGGTCGATTCCTGCGCGGTCGGATTTCTCGACATCACGGGTGGCCCATCCGGACTGGTCGGCATTCCGTCGTTCTCCATCGCCGGTGTTGCGTTCGCCACGCCGCGCGCGATGTATTACGTGGTGTTCGCGCTCGATGTGATCATCTTTCTCGGGCTTTCGGGCGCGATGCGCTCCAGTTTCGGCCGCGCACTCAAGGCGATCCGCTCCGACCAGATGGCGGCGGCCGCGCTCGGCATCAATACTGTCCGCTACAAACTCGCGGCCTTCATGATCAGCGTGACGCTGGCCTCACTCGCCGGCAGCATGTACGCCTTCTTCTTCAATTTCCTGTCGCCGGAAATGGTCGGCACCGGCCGCTCGCTCGAACTGGTGGCGATGCTGATCATCGGCGGCGAGAGCACGCTGCTCGGCGGCTTGTTCGGTGCGTCGCTGCTGACGCTGCTGCCGACCATGTTTCAGCCGCTGGCGATTTACAAAACGTTCGCGTCGGGCGCGCTATTGGTCGCCAGTTTTCTGTATCTGCCGCAGGGCCTTTACGGTGCCGTCGTTCAGATCGCGATCCGGCTTGCAGGGCCGCCGCGCGAGACTAAGGAAACCTCTTCCAAAGCTTCGGCGCGGGTGCTGTGATGAGCGTCCAGCCGGACATGTCGGTCGCCGTGAACTCCGTGCTCAGCGTACGCCATCTCACCAAGAGTTTTGGCGGCCTCAAAGCCATCAACGATGTGACGTTCGACGTCGCGCCGCGTCAGGTGACCGCGTTGATCGGCCCCAACGGGGCCGGAAAAACCACCGTCTTCAACCTGATTACTAACCTGCTGTCCAAAGACCGTGGGCAGGTGCTGTTTCTGGAGCGAGATCTTGCCGGACGATCTGCAGTCAAGATCGCCGACATGGGGCTGATCCGCACGTTCCAGTCGGCGCGCGTCTTCCCCGGCATGACGGCGATTGAAAACGTCATGGTCGGTGGACACCGGCTCGCGCTGCATTCCGGCGCCAGCCAGACGCTCTGGCTCCCATCCGCGCGAAACGAAGAGCAACTTATGCTTCGCCGTGCCGAGGAAATGCTGGAGCTGGTCGGCCTTGCATCGTTCAGGGACATCCACGCCACTGAATTGCCGATGGGGGCGCAGAAGCTGCTCGAAGTGGTCCGCGCCCTGATGGCGCAGCCGAAATTGCTATGTCTGGACGAGCCGGCGGCGGGACTGAACGATACCGAGACGCAGGAACTGGCGAATTTGCTGCGCGCGATCCGGACCCTTGGCATTCCGGTTCTGATCGTCGAGCACAACATGTCGCTGGTGATGAATGTGGCGGATCAGGTCGTCGTGATCGATTCCGGCGCCATCATCGCCAAGGGAACGCCGGCGGAAATCCAAAGCAACAAGCAGGTGATCGAAGCCTATCTGGGACGCGAGAACGATGCCGCTTCTTGAACTCAAGGCCGTTTCGGTCGGATACGGGCGCAATCGCGTTTTGCAGAACGTCAACCTGACGCTGGAGCGCGGCGAGATCGTCACGTTGCTCGGCGCCAATGGCGCCGGCAAATCGACATTGGTGAAGTCGATCTCGGGGCTCCTACGCGCCGAGACCGGGACCATTCTCCTGGAAGGCGAGCCGATCGAAGCTTTGCCTCCGGCTGAGCGTCTGCGCCGGGGCATAGCTCACGTTCCCGAGGGCCGGCAGATTTTTGCCGGTATGACGGTCGCGGAGAATCTTGAGCTTGGCGCCTACGCCTCGCCGGATCAGGACTATTCCGAGCGGCTTCAGTTCGTGTGGACGCTGTTCCCGATTCTGCGCGAACGGATGCAGGATATCGCAGGAAATTTCTCCGGGGGACAGCAGCAGATGCTGGCCATCGCCCGGGGGCTGATGTCGAAGCCGAAGATCTTGCTGCTCGATGAACCGTCGCTTGGCGTGGCACCCCTTCTGGTCAGCGAAATATTCCGGCTGATCGTGAGCTTGCGAGCCCAGGGGATTACCATTCTGCTCGCCGAGCAGAATGCGCGCCAGGCGCTATCGATCGCCGATCGCGGCTATGTTTTCGAAAACGGCAGGATCACGCTTTCGGGTTCTTCAAAGGATCTGCTGAACTCTCCCGAGATCGCGGAGCGATATCTGGGCATGGGGAACGCCACCGAGGTGTCGGGCGCTGCCAGCGCCGCCCTCGCCGGCAAGCTCCGCGCCGTCCTGTTTCCCGACGCCACACCAGCCGACCACGGATAATCGGCGGTTCAACGCAAAGCCGGCGCGCAACGCCCAGTCAGGATCGAACGATGGCCCTCATCCGGATAGAACCCAGGAAAGACGCTGCAGCAGGCCTGTATTATCTGGAGATATTCCATCCGGCCGAGGCCGCCCAGCCGTTCGTGACCACCGAACCCCGCTACAAGACGGCCGCCGCCGCCGAGAACGACATCATCGCCATCATCGCGTCGCGCGCGAGTAATCCGTCGGCGGGGCGGTAGGTTCGTCATGTCCGGGCTGTCGCGGCGAGGATTCAGGACGAGCGCGTCATTTTCAGCGATCGGCAGAGCGCCGACAAATGGCCACCAGCTCTCACACCTGATGCTGTAGCTCAACCTCGCCCCGGCTTTCCGCGGATGCCAGAATGGCGAGACAAATCTCGAGCGTGGCCAGTCCCCATTCTCCGGAATGCAGCGGCGACTGGTTCAATATCGCTGCGTCGTAAAGCTCGTCGACGACCTCGGCGCGCGGAATTTGCGGCCGCGCCAGTTCCTCGACGTGACGCGTGTCGTCGCCATAGACCATGACCGCCTGCGGCATCGGCCGCAGATCAGCCCGCTCGCAGCTCACGACCACCAGTCCGAAATGATTGTGGGAAATATCGCCGCCGACGCGAAAGGCGTCGCTGCCTGCGAGGCCATAAGCACGGCGGTTTTTCATTTCGATCTCTTCCGCCACGGTGGTTGCCTGTCGCAGCGCCTGCCGGGCGCGCCCGTAGGAACCGATGGCGTCACGCCGTTGACCGAGTTCGCCCGACCATCCGTTGAACTCGTCGGTGTCGAAATGCGCGTAACCGCTATAGGTCAGAGAAGCGAAGGCGCCATTGTCGAAATTGATCTGGGCGTTGTAGGCGCCCTCGGTGGGACGCCTGGGATCCCAGCGCCCGGTCAAGGCGCGGACTGATTTTGCCGGTGAGCCGGCCAGTAGCCGGACGATGTCGACCTGATGGGCAGCCTGGCTGAACACCACGCCGCCACCGGCCCTGGTGTCCAGTTCCTCCGGACGGCGCGGCCGGTACAGGAAATCCGTGAAGTTCAGGGCATTGATCATGCAGACGCGGCCATAGGCGCCGGTGCGGATCATTTCGCGGGTGCGCAAATAAGGCAGGTCGAAACTATGACTGTGACCGACCAGTAGCTGGATCCCGGCTTTCCGGGCAGCTGCGATCATTTCCAGGCAATCATCTGCTGTCAGCGCCATCGGCTTTTCGACCAGCACATGCTTGCCGTGCGCCGCGGCGCACTTGACGTGTTCGACATGAAACTGGTGCGGCGAGGCGACATAAACCGCCTGCACTTGCGGATCCGCGCACAGGGCTTCCGCATCCGCGTAGACCTTGGCGCCAAATTCCGCGGCAAAGCGCTCGCATGCGTCCGGCCGCGGATCGCTGGCGGCCACCATCTTGATGCGCGGATGGGCGGCGAAGGTCGGCAGCATCAGGGTGAAGGCGCGCCCCAGACCGATGACGCCGAGCTTGAGTGGTTCGCTCATGATGAATGGCTCTCTTGATTCAGATGTCGAGCGTCAGCGTCGGGGATTTCGACCGCGACACGCAGATCATGATATCGCTTTTCTTTTCCTTGTCCGACAGCACGAGATCGCGATGGTCGGGCTCGCCCTCGATGAAGCGGGTGCGGCAGGTGCCGCAGGTGCCGCTTTCGCACGAACTTGCGAGCACGTGGCCATGTTTGCGCAGGGTATCCAGAATGGAAACACCCACCGCCACTTCGAAACGCTGGCCGCTCCGCGCCAGTTTGACCTCGAAGGGCTTGTCGTCCGCATGGGGTGCGGAGGCGCCGACGAAATCCTCGAAATGAACCGCCGAATCCGGCCAATGACCGGTCATGTCACGTACCGCATCCATCAGCCCCCGGGGACCGCAGCAATAAAGATGCGCGCCGCGTTGTTCTTCCAGCACGGGCCACAAATCGTAGGCCTGACCAGGATCGCCATTGTCGTGATGAAGGATGACCTTTCCGGCGAATTCCGGCGCACTGAATTCCTCGCGGAAGGCCATCGCCGACGGCGTGCGGGTGAAATAGTACAGTTTGAAGTTTGGCTTTCCCTGCCGGAGGCAGTGAAGGATCATCGCCCGGATCGGCGTGATGCCGATACCACCGGCGATGAAGATGAAGCTCTTCGGCTCCGATGCCGACATCTCGAATTCGTTGGCCGGCGGCTCGACCGCGATCTGGTCGCCTTCCCCAACGTCTTGCGTGAAACTCAGGGAACCGCCGCGGCCCGACGTCTCCTGCTTGACGGCGATGACGTAACGGTCGCGCTCGCGGGTGTCGTTGCATAGCGAATAGCGGCGCTTCTGGCCGGACGGGGCGGTCACGGTGATATGGGAGCCCGGCGTGAAGGCCGGCAGATCAGCCCCGGTCGGGTGCCGCAGCTCGAACAGGAACACGTCGGCGGCGATTTCCGATTTCCGCCGGACCGTCAGCACCATTCCGGGGCGTCGGGATCGAACTCATGGCATCCTCATGGCAACATCCATAAATACTTAGCTTGCTAAGTGAATAGCACAACCCGTAGCTTCTGTGAAAGCCGTCGAATGTGGGTTCGCGCGAACGGCCACGCGGAAAAGCCGGGCGTGGTCGATTAGAAGCCGTTTGCCTGTAGCAGCCGAATATGCAATCACCGATTTCGCGCGAACAATGAGGGGCGACATTGACCACCAAAAAGCCAGCGAAAGCCCGCAAGGTCCCGCGGCCGGACGAGATCGCCGTCGAGGACGGGATTTTCCGTTCGCCGACAGTGTCGGCTATCAGATTCGCCGCACCCACCGGGCCCTGCAGCGCTTTCTCCAGCTGAAAATTGAACCGCACGGCGTCACGCTTGGCATGTGGTATTTCCTGCGGGCGTTGTGGCATGAGGACGGATTGAACCAGCGCGAGCTTTCCCGCCGCGTCGGCACCATGGAGCCGACCACGCTGAGTGCGATCCTCAACATGGAAAAGAAGGGGTTCGTCCGGCGGGTCGCAGAACAAGACGGACCGCCGAAAGTTGCATGTTCACCTCACCCCGAAGGGGCGTGCGCTGAAAAAAAAGCTGATTCCGCTGGCCCGGGACGTGGTCGCCACGGCGGTCCAAAGTCTTTCCCGAAAAGAGGTCAGGCAGTTGCTCGACGGATTGGCCGAGGTCCAGAAAAACCTGCAGGATGCTGGGCTCGATGAAGCGGGGGTGGGGTGGTCGAATAGCCCTGCTGCATCAGAAACCTCAGGGAGCGCCAAGCGGCGGCCTCACAGCTCGACGAGATCAGCTCCAGGATGATCGAAATAGGCGGCCCCGATTTGGGCATGCCGCACCGCAACCTTCGCGCCCCCGGGCCGCGCCGGTCCGCGAGCGCAGCCTCAGGCCTGATCTGCGTGGAAGGTCTATAGGCAAGCATTGGTCCCGCCGTTATGCTCCGCCCGCCGACGGAGGAATGCATATGGCAAAACTCAATATCAACGGCACAGTGAGAGATGTATCGGCGGAGGCCGACACGCCCTTGCTGTGGGTCATTCGTGAACATGTCGGCCTGACCGGCACCAAATATGGCTGCGGCATCGCCCAGTGCGGCGCCTGCTCGGTTCATTTCAACGGCGAGGTGCAGCGCTCCTGCTCAAATCCCGCTCGGCGACATCAAGGAAACCGATGTGATCGTCACCATCGAGGGACTGTCGGCCGGCGCCTCGCACCCGGTGCAGAAGGCCTGGGCCGCCGTCGACGTCCCGCAATGCGGCTATTGCCAGTCCGGCCAGATCATGGCCGCCGCCGCGCTGCTGAAGAAGAATCCCAAGCCGACCGACAAGGACATCGACGAAGCGATGACCAACATCTGCCGGTGCGGCACCTATCAGCGCATCCGCGAGGCCGTCCATATGGCGGCCAACGTCGGTACCACCGGACGGGCGGAGGTTAGCCATGAACAATTCACTGGTTCTGGAAAAGACACCTCAGAACTCTCGCGCCGCGATTTCATCGTTGGCTCGGCGGCGATCGCCGGCGGCGGTCTCGCGCTTGGCATGAGCGTGCCGTTCGGCGACGGCGCACGCGCGAAGGCACGCCGGCGGCGCCAGTCAGGTCAACCTCTGGGTTGCGATCAAGCCGGACGATACCTGCGTCATTCGCGTCGCGCGCTCGGAGATGGGGCAGGGCACGCTGACCGGGCTCGCCCAGCTCGTCGCCGAAGAGCTCGAATGTGACTGGAGCAAGGTGACGACCCAAGGCATCACGCCGGGTGAGAACCTCGCCTCCAAACGCGCCTGGGGCGAAATGGGCACCGGCGGCAGCCGCGGCATCCGCACCTCGCAGGACTATGTCCGCCGCGGCGGTGCAGCGGCGCGCATCATGCTGCTGCAGGCGGCGGCCGATCAGTGGAACGTCCCGGTTTCGGAGCTCACCG
Organism: uncultured Alphaproteobacteria bacterium; assembly: GCA_963832045.1. GTDB lineage: Bacteria > Pseudomonadota > Alphaproteobacteria > Rhizobiales > Xanthobacteraceae > Bradyrhizobium. Next base: position 131,708 of record CAWHSM010000009.1, read on the forward strand.
TGCCAAGCGGCGTCATCACCCATGCCGCGAGCAAGCGCACGCTCCGCTATGGCGAAGTCGCGGCTGCGGCCGGCAAACTGACGCCGCCGGATGCCAAGGCGATCAAGCTCAAGGATCCCAAGGACTGGACGATCGCGGGCAAGCCGCTGAAGCGGCTCGACACCGCCGACAAGCTCGATGGCAGCAAGATCTTTGCCATCGATCTCAAACTGCCGGGCATGCTGTGCGCGGCGATCAAGGATTGCCCGGTGTTCGGCGGCAAGCTCAAGAGCTACGACGAAAGCAAGGTCGCCGGCATGCCCGGCGTGAAGAAGGTGGTGCGGGTCAAGGATTCGGCCGTCGCCGTCGTCGCCGATACCTGGTGGCGGGCCAAGAAGGCGCTCGATGCGCTGCCGATCGTCTGGGACGAGGGGCCGAATGCTACGCAATCGAGCGCGACGATCGCGGCGATGCTCAAGGAAGGCCTCACCGCGACCGCCACCAATGGCGAGCGCCAGAACGGCGATGCCTTGAAGGCGATCGCCGAAGCGCCGAAGAAGGTCGAAGCGGTCTATTCGACACCGTTCCTGGCGCATGCACCGCTGGAGATGATGAACTGCACGGTGAAGCTCTCGGCAGACCGGGCGGACGCCTGGGTGCCGACGCAGAACCTCGAGGCGTCGCTGGCGGCGTTGTCCGGAAGCCTCAGGCATTCCGCTCGACAAATGCGAAATTCATCGCCACGACCTCGGCGGCGGTTTTGGCCGCCGCGGCGGCACGCAGGACTACGTGCACCAGGCGGTCGAGATCGCGAAGTCGTTCCCCGGATACGCCGGTCAAGATGATCTGGACCCGCGAGGAAGACCAGGCGCACGATTTCTACCGGCCGATCTCGCAGTGCAAGCTGTCGGCCGGCCTCGATAACGGTGGCAATCTCGTCGGGTTGCATGTCCGCGTCTCCGGCCAGTCGATCAATGCCATCGCCAATCCCAATGCCATCGTCGACGGCAAGGATATGCGGCAGTTGCAGGGCTATTACGACACGCCCGGCGATGCGCAGTTGGGTTACGACGTGCCCAACCTCCTGATCGAATATGCGATGCGCAACAGCCACGTTCCGGTCGGTCCCTGGCGCGGGGTGAACACCAATCAGAACGCCGTCTACATGGAATGCTTCATGGAGGAGGTGGCGCGGGCGGCCGGCAAGGATTCGCTCGAATTCCGCCGCGAGCTCATGAAGAACCATCCCAAACATCTGGCCGTGCTCAACGCGGCAGCAGAGAAGGGGGATTGGGGCAAGCCGTTGCCTTCAGGTGTCCATCGCGGCATCGCCCAGTTCATGGGCTATGGCAGCTATTCGGCGGCAGTCGCCGAAGTCTCGGTCAGCCCGCAAGGCAAGCTCAGGGTTCATCGCATGGTGCTGGCGGTGAATTCCGGCCATGCGGTCAATCCCAGCCAGATCGAGGCGCAGGTGCAGGGGTCGGTGGCCTTTGGCCTCACCGCGACCATGTACGGCGAGATGACGGTCGAGAACGGACGCATGACCAGTCTCAACTTCGATACCTATGAGATCATGCGTTTGGCCGAGATGCCGAAGGTCGAAGTCGTGATCGTGCCGACTTATGACTTCTGGGGCGGGATCGGCGAGCCGACCATTTGCGTCGTGGCGCCCTCGGTGCTCAACGCGATTTATGCCGCGACCGGCAAGCCGGTGCGCAGCCTGCCGCTCAAGAACGTCAAGCTGGTGTAAGTCGCGCGTCGACTTTCCTTCTCCCACCCCACGCTTTCGCGGGGGAGGGGATAAGGAGGCCGCGTTCGGTGAACTTCAAAACAAGATCGCCCGCGCGCTCCCGGCAAGGAGCACGCGGGCGAGTTGTTTAGGTCAACCGTCAGTCGTCAACCGTCAGTCGTTGTCGCGACGAATGATGGTCTTGCTCTCGACGCCGTCACCGCGTTCCTTCTTGATGACGGTGGTCCGATCGCCCGGCTCATCCCGCCTGATGATGGTCTTCTCCTGGACCCGGTCGCGGTCGTAGTCACGATGGCCTTCGCCAACGGTCACGCCCGCGCCGACAGGACCGACGCGAACACCGACATCATCAGCCAGCGCCGGCGCCGCGATCGCATACGTCGCCGCAGCAATCAATAGAACTTTCCTCATTGCATTCTCCTTCCATCGAATGGGTGTCAACGTTAGCGGCAAGACACCGTTCCCGGCAGTTCCGCACAAAAGCTTTGCTATTTTTCGCCTTTGTCCGGGATCAATCGCCGGGTGGGTGGATTCGGATGATGCGATTCGGAGATGGACTTTTGTTCCCTCGCCATACTTGAACCACCTGCTTGTGGAACAGGAGACTTGGCCGTGATACCCGGCCTGTTTCTCTCGCGAAAGGTGGAAGCGTTGAATGTCGGGCCAGGTCGAACTTGTATTGCGGAAGATTGGCCAATCCTTGCGCCCGATCAGCGAGGCGCCAAAGGATGGGCGCTGGATTCTGGCCAAGTCCGCCGCGGGCCTTGTGGTTTGCCATTGGGATACCGCGCCGTCCAATCTTGCAGGCCCGAGTTGGACGGAAGCCGATGACGCCTCGCGCGGCTATCTCGACGATTATTTCGAGGGGTGGATCGATCCCGCCGCCTTGAAGCTGTGGGATTACCCCACGCTCGCCGATCTCCTGGTTGCCTTTGTCGACGACGCCTATTCTTTCGGCGATCAAAAGATGCTCGCTCTCCTGAAGAGCCGCGCCAAAATGGATTGAAGTATGTCCTGTTCTGGCGAACGGCGCGTGTCGCGCATTTTTAAAATTCAGGACATTGCCTGCATCAGGGCTGCAATCTCGATGGTCGCGAAGTTGGAGTAGGTGTCGGATACGGCATACGGCAAAATGATCTGATCATTGTGCCGCATCGCCCCGCAGGTATAGACCACGTTGGGAACGTAGCCTTCGCGCTCCGACGGTTCGGGATGCACCAACGGTTCGACCGAACGCGCCAGCACCTTGGCGGGATCGTTCTTGTCGAGCAGGGCCGCGCCGATCGAATATTTTCGCACCGGACCGACGCCGTGCGTGAGCAACAACCAGCCTTCATCGAGTTCGATCGGTGAACCGCAGTTCCCGATCTGCACGAATTCCCAGGGGAATTGCGGTTTCAGGATCGCCTGACCGCCGTCCCACCGGTACAAATTGTCCGAATAGATCAGATAGAGGTTCTCATTGTCCTGGCGTGCGATCATGGCGTATTTGCCGTTGATCCGGCGCGGGAACAGCGCCATGCCCTTGTTGTGCGCGGCGGCACCCTGCAGCGGCGACATTCGAAATGACAGGAAATCGCTGGTCTCGAGTAACTCCGACCGGATCGCCCTGCCTGTATAAGCGGTATAGGTCGCGTAATAGGTCTTCCGGCCGCCGTCGCTGAACTCGACGAAGCGAGCGTCTTCGATGCCTTGCGACTGATACTCCGTGACCGGGAATATAACGCGTTCGCTGATGTCCAGGCCCTCCTTGAAGGTGACGTCGACTTCGTCACCGAGGGGCCCGGATATCCGATGTCCAATCTGGGGACTCGAGGCGAACCGGGTGGTCGGATCGACAGCCAGGCTGCCGTCAACTGCGATGGTGCCGGTGCGAAACGTCAGCGAAGACACATGCCCCTCGCCAACGGCCCGAAGGCTGAGAATGAAGCGCAAAGCGCCTTCCGGCGTACCCCGCTGGTCGGGGTGCGGTACGATGCTGGGATTGAACAGCGCGGATGCCTCGAACGAATATTCGTTGAGAAAGTAGGCGCCGATAAGCTGGCGCTGGATTTCGGAGAAGGTGCCGTGCGCCGCGAGCGCGGCTTCCATTTCATCGGCACGAAGCTCAAAGGTTTCCAGCAAATTGCGATGCCGGCCCTGAAAATTTTCCAGCACGTCCGCCAACAGGCTGGCCGCGACCTTCGGGTCGAGTGCGAGAACGCGTTCGACGATATGGTTGGCGCGCGTTTTGTCGGTCGGGTTGAGATCCCGTGGTTCAGTGGCCGGTTTGAAAGGGCGTACGATCACGCGCGCGGGGTCGGGACGCAGGTAGAGTGCCTGCCGATGCAGGAAAGAGGCTTGCGACAAGATGCCCTCGGTTCGCTGGTGTGAAGGTAAAATCAGACGCCGACGGAACGAAGCGCCTTTGGCGGTGTCACGCTGACGTTAACGCGCGCAAGCTGACGAATATCGGCAAGACCAAGCAGATATGAAACGACCGAACTCGCCGCCGCGATTTTCGTTGGCGCGATCAGGATGCAATCCATCGCGGCAACTGCCGGTCTCGGGATCAACGAGCACGACCGACAAATCGTTGCGGCCGAGAAACCAGGCGAAAACGTTGGTTGCGATCGCTTTCCATTCGACGTCGCCGTCCGCCCGCCACGCGGTCAGGCAGGCGGCGATCGTCGCCGTGGCTTCCACCGGCTGCTGATCGAACGCGCGGGGTGGTTGGCGCAGTTCGCCGAAGCCGGTGGTTCCGACCGGTCGGAACTGCCCCGTCGACGTTGTTTGTTGTGTCATCAGCCAGCGCAGAGACCTCAATCCGGCATCAACGTAATCAGGCGTTTGCGTGGCGATGCCTGTCTGCATCAAGGCCTGCGGCAGCCGTGCGTTGTCGTAGGCCAGGCTTTCCTCGAACCACGGCCAGTCCGGCGTCTCGACCGACGCGAGGCCGGACATCAATCCGTCAGCGAGAAAATGCCTGATTTCCCGGGCGCGGAGATCATCAGGTACGACAGCGCAATAACCATCCAAACCCAGCAGCGTGAAGGCCGACGCCCGGGGCGAATGAAATGTCATCACGGTTGGCAGCGCCTCGGCAAACAGAGCGGCGGCCCATCGCCGGCGCGAGGGGCTCGCATCCCTGCGGGCGCACTCACCCAGCGCCCATAGGGTTCGCCCATGGCTGTCTTCGGAGCCGCGGTCTTCAAGCCAGGTTCGATTGAAACCCATGAAATTGCGAAATCGCTTGGTGTCGGGATTCCACGCATGCTGCACGAACGCGGCAAACCGGGCCGTCAAAACCTCGGACAGACGTTTTTCACCTGGATTGTTGAGAGCGCAGGCCAGCAGCAAGGCGCGCGCATTGTCATCCACGCAATAGCCGTGCGCGCGATCCGGCACCGAATGCACCGCATGCTGGAACAGGCCGGTATCGTCGCACATGGAAAGAAAGTGGCCCAATTGCATGTCCGATGCCGCAGGGCTGTGCGCAATCGCGACCGGTCCGGTCCGCGCGATCACCTTGAGCCAGTCGCCATGGCGTGCATTCTCGAATGTGGCGATGTAACGCTCGGCGGTGCGCTCCCATGTCATCGACCGGCTGATGGCGTAGGCCCGCTCGCGCATCGCTTGCCGGCGCGGAGCATCGGTGAGTAACAGCGCAATTTCCTTGCCGATCGCGGCCGCGTTGCCGAACGGAACGATGACACCACGGCCGTCATCGAGCAGCTCCAGCGCATGCCAGTAAGGCGTCGAAACCACTGGCTTGCCCAGTCCGAAGCTGTAGGCCAGCGTACCCGACGTCATTTGCGCCTCATTGAGATAGGGCGTGACATAAACGTCGCACATCGAAATAAATTCCAGCAATGTCGCCTGATCCACGAACTGGTCGAGGAATACGACGTGGTCCTGGACTCCAAGTTCGCGCACGCGCGTCATCAGGCTCTCGCGATAGGTCTCGCCCTGGTCGCGCACCAGATTGGGATGCGTCGCGCCAAGCACGACGTAGACCGCGTCCGCCCGACGTTGCAGGATCGATGGCATGGCGTCGATCATGACCTCGATGCCCTTGCTGGGAGACAGCAGGCCGAACGTCAGAATGACGGCACGGCCGTCGAATCCGAGTTTGGCTTTTGCTGCGTCGGGCTCCACAAACGGAAACTCAGGGATTCCATGGGCAATGACCTCGATTTTGTCATCCGCCACGCCATAGATACTACGCAACATCTCCTGTCCCTTGTTGGCCATCACGATGATTTTCGAAGATGCCTCGACGAGGCGTTCCGTCACCGCCCGTTGGGCTGCGCCCGGCTTGGCCAGCACCGTGTGCAGTGTCGTGACGACCGGCATGTTCAGCCGCGACAGCAGTTCGAGAATGTGGCCGCCGGCTTCGCCGCCGAATATTCCGAACTCATGCTGCAGACAGACGACGTCAAAACGGCCGGCGTTCAGGAATGCCGCGGCGCGCACATAGTCTTCGATGGTGTCGTCCTTGATCTGAAAGACGACCGAACCGGGGTAGTCATAAATTTGACCGTGGTCGTTCATCGCGACGATGCAGGTCTCGACGTTTGGTCGTGAATTCGCAATCGCGCGTACCAGATCGGTCGTGAAGGTGGCGATACCGCAGCGGCGAGGCAGCGAATTGCCGATCACGGCGATGCGGCGATGCGGCGTCATGCTCGCGCCTCGGCGGGACTTTGCGCCTCGGTGGGGCCTGTAAATTGCGGAACGGCGGGAGCCGCTGAATTGACGGGGCTGCCGGGCTGCTCACCGAGCGTCTGCAACAGCGAATCAATCGGACGGCTTGCCGGATACGCGATCAGCGCACTCAATCCACCGGCGCCAACCTCAATGCTGGTGCGACCGCCGGCAACGAAGATTGCCTGACCGATCGATGCGGCGGACAATCCGATTGCCGCGTGGCCACCGAGAACCAAAATCGAGGTCTCAGGCTCGGCAAGCAACGCCCAGCTTGAACTCTCGGGCAACTCAACCCGTTCCAGGACGAAATGCCGGCTCGCGATGAGTACCGTTCGGGCCGTCGAGAGGCGGGTCGGAATGCAGGGCGCTCGAAGTGGCCATGGGTGGGCAACGGCGACGCCGTTGTCTTCGTGCAATTCGCGTTGCCTTCCAAAGTCGAACAGGCGGAATGTCACGTCGCTGTACTGCTGAATCTCAGCAAGCACGATACCGGCGCCGATGGCGTGGATGGTACCGGCCGGGATGTAGATCACGTCGCCCTTCGCGACCGGGCGCCAGTGAACCAGCTCGGCGATAGAACCGTTCTCGATCGAAGCACGTAATTGCTGTGGCGTGACCCGGTGCGTTAATCCGACGCCGATCCGCGCGTCGGGCTCGGCGGAAAGGATATACCATGCCTCGCTCTTGCCGTTCGGCATTCCCATCGCCCGCGCGAAGGTGTCGTCCGGATGGACCTGGATCGACAAGGGTTCGCTGGTGAACAGGAGTTTGAGGAGCAAGGCGGGGGTGTGAGCAGGCTTACCGGATCGTTCGAACCACAGTTCGCCGATGGCATCACCAGAACCGTCAAGGCTGCTCCAGGGTTGCAGGTCGCGGACCCCCCACGGCTTGTGAACTACCCGTACGGCGGCAAGCTCGGTGGGCATGGGTTGTCCTGTCCATAACGCGCACGTCGGGGCCGACGTGCCGTTGGCTGATATCGTCAATAGGATTTGGCTTAGCTGCGGCGTCGTGTTTCGAGCAAACTCTGCTGCATGAACCGAACACGTTACCCACCCATATGGGAACTGCCCGACCCGATAACAACCTTCCCCTGGTCGACGGGGAGGGGAGGTGACCCGGCCGCAAGCCGTTTCGTCCGAAAAGCACCCGCTTCAATCAAGGCGGAGCCGGGTGGAGCGGCGTCCGACGCGACACTCGCGCCGCCAATCGCTATTTCTGCTCGGAGAGCGGGATTTGTCCCGACGCGTCCTGCAGCGTCTCGGCCTCCACCGTTCCGGACGGGGTGGTCGTCGAGGAACTTGTGGAATTCGACTGGATCTTGTTCTTCACGCTGTCCGGGCCGGGACGTTAGGCTCTCGACCTCTTACGTCACGCCCGCGCCTGGCGCGGGCATCCACGTCTTGCGTTCTTCGCGCGGAGATTAAGACGTGGATGGCCGGGCCTACGCCACGCCGAAGAGGCTTCGGCCTCGCAGGCGGGACAAGCCCGGCCATGACGAATGGTTGATTAGGCGCCAATCCGCGGCAGCAGTTTCACGGCGTTGCTGCGTTCGATGTCCATGATCTGTGCGTCGGTAAACACGCCGCGCTTCGCAAACCCTTCACGTGGTCGATGGCCGTGCGATAGGGAAAGTCAGTGCCGAACAGGATTTGCGACGGTCGGGATGATTGCGGCCAGCGCCGACATCGACGCTTTGTTCGAGGTTTGCGCGGTGTCGTAATAGAATCGCGTCAGTTCGGCGAGCGTGCCGTCCGGCACCATTGGCTTGTATTTCGCATCGATGATCGGCTGCCGGATAAAGCGCTCTATCAGAAACGGCATGGTGCCGCCGGCATGCGAGAAGATCCATTTGATGTCGCGGAATTTCTGCGCGTTGCCTGAAAAGACGATGTCGCCGATGGTGCGGGTGGTATCGGTCCCCCATTCGACCAGTGTCGGCGGCTCGGTCTTCATGAGATTGACGCAGCAATCGGCGGTCGCCGGATGGGTGTAGACCACGCACTTGCGCCGGTTGAGTTCTTCCATGACCGGCAGGAAGACGGGATCGCCGAGCCATTTGTCGTGATAGTTCGTCATCAGCCCGATGCCATCGAGCTTGAGCGTGTCGAGCGCGTAGCTGATCTCCTTCAGGCTGCCGTCGACATCGGTGAGCGGCAGCATCGCGAATCCGCCGAAGCGGCCGGGATGGTCCGATATCAGCTTGGCGGCGTATTCGTTGGATTCGCGCGCGAGCTTGCGGGCGGTTTCGCCCGAGGTGAAGTTGACGCCGGGCTGCGTCACCGAGAGCATGGAAATCGCGACCCCCGCCTGGTCCATGTCGGCGAGCGACTTTTCGACCGTCCAGTTCCGCTGCGCGCCGTCGCCGAAATTGTTGGCGATCGCTGCTGTGATATAGGTCGGCGGCGACAGATGATGGTGAACGTCGACCCGGTAAGGTTTGGCGTCGGTGCCTTGCGCCAAACCCGGCCTTGAGAGGCCGAGGCCCGCGGCCGTCAGCGTGGCCGCGCCCGCGGCGCCGGCCACGAATTGACGCCGGCTCAAGCTCGCGCCGGTCAGCGAGAGTGTATTGTCGCATCCGCATGCGCATCCCCGCATCGTCGGGCGGGATTTGCAGTCGCGTTGTTCGTCCTCGTTCACTTCAAGCCTCCCTACGGTCCGTTCCGGACTTCTTGATCGCCCTTGATGAGGTCACAGTTCGCTATGTACCGCAGATAGCGTGGTAGACAAATAGACGGCGATCGTGCCGCGCCAAAAAAATCGAAATAAGTCGCCAGAGGTTGTCCTGGAAAGTGGCCGCGTGGCTGCCGGCTTGCTGCGGTGCGACGCGAAAAATAGTTCTGATTTCCTGCGTCAAATGGCGACGGACGCGGCGCGTGAGATCTGCTAAAAGGCACCCAGGGGATCGGCTTCACACAGGGAGTGGAGTTCATGAACGAGACTCGTTGAAATTCGCCGCCAGGAATATTTCTGCCGCGAGCGCGCGTCACATGATTCCGAGCGGAAGGATTTCTGGCTTGCGGAAGCCGAACATTGGGAGCAGCGCGCGCTCGATGAAATCGCGTTTCACTTCCGCGAATGCAATTCCGACGCGCCTGTTCAGGCCCTCATGGTAAACTAAGCCGATATTTTTTCGCTCGCCTTGTTGTCATCGGCTTCGGCTTTTGAGGCCGGTGACAGAACGCAAGTGGAAACGCTGCCCACGATCGCGCCTTCGTTCGCCGCGAGTTGGCTGATGGATTGACGGCCATATCATCGTCGCCGGAATGACCGCCGCAGGATTAGCACGGCAATTCCTGGCCTTCCGGTCACATTGTCGCTAGAAGGAGGCCTCGCCGGAACGGGCTGGCTTCGCGCCTTGCAGGTTCTGGCCGGGCCTCCCGTCCCCGTGCTAAAGCGCGAGGCGGATGGGGCTTGCCAACAAAAGCCATCACGGGGAAGGGGCGCAGGGATGACACTCCCGCAGCAGGGCATGGCGGACGATCTCGGCGTGCCCATAACGGACACCGCGGATGCGGCGCTGCAAAGCGCCGTGAAAAAAGCCGCGCTGCGGTTCGTGCCGCTCCTGACCATCGCCTATCTCTTCAACTATCTCGACCGCACCAGCCTCAGCGTCGCCGCGCTGACCATGAACCAGCAGCTCGGACTGACGCCGTCGCAATTCGGGCTTGCCGCAGGCATCTTCTTCCTCAGCTATTCCACGTTCGAAATCCCAAGCAACCTTCTGCTCTATCGCGTCGGCGCGCGGCGCTGGCTGGCACGCATCATGATCAGTTGGGGCCTGGTCTCGGCGGCGATGGCCTTCGTGGTCGGCCCGAACAGCTTTTACGGCTTGCGGTTTCTGCTCGGGGTGATGGAAGCGGGCTTCTTTCCCGGCGTGACGTTCTTTCTCGCCGCCTGGTTTCCGACGCAATACCGCACGCGGATGCTGGCCTGGTTTCTGGTCGGCATCCCTCTGTCTTCGCTAATCGGCACCCCCGTTTGCAGCATGTTGCTGCAGATGGACGGCATCTGGGGTTTTCACGGCTGGCAATGGATGTTTCTGCTGGTGAGCCTGCCCTGCGTGCCGCTCGGCTTGCTCACGCTTTGGCTTTTGGCCGATCGGCCACAGGCAGCACCCTGGCTCACGAAAGAAGAGCGCGACGTGCTCGATGGCGTGCTGGCGTCCGAGGTGCGGGACCGTCCGCATTCTTCGCTATGGGCTGCACTGAAGGATACGCGTGTCCTGATCTGCGCCGTGATCCAGTTCGGCTTCACGCTCGGCTCTTACGGCATCGGCATCTGGCTGCCCTTGATGCTGAAGGAATTCCATCTCTCGAACAACGCGATCGGCTGGATCGCGGCGATCCCTTATCTCTTTGCCTCCGTCGGGATGATCGTGTGGGCGCGCTATGTCGACAACAAGGGCCAGCGCATCGTCAATCTCGCGGTCGCCTGTTTGCTTGGTGCCGTCGGCCTGCTGGTGCCGATCGTCTCGAATACGCTGGTCTCGGCCGTGGTCGGATTCAGCCTCGCCTTGATCGGCGTCACCGCGGCGCGCGCGATCTTCTGGACCATCCCGACGCGCTTTCCTCACGGGCGTGGCTGCCGCCGGTGGGCTCGCCTTCATCAACAGCGTGGCCACCACTGGCGGCTTTTTCGGCCCATACATGATGGGCTGGCTGAGGGAGTTTTCCGGCTCTTACGTCGTCGGCCTGCTCGCGGTCGCCGCGATTATCTTCGCGTCAACAATCGCCTCGATGTCGCTAAAGCTCGTGATTTCGAAGGAATAGCAAGGCTCGTCCGGCGCAGTTGCCGGACGAGCCTTGAATTAAAGGTTTATTCGACGAAGCCGACGCCGCGGAACACGGTGCGGTAGACCGGGCCCAAGACCGTTGTGAACAACTCGTTTGCGACCTGGCTCGATTGCGTCGCTGCGATCTGATCGGTGATTTCCACCACCTTGTTGGGATCGGCACCGTTATCGACCGAGGCGCTCGAGGTCGAGGTTGTGGCCCAGAGCGTCACCGTGCCGTTGCCGTTGATCCGGCCGGTCAGATTACGCAATCCAACCGTCGTTATGGCAGGCCATGGGCCATCGGAACCGGTCACATTGTCGACGGGGGAGCCAATCAGTCCCTTCGTCAGCACGTATTGGAGATGCCAAGAGCCGTCGCTGCCGAGAGTCCACTTCTGTAGCCCCGCATGCGACGATACGTCCGTCGCGTCCCCGGAGCCCTCGTCGGTGACATACATCGTTGTCGGATTTGCGAAGAAGACGGCGAAGGGCGTGAAATCTCCACCAGTTGCGCGAGCCGAATCAGTCGGAAAACCTGGCACGACCGTAATGGTAGTAGTAGGGGACGCCGCGTTGCTCAACGTTGGCAGCGAATTCGGCGCCGAGACCGTATAGACGGTATCAATGCCGTTGCTGCCGCTACCCTTCGTGAAATAGAGCGCGCCACCGAATTCCGTAATGCCGCGATAGTTGTTGTCCTTGCCCGGCTTATCGAAGGTAGGGAGCGTCGAGCCCTTGGCTGGCTTATTGAGTTGGAATTCGAGCGTCGGATCGACTTCGGCTGAAGCGGCCGATGCAATTGTCGTGTTAACCACCGATGCATTGATCGGAGTGACGACTTCGAGGCCCGTTGTCGTGGTGACGTCCGGGGTCGTACCGTTGCTTGAGGACCCAAAGGTCGCCGCATTGCCATTGTTGGCATTGCCGACCGTGTAGTACCGGCCATTCGACCCTAACAAGGCAGACCGGCCATTATTGCCGCCGTAATTGTCGGTCGGCGTGTAAGCGATGTTGGCTTTCTCATCGACCGAGACGATGGTGCGGCGAAAGGCGTAGCTCTTCCCGAAGGCGAAGGTCACCGGGTTCGTCGGATCCTGTCCCGTGACGGCATCGGCATTCGATGCATCGAGAAGTCCGATGCCCACCGCGGGCGGGTTCAGCCCATTAACTGCCGCAGCGCTCGCATAGCCGACAAACACGACACTAACCGTCGGAAAGTTGTTGACCACATGGAGGCCAAGCTCGGATTTGGACGAAAAGCTGGTAACGACCTGATTGGCCGGCACCTGCATTGAGCGGAAGACCTTGCCGTTGCTCAAGTCGATATCGGTCAGCTGGATGGCCGAGGTCACGCCGAAGCTGGCATCGACGTTTTCATTCGCCCAAACATTGACGTAGTCATTGCCAGCGATTGCCGGGGTGGTCGCCGTGTTCGTGTTGGCCAGCGGCGTAATACCGGCCGTGAGCGTGGCCACAGCTCCTTGCGTGTTGTCGTAAATGCTGCTGCTGACGACGAGCGAGCCGTGCTTCAAAAATTGCTGATCCGCGCTGGCCGGCGTTGGATCGGCAAGATTGAACAGCGTAGCGCTAATAAGTGTCGTTCCGGACAAAACCGTTAGAGCCAGCGCCGGTCGGTGCCCAGCGTTGCTAAGAACATTCATCGTCATGATTCCTCTGAAGGGAGTAGGAAGAGCTGCGCACGCTAGGGTTCAATTGTGACGGCTCAATTACACGAGGATAAAACGCGGGCATTTAGTCAAAGAAGCCTGTGCGCAACACCGCGCGGAGAGAGTTTTTTGCGGAGGGTTTGGGAATGATGGGTGGCGAGCGTCCCTCACGCCGTCTCGTGCTTGCGCAAATCCCTGATGTGATCGAAAGAGGCCGCCTGAAGTTCGGCCTCTGACGTTGCGACGTCGGGGAGGGCAGCTTCCGCCAGGATCTCCTCGGTGACGTCCTCGACTACGTCGTCCGCGATCTCGTGGATGAAACTGATATTGGTGTACTCGCCGGAGGCGATGCGCGAGATGACCTCGCGGCGGGTGATTTCGGGATCGACGATGGCTTCGCGGCCGCGCCTTCCATAATCGATCATGACGACGAAATATTGCATGCGGGGTGGTTGGCGCTTTCCGCGGGTGAGTCTGCCGGAGGCGCCCATTATTTCCGAGAATCGGAAATTATGCAAGAGCAATTTCGGAAAATCAGAAATAAAGAACGGCGCGACCAGGGCAGACGCAACCATCTTGGCGAATCGGGCGGGGGCCTGCGGCTCACTTCGCGGGTGATTTGCCGTCCCTCTGCCCGGCGTGTCCCGAAACCTTGCGCCGCGAACGCGCGGAGGCTTTGGCGCGCAGCCGCTCGATCTGGCCCCTCGGCAAGGTCACGCAGATTTCCCCGATCCATTCCAGTTTGACGCCGGTGATCGGCTTGGCGTTGAAGCTTGTGAGGTTGACGACCTGGGCGCTCTTGCCGCGCTCGATCGTTTTCAGATAGCGCTCGCCGCTCTTCAGCCGCACCGCGGCTTCCTCGCCATAGAAGCTCGACAGCGGATGCCGCTGATCGCGATAAACCACAATAATATCGCCATTTTCGTATTTCGGCAGCATGGAATCGCCGACCACCTCGAATGCCATGGTCTCTTCCGCGATCGGAAACGGCAATTCGACCTCGCCAAGTCCTTCCGGCGGCACCTGCTCGTGTTCCGGTTCGATCGAGGCGCCGGCGCCGACCCTTCCCATGATCGGCACCGTGTTGAGTTCGAGGTAGTCGATGATCGGCTGGATCTCGGAAGCCTTGATCAGACGCGCCTCGGCGAGAATTTCCGAAACCGCGCCGGGGCGGACGCCCATCGCGACCGCAAGACCGCCTTTGGTCTTGCCCGGCTTGGCGAGCCCCCGCTCGATCATCTTGACGTCCAGCATGGCCATCCTCCTGCTCTCGATGTTACCGATCATAGCAATTCCGATTATCCGAAATCAAGCTTGACTTATTTCTGAATATCCGAAATAAAGGGAACACAACGTGAAACTTCGGGGCGACAGGAATGCAGTTGAACTGGGAGAAGGCGCATTCCGACGCGCTGCGGGAATATGTGGGAAAGGGAATGTCTTTTTCGGAAGCCGCTCGGGCCCTGAACGAACGCTTTGGAACCGCCTACTCTCGCAACGCCGCGATCGGCCGCGCCCGGCGCATGGGGTTTTCCTCGCCTGAGCGGGCGCATCGGGTCGCGCGGCCGAAACCGCCAAAGCCGAACGCCGCGCGTCTGCGCAAGCAACGTGCGCGCGTGTTTTCCGGCACCAACGCAAAGGCCGATGTTCGCGAACGGGCCGCGGCCTTGCAACTTCGTTGCGTCGCGGTCAATCCGCGGCATCTTTCGCTGGTCGAACTCGAGGCCGGCGATTGCCGCTACCCCTATGGTGGGGACGTCGAAGGCGAGCCCATCACGTTTTGCGGCCATCCGCGCCGCGACGGCTCGAGCTATTGCCCCTCGCATTTCCATCTCACAAGCGGCCCTGACCTGGTGGAACGCGCGGCGGCAAAGGTGGCGCTGCGGCTCGTGGAGGCGGCATGAACGGCGAGGCCGATCCTATGCTCTCAAGGTTGAAGCGGCTTCCCGCGCGGCTTCGCATCGCCCATCTTGCGGCCCTGATCCGGCGCGAACGGAAAGGCTCAACGCGTGCGGTGCAACTGACCGCTTTGTTGCATGCGCTGTCGGCGGCGGCCACGAGAGACGGCCGCGCCTGATGAAGCGTCCCTGGATGCCGCTTTATGTCGGCGATTACCTTGGCGATACCGGTCACCTGACCACGGCGCAGCATGGCGCCTACCTGCTTCTGATGATGCATTACTGGCGCAAGGGGGAATTGCCCGACGACGACCGCCAGCTTTCCAAGATCACCAAACTGCCGTTGCGCACCTGGGGCGAGTACCGGCCGGTCTTGCAGGATTTCTTCCACAGCGGCTGGCGGCACAAGCGGATCGATGCCGAACTCGAGCGGATGGTGCGCGTGTCGGAAGCACGCAGCCTCGCCGGACAAAAAGGCGGGCTCGGCTCGGCCTTGGCGCGCATGAAGCTCGAAAATGCCTCGCGCTCGCGCGCATCCCCACGAGCAATTGCTCCGCGCGTGTCGGGCGAGGCTTCGGCAGGCGGTGACCACTCAAACCCACACTCACATCAAACTCTTCTGATCAAGCCTCCCGGCGGCAAGGAGGGTTTTGACAGTGAAGGGGTGCCGGCAACGAAGCCGAGAGGCAAGGGGACGATTGCCGTCAGCGCGGAACTTGCCGCCTACGTCGCGCGCAAGTCGACCTGACACGCCCGGCATTTCCAGACGATCGAACATCTGCAATGGAGTCTTCGCACCATGCCTCGCGTCAAACGCAATAAACCGCGCAACGTCGGCCTTGTTCATGACCGGAAAGCGCAGGATCTTCCGCGCAATGCGGAAGTCGCAACCGTCGAGATCGACGATCCGCTGGCGCTCGAGCCCGGCGAAAAGATCGTGGCCATTCGCTCGATCCGCAACGATCCGCTGGCGCGGCTGCACAGCCACCGTCAGATCGACGAGGCGCAATATCGGGGCGGGCGCGCGTTCCAGGACGATTGGGAGAAGGCCGAGCGCGGGCCGCGGGCGGTCGATCCGACCCGCGAATATGTCGATGGCGGGCAGGCGCGCGAGCCGATCACCGAGCGGCAGCGCCGGGCGGTGTTACGGCTCAATCGCGTCGGGCACGAACTCGGCGCCGACGGCGTGATGCTGGTGCATGAGGTCCTGGTTCTCGGGCTGACCATGGAGCAGGTTCGCCAGCGGCGCGGCCTGCGTGGCCAGCGCTGGATGGACTATTTCTCGAAACGCTTGCGCGAATGTCTGGACCGCCTGGCGCTGATTTACGGCTTTGCAAACCGGAATCAGGAATCAAATGGCCGCTGACCAAGGCCAGCGGCCACCGGGTAGAAATAAGGGATAAGGATCAAAATGAGTCCAGCCCCGGATGTCGATCAACATAGCCGCAGCCCGTAAAGAAAGTGAGTCGAAAGACGCTGTTCCCGATGCGGAACACCGCCGCTGTTGCGGTCGCAACACACCGCTGCGTCGAGCCATTGGAATCCGGCTAGTGTCCCGGTTCTGACATTCGTATCCCATCGCAGCAGGCACTTTTACGAATGTCAGAACCAAAGGGACACTAGCAAATCTATAATTCTAGTGTGGCTTTTGACTCTGACGTTCCTTCGAAGAACTCGCGGCAACACTGAAAGGAACGTCAGAGTCGCCACACTAGCAGTTTGTGTTCCGCCGGGAACCAAAACAATCTCGCGGAGCGATTGCGGAACTCCGATGTTTGCGCGCGGGTTATCACGGCATCGCGCCAAGGGATTGGTGCTTTCCTGGCGCGTCACCTTGTGTGCACTTTTGCGCGCTTAGCGAAGGCCGATGAAAGATTTTCCGGATGGGGTGTTTTCTCCTGAAGTGATCGAGGTCATGACCGCGGCGCTGAAGGAGTGCGTCAGCGCGCTTCCGGAACCGGTCTCGATCGCCCACGTCCATCTGCTGGCTGAATCGATCCTGCGCACCGCAAACACCGGCGAGCGGGATGTCGCCGTGCTGCGGCGCATCGCGCTGGTCGAACTTCGGATCAGGCCGCGTGGCTAGTGTAGCGACACTGACGTTCCTTTCAGTGTTGCCGCGAGCTCTCGGAAGGAACGTCAAAGTCAAAGCTACACTAGGATCATATAGTTGCTAGTGTCCCTTTGGTTCTGACATTCGTAAAAGTGCCCGCTGCGATGGGATACGAATGTCAGAACCGGGACACTAGAGCTCCGATTCCGAAATTCGCAAGCTATCGTGTTCCGAAATTCGCAAGCTATCGTGGCAGCCTTCGATGCGAATTTCGGAATCAAAGGAGCTCTAGCAAATATAAAGCTCCGCACTGGTGTGGCGGTTCGGAAGTCCGCATCATTAATGCCGCGAGTTCGTCATGCGGACTTCTGAATCGGGACACGAGAGGATCGCAACGATGCTGGGATGCTGATAGGCTGCGGCTGCTTGAGGCGTTTTCCGGATGAAGAATTCCATTTTTCGCGCCGATCCGCCGATGACGCGCATTGCAGCCCACGCGCTCAATGTGGGAGACCGGATCAATACACAGGGCTTCGAGAAGGAGGCGCTCTCGCCGTTGCCGCTGGCGCTGCGCGCCGGCAAGGACGGCGTCGCGGTCGTGTTTCGCTACGGTGTGGTCGTCTTCCTCAACATGACGGCCGAGGACGAGGCGGCTTTTCTGGAACGGCTGTCGCCGCGGATCGGGGGTCGGCGAGTGCCCGCTTTCCAAAGTTCGCACGCTGCCTCCGCGACACTTTTTAGCGAACTTTGGAAAGCAAAGGGCACTAGCAAATTAACGATG
The DNA here is from genome assembly GCA_963832045.1 of uncultured Alphaproteobacteria bacterium. Classification (GTDB taxonomy): domain Bacteria; phylum Pseudomonadota; class Alphaproteobacteria; order Rhizobiales; family Xanthobacteraceae; genus Bradyrhizobium. The sequence goes on from CAWHSM010000009.1 coordinate 149,302, forward strand.
CTAGGACCGCTTATCGATCTGAAGTCCCTGAAAAGGATTTGCCGCTTGCGGCGCAGGGACTTCAGATCGGCGGTGCTCTTGCCGCCGGAAGAAGAGACGGCGATCGTCGAACTGATGGACGAGGCCGAGGAGCAGGTGGCCGCCGGTGGCCCGATCCAGGTTCGCGACATGTCGATGGCGCGATTGCTGGTGGTGTCTGACGTGCTGGCCAAGAGCGTCGTGCTCGCCCAGGACGAGCGCGAGGTCGCCAAGGTATTCGAGACGATCGAGCCGTTCGTGCGCGAACTCGCCACGGCCGGAAAGTTTTTTCGGAACCGGCGCGGCATCCTGAGGCTGATCGGCGAGGCGCTGTTGGTGCAGCACAACGTGTCGGGGCGGGCTGCGATTGCCGACAAGCCCGATGCGCTATGGGACCGCCCTGACCTGGAGCGGCTCTATGCGCGCCTGGAAGATGAGTACGAACTGCGGCAGCGGGTGGATGTGCTCAACCGCAAGCTTGCCGTGGTGGCCGAGACCGCCGATACGCTCGCCGACATCATCGACACGCGCCGCTCGCTGCGCCTCGAAATCATCATCGTGCTGTTGATCGCGTTCGAAATCGTGATCGGCTTTTACCAGATCTTGGCCGCGCGCGGCGGCCACTGAAGGCCGGCAGGGCGGCGCGGGCCGGCCACGATCATTTCCCGCCTTTGTCCCGAAAATGCGCCAAGCTCTGACATTTTCGGCCACATTCGGCAGCGACGTTAACCATATGCAAACCATCACGGCGATAACGATCCTGGCGCTACTGACGATCTCCGGAGCGGTGATTTCCGATCAGATCCTCACGAACCAGGGGCAACCGGTGGTGGCGGCGCGGTTCTGATATTCGCTTGGGGTCATTTGGCGGATGTCGGTCCAACTTGGGGGACGACGAACATGCTTTCCGTTGATCAATTCCTAAGGCTTATCAGCGTTCCGGCCGTGGTTGCGGCCTTTCTGATCGCCTCCCAGGTCTCGGGTGCCGGCATTTTCCAGGGCTCCTCGCCGGCGCAATATACGAGTGAGTAACCCTCACCTCAGCTAACGGCTGATCTGGCATCGCGCGCCGCCTGGCAGGCGGCTTGCGGTTGGCCAACGAGCGCGGTTCCTCCCTACATTGCTGTTTTTCGCAAGCTTTTTGCCCGGTTTCGGCAACCGCAGTGCTGCCACCCGGTGGCGCGTCCCGTCAACTCATTGGTTAAATTGTACACCGCCTCTTAATAGAACTTTAGACCGGGTTGCGTAGATTTACGGCCGCGTCAGATGGCGCGGACACATCCTGATCAGGAGGCGGATTTGCGACGTTCGTTTTTGAACTTTTTGTCGGATCAATCGGGTGCTACCGCGATTGAATATGGCCTGATTGCGGCTGGGATTGCGCTGGCGATCATCGCGGCGGTGAACGGCCTGGGCACCACGCTCAACACCACCTTCTCGAACATCAACAGCTCGCTGAAATAAACGGCAAAAGATCGCCTCTTCAGTGGGGAACTCTGACGCTGCTCGGCAAATAAACCCGCCGGATCTCATCCGGCGGGGTTTTTGCCGGCGGATGTCGTGGCTGACGTCGTGACCTCGGACGGCATCGACTGGCGTCCCGCCGCCTCATAGCGCAGAAACAGCTCAATCGCGGCCAGGAAGGCGACCGCGGCGCCGATGCCGATGCCAAAATGCATCGCTCGCGTATGCGCAAAGCCGAGAAGCCAGGGTGAGGCAACAAGCCAGAGGCCCAGCGCCAGATTGGCCCATTCCTCCCAGTAGGAGAAGGCGACGATCGAGGCGAGCGACAGGCAGATGATTGCCGCGCCGCTGATGCGCAAATCGGCCGTTGCCCTCTCGCTTGCGTGCAGCAGAAACCACGGCGACATCAGCAGCAGGGTCGCGAGCAGCAGATTGTAGAGGTCGAGGACCGATTCGGCGTGCCACTTTCGCATGCGCTGCTCCCTGAAAAAATCCCCCTCGCACCGCCCATAAGCGGAAAACGCAGGGTCCGGGCCGTCCGTTCCGCCAAGCGCAGCGGCTGCGCGGCTAGACTTTAGAATGAGCAGGCATCAACAAGTTGATCTCATCGGCACAAGGCGATCGATCAATGCATCGCGGCAAATCCCCTGCAAAACCGGATAGCGAATCTTCGCGCGTTTCGATCGGATGACGCATAGGCGTGGCCGGGCCACAATAGTCCACAGCTATTGCGCCCGTCTTTCATTTCCGTTGCAGACAAGCGCTGCGGGAACGCTAAATTCGCTGCCGGGCAGTTGCAGGGGCTGGACTTCTCGAAAATGACACATCCTCTTCTTTTCAATCCGTTTCATTCGAGACAGGAACACGCGCAAGAACACGCGCAGGAACGCATGCAGGAAACGGCGCGGCCGGCCGCTGCGTGGTCGACGCGATCGACACCGGTCTGCGGCCATTGCCGCTCCGACGACATCACCTCGATGGCGACCGCGCAATGGAGCAACGAGAAGCAGGAGTGGGAACTGGCCAACACCTTCGCCCAGCCTGCGCACTGCAACAGCTGCAACGGGCCTTGCGAGATCGTCTGGCTGCCGCTGAACTAAAAGTCGCGAACAGAACCTGTTCCCTTTCCGCACCCCACGGGACGCGGGAGAGAGATCAAGGCGGTCTTCTACCGGTGATCCCGTTACGCGACCAGCGCGCTTCGATTATTCGTCGTCACCCCAACGCCATTTGGGCGGTTCGCCCTTCCACCAGCAAATGGCAACCAGGACTGCTGACAGCATGAAGACGTAGGCCATCAACGCGGCCATTGACCGTTGCGGCGGCAGCCAAAGGAAGCCGGCGGCGAGCGAATAAAAAAAGCCCAGCAAGACTGCCCAGCCCTGCCAGGTAACCGGAAGGCCCCAACCCCAGCCGTAGCGTTTCGCAGGAAACCAATATCTGGAATCGTCGGACGGCATCTCACCCTCCACAACGAAATAAACGCCCTCAGGCGACGAGCGCCGTCAGCATGGGCGCGCCGGGGCGGCCGAATTCGGCAATCGGCACCGGCTTTCCGAACAGATAGCCTTGCGCCAGTTCGACGCCGAAGGCACGCATATATTCGAATTGCTCTTCGGTCTCGACGCCTTCGACCGTGGTGATGATGCCGAGCCCCTTGGCGAGCGCCAGCGTGGATGCGACCACCGCCTTGCACTCGCTGCGGCTGAGCACACCCTTGGTGAAGGACTTGTCGATCTTGATCTTGTCGAACGGAAAGATCGTCAGATAGTTGATCGACGAGAAGCCGGTGCCGTAATCGTCGAGTGCAAACGAAAGACCGAGATTCTTCAGTTGCCGGATCGTGGTCAGATGGGCTTCCTGGTTCTCGAGCAGCGAGGTCTCGGTGATCTCGAGTTCGAGCCGCTCGGGCGGCAGGCCCGTCTTCACCAGCGTTCCCAGGATGACCTCGAACAGGTTGCCCTTCTTGAACTGGATCGCCGAGATATTGACGGCGACCTTGACGTGAGCCGGCCATGCGGCGGCGTCGGCGCAGGCCTGTTGCAGGATCCACTCCCCGAGCGGCACGATCAGGCCGGTCACTTCGGCGAGCGGAATGAAGTTGTCCGGGCTGATCATGCCCTTGGTCGGATGCCGCCAGCGGACCAGCGTTTCGACGCCGCATAGTTGGCGCGTCTTGACGTCCACCACCGGCTGGTAGTGCAGCTCGAACTGGCCTTCCGCGATCGCCTCGCGCAGCTCCCGTTCCGCCGATTGCTGGGTGTTGACGAACTCGAGCATTTCGTTCCGGAACAGGCGGAAGTCGTTTCGGCCGCTGGATTTGACGCTGTAGAGCGCCAGGTCGGCGCGCTTGAGCAACTCGTCCGGCTCGACGCCATGTTCCGGCGCCATCGCAATGCCGATGCTGGCGCCGACGCAGGCCTCCTGTCCGTTGACATCGAACGGCCTGGAGACCGTCTCGATGATCCGAAGCGCGAGCGCTACCGCGCCTTCGCGCTGGTCGGGGCCGCCTTCCTGAATGATGGCGAATTCGTCGCCACCGAGCCGCGCCAGCACGTCGGTATCGCGGATGATGGATTGCAGGCGCCGCCCCACCTCGCTCAGCAACTGGTCGCCGGCGAGATGGCCCTGCGTGTCGTTGACGGCCTTGAACTTGTCGAGGTCGACCATCATCACTGTGACGCCGCCGCCGTTGCTCTTCACCCGCTTGCTGGCCTCCTCGAGGCGCGCGTTGAATTCCGCGCGGTTGGCAAGCCCCGTCAGCACGTCGTGACGCGCCAGATGCACGATTTCGGCCTCCGCGCGCCGCCGCTCCGTGATGTCCTCGATGATCGCGACCCAGCCGCCGCCTTCCATCGGCGAGCGCGTCAGCAGAATGAACCGGCCGTCCGGCATTTCGTCGATCCTGGAGGCGTCGGGCGGAAGTGCGGCGAATTCGGCCACCTGCGCCCTGACTTCCGGATCGTCGGTGGATTTCTTCAGGTTGCGCGCGATGCGATGGGCGGCGATATCCGTGTAAGGGGTTCCGACCTGAAGCAGATGCGGCGGCACGTTGTAGAGTCGCGCGAAACGATCGTTCCAGACCGTCAGCCGTTTCTCGCCGTCGAACATGCACAGGCCCTGCGCCATGTTGCGGAGCGCGCTCGAGAAGCGGGTGTTCATCATCTCGAGCTCGGCGGCCTTTTCCGCGAGCAGCCGCTCGTTCTTCTTTTCCGCAGTGACATCTTCATGCGTGGTCAGCCAGCCGCCGTTGGCCATCGGCTGGCGCTTGATCTCGATCACGCGTCCGTCGGCAAGCTGCTGGATCTCGCTGGATCGCCTGACGTTGACGCTGACATAGGCGTCCGCATCGGTTGTGAAATTCGTGCCGTTCTGCTCGCGCGCCTGCAGAATTTCCCGCAAACTCGTGCCGGGCTTCACATGGTCTTCGCGCAGGCGGTAGATGTCGGCATAACGCGTGTTCGCGATCACGACCCGCTGGTCGGGGTCGTAGAGGCAAAGGCCCTGCGACATGTTGCGAAGGGCGGCGTGGAAGCGAGCATTGATGAGTTGGAGTTCGGCTGCCTTCTCCGCCACGAGTTTCGTCTGCGCACGCGGGGCGGTGATGTCCTCGTGGATGCCGACCCAGCCGCCGCCCGCAATCGCGGTATTGACGATGGAGACAATTCGTCCGTTTTTCAGTTCGGCGGTCGCCTGGCTCCTGCCGGTCTCGCGCAACTCGCGTCGGAAAGCGTCGACAAAGGCGACCACGTCGATGTTCTGCCCGCCGGTCTGGTCGCAAAATTTGACGATCGAGTAGATGCTCGTGCCCTGCTGGACGAGTTCCTGCGGCATCCCGTAAATCGCACCGTAACGGTCGTTCCACACCGTCAGCCTGCCTTCGGCGTCGAACATCGCAAGCCCGCTCGACATGTTGGTCAGCGCGGCGTCGAACCGGACATTCTGTCTCGAGATTTCCTGGTGCAGCTGCCTCAGATCCCGCTGGCTGCGATCGAGCCGGATCTGGTAGCGGACGGCGAAGCCGATCGCGATCAGGACGAGCACGGTGACGATCGAGGCCACCACGATGTAGGCGTTGCGGTGCTGCTCGTATTCGCGGAGGATATTTTCCTTTGGAAGGCCGACCATGAAGGTCAGCGGGTACTTGTCCGAGGAGCGATAGGCTACCAGGCGGTTGGTGCTGTCGATGGAGCCTTCGCCCCAATAGTGACCGGAGGCGGCGTGCGCTAGCGCGTCGGTCAGCGGCCGCTGCTTGTCGATCTTGCGGCCGATGACATTGTCCGAGAATCCCTGGGCCGCCAGGATGACGCCATTCTGATTGCGGATGGAGATGCTGCTTTGCGGGCCGAGATCGACGGTGCGGAAAAATTGCCCGATGAAATTGGGGTCGACCGACAGCACCAGCACGCCGGCGAGGCCGCCGTCGGGCTTGCGAAGCCGGCGCAAGAGCTGCAACGTCAGTCGTCCCGAGGTTCGTCCCATCACTGGTTCGCTGATGACCAGTTGGTCCTCTTGGGCCTGCATCTGTTTTTGCACGTGCGGGCGGTCGCCGATGTAGATGGGCTTGTCTTCGGTATCCAGCGTCGTGGCTTTCCGGAAACCATCAGGCCCGATCAGGACGAGCTGGAATGCTTCCTCGCTGATCAGCGCAGCCTGTCCGGCCCATTTGCGCAGGTCGAAGTGATCGGGATCGTCCTCGAAGCTCTTGCGCAGCAGCAGCAGCGTCCGGTCGAAGCGGCCGATCGTGTCTATGGTGTTGTGCTCGAACAGCCGCACCAGACTGTCGGACTGCCGCATCGCCGCCTCGATCGCCTTCTCGCGTTCGACAGAGGAAATGTAGGCGGCGACGAACCAGCTGGCGGCGATCAGAATGAGACCGGCAATGGCGGCCGAATGCAGAAACGCCCGCGTCCATACCAGTAATTTGCCGCGCAAGATCATCTTACAAAAGCCCCGGGGGAAGACGCGTCACGAACGCCCTTTATCGCCCCCGGCGGCTTAAACCGCGGTTACGCCCGCAATCGGCCGCTCGATGTGGTTAATGCCCTTCGAATTGGCCGCCCGCTTCATAAGGCAGGAATTTACCACGCTGGCCGCGCGGAGGCCGGCTCAACAAGGGCAAAGCTCTAAAGGGCAAAAGCCCTAGTGTAGCGACACTGACGTTCCTTTCAGTGTTGCCGCGAGCTCTCGGAAGGAACGTCAGAGTCAAAGCTACACTAGGATCATATAGTTGCTAGTGTCCCTTTGGTTCCGACATTCGTAAAAGTGCCCGCTGCGATGGGATACGAATGTCAGAACCGGGACACTAGTACTGGCTGCGATCCATCACCGGGACCGGCGCGGCTTCCTGGGCAATGCTTGCGGCCCTGCGGCTGTCCTCGATCACGCGGCGCAGTTCCCTGGCGTTGATGAGGGCTTTGCGGACGTTGCGATCTTCCGCGTTGATGTCGAACGTGATCAAGCGGTTGCAGTGGAGGCAATTGGTCTGGAAACCGTCGCGCACTTTCTGGGCGCGCTCGCGGAAAACCTGCGAGCACTTCGTGCACTTGATTTTGATTTTCTCATCGATCATGAGCGCCCTCGCGGCAGAGCTGTTGCCGCATGCAATCTTGGGGCTAAGGACTTAAAGGCCCGTTGGAGGCTTCGCTAAAATTCTAACAAGACCGCGCGCAACGGCGCCTCACGAGCTCGCCGTGCCGAGCCGGACTATTTAGGTTGCCGTAACCATCGCGGGGCTAAAATGCGGCTGTTATGGCAGAAACCAAGTCGCCGCGTTTGTATCAGCGTGTTCGGCCGGTCGGCTCCGAGGCCGCCAAGGCCCAGATCATCGTCGGCCCGAAGGCGCCGGTGATCGCCTGCCGGCTGGTCGATTATTCCGCCGGCGGCGCCTGCCTCGAGATCTTTCCGATGGTGACGGTGCCGGAGCGGTTCGAACTCCTCCACGGCAGCGTGAGAAAGAAAAGCCGCGTCGTCTGGCGGCGCGGCGTTCGGATCGGGGTAGTGTTTTAGCCAGCCGCCAGTAGCCAACTGCCAGGCCCGGTCGCCAAGCCGGCCACCAAATCAGCCTTCAGGTCAGGCGGGCGAGCGCTATTTTTACTTACCCGAAACGGCCAGGGAGGGGTCAATCGAGCCTCCCGAAGGCTTCGGCGCCGTCCAGTCGTACCTCGCAAGGATTGCCGTGCTGGCTTGGGCCCGATAATGATGTCCCCCGATTATTGCCCCTGCCTGGTTCTTTGGCCGGTGCCGCCCTTTGGGCCGGTATCGAGGGGTGATCTTGGGGAATTTGCAATGCTGGGTTTCTTTGCGTGGCTGCTGTTGTTAGCGGCAACGGCCGTTCTCGCAGAGTCGGCTTTCCACTTTGACTTGGCCCACATCCCCGCGGTCTTTCAGGGGCTTTCGCCTTCGCAACAGGTTGCCGCGATCCTCATCGGCCTGGCGGTGCTGTCCCTGACGGCCTTCACCCTCTGGCACTCCTATCGCATTGCGCGCCAGGAGAGAGACTCGCGCGTGTTGCGCGGCGGGGTTGCAGGCGCGCAAAAGGCGTTGGCGACGGTGGCGGCGTCGCAGAAGGACTTCGATGCCGCCGTCCAGCATCTGACGACCAGCGATCCGGAGGACGCACTAACCGCCCTGCAAAAGCAGGTCGCTGAGACCGAGGCGCGGGCCGGCTTGCAGCGCGGCCGCAACCACGCCGTCGACATGCAGGAGCGGGTGGAGGATATCCGTCGCCGCCAGCAGGCTTTGCGTGAGCAGATCGGTGAAGTCGCCGAAAAGCGGCGGGCGATCGAGCCGGTGTTTGAAGAATTGAAGGATCGGCAGCGTCAGCTCGATCGGTCGCTCGACAAGATCGAGACCGACGACAACAACAACAGTTTCATCGAGCGGCTGAAGGAATTCGATCAAAAGACCGGACCCATCCAGGCCAGGCACCAGGCTTTGCAGGATTCATTTGCGACGCTGGGTCGCCTCAAGGAGGAGATTGCGAAAGCGCGCGCCAGTCTGGTGGAATTGCAGGCGCCGGAGACCGGCGTCAAGGCGCTGCTTGGCGCGGCCCAGATCGAGCGCGATCATCTGGTCAAGGCCATCGAGGCGCTGGAGGTGACGGGGGAAGGTGAAGCGCTAAGCGCCCGCGTCGCCGCGCTCGACAGCAGCAAGAGGGATGCCGAACAACGGATTGCGCGCCTGGAAGGCTCCTTTGCCGTTCTCGATACGGTCCGCAGGGATATGCTCGAATTCAAGAAGCGTCAGGAGGATCTCGCGGCCGACTTCGCCAAGGTCGAGAGGGACCCCGACGGCAAGAGCCTGGCCGACCGGCTCGCCGAACTGGATCAATTCTCCGCCCAGGCGCGAGGCCGCCTGCGCGCGCTGCAGGAAATATTGACGACGCTCAATCGTTACAGAAAGGACCTCGCCCATTCACAGAGCGAACTCTCGCCTTTGCTGACGCCCGGCGAAGGTATTCATGCCTTGATCGGCGAATTGAATGCGAAACGGGCCGAGCTTCAGTCGGCTCTCGACGAGGTCGAGACCAGCGGCAACGAAAAGCTCGGCTCACGCGTGGAATCGATCGCGGAGAGCAAGCGCGAGACCGAGCGGCGCATTGCCGAGGCTCATCAGCATTTCGCGCAACTGGCCTCGATCCGTAACGAAATCGCCAGTGCCTTCGCCGATCTGAACAGCACCCTCAACAAGTTCGGCTGAGCGTTTCTCGCCGCATTGCCGAACGGCGGGTATTCCCTAACGCCATTTTCCGGGCGTGGCGATACGTTCGCCCTGACGGCGCTGCTTAAAAGCCGAGCAGCGCAAGACTGACCCAGCTAAATGCAAACAGGCCGCAAGCGACGACCGCGACCGACGCCAGGGTTGTAATTGCCTTTGCAGACGACATGACCTCACCTTCTGTAAGTGACGATCGCACTCTGTCCGATGATCCTTGCTCAAAGATGGCAAGATTTTTACTGCCGGAAAAAACCAGACGTTGTGGCTGTTGTGCAACATGAAGTCCGGCTTGCCTGCAAAAATCCGTAATCGCACGGCGTAGTGCACGAATCGGATGGGGAACCGAGGGCATGTTTCGTTTGGAAAGTGGCGTGCGTGAGTGGCTGCTGGCGGTTGCCGCTGCGGCACTGGTTGCGCTCGCCTTTGTTTGGCTGGAATTCGACGGATATTCGCCGGGATTGGCGAGGGATTTCGAGGATTGTGTCGATCGTGTGCAGGCTCAGGGTTCGCCGGCCGATGAGCTTGGCAGCATGCTGGCCGGCTGCGGCGCGCGGTTTGCGGGACGCCGGAAGGCGGACGGCGGTTATGCCTATTACGATTTCATGCAGGACCGGAAATTCGACATCGCCGGGCCGAACCCGACCGCGGAGGAACGCAAGGCGATCGATCGCCAGTACATCGTGTACCTGGAGGGGCAGCGCCGGGAAGCCATTTCGGCTGCATTGGCCAAGCGGCAAGATGACCAGCTCCGTGCCGATATCGAGACCGCGCGACAGCCGGCCGGCCGGCCGTTGGCGCTGCTGCCGGCCACCGTGCCGCTTCCCGTCCCCCGGCGCGTGGCCGAAGAGCGGGCGCGCAAGCATTGCGCCGAAGACACGCTGTTGTGCACGCTGTCGAAACTCTCCACCGCCGTGAAGGACGCGTTCGCTTCGTCCTCGAAGAAGAATTGAGACGGGTTATTCCTCCTCCACTAAGTTATTGCTCCTCCACTTAAGAAGGGGGATGCTTGACTGCGCGAAGATTGACGCGTGGCGCCGGGCGCGCGCGCCAGCTAGCCCCTCAATGATCGACCTAAGCAATGTTTTGGAAATACCGCTCCTTGGTCGCTCAATCAGCGTAAGCAGACGAACGCTAGTGTCCCGGTTCTGACATTCGTATCCCCTTGCAGCGGGCACTTTTACGAATGTCAGAACCAAAGGGACACTAGCAACTATGTGATCCTAGTGTAGCTTTGACTCTGACGTTCCTTCCGAGGGCTCGCGGCAACACTGAAAGGAACGTCAGTGTCGCTACACTAGCCCGCTTTAATGATTTCAATCCGGTGTGCGAGAGCGGTGAGGATCGAATTTGTCATAGCCTGAGGGAATTTTTCGGGAAGTTTTTTCACCACTGTTTCGCTCGCGCGTACGGCATTTTTGATCAAATCATCAAAGATTGATGTGACCACTGCAGATTCGATGCCGGCGGATTCCGCTGTCTGGAAAAAATGCCGTGGCATGATTTCAGCTATTGCATAGTGGCGGTTCTTTCCAATCGACATTGCCAGTTTAAAGTTTTTGCGCTGAATCTGATTGGCATCGAGACTTGGTTGTGCGCTTAGCACGTCATAAAGCGGTGTCATACGGAAGCGTCCGCCTGGGCTTAGGAAAATGCTGAAATTTTTTGCGTGGCCGTCTGTCGCGCCGATTAGCCAGAAAATGATATTGGCACGCATGAAGGTCGCTAAATTGTCCTCGGGAATGTCGCTTGCCTTCAACAATCGAAAGATTGCGTTCGTGCCAGGACCGCCGTCAGATTGATATTTTCTGGTCGGTGGAATCGAGAGAGCTTGCAGGCAATCTTCCTGCGGAATACGAATCAGACGTCCGTCGCTCGCCCAGTGCCGATCGAACCTCTCTACAATGAGAGTCCTTCGGGAGCCAAAGTCATCGACTTCGGCATTCGCTGTCGGTACGCCAAGCGCCGAAAGAAGCTTTAAACACAGGTATTCATTTTCGACGCTGTTCGATAAATCGATGCCGTTTGGCAAACGTCCAATTTGTGGCTTGAAGATATGTGTGGTGGCTGTTGTGCCAATTGGCTTGCACCATTTTTTTCCGCGTCTCAGCAGAGCGGTTTTCTCTTGTGCGCCGGAAATTGAAATTCTGAAATCTTCGTCTTCGCTCATGCCGAGCGGAGCCGACGCGAGATTTTGAAGCATGTTGGTAATTTCGGCGTCGTCTATGAGCTTGCCCTGAACGCCGCCTGCTGGTCCTGGATCAATGCCGTCAGGTAAAAACTGCAACGCGCCGACGCAGTCATGGCCGAGTGCAGTAAGCATGCTATATGCATCAGTTCCTTCTGCGCCTACGCGCTCTGCAACGCGTTTGCGGACGGCATCGTTATCCGGCAGCAGGTTGTCGAAAACGTTGGTGACCGGTGATCCGATGTAGCGGTCTTCGCGAAGCGGCAAGGATAGAGAAATCGGGAAGGTCGGCCCCCAAGCGAGCCATTTTTCGTCATAGCGAAAATCGATGGCGCCGTTCAACTCACGCCGGAGAACGCCAACGAAGCGGCCGTTGAGAAATACATTTAGGGGGATGTGGGTCGGCCGTCGGGCCATCAAAAGACACTTTCGATGTCGGCCGCGCTTGCCTTGCTGCGCGGTCGAACGATCAATTCGAGATTGAGAGCCGTCAGCGCTTCCATGACTGTACGAAGCTGGATTGCAGGTTCTCCGGCCTCTAACCTCGATACCGTCCCTTGCCTGAGCTTTCCGATGCCGGATTGCGTTAAGCCGGCTTTTTTCCTCGCCCGGCGCAGGATGGCGCCGAGTTGCTTCTCGTTGCGGGCTATTTGCTGTTCCATTGTCAGAATTCTCCGCCGCGTTGAATATACGCGAATTCGTATAAAATAGCAATATCCGCGATCGCGTATAGATTCAAAATATACGCAAAGCCGACTAAAATATGGTTATACGCGATCGCGGATAGCCGTTTTCACAGCGAGATTTGTCCCGGGCTAGTGCCGCCTATTTGAAGTTCCTGCACCACAAGCGGGCGAATTCGATCCAGGAACTTCAAATAGAAAAGCGGCACTAGAATCAATAGGTTTGCTAGTGCCCCTGACTTTCCGAAGTTCGTGGAAAGTGGGTGCGGCAACGGAGCACGAACTTCGGAAAGTGGGCACTAGCGCAAGCTATCCCGATCCGGTCTTCGCATGGAAGCACAGTAGAGCGCGCCAATATCAAGACAGACCGACACCGGCGATGACCACCGTGGTGATGATCATCGTGGCGTCATCGGCGGCTATTCTGAAATTTAGTTCTAACCAGTCCACAGCGAGGAAGTGATCATCATCGGCGGGGCAGGATTCGATGGCCGCGATCAGTATTGATCTCGCGTATCAGTTCGATCGGGTAAAATGGCTTCGAGAAGAAGGTAACACCGTCCGGCAACGCGCTGGCCGGAGGCTTTCCGGACATTACGATAATGCAAAGAGCCGGATCGGCTTCCCGCGCCAGATGAGCAAGCTCGATGCCCGTCATGGCGCCGACGAGGCTGACGTCGGTAATCAATACCGCTGGATGCCGCTTCTTGAGAGCAAGTTCGGCTGTTTCGCCATCTTCGCAGCGGATGACATCATAGTCGGTTTCCTCCAGCAAAAGCGCAATCATCTCGCGCTGGATCGGGTCGTCCTCGACCAATAAAGCAATCGGGCGAAACGGTTTTGACTGTCCCATCGTCCAGACCTCCGTTTTCTCTATGCATGTCAATCCCGCGGGGCGACAGATGTTCACGGACAGGCGCGAAGATACGCGGGTTCCAAACCGACGTGATTCCACTTCGAAGGGAACTTGTTTCGTTGAAACAGGAGAGGGGCAGAGGCGATCAGAACGGCGAGGCGCTAAAGCCAAGCGGTTGCACGACGTCGTAGGAAGCCTTGGTCAGCGGCGCGGCATAGGTAACCGTCAGCGCGCCAAATGGCGAAGCCCAGGTCAGTCCCCCGCCGACCGAGGTGCGCACGACGTTGGAATTGGCGAGTTGCAATGATTGCGTCGATCCCGGAAACGTCGTCGGCCCGTTGTAGCGGAACACGCTGCCGGCATCGACAAAGGCGATCGCCTTCAATCCGTATTCCTTCGGGACACCGGGAATGTTGCTCTGCAACTCCGCCGTCGTCGCCCAATACATGCTGCCGCCGACATTATCCATGGTGGTGCCCGGCGTGAGGTCGCGCGGGCCGAAACCGTTCGGCGCAAAGCCGCGCACCATCGTGGGGCCGCCGAAGAAGTTATTTATCAGCGGCACCTGGCTGCCGCCCCAGCCGGTGATGTAGCCGCCTTGCCCGCGGGCGAGGCTGACGACGTCGTCGTTGAGCTGATGGTAGTAACGGAAATCCTCGCTCGTGCGCAGGAAGCGGACGTCGCCGCCAAGGCCGGCGAGATCCTGGCGCAGTTGCGAGTTGATGCCGTTGGTCGGCGCCTTGGGATTGTCGAGGGTCGAATAGGTCGCGGTGTCGCCGACCGCCGACACCCATTGCGGCCCGGTCTGCGCCGCTTGCTGGATCGCGATCGACGGAGGGACGGCGAGCGAGGCTGGATCGAGCGTGACGCCCTGCCGCGCGATCGAGTAGCGCCATTGCATGCCGAGCTCTTCGTTGATCGGCGTGCCGATCAGCAACATCGCGCCGTAATTTTCCGTGCCCCACGACTGATAGGTGTTGGCGACGGTCTCCTTGGCGAAGATGTCGATGCCGGCGGATGCACGGTTGCCGAAGAACGCCGGATCGGTCGCCGACAGGTCGACGCCGCGGGTATATTGGCCGTAGGTGAAAGCAGAATTGAGCGCGACACCCGTGCCTGCGAAATTGCTGTCGCCGAGCTTGATTTCGGCGAGCCAGCCATCGACCGTCGAATAGCCGCCGGCGATATTGAAATCGCCGGTTTCCCGTTCCGCCAGTTCGACGTCGAGGATGACGCGATCGGACGCCGAGCCGGGCTTGGCCGTGATCTTGACGGTCTTGAAGAAGTTCAGATTCTTCAGCCGCCGCTCGGCACGGTCGATCAGCCCCTTGTTGTAGGCATCGCCCTCGGCGATGTCGAACTCGCGGCGGATCACGTAGAATCGCGTGCGGGTGTTGCCATGGATGTCGATGCGTTCGACATAGGTCCGCGCGCCCTGTTCGATCGCAAATGTCACGTCGATGCGCTGGGCGACGTTGTCGGGCTTGAGGCGCGGCTGCACATGGGCGAACGGAAAGCCGAGTTTGGCAAGCTCGGTAGCGAGATTGTCGTCGGTCTTGTCGAGCGCGGAACCATCGAACAGCGCGCCTGAGCGCACGTTAAGCAGGCGGCGGAGCTTTTCGGGGTCGACACCTTCGACATGGCAGGCGACGTCGATGGCGCCGAAACGATAGAGCTGGCCTTCGTCGATGGCGAAGGTGACGCTAAACCCCTTTGTCGCGGGATCGTATTCGGCCGTGGCCGAACGCACGCTGGCGTCGGCATAGCCCTTGCTTCGGTAATATTTGCGCAGCAGCTCGCGATCGGCCGCGACCATGTCGGGATCGTAGACGTCGCCGCCGGTCAGAAAGCTCAGCATGTTGGTGGCGGAGGTCTTGATCACGGCGGCAAGCTGGCGTTTGCCGAACGCGGCGTTGCCGACGAAGTTGATCTGGCGCACCGGCGTCTTGACGCCTTCGTTGACCTCGAACACCAGATCGGCGCGGTCGCTGCCGCGGTCGATGACGACAGGCTTCACGGTGACGTCGTCGCGCCCGAGATGCCGATAGGTTTCCACGATATGTTCGACGTCGGCTTGCACGGTTGAGCGCTGCAGGCTGCCGCGCGCCTTCGACTCGATCACCGGCGAAAGGTCGCTGTCCTTGACCCGCTTGTTGCCTTCGAAGGCGACGCGGCCGATCACGGGGGCTTCATGCAGATGCACGATCAGCCGCTCGCCGTTGCGCTCGATCGAAATCTTGTCGAACAGGTTGGTGGCGATCAGCGCCTTCAGCCCGGCGTCACGCGCGGCCTCATTGAAGCGCCCGTCGGCAGAGGGGTTGAAATAGGAGCGCACGGTTGCGACGTCGACGCGCTTGTTGCCCTCGACTTCGATGTCGTCGCGCGCCTTCGCGTCGACGTCGCGCGTCTTCGCGTCGTCGGCCAAAGCCTGCGCGGAAGCAATGCCCAGCGCCAGACCCAATACCAAGCCTGGCGCAATCAACGGTCTCATCACGCGATACCTGCCGTCCCGTTTTTCGCAGGCCCATGGAAATTTGCCGGCGGGGCGAAAGAATGTCTGCGACGGGGTGAGATGGTGCCTTAAGGGTTAACGGCCGCCACAATTTCGACGCGAGGTGCGGCCGCGCCATCCCGAAAATGTCGCATAGCCGCTCCAAATGTTTTCTAGGTAGTTGCCTGACGGCATCACCCGCGGCATCGGGGAGTGCCTTCCGAGGAGAGCATCATATGCGTTGCGTCGCGTTCGTCGCTGCCTTCTTCTTCCTGATTCAGCCGGCATCTGCCGTCACTTCGCAGGAGCCCGATCCTCGCGCCTCGCTCGGCGTGGTTCAACAATGGATCTACGATTATCGCGCCAAGCCCGACTACGCGCACATCCCGGCGGCGGTGCGCGTGCTGTTTCACGCGCAGACCTTCAAGGAGCCGGAAAATGCCGGCATCTATCTCGGCTTCGTCGCGGGCGCGATCGCATCGAATCCGACGAAGGCGGAAGCGCTCGTCGACAGCTTCTTTCCCGTGCCGCCGGAAGATGAATGGGTGATCGTGCGCGCGATCGCGTTTTCCGGTTTACCCGAGTGGCGCAATCTGTTGCGCAAGGTCGCGCCCAAAATGCCCGGCCGCAAGGTGATGATCGACAGCTACCTCGCGGGCACGCTGCCGACGCTGACCGAAATTCCGCTGGAAGAGACCACGCCCGGCATGATGGACAAGATCAAGGGCGTGTTCACCAAGAACCCGTTCGCCAAGGACGACAAGAAGGTGAAGATGCAGCAGACCTTCGCGGGCAATCAGGATCTGCTCGACACACTGTGGGGATATTATTTCGCCACCGGTTCGTTCCGCCCTATTCTGCGCATCATCGCGATGCTGCCCTGGAGCAAGAGCCGCGACACCGTCGACAAGCTGACGGTCGGCAGCCTGGCGCGCTATACGCTTGCGAGTTATGCGGTGCGCGACGCATCCTTACGCGAATATCTTCGCAGCGAACTTGCCGTGCAGGGATCGGCGGTCAAGGTGCCGCTGACGGAAGTGGTCGAGGCCGCCGATACTGTGCAGCTTGGCGCCGTGCGCAAGGACGCGCTCGCCGCCGTCGATGAGCTCAAGGCCAAGGGTTCGGATGCGCGGCGTAATCTCGATTTCTGGGGGCAGGTCGGCGTCGGCGCGGTTGCGCTCGGCTGCGTCTCGGCGGCTGCACTGGGCCAGGTCGCGATCGGCATCCCCTGCGTGATCGGCGGCTCCGCCTCGCAAGGGCTGCTGTCGTTCTGGGAGAAGCAGCAGTAGGGGGCCTGCAACTCAACGCGTCATTGTCATTGCCTGCGACAAACGCGAAGCGTTTGCGCAAGGGAGCCAAGCGACGACCCGCCGTCGCTCGCCTGCAGGCGGAAGCAATCCAGTTTTGGGCAACGGCTATGGCGCTGGATTGCTTCGCTGGCGCTCGCGATGACGGGCCAACAGGTCAGCCTCTTCTTTGCGCTCGCAAAAAAGAAAGGGGCGCGAAGCCCCTTTCTCGTGTTTTCGCTTGTCCCCGGCGCTAACGGCGGTCGGGGCGGCTATTTCGAATTCTGGCGGTGGTGCGAGCTGATGTCGGCAAACCTGTCGCAGGCCCGCGCCGTCGCCGTGATGGCCGAAGGCGTCGCCATGAGCGTGGCGGACGAGGTGATCGAATGAAGCCGCGCGCGCCGCCGAGACGGCCCGGTGCGCGACGCTAGTGTCCCGGTTCTGACATTCGTATCCCCTCGCGGCGGGCACTTTTACGAATGTCAGAACCAAAGGGACACTAGCAACTATATGATTCTAGTGTGGCTTTGACTCTGACGTTCCTTCGAAGAACTCGCGGCGGCACTGAAAGGAACGTCAGAGTCGCCACACTAGTTAAATAATCCCCGGTAAACGTGATAGGCTTCCCGGCAAAAGCGGTGGGCGCGCCGCCACGGCGAGCGCCGCCAGGGGGAGCAATATGGGTTTGATCTCGATTCTGGTTCTGCTGGCCATCATTTATGCCTTCGTCTCGATCCGGGTGCTCAAGCAATATGAACGCGGCGTCGTGTTCATGCTTGGAAGATTCGAAAGTGTGCGCGGCCCCGGCCTGACGCTGATCTTCGTCCCGTTCCAGACCATGACGCGGGTGTCGCTGCGCACGGTCACGATGCAGATCCCGTCACAAAAGATCATTACCAAGGACAACGTCTCGATCGATATCGCCGCGGTTGCCTATTATCACATCAGCGATCCGGAAAAGGCCGTGATCGCCATCGAGAACGTCTACAACGCGATCAACCAGATCAGCCAGACCACTGTGCGCAACGTGGTCGGACGCTTCAGCCTCGATCAGTTGCTGGCGGACACCGCCAGCATCAACGACCAGATCAAGAACGTGATCGATCTCCATACCGAGCCCTGGGGCACGCAGGTGACGGCGGTCGAGATCAAGGACATCACGCTGCCGGAGAACATGCAGCGCGCGATGGCCAAGGAAGCCGAGGCCGAGCGCGAGCGCCGCGCCAAGATCGTCGCAGCCGAAGGCGAATATCAGGCTGCGGTGAAGCTCGGCGAAGCCGCCGACATCATCACCCAGCACCCGGTCGCGCTGCAGCTTCGCACCTTGCAGACGATGGCGGAAATCTCGGTCGAGAAGAATTCGACCATCATCTTCCCGGCGCAGTTCATGTCGACCGTTCAGGATGCGATCGCGCTGCTCGCCAGGGACGCGGCGTCGAAATAGGCGGGAATCTGTTCGAGGAGGCGGCATGAAACGGCGAAATTCATCGGGCTTGCCGGCGGGGTCGCGGCGTGGCCGCTGGTTGCCCGGGCGTGGCCGCCGACCAGGTGATCGTAGAGCGCGAAGGGTTTACTATTTGCCGGTGGCCACTTGCGCCGATCTGCCGGCGAAAAGCACGAGCAGAAGTCCGGCGAGCGTCACGATCGCCAGCAGCGCCCAGGCTTCGTTCACCGACATCGCAAAGGCGGCTCGCTCAACCATCGGGCGCACGTAAGCCTCGATTGTCGCCTGCGTCGCATCAGGCGGCGGATGCAAAAAGACCTGCACGTCGAGCCCGATCGCGCGCGCCGCCGTCACGTCGCCCGCGATCAGGCGGTCGTGCAGGGCATCGCCATGGCCGGTGGTGCGCCCGTAAAGGATGGTGTCGATCAAGGCGATGCCGATGGCGCCGCCGAGGTTGCGCATCAGGTTGAAGAGGCCGCTGGCGTCCGGCACCTGTGCCGCCGCCAGCGCGCCGAGCGCAAGCCGTGTCGGCGGCAACAGGCAGAACATGATCGCGATCCCGCGCAGCACCTGGGGCCAGAACATCTCGTCGAAATCGGCGAGCCGGCTCTGAAACGCGCTGATGCCGAGGCCGAGCGCGAGCAGCGCGAACCCTGCCGCCGATAATTTGCGTGGGTCGAGCCGGCTTTCGAGCAGCCCTGCGATCGGCGCAGTCAGAAGCTGGGCTGTGCCGGTGACCAGCATGATGGCGCCGATCTCGAAGGCGTCGTGACGCCGGACGTAGGCCAGAAACACCGGCATCAGATAGACCGAGCCGAACAACCCGACCCCGAGGCAGAAACTTAAAGTACAGCCGACCGCAAACGCAGGCGCGCGCAGCGTGGTCAGTTCGACGATCGGATGGTCAGCCTTCAGCGTCCTGGTCGCGAAAACCCATGCGCTGACCGCGCTCGCGACAAACAGCGCAAGACAGCGTGGCGACAACCAGCCGTCGAGCGGCGCCTGCTTCAAGGCCAGTTCGAGGGTTGCGAGCGCCACCGCCATCAGCAGCAGCGAGAGACGATCGATGCGTGCGAACTCGGCGAAGTTCGTCTTGTCCCGCGGCAGCAGTGACGGCGTGGCGGCCGCCGCGAACAGTCCGGGCGCTACGTTGATCAGGAACAGCCAGTGCCAAGACCAGGTCTCGGTGATCCAGCCGCCGACCACGGGGCCGACGGTCGGCGCCAGCACCGCCATGATGCCGGCCATGGTGGTCGCGACCGGGTGCAGGCGCAGCGGAAACAACAGGAATACGGCGGAGAATACCGCGGGGATCAGGGCGCCGCCGGTAAAGCCCTGCAGCACGCGGAAACAGATCAGCGTCGAAAAACTGCCGGAGAACGCGCAGCCGATGGAGGCAGCCGTGAACAGGCTGATAGCGGCAACGAACAGCCAGCGCAGCGTCAGTACGCGCGTCAGCCAGCCGGTCAGGGGAATGGCTGTGATCTCGGCGATGAGATAGGCGGTCTGGATCCAGCTCATCGCATCGCGCGAGATATCCAGCGCCTGCTGGATCGCGGGCAGCGAGGTTGCGACCACCTGGATGTCGAGGATCGCCATGAACATGCCGAGGCACATCAGGATGAAGCCGAGCCAGGTTCTGACGGAGGCCTGGTCCGGCAGCGTGCTCACGGCGCATTCCGCCTCGCCAATGATGTGTCCCGCCTCGCTCATGCTGTTTCTTGAACGGTATCCAGCGCCTGATTTTCGGCGCGAATGCGGATGAAAAGGACAACTGCATTCAGCACCGTGAAGATCGCCGCAATCAAGGGCAGGCCGAGCGTCAGCGGCAGCACGGCGATTTCGCCGGCCACCACGACGTAATTGGGGTGACGGAGAAAGCGGTAGGGCCCGCGCGCCACCAATGGCTCGTTCGGCAATACGATGATGCCCGTAGTCCAGCGCGCGCCGAGCGTTGACATCACCCAGGCGCGCAGGCCCTGCAGTACGAGATAGGCCGCCAAAGCCAGTGGATTGACGCTCTGGTTGTGCCCGAACACCCAGAGCGCAATCAGCCAGGACGCATGAACCGCGACCATCAGGGGATAGTGACTGGGTGCCACTTCGACGGCGCCGCGCGCCATCAGCCTTTGCGTGTTGCGGCGGGAAAGGGCGAGTTCGGCGCCGCGCTGGGCCGTCACGAGCGCCAAGATGAATTCCGCCGCCGTCACGCCGCGTGCCGCAATGAAATGCAGCTTGCGGTGAAGCCTGGTCCGAGCGCGGTCAACAGCGAACGCGGCGGCAGCCCCCGCGCGAGCGCGCGTTCCAGGATGAACAGCACGGTCGGCGCCGACATGTTGCCGTAGTCGGCGATCACCTGCCGCTCGTGTTCGAGCGTGCCTTGATCGAGCGACAGCGCGGTCTCGATCGCGTCGATCACCTTGGCGCCACCGGGATGCCAGATGAACTTGTCGAAATCGCCGAGATTGAGCTTCATGCGCGAGATTATGTGCATCAGCGCCGGCTTGAGTTCCGACGCGACAAATTCGGGTATGGTGCGGCGAATGATCACGCCAAAGCCGAGCGGATCGACGTTCCATCCCATGATATCAAGCGTGTCCGGCCACAGATGCTCGCCGGTTGCTTCGATCAGCGTTGATCCGCCGTCGCCAGCGCGCAGCACGATCGCGGCGGCGCCATCGCCAAACAGGCTGGTGGCGATGATGTTGGCCTTGGTGAGTTCGTCAAGCCGAAGCGCGAGCGAGCAGAGTTCGACCGTCACCAGCAGCACGTTGGTGCCGGGCCGCGCCTGCGCCAGGCGCGAGGCGATCGACAGGCCGGAGGCACCGCCGCCGCAGCCGAGCCCGAATACCGGCACCCGCGAAATGTCGGAGCGAAAGCCCATGCGGAGGGCGACGCGGGCATCGAGGCTCGGGGTCGCGATGCCGGTGGAGCAAACCGTCACCACCGTATCGACGTCGGCGCCGCGAAGTTCTGCGCTCGCCAGCGCCTTGGTCGCCACGTCGATGAACAGCGCTTCCGCGCCTTCGAGAAAGGCTGCGGTGCGTTCCGGCCAACCGCGCTGCGTCAGGTACCAGTCGAACGGTTTCACGCCGTGGCGTTTGACGATGCCGGTGTTGGTGAAAATGCTGGCGAAGCGTTCGTAGTCGGGAAAGCGGCTGCCGAATATGCCCCACGCTGCCTCCATAATGTCCTTTTGCAGGAAGGCGTGAGGAGGGACCGAGGTCGCCAGAGAGAGAAGGGCAGCAGGGGGCATGGACAGATCTTTCGTGTCGGTTTCCGTTATCATGGGAACCGCTACGGTGAGTTTTTATTTCGGCCGTTTTGAGCGGAAGAGTCACTTAAAAGTGAGAGCAGGCCGGGCATGCGGGCGATCAAGGCCGGTTTCGCGAGCCCGCGTGCGATGGAAGCAGGCGGACATGATTCGAAATCGCATCCGGTTTGTTTTTCATCGCGAAGCGATCGCGGCGAGCCGCTATCGCGGCACCGCAGCACAACAACCGGAAGGCGAGTGATCCATTTCGGCGAAGTTTTAGAATTAAAGTAATCGCCGGATTCGGAGATAGTCTTGCCCGGGCAATTATTCCCATGGCATACTTTTGGCCGGGAAAGCACGCCGGATTCCCGCTCGTCGGATTTCGCGGGTTGGATTTCCACCGGTTGAAAATCACCCCTTAAATAGCCGCCGAAAGGCACGAGATGAAAAATCATCGATCGGTTTCGGAAATGGGCGATAGGCTGGAATATCCCTCCAGCGAAACCGTCCAAGGGTTGAGGCTGTGGAAGGCGTTCGTCAAGCTCTCGCCGAAGCAGCGTTCTGAAGTGCTTGCCTTGATTGAGCAACTGGCCACCGACCCCGGACCGGTCCCAGGCGGCATGAGCGGACGCTGTTAGCCCGCGCGTGAAGTGGTTCGCGCGACGCCCGAAATCAACAAAATATCCGAAGTTCGTGGAAGTGGATGCCGCGGCGGAGCACGAACTTCGGAAAGTGGGCACTAAAGCGCGATATTTTTTGGATAAATCATCATCGCGCTTTAGTTTATTGTTTGCGCATGATCTTTTCGGAAAACCGCTACACACTTTTCCGGGTCATGCTTTAGGATGCGAAATCTGAATGCAATCTGAACCTTGCGGAGGCGAGTTCGTTCAGCACTCGCAGGGCATCCGTTGTATGATGGCACCCCTTGTGTGGCGTCAGGCTTGAGGCCGATCCCGAGCTTTCGTGAGTTCGCCTCCGTCTCCGAACTATGCTAATTCCCGCAGGGAAATGTCCCTTGAAAACGAGAGAGGTGGCGTCGATGACCGAACCGAAACTGGAAGTGCCGGCCGAGTTGCGGGATTTGGCCGAAAAGACCATCGATCAGGCGGAGCGGGCGTTCGGCATGTTTTTCGAGGCCGCCAACAAATCCTTCGCTTCGGTGCCGAGCCCCGGAACGGAAATATCGAAGCAGGCCCTGACGTTCACGCAGCAGAACATGAAGGCGGCTTTCGAGCATGCGCGCAAGCTGGTGCACGCCACCGATCTCCAGCAGGCCATGCAGATCCAGTCGGAGTTCTTGCGGAGTCAGTTCACCAATGCCGGTGAGCACATGCGGCAGATCAGCGGCGAGGTGATGTCGGCTGCCAAGGATATGAAGCCGAAGTTTTAAGTAGGCGGGACTCCAGATCAAATCGCTTTCAGGAAACTCTCGTCCGCCGAGCAGCCCATGCAGCGGTAGGTGAGGAGATTGAAGTCTCCGTCTCGCGGCTCGATGAGCATGAGCCTCATCCGCTTGGTGCATTTGATGCAGGACATTTCGGCTGATGTCTGAAAGCGTGTACACGTCGGCGTCGGGCGGGGAAGATCCCACATCGTACCCTCTCGGTTTCCTCTGGACGTTTTTAATTTTCTCTCTGTTTTCCAAGGAGATGACGCCAACTCAACGCAACGTCCGCGATTGTGTACGATTCCTGGCACCGTTAAAAGGGCGTGGCTTTCGGCTGCTCGCCTTAAAATTGAACACCGCCTTTCGCCCTGTTTTTTGGGCAAAACGGACGGAACAAGCCGGTTTTGGCCCGGTTCCCGCGCTGGTGTGCCGGCTTATGGGTACGGCGCCGGGCCGAGCTGGCCGATCAGGGGCTTGTCGGTTGGAACCGGCGAGAGGTCGCTGGTGTCGGAACTGCCTAGGAACTTGTCGAGGGTATGCTCGATCCTCTCTTTCACCTCATCCGGGCCGCGGTCGCTCATTTCGGTGTGCTGAAACGGCGTCTTGACGATGTCGATGCCCTCGGTCGTGGCCTGTTGCGGCGTCGGCAACACGCCAGGGTCGGTCTTGAAGTTAGGATCCGTCGAGCGGAACGACAGGATCTTCATCTTGTCGTTGAGCACGAAGGGGACGCGCAGGTTATCGAGCGTGATGACCTTCGACACCGGGTGCGGATGCTCCTTGGCGAAGTACATCGCGATGTCGCCGCCATTGGAATGGCCGACCAGGGTCAGGTGATCGTAATCGGCATTCGGCTGCATCTTCTTCAACTCTCCGAGCACGAAGAGAATGTTGGCCTCGCCGCGCTTGTAGACGTTGAGGCGGCCGACATAGGGCTGGCCGGCCACCGTCACCAGCGGCGGGTCGCTCGGCAGGTCCTGCTGGACGCTTGCGACCAGATATCCGCGCGCCGCCAGCACGTTCTCCAGGAAGGAGTATTCGGTGTTCTTCACCGTATTGCCGTTACTGATGATGGCGACCGGCAGTTTCCAGGTGCCCGTATCGGCCTTCATTTCGTAGTCGCGGCGCACAGCAAGGTCCACCGACACGGCGCGCTGCCGCGTCGCGTCGAACAGATCGAGCGTCTGGTGTCGAATGGCCCATTTGCTGCCGGCGATATAAAGGCCGCCGGTCAAGACGCAAATGCAGGCCAGTATGGTCAAGGCCCGTTTCATCGTTTCCAACCCAATCGTTACAGATGGTAGTTAGACACGGCGGCGGCGAGTTAAGGTGAGAGTTGAAGCGAATTAAATTTTCGAAAATTTGTGCTGCGCAGCATGGAAACACCGGAGAATGAACCGGCCAGATAACGCACGACTTAGGCCAAAGCTCTCACGACTTAAGTTTAAGTCGAGCAATAGCCTTTAGCATATTGCTCGCCAAACACTTTGGCCGGAAGCGTCAGCCCGGGGCGCGATGCACCACGCCGGCTCTTTGCTTGATCATCGCCGTCACGGCCTCCATGATGTCCGTGATCGCGCCGCGCCGGTAGGCCCAGCGCGGGTCTCCATCGGGAGATGCGATCACCATGGTCGCGTTGGCTTCGAACAGCAGCAGATCGCCGGCCGTGCTCAAGCCGAAATCGACGCCTGCATAATCGAGGCCGATCGCCCTGCATATCGCCGCTAGCGCAGCCATGGCCTTCTCGCCGATGACCGAGGGCATATCGGTCAGGAAGGCCAGTTCCTCGGCGCGGTGATCGGGCTGATCGGCCATGTCGGAAGTGAAGTAGTGCACCTTCCAGCCTCTCGAAATCGCCAGGTGCAGCGGAAAGATCTTTCCGCCGATCATCATCGCGCGGTATTTGCGTGCGTTACCGTCGGCGCCACGGGCGTCGAGATATTCGATAGCCAGAAGTTCGTCGCCCGGCAGCTGTGAAGCGGCTTCAGTGAGGCCGGCTTCGCTTTCCACCAGGACGAAATTGCGTCCCGTATGGTAGCCGGGCGAACGCAACAGCAGCGGAAAGGCGAAACCGCGTTTCGCGAGCCAGCTTGCGCCTTGCGCGCCCGTGATGATGCCGCGCGGCGCCGAAAGCGTCTTTGGCGTGACCACGCCGGGCAATGCCGAGAGCCGCGCCGCGTTGTCGATGCGCCCCGTGTTCATCACCGCGCGCGGATCGTTGATGAGCGGCGCCTTGCTTCTCGCGGTCAGGCCGATCGCAGCCTCCAGCGCCGGCAGGCAGAGGTCCGCGTCTCCAATCGCGTTGAAGATCAGTTGATGCGGCGGCAATGGCACGCCGGGGTCGAGATGATCCGCCACGATAACCGTGGTCAGGAACACGCAGTCGTCGAGAAACGGCGCGGTCGGGATATTGCCGCCGCCGGAGGAGACCAGCTGGAGAAGCGAGACGGGCGGTCCGTTGCCGCGATAGGGCAGCGTCGAGATCGCGTGGCCGCGAAAACCCTTTCGGAAATGCGCGACCGCCCCTTCGCGGTCGCCGATGTCGGCGAGCACCGCGCCCAGCCCCTGATGCGCGCCGGCGTGATCCGGATCGGCCTTCAAGGCCGCCTCGTAATGCGCACGCGCCTCCTGATGGCGGTTGGCGCGTAGCAGGAGGTTGGCGAGGTTCACAAGCCCCATCGGGTTGTCGGGATGGTGGAGGATCGCCTCGGCATAGACGCGGCAGGCGGCATCGATGGCGCCCATGCCGGCCAGCAGCGTGCCGAATTCGTTGAGCGCGCTGAAATTGGTCGGCGCGCGGCGCAGAATATCGACGAACGCCGTTTGCGCCTCTGGCCTGCGGTCGAGCGCGCCAAGCAGGGCCGCGCGCTCGATTTCGATGGCGATGTCGGCCTCGCGGCCGCCGGTGCAGGCGAGCAAGCCGTCGAGTTCGCGCAGCCGCAATTCCTGCGCGAGCCGGGGAGCCCAGCCGCTGGATGCGGATATTTTCGCTTGCTGCGCGGTCACGGCGTTAAGGGGCACGGCTTTTCGAAGTCGAGGAAGGAGCGTCGAGCCCGCACTATCGGCTGATTCGCTTCAGTCGGCCGCTTTATTCCTTTTCGAAGGTAACGCCGATCCGCTTTTCCTTGCGCCAAACGACGCGGCAGGGGAACTGGTTGCCGTCCGTCACCAGGATGAACTGCGTAGGGATTCCGAGCGGACTTGTGACATCAAGCGCCGCCCCGGTATTGGAGATGTTTCGGACCGTGCAATCGATCGAGCCGCCGCCGAACCGGATGCTCCCACCCTTCAGCACGCGTTGTCTGGTTGCAATCCGGTTTTCGTCATTCATCGCAGTGTTTCCGAACATGTCATAATCTGGCTTCGCCGATCGAAACCCCGAACAGGCGGGAATTTTCCGCTGACTTCCGGAAATGATCAAGTCGGCAGGTTAGGTTTTGGGGCTTTTTCCGAAGGAGAGGCAAAACGGGTCGGAAATTATTGCTGTTTGTTGGATCGTGTCTGGAGGCTGATCGTCCACGGTTGATTGTTTGCCCGGACTTGACCGGAATATCAGAATCAGACGCTTGCGGCTAAGCTTTGACATGACTTCTTCGCGTGCGTGATTTCACGCCATTGTATGACGGCGCCAAAGGATAAAGGATACTGCCGAGGATACTGGATGCCTGACGTGAACGACCTCGAGAGACCGAAAAAGATCGCCATTCTCGGCGTGCCGATCGAGATCGGGGCGTCGCAGCGCGGAACACTGATGGGGCCGGCCGCGCTGAGGACGGCGGGGCTGTTGACCTTGCTCGACGGGCTCGGTTTTGCGGTGCAAGACCATGGCGATCTGTCGGTTGCGGACGTCGCCCCGCTCGATGGCAAGGTGCCCGACAACACCAGGCATTACCGGGAAATCCAGCGCTGGATCCGCGCCATCAGCGCGCGTGCCTGTGATCTTGCGAAAACCGGCGCCATTCCGATCTTCATCGGCGGCGACCACTCGCTCTCGATGGGCTCGATCAACGGCGTCGCGCGGCATTGCCGCGAAACCGGCCGCGAACTGTTCGTCATGTGGCTGGATGCGCACGCCGACTACAACACCCCGGCCACCACCGTCACCGGCAACATGCATGGCATGTCGGCGGCATTCCTGTGCGGCGAGGAGGGGCTCGACGGCCTGTTGGGGAGCGAGCCGCGCGCCTCGATCGATTCGTCCCGGCTTGAACTGTTCGGCACCCGCTCGGTCGACAAGCTGGAAAAGGATCTGTTGCGCCTTCGCCGCGTCAGCATCGCCGACATGCGCAAGATCGACGAATTCGGCGTCAGCGTTCTCATTCGCCGCGTCATCGACAAGGTGAAAGCATGCAACGGCGTGCTGCATCTGAGTTTTGACGTCGACTTCCTCGATCCCGAGGTCGCGCCCGGCGTCGGCACCATGGTGCCGGGCGGCGGGACCTATCGCGAGGCGCATCTGATCATGGAACTGCTGCACGATTCCGGCATCGTGCATTCGCTCGACATCGTGGAACTCAATCCGTTCCTCGACGATCGCGGCCGCACCGCGCGCAGTGTGGTGGAACTGATCGGAAGCTTGTTCGGCCAGCAGATCAGCGATCGCCCGACGCCGAGCAACGCGATCTAAACAGATCGCCCTGAACTCGCCCTGAGAACTCTCAGGTTTGGGCAACAGAGCTGCTCAAGAGCGGTTAGTTCCACGCGATCGGCATGTCCGCTTTCGGAACAACAAGAAACAGGTTTAGATGCGGCCGTCCACTGACGACCCCGGACGTTCGGACACCGGGCCATTATGCTGCAATAACGCACGCGCCTGCTTTTTGTGTTCCATATTGCTCGGATTGATCTAGATCAAACGTGGGTTTCAACTCCGGCCTTAAGCCCACAAATGTTCCTTGGCTTTAATCAAGTCAAAGGTCTGCTGGAGGAAAAACTCATGAAAAAGCTGGCAATCATCGGAACAACGCTCATTGGCAGCACGATGCTTTGCGCGATCCCTTTGTCACTGCATTTCTCGCAAGAGACTGTCGTTTCGGTCGCGCTCGATAAGGCGGATGCCCGGGTCGGGCGGCCGGGGACGCCCGGCAGCGTCGCAGGTGTGGCGCGCAGATCTGCACGGCGCTGCGCCGCTGGCGTTACTTGCTAATAAGCCGCACGGCTTAAGATCGCCCCTCCAACAAATAGGCCGGCATTTCTGCCGGCCTGGTTTGCTGGAGATTCGTAACCGGGCGAGGTCAGTATTTCGATACGACCGGGGCGCTGCCCCAGTTGAAGCGGTAGTTGATGCGCGCCGTGATCATGTCGACGTCCTGGCTGACCCGATCGTTGAGAAAAGCGGCATTAATCGGATTGACGACCGAGAATGAGTTGTTTGAGTTACCCATAAACAGATGGTCGTATTCAATACCGGCCGACCAGTTCGGCGCGAAGCTGTACTCCCAGCCGACGCCCACGGCTGCACCCCAGCGGGTCGCGCTTGCCGCGGCCAGTTCAGTGCCGCTAAGCGTGTCAAGGATGCTGAACCGAGTGCTCGTCACCGCCGCGCCGCCCTTGACGTAGAACAGTGAGGCGTTCCAGGCGTAGCCGATCTGGCCGGTGAAAAGACCGATGCCATCAGTTTTTGTGCGGGTCGAGAACGATGGATTGAGGAGGCTGACGCGCGTGTTGCTGAGATCGGCCCAATCGCCCTGAGCTTCCAGGCCGAAGACAAGCTGATTGGTTTGCCAACGGTAGCCGAGCTGGCCACCTACCACGCCGCCGGACCGCTCGCGACAACCGTCACGGGAGTCAATGCCAGTCGCACTAAAGAAATCCACACAGTTGCGGCTCTGTGCCCAGCCGCCATTGGCGCCGATGTAGAAGCCGGTCCAGTCGTAGATCGGAGCCACCACCGGGGGTGGCGCCTTGGTGTAGGGACGAGCAGCTATATCAGCCGCCGACGCGGGCTCGGCCACGCCGAGCAATGCTACTAAACCAACCGTAGCCAACCAAAAATTTTTCATTCGTATTTCCCCATCTCTGTTGCGCGGATGCACTCGCGACCGCCCATTGCTTGGTTGCAGACATTGCATGTGATTCGACATTCCAAGCCACATCCTAAGCGATGAGGCCCTAAGATCTTGTGCCACTAATGCAACATCCCGGTTTTCAAAAATGACTGAAAATGGGCAACTGTGTCAGGCTTACTGACCTCTCAAAAGTGGACGCATATCCACGCACACAATCTAATTGTGCGAATTCATGAGATAATCCACCCGTGACGTTGTTTGCTGTGCGTGCAGAATGAGTCCGGTAGTGGGGGCACAAAGCGGACATCACCGGAGGGTGCGTCATAATGTCCGCTGTCGGGGCGGAGCGAAATCTTCGCTCGCAACTGTTCGCCATGTCATGGGCCGCGGATGCCGCCGTGAAGCGACCTGCTCAAGGGCGACGACATCGAGGCGGTATGGGCCTATGTCACTATGGACGAGAAAAAGTAGCCGCCCAGGGAAATGACGCGTGAAGCTGCCTGTGGGATGTTTGTTGCGGGTCGCGGAACACCGCGTGCCGCGCGGAACTCTCGCCACCGCGGGTCGTTAATCCCATCGGAGAAACGTCGGGTGAGGTGTTGCGATGGTCGCTGATCACGCAAAACAGGATCATGTGAAGCGAAGTGGCGTGCAACCTGTCTGGGTTGCACTGGCGATCGCGATTTTCGGGATATTGGCGATGCTGGTCGTCGATCACGGCCCGTGGAGCCATCCGCACGTGCAGACCGCCGCGGTCGCAAACTATCACACGACGGGGGAAGCGGCGCGCGCCGTTGGCGCCGAAGTGGCGCCGACCGCGCCCAAATCCGCGATCGAGCCGGAGCCGTTGGGAGCGAAGCGGGCCGAGCCGCCAAATCCCGAGCAGAACTGAAATCAGCTCACATCAGCGTATGCTGACGAACGTGCCCCACAGCGCCGCGAGCACGGCTGCGACGAACACATAGGAAGGATTGTCGCAGAACGCCCCGCCGTACCGGCACATGGTCACGCCGAGCGAGCCGATCTCGTGGTGATCGGCGGCGTAAAACAGACCGGACAGGATCGCCAGCGCTCCGGCTACATAATGCATCGTACCCTCCCCAAAGGGATAAACATCGACTGTGTCAAAGGCGAAGGTACGCACCTCCGCTCGCATTCGGGACAAGTCTGCCCCGATGCTGTTGCGATCTCGAAAATAAATTACTGAAAATTTTATCTAGTGCCGCCTATTTGAAGTTCCTGCACCACAAGCGGCGAATTCGATCCGGGAACTTCAAATAGAAAGCGGCACTAGAATCAATAGATTTACTAGTGCCCATGACTTTCCGAAGTTCGTGGAAGTGCGCGCTGCGATGGAGCACGAACTTCGGAAAGTGGGCACTAGTGCCGAAAACAGGCACCCCACCGTGAGCGGGGGGCGGTTTCGGGCGACGGTGCCTAGTTCGCGACCGGTGATGCGAGCTTGCTTTGCGCGACGATGCCCTCGAGCCGGGCGATATTCTCCAGCAGGCGCTGGCTGGTGAGAACCAGGAAGTAATAACCGAATTGCGGATTCTGGAAGTAGATCTCGAGCAGCTTCTCGTAAGTGATGGTCAGGACATGACCGTCTTCGAGGCAGGTGACGGTCGCGGTGCGCTTGTTGTCGGGCGAGAGAAAGCCGAGTTCGCCCATCAGCCGTCCCGGCGGCAGTTCGACATTGATTTCCTTGACCAGGAATTTGCCGGTCACGGTCAAGAACATCTCGTCGGCGTCGTCGTCTCTTTTGAACAGCACGTCGCCCTTGCGGTATTTGCGCTCGGTCATGAACGGCTTCAGCCACTCCATCGACGTGTCGCCCTGGGTCGCGCCGCGCGCCATCTTCACGAGGTTGAGCATCTGGCGCAGGCGATAGGCGTTGATCGGGACCATCAAGAGATAGAGCAGAAACGTGGCGATGTTTCCGGCCAGCGCGCCGAAGCCGGCGAAGAACGCGCAGCCGATCATGTTGGCCACCCGCAACGGCACCATCGTCTGGGTCAAAAGGGTGGCGACAAAGAACACCGCGCCGATCAGCGCGAACAGGTTGGCGAGCGTGATATTGGCGAGAAATATCTCCAGCAGCCGATTGAAGATCGCGTCATAGGTGATGTTGTTGGGATCGAGACCAAGCTGAATCAGGATCTTTGCGACCCGCAAATTGTCCGCGGCGGTGTCGAGGATGCGATTGAGTATCGTCGACAGGTTTGCATTGAGATTCATGGCCGTTCCTTGCGCAAGATTGCCGGTTATTGCCTTCTCTTCAGCCTGCCCTTTCGGACCACGGGCGGCAGTCGCTTGGGGCCGTTACTACCGGGTGAGGATGCTACTACCGGGTGGGATGCTGCGGGGCAACTTAATACCCCGAAATCTCGGGTCGCGGGCGGGGCGCCTGCCAATCCAAGGGCCAAATCCACAGCGCGAATCCGCAAAATCCGGCTGCCGGCAAGGGCTGCCGGCGAGCCCGGTTGCCCGATTGGACCCGCTTGCCATCCGGCGAGGTGATCGAATTGAGCGCAGCCGCGGCCCAAGAAATAGGCCAAGAAATTCGGCCCGAGAGACAGGTCCAGGGATTGGGAAGGATCAGGAAGGGGAGGGAGGTCGGGCCCAACGGATGATCCGAAAGGGATGGCCCAAAGAGCTAGTGCCCACTTTCCGAAGTTCGTGCTCCATCGCAGCGCGCACTTCCGCGAACTTCGGAAAGTCAGGAGCACTAGCAAACCCATTGATTCTAGTGTCCCGGTTCTGACATTCGTAAAAGTGCCCGCCGCGATGGGATACGAATGTCAGAACCGGGACACTAGTCCAAAGAATTAGGCCGAAAGAATCAGATCGACGAATTAAGGCAAAGGATGCGGGCCCCGATCAGCCGCAGCGCAAGATCGCTGCCAGCGCCGCAAACGGCGACGACAGAACCAGCCGCTACGTGCAGGTTGGAGTTGTAGAATGATGCGTTTGTTCCAACGGCGCGTCACTGCGTCGCGGCAATGCCGGGCTTGTGAAATTTTGTGACGTGCAACGCCCCGCTGTCGCCGGTCTCCGCGGCCAGACTATTGGTTGTAAATGCAGTCAGGAAGCACATCTTAATAAAGATTAACGCGCACTCAGCGAGAGACCAGTAGTCGTCCGGATGTTGCGGGATGGATACATCGAGCAAGAATAGACTAATTTTCGACAGCGACGGATCGTCTAGCACAAGTATTGCATTGCCCCATGGAGTCGGTCGCGTGTCCAATAGGTGTCAATGCTCAAGTGCAGAGACTGATTCGCGGGGCCGGGTATGGAGCCGCTTCGACGCCGTAGAGAGGTACGCGTTAAAGCGGTGCAACTAACCAGATGAGGAGCGGGATCAATGTATAACGACTCTCTGTTCAATGCTTTCGCCCGATCGTTCGAGGCGCGCAGCGAAACCGATATGTCGATGGCCGAGTATCTGGAGTCATGCAGAGGCGACCCGATGCGATACGCCAACGCAGCCGAACGACTACTAGCGGCCATCGGCGAGCCACAGATGATTGACACGGCCAAGGACCCACGCCTTGGCCGTATTTTTTTGAACCGTACCATGCGCGCCTATCCGGCCTTCGCCGGATTCCACGGCATGGAAGAAACCATCGAGCGCATTGTCGGTTTCTTCCGGCACGCAGCCCAAGGCCTGGAAGAGCGCAAGCAGATTCTCTATCTGCTCGGCCCGGTCGGCGGCGGCAAGTCGTCGCTCGCCGAGCGGCTGAAGGCGCTGATGGAAGTTCACCCGATCTATGTGCTCAAGGCTGGCGATGAACTCTCGCCCGTGTTCGAGAGCCCGCTCGGCCTGTTCGACCCCGAACAGCTCGGGCCGATGATCGAGGAGAAATACGGCATTCCGCGCCGGCGCCTCAGCGGGTTGATGAGCCCGTGGTGCTACAAGCGGCTGGAAGCCTTCGGCGGCGATATTTCGCGCTTCCGCGTCGCCAAGGTTCAGCCCTCGCGGCTGCGCCAGCTCGCGATCGCAAAGACCGAACCCGGCGACGAGAACAACCAGGATATCTCCTCGCTGGTCGGCAAAGTCGACATCCGCAAGCTCGAGACCTATGCGCAGAACGACCCGGACGCCTACAGCTATTCCGGCGGTCTCAACCGCGCCAACCAGGGCATCCTCGAATTCGTCGAGATGTTCAAGGCGCCGATCAAGATGCTTCACCCGCTGCTCACCGCGACCCAGGAAGGCAACTATATCGGCAGCGAGAATATCGGCGCAATCCCCTTTACCGGCATCGTTCTTGCCCACTCGAACGAAGCCGAGTGGCAGAGCTTCAAGTCCAACAAGAACAACGAAGCCTTCATCGACCGTATCTGCGTCATCAAGGTGCCGTACTGCCTGCGCGTGACCGAAGAGCAGAAGATCTACGAGAAGCTGATCTCGGGTTCCGAGCTTGCAGCGGCTCCTTGCGCGCCGTCAACGCTCGAGACGCTTGCGCGCTTCTCGGTGATGTCGCGGCTGCGCAAGCACGAAAACTCGACGACCTTTGCCAAGATGCGGGTCTATGACGGCGAAAGCCTTAAAGAGAGCGACCCCAAGGCGCGAAGCGTGCAGGAGTACAAGGACGCGGCCGGCGTCGACGAAGGCATGGACGGTGTCTCGACACGCTTTGCCTTCAAGGTTTTGGCGGCGACCTTCAATCACGATACCAGCGAACTCGGCGCCGATCCGGTCCATCTGATGTATGTGCTGGAACAGTCGATCCGCCGCGAGCAATTGTCGGAGGAAATCGAGAAGCGCTATCTCGAATTCATCAAGGCGGACCTCGTGCCGCGTTATGCCGAGTTCATCGGCAATGAAATCCAGAAGGCGTATCTGGAATCCTACTCCGATTACGGCCAGAACCTGTTCGACCGCTACGTCGACTACGCCGACGCCTGGATCGAGGATCAGGACTTCAAGGATCCCGACACCGGCCAGATGCTCAACCGCGAACTGCTCAACCAGGAACTGACCAAGATCGAGAAGCCCGCCGGGATTGCCAACCCGAAGGACTTCCGCAACGAGGTCGTCAAGTTCTCGCTGCGCTCGCGGGCGCAGAATGGCGGCAAGAATCCGGCCTGGACATCCTACGAAAAGATCCGCGAGGTCATCGAAAAGCGTATATTCTCGCAAGTCGAGGATCTGCTTCCGGTGATCTCGTTCGGTTCCAAGAAGGACGGCGAGACCGAAAAGAAGCACGGCGATTTCGTCGCGCGGATGGTGGAGCGCGGTTACACCGAGCGCCAGGTCCGCAGGCTCGTCGAATGGTACATGCGTGTGAAACAAGCCGGCTGAGGCGGAGGCAACAGAGGCGGATGCAACAGTGCCGCCTATTTGACGTTCCTGCAGCACAAGCGGCGAATTCGAAACAGGAACGTCAAATAGAAAGCGGCACTGTAAATGTAGGTTTGCTAGTGCCCATGACTTTCCGAAGTTCGTGAAAGGTGGGTGCTGGGAGTGCAACACGAACTTCGGAGAGTGGGCACTAGTGCGGCGAATTTGAAGTTCCTATCAGTGTCGCGGCAAGTTCGTATTAGGAACTTCAAATTCAAAGCCGCACTAGAAAATATAAGTTGCTAGAGCTCCTTTGATTCCGAAGTTCGCATCAGAGGTTGCTGTGGTAGCTTGCGAACTTCGGAATCGGAGCTCCTAGTGGCGATGTTTATTGTCGATCGGCGCCTGAATCCGGGCAGCAAGAGCCTGGAAAACCGCCAGCGTTTCCTGCGCCGGGCCAAGGCGCTGGTTCAGGGCGCCGTCAAGAAAACCTCCGAGGGCCGGGACATCAAGGATGTCCTGGAAGGCGGCGAGGTCTCGATCCCGCTCGACGGGATGCATGAGCCTCGTTTCCGGACCGAGGGCGGTACGCGAGACCGGGTGCTTCCGGGCAACAAGAAGTTCGTCGAGGGCGATATCCTTGAGCGTCCCAACGGAGGCGGCGGCAGAGGTTCGGCCGCCGGCGAAGGCGACAGCGAGGACGATTTCCGCTTCGTCTTGTCCCGCGACGAGTTTGTCGATCTGTTCCTCGACGATCTCGAACTGCCCGATCTCGCCAAGCGCAAGCTCGCGGAAGCCGAGAGCGAAGGCCTTCAGCGCGCCGGCTATTCGACCTCGGGCTCGCCCGCCAACATTTCGGTGAGCCGTACCGTACAGCTCGCTTTGGCGCGCCGCGTCGCGTTGCGGCGCCCGCGCCCGGAGACGATCGCGCAGCTTGAAGCTGAGCTTGAGAGCTGCACCGACGAGGCGCGTCGCGCCGAGCTCTTCAGCCAGATCGAGGCGCTGAAGGCCAAGGCCAAGCGGATTCCGTTCATCGATCCGATCGACATCCGCTATCGTCGCTTCGAGACGGTGCCCAAGCCCGTGGCGCAGGCCGTGATGTTCTGCCTGATGGATGTGTCCGGTTCGATGACCGAACACATGAAGGACCTCGCCAAGCGTTTCTACATGCTGCTCTACGTGTTTCTCACCCGCCGTTACCGGCATGTCGAGATCGTCTTCATTCGCCATACCGACCGCGCCGAGGAAGTCGACGAAGACACGTTCTTCCACGGCCCGGCCTCGGGTGGCACCATGGTCTCAAGCGCGCTGGAGGCGATGCACGACATCGTGCGTTCCCGCTTCCGCCCCTCCGACTGGAACATCTACGCCGCGCAGGCCTCCGACGGCGACAATTCGATTTCGGACAGCGCGCGCACCGGTCAGCTCCTGACCGAGATGATCCTTCCGGTCAGCCAGTTCTTTGCCTATCTCGAGGTCGGCGAGGCCAACGGCTCGACCTTCGAGATGCCGGATTCCTCGCTCTGGACGCTGTACCAGCGGCTGCGAGTTGAGGGCGCGCCGCTATCGATGCGCAAGGTAACGAGCCGCAGCGAGATCTTTCCGGTGTTTCACGAGTTGTTCCAGCGTCGCCGGAACCACGAGAAGGCCGCGCCATGACCGCACCAGCACAACGCCTGTTCGAGGGGGCCGATTGGGATTTCCCGATGCTGCAACGCATTCACGATGCCTGCGAGGAAATTGCGCGCGGCGAACTCGGGCTCGAGACCTATCCGAACCAGATCGAGATCATCACCGCCGAGCAGATGCTGGATGCGTATTCGTCCGCGGGCATGCCGCTGTTCTACAAGCACTGGTCGTTCGGCAAGCATTTCGCTCATCACGAGACGTTCTACCGCAAGGGACTCAAGGGCCTCGCCTATGAGATCGTGATCAACTCCTCGCCCTGCATTTCCTATCTGATGGAAGAAAACACCGCGACCATGCAGACGCTGGTGATCGCGCATGCAGCCTTCGGCCACAACCATTTCTTCAGGAACAATTACCTGTTCCGGCAATGGACGGATGCCGACGGCATTCTCGACTATCTCGATTTCGCCAAAGGCTATGTTGCCCAATGCGAGGAGCGCTATGGGCGCCTGGCGGTCGAGATCACGCTCGATGCCGCGCATGCCCTGATGTCGCACGGCATCGACCGCTATCCGGGCAAGAAGAATATCGACCTTCGCACCGAAGAGAAGCGTGCCAAGGAGCGCCGCGAGCACGAGCAGAGCGTGTTCAACGACCTGTGGCGAACGGTGCCGACGGGGCCGGTGAAAAGCGTCGATATCCTCAACACCGAGCGGCGGCGCAAGCTGCTCGGCCTGCCGCAGGAAAATATCCTGTACTTCCTGGAGAAGACCGCGCCGCGGCTGCAGCCGTGGCAGCGCGAACTGCTGCGGATCGTGCGTCACATCGCGCAATACTTCTATCCGCAAAGCCAGACCAAGGTGATGAACGAGGGCACCGCGACCTACGTGCACTACCGCATCATGAATCGCCTGCACCAGCAGGGCCGGCTCTCCGACGGCAATTTCCTTGAATTCCTGCAATCCCACACCAATGTGGTGTTCCAGCCCGAATTCGACGACCAGCGCTTTTCCGACTTCAACCCCTACGCGCTCGGCTTTGCGATGATGCAGGACATCGAGCGCATCGTGACCAAGCCGGACGACGAAGACCGCGAGTGGTTTCCCGACATTGCGGGTGCGGGCGACGTCATGGGCGTGCTGCGCGAGATCTGGGCCAATTACCGCGACGAAAGTTTCGTCAGCCAGTTCCTGAGTCCGCGGCTGATGCGGAGCTGGCGGATGTTTCATCTGCACGACGATCCCGAAGAAACCGCCGGCATCAAGGTCGGCGCGATTCACGATGCGCGCGGATACCGGCGCATTCGCCGCGAACTCGCGCGGCAATACGACGTCGGCTACATCGATCCCAATATCGAGGTGGTCGATGTCGATCTCGCCGGCGACCGCCGCCTGATGCTGCGCCATGTGGTTGTGAAGGGCGCTCAGCTCAACGAGATCGATGCAAGGCGCGTCCTGCAGCATCTCGCTGATCTCTGGACCTATGACGTATCGCTGGTTGAAGTCGACGCCAGGAACAACGTTTTGAAGGAATATGTGGTCAGCCCACGCTCGCTTGCGATCGCGGCTTAAGCGATTTCCAAGCCATTCCTATTCCGCAGGGGAAAACTTCGCCACGCCACCAAATGATCGCTTCCGACGCCGAATTTTGCCCCAATCCCTGCAAGATATGGCGGCGGGCGTTTTGTAGTAGGGGATTACCAATGGCGTACAAGCGGACTGAAGTTGCTATCGAAAAAATCATCGCGTCATGTGATGGCAACATGCGGGGGGCGCTTGAGGCGCTGATGCTCGTCAACGAGCACCTCGAGGAAGAGCTTCACCGGCTCTATACCATCATGTCGCTCGGTGATGATGCCGAGGAATACCGTTTCGAAACGGTGCACTAATCAAGAAGGCCGTACAGGTCTCTTTGTTCATTGCGCTTTTTCCGGCCAATACAATCGCATCGGGTTGTCGATCAGCAGCTTGCGCCGCAGTTCCGGCGTGGTGGCGATCTGTGGAATAAAGTCGACCAGAAGGCCGTCATCAGGCATGTGGCCCTTCAGGTTGGGATGCGGCCAGTCCGTGCCCCATAGCACGCGATCGGGAAACGCCTCGACTATGCGCCGGGCGAATGGGACGACGTCGCGGTAGGGATGTTGTTCGCCATTAAGCGCCGGTGGACCCGCAGCTGACAACCTTTCCGGGCAGCTGACTTTCGACCACACGTTTTTGTTGCGCTTCACGAAGTCGATGAAGAGCGCGAACTCCGCTCCATCCACCGGCTTGGTGACATCCGGCCGGCCCATGTGATCGACCACCACGGTCGTCGGCAGGCCTTCAAAGAAATCCAAAAGTTCAGGCAGATCGGCCGCTTCGAAATAGATCACGACATGCCAGCCGAGGCTGGCGACGCGGCCCGCGATCTCCATCAGTTCGTCCTTCGGCGTGAAATCGACCAGCCGCTTGATGAAGTTGAAGCGCACGCCGCGCACGCCCGCGGCGTCGAGCCGCTTCAGCTCGGTATCGCTGATGTCGCGCCGCACGGTCGCAATCCCGCGCGCCATTCCGGAGGCGGCGTTGAGCGCGTCGATCATCGCGCCGTTGTCGACGCCGTGGCACGTCGCCTGCACGATCACATTGCGCGCAAAGCCGAGATGATCGCGCAGCGCGAACAGTTGCTCCTTCGAGGCGTCGCAGGGGGTGTATTTGCGCTCCGGCGCAAAAGGGAATTTGGCGCCGGGGCCGAACACATGGCAATGCGCATCGACCGCGCCTCGCGGCACCTTGAAACGGGGCTTTGACGGGCCGGCATACCAGTCGAGCCAGCCGGGAGTTTTTTCAAATTGCATAAGCTGTTCTCTTCTGGCGAGGCACCGTCGTAATTGGTGACTTAGCTAGCTCCTTTTACGATCTCACGAAAGCGATGAGCGGTCCGAGATCATGGTTGTCGGCAGCCTTAAGAGCCGCGATGTAAATATCGCGCGCCGAGCCCGCTGTTTGGAGATTGGCGCCACCCCATGTAAAGCGCTTGCCACCAAGCTGCGTTATCAGAATGTCGGCCGCAAGCCGCGACCAACGGCCATTACCATTCGGAAAAGGGTGTACAGAAACCAACCTATGATGAAAGCGGACAGCGATTTCATCGTTCGGATATGACTGGTGCTCGATCCAATAGCGGACGTCGTCGAGGGCATTTCGAAGCTCGGTTTCGATGAGATGAGGTTTGACGCCCAAGTTTCGTTCGGTGGTTCGGTGTTTTCCGGCCCAGCGCCAAACCTGGTTGAACATGCGATGGTGCAGTCTTTTGAGAAAATTTTCGCGAGTCGCGACCTTGCGTCGTCCGAGGGCCCACCGAACGGCCGCAGCGATATTTTTCTGTTCGAGTTCGTTCAGTTCGCTGCGCAGCGTAATGTGCGTTGGGATAAGGTTTTGGCGTTCGGTGGGCGTTAGCGGAGTGGCATGATCGTCGGCGGCATGCAGATCTGTCATTCATCGTCCCAAAGACGCTTGGGGTGGCGTAGCAATTCCTCGACCATTTGCCGGCGCAGAGCGCGCGCCGCTCTCTTGTCTTTCACGGCCTGATCTTCGAGCCGCATTGTTTGCTCGACAGCCTGCGACTGGCGCTCGGCAATCAGTTCAGCCTGTTTGGTGACGATTTCCTCAAGAGGGCGCGTGGGGACCAATACATAGATCAAACGGCATTCGAGAGCTTCTGCGGCCCGTTGGAGAGTATTGAGCGTTAGGTTTCCGTTTTGCTCGGATTTTTCAAGTTCGACGATGCGCGGCTGCGATACGCCGAGTCGCCGTGCATATTGGCCGGTGGTCATGCCAAGGGCATCGCGAATAGCACGAAGCCAGCCCTTTGGAGGGCGCTGAAGTTTCGTGAATGCGCCTAGATTCGAGAAGCGCTTGTCGAGATGGAGAATGGCGTCTTTCATGCAATAGGGTATACCATATAGGTAGTTACGATTTCAATAACATATACCTTATTAAAATATACAGCATATATAAGGCATTACTTATATGGTATCAGACGCAATGCCGGGTGTTTTCTGGTATTGCATAAGTGGCTTTCTTTGGATCTCTGGAGCACTCAGCGGATTAAGCCGCGTCACAGGTGTGCTCCCTCCCCCTTGCGGGGGAAGGCCGGGGAGAGCGGGTGTCTTATGGATTTTACCCTCCCACCCCCAACCTCGAGAGCGGGCTTCGCTCGCCTCGGACCCCGCAAGGGGGAGGGGAGTCGCCTGGCCGAGCAACTCAAGTAAACCTGTTCTAGTTTCTGGTTTCGCTGGTATTGGACTTTCTCACTGCGAGAATCCTGTCCGCCTCTGTGCGCCAGTCCGAGCTGCGGGCAAATTCCTTTGTGCCGCGCGCGCCGAACACGCCTTCATCAGCAAGGTCCGCCACCCACGCCTGACGCTCGACGGTGCCTTGCGCCGACCATGGCTCTAGCCCAATCTCGCGCACGGTTTCAGCAGCCTCGCGCACTTCCTCGCTGCGGCGGCGGCCATGTTCGATGACGCGCTGGAAGAAATAGGCACCCTGTTTTTCCCAATCGATGCCTGGAAAAGTTTCCTTCAGCGAGGCCAGCACCGCATCCTCCACGCCATAGGCGCGCGCGGTGGTGAAGCTTTCGATCACCATGGCTTCAAGGCCCTTGATCATTACGCTGCGGCACATCTTCACCGCCGACGCCACGCCCAGTCTGTCGCTCGCAACTTTGGCGGCAAAACCAAGCTCGACGAGCAATGGCGCGAGCGCGGCCGCGCCGCCGCCGCCAAGCAACAGCGGCACCTTGATCCGATGGGGCGGCACCGACGTCATCACCGCGCCCTCGACATAGCGGCCGCCCGCCGCATCGATCAGCGCGGCCGCGCGCTGCTTGGCGCCGGGCGAGGCCGAATTGAAATCGAGAAACCAGGCGCCTTGTTTCACGGCTCCGGCGCACGCCTTCGCCACCGGCATAGCTTGGCTCGCGGTCACAGCGGAGATGATGAAATCCGATTGCGCCGCAAGATCGGCGTGCGACGCCGTCAGCGTGACGCCGTGTTGTTTGGCATGATCGCGCAAGGCGTCGCCCGCCTGATCGCTGCGAAGCTTGATGTCGTAGGCGGCAACCCGGACATCCCTTTGGCGCAGGTCTTCGGCGAGGATGCGGCCGACCTCACCATAGCCGACAAGGCCGACGCTCCATTGCTTCGGATCTTTCTTGGGATCGGTCGAGGGAGCGGTCATTGCGAGATGCCTCTCATATGGAAACTTCCTTGAAGGCGAGCATGGTCATTGCTTCGGAATTTTGGCCTTCTCGATCACGGCCCGCCACTTCTCGATATCGGATTTCAGCCGTGCTTCGATATCTTCCGGCGTACTTGCCTTGCCTTCGATGCCAAGCGCGAGCAGGCGCTTTTTGGTCTCGGCGTCGCCGAGAATTTCCTGCAAAGCGGCGTTCAGCGTCTTGACGATGTCGGGCGGTGTGCCGGCGCGCGCGAACATCGCGTTCCACGACACCACGTCATATCCGGCGACGCCGCTCTCCTGCACGGTGGCGAGCTCGAGCGTCGATTCGGAGCGCGTCCCGCCGGAGGAGGCCAGCGCACGGAGTTTGCCATCGGCGATGTTGCCCTGGAGCACCGAATAGCTGTCGATCACGAGCGCAACATTTCCCTGCAACAGCGCGACCTCAGCCTCGTGGTTGCCGCGAAACGGTACGAGCGTGAAGTCGATATTGGCGGCGGTCTTGAACAGTTCGGCGGAAAGGTTTTGCGTGCTGCCGACATTGATGGTGCCGACATTGAGCGCGCCCGGCTTGGCCTTGGCGGCGGCGATGAATTCGGTGAGCGTCTTGAAGCCGGAAGAGGCGCTGGTGACGAACGCGAAATCGAAGAATCCGAAGACTCGAGACCGGCGTGAAATCCTTTACCGGATCGAACGGCAATTTCTCGAACAAGGAGACGCTGACTGCGGTGCCGTTGGTCAGCATGATCAGCGTGTGGCCGTCGGGTGCCGAAGAGAGCGCGGTGCGTGCCGCGGTGATGCCGCCGGCGCCTGGCTGATTTTCGACATAAAAACGCTGCCCGAGCTTTTCGGCGAGCTTGTCGGCGACGATGCGCGCGGTCGAGTCCGCAACGCCGCCGGCCGCAAAGGGCACGACGAAGCGCACGGGACGGTCGGGATATTTTGCCTGCGCCAGGGCCGGGTTGACCAAAGCGACCCGGCCGCTCAGGCCCAGCGCGGCGCAAAGCACAAGCGGAGAAAGATGCGCCAGCCAAAAACGGCGCCGGTTACGTCGGAAAAGCTTCATCACACGGCCGACGATAGTTTGAGCAGGACGGCGATTCAATCCGTTCCGGGGCGAATCGGCCATGCATGCCGCGCCTTGCTGTTTTCAGACGAGCGACGACAACGTGCCCGCGCCGGCCAGCAGCACGACCACGGCCCAGGACGGTACCTGCCAGATCACCAGCAGCAGAAAGCCGGCAAGAGCGAGTGCAAAATCGCGCGGGGTCGTGACGGCGCTGGTCCAGACCGGGTTGTAAAGTGCTGCGCCGAGAATGCCGACCACGGCGGCATTGATGCCGCGCATCGCCGCCTGCGCCATGGGACGAACGCGCATCGCATCCCAGAACGGCAGCATGCCATAGACCAGAAGCATGCCCGGGAGCAGCAGCGCGACCAGCGCAATCGCCGCACCCGCCAATCCGTTCGGTGGGACGCTCATCACGGCGCCGAGATAGGCGGCGAACGTAAATACCGGTCCCGGCACCGCCTGGGCCAGCCCATAGCCCGCCAGGAATGCTTCGTTGCTCACCCATCCCGGCGTCACCACTTCCGACTGTAGCAGCGGCAGCACGACATGGCCGCCACCGAACACCAGCGCGCCGGAGCGGTAGAAGGCATTGAACAGAGCGAGCGTGTGCGATCCGACTGTAGCCGTCAAAAGCGGTGTCAGCAGCAGCGCCGCAAACAGGCAAAGCGCGATGCCGCCGCTCAATCGCGTGACCGGAAAATTCAGCCGGC
Organism: uncultured Alphaproteobacteria bacterium; assembly: GCA_963832045.1. GTDB lineage: Bacteria > Pseudomonadota > Alphaproteobacteria > Rhizobiales > Xanthobacteraceae > Bradyrhizobium. The sequence continues at coordinate 192,022 of CAWHSM010000009.1, forward strand.
CGGCTGGCGGCGCGGCCTCCTCGCGGCAGAAATAAAGCCCGGCGCAGGCCCCAAGCGCGATCGCCGAAACCTGCGCAAATGATCCCGCGAACAGGACGACGTCCGCGAGCGCAGCCAGCGCAATGCCGGCGCGCGGCCGATCCGGCGTCAGGCTTCGCGCCATGCCCCAGACGGCTTGGGCGACCACCGCGACCGCGACGAGCTTCAGCCCGTGCAGAAAACCGTCCGCGACGGGGCCGGTGAAGCTCGCTGCGCCCACCGCGAAGACGAACATGATCAGCGCCGACGGCATGGTGAAGGCGAACCATGCGGCAAGGCCGCCGAGCAGGCCGTTGCCGCGAAGGACGCCGAGGGAAAAGCCGACCTGGCTCGACGCCGGACCCGGCAGAAACTGACAGAGCGCGACGAGATCCGCGTACGTCGTCTCGTCAAGCCATCGCCGGCGGATCACCAATTCCTGGCGGTAATAGCCGAGATGGGCGACCGGGCCGCCGAATGACGTCAGCCCCAGTCGGAGGAAGGCGGCGAATACCTCGCCGACGGACCCGTGCTCCCTCTGCATTTCGGCGGCATCAGTCGAGGCGGGTTTGTTCACGCGGCATCTCCGGATTCCGGCGGTCGAGACCACAAACCAGCGGTCCGCTCCGGTTTCAATAGATACCACACCGCTGCCTGGATGAGCGCATTAGCCTCAACCCGACGCACGGTCATTGACATTGACACACCGCTGGCCCGGTCCTCTATTGTCGGCGGCTAACCCGAGGGGAGGAAACCATGCCCAATTTCAATCGACGCGACGCTTTGAAGATGTCGGCCGGTTTCGCCGCCACGGCCGCGGCCGCTGGATTTGCCTGCATCGAGATGGCCAAGGCAGGGCCTATTCAGGTGCCTGTTATCGACAAGCTCAGCGTGCGGGTTCTCGTCGACAGCGCCAGCGATATCTTCTTCAAGCCGGCCGAAGTCGCCGGCGTAAAGACCGAGCCCGGCCGCTCGGCGAATTCGCTGTTGCCGCTGCACAGCGAATGGGGTCTGTCGCTGTTTCTCGAACCGCAGCGCGGCGACGCCAAACGCACCTTCATGCTTGACTATGGTTGGACGCCCGGCGCCATCAACGGCAACATCGAGTTGCTCAAGGTCGATCCATCCAAGATCGAGGCGCTGATCATGAGCCACGGCCACTGGGATCATCTCGGCGGCATGATGGGTTTCCTCGACAAGCATCGCAAATCGATGCCGGCCGACCTCACCATGTATGCCGGCGGCGAAGACAATTTCTGCCAGCGCTATACCCGTTCCGCGCAGGGTGGCGACCTGAGCGACTACGGCATGCTGGATCGCCGCGACCTCGCCAAGCGCGACGTGAAGGTGATGCTGTGTGAATCTCCCGCCGTGATCAGCGACATGGCGTTCACAACCGGCAAGATCCAGCGCAATTCGATCGAAAAGGTGCTGCCGAATTCGCTGGTCGAGTTCAAGCAGAAGGATGGCGCGGGCTGCAACTGGAGCCACTATCTGCCGGCCGAAATGGAAGGCAAGATCGTGCCCGACGAGCACATCCACGAGCACGCGACCTGCTTCAACCTGAAGGACAAGGGGCTCATCGTCATCTCTTCCTGCGGCCATGTCGGCATCGTCAACTCGGTGCGGCAGGCGATGGAGGTCTCCGGCGTGCAGAAGGTCCACGCGATCATGGGTGGCTTCCATCTGGGACCCGCGCCCGCCGATTACCTGACCCAGGTGGTCGCTGAGATCGGCAAGCTCAACCCGGATGTGCTGATCCCGATGCATTGCAGCGGACTCAACTTCACCCAGGAAGCGCAGCGGCAGATGCCGGGCAAGGTGCTGACCACCACGACCGGCACCCGCATCACCTTCGGCATCTGACTCGGACGCGAACGGCGTCACGTTTCTTTATCCCTCCCCCCGAGCGAAGCGAGTAGCGGGGAGGGTCGGCGAGCGAAAGCGAGCCGGGGTGGGGGTTTTTCAAAAATCACACTCAATCGGACTTTTTCAATGACATTGGCACCCCCCACCCTGGCCTTCGCTTCGCTTCGGCCTTCCCTCCCCACCGCTTCGCGGGGGGAGGGATCGCGTACCGATCTAGCGATCGCGGTCCAGTCTCATGTCACTGCTTGCCTGAGGATATGCGCGCTGCTTTTGATCGGTTGCTTCCTTGGCAGCAGCGCTGCCTTCGCTGCCGACGAGCCGTCGCCGGACCAGGTCACCGCCGCGGAGATGATGGACGATCTGATGTACGGCCGCGGCACGGTCGGCGGTCCGTTCACGCTCACCGATCAGACCGGGCGCAAGCGCAGCGACAGCGACTTCCGCGGCAAGCTGATGATCGTCTATTTCGGCTACACGTTTTGTCCGGATGTGTGTCCGGCCGATCTGATGGCGATTACGCAGGCGCTCGATGCCTTGGGGCCCGCGGCCGATGAGGTTCAGCCGATCTTCATCACGGTCGATCCGGAGCGAGATACCAAGTTACTCGCCGAATACATCTCGGCGTTCCACAAGAGCTTGATCGGCCTCACCGGCTCCCCCGCAGAAATCCGCAAGGTCGCCAATGCCTACAAGGCGTTTTATGCGAAGGTGCCGAGTGGCCGGCCGGGCGAATATGCGATCGACCACACCGGGATCATCTATTTGATGGGGCGCGACGGCGAATATCTCGGCTTCATGCCGCCGCAGACCGGCCCTGAACGGTTGACCGAAATCCTGCACAAATATCTTCCGAAATAGCGAAATTCTTACATCAGCCTTACGGCGGACGGTTCCTGTTAACCCCGCGGACGTTTGAAAGCTTGTCGATTGCCGTAAAAGGTCGCAAAGCTTGACAGCACCTGCTTCCTTATTGGGCCGCGCGATGCGTCTATTGGTTGTGGAAGACAATGCGACGTTGTCCGAATTGCTGGCCAAGGGCCTGCGGACGGCTGGCTATGAGGTCGATCTGCTCGCCACCGCTGCGGAGGCCAGCGCGGTTCTGATGACGACGACCTATGCGGCCATCATTCTCGATCTTGGTCTGCCCGACGGCGACGGTTTGTCGATCCTGCGCGAACTGCGGCATCGCAAGGATTCCGACGCCGGTGCTGGTGCTCACCGCGCGCGGCGGCTTGCAGGATCGCGTCAGCGGCCTGCGCTCCGGCGCCGACGATTACATGGTCAAGCCGTTCGCGCTGGAAGAACTGGTCGCGCGGCTGGAAGCGCAGTTGCGCCGGCCCGGCCAGCAGCTCGGCAACTCGCTTCATATCGCCAACCTTGAATTCGATTTGCGCGACCGGCAGGCCGTGATCGACGACCAGCCGCAAGTGCTCTCGTCCCGCGAGACCGCGGTGCTCGAACTTCTGATGCGCAGCAAGGGACGGGTGGTATCGAAGAAGCAGGTCGAGGACCACATCTTCGGCCTCTCCGGCGAGGTCGCTTCCAACGCCGTCGAGGTCTATGTCCATCGCCTGCGCAAGCAGCTTTCCGACAAGGGCGCCAGGGTCCAGATCCACACCATTCGCGGCGTCGGATATCTCATCGCCGAGGAAAAGGCGTGATCCGGTTCAAGTCGATCATCTCGCGCATCGTGATCCTGCACGTGATCGCGGTCGCGGTCACATCGGTTCTGATGTCGGTGGCGCTGTCGTGGCTGTTGAGCGTGGCGACGAACAACATCCACAATGAAGCGATGGCAGAGCAGGCGGTGTCGCTCGCGGGGCATCTCGCCGTGCAGGCCGACGGCAGCTTCTCGCTCGAACTGCCGCCGAGCCTTCAGGGCCTCTACTCGCAGCCTTACGGGCGATATTCCTATGCGGTGGTGGATGATGCGGGAAAGACCCTGTTTTCCTCGCTCAAGGACAAGGCCCCGGTATTTGCTGCCGATCCGCGCGCGGCGACGGTGCAGTTTCTGGAGACCCGCATCGGCGATGCCGCGATCTCGGGCGCCAGCATCCGCCGCATCGTCGGCGGCAAGACGGTGTGGGTGCAGGCGGCCGAAGACCTCGCCAACAGCGACGTCCTGATCGACGACATTGTCGATGATTTCTACAAGCATGTCGGCTGGATCACGCTGCCGATCCTGCTGGTGCTGCTCGCCATCGATATCGCGATCTTTCGCCGTGCGCTGCTGCCGTTGCGGCAGGCTTCCGAAACCGCCCAGCAGATCGGCCCCGCGCGCACCGATATACGGCTGCCGCTCGATGACATTCCGGGCGAGGTGCGGCCGCTGGTTTCCGCGATCAACAAGGCGCTCGACCGCCTCGACGAGGGATTCCGGCTTCAGCGCGAGTTCACGGCGGACGCGGCCCATGAGCTGCGCACTCCGCTCAGCATCCTGCGCACGCGGGTGGAGACGCTGGACGATCCGCGTATCGCCAAGGCGCTGCATCTGGACATCGAGGCGATGAGCCGGGTGGTCGGTCAGTTGCTCGACATCGCCGAGCTGGAAGCGTTCGCGATTGATCCGGAGGAAGTGGCCGACCTGCAGGCAGCCTCAGCCGAGGTCGCCGGTTTCGTCGCGCCGCTCGCGCTCGGACAGGGCCGGGAGATCGCGCTTCTCGGCGCCACCGCGCCGGTCTGGGTCAAGGGCAATGCCGAGATGATCAAGCGGGCGATCCGCAATTTGGCCGAAAATGCCATCCGCCACGCACCAAAGGATACGGTGGTGGAGTTCGTGGTCGAGGAAAACGGCACGGTGAGCGTGCTGGATCGCGGCCCCGGTATCACCGACGAGGAGCGCGAGCTGATCTTCCGCCGCTTCTGGCGGCGCGATCGCAACAGCCAAGGAAGTTCAGGGTTGGGCTTGTCGATCGTGCAGCGTATCGCCGAATTGCACGATGCAAAAATTGAGGTCGAGAACAGGGTGATGGGCGGCGCGCAGTTTTCCCTGCATTTTATTCCGGCCGCTTCGCACCCCGGTACTTGACGCCCGCCGGCCTGGTACGATCAACATAACGCCTCGAACTCCCCGAAGGACAAGACGGACCGCGGGGGCGAAAGACCAATAAGGATACCTCGAACGAGGTCGATTCCGTCATTTCTGGAGGAAATACCCGATGTTTCGTTCTTTTCTGGCGGCCGTCATCACCATGGCCGGCCTTTTTTCCGTGGGCCAGATCGCGCTAGCCCAAACCCCGCCGCCGGCGCCAGACCCCAGCCAGCCCGCCACCATTGTGGTCTATACCGAAGTCGCGCCTGCCAAGGCGGCCGAGGCCAGGAAACTAATTCTGGGCTACGGCGCGGAAGCGCGAAAGGTCAAGGGCGCCGTCGAAATCACAGTGCTTCAGCGGATTGCCGATCCCGCTCATTTCGCTCTGATCGAGCGATGGCAGACGCTGGCCGATAAACAGGCCTTTGCCGCGACGGAAGCCGTCACGAAGTATCGCGCCGCGCTCGATCCCTTGCGCAGCGCCGCTTATGACGAACGTATCCACGCCGACCAGGCGGTTGGCGCGTCGAAGCCGACCACCGGAGAATCGGTTGTGGCCCTGACGCATGTCGACGTGATTCCGCCGCAGCTCGAGCCCGCGACGGTCAAGGTGAAGGCTTTCGTCGAGGCAGGCCGCGCCGCGCCCGGCAACCTGCGCTTCGACGATGTCGTTCAGGCCAACCGCAAGAATCATTTCACGGTGATCGAGGCCTGGAGATCGCAAGCCGACAAGACGGCGTGGGTCTCGGGCAAGACCGCACGCACCTTCCGCGAGGAACTGCAGCCGATCGGCGGTGCGCTATACGACGAACGCGTCTTCAAGGTCCTGCGCTGACGGTCTGTCAGGCTGGTTTTTTCGTAAATGTAATCATGGCGGTAAGGTAATCTTGCCGCCATGATTTTTTCGTCTGTTCAGAGCCCATTCATGCGGGGCGCGCCAGATTGCAGGACAACGGCGCGATCCGCATTGCATGACGCTGGCGTCGAGGGTTGCATGACGGGCACAATTCGATGGAACCGAAGGATCCCGAAAAGTTCCGCCGCCAAGCACTGACTTGGTCAACGCCGACTTTGCCGACGCTGGTTTTGTCGGGCTTCGCCGCCCTGGCCATCAACGCGGCAGTGTTTGCGGCCACAGCGAACGCGGCCGATCTGACGGCGCACGATCTGATCCTGCTCGATCGCCTGACCTTCGGAATCAACGCCTCCAGCGCGGCGCATCTGCAAGCCGTCGGCGCCGAGCGCTGGCTGAACGAACAATTGCATCCAGCGTCCAATGTCCCTCTGCCGGATGCTGCGCAATCGCAGATCGAGGCCATGGCGGACGCGCACAAGCTTCCCTTCGACATCGCCGTGGCGTTCGACCAGCAGGCCAGGAGCGCCAATCAGGTAGCCGATCCCGATCAGCGCAAGGCCGCCCACCAGGTCTATCAGCAGGCGATGAACGATCGCGCCAGGCAGGCAGCCGGCCGCACCATTCTGCGCGCGATCTATGCGCCGGACCAGTTGCGCGAGCGCATGACCTGGTTCTGGTTCAACCATTTCAACGTGCATCAACACAAGGCCAACCTGCGCGTCCTGGTCGGCGACTATGAGGACCGCGCGATCCGCGCGCATGCGCTCGGCAAGTTCCGCGACCTGCTCACGGCGACGCTGCGTCACCCGGCGATGCTGCGTTATCTTGACAACACCGACAACGCCGCGGGCCATCTGAACGAGAACTACGCCCGCGAGATCATGGAACTGCACACCATGGGCGTCGGCTCCGGTTACACCCAGGCCGATGTCGAGGCGCTCGCGCGCATTCTCACCGGTGTCGGCATCGACGTGAAACCGGAAGAGCCGAAACTCAAGCCGGAACTGCTATCGCAGCTCTTGCGCGAGGGCGCTTTCGAATTCAATCCGGCGCGGCACGACTATGGCGACAAGACCTTCCTCGGGCATCAGATCAAGGGGCGCGGATTTGCCGAGGTAGACGAGGCGATCGATATCCTGGTGCATCATCCGGCGACGGCGACGCATTTGTCGAAGCAGATCGCGACTTATTTCGTCTCGGACAATCCGCCGGATGCGCTGGTGCAAAAGATGGCGCAGACCTTCAAGACAACAGATGGCGACATTGCCGCGGTGCTCGCAACCATGGTGCACGCACCCGAATTCGCCGCTTCCCTGAAGCCGGGGACGAAGTTCAAGGACCCCGTCCGTTTCGTGTTTTCCGCCGTTCGCCTGGCCTATGACGACAAGGTGATCTTGAACACCTTGCCGGTTCAGAATTGGCTCAACCGCCTGGGCGAGGGCCTGTTCAATCACGAAACGCCCGACGGCTATTCGATGACCTCGGCGTCGTGGAACGGTCCCGGCCAGATGACGTTGCGCTTCGAGATCGCGCGCCAGATCGGTTCGGGTTCTGCCGGGCTGTTCAAGTCCGACGGCCCGACCGCGGCCGAGAAACCGGCGTTTCCGCTGATTCAGAACGCGCTCTATTTCAACGGATTGCGCCAGACGCTGAGTCCGAGCACGCTTGCCGCGCTCGACCAGGCGGTCTCCCCGCAGGACTGGAACACGCTCTTCCTGTCGTCGCCGGAATTCATGCGTTAAAACTTCTGGGAGGTCCGACATGAACCGCCGTGAACTGATCAAGGCCTTTGCAAGCGTGGCTCCTTTGACGGTCGCGGGCCGGGTCTGGGCCGCGCCCGCGACTGACGCGCGGTTGCTCGTGGTGTTTTTGCGCGGCGCCTATGATGCGGCCAACGTCGTCGTTCCCATCGGAAGCGATTTCTATCGTAACGCCCGCCCCACGCTCGGCCTCGCCATGCCTGATGCCGGAAACCCCAATGCGGCGCTGTCGCTCGATGCCGAATGGGGGCTGCATCCGGCGCTCCGCGACAGCATCTATCCGCTGTGGTCCAGGCGCGAAGTCGCCTTCGTGCCGTTTGCCGGAACGGCCGACGATCTGACGCGAAGCCATTTCGAGACCCAGGATACGATCGAGCTCGGCCAGGCGGCCTCCGGCTCGCGCGATTATCGTTCGGGATTCATGAGCCGGCTCGCCGCCGAACTCACCCGCGTCAAGCCGATCTCGTTCACCGACCAGTTGCCGCTGATCTTCCGCGGCAAGACGCAGGTGCCGAACATCGGCATCAACAGCGTCGGCAAGCCCGGCGTCGACGACCGTCAGGCGCGGCTGATCAAGGACATGTACGCGCAAAGCGATCTGGCTGCCTCGGTCTCGGAAGGTTTTCGGATTCGCGACGACGTCTATCGCTCGATCTCGGAAGAAATGACGGCGGCCAACCGCGGCGCGGTTTCGCCGCGCGGCTTCGAATTGTCGGCGCGCCGGATCGGCCGGCTGATGCGCGAACAATTCAATCTCGGCTTTGTCGATGTCGGCGGCTGGGACACCCACGTCAATCAGGGGGCTGCGACCGGCTATCTCGCCGACCGCCTGGGCGAACTCGGCCGCGCGCTTGCGGGCTTTTCCGAGGAGATAGGAGCGGCGTCCTGGCGCGACACCGTGGTCGTCGTGATCTCCGAATTCGGCCGCACCTTCCGCGAGAACGGCGACCGCGGTACCGATCACGGCCATGGCAGCGTCTATTGGGTGATGGGCGGCGGCATCAATGGTGGCCGCATCGCCGGCGAACAGATCAAGGTCGAGCAGGCCACGCTTTTTCAGAACCGCGACTATCCGGTTCTCACCGATTATCGCGGCTTGTTCGCAGGCCTGTTTCAGCACCTCTTCGGACTCGAGCCGGCAAGCCTTCAGAGGATATTTACCAGAGTCCAACCTGTAGAGCTCGGGCTTGCATAATTCCGGCAAATTCGCGGGCTTGGGGCCGGCTTGCCGCGGAGTAGGTTTACGCGACCTTCATACGTGAGCGCCTAGTTTCGGTGGCGCAACCGCCTCGATCCCGGAAAATCCCCCATGTTCAAGGTCTACAACTGCATCGCCACGGCGCATGATCTGAGGCTGGTTGTGCTTGCGGCGTTTGTGTGCGTTCTCGCCTCGATCACGGCGATCAAGCTGCTGCGTTATGCCCGCGTTTCCAAGGGCCGGATGCGGGGCGTCTGGCTCGGGGTTTCGGCCATATCTACCGGCTTCGGCATCTGGGCGACGCACTTCATTGCCATGCTCGCGTTCACGCCCGGTATCCCGAGCGGCTATAACATTGTATTAACGATCCTGTCCTTGATCGCGGCCATTCTGCTTACCGGGGCCGGTCTTACCGTGTCGCTGATCAGGAATTGGCGTCCCGCTCCCTGGATCGGCGGCGCGATTGTCGGCGGCGGCATCGCCGCGATGCATTACATGGGCATGGCGGCGTTCGAGATCGCAGCCGTCATCTTGTGGGATCCGGCTTTGGTGGTAGCTTCCATTGTGCTCGGCGCCGTGATCGGTTCGGTCGCGCTTCCGGTCGGGCTTCGCGGCGATGGCGATCGATCAATGCTTGGCGGCGCGTTGTTGCTGACGCTTGCGATCTGCAGCCATCATTTCACCGCGATGGGCGCGGTGTCGATCATCCCGAACCCGACCATCGAGGTTTCGCCATCGGCGGTGCCGGCCGCGTGGCTCGCGATCGGCGTTGCAATCGCAAGTCTTGCCATTCTCGGGCTGGCAACCGCGGGCGTCGTGATCGACATCCGCGATCATCGCCGTTCGCTGCTCGAAACTGACCGCATGCGCGACCTTGCAGATGCTTCCGTCGAGGGGCTCCTGGTCTGCGACGGGCAGACCATCGTCTCGGCCAACAGAAGCTTCTCGCAGCTTGCCGGTGCCGCGGCCGAAAGCCTTGTCGGCGGCACGCTCGAAAGCTGCTTTCCAGATCCCGTCGCCCGCTTCAGGCTGATGTCGCGGCCGAACCAACCGATCGAAACCGAACTGCGTCACGGCGACGGCGCGATGACGCCGGTCGAGCTGATCATGCGGCCGATCATTTTCGCGGAGCGGCCGCATCACGTCATTGCGGTTCGCGACCTCAAGGCCCGCAGGGACGCCGAGGAGCACATCTATTTCCTGGCGCATCATGACGCGCTGACCCAGCTTCCGAACCGAAGCCATTTCAACGCGCGTGTCGATCAGGAAATCGCCAGCCTGACGCCGGGCAGGAGTCTCGGGGTGCTCTGCCTCGATCTCGACAGGTTCAAGGAGATCAACGATCTGTTCGGTCATGCCGCGGGCGACAGGGCCTTGCAGATTGTGGCCTCGCGTATCACCCCGTTGCTGGACGATCGTCAGATGGTGGCGCGTCTTGGCGGCGACGAGTTTGCCATTCTGATGCCCGATATTGCCACGCCTGCCGCGGCCGGCCGGCTCGCCGAATCCATTCTCGAGGCGCTTCGCAATTCGAGCGACGCGCCGGAGGCGGCGGTCGCGACCAGCATCGGCATCGCGCTCAGCCCGGACGATGCGGTCGACCGGCAGTCGCTTCTCAACCACGCCGACGTTGCGCTCTACCGGGCGAAGGCCGAAGGCCGCAATACCTATCGCTTCTTCGAGGCGAAGATGGGCGCCGAGGTTCGTGAGCGGCGCCTGCTCGAACACGATCTGCGGTTGGCGAATTCGCGCGGCGAATTGTGGCTGGCCTATCAGCCCCAGCTCGACATTCGCGAGGGAAAGGTTGTCGGCTTCGAGGCGCTGATGCGGTGGAAGAACCCGACCCGTGGCGAGATATCGCCGAGCGTCTTCATCCCGATCGCCGAGGAGATCGGCGCCATCCTGCCGATCGGCGAGTGGGTGTTGCGGGAGGCCTGTCGGGAAGCCGCGAGCTGGCAGATGCCGCTCAAGATCGCGGTCAACGTCTCGGCGGTGCAGCTTCACAACACCGCTTTCGTCCAGGAACTGCATCAGGTGCTGCTCGAAACCGGTCTGCCGGCGAAGCGGCTCGAGATCGAGATCACCGAAACGGCGCTGGTGCGCGATTTGAACCGCACGCTCGCGACGCTTCGGCAGGTCAAGGCGCTCGGCGTCGAAATCGCGATGGACGATTTCGGCACCGGCTATTCGTCGCTCTCCAATCTGCGCGCGTTTCCGTTCGACCGGATCAAGATCGACCGCTCCTTCATCAAGTCGGTCAATTCCAACCAGCAGGCGGCGACCATCGTGCGGGCGGTATTGGGCCTCGGTAAGGGCCTCGGCCTGCCGGTCATTGCGGAGGGCGTGGAAACCGACGACGAGCTCCGCTTCCTGCAAGAGGAAAATTGCGACGAAGTGCAGGGCTATCTGCTCGGCCGGCCGGCCGGGATCGGCAGTTTCCGACAATATACTCACGCGGATGCAAGCCTGCCCGAGTCTCAGCCCATCGCTCCTTTTGCACGGCGTGCCGCGAGCGCCTGATGGTATTCAACCTGCCTTCAGCCTCGGCAGCAAGCTAAGGGCATTGCCGAGGACGTTTTCGCGCCAAGGCCCGTGGCGGCTATGCCGGTAGCAGTTAGCCCCGCGAAAAACTTTCGTCGGGGCATCGCCAATGGCGTGGCTGGCGGAAGACAGCAAAGGCAGTCGCGAAAGGCCTGTGCTCGATTCCGAAAGCCGTGCATGACATCCTCGTTGAGCGGGCCCGGCTACGATAGCATTATCCCGGGGCAGTCGACTGCCCGGCGCTTCGCGAATCCCCGGTCGTTTGGCTGTCGCAATCCCCCGCGATACTTTGTAAAGATAACAGCCAGCCGGCATGTAGATGAAGGCGCGTCCGTGAGCGAGCAAGTGACACAGCGATCCGAGGCGCGGCAAGCCCCGCAGGGAAAGCTGCCGGCTTTGGCGCTGACCGCGCTCGGAATCGTGTTCGGCGATATCGGAACCAGCCCGCTTTACACGTTCAAGACGGTGCTCGGCACCGCCGAAATGCCGTCGGATCCGGCCACGGTTCTTGGCGCGCTCTCGCTGGTGCTGTGGACGCTCTTCCTCATCACCACGGTCAAATATGTTTCCTTCGCCATGCGTGTCGACAATGACGGCGAGGGCGGCATTCTCGCTCTGATGGCGCTGCTCGGCGTCAAAAAGCAGCACCGGCCGTCCATCGTCGCGGTCGGCCTGTTCGGCGCGGCACTGATCTATGGCGATGGGGCGATCACGCCGGCGATTTCGGTGCTGTCGGCGCTGGAGGGTCTGGACATGGCAACGCCGGCGTTACATGCCTATGTCGTGCCGGCGGCGGTCGTGATCCTGATCGCGCTGTTCGCGATCCAGTCGAAAGGGACGGCTGCGATCGGACACTTCTTCGGTCCGATCATGCTGATCTGGTTCGCCGCGATGGCGGCGATGGGCATTTCGGGCATCGTGCAGCACCCGCAGGTGTTCGCCGCCCTCAGTCCTGTCTACGGACTTCACTATCTCTTCTCGCACGGCATGACCGGCTTCCTGGTGCTGGGCGCGGTGTTTCTCTGCGTCACCGGCGCCGAAGCGCTCTACGCCGACATGGGTCATTTCGGCAGCCGCCCGATCAAGCTCGCCTGGTTCGCCATCGTGTTTCCGAGCCTGATTCTCAACTATGCCGGTCAGGCGGCGCTGGTGCTCGAGGGCGCGCCGACCGACGGCAATATCTTCTTCCGCCTTTGTCCCGCGCCGTTTCTGATTCCGCTGATCGTGCTCGCCACCATCGCCACGATCATTGCGAGCCAGTCGATCATCACCGGCGCGTTCTCGATGACGCGGCAGGCGATCCAGCTCGGCTGGTTGCCGCGGCTCTACATCAAGCAGACCTCCTCCGAAGGCTACGGCCAGATCTATGTCGGCGTCGTCAACTGGCTGTTGATGATCGTGACCGTCGGGCTGACCATCGTGTTCGCCAAGTCCGACAATCTGGCGGCCGCCTACGGCATCGCCGTTTCCGCAACGATGCTGATGACCTCGGCGCTGCTCTTCATCGCCATGCGCGAGATCTGGGGATGGAGCCTGCTGGCGGCAGGCCTCGTCGCCGGCTGCTTTCTGCTGGTCGACAGCGCATTTTTTCTCGCCAACCTCACCAAGGTCGCCGAGGGCGGGTATGTGCCGCTGCTGCTCGCGATCTCGATCTACGGCGTGATGTGGATCTGGCACCGAGGTGCGGCGGCGGTCTCGCTTCGGATACGTGAGGCGTTGATTCCGGTTGATGTGTTCCTGGACAGGATCAAGGCTGCGAACGTGCCGCGCGTTCCCGGCACCGCGGTGTTTTTGACGCGGACCGAGCGCGACGTTCCGCCGGTGATGGTGTGGCACGTCAAGCATAACCGCGCCCTGCACGAACATCTGTTCGTGCTGCGCGTGGAAATCCACTCGGTGCCGTGGATATCGCCCGGCAAGCGCATGACGATCGAGGAGGTCGCGCCGGGTTTCTGGCGCGGCGACGCTCATTTCGGCTTCATGGAGCGCCCAAACATTCCGGACCTGCTCGCCGCCGGCAAATCGCTCGGCTGCACGGTCGATGCCAACGACATCACCTATTATGTCGGGCACGAGACGGTGATCGCCCGCGAGGACGGCGTCGGCCTGCCGGCATGGCAGGAGAGATTCTTCGCGGTGATGGAGCGCAACGCCGTCCATGTCGGCGACTTCTTCAGCCTGCCGAACGATCAGGTGGTCGAGATCGGCCGGCAAGTGGCGATTTGAGCAGGGCGCGGCGGCCGTCATTCCGGGGCGCGAGCGGAGCGAGCGAGCTTTGATGCGCAATTGCGCATCAGAGAATCCATGGCGCCACAGGAATTCCGGGAGAAATCGATTCCGGGTTCAGCCCCATGGGCTGCCCCGGAATGACGATGGAGCCGTGCTTCGCGAAGCCCTAGGGTTTAACCACCCTCGACGTGCAGGCGCCGGAGCCGCATTTCAGATTCGAGGACGTCGTGACCACCGTGCTGGTCTTGTTCGGCGTGGTGAGCGGCGGGTTTTGTCTGGCTGCGCCCGAGATCTGGCCTGGCGTGGCTCCGTTGCCGGTTGAACCTGGCGCTGGCGTGCTCAGCGAGTTCGGTTTGGTCAGGCCGATCACCGGACCGGGCTTCGGTGGGCCGGGAGGCGAGACCGGCTTGATCACCGCCCCGCCGATCATGGGGGCGGGCTTCGCCACGCCGCCAAGCTTGTTTTGCTGTGTTTTGGCGCCGCCGAGCGCGCTCTGCGCGCAAGCCAGCGAAATGTCCATCGCCACGACGGCAAGCGCACACGCCAGCGTCGGTCCGATCGTTGCTTTGCTGTTCATGAAGGCCTCGCACGAATGCGCCGCAGTGTCTCATCGAACGTAGTCTGGCCCGGCTCTTTAGCCAAGGCTGGTTCGAGATCAAATGTTCCGGCGAAGGCGCATCTTTCGCCGACTATTTTCCGGCTATTTCAGCCGTCTTGCGGCAGCGCGCGGCGCGCGGATTTTTGGATTTGACATGTCGGGCAATGTCGCTTCGCAATAATTTCATCCGCGCGGGCATCAATGTCGGGCAATGTCGCTTCCGCCAATAATTTCATCCGCGCGGGCTATCTAATGTATCAGCCGCAATGTCCATGGGCGTTTCCCAACACGCTTTATTGGCGCAAGATCATCAATCCTCTCCCTTCCGTTCATAGCACCCATTCAAAAAGGCGGTAACCGCGCGACCGTAACGCTTACTTCGCTTGGAAGGAGGGCAAAGGCCCGTATACAATCGTCCGCAACGATCGAAGCCCGAGCAATGGGGGCCGTGATCGATACTAGTGTAGCGACACTGACGTTCCTTTCAGTGTTGCCGCGAGCTCTCGGAAGGAACGTCAAAGTCAAAGCTACACTAGGATCATATAGTTGCTAGTGTCCCTTTGGTTCTGACATTCGTAAAAGTGCCCGCTGCGATGGGATACGAATGTCAGAACCGGGACACTAGTGATCCAATTCTAACATTTGCACCCCGGTTTGGTTGACACTTTTGCAAATGTTAGAATCAAAGGATCACTAGCAAATATATGTTTCTAATGGAGTTTTGGATTTGACATTCGCTTGGCTCGTCCCGCGGCTACGGGGGAGCGAATGTCAAATCCACTCCACTACGGAGGGACCGGCCGATCATGACCGCAAGACCGCAACTGCCAGGCCGCAAACCGAGAGCGAAGGGGGCCCCGACCGCCCTGGACGGTCTATTGGTCGTCGACTTTACCCGCGTCGTCGCTGGTCCCGTCTGCACGCAGACTCTGGCGGATTTCGGCGCCGACGTCATCAAGATCGAGAATCCGGAAGGCGGCGACGATTCGCGGCATTACGAACATGCCGATCTCGCCGGCGAGAGTGCGGCCTTTGTCAGCATGAATCGCAACAAGCGCGGCATTGCGCTCGATCTCACAAAGCCGGAGGCTCGTGCGGTGGCGCTGGAGTTGATCGCGCGTGCCGACGTGGTGGTGGAGAATTTTTCCGCCAGCGTGATGAAGAAGTACGGGCTGGATTACGCCTCGGTCGCAGCACACAATCCGCGCCTCGTCTATTGTTCGATCTCGGCCTATGGCCGTCAGGGCCCCTTCGCCTCCCGCCCAGGCTTCGATCCGATCACGCAGGCCGAAAGCGGCTTCATGTCGCTCAATGGTTTCCCCGACGGGCCGCCGGTGCGGACCGGACCGCCCGCGGTCGATATGCTGACGGGCATGTCGGCGTGCAACGCCATCCTGCTGGCGCTTCTCGCGCGCGACAGGCTTGGCCGCGGCCAGCATGTTGAAGTGGCCTTGTTCGATGTCGCGCTTGCGATGACGCAGTTCTACGGCATGGCTTACCTGATGAGCGGCGTAAATCCGAGCCGTCAGGGCAATTCGCCGAACGGCTCTCCGTCGGTCGGCGTGTACCAGGGCTCGGATGCGCCGTTCTACATCGCCTGCGCCAACGACCGGCTTTATCAGCGTCTTGTCGTCGATGTGCTCGGGCGTCCTGATCTCGTCAGCGGTGAGTTTGGCAACCGCCGTTCGCGCACCGCCAATAGGGACAAATTGCGCGGCATCCTCACCGGGCTCTTTGCGCAGGACACCCGCGAGAGTTGGGTGGCCAGGATGAAGGCGGCCAATATCCCGGTCGGTTACCTGCGCACCGTCGAAGAGGCGTTCAATTCACCCGAGGCGCGCGAGCGTCATCGCGTCAGCGAGATTCCGCACCCGAAAGCGGGCACCGTTCCAAATGTCGAGACCCCGCTGAGCCTTGCTTTGACGCCGGTTATCGACCCCGTGGCCGCGCCCTTGCTCGGCCAGCACACCAAGGAGGTGCTGCGGGACACGCTCGGCTACGACGAAGTCCGGATCGCCGCGTTGGCGGAAGCCGGGGTGTTCGGGAAGGTATTGGCCGCGGCCGGTTGACCGCCAAGCGCGTGCAGGTCGAAAAAATCAAAGAGACGACACGCCCGGTGGCCTTTCGGCCGCCGGGCTTTTTTTCGTTTCTGGGCTGATAATTCCGATAGCGATCTCACGTCGCTCGCCTGGAAGTGTCTTTTCGGCCTTCGCTCCGGCCATGTTATAATGTAGAGCCAAGCTATGTTCCGGCTCGCTATCTTCCGGCTCAAAGGCCTCCCGTCCTTATTGTCCCACTTTCAGGAGTTGTTCCCATGACGCACGCCATCCGCTTTCACAAAACCGGCGGCCCCGAAGTTCTGGTTTGGGAGGAGGTCAACCTCGGCAAGCCGGGAGCTGGAGAGGCGCGCATCCGACACACCGTCGTCGGGCTCAACTTCGTCGACATCTATAATCGTTCGGGCGTTTATCCGATTGCGCTGCCGAGCGGTCTGGGCGGCGAGGGCGCAGGGATTGTCGAGGAGGTGGGTCCCGGCGTCACCGATCTGAAGCCGGGCGACCGCGTTGCTTATGGCGCCGCGCCGCTCGGCGCCTATGCCGAGGCCAGGCTCATTCCGGCAGACCGGCTGCTCAAGATACCCGAGGGCATCGACGACAAGACTGCGGCGGCGATGATGCTGAAGGGTCTCACCGTGCAATATCTCATTCGCCAGACCTATCGCGTCAAATCCGGCGACACGATCCTGCTCCACGCCGCTGCCGGCGGCGTCGGCCAGATTCTCTCGCAATGGGCCAAGCACCTTGGCGCCACCGTCATCGGCACCGTCGGCAGCGACGAGAAGGCGGCGCTCGCCAAGGCCCATGGCTGCGCGCATACCATCGTTTATTCGCGCGAGGACTTCGTCAAACGCGTCGATGAAATCACGGGAGGCAAGAAGGTGCCGGTGGTTTATGATTCCGTCGGCAAGGATACCTTCCTCAAGTCGCTCGACTGCCTGGCGCCGCTCGGCGTCGCAGCCTTGTTCGGTCAGTCTTCCGGTGGTGTCGAACCGCTCAACCTTGGCCTTCTGGCGCAAAAAGGTTCGCTGTTCGTCACTCGCCCGACGCTCAACACTTACGCCGCCAAAGCTGAGAACCTTCGCGCCATGGCGAAGGAGCTGTTCGAGGTCGTGCTTTCAGGCGCCGTCAAGATCAATGTCAATCAGACCTATCCCTTGAAGGATGCCGCCAAGGCCCATGCCGATCTAGCCGCGCGCAAGACCACGGGATCGACCGTCTTGCTGGTGTGAGACGCCATGGCTCGTGTTCTGATGCTGCTGCCGGCGCAGGACTTCGATTCAAGCGAAGCCGCCGTGAGCTGGCATGGTGTTCTTCAACACGTTCGAGGGCGCGCGCTCGATCGATGAGGATTTTGTCAATGCCGCGGTCAGAGTAGGCGCTTGTCTATTTGTCCGCGGATGATATGAGCAGGCCGCGCATTCGTGGTGCAGGTTAAGAAGGGTTTTCCGATGAGCATCAAGGTCTACGGGTTCTGGCGGTCGATCGCGTCCTTTCGTGTCCGGGTGGCTTTGAAATTAAAGGCGCTGCCGTTCGAGGAGATTTCCATCGATATCCTCCAGGGCGAACAATTCAAACCCGGTTACGACGCTGTCAACCCCGAGCATGTGGTGCCGACCTTCATCCATGACGGCCATTCGCTGTTTCAGTCGATGGCGATCATGGAATATCTCGACGACATCAAGCCAAGCCCGCGGCTGCTGCCTGACGATATCAAGGAGCGGGCCTATGCGCGCTCGCTGGCGCTGATGACGATCGCCGATGCTCACCCGCTGACGGTGCCGCGCGTGCGCAAGCATCTGGCGAAGGCGTTTGGCGTCGACGCTCACGCGATCGAGGAATGGGGCGCGCACTGGACGATGGAGGGGCTTGCGACCTATGAGCGGGTTCTGGCGCGCCGTGCACCGGCGCCCTTCGCGCTTGGCGCCGCGCCCGGCATCGCCGACATCTGCATCGCCGGCCAGGTGGTCGGCGCGCAATATCTCAAGATCGGGCTTGAGGCCTACCCGCTGGTCAAAGGCCTCACCGATCGCTGCTTCAAGATGCCGGAGTTTTCGAGCTCACATCCCTTCGAGCAGCCCGATTACAAGGCATCAGGCGCGAAGCATTGAGTGGAACGCTTGGCCCAATATGGAATTAACGGCTTCATCCTTCGAGACGGCCGCTTTCGCGGCCTCCTCAGGATGACGGCGCCTCATGGTGAGGAGCGCGGCACCGCCGCGCGTCTCGAACCATGAAACGTCGCGCTCAGACATCCAACCCCAGCACCCGCGCGGCATTGCCGCCCGCAATCTGCGCCAGCGTCGCCTCGTCCATTCCGTGGACGCCTGCGACATGGCCGATCGGATTATATTCGCCCATGTCGAAGGGGTAATCCGTGCCCAACACGATGCGGTCGGGACCGAACACGTCGATCAGATAAGCCAACTGGTGATAGCTGAAGACGACGGTGTCGAGATAAACCTGCCGCAAGTAAGTCGTCGGCGGCAGCGGCAGTTCGCCTTGCGAGTCGCGCCGCGCACCCCAAGCGTGATCGATACGGCCGGAGTAGCTCGGCAGGTAGCCGCCGCCATGCACCGCCATCAGTTTTATATCGGGGAAGCGGGCGAGCGTTCCCGAAAAAATCAGGTTATGCAGCGCCAGTGTCGTCTCGAGCGGATTGCCGAGCACGTTGTTGAAATAGAAATGGGTGAGCCGATCGCCATGGGTGAACCCGTTCGGGTGCATCATGATGAATGCACCAAGTTGTTCGGCGCGGGCGAAGAAGGGACGGAACTTCGGATCGGACAATTCCTGACCGTCGACATTGGTCAGGATTTGGACGCCCTTTAGTTTCAGGTCCTTCATCACGTAGTCGAGTTCGTGCACCGCGAGCTCCGGTTCCTGCAAGGTCACGACGCCGAGCCCGACGAATCGGTCGGGTTTGCGCGCGCAATATTCCGCCACGCCATCGTTGGCGAGGCGATGCGCCTGTTCGCCGATTTTAGGATCGACCGAATAGTAGCATTGCGGCGGGGCGGGCGCCACGACCTGGATGTCGATGCCCATCTTGTCGAGATCGAACAGCCGGCGATCGATCGTTGTCATGACCTCGGCCACGTCCTTCTCCTGCTGGGCATTGATGTCCTTGGTGGCGGCATCGGCGAAATGCGCCAGCGGCACCCGGCTGAGGTCGACATGCGGTTGCGCAAGCTTCGCAGCCTGAGGCACCACGATATGGGCGTGGATGTCGATCGTCGTCGAGGAAGGGCGGCGCGCCAGGCCATCGGCGTCGTGGACGCGGGCGGCGGTGCGGCCGTAGCGGTTCTTGCGATCGATCATCGAAGTTTCTCTGCTGTTGTACGGGTTGTTCGGAATGCGGCGAGTGAACTATTGATCTTCAGGATCCAGATGCGCGCGTCTTGCGATTGCACCAGCGCACGGAGACCGTGGTGGCGTCGGCTTCACCAAGTCCTTCAGCTTCAGCCTCCTCAAAGCAGGAGAGCGCGCTTTTCGCAACCGGCAGTTCGGCATGGAGGGAGGCGGCGAATTGCACGGCGGTGGCGAGGTCCTTTTTGGCGGCCGTGATGCCGAAGGCGGCCTCGCCGTGCGGGGCGCCGGAGAGCCCTTTGGCGATGACGGCGCCGCGTCCTTTCATCGCAGCGGGCGCGCCGGTGGTGTCGGAGAGGATATCGATCAGCCGTTCCGGCGGAAGATTGAGCGGCTTGCAAATGGTCAGGGCTTCGCCGAGCGCCTGCCAATAGACGAGTAGCGGCAGATTGACCGCGAGCTTCAGGGTCGCGCCTGCGCCGAGCGGCCCGACATGCTCGATCCGGCGGCATAATTGCTCGAGAAGCGGCTTGGCGCGCGTGACATCGGCTTCCTTGCCGCCGACAAGACCGAACAGCTTGCCTTCCCTTGCGGGGACCTTGCTGCCGCCGACCGGGCATTCGACGAAGGCCGCGCCAAGCTGGGTCACGGCATTGCCGACCGAGATCATGGTATCCGGGCGGATCGTGCTCATGTCGATCACGAGCCTGCCGTGGAGGTTGGCCTTCAACAGGCCGTTTGCGCCACGATAGACGGCCACCGTCGCCGCGTCGTTGAGAAGCATGACGATCGTGACGTCGCAACCTTCGGCAAGCGCGACCGGTGATGCGAAGGCATTCGCGCCGGCCTCGATCAGCGATTTTGTCTTTGCCGTATCGCGATTCCACACCGCCACCTCGTGTCCGACAGCGATCAACCGCTCTGCGATCGATGCGCCCATTCGCCCTGTTCCACAAACGCCGACTTTCATTTCTACCTCGATCGATGGATGTCTGATTTATTGGGCATGAAACACGCCAAGATTTTGCGTGATCACGTCTTCGTTGTTCAAGAGTTCCACGGTGCTTCCTGAAAAGACACAGCGGCCGGTGTTGAGAATGACAGCCTGGTCGGCAACCTCAAGCGCGAGCTTCAGGTTTTGTTCGACCAGAAGGATCGATTGGCCGTCTTCCTTCAGCCGCTTGATGGTGCGGCCGACCTCCGCGACGATCAGGGGTGCGAGGCCCTCCGACGGTTCGTCGAGCAGCAGGACGCGAGGATTTCCCATCAACGCACGGCCGATCGCGAGCATCTGTTGCTCGCCGCCCGAAAGCGTACCGGCCATCTGCGCATGACGTTCCTGCAATCGCGGGAACAGCTCGTAGATGCGTTCGACATTCCATGGCTTTGCCGTGCTCCGCTCGCGTTGGCCGGCGACAGCAAGGTTTTCGCGCACCGTGAGCGATGGAAAGATCCGCCGTCCCTGGGGGACGAGGCCGATGCCGAGGCGTGAAATGCGCTCGGGGCTGAAGCCGCCGATCGCTTCGCCGAACAGGCGGATTTCGCCTTCTTTCGGCGTGAGAAAGCCGACGATCGTGGAAATGCAGGTGGTCTTTCCCGCGCCGTTGCGTCCCAACAAGGCGAGCACACAACCTTCTTGCAAACTAAAGCCGACGCCATGCAGAATATGGCTGTCGCCGTAAAACGCATTCACGTTGGTGAGGCGGAGGGCTTCAGGCGCCAAGGTAGACCTCACGCGTTCGCTCGTCGGCAATCACCGCATCGCGCGCGCCGTCGACGATGACGCGGCCGTAGTTGAGCAACGTCACCGTTTCGGCGAGGTCGAGCGCGGTATCCATGTCGTGCTCGATCATGATCACGGTGGTCTCTTTCGATATCGAGGCGATCTGGGATTTGACGGTAGTGCGTTCGCTGTTGGAAAGCCCGGCCAGCGGCTCGTCCAGGAGCAGCACGCGCGGCTTTTGCGCCAATGCCATCGCCAGCTCAACCCGGCGCTTTTCGCCATAGGCAATGTCGGAAATCGGATGGTCCGCCAAGTGCAGCAGGCCCACGGTGTCGAGGGTGCGGCGCGCTTCAACCGCCAGATGACGATACGATGACAGCGGGCGCCACATCTGCCAGCGCGAGGGCAATAGCCCGAGAAGACCGAGCGTGACATTGTGCTCGAGCGTATCGCCGGCAAACAGCGTGATGATCTGATAGGTGCGCGACAGGCCACGATGCGCCCGCTGATAGGGCGCGAGCATCGTGACATCCTCGCCGAACAGCTTGATCCGGCCGGAGTTCGGCCGCATGTCGCCGCTGATCTGGTTGAACAGCGTGGTCTTGCCGGCGCCATTGGGGCCGATGATCAGGCGGCGTTCGCCGGGCCGGATCGCCAGCGACACGCTTTGGGTAACCTTCAGGCCGCCAAATGCCTTGTTCAGAGCGGTAATTTCAAGCGCGTAGTCCGACAGGTGGGCGCTCATGACGTTCGCCTCCGAAGGCGCGCCATGAGTTTTTGCCAGCCCGGAACGATCCCGGTCGGCATCACCAGCACGATGAACAGGAATACGAGCCCGAGCAGCATGTTCCAGCGCTCGATATAGGCGGACGCGTAATTCTTCAACAGCAGCACCAGCGCGGCACCGACCGCGGGTCCGGCGAGTGTGCCTGATCCGCCCGCGATCACGCCGAGCAACGCTTCGGCCGAGCTTGTGGTCGAGAGCGAGGTCGGATGGATGTATTTGTTGTAGTAGACGTAGAGCAGGCCGGCGATGCCGCCCCAGAGGCCGGCATAGATGAACGTGATCCAGCGGATCATCCACGGATTGAAGCCGAGCGCCGCCATCCGGCGCGGCTGGTCGCGGACGCCTTTCAACGACGAGCCGAACGACGATGATATGAAGATCGCCATCATCACGAACGCGAACAACGCGACGATCAGGCAGAACCAGTAGAACGCCGCTGGATTTTCGAGCGAAAGGCCGAACGGCGCAGGCCGGGTGATGCCGGTGACGCCGTTGTCGCCATTGGTGACGTTCGACATGCGATAGGCGAGACCCCATAACACTTGCGATAGCGCCAATGTAATCATGAGAAAGCCAAGACCGGTCGCGCGCAGTGCGATGGCGCCGAAGAAAGCCGCCATCACCACCGTTCCCGCAATCGAGATCAGCGCTGCCGTGCCATGGTCGAAGCCGTAACGGGTGGTCAGAAGCGCTGCGACATAAGCGGCGACGCCGAGATAAGAGGCGTGGCCGAGCGACGTCATGCCGCCGAAGCCGACCAGCAGATTGAGGCTGAGCGCAAAAATCGCCGCAATCAGGATCTGGCTCGCCAGGTTGATATAGAAATCGCCTGCGGAAAACGGCAGCAACAGCGCCACGGCGGCAAAGATGGCGGTCGCGATCCACTTCATGCGCCAACGCGCCCGAACAGGCCCTGCGGGCGAAACGCAATGACGAAGATCATCGGCAGGAACAGGATGATGTAGGCCAGTTCAGGAAACAGCGCGGTGCCGAACGTATAGATGAAGCCGATGATGAAGCTGCCGATGAATGCGCCGAACAGGCTGCCGATGCCGCCGAGGATGACGACGATCAGCGCGAGCGGCAACATGTCCGCGTCCAGTCCCGGATAGGCCGACAGGATCGGTCCGCCGAGTACGCCGGCCGCGCCGGCAATGCCCGTGCCGAGGCAGAACACGATGGTGAAGAGGCGGGAGACGGGGATACCGACCGCGCGCGCCATCTGGCGATCGTCGACGCCGGCGCGGATCATGGCGCCCAGCCGGGTGCGATCTATCAGGATATAAAGCGCAACCGCGGCGACGATGGCGCATCCGACCAGCACCAGGCGATAGGTCGGAAACACGAAGCCAAACAGCCGCGTCGGCACCTGAAGACTGCGAGGCGTCGGCACCGGAATGGAGTCGCCGCCCCAAAGCACCAGGCACGCGTCCGAAATGATAAAGGACATGCCGAGCGTCACCAGCACCTGGCCAAGCGGATTGGTCTTGAGCCGCGTCAGGACCAGACGTTCGAACAACCCGCCGAGAGCTGCCACCACGATTCCCGCACCCAGGGCGGTGACCCAGATGTTCAGGCCGTTAAAGTCACGCAGGGCGATCGCCCCGAAATAGGTACCCAGCATGAAGAAGGCGCCATGCGTCAGGTTGGCAAGCCGCATCAGACCGAAGATCAGTGAAAAGCCCGATGAGAGCAGAAACAACAGGCCACCGAGCGACAGGCTGTTGAGACCCTGGATGATCCAGAATTGCATTTAGTGTCTCGGTTCTGAAGTTCGTCTCATCATGCGGACATCTGAACCGCCACTCGCCGCCGGTCGTCTCCGGTAGACTAGCAGGGCAATCGTTGCCCCGCCGGTCATCTCAGAATTACAGCTCCAGATTCTTGGCCGGCGGATAGTCACGCGAATAGACCGGGTTCTTCAGAAATTCGGTCTTGTCATAAGTCCAGAACTGGCTGACATCGGGATAGGTCTTGATCACGGAATTGACCAGCCGCCCGTCGCTTCGCGTGACCTTGCGGATGTAGACATTGCCGATCACGTCGCCGAATTCATCGAATTTGATGAGGCCACGTATGGTCTGAACGTTGTTGCCACGGATCGCCGCTTTCAACGCCTTCTTGTCTTCGGCGTTGGCCTTGATGGTTTTCAGCGCCGCTTCCAGCACCTCGCCGGCCATGTAGGTGCTACCGGCATAATAGCCGGGGTCATATTTGAATTGCTTGCGGAATGCGGGCGCAAAGGCCTTGTTGAGAGGGTTGTCGAGTTCGGCCGAATACCAGCTCGTGGTCAGAATGCCGAGCGCTTCATCGCCCATGTTGCGAAGGACGGATTCGTCGAGAGCCGTCATGCCGCCGATCACGGCCATCTTGTCCTTCAACCCGTATTCGATGAACTGGCGCAGGAAACGGAAGCCGTTCGAGCCGGCGGTGCCGAGGAAGATCGCATCCGCGTTCTTCACCTGCGCGACATAGCTGCCGTAATCTGGTGTCGCCAGGGGTGTGAAGATCTTTTGAATGATCTTGCCGCCATTGTCCTCGAAGACGCGCTGGAAGCCGGCGCACATTTCGTGCCCATAGGCAAAGTCATCTGCGATGGTGACGATCTTCTTGTATTTCAGCTCCTTGGCCGAGTATTCGGCGAGCGGGTAGGCGCATTGCGCCGAGGTCGACGTCAGCCGAACGAACCACGGGCTCGGATGGCGCTGGGTCATGTCTTCGGCCGCCGCGACGCCAAGCGTCGGCACCTGCTTTTCGTTCAGATAGTCGGCAATCGCCAGCGCCTCGAACGCCGCGAGCGGACCGATGATGCAGTGAACGTCGTTCTTTTCGACCAGCTCTTGTGCCTTGGTGCGCGCGGTCGCGGGAACGCCCGCGGTGTCGGCCACGATCAGGTCGACCTTGCGGCCGGCAAGCGTGGTGTCGCGCTCTTTCAGGAACATCGTCAGTGCGAGTTCCATGTCGATGCCGCCGGAGGCGAGCGGTCCGGTCTTGGCCGCCAAGAGGCCGATGCGAACCGGCCCGCTACCTTGCGCAAAAGTGAGGTTGGGTGCGGTCATGCTGGCAACACCTGCGCCGGCAAGGCTGGATACGAATTGTCGTCGCGAAATCGTCATAGATCCTCCCTCGGGCAATTCGAGCCTGGACAATCCAGGCGAGCGCTTGTGTTTTTCGTTGTTTGAAACGATTTATCGGACGGAAGCTTTAAATGATCAAGCGATAACCATGCTTCGCCGCGCCAGCCCTATACTTTAGGGGTAAGGAGCAAAAAGGCCGGCCGCGCAAACGTCCTTGATGCAGTGCGGCATCGCGAATTCTTGCGCCTTATTGTCCCTGTCTTGTGCTGCCCTTTTTGGCGGCGGTAACGATCGTCCGCTTCAGGACTTCAAATACCGCCGCGGTGTCCTGATCG
Source organism: uncultured Alphaproteobacteria bacterium (assembly GCA_963832045.1). Classification (GTDB taxonomy): domain Bacteria; phylum Pseudomonadota; class Alphaproteobacteria; order Rhizobiales; family Xanthobacteraceae; genus Bradyrhizobium. The sequence continues at coordinate 217,410 of CAWHSM010000009.1, forward strand.
CCCAGTCCCATCGCCATCGCCTGGGTATAGACCGGCTGGGTCAGCGTAAACAGAGGGGTTTCGCAGCCGACGTCGGCGGCGAATTCGGCGATGATCGCCATGTCCTTTTTCCAGGTCGAAACCTTCATGGTGGCGGGCTCATATTTGCCCTCAACCATCATCGGCGCCCGCAATTGGAACATGCGTGAGCCACCGGCGCCGGGGCCGACCATCTCGACAACGAGTTTGGGGTCAAGGCCGGCGCGTTCCGCCAGGATCATGGCCTCGGCCGACGCGACATTGTGGATCGCGACCAGATGGTTGGCGACGAATTTCATCCGGCTGCCGTTGCCGTATACGCCGAGGTCGGCGCTTTGCTTGGAAAAATCCGCAAACAGCTGACCGCAGCGGGCAATGGCCTGGCTGTCGCCGCTGGCATAGACGATGAGGTCGCGCATCCTGGCCTGCGCGCCGGTGCCGCTGAGCGGGCAATCCAGCGTGATATGGTTGGCTGCTTTCAGGATTGCCTCGAAGCGAAGCTTGTCGGCCAGCGTCAGTGTCGAGAGTTCGATCACGATGCGCGGCGGCTGGCCGGAACCGGCGATGGCCTTGGCGACGCTTTCGACCGCTGATGACGTCGGCAAACTCGTCATGATGACGGGCACATCGCGGGTTAGCTGATTGACGCTTTCGGCGATCACGACTTTGGCCGCCGCAAGTTCGGCGCATTTGGCAGGGTCGGTATCGAAGCCGACCACACGCCAACCGCGTTCGATGAGGTTGCGCGCGATCGCGCCGCCCATGATGCCAAGCCCGACGATTCCAACCGTCTTGTCCATGCGAGTTTGTCCTTCCCTGTCGAATTCGATTGACGGGCAACGCGGGTCGCGCCTTAATTAGTTGATCGGGCGATAAACAACCGTCAAACGGCCGGCCGGTCAAGCCGCATTCGCCGTCGTCTTGATCGGGCGTATGAGAAGATATAGAGCGGCGCGGCAGGCGGCGATCGGGAGGACCGCGGACATGACAGGCACCGGTCTGAAAACCAATGCGACATCGCCCTCGGGGGCGGATGCCGATAGCCGCATCTATGCGGCGATGGTCGCGCGCGCCACCTCCCTTGTTCCGAAGCTGCGCGACCGTGGCTCGCGTTCCGAAGAGACGCGCCGCCTTCCGCCCGAGACCGAGCGCGAACTGCACGAAGCAGGCTTGTTCCGGATCGTGCAGCCCAAGCGTGTCGGGGGCTCTGAGCTTGATTATGTCGCGCTGATCGACTGTGCCGACGCGATCGGGCAGGGCGATGCGTCGGCGGCGTGGAATTTCGCCAACCTCGCCAGCCATCACTGGATGCTCGCGATGTTCGATCACCGCGCCCAGGATCTGGTCTGGGGCAAAGACCCCGATGTTTTGATTGCCTCCTCCTTCATATTTCCTGCCGGCCGCGCCAGGAAGGTCGACGGCGGATATGTGCTGCGCGGTAGCTGGCCGTTCTCCTCGGGCGTGGACGCCAGCGAGTGGAATATGCTCGCGAGCGTGGTGTCGTCCGACGACGAAGCCGATGGCATAGAATACCGCATCTTCCTGCTTCCCAGGAGCGACTATCGGATCAAGGACACCTGGGATGCGACGGGGCTGCGCAGCACGGGATCAAACGATGTCGAGGTCAACGACGCCTTTGTGGCCGAGCCGATGACGGTCGCGGTCAAGGACCTCGCGGGCGGGCCGACGCCGGGAAGCGCCGTCAATCCGAACGCGCTCTACACGCTGCCGGTATTCTCGCTGTTTCCCTATGTGCTGTCCGGCGTTGCGCTCGGGAATGCGCAAGCCTGTCTCGACGACTATGTCGATCTCGCGCGGCATCGCGCCTCCACCTATAACCGTGCCAAGCTCGGCGATTTCCAGACCACCCAGATCAAGATCGCGGAGGCTTCGTCCAAGATCGACGCGGCGCGCCTGATCATGCGCTCCGCCTGTATCGCGGCGCTCGCCGATGTGCGGCGCGGAGACATCCCGGATATGGCCGCCAAGACCAAAATGCGGCGGGACGGCGCCTATTCCGTCAACCTCTGCACCGAAGCTGTCTCGTTGCTGTTTGCGGCAAGCGGCGCCCGCGGCCTTTATATGTCGGGCGCGTTGCAGCGGCAGTTCCGTGACGCCCACGCGATCAATTCTCACATCGCATTCAATTTCGATGCGGCGGGCACCAATTACGGGCGGGTTGCGCTTGGCCTGCCTTCTGAAAACCTGACGCTATGAGGCAGTCGAGGGATGAATAGGAATCCAACCCACATGCCTGAGCCCGAGACGGCCAATGAACTGGCAAGCGGTAGCTCGGCGCTGGACCCTCGCGACTTCCGCCACGCGCTCGGCACCTTCGCGACCGGTGTCACCATCGTCACGGCCGTCGCGGACGATGGCAAACCTTACGGGCTGACGTGCAACTCCTTTGCCTCCGTCTCGATCAACCCACCGCTCGTGCTCTGGAGCCTCGGGATGTATTCGCAAGGACTGCCGATCTTCCAGAACGCCAGCCATTTTACGGTCAATGTGCTCAGCGCCTCGCAACAGGCGCTGGCTTCGAAATTCGCAAAGTCCGGCGTCAACCGCTTCGACGGTGTCGACTGGAAACCGGGACTTGGCGGCGCGCCGTTGCTCGGTGGCAGCGTTGCCTGGTTTCAATGCCGCGCGGCCAACCGCTATTATGGTGGCGACCACGTGATTTTTTTGGGCGCCGTTGAAGCCTATGCCTACAACCGGCAAGAACCGCTTTTGTTCGTTGGCGGCGGTTTCGGGCGATTTGTCGGCGGCGACGCTTAGGTACTCACCAGCGCATGAGCAAGAAAGCCACAGCCAAACGCGCGCGGACCAAACAGCGGCGCCTGTCGCCGGATGACCGGCGCAAGGAGTTCGTCGCCAAGGCCACCGAGTTTTTCTCTGAGGAGGGATTTGGCGGGGGGACGCGCGCGCTGGCGCACCGGTTAGGGGTGACCCAGCCGCTGCTCTATCGCTATTTTCCGAGCAAGGACGATCTGATCAAGGAAGTCTACCGCACGGTCTATCTCGACCCGCTGGATAGCGGATGGGAGAAATTGCTCGGCGATCGCATGCGGCCGATCCGTGAGCGACTGAAGGAATTCTATGAGGCTTATACCGGCGTGATCTTCAATCGCAAATGGCTTCGCATCTATCTCTATTCGGGCCTGAAAGGGCTCGACATTAACAGATCTTATGTCGGCATCGTGCGGGACAAGATTCTGTCCCGCATCATCAGGGAATGCCGGCACGAGGTGGGACTGCCCGCCCAAAACCGACCGACCGCAGCCGAGTTCGAAATGGCCTGGGTGTTTCACAGCGGCATCTTCTATTACGGCGTTCGCAAATTCATTTACGAATTGCCGGTGCTCGAAAGCCGGGAGCAGATGATCAGCGATGCAGTGGACGCCTTCCTGGCGGGCTTCGCGAAGGTGTTTGGCGAGAAGGAAGCGGTTCGCAATCTCCCGGTGAAAGCGCTGGTCTGATGCCCTCGCTACTTCGCCATCCCGGCATTGACCAGCGGCATCACCTTTTCCGCCATCATGATCATCGATTGCCGCCCCAACTCGCGATCTTTCCAGTCCTTGCCGGCATAGAGCAGCGTACCGAAGGTGCCGACCTCGTTCTGGAAAGCCAAGAGCTGGTCGGCGACGCTGTCCACCGTGCCATGGATAATGAGTTTGTCGCAAATCATCTCCAGCGTCACCTCATCGTCAGGCTGATCGCGGCGGGTCTTGAACAGGTCGATACGGCCGTTCTTCTTCAATTTGGTGAAGAGCGAGCGGTAGTAATAAACGTAAGGTCCATCAGGATCGGTCGCGTAGGCCTTGGCGGTTGCGGCATCCTTGGCGACGAACACGCTCTTGGCGACGCGCCAATTAGCGGGATCGGCAGGCCGGCCGCCGCGCTCGCAGCCCTCGACATATTTAGGCCAGTGGCTTTTCACCCAGGCCGGCATCAGGAAATTCGCCGAGATCGGATCCCAGCCGCGGATCGCCGCCTCCGTCACACCCTTGGAGAAGGGCGCCACGGCCGTGACCACTATCGGCGGATGCGGCCGCTGCAAGGGTTTCGCAATAAAACCCTGCCCGATATCTGATATCAGCGTCCGCTCGGTGGAGATGTTCCAGTACTTGCCCTTGAAATTATAGGGCGGATCATTGGCCCAGATATCGAGAACCTGATTGATCGATTCGAGAAACATCTCGTTGCGGTTGGCGTCGAGATTGCCGAACAGCTCTGCGTCAGACAGAAGTCCGCCCGGGCTGATGCCGAAGATCAGCCGCCCGTCCAGCATGTGATCAAGCATCGCGAGGCTGGCGGCCGTTGCCGCCGGATGGGTGTTCGGCATGTTGATCGTGCCGGTGCCGAGCTTGATCTGTCTGGTTGCGGCCGCGATCCAGGCCAGAAACGCGACACAGGACGTGATGTTTTCGGCGCGGTCGGTGGCATGCTCGCCGACGTAGGCTTCGGTGAAGCCAAGTTCGTCGGCGAGCAGGAATGCCTCGCGATCCTCCTGCAGCGACAGCCGCCAATCCTTCCCGAGAGGATGGATCGGCATGGTGAAAAAACCCAGCTTCATCGCCTGCGTTCTCCCTCGGAGTATCTTTCTTCGATCGTAACCACCCCGCGCTTTCTCCCATTATCCGAAAGCCGAGTCATCAGAAATAATCGCTCGATAAACAACCTTGACCTTTGGCGGGTCGGGCCGTCTAATCTTTTGAAAAATCGTGGGGAGGCCACATTAATGAAAGCCTCGGCTTTCAGCTATGCCTGCGCCACCAGCGTCGGGGACGCGATCGCGCTTCTGGCCGCACATGGCGAGAGCGCGAAGGTGCTGTCGGGCGGTCAAAGCCTGATGCCCGCGATGAATCTTCGCCTGCTGGCGCCCGAACTGCTCGTCGATATCGGCGCGCTCGACGAACTGCGGGGCATCGCCAGGCATGAAAGCTTTCTCTCGATCGGCACGCTGACGCGTCATGTCGATCTGCAAAACGCGCCAGACATTGCGGCCCATGCGCCGCTTTTGAAGGAGGCCATTGCCCACGTTGCGCATCCGGCGATCCGCAACCGCGGCACGATCGGCGGCAGCCTCGCCCATGCCGATCCCGCTTCCGAACTGCCGGCGTGCATGATTGCGTTGAACGCCACCGTCGTCGTGCGTGGGCCTGCCGGCGAACGCCGGATTGCGGCCGAGGATTTCTTCGTCGGAATTTATGAGACGCTGTTGTCGGCACATGAGTTGCTGGTCGCGGTCGAAGTGCCGCCGCCGCCGCAAAATTCCGCGCATTATTTCAGCGAATTCGCTCGCCGCCAGGGCGATTACGCCATTGTGGGCCTGGCTGCGCAGGCGGCCGTTGAAAATCAGCGGTTGATCGATTTCCGCCCGGTGTTCTTCGGTGTCGCCGACAAGCCCGTCCGGGCAAAGGCGGCGGCGATGCTCGTCAACAAGGACGTGACGCCGAAGGTGCTATCCGAAGCCTCGCAGGCCCTCGGCGACGAACTCGATCCGCCCGAAGACCAGCAGGCGAGCGGCGCGATGCGGCGTCATTATGCCAAAGTGCTGCTGGCGCGTTGCGTCGCCGCGCTGTTGTCGTCTCCCGATCTCTCGGCATGGGAGGCAGCATGATCGCGCCGCTGCCGATTTCGCTGGACGTAAATGGCGAGCATGTCGATGCATACGTCTTGCCGCGGACAAATCTTGCGGATTTTCTGCGCGAGCATCTCAAACTGACGGGCACGCATGTCGGCTGTGAGCATGGGGTGTGCGGCGCGTGCACGGTGCGGGTGAATGATGACATCGTGCGCTCCTGCCTGATGCTGGCGGTGCAGGCCAACGGCGCGTCGGTCGAGACCATCGAGGGGCTTTCGGACAGCGGCGAGATATCAGATCTTCAGGCCGCGTTTCGCGAACGCAACGCGCTGCAATGCGGATTCTGCACCCCGGCCATGTTGATCACCGCGCAGGACCTGCTCAAATCTGAAGCCGATCCGGGCAGGGAGCGGATTCGCGAGCATCTCTCCGGCAATTACTGCCGTTGCACAGGCTATCAGGCCATCGTCGACGCGGTGGAGGCGACCGCGAAGGCGCGCAAGAATTGCAATAAAGTCCGCGCGCCATGAGCAAGGCAAACACAAATCCTCAAACGCTGTCGGAACTCGACCGGCCGAATTCCTATATCGGCAAGTCTGTGCCGCGCCCCAATCTCGATCGGCTGCTGCAGGGGCGCGGGCTGTATGTCAGCGATCTGGAATTGCCGCGGATGGTGCATGTGGTGTTTGTCCGCTCGCCGCACGCACATGCGAAAATTGTCGCGATTGACACCGGTGCCGCAAAGAAAATGCCAGGCGTCGTCACGGTCGTCACCGGCGAGGAATTGGGCGCCGTCATTACGCCGTGGGTCGGCGTGCTTTCGCATCTGAAAGGCCTGAAATCGGCGCCGCAGCGCGCGATCGCGATCGAAAGGGTGTGCTGGCAGGGCGAGGCGGTCGTGGCCGTGCTGGCAACGAGCCGCGCGATGGCCGAAGACGCCGCGGAGGCCGTCACGGTGGAATACGAGGAACTGGAAGCGGTCACGGATATGTGCACCGCGCTCGATTCCGCCACACCGGTCATTCATGCTGGCCTGGGCGACAATCTTGCCTTCGAGCGCACGCTGGACGTCGGCACGGTCGATGCGGCGTTCGCGGGCTCCGATGAAGTCGTGGAAGCCGAATTCGTGTTCGGACGGCACACCGGCGTGACGCTCGAGCCGCGCGCGGTGGTCGCGGACTGGAACCCCGGTGAGGTGCGGCTCACGATCTATCAGGGCACACAGGCCCCCCACATGGTGCAGAACATTGCTGCGCTGCATCTGGGTCTGGAGGAGGCGCAGGTTCGCGTGATCTGCAAGGACGTCGGCGGCTCATTCGGCATCAAGGTGCACATCTATGCCGACGAAATGGCGACCTATGCCTTGTCGAAACTGCTGCGGCGGCCGGTCAAATTCGTCGCCGACCGGATCGAGAGTTTCAATACCGATATCCATGCCCGCGATCACCGCTGTCGAGGGCGTATCGGCGTCAAGCGAGACGGCACCATCACGGCGTTCGAGATCGACGATCTCACCGGCATCGGTCCCTATTCGATGTATCCGCGCACCAGCGCGATCGAGGCCAATCAAGTCGTCAACCTCGTCGGCGGTCCCTATACGACGAAGAACTATCGCGCCCGCGCTCGCGTCGTGTTTCAGAATAAGAACGTGATGTGCCAGTACCGCGCGGTCGGCCATCCCATCGCCTGTTCGGTGACCGAAGGACTGGTCGATCTCGCCGCGTCGCGGATCGGAATGGACCCGGTGGAGATCCGGCGGCGCAACCTCATCGCCGACGATGCGTACCCTTGCGCGTCGGCTTCAGGCCTGCGGTTCGAGCTGTTGTCGCATCACGCCTCGCTGAACAAGCTGCTTGCCATGATGGACTACGATGCGCTGCGGGCCGAGCAGGCTGCGCTTCGGAAAAGAAATATTCATCGCGGTATCGGCCTTGCAAGTTTCATCGAAGTCACCAACCCGAGCGCGGCGTTTTACGGCGTCGGCGGCGCGAAGATTTCATCGCAGGACGGTGTCGCGGTGCGGCTGGATGCGCGAGGCGCGGTGGTCTGTCAGACCAGCATTACCGAACAGGGGCAGGGTTCGGAATCGCTCACGGCGCAAATCGTCGGCAGCGTGCTTGGCGTCTCGATGTCACGCGTGCGAGTCATTCTGGGCGATACCGACCAGACGCCCTATGGCGGCGGCACCTGGGCCTCGCGCGGCGCCGGCATCGGCGGTGAGGCGGCGCTTCAGGCCGCCAGGGTCCTGCGCCGGAATATCCTCGATATTGCCGCCGCCATCCTGCAATCTTCTCCCACCGAGCTCGACATCGCCAACGACGTGATCGTGAACGCTGCCGACGCCACGCCGCGGATCGAGCTACGTGAACTCGCCAGGATCGTCTATTTCCGCCCCGACACGCTGCCGCCGGACATTCGGCCGGAACTGATGGCGACGCGCCACTACGTGCCGCGTGAATACCCGTTTGCCTTCACCAACGGCGTTCAGGCCTCATGGCTGGAGGTCGATACCGACACCGGCTTTGTCAAGCTGCTCAAGCATTGGGTGGTGGAGGACTGCGGAACGCTGATCAATCCGCAACTGGTCGACGAGCAGATCCGCGGCGGCGTGGTTCAGGGGCTTGGCGCCGCGCTGTTCGAGAAGTGCATCTATGACGAGCGCGGACAGTTGACCAACGCCAACATGGCCGATTACCTGGTTCCGATGTCGTGCGAGATGCCGGATATCGACGTCGGCCATGTGGTATCGCCGACCTCTGAGAGCGAACTCGGCGCCAAGGGCGCGGGCGAGGCGGGGACGGCGGGCGCCGCGGCTGCGGTTGCGAACGCGGTGAACGATGCGCTCAAGCCCTTTGGCGCTGCCATCACCGAGATTCCCTTGACCCCGCAGCTTGTCCTGACAGCCTTGAGGCGAATTTGAGCGCAGGCGATGCCTGCCGGATCGACCGGCTGTTAAAGTTTGTCGATCGCCTTGAACGTGCCGTCGGGCTGAATCAGGGTCAGGAAGACTTCGGCCGGATCGTCCCGCATTTTCTGTCCGACCGTGAGGTTATCTCCGCTGATATCGAACTTGCCGACCTCGTCAATGACCCGCAGCATCTCGGCGTTTCCGTCCGCGCCGCGACGCGGCGTGATTCCGGAACCTCTGCGCTCGCCGGAACCCGCTTTGGCATGCCAGGCCGGATGGTAATCGGATGGTCAGCAGCTTCCCGGTTCCATAGGCTGAAATTACCCTCAGCACCCCTCCGGATAGAAAGATCGTTCTTTTTTCGGCCGTACTATTGCCGCGGGGGGGAATATAATCCTAGTTTCATAAGACAGAACCGTGAGGGCTGTTCGGGTGTTATGCCCGAACCGATCCGTGGAGGAGCTTCGTGATGTCTGCCGGCCCGCAAGGGCGCGATCGTGCGTCCCTGCAAAGACCCGTCGAACGCCCGTGATTGACCCGCTTTACGTGGCATCCGGCTTCAGCGTCGGCCTGCTTGTCGGCATGACGGGCGTCGGTGGTGGGTCGCTGATGACGCCGCTATTGATCATGCTGTTTGGGGTCCACCCGGCCACAGCCGTCGGCACCGATCTGCTTTACGCTGCTGCGACCAAGGCCGGCGGCGGCCTTGTGCATGGATGGGCACGCACCATTCACTGGCCGGCGGTGATCCGGCTCGCCAGCGGCAGCATTCCCGCGAGCCTCTTGACGCTCCTTGTTCTCTGGCAGCTTGGTCTGTCGGCCGAATCCGCGCGCAGCCTGGTCAATTCCGTGCTTTGCTTTGCGCTGCTGTTGACGGCGGTGTCGCTGATCTTCCGTAAATACGTCATCGAACGCTTGCGCGCGCGCATGGAGCGCTACAGTGAAGCGACGATTGCACGCGCCACCGTACTGGTAGGGGCCGCACTCGGCGTGCTGGTTTCGATTTCCTCGGTCGGCGCCGGTGCGGTCGGCGTGACCGCGCTGCTCCTGCTTTATCCGCAGTTTCCGATGGCGCGGATCGTCGGTTCCGACATTGCACACGCCGTTCCGCTGACACTGGTCGCCGGGATCGGGCACTGGGCGATGGGCTCTACCGATTGGCAATTGATGGGCGTGCTATTGATCGGCTCGTTGCCGGGCATCGTGATTGGCAGCTATTGCGCGGTCCGCGTGCCCGAAACCGCCTTGCGGCTGTTGCTGGCGGCAATCTTGATCGTCGTGGCCGGCAAGCTCGCCATGGAGCAATGGGGTGCGTCTTCCTCAAGCCTTGCCGCGACCCATCGCAATCCCGCGCAGACCTATTCTGCGCCGGTCACCCCCATTCCGGTCGGCGTGCGCCCGGCAAACCTGGCGCAGTGATCGCCCCGTTGCCGACGCTTGAAGTATAAAATATACCCTGAAATGATCGGGCCGGTGAAATCATTCGGGGAGATCGCGCATGGTGGGACTGCCGCATTCCCTGCACGCGGTCGTGACCGGCGGAGCGCGCGGCATTGGCCGTGAAATCGCCTCCGGATTGGCTCACGCGGGAGCCGTCGTCACGGTGCTCGGCCGCGACCGTGCCACTCTCGATGAAGCTGTTGCCAAAGGTGCCGCGCATTTTTCCGCGGTCGCCGACGTCACCGATCAGGCCGCCGTCAATGCGGCGATTGCAGCGGCCGCCAGGCACCAGCCGATCGATATCCTGATTGCGAATGCCGGCACGGCGGTATCAGCGCCGTTTGCAAGATCCGATGCCGCGCTGTTTGCGCGCATGATGGATGTCAACTTCATGGGCGTGGTCCGCAGCATCCACGCAGTCCTGCCTTCGATGCGCGAGCGCCCATATGGCCGCATCGTCGCGATTGCCTCGACCGCCGGCCTGAAAGGCTACCCCTATGTCAGCGCTTACGCTGCTGCCAAGCACGCCGTGATCGGCCTCGTGCGCTCGTTGGCGCTGGAGCTTGCGACAACGCGCGTGACTGTCAATGCGGTATGTCCCGGATTTACCGATACCGATCTGGTGGCGGGCAGTATCGACAACATCATGAAAAAAACCGGCCGCGACCGGGCACAAGCGGTGGCCGAACTGACCAGGCACAATCCGCAAGGCCGGCTCGTATCGCCTTCGGAAGTCGCCGACACCGTGCTGTGGCTGTGCGGCGAGGGCGCGAGCGCGATTACGGGCCAGGCGATCGCGGTGGCCGGCGGAGAGATTTGACGCGCAGTGCGCGGGAGTTTGAAACCGTCATTCCGGGATGGTGCGCAAGCACCAGACCTCAGATGCGCAATTGCGCATCGGGGAATCTCGAGATTCTCCGATGTGCAATTGCACATCGTAGCTCGATGCTTCGCATCGCCCCGGAATGACGGAGTCAGGATAAGGAAGAATTTCATGAACACATCAGCCAATCCCGTCTCGCTGCCGCTTAAGCAATACACGCCGCGCCATTTCCTCCTGAAAGTGGATGCGGGAGTTGCGAGCGTGACGCTCAATCGCCCCGAGCGGAAAAACCCGCTGACGTTTGAGAGTTATCGCGAACTGACCGACTTTTTTCGCGCTCTCGCGTTCGATGATGAGGTGAAGGCCGTGGTCGTATCGGGCGCCGGCGGCAATTTTTCATCCGGCGGCGATGTGTTCGAGATCATCGGCCCGCTCGTGAAAATGGGCACCAAGGGTCTGACCGCCTTCACCCGCATGACCGGAGAGCTCGTCAAGGCGATGCGCGCCTGTCCGCAGCCGGTCATCTCAGCGGTTGAGGGGATTTGTGCCGGCGCCGGTGCGATCATCGCGATGGCCTCGGACATGCGCCTTGCGGCTGGTGGAGCCAAGGTCGCGTTCCTGTTCAACAAAGTCGGTCTTGCCGGTTGCGACATGGGTGCCTGCGCGATCCTGCCGCGCATCATCGGTCAGTCGCGCGCCTCAGAGCTGCTCTTTACCGGACGCTTCATGAGCGCGGAGGAGGGCGAGCGCTGGGGTTTCTTCAGCCGCGTCGTCGCGCCATCGGAGGTGTTGGCGCAGGCACTCGCCTTGGCCAGCGAAATCGCGGCCGGGCCAGCCTTCGCCAACACCATGACCAAGCGGATGCTGGCGATGGAATGGGCGATGTCGGTCGAGGAGGCGATCGAGGCCGAGGCCATCGCGCAGGCGCTTTGCATGACCACGGCGGATTTTACCCGCGCGTTCGAGGCGTTTTCGAACAAGACCAAGCCGGTGTTTAAGGGGGATTGACGGAGGGTTGTAATCACCGCGTGGGGCTCAAAGCCAATTGCGCCCGTCATGGCCGGGCATTGCCGTCTGAAGGACGGCGTCGCTTCCGCTTCGCCTACGCCGGCCATCCACGTCTTTACCCCGACCAAAAAAAAGTCGTGGATGCCCGGCACAAGGCCGGGCATGACGAACCCGGTAAGGCGGAGCTAGATTAGCCGCATGGCCCCCAGGTACGCTCAAGACAAGAGGCTTGCCGGCGAATTATTTTAGAATTAAAATAATTCCGACTTTCGAAAAAGGCGGATGAGGCTCCCATGAAGGCCGCGATCATCGGTGGCGGACCAGCGGGTCTTTACGCGGCGATCCTGCTCAAGAAGCAGCGCCTCGAGGCCGATATCACCGTTTATGAGCGCAACCGTGCCGACGACACCTTCGGCTTCGGCGTCGTGTTCTCGGATGCAACGCTGGACAATTTCGAGAAATACGATTCCCCAAGCTATCGCCGGATTACCCAGGAATTCGCTTATTGGGACGACATTGCCGTGCATTTCCGCGGCACCGTGCATCGGGTCGGCGGCAACGGCTTTTGCGGCTGCTCGCGGCGTCAGCTTTTGTTGATCCTGCAGGAACGGGCGCGGGAACTCGGCGTCAGGCTGATCTTCGAGTGTGATATCGAGAACGAGTCCCGTTTTGCCGATGCCGATCTCGTCGTGCTGGCGGACGGCATCAACAGCCGCTTCCGCGACAAATATGCGGCGCATTTTCAGCCCGAAGTGGACCTGCGTTCCAACATATTCGCCTGGATGGGCTCGACCCGGCCGCTCGACGCCTTCACCTTCATCTTCCAGGAGACCGAATGGGGTCCGTTCATCGCCCATGCCTATCAATATGAGGCGGAGCGATCGACCTGGATTTTCGAGACCGATCCCGAGACCTTCAAGCGTGCGGGCCTGTCGGGCCTGAATGAGCAACAATCCGCCGACCGCATGGCCGAGATTTTCGGCTGGTTTCTGGAAGGCCATCCGCTGCTCACCAACCGCTCGATGTGGCGGAATTTTCCGATGATCCGCAGCCAGCGCTGGGTCAAGGACAACATGGTTCTGCTTGGCGATGCCAAGGCGACCGCGCATTTCTCGATCGGCTCCGGCACCAAGCTTGCGATGGAAGATGCGATCGCGCTCGTCGACGCGATGCAGCGCGCGCCGACGGTGGCTGCGGCCCTCGAACAATATGAGCAAGGCCGACGTGAGGAAGTCGAGAAGATCCAGCACGCCGCTGATGTTTCCCTGGTCTGGTTCGAGCATGTCGACCGCTTCTGGGATTTCGATCCGGTTCGATTTGCCTTTGGGGTGATGACGCGGGCGAAGGCGATCACCTACGACAATCTGACACTGCGGGCGCCCGGTTTCGTCGGTGAGGTCGACAAGGCCTTCGCGCGCCATGTTCGCGAAAAGGGTTTTGACGTTGATATTGAGAACCCCGTTGTGCCCATGTTCCAGCCGTTTCGTTTGCGCGAGATGACACTCGCCAACCGCGCGGTGGTGTCGCCGATGTGCATGTATTCGGCGAAGGAGGGCATGCCCGGCGATTTCCATTTCGTGCATTACGGATCGCGCGCGCTTGGCGGTGCCGGTCTTATCTTTACCGAGATGACTTGTGTCGGGCGTGATGCGCGGATCACGCCGGGCTGCGCGGGCTTGTGGAACGACGAGCAGGAGAATGCCTGGCGGCGCATCGTCGATTTCGTTCATGCAAATTCGGCCGCGAAAATCTGCCTCCAGCTCGGTCACGCCGGCCGCAAGGGCGCAACCAAACTAATGTGGGACGGCATGGACCGTCCGCTGGAACAGGGCGGTTGGGACGTGATGTCGGCCTCGCCGATTCCCTATTTCCCGGACAGCCGAATGCCGTGCGAGATGGACCGCGTCGCGATGGATCGGGTGAAGGCTGAGTTTGTTGCCGCGGCGAAACGTGGCGAAGCCTGCGGCTTCGACATGCTGGAGCTGCACTGCGCCCACGGCTATCTGCTGGCGAGCTTCATTTCGCCGCTGACCAACCAGCGCACCGACGGCTATGGCGGCTCGCTGGCCAATCGCCTGCGCTACCCGATCGAAATATTCGAGGCGTTGCGGTCGGTGTGGCCGTCGCACAAGCCGATGTCGGTGCGCATTTCCGCAACCGACTGGGCCGAAGGGGGCATCACCGGCGACGACGCGGTGGTGGTTGCGCGCGCCTTTGCTGACGCCGGTGTCGATCTCGTCGATGTCTCGACCGGGCAGACCGTGCGCGACGCCGAGCCGATCTATGGCCGCATGTTCCAGACGCCGTTCTCCGACCAGGTCCGCAACGAGGCGAGGGTGGCGACCATGTGCGTCGGCAACATCACCACGGCCGATCAGGTCAACACCATTCTGGCGGCAGGACGGGCCGATCTGGTGGCGCTCGGGCGGCCGCATCTGGTGGATCCCGCGTTCACCATGAAGGCGGCGGCGTGGTACGGCGTGAAGGACGTCTTCAGCCCGCCGCAATATCTGCCCGGCAAGGATCAGATTTTCCGCAACAGCGCCAGGGATCGGCAGGAATTCGAAGACCTTAAAATTAAGGCTAAGCCGAGGACCCGGGCTGAGCTCAAGGCGGAGGCTACAAAGCCGCTTGCGGCCGAATAAGGCGCTATGCGAAAATCTCCTGTCGCGCGTTGAGTGGAGTAGAGGCGATGAAGGCGATTATCGTCGGCGGCGGTATTGGCGGCCTGACCACGGCGTTGATGCTGCGCGCACGCGGCATGGCTTGCGAATTGTTCGAGCAGGCCGACACCATCCGCGAACTCGGGGTCGGCATCAACACGCTGCCGCATGCGATCCGCGAACTGGCCGCTCTCGGATTGCTGCAACAGCTCGACGACGTCGCGATCCGCACCGACGTGCTTTACTATCTCAACCGCCATGGCCAGGAAGTCTGGCGCGACGCCCGCGGCATCGACGCCGGCCACGATGTGCCGCAATTCTCGATTCATCGCGGCCGGCTGCAAAGCGTGATCCATCGCGCGGTCGATGAGCGGCTCGGCAAGGAAGCCATCCACACCGGCTGCCGGCTCGGGGCCTTCACCCAGGATGAGGGCGGAGTGACCGCTCATTTCTTCGATCGCAATGGCAGCCACATCACGACCGTGCGCGGCGACATTCTGATCGGCGCAGACGGCATTCATTCGCGGGTGCGCGAGACGTTATTCCCGAACGAAGGTCCGCCTTGCTGGAACGGCCTGATGCTGTGGCGCGGCGCGCGGGACTGGCCGATGTTCTTGACCGGCCGTTCGATGATCGTTGCCGGCGGCCTCAATGCCAAGGTCGTGGTCTATCCGATCGCGGAAGGCTCGAGCCCGGCGAACCGGCTCACCAACTGGGCGGTGCTGGTGAAGATCGGCGACGGCAATTCACCGCCGCCGCGCCGCGAGGATTGGTCGCGTCCGGGCCGTCGTGAAGAACTGATGCCGCATGTGGCGCGTTTCTCGGTACCCTATGTCGATGTCGCGAGCCTGATTTCGGCGACAGTCGAATTCTACGAATATCCGACCTGCGACCGCGACCCGTTGCCTTATTGGACTGATGGACGCGTCACGCTGCTCGGCGATGCCGCTCACCCGATGTACCCGGTGGGATCGAACGGCGCGTCACAGGCCATTCTCGATGCGCGGTGCCTGGCGGACCTGCTTGCGCGCTCCGAACATCCGCGCCAGGCGCTGATGGCTTACGAGCAGAAGCGCCTGCCGATGACCGCCGAGATCGTCCGTTCCAACCGGCGCGGCGGCCCCGAGGGCGTGATCGATGCCGTTGAGCAACTCGCGCCCGACGGCTTTACCGATATCGACAAGGTGTTGAGCTATGCCCAGCGCGAAGCCATCGTGCGCGGCTATGCCCACAAGGCCGGCTTTGCCGCGGTGCCGGGACTGGCGGCGGTGAGGGGGTAACAGGGAACTAAGCTTGTCCAGAATGAGTGAAGCTGTGGTTTCCAGAGCGATCCGCAGAAGTAGGCCGTGGCTAAATGGCCTAATGCTTCTTCTGTCAGCACTCATTTGGTTGGACGTTTCGTCAAATCGAAACAGTATTCTTCACGCAATAGGAAAGCTTGGACCTGCTATAAAGGGCTATGGGTCCGTCAACTTAATGCTACTGCTTGTTGGGCTTTTATGGTCGGCCGCAAGTTGCTTTGTTGCTGCAATGACCCACGGCATAAATCTCAAAACGAAGCAGGTCGTATTTCTATTGCTTGGCATTTTTGCCTTGGTCGCTCTAACGGCCGTGCTAGGTATTTTGTTTGACGATTGGTTTTCGGTCTCGCTGTCCCTTGCCCTAGCTCTAGCAATCGCGGAGCCGGCACTGGCGGCTTTTATTGGCTGGCTTGTGTTATTCAAACTCTCGAACCGAAATGGACTCTCCGACCTAGTTGGAAGTGCCTCGTTTGGGTTATTTGGACTGATATTTGTCACTTCACTAGGATTGCTAATTTTTCCCCGTGTCTCGTTTCGCTATTGAAGGAAATCTGGTCCCGGCGTTTAGGACCACCTCCCCCCGTGGGCGGTCGTGGGCGGGGAGAGGGAGAAGAAGACAGATCACGCCCCTGGAGGCGGGGGGAGGAAGTGGATGTTGTGCTCGGCGGCCAATGCCACCACGGTCTCCGGGGTCTGCTCTTTCAAGTTGTGAATGCCCCAGAACAGATCGAACAGCCTTTGGGTCGGCGAGACCCAGAACAGTACTTTCACCGTCTGATCGGACTTGTTGAAGATGCCGTGGGGAATGCCCATGCCGAGCCGGATCAGATCGCCCGGCGTTGCCTGTGCGTCGGCGCCGTTGAGCATGAAGTCGAGCTTGCCTTCCAGCAGATAGAGATATTCGTCCTGGTCGGGATGAATATGCGGCGGCACGAAGGTGCCGGGCGGAAACGTCGCGTGCCATGAGAAGGAGTGGTCGGTGCGGCTCTTCGGCACATAGGTCTGGCCGAGAATATTCCAGGAAATGCCCTGGATGCCCTCGTTGGCGCGGGTGATGCCGGTGATCTCGCTCGTCATGCTGCTCACACTCCCTCTTGTTTACGCCCTACTTAACTCAGTTGCCCGGCACGCATTCTTTGGCGTAACGGTCGCCGTAATTCTCGAACACCTTCTCCACGATTTCGGTCTGGAATTTGCCGTCGGCGCGCTTGGCGACCTTGGTCAGATAGAAATCCTGGATCGGGTAGCCGTTGACGTTGAACTTGAAGTTGCCGCGCAGCGAGGTGAAATCGGCCTTCTTTAGCGCAGCCGCCACGGCGTCCTTGTTGGCAAGGTCGCCCAGGACCTCCTTCACGGCACTGTTGATCAGCAGTGCAGCGTCATAGCCCTGCATGGCGTAGCTGCCGGGCACGCTGTTGTAAGCCGCCTCGTAGGAAGCGACGAACTTTTTGTTCTGGGGATTGTCGATATCCGGCGCCCAGTCCGCGCCGCCGAACATGCCGATCGCGGCGTCCTGCTGCGCCGGGAGCGTCGATTCATCGACCGTGAAGGCCGACAGCACCGGGATTTGATCGGCAAGGCCGGCTTGCCGGTATTGCTTCACGAGGCTCACGCCCATGCCGCCGGGCATGAAGGTGAAGACGGCGTCGGGCTTGAGCGAGGCGATCTTGGACAATTCGACTTGGAAATCGAGCATGCCAAGCGGAATGTAGCGTTCCTCGACGATCTCGCCCTTGTAGTCGAGCTTGAATCCGGCGATCGAATCCTTGCCCGCCTGGTAGTTCGGAACCATCACATAGACGCGCTTGTAGCCGCGATCCTGCGCTACCTTGCCGAGCACCTCGTGCACCTGGTCGTTCTGGTAGGACGTCACGTAAAAGAACGGGCTGCAATTCTGGCCCGCATAGCTCGAGGGGCCGGCGTTCGGGCTGATCAGGAAGGTCTTGCTGTCGGTTACCGGCTTGTGGATCGCCTGCAGGATGTTGGAAAAGATCGGGCCGACGATAAAATCGACCTTGTCGCGTTCGAGCAGGCCCTTGACCTTGGTGACGGCGACGTCCGGCTTGAGTTCGTCGTCGGCGATCACGGTCTCGACGTCGCGGCCGGCCATCTTGCCGCCAAGATCCTTGACGGCTAGTTCGAAGCTGTTGCGAACCTGTTGCCCGAGTGAGGCCGCCGGGCCGGACAATGTCAGGACCAGGCCGATCTTCAGTTTCTCCTGGGCCAAGGCCGGATTGGCGAAAAGGATCGCAGCAGCGGCCAATTTCAGCATTTGACGCATGAACTTTTCTCCCCTGATCGGCCGCGACGGAACCCTGGCGAAGCACCGGCGCCGTCAGCTTATTCTGGCGACGGCGCTGGCGGCAAGCGATGCGGTTCGCAAAACTCGCCCGGCTAACGCGGGGGATTTCGACCAGCACGTGAACATGCAAAGGCTGCGCCAATTGTTTGAAACTTAAAGAAATTAGCTGATGGCCATGGGCGCGCTCCGGCGAATGGCCGTTTTGACTTGAAGTCGCTCTTCAATTACTTGAAGGTCAAAATATCCGCCCGCAAGCGGCAGCGGCCCGGCGCGCAAGATACACATGGTTGCATCATGATCCTCGATTCCGAGACCAAGGCCGTCGAGCTTCCGGGCGATCACGGCAGTGAACTTCGGCTGTGGCTGCGGCTTCTGACCTGCACGACCCTGATCGAGGGCGAAGTCCGCAGCCGCCTGCGTGAACGCTTCGACGTCACGCTGCCGCGCTTCGACCTGATGGCCCAGCTCGACAAGGTGCCGGAGGGGATGACGCTGTCGGATGTCTCCAAGCGGATGATGGTCAGCAATGGCAATGTCACGGGCCTGGTCGAACGGCTGGTCGAGTCCGGTCATCTCGATCGGCGCACCTCGGCGAATGACCGGCGGGTGCAGGTGATCCGACTGACCAAGGCCGGCCGCGCCGAGTTCCGCAAAATGGCGGCCGAGCACGAAAGCTGGATCGCCGATATTTTTTGCGACCTTTCGCCGAAGGATGTTCGCGAACTGATGCGGTTGTTGGCGAAGACCAAGGGTTCCGCGCAGAAGTCGGCGCAGAGCAGGGCGTGAGGTTTGGGCAAGGTCGATTACGAGGTCGAATATAACAACCGGGCGCGGGTCCCCGAGAATCCGGCGTTGATGGCGGGGTGGGCGAGGGATGCCGCCAGCTACCGGCAAGCGCATGCTCCGCGCGTGATCCGCTATGGATTCGACCCACGGCAAAGCATCGATTTTTTCGCAGGCGAGGGGGCAGGACCGGTCGTCGTCTTCATTCATGGCGGCTACTGGCAGGCGTTGGATGGTTCATCCTTCAGCCATATGGCGCGCGGGCTAAACGCCCACGGCATCGGTGTTGCCGTTCCCACCTACGATCTTTGCCCGCAGGTTTCGGTCGGTGAGATCATCGGAGAAATGCGCATCGCGACGCGCGAGCTGGCAAAACTGTCGGAACGCCTTGTCATTAGCGGCCACTCTGCGGGTGGGCATCTTGCCGCCTGCATGCTTGCGACCGACTGGAGGACTTTTGACCCAGCGTTGCCGGCAAATCTCGTGATTGCGGCCTATGCGATCTCCGGCCTGTTCGATCTTGAGCCTTTGGTTCCGACCTCCATCAACAAGGCGTTGGGTCTCGATGCTGCCGCCGCCCGCGCCGCAAGCCCATTATTCTGGCAACCTCCCGCACGCGGCAGCCTGGACGCGGTGGTGGGGGAATTGGAAAGCGCGGAATATTTCCGGCAAAGCCGGAGCATTGCCGAGCGCTGGGGCAACGCCGGGCTTGCCACCACATTCGGCACCGTTGCCGGCGCCAACCACTTCACCGCGATTGCGCCACTGGCCGATCCCGCCTCATCCATGACCTTGCGCCTGAAGGAACTGGTGGTCCCCTCGTAGCCCACAAAAGGCGTTTAAGGGCCTACTTGCGCCGAATTACTTTAAGTATAAAATGTTTTTATAACCGTCATTCCGGGGCATGCGAAGCATGAACCCGGAATCTCGAGATTCCGGGTCTGGTGCTGGGCGCAAAATTGAATTTCAATTTTGTCGCTTCGCATCGCCCCGGAATGACGGAAGCCGCGCTGTTCCGAGATCAGGGAGACGATGGAAATGTCACCCTTTGCCCCATCGCTTGGCCCATCGGGTCACGTTGACGATTTCACGCGGCGAAGCCTGCCGCCGCAGGATCAGTGGCCGCGTCTCGCGCTGGACCGCGAGGAGTTCCAATATCCGGAATATCTCAACGCCGCGGTCGAGCTGACGGACCGGATTGTCGAGAAGGGACTGGGCGACCAGGTTGCGCTGATCGGTAACGGCCGCCAGCGTACCTACAAGGAACTTGCCGACTGGTCGAACCGTCTGGCGCATGCGCTGGTGGAGAATTACGGCGTCAAGCCGGGTAATCGTGTGCTGATCCGTTCCGGCAATAATCCGGCGCTGGTCGCCGCCTGGCTCGCCGCGACCAAAGCGGGCGCGGTCGTCGTCAACACCATGCCGCTGCTTCGCGCCGGCGAATTGAGCAAGATCGTCGACAAGGCCGAGATTGCGCTGGCGCTGACCGATAGCCGTATCGCTGACGAGCTGGTCGCATGCGCCAAGACCAGCCGGTTCCTCAAGCAGGTCGTCAATTTTGACGGCACCTCGAACCATGATGCCGAGCTTGACCGCGTGGCGCTGAGCAAGCCGGTGCGGTTCGAGGCGGTCAAGACCGGCCGCGACGATGTCGCGCTATTGGGATTCACCTCCGGCACCACGGGCGAACCAAAGGCGACGATGCACTTCCATCGCGACCTCCTGATCATCGCCGACGGTTATGCCAGGGAAGTTCTGAAAGTGACGCCGGGCGACGTCTTTGTCGGCTCGCCGCCGCTCGCTTTCACCTTCGGACTCGGGGGGCTTGCGATCTTTCCGCTGCGGTTCGGCGCCACCGCGACGTTGCTCGAAAATGCGGCGCCCGCCGAGATGATCAAGATCATCGAAACCTACAAGGCCACGATCTGCTTCACCTCGCCGACCGCCTATCGCGCGATGATGGCGGCGATGGATCAGGGCGCGGACCTGTCGTCGCTGCGTCTGGCGGTCTCGGCCGGCGAGACCTTGCCGGCGCCGGTGTTCGACAGTTGGACCCGCAAGACCGGAAAGACCATTCTCGACGGCATCGGCTCTACCGAGATGCTGCACATCTTCATCAGCAATCGCACTGATAGCGCGGCCGCCGGCTCCACGGGGTACCCGGTTTCGGGCTACGAGGCGAAGGTTGTCGATGAAAACATGAACGAGTTGCCGGCGGGCGCCATCGGCAAGCTCGCGGTTCGGGGCCCGACCGGCTGCCGTTACCTCGCAGACCACAGGCAATCGAGCTATGTGCGCGACGGCTGGAACCTGACCGGCGATTCCTTTACCCGCGACGAGCAGGGCCGCTTCTCCTTTATCGCGCGGTCGGACGATATGATCATTTCGTCCGGCTATAATATCGCAGGCCCCGAAGTCGAGGCCGCGTTACTCAGCCATCCCTGCGTTGCCGAATGCGGCGTGGTCGGCGCGCCGGATGAAGCGCGCGGCATGATCGTCAAGGCCTATGTGGTGCTGGCCTCTGGCGCTGACGCCGGTGACGCGCTGACCGCCGAGTTGCAGGACCACGTCAAGAATGCGATCGCGCCCTACAAATATCCCCGCGCGATCGAATATGTCGCCCAATTGCCAAAGACCGAAACCGGGAAGCTGAAGCGTTTTGCCTTGCGGCAGATCGCGCAAGCAGCAGGCGTCGCGGCCGAATGAAGAAGGAGAGATGCCAATGAACCCTTCGAACGGTCCGGCTTCAGCGGTCCGCCCGGTGACGAAAAGCGAAACGGCGTCGTCACAGACGCGGATTTTGCAGCCGAGCGGCTGGCCCGCGCCCAAGGGATACGCCAACGGCATGACCGCCGATGGCCGCCTCGTGGTGACCGGCGGCGTGATCGGCTGGGATCATCAGGGACATTTGCCACAAGATTTCGTAGCCCAGGTCCGCCAGACATTGCACAACATCGCGGCCATTCTGACTGAGGGCGGCGCAAGGCCCGAACACATCGTTCGCCTGACCTGGTACGTCGTCGACATGGAAGAATATCTCGCCAGCCTGAAGACGCTCGGATCGATCTATCGCGAGATTTTTGGCGCACATTATCCCGCAATGGCGCTGGTGCAGGTCGTGCGCCTCGTTGAAGTGAATGCAAAGGTCGAGATCGAGGCAACCGCGGTCGTGCCGCGTTGACCGCGTCATCTGAGCATTGCGCGACTCGGGTGAGGGGGCATTCACTCTCACGAGGGACCAGGCACAGCCCCATCGCGGTTGCAGCTAAGCGCTGGTAATTTTGAGAGGCTTGAGCTCTGCAAGTTCTTCGTAGGCGTTGGCGGCCTTGCGCAGCAGTTGCTTTTTTTGTTTCGGCTTCAAGAGCAGATCGCTCACCTCTGTCTTGTCTTCGCCAAGGGTCACGGCAAGAGACCGGCGCCTGATGTCGTCGTTCAACTGGCCGAGCGACTTCTGCGCTTTGCGCAACAGCTTCATCGTCGATTGTTGCGTGGGCGTCTCGCGGTCCGGCATCAGGCTCGCCGCCGCCTCGATGGCGTAGCTGAGCCGCTTGTTCTTCAGCCGCAGCCGGTGCCGTTTCTTAGGCCCGAGCTCCCCAAGTTTGCGGCTCTTTTTCAAAAGCTTCTTCTGCCACTGCGTCAGTTTGCGTGCGCTATATTCCGCAATCGGCTCCGCGCGCCGTTCGGTCGCTTGCTTGCTGATTTTTCTCGACCAGTCGCCGCGTTCGATCCAGGCGGTCAAATCCCTGATGAGCCGCCGATATCGCGGGGAGCGAAGGGCGCGGGTGAGGAGGCGCTGGCACGCGGCACGTTCCCGCTTCCAGGAGCGGTCCTTTATCCGTGCCTGATCTTTGTTGATTTTCGTCAGTCGTTCGAGGGCGACATCAAGGTCGCGAACCATGCCGAGATGGGCATTCGGCCACTTTAATTCCGCGGTAAGCCGCTTCTGCTCCAAGCCTGCCACCATCGGCGAAAAGAACCTGATGCTGGTCCGCAGCCGGGTGAGCGTGACACGCATGGCATGCAGAGCCTCCGGTTCGCCCGCAGACGTTGCCTGCTGTTGTGCCGTCAGCTGGCCGAGATAGTGGCTGGCGGCCGTCCGAAACGCTACGTCGCAGGTCATCGGGCTCCGGAGCGGCGGGGACTGCCTCATCGACGGTTTCGGTTTCACCATCGGAACAGGGTGCCTTCGCCCGATCTCATTGACAACAGGGCTTGTGCGGTGCAGGAAACGGGCTTCCGGAGACCGGCTGGCGTGTCCCAAGATAATACGGGCGGAGCCCGGCAATTTCCGAGCAACAAGTTGGCGGTGCTGCGCAAGCACCCGATTTTCTGCGACCTCGACGTGGAAGCGTTCGAGCAGCTTTGCCGCTATGCCAAACACGCCACCCTCAAGCGCGGGGCGACGATCTTCTCCAGGGGCGACCCAGGAAACAGCCTGATCGCGGTGATATCGGGCACGGTGAAGATCAGCATTTCCTCGCCCGACGGACGCAGCGCGATCCTCAACCTGATCGGCTCCGGCGAGATTTTTGGCGAGGTCGCAATTCTCGACGGCCAGGCGCGAACGGCTGACGCCATCGCCAATACCAATTGCGAGATTTTCGTCATCGACCGCCGTGAATTCCTGCCTTTCGTCCGAAGCCAGCCGGCGCTGGCGATGAAATTCATCGAATTGCTTTGCACGCGGTTGCGCTGGACCAGCGACCAGGTCGAGCAGGTGATCTTGCAGGATCTGCCGGGCCGGCTCGCCAGCGCGCTGATCCGTCTCACGGAACGGCACAAGACGGTGCAGGGCGGCCGCACGATCGTGGTCACCCAGCAGGAAATCAGCGAGATGGTCGGCGTGTCCCGCGAGAGCATCAACAAGCAGTTGCGCGCCTGGGCGCAGCGCAATTGGGTTCGTCTCGAACATGGCGCTATCGTCGTGCTGGAAGCCGAGCCGCTGCAGGAGCTCGCGGGCGCTGCGAGCGAAGACAAGAGCTAAAGCGTTAAATGCGCGCGCAACGCTGTGTGAAGTAGATCACACACACTTGGCGCGCGCTGCACTAAGCCATGCGTGGAGTACATCCACCCATCTAATGGAGGCATCCATGCACGGTTCGTTCGACAAGTCAGGCAAAGGCGACAGCACTTACGAGAAACCGGGATTCGGGTTCATTGCGTTGCCCGTTCTCCTGGTCATCGCGCTCATCGGGTTGGCGATCGCGCATCCCGGGGCGTCCAGCTGGATCTCGCAAGCCGTGGAAGCGGAATTTGCGGGTTTTGATGCGGCGCCCCAACTCGCGCCGGCTCAACTCGCACCGACCCAGCTTGCGCAACCTTCGATGGCGAGTCGCACCGTCAGGACGAATTGAATCAAATTCGTCAGAGATAGCCTTCGCCGGCTTCGGCGGCGAAACGGCCCGGGTCGCCTTCCCAGACGATCCGCGCATGTTCGAGCACATAGACGCGGTCGGCATGCGGAAGGGCAAAGGTGACGTTCTGCTCGCCCAACAGCACGGTAATGGGCGTGGTCTGGCGCAGCCGTTCCAGCGCCTTTGACAGTTGCTCGAGAATGACCGGCGCGAGCCCCAGCGTGGGCTCGTCGAGGATCAGGATCTTGGGCTGCATCATCAGCGCGCGGCCGATCGCGAGCATCTGCTGTTCACCGCCCGAGAGCGTCTGCGCCATCTGGCCCTGACGCTCCTTCAGGATCGGGAACAGTTCGAACAGCCAGGCGAACTGTTTCTCCCGATCCTCATCCGTGAGGTGCTGGCCGCCGAGATCGAGATTCTCGCGCACGCTCATCTCACCGAACAATTCGCGCGATTCCGGACATTGCACGATGCCGCTTCGCGCGATCCGCGCCGGGCTCGTGCCGCGCAGTTTTTCACCGTCGCGGACGATCTCGCCGCTATAGGGCAGGAAGCCGGAAATCGTGTTGAACAACGTGGTCTTGCCGGCGCCGTTCAGCCCGACGACCGACACGAACTCGCCCTGATGCACGTGGATCGAAACGTTCTCCAGCGCCTGAGCCTTGCCATAGAACACGCTGACATTCTCGACCTGCAGCAGCGGGAGCTTGTCCTTGAAGCTCGCTTCCGGGCGTGCCGAAGTCTCGATCGCCCCGCCGAGATAGACGCGCCGCACCGTCTCGTTGCGCATGACCTCGTCGGCGCGGCCGGTGACGATTTTCTCGCCGAGATACATCGCAAGCACCCGGTCGACCAGCGCAGCGACGCTCTTGACGTTGTGGTCCACCAGCAGCACGGCGCGGCCTTCGTCGCGGAAGCTCTTGATCAATTCGGAGAAGGCGCCGACTTCGGCGAGCGTTAGCCCGGCGAAGGGTTCATCGACCAGCACCACCTTGGGGTCCCTGGCGATCGCCTTTGCCAATTCGAGCCGCCGGAGATCGGCAAAAGGCAGCGTCGGGGGGCGGCGATCCATCACGGAGCCTAAGCCCACGCGACCCGCGATCCACCTGGCGCGCTCGGTCAGCGCCTTGTCCGGAAACAGCATGAAAAGGCTGTCCGGCAACAGCGCGACCATGATGTTTTCCAGTACGGTCTGCCGGTTGAGCGGCCGTGAGTGCTGGAACACCATGCCAAAGCCCTTGCGCGCGATCTTGTGCGCCGGCAGGCCCGCGACGTTCTCGCCCCGGAAGATGACTTCGCCCGATGTCGGTCGCTCGATCCCCATGATCGACTTCATCGCGGTCGATTTGCCGGAGCCGTTCGGCCCAATCAGGCCGAAAATCTCGCCGGCATGAACCTCGAGGTCGAGGTTCTTGACCGCGGTGAGGCCGCCGAATCGCTTGGTGAGGCCGCGAACCTCGAGCACCGGCGGGTTGTTGGTGGTTTCACTCATTGCGAGCGGCCCTCGTGCGAGAGCGCCGCGCCGAGGAAGCCGCCGGGGAAGAACAGCACGACAAACAATGCGACGGCCGAGACGATGAAGGTCGCAAGTTCTCCGGCTGGCCGCAGGAATTCTCCTGCGACGATCAGGAAGATGGCGCCGAGCGCGGCACCGAGCACGGTGCGGCGTCCGCCCAGCACGGCGGCCACGATCACGTTCACGCCGACCGCGATATCGACCACGGTGCCGACCGAAGCGGTGCCGAAGTAAAACACCAGAAGAGCGCCGGAGAGGCCGGAGAAGAAGGCGCTGACGATGAAAGCGGCGAGCTTGTGCTTGACGATGTTGAAGCCGAGCGCGCCGGCCTGGACCGGGTCCTGGCCGCTCGCCTGCAGGACAAGACCGATCGGCGATTGCGACAGGCCGTACAGGATGAGGGCGCTGATCGTCATGAAGCCGAGCGCGATCCAGTAGTTCACGCCGGCATCGATCGTAATGACGTCGGGGATGGTGAGCCCGATCTCGCCGCCGGTGAGGTCAGCGAAAACCACGACGAAGTTCTGCAACATCAAGACCGCGACAAGCGTGGTCAGGCCAAAATAAGGCCCGCGCACCCGCAACGCCGGCAGAGCGAGGACAACGCCTGCGATCACCGAGGCCAGGGCGCCGAGCACGATGCAGAGATAGACCGACCAGCCATACTGGTTGTTGAGAATGCCGGCGGTATAGGCGCCGACGCCGATCAGGAAGGTCGGTCCGAAATTGACCTCGCCGGCAAATCCGAACAGGAGGTCCCAGGCCATCGCGAACACGCCGAAATAGTAGGCGACGGTGAGCAGCCCGAGGATGTAGCCGGAGACATAGAGCGGCAGCGTCGAGGCGATGATGACGATCGCGAGCGAGATGAAGAACAGCCGTGATTTGAAGAAACCGTCCATGCTCAACCTCAACGCCTCCCGAGCAGGCCTTGCGGCCGGACATACATCACGGCGACAAGAAGCAGGAGTGCCGGGATGGTGCGGTAGGCCGGGGAGACCAGATAGGCGGTCAAGGTTTCGAGATAGCCAACCACGAAGGCGGCGATCAACGAGCCCGACACACTGCCGAGCCCGCCCAGCACCACGATCGAGAACGCGCTCGCGGTGAGAGGACCGACGCTGTAGGAGCTGACGCCCAAGAACATGCCAAGCAGCACGCCGGCGATGCCGGCGAGGATGCCATAGATTGCCCAGACCACGACATAGATACTGCGGAGTTCAAGCCCGAGTAGCGTGACGCCGCGCGGGTTCATCGAGGCGGCCAGTACCGCCTTGCCGGTGCGGGTGCGGTTGACCAGCAGCCAGAGCAGCGCAATCACAAGGCAGCAGACAAAGGCGGTGAAGATTTCATTGCTGGGCGTGCGGACGCCGAAGATATCGACGACGCCCTCGACGATCGGCAGCACCGTCTTGGCGTTGTTGGTGAAGAAGTAGGCGATCAACTCCTGGATCATGATGCCCCAGAGCAGCGTGCCGGTGAGCACGAAGATTTCCTTCTCTTCGTTCGGAATGCGGCTCGATTTCTGGATCGGCTGCACCACCGCGAAGTAAGTGACGAGGGCGGACACCAGCGCCACGGCCACGCCGACCAATGCGCCGAAATAAGTGTCGAGATGCAGCACGCTCGCCGCCGCCCACGCCGCAACCGCCGCTAGCACCATGATGGCGCCGTGCGACAGATTGAGCACGCCGGAGACGCCGAAGATGAGGGTAAAACCGGTTGCCCCGAGCGCATACAGCGCGCTGATGGCAAAACCGTCGATCAGGATCTGAAACGCAAGCATTGATACCGGCCGCGGCAGCCCCCGCCGCCTCTCCTTGGGAACAAGGCACTTCGAAAAAATGCTCCCGGGGATTACCCGGGAGCGTCTGCGGATATCAGTTCGAGGTCACCTTGATGAAGCTCGGGAACTTCAGCTTGCTCTTGGCAACTTCCGGCGGCCAGACGGCGACCTGTTTGCCATCCTGCCATTGCAGCATTAACCCCGTGATCAGGCCCTTGCCGTATTTGATCGAGTGGGTGAACGGGTCGTCCTTGCCGTAAAACTGGATGCGGCCGATCGTGCCGACCCAGTCGGTTTTTTCCAGTGCGGAGACGAGCTTGTCGGCGTCAGTCGAGCCGGCGCGCTTGACGGCGTCGGCGATGTAATAGACCTCGTCATAGGAGGTGTAGCCGGCGTAGGAGGGGAAGTTGCCGAACTTTGTCTTGAACGCCTGTGTGAACGGGACGCTCTTCTCGGTGACCGGCACATCCGGACCCGAGACGCCCTGATAGAGCACGCCGTCGGAGGCTTCATTGGTGTCCTTGCCGAAGGTCGAGTTGGTGGCCTGCGAGGAGATGCCGAACATCGCGATCGGAACCTGCTGGTTCTTCCACTGCACGGTCGGCTGCACGCCGACATGCGAAATGCCGGTGATGATCACGTCGGGCTTGACGCCTTCGATCTTGTTGAAGATCGGCGTGAAGTCCGTGGTGTCCGGCGAGAAGCGGATGTGATCGAGCACCTTCAGCCCGATCTTGGGCAGGCATTCCTCGTAGCCGATATCGAGTGGCTTGGTCCAGGCGGCGTCCTCGCTCATGATGACCGCGGTCTTCATGTGCTTCTCGTCGACCAGCAGATCCTTGGCGGCGTCGCAGACCGACAATGCCAGCGCGGCCGAGGTCAGGTAGCCATGGAAGGTGTATTTGTTCTTCTCATAGTCGGCGTGAACGCTCTTGCTGATTTCGTTGGAGGCCGCGCCCGGGGTGACGAAGGGCGTCTTCAGGCGCGCGGCCCAGGGCTCCAGCGCCAGCACGACTTCACTGATATAGCTCGAGATGACGATGTTGACCTTGTCCTCGTTGACCGCGCGCTGGAAGGCGCGAACGGAATCCGCCGACGAGGAATGGTTGTCGTAAGTGATGATTTCGATCTTGCGTCCATCGACGCCGCCCTTGGCGTTGATCTCGTCGGCGGCGAGCTGGGCGGCCTGCGGGATCGATGCGCCGGCGATCGCCTGCGCTTCGGCGATGACGCCGATCTTGATCGGGTCGGCGGCGAGCGCCTGACCGGATGCCGTTGCCGCCAGGCCCAGAGCCGTCGCGCCGAGCAGCGAGCGGAAAAGCGTTCGGGATGTAGTTGTCATGACGTTCCTCTCCATGATCTCTGGCCTTGTTCGGCCTTGAGGTTATTGTAGCCTCGACCGCGCCCCCAGCAAGCGAAACCCCTTCACGCTTGCCTCGCCGCGGTGAAAACCGGATCAGGTGGTACGGTCTCGACCTCGGCTTGGAAAGGCTAAAATGGTCGCATCCCGTTCGCTCTCGTGGCAGCGTTAACGGCCGCATTGGCGCCGGCGGAACCAGCCGGGTAGTGATGTTTTTCTCTTCCGATTCAAGCAATTACGTCTATGTCCATGGCGCGGCTCGAAGCCGGCTCTTGCGCCGCCCTTGGCGTGCGAACGCTAGCAATGCTGTGGCGGCCAAACGTGGTGATGAGACGAAAGACTAAGCGCGCGGCGCCGCGAACAGCGGGCTTCTCATGCGTCGATGATCGCGACCGCGCGCGTCCAGCCCGCCGAGGCGCGTTCGATCTTCACCGGAAAGCACGACACCATGAAGCCGGTTGCGGGCAAGAGCTCCAGATTGTGCAGCTTTTCGATGTGGCAATAGCCGATATGGCGCCCGGCCTTGTGGCCTTCCCAGATCAGGCTCGCATCCCTGGTCTCGGCGAACTTCTTCGCGGTGAAGACGAACGGCGCGTCCCAGCTCCAGCCGTCGATGCCGGTGAGCCGCACGCCGCGTTCGAGCAGATACATCGTCGCCTCATAGCCCATGCCGCAGCCGGAATTGACGAAGTCCGGGCGGCCGTATTTGGCGCCGGCGCTGGTATTGACCACGACGATTTCCAGCGGCGACAGCGTATGCCCGATCCGCCTGAGTTCGGCTTCGACGTCTTTGGCGGTCGCGACATAGCCATCGGGGAAATGGCGGAAGTCGAGCTTCACGCCGGGCTGCAGACACCATTCGAGCGGCACTTCATCGATGGTCCAGGCCCGCTCGCCGCGGTTCATGGTCGGATGATAGTGATAGGGCGCATCGAGATGGGTGCCGTTATGGGTCGATAGCTGCACCGTTTCCATCGCCCAGCCTTGGCCGTCCGGCAGATCCTCGGCCTTGAGGCCTTCGAAGAATCCGAGCATTCGCGGCAGGCTCTGCTGATGGTCGTGGTAATGGATATGCGGATTGATGCCGGGCGGGTCGGCCGGAACGTCGTTTTGCAGCGGCACGGAAATGTCGATCAGTTTTCGCGCCATGGCGCTCCCTCGTTACACGCTGACGCAAGCCGGGATCAGGCGAGCTTCATCAGCTTGAGCGCCGCTAGGCCGTTCGGGCCGTAGGGATTTCCGAAGCTTTCGCACATCTCGAAATGGTTGAAGTTCGTCGCTTCCAGGAGCTCGACCGGCTTGCCGGCGGCCTTCACGGCGCCGGCGAAATCGCGAGACTGGCGCTGAAATTCCGGCGTCTCGAAGCTGCCATAGGTGACGGTCACGGGCGCCCGCAGCAAATCGATATGCCGTATCGTGCTCAGCGCCTGCTCCATGTCGTCGTCGAACTTGACGTAACTGCTGCGCGCCGAAAGCCGCGCCGGCTTGAGATCGTACATGCCGCTCATCAGAAGGCCGCCCGTGATCATGTCGGCTGGCAATCCAAAATCCTTCTGCCAGTCGGTCACCATGGCGACGCCGGCGAGGTGGCCGCCGGACGAGTGGCCGCCGATATAAAAGCGCCTGGTGTCGCCGCCGAAACTGGCGGCGTTCTTGTAGACCCAGGCGATGCCGCGGCGCACCTGATCGGCCATCGGCCGCAAGTCGCCACCCGCGGCGTTGACCGCGATGAAGTCCAGCACAACATAGTTGACGCCGGCATTGACAAAGAGATCGGCAGGATAGGAGTAGTTACTGGCCATGCCGCGAATCCACCGGCCGCCATGGACGAATACGAAAATCGGCGCATTCGCGGCTCTGGCCGGAAAAAGATCGAGACCTTCGATCGGCGTCGGTCCATAGGCCAATCGTTTCGGCTGCCCAAGCCGCGCGCGGGTGGTCTCGCTGATCGAGGCAAAACGCTTGGTGAACTGGTTGATCATGGGCGCATAGGCGGCCTGGTCATAGGCCGCGTCGAGTTCGACCTGATCCATGTCCATCCAGACCTTGGCACCCTTCTCGTGCGGTGGCGGTCCGACCCGGCACTCTTCCGCGAGCGCGGGCGTGGCCGCGACCAAGGCCGCGGTGCCGAGCAGGGAGCGGCGCGAAATCAGGTTCGGCCCGTCAGACATGTTCGCCCCGGCATCTGTTAGAGGGTCACCATTCCAGCCCAGAACTGCTGCTTCTGCTCAGAGGCGTCGATATCGTACTTGCGCGCAAAGGTCAGCTTGCCGTTGTTGCCGACGCGGTACAGCACGATGGCCGCCGGTTGCGTCGTGCCATCGCGCATCGGCATCGGCCAGAGCGCGCCGGCGATCAGGAGTTTTCCGCTCGGATCGACGTTGAACGTCCGCAAATAATTGGCATGACCGTCGGCATTCTGGATCAGCGTCGGCTCGCCGGTCTTCTGATCGATGGAGAAGACTGCGACGGAATTTTCGCCGCCCGCAAATACCTTCTTGCCTTCATAGTCGGTGGTCCACCAGGCGCGGTTGGTGAGATAGACGAAGCGGCCGTTGGGGCCGACATGGATCGGACCGGCGGCCTGGCGCAGTTTCGAGTTGGGATCGGCAAGCGTGTTCTTCATCGCAAACATGGGCTCGCGCGACAGGCCGGTGGCGTCCTCAAGCTTGTAGACCGCCAGTTGGTTCTGACTCTCGATGGAGACGAACACCCAGGGCTTCTTCCGGTGGAAGTCGAGATGCCGCGGTCCGAAATGCATGCCGTCGCCGGGCGCGATCGCCGCGAGGTTCGTCAGCACGCCGTCCTTGAAGGCAAAAGTCTTGATCGAGCCGGGATCGACCGGATTATCCGACGGAGCGTTGTTGCCGCGGGTCACCAGAATGACGTGCTTGTTGTCCGGCGTGACGCGGATCTGGTGGGCGAAAATGCCGGTGTCGAGCTTGTTGGGCTGTTCGACCAATTCGCCGATGGTGCCGTCGGAGTTGATGCGATGCACCGTCAAAGCCGACGGCTTGTTGTAGGCGATCAGGAGATAACGGCCCGACAGATCGACGCTGGCGTGAATCGGACGGCTGGCCAGCTTGATGGTCTGGCCGATCGGCTTGAGCGCACCATTGGCCCGATCGATCGCAAATGCATTGGCGGCGTGCACGCTTCCGGTGGCTTCGCCGGCGGCCGGTCCGCCATTGGAGGAAACGACATAGAGATAGCGTTTCTTGGGATGCCGCCAGGCATATTGAATGTTGGCCGGCGCCGATACCGTGCCCTGCTTGAAGAGCACTGCGTTGTCGACGTCGACGCCGTAGACGGTCAGGTCCGGTCCGACCGCCGAATAGAATACGTTTTTGAATGTCAGGAGTTTGCCGAAAGCGAGGGAGGGAGCCGCGATGGTGCCTGCAAGCATTGTCGTGAATGTCCGGCGATCGACCATAAAACTCTCCCCACAAAATATATTATTATGAGAAGGCCCATAGCAAAACCGGCAGGACGGGTCAAAACGAAGGCGCGTGAGCGATCCTGCTTCTGACATTCGCATCCTCTCGCGGTGGCCGGGCTGGTGAATGCCAAATCCACGCCGCTAGCCCGGATCGCCGGCGCCATCGTTGTCCGGCCGACGGGTTCATGACGCGGCGCACAATCGGTGCGGCCGAGGCCGCACGAACCATCAGGCCGAAGCGTCGTCCGACGGCAGCGCGCATCATCGCCGGGTAAGCCACCAAGCTCGCCGCGACGATGGGAGGCGGAGAGACGGTCCGCCATCACCACCGCATCCGGGCTTGGAGAGGTGTGAAACCGGCGCGGCCAGCCGCCGGCGTGGCGGCCGTAAGGCTTTTGTTAACCATATTTAAGGAATTGGCGGGCGAGACTGAAGGCGGCTTTTCCTCAAGACAGGTCGAATGACATGACTGAGCCTGACGTTTTGAGTCGCGATATCGATGCCATGATGGCAGAGCAGCGGGACGCCTGGCGCGAGCTCGCAAGTCCAACCCTCACGACGTTCGACCGCCGCGAGATCCGGAACCGGATCAGGCAAAGCGAGGTCGAATTGCGGGATTGCTTGAAGGTGCGGACGGACCGCCTGCGGTTTCAGCCGCGGCCGCTTGATGCCGGCATGGACAGCCTCGCCACCATCAACTTCCGGCTTTTCTAGTGTGGCGACACTGACGTTCCTTTCAGTGTCGCCGCGAGTTCTTCGAAGGAACGTCAGAAGTCAAAGCCACACTAGAATCATATGGTTGCTAGGGTCCCTTTGGTTCTGACATTCGTAAAAGTGCCCGCCGCGATTTGGTACGAATGTCAGAACCGGGACACTAGCGCTAAAACTCAAAATCCCCGGTCCCTTGCCGCGCCAGCGCGCGCAGGTCGGCGATGGTGCCGCGAATGGCGTTGCAGCGGCGGCAATGAATGTTGGCGCCGTCAGCGGCATTTGCGGGATCGATCGCCTTGATGGAGAGACTTCCGCAGACGTCGCAGACGACCTTTAACCCCGAGGGTTTCGGCGAGAGATGATCGAGAAGGCTCATCGATCGCTCAACCGATAATCGCGGAAGCGAGAATGCTGACGGGCACGAACTTCAAGGCAAAACGTCCAACGTCCCGGCGCAAGCCGATCGCGGCTATGGCCGACCCAAACCGATCACGCATATCAGCCGATAGGCGCTTGCGGCCCTGGATATAGGGTCCATACAGCACGTCGTTGCGACGCTCGATGAGTTTTGCGGCCAGCGTGACCGCGAGGAATGCCAATACCGGATATGCAATAAATTCGATTGTCATGTTCGGCCCCCGCCGTTTTTTGTCCCGTTGGGAGCCATTGATACGCCTGAAATTTTAAGGCTCGGGTCTGGCGCGCGACCGCAATTGAATGATCGCGTTAGCGAAGCCTAAACCACGTGGTGGCCGGCACGAGAGCGCCCTTGTCGGCGCGATGGGCTATGCCAGTGACTGGCTCAGCAATATGAAGGCTAGGGGCCCGACAATCAGGAAGGCAAGCAGTACGGCTCGGGCGGCCAGATGCTTGATGGCAGTGAGCAGCGACAATCCCGCGAGTGGAAAGAGTGCCGCCAGCGGCAGATAGTAACGCGGGTAAGCGCTTGTCAGCCAACCGAATTCGCGATGCAGGTTGTAGCTGAAGACGCCGTGGAGAACGAACGTTACGGCAAAGGCAACGGCGCCCGCAGAAATCAGGATATCGAGCGGACTTGCCGTTCCGGATGCGGTCCGCCGAACCGCGAGCAAAATCCCCGCCAGGGCGCACAGCACCGTCATGATCGGGATCGCCAGCGCCGCGTAATTCAGCGCGGTACGCGGCTTCAAAGTCGGCATCCACTCGATGACGAATTCCACGACGAAATGCGCCGCGTAGGAGGCGGGCGACAATCGCGCGGCGGTATCCCAGCCCACCGCGTGCGCGTCTCGCTTGATCATCGCGAGTTCTCCCGGCGTCATCGGCGTCGGGCTGCCATACTGGGCGAACAATACGAGATAGGGGGCGCATGCCAGAAGCGCGGCAATTACAATCGGCACGATCCAGCGCAGCGGCAGGCGCTTGTGCCACAGCAACCACAGCAGTACGCCGGCGAGCATTCCGCCTGACAGCAATAGCCCGGTGAACTTGGCCCATGCCGCGACGATGAGGCCGCCGAGCGCAGCCAACAGCCAGGCGCGGCTTCCGGTAGTCAGGAGCTGGAAGGCGGCCAGCGTGGCGATTGCTCCGCCGGCGAACGCCGCGTTGTCGTTGCTGACGGCGCCCGCAACCGACACCAGCACGGGGATGGCGGCGATGGGCACGACGTAGGCGTAGAACGCCGTCCGCGGCAGCCCAGCGACGAGCCCAATCGCCATCAGGGCCGCAAGTCCAATTGCGGCGAACGCCACATTGAACAGCCGATGGACCAGGATGGCCTCGGGATGGCCTTCCAGGCTGGGGCCAAGACGCGCCAGCAGCAGATAATACGGCGAGGGATGATTGAGATAGTCCGTCTCGCCGGTGAAGCGGAAGGTCGACGGGTCAAGCATCCGCATCGCCTCGAATGTCGACCATATCTCACCGGAGTGCTGGAGATGGGCGACGTAAGAAGCGTGCGCCACTTCATCGAAGCCTTGCGTGATATCCTTGCGCATGGCGCTCGTGGTAGCGGCGACAATGAAAAGCAACAGGATGACGACGCAGATGCGTAAATTAGTGCTGGCCGAGCCGGCACGTTCTCGACCGTGCGCAGGCACGCCAGGATTATCGAGATTATCGAGCGCGAACATTGCGCCACTGTGCACAGCAGGCGTTAAGCAAGTCCTGATTTGCCACGGGCGTCACGGCCCGCCATGTGCCGGACGCGCGCCAATAAGGCCTATGTTAAATAGATTGGCTTAAAAACCGAGGCGGCTCGGCCCCTGGATGGGCCGGTCCGCCGCTCGGTCCCAGAGCCGGCAAGGCATCTGTCCAGCGCAATCCCAGGGGTAGACGAAGTATGATCCGGATAGGTACCCGAGCCGAAGTCTGGTTCTCCAACGTGGTTGCCTCGTTTGCACGCTACGTCGTGGAGAGAACGCTTCCCGAATCCGTTCCGATGCTGATGCGACGTGACGCCGTCATGGATTCCTTTGGCTACGCAAAGGAAAACATGAAGGATGCGTATTCGTTTCTGGACCGGTTTGAGGGCGTGGCTCTTTCGATCCGGGAGGCAAAACGAAAGTTTGCTTCCCGCAAACTGGTGCTGGAATTCGGAGTTTATAAAGGCGGAATGATCAACCATCAGGCCAGGCAGTTCCCAGAACTGAATTTCGTCGGCTTTGACAGTTTCGAAGGCTTGCAGGGGCAATGGGGCGGCATGGCTCCGGAGAAGACCTTTGATCTCGGCGGCAAGCTGCCGAAGGTCCGGCGCAACGTCAGTCTGGTGAAGGGCTGGTTTTCGGAATCTGCCCCCCGCTGGAAAACCGAAAACCCCAGCGCCGATATCCCACTCCTGGTGCATGTCGATTGCGATACCTACGCGGCGACGGTCGACGTGCTGGAATTCTGCTCCGATTACGTCAAGCACCGTCTCGTCATTCACTTTGACGACTATTTCGGCTTTCCCAACTGGCGAACCGGCGGGTTCAAGGCGCTGGCGGAAATCGCGGAAAAACGCCGTTGGCGCGTGACCTATTTGTCTTATGGGACAAAGGAGGCGGCGGTCCTGGTCGAGGCCCTGGCCGCCTGAAGCGGGTTCGCCCGGCACTTGCCGGCGCGGGACACAAGAGCGAAACGCGCGGCCGTCTTGAGGTCTCATTAACGCCCGAGAGGCGTTTTGTGCAGGTCGCGATAGCTGGAAGTTAACGAAGCTCTGCGCAAATGCGGCCTGGAATCCGAAAAAAGGCCGAGTCCGTATATGACCGTCGATGCTGAGATTTTCATGATCGGTGCCGGGCCCGCCGGTCTTACCACGGCCTACTGTCTGACCAAGGAGACGTCGTCGGTCATCGTGATCGAAAAAGACCCGCTCTATGTCGGCGGTATCAGCCGCACCGTCCGCTACGGCGATTTCCTGTTCGATATCGGAGGCCATCGGTTTTTCTCCAAGGCAAAGGAAGTTGTCGATCTCTGGCACGAGATTCTGCCGGACGACTTCATCACGCGCCGCCGGCTGTCGCGCATCTATTACGGCGGCAAATTCTATTCCTACCCGCTGAGCGCGTTCCAGGCGCTACGCAATCTCGGAATATTCACGAGCGCGGTCTGCATGCTGTCCTATGCTTACGCAAAAGCATTCCCGATTGCCTCGCCTCGCAGCTTCCACGACTGGGTGCGCAACCGGTTCGGCGAGCGCCTGTTCCAGATTTTCTTCAAGACCTACACCGAGAAAGTGTGGGGCATGTCGTGCGACGAAATCTCTGCCGACTGGGCGGCGCAGCGCATCAAGGGGCTGGACCTTCGTGTCGCGGTGACGAATGCGTTGAAGCGCTCGTTCAGGGGTAAGCCGAAGACCGATGTCGCGGGAAACGGTGTCGTCAAGACGTTGATCGAGACGTTCCAGTATCCGCGCAAGGGTCCCGGCATGATGTGGGAAGCCGCGGCGGTCAAAATCAGGGAGCGCGGCGGCCGGATTCTGATGGGCCGCGAATTGGTCGAGCTCGCTTACGATGGCGCGCGGAAAATCTGGCGCATCGATGTCGTCACCGCCGAAGGGAAACGCGAAAGTTATACCGCCCGGCATGTCGTGAGTTCGGCGCCGGTGCGCGAGTTGGTGCAGAAACTCTCGCCCAAACCTATCTCGCTGCTGCACGCCCGCGAACTGCGCTATCGTGATTTCCTCACCGTCGCGCTGATGACCAACAAATCCGATGTCTTCGCCGACAACTGGATTTACATACATGATCCCAGCGTGAAGGTCGGGCGTGTGCAGAATTTTGGCTCATGGTCGCCCGAGATGGCCCCGGCCGGCATGAACTGCCTCGGCCTTGAATATTTCTGCTTCGAGGGCGACGGTCTGTGGACGATGTCCGATGAGGAGCTTGTCACACTGGCCACCCGTGAGGTTGCCAAGGTCGGTTTGATCTCGGCCTCTGACGTGCTCGATGGCTGCGTGGTGCGTCAGCCCAAGGCCTATCCGGTCTATGATGAGGCCTACCGCGATCATATGGCAACGATCCGGCAGGATCTGGAACTGAGCTATCCGAGCCTGCATCTGATCGGCCGAAACGGCATGCACAAATACAATAACCAGGACCACGCCATGATGACGGCGATGCTGACGGCGCGAAACATCCTGGCCGGTGAACGCATCTACGACATCTGGCAAGTCAACGAGGACGCTGAATACCACGAAGCGGGAACGTCGAGTGCGCAGGCAGCGCTGACGAGCGAGCGCTTGGTGCCGAAGAAGGTGAGTACCCGGGCGGCGTAAGGTTTTGCGTGCCGGGTTCGCGGCTACTCACCGCAGCACATGCCGCGGCAGCCACAGCGATACTTCCGGAATGTAGGTGACGAACATCAGGACCAGGAACATCACCAGATAGAACGGCCAGATCTTTCGCATCACCTCTTCGATCGTAACCTTGCCCACCGCGCAGCCGACGAACAGGATCGATCCGACCGGCGGATGGCAGAGGCCGATGCCGAGATTGAGCAGCATGATCATCCCGAAATGAACGGGATCGACGCCGAAATTCTGCATCACCGGCAGGAGAATAGGCGTCGCGATCAGGATCGACGGCGCCATGTCGACCAGCGTGCCGAGGATCAAGAGCAGGATATTGATCAGAAACAGGATGACGTACTTGTTGCTGGAGATCGACAGGAAGAACGCCGTCATCTTGGCCGGCATCTGCGTCAGCGCCATCACGTAGCCGACGCTGGAAGCGCACGCGATCAACGTCAGCACCATGGCGACGGTGCGGAGCGTCCGGTGCAGGAGCACCGGCAGGTCGCGCCAGCGATAGTCGCGATAGATGAACATCGTGACGAAGAACGCCCAGATACAGGCCACCGCGCCGGCCTCGATGGCGGTGAAGATGCCGCCGAGAATGCCGCCGAGGATGATGACGAGTGTTATCAAGCCCCAGGCGGCGTCGATGGTGATACGCACCGCGTCCCGCGCCGGCACGCTCTGGCCGCGCGGATGGTTGTCGCGATAGGCGAAGACCAGGCAAAGGATGATCAGCGAGAAGCCGAGCAGCAGTCCCGGAAAGACGCCGGCCATGAACAGCGCGCTGATCGAGATCGTGCCGCCGGTCGCCAGCGAATAGAGCACCGCGTTGTGGCTCGGCGGCACCAGCAGCGCCTGAACCGAGGAGGTGATGGTCAGGTTGGTGGCAAAGACACGGGGAAAGCCGGTCTTTTCCATTTGCGGGATCATCACCGACCCGATCGCGGAGGTATCGGCAACGGCTGAGCCGGAAATCCCGCTGAGGAAAGTCGTGGCGAGCACGTTGACGATGGAAAGGCCGCCGCGCACCCGGGTAAATCCGACCAGCACGTCGGCGAAGGCGACGAGCCGCCGCGCCATTCCGCCTTCGGCCATGATCGCGCCGGCCAGCACGAAGAACGGAATCGTCAGCATCGCCACCTTGCTGACGCCGTCGGAAATCTTCAGCATCACCGCTTCCAGCGGAATGCCGATCGACCAGGCGCCGGCGATCGCGGCCAATGCCAGCGAATAGGCGATCGGCATGCCGATCACGAAGCAGATCATCATGGTTGCGAGAAGAACGAAGATGTCCATGACCCGGTCCTCTCCTAGTACCCACTTTTCGAAGTTCGTACTCCATCGCGGCACCCCCGTTTACGAACTTCGAAAAGTCCGGGGCACTAGCAAAGTTACTATTCTAGTGCCGCTTTCTATTTGAAGTTCCTGAACCGATTTGCGGCTTGTGGCGCAGGAACTTCAAATAGGCGGCACTAGTCACTCAAACGGCGCGGTTTCGCTGTGAGCCGGAAGCGGATCGGGCGGAATCCCGAGCCAGATCCGCTCGACGATGAACAACAGCAGGCAGGCGCCGCCGACCGGAATCGGCAGGTAAGTGACCCCGACCGACAGGAAGGGGAAATCCGCAATCGTGTTGTACCAGGTCACGTCAACCAGCCGCTCGCCCCACACGACCATGAAGAGCGCAACCATGGCCATCAGCAACTGCACCAGGAGATCGAGCAGCTTGCGAAACGGCGCAGGCAACTGATTGGCGAAATAACCGACGCTCATGTGCAGGTTGAGGCGATAGGCCGCGGCCGCCCCGATGAAGGTCAGCACGATGGTCAGAAGGACGGCAAGCGGCTCCGGCCAGGAGGCCGCGCTGTTGAGCACGTAGCGGGTGAACACCGCCCAGGGAATAATCGCAGAGATCAGAACCAGCGCCAGACAGCCCACGAAGACGCACATCAGATAGAGGGCGTCCATTGCGCGGCGATATGTGGCTGCCATGGCGTTCCCCCCGTTTGCTAGTCGAGCATTTTGTTTTCGTCATTCCGGGATGCGCCGTCGCGACAAAATAGCGAAGCTATTTTGCGCGGGAGGCGTAGGCCCGGAATCCATTTCTCTCAGCATTCTTGCTGATCCATGGATTCCGGGTTCGCGCATTTCATTCGCGCCCCGGAATGACGACGCGAAAGAGTTGGAAGCGCCTCGCCGTCTCCGCTTCTCGCAATGGCAGATGAAATCATGGTTCGCTTACGCGATGGCCTGAATGCGCTTGATCATGTCTTGATATTTCGGGCCATACTTGTCCCAGAC
Organism: uncultured Alphaproteobacteria bacterium; assembly: GCA_963832045.1. Classification (GTDB taxonomy): domain Bacteria; phylum Pseudomonadota; class Alphaproteobacteria; order Rhizobiales; family Xanthobacteraceae; genus Bradyrhizobium. The sequence goes on from CAWHSM010000009.1 coordinate 257,466, forward strand.
CGGCTTGACGGCGTTCTGGAACGGTGTCTTGTCGGCGACCTCGATGATCTGGCTGCCCGCAGCGTTCGCCTTCTCCAGCGCTTTCTGCTCATACTGGTTCCACAGCTCGCGTTCCTCGAGCTGCGCCTCGCGGGCGAATTTCTTGATCAGGCCCTGGTCGTCGGCGGACAGCGTGTTCCAGACTCGCTTCGAGAACATGAGCATTTCGGGAATGATGAGGTGCTCGGTCAGCGTGACGTATCTGGCTGCCGTGTAGTGGTTGGAGAACACGTAGCTCGGCATGTTGTTCTCCGCGCCGTCGATTACGCCGGTCTGAAGCGCGCTGAACACCTGATCGTAACCCATCGAGATGCCGTTGCCGCCGAGCGCATTCATCATGTCGACGAAGATCGGATTGCCGATGACGCGGAATTTCAGTCCCTTGACGTCCTCGATCGATTTGATCGGGTGCTTGGTATTGTAGAGTGAGCGCGCGCCGGAATCCATCCAGCACAACGCGACCAGGTTGGCGTTCGGGCTGGCAGTGATCTTGTCGAGCAGCTCCTGGCCGATCGGCCCATCCATCATCTTGTTGGCATGCGCGGTGTTCTTGAACAGGAACGGCATGTTGATGACGTTGATGTCGTCGACGATCGGGCCCATGGAGCCGACGCTGACACGCAGCATCTGGATCGCGCCGATCTGCGTCTGCTCGATGGTTTCCTTTTCGCCGCCGAGCTGCATCGAGGGGTACATCTGGATCGAAAGCCGGCCGTCGGTGGCGGCTGCGAGCTTCTTGCCGAGGTTTTCCGTCGCCGCCACGGTCGGATAACCCGGAGGCTGAACGTCTGAGGTCTTGAAAACCGCCTTGGTTTGCGCGCGGGCAGGCGGGGGCGCAAGGCCGGATGCCAAACCGGCCGCTCCCAGACCCGCACTGAGCTTCATGAAATCACGACGCTTCATCGTTTCCTCCTGCTGTTTCGCGTGAGGTCATTTGCCGACCTTCTTTCGGAGAAGATTCTCCGTTTGCGGACGCTTAGTCCAGAGGGCTATCGGCCGAATCCGCTCATTGCCGGTCGGTCGAGGCCATGCTAAACTTGTACGATGACCCGACAAGGCTCGTCAAGTTCGCACCTTACTGATACGGCGCGGCGCCAGCGCAACCGATTGCTTCGCCCGGTCGAGACGCCGAAAAGCCTCAGCGCGGAGGTCGTCGATCGGCTGGCGGAACAGATCATCTCCGGAAAATTGCCCGTCGGCGCCAAATTGCCGTCGGAAACGGAAATGATGAGGGGCATGGGCGTAAGCCGGACCGTCGTGCGTGAGGCGGTGGCGGCATTGCGGGCCCGCGGGCTCGTCATCACCCGGCAAGGCGCGGGCGCGTTCGTCAATCGTGACGCCAGCCGCCAGCAATATGCCATCGATTCCGAAGGCCTCGGTTCGCTCGACAGCGTCCTCGATATTCTGGAACTGCGCATGGCGGTTGAATCGGAAGCTGCCGCGATCGCCAGCGAGCGCGCGACGGCCGTCCAGATCAAGGCGATCGGGGAGGCGCATCGGGTCTTCAGCCGCGCCATCGCCGGTGGTGAACGCGCGATCAAGGAGGATTTTGCCTTCCATCAGGCGATTGCATCGGCGACGCAAAACAACCGGTTCGTCGAGTTCCTCGATTTTCTCGGGCGCCTGATCATTCCGCGGCAAAGTATTCGTTCGTTCGAAGGAAACCCCGACGGCCCGCGCCAGTACCTTGCCCGCATCGAGAAAGAGCACGAGGCGATCTTTCAGGCGATCGGCGCTCACTCACCGAAGAAGGCGAGAGACGCCATGCGCGGGCATCTCGTGAAGAGCCGCGAGCGATACCGCGAACTCGCCTCGAAGAAAGCGGTTACCTAGCGCGCGGTTCCGAACCCGGGTTCCGGAATCACAACGCCGTGACGCCGCGTAACGAAACGCCTCTTCATTCAGCATATATCAATGCGCGAATGGTTCACGCACAACGATATCACGGCGGGAATCCATGACGATATTGCGAACGTTGAACATTGTTTTGCCGGCACTCTCGTCTAGTTGACTCAAGCTCCAAATTTTGCACAACAGAGGAGTATCCAATGAATCGACGTACATTCGTGGGCATGATGACTGCGGGGGCGGTAGGCACTCTAATCCGAGGCGCCGCCGCTCAGCAGCCGGCGCCGGCCGCCCGAAACGTTGTGCTGGTGCACGGGCTGTTCGCGGACGGATCATGCTGGTCCGAAGTGATCGCACGATTGCAGGCAGCGGGGCTCAATGTCACAGCCGTGCAAAACCCGCTGACGACGCTGCCCGAAGCGGTGGCTTCGGCCGAGCGCGTGCTGGCGCGACAGGATGGCCCGACGGTGCTTGTTGGACATTCCTTCTCCGGAATGATCGTGACGGAAGCCGGTGTGCATCCGAACGTGTCGGCTCTCGTCTATGTGGCGGCGCGGGCGCCGGACGCGGGTGAGGATTATACAGCGTTGGCCAAGACATTTCCGACGCCGCCGGCGTCTGCCGGAATCGTTTTCGATGGTGATGAAGGCCGTCTCAGCGAGGCTGCGTTCTTGCGCGATTTCGCGGGCGACCTGCCGGAAGCGAAGGCGAAGGTTCTCTATGCGGTTCAGCAGCCATTCCAAAAGGCTCTGCTCACGGGCAAGACGACGCATGCGGCGTGGCGATCGAAGCGGAGTTTCTATGCGGTTTCGACCGAAGACCGGACGATCAATCCTGATCTTGAACGCTTCATGGCCAAGCGCATGGGCGCCAGGACCATCGAAGTGAAGGCGAGTCATCTTTCGCTGATATCGCAACCCGACACGATCGCAAATCTGATCCTCGAGGCGGCCGGGCATAAAACGTAACGGACGTGGTTACTCGCGAGGGCCGCATGCGCGCCAAAATCAATCAAGGAGAGAAGTGGCTCACATGAAGGCACCCTTCAATGTCGCCGAAAGCGGAGGCGGGTCTTATCGTATGCTCGCTATCCTCCGCTGGGTGATGGTCGTCATCTTTGTGTCGTTTGGCATGCAAAAATTTACATTGCAGTCGGCACAGGGCATCGCTCAATTCATCAGCAATAGCCCATTCATTTCATGGCTGTCGTTGTTCGGCCTGCGGGGAGAAGCGTATTTCCTCGGCGTTGTCGAGTTTACCATCGCAGCGCTGCTTGCGGCAGGTGCTTTCAGCCCGATCCTGTCAGCCGCCGGTTCGCTGATGGGCGTGGTCACGTTTGCGATCACGTGGTCGTTCTTTTTCACGACGCCGGGGGTCGTTAAATGGAGCTTGTCGACGGATCCGATGGCCTGGAATTTGACGGGCGAGTTCCTGTTCAAGGATATCGTCTTGCTTTGCGTCTGTGCCGTGTTGTTCCTGGCCTCCCTGCCGCGGTCTGCCGTTCAATCGGGGGCTGCGCCCTAGATACCGACAAAGCCGGCGCGTTCGCGCAACCGGCTCTGGTTCGCGTCCGTCGACAGATCGATCGAGATCTTCGCCTCGGACGCCATGTGGCACCAATTCGCGCGCGAGGGCTACGGTGATCGCTTCGACAGCCGCCTTCGTAGCGCTGTAGATCGCATAGCCTGGCCCCGGCGCCCGGGCATTGATCGAGCTGATGTTAATGATCGAACCGCCTTGATCGCCGAAGATGCGGGCAGCCGCCTGCGAACCGAACAAGACCGACTTCACATTGGTAGCAAATTGGCGGTCGAAATGAGTCTCGTCGATCGCTTCAAGTTCGGCGGGCTCGGCGATGCCCGCATTGTTCACGAGCGCGTCAAGTCGTCCGCCGGACTCTGCGAGACGCATTGCTGCGTTATTCACCAGAGCCTGCATCTGTTGCATGTCGGCGATGTCCGCTTCGGCCGTTTGAGCCCAGCCTCCGCATGCGCCGATCTCAGCTACGACTTCCTCTGCGTCACGCCTCGATGTGTGAAAGTTGACAATAATCCGTGCGCCCTCATCTGCTAGGCGGCGAGCAATGGCGGCGCCGCTACCGCGCGAGCCGCCCGTCACTAAAATACCTTTACCTGCCAGGTTTCTCGTCGTGCAAATCAGGACGCTAGATTTCCAAAAAGCCCGCGCGTTCGCGCAAATGGCTCTGGTTCGCGCCCGTCAACAGTTCGATCAAGATTCTCGCCTCGCGCGGGTGGACGGCTTTGCTCGCAACGGCGACGGTATAAACCGTCGCAAGATCGCATCCTTTGGGCAGCGCGCCCGAAAGCTTCACGCCGCCGGTCGCGAGGATTTCGGTCGCCTGCGTCGCGCCGATCGGCTTTCGCGCGCCGCTTTCCGCGAGATGACGCATCGCGGTCGCGCCGTTCGGGTAAATCTGCAAGCGGCTTGCCACTTCCTCCGCGATGTCGAGTTGCGCAAGGACTTTTGCAATATGGATGCCGGCGGTCGAGGCCTTGGTGTCGGGCACGAAGATCGCATCCGCATCGAGCAATGCCTGGCGCAGGCTTGCCGCATCGTGAACCGAAACGCTGGCATCAGTGGCGCGAACCGCAACCGCGGTCTCGACCCGGCCGACATCGGCAACCGAGCTTTCGGCTACAAGACCTTCGCGCGCGAGCGTAGCGATCAGGGCTGAGGTGAGGACGAGGATGTCAGCGGGCGTCCCCTCGCGCAATTTAGCGGCCATCGCGCCGACCGCACCGAATTCGCCCGATATATCAAGGCCGGTCTGTTGCTTGAATTGTGCCGCAAGGCTGCCGACGAGGCCTTGCGCCGCGCCGCCGCTTAAAATGCTCAGGTTTGTCATGAGAGCTCCATTGCCGCGATCAGACGATCGCGCGTGATCGGCAGGTCGCGAACCCTGACCCTCAGCGCATCGAATACGGCATTGCCAATCGCCGCCGTCACCGGGCCGTGCGCGGCCTCGCCGGCGCCGACCGGCTCGATATCCGGCCGCAATATCACTTCGACGTCCACTTCCGGCACCTCGCTGAAACGCAGGATCGGATATTCGCTCCAGGAGTTGCTGGTAATGCGGCTCGAATCGAAGCGAACCCTTTCCTTCAGCACCCAGCTCGTCACCTGGATTGCGCCGCCTTCGATCTGGTTGATGACGCCGTCGGGATTGATGGCCTCGCCGACATCCACCGCAAGCGTCAGACGCTTGACCCGGATATCCTCGCCGACTTCGACCTCGGCGATCGCGGCGCAGTAAGCACCTGTGTTCTTGTAACGCGAATAGCCGATGCCATATCCCGTGCCTTCGCGCCCCGGCGGTTTCCATTTGCCGCGTTTCGCAACCGCCTGGATCACGTCCCTGGCGCGCGGATCGGACAAATGCCGCAAGCGAAACGCGACCGGGTCCTCGCCGCGTTCGAAAGCCAGTTCGTCGAGAAAGGACTCGATCGCAAACACATTGCCTTGTGCGCCGAGCGTCCGCAGCGCGGAGGCGCGGATCGGCATGGTGGTGAGGCGATGGCATTCGATCTGCCACGCCGGAAAATCATAAAGCGGGATCGAGTTGCGGTCGGAGCCACCGCCGCTCGCCTGCGGCGGATCGACGGAGATCGCGCGCGGAAACGGCTTGGCGAGTTCGGATGCGGCAAGCAGCGTCGGCAGTTCGGCCCGCCCCGGGCGAGCGGTATGGCCGTTGCCCCAGACCTGATGATGCCAGTCCACGATCTCGCCGTTCGCATCAAGGCCTGCTTCGATCTCGATGGTCATCGCCGCGCCAAAGGGCGCGTGCGACATTTCATCGGCGCGCGACCACTGCACCCGCACGGGGCGTCCGTCCGCGGCCTTTGCGAGCAGCACCGCATCGAGCGCGACGTCGTCGGCGCCATTGTGGCCGTAGCATCCGGCGCCTTCCATATGTTCGACCGCGATATGGTCGAGCGGAATCTTCAGCACCAAAGCGAGATCGGAGCGGAGCAGATAGACGCCCTGACTGTGGGTCCAGACCCGGACACGGTCGCCGCTCCACTGCGCCATGGCGCAGGACGGCGCGATCGAGCCATGCGCGATGTAGGGCCGGCAATACTGCCGCTTGATCGTGCGCGCCCTCAGTGCGGGTGAAGCCGCCCGCTTGCTGGCGATGACGGCCGTTTGCGCGGGCTGGCGCTTGAGCCACTCGGCGAGCTCTTCTTCGTCCGGAAGCGGTTCGCGCGATGACCATGTGGCGCCCTTGCGCAAGGCGGCGAGCGCGGCTTCCGCACCGGCTTCGGTCTCGCTGACGACGCCCGCGAAATTGCCGTCGCGCACGATCGCAACCAGCCCCGCGGCTTTGCGGGCGCCGTCCTCGTTCAGGGCGGTCAGCGTCGCATGCGAAAGCTCGGAGCGCAGCACGCGGCCATGAAGCATGCCGGGCAACGGAGAGTCGTGAATGAATCGGGCGCGGGCGAAAACCTTGTCGGGAATATCGAGACGCTGCACGGAGTTGCCGGCCAGGGTGCGCTGCGCCGCCGATTTCGGCACCGCGCCCGGTGTTGCGTCGCGATCGAGCGAAACCTCGCGCGCCAATTCCCAATAACTCGCGCTGACATTGCCGGGCCCGGAAATGGTTCCATCGCTGACCGAGAGCGCATCGGTTTCGACGCCAAGCCGTTCGGCCGCGGCTTCGAGGAAAATCCGGCGGATTTCGGCGCAGGCAAAACGGATCGCGCGCCCCGAATGCTGCACGGAAAGACTGCCCGACGTGACACCTTCATTCGGGCTTGCCGACGTGTTGGCGCGCACCATCTTCACGCGCGCGATATCGACATCGAGTTCGTCGGCGGCGATTTGCGCAAGCGCCGTGACGATTCCTTGCCCGATTTCGACTTTGCCGGGCGAGACCGAGACCTGGCCCTCGGGCGAGACATTGATCCACGACGACAATTTTGGATTCGCCGCAAGGCTCGGCGGCAAAGGCGGGGACGCAGGCTTGGCCGTCATGATCTGCGCATCTCCGCCGCCGCGCGCAGGATCGCCCGCACCATGCGATTATGCGAGCCGCACCGGCAGAGGTTGCGGTCGAGAGCCTCCTTGACGTCGGAGGCAGTCGGGTCCGAATTTCGCTTTAGCAGTGCCGCCGCGCTTATCAGGATTCCGGACAGGCAATACCCGCATTGCAGTGCCTGCTCGGCGATGAAGGCGCGCTGGAGCGCATGCGGGCTCTGCGCATCGCCAAGGCCTTCGATGGTGGTTACGTCCTTGCCGGCGACCGACCATAGCGGGGTGTCGCAGGAAGTGATGGCGCGATCGCCGATCATGACATTGCAGGCGCCGCATTCGCCCGCGCCGCAGCCGAAATGCGTACCGGTCATGCCGAGCCCGCCGCGCAGGATCGCCAGCAGCGGCGTATCGGGATCGGCGTCGATCCCGGTCTCGACGCCATTGAGGCGGAAGCGAATGTTCGGCATTAATTCGAAAACCTCGAGATCACCCGAACCCTCAGGGCCTGTCGGGGAATCGTTTGACGACATCAGCCCATTTCACAATATCGTCGCGCAGGAATTTGTCGAACGCCTCCGGTGTCATCGGCATCGGCACGGCGCCCTGATCCGCCCACAGCTTGACGATCTCCGGCCGCTGCATGGCGGTGTTGACGGCTGCATTCAGTTTGTCGACGATCGGCTTCGGTGTACCCGCCGGCGCCATCAGGCCGAGCCAGATGGTGGCTTCATATCCGCTCAGTCCTGCTTCTTCGGCCGTCGGCACATCGGGCAAGACGCCGGAGCGCGCCTTGCCTGTGGTGGCGAGCGCCACCGCCTGGCCTTGCGCGACATTGGGCGCCATCGTGGTGACCGCATCGATCATCATCTGCACCTGTCCGCTGATGACACCGTTGCGCGCTTCGCCGCTGTTGCGATAGGGCACGTGGACCACGTCGATGCCGGCCACGATCTTGAACAATTCGCCGGCCATGTGATACGGCGTGCCCTGGCCGGACGAAGCGTAATTGAGTTTGCCCGGTTGCGATTTGGCGAGCGCGACGAATTCCTTCAGCGTCCTGGCCGGCACGGTGGGATGCACGACGATCACGAGATCGGCGACATTGATCGGGGCAATCGCCACGAGATCGCGCATCAGGTCATATTTGCGTTGCGGCACCAGCGATTCATTCGCGGTCTGGGCGTTCGACATCATCAGCAGCGTATAGCCATCGGGAGCTGACTTCGCTGCTTCCTGTGTGCCGATCACCGAGCCTGCGCCCGGGCGGTTCTCGATCACGAAAGGTTGCTTGAGGCTTTCCTGCAAGGCGTTGCCAAGCACGCGGGCGGCGAGGTCCGCAGGCCCCCCGGCGCCAAAGGGAACGATGATCCGGACCGTATGCGAGGGGTAATCCTGCGCCCGGCTTGGGGCGGGGAGGAGGGCCTGGATTGCAAGGAAGACGGCCGCCAGCGCCAAGGCGGGCGGCAACCTCGCCGCGCGCTGTCGCACTGGTATGTTGCGGCCTGTGATATCCGTGTTCCCGGGCCTCAAACGCCTTCTCCTGCTGTTCGTGCCAAGGCCATTGTTATGCTAAAGGCCCGGTTATCAACGGTTTTGGCTTCGTCTTGTTGCGCTGGTCAAGTGCAGGGATCGGGTCTACCTGTCAAGTTTGACGGCAGGGCACAAGTCTCACGGGTCGACGTGGACTTGCGCTTCGCTCGCGGAATAAAGTTGAGTAAAAGGTGGGCACGAGCCGGGGAGAACCGGCCGACCAAGTGAATCAGGGTATCAATGAAAAAGACAAGAATTTCTCGCCGGGAGGCGCTGAAGGCAGCCGGCGGTTTGCTGGCAAGTTCGGCGTTTGCCACCCGCGTTCTGGCGGATGCGCCGCCCCCCGAACCGGTCACGCCGGCCTTGATCGAGGCCGCCAAGAAGGAAGGGCAGGTCGTCCACTACACCTCGACCGATCTGCCGGTTGCCGAGAAACTGGCCAAGGCTTTTGAGGCGAAATATCCGGGCATCGCCGTTCGCGTCGAGCGCACCGGCGCCGAGCGCGTCTTTCAGCGCATCGGTCAGGAATATTCGAGCAACATCCACGCCGTCGATGTCGTGAATTCATCCGACGCCTCGCATTTCATCGTCTGGAAGCGCGACGGCATTCTCGATGCCTTTGTGCCAGAGGATGTCGCCAAATTCTATCCGCCGGAGCATCGCGATATCGACGGTCAGTTCGCAAGCTGGCGCGTCTGGCTCAGCATCATTGCCTACAACACCAAGCTGGTGAAGGCCGAAGACGCGCCGAAGAGTTTTGCCGACCTGCTCGATCCGAAATGGAAGGGCAAGATCGTCAAGGGCCATCCCGGTTACAGCGGCACGATCATGACCGCGACCTATCAGTTGCAGCGCGACCTCGGCTGGACCTGGTTCGAACAGCTCGCCAAGCAGAACGTCATGCAGGTGCAATCCTCCGCCGATCCGCCGAAGAAACTCGAGCTCGGCGAGCGCGCGGTCATGGCCGACGGCAACGAGTACAACATCCTGCAATTGCGGGAGGGCGGGCGTCCGGTCGAGCCGGTCTATGCGACCGAAGGATCGCCGATGATTGTGGGGCCGAACGGCATTTTCAAGGGCGCGCCCAACCCCAACGCGGCAAAGCTGTTCCAGTCCTTCTGCTTCAGCCGCGAAGCCCAGCAGCTCATCATCGATGTCGGCGGCTTACGCTCGGTGCACCCGCAAACGAAGGAAAAGCAGGGGTGGATACCGCTCAAGGACATCAAGACCTTGAAGGACGACCCGGCGGCCGTGGAACAGCAGGGCGCCACCATCAAGTCCCGTTACACGCGAATCTTCCACGTCTGATCCGCCGATCGCAACGTTTTCATCGCAACCAGAAGTCATCATGAGCACCGAGCTGCCGAAGACCGCCGTCGCCGAAATCCTGGCGCACAAGATCGCCGATCTGAAGCCGGGCGTCTTGCCGGGGCAAACCACGCGCAAATGCGAGGATCTCTTGACCGACGTCGTCGGCCTCTGCGTCACGGCGCGCAACGAGGACTATGTGAAAAGCGCGCTCGGTGGATACGATGACGACGGCCCGTGCACGGTGATCGGGCACGGACGCACGTTGACGGCGGCGGGTGCTGCCTTTGTCAACGGCACGGCGGCGCATGGCGAGGATTTCGACGACACCTTCGAGGGCGGACCGGTGCATGCCGGCGCCGTGATCGTGCCGGCGGTGCTTGCGGCCTGCGAACGTCACAATCCGGATGGCCGCATGGCTCTGACCGGGATTGCGGTCGGTACCGAAGTGCTTTGCCGTTTGAGCCTCGTGGTGCCGAAGGCGGTCCACAAGGCCGGCTTTCATCCGACCGCGGTTTTCGGCGCGATCGGCGCTGCAGCGGGCGTCGGCGCGGCGCTCGGGCTCAATGCCGGGCAGATCGTCAATGCGCTCGGCATCGCCGGCAGCATGGCCAGCGGCATCATCGAATATCTCGCCGAGGGCACGTGGACCAAACGGATGCATGCCGGCTGGGCCGCGCAGTCGGGCATTCGCGCGGCTTTGCTCGCCAGGCAGGGTTTCATCGGTCCGCGTACCGTGTTCGAGGGCATACATGGGCTGTTTCACGGCTTTGCCCACACTACCAAGGGTGACTACGACGCGTTGACCGGGGATTTCGGCAGGCGCTGGGTGACGGATACGCTGGCGTTCAAGCCATATCCGTGCGGGACGATGGCGCAGCCTTACATCGATTGCGCCAAACGCCTCGCCGCGCGCGGCATCAAGGCGGAGGATGTCGAAGCTGTCCTATGCGAGGTCGCGGAGGGGACGGTGCACCGGTTATGGGAGCCGCTCGCTGACAAGCAACGCCCGCGCAACGGCTTTGCGGCGAAGTTTGCGGTGCCGTATCTTTTGGCGACCGGCTTCGTGCATGGCGGCGTCGGGTTAGGGGCGTTCACCGAAGCTGCGGTCGGCGATGCACGCGTGCTCGCGCTTGCATCGAAAGTGAAGTTCGTCATTGATCCCGACAATCCCTATCCGAACAATTACACCGGCCATATCAAGGCGACGCTCAAGGACGGCAGCGTGATCGAGGAGCGGCAACCTTATTTGCGCGGCGGCGCCCAGGAGCCGCTGACGCGAGAAGACGTCACCGACAAATTCGCGCTCAACGTCCAGCACGGTGGCTGGAGCAAGACGCAAGGTGAGGCGGCGCTGAAGCTGCTCGCGGGGCTTTATAAGAGCAAGATCGACTTGAGCGCGTTGCGCGACTGATTGCCGTCATGGCCGGGCTTGTCCTGGCCATCCACGTTTTATTTTTCCAGAAGGTGAAGACGTGGATGCCCGGCATAAAGCCGGGCATGACGGGGAAAAGAGAGGGGCAATGACCAACGAACTTAACGGCAAGGTCGCGATCGTCACCGGCGCGGGCCGCAATATCGGCCGCGCGATTGCGCTGGCGCTTGCGGCGGACGGCGCGTCCGTTCTTGTCAATGCCCGCAGCAATCGCGGCGAAGCCGAGGCGGTGGCGCGCGAGATCGAGGCGATGGGCCGCAAGTCGATCGTGCATATCGGCGACGTCGCGGACGCCGGCGCGGTGGAGGCGATGGCCGAGATGGCGGCCAAGCAATTCGGCCGCATCGACATTCTCGTCAACAATGCGGCGCTGCGGCGGGAAAAGCCGTTTTCGGAAATGACCTATGCCGATTGGCGCGAGGTCATGAACGTCATTCTCGACGGCACCTTCCACTGCGTGAAGGCCTGCCTGCCCTACCTCAGGAAGAGCGGGGCGGGGAGCATCGTCAATATCGGTGGCCTGAGCGCGCATACCGGCGCCAGCGATCGCGCACACGTGGTGACAGCCAAGGCCGGCATCATCGGCTTCACCCGGGCGCTCGCGCACGACCTTGCCCCCGACGGGATCACGGTCAACTGTGTGGTGCCCGGCATTATCGGGACGCCGCGCCCGAGAAACACCCCGGAACCGGCGCACCATCTGATCCACCGGACCATTTCAGGCGAGCGCGGCAAGCCGGAAGATGTCGCTGCCGCTGTGCGGTTCTTGTGTGGGCCCGGCGCGCGCTATTTCACCGGGCAGGCAATCCACGCCAATGGCGGCGCCTATCTCGGCGGCTAGTGCCCTCGTGAAATGCCGGCGAGGCGAGGCGGTCTATCGAGGCCGCCTCAGTGCATCGCCTCGGCCCAGTATTTCATCCCCGCCTTCAATTGCTCATCGGCGTCGTGGAAGAAAAACTCGGTCACAAAGACCTTGGACTTGATGTTCGGATTCAACTCGTCATTGAACGCGAAGTGCACGCCGTCGCGCCCGGAGGTCTGGTGGCATTGCGCGCAGGTGACGCGATTGAAATCGATGGCGTTGGAATTTTGCCGCTTGGGGTCGCGGTAGAAGCCAACCGTCATGTCATCGAGAACTTGCGTCAGCTCCTTCTTTCGCTCGCCGGTCGCTTTATCGGCCTCGTCACGGAAGATATCGTTGTCGTGAACCGACGAATAGAAGCCGACGTCGATACCGTTGCGGACGATCCGGATCGGCAGCAGCTCGCGGGCCTGGTTCTGGTCGCGGCTCAACGCGCCAAATATCCAGATGCCTGACAAGGACGAGCTGAACGCCACCTGCTCGATCGGCCGGGCAGAGGTGAAGTCGGCGATGAATTTTTGCAACAACTCCTCGCGGTTCGGCGCCTGGGTTTCGCGGGCATGGGTGAGCTCGTCGACCCGGCTCAGGAAATCAAGATGCTGCTGCTTCCGAACGTCTGATCTCGCGAGCCGATTGACGACATCCCACTTCAGGTGGAGATAAAGCTGTTCGAGCGGCCGATCCGGCTGCCTTGGATCCATCAGCTGATAGACGAAGCGGATCTGGGGGACGACACGCAAGCCGTCCCAGGACATGTCATCCTGCTGTTCGTAGGGCTTGATGGCCATGGCCACGAGTTTGAAGTGGCCGGGATCGCAGACGTCGCCCGCCACATCCCTGATGTTTTCGAGGTGAAGCCCCGACGTATAGACGTTGGCCGACGTGACGTCGCTGAGGCGGAAGGTATCGTGCCCCGGTTCCTTATCCGGATCGAAATCGGCCGTCGGATGGCCGGACCAGAAGTTTTGTAGTTTGTCGAATTCGTCGGCCTTGAGAACGGATGACAGCGGAAACGCCGCCTGCAACTCCGGCGTGGCCTCGACGACCATATGGCGGGGAAGCTTGAAGTCGCTCATGCCGGTTTGCGGCCGCGGCTGTGCGATCCCGAAATCGAAAGCGTGGCCTTTCGGATAATACCAGAGCGAATTGTCGGCCAGCCGGTTGAGGTCGAATCGTGCGCCGGCCGGAAAGATCTCCTGATGAACCTGGCGGAGCACGCCGGATTTCGCTTCGAAGCGCGCGAGTTCCTTTTGCGGAAAGTCCGACAGGTATTTGGCGTTCTGATATTTCTCGATGAATTTCATCGGATCGAAATTGGGATCGGGATCGTTGGCCATATGACGGCCGCATACGGCACCCGGATGCTTGCGCGTATAGTAATCGAGACGAAGCAGCATGATCGTGAAGCCTTCCTCACGTTCCTGCTTGAATTCGTTGGCCGGATATTCGTTCATGCTGCGCGACAGATAGGTGCTGTCGACCCGGCAATCCTCGATGGTATCGACGGTCGCAAAGCTGTCGATGTGGATTTTGTCCTCGTTGAAGAAACTGGGGATTAGCTCGGTGTAACTGGCCTGGCGGCCTTTCTCGTGCATCGGGTAGACGGGTTCCGCCGCGCCAAGCCCCGCGTCGAGAAATTCATAGTTGAATTCGGGCTGTGGCAGGCCGAGTAGCACCTCGTAATAGCTGGCGGTGTCATAAACGGAACCCGGCCGCAACGTGACGTTGTTGCTTTCGAGTATCTTGATCCGCGTGAGGTTTTGCACGCCGGCAAGAACGTTCGAACTGTGAACCGCCTCCGTTGTGCTTCCCGTGATGCTGACGGAAGAACCGGCTAGCAAAAAGACCGGAACGAACGCGTAGACCCAGGATAGCTTCACGAGACTTTTCCCTCCCCCAAAGGATCACTTCGCAGGGCCCCAGGTTACATTTGGCCGGCCAAGTTGTCCCGCGCCACGGCCTGATCCGCACACCAAACTGGGCGATTCCGGCCATAGTGTGGGCTCTGTGCGACGTCTGCGTGGGTATGAAGGTAGCGCCATGCACGAACCGGTACTTGACGCGCCGTCCCACGTCGGCGACCGTCGAAAAATGACCAATGGTCTCAGCGACATCTTCGCAGCGATGTTTAGCGGCTGGCTCGTTATCTGGCCGACAGGCTTGCTGTCGCTGATATGGCTTGCCTGGGTCACAAGCTGGATTATCGCTTCGTTCTGGTCCGGCCGAACCAAGGCCCATGTGCGCACCCTCGATTCCTGGGTCTATCGGTTGCCGATTCTGTTGGGCGCGATTTTGCTGATGCCTCCGACCGAGCGTCTGTTGGGCACCGGGCAGCTTTACAGTTTGGGCGATGCCTGGATTTACCTGTTAGCGGCGGTGGTGGTGCTCGGCCTGTCCTTCACCTGGTGGGCGCGAATCCATCTCGGGCGTCTGTGGTCCAACGCGATCACGCACAAGGAGGACCACCGCATCGTCGATACCGGCCCATACGGGCTGGTGCGGCACCCGATCTACACCGGCCAGATCGTCGGGCTGCTCGCTACCGGCATTGCGATCGGCAATTGGGCCGCGATGCTCGGCGTTTGCCTGATCTCGTTCGGCGAATGGCAGAAGGGCCGCATGGAGGAGCGCTTCCTCTCCGCTGAACTCGGCGCGGAAGCCTATGGATCCTATTGCCGCCGTGTGCCGATGATCGTTCCGTTCCTTCGTTTCTAGAAAATAAATAGTATATTCAATGGTTTGGGACGGAAACGCGAGGGCGCGTGGCGCACGGCTCGCGCGCGATTTACGCAACCTGCTGCCGGATAATTGCGCTGGTTCTTGCGGGTTTTGGTGTTAACCATTGGTCCATGAACCAGCATGCCAGAATCGATATCCGGCATTCGACCTGCCCGCATGATTGCCCGTCGGCCTGCGCGCTCGATATCGAGGTGATCGACAACACCAGTATCGGGCGGGTACGCGGTTCCAAGCAGCAGACCTACACCGCCGGCGTGGTCTGCGCCAAGGTCGCGCGCTACGCCGAGCGCATCCATCATCCGGACCGGCTGACCCATCCGATGTTCCGCGTCGGCCCCAAGGGATCGGGCAAGTTCGCGCGGATCAGCTGGGATGATGCGCTCGACGAGATCGCCGGGCGCTTTGACGCCGCCGAGCGCGAGTTCGGCGCAGAGTCGGTCTGGCCCTATTACTATGGCGGCACCATGGGGCTCGTGATGCGCAACGGCATCAACCGGCTCGCGCACGTCAAGAAATACTCGCGCTTCTATTCGACGATTTGTTCGACCATTGCCCGCGTCGGATTTGCCGCCGGCACGGGGCGAATCGCCGGCGTCGATCCGCGCGAGATGGGCGTCTCCGACCTCATCGTGATCTGGGGCACCAATCCCGTGAACACCCAGGTCAACGTGATGACGCACGCGATGCGCGCCCGAAAAGAGCGGGGCGCGCGAATCGCAGCCGTCGACATCTACAACAACGACACGATGAAGCAGGCCGACATCAAGATCATCCTGCGGCCGGGCACCGATGGCGCGTTTGCCTGCGGCGTCATGCATGTGCTGTTCCGCGAAGGTTATGCCGATCGCGCCTATATGGAGCACTATACGGATTGCCCCGCCGAACTTGAGGCGCATCTGAAGACCCGCACCCCCGAATGGGCGTCGGCGATCTCTGGCGTGCCGGTGGAGGAGATCGAAGCCTTCGCCCGCATGGTCGGCCAGACCAAGCGCAGCTACTTCCGCCTCGGCTATGGCTTCACCCGCAGCCGCAACGGGGCCGCGCAGATGCATGCCGCGCTCTGCATTCCGGCGGTCACCGGCGCCTGGCAATATGAAGGCGGCGGCGCGCTCTTCAATAACTACTCGATCTGGAAATTCGACGAATCCATCATCGAGGGCCATGATGCGGTCGATTCCGCGACGCGGCGGCTCGACCAGTCCAAGATCGGGCGCATCCTCACGGGCGACGCCGCGGCGCTCCACAACGGACCGCCGGTCAAGGCGATGCTGATTCAGAACACCAACCCGATGACGGTGGCGCCCGAGCAGGCGCTGGTGCGGCGCGGCTTTGCGCGAACGGATCTGTTCGTCGCCGTGCACGAACAGTTCATGACCGAAACCGCGCAAATGGCAGACGTCGTGCTGCCGGCCACGATGTTCATGGAGCATGACGATCTCTATTACGGCGGCGGTCACCAGCATATTTCAGTCGGCGCCAAGCTGATCGAGCCGCCAGGCGAATGCCGCTCCAACCACGAGGTGTTGCGCGGGCTTGGGCGGCGGCTGAAAGTCGACCATCCCGCCTTCGAGATGTCGCCGCGCGAACTGATCGATGCGACCCTGCGCAAGAGCGGCCACGGCGGCATCGAGGCGCTCGAAGAGGATATCTGGCGCGACATCCAGCCGGACTTCCGCACCTCCCATTATCTCGACGGCTTTGCGCACACCGACGGCAAATTCCATTTCAAGGCGGACTGGGCCCATGTTCCCGTCGGCAATGCCGGCATGATGGGGGCGTGGGACAAGATGCCTTCGCTGCCCGATCACTGGCGGGCGATCGAGGAGGCGGACGAGACCTATCCGTTCCGGCTCGCCACCAGCCCCTCGCGCAGTTTTCTCAACACCAGCTTCAACGAAACGCCGTCCTCGCAGGCGCGCGAGGGCGCGCCAAGCGTGATGATCCACCCCGAGGACGCGGCGGCGCTCGGGATTTCCGACGGCGAGGCCGTCACGCTCGGCAACATGCGCGGCGAGACCAGCCTGACCGCGCGGTATTTTGACGGCGTGCGTCGCGGCGTGCTGATCGCCGAATCCGTGCACCCGAACAAGGCCCATATCGGCGGCCGCGGCATCAATATGCTCACCGGCGCGGAAGCGGTCGCGCCGGTCGGTGGCGCCGCGTTCCATGACAACAAGGTGTGGGTGAAGAAGTCGGAGTTTGCGATTCCGACGCCGTGATCGCCGCTCCGCATTGGTGATCGCTCTTATCCCTCCCCCTTGTGGCCAGGGCAATCGCATATGCATAGGCGGGACGCCTTCTTCTCCCTCCCCCTTGTGGGGTCCGAGGCGAGCAAAGCTCGCTCTCGAGGTCGGCGAGCGAGAGCGAGCCGGGGTGGGGGTTTTCAAGAAAGCACCGTCAATGTGGGATTTTTCGGTAACGTCGGCCCCCCCACCCGACCGTCGCTTCGCGACGGCCACCCTCCCCACGCTTTCGCGGGGGAGGGATAAGGAGGATGCACCGCTATATGCGATACCCTTTGTGGGGAGGGATGGGATAGATCGTCAGCTCCCGCTGCCGCCGCTCATGCTCTAATATCCGTCTAATTAGACAGGCGGATACATCATGACCGACAACACCAGTGTTCTCATCGAAAAACGCGCAAGCGCGCTCTGGATCACCATCAACCGGCCGGAGAAGCGCAACGCCATCAACACCGACGTCATCGCCGGCATCGCGAAGGGCTACCGCCTCGCCCATGACGACGCCACGGTGCGTGTCATCGTGCTGACCGGGGCGGGCGAGAAGGCGTTTTGCGCCGGCGCCGATCTGCAGAATACCGGCGCCGCGTTCGCCGCGGATTTTTCCAGGCCCAATGTCGACTACGCCGACCTCCTGCGGTTGTCGCAGAATGCGACCAAGCCCGCGATCGCGCGGGTCAACGGCGTCTGCATGGCGGGGGGCATGGGCCTGTTGTGCATGACCGACATGGCGATCGCGGCCGACCACGCGATCTTCGGCCTGCCCGAGGTCAAGGTCGGCGTGTTTCCGATGCAGGTCTTGAGCCTGCTGCAGTCGATCGCGCCGCGGCGGCTGATCAGCGAGTGGGCGATATCAGGCGAGCCGTTCGACGCCAAGGCCGCGCAAGCCGCGGGACTGCTGAATCATGTGGTGCCGCAGGCCGAACTCGACGCCAAGGTGGAGTGGCTGATCGGCCGCATCACCGACAAGTCGCCGACCGCGATCCGCCGCGGCAAATACGCCATGCGCGCCATCGCCTCGATGTCGTTCGACCAGGCCATCGCCTATACCGAAAGCCAGATCGCCATTCTTGCGATGACCGAGGATGCTAAAGAGGGTCTCAAGGCGTTTGCCGAAAAACGAAAGCCGTCCTGGCCGGGGAAGTAGACAAACGAAAATGCCGTCCCCGTTGTCTCGGGGACGGCATTGCAACCTGTTGCGATAGAGTAGTTGGACGAACCTCAGTACTTCGCGACCAGCGGGGCTCCGCCGACGTCGAACAGATAGTTCACGCCGACCTTGACGATCTGCTTGTTCGAGCTGATCGGGTTTGTACCGGTCTGGGCGCAGACGGTGGGAGTGCCGAAGCACTCATTGAAGGCAAGCTGCCCTCGAGCCGAAAGCGATAAAATCGTATTCCAGCTTGACGGTCCAATTGCGGGTCAGCGCATGCTCGATGCCTGCACCGACCAGCAGGCCGTTCAGATACCCGCTTTGGTTGGTGGAAAAGGTAGTGGCCCCAGGACCGCAGCAGGTGTCAAAGGTGGAAACCTTGTAATTGCCCCAGGCCCAGCCGGCCTTGCCGTAGATCAGCGTGCGGTCGAAGGTGATGCCGGCACGTGCGGCAATGGTGAAGTCATTGGTGTTCTTCACCGTGGTGCCGAGGCGTCTCAAGGCTATTGCCGTTCAGCACGTTCGGAATGAAGCTCGAGTTCTGCGTTGCCTTGATACCGGACCAGTAACCTTCGCCCTCGAGGCCGAAAACCCAGTTGCCGTCCTGGTAGTTGCAGCCGAGCTGGCCGCCGGCGACCGCACCGGAGCCGTTCGCGTTCGAGTTCTCGTTGCTCGCTATGCCTTCAGAATTGATCATGTTTGTGGTCAGAGTACCACCACCGACATGCGCACCGACATAGCATCCGGTCCAGCTGAACACTGGAGCTGCGATCAGCGGCGCCTTGGTCGGTATCGGCAAATCCGCGGCCATAACGGCGACTGAACTCAGCGCCAAACAAGTAGTTGCCAGCAAAAGCTTCTTCATCTCAGGACTCCCCATCCAATCAATAAATTCGAAACGACTCTCGTCGCGCTAATCATTAACGAGTCGCGGAACCAAAGTATGTAACCCGGCTACAACACTCCCCGGCAATCCGACTCCACATGCCTTATGATGAAAATATAGAACGTCAACGCAATCAACATCTTGTGAGAACCGCCGTGGAATTTATCCCCAGGGCCCTCGCGCCGTTTCGATTCCATATGCTCCGTCGCTCATATGGCTGGAGTCGTCAAAGGTTCCCCATTCTCCGCCGGACTGATACCCAACTAGCCCTGACCCTCAACGATACGGCGCTACGATGCAGTTCAGCTTCAAGGATCGTCCGCAGAACCTCAACGGATACGGGGATCAACCGTTCACTTTTGTCGATCCCGAGGTGCATCGGGTGATCGGCCATATCTCCTCAATGGATCTCATCGAGAATGGTGAAAAGGCCGCACGCGAATACTGGCAAAAAAAGCAGCTCGGCAATCTCGTCAACCACGCCTACCTGAAATCCGAGTTTTGGCGTCAGAGGATTCCAAAAGGGCCGGGCCGGCAGGAGGTCTTGCAGAACTTTCCGATCCTGACGCGCAAGGACATCACGGCGCAGGTCCAGAAGGAGGGCTCGCTGTTTGGCGACGACAAGCAGCGCAGCACCCAGACATACGAAACAACGGGATCGACGGGTACGCCGTTGAAAGTGTTCGTTTGCCCACAGAACGGCTATTACAATGTCGTCCGCGGCCTCGCGCAATATTTCTTCGACGATCTGCCGTTTGACGAAAATCGCGTTGAGATGACGCCGGTAACCCGCTCTGCGGATCTGAGCGAAAACGGTGCTGCTCAAAGCCGGCAAGGAGTGGGCCGGCCCATTGAGCAAAGTCTATCGGAACGGGTCCAGCAAGGTGTTGGGGGTCAATAAAGATTTGACCGGCCTCTTGGGGGAAATGTCCAAAGAACGCGTGGGCTATCTAGTGGGGCACAGCCGGTTTGTTGAGCAATTATTGAATCACGGCGGGCCGGATCTGATCAAAGGGCTCGGTATCAGACTTTGGTTTCATAAGTCCGACTATCGAAGTCCGGATGTCGTCGAACAGCTGAAAAAAATCGGGATACCGTCGCTGTCAAATTATTCGGCGGGAGAGACTTGGTCCGATCGCGTATGAATGCAAGGTACATGAGGGCCACTTTCATGTGGCTACCATCCAACGTCATCGTTGAATGTGATCAAAAGTTCACGACCACATTCGATGGGGAAACGATCGGCCGCTTGCTGATCACACACCTGCACTCCTATGCGACGCCGCTCATTCGCTACGACATCGGAGATTTCGGCAAGCTGCATGATCAATGCCCGTGCGGGCATAGCGGTCCGACGATTTCCCACATCTACGGACGAGGAAAACACTTCCTGCGTCACCCCGACGGGAAATATATGGCCTTTTATCTCTCTACCCGTTTGCTGCGCGACGTCGTCGATTTCGAAGAATGCCGTTTTCGGCAGGACGCGATCGATACGATCACGGTCTGGATCGGCGGGCGAGAGACGCTCAGCCCGGAAGAAGAAGAAAGACTGAAGGCCGTCATCATTGCAACAACGGATCCGGTGTTCAAGGTGGTGGTCAAGCCGGTAAAGGCAATCGACTGGTCCGACAATCCGAAGCAGCTGTTTTTCTCCAGTTCGGTAAATTAATAAGGCGCCGCTGCGGTTTTTAGCGGCAGCATTTTTGCATTACCCGTCATAGGTTTTAAGGATGTTTATGTCCGTTCAACCAAAGTTCTCTCTGCTTGCGACGACGCGTCATGTCGGTTGGGGCGGCGTCAGCAAGCTTCGCATGATTCTGGAGAAGCTGCCGCATGCCAGCGTGACGCTTCATGGCGACGCGCACTCCGTCGCGATAACCAGGAGATATCTGGGCCGCAGCACGCACATTCGACAGCCAACCCGGTCCGGCGAAATTCGACGTGGCGCTCGTGATCAACGATCCGCCGGCGGTGAACGGCATCGCCGATCGCGGTGCGCCAGTCGTCTTCGTCGACAGTCTTTCCTATGTGCGCAAGAACGGACGTCGAATTTCCGCCACTCGACCGGATCGCCTATTACTGCGCGCAAAAATATCCGACCGACCTGTTTCCGGTCGCACGTCCCCTGCAAAATCGGGAGAACGTCAGGTGGGTCGACGCGATCATTCCCGTTCCGCAAAAGCGGCGTGGCGGCGGCGGCATCGTGATCAATCTCGGCGGTCTCTACGTCCATAATCTCGCCGGGGTTTCGGACGATCTGGTCAATCGGGGTGTCGATGCCTATCTGGACCTGGTGCTGTTTCCGCTGGTCAAGCTGCTGCTGAGTTCGGACAGGAAAATCCCGGCGATCTGCGGCAACATCAACGAGGAGGGCTGCCGGCGGCTGCGCGCTCTGGTGCCCGACGGCGTTGCAGTCGGCCCGCAATCCGGCGGTGCGTTTGAGCGGATCCTGACGAACGCAGATCTGTTGATCTCCGCGCCGGGAACCACGACGCTGTTGCAGGCAGCGTCGATCGATCTGCCGACGATCCTGTTGCCTTCGCGAAAACCGGAGCCAGATTCCCAATGCACGGCTTTATACGAAGCCCGGCGCCGACCTCGGGGAGTGGCCCGATTGCGTGATCAACTGACGCGGACTTCGAGCGGATGCGCCTGCAAGGCGTGGGTGAGGTCTAACCAGTTGTCTTTTTTCCAATCGATGATCGACGCGTGCTGCGTCGAAGGACGGCATCGGACGAGGTTCTGGCGGTGATTCGCCGCGTGTTGTCCAATGCGCCTGCGGACGGCGTTCTCGATCCTGCCCTTCGTGCCCTGGGCGTTGCAGGAGCAGACCAGGTCGCTCAACTGGTTGAACAGGTCGCGCTGCGCCATCGATAGAGCCGACGCTGCCATGCAGGAACAGACCCCAACGCGCAATCTGCTGATCGTGCAATCCGTGCCTGAACAAGATCCGGCCGATTGGATTGCCATAAAACAGATAATTGAGCGCAAGGCGCCTGACATCGAAGTTCGCATCGCCACCAATGGGCAACGCAACTCGGTGACCGCACGCTGGCAGGCGCGGCGCCCTTCGCTGGTATTCTCACCCGTCCGCCTGGTCGAGTTCGTCCCTCGCGGCGGCGCCGTATATCGTGGTCATATTCTTGGCAAGGACGTGCAGTTGCGCCGGCTATCGTTGATTGGAATCTTGACGCCAAAGACGGTGACGTTGTCTCTGCTGCGCTCGTTCGATCCCGAGGAATGGGGCGAATACGTCATCGTCAAGCCGAACAACCTAAATTCAGGCGCCGGTGTAAGGCTCGTTCGCACCATCGACCTTCCGGCGCGCTACGAGGAATTGACCGCCAGTACCGATGACCAACTTCTCGTTGAGCCGTATATCGATCATGCCGAGGATGGTTTTCTCGCCGACTATCGTGTCATGAGCATGTTTGGGCGTACCTTGTATTGCGCCCGCAACCAATGGGGCAACAAGCGCCGACCGCTTGCCGAAATTGCGGCCGATCCGCTTGGAATTATCGCATCGAACAGCGAAGCGGTGAGTGGAGGCGTACGGTCGATCTGTAATGACCCGGAGATCATTTCACTTGGCGAGCGCGCTCACCGGGCGTTCCCCGAATGTCCCGTGATCGGCGTCGACATCGTTCGGGAGCAACAGAGCGGGCGACTTTATGTGTTGGAGGTCAATCCCCATGGCGCCGTTTGGCACCTGTCGTCGGCGCTCTCAAAGAAAATGGATCCAGAAGTGGTTCGGCAGACCTATGCCCAGTTCAATGCGCTCGAGCTTGCGGCCGACCTGCTGATCGAAAAAACCCGCGCCGAAGCCTGCTGACCCAGGGCGCTTGTGTGGCTAAAGCGTGATGAGATTAGGTTCGATAGAGCCGCAATGAAGATATGCTCCCTCTCCCCTTGTGGGAGAGGGTTGGGGTGAGGGGTTACGGTCTCTCGTCAGAGCAGCGCCCCCTCACCCGGATCGCTATCGCGATCCGACCTCTCCCCGCTGGGGAGAGGTGGGCTGCTCGGCTGACAAGGCGATTCAACCAAAAGTCATCACGCTTTAGCTACGCTTCAGCTTGGGCCTACTCGTATCCTTGCGCGTGATAGACCTCGTGCCCGCCGACCCAGGTCGAGAGCGCCTTCATGTCCCGGATCGTCTCGGGTTTCGCGGTCAGGAAGTCGTCCGTGAGCACTGCGAAGTCGGCGAGCTTGCCGGGCTCGATCGAGCCGCGCGTCTTTTCCTCGCCGATGAGTTTCGCGTAGTTGATGGTGACGAGCCGCAGCAGCAGCGGACGCGAGACGATCTTCTGGTCCGCGCCGTAGACGCCGTCCGAAATCGTGTCGCGGCTTGCCATGTGATACAGATTCCAGAACGGATTGAAGGGGACCACCGGGCTGTCGGTGCCGCCCGCGACCAGCAGGCCCGCATCGAGATAGGTCTTGACCGGCGTGACCTCGCTCGCCGTCTCCCAGCCCCAATATTTCTTGAGCACGGGTGCCGCGAGATAAAGGTGATCCTGGGCCGAGACCGCCACATCGAGCTGCTTCAGGCGCGCGACCTGCTCGGGCCGCGAGACGAAGGCGTGCTCGACCGACCAGCGCTTGCCTTTGATCGAGGCGTCCTTGTCGGCCGCAGCGTAGGCGTCGAGGACTTCGTCGAGTGCCGCGTCGCCCACGGCGTGCGTGATGACGTGCCAACCTTTGCTGTTCAGCTCGCGCACGACCTCGGTGTAGGCGTTGGGCGGCGACACGATGAGGCCGGTGAACTTGCCGCCCTGGCCGTATGGTTCGAGATAGGGTTTTGAAAGGTGGCCACCCTCGAACCCGCCATCGACCATCAGCTTGACGCCGTCGACCTTGAGCCAATCGTCGCCTTCGCCCTGATGCGTGCCCCAGGCCTCGATGGCTTTTCGCGCGGCTTCGGCCGAGCGCAGGGAAAAGCCGGGCATGTAGACCGTCCAGCGCAGCGTCAGTCTGCCTTCCGCCTCGGCCTGTTTCATCAGGTGGTAGGCCTCAATCATGTCGCCCTTGTAGGCGCCGGGGATACGAAGCGCGGTCATGCCATAGGGCGCGACCGCCTTCTGGGTCGCCAGGATATCCGCCATGCCGACCGGCTTCGGGCGCGGCAGCGTGACCAGCGCCTTGGCTGCATCAAACAGTTCACCAGTCAGTTCGCCGGAAGCATTGCGGCTGATCTGCCCGCCCGCTGGCACCGGCGTATCCTTATTGACGTTCCATTTCTTCAAAGCGCTGGTGTTGAGGATGAATTCGTGGCCGCCGCGCACCAGCACCGCCGGCTTGCCCGGCGCCGCCTGTTCAAGCTCTACCGCCGTGGGCAGGCGTTGCTCCTTCAGCTGCGCCTCGTGCCAGTCGGAGTTGGAGACGATCACGGTATCCGCCGGAGCGGCGGCGGCGGCATTGGCGACCGTGGTCAGCAACTCGCCGAGCGATCGCACGTGGCTGAGATCGACGCCGGGTCCTCCGCCCTCGTTGTGGAAGTGGTCGTCGGTGATGCCCGGCGAGACGAAACGGCCCTTCAGGTCGATCACCCTGGTCTGCGGGCCAATGTGCCCGCGCAGTTCACTGTCGCTCCCGGTCGCAACGAAGCGATCGCCTGTGACCGCGAAGCCCTGGACCACGCGGTCCCCGGCATCGGCCGTAAAGACCTTGCCGTTGACGAAAACGATCTCGGCTGGCGCCGGCGCCTGGGCCAGCGTGGCGCTCGCCGTGGCGCATGTCAGGGCGGTGGCGATCGCGAGCCCGGTTCGCAGCTTCATGGGCGCTCCTTTTTATTGCGTCATAGCTCGTGCAGCGAGCGACGGCGGGTCGTCGTTACACTCGCTCGCGATGTTACCTGAAATGGACGAAGCCAGGCTACCCCGGGTTGGCCTTCAACCCCGCCGCCTCGATGCCGGCGATCGCGCAGATCTCGTCATTGTCGGAGGTGTCGCCGGACACGCCGACCGCGCCCAGCAATTTGCTGCCATCCTGGATCAGGACGCCGCCGGGCACCGGAATCAGGCGTCCCTGGGCCATCGTATTCACGGCGCTGACGAAGTAAGGCTGTTCCTGCGCGCGCTGGAACAAGGCGCGCGAGCCCATGCCCATCGCGAGCGCGCCATAGGCCTTGCCATGCGCGATCTCGGCCCGCATCAGGCTGGTGCCGTCCTGCGCGGCGGTGACCTTCACCGCGCCGCGCGCGTCGAGCACGGTGATGACCAGCGGCTTGAATTTCTTCTCGACCGCCTTGGCGAGTGCGGCATCGAGAATCTTGCGGGCGACGTCGAGGGTGAGTTCGGCCATGGGCGTTCCTTATCGGTTAGGAGGAGGGTTGTTGGCTGGAAAGGCTCATCGCCAGCGCGCGGGCGACATGAAGGGCATTGCGGTCGGTGCCGTCCTTGATCTGATGGCGGCACGAGGTTCCGTCGGCAATGACCAGCGTCTTTGCATCGCTCCGCCGCACCGCCGGCAGCAGCGACAGCTCGGCCATCTCGATCGAGGTGTCGTAGGTGTCAGCGCCATAGCCGAACGCACCCGCCATGCCGCAGCAGCTCGACTCGATGGTTTCGACATTCAATCCGGGAATCAGCCGCAGCGCCTGTTCCACCGGCTTGAACGCGCCGAACGATTTCTGATGGCAATGGCCGTGCACGATCGCTTTCTCCGCGATCGGCTTGAGGGATAAGGAAAGACGCCCCGCGGCTGCCTCGCGCACCAGAAACTCCTCGAACATCAGGGCGTGCGCGCTGATGGTTTTCGCTGTCTCATCCGAGCGCAACGACAATAGTTCGTCGCGAAGCGTCAGAAGGCAACTCGGCTCGAGGCCGACGATGGGCACGCCGCGCGCGGCGAACGGGAAATAGGTCGTCACCAGACGGTCGAGTTCGGCGCGGGCGTGATCGACAAGCCCCGCCGAGAGAAAGGTGCGCCCGCAGCACAGGGGACGGCCGTGATCCGCGGGCCTTGGAATGTGCACGCGATAGCCGCCGGCCACCAGCACCTGTAACGCAGCATCCAGGTTTTCCCGCTCGTAGGTGCGGTTGAAGGTGTCGGCGAACAGAACAACTTCGTGCCCGCGAGGAGGGCCGAACACGTCGCTTGCGGGCGCGAAAACATCGCGCCGCCATTCCGGCAGCGCGCGCTGCGCACTGATGCCGGCGACGCGCTCGAGCAGCCAGCGCAGGAGCTCGCTACTGTTGCGCCAGTTGGCGAGCGGGGCGAAGCGCGAGAGCAGCGGCGCATAGCGCGGCAGGAAGCCGACCAGCCGGTCGCGTAACGAAAGGCCATGTTTGGCGCGCCGCGCCGCCAGCACTTCGATCTTCATCTTGGCCATGTCGACGCCGGTCGGGCATTCGTGCCGGCAGGCCTTGCAGGACACGCAAAGCTTCATCGTGTCCATCATCTCGTCGGAGGACAGCGCGTCCGGTCCCAATTGCCCGGAGATCGCGAGCCGCAGCGTGTTGGCGCGGCCGCGCGTGACGTCCTTCTCGTTGCGGGTAGTGCGATAGGACGGACACATCACGCCGCCCTCGAGTTTGCGGCAGGCGCCGTTGTTGTTGCACATCTCGACCGCGCCCTGAAAGCCGCCGCCGGCGCCCGGATAGGCCGACCAGTCGAGCTCGGTCTTAAAGTCATTGACGCGATAGTTGGGCGTGTAGCGAAACAGCGAGCGGTCATCCATCCGCGGCGCATCGACGATCTTGCCAGGATTAAGCGTGTGACCTGGATCGAAGCGCTCTTTGACCTCCTTGAAATCGCTGATGATCCGCGCGCCGAACATGGTTTCGTGAAACTCCGATCGCACGATGCCGTCGCCATGTTCGCCGGAATGCGAGCCCTTGTATTCGCGAACCATCGCGAAGGTCTCTTCGGCGATCGCGCGCATCGCCTTGACGTCCTTTTCGAGCTTCAGGTTGAGCACCGGGCGGACATGCAGGCAGCCTTCGCTGGCATGTGCGTACATGGTGCCGCGGGTGCCGTGCTTGGCGAAGATCGCATTCAGCCGCTCGGTGTAGTCGGCGAGATGGGGCAGGGGGACGGCGCAATCCTCGACAAAGGAGACCGGCTTGCCCTCCTGCTTCATCGACATCATGACGTTGAGGCCGGAGGTGCGGAAATCGGCAATCGCCGCCTGCGTCGCCGGTTCGATGACATCGACCACGCCGCCCCATTTGCGCATGTCATTGTTCCAGCCAAAGCCGAGATCGCCCATCAGTTCGGCAAGCTGCTTGAGCTTCTGCAGATTGTCGGCCTGATCCTCTTCGGCGAACTCGACGATCAACAGCGCATCGGGATCGCCCTTGACCGTCGCATCGATCACCGGGCGGAACATTGCGATATCGCGCCCCAGCGCGATCATGGTGCGGTCGACCAGTTCGACTGCGATCGGCCTGAGCTTCACCAGGTGCTGGGCGGCATCCATTGCCTCGTAGAAACTGCCGAAGTGGCAGACGCCGAGCACTTTATTACGGATCGCCGGCCACAGTTTCAGTTCGACCCGGGTGGTGAAGGCGAGCGTGCCTTCCGAGCCGACCAGAAGGTGCGCCATGTTATTCGCTGCGTTGCGCGGCACCAGCGCATCGAGGTTATAGCCGCCGACGCGGCGTTGAACTTTGGGGAATTTGTCGGCGATCTCGTTTGCCTCGCGGGCGCCGAGCGCGAGCATGTCGCGAAACAGTTTTGACGCCTTGTCGGCCGAATCGGATGGCGTGAGGTCGCGCGGCACCTCGCCGAAATGCATCAAGGTGCCGTCAGCGAGCGTCGCATCCATCGACAGCGTGTTGTCGCGCATCGTGCCGTACCGCAACGAACGCCCGCCGCAGGAATTGTTGCCGGCCATGCCGCCGATGGTCGCGCGCGAGGCGGTGGAGACATCGACCGGAAACCACAGGCCGTGACGTTTGAGCTGGCGGTTCAGATCGTCGAGCACGATGCCGGGCTCGACCACACAGGTGCGGTTCTCGACGTCGAGCGAAATGATGCCGTTGAGATGTTTGGAGAGGTCGATGACAATGCCGTCATTGATGGTCTGGCCGCATTGCGAGGTGCCGCCGCCGCGCGGCGTGACCTTTCGCCCGGCGTCGCGGGTGATGGCCAGCGCGCGCAGCGCCTCGTCGATGGTGCGGGGCACCACCACGCCGGCCGGCATGATCTGGTAGAACGAGGCGTCGTTCGCGTAGCGGCCGCGGCTGAAGGAATCGAACAGGACGTCGCCCGTGATCTCGCGCGACAGCCTCTCCTGAAGCCGGCTGCCCTGAAGTGTGTTGGAGCCCGTCTCCGTCATTCCACCCCCATTGCCGCCAATGCGGTATTCTTCATGTCGGCGTTAGGCTTTTTTTGAATGCAAAATGTGGCCTAGTACCGCCGATCTGAAGTCCCTGCACCATGAGCTCGCGAGTTCTACCCAGGGACTTCAGATCGAAAGCGGTACTAGATTCAGTAAGTTTACTAGTGCCCATGACTTTCCGAAGTTCGCGTGAGAGGTCGCCGCGATGTTTCACGAACTTCGGAAAGTGGGCACTAGTGCAAGGAAGCCGCTGGCAGGCGTCACGCCGGCTCGGAAGCCACCTTGTCGGCGGCGTTGAGGTGCTCGATCGCCGCGGTCCGCTTGTTGCGCAGGTGCTTGAACAGGATGTCAGAGAGTTCGTTGCCGGCGCGGCGGCGCAACGCCTCCAGGATCGTCTCATGCTCGCGCATCGCTTCACCCCAGCGCTCGCGCTTGCGGGCGAAATTGGCGGAGTAGCGGACGCGGCGAATTCTACCTGCAAAATTCGCGTAAGCGGCCTTCAGCGTCGCATTGCGCGAGGCCTTCACGATCTTCTGATGGATCAGCTGATTGACGTGGAAATAGCCGTGCATGTCGCGATGCAGGTAGAATCCGTACATTTCGTAGTGCAGCCGCTCGATTTCGGCGATTTCCTCATCCGTAATGTGTTCGCAGGCGAGCCGTCCGGCCAGGCCCTCGAGCCCGCCCATGACGTCGAACAATTCGCCGAGATCCTGTTCGCTTAAAGTGCGCACCCGCGCGCCGCGATTGGGCAATAGCTCGACCAGGCCCTCGGCGGCCAGAACTTTAAGTGCTTCGCGGAGCGGCGTGCGCGATATCCCGAGCATTTCGCACAACTGTCGCTCCGGTACGCGTCCGCCGTCGGGAATGTGGCCCTCGACAATGTGGTCGCGCAGCCGGCCCAGGATTTCATTGTGCAGCGACGGCTCGTCCTTGGGCTCCGCGTTTAAGGCCAGCGCGGGCGTGTCGTTGGGATTCATCGGTTTCATGGCTGGAACATACGTGGCGAAGAGGAGGCCGTCGATCAAAATCGTACGCAATTTAGAGATTGCTGCATTCAGGATTGAATGCAATATGCGGGATAGGCCGAAATGAGGGAGGAAGCCGTGACGCAGCACCAGGGACGCCATTTCCTGAACATTCCGGGCCCGAGTCCCGTTCCGGATCGCGTGCTCCGCGCCATGGACATGCCGGTCATCGATCACCGCAGCGCCGAGTTCGCCGAGCTCGGCAAGGCCGTGTTCGAGGGCAGCCAGAAGATCTTCAAGACCAAGGGGCCGGTGATCGTGTTTCCGTCCTCCGGCACCGGCGCCTGGGAGGCTGCCATCGTCAATACGCTGTCGCCCGGCGACAAGGTGCTGATGGTGGAGACCGGCCATTTCGCGACGCTGTGGCGGCAGATGGCCGCGCGCTGGGGCATCGACGTCGATTTTCTCCCCGGCGACTGGCGCCATGGTGCGAGCCCGGCCGAGATCGAAGCCAAACTCGCCGCCGACAAGTCGCATGCCATCAAGGCCGTGATGGTCGTGCACAACGAGACCTCGACGGGTGTGACCAGCCGCGTCGGCGATATCCGCGCGGCGATGGACAAGGTCGGCCATCCGGCGCTGCTCCTGGTCGATACGATTTCCTCGCTCGGCTCGGTCGACTTCAAGCACGACGAGTGGAAGGTCGACGTCACCGTGAGCTGCTCGCAGAAGGGCTTCATGCTGCCGCCGGGGCTGGGCTTCAACGCGGTCTCGGAGAAGGCGCGCACCGCGGCCAAGACCAACAAGATGCCGCGCTCTTATTGGGATTGGGAGGAAATGCTCAAGCCCAACGCCAACGGTTTCTTCCCCTATACGCCGGCGACCAATCTGCTCTACGGTTTACGCGAAGCCATGGCGATGATGCTTGAAGAGGGGCTCGACAACGTGTTCGCCCGTCACAGGCGGCTGGCTGCGGCGACACGCGCGGCGGTGACGCATTGGGGGCTTGAGGTGCTGTGTCAGGAGCCCGCGGAATATTCGCCGGTCTTGACCGCCGTGCTGATGCCGCCGGGACATGACGCCGACAAGTTCCGCAAAGTCGCGCTCGACAAGTACAACATTTCGCTCGGTTCAGGGCTCTCGAAAGTCGCTGGCAAGGTGTTTCGCATCGGCCATCTCGGCGAGTGCAACGAGCTCACGCTGTTGGGCGCGCTCTCGGGCGTGGAGATGGGCCTGTCGGCCGCCGGCGTGCCGCATCGCTCGGGCGGCGTCGATGCCGCGATGAAGGCGCTGGAAGATCCCACCACGTCGAACGCGCCGGTGTCCCGGTTCTGATTTTGTTTGAGCGGCCGCTACCTGTCGAAAAAACAAAAGAAGCCCATTGAAGGGAGTTGAGATGGAAGGCCAACAGTCGCACCGCAGCATGGGACGATGGTACATTCTTGCCCTGATCTGCCTGATGTACCTCATCACCTATCTGGATCGGGTCAACATCTCGACGGCGGCTCCGATCATCAGCAAGGAGTTCAACTTCGACAAGATCACCATGGGCGCGATCTTCAGCGCCTTTGGCTGGGCCTATGCGCTGTTTCAGGTGCCCGGCGGCTGGCTCAGCGATCGCTTTGGCGCAAGGCCCGTGATCGGAACCATCGTTGCGTACTGGTCGGTCATGACGGCGGCCACCGCCGCGGCAACCGGCGCGGTGTCGTTCGTCGCGATGCGCTTCCTGTTCGGGATGGGAGAAGCCGGCGCCTTTCCAGGGGCCACGCGCTCGATGCAGCTTTGGTATCCGCGCGAAGAGCGTGGCTTCGTCCAGGGATTGACCCACAGCGCGAGCCGTCTCGGTGCTGCGATTGCTCCGCCGCTCGTGGTTTTCATCATGAGCAATTGGGGCTGGCGATCGGTTTTCTATTTCTGCGGCGCGCTCGGGCTCGTCTGGTCGATCTGGTGGTCCGTCTCCTACCGCAATTTGCCCGAAGAGCACTCGCTGGTGAATTCCGAGGAGTTGAAGCACATTCGCGGCGTCGACAGTTCCGGCGCAATCAGGCCCGCGCCGATCGAGCGCAAGGCCGCATCCGTCCCCTGGGGCACGCTGCTGCGTTCGCCGAACATGTGGGCGATCATGTGCGCCTATTTCACCTACGTTTATTGCCTTTGGATCTTCCTGAGCTGGCTGCCGTCCTATCTGGTCGAATTCCGCCACTTCACGCTGATCAAGGTCGGCCTGTTCGCGTCGATGCCATTGTTTGCCGGTGTGATCGGCGACACGGCCGGGGGTCTGGCGACAGACTGGCTGCTGAAGAAGACGGGCAACACTAAACTTGCGCGCCGCTCGGTCGCGATCGTGGGCCTGCTCGGATGCTGTGCCTTCATCGTGCCGGCCGCGCTGACCAGCGACGCCTACATCGCCATCTATTGCCTGACCGCCTCCATGTTCTTCCTGGAATGCACGATCGGTCCTTCGTGGGCGGTCCCAATGGATGCAGGTGGCAAATACTCGGGGACGGTCTCGGGCATGATGAACATGGCCGGCAATTTCGGCGGCGCGCTTTCGCCGCTGGTATTCGGTTTCCTTGTTCAATACGGCAACTGGCAGGCGCCTTTCATCGTTGCGGCCGTCCTGCTTGTCATTGGTGCCGGCATATGGGCCTTTTGGCTCGATCCGGACCGGTCGGTGCTCGAGGCAGCCGGGGCTTCTTCGCCCGTCAGTTTGGAGCAGAGCGCGTGAAGTGCGCCTGCGGACCCGCGGCGCAGGAGAAGATTTTACCACGTTAGGGCCATTCGGCGCGCCGCCGGGACCACCGGCGGTCCAATTCCGAAAGCCGCATTCCCGCTTGAACCGGACTTTTACGGATGCAGGAATTGCCGGGTAAGGCTATCTCTTGTTATGCATTGACGGCGGTGGCTTGTCGGGGGACAAGGCCGCCGATTGATGCTATTTCGGGCGCTTAAGACCGTTGCGGAAGGACGTTAGATGACCCTGCATACAGGACGGCATTTTCTGCAGATTCCAGGGCCGACCAATGTGCCCGACCGGGTGCTGCGGGCCATGGACATGCCGCCTCTGGATCACCGCGGCGCGGAATTCGCCGAGCTCGGCTATGCCGTCTTTTCGGGCCTGCAACGCATTTTCCGCACCAAGCAGCCGGTGATCATTTTCCCTTCGTCGGGAACCGGCGCCTGGGAAGCGACCATCGTCAATACGCTGTCGCCCGGCGACAAGGTGCTTTTAGCCGAAACCGGCCAGTTCGCGGTGCTCTGGCGCGGCATCGCCGAAAAGTTCAAGCTCGACCTCGAATTCTTAGCCACCGACTGGCGGCGCGGCGCCGACGTTGCCCAGATCGAGGCGAAGCTCGCCGCCGATCGCGCCCACAAGATCAAGGCGGTGCTGGTCATCCACAACGAGACCTCGACCAGTTGCGTCACCCATCCGCACGATGTCCGCAAGGCCCTCAATCGCACCAATCATCCGGCGCTGTTGCTGGTCGATACCATCTCCGGCCTTGCCTCGCTCGAATACGAGCATGACGCCTGGGGCATCGACGTGTCGGTCGGCGGGTCGCAGAAGGGCATGATGCTGCCGCCGGGCCTGAGCTTCAACGCGGTCTCGGAGAAGGCGCTCGCCGCCTCCAGGGCGAACAATTCGCTGCGGTCCTATTGGGACTGGCATGACATGATCGAGTTCAACAAGGCAGGCACATTCCCCTACACCCCGGCCGTCAACCTGCTGTTCGCGCTGCGCGAGGCGATCGCGATGCTGGAAGAGGAGGGGCTCGACAACGTGTTTGCCCGCCACAAGCGCCATGCGGCAGCAACGCGAGCGGCGGTCAAGGCGTGGGGCCTCGATCTCGTCTGTCTCGACCCGCAAGCCTATTCGCCGGCGCTGACCGCGGTCATGGTTCCCGACGGCTTTGATGCGGATGCGTTTCGCAAGGCGGTACTCGACAACTTCGACATGTCGCTCGGCACGGGTCTGGGCAAGCTGAAAGGCAAGGCATTCCGGATCGGCCATATCGGCTACTTCAACGATTTGATGCTGATGGGAACGTTGTCGGGCGTCGAGATGGGGCTCGATCTTGCCAAGGTGCCGCATCGCGCCGGCGGGGTGATCGCCGCCATGGAAATCCTGAAGAAGCGCGACGTGGTGGCGATGCCGCAATCGAAAGCGGCCGTGGCGTAAAGCCTGTCTTTCGAACAACCGTCCAACGAACAGAAAAGAGCGTGGCATGAACGCCCCCGTGCAAGCGAACGAAGACCTGATCTATTCCGTCGCCGACGGCATCGCCCGGATCACCTTCAACCGTCCGCAGGCGCGCAACGCGCTGACCTTTGCGATGTACGAGCAGATGGCCGCGATCTGCGAGAGCGTCAACGCCGATCGCTCGATCAAGGCGATGATTCTCACCGGCGCCGGCGACAAGGCGTTTGCTTCGGGGACCGATATCTCGCAGTTCCGCGCCTTCAAGACCGCCCAGGATTCGCTCGATTATGAAGCGCGGATCGACCGCGTGCTCGGCACGCTGGAACAATGCCGCGTGCCGGTGATCGCGGCGATCGCCGGTGCTTGCACCGGCGGCGGCGCCGGGATCGCGGCCTGTTGCGATATCCGGATCGGCACCGCCGCCACCAGAATCGGCTTTCCGATCGCGCGTACGCTCGGCAACTGCCTGTCGATGTCCAACATCAGCCGCCTGGTGTCCTTGATCGGACCGGCGCGAACCAAGGACCTCATCTTCAAGGCCCGCCTTGTCGAGGCGCCGGAGGCGCTGGCGCTCGGGCTTCTCAACGAAATCGTGCCTGACGTCGAGACGTTGCAGCGCCGCGCCGATGAGACCGCAAAACTCGTCGCCGGCCACGCGCCGATCACACTGGAGGTCACCAAGGAGGCCGTGCGCCGTATCCGCCGCACGCTGTCGCGCGACGAAGGCGAGGATTTGATCCTCAAGGCCTATATGAGCGAGGATTTCCGCGAGGGCATGGACGCTTTCCTCAACAAGCGGACGCCGAATTTCAAGGGCAAGTAAATCTGCCGGTCACGGCGCTTCGTCGCCGACGCCATAGCCTGCCATCCGCCGGCGGACGTTTTCGATCTCCGCCTTCGGCAACAGCGGCGGCGTCCCGATCTGAAGGCACCCGTGATATTGCCGCGCCAGCGTCTCGACCTCGACCGCGAGCCACATCGCTTTCGGCAGCGATGCGCCGACCACGATCATGCCGTGATGGGCCAAAAGACAGGCCGAGCGGTCTTCGAGGGCGGCCACCGCGTGCCGCGATAATTCCTCGGTTCCGAACGTCGCATAGGGCGCGCAGCGGATGGTGTCGCCGCCGGCACAGGCGATCATGTAATGGACCGGCGGAATCTCACGGCCCATGATCGCGAGGATGGTTGCGTAAGGCGGGTGGGCATGGACTACCGCATTCACCTGGGAGCGCGCTTTGAGAATGTCGCGGTGAAATCGCCACTCGCTGGACGGGCGTTGTGTGGCGTCGACGCCGCCCTCCAGTTTCATGAACACGATCTGTTCGGGGTGCATCGTCTCATAGGGCACGCTGGTCGGGGTGATCAGCATGCCGTCGCGGTGGCGCAGGCTGATATTGCCCGAGGTTCCCTGGTTGATGCCGAGCCGGTTCATTTCCCGGCAGGCCTCGATGATCGATTGGCGCTTTGCCCGGTCGTTGGTGGTGGACATCAGCCTTTCCTTGCGAAAATGAGCAGGTTGCCGCGGATGGATATGATGAAATAAAGGCCTTTGCGGCGGAAGGACAGTGGTTGATGGCGGCTTTGCGATATAGTTATCGGGCGGGTGTCTGCGGCTCAAAGCTATTTGGGAGAAATCATGACTGATGCGGTGCTTGGCGTGATCGGTGGGTCCGGCATCTACGATCTGCCCGGACTTGAAAATGCCCGCGACGAGGTGGTTGCCAGTCCATGGGGCGAGCCATCGGCGCCATTGCGCCGCGGCACCATCGCAGGCCTGCCGATCGTGTTTCTGCCCCGGCACGACAAAGGCCACCGGCTGTCGCCTTCCGACATCAACTACCGCGCCAATATCGACGTGCTCAAGCGCGCCGGCGTGACCGATCTGATCGCGCTCTCGGCCTGCGGCTCGTTCAAGCAGGAACTGCCGCCCGGCACCTTCGTTCTGGTCGATCAGTTTGTCGATCGCACGTTTCGGCGCGAGAATTCGTTCTTCGGCAAAGGCTGCGTCGCCCATGTCTCGATGGCGCACCCGGTCTCGCCGCGCTTGCGGATTCATCTGGCGGCGGCGGCGGAAGCCGAAGGCATCCCGTTTGCGCGTGGCGGCACCTATGTCTGCATCGAAGGGCCGCAATTCTCGACGCTGGCCGAAAGTCTGACCTACCAGGCGCAGGGCTATTCGGTGATCGGCATGACCAACATGCCCGAAGCCAAGCTCGCCCGCGAGGCGGAGATTTGCTACGCGAGCGTCGCCATGGTGACCGATTTCGACTGCTGGCATCCGGATCACGACGCGGTCACGGTCGGCGATATCATCCGCGTGTTGAACGCCAATGCCGAGAAGGCGCGCCACCTTGTCGCCCGTCTGGCGCGGGATTTTCCGCGTATACATGAGCCGTGCCCGATCGGGTCGGACCGTGCGCTCGATGCCGCAGCTGATCACGGCGCCCGAGGCGCGCGATGGCGAGTTGTTGAAAAAGCTCGATGCGGTGGCAGGAAGAGTATTGCGAGCATGAAGGTCGACGGACGACATTTCCGCAGCATCTGGGTCGAGCCGGACGGCTGGACGATCGGCGCGATCGACCAGCGGCGCTTGCCGCACGAATTTGTCCTCGCACGGATGACCGATTGCGACGGGGCGGCAGAGGCCATCCGCACCATGCTGGTGCGAGGCGCGCCGCTGATCGGTGCGACCGCGGCTTACGGCGTGGCGCTCGCCATGCGTTCCGATCCGTCGGATGCCGCGCTTGCGCGCGCCTGCGAGAAGTTGATCGCGACACGGCCGACCGCGATCAACCTGAAATGGGCGCTGTGATGAAATGCGCAAAACCCTTGCGCCGCTCTCGCCGCCGGCGCGCAGCGCGGCGGCTTATGTCCGCGCCGGCCAAATTGCAGAACAAGACGTCGCGATCAATCAGGGGATCGGCCGGCACGGCGTTGCCCTGATCGAGGCGATCGCACCGCGAAAGAAGCCGGGCGAGGCCATCAATATCCTCACGCACTGCAATGCCGGCTGGCTCGCGGCGGTTGATTGGGGACCGGCCACCGCGGCGATCTATCTCGCGCACGAGCGGGGCTTGAAAATCCATGTCTGGGTCGATGAGACCCGCCCCCGCAACCAGGGCGCTTCGCTCACGGCCTGGGAGCTTTTGCATCACGGCGTGGCGCATACCGTGATCGCGGACAATACCGGCGGCCATCTGATGCAACATGGCATGGTCGATCTCGTCATCACCGGCACCGATCGCGTCGCCGCCAATGGCGACGTCTGCAACAAGATCGGCACCTATCTGAAAGCGCTCGCCGCCCACGACAACGGCGTGCCGTTTTATGTCGCGCTGCCGTCGCCGACGATCGACTTTTCGATTTCAGACGGCTCGGCAGATTCCGATCGAGCAGCGGAGCGGCGACGAAGTCGCCACCATGACGGGCCGCACCAGCGCGGGGCGGATCGAGACGGTGCGGATCGTTCCCGACGGTTCTCCCGTCGCCAATTACGCTTTCGACGTGACGCCGGCGCGGCTTGTGACCGGCTTGATCACCGAGCGCGACGTGTTGAAGGCAAACCGCGAGGCGCTGGCGCAGGCTTTTCCTGAAAGAGCAAATTTTCGGTCAGCTGTTAGTTGAACGGCCTCCAAGTGGTGGTCGCCAGTTGTTCAAAATTTAATGATTTGGAAGTCAAAGGGTTACGCCCCCTAATTCCCCAGAAATACACGCATATGTTGAATTGTGGAACAAGCACATCAATTCAAATTAACAATTTTAAGTTGTGTTTTTTGTCGCGCTAAATCCTTTATCGGATATATTGTGATCTCAGATTAATGACGTTGGTCCGTTGTCGAGAACAGGTTCGTCACTTTACGCTGCCAGAGACAACCTTTGCTGCCGCGGCGCGCTCCAATTGTTTTTGCGTCTTTAGCCAAAAGAGCCGGCGCAGCGCACGATCCATCGCGGAGTCCAACCGTTCCTCGATCTCCAGGTCTTCCATCATCCGGTCGGAGGCGAGGAATTTGGCTGCGGCTTGTTTATAACCTCTGGGATCGGGCCTCCGGTTCTTCACCATGGGAAGCAAGACCGTGTCGATTTCGTTCTTTAAAGCAACAATCCAAGCCCTGGTCGTTTCGAAATTCGATTCCGGCACGTGCTCCTCTAAATGGTCACGAAATTCTTTTGGTAAGAACATAAGCGACCACTCCACGGTTTGCCTATCTTGATCGCCGTAGAAGCTCATGCTGCAGCTCAACAAACGCGCGTAGTCGTCGCGAATAGGCGCATCCTCGTTTCGCGGTGGCCGATTGGCGAGGGAGTACATTGTGCCTTCTATTCGGGTGTCGAACAGCGGTGGCGGTTCCAGCCTAAATACGTGATTTTCCGCGTTCTCGAGGGCGGCCGCTGTTTCGAGTTTCCGCCAGGCGCGAAGACGCAGTTTCCGCCATCTGCACCAAAGGATTGTTTCCACGCAGTCCTCTTGAGAAGGACCTTCGGGTTTATGTTCCTCCCACAACTCACGGCGAAGCTCCTCGAAGAGGTCGGGATCTTCCCAAGGCAGGATTTCAATGGGTGAATAGACGCCATGCTTGAGCGCGCTTGGCTCGGAAGAACGCCTCGCGGGCAAGTTGTTCTTGTCCGGCTTTTTCGGCAAAGTCATCGGTATTCCTTTCGATCAATCAAGATCACTACGTCAGAAGCCGAACTGGCGCGCATTATGTTCGACAGTGATTCGATGAGACCCAAAGGGTTCGAGGACGTATAAAGTTTACTTGATCGGCCCCCGGATGTCGCGATGGCCAGGGAAGCTATACACAGCGTTTCCATCGGAGAAACGGCTTTCAATTGTAATAGGGATCACATGATGCTGTGAAAGATCAGGTTGTCAGGGGCGCGAGCAAGAAAATCACAATTATTGGCACTCATGATTGTAGCGAAATCGTCCGACGCTTCAATGCACGACGAAATCGGTTGAGATCTATCGACCCTAAAATTTGAAGATTGGATCCGTCATCCGACACGTCGGGTCGAAACCCAGAGCATGCGCGATGTTGCAAGAGGATCGATCGCCCGTCGTTCCCACCAGGCGACTTCGTCTCCGACGCTATGGAGGTCACGGTGATGGACCCTGCAAAGGGGTACCGTGAACTCATCGCTCACCTTTAGCCCCATCGCCCGCGGTTGAGTGAATCGCAGGTGGTGAGCGTCGGCGGGGTTTCTCCCGCAGATCAGGCACGGTTGCGATGCCACGTATTTAAGGTGGGCTTTGTCGCGCAGTCGACGTGGCTCGCCGAACGTGAGCTTGCTTTTGTCGATCTTGGCGGGAGCTGCGTCGGCTTGCTAATGCATCGAAGCCGATGGGTCGGCATCGATCGTTGATTGAGATGGGGCTGCGGCAGCCGAACGATCGCTTCGCGGCATTGATCTTTCTGGGGCGCCCCCTCGGCCGCTTGACGGCGTCCGTTGATACCAAGGGCGGTTGTGGCTCGACTGGATTGCTTGGGGCAGGCGCCGGTTCTTCCGTCGCCAGGGCTTCCGGTGATGCGCCTTGCAAAGACATCCTTGCCGCGAAGGCTTCCTCGACCAGCTTGGCGTCATCCGCTGACAGGCGGTTCTTGGCCTTTAGGATAGCGATCGCGCGAGGCTGAAGCTCACCCTCTGGCAAGGTTTCGATTTCCTGGATGAGTTGCGCCCTGGCGGCGGCGGACTCCTCGGCGCTGAGCTTTTCCCGGATCGGCGGTGTAGCCACGTTCCTGGTTCGAGATTGGCTTGAACGGGCGGGCGCAGGCTCAATGGGCAAGATCAACTTGAACTGTCTTGTCTCCTTTAGGCTCGTCGTTGGTGATATCGGGGGCGTCGAGATCGTCTTCTCCGGCGATCCCCACCATCGTGAACAGCGCGTAGCGCCGGGCGTAAGTCAGCGCCGCACCCATCCGACGCGGTGCCGAGGTCTCCGATAGCTGGCAGACCGGCCAATCAGAGGAAATCCATTCACCTGATGTGTGGACGAGGAGGGTGGTGAGATTGACCGTGCCGCTGGGCCGATCGATGTCGGTCGTTTGTGCAATCGCGATTTGCTGAGCGCCAAGGACCTTTCTGATGATGTCCAGGCCGCTGGATAGCGAGGCGTAGCGGAAGTTCTGCTGACGATTTGTTTGGGTATTATAGATCGTCCCGATCATAGCCTTCTCGGGATTTGAAAGCTCGGTCTGGGCTTTTGCGAGCGCAGTTGCGATGGCGGCGACGTTTTCACTGGATCGATGCATGAGCGGCCTCCCTTTCAACGAGATCAAAGCTGATGGCACCAGACTTTGAGCGTTTTGCCCGGATCCCGTGGCCCATCGCCTCCTTGGCATCCTCTGGCATCAGCGCCCTTGAGTTCGCTCTTGGCGCGCTCATGGTCGGCGTGGGCCTCGTCGGGTTTCGCAGAATAGGCCTGCGAATTCGGCCCACGAATTGGAGGCGTTCATGTCGACCACGCGTACCGCTTCGATCCGGGGTTTCGGCGGCTCGCAATCGAACAGGGCTGGCGGTTCGCCGTTTTTTACCGACTGCCAGAATGCTTTCTCGGCGGCGATCAAGATTGTCTGGTAGATTGGATCGGCATCGATGGATACTTCTACCCATGTGCCGCCGCCGGTAATGATCGAGAGGACGGATTTCTTGGTGCCGGTGACCAGCATGTTGTGCTGAAGCTGCGCCATGTGCTTTTCGGCGGCGGCCTCTTCCGAGAATGACCAGGGCAACATGTACTTGGCTTCGAACACCGCACCTTTCGCTTTGACCAAGCCATCTAGCGTGGCGGCCATCCAAGGCAGGGATCGGTGGGCGACGTGGCGTTGGACGTCGGACACCTGATTGCCGGATTTGAGTTCATACCAGCGACGGTTGAGGTCCTCAGTAGCGAGCCCAAGCTGTGCGATCAGTACTCCCGACAAGTCGAGTGAGGCCTCCTCACCCCGCTTCTCTCGCCAGAGACGCAAC
Organism: uncultured Alphaproteobacteria bacterium; assembly: GCA_963832045.1. Lineage (GTDB taxonomy): Bacteria > Pseudomonadota > Alphaproteobacteria > Rhizobiales > Xanthobacteraceae > Bradyrhizobium. Next base: position 297,922 of record CAWHSM010000009.1, read on the forward strand.
AGGGCCTCTTGATCCTTGCCCATGATGATCCGAGCATCCGAGCCTCCGATGAATTGACGGCGATCTATAGTCATCTTTGTATCTCCGTGTAACGATATTCGTTGTTAATAACGATAATCGGTACACTAGAGATGTCAAGCGATATTCGGTAGCATTGTCGATAATCGTTATGTAGTGGGGATAATTTAGTGGAGATAATTTAAATGACACCCGCGCAGTGCCGCGCAGCGCGCGCGCTAATCGAATTCTCGCAAGGTGAGCTAGCCTCGAAAGCGAAGGTTGGCGAAAGTACAGTTCGAAATTTCGAGGCGGGTAGGACTGTTCCGGTCGCCAACAATCTTGACGCTATCCGACGCGTCTTAGAGGCGGCCGGTGTGGAGTTCATTGATGAAAACGGTGGGGGACCAGGCGTTCGGCTGCGAAAAACAAAACGCTAGTCATTGAATGCCCGCTCTATTGGTGGCTAAACCCTCAGACGACCTTCTTCAGCCGTAAGCTTGCAACCTCGTCGGCCGTGAAGCTTAACTCGGCCAGCACCTCGTCGGTCTGCTCGCCAAATTCTGGCGGACGCGCCACCATCTTGCTCGGTGCGCGGGGTAGCGTGAAGCCGGCACTTGGTCGGTTCGGCACACTTGCCTTCTCCCGGCCCACCATCTTGAAAGGATAGGTTACTTCAGCAAAAAATCGAGGAATTGCACATGTTTTCGAACAAAGGACGGGCGCAGATGCATACCATCTACATATTTGGGTTCGGCTGCGGCAAAGAAGGGTGAACAGCCATAGCCGGTGCCGCAGATATCGGAAAACGCATCGAGTGCCATTGCTCCCGTACTCTCCGCCACACGACGCAAATTTGCGTCGATGGCGGCATATCCAGCTCGCAGCTCGGCTATAGAAACATCCTTGTCAACATCGGGAGCGATCGAAAAGCCAATCGGGCTGCGCACTACCATTTTGTTAGGATTGAAGGGGCCGTAAATAGGCACCCCTAAGACCAAGTAAACCTTGGCGCCCTGACCTTGTAAAAGCCGCACATAGTCTTCGAGGTTGGCGTAGAAGGCGTCCCTGCCGTCCTGTTCGGTCAGCGACATACGCTTCCCGTTCCGTTCAATCTGTGCGGTTGTGCTAACGTATCCTGCCCATGAGGCGCCTAGCACCACTGTTTCAATTTTCTCGCGTCGTACCAGATCGAGCAAAATCCCGGGCATGTTCGCGCAATGCGCAAAATCACCCTGCTGAATCACCCCTGGTAGCGGGGCGCAACTGCCGCCTGTTACGAAATAGGTATTGGCCCGTAGCTGCCCTTCGTCGGCAAGCTGCTGCATTCTGGGTCCAAACTGAAACAGCAGACTATCACCACTTAGCGCCACTTTGCGTTCGCCACTGCCGAGGTGGGCTACGAGAGTTCCATCATGGTTTAGAACGTCCATCCCCTTGGTTGGTTGAAAAACCGGATCGAGCCTTGCTTCACTGATCTTGCGCATGTCGAGGTTGGGAAGAGGTGGAAAACGATTGGGAAAGCCATTCTCGATCCAGACCACTAGCCCGCATGCTCCGACTGCAACCATGGACGCAACGGCGATCCTTGTCCGACGATGGCGATGCATCCCAAAACGCACCGGCCGCTCAATGAAGATGTAGGTGGCCCAAGCCAGCAGAAAACTTGCAGCCACAAGTATCGCCGCCATCAGCGGCGTTGGCATCTTTCCCAGACGAAAGATGTAGGCGTAAGAAATCAGCGGCCAGTGCCAAAGGTAGAGTGGATAGCTGATCAACCCAACGAAGACGACGGAACGGTGAGACAGGACATTCCGGTTCACCAACGCCTCGGGGCCAGCTGCGATTAATGCCATGGTCCCACCAACCGGCAGCAAAGCCCACCAGCCCGGGAATCGTAGCTCTGTCTTGAACAAGACAACAGAGGCAAAAAGAGCCGCAAAGCCTGCCAACGAAGTCCAGGATCGCACGCTGGATGCGGGAACGGTTTGGCGTCGGAGCGCCAGCATAGTCCCACCCAAAAATTCCCAGAGACGAGAAACAGGTAAAAAGAAGTCAGCAGCGATGTTGGTGGCGGACAACCAAATATTGACCAGGAAGGACACCAGAAATAGGGCAGCCACCACGGGCCATACAGCCTTCTGCCGGAACGCCATCCACAGCAAGGCAGGCCAGAAGATATAGAACTGCTCCTCGATACCCAAGGACCAGAGGTGCAGCAGTGGCTTTAAGGTCGCCGCTATTTCAAAATAGCCGGCCTCGCTCCATGTCGCTATGTTCGATAAGAAGGCCGCACCGAAGAATACGTGTTTACCCAGCTGCATTAATTCCGAAGGCAGAAGGCAAACAAACCCGTAGGCTAACACCGCCGCCAAGCAAATCGCGAGGGCAGGGAAAAGACGCCGGCTGCGCCGGGCGTAGAAGGTTCTAAATGAGAAAGTGCCTGCGCCGATTTCGTTCAGCAAGATCGACGAAATGAGAAAGCCCGAAATGACAAAAAAGACGTCCACGCCGACATAGCCACCGGGGACCCAGTTCGGAAAAGCGTGATAGAGCACCACGGCAAATACGGCGAATGCTCGCAAACCATCAATGTCGGGGCGATAGCTATCGACCCACTCAGCGGGCGCACCTGTTTTCCGAATAGGAAGGGTGGATCGCCACAACAATGCTAAACTCCGCGCGTGCTCCAAAACATTCTACGGCGCGTTGTATAATACGGACAAAACGATGTAAAAGATGCGGACGGCCACCGTTGCTGTCGAGACGGCGTTGTCGCTAGTTTTGCACTGGTTTTCGCGGCTTTCCCCTTTGGAGCTACCTGACAGTGATCGTCCTCTTTGGCGCGTCCTCGGATATCGGCCAGAGGCTGCATACGAAGCTTGAGAGCCCGGGATTAGCCGTTCGAAAAGTGTCCCGACGCCTTCCTGACGGTTTCAAAGCCGATCTGGCTACATCGGAGGGCGTTAGTGAAGCCGTGGCGGGAGCAGATAAAATAGTTTCGTGTGCGCATGCGCGATACACGAAGACCATTTTAGAGGCTTGTCGGCCTGAAACTCAGGTCGTTCTTATGGGGTCAGCTTGGCGCTTTTCTGGCGTCCCCAATCCCAGGGCTGACGAAGTTCGCGCAGCCGAGGAGCTGTTTTTGGCGAGCGACAATCCCGGCGTCATGCTGCATTCGACGATGATTTACGGCGGTTTTCAGGAAAGAAACGTTCAACGACTGCTTTCGGTCTTGCGGCGTTTTCCAATTGTCCCGATCCCAGGCGGCGGACGACAAGTGGTTCGCCCCATCTACATCGATGACCTCGTCGAGTGTCTCTTTATGTCCGTCCGGAAGACTTGGGAAAAGCCCGTGGCTTTCGCCGTTGCTGGGCCAGCGATGACCTGGCGCGATATGGCAATGTCTTGCGCCGAGGCTAAAGGTTTAAAACGATCATTCGTCACGATTCCGATTTCGCCGGCGATCAAGCTGCTGGAGCTCCTGAGATATTTGGGAGTTAAGGCGCCCACCCCAGATATACTGCGTCGGTTCGGCGAAAGCGCCGATTTTTCCACGCAGGAAATGACCTCACTATTGGGAATCGACCCGCGGCCATTCAATGCGGGCATAAGATCGGCCATACAGGGCTGGGAAGATAACAATCAAAGGTTGGGCCAGATCGCTGATTAAAGCGTTAACCTGCTCCGCTGTTAGCGTAGCGGATCAAGCTAAACTACCTTGCCCTGCCGCAATAAGCCGATCTCGGCGCTAGTAAATCCGAATTCCACTAGCACTTCGTCGGTCTGTTCACCGAATTCCGGCGGCCGCGCCGCCATCTTGCTGGGCGTGCGCGACAGCGTGAATGGCTGGCCGACCAGGCGGATGTGACGGCCTTCAGCATTGGGCACATCCTGGGCGATGCCGAGATGCTCGACCTGCGCATCCGCAAACATTTGGTCGATCGAATAGATCGGCCCGCACGGTACGCCGGCGGCGTTGAATTCCTTCACCCAGGTCTCGCTCGACTTCTTTTCGGTGAGCTTGCCGATCTCGGCGTTGAGCTGTTTGCGATTCTTCGAGCGGTCCGGTCCGGTGGCGTATTCGGGCCGGTTGGGCAGGTCGGGTGCGCCGAGAGCTTCGGCAAAGCGATGCCAGATCCGCCCGCCGGTGGTGGCGATATTGATGTAGCCGTCGGAGGTCTTAAAGACGCCGGTCGGGATCGAGGTCGGATGGTCGTTGCCGGCCTGCTTCGGCGACGTCCTTGTCCATCAGCCAGCGCGCGGCCTGGAAATCCAGCATGAAGATCTGTGCCTGCAGCAGCGAGGTCTTGACCCACTGGCCTTCGCCCGAGACCTCGCGCTCCAGAAGCGCGGTCAGGATTCCCATGGCGCAAAAAAGCCCCGCGGTGAGGTCGGCGACGGGAATGCCGACCCGCATCGGGCCTTCGCCCGGCGCGCCGGTGATCGACATCAGCCCGCCCATACCTTGCGCGATCTGATCGAAGCCCGGGCGTTTGTGATAGGGACCGTCCTGGCCGAAGCCTGAAATGCTGCCATAGACGATGCGCGGGTTGATCTTGCGCACGCTCTCGTAATCGACGCCAAGCTTGGCTTTGACGTCGGGACGGAAATTCTCGACGATGACGTCGGCCTTCTTCGCCAGGCGCTGAAATACAGCGAGACCTTCCGGATTTTTCAGGTTGAGCGTCATCGCGCGCTTGTTGCGGTGCAGGTTCTGGAAGTCCGAACCCTGGCGCGGGCCGCCAAGCTGTTCCCCGCCGTCCTCCAATAGCGCATCGATCTTGATGACGTTCGCGCCCCAGTCCGCCAATTGCCGCACGCAGGTCGGACCGGCCCGGACCCGGGTGAGGTCGAGCACGGTAAAACGAGCAAGGGCCTGCGAGGCATGCGGGATGGGCATTGAGAGACTCCGATGAAGAGATCGAGACGAAGCTGTGGGACGAACAGGCCGTCCGGCCTTATCGCTGTCCCGCTGGTATAGGTGACCACCCCACTATCGACAATCCTCCGATCGAAGCCAGCCGCCTGTGATCATGGGAGATCTGCGCCAGCTTCGGCGGATCGGCGCGATGGGCGCGGGCGCGCCGGTTGAGGTTTCAAGGCCGTTGCCGGCTAGGCGGCGCCAGTTCGTCATAGAGCCGGACGATCGAGCTTCCGATAATAGTTGCGGAGAGCTTGCTGACGACCAGTTGTCGCGCGGCCTTGCCGTATCGCGCGCGCAACTCGGGCGCGGCCGCCAGTTTCATGATCGCCTGCGCGAGAGCCCGGGGATCCTCGATCGGCACCAGCAGGCCGGTTTGGTCCTCGATGACGATCTCGCGGCAACCCGGCGCGTCGGTCGCTATCATGGCGCGTCCGCACGCGGCCGCCTCCATCAGACTTCCGGGCAGGCCCTCGCGGTGCGAAGGCAGGACCGCAAAGTGACACCGTCGCCACAGCGATGAGATGTCCTTGATGTGTCCAAGCCAGGTGATACCGGGTCGCTTGGTCCATTCATTCACTTCCTGCAGGGTTACGGAAGCGGGGTTCGCCGGATCCGGATTCCCGGCAATGATCAGGTTGGTTTCGAGGCCTTGACCCCGTACGATGTCGTGCGCGGCAACCAGGGCGCGGATGCCCTTGTCAGTCAGCAGGCGTCCGACGAAACCGTAGGTGATGGGCCCTTCCGGCTCCGGCAAGGGTTGCAAGGTATCGGTATCGACGCCCGATCCAGGAATAAGAACTATCCTCGCCTCGCTGATTCCAAGATCGACAAGTGCCGCGCGATCGTCCGGGTTCTGGACGAGGACGGCGCCGTGCGGCCGACCCAGCAGCCGGGGCAGAAGCCATTTCAGGATTGTCCTCAGCAGGCGGGTTCTGGAAGGTCGCCGACGTATAGACGTAGCCCAGCCCGGTCAGGGCACTGACTTGCGGATATTTCCTGCCGAATGCGGCGATCGATCCGTAGACGCAACACTGCAGGCCGGAATGGTGCGCGATATCAGGCTTAATGCGTAAGGCGATTGCCCGAAGCTCGAGAGATAACCCTGATGGCGGCGAGCGGCGAGATTCCGCCGCGCCGCAGCGGGATCGGGTGCAAGGTGAAACCTTCAGCCTCGATGGCATCGGCGCCATCATTGACGCGGGTTGCTAGGTGAACCTCGAACCCCGCATTCGTGCCGCGCGCGCCATAGGTAGGCGATTTAAGCAAAAACGCCCAGTCTTCGTTGACGACGTAGAGCAAGCGTGGAGATGGCTTAGTGTCCACGGATATTATTAACCCCTAGTTTCTGGAGCGGATGGCGAGGTAAATGCCGGCAAGCACCACTAGCAAGCTGCAAAAACTCGCGCCAGCGGCAAATCACGCGTACCCTGTCCAACGCGGGGTATCGACAACCTTTCGCGAGAAAACTGGGGTATGGCGCGCACAGGGTACAAGATGGTATCGAACCGGTAATCAAGCGAACAAAATCGAAGCTTTAGCAGTGATCGTTCGTGTCTAGAAAGCCAGCAGATGTCAGATAACTACATTCCCATCTCGAAGCCATTCATCGGAGCGCGAGAGAGGGAGCTTGTCTTGGATGCGCTTGACTCCAGCTGGGTGTCTTCTATCGGGAGATACATTGATGATTTCGAAGCTGGCTTTGCACGCTACTGCGGAACCGAATTTGCACTAGCGGTTAGCAATGGGACGACGGGCCTTCATCTTGCCCTCGCTTCGCTTGGCCTGACGCCTGGTGACGAAGTGATCGTCCCGGATCTCACGTTCGTTGCGACCGCAAACGCAGTTGCTTACACCGGTGCGAAGCCGGTCATAGCAGATGTAGATCCGGATACGCTCTGCATTGATCCCGCCTCTGTCAAATCCCTGATCTCCGAAAAGACCAAGGCAATCATTCCGGTTCATCTCTATGGTCATCCGGCCGATATGGACGCCTTGATGGAAATTGGTGCGAGCCACGGCTTGGAAATTATCGAAGATGCTGCAGAGGCTCACGGAGCCAAATACAAGGGGCGACGAGTTGGTGGCTTCGGCAGATGTGGGGTCTTCAGTTTTTATGGCAACAAAGTAATTACGACGGGCGAAGGTGGTATGCTTACGACCAATGACCCCGCATTTTATCGACGTGCAAAGCGCCTGCGTGATCACGCGATGAGTACACAGCGTCGATATTTCCATGAGGAGATAGGGTTCAATTATAGGCTTACAAATCTACAGGCGGCTCTCGGCGTCGCCCAGCTCGAGCGGATCGACGAATTTCTCGACCGTAGAGCGGAGATCATGAGCTGGTATGATTCCGAAATTTCCACAAGCTTCAATGTTCGGCTTAATCGAGTGAAGAATTGGGCTAAGAGCGCATTTTGGATGGTTTGCCTGGAGGTCGACTGGTTTGACGAGGCTCGGCGGGATGCATTCATGCAGGCGCTCAAAGCTAAGGGTATCGATACTCGGCCCTATTTCTGCACATTGTCATCGATGCCGATGTATGAGCAAACTCCGCTGACCGTTTCGAACCTTAAATCGAAGACAGGCCTCAACCTTCCATCATATTACGAATTGACGAGAGCTGACGTTCGGCGTGTGGCTTCTGAGGTTAACCGCTTACTCAAGGCAATGCACCCGACATGACGGCCCCGCGCTAGATGATATGGAAGTCGTTGAGATGAACGAGGTGTTGCGCGGGATGGGCGCTGGCTGAATCGTGAGAATCTAGCCCATAACTGTGCAAGCCATCGTGAGTTCCCGAGAAGGCAGCCATGTTCACGGAAGAAGGATGTGTTGCATCCGTCAGCTGAGCCGCCGCGTTGTCTTGGCCCGGTGTTGGCGCGAAGACGAATGAATCATGGCCCGCATTGCCGAACGGAGTCCAATGGCTGCTGTTCTGGTTGTTTGCGCCGAGAGTTTGCGGTTGACCCGGCGCCGGCGGGTCATAGACGATGGTTCCTCCGCTGCCATCGTTGGCGAATTTGAAATTTGCCAATGTGTAGGACCCGCTGAAGTCCAGAGTCGTGGTGTGGGTTCCATCGGTGACAGTCAGTACGCCGTTGGAATAGCTGTCGCTGACAGCGCCGAAATTGATGCCTTTAAGATCGATCTGATCCGAGCCTGCAAGGGTTCCGTCGCCGGTGAAGTTATGGATCACGCCTGTGAACGCGGTCAGATTGTCGAGCTTCAGCATTCCCGTGGAACTGCTGAAAGTAACCGATGCCGAATTGGCGACGCCTAGTTCGAGCGTAGCGCCAGCACCAATCGTTGCTGCGGCCCCTGGGTTAGTATGGGAATTGGTGATCTGCAGCGTCGTACCCGCCACGGCATTGATGCCGGTGACACCATCTCCGTTGAGGTCCTGCTGGAAAGTCGTCTCGAAGGATTGCAGCGTGCTGCTGTTGCCGGCCAAATCGTTGCCGATATTGGCGACGAAGTTGCCGCTGCTGTCGAGGCTCCAGATCGTATAGATGCTGGAGCCGACCATCTTCCACGCAATGTCATAGCCGCCGGACACTTGTACGGCACCGATCGCGACGAAGGTGCCAGGGGTCACCGGAGCACCGCCCTGCTGCACTTCGGGGCCCGTGCCGCCACCAACAGGATCGAGGAAGTAGTCGTTGCCAACCTGCATTAGACTGGTTGATCCGTTGGTATGGATCAGGGTTCCGCCAGTCGGAGGAGAACTGGTGGGCGGTGAACTTGCTCCCGGCGGACCGATTGTGCCGTCGCCGTTGAGGTCCTGCTGGAAAGTCGTCTCGAAGGATTGCAGCGTGCTGCTGTTGCCGGCCAAATCGTTGCCGATATTGGCGACGAAGTTGCCGCTGCTGTCGAGGCTCCAGATCGTATAGACGCTGGAGCTGACCATCTTCCACGCAATGTCATAGCCGCCGGACACTTGTACGGCACCGATCGCGACGAAGGTGCCAGGGGTCACCGGAGCACCGCCCTGCTGCACTTCGGGGCCCGTGCCGCCACCAACAGGATCGAGGAAGTAGTCGTTGCCAACCTGCATTAGACTGGTTGATCCGTTGGTATGGATCAGGGTTCCGCCAGTCGGAGGAGAACTGGTGGGCGGTGAACTTGCTCCCGGCGGACCGATTGTGCCGTCGCCGTTGAGGTCCTGCTGGAAAGTCGTCTCGAAGGATTGCAGCGTGCTGCTGTTGCCGGCCAAATCGTTGCCGATATTGGCGACGAAGTTGCCGCTGCTGTCGAGGCTCCAGATCGTATAGATGCTGGAGCCGACCATCTTCCACGCAATGTCATAGCCGCCGGACACTTGTACGGCACCGATCGCGACGAAGGTGCCAGGGGTCACCGGAGCACCGCCCTGCTGCACTTCGGGGCCCGTGCCGCCACCAACAGGATCGAGGAAGTAGTCGTTGCCAACCTGCATTTAGACTGGTTGATCCGTTGGTATGGATCAGGGTTCCGCCAGTCGGAGGAGAACTGGTGGGCGGTGAACTTGCTCCCGGCGGACCGATTGTGCCGTCGCCGTTGAGGTCCTGCTGGAAAGTCGTCTCGAAGGATTGCAGCGTGCTGCTGTTGCCGGCCAAATCGTTGCCGATATTGGCGACGAAGTTGCCGCTGCTGTCGAGGCTCCAGATCGTATAGACGCTGGAGCCGACCATCTTCCACGCAATGTCATAGCCGCCGGACACTTGTACGGCACCGATAGCGACGAAGGTGCCAGGGGTCACCGGAGCACCGCCCTGCTGCACTTCGGGGCCCGTGCCGCCACCAACAGGATCGAGGAAGTAGTCGTTGCTAACCTGCATTAGACTGGTTGATCCGTTGGTATGGATCAGTGAAGGAAGCATTACTGTAAAGCTGGTCCAGCTACTCCACAGCGCCCCGTCATTGACGCGGATCTGGATGGTATCGGCCACTCCTCCCGCTGCGCCTTGATAGGTCAGCTGCGCCAATTGCGCCGCGGTAACGTCGATCTCCTGATTGTTTGGTTCAACGACCCCACTAAGCACGAAGTGCCCGCCGCCGGTATCCTTGACCGCATAGGTCGCAATCGCGTTGCCGTCAGGGCTGGCGACCGAAAACAGCGACGAGGCCGCGACCGAGGTCTGCCCCGTACTCAAGGTATAGTTCGTAGCCGTCACAACCGGCGCGCGTTCAAGCGTGATGGTGAGCGAAGCCGCCGCCGAACCGCCCTTTTCGTCGCTGACGGTATAGGTGAATGCATCCTGGAGATGGTGGCCGATCGGACCGCTCGCGATCGCTGATGCATTGTCGGCGACGTAGGAATAGGAGCCGTCTGCGTTCAGAGTCAGATGGCCATAAATGCCGGCGAGCGAAGCCCCAACGGTTCCCGCGCCATGTGCATTATCGCTGATGCTGGTGACGGTCAGATTGTCCCCGTCGAGGTCGGAAGCGTTGGCGAGCACGTCAGTGGCCGTCGAAGTGGTGATCGTAGCCCCGATCGTATCCACTGCGGAGTTATTGAGAGCGGTTGGCACACGGTCGATCTCGATCGTCGAGGTCGCGTTGTAGGAGCTGGTTCCGTCGTTTATCGCCCATGTGATCGTGCGGACCGAGTGACTGCCCGTTGATGTATCGGTGCCGGTATCTTGGAAGGAAATCTCGCCCAGCAAGATCTCATAGACAGCGATAGACGCGCTTCCGCTCAGGGTGAGCGTGCTCGCGGCGGCATTCCAGGTTGCCGTCACGCCATTGCTGAGCGAGCCGTTCTGGACGCCGTTGACGAAGAGTTTGTCGCCGGAGACGGCAATGCCTCCAGTGTTGGCGATCTTGATCGTTGCGCTGGATAGGGTCGTGTTTCCCGGGTCGTTGATGGTGGGAGCTGCGCTCAGGAGCGCGACCGCAGATCCGCCCTGGAATGCTAGTGCAGGCGTCCCAACAACGGCGATACCCAGGGGTGAGGTTGAATCCGATCGCGTCGAGGATCTCTTTGTCGATCGGCGTCAGGGTCTGAAGCGTTGAGCCCGTGTAAAATTCGTTGAAGGGATCGTTCGCCCCCTGCACGCCCGAATTAAGGAAGTCGCTCGGATCCGAGCTGACACCGAAATCGGCGATCTTGGTCGTGCCGCCATTGAGCGAAAAATACGCCGACGATGCCGGGATATTGTCCGTAAACAGCCGCGTGCCAGCACTCGTGAAGCGATAGAAGTCGAAAATGTCGGGCTGCGCACCGTAGGGCACGCGGCCGATCGCATGAGTCAGCTCGTGGAGCGCAACGCCGACCAGCAGATTTGGATTGATGTCGGTGGCAAAGGTGGCGCTGGCGTCATCGGTTGAGGTGTCGTTCGGATTGATCAGTCCGAACAACTTCAGCTGTGCGTTCCAGACCGCAACCTGAGTCTGCCCCTGGATCGTGGAACCGGTCGGCAGGGAATTGAAGCTGGTATCGCCGGGTGCGGCGTTGGCGATCAGGTCGGAGCGAACGGTCGAGTAATTGACGAACTGGCCATTATCGGGCCCGGCGGCTGCGCCGCCGCCGGTGCCGCTATAGTCGATATTGATGTTGACCGTAATCTTGTTGGTGATCGTGGCGGACAGAATTGAGGCTGCCTGCTCAATGCCGGTGCGAAAACTCGCTGGCGCCGCCATTGCGGCCGCATCGAAGATCAGATTGATGGTGAAGCCGCTGCTCGAGGTCTCGGCGACGACGGAGCCCAGTCCGCCTGATCCCGAGCCGCTCACGGCGGCCATGGCCTCAAACGATTCATCCGGAAGGATCGGCGCGATCGGCTGCGCTGGCGTGTTGCCGGCGCCAGCGTTACTAAGGCCGGTCGGAACGCCGAGGCCAAAAGAGGAGCCGCTTTCGCCCGTGCCGAGGTCGCCAAAGGGATCCTGCGGGTCGGACGCGAAACGCGATCTCATGCCTAGTCCTTGAATTCACGGGGTTATTTTAGCTCATTCAGCTGCGGCACTGCCCGCCCAAAGGGCGCAAGCCAGTCCAGGCAATGAATGAGTTACGCACGTCGATTCGCGCACATAGAGTGCTGCCGCCCGCGTTAATTTGCGGTTTCAAACCTCGGTGCAATTGAAGGTTTGGCGGCATCGGCGCGAACCACAAATAGCGAGGATCGCGGCAAATCTACGATGTCTCGCCCTTGCCGGAGCAGCAATAGTCATTCGCTGCTACCCGTAGATCTACGGGACGTGAGGCAACTTTTGCGTGCCGTGACCGTCGGGTGCGCGATGCGCGCCCTATCACGAAACGCCTCCCCGTCAGGTTCAGTTTCAGTTTGGCGCCCATCAGTAGGGATGAATATGGCCGTGGCCGCAGCCGACATCGAGCACGGAGATCGGGCGGTTTTCGGCTCTCGATGTCTGTATCGATTTCCCCGATCAGGTCGATGAGATAGTTGGCTTTGACGCGCGTGAAGAAGTCGTGCGATTGGCCGCTGAACGCGACAGCGTCATCAATTTGCGAGCGGTAAGTTTCCTGGTAGTGATCAAATTCGTTCGGAACTACCATCGGGAGTTCGCCTTTCGCTCTTTTCCAGCTCGAGGCCCGGATACTTAAAATCGGCGGTGCGCTCGCGTTCTTCTGCCATGTTGACGAGCTGTTCGATAACGACGGTCGGGCGCATGCGGATCTGATCGTAGATGCGTCCGATATACTCACCCATAATTCCGAGGAAGATTGCATTCAAACTGATAATTTCGCGGCCAATCGGTAGTTTATCTACCTGATTTAATTGATATTTGATATGTTCACGCTTTGAACAACATTGCTTGACGTTCACGCGGTGAACGGGCTAAACCGTCCCGCAGCAAAGGGGATGAGGGATGGATCGCCTGCTGGAAACCAAGCACGCGGACGAGAGGATTGTTCTCGGGTTGCTCAGTTCGCTTGAAACCGAGGCGGATCGCTCGCAGCGCCATATTACTGGTCTACGCTTTAACTTGGTCAACGCCTACCTAAAGCGCTGCGTCAAAAAGGGGCTGATTAAGGTTCACGATGCGCCGGCGCGCCGTTATGCCTACTACCTGACGCCGCAAGGTTTCGCCGAAAAGTCCCGGCTGACGGTGCAATACCTGTCCAACTCGTTTTCTTTTTTCCGCCTTGCCAAAAGTGATTGCGCGCAGGCGTTCGAAGCCGCCAAGGGCCTCGGCTTCCAGCGGTTGGTGCTGGCCGGCCAATCCGATCTTGCCGAGATCGCCATCCTCTGCGCGCTGGAAGCGGGTATCACCATCGTTGCTGTGGTCGATGCGCGCAGTGCGGTCACGAAATTCGTCGGCGTCGATGTGGCCAGGAGCTTTGCCGAGGTTGCGGACAAGTTCGATGCAGCGCTGGTGACCGATGTGATGCGCGCCACGCGAACTTATGAAGCGGCCGTTGCCGCTGTTGGCGCCGAGCGCGTGTTGGCGCCGGCCTTGCTGAGGTTGCGTCTTAGTGTTCCCGCGGGAGGCGCCAAATGAGTGCGACCGCCGAGACTGCCTGGTATGTGGTGCAGACCCAGGTGAACTGCGAAGCGAGGGCGACGCAAAATCTCATCCGCCAGGGTTATCAGGTCTATCTGCCGCGATATCTGAAGAGCCGCCGCCATGCGCGCAAGGTCGACTTCGCCGCAAAGCCGCTGTTCCCGCGCTACATGTTCGTTGCCATCGACACGGCGACGCAGCGCTGGCGTTCGATTCAATCGACATTCGGGGTCGCGCGGCTCGTCACCAACGGAGATGCGCCGGCCGTCGTCCCCTCTGGCGTCGTCATCGCGATCAGGGCGCGCGAGGATGAGAAGGGTTTCATCCAGATGGACACCCGTCCGACGTTCGCGCCGGGTGACAGAGTGAGGGTGTTGGCGGGCGCGTTCCTGGACAATACCGGTCTCTTTCACGGCCTTGCCGATCACGATCGCATCTCGATTCTGCTCGATATGCTGGGCCGCAAGGTGCGCGTCCTGCTGACGCGGATCTGGTCGTCGCCGCCTGACGGCGGTTCAACCGCGCGCCATTATTCGATGGCGCGCTTTGTTTTGCTCCGCGATTTGCGGAGCCACCGTGTGACATCAGAGTTACCCGGACTGCGGTAGCATGGGAACTTGAGTTGTTTCGCGCTTTGCAATGGCTGCTACGACATTGATTGCTTTTCGTGTCGACGCCGGCGTCGACATTGGTCTCGGGCACTTGTCACGCTGTGTTACGCTCGCGAATGCGCTTCGTGATCGCGGTGCTCGCATTCTGTTCCTCACTTCCCGAGAAACGGCGAACTGGGCGAGCTTGATCGATGGCCATGGCTTCGAAATGTGTGCTCTTAATGTGGAGGGCGAGTTAACAGAGCCGAGCCCGCTCGCCCACGCCAGATGGTTGGCCTGGGGGCAGGGACGGGACGCTGATGCAAGCCGGCGACAGCTACCTGCGAAAGCTGCCTGGCTTGTCGTCGATCATTATGCACTCGATAAGACATGGGAAGCCGCGATGCGGTCCGTCGCTGACCGCTTGATGGTGATCGATGACCTCGCCGACCGCGTGCACGATTGCGACGTACTCCTGGATCAGAACATCAAATCGCCAACAAGCTACGAAGGTCTGGTTGTGGAAGACTGCACGACCTTGATCGGCCCGGGTTACGCACTGTTGCGGCCCGATTTCTTTGCCAGACGTCGTGCGCAGGGCTCTGGCTCTGCTGGATGCATCAACGTTTTTATGGGCGGCACTGACAGTGAGGGTGCGACTGTTCGGATCCTCGATGAGTTGCTTCAAGAGGGTAGTCGTTGGGACAAGCTGGATGTTATTCTCGGTGCGCCAAATGCCCTCATCTTCACTCCGTGCGAGATTGAATCGCGCTACGTTCCGACGCTGAATTGCATGTAGATAGCAATCGCGTCGCCGTCGTTCGCTTCCGCCGATATTGCAATCGGAGCCGGCGGCGTGGCGGCGCTCGAGCGATGCTGCGTCGGCCTGCCGACGCTCGGAATTTCGGTTGCCGCCAACCAAACCGCAGGCCTTGGCGCGCTGCACGAGCAGGGCGCGGTCGAATTCCTCGGATCGCTGCACGACATTACCACCGGTCGGATCGCGGCGTCTTTGCGTGATCTGATGGCTGCACCAGAGCGAACTCCGCGGGATGTCGGTGAGGTCGCAGGAAATCGTCGACGGTAGGGGTACGCGCCGGGTCGCCGACTTGATGTTGTCGAACTAATCCGAATGAAGCTTGATATCGTCATTACCGAAACGCAAACATCCGCTGTGGTCTGTTCGGTGCCGCTTGGGCGGACGGGCATCGCGATCACGCGATCACCATATTGGACCGGCTCGCCGATGCGCGGGGTGGAGATTGCCTCATCATGATCGCTTGCCACGAAATCGCCAAGCCGAGGGTCCGCAATCTCTATCGTCGCTGCTATGTCACTCATGCCTCAGATTTGCCCGAAGGACGTGGCTGGTCTCCAATGATTTGGGACATCCTCGAAGGAAAGGATCGGATCGTGCTCAGCTTGATCGAAGCAGCAAATCCGGTGGATTCCGGTGGTGTGTTTCAGAGATTTGTACGAAAGTGCAACCCACCGATCTTCACGACGATATCGACCGGTGCCTCGCGCAGCTTGTTGTGCGGGCGCTCGATTTCGCCCTGCTGAATCCGGATGCTAAGCCCGAACCACAAATCGGGGAGCCGATGGTGCTGCAAGCGGACGCCTGAAAAACAGCAGCCCTGCCAATCCGTCGCAGTCTATCGCGAGTTAATTCGACCTACTTCGCGTTTGCGATACCGAGCGCTATCCGGCTTTTTTCGAGCTGCGCGGCGAAAGGTACGAGCTGATGGTTCGCAAATCAAAGGTGCGATCATCATGACCGCAGACGGCATTCGCCTGGGCCACGCCTTGATAGGAAAGGGACATCCTCCCTTCGTGATCGCGGGAACTCTCGGCAACCACAACGGCTCGCTCGAGCGTGCGATCCGACTGGTAGAGGCAGCCGCTTACGCAGGCGTTCATGCGGTCAAGCTGCAGACCTACACGGCGGACACCCTTACGATCGACTTTAACTCGGAAGAGTTTCTGGTCAGCGGCCGGGAAAGCCCTTGGACCGGCCGTTCGCGGACGATCTCTATACGCAGGCACACACGCCCTGGGATTGGCACGAGCCAATCATGAACAGGGCTCGACAGCTCGGCCTCGTAGTATTTTCCTCACCGTTCGACGAGACGGCGGTCGACTTCCTCGCCAAACTAAACGTTCCCGCTTACAAGATTGCGTCCTTCGAAAACGTTCACCTGCCGCTAATCAGGAAGGTAGCGGCTCAGCGCAAGCCGGTAATCATCTCGACGGGATTGGCTTCGATTGGGGAGATCGACGAGGCGGTGACGGCGGCGCGCGTCGGAGGTTGCGATGAGCTTGTGCTTTTGAAGTGTACTAGCACTTATCCTGCCTCGCCGGAGAATTCCAATTTGATATCCATTCCGTCTCTTCGCACGATTTTCGGCTGCGAGGTGGGGCTGTCTGACCACACCATGGGCGTCGGCGTAGCGGTCGCGGCAATCGCGCTTGGTGCAACTGTGATTGAGAAGCATATCACGCTTTCGCGCGCGGAAGGCGGGGTTGATGCTTCGTTTTCTCTGGAGCCGGCCGAGTTCCAATCGTTAGTAATCGAAACCCGCCGCGCTTACTCGATGCTATCGGCCACTAACACTTGGGCCTACCGAAGCCGAGCGTGGATCTCTGGTGTTTCGGAGATCGATCTACGTCGTGAAGGATATCGCAGCAGGCGAAAAGTTGTCGCCCGATAACGTCCGCATTATTAGGCCGGGCTATGGGCTCGCGCCAGACACTATGACGGCATCCTTGGTACGACTGCTAGGCGCTACATCCCAAGAGGCACGCCGATTTCTTTTGATTTGTTGATCTGATTGGCCGGTCTGCAGCAAATTTTCAGAGGGAGCAACATGTCGAATATTGGCGGAAAGAATATCGGCGATGGCAATCCGTGTTTCATTACGTTGGAAGCCGGGCCGACTTACAACGGTTTGGACTCCGCGATCCGTCTTTGCCGGGCGGCAGCTAAGTCCGGCGCCAACGCCGTCAAATTCCAGATCCTTGATCCCGACCGGCTAGTCGCGGGATCGCACCGTTATGTTCCGTTACGATGTGCTTTGCGACAAGTCGAACGGCCGTACGGAGACCGTCGAGGAGCCGCTTTATGATATTCTGGTACGCCGCGCGCTCTCGAAAGAGCAGTGGCGGCAGGTCAAGCAAGTATGTGACGAACTCAACATGCTGTTTTTTGCAACGGTCGGTTTCCCCGATGAGGTCGATCTCTTGCATGAGATCGGCTGTCCATCGATCAAGATCGCGTCCGGGGACCTGAACCATTTCCCCCTCATCAGACGGGCAGCGAGGCGTGGGCTCTCGATCCAGATCGATACCGGAAGTTCGTCCTTGGGCGAAGTCGAGGCCGCCGTCGAAGTGATTTAATCGGAGTGTAACAACAACATCGTTATTCATCACTGTCCGGCTGGTTATCCAGCTCGCCTCGAGGGCATCAATCTTCGTATCATTCAGACCTTGAAGCAAATGTTTCCGTTTCCGATTGCGTTCTCGGATCATTCGACCGGCTGGGAGATGGACATCGCCGCGCTGGCGCTTGGCGCCAACATGCTGGAGAAAACAATCACCGAGGATCGTTGCACACGAAGCGTCGAGCATCTTCTCGCTAGAGCCGGACGAAGCCGGCGAATTCGTCGAAAGCATTCGCGCGATTGAGACGGCGTTCGGTAATCCACGACGCATTCTCCATGCCGAGGAACGTCGAGAATTGTATGAAAGTCCGCCGTAGCGTTTATTTGAAGCAGGATGTCCGAAAGGGTGAGCGGCTGACTGAAGAGCAGGTCGAGTTCAGGCGGCCGGGATACGGCTTACCGCCCGACCAGTTCGAAGCCATCGCTGGGCAGCGCTTCGCCAACGATCTCAAATCTGGTCATCGGCTTGGAACAAGCGACCTTCTACCGGCCGGAGAATAAGGCGGTGAGGGAGATCGCCATCGTCGACTATGGGATGGGCAATCTCATCTGTGCAGAACGCACTTGCCGAAGTCGGTGGCGTGGGCGAGATCGTTTCGACCTCCGATCAGCTGGCAAGCTATTCCAAGATCATTCTTCCGGGTGTCGGCGCCTTCGGCGACCGTCTCCTGCCGAACGCCTTCACGCGTCGGGTTTGATGGAAGCAATTAGAGGCGCGGTTAGCCGAGGCCATTTGTTGCTTGGTATCTGCCTCGGAATGCAGTTGTTGTGCGCGAATTCTGATGAGAGCCCAGGAGCCACCGGTCTGGGCTTCTTCGATGTGAGCGTGAAACGCCTCGCCGCTTCCGACGGCCAGCGCGTGCCGCATATCGGCTGGAATCGACCTGGTGATCGAACAACCGCACTGGATCGTCGCAGGCATTGCGTCAAGCTCCGACGTCTACTTCCTGCACAGCTATGCGGTCGATATCCAGTTCGGTCGAGAACTCGTCGCGAATGCAATACACACTAACCAATTCCCGGCGATCATCGCACGGGACGGTATTCTCGG
>CAWHSM010000010.1:5000-91741 GCA_963832045.1 uncultured Alphaproteobacteria bacterium
TCGGCCAAACCATCAAACGTCTCAAGAGCGAGGGGTTCACCATCCTGCTGGTCGAGCAGAACTTCCGGTTCGCCGCGACCGTTGCGGATCGTTATTATATCGTCGAGCACGGCAAGATCATCGACGGCTTCGCGAACGCGGAACTGCAAGCCAATATGGACAAGCTTCACACCTATCTCGGCGTCTGAAAACAACGGGAATATTCAAAGAGGGACCGCCATGAAAGCCAGAATTTTAGTTTCATTGCTGCTCGGAACCGCGTTGAGCCTTTCGGCCGCAAGCGCAGCCGGCGCGCAGGACAAGACCGTGAAGATAGGCGCTCTGTCCGACCAGTCCGGGCTTTATGCCGATCTCGGCGGCCCGGGCTCGACGCTGGCTGCGCAAATGGCGGCCGAGGATTCGGGCCTGACCGCCAAGGGCTGGAAGATCGACATCATCTCCGGCGATCATCAAAACAAGCCGGATATCGGCACCGCGATCGCGCGGCAGTGGTTTGACGTCGAGAAGGTCGACGTCATCGTCGATGTTCCCAATTCCGGCGTCGCGCTCGCGGTCAACAACGTCGTCAAGGAAAAGAACGGCGTCTACATCAATTCGGGTGCGGCGTCGTCCGACCTCACCAATGCACAATGCTCGCCCAATACCGTGCACTGGACCTATGACACCTACATGCTGGCGCACGTCACCGGGCAGGCGCTGGTGAAGGCCGGCGGCGACACCTGGTTCTTCCTCACCGCCGATTACGCCTTCGGCGCGGCGCTGGAGCGCGACACCACCGCCGTCATCACGGCCAATGGCGGCAAGGTCGTCGGCGGCGTCAAGCATCCGCTCAACACCGCGGACTTCTCGTCGTTCCTGCTGCAGGCACAGGCCTCGAAAGCCAAGATCATCGGCCTTGCCAATGCCGGCGGAGACACCACCAACAGCATCAAGCAGGCGGCCGAATTCGGCATCGTCAAGGGAGGCCAGAAGCTCGCGGCGCTGCTTTTGTTCATCACCGATGTCAAGGCCATCGGCCTGGAAACGGCGCAAGGCCTCAACTTCACCGAGACGTTCTATTGGGACATGAACGACAAGACCCGCGACTTCTCCAAGAAATTTGCGGCGCGGATGAAAAATGGTGCGCCGCCGAGCATGGTGCAGGCCGGCGTCTATTCGGGTCTTCTGCATTACTTCAAGGCGCTCGATGCGCTAGGCGGCAACCCGCACGACGGCGTGAAAGTCGTCGACAAAATGAAGTCGATGCCGACCGATGACCCGCTATTCGGGAAGGGCGAGATACAACCCAACGGCCGTACCATCCATTCGGCGTATCTGTTCGAGGTGAAAAAGCCGTCGGAATCGAAGGCGCCGTGGGATTTCTACAAGCTGATCGGCACGATTCCGGGCGATCAGGCCTTTACGCCGCTGGCGGAAAGCAAGTGCGCACTCTTGAAGAAATAACAGGTGAAATTCGGCGGCTTCGCCAAGGCGGGGCCGCCATGCACGACATCAACTTGAGTTGAAAGATCGATCGATATGCAAGCTCTCTACGCGCAGCTCCTGGTTGGATTGATCAACGGCTCGTTCTACGCGCTGCTCAGCCTTGGGCTCGCGGTGATCTTCGGCATGCTCAACATCATCAATTTCGCGCACGGCGCGCTCTATATGATGGGCGCGTTCTGCGCTTATTTCCTGCTCAATCTGACGGGCCTGGGATATTGGTGGGCGCTGCTTATCGCACCGATCGTGGTCGGCATTTTCGGGATGGTTCTGGAGCGGACCATGCTGCAATGGCTTTCCGGCCTCGACCATCTCTACGGGCTGCTCTTGACCTTCGGCATTGCGCTGATCGTACAGGGTGTCTTCCAGAATTATTTCGGCTCCTCGGGATTGCCTTATGCGATCCCCGACTATCCGAAAATCGGCGAGTTCAACGGGCTGCAGGGCGGCATGAATCTCGGCTTCATGTATTTGCCGATCTATCGCGGTTGGGTGGTGGTGTTCTCGCTCGTTGTCTGTCTTGGGACCTGGTATCTGATCGAGCGCACCCGGCTTGGCGCTTACCTGCGTGCCGCCACCGAAAACCCGACGCTTGTGCGCGCCTTCGGCGTCAATGTGCCGCGGATGATTACGCTGACCTATGGCCTGGGCGTCGGTCTTGCCGCGCTCGCCGGCGTGCTGTCGGCGCCGATCAATCAGGTTCGCCCGCTGATGGGCGAGAACATCATCATCGTCGTATTTGCGGTCGTGGTGATCGGCGGCATGGGCTCGATCATGGGGTCGATCATCACCGGTTTTGCCTTGGGCGTGATCGAAGGGCTGACGAAATATTTCTATCCGGAGGCCTCCAACACCGTCGTATTTGTCCTGATGGTGCTGGTATTGCTGGTGAAGCCAACAGGACTGACGGGGCGGGCGACCTAACATGACCGCGATGACGGACGATGCCTTGCCGGTAACACCGCGAACGATCCGCGACGAAATGATCGCGCTCGCGATTCTGACCGTGCTGCTCTTGATCGTGCCATTGACCGGCCTCTATCCTTTCTTCGTGATGCAGGGGCTTTGCTTTGCGTTGCTCGCCTGCGCTTTCAACCTGCTGATCGGCTACGGCGGGCTGTTGTCGTTCGGGCACGCGATGTTTCTTGGCACCGGCGGCTACGTGACGGCGCACGCCTTGAAGGTATGGGGCATGCCGCCCGAACTCGGGATTCTCGCTGGGATCTTGGCGTCGGCGGCGCTTGGTGTCATCACTGGCGCCGTCGCGATCCGCCGCCAAGGCATCTATTTCGCCATGATTACGCTGGCGCTGTCGCAGCTTCTCTATTTCATCTATCTGCAAGCGCCGTTCACGCATGGTGAGGATGGTATTCAGGGGATTCCGCAAGGCTATCTGTTCGGCGTCCTCAACCTCGCCCGGCCGACGGTGCTTTATTACGTCATCGTCGCAGCTTTCCTGTTAGGCTTTCTCCTCATATTTCGCGCCATCAACTCGCCGTTCGGCGAGGTGCTGAAATCGATCCGCGAGAACGAACAGCGCGCCATTTCGCTCGGCTACAAGACCGATCAATACAAACTGCTTGCCTTTATCCTGTCGGGGATGCTGGCGGGATTTGCCGGTTCGCTGAAGGTTTTTGTGGTGCAGAATGCCTCATTGTCCGACGTAGAGGTGTCGATGTCCGGGCTTATCGTTTTGATGACATTGGTGGGCGGTCTCGGAACGGTCTTCGGCCCGGTGATCGGCGCGTTCATCATCGTCGCGACGCAGCAGTATCTGGCCGGGTTCGGCTCGTGGGTTACGGTGATCCAGGGCGGGATTTTTGTGGCCTGTGTGCTGACATTCCGCCGCGGCATCGTTGGCGAAATCGCCCATTATTTCCGGCGCTCGCTTTAGAAGGGGCGGTTTTCGAGCCATTGGCCTTGCAAAGCCGTGGATGACCCGGCTTGGCCGTCCGCCGGTCGCGTGACTTCCCGCAAAATGCTATATGACACAATTGTGACAGCCGCTTTGGCCGGCCAATTCTGCAATTGTGAGCACGCTGATGTCGATGCGGTGGTTTCGCGCTTTCCTTCCTAAGGAAGAGCGGTTTTTCGATCTGTTCGCCAAACACTCCCAGGCCGTTTTGCAGGGCGCGCTGGCATTGCAGGGCATGCTGCGGGGAGGCGAGGAAACCCCGGTTTTCTGCCAGCGCGTCAATCAGTTTGAGAACGACGCCGACAACATCACGCGCGAAGTGCTGACCGCGGTGCGGCGCACGTTCATCACGCCGTTCGATCGCGGCGACATCAAGAACCTGATCACGGCGATGGACGACGCCATCGACCAGATGCAGCAGACCGCAAAGGCGGTGGTGCTGTTTGAGGTCCGCTCATTCGAACCTCCGATGCGCGAGATGGGGACGCTGATAGTCGAGTGTGCCCATCTGGTCGGCCGCGCGTTGCCGCTGTTGAAATCGATCGGCAGCAATGTCTCGATGCTGACGGCGATCACCGAGGAACTGACCAAGCTCGAGGGTCGCGTCGACGATCTCCAGGATATCGGGCTGAAGGAACTCTTTCTCAAGCATCGTGACGCCAATGCGATGGATTTCATTGTCGGTGCGGAAATCTACGATCATCTGGAAAAGGTCGCCGATCGTTTCGACGACGTGGCGAACGAAATCAACAGCATCGTGATCGAACAGGTATAGGGCAGGGCCTAATAAGTGGATGCCACGTTAGGGTTTCCGATCCTGGTCGGATTGATCGCGGTCGCGCTTCTGTTCGATTTTCTCAACGGACTGCATGACGCCGCCAACTCGATCGCGACGATCGTATCGACGCGCGTGTTGCGGCCGCAATATGCGGTGTTCTGGGCCGCGTTTTTCAATTTCGTGGCGTTCCTGGTGTTCGGGCTCAACGTCGCCCAGACCATCGGCACCGGGATCATCGACCCCAATGTGATCGATGTGCAGGTGATTTTTGCCGCCCTGGCCGGCGCGATCGTCTGGAACCTGATTACCTGGGGCCTGGGGATTCCTTCCTCAAGTTCGCACGCCCTGATCGGCGGATTGGTCGGCGGCGGCATGGCGAAGGCCGGCCTGTCGGCTGCGGTCTGGAGCGGCTTGTCCAAGACGTTGCTGGCGATCGTGCTGTCGCCCCTGGTCGGATTTTTGCTGGCGCTTGCGCTGGTTGCGATCGTGTCATGGGCCTCGGTTCGCTCGACGCCGTTCGCGGTCGATCGCGCATTCCGGATCCTGCAGTTCGCTTCTGCCTCGCTCTATTCGCTTGGTCATGGCGGCAACGACGCGCAAAAGACCATGGGCATCATCGCGGTCCTGTTGTTTTCGCAAGGCAAGCTTGGCACGGAATTCTACGTACCATTCTGGGTGGTGCTGGCTTGCCAGGCCGCGATGGCGTTGGGCACCCTGATGGGCGGCTGGCGGATCGTCCGAACCATGGGCCTGAGAATCACCAAGCTGACGCCGATGCAAGGATTTTGCGCCGAAACCGGCGGAGCCGCGACCCTGTTCATCGCCACCTGGCTCGGGGTGCCCGTATCGACCACCCACACCATCACCGGCGCCATTGTAGGTGTCGGCGCCGCGCGACGCGTCTCGGCGGTGCGGTGGAACGTGGCTAGCTCGATCATCTATGCCTGGGTGATTACGATCCCGGCTGCCGCCGGCGTCGCGGCCCTGGCCTATTGGGCGGTACTGCCGTTCCGGTGAGGCCACCACCTCGGTTGGAGTTGATCTGCCCATTCCCTATATGGACGGGCGCCTGTTCTCCTTGATCCGGCCCGGTTTCCCTGCCAAACGCTTCGCCTCATGTCCGACCTTGCCCTCCGCGCTGATTCCTCGCCGTCGCGGCTCGCCACCGAAGTGGCGCGCCGGCGTACCTTTGCGATCATCTCCCACCCAGACGCCGGCAAAACGACGCTGACCGAAAAGCTGCTGCTGTTCGGTGGCGCGATCAATCTGGCGGGGCAGGTCAAGGCCAAAGGCGAACGCCGCAACACCCGTTCCGACTGGATGAAGATCGAACGCGAGCGCGGGATCTCGGTGGTCACCTCGGTCATGACCTTTGAATTCGACGGCCTGGTTTTCAATCTTCTGGATACGCCCGGCCACGAGGATTTCTCCGAGGATACTTACCGCACGCTGACCGCGGTCGATTCCGCGGTCATGGTGATCGACGCCGCCAAGGGCATCGAGGCGCGCACGCGCAAGCTGTTTGAGGTCTGCCGCCTTCGCGATATTCCCATCATTACCTTCATCAACAAGATGGACCGCGAGAGCCGCGATACCTTCGACCTGCTGGACGAGATCGAGAAGACGCTCGCGCTCGATACCACGCCGATGACCTGGCCGGTCGGCCGCGGCCGTGATTTTCTGGGCACCTACGATCTCGCCACCGGCGGCGTGCGTCTTCTGGAAGGCGGCGGCGCCAAGACCGGCGCGGCCCAACAAATCGATATTGCCGAATTGGCCGGACACAACGCCAATCTCGATATCGCCGAGGTCAAGGAAGAACTCGCGCTGGTATCGGAAGCCTGCAAGCCGTTCGAGCTCGAGGCATTTCGCGAGGGCCATCTGACGCCGGTCTATTTCGGTAGCGCGTTGCGCAATTTCGGGGTGGGCGACCTTCTGGAGGGCCTCGGCCGCTTTGCGCCTCCGCCGCGTGCGCAGGAGGGCAATCTGCGCAAGGTGGAGGCGGCCGAGCCGCGCATGAGCGCTTTCGTGTTCAAGATCCAGGCGAACATGGATCCCAATCACCGCGATCGTATCGCCTTTGCACGGCTGTGCTCGGGCAAGCTGACGCGCGGCATGAAGGCGAAGCTGGTGCGCACCGGAAAGAACATGTCGCTTTCCAGCCCGCAATTCTTTTTTGCGCAGGATCGGGCGCTCGCGGATGAGGCGTTTGCCGGCGATGTCGTCGGAATTCCCAATCACGGCACGCTGCGGATCGGCGACACGCTCACCGAGGGCGAGGACCTCACCTTCGTGGGCGTTCCGAGTTTCGCGCCGGAAATTGTCCGCCGCGTACGGCTGACGGACGCCATGAAGGCCAAGAAGCTCAAGGAAGCGTTGCAGCAGATGTCGGAGGAGGGCGTGGTTCAGGTATTTCGGCCGCGCGACGGCGCGCCGGCCCTGGTCGGTGTGGTCGGCCCGCTGCAACTCGACGTGCTCAAGGCACGGCTCGATGCGGAATACGCGCTGCCGGTGGAATTCGAGGTCTCCGAGTTCCAGCTGGCGCGCTGGATCTCCTCCGAGGACCGCAAGAAGCTCGATGCCTTCATTGCCGCCAACGGCTCGGGCGTGGCCGACGACGTCGATGGCGATCCGGTTTTCCTCGCCAAGAACGAATTCTATCTCGGCTATACCCGCGAGCGTGCCGAAGGCATCGTCTTCTCCAGCATCAAGGATGTGAAGAAGAAGGCCTGACCGGCGCTGTTTACGGTCCACACGCGAGGATGTGAACGACAAGCGGGCAACAACCCTGATCTTTCCTTTCGTTTGCGCATTATATAGTCCGCATGTGCTGCTTCCGAGGGCTCTCGCATGCTCCGTCTCATCGGTATCGGTCTGGTGATCGCTAGCGCCGGGTTGGCCGCCACGAATCCGGCTGACGCAAGACGGCACCACCAGATCAATGCCACACCATTTTTCCACGCACCTTGCAGCGTGCTGTCGCACCGGCCATGTACGCCGTCGTTTTGCAGCGTATTGAGCCACGGCCCATGCATTCCCGAAATCGACTATCCCTACGGCGAGAACCTGCAATTGACGGTCGAGACCGTGCCGTCGCAGGACGACGCCCCGAAATACCAGAAGCCCGACCACGACCTCGACAATATCGGCGATCTCTTTGCGGCGCTGCGTTCCTGCTGGATCCCGCCCGGGGCGGACACGGCCAAAGAGGGCATGCAGGTGACGGTGCGTTTCAGTTTCAAGCGGTCCGGCGATCTGATCGGTCCACCGCGCCTGACCTTCGCCACGGCCGGCGTGCCGGCAGACGTCCGCGATACCTATTTGAAGGCGATCAATACCTCGCTCGATGCCTGCGTGCCTTTCAAGTTCACCGGGGATCTCGGCGGCGCCGTCGCGGGCCGCCCGATCGCGATCCGCTATGTCGACAATCGCAGCCTCGACAAGGAAAAGGCGACGCCGTGAGCGGCGTCGCGCAGGGCGCGATATCCTCCCGTCGGCGCTGCCAAACTCCCGCATTGCCGGTTGGCTCCTAAACGTGTAGGCGATGCCAAAGGGGGCTCCCCGGAGGGCGGAAGATCATGGGACTGGCGGTGATGGTTTTGGGCCTCGCCTTGTTTCTCGGCGTCCATACCGTGCCGGCTCAGCGCGAGCTGCGCGCCCGCGTCATCGCCTCCCTCGGCGAGGGGGGGTACAAAGCCGGTTATGCGCTCGTCTCGGTGCTCGGGATCGTGCTGATCGCCTGGGGTTTTGCGCATTATCGCGCGACCGGATGGATCGACGTCTGGAATCCGCCAAAAGCGCTCAAGCATATCACCGTCGCCTTGATGTTGCCGGCGGTCATTCTGGTGGTAGCCGCTTTCATGCGCGGTCACATCTACACCACGCTCAAGCACCCGATGCTGGCCGGGGTCAAGTTGTGGGCGGCGGCGCATTTGCTTGCCAATGGCGATCTCGGCTCGATCATCCTGTTCGGCTCATTCCTGGCCTGGGCGGTGTTCGACCGCATCTCGCTCAAGCGCCGGACCGATGCTGGAGGCCCATCAATTCCGGTCGGCGGCTGGGGTAACGACGCGATTGCGGTTGCGGTCGGCATCGTCGTGTATCTGGCGCTGGCTTTCGCGTTCCATCCCGTCGTGATCGGCGTTCCCGTGGTAGGAGTTTAGAGAATGTCAGTTCAAGCGGCGATCAAGCGCAAAACCGCACCCGATATCCGCGCACGCAAGAAGGGCGAGCCGATTGTGATGCTGACGTCGTATCACGCCCATACGGCCGCGCTGGTCGACCGCTATTGCGACGTCATTCTGGTCGGGGATTCCCTTGGCAATGTCATGCACGGCTTCGAGACCACCGTGCCGGTAACGCTCGACATGATGATCCTGCAAGGACATGCCGTGATGCGCGGCTCAAAGCATGCGCTTGTCGTCGTCGATATGCCCTTTGGTTCGTACGAGGCCTCGAAGGAGCAGGCGTTTCACTCGGCGGTGCGGGTTTTGAAGGAGACCCATTGCGGTGCGATCAAGCTGGAAGGCGGCGCGCGGATGGCGGAGACGATCGCGTTTCTGGTGGAGCGCGGCATCCCGGTGATGGGCCATATCGGTCTAACGCCGCAGTCGATCAACACGCTTGGTTCGTTCCGCGCGCAGGGGCGCGAGGAGGGAAGCTGGGAGCCGATCGAAAACGATGCCCGCGCGGTGGCGCAAGCCGGCGCTTTCTCGGTCGTGGTCGAAGCGGTTGCCGAGCCCCTGGCGCGCAAGATCACGGAGGCCATCGACATTCCCACCATCGGCATCGGCGCCAGTGCTGCCTGCGACGGTCAGGTGCTGGTGCTGGAAGACATGCTGGGATTGTCGCCGCGGGCCCCGAAGTTCGTCCGACGCTACGGCAATCTCGGCCCGATGATCGAGGCGGCGATCGAAAGCTATGCGGCCGACGTTCGCTCGCGTGCCTTTCCAGGTCCGGAGCACGTTTACGGCATGAAGAAGGGCTGATCCGGAGCGTTTGCCGGCGCGGATGTGTATAACCCTTGGAACCCCTGGGTGCGGCATCGTTAACGCTCCGGCCGGGCTAGCTTTGCCTTGCCAGCGCCATATCGCTAGGGTAACGCGGCCGCCATCAGGAACAGATCAATGGCGTCGGATGGCTCCGATTGCGGAAATCCGGGATGGGGTGTCTCTAAGTGTCTGAATTATTTGATGAAGTAGATGAAGAGGTCCGCCGCGATCAGCTCAAGAAGCTGTGGGACCAATATTCGATCTATTTCATCGCCGGAGCGCTTTTGATCATTGCCGCGGTCGGCGGCTGGCGCGGCTATCAATATCTGGAAGCCAAGAAGGCGGCCGAGGCCAGCGCAGCCTTTGATGCGGCTCTCGATCTCTCCGAGCAGAACAAGCACACCGAGGCGGAAGCGGCGTTCGATAAGATCGCCGCCACGGCGCCTGCCGGGTATCGCATGCTGGCGCGGCTGCGCGCGGCGGCGGAAGTCGCAACGCGCGACCCGCGGGCCGGCGCCAGGATGTATGACGATATCGCCGGCGATCGCAGCATCGGCACGGAGCAGCAGGATCTGGCGAGGATTCGTGCGGCCGGGCTATTGCTGGATACCGAAAGCTATCCGAACATGCTGCAGCGGCTTGAGTCGGCTACCAAGCCGGACGCGACCTTTCGTCATACCGCGCGTGAATTGTTGGCCTTGTCGGCCTGGCGCGCTAATGACACCACTGCGGCGCGGCAGTGGCTCGACATGATCGCCAGCGATGGCGAGACGCCGTCGGCCATGCGCTCGCGGGCGGAGGCCCTGCAAGCGTTGCTTCCGCCCGTCGCCAAAAGCTGACGGTTGGAAAACGTGTTGAACGAGAAATCGACCATGCGTCGTATGCAACGTCTGATCGCCGCTACCGTCCTGATCGCGCTGTCGGGCGCGATCGGCGGCTGCTCGAGCAGCATCAGCAGCTTCGATCCGCAGGATTGGCTCGATTTTCTCGATACCAAGAAGAAGCTGCAAGGCGAGCGCAAGCCGGTATTTCCGGACGGTGTGCCGGGTCTCGAACAGGGCGTTCCGAAAGCCCTGTACAAGGGTGCTTCGCAGCAGGAGGTCGATCAGAACACGCAAGCTGCTGCCGTTTCGCCGCCTCCCGAGACCAAACCGAAGCGCACCGCCAAATCCAAGAGCAAGCAGCCTGCGACGACCGCCAGCACGGATCCTGCGGCCGCGCCGGAAGAGGATGCCACGGCGGCAGCGCCGCCGGCGCCTAAGCCCAAGAAAATCGTTCGTCAGCGCACCACCGCGCCGCCGTCCGATCAGTCGCCGGGTGACGCGCAATCCGGCGCGCCGCGGGCGCAATCGGCGCCGGCCGGCCAACAATCGGCCGCGCCATTCCCGGCGCCGGTGCCGGCCGGTACATTCACGCGCTAGCAATCCATCCGATTGATCGCTATCGAGACGGCGGGCTATCGCGGCCAGGCCCCGTCCGGCTTCTCGCGGAAACGTGCTCTGATTCGATTTAGAGCCTATTCGGTTCTGATTGAATCAGAACCGGGCTCTACTCTTTTGTTTTGACGCGTTTTCTTCACGCGAACCGGTTTCCACTTCGCTCGAAAACGCTATAGCTCGCGCTGGGATCGCTGATGCCTTTTACGATTGCCATTATTGGCCGGCCCAATGTCGGTAAGTCGACGCTGTTCAACCGCCTGGTTGGACAGAAACTGGCGCTGGTCGATGACGCGCCCGGCGTTACCCGCGATCGGCGTGAGGGCGAAGCGCAGCTCGGCGATCTCCGCTTCGCCGTGATCGATACGGCAGGACTTGACGAGGGTGCGAAGGGATCTCTCACCGCGCGGATGCAGGAGCAGACCGAAACTGCGATCGGCCTTGCGGACGCGCTGATGTTCGTGATCGACGCGCGCGCAGGACTGACGCCGAGCGATCGCGCGTTTGCAGATTATGCGCGCCGCGCCAACAAGCCGGTGATTCTGCTGGCCAACAAGAGCGAGGGCAAGCACGGCGAGATTGGCGCGATGGAGGCCTACGCCCTGGGTCTCGGCGAGCCCGTGCAGATTTCGGCCGAGCATGGCGAGGGCATGGGCGAGCTTTACGACGCGCTGCGCGCCTTGATGCCGGAACCTGAAGAGGATGAAGCGGCCGGCGACGACGAGATCGTCGAGACGGACGAGGATTTGGCGCACCGGCCGATCCGCGTGGCGGTCGTCGGCCGTCCCAACGCCGGCAAGTCCACGCTGATCAATCGTCTGCTCGGCGAGGAGCGGCTGCTGACCAGCGCCGAGGCCGGCACCACGCGCGATTCCATCGCCGTGAAGATCGCCTGGAATGGCCGGGACTTTCGTGTCTTCGATACCGCCGGGTTGCGCCGGCGTTCCCGGATCGAGGAGAAGCTGGAAAAGCTCTCGGTTGCCGACGCATTGCGTGCGGTGCGCTTTGCCGAAGTCGTCGTGCTGATGATGGATACGCAAAACAAGTTCGAGGAACAGGATCTGCGCATCGCCGACCTGGTCGAACGCGAGGGCCGGGCGCTGGTGATCGCGGTCAACAAATGGGACCTGGTGGAAACAAAGCCCGGCGCGATTTCGGCGCTGCGTGCCGAGGCCGATCGCCTGCTGCCGCAAGTCAGGGGCGCGCCCTTGGTTGCGGTGTCGGGCCTGTTGGGTGAGGGCATCGACCACCTCATGCGCGCGATCGAGGAGGCTTATGCGGTATGGAATCGGCGGGTGTCGACTGCATCCCTCAATCGCTGGTTCGAGCAGGCGGTGGATGCCAATCCGCCGCCGGCGGTCTCCGGCCGCCGGTTGAAGCTGAACTACATCACCCAGGCCAAGGCGCGGCCGCCGAGTTTCGTGCTGTTCTGCTCGCGCGCGGATGCCGTTCCGCAATCCTATTTGCGTTACCTCGTCAATTCCCTGCGCGAGTACTTTGAATTACCGGGCACGCCGGTGCGGATTACGCTGCGTGAGAAAGCCAACCCCTTCGCGCACAAACGGAAGCGGCCGTCATGAGCGAGACGAGCGCGGTGGGCGGGCAGCCCGCAACTGTGCCCGCGCGCGGTGCCGCGGTTGCCTTCATCTTTGTCACGATCCTGCTCGATATGCTCGCACTCGGCCTGATCATGCCGATCCTGCCGAAGCTCGTCGAAAGCTTCGTCGACAACGATACCGCACGCGCGGCCCGTATCTTTGGCGTGTTCGGAACGGCCTGGGCGCTGATGCAGTTCCTCTTCTCGCCGATTCTCGGCAGCCTTTCCGATCGGTTCGGCCGAAGGCCAGTGGTGCTGCTGTCGAATTTCGGGCTCGGGCTCGACTATGTGCTGATGGCGCTGGCGCCGTCCCTGATCTGGCTGTTTGTCGGCCGGGTGATTTCCGGCATCACCTCCGCAAGCGTTTCAACTGCGTTTGCCTATATCGCAGACATAACGCCGGTGGAGCGCCGGGCCGCGGTGTTCGGCAAGGTGGGTGCGGCTTTTGGCGCCGGATTCATCATCGGTCCCGCGGTCGGCGGATTGCTCGGCAGCTTCGATCCGCGATTGCCGTTCTGGGTTGCGGCGGGTTTGAGCTTTGCCAATACGATCTACGGCTTCCTGATCCTGCCGGAGTCGCTGCCGCGCGATCGCCGCGCCCCCTTCCGCTGGCGCAGCGCCAACCCGATCGGCGCGCTGCATCTGTTGCGTTCCGACCGCATACTCACCGGCCTGTCGGTCGTGAATTTCTTTGCACAGCTCGCGCATGTGGTCCTGCCCTCGACGTTCGTGCTCTATGCGACCTATCGCTATGGCTGGGATTCAACGACGGTCGGCATAACGCTCGCGATGGTCGGTATCTGTGCGATGGCGGTGCAGGGGGCAGGCATCGGCCCGATCATGCGGCTTTTCGGCGAACGCCGGTCGCTGCTGCTGGGACTTGTCTGCGGCGCCGCCGGCTTTTTCATTTTCGCCATCGCGCCGACCGGGCCGCTGTCCTGGATCGGAATTCCCGTGATGTCGTTGTGGGGCGTTTCGGGTGCGGCGATGCAGGCGCTGATGACCAAACGGGTTGCGTCCGACCAGCAGGGCCAGTTGCAGGGCGCAACCGCGAGCGTGCAAAGCGTGTCCCAATTGGTGGGACCCTTCCTGTTTACGCTGACCTTCGCCTACTTCATCGGCGAGCAGGCGCCGGTGAAGCTTCCCGGCGCGCCGTTCTTCCTGGCCTCTGTGCTGGTGCTGCTGGCGTTCGTGGTGGCCATGCGCACGCTGAGTATCGCGCGAATTCACTGAACAAAGGGGACGGACTCGCAGAGCCGGTCAGCCGGATACTATTTCTCGCTTCCCATATTAGACCAATTAGTCTAATATCTTTCGATGAGGAGCAAAACGTTCGATCCCGATGAGGCCCTGTTCGCTGCGCTTTCCGTTTTCTGGGAGCGCGGCTTTGAAAGCGCCAGCATGCCGGAATTGCTTGAGGCGATGGAGGTTGGGCGAGGGAGTTTTTACAACGCCTTCGAATCCAAACGGGACGTTTTCCTCAAAAGCCTTGATCTCTACTTTGCAACCGTTGATTCCCATCTCGCCGCGCTCGTCGCCGCCGCTAAAACCTGCGAAACGGCCGTGGCAGCGCTCGTTGACGGTATTCTCGATGTTGCAAAAAATACGCGCTCAAGCCGCGCGGGCTGGCGCGGCTGTTTCATCGGCAATACGGCGCTCGAACTCGGCGCCCACGACCGCGAAGTAGCCGACAAGCTCAAGGTCGGGATCGAAGTCCTGAAGGCGCAATTCAAGCGCGCGCTCGCCTTGCCTTCGGCTGCAGGTACGAAGCGCTCCGATTCCGAAGTCGACCAGCTCGCCCTGCATCTTGTCGCGAATATCCAGGGGCTGCTCGTGCTTACCAAATCCGGACTAGCGGAGGCTGACATCAAAACTGCTCGCGCCGCGTTGCTTGCGACGCTCACCTGACGATCACGCGGACCACTCAGTAGACCTTGTTACCATGCCTTACAAACAGAAAGGGACGACATGAAGATTCTCTCTGATACAGCCCACGGAATACTCGACTATGTCACCGTCGTCGTGTTCGTCTTGGCGCCAAGCCTTTTGGGTCTCACAGGAACGGCGGCGTTGATTTCCTATGCATTGGCCGTCATTCACCTGGCCATGACCGTTTTGACCGACATGCCTCTCGGCGTGATCAAGATCATCCCGCTGAAGCTCCATGCGTTGGTGGAGTTGGTGGTGGGGCCTGTTCTGGTCGTGGGCGCGCTGGCGCTTCCCTCGCTTTTCGCCGGAGGTCAGGCCTTCTTTGTGGCCGCGGGCGTCGTGATCTTCCTGGTGTGGCTGCTTTCGAATTACGGTCCGGCAGCGCAGGCCAAGGCCTAAATCAACGGTGCTTTTCGTCCGCATTGCGGCGGGCGCTAAAGCATGATCCGGAAAAATGTACAGCGGGTTTCCTCGCGCCAAACGTCAAAGCGTTCGCGCGGAGATCATGCTCAATCAAAGAACTAAAGCGCGATGACGATTCATCGAAATCTCATCGCGCTTTAGGGGAAGACCCTGATCTTCAATAGCACGCGTCGCAGTGCCTGTTGCCGGATCAGGAGAGACGAAAGCTGACCAGCGCGCGCGTCGGATAATCGTAAAGCTTGCCGGTCTCGTTCCATGACGGCAGGCACATCGGCGCGATGAATTCGGCAACTTGCTCCGGCGTGTCGAGCGTCATCGGGTCTTCGCCCGGGAATACGGTCGCACGCATCCGGGTGCGGATCGGCCCCGGATTGAACAGATTGACCCGGAGCGCCGTCGATGCCGTCTCATTGGCCCACACCCGCGCCAGCGTCTCAAGCGCGGCCTTTGAGGCCGCGTAGGGGCCGAGATAGGCGGATGCCTTGCTTGCCGCGCCCGATGTGATGAAGACCGCGCGACCGGCGTCGGACTTCTTCAGCAGCGGCTCCATGCAGCGGATCAGCTGAAAATTGGCGGAGACGTTGACCGACAGCACGTCGTTCCAGGGTTTCATCTCGATATGGCCGAGCGGCGAAGAGGGGCCGGCGACGCCGGCATTGCCGACGAGAATGTCGAGCTTGCCGTGGCGTTCGTGCAGTGCCGCGCCAAGCCGCGCGATACCGTCAAAGTCCGTCAGGTTGAGCGGCACCAGCGTGGCGCTGCCGCCGCCTTGGCGGATTTCGTCGTCGAGCTCTTCCAGTCCGCCTTGCGTGCGCGCCACCGCCACGATATGCGCGCCAGCTTTGGCAAGCGCGCAGGCGGTGGCATAGCCGATGCCGCGCGAGGCGCCGGTGACGAGAGCGATGCGGTCGGCGAGGGGGAGGGGCATTCAGAACACTCTATCAGCGTCGTCCCCGCGCGCGCGGGGACCCATACGCCGTGACGGTTATGATGGGAGACGAAACTCGTGTCCAACATTGTCCGGACCACGAATGTCGGTGGTTATGGGTCCCTGCGTTCGCAGGGACGACCACCGTGAGAACGGCTCAGGTATCGCCTCCACCACGGTAATTCGTTGCGCGTCAACTCGCCTCCGCCAGCAGCGACAATTGCCGCGGCTGCGGCTCGACCTGATCGTGGTCGGTGAGGCTGGTGGGATAGACGCCGGTAAAGCAATGGTCGGAGAATTTCGGGTTGGCGGCATCCCGGCCGGGATACCCCATGGCGCGATACATGCCGTCGACCGTCAGGAAAGCCAGGGTATCGGCGCCGATGAGTTGGCGCATCTCTTCCAGGTCGTGGGTCGCCGCCAGCAGGCCGCCACGGTCCGGCAGGTCGATGCCGTAATAATCGGGGTAGAGGATCGGCGGGGACGCAAGACGGAAGTGGACCTCGCGCGCGCCGGCATCGCGCATCATGCGAACGATCTTCTTCGAGGTGGTGCCGCGCACCAGCGAATCGTCGATCAGGATGATGCGCTTGCCTTCGATCGCGGCGCGGTTGGCCGAATGTTTCATGCGCACGCCGAGTTCGCGCACACTCTGGGTCGGCTGGATGAAGGTGCGGCCGACATAGTGGTTGCGGATGATGCCAAGCTCGAACGGCACGCCCGAATGCTGGCTGTAGCCGACGGCGGCGGGAACACCGGAGTCCGGCACCGGCACCACGACATCGACGGGAACGTGGCTCTCGCGCGCCAGCTGGGCGCCGAAGGCCTTGCGGACGTCGTACACCGATCGTCCGCCGACGATGGAATCCGGCCGCGAGAAATAGATGTACTCGAAAATGCAGGGACGCGGCGGCTTCGGCGGAAACGGCTTGTGGCTTTGCGCGCCGCGCTCGTCGAACACGACGATTTCACCGGGCTCGACGTCGCGAACATATTTGGCGCCGATGATATCGAGCGCGCAGGTCTCCGACGCGAGGATCGGGCAACCGTCGAATTCGCCGAGCACGAGCGGCCGGATGCCGAGCGGGTCGCGCGCTCCGATCAGCTTCTTGTTGGTCAGCGACACCAGCGAATAGGCGCCCTCGATCGCCCGCAGCGCCTCGATGAAGCGATCGATGAAATGGTTGCGTTTGGATTGGGCAACCAGATGCAGGATGACCTCGGTATCGGTGGTGGACTGCATCATGGCGCCGCCGCGCACGAGGTCGCGCCGCAGCGTCAGGCCGTTGGTGAGGTTGCCGTTGTGGCCGACCGCAAACCCGCCGGCGTTGAGCTCGGCGAAGAGCGGCTGCACGTTGCGCAGAATGGTCTCGCCGGTCGTGGAATAGCGGACGTGGCCGATCGCGGCATTGCCGGGCAGGCGCTCGATGACCTCGCGCCGCGAAAAGGTATCGCCGACCAGGCCAAGCCGCCGCTCGGAGTGGAAGCGGGTTCCATCAAACGAGACGATGCCGGCGGCCTCCTGGCCGCGATGCTGAAGCGCGTGCAATCCCAGCGCCGTGATGGCGCCGGCTTCCGGGTGACCGAAAATGCCGAATACGCCGCATTCCTCGCGCAGCGTGTCGCCTTCCAGGTCGGAATCTTCAAGATGGAGCGGGCCGGTATCCGGCCCGGGAGGTATGACGTCGTCGGAAGAGCTCTGTTGACTGTCCATCGCGCCTCTCTCTCGACCAAATATTACCGCGCCACTGGCTTTTCGATCAGCTTTTTAAGGCTGTCGCGGGCAGGTTTACTATAACCATCGCCCGGGGCCGGCGCGGCCTGGTCGGCGTCAGTTTGGTCATCTTCAGGTTTATTCTTCTTGAATCTCTTCAAGATGGTGTTCTCCGGGTCATCCGGCAAGAGCGCCATCAGCCAATCCCCGGTTCCCTGCAGGACCAGCCGGGATTTGGCGCCCGTCACCCAATCGGGGCGCTGCTTCTCCGGAACCAGCCAGGTGAAAAACAGGAAAGCCACCACCACGATCAGCAAGCCGCGCGCCAGCCCGAACAGGAAACCGAGCGTACGGTCGAGCGCCCCGATCCGGGAATCCAGGATCATGTCGGAGATCCGCACGGTGATGACGGAAACCACGATCAGGGTCCCCACGAAGACGCCGGCGACAACGACGATGCTCGCCACCGTATCGTTGCCGAAATAGATCTTCGCGGTCGGCAGCAGCTTGGAGAACGAATAGAGCGTAACCAGCGCGGCCGTGGCCCAGGCGGCGATCGACAGGATCTCGCGCATAAAGCCGCGTACCATCGCAAGCAGGCCGGAGATCAGCATCACGGCGAGCAGAACAAGATCGAGAATTGTAATTGGCATCGGCTGGTCAGGTCCGCATCAAGGTTCAAACCGCGAATCACCGTCTTAGGCTGACGGCCTGGCAGGGCGCTCGGCAAGGCCGGAAAATGCACCATCCAGCCTCGCGCGATGTATAGCGGTGAGGGCGGGGAACGTCACCTCCGCCTAGCCTTCCTGACGCCGGAATCTCGCAGGTGTGGCATTTTTTTCAGGCGCGGCCCCGTCTCTGTTCCCTCCAGTGTCCCGATTCCGAAGTTCGCATCATTTTGCGGAGCCGCGTTTCGAACTTCGGAATCGAAAGGACACTGGCGAACCTATTGATCTAGTGCGGCTTTGGCTCAGAAGTCCGCACGACGAGCCCGCGGCAACGATGATGCGGACTTCTGAGCCGCCGCACTAGGGGCGCCGCGCGCGGCGATTTCCGCGACCAGGCTGGTCAGCCCTCCCACGGTGGTGAGAGAGAGCCCTGAATCGCCGCCCGGCTCGTTACGGCCCGATTCGGGCAGGACCGCACGGCCGAAGCCGAGTTTGGCGGCTTCCTTGAGCCGCGCTGCGGTCTGCGCCACTGGCCGCACCGCTCCCGACAGCGAGATTTCGCCGAAATAGACCGCATCCGCGGGCAGTGTCGCATTGACCAGCGACGACACCAGCGCGGCCGCGGCGGCAAGGTCGGCGGCCGGTTCCTGGATACGCAACCCGCCGGCGACGTTCAGATAGACGTCGTGGCCCGACAATTTGACCCCGCAATGCGCTTCCAGTACCGCCAGCACCATCGAGAGCCGGCTGGGATCCCAGCCGACCACGGCGCGACGCGGCGTGCCAAGCGAGGTCGGCGCCACCAGGGCTTGCAATTCCACCAGCACCGGGCGGGTGCCCTCGATGCCGGCGAACACCGCGGTGCCCGGACTGCCGAGGTCGCGCTCGGACAGGAACAGTTCGGATGGGTTGGAGACTTCGCGAAGCCCAAGCCCCGTCATCTCGAACACGCCGATCTCATCGGTCGGGCCGAAACGGTTCTTCACCGCCCTCAAGATGCGGAACTGCTGCGAGCCTTCGCCCTCGAACGACAGCACGGCGTCCACCATGTGCTCGACGACGCGGGGGCCGGCGATCTGACCGTCCTTGGTGACATGGCCGACCAGAATGATCGCCGCGCCGGATTTCTTGGCAAACCGAATGAGCGCCTGTGCCGAGGCGCGCACCTGGGTCACCGTGCCCGGTGCGGATTCCACCGTATCGGTCCACATGGTCTGGATCGAATCGATCACGATCAGGCGCGGTGTCGCGCCTTCCGAAAGCGTGGAGACGATGTCCTCGACCGAGGTTTCGGCCGCCAGTTGTACCGGCGCGTCGGCAAGCCCGAGGCGTTCGGCGCGCAGCCTTACCTGCGCCACGGCTTCCTCGCCGGAGATATAGACGGCGCGGTGGCCGGCGCGGGCCAGCAGGCTCGTTGCCTGCGTCAACAGCGTCGACTTGCCGATGCCGGGATCGCCGCCGACCAGCAGCACCGAGCCGCGCACAAATCCGCCGCCGGTGACGCGGTCGAGTTCGGTCATGCCGGATGGAAGGCGGGGGGCGTCCTGGCTTTTGCCGGTCAGGCTCTCCAGCGCAAACTGGCGGCCCTTGCGCTTGGAGCGGATCGAGACCGGCATCGTGGTGGCGCCGGTCACATCCTCCTCAGACAGAGTGTTCCACTCGCCGCAGGAGTCGCACTTGCCCTGCCAGCGGTTATAGGCCGCGCCGCAGTTCTGGCAGACAAAGGAAAGCGCGCTTTTGGCCATGGGGCTCGCTGGCAACAGATTCGACGACGAAGGCATTCCCCATAGCATGGAATGACCACTGAGAAGGCCTTCACGGCACCCCTCTGCTCAACCCTCCAGCGCAGCGCCAAGGAATTTACGAAAATCCGGTCCAAACCATGGAAAGACCGGCCGCGATCATGATGCCGTCCATCAGCAGGCGAAAAGCGTCGGGCTTCAGATGCAGCACAAAGCGCTTGGCGATGAAGGCCCCGAACATCAGCGAGGAGCCAGCGATCAGGCCTTGCAGCGCGATATCCGCGGTCAGCGCGCCGAAGCGCTGAAAGGTCACGGATTTGCTCACATACATGCCGAGCGAGCTTGCTGCTTCGGTCGCCAGGAAAGCGCCCTTGGTCAGGCCGTAAAACAGGAATAACGGCACGCTCAGCGGGCCGGTCGAAACGACGATGCCCGTGAGATAGCCGATTCCCGCGCCGCCGACGGCAAGATGCCAGAGCGAAAGTTTGAAATTGTGCCCGGCAAGCCAGTGCCGCACAGGCACCATGGCGATCAGGAACAGCCCGATGGAAATATCGACAATGTGCGACGGCAGCACCAGCAAAGTGCGTGCGCCGAGTGCGGCGGCGGGGATCGCCGGAACGGAATAGGCCGCGCAGGCGCGCCAGTCGACGTCGCGGTACCAGGCGAGGATGCGCGAGAGGTTGGACATCACGGCCGCGATCGCCATGATCGGAACGGCCTGTTTCGGTCCATATTCGTAGATCAGCACCGGCATCAGCATGATCGAGGATCCGGTGCCGACGATGCCCGAGATCGTGCCCGCAACGAGGCCGACGGCGAGCACGAAAAGGAAATTCAAGCAGCAGTCCTCCTTACCGAATCGGGCGCAAGCGCGCGCCGCTCAGAGACGACGCCTCTTCGCGCTGCGTCAAGGAACACGGTGGCATAAACGAGCGATGCCGTTCAACATGCCGCGTTCGCTCAGCGACGACGAGGTCTACGCGCTCACGGCCTACATTCTTGCGGAGAACAAGCTGATCGGAGCCAATGACACGATGAACGCGGAAACCCTGCCGAAGGTGAAAATGCCTAACCGCGATAACTTCATCATCCGTTTTCCGGATCGGATCTAGTGTAGCAACTCTGACGTTCCTTTCAGTGTTGCCGCGAGCTCTCGGAAGGAACGTCAAAGTCAAAGCTACACTAGGATCATATAGTTGCTAGTGTCCCTTCGGTTCTGACATTCGTAAAAGTGCCCGCTGCGATGGGATACGAATGTCAGAACCGGGACACTAGCGGTGCATCGAAGCCGGGGGCTTACGCCACAAGGGCGATCGAACGAAATGCCCTGACGAGCGGCAGCTCCAGCTTGCCCTCCATGTCGCACAGGATCTTGTACGCATCCTGCCGGGACATCGACG
The DNA here is from genome assembly GCA_963832045.1 of uncultured Alphaproteobacteria bacterium. Lineage (GTDB taxonomy): Bacteria > Pseudomonadota > Alphaproteobacteria > Rhizobiales > Xanthobacteraceae > Bradyrhizobium. The sequence continues at coordinate 26,007 of CAWHSM010000010.1, forward strand.
CCCTGTAAGGCCTGGATTCGATGAGCGCGGCGAAGATGTCCGAGATCGTCAGCAGCCTCACGAGATCGGTAATCTGTCCCGCCGGGAGCCCGTCGGGATAGCCCGAGCCATCGAGATATTCGTGATGGTGTCTCACCCCGTCGAGCACTTCCGGACTGATGCCGGGAATATCCTTCAGCAGTTCATAGCCGATCACCGGATGGCGCTTCATGATCGCTTCTTCGCCCGGATCGAGGCGCCCAGGCTTGTCGAGAATGGACACCGGAATTTGAGCCTTTCCGACGTCATGCAGCGTCGCGGCAATTCCAAGCCTTTTGATGTCAGGCTCGGCGAATTTGGTTTTCAGCGCGAAGCCGACCGCGACGCCTGTCACCAGCAGGCAATGTTGAAAGGTGCCTTCGTGATATCGACGCACGTTGTCTAGCCATGCGCTAAGCCCGTTTTGCGCAATGTTGGCGATGATCTGCGACGTGGCACTCTCTGCGTCCGAAAGGTTGATCGGGTTGCCGCGCTGGATCGCGGAAAACATCGAGGCGAACGCTTTCGCGCAGTTGGCGATTTCCGGAGTAACGCTGCCGGAGTCATTACTGAACGTCTTCGTTCTGGCTTCAATCTGCGCCAGCTTGGGAACAATTTCGCGGCTGGAACGAACCACCGAGGTCGCCCCGAGCGCATAAGCCTGCGCGACCATGTGGTGGAGGTGCTGCTGAACGATGAACAGCTTTTCGGTGATCGCATCCAGCCCGCTCATGGCATGCCTGATCTGCTCGACGCGAACCATTTCACGCAGGTCCGCGTCGACCGTCAGCACGCCGCCGCTGCTGAGCGCCATCTCGTCTCCCAGCAGTCTGGGAACGACATGATAGTGTGGCTCCAGCATCGCGCGGATGGCGGGAATTTTGCCCGGGTCATCAGTGAGATAACAAACAAGCATATTCGTTGGCCAGAATAATGAAGGGCGTGGCCGCTCAAATTCCGAACGCGAAAGTCACAATAACAGGGAATGATAGCCCCGTTTCATTAAACAAAGCCTAAGCGGATCCAGCCGATTGCCGCATTGGTCGGGAAGCCGGTTAATTCAGCGTCATCCAGGCCGGCGCATGGTCGCTGGCGCCTTCCTCGCCCCGCACCATGCGGTCGACGCCGGCTTTCTTCAACCGCGGGGCGAGCACCGGACTGATCAGGAGATGATCGAGCCGCAAGCCGGCGTCGCGCGGCCACCGGTTGCGCTTGTAATCCCAGAACGTGAACACCGGCTTTGCGGGGTGAAGCGTGCGGAGCGCATCCGTCCAGCCTTGTCGGATCAAGGCCTGGAACGCCGCGCGGCTCTTCGGCTGGACCAGCGCATCCTTGTCCCACGATTTGGTCGGATAGATATCGAGCGCGGTCGGGGCGACGTTGTAGTCGCCGGCCAGCACCACCGGAATATCCTGCTTGATGAATTTCGCGGCGTGCGCGCGCAGCCTTCTGAACCAGTCGAGTTTGTAATCGAATTTCGGCCCCGGCTGCGGATTGCCGTTCGGCAGATAGAGACTTGTTACAACGATGCCCTTGATGGCGGCCTCGATGTAGCGTGCTTCGTGATCGCTGATGTCGCCTGGCAGGGCGGTGCGGATCAGCACGGGGTCGGTGTTTCGTGCCAGGATCGCAACGCCGTTCCAGGTTTTTTGTCCGCGCCACACCGCGCCGTAGCCGGCCTTCTCGATGGCTGCACGCGGAAAGCCGGCGTCGGTCGATTTCAGTTCCTGCAAGGCGACGACGTCGGGCTTGGCTCGTTTGAGCCACGTCAACAGATTAGGCAGACGCCGATTGATATTGTTGATGTTGAAGGTCGCAATCTTCATCGAGGCAATGGTGCGGATTTGCCGGCCGCGATATCAGGCCTCAACGACTTCGCCCTTGTAGACCCGCGCGTAACGCGACCCCAGGCTCGAGAGCACCTCATAACCGATGGTGCCGAAGTGATGGGCCAGTTCGTCCACCGTGATGCCCTCGCCAAGCAGCGTCACCATGTGGCCGCGGCGCACGGCGTTCTTTTCGAGATCGGTGATGTCTACCGCCATCAAGTCCATCGAGATGCGGCCGGCGACCGGACAGCGCTTGCCGGCGGCGATCACTTCGGCGCCACGGGTGCCGTCGTTGCTGCTGGCGGCGCGAAAATAGCCGTCGGCATAACCGGCCGAGACGATCGCAAGCCTGGTCGGCCGGCGGGCGGTCCAGATTCCGCCGTACCCGACGGTTTCGCCGCGCTCGACGTCGCGGATTTGCACGATGCGGGCCTTCAACTCGACAACCGGCTGCATCGGATTGTCGGCCTCCGGCGTCGGATTGACGCCGTAGAGCGCCGCACCTGGCCGCACCAGGTCGAAGTAGTACGGGGCTCCGAGAAAAATACCCGATGAATTCGAAAGCGACGCGGGGACGCCGGCGAACGCGCTCGCGAGCTCGCGGAAAGCCGTCACTTGCTTCGCATTCATCGGATGGTTCAGGCTTTCGGCGCAGGCAAGGTGGCTCATCACAAGCGATATTCCGTGATCGCCGGCGTTGATTCTGGGGATGAGACCCTGCGCTTCCGCAACCGTGAGGCCGAGCCGCTGCATGCCGGTGTCGATGTGGATCGCCGCGCCGCCGGCCCACTGGGTGCGGCGGCAAAACACGTCCCATTCCGCCAGCTCGTTGAGATCTCCGATCACCGGTTTGGCGTCGATCCTGGCATAGGCATCGCCGGTATTCTGGATGAAGCCATTGAGCACGTAGATCGCGACAGAGGGCACGGCGGTTCGTGCGGCGGCGGCTTCATCGAGGGTCGCAACGAAAAAGGTCTTGCAGCCGGCCTTGGCCAGCGCCCGTGCAACCGGTTCGATACCGCAGCCATAGGCGTTGGCCTTGATGACGGCCGAGCATTCGGCCGGGACTGCGGTCTTCTCCAGCTTGCGCCAGTTGGCGACCAGCGCGTCGAGGTCGACCGTCAGGACACCAGTGACGGCGGACAACGCCGCCGCCTTATTGGCTTCCGGCGAGAGAATGGAGTCGGCCGGAAGCGACTTTGGACCGGAAGCGATATTCATGCCGCATTTTACGCAGACGCCGGCTGCGGTTCAACCGGGCCAGGGAACCTTAGTGGAACCTTAGTAGAACCTTAGTAGGAGCGATCGGGCAAATGATGGTCGGGCGTAAGGTCGCCGAAGCGGGTCACGCTGGCCTCGAACTGTAGCTCGACGGTGCCGGTTGGACCGTGGCGCTGCTTGCCGATGATTACTTCGGCCTTGCCGTGCACGAGCGACATGTCGAGCATCCACTTCTCATATTCGGGGGTGCCCGCGCGCGGTTCCTTGTTGGCGAGATAGTATTCCTCGCGAAACACGAACATCACGACGTCAGCGTCCTGCTCGATGGAGCCGGATTCGCGCAAATCCGACAATTGGGGGCGCTTGTCGTCGCGGTTTTCGACCTGGCGCGACAATTGCGACAGCGCAATCACGGGAACGTTGAGTTCCTTGGCGAGCGCCTTGAGGCTGGTGGTAATTTCGGTGACTTCCTGCACGCGATTGTCGGAGCGTTTGCTCGAGCCTTGCAGCAGCTGGATATAGTCGACCACCAGCAAGTCGAGGCCGCGTTGCCGCTTCAGTCGCCGCGCGCGCGCTGTTAGTTGCGAGATCGAAAGTCCGCCGGTTTCGTCGACATAGAACGGTAGCGACTGCAATTCGATCGAATAATCGCGGATCTTTTCGAAATCGTTTTCTGTGATACCGCCGCGACGGATGTGGCTCGACGGAATTCCGGTCCGTTCGGCGATGATACGCGTGGCTAGCTGCTCGGCCGACATTTCGCAGGAGAAGAAGCCGACGATGCCGCCATTGACCGATTTCATGGTGCCGTCGGCCTGAACCTCTGCGCGATGCGCCTTCGCAACGTTGTAGGCGATGTTGGTGGCAAGTGCCGTTTTGCCCATGCCGGGGCGACCGGCCAAGACGATCAAGTCCGACGATTGCAGGCCGCCCATCTTGGTATCGAGATCGCGCAAGCCGGTTGCGATCCCTGACAATTTGCCGTCACGCTGGAAGGCCCTGGCCGCCATGTCGACGGCGACGGTGAGGGCCTGGGCAAAGCGCTGGAACCCGCCGTCATAGCGCCCGGATTCCGCTAATTCATACAACCTTCGCTCGGCATCCTCGATCTGGGCGCGCGGCGCAAAGTCAACGGGAGCGTCGAAGGCGACGTTGACCATATCCTCGCCGATCCGGATCAGATCGCGGCGCTGCGACAACTCATAGATGGTGCGCCCGTAGTCCTGGGCATTGATGATGGTGGTGGCTTCCGCGGCAAGGCGGGCGAGATACTGGCCGACCGTCATGCCGCCGATATCGGTATCGGCGGGCAAGAAGGTCTTCAGCGTGACCGGGTTTGCGACCTTGCCCATCCGGATCAGGCTGCCGGACGTTTCAAAGATGGTCTGATGGATCGGCTCGAAGAAATGCTTGGGCTCGAGGAAGTCCGAAACCCGGTAGAACGCGTCGTTGTTGACGAGGATGGCGCCCAGCAGGCTCTGCTCCGCCTCGATATTGTGGGGAGCGCTACGGAAAGCAGGGGTTCCCGCATCCGGGGCGAGCTTCAGAACGTTCGAATCAAGCGGGGGCATGAGGTTCAGTTTTCGCGGAACTTTGGCGGATAAGGGGCGGCGATAAAGCGCCTGTCTTGCGGCAAGCGGAAGCGGCAATGCGCCTTATGCACGATTCACACAATCCGGGCTGGGGAATCCGGACGGTTTGTCGGATTGGAGCTTGACGCGATTTGGCTATCGTCCGGGGCGAGGAGCAAAAATCGCGAACGCGTGAACCTTATCCGGCGTCGACAAACTCAAATGTCGGAGCAGGGCGAGCGGCGCGGAAAAGACGTCAGATCAGGATGAGGTAGACCAGCGCAACAAGTGCGGCCGCAACGGCCGTGGCAATCATGGCGTAGTCGGTGCCGATATCCGATCGTGAGCCAAACGATGATCGATGGATTTTCTGAGCCATTCTGGTGATTTAGGCCAGGCCGCGGAAGTACTCTGTGAAGCAGATCACATCCGCAGGATCTTCTTTAAGGCGAGGTCGCCTGGAACCAGTTGGCGAGGCTGGAATTGTCAACAGCCGGGTTTTTCGCAGGCCGGCAGGGATGGAGCAGGCCATGAGCCGACAAATTTCGTCGTGGCGTACCGGAAGGGGTCAGACCGCGTGGCTGTCCAGGCTGATCGCGGCTATGGAAAAGTTCTCCCGGCCCGAATGGCGCGCGCTTCCGGTTGACCGGCGCGAGCTTGCCGCGGTGCGTGCCCGGCTTGCTCAGCCGGCAAGGGTCCATCCGGCCTACGCGTCCCGTTTCGGTCAGCGAAACTAAAGACCCGCAGACCCCCACGCGGCTTGCGGCTATTCGCCGGCCATCTGGAGATGCGGGCGCTTTTCGAGCTCAAACTGCCGCAGCCTGGATTCTTCCCGTCCGAGGTAGTCGCGCGTCATCGGCACCACGCCCTGACGTTTGGTGAGCTGGATCTGGAAGTTCATCAGGTTCTGTTTGCGGAAGGCCATCTCCGAGCAAGCGAGATAGAATTCCCACATTCGGGCAAAGCGCTCGTCATAGAGCTGGATGGCTTCTTCCCGTCTCGCCATGAAGCGCTCGCGCCAGGCCTTCAGCGTTTCCGCATAATGCAGCCGCAGGATCTCGATATCGCACACCAGTAACCCGGCGCGCTCGATGGCCGGCATCACCTCGGAAAGCGCCGGGATATAGCCGCCGGGGAAGATGTATTTTGCTATCCAGGGATTGGTGGCATCGGGCCCTTCCGAGCGGCCGATCGAGTGCAGCAGCATGACGCCGTCATCGGTCAGGAGTTCGGCGCAGCGTTTGAAATAGGTGTCATAGAAATCAACCCCGACATGTTCGAGCATGCCTACCGACACGATGCGATCGAACGGGCCTGGAATATCCCGGTAGTCTTCGAGAAGAAACGTCGCGGACTGCGCCAGCCTTCTTTCGACGGCGCGGGCGTTTGCGACCTGCAGCTGTTCGGACGACAACGTCACGCCGGTCACATCGGCGCCGGTCATTTCGGCAAGGTAAAGCCCAAGCCCGCCCCAGCCCGAACCGATGTCGAGCACCCGGTCGTGGTGCCGGATCAGAAGCTTGGCGGCGATATGGCGTTTCTTGGCAAGCTGGGCGTCGTCCAGCGCCGTGTCCGGTTTCTCGAAATAGGCGCAGCTATATTGCTTGTCAGAATCCAGGAACAGAGAATACAGCCTGCCGTCCAGATCGTAGTGGTGTGCGACATTGTTTTTGGCGCGACGGCGCGCATTGAACTGGCGCAGATGTCTGGCGAGATAGCGCAGCGTCGATTGCAGCCTGGCCCAGCGGGGCACGACTTCCGGCTGATCCATCAGGATTGCGAGTGCATCCGCAATCGAACCGTTCTCGACGACGAAATTGCCTTCCATGTAGATTTCGCCGAGCGCAAGTTCCGGGTTGCTCAGAATCCGGCGCTCGGCGTCGGCGGAAAGGAAGCGCGCGAAAACGTGTGGGCCGGTGCCGTCGCCGCAGGTGAATTTTTCGCCGCTGGCGGTGGTGAAAGTCATCGCGCCGCGGCGAATGAACTGCCGCAGGAAGTAACGCAACAAACGGTCCATCGAAACCACCAAGATGAGCGATCCCGCAAAAACCCGGAAGACCTGGTCTGGCGCCAAGTCGTCACATTCGACGCATAGGGAACAGAATAGTTCCCGCGACTGTCGTTGACCATCCTAGAATTTACCCAGCCCTCCGCACTACTGCGTTGTATACAAAGCAGATATTCAAGGAACTCATGTTCGTGCGGTTACGGCATAAGTGCGCTTCCATTCGCGGAATAATGGGCTAAAAGGTGACGCCCATGGCGCCGTCATCGAGGAGCGCCGGAAGCGATTTCCGCATCTGGGAGAGAGAGTGGAGAATGTTGAGCCGAACGCGCAATTTGGCGGCGGTGACGCTGGTGATCGGTTGTTTTGCAGCGCCCGCGGCATGGGCGCAGGTAACGAACCTTGAGGCCGGCAAAAGCGCTTCCCAGCTTTTTGCGGGGACCTGCAACGCCTGCCACAAAAGCCCGCGCGGTTTGCTGAAGACGGTGTCGCCGGGTTCGCTGCCGGGTTTCCTGCGCGAGCATTACACGACAGGTGGCGACATGGCTTCGCAGCTTTCCTCCTTCCTGATTTCCAATGGCGCGAGCGATAGCCGGCAGGCCAAGCAAGGCGCTGACAAGGACAAGCAGGGCGCTGGTGCTGAGCAGGTAGATCGTCTGGGCCGCAAAAAGCGCAACGCGCCCTCGCAGGAGGCCGCACGACCGGACGCCGATGTACCTCCGGGTGAGCGGCAGGGCCGCAACCGGCTGGGACGCCCCGGAGAGCCGCCGGAAGAGACAAAGCCCGTCGCCAATGCGCCGGCGGGCGTTGAACGTGGCCCGGATGGCCGCCGGCTTTCGACCAAACGGCGGCTGAGCAGGCCCGGCAGGTCTGAGGAGCCTCCGATGGCCAAGGACGAGCCACCGAAGGCCGAGCCCGGCACGGACGACAAGCCGAAGGGTGAGGCGGCCAAGGAAGAGACCGGTAACGCCGAGCGAACCAGGCCCGATGCCGAAGGCAAATCGAACGAGGCCAAATCCGATGAGACCAAGTCCAATGAGGCCAAGCCGACAGAAGCGAAGCCCGTTGAGGCCAAATCTAGCGACGCCAAGTCTACCGACGCCAAATCTACCGAAGCAAAGTCCGACGCCGGCAAGACCGAGACGCCGAAGGACGGCACCTCGGGCGACAAGGCCGTGGTTCGGCGAGATCCGGTGCCTCCCGTGACGCCTGCGCCGTCCGCCTCGACACCTGCCGTTTCGACACCTGCGCCTGCAATGGCAGCCGGCGGGTCGTCCGAACCGGCTACGCCTCGACCGTCGGCGCCAGCGTCTCCGGAACCACCGGCCGTGACGGCTTCCGCCCCGCCACCGCCTCCGCCGGCCGGGCCGCCGGTGCCGCCGATTTCCCAATAGTCTTGCTGCAGGGTGGGCGTCCGCGCCGGCACGATCGCCACCGCCAGACATGCAAAAGCCCGGCCTTATGGCCGGGCTTTTGTCTGCGTGGATTACCTTGGCAAGCTTACTGTTCGGAGGCCGGGGCCTCCTGCACAAGTTCGTTGGGCTGTGCTTCGGGATCGAAGAATTCGCCGGCTGCCGCGATGGCTTCCGCGGCCGCATCCCGGTCTTCCTGACGCGTCGAAATGTCCTCGCCGCGGTTGATGCGTTCGGCTTCGTCCGCGCTGCGCCCCACCGTCACCGTGATCATGGCTTCGAGTTCGGGGTGCACGGCAACCGACACCTTCTGCTGGCCGATCGTCTTGATCGGTGCATCGAGCCAGACCTGCGGCCGGGAGACGGTGATGCCGTTGGCGGCGAGCGCATCCACGATGTCACGCACGGTGACCGAGCCGAATAGCTGGCCGGATTCGGAGGCCTGGCGGATGACGACGATGTTGCGGCCCTCGATCTTCTCGGCGATCTTGCCCGCTTCGCCTTTGGCCTCGATGTTGCGGGCCTCGAGCTCGGCCTTCATGCCTTCGAACTTGGCGCGATTGTCGGCCGTGGCCCGCAGGGCCTTGCCACGCTTGAGCAGAAAGTTGCGGGCGAACCCGTCCTTGACGCGGACGACCTCGCCCATCTGGCCGAGCTTGGCAACGCGTTCCAACAAGATGACTTCCATGTTCGTTTTCCTTTCAGGCTGATCGGGATTGAAGGTTTCAGTTGAGGGTCATGATTCAGGAAGCGGCGGCCTGCCGCGCAGATAGCGCTGGCGAAGCCCGAAAACGGCATCGGCGAGGCCGAGAAGGGCGATCGCCAAAAGAGCCCAGGCAAAGCCCGCGACGATGGCATAGATGCAGCCGAGCCATAGCGCGCGGCTTTTCATGGCGAGCGTAAGCGTGTGCAGCACCGCGAAACCGCTCACGGCGAAAGCGATCGACAAACCGGCGGTGATGATCTGAGCCGCGATGGCCGGCAGTCCTCCGGAAAAACAGAAGGCGATGGCGATAGCCAGTGCGGCGATTGTAATGGTCGGCAGCGCGGTGTTCTTCAAGTCCGGCCACGGGCGCTGCAAACGTCCCGAGGTGGCTGCAATCTTTGCGGCAAGCCACAGGTTGAGGGTCAGCATCACCACGGCGGCAATTTCGGCGCCTATGGGCGCGATCATCACCAGCGCATCGACCGTGGAATCGTTGAGGGCGAGGCCCGCCGACTCCAGCAGTTCCATCCAGCCCTTGCGAAGCGTGCTCTGGATGGTCGGAGCATCGGACCCCATCGTGAGCAGCGTGGCGAGGGTAATGATCGTCGCAAAAACCACGATCCAGAGCAGGATCCGCCCGACCGGATACCAATCCAGTGCTCCGTCCGGATTCGCGGGCGCGGCGTCCTTTGCGGTCGGTCGTGCAAGCAGGACCAGATGCGCCAGCCACCAGGCCGGCAGCGTATTGGCCACTGCAAAGGCGAGGCAATAGGGAAGGCCGAACAGCGAGGCGATCACGACCATCGCTGCGATGCCGCCGGCGGCAGCGCCAAGCGGACCCCAGGCGAGCCCCACCACCATCAGCGGCAGTGGCGCCAGGTTGATCAGCAATAGCGAAATCAGCGCGCCCGAGGTGATCGATGCGAACATCAATGCCGACGCAAGGCCGGCCGCCAAAGCGATGGATATCGTCGCAATCATCAGCTGTCCCGCTCCTTTCGAGCGGTTAGAGGTCGCTACCGACCCCAACCATCGGCGACCGGACGACCCGGAAGCCTTATGAGGATTTCGATCCGCGGCGCTTATGCCGCGGATCGAATATAGTTCTTAGCGAATGACGTAAGGAAGCAGACCCAGGAAACGCGAGCGCTTGATGGCGCGCGCGAGTTCGCGCTGCTTCTTGGCGGAAACGGCAGTGATGCGGCTCGGCACGATCTTGCCGCGCTCGGAGACGTAGCGCATCAGCAGCTTGGAATCCTTGTAATCGATCTTCGGCGCATTCGTGCCCGTGAACGGGCAGGTCTTGCGGCGACGGAAAAACGGACGGCGTGCACCAGCTTCGGCCATGGTTCTTACTCCTCTTGCGCCGTTTCGACATCATCGCGCGGGCGACGCGGGCCGCGATCGCCGCGGAAGCCGCCGTCACGGTCGCCACGGAAACCGCCATCGCGATCGCCACGGAAACCGCCGCCCCGGTCGTCACGCTCACGGTCGCGGTCGGCCTTGCGCATCATCGCCGAGGGACCTTCTTCGTGCTCTTCGACGCGAACGGTCAGGTAGCGGATCACGTCTTCGCTGATCCGTTCCTGCCGCTCGATCTCGGAGACGGCTGCCGAGGGCGCGTCGATGTTGAGCAGCACAAAATGCGCCTTGCGATTCTTGTTCATGCGGTAGGTCAGCGAACGCACGCCCCAGTTCTCGGTCTTGGTGATCTTGCCGCCCGCCTGTTCGACGATGCCGGTCATCTGGGTGGTCAGTTCTTCGACCTGTTGGGTGCTCGCATCCTGACGCGCGAGAAAAACATGCTCATAAAGAGGCATGGATGTCCTTTCCTGTGTTGGCGCGGGTATCGCCGGCGGCAAGCCCTTCGAACCCTTCGGAAAGGACTCGGGATAAGCTCAAGAAGGCGGAAACACGGGACGACGGGCCGACTGGCCCTGCCACATCAAGATCGCCGACAACGGTGAAATTGCTGAAGCCGTCCGTTCAGCTCCCGGCCGGGGACCCACGGATGGGCGCGTTATAAGGATTTTGGTCGCGCTGGCAAGGGAAAGCCTTAAAGGGTACTGGAGTTCCGCGGGACCCATCCAGGCGTCTCCGGCTTGACATAGAAGGCATCGGCGGTGTCTTTCGGCCCGGCTTGCCAGCGCAATTGGCTGTTCGGTGCTGTAGTTGTTTTGGATTATATCGCAAGATATTGAAATATAAAGATATTTCTTGTTGATCCGGCTACGCTGGCCGGTCGCGGGAAAATAGATGTCCGGGGGGACCGATGACAGCAGCATTCACCTTTCCTGGCCAGGGCTCCCAGGCCGTTGGTATGGGCAAGGCGTTGGCGGAGGCTTTTCCCGCGGCCCGTGCGGTGTTCGACGAGGTCGATGCGGCACTCGGCGAGAGGCTCACTGCCATCATCTGGGACGGCCCGGCCGAGACGTTGCAGCTCACCGAGAATGCCCAGCCGGCATTGATGGCGGTCTCGCTCGCCACGATGCGGGTGCTGGAGAGCGAAGCCGGCTTCTCGGTTGCCAAACATGCTGCCTTCGTGGCGGGCCACTCGCTCGGCGAATATTCCGCGCTCGCAGCCGCCGGGAGCCTCGCCGTCAGCGACACCGCGCGCTTGCTCCGCATTCGCGGCCTCGCGATGCAGAAGGCGGTTCCGGTCGGCGTCGGCGCCATGGCCGCCTTGCTTGGTCTGGATTACGAGGCCGCGGTCGCGGTTGCGGACGAAGCCGCTCAGGGACAGGTCTGCCAGGCCGCCAACGATAATGGCGGCGGCCAGGTGGTCATTTCGGGCGACAAGGCCGCGGTCGAGCGAGCGGTCGAGGTCGCCAAGACGAAAGGCGCAAAGCGGGCGATGATGCTGCCGGTCTCCGCGCCGTTTCATTGCCGGCTGATGCAGCCGGCGGCTGACGCGATGGCGGAAGCGCTTGCCGGCGTTGCCGTCAAACGTCCGGCGGTGCCCCTGGTGTCGAATGTATTGGCTGCGCCAATCGTGGAGCCCGACGATATCCGTCGCCGGCTGGTCGAACAGGTCACGGGCACGGTGCGCTGGCGCGAGTCGGTAGCTTATATGGCAAATCACGGCGTCTCCCGGTTTTTCGAAATCGGCGCCGGCAAGGTGCTCAGCGGGCTGGTCAAACGCATCGCCGACGGCGCCGTCGGGGTTTCGGTCGGCGGGCCCGGCGATATTGTTTCGGCGAAAGACGCGCTCGCAGCAGCGCAGTCATCCTGAGTGGGGAAGCTATGATGTTCGATCTGACCGGCAGGACGGCTCTTGTCACCGGCGCAAGCGGCGGCATCGGCGGCGCGATCGCCTCAGCCCTGCACCGGCAAGGCGCGAGCGTCGCCATATCCGGCACCCGGCGTGAGGCGTTGGATACGCTCGCCGCCAGGCTGGGCGATCGCGTCCATGTGCTGCCCTGCAATCTCTCCGACGCCGCGGAAGTCGAGGCGCTGGTCCCATCCGCTGAAAAGACCATGGGTCAGGTCGATATACTTGTCGCCAATGCCGGCATCACGCGGGACAATCTCTTTGTGCAGTTGCGTGACGAGGACTGGGATGAGGTGATCAACGTCAATCTGACCGCGACATTCCGACTGGCGCGCGCCGCAACCAGGCTGATGATGCGCAAGCGCTTCGGGCGCATCATTGCGATTACATCGGTGGTCGGCGTTACCGGCAATCCCGGCCAGGGCAATTACACGGCCTCCAAGGCCGGCCTGATCGGCATGGTCAAGACGCTGGGCGCCGAATATGCCAAGCGCAACGTCACCGCCAACTGTATCGCTCCCGGCTTCATCGCAACGCCCATGACCGACGCGCTCAACGAGAAGCAACGCGAAACGATCCTTTCGAAGGTTCCGGCAGGCCGGCTGGGAGCGCCGGACGACATCGCCGCGGCCGCAGTTTATCTGAGCTCGAACGAAGCGGCGTATGTGACCGGACAGACCATTCACGTCAACGGTGGAATGGCCATGATTTGAGGCCGATGCGGTCCTCGTGGCAGAGGCGAAACGCCGCTTGGGGTGGCCGGTCGAGGCTTGTAGTCAAGGCTTGGGATGTGTGATAACCGAACCTCCGATGAGGGGCAAAGAACACCATTGCAGGACGTTGAAACCCTGTATATTGGCGGTGCGGAGCCTGTCATCGTGCGCCGGGTCCGTGTCGGCCGTAACGGGCCTCATCAAGACTACGCGCGATTGCGAATGAAATTCACGACCACGAGGGCTCGTACGTCTTGGGTCGGTCCAATGGAACAGCACGAGGTTGAGCGATGAGTGAGATTGGCGAGCGGGTTAAGAAGATCGTGGTCGAACACCTTGGTGTCGAACCCGAAAAAGTGGTCGACAATGCGAGCTTTATTGACGACCTCGGCGCCGACAGTCTCGATACCGTCGAGCTCGTGATGGCTTTTGAAGAAGAATTCGGCTGTGAAATTCCTGATGATGCCGCGGAGACCATCTTGACCGTCGGCGACGCGACCAAATTTCTGGAAAAGAACGCGAAGAGCTGACGCCCCGGGCGGTGCTGACAAAGACGAAGAGGACCGTGGCCTCGCGGTCCCGTCGTTTGTTGCCGGGGGCCGCGATTCGCGGGCTGGAGTGGTCTAGATGAGGCGGGTTGTCGTCACGGGCCTTGGCATGGTCTCGCCGCTCGGCTGTGGCATCGAGCCGACCTGGAAGCGTATCCTCAACAGCGAAAGCGGCGCGCGGAAGATCGAAACGTTCGACGTTTCCGATCTGACCAGCCAGATTGCATGCGTGGTGCCCCGTGGCGATGGCACTGGCGGCACGTTCAATGCAAACCTGTGGATGGAGCCGAAGGACCAGCGCAAGGTCGATGACTTCATCATCTTTGCGATGTGTGCTGCGCGTCAGGCGCTCGATGACGCCAACTGGCATCCTGCAAGCGAGGAGGACAAGTGCGCCACCGGGACCATGATCGGTTCCGGAATCGGCGGCCTGTCGGGTATTGCGGATACGTCGATCCTTCTGCACGAGCGCGGGCCGCGCAAGGTGTCGCCGTTCTTCATTCCCGGCCGCCTGATCAATCTCGCCTCCGGCTACGTGTCGATCGAACACGGTCTCAAAGGTCCCAACCACTCCGTGGTGACGGCTTGTTCGACGGGCGCGCATGCAATCGGCGACGCGAGCCGGCTGATTTCGCTCGGCGATGCCGATGTCATGGTGGCCGGTGGCACCGAATCGCCGATTTGCCGGATCGGAATGGCGGGGTTCTGCGCGGCACGTGCGCTGTCGACCGCTTTCAACGATGCGCCGGAAAAAGCTTCGCGCCCCTACGACAAGGATCGCGACGGCTTTGTGATGGGAGAGGGCGCCGGCGTCGTGGTGCTCGAGGAATTCGAGCACGCGAGGAATCGCGGCGCCAATATGTATGCCGAGGTGGTGGGCTATGGGATGTCGGGCGACGCCTATCACATTACATCGCCATCGCCGGACGGTGACGGCGCCTTCCGCAGCATGAGCGCGGCGCTGAAACGCGCCGGGATCTCAGCCGCCGATATCGACTATATCAACGCCCACGGCACGTCGACGCAGGTAGGCGATGAAATCGAGTTGGGGGCTGTGGAACGCCTGCTCGGCAATGCGGCTTCGCGGGTGTCGATGTCGTCGACCAAGTCGTGCACCGGGCATTTGCTTGGTGCGGCCGGCGCGATCGAGGCGATCTTCAGCATTCTTGCGATTCGCGATAATATCGCCCCGCCGACGATCAATCTTGACAACCCGTCGGTGGAAACGGCGATTGATCTGGTGCCGAAAACATCGCGCGAGCGCGAAATCAACGTCGCGCTATCGAATTCATTCGGTTTTGGGGGTACTAACGCGTCCGTGATTCTGCGACGCGTGAGCAGCCAGTAGATTGTACATCCGCCATTCGCTTGACGACAGGCCTTGAAGGCGAAGGTTAGAATCGGACGACAAGCGCGTTCTACGCGTAGATATCCACTGTTTCGCCGTATTCGGTGATATTCCTAGATGCGGGCGAGACCACCGGCCGGTAGTTTTTCCAGGGCCACGATTGAACCGACGGGATTCAGGTTGCATCGATGAGTGAGAGGCCGCCCATTTCGCCCCGGAGTCCGCGAGCCGCGTTGGAGCCCGAGCAGGTTCCGCCGCCACCGAAGCGGTCCGAGCGTGCCCGCAACCCGTTCATCGTGGTCGGCAACGCCATCATCACCTTGATCCTGTTTCTGATGATCGCGGCCGGCGGCACCTATATCTACGGCAAGCAGAAGATAGAGGCGCCCGGACCGTTGCAGGAGGACAAGATCGTCAACATTCCGGCGCGCGCCGGGATGACCGATATTGCAGATATTCTTCAGCGCGAGGGGGTCATCGACAACAATCGATGGGCGTTCATCGGCAGCGTATTTGCGCTGAAGGCGCGTTCCGACCTCAAGCCGGGCGAATACCTGTTTCAAAAGAATGCCAGCCTGCGGGATGTCATCGGCACCATCGTCGAAGGCAAAGTGGTTCAGCACGCCGTCACCATTCCCGAAGGGCTGACTTCCGAGCAGATTGTCGCCCGGCTTTCCGAGAACGATATTTTCTCCGGGTCCGTGCGCGAGTTGCCGCGCGAAGGCACCATGCTCCCCGAGACGTACAAATTTCCGCGTGGCACCCCGAGAGATCAGGTGGTCGCCCGCATGCAGCAGTCGCAAAAGCGTGTGCTGGCCGAGATCTGGGATCGCCGCAATCCGGATATCCCGATCAAGACGCCGGAGCAGTTGGTGACGCTGGCTTCGATCGTGGAAAAGGAAACCGGCAAGGCGGATGAGCGCAGCCGGGTTGCGGCGGTGTTCGCCAATCGGTTGCGACAGAAGATAAAGCTGCAATCGGATCCGACGATCATCTATGGCCTGGTCGGCGGTAAGGGAACGCTTGGCCGGCCGATCAAGCGCAGCGAAATTCAGCAACCTTCACCTTACAACACCTACGTTGTGGAAGGCCTGCCGCCGGGACCGATCGCCAATCCCGGACGGGCTTCGCTGGAGGCAGCCGCCAATCCCGCGCGCACGCGCGATCTGTTCTTTGTCGCCGACGGTACGGGCGGTCACGCCTTTAGCGACACGTACGATGTGCACCAGAAAAACGTTGCCAAACTGCGGGCGATGGAAAAGCAGATCCAGAACGATACGGTCGAACCGCCGGATGATCCCGCACCGGCCGCGGCAAACGCCTCGGCCGATCCATCCGCAGCTCCGCCGCCGGCCACGCCGGCAAAACCGGCCGCCGCCAGGAAACCGGCGCGTCCCGCACCGTCGACCCGGCCAAGCACATCGCAATCATCTGCACCTTCGCCGGTGGTCCAGTAACAGCTGAAGGACAGACGTGTTCATGACCCGATTGTTTCCGATCGGGTGAGACGGCGTACAAAATTCCACTTTTGCCTGAGACGCGCTAAACTCGGCGCAGCCCGGGGTAGCGAATCTCTAGTGTAGCGACTTTGACGTTCCTTTCAGTGTCGCCGCGATCTCTCGGAAGGAACGTCAGAGTCAAAGCTACACTAGGATCATATAGTTGCTAGTGTCCCTTTGGTTCTGACATTCGTAAAGTGCCCGCTGCGATGGGATACGAATGTCAGAACCGGGACACTAACCGTTGTTTTTCTGGAGAACTTTACGCGATGGTTCTGTCGAGCATGACCGGCTTTGCCCGTAGCCACGGCGCCAGCGGACCTTACGCGTTCGAATGGGAATTGAAGTCCGTCAACGCCAAGGGGTTTGACCTGCGCATGCGCCTGCCGCCCGGGTGGGACGACCTTGAATCGTTCGCCAAGAAGCGTGCCTCGGAGGTGCTGTCGCGCGGCACGGTGTATGCCAATTTCAACGTCAAGCGGACCAACGCGTCATCGACGGTTCGCGTCAACGAAGACGTTCTGACGTCGATCGTTCGTATCGCCGGAACGCTCGCCGGCAGGATCGATGCGGTGGCGCCCAGCGTCGACGGGCTCCTCTCCATCAAGGGCGTGATCGAAGTGGTCGAGCCGGAAAGCGATGAAGTGGAAGACAAGGCCGCAAGGGATGCCGCCGCCGTCGCCTTCGATCAGGCGCTTGGCCATCTGGTCGACATGCGCCAGCGCGAGGGCGTCGCGCTGGGGCAGATTCTGTTGCAGCGAATGAACGAGATAGAGCAGTTGGCCAAAAAGGCGGAGGCGGCGCCGGGACGCAAACCGGATGCGGTCAAAGCGCGCCTCGCCGAGCAGATCGCCGTGTTGCTGGAGACCTCCGATCGGTTCGATCCTGACCGGCTGAATCAGGAAGCGCTGCTGATCGCCGCAAAGGCCGATATTCGCGAGGAACTCGATCGGATCGCATCCCACGTGGCGCAAGCACGTGAAATGATCGCCAAGGGCGGACCGGTCGGCCGGCGTCTCGATTTCCTTGCGCAGGAATTCAATCGCGAGGTCAATACGTGTTGTTCCAAGTCCAACGATATCGAATTGACCAATATCGGCCTTGAAATGAAGAACGTGGTGGAGCAATTCCGCGAGCAGGTCCAAAATCTGGAGTGAGGCATGGATCGAGGGCAGGGCGATGTCGGTTGAGCGTCGTGGATTGATGTTCGTGCTGTCCTCGCCGTCGGGCGCGGGCAAGACGACGCTGTCGCGTTTGCTGATCGAGCGGATGCCGGGCCTGAAGATGTCGGTATCGGCGACGACGAGGCCGAAGCGGCCGGGTGAAGTCGATGGCCGCGACTATTTGTTCATCGATCAGGCCCGCTTCAAGGAGATGGTGACGCGCAACGAATTGCTCGAATGGGCCACCGTATTCGACAACAGCTACGGCACACCGCGCGTGCCGGTCGAAACGGCTCTGTCGTCAGGACAGGACGTGTTGTTTGATATCGACTGGCAGGGCACACAGCAGTTGCGGGAGAAGGCCAGGGCCGACGTGGTGAGCGTGTTCATTCTGCCGCCCTCGGCGACTGATCTGGAAAAGCGGCTGCACAGCCGCGCCCAGGATAGCGATGCGGTGATACGTTCTCGCATGAGCCGTGCCACGCACGAACTCAGTCACTGGGCGGAATACGACTACATTGTCGTCAATCACGATGTCGACGAAGCCTTCGCCGAAGTTCAATCGATCCTGAAGGCGGAACGGCTCAAGCGCGAACGCCGCACCGGCTTGACGACGTTTGTGCGGGAATTGCAGCGACAATTGGAAAAATAGCCGACGTCACCTCGCTGCCCGTCTGGGCATCCGTGGGGCGAATTCGGGCCTGCGGTCCGCTTGAACCCTGGGGGGCTGAACCTTGGGAGCTTGGACCTTGGCGGCTTGAACCTTGGCGGTTTGGACTTTGGCGCTTCCGACGCCGCGGGCAAATCGCGGCCCATTATCGCGGTTGTGCGAAGGCGGCTGATCCTCGAGAACGATGCGGTCGTCATCGGTCATTTCCCAGATCGGTGCGCGGTGCGACATTTTGCGGTGTCGCGGGAGTCGTACGCGGCGTCGTCTGGCGATGAGCACGGCAGCCGCGCCGGCGAAAGCCAAGGCGCCGATCGCGGCGGCGATCAATCCCGGGATTGCACCGTGTTGAACCGGCTCGGGCGAATCGGCGCTTGCCGATGCAGCCGCAGCCGTTGGAAGGTTGGCTGGAGCCTGCGGCGGGTTGTCGGCGGAGTTGGCCGTGCCCGATGCCGCGTTGGATGCGGGGTCAGTGGTGGCGGGGGCTGGCCAGCGGGGGGCGACGGCTGCCGTCGTTGCCTCGCTGGAAGGGGTCGCGGGCCAGGGTGCGCTTGCCGGAGCATTTGCAGGTGGGTTGACGGCGGCTGGCGGGCTTGTGGCGGGGCTGTCCTCGCGGCTGGTTCGCGCGCGGAATTCGGCACGGGCGTCAGCCACCGAGGGCTTGGCGGCGGAAGGCGCTGGCGAAGTACTCTGCGCCGCTTGCGATTGCCCGCCCTCGGAGCGAAGGTACCAGCAATTGCGCTTGTTGGCGTGGTCGACGCGATAATGCCAATGGCCGCCCGCCGGCGTTTCGGCTTTCGGCGCGGAAAGGCAGTCGTCTGACGGCGCCGTCTCGCCGTGCGTCATTGTCGCAAGCGGAATGCCTGCCAGGATAATGACGAAGGCGGCCGACGCGAATTTCGCGGTTCGTTTTGGCATGCGTATCTCCGGTGAACGCGATACTTTTCACCGGCCAAATCTCGCCAAAAACTTGGGTCGCAATACGCCGCAAATCCGGACAGCATGGGGCTTAATTCGGGCTCGCCAACGTTGCCTTTTGGACACGCCCGGGATGGGAATTCCGGGGTCTCAGTTCTTCAGCACGATGCGCCCGACAACCTGTCCGGCCCGCAGCGCCTCGATCCACTTCTGGACGTCCGCCATCGGCTCTTCCTTCATCGGGGTCGGTTTGATCTTTTTACCGCGCGCAAGTGCCATCAGCTCGTGGGCTTCGGTGAGCGTTCCGACCATGAAACCTTCGATGGTCATGCGCTTGTAGATCCACTGCACCATGGGCAGGCTGAAATTGCCGCCCATCAATCCCGAGACAACGATCTTGCCGCCGCGCGCGAGCACCGAAACCGCGAATGCCATCGATTTTTCGTTGCCGGCGAAGTCGACGATCTCATCGAAACCCCCGTCGGTTTCCTTGATGATGCGCCGGCTCACCTCGGGCTCCGAGGGATCATAGGCAGAGGCCGCGCCGTTCTTGAGCGCGGCTTCGCGGGCAGCAGCGCTCAAATCCGCCACCGTGATCTGTTGCTTGAACATCGCCTGAGCAAAGGCAAGCCCCATCATTCCGACGCCGCCAAGACCGATAAGAAGCAGATTGCGCTGTCGCGGCCGATCGACAAGCCGCTTCAGGGCACCATAGGCGGTGACCCCGGAACACATCAGGGTCGCGGCCTGATTGACAGGAAGCGGATCGTATTCAAGCAGGTATTTTGCGTCCGGCACCAGCACGTGGGTCGCGAAACCGCCATCGATGGCGACGCCGAGAAACCGCTGTTTGGCGCAGAGATTTTCATCGCCCTTCAGACAGTCCCGGCACTGGCCGCAACCGATCCACGGGAATACCGCCCTCCTTGCGCCGATCAGATCCTTCGACACCTCCGGACCGACTTCCTCGACGACGCCCGCGATCTCGTGCCCGAGCGTGAAAGGCAATGTCATTCCACGCGTGGTGTCGAGCTTCTTGCCGCCGCCGAGATCGGCATAGCCGTCCTGGATGTGGAGGTCGGAATGACAAAGTCCGCAGCGTTCGATCCGGACCAGAACTTCGCTGGCCGCGGGCTTCGGCGCCTCGATGACGGTTTCGCATAGCGGCGCATCAAATTTGACCAGCGATTGGCGACGCATGAGCGGCATGACACATCTCCGGGGAAATTCAGCTAGTGCGGTGAATTTGAAGTTCCTATGATATAGCGGCAAGTTCATCTAGGAACTTCAAATTCAAAAGCCGCACTAGATTAATAAGTTGCTGGAGCTCCTTTGATTCCGAAGTTCGCATCAGAGGTCGCCATGATCGCTTGCGAACTTCGGAATCGGAGCTCCAGTGTTGCGTATATGGGTCAATTCCCGGGCCATGGCAACAAAACCGCCGACGGCAACGGTTTCAGCGCGCCGGGTTACATCGACTTGGGCTGCCGCGGCCAACCGGGCCGGATCAACCGCCAATGATTTGAGACTCTGGCGCAGCATCTTCCGCCGCTGGCCGAATGCCGCCGCCGCGACCTGCTCCAGCGCGCGGCGGTCGCAGATTTCCGGGGCCGGACGGGGCAGCAATCGCACGACCGAAGAGGTCACCTTGGGCTGGGGCACGAAGGCTGCCGGCGAAATATCGAACAGGATCTTTGTCTCGGCGCGCCAGTTCGCGAGCACTCCCAGTCGTCCGTAAGCCTCGTCGTTCTCTCGCGCGACGATGCGCTCGGCCACTTCGCGCTGGAACATCAGCAACATCATATCGTACCAGGGCGGCCAGGGTTCGACGGACAGCCAATTGATCAGAAGTGCGGTCGCGATGTTGTAGGGCAGGTTGGCGACGATTTTTGCGCGGGCCGAACCGAGCCACGGGCGAGGGTCGAAATGCTGCGCATCGGCGCAGACGATCTCCAGCCGCCCCGGATATCGCCTTGAAATGTCCTCGAGCGCGGGGAGGGCGCGTTCGTCACGCTCCACCGCGATCACGTGGCGCGCTCCCAACGCAAGCAATGCGCGCGTCAAGCCTCCCGGGCCCGGACCGATCTCGATAACGGTTGCTTCTTCAAGCGGGCCTGCGGCGCGCGCAATTCTGGCAGTGAGGTTGAGATCGAGCAGGAAATTCTGCCCGAGCGATTTGCGAGCGGACAGCGAATGCTGGCGAATGACCTCGCGAAGCGGCGGAAGGTCATCGATCGCGCTCATGCTAGTGTCCCGGTTCTGTCATTCGTATCGGCGGGCAAGTTTACGAATGTCAGAACTCCAGGGACACTAGTAAATTTACGATTCCGGTGCGGCTTTGACTCCGACGTTCCTTTAATGGGGGCGCGGCAAGGCTGAAGGAACGTCAGAGTTGCCGCACCGGCTCGGCGGCTGCCATGCGGGCGGCGAGTTGCAAGGCCGCAATCAGGCTCGACGGATTCGGTTTGTCCGTTCCGGCGATGTCGAAGGCCGTGCCATGATCGGGCGAGGTGCGGATGAACGGCAGTCCCAACGTGACGTTGACGGCGTCTTCGAAGGCCAGCGTCTTGATCGGGATCAGCGCCTGGTCGTGATACATGCAGATGGCGCAATCGTAAGTCCGCCGCGCCGCTTCATGGAACATGGTATCGGCCGGCAAAGGTCCGCGGACGTCGATGCCTTCGCCGCGGAGGATTTCGACGGCGGGCGCCACGATGGTCTTTTCCTCCGTGCCAAGCGAGCCGTCCTCGCCGGCATGCGGGTTGAGACCGGACACGGCGAGGCGTGGATTTTTCAACCCAAAGCGGGTTTTCAGGCCGGCCACCGCGATTCGCGCCATCGTGACGATCAGGTCGCTTGAAAGCTGGGCCAGCGCCTCGCGCAACGAAACATGAATGGTCACGGGCACGACGGCGAGAACCGGCGACCACAGCATCATGACGGGCTGCGGCGTGGCGCCTTTGGTCGCTGCGAGTTCGGCGAGAAATTCGGTATGGCCCGGATGACGGAATCCGGCGCGGTAGAGAACGTGTTTGGCGATCGGATTGGTCACGACTCCGCCCGCCCGGCGGGCCATCACGTCTTCTACGGCCTGGCGGATCGATGCCAGGGCCACGCCAGCACTGCTGTCGTCAGGGTGACCGGGCCGGGCGGTTGCGGCGTGACCGGTCGGAACGACGGGTAGGGCGTTCGGGAAGATGTCGCCGGCTTCCTCGGGGCGGACTTCGGCAAGCCTGACGTTCACCCCAAGCGCCTTTGTCCTGGCGCGGAGGAATGCTGCATCGCCCAGCCAGTAGAAAGCAGGGAGCTTGAGTTCGTCACGGCGAAGCCACGCCTTGATCGTGATGTCTGGGCCGATTCCGGCGGGCTCGCCCGATGTCAGCGCGAGAGCTTTGCCCATACGTCAATGACATTCAATCATTGTGGCTCTCCGGGATTCTGCCAGATAGGATTTCGATTTCGCTTCGTATTTCTCCGCGAAGATCTTTTCCCGGATTTCCTTCTTCTTGGGCGTGTCGACCGTGGTCTCGTCTCTTGCACACAGCGCGACCATCTCGATCCCCTGTTTCGTCACCTCAGGCGGGGTCAGGTGGCCGATCGGCGTGGTGTCGAGCACTTCGCGAAGCGGGGGCGGGATATCGGCCGAGCTCCTGGTCACGGACTCGCGTATCGCGGCGTTCTGCATCGATTTGAAGAACGCGTTCGCCTCGGTGCAGGTTTGAATACGTGCGCGCAATGCCTCGGCTTCCTTTTTGCGCGTTTCAACGACCTCTGGTCCAGACCCGCGCGGCACGACCAGCACGATCGGCTG
Source organism: uncultured Alphaproteobacteria bacterium (assembly GCA_963832045.1). GTDB lineage: Bacteria > Pseudomonadota > Alphaproteobacteria > Rhizobiales > Xanthobacteraceae > Bradyrhizobium. The sequence continues at coordinate 48,707 of CAWHSM010000010.1, forward strand.
CATCTTGTATTCGAAACCCTTGGTGTCCGTCTTCTCGTCGCTTCCGCTTTGCTTGACAGCCTCGTCGACGTCCTTTTCGCTGACCTGGAGGCTTTCCTTGTATCGGCCGCGAACCAGGTTGCTCCAGACTATGTCGGCTTTTATGCGCGCTTTGAGTGTGTCAGGGCGGATTCCTCCGCTCTCCAGCGACTTGCTTAGTTGATCTGGTGTAATTCGCATCCGTCCGCTCATGGCGGCGTAGGATTGGTCGACGTCGCTGCCCGAAGGGTCGATACTGAACTTTTTTCCTTCCCGGAGCTTCACCTTCTCATCGATCAGTTCGTTGATCACTTGCTGGCGGTCCGGCATTTTATGGGTACTCAGCATCAGCAGTTTGGAGCGCTGCTCGATGTCAAAATTGGTAATGGGGTCACCGTTAATCATGCAGGCGACGACCTGCGCATGTGCCGGCGATGAGAATTCCGCTATCAAAGTGAAAGCTATGCTGCCGCCCAGGATGAGCGCTGAAAGCCGATTGAAGAGTGCAACGGTCATGGTCATTTTCGCTACGTTAGCCGATTCAGGGTGAAGTAGGTTGACATCGCTTGATCGTAATTCCGAAACGCGAACGCAAATCCAAAACCCCGTATGTGCTGGCGGGGCCCCGATTCCGCCGTTCGCAAATCCGCACGAGGGAGGCGAAGCCTGCAATCGTGTCGGGGTCACGCCGCGACGGGTGATGTTGCCCGCGACCCTCCCCCGCCTCGGCCTTATTGCGTCGACGAATTGGCAAGGGTGCGCAGGCCAAACTGGAGCATGAAGGCATGACCAAGTATCGGCGGCGACGTCGTTGTCGCATATGAGAACGAGGTGACGTAGTTGGCCGCCAATACGAAGCAGTCATCCACATAGCCCGCGCCCACAACATACTGGTTGATCTGGTTTGCAACCAGATCCCAGCGGGCGGCGCCCTGGGCAACCCAGTTCGAGGCGATCTTGACCGAACCGCTGACCAAAATGCCCTCGCGGCGTGTCAAATAACCGATGTCGGGCTGCGCGGCGTAGTCGCCGTACAGAACGCTGACCGACCAGCGGTCGAAGTTGGCTTTGGCTTCCGCCTCGAAGCGCTGCACGCTGCCGGTCGCCTCATCAAAGCGCGCGCGGGTCGCGATCGTGTAGGTGCGGTTTGGCGAGTAGCTCAAGCTTGCGACATAGTCCGATTTCGGGGTCTGCAGGCCCGAATCGACCGCCGTATTGGTAACGTCCTGCACCGCGAAGGAGTTCAGGCCGAATAGCTGATAGGACTGGCCGAACACCGCTGTGACCGTTCCGCCGTGGTCGAACTGGGTGGTCGCCTGGACGCCGGCGTTAGCCCGGCCGCCGCCTTCGACCCGGTCATAGCCGGAGAACTTGTCGACACTGAACAGGTTGCTGGTGTCGAACGTCATGCTCTGCGCGTCCTCGTTCGGCAACTTGCCCGCATAGGGTTCGCTCGGACGGATGATGACCTGCGCGATCGGCTCGACGGTGGTGGTGCCCCACGGCTGAACATTGATGAAGGGGTAGCGATATTCGAGCCCGATCGTGGGCGTCACGCGCAGCGCCTGGGTATCGCCGGCGGGCAGGAAGCTCGAGACGCCCGGCTGGTTCGAAATTTCGGCATTGATGGCATCGGCGCGCAGGCTGGCGAACGGGGTCCAGATTTCACCGGCCGAGTCGGTGAACGACCGTCGCCAATCGACTTCGCCCGTGAAGCGCGTGTAGGTTCCCGGTATGCCACGAAGCAGGCAGTTCTGACGGGTGATGCTCAAGGCCGGATCGGCTGAATTGAGCAAGCACGACCCGTTGGCGGCGGAGGCCGCATTGATCGGGTCATACACCACGCTGTCGCGCGTAAGGTTGGTGAAGTTCGTCTTGTAGCTGACCTCTCCACCCAGCACCGAGTGATTGATGACGTTGGAATAGTCGACCACGGGCCAGACCACCGGCACCTGCGACTGGTTACCCGAAAGACTGAGGTAATAGATCGTCCGAGCGTCAAAATAGCTGCGGTTGCCGACGCCGGTCAGATAGATCTGCGACGGCGCTTCCGTCGGAAGCGCCAGGAACGAACTGAACGCGTCCCTGTAGACCGAGAGCCTGTAGTCCGACAGCAGCGTATAGTCGGACAGCGCGACGCCTTCCCAGCCCCACGCCCACTTGTCGTTGAGCGCGAATTCGCCCTTTGTCTCGATACCGCCGCGGAATTGTTTGTCTCCCGGTTGACCGGCGAAGGCGCCGGGATCGAGCTGGTCGATTCCATAGGCGCGAATTTGATAGGCACCGTCCAGCAGACGCTGACGGAATTCACCCTGCAACAACACGCCCTGCTGGGTCGTGAAGCGTGGACTGAAGGTCGCGTCGTAGTCCGGCGCGATGGCCCAGTAATAGGGGACTTCGATGCCGTAGCCGTAAGTGCTGTTGTTCGAAGGGATCGGCGTCAGGAAGCCCGACTTGCGCTTCACGGTCGGATCGGGCGTCGAAAAATACGGGATATAGGCCAAGGGAACGCCGAAGAATTCCAGCTGGGCGTTCTCGAAGTACAGCGTCTTGTCGATCTGGTCGTGGATAATGCGCATCCCCTTGACCTGCCACAGCGGCGGCTTCTTCGGGTCGTCCTTGCAAGGCGCGCAAGCCGTGTAGACGCCGTTTTCGAAAACCGTGTAGTTGCCGCTGGAGCGGTCCGCGCGCGTTGCCGCCATGCGGGTGGCGTCTGCGGTGTCGACGCGCAGCGAATCCACGAAACCGTCGCGGTAGTCGTCGCTCAGATCGAGGATATCGGCATAGGTGATCTTGCCGTCCACGTCGGTCAAGCGGATGTTGCCTTCGGCATGCAGCCGCTTGATCTTCTGGTCGTAGATGACCTTGTCCGCCTCGACGCTGGTGCCGTTGTAGAACAGCTGCACGTTGCCGACCGCCACCACCCGCGAGTTGTTGTAGTCGTAGTCCACTTCATTGGCCTGCACGAGCATCTGTCCGTCATTGGCCGGACGCTGTGTGACTGGCTTGGGGGGCCTCGGATTGTAGGTGAAACTCTGCGCGAAAGCGCTCGGTGAGGTCGCGAGCCCAAAGGCGCCGGACAGCAGCAGCAAGCCGATCACAAGGGCGAAAAACCGCCGCCGGCCGCCGGCCGCGCGGACACCATGGCGGCGCACCGAGGTACGCCGCCAGAGCACAGGCGACTTTCCGTGGAGGGCGGCATTAACGGCCACTACCCGTCCTCCTGGTACAACAAGGCCAAAAAGCCGGTGAGGCCGCCCACGCATACGGGCAGCCACGCCGAAGCGATCGGATGCATCAACTCAGCCTTGCTCAAATCTTCGGTTACTTTGGACAAAACGTAGAGCAGAAAGCCGGCGCCCACGCCACTCAAAACCATCTTTTGTACGCCGCCGAAACGGAAGAAACGTAAGCTCACACTGGCAGCTACCATGACCATGGCGGCCAGCAAAAAAGGCTGTGCAATCAATTTGTGGTACTGAAGGCGATAGCCTGCAGTGGCGAAACCGGAGCTTTCGGACGAACGGATGTACCCCGGCAGTTGCCAAAAAGACACAGTTTCCGGAGTGGAGAAGCTGTTCCGCACCTGGGCCGGCGTCAGGCTGGTAGCAAGGGAAAGGCTGTCCTGTTCGATCGGAGGCCCATCCAGGGTGTACCGGCGCACCGATTTGAACAGCCAGTGTCCTTCCTCAAGAATGGCCTGCTGCGCCTCGATCCGCTCCTTGAATTGATTGTCGTTATCGAAGCGGAACACCGTCAGTCCGGTCAGCCGCACGCCCTGTTGCTCGCTGCGGGCAGCGTTGATGATAGCTTGGCCGTCGCTATTGACCTGGTTGATCCAGAAGCCCGCGGCATCCTGCACGCCGCCACCCGGCGCGGACCCGAACAAATCCGCTTCCATGCGTTTGGAAATTTCGCGCAGGTTGGCCGACATCGGATTGTAACCGACCGTGGCCACGATCCCCAGAACGATCGCGCTGGCGAGCGCCGGCGCAATGAATTGCCAGGCCGAAACTCCTGCCGCCCGCGCCACCACAAGTTCGAGCCGTCGCGACAGCGCCAGATAGCAGGTCATGGCGCCGATCAGGATGCAGAACGGCATCATCTTTTCGAGCAGTTGCGGCACCCGGAACAGCGAAGTTTCCGCAACCGCGATCGCGGAAACATCCGCAAGCCCGGATGTCCTCCGCACCATCTCGATGTAGTCGACGAGCACCAGGAGCACGAAGATGGCGGCAAAGACGCCCACCGCCGATACCACGAAGCGGCCGGCAAAGTAGCGCCCGAGAGTGTTGCTGACCATGCTCATGCTGCGGCTGGCCGTCTAAAGAGCCGCAGGATGCGTTCATTCGACCGGTTGATGGCCTCCATCAATCCGGCCGGCGGCTCTATCACGATGCCACCGATGATGATCCACAAGCTCACGGCGATCGATACGATCAGCATCAAATATTGAATGAGCGGCGCGTAAGCGGATTTCACGGCCAGCACCGAACAGGCAAATCCCGCCGCGCGCAGCCCGAACACCGCAAGAATAGCGCCGCCGATCGAAAAGTTTCGGCTCTGACGCGTGGTGCGGGGGGCGCCGAGAAAGGCAAATGTAAGAGCTGCGAACGCAAACGGATACACCGGTGCCATGAATCGGTCATGCAGTTCGGCGCGGAATTGTCCCGGAAATTGCTGATAGAGCGGATCGGACGCCGGCATCGACAACAATTCCCAGAGGTAGAGTTCGCGCACGTTGTAGGTGACGTCGTGGCTCCGATTGGAGAACTGCGACATGTCGAAGCCGTAGCGACCGAACGCCACCAGTGCGGGGTCGTGCTTGCCGGCCTCGAAGCGTTCGAGATTTCCGTCTTCGAGAATCAGGAACGTGCCCTGCTCGTTTTTCAGAACGGTGCCATGGTCGGCCACGATGCTGACGCGTTCCTTGGGATCCCGCCGGTCGTCGATGAAAACGCCGACAAGCAGGCCGCCGGGCTGCCGTTCCCGGATTCGCATGGTGAGGTTCTGATCAAGCTGGGCAAAGCGTCCCGGCTGGAGAATATTGGCGAGCACGTCGGCGGTGATTTCAGCATCCCACTGTTTCAGCCGGCGCAAGCCGTCGGGCGCAAGATAGGAGCCGATGAAGGCTACGATCAGCGCCACCACCAGTGTGGCAAAGAGAAACGGGCGAAGCAGCCGGAATGGAGACAGCCCGGCCGCATTCATGACGATGATCTCCGAATCGGTCGCCAGCTTGTTCAGCATGTGCGAGACCGCGATCATCAGCGCGATCGGGGAGATGATCAGGGCAAGGGCGGGAATCACCAGACTGGTGATGCCGAGGAAGGTCAGAATGGTTTGGCCCTGGCTCGTCATCAGGTCGATGCCGCGCAACGCCTGCGTAATCCAGATCACGCCCGTCAGGCTGACCAGTACCACCGCAAACGACGCCAGCGTCGTGCGGAAAACATACCTGTCGATCGACCCCATCACTCTCGAACGATCCCACCGTGGCGTGCTTTAGGCGGTCCGCGGCCAATCCCGGATGGGATCCCCTCTGGCCGGTCCGCCCTGGTTCAGGCTGGCTTTAGTCTCTCAGTACCATCCCTTTGATCCGTCAACAAAATGGCTGGGCCGTGGCGGGCTTAGGATATGGTTAATAATTCGGGCAATGTGGCGTTGCCGCCACGCTTATGCTTGGCAGCGTGGCAGAAGGCGGGCCATATTGCGCCGAAGCACGCTCTTGACGGATTCTATCGCAGCCGGGAAGAGGACTTTCACGATCGTCCGGCCGTCTTTGGCCCGCGGCGATGGCCCCGATTCACAGCCCTGATTCTTGGAGGATTTGCTCATGACCGACGCCGTCAAGGTCGGCTTCGTTCCGTTTTCCGGCACACTGGGCGGAATTCTGGTGGTTTTTTGCGGCGATGGGCTGGAATTCGGTGCTGCAACCCGCAAGGCCCTGGGGCCAGCCACCACCGGTCTCATCAAGCGGGCGGCCGAGACCAGCCAGTTCAAGGGAAAAAACGGGGCGGTCCTGGACATTCTGGCGCCGGAGGGCCTCAAGGCCAGGCGCCTCGTCGTGGTGGGGGCGGGCAAACCGGCCGAGCTCAAGGACAACGACTTTCTGAAACTTGGCGGCACGGTGGCTGGCAAGCTGCGGGCTGAGGCCGGCGCGGTGACTGTCATCGCCGAATTGCCCAAGGGCACCATGACGCCCGATCAGGCCGCCGCCGTTGCCGCGGGCATCCGGCTGCGCGCCTACAAATTCGATCGCTACAAGACCAGGAAAAAGGAAGGCGAGGAGACGACGTTGCAGGCCAACGTATCGATCGCGGTCGGCGACGCAGCGGCTGCGCGAAAGGCGTTTGTGCCGAACGCCCACATTGTCGACGGCGTCATTTTCGCGCGCGACCTCGTCAACGAGCCGCCCAACATACTGTTTCCGGTCGAATTCGCGCGCCGTGCCGGCCAACTGCGCAAGCTTGGGGTTGCGGTCGATGTGCTCGACGTCAACGCCATGAAGAAACTTGGCATGGGTGCGCTGCTCGGTGTCGCCCAAGGCTCCACGCAAGCAGGGCGGGCCGTGATCATGCGCTGGAATGGCGGCAAGCGCGGCGATCAGCCGGTCGCCTTCGTCGGAAAGGGCGTCAGCTTCGATACCGGTGGTATTTCGATCAAACCGGCCGGCAGCATGGAAGACATGAAGGGCGATATGGCCGGAGCCGCATGCGTGGTCGGATTGATGCAGGCATTGGCGGCGCGAAAGGCGAAAGCCAATGTGGTTGGCGCGATCGGCGTCGTCGAAAACATGCCCGACGGCAACGCACAGCGTCCGGGCGATATCGTGACCTCGATGTCCGGCCAGACCATCGAGATCATCAATACCGATGCCGAGGGGCGCCTGGTGCTGGCCGACGTACTTTGGTACGTGGCGAAGAAATTCAAGCCGAAATTCATGGTCGATCTTGCCACGCTGACCGGCGCCATCATGGTCGCGCTCGGCACCGAATATGCGGGCCTCTTCTCCAACAACGACGAATTGGCCGGGCGCTTGATCAAGGCGGGACTGGCGACGGGAGAACGGGTCTGGCGCATGCCGCTCGGCCCGGAATACGACAAGCAGATCGATTCACAATTTGCCGACGTGAAGAACACCGGCGGGCGCAACGGCGGGTCGATTACCGCGGCGCAGTTCCTGCAACGCTTTGTCGACGGCACACCCTGGGCCCACCTCGACATCGCCGGCACGGCGATGGGCGCGCCGAAGACCGAGATCAACCAAAGCTGGGGTTCCGGCTTTGGCGTTCGCCTGCTGGATCGACTGGTAGCGGAGCACTACGAAGCCAAGCGATGACGGAAGTTCTGTTCTATCACCTGCAAGACATGACGCTGGAGAACGTGCTGCCGCCGTTGCTCGAAAAATCGCTCGAACGCGGCTGGCGGGTCGCCGTGCAGTCGACTTCGGAGGAACGCGCCGACGCGCTGGATGCCCATCTGTGGACTTATCGCGAGGATTCCTTCCTGCCGCATGCGACCTGGCGCGTTAATGATGCGGCCGATCACCCGATCGTTCTGCTGGTCGAGGACAGCAACCCGAATCGCGCCAATGTAAGGTTTCTGGTCGACAATGCGCCGCTGCCGTCGGACTCGGGTACCTACGACCGCGTTGTTCTGCTCTTCAATGGTGAGGATACGGATGCGCTCACTGCCGCGCGGCACGCCTGGAGCGACTGCAAGACGCGGGGTTTTGATGTAACCTATTGGCAAGCGGACGAAAGGGGCCGCTGGCAGAAGCGCGATTAACGTGTTCCGCCATTAATGTTAAACTATCGTTTTGGCCCGGGAGCTTGTATAAGGTCACGGTCGTGCCGCAAAGTGATGGTCGGACAATCGCTTGGGGCGGGGGTGAGATTTAGTTCATCGTGCGAGACAGATACCGTCACCGGAACCCAATGCTGGCACTGCTGTTGTTCGCCCCGATGCTGGCGGGTTGCGGTGCCACGGCTTCCGATATTTTTTCGCCCGATCTGCTGTCGAAGGACGCCGAATGGTTTTCGCGCAGCGGCAGGCTTTTCATCAAGAACGTCTCGATCGAGACGCCGCCGCTCACGCCCGACAAGCCCGTGACGGCCGAAGACCTCGTCAGCGCGGACGGCGCCTGCCCAGGGACGGCCGCCGCCGGTGTTCCGGCCAATGCCAACGCGTCGACAGAGGGAGCGGCCGCCGCGGCGCCGACGACCACCGGCACGGTCGCACTTGGTCATACCGAGTGCGACGTCGTCCGCGGCATTGGCGCGCCCGCTAGTGTCAACGTCTCCAACAGTCCGCGCGGCGAACGCCTTGCCGTGATCAATTTCGCCGGCGGCCAACGCGCCGGCATCTACACCTTCACCGCCGGGCGGCTGACCTCGATCGAGCGTGGGGCGGAGCCTGTGGCCGAGCCGAAGACCGCCAAGCCGAAGAAGAAAAAGCCGGCGGCGACGTGATCGCATTTAATTAATCTCGCGCTTCCTCAAATTGCGAACTCGCGGCCAGCCATTCCTCCTCAGCCCGCGAGAGGGCGTCGGCGGCGCTGGCGCGTGCCTTGCTGAGCTGGGCAGCCTGCTTTGGATCGCGCTTGAACAGATCAGGCAAGGCGAGCGCGGCATCGATCTTGGCAATGATGCCGGCGATCCGCGCGATTTCCGCCTCGGCCTTCGAAACCCGCTGTTTGACCGGGATGCGTTTTTCCTTCGGGCGGCGCGCGACCGCGTCGCTACGGTCGCTGCGTTCCGGCCCCCCGCGTGAGGCAATCCGCGCCCCGCGCGCCGAGAGCACCGTCCGCCGGTAATCGTCGAGGTCGCCGTCATAGCTTGTGACGGTATGGTCGGCGACGACCCATAGCTGATCGGCACAGGCTTCGATCAGATAGCGGTCATGGGAGACCATGATGACCGCGCCGGGAAATTCGTTGATCGCTTCGGCCAGAGCCGCGCGACTGTCGATATCGAGATGGTTGGTGGGTTCGTCCAGGATGATCATGTTGGGACCGAAGAAGGTCGCCAGTCCCAGCAGCAGCCGGGCCTTTTCACCGCCCGACAGATTACTGACCAGCGTGTCGCCGGCCTTGCCGGAGAATCCGATGGCGCCGGTGCGTCCGCGCACCTTGCTCTCCGGGGCATCCGCCATCAACCGGCGGACGTGATCGTAAGGGGAAGCATCGAGGTCGAGCTCATCGACCTGATGCTGGGCGAAGTATCCGACCGAGAGCTTGTCGGCCCGGGTGATCTTGCCTGCAAACGGCGAGAGCCTGTTGGCGATGAGTTTGACCAGTGTCGATTTGCCGTTGCCGTTGGCGCCAAGCAGGGCGATGCGGTCGTCGGTATCGATCCGCAGCGTCACGCGGTTGAGGACGGGGCGCTGCGGATCGTACCCCACCGATACGTCATCGACGGCGATGATCGGCGGCGACAGCATCTTTTCCGGCGTCGGGAACGAGATTTCGCGCACGTCCTGCGTCACCAGCGCCGTCACCGGCTTCATTCGCTCCAGCATCTTGACGCGGGATTGCGCCTGACGGGCTTTTGACGCCTTGGCCTTGAAGCGATCGACGAAGGCTTGCAGCCGTTTGCGCTCCTCGGCCTGCCGTCTGGCGTGCTTGGCGTCCAAAAGCTCGCGGGTGGCGCGCTGCTCCTCGAACGAGGAATAGCTCCCCTTGTAGAGGGTAAGCTTGCCGCGATCGAGGTGCAGGATCTGGTCTACCGATGTTTCGAGCAGGTCGCGGTCGTGGCTGATGACGATGACGGTGCGAGGATAGTTGGCCAGGTGATCTTCCAGCCAGAGCGTGCCTTCGAGGTCGAGATAGTTCGTGGGCTCGTCCAGCAGCAACAGATCGGGAGCGGCAAACAGCGTGGCGGCAAGTGCCACGCGCATCCGCCATCCGCCGGAGAATTCGGAACAAGGCCTGTTCTGTTCGTCGGCGGAAAATCCAAGGCCGCTCAAGATAGCGGCGGCGCGCGCCGGCGCCGAATGCGCGTCGATATCCACGAGCCGTGTTTGAATATCGGCGATGCGGATCGGGTCGCCCGCCGTCTCGGCTTCGCGGATCAACGCCTCGCGCTCGAGGTCGGCTTTCAAGACGACCTCGATCAATCTTTCCGGGCCGTTCGGCGCCTCCTGCGCTAGACTGCCGATCTGCCAGCGTGGCGGCACCGCAATGGTGCCGCTTTCAATGGCCAGGTCGCCGCGTATGGCGCGAAACAAGGTCGATTTGCCGACGCCGTTGCGGCCAACGAAGCCCACGCGCGCGCCGGGCACGATCTGGGCCGAGCTGTGGTCGATCAAAAGGCGTCCGGCAATCCGGACCGAAATCTCTGACATGGCGAGCATGCGGGCTTTTCACCGCAGCCGCTCAAAAACGCAACATGTATGTTAGGCCGGGCGAGCCGGAAATCCCTAAACCCCGCGTCCGCCGGCCGCAATCTTGCGGCCTAATGCGACTTCAGGCGGTCGGTCTCATCGCGTTTTCGCAACTCGTCGATGAGATGCTGGAGATAGGAAGATGTCCCGGTTCGATCCGGGCGAAGCATCTGCTGAAGGCGCTCACCCACCGCCTCGCAGATCGATCGACTGGACTTGTGATCGAGTGTTTCGACGTGGTCTGCGTTTGGACTTTTCATGACCGGTTCCGTGCCCTGACGATCCATCTGATCAGGTGACGTCGTACCAAGTCCTAAAAACCCAAATGGTTTCCGCTCGCCGGTTCATTCCTGACCGATTTGGCAAACTTTCAATGAAGGTGGCTACGGCGTGGGCAGAAAGGCCGACAGCCCCGGCCGGAAAAGGGCCGGGGCCTTGGTTTGACTCGGGTGAGTCCTGCTCAGTAGCAGCGGTTGATCAGGCGCGAGCGCGGTCCCCAGGGGGTCGGAACCAGTCGCCGCACATAACAGCCGCCATATCCGTAGCCATAACCGTAGTAGGCCGGGCCGCCGACAAAGATGCGCGGGCCGCCCCAGCCATGATGCCAGCCGCCCCAGGCTGAAGCGGAGGTGGGAGCCAGCGCGGCCGCGCCAAGCGAAACCGCGGCAACGAGAGCGAGGGAAAGTTTGCGTAACATCGTCGTCTCCTCAAGCTTAAGGCGCGTTGCGCGCCATCGGTGAAAAAGCACTCAACTGGTCCCCGAACGCCGTTCGAAGCGGTGTGGCGTCCGGTTGAGTAAAACCTACGCCTGGCCAAGTGAACGAAAGCGGGACGACCGTTTCAGAGAGGGTTCATTTTGATGAAATCGTCGTAATTCAGCGCCCGCAGCAGCCTATCCAGGTCGTCGCGTCGCTTGCCGTGTACCGGCGGCACCGATATAAGCCCGCAACTTCCATGCGGTTTTCAAGGATGAAATCATGGCGATCGAACGCACCTTTTCCATCATCAAGCCGGACGCGACGGCTCGCAACCTGACCGGCGCCGTCAATGCGCTGATCGAGAAGGCCGGGCTTCGCATCGTCGCCCAGAAGCGAATCCGCATGACCCGCGAACAGGCGGAGACATTCTACGCCGTTCACAAGGCGCGTCCCTTCTTCGGCGAGCTGGTGGACTTCATGATTTCCGGTCCCGTCGTCGTTCAGGTGCTCGAAGGTGAAAACGCCGTTCTCAAGCACCGTGACGTCATGGGCGCGACCGATCCGTCCAAGGCGGCCGAAGGCACGATCCGCAAGGAGCATGCGAAATCCATCGGCGAGAACTCGGTGCATGGATCCGATGCTCCGGAAACGGCGGCTATCGAGATCGCGCAGTTCTTTTCCGGCAACGAGATTGTCGGCTAATGTGAGTCGCGAGCGGCGGCGGCCTGCGGCTCAAGGGGGGTAGGCTGTGAACGCGCTGCTGCAGGTCGTCGATCCCGCAAACATCGGCGGCTTTTTCGCGCAATTGCAGGTGGACATGCATACCCCGGTGTTCTGGCTGGCGGTCGGCAAGATCATCTGGATCAACGTTCTCTTGTCCGGCGACAATGCGCTGGTGATCGCGATGGCTTGCCGCGGGTTGCACGGCCGGCATCGCCTTTGGGGCATGATTATCGGCGCGGGCATCGCCGTTGTGCTGCTGATTGCCTTTACCGGCATCGTCGTCACCCTGATGGCGCTGCCTTATCTGAAACTCGCCGGCGGTCTCGCGTTGCTCGTTATCGCCGCCAAGCTGTTGGTGCCCGAAGATGAAGGCGATGAAATCGCTGCCGGCACCACGCTCTGGCATGCGATCCGCATTGTCGTCATTGCCGACATCATCATGAGCCTCGACAATGTGATTGCGGTCGCCGCTGCCGCAAACGGTCAGCTCTCGCTGTTGATCCTCGGCCTTGCCGTCAGCATCCCCATGATCATTGCGGGCGCTGCGCTGATCATGCTGGTGCTCGACCGCTTCCCGATCCTGATATGGCTCGGCGCGACCCTGCTTGGCTGGATCGCCGGAGACGTGATCGAGACCGATCCTGCCATTCAGCCGTTATTGCACCAGCTTCTCGATGGCACCATTGCGCTGCATCTCGATGCGAAATCGGCGATCCTCGGCATTTCGCCGCACCTCAATCTGGAGGGCGAGCTTGATGACTATATCGCTTCCGTGCTCGGCGCGGTCACCGTGTTGATTGCGGGCTCGATCTGGCGAAGGCGCAAGGCACGAGAGCTTGAGCATCTGGCGCTGGCTCAACCATCCGACCCGGCTTAGCTTCATCACCGCCATCCCATCCGGACGACGGCGACGGGTCAGCGCCTCACGATAGACCCGGAGCGGCCGACCAGCCGCGCGAGCTGTTTGAACCGGCTGCCGACACGATCGGCGACGAGATCGACGAGCTTGTGCTCGAACACCAGCGTCAGCTTGCGGCCGTGGCTGCGGAAATGCGTGGCCGGCAACACGCCTGGCCGCGCCGCCGAGATCAGGTGAGCGACGCGGAACGCCGCCCCGAGCGTCCGGGCGCGTTCCAGCATTGCCGGTGGCACCAGCTCCTGCATGATCTCCGGGGGTTCGTTCTGCTCGCTCAAGCCCGCATAGCGATAGAAAACCGACAGCGCGACAAAGACCCGGCCCTGATGGCTGATCGAACCGAAATTCCCATTGGTGATGAGATTGAGGGTTTCCTCGCCGCGATGATCGGGATGGACGCGCCAGCCGATATCCGAAAGCAGGCAGGCGGCGTGGCGCAGACGACGGTCCTCTTCCGTCTCGCGCAGCTTGACGACGCGCACGAAGCGATCGGTCCATTCGATCAATTCCTGGGCGTGACGGGCGGACCGCGACAGCAACTCGTTGAGCTTCTGGGCGGCGCAGATGAAGCCGTCCTTGGAGCGCTCGGAGTCGGGAAGCATGTCGTAGAGCAAGCCTTCGCGCACCCCGAAGGTCGAGAATACGATCGTTTTCGGCCGGGCCACGCGGATGATGTATTCGAGAACGAGCGCGGCATAGGCGAGCAACGGCCGCCGGGCGTCGGCGATGACCTCGATATTGGCGAGCATGTTCGCCGTCACCAGACGGCGCAGCCGCTGCGCGAAATCCAGCGCGTCCTGGGCCGGGATCGAATAGCCGTGCATCACGCCAAGCGGGTATTCGCTCTGAATGATGTGGATGCGCGCCAGCGCGCGCCATGTTCCACCCACCGCGTAAAAGGTGCGGCCACGACCGGATTTGATCTGCTCGATGTCGGTGAGCTCGGTCTTGACGATGCGCTCGGCACGCTTCAGCGACTTGTGCGACAAATCCTGGAGCGCGAGGCTTCCGAGCGGAAGCGTCAGCCCGCCGCTGACGCGGTTGCCGTGCACGCCGATCAGTTCCAGCGAGCCGCCACCGAGATCTCCGACGATACCGTCCGGCTTGTGGACGCCGGAAACGACGCCGAGTGCGGACAATTTCGCCTCGCGCGGGCCGGAAAGGATTTCGATTCGCGTTCCGCAGATGTGTTCGGCCTTGGCGATGAAATCAGGACCGTTGCTGGCGTCACGGCAGGCGGCGGTGGCGATCGCATGGACGCGGCTGACTTTCATGACCCTGCACAACGCGCGAAAACGCCGCAGCGAGGTCAAAGCCTTGGTGACGGCATCGGGCGCGAGCAGGCCGGTGGACTGCACCTCGCGGCCAAGGCCGCACAGCGCCTTCTCGTTGAAGATCGTGATCAGGCTGCGGGCCATCGCCTCGTAAACGACGAGACGAACCGAATTCGAGCCGATATCGATGACTGCGACGTTCGCGGCGCGTTTGCGCGCGCGCTTCACAGCGAAATCCCCTTATGACGATTGCTGACGTTCGGTGCGGCGGGTGAGCCGGCGCGGCGATGATTCCTGAAGCGACTTTCCACGGCCAGACAGACTCGGATTCGTCATGAAATAGTTATGCAAGTTGAACGGCTCTTCGCCCTTCGCGGCCTTCATACGCGTTGAGGAACCGTCCGGCAACAATTGCCAACTTTGCTCGGTGTCCTTGAGATTGGCGAGCATGATCTGTTCGAGAACCTGCTGATGCACCGTAGGATTTTGCAGCGGACAGAGGATCTCGACGCGGCGATCGAGGTTGCGCGGCATCATGTCGGCGGAAGAGATATACACAGTAGCTTTGGCGCTAGGCAGACCCTGTCCCATCCCGAAGCAATAGATCCGGCCGTGCTCGAGGAATCGGCCGATGATCGATTTGACGCGGATATTTTCCGAAAGCCCCGGTATGCCCGGCCGCAGGCAGCAAATCCCGCGCACCACGAGTTCGATCGAAACCCCGGCCTGCGAAGCCTCATAGAGCGAATCGATGATTTCCGGATCGACCAGCGAATTCATCTTCAGCCAGATCGCGGCAGGCTTGCCATGCCGGGCATAGCTGGTCTCGCCGCGAATGTGCTCGATCATCCGCTTGCGCAAGGTGAGGGGAGACACCGCCATCTTTTCGATGTCGCTCGGCTCGGCATAGCCGGTGATGTAGTTGAACACCCGCGCGGCGTCGCGACCGATGATCGGGTCGGAGGTGAAGTAGGAGAGGTCGGTATAAATGCGCGCCGTCACCGGATGATAGTTTCCGGTTCCGGTATGGACATAGGTTGTGAGACTGCCGCCTTCGCGGCGGACGATCAGCGACAGTTTGGCGTGGGTCTTTAATTCGATAAATCCGTACACCACCTGCACGCCGGCGCGTTCGAGGTCGCGCGCCCAGCGGATATTGGCTTCTTCGTCGAAGCGCGCCTTCAGCTCGATCAGCGCCGTCACCGATTTTCCAGCTTCAGCGGCTTCCGCAAGCGCCCGCACGATCGGCGAATTGTTCGAGGTGCGGTAGAGCGTTTGCTTGATGGCGACGACGTCGGGATCGCGCGCGGCCTGTTGGAGGAACTGGACGACGACGTCAAAGGATTCGTAGGGGTGGTGGACGATGAGGTCCTTTTGACGGATGGCGGCGAAGATATCGCCGCCATGATCGCGCACGCGTTCGGGGTGGCGCGGCACGTAGGGCGTGAATTCGAGATCGGGCCGATCGAGCCGCGTCAGTTGCGACAGCTCGTTCATCGCCAGCACGCCATCGACCAGCAGGACTTCGTCGTCGGCGGTAGAGAGCGCGCGCTGTACGAAGGCGCGCAGCTCCTCGGGCATCTTGGCTTCCATTTCGAGGCGGATCACCGAGCCGCGCCGCCGCCGCTTCAGCGCCGTCTCGAATAGGCGGACGAGATCCTCCGCTTCTTCCTCGATTTCGAGTTCGGAGTCCCGGATGATCCGGAACGCGCCCTGGCCCTTGACGGTGTAACCCGGGAACAGGCGGCCGATGAACAGGCCGGTGGCCTGCTCCAGCGTGATCAGCCGCACCGTGCCGTCTTTGCCGGCGGGCAGGCGCACAAAGCGGTCGATCTTGCCGGGCATGCGAATGAGCGCATTCATCGGCTTGCCGTCGGCAAGCCGCGCCAGTTGCAGCGCGACGGTAAAGCCGAGGCTCGGAATGAACGGGAAGGGGTGCGCGGGATCGATTGCGAGCGGCGTCAGCAATGGAAAGATGTTGTGGAGGAAGTGATCCTCGATCCAGGCCCGCTCGGACTTGGTGACGTCGCGCCCTTCGACGAGCACGATGCCGACATCCGCAAGAATCTTGTGCAGGTCGCGCCAGATCGCCTGCTGGTCGGTGGCGAGTTTGGAAACCGTCTCGTTGATCAGCACAAGCTGCTCGGCCGGCGTCAGACCATCGGGGCTGCGCTCGGCGATGCCTTCACGCACCTGGGCCTTGATGCCGGCGACGCGGACCATGAAGAATTCGTCGAGGTTGTTGGCGGAAATCGACAGGAACCTGACCCGCTCCAGCGCGGGGTGGCCTGGATTGACCGACTCCTCCAGGACCCGGCGATTGAAATGCAGCCAGGAAAGTTCCCGGTTGATGAAGCGCTCGGGGCTGCTGCCGATCGCGGCCCCACCACCTGCGTCGGTATCTTTTTCTGTAATTACAATGGCTTGCGCGGATTCCATCAAGTTCCAATCCATTTCATCTCAAGCCGCGGGCGATCCGCGAGGTAATCGCGCAGACCATGTGAGGTTGCGGTGACGCTGCAGTGACATTGATGTTCCCGCCGCGCGCCCCGTCAAGATGGGAAGCGTGGTCCGGTTAATATCAAATCCGCTCCGGCTAGTGGTCCGATTCTAACATTCGCATCCCTTCTCAGCTGACACCTTTGCGAATGTTAGAATCAAAGGACCACTAGCCAAATCAACATTCTAGTGGAGTTTCGGATTTGACATTCGCTTTGCGAATTCGCGGCTGGGTGGGTAGCGAATGTCAAATCCGCTCCACTAGCCGCTGCTGCGCAGCAGTTCGGCCGCCAGCGCCCGGGTGACCGGCCGGCCAAGCCGCAGGGCCTCGGCGTCAAGCAGCTCCACGGCCTGCCGCACGGCGGCATAGGAGCGCTCCAGCCGGGTCGTGAGATAGCTGACGATGGCTTCGTCGACGGCGAGCTGCCGGTCGGCGCAGAATTTGACGATCAATGCGCGAAACAGATGATCGTCCGGCGGCAGCAACTGCACGGTCGGAACCGCGCGTAGCCTTGAGCGCAGGTCGCGCAGTTCGACCGCCGTCGGCGGCAGGCGCGCGGTCATCAAAACGAAGGCATCCTCTTCGCGCGCGAGGTTCAACAAATGAAACAGCGCGCGCTCGTCGAGGCTCGCCGGCTTCAGGTCCTCGATCACGAGCGCACCCGTCGCCAGCGCGCCCGGAACCTCCGGCGCGGTCAGCGCGTGCGCCGCGGTGGAACGGGCGCCGGATTGTTCCGCCCAGATCGAGGCGAGGTGGCTTTTGCCCGCGCCTTCCGGTCCGAGCAGAAGCATCACCCGGTTCGGCCAGTCGGGCCAGCTGTCGATCAGTGCGAGGCCCGCGGCGTTGGCCGGCCCTTCCAGGAAGTTGTCGCGCGTCAGGCTCTCGGCGTGCGGGAGCGCAAATGCCAATTGACGAGGTTGGACGCGGCCTGCCACTCTAGTATCCCGATTCCGATACCTACGATCTTCGAGAGCGCTAACGCGCCTCGATCGTGCTCATATGCCGTACCCACTCGACGAGATAGAGGGACACGGAAACCAAAGTAAAGACAGTTACCAGACCCATCAGAACCGTGTCGTACGGCATCGGTTTGAAACCGAACCCGAGCGAAGCCAGGATCGTCGCGGCGAGCGCCACCTGGGCCACCGTGTTGAGTTTGGACACCATCAACGGTTTCATGGGCACGGGTTTGCCGAACAACCATGACACGATCACGGCGGTTACGATCATGATGTCGCGCGAGACCACGAGGATGACGATCCAGCGCGGCATCGCGCCCCAGATACCGAGCGCCACATAGATCGAAACCAGCAGCGCCTTGTCGGCGAGCGGATCGAGCAGCGCCCCCAATTCGCTGGTCATGTTGAAACGCTTGGCCAGGAATCCATCGACGGCATCGCTGACGCCCGCGACCACGAAGATCGTAAATGCGATCTCCATCTGGTTGGAGGCGATTGCCCAGACGATGACCGGCACCAGAATAATGCGTGCCAAAGTAATGATATTCGGAATACTCAACTCGGTCGTTTCCCGGCTACCGGTCTGATTTGCCAAAAATATCTTCTCTTTGGGAGGCGAAGCGGCTGTTGTCTACATAGTACGTGCCCGCGACCATTGCACGTAAGCGAAATCCGACGTAACCAGCCGAAATCAGTTGGAAAAGGTCATGGCTGAGCGCAAGAACGGGCTCACTTACGCGGATTCGGGGGTTGATATCGACGCGGGCAACCACCTGGTCGATCTCATCAAGCCGATGGTTCGTGCCACGGCGCGCCCCGGCACCGAGGCCGAAATCGGCGGTTTTGGCGGATTGTTCGACCTGAAGGCCGCGGGCTTCAAGGACCCCGTTCTGGTGGCGGCGACCGACGGTGTTGGAACCAAGGTCAAGATTGCGATCGACACCGGGCTGCATGGCGGCATCGGCATCGACCTCGTGGCGATGTCGGTCAATGACCTCGTGGTGCAGGGCGCAGAACCGCTGTTCTTTCTCGACTATTTCGCCTGCGGCGAGCTCGATCCGGAGGCGACCGCCTCGATCGTCGCCGGCATCGCCGAGGGTTGCCGCGAATCCGGCTGCGCGCTGATCGGCGGCGAAACCGCCGAGATGCCCGGACTCTATAAGACCGGCGACTACGATCTCGCCGGGTTTGCGGTCGGTGCGGCCGAGCGTGGCACGCTGTTGCCGCGCGGCGATATCGGCATCGGCGACGCCGTGCTTGGCCTGGCTTCGTCAGGCGTCCACTCCAACGGCTTTTCCCTGGTGCGCCGGATCGTCGAAGCCTCAGGCATCGGCTTTGACGCGCCCGCGCCGTTTTCGCCGGTCATGACGCTGGGCGGAGCGCTGCTGACCCCGACGAAGCTCTATGTCCGATCGTGCCTGCGCGCGATCCGGGAAACCGGCGCGGTCAAGGCGCTCGCCCACATCACAGGCGGCGGATTTACCGACAACATTCCCCGCGTGTTGCCGAAGCATCTGGGCGTCGGGATCGATCTGGCGCGATTGCCGGTGTTGCCGGTCTTCAAATGGCTGGCGGAGCAGGGCAACGTCGCCGAGCTTGAATTGCTGCGCACCTTCAACTGCGGGATCGGCATGATTGCCATCGTCAAGGCGGACGCGGTCGGAGCCGTCAGCAACATTCTCACCGATGCCGGCGAGAGCGTGACGATGCTGGGCGAAGTCATCCCGATCCAGGGCGAGCACCGCGTGGTTTATAACGGCCACCTCGATCTTTCATGGTGACGTCGAGTTCACATCGCAAGGTTTCGAAGCCTCGCGTGGCGATCCTGATTTCCGGGCGCGGCTCGAACATGGCCGCCTTGATCAAGGCTGCCGAGGTCGAGGGATTTCCGGCCGAGATCGCGGTCGTGATTTCAAACCGGGCGGGCGCAGGCGGCCTTGCATTGGCAAGCGCCCATGACATCCCGACCCGGACCATCGAGAGCAGGCCGTTCGCCAAGGATCGCGCAGGCTTTGAGGCCGCCTTGCAGTCGGCTCTCGATGCCTGCCGGGTTGAGCTAATTTGTCTTGGCGGCTTCATGCGGCTGTTCACGGCTGAATTCGTGCAGCGCTGGTATGGAAAGATGCTCAATATCCATCCTTCGCTGCTGCCGTCTTTCCCCGGGCTCGAGCCCCATGCGCAGGCGCTCAATGCCGGTGTGAAAGTCTCCGGGGCGACCGTCCATTTCGTGACGCCGGAAACCGACGCGGGGCCCATTGTGATGCAGGGGGTTGTGGCGGTTCGCGATGACGACACGCCGGACACGTTGTCAGAGCGGATACTTGCAATCGAGCATCGCATTTACCCGGAAGCATTGCGGCTTTTGGCCAGCGGAAAGCTTCGTCTCGATGGCGCGATCTGCCGGCTGGACGGCGATGCCGGCGCGAGCGGTACCTTGATATCGCCGCACCATGCGAACGATGCCAGATAACAAAATCCCCCGGCAAGGAGCCGGGGGCGCATCAGGATTGCTTGCGCGGATCGTGACGAGGCTTAGGAGACCTTTAGATTTTCGGCGGAAGTCTTCCCGCGATTTTCAACAAGGTCGTATTCGATAACCTGATTCTCGTTGAGGGTAGAGAGCCCGGCACGCTCGACGGCAGAGATATGGACGAACACGTCCTTATCGCCGACCATCGGCTTGATGAACCCGTAACCCTTTGTCGGGTTGAACCACTTGACGGTGCCTTTTTGCATCGCCTGTCTCCTGGTCTAGACGTAAAAAAGACGTGGCCACGCTCCACGCGTGCCACGCCACAAGCGGGCTTCCGGATGTCTGTTGAATTT
Source organism: uncultured Alphaproteobacteria bacterium (assembly GCA_963832045.1). Taxonomy (GTDB): domain Bacteria; phylum Pseudomonadota; class Alphaproteobacteria; order Rhizobiales; family Xanthobacteraceae; genus Bradyrhizobium. The sequence continues at coordinate 69,007 of CAWHSM010000010.1, forward strand.
CCTAGTCGCGAAACGCACAGCCGATCGGCCTAATTCCGATTGTGACAGCGATTGCAACACGAAATTTGCGCCTTAGCAAGCTTCTGGCGTGGCTGGGGAAATCGGCAAACCTACTCCGGCGACCCCGATTAGTTGTGGCCGCGGAACAACAAGCCCGCCAATTGCCCTCACGGCGCGCCTGCAACTGATTGACGCTCCGGCGGAACTAAGAGCAAATCGCCCCTTCGGTTGATGACGATTGGTATTTTTGGGCGAGCGGCCCGTATTTGGGAATGACGTAGATGAGCCGGTCACTGCGGTCTTCGCGAGCGGTGGAGACTGCTACCGGTCGAGGGCACGGCTGGGGCTTTTTCGTCGCTCTTGCGTTCTTCGTGGGCTTTTCGGCGCAGCAGGCGCAGGCGCAAACCCTGGTGCTTGCGCCTGCTCCGCCGCCGGCCCCGTCGATCCCTGCTTCCGACCTTTCCTCCGGCGCCACGGTTGCGAACCTCGGCAGCACCTTTCTGGAGCGGCTCGGAGACCAGGCGACCGGCGGATTTGGCCGTGCCTCGCGGAGCAATCCGGGAGGCGGGGGCGCGTCAGAAGCCATCGATGGCCAGGCCTTCCGCAGCTGGGGCGAGCTTTACGGAATTTCGACCAAGACCGGCCCACAAGCCGATTTTGTCGGCGATCAGCGTCGGACGACGGGCGGTGTGGCCGGGCTCGGCACCCGAATCGCGCCGGGGGTGAATGTCGGGTTCTCGATCGACCAAAGCCGAACCGGCATTGACGTGCCGTTGGCGATGCAGTCGGCGACCCTTGACCTGACCCAGTTCGGCTTCAACGCTTCGATCGACAAGGGGCCATGGACCTGGGCGATTGCGCTCGTTCACGGCTTTGGAAAGATCAATTCCAGCCGGGATACGCCGCTCGGCACCGCCAGCGCGGGTTACAACGGACAGATCGACGGCGCGCTCACTGAACTCAGCTACTACTGGACGATGGACCAGAGCCGGATCGTGCCGAAGGCGGCGCTTGAATATGTCCGGGCGTCGACCGGATCGTCCCAGGAGACGGGCGGCCTGGATCCGGTCTCGGCAAGTGGCACGACAGTCGAGCGTTCGCGACTGCTGCTCGGTGCGGAAGTCGGCCACTACTGGATCGTGGATCAAAAAATCCTCGATCTCTCGGCCTACGGCAAGTTCGTCGACAATTTCGAACAAAATCTCGGCTCCATCACCGTCAGCCTTGGGCCCGAAAGCATCATGGTTCAGGGGATCGGCGAAAGCCGGTACGGCGCGGATGCGGGAGCCTCGCTTTCGCTGAGCCTGAGCAACTCCGTGCGCCTTTATCTCAACTACGACGGCAAGTTTCGCACTGCGCTGCAATCCCATCAGGGAACGGCGGGCGTCGAACTGAGGTGGTAGTTGCCTGCGGCCGATGGCGCCGCGAAGCAGGATGCAGCGTTAGTCCCGATCGACTTTCACAACCCTGCCTTTTTCGATCGCAAGCGCCAGCCGGCCTTGCTTCAACGCCAGCGCCGCTTCGCCGAACAGTTCGCGACGCCAGCCGTGCAACGCCCCGACATCGGCATTGTCGTCGGCCGCGATCTGCTCGAGATCGTCGACGGTTGCGATCACCTTGCTGGCAACCGCGTGACGTTCGGACGTCATGCGCAGCAACACCTTGAGCAGTTCGACGATCGCCCCGCCGTTGGTGTTGCCGCGCGGTTTTTCGATCTTCGGCAGTGTTGCAGGATCGCGCGCCAGGCCGCGTTGCACGGCGGCAACGATGTCGGCGCCCCATTTCGATCGATCGAACCCCTTCGGCAGCGAGCGCAGGTTGGCAAGCCGTTCGAGGCTGGTCGGCGCGTGGGTGGCGATATCGCCGACCGCGTCATCCTTCAGCACGCGGCCGCGGGGCACGTCGCGGCCTTGCGCCTCCTGCTCGCGCCATGCCGCGACTTCGATCAGCACCGCAAGCTCCTTCGGCTTGCGCACCCGCGTTTTCAGCCGCTCCCAAGCGCGTTCGGGATGGAAGTCGTAGGTCCTGGGACTGGTCAGGATTTCCATTTCCTCGCTCACCCAGTCGCGGCGGCCGCGTTTTTTGAGATCGGCATCGAGTGCCGCGAACACGTCGCGCAGGTGGGTCACGTCGGCAAGCGCGTAATGCATCTGTTCTTCGGTCAGCGGCCGGCGCGACCAATCCGTAAAGCGGTGGGTCTTGTCCGGCCGGTGGCCGGTGACGCGCTCGACCAGCTGGTCGTAGGCAATCGAGTTGCCATAGCCGAGCGCCATGGCGGCAACCTGCGTGTCGAAGATCGGGTGCGGCACGATTCCGGCCCGGTGCCAGACGATCTCGATGTCCTGACGGGCGGCATGAAAAACCTTGAGCACCTTTTCGTTGGCCATCAACTCGAAGAAGGGCTTGAGGTCGATGCCATCAGCGAGAGCGTCGATCACGGCCGCTTCCTCCGCGCTCGCCATCTGCACCACGCAAAGCAGCGGGTAATAGGTGGTCTCGCGAAGGAATTCGGTGTCGACGGTGATGACCCGGTGTTTGGCGAGGCGGTCGCAAAGGGCGGCAAGTTCGGCGGTGGTGGTAATCAGATCCATGAACGGTCCATGACGCTTTCTCGAAGGGCGTTCGGCCGAAAGCGCTGATATGTCAAGGGCCTTGCGGCGAAATCGAGACCTGAATTCTACGCTTTGGGTATCATTTAAGGCAAACGGCCCCCAACATGGCACAGCCGTCTTCGCCGATTCCGACAGGCAATTCGATCAGAAATCTCGCAGCTGCCGGCCGGTCGGCCGCCGGGTGGATGGAATCACCAGCACGATGACGCAGAGCGCGACCATCGCAAGACCCATGAATTCGAAAACCAAAGCGTCCACGGAAAAATCTCCCAAACAAACCGGTAGATTTGCTGGGAAGCGATTGACCGCCCCTTAATTTGCGGGTGCGGGCGCTGCCCGCGGCGCCCAATGTTTGGCGGAAGGTTAATGATTTACGTTCCGCAAAACGTCTGCAGCACGCGCTGGTGCGGCTCGGGCGGCTCGGCATAGGCCGAGAAAGCCGGCTGGTCTTCGTAGGGCTTTGACAGGACCGTCAACAATTCCTCGAACGGCGCAAAGTCGTCGCTGACAACGGCGGCCTGGATCACTGCCTCGATACGGTGGTTGCGCGGAATGACAGCGGGGTTGGTCGCCCGCATCATCGCCGTGCGTTCGGTTGACGTCTGCGGCTCGACGCCGACGCGTTGTCGCCAGCGCGCCGCCCATTGGTCATAGGCTTCGGGATCGGCAAAGAGCTCACGAACATCCTGATCGCGGGTGGCATCGTCCGCGGCATTGCTCAGGCGGTGGAAGGTCAAGGTGAAGTCGGCGCGGTTCTTCGCCATCGCATCGAGAAGATCCTGCACCAGGGCCTCGTCGCCATCCCGCCCGGTGAAGAGGCCGATCTTTTGACGCAGGCCGGACTGATAGGCCGCCGTGAATTTCCCGGGAAATTCGGCAAGTATGAGCTGCGCCTGTTCGATCGCTTTGTCCTTGTCGTCGGAAAATAGCGGCAGCAGGCACTCGGCGAGCCGCGTCAGGTTCCAGAGTGCGATTCGCGGCTGGTTGGCGTAAGCGTATCGGCCCTGCTCATCGATCGAGGAGAACACGGCAGCGGGATCGTAACGATCCATGAAGGCGCAAGGCCCGTAGTCGATGGTCTCGCCCGAGATCGAGGTGTTGTCGGTATTCATGACGCCGTGAATGAACCCGACCAGGAGCCAGCGGGCCACCAGTTCGGCCTGCCTTGCGATCACGCCTTCGAGCAGAGCGTGATAGGGACGTTCGGCATTCGCCGCTTGCGGATAGTGTCGCGCGATGACGTGATCGGCTAGGCGTCGTACGCCGTCGGTATCGCCGCGGGCCGCGAAATACTGAAAGGTGCCGACGCGAATGTGGCTGGCGGCCACGCGCGTCAGTACCGCGCCGGGCAGCAGCGTCTCGCGGATCACGTTTTCGCCTGACATCACCGCGGCGAGCGATCGCGTGGTCGCAATCCCCAACGCCGCCATCGCCTCGCTGACGATATACTCCCGCAAGACGGGGCCGAGCGCTGCACGGCCATCGCCGCGGCGTGAAAATGGCGTCGGTCCAGAACCCTTGAGCTGAATGTCGCGCCGTACGCCGTCGACGTCGATGACCTCGCCGAGCAGAATGGCGCGGCCGTCGCCGAGCTGCGGCACGAAATGACCGAACTGGTGGCCGGCATAGGCCATGGCAATCGGTTCGGCGCCGTCGGGAAGGCGCTTTCCAGCGAGGATTTCGGTCCCCTCCGGGCTCGCCAGCCGATCGGGATCAAGCCCGAGTTGCAGCGCCAGCGGCCGGTTCAATTTGATCAGCCGGGGGGAGGCCACAGGCGTCGGCGCAACCCGCGCGAAAAAGCCGTCCGGAAGCGCCGCATAGGTATTTTGGAAGGGGAAATGCACGGTCATGCCACCAACATAGGCATATGTTGTCATTAGACAATCCGTTGGGCCAAAACGGCTTCTTTTTCGAGTTTTCAGTGCCTTCGGAAGGGGGCCTAGTGTCCCGATTCCGAAGTTCGTATCATCATGCGGCCCCACGTTTACGAACTTCGGAATCGAAGGGACACTAGCAAACTTATTGTTCTAGTGTGGCTTTTGGTTCAGAAGTCCGCATGACGAACTCGCGGCAGCAATGATGCGGACTTCTGACCCGCCACACTAGTTTCGGCCCCGATCGGTTGCCGCCCCTCGCGGCCTCGGGTAAACCCTCAACCGCTTCGGGACCGCTCTGTGGGTGGCTCGATTCGATCCTCCGACGTTAATCCCTGGAATATCCATGCATCGTTACCGGTCCCATACCTGCGGCGCGCTCCGTGAGAGCGATATCGGCCAACACGTTCGTCTGTCCGGCTGGTGCCATCGCATTCGCGACCATGGCGGTGTGCTGTTCATCGATTTGCGCGACCATTACGGCCTGACGCAATGCGTCGCCGATCCGGATTCGCCGGCGTTCAAGGAGGCTGAAAAGCTCCGCTCGGAATGGGTGATTCGCATCGACGGCAAATTGCGCCGGCGTCCCGACGGCACCGACAATCCGGAACTGGCGACGGGCCTGGTCGAACTCTACGCGACCGAAATCGAGGTGCTGGGACCGGCGGCGGAGCTGCCGATGCCGGTGTTCGGCGAGCAGGAATATCCTGAAGATATCAGGCTTAAGTACCGTTTCCTCGACCTTCGCCGTGAAAAGCTGCACCGGAACATCATCAGGCGCGGCGAGATCATCGATTCGATCCGCAGGCGCATGAAGGAGCAGGGATTCTTCGAATTTCAGACCCCGATCCTGACCGCCTCTTCGCCGGAAGGCGCGCGCGACTTCCTGGTGCCTTCGCGACTGCATCCGGGCAAGTTCTACGCGCTGCCGCAGGCACCGCAGCAGTTCAAGCAGCTCACGATGGTCGCCGGCTTCGACCGCTACTTCCAGATCGCACCCTGTTTTCGCGACGAGGATGCGCGTGCCGATCGCTCACCTGGCGAATTCTATCAGCTCGATATCGAAATGAGCTTTGTCACCCAGGAAGACGTGTTCAATGCGGTCGAGCCGGTGATGCGCGGCGTCTTCGAGGAGTTTGCGGAAGGCAAGCCGGTGACTTCCAAATTCCCGCTGATTCCCTACGCCACCGCGGTGCGCAAATACGGGACCGACAAACCAGATCTGCGCAATCCGATCGAGATGCAGGAAGTTTCAGAACATTTCCGTGGGTCGGGCTTCAAGGTGTTCGCGCGGATGCTGGAAGATCCCAAGAATCAGGTGTGGGCGATCCCCGGCAGGGGCGGCGGCTCCCGCGCGTTTTGCGACCGGATGAATTCCTGGGCGCAGGGCGAAGGCCAGCCGGGCTTGGGCTATATCATGTGGCGTGAGGGCGGCGAGGGCGCCGGTCCCTTGGCCAACAATATCGGTCCTGAGCGGACGGCTGCCATCCGCGCCCAACTGGGGTTGAGGGACGGTGACGCGGCGTTCTTCGTCGCCGGCGATCCCGACAAATTCTGGAAGTTCGCGGGCCTCGCCCGCACCAAAGTGGGCGAGGAATTGAACCTGATCGACAAGGGCAGGTTCGAGCTGTGCTGGATTGTCGACTTCCCGATGTTCGAATGGAACGAGGAAGAGAAGAAGATCGACTTCTCCCATAATCCGTTCTCGATGCCGAACATCGAGCCGGAGGAGTTTTTGGCGCTCGATCCCGCCAACCATGAAAGGCTGCTTGGACTCAAGGCCATTCAATACGACATCGTCTGCAACGGCACCGAACTATCGTCAGGCGCGATCCGCAATCACCGTCCCGACGTGATGAAGAAGGCGTTTGCGATTGCAGGCTACCCCGAAGACGTGCTGGAGGCGAAATTCGGCGGCATGCTGCGCGCGCTGTCGCTCGGCGCGCCGCCGCACGGCGGCATCGCGCCCGGCATCGACCGGATCGTCATGCTGTTATGTGGCGAGGAGAACCTGCGCGAGGTGGTCTTGTTCCCGATGAACCAGCGGGCCGAAGATCTGATGATGGGGGCTCCCTCGGAAGTCACTCCGAAACAGTTGCGCGAGCTTCACATCCGGCTCAATCTGCCGGACAAGTAGTTCGGCGGCGAAGAGACGAGGCGTCGCTCTGCCGGCGCCTGCGGAGCCTATGCGTGGACTAATGAAACGCGTGAGATTGGCTTGACCGATATCCGCCATTTGCGCCAGCAAACAATTCCGCGCGACAGCAGAAATGACGCAAGAGGCGGACTACTCGCCGCGAGCAGATGCCTTCCGCTATGCTCCCGAACTCCGACATGGCTCGACGCATCCGGCACTTCGTCTTTGTGCCAATACCGGAAGTCTCCCTTGGGCATATCGAGATGGCTTAGGTAGACTCGTCGGCTCATTGGCGGGCCGCCCGGTGCGAGGACGACCATCGTAATTTCCGCGGTCTAGTAAGGAGATCGCAAGACCAGTCAAACTGACTTCGTCTTCAGCCCGCTTTTCAGATAAATCCGGGTCATCTCGCGCAACTCATCAATAGCCCCCGGACGAACGCTTTGGTCCGCAGAATCCGAAAAAGCTGCCATCGTCTTCATATTGCCGAGTATTACGACGGCCATGTCTTGCGCTTTGTCGGAGGTCAGTCCCGGGCTGCGCAGCGTCAATGTCCGGACGATATGCTTGTGAATGGATCTGCTGAATTCACCGCGCTTCACCGACAAAACTTCGGGAATTTCCAACAATCGTTTCATCGTCGGCCCGGCCCCCTTGTGGAGATCGACCATCATATCCAGCAAAAAATCAGCGAGCGCGGAGATGGATAGCGATTGAATTCTGGAATCAAGTTCATCGAAGGCGTTGTGAACGCCTTCGTGGTAATGCGCGATCAACGCATTCGCCAAGACTTCCTTGTTGGGAAAGAAACGATAGAGCGAACCTATTTTGGTGCTCGACCTTGCGGCGATCTCGGCCATTGTCGCCGCCTCATAACCCTTCTCGGCGATGACGGCGGCACCTGCCTTCAATATGGCGGCGACACGCAGCTTCCCGTTGCGCCTTTGCGGCGTCCTCGCTTGCGGAACTTCACTGGGTCTTGACATAGTTGAGGGAACGCTCAATTATCAGGTTATGTGAGTGCAGACTTAATTAACGCAGCGGAAACACCGAACGTCAACCCAACAGGCGAAAAACCATGCTTGAACTCGATCCCAAGACAACCGCACTGGTCCTTATCGATCTGCAAAAAGGCATAATCGGACATGAACTGACGCCTCACCGGGCAGACCAGGTCTCGAAGGTTGGCAGCGAGCTTGCAGACACATTTCGTAAAGCAGGCGCGCCAGTTGTTCTCGTGAATGTAGGCTTCGCCAAGGATTTCAAAGACGCCCTGAGACAGCCTGTCGATCGGCCATTCGCCATGCCGCCCGGCGGCTTTCCTGAAAATTTCAGCGAGTTGCTTGATGGTTTGGCGAAGCCTGGTGACATTCTCGTGACCAAGCGCCAATGGGGCGCCTTTCATGGAACAGAGCTGGATTTGCAGTTGCGCCGCCGCGGTATCCAGACAATCGTTCTGGGGGGCGTCGCAACGAACATAGGAGTTGAGTCAACGGCACGACAGGCGTGGGAACACGGCTATGCCATCGTTCTTGTCGAAGATGCGACGAGCGGCATGTCCGCTGAGATGCACAACTTTGCCATCGGCAATATCTTTCCAAGGATTAGCAGAGTCGTCAAAGGTGCTGAACTGACTCTTTGCCAAGCCTGACTGTGCAGCAGTCCGTGTCTTTATCCACACTGCCCGTCTTCGCTCGCTGGGGAGTTCTGATTGCTCTTTCGATTCTATTTTCTGCCTTGCTGACATGGGCTCGGTTGCCTGCGGCCCTTCTGCTTGGTTCTATGATAGCCGGCATCCTCGTCGAAAATGGGGGCGCGGGTATCCTTGTGCCGCAACTGCCTTTCGGTTTCGCCCTGGCGATCATCGGCTGCATGATAGCGCGCGTTCTTACGTCCACCATTATTCATTCCTTTCTGCATGAGTGGCCGCTGTTTCTAGGCATCAGCTTCTTGGTCATCGCTGCCAGTTGCTTGTTGGGCTGGCTCATCAGCAGGTTCCGCATTTTGCCGGAAACAACGGCTATTTGGGGATTATTGCCTGGCGCGGCGCCAACCATGATGGTGATGGCCGATGCCTACGGCGCTGACGCTCGGCTGGTTGCCTTCATGCAATATGTGCGTGTTCTCATGGTCGCTCTCGTAGCTTCCATTATTGCCCGTTTCTGGGTTCACGCACCGGCGGTTGCGGCCGCAGCGCCTGCGGTCTGGTTTGCGCCGATCCACGCACTGCCTTTTCTTGAAACGCTGGTCCTCGTTCTTGGAGGAGTCATTCTAGGGCCTGTTTCCCGCATTCCGGCAGGAATATTGCTGATACCCATGTTCCTCGGTGCGGTTCTACAATCCAACGGTCTTGTCGAAATCGAATTGCCAAGCTGGCTGCTGGCGGTCAGCTATTTGCTTCTTGGCTGGACGATTGGCTTGCGGTTTACCCGGGAAATTCTTGTGTATGCCATCCGGGCTTTGCCGAAAATGATAGTATCAATTCTGATGTTAATCGCATTTTGTGGCGGCTTGGCCTTCGCTCTCGTCGAAGTTTTCGATATCGATCCTTTGACGGCCTATCTTGCCACCAGCCCGGGCGGGGCAGACTCAGTCGCCATTATTGCGGGATCCACCAATGTCGATGTCGGGTTTGTTATGGCGCAGCAGATCGCTCGTTTTATGCTCGTCCTTATCATTGGCCCGGCTTTGTCTCAATTCGTTGCGGATCGGATAGCTAGGAATGTTCCAAATATTTCCGACAAAACTCCCACCTGAGTAAGTTGGTCGCAGAAGATTCGATATGGATAATCCCGATCAAGGATGCTTGGCTCGCTTACGCGAGACCGATGTGCCTTATCTCTGCGAGCCGATATCGACGGACGGGATAGCTTGGACGGCTATAGGAACAGAAGCCGATATTATCAGGGGATAGCGCATGAAGTCCTTATCCGTGCGGTAGCCGCGACGGTGATGTTCCGTTCCGGGTCATTAGCGTCGTTCTGACCGGGGCAAGATACTTCCAGTCTACACCCGATCAACGGACATCGTTAGCTCGTCAGGCGGATCGTGATCCGCCCTCATGAATCGAAACGATGGCGCGTTGCGCCTTCGGCGGCGGGCGAATCCCGCATACGCCTCATGCAAAAATTGCCCGTCGTGCCATTCTGTCGCAGCTATTGCGCTTGCGATGTCGGGCAAATCAGAACGATCTTCTCGCGCATCCCGCCTCGATGAAGAGGGACGTTACGGCCAATCGTCACGACACGTGGGGCAGGGATGCGATGGACGCGGATGGCACGTCAGACGAACGTGGCTTGCGCGGACGGCGAAGTCGCGTGGTCCCGGCCTCCCGACGCTGAGGTCAAGTTGGCGATGATGCTTTGCATCACGCCGGCGACGGGGGCAAGAAAGCCCGGTCCCCGAGGAGATCGCGATATAAGCCGTAAACCATCGCGCAGGGAATGCCGGTTGACCTGGCTAAACCTGTGGTGACTGCCACCTGCTTTTTTTGTTGCAGGTGGACCATGGGTGAGGTCATCACCCGGCATTCCCTGCGCCCTCTTCGTTTCCCGAGGGCCAAGTTATTTGCACCACTCGGGCGTGAATACGTCGCGGGATCGCATAGCTGTGTTCCACCTCAAGGTGTGTCGCCAGTCGTGGGCGCGGTCGAGCTATTACTCTTGGGGCCGGTTCAAGTGAGCCGTTTCAGATGTTGCGCGAAGGCACCTCCGCGTGCTTCACATCCGGCTCAATCTGCCGCAAAACGGACGGCAAACAATACCACCGAGATCGATTGTTTCGGGGCGATAACAAGGCCCCCGGGGGAAGCGAATGTCCTATTCTGAAGACCTCCATGCGGCAGCGCTCGCCTATCACCGGCTGCCGCGGCCCGGCAAGCTCGAGATCCAGGCGATCAAGCCGCTCGCCAATCAGCGCGACCTCGCGCTGGCCTATTCCCCTGGCGTTGCCGCCGCCTGCACCGAAATCGCCAATAATCCGGCCGAGGCGGCCACGCTCACCTCGCGCGCCAATCTGGTCGCGGTGGTCAGCAACGGCACGGCCGTGCTTGGCCTTGGCAACATCGGTCCGCTCGCGTCCAAGCCGGTGATGGAAGGCAAGGCGGTCCTGTTCAAGAAGTTCGCCGGGATCGACGTCTTCGACATCGAGATCGCCGCCGACACCATCGAGCGCGTGGTCGAAACCGTGGCGGCGCTCGAGCCGACCTTTGGCGGAATCAACCTGGAGGATATCAAGGGTCCGGAATGCTTCGAGATCGAGGCGCAGCTCAAGGCGCGGATGAAAATTCCGGTATTTCACGACGACCAGCATGGCACGGCCATCATCGTCGGCGCGGCCATCACCAACGCGCTGCTGCTCAACGGCAAAAAACTCGCGGACGTCAAGATTGTCTGCTCTGGAGCGGGCGCCGCCGCGCTCGCCTGCCTCAATCTTCTGGTTTCGATGGGCGCCAAACGCGAGAACATCTGGGTTTGCGACATCGAGGGCGTGGTCTACGAGGGCCGCGCCAAGCTGATGGATCGCTGGAAGTCGGTCTATGCGCAGAAAACCGACAAGCGCGTGCTGGGCGAGGTGATTCCGGGCGCCGATATTTTCCTGGGCCTGTCCGCACCCGGCGTGCTGAAGCCGGAGATGGTCAAGCAGATGGCGGCAAAGCCGCTGGTGATGGCGCTCGCCAATCCGACGCCGGAGATCATGCCGGATGAAGCGCGCAAAGCCTGTCCCGATGCGATGATTTGCACGGGGCGCTCCGACTTCCCCAACCAGGTCAACAATGTCCTGTGTTTTCCGTTCATCTTTCGCGGGGCGCTCGATGTCGGTGCCACCGCCATCAATGAGGAGATGAAGAAGGCGGCGGTGGATGCCATCGCGCAACTGGCCCGCGATCCGCCGGTCGATGCGCTCGCGCCGGGTTTCGACAGCGGCCAGGCCCAGGGTTTCGGCCCGGGTTCGCTGATTCCGGGTCCGTTCGATCCGCGGCTGATCCTGCGCATCGCGCCGGCGGTGGCGAAGGCCGCGATGGAGTCCGGCGTGGCGACGCGCCCGATTGCGAAGTTCGAGGATTATTGCACCGAGCTCCAGCGCTTTGCGTTCCGCTCCGGGCTCATCATGAAGCCGCTCTTCGCCAAGGCAAAGACCCAACCTGTCCGGGTGATCTATGCCGAAGGGGAAGACGAGCGCGTGCTGCATGCGACGCAAGTGGTGCTGGAGGAAAACGTGGCGCGGCCGATCCTGGTCGGGCGCCCATCGGTGGTCGAGGCGCGGATCAAGCGATTTGGCCTTGCCATCCGGGCCGGCAAGGATTTCGACCTCGTCAATCCCGAGGACGATCCGCGTTATCGCTCCTATGTCCAATCCTATATCGATATCGCCGGCCGGCACGGCGTGACACCGGATGCCGCGCGCACCATGGTGCGGACCAACGCAACCGTGATTGCCGCGCTTGCGGTCAGCCGCGGCGAGGCCGATGCGATGATCTGCGGCGTCGAAGGCGGCTACAGGAGCCATCTGCGTCACGTGCGCGAAATCATCGGCTTCCGGCCGGGGGTAAGCGATTTCTCGGCGCTGGCGCTGCTGATCACCAGCAAGGGCGCCTATTTCATCGCCGATACCCAGGTGCGGCCGAATCCGAGCGCCGAGGAGCTTGCGGAAATGGCGGCGCTGGCGGCGATCCACGTCCAGCGCTTCAATATCAAGCCCAAAATCGCCTTCGTGTCGCACTCCGATTTCGGCAGCTATGATACGGAATCTTCACGCAAAATGCGTCGCGCCACCGCGCTGCTCCGGCAGAACCATCCCGAAATCGAGGCCGATGGCGAGATGCAGGGCGACACCGCACTCTCGGAAGCGGCCCGGAAGCTGGTTCTGCCGCATTCGCACCTCGAAGGCGTGGCAAATATCCTGATCATGCCTAACCTCGACACCGCCAATGTCGCCTATCAAATGATCAAGTCGCTTGCCGATGCGCTGCCGGTCGGTCCTATCCTCATAGGACCGTCACGACCGGCGCATATCCTGACGCCGTCGGTGACCGCACGCGGCATTCTCAACATGACGGCGGTCGCCGCGGTCGAGGCGCAGGAGCCGACCGGCCGTCAGCAGCCTTTGCTATTCGGATAGTGGTCCTTTGATTCCAACATTCGCATCCCGTCTCTGCGGTCAGTTTTGCGAATGTTGGAATCAAAGGAGCTCTAGCAAATATAAAGGTTTAGGTCCTGATAGGAACTTCAAATTCGCCGCACTGGTGGGGGAAAGAACAAAGCCGGTCGGCGATTTGGCCAACCAGGAATGGATTGACCGTTTGAAAAGCCCGCGCGGAACGACCATAATCCGCCCCGCCATTAGCGAATTCACGACCCAGAGAGGCCGATGATGCCAGCGTTCGTTACTTTCGGGCGAGTTTTGTTCGCCGCGCTTTTTGTTATCTCCGGAGCCTCCAAGCTCCTTGATCTGTCGGCGACGGCGCAGATGACGGAGAAGATCGTGTTGCCTGCGGCGCTCGCCACCTATACCGCGCAGCTGGAAGGCATTGTCGGGATGCCGATGCCGCAGATACTGGCGATCGCGGCCGGCGGGCTTGAGGTGATCTGCGGCCTCATGATCGCGCTGAACTTCGGCGCCCGTTTTTTTGCAATATTGCTGATCCTGTTTGTGGTGGGCGCGACTTTCTATTACCACGATTTCTGGAATCAGACTGGCGCTGAGGCCAGAGGCAATCTGGTCCACGCCTTGAAAAACCTATCGATCATCGGCGCGCTGTTCATGATCGTTGGATCCGGCCCTGCAGCCAGGACCCAGGAACCCGCCTACGACGTCTGAGGCGACCGCCCATGGCGTGACGCTCACGCCATGGGCAGCATCCAGGATCTGGCTTTGGCCGGCCTTGAGGCCGTGGCGGGCGAGAATTTCCTGCGGCGTTTGATCCGGCACGCCCGAAAATACCGGTTCGCCGCCAGCCAGGCGGACACGCGGCGCTTGTGAAAGCCAGAACGTGTCGTAGCGGTCCAGGAACATGTCGAACACGACAGGTCCGCCGATGATCGCAATCGTGGCGGCGTGGACGCCTGTGTGATCGCAGGCGGCCTCAAAAGACGCTCCGGCCGGATTCCAAAGCGTTGCCTTGGGATTGGAAGAATCGGGGCCGATAGCGGCAACGGACCGCGTCACGATGATGCGTTTCCGCAAAGGGGAGTTCGCCTGGTCTTCGTAGGAGTGGCGGCCGTGCACGATCAGGTCGGCGCGGTCGAGGGCTTCGGTGAAGAACTGCTTGTCGCCCTCGAATTTCAGCGCGTCCGGCATCACACCGCTCACATCCGCCAACATCCCGTCGGCAGACACGATGACATAGCCGTCAATGCGGAGTGCCGGCACGGCGGTTCGCGCCTTCCAGCCCGGTGGTTATTCCGAAATGGTCTGCACCACGCTGGAGACGGGGCGAGAACTCACCGTCGGCAGCTTGGCGTCCTTGAGAACTTCTTCGTCGTATTGGGCAAGCGTCTCCACCGGCGCCTTCGCCTTCATCTGCACGACCTTGTAGCCGCCGGCCTTCAGCTTGCGCAGCAGTTCGGGCAGCGCCTCCGCGGTGTGCTTGTGGAAATCATGCATCAGGATGATGCCCTTGCCGAGCTTGTCGAGCTTCTTCATCGTGACGTCGATCACCTGTTGGGCGTTGCGCGCCTTGAAATCGAACGAGTTGAGATCGCAGGAGAACATCGCGATATTCCGGGTGCCGAGATAGGTCACCATTTCAGGCGGATGCTGCAGCGCCGGGAAACGGAAGAAGGGGGCCGGCGCAACGCCGCCCAGCGCCCACTTCACGGCGCTGAAGCCCTTCTCGATTTCTTCCTTGCGCTGATCTTCGCTCAGCTTCTTGTTGGTGAGGGTCGCATGCGACCATGTGTGCGCCCCGATGGTGTGACCAGCGGCGGCGACCTGTTTCAGGATTTCAGGATAGTAGGTCGCGTGCTTGCCGATCGAAAAGAAAATCCCGGTCGTGCATTCGTTGGCCAGGGTCTTGAGGACGGAGGGCGTATTTTCCGGCCAGGGGCCGTCGTCAAATGTCAGCACCACTTCCTTGTCGCGCAGGAAATCGAGCTGCTTGAAATGCTCGAAACCGAATCCCGGTCCGCCGGTCGTGTCGATCTCGACCACCCGGCTGATACCGAGCGCGTCGGGATTTGCGCAAGCGGCTTTTGCCGGCGCAGGCGCCGCTGCCGGAGTTGGTGCAGGGCCTGCCGCCGCGGCGGCAGGCGGCGTCGCGGTCTTGGGGGCGGGGGTCTGTGACCACACGGCGTTCGTTGCGCACAGTGAAACCGCGCTTGCAAAGATCAATCCAGCCGCAATCCGCATCTCGCTCTTCCTTGTCCTTTGGTCGCGCCGAGCCCCGAAGTTGCCGCGCGATTTCCCGCCCTGATGCATCATAGCCTAGTTGCCGGCTAACGCCATATCCGCGTTGACACGGATGCCGTTTCGGCTTTCAGGTTCCTGGCGCGATAAATTTGTCGACGAGCTCAAGAGCGTGAATCCGGACACCAGGGCAGCGGCATCAGCGGCATGTAGTGCCGGTTCCATTCGCATACCGATTCCGGCCCGCGGCGCATGAAGGCATATTTGATCGGCTCGGCCTGGCCGACCACGATCTGCAGCGCGAACAGAACGAGCGCCGTTGGATAGGCCCATTGGTGAAAGCGCAGATCGGCCAGACGATCGAGCAGCAGTGCGCCGGCGAGGATGATCAACGGGTCGGTGAAGATGAAATATTCGGACTTCAAGCCCCGCCGTATGCCCAGCGTGTCGATCCCGACCGCGGCCGTCAGCAGCAGGAAGGCCTGGATCGCGACCTGCCTTTCGCCGCGCAGCCACGCATAGACGATGCCAGGCACGATGAGCCAGACAAGGAAAACCGTGGGGCGCGGCGAGGGGTGCAGGACGAAGGTATATCGCGCGGCCACCGAGACAATCCCTTCGAGCAGCAGCCGAATGATTTCCCCAATGCTGGATTGATGCGCAGCCGTGACCGCTCCCGCGTCCGCGAAGGTCAGCATTTTTTCCAGCGGATTGAGCACGGCAATCACATTGCCGGAGTTGTAGTCGAGATCGAGCGCGAGCAACGCCACGCAGGCGCCCGCCGCGACCGCGGCCATCGATGTCAGCGTCTCGATGGCGCTGACGCGCCACATCACGGCATAAGCCAGCATGCACACGCCGATCAACAGCAGCAACGCAATCTGATAGATTCCAAAGCGGCCGAACAACAGCGGGTGAAGTCCCGCCGCATCGAGAAGCGTGCGATCGAGACCTGTGGCGATCAGCGGCAACGCGGACCATATCGCTCCCCCCGCGGCGAGCAAGGCCACGATTGCCAGCCAAAGCGCCGATCGGCCGCCGCGCCATAAGGGAATGCTGGCACTTTCCGCGCCGCCAAACGGCAAGATGAGCAAGGGCAATGCCCCGATCAGCAGGATCGCCTGCACCTTGTTATCCAGGCCAAGCACGCAAAGCGCGGCCGCAAGCGCCATCCAGGGCGGACGCGCGAGGCTTGCGCGGCGCCCGATCACGATCAAGATCATCAGGGCGAAGATGACAGGGCATGCCGCCACAAGCTCGGTGCGCAGGATACGGGCATGCACGGCGAGGCCGCCCGAGAAGGCAAATGCAAACGTTGCGATCAAAGCGAGCTGCCAGTCGCGCACAATGGCGCGGACGAGGCCCGCGAAAACCAGCACGCAACCGGTTGAGACCAGCCAGGCGATCAATCGGCCGGCGCGAACCGCGCTGGTCATGGCGGCATCGAACCCGTGCAGATCGGAAGCCGGCGGCATGGTCGACAGAGAATAGGAGTTGAGCAGGCCGAGGCTGTGCAGCATCTCGAACCAGACTTTGACGGAGAGGATGGTGATGTAGCCGGTGTGGTCGAAGAAATGCTGCGGCTTGCCGTCGTTGAGGACAAGCGCATTGTAGATCACCATCAAGTCCATGTCGGCGTTGCGCCAATAGACCAGCGCGTAACCGTAGAGAAAAAAAGAAGCCGTAAGGCCGGCAACGATTGCCGCCAATCCCAGCCGCCAGCCAAGAAAGGTCATCGGTGCGAGGGCATCAAAGGACGCGCGGGACGGCGGCGGTGGCGTTGAGGTCAGTGCCGAGGTTTGATCCATACCGGCGCTTTTAATGCACGATCCGGAAAAGCGGGAACCGGTTTTTCCGAAAGATCCTGCCAATGGGCTTCAAGAACCTAATGCAGCGAAACGATGAAGTCCGTGCCTTCGCCGGTTTCTCCAGCCGCGATGCCTTGATCGGAAACGATGATCGATCCGCCCGTCGCGACCGCGTCGTAGATTTGCGCCATGATCTCTGCGGGCAGGCTGAGCCGATCCAACGCCTCGGCAGGGCTGTCGGGCACGGGCGCCGGCTTCGCCTCGATCGAACCTGCGCTGCCGGGCTTGCGACCGCGTGAGCTTCGCTCTTCCTCAGCGCTCCGCTGGGCGGATTTGGCGGAAAAGGGCAGCGAGACCACCGACCAGTGCAGGACATTGGCGTCGCTGTTGTCGACCTGCGCCGTGAAGACATGCGTTCCAAGCGGCCGCTCGCTGGCAGCCACCGTCACCGGCACGTCGAACAGCGGCGAGAAATTCTGCCGGACATAAAGCTTCGAATCCTTGCGGCTGACGAAAACCGCGATCTGGGCGGAACGTTTGAGTCCAACCGCCGGATCAAGCTTTGTCTTCAGGTCAGCCTTAAGCGGCGCGGCGCCGGCGGGCGGCGGCATGTCGGCCGGTGTGGGCTTCGCCGCTTGAACTGTCTGGGCAGGCTTTTCGCTTTGAAGCTGCGCTTCGGCCTTCAGCACCTCGATCGGGGAAGCGGCGGCATTCGGCTTGACCGCCTCGCTCACCGCGGTCTCAGTCTTTGAGACTTGGCTGCCGGCGGATTCGGCAGGTTTAAGCTCGTTGCTTGCCGTGTTCGCAGCCTGGGGCTCGGCCGGTTTATCGTTCGCCGGCTTCTGATCGGAAGAAGCCATTTCAGCAGGCTTCTCATCACGCGTCGCGGCGTTCGGTTCGGTTTGCGATTTTGAAACGTCCGCCGGCTCTCGCACAAGTTTGCCGGCCGCTGCGGCGTCAGACATCACGCTCGAAGAGGGCGACCTGGAAAGCGTCCCGCTGGCATCGGCGGTTTGAATCTGCGACGAGGTCGCGGAGCGGTTCTCGTCGGCTGCGCGCTTGATGTCGTCAGCGTGACCGACGGTCGGGCGCAGTTCATTCCTGGGGTCGGCGGCGGCCGTTTCGGTGCTTTTTGCTTCGGCGCCTGCCGGTTTCTCGGGCCTTTGAACGGCGGCGAGGTCCGCTTTCGTTTCCTGCGCGGCGACCGGCTGGGGCACCACCTTTACCGTCGCAAGCAGCGGATGCGAGAAGGCGGCCGGGGTGACGTCGCCCGGCGTGACGACGACACGCGCGCCCATCCTGGTCCAGCCGTACATTTTCACCGCGAAAGCCATCGGCATGCGGATGCAGCCGTGCGAGGCCGGATGCCCCGGCAGCACGCCGGCGTGCATGGCGATGCCGGACCAGGTGATCCGCTGCATAAACGGCATGGGCGCGCCGCTATATATGTTGGACCGGTGGAATTTTTGTTTTTGGATGACGCTGAAAACACCCATCGGCGTCAGATGGCCGGGCACTCCAGTCGAAATCGGCGTTTCCGCGAACAGGCCGTTGGCGTCGTAAATCCGCAGCTTTTGCTGGGCGATGGAGATCGAGATGATTACCGGTCCCCGCGGCTTGGGTGACTCGTTCACGACAACCTTGGATTTCTTGTCTCCAGGGCGGTGAGCTTTGGAGTGCGCTACCGGCTTCTTCGCTGCCGGTTCGGTAACGGCGGGGTCAGTGTCCTGCCAGTAGTAGATGGCCGCGCCGCTCTGCGAGGGGACGCCGAGCGCACCGGCTGCCGCAACAACGGCAATCCGCCAAAGCCCTCTGCCTGCAAAACCGACTTGTTGTCCGCTTACGCGCATGCCTTCCACTTTCCAACCTGAAGTTAATGTTGCAGACGGGGTACGCGTTCACCAGCGTAACGCTTTAAAGGCCCGCGATTTTAGCCCGAAGCGTAACAGAAAAGCTTCACCTAACGTTAAACGGCAGCCTGAAGCGGCCATGCTGGTCCGAGCCTTCCCGTCGGGTGGCCAGCACCTACATCTGGGGAAATTCGCTCGGATTTGCGAATCAGAGCTCCACATCAATGCCGGTACCGGCTCGCGGGTAGTGGGCTCTTTTGAATGTGGCGGCTCTAAAGTCCCGTCCGCTTTATGATTTCTTTGGTTAGCTCGGCAAAGTCCGCCCGCGCGTTATTGATGGCTCCTGTATGTCCCGGGTTAACAAGGCCGTTCAGCTTACCGATGGCGACCCCGTACTGCTGCGCCGACGCCGCCAAGCTTTGGTAATTCTTAATTCCGCCGAGCTTGTTCGCGCCCTGCGGTACTAGTTTCGGGTCAACAGCCTTCAGGTCCTCAATAATTCTGTCGCGGACTTGCGGAGCGATTTTCTTTTCCCAATCCGCGTGAGGGTTTGCTGCACTCTTGCCAGTATGCACCTTGAAAGCTGACGTGACGTAGCCGAGATAGTTTGGCCTTCCGAGCGGGAGTTTCGCCTTATCAGCAGGGGACGCCAACCCTCTCACCGTAGTCCAATCCTTGATCCATTTTGCCATCGACCGCCCAACGGTCGTGAGAGCGCGTAATGAAAAGAAAAAAAAATAGCTTGGTATCAGCATCGATGCGGTCCATGTCAAACGTCGCCAGCGTCGGCGGTGTTTCTTGCAGTCGCGACATTCTTTTGTTTGCAGTAGACGAATGCCAAATTATAACCTGAACGCGCTTGCAAGTCAGGTTGCGAAATACCGATCTGATACCAATGCGGCTTGCCCTGCATCGACCATCAACGGCTACGGCCTTTTTGCTAGAGCCAGTCAGGCGGTCACGGCACGAATAGAATTGCCTCACAAAGCAGGTGAATGATGCGGGCGCGATCTTCTCGAATAAATACCGGCTCGCGGCGCCGGTTCCGGGCCAATATTACGCCGGATCAACAAGTTGCCAATGCCTTTTGATCTCTAACTTCGGGAACCGAGGGCATTTCCCATCAGGAATTTCGGAATTTGACCAGGAGGCCTTCATGGCACGCGTTGCAAGCCGCCAATATGACGGGGTATGGAGAGCCGGACGGTTGGTGCTGCTTGCCGTACTGGCATTGGCCAGCTCGCCCGTATTCGCGGCCGATGAGCCGGATCTGATCTTTCGCCGCTCGACGGTCTTCAAATGGCTCAGCCCGAACGACAAGCTCGCCACTTACGGCATCGACGACCCGGAAATCGATGGAGTGGCCTGTCATTTCACGGTGCCTGAGCGGGGCGGCATCAAGGGCTGGCTGGGATTAGCCGAGGAAGTGTCGGATATCTCGCTGGCTTGTCGCCAGATCGGCCCGATCCATTTCAAGGACAAGCTGGAGCAGGGCGACGACATGTTCCGCCAACGGCGCTCGCTCTTCTTCAAGAAGATGCAAATCGTGCGCGGCTGCGACGCGAAGCGGAACGTGCTGGTTTACATGGTGTACTCGGACAAGCTGATCGAGGGCTCGCCGAAGAACTCGACCTCGTCGGTACCGATCATGCCGTGGGGGCCAGGCGACGCGACGGTTCAGAAATGCGGCGAGTTCATTCAATAGGCGAAGAAAGCTCTCGCGGCGTTCAAGGTTTTTCCGGCGTCGGGCGGGGCGCTACCCGCGGCATCTTGCAGGCATTGGGGTCGCGGTAGCCGACCAGATGCACGAATTTTTGCGGCACCGATTCGGTTTCGTGGTGATCGCCGGCGCCATGCTGCTGCGCCATGGCGCCACAGATCCCCGATCCGTCCGCCTTCGGTTTGGTCTGGCCGTAAACATCAATGGTGCTGTTGCCCACGACGACGGTTCCCCCTGAGATGCCAACTAACGCACAACTTCGGTCAAAGTTGCGTAGGTGTGTGGGACGAAGTTGGCTGAGTGGGGATGGCCGTGCCTGTTCGCACTTTCCAAGTTGGTCAATGGGCGACGCCAATCGTCCAATAGCCGACGAGCGCCATTGAAATCATTTGGCTTTCAGGAAGGGCCGTCGGTGGCGCGCAGGGTTTCGCTTATTTTACCTTGGGTCCGAGACGGGGAACGCACTTTCGCGAGCGAACCACGCCGGCGGTCGTCATCTTGGTCCCGGATACTTCCTTGATCTCGCCGGCGGGGCAGGTTCCGTCATCGATCTTGATCCGCTGTCCGAGCTTTAAATCGCCAATATCCTGCTCCCGCGACAGAGGCTGCGCCGCCATCGCTGTTGCCTGCAATCCGAAGGTGATCAGGAAACAGAAAGTTTTCAACGAAGCGCGGCTGCCGAATGCCTCGATGGCGGATGGGAGGTTGCGATCGATCGTCATCG
This sequence comes from uncultured Alphaproteobacteria bacterium, assembly GCA_963832045.1. Lineage (GTDB taxonomy): Bacteria > Pseudomonadota > Alphaproteobacteria > Rhizobiales > Xanthobacteraceae > Bradyrhizobium. Next base: position 90,078 of record CAWHSM010000010.1, read on the forward strand.
GAGCTTTCTATTGTCGGTAACGTTCTCGCCAAGTCTTTCTCAACAAGTCTTTCTCGCCAAGTCTATTGAGACGACGACGATTCTGAAAGCGATCCCCGTATCGACGCCACAACGCTGGCAGACTCAAGGCCACAACGCCGCGACGATCGCATCCAACCCGTCGGTCAGCGCAGCGGGACCGGGCTGCAAGATCAGCGGCGATTTGATCTCCACGATGCGATTCTGGCGAATAGCCGGAATTTCGTCCCATCCGGGCCGCTGCCTGATCCTGTCGGGAACGACTTTCTTGCCGCACCAGGAAGCGAGGATAACGTCAGGCGAGGCGGCTCGAACCTGGTCCGCCGAAATGATCCGGTCCTTCGCCGATTGGTGGAATCTCAGATCGGGCAGGATATCCTCGCCGCCGGCGATTTGGATCAGTTCGGATACCCAGCCGATGCCGCTGATCAGAGGATCATCCCACTCCTCGAAATAGACCCTCGGCTTCGGGGACGGCCGCGCAACCGACGCGACGGCTTCGAGCCGTCTCTCAAATCCCGTCGCAAGCGCCTCGGCGCGGTCAGTGGCGCCGACAAGGGCGCCCAGCGTGCGGATCATCGCCAGAATGCCCGCGACGTCGCGCTGATTGAAGACGTGGATCGCGACGCCGGCGCGGACCAGTTGAGCGACGATGTCGGCTTGCAGATCGGAAAATGCGAGAACTAGATCGGGTTCGAGTTTCAGGATCTTCGGAATGTCGGCCGAGATGAAGGCGGAGACCCGCGGCTTTTCGCGCCTGACCCGGGGCGGCCGGACGGCATAGCCGGAAACGCCGACAATCCGATCCTGTTCGCCGAGCAGATAGAGGGTCTCGACGGTTTCCTCGGTGAGACAGACGATGCGGCAGGGAGGGAATTGGCGCATGAAAGGCGGTATGCAGAATAAAACATGGCTTGTCACGGCCGCCGTCAGTTGAAAACGTCACCGCCGATCCTTCGGGCTACCGGGGAATGGCCGAGCGCAGGAGTGCCGCAAAATGACGCCGCTAGAGAAAATCCGTTCGATCAGGATTCCGTTTGCGGAATTGAAGGGGATCACCTTTGTCGAAGCCGACAAGGATCGCGTCGTGGCGCGGATGCTGGTTCGGCCCGATCTCTGTACGCTCAGCCACATCGTTCACGGCGGCGCGCTGATGGCATTTGCGGATTCGGTCGGCGCGGCGGCAACCGTGATTAACTTGCCGGAGGACGCCAAGGGCACCACCACCATCGAAAGCAAGACAAATTTTATTGGTGGCGCCACGGAAGGAAGCACAGTCGTTGCCACCGCGACGCCGGTGCATCGGGGGCGGCGTACGCAAGTCTGGCAAACCAGGCTGGAGACCGAAGAGGGAAAGCTGGTCGCGATCGTGACGCAAACCCAGATGGTGTTGTGAAAGGCGGCCGCGTCCGTCGTGGCCGGAGCCTGCGGGGATCGCAGCAGTCGCGGACCCCGTTAATTGTCGGAAGCTTCGCGGGCGGCTAGTGTGGCGACTCTGACGTTCCTTTCAGTGTCGCCGCGAGTTCTTCGAAGGAACGTCAGAGTCAAAGCCACACTAGAATCATATGGTTGCTAGTGTCCCTTTGGTTCTGACATTCGTAAAAGTGCCCGCCGCGAGGGGATACGAATGTCAGAACCGGGACACT
>CAWHSM010000011.1:0-228923 GCA_963832045.1 uncultured Alphaproteobacteria bacterium
GCTGTCGTTGCCATCACCGCCGCTTCCCTTGCGGTCTCGCTGCGCGTGCTCCGCGGCCCGATCTACAACATCGGCGTGATGATTAACAGCGTTCCGATCATCGCCACCGCGCCACTGCTGGCGCTCTGGCTGGGGACGGGACCGCAATTTCAAATTGCCATCGCCGCCCTGACAAGTCAGTTCCCCATGCTGGTGGGTACCATGCAGGGGCTGCAGGCCCGGCCGACTCCCGCCAGCGCGAATTGATGCATGTGCTGTCGGCGTCCCGCGTGCAGACACTGCGTTATCTGCTGATCCCGAGCGCGCTGCCGTATTTGTTCGCCGGGTTCGAGATCGCGGCGCCCTCCGCCGTGCTTGGTGCGATCACCGCCGAATGGGCGGGCGCCGATCAGGGCGTGGGTGCGATGATGCTCTACGCGCTGTTCTCCTACGACACCGCCAAGGTCTGGCTTTCCGTGCTGCTGACCTGCCTGCTGGCGGGAGCGGGATTCGGCCTCTGGGCCGTGATCGAGCGGATGGTGGTGTATTGGCGCCACGACGTCGATCTCGTGGACTGAGCCGATGTCGCAGGAAACACGCAAACTCGTGGTCAAGCGGCTGATGCAGGTCGGCTTTGGTCTCGCGGTCTTCGTTGCGATTTGGCAGCTCGCGGTGATCGGGCTCGGGATCCCGAAATCTCTCGTGCCTTTACCCCTTGATGTTGCCAAAGCGATCCAACTGCATGGGCCCGTCCTCGCGTCCCAGGCGGGCTCTACGCTGTCTGCCGCGGGACTGGGACTTGCGGTTAGCACAGTGCTGGCTACCGCAGTCGCTATTTCGTTCTCGATGAACCGCAGTCTGGCGCAGGCGTCGCTGCCGGTCGTCTTGGTGTTCCGCTCGACGCCGGTGGCGGCGGTGGCGCCTATCATGATGCTGATTTTCGGTCGCGGCATCAGCACAAGCATGGCTGTCGTCACGATCGTCTCGTTCTTTCCGATCCTGATAAATTTGATGCGGGGGCTGGCGAGCGGTGATCGCAATACCGCCGAGCTCCTGCACGTCTACGGCGCCTCGCGCTGGCAGCAGCTTCGGCTGGCGCGCATTCCTTTCGCCTTGCCGTATCTGTTCACCGGGCTTCGGGTGGCGGGCTCGAGCGCGATCCTGGGAGCGATGCTGTCGGAATGGATCACGGGATCGAAGGGGCTCGGCAACTTGATCCTCGAATCCGGCGAGATGCGGGAGACCGAACTGTTGTGGGCCGCGGTGCTCCTGTCGGTCGCCATCGCACTTGTCGTGTTCTGGACCACCTCGGCCGGTGAGAAGAGGATGCTTCGCTGGACGAACCGATGATATCGGCGTCGATCGACGCCGCAAATTCCTCAATGAGGCCAAGACCGCAAGACATGCGAATTCTCTGCGAACAAGACGTCGAACGATTGATCGAGCCCGCCGCGGCGATCGCGGCGATGGCCGACGGCTATCGCCGGCAGGCTGATGGCGACATTCCGGCGCCGGGACGGCTGGACATGGGGCGCGACACACCCAAGGGCAACGTGCTGGTGCTGGCGGGGCATTCTGACAGCCAATCGTTCGCGATCAAGGCGAACATGCATGTCTATCCCGAGCCCAAATCAAGACATCGCAAGGCGGCCAGCATGATGCTGCTCTGGGACGCGGTGCGGTGCGTGCCGACCGCCCTGGTCGCGACGACGCTGTTCAACAATCATCGCACCGCCGCGGGCCTGGCGGCCGCCGCCCGGCATCTGGCGCCGCCGCATGCCAGGACCTTGGCAGTGTTCGGCGCCGGGAAGATCGCGCCGGCGGTGATACGTTATCTGCTGCTTGTTCGGGCGTTCGAAAGAATTTGGATTGTCGGACGGCAGATGCAGAGGGCGAGCGAACTCGCCCAAGCGATGCGCATCTCACCCGAGTTCGCGGGACGAGAGGTGGAGGCCATCGCCGAAGCGGGTGCGGCGGTGCGAGACGCGGACGTGATCGTGACCATCACGACAGCCGACATGCCGGTGTTTCCGGGGCGGACGGTCAGGCCTGGCGCGCTTATCATTCTCGCCGGCGCCAACCGGCCGCACGCTCGCGAAGCCGATGACGACCTTATGGCGCGCGCGAAATTCTATGTCGATCACCGCAGCGGCTGCATCGAGCGCGCCGGCGACCTGTGCATTCCGCTGCGGTCGGGTCACCTGAAGTTGCACCAGATCGTCGGCGAGATCGGAAGCCTGCTGGCGGGTTCGCCGCAGCCGCCGCGCGGTCCCGAAGACGTCACGGTGTTCAAGTCGATGGGAATCATCGCGCAGGACCTTGCGTTGGCGGAACTGATTGTGACCCGCGCCGGGCAGGAGGGCATCGGCATCGAGTTTGACCCCTTCACCGGACTTTGCCGGCCGGCGAGCGCGTCATGGCCGTCGGCAGGTCTGCTCGTGGAGGATCTGCCGTGAGCCTGATGTTGCTGCACGATGCGCAAATTCTCACGCGCGATGCCGAAAGCAACGTGATTGATGGCGGGTACGTGCTCGTGCGGGACGACTGCATCGCCGAGGTCAGCAGAGGGGCCTACGCCGGCGGCGAGACGCCGGATCTGCGGATCGATTGTCGTGATCGGCTTATTGCTCCCGGCCTCGTCAATGCTCACACGCATTCGCAGTCGAGCACCATGTCGGGCTTCGGGGATCGGCTGAGCCATCCCGCCTTCATGTGGTTGACCCAGGCCCACACCTCCCGCCGGACGCCGGACGAAATCCGCTTGAGCGTGCTGCTGACCGCTTACGGCATGATGACCACCGGCAGCACGGCGGCGATCGATCACTTTCCCGGCCAGCGGTTTACGCTGGCCGACATGGATGCCGTGTTGTCGGCCTGGAGCGAGACCGGCATGCGGATCGCGCTCGGCATGCGATTTTTCGACGGACCGTTCAGCGACATCTTTCCGGCCACGCCGCTGCCCGAGCCGCTGCAGGCGCGCATGAGCCGGGTCGAATTGCTCAAGCCGCAGCCGGTCGGCGAACTGGCCGACCTGATGGACGCGACCATCAGGACATGGCATCGTCGGCCGCGCCTTTCGGTGTTTCCCGCACCGTCCAATCCCGACCGCTGCAGCGACCAGGCCCTGCTGCTCTGCGCCGAGCTGGCCGAGCGCCACGACACCGGCATCCACACACATTTGCTTGAAACCCGCAAGCAGGCCGAACTGGCCCAGACGCGCTACCGGACTACGATGGTCAGGCACCTGGAGGAACTGGGCGTGCTGTCGGACCGCTGGTCCTGCGCGCACAGCATCTGGCTGACGGATGACGATATCGAGCTCATGGCCGCCCGCGAGGCGATCGCCGTGCTCAACCCCGAAAGCAATGATCGCCTCGGAACCGGACTGGCGCGAGCCCCGGACCTGCTCCGACGGGGCGTCAGGCTGGCGTTGGGAACCGACGGCTCCAGCGCGAACGACAACCTAATCATGCACGAGGCGATGCGCGCGGTCGCCGTAGCGCACCGTTCGCGCGAGCCCGACCGGTCGCGCTGGATCACTGCGGGCGATGTCCTGCACATCGCGACGACGGGCGGGGCGGGCGCTCTGCGGAACGACAGGCTCGGAATGATTGCGCCCGGCTTTGTCGCCGATCTGGTGGTCTATCGCCTCGACGCACCATGGTGGGTGCCGGTGAACGACGTTGTGAACCAGATGGTGTTCGCCGAGAACGGCGCCAGCGTCGAGACGGTGCTGATCGACGGGCGGATCGTCGTTGAGAACGGCGTGGTCACAACATTCGATGTCCCGGCGCTTCTTGCGGAGGTGCGATCGATGTCCAACAGCCTGAAGCAGCGCAACGCCGATTTGTTCGCGGTGGCGCATGACATTGCGGAACTCGTGCCATGAGCCGACCATGAACGAAGTGGACCTTGTAGTCACCGGCGGACAGATCGTCAGCCCGGAAAGCATCGCCCCGCAGGCGATCGCCGTGAACGCCGGAAAGATCGTCAAGGTCGGTGAACCACATCAGATGCCGCCGGCGCGGGAGCGGATCGATGCCAGCGGACTGCACCTCCTGCCGGGCGCAATCGACGTCCACGTGCATTTTCGTGAGCCCGGCTTTTCGCACAAGGAGACCTGGACGAGCGCCACCCAGGCCGCCGCCGTCGGCGGCGTAACGACGGTCTTCGACATGCCAAATACCAATCCTCCGACGTCGAATGTGAAGGCGTTGCTGCAGAAGGTGGAAATTGCGCAGCGCCAGGCGATCGTCGATTTCGGCATCTACGGCAACATCGGCGAGACCAACCTCGACCAGTTGAAGCCGATGGCCGAGGCCGGGGCCGCATCGTTCAAGCTTTACATGGGTAGCGAAAATCCGTTAGTGCCGTGCCCGCCGGACGGCGCGATCCTCGACGCGTTCGAGATTCTGGCCGAACTCGGCATGCGCTGCACGGTGCATGCGGAAAACACGCCGATCCTGGTTTGGCGCGGTGAGCGGTTGATGCGCGCGGGCCGGACCGACGCCGCGGCGCATCTGGAACAGCACAGCGATATCGCCACGATAGAGGCGGTCAGCCGCGTTGCGGTCTTTTCCGAATGGACCGGTTGCAAGATCCACATCGCCCATGAAAGCACGCGCTTTTCGCTGCCGCACATTCGTTTTGCGAAGCAGCGCGGCGTCGACCTGACTGTCGAGACATGCCCACACTATCTGTTGCTCTCGACCGACGACGGCGTCCGACTTGGTCCCAATTTCCTACGCGTCAAGCCCCCGGTGCGCGAGCCGGGTCACAGCGAATTTCTATGGCAGGCGCTAATGGATGGAACCATCGACATCCTTTCGACCGACCACGCGCCGCATCTGACGGAGGAAAAGCGTCGCGCCTCGATCTGGGATTGCGCACCGGGTTTTCCGGGTGTCGAAACGTCGATGCGGCTAATGTTGACGGAGGTCTCGCGGGGGCGCCTGACGCTGCCGACTTACGTGCGCATGGCGTGCGCGATGCCGGCCAAGGCGTTCGGCTTGTACCCTCGGAAGGGCGTGCTCGCGGAAGGCGCCGATGCGGATATCGTCATGATCGACATGGCGAGGCGCGACACGATCAAGGCGCAGGGCCTCCACTCGGTCGGGAACGCCACGCCGTTCGAGGGTTTCGAGGTCGTCGGGATGCCGGTGCGAACGCTCGTTCGCGGTAAGACCGTCGCACAAGATGGCCGACCGACAGGAACGCCAGGCTGGGGCCGCAATGTCATCCAGACACATTAGAGAGCCGAAGCGCCTCGCGCACGCGCCATGGCCGCGTCCGTACCATTCAAGTGGGTTGCCGGTGATACCGTCTACGGTGTTGGCGCCATCGAACAACAATTACGTCGGGCAGGCAAAGGCTACGTGCTTGGGGTCAGCAGCGCTCATGTGTTTCGATCCTGGGGCAAGCGACCGCCGGTTGCCGGTACGGCTGCAGACCTCGCCCGGACGCGGCACTCATCCGACGCATTATTCCTCCCAGCGCCGCCACCGCTGCGTCGTATGCGGCGTCGAACCCTTCAGTCCCATATTCCTTGCTAATCCCGATCCGGCGACCCTTGCGGCTCACCTTCACGTACCAACGTAACGCGCCCAGCGCGGAATAGTTGAATGTCGCCGTGATGCGCCGTTCGATGATATCTGCCGTCCAGTCGGCGGCGCTCAGCCACCCAAATAAAAGCAACTGGGCTGCGGACTCGCCGTCGTCCAGATCACCGGCATCGGCTTGGGTCGTATCGGCTCGACGATCGCATTCGGTGCCATCAACGTCCAACCAAGAGCTCAGCAGATTGAGCCCAAGGCGTCCATTGGGCAATCCTGACACACTTGATCGTTGCAGAAACGGCAGATCGTTAGTGCCGAGGTCGCATCTTTCGGCAAGCTTCGAAGTATCGTTTCGGTGAGGCGTTCCAGGACGGGGCGATCTTGCGGATCGATCTCTTTCAAGACCATCTTCAGCGCTTCCTGGCGGCGTTTGAGAATCGCCTTTCGACGCGCGCGGCCGGCTTTCGTAAGCGTAAGTAATGCCACGCGGCGGTCACGTCTCGCCGCCCGTCGAATCGCGAGATCTGCGGTTGTCAAGCGGTCCAAAAGCCTGACCGTACCGGGATGAGAGAGATGAAGCACCCGGCTCAACTGATCGACTGACAAACCGGGGGTGTGACCGATCGCGACCAGCGCCGCGGCGGTCTCCCCACCCAGGTCGGTCCAACCCATCGTCGCCCGGCGCACCCGATCGGTCACTCCCAGTGCAAGCGCGCCGAAAAGATTGACAAGCCGGTCTGAAGATTCGCTCATAATCTATTGCCTTTCGAGGTCAGATTAGATTACTCAAATTATATGCATGAAGCATGCACATTTTAAAGACACGGAGAAGCCAAATGTTCGACATGAAAAATCTCGCCAATTTGCAGAAGCTGGACCAAGCTGCTCCCAGCGCCATGAAGGCGTTCTGGGCTTTCGACAAGGCCGCGTTTGCCGAGGGCGCGCTCTCTGCGCAGCAGAAACAGCTGATCGCGGTTGCCGTTGCATTGACCACTCAATGCCCGTACTGCATCGAGTTGCACACCAAGGCGGCTCGCGATGCCGGGGCCAACGATGCGCAGTTGTCGGAAGCCGCCATGGTCGCCGCAGCGATCCGCGCGGGTGGCGCAATTACCCATGCTACGCATCTTTTCCACACCTAAGCCTCCTCAAGCTACCTGCGTGCGGTAAAACCGCACGCAGGTAGCCCCGAGCTCCAACGTCTTTGTTGTCAAGCGGCGAATCGAAGGCGAGCAAAATTGCCAAGGCGGCGTAGATCACGCTGACCTTGCTGCTCGACGAGAACAGGGTTGCCCTGATTTTCGAAGTGCCGCCTGTGTGTACCGAAAACTTAAACACGGGCGTAGTGGTGCTGAAGTCCGCCCAGGATGGCGCGTGAACTGATCACGCCGGTTCATTGAGCCGGACGAGAAACCGGCGCATCGGCATGTTTCCCTTCTTGAAGACGCTGTTCGCCGACAGCGGATATCGAGGGCCGAAATTTGCGAAAGCGCTTGAAAAGGTTCTGCCGCATCTCGACATTGAAATCGTCAAACGTTCCGATCAGGTCGGCGGATTTGCGGTCTTGCCAAAGCGCTGGATCGTCGAACGGACGATTGCCTGGCTCAACCGTTGCCGACGGCTCGCAAAGGATTGGGAAAACCTAAATCGCAAGGCGCTGGTGTTCTTGCGGCTCGCCTCAATCCGCCTCATGCTTAGAAAACTCTGCAATCTGGCCTGAAGTCTCCGGACGGACGCTAAGGCCGGCTGGAGGCATATCGCCTAAGCTGACGGAATGATCTGGCTCCTATGTTCCGTTCTCTGGATTTTGACCTCGCCATTCAAGTCGAAGATCCGGCTCGAGGCTGAGAATGCGGTGCTCCGACATCGGTTGATCGTTTTGCGGCGCAAGATGCCCGGCCGGCCTTGGCTCACGAACAACGATCGCTGGTTTCTCCTCCAGATGTATCGATGGTTTCCTTCGATCCTGAAGGTCGCGAGGATTATCCAGCCTGAAACGCCGATGTGTTGGCATCGGGCCAGCTTTCGTTTTTATTGGCGTTGGAAGTCATTGGGACGGGGAGGGCGGCCGCTGATCGAGACCGAATTGCGCGCGCTGATCCGGCGGATGAGCATCGAGAACCCACTTTGGGGCGCGCCGCGCATCCACGGCGAACTACTCAAGCTCGGCCTTGCCGTCGTTCCTCCTTCGAGGCAAGCATGTGCGGACCCCGCTCGATCACTAACCATTCTCTTCCGCCGCCGCAACCATCTCTTCCGCCGCCGTAACCAAAGGACGTTCATCGAAGTCAGGCGATGCGGACGACGCAACGCGGCGATGTTACCATCACGAACCCGGCCAGTATTCGTTTGCGGCCAACCCTTGGAGCGCAAGTCCGTGGCTAAGGTGTTCAAGCATGAGCTTCTTGAGCTCTTGCGTCATCACCACTCGGGCGTAGCGGACGGTAAGAGGGGGTTGTTTTAGAATTTGCCGCGCCAACTCCCGGGCGCGCGGTAGCAGCTTGTCAACCGGCAAGACCTCGCTGACCACGCCTAGCTGGAGCGCCTCCCGGGCCGACAGGCGTTGGCCAGTGAGGAGGAAATAGCGGCCACGGTTGATTCCCAGCAGGTGCGGCCAAATCACATGGACCCCGTCGCCCGGAACCAGGCCATTGGGGAAGTGAGGCGCGTCGGCGAACGCGGCGTTTTCAGAAGCCAATACGATGTCGCTCAGCACCGCGATTTCGGCGTGGATGTTGACCGGGCCGTTTACCGCAGCGATGACGGGGACCTCGATGTCGAGAAGGTTCATCAACAGTCGTTTGGCATCGCTGTAGATGTGATCCCAAGTCGTCGGCGTGATATTGCTTTTGGGTAACCGGTCACCAAGGACCTCGGAGTTGATCTCTTCGATGAAGGCATCGCCGGTGCCGGTCATGATGACGATTTTATTTTCCCTGTCCTGACCGATGTCATGGAAGGCTGGTCCGAGCTGTCCGTGCGGTCCGCCGCCCCAGACGAGTGTTCCTCCATCGGTATGGAAAGTGATCTCCAAAATACCGTCCTGGCGATCCATCCGAATGTGCGAGTACTTTTCGGCATAATCTTCGAATTTGATCATGGACGTTCCCCGTTATTTTATTCATCAGACAACTGATGATTTTTGCGACGGTATGTCCGAGTTTCTTCGTTGTCAAGACTTGGGTGCCAAGACTTAGGCGACAAAAAAGTTGGGCCAAAAAACTTGTGAGAGACGCGCATCTAGCTAGATGGCAGACCCCACGGGATCTCGCCGATACGCCGGATCTGACCGGACACCGAATCATCGGCTAGCCGGCTGGCGTAAGGCAGTAGCCTTTTGGCCGCGGATGACGCACGCGCCGTCGGCGCAAAATTCCTCAGCTACCGTCGAGCGCGCAGCTCGGCCGACCGCGATCGCGCCTCAAGGGACCCGTCCCTCGGCGCCCGCCTAAGTTGACGGTTGCTCGGGCATCAGCTTAAACGTGGCCGCGCCCGGCGCTTGGTCAGCGTCGGTCACTCGGGCATCCCCGAGAACGTCCTGAACCAGCCTGGTGACCCGCTCAAGATGCGCTTTCGCAACGGCTTCAGCTCGGTCTACGTCCCGCGCTGTGATCGCATTGAAGAGTTGTTCGTGGCGGCCCAAACAGTCAGGCATAACCCCAGGGATGGCGATGATTTGAGTCAGAGCGCGCCGTAATGCCTCGGAGAACAAGGTGTAAAACTCGATCATGATCGAGTTTTGCGTCCCTGCGGCGATAACGCGATAAATCTCCATTTCCGCATCAATAAAGGCCCGTTCATCATACGACTCCATACCCCGCCGCATTCGGTCCAGGGCATCCCTCATCGCCACCAAGGCGGCATCCGTCCGGTAGGCCGCTGCCATTCGCGTCATCTCGATCTCGAGGGCGCGTCGGATGTCGAGGACTTCGAGAATGCGCGCGTTCCGCAGCCTCGGCGCATAGGTATCGGTGTCGGTGATCGAGCGGAGATACGTGCCTGAGCCCTGACGGACCTCGAAGAGCCCCGCATGCTCCAGCACTCGGACAGCTTCGCGAAGGGTAGTCCGGCCGACACCGAGTTCGGAAACGAGTACGGATTCCGAAGGGAGCCTGTCGCCAACTTTGAAGTCGCCCGAAGTAAGACGCGACCGCAGCTGCTGGATGACCTCGTCAACCAGTTGTGACCGCCTAACCGGACGAAAGCGCCGTCGCGATTCGACCGCTTTTCCAACCATCTTCATAAAAACACCCTTCTATCGACCGGTCTCTCAACCTACCACATAACCCGTGATAGCGAGGCATGCTTCGGGAAAGACATGGACGTCGATGAAGATAAGGTGTCAACTTCCAAAAACCTAATGTTCCACATCCTAGTCCGAAGTTTGCGTTGGCGAGGCGAATAACGACCTCGCTGGGCGGGAGAGACGTCTTCGCCGCAGAATCGAATCATAAATCAGGCGGCTTGTGAACATGGATACGGCCATCGGCATGGACACATTTCGGGAGCAATTTTCGCCTTAAGCGATCAGGAGACTCAACTCTCGCCCATTATCGGCGAAAACTTCAGCCTAGTGTCCCGGTTCTGACATTCGTATCCCATCGCAGCGGGCACTTTTACGAATGTCAGAACCAAAGGGACCCTAGCAACCATATGATTCTAGTGTGGCTTTGACTCTGACGTTCCTTCGAAGAACTCGCGGCGACACTGAAAGGAACGTCAGAGTCGCCACACTAGTCGTCGAGAAAGCCAAAGCTGGCCGGCACGGGGACGCATGCGCTATAACCTGTCGCCGGGCTTCCCGCCACGATAGCCGCACCCAGACCAGCATGCGCCGTCGACGAAACCGCCAGCCGTCACAGGAACAGCTGGACCCGTCTGATTCCCTGCCGCCCTGGACCAGGGTGTTTGCGACATGGTCACCGAAAAAGCCGCCAAACAGCGCGGCCATTCGACCCCGTCACAAGATCGGGGCCGAATGCCTTGCTCGCATCTTTTCGAGCGCCGTTACGCTGCGGCCACGGCAACAGGCGCCGAGACAGGAGCGCGCTTCCGCAGTATCCGCATGAATTCCCGCATCCATGCCGGATGGTCCGGATAGGCGCGAGCCGACACCATCGATCCGTCGACGACCACCTCTGCGTTCACAAACTCGGCCCCGGCCGCCTCCACGTCGGACTGCAGTTCGGGGAAAGCGGCAATGCGACGGCCTTTGAGAACCCCGGCGGTTGCTAGCGCAATAGACGCATGGCACAGATGAGCGACTGGCTTCTCCTCCTTGAAGAAGTAGCGCACAATCCGGACGAAATCCGGATTGTTTCGGATGTACTCGGGAGCCCGACCTCCCGGGATCACAATGGCCGCGTATTCCGAGGGATCAACTTCTGAAAAAGCAACATCCGCCGGCCAATGGTAGCCCGACTTCTCCACAAAAGTGTCGTTTCCCGGGACCATTTCGTGGACCACCAGCTGCAAGAGCTTCCGAGAGAGACCCGCGACGACGACGTCGTAGCCTTCCTCGCGGAGACGCTGGTGCGGATAAATCACCTCAAGCGCTTCGGCGGCATCGCCGGTGAGTATCAAAACCTTTGGCATCGGTCGCTCCTTTAATCATCATGTCTAATCATCAGCTGATTGGATCATCCTGATACATAGCCGTGACGGGTGCGTCAAGTCTCTTGCGAAATCGGCCGGTTGGAGCCGCGAAGGGCAAACTAGTGGCTCGCTTCAATTAGGGCCTGTCCTCAATTAGGCGATTCCCAAGAGAATAGCGGCGTGATTCATGAGATGTCAGCTGATTCGGAGCTGACAGATGCGCCGCTACGCCCTTCGGGACGATCAATGGGACAGGATCAAGGATATTTTGCCCGGCCGTGAAGGCCATGTCGGCGTCACCGCCAAGGATAACCGGCTGTTCGTCGAGGCGGTACTTTACCGTTATCGCGCAGGCATACCTTGGCGCGACCTGCCAGAACGTTTTGGCGACCCGATCAAGATTCATACGCGGTTTTCGCGCTGGGCGAAGAGTGGCGCATGGAAGAGGATCTTCGAAATGCTGGCGGCCGATGCGGACAACGAATACGCGATGATCGACAGCACCATCGTGCGCGCGCATCAGCACAGCGCCGGCGCTCAAAAAAAGACGGCGAAGACCAGGCGATCGGGCGCAGCAAAGGCGGGTTGAGCACCAAAATCCATGCCATGGTCGACGCTCTCGGCAATCCGCTGGCCTTCTTCCTGACTGCGGGGCAAGCCCATGATCTGCAAGGCGCCGACATGCTTCTGCCCCAGATGCAGGCCGACACCTTGTTGGCAGACAAGGCTTTCGATGCCGATGAGCGCGTCATCGAGCCTCTGCTTGCGGCAGGAAAAAAGGTCGTCATTCCGCCCAAGAGTAATCGAAAGGTTCAACGCCTCTACGACAAGGAATTGTACAAAGCGCGCCACCTCATGGAGAACTTCTACTGTAAGCTCAAGCAGTACCGAGCCATTGCCACCCGCTATGACAAAACCGCCAGAAACTTCCTCGCCGGCATCCATTGCCGGCATCCATTTGGCCGCCGCAGTCATTTGGCTCAATTGAGGACAGGCCCTAATTTGAAAGGACGTTCTTTTTCGCTTCCGTCGCACCACGAGCGAGAGACGATGATGGCTGCCAAGGAGATTTCGGTAAAGAAGTATGTTGTGCGGCTGAGCGAGGCGGAACGCGAGCGGCTTGAAGCGTTGATACGGAAAGGCAAAAGCCCGGCCCAGCGGCTGCTGAAGGCGAGAATATTGTTGAAGGCCGATGTCTCGGAAGCCGGTGCACGCTGGAGTGACAGCCGGATTATCAAGGCTTTGGAGACCAGCGCATCGATGGTTTACCGGGTCCGGAAGCAACTGGTGGAAGAAGGCTTCGAGGCTGTGTTGAGCCGCAAGCAACGGGCGACACCGGCGATTGCCCGGATTTTTGACGACGAGAAGGAAGCCAAACTGATCGCGCTGGCTTGTTCCAAACCTCCCCAGGGACGCGTACGCTGGACCTTGCGGCTGTTGGAGAAAAGGTCGTGGAACTGCAAATTGTCGATCGCGCCAGCAACTCCACGATCGGAAGGACGCTTAAAAAAACATTCTCCAGCCCCATCGTCGACAGTGCTGGGTCATTCCGCCGAAAGCCAACAGCGCGTTCGTAGCCGCCATGGAAGACGTGCTGGCGGTCTACACGCGGCCACGCGATCCCAATCGCCCGCTGGTGCGCCTGGACGAGAGCTCAAAGCAACTCCTTGCCGAGACGCGCGTGCCGATCCCGATGAAACCGGAGCGACCGGCGCGGTTCGATCACGAGTACGAGCGCAACGGCACCGCCAACCTCTTCATGATGTTTGCACCGCTTGAAGGCTGGCGCCATGTCAAGGTCACTGATCGCCATACCGCCGTGGTAGCGCCGTTGCCAGGCGTGAAGTATCCGCGGACGCCTGGAGTACGCCCTCAACCGGAAGACAACCCCTACGGCGCGTGGGCGGCGAAGATCCGCATTCAAGGGGCGCGGCGCGACAAGCAGACTGGCAAGCGGGTGGCAATCAAGGACAACGTCTGTGTTGCCGGCGTGCCGATGATGAACGGCGCGTCGATTCTGGAAGGCTATGTGCCGGAGATCGAGGCCACTATCGTGACGCGGATACTCGACGAAGGCACGGATATACAGGCATCTTCGCCGTCGAGCTCACAGTTGATCACGGCGATCCGATCACTCGCACCGTCGCCGACAACGCGCTGATGCTCGAGGCCATACGCCCGAGTCGCGCTTGCCAACATTGCTGTAGCCAAGAGAGATCGTATTCGATGGCTATCCCGCTGAAAATTACCCCGCGGTGAAACAATATAGCGATTGGCTTGTGAACAGTGTCGACGTTCCAAAGTTGTTCATTTGCTTTCGCCGGTCTACTCTTATATAAGAGATAAATAATCAAGAATGAATGAAAGGTGGGAGGATCAGCATCACGTCCACGGGCAGGCCCGCGCTGGCCGACGGCGGTGCCGGAGGAGTCAGCTTCGCCGGTCCTAGCGATCCCGGCGGCCCGACCAATCTGACGAGCGGCTGCGGGGCAGGTGGAGGCGCCCGGCAGGAGGCGAGGCCCCCTTGACAACAGGCCGCTAACTTCAAAAATCATCAGTTGTCTGATGTTCTCTCTGGCCAAGAGACCTCGGCTGCGCGAGCTCGCAACGCGAGCTGTCCGCTCCCCGATGCGTCGTTCGTTGCGCGCGGGCGTCGGAGTCGTCGTGACCGCGCCGCCCGTGCTGATCGCCTCATGACGGATCAGAATGTCGTGGGGCAGCGCGACGTTTTGGCTGGCCGCAAGATCGAAATCGAGGCTATCAGACTCCGCAGTCCTGAGGACTGCGGAGTGTCTAGGCGCCGATGGCCTGGCCACCTGCGAGCTCGTGAACAATTTGACTGAACGAGCAATTCATCTCTCTGCGGGCTGAATGAGGATTTGATTGACGGATGTTTGAAAGGTAGGTAAATTAAAAGTCATTAGTCGTCTTATGACTTAAGTTAGCCGCCCAAGAGCGACCCAACAAGTAACAACGGAGGAAAGCCCATGCGTCGACTTACCGGAATTGCTGCCTTTATCGCAGGTCTCCTGCTGGTTACCGCCTCGACCCAGGCCTTGCGCGCGGCCGAGGCGGCGAAGTTCATCACGCCATCTGACCTCGTTTGGAGCGACATCAAAACGTTGCCGCCCGGCGCGCAAGTCACGGTGATCGAAGGTCCTCTGAACACCCAGACGCCGTTTATTTTCCGCATCAAGTTCCAACCCGGATGGAAGGTGCCAGCGCATTTTCATTCGGTTACCACGCACGTCACTGTCATCTCGGGAAAATTCAATCTCGGCGTCGGGGACAAGTTTGACGCGTCGAAGACCCGCGCTTTGCCACCAGGCAGCGTGGTGATCTTGCCTCCGGGCGATCCCCACTTCGCATGGATCGATGAAGAGACCGTCATCCAAGTTCATTCGATCGGACCCTGGGACACTAAATGGGTCGATCCGAACGATGATCCGGCAAACAAGAAGACCAACTAAAACGATTGGTCTCCGGCGAGTTCAACGTGGGAGACCAATTGCCTCCCGATTCTGCCTTGATTAAAGAACTTGGGGTGGGTCGGCGAAGCTGTGCGCGTGCTGGAGCACGCAGGGTTCCTAACCGTAACGTTACGGATCGGGAACCTAATGTTGAGATCCAGGAATAGCGAGGGAGTAGCGAGGGAGTACGAGGGTCGCAATTGCGGCAAGCCCGCGTGCTCGAGGTTTTGAGAGCTCGAAATGGAGGGTTGTCTGGCTAGTCATGAGCAGCTGTTTGAAGCCATCCTTGCCCACGACGGAGACCGCGCGGTCGGTGTCGCGAGGCGGCACCTCGACCGCGTGACCCGATTGATCGAAGTTGTCCTCAGTGACGCGCGTCGACGACGCGCCGGGCCGCAAAATCAGATCTGGATCACTTTCGTATGTTCAGCCGTAGACAGCCACGGAACTTGGGTTATCCGGTGGCTCCGCGCACGACACGGAGGCCCTTCAGTCGTGCTCTCGGACTCCGCTGATCGCATCGAAACGTTCAAAGCGAGGCCCGAATGGCCTCTCTCTTCGCGCTACCGAAATTATCGAGGTCCGTGGAGATCTAAGCTCCGCTTTGTGACGACCGGTGTTTGAAGATGGACAACAATTATCTCGAGCATCTGCTTTCGACTCTCGATGTTGTAGTCGAGGCTGCTGCTATTTGTGAGATCGAGCGCGGCGTACGGCTTGTTCTTGAGCCAAAGAGCTCCATCGAATTTTATTACGTGTTGGATGGCACGATGCATCTAACGGTATCAGGCTTGCCGCCGCTGGTGTGCGGGGCCGGAAGTCTTGTCATTGTACCTTCCGGAGCATCACAAAGCCTGGCAGCAGATAGCGACCCTAACCGCGATTTGCGCGGAGCGGACCGTTACTCGGCGATCGGCGACGGATTGCTGCTCTACGATGCTGCCGGCGGAAAACCCGGAGACCTGCGCCTGTTCCGCGGCCTCATCACTCCCAATACTTCTGGATCATTTGGTCTTCTGGAGAGAGTGATCGAACCTATCAAAGATCTGAGCGATGCTCCTATCGTGCGGCAAGCTTTCGCTGCGATGTTGAACGAGATCGAAAATCCTCGCCTCGGCACGCGCGCGGTGGTTGGAACACTCATGAAAATTTGTCTGGTGAAGGCGATGCAGAGCCACCTCGACACGCCTGAAAAGCGAAGGGTTCTGCTTGCGTGCGTGCGAGCTCCGCAGCTCCTAAAGGTCGTCGCCGAGATACGAACAAAACCAGAGGCCGTATACGACATGGAAACCCTGACGGCCATCTCGGGCATGGGTCGTTCGACGTTTGCCGTCGAGTTCTTGAAGACTTATCGTATGACTCCTATGCGATTCGTCACCACCACGCGATTGCATCGCGCCGCCGAATTGCTGCGTTGCACGACGATGCCCGTCAAGATGGTTGCCGGAGCCGTCGGCTTTGCCAGCCGCAGTCATTTCTCCCGGGCATTTAGAGAGGTCTACGGAATTGGTCCGCTCAATTTCCGCGCCACCTCCCAGTCTTCTGCGACTAAATTCGTGGGGACGGCGGCAAGTCATCAGGCGTCGGGCGCTTCCCGACGCGTCGGTGACGCATAACGACCGTCAATCCGTCGTCAATCAGGTGTCGTCCCGATCAACCGACAGGGATGGCTGTAGTAGCGCGCTTGCACTGACACGCGACTGCTCGATCTCGATTTGGGCCCCGACAGAAACATCGATCTTGAGCGAACTTGCTACTCGCTGCGAATGTTGATCGAAAATGTACGCCGCAGGTCATCATCATCATCACGACGATAGCGCACGCAAGATTGCTGGAAAAATGGATCATCACTCATTCGGTCTGCGCGATCCGTCGGTCTTGATGGCGCGTCCGCAAAAAAAAGCCCGGCGCTGACCGGGCTTTCTCTGATGGACTGAGAGCCGACCCTCAGTCCCTGTCTCAGTTCTTGGCGCCGAGGTCGAAGCGGTAGTTGATACCGAGCTTCACGGTGTGGAGGTAGCTGTTGAGGTTGACCGCGGTGGCCGGTCTGGTCGGCACCGTGAAGTTGTCTCCGGTGAGTTCGAAGTATTGGTACTCCACCTTCGCCGACCATCTTGGGGTGAACAAGTATTCAAAACCCACACCCGCCGTAAAACCGTCGTCTTGCCTGCTGGCAGTGTTCGCCACCGGTACGCCGCCGATCGTCGCATACAGGTCGTCGGGGGCGCGGAAGCCGGCACCGGCCTTCAAGTAGAGCAGGCCAGGACCCCAAGTGTAGCCGATACGGCCGGTCACCGAGCCAAACCCGCGGGTCCTGTCGAACGCCGAGACGGCGCCGAGCGTGCCGGAGCGGTTCAGGTCGATCCCGGAGTACTGACCTTCGATACCTAATACCCAGTTCGGCTTGAACTGGAGGTCGTAACCAATCTGGACACCGCCGAAGACCGACGAGCGGTTGCCCGAGGTCGCGAAGCCGCTGATGTCGTCAGCCTGGAACGCGCCGCCGACATGGCCGCCGACGTAGACACCGGTCCAGTTGTCGATCGGTGCCGGCACGGGAGCCGCAGCCTTGGTATACGGGGGATGCCCCGCCAGATCGGCTGCGACCGCCGACGCCGTCGACAGCGCCATCAGCGCCACACTACCCAGCAGGACTTTCCTCATTTCTTCCCCCCAAATCCATTTCCTGCGCATCATTCTGTGCGCTGAATGGTGCGGATCATGCAGGCACTTCATTGAGCCCGCAACGTCAAGAGCGTGCCGCCCCGTCCGAACTACGTTGCGGGCTCTCTGTTCCAAACCCAACCGTCAATCCATCACCACTCATGGTGTGTCCTGCCGCTCTTCATTTGGACGACAGCGCGCGCAAAGCTGCTGGCAAAAGTCAAATGGACCCGGCATTCATTTAGCCTGCACGATCCGGACTAGGAAGTTCGGCAGGTAAGCGAAGGCACGCGCCTAAGCAGCCTTCGCTCCTAACAAAACGGGTGATCGGCAAAAGGGGGGTCACGATGACGAGGGGGGGTTTCACGATGAATCGAACTTTTACCGCTTGTGCCGGCAGCGCTCTGGTTACGAGCTTCGTTTTGGCTTGCGCGGGGCCGGTGCTTGCGGCTGAAGGATCGACCTTTGGTGGCCCGATCGGGTTCGCCGACGTTCGCAGCGCCTACCTTCCATCGGCACCCGGCTTCTATCTCACTCTGGCGGAGGTTCCTACTTGGTCAAACAGCCTCAACGGTGCTGATGGCAGACCAAATCCGGCGATCAATGAAGCCATCGTCGCCATCAACATCAATGCCGCCATAGTCACGTACGTCTACCCGTGGAAGCCATTTGGAGGAACTCTCGCGACTTCGGTGCAGGAAACGAATTTCGATTTCCTTCATTGGACCCAGAATGGCAAAACGCAGAACGATCCAGGATGGGGTGATCCTTATGTCGATATCCTAAGGTGGAGCTATTATTTCGGCAACGGCGCCGCCCAGGATCCTACCGCTCCAAAGCTTCCTTATGGCTTAACCGTCCAGCTCAACTATTCGATGATCTTTCCGATCGGGTCATACTACCCCGACAAGTTTGCGACAGTAGGGCACAACGATTACTTCTTCGTCCCGAATTTTGCCCTAAGTTACCTGACACAGCGGAACTTTCTTGGCGACGGGCTCGAATTTAGCGCACGGTTTTTTTACAATCATGCTTCGACGAATCCCCTCACAAACTATGCGCAGGGCGATATCGTCGACGTCGACGCCGCGATTTCCGAGCGCGTGGGGAAGTGGCAATATGGAATCGCAGGAAATTTCGCCACACAGATCAATTCAGATGCTGTCAATAATCAGTACGTTCTACCCAACGGAAGGTATTTGACACTTTCCAGGGTCGGGCCGGTCGTCGTCTATGACACGGACTGGGGTGGGACTTTCAAAGCAAAGTTCCAATATCCCGTTGATATCCGCAATACGATCGCGGCTCCTCAGTTCGTTTTTGCGCTTTCGTTCAAGTTAAAATGACCGTTTCTTCCAAGGGTTTGTTGTAGGCTGGGCCTTGGGTGAATTCGGTGCTGGCCCTGGGCCGGTCCGAGGTGCTGGTTCGAGCCGTCGAAAGCAAATCAATCAACAGGCTCGATCATTTGACCAAAATGATCGAGCCTAAGTTCTCCATGTTGCTTACCAGGTAGCCTTAATAAGGGGTATTTGCCGCTCGTGGGAATTGTTCGCTTTGCACTGAAGTTTCCGTACACCTTCTACGTGCTGGCGGTGCTAGTGCTGTTCCTCGGCTCGACCTCGATTGTGTCGATGCCGACCGACATCTTTCCCGAGATCAACATTCCGGTCGTGACCATCGTCTGGCAGTACACTGGGCTGTCGACATCCGAGATGGAGCAGCGCGTCACGACTTACAGCGAGTTTGCGCTGTCCACCAGCGTCAGCGGCATCCGGAACATCGAGGCCCAGACGCTGAACGGCATCTCGGTGCAGAAGGTGTTCTTCCAGCCGGACGTCAACCTCGACCTGGCGATCTCGCAGATCGTCTCGGCCACCAACTTCATCCGCGTGGTGTTGCCGCCAGGGATCCAGGCGCCGGTGGTAGTTCAGTACAATGCCTCCAGCGTGCCCGTGCTGCAAATCGGCCTCTCCTCCGACACGCTGAACGAGCAGCAGCTCTACGACTACGGCATCTATCGGCTGCGCCAGCAGCTCGCCCCGATCCACGGCCTGACGCTGCCCACCCCGGCCGGCGGCAAGTACCGACAGATCATGGTCGACATCGACCCGCTGAAGCTACAGGCGAAGGGGCTGACGCCGCTAGACGTGGTCAACGCCGTCAACGCACAGAACCTGACGCTGCCGTCGGGCTTCGCCAAGATTGGTGACACCCAGTTCACGGTCCGCACCAACGCGATGCCGACCTCGATCGAGGACCTCAACAACATCCCCATCAAGTATGCCGGTGGTGCCACCGTGTTCGTCAAGGACATCGGCCAGGTTCATGACGGCAACGCCGTGCAGCAGAACGTGGTGCGCACCGATGGCCGCCGCGCGGTGCTGTTGTCTATCATCAAGAACGGCAACGCCTCTACCCTTGCCGTCGTGAACGCGGTGAAGGACGCGCTCGTCACCTCGCGCGCTGCGGCGCCGCCCGGCATGGCGATCAAAGAGCTGTTCGACCAGTCGATCTTCGTCAAGGAATCGATCGTCAGTCTTCTGAGGGAAGGCGCAATCGCCGGCGTGCTCACCGCCATGATGATCATCCTGTTCCTGGGGTCCTGGCGCTCGACCCTGGTGGTGATGATTTCGATTCCGCTGTCGATCCTCACTTCACTCGTGGTTCTGTATTTCCTCGGCGAGACCATCAACACCATGACGCTGGGCGGGCTTGCGCTGGCGATCGGGATCCTGGTCGACGACTCCACGGTGACGATCGAAAACACGCACCGTCTCCTGACGGAGGAGCATATGCCGCTGCCCGCCGCGACGCTGAACGGCGCCGCGGAAATCGCGGTGCCGACGCTGGTCTCCACGCTTGCAATCAGCTGCGTGTTCACCTCGGTGGTGTTCCTGCATGGACCTGCGAAATACCTGTTCACGCCGCTCGGCCTCGCCGTGGTGTTCGCAATGTTGGCGTCTTACGCGTTCTCGCGGACGCTGACGCCGATCACCATCGGGCTCTTGCTGAAGAACGAGAAGCACGGCGCGGAGACCGGCAACGGCTTCTTCTCGCGGATGTCTGCCAAGTTCGAGCACGGCTTCGAGAATATGCGCACCGCCTACGTCGAGATACTCACCGGCGTGGTGAAACACAGGCTGATCATTCCCTCGATTGCGGTGGTGATCCTCGCACTCGGCGGCACGCTGTTCTTCTTCGTCGGTCGCGACTTCTTTCCGCTGATCGACGGCGGGCAGATCCAGCTGCATGTCCGTGTTCCGGCCGGCACGCGCATCGACAAGACGGAGGCCATCTTCCAGGAGGTGGAAGAAAAGATCCGCGAGGTGATCCCGGAGCACGAGCGCGACCTCATCGTCGACAACATCGGCCTGCCGGCGCGCTCCTACAACTATGCCTTTAGCGACGGCACCGCGATGGGCGTCAACGACGGCGTGATCCTCGTGGCACTGAAGGAGGGCCACAAGCCGACCGCGACTTACGTCAAGAAACTGCGGGAGGCGCTGCCGGCGGAATTTCCGGAGAACATCTTCTACTTCCAGGCCGCCGACGTGGTGACCCAGATCCTTAATTTCGGCATCCCGGCCCAGATCAACGTGCGCACGGTCGGCTATAACCGCGCCAACAACCTGCGCATCGCGAAGGAGCTACAGCAGAAGATCGCGGCGATCCCGGGCCTTGCCGACGTACACTTGCAGCAGGAGGTCAACGGACCGGAGTTATTCGCCGAGATCGACCGCGCCCGCGCCAGCCAGTTCGGACTGACGGTGAATGACATCGCGCTCAACCTGAACACCTCACTCTCGTCATCGGTGCAGGTATCCCCAAATTTCTGGACCGATCCGGCGAACGGGACACCCTACTATCTCGCGGTGCAGACGCCCGAATACCGCACCGACACTTTCAACGACCTGAAGAACACGCCGGTGACCAAGTTCACGGCCGGCAACAATGGCAACCCGGTTCCGGGGCTTCTCAGCAACGTGGCGACGCTGAAGCGCGACTCGGTCGCGACCAACGCCAACCAGGCTAACGTGCAGCCGCTGTATGAGATCTACGCCAATGCCGACGGCCGCGACCTCGGCTCGCTTCAAACCGACATCCAAAAGGTGGTCGACCAGTACAAATCACAGCTCACGCCCGGGAACCGGATCGAGGTGGTAGGCCAGATCGACAGCATGAACTCTGCGTTCCGCGACCTCGCCATCGGGATTCTGTTCGCCGCGGTGTTTGTCTACCTGTTGATGGTGGTGAACTACCAGACCTGGGGTGATCCGTTCGTGGTGATTCTGGCGCTGCCGGCGACCTTCTGCGGCATTGTCACCATGCTCTACGTCACCAACACGACGCTGAGCGTGCCCTCGCTGATGGGGGCGATCATGGCGATCGGTGTCGCCTCTGCGAACTCGATCTTGCTCGTGACCTTCGCTCGCGAGCAGCAACTGGCTGGTCGCAGTGCGTTCGAGGCCGCGATCGCCTCGGGCCGTACCCGCATCCGCCCGGTGCTGATGACGGCAACCGCGATGATCGTCGGCATGATTCCGATGGCGATCGGCGGCCCAGGCGAGGAGCAAAACGCGGCCCTGGCCCGCGCCGTGATCGGTGGGCTTTTGTTCGCCACCCCGACCACCCTTTTCGTGGTGCCCTATCTTTTCGCGCTGTTGCGCAAAGGCAACGACGGCAAGCCCGCGCAAAGCGTCTTCGCAGAAGATCTGGTATGAACGAGCTCTTCCCGCATCCAGGCGCCGACGTCCCGGTGAAAGAACACCCGATTGATGGTCAGATCGTGCAGACGCCTGTGCAATCGAAAGGCAAAACCGGCCGCGCCCTCCTGGCCTTCCTGGCCATCACCCTTCTCGTCGGCTCCCTCGGCTACGGCTTGTGGGAGCACTATACGCTGCACGCCGAGGTGATAGCGACCGCAAGTGCCCGGCGCGACTTCGTGCCGGCGGTGCGCACCGCTGCGGTGCACGCCTCGGAGCCGTTCCGCGTCGCGGTCTGGCCGGGCACCACCGAAGCCTTCGAGCAGGCGAACATCTATGCCCGTGCTAGCGGCTACATATCCAAGCGGAACGTCGACATCGGCAGCCAGGTGAAGGCCGGAGATCTGCTCGTGGAGATCACTGCACCTGAGATCGAGCACCAGATTGCACAGGCTGAAGGAACACTGACACAGTTGCGCGCCACCCTCGAACAGGCCACGGCTCAACGCGATCTCGCCCAGGTGACGTGGGAACGCGATCGCAAGCTGGTGCAGCAGGGCTGGGCGACCTTGCAGCAGGGCGACACCGATCGCCTTACTTTGCAGGCGCGGGAAGCGGCGGTTTCGGTTGCGGCCGCGAACATCACCGCTCAAGAAGCGCAGCTGCGGGTGCTGAACCAGCAGAAGACGTATCAAGGCGTGACCGCGCTATTCGACGGCGTCATCACACAGCGCAATGTTGACGTAGGCAGCCTCGTGCAGGCCGACGCGACCAGCGGCACCTTCATGTTCACACTCGCGCACGCCGACGTCATCCGAATCCAGCTCTATGTGCCGCAGGACGACGCCATCGGCGTAACGCCGGGCACGCAGGCCGTGGTGCGCGTGCCGGAAATCCCTGGCCGTGACTTCCCCGGCAGCGTCACCCGCATCGCGGATGCGTTGCAGCCTGGCACCCGCACGCTCTTGACCGAGGTCGACCTGCCGAACTCGGACCACACGCTGTCTCCGGGGATGTATTGCCGCGTGGAGTTGAAGATCTCGCGCAAGGCGCAGTCGCTCATCGTGCCGTCGGAGGCGATCATCTTCAACCGCGATGGGCTCTCGGTTGCCGTGGTAGAGAACGATACGGCGCGCATCCGGCCCATCACTATGGTGCGCGACTTCGGCACCTCAGTGGAGGTGAGCACGGGTGTCGCCGCCGGCGACCGGGTGATCCTGAACCCGCAGGTCGACCTCACGGACGGCCGGAAGGTGACGATCCGACCCGATCCGCCGAAGCCTGACCAACCGAAGAAGTCGTAGGGTTTAGGCACGCCTGTTTCCGATCTCGGCATGGCCGGGCTTGCCTCGGCTATTCATGTGTTTGCCTACCACACGTCCAGTAAGTCGTGGATGACCGGCACAGGGTCGAGAGAGGTCGGCGTGCCGTTGATCACCGGTTGACCACCGAAACCCCGTGAACAAACGGCGATATAGGTCAGCAATCGCGAGAATGACCTTGCGCGTCAGGACGGCAAATGGCTTATCGCCATTTTCCGGCAACAGGCTCTCAACCAGTCCGGTACGCTGGAGGCGGGTCGAGTCCGACAGCCCTGAATTCTTCTCATTAATATCGGACCGGCATAAGAAATAACGATATGTTATGCTACTCACCATTAGAAAAATGAATGAGGATGGCATGTCTGCCAGCATTCGAGATCTGAAACTTTTCGTCGCCGCCTATGAAGAACGGTCCTTCACTTCGGCGGCGGTCCGCGAAGGAGCCACGCAATCCGGAGTGTCGCAGCACATTGCAAAGCTGGAAGCGCTGCTGCGTGTGAAGTTGTTCTCGCGGAGCGCAAACAGACTTGTCACAACTCCGGCCGCGGACGCTTATTACAACCGAAGTGTTGAAGTGTTACGTGTGCACGAGGGCGCTCACTCTGTTCTGGAGAGCTATGCGCGAGGATTGCACGGCGAGATCCGCGTTGGGTTGATGCCGTCCATGACTCGATGTGTATTGGCGCCGGCCTTGGCCAAATTTATCGAGCTTCATCCTAATGTCTCGGTCCGGGTTCTTGAGGGCTATAGCGGTATCCTGACCAAACAGGTCAAGGCTGCAGAACTCGAATTTGCGATCGTCCCGGCGTTTTCAGACGTACTGGGATTGAGGAGCCGCCTATTGATGACGACACCGGAGTTGCTGGTTTCACGGAAGGTTTCGAAGAAAAAAGTGGAATCCTATGTCCGGCTCGCCGAACTGAGTCCTCTCAAGGTTGTGGTCCCTGGCAAGGGGAATTCTCGGCGACGATCCCTCGACACGTACTTCTCTTCCAATGGCGTTCGAATCGATCGACTGCTTGAACTCGATGCGATGCTAGGAACTCTCGATTTTATCCTCAACACGGATTGGGCGGCAATATTGCCGGCGATCATGATGTCCAATCCGACGGATCACCGGACTTTTCATATTCGCGCGATTTCGAATCCGGCGTTGACGCTTGATCTCTTTTTGATTGAAGCCGCCCGACGGCCAATATCGACGGCCGCCGAAATTCTGCTGGGGTTCATCAGGGA
Organism: uncultured Alphaproteobacteria bacterium; assembly: GCA_963832045.1. Classification (GTDB taxonomy): domain Bacteria; phylum Pseudomonadota; class Alphaproteobacteria; order Rhizobiales; family Xanthobacteraceae; genus Bradyrhizobium. The sequence continues at coordinate 24,525 of CAWHSM010000011.1, forward strand.
AGAAATGGACCGGTTGAACAAACCTTGGCTACTGATGAGGCCAAACATTCCTTCCGCCGGGAGCCACCGAAAATGAGCGGCTGACAATTTATGAGCGATATTCCCTGCTGAAGACGCGGCGGCATCTATCGGAGCTTTACAGAAGTCGCCGTTTGACCGAACAGAAGTTTCCTTGAATCGTCGTCGATGTTTGGCTTTGTATCGGGGTGGAATTGATTCCCGGTTCGAATATCGACGGGCACGATCCTGTACTGAAGTTGTGTCTCTTCAAGGAAGATCGTTATTTTGTGACCATTCGGTGTGGTCCAGTAATGTAGGTCGATCATTGTCCCCTCCAACTATGCGATCCAGTGTAACCAAGGCATTGTGGTCGGTGTAGCGTTTCGAACGTCGCGGCGTGAATAGCTACATGCCAATCTGTTTGCGAATTTCGAATGCCGCTTTTTCCGCTACCATCACCGTCGGGATATGGGTGTTTGCGCGTGGTATCTTCGGCATGATTGAAGAGTCGGCGACGAACAGCCTCTCCGCTCCCTTTACAGCAGTATTCGTATCGACGACCGACCCCAGCGCGCAAGTTCCCGTGGGATGGGCCATGGAAGTCGCGGACGCAACGACCAGATCGTCAAATGCGCTATCGTCTTTCAAAGTGTCCAGAAAGCGTCCAGCGCCGATCCAGCGGCCCAAGGCGAAGCGGCGAATCGATTTGTTATTATCGAGGAGCGTTGACAGCACCAAGCTAAAGAAATCCGATTTGAGCCCGGGCTGATTTAGCATTTTGATGGGCAGCTTGGGCGGCAAAAGAAACGTTTCGTTCGTTACTGCTTGGACCAGCGGATCCGTCATCAAATCTCGCGCGATTTTCGCGGCGGTGATCATCCGCTTGCGATCGCGGCTGTCTTCGAGGAGCGCCAGGTCGATTTTAACAGTCCCAGTTCGATTTGCGAGCGAAACGCGTCCTCGCGAGAATGGCGAATAAAGTGCCACGGTGATCATGCCGAGGCCGATGTCACGCGTGCGCGGGCCAGACCGTGAAATCAGGCCCATGAAGAGGTCTGACGGTGGGGCTCCCGTTAGTCCAGATGACAAGCGCAAGCAGCCCAACACGTAACTTCTGATCGCGGGATCGTGGCGTCCATCCGGTTGAACAACTGCGCCCAGATGGACGCAAGCGTGGTTTTGCAGATTGCTGCCGACTTCAGGACTGTCGATAACGGGCTCAATACCCAGCGCAGCCAATTCCAGGGAGGGACCTACGCCGGAGCGTAGCAGCAGTACTGGCGAGTGGATGGCCCCCGCCGAAACCACTACATGGTCCGCAGATAGGTATTCGTGCTCGTCGTTTCGCCGCCGAAGCTCTACGCCAATGACACGCCGTCCTTCGAAGCGGAGCCTTTCGACTTCGGTGTCTGCAATGATCTTCAGGTTGGAACGGTTACGGACTGCTGGGGTCAAATAGGCGGTTGCCGATGAAAACCTTGCGTGCCCGTCGTTGCTCAACGGCATCTCAAACAGCCCGTCTTCGTCCGAGTCGTTCAGGTCTGATTGAAACAGAACTCCGCGCTTTTCGGCGGCCTTTCCCAACGCCGCCGTGAAGCCTGGCCACGAAGCACGGCGGCGCCTCATGATCGGAATGGGACCGGCGTCGCCGTGATTTTGTCCCGGAAAATCGAGGTCGCGTTCAAGCAGTTTGAAAAACGGCAGGACATCGTTGTGACCCCAACCCTCTACGCCATACGTCGTCCAGTTGTCGTAGTCTGCCGGGAGGCCCCTAGGTGCCCACATGCCCATGACTGAGGAGCCGCCGCCCATAACGCGGGCCTGGGGAAACGGCACAGGTGACTGACCGGCTCGTGGAACAGCTGCAATAGGCCAGAAATACTTCGGGTTCGAATAAGATCGAGGAAAGATGTCTGCGATGTCCTCAGGCATGGATCCAGCTGGTGTGTCGCGGCCCGCTTCTATCAGCACAACCTGGAGATTGGGGTCTTCGCTCAGCCGCGCCGCGATAACACATCCCGCTGCCCCGCCACCGACAATAGCAACATGGGCCGTCTGCATAGGGACGGTCCCGTCCCGAAGCCGCCCGATCGTGTTCACCGCCATCCATCCATGGAGATCAAGCAGTCATCCGTATCGAGAACGATCGCAACGAAGCCCGAGAATAGGCTCAACGATACTCTTTCCACATCTCAATACTATGCGCGATCTACCAAAGATGCGGGTCCTGTAGAAACGATAAATTACGTTGATCCGCATTATAAAACCTGATGGTGATCCCAATTTTGGAGGCGGTCTCCTTGGTAATGCCGACCTGCTAAGCAGCATCATTATGCTTCCTGATGAATATCTACACAAAATATTATTTTTCCGGGTTGTCGGAAATTGATACGACCTGCACAGGTCCTAGCAGGAAGCGCCGATGCGGCTTGGCTTTTTCACGATGCCCATTCATCCGCTTGGGAAGAATTGGGGCCAATCGCTGCGCGAGGATCGTGAAGCGTTCATTCTTGCCGATGAACTGGGCTTTACCGAGGCCTATTGTGGCGAGCATGCCACCGACCAGGCAGAGAACATCACGTCCTGCGCGTTGTTTCTCGCGACGCTAGTTGATGCGACCAAGCAGATCAAGCTCGGAACCGGCACCGTCAACATGCCGAACAACCATCCGGCTGCTGTCGCGGCTCAACTTGCGATGCTCGATCATCTGCTCGACGGCCGCTTCATATTTGGCATCAGTCCCGGCGGTCTGATTTCGGATGCAGAGGTCTTTGGCAATCTCGACTGCGACCGTAACGAGATGTTTCTTGAGGCGATAAACCACATCATCAATATCTGGGCGTCTGAACCGCCGTACAATATTCAGGGAAAATACTGGAATATCTCCACGGCAAGAACCCTTTTGGCGGATATTGGCCAAGGCATATTGCCCAAGCCGTTGCAGCGTCCGCATCCACCGATCGTCGTTACGGCTGTCGCGCCATTTTCCAAAGGTGTGTCGGAAGCAGCGGCACGTGGATGGGACCCCATCTCCGCCAACTTTCTGATGCCGGCATGGGTTAAAAGTCACTGGCCAAAATATGCCGAGGGATGCGAGCGGACCGGACGCCGCGCCGATCCAGCGAATTGGCGTATCGCCAAGAGCGTATTTGTTGCGTCCGACAGGCGTGTCGCACGCGAATACGCTACATCGGAACAGAGCCCATATCGATTCTATTACAACCAGATGTTTACCAAGCTCAAGCGCGCCGGGCGGATCGAATTGTTCAAGCCGCGTCGCGACATGCCGGATAACGAAGTCACGCTCGATATGATTGTCGATCAGCTAGTCATCTTTGGCACGCCGGATGAAGTGGCGGACAAGCTTTTGGCGTTTCGCGAGTCAGTCGGCGATTTTGGTACATTGCTCTATGCCGGGCACGATTGGCAGGATCGAGAGCTTGCCCGGAAATCGATGATCCTTTTTGCAGATCAAGTCCTGCCGCTGGTTAATCGGCACATCGGGATTGTACCACCAAGCACGCCCACCACTTTTGCGTCGGCGTGAAGGCTGTTTCAGACGCCGACGGACTGTGACCGCCAGGTCACCATTCACCCGATTAAATCCAATGAAGTGCTGGGAACAAAAAAGATGACGCTGGTAACAACGAAAAACGGCATACGCCTTTCAACACGCATCGATGGTGCGCCAGATCTCCCTTGGCTTGTGCTTTGCAACAGCATCACGGCTAATTACAAAATGTGGGATCCCCAAATGGCCGGGCTGTCAGAACGGTATCGCGTTTTCCGCTACGACGCCCGCGGACACGGCGACAGTGATGTTCCGCCGACTCCCTACACGTTCGACGATCTCGTCGAAGACGTCATAGGGCTTATGGACCACTTCGAAATGGCTCATCCGGCGTTCATGGGCCTTTCGCTCGGGGGCATGACGGGACTTGGAGTCGCGCTGACGCAACCGAAACGGCTGAGCCTTCTGGTCTGTTGCGATGCGCGCGCGGACGCTCCACCGCCATTCGTTCAGGGCTGGACCGATCGAATCAAACAGGTGCATGACGCCGGTCTTTCGTCGATCGTCTCTGGAACCGTTGAGCGATGGCTTTCCGCATCCTTTCGCGCCTCCCACCCTCAAGCAGTCGTGGAAATTGAACGGATGATCTTGACAACATCCGCAGTCGGATATGAAGGTTGTGGTGAGGCGCTCAAGCGGTTGAATTACCTGGACCGCCTCAGTGAAATAACAGTTCCGACACTGTTTGTGGCGGGCTCCGACGACGTGGGAGCTCCGCCGGACGTCATGCGGGCAATGGCCGGCCGGGTAAAAGGCGCGCAGTTTGCGATTGTCGAAGGCTCGGCGCACCTTCCGAATATCGACAATCCCGCAGGCTTCCATCAGGCCGTACGAAACTTTCTGAATCTCGGTTGACCGGAATCACCGTGCACATCGAAACCCGTCACGCCGTCTTCGAACAAGGCCGCTATTCCGCTGCCCGTCGGGTTGGAGGCGATGCCGGCGCCTGTGGAGCCTGTTAATGGCACGTAGGCGCTATTACGCAGGGCGAGACTACAAGAAAGCACTAAGCATCGCCGAGCTGCGCGAGATCGCGCGACGACGTTTGGCCGCCTTCGCGTTCGAATTTCTTGAAAGCGGAGGAGAGGATGAATTAACTCTGGCGTGGAACAGGGACATTTTTCGGTCGTTTCGCTTTGTGCCTCGGACCCTTGTCAACACCAGTATTTGCGACATCGGAACCAGCTATTGTGGAGGAAATTATAAGTCGCCTCTGATCGTCGGGCCATCGGGCCATAACAATATCATGCGCAGTAATGGTGATACCCATTTGGCGCGTGCAGCGGCGGCTGCGGGCATTCCGTATACCCTCTCCACCCTGGCCAATACGCGCCTGGAAGCCCTGGCGAAGGATCACTCGGGGACGCTTTGGATGCAGTTGTATGTATTCAAGGACAAGGCGCTGACCGACAACATCATCAAGCGTGCGGAAGATTCCGGTTATGAAGCCTTGGTGTTCACCGTCGATGCCAATGTTTTTGGCTGGCGTGAGTGGGACCGGCGCCGATTCAGGGCACCGGGCCAACTATCGTACAGAGACACCATCGATGCCCTGATGCATCCGCGCTGGCTTTGGGATGTCATGATTCCCAACGGCGTTCCTTCAATGGCGAATGTGGTGGACTTTTTCCCACCGAATGCGCGTGACACCAGAAGCGCGACGACGATTGTGCCGAGCTTGTTTGCGCCGACCATCGATTGGCGAACGGTCGAAGAGTTGCGCGAGCGTTGGAAAGGCAAGTTTATTCTGAAGGGCATTCTCAGTGTGGAGGATGCATGTAAGGCCGCGGACCTGGGCTGTGACGCGATCATTCTCTCGAACCACGGCGGTCGGCATTTGGATACGTGCATTTCTCCCATGGAGATATTGCCAGAAGTCGCGGAGCAGTTGCGCCACCGGATAAGTATCATCATCGACAGTGGATTTCGCCGGGGCAGCGATGTGGTGAAGGCCGTCGCGCTCGGGGCCCATGCTGTGATGATCGGGCGTGCTGCGCTTTACGGCCTGGCGGCGGGCGGCGAGGGCGGCGCGTCCCATGCCATTCAACTCCTGAATGATGAAATCGCGCGCGTACTTGGAATGATCGGATGCCCGTCTCTGTCGAGCCTCGACGCGTCATATCTCAGAACGAATTCTTCGTTCCTGGGGCATGGCCCACTTGCCGATCTATAATGTCGTCAACGATGACCAAAAAAATGCAACGGAAGAAAGGACATGATATCGACCAAGAGCAAAGTACCGCAAGTTAATTTTTATATATGCGTTGCCGCCTGTGCCGGCTTTCACCGAGGTTATACAACCACTGCAAATTTTTAGTTGTGGATGCTTTCCGGGATTTCCGATGAGCCCACTTGCGATCATGATCGCACCGAACGGTGCGAGCAAGAACAAGACAGATCATCCAAATATTCCGATCACCGAAAGGGAGATCGCGATCGAAGCCTCTGCTTGCGCGGCGGCGGGTGCGCAAGCAATTCATCTGCATGTACGCGACGATAAAGGCCGTCATTCGCTGGAAGCGAGCCGCTATTTATCCACGATAGCGGCGGTGCGGAATGCCGCGGGGCCAAACCTCGTCATCCAAATCACGACGGAAGCTGTGGGATTGTTCAAACCCCACGAACAGATTGCAACCATTCGTTCGGTCCGGCCGGAGGCGGCTAGCATCGCTGTAAGGGAATTGGTGCCTGATGCCGGCTACGAAGGCGCGGCCGCCGAACTGTACAATTGGGCGTCGCTCTGTAAAATTGCCGTTCAGCACATAATCTACACCACCGCTGAATTTGAACACCTTTTGGCGTTGATCGCGCGGGGTAGCGTGCCCGGCGATCGTCATTCGATTATTTTTCCGCTTGGGCGGTATACCGAAGGACAGCAGAGCGATCCGGCGAATTTGCTGCCTTTTTTACAGATCATGAAGCTCAATGGTGGAGAAGAGCGCTTCGACTGGTTTGCATGCGCATTCGGAGCGCTTGAAACACAGTCGCTGGTTGTCGCCGCCGCACTAAGCGGGCATTGCCGCGTCGGTTTCGAGAATAGCTTTTTGAACGCCGACGGCTCGTTGGCATCATCGAACGCCGACCGATTCATGAATTTGAATAGGGCGCTATACAGCAACCACCGTCCACGCGCATCTCGGGAAGAAACGTTGAGAGTGCTTGGACTTCCAGCTTAACCGAGAGCTGTTTTCGTTGATTACTTGGACGTCCGACGGCGAAAGGAAGATTACGACGATAGCGGAAACTAGCCGCGATAGCAGTGCCGAGGCGCGGAGGTATCTTATCGTACAGAAATAACGAACCGGCGATGTCTCGAAGGAGCTCTTCCTCGTGGCTGTGATCAGCTTCGCCGCTTGCTGTCTCCTCTAAATTACGGTTAAGAAAGGCGCCTGGTTCGCGTCCCGTTGAACGACAAGTTCTCCAACTGGCCTGCGGATTTCGTTAAAAAGCCGCGGGCCTACTGCAACGTCGCCGCCCACGTCATTGAGCGAACGGGATAGTGTCGTTCACATCCGGCGTAATTCGTCGAAGCGGGGTTGTATCGATTTCAGGTCAGCCGCCGCGAATCGTGAAAGCGGTGGCGCGACTTCCGCCAGTTCCTTGTCTTTGTGCTGATGGGCCAAAAGCGCCTTGATTCCGGGAACAAGTGCGAGTCCATCGAATAGACTACGAATCTGAACGGAAGTTTTGTGAGCGCTTTCATCTCCTGAGTGAAACGCGCGCGCGCAATACTCCGAGTTGAGGTTGGCAGTTGCCGAAATGCAGCCGGCAAAAACGCCCGAACGGGCCTCCAGCAGGGTTGCCTCACTAGATGGGAACACATGAAATTCAGGCGAAAGAGTTGCTGCCTCACGCGCGTAGGGCATATCTCCCGAAGAATCTTTCACGCCTGCAATCCGGTTGCCAAATTGCTTCAAGATTCGTGTCAGTAGCTCGATCGTATAGGGCACGCCCGAGAGTGCGGGAAAGTTATAGAGATAGATCGGCAGTTCCTTGCTCGAATTCACCACGGCGTCGAGGTAGCGGATAACACCGTCGTTCGATACGCCCTTGTAATAGAAGGGCGGCAGTACCAGCGCTCCCGAAAAGCCGAGTTCGGAGGCATGGCGCGTCAGCCGAACTGCATCGCCGGTCGCCGCTGCGCCGGTTCCCACCATCATACGCTGAAGCGGCAAATTTGACGCCGCAAGCGCGGACATCACACCGATGCGCTGCTCCAGCGTAAACGAAGTAGCCTCGCCGGTGGTCCCCAATACGTTCAGGCCGTCGCAACCGCTGTCGAGAAGGTGCCTCGCAAGATTCATAAATCGTGCATGATCGGGAGCGCCGTTGGCGTCCACAGGCGTGGCGATTGCGGCGATAACGCCCTTCATTGTGCTCTTGGACATCTATCAGAAGCCGTTCAATGTTGCGCGACGCCGAGCCTGGGTCGGCTGGAAAGTCGCGTCATGGAGGAGAGGGGAAGGTTGTGACACGCCCTGCGGACCAGGCGAGGCGCGAATGATCGCTAGGCGGTTTGCTTCAAGCGCAGGCTGTCCGGGACCGGCAATGGTTTGTTGACGCCGTTGAGAAACTCAACCGCAACAATGTTTCTCATAGTCAATCCTCCAGGGGCTTTATCGTTTACTCGGCAGCTTCACGGACCACAGCTTCTTCCCGCGGGGTGACGACGACCTTGATGGCATCCTCTACGCGGTCCCTCGCATAACGAAGGGCCGTCGGTAGGTCGCTCAGTGGAAAGGTATGTGTGTGAATCTTGGTTGCATCGAACCGCTTCTCCGCCATCAGCGCCATGGCGCGACGCGTGGCGCTGCGGCCTTCGCCACGGATGCCGTACACATAGATGTTATTCTTGACGAGGTAAGGCAGATCGACAAGCACGGGATCGTGCGGAAATGCCGCGAGGCATATCTTTCCGCCTCGATTAGTCATTTGGATTGCCTGATTGATCGTCACTTCGGTGCCAGCGCATTCCACGACATAATCCGCACCCAGTCCGCCGGTCATTTCCTTTACGATCGCAACGGGGTCTTCGCTGGAGACGTTGATGACACGATCAGCCCCGAGTTGCATGCCAATCGCAAGTCGGCTGTCGCGAGTGCCGGTTAGAATCACCGGACTTGCTCCCAACGCCTTTGCTACTGCGGCTGCGAGAAGGCCAATGGGCCCGGGACCTATAACAACAACGCTCTCTCCGGCGACGAGTCCACCGAGTTCGGTCAGGCCGTAGACCGATGTACCGGCAGTGACGACCAGCGTCGCTTCGGCGTCGCTCATCGTATCGGGCACTCGCGCCAGCGTATTGATGTGGTTCACCGCATACTCAGCGAACCCCCCATCGGTGGTGAAGCCGTTCGCCCGGTGACCTTTGTCGACATCACCATAGTTGAGGCCGTAATTAAGACATGAGGTGTACATGCCCTGCCGGCAGCGCCTACACTGGCCGCAGCCGGCATGAATCTCCACGCTGATGCGTTCGCCGATCTTGAACTCATCTACACTTGGACCGAGCGCCACGACCGTTCCCATATATTCGTGGCCGGGCGTGAAATTCTTGTTGAAAGGGCTGCCACCCTGAATTTTCGCAGGCGATCCGCTGTGAATAATCTCGAGATCGGTCGCGCAAATGGCGACGGCATCAATGCGAACCAGAACCTCCGCCTGCTTCGGCACCGGTACCGGTTTCTCCTTGAGCGAAAGCACGTCAGGATCGCCAAGCACCCAGGCCTTCATCGTTTCGGAAATTGGAAACTCTGCCGAAGTCGTAACCCCTGGGAAGCTGTACATCTTCGAGATCTGCGCCTCTGATCAAAACCAATTTTGGTTTTTTAGACCCGTTTCGGTCAGAGCGCAACCTGGCAACCTCGCATTGGTGCTCATCGCTCTTTGAATTGGTTGACCAATACAGTATTCACAAAGCGCGTGTAGCTAAAGCAATACCTTGGCGCGTGAGCTGAACGGACAAGCGTTTTCCGGGCTTTTTTTCCTTGAAAAGTTGCCAACCAACGCGTTTGGCGATCGCCGATTTTGATGGAAGCCCCTTTATAAGCTCCGCACTTCAGATTTGACTCTCAGTTTGGATTCTGCCAAATGCTTTCAACCAAGGTTAAACCAATATCAAGATTGGTTGATCAATATAATACATCGGGGGGTCGTTATGTCGCTTCAAGCTAAGCTCAGCGCTTTCAAGGCCAATTCGGGGACCAGGGTACCCACAGATAAGAATTGGCATGAACAAGATAGTGCATTTGTCCGGGAGTTCTGGGCACGCGCTGGAGGTCGATGGGCGCCTACAACCCTAGCTGGGCTTGCGGGCCGTCGTATGGCCGTACTGGCAGGGGTGTTGGCGATCCCGGCGTTGGCGACGACAGCGAACGCGTTCGAATTCGGTTTTCCCGGGTATGAACAGAAACCGGGTTTTTTCTTGGGAGTTACCGCTGCGCCGGCGCCGGTGCCGGAAGGTGGAGATCGCTGGTACAGTGTCACCAGATTTGTGGATTATAATGCGAAGCTTGTCGGTCCCGGGGCGCCTAGGGCTAGCAACGGCAGCGCCACCACTGCTGAGGCCGAGGTCGCCTCGGAGACGATTCTCTGGGCGTCAGGCTACCACTTTCTTGGTGGAGCATATGAGGCCGCTGTCATAGAACCAGCTGTCACCACGGATATAGGTGTTCCGGTCAACGGATCTCGCAAAGGTCTGCACAACACGTTGTTCGTGAACCAGCTGGGCTGGAAACTTAGCGACAGCGGTTTTTTCGTTAAAACGGCACTTCTAACCTGGGCGCCGACCGGTACACAGTCCGGGACGGGTGGTCTTGGAAGTGTAGGCAATCCTTGGTGGACGTTTCAGCCGGCCGTTTTGGTTTCTTACCTGAAAGACGGTTGGAACTTGACGCTGAACGTGTCTGACGAGATCGCAACGAAGAACACCATCACTCAGTACCAGACCGGTGAAATTCTCCACGTCGACGTCACGGCGACGAAGACCTTCGGTAACTGGACACTCGGTCCGGTTGCCTATTATGCCGGACAGATAACCAACGATCGCTCGAGTGCGTTTTACAACAACGCCATCAATATTAATCGTTTCAACCAATGGGCTGTTGGTGGTCTGCTCGGATACAATTTCGGTCCCGTGAAGATCGACTTTTGGATCCTCAATGAGGTCGCTGCAAACGCTTATGGTGGATCAACGCCGGCGCGGCCTGGGGTTGATACAGCGCTGATTACGAAAGGTTTTACGAGTTTCGTCGCGCTTACTGTCCCGTTTGGTAGTACGCCAACAACAACTAGCCCAGCGAACCTTCTGCATAAGTGACACAGGTGGGATGGCCATGCAGTTTAAATGCAGGGCCATCCGCCGGCTGAGCGAGCGCGTCTGAAGTACCGGCGGCTTGAAGCACCGACAACAAGAACAAAATCGTTCCTGGGAGTTGAGATTGCGTGCCCATAGCCACAGCCGCCACTCAGACGAACTCGCCTAGTCCGGCCGCTAGTGTGGCGACTCTGACGTTCCTTTCAGTGTCGCCGCGAGTTCTTCGAAGGAACGTCAGAAGTCAAACCCACACTAGCAATCTATATGGTTGCTAGTGTCCCTTTGGTTCTGACATTCGTAAAGGCGCCCGCCGCGATTTGATACGAATGTCAGAACCGGGACACTAGTGTCCTCGAGGTAAGGTTAGGAAGATTCGCGATTTTCTGGACCGGGGTGCTGTTTGGTGTCTCTTATGCCTTCAACGTAGGGGGCACGCGCCCGATACGGAGCGTGATCTCGTTAACCCACGCGGCTGCTGCACGACAAGATTAAGAGGACCCTGAGACAGCGGATACCCTTTGCTTTGGTAGCTGGACGGTTTTTTCTGCATTCAAACTCCTCTTTCGAGGGGCACGCAGGGCTCAGATGTCCGATTGAGGAGGGCAAGACGGTGTACCTACCGGTCCTGGCTCCCGAAGATCCTGGATTGCGTCGTGCGCAAGTGACGCCGCATGGCCTCGATCGCGCCCGTGCGATCTCTCCTTTCGATAGCGTCGATAATCGCGTCGTGCTCGTCGAATGAAGAGTAGTCCGACGGTGGTCCGACGGGCCGCGTGTCCAAGCATTTCCATACCACGGCACGACGAACTTCGTTGACGATCTCGTGGACAGCGACCAGGAGCTTATTTCCTGCGGCTTCTGCAATGAGTAGGTGCAGCCGTCCGTCCAACTGCTCGTAAATGTTCCAGGTTTTCGCCTTTCTCATCTGCTTGGCGAGCGCGCGCATCGCTTCGATCCGTTGGTGGGTCGCGCTGATGGTCGCCAGGCCGGCGAGTTCCGGTTCGATGACCAAGCGGGCCTCCATCGCCTCCCGCGGACTAGTGCTCTTCTCCAGCGTCCCGCGATCAGTCGTTGCATCAGGAAAGGCAGATCTGACGAACGTTCCGCGACCGACTTCACGCGAAAGGCGTCCTTCGTCTTCCAAGCGAGCCAGCAGCTTCCGGATCTCAGCGCGCGACAGACCGAGCTCATCCGCAAGCTTTCGCTCCGGAGGAAGTCGCGTCCCTGGTCCGGCCTCAAAATAGCGCGACAGCACCTCCATGACAGTCACCTCCGACATTCAACCAATCGCAACCAATCGCTTATTCTCCGCAAACGCGATCCAAGTCAAGATGAAGTCGCACGAAGACACGAAGAGCGGCCGCGCTTTAAATTTTGCGTTTGACTTCTGATCGGACTTCTGGTCAATCATCAACCAATGTAAAACCAATGCCGTAAATGGTTGACCAAAGATGAGTGTAGGAGTTCCTCCGTCTTCCAAGTCGCAACTCGACGGTGCCGAGGGGTGTTTCCTCGACGACGAAGGTCGCTGGTGCCTCGGGGGCTCTTTGTAACTTTCGGAACTACGACCGGTAGTCCGCCCCCGCTAGAAGCGGGCCTTCTGCATAAGAACAGATCGCTCTGTTGCACTGGTCCAGTGCTCGCGGACTACGTCTGAATGGTTCGCGGAACACCAAGCAGATCTTTCCGTAGGACTTAGAACGAACAAAGACTAAATTGATCCTCCTGGAGCAACCAAAGTGGACAACCCGCTACCTCCTATTCCGACCGAAGCATACATTGGCTTTCTTGGTCGATCAATTGAAGTTCGCTGGGATTATCATGCGCTGCTCATGTTCAGCGTCTGGATGGTGTTGGTGCCGTTCTGCATAATTGCGATCCGGTTCTTTAAGCCGAAACCATCGCAATACGGCATAACAACAAAGATCCGTCTGGGAAATATTAGCTGGTGGTGGTTCAGCGTTCACAAATACGGGTTGTTTACAGCCGTTGGTCTCTCGCTGGGGGGCGCGGCGGTGGCCTTGATTGTAAGCGGCGGCTTTAGCGGCTCAGTGCACTCGATGTTCGGCAGCATGACGATCTTGATGGGATGCCTGCAAGTGGTATCTGCGCTGTTTCGCGGTACGCATGGCGGCAAATATTACAACAATGCCAAGCCAGACGACCCGTCAACGTGGAGGGGCGATCACTACGACTATACGCTGCGTAGACGGATGTTTGAGGCCTACCACAAGTCGTCCGGCTATTTCACCAGCTTCTTCGCACTCGGTGCGGTTGGATCCGGTTTAATGCAATATCCGTTTCCCGTTTTGAGAGACTTCGCTTTTGCCGTGCCCATTCTGTTCCTTTTAGCCTGGATAGTCCTTGAATTCATGGGGCGCAGACATGACGGCTACCGCGCGGTCTTCGGGTTCGGTCTGGAACATCCACATAACGAAGCTCGAAAAGAGTTGTAACGAATTTCGCGTCCGCAACCGAAGCGGCGAACCGCCTGTGACGCGGGGCGGTCACCCTCCCGCGGAAGCGGATAGGCAATCTCCGGTCCTGTGACTGACAACCTTGAAGAGGAAGGTCTATGAGCGACGTATTGATAAGCGAATTCATGGACAGGGCCGCCGCAGAAGCGCTGATTGCGGATTATGACGTGCTCTGGATACCGGACCTATGGGGCCGGCGTGATGAACTTCTGTCTCAGGTGGCCAATTCCCGCGCCATCATTGTCCGAAATGCCACCCAAGTGAATGCCGAATTGCTTGCGGCTGCCCCTAACCTGAAGGTCGTGGCGCGAATGGGCGTCGGCCTGGACAATATCGATCTCGAAGCCTGCAAAGCTCGCGGGGTCGAAGTTTGCCCTTCGATAGGAGCAAATGCCGCGTCTGTAGCCGAATACGTCATCACTACAGCGCTCATTCTACTGCGCGGACCGGCGTACCGCAGCACGGCAGACGTTGTCGGGGGAGCATGGGACCGACCGAAGTTCACCAGCGGGCTCGAAGTCGGCGGAAAGGTAATTGGCGTGATCGGCTTCGGCTCTATCGGGCAGGTAGTGGCAGCGAAGGCGAGGGCGTTGGGTATGGAAGTCATCGCCTATGACGCCGTGATGCCCGATGATGCGCCCGCATGGGACGGCGCTCGGCGGGTAGAACTGGCGGAATTGATCAGCGTGTCTGACGTTATCACGTTGCATTGTCCGCTCCTTCCTGAAACACGAAATCTGTTGGGGCCCAAGGAATTTGCGCGGATGAAGCGAGGAGCGATTTTGATCAATTCGGCGCGCGGTGGAATTGTCGATGAGGTCGCTTGTGCTGCCGCGTTGAAGTCCGGCTCACTTGGCGGAGCGGCGCTGGACACTTTGAATAAAGAGCCGATCGACGAAGCGACCTGTGCCCTCTTTTCGGGAATTGAGAACTTGATCCTCACGCCGCATATTGCCGGCGTTACGCGGGAATCGAACAGGCGTATCGCGGATGTCGCTGTCGCTAACGTGCGGCGCATATTAGGGCCCCCGCTATAGATTCGACAATTTCGGTTCGGCCCCATCAATGGCTATTCGCGCGCGGGCCACGCTGTTAGAGATAGCAGTGCGTTTTCTGTATGAGCCAAACAACGCGGGATCAGCATGACCGTCCAAGATTTGCCAAAACCGGACTTTGCCAGGAACATGAAGCTGATCGGCTATTCCGATCAGGGCAGTCGGCCCGATGGTGTTCAGCTGATGGTGAACAAGGGCTTTGCGTTTATAGGTCATATGTTTTCGAAGGGCTTCAGTATCATTGACGTTCGGGATCCGCGCGCTCCCAAGCCAGTCAGATATATACCAGCCCCACCCAATACGTGGAATCTCCACTTACAGACACATGGCGACCTGCTGCTGGTGGTCAACGCAAAGGATATGTTTGCCGCTGCCGAATTCCAGGACGAAAAGCAGTATTACAAGGGGGCATTGGGCAGGAAAGTTGGAACGGCGGACGCAACACCGTCGACAGTGCGCGACTGGACCGCCGGCATGACGGTTTATGACATAGCTAATCCCGCGGAGCCGCGCCGGATCGGCTTCCTGCCGGTTGCCGGGGGAGGCATTCACCGGATCTGGTACGTGGGCGGGCGCTGGGCATATGCCTCAGTGTTGCTCGACGGGTTTACCGACTACATTTTTATGACGATCGACCTGGCCGATCCGACTCAACCAAAGGAGGCGGGGCGATATTGGTTGCCCGGGATGAATGTCGCGGCAGGCGAAGAACCGCATTGGGAGCCTACCCGCCGTAATGGACTGCACCATGCCATCGTTCACGGCGACACAGCCTATGGCGCTTGGCGCGATGCCGGGCTTGTAGTGATGGACGTTGCTGATCGAGCTGCTCCAAAGCTAATAACTCACCGCAACTGGTCCCCGCCCTATGGTGGCGGCACCCACAATTGTCTTCCGTTACCCGATCGCAGTTTGTTGGTAGTCGCCGACGAAGCGGTGTTGGATAACTGTGAAGATGGCATCAAGTATATCTGGATATTCGACATCCGAGAGCCTTCAAATCCGATCAGCATTTCGACTTTTCCTACGCCCGGTGAGTTCGATTATGTGAACAAGGGCGCTCACTTCGGACCGCATAATATTTATGAGAACCGGCCGGATGGCTTGGTCAGTTCGGAGCTCATTTTCTCGACCTACCAAAACGCGGGGATCAGAGTGACGAACATCAGTAATGCGTATCGACCTGTGGAGGTTGCAGCATTCGTTCCGCCCGCACCCAATCGTCTTGTTGACCCTCGCCCTGGTCGGCCTAAAGCGGTCCAGTCCTGCGATGTCTGGGTTTCCGCAGAAGGCTTGATCTACGCCAGTGATTACAATTGCGGGCTGTTCATCCTCGAAATGCAGAGCTAAGTCAGCAGCTGGACGGCTGCCTTCAATTCGGGCGACCTCGTTTATCCCACCGAGAACCCGCGAATGAATATTTACAACGCCTTGGAGAAAAAATCGATGTCCAGCAAATACAACATTCTTGTCTTAGGTGCCTCTTACGGTTCACTGCTGGCATCCAAACTCCTGTTTGCGGGCCATTCGGTTAAACTGGTTTGTCTGCCGGTCGAGGCTGAATTAATCAACGCGGAAGGTTTTCGCGTTCGCATGCCGATTCGTGGCCGCAAGGAGCAGATCGAGATCGATTCGCGCAAACTGCCGGGCAACGTTTCGGCGGCAGGTGCGGGCGACGTCGATCCACGTCAATATGATCTCATCGGCCTTGCAATGCAGGAGCCTCAATACGGTTCGCCGGGTGTCCGCGAATTGCTGGATGCGGTGGCGAAGTCGCGTGTCCCGTGTATGTCGATCATGAACATGCCGCCGCTTCCTTACATGCAGCGAATTCCCGGTCTCGATTCGAATCTTCTCAAGCCAGCTTATACCGCGCCGGAAGTGTGGAATAGCTTCGATCCGGGCACGATGACGTTGTGTAGCCCGGATCCGCAAGCCGTGCGTCCGCCCGAAGAGAAGGCGAATGTTCTTCAGGTGACTCTGCCGACCAACTTCAAGGTTGCGCGGTTCGATGACGAGAAGAGCAATGCCATTCTCAAGCAGCTCGAAAAGGATATCGATGCGGTCCGGTTTGACGCCCCGGAGGGCAAGATCGAACTTCCTGTCAAGTTGCGTTTCCACGATTCGCTATTCGTACCGCTGGCCAAGTGGGCGATGTTGATGGCCGGAAACTACCGCTGCATCACCGACGACGGCATGCGCACCGCACAGGAAGCGGTGCATACGAACCTTGAAGAGTCGCGTTCGGTCTACAACTTCGTGGTCGATGTCTGCGTCAAGTTTGGAGCGTCCCGCGAAGAGCTGGTGCCGTTCGAGAAATATGCGGCAGCTGCCGAGAGCCTGTCTCGTCCGGCATCGGCGGCGCGCGCATTGAGCAACGGCGCACCGAACATCGAGCGCGCCGACAAGCTGGTTCAGCTTGCAGCGAAGCAAAAGGGCATGAGTCATCCGGTTCTTGACGGCATTGTTGCGCGTGTCAACCGACGGCTTGAGGCCAATCGGAAGGCAAAAGCAGCAGCGATCTGAGCATATCCCATGAAAAAGTTGCCAGTCGATTTGGTCATGTTGTTTACGGTGGGATCCAGTCCGGAATTACCAGCGGAGTGGCAAGCGGCATCGCGAGCCTACATTATCTCGATGAAGGGTTGTTTCTGACGCGATGGGCAAGGGCCTGGATTGCGTCTTGGGCGATCATGATACCAGTCGTACTTGTCGCTGCTCCGCTGATACGTTGGTTGACGCTCCTCGGTAGTGACGAAGATCGTCTCGCCCGACATCCTGCACAGGACCGAAGCCCGAGGCGTGGTTATTTCGGGGCAGGGATGATGCGGCTGCGCGGGCGGACGCGATCCTTGCCAACGCCCGGAAATACAAGGCCGACGCCAAGATCTACGGCGTAACGGCACCGGCCCAGGAGGCGACATCAAGTCGGAATCCAGCGGTGCGATCATCTCGGTACGCAGGGGCGACGTCGTCGGAATCCACAGAGAGCTGCCCAAGCTCACCGGTCGGCACGGCGAGTGCGACCTCGAAGGCAGCCGACTTCTTGCTCGCCTCCCTGCCGCAAGTGATCGACGCGGGCAACGCGGAGGCGGCGTGATGAATCGACCAGGAATTGTCACCATAGCGGGAGAGCGAGAAGCGGGCCGTGGTGTGCGGTAGAGTAGGGATGAAGCGCCTTGCCCCGTTACCGAGACAGGTTTCTTCATCCTCCGCTCCGAACCGGACGTGCGAGCTTACCCGCATTCCGGCTCGCCATTCACAGCCTCAGCCATTGGTGGGCTTTACAATGATGCGAGGGTGTTGGTCGCTTCTCAGAAACTTATCAGCTCCCTTCAGGAACTGCTGGTCTGGAGTGGCATTCCATCCGTTCGGCACGCGTAGGCCCGATCCGGGAACAACAGCCGCTTGGCATCCGCAAACCGGGCGAGCTTCGTTTCGCCCGTTCGCCACCCGCTGCTTTTTTCTCCCGACTCAGTGTAGATACGACGCAGTTTCCTGCCAGACGTTTTGCTGTGCTTTCAGCCAAGATAGGATTTGAGGCGCCAGCACCAGCCACCAGTCGTGTTTGGCGAACTCCCTCGATGCCTGTGAGGCATATCGGTAATAGCTGTGCTTCGTCTATCTCCTGCTTGCTAGTGTAGCGACACTGACGTTCCTATCAGTGTTGCCGCGAGCTCTCGGAAGGAACGTCAGAGTCAAAGCTACACTAGGATCATATAGTTGCTAGTGTCCCTTTGGTTCTGACATTCGTAAAAGTGCCCGCTGCGATGGGATACGAATGTCAGAACCGGGACACTAGTTGCATCCGCTGTCCGCCTTCGCAACCACGATTGCCGTTCTGACGCTCCCTTGAATTGGTTGCCATGCTTCTCCATCTGCAAAGCACGGCATCGGCGCTAAGGGACGACCTCGACTAAGAAGTGCAGTTCGACTTCACCCGAGGCGTGCAAAAACGCCTCAAAACAGAATAGCGACGGTATAAAGCTACTATGCAGCAAGTAGCACCTATAATATAACAATTAGCGGGTTGGGATCCCGAGCTGAACGGACAAGCTTTCCGGGCCCTTTTTTTATGGAAGGTTGTTAACTAATGCGTTTGGCGATAGCCGATTTTGATGGAAAGCCCCTTTATGAGGTCGTCGGAGAGACGATCCGTCGACGCATTGTCGAAAAAAAATATAAACCCGGGACAGCGCTGCCCAGCGAACATCAGCTCGGAGCGGAACTCGGCGTCAGTCAGGGAACGGTTCGAAAAGCGTTAAACGATCTTGTGACTGAACGAATCCTGTTTCGCCGCCAGGGGTTGGGGACATTCGTGGCGGAGCAAACCGAAGACCGTTTGCGCTGCCTCTTTTTCAATATCGCCCGTGACGACGAAAAGGCGATGTCTCCAGTCGGCAGGACCGTCGCTTTTGGCGAATATCCCGCCAACGCGGAAGAACAGCAGAAACTGGATTTGCGTTCACGCGACGAAGTTTACCGGATCAAGCGATTGCGTTTTTGGGAAGATGAGCCGATCTTGGTCGAGAGACTTTCGGTTGCTCGAAGTCAGTTTCCGAATTTGACCCGGGATATTCCGGACTACATGTACCGCCTTTATCAAATGGAATACGGAATTATGGTGTCCAAGACGCGCGAGCAGGTCAAAGCGATCGCTGCTCCGCCACATGAAGCAAAGCTCTTGTGCATTAAACCGAATGAGCCGGTGCTTCTCATCGATCGCGTGGCACTTACGATTGATCGTCAACCCGTCGAGTGGCGCCGGAGTATCTGTAAATCTGATTTCTATCACTTCGCTTGTGAGCGAAGCTGACGTATCTTGTCGTACTGAGAAGAAAATCCCGTCTCAGGTGCTTGTTTGTGTCTCCGCGAACAGCGTCAACACATTTGGAAATGTGGCGTTGAAGCGCGACTCCATCGAATAGGTCGCGCTTGACGTTCTTGTAAAGCCTTCTTTCACGTGAACCGGCATCCGCTTCGCTGCAAAGAATCTGACGGCGGCTAGACGAACGGCGGTTCAAATACCCTCCACCACAATAGTTTGTACCTCGCCCGCGCCCGCGCGCCGGAACTTGGCCGCAGCGTCGTATTCCGCTGAGGTGAAACAAGCAGTTCCGTCTGCGAACGAGGGAAATTCGATGACGACAAATCGATCGAAATACTCCGGTCCCTCCATCGTCTGGAATTTTCCCCCACGCGCGAGAATTTTGCCTTTGAATTTTGCAATGATGGGGGGAACCAGGTCCGTGTACTTCTTGTATTCGACCGGATCAGAGATGCGAGATCGCGCGATCCAATAGGCGGGCATGTGGAGGGTCCTTTCTCTCGGGTTCTTGCTCAGGGCAGCAGGATTGATGAGCCGACCGTCTCGCCCGCTTCCATGGCGCGATGGGCTGCGCCTGCTTCACGAAGCGCGAAACGTTGACCGATTTTAACCTTGACGGTGCCAGAAGCGACAAGATCGAAAACCGATTTAGCGGAACTGACCAAGTCCTCACGCCGCGCAATATATGTTTGGAGTGTCGGTCGGGTGAAATACAGCGAGCCGCCTCGCAACAGCGCGGAAGCCTCGACTGGAGGAACAGATCCAGTGGTTGCGCCAAAGGAAACGAAATATCCTCGAGGAGCAAGTGAAGCGATCGAGTCGTCGAAACTCGCCTTGCCGACGGAGTCGTATACAACTTGAACGCCGGCGCCTTTCGTCAATTCTTTGACGCGCTCTTTGACATTTTCGCGTTTTCGATCGATGACTACATCGTAGCCGTGATCAAGCGCTAGTTTGCACTTGTCCGCTCCTCCAGCGACGCCAATCATCCGCGCGCCCAGATGGCGCCCCCATTGTCCGGCTATCAATCCGACACCTCCCGCGGCGGCGTAGACCAAAGCCGTTTCTCCAGCGCGCAGCGGATAGCAGCGCCTCAGAAGATATTCGACGGTCATCCCCTTCATGATAACGGCGGCAGCGTCCTCATCACTGACGCCGCTTGGAATTGGTACCAGACGGTCAGCCGGTACAATCCGTAAATCGGTATATGCGCCGGGGCCAACCCCGCCATAGGCAACGCGATCACCGATCCTAACCGCCTCGACGCCGGGGCCGATGGCTTCGATACGGCCTGCCGCTTCCATTCCAAGCGCGCTCGGAAGCGGAACCTTGAACATTCCCGATCGGTGATAGGCGTCCTGATAATTCACCCCGATAGCTGTCTGTCGAACCAGCACCTGCCCTTGTTGTGGTGCGCCAACTTCCGTTGACATGATCTCGATCACGTCAGGCCCGCCTGCTTTTGAAAACCCCGCCGTCGTCGCCTTCGCCATCTCGCATATTCCTTGACCAGTTTTATTGTCTGTCGGTAGCTGCTTCGGTTCCTTGTCCGGATCCGCGTTTGCATTTCTCTTATATGTCTTATATAAGTATTCAGACGCGCGCAAGATCGCGCCGGCTCATTCGTTCTGATCGCAATCAGGACTGCCGGGTTAGGGTCAGGCGCCCAAAGATAAAGATCCGAAAAGTCGGACGATTGAAATCGGGAGGAGGCGGATGATCGAAATTTTGGCGCTGTTAGGTAGCGCCCTGATCTCGGGAATATTAATAGGGGGGTTTTACGCCTGCGCCGCGCTGGGCGTGTCGATAACCTTCGGTATGCTGAGCATCGTGAATATCGCGCAGCCGGGCTTTATGTTGCTTGGCGCTTTCCTCTGCTATCTGCTCAACGCGCGCTTTGGTCTTGATCCGTTGCTGGCGGGCGCATTGTTGATGCCGGTATTTTTCCTGTTCGGCTCAGCGCTTTATCTTTTTTATGAACGCGTCTTCGAGCGTCGTCGTAGTGAGAACATCAGAGGCTTGGCGTTCTTCTTCGGATTGCTATTCATAATCGAAGTGGGCATCATCCTCACATTCGGTGTGGACTATCGATCAGTTGACGCCAGCTATATCGGACAGAACCTTCATATTTTCAGCATAGAACTGCCGCTACGGCTTCTCGTTCCGTTTCTAGCCGCCCTGGTCGTGCTCGCCGTTTTCTATCTCTTTCTGTCTCGCACCTTTATCGGCCGCGCTGTCTTGGCAGTTGCGCAAGACAGCGGCGCGTTGGAACTGATGGCGGCAAATCCCGTTCAGATAAAGCGAATCGCGTTCGGGCTGTCGATCGCAAGCGCCGCTGCGGCGGGCGCCCTTCTGATCATCATTCAAACGGTCGAGCCATCTATGGCGCGCGACTTTATTGGACGGCTCTTTGCAATTTGCGTGTTGGGTGGGTTGGGCAGTCTTCCCGGAATGGTTATCGCTGCGCTGACCATTGGAATTGTGGAAAGTATCACGTCGACCTTTCTCGGTCCGTCGTGGGCGCCCGCTGTATCCTTTAGTCTGCTTCTTGCGACGTTGCTCTTTCGGCCAAGCGGCTTGCTGGGGAGAGCTTAATTGTCCAACGTGCGCTTCTTCCTGTGCGGCTTGCTCCTCGCTGGCTGTGTAGCGGCGGTGGCTCCGTTGTTTCACAGTGAGTACTTTTTCTATGCCGGTTATGTCGTTCTGCAATATGTAGTGCTTGCAACGGCTTGGAATATCCTGGGCGGCTACGCAGGTTATGTTAATTTTGGCACGGCTGCGTTCTTCGCGATCGGCGCCTATTCCACGGCGGCGATCTACAAGGTCGTCGAGCTGCCGATCCCGCTCTTCATAGTTACAGCGGCCGTCATCTGCGGTGCGGTAGGGTTGGGCGTTGGCTACTTCACCCTTCGTCTGAAGGGCGTCTACTTTTCGATCGCGACCCTTGCTCTCTCTGTTGTCATGCAGACGATCGTCACGAATTGGGAATACGTCGGCGGATCGCGCGGTACGTATGTCATCGTGAACGACGAATATACGTTGTTCGGGGGGCTGGTACCGTTTCTTTTCGTGAATATGCTTCTGCTGGTTGTCATAGCCGCCACCGTCGCGCATGGGATCGAGCACTCGGATTTTGGTTCCGGATTGACGGCAATCAAGGACGACGAACAGGCCGCGGAAGCGGCCGGGGTTCCGACACTTCGTTTGAAGCTGATCGCGACGTCGCTGAGCGGTTCGTTCATGGGCATGGCGGGTTCGCTGTTGCCATTTTACGTGTCTTACCTTGACCCGGCATCAAGCTTCAATTTGGCCTACACGGTCAATAGCGTGGCCATGCCGATCGTGGGCGGGACGACGGGTTGGCTGGGACCGATCATAGGTGCTGTGCTTTTGGGAACGATCCAGCAGGTGGCAACCGTTACGATTTCGTCCGCCGCGAACCTTCTCATTGTCGGACTGTTGCTGGTTGCGTTCGTCGTCGCGGCTCCTACGGGGATACTCGGCATTTTGGAAAAATTGGGAAGGAAGCGCGGCGGCGACGAGGCGGGAACGTCCGTGTTCGACGTATCGCCATTGCGTGTTGACAAGTCGGGTGACAAGTGACGGAACATCTCCTAAAAGTGGAAAACCTCGGCAAGCGCTTCGGCGGCTTCGTCGCATTGAACGAGATAAACCTAACCGTTCGGCCAGGCGAGCGGCTCGGTTTGATCGGCCCGAATGGTTCGGGCAAGAGTACGTTCGTAAATTGTTTGTGTGGAGCGCTTCAGAACGAAGTTGGCACCATTCACTTCGACGGTCATCCCATCAACGGTCTACCCGCGCATCAGCGCACGCGCCGCGGTCTCGCCCGCAGTTTCCAGCTACCTCGGCCGTTTGGAAGTCTCACTCTGGCTCAAAATCTCCGTATTCCAATTCTTTATGCGGCGAGTATCCGCGCAGGTTCGAAGCCCGCGGAGCGAGATATCCAGCACCGATGCGCTGAATTGTTACGGCTGGTTGGATTGCTTCCGAAAGCCGGCAAGCTTCCTGAAGAGCTGACGCAGGTCGAAATGCGAAAGGTCGAGCTTGCGCGCGCTATGGCGACAAATCCCAAGCTCCTGGTGGCCGACGAAGCGATGGCGGGTCTGTCGCATTCGGAAGTCGATGAAATCCTTCAGTTGATGTTCACTCTGAATAATCAAGGCGTTACCATCGTCTTTATCGAACACATCATGCGCGCCGTGATGGAGTTCTCTGAACGGCTAGTCGTGTTCATAGCGGGACGGAAGATTGCTGACGGCTCCCCACAAGACGTTATCAGGCACCCCGAAGTCGAGAGGGCTTATCTTGGCCAGTAGTTTGACGATTGAGCGACTGCACGCCGGATATGGAAAAATCCGGGTGCTGGAAAATGTCTCCATGGTCGTGAATCCCGGAGAAACGGTTGCGTTGCTCGGCAGCAACGGCAATGGAAAAAGTACGCTGATGCGGAGCATCATGGGGATGCTGCGAACATCTAGCGGCAGTATCAAGATAAATATCGACGGCGACACGCACGAGCTTGCTGGAAAAACCACGTGCGAGATCGTGGACCTTGGAATTGCGCTTGTGCCCGAAGGCAGGCGACTGTTCCCGAGGTTGACCGTCGAGGAAAATCTGCTGTTAGGGGCATATCGGCCGGCAGCTCGCGCGCAACTGAAGAAAAATCTCGACTTCAGCTATGAAGCCTTTCCAAAGCTGTTTGAACGGCGCCAGCAACTCGCCGGTAGCATGAGTGGAGGGGAACAGCAGATGCTGGCTTTGGGGCGAGCGCTGATGACGGCGCCGCACATTTTGTTGGTCGACGAGCCGTCCGTGGGGCTGTCGCCGGCACTTGTGAGCCGCACTATCGATAAAGTTCAGGAGTTAAAGGACAGGTATAAACTGACTGTTCTGATGGCGGAGCAGAACTTTCATCAGGCCGTCCGAATCGCCGACAGAGGATACGTCATCGTTCACGGACAAATTGCATTCACCGGCAATTCTCCCGCAGAACTCGGAGACAATGATCTGATCCGGGAATGCTACATGGGGATGTGAACCTCGGTGCCGGTAAGACGGCATCAATCGTTGCAAACAGGATCATCTAAGGAGAAACCGATGAGTTCGAAACCGATTTCCGAAGAGTTTCCATATGAGATGAAGCGCGTAAAGACGCTTGATAGCGAAATGGCATATGTCGATACCGGACGTGGGGATCCTGTCGTCTTCCTGCATGGAAACCCGACGTCTTCGTATCTGTGGCGCAACGTCATTCCCTACGCGGAGAAATCAAGCAGATGCCTCGCTCCTGATCTTATCGGTATGGGGCAATCCGGAAAGTCGCTGCGATACGCCTACAAATTTTTGGATCACGCCGCCTACCTCGACAGTTGGTTCGATTCGCTGAAGCTCAAGAATGTTATCCTTGTCGTTCACGATTGGGGCGCGGCGCTTGGGTTTTATCGCGCATGCCGATTTCCTGAACAGATTGCAGGTATCGTCTATATGGAAGCTATGGTGAGACCGCGGCTGTGGTCGGATCTGCCGCCGGGCCGCGAACCGATGTTCAGAAAAATGCGCGGACCGGAGGGCGAAAAGCTCGTTCTGGAGGAGAACTTTTTCACGGAAAAGATGCTTTTTGACTTCGGAGTCATTCGGCGTCTTACCGAGAAAGAAAAGGCGTATTACCGCGCGCCATTTTCTGAATCGGCCGTCTCGCGCCTGCCAACATTGCTATGGCCAAGAGAGATCGTGTTCGATGGCGACCCCGCCGAAAATTACCCTGCGGTGAAGCAATACAGCGATTGGCTAGTCAACAGCGCCGATGTTCCAAAACTGTTCGTCAACGCCGACGAAGGGCATGGGACAGCGGGCGCCGCCCGCGATTTTTGTCGTACATGGCCCAATCAACGTGAGATCACCGTTCACGCAAAGCATTATGTTCCAGAAGACTGTCCGCACGAGATTGGCGAGGCGCTCGCTTCCTTCATCGCGGATGTTCACGCAAAAAAGAATGTCGCGGTCTAGACAGGTACATACAACATATTGTCGCATATCGTGAGCCTTTCGGCGGAGGTCGATCGGCTTACGTCACCCAAACGAATTCAAAGAATTTGCTTTCGCGCATCGCAGACTAGAGACGGGCATGGCGTTCACTTGCTTTTGCGCATATCTTATATAAGAGTTAGGTAACAAAAAAGAGAGTTTGTGGGAGGGTATGATGGGAATGACGGTGCGCAGCGTCTTTTGGGCGGCATTGTTGCTGGCATTTGCTTGGATCGTGTTGCCCAGCGGCGCCCGAGCGGCGGAGCCGATCAAGATAGGTATAGATGCGCAATTGACCGGCGGCCTGGCTGGAAACGGCAGGGCGATGCTGACGGCGATGCAAATCTGGACCGAAGACGTCAATGCAAAAGGAGGTGTCCTCGGACGCCCCATCGAGTTGGTGTTTTACGACGATCAAAGCAATCCCGGCCTTGTCCCGGGCATCTACGCTAAGCTGCTGACGGTCGACAAAGTTGATTTTCTGATTGGAATGAGCACGAACGAAATCGCTCCGGCGCTTCCGCTCGTCATTCAAAAAAAGAAGATCATCATGGCTTTGTTTGCCATCGGCCTGAACAGGCAATTCAAATATCCGAAATATTTTCAAATGCAGCCATTCGGGCCGAACGGTCCTGATGCGATGACCAGAGGCTATTTTGAGGTCGCCAATACGCTCGATCCCAAGCCGCAGACAATTGCGATGGTGGGCGCGGATGCGGAGTTCTCCAAGACTATTCTGGAAGGTGCGCGCGCATCGGCCCACGCTATGGGCTTGAAGATCGTCTACGATCAGGTTTACCCGCCCAACACCGTCGATTTGGCGCCTGTAGTTCGCGCCATTCAGGCGACAAAGCCTGACCTCGTCTTGGTGGCGTCATATCCTCCGGACAGCGTCAGTATCATTCGCAGTGCTCGGGAAGTCGGCCTTCACACACGAATGTTCGGTGGTGCATTGATCGGGATCCAGTATGCGGCGGTAAAGAAACAATTGGGTGAAAGCCTCAACGGTGTTTTCGGATTCGAAATCTACACGCCGGCCAAGGCTTTGCAGTTCGACGGCACGCAGGAGTTTCTCAAGAAATATCAGGCTCGTGCTGTCACCGAGGGAGCTGATGTTCTTGGATTTTATGGTCCTCCCTTCGCGTATGCCGCGATGCAGGTGCTGGGCCAGGCGATCAGCGAGGTCGGCACCGTCGATCAGGACAAAGTCGCCCAGCAGCTACACACCGGCACATTCAAGACGATTGTGGGAGATGTTAAGTTCGGCAGCGATGGAGAATGGGCCAAACCGCGCATCCTCAGCGTTCAGTATCAGAACTTGAAAGGCAACGATGTAGCTCAATTCGAGGTGCCAGAACACACCGTAGTCATGTACCCGCCAGAATACCGGTCGGGAGATCCGCAGATCCCTTACGATCCCAAGCAATAAGGGCCCCATGCACTTAAGGCTGCCTCGTTGAAACGTAGGGTCCCATGCTGCCCTATATGGCGCGAATTACGTCAACAGCTAGTGTAGCGACACTGACGTTCCTTTCAGTGTTGCCGCGAGCTCTCGGAAGGAACGTCAGAGTCAAAGCTACACTAGGATCATATAGTTGCTAGTGTCCCTTTGGTTCTGACATTCGTAAAAGTGCCCGCTGCGATGGGATACGAATGTCAGAACCGGGACACTAGTTTCAGCGTCGTATCGCATTCGACGTTGAGCAATGACGGAGTCTTTCGTGGCGGGTCGGCTTCGGCCTGCTTGGCGAGCAAAGTGATGATTAGCTAAACTACATCGATATTGAAACGGAGTTAAAGAATGTCGCTACAAGATCAGCTTGATGCATTCAAGGCCGAGATCGAGTTCTGGACGGCCGCCCTATAACGCCACCAAGGCCGCCATTGATACGATGCATCGAGCGACCGCCGAGCTGAAGGCTTCAGGTCAGGAAGCGCGAGCTCTTAAACTAGGTGATAAGGCTCCGCATTTTACGTTGAACGACGCCGATGGAAAGTCTATTTCGTCTGCGGAGCTGCTTACCAGCGGTCCCTTGATTGTGACATTCTACCGTGGCGCATGGTGTCCGTACTGCAATATGGAGCTCAAAGCCCTGGAAGCTTCGCTTCCTTCCTTTCACGCGAACGGGGCGTTACTCGTCGCTATCTCGCCTCAGACAGCTGCGAATAGTCGGAAGTCTATCAGAAATAATGGCCTTACTTTTCCGATTTTGAGTGACCCCGGGAATGAGACCGCGAACAAGTTCGGCTTGCGGTTCGCGCTACCCGACTATCTCGTTGCGCTTTATAAGGCGATGAAGAACGATCTCCCGGGGTTCAATGGCGATTCGAGCTGGAGCTTGCCCATGCCTGCTCGATACGTGGTGGGCTCGGACGGCATCATTGAGTACGCCGAAGTAAACGCCGATTACACGCAGCGTCCTGATCCCGAAGATTTGCTGCCAGCGCTAAAGCGGCTCTCTTCATAAATTAAATTCTTAGAGGCAACGCGAAAGTGTTGTCGGGACGTGCTTCCGGCCTTCGCAATCGCCTGGAGCTGCGTTGGATTGCCGTGTAACCGGCGGCGAGAAGGTATTCAGCCCCATGAAGATTGCCGTCGCCAAGGAAATCGATCCGTCGGAACCGCGGGTGGCCGCTTCGCCCGATACCGTAAAGAAATATAGGGCGATCGGGGTCGATGTCGCCGTCGAGCCGGGTGCCGGGGTCAAATCCGGTTTGCCGGACTCGGAGTTCACCGCAGCCGGCGCGAGGGTCAGCGCGGATGCGCTCAAGGATGCCGACATCGTCATCAAGGTGAAGCGGCCGGAAGCCTCCGAGCTTGGCAATTACAAGCGCGGGGCGCTGATCATCGCCATCATGGACCCTTACGGCAACGACGCCGCGCTGAGGGCGATGGCGGATGCGGGCGTCTCAGCGTTCGCCATGGAACTGATGCCGCGTATCACCCGCGCGCAGGTGATGGACGTGTTGTCCTCGCAGGCCAACCTCGCCGGCTATCGCGCGGTGATCGAAGGCGCGGGAGCCTTCGGCCGCGCCTTTCCGATGATGATGACGGCAGCCGGCACCGTTCCGGCCACCAAGGTGTTCGTCATGGGCGTCGGTGTCGCCGGCCTTCAGGCGATCGCGACCGCGCGGCGGCTGGGCGCCGTCGTCACCGCGACCGACGTGCGTCCGGCAACCAAGGAGCAGGTCGAAAGTTTGGGCGCAAAATTCCTCGCGGTCGAGGACGAGGAGTTCAGGAACGCGCAGACGGCGGGCGGTTACGCCAAGGAAATGTCCAGGGAATACCAGGCCAAGCAGGCCGCGCTCACCGCCGACCACATCAAGAAGCAGGACGTGGTGATCACGACCGCGCTGATTCCCGGCCGTCCGGCGCCCAAGCTGGTTTCGAGCGAGATGGTCAAATCGATGAAGCCGGGTTCGGTGCTGGTCGATCTCGCGGTCGAGCGCGGCGGCAATGTCGAGGGCGCCAGGGCCGGCGAGGTCGTCGAGATCGATGGGATCAAGATCGTCGGCTACACCAATGTGGCGGGCCGCGTTGCGGCCTCGGCCTCGGCGCTTTATGCGCGCAACCTGTTCTCGTTCATCGAGACCATGATCGACAAGCCGAACAAGGCGCTGGCCGTGAACTGGGACGATGAACTGGTGAAGGCGACGGCGTTGACCAAAGACGGCGCCGTTATCCATCCGAACTTCCAGCCCAAATCTTCCTGATCGACAGCATTAAGGAGAGCCGCCATGGAACATCTCGCGCAAGCCGTCGATCCCTTCGTGTTCCGGCTGTCGATTTTCGTGCTGGCGGTTTTCGTCGGTTATTTCGTGGTGTGGTCGGTGACACCCGCGCTGCATACCCCGCTGATGTCGGTGACCAACGCGATTTCCTCGGTGATCGTGGTTGGCGCGCTGCTCGCGGTCGGGGTCGGCATGATTTCTTCCGGCAGCGGCTGGGCGCGGGGCTTCGGCTTCGTCGCGCTCACCTTCGCCTGCGTGAACATCTTCGGCGGCTTCCTGGTCACCCAGCGCATGCTGGCGATGTACAAGAAGAAGTCGAAGTGAGTGGCAACCGCCTCGGGCTGAGGTAAATTGGGGACCTGAGATGAGCGCCAATCTCTCCGCACTGTTGTATCTGGTGGCAGGCGTGCTGTTCATCCTGTCGCTGCGCGGCCTGTCGAGCCCGGCTTCGTCGCGGCAGGGCAATTTCTTCGGCATGACCGGCATGGCGATCGCGGTGGCGACGACGCTGGCCTCCCATCCGCCGGCCGACGGCATCGCCTGGCTTCTGGTGATATCAGGTGTTGCGATCGGCGGCAGTCTCGGCGCGGTGATCGCGCGCCGCGTGCCGATGACCTCGATGCCGGAACTGGTCGCGGCGTTCCACTCCCTGGTCGGTATGGCCGCGGTGCTGGTCGCAGCCGGCGCCTTCTATGCGCCGGAGGCCTTCGACATCGGCGTGCCCGGTCACATCCATCCGCAAAGCCTGGTCGAGATGTCGCTCGGCGTCGCCATCGGCGCCTTGACCTTCACGGGCTCCGTGATCGCGTTCCTGAAACTGTCGGCCCGCATGAGCGGCGCGCCGATCATCCTGCCGTTCCGCCATGTCATCAACGTTGCGCTCGCCATCGCGCTGGTGTTCTTCATCGTCGGTCTGGTGATGTCCGGCAGCGCGCTGGATTTCTGGCTGATCACCATCATCGCGCTCGCGCTCGGCGTGCTCATGATCGTCCCGATCGGCGGCGCCGACATGCCGGTCGTGATCTCGATGCTGAATTCCTATTCCGGCTGGGCCGCCGCGGGTATCGGCTTCACGCTGGGCAATTCGGCGCTGATCATCACCGGCGCGCTGGTCGGATCGTCCGGCGCGATCCTGTCCTACATCATGTGTCACGCGATGAACCGCTCCTTCATCTCGGTGATTCTCGGTGGTTTTGGTGGCGAGACCGCTGCCGCGGGTGTAGGCGCGGGCGGTGAAGTGCGCCCCGTAAAACTCGGCTCTGCCGACGATGCCGCCTTCATCATGAAGAACGCCCGAAGGTCATCATCGTGCCCGGCTACGGCATGGCGGTGGCGCAGGCCCAACATGCGCTGCGCGAGATGGCCGACATGCTCAAGAAGGAAGGCGTCGAGGTGAAATACGCCATTCATCCCGTCGCGGGCCGCATGCCCGGCCATATGAACGTGCTGCTCGCCGAAGCCAACGTGCCCTATGACGAGGTGTTCGAACTCGAGGACATCAATTCGGAGTTCGCGCAGGCCGACATCGCCTTTGTGATCGGCGCCAACGACGTCACCAATCCGGCCGCGGAAGACGACAAGACATCGCCGATCTACGGCATGCCGGTGTTGCAGGTGTGGAAGGCAGGCACCGTGATGTTCATCAAGCGCTCGCTGGCCTCGGGCTATGCCGGCATCGACAATCCGCTGTTCTACCGCGACAACACCATGATGCTGCTCGGCGACGCCAAGAAGATGACCGAAAGCATCGTCAAGGCGATGTAAAACCAGCGTTCAATCGATACGCAGAAGTCGATCCCGGTTGTGGACAATGATTCCAACTTGAAGCGGATATCATCAATACTGACGGTTTTCGCGTGCGAATGCCGGTCAGGGGCGGAAGTGGTCATCGACGGTGAGGGGCAAATTCGTATTGTTTTGGCAGCAAATGTGCCAGCGGCTTCGGCGCCGCCACCGAAGGAGGACGACGGTCCAGTTTGGTCAATGTCTACGCCCGCTCGCGGGTGTGGTCCAGGGCCTGTTTGCTACGAGTTATGTTTACAGTAAGAGCTGCAAACCTGTGTTTGTCAGCTATTGATTAACCCGTACGATAATATGCGTTTCAGTAGGTCTCAGGAGGCATTGGAGCATCCAGCTCGCGTGCGCCCATAATGATTTCGCTTGAACTCTAAGCGTCAACCTTCGGGGACGCCAGCCTCAACCAAGGCTTGAAGGTCGCCGAGCGAAATCTCGTCAAGCTTTTTCAAACATCAATGGGGTTCATTTCGAACGATAGAATAGCACGCGTCCTGTTGGAATGAGTTGGAGCAGAATATCATGGTCGCCGACATTCGCAGTCAGGACAACCAGGCCGAGCTTTTGCGCTTGAAGGAATAGCACGCAGTCCTGGAGCGCGCACAGCTTGCCGTCCTTTTCGTAGCCTTGGAGGCGGCAGAGTATTCTCGACAGCAGCGCAGCACGTCCGAGAACCTCGGCGTCCGGCGCAAAGATACGATGTGGTGGCATCGCTTTGATCTGCTTGCCGATGACGTCAATGACAGTGGCGGTTCGTGCGTCGGATGGATTCAATACGCCGACCGTGCGCATCAGTTCTCGGATCGCGACAGCTGCGCAACCGGGCTCCGCAAACGGCCCAAGCGACTGTTCGCG
Organism: uncultured Alphaproteobacteria bacterium; assembly: GCA_963832045.1. Classification (GTDB taxonomy): domain Bacteria; phylum Pseudomonadota; class Alphaproteobacteria; order Rhizobiales; family Xanthobacteraceae; genus Bradyrhizobium. The sequence continues at coordinate 56,197 of CAWHSM010000011.1, forward strand.
CACGGAGGGGCGAATCCGTCCAACGTCGATGACCGCGCAGATTAGTCGGAGACCAAATTGCTAACACAGTGGAGGCCGTGGCCGGTGTTGCTACTACTCCAACGGTGGCAGGATCGGCGCGAACTTTGGTTCGCTGCGCGTCAGGATCATGCCGTCTCATGGGACAGCCATGTGATTTCGATTGTCCCGCCAAGAATCTCAATCGCTTTGGCAAGGTGATCCCAGTCCACACGTCGCGTCGTCTGTTGAAAATAACGACCCGTTTTTGCGAACTTGTCGAGCTTCCGCCAAGTCCATCCTCGAATTACCGCCTGCTTTCGGACGATATCAATCGGTGGTACGCCAAGTATATAAGGTTCTCTCTGCCCGCGGAAGAGACGGATATGTCTGGCCTTGCTGGCGACCTGACGCGAACTGAAGCCTGGAAATGCCGCCGCAACTTTCGCGCATGTGGCGCCGTGCAGATACAGTGCCCGAAGTCTTGCTACTTCGGAGTTGGTCCAGACATGACGCCGTGTCGCGACACCAAGTGCTCTGACTCGATTTCTGATCGCATAATATGATCGTTCTGGAAGGCAGCGCTGCATTTGGGCGTAGTCGGGATAGAACGTTGCGATGATCTGGTCTTCATTTGTCGACCACCTTGCGCCGCTGCTGGCTCGTCGACGAAAGTATTGCCTCACTTGTCGCTCCAGACCACCGACAGCTGCCCCTCAAGCATTTCGACGGCTTTGTTGATTTTCCTCCAGTTGTTTCGGGATGGCTGCTGAAGAAAGTAGCTGCCTGTAACGGAGAGGCAAGCCAGTTCGCGCATACTGAGCTTGAATGTGAAGGCTCGAGCCCTGACGTCATCGTAGGGCTTGAGTTCATAGGTTTTGGGCGGCGTCTGCGGGCGACGCCAACCGCTATGGCGGGCCCTCGTCCAAATTTGCTTCTTCGTCTTGCCCGGAAGCAAGGCCAGGATTTCATGCATTGGCCGTCCCCGGCGATACGGTGCCTTCAAACGCTTGACGTCGTTGTCCGACCAGATTCGTCGCGCCCGCGTTATTCGCAATCGAAAAGCCTTGCTCTTGATGGCTCTGAGGCTTCGGCTAGGTAAAAGAGCCCGCGCTTTGCCGTAATCAGGATAGGTGCGGCGCAAGTGCTCGATCTCGGCTTTAGTCCATAATTTCTGCCCGGCCAGTGTTCTTCCGGTTTTCGCCATATGCCGGCGGAGACGCTCGGCAGAAACCGCACCCGCAGCGAGGCGGCCTAAGCGGGAGTACCCGCAGTGTCGGTTCCGCCGGTGACCGGTTGGCATGCCTCTGTCCTCACAATGGGCTCACAACCTATCCAGGGCGGGTTTCACCATTGTGACGCGTGCGATTGCCTAATTCGAAGTCCGTGTTCGAGTTTTCGGTACACACACCAGCGCAGCACTCGCGTGTCGTTAGCGAACTCGCCAATCATTTTGCAGGCAGCTTATCGAATGCCACGTCGGTTCGTTATTCGTCTGGCCGGCGTTGATCGCGCGTAAACGCCTCGTTTCTCTGGACGATAGTCTTAACCGAATTGGACACGGGTAAGCCGCCGATTCTGTGCAGAGACGGCAGAAAATCGTAAAAATACTATCATCCTACTTATAGTTTGATATATTCGGTCGGGCTTTGCTAACTTGCCCTTCGGAAACTGCCATCGCCAAATCCGAGATCTTGGGACACGCTGCCGTTGGTTCTGAAACAGCCTTGAAATTGGAGATAGTCATGTTCTTGCAGAAAAACTGGCCGGCGTGCGGAAAGATTGCCGCCGCTGGTATGGCAGCGCTTGGTTTGATTTTGATCGCCGGCATAGATGCGAAAGCTGCGGATATTATCAAAATTGGAGCGCCGCTGGCACTAACCGGCCCGCTCGCTGACGAGGCAAAGAAACAGAATCTCGTCTGGAATATGTGGATCGAAAAGATCAACAGTATTGGCGGAATTGACGTCGGCGGCAAGAAGATGAAGGTTGAACTCGTTAAATACGACTATCAGTCTGATGGTCAACGTGCCGGACAATTGGCTGAGAAGCTCATCACCGATGATAAAGTTGATGTGCTGCTCGCACCGTTCGGGTCCGGCCACACCAAGATCATAGCCACCATTGCGGAACGTTACCAAATCCCGGTAGTCGCTTGCGCGTCGTCTTCGGAATCGGTGTTCGATCTGAACCTGAAGTATCTGTTTGGAACGCTTTCTCCGAATGGCAGTATGACCAACGCCATGGTCAACTACTTCAAGGCTGAAGTTCCGGATCTTAAGCGAGTTGCGGTCCTTGGTCGCGACGATGTGTTTCCGAAATCTATGGCGCAGGGCATCGCGGCAGCGGCAAAAGAAGGAGGCCTAGATGTTGTTTATAATCAACTCTATGCGGTCGGAACGATTGATCATTCGGCAGCGCTTTCGGCTATCAGGGCAGCTAAACCTGATTGGATCTACGTTACCGGCTATACGCAGGACTTGATCCTCGTTCGCAAGCAAATGTCGGACTTGGGTGTTAAGGCGCCGATCATCACCATGGTAACCGGTCCCGCCTACCGAGAATTCACCGAAGGGCTTGGAATGCTTGCTAATGGCGTTACCAGTTCGACTTGGTGGCACCATGCCATCAGCTACAGCGGAGTCGGCGTGTGGCCCACGACGGCAGAATTCTACAAAGAGTTTGTGAACAAGGCCAAAGGCGACCCGGATTACATCCATGCATCGTGCATCGCCGCAGTTGAAGTATTGCAGAACGCAATTGAACGTGCCGGTTCACTCGACAAGAGCAAGGTGCGGGATGCGCTCGCAGCAACCGACATCACGACGTTCTACGGTCCCATAAAATTTGGTGCCAATGGAATGAACCAAGTGCGCGATCTCCCGATTATCCAAGTTCAAGACGGTAAGATAGTCGTGATTCAACCTAACGACGTCAAAGATGGCGACCTGAAGCTCATTAAGTAGCGAACTAGCCGCGCCTGGTTTCTATGATTTGACATTTGCCAAGAGTTGAAATGCGACGCTGCTTGGCCGCAGCCGTTCAAGCACGGCGCTCTAAATCCAACCAATCCAGGTTCTTTCAATGTCCCGCATGTCGAATAGCAAATCACTACCGACAGGAGTTTGAGCAAAGGACGAGTTCGCCAGCGGATGACCAAGGCGGCGGAGCCAAAAGGAGGGATAGCTTCCGCGACATATACGAAGACCGAGAGCTGAATGGGCTCGTCAAACATCTGCCGGGGAAATAAATGTACTATTTGCAGACTTTGGTGAATGGAATCGTGTTGGGCACGCTTTACGCGTGTCTCGCCGTCGGATTTTCTCTCGTCTGGGGCGTCTTGAATATCATTAACATGGCTCATGGTTCATTGATTATTCTCGGCGGTTACCTCACATTTTTCGCATGGCATACATTTGGTATTCATCCCCTCGTAGCGCTGCCGTTCGTTGCGCTTCTTCTTTACGCGATAGGATATTTAACCCAATTTCTCGTAATCAATCGTGTGGTGTCCCAGCCCGTTCTGACAACGTTGACGTTGACCTTTGGTCTCGATCTCATTCTCTCCAATTTCATGAGTGTCTATTACACCGCTACCCCCGTTCGGGTCACGCTCGACCTGGGCGTAGTGGAGCTTGGCGATATCGTCGTTCCGGTTGATCGACTGTTTGGGATGGGGCTCGCCCTGCTTCTAACCGGGTTGCTGTACATGCTCATGCACGGTTCGCGTATCGGTCGAGCGATCGTCGCGGTGAGAATGGACCGATCGGCGGCAATGCTGATGGGAATAAAGGTCGAGCAAATCTATGCGATAACATTCGGAATCGGAGCGCTGATGGCCGGCGCTGCAGGGGCTATCTTTGCGATGGTTTATCCGGTCACGACGAACCTGGCGAGCACCTTTCTCGGCAAGGCATTCGTTGTTTGCGTCATCGGAGGCCTTGGTAGCGTACAGGGTGCACTCATTGGCGGTTTGGTCCTTGGCGTTATTGAGAGTTTCTCAGGACAGTTTGTGGGCCCCGAACACGCACTCACAGTGGGCTTTGTATTGATGCTGGTGTTGCTCGTGGTCAAACCGACCGGCTTAACCGGTATCAAGGGGTTTGAATGATGTCGTCGACCTTACGTTACCTATTGTTCGCAGCCTGGATGCTTGCCCTTGCATCGACTCCTCTGTGGGCCGGAAATTATGTTGTCCGGTTGGCCATCATTATCGCAATATATTCCGCTTTGACGATGTCGTGGAATTTCATTGGCGGCTTTACCGGGTATCCTTCCTTTTCTACCGCGGCATTTTTTGGTCTAGGCTGCTACGCTGGCGCATTGTCACAGATCAGCGGGCTACCCATTGTTCTGGCGTGGATTTTTGCATCGCTATTCGTTGGAGCGTTCGCAGCCATTCTGGGAGGAATTATTCTAAGACTCAGAGGCCACTATTTCGCGATCGGTTCGTTTGGCATTGTAGAGGTTTCCCGACTGGTCACTTCTTCATGGGGTAGTCTTACGGGTGGAGGGGACGGCCTGAACGTACCTTTGGTCGGTGGAAGCCCGAATGCTGTCGCGCAAACATTTTTAGTCGTGATGCTTGGAATAATGCTCGTTATTTTTGTCGTCACTGTCGCAGTTAACCGCAGCAGGTTCGGTTTTGGCCTGCGTTGCATCGAGCAAAACGAAGATGCTGCCGGCATGGTCGGCATCGATACGACGCGCTACAAAATTTACGCTTATACGCTGTCGGCCATGTTTTGCGGCACGGTCGGTGCGGCCTATGCATCCTGGACTGGCTACATCGATCCAAATGATTCGTTTTCGATAATCATGACGGTGAAGGTGCCGGTGATGTGTCTGCTTGGCGGAGCTGGCACTGTGTTCGGTCCGATTGTCGGCGCGGCCGCGTTTATCATGCTGGAAGAGGTCTTTTGGTCAAACTTCCTCGACTACAATCGAGCTATCCTCGGGGCGGTTATTGTTGTTCTAATTTTCTTTCTTCCGGGCGGGCTTTTGAAGGTTTCGTTTAGCGAAACACTTGGAAAATTAGCTCGCTCTTTCAAAGGAACATCATGAGTGCCCCAATCCTAAAGCTCAATGGAATTAGCAAAACGTTCGGAGGAGTCCGCGCCTTGAACGACGTAACGTTCGCCCTTGCGGAGGGAGAGATCGTTGCTCTGATTGGTCCAAATGGCGCTGGAAAGACCACACTTGTAAGCGTTATCACCGGAACGGAGCGAGCTTCGGCGGGCGCTGTTTTCTTCCAGGGGAGAAACGTGACCGCGCAGCGACCCTATCAAGCTGCACGTAGCGGCTTGGCCCGGACGTTCCAGATTGTGCAGCCATTCCCGCGTATGACCGTATTGGAAAATGTTGTTGCGGGAGCCTTATTTGGCGGGGCGGTTGCCGATATTGACGAAGCTTATGATGCTGCGCGCGAACAACTTGAGTTTACCGGCCTTTCTCATTTTTCTGACCGAGCCGCCTCCAGCCTTACGATCGCTGGTCGTAAACGTCTTGAGCTTGCTAAAAGCCTGGCGATGCGGCCGAAGGTCTTGATGCTTGATGAGGTCAACGCTGGCCTTAACTCGAGTGAAATCGACGGAGCGCTGTCAATGATCCGACGCGTAGCTGAGAGTGGCGTGACGATTCTTCTCATCGAGCACCTCATGAAGGTGGTGCTGTCGCTCGCCCAACGCATTCTGGTATTGCACCATGGCCAGCTTATTGCTCAAGGCGATCCGAAGGTGATCGTCAACGATCCAAAGGTCATCGAGGCCTATTTGGGGCAAAAATTCGCGCGCCGCATCCATGAGAGTCAAGCCAATGGCTGAACGACTGCTTACAGTTGAAGGGTTGTCCGCCGGCTATGATCAGGTGCGTGTCTTATGGGATATTAATATAGAGGTTGAGGCTGGAGAGATCGCCTGCCTCGTCGGCTCAAATGGCGCGGGAAAGACCACCTTGTTGCGGGTACTCTCCGGCATGTTGCGAGCGGCTGATGGCTGTATCGTTTTCATGGGTGAGGACATTACAAGGTGCAACGCGAGTCAGATCCTCGCTCGGGGAATTGCTCATGTTCCGGAGGGCCGCCGGCTGTTCAAAGGCTTAAGCGTGCATGACAATCTTTTGTTGGGGGCATACCTTCGCCGAGACCATGCAGAAATTAAACGGGACCTCGACTTTGTGTTCTCGGTATTCCCAGTACTTCGAGAACGGCGCGACCAGGATGCAAGCACCATGTCGGGTGGTCAGCAGCAGATGTGCGCGATTGCGCGTGGAATAATGTCCAGGCCCAAGCTGTTAATGATCGACGAGCTGTCTCTTGGGTTGGCGCCGCAGCTTGTTGAGCGGCTAAGCGAGGCATTGTTGGAGATCAATAAAGCAGGGATCACAATACTTATTGTGGAACAGGACGTGATGACCGCCTTCGAGATAGCGCGCCATGGTTTTGTAATCGAAACGGGCCGCGTTTCAATGTACGGGCCCACAAAAGCTCTCGCGGAAAATCCAGATATACGCCAAGCCTATTTGGGGATGTAGGCCCACCAGATGTGCCACTTCTACGAGTTTAGAGCCGGCTCGGCCTTCTGCGTGGTTTCCCGCCTACGAATGCGATTGGCACGTATGGGTTATGTTTATCAGGAATTTCTGCATGTTCCATGCGTCAGTGGGGCAGCGATCGGCGCACAAGCTGCAGTGCAGACATAGATTTTCGTCTTTTACCATGATGCGGCCAGTGTCGAGGCCATCGGAAATATAGAGAGACTGTGTAAGATTCAACGAAGGCGCGGTAAGGCGCGTTCGCAAGTCAAGCTCTTCGCCGTTGTCGGTAAATGTAATGCAATGGACGGGACAAACTTCGACACATGCGTCGCATTCAATGCAGGAATCCGCAGTAAAGACCGTCTGTACATCGCAGTTGAGGCAGCGGCCGGCTTCCGCCAGAGCCAGCGCCGGATCGAAACCAAGTTCAACTTCTGCCTTGATATCCCGGAGAGCAATGGTCTTGTCTCGAAGCGGCACGCGGGAACGTTGGTCAAGAACGACGCTGTTATCGTAGCTCCACTCGTGGATGCCCATTTTTTGACGGACAACCTCCACCGCCGGCAGCGGACGATCGGTAATATCCCGTTGGTTGAGCAGTTTGTCGATGGAGACAGCGGCTTCGTGGCCGTGTGCGACCGCCCAAATGATATTCTTTGGGCCGAAAGCGGCGTCTCCTCCAAAAAAAATCTTGGGGTGCGTTGAGCGAAACGTCCTTTCATCAACCAGAGGCATTCCGCGTTCATCAAACTCGATGCCGATATCCCGCTCAATCCAAGAAAAGGAATTCTTCTGCCCGACCGCAATCAACACATCATCGCAGGGAACATGTTCATCCGGGTCGCCCGTCGGAACCAGCCTACGTCCGCCTTCGGCGTCGCGAACCATGTTGACCTTTTCAAATATCACGCCCGTGAGTTGGCCGCTCTCGTGCGTGAATCGTTTTGGCACCATGAAATTCAGAATCGGAATCCCTTCATGTAAGGCATCCTCCTTCTCCCATGGCGAAGCCTTCATCTCGTCAAAAGGCGAACGTACAATGACTTTCACGTCTGTCGCGCCCAACCGGCGCGCTGACCGGCAGCAGTCCATTGCCGTGTTACCGCCGCCCAGCACGATCACTCGCTTGCCGATGTTAGTTGTGAGTCCGAACGATATCGAAGAAAGCCAATCGATTCCGATGTGGATATTTGCGGCAGCTTCAATGCGACCAGGTATATCGAGATCACGTCCGCGCGGGGCGCCGGTTCCCACGAACACCGCGTCAAAGTCCTCCTCAAGCAGCGCCTTCATGCTATCGATGTGATTGCCGCCTCGAAACTCGACCCCGAGATCCAGGATGTAGCCGCATTCCTCGTCGATCACTGCATCCGGCAGCCGAAACTTGGGGATTTGTGTCCGCATCATGCCGCCTGCCTTCAGGCCGCTATCGAAAATTACGCATTGATAGCCGCTGGGCGCGAGGTCGCGTGCTACCGTGAGCGAGGCAGGACCACCGCCTACAAGTGCGACACGTTTCCCATTCCCACTTTCCGATATTGGCAAACGTCCTCGGATATCTTCCTTATAGTCGGCAGCCACCCTCTTCAGGCGGCAGATCGCGACCGGTTCTTTATCGACGCGACCTCGTCGGCAGGCGGGCTCACAGGGACGATCGCACGTCCGCCCGAGGATTCCTGGGAAGACGTTAGATTCCCAATTGATCATGTAGGCGTCGGTGTAGCGTCCGGCCGCGATTAGCCTAATATATTCCGGGACAGGAGTATGTGCCGGGCAGGCCCATTGGCAATCGACGACTTTGTGAAAGTAGTCGGGGACGGAAATGTCGGTGTTCTTCATCGATCCTCGATGCATTTCAACGTCATCAATCGCAATCGATATCCAGCGAAACTTTCGACATCCTCAGTAAAGATGTTGGCTTGAATTTTTTACCAAATTCACGCGCAAAAAACAACAGTCTTTCTATTATTAGAAAGATGGTAAAATAGGTAAATTTATGGTCAGATGTTGATATTAATCTCGGGATCGGCAAATCTAGGCGACGTGCTATCGCTCATCGCAAGATTTAAGGGTTTCAGACTGGACGGAGGCTGACCGTGGTCAAAAGTAGCGGCGTAGGTGCGCGGGTGCGCAGAAAGGAGGATGATCGTTTCCTCCGTGGGCGCGGTCAATATATTGGCGACCTACAGTTTGCAAACATGCGCGATGTGGCTTTTGTCCGTAGCCCGGTAGCGCACGCGCAACTGATTTTCGTCAAAATTCCCGAACGGCTGCGGCAAAATGTGTTCACCGCGCAAGATCTCACCGGTGTGCTTCCAATCAAAGCGGTGTCTCCGTTACCAGGATTTCGGGTATCGGAGCAGCCTCCATTGGCAAACGGAAAGATCCGTCAAGTCGGCGAACTTATCGCGATGTGCGTGGCTAATTCGCGAGCCGAGGCGGAGGACATCGCGTCTGAAGTGGTTGTAGAGTACGAAGAATTGCCAGCCGTCGTCGACATGCTGGACGCACAAAAACCCGGTTGCATTCTTGTTCACGACTCAGTCAAGGACAATGTCTATGTCGAGGTAGGTTTCGATAGCGGAAATGTCGATACCATCGCGAAAACTGCACCCTTCAAGGTGACGCGGAAATTGCGAACGGCTCGGCAAGTCATGTCGCCGATTGAGTGCCGAGGATTTATCTGTCACTGGGATAGTCGGGTCGGCCAGTTGATTGTTCACGGCTCCACGCAATTCTCACACGTCGTCCGCACCGGACTTGCTCTGGTTTTGCAGATTCCGGAAATACAAATTCGGGTTATCTCACCTGATGTCGGGGGCGGTTTCGGCTACAAAGCGATTCTTGCCGGCGAGGAAATTTGTCTATCGTGGCTCGCGATGCGGTGTGGCCATCCGGTCCGGTGGCTCGAGGATCGCCGTGAGCAGCTGATCGCAAATGCAAACTGCCGCGAGCATTATTACGAGATAAGCGCTTACACCGATGAAACGGGTAAAATTCTGGCCTTTGACGCAAAGGCGGCGGTAGATTCTGGTTCTTACTCGGCTTATCCTTTTACGTCGGCCATAGAGGCGTCGCAAGTTAGCGCTATCCTTCCCGGACCCTATGATATCCCGGCTTATCGATGCAGCACGGTTGCAGTTGCCACCAACAAGGCGCCTCAACTTCCTTACCGTGGCGTAGCCCGCCCCGGTGTTTGCTATGCAATGGAAGTCGTAGTTGATGCAATCGCTCGTGAAGTCGGGCGAGAGCCGCATGAAGTCCGCGAGGTAAATCTCGTTCGCGCGGAGCAGATGCCTTACGACAACATCACGGACAAGCATTTTGACAGCGGTGATTACCCGAAACTGCTGCGCATGGCAGTTGAAGCCATCGACATAAAAGCCGTACGTGCGCGTCAAAAACGTGGTGAGCATGATGGTCGGCTTATTGGTGTCGGTTTATCCATTTTTTCCGAGCAAACGGCGCATGGCACGACTGCAGACGCCAAAAGGCGTGCGTTGTATGAGCAAACCTTTGCTCGCCTGACACCGGATGGACGACTTGATGTTAGAGTTGGAATTCAAAACATTGGGCAGGGGCTCGAAACTACCCTTGCGCAGGTAGCGAGCGAGTGTCTCGGTGTCGATGTGTCCGATGTCTACGTCAAGCTCGGTGATACAGAACTTTCTCCCTATTCGAGCGGCGCCTGGGGATCACGTGGAATGGTGTGGGCCGGCGGTGCGACTGCAAGTGCTTGCAAGGAACTGGCAACGAGAGTCGCTCATATCGGGGCGGCGATGTTGCAAACAAGTATTGATGCAGTTTCGGTTCGTGACGGCGGTGTCTTTGGACCGAACAGCAGCGTTTCACTGAAGGACATTGCCAAAGCATATTATCTGGCGCCGGGCGACTTGCCGGGCGACATCGATCATCATGGACTTGAAGTGACGGCCGGTTATGCGCCCAAACGCCTCACCGGCATTCATACCGGTTCGGTGCATGCCACGGTTGTCGCTGTCGATCCAGAAACCGGTGGAGTGGAAATTTTAGATTACGTTGTGGTCGAAGATGCTGGCGTTCTGGTCAATCCGATGATTGTAGATGGGCAGCTTTATGGTGGAACGGCGCAAGGAATTGGATCCGCGCTCTACGAAGAAATGCCGTTCGACAAGCAAGGCCAGCCGCTTGCTTCTACGCTTGCTGATTACCTTTTGCCGGGATGTCCGGAGGTTCCCAATATTCGTCTTCTCCACATGGAAACTCCATCGCCCTACACGGAATTCGGTGTGAAGGGAGTCGGTGAGGGTGGCGCCATTGGACCCGCCGCTGCAATTGCAAATGCTGTGAACGATGCCTTGAGTTCGCTCGGAGTAGAAATATGTGAAATTCCGATAACGCCGCGCCGAATAGTCCACGCGTTGTCTACACGATCTGGCTCGGCAGATTGAGAGCCTCTCTTACTGTCATACAGTTGTTTTAGGCGCCGGTTGTCCCTGGAGAACGACCGACCTTCGGCGGGACGTGATTGAAAAAGCTTGGATACAGATCCTCGATCTGGGTGAAGGAGGTTTGAATGAAAGAGGCGATCATACTTGAGACCGACGTGCTGGTCGTTGGGGGCGGCGGTGCGGGTATGTTTGCGGCTATTTCGGCAGCCCGGAACGGCGCCAAGGTTATGCTGCTGGACAAGAACGTCGTCGGTCGCGGTGGTGCGACCATCATGGCGCAAATGACTTGCGCAGCGGCTCTTGGAGACGTCGAGCCCGATAGCCCCGAATTGCACTTGAAAGACATGCTTGAATCCGGGCGTGGGCTTTGCAACGAAGAGTTGGCTCTACTGTTGTGCGAGGGAAGCCCCAAGCGGATTCGCGAACTTGCCGAGTGGAACGTCAATTGGGCAAGGCAAGAGAACGGGAAAATCAATCAGGTCAAAGCACCCGGCCATAGCCGGAAGCGCTGCGTATATGTCGATTTTCTAAGTACTGGCGTGGCAATCTCTGCTGCCTTGCGTATTCAGACCAGCCGTGTGCCTACAATAAACACGATGAGCAGCATATCCATTACGGATGTTGTCACACGTGACGGCGAGGCCATCGGTGCAGTCGGTTTCGACGTCGCGACAGCCACTCCGGTGATTATCAAGGCGCCGGCCGTGGTTCTCTGTCTGGGCGGCATGATGAAAATGTTCCAGAGGACTACTGCTTCCAACAACAACGCCGGAGAAGGTATCGGGATCGCGTTACGTGCTGGCGCGCGGTTGATCGATATCGAGTTTTTACAATTCTATCCAAACGGACATCTTGCGCCGCGGATGGTCGGTCTTGATCCCACAACCTGGGAGCCGACACGGGTTAAGCTCGGCGGCCGTCTTTTGAATTCCGAAGGCGTCGAATTCCTCGCCAACTATGGAGAGGATCTGAGCGAAGGGTATAATACGACGCGCGATCTGCTTAGCCACGCGATATACAAGGAAGTTGAGGCGGGACGGGGAACGCCACACGGTGGCGTTTATCTGTCGTTCCAGCATCTCGACGCGTCTGTGCTGACGAAAGCGTTGGGTCCGTTCATTGATATCTTCAAACGCAACAACATCGATCTGACCAAACAACCGGTCGAGATCTTTCCAATCGCGCACTATCAAATGGGTGGAATTGAAGTTAGCTCCAAAATGGAGTCCTGCGTAGCTGGTCTTTACGCGGCCGGGGAAATCACCGGGGGCGCCAACGGTGCGAATCGTCTTTCAGGAAATGCACTGCCGGAGGCGATGGTGTTTGGAAATCGAGCCGGTGAGTTGGCCGCGAAATTTGCCTCTCGAAAGAACATCCCGAAATGGGATCAGGCCACGAGTGCGTTGCATGTCGATCAAATCCACAGCGTCGTCGGAAGAAAAAGTGCCCGGCGGGCCGCTCCGGCTCAGATGATGACTGAACTGAAAGAACTGATGTGGAATAAGGTTGGCGTGTTTCGTACTGGCGAAGCTCTGGATAGCGCGCTCGCGCGCATTCGCACCATGCGCGAACGTGAGTTCGACGAATTATCTGTATCCGATGAAACCGTGCACAGCGCAAGTCTTGTTGAATGGTTCGAGCTTCGCAATGGCCTATATGCTGCCGAAGCCGTTGCCACCGCCGCGCTAAACCGGCGCGAGAGCCGCGGAGCCCATCAGCGCATAGATTTTCCCGAGACTCGCGCGGAATATCAATTGAACCAGAAAATATCGCTTTTGAATGGAGCAATCGAATCCAGTTTTAAGGAAAGCACGTTGTGAATGTCCTAGGTACAAACGGCAATAGGACGCTCAAGTCGGCGCGGCTCCGAATCCGACGGGGACGTTCGTCAGATGACATCCGCTACGACGAGTTCGATGTCGCCTTTGAAGACGGTGAATCGATTCTGGACGGTCTGGTCCGGATTCGGATGACGCAAGATCCCGACCTCGCGTTTCAATTTAGCTGTTTTAACGCGAACGTCTGCAAGGAGTGCGCGGTGCTTATTGACGGTCAGGTAGAATATGCGTGTATAGCGAAATTGACGGAAGGCTTGGTTCAGGTTGATCCGATTCCCGATCAATTCCTCTTGCGTGATTTGCTCGTTGACACGCGAGAACGTGATCAAAAAGGTGCGGACCTGAGACGGGGAATACAATCAATCGCGGGCAAAAAAATCGATATATACTGACAGCTCTGATGTTTCCTCAGATTGTATCCGGACGTTGACCGGTTGCGTTCGTAACAGGAGTCCATGAGTTGTTACGCGATAATGGTGAAAGAATAAAATGAAACCGGTGGCTTTTGAGTACGAACGCGCGGCGGATCTCGACGAAGCTACCAAGCTTCTCGCCGAAGAAGGAGTTTTTTCGAAAGTCGTTGCTGGTAGCCAGTCGCTTGGGCCGATGCTCAATCTGAGGCTCGCTCAACCGGATTTGCTGGTAGACATTACGTCCGTTCCCGAATTGGCCGCGATTTCTGATCACCCGAATTACCTCGAACTTGGTGCCTGTGTAACCCATGCCGATATTGAAGACGGGCGTGTCCCGGATGTAACAAACGGACTGCTGCGCTATGTTGCCGGAGGAATTGCCTATCGAGCCGTGCGCAATCGAGGCACGATCGGAGGCAGCATGGCTCATGCTGATTCGGCTGCGGATTGGATTTCGACTTTCCCGCTTCTCGGTGCCGACGTTATTTTGCGGTCGCAAAATGGTGAGCGAACTATTGCAGCCGAGAGCTTTATACTTTCATCGTTTACCACTGTATTGAAGCCCGACGAAATTATTCGGGCTATTCGAATACCCAAATGTTCCAAACAAGCGCGTTGGGGATATTACAAGGTCAATCAGAAAGTCGGCGAGTTTGCGCACGCGATTGGCGCGGTTCTTCACGATCCGGCGCATGATCGATTCCGCGCTGTTATTGGGGCCATCGAGACGGCGCCGATTGTAACTACGGATGCATCATCATTGTTCGGCGGTTCATTCGATGCCAATGCGGTCGACCGTCTTGATCAAGCGGCAGTTATGAATTTGCTCGATGCAAAGGGAGTTAAGGACAAATATACGCGCCAAGTTCTTCTCGCCGCTCTCAAACGCGCGGTAAAACAGGCGGCGGCATCATGAAAAATATATTCATGCAAATCAACGGTGATCCCGTAAAGGCAGAAGTTGCACCTCGCACGCATCTAGCCGATTTTCTGCGTGGTCAGCGGTCTTTAACGGGAACGCATATAGGCTGTGAGCACGGTGTTTGTGGTGCGTGTACGGTGCTGATCGACGGGTCTCCCGCACGCTCGTGCATTACGTTTGCGGTCGCTTGCGATGGTGCACAAGTAACCACTCTTGAGGGCTTGGAGAATGACCCTATCCTGATCGATCTGCGGGAGGCCTTTTCTGCCAATCACGCGCTACAATGCGGTTATTGCACACCGGGAATGTTGATTTCGTGCCGGGATATCATTAGTCGTCTTCCCGACGCCGATGAATCGCGGATTCGTCGCGAACTTTCCGGCAATCTGTGTCGTTGCACGGGATATGTAGGCATAGTCGCAGCCGTGACAGCTGTCTTGCAGAGTCGAAGCCGTTCACAGAGCCAGTCCGTGACGCCGCGGCTGAAATTGGGTCCCGTTGGAGCGCATAATCTTGCGGGCAGCCGCATCGAGAAAAGCGTTCGACGGACCAAAGTGAATGGAGCTCAATTACGGTCCTCACACGAAGCTGTTAAGCCGGAGTTGTGGCAGGCAGTGGAAAGAGATGGTGTTGAACTGGTCCAGTCTTTTCAAGTCCCTTACTTGCGGGACGAAGTGTGGAGGTTTTTTGATAATTTGGACGAGGTGGCGCGCTGCATGCCGGGAGCACGTCTGACGGCGCCACCCGATAACGGGCGAGCCGAAGGTGAAGTTAACGTAAAACTTGGGCCGATCGTCAGTGCTTTTGCAGGCGTCGTCGAGGTTCAGCGCGACGTAAAGACCTATACCGGGATAGTGCGAGGAACTGGTCGCGATACCAAGAGTAATTCGAACGCCCGGGCAATAATTTCTTACGAACTTCGTTTCTTGGCGGAATCCTCAACTCAAGTCGATATATCAGTTAAGTTCCTTTTGACGGGAGCCTTAGCGCAATTTGGCAGATCTGGAATCGTCAAGGATGTCACCGATCATCTTACGAGAGTTTTTGCAGACAACCTTGAGGCGTCGCTCTCCGGCAAATCGATCACTGGAAGCGAGGCTAAAGTTTTAGATGCCGGCGCGGTTGCGCGGCAGGCAATTTGGGGGCGAGTACGTGCATCTTTCCAGAAGATTGTCAGGTTAAAAAGAGGCTGAGCCTTTATCGGACTTCGATGGTTCAGATAGCTGTATCGACCGCGTCATTGAACTTAGAGCTAGCCCCGGTTGTCTGAACAAAAATTCCGCGTCGATAAGTGGAGCCTCTGCCGGGGTTAGGCCGCCGCGCGGAGCGGCGGAAGGTTGAAGTAGGCTTGATCCGGGGTCATGTCGTCAAGACTGGAATGAGGACGTCGGCCGTTGTAAAAGTCGAGATACCGGCCGATCGAATGTCGTGCCTCGCCGACGGTTTCGTAGGCCCGCAGATAGACCTCCTCGTATTTGACGCTGCGCCACAGCCGCTCGACGAACACGTTGTCTCGCCAGGCCCCTTTGCCATCCATGCTGATGGCGATGCCGTGGCTGGCAAGCAGACCGGTGAACGCCGCGCCCGTGAACTGCGAACCCCGGTCGGTATTGAAGATGTCCGGCCTGCCGTGACGGGCCAGAGCATCCTCCAGGGTCTCGACGCAGAACGCCACCTCCATCGTGATCGACAACCGCCAGGACAAAACCCGGCGTGTTGCCCAATCGAGCACTACGGCGAGATAGACGAAGCCCTGCGCCATTGGAATGTACGTGATGTCCATCGCCCAGACCTGGTTCGGCCGCGTGATCTCCATGCCGCGCAGCAGATACGGATAGATATTGTGGCCTGGCTCGGGCTTGGTGGTGCGCGGACGGCGATAGAGAGCCTCTATCCCCATCCGCCGCATCAGCGTCTTCACATGACGGCGGCCGATCTTGCACCCCTGCGAAGCCAGCAGGCCTCGCAACATCCGCGAACCGGCGAAGGGATACTCCAGGTGCAGCCGATCCAGATGCCGCATGATGGCGAGGTCGGCGGACGACACTGGTCGCGGCAGATAGTACACGCTGCCGCGGCTGACCTTCAAAATCTCTGCCTGCCTGGTGATCGACAGATCATGTTCACGGTCGATCATCTCAAGGCGATTGCAGAGCAATCGTCCGGCTTTGCGCTCAGCAATCCCGCCTTGGTGAGCGCGCCTTCTAAAAAATCGTTCTCCAGCGTCAGCTCTCCGATCTTGGCGTGCAACGACTTCACATCGACTGCAGGCGCGGCCGGCGGACCGCCCCCAGGTCCGAAAATCTCGGAAGCATTGCCCTCAAGCTGCGATTTCCACGCCGTAATCTGATTGGGGTGAACGTCGAAATGCTCCGCCAGTTGGGCGATGGTTCGGTCGCCCTTGACGGCGGCCAGAGCCACCTTCGCCTTGAAGGCCGCTGAGTGATTCCGGCGTGCTCGTCTGCTCATTGTCTCTCCTGATTCGCGGGCCAATCTTGCCCGCCGTCAGGCAGAAACTCCACTTAGCGTCTTGTGCAGATTTCCGGAACCGGCTCTCTCCTTGCTGCCGGCTGCTCCCCTGATCCTGATCTTTGGCATGCCCTTGCGGAGCTGCTCGTAGGACATGTGCGCCGCGCGCTCTTCGAGCCTCGGCCACGACAGCGCCTCCCGAGCCACCATCTGCCCGTCAAGCCAATCCGCGGGCAGCCACTTCGGCGCAAGCAAACCCGAATAAGTCGCCAATGTGATGGCGCTTCCAGGTTCGCCAAAGCGTATAGATGGGTGGACGATACGCGTCCGCGACGGTATCGAGAATGGCTTCGATGTCCTTCGCACCGTTGCCAATGTAAAAGCGCAGCATCTTCACCTGGTAGCATTTCATGAATCCCGCCATAAGCGACTGGCTTGATGATGTTCTGGCCGCGGCCGCGTTTCTGACGCGTGTGCCTGTTCGCGATCATGCCTCGCCTCCAAATCTCGCGCGCGCCTATCGCGCGTTTCCGCTTCTGGGTGCTGCGATCGGAACTGTAGTCGGCGCCGTCGATCTCCTGTTGCTGTGGCTCGGGTTGCCGGCCGTCGCGGCCGCGGCGCTCGCGGTCGGGGCAGGTGCGATGTTGACCGGGGCCCTCCACGAGGACGGACTTGCCGATCTTGCTGACGGGTTTGGCGGCGGGAGAGACAAAGCCGCGAAGCTCGACGTGATGCGTGACAGCCGGCTCGGCACCTTCGGTGCGCTGGCCCTCCTGACCTCGTTCGTCGCCAAGACCGGCGCGCTGTCCGCCCTGCCGCGATCAGAGGTCCTCGTGGCTATGATCGCGACCCATGCGCTGGCGCGCGCGCCGCTCGCCGTGCTGGCGGCGGCGATGCCCTATGCCCGCGCCGACGGACTGGCGGCGTCGGCCGGACGCCCGGATTCCCCGATCGCGTTGACTGCCTGCGTAGCGGCCGTGGTCATCGCTCTTGTTGCCCTGCCGGCGGCTACAGCTGTGATCGCCGTGCTCGTCGCGGCCGTCGCGGCTGCTATTCTCGCCGCTCTCGCGCAGCAGCAGATCGGTGGACAGACCGGTGATGTTCTGGGCGCTACGGAACAGGTGTGCGAGGTCGCTGTGCTTCTGACGCTCGCTGCGCGCGTGGTCCAGGCCTAAAAATGCCGCAGCAGTCGCAGCTCTGGCTGATCCGCCACGCACCCGTTGGCGGCCCGCGCGGTATGATCCCAGATATCGATGCGCCCGCCGATATTAGCGAAGCGGCGGCCTTGCAGCGGGCGCGGGCACAGCTTCCCGATCGTCATGTGGCGATCTCAAGCCCGGCGCGGCGCACCCGTGAAACTGCAAAAGCGCTCGGACTCATCGTCCGTCTCGATCCCGCGTTCCGCGAGCAGGATTTCGGCGACTGGACCGGACGGACGCATGGGGAGATCCGGCGAGACTTCTGAAGCGGTTTACGACGAGTTCTGGCGCGCCCCCGCCAGCAACCGGCCGCCGGGCGGCGAAAGCTTCGTGGAACAGATCGCGCGGGTAAGAGGGGGGATCGAGGCGCTGCCGGCGGGCGATATCATCATCGTCGCGCATGCCGGCACAATCCGCGCAGCGCTTGCGCTTGCGCTGGAGATGCCGGCCGACAACGCGCTGCGGTTCGTGATTGATCCGCTGTCGCTAACGCGGGTGGATTGCATCGGCAAGGCCTGGCGCGTGGTTGCGGTCAACCGTAGTTAGGCACCGCGCTATTTTAAGCGCATCGGCAATCCCGCCACGACGAATTCGACCTCATCGGCGACTTTCGCGATCATCTGGTTCGTGAGACCCGTCGCGTCGCGAAAGGCTCGCGCCAGCGCGTTGTCGGGCACGATACTGGATCCGACTTCGTTGGTGACCAGCACGACGGGGCTCCTCTGGCCGCCTAGCGCCTTTGCCAGATGCGAGGCCTCCTGCGACCAGTCGCGATTTGCGTGCATCAGGTTGGAAAGCCACAGCGTCAGGCAGTCGATCAGGCGAGCGCCGCCGCCATCGGTCGCCTCGAGCGCCTCAACGAGCGCCAGCGGGGCTTCCCGCTCCATCCATTCGTTTCCTCGCCGGGCCCGGTGCTGCGTGATACGTTCGCTCATCTCTGCATCGAGCGCTTCGGCCGTGGCGATGTAGATTGGCTGGCCCGGAAAGCCGCGCGCGCGGGATTCCGCTCTGACGCTCTTGCCCGATCGTGCCCCTCCGGTGATGAGGATAATGGTCATACCAGCCTCCGGTTCTTACCTCGCAGTAATCATCAATCGCGCGGCATGATAAAGCAATTTCGAAAACTAGTGCCCACTTTCCGAAGTTCGTGCTCCATTGCAGCATCCACTTCCACGAACTTCAGAAAGTTATGGGCACTAGCAAATCTATTGATTCTGGTGCCGCTTTTCTATTTGAAGTTCCTGGATCGAATTCGCCGCTTGTGGTGCAGGAACTTCAAATAGGCGGCACTAGCACTTGCGCTTCGGGCGCATTCTTGCGCATCAGGAAGGCGCAACGACGGGAGACGGTATGTGGGCTTTGCAGGCGCGATGGCTGTGGCGATGGCGATGGACGCCCTGGTGAGTTGGCCGGCCGGCCTGTTCGCGCGTATCGGTCATCCTGTGACCTGGCTGGGTGCGCTCATCGGTGTCCTGGACGCGCGGTACAACAGAGATGGGGACGCGCCCGCGCTGCGGCGTGCGGCGGGGATCGCGGCTGCACTCTTGGTCATTGTGCTCGCGGCGGGTCTCGGATGGGCGCTGCAGGCTGAATTTTCCACCGGTTGGAGCCGTGTCGTGATCGTCGGCATTATGTCATGGCCCTTTGTCGCGCTGTGTTCGCTCCGTGATCACGTGGCGGCAGTCGTCCTTCCGCTTCAGGCCGGCGACATCGTCGGCGCGCGCGCGGCCGTTGCGCAGATCGTCGGCCGCGATCCCGCAATTCTTGATGAAGCCGGCATTGCCCGCGCTGCCATCGAAAGCCTCGCCGAGAATGTGTCCGATGGAATCGTGGCGCCAGTGTTCTGGGGCGTGCTGTTCGGCTTGCCCGGCATCATCGGTTACAAGGCGATCAACACGCTCGATTCCATGATCGGCCACCGAACGGAGCGGCATGAGGCGTTCGGCTGGGCCAGCGCGCGCATCGACGATCTTGCCAATGTCGTACCGGCGCGGTTCACCGGATTGCTGTTCGTGCTGTTTGCGCGGCGACGGTTCGATTCGATGGCCTGTATGATGAGGGATGCGCGGCGTCACCGCTCGATCAATGCGGGTTGGCCGGAAGCGGCGATGGCCGGCGCGCTCGGTGTGCGGCTGAGCGGGCCGCGCATCTATCACGATCACATTGCCGACGAGCCGTGGCTGAACGAGGCCGGGCGCGATCCTCGCGCCGCCGACATCGTACGCGGATTGGCGATCTATGCGCGCGCCATGATGTTGCTCACAGTCTGTCTCGTGATGCTGGCCCTCGCGATGCCGGCTTTGACCTGAACGGGAACGCGGATGTTGGAACACGGCGGCAATCTCGACCTGGCTCTACAACACTTCGGCGGGCGCCTGGAGGACTGGATCGATCTGTCGACCGGCATCAACCGGCAACCCTATCCAGTGCCAAAGCTTTCGCCGCGGCACTGGGGCGCGCTGCCCTCCCGCTCCGAGACCGACGCTCTCCATGAAGCGGCACTTCAGGCCTATGGCACGCGCGCGTCGATTGTCGCGCTTGCCGGCGCACAGGCCGCGATTCAATTGCTGCCGCGATTGTCGCCACCCGGGCGGGCGCGGATTATCTCGCCGAGCTACAATGAATATGCGCCGGTTCTGCGAGCTGCGGGCTGGGACGTCGCCGATGTCGCCGATCTCGAATCGCTGGCCGGCGCCGATCTTGCGATAGTCGTCAATCCCAACAATCCCGATGGAAAGCGTCACGAACCGGGCAAACTGCTTGCGCTTCTGTCCCGCGTTGGTCGTCTTGTCGTGGATGAAAGCTTCGCCGACGCCGCACCTGAGTTCTCGCTCGCGCGGGAGGCGGGACGATCCGGATTGCTGATCCTGCGTTCGTTCGGAAAATTCTACGGACTTGCCGGAGTGAGACTGGGCTTTGTGCTCGGCAATGCGGTCGATATCGACGTGCTCGCTGAGCAGGCCGGTCCATGGCCGGTCTCGGGCGTCGCCATTGCGATCGGACGGCGCGCGTTGCTTGATCGCGATTGGGCCCTCAAGACATCTGCGCGCCTGGACCACAACTCCCGGCGGCTCGACGCCTTGATCCAATTGCAAGGCTGGACGCTTGTCGGTGGAACGGCGCTGTTCCGGCTCTATGACACCGGCCCCGCGCGGGCCACGCAGGCAAGGCTCGCCACCGCGCACATCTGGTCGCGTATCTTTAGCGAGAGACCCCACTGGTTGCGCCTTGGCCTGCCCGGTGATGAGACGGAATGGGCGCGGCTTGCAGCGGCGCTTGCGCGTTGAGTCGCACGCGTTCAGCGGGCAAGCGCGAGCAGACCCTCGACATCGAGATGCCTCTCGACGTGATCGGCGAGCTCGTCGAGCACCCGTTCGACCGTGCCACGGTAGCTCTGGTTTGAGGCCGTGATTCCGAGGCGGTCAAGAAACGCGCGCCGGAATCCGTCCGAGGTGAACAGGCCGTGCAGATAAGTGCCGTGCACGCGGCCATCGCCTGCTACGGCGCCTTCCGGTACGTCGCTGACGAGCGCGAATGGACGCGCGCGGTCGGGTCCATCGGTCCGGCCGATATGGATTTCGTAAGCGTTCACGCGCTCGCGGCTCGCTGCGTGAACCGCGTCGACACGCGTGAGTCTCTTCTGCGCCGTCATGACAGTTGTCACATCCAGAAGTCCAAGCCCGGGCATCTCGCCAGCCGGTCCTTCGATGCCGTCCGGATCGGCGACGCTGTGCCCCAGCATCTGATAGCCGCCGCACAGGCCGAGCACGTGTCCGCCGCGGCGACGATGTGCGAGCAGGTCGATGTCCCAGCCCTGTGCGCGCAGGAAATCGAGGTCGCCGCGGGTTGATTTCGAACCGGGAAGGATGACGAGCGCGGCATCCCCCGGGATGGGCTTGCCGGGCGCGACCATGACGAGATCGACGTCAGGCTCAAGCTTTAACGGATCGAGATCGTCGAAATTTGCGATCCGCGACAGCGCCAGGAATGCGATCTTGTGCCTGCCGGGCTTGCGCGCTTCAGAAAGCCCCAGCGCATCTTCCGCCGGAAGTTGGCTGGCGCGCGGAAAGTAAGGCAGAACCCCAAAACCTCGCCAGGACGTTCGCTCGGCGATCAGCCTGTAGCCATCGTCGAACAGCGCGGGGTCACCGCGGAATTTGTTGATGATGAAGCCGCCGACCATAGCGGCGTCCTCGGGGTCGATGACCGCCTTGATCCCGACCATTTGGGCGATGACGCCGCCGCGTTCGATATCGCCGACGATGACGACAGGGATTTCGGCCTTGCGCGCAAAGCCCATGTTGGCGATGTCGTTCGCCCGCAGATTGACTTCGGCCGGACTGCCGGCGCCTTCGACCAGCACAAGATCGCATCTCGCCTTGAGCCGCTCGAAACTTTCGAGCACCGCCGGCATCAGCGAAGGTTTTAGCGCGGCATATTCGCGCGCGCGCAAGGTCGCGATGCGTTTTCCCTGAACGATCACCTGCGCGCCCGTATCGGTCTCCGGCTTCAGCAGAACCGGATTCATGTCGGTATGCGCTTCGACGCCGGCGGCTTGCGCCTGCAGCGCCTGTGCGCGGCCGATCTCGCCGCCGTCGATCGTCACCGCCGCGTTGTTCGACATGTTCTGCGGCTTGAAGGGAAGCACGCGGTGCCCGCGCCGGGTTGCGGCGCGCGCAAGTCCGGCGACAACGAGCGACTTGCCGACGTCCGAGCCCGCTCCCTGGATCATCAATGCGCGCGCCATGCGATCCGCACTAGTGTGGTGGATTTGACATTCGCTTCAGTATTGCGGCGAGTCCTCCAAGCGAATGTCAAATCCAAAACCACACTAGAATCCAATATTTGCTAGTGTCCCTTTGGTTCTGACATTCGTAAACGAACCCGCTGCAGCATGATACGAATGTCAGAACCGGGACACTTAGAACTCGACGCCGGGCTGGGCCTTGATGCCCGACCTGAAAGGATGTTTCACCAGCGTCATCTCCGTGACGAGGTCGGCTGCATCGATCAGTTCCTGCTTGGCGTTGCGGCCGGTGAGCACGACATGCATCATCGGCGGCTTCGAGTCCTTCAGGAACGCGACAACCTGGTTGACGTCAAGATAGTCGTAGCGCAGCGCGATGTTGATCTCGTCGAGTACGACCATGCGCAAGCCCTGATCGGCGATCAGCTCCTTGGCCTTTTCCCAGCCGCCCTGGGCAGCCGCGACGTCGCGGGCACGGTCCTGGGTTTCCCAGGTAAAACCCTCGCCCATGGCATGGAACTGGCAGAGTTCACCGAAATGCGAGGTCAGAAGTCTGCGCTCGCCGGTATCCCACGCGCCCTTGATGAACTGCACCACCGCGCAGGGAAAGCCATGCGCGACGCATCGCAGGATCATGCCGAACGCGGAGGAGGATTTTCCCTTGCCGGCGCCCGTGTGAACGATGACCAGTCCCTTCTCGCCGCTCTTTTCAGCCATCATCCGGTCGCGAGCGGCTTTCTTCTTGGCCATTTTGATTGAGTGGCGGGCGTCCTCGCTGACATCTTGTTCGGAAACCATTCGAGGCACTCCTTCGGCTTGACAAGTACTGAGCTTGGGCAAATGGTGGACTGCGTTGGTTCCTGTCCTACGACAGGCGAAGAGGGAATGCGATAGGGCTCGAAGCCTCAAAGGATCGAGTTCAAAAAGCAGCCGCCCCCGCGACCGTGACCGGAGAGATCCCCAATTGCCACTGACCAAAAAGGGTCGGGAAGGCGGGGATCGGGGGAGAAATCCTGCTCCGCAAGCCGGGAGACCTGCCAACGGATTGTTTCTTCGACCGGCGGACGGGGTGTTCCGCGACGGGGAGCGAACCATGTCTTAGGTTCGTCCGCCGCATCGCCACTCCCCACCGCAGGCTTTAGGTTTTAGGGAAGGGCGATGACCGTCACGCTTCACGTCTGCATCACTTGCCGCGCCGGTCAGGCCATTCCTGAAGGGCAACCTACGCCGGGTTCGCTTTTGCATCAGGCCATCGTTCATGTCGGCGCGCCGCCCGGTGTGACCGTGGTGTCGGTCGAGTGCCTGTCCGCCTGCAACCAGGGTTGCTCGGTCGCGCTCAGCGCGCCCGGCCGCTGGTCCTATGTTTATGGGCGGCTGTCGGAAGAAAACGCAGGCGACGTCGTTACCGGCGCCGCCGCCTATGCCGCCGCCCCCGATGGCATCGTGCCCTGGCGTAAGCGACCTGAAATCTTTCGAAAGCAGTCGCTGGCGCGCATTCCCCCCGTCTCGTCCTTACCGGAGGCTGCAGAGTGACTTCGCTCGCCAAAATTCCCGTCACGGTCATCACCGGCTTTCTCGGTTCGGGCAAGACCACGCTGATCCGGCATTTGATGGCCAATGCCAACGGCAAGAAACTCGCGGTGCTCGTCAACGAGTTCGGCAGCGAGGGCGTCGACGGTGAAATCCTGAAATCCTGTGCGGATGCCAATTGCCCCGAGGAAAACATCGTCGAGCTCGCGAACGGCTGCATCTGCTGCACGGTGGCCGACGATTTCATTCCGACCATGCAGACATTGCTGGCGCGAAAGGTGCGCCCCGATCACATCCTGATTGAAACCTCGGGGCTGGCTTTGCCGAAACCGCTGTTGAAGGCGTTCGACTGGCCGGAAATCCGTTCACGCATCACCGTCGACGGCGTCATTGCCCTTGCCGATGCCGAGGCTGTTGCCGCGGGCCGCTTCGCGCCGGACCTGGCGGCGGTCGAAGCCCAGCGCGCCGCAGACCAAAGCCTCGATCATGAGACGCCGCTGTCGGAAGTCTTTGAAGATCAAATCTGCTGCGCCGACATCGTGCTTTTGACCAAGGCTGATCTCGCCGGCGAAGCAGGCCTTGCGGCGGCCAGGCTCGCGATCACGGCCGAGGTGCCGCGGCCGGTTCCCATGCTCGCCGTGACTGACGGCGCCATCGATCCGCAACTCATTCTTGGCCTGAACGCTGCGGCCGAGGACGATCTCGCCGCGCGTCCATCGCACCATGACGGCGAGGGGGAGCACGAGCATGACGACTTTGCGTCCGTCGTCGTCGAACTCCCGGAAGTTACCGATATCGATGCGCTGGTTGCCATGATCGGCCGCCTGGCGCGTGAACAAAACGTGCTGCGCGCCAAGGGCTATCTCGCGGTCGCCGGCAAACCGATGCGGCTATTGCTGCAGTCGGTCGGCGAGCGTGTGCGCCACCAGTTCGACAAGCCGTGGGGCGCGATGCCGCGACGATCGAAGCTCGTGGTGATCGGCGAACACGGCGATATCGACGAGGCGGCAATCAGGGCAGGGTTGGGGATTTCAGGATAGGGGAACTGATGCACGTCGTCTTCCGCGAGAGCCATGGCCTGGAGGAGACCGCGACGGCCGTCGATCTCGGTCAGGATCCGGCCGACCTCGTGGTGCTCTCGTTCTCCGACAGCGATCTCGCCACCTTCGCCGCAGGCTGGCGCAGAGGCCGCGCCAGCCTGCCCTCGCTCCGGCTTGCAAACCTGATCGAGCTCCGCCATCCGCTCTCGGTCGACACCTATATCGAACGCACGCTGTCGCAGGCGCGCGGAATCCTCGTGCGCCTGATCGGCGGCGAATCCTATTGGTCCTACGGTGCCGCCGCGCTGCATCGGCTTGCAAAAGAGCACGGCATCGCGCTGGCCGTGCTTCCCGCCGATGGCCGTGACGACGCCCGATTAGACGCGCTCTCGACATTGCCGTTGTCGACGCTGCGGCGGCTGAAAGTGCTTTGCGATACCGGCGGTGCGGTGGCCGCGCAAGCGGCGATTGCGCAACTCGCGCTTGCATCCGGCCTCTATGCGGGGCCTGTGTTGGGAGAGACGGAAATCCCGGACATGGGTTTTTACGATCCGGCCTTGGGTGCGCTGGCGCGGTTACCGTTACCCGATGCAAGGCCGCGTGCGCTCGTCACATTCTACCGCTCCTATCTTACTGCGGCCGATACCGGGCCCGTTGATGCGCTGATCAGCGCTCTGCGGCAGAAAGGTTTTGACGCCCACGGCGCCTTCGTAACCTCGCTCAAGGCGCCCGGTGTCGCCAACTGGCTACGCGTGCACTTCGCTGAACATCGGGTAGCGGCAATCGTCAACGCGACCGCCTTCTCGGCGATCTCTGATGATGGAGCGACGCCGTTCGATACCGCGTCCTGTCCGGTGTTCCAGGTCGCGCTGTCGACGGCCCGCCGCGAGGACTGGGCTGCTTCGCTGCGCGGCCTGTCGCCGGCCGATCTCGCAATGCATGTGGTGCTGCCGGAAGTCGACGGACGGATCTTTTCAGGCGTCGTCAGCTTCAAATCGCCCGGTGGGCGCGACGTCGACCTGCAGTTTGCGCCTCTCGCGCATCGGCCCGACGGCGAGCGTGCTCGGCGCTGTGGCCGAGCGCGTCGCCGCCTGGCATCGGCTGGCGACCTCGCCGGCCAGCGAGCGGCGGCTTGCCGTCGTCTTGTCGAGCTATCCCGGCCGTCCGCATCAGATCGCGCATGCGGTGGGGCTCGACGCGCTGGCCTCTGCCGAGACGTTGCTGAGCGATCTCGACGCAGCCGGTTTCGATGTCGAGATCGGACATTCGCTGGGACATGCGCTCGGCGAGGAGGCGTTGACCTTTGGCCTTGCCGAATATCGTGCCGCGCTGGAAAAGCTTCCAATCGTGCTGCGGGAGAATCTCGAAGGCGCCTGGGGTGCGGTCAATGATGATCCGCAGGTCCATGACGGGGTGTTCCGTTTCGCCGCGGTTCGGCGCGGCAAGGCGATCATTGCGGTGCAGCCCGAGCGTGGCGATGTCGGCAATCGGGACGCGGAGTATCACGATCTCGCACGCACCCCCCGACACGCCTACGTCGCGTTCTATCTGTGGCTCAGAGGCCAGAATATTCACGCTCTGATCCATATGGGTGCGCACGGCACGCTGGAATGGCTGCCCGGCAAATCCGTGGCGCTCTCGCCGTCATGCTGGCCCGAGGCGCTGATCGGAGATTTGCCGGTCATCTATCCCTTCATCGTCAACGACCCCGGCGAAGCGGCGCAAGCCAAGCGGCGCATCGGCGCCGTCACCATCGGCCATTTGCCGCCGCCGCCGAAAACCAGCGCGCTGCCGCAAAATCTGGTGCGGCTTGAGCAATTGCTCGACGAATATTCGATCGCCGATGGTCTCAATATGGCGCGGCGCCAGCGTCTTATTGCCGCGATCCGCGACGAAGCGCGCGCCGCGGGCGTGGAAGATGATCTCGGCATTGCCGCGTCGGCAGCACCAGCCGAAGCGATAACGCGGATCGACCGCTTCGTCTGCGACCTGAAGGAGAGCCAGTTCGGTGATGGCCTGCATATTTTCGGGCGCGGCGCGTGCGGAGAGGAGGAGCGGCGTGCGCTGATAGAGGCGCTATCCGGCCGCCGCGTGGCGCCGGGGCCGGCGGGCTCGCCGTATCGCGGACGTAGCGACGTGCTGCCGACCGGGCGCAACCTGTTCGCGGTCGATCCCCGCGCGGTGCCGACGCGCGCCGCACATGCGCAAGGGATCAAGCTCGCGGAAGAATTGTTGCGCCGGCATCTTCAGGATCACGGCGACTGGCCGAAAGGCCTTGTCGTCGATCTCTGGGGCTCGGCAACGATGCGAACAGCAGGCGAGGAATTTGCGATGGCCTTGCATCTCGCCGGCATCGCGCCGCGCTGGGACCAGGCCTCCGGCCGCGTCAACGGATTTGAAATTATCCCGCCCGCGCTTCTCGGCCGGCCCCGCATCGACGTGACGCTTCGGGTTTCGGGCCTGTTCCGCGATGTGTTTCCAGGCCTCGCGCAATTGTTCGAGGCAGCCTCCGAGGCGCTGTCGAAGCATGATTGGGAGGGCGAAGAGAACCCGTATTGCCGTCGCGCCGCGCGCGTATACGGCCCGCGGCCCGGCCAATATGGCGTCGGCATGACCCCTATGCTCGATAGCTTCACGCGGGCGGCGCGCGATGCCGCAGGCCAGGCTTGGCTCGCATCGTCCTCATGGTCCTTTGGCGCCGACGGCGAGATGAAGCCCGACCGTGCCGGGATCGAGACGCGGATCGCCGGCGCCGATGTCTTCGTGCATGTCCAGGATCTGCCCGAAACCGATCTGTTGCTCGCAGCCGACTATGCTGCCCATGAGGCCGGTGCTGCGGCGGCAGCGGCGAGCCTCGGCTCGGCGGTACCTTCGCTCTACCATCTCGACGCGACGCGGCCGGACGCGCCGCGCGCCAGATCATTGACCGAGGAGATTTCCCGCGTCGTTCGTTCCCGTGCCGCCAACCCGCAATGGATCGCGGGCATGTCGCGACATGGTTTCCGCGGCGCGGCCGAAATCGCGGCGACGCTGGAGCACATGGCGGCCTTTGCCCATCTTGCGGAGGCCGTGCCGTCGCATCTGTTCGATCTCTATTACGATGCGACCCTGGGCGACGACGATGTCCGCGCGTTCCTGGCGCGCGAGAATCCGGCGGCGCTTTCCGCGATCGAAAACTGCTTTGCCCGCCTGCACGAAGCGTTGCTCTGGGTGACAAGGCGAAATTCCATCGCGGCCTCCTTGCGGGAGGCGTCATGAACCGCTTCGAGATCAAAGGCTGGTGCCCCAGCGCGCTGCGCCCAACGGCGTCGGGCGATGGCCTTGTGGTTCGCCTTCGCCCACGCGGCGGCAGGCTTTCCTCGGCGCAGGCCTCTCGTATCGCCAATCTCTCCAATCGGTACGGCAACGGCCTGATCGATCTGACGGGGCGGGCCAACCTGCAAATCCGCGGGGTCGTTGCGGAAAGTCATGAAGCCTTGATCGAAGCGCTTGCGCGGCTCGGTCTGATCGATGCGGATGCGGAGACGGAGTCCCGGCGCAACATCCTGGTCGCACCATTCTGGAGCGAAGGTGACGACACGCCATTGCTTGCGGCAGAGCTTGAGCGCGCGCTTGCGACGAGTTCTCTCGGTCTGCCCGAAAAGTTCGGCTTCGCGGTCGATTGCGGCGCCGAACGCGTGCTTGCGCAAGCACCAGCCGATATCCGCATCGAGCGCGGCGCCGAGGGTGGCTTGCTGGTGCGCGCGGACGGCGCGCGAGAGGGTCGCGCGGTTACAAGGACCGAAGCGGTCGATGTTGCGCTGGCGCTGGCAAGATGGTTCGTGGCTTCCGGCGCCGTAAGGGACGGGCGAGGGCGAATGGCGGCCCACATCGCAAGCGGAGCAACGCCTCCCGATGCGATGGCAGCCAATGCGAAGCCCTCGCCGGCCGTTGTCCTGCCGTGCCCAGGCCTCTATGCAGCCGGCGCGTTGATCGGGGTTGCCTTCGGGCAGATGCGGAGCCAAACGCTCGCCTACCTCGCCGATCTCGCGCCCGGCTTGCGCTTGACACCCTGGCGCATGATCTTGGCCGAAGCGGCTTGCGGGATGCCGCGGCACGAAGACCTCGTGACGCGCGCGGATGACCCGTTGCTGCGCGTGGTCGCCTGCATCGGTGCGCCCTCCTGCCCTGAGGCGCATGCGCAGACGCGCGTACTCGCGGCGGCGCTGGCGACGCATATTGGCGCGGATAAGCGCCTTCACGTTTCCGGTTGCGCCAAGGGCTGCGCCCATCCCGGACCGTCCACGGTCACGCTGGTCGGCACTGCCAATGGCTTCGATCTCGTCCGCCATGGCACCACGCGCGATCGGCCTGCATTGCAAGGACTGGATCCAGCAAAAATCCTCTCCGATGTCGGCGCTCTCATGGGAGCTGGCTGATGCCGCACCTCTTTGAAACCGACGGCGCGGCGATCTACCGGCAGTCGTTTGCCACCATCCGGGGCGAGGCAGACCTTGCGCGCTTCACGTCCGACGAAGAGCCGGTGGTCGTGCGGATGATCCATGCCGCAGGCATGGTCGGTCTCGAACAATACGTCTGCTTCACGCCGGGCATGGCGCCTCTTGCGCGCGCGGCGTTGCAGAACGGTGCGCCGATCCTGTGCGACGCACGGATGGTCTCGGAAGGCATCACGCGCGCGCGCCTGCCTGCCGGCAATGCCGTGATCTGCACGCTCAACGACCCCGCTGTTGCGGCGCTCGCGCAAACGACGGGTAATACGCGTTCGGCTGCGGCGCTGGAACTGTGGCGGCCGCATCTCGATGGCGCCGTCGTCGCCATCGGCAACGCGCCGACCGCGCTGTTCCACCTTCTGAACATGTTGGAGAACGACTCCTGTCCGCGGCCCGCGGTGATCATCGGCTGCCCGGTCGGCTTTGTCGGTGCCGCGGAGGCCAAGGCCGCGTTGATGGCAAGGCCGCCGGCGCCGGCGCTGACCGTCGAGGGCCGTCTCGGCGGATCCGCGATCACGGTGGCCGCCGTGAACGCGCTTGCGAGCCGGAGCGAATAGTCATGGGGCGCATCATCTGCTGTGGGCTTGGGCCCGGCGATCCCGATCTGATGAGTGTGCGGGCCGACCGCGAGATCCGTACGGCGCGGCATGTCGCCTATTTCCGCAAAAAAGGCCGGCCGGGCCAGGCGCGGCGGATCGTCGATGGGCTTCTGGCGCTGGATGTGCGCGAGTATCCGATGGAATATCCGGTTACAACGGAGCTTCCCTTCGACGGCCTGGAATACGCGCGAATTCTGGCGTGCTTCTATGACGACTGTGCGCAGCGTCTCGTCGAGATCGTGCGTAAGGCCGATGTCATCGTGCTATGCGAGGGCGATCCCTTCTTCTATGGCTCGTTCATGCATCTGCATGCGCGATTGCAGGGCCGCGCCGAGATCGAGGTGATTGCGGGCATTCCCGGCATGGCCGGCTGCTGGAACGCTGTCGGAATGCCGATTGCGCTCGGCGATGACGTGATGACCGTGTTGATGGGCACGCTCGCGGAAGGAGAATTGACCAGCCGCGCGCGCGGTCGTGATGCGCTCGTGATTATGAAGACCGGGCGCAACTTGCAAAAGGTCCGCCGCGCGCTCGAGAGCGCCGGCCGCCTCGATGACGCCTGGCTGATCGAGCGCGGCACCATGCCCGGCGAACGCGTCGCGCGGCTCAAGGACGTCGGCGCGACCGATTGCCCCTATTTTGCGATCGTGCTCGTCCACGGCCAGGGTGGGCGGATGGAGCTCGCCGAATGACGGGGACGCTGACCATCGCGGGGCTTGGTCCCGGCAACGCGGCGCTGATCACGCCCGAGGTCGCGGCTGCGTTGGCGGATGCCACCGACGTCTTAGGCTACACGCCCTATGTTGCCCGCGTCGCGGCGCGCGAGGGGCTAGTGCTGCACGCCTCCGACAATCGTCAGGAATTGCTCCGCGCCGCCGAGGCCATGCGGCTTGCGGCGGCCGGCCGTCGTGTCGTCGTCGTCTCCTCCGGCGATCCCGGGGTGTTCGCGATGGCGTCGGCCGTGTTCGAAGCGCTGGAGGCATCGCCGCAGTGGCAGGGGCTTATCATCCGCGTCTTGCCGGGCGTGACGGCTATGCTGGCCGCCGCGGCGCGTGCTGGCGCGCCGCTCGGCCATGATTTCTGCGCCATCAATCTCTCCGACAATCTCAAGCCATGGTCTCTGATCGAGAAGCGTCTGCGGCTCGCCGCCGAGGCCGACTTTGCGATCGCGCTTTATAATCCGCGCTCGGCGAGCCGGCCCGAGGGTTTCGCCCGCGCACTGGAGGTCCTGAACGAGGCGGGCTGCGGCGATCGCATCACGATCTTCGCCCACGCCGTCAGCACACCTGAAGAACGTATCGATACGCTGCGCTTGCGGGACGCCCGGCCCGACATGGCCGACATGCGGACGCTCGTCATCGTCGGCAATTCGGTGACACGCCGCGCCGGCCGCTGGATCTACGCCCCGAGGCGCGTGTCATGACCAAGAAAGGCCAGTACGTCGTCGATGCTTTGCGTGCTTTGTCGCTTGGGCAATGCAGGCCGCGCGATCATGACGACGGGAAGGCCGAGCTGCCGCGCGGCTTCGATCTTGGCGAGCGCGCCGGTGCCTCCCGCATTGCGGGCGACGATCCATTCGATATTCCTCGAACGCATCAGATCGAGATCGCCGGCGAGGGCGAACGGGCCGCGCGAAACAATGACGCTGGCGTCCGGCAACGGCAATGCTCCATCAGGAGCGTCTGCGAATCGCACAGTGTAGGCGTGCTGTGGCTTTGCGGCGAACGGCGCGAGATGCTGGCGGCCAATGGCGAGGAATACGCGGGCGCGTTGTTCGGGAAGTGCGGCTGCCGCCGTTGCCACGTCTTCAACCTCGATCCAGTTGTCGCCTGGCGATTGTTTCCACGGCGCGCGCTCAAGTGCGATCAACGCGGTTCCCGTCGTTGCGCAGGCCGCGACCGCGTTGCGGCTCATCTCGACCGCAAACGGATGCGTGGCATCGACAACATGCGTGATCCGTTGCCGCCGTATGTAGTCGACCAGGCCGCTGGCGCCGCCGAAACCGCCGATGCGGGTCGGCAGCGATTGCCCCGCCGGTGCCTGCGTACGGCCGGCGTAGGAGTAGATCGCGTCAAGCCCGAGGCGGGCGGTGGCCTCCGCCAGACGATTGGCGTCGCTCGTTCCGCCCAGGATGAGAGCGCGCATTATGATTGATCCTTGGCTCACCATTGTAGGCATCGGCGAAGATGGCCTCGCCGGGCTCTCGGAGGCAAGCCGAAAGGCGCTCGCCGCGGCCGAGACGGTGTTCGGCGGCGAACGTCATTTGGCGCTGGCCGGGATCGGTAATCGCGGCCGTGCCTGGCCGGTGCCGTTCGATGCGAGCGGCGTGCTCGCCTGCCGCGGCCGTCCGACCGTGGTGCTCGCTTCCGGCGATCCATTCTGGTACGGCGT
The DNA here is from genome assembly GCA_963832045.1 of uncultured Alphaproteobacteria bacterium. Classification (GTDB taxonomy): domain Bacteria; phylum Pseudomonadota; class Alphaproteobacteria; order Rhizobiales; family Xanthobacteraceae; genus Bradyrhizobium. The sequence goes on from CAWHSM010000011.1 coordinate 88,796, forward strand.
CGGTGGCAGTCTCGCGCCCTGCTTGTGCGACGGAGAATGGTGCGCGCATCTGGCGCCCTCGATCTTCGCGCTGGTGGTGGCCCGCCTCGGATGGCGGTTAGAGAACGTCATCTGCCGCGGTCTCCACGCGGCCCCGTTCGAGGTCCTGGTGCCGCTGCTCGTGCGCGGCGCGCGCCTCATCTGCCTGGTACGCGACGGCAAGGCGGCGGCCGATCTCGCCAGTTGGTTGACCGTGCGCGGCTGGGGTGCCTCGCGCCTGTGGACCTGTAGCACACTCGGCGGTCCGCAGGAGAGTATTGAGAGCCATCGCGCCGATAGCTATGCGGCGAATCCGGCCGCTAAGCTTGTCACAGTGGCTCTGGAGGCGGAGGGCGCGGACGGGCTGGCGCGCGGCTGCGGCCTTGCAGACGATCTCTTCGCTCATGACGGTCAGATCACCAAGCGGCCATTGCGTGCGCTCGCGCTGTCGGCGCTGGCGCCAAGGGCAGGCGAACGACTATGGGATATCGGCGCCGGTTCCGGCTCGGTCTCGGTTGAATGGGCGCTATGCGACGGAACGGCGGTTGCGATCGAACAACGCGACGATCGCGCGGCCAATATCCGCGCCAACGCCGCATCCTTCGGATTGGCAGACAAGATAGATGTCGCCGTGGGGCGCGCGCCGGCGGCGCTGTCCGGACTCGCGTCGCCGCAAGCGGTGTTTTTCGGTGGCGGCCTTGACGCCGCAATGTTTGACGCCGTCTGGTCGCTCGTTCCGAAACGAACGCGCCTGGTCGCGCATGCGGTAACGCTGGAAACCGAGGCCCTGTTATCCGACTTGCAGCGCCGTCAAGGCGGAGAACTGATGCGGGTCGAGATCGCGCATGCTGCGCCGCTCGGGGGCTTCAGGTCTTGGGAGGCGGGGCGTCCGGTCGTGCAATGGAGCGCGTTGAAATGAAGGTCGCCGGCCTAGGCTTTCAACGAGAGGCAAGCATCGATTCACTGCGCCAAGCCCTGGTTGCGGCCGGCGGCGCCCGCGGGCTCGACGCTTTGGCGACCGCCAGCGACAAGGCTGATGCACCGGTGCTGATCTCGCTGGCGCGCGAGCTCGGCCTGACCATCAAGGCGATTCCGGCAGAACAACTCGCAGGCATCGAAACGCCGACCCGATCGGCGCGCATAGAGACAATGCGTGGCGTCGGCTCGCTCGCCGAAGCGGCTGCGCTCGCAGCCGTCGGCCGGCATGGGCGTCTTGTTTCAACGCGGATCGTTTCGATCGATAGAACCGCGACCGCCGCGATCGCCGAAGGAGATGACGCATGACGGTGCATTTCATCGGCGCCGGCCCCGGTGCGCCCGACCTGCTCACCTTGCGCGGGCGCGACCTCATCGCCGCCTGTTCGGTCTGTCTCTATGCCGGCTCGCTCATACCGAACGACATTCTCGCGCATTGTCCGCCGGGCGCGCGGATCGTCAACACCGCGGCCCTTTCGCTGGGCGACATCATGGCGGAAATCGTGTCCGCCCATGCCGAGAACCAGGACGTCGCGAGGCTGCATTCCGGCGATCTGTCGATCTGGTCTACGATGGGCGAGCAGTTGCGTCGCCTGCGCGCGCTGGGCATTCCCTATTCGATTACGCCCGGCGTGCCATCATTCGCGGCGGCCGCGGCCGCGCTCGAAGTGGAGCTCACGCTGCCCGGCCTGGCGCAATCGGTGGTGTTGACGCGCACCTCGGGCCGGGCCAGCGCTATGCCGGAGGGCGAGACGCTCGCAGCCTTCGCGGCAACCGGCGCGGTGCTTTCGATTCATCTGTCCGTGCACGTGCTTGCCAAGGTGATCGCGGAGCTGTTGCCGCATTATGGCGCCGATTGTCCCGCGGCGGTGGTCTGGCGCGCGAGCTGGCCGGACCAGAAAATCGTACGCACGACACTTGGCACGCTCGAAGCATCGCTAGGTGCGGAACTTGAGCGCACCGCGATCATCCTGGTCGGCCGTACGCTCGATCCCGGCGATTTCGACGACAGCCGTCTCTATGCCGCTGACTATGACCGTCGCTACCGGCCGGTCGGAACCGCGCCGCGCTTTCCGGAGGCGCCGTGATGGCCCGCGGCCTCGTCATCTCAGCGCCGGCGTCTGGTGCCGGCAAGACGACACTCACCCTAGCGCTGGCGCGTGCCTATCGCGATCGCGGATTGGCGGTGCAGTGCTTCAAGAGCGGACCCGACTATATCGACCCCGTCTTTCACACCGCGGCGACTGGACGCGCTTCAGTCAACATCGACAGTTGGGCAATGGGGCGCGACATGATCGAACGGCTTGTCGCGCGGGGGCGGGATGCGGACCTCGTATTGGCCGAAGGCTCGATGGGCCTGTTCGACGGCGTCGCGACGGCCGGGATTTCTGGCACCGGTGCCAGCGCTGATATCGCGGAGATGATGGGTTGGCCGGTGCTCTTGGTGCTAGATCCCTCGGGGCAGGCGCAGACGGCTGCAGCCGTGGCCGCCGGCCTTCGCGATTTTCGCCCCGGTGTGCGGTTAGCGGGAGTCGTGCTCAATCGCGTCGCGAGCCCGCGCCATGAAGATCTGGTGCGCCGGGCGATGACGGGCGCCGGCATCTCCGTGCTCGGCGCCTTGCCCCGTCATGCCCCGATCGCGATGCCGGAACGGCATCTCGGCCTGGTCCAGGCGGAGGAACAGGCGCGCCTCGGCGATCTCATCATGGAAGCGGGCCGCCTGATCGCCGAGCGCATCGATCTCGATGCGCTGTTGCGACTAGCGGAATGCGACTGGTCCGCGCGAGGCGCATCCTCCAGCGCGACCGTGACGCCGCCCGGCCAGCGCATCGCGCTGGCGCGCGATGCCGCCTTTTCCTTTGTCTATCCGCATATGCTCGAAGGCTGGCGTGCCGCCGGCGCCGAACTCATGCCGTTCTCGCCGCTGGCCGATGAGGCTCCGGATGCGAACGCCGACGTCTGCTGGCTGCCCGGTGGCTATCCGGAATTGCATGCCGGCCAGCTTGCGGCCAATCATTGCTTTCGCCAGGCGCTTGGCGCGTTCGCAATGACGCGGCCTGTGCATGGCGAATGTGGGGGCTATATGGTGCTGGGCACCGGGCTGGTGGACGCGCAGGGAACGCGCCACGAAATGACGGGATTGCTCGGGTTGGAAACCAGTTTTGCAAAACGCCGCATGCATCTCGGCTACAGGGTCGCCGATCTTGCCGCATCGATCCCTGGACACCCCCAGGGATCGCGCCTGCGCGGCCATGAATTTCACTACGCCTCGATCCTGGCGCAGCCCGATGCGCCGCTCGCCACCGTCTGCGACGCAAACGGTACCGGCGTTGCCGAGACGGGTTCGCGTCGCGGGCGTGTGACCGGGACATTCTTCCACCTGATCGCGGAGGCAACGTGAGCGGATTCGTGAGCTTTGTCTCGGCCGGGCCTGGCGATCCCGAACTCCTGACGTTCAAGGCGCAGGCGCGTCTGCGCGACGCCGACGTCGTACTGTACGACGATCTCGCCGCGGGTGCGATTCTCGAACATGTGCGCCCCGGCGCAAGCCTCGTCGCGGTCGGCAAACGCGCCGGCCACCCCTCCGCCAAGCAGGAGCATGTCAGCCGATTGCTGGTCGACTACGCGGCGACGGGGGTGCGCGTGGTCCGCCTGAAGTCGGGGGATGCGGGAATCTTCGGTCGGCTCGAGGAAGAGATCGGGGCACTACGCAAAGCGGGCCTTAGTTATGAGGTCATTCCCGGCGTCACCTCGGCCTGCGTCGCCGCCGCCGCCGCCGGTATTCCCCTGACGAGGCGGCACACCTCGCGCCGCGTGCAGTTTATCACCGGCGCCGATATCACGGGACAGCTGCCAGCCGACCTCAACTTCGCGGCACTGGCTGATCCGGATTCGACCACCGTGGTCTATATGGGGAAACGGACTTTTCCCGCGCTTGCGGCGAAGCTGATCGAGCACGGCTTGTCTCCCGAAACGCCGGCGCTGCTCGCGGAATCGCTGGGACACGCCGATGAGAAGCTCGTGCGCATGACGATCGCGAAGCTCGCGGGACAGCTCGCGCAAGGTTTTGGCCCTGCGACCGCGGTCATTCTGTTTGGGGCGCTGGCGGGAGACGAACGATGAGCGCGCCTCTCTTGACCGATGCAAACCACGTGACGCCAACCGAAATGCCAACGCCGTCGGCCATGACGGCAAGAGGAGGATAGATCATGCATATCGAACCAGGTCTTGTTGACGGCGCCAAGCTCACGCTGAGTTACGCCACTGCCGCGGCTGCCGGCGGCTATGCCATCAAACTCGCGTCGGAAACGGTTCGCGAGCGGGGGGTCGCATCATTTGCCCTGCGCACGGCCGTGGCCACGGTACTTGTCTTTTCATTCTTCGAGCTGCTTCCGCATTTTCGGGTTGGCGTATCCGAATTGCATTTCATCCTCGGCTCAACATTGTTCCTTTTGTTCGGAGCGGCGCCGGCGGCCTGCGGGCTGGCATTCGGACTTCTCGCTCAAGGGATGTTCTTCGAGCCGACGGATCTGCCGCAATACGGCATGAACGTCACGACATTGCTGGTGCCATTGTTTGCGATTCGCGCGCTTGCCGATCGCGTCATTCCCGGCAAGACCGCTTATGTCGATCTGCAATACCGCCAGGCGCTGATGCTTTCGACGGCGTATCAGTCGGGCATCGTGGCGTGGGTCGCGTTCTGGGCGCTCTATGGCGCGGGCTTTGGCGCACAGAATCTTGCCTCTATCGGCTCGTTCGCCGCCTCCTATGCACTCATCGTCGTCGTCGAGCCGCTCGCCGACCTGGCGGTGCTTGCGTTTGCGAAGTTGCGACGGGATTTCATCGCGGGCGGTTTGGTCACTCGACGCCTGCACCATGCGGCCTAGGATGGAGGAGGGCGGCAGCAGGTTGCAGCCGCCCTCGGTTTTCATGCTCACGCTCTCCCTCATCGGCATTGGCTGCGGCGATCCCGAGCAGCTGACGCTTGCGGCAATCCGCGCCATCAACGCGGCAGATCTGGTGCTGATACCGCGCAAGGGGGCGGACAAATCCGATCTCGCCGACCTGCGGCGGACGATCTGCGCGCAGGTCCTCAGTGGCGATCGCCCGCGTCTCGTTGAATTTGACCTGCCGCAGCGCGACGCGAGCCTTGAGGATTACCGAAGCGGGGTCGATCAATGGCACGATGCCGTCGCCGCAACATGGGCGAAGGAGATTGCCACCCATCTCGGCAAGGAAGGGCGTGTCGCGCTCCTGATCTGGGGCGATCCCTCGCTCTACGATTCGAGCCTGCGCGTCGCGCGCAGGATCGATTCCCTCACGGAGATCGAGGTGTTTCCCGGCATTACGGCGATCCAGGCGCTTTGCGCCGCGCACAAGCTGCCGCTCAATGAAATCGGCGAGCCGTTTCTGGTCACGACGGGTCGGCGGCTGCGCGAGGGCGGCTGGCCTCCAGGTGTCGACACCATCGTGGTCATGCTTGACGGCGGCACCGCGTTCCAGTCGCTCGATCCGACCGGCGTGCAGATCTGGTGGGGCGCCTATCTTGGCATGCCGGACCAGATCATCAAATCCGGCGCGCTTGCCGAAGTCGGAGCGCAAATCGTCGAGATCAGGCGAGATGCGCGGGAGCGCCATGGCTGGATCATGGACAGCTACATTCTCAAACGCGCATCGCGATGAACGACCATGGAGGTCACATCGATGTTTCCTGAATGGGTTTATACCGAATGCCCCGCGATCTCGCTGCGTCATCGCGACTCCGCGCTGGCCCGCCAAGGCGAACTCACCAAGCCGGCGGGCGCGCTCGGCCGGTTGGAGACGCTGGCGGTGGAATTGGCTGCGCTTCAGCACACCGATCGCCCGTCCGCGGACCGGGTGCCGATCACGATCTTCGCTGGCGACCATGGCATCGCCGCGCAGGGGGTTTCCGCCTATCCGCAGGAGGTCACGATCGCGATGATGGCGAATTTCGCCGGCGGGGGAGCCGCGATTTCAGTCCTGGCGCGCGAACTGGGCTCACCGCTGGAAGTCGTCGACGCCGGCACGCTCGCCGAAGCTCCGCTTCCCGGCGTCGTCACGGACAAGCCGTGCAGAGGCAGCCGCGATTTCAGCAGGGAGGCGGCACTCGAGGCCGCTGAAGTCGCCTTCGGCCTCGGCTGCGGACAACGCGCGGTAGCGCGCGCGTCTATGCAAAGGCCCGATCTGCTCATTTTCGGCGAAATGGGAATCGGCAACACCACGACCTCAGCCGCCGTCGCTGCGGCGTTGCTTGGAACCGGGCCTGACATGATGGCGGGCAACGGCACGGGTCTCGACAGCGCGGGCCGCGCGCATAAGGCGCAGGTCATCTTCGCCGCGCTTTCACATCATGGCTTCGGCACGTCCGGCGTATCGGCGGAGCGGGCTCTTTGCGCGGTCGGCGGGCTGGAAATTGCGGCGATCGTGGGCGCGATCATCGCCGCCGCCCACAGCCGTATTCCGGTTCTGGTCGACGGCTTCATCGTTTCGGTCGCGGCGCTTTCCGCCGTGCGTCTCAATCCATCGTGCCGGCCGTACCTCCTGTTCTCGCACAGGTCCGCGGAGCAGGGGCACCGGCTGGTTCTCAAGGCGCTCGACGCGCACCCACTCCTTGATCTTGATCTGAGGCTTGGTGAAGGATCGGGCGCAGCCCTTGCTCTGCCGATCCTGCGGCTTGCATGCGCGCTGCACAATCGCATGGCTACGTTTGCGGAAGCCGCGGTGCCCGGCGCGACCGAAAAGGGCCCGTGATACTCGTCGGCCGCTCCGTCGGCGGGTTTCGACGGCAGGCACTTTTATCCGCATGATCGATGAAGTGGCGATATGATACAGGTGCTCAACGAATCGTCCCGCCGCTTTGATGCAGCGTTCCGGAAGTCATTCCGCGACCTCGTGCTCTGGCGCCGCGACGTCCGCCGGTTCCGCCGCGACCCCATCGATCCCGGCCTGATTCATTCGCTGATCGAACTCGCCAGCCATGCCCCATCCGTCGGGCATTGCCAGCCCTGGCGGTTCGTGCTCGTCGAATCGGCCGCTCGCCGCGCGGCGGTAAAGGAGAGTTTCGCTCGTGCCAACGCGAAAGCGATCGAGAGCTATGGCGATCAGAAACGCGAGCGGTATATCAGGCTCAAGCTTGAAGGGCTCGAAGACGCTCCAGTCCATCTTGCGGTATTCGCCGACGAGACGACGGGGGTCGGCGGTGGCCTCGGCCGCCAGACGATGCCAGAGACGCTTCGATATTCAGTGGTTGCCGCGATACAGACACTTTGGCTCGCCGCGCGCGCCGAGGGACTGGGAGTTGGCTGGATTTCCATCCTTGAGCCGAAGATCGTTTGTCGAATGCTCGATGTACCAGAGACTTGGACCTTGGTCGCTTACCTCTGCATTGGCCGGCCTGCAGAGGAACATCTGGATCCCGAACTCGAACGTCATGGCTGGCAGGAACGTCTGGACGCCGAGCGAATGATATTCAGGCGCTGACGGACATCATCGCGCTTGCCTCGTGCTGGCGGCGCGGCCATCCCTCCCTCTCGGCCACCCCCTCGGAAACAGCCAGTAAGCGGGCTTTATTCGGAAAACCGATCGGGGACTATCAAGGCATACGCTGGAAGCTCGCAGAGATGTACCGCGAGATCGAGATGGCGCGCAGCATCCTGTATCGCGCCTGTATCACGGCCAATCCGTTTCCCGATCCCTTCATGGCGGCGGTGGCCAAGATCACTTGCAAAGAGATGTCCAACCGGGTCACCAGCGAGGCAATTCAGTTGCACGGCGGTTTCGGTTTCACCGACGAATTTTCGGTTCCTCCGCGAAGGCCGGGTCGCGCTGCCGTTCAGGGCTGACGAGAACTTCCACCTTGACTCGTTCTAAAAATCTTGGTCGGCTAGTTAACTAGTCAACGGAAGGCGGGCGGCATGAAATCCTTTATGTACGATCAGCAGCAATACGAACTGACGCGTCGCCCGCTGCGCCAGGCCGGGCCGCTCCCTGGCTGGTGTTACACCGATAACGATTGGTATGAGCGCGAGCTCGAGACCATCTTCCGCAAGGAATGGCTTTGCGTCGGCCGGGTCGAGCAGATTCCGAAGACGGGCGACTACTTCACGATCGAATTGCTCAAGCAGCCGCTGATCGTTGTCCGCGATAGCGACGCGGTGCGGGTGCATCTGGGCGTTTGTCGTCATCGCGGCGCGATCATCGCCCAGGACGAGGGGCATTGCCGTTCGTTCGTGTGCCCCTACCACAGCTGGACCTACGCCTTGAATGGTCGGCTGGTGGGCATTCCCGGTTCGCCGCATCCGCTTGCGGGTGTCGAGGGTTTCAACAACGACGATTACGGACTGATCCCGATCCGTTCCGATATCTGGGGCGGCTTCATCTTCGTCACCTTCAATGCCGATGCTCTGCCGTTGCAGAGCTGGCTTGGCGATCTTCCCGCGTTCCTCGCCGACTACGATATCGAACAGATGCAATGGACCCACGTCGACCCCTACGATGTCGACTGCAATTGGAAGGTCTGGCTGGAGAACGCGTTCGAGAATTATCACGTCGCAACCGTTCACCGGCAGCATTACGATCCGAAGAACCCGCAGAACTGGCAATTCGAGCGCCCCAGCGGCCCCTGGGAAGCGATGTTCAGCAAGCGCAGCGTCGTGGCCTATTCCGGCCTGCCGGAAATTCCCGGCCTCAGCGCCGATCGGAAGGTCGGGCTCTATCACATCTGGCTGCAGCCGAGCCTGCAGATCATCATTACGTCCTCATACATGAAATACCGGCAATACCTGCCGGAAGGCCCCGACAAGGTGCGACTCCTGGAGAACTGGGCGTTCCCGCGCAGCACGGTCGAGCGGCCCGATTTCAACACCATCGTCGGTCCGGAATACTATCACAAGTATTCGCAGATCATCCGCGAAGACCTCACCATCAATCCAGTCGTGCAGAAGGCGATGCGCTCGGGTGCGTTCCGTCCGGGTCGTTACTCGCTCGAGGAATACGTCGTCCACCGCATCGGGAACTACGTGCTCGACAAGGTCGTCGGTCCAGACGAATCGCAGTCGCGCGCGTTACGCGAGGGCGTGGCGTCGCGACAGGCAGCGGAATAGCGACAATCCGGTATCGGGGAAATCAAGTGAACGTGCAAATGCCGGCAGATACGAGCGGAAAAAAACGGAATTATTCGGAAGCCAATCCTTTCCGGATCCACATCGAGAATTCGCGCTCGTTGATGCCGGTCTTCATCGTCCGCCCGGATCAGTACGAGCCGGCGTTGGCGCGTTATCCCGATGTCGCCAAATGCGTGACCACGACCTGGGGTTACGACGGGGAAAACTATCGCGGTCCGGCCGCCGAGGCCGATGCCATGATCACCTACCGTTTCCCCAAGGACACGCTGAAGACCGACGCACCGAAGCTGAAGCTCCTCCAGGTGCTTGGCGCGGGCGTGGATTATCTCTTGCCGCTCGACTGGGTTCCTCCTGATGTCACCATGCTGACGAACAGCGGCGCGCACGTGCCCAAGGCGGCGCAATCGGCGTTGATGGCGCTGCTCATGATCAACGCGCAACTGCCGGAGCTCGTAACCAGCCACCGCCAGCATCGGTGGAATCGCATCTTCACGACGACGCTCGATGGCAAGACGCTCCTGATCGTCGGCGTCGGGCAGATCGGCGGCGGCGCGGCGGGACATGCCAAGGCTTTCGGCATGAAGGTGATCGGCACCCGTCGAAGCAACGTCGCGCATCCCGCGGTAGATGAGATGTATCGCCCGGACGCGCTGCATCAGCTGCTGCCGCGCGCCGATATCGTGCTCGTCAACACGGCGCTCACGTCCGAGACGCGCTTCCTGTTCGGCGAGAAGGAGTTCTCGTTGATGCGCAAGGGTACGGGTTTCATCAACATGTCGCGTGGCGGGCTGGTCGATCCGGCTGCGCTCGACAAGGCGCTGCGCAGCGGTCACTTGAGCGGGGCCGTCATCGACGTCACCTATCCCGAACCTCCGCCCGCCGACTGGCCGTATTGGGACACCCCCAATCTGATCATCACCCCGCACGTTCTTTCCGACGATATCGACGCCTATGTGCCGCGTACCCTCGACATCTTCTTCAGCAATCTGCGCCGGTATTTCGCCGGCGAAGCGCTGACGAATGTCGTCGATCTTGGCCGGGAGTATTGAGATGACGCTGCACCCTCCGCCGCCGGAGAGAACATCCGAAGCGCGGGTACACGAATTTCTCTATGCCGATGGCAGGATGCCGGCCACTTGGCAGATATCCCGCAAGGAAGGCGAGGGCTCCCGGTTCGGTCGCCTGATGTGGATCGCCGGGCAACATGACGGCAGCAAGCAGGGCGGCATCTCACATCCGGGCCGCGTTGCGGCGCAGGTCGATGCGGCGATGACCAGGATCGGGCGCGCCGTGGAATCGCTTGGCGGCCGGCCCAGCGATATCGTCAAGCTTGTCGCCTTCCACACCGTCAGCGATCTCGACGGCGAGCACGAGCTGCTTCGCCGCATTCGTTTGCATGTCAAAAGCGACGTGCCACCGGTCATTTCGCTCGTGGCGCTGCCCCGGCTCTGGCACCCCGATATGGCGGTGCTCATCAAGGCGGTCGCGATCGACAATGCGGACGGCAAGGCGCCGAGCCGCGCTGGCAATCCCGCCACGCATTGGGGATGGCCGCGCGGCGGCGAATTCAGCCAGGGCTTGCGCTGCGGCGAGTTTGTCTTTGTCAGCGCGCAGTCGTCGAAGGATGGCACAGGGGCGCTCGTGCATGATGGCGACATCGTCTCTCAAGCGAAACTGACCATCAGGAACATTGCCGACGTGCTCGGTACGCTTGGTTGCGATCTCGACGACGTGGTCAAATTGAACACCTGGTATCTTGGGCAGGGGACGGACGCCGATTGGCGCCGCGCCGCTGAAGTACGCAGCAGCGCCTTTCGATTTCCCGGCCCTGGCGCGACCGGCGTCCCGGTACCCCGGCTTTATCCCGACAAAGCCATGATCCGGCAGGAGTGCATGGCGCTGCGGGGGACCGGCGGACGGTTGCCGCGCGCGCTCTCATGGCCGCTCGGGCATTGGGACTGGCCGATCCGCGTTTCGTTCCAGCAGGGGATCAAGGTTGGGCGGCTGATCGTGCTCGGCGGACAATATTCGATGGATGAAAAAGGCCTCGTGGTCGACGACGGGAATATGCCGCGGCAGACCGACAACACGCTTGAGTTCATCCGGCGCATCCTCGATGGCTTCGGTGCGCGGCTATCGGATCTTGTGGAAGTAACCGGCTTCTACAAATACGGCAGCATCCCCGCCGGCCAAACGCCGCTTGCCGGACACACTTTCGGTCCCCAAACGCCGCCCCCCACGGAAGTTCCGCTTGGCACCATGGGCTTGGAAGGCGTTACGCTTGAAGTGGAAGGTTTTGTGATCGCGCCGGAGCAGTCCGCATAACGGCTGACAATGGCCGACAATGGAAGAGACAATTCGATGGACGAACTGAGCCAGGCCACCCAGACTTACCGCGAAATCAAGCGCCGCATTGTCGAGCTGGAATATCGGCTGGGAGAGCGGCTTTCGGAAACGCGTCTTGCATCGGAGCTTGGCGTCGGACGCTCTCCAGTGCGTACCGCGCTGGCCCAGCTGAGGAGCGAGGGATGGGTCGCGATCTCGCCGCAAAGCGGCACTTTCGTGAAGGCACTGACCAATCGCGACATCGAGGAGGTCACCGAGCTCCGCATTGTGCTGGAGATGCACGCCACGCGGATCGCTGCCGAGCGTATCACGCAAAAGGAAATCAACACACTCCAGGTCGCTTTCGATACGCTGGGGCCGAGCATCGCCGCCGGCCGCTCGGAGCTGTTCATCGATCTCGACAAGCAGTTGCATCAGGCGATCTACAAGGCCGCCGCCAATGAACTGGTCTACAATATCCTGCGGAATCTGCATGACAAGGTTCAGTGGATCCGTCGTGCCTGTTCCGTTTCGCTTGATCGCGTTCAGGAGGGCTTCCACGAGATCGAAAGCATCTTCCTGGCGATCGAGAAACGCGACGGCGAGGTCGCCGCCGAGCGGATGCGCAGGCACATTCAAAACGCTGCTGCTTTCTGTCGCACGATCGCGCCTGAAGCGAGGGCGACGCAGCCGAAGAATTCTCTGGACGTTGCAACAGGCGCTCCATGAACGGACCGGAATGATGACGATGAGACGTCTACTCGATCTTCGCCGGGTGCGGGTCGTTGCAGTAGGGCATCCGGCTGCGGACGTGATGACGTTCGGCTTGCACGAGGCCGATGGCCGTCCGCTCGAACCGTTCGCTCCGGGCGCTCATATCGACGTGCAAATACCGGGCGGGCCGGTGCGGCAATATTCGTTGTGCGGCAGCGTGGTCGCGTCCGGCGCCTACACCATCGCCGTGAAAAAAGAGCCGGAGAGTCGCGGCGGCTCCAGCGGCATGCACGAGCGGATTTCAGTCGGCGCCCTGCTCAGCATCGGAGGGCCACGCAATTATTTCCCGCTTGCGCCGGGCGAACATCCAAGCCTTTTGATTGCCGGCGGCATTGGGATAACGCCCATCACGGCGATGATTACCGAGTTGCAGGAGGAAAAACAGGACTGGACGCTGCACTATTGTGCCCGGTCGGAGCGGCATGCAGCCTTCCATCGCGAACTCGCGAAACTCGCTGGCAGCCGCATGCATACCTATTTCAGCGAGGCGCCAATACTTGATGTCGACGCCTTGATCGCCGGTCAATCGTCCGATACGCACGTCTATTGCTGCGGACCGAACCCCCTGATGGACGCGGTTGCGCGCGCCACTTCGTCCTGGCCCGAGAGGCAAGTTCATTTCGAGTGGTTCACGGCGCCTGCGAATGATGCCGGCCCGAACACGGCCTTCGAGATCGAACTGGCACGAAGCGGGGTCGTGCTGACGGTGCCGTCCGACCGGACCATCCTGCAAGTACTTCGCGACAATGGTTATGACGTCAACAGTGCGTGCGAAGAAGGCATCTGCGGCACGTGCGAGACGGCCGTCGTCTCCGGCGAACCTGAGCATCGCGATGCGGTCCTCTCCGCCGAGGAGCGCGCGGCAAACAACACGATGATGGTCTGCGTATCACGCGCGAAAGGCTCGCGCCTCGTTTTGAATCTGTGAGGGCAGGCGGTTATGCGAGAGCGCAGCATCGCCCGCTTTTGGTCTGGCTCTTGCAGGCCAAAAGGAAACTCGTCGCGAAGGATTGATCGATCATGAGGCCGACTTCAACTGTTGTCGAATTTTCGCCGGCGAGCGGTGCCGTGCTGCAAGCGTCGCCAGACTCCACGGCCGTGTCCCTGCAGAATGTCTGCAAGACCTACACGACAGCCAATGGAGAGACCGTCAAGGCGCTGGAAAAGATCAATCTGGATATTCGCTCGCAACAGTTTGTCTCGGTGATCGGCGCATCCGGTTGCGGAAAGACGACGCTGCTTCGCATCATCGGGGGACTCGAAACGCAATACGAAGGCGATGTGATCTTGACCGGCAGCAAGCGAAGTGGGCCGAATAAGGACATTGGCATCGTGTTCCAGGACGCAAATCTGTTGCCCTGGCGGACGGCGCTTCAGAATGTGCTGTTGCCCGCGCAGGTCTTGAAGCTCGACATGAAAGGCGCGACCGAGCGCGCTTACTGGCTGCTGGAACTCGTCGGTCTCAAGGGCTTCGAGAGGAAATATCCCTTCGAGCTTTCAGGCGGCATGCGCCAGCGCGTCGCAATTGCGCGTGCGCTCATTCATGATCCGTCGGTGCTTCTGATGGACGAGCCGTTCGGTGCGCTCGATGCGCTGACGCGCGAGCACATGAACATCGAGTTGCTCAAGATCTGGCATTCGGCCAAGAAGACGGTCTTCATGATAACCCATTCCATATCGGAAGCGGCTTTCATGAGCGACCGCGTGATTGTGATGTCGCCCCGTCCCGGGCGTGTCATCGAGGACGTGACGGTCGACCTCCCGCGTCCTCGCCATCTCGATCTCTTAAGCGACGCAGTATTCGGCGACTATACCCGCCGGCTGCGTCGCTTGCTCGATTACGGCGATAACCTGCCTGAGAGCGAAAAGGCGATCCCACGAGGGAGATTGCACCATGACTGAGCTAACCCCAGACGCCGGACCGGTGGCAGGGCCGGTTGCGGCAAGCGGTCGGGCCTCCGTCCGCCGCCGTGCGATTCCCGGCAGCGACACCATCATCTCGCTAACTGCGTTCGTGTTTCTCCTCGGGGTATGGGAGGTCGTCGTGCGTGCCCTACACGTGCCCGACTACATTCTTCCCCCGCCGACGGCGATCTCGATGTCGCTTTACTACGGACTGAAATCCGGTTTGTTCGTGGAGCATTTCTTCGTCACGGCGTTCCAGACCCTTGCCGGATTTCTATTGGCGGCATTCTTCGGTATCGGCCTCGGAGCGCTGGTTGCCCAATTCCGGATCGTGGAGCGGACCATCTATCCGTGGCTTGTCGCGTTGCAGACGCTGCCGAAAATCGCGATCGCTCCGCTCATCATTATCTGGGCGGGCTATGGTATCCAGTCGAAGATCGTGATCGTCGCGCTCGTGGCCCTGTTTCCGATCCTGGTCAACACCATTGTCGGCCTCAAGTCCTGTGACCTGGGCAAGCTTGATCTGATGCGGTCGCTTGGCGCCACCGCTTGGGAAACGTTCCGGCTGGTTCGGCTGCCCAATGCATTGCCGTTCATCTTTGCGGGGTTGAATGTCGCGATTGTGCTCGCGATCCTGGGCTCCATCGTCGGTGAGTTCGTCGGCTCCAAGGCCGGCCTCGGCAATCTCATCCTTGAAGCCAATTTTCAGTTCAATGTTGCCCAGATGTTCGCGATACTGGTCATTCTCGGCGTGTTCGGCGTCGCGTTGAGCCTGATTGTCCGCTTCATCGAGGGACGGTTGATGTTTTGGAATGCAGGCTTTTCGCAGTCGATCTAGTGCCGCCTATTTGAAGTTCCTGCACCACAAGCGGCGAATTCGATCCAGGAACTTCGGACCGGGCAGGGTGCGGCTTTAAAAGAAATATCAACTGGGATCACTGAACCATCAGGAGGAGGCTCCAACATGCGACGCGGATTTATTTCACTTCTGGCAGCAATTGCTTCTGTCGCCGCTACCGCGGTGCAGGCGGAGGAGAAAGTCATTTACGCCGTCACCACGACAAATATCAGCGTCGGCCATGCCGCCCAGTCGTCGATTCCGGTCGGCCTGGGGCTATGGAAGGATGCTGGCCTCGATGTCGAGGTAATCGGTTTGTCCGGTGCGACCGCGGGCATTCAGCAGGTTGCCAGCGGTCAAGTGGACTTCGCTACCGTCGGCACGGACGCGCTGATGATCGCGCGCTCAAAAGGTATCAAGGTCAAGGCGTTCTATACCTACACGCAACGGCCGATCTATCAGATCGTCGCCTTGAAGGGTAATGGCATTACCAAGATCGATGATCTCAGGGGGAAGACCATCGGTGTACCGGATATGAGCGCAGGGTCGGTACCGTTCATTCGCAGTATTCTCAAGCGAAGCAATATCGACCCTGACAAGGACGTGAAGTGGCTGTCGGTCGGTCTGGGAGCGCCCGCGGCGAATGCGCTGCGGCAGAAGGCGGTCGATGTATGGGCGGCATGGGATACGGTGGTTGCAGCCCTTGAGAGCAACGGCTTTGATTTCGTCCAGATCGCCCCGGCTTGGGCAAATGAACTGCCGGGCAATGTGATGATAGCGAAAGAAGAGACGGTCAGCGCCAAGCCCGAACTGGCGATCAAGATTGCGCGCGCGATCGCGGAGTCCACGGTGTTCGGGTTTGCCAATCCCGCGGGATCGGTCCGCAACCACTGGAAACTCTATCCCTCCACCAAACCACAGAGTGGCGATGACGAGAAGGCGTTGAAAGATGCCGAGCACGTTTTCGATGCCCGATTTGATCTGATGGTGTTGCCGCCCGGCGTGACCAAATGGGGCATCAACATCGATGCGAAATGGCAGGAGCTTGCCGAACTGACGATTGAGCAGGGGCTATTGCCCAAGGACTTCGATGTGAAATCCACCTACACCAATGAACTCGTCGACAAGATCAATGATTTCGACGTCGGCAAGTTCAAGGAGCTTGCAAAGAAGTCCACCTGGTGAGTTGGTATGGCTCGTGTTGCCTTCCGGTTTCTTGATCGAGGCGATGTGCGGGCGCTGATGCCTGCTATGCCGAAGGTGATGGCAATTGATCCGAAGACCGTGCTGACCGCGGACAAAATCGTCGTCGACGACTGGGAGCAATGCCAAAGAGGCGGGCAACTGTTCCCCATGATCCAAAGCGGAGAGTTGACCGCTTCTCACATTCACGGAGAAATAGGCGAGATAGTCGCTGGCCGGAAACCTGGCCGTACCAGGCCGGATGAGCGGATCATATTCTGGCATCGCGGTTTTGCGATCAGCGACATCATCCTGGGAAGCCACATCTTCGATCGGGTCGTTGCCGAGGGCAAAGGGCAGGAGCTCACTCTCTTCGACGAACCCGACGAATGATCATTGTATCTCGAGCCCCTTCAGTTTCATGCCGGATAAGGAATTAATCTGCGATGTCAACCAAGCCAGCCGATAACGTTGCCGCGGCCTACCTCCGGCTGCTTGCCGAACGTGGTGTGGAATTTCTGTTCGGCAATGCCGGCACCGATTTCGCGCCCATCGTGGAGGCCTATGTCGAGGCGGCCCGATCCGGCACTCCCGTACCTCGTCCGATACTGGCAGCGCATGAAAACCTGGCGGTGTCGATGGCGCATGGCTACGCGATGCTGTCTCGCCGGATTCCGGCAGTCATGGCGCATGTCAGCGTCGGCACCGCCAACATGCTTTGTGCTGCGATGAACGCCGCGCGTGAGAACGTCGGCATGCTGCTGACGGCCGGTCGCTCGCCGATCACGGAGTTCGGTGAACACGGCTCGCGGGACGGTTATATTCACTGGGCGCAGGAAATGTACGACCAGGCGGGCATGTTGCGCGAAATGGTGAAATGGGAATACGAACTGCGCAACGCCAGCCAACTCGAGACCGTCGTCGATCGGGCACTGGCGATCGCCAGCAGCGAGCCGCGCGGACCGGTCTATCTCTCGCTACCGCGCGAAGTGCTGGCAGAACCGGCGGTCCCCCTGCAATCGGGGCGGACACGCTTGCAAGCCTCCGCTCCGGCGGCGCCGGATCCCGACGCGGTCCTCCGTGCCGCCAAACTGCTGGCGGCAGCCGAGCGGCCGCTGATCGTGACCGCCAATGCGGGGCGAGATCCCGATGCGTTTGCGACTCTCGCGATGTTTTCGGAGCGATTTGGCTTTCCCGTCGTGCAGCATAAGCCGCGCTATCTTGGGCTTCCGTCGTCGCATCCCATGAACCTCGGTTACGATCCGCATCGCTTCGTGGGTGAAGCCGATGTCATCCTGGTCCTGGAAAGCGACGTGCCGTGGCTTCCTGTCCAGGCGCGTCCGCAGCCGGATTGCCGGGTTATTCAGTGCGGTTTTGATCCACTCCATACCCAGATCCCGATACGCGGCTTCGCCAGTGACATCGAAATCGTGGGCGGATGCAAGGCGATCCTCACCGCGCTCGCGGAGGCGCTCGATGCAACAAAAGATTCAATACCAGCTGCGGCGAAGCGCAGCTGGATCGACGGCCATCGCGCAAAGCTCGCCGACGAGCGGCGGGCGTTACTCGAAAAGACCACGCGCCAAATGCCCATGCATCCGGCTTGGGTCAGTCATTGCATCGGCGCGGTCAAGGATGCGGACGCAATCGTAGTCAATGAATACACTTTGGAACTCGATCATTGTGGCTTCGAATGCCCCGATAGTTACTTTGGCTCGAGTTCGGCCTCGGGTCTCGGTTGGGGGCCCGGGGCTGCGCTCGGGGCCAAGCTCGCGGCGAATCGGCGGCAAGTAATCGCCGTAAGCGGTGACGGCGCTTATCTATTCAGCAATCCGGTCGCGGTTCATCATGCCTCGGCGTTGCACAACCTGCCGGTCCTCTTCATCGTGATGAACAACAGCATGTGGGGCGCCGTGAGACGCTCCACGCTGCAGATGTACCCGCAAGGGGGGACCGCGCGCAGCAACGATGCGCCGTTCACCCGGCTCGAAAATCTGCCAGCCTTCGAGCAAGTGTGCGAGTCGGCCGGGGGCTACGGCGAGCGGGTGGAAGACCCGGGGCAACTGCCTGCGGCTTTGGAACGGGCGATCAAGGTCGTGCAAAACGAAAACCGTCAGGCACTATTGAATGTCATTTGCGGTACCTGAGAATGACACGACCATTCTGACCCCGGCGGGGCGGACGCGGGAACTCGTTGCGTTCGACGCCATCAACCCCGGTCAGGAACCGCTTTGCAGGCTTGCCTGCGCCGGGCCGGCGAGGGTAAATGGGTACGCAAATCTAGGATTCGAGCGCCGACAGACGGGGCTCCGTTGCCGTCCTGTTACAACGATGGCGTATGTGCTTGCGCCGGGTTGGCGGTTGCTTCCGGCTCGACTTTGAAATTCCTCAAGAAAGTGTCCGTTCTGGACGCCACGCTTTACCCAGGATCGATCACGCCTATGAAACTCCTGAGCTACGCCTACCGCTTTATCTCCAACTTCATTTTTCTGGCGTTGATCTATTACAGCCTCAACTTCCTGGATAAGTACAATCAGCGCGCGGTCGTGGCGATCCTTGTGCTGGTCTATAGCGCGATGCGCGCCGCGTCGGCGCTGCGTTCGTTCTATTTCTTCCAGCGCATCGAACGGCTGGAAGTCGAAGCGCGCCGTCTTGCGGCGGCGGCCGGCGAAGGGCACTCCGCATCGGCCCAGCGCAGGCTTGTGATCAATGAAGTCGCAAGCCTGCGTCAGGCCGGCGAGATGAAGTCCTATATTGATCTGCTGTTCCTCGCGCTGATCGTGCTGTTATGCATCTCGAAGATCGTGACGGAGTGAACGTCAGACGTGTCTCTTCTTGACCTGGACCAGTCGGCGAGCAGTTGCTGCAGGCCGTGTTCCTTGCCTTGAGAGGTCCGCCGCGGCGCGGTGGGCTTGACGACCGGAGGTACGTGCGAGGTGCGCCTGCCGGCCGCTCGCCAGCCGCCGCGCTTCACGCCGTGAGACCCGTTTCGAACCGGTCTCGCGGATGTTTGAGGCGACCTTCTGTGCGCGATGAGAAGCGACGCTGTGAAGTGCGACGTCGAGGTCGCCCTGCACTTCGAAAAGGCTTCCCGACGGTACGGCCAGGGTAACGGTTGCATTTTCCGGCGCGGGCCCGGCTGGCTCGGGCCACGACGGGCGGAGCAACGATGCTTCGCGCAGCATCGGCGCTTCGTCTGCGTGATCGAAATCCGACAGCGCCGGGGCGGGGAGGCTGCCCACATCAACGAAGACGAAATTTGGAACCTCTGGCCAGTGTGCGATGCTGTCCGGCGAAGGATGCAGCCGCCATTGCTGTGATTCGGTTGGCGTCGCCGGCCGTTCCGGGCTCGCCGGCACCACATGGACGATGCGATAGCCGCGCGCCTTCAATGTCTCCAGAATCCGCGGCAAAGCGGCGGCGGTGCGCGCCTGGATGTCGTGGAGCAGCAGGATCCCTTTTCCCTTGGCCTCAAGCCGTTTGATCGCGAGATCGTAGACGCGTGAGGAGGAAATATGCCGCCAATCGTCGGCGAGGAAATCTGCGCTCCAGATCTGAATTCCCTGTGAGGTCAGGTATTCCTCGACATTATCGGCGCGCAACAGCCCGGGAATCCGGAAGAACGGAGCCAGCGCCGTGTCGGCGTCCTCGCCGAGTGCGGCCCTTACCGATGCGATTCCGTCGCCGATCTCCTGTTTTGCGCGCTCCAGCGACATGCGGTTCATGCTGAGCGGATGGGTTTGGGTGTGCGTGCCTATCGTGTGGCCCGCATCGTGCAGTTTGCGCACGCCCTCCGGGGAAAACCGGGCCATGTTGCCGATGGTGAAGAAGGTGGCCTTCACGCATTGATCTGCAAGAATTTCCAGAACCTTGTTGCTGTTGCGCGGCAACGGTCCGTCATCGAACGTCAGCACCACCTCGTGATCGGCGAGCGGCAGCGTTTCCGGATACTGCATGGTGCCGATCCGGGGATGTTCCAGGGGATCAACCACCAGCGTGCGCGACGTTCCCAGCGCGTTAGGGTGGCCCGGGCAGTCGGCAGCGGAAGCCGCAGGCACGATAAAACAGGTGAGGAGGCCCAAGAGGAGGCCCAAGGCGAGCAAAGCCGATCGCCGCGCCCGAACGTCACCCCACGTTCTACCCATGAAGAAGAATCCGTCACACATACCAGTCGAACCGATCCATATATACCGCGACGTGAATGCAGCCTTAATTGTACGGCGTTGCCAAATGATTTCAGGTTCAATGGACGTCCGCGGCGACGGGTTTGGCCGGTATTATGTGGACAACGTGATACGGGGCGGCATCCAACCGGGCAAAAGTATCGTTAATCAACTCTTAACGCGCATCGCGGACTATTTGGAGTAGGAAGGGCCGATTTGCGACCCGCAATGCACGCAAGATGAGACGAGAATGCAGCGCCTTCGGCTGAAAGCAGACGGACGGATCGTCGAATTGAGAGACGGTCAGGAGTTTCCGCTCGCACCGGTGATGGCCGTCCCGCCACCGGCAACCGTATCCGATGTCATCGCGGCTGCCGACGCAGCCGCGCCGCCCGCGGTGCGCGATCTTCGCCGCCGTGCCCGCCTGACACAATTGGAATTCGCAAGCCGGCTCGGCGTTCCCGTCGAAACCATCCGCAATTGGGAGCAGGGCAAACGCATGCCGCGCGGACCAGCCCGCGCGCTGCTGGCGGTGATCGCCCATGCCCCGGACATGGTGTTTTCGGCGCTGGCCAAATCCTGACGGTGTGCTGCCGACGGGCAGAATTCAGCTCCCCATCGCCCGCCACGCGCTCGAGGCAAATTGTCGGCGCCATGTCACGATCACCACGGCCGCCGTCGTTGCGAACAAGACCCAGGGACTGACGAACCAGCCGAGATAGCCGAGCGCGAAAAAGAACGCGCGCTGTCCGCGATTGAAATGCCGGCCCGCCGCCTCGAACAATCTCGTGGTTCGAATGACATGCGCCTCAGCTTGCGGCGTGTCGCGTTGCGACGCCGGCGGCATCGAGCCAAGCAGAATGGCAACATAGTTGAACAGGCGATAGGCCCAGGCGAATTTGAAGAAGGTGTAGATGAAAATCAAGATCAGCCCGACGCATTTGATTTCCCACAGCGCCGGCGGCGGGCTGATATCGATTGGCAGCGCGCTCAGGACGGTGAGCGCCTCATTGGTCGATCGCAGCAGTGCCAATGCGCCGCCGACTGCAATCAGGCTGGTGGATGCAAAAAAGGCGGTGCCGTTCTGCAAGGAGCCCATGATCTGCATATCGACCATGCGCGCTTCCCGGTCGAGCATGCGGCGGACCCATACCTCGCGATAGACGTGCATGCGGGCCGAGAGGCTGTCGCGTCCATAGGCGGTGTGCTCGAGGGTAAACGCATATACCGTCCATTCCAGGATGAAAAAGCCGACCGCCAGGATATCGACCAGGTAGGCGCGCATGTGTTAGCCCCTCTCAGAATGCCGCCGAATGCTGCCACGCAGGCCTGATCGCGGCAACGGCCGGTTGCTTCCCGGCGCGCCTTGAACGCGTGCCGGGCGACATGGCAAACTGCCGTTTCTGCTTTCCGATGAAGGAATGATCTCGCGATGACCTTGAAACTCGTGATCGGCAACAAAAACTATTCGTCGTGGTCGATGCGGGCGTGGCTGGCGCTGCGCGCCAACAACATTGCCTTCGAGGAGATCTTCGTCTCGCTCTATAGCGGCGAGGCGGACAAGCGGCGGATCCTGGATTTCACGCGCTCCGGAAAGGTGCCGGTTCTGGTCGACGGCGATGTCACCATCTGGGATTCACTTGCCATCATCGAGTACATCGCCGAACGATTTCCGGAAAAGCGGCTTTGGCCCGAACACCCCTCGCACCGGGCGCACGCGCGGTCGATTTCGGCCGAGATGCATTCCGGTTTTGCGGCGCTTCGCAACGAATGCGGCATGAATTTGCACCGGCCGGCCGGAGCCGTCGAACTGTCGACGGAAGCGCGCGCCAACATCACCCGCGTTCAGGAAATCTGGGCCGAATGCCGCGGCCGTTATGGTCGGTCCGGACCGTTTTTGTTTGGCGGCTTTACCGCTGCTGATGCGATGTTTGCGCCGGTGGTGCATCGCTTCCGCACTTATGCGGTCGCGGTAACGGCCGAGGCCCAGCGCTATATGGACACGATGATGGCGCTACCCGCTTTCCAGGAATGGACCAAAGCCGGCCTTGCCGAGACGATCGTCATCGAGAAATTCGAGACGGTCTAGTGCCCACCGGGTTCCCACCGGTTCCATTGATTCTTTCTCTCTCCCAATGGAACCCGTTAAGTTCACTTTTCCGAATATTCGATGAAACGATTTCCGGTATTTTGCGTTGCACCTGCCTGTAGTCCTTCTTGGGGTAAGTGATGATCGGCAGGCAGTATCTCGCGCGTCAGGCGACGTCGCTTTTGAAGTTCGCTCACACGACCAAAAATCCGCAGCTCGCTGCCGTCCTGGTGGAGAAGGCGGCTCATCTCAAATCGCAGGTGGACGATACAATTCCATCACGCGACCTCAGCCCGAAGGCGCCTGACGTCGAGCCTTTGCCCTGATTTCAATCAAACGGTTGTCGCTCGGTTTTGGCGCGCCTGCGGGTCCGATTGTGACATCGGTGTTACGGGCTTGCTGCCGGGGCAGTCACTGAATCCTCACCACCGGTCTAATTCGCGGCTTGACCCGATCAGGCAAAACCAGTCTGAATCTTGAAACCACGTCGTTCAAATAACCCAAAGGGGTTCGGCCATGGGAATTCTTGATTCATTGGAAAATTCGCCTGCCTTCAAGGGCGCGCTGGGACAATTGGAAGGCGCGGTTCTGCCGGTGGTGCTGAGCGAAGTATTGGGCAGCGGCAGTCAGGGCGGATTGTCCGCCATCGTTGCCAAGCTGCAGCAGTCAGGGTTCGGCGATCAGGTCAAATCCTGGATCGGCAACGGACAGAACCTGCCGATCACTGCCGAGCAGCTTCAGCAGGTATTGGGTAGCGACGCGGTCAGGCAATTGGCCGCCAGATACAACATCCCGGTCGATCAGATCACCCAGATCCTGGCGCAGCAACTCCCCAAGGCCATCGATCACGCGAGCCCGGACGGCAAGCTGCCGCATACGGCCTGATCTTCTTCCGACAGACGCGGGTTTCATGTACGGCGGGCGCAACGCGCGCCGGTATTATTTTCTGGCTACAACCCAGGGTTCAAAAACCGGTCATCCGGGACCGCATACCGGCTCTTAATCGACAATTATCGTACTGAAAAACCTGCCAAATAAGCGCATTTGCCATGTCCTGATCTTGCTGGCCAAAAAGGCAGATCGCGTGTTATATCAACGCTGTTTTCAGTCAGCCGATGCAAGCGGGACCGTGGGCGCGTGCTGACGTTTGCGTGATGGAGAGGGCGTTGAAGCATAAATATAACGTTGGAGAGACTGTCTATTTTACCGCTAGCAACGTCGCACGTCCGGCGGCGAGCGGAACCTATGAGGTGATCCGCCTGCTTCCGACCGATGGAGATGACTGCCAGTACCGGATCAAGAACTCCACCGAAGCGTTCGAACGTGTAGCGAAAGAAAGTCAGCTCGCGATTTCCTGAAGCGACATCATTGCGGGTGGCACGGGATTCCGCTTCACCCGCCGCTAAAAGGCCCGGTTCGCAGCAAGATGCCGCCAGTGTGGCGACGATTCCGAAGCTTGCAAATGCTGAACGTGCCTTTGCCGCACTAGTGGAGTGGATTTGACATTCGCTGTATCCCGCAGCGACGAATGCGCAGTGCGGGCGAATACGTAGTGCAAATGTCAAACCAACCTGTACTTGCCAGTGATTCTTTGAATCTGACACCAGAAGTGCCTGCCACGTCGGGGTGCAAATGTTAGAATCGGACCACTAGTGTAGCGACACTGACGTTCCTTTCAGTGTCGCCGCGAGTTCTTCGAAGGAACGTCAGAGTCAAAGCCACACTAGAATCATATGGTTGCTAGTGTCCCTTTGGTTCTGACATTCGTAAAAGTGCCCGCTGCGATGGGATACGAATGTTAGAACCGGGACACCAGTAGGGACGTCGCGCATGAATTGGGCCTGGGCCAGCACGCTCGATCAGATTTGGCGTTCTTCCACATTTCCGATGTGGCTGACGCTGGCCGCAGCTGGATTTTTCGCGGTTATTGCGGTCATTACTCTTTTGCGCGCCGAGAAGTCGGTGGCGAACGGCGCATTGACGGTGATCACGTTATTGGCCGTCGGGGTTGCGTTGGCCGCGACCGCCCGCGGCTTCGGTTCAGCCAATTCCGACACGGCCGAAGACACCAGGTCTTCTTCGGCGACGACGGTAAGCCTGCCGGCACTCGCTTGCCTTGACGATCTGGCGGGAGAGGCGGTTCTGACGGCTTGCGAAAAGGCGGTGTTCGCCTCCCCCGAGGCGACCGCTGCGGCGTTGTCCTATGCCGCCGGCCAGATCAGCCGCCTGACCGGGTTCGGTGACGTGGCAGCCGCCAATAAGAACATGACGCCAGAACTTGAAGCGCTCCGCCATGCCGTCGAACACGACCGTTATGGGCTAATGGCTGAGGTGCTGGTCGCGCGCGACCATTGTACGTCGTCGGACTGTGCTGCGTTCAAATCCTTGACCGACCGGGACCGTATTGCGGCCAACATCGACGGGCGGATCTATGACGGCACGGTCGCGCGTTATTCCGTGATATGGAACATGCCGCCCGCGCCCGCCGCCGCACCGGTTGCGGCGCTGATTCCGGGAGTACCGACGGGCAGGCCGACCAACGCCGAATTTCCGAGCGCAGCTTCGACTCCGCCCGTCAGTATCATGACGCCTGAACCACCCTTGGCATCGGCAGGACGTGCGCCCGCGTCTCCATCCTCGCCCAAACCGACGCCTTCGGCATCGCCGACACCTGCCGCGGCCAAGAAACAGGCAGCGCCGCCCAAGGCTGCCCACGCGCCGGCGTCAGCGCCTGCTCCGTCTGCGCCCACGCAGCTCGCGCCAGCCGCGTCCAACAATTGATATTCTTCCCCGATAATAGATTTGCTAGTGTCCCTTTGGTTCTGACATTCGTAAAAGTGCCCGCTGCGATGGGATACGAATGTCAGAACCGGGACACTAGTGTTTGGCTTGGCTCGATATCAGCAAAATGCCGCTCCATCTGATCAAGCTTTGCGTCGGTTGCGACTCGGTGAAGGACCTGAAGGGTTCGGTCACCGAGCGCATGCAGGCGGCCAAAAAGAAAGGCCTGCCGGCTCACCATATTCACATCACGCGGATGATGCCCAAGCGCATCGAGGAATTGCTTGCGGGAGGCTCGCTCTACTGGGTCATCCGTGGCGAAATCGCCGCGCGCGAAAAGCTTATCGCCATCGAACCCTTTCGCGACCGGGACGGGATCGGACGGTGCCGCCTCGTGATGCAGCCGAAGGTGATCGCGGTTTCCCCGCGTCCAATGCGGGCCTTTCAGGGATGGCGGTACTTCGAGGTGGACGCCGCGCCGCCCGATATTACGAAGTCGGCGGCATCGGGGATTGCCGCGATGCCCGAACCGATGCGTCGCGAATTGCGCGATCTCGGATTGCTGTAGTTCCCGCAACCGTAGTTCCCGCAGCCTTCTCGTTTCCCCTTGGCGTTCAGACCGCCAGGTTGTCGATCAGGCGGGTATTTCCGATTCTGGCGGCGAGCAGAATGCGCAACGGTCCGTCCTTGATCGATGAGACCTGCGCCAGCGTTTCCGCGTGGCGGGCCTCAAAATAATCCACGGAAAAGCCGGCACCGGCGATCATCTTGGAACCGCCGGTCTGCGCGGCATGCAGGTCGTCGCCGGCGCGCAGGCGGCGGGCGGTTTCCTTCAAGCTCTGGAACAGGACCGGGGCGGCGCGGCGTTCTTCCGGCGAAAGGTAGACATTGCGCGACGACATCGCGAGCCCGTCGCGCTCGCGCACCGTTTTGGAACCGATCACCTTCACGGCGAGGTCAAGATCGGCGGCCATGCGCGCCACGACCCGCAGTTGCTGAAAATCCTTTTCGCCGAAGATCGCGAAATCCGGACGACACTGGGTAAACAGCTTGCCGACCACGGTGGTGACGCCGCCGAAAAAATGTGGCCGGAAGCGGTCCTCAAGACCCGCGGTCGCCGGCCCATCGGTGAGAATCCGGCTCGCGAAGCCGTCCGGGTACATCGTTTTGACGTCGGGGTTCCAGATCAGATCGACACCCTCCGCCGTCAATTTGGCGAGGTCGGCTTTCCAGGTCCGCGGGTATGATCCGAAATCCTCCGTCGGCGCAAACTGGGCGGGATTGACGAAGATGGATACGACGACCCTTCGGGCACGCTGCTTCGCCAGCCTGACCAGCGACACATGGCCGTCATGGAGTGCTCCCATGGTTGGTACCAGCGCGATCGTGGCTTTTCTCGCACGAAGACCATCGAGCGCACGGCGTAGCGCGGGGACTGTGCGGGCGATCATGGGACTTGACGGCATCGGATCTCGATCTTCGGGGGCGGGAGACAGCCGGTGTTGGGCGCTGTGGTGAGGCGGAAGGGCGACGGCCGACCTTATCAAGCCCGGTGCGGTGCCGCCAAGCGCAGCAAGACCCCGGCCAGTGTTGTCCGCGATGGGGCGTTCGGAGAATCGGCCGGCCCAATCGGTTGCCGCGTGCAGGCCATGTGCGATTCATCATAACGGCAGAGTGGGCAACGATTTGAGAAGACGTTTGCGCATTTTACTTGACCAGGCTCGCGCGTAATTTGAAGATATCGAAAGGGGAGTCGAAAGCATGTTGCTGCAGACTAGTCAGGGTCAGTCCGGCTCGGCTCATGTAGTTGTGTTGGGTAACGAAAAGGGTGGCTCGGGAAAGTCCACCACGGCCTTGCATATTGCTGTCGCCCTGCTGAAGGCGGGCCAGCGTGTCGCCACCATCGATCTCGACTGCCGCCAGCAAAGCTTCACCCGCTACATCAACAACCGCCGCACCTGGGCGAATCGGACGGGCCTCGATCTCGAGCTGCCGGTGCACCGCTGTATCAAGCTCGGCCAGACCATGCAGATCGCCGACAACGAGACGAGCGAGTTTGAACAATTCGAGGATTCGGTGAAGGCGGTCGAGCACAGCTACGATTTCATCGTCATCGATACCCCGGGTTCCGATAGTTATTTGATGCGGCTGGCACATTCGATGGCGGATACGCTGGTGACCCCGATCAACGACTCGTTCCTCGATTTCGACGTTCTCGGAACCGTCGACCCCGAAACATATTCCGTCACCGGCGAAAGCCACTATGCCGAGATGGTACGCGATACCAGGCGCAGGCGGCGTCAGGTCGACGGCACCAGCACAGACTGGATTGTGGTCCGCAACCGGTTGTCCATGCTCGGATCGCGCAACAAACAGCTCGTCGCCGATGGTCTGAAAGAGTTGTCGTTGCGGCTCGGCTTTCGCTCGATCGACGGCTTTGCCGAGCGGGTCGTCTATCGGGAGTTCTTTCCACGCGGCCTGACCGCCCTCGACGATCTCGACGAGGCAACGCTCGGCACCCGCCCGAACCTTGGGCACGTGACAGCGCGCGAAGAAGTCACGAGCCTGCTGCGCCAACTCAAACTACCGCTGGACGAACGCGGCCGCCGCCGGGCCGCCAATCGGGCCGAGTGGTTCAGTCAGGTCGACAAACCGCTCGAACTTCACGATATCCTCGGCGCCTGATCTTTCGCCAGCCGATGGCGCGGGACCTTCCTGACGTCACGCGGGCCCCGCACTCCCGTAAAATTCCGGGGCTCGGCTCATCGCTTGTTGGAGCTGCGGGCCTGTTTTACCGGCTTTTTTACCCGAACTCCGAACCGGCTTTTGACCTTTAGCGTTCTAATTCTGCACGTTCGGCCGATTTTTCCTGGGCACCTCGGTGCGCGAGAAATAGTGCGCCGCACAATGATCGGGCGGCGGAGTGCCAACATTTAGTCTTTCCGTCACGGCAGTCTGAATTATATTAGGTTCCGTGGCGCGGGGTATGGGCATGAAATTCGGGCAGCTCAAGCGATCCCACCGAGGGCGAACATGAAACGTGGAATTGCCGTTCTGCTTTCCCTGTCTGGTTTGGTCGTGGTCGCCTACTTCACCGCGAGCAAGTGGGCGATCCGACATGAAACGCTGATGTTTCATGACGAGGCACGCGGCAATCGCCCGGTTGAAATTGACATTGCGGTGCGTCGCGACCGCGAGTTGCAGGCCAGTGCCGGACTGATCAAGTTGCCGGTGGCGATCCTCAATCACGGCAACACCGTCAAGTTCACCGAATACTCCTTCCTGGCGAACCTCTTTGCCGCACGCGGCTATATGGTGGCGAGCATTCAGCACGACCTCGCCTCCGATGCGCCGCTCGTGACCAAGGTAGGCGAGCTCTATGTCGGACGATTGCCGCAATATCATCGGGGTGTGGCCAACATCCGCTTTGCGATCGACGAGCTGAAGAAGGTTCAGCCCAACGCGGATTACGATCACCTGACCATGGTCGGACATTCCAACGGCGGCGATATCTCGATGTATTTCGCCAAGCTGTATCCCGATCAGATCAGGAAAGTCGTGACGCTGGACAATCTGCGCGTTCCGTTCATGACCGATGGCCGCTTCAAGATTATCTCTTTCCGTTCGAAGGACCCTGTCTTCAAGCCCGATCCCGGCGTCATTCCCAACGACGACATCTGCGAGAAGGCCGGGATTACGGTCGTGCGCACCTCATTCCAGCACAATGATATGCGCGATACCGGCCCCGACGAGGCCAAGACGGCGATCCAGGACATGCTGGACAAGATGCTCGACGACGATAGCCCGCTTCGGCCGGTCGATACCAAAACGCCGCCGGCGATGACCGATGCCGGGCCGGTCGCTCCTTATGCGCCGATCGCCCGCAACTGACGGCGATTTGCCGTATCTTCCTCGATGATGGCGGTGCATTGATCCGCTCCGGACGCCAACCCACATAGGTTGCGGGAGCATTCGATGTCTGGCGAACCTGCTGACTTCAAGACGGGCGGAGAGGTGGCGAACGACCGTGAGGGCGGCTCGCTGCCGAAGCCGCAACCGTCCACGGCCGAAGACATCGCCGCCTTCGTCGCCAAGGCGAAGGCGATGTCGTCGCATGCAGCAGGCGGCAAAGGCCGGCTGGTCTTTGCACTCGACGCTACCATGAGCCGGCAGCCGACATGGGACATGGCGTGCGCGCTGCAGGCCGACATGTTCCGGGAGGCCGCATCTCTCGGCAGCCTCGACATCCGCCTGGTTTACTACCGTGGCCTGAGCGAATGCCGCGCCACGGGATGGATTTCCGACAGCGCGACGCTGGCGAGCCTGATGGGCAAGATCGATTGTCGCGGCGGTAACACCCAGATCGGAAAAGTGTTGTCCGACGCGCGGCGCGAGGCGGTCGCGTCCGGCGTACGGGCCGTGGTGTTTGTCGGCGATGCCATGGAGGAGCGCGTCGACGACCTCTGCGTGAAGGCCGGCGAACTCGGCCTGCTCAAGGTACCCGTGTTCATGTTTCAGGAGGGGCATGACGCCACGGCCGAACAGGCGTTTCGTGAAATCGCGCGTCTGACGGGTGGCGCGTGGTCGCGATTCGACCCGGGCGCGGCGGCGCAATTGCGCGAACTCTTGCGCGCGGCGGCTGCCTATGCCGCCGGCGGGCGTGAGGCCCTGCTGCGCCTGTCAAAGAGCGCAAGCGGCGCCGCCGGCCTGCTGGGCCAGATCAAGTAGGGCGCTAGTGTCCTGGTTCTGACATTCGTATCCCATCGCAGCGGGCACTTTTACGAATGTCAGAACCAAAGGGACACTAGCAACTATATGATCCTAGTGTAGCTTTGACTCTGACGTTCCTTCCGAGAGCTCGCGGCAACACTGAAAGGAACGTCAGAGTCGCTACACTGGCCTACCCCGCCGTCGCAGCTTCGGCGACCTCGCCCAATACGGCGATCAACTTACCGATGGCTGATTCGGCTCCGCCGAGACCGTGCCGCGCCGCGAGCCATGCCGGATCGTTCCACGAAAGCCATGTATCGCCCGACGCATCCTGCCAAACCAGCGCCTTGAGCGGCAAGTCGATCGCAATGGTCTGGGCAGCCTGCATCAGGGGTGTGCCGCCCTTGGCATTTCCGAAGATCAGAACCTCCGCCGGCCTCAAGGAAAGACCCGCCGCCGATGCGCCGGCGGCGTGATCGATCCGGGCAAACACCGTCATGCCTTTTGCCGCAACCGCGGCCTCCAGCCGATTCATGGTGTCGCGCGGCGAATGGCCGCTTTTGATGGTCGTCAAACCCTGCGCTGCCATGCTCGCGCTCCCTCGCGGTCAAGCCCTCCATGTCATGATACGTATCGGGTATCGCGCCGCCAACGCGCTTTTTTGACAGGGTGGCCGCAACCAAGGTTGTTCAAGGTCGGGCATGCTTTTTTCGCTGGCCGCACTATATTGAAGCCATGCCCGCTCTGATCGCCGGCGTTGTCGCCGTCATCATTCTCTATTCCCTGCTGCAGATGTTTCGCGCGGCCAATCCGGCCATGCTCGCGCGCGCCGTCAAGATCGGCGGCGGCGTTTTGGCGCTGGCGGTTGCCGCATTTACCGGCATCAAGGGCGAACTCGCGGTGGCTGTGCCGCTCGGAATCTTCGGCGCAGGATTATTGGGCTGGTCGCCGTTTGGAACGCCGAGCCTTGGCAGCATCGGCGGGATATTCGGTGGGGCGGGCGGCCGACGCTCTGCCGGGCAGGCCTCGCGTGTGCGCTCGCGGTTTTTCGATATGACGCTGGACCATGACACCGGTACGCTGACGGGCATGATCGTTTCCGGCCCGAATGCCGGCCATTCGCTGGAAGAGTTCGACCTTCCGGCGTTGCTCGGAATGTTCGCCGAACTGGATGCCGAAAGCGTGCCGTTACTTGAAAGCTATCTGGACCGCCGGTTTCCCGCCTGGCGTCAGAACGCGCAAGGAGATGCGGCAGGCCGGCAGCGCGGCGCGGCGTCGAGCGGCAAAATGACGGACGAGGAGGCC
The DNA here is from genome assembly GCA_963832045.1 of uncultured Alphaproteobacteria bacterium. Taxonomy (GTDB): domain Bacteria; phylum Pseudomonadota; class Alphaproteobacteria; order Rhizobiales; family Xanthobacteraceae; genus Bradyrhizobium. The sequence continues at coordinate 120,005 of CAWHSM010000011.1, forward strand.
TATCAGATCCTTGGCCTGAAGCCGGGAGCGGGGCGCGACGAAATCGGCCGGGCCCATCGTGCGCTCATGAAGAAACTGCATCCCGACCAGGGGGGGTCGACGTACCTCGCTGCCCGGGTAAACGAGGCCAAGGAAGTTTTGCTTCGCACGCATCACAACTAACTCCAGCACGCATCAAACGCCAAAAACTGCGAGCTGCTTCTGCTTCCTTCTGGATGACGCTATTGCCGCCCGCCGTTGTCCGGCGCGGCCGATTTCATTCAGGTTTAACTGGAAAGTCTTGACGAGAGGTTTGCAAAACCGGCGGCTTCGTAACGAACCGCCGGCGGCCCGGTATCAGTTACGGACCGTGATGCAGGAGATGTCGCTGCGCTTGAGCGTACGGCATACCGCCTCGGCCTGATCGTGGTCGAGGCCGGCAAAACGGGCCCGGAACAGCTTCCGATCGCCCTTGGCGACCACCGGTTCGGTGAACGGGTCGGCTTTGTTGAGCAGGCCGTGGGCTTGGCTGCGGGCCGCATCGATACGCTGGCGGGCTTCGCTTTCGCTCTCGAGCGCGCCGACCTGAATGATCCATCCGCTATGGGTCACCTCGGGCTTGCTGGTGTTGCCCGGCTGAGCGCTTTGCGGAGGGGGAAGGGACGTGCGGGGGGAACGGTCGGCATAGGCCATCGCTTGCGAGGGGGCTGAGAGGCTGGAGGCAGGCAGCACCCCCAGAATGCCGTTGCCGGTACCGTGGTTGGCCGGTTGCGGCGGTAGATCGGTTCGTGCAGCGTCTGCCTGGCCGGCTCCGGTGTCGGCCTTTCCGCCCTCGGTCTTGCCAGTTTCAGCTTTGGCCACGAGCGCGTTCGAGGTTTCCGGTACTTCGGTCCGCGCCGGGATTGTGCTGGTGACGGAGGGAGCCGCCGGCTGGGCGGGGCCTGCGGCGGCCAATTTGACCTGTCCGGCCTTGATCTGGACGGTCTTCACCTTGACCGGTTTCATGGGCTCGGACGAGCCGGGGATGGCCGCGATCGCCTGGGCCTGGATCACCCCGCTGGTCAGCGGCGCGGGCTCGGATTTGGGCTCGATCTTCGAGGGTGCTTCGGCCCGGGCTTGCGGCATCAGGGAAGCAGCAGCGGCCGGCCGCGTCGGCGGGGCGATCGACGCCGGCGCTGACTGAACGGGTGAGGCCGGCGGGGCTGCCACTTCGGCTTCCGCGACGTCGGTGCCGGTCTCGGTTGGGTTGCGTTCGGTGATCGCTGCGACCGTACGCCGGGTCGAGGCCTTTTCGAGATTTTCGGCCAAAAGGTTGCGCATGATGGCGTCGCGGGAGCTACCGCTGTGACCGCCCATCACCACGCCCACCAGATGGCGGTTTCCTCTGCGCATCGATGTCACGAGATTGAAACCGGAAGCGCGGGTGTAGCCCGTCTTGATTCCGTCGACGCCTTCGACCGAGCCGAGCAGGTGATTGTGATTGGAGATCGAATGGCCGCGGAAGGTGAACTCCGCCGTCGAAAAATAGCGATAATAACGCGGGAACCGGTCCTGGATCGCGCGGCCGAGCGTCGCCTGATCGCGCGCGCTCGTGACCTGCTCGTCATCAGGCAGTCCCGACGCGTTACGATACACCGTCTTGCTCATGCCGAGCATGCGCGCCTTGTGGGTCATCAGCTTGGCGAAATCGTCTTCGTCGCCGGCGAGCGCTTCGGCAATGACGACTGCGGCATCGTTGGCCGAGCGCGTCACCAGTCCCTTGATGGCGTCTTCGACACGGATGGTCTGACCGGGCATCAGGCCAAGTTTGGTCGGGTCCTGTTCAGAGGCGTGTTTTGATACAGGCATCTCGGTGTCGAGCTTCATCTTGCCGGCATCGAGGCGCTCGAACAGCAGGTAAAGCGTCATGATTTTCGTGAGCGAGGCGGGATGGCGGCTCGCGTCCGGATTGTTCGACGAAAGCGTCGCGCCGGAATTGCCGTCTACGATGATCGAGGAAAACGCCGGGCTGTAGCTCTCATGCGATTCCGCGCGGTAATGGCGTACGTGGTGGTAATGCGTGTAGCGGCGCGCCTCGGCGATGTCGGTGGTAAAAGTGACCGCGGCTGTGACCGCGACAAACCCGAAAAAGCAAACTCGCCAATGACGCGAGGTAACCAAGCTTGTCCGAAGCATGAACTTTCCCGTCCCATTTTCTGTCTTGATCACCGGTTCGTGAGGCCAAATTATGCCCGATGGCCCGCTGATGTCCCTGTTCGGAAAACCGGCATCGAGGTTAATTCTGCCCGACCGGCCGACAGTCCGCCATTCTAGCTAAGACGCTGTTCACAAACAGCTTTCCGTGCCTGTCCCAAACCGAACAGACCCGAGGAATCAGGTTAGGGGGCCGGAGTTTCCAAAAGATTAAGAAAGCATTGCGGGAAAGCACGGAATTTGATGTTTCCTGCGAGGTGCGAGAGGAGTTTTGTGCATCGCACAATTCCCGGTGGTCTTCAAAGCCTATTTTGCTGGTGGTCCTCCGATTCCGATATTTGCAGGACCGCCTGCCGAGGCGGGCCCGAACGCTGGAATCGGACCGCTGCATTGGGCGGCAAAGCTGCCGACGCAGCGACGCGCCGACTGGGTTCGAAAGAACTTCTCGGGATGTTTAGAAGACATGTTGCCCGGTGCTGTCGCCCCCGGCTTTGTCAAGGCGGCCCGAATTGGCTAACCTTTTGAGAGACGTGACCCCGGGAATCGGGCTTGCTGCATGCCGAGCTATCTCGGATGTTTTTTCCGAGCTTGCGGCAGGGCAAAGCTGGACCCATATTCTCGTTCTCGCCGCCGCCGGCGCGAACGATTGGGCCGGGCGGGCACGAGGCGACGTTCGGGAGGGTGTTTTCGGAGTTGGCCGACGGTTCACGTCTTGAGAGCCTCGCCCGGTTGCAATTCGGCTTTCCTAAGAGGACTTCAAACACTCCCATCATGTTACGATTGATTACCAGCCCTGATCCGCACCGCCCGTCGATCGCCGCATTCCCTCCTCGAATGGCCAACGATGACAATCGCGCTGGCGGAACCGGCGGCCCGGCCACTTCCGTCATCACCAAGGTCAAGCCGAAGACCAAGCGGCCGAATCTGTATCGCGTGCTGATCCTCAATGACGACTACACGCCGATGGAGTTCGTCGTGCATGTGCTTGAGAAGTTCTTCCAGAAGGATGCCGAGGCCGCGACCAAGATCATGCTGCACGTCCATCATCACGGCATCGGAGAATGCGGGATTTTCACCTACGAAATCGCCGAAACGAAAGTGACGCAGGTGATGGATTTTGCACGCAAGCATCAGCATCCCCTGCAATGCGTGATGGAAAAGAAGTGACGTCGCACGCCCATACCGCCTTGCGAAAATCGGAACGGGACTTGCATCTGCTTAGTGTGGCGGCTCAGAAGTCCGCATCATTGTTGCCGCGAGTTCGTCATGCGGGCTTCTGAGCTAAAGCCACACTAGATCAATAATTTGCTAGTGTCCTTATCGATTCCGAAGTTCGTAAAGGTGGGGCCGCAAGATGATACGAACTTCGGAATCGGGACACTAGGGCAGGGTTAAGGCGAGGGCAGGTTAACCTCGAAAAACGCGGTTAAGCCTGTCCATTCACATGAGCGTGCGGGAAGATCCGTGCGAACCGATCTTTCGCCACGATCGGCCGCAACTATATATGACAAAGGTTGTTGTTGCCTCACCGGCCAACGGCGATCATGATGGCGGGGGCCACAGAGGACGCGAATGCCGACTTTTTCCCAAAGCCTAGAGCAATCCCTGCATCGAGCGCTGGCGATTGCAAACGAGCGTCACCACCAATATGCGACGCTCGAACATCTTTTGCTGTCGCTGATCGATGACTCCGATGCAGCCGCTGTCATGCGCGCATGCAGCGTCGACCTCGACAAGCTGCGGACCAGCCTTGTCAACTATCTCGAGACCGAGTTCGAAAATCTCGTGACCGACGGCGCCGACGATGCGAAGCCGACTGCCGGATTCCAGCGCGTGATCCAGCGCGCGGTGATTCACGTCCAGTCGTCCGGCCGCGAAGAGGTCACCGGCGCCAACGTGCTGATCGCGATCTTCGCCGAGCGCGAGAGCCACGCCGCCTATTTCCTGCAGGAGCAGGACATGACCCGTTACGACGCGGTCAATTATATCAGCCACGGCATCGCCAAGCGGCCGGGGGTCTCCGAGGCGCGCCCCGTGCGCGGCGTCGACGAAGAGACCGAGACCAAGGGCAACGAGGATACGAAGAAAAAGGGCGAGGCGCTCGAGACCTATTGCGTGAACCTCAACAAGAAGGCGCGCGACGGCAAGATCGACCCCGTCATCGGGCGTAACGCCGAAATCAACCGCGCCATTCAGGTGCTCTGCCGCAGGCAGAAGAACAATCCGCTGTTCGTCGGCGAAGCCGGCGTCGGCAAGACCGCGATTGCGGAAGGGCTCGCCAAGCGCATCGTTGACAGCGAAGTGCCGGAGGTGCTGTCGGCGGCCACGGTCTTCTCGCTCGACATGGGCACGCTTTTGGCGGGCACGCGGTACCGCGGCGACTTCGAAGAGCGCCTCAAGCAGGTGCTCAAGGAACTCGAGGCGCATCCCAACGCCATCCTGTTCATCGACGAGATCCACACCGTGATCGGTGCCGGTGCGACCTCCGGCGGCGCGATGGATGCTTCCAACCTGCTCAAGCCGGCCCTGGCTTCGGGCACCATTCGCTGCATGGGCTCGACCACCTACAAGGAATATCGCCAGCACTTCGAGAAGGACCGCGCTTTGGTGCGGCGGTTCCAGAAGATCGATATCAACGAGCCGACGGTGGAAGACGCGATTGCGATCCTCAAGGGCCTGAAACCCTATTTCGAGGACTATCACCGGCTGAAATACACCAACGAGGCCATCGAAGCCGCGGTGCAATTGTCGTCGCGCTATATCCACGACCGCAAGCTGCCGGACAAGGCGATTGACGTGATCGACGAGTTGGGCGCTGCGCAGATGCTGGTCGCCGAGAACAAGCGCAAGAAGACGATTGGCATCAAGGAAATCGAAACGACCATCGCCACGATGGCGCGGATTCCGCCCAAGAGCGTCTCGAAGGACGATGCTGAGGTGCTCAAGCATCTCGAACAGACCTTGAAGCGGGTCGTGTTCGGCCAGGACAAGGCGATCGAAGCCCTCTCGGCATCGATCAAGCTGGCGCGCGCCGGCTTGCGCGAACCGGAAAAACCGATCGGCTGCTATCTGTTCTCGGGCCCGACCGGCGTCGGCAAGACCGAAGTTGCCAAGCAGCTGGCGGCTTCCCTCGGCGTGGAATTGATCCGTTTCGACATGTCCGAATATATGGAACGGCACACGGTGTCGCGCCTGATCGGCGCGCCTCCCGGCTATGTCGGATTCGACCAGGGCGGTCTTTTGACCGACGGCGTCGACCAGCATCCGCACTGCGTGGTGCTGCTTGACGAAATCGAGAAGGCGCATCCGGACCTCTACAACGTGCTGTTGCAGATCATGGATCACGGTCGGCTGACCGACCATAACGGCAAGCAGGTCAACTTCCGCAACGTGATCCTGATCATGACCACGAATGCCGGTGCGGCGGATCTGGCGCGGCAGGCGTTCGGCTTCACCCGGTCAAAACGGGAAGGCGACGACCACGACGCGATCAACCGGCAGTTCGCGCCGGAATTCCGCAACCGGCTCGATGCCATCGTCTCGTTCGCGCATCTCAATGCGGATGTGATCGGCATGGTGGTCGAGAAGTTCGTGCTTCAGCTCGAAGCACAGCTCGCCGATCGCGACGTCACCATCGAGCTGTCCGAGCCGGCCAAAGCCTGGCTGGTGCAGCACGGCTATGACGAGCAGATGGGCGCGCGGCCGATGGCGCGCATCATCCAGGAGCACATCAAGAAGCCGCTCGCCGACGAGGTTCTGTTCGGCAAGCTCAAGGGCGGCGGCCACGTCCGTGTCGTGCTGGTCAAGGACGAGGCGACGTCTCAGGACAAGATCGGCTTCGACTTTGTCGAGGGCCCGGTGACGCCAAAACCGGAGAAGCTGCCCGGCGCGCGCAAGCGTACCGTGCCGCGCAAGCCGAAGCCGAGCGGTCCGGGCGGTGGCGGCTCGAAGGGCCCAGCCTCCCGAGGCCCGCTGGTAAAGGCCTAAGCAGGCCATAAGCTTAAAGAAAGGCCGGCGCGTTGCGCCGGCCTTTTTGTTAGAACAAAGCCGGTCACCGGTGGCGCGGGGAAACCAACATGATCATCGAAAATCAGGCTGACGTGACGGACGCGGTTCTTGAGGCCGTTTCCCGCGCCGATGATCCGCGGCTGCGCGAGATATTGCCGGCGCTGGTGCGGCACCTGCACGGCTTCATGCGCGAGGTGCAGCTCACCGAACGCGAGTTTGGCGAGGCAGTGCGGATCATCGCAGCGTTAGGCCAGAAAACGACCGCCTCGCACAATGAGGTGGTGTTGATGGCAGGCTCGCTCGGCGTGTCGTCGCTGCTCTGCCTGCTCAACAACGGCAATAACGGCCAGAGTGAAACCCAGGCCAATATGCTCGGCCCGTTCTGGCGGGGCGACCACCCGGCGGCCGCCAGCGGCGATTCCCTGGTGCGCTCGCCGACGCCGGGGCCCGAACTCCTGGTTCGCGTTTCGCTTGAAGACACCAGCGGAAAACCAGTCGCCGGCGCTGAAATCGATGTCTGGCACTCATCGCCGGAAGGCCTCTATGAAAACCAGGATCCCAACCAGGCCGAGATGAATTTGCGCGGGCGCTTTGTCTCGGATGCGGAGGGAAGATTTGATTTTCGAAGCGTCAAGCCGGCGGGTTATCCGATTCCGGTCGATGGCCCCGTCGGCGAATTGGTGCGCGCCACCCGTCGCCACAACTTCCGGCCGGCACATCTGCACTTCATGGTCTACAAGCCCGGATTCAAAACGCTGATCTCGCAAGTCTACTCGCCGGACGATCCGCATATCGATTCAGACGTGCAATTCGGCGTGACGCGGGCGCTGATCGGCAATTACGTCCGTCATGATGAACCCTCGCGCGAGTTCGGCTTCGCCGCGCCCTGGTATTCGCTCGAGCAGCGCTTCGTCCTGGAAGCCGGCGAGGCGCGGCGGCCGGTGGCGCCGATCCAGGCGAAGGCTGAAGCAACTCCAGTTCTAGCCCGTTCGGAGCCGGCCGCGCCCGATCCGAAACGGACCTCCTAGTCGGGGCTACGATACTTCTATAGTCTTGGACACAGAAATTGCGCAGGTCGCCTCTCGCGATCTCAATACTTATCGTTTCAAAACCACCCAGAAGAAAGGGTGGGCGGGTTCGTTTCGAGCCATTAGTCGCAATCATATTGTGGGGTTTTCCCATGCCGAGATCATCGAATACCGTCGTTTCGTCGTGGCAAGGACCAAACTCGTTTGCGAGCGCGCTGGTTGCCGGTTTGACCGCGAGCCTTGCCCTCTTCGCCGCTTGCGAAACCGCAATGGCGCTCTCGAAAGAGCAGGCCATCGCCAACTGCCGGGAGACGATTGGCAGGCCGATTGTTATGGCCTGCATGCAAGGGATGATGGGCAGGGGCGGGGACCGGGAATCCAATCTGGCGAGGTGCCGTGAGGGCGCCACGCCAAGAGTGAAGGCCTGCGTGCTTGCGGCATTGAATGCCGCGAACGGCAGGGCGAATGTCGCTATCGAAATGTACAAGAACGGCAAGCCGAAGGAGGACTTGGTTGCTCCCGGTAACGCGCTGCCGGCCGGGTTCGTGCCGCCTCCGCGTACGATCGGCGACATCGCTGCCATTCTCGACGGCGAGAAGCCTGATCCCGTGGCTCTGGCGAAATTGAAGGCTGATGCTGACAACGAGCCGGCAAAAGGCATGCCGCACTCTGACCTGGCGCAATTTTATTATGACCGCGGTATTGCCCGTGCACAACTCGGCCGCAACACGGAAGGTCTGGCCGACGGCGAGAAGGCGCTCGCTCTGGCCACGACCTCGGGTGACGGATTTTTCGGCCAACGCATCAGGCAGTTCATTACGCTTCAGAAGCTTGCGCTGGGCGACGTCAAGGGCGCGCTCCAGGTGTCGCAGTTCATGATCACGGACGCCAATCGGCCGGGGCAAAAGGGTTACCTGTTCAACGCGCAACGGATTGCCGCGACGGTTCTTGTACAGATGGGAGATATCCCGCAGGCCGAGGGTTACATGCGTCGCAGCCTCACCTTGATCCAGGAAGCCCGCACCAGTGGCTTGCCCGGCTGGCGGACGGGCTACGTTAAGATCGGACGGGCCTGGGAAGGTGAAGTCGAAGCCATTCGCGCGGTCATCTTCGATGCTCGAGGCCAGTTTCGGGAGGCCGAAGCCACTTACACGAAATCGCGTGAATGGAAATTGGCCTCGATCCCCGACTTGACCTTTCCGCATGCGCCGTCGGAATCGCAAATGCGTATGTCTGCGGACAGCGAGCTACTTAATGTCGGGCGCATGAAGGCAAAACAAGGCCGGCTTGCGGAAGCAGAAGTCGACGTGCGTAGCGTCCTGCAATCGCAACTGAAGGCCCAAGGCAAATACAATCCGCGAACGGCGCCGTTCGTCAGAGGACTCGCCAATATTCTGGTTGAGGAAGGCCGCTACGAGGAAGCGGAGAAGCTGACGCGCATCGCGCTCGACATCAATCGCACCCTGAACATCAGCGACGATTCCCAATATAGCGCCCAAACCCTGTCTCAACTCGGCGCCATTCTGACCTTCGAGCGGAAGCTGCCCGAGGCCGCTTCCATCTATGCCGAGCTCGACAAGGCGATCGCGAAATGGGAGCCGCAGCGCCGCGAGGTGCTAGAGCTGAACGGTTCCCGCATCAATGCCATGTTCGCTTCGGGGCAAACGCAGGCGGGGCTTGAGGCTGCGCAAGCACTTTTGAAACGCGAGATCGCGCGCGTCGGCGAAAAGCATTTCGACGCGGCCTCGGCACGGGGAATTCTGGCGGCCGGACTGATGCGCGCGGGGAGGGACAGCGATGCCATCCGGGAGTTCAAGCTCGCGCTGCCGGTACTTTTGGCGGCATCGCGGGATAACGCCGACGACGACGATGCAACGGTTGTGGCAGCCCGGAGCCAGCGGCTACAGGAAATCGTCGAAGCCTATATCAAGCTACTGGCCAACGCTCGGCCTGCCAACGACGACCTAGCCCTCGACACCTTCAGTCTGGCGGATTCGATCCGCGGCCGATCGGTGCAGCAGGCGCTGGCGGCCTCCGGCGCGCGCGCCTCGATCAAGGACCCGGCACTCGCCGAACTCGTGCGCAAGGAACAGGATCTCGGCAAACAGGTCGGTGCACAACTGGGCTTGCTCAACAACATCCTCGCGCTTCCCTCGGCCGAGCGGGACGCGCAAGGCGTCAAGGCCGTCAACGCGTCGATCGAAAAATTGCGCCGGGAGCGCGACAAGGCACGCGCCGAAATCAACAAACGCTTCCCGTCCTATGCCGATCTGGTCGACCCGAATCCGCCGAACGTCGCCCAGGTGCAGGCGACGCTTGTCGACGGTGAGGCCATGCTGTCCTTCTACTTTGGACGGGATGCGAGCTTTGTCTGGGCTGTCCCCAAGCAGGGCGCGGTGGCCTTCGCGGAAATCGAGGCAACCGGCGGCGAAATCCAGAGCAAGGTGCGCGAGCTGCGCGAAGCGCTCGAGCCTCAGGCGGCAATGATTTCCGATATACCGTCTTTCGATGTCAAACTCGGCTACGAACTTTACTCGCTGTTGCTTCAGCCGGTCGAGGCGGGATGGAAAAAATCAAAAAGTCTGATCGTGGTCACCAACGGTGCACTCGGTCTTCTGCCGTTGTCGCTGTTGCCGACCGCTGTAGCCGAGATCGATAGCAACGATGACCCCCTGTTTTCGAGTTATCGGGCGGTGCCCTGGCTGGCGCGGAACTACGCGGTCACCAGCGTGCCGTCCTCGGCCGCGTTGCGCACCTTGCGGCAACTGCCGCCGGGCAGGCCCGGACGTAGCGAGTTGATCGGATTCGGCGATCCGCTCTTCAGTCCTGAACAGGCGGAGGAAGCGGCGCGGGACGAAGCCCCGATCAAGGTAGCCGATGCCGGAATGACGGCAACCCGCGGGATGCCGCTCAAGCGACGTTCAAGTCCGAAGCTGGAAGGCGTCGACAGTGCCGAATTGGCGATGCTGCCGAGGCTGCCCGATACGGCCGAGGAGTTGAAATCGATTGCGCTCGCGTTGCAAGCGGATCCCTCGAAGGTTCTTAGGCTTGGCAAGGATGCCAATGAGGAAGCGGTCAAAACGATCGATCTGTCGGGTTTCAAGGTGCTGGCCTTTGCTACCCACGGGCTCGTGCCCGGCGAGCTCAACGGCCTGACGCAGCCGGCGCTGGCACTTTCGGCGCCTGCAGTCGCGGGAGTCGCAGGCGATGGGCTTCTCACCATGGAGGAAGTCCTCGCCCTCAAGCTCGATGCTGATTGGGTTGTGTTGTCCGCCTGCAATACGGGGGCGGGCCAGGGAGCCGGCGCCGACGCGGCTTCGGGACTCGGACGGGCCTTCTTTTATGCAGGCACGCGGGCGCTGCTCGTCACCAACTGGTCGGTTCAATCGCAATCGGCGCGCGAACTGGTCACGGACCTCTTTAAGCGGCAGGCGGACAATCCGAAATTGACACGGGCGGAAGCCCTGCGGCTGGCGATGGTGGCGCTTATGGATGGTCCTGGCTACGTGGGTGCTGACGGCAAGACCGAATTTGCCTACGCTCATCCGTTGTTCTGGGCGCCCTACACGATCATTGGGGACGGCGGTGCGCGCTGACTTGGTACGTTGACCTGAATTTGTGTATCCGAAAGGAAAGTGATGCTGCGGATTGGTTATCTGACATTGATGGTGGTATTTGCGGTACATGTGGCTGTTGGTTCATCCGGGGCCCATGCTGCCACTCATGTTCTGATCTCCGAGGAAGAGGCCAAATTGCCGCCGCCCAGAGGAGCTGTTGCGGCAGATCGTCGAGGCATCACAAGGGGACCGAAAATCGAGATCGTCGTGGCTGGCGAGCAGACTCATTCCCCAATTCATCTTCAGCTTAGATTTGAATCCTTTGGTGGCGCGAAAATCGATCCGGACTCGCTCAAGGTCACTTATCTGAGGACGCCGAACGTCGACCTGACCGATCGCGTCAGGTCGTTCGCACGGGCAACCGGGTTGGATATGCCGGATGCCGAACTCCCGCCGGGAGATCACATGATCAGGGTGGATATCAAGGATTCGGATGGGCGTATGGGGAGCACGAGTTTTGTGCTGAAGGTTTCGCCTTGAGGCGGTAGACGATGAATTGTCCGTTTTGTGAGAGCGAGAATGCATCATCGGCGCTGGTTTGCGCCTCCTGCGCACGCGACATAGCGGTACCGGGCTCGCTTCTTGCCGAACGAGACGACTTGATACGTAAGCGCGACATCCTTCGCCAGGAACTGGCGGCAGCCCGCGCCGAACTTGAAAAATGGGAGCGGCGCAAAAGCCGTCCGTCGGCCTGATGGAGTGTCCGTTCTGCGCCGAAACCATCAAGCATGAAGCCATCGCGTGCAAGCATTGTTCGCGCGATTTGCGCGTCGCGTTGCCGGTGATCCTCGAGATCCAGCAACTGGTGTCAGAGCTTGACCGGCTGCAGGACGGGATTGACCGGATCAACGCCAAACTGACGCGGATCCGTTTTCCGGTTCGATATTCCGCCGTGCGTGCGGGCGTGCACGTGCTGGTGCCGGCCCTGCTGCTTGTGGCGGCCCATATCTTCGTCACAATCACGTTGAACGTGACGCCACTCTACCTGAGACTGGCATCCGTCGTTATTCCCTTGCCGTTCGGCTTCCTGCTTTATGCGCGCGAAAAGATCGGGTTTGGCAAGACCTTTTTGGTCGGAGTTTTGACGGCGGCGCTGGCAGTGACCTGGATGCTCACGGTCACTGGTTTCAACGACAACGTCGCGATCCTGCCAGGGCCGTGGGTCGAATGGCGCGAGGTCATCGAATACACCGCCAGCATAGCGCTTGCCTTCGTGACCGGAAATCTTCTGGGTTCCTTGATTTTTGACGTGCTGCCGAAGACGATGTCGCGGAGAGGGAAGCCGAACCCTGTCGCCTACAGGATTGCTGGAATGCTTGGCCAGCACGTTGGCGAGGAGCAGCTGCGTCGCCGCGCACGGACGATTCAGGATCTGCTGCGTACCGTTGGACCGGTGATCGGAATCGCGGTATCGGCGGGTGGATCGATTTACGCCGGGCTCAAAGGCATTTTTGGCTGGTAACTCACCTTATCAGCCCCGCGAGCCGCGGCAGAGTAAGGCTGATCTCGGGAATGCAGATGATCAGCAGAAGGCCTGCGAACAGGGCGAGCATATACGGCACATAGGTGCGGAAGTGCTGGCCAACATTTAATCGTGCAAAGCGCAGGGCCATCAGCAGTCCGACGCCCATCGGCGGCAGGAAAAGACCGATCCCGACCTCGGCGGTCTGAACGATATTGAAATGGATCGGGTTAATGCCCATGGCCTCCGAAATCGGAAACACAACGGGAATCAGAACGACCGCGGCGGGAAGCCCTTACAGCACCATGCCGAACAGACAGCTCATGATCGCCGTGCCGGTCAGGAACAGCCAGGGATGCCCCTTCAACGGCGACAACACTTCGCCGAGCAACTGCGGCACGCCGCTCACGCCCATCAGATATTGATAGACGGAGGCGACCGCGAGCAGGAACACCACGGCGGCGGTCAGGATCGCGTTGTCATAGGCAATCCCGCTCATCTCGTGCCAGGAGACGTTGCGATAATGAAGTTTCGCGGCGAGGAAGGCGTAGCCGGCGACCACGGCGCCGGCTTCGGTCGCGGTGATGATGCCGAGAATGAAGCCGGCAAGGATGACGAACGGCACCACCATCTGCACCGCGGCGTGGAGCGCGGCCTCGCAACCCTTGTTATAGGAACTCCAAATTCAAAAGCCGCACTAAACCTTTATATTTGATATTTGCTCGAACTCCTTTGATTCCGAAATTCGCATCAGAGGTTGCCACGATAGCTTGCGAATTTCGGAATCGGAGCTCTAAAGCGCGATGTTTTTTGGATGAATCATCATCGCGCTTTAGTTTATTGTTTGCGCATGATCTTTTCGGAAAACCGTTACACACTTTTCCGGATCATGCTTTAGCCCTCGCCGATCAATTCCCTGATGCGGCGCTGCAATTGGCGCTTCTTCTTTTCGCTCTCACGCAGCCGCTCGGCGAGGTCCGAGCCGGGCAATTCGTAGGAGTCCGAATGGAATGCCACGCCGACAAAATTGTCGCGCCACCAGATGATCCTGGCGAGAACGGAGCGTCCCTTTCGCGCGATCGTCAGCCGCAATGACGTCTTGGGGAGGCGGATCTCATTGCCGAATTCAAGATGGGCGCCGTGCTCGGAGATATTGCGGACCACGCAATCCCTGGATGCACCGCTTTCGGCAATCTCGGCGACCCCGCCGTAGATAACCTTGTCGCGCACACTCTGGCGTCGGTCCAGCATCGAATAACTCCCAATCGAAAGGCCTAGTGTTCCGGTTCTGACATTCGCTTGATGTTGCGGCTAGTTCGTTTGCGAATGTCAGAACCAAAGGGACACTAGTAAATATTGGATTCTAGTGTGGTTTTGGATTTGGCATTCGCTTTGAGGACTCGCGGCGATACTGAAGCGAATGTCAGATCCACCACACTAGCTTACGCGAGCCTGTGGCGCGCGAAAGGGCAGCGCGGCCAAAAAGCCGCGTTAACGTAAACCGATATTGGGCGGATTAGGCCTTAAACGACCGGAAAACCGGGTTTCAGGCGGCGTTTTCACGCAACTTGCGTGCGATTTCCTTCTGGGCGTCGAATTCGGCCCGCCGTCGCGCCAGCTCCTCGGGGCTCAATGCCGCGATATTATTGTAGTCGCGCTTCCAGGAGGGGTCCGCGTTCCAGCGCAAAGGCGACTGCACCGTGGTTTGCGCGGCGGGGGCGGTTTCCAGCACGCGCAACGCGAGCTCCAGCGTGAAGGCTTGCGAATCCGGATCGTGGGGTTTGCCGGCGGAATTGCCGAGCGGGAAGTCGGAAAATAAAAAGCGCGGCACTGCGGCATGCTCGACGATGTCCTTGGCGCAGCCCATCACGACCGTGGGGATGCCATTGGCCTCAAGGTGCCGCGCGACCAGGCTGACCGTCTGGTGGCAGACCGGGCAGTTCGGCACCAGCACCGCGGCATCGACGTGATCGGCCCGGCAGCGGGCGAGGATCTCCGGTGCGTCGGTCTCGATGGTGACGCGATGGCTGCGATTGGTCGGTGCACCAAAGAAGCGTGGCGCGACTTCGCCGATCCGGCCCGCCGCCGCCAACCGTTTCAATTGCGGCAGTGGAAACCAGGTGCCGCTGTCCTCGGCCGAAGTGTGCATCCGATCATAGGCAATGTGCGAAATCCGCAAATCATGCGGCTTTGAGGTGTCGCCATCATAGACCGAATGGAACTTGGCGCCGCCGTTATATTTGGCAGAAGGACCTTGATCGCCCTTGGCGGGATCGAAAGGGGCGGCGGTAGTGATGATGGTGATGCGGGATTGGGCGAGCGGTTTGCGCAAGGGCTGAAACGGCGCGTCTACATAATGGGCCCAGCGATAGGGCGTGGTGTAACCGATCGCGGCGTAGTATTCGCGGGTGCGCGCCATATAGGGAATCGGCGCGTCGTCCTCGGGTGCGAAGGCTGTACGATCGTTTGGAAGGCTGGCCATGTCTCATCAACGCGCCATGATCAAAAGATAGCTAAACTGCCGATTTGCCGTGTCAAGGACGGCTTGTCCTTAAAGACAGGACTGCAATGCAGGGTTTCGAGGGCTCACATGTCAGGCTTTGGGCCATGGCCGTCATGCTTTTATCAGGCATGGGGGAAATGGCCGCGCAGGAGAATACGCCCGCGAATGACAGTTTCGGACTGGCAACGCCCAGTGTGGAAGAGCTCGCTATTCCCCGCGAGCAGTCTTCGGAAAAGGCGGCCGACGCCGGCACGCGGGAGGCCGTGTGTCTGATGATCGAGGCGGCGGCGAGAGCCAACAACCTGCCGCTTGAATTTTTCGCCCGCGTGATCTGGCAGGAGAGCCGCTTTCAGTCCAGCGCCGTGGGACCGGTGACGCGCAGCGGGCAGCGGGCGCAAGGCATCGCGCAGTTCATGCCGGGTACCGCCAGCGAGCGGCGGTTGCTCGATCCGTTCGATCCCGTGCAGGCCTTGCCGAAATCCGCCGAGTTCCTCAGCGAATTGCGCAACCAGTTCGGCAATCTTGGCCTCGCTGCGGCCGCCTATAATGCGGGCCCGCGACGGGTGCAGGAATGGCTGTCAGGCACGGGCCCGATGCCGCAGGAGACGCGTCACTATGTTTCGGTCATTACCGGGGCAACCGTCGAGGAGTGGCAGACCGCCGGCCGGGGCGGCCAGATATCCGACCGCTACGCCGCGCATAGCAGCTGCCGTGAGTTGATGGCGCTGCTCAAGCGCGCACCCAATTACTTTGTCAGCGAGCTTGAGCAGCGCGTGCAACTCGGTGCCGCCCAGCCCTGGGGCGTGCAACTGGCCGGCGGATTCGATCGCGATATTGCCATGGCGATGTATTCGCGTGCGATGTCGCGGCTGCGCGGCGTGATCGGTGACCAAACGCCGACCTTGCTCAGTGCGCAGAACCGCAACCGGGGCATGCGGCCGTTCTACCAGGTGCGCATCGGCGCCGACACGCGGCCGGCTGCCGACGATCTCTGCAACCGTATCCGTCGTGCGGGCGGGGCCTGTTTTGTGCTGCGGAATTTTAGAGTGTAATAAAGGCTGACCTAAGAAGAAAAGCGGAACGAGTATGACTGAACTCTTGGCCAACGACCTGCCGCTACTCGAAATTCAAGATACACTATTGAAAAAGTCGGAAGCAGGAGCAGTATTGGTTTCGCGGCGGACCTTGCGCAATGTGTTGATTAGTTTTCTCAATAGTAAAACTGGTGCTTCGGAGCTTACCGAGTGGGCAAACCTTGTGGAGCAGCATAACGACGAGATTGCATATGAGCCGGGATTTCAAGAGCTCATCGCGACCAGCATTTTTCGTCTATCGACGCCAGAAATCAACGCGCCAATAGACGCGCAGCTTTGTCGGGAAATGATCGTCGAGCTCACAGGGACGGACGGTTCACTTGAAATCCGATAAGCATAGGTTGCTGATCTGTCTTCTAAGCGTGGGTATGGCATCGGGATTGTTTCTGCTGCTCGGACTACAACGACACGCGGCCCGCCTGCTGGGCAATTGGTATTTCGGCGTAGCTGCTCTATTTGCGATATTGTTTGTGGGGTTATCCCTGGTCTGTTTACGAGGTCGGTTTTCCAAGGCACGTTGGGTGTTTCCAGTTTGTGTAGCGATAAGTTATGCTGCGGCTATCGGTGCGCAGTTAGGATATTTTTCTATTTGGGAAACCGCACGCATAGCCAATGCTTTAAAGAATTTTGGTGTTGTAGGTTTCGTCACGACGCAATTTTTTGGTTCGACTATCGCTCTTGTTTGGGTTCTTGGCTTGTTTACCGGCATCTTTTTTCTGCTGCTTCAGCGCGCGGCCAGGATTGCGTTAGACTAGGGCCTGTCCTCAATTAGGCGATTCCCAAGAGAATGGCGGCGTGATTCATGAGATGTCAGCTGATTCGGAGCTGACAGATGCGCCGCTACGCCCTTCGGGACGATCAATGGGACAGGATCAAGGATATTTTGCCCGGCCGTGAAGGCCATGTCGGCGTCACCGCCAAGGATAACCGGCTGTTCGTCGAGGCGGTACTTTACCGTTATCGCGCAGGCATACCTTGGCGCGACCTGCCAGAACGTTTTGGCGACCCGATCAAGATTCATACGCGGTTTTCGCGCTGGGCGAAGAGTGGCGCATGGAAGAGGATCTTCGAAATGCTGGCGGCCGATGCGGACAACGAATACGCGATGATCGACAGCACCATCGTGCGCGCGCATCAGCACAGCGCCGGCGCTCAAAAAAAGACGGCGAAGACCAGGCGATCGGGCGCAGCAAAGGCGGGTTGAGCACCAAAATCCATGCCATGGTCGACGCTCTCGGCAATCCGCTGGCCTTCTTCCTGACTGCGGGGCAAGCCCATGATCTGCAAGGCGCCGACATGCTTCTGCCCCAGATGCAGGCCGACACCTTGTTGGCAGACAAGGCTTTCGATGCCGATGAGCGCGTCATCGAGCCTCTGCTTGCGGCAGGAAAAAAGGTCGTCATTCCGCCCAAGAGTAATCGAAAGGTTCAACGCCTCTACGACAAGGAATTGTACAAAGCGCGCCACCTCATGGAGAACTTCTACTGTAAGCTCAAGCAGTACCGAGCCATTGCCACCCGCTATGACAAAACCGCCAGAAACTTCCTCGCCGGCATCCATTTGGCCGCCGCAGTCATTTGGCTCAATTGAGGACAGGCCCTAGATAAACTTCGTTTGGAGTGCTCCACGGTCCTAGCTTCGTCCCTTAGTGGACGCTGGGCACAAACCACCCATAACGCAATAACTCTGCATGCCTGCCGTGAGGCCGTGCTCGGTTGACGCGCATGCAAATCGAAAGCGTTATGCCTGCCTCGACTCACATTACCCCCTTCGCAGATGGCATTCCCACCGCTCGACTCATCCCAATGGAATCGGCCCCTGCGCGCGTTCGCGCTTGGAATGGCGGCGGTTCGATCGACTATTCTCTCAGCTGTGCTGTTCGTCACTTATATCGGCATCGGCGCGCTCGCCCATGACACCCACTTCTCGTTGGCCTGGGCCTTGCTGGCTACGCTGCTGGTTTGGGCGGGGCCGGCGCAGATTATTCTGATCTCTACGCTTGCCTCGGGCGCGTCCGTCGTGCAATCGGCGATCGCTGTGACGGTGAGCGCGATCCGGCTGTTTCCGATGGTGGTGGCGGTGCTGCCGATGATGCGCACGCCACAGACCAAACGGCGGCAGTTCGTGCTGGTCGCGCACTTCACCGCGGTGACGCTCTGGGTCGAGTGCTACCGCTTCCTGCCGCATGTGCCGCGCGACCGTCGCATCGCCTTTGTCCATGGGCTCGGCACCGGGCTGGCCGTGATAGGCTTGGCCGCCACCGCGATCGGCTATGAGCTTGCCGCGAACCTGACACAGACGTTGGGCGCGGCGATCCTGCTGCTGACGCCGCTGGCGTTTTTGTTTTCCACCGCCCGCAACTCCAGGGAGCTTGCGGACATGCTGGCGTTGGGCCTCGGGCTTGCGTTCTATCCGTTGGCGTCGCTGCTCGACAGCGGCCTCGATATCCTGATCAGTGGCGTTGCGGCTGGCACCATTGCCTTTCTCGTTCATAAGTGGCGGGAGAGGTCATGAGCGATTTCATTGGCGATTGGCACGCGCTTCTTCTGCTGCTGCTGGCGGGCGTGATCCCGAACCAGATCTGGCGCATGCTCGGCCTGTGGCTCGGCAGCGGGCTGGACGAGGGCTCCGATCTCCTGGTGTGGGTCAAGGCGGTCGCAACCGCGATCCTCGCCGGCGTGATCGCGCAGATCCTGGTAGAGCCGCCGGGAGCTCTGGCGAGCGTCCCGGGCTTCCTGCGCTACGGTGCGCTGGTCGTGGGTTTTATCGTCTTTATGCTGACGCGGCGCTCCATATTCGCCGGTGTGGTTTCGGGCGAAGTGCTGATGCTGGCCGGCAAATGGTGGCTTGGCTGATCGCTTCGTTACTGGTTTGATGAGCTGCCGGCGTAACGTCGCCGGCGGAGGAAACGACAATGGGCAGACATCTTAAGTCGGCCTGGATCGGCGGGCTCGCCTGCGTGACTGCGCTTTTCGCCTCGATTGACGGCCAAGCCGCCGAGTTTCCAACGCGGCCCATTCGCCTCGTGGTTCCCTATGCGGCAGGCGGCCCAACCGATGTCGTCGGGCGGATGGTCGCGGATTATCTCGCCAGGGACCTCAAACAGGCGGCCTTCGTTGAAAACAAGGCCGGCGCACAAGGCGCGATCGGCAGCGAAGCCGTCGCGCGCGGCGATGCCGATGGCTACACGCTGCTCGTCGTGTCCGGCTCGATGTTTACGCTCAATCCGATGCTCTACAAGAAGCTGGCCTACGATCCAGATCGCGACTTTCGGACGCTGGCTGTCGTCACCGAAGACCCGCTCGTGATGGAGGTTCACCCCTCAGTGCCTGCGAAGTCCATTGCCGAGTTTGTCGCCTACGCCAAACGAAATCCGGGCAAGCTGAGCTTCAGCTCAGCGGGAACGGGCGGTGTGATTCATCTCGCCGGCGAGATGTTCAAGCAGATGGCCGGAATCGAGATGACGCATGTGCCGTACAAAGGCGCCGGACCCGCAATGGTCGATCTCATCGCCGGTAACGTCCAGCTGATGTTTGATTCCTTTGGCACTGCCTTGCCCGCGGTTCGGGCAGGACAGGTGCGGGCGCTTGGCGTGAGTTCGGCGCAAAGACGCTCCGAACTTCCTGACGTGCCGACCATTGCCGAGAGTGGCTTCCCCGATTACCTGGTCAGCGTCTGGTTCGCCATTGCCGTGCCGGCGAAGGTGCCGGAGACTATCGCTGGAATTCTCAAAGCGAGCCTCGACCGGGCGCTTAACGATGAGACTTTCCGTGCGTCCCTGCAGAAAATCGGCTATTCGGTGTTGCGCCCGCAAAGCACGGACGAGATTACAAAATTCATCGCGGCCGATCGCGCGCGATGGTCCGATGTGGTGAAGGCGCGGAACATTTCGCTGGATTGAAACGATGGCTGTCGAAAGTCAATTGCGCGAGGGCGAAGTCGCCGTCGAGATGCCCAAGGCGAGCGATGCCGGTCTCGTCTTCATCGGCCGCATCCGCACGCCATGGAAATCGCGCGAGGAGGCGCCGCGGCAAGGCGACCACAGCGGCCCGGTGTGCCGGATCGAGATTTTCGAGCCCTGGGTCGCCGCACTCAAGGGCATCGATGTCTACGAGCACCTGGAGGTTATTTACTGGCTGCATCGCTCGCCACGCAATCTCGTGCTGCAAAGCCCGAAGAAAAACGGTTCGACGCGCGGCACGTTCTCGCTGCGCTCGCCGGTGCGGCCCAACCCGATCGGCACCTCGATCGTCAAGCTCGTCGCCGTTGAAGGATCGACCGTGCTGGTGCGCGGGCTCGATTGCCTCGATGGAACGCCGCTGATCGATCTCAAGCCGGATCGTTGCGAGTTCTCGCCGCTGGCGGCGCAGCGGGCAGGGAATGCGGAGACGGAGTGAGCTACTCTTCACCTCTCCCTGAAAGGGAGAGGTCGGATCGCCCGCGGGCGATCCGGGTCATCTTGAGCATCGAGTTTTGAGGCGACCCGCAGCCCAACCCTCCTCAGCTCTCACCCCTTCAACGCCGCGATCAGCTTCGCCGCATTCGCTTCCAGCACCGCGGCCTCTTCCTTGCGGCTTGCCGGCGGCAACAGCGCCACGCCGTCATGACGCGGCATCACATGCATGTGCAGGTGGAACACCACCTGTCCGCCGGCGGGTTCGTTGAATTGCTGCACCGTGATGCCCTGGGCATTGAAGGCCGTCATCGCGGCGCGTGCGATTTTCTGGGAAGCACGCGCCACATGGGCGAAATCGTCGGGCGTAATATCGAGGATGTTGCGGGCCGGCGCCTTGGGAATCACCAGCGTATGGCCCGCACAGCGCGGCATGATGTCGAGGAACGCCAGCACATGGTCATCCTCGTAGACCTTGTAGCAGGAGAATTCGCCGCGCAGGATTTTGGCGAAGGGGTTGTTGGGATCATAAGCGGGCATGAAGGCTCCTGATGTCCTGATCTAATCGTTGTCCGCCTTTCGGAACGGTCCGGCCTCGGACAATTCACGCCCGATGTCGGCCACATAAGCACGCTCGCGTTTAAGATACTCGCTGATGGCGTGACGCAGGCTCGGGTCGGCGATGAAGTGCGCCGAATAAGTGGTCTGCGGCAGGTATCCGCGTGCGATCTTGTGTTCGCCTTGCGCGCCGGCTTCGACGGTTTTCAAGCCACGCGCAATCGCAAAATCGATGGCCTGATAATAGCACACCTCGAAATGCAGGAACGGGTGATGCTCGATCGCGCCCCAGTTGCGGCCGAACAACGTGTCGGAGCCGATGAAATTGATGGCGCCTGCGATCCAGCGGTTGTTGCGCCTTGCCATGACCAGGAGCACGTCACGGGCCATGGTCTCGCCGACCAGCGAGAAGAAGGTGCGGGTAAGATAGGGCCGGCCCCATTTGCGCGAACCGGTTTCCATATAGAACGCAAAGAACGCGTCCCAGGCTTCTTCGGTGATGTCGCTGCCGTTCAGCGCGTGGATCGTGATGCCGTTCGCCAGCGCCTCACGCCGCTCGCGCTTGATCGCCTTGCGGTGGCGCGAATTAAGGGTCGCAAGGAAGTCGTCAAAATTGCGATAACCCTGATTGCACCAGTGGAACTGCTGATCGGTCCGTTGCAGGAAGCCTTGGGCGGCGAGGAATTTCCATTCCGCTTCGAGCGTGAACGTCACATGCGCCGACGAAGCCTTTGTCGCCTGGCAGAGTGCGACGAGGCCGCTCGCCAGCGCGCCCCGGATTTCCTCCTTGTCCACGTCGTCGCGGACGAGAAGGCGAGGGCCGGTGGCGGGGGTAAAGGGAACCGAGGCCTGCAGCTTGGGGTAATAAGTCCCGCCGGCGCGCTGATAGGCGTCGGCCCAGCCGCGGTCGAAGACATATTCGCCTTGCGAATGCGATTTCAAATAGCAGGGGACGACGCCGGCGATGACGCCGTCGCGGCGCGCGAGCAAATGCCGAGCGCCCCAGCCGGTGCGGGCGGTGGCCGACCCGGAGGCTTCGAGGGCGGAGAAAAAGGCATGCGTAATAAATGGGTTATACGGGCTTTTGGAGCCGTCACGAGAGCCGCCCGGACAGCCGGCGGCGGTCGCGATCGGGTTGGCGCAGGCATTCCAATCCTCAGCCGCAATCTGGCTGACGGAAGAGACGGCTTCGAGCGTAATTTCGGATGAATTCATTGATGGTTTAAGATCGTGCAAGCTGCCGCAGACTTCAAGGTGCAGTTCTCAGGGACGGAACCCCTCAAAGATCATTTGATCGGCGTAGCCGCCAGCGCGCGTTCGCTGCTCGGCCGTCCGCACCGTCCAGGTCAACAGCGGCAAGCCAAAAACATGGCGCGCGATCCAGGGCGCGGCTGCGGGAAGGTCGTTGACCCAATAGGCGACGAAATGCGGCCGGGTGCGCAGGGCGTGACGCAGATGCCTCATGCCTTCGCGTTGGGCTGCCGTCGCCTCGGACCAATCAGCCTCGCTATAGGTGTTTTGGGCGACGATGCCGCGCGGCAATTCGGGCATTGTTTCACGCAGCGCCATCACCTGGTCCGGGTCGAATGACATTCCCGCCACCGGTCCCGTGTAGGATTTCAGCACTTCGGCCATTCGCCGCACCAGCCGGCGATCGCCATCGAAATGGCTCTTCACTTCGATCACGATCGGAACGCGCCCTTTGACCAGCGCACAGAGGTCGCCTAGCGACATCATTCGCTCGGGTGTGTCCTTGAACCGGACCGCCTTAAGCGCGTCCGCGCTGAATTCGATCAGGGCGCCGGCCCCCTCGGTGAGGCGGCCGAGCGCATCGTCATGGTGCACCATGGCCTCGCCGTCGGCGGTGAGCTGAATATCGCATTCGATGGCGAAGTTGCCTTCGATGGCGGCAAGCGCTGCGCCGGGCATATTTTCGATAATGCCGCGCGCGCGATCATGCAGGCCGCGATGGGCCACCGGCCGCGCCGTCAGCCAGTTGGGCGCGCGCATCGGCAGTCTCCTTACGAGACCTCGAACACCCCTTCGACCTCGACAGCGGAGTCGGCCGGCAGCGAGGCGACACCGACCGTGGTGCGGGCATGGCGGCCCTTGTCGCCGAAAGCCGTGACCATCAGGTCGGAGGCGCCGTTGAGCACTTTCGGTCCGTCCAGGAAATCCGGTGCCGAATTGACGAACCCGCCGAGGCGAACCACCCGCACCACCTTGTCGAGGTCGCCGAGCGCGGCCTTGACCTGGGCCAGGACGTTGATCGCGCAACCGCGCGCTGCCCCGGCGCCCTGTTCGACGGTGACGCCGGCGCCGAGCTTGCCCTTGGCGATCAACTTGCCATCGGGGCCGAGGCAGACCTGGCCAGAAACAAACAGCAAATTGCCGGTGCGTACGAAGGGGACGTAATTTGCTACCGGATTCGGCGGTTCATGCAGGGTGATTCCCTGCGCCGCCAGCTTCTGTTCGACCGTACCCGCCATGTTTCCGTCCCCGCTTGGTTGCCGGCGGCCTCGCCGGGCCGCTTTGTTTCGCGCATCGTACAGCTACTTGCAAGTGAGGGGGAAGCGTCGGGGGCGATGCCAAAAAACATGGCAGTCCGGCGGTGAATTTATTCTTCCGCCTTTTGGCCGCAGTTGCGGCGCAATGAAACGACGAATATCGTCTCGGAACTCGGTTCGCGATCCCGGCGCAAGCGCGTTTTCGGCCTCCCGGATCACGTCCCATCAAGGAAAAAACATGGCTCGCGCATATCGGATTTTGTCACGCAGCGCCAAATCGTTGCCGCTGACTTTGGCGATCGCCGTGGGGCTGGTCTTGTGTGTGGTCTTGGGCGTGGCCGGGAAAGCCGATGCCGCGGCAAACGGCGCATTTATCTCTCATCAGGCGCTCTACGAACTCAGCCTGTTGAAATCTCGCGGCTCCAACTCCGTCAGCAGCGCGCGTGGGCGCATTCTTTACAGCTTCACCGGTAACGCCTGCGAAGGTTACACCTCCGAATTCCGCCAGGTCTCCGAGATGAATAGCGGCGAGGACAAGGTAACGCTTTCCGATCTGCGTTCCACCTCCTGGGAGGATGCCGCCGGCAAGACCTATCGCTTCAAGATCGATTCGCGGATGAACGACGTCGATTCGAGCCCGGTCGACGGGGTCGCGGAACGGGTCGGCGACCACATCACGGTCAAGTTGAAGCAGCCACAGGCCAAGACCCTTACGCTCGACGGCTCGACTGTATTCCCGACCGAACAGATCCAGCACATCATCGCCGCCGCCAAAGCGGGAAAATCCGTCCTTGAACAGACCGTCTATGACGGCTCGGACAATGGCGAGAAGGTATACAATACGCTCTCGGTGATCGGACAGCCGATCCGCGGCGACCGGACGATTGCATCGCCCGACCCCTCGACCGAAAACGACACCATGAAGTCGACGACACGCTGGCCGGTCACGGTGAGCTACTACGACCACGATGCCAAGCCGGAGGAGGGCGAGCAGACGCCGCTTTACGCGATGTCGTTCGAGCTGTTCGAAAACGGTGTCTCGCGGGCGCTGGTGCTGGATTACAACGACTTTGTGATTTCCGGCGAACTCGGAAGATTCGACGTCAAGGACGCCAAGCCGTGCAAGTGACCTTCGGCGCCTCGCGCCCCGAAGGTCATACGCGGGCTTGATCCGCGTATCCACGTCTTTCGTGCTGCACCAAGGAAGGCGTGGATGGCCGGGACATAGGCGAGCGGAAGCGACGCCGTTCTTCGAACGGCTATGCCCGGCCATGACGAGGGATAGACTTAATCCTCCTCGTCATCCTCCTCCTCCGTCCTCTCCGGCCCCTCATAGGCAATGCCCCTGATCACGGCGGCCTCGCCGAATTTCTTGCGCAGGCCGTCGATGGCGCGTTCCGCATCCGCGGAGCGTCGGTCCAGCATGTCGGTGTCGTGGGCCTGTGCACCGGAGTGAAGTGCGCTGACGCCTGCGCCCATCAGGCGGAAAGCGGTGCCGTCGATTTCCTTCGCCAGCATTTCTCTCGATATCGCGAAAATCTTGGCCGCGAGCTGGGTCGGGGCGTGAATGGACTGCGAGCGGGTCCGCTGCCGGAAATCGGCCGTCTTCAGTTTCAACGTGATCGTCGATCCTGCGAGCTCGCTGCTTTTGAGCCTGCCTGAGACCTTCTCCGATAGCCGCCATAGCGTCTTTTCGAGCGTTGCGAAATCGCGGATATCGGTCTCAAAAGTGGTTTCGCTCGAGATCGTCTTGGCGCCGCGATCGGGCACCACGCGCCGATCGTCGATGCCGCGCGCGAGCCGCCACAATCGGCGCCCCTCCGCTCCGAACTGCTTCATCACCTCCGCTTCGTCGGCGCGCTGCAGATCGGCGATGATACGAAAACCGCGCTGGATCAGCCGCTCCTGGGTCGCGGGCCCCACGCCGAAGATGAAACCGACAGGCTTGTCGGCCAGCATCGCGCTGGCCTCATCCTGGTCGAGGGCTGCAAAGCCGCGCGGCTTGTCCAGGTCGGAAGCGATTTTGGCGAGGAACTTGTTGCAGGATAGCCCGACGGAAACGGTAACGCCGACATCGCGTTCGATCGCTTGGGCAAAGCGCGCCAGCACCTTGGCCGGGATCATGCCGTGGACGCGCTGGGTTCCGCTGAGGTCAAGGAACGCTTCATCGATCGAAAGCGGTTCGACCAGCGGGGTGAGCGCCTGCATCGCGCGCCGCACCTCACGGCCGACCCGGACATATTTGGCCATGTCGGGCCGGACCACGATCGCGGAAGGGCAGAGCGCCAGCGCCTTGAACATCGGCATCGCCGAGCGGACGCCGAAGGTGCGCGAGATGTAGCACGCGGCCGATACCACGCCACGTTTGCCGCCACCGACAATGACGGGCTTGTCGGCCAGTTCCGGATTGTCGCGCTTTTCCACCGTCGCATAGAACGCGTCGCAATCGATGTGGGCAAAGGTGAGCGCAGACAAAGCGCGGTGACGGACCAGACGCGGTGAACCGCAATTACCGCATCGCCGGGCGGAGAACTCCAGATCGTGGAGACAGTCCCGGCAAAAGCAGGTCGGTCCTTCCGCCGATGCCGGTACAGGAGAGGTCACGGCACGTCGCGCTCCAAACTAGTGTCCCGGTTCTGACATTCGTATGATATCGCGGCGGGCACTTTACGAATGTCAGAACCAAAGGGACACTAGCAAAAATATCGGATTCTAGTGTGGGTTTGAATTTGACATTCGCTGTGAGGACTCGCGACTAGACTGGAGCGAATGTCAAATCCACCACACTAGGTATCGTTCAACGCTTGATGGGCTGCCGCAATATTGGTCGGATGAAGTTGCGAGGCGTCTGCAAATGCCTTCACGGTTGCATCATCGCGCATGACGAAGCCGAGCACATGCGCGAGGAATCGCGGATCGGCGGCGGCACTGCGAAGCGTCTCGGGCCCGATCCCGCTTTCGGCCAGGAACGCCCCCAGCCGCTCGGGGTCGCCGGCAACGAAAGAAAGCGCCTGAACGGCAACGATTTCAGCCACTTCCCGGGGGTTTCGTGTGGGCTTTCTCAAGGTCGGTATTTGCCTTTCCGTAACTTATGGTCTCTATTTTCTAAACGATCATGCCCGAGTCTGCGGAGCGTATTCAAGCAACTGGCAACCACATCGCGGAAAGTGGTGTCGGGGCTTAACGGGTTAGAGCGAATCTGGCGCTAGTTTGATTTCACTTTTTGACAGGGTGAACAGCGTTGGGGGCTGGGCCCGCAAGGTCTGCGTCGCCGGAAGTGGAGGGGCGGGATGGCAAAAACCGTCCTGATCGTGGAGGACAACGAGCTCAATATGAAGCTCTTTCGCGATCTGCTTGAAGCACATGGATATCAGACTTCCGGCACCAGCAACGGTTTCGAGGCGCTCGATCTCGTGCGCAAGCTTCGGCCCGATCTGATCCTGATGGATATCCAGCTTCCGCAGGTCTCGGGCCTCGAAGTCACGCGATGGATCAAGGACGATCCGGAGTTGCGTTCCATTCCGGTGGTCGCAGTCACGGCGTTCGCGATGAAGGGCGATGAGGAACGCATCCGCGAGGGCGGGTGCGAGGCGTATCTATCCAAGCCGATCTCGGTCGGCAAGTTCATCGAGACCGTCCGGCGGTTTATCGGATAGGAGAGTGGAATGTCCGCGCGTGTTCTTGTAGTCGACGATGTCCCGGCCAACGTCAAATTGCTGGAAGCGCGGCTTTCGGCCGAGTATTTCGACGTCTTGACCGCCTCCAACGGTGCCGAAGCGCTGGCGATCTGCGCGCGCGCCGAATGTGACATCATTCTGCTCGACGTCATGATGCCGGACATGGACGGTTTCGAAGTTTGCCGGCGGCTGAAGTCGAACCCGGCCACCCATTTCATTCCGGTCGTCATGGTGACGGCGCTCGACAGCCCGGCTGACCGCGTGCGTGGCCTTGAGGCCGGCGCCGATGACTTTCTGACCAAGCCGGTATCGGACATTGTCCTGATTGCGCGGGTGCGTTCGCTGACGCGGCTCAAGATGATGACCGACGAATTGCGGATGCGCGCCATCACCTCGCTCGAAATCGGCGTGCAGGCGCCGGAGCGAAGCGCGGTGGCCGATGCCGGAAAAGGCGGCCGCATACTTCTGGTGGATGATCGGCCGTCGTCCTATGAACGGCTGGCGCCGGTGCTGAGCACCGAACACACGGTCGATGTCGAATCCAACCCGGCTGAGGCGCTGTTTCATGCTGCCGAAGGCAACTTCGACCTTCTGATCGTTTCGCTCTGCCTCGACAATTTCGATGGCCTGCGGCTGTGCAGCCAAGCCCGCTCGCTGGAGCGCACGCGCCATGTGCCTATTCTCGCGATCGCAGATGCCGACAGCAACACGCGGCTGCTCCGCGGGCTCGAGATCGGCGTCAACGATTATCTGCTTCGTCCCGTCGACAAGAACGAATTGCTGGCGCGTGCGCGCACCCAGATCCGCAAGCGGCGCTATACCGATCATCTGCGCGACAACGTGCAGAATTCGATCGAAATGGCGATCACCGATGCGCTGACCGGCCTGCACAATCGCCGCTACATGGAAAGCCATCTGGCGACGCTGGCGGAACAGGCCTCGAGCCGCGGCAAGCCGCTGGCGCTGATGATGCTCGACATCGACTTCTTCAAATCGATCAACGACAACTATGGCCACGACGCCGGCGACGACGTGCTGCGCGAATTTGCGGTGCGGGTGCGCAAGTCTATCCGCGGTATCGACCTTGCCTGCCGCTATGGCGGCGAGGAATTCGTGATCGTAATGCCCGAGACCGACATGCATGTCGCGGGCATGGTCGCGGAGCGCTTGCGGCGCTCGATCGCCGGCGAGCCCTTCGCCGTCAACAAGGGCGAAAACCGCATCGAAGTCACGATCTCGATCGGGCTATCGACCTTGGAGCGAAAGGGAGAGGCGGTCGCCGACGTGCTCAAGCGCGCCGACAAGGCGCTCTACCGCGCCAAGCATGATGGCCGCAACCGCGTGGTGGCGAACGCCGCGTGAGGTAGCCTGCGCTCTGCGCCGAAATCGCTCGCGACAAAATAAAAACGGGGCCGCAGGGCCCCGTTTTATTTGCAGCGCTTACGCGAAATTTACTTGATCTTCGACTCGCGGAATTCGACGTGCTTGCGCGCGACCGGATCGTACT
Organism: uncultured Alphaproteobacteria bacterium; assembly: GCA_963832045.1. Classification (GTDB taxonomy): domain Bacteria; phylum Pseudomonadota; class Alphaproteobacteria; order Rhizobiales; family Xanthobacteraceae; genus Bradyrhizobium. The sequence continues at coordinate 148,531 of CAWHSM010000011.1, forward strand.
TCTTCTTCACGAGCTTGTCGGTCATGGTGCGCGAGTTCTTCTTGGCGACATAGTAGAAACCGGTGTCCGCCGAAGAAACCAGCTTGACCTTGATGGTGACCGCCTTGGCCATGTGTAAAACCCTTGATGTCTGAAGTTCTGGAATAGAGCGCCAGCCCATCAGGGGGCGCATTCGCCGCGCAACCTATCCCCGATCCGTCCAAAGTCAAGGTTTTGCGGGCAAATAACCGCACGAATCCGGCCATTTACCTCTCGAAGAAACGGTTTTTCGGCCTCGGCAGGCCCAAATTCTCGCGCAGCGTCCGGCCTTCATACTCTTTCCGGAAAATCCCGCGTTTCTGCAGTTCCGGCACCACCTTGTCGACGAAGTCATCAAGCCCGGCAGGCAGGAACGGGAACATGATGTTGAATCCATCGCAGCCGAAGGTGGTCAGCCATTCCTCCATCCGCTACGCCCCCAACACATCCCGGTGCATCTGGCCGCCGTAGAAATGGTAAAACGGAACGTCGGCGTCGTGGCGCAGTGCGCCGGTCGCCAGCCGTTTGTCGAGGTCGTCAAGCACATTCCTGGTCATTCGATGCAGGTCGGCCAGCGGCTTTGATCCGAGTTCGACCCAGACCAGTTCGACCAATTCGGCATCGGCATGGATGACGCCCTCGACGCGGTGGGCGATCGCCGAAGCATCGGCGGTGAAGAAGCGGGTATCGAAGCGGCGGATGCGGCCGGGCGGGGTGATGGCGCGCGCGATCAGGAACAGGCCCGACGGGTCGGGCAGCAGACCGGCATCGGCAAAAGGTCTCCACGGTCCCGTCAACACAGACGACTTGCCGTGGCCCGGACGTCCGAGGCAGAGCCCGGTTTCCTCGCATGCCTCGCGGATCGCGGCGACCGCAAGCGATCGCGCCCGCGCCGCCGTGACCTTCGGGCTGCCTTTCAACAGGTTGGTTTCGAGCGCTGCCGGGATCGGGGCGGCCACCGGCACCCGGTTGTCGGCCGTATCGACGCGGCCGCCGGGGAAGACGAATTTCCCCGGCATGAACACGACCTTGTCGTGCCGCTTGCCGACCAGCACTTTCGGGATCGCGCCCGAGCGATCGACCAGGATCAGCGTGGCGGCATCGACGGGACGGCGATAGGGATGGTGATCGGCCTCTTTCTCACCGATTCCGGCTTCGCTCATCGCGCGCTGCTGCCTGTTTGCTGCTTCCCGATGAAGCCAGCCGGTCTACGGCTCGGGATTTTGTTCGTCAAATCCGTGCATCCGCAGCGCCCATTGCACCCCCACCACGGCGCCCTTCACCGGTTGCAGCAGCGCCAGTGAGGCGACAAGGGTCAACGGCAGATAGATCGAAAGCTGAAGCGCCACCGGGGGCGAATAGTTGGTTTCGATCATCAGCGCCAGCGGCACCACGATGTGGCCGACGATGACGATGACGAGATAGGCCGGCAGGTCGTCGGCGCGATGCGGCGTGAAATCCAGATCGCAGACCGAGCAATGATCATCGACCTTCAGGAAGGCGCGGAACAGCTTGCCTTGGCCGCAGCGCGGGCAGCGGCCGCGAAATCCGCGCTTCATGGCGGTCCAGACGTCGCGCTTCTCGGTCGCTCCGGTTTCCCGGCTCCAGACGATGGGATGCGTGTTCACGTTTTCCATGACTTGCCTCTCTTCGATTTACCGGGTCTTGCGTTGCCTGACTTGCGATCCTTCTTGCGCGGGCTGCGGCCCGGTTGCGATTTACCTTCCGCCTTGAAAGCGCCTCGCGCCGGTTCGCGTCTGCGTCCGCGCGATGGTGTGTGGCCGTCCGACAGCAGTTCGAACCGCAACGCGCCCGCAACAGGAGCAGCTTCTACCAGACGGACGTCGACGACGTCCCCGAGTTTGTGCATGGCACCGCTGCGCGAGCCGATCAATGCATGGCGCGTCTCGTCATAGTTGAAATACTCGGTGCCCAGCGTGCGGATCGGGATCAGCCCGTCGGCGCCGGTATCGGCGAGCTTGACGAACAGCCCGGCGCGGGTGACGCCGGAGATCCGGCCCTGAAAGGTCGCGCCGATCCGGTCGGCGAGGAAATGCGCGATCAGGCGGTCGGCGGTCTCGCGCTCCGCCTTCATGGCGCGGCGCTCGGTGACCGAGATCTGGGCTGCAATTTCGCTCAAACCTTCCGCCGTCTCGCTCTCCGCCAAGGCGCCTTCGCCGAGCCCAAGCGCCCGGATCAAGGCACGATGCACGATAAGATCTGCGTATCGCCTGATCGGCGAGGTGAAATGGGCGTAGCGGCGCAGGTTGAGGCCAAAATGTCCGTAATTCTCGGCGGAATATTCGGCTTGCGCCTGCGAGCGCAGCACGACCTCGTTCACCAGTTGCTCGGCATCGTGTCCGTTGACCTGCGCCAGCACGCGATTGAACAAAGCAGGCTGCAAGGCGCCGCTTTTGGCAAACGGCAGATCGAGGGTTTTCAGGAACTCCTGCAAGGCATGAACCTTTTCCAGCGTCGGTTCATCATGCACCCGATAAATCAGCGGCAGCGATTTCTTTTCCAGCATTTCGGCCGCGGCGACGTTGGCCAAAATCATGAACTCCTCGATCAGCTTGTGCGCGTCGAGACGTTCCGGAACGATGACGCGATCGACGGTGCCGTCCGCCTTCAGCAGGATCTTGCGCTCGGGAATGTCGAGGTCGAGCGGATCGCGCGCGTCGCGGGCCCGCTTCACCACATCATAGGCGGCATAGAGCGGCTTGAGGATCGGCTCAATCAGCGCCCCGGTGGTATCGTCCGGCCTGCCATCGATCGCGGCCTGGGCCTGCGCGTAATTCAATTTGGCGGCGGAGCGCATCAGGATGCGATGGAAACTGTGCGACCGCTTGCGGCCGTCAGCGCCGATCACCATCCGCACCGCGAGCGCCCCGCGCGGCTCGCCCGGCACCAGCGAGCAGAGGTCATTCGAGATGCGCTCGGGCAGCATCGGCACCACACGGTCGGGAAAATACACCGAGTTGCCGCGCATCAGCGCGTCGCGGTCGAGCGCCGATCCCGGACGGACGTAGAAGGCGACGTCGGCGATCGCCACGTTGACGATGAAGCCGCCCTTGTTGTTCGCATCCGGATCGGGTTCGGCATGAACCGCGTCGTCGTGATCCTTGGCGTCCGGCGGATCGATGGTGACGAGCGGGACGTCGCGCCAGTCCTCGCGGCCTTTCAGGTTCGCTGGCCTCGCGTCCTCGGCCTCGCGCAACGCGGCCGGTGAAAAGGCCTGCGGGATGTCGTGGGCGTGGATCGCGATCAGGCTGATCGCTTTCTCGCTCGACAGCGATCCCAGCCGCTCCTTGACCTTGCCGGACGCCAGGCCAAAGCCGCGCGAGCGCACCAGATCGACGCTGACGAGATCGCCGTCCTGCGCGCCCAAGATGTCTGACTTTGCGATGTTCAACTCGCGGCCGGCCTGTTTCTTGTCGACCGGAATGAGCCGGCCGCCGCCGTCGGGATTCTTGCGGAAGATTCCGAGCACGCGGGTCTTGGCGCGATCGATGACCTTGATGACCCTGCCGCGATAGGCCGCACCTTCACGGTCATGCTCCGCCGATTTTTCGACCCGCAGCAGCGCACGGTCGCCGACGCCCGCCGCCGTGCCGGGCTGGGCTCGCCTGGGAATATGGATGCGGATTTTTGGCGGCTCGCCGCTCTCGACCTCGTCCCATTCGGCCGGAATGGCAATCAGCTCGCCGTCGCTGTCGCGGCTTGTGATGTCGGCCATCAAGGTCGCCGGCAGGGTTTCGGGCTCGCTGACCTCCTTGCCGCGTTTTTTGATGATACCTTCGTCGGCAAGCTCGCGCAGGATTTGCTTCAACACCGCCCGGTCGGCGTTCTTGAGGCCGAATTCGCGTGCGATCTCGCGGGTCCCGATCTTTGCGGGATGCGCGCGGATAAAGGCGACGATGGCGTCTGTCGACGGAAAGCCGTTGTCGCGTTGCCGTGCCACCCTAGTGCCCACTTTCCGAAGTTCGTGCACCGTCTCAGCACCCACCTTTCACGAACTTCGGAAAGTCATGGGCACTAGCAAACTTATGATTCTAGTGCCGCCTTCTATTTGAAGTTCCTGAACGATATTCGCCGCCTGTGGTGCAGGAACTTCAAATAGGCGGCACTATCCGCTTGCCTTATCCACTTGCTTTGCCGGCGCTCTTCTTGGCGACCGGTTTGGCGGCCTTCGAAGGCGAGGTCTTGGCAGTCGTTTTGGCCGTCACCGGCGCGCGCGCCTTGGAGGTCGCTTCCGATTTCGGCTTCGCGGCCGCTTTTTTCACGGCGACCTTTTTCGCGGGCTTGGCCGCGGGCGCTTCAGCTTCGGACTTCGCAGGCTTGGCCGCCTTGGCGGGTGCCTTGGTCTGTGTCTTGGCTTTTTTGGCTCCGCGTTTGGGTCCGCCGCCCTTGGCGGCGCGCTCGTCGAGCAGCGCAATCGCTTCAGATAGCGTGATGGTGTCCGGCGTCTTGTCGCTCGGGACGGTCGCGTTGATACCGCCGGATGTGACATAGGCGCCATAACGGCCGTTCTTGACCGCCACCGCGCCAAGCGTCGGATGATCGCCTAAGGGTTTGCCGGGATCGGCGCCGAACCGGCGGCCGCTCGGGCCCTTTGCGATCCTTTCCGCAATCAGCGTCACCGCGCGGTTGAGGCCGACGTCAAAAACCTCGTCGCCCGCCTCGAGGCTGGCGTAGGTCTTCTCGTGGCGCACGAAGGGGCCGAAGCGGCCTAGCCCTGCCGTGATCGGCTGGCCGGTCTCGGGATGCAGACCGATCTCGCGCGGCAGCGACAACAGCTTGAGCGCGAGATCGAGCTCGATATCGGAGGGCGAGATGTTTTTCGGAATGCCGGCGCGCTTGGGCTTTTCACCCTCGGCGTAGTCCTTCTGTTCGCCGAGCTGAATGTAGGGTCCGAATCGTCCGGCCTTGACGAGGACGTCGCGGCCGGTTTCAGGGTCCTGACCAAGGACGCGGTCGGCGCTGGCTTCGCTGTCGGCGGCCAACGGGCGGGTGTACCGGCACTCCGGATAGTTGGAGCAGCCGACAAAGGCGCCGAACTTTCCGGCCTTGAGGTTGAGCCTGCCGGTGCCGCAGGTCGGGCACTGCCTGATATCGCCGCCATCGGCGCGCGGTGCATAGATGTGCGGGCCTAGCATGCCGTCGAGCGCATCCAGCACCTCGGAGACCCGCAGGTCCTTGATGTCGTTGACGGCGCCGATGAAGCCGGTCCAGAAATCCCTCAGCACCTGCTGCCAGGAAATCTCGTTGTTGGAGACGCGGTCGAGCTGTTCTTCCAGCGCCGCGGTGAAGTCATATTCGACATAACGGGCGAAGAAGTTTTCCAGGAACGCGACCACGACGCGGCCCTTGTCCTCGCCGTAGAGCCGTCTCTTCTCGAGCCGAACATAGCCGCGGTCCTTGAGCACCTGGAGGATCGAGGCGTAGGTCGAGGGCCGGCCGATGCCGAGTTCTTCCATGCGCTTGACAAGCGAAGCTTCCGAAAAACGCGGCGGCGGTTCGGTGAAATGCTGGGTGACGGCCAGATCGTTCCGCTTCAGCGCCTCGCCCTCGCTCATGGCGGGGAGGCGGCGGCTTTCCTCATCGTCGCCATCGTCGTCGCGGCCCTCCTGGTAGAGCGCGAGAAAGCCGTCGAACTTGATCACCTGGCCGGAGGCACGGAAATCCAGCACGCGTGAACCGGCCTTGGCCGTGATATCGACGGTGGTGCGTTCGAGCTCGGCGGATTCCATCTGGCTGGCGATGGTGCGGATCCAGATCAGCTCGTAGAGCCTGGCCTGATCGGTATCGAGCCGGCGGCGCATGTCGTTCGGCCGCCGCGACAGGTCGGTCGGCCGGATCGCTTCGTGGGCTTCCTGCGCGTTCTTGGCCTTGGCCTGATACTGGCGCGGCGCGTCGGGCACATAGGCGTTGCCGTAATCCTCGCCGATCACCTTGCGCGCCTGCGTGATCGCGGAGCCGTCGATCTGCACGCCGTCGGTTCGCATATAGGTAATGAGACCGGTGGTTTCGCCGCCGATATCGATGCCTTCGTAAAGCCGCTGTGCGATCCGCATCGTGTGCGCCGGCGCAAAGCCGAGCTTGCGGCTAGCTTCCTGTTGCAGCGTCGAGGTGGTGAAGGGGGCTTGCGGGTTGCGCCGCGCCGGCTTTGCCTCGACGGATGTGACGGCGAAGTTGGCCGCCTCGATCGCTTTCCTGAAATCCTCGGCTTCGGCGCCGGTGCCGATATCGAGGCGCTGGATCTTCTTGCCGTCGGCGCCGACCAGACGGGCCTCAAAGGTGTCGCCGCGGGTGGTCGCCAGGGTTGCGACCAGCGACCAGTATTCGCGGGCCACGAATTTCTCGATCTCGAGTTCGCGGTCGCAGACGAGCCGCAGCGCCACCGATTGCACCCGGCCCGCCGAACGCGCGCCGGGCAGCTTGCGCCACAGAACCGGGGAGAGCGTGAAGCCGACGAGATAGTCGAGCGCGCGGCGCGCCATATAGGCATCGACCAGCGCACCGTCGATCTGGCGCGGATGCTTCATCGCTTCCGAGATCGCCTGCTTGGTGATGGCGTTGAACACCACCCGTTCGATCGCGTGATCCTTGATCGCGCGCTTCTCTTTCAGCACCTCCAGCACGTGCCAGGAGATGGCTTCGCCTTCGCGATCCGGGTCGGTTGCGAGAATAAGCTTGTCGGCACCCTTGAGCGCCTTTGCGATGTCGTTGAGCCGGCCGGCCGCCTTGGGATCGACCTCCCAGATCATCTTGAAATTGGTCTCGGGATCGACCGAGCCGTTCTTGGCCGGGAGGTCCCGAACGTGGCCGAACGACGCCAGGACCTCGTAGGAGGCGCCTAGATACTTGTTGATCGTCTTCGCCTTGGCCGGCGACTCCACAATGACGATATTCATTTCATTCCAATGGCTTACGGGAAAAATAAGGGCCGGTTCCGCGGGACTCGCGTCGGCCGTTTCGCTGCGAACATGGGTGGTGAGGGCGTCGCTGTCAAATAGACAGGTGTTGAGAATGCCGATTTCGGCATCCCGGGAAGGTCCTGTAGGTTGTAAAATACCACCTATAAGTTGTGTATTTCGCCCAAAAGGGGCGGCGCGCAGGCCGCGATCATGCGCCGCGGCGCTTGGGCCGCCCGGCCGGGGCTTCACGAGCGCGCCGATCTACTAGATCGACGACACCAGTCCGCCGCCATGCCGCTCCAGCCGCCCGGCGAGTTCGAGCTCGAGCAGCACGGTACGCACCACCGCTGGCGAGGCGTCCGCCAGGCGGATGAGATCGTCGAGCAGGATGGGCGTCGGTCCCAATAGGCCGATGATCCGCTCGCGATCATCGGCGGCAGGCTCGCCCACCAGCGGGTCGTCGTCCTCCTCGCGCAGTTGAAGCGGCCGGCCCATGATCGGTTCGACCGCCTGGATCACGTCGGAGGCTTCAGTGATCAGGGTCGCTCCCTGCTTGATCAGGTCGTTGGTGCCGGAAGCCCGTGGATCGAGCGGCGAGCCCGGCACGGCGAACACTTCGCGGCCTTGCTCGGCGGCAAGCCGTGCAGTGATCAGCGAGCCCGACCGCAGCGCAGCCTCGACCACGATGACGCCAAGCGAAGCGCCCGAGATCAACCGGTTGCGCCGGGGAAAATCGCGGGCGCGGGGCACATGCCCGAGCGGCATTTCGGAAATCGCACCGCCGGAGCCTAGGATCGCCGCCAGCAAATCTTCATGCTCGGGCGGATAGATCTTGTCGTGACCGCCGGCAAGCATCGCCACCGTGCCGCCCTCGATCGAGGCGCGGTGCGCGGCCTGATCGATGCCGCGCGCCAGCCCCGAGGCGATCACGAACCCGGCCTCGCTGAGGTCACGCGCCAGCACTTGCGCAAACTTCAGCCCGGCGCCGGAAGCGTTGCGGGAGCCGACGATCGCAACCATCGGCCGCATCAGCGTTTCGCGAACGCCGCGAACAGCAAGCAGCGGCGGGGCATCCTCCAGCGTCGCCAACCGCGGCGGGTAGCCGTCTTCGCCGGGCGCGAGCAGGCTGACGCCGAGTTGTTCGGCGGCCGCAAGCTCGGCGCGGGCGTCTTCCTCGCTGCAAATCCGCTGGCGCCGCAAAGCGCCGCCGCGCCGTGCGAGATCAGGCAGCCGCTCAAGTGCTGCGCGCGCGCTGCCGAAATGATTGACCAGGGAGCGGAAGGTGCGCGGTCCCGGTATTATGGCGCAAACGCCACAAGAATTTTGAGCGGCGCTGAATACGTCTCCCGCAAAGGAGACGACAATGGCACGACGACCGACCAGAGACCCCTACGCCAGACCGGCGATCCAGACCCTAGAGCGGCTTCACGCTGAGCTAGGCGGCAAGATACTTGAGAACCGGCAACAGCACGCCAACCTGGCTGAGCAGATGCGGCACGTTGAGGCCGTCATCAAGCTGCTCGACCCCGGCTATAGCCTGCGGGCGATCTCGGTAAAGCGGCGCAAGCCAAATCCATGGTTCAAGCGCGGCACGGTCTACCGCCGCGCCGTTGACGCACTGAGGATGGCTACAGAGCCGTTGACGGCGCGCGAGGTAGCGGAGCGGGTCTTGAAGGCCAACAATATAGAGAGTCCTGACAAGGCCGCACTGGCAGACCTTACGGGGTCCATCCTATCGAGCCTGCGGAATCATGACGGCAAGGGCGTGCAGCGGACTAATGAGGGCAGTCCGGCGCGGTGGCGATTTCGGTCGTGAGCTACCAGCAGCGTCGCCGTAGCGCGACGTTTCGGTCGAATCACGGACGAAAGATCATACAGCGCAGGGAAGCTCGGTTTGGAGCGTTCCACGGACCGCATCAGCGACTTCATTCGAAGCCGTGTTGCCGTGAGTCATGGCGCAATTGGATGAGCGTGATAGACGTCCATCGGTACGCCTGATGCGCGTGCGACGACTCCCAGACCGAGAGTCCAGCGTGAGGGCACGGCGCAGAAATCTATGGCGAACTTCGGTGCAACGGAGGCGTTGACGATGAAAGCGGCGGGGATTTCCCGGACTGGCAATGATTTGCTGACCGACGCTCCTCGTCAAGCGGGACCGAATCGGGTCGATCGGATGCTGAAGACGTGATCAGAATGGAACGCGCTAGCACCATGCCGCGCCACGTGCATTCTGGACCGACTTGTTGGCGATGATGATGAAGCAGGCAACATCGCGGGCGGCGTCGAGCTGGCCGAGACGACCTACCTGATCGATGCCACGAGCGCGCGCTGAACGAGCGCAGCGCCGGCTGGGCGCGGTTCTCGGCAGGGGTCTGCCGTGCCAAAGTGCACGAGATTTACGACGCCGATGCCGATCGTACCGATCTGCGCGGTCACCCCGGCCAACGTCGATGACATCACCATGGCCCGTCAAATGCCGATCGAGCCGGGCGCTACTTACGGCTGTCGATACTTAGGCTAAGGACAGCCGCGCCTATGCCTCAGGCAGCCTCGGCTCCAAACCTATAAACTTCGCAACGCGCGGTCCGACGTTGTCGGAACGGATCATCCGCAGCCAGTCGATGCGCTGGGCGTGGGTGAGGTGTGTTGCCTTGGGTGTTTGATTGTCCATTTGATCCCTCGGGACCAGAATGGATCAACTATGGGGAGTGGGGAAGGGGTTGCGAGGACGGCGTCGCAACCCAGCCATCGTCGTGGCCGGGCTTGTCCCGGCCATCCACGTCTTGCTAGGCATGCTGGCCAGACAGTAGACGCGAAGCCCGCACAACGCCGGACATGACGAAGGAAAAACGCCCATGATCTCGCTCGCAGACCAACAGCGCCGCATCGAGCAGGGCGCGCTGACACCTGACGCCGCGTTGGCGGAATCCCTTGCCGCCATCGACGCGCAGGAGGGGACGATCAAGGCCTTTGTCTGCCGCGCGAAAAATCCGCGCGCGCAAGCCAAGGGTCCGTTGCGCGGCATTGCGGTCGGCATCAAGGACATCATCGACACGGCGGATATGCCGACCGAAATGGGGGCGGCGATCTATCGCGGCAATCAGCCGCGCGCGGACGCTCCCGTGGTGATGCTGCTCAAGCAGGCCGGCGCGACCGTGGTCGGCAAGACCACGACGACGGCGTTTGCGGCCAACGATCCGACGCCGACGCTCAATCCGCGCAACCTTGGCCACACGCCGGGCGGATCATCGTCGGGCTCGGCGGCAGCCGTCGCCGCCGGCATGGTCCCGCTCGCGGTCGGCACACAGACCGGCGGCTCGGTGATCCGCCCCGCCTCGTTCTGTGGCGTTGCTGCGATCAAGCCGTCCTATCGGTTGTTGCCGCCGGTCGGCGTCAAATGTTTTTCGTGGACGCTCGACACCGTGGGGCTGTTTGCGGCCGGCGTCGAAGACGTCGCCATTGCACTGTCGGCCATCACCGGCCGTAGCGAATTGCTCGCTTCTGAGATGAAATCGCCGCGCATCGGCGTGGTGACGCAGGATTTTGCTGGCGCCCCCGAAACCGGCGGTGCGGAAGCCTTGCAGGCAGCAGTGCGGGCAGCAGTGAAGGCGGGCGCCTCGGTGCGCGAATTGAAGATGCCGGAGATCGTCGCGGAGGCCTGGCGCATCCACCCCATCGTGCAGGACTTCGAGGCGCATCAAGCGTTCGTCTGGGAGTATCGGGAGAATTATGACGCCATGCCGCCGCTGCTGCGCGGCAGGCTCGACGAAAGCCGCGACTACACGGCGGCCCAATACGACGCCGCACGCGCGGTGACCTCGAAGGCGCGCGCCGCATTGAACGGGATATTTGGGGAAGTCGATGTGCTGGTGGCGCTGTCGGCGCCGGGCGCAGCCCCCAAGGGGCTGGCCTCGACCGGCGACCCCCGCTTCAACCGGCTGTGGACGTTGATGGGCACGCCCTGCGTGAACGTGCCGGCTTTTGTCGCCGACGGCGGCCTGCCGATCGGCATACAGGTGATCGCCGATTATGGCGACGACGCCAAGGCGCTTGCGGCCGCGCGTTTTCTGGAACGGGCGCTGGGGTGAGCGGCCGTTATCCCTCCCCCGCGGAACGCGTGGGGAGGGTGGCCGTCGCGAAGCGACGGTCGGGTGGGGGTGCTGATTTCATCGAAAACTCTTAGGTGTGGACCAGGTTGGACCCCCACCCCGGCTCGCGTTCGCTCGCCGACCCTCCCCACAAGGGGGAGGGAGCAGACCTTCGTCGCGGTCCTATAGCTTCTACTTCTGCCCGATCTTGCCTTCGGTGCCGGCGCGCAACCGCTTGATGTTCTCGCGGTGCATGTAGAACAACAGCGCCGTCAGTACGGCAAACAGCGCCGCCAGCGCCGAATGGCCGAGCCACCACAGCAGGATCGGCGTCACAAAACTTGCCAGCAGCGCCGAGAGCGAGGAGTAGCGCGTGATCACGGCGGTCGCGAGCCACAACACGCAAAACACCACGGCCGCGGGCCAGAACAGTCCGATCAGGATGCCGATATAGACGGCGACGCCTTTGCCGCCCCTGAACTTCAGCCATACCGGGAAGAGATGGCCGAGAAAGGCACCGAGCCCCGCCAGCATCGCGGCTTCCGCGCCGCCGTAATAGCCGGCGATGATCACAGCGACCGTGCCCTTGAGCATGTCGAGCAGCAAGGTCGCAGCCGCGAGGCCCTTGCGCCCGGTACGCAGCACATTGGTCGCGCCGATATTGCCGGAGCCGATCGACCGCAGGTCCTGCGTGCCGGCGAGTTTGGTCAGGACCAGGCCGAAAGGGATGGAGCCGAGCAGGTAGCCGAGAACGAACGCCAGCGGCAGCCACGCATTAGCCGACATCACAGCCCTCCATCACGCGCGCATTTTTTTGACGCGTTTTCTTAACGCGAACCGGTGCCCACTTCGCTTGAAAACGTTATTAAACATGCTCGTAGACCGTCCGCCCACCGACGATGGTGCGCACGACGCGGCCCGAAAACCGCGCCTCGTCGAAGGGTGTGTTCTTGCATTGCGATTTGAGATCGTCGGGATCGAGTACCCAGGGCGTATCGGTGTCGATCACGATCACGTCCGCGGGCGCGCCCGGCCGCAACGATCCGCCGGGCAGGCCCAACAGCTCGGCGGGGCGTGTCGACATCGCGCGGATCAGCGTCTTGAAATCCATCTCATTGTTATGGATCAGCCGCAATGCCGCCGGCAGCATGGTTTCAAGCCCGATGGCGCCTGAAGCGGCTTCGGCGAACGGCAACCGCTTGACTTCGACATCCTGGGGATTGTGGTCGGACATGATGACGTCGATCAGCCCGGAGCCGACGGCCGCGACCAGCGCCAGGCGGTGGTCCTCGGTGCGCAGCGGCGGCGACAATTTCAGGAAGGTTCTATAGGGGCCGATGTCGTTTTCGTTCAGCGTCACGTGATTGATCGAGACCGAGGCCGAAACTTCCAGGCCCGCCTCTCGCGCGCGCCTGAGGACTTCGAGCAATTCCATGCAGGTCAGCGATCCCGCATGGTAGCGGCCGCCGGTCAGCGCGACGAGGCGCATGTCGCGTTCCAGCATCACCGCCTCGGCCGCGTTGGGGATGCCGATCAACCCCAGCCGCGTCGCAAATTCGCCCTCGTTCATGACACCTTCGCCGACCAGATTCGGATCTTCAGTGTGATGAACGATCAGCGCGTCGAAATCGCGCGCATAGGTCAGCGCCCGGCGCATCACCTGCGCGTTGGTGACGCTCTTCTCGCCATCGGTGAAGGCCACGGCGCCGGCCGCCTTCAACAACCCGATCTCGGTCATCTCTTCGCCGCGCAAGCCCTTGGTCAGCGCGGCCATCGGATGGATGTTGACGATCGCGGTGTCGCGAGCGCGCCGCAGCACGAAGTCGACGGTGGCGGAATTGTCGATGACCGGCGAGGTAGAGGGTTGGCAGACGATGGTCGTGATGCCGCCGGTTGCCGCCGCCTGGCTTGCCGAAGCGAAAGTCTCCCGGTGGCTCGCGCCGGGTTCGCCGACAAAGGCGCGGATGTCGATCAGGCCGGGCGCGACGACTTTGCCGGCGCAATTGACGATGTCGGTGCCCTCGGGCACGCCGGCAGCCCCAATGCCGCGCTTCGCATCGCGAATGACCCCGTCGGCGATCAGCACATCGCCGGGGCCGTCGAAATCGCGCGAGGGATCGACGACGCGGGCGTTGGCGAGAAGGATGGGGCGGCGGTCGGTCAGCATCTTGGGTAAGTTCCTGGCCCCATGGTTCGAGACGCGCGATATACCGCGCTCCTCACCATGAGGGTTGAGCCTATCATCTCATCCCGAGGAGCGCGCGCACCCGAGCAGGCCGAGCGGTAGCGAGGCCGTCGCGAATGGTGCAAATGAAGCGCGCGTCTCGAAGGATGAGGCCACATCACCATGGCAGTCACGCGTTCGGCAGGTTGCGGGCGAGGGCTTCCAGCACCGCCATCCGCACTGCCACTCCCATTTCCACCTGTTCGCGGATCAGCGATTGCGCGCCGTCCGCCACGATGGAATCGATTTCCACGCCCCGGTTCATCGGTCCCGGATGCATCACCAGCGCGTCAGGTTTTGCATAAGCGAGCTTCTTCTGGTCGAGGCCGAAGTATTGAAAATACTCGCCGCTCGATGGCACGAACGAGCCGCTCATCCGCTCGCGCTGAAGCCGCAGCATCATCACGATATCGGCGTCTTCCAGCCCTTCGCGCATGTCGCGGAAGACCTCGACCCCCATCCGCTCGATGCCGTGCGGCAACAGCGTGGAGGGCGCTACCACGCGAACGCGCGCGCCCATGATGTTGAGCAGGATGATATTGGAGCGCGCCACGCGCGAGTGCATGACGTCGCCACAGATCGCGATCACGAGCCCTTCGAGCCGGCCCTTGTTGCGGCGGATGGTCAGCGCATCGAGCAGCGCCTGCGTCGGGTGTTCGTGGGCACCGTCGCCGGCATTGATCACGGAACCGTCCACTTTCCGCGCCAACAGTTCCACCGCGCCCGAGGCGTGATGGCGGACCACGAGAATATCGGGGTGCATCGCGTTGAGCGTCACGGCGGTATCCATCAGCGTCTCGCCCTTGCGGATCGAGGACGAGGACACCGACATGTTCATGACGTCGGCGCCCAACCGCTTGCCCGCCAGCTCGAACGAGGACTGGGTGCGGGTCGAGGCTTCGAAGAATAGGTTGACCTGGGTTCGGCCGCGCAACGAGGTGCGCTTCTTGTCGACCTGCCGGTTGAGCTCGACATATTCCTCGGAGAGGTCGAGCAGGCCGGTGATATCGGCAGCGGAAAGGCCCTCTATGCCCAGCAGATGCCGGTGACCGAGGACGAAGGTCGATTTCGATGCAATGGTCATTAAAGGGAGAGCTATAGGCAGAGTGGGAGCGGGGGGCAAGGGGCAAGAGGGAACTTGCGAGTTATCCCCCGGTCTGTCCGCCTCGTAGCCGCTGTGGAAGCAAGGATTTGTCAATTATGTCGACGGGCGGCGGCATATTTCGCTGCGGGGGACGGCGGCTTCCCGCGTATGATTAACGATCACGAAGGCCTCTTTGAGGGGATGTTCGATGAGTTCAGTACGACTACCGACCCGCGAAGTGCTCAACCAGTCGCCCCCCTTTGTCGACGTCGACCTGTTTGCGCTGGATGTTCCGCTTGCGGAAGCCGTCGCCGCCAATGGCGGCGCCGCGGCGCGCGGGGAACTGGCCGAATTCGGCCGTCATTGGGGCTCAGTCGCCATGGCGGAGCGGGGCCGGCTTGCCAACGAGAATACGCCGAAATTGCGCACCTTCGATTCCAGGGGCAACCGGCGGGACGAGGTCGAGTTTCACCCGGCCTATCACGAATTGATGGCGCGCAGCGCGCATGCGGGGTTGCACAATTCGACCTGGACCGCCGACGGCCGCGCGGCCGGAGCGCCTGCCGAAGTCGTGCGCGCGGCGAAATTCTACATGGCGGCGGGAGTAGAGACCGGACATTTGTGTCCGATCACCATGACGCGCGCCTCGGTGGCGGCGCTCGCCGTGCAGCCGGACCTTCTGGCCAAGGCGATGCCAATCATCGCCAAGCGAGCCTATGATCCGACCTTCGCGCCGTGGCCGTCAAAACGCGGCATGACGCTCGGCATGGGCATGACCGAGAAGCAGGGCGGCACCGATGTCCGCAGCAATATGACGCGGGGGATGCGCGATGGCGATGCCTACCGCATCACCGGCCACAAATGGTTCATGTCGGCGCCGATGTGCGATGCCTTCCTGGTGCTGGCGCAGGCGGATCAGGGATTGAGTTGTTTTTTCATGCCGCGCTTTCGCCCGGACGGATCGGTCAACGCGATCGAGTTCCAGCGGCTGAAGGACAAGCTCGGCAACCGCTCCAACGCATCGTCCGAAGCCGAGTTTTTCGGCGCCCATGGCGTACGCGTCGGCGAGGAAGGCAAGGGCATCCGCACCATCATCCAGATGGTGCAGTTGACGCGGCAGGATTGCGCGATCGCTTCAGTAGGCTTGATGCGCTCGGGTCTGGCGCACGCGCTCCATCATGCAAGGTACCGCAACGTGTTCCAGAAACACCTTGCCGACCAGCCGTTGATGCGTTCGGTGCTCTCCGACATGGCGTTGCATGTCGAGGCGTCCATCGCGCTGGTGATGCGGCTTTGCCGCGCCTTCGACCGCGCGCCGGTCGATGCCAATGAGGCCGCCTATATGCGGCTTCTGACGCCGGCGATCAAATACTGGACCTGCAAGAGCGCGCCGGGATTTCTCTATGAGGCGATGGAGTGCCTCGGCGGCAATGGCTATGTCGAGGAGGGGATTCTGGCGCGGCATTACCGGGAATCGCCGGTCAACGCGATCTGGGAAGGTTCGGGCAACGTGATGTGCCTCGACGTGCTGCGCGCGCTCTCGCGCGAGACCGAAGCGCCGGCCATCCTGCAACAGCTTGCGCAGGACGCCGCCGGCTTGCCCGGCGCTGCCAGCGCGGCGGCCTTTATCGAGAAGGCGTTCCGCCGGCCGGACGCGGAGGGTGCGGCGCGGCTCGCGGTCGAAAAGCTCGCATTGCTGGCTGCGGTCGCCGCCCTCAATCCGGTCTCGCCACGCCATGCCGAATTATTCGCCATCACGCGTCTTGTCGGGAATCACGGCGCCATGTACGGCGCTGTTGACCTTGCACAGGACGATATCGGCCGGTTGCTCGACCGCGCATTGCCCGCTTGAAAGCTCGTTGATGGATTCGCTCAACCCGGACTCTCCCATCGTCGCCGAACCGCCCGCGACTTCCGGTCCTCGCGTCTGGAAATTTTGGGGCACGGCATTTTGGGGCTTTGTCGTTTTCGCTGCGATGTTCTTGGGCCAGATCGCGGTCGTGGCCTGGTTTATGCTCCGGCAGGACGGGCCGATCGATTCAGAACTCGTTCGGTGCTGCGGTCAGCGCCGTCGTCAGCCATGGCCTGACGATCTCGCTTTCGGTGATCACGGGCTTGCCGGCGGTACTTGCGGCCTTGTGGCTCGCGATCCGCATCAAGGGCATGCGGTTTTCCGATTACCTCGCGCTGCGCCGATTCTCGTGGACCGACCTCCTGATCGGCGTGGTCGCGCTGGGTGTCCTGGTCATGGGGTGGGACGCGCTGTCGCGGGCCACCGGCCGCGAGGTCGAACCGGGGTTCATGGGCGACGTGCTGAAATCGGCGCGGGCGGACGGCGCGCTGTGGCTTCTGGTGTTCTCCTTCTGCGTGGCCGCGCCGGTTACCGAGGAGTTTTTCGCACGCGGCTTTCTTTACCGCGGCTGGTCGGAATCGTTTCTTGGGGCCGCGGGCGCGATCATCCTGTCATCGCTGGTCTGGACCGGGCTGCATCTGCAGTACAACTGGTACTTTCTCGGCGAGGTGTTTTCGATCGGCCTGTTGCTCGGTTATTTGCGCTACCGCAGCAACTCCACCTGGCTGACGATTATCCTGCATGGCCTCAACAATCTCGCCGCCGTGGTGCAGACCATCCTGCTCACCAGCTAGCGTTGATCAGCGCGGCCCGCGCAGCCGATCGAGCGCGCCCTGAAGAATGAAGATCGCGGCGTGCTCGTCGATCACCTTGGCGCGGCGGGCGCGGCTCATGTCCATCCCGATCAGTTCGCGCTCGACCGCAGCCGTCGACAGCCGCTCGTCCCACAGCGCGATGGCCAGTTCCGTCAGTTGCGAAAAATTGCGCGCAAAGGCTCTGGTCGATTGCGCGCGCGGCCCTTCGCTGCCGTCCATGTTGATGGGCAGGCCAAGCACGAATCCGACCGCCGCGCGCTCGCTTGCAATGGCGAGCAGGCGCGCGGCGTCGGCCTTGAACGCCTTGCGCTGAACAGTTTCGACTCCGGTTGCGAGCCGGCGGTCGGGATCCGACACCGCAACCCCGATGGTCTTGGTGCCGAGATCGAGCCCGACCAGCGCGCCGCGTTTGGGCCAGTGTTCGGCTGCTTCGATCAGCGGTAAAATGAGAGCGGGCATGGGCTTCGCATACCAAGTTACGGCGGCAGTTCCAACATTTGAGCGGCAACTTCCTGCATAGCTTAGGCGTAACGTCACTGCTATTCTCTGAAATGCGCCCGGCGATGCTGCCGGCACCGATTTCACCTCGCAAGAGGAAACGACCATGTGGCCCGACCGCCGATTGATCGATCTTTTCAGGACCGAATTTCCGATCGTGCTGGCGCCGATGGCCGGCGTGATGGACGCCGACCTCGTGATCGCGGCGGCGCAAGGCGGGGCGCTTGGCTCGCTGCCCTGCGCGATGTTGTCGGTCGAGAAGGCGCGTGAGCAGGTCAACATCATCCGCCAGCGGGTCTCGGCCTCCATCAACATGAATTTCTTCTGCCACAAGGCAGTTCCGGTCGATCCGGCGCGAGAGGCGAGATGGAAAGAGCGGCTTGCGCCTTACCATCAAGAATTGGGCCTCAACCCCTCGGCCCCGGTCACCGCCGCCAACCGTGCGCCGTTTGACGCCGACATGTGCGAACTGGTCGAAGAGTTGAAGCCCGAGATCACGAGCTTCCATTTCGGCCTGCCGGAGCCGGGGCTGCTGGCGCGGGTCAAGGCCGCCGGTTGCACGGTAATCTCTTCGGCGACCACGGTGAAGGAAGCGATCTGGCTTGAGGAGCACGGCGCGGACGTGATCATCGCGCAAGGCGCGGAGGCCGGCGGCCATCGCGGCATGTTTCTGACCGAGAATATCACGGAGCAGCCCGGCGCCTTCGTCTTGGTGCCGCAAGTGGTCGATTCGGTGCGTGTCCCCGTGATCGCGGCGGGCGGTATCGCCGACGGACGGGGGATCGCGGCGGCTTTTGCGCTGGGAGCGGCTGGCGTGCAGATCGGAACCGCCTATCTGCGTTGTCCGGAATCGAAGGTCAGTGCGCCCGCCCGCGTCGCGCTGGCGCAGGCGCGCGACGACTCCACCGTCATCACCAACGTCATGACCGGGCGTCCGGCGCGGGGATTGGTGAACCGCGTCATGCGTGAGATCGGACCGATTTCGCCGGATGCACCGGAATTTCCCCATGCCGCGACGGGCTTGGCCCCGCTCAAGGCCGCCGCCGAGAAACAAGGCAGGCTCGATTTCACCAATCTCTGGGCAGGCCAGGCCGTGCGGCTGGGGCGGGACATGCCGGCGGCCGAGCTGACGCGGGCCTTGGCCGGGAGTGCGCTGGCGCGGTTGAGCAAAATCGCGGGGTAGTCTTCTTTGTTATCTCATGGGAGAGGGAGCCCACCGCCGATGTCAGTCCGAACGGGCATTCATCATCAGATTCGGCCCCGGCCACGGTTGCGGCGCAAAACCAGCCTCTGCTATAGGGCAGGCTGAAATCTCCGTTTGAGGCCATATATAATGTCGGTCGATGCTTTAACCGTTCGCCGTATCGCGCATCTGGCGCGGATCGGGGTCAAGGAAGCCGAGATTCCGCATCTTCAGGGCGAGTTGAACGCCATGCTCGCGTTCGTCGAGCAGCTCGAGGAGGTCAATGTCGAGGGTGTCGAACCGATGACTTCGGTGACGCCGATGACCATGAAGAAGCGGGCCGACGTGGTCACCGATGGCAATATCGCCGACGACATCGTTCGCAACGCGCCCGAAACCCAGGATCATTTTTTCCTGGTGCCGAAAGTCGTCGAGTAAATTCTGTAGCGAGAAATCCCATGTGCATGCTCTGCGACGATGAAAAGGCCTACCGCGCCTACATGGAGTACATCGATGCCATGGAGCGTCAGGGCAAGGTTGCCGATCCCGACAAGGCCATGGATGCGGTGCTCGATGCGTTGGAGATTGCCGACAAGGCCCGCAATGAGGCGCGTGACGACCCCGCCAACGACAAGACGCTCTCGCCGTTTTTCTGTAGCCCCGTGCCGCAAGACAATAAATGACCGACCTGACAGCGCTGACGCTTAGCGAGGCTCGAGACGGCCTCGCAGCTAAGTCTTTCACCTCGCTTGAACTGACCGACGCGCATCTTTCAGCGATCGAAGCGGCGCGTGCGCTCAATGCGTTCATCCTGGAGACGCCGGATCAGGCCCGCGCCATGGCGCGAAAGGCCGATGCCAACATCGCCAAAGGCGAGGGCGGCCCGCTCGCCGGCATTCCATTGGGCATCAAGGATCTGTTTGCGACCCGGGATATCAGAACCACCGCGTGCTCGAAAATTCTCGGCAATTTCGTGCCAACCTATGAATCGACCGTGACTTCGCAGCTATGGCGCGACGGCGCGGTGCTGCTCGGCAAATTGAACAACGACGAATTCGCGATGGGCTCTTCGAATGAGACCTCGTGTTTTGGCCCCGTAGTCAATCCCTGGCGGCGCGACGGTGCCAACACGACGCTGGTGCCGGGAGGCTCGTCGGGCGGCTCGGCTTCGGCGGTCGCGGCGTTGCTGTGCATGGGGGCGACCGCCACCGACACCGGAGGATCGATCCGCCAGCCGGCGGCGTTTACGGCCACCGTCGGCATGAAGCCGACCTACGGCCGCTGTTCGCGCTGGGGCATCGTCGCCTTTGCGTCCTCGCTCGATCAGGCAGGTCCGATCGGCCGCACCGTGCATGACACCGCGATCCTGATGCGCTCGATGGCCGGTCATGATCCGAAAGACACGACCTCGGTCGATCGCGCGGTGCCGGACTACGAGGCTTCGGTCGGCAAGTCCGTGAAGGGGATGAAGATCGGCATCCCCAGGGAATATCGTCTCGACGGCATGCCAGCCGAGATCGAGAAGCTGTGGAGGGAAGGCGCCGCATGGCTGAAGGCCGCCGGCGCCGAACTGGTTGAGGTGTCGCTGCCGCACACCAAATACGCGCTGCCGGCCTATTATATCGTGGCGCCGGCGGAGGCTTCCTCGAATCTCGCGCGCTATGACGGGGTCCGCTATGGCTTGCGTCAATCCGGCCGTTCCATCGGCGACATGTATGAAAACACCCGTGCCGAAGGCTTTGGCGCCGAAGTTCGCCGCCGCGTCATGATCGGCACCTATGTGCTCTCGGCCGGCTATTACGACGCCTATTATCTGCGCGCGCAGAAGGTCCGCACGCTGATCAAAAAGGACTTTGAGGATTGCTTCGCATCCGGCGTCAACGCGATCCTCACCCCGGCAACGCCGTCGGCCGCCTTCGGCATCGGCGAAAAGGGCGCCGATCCCGTCGAGATGTATCTCAACGACATCTTTACGGTCACGGTGAACATGGCGGGATTGCCGGGCATTGCGGTCCCGGCGGGCAAGGATAGCCAAGGCCTTCCGCTCGGCCTGCAACTGATCGGGCACCCCTTTGACGAAGAGACGCTGTTCTCGCTCGGCGAGGTGATCGAGCAGGCGGCGGGCCGCTTCACGCCGCCGAAATGGTGGTGACGATGGCGGGTCTTAGGTCCACGCTTTCCACAGGACCGCTGGCGCTCGAAGGTAGCAGGGCATGACGGCAGCGAGCAGCAAGCTGATCAAGGGCGCGACCGGCGACTGGGAAGTCGTGATCGGACTGGAGGTTCATGCCCAGGTGACCTCGAACGCAAAACTGTTTTCCGGCGCCTCGACGGAATTCGGCGGCGAGCCCAATTCGCATGTGTCGCTGGTCGATGCGGCGATGCCGGGTATGCTGCCGGTCATCAACGAGCAATGCGTCAAGCAGGCGGTGCGTACGGGGCTTGGGCTGAACGCGAAGATCAACCTGCGCTCGGTGTTCGACCGCAAGAACTATTTCTATGCGGATTCGCCGCAGGGCTACCAGATCAGCCAGTACAAATCGCCGATCGTGGGCGAGGGCGAGGTGACGGTCGAACTCGCAGGCGGCGAGAGCGTCACGGTCGGCATCGAGCGGCTGCACCTGGAACAGGACGCCGGCAAGTTGCTGCACGACCAGTCGCCGACCATGTCGTTCGTCGACCTCAATCGCTCGGGCGTCGCGCTGATGGAGATCGTGTCCAAGCCGGACATCCGCTCCTCCGAGCAGGCCAAGGCCTATGTGACCAAGCTGCGCTCGATCCTGCGCTATCTCGGCACCTGCGACGGCGACATGGAGAAGGGCAGTTTGCGCGCCGACGTCAACGTGTCGGTGCGCAAGCCGGGCGGCCCGCTCGGCACCCGCTGCGAGATCAAGAACATGAACTCGATCGCCTTCATCGGCGAGGCGATCGAGCATGAAGCGCGCCGCCAGATCGAGATCATCGAGGACGGCGGCTCCATTGATCAGGAGACCCGGCTGTTCGACCCTAACAAGGGCGAGACGCGCTCGATGCGTTCCAAGGAGGAGGCGCACGACTACCGTTACTTCCCGGATCCCGACCTGTTGCCGCTGGAATTCAGCCAGGCGTATGTCGACGGGTTGAAGGCGAGCCTGCCGGAACTGCCGGATCAGAAGAAGGCGCGCTTCATCGCCGATCTCGGCCTGTCGCCCTATGATGCGGGCGTGCTGGTCGCCGAACGGGAAAGCGCCGATTTCTTTGAAACGGTGCTGGCTGCGCTCGCCAACGGCAAAAGGGACGGCAAGCTCGCCGCCAACTGGGTCATCAATGAGCTGTTCGGGCGGCTCAACAAGGAAGGCGTCGCGATCGGCGCCTCGCCGGTTTCGGCCGCGCAACTGGCTGCGATTGTCGAATTGATCGGCGAGGGGACTATCTCGGGCAAGATCGCCAAGGAACTGTTCGAGATCGTCTGGCAGGAAGGCGGCGATCCGCGCGCTTTGGTCGAAACGCGCGGCATGAAACAGGTGACCGACCTCTCCGCGATCGAAAAGGTGGTCGATGACATCATCGCCGCCAATCCCGACAAGGTGGCGCAGGCGAAGGCCAAGCCGGCTTTGATGGGTTGGTTCGTCGGTCAGGTGATGAAAT
This sequence comes from uncultured Alphaproteobacteria bacterium, assembly GCA_963832045.1. GTDB lineage: Bacteria > Pseudomonadota > Alphaproteobacteria > Rhizobiales > Xanthobacteraceae > Bradyrhizobium. The sequence continues at coordinate 170,837 of CAWHSM010000011.1, forward strand.
CGTCCGGCGGCAAGGCCAACCCGCAGGCCGTCAACGATCTCCTGAAATCAAAACTCGGCATCTGAGTTTTGCCGGCATCGTTGCCGCGCGCCACGTTCGAAGCGGCGCTCGCGGAAGCGCGCAACGGTCATCGATCGTTTACGATGATCGACGATGCGCAATGTTCGAGGCGCGTGTGCCCCGAATCAGCCGTATTCGATTCGAGCGAAAATCCGTCGTTGGTGAGCGGTGTTGAGACGCAAAGCCGGTGAGCATGAAAATTTTTTTGTTGCCAAAGTTCGCGACTCAGAAGTCCGTGCAGCGCCTGTTTGAGCACCGATGTCGATCGTCCGTGACTTCGATCGAGCAGTGATCATCGGCATCGTGAATTTGAGAAAGTGCTGCGGTGCAGGCATTTCTTTTAATTTCGTCAGGTTTATTTCGATCGCTTGCGCGCATCTTTTTCATCCGTGCGCGCGCGTCTTTGCGTCGCTTCTGTTGTCGCGTGTCGCGCGCGCTCGATCCGCCGCGTCAATACTTCCTTAAGCGGGAAGCTGTTTTTTTCAATGTGTTGGTGTATTCGGGATGCAGTGCATTTCGATTCCCGAGTGCACGCAGCGAACAAAGCCATCTCACTACATTAGGAGGGCAACATGGCGAAGAAAGCTAAGAAGGCAAAGAAGGCGAAGAGTGCAGTGAAGAAGACTGCGAAGAAGACCCGCAAGGTCGCCAAGAAGAAGTAACTCTCGCTCGAAGAAAATTGCCGGCGTCTTTCAGGCCGGCACGTCACACGAGCCTTCCCGAGGTTTGCTTCCCTTAAAGAAGCGGATTTGAAAGAGCGGCTCTTGTCGACGAAAGAGGGTGTCGGCGAGACATCAGGTCAAACGGCAGGATCGTCATTCTGAGGGAGCTCGCTCCCGCCGAAAACCGATCCGGCAGAAGAAACAAGTTTTCTTCGTTCGGTGCGAAACCCCTGCGGTTCGCAATTTCGCGAAGTCCTACGGCTCAATCGCCTCAAGGCTTAATCGTGAAATCTGGTCCTGACGTGTTCGCCGACGCCCTCGTTCCAGGCCGCTGCGCTTGAGCCCGGCGACCTTTTCCCGAAATTGTTCGAAATGCCCGCGCCATCCGTCCGCTCGCTTCGCGCGGGCAGCGAAGGCGGTGGTCATCTGCGACCGCCTCTCGCCGGTTGCGACGATGGTTACCGGTTCGCCAAGCGCCAAGGTAAACCGATTTCTTAAATCCTCGAAAAACCCGCATGAAATGGCCACTTCTCGCATCCACCCGAGGTGGAGGGGGAAAGCGCGTTTACGCGGGATTCATCCCGATGCTTAAACTGTCCTTCAAATTTGACCGGTCATGATCACCCCAACGCAGCCGGTCAACGGCACGGGGAAACGGGGCGTTTTTTGCAAACGGGACAGAGGCCGCGTGGGAAAAACAGCGCGGCTTAAACAATAAACGGGGAGATCAAAGATGTTTCAGGGCAATTTCGATCTGGATGCGGCGATGCCGGTCGCGGCAACCGCCATTCCGGATGTGCTGTTCGAGCGCGGGCTCTACTGGTCCAGCGGACGTTCCGGCATCGTCAATCTGATCGCCGCGCACAAATGGTTCAACCTCGCCGCCCTGAAGGGCCGCGTGGATGCCATCCAGATGCGCCGCGAGGTCGCCGAGCTGATGTCGGAAACAGAAATCGCAGCCGCGCAGCGCGAAGCCCGCGACTGGATCACGACGCACTGATCGCTTTCGAGGAGGTACTGCCTCAGCTGCTTGCGCATCGGATCAGGCGGTCGGCTTCCGCCCGGCCGCCTCCGGGGTGATCAAGGATAGTTTGGGGAAGTAGCTGCGATAGCGCGCGGCGTCCCGTGTTATCAGTTGATATCCGGCGACGGCCGCATGAGCGCCGATGAAAAAATCTGGTAGCGGCGACAGCTTCGTTCCTCCCCGTCGCCGATAGGCGACGAAGGCTTTCCCCGCGAGGAAGGCGGCTTCGTAGGGAATCGATTCCCGGTCGAACAAGGCTTTCGACAGCGCTTCGTCGACGTCTTCAATTCGCGAATAGCGAACCGACACTTCCGCATAGATCACCGGATTTATAACTAGGCGAAAATTGTCGGCGGCTTGCTCGATGGCCCCTGCCGACCAAGCAAGCCAGCGCGCGTCCTCCGTCATAAGATCGAGGAGGACGTTGCTATCGACCAATATGGCCGTCATTCAGTCATCGCGGGTCAGGGCCATAATCGCATCGGTGCTCATCGCAATATCGCCGCGACCTCGTAAATGCGCGACAAGGCGGGCGCCGCGACCATCTTTGTTTCTGGTCTTCGCTCGTACGATGCGCACCACCTTGCCATCGAACTCGAACTCGACCTCCGTGTGCGGCAGCAGGCCGGCCCGCTCGCGGATTTCGGCCGGAATCGTCACTTGCCCTTTCGACGTGATGCGCATGGCGTTCTCCTTACTCTCACATGTAAGAGTAAGGATTGCCGGGCCTGCATGCAAGGCCGGAAATTACCCACTGCGAAAGGCGAACCAAGCCTTCGCAACCCTGGCCGCTGTCGAGGAGCGCATCGCGCTATAGGATAGAAGTGGCGGGCCACGAACGACGATGATGAGCACTATGTCTACGCTATGGCACTCTGAGCGGCATTGGGTGGTGCCACATTGACATGTGGCCCACATGTCTTTATGTTTATCACATGACCGCGATGATCCAAATCCGCAATGTGCCCGACGCGTTGCATCGTCGGCTCAAATCACGTGCGGCGCTGGCGGGCATGTCGCTTTCCGATTACCTGATGAACGAGATTCGTCAGGTGGCCGAGCGGCCGACACTCGATGAGCTGCGCGCGCGTTTAGAGCGTCGCCCGGAAGTGACCCCTTCCGTGACGCCAACTCAGGCAGTCCGCGCCGAACGTGACCGCTAATGATCGTCGTCGATGCTTCGGCCATGCTCGAAGCGCTCTTGCGCACGCCAGCGGCAAGGGCGGTCGAGAAATGGCTATTCGACCCTCGACAGACATTGCATGCACCTCATTTGCTCGACATCGAAGTCGCGCAGGTGATCCGGCGATATACGGCGAATAGAGAAATCGATAGCGAACGCGGCCGTGCTGCTCTCGCCGACCTCGCGGATATTCCCCTGCGTCGATATCCGCACGATTTCCTTTTGCCGCGTATCTGGGATTTGCGGAACAATCTCACGGCCTATGATGCCGCCTACGTCGCCCTTGCCGAAGCGCTCGATGCTCCGCTGCTCACACGTGATCGACGTCTCGCCGCTGCGGCCGGCCATCATGCACGGGTCGAGTTGGTGTGAATACCGCGCAATCCACGAGCGGCCATGCTCGCAAGGAGCGATCCATCCACAATCGCCGACCGACATGCACGGGAAAAGCCTCGTCTCGCCAGAGGCTTGGCGGCTGCGGTGGCATGGCCTTTTATCTCGCCCTCATCCCTGACGCCCTTCCAAATCGAATCGGCCCCCTTGCCAAGCGGCTCGCGGCGAGTTACATGTAACCAAATTTGAAGGATCGAGTCATGGCGCAGGCGAGGGGCGCGAAGCCCACTAGGGTGAAGGTTCAGGAACACCGCGATCGGCTGCGCGCCCAGGGCCTGCGGCCGATCCAGATTTGGGTGCCGGACGTACGGGCGTCGTCCTTCCGGGCGGAAGCGCACCGACAATCGGCGGCCGTGGCGGCAAGCGTCCATGCGGCCGAGGATCAGGCGTTCATCGATGCGGTGTCCGACTGGGACGATGAATGAGGCGGGGCGACATCTGGACCGTCTCCGGCGGCAAAGATTATGCGGGCAAGCCGCGCCCCGTCGTCATCGTGCTGGATGACGCCTTCGACGCGACGAACTCGATTACAGTTTGTTCCTTTACCACGGACCCGACCGAAGCGCCGTTGTTCCGGTTGCCGGTGGAGCCGAATGAGCGCAACGGCCTGCGTTCTTTCTCCCGGCTGATGGTGGACAGGATCACCACCGTGCCGAAGTCCAAGGTCGGCGAGCGGATCGGCCGGCTGGACGACGAAGACGTGGTCCGGCTTAACCAGGCGGTGATGGTGCTCCTCGGCTTGGCGGTGTCGCCGAGAACGGGCCGGAAAGGGGAATGATGGGAAGCCCCGCGACCGAGGTGAATTCAGGCGCGGCGTGGCGCAATCATGGGCTATTCAGCCCGTTTGGCGCCCGCGCGATACTGCGGGATGTCCCGGTCGTTACATAACCCAGCCCCACGGTCTCCGAGCAGCTTGAAGCGCTGCTCGGCTATTCCTGGCCGGCCGCCGAAATATGACCTCTCGGCCTGGATCGTCACCGACGACTGGCCGGAGCGCGTGGCCGTCACCGAGACCGAGGTGGAGGTGTTCGAGCGGTGGTTCGCCGACCTGTTCGATGAGCTGTTCGGGTCAGCCACATGATCTGACCGGGAGACACGCGCCATGCCGGGATTCGTGCCGACGGAAACCGTCACTATCTGCGGCAACCGCGTTATCCGCGCGACCAGATCCTCGCGCCGACCGAGGATCAAAGCATGATGGCTTCCTTCTTTCCCGACGTTTCTCGATTGATCTTCGGCCGCGTTCAAATCAGACTGCGCAATTGTCCCACGCGAGAGCATTTGTGAAAACCAAGATCATCGTCAACCCGATGGCGAACAAGGGTGGCAGCGGCAAGCGCTGGCCGCAGATTCGCTTTGAACTCGAAAAAAATCTTGGCCCACTCGCCGCTGGCGACGTCGTCATGACCAATGCTCCCAATCATGCAACCGCGCTGGCGCGAGAAGCCGTCGGCGCTGGTTACAATCGGCTGGTATCGGTCGGCGGCGACGGTACGCTCAATGAAGTCCTGAATGGTGTGATCGCCGATGACCGGCCGATCGCGCCCGATCTGGTGCTGGCCCAGATGCCCAGCGGCACTTCGAATGAAGTTTGCCGTTCGTTTGGCCAACTCTCGTTCGCCGATGCAAGCAGAGCTATCGCGTCAGGTGCGACGCGCGAGATCGATATTTTCCGTGCCGACGCCAGGGGCTACGCACGTGCTGAGGTGACACGCTACGGTTTGATCGTCACGTTGATCGGCGTCGCTGCCACGATCTCCTGGCGAGCTCAACGGGTTCCTCTGCTGAAGCGGCTCGGCCCCGTCAGCTATGTCATCATGAGTGCGATTACGGCACTGACCTACAACGGGTGTCAGTATCGTGTCCGAAATCGACGACGACGACGAACAGAGCCTGCCGGTGTGGTCTGTCCTGGTTTGCAGCTTCGAAGGCGTGGGGGGAGGGTTGATGCTGGCGCCCGGCGCCGATCCGGCCGACGGCAAACTCGATGTCGTCATGGCCGGCGACTTGGGACGCTGGGAAAGCCTGACCCGGATTATTCCCGGTCTCGGTGACGGCAGCTATCTCACGCACCCTAAGGTCTCACGGCGTCACGCGACACGGATCAAAATCGAAAGCGATCGCATGGTCCGCGCCGATGTCGACGGCGAAAGCATCGGCCAATTGCCAATGTCGGTTGCGCTATTGCCGTTCCGCGTGAGGGTGGCGGTCAACCGTTAACTCCTGCATCTGGCGCATTTCCGCCTTAGCGTGCTCCAGCCAGAACCGCATGTCCATCTCTTGGTACATCGTCATCGCCATCGTGACGTGCTCCTGCGCCTGTTCGGGCGTGCCCGCGCGCCGATAGAGCTTGCCGAGGCTGAGCTGGATATGGGCGACGAGCGGGTGCATGCTGCGGGGTGCGGCGAGGGCGAGCGCCTGGCGGTAATGGACCATGCCGCTCTCGGCATCGAACCTGTCGGGATGGGTCGCGATCTCGCCAAGCAGATGCTGCGCGTGGGCAGCGAACGAAAAGTGCGACGGCGAGGATTCGATCGCGCGGTTGGCCAGGCTGTGCGCCTCGTCGAGCCGGTCGAGCAGCAAAGCGGCGCGCCCCAGCGAGTGATAGGTCCAGGCGCGCTGGTTCGTCTCCTCACGTTCAATAAGTCGCTCGCCTTCGCGAAGGCGGTTCAGCGCCTCGTCCCTCTCGCCCATCTGCGCCAATACCCAGGCGGATGACGAAAGCGCCGGAGCAAGCATGATCAGAACGTTCCCGGTCCGACACACGGCGATCCAGCGCTCTGTCAGCGCGCGCGCCCGCGTCCATTCGCCCTGGAAGATATTGCTCAAGCTTGCGCCGAGGTGGGCGACCCCGACGCTGACCGGCGCGTGTAGCATAGATTCGGCGAGCCGAAGCGCCTCGGCCTCGTGCTCGGCCGCCTCGGCGAATCGGCCCAGCTCGGCGAGGCTCACGACCAGAAAGGAGCGACTGTAGACGGACGCCAGTGTTGCGGGCCCGACGAAACGCTTGTGGGCCCAATCGGGCGGCAGCGCCGCGAGGCTCTCGGTGGTCAACTCGACCACCCGCTGGTAATCCCCCCGGTAAAGGGCCGCTTGAGCAAGATAGTTGGTGGAGCGGATGCTCATCTCCAGGTCACCCAGCTTTCGCGCAATTGTCAGCGCACGCGTGCCGCAAGCGAGCGCCTCGTCCAGGTCACCGAGAACCGTGTGCGCATTGGTGAGGACGCTGCCAACCTGTCCCCGCCGGCGGTCGTCGTTGAGCTCTTCGGCGAGAGCCTCGGCCTCGAGCAGGCGTTGTCGTTGCCGCCAGCCTTCGCCGAGCTGGCTCAGCAGAGGACGCAACTCAAGACGGAAATCGCAACCCTGCTCCATCGTGGACCGGCTCTTCGGCAGCGTTTCGAGGAGATGCAGGGCTTGCTCGAAGGATTCGACGGCCTCGAGGTTGGCCGACCGTGCACCTGCAAGCTGACCGGCCTTGCGCCAATAGCCGATCGCTTCGCTTGCAAGGCTCGCCTCGGTGAAATGATGGGCGATGATCTCGGGCTGGCTTTCGGTCAATGCCGGGAACCGCTCGATCAGCACCCCGGCGATGGTCCCATGCAATTGCCGCCGCCGGCTCTTGAGTAACGTCCCGTAGGCGGCGTCCTGCACCAGCGCGTGTTTGAACGAGTAAGTCGCCTCCGGCGGAGCCCCGCGGCGAGAGATGAGGCCAGAGGCTGTCAGTCGCTCGAGCGCCGTATCGAGCTCCATCGGAGCCCAGGCCGACACCGCCGCAATCAATTCGTGGGAAAATTCCCGGCCGATCGCGGCGCCAATCATCGCCGCATCCTTGGCCGAGCCAAGCCGGTCGAGGCGCGCCATCAATGAGGCCTGCAGCGTCGTCGGTATCGCGTGGGGCGGCAGATGCCCGTGGAGCATGTCGCTATCCGCGGTCTCAGGCGACAACCGGATCTCGAGCAGAGTGTTTGTCAGCTCCTCGATGAACAGCGGCACGCCATCCGCGCGCGAAAGGATCTGCTCGACGACTGCGCTGGGAAGCGCCTCCCGAGTAATGCTTCCAATGATGCTGGCGCTGTCGCCACGCCCCAGGCGGCTCAACGGCAGCATCGATACATGCGGTTCGCCGACCCAACTGGGCTGAAACTCCGGCCTGAACGTGACGACCAATAGCATCGGCAGGTTGGCTGCGCGGGCGACCATCCGATCGAGCAGATCCAGTGATGTTGGATCGATCCAGTGAGCATCTTCAACCACGATCAGAACGGGTTGCTGCCTCGCTACGCCGTTCATCTGATCGAGAAGAGCAGTGAAAGTCATCTCTCGCTTCTGCTGCGGGTCGTGCGGCAATGCCGGATAGCGCCCGTCTACCGGTACTGCCAGTAGTTCGGCGATCAGCGCTACGTCGCGCGGCACATTTGTCGCCGCGGGCTTGAGCAGTGCCTCCAGCCTGTCGAGCTTCGCACTGGCGCTACTGTTCGGTTTGAAGCTCGCCATCCACTCGATCTGCGCAATCATCGGATAAAGCGGGCTATGTGTATGATGGGGGGAGCAGAAATAGCGAAAACGAGCATGCGGCTCGCCCTCAAGCCCAGCCACCAGGCTTTCGGCGATACGCGACTTGCCGATGCCGGGCTCGCCCAGGAGCAGAACAACCCGACCTTTGCCCGCCTTGGCCTGATCCCAGCGCCGCCGCAGCAGATCGATCTCCTCCTCCCGGCCAACGAACGGTGACAACAAACCCGCGCGCAGCGCTTCAAACCGGCTGACACCCGTTGTCTCGCCGCGCACCTGCCACGCTTCGAGCGGTTGTGCGAGGTCCTTCACTTCGCCGGCCGGAAGCGCAAGGCTGTCAAACATCCGTCCTACCAGCCGGCGCGTACGTGCAGAAATAACGACATCGCCCGGGCCGGCTATGGTTTGTAGTCGCATCGCCAGGTTTTGCGGCGCGACAATCAAGATGGGAATCCCGCGACAATCAGGATGAGAATGCGCCGCTGCTGGGGTGACGAAGGGAGGGCGTAGCCCGACCGGAGTTACCCCAGCAGCGGCGTTGACGCCCGAAGGGCCTCATTTGGCGGTAACGGCGGCTGTTAAAGGATCGGGTTTCTCTTTCGCGAGGACCAATTCTTTGGCGGGCCGACATGTCACCGATCAACAAATGAGGCTTTTCATGAGTTTGCGTCGTACCCATTCGCCGGCCGTCGCCGGTGCGAAGGCCGGATTCAGCACGGCAGCCGCCTACCGGTTCGAGAAAGATCCCCGACTTCCATCTCAAAAGAAGGCGCCCCGCGAACGCCGGCGAGCCGATCCATTCAGCGGTGTCTGGGAAGACGAAGTCCTCCCGATGCTCAAAGCTGCTCCCGGATTGCGGCCGATCGCCGTCTTCGAGGAGCTATGCCGCCGACATCCGGAACTGGGCTCTGGGACGCGGCGGACGCTTGAGCGGCGCATTCGGACATGGCGGGCGGTGAACGGCCCGGATCAGGAAGTGATCTTCCGCCAGGAACATCCGCCGGGCCGCATGGGGTTGTCGGACTTCACCGAGGTCGCCGACCTTGGCGTCACCATCGCCGGCCAGTTGCTGGACTGCCGGCTCTACCACTTCCGTCTGCCGTTCTCCGGCTTCGAACACGCCCATGTCGTGCTCGGTGGTGAAAGTTTTGTAGCACTTGCGGAAGGGTTGCAGAACGCCCTGTGGTCGCTGGGCGGGGTTCCCGAGCAGCACCGAAGCGACAGCCTTTCGGCCGCGTTCCGCAATCTCGGCGCTGACGCCAAAGAGGATTTGACGACACGCTACGAGGCGTTCTGCGGCCACTACGGCATGACGCCGACCCGCAACAATCCCGGCGTGTCGCACGAGAATGGTTCGATCGAAAGCGCGCATGGCCATCTCAAAAGAGCGCTCGCAGATGCCCTACTGCTGCGTGCTTCGCGGGACTTCGACGATCTTGCGGCATGGCGGGGCTTCGTCGACGAGATCATTGGCCGCGGCAAGCCTGCTGTCGTCGTCCGGGCGTCAATCAAGCGTCAAACAGGCGTTAATTCTGCTCGCGGCGATCTGGTCGTAGATGGCGAGCGATGGCAGCGTGACGACGACGACCGGCAATGCCATGCCCTTCGGGCGGAAGCGTTCGATGAGCGCCTTGAGGTCCGGGAGGATGCCGTCGTCGAGAGCGGCTTGCAGCGCAACGGCGAGTTCCGCCTCGCAGGTGCGTTCGTGTGCGAGCGCCAGAAGACCAACCATGGCGCGGCAGGCGGATCTCTCGCCGAGACCGGCGAGCAAGGCGTCGAACGCAAGTGCGTAGGCGCGGCGGGGGAAGAGCTGGGCGCGATAGACCAGATTGAGCAGTGCCATCGGCTTGCGGCGCAGGGAATGGATAACATGGCGATAGTCGATGACATGGCCATGTTTGCCGTTTGGTTGCGCTCGCCCGCGCCGCAAGGTGACGATGTGCGTCGCGCCCTGGAAGCATTCGAGCCGGTCGTCATAAAGCCGCACGCGCAGCCGGTGAACCCACGTTACATCCTGGTCGCCACCGTGAAGGGGCATGCCAGGTGTCCCGAGGATGTCAGTTGCCTGCTTGAGATTTCGAGTTGAAATGTAGCGCAGCGTCTCGGTAGACCCACGGTTCGCAAAATCTTCCGCGAAGCCGGTCAAAAGTATTTTGGCTGGCTCTAGTGGCTGTTCGGAGCGGAGCAGCTCATAAACGTGTTCAAGTGCAACGAGCATCTGATGAGCCCTCCGCTTGGCCACATCACGTCAAGTCGTTCGCAACGAGCAGCGAAGTTCGGCCTGGCCTATGATGTTGACCAGATCTAGCGGACTGGCCTTACGAAACCAGTAAACCCCATTTCTTCGCGTCAGATACATCGCGAGCCGTGCCCCTTCTTGCCGGCCGCGGGTGCGACCGGTTGTCACAGAGGCCAGTGACAGACGCGCCCTTACGGGACGCTCTGCCGTTCAATGATTTCAAGGGGTTAGTGATGGCGGAGCCGGAGGGATTCGAACCCTCGATAGGGCTTTACAACCCTATAACGGTTTAGCAAACCGCCGCCTTCAGCCACTCGGCCACAGCTCCATCGGGGCGGATATGCCCGACACCGGGGCGAGCCGCAAGCCGCAGATTGAGAACCGCTTCATTCAAGACCGATTGGCCCTGCCAGTTTCCGAGGTCGGGGGCTATTTGCGTGCCTTTTGTGCAACATTTGGCAGAAACCTCCTCTCGAAAGCTTCCCGCCCGCCGTCTTTATGTTGCGTGTGCACGAAGCTTCAGTAACTTTCAGCGCGCGACGGAGGGGGGCACCGAAGTCGTCCGTTCTCGGGTGGTTCGCAGGAATTCCCGCTGTCATGCGGGAGAGGCGAGGGCGCCAAGAGGCTGAGCAGTGTTCCCGGGGGACATATCCTGGGGGGTATGGGGAACCTGCTCGGCTCTTACGGCTTGCGTCGAGCACCTCATCACGCCGTCGGCCCGGCGTCACGCCCGTCGGCGCAACTCTTCCCGACAAATCGCCCGGGTACGTTTCCAGCGCGTTGTTGCGCGAGCCGCCTTACCTGAGCGGAATGAGCTCGGCGATCGCGGCCGTCGATTCGATAAAACTCGGCGGACAATCGGCGGCGGCGAGCTTGAGCAGCCGCTGGGCTTCCTTCTTGTTCTTCTTCAATAGCGCAAACTCGCCGCCGTAGAAGTTTGCCTCGCAGGTCTGCGCCGACTTGGTCGCCGGATCGGTATCGAAGGCCGCGCCAAAGGTTTGCTCGGCGGTGAGTTCGCCCACGAAAAGGCGGATGACGGGTGCCGGCCACGCGGTCATGTCGAGCTGTTTTGCGGCCTCCGCCAGATGGCCCGGCGAATTGTTGCGCCGCTCGGCGAGGTCGCGCCAGAGCGCTGCGTAAGCGTCTTTCGGGTTGAGTTCGGCCGCTTTTTTGAAGTCGGCGATCGCATCGGCCGTGCGGCCGCCGACGACGTAATAGGCGACGCCGCGATTGAAGTATGGGTTGGGATCTTCGGTGTCCAGCTTGATGGCTTTGCCGAAATCCTGAAGTGCGGCCGGATTGTTGCCGAGCATGTAGGATAGCCGCCCGCGCGTGAAATAAGCGAGCGCATAGTTGGGATCGAGCCGGATCGTCTCGTTCATGTCGGCCATTGCGGCTGGGACATCGCCCTTGCTCTTGTACAGGTCCCCGCGCGAGAAATAGGCCAACGCGTAGCTGGGATCGAGCCTGATTGCCTCGTTCAGGTCCGTCAGCGCGTGATCGAAATCGCCCTTGTTCTTGTTGAGATTGCCCCGCTCGGCGTAGGCCCAGGCGTTTTTCGGATCGAGCCGGAGCGCGTCGTTGAAGTCGGCGAAGGCGTGCTCGAAATCGGACTTGCTCAAATAGACATTGCCGCGATTGAGATAGGCGGGCGCATAACTGCGGTTGGCGCGGATGGCTTCATTGCAATCCGACAAGGCCTGATCGGAATCCTTCTTCGCCCACCACCATCCGCACCGGCTGCTCAAGGCCGCGGCGCGATCCTGCGCAGCGGTTTTCGAATCGTTGATCGCGCGGTCGCACGCGGCGATTCCTTCATCGGCCTTGCTGAGTTCGCCGACGAACCTGCAGTGATCGAGATCGGTTTGAGTATCGGCCAGGGCCGGATCGAACAACATCAGCGACGCGGCCATGGAAGCGGCCAGGTAGACGGCCAAGGCAGCGAGGCGCACCGAAAAACGCATGTTTCCTCCAGTTATTTCCTAGTGCCGCAAGCCCGATCGTTAAGCGACTACCTACGTTGGCCGGCGGCATGACTGCAAGATTCTTGATGCGGTTTAGGCGGGGCTGCGCGCTTCGTAAACTGCGCTGCTACCTGGACGTGCGGCGGCTGAATCGGAGGTCAGGACGTTTTCCCGCGCGCGATATTACGCAAGGAATTTCGCGTCAAGGAATTTTGAAAATCGCGCGCCAAGCCAGCGGGGGGACAAAAGATTCTCATATAAACAGTGGCTTGGCGGCTTTGCTGTCGAGGGCATGTGTGTGCACATTTTGCAACACCGATCGGAAAAAGGACTGTGACAAAGAGTCATATAGCAAGTTTAAATTGCCTTTTGACCTGCGAGCAGCAACTCTTCGAGCAAGAAATAGGCACGTTGGATTCGTCGCGTCGGGGTTTTTCGCAGACGAAGAAGCCGGCGGCCTGGGGTGGGTTTGCGTTTCACAGGACTATGAGGGGACCACATGAAAACGAGTTTCAAGGCTCTTTTGGCAGCGGTGGGCTTGACCGTCGCCGCGTTTTCGCCGGCTAATGCCTACGAAGGCGGCGTTCAATTTCAGCAGAAGCCGGGCGTGCTGATCGGCGCGAGTGCCGGTGTCCCCCCGCCGGGCATCTACATGTTCAACCAGGTTTTCACCTATCAGTCGAATCTGGCGGGCCCGCTCACGAACACCATCGGCAACAAGAACGGCGTGCAGATCACGGCCGATTACCAGGGCTTCCTGTTTGTTCCCGGTTGGACATTCCTCGGCGCAACTTATGACGCCCTCATCGTGCAGCCCTTTGCAGAGGTGAGCGTCGGCGCCCCCCTCTCTCTCCAATCTGGCCTCAACCCTTTTCCGCTCAGCCAGTTCTCGGGCGTTCACAACACTTACATCGCGCCGGTTGAATTGAGCTGGAAGCTTGGGACCAGCGGTTTCCTCGTCAAGACCGGTCTGGGCATTTACGTCCCGGATGGAACGGTTCAGGGCGCGACCGGGCTCAACGTTGCCGGGACCTGTGTCACGGCGGCTGGCTGCAACGGCTTCGCGAACGTGGGTACCAGGTACTGGACCTTTCTCCCGGAGGCGATTTTCTCGTATCTCGGCGGCGGCTACAACCTGAGCGCCGCGTTCTATGGGGAATTCAACACGGCCAATCAGCAGGATAATTATACCCAAGGTGACATCTTCCACGCGGATTTCACCGCGACGAAGACCTTCGGAAAGTGGACGCTCGGTCCTGTAGCTTACTATTACGCACAGGTTTCGGACGATAAATGTCCGATCGGCGTCTGCACCGCTCTGCATCCGTTCGGTACTCAGGGCAACACCCAGCGTTTCCAGATTTTCGCCGTGGGTGGCTTGGTTGAGTATAACTTCGGTCCGGCCAGCCTCTCGGTTTGGGCGACGCAGGAAGTCGTTGGGAAGGCGTCGGGTGCTTTTATTCCGGCGGGGTTGGGGGGAGCAGGAACCGATATTTCGACGGTTACAAGGGGCGCGACCGTCTTGGCGAATCTCAGCTTCCGCCTCTGGGCTCCGGAAGAGCCGGCAAAGTCTCCGTTGCTCCACAAGTAACGGGCGCTTCTGCTACGTCTGGTGTATTGAAAATCCCTCTTTCGACAGTGTCGGAAGGGGGATTTTTCTTGTCCGGAGCCGAGATTGCGCCGGCTTCTTCAAGCCTCAATAAAACGCGGTGAAATTGCCGGCGGAGTTATTCGACGCTGCCGCGATGCAGGTCGGCCCCGATCTGCAGGCGCGTTCCGCCGCCGAAGCGGGCGCGATAGACCTGCAAATTCTCCATGATCCGCTGCACGTAGTTCCGCGTCTCGGAAAAGGGGATGAGCTCGACCCAGTCGACGGCATCGACCTTGGGATCGCGCGGGTCGCCGTAACGATCGATCCATTTTTTCACGCTGCCGCGGCCGGCATTGTAGGCCGCAAACGTCATGATGTAGGAGCCGCGATAGTCCTCGATCAGGCCGCCAAGCTCGGCCGCTCCCAGCGCCGCGTTATAGACGGGGTCGGTTTTCAGCCGGCCGAGATCGAAGCCGGCGCCGTATTTCTTGCAGACATATTTGCCGGCATCCGGCGTCACCTGCATCAGCCCATAGGCCTGCGCCGGCGAGACCACGGCCGGATTGAAAGCGCTCTCCTGCCGCGCGATGGCGTAGATGATGCTCGGTTCGACGTCGGGTCCGATCGACCTGAACGGCGGGACTCCCGTCACCGGATAGGCATAGAAGTCGAACGGCAGCCCGCGATTGAGCGCGGCCTTGCCCATCAGCAGCATGCCGCGGGCATCGCCCTGGCGGGAAGCCAGTTCGCCGAGCCCGACCAGCGCATCGGCGTCGCCGTTTTCGCCCATGTCGGCAAAAATCGGCACCGCGATTTCGCCTTCGCCGAGTTCATAGAGCAGTTGCACCGCGCGAACGATCTCCAGCCGTTCGATGGCACGGCCGCGCGCGACCAGCGCGCCGTTCAATTCGATCTGCGGCAGGCCGAGCTTGGCGCGCGCCAACTGGCCATAATAGCTGGTCGATTGTTCGGCGGCCGCGGCGTAGGCGGAACGTGCCTCCTGGGAACGTCCGGCGGCCTCCGCCGCGCGACCCTGCCAGTAGCCGGCGCGGGCCAGCGTCGTGGGATTGACGCTGCCGACGCCGATCCGGGCAAAATGCTGCGCCGCCGTTGCGGGATCGTTGAGAAAGCGCAGCGCGATCCAGCCCGCGGTGAATTCCTGCTCGGTCTTGTAGATGTCGCGCGAGGGCAGCGCGGCGTCGCGCGCGATCAGGTAAGCGGAGCGGTGGTCGCCGACGTCGATCATCTTGCGCGCCAGCAATCGCCGTTCGATCCACCACTCATCCAGATTGTGCAGCCGGCCGGGGTCCTTGGGCGCGCTCATCATCAGCTGCGCGGCCTCGACGAATTTCTCTTCCCGCCGCAGGAGCTGGATCCTGCTGAAGAGATAGCCGGGATCGCCGCGCAGTTCGGGCGGCACCGCCTCGAGCAGCGCGCGGGTGTTGGAGGCCTTGCGGTAGCTCGCGATACGGGCCTTGGCGAGGGCGACCTCGCCGCCGCCGAGCCTTTTGGCGGCGCGCAGCGCGGCCTCATGCTCGCTGCCATACAATAGAAAGTCCATCCTCGCCTTGTGATCGCCCGGCGTTATCAGGGCCCCGAACAGATCGAGCCCGGCGTTCTCGGTGTCTTCCGACATCACATCGTTGCGCCAGGCATCCTTCACCAGGCGCTCGGCATTGGCCTTGTCGCCGCGTCCGATCATGGCGCGCGCCAGCGAGAATTTGCCCTTGGCCGACAACGGCAATTCGTTCTCGAACCATGCCCACACCGCCGCGTCCTCGCGGTGATCGTCCCAGAGCGCCGCCTCGATGCGCCGCCGCAGGAAGGTCTGCGAAGGCCAGCTTGGATTGGCCGTCAGGAAAGCGCGATAGCGCTCGACCGAAGCACCGTTGTCGTCACTGCGCAGCACGATCCATTCCGCAAGCTTCCTGGCCAGCGGATCGGAGATCGCCGCCTCAGCCTGGGTGGCGTCCGCCGGTTTGTGCTTGCGCACGAGGTCGATGACGTTCTCCAGCGCCTGCTTGTCGTCGGACGAGGTCGAGGAGGTCGTTGCCATCGCTGCCGGTGTTGGCGGCTTGCGGGCGGCTGCCGGCGGTAGCGCCGCATGCTGGCGCGTGGCCGGAGCGATCGCAGCACTTGGAGGAGGAAGCGTCGATGAATTCGTGGTCGCCGGTTTCGCCGCGGGCTTGTCCCTGGTCTTGCCCGCCTCCTTCGTCTTGTCCGTTTTGGGCACGACGCTGCGGGCAATCGGGCGGGGCTTCGGCAGCGGAACCTTCGACTTGGCCACATGCTCCTTCGTCCAGGCTTGCGAGCCGACGAGCAGCACAAGCGTTGTCGCGATTGCTGTCGAACGCAATGCGGCTGTGCGGACGGATCTGGTCACGGCATTCCTGTCTCAGCGAATCACAAAAGACCTGCGCTTCAAGGTTTAGTTGATTGAATATGCGGAAAAAACACTTGATATGCGGGCAGGGTGGCATATCCGGGCAGGTTAGCTGTTTGCGTCATCACCGCGGCAAAATCGCGGCCGGTCCGACGCGTTTGGATGTGCTTCTTTAGTCTGCGCCGGTGAGAGCCGGTTCACCCTGGCGCGGTTTTCCGGACTTTCGTCCAGTCGTCATACCCGGTATGAATGACCGGATCGGTAGCTTTATGCGGTTTGGCCGCATGTTGGGAGAAGTCCATGGCAGCGAAGACAAAATTCCGCGGATCCTTCACCGCCCTGGTCACGCCCTTCAAGAACGGCTCGCTGGACGAGGCCGCCTTCCGCTCCCTTGTGAACTGGCAAATCGCCGAGGGAACCAATGGCCTGGTGCCGGTGGGAACGACCGGCGAAAGCCCGACAGTGAGCCATGATGAGCACAAGCGCGTCGTCGAATGGTGCGTCAATGAGGCGGCAGGCCGCGTTCCCGTCGTTGCGGGAGCGGGCTCGAACTCGACCCGGGAGGCGATTGAGCTCGCCGAGCACGCCGAAAAGGCAGGCGCGGATGCGGTCCTGGTGGTGACGCCCTATTACAACAAGCCGACCCAGGAGGGCATGTACCGGCATTTCAAGGCGATCAACGATGCGATCGGAATTCCGATCCTGATCTACAACATCCCGCCGCGATCGGTGATCGACATGAGCGTCGACACCATGGCGCGTCTGTTCGAACTCAAGAACATCGCCGGCGTGAAGGACGCAACCGCGAGCATGGTGCGGGTTTCGCAGCAGCGCGCCCGGCTGGGCGAGGACTTCAACCAGCTATCGGGCGAGGACGCGACCGTGCTGGGCTACATGGCCCATGGCGGTCACGGCTGCATTTCGGTGACGTCCAACGTGGCGCCGCGGCTGTGCTCGGAGTTTCATCAGGCTTGGCAGAAGGGCGACACCGCGACCGCGCTCAAGCTGCACGACAAGCTGATGCCGCTACACACCAATCTTTTCATCGAGTCCAATCCGTCGCCGGTCAAGTATGCGCTGTCGCTGCTCGGCAAGATGGAGGAGACGCTGCGACTGCCGATGGTGCCGGTCTCCGAGCCGACGCGCGTCGCGGTCCGTAGCGCTATGGTGCACGCGGGATTGATCAATTGATTTTAGGCGCGGCTAAAGCGTTTTCCTGTTCACGCAACTGAAGAGGGGGCCCGCAATGCTCAAGGAGTTTCGCGACTTTGCGATGAAGGGCAATGTCGTCGATCTTGCGGTCGGCATCATCATCGGCGCGGCCTTCAGCAGCATCGTATCTTCGCTGGTCGCCGACATCGTCATGCCCTTGATCGGCGCGATCGCGGGCGGCCTCGACTTCTCCAATTATTTCACGGGTCTGTCGAAGGCGGTGATCGCGACCAACCTGGCGGACGCGAAAAAGCAGGGTGCAGTGCTGGCATGGGGCAATTTCCTGACGCTCACGCTGAATTTCATCATCGTCGCGTTCGTGCTGTTTCTGGTCATTCGCCTCATGAACAAGCTCAAACGCAAGGATGAAGCGGCGGCGCCAAAGCCGACGCGAGAGGAAGAGCTGCTTACCGAGATTCGTGATCTGCTGAAGAAGGGTTAGAAGTCTCCAAGTGGCCGAGAAGAAAGAGCGCCCCATCAAGGTGATTGCGGAAAACCGCAAGGCCCGTTTCAACTATGCCGTCGACGATACGGTTGAGGCCGGGATTGCGCTGACCGGCACCGAGGTCAAGTCGCTGCGAAACGGCAAGTCCACGATTGCGGAATCCTACGCCGATTCCAAGAACGGCGAGATCTGGCTGATCAACGCTAATATCCCCGAATATCTTCAGGCCAACCGCTTCAACCATGAGCCGAAGCGGCCGCGCAAGCTCTTGCTGCACAAGAAGCAGATCAACCGGCTGATGGGCGCGGTCGACCGCGAAGGCATGACGCTGATCCCGCTCAAGCTCTATTTCAATGAGCGCGGCCGTGCCAAGATTCTGCTTGCGGTTGCCAAGGGCAAGAAGCTGCACGACAAACGCGAGAGCGAAAAGAAGCGCGATTGGGGCAGGGAGAAGGGCCGTCTGCTGCGCGCGCGGGGATAGTTTGTCATTGCGTGCCTTGCGTAAACGCTTCGCTTTTGTCGCAGGCAATGACGACCGATGGAGAAATGGGCGATGAATCAGAAAAACCTGCTCGAAGTCGACTGGAGCCTAATTCCGGCGCCGACTGATGACGGCGCGGCGGCGCATCTTGTCGGCATGGCCATTCCGCCGATCAGCCTTGTCGCCACCGACGACACGTCGGTGGCGCTTTCGGCGCTGCCGGGCCGCAGCGTTGTGTTCGCCTATCCGCGAACCGGTGAACCCGGCAGGATTTCTCTGGTCGACGACTGGGACATGATTCCAGGAGCGCGGGGATGCACGCCGCAAACCTGCGCGTTCCGCGACCTGTTCGCCGAGCTGAAAGCTGCCGGCGCGGGCCATGTGTTCGGCCTCTCCACCCAGAACAACGCCTACCAGCTTGAGATGGCCTCGCGGCTGCATCTGCCGTTTCCGGTCCTCTCGGATGAGAAGCTCGCGCTGACGCGGGCGCTGAACTTGCCGACCATGGAAGTCGCGGGCCTGACCCTGATCAAGCGCCTGGCGCTGATCATCGATGACGCGCGCATTGGCCACGTCTTCTATCCGGTCTTCCCGCCGGACCGGAATGCGGGTGACGTGCTGGCGTGGCTCAGGGAAAACCGGCGTTAGGGAATAGACTGCGCTAGGCCAGATCGGTCCGTACTTTCGCAAATACGCTGCGGAACATTTCCGGCGTCAACACGCCTGTATTGGTGTTGTAGCGCGAGCAGTGATAGCTGTCGTAAAGCCGGAAGCGCCCGGCCTCGTGGACCGCGCCATGTGCAAACGGTGCGGCGGCGCCTCGCAGCCCCAGCGCCTTCACGGTGGTTTCGTGGGCGATGCGGCCGAGCGCCACGATCGCGCTTAGCCTGGGCATGGCCTCGAAGGTTGCCTGCAGGAATTGCCGGCAATTGGCAATTTCGGCGGGCAGGGGCTTGTTTTGCGGCGGGACGCAGCGCACGGCGTTGCTGATGCGGCAATCGACCAGCGTCATTCCGTCGTCGGGCCGGGCCTGATAGACGCCGCGGGCAAAACCGTATTCGATCAAGGTCGCATAGAGCAGCACGCCGGCGTAATCGCCGGTGAACGGGCGCCCGGTGCGGTTGGCGCCCTGCATTCCGGGCGCAAGGCCGACAATCAACAGCCGTCCGTTTGGATCACCGAAGGAGTCAACCGGCGCGTTGAACCACAGCGGTTCGCGGGCGCGGTTGGCCTCGCGGAAGTCGGCAAGCCTCGGGCAGAGCGCGCAATCGCGTTCGGGCGCGGTGCGAGGTGCTGGAGCGGCAGGCTTGGGCCCGGTGGGCGCCAAATCGCTCTTAGTCGTCGAAGTCGTCGCCATCGCCCCTCGGCACCACGGTCGTCGCGCGCTGCAGGAACTGCGGAGCGTGATGGCGTGGCTCGCGCGGGGCCGGACGCTCGGACGGGTCGCGGCCCAGTTTGGATTGCAGCTCAACCAGATCGGTGAAGACGTCGGCCTGACGCCGCAACTCGTCGGCAATCATCGGCGGCTGGCTCGAAATTGTCGAGACGACGGTAACGCGCACGCCACGCCGCTGCACCGCTTCCACCAGCGAGCGGAAGTCGCCGTCACCCGAGAACAGCACCATCTGATCGATGTGCTCGGCGAGTTCCATCGCATCGACGGCAAGTTCGATATCCATATTGCCTTTCACCTTGCGCCGGCCGCTCGCATCGATGAATTCCTTCGTCGCCTTGGTGACGACGGTGTAGCCATTGTAGTCGAGCCAATCGATCAGCGGCCGGATCGAGGAGTATTCCTGATCTTCGATGATAGCGGTGTAGTAGAAGGCGCGGACCAACGTTCCCCGGCTCTGGAATTCCTTGAGAAGGCGCTTGTAATCGATGTCGAAGCCGAGCGTCTTGGCGGTCGCATATAGATTGGCGCCATCGATGAAGAGCGCGATCTTGTTGGAAGCGGGTGACATTCAGAGTTCTCGCAAGGTTGTTTTTCAGTGTTGGCGCGCTACAGCGCTCCGCGCAATTTGATGAGAAAGCTGCCGAAGCCCCGCGGGTGTTTGGACGCCGCCGGAAATTAGGGTAGTCGAAACAACGCGGGTGGATGTTGTCAACGCAATGAAGCGATTTCTTGTCCGAGCCGCTGTTCGTGGCAGCCTGGAAATGCCCCGCTGCCGGCCCACCAAGGTGGGTTATCAGAGCAAACTACGCAGGCCAAGTCACAATTTTGTCTTGCGAAATGACCTCCGCCGCTATAACTACCGGACAGCAATCAACATATTTCGTCATCATTAACGGAGCGACAGTCCATGGCGCGCGTCACCGTAGAAGACTGTATCGATAAGGTCGACAACCGGTTCGACTTGGTTCTTTTGGCAGCGCACCGCGCCCGCATGATCTCGTCCGGCTCCCAGCTCACGGTCGATCGCGACAACGACAAAAATCCGGTTGTATCGCTGCGCGAAATCGCGGATTCGACGATATCGCCTGAGGATTTGCGTGAAGAACTGGTCCATTCGTTGCAGAAATTCGTCGAGGTGGACGAACCGGAACCCGACACGGTTCCCTTGATCGGCTCGGCTGGTGCCAGCGTCGATGCCGACGACACCGAAGTCGCGGTGGAGCGCATGACCGAGGAAGAGCTCCTGAAGGGTCTCGAGGGTCTCGCGCCCCCGGAAGAGCAACCCGAAGAGGACGAGTAAATCGTCTGTCTTGCGGCTTAGGGTTTAGTGCTTATCGCTCTCACCGAATTCAAAGGCCCGGACCAGTGTCCGGGCCTTTGCTTTTGACGGGTTACTTCATGGTTACCATATGCTCAGGGCGGCGAATTTCCTGAAGCTGTCTGGTATTTGATCGGACGGGCGCAGGTTTCGCGTTAGACTATCGTTGTGGTCCAGCGATCGGGCGTGCCTTCCGGCCCTTGAGGGTGCCGCCCGGTCTGGAAACCCACTACATTAACCCAATCACAGGGGAGGCGGACCCTACCCGCGGGGACCGCTCGAAGAGGTCGTAACCAATGGCGTATCGGCGCCGCAGCGTAGAGCAGATGCAGGCCGCGAGCGATTCGGTCTCGGTGGCATCGCCATCGGCTGCGCCGGGTTCTTCTTCGGCTGCGCCGGGGCTGGAGACCAAGCCTGCCAAATCCCGCGCGCGCATGATGCGGCAGTATGATCTGGTCGAACGCGTCCGCTCCTACAATCCCGACACCAACGAAGACCTGCTCAACCGCGCCTATGTCTACGCCATGAAGGCGCATGGTTCGCAGACCCGCGCGTCCGGTGACCCGTATTTCTCGCATCCGCTCGAGGTCGCGGCGATCCTGACCGACCTCAAGCTCGACGACGCCACCATTGTCGCGGCCCTGCTGCATGACACGATCGAGGACACCGAGGCGACCCGCGCCGAAATCGACCAGGTGTTCGGGCAGCAGATCGGGGCGCTGGTGGAAGGCCTCACCAAACTGAAGCGGCTCGAGCTCGTGTCGCGGGAAGCCAAGCAGGCCGAAAACTTGCGCAAGCTTCTGCTGGCGATATCCGACGACGTGCGCGTCCTCCTGATCAAGCTCGCCGACCGGCTGCACAACATGCGAACGCTGGAGTTTGTCGCGCCGGCCGCGCGCCAGCGGATCGCGGAGGAGACGCTCGACATCTATGCGCCGCTGGCGGGACGCATGGGCATGCAGGAGATGCGCGAGGAGCTTGAGGACCTTTCGTTCCGGACGCTCGATCCGGACGCCTATTCGGTGGTCAGGCAGCGGCTCGACTCGCTCGCCGAGCGCAACCGCAATCTGATCAGCGAGATCGAAAGCCAGCTGTCCAAGAACCTTCAGAAGAACGGCTTGAAGGCGCATGTCTTGGGCCGGCGCAAGAAGCCTTTCTCGATCTGGACCAAGATGCAGCGCAAGTCGGTCGGCTTCGAGCAACTGTCCGACATCTTCGGATTTCGCGTCGTGCTCGGGGATATCGAATGCTGCTATCGCGCCGTTGGTGTCGTGCACACCACCTGGCCGGTGGTGCCCGGCCGCTTCAAGGACTACATCTCGACGCCGAAGCAGAACGACTATCGCTCGATCCACACCACGGTGATCGGTCCCGGAAAGCAGCGCGTCGAACTGCAAATCCGCACCGAAGACATGGATCAGATCGCCGAGTTCGGCATCGCCGCGCACGCCTTCTACAAGGACGTCGTGGGATCGCCGACCGAACGCCTGAAGCGCGAATCCTCAGCCTTCGCCTGGCTTCGCCGTACCATCGCGATCCTCTCCGATAGCGCCAATCCGGAAGAGTTTCTCGAACATACCAAGCTCGAGCTGTTCCACGACCAGGTGTTCTGCTTCACGCCGAAGGGCAAGCTGATCGCGCTGCCGCGGCAGGCCAATGTGATCGACTTCGCCTACGCGGTGCACACCGATGTCGGCAACAGTGCGGTCGGTTGCAAGATCAACGGCAAGTTCGCGCCGCTGTCGTCGGAATTGCAGAACGGCGACGAAGTCGAGGTGCTGACCTCGGACGCCCAGTCCTCGCCGCCGTCCGCCTGGGAATCGCTCGCGGTGACCGGCAAGGCGCGCGCGGCGATCCGCCGGGCGACGCGCACGGCGGTGCGGGATCAATATGCCGGCCTTGGCCGCCGTCTGGTCGAGCGGCTGTTTGCCCGCGCCAAGATCGAATATGCCGACGACAAGCTGAAAGGGGCTTTGCCGCGGCTCGCGCGCGCTTCGATCGACGACGTGATGGCGGCGGTCGGACGCGGCGAAATGAAGGCCTCCGACGTCGCGCGCGCGATGTATCCCGACTACAAGGAGGAGCGGGTCGCGCGATATGGCGCCAAGAAAGGCCTCGCCGACAAGCTGAAGCTCAAGCTGAAGGCGCCGGCCGGGCCGGCTCGAAGTCTTTCGGCTATTCCGATTCGCGGCATCAATTCGGATTTGCCGGTCAAGTTCGCCCCCAATGGCGGCGCCGTGCCGGGCGACCGCATCGTCGGGATCGTCTCTCCGGGCGAAGGCATCACGATCTATCCGATCCAGTCGCCGGCGCTGAAGGATTTCGAGGAACAGCCCGAGCGCTGGCTCGACGTGCGCTGGGACGTCGACGAGACGACGCCGCAGCGTTTTCCGGCCCGGATCCTGGTCGATAACGTCAACGAGCCGGGAAGCCTTGCCCAGGTCGCCACCGTGATCGCCGAGCACGACGGCAATATCGACAACATCAGCATGTCCCGCCGCTCGCCGGATTTCACCGAGCTCACCATCGATCTTGAGGTCTATGACCTGAAGCATCTCAGCGCTATTATCGCCCAGTTGCGCGCCAAGGCCGTGGTCGCACGGGTGGAGCGCGTCAACGGGTAATATCTTCAAACCCTCATGGTGAGGAGGCGCGTACTTGCGCCGTCTCGAACCATGAGGCCACAATGAGGCCTCATCCTTCGAGACGCGGCGAAGAACGCCGCTCCTCAGGATGAGGGTGATCAGTAGGCTCAGTTCTTCGAGAATTCTCAATGCCAAAAGCGCCGCCTCTACGTCTCGGAGTGAACGTCGATCACGTCGCGACGCTTCGCAATGCGCGGGGTGGGGCGCGGCCCGATCCGGTGCGCGCCGCGCTGGTCGCGATCGAGGCCGGCGCCGACGGCATCACCGCGCATTTGCGCGAGGATCGCCGCCACATCCGCGACACGGACATGGCGCGGCTGAAGGCTGAAATCTCCAAGCCGTTGAATTTCGAGATGGCCGCGACCGCCGACATGCTCAAAATCGCGCTGGCGACCAGGCCTCACGCGGTATGTCTTGTGCCCGAGCGGCGGGAAGAACTCACGACCGAGGGCGGTCTTGATGTGGTCGGGCAGCAAAATGCGCTTGCGCCCTATATTGCCCGGTTGGGCGAAGCAGGGGTGCGGGTGTCGCTGTTCATTGCCGCCGACCCGGCACAGATCGAAATGGCGGCCAAACTGCGCGCGCCCGTCATCGAAATTCACACCGGCGCCTGGTGCGATGCTGTTGTCGATGGCCATCTTGAAAAGGCGGAGGTGGAATGGAAGCGGATCGTCGCGGGCGCGGCGCTGGCGCGTTCGGCCGGCCTCGAAGTGCATGCCGGCCACGGCCTCGACTATGCGACCGCCGAAAAGATCGCGTCCCTGCCGCAGATCGTCGAACTCAATATCGGCTACTTCATGATGGGCGAGGCGCTGTTCGTGGGCCTTGCCGCGACGGTTCGTGCGATGCGGGCCGCGATGGAGCGCGGCCGCAGCAAGGTTTCCGCATGATTATCGGTATCGGTTCGGACCTGATCGACATTCGCCGGGTCGCCAAGGTCATGGAGCGTCACGGCGATCGCTTTCTCGACCGGATTTTTACCGACGCCGAACGCGCCCGGGCCGAGCGCCGCGCCAAGAACCACAACATGGTGGTGGCGACCTATGCCAAGCGCTTCGCCGCCAAGGAGGCTTGTTCAAAGGCGCTCGGCACAGGTATCCGCCGTGGGGTCTGGTGGCGTGACATGGGCGTTGTAAATCTCCCCGGCGGCGGCCCGACCATGCAGCTCACGGGCGGCGCGCTGGCCCGGCTGCAAGAGCTGACGCCGGTGGGTTTTGAGGCGAGGATTGATCTCAGCATCACCGACGACTGGCCATTGGCGCAGGCTTTTGTCATCATTTCGGCATATGACCACCGCAAGGCATGAGAGCGTCGCGGCCTCGGCTAGGTCGGAAACAAAAATTCAATATTTGTCAATGGCTTATGAAGTTTTGATAAAGCCCTTGATTGCGCGTCTGCCAACAACCGTCTAAAACGCTCGCCTAAATATTCGCCGCCTGAGTGAATGCGGACTATCTGCCGCAACTCGCTCGCAACATCAGAAGCCAGTGGAGTGGATTTGACATTCGCTACCCCGTAAGCCGGGAATGCGTGAATAGCGAATGTCAAATCCAAAACTCCACTAGAAACCTATATTTACTAGTGGTCCTTTGATTCTAACATTTGCAAAAGTGCCAGCCAGGCCGGGATGCAAATGTTAGAATCGGACCACTAGTGCGGCGAATTTGAAGTTCCTATTAGGGGTTGCTACAGGTTTGCTATAGGAACTTCAAATTCAAAGCCGCACTAGAAATACGAGGTTTGCTAGCGCTCCTTTGATTCCGAAGTTCGCATCAGAGGTTGCCGCGCTATCTTGCGAACTTCGGAATCGGAGCTCTAGTCCGGGCTATTTCTTCGACGCGGAGCGAACGGCTACTCGCGTGAGGACAACGGTCTGCCGCCGCGCAAGGCGCGAGGCGGAGTGGAAAAGCAGAGAAGTCAGGGAAGCCATGAGTACGACGACAGGCACAAAAACCGAAGGCGGCTTGGGCGAAACCATCCGAGTCATCATTCATGCGCTCCTGATCGCGCTTGTGATCCGCACCTTTCTGTTCCAGCCGTTCAACATCCCGTCGGGATCGATGAAGGCGACGCTGCTGGTCGGCGATTATCTCTTCGTTTCCAAATATTCCTATGGCTACAGCCACTATTCGTTTCCGCTGTCGCCGCCGCTGTTTTCGGGCCGCATCTTCGGCTCCGACCCCGCGCGCGGCGATATCGTCGTCTTTCGCCTGCCGAGGGAGGATTCCACCGATTACATCAAGCGCGTGATCGGGCTGCCCGGCGACCACGTGCAGATGAAGGAAGGTCTGCTCTATATCAACGATGCCCCGGTCAAGCGCGAGCGCCTGAGCGATTTCGTCGGCGAGGATCCGTGCGGGTCGGGCGCGACCGCGCGGGTCAAGCGCTGGAAGGAAACCCTGCCCAACAACGTCACCTACGAGACCCTCGACTGCATCGACAACAATTCCCTCGACGACACCCCGGTCTATACCGTGCCGCCCGGCCATTTCTTCATGATGGGCGACAACCGCGACAATTCCACGGACAGCCGGGTATTGTCGGCGGTCGGCTACGTGCCGCTGGAGAACATCGTCGGCAGAGCCCAGATGATCTTCTTCTCGATCGCCGAGGGTGAGCATGCCTGGATGTTCTGGCGCTGGCCGACCGCGGTGCGTTGGAATCGCATATTCTCCATCGTGCGATGAAAGACGACGCATCCGACATCATCACGCCATCCGCATCCGGCGAAGCAGGCCGGCAGACCGAAGCCGGGCGCGAGGCGGCGGCAGGTAAGAAGAAGCGGCCGAGGTCGGGCTCGAAGGCCGCCACGGCGGCGATTGAGGCGCGCATCGGCCATAAGTTCGCCAAAGCGGCCCTGCTGGCCACCGCGCTTACGCACGTCTCCGCGCTGAAATCGTCGCGCAAGCGGGGCGATAGCTATCAACGTCTCGAATTCCTCGGCGATCACGTGCTCGGACTGATCGTCTCGGACATGCTCTACCGCGCGTTTCCCAAGGCCGACGAGGGCGAATTGTCGAAGCGCCTGGCCGATCTCGTGCGCAAGGAAAGCTGCGCCGATGTCGCCAGATCGCTCGGCTTTGTCGACGACATCAAGCTCGGCGCGGTGGGGGCGGGGGCGAGTGCGCGGCTGCGCAAATCGGTGCTCGGCGATATCTGCGAGGCGGTGATCGGCGCGGTGTTCCTTGACGGCGGCTACCAGGCGGCGGCGCTGTTCGTCGAGCGCAACTGGACCGAACGGATGCACAAGCCGCGGCGGCCGCTGCGCGATCCCAAGACGACGTTGCAGGAGTGGGCGCAAGGCAAGGGCCTGCCGACGCCGGTCTATCGGGAGATCGAACGTACCGGGCCGCATCACGATCCGCAGTTTCGGATTGCGGTCGAATTGCCCGGTCTTGCGCTGGCCGAAGGCACCGGCGGCAGCAAGCGCGCCGCCGAGAAGGCCGCGGCCTCCGCGATGATCTTGCGCGAAGGCGTCGGCGGCGGCAATGACTGAGAAATCACCGGATGACGCCGCCCCGGCCGTTACCCGCTGCGGCTTCGTCGCGCTGATCGGCGCTCCCAATGTCGGCAAATCGACGCTGGTCAATGCGCTGGTCGGCTCCAAGGTCACGATCGTCTCGCGCAAGGTGCAGACGACGCGCGCGCTGATTCGCGGCATCGTGGTCGAGAACAACGCCCAGATCATTCTGGTCGACACCCCCGGGATATTCTCGCCCAAACGCCGGCTCGACCGGGCCATGGTGTCCACCGCCTGGAGCGGAGCCCATGATGCCGATCTCGTCTGCGTGCTGCTCGATGCGCGCGAGGGCCTTGACGAGGAGGCCGAGGCGATCTTTGCGAAACTTGCCGATGTCGCGCACGAGAAGATTCTGGTGCTCAACAAGATCGATCTGGTTCCGCGGGAGAAGCTGCTCGCGCTGGCCAAGACCGCCAACGAACGGCTGAGATTCGCCGGCACGTTCATGATCTCGGCGCTCTCGGGCGATGGCGTCGGCGATCTGCGCCGTACGCTGGCTGCCATGGTGCCGGTGGGGCCGTTTCATTATCCCGAAGACCAGATGTCGGACGCGCCGATCCGGCAGCTGGCCGCCGAAATCACCCGCGAGAAAATCTTCCAGAAGCTGCATCAGGAGCTGCCGTACCGCTCCACCGTCGAAACCGACAGCTGGACCGAGCGCAAGGACAAATCCGTTCGCATCGAACAGACGATCTTTGTCGAGCGCGAAAGCCAGCGCAAGATTGTGCTGGGCAAGGGCGGCGCCACCATCAAGTCGATCGGGGCGGATGCGCGAAGGGAGATCGCCGACATCATCGAGCAGCCCGTGCATTTGTTTCTGTTCGTGAAGGTACGCGAGAATTGGGGTGAGGACCCCGACCGTTATCGCGAGATGGGGTTGGAGTTCCCCACGGAATGATCAAGTGTTGATCGAGGAAATGCTGGCGTCGCAATGAAAACACCAAACAACGTCGTCTGGTTCGAAGTGCTGCTGTACCTGTCGCTGACGCTCGACGCTCTGTCGGTCGCGTTCCATGACCGGACGTCCGGCGGCGACCTCATCGGACCGATGATCCTGGAAGCCGGCCTGATCCTTCTTTTGACCTATTTCGTCTACCTCGCGGCGCAAAAGCGCAAGAACTGGCCGCGCTGGGTGTTGTCGGCGCTCTTGGTGCTTTCGGCGCTTTCCTTGCTGCCGGTTCTCGCTGAAAATGGCCTTCAGCTTGATAGCGCCATTGAGGTCGTGTCCTGCATCCTGACCGCAGTTGGCTTGTATTGTTCCTATACCGGCGACGCAAAGGGCTGGTTCAACGCTTAAGCGCCCTCTCATCTCCCGGATGTGGTGCGGCTGATGCCGCCGCGCAGCATCCGCGGCAGGATAGCTGCGCGTCTTTCTGGAATCCTGTAAACTCGCTCCATGGAATGGACCGACGAAGGCATCGTGCTGGGCGTGCGGCGGCATGGCGAGTCCTCCGCCATTGTCGAACTCCTGACGCGTAGCCACGGGCGCCACCTCGGTCTGGTGCGGGGCGGCGCGGGCAAACGGATGCGGCCGTTGCTGCAACCAGGCAACAGCGTCACGGCGGTGTGGCGGGCGCGGCTCGACGAGCATCTCGGCTACTATGTGATCGAAGGCACGCGGCTGCGGGCGGCTAACCTGTTTGCCGCCTCTCACGCGGTCTATGGCGTGACCCATCTCGCATCGCTGGCGCGGCTCTTGCCCGAGCGTGACCCGCACGAGGACATCTATGACATGCTCGACCGCACGCTGGATGATTTCGACGAGGCGAGCGGCGCGGCAGCGCATCTGATCCGGTTTGAGTTGGCGATGCTCGCCGAGCTCGGCTTCGGGCTTGATCTCGAGGTCTGCGCCGCAACCGGTGCCACCACCGAGCTCGTCTATGTCTCGCCGAAATCCGGCGGTGCGGTGTCGCGCACGGCCGGCGCGCCGTTCCACGACCGGCTGTTGCGGCTGCCGGCTTTTCTGCGTCAAGGCGAGGCGAACACCGCGAACTGGTCGGAACAGGATCTTCGCGACGGCTTTGCGCTGACGGGGCTTTTTTTGCTGCGGCATGTGCTGGAGCCGCGCGGGCAGGGGCATTCCGACGCCCGCGACGGCTTTATCAATGCGGTGACAAGGCCTCGCGCAAAAGCCGTGATTCCCTGATGTCTCGGGGCGGCCTAAATTGGCTATTGATTCGCTCCTTGCCCGACACGTTCGCACCGGATAACCCGTCCCCATGGGAAAGAGACTGATTCCGCCGGAACCGGCCGAAATTCACGAGGTCATGCTGCGGGACGCGCTGGAAGAGCGCTATCTCGCTTATGCCCTTTCGACCATCACGGGCCGCGCGCTGCCGGATGCCCGCGATGGGCTCAAGCCCGTGCATCGGCGCATCCTTTACGGCATGCGGCTGCTGCGGCTCGACCCCGGTACGGCGTTCAAGAAATCGGCCAAGATTGTCGGCGACGTGATGGGTTCGTTCCATCCCCATGGCGACCAGGCGATCTATGACGCCATGGTGCGGCTGGCGCAGGATTTTTCCTCGCGCTACCCGCTGGTCGACGGCCAGGGCAATTTTGGCAATATCGACGGCGATAATCCCGCCGCCTATCGCTACACCGAAGCGCGCATGACCGACGTCGCGCGCCTTCTTCTCGAAGGCATCGATGAGGATGCGGTCGAATTCAAGCCGACCTACGACAGTAGCGGTAAGGAACCTACGGTCCTTCCCGGCGGCTTCCCGAATTTGCTCGCCAACGGCTCGCAAGGGATTGCGGTCGGCATGGCGACCTCGATCCCGCCGCACAACGCGGCCGAGCTGTGCGACGCGGCGCTGCATCTGATCGACAAGCCCGACGCGAAATCGAAATCGCTGCTGAAATGGGTCAAGGGTCCGGATTTCCCGACCGGCGGCATCGTCGTCGATTCCAAGGAAGCCATCACCGAGGCCTATGTCACCGGCCGCGGCTCCTTCCGCGTCCGCGCCAAGTGGGAACAGGAGGAGGGCGCGCGCGGCACCTGGGTCATCGTCATCACCGAGATTCCTTATCTGGTGCAGAAGTCGCGCCTGGTCGAGAAGATTGCCGAACTACTCAACGAGAAGAAGCTGCCGCTGGTCGGCGATGTCCGCGACGAGTCCGCCGAAGACGTTCGTCTCGTGATCGAGCCGAAATCGCGCGCGGTCGATCCGGAACTGCTGATGGAGTCGCTGTTCCGGCTGACCGAACTGGAAAGCCGGATTCCGCTGAACCTCAACGTGCTGGTCAAGGGCCGCATTCCCAAGGTGGTCGGGCTTGCCGAAGCCTTACGGGAATGGCTCGACCATCTGCGCGACGTATTGATCCGCCGCTCCAACTACCGCAAGGGCCAGATCGAGCACCGGCTGGAGATCCTTGGCGGCTACCTGATCGCCTATCTCAACATCGACAAGGTGATCAAGATCATCCGCACCGAGGATGAGCCGAAGCCGGCGCTGATCAAGGCGTTCAAGCTCACGGAGGTGCAGGCTGAGGCCATCCTTAACATGCGCCTGCGAAACTTGCGCAAGCTCGAGGAAATGGAAATCCGCGGCGAAGAAAAGGACCTTCGCGCCGAATTGAAAGGCATCAAGGGGCTGCTCGGCTCGGAGGCCGAGCAATGGGCGAAGATCGGCGAACAGGTGCGCAAGGTCCGCGATATGTTCGGACCCAAGACACCGCTCGGCAAGCGCCGCACGCAGTTTGCCGATGCGCCCGAGCACGACCTCGCCGCGATCGAGGAGGCCTTTGTCGAGCGCGAACCGGCGACGATCGTGATTTCCGAGAAAGGCTGGGTGCGTACGCTGAAGGGGCACGTCGCCGATCTCTCTGGCCTCACCTTCAAGACCGACGACAAGCTCGACCATGCTTTCTTTGCCGAGACGACGTCAAAGCTTTTGTTGTTCGGCACCAACGGCAAATTCTACTCGCTCGAGGTGGCGAAACTGCCCGGTGGCCGCGGCCATGGCGAGCCGATCCGGATGTTCATCGATCTCGATCAGGATGCCGCGATCGTGTCGCTGTTCGTGAACAAAGGCGGCCGCAAGTTTTTGGTGGCGAGCCACGAGGGCCAGGGCTTTATCGTCAACGAGGACGATTGCGTCGGCAACACCCGCAAGGGCAAGCAGGTGCTTAATGTGGAAATGCCGAACGAGGCGCGCGCCATCGCAACGGTGGCGGGCGATACGATTGCGGTGATCGGCACCAACCACAAGATGGTGATCTTCCCGATCGATCAGGTGCCGGAAATGGCGCGGGGCCGCGGCGTGCGCTTGCAGAAATATACCAGCGCGGCGCTCTCGGACGTCGCGGTGTTCGATTCCAAGGCGGGCTTGACATGGAAGGATTCGGCCGGTCGCGAGCAGAGCATGACATCAAAGGACTTGTCCGACTGGCGCGGCAACCGCGCGGATGCCGGCAGGCTCGCACACGGCCTGCCGAAGTCGAACAAGTTCGGACGCGCCGTGGAGTAGGGGCGGGGGACCGGAAGTAGTACTTCCGGCCTAACGGCTCGAAGCTTGCTCCATCTCGAGTTCTGCCTGAAGGCTTGCAAGATCGCGGTAGATCGAAGCGACCGCAAGCACGCGGCCGTTGCTCTTGTATTTCAGCAGGCAGTCCCGGCCTGCGATGTCGCCATCGATGGCAATCTCATCCCACTTCTCGGCGTGGCCGACATAGTTGATCGGCACATCGTAGTGCTGGCTCCAGAAAAACGGTACGGCATCGAAGACCTCGCGCTGCCCCAGCATATTGCGCGCGGCGGTCTGGCCCTGGCGTTCCGCCACCACCCAATGCTCGACGCGGATGTTGTCCTTCGAATGCGGGTCGGGCCAGCGCGCGATATCGCCCACCGCGTAGATTCCGGAGACGCTGGTTTCGAGGAACTCGTTCACGGCAACGCCGCGGTCCATCTTGAGGCCGGCCTGTTCCGCCAAACCAAGCCGCGGCCGCACGCCGACGCCGACGACCACGACGTCGGCTTCCAGCACGCCGCCGCTCTTGAGCGTCGCACGCTTGCCGTCGATCGCAGCGACTGTGTCGCCCAAATGGAAGATGACGCCGTGCTCCTCGTGCAGGGCGCGGACGAAGTCGCCCATGTCGGGTCCGAGCACGCGTTCCATCGGCCGCTGTTCCGGCGCGACCACGTGCACCTCGATGTCACGCGCGCGCAGCGCCGCCGCTGCCTCAAGCCCGATGAAGCTCGCGCCGATCACGATCGCCCGGCGCGCTCCCTTGGCGGAAGCAATGATCGCCCGGCTATCGGCAAGCGTACGCAACACATGGACATGCGGCTGGTCGGCGCCGGGGATCGGCAGCCGAACCGGCTCGGCCCCCGTCGCCAGCAGCACGCGGTCATAGGGAATGGCGCCGCTGTCGGCGACGATGACATCGCGCGCCTTGGTATCGATCGATGTGACATTGACGGTGAGCCGCAGATCGACGCCGGTCTCCGTGTAAAAGCTGTCGGGACGCAGCGGCAACCAGTCCTCCGGCGCACTGCCGGCGAGGTAGTCCTTCGACAGGTTCGGCCGGTCCACCGGCGGCGCGGCATCGTTGCTGAGCATCACGATGCTGCCGCGAAACTCCTGCCGCCGCAGCATGTCCGCCGCCGCAAGGCCTGCCGCGCCGCCGCCGATGATCACGATCTTGCCGGGCGCATCGACCGGTGCCTTGCCGCGCGGTTTCGGCTGTTCGCGCTTGCGCCGGACGAAGATCCGCTCGCCCTCGTGCTCGACCTGCCAGACCGCGAGCGCATTCAGCGCCGGCGCCCGGACGGCTTCTCCGCTGCGCAAATCGAAACAGGCATGATGCCAGGGGCAGCGGATGCTGTCGCCGACGACCAGCCCCTCCGCGAGCGGGCCGTGATAGTGGCTGCAATGCGCGTCGATGGCGAAAATCTCGGGTCCCGAACGCACCAGCAGCACATCCTGATCACCGACATGACCAAGCAAGGTCGCGACGCTGAACTCACTTATCGCAACGCCTTGTGCGAGATCCGGTCCGGCAGGCGGGGCTTGTTCTTCAGCCATATCCATTCCCTCCGTCGCAACGATCCGTGAGCCGCATACTATATCATGTCGCCATGCCGAGGAATTCCTGGCGCGTGAGCGCGCTGTCGCGGAAGCAGCCGAGCATGCGGCTGGTGACGAGGTCGGCGCCGGGCTCCCCGGGTTCGCCCCGGGCCTGCCGGGGCGTGCCCGGCTGCTTCGCCGCTTGCTCTCAACGTGTCGTGACCGGTTTGACGCCCCATTGTTTGCAACGCGGCGAACGCGATAGAGTGGCGTCCAATGCCCCGGAAGCGAAACTCGGGCAATGGCGGCAATGGAGGATAAATTGAAGCGAACAGTTGGGTTGGCGGCGGCACTCTTGTCCACGGTATGGCTGGCCGGTGCCGGCCACGCCCAATCGGGCAAACCGGGCGTCGAAAAGCTTTACATCCTCAATTGCGGCGAGGGCGTCGCCGGCGACATTTCGCGATGGTCGCCCGGCGTCAACGAGGGCAAGTCGATGGACTTCGTCGACAATTGCTACCTGATCAAGCATTCGCAAGGCTGGTTCCTGTGGGATACCGGCATTCAGGATGCGGTGGCTGAAATGCCGAACGGGCTTGCGCCGGCCGATCCCAGGGCAGTTACCTGGCACCGGCCGAAAACCCTGGCCTCTCAGCTGGAACAGCTCGGAGTGAAGCCGTCCGATATCAAGGCGGTTGCGGTTTCGCATACCCATCCCGATCACATCGGCAATGTCGAGATGTTCCCGAACGCAATGCTCTACGTGCAGAAGAGCGAATATGAGTGGCCGGGCGCGAACAATGCGCCGCGCTTCAAGCCCGAGCATCCCGTCACCAAGCTCGAGGGCGATCGCGACATCTTTGGCGATGGCAGCCTCGTCGTTCTATCGACGCCGGGCCATACGCCCGGTCACCAGTCCCTGCTGGTGAAGTTGCCGAAGACCGGCGAACTCGTGCTTTCCGGCGACGCCGTGCACTTCAAGAGCAATTGGGAGAACCGCGGCGTGCCGTCCAACAATTTCAGCAAGGAGCAGACGCTGGCCTCGATGCAGAAGATCGCGGACACGCTGACCAAGGAAAAGGCGCAGCTCTGGATCAATCACGACAAGGCCCAGCGCGACGGCTTGAAGATGTCACCGGAATTTTATGAGTGAGGTGATTTCACTTCTCGACAAGCAGCGCCGTCGGAGGCACTGTTTTGCAGCAGCGTTGGTTGCTGCATCGATGATGATCGTCACCGTTCCTGCGCGGGCTGAACCTGAATGGGAAATCGCTTTTTATGATGACGTCCGCATTGAAGTCATCGCGGAGGGCCGTGGGCCGCTTATCGTGATGTTGCCCTCGCGCGGCCGCGGCGCGGAGGATTTTGACGGCGTCGCGGACGAGTTGGTCAAAGCCGGCTTTCGCGTGTTGAGGCCGCAGCCGCGCGGCGCTGCACTAAGCCGCGGGCCGATGCAAAATCTCACGCTTCACGATTTGGCCCGCGATGTCGCCGCCGTCATCCGCAACGCGGGTGATGGTGGTCCCGCAATTATCGTGGGACATGCTTTTGGCAGCTGGGTCGCGCGCATGACGGCCATCGATCATCCCGAACTTGTGCGTGGCGTGGTGATGGTCGCCGCCGCGGCCAAGGCCTATCCTCTCGGCTTCCCGGGCGCGGAGGAGTTGTCGGAAGCGGTGCAAAAATCGGGCGATTTCGCGCTGCCACCCAGCGAGCGGCTGAGATATCTGCGCTTGGCTTTCTTCGCCCCGAATAGCGATGCAAGGGTTTGGCTTGAGGGTTGGCATCCGGCTGCAGATAAAGTGCAATCGGCCGCCGGCCGCGCCACCCAACAGTCCGAGTGGTGGTCGGGCGGCGGCGTGCCTCTGCTCGATCTTCAGGGCGCGCTTGACCCGTTCAAGCCGCGCGCCACGTCAAACGAGATGCGCGACGAATTTGGCGAGCGCGCTTCCATCGTGGTGATCCCGGATGCGAGTCACGCCTTGATCCAGGAGCGGCCAGATACGGTGGCTGCCGCTATCCTCGCCTGGATCGGCAAATTGCCGCCCTAGCGCACTACGGCTGTTGCGGCCTCTGGTGCAGCAAGCAGAGCGCCGCGAGCGCCGAAAGGCTGAGCGCGGACGAGACGATCAGGACCTTGATTCCGATCAGGTCGATCAACAGCCCGAACGCCAGCGGCGCCGCCGCCTGCGCCATCCGCGCCGGCGCGCCGATCAGGCCGAGACGATAGCCGTAATCCTTGGGACCGAAAACCGCGAGCGGCAGGGTGCCGCGCGCAATGGTCAGGATGCCGTTGCCCATTCCGAAAAAGATGGCAAACGCGCCCGATGCCGCGCCGCCCGCGACGGCGAAGATCGCCGCGCCAATCGGGTGGGTGAGGCAGGCGAGCCGTGTCGAGAGCAGCGGATGAAAGCGTTTGAGCAACGTCGCTTCGAGGATGCGCGCGAACACTTGTGCCGGGCCGAACAACGCGCCGGCCGCAACCGCCTGCATTGCGGTCGCGCCGCCGGCTTCCAATATCCGGGGCATGTGCGCCGCCATCGCGCCAGTCACGGTCCAGCCGGCGGCAAAGGTGAATGCCAGCAGGATCATGGTGCGATCGATCGGGATGTGAGGCTTGACCGCGTTGGCAGTCGCCGTCCTGGCGCTAGCCACTTTCGGCAGCATGAAAAAATTGATCGGCAGGCCGATCAAAAGATGCGCCGCCGCCCATGCAAAGCAGGTGTCGCGCCAGCCGATGTGGTCGAGGCCGAGCGCGGTCAGCGGCCATCCCACGGTGGAAGCGAAACCGGCCATCAGCGTGATGCCGGTGATCGGGCCGCGCGCAGCATTGCCATAGATGCGTCCGAGCGCAGCGAAAGCCGCGTCATACAGGCCACACCCCATGCCGATGCCGAGGAGGATCCAGGCGGCCACCAACAGTGGAATCGAGGTGGTGACGCCGAGCAACGCCAGACCCGCCGCGATGGTGAGATTGGAGGCGCATAGCACTGGCCGCCCGCCGAACAGGTCGATCTGCCGGCCGATGCGCGGCCCGAGCAGCGCTGAGATCACCAGCGCAGCCGAGAAAGCGGCGAAGATCCAGTTGGCGGACATGCCGAGATCGCGCCCGATCGGATCGGCCAGGATCGCGGGCAGGTAATAGCTCGATCCCCACGCCAGCGTCTGCGTGGCGCCCAGCGCTATGATGATCGGAAGTTGGCGACCGCTCATACCTCAGTCACCATATTTGTCTGGTCTCACTTGCACCCGCACCCTGTCTTGCCTTCTTGTTCGGCATTTGCATCCGCCGTGCAACAGGCGTCAACATCCGATGGTGCAGGGCCGCCATAGCAGTTATTCGCGTCAAGTCCGGTCGATCGATTGCAGACGCCGGTTTCGGGCAGTTCAAGTTCCACCCGTTCCGCAGCCTCGCGGTCGCCGGCTATATCGGCGGCGATCGAGCGGACCTGCTCGTATCCCGTGATCATGAGGAAGGTAGGGGCGCGTCCGTAGGATTTCATGCCGGCGAAGTAGAAGCCCGGCTCAGCCTGCGCCAATTCCCGCGCTCCATGCGGCCGTACAGTGCCGCAGCTATGTTCGTTCGGATCGATCAACGGCGCCAGCGCAACGGGGCATTCGATGGCGGGATCGAGCGCAATGCGAAGTTCACGGACGAAATCCAGATCAGGCCGGAAACCCGTGGCAACGATCAGTTCATCAACGGCAACGTGACGACCGCAGCAACTGGAGCCGGTGCCTACGATGAGGCGAGGGCCATCGGTGGTTATATGCGAAACGCGGAAGCCGCTTTCAACCTTTATCCGGCCGGCTGCAATCAACGCGGCAAAAACCGTTCCGAGTTCTCCACGGGCAACGAGCTTGTCGTTGACGCCGCCGCCGAAGGCTTTTGCCGGATCGTTGCCGCGCAATAGCCAAATCGGTCTGGTTTCCGGGGCTTGCTCCGCAAGTCTCGCGAGATCGGCGAGGGTCCCGATCGCCGAATGTCCTGCGCCTAGCACAGCGATCGTTTTTCCCGCATAGCGGGCGCGGTCTTTCCCCAGCACATCGGGCATACCGTAAGCGATCTTGCTCACTGCTTCGGACTCGCCAATGGCGCGAAGGCCATTGGCGCCGGCTGGGTTTGGCGAATGCCACGTACCGGATACATCGATGACAACATCGGCCCGCACCACTTTCGGGCCTTGACCATTCTGATAGCGAATTTCGAAAGGCGCGGCTTCGCGGCCCTTGGTCTTAAGCTTGTCGAAGCCGACGCGGCTGATATCGGTGACGCGGCTGGAAGTGTAGATGTGGGTCGCCAGAGCAGTCTTCGTGGCAAGCGGTTCAAGATAGCGCTCGAACAATTCGGTGCCGGTTGGATATCGACTAGGCTCGGGCGAGTTCCAGCCGGTTGGGGCCAGCAGGCGCTCGGCCGCGTGGTCGATGTTATATTCCCAGGGCGAGAACAGTTGGACGTGACCCCATTGGCGCACCGAATGTGCGATGCTTGCCCCGGCTTCAAAAACGATAGGGCGAAGTCCCCGCTCTAGAACGTGCGCGGCCGCGGCGAGGCCAACCGGGCCGGCTCCGACGATTGCTACTATCTTGGCTTCGGCCATCACATCCTCCTATAATACCAGAAATATCGAAATTAAGG
The DNA here is from genome assembly GCA_963832045.1 of uncultured Alphaproteobacteria bacterium. GTDB lineage: Bacteria > Pseudomonadota > Alphaproteobacteria > Rhizobiales > Xanthobacteraceae > Bradyrhizobium. Next base: position 208,515 of record CAWHSM010000011.1, read on the forward strand.
ACCTGCGAAAGTTACGCCGCCTTGGTGTCGGTATCCTCCGCGGCATCGGCACAGCACTCGGCGACCAGAAAATCCACTAGCCCTCGCATCACGTCGTAGTTTGCGTGGCACACCAGAGTGGTCGAATCCCGCACTTGGTTGACTAGCCCGACCACCACCAGTGCCTTGATGTGATGGGACAGCGTTGAGGGGGCGATTTTCAGCTTGTCCTGCAGACGGCCGACAGCAAGTCCCGCGTTTCCCGCGCGAACGAGCGCGCGGTAGATCTTGAGCCGGGTGGGATTGCCCAGGGCTTCGAGGTGTGCGGCGGCGTCATCCAGCTTCATACAGACAATCTGCCACGTCTCGGTCAGGCGGTCAATCTATAGTTCTAGAATAATAGAAATAAAAGATAAGTCAGACGTCAGCCGATTTGGCTACGTCCGGTCCCGACGTGACAGTAGCCTGCTGCCGTTGACAGGCGATAAAATATCGATATATCTCGATATATGGAATCAGAGAATGTCATTCTGGCGCTGGCGGCGCTGGCCCAATCGACCCGGCTGGATGTGTTCCGGCTCCTTGTGAAGCACGAACCAAAGGGGCTCGCGGCCGGCGATATCGCGCGGTCGCTGGCGATCCCGCAAAACACGATGTCCTCGCATCTTTCGGTGCTGTCCCGCGCTGGCCTCGTATCTGCGCGGCGGTTCGGCCGGTCGATTGTGTATCGCGCCGATTTCGCCTGCTTGCGTACCGTGATGCTGTTCATGCTCAGGGATTGCTGTGAAGGCCGGCCGGAGATCTGCGCGCCGTTGATCGAAGACCTCACGCCATGTTGTCAGCCGAAGCCAAAGAGGAAGGCCCATGCCTGAGCGTATCTACAACGTTCTGTTCCTGTGTACGGGCAACAGCGCCCGCTCGATTCTCGCCGAGGCCATCCTGCGCAAGGACGGATGGGGGAATTTTCGCGCCTTCTCAGCCGGCAGCCAGCCGAAGGGAGTAGTCAATCCCTTCGCGATTCGCGTGTTGCAGAAACTCGAGTATCCATGGGAAGACTTGCGCTCGAAGAGTTGGGAAGAGTTTGCTGCACCCAATGCTCCGGCGATGGATTTCGTTTTCACGGTTTGCGACAACGCTGCTGACGAATCTTGCCCGGTCTGGCCTGGGCAACCGATGTCGGCACATTGGGGCATCGAAGACCCTGCGGAAGTGAGTGGGACCGACATCGAGAAGGAAGCGGCCTTTGTCGCAGCCTTCCGTTATCTCAAGAATCGAATTTCAATCTTCACCAGCCTCCCATTGCGAAGCATTGACCGTCTTGCGCTTGGCACAAAGTTGCGGGAGATCGGCCGTATCGCGGGAGCGACCTCTGGCGCAGAGAAGGCGAGCTGATGGCCGGTTTTGACCTGAACCGCAGGCTCGCCGCGGAAGCGCTCGGCACCGCGCTGCTGGTAGCAACCGTGGTCGGCTCCGGCATCATGGCCGAACGGCTCACCACGGATACGGCGCTGGCGCTTCTTGGCAATACGCTTCCGACCGGCGCAATTCTGGTGGTCCTGATCAGCATTCTCGGCCCCATATCGGGCGCGCATTTCAACCCGGCGGTGACCATGGTCTTCGCGCTCAAGCGTGAACTGACACCGGGCGAGGCGCTCGGCTATGTTCTGGCGCAAATCGCGGGCGGTATCGCGGGGACCATGGTCGCGCATCTGATGTTTGCGCTGCCGCTGTGGGAAATCTCGCTGAAGGTGCGAAGTGGCGGGGCGCAGTGGCTCGCCGAGGGCATCGCGGCGTTCGGTCTTCTCGCCACGATCCTTGGCGCGCTGAAGTTCAATCGGCCCGCCGTTCCCTGGCTCGTCGGCCTCTACATCACCGCGGCCTACTGGTTTACGTCCTCGACATCGTTTGCGAATCCGGCCGTGGCCATTGCCCGCTCGCTGACGAATACGTTTTCGGGCATCCGGCCGGTCGATCTTCCCGCCTTCATCGCTGCCGAACTCGCCGGCGCGCTCGTCGCGCTGACGCTGATGAATTGGCTGTTGCGGACCGAAGAAAAGGTAGTTGCGGCATGAGCGTCACGATCTATCACAACCCGGCCTGCGGCACTTCGCGCAATACGCTGGCGATGATCCGCAGCAGCGGCGAGGAGCCCGAGATCATCGAATATCTGAAGACGCCGCCGGATCGCGCGCGGCTGATCGAACTGGCCAGCGCGATGGGCATTTCCATTCGCGCGCTGCTTCGCGAAAAGGGAACGCCTTACGCGGAACTCGGGCTCGCCGATCCCAAATGGAGCGACGACGAACTGATCGACTTCATGCTCGCGCATCCGATCCTGATCAACCGGCCGATCGTCATAACGGCAAAGGGCACGCGGCTCTGCCGGCCTTCGGAACTGGTTCTGGATCTGCTGGACCGGCCCGTGACGTCCTTTGTCAAGGAAGACGGAGAGAGGGTCATCAAGACACGGGATTGATGCCGGCCTTTCGGACCTGACGATCGCGCGGCATAATCGGCCCCATGGAACTCACGTCCCGCCTGCATCTGATGAACTGGGTGGTCAGCCAGGGCCTCACCGGGCTGCCCGAAAATGACCTGATCCGCGGCTTCTGCGAGCGCTGCCGCGCCGAGGGCCTCGATATATCGCGCAGCATCGTCTTCATCGACACGCTGCATCCGATCTTCGAAGGCCGCGGATTTCGCTGGAACGACACCGAGTCCAACGAAGCCGATCGTTTCGAGTATGGACCGACCAATGAAGGCGACGCGGCGCGGAATTGGCGCGGCTCGGTGTTCTTTCACATGCTCGAACATGGCCATGACGAGATGCTGCTCGATCTGGCCGATCACCCCACGCTTGGTTTTACGATGCTGCCTGAACTCGCCGAAAAGGGGCACCGGCATTTTCTCGCCTTCGTCCATCGTTTCGGCGAGAGCGGCGCGCTCGGCCAGATGGATTGTTTCTATTCCTACTGGCTGACCCGGCGCGCAAGCGGGTTCAAGGAGAACGAACTGGCGGCGCTGCGCGACCTCGTGCCGGCGCTGGGGCTCGCCATCAAGTCGGCCCAGCAGGTGGATATCGCGCGAACGCTGGGCCGGGTCTATCTCGGACGCGATGCTTCCGAGCAGGTCCTGCGCGGAAAAATCTCGCGCGGCGTCACCGAGCGCATCAATTCGGTATTGTGGTTTTCCGACCTGCGCGGGTCGACTGCGATCAGCGAGACCAGTTCGCCCGACGAGATCATTCCCTTTCTCAACGATTACGCGCAGGCGGCGATCGACGCCATCCACGAGGCCGGCGGCGACGTGCTGAAATTGATCGGCGACGGCGTGCTCGCGATGTTCACCAGCGAAAATCTGAGCCATGCCAAGCGCGCCGCGCTTCGGGCCGAACATCGGTTCAGGCAGAACATGATCACGCTCAACGCCCGCCGCTGCGCCGAGGGACGGCCGATCACCTCGGCCTATGTGGGTCTTCATGTCGGCGAAGTGTTTTACGGCAATATCGGCCACGACGACCGGCTCGATTTCACCGTGGTGGGACCGGCGGTGAACGAAGTCAGCCGCATCGCCTCGATGTGCCGGTCGGTCGATCGCGAACTTCTGATTTCCTCGGCCTTTCACGGCGGCCTCGACGCGGCCGGGCAGCGATATCTCGTCTCCACCGGCCGGTTTGCGTTGCGCGGCATTGGCCGGACACAGGATCTCTATACGCTCGAGCCTGGTATCGCGACCGACGAGCCTTTGGCCGGACGATACGAGCGCTATCTCAAGAGCTAGAGGCGTGGATTTGACATTCGCTGCCACCACTGGACGGCATCCTTGCGCTGATTGACAATGCAGCCGCAATGCGAAACGTTTCTGCGGTCAACAGAGTATCAACCAGCAGGAAGCGCTTATGTCGAAACTGAAGGTGGCATTGATGGCGGGGGCCGGTCTTGCACTGGCGGGGATGGCGCACAGCGCCGAATATCTTGGTAAGAGCGACTTTCAGCAAATGCGCGCCTATTCGCCGGCGGTTTTGACCCGCGGCGGCACCGTCATCTGGCTTGCGGGACAAACCAGTTCGGTCAGCAAGGGCGTGCCGGTCGACGCCGACGGAAAAGACATCACGGGAAATTTCGAGGCGCAGACGCGCCGGACGTTTGCCCTGATCGACCAGACCCTCAAGCAGCAGGGCGCAAGCCTCGCCAACCTCGTCACCATGACGGTGTTCATCAAGGAGTCGCGGTACGGCGATGAATTCGTCAAACTGCGCAAGGAAATCTTTCCCGGCAATAACTACCCCGCGAGCGCGCTGATAACAGTCAATTCGTTCGCGCAGCCCGGCCTCGAGATCGAAATCCAGGGCGTTGCTGTCGTGGGTGACGAATGTTCCGAAGCAAAACCCTGCGGAAAACACTGACGGATTGAACGTAGCGGCATCCGGTTTGACCGGACGCCGCGCACGTTTTCCTCAAGAGCAGGCAGGCTCTCCGACCATTTCAGGCTGACGCTTGAGCGAGACCGCCGGCGACATCAGGATCACAAGCGCCTGCGCGGCGAAGATCGCCGCTGCCAGATAGAGGCACGCTTCCGCGCCGTAGAGCCCGCCGACGAGGGCGCCGAGCGCCGAACCCACCGGGCGCGCGCCGTAGCTCATGATGTTGATCGCCGAGACCCGCCCGAGCAGGCTTGGCGGCGTCACCGACTGCCGCAGCGTGGTGGTTGAGATCACCCACAGGATCGGTCCGACACCGAGCAGAAAGAAGCTTGCGCCGGCAAGCCAGGGCGAGGGGACAACAGTCGTCAGCGCCATGATGGCGGCGGCCACGAAGCCGGTGACAGGGCCAAGCCCGATCACGGTGCCGAATGCGATGCGGCGCATCACCCGTGTCGCCGATAGCGCACCGACCACCATGCCGGCGCCGTACATCGCCATCGTCGTGCCGACGCCAGCGGCCGAGAGGCCGAGATGACGCACGGCATAGGGTACGAATATGGCGAGCAGCAAAAATGAAGCCGTGTTGAAGATGAATTGCGTGACGAAGACCGGCCGCAGCAGCGCGTGATGCAACACGAAGGACGCGCCTTCGCGGACCTCCTGCAGCGGATGGCGGCGCGGCGCGCTCTGGCGCGAGGGTTCGTAAATTCCCGACAGCAGCACGACCGCGATCACGGATAATGCCGCGGCAAATCCGAACGCCGGCGCGGCACCGAGCCATCCCACCAGCACGCCGCCGAGCGCCGGTCCCGCGGCAAATGCGATCGTCCGCGCAAGCTCGATTCGCGCATTGGCGACGGGGAGGAGTTCTGGTGAAACCAGCGAAGGCACCAGCGCAGGCGCCGCCACGCTGTAGACGACCGTTCCGCACACCGCGATGAAGCCCGACAGCGCGAGCAGCGGCAGCGTCAACAGATGCCGTCCGATCAAAAGAAGAATCGCGAGCAGGGCTGCGGCCCGCAGCGCCTCCGCGCCCGCCATCAGCCGGCGCCGCGAGATGCGGTCGGCAAGCAGGCCCGCGGGAATGGCGAACAGGATGAACGGCAGCGTCAGCGCGGTCTGCAACAGTCCGGTCTGGCCCTCGCCGACGCCAAGCAGAAGCACGGCGACGATGGGGGCCGCGGCCAGCGCAATCTGTTCGGCGGACTGTGCGGCCAGGTTAGACCAGGCGAGGCGGTTGAAGGGAGGGCAGGCGAGGGGTATTTGGGTCGGACATGACGTGATCCTTGGCACAAAGTCTCGTTTGACCTGCAATGTCGCGATTGAAGCCCCTCAAACCCACCCGTTTCCGGACCCGGTTTGGCCCCCGAAGGCGTCCAACCAGATGCAGTTGCTAATTAGTTGCAATAAGGGAAAATCTCGGCCATCTTGCGTGGATGGACGCACGAACCCCTGATTTGACCCCGGATTCCCTGCCAACGGCCGCCGCCGCTCCGCCAGTCGCCACGGGCTGGCGCCGCGAGCGCGGTACGCCTTCGCTGGCGGACATGTTCGCCACCGTGGGGACCGCTCCAAAAGGTCCGCTCTGGCGCAAGCTGCTGGCGTTTCTCGGTCCCGGCTATCTCGTGGCCGTGGGCTATATGGACCCCGGCAACTGGGCGACGTCACTCGCGGGCGGTTCCAAATTCGGTTACGCGCTGCTGAGCGTGGCGCTGCTGTCCAACGTGATGGCGATCATCCTGCAATCGCTGTGCGCGCGGCTCGGCGTGGGCGCCGGACGCGACCTCGCGCAGGCTTGCCGCGATTTATTTCCGCGCTGGGTGTCGCTGCCGCTGTGGCTGTCGGCGGAGTTGGCGATCACCGCCACCGACCTGGCCGAAGTCATCGGCACGGCGATCGGTCTCAATCTGCTGTTTCATATTCCGCTCGGGATCGGCGTCGTCATCACCGCGGCGGACGTGTTTCTGATCCTGGCGCTGCAAGCCTTCGGCTTTCGCTGGATCGAAGCGTTTGTGGTGGCCATGCTCGGCGTGATCGCGGCGTGCTTTGCGGTGCAGATCGCGCTGGCCGATCCCGATTGGGGCGCGGTGATCGGCGGCTTCGTGCCGACGCGCGAAATCCTCGTCAACCGCGAGATGCTCTATCTCGCGCTCGGCATTCTCGGCGCCACCGTCATGCCGCATAACCTTTATTTGCATTCCGGGCTGGTGCAGACACGTTTCATCGGCGAGGGCAGGGAAGAGAAGCGCGAGGCGATCAAGCTGGCGTCCATCGATTCCTCGATCGCATTGTGTCTCGCGCTTGTCATCAACGCCTCGATCCTGATCCTGGCGGCGGCGACATTTCATCGGACCGGCCGAACCGACGTCGCCGAACTCGATCAGGCGCACGGCTTTCTCGCGCCCTTGCTCGGCTCGACATTGGCGCCGACGCTTTTTGCGGTCGCGCTGTTATGCTGCGGCCTGAATTCGACCATCACGGCGACCTTGTCGGGCCAGATCGTGATGGAGGGTTTTCTGAACTGGCGCATCGCTCCGTGGCTGCGGCGTCTGGTGACGCGCTTGATTGCGATCGTGCCGGCGGTGGTGGTGACGCTCTTGGCCGGCGAAAAGGCGACAGGCCAGCTTTTGATTCTCAGTCAGGTCGTGCTCAGCCTGCAATTGCCGTTCGCGGTGGTGCCGCTGGTGATGTTTACCGCCAGCCGCCGCAAGATGGGCCCCTTCATCGCGCCGCGCTGGCTGAGCGTGCTCGCAATCGTGACGGCGGTCTTCATTATAGCGTTGAATGCGAAACTGGTGTGGGATTTGGTGCTGGGATGAAGAGGCGAATGGCGAATAGAATTTTCTCTCTATTCGCTATTCGCTCTCAGTCCTGCGGCTCGCTCAGCATTTCGCCGGACGCCTCGATCCGTATCCAGCCCGAGGGAGCCAGCCGCTGCTGCGGCAGGAAGCGGCCTTTATAGTCCATCTTCTTCGAGCCCTCGATCCAGTAGCCGAGATAGACGTAAGGTAGCCCTTGCCGGCGCGCGCGATTGATATGGTCGAGGATCATGAAGGTGCCGAGCGAACGGCTCTCTTCGGACGGCTCAAAGAAGGAATAGACCATCGACAGCCCGTCCGAGAGCACGTCGGTCAGCGCCACCGCGACCAGATCGTTGCCGCGGCCGTTGACCGCCGTATCGATGCCGCGTCGCCGATATTCGATGATGCGGGTTTCGACGTGGCTGTCCTCCACCATCATGGCGTAATCCAGCACCGTCATGTCGGCCATGCCGCCGTGCCGGTGCCGCTGGTCGAGATAGGCACGGAACACCGAATATTGCTCCGACGTCGGCACCGCGCTGCGCTGCTCGCCGACAATGTCGGCGTTGCGGGCGAAAATCTTGCGGAAACTGCGCGAGGGCCGAAACTCGCTGGCGACCACGCGGACGGAGACGCAGGCGCGGCACTGGTCGCAGGCCGGCCGGTAGGCGATCGACTGGCTTCGCCGGAAGCCGCCATGGGTCAGGAGGTCGTTGAGGTCGCCGGCCTTGTCGCCCACCAGATGCGTGAACACCTTGCGCTCGTGCCTTCCCGGCAGATAGGGGCAGGGCGAGGGCGCCGTCAGATAGAATTGCGGGGTGTCACGCGAATGCTGGGTCACGGGATGTCGTCAGGCTCCGAGAGGCGAGGCGTGAGCGCAGCATCGCGCCGCCAAGCCTAACGGTCAATTGGTTTGCAAACCGTTTGCCCGCGAGCTGCTTCTTCTGATTTCCGGCGGGAGCGTCAGAAAGTCCGTGCCGGCTGACCCACGGGGCTGCGTATCGAGGTGTTAATAACCACGGTTCCCAGCACGATATCGTGTAACAGGCGCCTTCGGCTGTTGAAAAGTCCGACCAGCACCACGAGCGGCGTCAGAAACGATACCGAAACCCAGAACAGCACCGCGTGCATGGCACCCAGAACAAAATAGCCGGGCGCGCCGTACCAGGTGCGCAGTTCGAGATCCATTGCGCGCATGCCGAGCGTCGCCGAATGCCGGCCACCGAGGGATGCGCCGTAATAGACGATGGCCCAGATGACCGAGGCCGGCCATGCCAGCCAGAACAGCATCCAGCCGAGCCCGAGCGTGATCAGCCCGAACACGGCAATGAACGCGTAGCCAAGCACCACGGGGATCGACAGCACCACAAGGTCGATCAGAAACGCGAACACCCGCCGTGTCAGCACGCCGCGAAACAATTCCGGCTCGATGTCCGGATCGAAGGCATGGGGCGGAGTTCCGCCGTCATTGCGCCAGGCGCCGCCGGCGTTATAGGCGCCGCCGGTATTTCCAGAACCGCTATATGACATGGTCCGTCCTCCAACCGCTCCACCAGAGGGTCGGTCAGGAAATGGGAACCGGTAAAGCCGTTGCAAGGCCTCCTTGTGCGACCAAACGGCATAATTCGGATCGTCCAGGCAAGCCGTTCTAGCCGCCCTTTTTCAACCTCTCCGCCGCCTGCGGCGCGAAGTAGGTCAGAATGCCGTCGGCGCCGGCGCGCTTGAACGCAGTGAGGCTCTCCATCATGGCGCGATCGCCGTCGATCCAGCCGTTGCGAATAGCCGCCATCAGCATCGCGTACTCGCCGGACACCTGATAGACGAAGGTCGGCATGCCAAAGGTGTCTTTGACCCGGCGCAGGACGTCGAGATAGGGCATGCCGGGCTTGACCATCACCATGTCCGCGCCTTCGGCGATGTCGAGTTCGACCTCGCGCAACGCCTCATCCGAATTGGCGCTGTCCATCTGATAGGTGCGCTTGTCGCCGGTCAGCGTCTTGGCCGATCCGACCGCATCGCGGAACGGACCATAGAAGGCGGAGGCGTATTTCGCGGCATAGGACATGATCTGCACGTCGAGGAATCCGGCGGCATCGAGCCCCTCGCGAATGGCGCCGACGCGGCCATCCATCATGTCGGACGGCGCGATGATGTCGCATCCGGCTTCCGCCTGCACCAGCGCCTGGCGCACCAGCACCGCAACCGTTGCGTCGTTGAGGATCTTGCCATCTTCCATCAAGCCGTCATGCCCGTGGCTGGTAAAGGGATCGAGCGCCACGTCGCAGAGCACGCCGAGATCGGGAAATTCCTTCTTGATCGCGCGCACCGACTGGCAGACGAGATTGTCGGCGTTGACCGCTTCCGAGCCCTGCTCGTCGCGCAGGGAGGGGTCGGTGTAAGGGAACAGCGCGATGCAGGGGATGTCGAGTTTCATCGCCCGCTCGGCTTCGCGTACCGCCTGATCGACGCTGAGCCGGCTCACGCCGGGCATCGAGGCGATGTCGCTTCGCTGGTTGTGGCCATCCGACACGAACAGGGGCCAGATCAGATCATCCGCCGTCAGGACGTTTTCGCGCACCATGCGCCGCGCCCATTCGGCCTTGCGGTTGCGGCGCGGGCGCACGGCGAGGTCAAGCCGCGGGGCGGAGAGGCCAGCGTCCCGGCGCGGTGTATCCCGCATTTCGATCGGACGCCCAAATTTGATCGCCATTGGATAGTGTCTCCCAAGATAGCCATACAAGACGGCCGTGCCGGCGCGGCAGGGTATCGGCTTATCCCTAAACTAGCACTTTGCGCCGCCGCCGTCACCGAGCCCTTAAGGCGCCGCCCAGCCCAATTGATTTTGCCGCGCCAAGGGGCCAAGAGTGTCACAGCGCGGCGAATTTGAAGTTCCTATCAGTGGTGCGGAAATTTCGTTATAGGAACTTCAAATTCGAGGCCGCGCTAGAGCTCCTTTGATTCCGAAGTTCGCATCAGAGGTTGCTGCGACGCCATGCGAACTTCGGAATCGGAGCTCTAGAGCGATCAAGAGCGTTCCCGAAAGATTCGTACTTTAAAGATCGGCCGGTCCCATCGATGTCAGATAGCTCGACGCGCGACAGTTCCAGAGACCATGCGATATCGGTTGAAGCGATATCGTCGGAGCGTATCGAGTCCACCGATAGTGTGTGGACGCGCCGGCTCGTTCTCTTCCTGCGTATCATGGCGGTCGTCTCTGTTATCAAGGGCCTTTATCACTGGGCGCAGGTCACGGGCTTTATCGGCGGCGAGGAGGAGGCTTTCGAGAACCAGTCGCTCGCATGGCAGACCTCGACCATCTATTTCGCCGTGATCGAACTTGTCGCAGCCGTCGGGCTTTGGCTGGCGACGCCGTGGGGCGCGGTGGTGTGGCTCATCACCGTCGTATCGATGACGGTGATCGAGCTGATGTTTCCCGCGATCTATGGCGGCAGCCTCGCTGTCGTGGTGGCGGAAGCCTCGATGCTGGCGATCTATCTGGCACTGGCGTGGATGGCAGCGCGCGAGCGGCCGCCATAAATTCGCGCTACACCGGTAACCATTCGCTCACCGTGACGGCTTTGGCCACACCTGTTACGCAAGCCTTTCCGATTCAAGCGAGGCTGTTTCCATATGTGACAGCGACGCAGACGAAGCGTGAACAGCGCGCTCGCAGCGTCAATGAAACCTTGCAAAAAGCCCTTGTATTGCAGGCTTAATCCGCGATTCACTCTCTTAAATTCATGATCTCTTTATTCTCTTATTTAAGCTGATCTTCAAACCGGCCCCTTAAGTTGCGGCTATCAGGCGAGACAAAAGTTTCGTCGAATAAGTCGATAAAACGACAACAGGGGAAGTGTCATGATGAAAGCCGTTGCAACGGCGGTTGAAACCGTCGAGCGCGCACCGGGTCAGGCTCCGGTGCAGCCGCTCTATCTCGAAGCCTTGACGTTGGTGGAGCGGCTGCATCGCCGCCTGCTCGATGTCATCAAGGATGAATTCGATCGTCGCGGCCGCGCCGATATCAATTCGGTGCAGGCGCTCTTGCTCTATAACATCGGCGACAAGGAATTGACCGCGGGCGAGCTGCGCACGCGCGGCTATTACCTCGGCTCCAATGTCTCCTACAACCTGAAGAAGCTGGTCGAACTCGGCTTCCTCGATCACCAGCGTTCGCGCGTTGATCGCCGTTCGGTCCGGATTCGCCTGACCACGCAAGGCCAGGAAATCCGCCGCATCGTCGACGCGCTCTACCAGAAGCACGTCAAGACCGTTGAACAGGTCGGCGGCATTTCGAACGAGGAATTCGCGACGCTGAACAAGTCGCTGCATCGCCTCGAGCGGTTCTGGACCGACCAGATCCTTTATCGGCTCTGAATTCGGTCGCGGCCAAGCCGGCCCTTTAAAAGACCGGCAGCCGATACGAGACTTCCCCCAACGCGCACTGGTTCGGATTTTCCGAACCGGTGCGTTTTGTCGTTTTATCCATGCAAAAACGTCCGCCCGGAATGGAACTTTTCCGCAGCCACAGGCTTAGTGCTGCGTATCGGAGAACAGGCGATGCTCGTCGAGCGCGGACTACAGGTCGTGAATGTCGGAGTGCTCGGCGATGCCTACGCCATCGCCGCCGATTACCTGTGCCGGACGGGCGCCATCGCCGACCATCTTGCGACCGACGAACAGTTGCTCGGGATTATCGTGCAACTGTTCGAGCGCGGCGAATTCAACAAGATCAGGCTCGCCAACAAGGCGATCGCGAAATTCGAAGCGCTGGAGTGCGTCTGACGGATCAGTCCGAAATCGGATCAGAACGAGAGGATTCCATGCAACCCGCCATCGACCGTATCATGATGACCTATGATCTGCTGTTGAACCGCTCCGCGGCCGCCAGCGCCGAGGCGCGCGTCAAGGTGACCGAATACGTCACGACGCTGTTCGAGGCGGGCGAGAAGGACATGCACCGGCTGACCGTATGCGGGCTGACTTACCTGCGCGAGCTCGATGGTTCGAGCGATCCGGTCAAGGCCGGCTATACCGGATTGTAGGATCAAGGCCGGCGGACCGGCCGACGCGTAAAATCCGAAAACAAGCCAAATCCAAAACGAGCCTCGAATGCCCCCGGCGAAAATAGCGCCGCGGGGCATTTTTAGGCTGGTCCGAACACTGCCTTTTTCCAGAGACCTCTGATAGACCTCAGCGCACCGGACGCGGCCTGAGGAAACCCATGCTCACCCTTCATCACCTCAACGACTCCCGCTCGCAGCGGATTGTGTGGCTGCTCGAGGAGCTTGAGGCGCCCTATGCGATGAAGCACTATCAGCGCGACGTGAGGTCGCGTCTGGCGCCGCCGGAATTGGCGGCGATACATCCGCTCGGCAAATCGCCGGTCCTATCGGACGGCGACCTCAAAATCGCCGAATCCGGCGCTATCGTTGACTATCTCATTCGAAAATACGGCGGCGGCAGCATGATGCCGGCGATGGGTGCGCCGGATTACGAGGCCTACAATGAATGGCTGCATTATGCCGAAGGCTCCGCCATGCTGCCGCTGATGCTCCATCTCTATGTCTCCAGGCTGAAGGAGGCAGGCAGCCCGCTGCACCCAAGGATCGAGAGTGAAATCGCCAACCATCTCGGCTATGTCGACGGCGCGTTGAAAGGAAGGGAGTTCTTCGTCGGCGAAACGCTGACGGGAGCGGATATCCAGATGAGCTTTGTCGGCGAAATGGCTGACGTGTTCGAGAAGCTTGGGCCATATTCAAATCTTCGCGCCTGGCTCGCGCGCATGCATGCGCGGCCGGCCTTTCAGCGTTCGATCGAGAAGGGCGGCGCCTACCGTTTTGCGAAGTGATGCGGAAGTCGAGAGCGATAAAGTGGTTGCGTCTGTTGGGTCTGTTGTCGCTCGCCGCACTTGCCGCCTGTACGCAGCCGAGCTTCCTCAGTTCGCTCAACGAGCGGTCAGCGAATACGCCAACGGAGCGGGTCCCGATGACGGGCCCGCCCGACAAGTGGTTTCCGCCGCCCGATCCGGTCGAGGACGAGCCGGGGCCGAACACGGAGCGGATATCGAATTTGCCGGGCAAGGTCGGCGAGTGCGCGGAAACGACCATCACATCCATCACCGACCGATATGGCGAGGATATCCCGCCGGGCCGTGCCAAGAAGGGAGCCGATCCCGGCACCCTCATCAGGTTCTCCAATTCGGGCGTTCAGGTCTCGCTTCGGAGGGAGAATTCCATCGTTCACTCCCAGGTCTTCGACAAGGTCAACATGTGCCTGGTCGAGGTCCCCAGCGAATGTCCCAAAGATCTTCGCGGCCGGATCTACCGGACGATGAATCTGAGGACCAAGGAGACCTGGAGCCTCGCCAACGACATCAGAAGTTGTGGCTGAGCGCGGTCGGCCTTTCCGGTTTTCACACACTTTGCGATTGACGGGCTCGGCAGCGGCTTCGAGAAGGTGTTCACATCTCGAAAGTCATGGGCTCGTTGATCTCCGGGCCGGTGAAGGAGGCCGCCATCGGCCGCCGCACGCCCGGCAGCACCGCGACATCGTAAAGCTCGCTCACCGCGCCCTCGATGCGGATCCATTGCACGATGTCGCCGGAGGCGAGGTTGACGATCTGCACGCCGCACCAGCCGTCGGCATCGCGCTTCTTCATCTCGTCGTCGAGTGCGAGACCGGAGAACGAACCGTCGCGCGACAGCGACAGGCCAACCACGGCGTGATTGTTGTGGAACGCCAGCCCGCGCAGGAAGCCCGGACAGAACGCGCGCGGGGTGAACTCGCCGCTTGCAAGATCGACGGTGCCGAGATGTCCGGTGCCGGAGTTCAAAACCCAAAGCTGGTTTTGATACCAGCGCGGCGAATGCGGCATCGAGAGTTTCTCGGTCACGACGGCGCCGGTCGCGACATCGATCACGATGCCGCCCTCGGCGCGCCGCGCCCGCCAGCCGCTGATCACATCGCTGCGGCTGGTCGCCGTCACCCAGGCCGGCTCGCCGTCCTTGACCGCGAGGCCGTTGAGATGGCAGCGATCCTCGGCCGCCAGCTTGGAGATGAAGGACGGCTTCCAGAGCAGGCGGAAGGCGTGCACCGGCGACAGCAGCGACAGGCACGAATAGGCGGTGTTGACGAAGACGATGCGGCCGTCGCCGAGCACGCTGATGTCGTGGATATCGATCTCGCCGGTGGTGTGCGCGACGCGCGGCACATAATAGCGGTCGGCGCCGTTCATGGTCTGATCGGCGGCCAGGATGTTCTCGAACCGCCAGACCTGGAATGCGGTCGCCAGCACCAGGCGCTGTTGGTCGGCCCACAATCCCATCGCCCGGCCGGTGCCTACCTCGTGAACGGCAAGCCCCTGCGCGTCGTCGACCCCGACCAGATAGAGCCGCCCGGTCTGGTAGGAGGTGAAGGCAAGGCTGACCTGATTGGCGTGAAGCCATCCCGCCATGCCGCGCGAGCAGGTGATGTGCGCCGCCGTCAGTTGCGGCAGCGCGGCTGATGGTGTGGGGCTGGCGGGAGCGTCGCTCAAATGGTACGGATCCTTGATTCTCTGAAGGGCGTCGTTTTTGCAGCAAAGGTCAGGCGCTGTCCTGCTATGTGGCACGACTTGGAAGCGCGATCCACGGTGCATTCCTTTTTGCTGATTGCCGCCAGCGCGACCGTTCGCGCGAATTTTCGCGAGTGTTGCTGCTTTGCCGCAACTCCGGGTCTGATATCGTGGGATATGCACTTCTGTCGCAAGTGATCGGGTATAGACGCGCGCGGTTCCGTTCGATAATTCTAAGTCGTACTTCTTGAGGCTTTTTTTTAAGACTAGTGGGAATTCAATGTCGAACGTCTGGGTCTGCACAAACGGGGCCCCGGCGGGTCGGCCCGGTGTTCGTTTCCGGGATGCGTTTCTGAGCACGGTTGCCGCCGGCGCGCTGTCGCTGGCGCTCGGTAGCCCGGCGCTGGCGGGGCCGGATGCCTGCACGCCATCCAGCGGCGGCACCATCGAGACCTGCACCGGCAATCAATCCGCCGGGATCGCCGGCGGCACCGACTTCAACGTGCCGCCGGTCACCACGCTCAATGTCAACAACCTGACCCAGGCGATCGCGCCCGCGAGCGGGACGCCCGGGATCAGCTTTGTCTCTGACGGCGACATCACCATCACCAGCAACACCGGTGCGTTCGGCATCACCACCGCGGGCGATCACGCGGACGGGATTTTTGCCAGTAGCCTGGCTGACGCCGTCACGGTGACCTCGACCGGCAACATCGCCACAACGGGCGCCAGCGCAAACGGGATTTATGCCAGTAGCGTCCTGGCTGGCGCTGTCACGGTGACCTCGACCGGCAATATCATCACCGCGGGCAGCGCCGCGAACGGGATTTTTGCCGTCAGCTTTGGCGCTGGCGCTGGGGCGGTGACGGTGACCTCGACCGGCAACATCTCTACCGCGGGCGGCAACGCGAGCGGGATTCGTGCCACTAGCATGGCTGACGCTGTCGCGGTGACCTCGACCGGCAACATCACCACCACGGGCAGCAACGCGAACGGGATTTATGCCCAGAGCAATAATGGCGCGATCACGGTGACCTCGACCGGCAACATCTCCACCGCGGGCAACCGCGCGTACGGGATTGAAGCCCAGGGCCCTGGCACTGTCGCGGTGACCTCGACCGGCAACATCACCACCCAGGGCAGCTACTCGCGCGGGATTTATGCCCTGGGCACTGGCGCTGGCGCGGTGACGGTAACCTCGACCGGCAACATCAGCACAGCGGTCGACCACGCGGACGGGATTTATGCCCGGAGCCATAATGGCGCGGTGACGGTGACCTCGACTGGCAACATCACCACCGCGGGTAGCCACTCGGACGGGATTTTTGCCCTGAGCGCTGGCACTGTCACGGTGGCCTCGACCGGCAACATCTCCACCCAAGGCAGCTCCTCGCGCGGGATTTATGCCCGAGGCGATGGTGCTGGCGCGGTGACGGTGACCTCGACCGGCAACATCTCCACCGCGGGCACCACCAACGCGTACGGGATTGAAGCCCGGGGCAATGGCGCTGGGGCGGTGACGGTGACCTCGACCGGCAACATCACCACCCAAGGCAGCTACTCGCACGGGATTTTTGCCTACAGCAGGAGCGCTGGCGCGGTCACGGTGACCTCGGCCGGCAACATCACCACCGCGGGCAACAACGCGTACGGGATTTATGCCCGGGGCACTGGCGCGGTGACGGTGACCTCGACCGGCAACATTGTCACCGCGGGCAGCAACGCGTTCGGGATTTCTGCCGCCAGCAATAGCGCGTTAACGGTGACCTCGACCGGCAATATCACCACCGCGGGCGCCACAGCGCAGGGGATTTATGCCCTCAGCAATAGCGCGTTAACAGTGACCTCGACCGGCAATATCAGTACCGCGGGCGCCACAGCGCAGGGGATTCATGCCCTGGGTAACACGGCGACCGTGACCTCGACCGGCAATATCAGTACCGCCGGCGCCACAGCGGACGGGATTTTTGCAAAGACCCTTGGCACGGTGACGGTAACCTCGACCGGCAACATCATCACTGGGGGCTCCACCGCGCTCGGCATTTTCGCCGAAAGCATTGCGACTGGCGTAGTTACCGCGGTTACGGTGACCTCGACGGGCAATGTCACCACCGCCGGCAATAACGCGACCGGGATTTCTGCCTACAGCCTTAGCAATGGCGCTGTTGCCGCGACCTCGACCGGCAACATCACCACAGCAGGCCTCGCCGCGACCGGGATTTCTGCCCAGAGCAAAGGCACTGGCACAGCGACCGCGACCTCGACCGGCAACATCACTACCGGGGGCGACAATGCGCACGGGATTTATGCAGCAGGTACAAACGGCGCTGCGACGGTGACCTCGACCGGCAATATCACCACCGGTGGGACCGGCGCGAGCGGGATTTTTGCCCTCGGCAATGCCTCTGTTGCCGTGACCTCGATCGGGAACATTACCACCGCGGGCGACGGGGTGACCTTTGTATCCAGAATAAGCGCGAACGGGATTTATGCCAACGGCGCTGGCGCCGTGACGGTGACCTCGACCGGCAATATCAAGACCACGGGCAACTACTCGGGAGGGATTGTTACCAACTCTGGCTCTGGCGCGGTGACGGTGACCTCGACCGGCAACATCGCCGCAACCGGTAAGGGCGGGTACGGAATTTTTGCCTTCAGCCGATCTGGTGGGGGTGGTACGGCGACGGTGACCTCGACCGGCAACATCATCACTGGGGGGGACGGCGGGACCGGGATTTTCGCAGTGAGCGATGGCGCCGCCAAAGTGACGTCGACCGGCAATATCACCACGGGTGAGGGCGGGCGCGGCGGAATTAGAGCCTTCAGCCTTGGTGCGGTGACGGTGACCTCGGCCGGCAACATCGCCATTGCGGACGGTTTGGCCGGGATTGAGGCCGAGGGCCTTGGCGCCGTCACAGTGACTTCGACCGGCAACATCACCACAGCGGGTACGTACGGCGGCAATGGGATTACTGCCCTAAGTCTTGGCAATGGCGGCGTCACGGTGACCTCGACCGGCAACGTCACCCCCGCGGTCAACAACGCGGTCGGGATTTATGCCGCAAGTTCTGGCGGCCCTATCGCGGTCACCATCACATCGGGCACGGTGTCGGGCGGTTCGGGGACCGGGGCCGGCGTCGAACTTTCCGGCGGCACCACCAACACGCTGACCAACTTCGGCACGGTGACGGCGCTGTCGGGCCTTGCGATTCTGGGCACCTCCGGCAACGACACCGTCAACAATTTCGGCACCGTGATCGGCAACGTCAATCTGGGCAGCGGCGCCAACGCCTTCAACAACATGGCGGGCGGGTTCTTCAACAGCGGCGCCACCGTCAATCTCGGCGCGGGCAATGCCCTGACCAATGCCGGCACGCTGTCGCCGGGTGGCGCGGGGGTGATCCAGGCCACGGCGCTGGCCGGCAATCTGGTGCAGACCGCGACCGGGCGGCTGTTCTCCGACATCAATATCGCCGGCGCCACCTCCGACCGGGTCAATATCTCCGGCACGGCCGCTCTTGCCGGCGCGGTGCAGGTGCAGGTATTGAACCCGACATTTGGCGCGTTCCAGCAGACCATCCTGTCGGCGGCGGGCGGCACCACCAACAACGGGCTTACGCTGCTGGCGAGCCCGGCGCTACAGGCGCAGTTGGTATTTCCCAATGCGACCGACGTCGTGGTGAAGAGCGCCGGCATCAATTTCCTGACGCCCGGTCTTGGCACCAACCAGACCGCCCTCGTCAACGCGCTCAACGGCGCGGCACAGACCTCAGGCCTGAGCGGCCCGGTGTTCAACGCGCTGCTCAATGGACCCACGTCGCTTGCGGGCTACGGCCTTGTCCTTACTCAGCTCTCGGGCGAGACCGCTGTTGGTTCGCAGCAGACGACCTTCAATGCGATGGGCCAGTTCATGGGGTTGTTGACCGATCCCTTCACGAACCGGGGCGGCGGAGCCAGTCCTGTACCGAGCGCGAGCGGATATGCCGATGAGGCGAGCGCTTACGCCGCCAGCAAAAAGACCGACGCGTTTGCGATGTTCACCAAGGCACCGCCGCAAACTTTCGAGGCGCGCTGGAGCGTGTGGGGGGCCGGCTTTGGCGGCTCGCAATCGACATCGGCAACACCGCGCTCGGATCGAACAACACCACCAGCAGCATCGCCGGCACCGCGGTCGGCGCCGACTATCTGTTCTCGCCGAACACGATTGCGGGCTTTGCGCTCGCCGGCGGCGGCACCAGCTTCTCCGTCGCCAATGGCGGCACCGGCCGCTCCGATCTGTTCCAGGCCGGCGCCTATGTCGCGCCACTACCAATGGCCCGGCCTATGTCTCCGCCGCGCTTGCTTATGGCTGGCAGGACATCACCACCAACCGCACCGTGACGCTGGCCGGCCTCGATCAGCTCCGCGCCGAGTTCAACGCCAATGCGTGGTCGGGAAGGCTCGAGGGCGGCTATCGCTTCGTCTCGCCGTGGAGCGCCGGCGTCGGCATCACGCCTTACGCGGCGGCGCAGTTCGTGACCTTCGATCTGCCGGCCTATGCCGAGCAGGCGATCATCGGCACCAACAATTTTGCGCTCGGCTACGGCGCGCACGACGTCACCGACGCGCGCAGCGAACTCGGTTTCCGCACCGACAAATCCTTTGTGGTGCCGGACGGCATCCTCACGCTGCGCGGCCGCTTGGCCTGGGCGCATGATTACGATCCCGACCGTTCGATCGGGGCCACGTTCCAGACGCTGCCGGGCGCGAGCTTTGTCGTCAACGGCGCGGCGCAGGCCTCCGACTCGGCGCTGACCACCGCTTCCATCGAGCGCAAATGGACCAACAACTGGTCGGTCGCCGCGACGTTCGAAGGCGAGTTCTCCAACGTCACGCTCAAGCTACGCCGGCAAGGGCGTGGTGCGCTATCAGTGGTGAAGCGTCATCCCCGGGATGAACGCAATTGCGTTCACCCGTAGGTGCGCGCCAGAACCGAGCAGGCCAAGCATCCGAGGCCGTTCGAACGCGTGCAAGAACTTGGCGCGCCTCGAAGGATGACTGAGGTAGGCGCCTCCAGGCATGTGTGGCATGAGCGGTGGCTCGTCATCCTTCGAGGCTCGCTTTCCGCCTACGCTAAAGCTACCGGGAGCGAGGTGCGCTCGCACCTCAGGATGACGGGGATGCAGCAATTGCCTTGCACTTGACTGCTTTCGCCGATCTCGCGTGATTTGTCCGCGGGCAAATCAAAATTCGTCGGGCAAATCGCACAGCGTCTGTCCAGTGCTTTTGCCAAAAATTTTCGCCTTGCGTCGTCGGGCAAATCACCGCCACTAGTCTCGGCCGTCCCGCGCTCCTCAAGAGGGGCGCTTCGCGGTCGTCACGAACGTTGGGTGCGGGATGCGATGGACGCAGATTGCGCGAAGACGAAGCGCTTCGATGCGGACGGCGAAGTCGTGTGGTCCTGACATCCCGACGCTGATGTCAAGGTGGCGACGCTTGCTTCGGCAATCGCGGGCGATGGTGACAACAAGCCCGGCTCACCAGGGAGAGCGCGCAATAAGCCGTAAAACCATCGCGCAGGGAATGTCGGTTGATGCGACGTACCTGTGGTGACTACGCTTGTGTGCTTTTTTCATTCGCACACAAGGCTGTGGGTGCGGCGCGCACCCGGCATT
>CAWHSM010000012.1:0-16745 GCA_963832045.1 uncultured Alphaproteobacteria bacterium
CGCGCCGCCTTGTTCAGAACTCGCCGTGCAGTCGCCCCGAGAAGATCGACGCTGGTCCCCGGTCTGCGTTATAGGCAGGATTTGTGATGAGTTGATAGTCGGCGGTTATGGTGAGGTTCTTGTTGAACGAGTAGGCGTAATAAGCCTCCAGGATCTGTTCCGGGCTGTAGTTGAGGCGGCCATCGCCGATCAAGAGCCCGAAGCCGCCGGCGGCCAGGAATTCGCGATGGGATGCTGAAAGCCCGTTGACGGCGCCGCCGATGCCGATCGTATCGTTCGGGCGGCCCCAATAGCTGCCCTTGATTGAAGCGCCTCCGGAAACACTGCGATCGATATCGGTGAACGACAGGATTTCGTTGCGGCCGTCATTCCAGCTTGCGCGGGCGAACAGGCCGATGTCCTTGGCAATCTGCTGCTCGGCATTGGCGTAGAAGCCGTATTTGAGGTTATCCGTCCGGATGCTCGCCATGATGGCGTTGATATCGAGCATCGGATTCGAATCGCTGATTGTCAGCGCTTCGTTGTAATTGCCGGTATGGCCGCGGTTCGCGAAGACTCCGAGCCGCAGTTTGCCGGGTTGGTCGAATGGCGCATAGCGCTCTTCCAGTTCGGCGACGGTACCGATGTTCTGGGAATTGATCACCAGGACGTCGCTGTTCGGAGCGGTGGGCACCTCGAAGAGGCCGGCGCGCACCGCCCAGTCCTTGCGGTTGAATTCGACGATGGCCCCGCGGGTATAACCCGGCAGATCGGCCGGGAAATCATAGGCGGCCGACGACCACATCGCCCAGTTCATGAAGTCTGCGCGCGGGTCTTTGGCGTAGGAATTGCCGTCAAAGAAGTCCCCGACCGCGAAGCGGCCGACGATGAGCGTGACGCGATCGATATCGCGCTTGCCCGGCAATTGATTGGGACCGTCGGCAACGTCCTCCTGTTCACCGCCGAGCCCGAAAGTCTGCTTGATGTAGTAGCGTTGCGGCCGAATTTTCGGGAACAGCGATCCGGCCTTCTGGGCCTCGCCGTTGGAGAAGCCCGCAAGACCAAGCGTGCCGTTGAGACCGAAACCTTCTGCCAGTTCCGGATCGAAATAGAATTCGCCACCCTGCCACAGGCGAACGCCGATAAAGGCCGTCGACGTCCATGTTTCGCGGATTTGTCCGCCTCCGGGCAGGCTCAAGGGGCTCGCATAGGGCGAACGGAACGCGGGATAGCCGGACGGAAGAAAGGTCGTCTGGGCGTGTACGTTCCATACGTCGGATTCCGGCAGCGCGCCTTGGCCGCCTGCGGACACCGTCGGAGCCCATGGCGTGTCCCCGAATCGGTAGTTCAGTCCGAGTTTGACGAGATGGAAGTTGGGATCGACGTTGACGCCCGGCATGGCAAATGCGCTCAGGTCATACATCCCGTGCGCGAGATCGACGTACTGGTATTCGGCCTTGGCGCGCCAATTGCCGCTCACGGCGAATTCGACGCCTGCGCCCACGGTCCAGCCTGGCTGGGTTTGCCCCGGCGATGACACCACGCTGCCGCTGTCGTTGATATTGACATGGCTATGACCCCAGGCAACGCCGGCGGTGACATAGGGCAGCACCGTTCCAAACGCGTAGCCGAACCGGCCGCGCACCGTGCCGACGTAATCGATCGTGGCGTTGAACGGCGCGGGTGTCAGTCGCGGGGCGTCGAGCGGGCTCGTGAACGATGCATCGGCCTCGACGCCGAAGACGAAACGGTTTGAAAACTGCTTGATATAGCCAACCTGATAACCGCCAACGAGGCCGGTTGTGCTCGGCGGCAACACGACGCCCTGTTCGGGAAGGGGATTGGTGCCGGGGCCAAGGCTGCCGCCGCCGTAGCCGAAATGGCCGCCGAAATAGAATCCGGTCCAGTCATAGACTGCCGCGCGGACCGGCGCCTTGACGGGAAGATTAGGGGGCATGTCGGCCGCAATCGCAGCGGAGCATGCGGCAAACAAGATGCCGCCGCTGCATCCGAATCTGCAGACCTTCTTCATCACCTGCCCCGTTACCCACATCGAATTCTAGATCAAGAAGATCCGGCGTTTATTCCCAACCATACTTGCAATTAATTCGCAATTGCAAGTAGGCCGTCGATGCCCACTATTATTCCAGGATCGGTCCGACGCTCCAGCTCGCGGCTGAAACGGCCGCTGCCCGCAAGCAGCCCCACCGCTGCCGAGCACCACAGGGTAGCCGCGGTATTAAGACCGGTCACCTGGAGTCCCTCGCGAAAGATGATCCCCGTGCCGAGGAAGCCGAACCCCGAGACGACCTGCGCGGCCACCCGCGTCGGACTTCCCTCGTCAGGGAACAGGCTTTCGAAAATGACAAAACTCGCCGCACCGATCGCGACCAGCGTGTTGGTCCGCAATCCGGCCATGCGCTGGCGCCATTGGCGTTCGAACCCGATGCATGCGCCGAGCAGCCTTGCCATACCGAGGTTGATCGCGGTCTGATCAATCGAGGGAATCATGGCGAAGTACCTGTTCGATTTTCCGGCGCTTTCGGCGATGCCCCAGAGCCAACCATGCTCCGAGCCGCTCCAACCACCGCGTTGCTGATAAGACGGTTCGAAGACCAACATGTGAAATCTTGCGCTGGCGATGCAGGATCGTCGCACAACGCAGCATCATGCTCGCCAGCCGAAAGACACCGATGACGCCGCGGCGTTTGAGACGTTCGATTGCATCTCCAATTTCCGTCGTCATCGGTGGGCCGACCCGATCGAAAGAGCGCGGCTACGCACGGCGGCCGGCGGCCATCCAGAGAGATTTTGAACACTGTGGAGAGTGCGATCGAGAGCGCCAAGAAGGCCCTGATCCACGATCACATCAGCCAAAGTCTGGAGCGATCTTTCAAGCCGTCCGGCTCGAGAGACCAGGCCGCACTGCGGGACTTCAAGCAATCGCGAAGTATCTTTGACGAGTGATCGCGCTTTCGGTCCGGCCTAGTGCCCACTTTCCGAAGTTCGTGCTCCGTTGCCGCACCCACTTTCCACGAACTTCGGAAAGTCAGGGGCACTAGCAAACCCATTGATTCTAGTGCCGGTTTTCTATTTGAAGTTCCTGGATCGGATTCGCCGCTTGTGGTGCAGGAACTTCAAATAGGCGGCACTAGCCGTTCGGCGAATGGACGTGCTGAACCTCGACCGTCACATGCGAAAGGTCGGCGAAATCTGCCAGCCTTTGCCGGTAGTATGCCGGCTCGCGCTGGTCGGGCGTCGCAATCGAGACGATGGCGCCGAGATGTCCGGGTCCGAGCCGCCAGAGATGCAGGTCGGTGACGCGGTCGCCCCCGCTTTCGATCGCAATGCGGACTTTCTCCGCCATGCGCGGATCCGGGTTGCGATCGAGCAGGATAGCGCCGGTATCGCGCAGCAGTCCGACTGACCAGTTGGCGATGACCAGCGCGCCGACGAAGCCTGCCAGCGGGTCCATCCACAGCCAGCCGAATGCGCGGGCCAGCAGCAATCCGACGATCACCAAAACGGATACCGCGGCGTCCGCCATGACATGAACGACGGCGGCGCGCATGTTGTTGTCGCGGTGATGCGCGCCGCCGTGCTGATGGCCGTGCGAGTGGTCGTGGTCACGCAAGGGGTCATGTAAGTGATCGTGCGAGTGGTCGGGGCCGTGGCGATGACCGCCCGCCAATAGCCATGCGCTGGCGATGTTGACCAAAAGACCGAGTGCTGCGATCGGGATCGCTTGGTTGAAGGCAATGGGAACGGGATCGAGCAGGCGGGACACGGCCTCATAGCCGATCAGAAGCGCGATCATCGCCAGAACGATGGCGCTGGAATACCCGGCGAGGTCGCCGAACTTGCCGGTGCCGAACGTGAACCGGCGATCGTCGGCATATTTTCGGGCATAGGTATAAGCGAGCGCGGCGAGCAGCAGCGCGCCGGCATGCGTCGACATGTGCAAGCCGTCCGCGATCAGAGCGAGCGAACCGAACAAGGCGCCACCGACGATTTCGGCAATCATCATGACAGTGCAGAGAATGATGACTGCCCACGTCCGCCGTTCCGCCCGTTCGTGGTCGTGGCCTAGAAAGACGTGGCTGTGCGGCGATAACTGGAAGGCAAGGCGGGGGTCTGTCATGCTAGCGTCCCGATTCCGAAGTTCGTATCATTTTGCGGCCCCACGTTTGCGAACTTCGGAATCGAAGGGACGCTAGTAAATTTATGATCTAGTGTGACTTCGGTTCAGAAGTCCGCATGATGAAATCGCGGCGCTAAAGATGCGGACTTCTGAACTGTCACACTAGTGCCCACTTTCCGAAGTTCGTGCTCCATTGCAGCACCCACTTTCACGAACTTCGGAAAGTTATGGGCACTAGCAAACCTATTGATTCTAGTGCCGCTTTTCTATTTGAAGTTCCTGGATCGAATTCGCCGCTTGTGGTGCAGGAACTTCAAATAGGCGGCACTAGCCTCACTTCAAATAGGTGTGGACCACGTCGATCAACTGATCGGCTGCGTCTGCATTGAGGGCGCCGGGATTCCTTTCCGGGTCGACAAGGTGGGTGCGGATGTGGTCCTCGACCACCTCGGCCATCAGTCCTGCGACGCTGCCGCGAATGCCGGCGATCATGTGCATGATGCGCTCGCAGCCGGCCTCCTCGGTGAGCGCACGCTCGATGGCCTCGATCTGGCCGCGGATGCGGCCAACGCGCGCCAACAGCCGCTTTTTCTCTTTGATCGTGTGCGACATAATAAAGTTAAATATAGGGTACCCCCCTATACTATGTCAACCGCCTCGGTGGCTTTGCACGCCACCGCCGTTAAGCCTGCGGGGTGTTGGAAAGCGCCTTCAGATCGAATTTCTCGACGTCCGCAAGCAATTCGCAAAACGCCTGCGCGCCCTGATCGATCAGGCGTTCGCCTTTCTCGGCGGAGGCCTGTGTCGCGTCGCCGGAGGCGCCGCTCGGATGAAGGTCCTGGGCCTGCCAGGCGAAGGGTGCCGGCCGCTGCGCCGAGAGCCAGCGAAAATCCCGTGCCATCGCGACGGTCGAGGGACGAAAATCGGCGATCGCCTCGCGCCGCACCTGCGCGCCATGGCGCGCCAGCATGATCGATGTCTCGACCGCGCCGCCATGAATGCCATGCTGGACTTCCTGTGCGGAAAACAGCGCCTCGGGTGCCGAAAGCCGGCCCCAGGCCGTCGTGACGACCAGCATCCGGTGGTGCGTGCGCAGCTCCTGCGCGACGAGGCTCATCGCGGCGCTGTTGCCGCCATGGCTTGTGACCATCACAAGCTTTTTCAGACCGGCCCGAGCGACGCTCTCGCCGAGCGCCATCCAGCTCTTGAGGGCTGCTTGCGGCGACAACGTCAGCGTGCCCGGAAAGTCGGTGTGCTCCGAGGAAATCCCGACCGGCTGAAGCGGCAGAAAAGTGACGGGCATGGCGTCGGAGAGCAGTTCACCCACCCGCGCGAGATAGGCCTGCGCGATCAGGACGTCGGTTTCGAGGGGCAAATGCGGCCCGTGCTGCTCGGTTGCGGCCAGCGGCAGAACCGCAATCCAGCGCTCGCGATCGGAGCCGGCCAAGTCAGGCGGGTCGATGTCGATCCAATCGCGGGGAGGGAGGGTTGAAGTCATCGCGCAAAGATAGTTTGTATGGGTGCCCAAACGCTTCTCGCGTTTGTTGGTCCCCATCATGAGGCAAAATGACCTACGGAGTCCAATCATGAAGCTGGTGCCGCGAGCGTTAACGGCGCTTCTGGTGACGGTCCTCGTGGCCACTTCGCCCGGGCAGGCCCAGACCGCGCTCGACAAGGTCTCGTTCGGGACCAATTGGGTCGCCGAGGCCGAGCATGGCGGATTTTTCCAGGCCGTGGCCGACGGCACTTACGCCGAATATGGCCTCGACGTGACGATCGTGCCCGGCGGTCCCAACGAGAACAATCGCATGCTCCTGATCGCCGGGAAGCTCGATTTCTTCATGGCGGCGAACACGCTGATGTCGCTCGATGCGGTCGCCAACAACGTGCCGGTGGTCACCGTCGCGGCTATCTTCCAGAAGGACCCGCAGGTGCTGCTGACGCACCCGGAATCCAAAATCACCAAGCTCGACGAACTCAAGCCGCTGACGCTGTTCGTCTCGAAGGAAGGTATTTCAAGCTATTTCCAGTGGCTGAAGTCCGAATACGGATTTAGCGAAGACAAGGTCAGGCCATACACCTTCAATCCCCAGCCGTTCCTCGCCGACAAGCACAGTGCGATGCAGGGCTATGTCACTTCCGAGCCTTACGCGATCGAGAAGTCGGCTGGTTTCGAGCCCGGGATCATCCTGCTTGCCGATTATGGCTTCAACACCTACTCGACCCTGGTCGAGACGCGCCGCGACCTGATCGACAAGAAGCCGGATCTGGTTCAACGCTTCGTCAGTGCTTCGATGATCGGCTGGTACAACTATCTCTACGGCGATAACGCTGCCGCCAATGCCATGATCAGGAAACTCAACCCGGAAATGACCGACGAGTTGATCGCCTACTCGATCGCGAGGATGAAGGAGTACGGGATCGTTGACTCCGGCGAGGCGTTGCGCGACGGCATCGGCGCCATGAACGACGCGCGGATGGCGAGCTTCTTTGACAAGATGGTTCGCGCCCACGTCGTTCGCGCCGACATCGATTATCGCAAGTCCTATACGCTCCGCTTCATCAACAAGGGTGTCGGCCTCGATCTGCGGCCCAAGAACTAGGATCGCGGGATATGGCCGAACCTGCAGCGTTGGCCGACACGGACTCCGATCCGGCGGGGCTTGCGGTCAGTCTGAGCGCTGTCACCAAGGCCTATGACAACGGTGTGATGGCGCTTGGCCCGATAGATCTCCGGGTGTGCCGGGGCGAGTTCGTGTCCCTGCTTGGACCATCCGGCTGCGGCAAATCGACCGCGCTTCGCCTGATTGCCGGCCTCAATGCCCCGACCTCCGGAACTGTCCGCGTCGCGCGGCCGGCCGTGACGGCGAACGGAGCACACCCGGTCGGCTTCGTATTTCAGGAACCGACCTTGATGCCATGGACGAGCGTGCGCGAGAACGTCCGGCTGCCGCTGAAACTGGCGCATGTTCCATTTGCCCAATCGAAGGTGCGCGTTGAAGAAGCCCTGGCGCAAGTTGGGCTTTCCGAATTCGCCGATGCCTACCCTCGCGAATTATCCGGCGGCATGAAGATGCGCGTTTCGCTGGCCCGCGCGCTGGTCACCGATCCGGATACCCTTTTGATGGATGAACCCTTCGCAGCACTGGACGAAATCACCCGCTTTCGCTTGAACAACGACCTGCTGGAGTTGTGGCGCAAGCTGCGCAAGACCGTCATCTTCGTCACGCATTCGGTGTTCGAGTCGGTTTATCTGTCGCAACGGGTGCTTGTGATGACGCCGCGCCCCGGACGCATCGCCGCCGAAATCGGCATCGAAACAGCCGAGCCGCGCGGCGAAGATTTCCGCACCTCGGCCGACTATGCCGGCTACTGCCGGAAAGTATCGGGTGCGCTTGCGCCTTCTTATCCGGGGCGGCCCGCATGAGCGCGTTTGATCTCCCGCCATCGCTCGCGGTTCCGAGAAGCAACCATGCCTTGCGTCTCGTTCGCTTCCTGCTGCCCGTCGTCGTGCTCGTGGCCGGCATTGCGGCATGGGAGCTGGTGGTGCGGGTAAACGACATTCAGCCCTATGTCCTGCCGGCGCCCTCGGTGATTTTTACAACGCTGATCGCGGACTGGGGTGTGCTGTTTCGATCGCTTCTGACCACGCTTTTGACCACGCTTGAAGGCTTCGTGGCGGCCGCGATCGGCGGGGTCGCGCTGGCGCTGCTGTTCAACCTGTCGAAATGGCTTGAATATTCGCTATTTCCCTATGCCGTGGTTTTGCAGGTCACCCCGGTCATCGCGATTGCGCCGCTGCTGTTGATTTATCTCTCGCAGCCGACCGCGGTTGTCGTTTGTGCCTGGATCGTCGGGTTCTTTCCGGTGCTGTCCAACACGACGCTCGGTCTGAACTCGGTGGACCGCAATCTTGCCGGTTTGTTCCGCCTTTATGGCGCATCGCGGTTACAAACCCTGTGTTTTCTCAAATTGCCCGCCGCCTTGCCGTTCATCCTGGGCGGATTGCGCATTGCGGGCGGCTTGTCGCTGATCGGTGCGGTCGTGGCCGAGATCGCCGCCGGCTCGGCCGGTGCGGGATCTGGCCTTGCCTACCGAATTGCGGAATCCGGATATCGCCTCAACATTCCCCGAATGTTCGCAGCCTTGCTGTTGCTCTCGGCCGCGGGAATTGTCATTTATGGGACGCTGGCGCTGACCTCGTACCTGGTGCTGCGCCGCTGGCACGAGAGCGCGCTTGGAAAGGAAAATGAGTAGCGGCGAATTTGAAGTTCCTATCAGTGTTGCGTCTAGTGTGGCGACACTGACGTTCCTTTCAGTTTCTCAGCGGCCTCGCAAAAGGAACGTCAGAGTCAAAAGCCACACTAGAATTATAGATTTGCTAGTGTCCCTTTGGTTCTGACATTCGTAAAGTGCCCGCTGTGATATGATACGAATGTCAGAACCGGGACACTAGTTCGTTATAGGAACTTCAAATTCAAAGCCGCTACTCAAATCAATAAGTGACTAGAGCTCCTTTGATTCCGAAGTTCGCATCAGAGGTTGCTGCGATTTATTGCGAACTTCGGAATCGGAGCTCTAGATGCTGGGCGGAAGTATTTCATCGGAGAAAATCGACCTGTTGGTCTACGGACCGAACAAGCCGATCGTCGACAAGGGCTTTTCCGATCAATTCGTGCTCCATCCGTTTGAGACGCGCGCCGACCTTGACCGCGTGAGCCCGGCCGTGGCCGCAAAAATCCGCGGCGCCGCGGTTACCTACGGCACGGTCCGTTGCGACAGCGGCGTGATGGCGATGTTCCCGAAACTCGAAGTCGTGGCGTCTTTCGGCGTCGGCTACGATCACGTCGATGCTGGCCACGCGAGCCAACATAACATTATGGTGACCAACACCCCGGATGTCCTCACCGAGGAGGTCGCCGACGTCGCGATGGGGCTCTTGATCGCGACCTTGCGCGAATTCGTCAAGGCCGACCGCTATCTGCGCTCCGGGCTCTGGACCACGCAGCAATATCCCCTAAGCGTCGGCTCGTTGCGGGACCGCAAGGTCGGAATCGTCGGCATGGGCCGGATCGGGCAGGCAATCGGCCGCCGGCTCGAGGCCTCGCTTGTGCCGGTGGTCTATCATTCGCGCACTCCGGTCTCGAGCGTCAGCTACAAGCACTATCCCGATTTGATCGAGATGGCGAAAGTGGTCGATACGCTGGTGGCGATTGTGCCCGGCGGACCTTCGACCGCCAAAATGATCAACGCCGACGTCTTCAAGGCGCTTGGCCCGCGCGGCGTCATCATCAACGTGGCGCGCGGCTCTGTCGTCGATGAAGAGGCGATGATCGCGGCGCTGAAGTCGGGAACCATTCTGGCTGCGGGCCTCGATGTGTTCGCCAAGGAGCCGGCGGTGCCGGACGAATTGAAAGCGATGCAGAACGTGGTGTTGCTTCCGCATATCGGCTCGGCCGCGGTGGTGACCCGCAACGCGATGGATCAGCTCGTGGTCGACAATCTCAAGTCCTGGTTTGCGGGCAAGGGCCCGCTGACCCCGATCGCCGAAACCCCGGCAAAGGGCCGCTGATGACAGTGTGGCGGTTCAAAAGTCCGCCACGCATAGCGGCCGTAGCGCTGTCGGCGGCGCTTGCCGGCGGACATCCGGCCGCCGCGCAGGACTCCAGTTCCTTGAAAAAGGACATGATCGGCCAATGGGAGCTTTCGACCACCGAGCGCAGCAAGACCTGCGTCGTCACATTGAAGGGCGACGCAACCCCGCAGGGCCTGAAGCTTGAGCTGGAGCCGGGCTGCGCCAAGGCGCTGCCGTTCGCCAAGGATATCATCGCCTGGAACATCAAAGGGCTCGATATCGTCCGGTTACAGGACGCCGCCGGCCAGCCGGTGATCGACTTCACCGAAGTCGAGAGCGGTATCTTCGAAGGTCTGAGGCAAGGCGAGGGCATCTATATCCTGCAGAACCTCGCCGCGGCGCGCTCGCTTGCCAAATCGATGGATCAGATGATCGGCGACTGGGCGATGGTGCACGGCGATGGCCGTCCCGCCTGCGGTCTGACCCTGACCAATACGGACGCCGGTTCCGATAACTTCCAGGTGTTTCTCAAGCCGCGATGCGATCCCGCGGTCGAGGCCTTCAGGCCGACAATGTGGCGGCTCGAACGCGGCGAACTGTTGCTGATGTCGGAAGCCAATGGCGAGATATGGCACTTCCAGGCCGACGACAACGCGCAATGGCGCCTTGTGCCTGACAGTGCCGATCCGCTGATCATGCTGCGGCAGTGATTTTTCGCGTCTTGAACCGCTAGATCAGCCGCATTCCCTTCAAACTCGCATGCCCGCCGCGGCCGACGATGATGTGGTCGTGCACCGAGATCCCGAGCGGGGTGGCGATGCCGATAATCGCTTTGATCATCCCGACCGGTCAATCTTTCTCCCGGTAAATAACTTTTTCGACACGGCAGGTCACACAAGCCATGTCCGCCTCAGCACGCGGCCGTCATTCGGTTGTTGGCTTATGTCGCAGAAGGGCAAAGAGGCGGACGGTGCTATCTGCGCCGTTTCGTTCGCCATGGCGCTGTGCCAAAGCGCTCCATCAGAAAATCGAGGAACGCCTTAACCCGCGGCGCACGTTGCCGGCCATGCTGAAAGATCGCCCAAAGCGGGAAGCTTTCCCGTTGTTGCAAACTCTCCAACATGGGAATGAGCCGTCCGTCCTGGATCGCCTGAGCCACGATGATGTCGCCAAACCGGACGATGCCTGCGCCATTTATCGCAAGCTTGAGCAGCATGTGCGCGCTGTCCGCGATGACGGGACCATTGACTTCTATCTGCATGGCTTCTCCCCTGACATCGAATGACCACCTCCGCGAATTGGGGACGTGGCTGAGGGTCAAACACGCATGCCGTGCGAGGTCGCGCGGATGAGTTGGCGTGCCATGCCTCGCGAGATAAGTGGGACTCGCACAGACGACCTGTGTCAGGTCCGCGATCTTGCGCGCGACGAACGTTAACTCGCCAAGTGAACCCACGCGCAATGCGACATCGATGTTGTCGTCGACAAGATCGATGACGCGGTTTGTCACCAGAAATTCGAATGTGATGCGCGGGTATCGCGCCAGAAAGTCTGGCAGCACAGCGGAGAGATGATCGACCGCAAACGTCGGGAACGCATGTACTCGCAAGAGCCCTTGCGCCGCGCGGTGGCTCGACGCAATCTCGCTTTCTGCCGCCTCGATGGCCTCAAGAATCTTGCGCGATCGATCAAGAAAAACTTCGCCTTCGGCCGTGAGTGCGAGCCGCCGCGTGGTGCGATTGAGCAGGCGCACGCCCAGCCGAGACTCAAGCCGTGTCACCAGCTTCGAGACCGCCGATGGTGACAGGCCGAAATCGACAGCCGCCGCCGCGAAGCTCCCGCGATCGACAACCCGCGCCAAGATGCTCATCTCGTAAGACGAATTGACCATTCAAGAACTCATTTCACGAGTGAATGTACTTTATCGCTGATTATCGAGCCGTCGTAAATTGGCATTATTGGCATTGGCGCGCGACGAACGGAGGGGCCTATAAATCGGCTTGCTATGTTGGCGGTACTGTCCGCAACGGCGATGGGACTCGGGGCGTCTGCCGGTGCGGCGACGCAGACCCTAGACGTCGTGGGGACGTGGGAGTGGATGTCGGTCGACAACACGACGCCGGACGGCCGCACAACGCAGCCATTCGGTCCGAAGCCCGGCGGTTATCTGGTCTTTGACCTGAGCGGCCGTTTCGTTTGGTTTATCACGCGGCCCGGCCGCGCGAAGTTCGCTAGCGGCAAGCGCGACCAAGGCACGGCGGACGAGAACAGGGAGACAGTTCAGGGCAGTCTTGCCTATTGTGGCACCTACGCGGTCAGCAGCGATGTCCTCATTCTGAGAATTGAAGCTGGGACCTATCCCAACGAAGAAGGCGCAGAGCAAAAGCAAATCTTCGTGCTCAGCGGCGACGAGCTGTCGTGGAAGAATCCGACCGTGTCGACCGGCGCCTCCGGTGTGGCGCGGTTGAGACGCGTGCGCTGACCGTAACACTCGGGCAGGCAACATGCAGACGTCGCGTCGAAGATTGCTATGCGCCGCAGGAGCGTTTGGCGTTTTGGTGGCTGCTCGCACGGCCCACGCGCAGGCCTATCCGTCGCGTCCGGTCCGCTGGATCGTCCCTTTTCCGGCAGGCGGTCCGAGCGACATCCTGGCGCGCCTAATCGGCCAATCGTTGACCGAGCGGTTAGGTCAGCCATTTGTGATCGAGAACCGTGCGGGCGCTAGCGGCAATGTCGGAACGCAGGCCGTGGTAGCGGCGCCGCCAGACGGCCACACGCTGCTTTTCGTCGCCGCACCGAATGCCATCAATGTGGCCCTTTACCCCAATCTCGGCTTCAATTTCGTGCGCGACATCGCGCCGGTCGCCACGATCGCGCGCGGCGCGCTGATCATGCTGGTCACACCCTCATTCCCGGCTGAAAGCGTTGCTCAGTTCATCATGTACGCGGAAGCCAACCCCGGCAAGATCAACATGGCGTCGGCCGGAAACGGCACGCCGCCGCACGTTGCGGGCGAACTGTTCAAGGCGATGACCGGCATCGACATGGTGCACGTGCCGTATCGCGGCGTTGCGCCGGCGATTACAGATCTACTTGGCGGCCAAGTACATGTGCTTTTCGATCCCGTTCCCTCTTCGATCGGATACGTTCGCAGCGGCAAATTACGTGCCTTGGCAGTGACGACGGCGGAACGTTCGCAGTTGTTGCCCGACACGCCGGCGCTCAGCGAGTTCGTGCCTGGATACGAGGCAAGCACCTGGTTCGGTGCCGGCGCACCGCGGGAGACGCCCGGCGACATCGTCGGCAAGCTTAACAGCGCAATCAATGCCATCCTTGGCGAACCTGCGATGAAGGCACGTCTTGCGGATCTTGGAGCGAGCGTATTCACTACTTCCCCGGCCGATTTCGGAAAATTCGTCGCAGCCGAAGCTGACAAGTGGGGCAAGGTCGTGACGCTGGCCGGTATAAAGCCGGATTGACCTCGCGAGACACCGCCTCGCGATAGAATCGCACTGAGGTCGTCGTTCCGGATATTGAGCATTACCGGCAGCCTCTCATCGCCAAGCTTGATCGCGCTTTCGAAGCCGCGCGCTCCGCGTCAAGTGCGGATGGGGCTCGGCGAACTCGTCATCCAGAGACCTTCGAACAGAGCGCGGTTGAGGGCCGCAAGTTCGTGGCTCTCAATCACCAGGGCGTAGTTCTCGCGTTTGGACGATAGATACGTCACCTTGTCGTCGTGGACGTACATCGTCATGCCGAGGTCCACAGAGGCCGGCGCATAGCGCAGTTCGCGAAGTTCGGCCTTAGAGGACGGCCAGATGTCTTCAGTCTCGCGACCTCGCGAACGCAGAACGCGCAGTTTGATCCCCCGCCGCACTCGTTCCACGATGTAGGATGCCGTCGCCTCTGGGCCGGGGACCTCGGCGAGCTCGCTCATGGATAGGATGCCAAGCAACGTACCGGAATGGCAATCCAGGGTTTCCCATAGCGCCTTCCAAATTCCATCGATGCCTTCGTAGAACCGAACGCGGGGCTTCAGCTCCGTCGCGTTGAACATCGACTTGAGCTCAGGCACCAGCTCGTCGAGCACCGATCGCGTTCGCTCCCAATTTGAAATTAGAACGGCTGGATCCTCGGCTACGACGTGACGCACGGCGTTCGTGCCGACCTGAGTGACCAGCCCACGCCGTTCCAACCGAGCCAACAAGTCGTAGCCATTAGTTCTCGAGACGCCGGCCTTCGCGGCGATGGCTGTCACCGGTGCCGCGCCGAGTTGCAGTGCAGCCAGATAGAAGCGCTGTTCCTTGTCATCCAGACCTAAAGCCGTGAGATTTGTTTCTAGTTTGGACATTCGTCGACATTCTCCGACTATATCAATGTTATAAAATCATATTATAAGCAATATGTTATATGGTATCTTTGGGTGCATTACGTAATTATGTCAGATAGAATTGACATATAAATTGCGCGCGCGTAGGGTTGGTTTCAACAGCGGGCTGTTCGTCGCTTCATGTTCTTTCAACTATACGACAACGCGCACCGGATGAAGCCGCACCATTCGCGGCGAAATCTTGCATCGGCTCGGCCAATCTCCTCAAGGAGGAAACTCGGCTGGCTTCATGTAGATGAAAGACGATCATGGGGCTTAAATGATCTTCGCGAGTTTGGTTGCCGGAAGTCGTGAAGATGATCAAGCCAGGATGCGCCACGTGGTGGTCGCGGCGTCACTTGGAACAGTCTTCGGGAGGTCCACATGAAATCGACCCGCGCGATGATCCTGTCCGGCGTGATGACGGTTGCGGCGAGTTCTGGTGCGTTCGCCCAGCAAGACGAGCGATTGGGAAAATTGAGCTTCCGCACCTCATGCGATCCGGCTGTGCAGGCCGAGTTCGAGCGCGGCGTCGCGATGATCCATTCCTACTGGTTTCTGATCGCGCGCCGCACCTTTGAGGGAGTTCTGCGGCAGGACCCCAATTGCGCGATCGCGTATTGGGGAATCGCGATCGACCTGCTGAACAACGTATTCGTCGCGCCGCCGTCGCGCGCCGACGCGGAGGCCGCCTGGGCCGCACTCGACAAAGCGCGGGAAATCGGGGCAAAGACCCAGCGCGAGCGCGATTGGATCGAGGCGTTGAGCGCCTACTACCGCGACCATGATAAGACTCCGGTCAACGTCCGGCTCGCGGCCTACAACAAGGCGATGGAGCAGCTGACGCAGCGTTACCCCGACGATTACGAGGCGCAGGTCTTTTATGCGCTCACCTTGCAGGCGTCGGCATCACCCACGGATACGACCTACGCCAACCAGCTCAAATCCGCCGCCATCCTGCAAAAGCTGTACGAACAAAATCCGCAGCATCCGGGCGTAACCCACTTCACGATCCACGCCTATGACTTTGCGCCCATTGCCGAGAAAGGTATCCCCGCAGCGCGGCGCTATGCCGAAGTCGCGCCGGCCGTGCCGCACGCCCGCCACATGCCCTCGCACATCTATTCGATGGTCGGACAGTGGGAAGATTCGATTGCCTCGAATGCGTCAGCGCTCGCGATCCAGCCCGACTATTATCATGCGGCAGATTTCGCGGTTTACGCCCACTTGCAATTGGCACAAGACGCCAAGGCCAAGGCCCTGACCGAGAAATCGATCGCCACCGCGGATCGCGGTGACCGGCCCATCGTCTTCGCAAATTTCACGGCAAAGAACGCCATGCCGGCACGTTATGTGCTCGAGCGCGCCGATTGGGCCGGCGCCGCAGCGCTCGCTTTCAAACCGAGCCAATACCCGCAAGCGGACTCGCTGACGCATTTCACGCGCGGCCTCGGCATGGCGCGCAGCGGCGACCTGGCCGGCGCCAGAGAAGAGATCGAGGCGATCAAGGCGCTACGCGCAACGCTCGAGAAAGCCAACCAGTCCTATTGGGCCGACCGGTCGGAAGAACAAATTCTCACGATCTCGGCCTGGATCGGCCTCAAGGAAGGAGCGCGTGAGCAAGCCCTGAAGTTCATGCGCGCCGCCGCCGACGGCGAGGATGGCAGCATCAAGAACGTGGCGATGGAAAATCGGCTTTATCCTTTCCGCGAGTTGTTGGGCGAGCTGCTTCTTGAGATGGGCCAGCCGGCTCCGGCCTTGAAGGAATTCGAAACGGCTCTCAAGCAGACGCCAAATCGCTATCGCGCGTTGCTCGGAACGGCGCGCGCCGCGAATGACGCGGGCGACCGCCAGAAAGCCGCCGAGTATTATGGCAGGCTGGTTGAGCTCGCCAGGAATGCCGACGATGAGCGGGCTGAAACGCGGGAGGCCAAGGCTTTCCTCGCCGGAAAGAAGGCGAGCATCCAATGATCCGTGCGATCGCGTCAGCCGCGATCCTCGGCGCGTTGATTGCGGGCGGCTCCGTTTACACCGGTCGTGAACACGCCTGGCGAACGGGGATCACCAGCTTGCTAGGATCCCCTGCCGAGACAAGCTTTACAACTGAGGCTTGGCCGATCTGTACGGCGATGACAGCCATAGGAACCGAGTCCGACTGGGCACAGCTCGATCTCGATTTTGCGGCCGGCAAGAAGGCTCTCGTTGCCGAAAATTGGACCGGCGCGATCGCTGCGCTCAAGCTCGCCACGCTGCGCGACCCGCGCAATGCGGACATCCAGAATTACATCGGCTACGCATACCGGCGACTGCGCGAAATGGGGCCGGCCATGGGGTACTATCAGCAGGCGCTGATGTTCAATCCGCGCCACCGTAACGCACGCGAACACCTCGGGGAGCTCTATCTTGCACTCGGCGAGCCCATCAAGGCCGAGGAGCAGATCGCAGCGCTGAAGGAAATTTGCCTTATTCCGTGTGACGAACTCGCCGACCTCGAGCGTGCGGTCGCGGCCTATGAGGCTGTGGCCCAGCGGCCGAGACCGATGTCCACTTTTTAAAGAGTGAGTTACTCGCAAAGATCTTCGCGCGCGATGATTCACGCGCGCGTCGGGCTGAGGCAACTATTCCGATCGAAAAAAACAACTTCGCCGATCAAGCTAGATCAGCTTCATCCCCTTCAAACT
>CAWHSM010000013.1:0-46732 GCA_963832045.1 uncultured Alphaproteobacteria bacterium
TTGTTTTGGTTCCCGGCGGAACACAAACTGCTAGTGTGGCGACTTTGACGTTCCTTTCAGTGTTGCCGCGAGTTCTTCGAAGGAACGTCAGAGTCAAAAGCCACACTAGAATTATAGATTTGCTAGTGTCCCTTTGGTTCTGACATTCGTAAAAGTGCCTGCTGCGATGGGATACGAATGTCAGAACCGGGACACTAGCCGGATTCCAATGGCTCGACGCAGCGGTGTGTTGCGACCGCAACAGCGGCGGTGTTCCGCATCGGGAACAGCGTCTTTCGACTCACTTTCTTTACGGGCTGCGGCTATGTTGATCGACATCCGGGGCTGGACTCATTTTGATCCTTATCCCTTATTTCTACCCGGTGGCCGCTGGCCTTGGTCAGCGGCCATTTGATTCCTGATTCCGGTTTGCAAAGCCGTAAATCAGCGCCAGGCGGTCCAGACATTCGCGCAAGCGTTTCGAGAAATAGTCCATCCAGCGCTGGCCACGCAGGCCGCGCCGCTGGCGAACCTGCTCCATGGTCAGCCCGAGAACCAGGACCTCATGCACCAGCATCACGCCGTCGGCGCCGAGTTCGTGCCCGACGCGATTGAGCCGTAACACCGCCCGGCGCTGCCGCTCGGTGATCGGCTCGCGCGCCTGCCCGCCATCGACATATTCGCGGGTCGGATCGACCGCCCGCGGCCCGCGCTCGGCCTTCTCCCAATCGTCCTGGAACGCGCGCCCGCCCCGATATTGCGCCTCGTCGATCTGACGGTGGCTGTGCAGCCGCGCCAGCGGATCGTTGCGGATCGAGCGAATGGCCACGATCTTTTCGCCGGGCTCGAGCGCCAGCGGATCGTCGATCTCGACGGTTGCGACTTCCGCATTGCGCGGAAGATCCTGCGCTTTCCGGTCATGAACAAGGCCGACGTTGCGCGGTTTATTGCGTTTGACGCGAGGCATGGTGCGAAGACTCCATTGCAGATGTTCGATCGTCTGGAAATGCCGGGCGTGTCAGGTCGACTTGCGCGCGACGTAGGCGGCAAGTTCCGCGCTGACGGCAATCGTCCCCTTGCCTCTCGGCTTCGTTGCCGGCACCCCTTCACTGTCAAAACCCTCCTTGCCGCCGGGAGGCTTGATCAGAAGAGTCTGATGTGAGTGTGGGTTTGAGTGGTCACCGCCTGCCGAAGCCTCGCCCGACACGCGCGGAGCAATTGCTCGTGGGGATGCGCGCGAGCGCGAGGCATTTTCGAGCTTCATGCGCGCCAAGGCCGAGCCGAGCCCGCCTTTTTGTCCGGCGAGGCTGCGTGCTTCCGACACGCGCACCATCCGCTCGAGTTCGGCATCGATCCGCTTGTGCCGCCAGCCGCTGTGGAAGAAATCCTGCAAGACCGGCCGGTACTCGCCCCAGGTGCGCAACGGCAGT
This sequence comes from uncultured Alphaproteobacteria bacterium, assembly GCA_963832045.1. Taxonomy (GTDB): domain Bacteria; phylum Pseudomonadota; class Alphaproteobacteria; order Rhizobiales; family Xanthobacteraceae; genus Bradyrhizobium. The sequence continues at coordinate 1,410 of CAWHSM010000013.1, forward strand.
TTGGTGATCTTGGAAAGCTGGCGGTCGTCGTCGGGCAATTCCCCCTTGCGCCAGTAATGCATCATCAGAAGCAGGTAGGCGCCATGCTGCGCCGTGGTCAGGTGACCGGTATCGCCAAGGTAATCGCCGACATAAAGCGGCATCCAGGGACGCTTCATCAGGCGCGGCCGTCTCTCGTGGCCGCCGCCGACAGCGCATGCAACAAAGCGGTCAGTTGCACCGCACGCGTTGAGCCTTTCCGTTCGCGCCGGATCAGGGCCGCAAGATGGGCGATGCGAAGCCGCGCGGGAAGCCGCTTCAACCTTGAGAGCATAGGATCGGCCTCGCCGTTCATGCCGCCTCCACGAGCCGCAGCGCCACCTTTGCCGCCGCGCGTTCCACCAGGTCAGGGCCGCTTGTGAGATGGAAATGCGAGGGGCAATAGCTCGAGCCGTCGCGGCGCGGATGGCCGCAAAACGTGATGGGCTCGCCTTCGACGTCCCCACCATAGGGGTAGCGGCAATCGCCGGCCTCGAGTTCGACCAGCGAAAGATGCCGCGGATTGACCGCGACGCAACGAAGTTGCAAGGCCGCGGCCCGTTCGCGAACATCGGCCTTTGCGTTGGTGCCGGAAAACACGCGCGCACGTTGCTTGCGCAGACGCGCGGCGTTCGGCTTTGGCGGTTTCGGCCGCGCGACCCGATGCGCCCGCTCAGGCGAGGAAAACCCCATGCGCCGGGCGCGGCCGATCGCGGCGTTGCGAGAGTAGGCGGTTCCAAAGCGTTCGTTCAGGGCCCGAGCGGCTTCCGAAAAAGACATTCCCTTTCCCACATATTCCCGCAGCGCGTCGGAATGCGCCTTCTCCCAGTTCAACTGCATTCCTGTCGCCCCGAAGTTTCACGTTGTGTTCCCTTTATTTCGGATATTCAGAAATAAGTCAAGCTTGATTTCGGATAATCGGAATTGCTATGATCGGTAACATCGAGAGCAGGAGGATGGCCATGCTGGACGTCAAGATGATCGAGCGGGGGCTCGCCAAGCCGGGCAAGACCAAAGGCGGTCTTGCGGTCGCGATGGGCGTCCGCCCCGGCGCGGTTTCGGAAATTCTCGCCGAGGCGCGTCTGATCAAGGCTTCCGAGATCCAGCCGATCATCGACTACCTCGAACTCAACACGGTGCCGATCATGGGAAGGGTCGGCGCCGGCGCCTCGATCGAACCGGAACACGAGCAGGTGCCGCCGGAAGGACTTGGCGAGGTCGAATTGCCGTTTCCGATCGCGGAAGAGACCATGGCATTCGAGGTGGTCGGCGATTCCATGCTGCCGAAATACGAAAATGGCGATATTATTGTGGTTTATCGCGATCAGCGGCATCCGCTGTCGAGCTTCTATGGCGAGGAAGCCGCGGTGCGGCTGAAGAGCGGCGAGCGCTATCTGAAAACGATCGAGCGCGGCAAGAGCGCCCAGGTCGTCAACCTCACAAGCTTCAACGCCAAGCCGATCACCGGCGTCAAACTGGAATGGATCGGGGAAATCTGCGTGACCTTGCCGAGGGGCCAGATCGAGCGGCTGCGCGCCAAAGCCTCCGCGCGTTCGCGGCGCAAGGTTTCGGGACACGCCGGGCAGAGGGACGGCAAATCACCCGCGAAGTGAGCCGCAGGCCCCCGCCCGATTCGCCAAGATGGTTGCGTCTGCCCTGGTCGCGCCGTTCTTTATTTCTGATTTTCCGAAATTGCTCTTGCATAATTTCCGATTCTCGGAAATAATGGGCGCCTCCGGCAGACTCACCCGCGGAAAGCGCCAACCACCCCGCATGCAATATTTCGTCGTCATGATCGATTATGGAAGGCGCGGCCGCGAAGCCATCGTCGATCCCGAAATCACCCGCCGCGAGGTCATCTCGCGCATCGCCTCCGGCGAGTACACCAATATCAGTTTCATCCACGAGATCGCGGACGACGTAGTCGAGGACGTCACCGAGGAGATCCTGGCGGAAGCTGCCCTCCCCGACGTCGCAACGTCAGAGGCCGAACTTCAGGCGGCCTCTTTCGATCACATCAGGGATTTGCGCAAGCACGAGACGGCGTGAGGGACGCTCGCCACCCATCATTCCCAAACCCTCCGCAAAAAACTCTCTCCGCGCGGTGTTGCGCACAGGCTTCTTTGACTAAATGCCCGCGTTTTATCCTCGTGTAATTGAGCCGTCACAATTGAACCCTAGCGTGCGCAGCTCTTCCTACTCCCTTCAGAGGAATCATGACGATGAATGTTCTTAGCAACGCTGGGCACCGACCGGCGCTGGCTCTAACGGTTTTGTCCGGAACGACACTTATTGGCGCTACGCTGTTCAATCTTGCCGATCCAACGCCGGCCAGCGCGGATCAGCAATTTTTGAAGCACGGCTCGCTCGTCGTCAGCAGCAGCATTTACGACAACACGCAAGGAGCTGTGGCCACGCTCACGGCCGGTATTACGCCGCTGGCCAACACGAACACGGCGACCACCCCGGCAATCGCTGGCAATGACTACGTCAATGTTTGGGCGAATGAAAACGTCGATGCCAGCTTCGGCGTGACCTCGGCCATCCAGCTGACCGATATCGACTTGAGCAACGGCAAGGTCTTCCGCTCAATGCAGGTGCCGGCCAATCAGGTCGTTACCAGCTTTTCGTCCAAATCCGAGCTTGGCCTCCATGTGGTCAACAACTTTCCGACGGTTAGTGTCGTGTTTGTCGGCTATGCGAGCGCTGCGGCAGTTAATGGGCTGAACCCGCCCGCGGTGGGCATCGGACTTCTCGATGCATCGAATGCCGATGCCGTCACGGGACAGGATCCGACGAACCCGGTGACCTTCGCCTTCGGGAAGAGCTACGCCTTTCGCCGCACCATCGTCTCGGTCGATGAGAAAGCCAACATCGCTTACACGCCGACCGACAATTACGGCGGCAATAATGGCCGGTCTGCCTTGTTAGGGTCGAATGGCCGGTACTACACGGTCGGCAATGCCAACAATGGCAATGCGGCGACCTTTGGGTCCTCAAGCAACGGTACGACCCCGGACGTCACCACGACAACGGGCCTCGAAGTCGTCACTCCGATCAATGCATCGGTGGTTAACACGACAATTGCATCGGCCGCTTCAGCCGAAGTCGATCCGACGCTCGAATTCCAACTCAATAAGCCAGCCAAGGGCTCGACGCTCCCTACCTTCGATAAGCCGGGCAAGGACAACAACTATCGCGGCATTACGGAATTCGGTGGCGCGCTCTATTTCACGAAGGGTAGCGGCAGCAACGGCATTGATACCGTCTATACGGTCTCGGCGCCGAATTCGCTGCCAACGTTGAGCAACGCGGCGTCCCCTACTACTACCATTACGGTCGTGCCAGGTTTTCCGACTGATTCGGCTCGCGCAACTGGTGGAGATTTCACGCCCTTCGCCGTCTTCTTCGCAAATCCGACAACGATGTATGTCACCGACGAGGGCTCCGGGGACGCGACGGACGTATCGTCGCATGCGGGGCTACAGAAGTGGACTCTCGGCAGCGACGGCTCTTGGCATCTCCAATACGTGCTGACGAAGGGACTGATTGGCTCCCCCGTCGACAATGTGACCGGTTCCGATGGCCCATGGCCTGCCATAACGACGGTTGGATTGCGTAATCTGACCGGCCGGATCAACGGCAACGGCACGGTGACGCTCTGGGCCACAACCTCGACCTCGAGCGCCTCGGTCGATAACGGTGCCGATCCCAACAAGGTGGTGGAAATCACCGATCAGATCGCAGCGACGCAATCGAGCCAGGTCGCAAACGAGTCGTTCACAACGGTCTTGGGCCCGGTCTACCGCACCGTGTTCCGCGGCGTCGGCTTCGTCGAATAAACCTTTAATTCAAGAGGCTCGTCCGGCAACTGCGCCGGACGAGCCTTGCTATTCCTTCGAAATCACGAGCTTTAGCGACATCGAGGCGATTGTTGACGCGAAGATAATCGCGGCGACCGCGAGCAGGCCGACGACGTAAGAGCCGGAAAACTCCCTCAGCCAGCCCATCATGTATGGGCCGAAAAAGCCGCCAGTGGTGGCCACGCTGTTGATGAAGGCGAGCCCACCGGCGGCAGCCACGCCCGTGAGGAAACGCGTCGGGATGGTCCAGAAGATCGCTCGCGCCGCGGTGACGCCGATCAAAGCGAGGCTGAATCCGACCACGGCCGAGACCAGCGTATTCGAGACAATCGGCACCAGCAGGCCGACGGCACCAAGCAAACAGGCAATCGCGAGATTGACGATGCGCTGGCCCTTGTTGTCGACATAGCGCGCCCACACGATCATCCCCACGGAGGCAAAGAGATATGGGATCGCCGCGATCCAGCCGATCGCGTTGTTCGAGAGATGGAATTCCTTCAGCATCAAGGGCAGCCAGATGCCGATGCCGTAAGAGCCGAGCGTGAAGCCGAACTGGATCACGGCGCAGATCAGGACACGCGTATCCTTCAGTGCAGCCCATAGCGAAGAATGCGGACGGTCCCGCACCTCGGACGCCAGCACGCCATCGAGCACGTCGCGCTCTTCTTTCGTGAGCCAGGGTGCTGCCTGTGGCCGATCGGCCAAAAGCCAAAGCGTGAGCAAGCCGAGCGGCACGCAGGGCAGGCTCACCAGCAGAAACATCCATTGCCAGCCGTGAAAACCCCAGATGCCGTCCATCTGCAGCAACATGCTGCAAACGGGGGTGCCGATTAGCGAAGACAGAGGGATGCCGACCAGAAACCAGGCCAGCATCCGCGTGCGGTATTGCGTCGGAAACCAGGCGGCGAGAAAGAACGTTACGCCGGGAAAAAAGCCCGCTTCCATCACCCCAAGCAGAAACCGCAAGCCATAAAAGCTGTTCGGGCCGACCACAAAGGCCATCGCCGCCGAGACCAGGCCCCAGCTGATCATGATGCGTGCCAGCCAGCGCCGCGCGCCGACGCGATAGAGCAGAAGGTTGCTTGGGATTTCGAACGTGGAATAGCTGAGGAAGAAGATGCCTGCGGCAAGCCCGAATTGCGACGGCGTCAGTCCGAGCTGCTGGTTCATGGTCAGCGCGGCGACGCTGAGGCTGGTGCGGTCGAGATAATTGAAGAGATAAGCGATGGTCAGGAGCGGCACGAACCGCAGCGCGGCTTTTTTCACGGCGCTTTGCAGCGCCGCATCCGCGGTGTCCGTTATGGGCACGCCGAGATCGTCCGCCATGCCCTGCTGCGGGAGTGTCATCCCTGCGCCCCTTCCCCGTGATGGCTTTTGTTGGCAAGCCCCCATCCGCCTCGCGCTTTAGCACGGGGACGGGAGGCCCGGCCAGAACCTGCAAGGCGCGAAGCCAGCCTGTTCCAGCGAGGCCTTCTTCTAGCGACAATGTGACCGGAAGGCCAGGAATTGCCGTGCCACTTTCCGGGACAACCTCTGGCGACTTATTTCGATTTTTTTGGGCGCGGTACGCTCGCCGTCTATTTGTCTACCACGCTATCTGCGGTACATAGCGAACTGTGACCTCATCAAGGGCGATCAAGAAGTCCGGAACGGACCGTAGGGAGGCTTGAAGTGAACCAGGACGAACAACGCGACTGCAAATCCCGCCCGACGATGCGGGGATGCGCATGCGGATGCGACAATACAATCTCGCTGACCGGCGCGAGCTTGAGCCGGCGTCAATTCGTGGCCGGCGCCGCGGGCGCGGCCACGCTGATGGCCGCGGGCCTCGGCCTCTCAAGGCCGGGTTTGGCGCAAGGCACCGACGCCAAACCTTACCGGGTCGACGTTCACCACCATCTGTCGCCGCCGACCTATATCACAGCAGCGATCGCCAACAATTTCGGCGACGGCGCGCAGCGGAACTGGACGGTCGAAAAGTCGCTCACCGACATGGATCAGGCCGGGGTCGCGATTTCCATGCTCTCGGTGACGCAGCCCGGCGTCAACTTCACCTCGGGCGAATCCGCCCGCAAGCTCGCGCGCGAATCCAACGAATACGCCGCCAAGCTGATATCGGACCATCCCGGCCGCTTCGGCGGATTCGCGATGCTGCCGCTCACCGATGTCGACGGCAGCCTGAAGGAGATCAGCTACGCGCTCGACACGCTCAAGCTCGACGGCATCGGGCTATTGACCAACTATCACGACAAATGGCTCGGCGATCCCGCTTTCCTGCCGGTCATGGAAGAACTCAACCGGCGCAAGTCGGTGGTCTATACCCATCCCGCCACGGCCGATTGCTGCGTCAATCTGGTGAAGACCGAGCCGGCGGCGCTGATCGAATGGGGCACCGATACCACACGCACCATTGCCGACATCGTCTTTTCCGGCAACGCGCAGAAATTCCGCGACATCAAGTGGATCTTCTCGCATGCCGGCGGCACCATGCCGTTCCTGATCGAACGCTTCGTCCGCCAGCCGCTGCTTGATCCGAAATACAAGTCGACCGTGCCGGACGGAACGCTCGCCGAGCTCACGCGATTCTACTACGACACCGCGCAAACCTCGAACAAGGCGGCGATGTCGGCGCTGGCCGCAATCATCCCGACCTCGCAAATCCTGTTCGGTACTGACTTTCCCTATCGCACGGCCATCGACCACGTGAAGGGTTTGCGAAGCTGCGGCGTCTTCACCGACGCGCAGATCATGGACATCGAGCGCGGCAACGCGGTGAAGCTCTTGCCGCGCATTGGCGCCTAATCAACCATTCGTCATGGCCGGGCATAGCCGTCCAAAGGACGGCGTCGCTTTCGCTCGCCTATGCCGGCCATCCACGTCTTAATCTCCGCGCGAAAGAACGCAAGACCGCACCGAGCGCGGGCATGACGTAAGAGATCGAGAGCCTAAACGTCCCTGAAATTTCGGTTCGGAGAACGGTCGATGAAAGCTTACGTGATCGCACTGGAGACGATCCACGATGAAGCGATGTTTGGGGAATACCGAAAGCAGGTGCTTCCCACCCTGGCGGCTTTCGAAGGCGGGTTCGTCGCGCGCGGCGGCCGCTACACCGTGCTTGAAGGCGAGTGGCAGCACCCCCGCACCGTGATCATCGAATTTCCGTCACGCGAGGCCGCCGAGGGTTGGTACAAATCGGCCGACTACCAAAAGATCATCGGGCTTCGGCACAAAAGTTCGAAGGGGAATCTCGTGATCCTGGATGGAATGTAGCGGTTCGATTTCTAACAGCAATCAGTTAGGGAAAGTAAGAACGACAACTGTCGTCCCCCGCGCGCTTTCGCAGGGACGACGAAGACTGGCTTACTTCGGCGATCCGTCGACGGCCCAGCGCCCCGGCCCCGACACGACGTAGATCAGGAAGCCGAAGCAATAGAGGATCGCCGCGTCGCCGCCATTGAGCAAAACTCTCCTTGCCTTGATGAAATGGGCCCACCGCCCATAACGGGCTACCAGAGCCCGCGCCTTGCCTTGATGTCACGTCGTTGTGACAACAGTCCCCATGCCGGCGCGATGAAAGCCGGCGAAAATGCGCTTTTGAGGAATTTGGGCTTTCGAGAAGGGCGGCGATGAAACGCGGAATGGCAATTCTGCTTTCGGTCTGCGTGGTGGCGACGGTCGGCTATTTCACCGCGAGCAAATGGGCGATCCGCCACAAGACACTGACGCTCTATGACCCCTTGCGGACCGATCGTCCGGTCGAAGTCGACATCGCGGTCCGACGCGCGTCCCCTTCATCACCGACGGCAAGTTCAAGATCTTGTCGTTCCGCTCCCAGGATCCCGTCTTCAAACCCGACCCTGGCGTCGTTCCCGACAACGAGATGTGCCGGAAGGCCGGCATCACCGTGGTCAAGACCACCTACCAGCATAACGACCTGAGCGATCGCGGCCCGGACAGCGTGAAGAGCAAGATCCAGTACATTCTCGACAAGTTCCTCGACGACAACACGCCGTCCGGAACGGTGGAGGCCGAGGCGCTGCAGGACGCGTCGGGACAAATCGCGCTTTCCGAGCAGAAATAGCGATTGCTGGCGCGAGCGTCGCGTCGGACGCCGCTCCACACCGGCTCCGCCTTGATTGAAGGGTGGGGCTTTTCGGACGAGACGGCTTGCGGCCGGGTCCAGCTCCCCCTCCCCGTCGACCAGGGGAAGGTTGTTATCGGGTGTGGCAGTTCCCATATGGGTGGGTAACGTGTTCGGTTCTTGCAGCAGAGTTTGCTCGAAACGCGACGCCGCAGCTAAGCCAAATCCTATGGACGATATCAGCCAACGGCACGTCGGCCCCGACGTGCGCGTTATGGACAGGACAACCCATGCCCACCGAGCTTGCCGCCGTACGGGTAGTTCACAAGCCGTGGGGGGTCCACGACCTGCAACCCTGGAGCAGCCTTGACGGTTCTGGTGATGCCATCGGCGAACTGTGGTTCGAACGATCCGGTAAGCCTGCTCACACCCCCGCCTTGCTCCTCAAACTCCTGTTCACCAGCGAACCCCTGTCGATCCAGGTCCATCCGGACGACACTTTCGCGCGGGCGATGGGAATGCCGAACGGCAAGAGCGAGGCGTGGTATATCCTTTCCGCCGAGCCGGACGCGCGGATCGGCGTCGGATTAACGCACCAGGTCACGCCACAGCAATTACGTGCTTCGATCGAGAACGGTTCTATCGCCGAGCTGGTTCACTGGCGCCCAGTCGCGAAGGGCGACGTGATCTACATCCCGGCCGGTACCATCCACGCCATCGGCGCCGGTATCGTGCTTGCTGAGATTCAGCAGTACAGCGACGTGACATTCCGCCTGTTCGACTTTGGAAGGCGACGCGAGTTACACGAAGACAACGGCGTCGCGGTTGCCCACCCGTGGCCACTTCGAGCGCCCTGCATTCCGACCCGCCCCTCGACGGCCCGAACGGTCCTCATCGCGAGCCGGCATTTCGTCCTGGAACGGGTTGAGTTGCCCGAGAGTTCAAGCTGGGCGTTGCTTGCCGAGCCTGAGACCTGGATTCTGGTTCTCGGTGGCCACGCCGCAATCGGATTGTCTGCCGCATCGATCGGTCAGGCAATCTTCGTTGCCGGCGGTCGCACCAGCATTGAGGTTGGCGCCGGTGGATTGAGTGCGCTGATCGCGTATCCGGCAAGCCGTCCGATCGATTCGCTATTGCAGACGCTCGGTGAGCAGCCGGGCAGCCCCGTCAATTCAGCGGCTCCCACCGTTCCGCAATTTACAGGCCTCGCCGAGGCGCAAAGTCCCGCCGAGGCGCGAGCATGACGCCGCATCGCCGCATCGCCGTGATCGGCAATTCGCTGCCTCGCCGCTGCGGTATCGCCACCTTCACGACCGATCTGGTACGCGCGATTGCGAATTCACGACCAAACGTCGAAACCTGCATCGTCGCGATGAACGATCATGGTCAAACCTATGACTACCCCGGTTCGGTCGTCTTTCAGATCAATGACGACACCATCGAAGACTATGTGCGCGCCGCGGCATTCCTGAATGCCGGCCGTTTTGACCTTGTTTGCCTGCAACACGAGTTCGGAATATTTGGCGGCGAAGCCGGCAGCTACATTCTCGAGTTGCTTTCACGGCTGAACATGCCGGTCGTCACGACGCTGCACACGGTGCTGGCCAAGCCGGGCGCGGCCCAACGCGCGGTGATGGAACGCCTGGTCGAAGCATCTTCGAAGATCGTCGTGATGGCCAACAAGGGACAGGAGATGTTGCGTAGCGTCTATGGCGTGGCGGACGACAAAATCGAGGTCATTGCCCATGGAATCCCTGAGTTTCCTTTTGTGGAGCCCGACGCAGCAAAAGCCAAACTCGGATTCGACGACCGTGCCGTCATTCTGACGTTCGGCCTGCTGTCTCCCAGCAAGGGCATCGAGGTCATGATCGACGCCATGCCATCGATCCTGCAACGTCGGGCGGACGCGGTCTACGTCGTGCTTGGCGCGACGCATCCCAATCTGGTGCGCGACCAGGGCGAGGCCTATCGCGAGAGCCTGATGACGCGCGTGCGCGAACTTGGAGTCCAGAACCACGTCGTATTCCTCGACCAGTTCGTGGATCAGGCGACATTGCTGGAATTTATTTCGATGTGCGACGTTTATGTCACGCCCTATCTCAATGAGGCGCAAATGACGTCGGGCACGCTGGCCTACAGCTTCGGACTGGGAAAGCCGGTGGTTTCGACGCCTTACTGGCACGCGCTGGAACTGCTGGATGACGGCCGCGGCGTCATCGTTCCGTTCGGCAACGCGGCTGCGATCGGCAAGGAAATTGCGCTATTACTCACCGATGCCCCTCGCCGGCAAGCGATGCGCGAGCGCGCCTACGCCATCAGCCGCTCGATGACATGGGAGCGCACGGCCGAACGCTACATCGCTACATTCGAGAATGCACGTCATGGCGACTGGCTCAAGGTGATTGCGCGGACCGGACCGGTCGCGATTGCGCACAGCCCTGCGGCATCAGACATGCAATTGGGTCACTTTCTTTCCATGTGCGACGATACCGGCCTGTTCCAGCATGCGGTGCATTCGGTGCCGGATCGGGCGCACGGCTATTGCGTGGATGACAATGCGCGAGCCTTGCTGCTGGCCTGCGCTCTCAACAATCCGGGCGAAAAACGCCTGTCCGAAGTTTTGACGGCCCGGTTTGCCGCGTTCGTGCAGCATGCGTGGAATCCCGACACAAAGCGATTTCGCAATTTCATGGGTTTCAATCGAACCTGGCTTGAAGACCGCGGCTCCGAAGACAGCCATGGGCGGACCTTATGGGCGCTGGGTGAGTGCGCCCGCAGGGATGCGAGCCCCTCGCGCCGGCGATGGGCCGTCGCTCTGTTTGCCGAGGCGCTGCCAACCGTGATGACATTTCATTCGCCCCGGGCGTCGGCCTTCACGCTGCTGGGTTTGGATGGTTATTGCGCCGTCGTACCAGATGATCTCCGCGCGCGGGAAATCAGGCATTTTCTCGCCGACAGATTGATGTCCGGCCTTGCGTCGGTCGAGACGCCGGACTGGTCGTGGTTTGAGGAAAGCCTGGCCTACGACAACGCACGGCTGCCGCAGGCCTTGATGCAGACAGGCATCGCCACGCAAACGCCTGATTACGTTGATGCCGGATTGCGGTCTCTGCGCTGGCTGATGACACAACAAACAACGTCGACGGGTCAGTTCCGACCGGTCGGAACCGCCGGCTTCGGCGAACTGCGCCAACCACCCCGTGCGTTCGATCAGCAGCCGGTGGAAGCCACGGCGACGATCGCCGCCTGCCTGACCGCGTGGCGGGCGGACGGCGACGTCGAATGGAAAGCGATCGCAACCAACGTTTTCGCCTGGTTTCTCGGCCGCAACGATTTGTCGGTCGTGCTCGTCGATCCCGAGACCGGCAGTTGCCGCGATGGATTGCATCCCGATCGCGCCAACGAAAATCGCGGCGGCGAGTCGGTCGTTTCATATCTGCTCGGTCTTGCCGATATTCGTCAGCTTGCGCGCGTTAACGTCAGCGTGACACCCCCCAAGGCGCTTCGTTCCGTCGGTGCCTGATTTTACCTTCACTCCAGCAAACCGAGGGCATCTTGTCGCAAGCCTCTTTCCTGCATCGGCAGGCACTCTATCTGCGTCCTGACCCCGCGCGCGTGATCGTGCGTCCTTTCAAACCGGCGACTGAACCCCGCGATCTCAACCCGACCGACAAGACGCGCGCCAACCATATCGTCGAACGCGTTCTCGCACTCGACCCGAAGGTCGCAGCCAGTCTGTTGGCGGATGTGCTGGAAAATTTTCAGGGCCGGCATCGCAATTTGCTGGAGACCTTTGGGCTTCGTGCCGACGATATGGAAGCCGCGCTCGCGGCGCACGGCACCTTCTCCGAAATCCAGCGCCAGCTTATCGGCGCCTATTTTCTGAACGAATATTCGTTCGAGGCATCCGCGCTGTTCAATCCTAGTATCGTGCCGCACCCGGACCAGTCGGGAACGCCGGAAGGCGGTTTGCGCTTCATTCTCAGCCTTCGGGCCGTTGGCGAGGGGCATGTGTCTTCGCTGACATTTCGTACCGGCACCATTGCAGTCGACGGCAGCCTGGCGGTCGATCCGACCACCCGGCTCGCTTCAAGTCCGAAGGTTCGAGATCGAATATCCGGGCCACTCGGCGACGAAGTTGAGATCATCTTCGAAGAAGGCATGGACATCAGCGAACGCGTTATATTCCCGGTTACGGAGTATCAGTCGCAGGGCATCGAAGACGCCCGCTTCGTCGAATTCACCGACGGAGGCCGGAAGACCTATTACGCGACCTATACCGCTTATACAGGCAGGGCGATCCGGTCGGAGTTACTCGAGACCAGCGATTTCCTGTCGTTTCGAATGTCGCCGCTGCAGGGCACCGCCGCGCACAACAAGGGCATGGCGCTGTTCCCGCGCCGGATCAACGGCAAATACGCCATGATCGCACGCCAGGACAATGAGAACCTCTATCTGATCTATTCGGACAATTTGTACCGGTGGGACGGCGGTCAGGCGATCCTGAAACCGCAATTCCCCTGGGAATTCGTGCAGATCGGGAACTGCGGTTCACCGATCGAACTCGATGAAGGCTGGTTGTTGCTCACGCACGGCGTCGGTCCGGTGCGAAAATATTCGATTGGTGCGGCCCTGCTCGACAAGAATGATCCCGCCAAGGTGCTGGCGCGTTCGGTCGAACCGTTGGTGCATCCCGAACCGTCGGAGCGCGAAGGCTACGTTCCCAACGTGGTCTATACCTGCGGGGCGATGCGGCACAATGATCAGATCATTTTGCCGTATGCCGTATCCGACACCTACTCCAACTTCGCGACCATCGAGATTGCAGCCCTGATGCAGGCAATGTCCTGAATTCGAAATTGCACGACACGGCCCCCGTACACCGAAAGGAGCGTCTGCATCATGGTTTCAACGGATCATTTCCGGCAACAGATTCGATCGCGGCTGGAACTGGCAAGCGAGCAAGGTGGGCAAGACCTGACGATCGAGTGCGGTGAGCTTTACCGGTCTGTCAGCAAGCTTCCTGTTTCCAACCAATGGATGATCTTCTGCTGTAATGCGATGCGCGCCGAAATGGCTATTCCGGACGAGGTGATTTTCGACGACGCAAAAGACACTCTGCTGAAGGTGAAGTACAGACTGCCACGAACGAGCAAACCATTATTTGTTCGTTCGCCAGAATAGGGCGTACTTCAATCGGTTTTTGCGCGGCTGTTCAGGATCGCGAGCACCTTTTGATCGCCGAAAGAATGGGCATCGTCGACGAAGGCAATCAAGAGATCGGCTAGCGTCGCGTAATCCCACAGTTTCAGATCGGCGGGATCGATCCATCCTTCGAAATAATCGTCGAGATAGCCGCGCGAGGCGTCATCGGCTTCGGTCCAGCTTGGCCCTGCAAGATTGGACGGCGTGGTATCCCAATGGCAGACCACGAGGCCCGCGGCGGACTTGGCCAGAATCCAGCGTCCATCCTTCGGCGCCTCGCTGATCGAGCGCAAGGATTGGCCAATCTTCCGTAACACAAGTTCGACCTGGCCCGACATTCAACGCTTCCACCTTTCGCCAGAAAAACAGGCCGAGAATCACGGCCGAGTCTCCTGTTCCACAAGCAGGTGGTTCAAGTATGGCGAGGGAACAAAAGTCCGTCTCCGATCGCATCATCCGAATCCACCTACCCGGCGATTGATCCCGGGCGAAGGCGAAAAATAGCAAAACTTTTGTGCGGAACTGCCGGGAACGGTGTCTTGCCACTAACGTTGACACCCATTCGATGGATGGAGAATGCAATGAGGAAAGTTCTATTGATTGCTGCGGCGACGTTTGCGATCGCGGCGCCGGCGCTGGCTGATGACGTCGGTGTTCGCGTCGGTCCTGTCGGCGCGGGCGTGACCGTTGGCGAAGGCCATCGTGACTACGACCGTGACCGGGTCCAGGAGAAGACCATCATCAGGCGGGAGGAGCCGCGCGATCGGACCACCGTCATCAAAAAGGAACGCGATGACGGCGTCGAGAGCAAGACCATCATTCGTCGCGACAACGACTGACGGTTGACTACTGACGGTTGACTTAAACAACTCGCCCGCGTGCTCCTTGCCGGGAGCGCGCGGGCGATCTTGTTTTGAAGTTCACCGAACGCGGCCTCCTATCCCTCCTCCGCGAAAGCGTGGGGAGGGAGAAGGAAAGTCGACGCGCGACTCACACCAGCTTGACGTTCTTCAGCGGCAGGCTGCGCACCGGCTTGCCGGTCGCAGCATAAATCGCGTTCAGCACCGAAGGCGCCACGACGCAGATGGTCGGCTCGCCGATCCCGCCCCAGAAGTCATAAGTCGGCACGATCGCGACTTCGACCTTCGGCATCTCGGCCAAACGCATGATCTCATAGGTATCGAAGTTGAGATTGGTCATGCCTCCGTTCTCGACCGTCATCTCGCCGTACATGGTCGCGGTGAGGCCGAAGGCCACCGACCCCTGCACCTGCGCCTCGATCTGGCCAGGATTGACCGCATGGCCGGAATTCACCGCCAACACCATGCGATGAACCCTGAGCTTGCCTTGCGGGCTGACCGAGACTTCAGCGACTGCCGCCGAATAGCTGCCATAGCCCATGAACTGTGCAATGCCGCGATGGACACCCGGAGGCAGCGGCTTGCCCCAATCCCCCTTCTCTGCTGCCGCGTTGAGCACGGCCAGATGTTTGGGATGGTTCTTCATGAGCTCGCGGCGGAATTCGAGCGAGTCCTTGCCGGCCGCCCGCGCCACCTCCTCGATGAAGCATTCCATGTAGACGGCGTTCTGGTTGGTGTTCACCCCGCGCCAGGGGCCGACCGGAACGTGGCTGTTGCGCATCGCATAGTCGATCAGGAGGTTGGGCACGTCGTAACCCAACTGCGCATCGCCGGGCGTGTCGTAATAGCCTTGCAGCTGCCGCATATCCTTGCCGTCGACGATGCCCTTCGGATTCGACAGCGCGTTGATGGACTGGCCGGAGACGCGGACATGCAACCCGACGAGATTGCCGTCCTTGTCGAGGCCGGCCGACAGCTTGCACTGCGAGATCGGCCGGTAGAAGTCGTGCGCCTGGTCTTCTTCGCGGGTCCAGATCATCTTGACCGGCGTATCCGGGAAGGATTTCGCAATCTCGGCGGCCTGATGAACGTAGTCCTGCGTGCCGCCGCGGCGGCCAAAACCACCGCCGAGGTCGTGACGATGGATTTCGCATTTGTCGAGCGGAACGCCTGAGGCTTCCGACAACGCCGCCAGCGACGCCTCGAGGTTCTGCGTCGGCACCCAGGCGTCCGCCCGGTCTGCCGAGAGCTTCACCGTGCAGTTCATCATCTCCAGCGGCGCATGGGCCAGGAACGGTGTCGAATAGACCGCTTCGACCTTCTTCGGCGCCTCGGCGATCGCCTTCAGGGCATCGCCGTTCTGGCGATCGCCATTGGTGGCGGTCGCGGTGAGGCCTTCGCTGAGCATCGCCGCGATCGTCGCACTGGATTTCGTGGCATTCGGCCCCTCGTCCCAGACGATCGGCAAGGCATCGAGCGCCTTCTTGGCCCGCCACCAGGTGTCGGCGACGACGGCGACGGCCGTGTCCTTCACCCGCACCACCTTCTTCACGCCGGGCATGCCGGCGATCTTGCTTTCGTCGTAGCTCGTGAGCTTGCCGCCGAACACCGGGCAATCCTTGATCGCCGCGCACAGCATGCCCGGCAGTTTGAGATCGATGGCAAAGATCTTGCTGCCGTCGAGCTTGTCGGCGGTGTCGAGCCGCTTCAGCGGTTTGCCCGCGATCGTCCAGTCCTTGGGATCCTTCAGCTTGATCGCCTTGGCATCCGGCGGCGTCAGCTTGCCGGCCGCGGCCGCCACTTCGCCATAGCGCAGCGTACGTTTGCTGGCGGTGTGGGTAATGACGCCGTTGGAGACGGTGAGTTCGGAAACCGGAACGTTCCACTGATCGGCCGCCGCTTGCAGCAGCATGATGCGCGCCGCCGCGCCGCCGCGGCGAACATAGTCCTGCGAGGTGCGGATGCCGCGGCTGCCGCCGGTGCCCATCTCGCCCCAAGCGCGCTTGGAGGCGAGATTCTCACCCGGCGTGACGCCTTGGGTCGTCACCTTGCTCCAGTCGCATTCCAGCTCTTCGGCGACGAGCTGGGCGAGCCCGGTCAGCGTCCCCTGCCCCATCTCGGAGCGCGCGACACGAATCACGCAGGTATCGTCCGGTTTGATCGCAACCCAGAGATTGACCTGGCTGGCCCCTGCGGGCGTGTCTTCCGCATAGGCCGCGCCGAACGGCACACTCATGCCGAGCGCTAGACCGCCGCCGGCGATTGCCGCCGAGCCAACGATGAAATCGCGGCGCGAAAGTTTGAGATGTTTTTCCAGAACGGGTTTGTTCATGGCTAGCCTCCGCGTCCGGTGGTGCCGACATTGGCCGCCACGTGGACGGCCTCGCGGATGCGCTGATAGGTGCCGCACCGGCAGATGTTGGTCATCGCCTCGTCGATGTCCTTGTCGGTCGGCTTCGGATTCTTCTTCAAAAGCGCGGCCGCGGCCATGATCTGGCCGGACTGGCAATAGCCGCATTGCGGCACGTCGACCGCGGCCCAGGCCTTCTGCACCGGGTGCGAAGCGCCGACCGACAATCCCTCGATCGTGACGATGACATCGGTTTCCTTGATGTCGCCGAGCGGGATTTGACAGGAGCGCGTGACGTCGCCGTTGAAGTGGACCGAGCAGGCGCCGCACTGGGCGATCCCGCAGCCATATTTGGTGCCGGTCAGGCCGACATGTTCACGAATGACCCACAGCAAGGGTGTGTCGGCCTCCGCCGATACTTCTCTCACTGTGCCGTTGATATTGAGTTTTGCCATATGCATTCCTCCGATCAGGCGGCCGGAGCATAATGGCGAGGCCAACGCTTGCCTAGGCTTTGCGCGCGGGTCAGGCCTGAGAGGAGGCCGCAGCACGGCGGCTATTCGACCACCCCGCCACCCGCTTCATCGAGCCGGGCGAGCATCGCCTGCAGGCTTTTCTGCACCTCGGACAACGCCTTCAATAACTGCGTGACTTCACCACGAGAGAGATTGTGCACCGCGGTATCGACGACGTCCCGGGCCAATGGAAGCAGTTTGCCTTTGAGGCTGCGTCCCTTCGGCGTCAGATGGATATGCCATTTCCGGCGGTCGTCGCGGTTGCGAACCCTGCGGACCAGCCCCTTCTTTTCCATGATCAGAATGGCGCTCAACGTGGTCGGCTCCATGGTGCCGACGCGGACGGACAATTCGCGCTGGGTCAGACCGTCCTCGTGCCAGAGCGCTCGCAGGAAATACCACGTGCCGAGCGTGATGCCATGCGGCTCGATCTTGGACTGAAGAAGGCGCTGCAGCGCACGGTGGGTGGTGCGGATCTGGTAGCCGACGCTCTCGGCAAACGGCAACTCGGCCTCGGCGGCGGATGCGTTTCGCTGCTTCGGCTTGGCGGTCTTCTTGCCGGATCTCGCCTTTGAGCCAGTCAACAGCGTCCCCTTTTGGCGCAAAGGTGATTACACATTCGCAGGCCGCAGGCAAACATCGCCTGCACGCTTGCCCGGGGTTGCGCTATTTGCTTAGCAAGCTAAGTATTCTCCACGTATTACCCGGAGGATGACATGCCGCCAGATCCCGAAGCGCGGGAACTGATCCTCAAAGTCCGGCACAAGTCGGAAATCGCCGACGGTGTGTTCCTGTTCGAGCTGCGCGCCAGCGACGGCGGCGACCTCCCGCCGTTTACGCCGGGCTCGCATATCACCGTCACCGCGCCATCGGGGCAGAAGCGCCGCTATTCGCTCTGCAACGATACGAGCGAACGCGAACGCTACCTGATCGCGGTCAAGCGGGAGATTTCAGGCCGCGGCGGCTCGCTGAGTTTCACCAAAGAGGTGGCCGAAGGCGACGAGATCGCGGTCGAACCACCGGCCAACGAATTCGAAATGGCGAAATCGGAGCCGAAGCGCTTCATTTTTATTGCGGGGGGTATCGGCATCACGCCGATCCGGGCCATGATCCTGCACTGCATCCGCCACGGCAAAGAAAATTTCCAACTGTACTATTTCACCCGCACGCCTTCGGGGATGGCCTTTCGCAAGGAATTCGGCGGGAGCGAATTCGAGGGCAAGGTCGTGCTCCATCACGACAACGGCGATCCCGATCAGGCCTACGACCTGTGGCCGGTGCTGGAGGAGCAGCGTGGCGCCCATCTTTATTGCTGCGGGCCGCGCGGCCTGATGGACGCCGTGCGCGACATGACCGGCCATTGGCCGGATTCGGCGGTGCATTTCGAGGACTTTGTTGGCGCCTCGGCGCCGCATGCCGACGACAAGCCGTTCGAAATCAGGTTGGCGAAAAGCGGAGCGGCTTACGAGGTCCCCGCCGGCGTGTCGATCCTGGATACGCTTCGAAGGCACGGCCACGCGCTCGCCAGCTCCTGCGAAAGCGGCACCTGCGGCACCTGTCGCTGCCGCTTCATTGAAGGCGAGCCGGACCATCGCGACCTCGTACTCTCTGACGACGAGAAGAAAACCGAGATCATGATCTGCGTATCGCGGGCGATATCGCCGACACTGACCTTGGATCTTTGAGGATGAGTAACGTCACGGCGCACCTTCTTATCCCTCCCCCGCGGAACGCGTGGGGAGGGTGGCCGGCGCGAAGCGACGGTCGGGTGGGGTAGCAGCGCCATTGAAAGATTGCGACGTTGAGAATGATCTTGCCCCCACCCCGACGCTCGCTGATCGCTCGCATCGACCCTCCCCGCTACTCGCTTCGCTCGTGGGGGAGGGATAAGAAGAGCCTGCCATGTCGGGAAAGCCAATGAACGAACCGCTGAAACTCGGGGTGATCGGACTCGGCCGCGCCTTCACGCTGATGCTGCCGACGTTCATGGCCGATCCCCGCATTCGGATGGTTGCGGCGAGCGATCCGCGCCCCGATGCGCGCGAGCGTTTTACCGCGGAGTTTGGCGCCAAAGTCTACGAGGATGCGGAAGCGTTGTGCGCCGATCCAGACGTCAAGGCCGTCTACATCGCCTCCCCGCATCAGTTTCACCTCGATCATGTGAAGCGTGCGGCGGCGCACGGCAAGCATGTGCTGGTCGAAAAGCCGATGGCGCTCTCGCCTGAAGACTGCCGCGAAATGATCGCCGCTGCAAGGCAAGCGAACATCAAACTTCTCGTCGGCCACAGCCACAGTTTTGACCTGCCTTATCTGCGCGCCAGGGCGATGATCGGAAGCGGCGCCTACGGGCGCGTCCGCATGATCAATGCGCTCAACTTCACGGACTTTCTTTATCGCCCACGACGGCCGGAAGAACTCGACACCAGGCAAGGCGGCGGCGTGGTGTTCAGCCAGGCCGCGCATCAAGTCGATATCGTCCGCCTGCTCGCCGGCACCAAGGCCACTTCGGTCCGCGCTTTCACCGGTAATTGGGATGCCGGGCGCAATACCGAAGGCGCCTATTCTGCGCAGATCGGATTCGAGGACGGAAGCTTCGCTTCGCTGACCTATAGCGGCTACGCGCATTTCGACACTGACGAATTCATGGGATGGTGGGGTGAACTCGGGCAGGGACGCGATGGCGAGGCGTCTTACGGCCGCGCCCGGCGAAGCTTGCAGAAGGCGACGACGGCGGCCGAAGAAATCGCCATGAAAAACGCGCGCGCCTATGGCGTCACCGGCCGCGACGCCTTTCGCGTCGATGGCGAGCTGGCGCATAATCATTTCGGGTTGGTCGTCGTGAGTTGCGAGCGCGCCGATCTGCGCCCCTTGCCGCACGGCGTCATGGTCTATGGCGATAAGACGCGTCATCTCGACGAAATCCCGTCGCCCAAGATTCCGCGCAGTGAGGTCGTCGACGAACTCTATGAGGCGGCCATGCTGGGCACGCCGCCGCTGCATTCCGGCGAATGGGGCCTGGCGACGCTGGAGATTTGCCTGGCGATCCTGGAGTCGGCCAAGACGGGGCGTGAAGCGGAGTTAAAGTGGCAGGTGTGAATTTGACAGCAGCTCACCGCCGAGCAGGCAGTGCGCTCCCTCTCCCCTTGTGGGAGAGGGTTGGGGTGAGGGGTTACGGTCTCTCAGTAGGCTACCCCTCACCCGGATCGCATCTACCGATGCGATCCGACCTCTCCCGCAAGGGGAGAGGTGAAGGAAGTGCGCGCCGCCAATTCAACCCTTGGGACTATTCGCCCGCGACGCAATAATCGCAATCAGGTCGTTCTCGGCCGCCGCCGTCGTCTTGTAACGCGGCTCGGTCGTCACGAACGGCTGCTCGGCCTCGGCTGGATGGAAAATCTCCACGTAATAAAGACCGGAGGAAGCGTCCAGTTTCGGCTCGATACGGATCGTTGCCATTGTCGTGGTTCCTCTCACCGTCGTCATTGCGAGCGCAAGCGCCATGACAACATCCCAATTCAACTCCTCACGCCTGCGTTTCCGCCGCGGTAGGAAACAACACGCCCCGCAGTCTGTCGGCGAGCAATGCTGCTGCCGTATCCGACGCCTCAGCTGCGCCACTCATGCCGAGATAGCGTTCCGCAATCTCCTGCGAATTCAGCAAGTCTTTTGCCGTGCCCGACAGCGTGATCCGGCCGTTCTCGAAGACGTAGCCGCGATCGGCGATCGACAGCGCCTGCCGCGCATTCTGTTCGGCGAGCAGTATCGTGATGCCCTGTTCGCGCAAGGCCACGATCAGGCGGAAGATTTCAGCAACCAGGAGCGGAGCGATGCCGAGCGACGGCTCGTCGAGCACGAGAATTTTGGGGTGAGCCATCAATCCCCGCGCAATCGCGAGCATCTGCTGCTGGCCGCCGGAAAAATTCCCCGCAATATCCTTCATGCGCTGGCGCAGCAGGGGAAACAGCGCCCATACCGCCTCTAGCTGGGTACCATAGTCGGCTTCCGAAGCCGCGTAAGCGCCAAGCTCGAGATTTTCTTCAACCGTCATGCCGGCAAAGATCTGCCGTCCCTCCGGCACATGCGCGATGCCGCGGCGCAAACGCTCGGCCGGCGGCAACGCCTCGATTGGCGCGCCGTCGAGCAGGATGACGCCGCTCAAGGGGCGCAGCAGGCCGGAAACGGCCTTGGCCAGCGTCGATTTGCCGGCGCCGTTGGCGCCCAGCAAAGTCACGATCTCGCCGCGCTCGAGCGTGAGGTCGACGTCCTCGAGCACGCGGTGATGGCCGTAGCCGATGCAAACGGATTTGAGTTCAAGAAGCGGCATGGCCCTCACGCATGACCCTCACGTCCGAGATAGGCCTCAATCACGCGGCTGTTGCTGCGGATTTCGGCCGGCGTTCCGTCAGCGATGATCGCGCCGGAATCGATCACGACGATGCGATCGGCGACATTCATCACCAGCGACATGTTGTGCTCGACGATCAGCACGGGAACGCCTAGCTTACGGATCGCGCGCAGCAAATTCGCAAGCTCTTGCGTTTCGGTATCGTTGAGTCCCGCCGCCGGCTCATCGAGGCAAAGCAGCTTCGGCTGCGCCATCAGCGCGCGAACCACTTCGAGCAGCTTTTGCGCTCCCATCGGCAATTCAGTCGCGTGCGTTTGTGCAAATGGCGAAAGCCCGACCAGTTCCAGCATCTCTTCGGCGCGGCGTCGGATGCGATGCTCTTCGCTCTGCGCCCCGCGCAGCCATAGCGTCTGGCTCGGGCCCGAATGCGTGGCGAGACGGTGGCCGCCGACCATGACGTTCTCGATCGCGGTCATGCCGGGAAAAACCCGCGCCGACTGGAAAGTGCGGATCAGCCCCAGCTCGGCGATCTTCACGGCCGACATGCCCGAGAGATCGCGGCCAAGGAACATCACCTTCCCGGCGTCCTTCGGCATGATGTTGGTGATCAGGTTGAAGACGGTGGTCTTGCCCGCCCCGTTGGGACCGATCATCGCGGTGACCTGGTGCGCCTCTGCTTCAAACGACACGTCGTTGATCGCCTTGAGGCCGCCGAAACTCTTGACGAGACCGCTCACGCGCAGCACCGCCTTCTCGCCGGCCAATAGATTTGCGGTGGGATCGATCGCGGTCACGACGCCACCTGACTGTTGGCGGCGCGCGTCTCGGGCGGCGCCTCGCCCTGCGGCCGCGCGATCCGAACCGCGATTTGCACCAGGGCGCCATAGAGCCCTTGCGGCAGATACAGGAAACTTCCGACCAATAGCGCGCCCGAAGCGAAGGTCTTGTAGATCGCCAAGGGCGCGAAGACCGTGGGCAGCAGCGTCAACAGCAGCGCGCCGAACAGGCCGCCGACCAATGTGCTCTCGCCGCCGACGATCAGCATCGCTACCAGTTCGAGCGAGCGGGAGGTGCCGACCATTTCGGGCGACAGGAAATTGAAGAAAAAGGCGTACAGGCTCCCCGCCAGCGAGGCGAGCGTCACGCTGATCAGGAAGGCGGCCAGCTTGTAGCGCACCGTGTTGATGCCAAGCGCTGCCGCCGCCATCTGGTCGGAGCGGATCGCTTTCAGCGCCCGGCCGAAACCTGATCGCATCGCGCCGATAAGCCCGATCAGGATGAGCACATCGAGCGCCAGCACCAGGTAATACATTGCGCGTGGCGTTGCGAAGGCAAAACCCGCAATCGAGAACGAGGGAATCCCGACCAGGCCCGACGGCCCGCCGGTGATATCGAGAAAGCCGACCGCACAGGAATCGACCAGCAGTCCGAACGCGAGCGTCGCCAGCGCCAGATAAAGGCCGCGCAGGCGCAGCGTCACCACCGAGAGGACGAGCGCGCAGGCAAGCGAAACCCCGATGCCGGCGAGGATAGCGAGGATCGGCTCGACCTCGTAAGTGATCGAGAGATAGCCCGAGGTATAGCCGCCGATCGCCATGAAGCCGGCTTGTCCAAGACTGACCTGTCCGGCATAGCCCATCAGAACGTCGAGCCCCATCAGCGTCATGAAGAGGATGGCTGATATGACGAGCCCGCTCATGATGCCGTTGTCGGTCACGACAAGGGGAACGCACACCGCCGTCACCAAAGCGAGCGCCGCCAAAGGCCAGCCGAGATGCGGCGGAAGTTTTGCGGCATGGCCTGCCGCCTTCGCCTCTTCGCGGGTGTCCTGGCGCCGCGCCACGCTCGTCTGGACGAGGCCCTGCGGTCGCCAGATCAGCACCACCAGCAAGATTAGGAGCGAGATCGCGGTCGAAAACAGGGAAGAAATGTAGGCGGTCGACAATTGCGTCACGAGGCCGAGGAAAAGGCCGCCGATGACGGCTCCGGGAAACGAGGCGATGCCGCCGATGGCGGCCGCGACGAATCCGGAAATCGTGAACAGGCGTCCGGTGTCGAACTGCAGTGAGGTGGTCGGCGCGACGACGACGCCGGCGATGGCGGCAATCAGCGTTGCAAGGGCGAAACTCAACAGCGTCATGCGCGGCACGTCGATGCCCATCAGGCTTGCGGCGGCGGGATTTTCGGCGCAGGCGCGCAAGCCCTTTCCGAGCTTTGTCCTCGCAATGAGAAACCAGAGCGCCGCGATGCACACGGCCGTCACCCCGAACACCCAAAAGGCCTGCGTGGGAATACGGATCGGGCCGAGCACCAGCGGCGCCTCGCCCGAGAACGGCGGCATCGCATAGGGCTGGCTGCCCCAGACCACCAGCGCGGCGCCCTCGATCATGGTGAGGATTCCCGCCGTCAGCATCAGCACATTGGCATTGGACAGGCGCGTGAGCGCGGGGACAAACGTAAAAGCCGCAAGGGCGGTGCCGATGGCGACCGTCGCCGCGACAGCGGCGGGGATTGCCAGAACGAGCGGCCAGCCCCAGGCAACGCCAAGCGTATAGCCGATCATCGCCGCGACGATGGCAAAGCCTCCCTGCGAGAGATTGATCGCGCCGGTGACGCGATAGACCAGCGAGAAGCCGAGCGCGATCGCGGCATAGATGCTGCCGACGACGAGCCCGCCGATCGCGATCTGCAGGAACTCAAGCACGCGCTGTGCTCATCCGCGTCATTCCGCGCGGGGAATGCCGAGGGGATCACTCACCACGACCCAGGTCTGCGCGGCTGTATCCCAGCGCGTGACCACGACGTTGGATTCGTCCAATCCGCGATTGGGTACCGCCTTGAAATCGTAATAGCCGTTGATGCCAAAAAATCCCTTCAGCTCGCTCAGGTAAGCGCGGACGTCTTCGGCGGAGGCATCCGGTTTGAGCTTGCGCAAGGCATCGACGAGCAGAAGCGCGGGATCCCAGGCATAGGTCGAAGGACCGTCCGGCTTGATGTCGGTGCCTTCGAACGCCTTGTAGAATGCATCCTTCGCCGCAGATGCCTCATTTGCCGGCACGGGCTTTGTGGATTTGAGAAAATCCGCCACCGGAATGTAAAGCTCCTTGGGCAGGAAGCCGGCATATTGCGCCATCTGGGCATACGTCTGGTTGCCGTTGGTGGTCGCCACCGGCAGCTCAACACCGGCGTCGTGGATCGCCTTGAAGATGGTGCCGATCGGCCCGCCGGTCGACCACGCCACCAGCACGTCGGGATTGGCGCCTTTCAGCCGTTGGATCTGCGCCGCCGCACTGACGTCGGTCGGATTGAGCTGGGCTTCGGCGACCAGCTCGACGTCCTTGTGGCCTTCGGCGCCGATCAGCGACTTGAAATTCTTGTATGCATCCTGCCCGCTCGCATCCGTCGAGGTGATCAGCGCGATCTTCTTCCAGCCCTTGCGGCCGAAATAGCGCAAGAGCGCCGCACCGAGCTCCTTGGTCGAAATGCTCGAACTATAGACGAAGCTGCCGCTGACGGGATGGATGCCGGGCGAGAAGCAATACAGAACCGGCCCTTGCTTCATCAACGGCGCCATCGCGTTGCATAACGCGACCAGAGCCGAGCCGAGAATGACGGGCGGATTGGTGGCCTTCACCTGATTAGCGAGTTGGACGGCGACCTGCGGGCTCGACTGGTCATCATGGAAAACGAATTTGACCGGCTGGCCGTGGATGCCGCCGCTGGCGTTCGCCGCCTTCTCGAACTGTGTCAGCGCCTGCTGCTCGGCCTTGCCGAGGAACGCGCCGCCGCCGGTCAGCGGCAGGATGACGTTGATCTCCCGATCCGCGGCTTGCGCAACAGTCAGGCCACAGAAAAGCGCGGCGGCAACAAGAGTGATGCGGACGCCCATCGATCCTCCCTAGGGTTTGGCGTTTTATGCTTTGTAACGGCTTATGCGCGCGGAAGCTACGCCACAGCAGCAGCCATTTCCTTGTCCGTCTCGTCCTCTTCGAGGCCGGACAGGACCCTCACCTCTTCGTCGGAGGCGCCCAGCGTGCGCCAGGGTACCGTCTTCTCCACTACGCCCTGGTAAGAGCGGAGTTTTGCTTGCGGAAGGCACGGCTGGATGTGGCCGATCACCCGCCCTCCCTCCTGGAAGGCTCGCACGGCATCGATCATCAGGCGACGGAACTGCACGATCGCAATGTCGCTGGCGCCGAGACGTTCCTGCGTGCGGTCGGCGATCGTGCCCATCGATTCCCACATCGCTATATCCTGATTGGGAATGCCGAGAATGCCGGTGAAATTGCCCTCCGCCATCGCGGCGCGGTCCTGAAGATAGTTGTTGTGGGCGTGGCGCTTGATCGGGCGGAACTCGCTATCGACATCCTCGCCGACCGCGAGCACGCAGAACTTTCGCCAGGCTTCGGCGGCAATCCCGGCCTGCTCCCCTTCCGCCCAGGCGATGAAGTGAAAATAGCTCGAAGTGTCGTTGCGCGGCACGATCACGCTGGTGACATTGTAGGTGCTGTTCGGCGGAATCAGCGCGGTGAAGGGCGCAACATAGGTCGTGATGCGCACGTAATCGTGCGAGCTGGCGTTCATGATCGGACGCCGGATCGCGGCATAGCGCATACCATAATTGGTAAGTTGAACCTGAATGCGCGGATTCTTGTCCGTGGACGGCCGGACCCAGTGATCGCCCTTGGCTGTCGCATCGCCCTTGGCGGGACGCATGTCGGAAGAATGCAGCGTGGAGGAATGCGCCGAGTCGATCTGGCCCTCCATGATCTGCGCCCAGTTGCAGGGAAGCTCGACCTTGGCGATCGCAACCCTCGCATCGGCGTGCGGCGCCCAGGGCGGCGCCTCGAATTCCGGCATCGCCTCCGGCGGGCCCATATAGGCCCATACGAAGCCACCGGCCTCGCGTGTCGGGTAGGAAAGATGCGTGGCCTTTTCGGGCAGCGCGCTGGCCTTCGGCTCCGACGGCATGTCGACGACGTTGCCTTCGGTATCGAACTTCCAGCCGTGATAGAGGCAGCGCAGCCCGCATTCCTCGTTGCGGCCGAACGCGAGCGATGCCTTGCGGTGGGGGCAGGATTCGCCGAGTAGCCCAAGCTTGCCGTTGGAGTCGCGGAACGCGACGAGCTTTTCGCCGAATAGCTGCACCCGCACCGGCGCGGCTTCGGCCTGCGAAACCTGTTCGGACAGAAGCGCCGGCACCCAGTGACGGCGCATCAGCCTTCCCATCGGCGCATCGCCCTCGACCCGGCACAACAGTTCGTTTTCGGACGCGGTCAGCATGCTGGCTCTCCCGGAAAACTCCTTAGTCTCCTAAGTATATAATCCAGGCGCAGCCATCCCGTCCAGAGCGAGCGGCAGCAGGCCTGGAATGTCGAGCTTGAATTCAAAAGGGGATTTCGGCGGCGGCCATGCGCGTTCGCGCACCTGTGGCCATCAGGAGAGGCAAGAAAGAAGAAAGGATGGCCCGATTTGCTTGTCTAAGTGGCCTAGTGTGGCGACTCTGACGTTCCTTTCAGTGTCGCCGCGAGTTCTTCGAAGGAACGTCAGAGTCAAAGCCACACTAGAATCATATGGTTGCTAGGGTCCCTTTGGTTCTGACATTCGTAAAAGTGCCCGCCGCGATATGGTACGAATGTCAGAACCGGGACACTAGATCCCGAGCACCCAGATCGCGACAATGGTGCCGAGGACCGCGAGCCCCGACACTGTCCATCCCGCCGCATAGGCCGCATTGTCGGTTTCGGGCCTGTCCACCATCTGATCGCGCCAGCCGGTCATGGGAGCCTCCTTGAGACAGCCTCTGGTCGTTAAGTCGCGGCCGGAGGCCGAAGGTTCAATTCTCTTGGAGAATGCGCGGGACGCCTGTCGGGTTCCACAATCCCTCCCCCATGCAAAGCGTCGGGAAAGGCCACGAGGCCAATGCGCCTACGCGGTACGGAGCTGCTGCAGCCCGGCGGCGCGCCAGTGCGATTGATAGACCTCCAGAATGCCGCGGGACATGCGGGGATCGGCCCGTTTGAACTCGGCCTTGAGGTCATCGAGATCGCTCGCGGAAATGCGGTGATTGTCGGCGCCCAGAAACAACAACGACATCGCGGTTTCCCACGAAAACTCAAGCGCCTTTGCGAGCACCAGGATCATGTCGCGGTTGTTGAGAAGCAGAATCGGCTCGACGACATCGAGCGGCAGCGAACACAACAGCGACAGGCCGATGACCGCTTCCTCATGCTTGTGCGCGAGCGCATAACCCAGAATGCTCTTTTCGTTCAACCGGCCGGACCTGTGCTGGGCTGTCACGGCCTGCTTCAACACGAGATAGCTCGCCTGTCCCGGACCGAATTTGGAATGGAGCTTGCCGGCGGTGTCAGTCACGGTGGCATGAATCTCTTCGGCCAGGTCCGGGCGTTCCTGCTGAAGCTTGCGCTTGACCTCGTCGGAGGCCTTCGCGATCAGTTGCCGGAACATGTGCCGCGGAATTTCCTTGCGAAGGCCGACTTGCCCGGCCAGCGCGGAATCCGTTTCCGACCGCTTGATCATCTGGCGGAAAGCGAAATCGGAGAAGCTGGCACCTTCGTTTGAAACGACCGACTGTACGACTTCCCGGTTGCCGCGCGTCACCAGTTCATCCGTCACCTCGGTCGGCACGGAATCGCGGCGCGCGATCGCCAGCAAATGCGGCTGGCTCTTGGTCCGGATATTGGCGATCAGCGACTTGGCGTCGAGTCGCGGCGAAAATTGCAGCACCGGGCCTGCGACCTCGATCGAATCGTCGAAGGCAAGCATCTTGATGACCTTGGGCGGCGCATTTTCGGAATGCGCCAACCGGCGTGACAGTTCGGCCCGCGCCGCCTGCTCGATTTCGTCGGCAAGCCGCCCTATCACCTCGTCAAAAATGTGGATCTGCTCTTCGCTGTAGCGTCCCTCGACCAGAATATCGGTGGCGTGCCACAACGCCTTGGCGCGGCTCTCGGGAGAACCAAGCGAAATCGCCTCGTTCAGATCGTTCAAAACGTGGCTGGCCTCGGTCATCAAGCTTCCTCGCGAAAATCTCTATCGATAATGACGGGAACCCTTAGACCCCAATTTTTAAGGACGGATTTCGCTTTCGCTCAAATTTTGGACCTTCCTGCTACCGCTCATTAACTTTGAGCGTGGCCACGGCGTCTGCCTGCTCCGCAACCGCGAGGAATTGCCCCAAAGACCCCGCGCGCTGCTGCCATTTGACAGCCCGTTTGCCAATCGCTTACCTCAATCGGCAAATTGCGGGCGCGAGAGGCCCCGCAAAGCAAGGGATCTTGGCGGCGAATCCGTCAGGCGGGGCTAAAGGGGGCTTAAGACCATGGATCAAACTGCAACGCCGTCGAACAGCGACGTAACGTCGCGCCCGACCGTGAACGCGATCGCCGTTGCCGCCATCGCGGTATTGATCGCCTCTTACGGCGTGAACGCGATGGACCGTACGCTGTTTCCGCTGATGCTCACCGACGTGCGGCGCGAATATGGCTTCAGCCTGCCGCAGGCGGGCCTGATGTCGACGATCTTCACGCTGGGAATGACGCTTGCGGGAATTCCGACCGGCTATCTGATGTCGCGCTTTTCACGCAAGACGGTGATCCAGGTCGGCATTCTGATCTATTCGGCCGCCACCATCATTACGGTCGCCGCGGTCGGCTTTGCCGACATGCTGTTCTATCGCGCCATCACCGGCATCGGCGAGGCGATGCAGCTCACGGCGCTGCTTGCGGTCTTCTCCAGCTACTTCTCGCGCCATCGCGCCGCAGGCGTCGGCATCCTCAACTACGCCTACGCCGGCGGCGCGGCGATCGGGCCGGCACTCGGCGCAAGATTGCTGGTCGATTACGGCACCTGGCGCGCGCCCATGATCGTCTATGGCCTCGTCGGCTTTGTTATGATGGTGCTGATCGCGGCCGTCGTGCGCCCGCAACTCAGCGAGACCAATACCGCCAAGCGGCAGGATTCCGGCATTGCGGCCGGCGGAGCGCCGTCGCTGAAAAACCTCAACACCATCGTGCTCGCGACCTTAAGCATTCTGTTCGGGCTTGCGCTCTACGGCTATCTCGGCATGTATCCGACGTTCCTGCGCGAGCAGCTTCACTATGCGCCCGCCGATGCCGGCCGGGTGATGAGCATTTACGGGCTAGGCGTGCTGGTGTCGCTGTTCACAGGATGGCTCGGCGACCGCTTTTCGCCGCGTCTCGTGGTGAGCCTGAGTTTCCTCCTCGCCAGCGCCGTTTCGGCAATGCTGTTCAACGGCCCGGCGGACTTTGCGACTCAGGCCGCGTTGTCCTTCGTGTTAGGTGCGACCTTCAGCGGAACCATCTTCGTCAACCTCGCCGCCTATCACGTCAAATCGGTCACGGCCAATCTTGCAGGCCGCGCCTCGGGCCTGTTCGTCACCTGCGTCTACGGCTCGGCGACGGTGACGGGCTATATCATCGGCTGGATCGTCGGCCTCGCCGGCTGGACGGTGGCCGGCAACATCCAGCTCGTGCTGCTGTGCTTTGTGAGCGCGGCAATCGCGCTGCTGTTGCGAGGAGACCTGATGGCAAAACAGCCAAAGCAGGCGGCTTGAAGCCGATGCCCCTTCACACCAACGATCTTCCGCTTCTTCGCGTCAACGTCTTTCCCGGCGGCTTCAACTGGGGCGTCTATGTCGGGCAGGACAAGGGCTTCTTTGCCGAACAGTCAATCGCCATCGAGATGCAGGGCACGCCCAACTCCGTCACCCAGATGACGGATTTTTCGCAAGGCAAATTCGACATCGCGATGACCGCGGTCGACAACATCGTCGCCTATGTCGAGGGACAGGGGGAAGCGCCGATCGGCCCGCAGGGCGATTTCACCGCGGTGATGGGAAGCGACAGCGGATTTCTCAGCCTGGTCGCAGCGCCGTCGATTGCAAAAATCCAAGATCTTGCCGGCAAGATCTTGTCCGTCGATGCGATGACGACCGGTTACGCCTTTGTGCTCTACGAGATCATGCGCCGCCATGGCCTCGACAAGGGACAAAGGCGACTACGAGATCGTCCGCGCCGGCGGGATGGTGCAACGCTGGAACGCATTGCGGGAGGGACAACACGCCGCGACGCTGCTGTCGGCTCCCTACAACATCATCGCAAAAAATGCCGGCTTTATCGAACTCGTGAAAGCCACCGACGTCATCGGCCCCTATCAGGGCAATGTCGCCGCCGTGCGCAGACCCTGGGCGGCCGAAAACCGGCAGAAGGTATCCGCCTATATCGGCGCCTACCGCCGCTCGATCACCTGGCTTCTCGACCCGCAAAACCGCACCGAGGCGCTGGCCATCCTGCGCCGCCATCTGCCGCAAATGCCGCAGGAGGTTGCGGAAGCGAGCTACGTGGAGTTGCTCGATCCCGCGAGAGGATTTTTTCGGACCTGTGATATCGACCGCTCCGGTCTTGAATGCGTTCTCAGCTTGCGCAGCCGCTACGGCCTTCCGCCGAAGCGGCTGAACGATCCGGCGAAATATTACGACTTGAGTTTTGGTTAGGATCGAGCAGTTATCCCTCCCCCGCGTAGCGTGGGGAGGGAAGGCCGAAGCGAAGCGAAGGCCATGGTGGGGGCTTTTCGTTATTGCGATTCCCCCACCCGGCTCATCGTTCGCTCGCGCTCACGATGATCCACCCTCCCCACTGCTCGCTTCGCTCGCGGGGGAGGGATAAAAACTCACACCGCCGCGATCGTCTGCACCTCGACCAGGAACGGTTCCTTCACCAGCCGATCGACGATGAGCAGCGTGTTCGGCGGATATTTCCCGTTCGGAAACATTTTTGGGAATTCGCGCAAGCGAAACGTCATGAACTTCGGAATATCCTGCGAGTGCACCAGATAGGTCGTGAACTGCACGACATTGGCCCAGGAAGCGCCCGCCGATTTCAGCGCCGCCTCGACATTGCGAAACACTTGGCGCGTCTGGGCGTCGAAATCACCCTCGCCGATGACGTAGCCGGCCGCATCGCCCGACAGCATGCCCGCGAGAAATAAGAATTCGCTCGCCTTCACCCGCGTCACATGGGCGTATTGCCCCATCGGCGCGCCGAGTTCTTCGGGGTTATAGATATTGAGCTCTGCTGACATGACGTTCCTTCAGTTGGCTGTCCGAACAAGATACCGGCAGAGTTTAGAATCAACACCGCCCGTCCGGAAGGGATATGGCCGCTATTGCTGCCATGTGACACGCGCGCTAGTGTGGCGACACTGACGTTCCTTTCAGTTTCTCAGCGGCCTCGCAAAAGGAACGTCAAAGTCAAAAGCCACACTAGAATTATAGATTTGCTAGTGTCCCTTTGGTTCTGACATTCGTAAAGTGCCCGCTGTGATATGATACGAATGTCAGAACCGGGACACTAGGCTTATGGAAATTTATGGCAGGAGGCTGGCGTGACCCCATCGGATGAAAGCAAGATTTCTGAAGATCGCCGCGAAGCACTGCGTTACGCGCTTGCGATCGGCAGCGGTGCCGCAATCGCTTCCACGCTCGCAAGCCCGGCTTCGGCACAAACTGCTGCTGACAACACGCTCGACCGCATCCGCGCCAACAAGGTGTTGCGGATCGCCGTGCTGCCGGGGGAGCTACCCTATTTCAACAAGGATCTCGCCACCGGCACCTGGTCGGGCTTCTCGATCGATATGGCCAACGACATCGCCAAGATCCTCGACGTCAAGCTCGAATATACCAAGTCGACCTACGGCAATTCGATCCTCGATCTTCAGGCCAACAAGATCGATCTCGGCTTTGCCCTCAATCCAACGCCGCAACGCGCATTGGTCGTCGACTTCACCAACCTCGTCTTCCCGCATCCCTTCGGCGCGATGCTGAAAAAGGGACTGGAGGCCAAGACCTGGGCCGATATCGACAAGCCGGAGGTTAGAATCGCGGTCGACGTCGGATCGGCCAACGAGGCGGTGGCGAGACGTTTTGCGCCCAACGCCACCATCAAATCGATGAAGTCGCGCGACGAGGTGATGCTGGAGATGGCTTCCAGCCGCGTCGATTGCGTGGTCAATGCGCTGGTGCTGGGTCTCACGGCAATCGCCAAGAACCCCAATCTCGGCACTTATAAGATCCTGCAATCGCCCTCGGTGACCGTGGCGAGCGGCTGTGCCGTGCGCCGCGAGCCCGATAAACGCTGGCGCGATTTCCTCTCGGTGTGGATCGACTATAACCGCGGCGTCGGCCAGATGCGCGAATGGTTCGTCAAGGGACTGGCGTTGAGCGGCGTGAAGCCTGAGGACGTGCCGGTGGAATTGAGTATATGATCAGCATCTGACGGCGGCGAGAACGACCGCTTCTTCTCCCTCCCCCTTGCGGGGAGGGTCGGCGAGCGAAAGCGAGCCGGGGTGGGGGTTTAAGAAATTATTCTTTCTAGCCAAACTTTTCCATGAGGCTACACGCCCCCACCCGACCGGCGCTTCGCGACGGCCACCCTCCCCGCTACTCGCTTCGCTCGCGGGGGAGGGACAAGCATCACGCCTTGTCGTAGGTCATGCCGCGCTCGAACCGTCGCGCCACCAGTGTGGCCGGGAACAGGATCGCGAAATAGATCAACGCCACGATGGTGTAGACCTCAAGCGGTCGGTAGGTGTCGGCGTTGATCAAGGTTGCGTTGTAGACGAGATCTGGAACGGCGATCACCGACACCAGAGAGGTGTTCTTCAACTGTGTCACGGATTGATTGACGTAAGGCGCGATCATGGGTTTTAGCGCCTGCGGCAGGATCACGAGCCGCAGCAACCGCCATGGCCTCAAGCCGAGCGCGCGCGCGGCGTCCCACTGTCCGCGTGAAATGCTCTCGATGCTGCCGCGCACGATCTCGGCATAAAACGCCCCGCCATAGAGCGACAGCACGGTGACGGCGGCGACATGCGCCGGGATGTTGACCCCGATCAGGACAGGGAAGGCGTAGTAGAACCAGATGATCTGCACCAACAACGGCGTGCAGCGGAACGTCTCGATATAGGCGACGAGCAGCCAGTCGATCACGGGATAACGCCGCAGGCGCAGAATGCCGACCACAAGGCCGATCAGCGTTCCGAGCAGGATGGTGCCGATCGTGTACGCCATGGTCCAGCCTAGACCGAGCCAGAACAAATGGCTGTATCTGGCAAGGATGGCGAAATCCCAGACGTAGTTCATGCCGGCACCCCACAAGGCGGCCGCACGTAAACGCGCACGCTCTCATCCCTCCCCCTTGCGGGGTCCGAGGCGAGCAAACTCGCTCTCGAGGTCGGCGAGCGAAAGCGAGCCGGGGTGGGGGTCCTTAGCGTGCGCTCAATCCACCAAACACTTTCTATAATCCTACACGCCCCCACCCGACCGTCGCTTCGCGACGGCCACCCTCCCCACCGCTTCGCGGGGGGAGGGATCAATCTATCGTCGGGGCGGTGCATCAAATATACCGGCTCGGTGCAAACGCAGCGACGTCGAAGGCCGGTTTGTCGCCTGATATCATTGCGGCAATCGCAGCCCCCGTCGCAGGGCCCGTGGTGAAACCGATATGCTGGTTGCCGAATGCAAGCCACAGGCCTTCATGCCGCGGCGCAGGCCCAATCATCGGCAGGCTGTCGGGCAGCGTCGGCCGTGATCCGCGCCAGGGTTCGCCGACCGCAGCCCCGAACTCGACGACGCCGCGCGCCATCGGCACCACCATGTCGAGCTGTGCGAATGATGACGGGGCATCGCGGTCGGTCAATTCGACGCCGGAAGTGACGCGAATGCCCTGCTCCATCGACGACATCAGGAAACTGCCCTCGGCATCATGGATTGGGCGCAGCAGGGAACGTGCCGGGTTCGGCACGAATTCCCGGTGATAGCCGCGTTCGGCGGCGAGCGGCACGCGATAGCCGAGCGGACGCAACAGATCGGCCGACCAGGGGCCGAGCGCGACCACGACGTGGCGCGCCAAGATCGCACCATCGCTGAGCACCACGCGCCAGCTCTCGCCGGTAGCTTCGATTGCCCTGGTGTCCGACCGGCGCAACTCGCCGCCGTTATTTGCAAACATCCGCGCATAGGCCTTGACCACCTCGCCGGGTGAATCAACCGAGGCGGTCTGCGTATGCAGGAGGCCGGTCTTGTAGACCGGCACGATATCAGGCTCGAGCGCGGAAATCGCCTGGCGGTCGAGCAACTCGCTTTTGATGCCGAATTCGGCGAGGAAAGCCTGTTCCTGTTTGGCCGCTTCGGTAGCGTCGCTGCGCCACGCCTTCAGCCAGCCCGTCTCGCGGATGCGATTGCCGGCGCCGGCCTTAACGATCCAGTCCCGATGTAATTTCAGCGACGCCCCGATCAGTCCGTGCAGCGCAGCCGCGCGCGGCCGGGTACGCGAAGGCGCCGCATTGGCCAGAAAGCGCGCAATCCAGTCGATGTTGCGCATCGCCCAGAGCGGATCCCAGCGCAGCGCCGCATTGGTATTGCCGAGGTATCCGGGCAGCGCGCTCCAGAGCGACGGCTTGTTGAGCGGCAGGATCGAGCCGCTGGAGAGAACGCCGGCATTGCCGTAGGAAGTTTCGCTGCCCGGTTCGCGCCGGTCGACGAGGACAACGGAGAGCCCGCGTTGCCGTGCCGCAAACGCCGCCGATACGCCGACAATGCCGGCGCCGAGCACGATAACATCGGCTTGCTTGCTCGCTACGTCGTCAGACATTCATGCTGATCCCTGTCACGGTAGCGTCAGTCCGCCATCGACCGGCAGCGACGCGCCGGTCACATGCGACGCTTCTTTCGACAGCAAAAACACGACGACGGAGGCGACTTCATCCGGCTCGGCCAGGCGCGACATGGGATTGGCCTTGGCGACAGCCTGCCACCCTTGCGCATCCAGCGCGCCGGTCAGCCCTGCATCCTTGCGCGTAAAGCCGGGCACAACAACATTGGCCGTCGCGCCCGAGCTTGCGAGTTCGATGGCGAGACACTTCACCAACACTTCGAGCGCGGCCTTCGCCGCACCCGATCCCGGATAGGTCGAATCCGGCGTGAACCGGTGCGCGGAAAAACTTGAGACCGCGACAACGCGGCCGAGCGGACTTCGCTGCAAATCCGGCAGCGCCGCACTCATCATTTCATGAAACGAAGCTGCCATGACCGCGAACGCCCGTTCCAGGCTCTCGCGCGGCAACTGCGCAAAACTGCGCCGGTCGGCAAAGCCTGCGGCGTGGACAATGGCGTCAATGCTTCCGAAGGCGGCGCGCGCCGCGCTGACAAGGGTGGATGCCGTTCCCGCCCTGGCCAGGTCACCTGTGGAGAAGGCGACCTTGGCGCCGGCGCGCTCACATTCGGCGGCCACTTCCCGCAAACGCGCCAGGCCCGCCGCATCGCTGCCCTGCCCGTGCAGCACCAGGCAGGCATTGTGCTTTGCCAGGCGGCGCGCCACCGCGGCGCCTATTCCGGACCCGCCCCCCGTGATGATCGTGACGCTCAAAAACCCGGCCCTCGCACCAATATCAGCGACTATAGGTGCCGCGGATTTGCCGCGTCAAAGGCAAAAGGGGACTCCGGCGTCCGGTCAGGAAGCGAGCGCGCGCATTTCCGTATAGAGGTCCGATTTTCCTTCGAAGCCGATTCCCGGCAGGTCCGGCATGGTGATGTGGCCGTCGATCACCTTCACGCCGTCGGGGAAGCCGCCATAAGGCTGGAACAGGTCGGGGTAGCTCTCGTTGCCGCCGAGCCCGAGGCCGGCCGCGATATTGAGCGACATCTGGTGTCCGCCGTGCGGGATGCAGCGGCGCGGCGACCAGCCGTGGGTGGCAAGCACTTGCAGCGTTCGCTCGTATTCGACGAGACCATAGGACAACGCGCAGTCGAATTGCAGCCAGTCGCGATCGGCGCGCATGCCGCCGTACCGGATCAGGTTTCGCGCATCCTGGTGGCTGAACAGGTTCTCTCCCGTTGCCATCGGGCCGGGATAGTAGTCGGCGAGCGTCGCCTGAAGATGATAGTCGAGCGGATCGCCGGCCTCTTCGTACCAGAATAGCGGATAGTCGCGCAGCATCTTGGCATAGGCGATGGCGGTATCGAGATCGAAACGGCCATTGGCGTCGACGGCAAGGCGCGCATGCGCGCCGATCTCGTGCAAGACGGCCTCGATGCGGGCGCGATCTTCCTCAATCGAAGCGCCGCCGATCTTCATCTTCACCACGTTGTAGCCGCGATCGAGATAGGAACGCATCTCGGCCCGCAGCGCGTTGTTGTCCTTTCCGGGATAGTAGTAGTAGCCGCCGGCGGCATAGACAAAGACGCTGGGATCGGCCTTCATCCCGTGCCGCTCGGCCAGCAGGCGAAACAGCGGCTGGCCTGCGATCTTGGCGGTCGCGTCCCACACCGCCATGTCGATCGTGCCGACCGCGACCGACCGCTCGCCGTGGCCGCCGGGCTTTTCATTGCTCATCATCGCTGCCCAGATCCGATGCGGATCGAGATTGGCGCTCGCGTCGTCGAGCAGGCTCTCCGGCTTTGCTTCAAGGATCCGATTGGCAAAACGCTCGCGGATCAGCCCGCCCTGGCCGTAGCGGCCGTTCGAGTTGAAGCCGTAGCCGACGACGCGCCGCCCGTCGCGCACCGCATCGGTGACGACGGCAACAAGGCTCGTCGTCATTTTGGTAAAGTCGATATAGGCGTTGCGGATCGGCGACGAGATCGGTTTCGTTATTTCACGAACTTCCAGGATACGAACCGACATGAAATCTCCTCTGTAACTGTTCTACGGCAACACAAGCAGGGCGCCCGCGACCAGCATGGCCACCAGCGACGACAGCGCGAGCGACCAGTAAATCCCGATCATGCTTCCGACGAGGCCGACCGAGATGCCGCTGAACGTCTTCAGGCCCAGGCTTGCCATGTTGAATAGGCCGATCACGCGTCCGCGCTTGTCGGGTGGCGCATCGAGTTGCACGAGACTTTGCGCCATGGCGTTGAAGGACAATTCAAGAAAGCCTGCGGCCAACAAGAAGCCGAGCGCGAGCCAATAGCTATTCGCGAGCGAAAACACCGTCAACGCGCCGCCCCACAACAGCGCCAGCATCATGGCGGTGCGCGGCTTCGGCGGCAATAAGCCTCCTCCCTCCAGAATCAGACCTGCCAGCAATCCGCCGGCAGCGTCCGCGGCCAGCAACATGCTGTAAGCCAATCCGGGATCGCCATGCTGAAGGTCGGCCGCGAAATTCGGCATCTGCGCGCTGTAGGCGTTGCCGACAAAGAACGATGCCGCGCCCGCCAGCAGAATCATCGAGACGATGGTCGGGTGATTTTTGATGTCGCGAATGGTGGTGATGATATCATTCAGTCCGCGAACGGCCCGGCGCGGCGCCGGCGCGCCTGCCCGATAGCGCGGGCCATAGGGCGCAGCCACCAGCCATAACACCAGCGGCAGGTAGAACACCGTGTTCAGGATGATGCCGGTGGCCGGCCCGAACGCGAGCAGGATGGCGGCACCGACGGCGGGACCGGCCAGCACAGCGAGATAGCGCGCCATCGCGTTGAGCCGCACCGCGCTTTCCAACTCGGTTGGCCCAACAATATCGTAGAGCAGCATCTGGTTAGGCGTCTGCCAAAGCACGCCGGCGCAGCCATGAATGACGAGGATCGCCATGGCCTGCCACATCTGCAGCGTGCCGGTGATGAAAAAATAACCCCAGCTCAGGGAAGCAAGGATGAAAAGCGCCATGCCGGCCTGGATGACCCGCCGCGGATCGAAGCGCTCGGCGAGCGCGCCGGACGCGACTGAGAACAGAAGGAACGGCAGCCAATGCGACACGACCGCAAAGCCTCCCAAAGCCGGCGAATGAAATTTCTGGAATACGACCCAGTAGCTGATCACATGCTCGATATTGTCGGCCATCATCGCCAGCACGAAGGTCGTGAACTGGGCGCGAAAGCCCCGATGCCGCATTGCTGCAAAGGATCGGGTCTTGGGAAGGGGTTTTAGCCCCTTTGTTGTGCCGTCCATAAAAGCAATTCCCGCAGGTGAAATACGATACGCCAGCCAAAGTGCGGATCGCCCTTCGAAGGTTTGCAAACCTATCATCGGCCGCGGCGATCCCAAACGACAATGCCTTTGGGTTGTGTAGGAGAAAATGCAGGCCCCGCACCCCGATAGACGGATTGACAGACCGTCTGACAATCTCTTCTCTGCCGGCTTCGTTTTAGGCTCTCCCACAGAGCCCAAACAAGATGTCAGGAGGAGAATGACGCCATGGCGATCGAGATCAATGCCCAGGGAAAGGGCGTTTCGGTTATCACCCTCGCGGGGCACGATGCCGGCAATTTCGTCTATACCCAGGATTTGCTCGATCTGGCCAAGGTTCTCACCACCTGCGCCTCCGACAAGGATTTGCGGGCGCTGGTCATCACTGGCCGAAACAACACGTTTTGCGGCGGCCGGATCGGCGCCAAGGGCCTGACACGCGCCTCCGAGGTTGCGGAAGATCTCAACGCCATCCTGAAGGTGAATACGGCGCTCAACGCCTTGAGCGTTCCCCTGATCGCCGCGATCGAAGGCCACGCCTTCGGATTTGCCTTCGGCATCACCGCGCAGTCCGACTATGCGGTTGCGGCTGACAACGCCGTGTTCTCGCTGCCGGAGATGTCGCACGGCCTGCCGCCGCTGATCGTGTTTACCTATCTGTTCCGCTTTGTTCCCTACAAGCGCGCTTTCGAACTCGCCGTCACCAGCCGGCAAATCTCCGCAAAGGAAGCATCAGAAGCCGGCATCCTTACCGAGATCGTGCCGGGCGGAACGGCGCTAAAGCGAGCGCTGGAGGTCGCCAACCAGATGGCGGCCTTCGATCCCAAGGCGCTTGGGCTACTCCGCAAGTTCGGACGCGAAGTCGCGGGCGTGCACGACAAGCGTTTGAGCGAACACGCGGTCGCTGTGATGAGCGTGATGCTGGCCGAACGGAACGCCTCCCACTGAGCAGCGTGCCGATCCAGCGTCGAATCGACCGGCGGATCGAACGAACGGACAAACGCCGATGAACGTATTGGTGACCGGGGGCGCGGGATTTCTGGGCGGTTACGTCATGGCCGCGCTGGAAAGACACGGCCACGAAGCGTTCGCCTATGACATCGTCCCGCCAAGCGCGGAAACGATGGCGGTTTCGCCCGAAATCGACAAGCGGTTTCGCCCCGGCCAGATCAACGATATCGCGCGGCTGTTCGATATCTGCCGTACCGAGAAGATCGAGGCGATCATTCACTCGGCCGGCATGGTCGGCCTTGAAGTGTCGCTGGCACAGCCGGTCGCATTCTACCAGACCAACGTCATGGGGCTCGTCAACGTCTGCGAGGTCGCGCGGCAACTCCAGATGCAGCGCGTCGTCTACGTGTCGAGCAACGCGGCCTATCACAAAGGTTCGGGAACGAGCCTTGCCGAGACCGATCCGGCGTTTTCGATTCAAGACGGCAATCCCGCAGGCCACTACGGCACTTCCAAAATGGCCGGCGAAGCCATCGGGCTCGCCTATGCCAGCTTCCAGAATGTCGATTTTCTGTCCTTGCGCATCACCGCCATCTATGGCTTCGGGATGCGAAGCCCGATGTACATCAAACCGATGGTCGAGAATTCCGTGCTCGGCCGCCCGACGCGATTTGCGACCGGCGGTCGGATGAAACGCGACTACACCCATGTGCTGGACTGCGGCGACGGCATTGTCGCGGCATTGCAGGCGCCATCATGGAAGGCCGGCGAGCAGCGCGTCATCAATGTCGCCAGCGGCAACGCACGAACCGCCGCCGAGGTTGCGGAAATCGTGCGTGACAAGGTTCCCGGCGCCGACATCGAAATCGGCGATGACTTGACGCCGCTGGAAGAGCAGAACGTCAAAATGAGAGCTTCGCTCGACATCGGTGCCGCCAAACGCCTGTTGAACTGGTCGCCAAAATGGCCGCTAGAGGCCGGCATCGCCGAATACGCCGAAACATTCCGACGCAACCTTCTTTAGCCCTGAACGAGTTCATCCATGTCCGATCTTCCGAATTACGAAGTCTATGCCATCCGCTACGCCACGCGCGCGTCAAAGCGGTCGGACAATTTCATCGGCGGAGATCCCCACGATGGGCCGATGCCGCTCGATTACTACGTGTGGGCTGCAATCGGACCGGAGCGGAGCTATGTCATCGACACCGGCTTCACCGCCGAGATCGCGGCCAAGAGAAAGCGCGACTATCTGCGTTGCCCGATCGAGGCGCTGAAGCTGATCGGCCTTGACCCGACCAAGGTTGCCGACGTCATTTTGACTCACCTACATTACGATCATGTCGGCAGTTTCGACAAGCTTCCCGCTGCGACCTTCCACTTGCAGGAAAGCGAGTTGCACTACGCGGTCGGCCGCTACATGAAATACAAGAAACTGCAGCATTCCTACGAGATCGAGGATGTCGTCGGCATCGTCCGCGCCAACTACGCAGGCCGGGTCAATTTCTACGACGGCTCGGCGGAATTGTCGCCGGGCATTACGATCCACCCCGCGCCCGGTCACTCGGCCGGCCTACAGTTCGTGCGTGTGCATACCAAGCGCGGGTGGGTGGTTCTCGCTTCCGACGTCACGCATTTCTACGAGAACATGGACGCCTACAAGCCCTATGTGACGGCTTTCCATATCGGCAATATGCTCGAAGGGTTCGACAAACTGCGCGCCGCCGCCCCCTCGCCTCAGCACATCATTCCGGGCCATGATCCACTGGTGATGAAGCGCTACAAGGCGCCGCGTCCTGAACTCGAAGGCATTGTGGTCCGTCTCGATGACCCGCCGAGCGAGTGAACGTTTAAGAAGGAGAACGCGATGAAGATTGGCTTTGCGGGGCTTGGCGCCATGGGAGGACCGATGGCCGCTCACCTGCTCGATGCCGGGCACACGCTTTACGTCCTGACCCGGCGTCGCGAATCCGCCGATGCTGCCGTCGCCAAAGGCGCGATCTGGGCCGAGACGCCGAAGAAGCTGGCGGCGAATTCGGATCTCGTTTGCACGGTGCTTCCCGGGCCGCCCGAGATCGAAGCGATCATGGCCGGCGAAAACGGCTTGCGCGCCGGCTTCAAGGCCGGAACGCCCTATATCGACCTCTCGACCAATTCGCCCG
This sequence comes from uncultured Alphaproteobacteria bacterium, assembly GCA_963832045.1. GTDB lineage: Bacteria > Pseudomonadota > Alphaproteobacteria > Rhizobiales > Xanthobacteraceae > Bradyrhizobium. Next base: position 42,763 of record CAWHSM010000013.1, read on the forward strand.
CACTGGTGCGTGAGCTCTCGGCCGATCTCGCCGGGATCGGCGTTTCCATGCTGGATGCCCCCGTCAGCGGCGGCCCGAAGGGCGCGGCCTCGCGAAAGTTGGCGATCTGGGTCAGCGGCGAGAAGACGACGTTCGACGCCTGCAAACCGGTCCTCGATCTCTTCGGCGACCAGGTACGATATCTCGGGCCAAGCGGCAGCGCCTCGGTCGCCAAGCTCGTGCACAACTGCGCCAATTACGGCATCCAGATGGTTCTGGCCGAAACCTTCACGCTCGGTGTGAAAGCCGGCGTCGATCCCGTGGCGCTGTGGGGGGCCATCCGGCAAGGTTCGCTGGGACGGCAGCGCGCCGTCGATCGCATGGCCGATCAGTTCCTGCCGCATGACTTCGACAACCCGGCCTTTGCGCTGGAGCTTGCGCACAAGGACGTTACGCTCGCCACCGCGCTCGGCCGCGAAAACGGCGTGCCGATGCGTTTTGCCAACATGACGCTGGCGGAGATGACGGAAGCGCTCAATAAGGGATGGGGAAAGCGTGATTCCAGATCGGCGATGCTGATCCAGGAAGAACGTGTCGGCCTCGACATCCGTGTCCCTCGCGACGTGTTGCAGACTATTATCAAGAACGAACCGCTCTAAGCTATAGCGTTTTCGAGCGAAGTGGAAACCGGTTCGCGTGAAGAAAACGCGTCAAAACGAAAGCCCGGTTCTGATTCAATCAGAGCCGAATAGGCTCTGGACTGACAGATCGCGCCGGGCACGGTGACGACGGAGGAAACGATGAAATCTTTTTCACCGATGTTGGCTGCCGGCCTGGCGGCACTGGCCGCGACTGGCGCAGCCGTGGCGGCGGATGGCCCGGCGCTTGAGAAAAAAGAGATTGCGATCTCAGTCGGCGGCTCGATCAGCCAAATGAACAAAATCGCCTACTTCGTGGCGCTCAACCGCAAGTATTTCGAGCAAGAAGGATTGACCATCGACTCCTCGGCCTTCGCGTCGGGAACGGCGGCGCTGCAAAGCCTTATCGGCGGCAACGCGGATGTTGTCGAAGGCGCCTACGAACATACGCTGCGCATGCAGACCAAGGGGATCAACCTCACCTGCCTCGTGCCTTATGGCCGCTATCCGGGCAATGTGCTGGTCGTGCGGAAATCGGCAGCCGACAAGATCAAGACGGTTGCCGACCTGAAGGGCAAGAAGATCGGCGTTTCGGCGCCCGGTTCCTCCACGCAGAATTTCGTCGCGGGCCTGATGGAACGTGCCGGCGTATCCTGGAAAGACGCGAGCTACATTTCAATCGGTACAGGACCGAGCGCGGTCGCCGCCATGAAAAGCGGTGGCGAACTCGATGCGCTTGTCAATCTCGATCCCGCGATCAACGCGCTGGTTGACGGAGGCGATGCCACGATTCTGGTTGACAGCCGAACCGAGCAAGGCACCAAGGACGCCTTCGGCGGCGGCTATCTCGCCGACTGCCTGATGGTGAAGAACGATTTTCTCAAAGCCAATCCCAACACATCGCAGGCGATCACCAATGCCATCGTCCACGCCATGCAATGGCTGAAGACCGCCTCGATCGACGACATCATGAAGTCGCTTCCCCCCGCCTATTACAAGAGCGACGAACGGCTCTATCGGATGTCGCTGGAAAACAACCTGTCGGCCTTTCAATGGGACGGGCTGGTGACGCCGGAAGCCGCCCAGAACGTGCTGGATTCGATTGCGGTCCTTGAACCGGCGCTCAAGCAGACCAAAATCGATTTCAGCCTGACCTATGACAACAAACTGATCGAAACCGCGATGAAGAAATATCACGCGCCGCTACAGCAGTGACGCGAGACGCTGATCTTGAAAAAAGGCCGTCCCGTCATCGGCAATAGCGGCGTTCAAGTTCATCGTATTTCGGCTTCGCGACGGTCTGCTGCCGGACGGCGAAGCCTGCCAGTGATTCCGAGACGGAGGCGAGTGAGCCCTCGCGTTTCAGCACCGCCAGCACGTCATGGGAGGCCTTGAGCGCCGCCTGCAGGGCCGCGTTCGCATAGAGCACGCAGCCGAAGCCGAGCTCTGCAAATTTTTGTTGTCCGAGCTCTGGCGTGAGGCCGCCGAACACCACATTCGCGACCTGCGGGACCGAAAGCGATCGCGCGATCTGAGCCAGTTCATCGGCTGAAGTGGGCGCCTCGACAAAGGTCACGTCGGCACCGGCCTCGATCATGGCGCCTGCGCGGTCGATCGCCGCATGCAGACCAAGGATCGCACGCGCATCGGTGCGCGCCACGATCTGCAGGTCGCCGTCACGACGCGTATCCACGGCGGCCTTGATCTTCGCCGTCATCTCTTGCAGCGGCACGATCTCCTTGCCGTCGAAATGCCCGCACTTTTTCGGGAAGACCTGGTCCTCGATCTGAAGCCCGGCCGCGCCCGCCCTTTCCAGTACCTTCACGGTGCGCACGACATTCACCGGATTTCCAAAGCCGGTGTCGGCATCCACCAGGAGCGGCAGCTCAACGGCATCGGCGATGGCCGAGACCTGGCTCGCCACCTCCGTGAGCGTGGTCAATCCAATATCAGGCGCGCCGAGATACATGTTGGCGATACCAGCTCCCGTCACATAGACGGATTCATAGCCGAGATCCTCGATAATCCGCGCGAACAGGCCGTTGGCAGCGCCCGCGAAAATCGCCGCCTCGCGCCGATTGAATATCGTCTTCAGGATCGTTGTCGGTCTTGCCATACCATCTCTCCCATCGCGGCCCGGTTGTCGGTTCTGCCGCGGTCGTCTTTCATTTCATTCCCGGTTCGAACAGCGCGAGGCCGCCCGGCCGATGCGCAGCATCAGCGTGTTGGCCGCGATAGAAACGGCGACAATCACCGTGACGACGGCCGTCGACAGCGGCACGTTATTCTGCGCCATGCCGTTGACCAAGAGGAAGCCGAGGCCGCGCTGCGAGGAGAACATCTCGCCGATCAATACGCCAAGCAGGCTGAGCGAAAAGCTGATCCGCAGACCATTGACGATATCCGGCAGGCAAGCCGGCACCAGAACCCAGCGCACCACGCGGCCAGGCGAAAGCCGCAACACCCTCGCCGTGCGGATCAACACGGGAGGCAGGTTGCGCACCGCGCCGAGCGTGAACAGCGTCATCGGCACCAGTCCGTGCATGACGCCGAAGGCGACCTTGGCGGACATTCCCAGCCCGAAAACCAGCAGCACGACCGGGTAAAGCGTGACTTTCGGGATGGTATAGAAACCGGCCAAGACGGGCTCGGCGACCTCTCCGGCAAAGCGCATCAGGCCAAGGATCAGACCGAGCGAAAGCCCGATCAGCGCCGAGAGCACGAAGGCCATGAGGAACGCCGCCACCGTAGCCGCCGCATGATCCCAGAACATCCAGGTTCGAACGAGCCCGAACAGATAAACCAGTGTCGGCAGCGGCGGAGAAACGGCAACGCCCTTCGTCCAGCTACCGACCGCCTGCCAGAGCGCCATCATCAACAATGTCATGACGACGGCATCGAATGCGCGAATACGCCGGCGCGACGTGCGGCTCGACATCGCGGTTTCGAGCGAGACGTCGCTCATCCGGCTGAGCGACGGCGCGCCAGCCGCCCCTCCCAGACATAGAGAATTCCGTTGGCGATGACCGCGACCAGCAGCACAAACAGCATCAGGCCGTACATCGCGCGGTTGTCGAAGCTCTGATAGGCAAAGGAAATGGCGTAACCAAGCCCGGTGCCGGACAAGATGAATTCGCCGGCGATGACGCCGATCAGCGCGTAGCTCAACGCCAGCTTGAAACCGGTAAATAGCCGCGGCAGTGCCACGGGCAATACGATCCACCACAGCGTCCGCGCCGCGCTCAGCCGGTGGATGCGCGCAAGCTTCAGCAATACGCTCGGGACGCCGTCGAGTCCGGAGAGCGTGCTGATCATGACGGCCGGAGCGGCCGAGAGCACCCCCAGCACCACCA
>CAWHSM010000014.1:0-15446 GCA_963832045.1 uncultured Alphaproteobacteria bacterium
GAACCCGAAGTATCTTATCAACCTCGAGGGGCTCGATCCCGTTACCGCCGCGCCTTACGCCTGCTCCGGCGTCACCACCTACAGCGCGCTGAAGAAGGTCGAGCAGGCGTTCGATACCCCGATCGTCATTTTCGGCGCCGGCGGCCTTGGCCTGATGGCGCTGTCGCTGCTCAAGGCGATGGGCGGCAAGGGCGCCATCGTCGTCGACATCGATCCAAGGAAGCGCGAGGCAGCGGCACAAGCCGGAGCGCTGGAGGTTGTCGACGGCGGCGAAGCCGACGCGCTGGAGCAAATCGTGAGAGCAGCGGGAGAGCCGATCCGCGCCGTGATCGATCTTGTCGGCAATGCCAAAACCAGCCAGCTCGGTTTTGATTGCCTGACCAAGGGCGGCAAGCTCGTCCTCGTCGGCCTGTTCGGCGGCGGTGCGCCGTGGGCCTTGCCGCTGATTCCGATCAAGGCGGTCACCATCCAGGGCAGCTATGTCGGCAATCTCCGCGAGACCCGGGAATTGCTCGATCTGGTGCGCGCCAAAAAGATTGCGCCGATCCCGGTGACGCCGATGCCGCTCGCCCGGGCCAACGAAGCGCTCGCCGACCTGCAAAAAGGCCGGCTGATCGGGCGCGCGATTTTGACGCCGTAGGAATCTCGCGTCTATCACCGTCATGCCCGGCCTTGTGCCGGGCATCCATGTCTTAGCGTTGTATTGGCAAAAAAAGACGTGGATGGCCGGGACAGGCCCGGCCATGACGAAATCAGAATTCATTTCGAGGCAACCAGCAAGGAATCCCCCATGTCTGCCAACAACGCCCTCCACATCGCCGTGCTTCCCGGTGACGGCATCGGCCCCGAGGTCATGGCGCCGGCGCTCGAGGTCTTGCGCCAGATCGAAAACACCACCGACCTGAAATTTCGCTTCACGGAAGCTGCGGCCGGCGCCAACCACTATCGCGAGACCGGCAAGTCGATGCCGGATTCCACCATCCGGCTGTGCGAGGAGGCCGATGCGATCCTGCTCGGCGCTTGCGGCTTGCCGTCGGTGCGCTACCCCGACAACACCGAGATCATGCCGCAGGTGGAATTGCGCTTTCATTTCGATCTTTATGCCGGCGTGCGCCCGGCAAGGCTCATTCCCGGCGTGCCGAGTCCGATCGTCGGCGCCGACCAGCGCGGCATCGACCTCGTCGTGATTCGCGAATCCACCGAAGGCCTGTTTGCCTCGATGGGGAAGGGCGTCGTCACCCATGAGGAGGCGCGCGAGACTTCTGGTCATCACAAGAAAGACCTCGGAACGGCTGTTCGAGTTTTCCTTCCGCCTTGCCGAACGGCGCAAGGCGCGCGGCCGGCCCGGCGGCCTGACCTGCGTCGACAAGGCCAATGTGTTCAAGGCCTTTGCGTTCTTTCGTGAGATGTTTGACGAGGCGGCTCAACGTCATCCGCAAGTGAAGACGGAGCGCCTTTATGTCGATGCCTGTTCGGCGATGCTGGTGAAGCGCCCCTGGGATTTCGACGTGATGGTGATGGAGAACATGTTCGGCGACATTCTTTCCGACATGACCGCCGGCCTGATCGGCGGCATGGGCATGGCGCCGTCGGCCGATATCGGCGACCGCCATGCGGTGTTCCAGCCGTGCCACGGAACCGCGCCCGACATCATGGGGCAGGGCAAGGCGAACCCGACCGGGATGATCCTCTCCGCCGCCATGATGCTGGACTGGCTGGCCGACAAGCATGGCCTGGAACAGGCGGCGGAAGCCTGCGAGCGTATCGAGCGCGCGGTCGACAAGGCCTATGCGCAAGGGATCAAGCCGATGGAGTTCGGTGGTAGCAACGGCACCGCCGATATCGGCAACGCCGTGCTGGCGGCGTTGTAGTTTTCGTTCAGCCGTCGAACGGCAACACCCCCACCCGACCGGCGCGTAGCGCCGGGGTGGGGGTACCACAGACACACCTCATCCTTCCCGCGACGCGATCTCTCGCCCGAGTTCTGCAAAGCATTGTCCCTCCGCAAGAAGAGGGCGCGGGAAATGCCGGGCGCCGTTTGCGCCCGCAGCCTTGTGTGCGAAATAAAAAAGCACACAAGCGTAGTCACCGCAGGTACGCACCGGACATTCCCGGCATTTCCCGCGCGAATGGTTTTACGGTTTCCTTCGTAGTCTCCCCGGAGACCGGGCTTTATTGCCTCCGTCCCCGCGCAATGCGCAAGCATTGTCGCGAGTTGACACCAGCGTCGGGGTGTCAGGACGCTACGACTTCGCCGTCCGCCTCGGTGCCCTTCGTCACGGGCACCTCAAGCGTCCATCGCATCCCGCCCCGCGTTCGTGACGATCGCGAGCCGCCCCTCTTGGTGGAGCGGGATGGGGCGAGCTTGTAAAGATGATTTGCCCGACGTCACAAGCGAAATTGTCTGCGACACGTTGGCCCGACGAGACTGAGCAAGTAGTGCAGCTCATCCGACGGGACTAGGGGCGAGACGTCTGATCAAGAGCTAGACCGGCGTAATTGTCCAAGATGCGTTGAGAAGGGCTGGAAACAGTCGGCGGGGGCTCTCTGGATGGGATGAAAGCGATTGGAATGCCTTTGCGATGCAGGCGACAAAGCGCTCGAGGCCCAGGATATTGAGTACGCGGGTCAGATTGTAGCAGAGTGCCATCAGGCTCCATTCACCGCGCACCTTGTTGAAGCCACGGACCAGGAAATGGCGATAGCCAGCGCGGCACTTGAGTGTTCCGAAAGGATGCTCGACGATGGCGGAACGGCGCCGCATCAGTTCGTCCGCACCTTCCATCCGTGTGCGATGACGTTCGAGAACATCTTCGTGTTCCCAGCGCGAGACCGTTCGCAAAGATGCTTTCGGGCTCAGGCAACGCGTGCTTAACGGGCACGTCCTGCAGGTCTTGGTGCTGCTCGCATAGCGGATCTCGGTCCGGCCACTTGTGTTCTGCCAGCGTCCCTCCATCGGACGCAGCAGTTCGCCGGCCGGGCAACGGTAAGCATCGGCTGTATGATCGTAGCTGAAATGCTTGAGGCTGAAGCGGCCCGTCTTCTCGGCTCGACGATTACCCTTCGGCACCGGCACGTAGACCGCGATGCCATCATCCTCGCACGCCTTCAGTTCGAGGCTGCTGTAATAGCCCTCATCGGCCAGCGCCTGCAGAGCCTCGGCGTCAAGGGCGTCTTTCGCTGCCTTGGCCATCGCATGAAGCTGCCTGACATCGCTGCTGTCGTTCACCACCTCGCTTGCGACAATCAGCTTGTGCCTGTCATCAACGGCGATCTGTACGTTGTAGCCCGCCACGCCCTGGCCGCTCTTGACCAGAAGCCGGGCATCCGGATCGGTGCGCGACAGCTGCGTCGCGCCGCTCTCCTCGAGCCGCTCAAGGTCGGCCTGCGCGCGCGAGCGTCGGGCCATCAGCTCCGCTACTTTTGTGCCAAGGTCATTGCCGTCTCCACCATGACCGTCGGCCCGATCCTTTTTTGGGTTCCTGGCTTCCGCCGCATCATTGTCCTCAAGAGACTTGCCGTAGGCCTCGATCTCCAGGTCCAGCCTTGCGATCTGCTCGGCGAGCCTCTTGCGCGTGAAGATAGAATCCTTGCTGGCGTCGCCATGGAAGAAGGAGCCATCGATCGCCACAACACTACCGCCGACAAGGCCCAGTTCGCGAACCAGCAGCACGAAGCTGCGGTTGACTGCCTTCAGTGCTGCCCAGTTCTCTTTGCGAAAGTTGGCGATCGTCCGATAGCCCGGCTTCAAGTTCTTGAGCAGCCAGATCAGCTCCAGATTGCGGCAAGCTTCCTGTTCCAGCCGACGCGACGACCTGACCCGGTTAGTATAGCCGTACAGATAAAGCTTCAAAAGGTCCGCAGGGTCGTAGGGCGGCTGCCCCATCTCGTCCGCAGCACGATCCGCAAGGCGAAACCCGAGCTTTGCAAGATCGAGCGCACATACAAAGCTCTCGATCGCCCGTACCGGATTATCAGCTCCGACATAGTCCTCAATCCGCGGCGGAAGGAGGCTGACTTGCTCCCGGCTCTCGCCGGTCTTGAATGTACAATTCGTCATGAGCCGAATCCTACATCACCCCCCCCCCCCCCCCCAAAAAAATCGAGTTCTTGCCCAGTCTCGACGGGCAAATCAGCTTTTTGCGCGTAGGGGGCGAGCGAGAAAAGTCAAGATGGTAGGATGGGTTGAGCCTTTCCGCGAAACCCGTCGCCGTTGTCCCAGTCGCCTCACCGGCCGGCATCGAGGATATCGATCACCGGACAGTTGGGGGTTGTGCCCTCGGAGCATTGCGCAACCGTTTCCGCCAAGATGGATTCAAGCCTGGCAAGGTCGGATAGCTTGTTGCGGACGTTTGCCAGATGCGCGCTCGCAATCTTGTGCACGTCGGCACACGATGCACGTTCCGGCCCTCCCAAGGCCAACAAGGCGCGAATCTCTTCAAGCGTGAACCCGAGCTCACGGGAACGCCGGATGAAAGCCAGTGTCCGTTTTTCGGCCGGTCCGTAGAGGCGCCGCCCGCTCGCCGTGCGCGGCGGCGGCGGCAGCATTTTGATGCGCTCGTAATAGCGGATGGTCTCGATGTTCACGCCGCTGTGCCTGGACAGCTCACCGATTGAGATGTTTTCGGCTCCCGAGGACGTGATCGAGCGCATGAAATAGTCCTTGATCCTGTAGCCGCTACAGGATGCACGGTTTGGTCCATGATAGTCAATCAAGCCGATCCTTTTGCCGCCAATCGGCGGTGGCAGCGTTTGATGGCGGCGGGCGGCCTGTTCGGCGCGCTCGCAACCTCGTCGTGCTGCATCTTGCCGCTCGCTTTGTTCGGCCTTGGGGTCAGCGGAGCATGGATCGGGAATTTCACCCGGCTCGCAACCTATCAGCCGTACTTTCTCGCCGCGACGCTGGCGTTCGTTGGGTCCGGCTATTGGCTGGTCTACCGATCGTCAGCGCGCGCCTGCGCCGATGGCGAAGCCTGCGCGCGTCCGCTGCCGAACCGGATCGTCAAGACGGGCCTGGTCCTTGCAACGATCCTTGTTGTCGCCGCGCTCGGCCTCGACTTTCTCGCGCCTTTACTCCTCAACTCTTGATCGGAGAATCTCTATGAGAAAACTTCTCGCTTACGCGACTTTCGCAATGAGCATCGTTGTTTCATCGGCTGGGTTTGCCGCGGACAAGACCGTCACCCTGGCGGTGAACAACATGGATTGCGCGGCTTGCCCCTCCATCGTCAAAGGTAGCCTGGAAGCCGTCCCCGGCGTTGCCAAGGTTGCCGTGTCCTTCAAGGACAAGACCGCGACGGTCGTCTATGACGACGCCAAAGCCGATGTGAACCAACTGACATCGGCGACCACCAACGCCGGCTATCCGTCCGCACCCAAAAGCTGATCCGATGCTTCTTCAATCGACCATCACGTGCCCGCACTGCGCCGTTGCGAAAACGGAGACCATGCCGACCGATGCCTGCCAGTTCTTCTATGAGTGCACGGGCTGCGGCATAAAGCTGAAGCCGAAGGCAGGCGATTGCTGCGTGTTCTGCTCCTACGGCTCGGTGCCGTGTCCGCCAATTCAGGCCGTGCGCTCCGGCGAGGCGGGTCCGGCGGGCAGAGCCAAGATCACCGCCCCCTAAACTTCGGCTTGCGCTTTTCCATGAAAGCCTGCCGTCCTTCGCGGAAATCTTCCGAATCCATGCAAGCCGTCGCGATCGCCTTGATCGCCGCCATGTCGCGTTCGTCCTTGTCTTTCAGAACTTGCGCGATCGTGGTCTTGCTGGCCTTGATCGAGAGCGGCGCGTTGCCGGAGATGGTGCGGGCCACCTCGAGCGTTTCGTCCCACAATTTGTCGTCCGCCACCACGCGATCGACCAGTCCGATCCGCAAAGCCTCGGCGGAATCGATCCGCATGCCCGTGTACATCAGCAGCCGTGCCTGAGACGGTCCGACCAGCGAAACCAGGTGTTTCAGGCCATCATAGCCATAGGCGATGCCGAGCTTGGCGGCGGGAATGCCGAACTGGCTATTCTCGGAAGCAAAGCGGATATCGGCTGACATCGCCACCTGCATGCCGCCGCCGAGGCAAAAGCCGCGGATACAGGCGATCGCCGGCTTCGGAAAATTGGCGAGTAGCGTGCGCTGGGCCTCGCTGCGCCGGTTATATTCTTCGGAAGCCTGCGCGTTGTGACGATTTTTCTCGAACTGGCTGATGTCGGCGCCCGACATGAACGCCTTGTCGCCGGCGCCCGTCAGGATCACCACACGGATGTCCTCGTCTTCGCTCAATTCGGTCAGCGCCTGGCCAAGCCCCTCCCACATCTCGATCGACATGGCGTTGCGCTTTTCCGGATTGTTGAAGGTGACGATGCCGACCCCGTCGGTAACTCCTTTGAGAATTTTGCCGTCGGCGAACGTTTTCTGGTTTGTTGTGGGAGCGTCGAGCATTAGCGGGCCTTTGCGAAGCATGTCGGATGCCGCGCAATGAAGCATTGCTTCACCGCCGCTGCAATGCTGCTGCACTCCCCGCTTGCGAGGTCGGGGGGAGGGGGGCTTGCCGGAACGTCGAAGCTTGGCTTCGGCTACGGCGCTGTCGGCGCGGCGGCCGATCCGCTCGCGCTGATCGGCCGTCTCCGCGTCGCCTCAAGCCCGTGAAGTGCGGGCTTAGTCTTCGTTCGCGGCGATCAATTCCATCAGCGAGACGAGCTGACGCTGGACCGTCTGATCCTTGATCTTGCTGTAGGCGCGCAGCAGCCTCAGGCTGAATGCGCTGTCGAGAAACAGCAGGCTTTCCACCTCACGCGCCTTGCCGTCGCCGTCGTAAAAGAAGGTGACAGGCACATCGAGCGCGGTTGCGATTTGCTGAAGACGGGCGGCGCCGACGCGATTGACGCCCTTCTCGTATTTCTGGACCTGCTGAAAGCTGACGCCAAGCTGCTCGCCGAGTTCGGCTTGCGAGATCTTCTGCTCCACACGCCGCAAGCGGATGCGCTTGCCAAGCTCGATGTCCGGCTTTCCGGCGCTACGCTGCTTCATCTTTTTGGCTATGGATTTGTTCATACTGCTTCTACCGTCCTTGCGCTCGTGAAGCGCCTGAATATGCAGGATCGAGGTCGCCCTTTAATACACTGCTTCAGACCACTTCCATTGAATGAACTGCTCTCAAACCCCGAAAATCTACGGGTATTAGCCCCTCCGTAAGCGGCATATTTGCCGCCCGGCTATGAATGACGTTCGTAATTCGACCGCTGCGGGTAAAATATTCGGGCAATCCACTCAATCGCAACGCGACTCGATCTGCATTCATTGTGCGCTTGCGAAGAGGTCTTCCCCGATACTTTCGAACCTAAGGATCGTTCTGTCTGCTTTGGCAGGTTATGCGGCATTCTACAACCCTGAGGTGGGTCGGTCGGACTTTTTGACGCGCCTGCCAACTTGACGCGCCTGCCAACCGGCTCCTCTTCGCGGGGGGCAGGCCGCCCATCATCGACAGGCCGCGCCCGGACCAAGGGCGCGGAAAGCCTCGGTCGGGAAACCTCTCGCGGGGCCGCGACGGCGACCGCGGGGTCAGGGCCCGCCGGAGTGGGGCGAAGCGGGGGACGGATCGGCCGGCGGGTGCCCGGGCGGCGGATGGTCACAAATCTGTGTAACGACGAAACCTATCTTCTCAGTCGTAATGGCAATGGACTTTCCGGGGCGGTCAGGCTTGATCCTGTAACTGCTGCAATTCCCGCCGTCTTTTCGCAGCTTCGGTAACGGAAACGCGTTGTGGCTTATTTCGAAGAAAATCTCCGGGCTATCTTGGCGACCCTTGAGGAGTGCCGGACGTCGCTCGTCGTCAACGGTGACCGCGACACGGCGCAACTGGTTTCGGTCGCGATTCTCGGACTTCGGATCAAGCTCAACCGGATCGAAGACTCGGAATTGAAGGCTTTTTGCGATGCGATGTTGCGGGAAGTCGAGGGGGCCTCGAAGTCCGTTCGGCCGGGACCGCCGGACAGCATGGGCCAGCGTTTCCCGGCCGTTCTGAAGCTGGTCAAATAATGTAAACCCCCGGTTTCGATGCGTCCCGCGGCACGGTCCTCATTTGCGGATTGCCGCGTATCCGCTACATGAACGCAGACCGATCTTGGCGCCTCTCGTTGCCGGGCCCGGCTAGTGTAGCGACACTGACGTTCCTTTCAGTGTTGCTGCGAGCTCTCGGAAGGAACGTCAGAGTCAAAGCTACACTAGGATCATATAGTTGCTAGTGTGGCGACTCTGACGTTCCTTTCAGCGTCGCCGCGAGTTCTTCGAAGGAACGTCAGAGTCAAAGCCACACTAGAATCATATGGTTGCTAGTGTCCCTTTGGTTCTGACATTCGTAAAAGTGCCGGCCGCGATATGGTACGAATGTCAGAACCGGGACACTAGAGCTCCGATTCCGAAGTTCGCAAGCTATCGCGGCGACCTCTGATGCGAACTTCGGAATCAAAGGAGCTCTAGTAAATTATTGATTCTAGAGCGGCTTTGAATTTGAAGTTCCTATAGCGAACATTGCAGCGACACTGATAGGAACTTCAAATTCGCCGCACTAGACAGGGTGCAAACCGCAGGTGACGATGCCATGATCCACGACGTTTCGATCCCTGCCGCGTTGATTGCGGGCCTGATCAGCTTCCTGTCGCCATGCGTGCTGCCGCTGGTGCCGCCCTATCTGGTCTACCTGACCGGCGCGACCATCGAACACGTCGCCGACGGCGAGGCTGCGTCGGTTTCCAGGCGCGCGGTGATGGCTTCGGCCATCATTTTCGTACTCGGCTTTTCCACCGTGTTCGTGGCGCTGGGCGCCAGCGCCTCCCTGGTCGGAAGCTTCGTCCATGCATGGTCGGCCGAGCTGTCGATCGTCGCCGGCATCGTCATCATCGTCATGGGTCTGCACTTTCTCGGGCTGACGCGGATCGATCTCTTGATGCGGGAAGGGCGGTTGCCGATCCCGAGGCCAGTGGGGCTGTGGGGCGCCTATGTGATGGGGCTCGCTTTCGCGTTCGGATGGACGCCATGCATCGGCCCGATCCTGGCAGCGATCCTCTCCGTCGCGGCCTCGGAGGCCACGGTTACGAAGGGGGCCGGCCTGCTCGCGGTCTATTCCGCGGGGCTGGGAATTCCATTCCTGATTGCGGCTTTCATGGTGGAGCAGTTCTCCTCGCTGTTTGCGCGGATGAAGCGTCACCTTGCCAAGATCGAACGCGCGATGGGCGTGCTGCTCGTCATCACCGGGATCGGCTTTCTCACCGGCAGCGTCTCGGCGATCAGCATCTGGCTTCTGGAGACGTTTCCGGGTTTGCAGAGCTTTGGCTGAATAAGCCCGCGGCGGCCCGTGTCTAATTAGCCGATATCGTCAAGCGCGCAGATCAGCGTGTAGACGACGCCGCGGGGCAGAAAGTCGACGGTGGCTTCGCCGCCGAGCTGGTCGCGCGCGCTGCGTTCGATCAGGCGCGATCCGAAGCCGCGCTTTACCGGCACGGAGACGGGCGGACCGCCGGACTCGGCCCAGATCCATCGAAGTTTTGGTCCGCCGTTGTCCTCGATGATTTCCCAATCGAGCCTCACCGTGCCGGTCTCGTTCGACAGTGCGCCGTATTTGGCGGCGTTGGTGGCGATCTCGTGAACGATCATCGAAACGATGACCGCAAGGCGCGGCGACAGCGGCACCTGCGGCCCCGACATCTGTACCCGTTCCGGATTGTTCGGGACAAAGGGCTGCAGCGCGCGGCCGATCACGTCCTCGAGACTCGAGCTGCGCCACTTCTCCTCGCTCAGGAGATTGTGCGCTTCCGCCAGCGCGCCGAGCCGGCCCGCGAATTTCTCGCGCTCGGATTTGCTGGCGCTCCGGAAGGTCTGCACCGCGATCGCCTGCAGGATCGCCAGCGTGTTCTTGACGCGGTGATTGAGTTCCTCGATCAGCAGATCGTGCAGCATTTCACCGCGGGCGATCGCCGTCGCCATTCGCACCGCAAAGGCAAGGCCGATCAGGAGCAGCAGGGTTCCGAGCACGCTGGTGATGGCGAGGTTGCGCCATAGCGGATCGACCAGCGAGTGCTCGGCGATGCCGGTGGCGACCGTCCAGCCCGTGAGCGGCGATCTGGAAAATGTCGTGAACAACGATACGCCTTCCAGCGATACCGTCTGCAGGGTGGCTTCGGCCTCGCGAAGCATCGAGGCATAAAGCTGCGGCGAAGCTGGCTTTCCGACGGTCTCCTTCGGGTTCGGCACGCGGGCGAAATTGACGCCGTCGTTGTCGAAGATCGAAATCGTCCAGGCATCGCCCGGGCGCTGCCTGTCGAGGATGGACTGGAAAATCTGCATCGGAGGGCTAAACGAGATATCGTAGGCGACCTCGCCGTCGATCAGCACAGGTACTTCGACCGTTACGATCGGCTGGCTCTTGGTCGAACCGACGAAGAGGCTCGAATATTGCGGCGCCATGGTCGTAAATACCCTGGTGACCATCGCGCGGTTCTTGCGCGGCGGAAGATTAGCCACATCGGGCTTGCTCGAAGAGAACACCTGACGGCCCTCCCGATCGGCGACCAGCAAGACGGCGTCTTCGCCATATTGATTGAGGAAGCCGGTGGCGCCGCGGCGAAATCCGTCGAAATCCCTGGTCCGCAGCGAATCGGAAAGCGCGAGCACCTCGAGGCCGCTGGTCATGTGCTGGACTTCCGCGTCGAGCACGAAGCGGATGCTGCGCGTGGTTTCGAGCACGCGTTCGGAAGCATCGGCACGGTCACGCTTGTAATCTTCGAAGACGATGAACGCCATGAAGACGATCAGCGGCAGCGTGGTTCCCGCGACCAAAAGGGCGAGACGAACAGGGAGCGAAAGCCTGGGCACGCGAACTCCGGTACACAACACGTCAGCGTGGTCTCAACGTCGCGATACCATAGGAGAATAGGTCTTCGCACCCAAAGATTTCGGGCGAAAGGCCGCACCGGCGTTTCGCCGCCGCCCGGCAGACGTGCACGAAAAGCCGCGGTCTTTAGAGATTGCTGTCGGTAATCGCGGCATAGATCATGGTGCGCAGTTCGCGCCGGATTGCGGTCGCGGTCGACGGCAGCACCTGGGTCATGAAAATGGCGATCAGCTCCTCCGCCGGATCGATCCAGAATGACGTCGTCGCTGCCCCGCCCCAGGCATATTCGCCGGCGCTGCCCGGAATCAGCGTTTTTGCCGGATCGAGCGTCACCGAGAAGCCAAGGCCGAAACCGATGCCGTGATAGGTCGCCTCCGAGAATAACGATCGCGACAGTTCCGGCAGTGTGCGGCCGCCCGGCAGATGGTTGGATGTCATCAGGGCCAGTGTCTTCGGACCGACCAGGCGGACCCCGCCAAGCTCGCCGCCGTTGAGCAGCGCGCGGCAGAACGTGAGATAATCGGCCGCGGTCGAGCACAGGCCGCCGCCGCCGGAGATGAAAGACGGCGGCGACAGGAAGGAACTGGTCGCCGGATCGTCCTGCAGGGTGAGGCCGCCCTTGCGATCAGTCGCGTGAAAGGTCATCGCGCCTTGCGGGCTTGCCGAGTAGCAGGCCGCCAGACGATGCGCCTTGGCGGACGGCACGAAGAAGCCGGTATCCTTCATCTCGAGCGGATCGAAGATGCGCTCCTGAAGAAACTGCTCGAACGGTTTGCCGCTGATCTGGCCGATGAGATAGCCGATGACGTCGGTTGAGACCGAATAATTCCAGGCTTCGCCGGGTGAAAACTCCAGCGGAATTTTCGCAAGATCCGTGATCATGGATTGCAGCTTGCCGGCTTTCTCGACCTCGCCGATTTTCATTTCGCGATAGGCCGCATCCACATTGCCGCGCTGCTGGAAACCGTAAGTAAGGCCCGAGGTGTGCCGCATCAGGTCCACGATCTGCATCGGCCGCGACGGCGGACGGGTGAGGAAAGCGGGCGTCACGCCGGCCTGGAACACGCCGAGACTTTTCCATTCCGGGATGTACCGATGGACGGGCTCGTCGAGCGCGACGCGGCCTTCCTCGACCAGCATCATGAAGGCGATGCTGGTGATCGGCTTGGTCATGGAATAGATGCGGAAGATCGTATCGTCCTTCACGGGGACCTTGCGTTCGAGATCCGCAAGACCCTGCGACGAGCTGTGAACAAGCTTGCCGCGGCGATAGACCAGAAGCTGGGTTCCCGGAAACCGGCCGGCCTCGATATAGCGGGTTTTCAGATGATTTTGGATGCGATCGAACCCGGCCGCCGACATGCCGGCGGATTTCGGGAGAGGAGAGGGGGAGGGCCGGCATCGGATTTCATCTCTTGAAAGAAGGGCCAAGGTTGAGCGTTGATAGCCGAAATCGGCGCTGTGTTCCAATCGCATCCCGCTTACCTTGGTGGGCTCGCTGGTGTAGTCTGGCCGCAAACAGGCGCAACCCCAAGGAAGAAGAGAAAATGACCCAATTCAACGACACCGAACTCACCGCCGCCGTTATCCGCAGCTTCGAGGAGGTGAAGGAGCCGCGCGTCAAATTTCTCATGGAAGAACTGGTGAAGTCGCTGCACGATTTTGTCCGCAGGACCGACCTGACCTTCGGCGAATGGGATTATGCGATCGATTTCCTGACGCGTGTGGGGCAGAAATGCACGCCGAGCCGGCAGGAATTCATCCTGTTGTCCGACGTTCTCGGGGTCTCGATGCTGGTGGATGCCGTCAATCACCGCGAGCGCGAAGGGGCGACCGAGACGACGGTGCTTGGGCCGTTCTATGTCGGCGAGCACAAGGCGATGCCGCATGGCACCGACGTCTCTCCCGATCTCCAGGGCGGGAAGATGTTCGTGCAGGGCCGCGTCACCGATCTCTCCGGCAAGCCGCTGGCCAATGTTCCGGTCGATATCTGGCACGCCGACGATGACGGCTGGTATGATTCGCAGAAGGCGGATTATGAGACGGCAGGTCCGTCATCGCGCGGGCGCTTCATCACCGACGCCGAGGGCCGGTTTTACTTCCGCACCATCCTGCCGTGCAGCTATCCGATCCCGACCGACGGGCCGGTCGGGCAGATGATCCTGGCGCTGCACCGCCATCCGATGCGGCCCGCGCATGTGCATTTCCTGGTCAATGCGCCCGGCCACGAACCGCTGGTCACGCACGTCTTTGTCGAAGGCGACAAATATATCGACACCGACGTCGTATTCGGCGTGAAGAACGAGCTGATCGCCAAGGTCGAAAGGCGCACCGATCCCAAGATGCCGGATGGCAAGCCCGCAGAGGCGCCCTGGCACCTCATGACCTACGAATTCCGCCTCAAGCCGGGCGAGGGCGTCGCGCCCAAGCCGATGGGGGTGACCGAGGCCGCCTAGCTCCTTTGGAAATGACTCAGCTTGAGTGGTTAGTTGGTTCTACCATCGAGCATGCCCGAAAGGGGCTCACAAGCAGACACCGGGCGAGATTGCCCGTTCGTATCGGCGGATCCTAAAGGCAGCAGCACCGCCGGTGAGCGGTGCCGCTCGTTCAGCCGCTGGTTCAGGTGGACTTGCGCCACGGCAGCAGCATCGACACGCGTTCGCGATAGCGCCGATATTCGTCGCCGAAGAAATCGATCAGATCGCGTTCCTCCAGCCAGATGCCGACAAAGATGTATGCCGTGGTCACCGCCGCGAACAACAGATGCCCGACGGTCATGGTGGGCGCCGCCCAGAAGGCGATGATGAAGCCGAGATAAATCGGATGGCGCACGAAATGGTAGAACAGCGGCGTACGGAAGCGCGGCACTGGCATCGATCGGCCAACCAGATTATTCGCCACCTGATGCAATCCGAACAGCTCGAAGTGATTGATAAGAAACGTCGATGTCAGCACGATCAGCCAGCCGACCAATGACAGGCAAGTCATCATCATGGCAATACGCGTATCGGCGATCTGCCACACTAACTCCGGCATCGGCCGCCACTGCCAGAGCAAAAGCGCAAGCGCCAGGCTGGCGAGCAGGACGTAAGTGGTGCGTTCGACGGAAGGCGGGACGAATTTCGTCCACCATTGCTTGAACTGTGGACGTGCCATTATGCTGTGCTGGAGGGCGAAGACGGACATCAGCACCAGATTGACGATGAGCGCTTGCGCAGTCGGTCCTGCCGATCCACCGTCAATGGTCTTTGGCACCACCAAATCTTCCACGAATCCGATGGCGTATAGGAAGGTGACGAAGAATATCACGTAGGCCATGATGCCATAGAGGAAGGCGATAAGCCGTCCGACGACATTGCCCGGACGGTGCGTGTCCGCATTCTGGATAATCTGGGTCATGGTCTCCTCCATTGCAAAGGGAGCAGCATGGCGAGGCGGGCGCCGAAAAACCTTGTCCGGTCCTTGATTTTCCCATGAGATAGGCGTGATTGTTTCTTGAGGCCGGCCGAAGTGGCGGCAACAAGGCGGCGACGTGCTATTTCTGTTTTCGGATCATGGACTCGATACCGACCGGCGGGAGCTGCGCCGCGGTACGGTCGCTATTGCAGTGGAGCCGCAGGTGTTCGACCTGCTGGTTTACCTGGTGGAGAACCGCGAGCGCGTCGTCAGCAAGGACGATCTCATCGCTTCAGTCTGGGGCGGCCGGATCGTGTCGGATTCGACGCTGACCAGCCGTATCAACGCTGCGCGAAGGGCTGTCCGCGACAGCGGGGCGCTCCAGAAGCTGATCCGGACTATCCCGCGCAAGGGCTTTCGCTTCGTCGGTTCGGTGCGCACGGACGCAAATGGGGCCGCGCATGCGACCGATCCGACGCCAGACGCGATTCTAGAGCCGTCGCGTGCGGCTTTGTCGCTGCCCGACCGGCCCGCTATTGCGGTGCTTCCGTTCACAAACATGAGTGGCGATCCGAGCAGGAATATTTTTCCGACGGCATCAGCGAGGATATCATCACCGCGCTGTCGAAGCTGCGCTGGGTTTTTGTCATCGCGCGCAATTCGTCGTTCATTTACAAAGGCAAGGCAGTCCACATGAAGCAAATCGCCGATCAGCTCGGCGTCGGCTATGTCGTCGAAGGCAGTGTGCGCAAGGGCGGCGACCGCGTGCGTATTACTGTGCAGCTCAACGATGTCGCGACCGGCAGCCACATCTGGGCGGAACGATACGACCGCGGCCTTGCCGATGTGTTCGCGGTCCAGGATGAGATCACTGAGGCCATCGTCGCCGCAATCGAACCACAGCTCTACGCCGCGGAAAGCTTCCGTGCCCAGCGCAAGCCGCCCGACAGCCTGGACGCATGGGATCTGGTGATGCGGGCGCTGTCGCACTACTGGCGGGTGACGCGGCAGGACAATTTGGTAGCGCAGGCGCTGCTTGAGAAAGCAATCGCCATCGACCCTAACTATGGACAGGCGCTCGGCGTGCTTGCCACTAGCCATACCTTCAGCGCCCATATGGGCTGGGCGGACATGGCCGCGTCCGCACCTGTCGCCGAGCGCTCGGCGC
>CAWHSM010000015.1:0-27406 GCA_963832045.1 uncultured Alphaproteobacteria bacterium
CACGAGCTGGGCGCCGGATAACGGAATCAGTTTATATCCGGCGAGCAGCGGGCTCCGGCGCAACACGCTCACCACCGCGACCGCGCGGGCGAGCCCAAGCCCTGCATTGTCGGCGGGAACGACACTGGCGATTTCCGCATCGTTCTTCAAGACCGGCAACAGGTCGCGATAGAGATCGGAAAATTGGCGCAACCCGATCGGACGCTCGTCGGTATGGCCGACGACCTCGATCACGTCGACGTCGTATTTGCGGATGTAGTTCAAAGTCGTTCGGGCTCTTGTTGACCAACGCATCGTGGAAGGCCGGCGACAGTTCCGCGCTTCCCGATTTGAAGAAGAAATAGCCGTCGGCCTCGCTCATCCGGATGATCGAGGCCATTGATGACCGCCGGCGCCGCTCGCCGACAAGCCCCGTGCCAGCGTGTCGAGACGGTCGGGCGGCACAGGCGGTTCGCCGGGCTTGGCCATGGTGCGATTGATCGCGGCTATCATCTGCGCATCGCGAATCGCCTTTTCGATATCGATGCCGTTGGCGCGTAACGCCGCGACATTGGCGACGCCCTCGCGAAGCTCCTTGGCCGGCAGGCTCTTCTCGATCTCCGCCACCAGGGTCCGGCTATCCACCAGCTCACGCCAGTACTGGTCGATTGCCTGGGGATCGCTCAGGCCCGAAAGGCTCTCCACCTTCTCGGCCACGGCCGCGCTCTTGCTCAGCGACGCGACGACCTCGCGGGTGCGCTCATTTTGAATCCGTTCTTCCCTGAGTTCCTGCTCGGCGGTGATGCGACGGGTTTCTTCCCGTTTGAGGAAAGTCGCCATCGCGATCAGAAGGCAAAACACCAGCAGGATCATGATTTCGGCCATGGTCAGACCGAGCACCAGGCCTCGCCGGTACGACGATCGCTGCTGCAATATCTGTCCTTCCATCGGCTACTCCACTGGACCTGCTTACCGGGGATTGTCGTCGGATCGCGCCGCGATGAAATCCAGCGCGCGCGGGATAAGACCGCGTCGGGTGGCCTGTATTTCGTGCAGCAGTTCCTTCATCGCGATGACGACGCTTTGGGCTTGCCGCATATTGATCTCCGCGCTCGTGGCGTGGGCTTGCGCGTTGTCATTGAGGGCGTCGACGGCGTCGGTCAGGCGCTGGATCATCGGCAGCAACTCGGTCCCGATGGTTTCCTCGGAGGCATGCTGCGTGGCGAGACTGGCAAAAAGCGCATCGATCGACCGGACGATGTTCGTGGTGTTCTTGGCAAGTTCTTCGCCCTCCTGGACCAGGTGCCTCGATATTTCGAGGACCTCGACCGTCCTCTGGTTCAGGCTCGACAGCGTTGCCCCCGATGTCTTGGAGAACTCCTCGAACGGCATGCTCGCGGTCGTGGCGAGCCTTTCCATCTCACCGGCAAATTGCTGATGGGCCTTGCCGATGCTCTCCCGCACCTCGTCGAGCGCGTCGGTGATGGATTGCTGGGTCATGCGGCGGAAGTAGCCGAATTCGAGAATCGAGCTCTCGAGTTCGCGTTTCACCCGCCGCGAGGCCTCGGCCAATTCCAGCCTGGAGGTCGCTTCCGTCTCGACCGGATCGCGCCGCATCTGGTTGAACATGATCCGCAGCGTGATGCCCGCGATCGTCGATGCAATGGCGATGCCGAAATTCTGCACGATCTGCTCGGCGGAGCCGGCCGCGGAAAACTGATAGAGCGATACCGCAAGGCTCGTCAGCGTGAACAGAAATCCCATGTAATAGAGATTGTCGCCGGATTGATCGTCGCGCAGCCGGAACGGCCGCGCACTGAGCAAGCCCGCGTAGCCGACCATGACCAGGACCGGGACGGCGGTGACCGCCACCGCGCCGAAGTCGTGCAGCTTCGAAAAAATGATGTAGCCGCTGCCAAGCACGACGACGCCGAAGAACAGCATTCCGCTCAAAAGACCTGGCGGAAGAACCGGTTTGAATTCGTAAGCCGCCATCTGTCAGGCTCCCTGCAGGCGCTTGACGCTGCCAAATACGCCGCGGTTGTCTTCGATCCAGGTCTTCCAGAACTCCATGTGCCTGGTTCCGTCAACCAGCGGCTGGCCGCCGGACTGCCGCGTCACATAGCGAATAATGACGGCGGCCCCATGGAGATCGGTTCGGAACTTCAGATAGGCCGGCGATTGCTTGTAGCGCTGAAACGACAGGTCGCCCGCGCGCGGATACTGACTGTAGTCCCTGGTGTATTCGATCATATCGGAAATGATGTAGAGCGTCTTTTTTGCATTCTCGCTCGCAACACCCGAGAATTGCCCGATGGCGATATCCTGGATCGCCGCCATGATGGGCGAGCTGCTGGATTGTGCGGTGGCGACGCTGCTTTTGACGGCTTCCGCGGCCGGTTTACGGAAATCCTCGATCCAGCGCAGCCGCGCGATCCGCGGATTGTCGGTCCATTCGCTCAAGCCCGCGCCGTCGCCGGGATTGCATTTCGAGAACAGCGAACGGCTTCGCGAGCCCGCGATATCCAGCACGCGGATGTCGAGCTTGTAATACGGCGGCAGCGTCGTGATCATGTCGTCGAGCTGGCCGAGCACCTCGCGCCGCGTGGTCTCCGGCAGATCGTCCGACGTATCGACCAGCACCACGGTAATGCCGCGCGGCCCGCTGACCGGGCAAAGGCTTTGCGGGTCGAGCACCGGCCGCTCGGGGGCTGCGAAATAGAAATAGGCGAGCGCGCCGCCGGAGCCGATCGCCATCAGCAACAGCAATGCGCCGCCCAAACCCGACCAGCCAAGCGCCGGCGAACTGCGTTGCCTGGGGCGACGCCTAGCCATTCTTCTTCTCCGGCCTCTTCTCCGGCAACAACTCGTCGATCTCGCGATAGGTGCGGACCGCGTGGTCGAAGGCTTCGTGGATCGCCTTGATCTGCCGGCTCAACAGTTCCTGCGTCTCGGCGATCATGCTGCGCAGGTTTTCGCGCGCGCTCGCATTCGGCTCGGCCGCCGCGTAGCTGATCCGCTCCAGGCCGAACGGCTTTGCAAAATAGTCGGGGGCCGGCGTGGCGCGGGCCTTGCGGTTGGCCTCGCGGTAGATTTCGAGCAGCGCGCGGCAGGTCTGCTCGATCTGGTTCTGGTGCTGCTCGAAACGCTGGGCCAGCCGCGAGCGGCCCTGCAAAAGCGAATCGTATTCGCTGCGCCGGACCGAGAGGTCGCGCGCGGCTTCGTTCATGGCCTCGGTTGCATCCTCGCGAATATCGCGAAGACGCTCGATCAGCTCGCCTCGCGCATCGGAAAATTGCCGGGTCGCCTCGATCCATCGCCGCTCAAGCCCGGCATAGCCGATATAGGGATCGAAAAACATCAGGCCGTCCGCCATCGCGATCAGCGAGAAGACGAAGCCGATCGCGAACAGCAGCCATGAATTGATGTCGGTAAGGGCATAGGGCGCGGTCAACAGCCGGTGCAGCACCTCTTGCCCGACATTGTCGTTCAGGCTGACGGCGGGCGGAATTTCGCGCAAATGCGACAGCGTCAGGTTCAGCGCGATCGCGAACGCAAGATAGGCAAGCGCCGACAGCACGCCGATCAGCTTCAAGAGATAATTTCGCCGGTTGACGAGGCGGACCAGCACCATGCCCCAGAAGAAACTGGCAATGATGTTGAGCGCGGCGAAGGTCACCGCTTGCACCGCGCCGCCAAGCAAGCCGCCGAGATTAGCCTTGGCGAGAAAACTTCCGTTGATCACCACCTCGATGATGAACAGGATCGCCAGCACGCCTGTTTTCAGGATGATCTTGCCGGGGCTTGCCAGCCGCGCCGGACGCTCGATGCGGTGGTGGGCGCGAAACCCTTCGCGCTCGATCTCCGACTCGTTGAGGCGGCGGCGCAAGACGAACAGTTCATCGCGGCCGACGGTTGCCTCCGCGCGAAAGTCGCCGACCGCTTCCGGCGCGGCCTGCTGGATGGTGGCAAATCGCTCCTCGAAGCTGAGCGCGGCCAGGCGCTCGTCATAGGTGTGAAGCTGGTCGAGATAGATGCCGTTCGCATCCTGCTTGTAAGCTTCGATCCGCTCGACGATCTTGTGCTCGGCATCGTCAAGGGTTTGGGCGTCGGAGGTCGGCCGGTTTTCCGCGCCGCGCTCGTTGCCGCGCGCGACCAGCTCGAGTTCGTCGGCGACGCGATCGACGCTCAGGTCGAGAAAAACCGTGGTGGCCGGGCGATAATGATGGGCAGGCTGGCTCAACAAGGCCCGGATGCGCGCAATCGCCGACGGGCGGGTTCCTGGGACACTCACGATGATTTCAGCCTAAGGTTGGAGCCGCTTTTCGCAGCCGTCGGTGGGAATCCCGCGCCAGCAGATCGAGATGACGGCCTGATTCGAATCATAGAGGATTGCAAGCCCCTGTCCGCCCCGGTTGACATCAATTCTTGCGATTTAGGGAGCCGAGTTTGTCGCCCTGAAGGCGTTTTGCCAATGGCGCCGGCGTTGGGGCGGCGGCAGATGGGCCTTCCCCGCCCGCTTCTTTCAGGACTTCAGGATACTTGCACCTCGACGGAGCCGATTTCCTCAAGCTCGAAGCGATAGTGGGCGGCTTGCTCCGGAAACACCGTCTTCATGACACTTCCGGTCATCACGATTTCGCCAGCCTTCAATCCGGCGTTACGCGAGGCAAGGTGGCTGGCAAGCCAGGCCACCGAGTTGAAGGGATGTCCGAGGATGTCGCCACCCTTTCCTTCGCCGATCGCCTCGCGGTCGTTGCTGGCGCGCCCGAGCACGCGCGTCAGATCCGGCCATGTCGATTTGAATTCCGACAGCACAATGCCGCCGTTCCAGGAATTGTCGGCGACCAGCGAAAGCACGTCGAGGTTTGCATAGTCCGCAGCCCGGTCGTCGACCAGTTCGATGGCGGCGCAGACGCCGCCGATGTGAGGTTCGATGGTCGCGGGCGTGTAAGGCGTGCCGGTCGCGCCGATGTCGGACTTGATACGGACCGCGATTTCGAATTCAAGGCCGAGCCGCCCAAAGTCCGAACGCCGAACGCTGGCTCCGGTCTGGTGCACGCGCCGTGCGAGGACGACGCCGCCGATCGGGTGGTCGATCCGGCAAAAGGCCTGCATCGTCGCCGATGTCAGCCCGACTTTATAACCTGCCGGCTCTCCGCCTTCGCGGCGCAAAAGCGCCACATACCTGTCCTGGATATCGTAGGCATCGGAAATACCGGCGGGCGCGGCAAGCGTCTTGAAGTGATGTCCGGCCTGGTGTTCGGCCAGCAGCCATTCGGCTGCGCGGGAAGCCGTGCGATCCTCCATGGGAAGTCTCCTTTTTCGCGCAAATCCTAGTGTGGCGACACTGACGTTCCTTTCAGTTTCTCAGCGGCCTCGCAAAAGGAACGTCAAAGTCAAAAGCCACACTAGAATTATAGATTTGCTAGTGTCCCTTTGGTTCTGACATTCGTAAAGTGCCCGCTGTGATATGATACGAATGTCAGAACCGGGACACTAGCGCCTCACAGGCCACGGTCAAACGGCGCCGGCAAGGGCGAGCAGCACCTGCATGGCAGTGCTGCGGGACCGGACTTTCGTTGTCCGCGGGCAAGCCTTGCCGGCGCCTGCGTTGGCCCGATAGCATAGGAAGCAGGGCGCCGCGGATAGATGTGTCTTCCAGCGGTTCTGTCATCTTACAGTCGTCGAGGACAGCCAGAATCCAGCAAACAAGGCCACATATGATCCAGGTCAACGGGCGAAACTACGCCAAACCCCGGCATCCGACGGTCGTCGTCTGTCTCGACGGCTGCGACCCGCGCTATCTCAATTTTGCCAATGCGGGGTCGGTGTTTCCCAACATTTCAAGGATGATGCGCGAGGGCTTTTCGGCGCTCGCCGATGCGGCAATGCCGACGTTCACCAATCCCAACAATGTCTCGATCGTGACCGGCGCGCCGCCGGTGGTTCACGGCATTTCCGGCAATTATTATCTCGATCGGGAAACCGGTGAGGAAATCATGATCGTGGACGCAAGCCCGATGCGCGCCACCACGATCCTTGCCGAGATGTCGCGCGCGGGCGTTCGCGTTGCGGCGATAACCGCCAAGGACAAGCTCAGAAAAATGCTGGGCCATCGCATGACGGGCGGGATCTGCTTCTCTTCCGAAAAGGCGGGTCACGCCACGCTCGCCGAAAACGGCATCGAGAACGTCGAGGCGTTGGTCGGGCGTTCGGCGCCCGACATGTACAGCCCCGACCTGTCGCTGTTCGTGCTCGACGCCGGCGTCAAGCTGCTGGAGCAGGAGCGCGCCGATCTGCTTTATCTTTCGCTGTCGGACCTGGTCCAGCATGCCCACGGTCCCGGCGAGCGCGAGGCGGATGCGTTCCACGGCGCCGTCGACGCCAGGGTCGGCCGACTGGCGGAGCTGGGTGCGGTGGTCGGATTGATCGCCGATCACGGCATGAACGACAAGACCAACGCCGACGGAACGCCGCGCGTGGTGTTTCTGGAAGAAGAGCTCAATTCGCGTTTCGGCCCCGGTTCGGTGCGGGTCATCTGCCCGATCACCGATCCCTTCGTGAAGCATCATGGCGCGCTTGGATCGTTCGTCCGGGTCTATTTGCGCAAGAAACTTGATCTCGCCGAGGTGATGGATGCGGCGGCTGCCATTGCCGGCGTTGCGCTGGTGCTCGATGGTGCCAGCGCGGCCTTTCGCTATGAGATGCCGCCCGATCGCGAGGGCGAC
Organism: uncultured Alphaproteobacteria bacterium; assembly: GCA_963832045.1. Classification (GTDB taxonomy): domain Bacteria; phylum Pseudomonadota; class Alphaproteobacteria; order Rhizobiales; family Xanthobacteraceae; genus Bradyrhizobium. The sequence continues at coordinate 6,711 of CAWHSM010000015.1, forward strand.
TTTGTCGCGATCGGCGATACCCATGCGGTGATCGGCTCGAGCCGCGCCGAGCATGATCTCGGGGGCCTTGCCGGCCACCGTCTTCGATCCCACGGCGGCCTGAGCGAGCAGGTCGTGCCTTTCATCGTCTCGCACCCCTTGAACGAAGCCTATCGGAATCTCGCCGGCGTCAGGCGGCTGCGCAATTTCGATATCTTCGACTTCACCCTCAACGGCGTGCGGTAAGCGTTCAAAGCCAAGACACCGGCAAGACATCAAGACTCCGCAAGACATCGGCAAGATATTATCGGGGAGCTGTGCGATGGTTGAGACAGGACAGGCCGTGATCGGGCAACTCGCCGCGACGTCGGATCGCGACGCGTTGTACAGGCGCTACAAATGGACGGCCTTGCTCGGCGTGTCGTTCTGCTACCTGTTCTACTACACCGGCCGCCAGACATTCGGATTTGCGATTCCCGGCATCCAGAAGGATCTGGGGCTTTCCAAGGAAATGCTGGGCTGGGTGAGCGCGGCGATGCTTTGGGCCTACGCGGTCGGTCAGTCGATCAACGGCAATCTCGGTGATAAATTTGGCGGACGGACCATGATGTTAGTGGGCGCCGTGCTGTCGTTCGCGGCCAACTGGGCCACCAGCTTTGCCACGAGCTTCATCGGCCTTCTGCTGGCGTGGGGCCTGAACGGCTATTTCCAGGCGATGGGTTTCGCACCCGGAAGCCGGTTGCTTTCGAATTGGTGGGGGCAGAAGAACCGCGGCTTTGTCTATTCGTTTTATGTCGGCATGTCCGGCTTTTCGTCGGTGCTGGCGTATTTCCTTCCGATCGTCATTCTCAGCGGCCTCGGTCTCGACTGGCGCTGGATTTTCCGCTTGTCGGTCTTTCTCATGCTGTTCGGCGCGATCGTGATGTTTCTTGCCGTTCGCGAACGGCCCGAGGATCTCGGTCTGGCTCAGCCGGCCGACGAACGCGCCGCCGGAGAGGCCGTGGAGGAGGAGCCGGCCGCGGCCCAAGCCAGCCTCTCGCGCTATCGCGCCGTGCTGTCGAACTGGCGGCTCTATGCGACCGGCCTGTCGATCGGGTTCCAGAACGCGGCACGATACGCCTTGCTGGTCTGGATTCCCGTGCATTTCCTGGGGCCGAACTGGAAATCGGCCACGGCCGTGATTGATCCGGTATGGATCACGGTCGCGCTTCCGGTCGGAATGGCGCTCGGCGCTTCAACCAATAGCTGGATGTCCGACATCCTGTTCCGGTCGCGGCGATATCCGGCCATCATCACCTATATGATCCTTGCCGCCGTCATCGCGATCGCGATGGGTTTCGTGCCGCATGGCAGCCTGCTCGGAATTTTCGGGCTCTTCCTCTGCGGCTTTTTCGTATTTGGTCCGGCATCGTCGTTCTGGGCGCTTTGCCCGGATATTTTCGGCCGGCACTTGTCGGGAACCGCAACCGGCGTCCTCAATTTCATTTCCTATGCATGCGCGGGCCTGGGCGAGCCCCTGATCGGACGCTTTATGGACCGCACCGGTGATACGTCGGTTATTTTTCCCGTCGTCGCCGCACTATGCGTGGGGAGCGCGCTGTCCGCGCTTCTGATCAGGCGATAGCCTGCCGAGCCGTGTCAGGGAGTGACGGCGCGGTCGATCGCTTCGGCGAGTTCCCGCTGGCTGAAGGGCTTTGCAAGCCGCGGCAATTCTTCGCCTTCGCCGGGGTTCAGTTCTGCATAGCCGGTCGCGAGAATGATCGGGAGCAGCACCTTCTCGGCGCGGATCCGGATCGCGAGTTCCGTGCCGGTCATGTCCGGCATCAATTGATCGGTGATCAGGAGATCGATCTTTTTTTCGCGGTGCAGGATCTCGAGCGCGTGCCTGGCGGACGGTGCGCTGTAAACGGTGTGGCCAAGCTCTTCGAGCAGCGCCGATGTATTGAGCGCGACCAGCGGGTCGTCATCCACGGTGAGGATCGTGAGTTTCTTCCTGACGGCAGGCGACACACGGGGTGCGATGTCCTTCGCCTCCGAGGCCGCTTCACCCGGCGCGATCGGAAGATGCAGTTCGGCCGTTGTCCCGTGGCCGAGCCTGCTCTTCAGCACCAATTTGCCGCCCGATTGTTCGGCCATGCCGTGAACCATCGGCAGGCCAAGGCCGGTGCCTTTGCCGACGCCTTTGGTGGTGAAAAACGGCTCGGTCGCGCGCTTGAGCGTTTCTTTATCCATCCCGGTGCCGGTATCGGTCACGCTCAGGCAGATGTAGTGGCCAGGATCCAGGCCGGGCACCTCGGTGCGTTCCGAGGCGCCGATGACGATCGAGCCTCCCTTGGGCATCGCGTCTCGTCCGTTGATGGCAAGGTTGAGCAGCGCAAGTTCAAGCTGGTTGGCGTCGGCATGAGCTTTCGGAAGTTTCAAGGGGAAGTGGGTTTCGACCCGAACTGACGGCCCCAGCGAACTTTGCAGCAGGTTCGTCATTCGCTGCACGACATCGCACACGTCGAGCGGGACGAGTTTGAGTTCCTGACGGCGCGCGAATGCCAGCATCCGTTGGGTCAGCGCCGCGCCGCGCTGGGCTCCCTGAAAGGCGTTGTCGATCAGCTGCGCGACCTTCGGGTCGTCGTCCGGCAGCCTTCTTCGCAACAGCTCCAGGCTGCCCTGGATGGCCATCAACAGATTGTTGAAGTCGTGCGCGATGCCCCCGGTCAGATGTCCGATGGCCTGCATCTTTTGCGACTGAACCAGCACCTCGCGCGCTTCTTCCAGCGCACGCGACGCCTTCATTCGCTCGGTGATGTCCCGGGTGATTTTGGCGAAGCCCAGAAGCGAGCCGTCGGGGTTATGGATCGCGTCGACCACGACGTGGGCGAAGAATTGCGTTTCGTCCTTGCGAACGCGCCAGCCCTCCCGCTCAAATCGACCTTCGCGTGTGGCGATCTCGAAGTCTGCGACGGTAATCCGGCCTGCTGGTCCTCATCGGTATAGAATCGCGAGAAGTGCTGACCGATGATCTCTTCGGGAGTGTAGCCCTTGATTCGTTGCGCTCCGGAATTCCAGCTCGACACGTATCCTTCGGGGCTCAGCATATAGATTGCGTAATCGGTGACGCCCTGCACCAGACGGCGAAACTGCTCCTGGCTTTCGCGCAAGTGGGCTTCGGCCTTCCTGCGCTCGGTGAGGTCGCGGGTGATCTTGGCGAAGCCGACAAGCTTGCCTTCGCTGTCCCGGATCGGGTCGATGACGACATAAGCCCAGAACTGCGTCCCGTCCTTGCGGACCCGCCAGCCTTCTTGTTCGAATTTGCCTTCACGCTTCGCAGTCTCAAGCGCGCGTTGGGGAAGCCCTGTCTTGCGGTCTTCCTCGGTGTAAAAGCGCGAGAAATTCTCGCCGACGATTTCGGATTCCTCGTAACCCTTGAATCGCCTGGCTCCCGGATTCCAGCTCGTGACGGTGCCGTCGGGATCGAGCATGTAGATCGCGTAGTCGGTGACCGCATTGATGAGCATGCGGTAGCGGCCTGCCTTGGACTGCGAGGCCTCGAACCGATCTGTGTGCTCCACGCATTTCCCCTGCTTTTACTGAAAGGCCGTTGCTCTAACGAGGATAAACACCTCTAAAGCCAAGTGGTTCCGGCGATGGCGGCGATTGTGCCGGACCATTTCGGGAGTCTGGCCCGGTTGAAATCGCTAGTGTCCCGGTTCTGACATTCGTATCCCATCGCAGCGGGCACTTTTACGAATGTCAGAACCAAAGGGACACTAGTGCGGCGAATTTGAAGTTCCTATCGGTGTTGCGGCAAGTTCGTTATAGGAACTTCAAATTCAGAGCCGCTACTCAAATCAACAAGTTACTAGAGCTCCTTGAATTCCGAAGTTCGCATCAGAGGTCACCGCGATAGCTTGCGAACTTCGGAATCGGAGCTCTAGCAACTATATGATCCTGGTGTAGCTTTAGACTCTGACGTTCCTTCCGAGAGTTCGCGGCAACACTGAAAGGAACGTCAGAAGTCGCTACACGAGCGCAGCCGTGCAAGGCTGATCCTTCCACCCGCCCAAATGCCTTTACCATAAGCGCCTGTTCCATGACCGTTCCTGCCGTCACCGCTTCGCAAATCCGCTGCATGTTGCTGATGCGCGAGGAGATCGCGCTGCTCGATCTGCGCCATGAGGCCGCCTTTGCCACGGGCCATCCGCTGTTCGCCGCCAACATGGCCGCCGGCCGGATCGCTCTCGAGGCCGCGGCAAGGCTGCCGCGCAAGGACGCAGCCGTCATCGTTTACGATGCCGGCGAAGGCCTTGTTGATGAGGCCGCCGACCGTTTCGCCGCGTTGGGCTATGCCAGCATTCGCCAGCTCGAAGGCGGGCTTGAGGCCTGGCAAAAAGCGGGCTTCGAGATCTTTCAGGATGTCAATTCCTACGCCAAGGCATTTGGCGAACTGGTCAAGTCCCGCCGTCATACGCCATCGCTCGCCGCGGAGGAAGTCGCCGCATTGATCGCCGGCAAGGCCGATATCAGGATTCTCGATGTCAGGCGGCCGGATGAATACACGACCATGAACATCCCTGGTTCCATCAGCGTACCCGGCGCGGAATTGGTGCTCCGATCGAGCAGCGTCGCGCCCGATCCCGGCACCACCATCATCGTGAATTGCGCGGGCCGCACCCGATCGATCATCGGCGCCCAGTCGCTGATCAATGCCGGCGTCGCCAACAGAGTGGTGGCGCTGCGAAACGGCACGATCGGCTGGACGCTGGCCAACCAGACGCTCGAGCACGGCGCCGATCGGCACGGCGATATCGGTCTGCTCGAGGGGACGAAAGCCAAAGCGCGCGAGGTAGCCTACCGCGCCGGTGTCCTGCATCTCACGCCGAAGGAGGCGGCCGCACTGGAGGCCGAGAGGACGCGCACGCTTTATCGCTTCGACGTTCGCACGCTTGAGGATTACGCCACCGGGCATATTCCGGGGTTTCGTCACTATCCCGGCGGGCAGCTTGTCCAGGAGATCGACATGGCGGCGCCGGTGCGTGGCGCGCGCATCCTCCTGACCGACGATATGGGTGTTCGCGCCGACATGACGGCATCCTGGCTTTCGCAAATGGCCTTTGAGACCTATGTGCTCGACGGCGGTTACGATCGAACACTTGAGGTCGCCCCGCCGCAGGTTTTGCCGAGGCCCGATCCCTCGCACCGCTATCGGCGTCCCTATGAAGGCACCGACGTCAATACCGCCGCGATGCAGGCCTATCTCGATTGGGAATATGGTCTCGTCGAACAGCTCAAGCGCGACGGTACGCATGGATTTTTCGTGATTTGAGAAGACCGTCGCCTGATTTTGCGATCAACGTTGAGGTAGAATTTCTGTTGACGCGCCGATGTACTCGATGATCGCTGCTAGTTCCGCTTCGGGCGGTAGAGCGGGCCTGGAGGAGCGAAGTAGGAAGCTTCGGCTTTTGACCCAGGCTGTGTAAAAACCCCGTCGATGCTATGATTCTCCTGCTGAATCGGCGGGGGAAGTGATGCGGGGTTTCGTTCAAGGGGCGGATCGCCAGCAGACGACGCTGCTCCCGGAATGCCTCGATGATTGGGTGGATGAGAGCAATTCCATTCGCGCGGTCGATGTGTTTGTGGATGCGTTGGAACTGCGCGACCTCGGGTTCGATGGCGTTAATCCAACAGCGACCGGCCGGCCGGCGTACCATCCTTCGCCGATGCTCAAGCTCTACATTTACGGCTATCTCAACCGGGTCCAATCGAGCCGGCGGCTGGAGCGTGAGGCTGGCCGGAATCTTGAGGTGATGTGGCTGACCGGGCGACTTGTGCCGGATCACAAAACCATCGCCGACTTCCGCAAGGACAATGGCCCCGCGATCAAGAAGGTTTGCGCCCAATTCGTCGAGTTGTGCCGCAAGATGGGCCTGCTGGCGAAGGCCAGCGTTGCCATTGATGGCAGCAAGTTCAAGGCTGTGAACAGTCGCGACAACAACTTCACGCAAGGCAAGATCCAGCGCCGCCAGAAGCAGATCGAAGAGAGCGTGGCGCGCTACATGAGCCAACTCGATACCGTTGACCGCCGGACCGTCGCAGGAGAAGAGCCTTCGGAAACGGTGCAGCTCACCAAGACGCGGCTCAAGGAAAAGCTTTCGAAGCTTGAAGAAGAAGTGAAGCGGCTGGCGGCGCTTGAAAAGGCATTGCTCGCCTCGCCCGACAAGCAGATATCGCTGACCGATCCGGATTGCCGCTCGATGGCAACGAGCGGGCGCGGCTCAGGCATGGTCGCCTACAATGTGCAAAGTGCGGTCGACACCACGAACCATCTGATTGTTGCGCACGAGGTCACCAACATCGGCACCGATAGATCGCAACTGGCGACGATGGCGCAGGCGGCGAAAGCCGCGCTGCGCAGCGATAACTTGGACGTCGTTGCGGATCGGGGTTACTTCAAAGGTGAGGAAATCCTGGCCTGTGAACAGGCCGGTGTCGCGGTCACGCTGCCCAAGCCGCAAACCTCGGGCGCCAAGTCGGCAGGCCGCTTTGGGAAACCTGATTTTGTTTATTTGGCCAAGGATGATGTCTATCGCTGCCCTGCCGGCGAGAAGCTGGCGCACCACTTCACCGCTGATGAAGGTGGCCAGAAAATGCGGATTTACTTGACGAAGGCGTGCCGCGCATGCCCGCTCAAGGATCAGTGCACAACGTCTAACGAGCGCCGTATCAAGCGCTGGGAACACGAACACGTCGTCGAGGCCGCGCAGACGCGGCTCGATCAGAACCCACAAGCCATGCGTGTGCGCCGCGAAACCGTCGAGCATCCGTTCGCCACGCTGAAGATGCGGATGGGTGCGACGCACTTTCTGATGAAGACGCTGCCGAAGGTAGCGACTGAAATGGCGCTGCACGTGCTCGCCTACAACCTCACGCGCGTGATGAACATCGTCGGCATCAAGACGCTCCTGGTGGCAATCCGGGCGTGAAGAGCTCGTGCTGTTATGTGCATCGTGTGACCGTTCAGGTCGCTCAGCGTGGCCCGAGGTCGCGCTCGGGTTGACTCCAAACTCGATACAGCAAAAATATCCTCAAACCGTCGTGTCGACGCGGATCGTCCCCGGTTGCGTGCAGTTTTTGGGGGCGGAAAAACGTTTTTACACAGCCTGGACCCGAAGCAGACTTTGACCGGAGGCTCTATGGAGCTTTTTCCTTGGAATTCAGCCGCTTTACCAGCTCCTGCTGCTTGCGAAAGGCATCCGGAATTGTCCCATATCTGAGCGACGCGGTGCAATCGGTCAGCGCCTCTTTCAACTCGCCTAACTGCATATAAGCATAGCAACGGTTGTTATAGCTGACGGCGACATTCTGCTTGCTGATCGCCTCTGGGTCGTAAAGGTAGCTGTACCGGTTCAGGACATCCAGCGCGCTCTTGTTGTCGTTACGACCGAAATAAATCATCGACATATCGATTGCGGCGGTACTCCTGAAGTTATTTCGGGAGTCGGCAACAACAGTAAAATCCCGCAATGCCAAGTCTGCGTCACCTCGATCGCGGTGGGCAGCGCCGCGCCAGTAGTATGCAGGCAAAGAGCCAGTTGCACCGATAGCCTTCGTGCAGGTGCGGATGGCGTTGTCGTAGTCCTTGAGCTGGTAGTAGCCGGCGCAAACATAATACTGGTGTTCGGTCTTGTTGCCGAGCGCGACGGCGGCCTCCTCATACGCGACCATATTCGGTTGTTGATGGAGCTTCTCATACATGTCGGCCATGCTTTGATAAACGTCAGCGATAGCAAGGAGCTTTTCCTCTTCGCCCGGGAACTGCGTGGCTTCGATATCCCGGAGTGCCTCTCGGTATTTTTGCAACGCGTTATCGTAGAATCCTTTTATGCCCCAGGATGTCGCAACCATTTTGTCGATGACATAATTGTTGTTTCCTGGCTTTTCCCGCTTGAGCTGGGTGTCGCTGTGCATGCCGTTAGCCGCCAGCTCAAGAAGTGCTCCGGCATAGTATTCGCCACCGCTCATCGTCAACATGCTCGACAGTATTGTCTGCAACGCGATATCGTATTGATACTTGTCGGTCCGGTCGTGCCGCTGCAATGCCCGCACGACATGGTGCTCAAGGTCTTGCGTCACTGTAGCTTGCATGCCGGAAACAGCGCATTGCGTCATTTTCTCAGTATCGGGCCAGGAGCTTCCGCAGGGTGTAGACGCAGTTTCCAGCAGGTCGCGATACAAAGTGACATAAAGCAACTTGAGCGCCGAGTTCTCGTCGGCCTGTCCTGCGTACTCCTCGACAAAGCCATACATAGCCGAGACGTCGCCACCCCATTTCGGCTGCAGCATGTTCAACATGGCTTCGTAGAGCGAATAATCTCCGGGATGCTTGGAGATCGCGGCCTTGAAGGCACTTATTGCTTCGTCCGAGACGCCTGCGCCGCGCAAAATCTTGAGTTGGAGCAGGAAGCTGTAAGGGTTGCCTTCGTCGAGACGGATCGCTTCCTTTACGTCGGTGAGGGCCCGGTTCATCCAGCCCCGAAACTCCTCCATGTTGCCGGCCGGTGTTTCACCGGTGAATTTGTGACCGCGCTTGAGCCAACCGATGTCATGATAATATCTGGCGCGAACCAATAAGGGGGTTGCGTCACCCTTGTTTCGTGCGACCCACGAACTTAGTTTCGCTTCGAAAGCGGCGTCATTCAGATCTATAATATTATCGATGAAGTCGGGGAATGGGTAGAAGCGCCAATTTTCAATACGGCTGCTTGCCAGTACGGAGGCGACAATTTTGTCGGCGGTCGAATAGTCTTCCCGCGTAATCGCATCGCGAACGCGGGCTGCTTTCTCCGACGTCAGCTCGATGGTGCGAGGCGTGACTATCAGCGCGGAAACCTTGGCGTTGATTTCGTTTGCCATGCCGCCGCTTGCCCCGGTAGTTGCGCCAAGCCGGTCGCGGTAGAAGAGCAGGCCCGCAAGTGATACGGCGACCGCGACAGCGGCGATGGCGAACGCCCGTCGGCGGCCGCTGTATTCCGGTGGGAAACCCGTTTGCACGCTCATCATAGGTTCCGCGAGGAAATGAAAGTGAGGCAGCGTGTCGAAAGCCGAAGAGATCGCTCGCCATGCGCCCATTCAGACGTTGCGCAAGCTTGGGAAGTGCGCGCGTCTGGCTGGCTGGCGCACAAGTGAGAATGCTTGGTACACCATGGGCTAAAAGATGCGGCCGCCTGTCTGGCGCCGGTTTCAAAAATAGCCGCGGAGCACCGATCGTCGGCAAGAGCTTCGCTTGAGAGCGAGCCAGCCAGTACAAAAAATGCGATGACGATAGCGCGAAGAAGCACGGGAACCCCCTGCAACCTGAACCACAGAAGGACATTGCCACCACTGGTGGTAAAATAAGGCCAAAGCAATTTTTAAAATTTTATCTATTCCGACACTTTGTGCGAAATTCTGGCGATTTCGCTTCTCTGGAAAGCCAGCTAACGGATTGCATCAGTCCTCACGGCAGCCATTGGCCCACGACGGACATCGGCCATCTTTGATCTAATTTCCGCTTTCGGAGGCGAAGCGGTCTATGAGCGCGCCCCCAAAAAAATTTGCCTTGCGTCGTCGGGCAAATCACCTTTAGAAGCTCGCCCCGTCCCGCGCCCGATAAGAGGGGCGTATCGCGATCGTCACGAACGTTGGACGCGGGATGCGATGGACGCGGTGTCGCCAGCTGACGAGTGGCGATGCCGTGGACGGTGAAGTCGTGTGGTCTTGGCGCCTCGACGCTGGCGTCAAGTCGGTGACGATGCTTGCGCATCGCACCGGCGATGGTGACAAGAAAGCCCGATCACCAGAGAGAGCACGAAGGAAGCCGTTAAAACCATCGCGCGGGGAATGCCGGCGTGAACCGGTGGACCTGTGGTGACTTTGCTCGTGTGCTTTTTTCATTTGCATACGAGGCTGCGGGTGCTTCCGAAGCGCCCGGCATTCCCTGCGCCCTCTTATCGATGAGGGAGTTGGACTTGCAAAACTCGGGCGCGAATGGCGTTGCGAGAACGTGGAAGCTTGCTGAGGGGTATCAAAGCAACGCGGCCGGCGATGCCGAATTCCGCTCACGCACCGGTCCTGCGGCGTCAATGCAAAAACGTTGCCGGGCTCACGGCCCAGCCAAATGACCGGGGCAAACCCGGCCGTAAGGCCGATAGTCTCTCCGTGCTGCATTCCGCAGATTGGTTCCTATCTTCACCCGATAGGAGTAATCTAATGTCATCTTCTTTGGACATGCTGACCGAACTGGCGAACGCGCTCACGGCACGGGCCGAGACCGCCAGCAATGCGGTCGTCGCCATCCGCACCAGCGAGGGGCGTCACCTGACCGGAACGCTGTGGCAATCCGGCGTTGTCGTCGTTTCCGAACAGGCTTTGCCGGGCAAGGATGAGTTCGAACTGGTTGCGCCGGGCGGCGCGATTTTGGCGGCAAAGGTTGCCGGACGCGACCCAAGCACGAATATCGCGATTCTCAAGACGGCCGAGCCGCTGGCCGCACCGGTTTTTACCGCGGCCGAGCCGAAGGTGGGCGCAGTCGCGCTTGCGATCGGCGCCGATGGCGAAGGCGGCGCCAGCGCGAGATTCGGCATCGTCAACCTTGTCGGCGGCGAGTGGCACTCCCGCCGCGGCGGCTTGATCGACCGTCGCATCGTTCTTGATACCAGGCTCGCGTCGCGCGAGGAGGGTGGGCCGGTTTTCGATGCCGCCGGCGCGCATTTGGGCATGTCGACGTTCGGGCCGCGCGGTCGGGTCATCGTCATTCCGTCTGCGACGATTGCGCGCGTGGTGCCGCAGCTCATCAAGGACGGTCATGTCGCGCGGGGCTGGCTTGGCGTCGCGCTGCACCCCGTTGCGGTCCCCGATGCCTTGCATGAGAGCGCGGATCAAACCGGCGGGATGATGGTGATGTCGGTCGTCGAAAACGGACCGGCGGCGCAAGCCGGAATCGTGGCCGGCGACATTATCCTGAGTGTCGATGGAATCGCGGCGCATCGATCCCGGAAGATCGCGAGATATTTCGGCGGCGACAGCATCGGACGCCGGGTCGACATTCGCCTGATCCGGGGCGGCGCGGTGATCACGGTGCAGACAACGATCGAGGAGCGGCGGGCAGCGTGAGCGAAGCGGCAAGAGACATCATGTCTGTCCGCCGGCTTCGGGTGGCGGTCCATGCCGGCGATCCGCTTCGTCGCGCCGCGCTTGGCGGGATCGTCGCCGAGTCCGGTCACCTGGTTGTCGATACGCAGGAAGAGGCCGACGTCGTGCTGGCCGACGGCGGCTATCCGTCAGGTGAAGTTCGCAATGTCGTGGCGCTCGGCATCATGGACGACCGTGCGCGCGGCGCGCTGCCGCGGGAAGCCGACGCGCACCAGATCGATGCGGCGATCCGTGCGGTCGCCGCCGGCCTGATCGTCCGTGCGCCGCTCGCTCGTGAAAGCGGCTTTGGCGTCATGCGCGAAAGCGAAGGCCATGCCTTGCTGACGCCGCGCGAGCTTGACGTGCTCGCCGCGCTTGCCGAGGGCATGACCAATAAGGTGATCGCGCGCCGGCTGGATATCTCGCTGCACACGGTAAAATTTCACGTCGAATCGCTGTTTCGCAAGCTCGGCGCGCGCACCAGGACGGAAGCCGTGGCGAAGGCGGCCGAACGCCGCCGCAACGAGATCATAATGTTGTGATCCGAAATTGAAGTTAAGGCCTTCTCCTGCCGGCTCAGCAGACGGCTGGCCGAAGGAATAAACCCGCGATCGCTCAGGTCTTCTCCGGTACGAAACAGGAGCAGACCCATATGGCGAAGAATTCAGAATCGGAAAACGTTGCTTCCGGGATTCCACCTGAAGACGGCCGTTTCGATCAAGTCAGCATCGCCTTGCATTGGCTCACGGTGCTTTTGATCGTCGTGCAGTATGGAAGTCTGTGGCTGCACGAAGCCGCGCATCACGCGAGCAACTTTGCCGCGGCGTCCCTGTCGGTGCACCGGTCGATGGGCATGGTGACGTGGATCGTCGCCGTCACACGCCTGGTCTGGCGGCGCAATTTTGCCGATCTGCCGCCGTTTCCGCCCGCTATGCCGAAGTTTCAGCAAATCATCGCAAAGGCCAACGAATACGGTCTCTATCTGCTGCTGCTCGTGCAGCCGATCACCGGGCTTGCGCGAGTCCTGCTGCGCGGGCAGCCGTTCACGTTGTTCTTTTGGGAAGTGCCGGCGCTGTTCGAGCCGGATCCGGCGATTCGAGCGATCTTCGTCTCCGCCCACGAGATCGGCGGTAATGCGCTTCTGCTGCTGATCGGCCTTCACGCCGGCGCGGCGCTCTTCCACCGCCTGGTTCTGCGTGACGGCGTGCTGGAACGGATGCTGCCGCGGCGGCCGGAGCGCACAAAGCTGACGCCGACGCTGGCGAAGAGCCGCGCGGAATAAAATCGCCGCCGGTTTGGCGCCGGTACTGCCGGGCCGGATTGATCCGGCCCGGCAGTAGCTATATGGAGATACCTCACCGCGCGGCCGGCAAGCCGCGCCAAGACCGCGAAGGCATTCAAGCCTTCAATATCAGGGAGCGGCAAAGCAATGGCATCGCCGAAAATTGCAATCATCGGCGCCGGAATGGGCGGCATGGCCGCGGCCGGCACGCTTCGGCAGGCGGGCCTTGACGTTGCGGTCTACGAACAGGCGCATCAGTTCGGCCGGATCGGCGCCGGCATCCAGATGTTGCCGAATTCGATGAAGGTCCTGCGCGGCATCGGCGTCGAGGACCGGCTGCGCCAGCGCGCCTTTGCGCCTTACTCCCATCTCAACCGTGTCGGCGACACCGGCGAACTCAAGCGCGAATTGCCGATGCCGGAGGATTTATACGGCGCGCCGTTCCTCTGCATGCACCGCGCCGACCTGCACGAGGCGCTGACCTCGATCGTGCCGGGCGAGATCATCCATCTCGACAAGAAGCTGGTTCGGCTGGAACAAGACGGCGGGCCGGTCACGCTGTTCTTTGCCGACGGGACCACGGCCAGGGCCGATGCCGTGATCGGCGCCGACGGCGTTCATTCCGTCGTGCGTGACATCATCATCGGACCCGACAAGCCGATCCATCGCGGCCGCATCGCCTACCGCGCGGTGTTCGCCTCAAATCTTTTGCCGCAGGAAATCTCGCGCTCGCGCGTCAAGTGGTGGGGCGAGGATCGTCACATCGTGATCTATTACACGACCAAAGACCGCAGCCAGCTTTACTTCGTCACCAGCGTGCCGGAGCCCGCCGACTGGATGACCAAGGAATCCTGGTCCGCGAAAGGCGACGTGCACGAGTTGCGCAAGGCCTATGCGGGCTTCCACGCGGAAGTGCGGATGGTGCTCGACGCCTGCCCGGACTGCCACAAATGGGCGATCCTCGAGCGTGACCCGCTGCCGACCTGGAGCCGGGGGCGGGTGGTGCTGATCGGCGATGCCTGTCATCCGATGACGCCCTATATGGCGCAGGGCGCGGCGACCTCGATCGAAGACGCAGCGGTGCTGGCGCGCTGTTTGAAAGATGTGGCCGTCGAGGGGATCGAAGCGGCATTCAAGCGCTTCGAGGCGCACCGCAAGCCGCGCACGTCCAAGATTCAGGAGATTTCGAGCGCGAACACCTGGATGAGCGGCGGCAATGACGATCCGAGCTGGCTCTACGGCTACGACGCCTGGAATATCTCGCTGGACGCGCCTGCGCCGACGCCGGGTTCGGCGCGAAAATCGGCCGCGGCATGAGCGTCTCTATAGTGTCGTCGGTGGGAAGCGTTGCCACCGCGGACGGGGTTTCGATCGCCTACACATTGCATACGGCCGAGCGGCCTGCCGGGTCGCCGGCGCGTCCGCGCGTTGCGCTCATTCATTCGCTGGCGCTCGACCGCAGCATCTGGGACGGCGTGGTGCCGCTCTTGACCCCTCATGCGGATGTGCTCGCCTTTGATTGCCGCGGTCACGGCCAATCCACCCGGATCAGGATGAAATACACGCTCGAGCTGTTTGCGGCCGATCTCGCCGGCCTGTTCGACCATGTGAACTGGCCGCGCGCGACGGTTGCCGGCTGCTCGATGGGTGGCTGCGTCGCGCAGGCCTTCGCCGGCGTCCATCCCGGCCGGGTCGAGGCGCTGGCGGTCATCGACAGCACCGCCTGGTATGGCCCAACCGCGCCGAAAGACTGGCGCGAGCGCGCCGCCACCGCCGCGACCAAGGGATTTGCGGCGCTGTCGGCCTTCCAGGCGACGCGCTGGGTCAGCGATGCATTTCGCGAAGCGCATCCGGAGGTGGTCCGTGCGTATATGGACGTGTTCCTTGCCAACGATGCCCATTGCTATACGGCGACCTGCGAAATGCTGGGCGCTGCCGATCTGCGGCACTATCAGCCGGCGATGCGGATGCCGGTCAGCGTGATCGTCGGCGAGGAGGATTACGCCACGCCGGTTGCGATGTCGGAACAAATCCATCAGGCTGTCGCCGGTGCGACGCTCGCCGTGCTGCCGAACGTCCGCCATATCACGCCGGTCGAGTGCCCGGCGGTGATTGCGGAAAAGATTCTGGAGTTGATGAGGCGCTAGTGTTCCGGTTCTGTTGACGTCAATCGCAGGCCATCGAAACGAGCCTGAAACATGAAGCGCGGAGGAAGTGGTGTCAGTTGTCAGCGCGGGGTCGCGGCCCGAGTCTCCCGCCGTCTCATCGTCTTCTCCGAGCTTCAACTCCGAGGATGCCGCCGCGCACTTGATCGCGCGAATGGAGCAGGTGCCGACGTCGCGCTGGTTCGTTCACGCCCGCGTCGTCATGGGCAGCGCAACCTTCTTCGACGCCTTCAATGCGCTGTCGATCGCCTTCGTGCTTCCGATCCTGGTGCCGCTCTGGCACATCACGGCGCCGGAAGTCGGCATCATGATCGGCGCAAGCTATGTCGGCCAGATCGCCGGCGCGCTCGCCTTCAGTTCGCTGGCCGAACGCTATGGCCGCATCCCCTGCGCCGCGGCGGCCACCGCCATCTATGCGGTGATGAGCCTGGCCTGTGCCGCCGCCTGGAGCTTCAACGTTCTGCTGCTCTTTCGTTTCATCCAGGGCATCGGCGTCGGCGGCGAGATGCCGGTCGCCGCGACCTATATCAGCGAGCTCTCCAAGGCCCGCGGCCGCGGCCGGTTTTTCATGCTGTATGAGATGATCTTTCCGATCGGGCTGATGGTCACCGGTCAGGTCGGCGCGGTGCTGGTGCCATTGATCGGATGGCAGATCATGTTCCTGATCGGCGGCATCCCCGGCCTCGTCATCGCGCTGATGTTGCTGCGGCTGCCGGAATCGCCGCGCTGGTTGATCGGGAAGGGGCGGCTTGCCGCCGCCGATGCCGTTGTCAGGCGGCTTGAAGCGGCGTCGGACAAGACCGGCACAGCGGTCGCCGCGCCGCCGGCCGTGAACTTGCCGCTGCAGGTCGAGCTTCCGCTACGGGCACGCGGCAAATGGCGCGAGTTGTTGTCGCCCGCCTATCGCGGCCGCACGCTGATCGCCTGGGTGCTGTGGGCTTCCGCCTATCTCATTGCCAACAGCCTCAACAACTGGATGCCGACGCTCTACACCACGGTCTACCATCTCGGCCTGCCGCAGGCGCTGCGCGCCGCCTCGATGACCAACGTCGCGCAGGTCTGCGTGGTATTGATCTGTGCGCTGGTGATCGACCGAACCGGCCGCAAATACTGGATGATGGGCGCCTTTGGCTGCGGGGCGGTGATGCTCGGCGTGCTGGCCTTCGGCGGCACGCAAGAGGTCTCGTGGGTGATCGTCTTCAGCACGCTGAGCTACGGGCTGATCGGGTCGATTGCCGCCGTCGTCTATCTCTATACGCCTGAGATCTACCCGACCCGGATGCGCGCCATCGGAACCGGGGTCGCGACCTCCTGGCTTCGGATCGCCTCCGCGATCGGGCCGACGCTGATCGGTTTCATGCTGGGCAACGGTGGCGTCGATTCGGTGTTTCTGATGTTCGCTGTGGTCGCCATCATCGGCATGATCGCCGCCACCCGCATGATCGAGACGCGGAACTTGCGGCTCGAGGAAATCTCAAGCTGATATCGGCAGCGTTCGCCGCAGGCGCGCCGTAACCGAGCATCCGGTCGTGGCGGCACGATATGCTATTTACAATTTACAGCCGCAAATCCTACATTAAAAATTCAATTGAAAAAGCAAGAAGAGTTTGCAAGTTCCAATAGTGCGTGCAAGCGCCAGGCATCAGCGTTCGGTAGAGAGGTCGAAACAGTGGCAGGACAATGGATTGATATCGCGGCCGCCGACGGCGGCACCTTCAAGGGATATCTCGCCGTCCCGGCGTCGGGATCAGGTCCGGGCATCCTGCTGTTGCAGGAAATCTTCGGCGTCAATTCCTCGATGCGTGCGGTCGCCGATTATTACGCCGAAGAGGGCTACGTCGTGCTGGCGCCGGACCTCTTTTGGCGGATGGAGCCCGGCATCGAGCTCGGCTATTCGGAGGCCGATTTCAACAAGGCCTTTGGTTATTACCAGCGTTTCGACGCCAACCAGTCGATCAAGGACTCCGCCGACGCCTTGAAGGTGTTGCGGGCCCGCCCCGAATGCGTCGGCAAGGTCGGCGCGCTCGGTTTCTGCCTTGGCGGCAAGCTGGCTTATCTGGTGGCGGCACGCACCGACGTCGATTGCGCGGTGAGCTATTACGGCGTCGGTATCGAAGCCGACCTCGGCGAGGCAGCGCAGATCAAGTGTCCGATGGTGTTTCATTTCGCCGAGCTCGACAAGTTCGCGCCAGCCGAGGCGCGCGAACGGATCAAGGCGGCGTTTGCCAAGCGCCCCGACGTCGAGACCTATCTTTATCCCGGCTGCGACCATGCCTTTGCGGCTCCCGAGCGTGCCAGCTTCAACAAGCCCGCGACCCTGATGGCGCATTCGCGCTCGATCGCGCTGTTCCGCAAGGTGCTCGGCCCGCACTACGACTTGTCCGCGCTGTGGGACCGTCACACCGAGCTGGAATTTGGCGTGCGATCGGCGGAGCAGACCATGGGGACGATGGTCACTGAGCCCTACGTCAATCATGTTCCGACCATGACCGGCGGCGTCGGCTATCGCGATCTGCTGCGCTTCTACAAGAACCATTTCATCCCGAAGACGCCAAAGGACACCAAGCTCATTCCGATCTCGCGCACCATCGGAGCCGATCGCGTCGTCGACGAGATGCTGTTTTGTTTTACCCACGATATCGAGATCGACTGGATGCTGCCGGGTGTCGCGCCCACCGGCAAGTATGTGGAGATCCCACTGGTTGCCATCGTCCGCTTCCGCGGCGACAAGCTCTACAACGAACACATCTACTGGGATCAGGCTTCGGTGCTGGTGCAGATCGGAGCTCTCGATCCTGCCTCGCTGCCCGTGGCCGGGGTGGCTACCGCGAGGAAACTCGTCGACGAAACATTGCCGTCAAACACCTTGATGGCGCGATGGGCGGAGAGCGCCACATGACCAAAACCATCAAGGGTTCCGTCGTTCTAATCACCGGAGCCGGCGGCGCCATCGCGCAGGCGCTGATCGCCGAGCTTACGGCTCGGGGCGCCACCAAGATCTACGCCGCCGCGCGGGATCCTTCCGGGCTCGCCGCCTCCGATCGTCTGGTCCCGCTCAAAATGGATGTCGGCAGCGACGACGACGTCAGGAAAGCCGCCGCGGTCGCGGGCGACGTGACGCTGCTGATCAACAATGCGGGCATCAACCACAATACGAGTTTCATGACCGCTCCCGATCTGACCATCGCTGCCCAAGAAATCGAGGCTAACTATCTCGGGCCGTTGCGGGTGACGCGGGCGTTTGCACCGGCGCTGATCGCCAATCACGGTTCGGTGCTCAATATGCTGACCATATTGTCGAGGGTGAACCTGCCGTTCATGGGATCGTATTGCGCATCGAAGGCGGCGGCACTGAGCCTGACGCAAGGCTTGCGCGGCGAACTGATGCCCCAGGGCGTCCATGTCGCAGGCGCGATGCCCGGCGCGGTCGATACGCGGATGACCGCAGGACTCCCGATTCCGAAAATGACCCCGGCCGAGGCCGCCGCCGAAATCCTGGACGGATACGAGTCCGGCGAGGAGGATATCTATGTCGGTGAAATGGCGCGTGGTATCGCCCAGGGGCTTGCGAACGACCCGAAGGCGATCGAACGCCAGCTGGCCTCGCCGGGCTGAGCCTTCTTGCGGATGCTGAAAACGGAACACGTCCGGTACCAAGCCGGCTTGCGGAAACGCGCCCGTTGATAGGCTAGTGTGGCGACACTGACGTTCCTTTCAGTGTCGCCGCGAGTTCTTCGAAGGAAAGTCAGAAGTCAAAGCCACACTAGAATTATAGATTTGCTAGTGTCCCTTTGGTTCTGACATTCGTAAAGTGCCCGCTGTGATATGATACGAATGTCAGAACCGGGACACGAGGTGCGTCTCACCATTCTGTGAATTGCGACGTTAGTTCGCAATGCTGCACTCCAGAAAAGGTACAATGCAAATCCGCAAATCACAGGCCGTCCATTCATGAACGCTTCCGAACGCAATCCTTCCGCACCGATCGACCCCGTCAAGCTCGATCGTCTTGCGGAAGTCGCCATCAAAGTCGGACTTCAGCTTGAACCGGGGCAGGATCTCCTGATGACCGCGCCCACGGCCGCGCTTCCTTTGGTGCGCAGGATCGCCGAGCATGCCTACAAGGCCGGCGCGGGCCTTGTGACTCCCATTTTCGCCGACGAAGCGGTCACGTTGTCACGCTACCGGTTTGGCCAGGATGCCGGCTTCGACCGCGCTGCCGACTGGCTTTACGATGCGATGGGCAGGGCCTTTGCCGCCAATACCGCGCGGCTCGCGATCGTCGGCGACAATCCGATGCTGTTGTCGGGCGAGGACCCGGTCAAGGTCGCGCGCGCCAGCAAGGCCAATTCCATCGCCTACAAGCCGGCGCTGGAGCGTATCGTCAATTTCGATATCAACTGGAACATCATCGCCTATCCGTCGCCGTCCTGGGCGAAGCTGGTCTTTCCCGGCGACGAAGAGGACGTTGCGGTCGCCAAGCTTGCAGATGCGATCTTTGCAGCCTCGCGGGTCGATCGTGAGGATGCGATTCCGGCCTGGCAGGCGCACAACGCGACGCTGCGCCAGCGGACCGAATGGCTGAACGGGCAGCGCTTCGATGCCCTGCATTATACCGGGCCGGGCACCGACCTGACCATCGGGCTCGCGCATGGCCACGAATGGCAGGGCGGCGCTTCCACGGCCAAGAACGGCATTACCTGCAATGCCAATATTCCGACCGAAGAGGTGTTCACCACGCCGCATGCGCGGCGGGTCTTTGGCCATGTCGTCAGCACCAAGCCGCTTTCCTATCAGGGCTCGCTGATCGAAGACATCGCGGTGCGCTTCGAGGAGGGGCGGATCGTCGAGGCCAGGGCATCCCGCGGCGAGGAAGTTCTCAACAAGGTGCTCGACACCGACGAAGGCGCGCGCCGTCTTGGCGAGGTGGCGCTGGTGCCGCACTCATCGCCGATCTCAAAGAGCGGGTTGTTGTTCTTCAACACCCTGTTCGACGAGAATGCCGCCTGCCACATCGCGCTCGGGCAGTGCTATTCAAAATGCTTTGTCGACGGGGCAAAACTCACGCCCGAGCAGATCGCAGCCCAAGGCGGCAATGCCAGCCTGATCCACATCGACTGGATGATCGGCTCGGACAAGATCGATATCGACGGTCTTTATGCCGATGGCCGGCGGGTGCCGGTATTCCGCAAGGGCGAGTGGGCCTGAGCGGATCCCGCGGGTCCCCTCGCGACCGGTCTAGTGTCCCGATTCCGAAGTTCGTCGCATTTTGCGGAGCCACGTTTCGAACTTCGGAATCGAAAGGACACTAGCTAACTTATTGATCTAGTGTGGCCTTGGTTCAGAAGTCCGCATAACGAACCCGCGGCGTAAACAATGCGGACTTCTGAACCGCCACACTAGTCGGGCGGATTGCGCATCCCCGCTAAGGAAAGCTTAAAAGAATGTTATTAGCTTGGCGCCCGATGTCGCCGGGCCGCGCCCGCCTGCATTTTAAGAAGATTTTAAAAATCAAAGGCCGCGAGATGGCGCTGATTGAAACGACCAACCTTGTTGTTGACCTGACATCGAGACCGATCGAGCCGTCATGGATCATCGAGGGCAATCCGGTCGCGCAATCCTGCGTGCTGTCCAGGAGCGACGACGGCCTTGCCACCACCATCGTTTGGGAGTGCAGCGAAGGCAAATTCAACTGGTACTACGATTTCGACGAAACCATCCTGATCCTCGAAGGCTCGATGGTGCTGGAAAACGACACGATGCGCCCGATCCGTTATGGTGCCGGTGACGTGATCTTCTTCCGGAACGGCGCGCATGCCAGGTGGCATGTCGAGGGCCGCGTTCGCAAGCTCGCCTTTTGCCGGACCACCCAGCCCATGATGCTGGCCTTCGTGGCGCGTGTGTTCAATAAGATCAAGCGCGTCATGTTCCTGTCCGAGAAGCGCGCGGCGCCGGACCTGGTCGGCTCGGTCTGAGCTGTCGACCCGCTATCAAAACTTCAGCCGGTTGACCTTCGTCGCGGTTTCCGAAAACAGCGCGGTCTTCTCCGCTTCGCTCATCGAGGCGGCGATGCGTTTGAAGGCGTTGAAGATCACTTGATAGCTGCACTG
>CAWHSM010000016.1:0-16990 GCA_963832045.1 uncultured Alphaproteobacteria bacterium
CCACTAGCCTTACTGTGTCATAACCGACTTATCCCCTCGTCCTGAGGGGCTTGCGTGAGCAAGCGTCTCGAAGGATGAGGCCCGGAAGAAATGGTAACGTGGCCTCATGGTTTGAGACGGCGCAAGGGCGCCTCCTCACCATGAGGGTCTTATGACGCAGCAAGACTAAAGTCGTGATGACTTTTGGTTAAATCGCCTCGTTAGCTGAGCAGTCCACCTCTCCCCGGCGGGGAGAGGTCGGATCGCTCCTGGCGATGCGGAGCATCGTCCAGTGCGATCCGGGTGAGCGACTATCTGAAGAGTCAAGTTGCATTGGCGTATTGGGCACGCGCATCGCGTGCTTTTGCGTTGAGGCGGACGAGCAGTTTGTGGGCCAGGGCGATCCGGACGACCATTTTGGGTTTTCCTGCGGCGAGCAATCTGTCGCGGAAGGCGGCAAGGGTCTTGTCGTATTTAGCGGCGATAGCGGCGACCAGGAAGAGGATCGAACGGACGGCGGCGCGGCCGCCGCGGACCGATCGCTTGCCCTGCCGCTTACCGCTGTCATCGGCGAGCGGGGCGAGACCGGCGAGCTTGGCAATGGCCTTGTTGGAGTAGGTGCCGATCTCCGGCACGTCTGCCATCAGGCGAGCGACGGTACGGCCGGCCACGCCCTTCACCGAACGCCAGGCTTGAGCCAGCTGCGCCCACAGGGGGTCGTCGTCGATCATCGAGGCGATCTCGCCCTCGAGGGTGCGGGATTGCCGCTTGAGCAGGGTGATCACCTCGCCGATGCTGGCCAGCATCTCGGCATTGTCGGCGAGGCTGGCGCGGCGCTGCTTCTGCACGGTGAGATCGTCGGTAACTTGCCTGAGCCTTGCAACAAGGGCCTTCAGCCGCTGCTGGGCCGGGGTTGGCGCCGGCGTCGGCTGCAGATTCTTGGCATGGGCGAAGCGGGCGATGACGCCGGCGTCGAGCCGGTCGGTCTTCTCCAGAATACCCATCGCCTCAGCGTAGCGGCGGACGCTGCGTGGATTGGTCAGCGCGCAGGGCATACCTGCCCCCCACAACAACAAGAACGCCCGGCGTTCATAGCCCCCGGTCGCCTCCATCACCGCCAGTCCCACCTGATGTTGACGGCAGAACGCCGCGAGTTCGGCGATCCCGGCCGCATCATTGTCGAAACTCGCGAAGATGGCTCCGGGCTCAATGCACGCATCGAGCCTGGCCTTCGAAACATCTACTCCACAAATGATCTTCATCACGGTAACCTGCCTTGTTCGTGCGATCGTGATCCAGCGACTGTTCGGTCGTGCGTGACAACGGCGAAGATCCCAGGCTCACCCACGGTTGTTGCCGGAGGGGTATCGGGCGACATCGCCGCGCGCTTTGGCCGGTGGCCACCGGCCAAAGCGCTCAGTCGCTTCCATCGCACATTTTGTTCAATGGGCAGATACAAGGGGGCTCTAGTCGATGACCGGGTCGCGCTTGCCGCCTGACGGAGCGGGTTCGGGCATCGCACTAGGTCCACCCGCCGGCAACGCCCACCTTTTCCCGAAGTTGCTCGCGTCCGGCTGATCTACTCTCCAATCGAAGAAATCATAGTTGCCCGACCACGCATGGACTTTGACCCCGCAAACCTCGCAGCGGAAACTGCCGGAATGCCTGGTCGGATGCTGCTCCTTCGTCACGGCATAAGGCAGGCCGCAATTCGGGCAGCTAAAATATTCGGTGGTCCATAAACTGCCTGCCATTCCGCAATGATGCTACGCATCGGGCACGTGTTCCAGTGCCGCGTGCTGCCATAGTCAATGACCCGCTACGGCAATGGTCGACGCTGGCAGATTGCCTGATAGTGCTTTTTTAACTTTCGGTGTTCGCAACCGCCCGCGCGCGGTGCAAATCGACGGATGGCTGCACTTTGCGGGAGTCGGGAGTTGCGATGAACGGAGGGACGATGGTGGGCGCACAAGGGATCGAACCTTGGACCTCTCCCGTGTGAAGGGAACGCTCTCCCGCTGAGCTATGCGCCCGGCCGTCTCGTCGAGAGGCCAGAGGGTGCGATTTACGAAGCGGGGGGTGGGAGTGTCAAGCTGAATACGCGCCGTCATCGTCGCTGTGGACGCAGGGACCATCCACCGGTCTTCACCGGGCATAGCCGTTCAGAGAACGGCGTCGCTTCCGCTCGCCTATGCCCGGTGATCCACGTCTTTTTTCAGGAGAAGACGTGGATGGCCGGGTCAAGCCCGGCCATGACGGAAGAGACCACTCGCGCTCGCAACGCTTCGTCGCTCGGAATGACTAGTGTGGCGACACTGACGTTCCTTTCAGTGTCGCCGCGAGTTCTTCGAAGGAACGTCAAAGTCAAAGCCACACTAAAATCATATGGTTGCTAGGGTCCCTTTGGTTCTGACATTCGTAAAAGTGCCCGCCGCGATTTGGTACGAATGTCAGAACCGGGACACTAGCGCGCGAATGCGCAGCAATTGCTCATCACTTGACAACATTTTCGCGGCGACGACCGATTTGCCCGTCGTGCCAATCTGTCGCAGGCATTTTCGCTTGCGATGTCGGGCAAATCACAAGCACATTTCCGCGCATCCCGCGCCCGATAAGAGCAACTGTGCCGTTAGGTAGACCGGCATCGGCCGGCCTCAAGGCTGGCGCTGACGCGCCCCCGCCTTCGGCGGCTGACGGCCTTGACCCCGCCCGCTTACCGGTCTGGAAGACGGTCATGCGCTCGGTCGGAGGACCGAGCGCAGTAGAAGCGCTCGCAGTCAAGCTATGGCATGAGCGCCCAGGATTCCATTTCTGGCGGCGTGCGAGCATCGTGTTGAGGATGATGATCAGCTTGCGCATGCAGGCGACGAGCGCAACCTTCGGCTCCTTTCCCTTGGCAATCAGACGCTGATAGAAGACCCTAAGCACCGGGTTGTTCTGTGTCGCTGCGCCGAGACAAGGCATGTAGATGGCGTTTCTCACCCAGCAGCGACCGCCCTTGATGTGGCGCTCGCCGCGCCGCTTGCCGCTATCATCGTCATAAGGAGCGAGCCCGACCAGGGCCGCAGCGACTTCGTCGCTGACCTGTCCAAGCTCTGGCATCCCTGCAATGAGGATTGCGGACGTCGTTTGCGCGAGGCCCGGAACACTCTGGATGATCTCGGCACGCTCAGCGAACTCCGGTGTGGCTTTGACCTTGGTGGAGATTGCGACCTCAAGCTTGTCGATTTCGGCGGCGAGGCTCTTCAAGATGCGCGCATGGGCCTTCCGAGCCGGTTCCGGTGCCGCATGCTCGTTCTGAGCTTGCAATCGGATCTTGACGTCCATCAGAGCCTTGCGCGCTTTCGTCAGCCCCGCGAGTTCCTCACGGGCGACATCGGGAATCTGGCCCGGTGCCTGACTAAACGTTTCAGCGAACCAGGCGATCATCTCCGCGTCGATCGGGTCGTTCTTCGCCAAACGCCCGGCCGACAGCGCAAAATTGCGGACCCGCCTGGGATCGACAATCCGCACCTCGATGCCGGCGTTGTGTAGCACGTTGCGCCATCCACGCTCGTAACCGCCACTTGCCTCCATCACCGCTTTACCCACTTGGTACTTGCGAAGCCAGGCGATCAGCTTGCGGCGCCCTTGGGGATTGTTCGGGAAAGTCTGCCGCAATTTGAACCGGCGAATGCAGGCATCCACCTTGTCCTTGGCCACATCGATACCGACGACAACGGGATCGTTCTGTGTCATCATCCACTCCCTTCCTTGCTCGGTTCGGGCTCGAAGCCCTTTCAACTGTTCGGGTTGAGGAAGATACCGGAGCTGTCCCTTGCTCTGATCACCAGGCTCTGCCGCCTTTGGGGCGTTACGGGCTCAGTTCCAGCGACGGGCGGTTTTGCAGGACCGCCCGTTCGCATATTCTGGCAGATTTTTCGGACACAAGGGGCGTTTCGCGATCGTCACGGACGTTGGGCGCGGGATGCGGTGGACGCGATGGCGCACGAGACGAATGCACTGATAAGCGGACGGCGAAGTCGTGTGGTCCTGACGCCCCGACGCTGGCGTCAAGTGGGCGACAATGCTTGCGCATTGCGGCCTGCGATGGTGACAACAAGCCCGGCTCACCAGGGAGATCACGAAGTAAGCCGTAAAACCATTGTGCGGGGAATGCCGGAAGCGTTTCGGCAAACCTGTGGTGACTACGCTCGTGTGTTTTTCTGTTTTACACGCGAGGCCGCGGGCGTGTTGTGCGCCCGGCATTCCCTGCGCCCTCTCATTTTTCGAGGGACATTGATTGGCAAAGACTCGGACGCGTTTGCGTTGCGGGAATGCGAAAGTGCGTTTGTAATGCAGGGTGTTGACCCAAAGGCACTCGTCATGCCCGGACTTGATCCGGGCATCCATCGAACTTCACAAAAGCATGTTCGAAGAAAGATGGATTGCCGGGTCAAGCCCGGCAATGACGGAAGAAGGGGAAATGGTGGAAGGGGTCACGCCCCTTGCTGGCGGGCGCGGGAGGCGTGGGATTGCAGCGCGCGAATGCGCTCGGCCAGCGTGCCGCCGCCCTCCGGCGCGCCGCCATGGGGCGCCGTGCCGTTGACGGGCCTGACCGGCTCGGTGGCAAGCAACGCTTCGATCGGGGAGTTCGGCCCCTCGAGTTGCATTGCGAGCTTGGCGACTTCGGCGGCGATGTCGTTGATGCGTTCGCGCAGAAGCGCGTTTTCCATGCGCTCGGTGGCCCAGGAGCTTTCCGCCTGCTGCTGGATCGCGTTGATCTCGCGCTGCAGCTTGGCGCGTTCGTCACGCGCAAGCCGAAGCTGTTCTTCGACCGCGGCCTTCTCCGACTTCAACCGGTCGATCGCGGGCCAGGAGCCGCTGTTGGTGAGGTTGATCTCGTCGCGCAATTCCTTGTTGGTGCGCTCGGCGGCGTCCCTGGCCTGGCGAAGCTGGTTGGCCTCATATTCGCGCTCGGCGAGCAGTTTGCCCTGCGTCGCCAGCCGCGCTTCCAGATCGTTGACGCGGTTGCCGAGCAGTTCGGCTTCCTTGACCTGGACGATCAGTTGACGATCGAGATCGGTGACGCGCTGGCTCAGATTCTCGACCCGGCTGCGGGCCTCGGTGAGTTCGCGCGTCACGGTCTCGGATTGGTTGCGCTCCTGCTCGAGCCGCGTCTGGGTGACGGCGAATTCCTTTTCGGCATCGCCGACCCGGTTCTTGAGCGCATCGATCTGGGCGTGAACCGTCACCAGCTCGACCTGCCGGCTATCCGCCTTCAGCGAGCGGTCGTTCAACTCGGTGTTGATCCTGGCAAGCTCTTCCCGTTTGTCGGTGAGCGCCTTCTCGGCCTGGCGCAGCGCCTCGGTCTTGGTGGCGAACTCTTCCTCGGTGGCGCGAAGCTGTTCCTTCATCGCCTTCTCGCGCGCTTCCAGCGAAAAGATCGTCGCGTTCTTTTCGCCAAGCTCCAGCTTCATGCGGTTGATCGCATCGGACTTCTTGCCGAGTTCGGCGAGCTGGCTGGTGGTCTTGTGCTTGAGCTGGTCGACGCTCATCTCCAGCCGCCGCGCCGACATCGCGAATTCCGCGCGCAACTGGTCCTTGTCGGCCTGGATTTCCGCCATCGACAGCGGCGTCGCCGCTTCCATCCGCCGCGTGGTCAGCCGCACCGCGCGGTTATGCACCAGCGGCACGATCGTCAGACCCAGCAGCATCGCGACCAGAAAACCGATCGCCAGATACATGATCGGCTCGATCATCGCTGGAACCTCCCGCCACTCGACCCACTACGCTTGACAATGCCACGACGCGCGGGTGGAAGGCCAGCCCCATGCGCCGGTTAACGTGAATCGGCGGACATCAAGCGTTCCCGCAAAAAGCGTTGCCGCTCAAAAATCCGCCTGCCTTGCAGGCAAGGGGTCAGAACGGATTCCAGGTCGCGTGCGGGGTGTACTTCAGGTAGCCGATATTGGCCCCGAGCCGCAGGCCAAGGCCGGAACGGATCGGCACCAGCACGATGCTGTTCGCCGTCAGCGCGGTCATGCCGAAGCCGCCGATGATATAGGCGGAACCGTCGATGCCGCCGAAGCGCTGATAGATCGCAGCCGTGGCCGGAAGGTTGTAGACCAGCGTCATGGTGCGCGCGCCGTCGCCGCCCCAGTCGAAGCCGACCGACGGCCCTTGCCAAAACACCCGCAGATCGCCGGCGTTCTTGGTGTAGAGCGTGCCCTCGCCGTAGCGCAGCCCGGCGACAAAGGCGCCCGAGCCTTCCTCGCCGAGGATGTAGCCGTTCGGCAGGCCCCATTGGCTGACCGCGCGCTCGATCACCGAGGCAAGACCGCGCGAGACATTGCCGAAGAACTTGTGACCGGCGCCGACCAGTTCGTCCGGCCCGTAATGATTGGGGTCCGGCTGGCGCTGCGGCGGCGGCAGTTCCGCCGGCGCCGCCACCTGCTGTGCGGAAACCGGCGCAGCCAGGCACATCAGCGCGGCGAGCGTCATCGCAGCAAGGCGGAAAGCAATAGTCATCAAAATACCCCCAGAGCTCCGGTTCCGAAGTTGGCAAATTAACCCGATGCTGAGAAGCATGGATTTAGGTTGCGCCCCTAGTGTCCCGGTTCCGACATTCGTACCCCATCGCGGCAGGTCCGTTTACGAATGTCAGAACCAAAGGAACACCAGCAAATATCCCCGACTCGGATGTTATCGGGTTCAACTATGACGGCACAACGGCAGGAAGCAAACGGCATAGGTGCCAGACCGTATTTTCGGCCCGGAATAGCCTTGATCGCGCTCGTTCTGCTGACGGGTTTGCTGTCGGCGGTGACCGGCGATCCGGCGGGTTCCGGGTCCATGGCGCGGGCTTCGACGACCGAGCGCGTCGTGACCAACCGCTATAGCGGCCTGGCCATCGAGGGGTATGACCCGGTGGCCTATTTCATCGACGCCCGCCCGCGGGTCGGGCTGCCGGAATTCGAAGCCGCCTCGTCCGGGGTGGTCTGGCGCTTTCTCAACGAGGGCAACCAGGCCTCGTTCGTCGCTCATCCGGAGGTCTACGGCCCGCAGTTCGGCGGTTACGACCCGGTCGATGTGGCGCGTGGCATCGCGGTTGCGGGCAATCCGCTGTTCTGGCTGGTCTCGGGCCAGCGCCTCTATCTGTTCGCCCGCGAGGAGCAGCGCGACGCCTTTGCCGCCAATCCGGAGGCTTTTCTGAAGCCGGCGACGGTGCGCTGGCCGGCGCTGGAGGAGAAGCTGACGCAATAGCTCTACCGCGTCACAGGAGCGGGGCCTCATGGTTCTCCTGGCTCAGGCAGCCGTCGGGTCGCCCCAGGCGATGAAGGCCGGAACGATAAAATCCCTTGCGCCTTCGCCGAAGCGCAAATCGGCGCCCGCAGCGCCGATGATCTTGCCGCCGGCGGCGGTGACGATCGCGTGGCCCGCCGCGATATCCCATTCCCGGGTCGGGGCAAGGCGCGGATAGATATCGACCGCACCCTCGGCGACTTTCGCGAATTTGACCGCCGAGCCGAGCCTTTGCCTGACTGCGCCGGGCCGGGCGTCGATAAAGGCTTCGGTGGCGGCATCGCCGTGCGAGCGGCTTACCGCCGCAATCCACGGGTGGCCTTGTTGCGGGAAAGGCCGCGTGCGGATCGGCTCGGCCGGCCCCAACCCGCCGCCTGCCGTCAGCCGCTCGGCGCCCTGGCCGACAAGACCTCGCCAGATCAATCCGAGCGCGGGCGCGCCGATAATGCCGAGCAGCGGCGTCCCGTTGACCACCAGGGCCAGATTGACGGTGAACTCGTCGCGGCCGGCGACGAATTCGCGGGTGCCGTCGAGCGGATCGATCAGGAAAAAAGCCTTTGAGCGGCCCGGTCCCACCGAGGCTGCGCGCTCTTCCGACAAAGCGGGAATCTCCGGCGCGAGCCGCGCGAGGCCGTCGGCGATGACGCGGTCGGCCGCGAGGTCCGCTTCCGTCACCGGCGATCCGTCGGTCTTGCCGCAGATCTGCATCCGCGCGCGGTTCACCGCCAGGATCGCCGATCCGGCCAAAGCGACAAGCTCGGTCAGGGGCCCCATGAGGTCAGCCGCGGCACGGCGGTCGATCGGTGGCAAGGCTGAATTTTCGGTCGGCGGGCCCATGAAAGTCTCAATTCGCAGCGATTAACTTCGCGCCGGCTCGATCCCGGCGGCTTGTTGGCAGTGCAAGCGTGTGCAGTGTATCAAGCCCTTAGAGCATGCGTGATTCGTGCCGTCACTGATTTTCAGGAACGCCTTAATGTCCGATGCCCCGTCTTCCGGTCCCGCTCCCGACGCCCTTGAACTGGCGGCGCTGCTTTGTTCACGGGTGTGCCACGATCTCATCAGCCCGGTCGGCGCCATCGTCAACGGGCTGGAGGTGCTGGACGACAACCCAAAACCCGAAGACCGCGAATTCGCGCTGGATTTGATCCGCAAGAGCGCCAAGACCGCATCCGCCCGCTTGCAGTTCTGCCGCCTGGCGTTCGGGGCGGCCGGATCGGCCGGCGCCCAGATCGATCTCGGCGACGCGCAGAACATGGCGCGGGGCCATATCGAGGACGGCAAGACCACGATCGCCTGGAACTTGCCGCGCGTGCTGTTGCCCAAGAACCGGGTCAAGCTGCTCCTGAACATGATGGTGATCGCGCAGCAGACCATTCCGCGCGGCGGCACGCTGACCGTCGATCCCGTCGGCGAGGGCGAAGGGGCGGGCTTCCGCGTCACCGCCAGCGGGCTCAACGCACGCCTGCCGCAAAATATCGCCGAGCTTCTCAGTTCGTCCCAGCTTTCGGCGAATGACGCTCATTCCGTGCAGCCGTATTACACGCGGCTGCTGGCGCAGTCCTGCGGCCTTGCCGTGAAGCTCGCCAGCGAAGGCGAGGCGGTGGTGGTGACGGCCTCCTGACCGCCAACTCCGTTCCGCTACGTGCGGGATTGGTTAACCAAAGGTTGACCGTCAGCACCCGGTATCTTACGGGATCACCTTATCTCTTTGTTGATCCCGTTCTTTTCCATTTACTCAACCAATATTAAACGGTTTGCATAGAAGCTGGCCACACTCGGAAGGCGTGTCGACGTGCGCGAGTGAGTGAAGGCCTGTTTCATGGACGATCTATTGAGAGAGTTTTTGACGGAGACCAGCGAGAGCCTGGACACCGTCGACAATCAACTGGTGCGGTTCGAACAAGATCCGAACAACGCCAAGATTTTGGATAACATCTTTCGTCTGGTCCACACCATCAAGGGCACTTGCGGCTTTCTCGGCCTGCCGCGGCTCGAAGCGCTGGCTCATGCCGGCGAGACCCTGATGGGCAAATTCCGCGATGGCATGCCGGTCACCGCCGAGGCGGTGACGCTGATCCTGAGCAGTATCGACCGCATCAAGGAAATCCTTGGCGGGCTTGAAGCGACCGAAGCAGAACCCGAAGGCAACGATCAGGATCTGATCGTGCAGCTTCACCAGATGGTCGAGCGCGGCATGGCCGCGATGTCGGCGGCTCCGCCTGCGTCCGCCGATCCGGTTCCGGCCAAGCCTGCAAGCAGCGAAAATTCGCCGACCTTTCAGGTGCTGGAGCGCGAGTTGCGGCCGGGCGAAGTTTCGCTCGACGAACTCGAGCGCGCTTTCCGCGAAACCTCCATCGAGGTGGCCCCGCCGCCGGCCGCGAAGGTTGTTGCCGCAAAGCCAGAAGCCACCGCGCCGCCGGCTCCCAAGGCCGAGGCCGACCAGAAAGCGTCGAAGCCTGCGGCCAAGAAAGCCAAGACGGCTGCCGAGGCGGACGCCGGCGAAGGCGATCGCGTCGCCAACCAGTCGATCCGCGTCAATGTCGATACGCTCGAACACCTGATGACGATGGTGTCCGAACTCGTGCTGACGCGTAACCAGCTTCTGGAGATCTCGCGGCGTAACGACGATACCGAGTTCAAGGTGCCGCTGCAGCGGCTGTCGAATGTCACCGCCGAACTGCAGGAAGGCGTCATGAAGACGCGGATGCAGCCGATCGGCAATGCCTGGCAGAAGCTGCCGCGCATCGTTCGCGACCTCTCGGGCGAGTTGCACAAGCAGATCGAGCTCGAGATGCACGGCGCCGATACCGAGCTCGACCGCCAGGTGCTCGACCTGATCAAGGATCCCCTGACCCACATGGTGCGCAACTCGGCCGACCACGGGCTCGAGACGCCGGCCGAGCGCGCCGCCGCCGGCAAGCCGGAGCAAGGCACCATCCGCCTGTCGGCTTATCACGAGGGCGGCCACATCATCATCTGCATCGCCGACAACGGCCGCGGCCTCAATACCGAGAGGATCAAGGCCAAGGCGGTTTCCAACGGCCTCGTCACCGAGGCCGAACTTGAGAAGATGACGGAAGCGCAAATCCACAGGTTCATCTTCGCGCCCGGCTTCTCGACGGCCGCCTCCGTCACCAGCGTCTCCGGCCGCGGCGTCGGCATGGACGTGGTGCGCACCAATATCGATCAGATCGGCGGCACCATCGATATCAAGTCGGTGGCCGGTGAAGGTTCTTCCGTCACCATCAAGATCCCGCTGACGCTTGCCATCGTTTCGGCCCTGATCGTCGAGGCCGGCGGCAACCGCTTTGCCATTCCGCAGCTCTCGGTGGTCGAACTGGTGCGCGCTCGCGCCAATTCCGAGCATCGCATCGAGCGGATCAAGGACACCGCGGTCTTGCGTCTTCGCAACAAGCTGTTGCCGCTGATGCACCTGAAGAAGCTGCTCAAGATCGACGACGGTTCTTCTTCCGATCCGGAAAACGGCTTCATCGTGGTCACGCAAGTCGGCAGCCAGACCTTCGGCATCGTGGTCGATGGCGTCTTCCATACCGAGGAAATCGTGGTCAAGCCGATGTCGACCAAACTGCGTCACATCGACATGTTCTCCGGCAACACCATCCTCGGCGACGGCGCCGTCATCATGATCATCGACCCCAACGGCATTGCCAAGGCGCTCGGCGCTTCGGGCAGCGCCAACCACGAGATCGCCGATGAGAACGCGGCGCATCGCGCCGCCAGCGCCGAGCAGTTGACCTCGCTGTTGGTGTTCCGCGCCGGCTCGGCCCAGCCCAAGGCGGTGCCGCTTGGTCTTGTCACGCGGCTGGAAGAAATCGCGGCCGAAAAGATCGAACTCTCCAACGGCCGCTCGATGGTGCAATACCGCGAGCAGCTGATGCCGCTCGTGCAGATGAACGGGGTGAGCGTGCGCACCACCGGCAGCCAGCCGATCCTGGTGTTTGCCGACGATGGCCGCTCGATGGGTCTCGTGGTCGACGAGATCATCGACATCGTCGAGGAGCGCCTCAACATCGAGGTGGCCGGCTCGAGCGAGGGCATCCTCGGCTCCGCCGTGATCAAGGGACAGGCGACCGAAGTGATCGACGTCGGCCATTTCCTGCCGATGGCGTTCGCCGATTGGTTCAGCCGGAAGGAAATGAGTCCCTCGCAGTCTGCGCAATCGGTGCTTCTGGTCGACGACTCCGCGTTTTTCCGCAACATGCTGGCGCCGGTGTTGAAAGCCGCCGGTTACAAGGTTCGCGTCGCCCCGAGTGCTCAGGAAGGCCTGGTCGCGTTGCGCTCGGGACAATCCTTCGACGTGGTGCTGACCGACATAGAAATGCCGGACATGAACGGCTTCGAGTTTGCCGAGACGATCCGCTCCGATGCGCATTTGAGTTCGATGCCGATCATCGCGCTGTCCTCGCTGGTGTCGCCGGCGGCGATCGAGCGCGGACGCCAGGCCGGCTTCCACGACTACGTCGCCAAGTTCGACCGCCCCGGCCTGATCGCGGCGCTCAAGGAGCAGACCGCCGAGATGAACCGGCAGGCGGCGGCATGAGCGTGGGGCGCAGGGATCAAAGCATGACCAGCAAAACCGAAGCCGTCGAAGGCGCCCTTGCCGAGTACGTCACGGCCATGATCGGCGGCCAGTTGTTCGGCCTGCCGATCTCCCGGGTGCAGGACGTATTCATGCCGGAACGCGTGACGCGCGTACCGCTGGCGCCCAAGGAGATCGCCGGCGTGCTCAACCTGCGCGGCCGCATCGTCACCGTGATCGACATGCGGGCCCGGCTCGGGGTGCCGAAGAACGACGACGGCAAGCCGCCGATGGCGGTCGGCGTCGACCTTCGCGGCGAATCCTACGGTCTTCTGATCGATCAGATCGGCGAGGTTCTCAGGCTTCCCGACGAAGGGTGGGAAGAAAATCCGGTCAACCTCGATCCGCGGATGGCCAAGCTTGCCGGGGGCGTGCATCGCCTCGATGGGCAATTGATGGTGGTGCTTGACGTCGACCGGGTACTCGAAATTTCACCCGAAATGATGGCGGCATGAGATCTAACGAACGTTAGTGGAAGTACCCCAACCGGGTATCTAAGGACAAGGGCAACAAAAATGAAAACATGTCTGGTCGTGGATGACTCAAGCGTCATCCGGAAAGTCGCAAGGCGCATCCTGGAAGGTCTGGATTTCCAGATCGTCGAAGCCGAAGACGGCGAGAAGGCACTCGAGGTCTGCAAGCGCGGATTGCCCGAGGCCATCCTGCTGGACTGGAACATGCCCGTCATGGACGGCTATGAATTCCTCGGCAATCTCCGCCGCATGCCCGGCGGCGATCAGCCCAAAGTGGTGTTCTGTACGACGGAAAACGATGTGGCTCACATCGCGCGGGCGCTTCATGCCGGCGCCAACGAGTACATCATGAAGCCGTTCGACAAGGACATCGTTACTGCCAAGTTCCAGGAAGTCGGCCTGATCTGAACCGGGCGCTTGCCCGCCCGTTCGCGAGCCCCGGCGATACTGCTGAAGAGTCCGTTTGAGTACGGCCGCTAAGTTGCGTGGCCGCTGAAGTTGAGTTCGGTGAGCAATGAGTGTTGCGTTGACAAGTTCCGCGGTCCCCACCCCGATGCTGCACGAACCGCTGCGGGTGATGCTGGTCGACGACTCCGTCGTCATCAGGGGGATGATTGCCCGCTGGATCAGCGCCGAACCCGACATGGTCGTTGCGGCATCGTTGCGCACCGGCCTTGACGCGGTAAACCAGATCGAGCGCATCAATCCCGACGTCGCCGTGCTCGATATCGAGATGCCGGATCTCGACGGCATTTCCGCGCTGCCGCAGCTGTTGGCCAAGAAGCGCAATCTGATCGTCATCATGGCGTCGACGCTGACCCG
Organism: uncultured Alphaproteobacteria bacterium; assembly: GCA_963832045.1. Classification (GTDB taxonomy): domain Bacteria; phylum Pseudomonadota; class Alphaproteobacteria; order Rhizobiales; family Xanthobacteraceae; genus Bradyrhizobium. Next base: position 13,159 of record CAWHSM010000016.1, read on the forward strand.
CCGCAATGCGGAGATCAGTTTCAAGGCGCTGTCGCTGGGGGCGTCCGACTATATCCCGAAGCCGGAAAGCACCCGCGAATCCGCGTCCGCCGAGACCTTCCGCCACGACCTGTTGCAGAAGATCCGGCATCTGGGCGCCAAGGTTCGCCGCCCGTCGTGCGCGGCGCCGGCGCCATCGATCGTCCCTGACCGGTCACGCGATTCCGCGCTTCGAGCCCCGCCGGCCCCGGTGGCAAACGCGGCGCTGGCCCGGCGCAGCTTCAGTTCGCAAAATCCGCGCGTGCTGTTGATCGGCTCCTCGACCGGCGGTCCGCAGGCGCTGATGAATGTCGTCGGCGAGATTGGCCCGGTGATCGACCGCTTTCCGGTGCTCATTACCCAGCACATGCCGCCCACCTTCACGACAATTCTTGCCGAGCATCTGGCGCGCGCCTCCAATCGGCCGGCGAGGGAAGCCCTCGATGGCGAGCCGGTCAAGGCGGGCCACATCTATCTCGCGCCGGGCGGTCGCCACATGCGTGTCGTGCGCCAGGGCGGCGAGGCCGTGATCGCTCTCGACGACGGTCCGGCGGTCAATTTCTGCAAGCCCGCGGTCGATCCTCTTTTCATGTCGGCCATCGACGTCTGGCAAGGCGCCGTGCTGGCGGTCGTGCTGACCGGCATGGGGGCGGACGGGATGCGCGGCGGCAAGGATATCGTTGCAGCCGGTGGAAGCGTGATCGCCCAGGACGAGGCAACCAGCGTGGTGTGGGGAATGCCGGGGGCGGCCGCCAATGCCGGCATCTGCTCGGCCGTTCTGCCGCTGCATCAGATCGCACCAAAGCTGGTCAGGTTGTTTTCAGGAGATCGCTCGTGACGCCGTTCGACTATGAGTTCTTGAGGAAGCTTCTCAAGGAGCGCTCCGGTCTCGATTTGTCTGCGGACAAGCAATATCTGGTCGAGAGCCGGCTGGTCCCGCTGGCGCGCAGGGCGGATCTGGCGGGAATTAGCGAACTCGTGCAGAAGATGAAGGCCGGACCCGCGGAGACTTCTGATCGCCGAGGTGGCCGAAGCCATGACCACCAACGAGACTTTCTTCTTCCGCGACAAGCTGCCGTTCGATCATCTGCGCGAGATCATGCTGCCGGCGTTGCTGCAGGCCCGCAGCGCCCGGCGTGCCATGCGCATCTGGTGCGCGGCGTCGTCGACCGGGCAGGAACCGTATTCGATCGCGATGTGCCTGAAGGCTCTCGGTGCCACGATCGCGGGCTGGCGGGTCGAAATTCTGGCGACCGATCTGTCGCAAGGCGTTCTGGAAAAATCCAAAGCCGGCATCTTCAGCCAGTTCGAGGTTCAGCGCGGTTTGCCGATTCAGATGCTGGTCAAGCATTTCACCCAAGTCGCGGACATGTGGCAGCTCAATCCCGACATCCGCGCCATGGTGCAGCATCGCCAGCTCAACCTGCTCCAGGATTTCAATCACCTCGGGATGTTCGACGTGATCTTTTGCCGCAACGTCCTGATCTATTTCGACCAGGACACCAAGGCCAGTATCTTCGAGCGTCTTTCCAAGGTGGTCGAGCCCGATGGATTCTTGGTGCTGGGCGCGGCCGAAACCGTGGTGGGCATTTCGGATGCTTTCAAGCCGCATCCCGAGCGGCGCGGGCTCTATCGTCCGAACGCGGTGCGGGCCGCCAAGCCTGGCCTTGCGGGCGCCATGCCGCATAGGGCCGTGGCTGTGGCCGCGCGATAGGCGCCTCGCCGCCTGGCCATCGGCTCAAAGGATCGCATGCGGCAGGAAGCGTGACGTGTTGCCCGTGATCGGGGTTGCGTCCTCGCGGATCGATAGCCCGCACGGCGCGTGATCGACGAGCCAGCTTCCGAGCACGGGATATTGGCCGGAGAAATTCGGTAACGGCGCCAGCGCCTGACGAATGAAACCCTCCGCCCCGTAGGGTCCTTGCTGTTCCGCGACGACCGTGCCGTGGCGAACGATGGCGATGCTGGCGCCTTCGCGGGAGAGCAGCGGCTTGCGCACGAAAGACGTGCCAAGCCTTGCCGCATTTGGCTCGTCGTCGAAGAACGCCGGCAGCAGGTTGGGGTGGCCGGGAAACATCTCCCAGAGCAGCGTCAGCATTCCCTTGTTGGACAGGATGGCTTTCCACGGCGGTTCGATCCAGCGGGTCGGCGCCCGGGCGAGTTTTTCACCAAAGGCATCGTGAAACATCCATTCCCAGGGATAGAGCTTGAAGGCGAGCGCAATGCCGCGATCGTCGAGATCGACGAAGCCGCTATCCTCGCGCCATCCGTTGCTCTCGATGTCGAGCAGCGTGGTCTCGAGCCCGGCTTGGCCTTCGATCGTGTCTTCGATTTCGGCGAGCGTGAAGGCGTAAAAGGCGCGCTCATCCCAGTAGCGCGCCCCGTCAATGGTGTGAAAATCGAATCCGTATCCCGCGGCCGTGTCCTGCCAGTCCTCGCGTTCGTTACAGGCGAGGCGTTGCACGGCTAGTGGTCCGATTTAAACATTCGTATCCTAATCTCAGTAGGGCTCATCTGGCCCCGGCCATGCCCTGCTCAGCGAGACATGTAATTATTTGATATTTATAGAAAAATGGAATTGTAGGTATCGGATAACTGTCAAAAAGAGCTCTATCAGCCAGAAAAAATAGCTTGAAAAAACTACGGGTTTCCCGTAGTTATAGGGTTCATGCAAACGATCATCCGAACCCCAACCTTTTTGTCCGACGCTAAGGCCGCGGGTCTTTCCGACGATGAGCAGAACGACATCGTGTCGGAAATTTCGAAAAACCCCACAGCGGGCGTGATGATGGAGGGCACGGGCGGTTGCAGCAAGCTACGATTTGCCGGCAGAGGCAAAGGCAAGAGCGGTGGATATAGAACCGTCCACTATTTTGCCGGAGACGATGTTCCGGTTTTGCTTTTGGCATTGATCGACAAAGGCGAAGGCGAGAACCTAAGCAAAGCGGAACGAAATGAGTTGCGGACGGAGTTGGCTGGTTACGCTGACGATTATCGCAAAGGCGTCATTGAAAAGATCGCCGCCCTCAAAGGGTAAACATAGGAAATGGAGCAACAGATGAGCAGCCTCGGCAAACGACTAATTAAGTCCGCGAAGGAAGCCCGCGCGATTGCTCGTGGCGAAGCGGACGCGTCGACCTACAAGGTATTCGTACCGGCAACGATCGACGTGAAGGCAATCAGAGCGCGGCGCGGACTAACCCAGGAAGAATTTTGTATTAGATATGGGCTCAGCGTCGCCTCTCTACGCGATTGGGAGCAAGGAAGGTTTTCACCGGACCCGACCGCGCGCGCCTATCTAACAATTATCGACCGTGCTCCAGAAGCTGTCGAAAAGGCGCTAACTCAATGCGAGGTCGCATGATCACTGCAGTTCTCAGGACCGAAACGCGGAATTTTCGAGGGCATCTCATACCGGATCTCTGCTTCGAAACACACGCGTTTTCGCCAGCCGCCGATTTTAATGCGACGGCAAAACACGTGCTCAAAATCCTTTGGAAAAACGGCGGTTCTGCCTATAGCATGGAATTTCTGATTGGGAACAATTGTATAGGTCAGGCATCGCGCACTGACCTCCACGCGTAAGCGCGAATCGCGTACGATCGTCACGCCGTCATCGGCAACCTTCTTTCACCGGTCCAGGCCGGCTCATCACCGGGGCTTGTGCGTTCCCAAGCCGAGCGGTGGGCTCTTTCACCGTACCTCGGGTAGCGCAAGGCTCTCGTACCCCTTTCATTGCACTTGGCCCGTCAGCCGCTGAACCCTCGCATAACCTTGAGCCGCCGGCCGAGCGCACGATCACCGACGCTACGCG
>CAWHSM010000017.1:0-473853 GCA_963832045.1 uncultured Alphaproteobacteria bacterium
CTACATTTGAACGCGTACATTCCATAAAGCATCCATTACGCGAACAATGGCTATAGCGGTGCGGCGGAATTCATTGTTGGTGCTTTTGTAGCTCAAGGCCTTAAATCGTTGATTGACCGCGCTTTAAGCCGTCGTGCCAGCATTTCGGTGCCCTCCCTGGCAACTGACACACGAAAACTGGGTGTTTAGTGGGTGAGACTCCCTTCGGAAGTAGCCGGCGGTCCCGTCCTCAGGGGATGCCCTGCCCGACACAGACCTTATTGGCACGTTTTGGATGACGCTCGTAGAGAGCGTGGTGGTTCGCCCACGGAAGCAGCCAGGGCGGGGAGTTCAGGGTGCAACTCGAGGCTATCTGGCCAGTTTATGGGCTCCGCGTTCATTTCGGTACCAGCCGTATTCCTCTGGTCGACCACGCTGCCGACAATTCTTTTGGCAGCGGCATTCAGTGGCACCTTTGTGTCGGGGCAATACACATGGATGGCTGTCTGACTGCCAGAGTTGTTTCCCGCAAGATTGCTGCCACAGCAATGGCGTTTGTCTTCAATGCGCCTCGTCTAATTGCCTGGGTTGGGCCGCTGATCTCTTGTCTCCGGTTGGATGGTATCTCGGTTGGAGGCTTCAGCACCGCTGCAATAATCATATCCAGCGTCTACGTCTTGGGCCTAGCGGTGTTCATGCTTCCTGAAACGCGCGGCAAGCCGTTGATGGACTGAACGCTCGCGCGCAACGGGCCATTTTCACTTGTTCGCGGACCGCGGCCCGGATTTACGCCCCGGTATTCCGCTTTTCAGAAACGATATGGAGTATAATATACGTCGACTAGTTGTCGCGATCACCGGTGCGTCAGGCGTCGTTTACGGGATCCGCACACTCCAATTGCTCGCTGAGGTCCCGGATATCGAAGCGCATGTTATCATTTCGCCCTGAGGCTTTCCGAACTGCCGCCGATGAACTCGATATGGGCGCTGCCGAAATTCGCTCTCTCGGTGATGTGCTCTATGGATATAAGGATATTGGTGCGGCAATTTCGTCGGATCGTTCAGAACCTGTGGCATGCTGATTGTGCCATGCTCAGTGAGAACCTTAAGACGGCGCCAACTCGCTGTGCCGGGCGACGTTGCAAAACTCGCTGGGCGCAACGCCGGTATGAGATGAAAAGAACCTGGTGAACTGCCCTTTGGCAACTGAAACCCAAATTCTCGCTGATGGAAGACAGCCTGTCGTTGGTTTGCACCACCGCCGAAACCGCCTCCTCGAGCTGAAGCAGGTTGAGATAAAGATGAAGTGATCCGCTCGATCGTTCGAATAGACGGTATAGATGCGCGCGCGACAGGCCGGCCTCTTTGGCGAGGCTCGATACACTGCGGGTCGCCCGAACGTTTCCGCGGACGAATTTCAGGGCTTTTGCGATGCGCCAGTCGAAACGGGGGACCAACCTGTCGTTGATGGTGCGCCAAGCGGTAAATCGCTCGATGATCGAGATCATGAATGTCGACAGCAACGCCTCGTGCGGGATCGATCGCCGGCGCGTCCGGAACATCAATTCGGCGAGCTCAACGGCGATCTTTCGCGTGCGCGGCGTGAGGGCGCCAATCGGGTTGTCGAAGAAAGCCGTCGACCTGCTGCAGATCCAGTTGGAACGGAACATGCCACCATACAGATTGGATGTTTTCGCGCCAACACCGTGACGGTCGAATGGATCTCGTTATGAATATACGCGTGCGGACCCCACGCGTTGATGAGAACGGCCGATGTATCGGTCAGCGGGACGAAGCGATCGTTGACCTTGAACTGCGTATGGGCCCTCGAACCTTGATCAGGACGTGGCAATACGGATGCGCGTGTTGGACGAGGGACTTGTATAACGCCAGTAGCGCTACCCAGCGAACGGGCCGTGCACTATTCCCATAGCGATCGACATCATAACCTCCCGTCCAGGTCGTCCGGTGGCCTTGCGCGGTCGAAACGCATATTTCGATCGACGCCGGCACCCACCGAACCGGCCCCGATATGGGCGCGCAGGTCTTGTCGCGGACGTCGGCCCAGAAGCTATCGGCGTTGGACGCAAAACCAGCCGCGAGCCCGATAATGAGACCAATCTGTGAAGTAAGCGGGGGTACCGACATCTATAATCATCTATAATCATTCCGCAACGGGTTGAGAGAAGATGAAATGGCAAGATCAGAAGCAGCGTTGCTCGAGGTGGCCGATGGCGTCGGTCGTATTACGATCAATCGCGCCAAGGCGAAAAACTCGCTCGATATCGAGGCCATGCAGGCGCTCTACGACGCGTTTGGCGAATGTGAAGACCGCGACGACGTCGGAGCTATCGTCATCACCGGAACCGGCAATTCATTTTGTGCGGGGGTCAATCTAAAGGGTTACAACCTGGAGGATAGGAACGAGTTCCGGGCTGGCTTTCGTCTCGCGGCGATGTGGATGCATCAGATGCTCCACCGCATCGTGCGCATTCCCAAGCCGGTCCTTGCCGCGGTCAACGGCGTCGCGGTCGGAGCCGGGCTCGGCATGGTTCTCGCAAGCGACATGGCAATATGCAAGAGGTCGGCAACGTTCTTCGCTTCATGGATGGCGAACGGCGTGGCAAACGATGGCGGTTCGAGTTACTCGCTGACCAAGATTGTCGGCTTTCGTCGTGCAATGGAGCTCATGCTGACCAATCGTACCCCTGGTGCCGCGGAGGCGGTCGAATGGGGTATCTGCAACCGGGCCTACGCCGACACCGAGTTCGAGGAGCGCGTAACGAAATCGCCCTGCAGCTGGCGAACGGGCCCACCCATCTGCAAGGATTCCTGAAAGAGACGTTCCATGAGGGGTGGCGGCGTTCGCTCGAGGAATGCACCGAATATGAGTGCCAGAATATTCTCAAGTCGCTGGATCATCCGTCTGCCGCCGAACGTCTCTCGGGGTTCAAGCGAGGCGAAAGAACCAATCCTTTGATGATCGACCTGAAGTAAGTCAGGCCGCGCAGACCCACGCGACCGTTGCGCCGTTCATGCCGGCGTGCGCGGCTGCGGTGATGACCGTGCGGCCGCCTGATCGCGTCGAGCCGCCATTGCAAATGTATACGAAAGATGCGCCATGAACGCTGAAACGGCTTTCGACAGGGATCTCGATCAATGCGCGGCGAACTATCAGCCGTTGTCGCCTTCGGTTTCTCGACCGGGCCAGTCTGTCGAGCCCGAACAAAATCGCCGATCGTACATGGCGGTTTGCGGATCACCTACCGCCAGTTCCGCGATCGGTGCCACCAGCTTGCTTCGGCGCTGGCGGCGGCCGGCGCCGCGCGCGGCGACACGGTATCGGTCATGCTGACGAACACCCCGCCTATGCTGGAAGCGCACTATGGCGTTCCCATGTGTGGCGCAGTTCTCAACTGCATCAATATCCGGCTCGATGCACCGGTAATCGCCTACATCCTCAAGCATTCGGAGACCAAGGTTCTGATTGTCGATCGCGAGTTCAGGTCGGTCATGGAGGAGGCGATCAGGCTCTCAGGGATGTCTCCGCTACTGATCGACTATCATGACACCGAGTATCCGGTGTCTGATGTCGCCATCAGCAGCATGGATTATGAAGCGTTTGTCGCCGGAGGCAGCGCGACCTATGAGTGGTCAGGCCCTTCCGACGAATGGGACGCGATCACCCTCAACTACACATCGGGAACCACCGGCGAGCCCAAAGGCGTCGTCTATCATCATCGCGGCGCTTATTTACTGGCGATCGGGAACGGGCTTGCGGCCCAGGTAAATCCTTTTCCGGTGTATCTGTGGACACTTCCGATGTTTCACTGCAACGGGTTCTGTTTTCCGTGGACGATCACCTTGCTCGGGGACCCATGTGTGTCTGCGTGAAGCTCGATCGATGTGCTCGGCTGATCGCCGAGCAGCACATAACCCACATGACCGAGGACGCCGATCGTCATGTCGACGATCCTCGATGCGAAGGCCGACGAGCGCAGGCCGATCAATCATCCTATCACCTTTATCACCGGAGCAGCCCCGCCACCACCCTCGGTGCTCAAGGCGATGGAGGAGGCGGGCTTTCGTGTCATCCATTATGGCCTGACCGAGACCCACGGGCCTGTGGTGGTCAATATGTCGGAAAGCTGGAATGGAAATCGTTCCTGAACGGGAACGGTTCGCGCTTGAGGCGCGGCAAGGCATTCGTTTCCAAGTTCTCGAGGGCCTCGATGTGATCGACCCGACATCTTCCAAAAGCGTGCAGCGGGACGGCATTTCGATGGGCGAAGTCGTGCTGCGCGGCAACGTGGTCATGAAAGGATACTTGAAGCAGCCGACCGCAACGGCAGCGGCTCTGGCCGATGGCTGGTTTCATACAGGAGACCTGGGCGTGATCCATCCAGACGGCATGATGGAAATCAAGGACAGGGAGAAGGACATTATCATCTCTGGAGGCGAGAACATTTCGTCGATCGAAATCGAAAACGTGCTCTACCAGCATCCGGCCGTCCGCTCAGCGGCGGTGGTCGCCAAGCCGGACCTGCGCTGGGGCGAAACGCCGTGCGCGTTCGTCGAGCCGCGATCTGGGATGACCCTGACCGAGGCGGAACTCGAGCTATGGTGCAAGGAGCGGATGGCCTCGTTCAAATGTCCGCGCGCATTCGTGATATCCGAGGTGCAAAAACTCTACAGGCAAGATCCAGAAGTTCAAGGTGCGTGAGATGATGCGAAATCTTCTCGCCTTACATGTCATTCGGCAGACCGGTGAGCCGGACGCGGCAGCCAAGGCGCGCGATGTCGGGTCCGTCATGAATGGAAAGAATCTAACGAAAAGGTACATGAGGTGCTGTCGCCAGCACCTGAACCTCGACCTCCCCTTCGCCCGGCGCGGGCGGTTCGTCGACTTCGACAAAATAGACGTCGACGCTTTCAGCCTCTTGCAGTTACCTAATCTTGACCGCTATGCCTTCGCCGACACCTAATCTTGCCCGGAGAACTCACGTTGTCGCAGCCAAGCTTGACCCGTTCGCGTGCCCAGATGCGCGACAGCGCCGCCTGAGCTACTCCGTGACCACGAACCACGGCAAACCGCGCATCGCTCTCATTACGCCTCATTCCAACGCGATCATCGAGCAGCCCGATCATTGGGCCCCAGCATTCGGCGTAGGAAAAGAAACGAAGGAAGGCAAAAGGCGTTATCGTCGGCACAAAGCCAACTGCAAACGAGGGGCTCTAGCACCGTATCTGTGTGGCCCCGGACGCAATCAACGCCATGTCATCGAAGTGCTCCAAGGGAGGCCGCGATTACCTCTCGCTCAAGTTCGGTGATCGGTTCAATGCGCCGCTTTAGCCAACCAGTCAGAGATATAGATGGCGCAGGACGATTTCTGATGGGCTGCGGCTGGAGAACCGGTTGAGGATTGCTTCCGACCGCCATGCCCACATCGAGCGGGCGGTTCTCGGTAAAGATGGTCAACCGTATCCACGCCGTGCTGCCAATAAACACCGCACTGATGCAGGCGAAGATCTCGCGCCATACCAACGATGGCACGCCGATTTGCAACATCGCAAACACGACCTGATAGCCAGCAAGTGTCGCCGGCACAGCAAACAGGGCGGCAATAATGGCACGGATGATCACAGAGCGTGTCATTGCAAAGGCCGTTTGACCGATCGCGAGTGTTATCCCGCTGGCGACAATGCCCACAAACGGCACTGCGAGGATGCCCGCACCGCCGTGCAATGCCATCATGAAGACGGTCAGTCCGACAAAAAATGGCAAGGCGTATACCGCCAGCGTGAAAATCAGCCAGCAGAGCAAACCAATGCCGGCGAAGTTCAGGAGAAGTCCAAGGGCGAGCATGGTGGTGGCTCCATATGCAAAGGGGATATGGTTTGCGCCTTCCACCACCACCGCGGCGCAGTTTTGGATATCCAATCGAAACGAGGCGGGAGTTGCGGCGATGCAACTCGGCCTCGGTGGTGTGGAAGATGGCAGTCGGCGCTCATGAGGCGCCGAATTTCCAAACGGCGATGCCGAGGCGCTTCGCCTTGTCGGCGAGGTTGTCCTGGATTCCCGTGCCGGGAAATGCATGACGCCTATCGGCAGCAACTCGAGCATGGCATCGTTGCGCCTGAATGGTGCCGCCTTGGCATGCTTGGTCCAGTCCGGCTTCAAAGCGATCTGCGGTACCTTGCGGTTAACAGCCCATTTGGAGGCGATCAGCTCGGTGCCCCCCTTCGGCGAACCGCCATGGATGAGGACCATGCCGGGATGCTTGGCGCAGACCTTGTCGAGGCGATCCCAGATCAGGTGGTGGTCGTTGAAGTCGAGACCACCGGTCAGAGCAACCTTTGGTCCTGCCGGCAACATGACCTCGGCCTCAGTGCGGCGCTTGGCTGCGATGAACTCCCGCAAGTCGATCATGGCCGCAGTCAGCGTGCGATGGTTGACCAGCGATCCCGACCGGGGGCGCCATGACGAACCGGTGTGGACCTCGAAGCGTTCGATGGCCTGATCGCGGAAAAGTTCCAGGCAATTGCGCCGTTCGATCAACGTGATGCCTTCGGCCGTCAGGCGCTCGAGTTCGACCGATTGCACCTCCGAACCGTTCTGCTCGCGCTGGCTCTTGCGTTGCGCCTGTTCGTTGTCGTCGAGCTGGCGTCCGATGCGGTCGGTAGCACGATGGAAGAGATTGACGGTCGACCAGAGCAGGTCCTCCAGGTCCGGCTCGAGCCGGGTGTCGTTCAAGGTAGCGACGAGGGCGTCGAAGATATCGGCCACAGCGCCAGTGATCATCTTACCTTCGGGCATCGGTCTCGGATCAGGCTGATCGTCAAATGGACGGTAGCCAAAGAGCTGCAGTTCGCTCAGCACGTGCTCGGTCGGAGATGCGCCATGCGCTGGCTCGATGTCGTCATGGTCGGTCATGGGTTAAGTCCTTTTGCCGGATCGGCCGCGCCCATCGCGGCCTTCGTGGCGATCACCAGACGGCAGGCGGAACGGACCAGAACCCGGCGCAAAGCGCAGGGCTCTTCGCCCAGCGCGAAAACCGCGTATAAATCTTGATCGGGTCGCCAAAACGTTCTGGCAGGTCGCGCCAAGGTATGCCTGCGCGATAACGGTAAAGTACCGCCTCGACGAACAGCCGGTTATCCTTGGCGGTGACGCCGACATGGCCTTCACGGCCGGGCAAAATATCCTTGATCCTGTCCCATTGATCGTCCCGAAGGGCGTAGCGGCGCATCTGTCAGCTCCAATCAGCTGACATCTCATAAATCACGCCGCCATTCTCTTGGGAATCGCCTAATTGAGGACAGGCCCTAGATGAAGAGAACAAGGCACGGCGAGCCCGCGCGGTCGATCAGCGCGCGCGTGTGCTGGCGCAATGGCTGGATGCGCAGGCGGCCCGCGACGGCAATGGCGATGAAGCAGCATGGCGCCTGAAGCCGTGCCGATCGCTGATGTTCGTCAATGGCGCGGGCGAACTCGACCAGAAACATGACCAGGATCTACGCGATACCTGCATCATGCTACTCGACCGCGCCGGCTGCGACCTGCTCACAATTTGCGATATCACCGGGCACTCGTACCGAAGCGCGCAGACCATCGTAAAGCATTACCGTGCTCGCAATGTCGATCGCGCTGATGCCGGTATCGAACGGCTCGAATTGCAGGTGCGCAAGGAAGGGATGAATGGCTGATCGCCGGCCGCCTAATCTCACTTCGGCAACGACTGCAACCAACGACTTCGTAACGCGGCGTGAGCGTAACTCTGCAGCAGCCGGCCATCAACTCCAATGGTAAACCACTCTCGACTGCGCACGCGGCACTCCGCTTTTTCCTGGCGGTGATATTCCCTGCGATGCTCGTTCCCAATCGACGGTCTCCCGCGTATCGGAGTTCGATCAAGAACATTCGGAGAGTATTATCCACTCGTCGCACGGCGTGCGACGTCCGACCACAAAAAACGTCGCACCAGACCCGTTTTGTTCTCGACCCTTATCCCGCGAAGCCATTGGCAAAAAGGGATTTTTGCTTGGTGGGCGCACCAGGGCTCGAACCTGGGACCCGCTGATTAAGAGTCAGCTGCTCTACCAACTGAGCTATGCGCCCGGAACCGGTCCGGAAAAGGGGCCAATCGCAAGAGGGCGTCGTTTAGCAAAGCGACCCAGCGATGTCCAGCAAGCCTGTGGGCTTTCTGAGGCTCGGCGCCGGCCGGGCGCACCAGCAAAAAAGCCGCCGTTTCCGGCGGCTTTCCTGAAATGATCGTGCCGATCGACGAAGGTTAAGCGTCAGAGCCGTTCGGAGTCGCCTCCCCGGTCGCGCTCGCCGCCCATCATGCCGCGCTCGAAGCGGCCGCGCCAGCCCTCGCCGCCGCCGTGCCGGCCCCGGTGGGTCAGCATGGCGAGCCGCCGCTTCTGGCCGTCGTCCAGCGTCTTGTAGAGCGGATCGGCCGCGTCGGCGATCTTCTTCAGCACCGTCGCCGAGGCCATCATGCGCTCGGCACGGTTGCGCAGGCGCGCCACCGGATCGGGCTTCGCCTCGTCGGGCTTGGCCGCCGCGGCCGCCCTTGCATTGGCGCGATCGATCCGGAGCTTGACGAGGTCACGCACCGCGCTCTCGACCGGCGGCCACAGCTTTTCCTGATCGGCCGTCAGCTTCAGGCCGACATGCACCGCCGCGATTTTCGCGTCCGCCATCGCCGCCCTGTCCTCAGGGGTCATTCGCGATTGTCCCATGTGATCATGGAGCCAGCGATGCTGCGCGTAGACCGCAGTCGAAGCGGCGAGGGCAAGCGCAGCGACGCCGGCGATTGCAAACTTCCTCATGTCATCCTCCTCTGAACGTCATCGCAGGATGAGCGAACTGGCCTCCGCAATCAACTTACAGTTCGGCAACGGAACCCACTCTTACTAAGATTTAATTCTATTCACAAACCGCAACATTTCAGATCATTCCAAGAAGCCTCGGCAGCCAGAGCGAAATCTCGGGCACATAGGTGATCAGGCCGAGGAAGACCAGCATCGCGCACAGCCACGGCAGCACCGCGATGGTGATCTCGCTGATGCCCATCTTCGCGATCCCGCTCGCAATATAGAGATTGAGGCCGACCGGCGGATGGCAAAGCCCGACCTCCGTATTGACGATCATCAGCACGCCCAGATGCACCGGATGGATGCCGATCTTGGTCGCCAGCGGAAACAGGATCGGCGCCATGATCAGCAGGATCGACGACGGGTCCATGACGTTGCCGGCGGCCAGCAGCAGGACATTGACCACGAGCAGGAACGTCCAGACGCCGAAATTCTTGTCGATGATCCAGGCCGCCATTTCCTGCGGGATCTGCTCATGGGTCATCAGGAAGGAGAACAGCACCGCATTGGTGATGATGTAGAGCAGCATCGAACTCATGCTGGCCGCCTGCAACAACACCCTGCCAACCTGGTTGAGCTTCAATTCCTTGTAGACGAACACGGTGATGAAGAAGGCGTAAGTGGCTGCCACCGCAGCCGCTTCGGTCGGCGTGAAGACGCCGCCATAGATGCCCCCCAACACGATCCCGATCAGAAGCAGGCCCCAGAACGCCTCGCGGAACGCGGTCAGTTGCTGTCTTATGGTCGCGCGCGGCATTTTCGGATAGTCGTTGCGGTAGGCGATGAACCAGGTCACTGCCGCCAGCATCAAGGCCAGCATGATGCCGGGCACGATGCCCGCCATGAACAGCGCGCCGATTGAGGTGTTGGTGGAAACGCCATAGAGCACGAGGATGATCGAGGGCGGCACCAGGATGCCAAGCGCGCCCGAGGTCGAGATCACGCCGACGCCGAACCGCCGCGGATAGCCGTGCTCGACCATCGCCGGCATCATGATCGATCCGATGGCCACCACCGTTGCGACGCTGGAACCGGAAATGGCGGCAAACATCGCACATGCCGCAACGCCCGCCAGCCCAAGTCCGCCCGGCAGATGGCCGACCAGCGACGTCGTAAACGCGATCATGCGGCGCGCAACGCCGCCGCGCGTCAGGAAGGTGCCGGCGAGGATGAAGAACGGGATCGCCATGATGCCGAAATTGTCGAGGCCTGAAAACAGTTTCAGGCCGACGCTTTCGATCGGCACTTCCGTCATCGTGAACAGGAAGGTCAGCACGGTGAGGCCGAGCGAGATCGAGATCGGCATGCCCGTGAGCATGAGCGCAAACAACAGCCCGAAGATCAGCGCCGCGCTCATCAGGCTTCTCCAAGCGCGACGGGCGCCTTGGAGGACACCTCGATGCCGTCGACATTGGTCGCATCGTGATGCGGCAGTTCGCCGGTCCAGAAGTAATTCCAGCACACCTGAAGGAAGCGGAAGCACATCAGGTAGGAGCCGAGCGGGATGCAGCCGTAGACGATCCAACTCGGAATCTCCAGGTCGGGCGAGACCTGGTCGGTGTGCATCAGCTCGAAGACGAATTTCGCACCCATGGTGCCGACGATCGCGGTGAACAGCGCGCCGCCGAGCAGGCCGAACAGAATGACGCCCTTCTGCCATTCGGCATCGAGGCGCTTGATCAGCACGTCGACGCCGACATGGATGCCGGTGCGCACGCCATAGGCGGCGCCGAACTTCGCCATCCAGATGAACATGTAGATGCAGAGTTCCTGCGACCAGGCGAGGTTGATCCAGAACAGATAGGGATAAAGCACGGGCACATCGACCAGGAAGCGATGAACCACGGTGACGAAAGTGATCAGCGTCGCGGCGCCCATCAGGCTCGCGATGATGATCTCCTCGAGCCGGTCGAGAATGCGTAGAAACACCTGGCCCCCTCCAAGCTGGCCGCGTCGCCAGCAGAACGTAACTGTGACTCCGTCATGGCCGGACTTGCCCGGCCATCACGCTTAATTATTGATCAACGCCAAGACGTGGATGCCCGGGTCAAGCGCTCTTCGATCTTACCCCATCTCTCCCGCTTGCCGCTTCCTATCCCTCCCCCTTGTGGGGAGGGTCGGCGAGCTCAGAAGCGCTCTTGCGCTTCATAGCGATGCCGGGGTGGGGGTCTACAAACATCACTCTGATCGCCGGTTTCAACCCCTGACGCCCCCACCCGACCGTTGCTTCGCGCATAGCCGATGCAAAGCATCGGCGTTTTGTTGTTTAAGCACGGCGACCGAAGGTCGCCTATGCACCCTCCCCACGCTCGCGCGGGGGAGGGATTAAGAGCGCGCCTGGCCTGTTGCGGCAACCGCCTCAATTTATCGGGCCGCGGCCCGTTTCCTTCAGGAATTCGTCGATCAAGGGTTGACCGACACGGGAAGCGACGTCCTTGTAGACCGGCATCATCGCCTTGCGCATCGCCTCGTCCTGCTCCGGCGTCAGCGTCACGATCTCGGTCTTGCCGGACTTCTTGATCTCCGCCAGCGCGTCGTCGTTCTCCTTGGCCGACTGGCCGTTGCCGTAGTCGGTGGCCTCCTTCATCGCCTTGGCGCAGGCATCGCGGATATCGGCCGGCAGGCCGTCCCAGAACTTCTTGTTCACGACCACGACGTAACCGATGTAGCCGTGATTGGTGACGGTGGCGTATTTCTGCACCTCATGCATTTTCTGGGTATACATGTTCGACCAGGTGTTTTCCTGGCCGTCGACCACACCGGTTTGCAGCGCCTGGTATACTTCGCCGAACGCCATCACCTGCGGGATCGAACCGAGGGTGCGGAACTGCGCTTCCAGCACCTTCGACGACTGAATGCGGAATTTCAGACCCTTATAGTCCGAAGGCGCGATCAGCTTCTTGTTGGCGGACATCTGCTTGAAGCCGTTGTCCCAGTAGGCGAGACCGGTCATGCCCTTTGCATCGAGAAGCTTGAGCAGTCTGGCGCCGAGCGGCCCGTCGGTCACTTTGCGCAGCGTCTTCAGGTCGGGCAGGATGTAGGGCAGGTCGAACACCTCGAATTCCCTGATCCCGATCGGACCGAACTTCGAGTTCGACGGCGCCAGCATCTGCACCGCGCCGAGTTGCAGGGCTTCGAGCTCTTCCTTGTCCTTGTAGAGCGTCGAGTTCGGATAGACTTCGACCTTGACCTTGCCGGCGGTGTACTTCTCGGCCAATTCCTTGAACTTTTCGGCGGCCTTGCCCTTGGGCGTGTCTGCCGCGACGACGTGGCTGAACTTGATGACAACAGGCGATTGCGCCGCCGCCGGTGCGATCAATGCCAATGCCGCGGCCGATGCCGCCGCCAAAATCAGTTTGCGCATGTATCCTCCCGCTTGCTCGGTCGGGACCGCGCAACGCGCTTCCCGAGGGTCTTTGTGGCCCGCCGAACCAATACATAGAAGCCGCCTCAAAGGCCATTGCCTGTTAGCAGGGGTGGGAGGAAACCAGTGCTGCAATGCACAATTCCGCCTTCCCGCCGCGCGAATGCGCCCGAGTTCTGAAAACAGAGCCCCAACAAGGGCGCAGGGAATGCCGGGCGCCCGATGCGCCCGAAGCCTCGCGTGCGAAAATTAAAAAGCACGGCGAGTAAGTCCACCACGGTCACACCGGTTTCACCCGGCATTCCCCGCGCAATGGTTTTAACGGTTTCCTTCGTGATCTCCCTGGTGAACCGGGCTTTGTTGCCACCATCACCTCGCGGAAACCTCCGCGAGACTTGACACCAGCGTCGGGGTGTCAGGACCACACGACTTCGCCGTCCGCTCCATGCCGCGTTCGTCGTGCGCGGCAGAAACGTCCATCGCATCCCACCTCAACGTTCGTGACGACCGCGAAGCGCCCCTCTTGTCGGAGGCGGGACGGGCGGAGTTGTGGCTTTGATTTGCCCGACATCGCAAGCAAAAATGCCTGCGACAGATTGGCACGACGAGACTGGGCAAGAACTCGATTTTTTTGGGGGGGGGGGGGGGGGTGATGTAGGATTCGGCTCATGACGAATCGTACATTCAAGACCGGCGAGAGCCGGGAGCAAGTCAGCCTCCTTCCGCCGCGGATTGAGGACTATGTCGGAGCTGATAATCCGGTACGGGCGATCGAGAGCTTTGTATGTGCGCTCGATCTTGCAAAGCTCGGGTTTCGCCTTGCGGATCGTGCTGCGGACGAGATGGGGCAGCCGCCCTACGACCCTGCGGACCTTTTGAAGCTTTATCTGTACGGCTATACTAACCGGGTCAGGTCGTCGCGTCGGCTGGAACAGGAAGCTTGCCGCAATCTGGAGCTGATCTGGCTGCTCAAGAACTTGAAGCCGGGCTATCGGACGATCGCCAACTTTCGCAAAGAGAACTGGGCAGCACTGAAGGCAGTCAACCGCAGCTTCGTGCTGCTGGTTCGCGAACTGGGCCTTGTCGGCGGTAGTGTTGTGGCGATCGATGGCTCCTTCTTCCATGGCGACGCCAGCAAGGATTCTATCTTCACGCGCAAGAGGCTCGCCGAGCAGATCGCAAGGCTGGACCTGGAGATCGAGGCCTACGGCAAGTCTCTTGAGGACAATGATGCGGCGGAAGCCAGGAACCCAAAAAAGGATCGGGCCGACGGTCATGGTGGAGACGGCAATGACCTTGGCACAAAAGTAGCGGAGCTGATGGCCCGACGCTCGCGCGCGCAGGCCGACCTTGAGCGGCTCGAGGAGAGCGGCGCGACGCAGCTGTCGCGCACCGATCCGGATGCCCGGCTTCTGGTCAAGAGCGGCCAGGGCGTGGCGGGCTACAACGTACAGATCGCCGTTGATGACAGGCACAAGCTGATTGTCGCAAGCGAGGTGGTGAACGACAGCAGCGATGTCAGGCAGCTTCATGCGATGGCCAAGGCAGCGAAAGACGCCCTTGACGCCGAGGCTCTGCAGGCGCTGGCCGATGAGGGCTATTACAGCAGCCTCGAACTGAAGGCGTGCGAGGATGATGGCATCGCGGTCTACGTGCCGGTGCCGAAGGGTAATCGTCGAGCCGAGAAGACGGGCCGCTTCAGCCTCAAGCATTTCAGCTACGATCATACAGCCGATGCTTACCGTTGCCCGGCCGGCGAACTGCTGCGTCCGATGGAGGGACGCTGGCAGAACACAAGTGGCCGGACCGAGATCCGCTATGCGAGCAGCACCAAGACCTGCAGGACGTGCCCGTTAAGCACGCGTTGCCTGAGCCCGAAAGCATCTTTGCGAACGGTCTCGCGCTGGGAACACGAAGATGTTCTCGAACGTCATCGCACACGGATGGAAGGTGCGGACGAACTGATGCGGCGCCGTTCCGCCATCGTCGAGCATCCTTTCGGAACACTCAAGTGCCGCGCTGGCTATCGCCATTTCCTGGTCCGTGGCTTCAACAAGGTGCGCGGTGAATGGAGCCTGATGGCACTCTGCTACAATCTGACCCGCGTACTCAATATCCTGGGCCTCGAGCGCTTTGTCGCCTGCATCGCAAAGGCATTCCAATCGCTTTCATCCCATCCAGAGAGCCCCCGCCGACTGTTTCCAGCCCTTCTCAACGCATCTTGGACAATTACGCCGGTCTAGCTCTTGATCAGACGTCTCGCCCCTAGTCCCGTCGGATGAGCTGCACTACTTGCTCAGTCTCGATCGGGCAAATCAGTTCGGCGGCCATGAACGCGAAAGTCAATATCAGCACTTTCGTCATGGCCGGGCATAGCCGTTCGAAGAACGGCGTCGCTTCCGCTCGCCTATGTCCCGGCCATCCACGTCCCTGTCTCGGTTTTAAAGAACAAGACGTGGATGCGCGGGCCAAGCCCGCGCATGACGAGGGTCGGTCATAAGCAGAGCGGGAGGCTATCCCACATCATACTCCCGATTCCGCGTTGCGGCTTCCGCATACTGGTCGATCGCCACGATGATGGCCTGGACATGGTGATAGCACCGTCCTTCATGCACGCCGATATTACGAACTTCCGCCAAGGCCTTCAGGAAGGGCGAGTTGTCGCTGGCGTTGGCGTCGTACCATTTGAGATCAGCCGTTCAAGCTCCCCCCGTTTCCGTGTGATGAGCAATTGAGCCGCCGCGGAATCCATCCCCGACCGCTGGAGCTGACGGATCGCTCCGCCCAGCTCGCAGATTTCGGCCCGCAATTGCAGGATCCGCAGAGGAACCGGATCATCCACGGCGGCAGATGGCGCCTTTGACGGGTTTCGACTTCGCCGCCCGGTAGTCCGCCTTCAGTCTCTCCTCGACATCAAGCAATCGCTCATAGCCGCCGAGCGCGTTCCTCTCGCTCAGAAGGGCAGCCAATTGCCCCCTCATTCCCATCAGATGAAGCGAAGACGCCGAACAATCTTCGTCCCGGGCAATCTGTCCGCGGATGGTGACCTCAAGTGCCAGCATTTCGGCCCTTAGTGAGCTGATTTTCCTGCGAATTTCGTTGATTTTGTTGTCCATGGCGGCCTCGGAACGGGTTGGCCCCTATCATGAACGAAAAGAGAACATATTTGCAAGTTACAAGTTGCACCAAGGTGAACATGGAGTGTGAATGTCGCATGACCGCCTGCCCCATGCCATCATGAACGAGCATCAGGCTACCACGCTGCGGAAGCTGTCGATCGAGGCGTACCAGCCCGGGCTCTTTGCCGAGGATTTGACGAGCAAGGAAGCCGCTAAGCGGATTGAGGTCTTGAAACGGGCGATTGCACTCGCAAACTCCTTCTGATCGGTCCGGAGGCAGCGCTGCTTCCTGCTGCCCCGATATGGCGATCTTCAATGGAGTTCGAGATTGAGCGTTGCATTCACCAAAGAGGAGAGTTCTGAAACGGCGGCGGAGACCGTGCTTCCCGATCGTCCAATCTCACCGCATCCAAATCTGGTTACCGAAACGGGATTGAAGGCTCTGGAGCTGCAACTTCAGCAGGCGCGTGAGGCGTACGATACGGCGCAGCAGATTGATGATGTGAACGAGCGGCGCCGCCAGGCCGCGATCCCCTTGCGGGACATTCGATACTTCTCCGAAAGGGTTCGAACGGCCCAGGTCATTCCTGATCCGAGATCGTCCGACATCGTTGCCTTTGGCAGCACGGTGACATTCAACCGCGATGACGGTCGCGTGCAGAAATATCGTATCGTCGGTGAGGACGAAGCGAATCCCAAAGCCGGATCGATTTCCTTTGCATCTCCGGCAGCGAAGTCCCTGTTGGGCAAGGCCGTGGGGGACGTCGCAGGATTGGGAAGTGAGGAACTTGAGATTGTTGCCATCTCGTAGACGTTGCCATCCGCGCCATCCGCGGCAACCTAACCGGTTCGGCCGTCCCTGGCCGCGCGCGTATCCCAAAGCCTGAAGCCGCCCTTGAAGGCGTTCGCATTGTTTCCCAATCGCGCCTTCCGCGGCAGGCGTCCGAGTTCTGCAGCGTTGCCGCCCCCGAGCACGACGTAATCGGGCTCCAGCGCCGCGAAGAAATGCTTCACAACGTCGGCAACTTCCCGCCTCCACTTTTTCTTTCCGAGGCGTTTCAGGCCTGCAGCTCCCAGACAATCCTCAAAAGTTCTGCCTTTGCGGTAAGGCAAATGCCCAAGCTCCATCGGCACCGGGATCTCGTCAACGATCATGGCCGAGCCCAGGCCAGTTCCCAGCCCGAGAAACAACATCCGGCCGCCTTCGTAGCTGCCGAGGGCCTGCATCAGAGCGTCGTTGACCACTTTCGTCGGGCGATCGAACGCTTTGCCAAAATCAAAGCCGGTCCAGCCACGGCCAAGGTTGTGCGGTTCTGCCAGAGGCCTGCCGTGGACTACGGGTCCCGGATAGCCGACGGAAACGACATCGTAAGACCAATCCCTGGTCAGGGCCGCGACTTGCTTCACCATTTCTTTGGCGGACAGATGCGGCCCAGACGGAAACTCCCGCTTCGTAAGGCCGGTGTTGGTCATGACCTTCACATGCGTACCCCCCACGTCCACCGCCAAAACGATCTTTCGACGTGACCGCCTTCTCGCGGGCTGTTTCATGGGTTGCGCATCCGCCTCGAAGCCATGGCTTCAATGGAGCCGGCGGTCTCGACCTCGGGCGTCCGGCGGGCCGTTCCTGCATTGAAAAAAGAGGCGGCCGGTCTGGCCGCCTCTCCATTTTCATTTAACGGGAGTTTTGGCCCAGTCCTTCGAAGCGTAGGGACGGCAATCGCCGTAACCAGGACGACAATCGAAGTCGCCCCAGGTGCTGGTCCCGTAGTAGCCGCTATCCCATCCCGGGGCTGCCGCATAGGTCCCGCCAAATGGCGCTGCGGCGATCGCGCCCGCGGTGCCGATTGCGCCGGCAGCAACCGCGCCAGCTGTGTTCACCGCGCCAGCCGCTACATTGGCACCGGCCTCGACAGGGTTGGGGCCGTAGCCGCGGCGCACAACGCGCTGGCCGTGCCGGCGCTGCGGAGCAGTCGCCACGTGCTTTGCCGACGTGTGCTTTGCTGACGTGTGCTTTGAAGCCTGCGAATGTTTGGCTTGCGCCTGGGCGTTCTCGGCCTGCGCGCTGGTCGGCCCGCCGATGGAGAGCAGTGTCATGCACGCGAAGGTCGTGGCTGCGATCGCAATTCTTCCTGGGCTCATTTGTTCTTCTCCGTTGCTAAATGTTCTCCCGAACCAGGGGGGTTTTCCTGGTCACGCGGAAAAACGCTCCGTCGGAAGTCCGGTTCCAGGCTGACGCAGGCGCGGGCCTGATATGCAGAGGCTGCAGCCATCGGGCGGAGTGCCGTGCCCCCGCGATTTTCTCGTGTCCCGGACGCGGATCGCAGCGTGCAACGCTGCTTCGCAGAGCCGGGACCCATTTCGGTTTGATAGTGGGACGTTGGCGCCGGATCAGCGGCGCACTGCGCCGCCTTCGCGGCACCGCGATCGAAGCGGGATCCACGACATGGCTCTCGACGCCTTGCTGTTGCAGAACGCGGTGCAGCCAGAACCCGTCCAGCCCCGCCTCCTGGATCGTGATGATTGGAAAGGCCTGGCCGGTCCGGGCCTCGGCCTTGCATCTGAGGTCTGCGAACAGCGTCAAAAGCTCGGCCACATTACCAGCCGTGGCGCTGTGCTTGGACATCTTCTCGCCCTGGCCCGGCGACAACGACGTCACCAGCCAATTCGATCGGCTTGGATACGATTTCAGGAAGGCCTTTGCCTTGGCGCGGGCTTGTTCGCGGGGCAACTAGGCGGTGGCCCGCGCTTTCTCGTCGTGGAGACTTTTCGAGAGGGTCTCCGAAAAAGCTGCGGCCGCGATCGGAAGCACCCGCCCGCGCAACTGGCACAGGACCAGTTCGGCGGTCGGCACATCGCGCGTATCGATCGGACATCCGACCAGGCTCATGCCGAGATCGCCGGACGGCGCACCGATCTCGATCTGAAACGAAATCGCGTTGCAGCGGTGCACCAATCCCCTGAGCATCTCGAATGAATTGGATTCCGCCATCACGTTGAAGCGCAGATCGCGTCGCGCCGACACTTCATCGAGAATTTGCCGCCCCCCGAGCGAGCGGTCCGGCAGGGCCGCGGGATAGGCGGCGCATTCGGATAGCCTTACGGATTTTTTCCCCGCGAGTGGGTGATCGGCGCGAACGATCGCCACCAGGCGCTGCGGGATGCTGGCGATGACCCGAAGCGTCGGCCGCATCGAAGGGCGAAAGATCAGCGCCAGATCGACATCATAGGCTGCGAGCGCAGCCAATGCCCGTTCGTGGTCCATGAACTTCAGGTCGAACGTCACGCGCGGGTGCTGCTGCTGAAAGCCCGCGATCCGCAATGCCAGGAAGTCGAGCGCCAACGCCTGGCTGCAGGCGATCAGCACCGGCCCCCTTCGCAAGCCCCGCAAATCCTCGACCTGCGATTTCATCCGCTCCGCGTCAGCGATCTGGCTTTGAGCGTAGCGCACAAACATTTCGCCGGCAGTCGTCAGCTTCACCCCGCGCGGACGCCGTTCGAACAACGGCGTACCGACTTCCGCCTCGAGATCCTGAATGCGCCGGTTCATGGCGGACGGCGTCAGGTTCAGCTGCTCGGCCGCCTTGCGGATCGAACCGGTCCGCGCGACCTCCACGACATGGGTCAGCAGTCGCAAATGGCGCATGGGTTTAGTGAAGCCTTTTTAGCACCGCTCAAGTCAAAAGATAGCAGCAGATAAGATCACCGCATAGCGTTAGTTTTGATGCCGCGGCGGCGGCGTAGGGCAAGGCAGCGCAGCCGGACAGATTGCTCCAGTCACAGAGGAAATCCGATGATCAGAAACCCCGCGTTTCGTGGGATGCAGGCATTCGCCCTCGGTTTGGCACTCAGCGCGGGCTTCGCCGCCGCAGCCCAGGCGCAAACCAAAATCAAGATGGTGCTGAACTGGAAATATGAGGGGCCGCAGGGAATGTTTTTCCTGGCTGACGACCGCGGCTACTTCAAACAGGAAGGGATCGACGTCAGCTTCGACCAGGGCAACGGGTCCGGCGCCGCCGTACCGCAAGTCGCCAATGGCGCCTATGACATGGGCTTTGGCGACATCAACGCGCTGGTTGAATTGGCGGCGAAGAAACCCGATGACGCGCCGGTTGGCGTGTTCATGCTCTACAACCGGCCGCCTTTCACGATCGCCGTAAAAGTCGACAGCCCGATCAAGACCCCGGCCGATTTTGTCGGTCACAAGCTAGGCAGCCCTGCCAATGACGGCGCCCTGAAACTGTTTCCGGCGCTCTGCTCGGCCGCCAAGATCGATTGCTCAAAGATCGAAATCCTCAGCATGCAGCCGAACTTGCGCGAGCAGATGCTGATGCAGGGCCAGGTCGACGGCGTGTTCGGCTACGTCACCACGATCCGCTTCAGCGCAAAACTCACCGGCATCGATCCCGACAAGCAGATCCGCTTCATCAAGTTCGAAGACTACGGCATGGATCTGTATTCCAACGCCATCATCGTTTCGCGCAAGCTTGCGAAGGAACATCCCGAGATCGTGAAAGGCTTCCTCCGCGCGCTGAACCATGGCGTCAAGGACGCGATCGCCGATCCGCAGGCCGCGATCGACGCGGTTGTGAAACGCGAACAATTGATAAAACCGGTGATCGAACGCGCGCGGCTCGATGCGACGCTGGCCGACGAGATGAGCCATCCCGAAATTGCCAGGATCGGCATCGGCGACGTCAGCGACGAGCGCATGGCGAAAGCGATCGACATTCTGGTCAAGGCCAAGGAACTGCCACGTACCCCCGCCGTGACCGAAATCTTCGACCGCAGCTTCCTGCCACCGGCCGCCGAGCGCCCGACCTCGGTTCGGCCGGCCAGCTGACATCGCAGACGCACGCCATCTCACAGAACGGATCGAACCCATGAAACTCTCCCTTGAAAATCGGGTTGTGATGATCACGGGCCCCGCCAAAGGCATGGGCGCCGCCGTCACGCACGCTTTTGCCGGCGAAGGCTGCAAGCTGGCGCTGATCGGCCGAGACACCGTCGCGATCGAGCCCGTCGCCAGCGCGGTGAAATCCCGCGGCGGCAGTGCCGTCGTCATCGCTTGCGACCTCACCGATGCCAGGCAATGCGATGCCGCGGCCATTGCCACCAAAGATGCCTTCGGCGGCCGAATTGACGTGCTGGTCAATATCGCCGGCGGTTCGGGGCCGATCGGCAAGACCGGGGTGCAGACGACGCCGGAAGAGTTCGACGAGATCGTCACCCTCAACATGAACGGCTGCTTCCACACCATGCGCGCGGTGCTACCGACCATGATTGATCAGCGCTACGGCAAGATCGTCAACGTCGGCGGCACCTTCGGCATGCGTGGCCGCGCCGGGCGCGTTGCCTATTCGGCTTCCAAATGGGGTCTGCGCGGCATCACCAAGAGCTTCGCGCTCGAAGTCGGCCAGCATAATATCAACGTCAACTGCGTCGCCCCCGGCATGGTCGATGGACCCCGCTTCCGCGACAAGGTCTGCCGCGACATGGCGAAAAAGCTCGACATCTCCGAGGAAGAGGCCGCGCAACGACACGCCGCCGACTATGCGTTAAAGCGCATCACGGTCGACGAGGACGTGGCCAACGCCTGTCTCTTCTTCGCCAGCGACGTCTCGCGTCAGATCACCGGCGTCGACCTCCCGGTCGACGGCGGCTGGGCGATGCTGTGAGGGGATGCATCCATGACAAGTCCTGAGCAAGTCGATCTCGTCATCAACGGTGGCATCCTGGTTTCGCCGGACGCGGAATATCGTGCCAGCATCGCGATTCTGGATGGACGGATTCACGCGATTGGCGCCGCGGAGGCGATGCCAGCGGCCAAGGAGACGCTGGATGCAACCGGGATGCATATCCTGCCCGGCGCAATCGACGTGCACGTGCATTTCCGTGACCCCGGCTATCCGCACAAGGAAGATTTCGGCAGCGGCACCGCGGGGGCCGCGTTCGGCGGCGTCACCACCGTCTTCGACATGCCGAACACACTGCCGACGATTGCGACCGCCGATACGCTCGCGGCCAAGCACAAGATTGCTTTGGAAAAGGCTTATGTCGACTACGGTCTCTATGCCGTGCTCGGCGAGGAAGGCCTCGAACATATCCCTTCGCTGGTCGAAGGCGGCATCATCGGCTTCAAGTGCTACATGGGCAATACGTTCGGCCGCATCCCCTCGCCGTCCACCGGCGCGATGCTCGAGTTGTTTGAACTTGCAGCACCCACGGGAAAACGCATTTCGCTGCATGCGGAGACCAATTCCATCATGGAGCGGCGGGAATCGCGCTTGCGCGCCGCCGGCCGCACCGAACCGATCGCCCATCTGGCATCGCGCCCGGCGGTCGTCGCCGTCGAGGCCGTCGCACGCGCGGCGATTCTCGCGGAGTGGACCGGCGCCCGCATCCATGTGCTTCATATTTCGTCGGCCGCTGAGCTCCGCCCGCTCGCGGAAGCCAAGGCGCGCGGCGTCGAAATCACCGGCGAGACCTGTCCGCATTATCTGTTGCTGTCGGAAAAGGATTACGAAAAATCCGGCGGCGTCGTGCGGGTCAATCCGCCGGTGCGCGAGACGCCGAACCGAGAGCCGCTGTGGAACGCGCTGATGGACGGCACCATCGACATGGTGGCGACCGACCACGCCCCGCATGCGCCGGAAGAGAAAACGCGCAACGACATCTGGACCGTCGATTGTGGTTTTCCCGGCGTCGAGACCCAGATGCCGCTGATGCTGACGGAGATCAACCGCGGCCGCGCCACCATCCGCGACTACGTGCGCTGGAGCGCCGACAATCCGGCGAAGCTTTGGGGATTATACCCGCGCAAGGGCACGCTGACGGTCGGGTCCGACGCCGATATCGCGATCGTCGACATGAACCGCCGCTGGACCATCGATGACGCCAAGACCCAGTCGCGATCCAAAATCTCGCCCTGGCAGGGCTGGCAATGCACGGCGCTGCCGATCCACACGCTGGTGCGCGGCCGTTTCGTCATGAAGAACCGCGTGCTGAACGAGGAAGCCCGCGGCACTGGCCGCTCGGTTCATGCCATCCAGCGGATGCCAGTGCCCGCGCCGAAAAACCTTGATGCCACCATGGCGGCGATCACCGGCAAAACAGGCTAGCACCATGGCCGACGCCGTCTCGTTGCCTGCGGGGAGTGTAATCGATCTGGAAAAGGTCAGGGTGACCTTCGGCGGCACGAAGAACCAGGTGACGGCGCTTGCAGAAACATCGCTGCGCATCAACCATGGCGAATTCGTTGCACTGGTCGGGCCTTCCGGCTGCGGCAAGTCGACCATTCTGAAGCTGGTCGCCGGCACGCTCACCGCCACCGAAGGCAATGTGTTCGTGGCGGGACGCGAGGTGGATGCCGAGAGTGCGCGGATCGGCATGGCGTTCCAGAACCCCACGCTGCTGCCATGGCTGAACATCCGCGACAACGTCATGATGCCGCTCAAGATCGTTCCGCCATTCAAGCAGGCGTTTTCCCGCAAGCGGAACGGCGAATATCGCGACCGCGTCGAACAATCGCTGGCGAGAGTGGGCCTCGGCGGCTTCGGCGACAAATTTCCCTGGCAATTGTCCGGCGGCATGCAGCAGCGCGCCTCGTTGTGCCGGGCGTTGATCCACGATCCGACCCTGCTGTTGCTCGATGAACCCTTTGGCGCGCTCGACCAGTTCACCCGCGAGGAATTGTGGGAAATCATGCAGCAACTGTGGATCGACAAACGCCCCACGGTCGTGCTTGTCACGCATGACCTCAAGGAAGCCACCTATCTCGCCACCCGCATTTGCGTGATGCAGGCAAGGCCGGGCCGCATCGTCGACGACTCCATGGTGCCCTTCGCCCGGCCGCGCACGATCGAGATTTCATTCGAACCCGAATTCGTCTCCCTCACCCAGCGGCTGCGCGAACGCATCGTGGCCGCGCGCGCCGCCCAGGAGATTGCGCCATGAACGAGACCACACGCCGCCGCGTGCTGTCGATCGTCTGCATTCTCGGTTTCTTCGTGGCCTGGGAGATCCTGTGCCTGATCTTCAATGTTTCCGACATCGTGCTGCCGCGGCCGAGCCAGATCCTGATCACGCTCTGGACTCGCTTTCCGGCGATCTGGCCACATGCGGTTCAAACGCTCTATACGACGCTGGTCGGATTTGCTCTCGGCATCGTCATCGGCGTGCTGCTCGGAATCCTGATCGGCTCGTCGCGCCTTGCCTATGACGTTGCCTATCCGCTGCTGGTGGGATTTTCCTCGATCCCGAAAGTCGCCGTGGTGCCGATCTTCGTGTTGTGGTTCGGCGCCGGCACGGTGCCGGCGGTCCTGACCGCAATGATCACGTGCATCTTTCCGATCGTCGTGAATGTCGCCACCGGCCTTGCGGCCACCGAACCGGAGTTGCAGGACGTGATGCGCACGTTGCGGGCCACGAAGTGGGAAATCCTGTGGAACATCGGCCTGCCGCGCACGATGCCTTACTTCTTTGCCTCGCTCAAAGTCGCCGCCACGCTCGCCTTTGTCGGCACGGTGATTTCCGAGACCGTGGCTTCCAATCGCGGCATCGGCAATCTGATGATGATCGCAAGCTCAAGCTTCGACGTCCCGCTGGTGTTCGCCGGCCTGTTCATCCTCGCCGCTTTGGGCATAGCGCTCTATGCCGGTTTTTCGCTGATCGAAGGCAGGGTCACTGGCTGGGCGATACGCAGCGAAAACTTTGCGGGCGGCGACTGAGCATCGGCTCGGCGGTCGTAAACGCGGAAATCAATATCGCGCATTGTCGTCATGGCCGGGCATAGCCGTTCTTCGAACGGCTATGCCCGGCCATGACGAACGGAGACAGATACGCCCCGCCATGCCCCTCTCGTGGAGCGCAGCATCTGGGGAAAGCAAACGGCATATCCCGGACCGCGCATGGAAATTCCCGCTCCCAAAAACGCGACTAACCGTATCCACCCATAAAATGGAGTTCCTGGCAACGTGGAGTTGCAGGCTTAAGATGAGGTAGCCTGCATTGCTGTCCGTGGAACTCTACTCCGAGGTGCCCGGTTAAAAACATCGCGGATCACGCTGAACCGTCATACCGGTGAGGGAGGAATGACATGAAATTCCTAGTGGCGACGATGCTGCTCTCGACCTGTCTTTGCATCGGAGCGGCCAATGCCGCAGATGGATGCGGCCCCGGCTGTCACAACACCGTCAATGGTGCATGCGCTGTGAACGGCTGGGAGACAGGCGCCGTTAAATGGAACGAGTGCCCTGCCGGCGCTCATCCGAGACCTCCCTGCCCCGCAAACTACGTCTGGCGCAAGCAAGCGAATACCTGTTTACTCCTCAACTGAAGCGACTGTTCCTATCCGCGGGACGGATCAGTAAAAACGCGGCGAAGCGCTGCGTTCTTGCTTCGGTTCGACAGTCATTGCGAGCTACGCCGCGCTTTTCCGCCGAGGCGTCCTTACGCGTAGGCGGAAGCAATCCAGCTTCCATAATAACAGCCGTCATGCCCGCGCTTGTCGCGGGCATCTACGTCTGACTTTCTCTGCGTGCGGGCAAAGAGGTGGATGGCCGGGTCAAGCCCGGCCATGACGAAAGAGGATAGATACAAGCGAGCGGAATGACCGTTTCGTGGTCACCCCGCCGCCTGCGCCGGAACGTCGCGCTGGCGCTTCATGACGATCTTGTTGAGCGCGCCGAGATAGGCCTTTGCGGAAGCCACCAGCGTATCCGGATCGGCGGCGCGCGCGGTCATCGAGCGGCCTTCATGGGCGAGCCGCACCGACACCTCGGCCTGCGCGTCGGTGCCTTCGGTGACCGCGTGAACCTGATAGAGTTCGAGCTTGGCCTCGTGCGGCACCAGCGCCTTGATGCAGTTGAAGACCGCATCGACCGGGCCGTTACCTTCAGCCTCCTCGATCTTGATCTGGCCGTCGACGTCGAGCTTCATGGTGGCGCGCTGCGGCCCGTGGGTACCCGCGATCACCGTCAGCGAGGTCAGCTTGATGCGATCATGCGAGGCCGCGATCTCCTCGTCGACCAGCGCCTCGATGTCCTCGTCGTAGATATCCTTCTTGCGGTCGGCGAGCGCCTTCATCCGCACAAAGGCGTCCTCGATCTGGTTGGCCCCTAACTTGTAGCCCATCTCTTCCAGCTTGTGCACGAAGGCATGGCGGCCCGAATGCTTGCCGAGCACCAGCGAGGATTGCTTCAGGCCGACCATTTCGGGCCGCATGATCTCGTAGGTCGAGGCGTCCTTCAGCACGCCGTCCTGATGGATGCCGCTCTCATGGGCGAACGCATTCCGGCCGACGATCGCCTTGTTGTACTGCACCGGGAAAGAGGTTGCCGCCGAGACCAGTTTTGAGGCGCGCGTCAGCATCGTGGTGTCGATCTTGTTCCAGTACGGAAACTTGTCGTTGCGCACATTGATCGCCATCACGATCTCTTCGAGCGCGGCATTGCCGGCCCGCTCGCCGATGCCGTTGACCGTGCATTCGACCTGGCGCGCGCCGCCGGCGATGCCGGCCAGTGAATTCGCCACCGCCATGCCGAGATCGTTGTGGCAATGCACCGAGAACACCGCCTTGTCGGAGTTCGGCACCCGCTCGATCAGCGTGCGCATGAAGTGGGTGTATTCCTCGGGCACCGTGTAGCCCACGGTGTCGGGAATGTTGACCGTGGTGGCGCCGGCCTTGATCACGGCTTCCACGATCCGGCAGAGGAATTCCATCTCGGAGCGGGTGCCGTCTTCGGCCGACCATTCGACGTCGTCGATCTGGTTGCGGGCGCGCGTGACGTTGGCGATCGAAGTCTCGATCACCTGCTCCGGCGTCATGTTGAGCTTGACCCGCATGTGCAGCGGCGAGGTCGCAATGACCGTATGAACACGGCCGCGCTTGGCGAACTTCACCGCTTCGGCGCAGCGGTCGATGTCTTTGGGGTGGGCGCGCGCCAGCCCGGCGATGACAGCATTCTTGGAGCGGCGGCCGATCTCGCTCACGGCCTGGAAGTCGCCTTCGCTGGTGATGGGAAAGCCGGCCTCGATGATGTCGACGCCCATGTCGTCGAGCATCTCGGCGACCTCGAGTTTCTCCTCGAAGGTCATGGTCGCGCCGGGGCATTGTTCGCCGTCGCGCAAGGTGGTGTCGAATATAACGACGCGGTCCTTGTCGGACTTTTGGGCTGATGTCATCTGCAAGTTCCTTCGGGTCGGTGCGCTGACGAGCGCTTAAGGGTTTCTCGGGTAGCTATCGGTGCAATCCCCTGAGTGCCCAGGCTTAAAACCGCCCAGACGGCCCTCAGGGGCCGATAAGAAGCAGAAGCCCGCCGAGAAGCAGGGTGGGCAGGGACGCAGGCGCAATCGCCGGGATACGGACGGCATCGGCCGCCCCACCCTGAACTCCAACGATTTCGCCGCGAACCAGCATTGCCAGACCCTTTAAAGCGGCGATTCTCGGCCAAAACCGTTGACGGTTGGTTGCCGAGATGCCGCCCCTCGCGCCGTTCTAGACGAGAAAGGCACGGCGCCGCAATGCAAAGGATGGTCAGCAAGGCTGACCTGATCGCGAGATCGGCGAGAGCCGATCCCGTCAGGCGCAAGCGTCAGGCCGACGCCGGACGCGCCGGAGCTACGTCGGCAGGTCCTGTCGCAAGGAGCAATTGGATCGGGATCAGGGCGCCGGCGATGCCAGCGGCTTGCCTTTCTCTATGACAAAGGTGTCGATCAGCTTGTTGCCCGATACCGAGCAAGCATCGTGGGGGATCTGGGGCGACGTTTCGTATGAGTCGCCCGCCTTAAGGACTTGTTCGGGCTTCCCATCGATTTTGAGCATGAAGTCGCCCTGTATGACGTAACCGCTGTCGATCCCCGGATGGGTGTGACGGCCCGAGCAAGCACCCGGCGCGATCTCCACAATCACCGTCACGGCGGTATAGCCCGCAGGATAATCGATGCTGCGAAGGACGGTGCGCTTGATAGCAGGCTGCTGTGCGGCGGCAGATACCACAATGGCCGGCACAATTACGCACGCGATGGCAAGGACCTTCATCATCGGCTTTTTCTCCCGGTTGCGTTGAATTAAAAATAGGGTGGCGGCAACTCCAGCCATTGAAAGACCGCGGCAAGTATCGTCAGCGCCAGGCCAATGCCGGAGAAAATCAGAATACCCTCAAGCGAATCGTCTCGCTCCCTTCCACTGGAGCGTCCAAAGGACACCCGTGGCGGAGCGGTAATCGGTCCAATCGTATGCGATACGTTCAATACTTCTCGTGCTGTCAATACTTTCATCGTTTGGCCTCTTGCCTGTTCAGTGATGCAAGCTGCCCCCTGCCGCTGACGATCAAACCCGAAGCGCTGGCGAGAAACATCATCCAATTGGGGGATGCCGACGGCTTTTTTTTCGCGCAACCAGCCGAAACGAGGGGCTGACGCCAGATGACTGCAAAAAAAGTTGCCAGATCGCCAACCTGGTCTGGAAGGCTTGACTCAAATTTTTGGCGAAAGGATTCTTTTTGCGAGTGGTTTGCACGGCCAGAAAACCAACGCACCGCAGAATCGCCCAGATCGTCGCCGCATTTTGCTGTTTTCGCCACCCTGACCGGCGAGTACAACCACACCGCGACACAGCGGGATTTTTGAGGATGCGGGAAAGCGAGCAGCTATCCAGTCTGATCTCCGACATCTACGACACGGTGCTCGACAGGTCGCTCTGGCCGTCCGCCCTGAAGAAGGCGAGCGCCTTCGTCCCGGGCGAAGCATCGGCGATCTTCTGGAACGATGCCGCCAGCAACAGCGGCGACGTGTTCTTTGACGACGGTGGGATCGCCTCGAATTATCGGCAGCTCTATTTCCAGAAATACGTAGCGCTGAATCCGACCACCACGGTCCGGCTTTTCGCCAGCGTCGAAGAGCCGACTGCGACCGGTGACCTCGTGCCATACGAGGAATTCCTCAACACGCGGTTCTATCGCGAATGGGCCGAACCGCAGGGGCTGGTCGATTTTGTCAGCATTTTCCTGGAGAAAGCGGCGGCCAAGGCCGCGATGTTCGGCGTGTTCCGCCACCAGCGCCACGGCATCGTCGATCAGGACACGCGCCGGCGCATGCGTCTGATCGCGCCGCACATCCGGCGCGCCGTCATGATTTCCAAGGTTGTCGACCTGAAGCAGGTCGAAGCCGGCTCGCTCGCCCAGGCACTCGACGCCATCCGTACCGGCGTGATCTTCGTCGATGCCGTTGGCAAGGTACTGCACGCCAATGCTGCCGCGCATGTGATTCTGAGCGACGGCCGTGTCCTGCACGCCTCCGGCGGCCGCCTGACATCGCACGACGCCAGGGCGGATGCCGAACTCAAGGCAATCTTTCTGGCCGCCGCCGAGGGCGATTCCGCGGTGGGCGCCAGAGGCGTTCCGCTGCCGGCAGCCGCGAATGTGCCTGGTCCCTATGTCGCCCATGTGCTGCCGTTGACCGTCGGGGAACGCCGCCGCAACGCCATGTCCCACGCGGTTGCCGCGGTGTTCGTGCACAAGGCCACGATCGAGGCGTTCTCGCCTCCCGAGATCGTCGCGCAAACCTTCAAGTTGACGATGAGCGAGCTGCGGGTGCTGTTCGCGATCGTCGAAGTCGGCGGCGTGCCTGAAGTGGCCGAGGTGCTTGGCGTCGCGCCGACGACGGTGCGGACGCATCTCGGCCGGGTCTACGAAAAGACCGGCGTTGCCCGGCAGGCCGACCTCGTCAAGCTCGTGGCCGGATTTGTCAGCCCGCTCTCGGCGTAAGACGGTTCGAACTTCGCAATCGGGAACTAGACTACCTCAGCGTCACGATCTGGACCTGCTGATTGACAACCGCCTTGGGGTGGTCGGCATCCTGCAACTGCTCCTCACCGAGACCGACCGCCAGAAGACGCTTGGACGAGATTTTGAAGGTCGTCACCAGCGCGTCGCGGACTGCTTCCGCCCTGCGCTGGCTCAGCGCCAGGTTGATATCGCGCCTGCCGGTCGATTCCGTGCGGCCAACGATGAGAAAGGTGGACGACATCAGCGCCGGATTATAGAGAGCGTCCGCAATGCGCCCCAGCGTGCGGTAGGACTCGGGGCGGATCACCGGCGTATCCGGATTGAACTGAATGTCGACATTGATGTGCGGCAGCCGGCGCAGTTGAGGCGAGACCGGCGGCCGCTTGAGCGCAATCCCGTCCGCCTTCGACTTGATGCGGTCGAGCGCCTGCTGGCGCAGCGTCGCCGTTTCCAGATCGGAGGCAGCCTCAAGGCCGGCGAGCTCGGTGACGATGGCCTCTGCCGTGGCTGTTTCCTGCGCGCTCGCCAACGAGGCGGGCAGGACGCCCATCGCGAGGCCGACCGTCAGCGGCAGGAAGCAGCGGCGTGTTTTGTTCGCGGCCCTCATCAGCGATATCCCGCTTAAGTCAGCGCCTGGGTGCATCCAAAACTCAATCCGCGCGGCGGCGCCTTCAAAAGGCAGGTGATGGTCTCACCCGGTCTACCTTGCGCTTCCGCGCAGACCTTCTGCTTTTCGCGCTGGCACAGCTTGCCGACGGCGTTGCGCGCGGCGACGCGCTTGCCGATCGCGTCGAACGCCTTGACGGAGTCGGCGCGGCACTGCGGCGAGACGCTGTCCTGATTGCGAGAAAGGCATTCCTTGAGGCGGGATGCATCGAGACTGACGCCGAGGCAGTTGGCGTCGATGTCCTTGCCGCAGCTTTCCGCCAGTATCGCGGTCGCGTTTTCGAAACTCATGGTTTCGGCCGCAGCAGGCAATGCCGCGACGATCGCAACGACAAGCGCAAATGAGGCAGCCCGACCCATGGCTTCATCTGAATGATGCCGTCGCCTACCGTCAAGACCTCAATAGGGTGCAAATTGCGCTTAAAGAGGCGGGCTTCGGGCGACCCCGCGCCTGTTATGGCGTCAGGCAGCGGACGTAGCGCCGCCCGTCCGAGGCCCGATCGAGGCGATAATGCGGGCAGGTGACGTGGCCGCGCACGTCGACGGTATAGCTCTGGGAGGGATAGGGCGCAGCCGAATGCTGCGGGTTGCTCTCCAGCCACCCGGCGGCGCCGATCGAAGCCCAGAACGGGTCGGCGGCGAAGTTGCCCGGGAAAAAGCCGTTGGTCGGGAAATCGCGCTGGTCGTCGCGGTTGTCGTAAAAGAAGAAGCTCGCCGTATTGCCGAAACGCTGGGGCCGCTCGCCATAGACCTGGGCCGAGGCCGGCGCGCTGGCCGTCAAGGCCGCAAAAGCCGCCAGCAGAAGCGCCTGTCTCATGCCGGACCGCCTCACCAGCCCACCACCAGCGGCTTGGCCGTTCCCCAGTCGCCCTTCCATCCGGTCAGCCTTCCCTTGCGGAATTGCAGATACAGCCCGTCGCTTCGGATCGCCAGGGCATTGCCCTTGACGTTCGGCAGAGCGAGAAGCAGTTCGTTGCCGGGACGGCCGCGCACATAGCTAAACGGCACGCCCAGCGCCGCCGATGCTTCGTCCGCGCTCATGCCGAAACTGAGCGGAGCGCCGAACGACAGGCCTGGTTGCGCCGCTCCCGCGACGCCCATCCAGATCAGGTTCGCCAACATGAGGGAAGCCGTCATCAAACTGACATTCCGTCGTCGTTGAGTCACAAGGCCGGCTCGTTTCGGCATTTTATCGGTCCGTCTCTCGCAGTCGGATCTGGCAGGCAACCAGCTCGATGTTAGATTCAAAGCTGCCGCCGCACAATGATCGGGATCAATGGAGCCTGCGATTGCCAAATTCGCCAATTGCTTGACAACTCGGGGGGCGCATTTAGAAACGATTAAGCCTTCCCAAGCATAGTGGGTTTTGAAGGAGTTCACGGCACGGCGGTAGCCGGGCGCCTTCCGGGTCGTTTCTCGAACGATCTCGAAAAAAACCTGCTCCAAAAGACCAGCGCGACCACCCGAGGCCCCAAGGGGTCTCACCCTCTTGAGCCGAGGACGCGCAGTTTATGAGACAGGATCAGTGGAAATCCCTTGTTCTTTCGGAATGGGACCGTTGGCTCCAGGCCCAGCCGGTCGAGCCGTCGGCGGCGCCGACCGCCCGCGACACGTTGAAGTTCTTCTGCGAGCTACAGGACAAGCGCTCCCCGCTACTGGATTTCCGCCCCGGCAGGCGTGACAAGTGGCAGATCATCCATGCCTGCCTGCACCATGCCGGGCGCGTGCCCGATTGAGGCCGAAACGCCGCTATCTTCCGATCCGGGTCCACTCCGGTGCGAATTTATCGAAGGGACTGAAGAACTGTTGGGCCAGTTTGCCGTAAAGCTCGCAGATCTTCTGGGATTGGGCGGCGAAGTTGGCAAAGGCCTGTCTTGCGAATTCGCCCTGGATCTCGATTGCCTCGTCGAACGAGCGCGCCGTGACCAGCCTTTCGACCAGGAAGCCGCTCGCCAGCCACGAGGTCCGCGTGTAGTCGCTGTAAGCTTGGGCAACGGTTTGCAGGTCGACCGCATTTGAAGGTCGCGTAGTGTCGCGGACATCGGGCGGAAGCACTTCGCCGCTCAAGCCGACCTCGACCTCGTTCAAGGCGACCTCGGCGGCTTCCTCCGCAGCCGCCATTGCGACCGGCGCGGCTTCCTCCGGCGCGACCTCGGCCGGCGCGGCTTCGGCCGGCGCCACAATGGAACTGGTCTCGTCCTGGTCGGGCCTTGACGTGGCCTGCCGTTCGCTCTTCTGGTTCCGCTGATCGGCCTTGCGGTTACGCTGACGCTGCTTGGCTGTGGGTTTATCTTGTTGTGTCGTCGACATGATCGACCTCCATTGCTCAAAAGCAGTTGCAAAGCCTCAACCTAACGCTCGGCGGATTTGACATTCGCTATCGCCCGCGTTCCGCTGCGTCAAATACGAATGCCAGAACCAAGACACCAATACTTCGCCGTGTTTGAGTCTGAAACGCGGTTGCGGCTTGTTCGTTGCGCGGCGTTGATATGAAATCGAAACCGGAACGCGCGCGAAGGCGGCGCTTCAAAAAGAAATGGCCCCGAGCCAAGGCTGGGGGCCTATTAGTGAGGCGGATTCGCAAATCTGGCCGTCTCAGGAGGCTTGATCGCCCTCCTCGATCCGTTCCAGCGAGGCACGGAGTTCGGCGACGACCAGGTTGTAGTATTCGTTCAGCCGCTCCGAGCTTTTTAACTGCTCCTGGAACCTGTCTGGATGCGTGGTGGATTCTGCGGCATCGGCGGCGATCGGCTCGGTCACGGACAACAGTCCGTCCTCGGACATTGAAGAGGGGTCATGACGTGCCATTTTTACTCACTCACATGATGGGGCCGTAGCGCTGGATACCGTCATAGAGGGGCGGGTTTTTGGGCTTAATGGGGCGCTTCCTTGCCGCTTCGGTGGTCGAACAAGGCCAAACTGGGAACCGCCAGTGTCGATGACTTTCCGAAGTTCGTGAACCCGTCAAAAAGAAAGCCGCCCCGAAAGGCGGCTCCTCTGTTCAATCCGGTTGATCGCGGGGCAGTTCTTCAGGCCTATCCGCCGGCCTCGCACTTCTTCATGAACGAGTTCTTGGCCGCACCCGAAAGCGGCTTGCCTTCGGAGCTCACGGCCTTGGTGGCGCAGCTATCGGCCATGCACTTCTTCATGAACGAGGTCTTGGCCGCGCCCGCCAGCGCCTTGCCGTCCTTGCCGATCGCCTTGGTCTCGCAGCTCTCCTGCGCGAAGGCCGCGCCGCCGGCGAAGGTCGCGACGAAGGCCGCCAATATCAATTTTCTAAGCATTTCCTGTCTCCCAGCGAAATGGTTGCAATCCCTCGATTTGATCCCAGACGCTCGTTCCCGGCAAGGGGAAACCGCGTTGGCGGCATCCGCTAGTGTCCCGGTTCTGACATTCGTATCCCATCGCAGCGGGCACTTCTACGAATGTCAGAACCAAAGGGACACTAGCAACTATATGATCCTAGTGTAGCTTTGACTCTGACGTTCCTTCCGAGAGCTCGCGGCGACACTGAAAGGAACGTCAGAGTCGCTACACTAGCCGGATTTGGCGGCCTTCTTCGCGGCCCTGGCAACACGCTTTGGCTTGCCCTTGCCTTCGTTCTCCAGCGCCTTTCGCACCGTCGCGAATTCCTGCAGCGAAGCCTTGTCGGCGCGGGGGAAGCGCAAATTGAGGTTCTCCAGCGCGCTGACGATGGCCGAGCCGATCACGACGCGGGCGAACCATTTGTGGTCGGCCGGCACCACATGCCAGGGCGCAAAGCGCGTGGACGTGTGCCGGACGATGTCCTGGTACACCGCCATGTATCGCGGCCAGAAGGCGCGCTCGTTGACGTCGCTCATCGAGAACTTCCAGTTCTTCGCGGGCTGCTCCAGACGCTCGAGAAACCGTTCGCGCTGCTCCTTTTTCGACAGGTTGAGCAAGAACTTCAGGATCACCGTGCCGTTGCGGGTGAGGTAGCGCTCGAACGCGGAAATATCCGCAAAGCGCTGCTGCCAGATCGCGGGGCCGATCAGCTTACGCGGGATTTTTTCCTTTGCGAGCAGGTCGTGATGCACCCGCGTGACCAGGCATTCCTCATAATAGGAGCGATTGAAAATTCCGATATGGCCGCGCTCCGGCAGCGCAATCATGGCGCGCCACATGAAGTCGTGGTCGAGCTCGTGGCTGGTCGGCTGCTTGAAAGACGTGACTTCGCAGCCCTGCGGATTGACGCCCTCGAAGATGCTCTTGATCGCGCTGTCCTTGCCCGAAGCATCCATGCCCTGGAAAATTACCAGCAGCGACCAGCTATCCTGCGCGTACAGTTTCTCCTGAAGCTCGCTGAGGCGTTCGCGGTTGGCTTTCAGGATCTCTTCGCCCTCCTCCTTGTCGAGACCGCCCTTCTCGCTGGTCTTGCAGGACTTCAGGTGAAACTTGCCCGAGCCGTCGAACCGGAACGGCGCGACGAACGGCTTCAATCGTTCGGTCAGCGTCTGCCTGGGCTTCTTGCTCATGAGCTTTGTCCTGAAGCTAAAAAGACTTTCGCAAAACCCGATGCCTCTTCACCTCCCCCGAAAAAGGGGGAGGTCGGCGCCATCGCACCGCTCAAAGCTGCGCTTCAAGAAACGCCGTCACAAAACGCGGCATCGCGGATACGAGATCGGATCGCGCGCGCACTAGACGAATGGCGCTAAGTTCCGGCCGCTTCTGGCTGGCGAGACTGGCTTCGATCCGCGCCTGCAGCACCTCGCCCGGCATATCGACGCGCAGTATTCGAATCATCGCGATCGATGGCCCAGCAAATACGCAGGTCCAGTGCGTGTCCATGATATAATCCGCTTCATCCAGCCCGGTTTCCTCGGCAACCTCGCGCAAGATGCTGCCGGCGATATCGACCATGCCGTCCCTGATATCGTCGGGATCGGGCGTGCCGGCTGGAAAATAGATGCGCCCGGCGTTCGCCGTATGCTCGCCCATTTCGCCGAGCACGAAGGCGCCGTCGGAAGACTTTAGGGCGCCCATGCCAAAGCCGTTGAAGACGTCGCGATCCGGGAAACCCCAGTCGCGCCATGCCAGAAAGCTCGCAAAATCCGTCTCGAAAAAATCGCCGCTCAGGCAGCCTTCGCCATGGGCCGGGTTGCGCCCGAGCAATACGCGGCCGTTCCAGATTTCAGGCTTCGCCTCGCGCACCTTGGCAAAATGCGCGTCGATCTCGCCGCGGCGTGTTTGCGCAAAGGCCCAAGGCGCCGGCCGAACGCGGAGATCGAGGGTAGCGACTTGATGAATCTCGGGCGGCGTCATGCTGCCGTCTTTCTTATCCCTCCCCCCGCGAGCGTAAGCGAGTGGTGGGGAGGGTCGATGCGAGTGCAACGAGCATCGGGGTGGGGGGGTGCAAGAAAGAAAGACCCCCCACCCTGGCCTCCGCTTCGCTTCGGCCTTCCCTCCCCACCGCTGCGCGGGGGGAGGGATCAAGTGGAG
Organism: uncultured Alphaproteobacteria bacterium; assembly: GCA_963832045.1. GTDB lineage: Bacteria > Pseudomonadota > Alphaproteobacteria > Rhizobiales > Xanthobacteraceae > Bradyrhizobium. The sequence continues at coordinate 35,255 of CAWHSM010000017.1, forward strand.
AGGCATGCGCTAAGGCATCTACTTCACGTTCGAGCCCGTCGTCTTCTTGGCGCGATCGACGAACTTGTTGGTATAGGTTTTCGTGACATCGATGTTGGCCTTGGCCACTTCCGGCGAACTCTCGCTGAACACCGCAAGCACCGCGTCCGCGCCCTTGGGGTCCATCTTGCCGTTCTGCGAATACATCGGAATCGTGTTCTTGAGTGCTGCGAGATAAAGCTGAGTGTTCTTGCCGACCATTTCGGGAGGCATTTTCGCCATGATCTCTTCGGCCGAATGGCCGTGAATCCAGGCGAGCGTGTTCAGGATCGCATCGGTCAGGGCCTGGACTTCCTTGTCGTGACCGGCAACCCAGGCGGCCGTCGAATAGAGCGCGCCGCCCGGATATTCGCCGCCGAACACATCGAGCGTGTCCTTGGCGGTGCGCGTATCCGAAAGAATGCGCAGGTCCGGATGGCTGCCTTGCAGCACGGTGACGGAGGGATCGAGCATCACGGCCGCATCGATCTGCGCCCTGCTCCATCGCGGCCACCGACGCTCCGCCAAGGCCGACGCCGATCACGGCCACGCTTGCGGGATCGACGCCGTTCTTCTTCAGGAGATATTTGAGAAAGAAATCGGTCGAGGAGCCCGGCGCACTGACGCCGACCTTCTTGCCCGCCAGATCCTTGACCGACTTGATATCGGCGGTGTGCGCGGGCGACACCACCAGCACCTCGCCGGGATAGCGGTCATAAACGACAAAGGACTGCAACTCCTGCTTCTTGGCGGCGAGATTGACGCAATGATCGAAATAGCCGGAGACCACGTCGGCGCTGCCCCCCAGCACCGCCTTGAGCGCGTCCGAACCGCCCTTGAGATCGACGAGTTCGACATTGAGCCCCGCCTTCTCATATTCGCCGAGCTGCTTGGCGAGCACGGTCGGCAGGTAACACAGGCAGGTGCCGCCGCCGACCGCGATGGTGACCTTGCTTTGGGCGGATGCGGACGTGGAGATCACGGCGAGCGCCAATAGCACGGCGGCGAGTTTTTCGAGCCCTGATTTCATGATTTCCTCTCGGTCTCTAGACTAGCCGTCATGGCCGGGCTTGACCCGGCCATCCACGTCTTTGTCGGCTTCCAGAAAGATAGCAAGACGTGGATCACCGGGACAAGCCCGATGATGACGGGTGGTGGGCGCTCCGCAATGACGGCCGCAATCTACGCCCTCGCCTCGCCCACATTCGGTCGCCACACCAACAGCCGCCGCTCGACCATCGTGACCCCGACGTCGATCAGGATCACAAACGCCGAGAGCACGAACATGCCGGCAAAGACGCCGGCGACGTCGAACACGCCTTCGGCCTGCTGGATCAGGTAGCCGAGGCCGGCCGCCGAGCCGAGATATTCGCCGACCACGGCGCCGACAACCGCAAAGCCGACCGAGGTGTGCAGCGAGGAAAACATCCAGGACAGCGCCGAGGGCCAATAGACATGGCGCATCAACTGCCGCTCGTTCATGCCGAGCATGCGCGCATTGTCGCGCACGGTGGTCGAGACTTCCTTGATGCCCTGATAGACATTGAAAAAGACGATGAAGAACACCAGCGTGACACCGAGCGCGACCTTGGACCAGATGCCCAAGCCCAGCCACAGCGCGAAAATCGGCGCCAGCACGACGCGCGGCAGCGCATTGGCCATCTTCACATAGGGGTCGAACACGGTTGCGACCAGCGGCTTTCGCGCAAACCAGAAGCCGATCGCAACGCCGGCCAGCGAGCCGATCGCAAAGGCGAGGATCGATTCCAGGAGCGTGATCCCCAGGTGCTTCCAGATCACCCCGCTTGCGAACCAGTCGACGATCTGACGGCCGACATCGATCGGGTTGGAGAAGAAGAAGGGCGGCAGCAGGACACGGCCGTTGATCGGCACGGTCGCGAGAAATTGCCACAGCCCGATCGCAACCACGGCGACCAGCACCTGCAGGGAAAGAAGTTTTACGCGCGACATGATGACCGCTCTCTCGACTCCCCTCCCCCTTGCGGGGAGGGGTTGGGGGTGGGGGTAGGCGAGAAGCCGGTGGCTCTCGACCCCCCTCCATAGCCGAAGCTTCGCTTCGGCGTTTCTCGAAATAACGGCCGCCGGCGGCGGCCTATGCCCTCCCCCGCAAGGGGGGAGGGAGCAGACCGCATTCGCGGTGCGAACCTAAGGAATGCGGAAAGCGGCATCAGTTTCGTCACATCACGGCTTCGAGAACGTGCCGATCAGGCCGGTGGCCTGCTTCACATGGCCGTCGAGCGCCTTGATCGCCTCCTCGCGGGTCAGGCCCGCTGCCAATGCGGTCGGCTCGAGGTCGGTCGCCATCAGCGTGAGGGTGTAGTGGTGAATCGGGCCGGGCGGGGTGCAGGGGCCGAAATAGGTCGACAGCTTCATCAGGCTGGTGCCGCCGACATACTTCTTGCTCTCCTTCGATACTTCGCCTTCGGCAAAGCCGGTGACGTCGGCCGGAATGCCATAGGCCACCCAGTGGCTGACGCCGCCGGGCGGACGGCCTTCCGGATCGAACATCAGAAGCGCGTAGCTCTTGGTGCCAGCCGGCGGGTTGGACCAGTTGAGCGCGGGCGATACGTTCTCGCCGACGCAATTCGGATTGGACTTGTTGTTGCCGGCGTTCTTCACCGCAAGCCGCTCGCCGTCCTTGAAGCTCGGCGAGGTCAGCGTAAACACGCCTTGCGCGCTGGCGGGAGAAACGCTCATGGCCACGAAAGCAACCGCTCCGGCCAGAATTGAACTACGTAGGAACATGACATCTTCCTTTTGAGTTTACCCTTGATCGCTTGCCTGGGATCGGCCCGCTTTCGGCGGCGGGAGTGTAGCTTCGGGCCCGGCCAGATCAAGGGAAGCTATCAGCCGGCACCTGTCACAATTTGCGTGGATTGGGCGTAGCCCTTCATCACTTCGTCTTTCAGCACGTCCCATATTTCGCGGTGCAGGGCGTGAAAATCCCTGCTCAGCCGGACTTCGGTGATATCGCGCGGGCGCGGCAGGGGGACGCGCCAGTCGCCGATGATGCGGGCGGAAGGACCGGCGGACATGATCACCACGCGATCGGCCAGCGCAATCGCCTCCTCCAGATCGTGGGTGACGAACAACACCGCCTTGCGATCCGTATTCCACAGGTCCAGCAGAAGGTTTCCCATGATCTGGCGTGTCTGCGCATCGAGCGGCCCGAACGGCTCGTCCATCAGGAGAATCTTGGGATCGCGGATCAGGACCTGGGCCAGCCCGACGCGCTTGCGCTGGCCGCCCGAGAGCATATGCGGATAGCGATGGGCGAAAGCGGCCAGGCCCACGGAGGCCAGAAACGCCTGCGCCCGCTCCAGCGCGGCGCGGCGCGGCGCACCGTCGATTTCGAGCGCAATCGCGACATTGTCGATGGCGGTCTTCCAGGGAAACAATGCGTCGGCCTGGAAGAGATAACCGGCCTGCCGGTTGAGCCCGGCGAGCGGAGCATCGAAAATCCGCACGCTGCCGGATGCCGGCGTCAGAAGGCCGGCCGCAACATTGAGCAGCGTCGATTTCCCGCACCCGGTGGGCCCGACAATGGCGACGAATTCACCAGGGGCGACCGCAAGGCGCGCTTTTTCAACGGCGGTGTAGAGGCGACCCTCGGCCAGGCGAAACGCCACGGTAGCGTCTTCCAGCGCAACAGCCGTCGGCATCTTCTCCGGCCCCTGTTTGGCTGGTTCCTTTTCCATTACCCTTGGCTTTTCCACCCGCCTGCCCTTCAAAGCTTGGATGCCGCCTTCCGACCTCGTGAGATATCGCGGCGACCTTTTCAGGCGATGGCTTAGCGAAAGCGGAGGACAAGTTCAACGCGAAGCCGTGCCGTGATACCAAGGACTTGGCGCCTCTCCACCCTCCCCCTTGCGGGCAGGGCAATCGCATTTGATAGTTGAGCGGCGATGTTTAGGCTCCCTCCCCCCTGAAAGGCCCCTTTCAGGGGGAGGGTGAAAAGAACGAGACCTGATGCGGGACCAGATGCAAAACAGTGTCCAAATCGCCTTCGCGCATGTCGGCAAGAGTTTCGACGGCGGCCGCGGCGCCAAACGCGTCCAAGCCGTGGACGACGTCTCGCTCGAGGTCGGCGAGAGCGAATTTCTCGCTATTGTCGGCGGCTCCGGCTCGGGCAAGACCACGCTGCTGCGGCTGGCGAACCGGCTGATCGACGCCGACACGGGCACCATCCGGATCGAGGGCGCGGACGTGCGCGCGGCCGATCCGGTGGGCTTACGCCGGCGCATCGGCTACGTGTTTCAGAGCGGCGGGCTGTTTCCGCACATGAGCGTCGCCGCCAATATCGGCATCACGCCCCGCCTGCTGAAATGGCCGGATACCGAGATCGCCGCCAGCGTCGACGAGCTCCTGGACCTGGTGCAGCTCGATCGCAAAACCTTTCGCGACCGCTTTCCGCACGAGTTGTCCGGCGGCCAGCGCCAGCGCGTCGGCGTGGCGCGTGCGCTCGCCGCGAGGCCGAAGATCGTGCTGATGGACGAGCCGTTCGGCGCGCTCGATCCGCTGACACGCGATGCACTCGGTGACGACTACCGCGCGCTGCACGATAAGCTCGGCCTGACCACTGTCATGATCACCCACGACATGACGGAGGCCATTCTGCTCGCCGACCGTATCGCGGTGATGAGCGGCGGGCGGCTGTTGGCACAGGGCACGCCGTCCGGGCTTTCGCAGAGCACGGACGCCTATGTCGGTGAACTCCTGCGCACGCCGCGGCGACAGGCCGAACGCCTCAACGCCCTTTTGCCGCGGGGCGACGCATGAGCCTGCTTTCCGATCCGCGCTGGAACGAAGCGCTGGTGCATCTGCCGGACTACCTCGGCAGCCATGTGCGGGTGAGCGTCGCGGCGCTCGCGCTCGGACTGCTGGTGAGCCTGCCGCTCGCCATCGCCGCGCGCAACCGCCCGGTGATGCGCGCCGTTTTGCTCGGACTCGCCAGCATCGTACAGACGGTACCGGGATTGGCGCTGCTTGCGCTGTTCTATCCGCTGCTGCTCGCGCTTGCCGCGCTGTCGCTGGCCTGGTTCGGCGTCAATTTCTCCGCCTTCGGATTTCTGCCGGCGGTGCTGGCGCTCGCGCTGTATTCGATGCTGCCGGTGCTGCGAAACACCATCACCGGCCTGCGCGGTGTCGAGCCTTCGATTCTGGAAGCCGCGCAGGGCGTCGGCATGACGCCCCTTCAATCGTTGATGTCGGTCGAATTGCCGCTGGCGCTGCCGGTGATGATGGCCGGCATCCGCACCGCGGCGGTCTGGGTGATCGGCACTGCCACGCTATCGACGCCGATCGGCCAGACCAGCCTCGGCAACTACATATTTGCAGGCCTGCAAACCCAGAACTGGGTGTTGGTCCTGTTCGGATGCGCCGCCGCGGCACTGCTCGCGCTGGCGGTCGATCAGTTGCTGGCGCTGATTGAAGCGGGCTTGCGCGATCGCCATCGCCTGCGCGCCGTCCTGGGTACGGCCGGCATCTCGGCGCTGGTGGTGGCGACGCTGCTGCCCTCGCTGGGCCGTCCGCTTTCGAGCTATGTCGTCGGCGCCAAGACCTTTACCGAGCAATATGTGCTCTCGGCCTTGATCGCGCAGCGGCTGCGCGCGGCCGGCCTTTCCGTCACAACGCGCGCAGGGCTCGGCTCCAACGTGATTTTCGAGGCGCTCGTCAACGGCGACATCGACGCCTATGTCGACTATTCCGGAACCTTGTGGGCCAATCAGTTTCACCAGAGCGAGATCAAGCCGCGCGGCGAATTGCTCGGCGAACTGAAGACGATGCTGGCCCGGCAAAATGTCACGCTATTGGGCGAACTCGGCTTTGCGAATGCCTATGCGCTGGTGATGCCGAAGAAGCGCGCCGAGGCGCTTGATATCAAAACCATCGCCGATCTGGCGTCCCACGCCCAAACCATGTCGATCGCCGCCGATTATGAGTTCTTCTCGCGGCCGGAATGGGCGGGTCTGCAAGCGGCCTACGGGCTGAATTTTCGCACCCAGCGGCTGATGCAGCCGGATTTCATGTATGCGGCCGTGGCCTCCGGCGAAGTCGACGTCATCGCGGGCTATACCAGCGACGGGTTGATCGCAAAATATGATCTCGTCGTCCTCGACGATCCCAGGCATGCGATCCCACCTTACGACGCCATCATGCTGATCGCACCGAAACGCGCCGATGATCAGGTTTTGAGGAAAGCACTGCAACCCCTGCTCGGCCGCATCGATATATCGGCGATGCGCGAGGCCAACTTGCGCGCTGCCGGCGGCGACCGCAATGCCTCGACGGATGATGTCGCGCGCTGGCTTTGGGGTAAATCGGGCAGCTAGTGTCCCGGTTCTGACATTCGTATCCCATCGCAGCGGGCACTTTTACGAATGTCAGAACCAAAGGGACACTAGCAACTATATGATCCTAGTGTAGCTTTGACCCTGACGTTCCTTCGAAGAACTCGCGGCACCACTGAAAGGAACGTCAGAGTCGCTACACTAGCCAGCGCGCGACCAACGCGCGATGAAGAGGACCCACCGCGCGTCGTCCTCTTGGTCAGAACCCTGAGCGATTCACGCGGGAGGGAACACAATTGAAGTCGTTGTGATCGTCCCATCCGCCACGGACCCGCCAGGCGCTCCAGCTGAGATAGTCGGTTTCCCTGTTGTAGGGATTGCCGGATTCGTAACCGGCACATGAGCCGGTCTGGGCGTACGAATTGAGAGCCGGATTGGCCCTGTGTTGCGCAAAAGCGGGGACTGCCAGCGTGGCATAGGCGGCGGCGACGGCGACAACGCCGAGAAGCGATAATTTGGTCATAGCTGTTCTCCTCTTGTGATCGTCCCGGCAAATGCCGGAGCATGATCCGGAAGGGGGGGCAGCTTTTCCGCCGCGACAGAGGCAAATGCCACAAATGCAAAGCGCCGGCCGCGATGACCATGCTCAAGCAATTACCAAGACGTCGACCTTGCCCGTCGTCGTTTCGATTTCCCGTTTGCCGACGTGCCGGCGACAATGGAGACGAACCGGTCGATGTGAAGAGTCTACTCCCGCGATTTCGCGGCCCAACTAAAGAAATGTTTATTGAGGCTTAAAGTATTTTTTAAAGTCGTGCCGCGCAGGAACAAATTGCAGCTCGTGCGGCAACGTCGCTGCCGCGGTTTGTTGATACTAATGGCCGCGGCCATTGACTCGACTAACGTCATCCTGAGGTGCGAGCGACCTGTCCGCCGTAGCTTTGGCATAGGCGGAAGGCGAGCCTCGAAGGATGGCAACACGTACCGACTCGTGGCCATCCTTCGAGGCCCCCGCAAGAGCGCGGGCACCTACGGGTGAACGCAATTGCGTTCATCCCGGGGATGACGGTCATTGTCTGGTGCCATTGGTATAAGGCATCTCTGCCGCGGCGGTTTGCGAGGCGCCTTGCCGTCCCCGCCGGCCACGATAGGCAGGCGCATGAGCCGGCCCCGTGAGCCAAATCTTGTCGCGGCGATGCCTTGCTTATGCCACAAGCCGCGCCGGATTGAGGTTTCGCGCGGGCAATGCATGCCTGCGCGGCCACCCGTTAAGCAAACATGCATCTGATTGAGAAGCTTTTTTGACCAAGGTGCACGAAGTCATTTTTTCGCCCCACTAGATCAACATGATTTTCCTGCGGTGAATTGGTTGACGCGTACTCCGCAGTAAATTTCGCGCAGGAATTTCAGACGGGGGGCGAGTGAATCCTGCAGCGAGAGCGCAATGGATACGCTTTACGATTTACTTGGGGCTCTTCCACACGATGACGCCGAAGGCCTGCGAACGGCGTTTCGCCGGGCCGTCAAGGGCGCCCATCCCGATATCAGGCCCGGCGATCCGGACGCCGCGTTGAGATTCCGCCAGATCGTCCGCGCCAACGAAATTCTCGGCGACCGCGACCAGCGCGCGGCCTACGACCATCTCTTGATGCTCGCGCAGGTCGAGAAGGACCCGGCGTCGGCTCATCCGATCGCGGCGAAAATTCACAAGATGGCTTCCGGCGTGCTCGCGCTGACGACTGCCTCGATCGTAACGGCCGGCGGTTATTTCCTGTTCATGCATATGTCGATGGCGCTCGTCGCGCCGGTCAGCAGCCTGGCGGCCTCCAGCATTCTACCGAGCGGTAGCGATCTCACGGCGCGGCTTTCAGCGAGCATCGCCGCCGTCAGCCCGACAGACGCGCCAGATCCGGCCGCGGTGAGCGCCTTCATCGCGAAGGCCGAGTTCGCTACTGCGGATGCGACGACGGCGGCAGATGCTCTGCCTCCGGTTGAGGCGGAAAGCACTCCGTCCGTCAGCATGGGGCTTCCCGATCCGGCGCCCGCTTATGCGAACTTCTTTCACGCGCGCGGCGTTTCGGCCTACGGCAATGTCGAGCTGAACGGCGCGAGTGCCGATGCCGATCAAGTGGCCCAGCTCGATACGAAGTTCACCGCGTCTTACGCCGACCGCGGCCTACTTTTCTTTCGGGAGAAAAAGGACGAACACGGCTTCCCCGAGCTGGCGCCGGTGAAGCGCGCCGAAAAGCCGGCTCCTCGCTCGAAGTCCGTGCTTGCGACCGCAAAGACCCACGCCGTGGCGCAGCCGAAGGCGGTGCCATTGCCGCAGCCGCGAACTGCGCCGCGCTTTTCTTCGCCACAGCCGTGGTACGTCTCCGCCGCATCGACGTTTCAGTGACACCAGGTCGGTGAGACCCTGAACAGGCTAGCGTAGCGACACTGACGTTCCTTTCAGTGTTGCCGCGAGCTCTCGGAAGGAACGTCAGAGTCAAAGCTACACTAGGATCATATAGTTGCTAGTGTCCCTTTGGTTCTGACATTCGTAAAAGTGCCCGCTGCGATGGGATACGAATGTCAGAACCGGGACACTAGCAAAGAGGCAAGCGCCGGCTGCGTCCGCGCGCGTGGCGTAAAGCCTATCGATTCATGGCGCCCGCCGGAACAGGCAGAACTGAAAGCGCTGGTTCGAATTCGAAGGCGTGACGTGATCGTGCGCGCGGGAGTCCAGCAGCGCAAACTCTTCGCCCAGTTCTCTTGCAAGCCCCGCCGGATCGTAGCGGTTGACCGGCAAGCCGCTGCATGTCTTTGGGCCATCCGTGGCAAAGGTGGCGATGATGGCGTGACCGCCCGGCCGAAGCGCCTGTTTCAGCCGCGCGATATAGGCTTCGCGGTCCTTTGCATCGACCAGGAAATGGAAAGCCGCCCGATCGTGCCAGACGTCGAAACGCCGCGACGGCTGCCACTCCGTCACGTCGGCGACAATCCATTGCGCCTCACTGGCGCGCCGGCCGAGCCGCAACGCCGCGAGATCGAGCGCAGCCGCCGAGATGTCGAGCACCGTAACGCGGCGGAAGCCCCGCTCCAGCAGCGCATCGACCAGACGCGAGGCGCCGCCGCCGATATCGATGATCGCCGAATCCGGCGCCGGCCGGGCCTTTTCGATCAATTCGAGCGAGGATTCGGGATTGTCCTGAAACCAGCTGACTTCGCTCTCGTCCTTGGTGGTATAGACCGTTTCCCAATGGGCCGCGCGATCTGCTGCCATGAAATCAGGCCCTCATTCGCCGAGCAGTTTGGCCGCGGTCAGATCGGCCTCGGCGCGGGAATCTCCCCTCGCCTCATAGGCCAATCCGCGGGTCTTCAGCGCCCTGCCGTTGTCGGGATTGAGGCGGATGGCGTTGTCGAGGTCCACGGTCGCGTGGATGTAATCGTCCTTCCTGAAATAGGCGAAGCCGCGCTCGGTATAATAGTCCGATATCGCGCGGTCCTTGCCGAGACGTTCGCCGCCGCCTACCGTCGCATCCGCCGCGGGGCCGAGCTTGATGGCCTGGCTGCACTCCGCAATGGCGAGATCGTATTCCTTCTTGAAATTGTAGATGGAGCAGCGGTTGAAGAAGACGTCCGCGTATTTCTTGTCGACCTTCAACGCCTCGGCAAAGTCCGCAAGCGCAAGGTCATAATCCTCTTTCGACCGCCGCTCGACGCCGCGCGAGAGATATAGCCGCGCCAGCGCATGCCCCGAGAGATGGCTGGACTTGATGGCGCGCGAGCAGGCGTCGATCGCGACATCGCCGGATTCCTTGATACAGGTCTTGGCGTCGTCGGCCGCCCGAACTTCAAGCGTGCCAGCCACCAACGTCAGTCCTGCCGCAAGCACGCAGGCGTTATACGCCCAAACTCTCTTTCGCATCAATTTCCCTCCCGTCCGGATTATTTTCCGGATCTGACCGGAGAATAGCACGCCGGACGCGGACGAAAAGCGGGGATGATCCAATGCCGGGCCGACACGGGCCAAAATTGCTTACTTCGGAAAACCCGATGCGGCTAACCCAAACCGATACGCGTCTTCAATTCCGGCCTCTCGGTGAGGGCATAGACCAGCCAATGGATACATCGTTCGGCAGAGTCCAGGGCATCGGTTGGCGAAAGATAGGTAACGCCCGAATAATACCGTACGGGCGTCCACTGCCCGCGATCCTCGACGTCCCGCCGAAATTCCTCGAACCCGTAGCTACCGTCTTCTCTGGAAAAGAAATCCACGCATCTGTCGTGCTCGGGATTTTCGACGCTGACAAAAACGATCCATGACTTGTCGATGCGCTTTGACATGAAGCTTTATCTTTTCCGCCATTTGGGCAGGCCACCGCATTTTCCAAACAAGGCTGCCAAGGGCCGAAAAGCAGCTTATGAGCGCCCGGTTTAGCTGTGCAAACCCGGCGCCTCGTGGCCGGAGCGCGCGACATATTCGGTGTAGCCGCCGCCATATTGGTGGATGCCTTCCGGAGTCAGCTCCAGCACGCGGTTGGAGAGCGCGGCCAGAAAATGCCGGTCATGCGAAACGAACAGCATGGTGCCTTCATATTGCGAGAGGGCGACGATCAGCATCTCCTTGGTCGCCATGTCCAGATGGTTGGTGGGCTCGTCGAGCACCAGGAAGTTCGGCGGATCGAAGAGCATTTTGGCCATCACCAGCCGCGCCTTCTCGCCGCCCGAGAGCACCCGGCACCTCTTCTCGATATCGTCGCCGGAAAAGCCGAAACAGCCGGCAAGGGCGCGAAGCGAACCCTGGCCGGCCTGCGGAAACGCATCCTCCAGCGACTGAAACACCGTGCGCTCGCCGTCGAGCAGGTCCATGGCGTGCTGGGCGAAGTAGCCCATTTTCACACTGCCGCCGAGCGCCACCGTGCCGTCGTCCGGCTCCGTCGAGCCCGTCACCAGCTTCAGCAAAGTGGACTTGCCCGCGCCGTTGACGCCCATCACGCACCAGCGTTCCCTGCGGCGGACCATGAAATCGAGGCCGTCATAGATGACGCGGCTGCCATAGGCTTTCTGCACCCGTTTCAGGCTCACGACATCTTCGCCCGAACGCGGCGCGGGCAGAAAATCGAAGGCGATCGTCTGACGGCGCCGCGGCGGCTCGACCCGCTCGATCTTCTCGAGCTTCTTGACCCGGCTTTGCACCTGCGCGGCATGCGAGGCGCGCGCCTTGAAGCGCTCGATGAACTTGATTTCCTTGGCCAGCATCGCCTGCTGGCGCTCGAACTGCGCCTGCTGCTGCTTCTCGGCGAGCGCCCGCTGGCCTTCGTAGAATTCGTAATTGCCGGAATAGGTCGTCAACGACCCGCCATCGATCTCCACCACCTTGTCGATGATGCGGTTCATGAACTCGCGATCGTGCGAGGTCATCATCAGCGCGCCGTCATAGCCCTTGAGGAACTGTTCGAGCCAGATCAGGCTTTCAAGGTCGAGATGGTTGCTCGGCTCGTCGAGCAGCATGACGTCGGGGCGCATCAACAGGATCCGCGCCAGCGCCACGCGCATCTTCCAGCCGCCGGAGAGCGCGCCGACGTTGCCCTCCATCATCTCCTGGCTGAAACTCAGGCCCGCCAGCACTTCGCGGGCTTTGCCTTCGAGCGCATAGCCGTCGAGTTCCTCGAAACGGTGCTGCACCTCGCCATATTGCGCGATGATCGCTTCCATCTCGTCGGCACGTGACGGATCGGCCATCGCGGCTTCGAGCGCCTTCAGCTCGCCGGCCACCGCGCTGACCGGACCCGCGCCGTCCATCACCTCCGACACGGCGCTGCGGCCGGACATCTCGCCGACATCCTGGCTGAAATAGCCTGTCGTGATGCCGCGATCGGTCGAGACCTGCCCCTCGTCCGGCTGTTCCTCACCCGTGATCATCCGAAACAGCGTCGTCTTGCCGGAACCGTTGGGTCCGACCAGGCCGATCTTCTCGCCCTTCTGAAGCGCCGCTTGAGCCTCGATGAACAGGATCTGATGGCCGATTTGCTTGGAGATGTTGTCTAGTCGAATCATGCGTCGCTTGAGGTCAGAGAAAGAGCGTTGGGGCCGCTCTTAGGCGATATGGATGGGGAGTGGAAGGGGTGGAACGGCGCTGACGCGCAGGTGGCCATGCGACAAGGAGTGGATAGCGCCGGGCGCGAAGGATACCGTCGCTGCCGGTGCGCTACCCGCCCTTCCTGCAGTCAAATCGCCGACCTATATGGGTGCGGTAGCAGATCAGATCAAATCCGCCGGGAGGGCTTTCCAAATGCAATTCCCTATCAATCTTTCGGCCATCCTCGTGCTCGCCCTGCTTGCGTCAGCGGGTCACGCTCTCGCCCAAACCGGCGAATTCGCTGTTCAGCCTCCCGGATCGGTCGTCCATCAGGGCTATGCGCTGCAAGATTGGTGGCAACAGCAGAATGCCCGAAACCGCGCCTCCGCTGGCCCCTCGGTTGAGCCGGCGCAGGGTCCGAAGCCGCGGCAGATGAATTCCCACGAAACCACGAAGCGCCGCGATAAATAGCCGTAGGCGACGCGGCCCGCGGGCGACAGGGCTTGATGCGACAATCGCATTACAGCCCTTGTTACAGCCCTTGTTACAATCCCTGGATCAGACCGGCATCGATCAGCATCCGGTTGAAGCGGCGCGCCTCGGCGCCATCCTTGCAGGCATAGAACAAGCCCTGACATCGCAACATGATCTGCTTCTGCTCGGCGAAGGACGGATCGAGCGGAATGCCCGCCGCCTCCTGGATCACCAGCGGCAGATAGGGACCGTCGATCGTATCCATGACGACAGGGCTTTTGACCGGCTCGAAATTGATGGCGTCGATGGCATAATAGGTTGCGAAATACCGCGCGTCGTAGTTCTCCAGCTTCCTGCCGATGCCGGCTTCGTCCAGATCGGGGTCGAGCAGATGCGGGGAGAATTCCGGCTGATGGTCGCCATAGCGCACGATCAGGAAAGGCGCGCCCGGAAACCGCTTCGTCAGCGTCGCGACAAACGCCGCATAATCCTGCGCGCTCATCGCCTGACGCCGCAGATATTCGTCGACCGGCGGCGCGTTGCCCTGGTCGCGCCAGGCCGGCGTCAGATCGGGGCGAAACCGGGTTTCCCACGGGAAGTGATTGGCGGCGAGATAGACGAACATGAAGAGCGGCGCGGATGGCGAACGCTGCGACATCAGGCCGAGCGCCTTGTCGTAGAAGAAACTGTCGGGCTCGACGTCCTTCGCGCCGAGATCCTGCGCGTCGTAGAACTGCTGGACACCGGTGGTGAGCTGGAAGCTGCGCGCGCCCATGAACGCGCCGAAAGCCGGATAGAGCGAGACCGCGTCATAGCCGCAGCGCCGCAACGCCAGCGGCAGCCCACGCGCGACCCGGCCCGAGGCGATGCGAGTCACGAAATAGGCGAAGCGTCCGAACGAGCGCGAGGAGAGCCCCGCCAGCACGTTATATTCGGTAAACCAGCTCGGGCCGCCGTTGCTCTCGGCGAGGAATTTGCGTTCCCGGCCGTCGAAGGATTTGAAATGACCGCCGTAACCGGGGGGCACCTTCACGCCGCGGGCCTGTCGAATATCGAAACTGGACTCGTCGTGAATCAGGATGATGTTCGGCCGCCGCCCGACGGGATGACAGGCATCGACCAGCGGCACCTTCAGGCGTTCGGCTGTAGCCGCGTCCGATTCCATGAAGCCGTACTTGATGAAGTCCGAAACCGACGTGACGCCGGAGCGGGCGAACTTCGACAGATAGCCGTCGTCGAAATAGCCGCGCCAGGCTTCTTCCGGCCAGGTAAGGGAAAATCCGGCGAGCGCGGCGAGGCAGGCGAGGCCGCAGGCGATCGACGGCAGCCGGCGGATGCGAAAGGGATCGAGCCACCACAGCGCATACATCAAGGGCAGCGTGACCAGCGCCGCCGAGATCACCGACCAGCGCAGGTTTGGAAAGATCGTGAACAGGAAGGCGGCGGTGTCGCGGTCGATCACCATCAGGTCGACGAAATTCGCGGTCATCTGCACGATGTCGTGCTTGAGGCGTGACAGCAGGATCAGCACCACGACCAGCGTCAGCGACAATGCGCCCGACAGCGCCGGGCGCCGCAACAGCGCGATCCAGAAGAAATTGAGAATTCCCCATGCCAGCAGAAAACCGAGGCGTGCGGCGAAATCGACCTCGGTCGCAAGCATCAAGCCAAATGCCGCCAGATGAGGCGCGGCAACCGCAAGCCATCGCCAGATGCCAACGGCAGCAACGCCGCCGGCGGAGGTTACGGTGGGTCCGGGATTGGACGGGATCGCCATAGGTTACGCATCGGCACCCGGCTAAACCCAAGCCTTCTGGCGGCTGCCAGACGACGCGCGACACAGCCCCGGGCCCCTGCCGCGTCATAAAAATGTAATGTAATTGTCACCATTAGGCAACGAACGGCCATCGCAGGTTGTGCTGCGAGCCCATATTGCGCTGCGATGTCAGGCGGGTGGGGACAGGCCGAGGCGCTTGGCGATGATCTTGTCGACCGTGCGCTTCGGCAGCACCGAGACGATCAGGTGCCACATCTCTCTCCCTCCCCCTCGTGGGGGGGAATTATGCACTTGACATACCTTGATTCGAAACCTCATACAAGCGCCGTCTTGCCCGCAAGAGCGGGAGAGCCTGGCGCGCCCGTGATCCTGAATATGGAAATGCTGAATGCCGGCCTCCGGGCTTTTCAGGAATGGAACCCGGAAGAGCTTGAGGCTGCTGGCATGGTTTGCGAGGTTTTCTTCGCGATGTTGGCCGAATGCCCTCAGTTAAGGGAAATCAAGATACTTCGTCGCGGATGAACCTTTCCAGTTCGGCCAGCTTCGGTGACTCGCATATCCAATGGATGGCCGCAAATAGCTCCATCAAGGATGAGTCAATTGCCTTCGGCTCGTACCGAAACGGGATTGCCTCGTCGTCTAAAAGAGCCCGGTGGTTCATATTGACGTAGGCCGCGTCGGGAGGGCACCCGAACGTCACGATACGCCTGATGTTCTCAATCTGCTTTTCATGGGAGTCGGTGGCTGTCCCGGAATGTACACCATGAGAAACATGAGCGATGTACTTAATCAGGCTTCTACGTGTGGACCAGATTCCTTTTAGGCAAAGCACCTTCTGAGAGAGAAAGCCGTCGATTGTTAACTGCTCTGTGACATCGGGTGGGTGCTTATGCATATGGGGAGCTGGTGTATTCCCCACGCGCGCAACGATTCCGCGAAAGGTAGCGCCAAATAGCGTAACTCCGCCGCTTGCGAAAAATGCGAATGGGTGCTTCTCGCCTGACCGATAATATGGATTGTTGTAAGGTGCCGTAATGTAAACGCGGCCAATGCGTGGCGGCGCGATCTTCTCTAAGTCTCCGCCGTTATCGATAAGGATTCGCCTGAGTTCGTTGCTGGAACGCCTTATCGCGGCCGCGTCAATGTCTTTGCGATTTAATAGTTCACGAAAATATGCCATATCTTCGATGAACGCGATTGCGGTCGACCTGGTTGCAGCAAGTAGCTGCTGTTTAACTTCCGGTGACATCGGCATTGAAAGCACTCTCGTATGTCAAAAACCAAGGATGACGAATACAGCGAGAAAGAAGCGGCGGCGCGTCGCGATGCGACTATCAAGCGCATGATCGCGATGCCGCCGAAACCCCACTCGGAAATGAAGATGGGCAAAAGGCCGCGTCGGATAGCGAAAAAGAAAACAAAAGTGAAACCTACGAAGTAATCCTTAGAGGGATCAGGTTATCCGGCCCTCGTATACCGGCTTCCATCTGGCGTGCAGAAAACTCTCCAGCATTGATAGAATTGGCTTTCCGAAGGAGTTGGGAAGCAAAATATTGATGCGGTCAGTATGTTCTTTGATCCAAAGACCCACGAAGTTTGTATGCAGCGGTGCGATATCAATTTTGTTTGGGTGTGCCAAAATGGACTTGGCCAAATTACTACCGGCGCTATTGGCATTATAATGCTGTGATCGATATCGAGCATCGCTGTTTGGTCCGGCGATGCCGATCTTCAGCGCTTTTCCGTTGAAAAAGAAACAGTAAACCGCCATCCGACCGCTTGGGAGTCCGCTAGGTTTGTGTGGTTTGTTGAGAACCTCAACCCTGATCTTGCTTAGATCACATTCAGTTCCAGCCGACGCGCCGACGTTTGCAAAATCACTTAATGCGGCAGCGGTCATCTCTCCCAATATTTTTGTCATGGCAACGATGTTTCCTGTAAGCAGAACGACTATCGGGAGCGCACGCAGATGAAGAAAAGGCGAACGAACTCTATTGCTCGGTACCCTCAGCCGCGGCCGTCATCAGACGGCGACCTAATATCCGTGCGTCCGCGTTGGGCACCTCGATACCTAAGGTCGTCTCACCAAAATGAAAAATCAGAGTCGTTGACGTGGATTTACTTCCCGGACCAACATTGTGACCCGAAGGGCGAACAACGGTCATCGAAACTTCGTCATTCTTAGTTTTATGGGGCTGCGATTTGCCGCTTAGATCATGAGCCTTTGTTGCTGTTTTGAGCACGTTGCCGGCGACCTGACTTGCATTCTTAGTGTCTATAATTAAGGAGCCGACGGTTCCTGTTTGCTTTACCAAAGACAGCGTCATTTTGCCGGTGCCGTAATTGGCACTGACCTTGAGGCCGATTTTACCCATAACGTTTCCTCCAGCGCAGAAAACGTTTAGCCTTCTGCTTAGGCGTGGTCGCTTCCGTTAGTGTCTTGATACATTAGCCGCTTTCCAGCAATGCCAACCACGGCCTTGCGCGCGCGTTCTGCATCGTTCACGCCAAGCGCCATTCGCTCGTTGTATCTGAAATCGAACTCGGCAAGATAACGCTTCAAGTGTGCTTCGCTGACATGATGATAAACGCCAGTAATGCCGCGCTTGAGAACTGAAAAATATCCTTCCACGGTGTTGCTGTGGGCATCGCCGCGCACACACTCACCCGCGCCATGATCTACCATTTCGTGCCGTTCAAACTCTTTGCCAACGCCCATGTAGCCGCCAGCGGTATCGGTCATCAGAGTGGACTTGCGGCTAACCTGTTTGACAACTATTGGCCGCAGCGTCTTGCCGCTGATGTTGGCGATATGATCGGAGCGAGCGCGACCTTTGCGCTCAACAAGCGTATGGACGATCTGCTTGCCCATGCCGCCGATCTTCTTGCCGTCGCGCTTGCTAGCGTGCTTGTTCTTCTCTTTGCCGCCGATGTACGTGGTGTCGGCTTCAACAATCTTGCCGGGACCACCAAGCGGGCCTTCGGAGTTCTTGTTAAGCGGGGCCATTCCCTCGCGAATGCGATGCGCCATAAACCAAGCGGTGCGATAAGAGCCAAAGCCAAGCATGCGCCAAAGCTGATGGGAGCTAATGCCTTTCTTGCTGGCGGCCAAGAGGTGCGTGGCAAGGAGCCATTTGTGCAGCGGGATATGCGAACGCTCATACAGCGTGCCCATGGTGGCCGTGAAAGGCTTCTGGCAGGGGCGGCACTTGTAGAGGCCAGCGCGCGTGCTCTTGCCGCTGAGTTCGGTAGCCTCATTGACGGTTCCGCAATGCGGGCAGATCGGGCCATCGGGCCAGCGCAAGGCTTCGAAGTGCTTGCGGGCGGCATCTTCGTCGGTGAAAATCGGGTTGGTGAGGTCGCAGGTCATGGCCAAGTCCTTCGGAGCATGGCCGAAAACTACAACCTCAGATTTGGTATGTCAAGTGCATAATTCCCCTCGTGGGGAGGGTCGACGCGAATGAAATGAGCGTCGGGTGGGGGGCTGTTCGGGCCGCCCCCACCCTGGGCCTTCGCTTCGCTACGGCCTTCCCTCCCCGCGCTTCGCGGGGGAGGGATAAGAAAGCAGCTCAGTTCCTGCTCTTATCAACCAGAGCGCCCTTCTTGATCCACGGCATCATGTCGCGAAGCTTGGCGCCGATTTCCTCGATCGGATGCTCAGCCAGCTTGGCGCGGGTCGCCTTGAACGAGGTCTGGTTGACCTTGTTCTCCAGCATCCAGTCGCGGGCGAATTTGCCGCCCTGAATATCGGCGAGCACCCGCCGCATCTCCTTCTTGGTCTCGTCGGTGATGATGCGCGGGCCGGTGACGTATTCGCCATACTCGGCGGTGTTGGAGATCGAGTAGTTCATGTTGGCGATGCCGCCTTCATAGATCAGGTCGACGATCAGCTTCACCTCGTGGAGGCATTCGAAATACGCCATCTCCGGCGCGTAGCCGGCTTCCACCAGCGTCTCGTAGCCGCCCTTGATCAGTTCGACCAGGCCGCCGCAGAGCACCACCTGCTCGCCGAACAGGTCGGTTTCGCATTCTTCCTTGAACGTGGTCTCGATGATGCCGGCGCGGCCGCCGCCGATCGCCGACGCATAGCTTAAGCCCAGATCATGGGCGTTGCCGGAAACGTCCTTGGCGATCGCAATCAAACACGGCACGCCGCCGCCGCGCTGATATTCGGAGCGCACGGTGTGGCCGGGGCCCTTCGGCGCGATCATCAGCACGTCGAGATCGGGACGGGGATCGAGCAGGTTGAAGTGCACGTTGAGGCCGTGGGCGAACACCAGGGCCGCGCCCTTCTTCATGTTGTCCGCGAGGTGCTCGCGGTAGATATCGCCCTGCAATTCGTCGGGCGTGAGCATCATCACGAGGTCGGCCCACTTGGCGGCTTCGGCGACTTCCATCACCTTGAAGCCGGCGGCTTCCGCCTTCCTGGCGGAGGCCGATCCCTTGCGCAGCGCGATCGCCACTTCCTTGACGCCGGAATCCTTCAGGTTCAGCGCATGGGCGTGGCCCTGGCTGCCATAGCCGACGATGACGACCTTCTTGCCCTTGATCAGGTTCAGGTCGGCGTCGCGATCGTAATAAACACGCATGTTCGTTTCCTCTGTAACGGGGCCGGCAATCGGCCGATGGATCAGGCTTTCAGGTGGAAAAAGACTGCCGGTCGCCCTGGAATTTCCGGCGTGGTCTAAACATTTTAAGAGGGAGGGTAAACCCTCTTCTCGCATCGTTTTGGCCGCTTTTCACTCGATGAAGACCGGATAGAGCGAGGCCAGGAGGCCAATAGCAGCGGCGCGCTCGGCATCGTCACGCCCCCGCTGCTTTCGGAAGAGCCTGCGCACGCCTCGACAACAGCATCACGGCGATGCCGCCGACCACGGTGAGCATGCCGGCGAGCCGCAACGGGCCGAAGGTTTCGCCGAACACGATGCTCGACGCGGCTGAGCCGACGAACGGCACCAGAAGCCCGAACGGCGCCACTTGGGCCGCGGTGTAATCACGCAACAGCCGCCCCCACAGCCAATAGGCTATGCACGTGGAAATCGCGCCGACGACGAGAATGCAAAGCAGAACCGCCAGTGACATATGCGACAGCGCATGCCATGTCGGCTGGACGCCGTCGCTGACGAGTGTCAGCGCGAGCAGCGGCACCGCGGCGACCAGGCAGAGCCAGGCGGACAGATCGAACATCGGCACGCCCTGTGCCCGCCGCAACAGCAGATTTCCGGCCGCAAAGCAGATCGGGGAGATCATCAGGACCGCAAAGGCGGCAATGCTGAAATCATAGCCGACGGTGCCGCAGATCATCAGAAGGCCGGCAGCCGCAATCGCGATGCCGAGCGTTTGCATGAGCGAGGGACGTTCGTCGAACAAAAGGGCCGCAAAGCCGATCGTGAACAGGGCCTGGCTCTGCACGATCACGCTGGTGAGCCCGACCGGGACGCCGTGGGCGATGCCGTAGGCTTGCGTGAGGAACTGGCCGAGAAACAGCGTGAAGCTGATCGCGATCAGGACCGGCCAGGAAACCTTCGGCCGCGGCACCAACAGGCACGGGATGGCCGCGATCGTAAACCGCAGCGCCGTCAGCAGCGTGGGCGACAATTCGCCGAGCGCGATACGGCTCGCCACAAAGGCGAGCCCCCAGATCACCGCGACCATGACGGCAATGCAGACGTCGGCAGGTTTCATGGCTGAGGTTGAAGTTGGCCCGACATCGCACAACAACGAAGCTGCTGCGCTCCCCTCCCCCTTGCGGGGAGGGGTTGGGGTTGGGGGTGGGGGTGGGGGTGACAACAAGCATCGTGCACAGAATACCCCCCTCCCCGACCCTGCCCCGCAAGGGGGGAGGGCGCAGAGAAGAGGCCGGCGCAACTGTTTCGATCAAACGTCACCACGATGTCAGCCCTGCTCGCCGTGTTTCGGTTTGCGCAGCAAATAAGTGCCGTGCAGCGGCGCGTGATAGTCGACCGTGGTCAGCGTGAAGCCGGCGTCGGTGAGCATGCGCTCAATCACCCAGCCGAACGTCGAATATTCGTCGCGCATGTGGGTGACGACGCTGTCGCGATCGAAATCGTGGTTCTTGATGCTGAAGTCGGCCCACTCGTCGACGTCGCGCTCCGTTCCGTCGGGAACGGACACGAACACGATGTCGCGCAGGTAGAAATTCGCGCCGGGCTTCAGCGCGGCGAAAATCCGCGACAGCGCCACGGCCTTCCAGAAATCCGGCAGGTGATGCAGCGTGAATTCGCTGACGATCAGGTCGTAGCTGTCGGGTTGATAGGCAAAGCTCAAGAGCCCCGCCGATTGAGTGCGGATCGCAACCTTGCGGTCGCGGGCACTGATTTCCGCGAGCGCCAGCATGGCCGGCGAAACATCGATCGCATCGACCTCGGCGCCCATCAGCGCGGCCTCGCAGGCGAGCACGCCATTGCCGCAACCGATATCGGCGACCCGCCATCCCGGCTTCACGCCCAGCATGGAGAGCGCGGCGCGCCTGCGCAGGTCGCTGTCATCGTGGCGGTCGTAGATCGAGGCGACCGCCGAATCCAGCCCGATCCGCCGCCGTTGGTTATAGTACCAGTCGCGCGCCAGCATGGCTCACATCCCCTCGGCTCCGCGGCCGATCGCGGCAACGCCGGTGCGCGAAATCTCGACAAGGCCGAGCGGGCGCATCAGGTCGACGAACTGGTTGATCTTGGCGGAATTGCCGGTGATCTCGAACACGAAGCTTTCCGTGGTGGCATCGATCACGCGGGCGCGAAAGGCCTCCGCGAGCCGAAGCGACTCGATGCGATGCTCGCCGCTGCCGCGCACCTTCACCATCGCCAGTTCACGCTCGATCGAGCGCCCCGTGAGCGTCATGTCGACGACGCGATAGACCGGCACCATGCGGTCGAGCTGATGCTTGATCTGCTCGATCACGTCAGGCGTCCCCGTCGTGACGATGGTGATGCGGGAGAGATGCTTCTGGCTTTCAGTTTCGGAGACGGTGAGGCTCTCGATGTTGTAGCCGCGCCCGGAAAACAGCCCGATCACGCGGGCAAGCACGCCCGGCTCGTTCTGCACCAGCACCGAAAGCGTATGCGACTCGCTCGGAACCTGGCGTTCTTCCATGAAGTAGGCGGATGCAGGCTGGTTCATTCTCAGGTCCTTATTGTCTTTCTTTTCGGCATACCGCACTTCTCGTCATCCCCGCGAAAGCGGGGATCCAGTATCCCAGAGACGCCCGAGAACGATCGAGACGCCGCGGCGTACTGGATCGTCCGGTCAAGCCGGACGATGACAGTCGAATTTGTATCTAGCACTCTCACGCCATCACCCTGTCGCAGCCGACGGCTTCGCCAACAACCCATCGGTTGAACAAATCGAAATCGATATTGCCGCCGCTCAGGATCAGCCCGACGCGCTTGCCGCGCAGTCTTGCCTTTTCTTGCAGCGCCGCGGCGAGCGAAGCGGCGCCCGCTCCTTCCGTGAGATTATGCGTATCGGTCCAGTAGGCGCGGATTGCTTCGCCGATCTCTTCATCGCTCACCTGCACGATGCACGAGGCGCCCTTGCGGATGATCGAAAGCGCATCTTCGTCGGGAACGCGAGTTGCCATGCCATCGGCACGGGTGTTGCTGCTGTTGGTGCTCACCACCGTACCCGCCTTGAACGACAGCGCATAGGACGGCGCTTCCGTCGACTGCACGCCGACGATCTCGGTTTTCAGGCCAAGCAGGTCGCGCGCCAGGATGCAGCCGCAGATGCCGGAGCCCTGCCCGATCGGCACGTATAGCACGTCGAGATCGGGCGCGGCGCGAAACAGTTCGAGCGCGTAGGTGGCAACGCCGAGCACCAGGTCGCGATGGAACGACGGCACCATTTCGAGGCCGTCGCGCTCGGCGTGGCGCTTGGCCTCCTGACGCGCGGCTTCAAAATCCTCGCCATATTCGACGAGTTTGGCGCCGAAAGCCTTCATCGCGCGGTTCTTCTCGGTCGAGTTGCCGTGCGGCACATAGATCGTCACCGGCAACTTGTAACGCCCCGCCGCGAAAGCGAGGCTCTGGCCGTGGTTGCCTGTTGTCGCCGAGATGATCCCGGCCGTGCCGGGGCGCTCGCGCTTAAGGCGATCTAGATAGATCAGCCCGCCGCGCACCTTGAAGGCGCCGGTCGGCGTGTGGTTCTCGTGCTTGACGACGACGCTGGTGCCAAGCCGCTCCGCGAGCAGCGGCCAGGCATGGGCCGGCGTCGGCGGTATCGCTGCGCCGACGACGCCATGAGCGCGCTCGAGTTCGGCGAGGCTAAACATCTTGGTGTCTCCATCCCTCCCCCGCGAAGCGTGGGGAGGGTGGCGTGTTGAGAGCGAAGCGAACAACATGCCGGGTGGGGGCTCTGGCCACCCCCCACCCCGACCTCCGCTTCGCTACGCATAGCCGAAGCTCCGCTTCGGCGTTCTTAGAACGGCCGCCCTTGGGGCGGCCTATGCCTCCCCACCACTCGCTCACGCTCGCGGGGGGAGGGATAAGACAGCGCATGGGTTGAGGCGCCATCATCACACCAGCGCCTTGCCACTGGCAAAAGCTGCAGCGGTCGTCTCGTCATTGGCTTCCGCCGGCAACAGCATCTCGTTATGCGCCTTGCCGGAAGGGATCATCGGGAAGCAATTTTCCAGCGCCGCCACGCGGCAATCGAACAGCACCGGGCGCTTGACCTTGATCATCTCCTTGATCGCGCCGTCGAGATCGCCGGGCTTGACCGCCTGGAGACCGACGCAGCCATAAGCCTCGGCGAGCTTGACGAAATCCGGCAGCGCTTCCGAATAGGAGTGCGACAGGCGATTGCCGTGCAGCAATTGCTGCCACTGCCGCACCATGCCCATATACTGGTTGTTCAGGATGAATATCTTGATCGGCAGCTCAAACTGAACCGCCGTCGACATTTCCTGGATCGTCATCTGCACCGAGGCGTCGCCGGCGATGTCGATGACGAGGCTGTCGGGATGGGCGACCTGCACGCCGAGCGCCGCCGGCAGGCCATAGCCCATGGTGCCGAGACCGCCGGAAGTCATCCAGCGGTGCGGCTCCTCGAAGCCGAAGAACTGCGCCGCCCACATCTGGTGCTGGCCGACTTCGGTCGTGATGTAGGTGTCGCGGCCGCGCGTGGCCTCGAACAGCCTCTGGATCGCAAATTGCGGCAGGATGATATCGTTGTTCTTCTTGTAGGACAGCGAATTGCGCGCGCGCCATTTGGCGATCTCGGCCCACCAGGCCTTGATGTCCGGCTTCGTCGCTTCCGCCTTGAACACCTGCAGGAGATCGCCGAGCACGTTGGCGGCATCGCCAATGATGGGAACGTCGACGCGGATGTTCTTGTTGATCGAGGAGGGGTCAATATCAATATGGATCTTCTTCGAGCCCGGCGAGAACGCATCCGTGCGCCCGGTGATGCGGTCGTCGAAGCGCGCGCCGACGCACAGCATGACGTCGCAATCATGCATCGCCATGTTGGCCTCGTAAGTGCCGTGCATGCCGAGCATGCCGAGCCAGTTCTTGCCGGACGCGGGGTATGCCCCGAGCCCCATCAGCGTCGAGGTGATCGGAATGCCGGTGACCTCGACCAGTTCGCGCAGCAGCTTTGAGGCCTCACGGCCGGCATTGATGACGCCGCCGCCCGAATAGATCACCGGGCGCTTGGCGGACGCCAGCAGCGCCACCGCCTTGCGGATCTGGTTGGCGTCGCCCTTGACGCGCGGCGCGTAGGACACATGCACGTCGGACTTGCGCGGCGGATGATAGGTGCCGGTCGCAAACTGCACGTCCTTGGGCACGTCGACGACAACGGGGCCCGGACGGCCGGTGCTCGCGACATAGAACGCCTCGTGCAGCACCTTGGCGAGGTCGTTGACGTCGCGCACCAGCCAGTTGTGCTTGGTGCAGGGCCGCGTGATGCCGACGGTGTCGCATTCCTGGAACGCGTCGTTGCCGATCAGGTGGGTTGGCACCTGCCCGGTGATGCAGACCAGCGGGATCGAATCCATCAGCGCGTCGGTGAGCGGCGTCACCATATTGGTGGCGCCCGGCCCCGAGGTCACCAGCACCACGCCCGGCTTGCCGGTCGAGCGTGCATAGCCCTCGGCGGCGTGGCCGGCGCCCTGCTCGTGCCGGACCAGGATGTGCTCCACTTCGCTTTGCTGGAAAATCTCGTCATAGATCGGAAGCACCGCGCCGCCGGGATAGCCGAAAATATGTTTGACGCCATGATCGGCCAGCGCGCGCACGATCATCGCGGCGCCGGTCATCTGGTTGGGATCGTGGCTCTTGTCACTCATGACGTATTTCCTTGGCTGGCTCCGGATGCGCTGTTCTGGCGCGGCGTTTCTGGTTCGAGAGGCTTGTGGCCTGAGGCTCGTGGTTTGGGAAATAAAAAAGGGCCCGAAAGAGGCCCTGGCGCACCGTCCGAATTTGGATGGCACCTAGCCATCCCCGGCGATGCACCTGGGTACTACGATAAGGAGTTTGGTAATAATATTACGCATAAGACCGCTCGAACTTCCCAAAGGTTGCGCGAACATACTGCCCAAAGCCCAAAAGTCAAGCCGTCAGCAACAGATAGCGCTCGATTGCTGTTTTAGCGGGGTTCTCGGCGTTCGGCGAGGGTGAATTTCGGGTTTACAGCCATGCGGGCGCCGTCATGGCGCGCCGGAAAGACCGCGACGGGCGACCATTATCAATCGTCATCCGGGCGCGCGTCAGCGCGAGCTACGATGTGCAATTGCACATCGGAGAATCCATATCCACCGGCTGGGGTTATGGATTCCGGGCCTGCGCCGTACCGGCGCATCCCGGAATGACGAGCTACGTAGTGGTGAAGACTTCGACCCACTCCCCCGCCGCCGCCAATTTCACCCATTCAAACTCCGGCAGTTGATGCCTGAACCAGGTGAACTGCCGCTTGGCGTAATGGCGGGTGTCGGCGCGGCCGACCCCGGACGCCTCTTCCAATGTGAGCTTGCCCGCGAGATGGGCGATTAGCGCCGGCACGCCGTGCGCTTTCATCGCCGGCAACAGCGGATCGAGGTTTCGCGCGGCGAGCCGCGCCACCTCTTCGAGCGCGCCGGCTTTCAGCATCGCCTCAAACCGCGCATCGATCCGCGCATAGAGCAAATCACGATCGGGCTCGAGAAACAGCGCGCTGAACGTTCCCTCCGGCAATAGCGGCGGCAGGCCTTCGCGATGCCAGTCGGAAAGCGAGCGTCCGGTGGCCTCGACCACTTCCAGCGCGCGTGCGATGCGGGTGCGGTCGCGCGGCTTCAATCGCTCGGCGGAAGATGGATCGCGGCGCGCCAGCTCCGCATGCAGCGCTTCGACGCCATCGCGCTCCAGCCTTGCACGCACGGCCTCGCGGACCTCGGTAGGGATCGGCGGCACCGCCGACAGCCCGCGCGTCAACGCCTTGAAATAAAGCCCGGAGCCGCCGACGAAGATCGGCAGCCGCTGCTCGGCCCGGGCCTGGCTGAGCACGATCGCGGCATCGGCGACCCAAGCGCCTGCGGAGAAATTCACACCCGCATCGACATGGCCATAGAGCCGGTGTGGAACCAGCGCCTCGTCGTCAGACGTCGGCCGCGCCGTGATCACCTCGAGATCGCGATAGACCTGCATGGAATCGGTATTGATGACGATACCGCCGGTTTTTCGTGCCAACGCGAGCGCCAGCGCCGACTTGCCGCTGGCGGTCGGCCCTGCGATAAGCACGGCATCAATATCGTCGGTCCGCGAACTCATGTCTTTTGTCGTCACGCTGATCTGCAATCCGGTCAATCCCGCGCTCGATAGCACGGTGATCGACGGCGCGCGCGCCATTCTTCCCTCGCCTGCGCCCGCGCAGTGGCTGTTCGACGAGGTCGCCGCCGACATCGCCTTCGGCGACGGCAGCGAGGACATCGGCGCCATCGCGCATCGCCTGCGTGAGGCGCGCGGCGATCTGCCGATCGATATTGTCGTGCAGCCGCTAGCAGCCCGGCGCAAGAAACTTTTGCTGGCCGACATGGATTCCACCATGATCGGCCAGGAATGCGTCGACGAACTCGCCGACTTCGCCGGCGTGAAGGCCCGTGTCGCGGCCATCACCGAGCGGGCGATGCGCGGCGAAACTGCCTTTGAACCCGCGTTGCGCGAGCGCGTAGCGTTGCTTGCGGGACTGCCGGTCGATGTGATCGACAAGGTCATCAAGGAACGCATTACGCTCACGCCCGGCGGCCGCCAGTTGGTTGCAACCATGCGCGCGCACGGAGGGTGGACCTGTCTGATTTCCGGCGGCTTCACGCTGTTCACGAAAGTCATTGCCGGAATGATCGGGCTCCAGGAAAACCGCGGCAACGAGCTGATCGTGCGCGACGGCAAATTGACCGGCGAAGTCAAGGAACCAATTCTCGGCGCCGCCGCCAAGCTCGCAACGCTGAGCGAGCTTCGCGAGTCCTTCGACCTCGACAACGTCGACACGCTGGTTGTGGGCGATGGCGCCAACGACCTCGGCATGATCGGCGAGGCAGGCCTCGGCATTGCCTTCCATGCCAAGCCGGCAGTCGCGGCCGCCGCCGCCGCACGCATCGACTACGGCGATCTCACCGCGCTTCTCTACGCGCAGGGCTATCGGCGCGACGAGTTTGTGGAGGGGTAGGGCGTCCTTGATCCCTCCCCCACGAGCGTAGCGAGTAGTGGGGAGGGTGGCCGAGCGCAGCGAGGTCGGGTGGGGCGCCCACCGTCAATAAGACACCCCCACCCGGCATATCGCTCGCTAAACGCTTGCGATATGCCACCCTCCCCACGCGTACCGCGGGGGAGGGATAAGAAAGCGCCTACTGGACGCTCAGCGCGACGAAACGCAATTCGCCATCGGCGTTCGACACCAGCAGCAGCACGGACTTCTTGCCGTCCTTTTTCAACTGCTCCACACGCTTCTTGATGTCGGCGGCATTGCTGACCGCCTCCTGCGCCACCTCGACAATGACTTCGCCCGGGGCAAGCCGCTTCTCGGCGGCGTCGGAGGCGCCGTCGACGCTGGTGATGACGACGCCCTTGACGCTGTCCTTGATCTTGTAGCGGCTGCGCAGGTCCTTGTTCAAATTGGCGAGGTCGAGGCCGAGCGCCTTTTGCGTCACCGGCTTCTCGGGTTCCGGCGCCGACTTGACGGAAGCCGGTTGCGGCTTGTCGCCGTCCTCCAGTCGCCCGAGCGTGACGCGCCTGGTCTGCTCCTCGCCTTTGCGGATGATGACGACGTCGACTTCCTTGTTGACGGCCGTATCGGCGACGACGCGCGACAGATCCTTCGGCTCCTTGATATCCTTGCCGTCGAACTTGACGACAACGTCGCCGGGTTCGATGCCGGCGGGCTTCGCCGGGCCCTTGTCGTCGACGCCTGCGATCAGCGCGCCGCGGGCTGGCTTGATATTGAGGCTTTCGGCGATCTCGTCGGTGACCTGCTGAATGCGCACCCCCAGCCAGCCGCGGCGCAACTCGCCGAACTGCCGCAGCTGATCGACCACGCCGGCTACGGTTTTGGAGGGCACCGCAAAGCCGATGCCGATCGAACCGCCGGTCGGCGAGATGATCAGCGTGTTGACGCCGATCACTTCGCCGTCGAGGTTGAACAGCGGACCGCCGGAATTGCCGCGATTGATGGCCGCGTCGGTCTGGATGTAATTGTCATAGGGACCCGAGGAGATGTCGCGGTTGCGCGCCGAGACGATGCCCGCGGTCACGGTGCCGCCGAGGCTGAAGGGGTTGCCGATCGCGATCACCCATTCGCCGAGGCGCAGCTTGTCGGAATCGCCGAACTTCACCGCGATCAGCTGATGAGGCGGCTTGAATTTCAACACGGCAAGATCGGTCCTCTTGTCGATGCCGACCAGTTCGGCCTTGATCTTGGTGCCGTCGTTCAGGATGACGTTGATCTCGTCCGCATCGGCAATGACGTGATTGTTGGTCACGACAATTCCGGACGGATCGACGATGAAGCCCGAACCCAGCGAACTGGTCTTGTGCGGCTGCATGTCGCCGCCCCGGGGGCCGCCCTGGCCACGCCGGTTCTTGAAGAAGTCGTCGAAGAATTCCTCGAAGGGCGAGCCCGGCGGCAGTTGCGGAGTCGCACCCCTGCCCTCGCCGGACGGACCGCCCTTGGCCTCGACGGTTTGCGAGGTGGAAATATTGACCACCGCATCGATCACTTTCTCGGCAACATCGGCGATGCCATCGGGCCCCCGCGCCAGCGCGGGAAACGCCGAGCAAAAGACAGCCGCAGCCCCGAGACATGCCGCGGCCAGCAGGGGGCGCAGGCGATGGCGCGGCGTAAAGGTTGCAACGGTCATGTCGGTTCTCTCTTCTCGATTAGGCGAGATTTGGCCCGCAGAGTGCGCCCGAACGGGCGACCCGCGCAAGCGTTTGATCCCAGCATTTCGGCGAAAAACAGACGCCGATACTCACGATGGCGTTGTTCCTGCGGTGTTTTCGTAAAACGCCGGCGGCGCTCTCCCTCTACCTACGAGAGAAGTGAGGTGGAGCACGTCCGAAAATTATGCGTTCGCTCTACCGGCGCACGACCCAGATCAGGATCAAACCCACCACGGCCGAGCCGATCCCGACCGCCCGCAGGATGTGATCGGGCGTCGCCAGCGCGCTCTTCATCGCCCGCCTGACCCAGGCCGGGATGGCCGCGAACAACAGGCCTTCGAGCACAAACAGGATTCCCACACCGATGAGGAAGTCGGCGAACGCTATGGACCTCATCGGATCGACCCCCCCCGCTTGAACTTTTTCTAGAGCGAGATGACCTCATCTCGCTCTGTCTTTTTGTTTGAGCATGATCTTTTCGGAAAACCGGTGCCCACTTTTCCGGATCATGCTTCGATGCCGAAGCAGGTCTGCTTCGGGCCTGCTTTCAGAACTACTGCTTCGGCGCTGCGGCCGCGGCAGACGGTCTGCCGGTGGCGCTTCCGAAGAACTTGAAGAAATCCGAATCCGGCCGCAACAGGAAGCGCGTATCGTTGCTCTTGAGGCTGTTTTCGTAAGCCGTCATCGAACGATAGAAGGCGAAGAAATCGGGGTCCTTGCCGTAGGATTCGGCAAACAGCCGGTTGCGTTCGGCGTCGCCCTCGCCGCGGGTCTGCTCGGCCTTCGAATTGGCTTCGGCAACGATGATCGTGGCCTCACGGTCGGCGCTGGACCGGATCTCCTGCGCCTTCTGGCCGCCTTGCGCGCGGAACTCGGCGGCCTCACGCGCCCGCTCGCTCTGCATGCGCTGAAACACGGCCTGGCTGTTTTGTTCGGGCAAATCGGCGCGGCGAATTCGCACGTCGATCACCTCGATGCCGTAGCCGTCGGCTTCCTTGTCGAGCTGACTGCGGATTCGCGCCATCAACGCTTCGCGCTCGTCGCGCACGACCTGGATGAGGGTGACTTCGCCGAGCACGCGGCGCAGCGAGGCGTTCAGAAGCGTGGTGAGCTGGAGATTGGCGGCCTGAATCGAGCCGACACTCTGATAGAAGTGCAGCGCATCCTTGATGCGGTAGCGGGCGAAGGCATCGACCACCAGCCGCTTCTGATCCGAGGCGATCACTTCCTGCGCGGGATTTTCGAGGTCGAGGATACGCTTGTCGACCGGGATCACAGTGTCGATGAACGGCGCCTTGAAATGCAGGCCAGGGTCGGTGACGACATCGACGGGCCGGCCGAGCCGCACCACCAGGACTTGTTCGGTCTGCTGCACGGTGAATACGGAGCTGTAGCCGACGATCAGCAGCAGCAGCAAAAGCAGCAGCGCCATAATACCAGTGACGGGGGATCTCATCGCGAGCCTCCCGTGCCCTGTTGTTGCGGCTGATTGGCCGGCGGCGGCGCCGGCCGCCGCGACGTGAGTTCGTTCAGGGGCAAATAGGGCACGACGCCCTGTCCTGACGGCCCGCCGTCATAGACGAGCTTGTCGGAGCTGCCGAGAACGCGTTCCATCGTCTCGAGATAGATGCGCTCGCGCGTCACGTCCTTTGCCTTGTTGTATTCCTCATAGACCTGCAAAAAGCGCGAGCTCTGGCCCTTGGCTTCGGCAACCGCCTGCTGCTTGTAACCTTCGGCGACCTGCAGGATTTGCGCCGCGCGTCCCTTGGCATCCGGCACGACGCGGTTGGCGTAGGTCTGCGCCTCGTTTTGCAGTCGCTCGAAATCGATTTTCGCGTTTTGCACGTCGTTGAAGGATTCGATCACCTGCGCCGGCGGATTGACCGATTGCATCTGCACCTGCTGCACCTGGATGCCCGAACCGTAGTTGTCGAGTACCTTCTGCATCAGTTCCTGAACCGCCTGCTGGGTCGCGTCGCGCGCCCCGGTGAGGATCGGCTGGATGTTGGTACGTCCCACCACTTCGCGCATCGCGCTTTCGGCTACCGCCTTCACGGTGCCTTCTGGATTCTGGATATTGAAGAGATAGTCGGCGGCGCCGCCACTCGGCTTGATGCGCCAGAGCACGGCGAACTCGACATCGACGATGTTCTCGTCGCCGGTCAGCATCAGGCTTTCTTCCGGTATTTCGCGCCTGGAACGGCCGCGCCGCGCCGGATCCTCGATCAGGGCCACGCCGATGCTGAGCGTCGAGACGCGCAGCGCCTTCGGCAGCAGCACGGTCTCGATCGGATAAGGCAGGTGATAGTTCAACCCCGGTCCCACGGTGCGGACATGCTTGCCGAAGCGCAGCACGACGCCGAGTTCTTCGGATTGAACGCGGTAGAAGCCCGACATGGCCCAGATCGCGATGACGGCGAGCAAAGCGAGCGCGATGCCCAGCCCGCTGAAATAGCCGCCCGGCAGCAATTGCTGCAGGCGGTCTTGGGCGCTGCGGAGAAGGTCTTCCAGATCGGGCGGCCGCGGCCCGGCCGGCTGCGGACCGGAGCCCCATGGTCCTTTCGGACCCGAACCCCAGGGGCCTCCGCCTTGATTCTTCCACGCCATCCGTCATCTCCTTGGTGAGGCAAAAGGCCAACAGGCCCGACCCCGCAGCATCTGCCCGGCCTTATAGGGGACAGCCCCCACCGATACAACGCGGGCGCCCGGAACAGCTATGCCCGCACCCATGATTGTCAATGTAAAGATTGGAGGATGCGGTTAATGCGGCCCCCGCCTGACATAGGTAACAAAGGAAAAGGCGGCGCTGTCGTCCGGACCGGCCGGGTTTTCGCTCCGCGCCGCCTCTTCCCAGATCGCCTTGTCTATTGGCGCAAAACGCGTATCCCCCGCCGGGCTGGCATGAACTTCGGTGATCTCCAGGCGGCAGGCCTGGCCGATCCACTCGGCGTAGATTTCCGCCCCGCCGATCACGGCGATTTCAGTGGCGAAACGCCGCAGCGCCTCGCCCCTCGCAACCGCCTCTGCATGTGCAAGCGATGTCGTCACGACCGCGCCGGGGCTGCGAAAATCGCTGTGGCGGGTCATGACAATGTTGGTTCGCCCGGTGAGCGGCCGCGGCAACGAGACGAAGGTCTTACGGCCCATCACGACCGGCTTGCCCATCGTCAGCGCCTTGAAACGCTGCAAGTCGGTCTTGAGCCGCCAGGGGATCGCGCCATCCGCGCCGATCACGCCATTGTCGGCGACGGCTGCGATGAGCACGATCTCCATCAGCGCTTTCCTTCCGCAAGCGCCGTGAGCGCGGGCCCGCCGAGCCGGCATAGCTTCCATTCGTCCACCAGGACGGCGCCAAGCGACTTGTAGAACTCGATCGAAGGCGTGTTCCAATCGAGCACCGACCATTGCAGGCGCGACCAGCCATTGGCCACGCACTCTTTCGCAAGATGCGTGAGCAATGCCTTGCCGATGCCCTTGCCGCGCAGCGCCGGCCGCACGAACAGATCTTCCAGGTAGATTCCGGAGCGGCCGCTGAAGGTCGAGAAATTGAGGAACCAGACCGCAAAGCCCACGACCTCGCCGTTCCATTCGGCAATGTCACAGAACAGACGCGGATTTTCGCAGAACAGCGCATCCGCGATCATCTTCTCGTGGCTTCGACCTCGTGCGAGAGTTTTTCATATTCGGCCAGTTCGCGAATGAGCGAATACACCACTCCCATTTCATCAGGACGCGCGCGACGGATCTTGAGAGACATTTAATCGCTCACACCGCGACCTCGGCCCGGATATGCGGGTGCGGATCATAGCCTTCGAGCACGAAATCCTCGTAGCGGAACGCGAAGATATCCTTCACGTCAGGATTGATCTTCATGGTCGGCAGCGGCCGGGTCGGGCGCGTCAGTTGCAACCGCGCCTGATCGAGATGATTGGAATAAAGATGCACGTCGCCAAAGGAATGCACGAAGTCGCCGGCCTTCAGTCCGGTGACTTGCGCGACCATCATGGTCAGCAACGCATAAGAGGCGATGTTGAAAGGCACGCCGAGAAACACGTCGGCCGAGCGCTGATAGAGCTGGCACGACAATTTGCCGTCCGCGACATAGAACTGGAACAGGCAGTGACAGGGCGGCAGCGCCATCTGGTCGATCTCGGCCGGATTCCACGCGCTGACGATCAGCCGCCGCGAATCCGGATTGCGCCTGACCATGTCGACCACATTGGCAATCTGGTCGATCTTGCGCCCGTCCGGCGCCGGCCACGACCGCCACTGCGAGCCGTAGACCGGGCCGAGATCGCCATTGGCGTCGGCCCATTCGTCCCAGATCGTGACGCCATGGTCGTGCAAATATTTGATGTTGGTGTCGCCCCTGAGAAACCACAATAGCTCGTGGATGATGGCCTTGAGCGGCAGCTTCTTGGTGGTCAGCATCGGGAAGCCCGCGCCCAGATTGAATCGCATCTGGTGGCCGAAGATCGACAGCGTCCCGGTGCCGGTGCGATCGGACTTCTCCACGCCGTCGGCAAGTATCCGTTCGAGCAGGTCGTGATACTGGTTCATGAGCGTTTCGTCAGCATTTGATGGGCGTCACGTCAGGCTCGCAAGGCGCACCGCGCGGAACCGGGTTTTAGCGGCCGGCCTCGTCCGTTCGACACGCCAATTCGCGGCCTCACCGCCCTTTATACCCTGAAAAATGAGCATTCGGGCCGTCCGGCAAGGCTGGAACCGGATGACTTCTCACCCGATCAGGCCGGCGAAGCCGAGACATCCACCGGCCGCCAGCATCCAGAACGGATTGAGCCGCGTTGCCGAGGCGAGCACGGCGGCGCCGACGGTGACGAGAACCGCAACCACGGTCCGGTCTGAGGTGCGTGCGAGAATAAAGCCGCTCGCGCCCATCAAGCCGATCGACAGCGGCACCAGCGCCGCCTGAACGATCGCAGGCCAGCGCGCGTGACTGGAGCGGGTGAGGAAGCGGCTGACGAACAATGCGAGCACCGCGGTCGGCACACACATTGCGAGCGTTGCAACCAGCGCGCCGGCAAGGCCCGCGACCGAATAGCCGATCAGGGTGACGATCAGAACGTTGGGTCCGGGCGAGAGCTGCGCGATGGCGTAGACGTCGGTAAACTGCTTGTCGGTCAGCCAGTGATGCACGTCGACCGCGACACGGTGCATTTCGGGAATCGCGGAATTGGCGCCGCCGATCGCAAACAGCGACATCATGGCGAAAGTCCATGCCAGCGTGAACACCGGATTGGCGTCGGAATTCATGCCGCCTCCTTATCCCGCATCGCATGGGTGATGGCGATGGAGAGCGGGATCGCCACCAGCAGGACCGCCGCCAACGGCAGCCGCAACACGCCGATCGCGACAAAGATCGCAACCAGCATCAACAATCCGACCACGTCACGGCGCTTGATCAGCGGCGTCATCATCCGGAACACGACCGCGAGCATCAAGCCGATCGCCGCACAGGCCACGCCCGCCAGAATCCGCCGCAACGAGTCGATTTCGCCGTAGCGGTGATACAGCGCCCCCATCACCGTCATGATCAAGGCGGGCGGGCCGACCAGTCCGCTGAATGCCGCGATGCTGCCGGGTAGCCCCCGCAGGCGCGATCCGAACACGAAGGTGAGGTTGACGATATTGGGACCGGGCAGGAAGTGGCACAGCGCAAAGGTCTCGTTGAACTCGTCGGCGGTCATCCATTTGTGCTGATCGACGATGCCGCGCCGCGCCCAGACCAGCACGCCGCCAAAGCCGGCCAGCGACATCTTGGCGAAGGCGATAAAAAGCTCGAATAAACTGGGCGGCGACTGGGAAATATCCGACGCCGTCGAGGCGGCCGATGACGAATCCGGGGGCATGGGGCATTTCTAGAATGGGGCCACGGTGGGGCCAACCCATATTCCCGTGTATTCCACCCCCTTGCGGGCTCAATTTCCCCAAAAGCAGGTGCAGGGCGGTTTTCCAGCACTGTCTTTCTCAACTTTTGGCCCCTATATTGGGGGTGCCGGTTCGCCGGCTATGGAAATAAATTGCCGTCGCAATAAACCATTCGGACCCGGGGGCAGTACCCGGCGCCTCCACCAAAACCCGGCCTGGTCACAGCGGGCTTCGGCGGGGGCGAAACAGGATCGACGAGGGCGTAAAGGACGTGTTTTTTCTCGGTATGGTTCCGCCGACATCGGGCCATGCAATAGTTGCAAACGACAACTATGCTCCGGTTGCTCAGGCTGCGTAACGCAGTTTGAAAGACCATCTTGAAGTCCTGACGGGTTAAGCTCCGTCAGGCGGGGTTCGGAGGCACCTGGCAACAGAAGCCTCCACTTCCTTTTGCTGCACCCCCCTTTGATCTCGCCATAATGATGCGGACTTTTGAACTGCCGCGCTAGACGGAGTAGCATGGGCGGAGCGCCCCGAGTCGGAATGCCGGCATTTGCACGGGCGGTGTCATCATTTGAGAACAATACGACAGGACCGATAATGGCGACCGATCATATTCGATACGACGTTCTGGCCCGCGATGCGCTGCGCGGCGTGCTGCGTCGGGTTCTGACCGACGCCGCCGAGCACGGCCTGCCGGGCGACCATCATTTCTTCATCACCTTCGTGTCCACGGCCGACGGCGTGAAATTGTCGCCACGGCTGCTGGCGCAATATCCGGAAGAGATGACCGTGATCCTGCAGCACCAGTTCTGGGATCTGGTGGTGACGGAGGATCGCTTCGAAGTCGGCCTGTCGTTCGGTGGCATCGCCGAGCGACTCGTGGTTCCCTTCAGCGCCATCAAGAGCTTCTTCGATCCCTCGGTACAGTTCGGCCTGCAATTCGAAACCGCGGACGGCCAGGCCGACGCCGAAAGCCCGGCGGCCGCGCCCCCGCTCGCTACCTCGGCCCTGCCCGCCCCCGCCCAGGAAGAGACAAGCGAGCCGGCAAAACCCACCGAGGGCGCCGAAGTCGTCCGGCTCGATCGTTTCCGCAAGAAATAAATTCGCGAGCGGCGCCCGCCAGTGCCGCCCATTTGAAGTTCCTGCAGTACAAGCGGCAAACTCCGTCCAGGAACTCAAATGGAAGGCGGCGCTGGAATCATAAGTTTGCGAGTGCCCATGACTTTCCGAAGTTCGTGAAAGGTGGGTGCTGAGGTGAAGCACGAACTTCGGAAAGTGGGCGCTCGCATGTCGCGCATGTAACCCCTACATGTGATGTTATGGCTCGATCGAAATCCTCATCCGCGTCAGGACCGACGCGCACCGAAACCGACAGCTTCGGTCCCATCGAGGTTGACGCCGATCGCTATTGGGGCGCGCAAACCGAACGTAGCAGGCAGAACTTCCGCATCGGCCACGACCGGATGCCGATGGCGATCATTCGCGCGCTCGGCATCGTCAAGCTCGCGGCAGCAGAAACCAATCGCGAGCTCGGGCTGCTCGACCGGCGCCGCGCCGGCGCTATCATCCGCGCGGCGCGCGAGGTGATCGACGGCCAGTTCGACGAGCACTTTCCGCTGGTGGTCTGGCAGACCGGCTCCGGCACCCAGACCAACATGAACCTCAACGAGGTGATCGCCAATCGCGCCAGCGAATTGCTCGGCGGCAAGCTCGGCGCCAAATCGCCGGTGCATCCCAACGATCACGTCAACATGAGCCAGTCGTCCAACGACTCGTTTCCGACCGCGATGCATATCGCCGCCGCCGCGGCGATCACGCATGACCTGCTTCCGGCGCTTGACCTGCTTTACCGCGCGCTGCGCCGGAAAGAAAAGGCGTTCTCCCATATCGTGAAGATCGGCCGCACCCATACTCAGGATGCCACGCCGCTGACGCTCGGCCAGGAATTTTCCGGCTATGCCACCCAGGTCGAACACGCGATCGCGCGGCTGCGCGTCGCGCTCAAGGAGCTCTATCCACTGGCGCAAGGCGGCACCGCGGTCGGCACCGGTCTCAACTCGAAACCGAAATTCGCGCGGACGTTCGCACGTCATGCCGCCAGGATCACCCGGCTTCCGTTCACAAGTGCACCGAACAAATTCGAGGCGCTCGCTTCCAACGACGCCTACGTGTTCGTGCATGGCGCCATGAACGCAGCGGCCACCGGCCTCTTCAAGATCGCCAACGACATCCGCCTGCTCGGCTCCGGACCGCGCTCCGGCCTCGGCGAACTGATCCTGCCCGAGAACGAGCCGGGCTCCTCGATCATGCCCGGCAAGGTCAATCCGACGCAGTGTGAAGCCGTCACCATGGTTTGCTGCCAGGTGTTCGGCAACCAGGCGGCGGTCACCATCGCCGGCAGCCAGGGTCATTTCGAGCTGAACGTCTATAAGCCGCTGCTGGCATATTGTATGATGAATTCCATACAACTGCTGGCCGACGTCACCCGCTCGTTCACCGAGCACTGCGTCGATGGAATACGCGCCGACGAGAAACGCATCCATGAACTGATGGAGCGCTCGTTGATGCTGGTGACCGCGCTGGCCCCGAAGATTGGCTACGATAATGCAGCCAAAGTGGCCAAATCCGCGCATGCCCGCGGTACAACGCTGAAAGAAGAGGCTGTAAGGCTGGGCTTTGTTTCTGCCGATGAATTCGACCGACTGGTCAAGCCGCGCAAAATGACGCACCCGGGATAATACGCAAAACCCCGTAAAATCCACGTGACGCGACAACAAGCCGCTCTTCATATCGTCTAAAGAATTATGCTTGAGTGGCCTTCGCCTCGGCGCCCGGCCGTGGTACAGCAAAATTATTTCGAAAAAAATCGAAACACAGCATTTGACGCTATCACGGCGTTACGGGAAATTTCATAATGAGAGTCGAACTGGCAAACGCGCATCCGCCGATTCTGGATGCAGTTAATTCGACCGGGATCTGCACGCGTTCATCGATTGGCTGCATCGTCGCAATGACGACTGAAGCCGCATGACGGGGGCCGGCATGGGGGACTTGGTCAATCTGAAACAGTTCAGGAAGCGCGCGGCGCGGGACCGGTCGGAGCAGGAAGCCGCTGCCAATCGCGTGCGGTTCGGGCGCACCAAGTCCAGGCGTGCGCTCGACGAGCTGCGCGCAAAGCGCGTCGGCGATTTGCTCGATCAGCATCGCATCGACGACGAGGACGCATCATGAAATCGCCAGTCGTCAAGCGATCGATCGTGGTCGCGGGTCACAAGACCAGCGTCAGTCTCGAAGAAGCATTCTGGAACGGCATGAAGGAGATTTCCGGACTCCGGAACATCACGCTGTCCGAACTTGTGGGCGAGATCGACAGCAACCGCCAGCAAGGCAATCTGTCGTCGGCCATTCGGCTCTTCGTGCTGGACTACTTTCGCTCCCGCGCGCAAGCCGCGGCAGCAACGGACGCGAAGACCCAGCCGTCGCTGTCCTGACATCGGTATCCCGCGCCTTGAAGGCGGGGCAACGAACCTCGCCTCACTCCGTCTTGAGATTCAGGGCGTGACAGGCATTGCAGCGCTGGCGCAATTCCTTGATCAGCGGCCTGAAGTCGTCGGGCCGCTTGGCGCCGGCCGCCTGCCAGGCGATCCTGGAAGCTTCAGAGGCGCGCCGGTAGAAATCCGCAAAATTCGACCAGATCGCCGGATTGGCGAAGGTGTCGGTGGCGGGATCGCGATCCGCGCCCTGCTTCCATTGATTGGTCGAAGGCGGAAACAGGTGCGGAAACGCCATCAGGAGCGTCGAGATCACCTCGGCATGCTCCCTCGCATCGGCCAGATCCAGCTTGCCTTCCGGCGCGAGCATGGTCTCGATCTCGTCCATGTTCATGTCGATCGCGCCCATCACGGTCTTGCGGGCGAAGATCGTGTCCTTTGGCGGCGGGAGATCCTCGGCAAAGCAAGGCGCGGTGACGAACGCGATGGCCGCCGCGATCGCAAAAGCGAGGGCGCGGCCTATGGAGGCGCGGAGAAGCATCGAAAAACCTCTATCGAGCCCGTCTCTATTCGAGACCTGGCTTTTCCTGGTCGCGGATATTGGCGGTGAAGACCTCGCCGGTCGAAACCGCCTTGAGCTCCGTCAACAGGCCGCTCTTCTTGCCGGCCTCGCGCTCCGGATGGAAGGTGACCTCGACCTCGTCACCGGGCTTCACCGCGTCGCGCCGCCAGCCGCCCGCACGCACCAGATTGCCAGGGCTCGTCGTTTCGATCAGCCAGTCGGCGGGCGCTTCATCGGGATTGGTCGAACCGGTGATGGTGATGGTGACGTGCGGGTTGACCCAGCGCATTTCCACGACCTTGCCCTTGAGCGTCTGCGATTT
This sequence comes from uncultured Alphaproteobacteria bacterium, assembly GCA_963832045.1. Classification (GTDB taxonomy): domain Bacteria; phylum Pseudomonadota; class Alphaproteobacteria; order Rhizobiales; family Xanthobacteraceae; genus Bradyrhizobium. Next base: position 74,532 of record CAWHSM010000017.1, read on the forward strand.
CGTGAAATCGAACATCGACGCCGAATGATGCGCGGCCACTTGCGTAATTCCGGCGGCAGCAAACGCAAAAAGGGCAAACGCGCCGATCGACTTCATGAGACGTTGCATGATCGTTATCTCCTTCAATTGTTTTTGCCGGCTACTTCGCCGGAACGGCCGTGGTGTGGCCCCATTCGGATTTTTGCACGGGAACGAAGATGTGGTCGCCTTCGGCATTGACGCGTTCGACCAGATCGCCGGTGGCGCAGACCCCCTCGACGATATCGAACTTGCGCGCCCGCTGGCGGAAGAAGATGCGCGTGGTCTTCCATGGCTTGGTCAGGATATGCGGCGCGATGATCTCGAGGTCATCGTGCAGGATATCCTTGTCGGCCAAATGAATGCGCTCGATCACATGCATGTCGCCGTTGTTGGGCAGCCCGGCGGCCTCGCTGACGGCAAGCGGCGCCTCGGGAACGATGTCGACGGTGTCGACAACGAGCGTATCGCCCTCCCAGTGCCCGACCGAATGGCCGTGGAAGGTGGGATCGGACGCGTCGGGATGGCCGCGGCCGTCGGTGTAGATGCGGCGCAGCCGGTTGCCGTCGGATTCCCCTAACATGGTCACACGTCCCGGCGTGAACAGGATCTCCATGGCGTTGTGAGTAACCAGCATCCAGGACGGATGCGCTTCGGGAAGGCAGTTGGCAAAGATCAGCGTCGGACGGCCGGCCTTTTCCTCGGCAAACATGTGCGCGATCTTTTTCGCAGCCTCTTCGTTCCACGGCGGCAGATTGCTTTTGACCTGGGCGTCCTGGTCGGAGATCTTCGGATTCCAGACGCCGCTCCAGTCAGGCAATTTGGCGATGTCCGCCCAGTCCTGGGCCGTCGGTGGCGGGTTGATGACTGCTGGCGCTTTCTGGGGCGCCTGTGCGCCGGCGATTGAGGGCGCCAGCAGCAAGGCGAGGAGAGCGGCAGAGACGATCGAAGCAGGTTTCACGCGCATTTCTCCGAAAACAAAGACAACCTGAGAAAGAACAAGGGCCCGGCAAACTCGTCAAAGGGTAGCCAGAACTTGTTTCAATGTGAAGTCAGTGCATCGTGAAGCCGGTGCCGCGGCCGAGCGAGACCACCGCGATCCAGGCCAGCAGCGAAATAGTGGCAGCGGCCTTGGCGGCGATCGGCGTGGCGCCGCCCGGTGCATCCCAGCGTTCGATATCGCGCTCGCCGAAAAGGTGGAACACAGCCATGTTCAGACCGGCCAGCACCAGCATGACAAGTTTGATCTGGAACAGGCGGTTGTGGGCATAATGCACGGCGTCGGATGAAAACATCAGCAAGCCGGTGGTCGCGGCCACCGCGAACGCGCCCCAGGTATAGGGGATGACATCGCGCATCAGGCGGCGCGCGCTGATATCGAGCGAGGCGATGCCCAACAGCCGCAAGTCGACGATCGAGATGGTTCCGACCACCAGCACAATCGCCAAAACGTGAACGGACTCGATCCACGGAAACAGGATGTCGTTCTCGGCGACCGTCATCGCGATGGGGGTGGTCTGCAACCACTGCAGAGCGCGATCAATCTCCACCGAAAAAATCCCTGTGACTTGACATACTAGTGGTCCGATTCTGACATTTGCATCCCGGTTTGGCTGGCGCTTCTTGCAAATGTTAGAATCGAAGGACCACTAGCAAATATTGGTTTCTAGTGGAGTTTTGGATTTGACATTCGCTTTGCGAAGCGTGGGGCTGCGAGGTAGCGAATGTCAAATCCACTCCACTAGGCGATGAATCCGTCTGCATCACGCGAAATAGGCGATCCAGCGCCCTGCGAAGATGATCGAAGACCACAAAAGGATCGAGACGATGGCGAGCGTCGCGGCAGCCGCCCGGGGCCCGGAGACATCGCCGAAGGCAGCGTTGCGCCGGTGGAGAAACTGAAACAGCCAGGTGACGATCAACGCCGCGATCAAGAGAAGCATCTTGAGCTGGAAAGCGGGATTCTTCAGCGAGCGCGCCGGCTCTGCAACGATCATGATCGTGCCGGTGGCGAGCAGGACCAGCAGCGGCCACCACACCAGCGGCAGGAATCGCGCCTTCACGGCTTCCACCGGCCGGTTCGCCCAGAACACGCCGATCAGGCGCAAGTCGATCATCAGCGCCGAACTTGCGACCACGGCAATGGCGAGGATGTGGATCGTCTGCACGGTCGGCACGACCCAGCCGGCGGCCTGAATAGACTGGCTCAACGCCGTCTGGTCGATCCAGTGACATATCTGATTGAGCGTCATGTCGGCAGGCCGGCGCCAGAGGAACGTTCGCGGCTAGTGTGGCGGTTTAAAAGTCCGCATCACTTGATGCCGCAAGATCAACGTGCGGACTTTTGAACCAAAGCCACACTAGGTAAATAGGTTTGCTAGTGTCCTATCGATTCCGAAGTTCGTAAACAAGGGGCCGCAAAATGATACGAACTTCGGAATCGGGACACTAGCGCGAACGGGTGGCACCGTAACCGCAGTATTGAAGCAGGAATAGGCCTGTTTTTCGCATACGCGCATGTGTGCGGCGGTGAGCCATTCCGCCGCGCGGATTCCATTCGGGTGTACGAAAAGCCTAGGCGAGCTGTGCAATCGGCATTCGATCACACGTCCTAGAAACCAGGCGGCGCGAGCGGTGGCGTCAGCGAGAGCGGCGGCGCCCGAGGTTTTGCCGGACGCGCCACCGCAGGCGCCGGACGCACTTCGATCGGCGGCGGCAGCGGCGCCACCTGTTGACTCACGACAGGCGCATTGGCGGAAGAACCGTTGGCTGCAGGCGCATTGCTCAGCGGCGGAACGGCAAGCGGACGCGCCGTGCCGGCTTTCGGCCTTGGCGGAAACGGGCGCGGCACGTCGGCCGAAGGCTGAGCGGATGAAGCGGCATCCGGCGCTGTCGCCGGCGGCTGGACCGGCCGGGGAATCGATGCCGGCGTCGCATCGCCATGTTCGATCGAATCGAGCCTTCGGGTTTCGCGATCGATCGCCCTCACCGCCAGCCACGACGACAGCGCCGCGACATCGACCGTGCGATCGAACGCATCGGGCGAACCGGCCGCGAAGACCTGAATTTCGGGCGGGCTCCCCTGTCCGATGCCCGGCGCCGCGAGCGTTGCGCGAATGTCAGCCTGGTCGGCGGGAATATCGTATCCGCCGGACACGATGGCGCGGACACCTTCGGCCTCCAGCGCGGTGGTGCCGACGCGAAGCCGGCCGTCTCGAATCGTGAACGGAATTTGCGCCGACGCGACCAGGAGCGCGCCGCCCGACAGCGCCGGCTCCACGATCTTGCGCAGGCGAACGTCATCGGTCGCTTGCCCGGTGTCGCTGGCGCGGATCGCCACCTCGAACGCCCGCGGATCGAGACCGGCGATGCGGGCGGATTCCAGCGTCACCGTGCCGCTTCCGGCGATGGCGCCCGTCAGGGCCGAAGCGCTGCGGCCCTGGCTCGATAGCGTCATCTGCAGGGACGCGCGCCCTGCGGGCATCGCCAGCGCGCGATAATGCAAGGCAGCGCCGTCGACGCCGTTGAGCGTGACGCGGGCGTTGAGCGCAAGTCCGCTTGCCGTCGGTCTCGCTTCAATATTGCCGCTCGCCTCGCCGCCGCCGATCCCGCCCTTGATCGCGTCGACGACGAGCGATTGACCATCGCTCTTCACGATGCCGCTGAGCGGCCGCAACTCGCTGCCGCCCGGCAGCACGGCCCGCAACGCCTGAAACGCGACCTGTCCGCGCCAGCCCTTCACCAAGCCGAGGCCGATCGGCTCGGCCGCGTCATGTCCGGCCGCACCGATGGTGAGCGCAAACACCGGCGCCAGTTCCAGCGCATCGAGGCCGACTTCGCCCTCGACCTTGCGGTCGCCATCAAGCGTCATCATCATACGGCCGCGCAGCCGCGATCCCGCCATCGTTCCGTCGATGTCGCCGAAGGTCACCTTGCCGCCGGCCAACGATACGCGTGACGACACGCCGATGTCCTGCGCGACCTTGTCGGACGGCTTGAGGGCGAACAGCGGCGCGAGGTTGAGCCCGTGCGCCTTCAACGCGATGTTGGCCTTGATGCCCCCGAGGTCTATCAGCTGATTCCTGTTCTCAGTCTTCGTCTCATGCGCGAAGGGGTCGGCGGTGCCTTGCGCCTCGGCGTCGAAGCCTGCGGCGTTGAGATTGACCTTGAGCCGCAGCGGCGCGCCCCACACGCCCGTCACCGATCCCTTGAACTGCGCGGGGCCATCGCGCGCGGCAATCACATCGTCGAGCCCGAGCAAGGCAAGCAGCGACGCGCTTTGCTCCGACGCCAGCATGGTCTCGACCGTGACTTCATTATGAAGCAGCTTGTCGAGATCGACCGCGCGCAGCGCTTCGAATGACGGCTGCACCGTGACGTTGATAGATCCCTTCAGTTGCGGCGCTTCAAGCTTGAGCATGCCGAATACGACCGGGCCGCTGACGGCTTTGTTTCGCGTGAGGCTGAGCGTCAATTTTCCGCGTGCGGGACCTGTCGCGGCTCCGAGCGCATTCAGCCGCGCTGCAAGCGACGGTGCAAACGGCGCGACAACTCCCGTGAGGCCGCTCAGTGACGCCGACGTCGAACCGAGCTCCAGTTCTCCGAGCAGATCAGCGCGATCGAAATGGCCACCGCCTTCCAGCATCAACCTGTCAGGCTGCCCGATCTTGAATTGGTCAAGCGTAACCGTCTTCGGGTCATAGCCAAGTCTTGCCGTGAACGGATGCAGGTCCTGACCGGCCGAGATGGCGTGGTTGATCTCGAGCGCGAGCAGCGCCCGCTCCGGCCACTCGCCTTGCGGGCCGAGCAGTGCGCGCGCAAAGGCAGCAGTCGAATCAAGATCGAGGCGCTCGGCCTTCAGCGCCGCATCGAGCGCGGCACCGCCTGAAGCATCATGCGTCAGCGCGATCCGCCCCTCGATGGCGCCACCGTCGATCTCGCATTTGACGTTCTCGATCGCGAGACGGCCCGCGGCGAGGTTGACTTCGCCGCTCAGGCGAAACGGATTCTGGCTGCGATAGGTCGGCTCACTGCGCCCCTGCAGCCACATGACCAGCGCATCCGGATCCGCCGACTCGATGTTGAGCGCGCCCTTGAAATGGCCGGAGGCGCCGTCCGGCGCGTTGCCGCTGAGCGATACGCGTGTCGTGCCGGGCGCGCGAATATCGAGATGGTCGATCGCCCACGATTTCGTATCGGTGCGCAGTTCGGCGCCAAGATTTTGCAGGCTGCGCCCCCCGAGCACGATCTGCTCGACAGCCAGTTCAAGCTGCGTCGCAACCGGCGGCTCCGGGACCAGCGCGATCAGCCCGCGCAACGCCGGCAGCACCGAATCCGTGGCGGCATTGTTCTTTGTTCTGTCTTGCTTCGCGCCACTTTCCCTGGTGACAAGTTCTTTGGCCGCAAATCTGTCGGCGTCCAGTTGCCGTGCCGACAGCGTTGCTCGTAAAAGCGGCGCGGCGCCGAAACGAATGTCGCCGGCGCCAGTGAGCTTGAGCGCGACGTCCTCCGCGCCGTAGCTTGCCTCGATCTGTTCGAACCTGGCCGCGGCAGGGTCCGCTTTGACCTTGGCCGAAATCCGCCACGTGGAGCTCGATGGCTCTGCGCTCTTCGCCTTCGGCCCGGCCAAGGCTGTAAGCGTCACGACACCTTCAAAGCGAGGGCTGCGCGCCTCAAAGCTCAGGATGCCGTCGAAATCCGTCGACAACGGCCGGGCGCTCGAATCGACGCTCAGGTGCAGGCGGGTACCGCTGCCGTCGGCGCTCTGCCCCGAGGAAACCCGGAACGGATAGCGCTGGCCCGAGATCGTGACGTTGCCGTCGCCGCGCAGCGAGCCCGCAAGCGCGCGGACGTCGCCGGAAAAGGCAATGTCGTTGAGTTCGAGGGTGCTGTGGCTCAGCGCGTCATGCAGCGCGGCGCGGCCGGTGAGATTGAGGCGGTCGATCGACAGCTTGCCCAGATTGAATTTTCCGCTTCCACCCGGCCAGTCGATCCGCCCCTTCGGATCAAACCCGAGATCGAGCGCCATGCCGTCGATCGTGAGTTCGGTGGCGCGCCACTCGCCGCGCATCAGCGAGCCCAGGCTGAACTCGACATCGAGCTTGTCGGCGCGCACCTTGCCGAGATCGTTGGCGCCGCCGACCACCACCGATCGCAGCCGCAGCGAAGGCGACGGCAACAGGCGGGCTTCAAGCTCGCCCGCGACCCGCACCGGGGCGCCGATCACCTTGCTGGCTTCAGCCTCGAATTGCGGCCGGAATTGATTCCAGTCGATAAAATACGGCCCGACCAGCGCGGCGACCAGCGCAATGATAAAGGCTATCGCCAGTCCGAGCAGCGTCGTTTGCACGATGTCTCCCCTTGAAGGCGTCTCCTCTTGAAGGCGCCACGACAAAAATAAGGGCGTATCAAGGCATATATAAAGACAACTGTGGCGAAGTCACAGCGGGTACCAGTTGTAGGGTCACCAGCTCGCCGGCAGCCGCTTGAGGCCGCGCAGAACGAAGGTCGGCCGCCATTCCGGGTTGTCCGCGTCATCGAGCCGCAGGTTCGGCAACCGCCGCAGCAGGGTCGAGATCGCGATCTCGGCCTCGATGCGCGCCAGCTGCGCGCCGAGGCAGAAGTGGATGCCGCCGCCGAACGACAGCGGCCGCACGTTGGGCCGGGTAATGTCGAGACGGTCCGGTCGGTCGGGATAGACCGCCGGATCGCGGTTGGCGGAGCCCAGCAGGCACAGCACGGTTTCGCCCCTGGCGATCTTCTTGCCCCCGAGGTCGTCGATATCTTCCAGCGTAACCCGGCCCGTCATCTGCACCGAGGAATCGTAGCGCAGGAACTCCTCGATCGCATTGGTGATCAGTTCGGGACGCGCTTTAAGCAGCGCCAACTGGTCCGGATTGCGGTGCAACGCCAGCAACCCGTTTCCGATCAGATTGACGGTGGTCTCGTGGCCCGCGCCGAACAACAGGATGATATTGGAGGTGAGCTCCTCATTGCTGAGTTTCGAGCCGTCTTCCTCGGCCTGCACCAGTTGCGTGGTCAGATCGTCGCCGGGCTGTTTCCGCCGCAACTCGAACAACTGCTGGAAGTACATCTGCGACATCATATAGGTGGCATTGCCTTTCGCGATCTCTTCGCTCGAGAGCGGCACCGGATCGAGAATGCGGCCGCCATCGCGCGTGCCGCTATAGAAGACCTCGCGATGCTCTTCGGGAATGCCGAGCATGTCGCAGATGATCGTGACCGGCAGGCGGAAAGCGAAATCCTCGATCAGGTCCATTTGCCCGCGCGGGATGACACGATCGAGCGTCTGATCGACGACCTGCTGAATGCGCGGCCGCATGTCTTCCACGCGGCGCGCCGTGAACGCCTTCACCACGAGCCCACGCAGGCGGGTATGGTCGGGCGGGTCCTGTTGCAGCATCCAGTGGCTCATGCTGCGGAAGATCGGCTCCTCCATGATCTTCGGACCATAACGCCGCGTCGAGCGCTCGACGAAATCCTTGCCGAAGCGCTTGTCGCGCAGCACGAGGCTCACATCCGCATGGCGGCTTGCCAGATACATGCCGTGCGGCGTGAGATGCACGGGATCGGCGCGGCGCAGCAGTTCGTAGTGCGGATAGGGATCGCGGATGAACTCCGGCGACAGCGGATTGAAGATCGGCGCGGTCGCCTCGGCCTGGACGTGCTCGCTCATGGGCGTCTCCTGCGGTCGGCGTACCGGCGTTTTTTTGGATTATAGGCGGCTTGCCGCCACAGATGAAGGCCGCTAGCCGCGCGTTGCGAAGGAACCTAGTGTGGCGACACTGACGTTCCTTTCAGTGTCGCCGCGAGTTCTTCGAAGGAACGTCAGAGTCAAAGCCACACTAGAATCATATGGTTGCTAGGGTCCCTTTGGTTCTGACATTCGTAAAAGTGCCCGCCGCGATTTGGTACGAATGTCAGAACCGGGACACTAGCCCGCTGGCAGCCGCATCGATGTCCTCTACGTCGATTGATGTCTTGAGTTGATGTCTCGAGTTGATGTCTTGGCGCCCTGTGGCGATAAACTATATCCGTCGTTGCGACCCGTTGGCTCCTCGCAATGGCGATGAGGAAAGTGTAAGAGTGAGGCAACGCTGCGGTCGGTCAATGACCAGGGAGGTAAAACATGGCGCTGGGTGTCAAGCAGATGATGGAAGCCGCCAACGCCGCGGTGCCGAAAATCACCCCCGCCGAGGCGCGCGAGAAGATCGCGAAAGGCAACACGCTGGTGGTGGACGTGCGCGACGGAACGGAAGTTGCGGCCAGCGGCAAGATTGCCGGCGCGCTGCATGTCTCGCGCGGCCTGCTGGAATTTCGCGCCGATCCGGAAGCTCCCACCCATGACAAGAATTTCGCAAAGGAAAAGACCATCATGGTCTATTGCGCTTCCGGTGGCCGCGCGGCACTGGCCGGCAAACTGCTCAAGGACATGGGCTATGCCGAGGTCTACAATATCGGCGGCTTCAAGGATTGGGCCGACAGCGGCGGCGCGGTCGAGAAGTAGACGCGGCGGGCCTGCGCGAGCTACTGAGCGAGTTCCGGATGATCGCCAAGCACCTCCTGGCGGATCGACGGGGACTGGATCGCCCGAAACAATATCCGCGACGTCCTCAGATCGTCGGCCTTGAAGCACAGATCGATGATCTGGCGCACGGCGGAATCACGCAGTAAATCATCCCTGATCTTCATCGCGATTTCCATCGCGGCGCGGGCAGCGCGTTCGTAGCGCTGAACCTCGTATTGCTGCTCCCGGCTGTCGCGATTGCCGGCAAGGCTGCCGGCTTTTGCGGCGCTGTCGAGAGCCGAACGGCAGATATCGCGGATCTTGTGCGCGGCCTCGATATCGCCGATCGGCCACTGGATCGGCTCGTCCCAGATTTCCGCGGGCTTTTGCCTCTTGAACCACTGCATCGCCACGCCCTAAAATCTCCGACAGCACGGATCGCGGCGATTTGCGATCCGCTGCTATCGCTGCCGGTCCTCATCCAGACTTAGATGGGGGCCTGCCGGCATCGGCAACTGCCGGCGGCCACCATCAGGCATTTCAGTGTTTGACGGCCGCCGCTTCGGTGGCGGCGCGGCGCGCAGCCTCCACCGCTTGCGGGTGACGCTTGTAATAGTCGCATTCCCCGGGTTTTTTGGCGCGTTCCAGACCTTCCTGAATTGCCTCCTGACGTAATGCTTCGTCCTTGGTGTCGACGATGGTCTGATCGCCGATATAGGCGAGGTAGGAATTCGAGCTCGTGAGCGGAACAATGCCGGCCTCGCTTGCGAGCACCTTGCAGCCCACCGCGAAATACAGCTCCTTCGTCCGGTGCAGGAAGCGGTCGCGCTTTTCCTGGTACTTTGCCTTTATTTTGGCGCGCAGGGTTTTCGCCGGTGGTGGATCGGCTGGTTGCGCGGCCGCGGGCAACGATCCCGCGAGCAAGCCGACGATGACGAGCACTATAAAATTCCGAAAACGCATCATAACGACCCCCAAATTGCCCACGGATTGTTTCGTAACCGGCTACCTCCCGCAAGGACTTTTTCGCTCCCGCAAATTCGCAGGCACGATCCCGTCCAATCCGGGGGTTCCGGCGATCAGCCGTTCTGCCGAATGGTCGGCGCCGAAGGCTTGACCCTTCGAAAGGTGATGGGCGAGCCATCGGACTCGAACTGCAACTCGTATTTTTTGCGGTTCTTGTCCGTCGCCGTGCAAACGATGCTGGAAACCATTCCGGCCGGGAAATTTCCAAGCTGCGTGCAACTGCCGACCGACGGCTGAACGAACGGCATCGGCAGGCCGTCGGCTGTCGGCCCGTCCTTCGAACTCAACTGAAGCTGGTCGACCGTCAATTCGTACAGGCTGTCATACGGCCGGCGGCCGTTCTCGCCCGAGAAGGAAACGATATGACTGGCGTCGGCGGGGTCATCGATCGCAATCGTGAAGTAGGATCGTCCGTGGACGCTGTGGGCGTAGGCCACGCTCCGGCAGGAGAAATCGCGTCCCGCGATCCTGAGCGTCTTGCAGGTTCCCGAGATCAGCGCGAACAGATCGATGTCGGCTTCCCGCGGCTTGAACCTGGCAACGTCGGCGTCATCGTCCGGCGCGGCTTGCTTGAGATTGTCGTTTTGCGCCATCGGCTGACCGCTGACGGCCGGCCCGGCGATGGATGGCGCCGCGGTCAAAATCAGGGTGGCGGCGAGGATCTGCCAGGGACGCATCTTCAGTCTCGGTTGATCGGAAGCAGGCAAACGCCGCATCGGATGGGTAGTCCAAACTACATGAAACCTCAGGCCTTGTGCCAGCCCGAGTAGCGGAACTTTTGTGACTCAAATGAGGCTTGACCCTCAAACCTGAGCCGGCGGAATGATTTTTCCCGGGTTGAAAATGTTCTGGGGGTCGAGCGCCTGCTTGATCGCGCGCATGGCCGCGATAGCCTCGCCGCCAAGCTCGGTTTCCAGGTATTTCTGCTTGCCCTGCCCGATGCCATGCTCGCCGGTGCAGGTGCCGCCCATCGACTGCGCCCGCTCGACCAGCCGATGCATGAATTCCTCGCCACGCGCCATTTCGCCGGCATCGTCGACGTCGCAAAGCATCGAGCAGTGAAAATTCCCGTCGCCGACATGGCCGACGATCGGCGCCTGGAGCCCCAGGCGTTGCAAATCGGCCTCGGTCTCGGTGACGCAATCGGCAAGCCGCGAAATCGGCACGCAGACATCGGTCGCCGCAGCGCCCGCGCCGGGGCGCAGCGCCTTGACCGCCCAATAGACGTCATGCCGCGCCTGCCACAACCTGGTGCGGTCTTCCGGGCGCGTGGTCCAGGTGAAATCGCCGCCGCCGCATTCCCTGGCGATCTCGCCGAAATTCCTGGACTGTTCGGCAACGTCGGCCTCGCTGCCGTGAAACTCCAGAAGCAGAAGCGGCGTCTCCGGCAATGTCAGCTTCGAATAGGAATTGGAGGCGCGCACTTGCTCGGCGTTCAGGAGTTCGATGCGCGCGACGGGGATGCCGGTCTGGATCGCCATGATCGTCGCCTGGCAGGCGCCGCGCACGCTGTCGAACGAACATGCCGCCGCCGCGATGGTTTCGGGAATGCCGCGTAGCTTGATCGTGAGCTCCGTGATGATCCCGAGCGTGCCCTCGGCGCCGACGAAGAGGTGGGTGAGGTCGTAACCGGCGCTGGATTTCTTGGCCCGCGTGCCGGTCGTGATGATCTCGCCGTCGCCACGCACGACTTTGAGCGCCAGAACATTTTCACGCATGGTGCCGTAACGCACCGCATTGGTGCCGGAGGCGCGCGTCGAGGCCATGCCGCCGAGGGAGGCATCGGCGCCGGGATCGATCGGAAAGAACACGCCCTGGTCGCGCAGATGCTCGTTCAACGCCTTGCGGGTGACGCCGGGCTCGATCACGCAATCGAGGTCCTCGGCGTGGACTTCCAGCACCCGGTTCATGTCGCGAAAGTCGATGCAGACGCCGCCGGCGGGCGCATTGACCTGCCCTTCCAGCGACGTGCCGGCACCGAACGCGATCACCGGGACGCCGTGGCTCGCGCAGATTCGCACCACATCCTGAACATCCGCCGCGCCTTGCGCGAATATCACCGCATCCGGCGGCTGCGGTTGCAGCCAGGTCGTGGTATGGGCGTGCTGTTCGCGCACCGCCTGCGAGGTGACCAGCCGGTTGCCGAATTGCGCGGCGAGCTTTTCAACCGCCGCGGCAACTGCCTTTGGCTCGGGTCGTTTCGGGCTATTGGTGATGGTCGTACCCACGATGAAATCCTTCTAGTGGTCCGATTCTAACATTCGCTTCCCGTTGCAGCGAGCACTTTTGCGAATGTTAGAATCAAAGGACCACTAGCAAATACGAGTTTCTAGTGGAGCTTTGGCTTTGACATTCGCTTTCCGAGACTGCGGCTAGGTGGGTGAGCGAATGTCAAAAAGCCGCTCCACTAGGGAGACACCGTGGCAAAGGATGTATAGGGGGTCAAGGGACGAAGGAAGATGGATACCATGACGACATCTACGGCGCCGTTCCTGTCCTCGGTGATGCAGATCGAGCCGCAATGGATCGACTATAACGGCCATCTCAACATGGCCTATTATAACGTGATGTTCGACCGGGCGATCGACGAGCTATGGCTGGTGCTCGGAATCGGTCCCGACTACAAGAAAGCCCACAACGGCTCGACCTTCACCGCCGAGTGCCATGTGCGCTATTTGCGCGAGATTCATCTCGGCGATCCCGTGCAGGTTTCGATCTTGCTTCTCGCCGCCGACGAAAAGCGCCTGCACACGTTTGAGGAACTCCGTCACGCCCGCGAGGGATGGTTGTCCGCGACGTCGGAAAACATGACGGTCCACGTCGACATGGGCATGCGAAAAACCGCGCCCTTCCCGCCCGACATCCGCGCCACGATCGAGGCGGTTGCCCGCGCGCATGCGTCCTTGCCGCGGCCCGAGGGTATCGGCCGCAAGGTGAGCATGCCAGTGAAGTAAGCTCAGTCTTGCGTCACCCACGCCGGCAGCCGCGAAAACCACGGCCGTGCCACCTCGAGCTGCCGCGCGAGCTGCAGCAGGCGGTCTTCCTCGCCGAAGCGCGCGACGAATTGCACGCCAAGCGGCAACCCGTCCGCGGTCCAATAGAGCGGCACGCTCATGGCCGGCGTCCCAGTCAGGTTGGCCGCTTGCGTGAACGGCACATATTGCAGGCTGTCACGGGCAATCTTGTCGACCATGGAATCGAGCACGCCCAAGCGCTTTAGCAAACCAAGCAGGCCAGCCCGGTCGAGGAGATTCAGGACCGCCTGCTCCGCGGCCGAGGGATCGCCCTGTCCATGCCTGATGGCGGGCTGAGCTACGGTCGGTGTCAGGAACAGGTCGTACCGCGCATGGAAACGTGAAAGCGCGCGGGCGAACTCGTTCCATTTGCGGAGCTGTGCGGTCAACGCGCCGGCTGATGTCGCCTGCCCGAGCGTGGCGATCACGCGCGTCAGCAGCTCGAAATCGGCCCGGCTGGCGCCATTTGCCTTCGCTTGCGCCACGAAGGCCGCGACCTGCCCGAAATAAATGTGCAAGAACGACTTGGCGAGCGCCTGTCCATCGATCTCGGGCGTCGCCTCTTCAACCTCATGACCGAGGCTGGTCAACAGCTTCGTCGCATCGTTGACGGCAGCGACCGCCTCGGGATGAACCTCGGTTCCGATCGGCGACACCGAGGAGAAACCGATCCGCAAGCGGGGCGGATCGCGCTGCGTCAGTTCGGCATAAGGTTCGCTCGGCCGCGTGACCACAAAGGGATCGCCGGCTTCGCCGCCCAACATCACATCGAGGGCGACCGCCGTGTCCCTGACGCTGCGCGAGATCACGCCTTCGCTGCTGGCGCCGTACCAGATTTCACCCTCGGCCGGTCCCGGTGAAGTGCGGCCGCGCGAGGGCCGCAGGCCAAACAGCCCGCAATAGGCGGCGGGAATCCGGATCGAGCCGCCGCCATCATTGCCGGCCGCCATCGGCACCACCCCTGAAGCAACGGCGGCGGCAGCACCACCACTCGATCCCCCGGGCGTACGTGCTAAATCCCAGGGATTCTGTGCGCGGCCGAACAATTTTGAATCGGTGACGGCCTTGAGCGCGAATTCGGGCAGATTCGTCTTGCCAAAAATGACGAGACCCGCTTCGAGAAATCGCCGCACCACATAAGCGTGCTGAGGTGCAGGACTGCCGGCCATCGACCTGCTTCCAAAGGTCGTCGGCATGCCCGCATAGTCGTGCGCGCAATCCTTGATCAGAAACGGAACGCCGGCAAAGGGACCGGTGAGCTTTTGGTTGAGCTGGGCGCGGGCCTCGCGCTCCATCAAGCAGCAGATCGCGTTGGTTTTGGGTTGAGCGATCGCGCTCTGCTGCAATGCGAGGTCAAGCAGCGCCTGCGCGGTCGTTTCGCCGCGCCCGACCAGATCAGCCAGCGCGACGGCATCGTGCTGCAGATATTCTTCTCTCGTCATGGCGCCCCCCGATTTGGGGGCAACCGTATCAATTTTGCGGCTCGCCGCAATGACTCCAATGACGGCGAGAAGGGACTCAGAGAGCGCCTGGTGGAGTGGATTTGACATTCGCTATCCACCTAGCCGCGAGTTCGTCAAACGGAACAAATGGCAGGGTGCTTGAGGGCTGGATAACTCCTGTCAAAGCCGCTTCCCGGGTCCTATATGGGTTTCATTCCTGCTATGAAGACCTCCCTTCGCTGCCCTACTTCCCCCTCTCGAATCCTGTATGGGCTGGGGTCGTAGGCGGAAGACAAATCACGAGATGACCGAGCCGAGCAAGCTGACCCATCCCGGCGTTCCCGACCACCAGCCTTTGGCTGGCGGGATAGCCGCGCGCGCCCGTGCCGCGGCTGGTCCCTCCTATCTCGCCGGCCTCAATCCCGAGCAGCGCGAGGCGGTGGAAACGCTCGACGGCCCGGTGCTGGTCTTGGCCGGCGCCGGCACCGGCAAGACCCGCGTCCTGACCTGCCGCATCGCGCATATTCTCAGCCAAGGGCGGGCACGGCCGGGCGAGATCCTTTCGGTCACCTTCACCAACAAGGCCGCGCGCGAAATGAAACTGCGCCTCGGCCAGATGCTCGGCCAGGCCGTCGAGGGCATGCCGTGGCTCGGCACCTTTCACTCCATCGGCGGGCGCATCCTGCGCAGCCACGCCGAGATGGTGCAGTTGAAATCCAATTTCACCGTGCTCGATACCGACGATCAGGTCCGCCTGTTGAAGCAGCTGTTGCAGGCCGAGGGCATCGACGACAAGCGCTGGCCGGCGCGGATGCTGGCCGGCCTGATCGACGGCTGGAAGAACCGCGGCCTTGGCCCGTCGCAGGTCCCCTCCGGCGAGGCCGCGGTATTCGCCAACGGCAAGGGCGGCAAGCTCTATGCGAGCTATCAGGAGCGGCTGAAGATCCTCAACGCCGCCGACTTCGGCGATTTGCTTCTGGAAAACATCCGCCTGTTCCGCGAACACCCGGATGTGCTGCGGCAATACCAGCACCGCTTCAAGTTCGTTCTGGTCGACGAGTATCAAGACACCAACGTCGCGCAGTATCTCTGGCTGCGGCTGCTGGCGCAGGCGCCGTCTTCGCCAAGGGCGCATCCCCCCTCAACCGTCATTCCGGAAGCCGCGCAGCGGCTGTCCGGAATCCATAACCACGATGCCGATGATAAAAGCGATATCGGGGTTATGGATTCCGGGCTCACACCTACCGGTGCGCCCCGGAATGACGGGGGAAATATGGTCGCCGCACCCTCCCCTCCCCCCAAAAATATCTGCTGCGTCGGCGATGACGACCAGTCGATCTATGGCTGGCGCGGCGCGGAGGTCGACAACATCCTGCGCTTCGAACACGACTTTCCCGGCGCGAAAGTCATCCGCCTGGAGCGCAACTACCGCTCGACCGGCCATATCCTCGCCGCCGCCTCGCATCTGATCGCGCATAATGAAGGCCGGCTCGGCAAGACCCTGCGCACCGAGGATGTCGACGGCGAGAAGGTCACCGTGACAGGCGCATGGGATTCGGAAGAAGAAGCCCGCGCCATCGGCGAGGAGATCGAGGAATTGCAGCGCAGGAAGGAAAACCTCAACGAGATCGCCATTCTCGTGCGGGCTTCGTTCCAGATGCGCGAGTTCGAGGATCGCTTCGTCACCCTCGGCCTGTCCTATCGCGTGATCGGGGGCCCGCGATTCTACGAACGCGCCGAAATCCGCGACGCGCTGGCGTATTTGCGGGTGATCAATTCATCCGCCGACGATCTGGCCTTCGAGCGCATCGTCAACGTCCCCAAGCGCGGCCTCGGCGATGCCACCGTGCAGATGCTGCACGACCACGCCCGCAAACGTCGCCTGCCGCTGTTTGAAGCTGCCCGCGCCGTGGTCGAGACCGACGAGTTGAAGCCGAAGGCGCGCGGGAGCTTACGCGATCTCCTGTCGAGTTTCGACCGCTGGCGCGCGCAGTCCGAGGTGGCCTCGCACACCGAGCTCGCCGAAGCCGTGCTCGACGAAAGCGGCTACACCGACATGTGGCAGAAGGACCGCTCGGCGGATGCCGCCGGACGGCTGGAAAACCTGAAGGAGCTGGTGCGCTCGATGGAAGAGTTCGAGAACCTGCAAGGTTTTCTCGAACACATTTCGCTGGTCATGGACCGCGACGGCGGGGCGGAGGACGAGGCGGTGTCGCTGATGACGCTGCACTCGGCCAAGGGGCTCGAATTCGACAACGTGTTTCTGCCCGGCTGGGAGGAAGGCCTGTTTCCGAGCCAGCGCACGCTCGACGAGCAGGGCCGCGCCGGCCTCGAGGAAGAGCGGCGCCTCGCCCATGTCGGCCTGACCCGCGCCCGCCGCCGCGCCAAACTCTATTTCGCCACCAACCGGCGCATCCACGGCACCTGGTCGACCACGATCCCCTCGCGCTTCCTCGACGAGTTGCCGGCGCATAATGTCGAGATCACGGAATCCAAGGGCGGCTCGGGCTGGGGCGGTGCCGGCGGCTACGGGCCGTCGCGCTTCGACAATGTCGAATCCTTCGGCTCAAGCTACACGACGCCGGGCTGGCAGCGCGCCCAAGCCAACCGCGCGCGTGGCGCGGGCGGGCGTCAGGGTGGTTCTGGCTTCGAGGAACGGCAGTCGTCCTATAACTCCCGCGATACCGGCGATTTTGGGCGCAACAAACGCGCGCCGCTGGTGATCGAAGGCGAACTGATCGCAAAATCGACCGGCGCGACCTCGGACTTCAACCTGGACGACCGGGTGTTTCACCAGAAGTTCGGCTACGGCCATGTGGTCAAGGTCGACGGCAACAAGCTCACCATCGCATTCGAAAAAGCCGGCGAGAAGAAAGTGGTCGACAGTTTTGTGGCGCGGGCGTGAGCTTTCCGCTTGCGATGCGGCGTCACCGCGTTGCCGGTCGCGTATAGACAAAGAACGTCACAGCGCCAGTGGCCAACGCCGCCGCGACGAACATCAGCACCGCCGGCAGGCCATACTGCGCCGCCACCACGCCGGTTGCCGACTGCAACAACGCGGTACCCAGAAACAAGGCAAGGTTAGTGGCCGCCAGCGCCCTGCCGGCCATTTCCGCGCCCATCAGTTGCGTCGTCATGCCGAACAGCAGCGATTGGGTCGAGGTGGCAAAACCCATGGTGACGAGCATGACGAGATCGAACTGCGGCGGCATCACCCGCATATGGAACAGGTGCGGAAGAAAGGAATCGGGAGCGCCCAAAGCCATCAGCGCTATACAGATCGCCCCCAGCAGATGTCCGCCCGCCAGAATCATCCGGCGATGACCGAGCCTGCGATCGAGAATTCCCGCACATAACGGCGCGACGATCAGCGACAGCGTGAAAAGGCCGAGCTGATTGCCGGCCTGGATTCGCGTGAGGCCTTTGACATCCATCAGCCACGGCCCGCCCCACACGCCTCTGAGCACAAGCGCGGAAGCCAGCGAAACCAGCGCCAGCGCGATAATGCCGCGCATCGGGCGCGAAAAGCCCAGGCGCAGGACTTCGGCCATCTGCGTCAGCGGAGAGGACCGGTCTTTTTGTTCGGCGGGCTGCTTCGGCACGAGGGCAAATACCGCCGCGCCAATCACGACGCCGATAGCCGCCGAGATCAGGAAGGCCGCCCGCCAGCCGTAATGTTCGATGACATAGGCCAGCGGGCTCGATGAAAGCAGCATGCCGGTGTTGCCGAGGGACAGCATGGCGCCGGACCAGAGGCCAAACCGTTCCGGCGAAACCTGCTTAGCGGCCAGCGTCATCGGACACATCAGCATGCCGGAAGTCGAAACGCCGAGCAGGAATTGCGCGAACACAAAGCTGACGGGGCCGGCTGCAAGACCGCTCGCCAGCGCACCGCCGATCGTTCCAAGAAACAACGTGAGCGAAACCGGACGCACGCCGAACCGGTCCATGGCCGCGCCCACCGGTATTTGCAGCGCCGCGAACGAGAAATGATAGACCGCCAGCAGGCTCGCCAGCGTTTGCGGCGTGGTGGCAAGATCGGTTGCCATCAGATCGAGGCCGATGGCCGGCAATGTCCTTAGACAGGTCGAAAGCGTGTGGCCGCAGGCCAGTGCCAGCAGGGCGAAGGAAAGTGTGCGGGGGCTGGATGGGCTGGCTGCGGCCACGTATCGCTGCTTTTTCGTTAATCTTTGCGCCGGGGACGAAGCCCGCCACGCCAAGACATCATGCCAAGACATCGGGCAAAGGCATCAGGCAAAGGCTTCTAGATCGAAAACTTGAGGCGATGCAAACGAAAGTACGGCTCCGAAGCGCTGCTCACCGGGGATAACGCGGCATCGCAGGGCACGCGCCGGCGTTCGCCGCCTCATCGCGCGGCTTAACGAAATCCGGCGCATTTGAACGAATTTTGATCGACAATACTTCGCGGCCATTTTTACCGAAAACTTGCGCGTCGTCTGTATTGTTGTCGACAGATCGCGCTTCATCGAAAGGTTTCGGGCCACCCAATGAGCTTGCAGTTCAATACGGTCAGCAAAAGCCAGTCGAAATCGTTTCTCGATGATCTCGAGGAAGCGGTTGCGCGCGGAACGCCCGAGAGCCGCGCCCGCGCGCTGTGGCACACCACCGACCTGATGATCGCCGGTGGCTTCAGCGACGACGAAATCTGGACCTTCGGCGAGGTCGTCACACGGCTTGCGGACGAAATCGAAGTCGCGGCCCGTGCGCAACTGTCCGAGCGGCTGGCCCGGTTCGACCAGGCCCCCGTCAACATCATTCACAAACTGGCTTTCGATGACGCGATCGAGGTTGCCGGCCCCGTGCTGCGAGAATCCAAGCGACTCGAGCCCTACGCGCTGGTCGCCAATGCCTGCACCAAGAGCCAGGCGCATATGCTCTCGATCTCGAAGCGGGAGACGCTCGAGGAACAGGTGACCGACGAACTCGTCAAACGCGGCAACCCGGAAGTCGTGAAATCGGTCGCCAGCAACAGCGGCGCGAAATTCTCCGACTTCGGCTTCCTGAACATGGTCCAGCGCGCTGAAGGCGATTCCATTCTCGCCGAGCGGCTTGGCCTGCGCAAGGATATCCCGCGGCACGTCTTCCAGCAGCTAATCGCGAAAGCGACCGCCGACGTGAAGAAACGCCTGGAGCGCGAGCGCCCGGACATGGCACGGCAAATTCAGTCGTCGGTGACCGACCTTGCCGGCGAATTGCAATCGAAATTCGGCCCCGTATCGCGCAGCCACCATGTCGCAAAGCGGGTGGTGTCGACGCAGCACCGGCTCGGCAATCTGAACGAAAGCAGCATATCGACCTACGCGCGTTCGCACCGGGTCGAGGAAGTCACGATCGGGATGTCGCTATTGTGTTCGCTGCCCGGCGACGTGGTCGAGCGCGCGCTCATGGACAAGAACCGCGAAATGATCCTGATCCTCTGCAAGACCCTCGATTTCGCGTGGGACACGACGATGGCCCTCTTGTTCCTCGGGGCCAAGGATCACCGGATCACCGCCAACGACCTGCGAAGCCTGGAAAGCGATTACGGCCGCCTCAACATCGAGACCTCGCGCAGCGTTCTGGCCTTCTACCAGTCACGCAAGAGCGGCACGGCGTTGGAAGCGGGCATGCAAGCCGCACTTTATGCGTGACGAGAGGGAGCGGCGATGAACGCGATTCCATTTGGCAAGGGCGTGCCCGCTTTCGGCAAGGCCGCTCCGCAGGGCTTTGGCCGCAAGGGCGGCGCAACGCTCGACAACGCTGAACCGCCGAAACAGGACGGCGGCACGCTCGACACCGCGCGGACCGTGCTTGAGGCAGCGAACGATTTCAAGGACGAGGCGACGGCCGAAGTCTGCCGCCGGGTGATCGAAGCCAGCATGAAGGGCGCGCAGCCGACGCTCTCTGACCTGCGCATCATCAACAATTATTTCCAGTAAGACTCTCTCATCCGTCGAGCTTGTTGTTCTTGCCGTCTCCGCGCACGCGTGGACGGCAATTCTCGTTTCCGAAGCATATTTCCTTCGACAAGCGGCTTGCGCACAACCGGCAAAAATTGCAACACACGCATCGCAGTCCGGCTGGCCTTGGCGTGGCTTTGAATATGCCGGCAGGTGAGGTTTGATGACGCCGGCGGGATTGCACTAGAGTTCCTGCTTCCTATCTGACTGTGACCCGCCCAAATCCCGCCGCTTCCAAGACCCCCTCACCCGACATGCCCTCCATCATTTCCGTTTCCAATCTCTCCAAGACCTATGGCTCCGGTTTCAAGGCGCTGAACGACATCAATCTGGAGATTGCGAAGGGCGAGATCTTTGCGCTGCTGGGGCCGAACGGCGCCGGCAAGACCACGCTCATCAGCATCATTTGCGGCATCGCCAATCCGAGCGCGGGCCGCGTCACGGTCGGCGGCCACGATATCATCACCGACGCGCGGCCTGCGCGCACCATGATCGGGCTGGTGCCGCAGGAATTGCATACCGACGCTTTCGAATCGGTGTGGGGAACGGTGAGCTTCAGCCGCGGCCTGTTCGGCAAGCCGAAAGATCCTGCCCATATAGAGAAGGTACTGAAGGATCTGTCGCTGTGGGACAAGAAGGACGCCAAGATCGTCACGCTGTCCGGCGGCATGAAACGCCGCGTGATGATTGCCAAGGCGCTGTCGCATGAACCGCAGATCCTGTTCCTCGACGAGCCGACGGCGGGCGTCGACGTCGAATTGCGCAAGGGCATGTGGGAGGTGGTGCGGGCCTTGAAGGCTTCCGGCGTCACCATCATCCTGACCACGCATTACATCGGCGAAGCCGAAGAGATGGCGGATCGGGTCGGCGTCATCAACAAGGGCGAGATCATCCTGGTCGAGGACAAGGCGAACCTGATGCAAAAGCTCGGCAAGAAGCAGCTCAAGTTGCACTTGCCGGAAAGCATCGACGTCATTCCGCCGGTGCTCGCCGCCTACAATCTCGAGCTGTCGAACGACGGCAGCGAGCTGACCTTCAACTACGACACCAGGGGCGACCGCACCGGGATCACCAGCCTGCTCGGCGACCTCCGCACCGCCGGCATCCGCTTTTCGGACCTTGAGACCAACCAGAGTTCGCTGGAAGACATCTTCGTAAATCTGGTGCGCACGTCATGAACTTGAACTACAGGGCCGTCCGCGCGATCTACAAGTTTGAAATGTCGCGCACCTGGCGCACGCTGCTGCAAAGCATCGTGTCGCCCGTGGTGTCGACCTCGCTCTACTTCGTGGTGTTCGGCGCCGCGATCGGCTCGCGCATCACGTCGGTCGAGGGCGTCAGCTACGGCACCTTCATCGTGCCGGGCCTGGTGATGCTGTCGGTGCTGACGCAGAGCATCACGAACGCTTCCTTCGGCATCTATTTTCCGAAATTCGTCGGCACGATTTACGAGATCCTGTCGGCGCCGATTTCCTATGTGGAGATCGTGCTGGGTTATGTCGGCGCGGCCGCGACCAAGTCGATCGTCCTCGGCCTGATCATTCTGGCGACCGCCGGCCTGTTCGTGCCGCTGCACATTCATCATCCGATATGGATGCTCACCTTCCTGGTGCTGACGGCGGTGACCTTCAGCCTGTTCGGCTTCATCATCGGCATCTGGGCGGACGGTTTTGAGAAACTTCAGATGATCCCGATGCTGATCGTGACGCCGCTGACCTTCCTCGGCGGCAGCTTCTATTCGGTGAACATGCTGCCCGCGGGCTGGCGCACCGTCACGATGCTCAACCCGGTGGTTTACCTCATCAGCGGATTCCGCTGGAGCTTCTACGAAATCGCCGACGTCAGCGTCGCCGTGAGCATCGGCATGACGCTGACGTTTCTGGTCGTCTGCATGGTCGTGGTGTGGTGGATCTTCAAGACCGGCTACCGGCTGAAGAACTGACCCCCGTAGGGGTCATTCCGGGATGGTGCGAAGCGACAAAATCGAAATACGATTTTGCGCTGAACACCAGACCCAGAATCTCGAGGGCTAGATTCTCCGATGTGCAATTGCACATCGTAGTTCGATGCTCATGCATCGCCCCGGAATGACGAAGAGGGCCCTCAATACCGGTAGCAGCGCCAGTGACCGTAGCGATTGTAGTAGCCGTGGCAGCGACGGCCATAGGGAATTCCGAGGATGCCGTCGACCGCGCCGACCGCTCCTCCGACGCCCGCGCCGACCGCGCCGCCAACCGCTGCCCCGACCGGACCCGCGGCGCGCCCGCCTTCATAGGCCCCCTCCTGCGCGCCGCGCACGATGCCTTGTCCGTGTCCGACAGAAGGAATGGCGAGAAGCGCGATAGCTAGCGCCGACGCCGCAAGCAGGCGCGCGCCCGGCACATCAAAGGCCAATGCGGCGATCCTGGTCGCCTTGATCCTGTTCATCATCATGTGTCCTCAACCCCTGTGAAAACCGCCCTGTCGCGTCAGCGGCTTGTCTGTAACGCAGGCGTGACACGCGAGTTCCGCCGTCGCGCGGCGCTAGTGTAGCGACTCTGACGTTCCTTTCAGTGTTGCCGCGAGCTCTCGGAAGGAACGTCAGAGTCAAAGCTACACTAGGATCATATAGTTGCTAGTGTCCCTTTGGTTCTGACATTCGTAAAAGTGCCCGCTGCGATGGGATACGAATGTCAGAACCGGGACACTAGATGTGAACGGCGCGACCGAACAAGCCGTATCCCGGCCATGTTTGCGCCAAGCTCGGCATTAACGATGCTCCTTAACGATCCGAACCAGCGATGCCGAGCTGGCAATCCTGATCTCGATCCCCGGAAGCACCGCTGGAACAAGCGGCGCAATTCGGGCATATTGACTGACGGGACGGGGGAGCGGTGCGTTAGTCAAGGCCAGGAAGCCGGAGGTAAAATGCGTTCCTTCCTCGTTGCTGCAACCACCCTGATGCTGTTTGCCACCGGCGCCGCACAGGCCAAAGTCTCCATCACCGTCGACAAGGATGCGCAGATATTGACCGTCGCTGTCGACGGCGTGCAGCGCTATCAATGGCCGGTCTCCACCGGCAATCCAACGCACGAGACGCCGAACGGCTCCTTCCGCGCCTTCCGGATGGAGGCGGATCATTTCTCCAAGGAATTCGACGACGCGCCGATGCCGCACTCGATCTTCTTCACCAAGATCGGGCATGCGATCCACGGCACCGAGTCCGAAGGCCGCCTCGGCACGCCGGTCTCGCATGGCTGCGTGCGTCTGTCGCGCGCCAACGCCGCAACGCTTTACGCGCTGGTGCAGGAGCAGGGCGTGCTCAACACTACGGTGACGCTGACCGGCTCATCCCAGGTGGCGCTCGCCCGCAATCCCAGAACGCGGGCAAACACCGCCGTCGCGCGCCGCGATCCCGCCCAGCAATACGACCCCGCTCAGCAATACGATCCAGCCCAGCAATATGGCGCTGCCGTGGATCCCGCAGCCGGATTGGCGCCGCAGGGCGCGCCGCGCCAGATTCTGCCGCAGGCGCGCGCCGACGACGGTTACATTTATCCGGCCGACGGCAGTTCGAGCGACGCGCGTTATCCGGCGCCGCGCGGCAGCCGGCGCGTCTATGACGGGCAGGCCTATTACTATCAACAACAGCAGCAGCAACAGCCCCAGGTCTATGACGGCTACGGCAATCAGTACCAGCAGCCGCAGCGCTACTATCAGCAGCGCAGCCCGTACGGTTATCAGAACTGACGAATTCAGAGCTGGGCGGCGTCCTTCAAGTCCCGCTTGATGGACGCAAGCAGCGATTGCAGCGTGTCCGACTGGTCAGGAAGCGCCGGGGACGCTTGCAGGTTCGCAGCAACGGACTTGCCGGCGGGCGACCTGACAGTGGAAGACCTGACAGTGGAAGACCTGACAGTGGAAGGCTTGGCAGGGAAGGGCTTGGGAGGGGACGGCGAGGCCGGAAACACCGGGTTGGCAGTTGCCTCGGCTCCCTGCTCGGGATGAACGTAATCGCCGTGCAACACGTCGTCACGACGGCCCATCAGCCATAGGGTCACCCAGTAGCCGACCGCCACCACGACGATGCAAATAGCACCAATCTCAAATAGTTTATCTTCAAACATTTTGGCATACGCCTGAAAGCACCATTGATTCAACGCCCCCGCAGGCGGGTCAAGCCCCTGCCCGCGAAGCCCGCAGATGGGCTGATATCCCGGTTTTGGGCAGGAGCATTTGGCTACCGCCGCAGCGGCAGGCGAGCGGGCGGGCGGGCGCTAACTTGCGCCGCGGAGCCTGCAAGAGGTGTTGCAGGTCACGGTGTTGCCCCTCATGCAGAGCCTGCACACGTCGACACATTGGTTGAGCTGTTTGGAGTCATAGCTCGAGTAATGCTGTGCAATGCAGGAGCGCTGTTCGGGAGTGTAATCCACCTCCTGCGAACAGGCAGCCAGACCAACAGCGAGGACCGCCAAGCACACCAGACGTCGCAATTGCACGGTCGGCGCTCCCGGTTCGGCGTCCCTGAGCCTGTCGCATCTGGCTCGGGCCAGGCCACCCATCTCACAACAGTCGGGCGGCAAGACAGTTTCCGCAAACCCGCTTAAATTGGGCGCGCGAGACTGCCGGCCGAAAGTCATCCGCGAACTGGACAAACGAACTATGCCTAAGGGGCCTATCGTTACGCGATTCGCAACGCTAATGTCCCGGTTCTGACATTCGTATCATATCACAGCGGGCACTTTTACGAATGTCAGAACCGGGACACTAGAACGGGCGATCCGGATGATCCCGTAGGCTGGGCTGCACTATGACCTTATCAGACGGTTTAAGCGCTAACCTTTCTTCCGGAGGACGGAGGAGGAGTTCGCCGTTTCTGCTGCTTGCCGCCGGGCTCCTGACCTTCGCAGCCATTGCCGGCGCGGCTTTCCTGCTCTCGCGGCCGACGACCTTGCGCATCGCCGTGGGGCCAGCGGGGAGCGACGATCAGAAGCTGATCCAGGGTCTGGCGCAGGCCTTCATCACCGAGGGCAGTCCGGTCCGGCTGACGGTGGTCCCGACCGCCGGCGCGGTCGAGAGTCTCGCGCTTCTGGGAACAGGCGATACCGATCTTGCGGTCGGGCGCGGCGACGAGGAAATGCCCGCGGGCACCAACGCAGTTGCCATCCTGCGCAAGAATGTCGTGGTGATGTGGGCGCCATCGGGCGCGCCGCGCAAGGGCGCCAAGAAGGAAGCCAAAGCGAAAATCAAGGAGATGGCCGATCTCGAAGGCCACCGCGTCGGCGTGATCGGCCGCACCCCGGTCAATGTCACGCTGCTGAAAGTGATCCTGAGCGAATCCGGCGTCAACGCCGACAAGGTCGCGATCACCCAATTCTCCACCTCCGAAATCACCGAGATGGTGCGCGACCCCATGATCGACGCGTTCATGACCGTCGGCCCGCTCGACAGCAAGATCACGGCCGACGCCATCACCGCGACCGCGCGACTGCGCGGCGAGCCGGCCTTTCTCCCTATCGATGTTTCCGAGGCGCTCGCGCACAAGCATCCGCTCTATGAGGCGGAAGAGATCCCCGGAAGTTCTTTTACTACTTCTCCCGCCCGGCCCGACGACACGGTGGACACGATTGGGGTCAGTCACCTGATCGTGGCGCCGAAGTCGCTGTCGGACAACGCTGTCGGCGCGTTCACCCGGGCGCTGTTTACGGTCCGCCCTTCGTTCGCCAAGGTATTTCCCGGCGCATTGAAGATCGAGAAGCCGGATACCGACAAGGATGCGGCGATCCCGGCGCATCCGGGCGCAGCCGCCTATATCGACGGCAACGAACGGACGTTCTTCGACAAATACAGCGACTACCTCTGGGGTGCTGTCCTGCTGTTCTCGGTGCTTGGCTCGGTCTTCGCCTGGCTGCGCCATTACGTGAAGCGCGACGAACGCTCGCTCACCAGCCAGCACCGCGACAAATTGCTCGCGGCGATCGCTCAGGTGCGCAAGACCAACTCGGTCGAGGAACTGGACAGCCTGCAGCAAGAGGCCGACGACTTCCTGCGCGAAACGCTCGAGTGCTACGACGACGGCGCCATCGATGAAAGCGATCTGTCCGCCTATAGCCTCGTGCTCGAACAGTTTCATCACGCCGTGGCCGATCGCCGCGCGGCGATCGGCATAAGCCCGGCGAGCCTGCCGCGCATCCGGGCGTGACGGAAAACGCCACGCCCTGGGGCGCGTTCTCTCTTAGAACCCGATCAGCCGGCGGACAAAGCCGGCGATGCTGGCATGATGGCGCCGATGGTGCCGCGACGCCGGGGCAGCGTCGTCCGAGGCAGCATTATCCGGGGCCGACACCAGAGAGGTGCCGCGGCCGGGCCCGATGGATTCAAACTGCGCCTTCTGCTCATCGGTCAAGTCGCCATAGAGATCGTCGAGCGAAGCCTTGACGGTTTCGACCGCTTGCAGCATCGCATCGAGGCGTTTGCCGGCGGCGGAAAGCCGCGCCGGCGGCGTCAGCGTCTGGTCGGGCTCGCAGGTGCCCTTGAGCATGTCGGCGGCCTTGGCGCTGGCATCCTTCAAGTTGTTGAGGCTGGCGCGCTGCGCATCGGTCGGATGCAACCGCTGTTCAAGCTCGGCGGCGGGCCAATCGGTGGCGGCTGCCTGTCCGTTGCCGCAGTCGCCTTGCGCCAGCAGGCCCTTGGAGCCGCGCCGCTGATCCTGACCCAGCGCCGTCAACCGTGCCTTCTGCTCGTCATTGAGCAGGCCGTAGAAATGATCGAGCGGCGGCTCGACCAGCCGGACCGCCGAGATCATCGCCTCGAGACGCGATTGCATCGCGGCAAGCCGGCCCGGCGCGGTCGAGGCCACCTGCGTCGGACAGGCGGCCTTGATCGTCCGCGCAGCCTGGATGGACGCGTTCGCAAGATCATCGAGCGCCTTGCGCTGCTCATCATTGGGGTTGAGCGCCTGCTGGATGCGGTCGATCGGCAGGCCTGCGATTTCCTGGCTGTCGTCGCCGCACATCTGCGACAATTCATTCGGCGCTGGATTAGTGCCCGCGGCCGGCGCGGCCGAACCAGACGACGGCAGATACCCGGTCAGGTCGCTATAGCCGTAGGGCGCGAAGATGCCGGCATAGATATCGCCATAGCCGTAGTCCCAGAGCGAGGGGTCGTAGCCCCACATCGTATAGTCGTAGAGATCGTAATAGGCGAACGGCCAGAACAGCGGACCGACCCAGCCATAGCCGCCATGGCCGTGGCGCCACCATCCGCCACGCCGGTCATGGCCGCTCAATCCGGCGGTCGCCGCCACCGCCGCGATATGGGCGCGGGCCGCGGGATTGTGCAACGCGCCCCGATTATGCAGCGCGCCGGCAACAGCGTGCGCGGCGAGCACGTGATGAATGGCATTGGCGCGGACGCCGGCGTTCTGCCGGCTCAAATTGCCTGCGGCATTGTGAGTGGCGACGGCGCGATTGCCACGAAAACTCGAACCACCTGCGGCACGGGAGAACGCGGCCCTGCCGGCGGAACGGTGTCCGCCTCCGGCAAATCGCGCACCGCCGCCGCGAAAGTGAGCGCCGCCGAAATGTGCCCCACCTCCGCGCACGCCGCCGAAGTGAGCGCCGCCACCATGGCCTCCGCCACCAAAGTGACCACCGCCGCCATGTCCGCCGCCGCCATGACCTCCGCCGCCATGACCACCACCGCCACGGCCCGCGGAATAGGCGGCGCCCGAAAGCGCGACCGAAAGCACAATCACGGAAAGCCATTTGATGTTTGACACGGCATCCTCCACGAGCGCCAAAGCGTTGATGCCGACGTTTTCTTGACCTGCCGATCTTCAAGCGGCGTGCGTCGGCACGATTGGGCAGTTCCTTCCCAACGCCGAACTGATCCCCGGGTTCCCGTTAACTCAGGCCTGGAGCATAAAAGCTCTTTAATCTATTCGCCGTCGCGAAGCCGCCGATAGACCGCGCCCAGCACGTTGCAATAATCGTCGGTCCAGACCCGCTGGTCCGGCCTGGCGGCGGTTTCTTCCCATTGCTCGGAGGAATCGAGCTTGCCGACATCCGCATCCGCGCGCGCCGACACCACGACATTGGTCGCGAAGATGTATTCGCCGTCGCGGCCGGAGTCTTCGTTGTAGACCCAGCTCTTCAGCCCGTTGGCGTCGGCGATGCCGACCACGACGCTCGCCAGCTCCAGATGCCGGTTCGAGACATGCATCAGCACCGCGCCTTGCGGGGCAAGCTTGTCCTTGTAGATCTTCATCGCCTCTTGCGTGGCGAGATGGATCGGGATCGCATCCGACGAATAGGCGTCGACGATGATCAGGTCGTAGATGCCGTCAGGTTCGCGGGCAAAGGTCAGCCGCGCGTCGCCGATCACAGGCTTGAGGTCCGGCTGGCAGTCCTGGACATAGGTGAAATATTTGGGATCGCGCGCAGTATCGACCATCGACTGGTCGATCTCGAAGAATTTCCAGGTTTCTCCCGGCAAGCCGACGCAGGCGAGCGTGCCGGAGCCAAGCCCGATCGCCGCAGCCCGCAGCGGCGTACCCTTGCGCTCGCGGATCGCTGCGACCGCCTGGCCGATGCCGCCGTCCTTGTAATAGTAGGAGATCGGCTCGGGCCGGCCTTTGATCGGCGTGCCGTCGTCGTTCTGGAACTTCTCGGCGCCGTGAATGGTGGTGCCGTGCAGCAGCACATGGTACTGGCCGTGCGGCGTGGTCAATATCTTGTGGACGCCGAAGAAGCTGCGCACGGTCTCCAGCCGCCCGTCGTCCGACGGATAGACGCGCACCAGGACGAGCGCGAGCGCCGCCAGCGCGGCGAGCTTGAACCGCGCGGCATTGAAGACGAGCGCCAGCAGCATCCCGAGCACCGCGACGCCGCCTGCCACATAGACCCGCTGCTCCTCCAACCAGTCGAACACCTCGCCTCTTCCCTGCGACGGCACGATCAGCGCCACGGCAAGCACAACCAATAGCGGCCAGAACCAGCGGCTCCATCGCGGCCATCGCTCATGGCCGGGCGGACGGCACAGCGCCGCGAGCACCACCAGAATCGGATATTCCGCGACCCACGAGAACACGTTGGGGGCGATCAGCCCTGCGAACAGTCCGCCGATCATGCCGCCGAACGACAGCGCCACATAGAAGCCGGTGAGATATTTCGGCGAGGGGCGCGTCCGCGCGAGCTCGCCGTGGCACGCCATCGCAATGACGAAGAAACAGAGCTGGTGGCCGCCAAGCGTCAGCAGAAGATTTTGCTCGCCGCCGATCGCCAGCAACACGATGACGCCGGCGATCGCGGCCGGCTGCGCCAGCAGCACCCATTTGTGCGGCAGCAGCGGGCGCGACTGGAACACCAGCACCCAGGTCAGGAGATAAAGCGAGAGCGGCAGCACCCAGAGCAGCGGCGCCGCGGCGACGTCGGTCGAAATATGGGCGGTCACCGCGATCAAGAGACCTGACGGCACTGCGGCGAGGAAAATCCAGCGCAAGCGCGTGGCCCACGAAGGCGCCGGCGCGGCGCTCTCCGCAGCAAGCGTAGCGGTCAGCAATGCGGGCGAACGCCACAACAGGAGGCCGCAAGCCGCGATCAGAACGATCAACAGACCATAGCCGCCGGTCCAGATCAGGTTCTGCGTCCTCAAGCTGAACACCGGCTCCAGCACCAATGGGTAAGACAGCAGCGCCAGAAAACTGCCGATATTCGACGAGGCATAGAGAAAGTAGGGATCGGCGCCATCGGGGTGGCCGGTGCGGACGAACCAGGCTTGCAGCAGCGGGTTGTTCGCCGCGAGCGCAAAGAACGGCAGGCCGATCGAGGCCACGAACAGGCCGAGCAGCCACAGCGCGTAGCCGCTGGTCGGCGGCTCGCCCCAACGCGCCGCGATCGCCAGCGGCAGCGTTGCGAAAGCGACGAGCAGTAGCGCCAGATGCACGAGAATCGGGATCACGCGGCTTTTGATCCGCATCAACAGATGCGCATAGACATAGCCGGCGAGCAGCAGCGACTGGAAAAACACCATCGCCACCGACCACACCGCCGGAGACCCGCCGAGCCGCGGCAGCACCATTTTGGTGAACAGCGGCTGCACCGAAAACAACAGCAGCGCGCTGACGAAAATCGCCGCCGTATAAGTCACAAGCACCAGCCGGTTGCGGCCCGCAGGAGGCTCCTGCGCGGCAAGGGACGGCGGATCAGAGGGGGTCATGAAGGCTCCGGCGGGACGTTTTCGGGCGGAACTGGATGGAAAAGAAGGCCGCCCGCGCGAAGGGCAGCCTCGTGGGATCATCGAGGACCATAGGACAACGCCAAGGACGTGCGAGTCAAACCGGCTACTTCCTGCTGGGCCTGCGTTCACTTCTTCGCTAAGGACAGAAGGGAAAAGTCATTCCGGGGTCTGCGAAGCACGAACGACGATGTGCAATCGCACGTCGGAGAATCCGGAGATGACGGCACGAGATTCCGGGTCCACGCTTTCGCGTGTCCCGGAATGACGCCCGGAATCAAAGCCAGCATGAACGAAACGGATGTCGTCATCATCGGCGGAGGCCACAACGGCCTCACCTGCGCGGCCTATCTCGCAAGCGCCGGCCTGCGCGTGAAAGTGGTCGAGCGGCGCAAGGTCGTGGGCGGCGCCGCCGTGACCGAGGAGTTTGTCCCGGGCTTTCGCAATTCGGTCGCGGCCTACACGGTGAGCCTGCTCAACCCGAAAATCATTGCTGATTTGAAGCTTGCCGAACATGGCTTGCGGATCGTCGAGCGTCGCGTGCAGAACTTCCTGCCCGCCCCCGACGGTAGCTCACTGTTCACCGGCGAAGGCCGCACGCGCGAAAGCCTCGCGAAACTCAGCCCGCGCGACGCTGGACAGCTGGACCCCTTCAACCGCAGATTGGAGGAAATCGCCGACGTGCTGCGCGCGCTTGTGCTGCGCGCGCCGCCGAACATCGTCGAAGGTTTTGGCACCGGCGCGATCCGCGAAGGATTCAACGCGCTCGGCACGGCGAAGGTGCTGCGGCGATTGTCGCTGGAGCAGCAGCGCACCTTGCTGGATTTGTTTACCCGCTCGGCCGGCGAGATGCTGGATGAGGTGTTCGAGAGCGACCTGATCAAGGCGTTGTTCGGATTCGACGCCATCGTCGGCAATTATGCGAGCCCCTACGCGGCGGGCTCGGCCTATGTGATGCTGCACCATGCCTTCGGCGAGGTGAACGGCAAGAAGGGCGTCTGGGGCCATGCGATCGGCGGCATGGGCGCGATCAGCCAGGCCATCGCGGCCGCGGCGCGGCAGGCCGGCGCCGAGATCGCGATCAATGCCGGCGTGCGCGAGGTGATCGTGGAGCGCGACCGCGCCGTGGGCGTCGTGCTCGACACTGGCGAGACCATCCGCGCGAAATACGTCGCTTCCAGCGTCAACCCGAAACTGCTGTACACCCGCCTGGTGCCGTCTGGTGCCTTGGGGAGCGATTTTCTCGCCCGCATCAAAAACTGGCGCAACGGCTCCGGCACCTTCCGGATGAATGTGGCGCTGAGCGCCCTGCCCTCGTTCACGGCGCTGCCTTCGCCCGGCGACCACCTCACCGCCGGAATCATCCTCGCCCCCGACCTCGGCTATATGGACCGCGCCTGGCAGGACGCCCGCGAGAGCGGTTGGAGCCGAGAGCCGATTGTCGAAATGCTGATCCCCTCGACGCTCGACGACAGCCTCGCGCCGCCGGGCCAGCATGTCGCGAGCCTCTTTTGCCAGCATGTCGCGCCGGAACTTTCTGGCGGACGTTCCTGGGACGACCACCGCGAGGAAGTCGCCGACCTCATGATCGCAACGGTGGATCGCTACGCGCCGGGCTTTGCGAGCAGCGTGATCGGCCGGCAAATCCTGTCGCCGCTCGACCTCGAGCGCCAGTTCGGGCTGCTCGGCGGCGACATCTTCCACGGCGCGCTGTCGCTGAACCAGTTGTTCTCGGCGCGCCCGATGCTGGGACATGCCGACTATCGCGGCCCGCTGAAGGGGCTTTATCATTGCGGTTCCGGCGCCCATCCCGGCGGCGGCGTCACCGGCGCGCCCGGCCACAATGCGGCGCGGGTAATCTTGCGCGATCATCGCGGACTATTTGGATAAGCGGTGGATAGCCTGTGGATACGGGGTGGATGGACTGGGGAAGATCGAGCACTTCACCGTTCGGCAGCGAGCGAGCAACTGCCTCGGCATCGGCCTGTGGAGAGGCGCACGCATCTTGTTGAAACCGCTGATGATGTGCCGGTGGAAAAAGCGGTCAGCACACCTTGGGTTTGATGCGGGCGAGCCGAGAAAACGGGCGCCTCAGCGCCCTGTGCGTCACAAACCAGATGAGTTCCGACGCGAGTTCCGACACTGTAATGTCGTCGAATTGTGGACGCGCGCAAAACCTCAACCTACGCCTGCGATCAATTGAACAGCGAATTCAAAACGATCGTAAGGAAGCCTTAACCATAACTTCACTTGCCGGAAGATGATGCTGGCTGTGGGGAGAGGTTGCACTGCTTTTGAGGCGGCAGATGAAGCGCCTCAAAGGACGGTTTGAGAACCAGCGCTATGCCATTGCACCTTAATTTGTTTTTAACAAATTTGGCGCGCCTGTGGCAGATCAATAGCTGAGGCACCGAAAACCTGCCTCATGCGAACCGAGACTAGAAGAAGAAGGTGAATGAAGGTTTAAACTGCAACACAGGGAACAAACAGCCCCCCACCCTGGCCTTAGCTTCGCTGCGGCCTTCCCTCCCCACCGCTGCGCGGGGGAGGGATAAACAATGCAATAGCCTTGACCTCGCAAAACCCGCAATGACCACGACACTCACCCCCCTCACCCCCCTGACCCACCGCGCGACGTTTGCGATCGGCGACGAGACTGCGGCGCGGCGCGTTGTCGATCTGCTCACCGAAAGCTTCCTAGAGGGCGAGGCCGCGGTCGCCGCCTTCGAAGGCCCGACCGGGCGTTGGGACGTCACCGTGCATTTTGCCGATGCGCCCGACGAGCGCGCGATCCGCGAGTTGGTTCGGCTCACCGCCGGCGAAGACGCCGCGCGAGTGGTCCAGTTCGACACCGTCGAGGCGAGGGACTGGGTCAAAGCGACGCTCGAGGAACTGATTCCGGTCCATGCCGGCCGGTTCATCGTCCACGGCCGACACGACCGCGCGAAGGTCGCGCCCAACAAGCTTGGCATCGAGATCGAGGCCGCGCTCGCCTTCGGCACCGGCCATCACGGCACCACCCGCGGTTGCCTGCTGCTGCTCGACGAGGTGTTGAAGGCCATTCAGCCGCGGCGGGTGCTCGACCTCGGCACCGGTACCGGCGTGCTGGCGATCGCCGCCGCCAAGGCGCTGCATGGCAAGGTGCTGGCCAGCGATATCGACGCGCTCTCGGTGAAGGTTGCCGCCGAGAACGCCCGGCAGAACGGCGTGGGGCCGCTGGTGGAGGTGGCGTGGGGCAACGGCTTTTCCGCACCACTATTGCGGCAACGCCAGCCTTTCGACCTGGTGCTGGCCAATATTCTCGCCAACCCGCTGCGGCAAATGGCAACCCCGATGTCGGCCCATCTGGCCGGCGGGGCGCGGGTGATCCTGTCGGGGTTATTGTCGCCGCAGGCCGCTTCCGTGATCGCAGCCTACCGGGCGCGCGGGGTCATTCTGGAGCGGCACATCCGGATCGAAGGCTGGAGCAGCCTGTTGCTGCATAAAGCGCGGTAGGAAACTTTGACCCTCATGGTGAGGAGGAGCGAAGCGACGTCTCCGGACGATGCTTTGCATCGCCGGGAGAACCATAAGGTCACTATCCGGGCCTTCATCCTTCGAGACGCGGCGCAAGCGCCGCCCTCAGGATGAGGGGCTTACCTCGCGGACTTCCGCGGCTGTTTCCGAGCCGCCTTTTCGCCACTGAGCTTGCGCTTGGCGCGCGTCTCGACGAAACGATCCAGAATCTGAACAATGACGTTGCGCGGCTTTTCGGCAACGGGAGCATCTGGTACGCGGCGGACCGGCGGCGAAATCTTCTCAAAGGTGAAGACGGGCATAGTTAATCCCTCGACGCTGGAGAAAGAACGCCCTTCGACTTCCCTTGGAATTCCTCACCGAGACTTTTTCCAGAACCGTTCGTCACGCGTTACGTCACAAAACGTTCAAACCCGTCTAACGCAGGTGCAGCAATTCAATCACAATAAATTCCGAATCGGAAGCGAATTGAGTCGGTTGCGGAGTTCTCCCGCAAAACCCTAGTATCCCATGATGTTTGAAGCGCTGTTCCAGACCTTCGAAGAGCCCGAAACCGGCGTCGCCTTGAGCGCGCGTTTGTCCGCTTTTCGCGAGGAGCTGGCAAAACGCAACCTGAGCGGTTTCGTGGTTCCGCGCGCCGACCAGCAGCAGAACGAGTATGTCGCGCCATCCGAGGAGCGGCTGGCCTGGCTCACCGGTTTTACCGGCTCCGCCGGCCTTGCCGTGGTTCTTAACCGCGAGGCTGCGATCTTCGTCGACGGCCGCTACACGCTGCAGGCGGCCAAACAGGTCGACACCAAGGCCTGGCGCGTCGAAGCGCTGGTGGACCCGCCGCCGGAAGCCTGGCTGGCCAAACATCTCACGTCAGGCGACCGCCTCGGCTTCGACCCCTGGCTGCACACGACGGCGGCAGCAGAAAAGCTCGCGGCCGCCTGCGCCAAAGCCGGCGCCGAACTGGTCGCCGTCGAGGTCAACCCGGTCGATGCGGTGTGGACCGAGCGCCCGGCTTTGCCGCTCGCGCCCGTCACGTTGCACGGCCAGCAATTCTCGGGCGAGGCCGAGACCGCCAAGCTGAAGCGGATCGAGGCCGAAATCGGCAGACTTAACGTCGACGCGCTGGTGCTGTCGGACAGCCACGCGGTGGCCTGGACCTTCAATATCCGCGGCGGCGACGTCGCGCACACGCCGCTGCCCCTGTCCTATGCGCTGGTGCCGAAGAGCGGCCGGCCCACGCTGTTCATCGATCACCGCAAACTGTCGAACAGCGTCCGCGACCATCTCGAGCGGACCGCCACCGTGGTCGAGCCCGGCGCGCTGACCTCGAAGCTGATCGAGCTGTCGAAAAGCGGCGCCTCGATTGCGCTCGACAGCGCGACATCCGCCGATGCCCTGACGCGTCTGATCTCGGCGGCCGGTGGCAAGCCGGTGCGCGGCAATGATCCCGTCAGCCTTTTGAAAGCGGTCAAGAACGACACCGAAATCCAGGGCGCGAGAACGGCGCATCGGCGCGACGCCGTGGCGCTGGCGCGTTTCCTGGCCTGGATCGACCGTGAAGCGGCGGCCGGCGCGCTGACCGAGATCGACGCGGTCGAGGCGCTGGAAACTTTCCGCCGCGACACCGGCGCATTGAAGGATGTTTCGTTTCCGACCATTTCCGGCACCGGGCCCAACGGCGCCATCGTGCATTACCGCGTCACCCGCAAGAGCAACCGCCGCATTACGCCCGGCGATCTGCTCCTGATCGATTCCGGCGCGCAATATGAAGACGGCACCACCGACATCACCCGCACCATCGCGATCGGCGAGCCGACTTTCGAGATGCGCGACCGCTTCACCCGCGTGCTGCGCGGACATATTGCGATTGCGCGTGCGCTGTTTCCCGACGGCACGTCAGGCGCGCAGATCGACACGCTGGCGCGGCAGTTCCTGTGGCAGGCCGGCGTCGATTTCGAACACGGCACCGGCCACGGCGTCGGCAGCTATCTCTCGGTGCATGAGGGCCCGGCACGCATATCGAAACTCGGCGCCACGCCGCTCAAACGCGGCATGATCCTTTCCAACGAGCCCGGCTACTACAAGACCGACGCCTTCGGCATCCGGATCGAGAATCTCGAACTCGTCGTCGCCGCCGACGTCGCGGGCGCCGAGAAGCCGGTCAACGGCTTCGAGACGCTCACGCTCGCCCCGATCGATCGCCGTCTGGTCGATCTGAACATGCTGACCGGCGAGGAATTGAGCTGGCTCAACGAATACCACCAGGAGGTCCGCCACGCCGTGCGCGGCCATGTCGATGACGCCACCAAGGCCTGGCTTGATGCCGCGACTGCGCCGATGTCGCTGTAGCGCCGGTATCCCGTACGCCGAGCCCTCTCGATAACAAATTAATGTCTCTGGAATACTGGATCATCCGCTTTCGCGGATGATGACGATGGAGGGTGGAGATGCAACCCTACTCCCCAATAAGCTTCAGCCACTCATCCTCGGTCAGCACAGCCACGCCGTGCTTCTTGGCTTCCGCCAGCTTTGAGCCTGCGCCGGGGCCGGCAATGAGATAATCCGTCTTCTTCGATACCGAGCCGGAGGCCTTGGCGCCAAGCCGCTCGGCCATCGCCTTGGCCTCATCGCGCGTCATCTTTTCCAGCGCGCCGGTGAAAACGACCGTCTTGCCGGCGACGGCCGAATTGCTCTTCGGCTTCTCAGCGTCGAAAATCGTCACCTCCCGCGTCAGCCGCTCGACGATGCCGCAGTTATGGCTTTCGCCGAAATAGGCCTTGATGCTCGCAATCACGGTATCGCCGATCTGGTCGAGCGCATCCATCTCGGCCATCGCCTCTTCGTCGCCTTTGGTGACCTTCACGCAGGCGTCGTGGAACGCTTCCCACGAGCCGTAGCCGCGCGCCAGCGCGAGCGCGGTGGTCTCGCCGACGTGACGCATGCCGAGCGCATAGATGAAGCGCTCCAGCGAAATTCGCCGCCGCTCCTCGATGGCGGCAAACAGATTCCGCACCGAGGTTTCGCCGTAGCCTTCGATGTCTTCGAGCTTGAGCTTGTTGTTGCGCTTTTGCAGCGTGAAGATGTCCGCCGGCTCCTTCACCCACCCCTCTTCGAAGAAGAATGCGATCTGCTTCTCGCCGAGCCCCTCGATGTCGAAGGCGCGGCGCGACGAAAACAGTTTGAGATGCTCGATCTTCTGGTACGGACAGGCGAATTCACCGGAGCAGCGGGCGCGCGAGCCCTCCTCGCCGGTCGCGGTTTCCTCGCGCACCACGTCAGTGTGCAACGGACACGGGCATTTCTTCGGGAAATGATAGGGCTTCGCATCCTTCGGCCGCTTGTCGATCACGACATCGACGATTTGCGGAATCACGTCGCCGGCGCGCTGGACCACGACCGTATCGCCGATCCTGATATCGCGCCCCTCACGCAGTTGCTCGCCGTCGCCGCCGATGCCCTTGATGTAGTCCTCGTTGTGCAGCGTGACGTTCTGCACGATGACGCCGCCGACGCCGACCGGCTCGAGCTTGCCGACCGGCGTGAATGAACCGGTGCGTCCGACCTGGATCTCGATGTCGCGCAGCACGGTCATGGCCCGCTCTGCCGGAAACTTGTGCGCGATCGCCCAGCGCGGCGTGCGCGAGACGAAGCCGAGGCGCTCCTGCCAGTCGAGCCGGTCGACCTTGTAAACGACGCCGTCGATGTCGTAGTCGAGATGGGAGCGCTGCTCCTCGATCTTGCGGTGAAACGCGATCAACTGCTCGAGCGAGTGGCAGGTTTTGGTCAACGGGTTGGTCGAGAAGCCGCAGGTCTCGAACCAGGCGATCATGCCCGATTGCGTCTCGGCCGGCATCTCCGCCATCTCGCCCCACGCATAGGCGAAAAAGCCGAGCGGGCGCGAGGCGGTGATCGAGGAATCCTTCTGGCGCAGCGAGCCGGCGGCCGAATTGCGCGGATTGGCGAAGATGGTGTCGCCGGCCGCCTTCTGCCGCTCGTTGAGCGCGAGAAAGGCCTTTTTCGTCATGTAGACCTCGCCGCGCACTTCGCAGATCGAAGGCACGCGGCGGCCTTTCAGCTTCTTCGGCACGTCCTTGAGCGTGCGGATATTGGCGGTGACGTCCTCGCCTTCCGCGCCGTCGCCGCGCGTCGCCGCCGTGACCAGTTCGCCGCCCTCGTAACGCAGCGACATCGACAAACCGTCGATCTTGGGCTCGGCGGAAAAGTCGATCCGTTCGTTTTCGTCCAGCTTCAGAAAGCGGCGGATGCGGCCGACGAAATCGGCGACGTCTGCTTCGGCGAACGCGTTGTCGAGCGACAGCATCGGCACCGCATGGCGCACCTTTTTAAATTTGCCGGACGGCGCCGCGCCCACCTTCTGCGACGGCAATTCGCTGGTGACGAGTTCCGGAAACCGCACCTCGATCGCATTGAAGCGCTGGCGCAGCGCATCGTATTCCGCGTCGGACACCTTCGGCGCGTCGTCCTGGTAATAGGCATGGTCGTGCCGCTCGATCTCGAGCGTCAGCCGCCTATGCTCGACCTTGGCCTGCGCCCTGGTAAGATCGGCTATCTCGGGAAGGTTCTTTTTCGAGGATCTAGCCATGACCGTTGAATCGGCGTTCGCGGAATGGAGCGATCGCAGTGGGGCGCCGGTAACCCTGAATCCCGATTAGCATTTGTCAACTGATTGAGGGCATGTCCTAACTGGTTCGTCTGGCCACAAACCCTCAGTCTTCATACGTATTTTGAAACCATTCAATGCGGTGGGCATCCAATTTTCGTATTCAGCCGACAACGTCGGTGGCGGCCCTGTCCCCCTTATAAATTGGTCTATGAATGGCGCTAGAATGTCGAGGTCTTCTGCCGATATTCGGGCAAGAGCAACGAGAGTCATCCCGGTAAGTCCGCTCCTCACGAAATAGGCGTACAGAATAGAGATTGCTTTCCAGCGCGGGTCGTCACGGGCAATTTGCCCTCGTGCCCACGCCACGACGCTGGTGAAAGCCTCCAGTTCGTCGCGAGTACTGAATTTCACCGGTAATTCGAGCCGCTTCGCGAGATTGAATGCGGCAACCACCAAAAATCCAATTGCTAGACAACAAAAGAGGTATTTCAGAACAGTCATTTCGCTTCGCTACGCCGCTATTGTTCTCACTGTCGATAGCTAATTAAGCTGGTCGGTTTTGGTAGCACATCAGATGTCCGCTTCGCCTGCTTTTATTCTTCTGTGGGTGAGGTCTCCAAGGGATGTTTCTTTTACATTGACAACCTGAAATAGGCTCTCTTAAACTGAAGCCGAACTACCAAGTTGGTCCCGCATTCTGGCGGCGGAGGGTGCCGAGAATTTAAATTCTCGGGCGCGGTCGATTGAACGCTCGATGTCGCGCGCGTTGATTTTTAGCCTAAGTCATTCTCCTTCAAATAAGGAGAGGAGTTCGCGTATTTTTTAGGGATCCTGCTTCGATAAACCTGAAAAGAACAATCAGGTTCTTGCTTTGTTATGCAAGAGCGCGACTACAGAAACATCTTTGCTCGCATTGGAACGCGAAGCATCGGCTATGCAAGCTGGAAAGAGCCGATGATTAGCGAAGAGGCGTCCATAGAGCGCTTCAAACCAAAACTTGTCGAACAGTTTTAGGCTTTCAACAGGCCGTTCCGATTTCTACGATCAAGCGAAGTGAACGACTACGACGAAGAGCGGCCAGAGAAAAGACCGCCGGGCCGAATGTCAAATCCACTTCACCGGGAGTTGCCCGGATCCGATTTCATCTCTGCCAGAAGGTGACGACCAAACCACCGGCCACGATCAACGCTCCCCCGACCATGACGGGGATGCTCGGTATCGTCCGGAAAGTCGCAAACGACACGACCTGCCAAATACAAAACAGGGTGGCGATATAAAGCCCCACCACCCGCTCGAACGGGACCGGGGCCAGATTCAGCAACGCGCCATAACCGAACAGCAAAACGCCGCCGCCTAGAAGCACCGAGGCCTGGGTAACACCGGAGCGGTTGAACATGCCGATTCTGATGATCGCATCTCCAAGAGATTCCAACGTCGTTGCAGCAACAAGTATGGCGAATGCCGCCAGAGCATTAAGCACCCCGATCTCCCCTGTTTAGCGCAAAGCCCTACCACGTTCGACCTACGCCGTCGCGGCCTTGAGCAGCCGCTCGGCGGCCGCCCTCGCCTCCGCGGTAATTTCAGCGCCGGCGAGCATGCGGGCAATTTCCTCGCGGCGATGGTCGGCGGCGAGCGCGTTGACGCGGGTGGCGACACGCTTGCCCTTGTCGAGCGCATCCTTCGAGATCAGCAGATGCTGGTTGGCGCGGGCCGCGACCTGCGGCGCATGCGTCACCGCCATCACCTGCACCTTGGAGGCGAGGCGCGACAGCCGCGCGCCGATCGCATCCGCGACCGCGCCGCCGACCCCGGTATCGATTTCGTCGAACACCAGCGTTGGCGCGGAACCCCGGTCGGACAGCACGACCTTGAGCGCCAGCAAAAACCGCGACAGTTCGCCGCCGGAGGCGACTTTCATCAGCGGTCCCGGCTTGGTGCCGGGGTTGGTCTGCACCCAGAACTCGACGCGGTCATAGCCTTGCGGACCGGGCGAGGCGGTGTCGGATTCGACCTGCGTGCTGAACTTCGCGCGCTCGAGCTTGAGCGGCGCGAGCTCGGCATTGACCGCCTTGTCGAGCTTCTCGGCCGACTTGACGCGCGCGGCGGAAAGTCTGGTTGCCGCCGCGGCGTAACGCTTGTCGGCGGCGCCGGCGGCCTCTTCCAGTCTTTTCAATTGATCGGCGCCGGCATCGATCAGCGCGACGTCGGCGGCATATTTCGCGGCCAGTGCCGCGAGCCCGTCGACCGGCGTCGAATATTTGCGCGAGGCGGCGCGAAGCGCGAACAGCCGCTCCTCGATGCGCTCAAGCTCGGCGGGATCGAAATCGGCCGCAACCAGCGCGGCGGCAAGATGCTGATCGGCCTCCTCCAGCGCGTTGATGGCGGCATCGATCGCCTTCACGGCGGGTTCGACCAAAGCCGACGAGTTGGCCGCGCGCCGTTCGAGCCGGCGCACCGCCGCCGACAGGGCTGCGACCGGCGAGTGATCGCCGCTGACCGCCGCCTGCGCCTCGCGCAGGTCGGCCGCGATCTTCTCGCCCTGCATCATCGAGGTGCGGCGCTCGGCCAGAGCCGTCTCCTCGCCGTCTTTCGGCGCCAGCTTTTTCAATTCATCGGAGGCGTGCCGCAGGTAATCCGCCTCGCGCGCGGCGCGCTCCATCCCGGCGCGATGCTGTTCGAGCACGGTATTGGCTTCGCGGCGCGCACCCCAGAGCCGTTCGAGCGCGGCAACATCCTTCTCCAGGCCCGAAAACGCGTCGAGCAGGCGGCGATGGGTCACGGCATCGACCAGCGCACGCTCGTCGTGCTGGCCGTGGATCTCGACCAGCGCCGCGCCGACCGCCTTGAGGGTCTGCACGCTGATCGCCTGATCGTTGATGAAGGCGCGGGTGCGGCCATCGGCGAGTTGCACCCGGCGCAGGATCATCTCGCCGGTGTCTTCGAGCCCATTGTCGGCAAGCAAACCTGCGGCCGGATGGCCCTTGGGCACATCGAAGGTGGCCGTCACCTGGCCTTGCTCGGCGCCATGCCGGACAAGGCCGGCATCGCCGCGGCCGCCGAGCGCCAGCGCAAAGGCGTCGAGCAGGATGGATTTACCGGCACCGGTCTCGCCGGTCAAAACCGCAAGGCCGCGGGAAAATTCGATATCGAGCCGTTCGATCAGGACGATGTCACGGATCGAAAGACGCGCCAGCATAAATCAGTTCCTAGCAAGACCCAGCTTCTTGAAGGCCCTTGAAATAGGCGAGTCCTGATTCTCGGTTGGTTCGAGACCGCCGGACCTTACAAGATTATAAGCGTCCTTGTACCAGGTGCTATCGGGAAAATTGTGCCCGAGCACGGCGGCGGCGGTCTGGGCCTCGCTGACGATGCCGATCGCCATGTAGGCCTCGGTGAGCCGAGCCAGCGCTTCCTCGACATGGCGCGTGGTCTGGTACTGGGTGACCACGGTCTTGAAGCGGTTGATGGCGGCGGTGTAGTTGCGCTTCTGCATGTAATAGCGGCCGACATTCATCTCGCGGCCGGCGAGTTG
This sequence comes from uncultured Alphaproteobacteria bacterium, assembly GCA_963832045.1. Classification (GTDB taxonomy): domain Bacteria; phylum Pseudomonadota; class Alphaproteobacteria; order Rhizobiales; family Xanthobacteraceae; genus Bradyrhizobium. Next base: position 116,400 of record CAWHSM010000017.1, read on the forward strand.
GTCGCGCGCGGCCTCCAATTTGGCTTTGGCGCCGACCGCATATTCCGACGTCGGATATTTGCGGACCACTTCCTCCAGTGCGGCAATCGCCTTCTCGGTGCGGCCCTGGTCGCGGGTGACGTCGGCAATCTGGTCGTAGTGCGAAGCCGCGATCAGGAATTGCGCATAGGCCGCATCCTGGCTTCCCGGGTGCAAGGTGACGTAGCGGGTGGCAGCGCCGATGCAACTGTCATAGTCGTTCGCCTTGTAAAAGGCGTAGGCCGACATCAGCAGCGATTTGCGCGCAAGGTCGGAATAGGGATGCTGACGATCGACTTCCTCGAACTTCTTCGCGGCTTCCTTCGGAGAGCTCTTCTCGTTCACCAGGAACAGGCCCTCGTTGTAGAGCTTTTCCGCAGGCTCCTCGACGAAGGTGTCGTCTTTTTGGGTTACCTTGTCCCAGACTTCGGATGCCGAGCCGCAAGCGCTCAAGACTGTCGCGGCAACGGCAAGCCCCGCCACGACGCGCAGCAATCGCGCAAGGCCTTCAAGGCCGCAACGGTTCGGAAGTCGCCGATGTGCGAGCGTCATACGCTTTGTCGACATAAGTTCAGGCCTGACGCCTTTCGAGCATGATACCGCACTGGGGCGCAGCTAAAATCGGGGCTGGCGCGGAGCTTCCAGCGCAATCTGTTTATCTAAAACAAGTCCCTTAACCAACCGAATACGCAGGCATTTCGCCCGGATTAAGGCGGGTCGGACTGGCCCGTATCCGTCGGAGCTACCGGGAGAAATCGCGAATCAAAGCCGAATCCCGGTGGATTTGGAGTGCAGAAGCGCATTTTGCCAAGCGTTTTCGGCGGCGAGAATCGGCTAAAGGCTCGATAGGGACGTTTCAGGAAACGTCGGGACCGTAGGCGGGAGCGACCATGCCGCCAACCATGCCACTGCCGACCTCGGCGTGGGTGCGGGAACGGCGGGCGGTTTCGGCCTCAACCACCCGATAGGCGGTGCGATCGGCCAGCAGCGCCGTCAGCACGGCGTGGTTGAGCTTGTGGCCACCGCGGATCGAGCGATAGGCGCCGAGCAGCGGCAATCCGGCGAGCGCAAGATCGCCGATCACATCGAGCACCTTGTGGCGCACGCATTCGTCGCTGTAGCGCAGACCCTCAACGTTGAGCAGGCGGGATTCGTCGAACACCACGGAATTCTCGAAGGAGGCGCCAAGCGCGAAGCCGGCGCTCCACAGCCGAGCCACATCGTTGACACATCCAAACGTCCGGGCGCGGGAAATCTCGCGACGGAACCGTTCGGGGGACAGATCGAGCGAATAAACCTGCCGGCCGATTACGGGATTGGCGAAATCGATCTCGACATCGGCGCGGAAGCCGCCGGCATGCGGACGCAGCTCGCCGAAGGAATCGCCGATCGCGACCTGCACCGGCTTCACCACCTGGATGAAACGGCGCGAAGCCGATTGGGTGACAATGCCGGCCTGGTCGATCGCGGCGACGAAAGCCGCGGCGCTGCCGTCCATGATCGGAACTTCCGGGCCATCGACCTCGATGGTGGCATTGTCGACACCCATGCCGCGGAGCGCCGCCAGCACATGCTCGGCCGTGGAGACCAGAGGCCCCTCGCGGTCGCCAAGAACGGTGGCAAATTCGGTGGCAATGACGCATTCGGCCGCAGCGCGAACCTCACGGTCGCAGCCATCCAGTCCGGTACGGACAAAAATAAAACCCGCATCCACGGATGCAGGTCCGATTGTCAGATTGACCGGTAGTCCGGAATGGACACCGACACCCGTGACGGTAGCTTGCGAACGCAGCGTTGTCTGCCGGCCGAATTTCATACAAGAATGCCCACACTGACTTACCGCGAGACCGGATCGACACGTTTTCCGCGCCGGTTCGACTCACTGGTTCCCCAAGTCACGAATTAGAATAGACATTGCCTTAAAGCCCGCCAACTCACGCTTTTTTACCGATTGTTACCCTATCTCTGCCGTATTCGCGCCAGAGCTTGCCCCAAATCCGCCGCCGGCCGGCTTCGCGAAGTAGCTGGGGGCCGGCCCCAAGACACTAATTTAATACTTCAGTATCAATGGTTTGCGGTTTCAGCCCAGCCGAGGATCATGCCGAAACAGCAAGGGTCCCGGCCTGGCGGCCGGGACCCTCTGTGTCGTCCGAATTGTAACAAACTTCAGTTCACCTGCCGGCGCAGGAAGGCCGGGATATCCAGATGATCGTCGCCCTGTGGCGCCGAGGCAACAGGCGCCGGGCGGCCATGGATATCGAGTCCCTGGGGCGATTGCCGGGGGGCATACTCAGATACCGGATGGCGATTCGCCATTTGCTCGACGACGGACCGCTGCGGCTTGCGTTCCGGCAGCGGCGGCATGGCCGGCATCGCCGGACCCGAGGCGCGCGCCGCAATCGGCGGCTCGGTCTCATCGTCGCGACGGCCAAGACCGACATTGGCCAGACGCTGCAACAGCGACATCCGGTGCTTCTGGGGATGCTCTTCCTCGACGTCCCCGCGGGCCTGCCGGATTTCGTTCTGGGCCGGCATCGGCAGGTCCTCGAATTTCGGCATCCTCGGCGCGCGGGACGGCGGACGTTCGGCCGCCTGCGGGATAAAGGTCTCCGGCGGCGCCGATTCGTGGACCGGCGCAGCCGCGACTTCGGGGTCCGGGAACAGCGACGGCTTCTGCGCGATTGGGCGAACCGTGACATCGCCATAGGCCGCGGGCTGCAACGGCGCGGATCCTTTCGGAGCCTCCGGCCCAACGGCTGCCGCGATCGCCGCCAGCGCCGCGCGCTCGACATTGTTGGCGGGACGCTGGTGGGCGGCCGGGGCGCCCTGGGCCGAGTTCGAGGACTCCATTTTCTGCGCACGCTCCGCAAGCCGCGCATTGTCGGCGCGAAGCCGCGCGGTCAGCTCGGCCAGGCGCGAATCGGGAGACGAACCCGAACTGGGAGGGCTGGCATTGGCAACGGGAGCCGAAGCGTTGCCGGCGCTGCGGGAAATCAGCGCCTGTTCGATGCCGGTGGCGACCACCGAGACGCGGATGATGCCGTCGAGGGTCTCGTCGAAGGTAGCGCCGACGATGATGTTGGCGTCATGATCGACCTCCTCGCGGATTCGCGTCGCAGCTTCGTCGACCTCGAACAGCGTGAGATCCCTGCCGCCGGTGATCGAGATCAACAGGCCGCGGGCGCCCTTCATCGAGGAATCATCGATCAGGGGGTTGGCGATCGCGGCTTCCGCCGCGGTCAGCGCCCGCTTGTCGCCGGACGCCTCGCCGGTGCCCATCATCGCCTTGCCCATCTCCCTCATCACCGCCCTCACGTCGGCGAAGTCGAGGTTGATCAGGCCTTCCTTGACCATCAGGTCGGTGATGCAGGCAACACCCGAATAGAGCACCTGGTCGGCCATCGCGAAGGCGTCGGCAAAGGTGGTCTTTTCGTTGGCGACCCGGAACAGGTTCTGGTTCGGAATGATCAGAAGCGTATCGACCACCTTGTGCAGTTCGGCGATCCCGGATTCCGCGGTGCGCATGCGGCGCTGGCCTTCGAAATGGAACGGCTTGGTCACCACGCCGACGGTGAGGATGCCCATATCGCGCGCCGTCTTGGCGATGACGGGGGCGGCCCCGGTGCCGGTGCCGCCGCCCATGCCGGCGGTGACGAACACCATGTTAACGCCGGAGATATGATCGCGGATCTCGTCGATGACCTCTTGCGCCGCGGCCGCGCCGACATCGGGCTGCGAGCCTGCGCCGAGCCCCTGGGTGACCTGGGTGCCCATCTGGATGATGCGCTGCGCCTTCGACATGGTGAGCGCCTGCGCGTCGGTGTTGGCGACGACGAAGTCGACCCCCTGCAATCCGGCGGTGATCATGTTGTTGACGGCATTGCCGCCGGCCCCGCCGACCCCAAATACCGTGATCCGCGGCTTCAACTCGTGGATGTCAGGGGGAGTGATATTGAGTGCCATGGTTGCCTCTCGATTACGCGCGCGTTGGTTCGCCCCGGCCGGCGGCCGCGGGAGCTGGTGAAAGTCGAAGGGTGGGGAAAAGATTCATCAGAAGCCCTCGCGAAGCCATCGTCCGACTTTTCCAAAATAGCCGTCGGTCCCTGTCCTGAGCAGCCGCGTATGCCGCGGTTCGACATGTTCAAGATGAGCGTATTGCGGATAGACCAGCAGGCCGGCGGGGACCGCGAAGGAGGCGCCCTTCGCTTCGCTGGAGAGCCGGCTGAAACCGAGCGGACGGCCGATGCGCACCGGCCGGTTGAGGACCCGTGTCGCAAGATCGAGGGTGCCGGTAAGCTGGGAGGCGCCGCCGCTGAGCACCACACGTGCTTTCGGCTCCGCCGCAAAGGGAGAATCCGCAAGCCGGTCCCTGACCATCTCAAAAATCTCCTCGGCGCGGTGCCGGATGATGTTCGCAATCGTGGCGCGCGATACGACCTGCGGAACATCCAGCTCGTCGTCGCCGGCGGACGGCACCGACATCAACTCATGCGTATCCGACCCGCCGGTCAGCACCGTGCCATAAAACGTCTTGATTCGCTCGGCATCCGCAATGCATGCCGAGAGCCCCCGCGCCAGATCCATGGTGATGTGCTGCCCGCCAAGCGCAAACCCGGAGGCGTGCATGAACCGCCCGGCGGAATAGGTCGCAATCGTGGTGGTCCCCGCCCCCATTTCGACCACCGCCGCGCCCAGATCGGCCTCGTCGTCGGTCAGGACCGAAAGGCCAGCCACATAGGGGCTTGCCGCCATCGCCTCGACATTGAGATGGCAGCGTTCCACCACCAGCATCAAGTTCTTGGCAACCGTGGCATCCGCCGTGACCACGTTCATGTCGACGCCGAATTGCCGCGCCACCATCCCCTTGGGATCCCGGACGCCCTTCGCGCCGTCGATCGAATAGCCGATCGGCAGCGCGTGCAGCACGGTACGGCCCTCGCCGGTCGCATGGTGCATGCCGGCGGAGGTTACGCGCGCGATGTCGGCCGAGGTCACCGCCCCGCCCTTGATGTCGGCGGCCGCCTCAACCAGCTGGGCCTGCAACCGCCCGGCCGATACCGACAGCAGGACCAATTCAACCCGGACCTTGGCCATGTCCTCGGCAGCCGACACCGCCTGACGGACGGCCTGCTCGCACCCGGCGAGATCGACGACCGCGCCGGCCTTGACGCCGAGCGAGCGGATCTGGCTGTAGCCGATCAGTTCGACCGTATGGCTGCGGCCGCGCAAGGCATCACTCGGTGCGCACGGCTTCAGCCGCGCGATCATGCAGGCGATCTTGCTGGTGCCGATGTCCAGCGAAGCGACCAGCGCGGTGCGCTTGCCCGACATCGGGCGCGTCTTCGGCGTCTGGTTGCGATCGAGACCGCTCATGCGTCGCCGACCTTCTTCTTCGGCTCTTTTTTCTTGAGCGCTTCCTCGCGGGCCTTGGCCGCGTCTTCCGATAGTTGCACGACGAGGCGGTCCGGCAGGCGGAGGTCTATCGCGACGATGTCGCGGGAGAACAGGTGATCGTCCTTGTCCAGCGTGCTCAAGGTGGCGAGTGCGTTGCCGACGTCGTTTTCCGGCAAGCGAATGTCGAGGCCGTCGTTAAGCCTGAGATTCCAGCGCCGTTCCCCGACCAGGACCGCGGCCTTGGTCACGGCGTTGATCTGCGGATAGCGCGCCAGCAGCGCGAGAAAATCCCTGGCGCGGGTTTCGGCGCCTCGGCCCACCACCAGCGGCAGTTTGATGAAGTGCTGCGAAACATAGGGTTCCAGCACCGCGCCATCGTCCGAAATCACCGACAGGCGGCCATCGCGCTGCCACAGCGCAAACGCGGTCCGCTCGACGATATCGATGCGCAATTCACCGGGATAAAGCTTCAGCACGGTGGCTTCGCTGATCCAGGGATTGGCTTTCAGCTTCTCGCGAACCGAGGCCGCGTCGAGGAACAACAGCGAGGAGCGGCCGTTGACGCCGCCGATCGCGAGCACCTCGTCCTGCGAAAGCTGCTTGCGGCCGTTGATGGCCACCGCGGTGATCCGGAACCCGGCCGAATTGGCCATCGCATTGCGCGCGTCGCTCAGGCTGGAGACGAACTGCTCGAAGTGTCCGCCCTTGACGATGCCGAGACCGGCGCTGGCGGCCAGCAACAACAACGTCGCGATCATGCCGGCGCGGCGCGGCAGACGACGTTCGACAAATGCGATCAGGCCGGAGGGCCGCTGGTGGCGGGCGTTGCGGCGCGCTCTGGAAGATGGCGCAAAGCCGAGACGGACGCGCAAAATCGCGGCCGCGTCGATGGCGGCTTGCTTCAGATCAATCTGGGGCCTCGGCGATCGCGGCGACCGGGCGAGACGTCCTCCACCATCCATTGCACGAGCTCGTTAGCCGTTGTGCCCGCAAAAATTGCGGGACCGGCACACATGACGTCTCGGCCATGCCGGGCTTGAGTGTTGGACCGCAGACAAGGTCACCATCCCCACGCGCACTGAAAGCGAAAATTCCGCAAACAGCCCACGCCCGGCAGCCAAGCGCATATGCGCCGCCAGCGTTAACCTTCGGACTTCCTGGTAAACAAAGGGTAAATTTGGCCGGAGCAGGCTGCGATTTGACGTGCCGGAAGAAGGCTTTGCCCGGTAACGTTAGTAATTTGGTAATGGTTGAGCGGCCTTGCCCACCAAACCGGACGAGGCCGGCGCTACCTTCGCGTTCGCCGCTCCGCGATCACAATCTGGTCGCGCAGGAAATCGGCAAAATCGATGCCTTGCGCGTTGAGCGCCTTGGGGTAGAGCGAGGCCTTGGTCAGGCCGGGCAAGGTGTTGGTCTCGAGATAGACCGGCCCGGTCGCGGAAATGATGAAATCGGTACGCGAATAGCCGGCGCAGGACAGCGCGCGATGGGCGCGCAGCGACAAATCCATGATCTGGCCTGATATCTCCGGCGAGAAGCGGCCGGGGCAGATTTCCTGGGTCGACTTCAGGAGATATTTGGCGGCGTAGTCGAAACCGCCGCCGGCGGCGACGATCTCGATCGGCGGCAGCGACAACACCGTGCCGTCCGATCGCTCCAGCACGCCGCAGGTGGCCTCGATGCCGGCGATAAACGGCTCGATCAGATATTCCTCGGACTTTGCCGCGTTGCGCACGGCGACGATGTCCTGCTTCGAATTGACGAAGATCAACCCGTAGCTTGACCCATCGCGCTCAGGCTTGGCGATCAGCTTGCCATAGTGGGCGAGCGCGGCTTCGATCTCTTGCAGGGCGATGCCCGGCGGCGAGGCGACGCCTGCGATGGCGGCGAAGCGCTTGGCGGCCGTCTTGTCGAAGGCAAGATGGGAGGATGCGGAATCCGAACCGGTGAACGGCACGTTGCGCACTTCACACATCGCTTGAAGTTCGCCGTTCTCCGCGCTGCCGCCATGCAGAGCGAGCACCAGAAGGCGGCCTTCAGCCTGCGCGCGGTCGAGCGCCGCCTCGATGCGCCCAATACCTGAGCTTGACGAACCGACGTTGAACGGATCCTCGAACGGCCGCGAATGTTTTACCAGAGTCTCAGGGCGCGTCTCATGCACGGTGTCATCGGCATCCCAGAACCACAGATCGGCCTCGGGCAGCGCGGCGTGCAGGGCCTGCGCGGTCGCCACCGACACCAGCCGCTCCTTGTTCGTGCCGCCGAAAAGAATGGTGATCCGCATCATCGTTTGCCTGCCGTCTCCACCTTCGTCATTCCGGGGCGCGACAAAGTCGCGAGCCCGGAATCCATACCCACGGTCCGGAGTTATGGATTCCGGTCCTGCGCCTCCCGCGCAAAATAGCTTCGCTATTTTGTCGCGACGGCGCATCCCGGAATGACGGTTAGTCCGGAATCCCGATCCGCTTGATTTCCCAGTGTAGCTCGATTCCCGAATTTTCCTTCACCCGCGCGCGAACGGTTTCGCCGAGGGTTTCGATGTCGTGCCCGGTCGCTTCCCCGGTATTGATCAGGAAATTGCAGTGCATTTCCGACACCTGCGCGCCACCGACGCGCAAACCGCGGCAACCGGCGGCATCGATCAGCTTCCAGGCGCTTTCGCCGGGCGGATTCTGGAAGGTCGATCCCCCCGTCTTTTCGCGGATCGGCTGGGCGGCCTCGCGATGGGCCTGCACCTCGTTCATGCGCACGCGGATCGCCTCAGGTGTCGTAGCTTTTCCGCGAAAACGCGCCGAGGTGAAAATGATGGAAGGCTCGACGCCAGTGTTGCGGTAGACGAATTTCATCCCGGCATTGGTGAAGACGTGTTTTTGGCCGTCGCGGCCGACCCCTGTCGCTTCCACCAGCACATCTTTGGTCTCGGCGCCGTTGGCGCCGGCATTCATGCGCAGCGCGCCGCCGATGGTGCCGGGAATGCCGAAGAAAAATTCGAGCCCGCCCAAGTTGGCGGAGGCCGCCGTCTCCGCCACGCGCTTGTCGAGCGCGGCCGCGCCTGCGCTGACGGTATCGCCTTCCACGCTCGTCTCGCCGAATCCGCGCGGCGGCAGGCGGACGACCACGCCCGGCAGGCCGCCATCGCGCACGATCAGGTTGGAGCCGACGCCGACGACGTAAACCGGAAACTGTTTCGGCAGGTTTTTGAGGAAATAAGCCAGATCGTCTTCATCCGCCGGCGTGAACAGCATCTGCGCCGGGCCGCCGACGCGAAACCAGGTCAGCTCGGCGAGCGACTGGTTCGCCGTCAGCCGTCCGCGCAGCTGCGGCATCGCGGTTTTGAGCTCTGCGGTGATGTCGGGGAAGGTCATGCGTTGGCGAACATCGGCGTTGCTGCTCGGCACGGTCGGCCCTCTCCCCCCTTGTGGGGGAGAGTTGGAGAGGGGGGTACTACGAGCACCGGTGTTTGCAATTCACCCCCCTCCCTAACCTCGAGAGCGAGCTTCGCTCGCCTCGGACCCCACAAGGGGGGAGGGAACGGAGAGAGCGCGCCCGGCCACAACGAATTCGACTGCGCCTCGCTTAGCATTCTCAGACCTCACCCCAACGCCTTCAATTCGCCAGGCAACGCGTAGGCCCACTGCGTGATGTTGCCGGCGCCGAGGCAGACGACGAGATCGCCGCTGCCGGCAAGACCCTTGACGATACCGGCGAGCGCGCCCGCATTCGGCAGCGGGATCACTTCGCGATGGCCGTGGGCGAGCAGGCCGAGCACGAAGTGATCGCGGTCGATGCCTTCGATCGGCGCCTCGCCGGCCGGATAGACCTCGGCCACCACGACCGCGTCGGCGTCGTTGAAGCAGGTGCAGAATTCCTCGAACAGCGATTGCAGGCGGGTATAGCGATGCGGCTGCACCACGGCGATGACCTTGCCGCTGGTGGATTCGCGCGCTGCCCGGAGCACCGCCGCGATCTCGACGGGGTGGTGACCGTAATCGTCGATCACGGTGATGCCGTTCCATTCGCCGGTTTTGGTGAAACGGCGCTTCACGCCGCCGAAGCCAGCCAGCGCTTCACGGATCGCGTCGTCGGAAAGGCCGAGCGCATGCGCGACCGCGATCGCGGCGGTGGCGTTCGACGCATTGTGCCGCCCCGGCATCGGCAAGGTGATGTCGGCGATCTCATGCGCGGCGCCGAACTTGCGATCGCGGATCACGACCTTGAAATTCGAGCCGCCCCCGGTCGGCGCAAGATCGACCAGCCGCGCATCGGCCTGCGGATTTTCGCCGTAGGTGATGATGCGGCGATCCTCGATCTTGCCGACGAGGGTCTGCACGACGGGGTGGTCGATGCACATCACGGCAAAGCCGTAGAACGGGACATTCTCGACGAAGTTGCGGAACGCCTCCTGGATCGCCTCAAAGGTCCCGAAGTGATCGAGATGTTCGGGGTCGATATTGGTGACGATCACGACGTCGGCCGGCAATTTCAGGAAGGTGCCGTCGCTCTCATCGGCCTCGACCACCATCCAGTCGCCGGCGCCGAGCCGCCCATTGGTGCCGTAGGCATTGATGATGCCGCCATTGATCACGGTCGGATCGAGACCGCCGCCGTCGAGCAGCGCCGCGACCATCGAGGTCGTCGTAGTTTTGCCGTGGGTGCCGGCGATCGCGACGCAGCTTTTCAGCCGCATCAGTTCGGCGAGCATTTCGGCGCGCCGCACCACCGGAATGCGCTGCGCGCGCGCCGCCATCAATTCCGGATTGTCGCGCTTGATCGCGGTCGACACCACGACGACGTCGGCGCCGTCGACGTTCCCGGCCGCGTGGCCGACCGCAACCTTGACGCCCTTCTCGCGCAGGCGATTGACGTTGGCATTCTCGGAAGCGTCCGAGCCCTGCACGATGTAGCCGAGATTGCACAGCACCTCGGCGATGCCGCTCATCCCGATACCGCCGATTCCGACGAAGTGAATGGGTCCGATCTCGCGCGGCAGTCTCATGGGTCGGTTTCTCTCTGTCGTCATGCCCGCGCATAGCCGTTCGAAGAACGGCGTCGCTCCCGCTCGCCTATGCCGGGCATCCACGTCTTGATCTGGACAACTTATTAAAGACGTGGATGGCCGGGACAAGCCCGGCCATGACGCCTAAGGGTCGAAAATTTCCCGCAGCCGCCTAGATTCCGGCCACTTTCGCAACCAGGTCGGCCAGCCGTTCGGCGGCATCGAGCCGGCCAACGGTCCGCGCAGCGGCCGCCATCGCGGCGAGCCTTGAGGGTTCAGTGGCAAGCGCGGAGATTTCCGAGGCCAGGCGATCGGGCGTAAATTCGCTTTGCACAATCCGCAACGCGCCGCCAGCTTGCGACAACACGCCGGCATTGGCGAACTGGTCCTGGTCGATCGATCCCGGCAGCGGCACCAGAACCGAGGGACGGCCGATCGCCGCCAATTCCGACACCGTGCCGGCGCCCGAGCGCGAGACGATCAGATGGTTGGCGGCGAGCCGCGCCGGCAAATCGGTGAAGAACGGCGCGAGCTCCGCGTTGATCTTGAGCCGGTCATAGACCGCACGGACCCGCGCCATGTCTTCTTCGCGCACCTGCTGGGTCAGCACCAGCCGGCTCCACAGCGCAGGTTCGAGTTTCTCGATCGCATCAGGCACGACATCGGCCATCACGCGCGCGCCCTGGCTGCCGCCGGTCACGAGCAGGCGAAACGGCCCGCTGGCATCGGGAGCGGCGAATTTCACGCCCGATGCGGCCAAAATCGCCGGCCGCACCGGCATGCCGACGGTCGTCGTTTTCGAGGCGAGTTCCGGATCGCGGTCGAGCACGCCGGGCAACGAGGTCGCGATCGCACTGACACGGCTGGAGAGGAAACGGTTGGCGCGGCCGAGCACCGCATTGGCTTCGTGAATGACGCCGGGAACGCCGAGCCAGCGCGCGGCGATCAGCGGCGGCAGCGTCGGATAGCCGCCGAAGCCGACCACGGCCGCCGGTTTCAGCCGGCGCAGCAGATTGAGCGCCACCGCGGTGCCTGTGGCGAGCAGCAGGCCGGTGCGGGCCAGCGACAAGGGATTGCGGCTGCGCACGGTTTCGCTCGGAACCACGTCGATGGTGTCGCGGGAAAACAGACCGGAGTAGCGCAAGGCGCGAGAATCGGTGGCCAGGCGGACGCGAAAGCCGCGTTTCATCAACTCGATGCCGAGCGCCTCGGCCGGAAACAAATGCCCGCCGGTGCCGCCCGCGGCGAGCAGGATCAAACGTGGAGTGGTCATGCCACGTTGATAGCTGACAGCGCTGCGCTCGTCACCCGCCTCAGGTCGTCATGCCCGGGCATAGGCGAGCGGAAGCGACGCCGTTCTTCGAACGGCTATGCCAGGCCATGACGAAAAATATGGAGGCCCGCGCCAGTGCGTCACGCATAGCCCTGCGCGCGGCTGTCGTGCATCAATTCCTGCTCCGTGCGCGGTCGCTGCCGCGTCAGCGCCAGCATCATGCCGACGCCGTAAGCCAATGACACCATCGAGGAGCCGCCATAGGAGATGAACGGCAGGGTCATGCCTTTGGCCGGGATCAGTTGCAGATTGACCGACATGTTGATCGCCGCCTGCACGCCGAACAGGATGGCAAGGCCGGAAGCCGCAAAACGCGCGAACATGTCCTCGCTTCGGTAAGCCCGCGACAGCGCGCGCACCACCACAAAGGCGAACAGCGCCAGCAGCACTAGGCACAGGATAATTCCGAATTCTTCCGCCGCGACCGCAAAGACGAAATCGGTGTGGCTGTCAGGGAGACTGCGCTTGGCGATCCCCTCTCCCGGCCCAAGCCCGAACCAGCCGCCATTGCCGAAGGCTTCCATCGCGGTGTCGACCTGAAAGGTGTCGCCGGAAGCGGGATTCATGAAGCGCTTGATGCGCCCCGCCACATGCGGCACGAAAAGATAGGCAGCGAACAACCCCGTGCCCGCCGCGCCCGCAAGCCCCATCACCCAGATCATGCGCATGCCGGCGATGAAGAACAGCGAGCCCCACACCGTCAGGATCAGCATGGTCTGGCCGAAATCGGGCTCCATCACCAACAGCGAGACCAGCGTCAAGAGCAGCATCAGCGCCATCGAGGTCGCCGGCATTTCCGGCCGCTTGGTCGATTCCGCAAACAGCCAGGCGGCAAGCACCACGAAAGCCGGTTTTGCGGATTCGGAGGCCTGGATGTTCACCCCGATCAGGGTGATCCAACGCCGCGATCCCTTCACTTCGGGCCCGACCAGCAGCGTCAGCACGATCAGCGCGATGCTGACCGCAAAGACGATCAGCGCGGTGCGCCGGATCTGCCGCGGCGAGAGGAACGAGACGCCGATCAGCACGCTGAAGGACGGCAGCAGAAACAGGACGTGGCGGTTGAAGAAATGAAAGGGATCGAGCCCGATCCGGGTCGCCACTTGCGGACTCGCCGCCAGCGACAGGATGACGCCGCCCAAAATCAGCGCAATGATCGCCGCCAGCTGGAGACGGTCGACCGTCCACCACCAGTCGCTGAACGGGTTCCGCTGTTCGCGGGAGAGCATGGGCGTTCCCTTACCCGATTGAGGTCATATCCATTGGTCGCCCATGATGGTTGCCAAGGGGTTAATGGAATGCGCTCTTTCTTATCCCTCCCCCTGCGAGCCGTTGCGAGCGGTGGGGAGGGTGGCTCGTCGTGAGCGAAAGCGAACGATGAGACGGGTGGGGGGCGTACTACGAAGGCCGCCGTCATACCCCGCGCATGCGGGGTATCCAGTACGCCGCGGCCTCTCAGTTCGAACTCAGCTGTCTCTGGAGTACTGGATCACCCGCTTTCGCGGGTGATGACGATCGAACACGCCCCTCACACCACCGGCTTGACGCCCGGCAGCGCCTGCACGAGATCGCGGAACGCGTGCCCGCGGATTTCGAAATTGCGGTACTGGTCGAACGACGCGCAGGCCGGCGGGCAGCCCGACCGGCCCCGATTCAATTCTGACTCAGAAGTCCTTCGAGTTCTCCGGCGGGCCCCGAGCCGCCGTGACCGCCGGCGATGACGGTTGGCTTGATGCCGTACTTCTTCAAGGCCTGGTCGAACTCGACCATCCACTCGTTCTTGGCCTTGTCGCGGGTCGGCGAATAGAGATCGGTGACCCACACAACGTTGCCGCGAACGACGTGGCCGATCACCATCGGATCGGAATGAGAACTGGCGATTTTGTAAAGGCGGATTTCGTCGTCGCCGTCCTTGATCGACATCTGGTCCGCAAACTCCATGACGGTGGCGGGCTTGGGGTTTTTCTGCAACTGATCGGGGTTGACGGTGTGCGGAGCGGCGAAGACCTTCTCGAAGTAGGCTCGGCCAGGTGCTCCGACGATCACGGTGGCGCCCTCGGCGACATAGGTGCGGGCGCCGCCGGTATGATCATTATGCTGGTGGGTGAGAACCAAATACTTGATCGGTTTGCCCGGATATTTTTGTTTGACCGCATCGATGGTCCAGCGCGATTGCCATTCGTTGATGGGCGCATCGAATATCACCAAGAAATTGGGCATGGCGACAATCAGCGTGTTGTGGGTGCCGCCGACAGCGTGCTGCACGTTGGGCGCGATCTCTACCAGCTTCAGTCCGGGGCTGCTCGCCGCGTCATAGTTGACGGCGTCGCTATCGGTGAATCTCCCGAGACTTATGCGCCGCAATACCCATTGATACGGGACGTTGCCGGTCGCCGGCGGCTTGAGATCGCCGCTCAGTTTCCCGCTCGGCTCGAACAGCTTGGCGTCGAGAGCCGGATTGGCAGTGACGTTGGCGTATACGACCTTGCCGACCTCGGTCCCCGCCAACCGCTGCGTCAGCGTGTGCGCAACCAGCGCGCCCGCGACCGGCTTCCACTCCGAGAATACGACGTCGTAGTTGGCGTCGCCGAGCAGGCTATCGTCATCCAGAGTCCTGATCGCCGCCGGCAAATGTGTGCCGCGGTCGAACAGGATAATGAATTTGGTCGGCCCATCGTCGAAGGCCACCGCGGGCAGACTGTCAGCTCCCAGCGGCTGATCCGCCAAAGCTCCAAGATGCTCGGGGGAAGCGAGCGCCTTGAGGAGAAAAGTCGGCGAGTTCCGCATCAGCTCACGCTGCTCGGAAGAGACGCGGATCGAGGACATCGGCCGCTCGCCTTTTGAGGTGATGATAAAGCCCGACTTCGGCGTGAGGACGTCGGTATATTTGTCGTTTCCTACGGATGGATAGATCAGGCTACGATCCCATTCGGTTCGCGCCTGGCCGTTTTCGAGATCCCAATTGATCGTCAGCTTCGACGCAGCGACGATGCGCGGATCGCCGCCGGGCAAGTAGCTTTGCTCCGGCTCCCAATGCTTCACATCCGCCCCAATCGCGACGCGCTTGAGGCTACGCAACGCCTCGGCACCGCCCTCGGCCTGCACGGCCTGTTTGATCTGATCGAGCGGCGCGCTCTGTGCGCGAGCACCTTGCGGCAGCGAAACACAAACGACAACAATCGACGCAAGTCGCCAATCGCACTTCATGACTTTTCTTCCTCCGCCCTGCGTTTGATCGGAAAGTTCGGAAAATCTCGCTCAAATGTTACTCAGGAACCCGCGGTCAGGATAGAGAACCGACGATAATCACCGCATTGTGATGCGAGTGGCCGGACAAGGCGATTTGCTTGAAGAACCGTCACCGCATTCGCGGCGGCCCTGACGCCTCACACCACCGGCTTGACGCCCGGCAGTGTCGTGACGAGATCGCGGAAGGCGCTCCCGCGGATTTCGAAATTGCGGTACTGGTCGAACGACGCGCAGGCCGGCGACAGCAGCACCACCGCATCGGCAAGGTGGGAAGCCGCCGCATCGCGCGCCGCGTTCGCCACTGCGACATCGAGCGTCTGCGAAATCTCGTGCGGCACGCGGGCGCCGAGCGTTGCGGCAAACTCGGCGGCGGCCTCGCCGATCAGATAGGCCTTGCGGATGCGCGGGAAATATTCGGTGAGACTCGTAATCCCCCCAAGCTTCGGCTTTCCGCCCGCGATCCAGAAAATATCGGAGAAGGACGACAGCGCGTGCGCGGCCGCATCCGCATTGGTGCCCTTGGAGTCGTTGACGAACAGGACATTGTCGCGGCGGCCGACCTGCTCCATGCGATGGGCGAGGCCGGGAAAACTGCGCAAGCCTTTTTGCAACACGTCACTGGAGACGCCGAGCGCGAGCGCGCAAGCCGACGCGCAGGCCGCGTTTTGCGCATTGTGCAACCCGCGCAGCGATCCGATGCCGCCGATCCGGGCGACCTCGCTGCGCGCGCCGCCCGATGCGCGCCAGATCGTTTCGTGATCGACTGAGAAGCCGTCGGGAAGCGGATTCTTCACGGAGACGCGGACCACGCGTTTTCCCGCCTGCTCGATCCGGTCGGCGGTCGCGCGGCTAAAGCCGTCATCGACACCGATGATCGCGGTGCCCTGCGGCTGAACGCCGGCAACGAGGCGCTCCTTCACCGCGGCATAATGTTCGAGCTTGCCGTGACGGTCGATGTGGTCCTCGCTGATGTTGAGCAGGATGCCGACGGTCGGATCGAGAGAAGGCGCGAGATCGATCTGGTAGGACGACATCTCGATCACATGCACGCGGCCCTTGCGCGGCGGTTCCAGCGACAGGATGGGGTAGCCGATATTGCCGCCCATCTGGGTGTCGTAACCGGCAAAGCGCATCAGGTGCGCGATCAAGGCAGTGGTGGTGGATTTGCCGTTGGTGCCGGTGATCGCCACGAACGGCGCATCCGGCGCATGGCGCTGCCGTTCGCGGCAAAACAGTTCGATGTCGCCGATCACCTCGACGCCGGCATCACGCGCCGCTAGCACGCTCCAGTGCGGAGCGGGATGGGTCAGCGGCGCGCCCGGCGTCAGCACCAGCGCGGCAAAGCGCGACCAGTTCTCTTTCCGCAGATCCGCGGTGACGAAACCGGCCTTCGCCGCCTCCGCCAGCCTGTCGGCGCCGTCATCGCCCGCGACCACCTCGGCGCCGCCGGCTCTGAGGGCATGACAGCTCGCCAGCCCCGATCCGCCAAGGCCGAACACCGCAACCGTCTTGCCCGCAAAGGAGGTGACGGGGATCATGACGACGCCTCACTTCTTCTCTTGTCACCTCCCCCCTTGTGGGGGAGGTCGACGATGCGAAGCAGCGTCGGGAGGGGGGTATTTTCGACGGACTCATCAGCGGCTAAGTACCCCCCTCCCCCAACCCTCCCCCACAAGGGGGGAGGGAGCGGAGAGAGCCTCGCTGCATCGACCGACTTGATGGATAGGTCGCGACACGTTCACCGCAGCTTCAATGTCGAGAGGCCGGCCAGCGCCAGCATCACCGAAATGATCCAGAACCGGATCACGATCTGCGGCTCGGTCCATCCCAATTGCTCGAAGTGATGATGGATCGGCGCCATCTTGAAGATGCGCTTGCCGGTGAGCTTGAAGGACGCCACCTGCACGATCACCGAGACCGCTTCCAGCACGAACAGGCCGCCGATCACCGCCAGCACGATCTCGTGTTTGACCGCGACCGCGATCGAGCCGAGCATGCCGCCGAGCGCCAGCGAACCGGTGTCGCCCATGAAGATCGAGGCCGGCGGCGCGTTGAACCACAGGAATCCAAGGCCCGCGCCGAGCACCGCGCCGCAGATGACGGCAAGCTCGCCGGTGCCGGCGACATAGTTGATCTGCAGATAATCCGAGAATACCGCGTTGCCGGTGAGGTACGAGATCATGCCGAAACTTGCGGCCGCAATCATGACCGGCACGATGGCGAGACCATCGAGACCATCGGTCAGGTTCACCGCATTGCCGGCGCCCACAATGATGAAGGCGCCGAACACGGCGAAGAACCAGCCGAGATTCAGCGCGATATCCTTGAAGAAGGGAATCACAAGCGAGGTCGAGAACGGCTCGCGGCCGAGCCGGACCAGCGCGAAGCACGCCATCAATGCGATGATCGCCTCGATCAAGAGCCGGATGCGGCCGGCAAAGCCACTGTGGCTTTGCTTGGTGACTTTCAGATAGTCGTCATAGAAGCCGACAAAGCCGAAGCCCAGCGTCACCGCCAGCACGATCCAGACATAGGGGTTGAGCGGGTTGGCCCACAGCACGGTGGAAACCACGAGCCCCGACAGGATCATCAGCCCGCCCATGGTCGGCGTGCCCTTCTTGGTGACCAGATGCGACTGCGGGCCGTCGGTGCGGATCGGCTGTCCCTTGCCCTGGCGAATCCGCAAATGATCGATGATCCAGGGGCCGAACAGGAAGACGAACAGCGCGCCGGTCACCATCGCGCCGCCGGTCCGAAACGTGATGTAGCGAAATACGTTCAGGAAGCCGTGCAATGGGCCAAGGAAAGGAACGGTATTGGAAAGATCAATCAACCAGTAAAACATCTAGTGGTCCGATTCTAACATTTGAACGCGTCGCCAGGTGGATCCACCAGGCCCGCCTATACCGCGGTTTCGTCGAGCGCGGCGTTGCCGGGGAAGCGCTTTTCCAGCGCGGTGACTATCGTTTTCATCTTCGAGCCGAACGAACCCTTGATCATGACGGCATCGCCGGCGCGAACCGCGAAGAGAACCTGCGCTTGAAGATTCGCCGCGCTATCGGCATAGCCGCCCCGTTTGCCGGTGGAAAGAGCGTCCCACAGGTTGCGCATCAGCGGACCACAACAATACACGAGGTCAACCTGATTGACCTTGATGGCGTCATTCAGGCTGCCATGCAATTCGGCAGCGCTCGCGCCCAGCTCGAGCATATCGCCGAGCACCGCGATCCGCCTTCCGCGCGGACCAACCGGGGCCTGGCCAAGGACGCTTAACGCTGCCGCCATCGATGCCGGGTTGGCGTTATAGCTCTCGTCGATCAGGGTGAGCTCGCCGCCCGGCACCACAAGGACGCGGCGGACACCGCGTCCGGCCGCGGGTGCAATTTGCGACAGCGACAGCGAGGCAAGCGCAAGATCGGCACCAACCAGCGACGCGGCGGCCAATACCGCGAGCGAATTCATCGCCATGTGGCGTCCGGGCATGCCGAGCTTGTAGGTGACCTCGTGGCCGAGGATATCGGCGTGCACCGCCGAGCAGGTCGCATGCAGCGAAATGTCGATGAGGCGGGCATCGGCCTTCTTGTCCGCGCCAAACGAAACGATGCGCGAGATTCCGCACGTCCCGGCGCGGCGGTCGAGCCTTGCGAATTGCGAATTGTCGCGGTTGAGCACCGCGGCGCCGCCGGGCTCGACGCCTGTGAAGATTTCCGCTTTCGCGTCCGCTATCGCCTCGATGCCGGCAAAGAATTCCAGATGCACCGGCTCGACGGTGGTGATGATGGCGACATGCGGCCGCACCATCTTCACCAGCGGCTCGATTTCGCCGGCGTGATTCATGCCGATCTCGAACACCGCAAACCGCGCATCCGCCGGACAGCGCGCCAGCGACAGCGGCACACCCCAATGGTTGTTGAAGGACGCCGCCGAGGCATGGGTTTTGCCCTGACTTTCGAAAACGTGAAGCAACGCTTCCTTGGTCGAGGTCTTGCCGACCGAGCCCGTGACCGCGATCACCTGCGCAGCCAACCGGGCGCGTGCGGCATGGGCAAGATCGACCAGCGCGGCGAGCACGTCGCCGACCACGAGCAGCGGCGCATCGGGCGCGAACTTGGCGCGCTGATCCTTTGCCACCACCGCCAACGCAGCGCCTGATTTCAGAGCGGCGGCAACGAAATCGTGACCGTCATGCACCGCGCCCTCGATGGCGAAATAGGCCTCGCCGGGTTGCAGCGTGCGGCTGTCGATGGAAATGCCTGATATCGCATCCGCCAACGCGCCGTTGACTTCGGCGCGCATCGCCGCCGTCATCGCTTCCGACGTCCATAACGGCATCGCGCTCATGCCACCCTCTGTGCCAAAGCCTGTGCCACCGCGTCGTGATCGCTGAACGGCAGCACGCGATCTCCCACAATCTGTCCGGTCTCGTGACCCTTGCCGGCGATCAGAAGCGCATCGCCTTCTTCGAGCCCGGCGATGGCGTTGCCGATCGCCTCCATACGATCGCCGATTTCCTTCGCGCCGGCCACGGCTGCGAGGATCGCCGCGCGGATCGCGTGCGGATTTTCGCTGCGCGGATTATCGTCGGTAATGATGACGTGGTCGGCATTCTCGGCGGCGATCGCGCCCATCAGCGGCCGCTTGCCGGCATCGCGGTCGCCGCCGGCGCCGAACACGACGACGAGCTTTCGTTTCGCATAGGGCCGCAGGGCTTGCAGCGCTTTCGCCAGCGCATCCGGCTTGTGCGCGTAGTCGACGAAGATCGGCGCTCCCCGATATTCGCCGACGCGCTCCAGCCGTCCCCTGGCGCCTTCGAGATGTTCGAGCGCGGCGAAAACCTGCTCCGGCTCGCTGCCGGTGCCGATCGCAAGACCGGCTGCGACCACTGCGTTCTCGATCTGGAATTCGCCGACCAGCGGCAGGTGAATGGAATAACGACGGCCACTATGGACAAGTTCAAGCCGCTGCGCGAAGCCATCGATGGCACTGGCTGCAACGGCAATTCCCTCGCCCGCGCCATTGCCGTTGCGGCCGACCGTGATCAGCCGCAATTTCCTTTCCGAAGCAGCCTCGATCACCGCAGGCGAGCAATCGTGATCGACCGAGACTACCGCCGCGCCGTCGGCCGCGACCAGATCGCGAAACAGCCGAAGCTTGGCGGCGAGATAATGCGCGACGTCGGGATGGTAATCCATGTGATCGCGCGACAGGTTGGTGAAGGCGCCGGCCGCGATACGCACGCCGTCGAGCCGGAACTGATCGAGCCCGTGCGATGAGGCCTCGAAAGCGAGATGGGTGACACTGTCGCGCGCGATCTCGTCGAGTTGCCGGTGCAGCGCGATCGGATCCGGCGTGGTCAGCGAGCCGTAGACCGTGCGTTTTTCCGACACCAGACCGATGGTGCCAATGCTCGCGGCTTGATGCCCGAGCCGCTGCCAGATCTGGCGCGTGAAGGCAGCGACCGAAGTCTTGCCGCTGGTGCCGGTGACGGCGGCAATGGTCGATGGCTGCCTTGGAAAGAATGCCGCGGACGCCAGCGCCAGCGCGCGGCGCGGATTCGGCGTCAGCACAAACGGCACCCGGCAGCCGCCCGGCGGCCGATGGTCGCCGGCGACCGCAGCGGCGCCGGCAGCAATCGCGGCATCGATGAATCGCGCGCCATCGGCCTTGGTTCCCGACAGCGCGAAGAACAGATCGCCCGGCTTGACGGCGCGGCTGTCCGCCGCCAACCCCGAAACCTCGACCGCGCCGGCTTTTGCCTGCGGATCAATCGTGGCGTCCTCGCTGAAAAGATCAGGGAGTTTCATGGTGTTCCAGTTCGAGCCGGCGCGCCCCAAGGGCCCGGTTTTTCCGAATCCGTGCAGCACGATACGAGGATTACGCGTTTACTGGCTTGTCCTCGATGCCGCAAGAATGAGGCGGTCGGACGGCGGCAGGTCGAAGCGCGGTTCGACGCCAAGTAGCGGTGCGATACGGGAAATCACGTTGCCGGCGGTCGGCACCGCGTTCCAGCCCGAGGTGATGAACCCATAGGTCTCCTTCAACGGCTGCGGCTCGTCCAGCATGATCAGGATCTGGTAGCGCGGCTTGTCGACGGGAAGGATCGCGGTAAACGCGGTGAGCACGCGTTTCTTGGCGTAGCGGCCGTTGACGACCTTTTCGGCCGTGCCGGTCTTGCCGCCGATGTAATACCCCTTGACGTCGGCCTTGCGCGCGGTGCCGATCTCGGCATTGAGCCGCATCAGGAAGCGCATCTTCTCCGAGGTTTCCGGCTTGATCACGCGCTTCGCCACTTCCATTGCCTCGGCTTCGGTCCGCTTGAGGAAGGTCGGCGGAATCAGATAGCCGCCATTGACCAGCGCACTGACGCCCATCACCGCCTGCAAGGGTGCCACCGCCATGCCGTGACCAAATGCGATGGTGATGGTGTTCAACTCGCTCCAACGTTTCGGCACAAGCGGCGAGGCGCTTTCCGGCAGTTCGGTGCGCAGCCGATCGAGTTGTCCCATCTTGCGCAGGAACGCCTTGTGCGCCTCCACGCCTTGCGACAGCGCGATGCGCGCGGCACCGACGTTGGAGGAGAAGGTGAAGACCTCCTTCATGTTCAGGTAGCGGCCTTTCGGCTCGTCGTCATGAATCGTGAACTTGCCGAAATGCAGCGGCCCGCGCGCATCCCACGTCGAGTTGAGGTCGTATCTGCCGGTATCGAGCGCCATCGCCAGCGTGAAGGCCTTGAACGTCGAGCCCATCTCGTAGACGCCCGTCGTCAGGCGATTGATGCGCTCGGGGTCGTGCGCTTCCTTCGGGCTGTTTGGATCGAAATCCGGCAGCGAGACCATCGCCACGACCTCGCCGGTCCTGACATTGGTGACGAGGCCGGAAGCCGCCTTGGTATGGAATTTTTCCTTGGCCTTGAGCAGTTCGTCGCGTAGTGCGTGCTCGACCCGCAGGTCGACCGACAACTCCACCGGACGTTGCAGCCGGTCGGTGGCGAAGCCGGCGCGATGCAGATCGGCAAGGCCGTTGCTGTCGAGCCACTTCTCCATCCCGGCGATGCCCTGGTTGTCGATGTTGACGAGCCCGATCAGATGCGCGACCTCGTTGCCGGTCGGATAGACGCGCTTGTTTTCGCGCAGGAAGCCGATGCCGGGAATGCCGAGGCGGTGAATTTCCAGCTGCTGTTGCGGCGAGATCTCGCGCTTGAGCCAGACGAAGCCCTTTCGCCCCGACAGACGATCGCGCACTTCGCCGGTGTCGAGATCGGGCAGGGTCGCGGTCAGAAGCTCGATCGCCTCGTCCTTGTCGATGATACGCCGCGGTTCGCCGAACAGGCTCGGCGCCTTGACATCGGTGGCGAGGATTTCGCCGTTGCGGTCGACGATGTCAGGCCGCGCGGTCGCAATCGCGTCCTGGCTTGCGCCGCGCCGCGCGCCGTGACCGTCGCCGCCGGCCGCAAACATCACCAGCCGCCCGCCGATCACGGCATAGACCGCGACAAAGGCCAGCATCGCAAAGCCGACGCGGGCGCGCGCTTTCAGGGCGCGATCGACGTTGCGCCCGTAAAGCAGGCCGCGAACCAGCCGCTGCTGCCAAGGTTCTGGCAAACGAGAAGGTTCATGAGATGGCTTGCCGGGTGCGCGGTCGGTCATCGCCGTCCCCCCTCGGCCGTCGGCACCGAGCCCGTCGTGGCGGGCGCCTCGATGGTCTGGAGCATCGCGCCGATCGGATCGGGCTCACCGGGATTGAAAACACGCGGCGGGCGCTCGGGCAGGTTCTTCAGGGAATCATATTGCGCGGCGTTGAGCGGCTTGAGCGTCAGATGGCGCTCGACCAGCCCTTGCAGCCGCAGCGGCGCATCGAGCCTGGTCCATTCGGCGCGCATCATCGCTATCGCGTCGCGCTGCTCGCGGATTTCGGCGCGCAGCCGCAACACGCGCTCGGTGCGCTCGGTCAATTCCATCTTGATCCGGTAGACATAGGCGGCCGCAAACACCAGAACGCCGATCACGAGGAGATGAAGGATGCGCATGCCTCAGCCTCCCCTCATGACCGTATCGAGGGTGGGCCATCCAGGTAGCTCAGTTGCAGGATGAGCGGATGCACCGGTGCGCTCGGCCGCGCGCAATTTGGCGGAGCGCGCGCGGGGGTTGGCCGAGACCTCGGCATCGCCGGCCACGACCGGCCGTTTGGTCAGGATGACGAAGCTCGGCGCCGCCAGCGCGATCTCCGGTTGATGCCGCGATCCACCGGGCGCTTTCGCGCGTTCGTTCAGGAAATTCTTGACGATGCGGTCTTCCAGCGAGTGAAACGACACCACGGCCAGCCGGCCGCCCGGCTTGAGCACCTTTTCCGCAGCGCCAAGCGCCAGATGCAGTTCGTCGAGTTCGCCATTGACGAAAATGCGCAAGGCCTGGAACGTTCGCGTCGCCGGGTGGATTTCGCCCGGCTTGGCGCGCACGACTTTGGCGATCAGTTCCGCCAGCGCCCGCGTGGTCGCGATCGGCGCTTGCTTGCGCGCCGCAACGATCGCGCGGGCGACGCTGCGCGAGTGACGCTCTTCGCCGAAGATGTAGATGATATTGGCAAGATCGCTTTCAGAGGCCTGCGCGATCAGGTCCGCCGCGCTCAAGCCATCCTGCCCCATCCGCATATCGAGCGGGCCGTCGCCCCGGAACGAAAAGCCGCGCGCGGCTTCGTCGAGCTGCATCGAGGACACGCCGATATCCATCACGACGCCGTCGACCGAGGAGAAGCCCTGGGATGCGCAGATCCCGGCGAGGTTGGAGAAGCGGTCTTCGACCAGGGTCAGCCGGCCATCCGAGCGGTCGACCAGATCGAACCCGCCGGCGATGGCCGAGCGGTCGCGGTCGATGCCGATGACGCGGGTCTGCCCGGTCTCGAGGATCGCCCGGCTGTAGCCGCCGGCGCCAAAGGTCGCATCGACATAGATTCCGCCTTCGCGCGGGTTCAGCCAGGCGAGCACCTCTCGGCCAAGCACCGGAACGTGGCGCGGACGGCTTGGCGGCTCTGTCATGCCGGCCCTCCCGGCGGATGCCGGAAAACGGTGTGGAACTCGGACGCGAACGGATCCATTGCGCCTCAAAAACAAGCGTTTCGCCGGCCTTCCTGCCTCTCGCCGGCCGGCCATCGGCATGCACGCGTCAAGGCGGCAAACCTGCACCCGGAATCCGAACTTCGCCACAACCTGCGGCGCTTTCTCTCGCGAAGCTGGGATTCGAAAGGACACTTCAAACCTATGCTTCCAGCGCCCTCCTCCGGCGGAGGTCCCCAACCCGGCCTTGAAGCGAACCCCCATGCAGAAACTTCAAGTCGGCGGCGCCAGCCGATCTCAAACCCGGATCAACTCTTCACCAGTTAGTAACGGCAGTTGGCGTTAAGAAAGCGTTGACGTCAGGCCGGAGCAGATGAAGTCCGCCAGCGAAGGCGAAAGCCGAGTTATCCACCGTCATCCACCGCGAAGTGATGCCCGGCGCACACACCGGGGCAAAATGCTCGTCGCTGGCCGGATAACGATTGCGCGGAGGTCACCTTGGGAGAATAGTGACGGCATATTTTAGGAACAGCATCGTTGCCGTTGTCTTGCCGGGTTTGAGTATTCATATGTCGATCGGTTCGTTCGCATCTACTGGTACTGATTCGAAGCGTCGCGCCGTCCCGTTGCCCCGGCCAATCGCGAATATGAAGACTTTCAATCCAAATTCCTCGATCGCATCCGACGTCATTCCTTCGGCAAATTTCGGCGAGCGCAACAAGGGCCGTTTGCCGGACATGATCCTGTTGCACTATACGGGCATGCCCGACGTGCAGGGCGCGATCGCGCAGCTTTGCACCGCGGGCACCGACGTCTCCGCGCACTACGTCGTTCTGGAAGACGGCCGCATCGTGCAGTGCGTGCCGGAGGCCAAGCGCGCCTGGCACGCCGGCGTCGCGTCATGGGCCGGGGAAGACGACGTCAATTCCTGTTCGATCGGGGTCGAGATCGTCAATCGCGGGCATGATTGGGGCTATCCGGAGTTTCCGCTGCGCCAGATCGCCGCTGTGATCGCGCTGTGCCGGGGCATCATGCTTCGCCGCAACGTACCGTCGCACCGCGTGCTGGCGCATTCCGACGTCGCGCCCGCGCGCAAGAAGGACCCCGGCGAAAAATTTCCCTGGCATTCGATGGCGAACTCGGGCGTCGGCCACTGGGTGCAGCCGGCGCCGATCACGCGCGGTGATGGGATCAAGCTCGGCACGATCAGCGACAGCGTTCACGATCTGCAGCAGGCGCTCGCCCGCTACGGCTACGGCGTTCCCGTCACCGGAAAGTACGACTCAACGACCGTGGAAGTGGTCACCGCCTTCCAGCGCCACTTCCGCCCCGCCCGCGTCGACGGCATCGCCGATCATTCGACGCTGGTGACGCTGCAATCGCTGCTCGCGAGTTTGCCGGCCGAGCCGATGGCGGTCGCGGCAAGGTAGATCTCGCCGTCATGCCCGGCCATAGTAGTCTGCCTCGCGCAGACTACGTAAACTTGTCTGCGCTGCCGGGCATCCACGTCTTACTTGATCAGTAACGCAAAAGACGTGGATGCCCGCGACAAGCGCGGGCATGACGATCTACTTGCAATCCATCTCCGCCAGCCGCCGGGCATAGAGCCGCCGCAACGGCTCGAGCTGCGTCGCCGCGGTCGCCGCAAGATAGGCCTCGCGGGCGGCCTCGCACCGGCCCAGCCGGCGCAGAAGATCGGCGCGGACGGCGGGAAGCAGTTCGTAACCTTCAAGCCCGCCGCGCGCCTGCAAGGCATCGACAAGGTCGAGCGCGCGCGACGGCCCGTCGACCATCGAAAGCGCGGCCGCATGGTTGAGCTCGATCACGGGTGAGGGGCTGATCCGCAATAGCACTTCGTAAAGTCCCGCGATCTGCCTCCAGTCGGTGTCCTGAAAATTGGGCGCGCGGGCATGCAATGCCGCAATCGCCGCCTGCACCGCATAGGCATCGGCGCCGCCCGGCAGCAGCAACGCTTCCTCCACGAGTTCCAAGCCTTCGGCGATCTGCGCCTGGTCCCACAGCTTGCGATCCTGCTCCTCGAGCAAAACGATATCGCCGCCTTCGGTCTGGCGGCCGGCGCGGCGCGCATCGTGCAGCAGCATCAGGGCGAGCAGGCCCTTGATCTCGCGGCGGCCCGGCATCAGCGCATCGAGCAGACGCGCCAGCCGGATCGCCTCGCGCGCCAGATCCGGCCGCATCAATTCCTCGCCGGAGGTTGCGACATAACCCTCGGTGAAGACGAGATAGATCACCACCAGCACGCCGCGAAGCCGCAGGCCAAGCGCATCGCGGTCGGGCACTTCGTAAGGGATGCCGGCAAGCCGGATCTTCTGTTTGGCGCGAACCAGACGCTGGCCCATCGCCTCCTCGCTCACCAGAAAGGCGCGCGCGACCTGCGCGGTGGTCAGCCCGCACACCGTGCGCAAGGTGAGCGCGACCTGGACCTCGGCGGCGAAGGAGGGATGGCAACAGGTGAAGATCAGCCGCAGCATGTCGTCGTCGAGCACGGTGTCATTGTCGTCGGGCAAGACATCGGCGTTGAGCAGCGCCTCATGCGTCAGCTCGGCCTCCTTGCCGCGAAAAGTAATCTGGCGGCGGATGCGGTCGATCGCCTTGTTGCGTCCGACATTGACCAGCCACGCCCGCGGATTGGACGGCATCTCGGCGGACGGCCAGCGTTCGAGTGCCGCGGCAAAAGCCTCCTGCAAGACATCTTCGGCAAGATCGAAATCGCCGACGAGGCGGATCAGCGTGGCCAGCGCCCGTCCCGCCTCGTCGCGGAATATTCTTTCGATCTCGATGGGTGGCATCTTTTTCACCGTCATTCCGGGGCTCGCGAAGCGAGAGCCCGGAATCCATTCATCAGGACGAGCAGTGCAGCGAAATGGATTCCGGGTTCGTCCTTCGGACGCCCCGGAATGACGTCGTCGCCATCAGTCGTAGATCATGACCGGCCGGACCTCGATTGAACCGGTCTTGGCGCCGGGAATGCGTGCCGCGATCGCAATCGCCGCATCGAGGTCCTTGGCTTCGACCAGATAGTAGCCGCCGAGCTGTTCGCGCGTCTCCGCGAAAGGACCGTCCGTGGTCAAGGTCTTGCCTTCGCGAACCCGCACGGTGGTCGCCGTCGTCGTTGGCTGCAACCCATCGCCGGCCTTGAAGTGACCGCTCTGGATGATCGACTGGGTAAATGTCCCGTATTCCGCGGTCATTTGCTTGCGGTCCGCCGGGCTCATTTTGCCGAGGTCGGCTTCGCTTCGATAGATCATCAGCAAATATTGCATCGCTTGATTCCTCCTGGTTGGCAGGATCGCCGTCTTCCAGTCGAAGCGGCCGACCGCCAAACGACATCTTCACGATAATAATTTCTGGGGCCGTCCGCGCGGTCGTTAACGGCTTGACGCGACCCGCCATAAACCCCATGCCTTGGGGATCAGTCGGCCGGACGGCCGCTCCCGCTACGGCCGAAAGACTGCGGGGGAGGAAAGTCCGGGCTCCATCGACATACGGTGCCGGATAACATCCGGCGGGGGCAACCCCAGGGAAAGTGCCACAGAGAACGAACCGCCTTCCCCCACCCTACCTCCCCCGCTTGCGGGGGAGGAATAAAGGAGGGGGCGGCAAGGGTGAAAAGGTGCGGTAAGAGCGCACCGCGGGTCCGGCAACGGAACCGGCATGGCAAACCACACCGGGAGCAAGACCGAATAGGGGCGGCAACGCGGATTGGTTCGCGAAAGCGATAACGCCGCGGGAGCGATGTCAGGCTCGCCGTCCGGGTAGGTTGCTCGAGGCAACGCGCAAGCGTTGTCCCAGAGGAATGGCCGTCACGTCTCGTCCGTGCAAACGGGCGAGGCCCTACAGAACCCGGCTTACAGGCCGGCTGATGCTTCTAAAATGAGGGGTTCGGCGTGACGCGCCGGACCCCTCGCCATTTTCAGGCCGGTCGACGGGCATCCTTCAACGTATTCTTTGCCTTGCCGACGCCATATCCTGGCTCTATTGCTGGGAAATCGACCGGTTTCGTCGGCTAGTGCGGCGAATTTGAAGTTCCTATCAGTGTTGCAGCCCGTTCGTTATAGGAACTTCGAATTCAAGACCGCACTAGAAGTCAACAAGTTGCTAGAGCTCCTTTGATTCCGAAGTTCGCATCAGAGGTCGCCGCGGTAGCTTGCGGACTTCGGAATCGGAGCTCTAGGGGGACGCCTTGAACCGCGCATTGCCTTGCATCCGCGTTGCCGTCGCGCTGACCGCCGTTGCGGTTGTCGCTGCCGGGTGCGCGGCGGCCAACAACGCGACGTCGAACCAGGCGTCCAATCAAGGCGAGCAGCCGTACAAGACCCTGTACGGTCTCTCCAGCGAGGGGACGACCACCGATCTCTACACGGAGTTTTTTGGTCCTCGCCAGCCACCGCCGGCACCCGCAACGGCAGTCGCCGCGGCTGACCCGACGCAGCCGGTCGCCGCACCACCGACCACCCCGGTGCAACAGCCCGCGGCCGCCTCGGGCGCGGCGCGACCAGGTCAGGCCCCCATCGCGATCGCGCCTAACCGGCAGGGCCGGGCCCAGACGGCGGCCAACCGGTCGACGCAACCGGCTCCCGTCCAGTCCGCTCCGGTGCAGGTCGCCCAACAACCTGCTTCTCCTCCGGCCCCGGAAGAACCCGACGTTCCCACCGCCTATGGCATCACCGCCAAGGGGCCGACCACCGACCTCTACACCTCACTGTTCGGACGCCGCGACAGTCAGTAATATTGACCCAATCATCTTGACCTGCCGCGCTGAAGGCGCCGGGGATCTCACGCCAATATGAGCGCGGGCGCATTCACCATCCTGATGTTCGGCGCACTGGCCGGCGGCTTCGTGTCGGGGCTCGCCGGCTTTGGCGCTGCGCTGATGGCGCTCGGCATCTGGCTTTACATTTTGCCGCCCGCGGCCGCGGTGCCGCTGGTCCTGATCTGCTCCATCGTCGCCCAGACCTCGACGCTGCCTTCGATCTGGCGAACCATCGACTTCAAGCTGGTGTCGCCGTTTCTGGTCGGCGGTCTTGCCGGCGTGCCATTGGGCATCATGCTGATTGCCTATGCGGACCCGCGTCTTTTCAAGCTGAGCGTCGGCGTGCTGCTGCTGGTGTTTCCGGCCGCGCTTTATTTCCAGCGCAAGCCGATGGCGTACAGTTTCGGCGGAAGGGTGGCCGACACCGGAATCGGATTTGCCGGCGGCGTGCTCGGCGGCCTTGCGGGACTGTCCGGCCCGATTCCGATTCTCTGGGCAAGCGTGCGCGGCTGGGGCAAGGACGAACGGCGCGCCGTATTCCAGACCTTCAACTGGACGGTGCTGTCCGCGGCCCTCGTCGCACAGGCGGGTACCGGCTTCATCACGCGCAACGTGCTGTGGCTGGCGGTGCTGGCTTTTCCGGCAACGCTGGTCGGCGCCTGGATCGGTCATCGCACCTATCACGCGCTGAGCGACGGCAATTTCCGCGACGTCGTGCTCGGTCTGTTGTTTCTCTCCGGCATCACCCTGGTCTGGAGCAGCATCGGGATGTAAGCGGCGCGATGGAATATCATCCCGCCGCCGCGTTTGACTTGAATTCGGTCGCCTGGCGTTCGAACAGGGCGCGATAAATTCCGCCGCCTCGCATCGCAAGCGAGGCATGCGTCCCCTGCTCGACGATCTCGCCGCGATCGAACACCAGTATCCGATCGAGGCCACGCACGGTCGAAAGACGGTGCGCGATCACGATCGAGGTGCGGCCCTTCATCAAGCGTTCCATCGCCTGCGCAATCAGCGCTTCTGATTCCGAGTCGAGGCTCGAAGTCGCCTCGTCGAGAATCAGAACCGGCGCATCGGCGAGAAACGCGCGCGCCAGCGCCACGCGCTGCCGCTCGCCGCCGGAAAGCTTGACGCCGCGTTCGCCGACCAGCGTGCCATAGCCCTTGGGCAACCGCTCAATGAAATCATGCGCATTGGCAAGCCGCGCCGCCTGCTCGATCGCGGCACGACCCGCGCCCGGCCGGCCATAGGCGATGTTCTCCGCCAACGAACGGTGAAACAGGATCGGATCCTGCTGCACGATGGCGATCTGGCTGCGCAGCGAGTGCTGCGTCACCACGGCGATGTCCTGGCCGTCGATCAGGATTCGGCCGCCCGAGACGTCGTAGAGCCGCTGCACCAGCTTGACGAAGGTCGTCTTTCCCGAACCCGATCGGCCGACCAGGCCGACGCGCTCGCCGGCACGGATATCGACCGACAGACCGGCATAGAGCGGCGTGAGGTGACCTCCGTAGTGGAACGTCACGTCCTCGAACACGATACGGCCGCCCTCGATGCCGATCGCCTTTGCACCGGGCACGTCGGCAATGCCGATCGGCTCGGCGTGGATCGCGACAAGCTCCTCCATGTCGTTCACCGAGCGCTGGAGATTGTTGATGTGCATGCCGACGTCGCGCAGGTAGGCGTGGATCACGTAGTAGCTGGTGAGCACGTAGGCAACCTCGCCCGGCGAGGCGCGGCCCGCAAGCCACAACACCACGGCGCCGCCGATGACGGAGGCGCGCAGGCACAACAGCACCAGGAGCTGCGCTGCATTGGTGGTGTTGTAACGCAGCCAGCTCCGGTTCACCCGCCGGCGCCAGCGGCCGACGACGCGCGCAAATCTTACGTCTTCGCGCCCCTCGGCGCCGAACGATTTCACCACCGCGTTGCAGGTCAGAGCGTCGGCGAGCGTGCCGCCGACTTTGGTGTCCCACGCATTGGAGACGCGCGCGGCCGGCGCGATATAGTGCGTCGAGAACGCAACCGTCATCGCGACGTAAATCGTCCCGCCCAGCGCGACCACAAGGCCGAGCCAGACCCAGTGCAACCCGAGCAGAATCATCGAGCCGAACAGCACCATCAGCGACGGCAATAACGCCATCAGAATGGTGTCGTTATAGAGATCGAGCGCCCACATGCCGCGGGTAATCTTGCGAACGGTCGAACCGGCAAAGCTGTTGGCGTGCCAGTCCGTCGAGAAGCGCTGCACCCGCACGAAAGCATCGCGCGCGACGTCGGACATAATCCGCAGCGTGAACGGCACGATCGCCTGCAGCCCGATCATGCGCAGCACGATCGACAACAGGCCCAGCGCGACGATGGCGCCGAATGCGACAAGCGCCGCATGACGCGCGGCCGGCGGCTCCGCGCCCGACGTGAGCGCATCGATCAATTGCCCGGAAAAGATCGGCATGAACAGGTCGGCAACCGTCGCCGCCAAAAACCCGAACACGACTGTCGCCGCCATCACCGGCTGCTCGAGCCAATGGCGATAGACGAACGGGATGACCACGCGAATGGCGGCGGGCCGTTTATGGGCATTTGCGGTCATGGCTCTGTTCCGGCTGGCTTACGTCTGGTTGTGCGACGCGCCACGGCGAAATGGCCGAACGCAAGCGTCGATCGAAAAAATCAGTAACTTGACGGGAAATCGCGGGACCGTGACGTCAGACCCGATCAATGCTGTCGGAGGCGGCCCTCAAGGGGCCAGGAGTTCTCATTACAAGACTTGCATCCGGCATGGGCTTCGGACGCGGGCGCGCGATCTGCGAATACGATGAAATCATGCAAATCCTCCCCGGTTCGAGCAACGATGCGCAACATATAAAGGCGAAATGAGGGATTCGCAACATCCCCGGGGCGAAGCGCCGTACACTCAAAATTGAAAATACAGAAATTCCAGATGCTGCCACATGCCGAACAGCGACGTCGCGAAAGCGAGCGCTGACAGCAGCGCCCAGGCAAGGTTCGGCCGCCATCGCGGCCCGGCGGACGGTTCCGGCGCGCGGCGATATTCGTGATAGCCGAAGATCTGCGGCACATTGGGCAGCCACAGGGCAATCGCAAGCGTCAGCATGACCGCGCCGCTGCCGATCAGAAGCAGCCGTTCTTCGCCGACCAGAACCGGCAAGTCCATCAGCCGCAAAATACCCGGCGAAACATAAGCGGAGCTGCCGGATTCAACCCCGAACAGGCCGCCCAGCATCTGCCACGCCCCCGCAAGCGTCCTGGCGCGAAAGAACACCCAGGCGATGACGACGGCAACAAACGTGAGCGACCACGACAACGCCGTCGCGATGCGGCTTGCCGATGCGGCGACGGCGCGCTTTGCCTGCCAGAGACGATTGACGCAAAGATAGAGGCCGTGCAGGCCGCCCCAGATCAGAAAATTCCAGCCTGCGCCGTGCCAAAGCCCGCCCAGCAGCATCGTCAGCATCAGGTTGAGATAGCGGCGGCGTTCACCGAGCCGGTTGCCGCCGAGCGGAATGTAGAGATAATCGCGCAGGAAACGCGACAACGTGATGTGCCATCGCCGCCAGAAATCGGCGATCGACAGCGCCTTGTAGGGCGAGCGGAAGTTCACCGGCAGGCGAATCCCGAACAACAGCGCAAGCCCGATCGCCATGTCGGAATAGCCGGAGAAATCGAAATATATCTGCAAGGTATAGGAAAGCGTCGCCAGCCACGCCCATGAGGTGGTGACACCACCGCCGGCGTCAAGATGCGCGAAAACCGGCGAGACGAACTGTGCCAGATTGTCGGCGATGACCACCTTCTTGAACAGGCCTGCGGCAAGAATTGCAAACCCCCGCGCCGCCAGCACCGCCGAGCGTCCCGTGCGTTCGCGCTTGAACTGCGGAATCATCTCCGCGTGATGGACCAGCGGACCCGCAATCAAATGCGGGAAGAACGAGACGAACAGGCCATAGCTGAAGATGTCGCGCTCGATGGGCGCACCGCGCATCACATCGACCAGATAGGCGATCTGCTGGAAGGTGAAAAACGAGATGCCGAGCGGCAGCACGATGTTCATGAACGGCAACGGCGCGCCGGTCAGCATATTGATGCTGTCGAAGATGAAGTTGGTGTATTTGAAATAGCACAGCAGCGCGAGATTGAGCGCCACCCCGGCTGCGCCGACGGTGCGGCGGCGAGACGGATCCTCCATCAGCAGACCGAGCGAAAAATTCGCCGCAATGGAAGCCAGCAGCAACAGAAGATAGATCGGCCGCCACGCCCCGTAGAAGAACAGCGAGGCACCAACCAGCACGAGGATGCCGGCGCGCGGGGAATGTCGTCGCGCGGCCGCAAACGCCAACGCGACCGCGGGCAGAAACTGAAACAGGAATGTGTAGGAAGAAAACAGCATCCGAACTGGCTAGCGCTTCAACTGCGACACGAGATAGCGGGTGTAGATCGGCACGCCCGCGGCGATGACGTGCATCTCGTCGGCGTAATCGGCCTGTTCGAGTCCAGGGACAGAAGCGACGTTCAAGACGTCGAATCCGCAAGGACGGCCGGCATCGGTAACGAGCGCGACATATTGATCGTCCTTTTTCAGCCATTCGGAATCGCGCGCACGGTCGTAACGCGGCGCCCAGGGCGGAATCACCACCGTCACCTTTCTCGCGAGCTTCACCATCTCGCACAATGCGCCGATCTCCAGTTTCGCCTTTGGCCCTGCCAGATTCCATCCGGCGTAATGCGCATGCGAGCCGATATCGGCCGGCCAGCGGTCGTCCGACTGGGCCTGATGGATGATCTGCACGCCGAGCGCGGCCGGCCGGGGCGCAAGCTCTGCCACCTGCTGCTCGGCTGCGAGCCGCGCGGCAAAGGCCTCGCGGACGAAACGGATCAGCGTGCCGGTGCGAAGCGGCAGAAACGAAACCATTTCGTCGAGCACGCCAAGGCGCGGGAGGACGTCCTGCGGATAGACCGCGGCCGATCGCACGCCCTCGTTGAACAGAAACGGCGCGACGCTGACGACGAGGTGCGCTTTCTGAAACAGATCGGGCTCGCGGCGCATCGCGGCGAGCAGCGCCAGCGGCTCGCCGGCGTCATAGGCAATATTGACCGCGGCCCCCAGCGGCTTGCCGATCAATTGCACGGCAACCGCCGGATCGACCTGGTAGGCGGTGCGGCTCTCGCCGCCAAAGATCAGTTCTGGATGCGATGCGAGCAGCGGGAGTTTTGCCGCCAGCAGCACCGGGATGTCATCGTGAACGCGGTTGGCCACGGCCAGCAAGCCGGCCAGCACCACCAGCCACGCGGCAGCCGTCAGCGCGAGCGCGGCGGCAATCCATCGCGCAGACACGGCCTGCACGCGTTGAAGCGTTCCTCGAGCGGCAATGGAAACGCGATCCGTCATGCCGGCCGTTCAATCACGGATTCCGGCCTCGGACAACAACGCTGCTCACAAACGACCGAGAGCGCAGGATGGACCGAGCATTTTGCGTTCGTCATGGCCGGGCCTGTCCCGGCCATCCACGTCTTTGTCCCACGAAGTAGGAAAACAAGACGTGGATCACCGGGACGAGCCCGGTGATGACGGGGGGTGGTGTTCGCCATCGCTCGCAATCGCAATCACGAGCCTTAATGCCCGCCCCCGGGCGCAACGTTCGGGTTCGGCTTGTTCAGCAGCATGACCATCAGGCTGAGGCCGAAATAGAACAGCGCCAGCATGAAGAAGGCATCGCCATAACCCATCACCACCGCCTGGCGGTGAACGATCTGGGACAATTGCTTCATCGCCATCAGCGCCGCGTCGCCCATGCCTTGCAGCCGCTGGGTGAACTGGTTGAGCGTTTCGGTCGCGGTCGTGTTGCCCCAGGTGACGCGGTCCTGAAGCCGTGAGATATGCAGGTCGGTGCGGTCGTTCAGCACCTGGTTGATGAGGGCAAGCCCGACCGCGCCGCCCAGATTGCGGGTCAGGTTGAACAAGCCCGAGGCGTTCTTGACCCGGTCGGGCGGCAGCGTGCCGAGCGCAATGGTGTTGGTCGGCACCATCGCGCACATCAAGCCGATGCCGCGCAGGATCTGCGGCAGCAGCAATTCGTAGAAATCGTATTCACGGGTGATCCAGGTCATCTGGTAGGAGCCGAGCGCGAAGACGATAAGGCCGAAGGCGATGATCAGGCGCATATCGACCTTCTGCATCAGCCGTCCGACGATCGGCGCCATGAAGAACATGGTGGCGCCGGAGACGAACATGGTCTCGCCGATCATCAGCGCGCTGTAGCCGCGCACTTCGGAAAGATAGCGCGGATAGACGTAGGTCAATCCGTAGAGGCCGATGCCGACGCAGAACGAGATCAGGCAGCCGACGCCGAAATTGCGGTCGGTGAAGGCCCTGATATCGACGATCGGCTCTTTCGCCGTCAGCACGCGATAGAAGAACGCGATCGCCGAGATGACGGCGATCCAGGCGCAAGCCGCCACGGAAGTATCCTGCAACCACTCATATTGCGACCCTTCCTCGAGCACATATTCCAGCGCGCCGAGAAATCCCGCCATTGCGATCAGGCCGAACCAGTCGAAGCGGTCGAGCAGCGCGAAATTGGGCTGGTCGAAATCGACCAGCGCCAGCACGCCGATGGTAATGCCAATGCCGGGCACGACGTTGATGAAGAACAGCCAGTGCCAGGACATCAAATCGGTGATGATGCCGCCGACCGTCGGGCCAATGGTGGGCGCGAGCGTCGCGACCAGGCCGATGATCGGACCGACGATGTGGAATTTCGAACGCGGAAAAACCGTATAGGCCGAGGCAAACACCGTCGGGATCATGCCGGCGCCTAAAAATCCCTGGATCGCGCGCCACAGGATCATCTGCTCGATCGAGGAGGCAAAGCCGCAGAGAAAACTCGCAATGGTGAAGCCGGCCGCCGAAATCGCAAACAACAGCCGCGTGCCGAGCGCCCGCGACAGAAACCCGGACAAGGGAATCGCGATCACCTCGGCGATCAGATACGAGGTCTGCACCCACGAGACTTCGGTGGAGCTCGCCGAGAGACCGGCCTGGATGTCGGTGAGCGAAGCCGAGACGACCTGGATGTCCAGGATCGACATGAACATCCCGAATACCATGATCAGAAACGCCACCAGCCGCCGCGGCTCGATGCGCTCGCTGGGCGCAGCGGCTGCTGGCGTCACGGTTCCGGAGGGAATGGCGGTATCAGTCATGATCGGCTCGGCTCTAGCGAATTTAAACAAGCACCGCGGCGGCCTCTTCTCCCCTCCCCCTTGCGGGGTCCGAGGCGAGCGAAGCTCGCTCTCGGACCCCGCAAGGGGGAGGGAGTTTATTTTTCTATTGCGGATGAATCATCGCCGGCGCGTCGAGGTCGACCTCGCTATCGGCATCCGTCGCGCCTTCGGTAGTGTCGACAGTCGCATAGACCGACATGCCGGCGCGCAACAGGTTCTGCCGCGCCACGTCCTTTGGCACGCGAATGCGCACCGGCAGCCGCTGCACGATCTTGGTGAAGTTGCCGGTGGCGTTGTCGGGCGGCAGCAGCGTGAACACGGAGCCCGCCGCCGGCGAAATGCTTTCGACGGTGCCGGCAAACTTGCGATGGCCGTAGGCATCGACCGAGATCGTCACCGGCTGGCCCGGACGGATGCGCTTGAGCTGCGTTTCCTTGAAATTGGCGTCGATGAAGACGTCGTCGAGCGGCACGACATTGCCGAGCCGCTGGCCGACCACGATGAAATCGCCGGTGTTGATCATGCGGTTGGAGAGGGTGCCGTCGACCGGCGCGCGCACCGAGGTGAAGTCGAGGTCGCGTGCGGCCTTGGCGAGATTGGTCTGCAATTCCATGAGTTGGGCGCGGGCTTCCGCCTGCTGCGCCTTGGCCACCTCGATATTGTCGCGCGCGGCGTCAGCGGCCGCCTGTGCGGCTTTCACTGCGGCCATACCCTGGTCGCGTCCTGCCTCGGACTGTTCGAAGGTGGCGTGCGTGGCATAACCCTTGGTGTTCAGCGTCTGCTGCCGGTCGTAATCGAGGTTCGCGCGCTTCAGGCCAGCCTCCGCCGAAGCGAGTTGCGCCCTGGCCTGTTCGGCCGCGCTCTCCTGCGCGACGACCTGACGGCCGATCCGGTCGATCGTCGCCTGCTGGGTCTCGATCCTGGTGCGCGCGGCGTCGACCGCGATGCGATAGTCGCCGTCGTCGATCTTTAAGACCACCTCGCCGGCGTGAACCAGCGCGTTATCGCGAGGAAAGATCGCCGCGATGTGTCCGGACACCCGCGCGCCGAGCGTGGTGTTGTTGGTCCGCACATAGGCATCGTCGGTCGAGATGTGAAACCGCCCGACCAGAAGCCACTGCACGCCATAGCCAACCGCCGCCAGCACGAGCAGCGCGACGACGCCCGTGAAAACCATCTTGCGCTTTCCGGCTTTCGGCGCCGCGGCGACGGTCGGCTGCTCCGGCGTCACCGGCTTGGACACGATCAGCGGCGCCTCGGCGGTACGGCGGGTGGTCTCGTCGGAAAGATGGGCGCGAATGGTATCGGCGATATCAGCGGAAGCATCGCGCGAGGTCTCGCCACCGCCCGTATCCGGCCCGGTGCGAAAAACGCGCGCCGCATGGTCTCTCGCTGCGGCCATGATGGCCTCCCCGCTCGCGTGACAGACGCGATGCAAATTCGGCCGGACGGATGCTCCGACCAGCTTCCAACTCAATTAGCATTGACCGAACGGTTCGGTCAAGATATGCCTTGCCCCGATAATATACGGGGATTCCCTGCTGAGTTGTTTCTGAGGCCTGAATTCTACCGGGAACCTAAACCAATGGTTGCAACAACACCCTCCTCCACACTCCATTTTGTCAGCCAGGAGGACTCCTCCAAGCGCCGGCAGATTCTCGATGGCGCCCGCAAGGTTTTCCTCGACCTGGGCTTTGACGGCGCCAGCATGGGCGAGATCGCCCGCGCCGCAGGCGTCTCCAAGGGCACCCTTTATGTCTACTTCGCCGACAAGAGCCGGTTGTTCGAAGCCATCGTCGAGGAAGAAACCCTCGAACAGAGCAAGATCGCGTTCAACTTCGATCCCGACCGGGACGTCACCACGACACTGATGGAGTTCGGCCATGCCTATATCCAGGTGCTCTGCCGGCCGGGCGGAGGCTCGTCGACGCGCACGGTGATGGCGATCGCCGAGCGGATGCCTGAGGTCGGACGCCGTTTCTACAACAATGTGATTGCCTACTTGATCGGCCGGCTGGCTGCCTATCTCGAAGCCCGCACGCGATTGAAGGATCTTGCGATCGACGACTTCCAACTGGCGTCAACGCAGTTCATGGAGTTGTGCAAGGCTTCGCTGTTCCTGCCGTTTATCTTTCAGGCCGCCCCTGCTCCCTCCGCTGAGCGCATCGCGGAAGTCATCGGCAGCGCGACGCGGATGTTTCTGGCGGCGTATGCGACGAAGAAGGATTGAGGGCACTGCGCTTTCCTGCGCTATCGTCGCGACAGCGTGATCCATCCGCCCTTGGTCACATCGATCACCGCTTCGGCAAATGACGCGATGGCCGGCCGAGGCCAACTGCAGCGCGACATCGACAAAGCTATGGATGTCGTAAGGCCAGCCGTGCAGCAGGATGACGGGCTTGCCACCGGCGGGACCACCCCGAGGGGAGGACATGCCCCCCTACTCGTCCTCGAACTCGTCTTCCTCGTTGACCCTCTCGCCACGTTTGCGCGCCGAGGCGGTCTTGTGCACGGCGAGCGATCCCGTCACGAGCTGCTCGCGCGAGGCATAGGGGTTGCGCTGCATGGCGCGCGCGGCAACTTCCTCGCCGGAGACGGCGGCGGGTTGACAGATCAGCCGCTGCGAGGCGCGGCGCATCAGATCGACGTGAATGTGATCGTAGTGATAGACGTTGGAGCCGGGCGCAAGCACCGTGGTGAATTGCCGGCAGGCCGCCGCCTCGATGTCGCGCAGAAAGCCCTGCTCTTCCGGCAAGCCCCTCCAGCCGTCCTTCACCGTAATATGGCGTCCATCGGCGAGCGTGAAGCCCGCGATGTCGAGCGCGTTGCCAAAGGCGTGTTCCGAAATATGCGCGTTCGGATCGCCGTTCATGCCGCGGCAGGAATAGGCGGAGATCTGCTTGATCTC
This sequence comes from uncultured Alphaproteobacteria bacterium, assembly GCA_963832045.1. Classification (GTDB taxonomy): domain Bacteria; phylum Pseudomonadota; class Alphaproteobacteria; order Rhizobiales; family Xanthobacteraceae; genus Bradyrhizobium. Next base: position 155,366 of record CAWHSM010000017.1, read on the forward strand.
GACCACGCGCATGCCGAACCAGCGCTGCGCCGCCGGCTGCACGGATTCAGCGAGCCAGTGATCGAGCACCGAGACGATCGGGCAGGCGAGCGTCGCCGTCGGCTTGATCGCAACCGGACCGGACGCGGCATACGAATTGCCAAGGCCCGGGCCCAACCGCGGCGTACGATAGGAATCTCCCGGCGGCGGAGCGTAAGACGGAGGTGACCCGTCGCCTGGCAGACGACTGTAGTCCTGGTTTGGTCCGACGCCGGGCGCGCGCAACGAGACTGGTCCGCCCGGTGAAACGCCGTAAGCGGGTGCACCATAAGCCGGCGTGCCGTAACTTGGCGTGCCGTAAGGAGGCGCGCGCGATCCGGTGTCGGAATAATAGGGCGCGGGCGACGGCGGCGGCAGTGGTGCACTTCGATAGGTCGGAGGCCCGCCCTGATAGGGCGGCGGATTTTGGCCGATCGGCCAGCGCGGCTGATTTCCGATGGCAGCGGGCGGCCGCAGGTCCTCGTCGGCAAAGCCGAAAGTACCGCTGCTCTCGCCGAGCGCTGCGACCTTCAGCGGGAATTCGGCGCCGCAAGCGCCCGGGCCCGAAATGGAGCTGATCCGAACCAGATCGGCGCTCTCCCTGACGGCGCCGGATTTCAAGCAAGCGATTTCGGCCTCGGCCCGCCACGGTTCACGCTCTTCGGTAAAAAAACCGCGACCGCAACCCACCAGCGATACAAGGACGAAGGAGCCGACGAGATACAAACGAACTCCGCGCGTCATGCGGAGAACTTCAATGAATTTATTTAAGGACTCATCAACGTCTTGTTTTCACGACTCTTTAACCACGTCGCCATCGATTGTGCGCCGCCGAGATCGAGCGGATGGACAGCGAAGCTGACTTTTTGGGCGTGAAACCGGTTGATAATGTTGGGCGTTATGGCGGGCAGTGGAGCGGATTTGACATTCGCTACCGAGTTGGCCGCGAATTCGCAAAGCGAATGTCAAATCCCAAGCTCCACTGCAAACTAATATTTGCTGGTGGTCTCGTGATTCCAACATTCGCAAAAGCGGCCGCTGAGAAGGGATGCGAATGTTGGAATCAGACCACTAGTGGACGTGACCTCTGGAGCATCCCATGGCCATTCGTCTTTTCGTCAGTCAACTCAGCGTAGTGACCGCTTACATCGCCATCGCCTTTGTCGGCGCTATCGTCCTAGGTGTTTTCTAGCTCAGTTCACCCTGGAGACAGATCTGCCCCGCGCAGCGTGAGCCAGCTCAACGTCATGCCCGCGCTTGTCGCGGGCATCCACGTCTTTCTTCCGAATCGGACAAGTCGTGGATGGCCGGGACAAGCCCGGCCATGACGGCTTGATATGAAATAGCGGAAACTCATCCCCGCGAGGGATAAGGAAATCGCTCGCGCTTCAGGCCGCCCGCTGCAACCAGGCCCGCACCTTCCGCAACAGGCCAAGGCGCAAGCCCCGCTGCGGTTTGACCGTCACCTGATTTCCGGTCAACGGCACCGGATCGGCCGGGAATGATCCATTCATCCCCGGCACGGTCGAAACAGCGGACGATCCGGTTTCGACCACGTCGTGGAGCAGTGGCGGAGATGGCTCGGCGATAGCGGCCGCACCATCCGGCGGCGCGACCAGCGGAGATATGGCCGGCGAAGGCTGCGGCACGGTAGCAGGGCGCCGGCGTTTGACGAGCGCTGGCGGCTTTCGCTCCGCGGATCGTTTGGAGAGCGCGGCGGCTTCGATCGCGAGCGGACCGACATGGGCCAGAAATTCCCGCTCATGGACACGGGAGAGCCGCGCGACGGCGGCGTCAAGCGGCAACCAGTCGACGGCCCGCACATCATTCATCAGCTCGCGGGATTGCCCGCCGCTGGTTTCCATCCGCCAATAGTGAACAATCTTGGAGCGTCCGCCGGCCTCATAAGCCAGCGTTCCCAAGAATTCGTGCACGCAGACATCGTGCCCGGTCTCTTCCAGTACTTCGCGCTCGGCGGCAGCCCGCGGCGTTTCGCCGTCGTCGAGCTTGCCCTTCGGAAGCACCCATTCGTCGCGCTTGCGCAACTGCACCACCGCAATCCGCATCGGCTTGGCCTGCCGCAGCACGATGCCTCCAGCCGCCAAAATAGGCGCTCGCGTCATCTCTCGTCCCTGACGAAATTTCGAATCGGATCAATTCGCGTCCTACATAAGGAAGAAAGTTTGTAAAATCGATGGCTGAGTTTCGTTTTCCGACTCAACGCCAGCGATCTATTTTGGTTTCCGCAGCAACGGCTGACCGGCCTTGATCCGTGCCCCCTCGCGCACATTGGGGCAGAATTCAAAATGGTCCGGCGTCAGCACGATGATGGTCGAGCCATGCTCGAACCAGCCAAGTTCGTCGCCCTTGTGCACGTTGACGTCGCAGGGAAACACCGTCGGCCCGCGTGTCTGCGCGTTGAGCGTGCGGTCGATGCAATGCAGCCGGAGGCTCGCCACCAGAATCGCCGCGACCGGCACCAGCGTCAGCGCTTCGCCCGAGGCGAGGCGCGTCTGGATCACCGCGCGCTCGTTCTTGCAGAACAGACGCTCGACCCGCTTGAGCGCGATCGGATTGACGTTCCAGGTATCGCCGCTGATGAAGGTGACCCGCTCGATGGCAAAATCGGCGGGCGCGTGGAAGCGGTGATACATGCTCGAGGTCAGCCGCAGCGTGACGAAGCGGCCGTTGCGATGCGCGTCGACCAGTTCGCTCTCGCCCAGCAAATCCTTCAGCGAATAGTTGGCGCCCTTGATCTGGAACAGCTCGGTGTCCTCGATCGCGCCGTGCGCGCCGATGATCGCATCGCTTGGGCTTGCCACAACCTGCGGGTCGGGATCGAACGGGCGCAGGCCGGGCTTGAGTTCACGGGTGAAGCAGTCGTGCAGGCTTTTGAACTCGCTCTTGCTGGCCTCGCTGAGGTCGAGATCGGAAAACAGCCGCCAGCACCCGATCGAGGCGGCGCAGACAAGCGGATTTTCGATTCCGCTGAACCAGCCCATGAAACGGGTCACGGCGGCCCGCGGAATGCGGTTGGTCAGGAGGAAGTTCAGGTCCTCCTGCTGTGTAAGGCTGGCGATCAGGCCGCGGACTGTCATGAATCTGTCAGATCGACCGGCTAGTGTGGCTATTCAAAAGCCCGCATCGTTGATGCTGCGAGTCCGTCCCGCGGGCTTTTGAATCAAAGCCACACTAGATAAATTAAGTTGGCTAGTGTCCTATCGATTCCGAAGTTCGTAAACAAGGGGCCGCACGATGGGACGAACTTCGGAATCGGGACACTAGCGCTTCTGGCATGGATTCGTCTCTCCCGATTCTCTCTTTGTCCGCCGCTGCCGTGGCTGGCGCCGCCGCGGCCTTCCCCAAAATCAAAGCGCGCCTGGAGCTGTCGCGGGCCAAGCACCGCTCGCTCACCGGGCACTCGAAAATGTCGCGACGGGTGGCGAAGCTGCTCCCGTTCTATGAATTCTCCATCGACGAATATTTCGGTTCCGATGGCGCGCCGGGCGAAATCGCCAGCCAACGCAAGGACGCCTTCTTCGCGCTCGCGAAGCTTTACGAACAGCGCTACGCCAAGGGGCGGCAGATGACGACGGAAGCGGCAAGCCGCATCTCCGACCTGCAATTCACCCGCGCCTATCGCGTGCCGTTCCAGTACAGCCGCCTGGTCAGGGAAAATCTCGGCACCTCCGCCTTCGTGGAGTCGTCTTCCGGCGTCACCGTCACCGATGTCGACGGCAACGTGTTCTACGACCTCACCGGCTCCTACGGCGTCAACATCTTCGGCAACGACTTCTACAAGGAGTGCATCGAGCAAGGCGAGAAGCGCGCGCATGCGCTTGGGCCCATGCTCGGCTTCTATCATCCCGTGGTGGCCGAGAATGTGCGGCGGCTCACCGAGATTTCCGGACTCGACGAAGTCTCCTTCCACATGTCCGGCACCGAAGCCGTGATGCAGGCGGTGCGGCTGGCCCGCTACCATACAAAGCGCACGCATCTCGTCCGTTTCGCCGGCGCCTATCACGGCTGGTGGGGCGAGGTGCAGCCCGGCGTCGGCAATCCCGTCTCGCCGCACGAGACCTATACGCTCGCCGACATGTCGGAAAAGACGCTGCACGTGCTGCGCACGCGGCGCGACATCGCCTGCGTGCTGGTCAATCCGTTGCAGGCGCTGCACCCGAACGCCAATGCGCCGGGCGATTCCGCGCTGGTGGATTCCTCGCGCACTTCGCATTTCGACCGGCAGGCCTATACCGCCTGGCTCAAGGAGTTGCGCCAGGTCTGCACCGAGCGCGGCATCGCGCTGATCTTCGACGAGGTGTTTTTGGGCTTCCGCATCGGCGCCGGCGGCGCGCAGGAATATTTCGGCGTCCGCGCCGACATGGTGACCTACGGCAAGAGCCTTGCCGGCGGGCTTCCGATCGGCGTCGTGTGCGGACGCAAGGATTTGATGCGCCGCTTCCGCGACGATCGTCCCGCCGACGTCTGCTTTGCCCGCGGCACCTTCAATTCGCACCCCTATGTCATGATGGCGATGGATGAGTTCCTCTCCCGCCTCGCAAGCCCGAATTTCCGCAGCATCTATGACCGCCTCGATGAGACCTGGAACGGCCGCGCCGGGGCGCTCAACGCGCGGCTCGAACGCGAGGATCTTCCGGTTCGCGTCTCCAACCTGTCCTCGATCTGGATGGTGCAATATACCGAACCTTCGCGTTACAACTGGATGTTCCAGTATTACCTGCGCGCCGAGGGACTGGCGCTGAGCTGGGTCGGCAGCGGCCGGCTTATCTTCGGCCTCAACTTCACCGATGCCGATTTCGCTGAAGTGGAAACGCGTTTCGCGGCGGCCGCGGCAAAGATGAAGCGCGACGGCTGGTGGTGGCATGATGGTTCGCTCACCAACAAGAAAATCCGCCGCCAGATCCTCAAAGAAATGCTGAGAAGCAGGTTTGGGCGCTGACTCTATCCCCTTCGTCATGGCCGGGCTTGACCCGGCCATCCACGTCTTGAATTCACGGCGCTAAAGACGTGGATGCCCGGCACAAGGCCGGGCATGACGGGTATTCGAAAGTTTTGCATCAACGATCAGGCGTGCTTTTCTTCCAGGCTGTGCTCGATGATGTCGAGGCCCGGATCGATCAGTTCGCCCTTCATCAGAGCCAGCGGCGCCTTGTAGTAGAGACGGAAATCGCTGAACGGATCGGTCAGGATTTTCGTCATCCAGACCAGACCGGTTTCGACGTCGCGGATGAAGAACAGGTGCACGGTGCGGAACAGCAATCCGCCGATGCCGATCGCGAGCCAGATCTTGGCGACCTGCCGCATGAAATCGGCCGGCGTGACCCAGGGCGTGAAGATGCCGAACACCGTCGGATCGACGTACAGCACGGCCGGCGACAGCGCCCAGATCGTCATCAGCACGATCTTGCGCTGCAGGTTATAGCCAACCTTGATGTCTTCCTTGTGCTCATGGGTCGCGTGGTTGAGGTGGTCGTACCCCTTGGGCTCGAAGAAGAAATGACCGGCCTGACGCGAGGTCATCGAGACCAGCCAGCCGATCAGGACCGCGGCGACCGGGTCGAAGAAGATCAGGACATAGGCCGCAAGGAAGCTCGTCGCACTGAGCAGGTGCAGGCTCTGGTTGATCCGGCTGTGGTGATAGAAGCGATGGTCATCCCAGCGCTGGGTTCGCAATTGCTCCAAAAAATCCTTGATCATTCTTTCCCCCAAAGGAAGCTGATTTGTTTCTGTTTACATGAATTCGATGTACGGCGTGTGACATCATCATAATGACATATGCCGTCATATGACGATGCGGTTACAAAGCCGGCCGCAGAGTCAAGCCGGCGTGGCGATCTTGCGGAAGCGGACCAGCGAGAAGTGGCCGAGCGGCGGAATCAGGCGACGCTCCACCAGTTCGACGCTTTCCGCGCCCGACAGCCAGTTCGTGTAACGCGACCAGGCGAACTCGGCGGTGCGGAAACCGAGCCGGCGCACCACCGGCTGCAATTGCTGCTCGATGAAACGGCGGATACCGTCGTCGGCGCTGACGCGGGTGAGGATGATCAGTTCGCCGCCCGGCCGCAGCACGCGGGCGAATTCGTCGAGCGCGGCTTCCGGATTCGGCACGGCAGTGACGACATATTGCGCCATCACCACATCGAAGGAGTCGTCGGGGAACTCGAGCTTCTCGGCGTCCATCACCGCAAGCCCCTCGACATTCTTCAGCCGCTGTTCGGTGACGCGCTTCCTCGCCTTGTTGAGCATCGCCTCGGAAATGTCGGTGCCGAAAATGCGCAGATGCGGCGCATAGAGCGGCAGCGAAATGCCGGTGCCGACGCCGACTTCGAGCACCCGGCCGCCGATCTTGTTGGTGGCCTGGATCGCGGCGTCGCGGCCCTTCGAGAAAACCCCGCCGAACACGAGGTCGTAAATCGGCGCCCAGCGGTCATAGGCCTGCTCGACCATCTCGCGGTCGAAATCCAGCTGCGTGGCGTCGTCCAGTTTGATGCTCTCTGCCATTGTCGTTTTCTCGTTTTCCTTGGTCCTGAGGCCGATCCGGCATTGCCGCATCACGCCCCTGTTTGGTGTCTCAGCCCTTTAGCCGCCCACCGCGTGACTTTCGGTCGTGATGGCGACCGCGCGAGGCTTCGGAGAGTGGGCACTAGCCTGCAACGCACTCAGATTACCGATGAACTGCCTTGCGCTGTTTTCCCAGGAACGCTCCAGCGCAAAATTCCGGCAGGTCTCGCGCGACATCGTGAGCGCGCGCAGACAGGCGCTGCGCAGATCCTGATCCAGCGCGCCGACCGGATGGTCGGCGATCACATCGATCGGTCCGGTGACCGGGAAGGCCGCAACCGGCGTACCGCAGGCCAGCGCCTCGAGCTGCACGACGCCGAACGTATCGGTGAGGCTCGGAAACACGAAGACGTCGGCGGCGGCCAGATGCGCGGTCAGGTCCGCGCCTTTTTTCCCGCCGAGGAATTTGACATCGGGATATTTCTGCGCCAGTTCGCGCCGCTGCGGCCCGTCGCCGACCACGACCTTCGACCCCGGCAGATCGAGCGACAGGAACGCCTCGATATTCTTCTCCACCGCGACGCGGCCCATGGTCATGAAGATCGGGCGCGGCAGATCGAGTGGCGCGGGGTGATCCGGGTTGAAGAGCTCGGTATCGACGCCACGACCCCAGAAGCCGAGCTTGCGGAAGCCGCGCTCGCCAAGCTCTTTATGTAAAGAGGCGGTGGCCACCATCGTCATCGCACCCGCGCCATGGAAGTGACGCAGCACCGCGTAGCTGACCGATGCCGGGATGATCGAGCGCACAGCGATATATTCGGGGAAGCGCGTCGTATAGGAAGTCGTGAAGGCAAGCCCGCGGCGGCGGCAATAGGCCCTCGCCGACCATCCGATCGGTCCTTCGGTCGCGATGTGAATAGCGTCCGGTGCGGCGGCTTCGATTCGACGCGCGATCTCGCGGCGTTTCGGCCACGCCACCCGCAGACCCGGATAGGTCGGCAGCTCCATCGAGGGAAATCCCTCGGGGTTAAGGAATTCAATGTCCCCGCCAAGCGCGGCAACACTGCGCTTGAGCGAAGTCAGGGTGCGCACCACGCCGTTAACCTGCGGGTGCCAGGCGTCTGTTGCGATCAGGATTCGCATGCCGGGTGCCTTGTGATTCAGCCTTGCTGATTCTGTTGGCCCGACGTTGTGCTAGAGATATTTCAAGCGTGTGACGTCACAAAGGTTAACGCCTGCGATTTTCGCACCGGCCATGCATTTTTGGGCTCCATGACATACAGATGAAATAATTCATCAATGCGGTGACGCGTCACCGACCTCTGTTCGCGGGTCAATGTTAGCGCCAAGGTGATCGTGCTGCCGATGGAGCCCGCGCCGAGAATTTACCCGGCAAACGGGGATAGGTGTTAATCCTCATGGTGAGGAGCGCATCTTAGCGCGTCTCGAACCATGAGGCCGTGATGGCCTTCATCCTTCGAGACGCGGCGAAACCGCCGCTCCTCAGATGAGGATTCAGGGCCCGTTCCATTTCCGCCCCGAAACAATCCGACCACATTGCCGCCAAGGCCTTGAGTTATGTCGGCTTTCCTCAAGACCGGGCCTGCCGCCCTAGCGCCCTCCACCCCGGCCCTATAGACTCTGTTGTTGAATCAGTCCGGGGGGACGATGCGTCTTAACGCCATTCTGCTCGCGATCGCGGTGATCGCGGTCTCGTTCTTCGTCAGCCTGAAGGCGATGGACTGGTTTTCGCCGCGCGGCGCGATTCCCCGCCCGACGGCGGCCGACCTGCCGCCGTTGCCGCCGGCGCCCCGCAGTTCCGTTATTCTGGCCACGGTCACCGTTCCCATCACCGCGATCCGCGACGCCGCCGACCGCGGCACGCCGCGCACCTTTGCTGGCAAGAGCGACAACCCGGTATCCCAGGTTCTGCAAAATGCCGACATCGGCTGGACCGCCTCGCGCGGGCCGCTCGGGGTCAGCGGCGGCCAGGATGTGCTGTCGCTGACCACGGCACTGACGGGAAAGCTCAACGTGACGGGCTCGCTGTCGTCCAAGGCGACCGGGGCGGTCGGCGATGCCATCGGCAGCCTGCTCGGCGCCGACGTCGGCAAGCAGATCGGCAACATCAACATCAAGGCGGTCAATGCCAGCGCCGAGATCAAGGGCAATGTCACCGTGACGTCGCGCCCCAAACTGGCCGCGGCCTGGCGCGTCGAGCCGAATCTCGCCGGCCAGGTCAATCTCGGCGATACCAGCCTGTCGGTGGCGGGCGCGCGCATCAACGTTCCCGCGCAGGTAAAGCCGCTGCTCGACAAGAACGTCGCCGACCAGATCGCGGCCGCCGGCTCCCGGATCCGCAACGACACCTCGCTCGAGCGCAATGCGCGGATGCAGTGGACCAAGGCCTGCCGCTCGATTCCGCTGCAAGGCGGCGATGCCTCGGCGCCGGCGCTTTGGCTCGAACTGCGACCGACGCGGGCGGTCGCGGTGCAGCCCAATGTGAACGCCGCCGCGCTCACGATGACGCTCGGCATCGAGGCGGAAACCCGCATCACGCCGAAACAGACCGCGCCGATGTGCCCCTTCCCCGAAAAGATCTCCATCGTGCCGCCGACGCAACCGATCGTGGCGATCGAAATTCCTGTCGACATTCCTTTTGCCGAGGTCGACAGAATTGTCGAAGCGCAGCTTGTCGGGCGCAACTTTCCCGAAGACGGTTCTTCCTCCGTGAACGTCACGGTGAAGCGCGCCCAGGTCTCGGCGTCAGGCGACCGGCTGCTGATTTCGCTGCTCGTCAACGCCAAGGAAAAGACCGGCTGGTTCAGCTTCGGCGGCGAGTCCACGGTGCAGGTCTGGGGCCGGCCGCTGCTCGACCAGGCGCATCAGACCTTGCGGCTGACCAACATCGAGCTCGCGGTCGAGTCGGAGGCCGCCTTCGGGTTGCTCGGCGCCGCCGCACGCGCCGTTATGCCGCATCTGCAAAAGGTGCTGGCCGAGAAGACCACCGTGGACCTCAAGCCGTTCCTTGGCGATGCGCAAAAGATGATCGCAAGCGCGATCTCGGATTTGCAGAAGAACGAGGACGGGGTGCGGGTGGCCGCCGACATCTCAAGCCTCAACCTCGCCGACATCGCCTACGATTCCAAAACGCTGCGGATCATCGCCGAAGCCACCGGCACCATCAACGTCACGATTGCCGGGCTGCCGGGGCTGTGAGCATCTCAGGCGGAAGCGGATGCCGGCGTTCCCCGAAAACACGCCCGTTCGGGCTTTGCGGGTCGCGGCGAAGCCGGGTAGAAATGGGGTACAAACAAGCCTTAAAACACGAGGGGAGACGAAACCATGAAATCGCTGGCAGCCACGCTGATGGCCGGTCTTGCTCTCGCCGTTTCCACTGGAGCGGCGCGGGCGCAAATTTCCGACGACGTCGTCAAGATCGGCGTCCTCACCGATATGTCGAGCCTCTATGCGGACGCCACCGGCAAGGGCTCCCTCGCCGCGGTGCAGATGGCGGTCGCCGATTACGGCGGCAAGGTCAAGGGCAAGCCGGTCGAAATCATTTCGGCCGACCACCAGAACAAGCCCGACGTCGGCGTCGCCATCGCCCGCAACTGGTACGACAATGAAAAGGTCGATGCGATCTTCGACGTGCCGACCTCCTCGGTCGCGCTGCCGATCTCGGCGCTCACCCGCGAGAAGAACAAGATCCACATCAACTCCGGCGGCGGCACCTCCGACCTGACCGGCGCCGCCTGCTCGCCCAACACCGTGCACTGGACCTACGACACCTATTCGCTCTCCAACGTCGCCGGCAAGGCGATGGTCAAACGCGGCGAGGACACCTGGTTTTTCATCACCGCCGATTACGCGTTCGGCATGGCGCTGGAGCGCGACGCCGCCAACGTCGTCAAGGAGAACGGCGGCAAGGTGCTCGGCGACGTACGCCATCCGCTCAACAATTCCGACTTCTCGTCTTTTCTGCTTCAGGCCCAGTCTTCGAAGGCCAAGGTGATCGGGCTCGCCAACGCCGGCGGCGACACCCAGAACGCGCTGAAGCAGGCGGCGGAATTCGGCATCACCCGGGGCGGCCAAAAGATGATCGCGCTTCTGATGGAAATCACCGACGTCCATTCGCTTGGCATCAAGGCGACCCAGGGCCTGATCGTCACCGACGCCTTCTATTGGGACATGAACGACGAGACCCGCGCTTTCTCCAACCGCTTCAACGAGAAGGTCGGCCACATGCCGACCATGATCCAGGCCGGGCTCTATTCGGCCACGATGCATTACCTGAAGGCGATCGAAGCCATCGGCACCGACGACTCGCAGAAGGTGATGGCGCAGATGCGTGTCACGCCGATCAACGACTTCTTCGCCAAGAACGGCAAGATCAGGATCGACGGGCGGATGGTCCACGACATGTACCTGTTCGAGGTCAAGAAGCCGGAAGAATCCAAGGGCGAATGGGACCTCTACAAGATGCTCGCCGCGGTTCCCGGCGACGAGGCGTTCCGTCCGCTCGACAAGGGCAACTGCCCGCTGGTGAAGACGAACTGAATCAGGTGAGCCCGGCCTCATGGTTCGAGACGCCGCGCTGGCAGCGCGGCTCCTCACCATGAGGGTTGAGTTCGCGTTGAGAATGACGACCTCATCCCGAGGAGGCGCGTGAGCGCCGTCTCGAGGGATCAAACAAAAAAGGGATCAAAAAAGCGCGGCCGGCAAAACCGGACGCGCTTTTTTCGTTCGGACACTTAAGCTCGATCGCCTTCGTCAGTCCTCGAACTTGAACGAGACGTTGAGCTTGGCGCGGTAGGCTTCAACCTTGCCTTTGGCATCGAGTTGCAGGTCGAGCTTGACGACTTCGGCGACACGAAGATCCCGCAGAGATTTGCCGGCCCTTTCGACGGCGGCCGCGGCCGCCTTCTCCCATGATTCCTTGCTGGTACCGATCAGTTCGATGACTTTGTAGACGCTTTCGCTCATATCGTCCTCCCGTTCGGTATTAGGCAGGAGGCAGGCGCCTCTGCCGCCGGCAACACTAACATCGGGATATCGGCGCCGAAAGGCGCAAAGTCCCGCAGCGGCAAAAGCGCGCCCGGCAGGGCTAGTGTAGCGACACTGACGTTCCTTTCAGTGTCGCCGCGAGCTCTCGGAAGGAACGTCAGAGTCAAAGCTACACTAGGATCATATAGTTGCTAGTGTCCCTTTGGTTCTGACATTCGTAAAAGTGCCCGCTGCGATGGGATACGAATGTCAGAACCGGGACACTGGACGCGCTTATCTGTTCAGCCATTCAGCGGGGTCCAACTCACTCCGAATACTTGAACTCCGGCATCGCCTTCAACTCGTCCTTGGTGGCATTGAACACGACATGATCCGGATACCACGGATTGGGCTTTGACGCGGCCGGGCTGGCCGTGGAGCCCGTCGTGGTCGGGGAGCCCTTGGAGGTCGAGCTCGGCGTCGTCGTCGTGCCGCTGCTGCTGGCCGTGCCGGTATAGGCGACCGGCTCATTGACGAATTTGATCTTGTCGAGGGGAATTGCGACCAGATGCTCGCCGAGGCCAAGGAAGCCGCCGACGCCGAGAACCGCCGCCTTGATGTTCCCGCTCTTGTCCATCAGCAGGTCATTGATCGAGCCGACGCTCTCGTTGTCGTCGTTATAGACCTTGAGACCAACAACCTTCGAGGCGCGCCAGTCGCCCTGGAGCGATGAGCTCGAGAGCGTGGCGCTCGACGCCGAATTGGCACGATCGGTGGTGGGAGCCGGGGTTTGCGCCAACGCGATCGTTGCAAGCAGCGCCGTGCCGGCCAAAGCAGCCGTGAAACTTTTTATGAACATGGGTTTCTCCCTTGCGTTGCGAATTATCGGGAGAAAACCTATTGCGGGGCCCGACGTTCCAGCTTGGCTCTGCGATTATGCGCCGCAATTGCGAAACGAAACAGTTCCGGCAACGGAACTGGTTTTCGACAAAGCTTTTCGATCAAAGCGAAGGCGAAGATCAAACGCCGGCGGCCAGCCGCTCTTCCGCTTCAGCCGCCATCACGGCGCGGAATTCCATGCCATGCAGGTTGATTGTCGGCGCGATGCCGAAATGATTGCCGCCGAAAACCCGCATGCGCCGGTCGAATTCGTGCTTGGATATTTCCACGGGAATCTCGCACATCGCCCGATAGTTGTTGCGCGAATTTTTCCGCGCGCCCCATTTGACCGGCAGTGCCGGAGGAGCCGCGGGATCCAACGCCAACTGCCCGGCCAGCCGCCAGAACAGAAGCGCCAGATGCGCATAGGCAAGCCCTTCGAGGCCGAAGACCGAAATCTCCGGCGGAATCGGAAACAGCGCGACCTCGATGATCGGCCCGGCGTCGACCCGCTCGACCATCACATGCACGGTGGCGCCGAATTCGCCCGCCTGATCGTACAGCGCAAAATGCGCCGGCGCCCATCCGGGATAACTCGGCGGGCCCGGATGAAAATTGAAAGCCCCATAACCGAGCTGGTCGAGAATGCACCTCGGCACGATCACCGGGGTCACGAAGGCGATCAGGCGCGAGCGCCGCAGCACTTCGGCGCTCAGCGCAGCCAACTCATCGGCGCGCTCGATCGGCAGTACCGTCAGATTGGGATTGTGCCCTACCAACGCCGCCGGCAACGCCGCTCGCTCGATCGGGCCCGTCAGCAGAATGATGGTGTCGAACATGGGTTTCTTCTGGGTGTCTAGTGTCCCGGTTCTGACATTCGTATCCCATCGCAGCGGGCACTTTTACGAATGTCAGAACCAAAGGGACACTAGCAACTATATGATCCTAGTGTAGCTTTGACTCTGACGTTCCTTCCGAGAGCTCGCGGCAACACTGAAAGGAACGTCAGAGTCGCTACACTAGGCCGGCACGCCGCGGTTTGTGGGTCCGGGCCAACAGAGTGAGTGTCAGGGTCAAGCTGGCGCTCACGAAAATTAGTCCCGCCACCCCTTGGCTGATAACCCGATGTCAGGGTTAAATTAATCCTAACGGAAACCCTCCCGGCCACACGGGCGTGTTGCGTCGTGTTGCCGACGGGAATCCAGAAATATCTGGAAACAAAAAAGCTCGTTTGTCGTTCGAAATCTCGGGCATCAGTCGTTCGAGATCTCAGGCAAGGAAATCCCGATGGCCACCGTGCTGCCAAACATTCTTGTCGTTGAAGACGACCGCGAGACGCGGGCGCTGATCGCCAAATACCTGCGCAACAACGCCTGCAACGTCACCACCGCCAATGACGGGCGCGAAATGGCCCGCGCCATGACCGACCATCGTGTCGACCTTGTGATTCTCGACGTCATGCTGCCCGGCGAGGACGGCCTCAGCCTGTGCCGCAAGATCCGCGGGGAATCGCAAGTGCCGATCATCATGCTGACCGCGCGCGGCGAGGACGTCGATCGCATTCTCGGCCTTGAGATGGGCGCCGACGATTATCTGGCGAAGCCCTTCAATCCGCGCGAACTGCTCGCCCGCATCAACGCCGTGCTGCGCCGCCAGGCCGCAGCCCAGACCGCAAGCGCGGTCATGGGCGCAACCGCGCTCACCTTTCAGGGCTGGCGGATCGATTTCCGCCTGCGCGAATTGCGCAACCCGGCCGGCGCGCGGGTGGCGATGACATCAGCCGAATTCGACCTGCTTCGCGCCTTTTGCGAACGGCCGGGCCGCGTCTTGTCGCGCGACAGCCTGCTCGATCTGACGCAAGGGCGCAGCGCCGGTTCGTTCGAGCGCTCGATCGACGTGCTGGTGAGCCGCATCCGCCGCAAGATCGAAGCCGATCCGCAGGACTCGAGCATGATCAAGACCGTGCGCTCCGGCGGCTATCTGTTCACGCCCACGGTGGAGGCCGCCACGGCCGCCCTCGACGGCGTCAAATGAAACTGCGCGATTTCCTCAACCTGAGGACCATCGGCGGACAGATCGCAGCGCTGGTGATCGTCTCGATCATCGCCATTCACGTGATCCTTGCCGGCATCTTTCTGGTCAGCCGCCCGGAGCCGCCCGATCCGAACATCGACCGCGGGCACGCGCAGTTTGGCGCGGCAGTCCAGCTCCTTGGCGCGGCGACGCCGGCCGACCGGCCCCGGCTGATGGCCGACCTCACCCGCGCGTTTCCCAAGCTCGACCTTCAGGACCTGCCGCCCAGGCCCGTTCCCGACGCGAGCGATCCGGACAGCCCGGAACTGCGGAGCCTGCATCGGCGGCTCGACAGCAGCTACCGCATCTTTTCCCTTGCCAACGAGCAGAACCGCCACAAGGTCGGCATCGCCTTGCCCGACGGCGCGCTGATTTCCGCGCGCGTCTTGCCGGATCAGCGGCCGCGATCGTTCTGGACCGGGCTCTGGGGGGTGAACCTGCTGTTTGCGATCGTCAGCGTCAGCCTGCTCAGCCTGTGGGCGGCGCGGGTGCTGACGGCGCCACTGTCGGCCTTTGCAAAGGCGGCCGAGAATTTCAGCGTCAACGGCACCGCCCCCGCGCTGCCCGAACGCGGGCCTGAGGAAATCCGCTCGGTGGCAAAGGCGCTGAACCGGATGCGGGAACGGATCACGACCCTGATCGACGACCGCACCAGGATGCTCGCCGCGATCAGCCACGATCTGAGAACCCCGATCACGCGGATGCGGCTACGCTCGGAATTCATCGAGGACGAGACTCACCGCCACCGCATGCTGAGCGACCTCGACCAGATGCGCTCGATGCTGGAATCGGTGCTTTCCTTCCTGCGCAACGACCGCAAGCTCGAGGCCATGACGTTGGCCGACATCGCCACCACGCTGCAACTCGTCGCCGACCAGTTCGCCGACGTCGGCCACAAGGTGAGCTACGAAGGCCCGGAGCATGCGATGGCGACCGTGCGGCCGGACGATCTGACGCGCAGCGTCACCAACCTGGTGCAGAACTCGGTCAGGTACGGTGCGGTCGCTACCATCCGGCTAAAAACCTCGGCCGATATCGCCACCATCGAGGTCCAGGACGACGGTCCCGGCATTTGCGATGCCAGCAAGGAAGTGATGCTTGAGCCCTTCGTGCGCGGCGACGACGCCCGCAACATGGATGAGACGGCGGGCTTCGGGCTTGGCCTCTCGATCGCCCGCAGCATTGTGCTGGCGCATGGCGGCAAGCTTTCAATGCACGACCGCGAACCGCACGGGCTGACCGTGCGCATCGAATTGCCAATTCACCAACCAATCCTGCAAGTCGCGGCGGAGTGAACCGAGGCTGCTTTAGCCGATGTCTTTGAAGCCGATGTCCTTGAGCGCGTTACGCCGCGATCGCTTCGATGTTTGTTTCGGCCGGTTCGAAATAGGCCACCGCCTCGAAGCGATAATCGCAAGCCACGCATCGCCAGAGATAGAAGGTGCGGCCGGGTTCGGCCTCAACCCATTCCGGCAGCGCGATCGACTTGCCGCATTGGGCACAGGGGTTTTCCCGAGGCAACGAACGCAAACCGATTCCGGCCATGGCGTATCTCCCGATTTTTTTGTCCGCCCCAACGTCTGAACGCGAATGGGACAGAGCTGCTGTCGGACCTTGCGTCTCGACGCATTGCCAAGTTGGAAGATCAATGGGGCAAATCGACGGCAGAGTCACCACGACGTGACGCCGCGATGAATCAAATTTTTCTCTAACTGAATTCTATTTCACTTTCGGTTCCACCCTAGTGCCGTCTATTTGAAGTTCCTGCAGCACAAGCGGCGAATTCAATCCAGGAACTTCAAATAGAAGAACGGCACTAGAATCAATGTTTGCCAGTGCCCATAACTTTCCGTAGTTCGTGGAAAGTGGGCGCTGCGGGGGAGCACGAACTACGGAAAGTGGGCACTGGGCTGAGCCATGTGCGGCGCACCCGCTTTTCGCAGATGGATCGTGGCGACGTCGTCGCTATAGGCCCTCTGCCAGCCGTCGACGTGATCGAGCAGCCTCGCCGCGGCACTTTGCGTACGCAGCAGCGTCGCTTCGATCTGATATTGGTCCAGCAGGCGGAACAGACTGTCCGGCTCCACCAATAATCCGCTGGCGGCGTTGTGGTCGACAAAGAATTTTTCGCCGTAAAGCTCGGTGCGGCCGTCAATGAAGGGCGCAACCCCGCTTGCGATCAGGTAACCGCCGAAATCATAGTCGTTGAAAACGCGCTCGACGTTCAGCTTCTTCAGTTCCGCAACCGCCACGACCGGCGAATTGGCGGTATTGGGCGCGAAGCGGTGCATCAAGGCAAATGTCAGCGTTCCCGCTACCAGCACGATCGCAATCCCCGCAAACATCGCGCCGCGAACCGACATCGTCCAATGCGGGGGTGCGGCTTCCGCCGCTCCGATCTGCCGGGCGAGTGGTACGGCGAGAACGAGCGGGGCGAGCAGCGCCAGCATTTCGGCCGCGCGGCCCTGCGCCAGCGCCATGTGAACCAGCCCGAGCAGGATCACGATGCGCAGCGGCGGCAATTTGATGCCGCGATAGAGCGCGAGCCCGATGCCCCCGAGCAGGCAGATTTCGAACGGACTAAGTTTGGTGAAATCGGCCGCCCGCCATTCGGTGATCAGCGGCAGCGCGCTGCCGAGCGCCAGGATCTTTCGCGACGCCAGCAGCGACTCCCAGCCATAGGGCGTGCAGCAGCTTGCGGCGAGCGCTAGCCCAGCAAACATCGCCCATCGCATCGCCAGCGCCACGCGCCGGCCGGCCTCCGCGTTGATGACGGAATCGAGCGCAATCGGCGCGATCATCGCCAGGCCGAAGACGAAACCGCCATGGACGTTCGCCCACAACGCCATCAGCGGCAGCAACCAGAAGGAAGGCGCCTGGCGCCGGTCGGCGGCCGCGATCAGTTCGCCGATCCACGCCACCATGATCGGCAGCGCCAGCATGTGCGGCCGCGCCAGAAGATGCGGCGCCGTCAGCGCCAGCGCCACGGCGACAAAAACCAATGCCGCGCTCTCGCTCACGCTTCGCCCGAGATACCCGGCGAGCAGCGCGAAGGTGACGGCGCCCGCGACTGCGGCAAGCACAACCGGCCCGGCCCAGCCGAACCACGCATAGAGCTGCGCATAGGCCAGTTGTGCGAGCCACTGCGTCGAAATCCAGGGCTGGCCGCGCATGGTAAAGGAGTAAATGTCGGTGTGGGGCACCGCGTGGTGGTCGAGAATCCACTGCCCGATGGTGATCTGCCATTGCGTATCGGGATCTTGCAACAGGCGATCGCCGCACAGGATGAGCACCGCATAGATCACGACGCCGACCCATAGCGGGAGCGAGCCGCGCAGCAAGCGCGTATCCCCGGCGGGGTCGGCTATGGTCAAGGTCATGGCGGCGTACTGGTTTTTCCCGGAAATTCCGGCCCCGATCGAAGCACATCAGGGCATAATTCCTGGTAAATCGGAGCCATCTGGATTGCGGTCATGCTTGCAGAAAGCCGGCTTTTTGCCACATCCGTGCCGCACCATGTGGCCCCATGAAGCGTCTGTTAACCCTCACTTCGCTTGCGCTGGCCGCGCTCTTGTTCGGCCCGGGATCAGCCTGTGCCCAACGTGCTGACTATAACGAGTTGGTCGCAAGGCACGCGCAGTCCAACGGCGTGCCAGTCGCGCTGGTGCATCGGGTGATCCTGCGCGAGAGCCGCTACAACGCAACTCTGGTCGGACGCGGCGGCACCATCGGGCTGATGCAGATCAAGCTCGCGACCGCGCGCGGCCTTGGCTATACCGGCACGGCCGAGGGACTGCGCGATCCCGACACCAATCTCACCTACGCGGTGAAATATCTCGCCGGCGCCTACCGCGCCGCCAACGGCGATCACAATCGGGCGGTCGGCTATTACGCGGGCGGCTATTACTACGCCGCCAAGCGTCAGCGCTTGGAGCATGTCAGGCATCTCGAACCGCAGGCACTGGGTGCAATGCCGCAATAGCCAGCCGGCTTCCGTGAAGGAAGGCGGAGCGAGTTCCAAAGCATAGCCGTCATGGCCGGGCATCGTCCCGGCCATAGGCGAGCGGAAGCGACGCCGTTCTTCGAACGGCTACGGCCGGGCATGACGGGGAGTATGCGTTGACACTCCCTCTCATCGGCATACATTAGCGGCGTTCCGAGGGGAGCTCCGATGAGGAGCTGAGAGACCGCATCCTTTGGTCCCGTTTTCAGGGACCAGAGACCGCGGTGACCCTTTGAACCTGATCCGGGTCATGCCGGCGAAGGGACAGGGATGTACCAGAGTACGACCAATCCGCAGGGGGAATCCCCGATTTCCGTCATCGGCGCCGGCATTGCGGGCGCCTGGCAGGCGTTGTTGTTCGCGGGCACAGGCCGCGCGGTGACGCTGCACGAACGCAGCGACGAGGCGATGGCGCAATCGACCAGCTACTGGGCCGGCGGCATGCTCGCGCCCTGGTGCGAGGCGGAAGGCTGCGAACCCGTGATCGTCCGGCTCGGCTTGCGCTCGCTGAAACTGTGGCGCGAGCATTTTCCGGAAATCCCCTTCAACGGCTCGCTGGTGGTGGCGCATGCGCGCGACCGCGCCGACTTCGAACGCTTTGCGCGCCTCACCAGCGGATACCGCCGGCTCGACGCGCAAGGCATCCGCGAAATCGAACCCTCGCTGGAGGGACGCTTCCGCGACGGGCTGTTCTACGCCGACGAAGGCCATGTCGAGCCGCGAAAGGTCCTGCCCCAATTGCACGCGCGCATTCGCGCGGCCGGCGGCGCCATCGAATTCAACAGCGATGTCGAGCCTGACGACATCGACGGCACCGTGATCGATTGCCGCGGGCTTGCCGCGCGCGGCAGCCAGCGCGGGCTTCGCGGCGTCAAGGGCGAACTCATCCTGATCGAGACCGACGAGGTCGAACTGTCGCGACCGGTGCGGTTGATCCATCCGCGCTGGCCGCTTTACGTGATTCCGCGCGGGCACGGCCGCTTCATGTTGGGGGCCACCTCGATCGAAAGCGAGAGCAGCGGCGTCAGCGTTCGCTCCGCGCTCGAACTGCTGGGTGCGGCCTATGCCGTGCATCCGGCCTTTGCGGAAGCGCGCATCCTCGAATTCGGCTCGGGGTTACGGCCGGCCTTTCCCGACAATCTGCCGCGCATCGCGGTGAACAACGACAAGATCGCGGTCAACGGGCTTTATCGTCACGGCTTCCTGCTGGCGCCGGCGCTGGCGGAACTGACGCTCGGCTACGTCGAGCGCGGCACCATCGACAATGAGGTGATGCAGTGCGCGTGACCATCAACGGCGAGGCGCGCGAGATCGCCGCGACCCGTGTCGATGCGCTGCTCGGCGAGCTCGACTATGAGGGCACGCATTTTGCGATTGCCGTGAATTACGACGTGCTGCCGAAAAGCCGCTGGGCGGAAACGCAACTCACGGCCGGCGACGAGATCGAGATCATCACGCCGCGGCAGGGAGGGTGAGGATGGTAGTGATGCTCGCAGGCTCTCTCTTTACGTCGTCCCTGCGAAAGCAGGGACCCATAACCACAGGCGTTCGTGGAGCGAAAGGTCTCTACCAGCGCGCCAAAATGACCCGACACGGCGTATGGGTCCCGGCTCGCGCGGAGCCTGTCATCGGGCGCGCATTTCGCGCGACCCGTTGGCTTGGCCGGGACGACGGGAAAATAAAGCCATGCTGAAATTCTACGATCGCGAATTCACCTCCCGCCTCCTGATCGGCACCGCGCTTTATCCCTCGCCGGCGATCATGCAAGGCGCGATCCGCGCGAGCGGCGCGCAGATCGTCACGGTGTCGCTGCGGCGCGAGGCCGCCGGCGGCAAGACCGGCGATGCGTTCTGGTCGCTGATCCGCGAGTTGGAGGTGACGGTATTGCCCAATACCGCCGGCTGCCGCAGCGTCCGCGAAGCCGTGACCACCGCAAAGCTTGCGCGCGAATTGTTCGGGACTTCCTGGATCAAGCTCGAAGTCATCGCCGACAACGACACGCTGCAGCCGGACGTGGTCGGTCTGGTCGAAGCCGCCGATATCCTGATCAGGGACGGCTTCGAGGTGTTCCCCTATTGCACGGAAGATCTGTCGGTCGCGATGCGGCTGGTCGAAGTCGGCTGCAAGGTGGTGATGCCATGGGCCGCGCCGATCGGCTCGGCCCGCGGCATCATCAATGCCGATGCGCTGAAACTGCTGCGCGACCGCCTGCCCGACGTCACGCTGGTGGTCGATGCGGGCCTGGGCGCGCCGAGCCATGCCGCGCGCGCGCTCGAACTCGGCTATGACGCGGTGCTGCTCAACACCGCGATCGCCAAAGCCGCCGACCCCGTCGCCATGGCGAAGGCGTTTCGCGCCGGCGTCGAGGCCGGCCGCACCGCCTTTGAGGCTGGCCTGATGGAAGCACGCGACTTCGCCTCCCCTTCAACCCCCGTCGTTGGGACCCCGTTTTGGCATGCCGTATCCTGATCCCCACGCGTATCCGGATCGCCACGCGTATCCTGATCGCTTTTATCCCGTGGTCGGCAGCGTCGCCTGGGTCGCGCGGCTGGCGCTGCTCGGCGTCGGCACGATTCAGTTGCGCGTGAAAAATCTCGGCGCGGCCGACGCGTTGCAGACCGTCAAGGACGCGCTCGAGGTAATCCACGGCACCAATGCAAAACTCGTGGTCAATGATTACTGGCGCGCGGCGATCGAGGCCGGCGCGCAACATCTGCATCTCGGCCAGGAAGACCTGGCGGGCGCCAATGTGGCGGCGATCCGCGCCGCCGGCCTCTCGCTCGGCATTTCCACCCATGACGATGCAGAGCTTGAAAACGCGTTGCGCCTCCAACCCGACTATGTCGCGCTGGGACCGATCTTCCCGACCACGCTGAAATCGATGCGCTTCGCGCCGCAGGGCATTGCGAAGATCACCGAATGGAAGAAGCGCGTCGGCGAGATTCCGCTGGTTGCGATCGGCGGCATCAAGCTCGAGCAGGCATCCGAAATTTTCGCCGCCGGCGCCGACTCGATCGCTGTGGTCAGCGATGTGACGCAGAACCCCGAACCGGACGCGCGGGTGCGCGCCTGGCTTGGACTGAAATCGGAGGCGGCGTGATGCAAGCCCCCTCCCCAACCCTCCCCCGCAAGCGGGAGAGGGAGCGCACCGCACCCGTTCTACCCTCTCCCGTTTACGGGGGAGGGTGTCGCGCTCATTCAGAGCGCGACGGGTGGGGGATCAGATCGAATTACCGGCGGCCGATGACCCGCCGCGCCACAATTAAAAGGAGAACGCCATGAACATTCGCTCCAACCCCGACAAGACCGTTCCCGCCGTGACCACAGGGCCGCTGCCCGCCTCACGCAAGTTCTTCGTCACGCCGGATGAAGCGCCCGATGTGCGCGTGCCCTTGCGCGAGATCATGCTCTCCGAAGGCGCCGGTGAGCCGAACCTTCCCGTGTACGACACCTCCGGTCCCTACACCGACCCCAACGTCGTGATCGACGTCAATGCCGGGCTTGCCCGCAACCGCATCGCCTGGGTGAAAGAGCGCGGCGGCGTCGAGGAATATGAGGGACGCAACATCAAGCCGGAAGACAACGGCAATGTCGGCGCGGCGCATGCGGCAAAGTCTTTCACCGCCCACCACAAGCCGCTGCGCGGGCTCGACGGCCACAAGATCACGCAGCTCGAGTTCGCCCGCGCCGGCATCGTCACCAAGGAGATGATCTACGTCGCAGCACGTGAAAACCTCGGCCGCAAGCAACAGCTCGAGCGCGCGGAAGCCGCGATCGCCGACGGCGAAAGTTTTGGCGCGTCGATCCCGCCCTTCATCACGCCGGAGTTCGTGCGCAGCGAAATCGCGCGCGGCCGCGCCATCATCCCCTGCAACATCAACCATGGTGAACTCGAGCCGATGATCATCGGCCGCAACTTCCTGACCAAGATCAACGCCAATATCGGCAACTCGGCCGTGACGTCGTCGGTCGAGGAAGAAGTCGACAAGATGGTGTGGGCGATCCGCTGGGGCGCCGACACCGTGATGGACCTCTCGACGGGGCGCAACATCCACACCACGCGCGAATGGATCCTGCGCAACGCGCCGATCCCGATCGGCACAGTTCCGATTTATCAAGCGCTGGAGAAGTGCGACGGCGATCCGGTCAAGCTGACCTGGGAGCTCTACAAGGACACGCTGATCGAACAATGCGAACAGGGCGTCGACTATTTCACCATCCATGCCGGCGTGCGCCTGCCCTACATCCACCTCACCGCCAACCGCGTCACCGGCATCGTTTCGCGCGGCGGCTCGATCATGGCGAAGTGGTGCCTGGCGCATCACAAGGAGAGTTTCCTCTACACGCACTTCGAGGAGATATGCGACCTGATGCGCAAATACGACGTCTCGTTCTCGCTCGGCGACGGCTTGCGTCCGGGCTCGATCGCGGACGCCAACGACCGCGCGCAATTCGCCGAACTGGAAACGCTCGGCGAACTCACGCAGATTGCCTGGAAGAAGGGCTGCCAGGTGATGATCGAGGGCCCCGGCCATGTTCCCCTGCACAAGATCAAGATCAACATGGACAAGCAGCTCAAGGAGTGCGGCGAGGCGCCGTTCTATACGCTGGGCCCGCTGACCACCGACATCGCGCCGGGCTACGACCACATCACCTCAGGCATTGGCGCTGCCATGATCGGCTGGTTCGGTTGCGCGATGCTGTGTTACGTGACGCCGAAGGAGCATCTCGGCCTGCCCAACCGCGACGACGTCAAGGTCGGCGTCATCACCTACAAGATCGCGGCGCATGCCGCCGATCTCGGCAAGGGCCACCCGGCGGCGCAATTGCGCGACGACGCGGTCTCACGCGCGCGCTTCGACTTCCGCTGGGAGGACCAGTTCAACCTCGGGCTCGATCCGGAAACCGCGCGCAGCTATCACGACGAGACGCTGCCGAAAGAAGCGCACAAGGTCGCGCACTTCTGCTCGATGTGCGGCCCAAAGTTCTGCTCGATGAAGATCACGCAGGACGTGCGCGACTACGCGGCGACGCTGAACGATCCGGCGGCGGTGGGGATGTCGATGTCGGGCACCATCGAGGATGGCATGGCGAGAATGAGCGAGAAGTTCAAGGAAATGGGCGGGCAGGTCTATCTCGACGCCGAGAAGGTGAAGGAGAGCAATAAAGTTCTCTAGCCGTCGTGCCAGATTTATTTATTTTCGCGGGCCCCAACGGAGCGGGAAAGACCTCCTTCGCAAAGGAGTACCTTTCAGCATTAGCCAGTAGGATGGGCTGAGCCCTTGCGAAACCCATCGCATGACTTGACCAACACGATGGGTATCGCTGCGCTCCACCCATCCTACGGGCGCTTCACCTGCAGTCCCGGAGCCAGCCTGTAGGATGGGTTGAGCCCTTCGTGAAACCCATCGCATGACTTGACCAACACGATGGGTATCGCTGCGCTCCACCCATCCTACGGGCGCTTCACCTGCAGTCCCGGAGCCAGCCTGTAGGATGGGTTGAGCCCTTCGCGAAACCCATCACATGACTTGACCAACACGATGGGTATCGCTGCGCTCCACCCATCCTACGGGCGCTTCACCTGCAGTCCCGGAGCCAGCCTGTAGGATGGGTTGAGCCCTTCGCGAAACCCATCACATGACTTGACCAACACGATGGGTATCGCTGCGCTCCACCCATCCTACGGGCGCTTCACCTGCAGTCGCGGCATCACCGCTCGTGTCCAGAGCCGCTCTCCGAAAGCCCCGCCATCATTCGAGACAACGCCTGCCCAATCCTCGGGATAGAGGCCGAGTTTCACCATGCGATGGAATGACGAATATGGCCAATCCCTGACCCGCTTCACAAGCCGGTGCTTGACCGGGTTGATATGAATGTAGTCGACGTGACGGGCGAAATCGTCGTCATCGCGAATGGTATGTTCCCAATAGCGCCGCTGCCAGATACCGCGTTCGCCTTTGCCGGCGCGGCTCTGCGAAATCGGTTCGTGGGTCGCAAGGCCGCGTGAGAACGCCGACTTGATGAGCCGCCAGCGGGTAGAAAATTCTGCATCGCCCTCGGGAAGGGTCAAGATTGCGTGCAAGTGATCGGGCAACACGACCATCGCAGCAATCTCGAACGGATGATGCCGGCGCGTTTCGCGAAATGCCGCCCGCAGCTTGTCGATATTATCCGTCAACAACCGCAGACGACGCTCGGCCAGATTGACGGTGAAGAAGAAGCTTCCTCCAGCAAGGCGGTTGCGACGATAGTTGGTCATCTCGGAATCTTAGCATGGTTGCGTGATGGGTATCGCTACGCTCCACCCATCCTACGGGCCATTACGGGCTACCTTAACGAAAAGCGCGCGCGACGGCCAGACTGACGCCCTTCAATGCCGCTTGATGAACGCGAGAACCTTTTCGTTGAAGGCGTCCGGCTGCTCCCAGGCGATCGCATGGCCGGAATCGGCGATGTCTGCCCATTCATGGTTTTTGACGTGCGCCGCCCAGATCCGCATCAGGGCCGGCGGCGCCAGCAGATCGGCATCCGCGGCCATCACGAGGGTCGGCGTCGGGATGATCTCGATCTTCGCAAAAGTGTTTGGCGTGCGAAGCGGCTGATCCGCCGCGCCCGGTTGCCGCGCGTGCTCTTCGATCTCGATCCAGCGTTTGGTGCCGTCCGGGTTGGCGCCCCGGTAGGACGGCCCAACTTCCCGGTAGACCGCCGGCAATTTCCGCAATCCGGGAATTTCAAGGCGAGCGATGAAATCGGCGACTTCCTTGTCAGCCACCTGCCCGGTGCTCGCCGCGATCACCAGGCTCAAAAGCCTCGCAGGACGCCACGCCGCGTAGTCCAGAGCCGCAAACCCGCCTCCGGCTACGCCCAGCAAATGAAACCTGTCGAGCTTGAGATAGTCGGCGAGCGCATCGAGATCGCCGGCGATACTTCCCGGCTGCGGGCCGGTTGCGGGATTGGCGATGCTCTTGCCCCAGCCGCGGCGGTCGAACGCGATGACGCGGTATCCGGCCTGCGAGAAGCGCGCGATTTGATTCTCCCAAACCGCAGCGGTGCCGGTGTTGGCGTGAAGCAGAACAAGCGGCACGCCCGTGCCGCCTGAGTTCGTGAACCACAGTTTCACGCCGGGGAGTTCGGCAAAGGCGCCCGAAGTGGAATCGCCAGCATCGGCCGCCTGGGCTTTCTGACTTCCTATTGTAACCGCGCCCAAGAAACTAAAAAGAAAGACGCCAGACAGAAATGCGCGCCGACTTATCATGCGATCTCCCCGAACGCAGACGGGTCACTCAACCCTCCTGCAAACTGGCCGCAACCACCTTTTTCGCCGGCAGCGTTGGCGAGCCTCGCACCGCGCTCCTGAACGCCGCCGACAACGCGGCCAAAGCATCGCACGCCCGGCCATCCCTCACCCTTGAGTGAAGCAGAACCGGCAGGCGCGGCAGTTCGGGAAGTCCAAGCTTATTGCCGACGTCAACCGCGCCGAACGGCAGCATGCGCGGCGCCAATGCCGCAACACCCAGGCCAGCCATCACGGCGGCTGCGACCGCTGCAACGCCGCCGCCGACGAAAATTTCCGTCCAGGGCACGCCTGCCGCATCGAGAAGCTGGCCTGCCATCGCGCGCACGCCGCAGGGCTCGGCCATCGTGGCAAGCGGCAGCGGCTCGCCCACGCGATGCTGCCAGCCGGGTGCAGCGAACCAACCGAATTTTTCTTCCGTCAGAATTTCCCCGTCGTCCCGCCCCGCATGCAGGCGGACGATCACCGTGTCGAGTTCGCGCCGGTCGAAGCTTTGCAGCAGATCGGCCGACGACCCGATCCGGATTTCGATCAACAGCTGCGGGTCTTGCGCGTTCATGCGCGCGATCAGCGCAGGCAGCTCAGGCCCCGCAACATGATCGCTGATGCCGATAGTGAGGCGTTGCCGCGCGCCGGCAAATATCGTGAGCGCGCGATGGTGTACTTCCAGAAGTTCGCGGGCGTGGTCGAGGAAGGCTGCGCCCTGCACTGAGAGCTGCACGTAGCGGGGCGTCCGCTCGATGAGCTGACAGCCGAGCCTCTCCTCGAGCCGCATCAGCTTCAGGCTGACCGCGGCCTGCGTCGTCTGCATCGCTTCAGCCGCACGCGTGAAGCTGCCAAGCTCAGCGATGCGGACGAAAGCCTGCACGGCATCGAGGTCGAGGGGGCGTTCAATCATTTCCAGCCGTTATAGCTGATATCATCTTCGATAGCTTATCAGGATAGCCGGGCGGCCCTTAGAGTCAAACGAGGACAACAGGGAAAGGAAGCCGCGATGCCGTTCGTTCACATCTCACTGCGCACTGGGAAGCCGCAAAGCTACCGGCAGGCGATCTTCGACAGCCTTTACGTTGCGATGCGCGATGCGCTTCATGTGCCCGAAGACGACCAGTTCATGACCATCAGTGAGCATGAGCCTGCGAACTTCCGCTACGGAGCTGCCTTTGGCATCGCGCGGAGCGACGATCTCGTGTTCATCCAGATCACCGTGTTCAACACCCGCACCGTCGAACAGAAGAAAGCGCTGTTTCGGCGGATCGCAGAGTTGCTCGGCGAAAACCCCGGCATCCGACCCGAGGACGTGTTCGTGACCATTCTCGACGCCGCGAAAGAGAATTGGTCCGTCGGCCACGGCCTCGCGCAATTTGCTTGAGGCGGTGTTCACCTCTCCGCTTGCGGGGAGGTCGACGCATTTCCGCTATGGCTCGCATTTGGTAATTCGTAAGGCGGGTTGAACCCTCGCGAAAACCATCACATCACGGCTTTTCTACTGGCAAAAGCCACACTCTTGCCTCACCACTCGGCTGTCAACGCCATTGCTAAGACAAGCCCCGCTGGGCCGCATGATGCGTCCCGGCGGCACGAAACATCTTCTAAGGAGGATTTCTCATGCGTCGCGCTACCGCTCTCTGTGCCGCCGGCATCGCTCTTTCGAGCCTTGTCGCCCCAAGCTTCGTCGCCACAAGCTTCGCCGCTCCCCGCCCGGCACAGACCGGCTATTACTTGATCCGCTGGGACAACACCGGGGTCTGCCAGATCTGGAACACCGATCTCGCGCAGCAGCCCGTGCGCTGGCCGTCCGACTACAAGATCGTCAGCAAACCGGTGCCGACCTTTACCGAAGCTGCGGCCTTGCAGGAAAAAATGCGGACGAGCCGAGCCTGCACGCTCTGAGCGGGGCCTGCTTTCTGATTTTCCGAAATTTTGCTTGACGGCGGGGTAGAAGCAGGATTATTGCGATGGCCGTCCCGCCCTTCTCGAGCAACTGTGCCGTTAGGTAGACCGGCATCGGCCGGCCTCAAGGCTGGCGCTGACGCGCCCCCGCCTTCGGCGGCTGACGGCCTTGACCCCGCCCGCTTACCGGTCTGGAAGACGGTCATGCGCTCGGTCGGAGGACCGAGCGCAGTAGAAGCGCTCGCAGTCAAGCTATGGCATGAGCGCCCAGGATTCCATTTCTGGCGGCGTGCGAGCATCGTGTTGAGGATGATGATCAGCTTGCGCATGCAGGCGACGAGCGCAACCTTCGGCTCCTTTCCCTTGGCAATCAGACGCTGATAGAAGACCCTAAGCACCGGGTTGTTCTGTGTCGCTGCGCCGAGACAAGGCATGTAGATGGCGTTTCTCACCCAGCAGCGACCGCCCTTGATGTGGCGCTCGCCGCGCCGCTTGCCGCTATCATCGTCATAAGGAGCGAGCCCGACCAGGGCCGCAGCGACTTCGTCGCTGACCTGTCCAAGCTCTGGCATCCCTGCAATGAGGATTGCGGACGTCGTTTGCGCGAGGCCCGGAACACTCTGGATGATCTCGGCACGCTCAGCGAACTCCGGTGTGGCTTTGACCTTGGTGGAGATTGCGACCTCAAGCTTGTCGATTTCGGCGGCGAGGCTCTTCAAGATGCGCGCATGGGCCTTCCGAGCCGGTTCCGGTGCCGCATGCTCGTTCTGAGCTTGCAATCGGATCTTGACGTCCATCAGAGCCTTGCGCGCTTTCGTCAGCCCCGCGAGTTCCTCACGGGCGACATCGGGAATCTGGCCCGGTGCCTGACTAAACGTTTCAGCGTACCAGGCGATCATCTCCGCGTCGATCGGGTCGTTCTTCGCCAAACGCCCGGCCGACAGCGCAAAATTGCGGACCCACCTGGGATCGACAATCCGCACCTCGATGCCGGCGTTGTGTAGCACGTTGCGCCATCCACGCTCGTAACCGCCACTTGCCTCCATCACCGCTTTACCCACTTGGTACTTGCGAAGCCAGGCGATCAGCTTGCGGCGCCCTTGGGGATTGTTCGGGAAAGTCTGCCGCAATTTGAACCGGCGAATGCAGGCATCCACCTTGTCCTTGGCCACATCGATACCGACGACAACGGGATCGTTCTGTGTCATCATCCACTCCCTTCCTTGCTCGGTTCGGGCTCGAAGCCCTTTCAACTGTTCGGGTTGAGGAAGATACCGGAGCTGTCCCTTGCTCTGATCACCAGGCTCTGCCGCCTTTGGGGCGTTACGGGCTCAGTTCCAGCGACGGGCGGTTTTGCAGGACCGCCCGTTCGCATATTCTGGCAGATTTTTCGGACACAAGGGGCGTTTCGCGATCGTCACGGACGTTGGGCGCGGGATGCGGTGGACGCGGACGGCGCGGCAGACGAGCGCGCCGATCCCGCGGACGGCGAAGTCGTGTGGTCCTGATATCCCGACGCTGATATCAAGCCGGCCGACAATGCTTGCGCATTGCGGCCTGCGATGGTGACAACAAGCCCGGCTCACCAAGGAGATCACGAAGTAAGCCGTAAAACCATTGCGTAGGGAATGCCGGGTGAAACCGGTGTGACCGTGGTGACTACGCTTGTGTGCTTTTTCATTTCGCACACAAGGCTGCGGGCGCATTGAGCGCCCGGCATTCCCTGCGCCCTCTGATGAGAGAGGCGGGATTTTTGCAAAACCCGGGCGCATCTTGCCGCGGGAATGCAGACGCATACCCTATTGGCTGTTTGAAAACGGAATCCGCAAACTCCCACGTCGTGGCGGGCTTGACCCGACCCATGACCAAGGGCCGTAGTTCGTAGGATGAGTTGAGCCCTTGCGAAACCCATCCCATGTCGCGATTACCGCGATGGGTATCGCTGCACTCAACCCATCCTACAGGCTACACGCGCTACCGAATCGAAATCGCGAGCCCGCTCAAATCCGCGTTCGCCAACAGGCCGACCTGCGTGCCCGCGAGTTCGAGCACGACGCCCCGCGCGTTGGTGAGCACGATGCCGCGCACGCCACGGCCGATCACAATGCCCGCGCCGCCCGCCGCATAGGCACCCGCGATATCCGACGGCCGCCAGATGTTGCTGACGCGGCCGCGCAGCACGGCCCGCGATCCGCCGAAAATCAGGCCATAATCTATCCCGCCGACCCCGAGCGAATAGCGGCGGCCGTGAAAATCCAGCACGCCACCGCCGCCATTGCCGCCGATGATCCATCCGCCCTTGTAGATCGTGAGTTGCACGAAGCCATCGTCGGCGCGGGCGGAAAATGTGAGGCCAATCAAAGCGACGAGCGCAAGGCACGCGGCGCGAACGGTGGATGAAATCGTCATGAAGCGTCTCTCCCGGATGTTGCAATCATATGGAATCGAATCACGCGCGGCGAATGTAGCGGAAGCGCAGCTTCTCTGGAATGTCGGCCGCTCGCGGCGATTTGAGGGCAGAAAACAAATCATTGCGTGGAGCCCAAGCGGCGAAAGTCTCGTCACTTCGCCCGCCGGTAAATGTTGCTGGCGCTGCCGCGGCCGCCCGCGACATTCGGGTTGGTGTTGACGAATTCCCCGTCGGTGAGCTTGTCGATGGTGCGGGTCTGTGCCTCGCCCTGCCAATTCGGGAACGACGCAGAGGCGATGTGATAGGTGATGGTCTTGTTGTCTTCATCAACCGTGTAAGTGCCGAACACCGAGACGCTGCGCCGCATGATCTCGGAATATTCCTCCGCCGTGCCGGTGAGGCGGTTGTTGGAGGCGATCTTGGGCACATCGCCTGCGATGTGGATCTGCGCGAAACGGCCATCGGGCGTGAAAATCAGAATGCCGTTCGGCGTCTCGCCGAACGGAAACGATTTCTTGCCGTCGGGCGCGGTGACCTCGGCGACCACGAAATCCCAGGTGCCGACCATCTGCTGCTTCAAGCTCCTGGCTGGTTGCGCGTGGGCGGCGTGGATCGAAATCACGAGCGCAGCGAATACAGCAAAGATGGTCTTCCATGTCATGGTTTTCTCCCCCGAGCGATGCGAGCGGCTCTCGTCTTACTTGTTATCTTCCGATTCAAGCCTGGTATATTCCGCCTTCACCAGCGCGTGGAACGCCACCTTGTCGAGCACGCCGGACTTGCGGAATGGCGCCGCGGCGAGCGCATTGACAACGGCATCGTGAACTTCGAGGCCGCCTTCGCTGTGCTTGACCATGCCCCACTTGACCAGCTTCTTGTCGGCGAGCACTTCGGTGAAATGCGAAAGCCGCACGCTCAGGCTCTGGAATTCGGCAGCATCGGGAAATTCGCGCTTCACCGCAAGAATGGCGCGACGGCCGGCAGGGTCAGCGGGGGAGGCGTCCGCGCTGCTCTCGTCTTCCCTGGCGGCGAGCGCCGACTGGTAAATGCCGAGCGCCTGAAGCAGGCGCTCCGGCTTGACGGGACCCACTTTCTCCTCGGTCGTTGCGCTCATTTCTTCATCCTCCCGTGCGGCCGCTTTCGTCCCCTCGCCTCTTCCGCCCTATGCGCCAACACAGGTCCCATTGCAACCTCTTCGATGAAGCCGTTTTGAAATCGTTTTGACGACGTTTCGCGCCGCGATCGATTGAGCCAGTTTCGCGCTCGCCGACACTGCATCCGGGACGCGCGTCGCCCGTTCGTCTGTCAGCTGAAGCGCGATATCATGCCGATCAGTGGCGCTGCGGCATCCGCCGCCCCTTCATCAGCGCATCGTGCGCCGCGGACAATTCCAGGAAGGCCTGCGCATTGCCGCCCGCGTCCGGATGCGCGCGCTTGGCGAGCAGCTTGTAGGCGCGATGGATTTCGGCCTCGGACAAACGCCGCTCGAGCGGCAAACCCAGCGTCTCACGGCAGCGCTCTTCCGGCGTCAGCTGCTTCAACGGCGCCTTTCGTTTGCCGAATTGCGGCGTGGTGAGCGCCGAGAGCACCTCGCGGATGACGCCGAGCCGGCGTCGCGCCGCTTCGCGCGTTGCGTGGTCGGCGTCCTCATGGGTGGCGCTGCGCAGGATCGGCAATGCCTGAGAGGCCGCCTGGCGCAGCATCTCGTCCTCGCTACTGGCTGCGATCTGCTGCACAAGCCGCAACGCCTCGTCATGGTCGGGCGCATGCGCCGACCAGATGCGATCAAGTTCGACTTTCCATTCCGCCAGACGTCTTTCCATGGCAAGCGCACCGTAAAGCATTTCAATACTACGCTTAGGTAACGCTTTTGGTTTCTGTTGGCGCGGATTTGAATTAACCTGTCTGAAAAATCATAACCTTGAGGAAACCTCGTGCTGCTTCTCGACCTCATCCGAACCGCAGGCGCGAACGTTCTTTCGCCTTCTCCGCCTCGATGTCACGGTCGCGCGCCGGAGCATGGGTGTGCAGCGAGGTCAGGAGACGATGCGCGACGGCGGCGACTTCATCGACCGCGCGGTCGAAGGCTTCCGCATTGGCCTGCGACGGCCTGCCGAAGCCGGACAGCTTGCGCACGAATTGCAACGCGGAAGCGCGAACTTCTTCTTCGGTCGCCGGCGGCTCGAAGTTGAACAGCGTCTTGATGTTGCGGCACATTTTCATTTCCTTATCACAAGAGGTCGCAAAAGCGGGGTGGCACATCGGGCTGGCTCACCGCCCGTTTTGTCATAGAATAGGCGGCGCGCTTGTTTCCCGTAAGCCCGCCAGGCACACAAAAGGCAGGTTCCCGATGAGTCACGTCACCTACAAGATCGTCGAGCACGACGGAGGCTGGGCCTACACCGTCAACGGCGTGTTTTCGGAAAGCTTCGGCACCCATGCCGCCGCTCTGGCCGCCGCGCGCCGCGCAGCAGCCGAGCAGCGCGTGCCGGGCCGCACCGAGGCGATCGAGTATGAGACGGCGGACGGAAAATGGCACACCGAGACCGCCGCCGGCAGCGACCGTCCGGATACCAACGTCGAAGACCAACCATAAAAGGCATAACGCCGTTCACCACGCGAGGATGACGCCATGAGAGCTTTGCTGCCGCCAGTACCCGGTTTCCGAAATTCGTGTGCGGCGGCCCTGGTGTCGATGATCTTTGCCACGATGTCGTTCGCAGCCACGGCTGCGGACTATCCAGCGCCCAGGGAAGGCGACTTCATCGCCAGGGATTTCAAATTCCACAGCGGCGAGGTGATGGGGGAGCTGAAGCTTCACTACACCACCGTCGGTGAGCCGACCGGCCAGCCGGTCCTGGTCCTGCATGGCTCCAGCGGTTCGGCCGCCAGCATGCTGACGCCGACCTTTGCCGGTGAATTGTTCGGCCCGGGTCAGCCGCTCGATGCGGCGAAATATTACATCATCATTCCCGACGGCATTGGCCACGGCAAATCCTCCAAGCCGTCGGACGGCATGAAGACGGCGTTTCCGAAATACAATTACGACGACATGGTGCAGGCGCAGCTTCGCCTCGTGCAGGACGGTCTCGGCGTCAAACACCTGCGGCTTGTAATCGGCAATTCCATGGGCGGCATGCATGCATGGCTTTGGGCGGGAAAATATCCGGACATGATGGACGTCATTGTGCCGATGGCCGCGCAGCCGACCGCGATGGCGGCGCGCAACTGGATATTGCGGCGGATGATGATCGAGACCATCCGCAACGACCCCGACTACAATGACGGCAACTACTCAAGACAGCCGCGGATGATGAAATATGCACTCGCAGCTTACGGCTTCGCCAGTTCCGGCGGCACGCTCGCTTATCTGAACCACGCGCCGACGGCCGAGAAGGCCGACAAGATGATCGACGAACGGCTGGCGATGCCAGTTGCGGCCGATGCCAACGACTTCATCTATCAATGGCAAGCCTCGCACGACTACGATGCGTCGGCCGGGCTTTCGAAGATCGAGGCCACGCTGCTCGCGATCAACTCGGCCGACGACGAACGCAACCCGCCTGAAACCGGCGTCACCGTCGAGGCGATCAAGCAGGTCAGGAACGGCAGGCTCTACCTGATCCCGGCATCAACCGAGACGCGCGGGCACGGAACGACGTCGGACGCGAAATTCTACAAGCTTCAGCTCGAGGAATTGCTGCGAACGGTGCCAGCGCGCGCGATGTGACGCATGGCGGCGGCATCGTCGGCTGGTTCCATGGCTCCGGCGACCGATGAGAGCCGGTGTCGGCAGGCCGCGGGCGTGCTATTCCGAACGATGCCGCTTCCCCAGAAGCTTTCAGGAGAAACCCTTGGCCGATCTTTCCGGTGACGACCTCAAGACGATCTATCCAGCCCCGACCGCGCGCGTCGTTGCCAAAGCGCGGCCCGAAGTCGACATTCACGCCATGCGATTTATCGAGATGTCGCCGTTCTGTGTACTGGCGACATCGGCTGCCGACGGCAGCGTCGACGCCTCGCCGCGCGGCGGCCATCCGGGCTTTGTCCACGTCGAGGGTCCCAACCGGCTCCTGATGCCGGATCGCGCCGGCAACAACCGGATCGACAGCTTCAAAAACATCGTCGAGGGTTCAGGTTTCGTGCAGTTGATCTTCTTTGTGCCTGGGATCGACGAGACGCTGCGTGTCGGCGGCAGAGGCACGGTCTTAGCGGACCCAGCGCTGCTTGCGGCGATGGAGGAGTTCGGCAAGCCGCCGCGCGCCGTGCTGCGCATCGATGTGCACGAGGCCTATTTCCATTGCGGCAAAGCCTTGATGCGCTCGAAGCTGTGGTCAAAGGATGCGCAGGTCGAACGCGCCGCGTTGCCTTCGATCAGCCAGATCATCCACGAGCAGACCAAGCTCGGCATCGCCGAGACACAGGACGAAGTCGAAGCCCGCTACAAGACGCAGCTATAATCGACCACCATCGTCGTCCCTGCGGACGAGTTGGGGCTGATCGTCAGTGCTCCCCGCCCTCCAGCCCGCCCACATGCTTCTGGGTGTAGAGTTCAAGCCCGATCCGCCCGATCAGGTCGAGCTGGGTTTCGAGGAAGTCGATGTGGTGTTCCTCGTCCTTCATCAGCTTCTCGAACAGATCACGCGAGACGTAATCCTTGACGCCGTGGCAGTGGGTTGCGGCTTCCTGGTAGAGGTTGCGCGCGCTGATCTCGGCCGCGAGATCGCACGCGATGATCTCCTTGACATTCTGGCCGATCCGCAAGGGGTCGAGCACCTGCATGTTCGGAAACCCGTCGAGAAAGAGGATGCGATCGATGAGGCGGTCGGCATGTTCCATCTCCTCGATGGATTCCTTGCGCCAGGTCTTGGCCATCTCCAGCAGGCCCCAGTTGTTCAAGAGCCGATAATGCAGCCAGTACTGGTTGATGGCGGTGAGTTCGTGGCGCAAACCCTTATTGAGATAGTCGATGACCTTGGCGTCGCCTTGCATGATGCCTCTCTCTTTCGAACCGTTGCGGACTTCCGGACCGCCATACTAGTGCCGCCTATTTGAAGTTCCTGCACCACAAGCGGCGAATTCGATCCAGGAACTTCAAATAGAAAGCGGCACTAGAATCAATAGGTTTGCTAGTGCCCATAACTTTCCGAAGTTCGTGAAAGTGGGTGCTGCAATGGAGCACGAACTTCGGAAAGTGGGCACTAGCTCGCTAGTAGCGCATGATGGGCCAAAGTGTAAGCGGTTTGCGGTCAGGTGAGGCGCCATCGCCCGAGGCCGGAATCGCAGGGTCGGCAGAAGCTGTTTAGCGGATTTCAGCCGACCGCTTCGATCGCGGAAGCGCCATCGGCGGGCTGATGCCGGGCCGCATGGGCATGGCTGTGCGGACAGCCGGTGCAGCAGGCCTTGGCGCAAGCTCCCAGCGCCTCGTCGATAATGGTCTTGATGGTGCGCGCGCAGCGGCCGCACTCGGCACTGCAACCGAGGCAGCCATAGATCTGCTTGGCATTGCGGGGAAGGTGTTGCGCACTGTCGACGGCACTACGGACATCGCGGTCGCTAAGCACGTTGCAGGAACAGACGATCATTAAGGAGGCAGGCCCATCGGTGATGCGGACCCCTTCGATATTGAAGGGTGCGTCGGGATGCAAAAGGAAAAACCGTGTTTTGAAGCAATTCCAAACTAGTGGCCACTTTCCGAAGTTCGTGCTCCGTTGCCGCACCCACTTTCCACGAACTTCGGAAAGTCAGGGGCACTAGCAAACCTATTGATTCTAGTGCCGCTTTTCTATTTGAAGTTCCTGGATCGAATTCGCCGCTTGTGGTGCAGGAACTTCAAATAGGCGGCACTGGGTATCCATAGTCTGGAATGAGTCTAAGAGGCTCGTGTTGCGGCAGATCAAATTGGCGAAAGCTTCCCCGGCTGAGGGGGGGTATCCTTAATCGCCGCCTCCTCCGCCGTCGCCGCCTGCATCGCCCGAATCGCTGCCGCCGCTCGCCGCCGAATGGCCGTGACCATCGAACAAGCCATGGACGCTTGCCGAAATCGCCGCTTGAACCATCGCGTCCGGAGACGCGTCTACGCAGGCGGCGGGTCACGACGATCAGGCCGATCACCGCTGCAGAAACCAGCATCGCGGCGGTCAGTCGGCCCATCACCTATCCAATATTTCCTTTTGTTTTCAATTACTTGTATGTCTTCCCATATTACCGCGAACCCATACAATGAGCCCGGAATATGACGCCTTCGTTCATTGATCATTCAAGTGAGATATGGAACCTTCACAACCTAGACCGCTTGGTGCGCAGTCTTAATCTTCAATCAGAAAGGTGATGCCATGAGAAAATTACTGGTGACACTGGCCGCTGTCGCCACCCTGGCCGTTTCGTCGGCGGCGCCTGCTCACGCCCAACGGGCGCTCGGCGCTGCGATTGCCGGCGGATTGATCGGCGGCGCAATCGTCGGCAGCGCGGTTGCCGCCAGTCCTTACTACTACGGCCCCGGCCCCTATTATTACGGCCCCGGCCCCGGTCCTTACTACGGTCGCCCGGCCTATGTCGCCGCTGATCCTTACGGCTGCTACTGGCAGCGTCAGCGCTTCTGGGACGGTTATGCGTGGCGGTTCCGCCGCGTGCAGGTTTGCGGCTAAGCCTCATTCATCTTCATTAAATCAGCCGGGCCGAATACTTCACCCGGTTGATTTTGAAAGCGCCTGAGAATATTGGCCCGAAAAAACCGCTTTTCGGGCCAATGTCGTGAATGCGTTAACTTTGGATTGACCGTTGTGCGATTCTTTGACGACAGGGTAAATTCCAAGTTCGGCGTGCCGAATCAATCTCAATCCCCCTGGCGCTGACAGGCGCCGCATCTCCAGGAGAGTCGAAGACATGAAGAAGACATTTGCTGCGCTCCTTGCGGTCGCGACGCTCGGCGCCTCGCTCACCGCGACCCCGGCCAGCGCCCAGCGCGCCCTTGGTGCTGCGATTGCTGGTGGCATCATCGGCGGCGCCATCGTTGGCGGTGCGGTTGCCGCCAGCCAGCCGGCCCCGGTCTACGTGGCTCCGGCGGGGCCCCCCTGCCGCTGGGTGCGTGAGCGTTATTGGGATGGTTACGACTGGCGCTTCCGCCGCGTTCAGTATTGCGAGTGATCTGATCCAGCGCTTCAAGTTTCGAAAACCCGGCCCGATGCGGCCGGGTTTTTTGTTTGGCAAAATATCCTATCGCGCTGCCGCAATCGAACGCAGCAGCGCCTCGCTCGGCCAGCAATCCAGCGTCAAGCCGGCCTTCTTCTGATAGGCACCAAGCGCCGCACGCGTCTTCATGCCCGCCTTGCCGTCGACCTTGTCGGCGTAGAGACCGATGCGCGTGAGGTGACGCTGCATCGCCTCGACGTCTTTTGTGCGCAGCTGGGTCGATGCGGACCATGGCGTTGCAAACGCAAGCGGGCTCGCCATGCGATCGGAAAGGTGTCCGACAAACAGCACATAGAGATCCGAGAAGTTATATTCCTTGATCACGAAGTAGTTTTTCGTGGTCAGGAATGTGGGCCCGTAGATGCCCTCCGGCTGCAGGAACGAAGCCGGCTCTGCCTGCTCGGCCGCGCTCAACTTTTCCCCGCGCACCGGCACGAAGCCTTCGCGCAGCCAATCGCCGATCGGCTTCGTCACTTCAGGCACGCCCATGGTGCAATCGACATTGGCGGGCGGGCGCACCTCATACGCCCAGCGTACGCCCTTCTGCCATCCCTTGTTCACGAGCTGCTCCGCGGCGGAGGCGAGCGCATCCGGCACCGAGTGCCAGATGTCCTTGCGGCCGTCGCCGTCGAAATCGACGGCGTGCTTGTAGAATTCGGAAGGCAGGAATTGCGTGAGGCCCGTCGCACCGGCCCAGGAGGCACGCAAGTCCTTGCGCGTTACCTCGCCGTCATTGATCAACTTCAGCGCCAGGATGAACTCGTCGCGATACTGATCCTTGCGCCGGCCGACATAGGCCTGCGTCGCCAGCACGCGCAAGCCGTCATAGGGCAGCGTGTAGCGGCCGAAGTCGGTCTCGCGGCCCCAAATCGCGAGCACGACGGGTGCAGGCACACCGAAGCGCTTCTCGATCGCCTCGAGCGGTGCGCGATACTTGGCCAAAAGCCGCTGCCCTTCCTCGGCTAGGCGGGCGATGCCCGCTTCCCTCAGATAATCCGCCGGCACCTGCACGAACTCGGCCTGCGACGGCGCGCCCGTTGCCGGTCGTCCGGGCAGGATCAGGTCGGGCAGCTTGTAATCGGGCTCGAGGCCCCGCGTCTCGACATCGAACGTCGCGCGCGAGACGCCTTGCGCCTCGGCCTCCGGCCACAGCGAGGCGATGAATTGCGTAAAGCCGGCATCGGAGGTGGCACGGGCGGGAAGAGGCAGGAGAAACAGCAGAAGAAGAACGGGTGCAATACGAATAAGCAACCGAATGCCTCACGCGTCGGTTAAGTCGAGGCGGCGCTCGATACGCTCGATACGAACATCCATCCGATCAAGCCGGTTCGACATATCGGCATACTGGTTCTCGAGATTGCCGACGCGCTGCTTTATCTCCCGGATATCGTCGCGCACGTCATCAATGGCACCGCGAATGTGGGGCAAATGCTCAAGAACGATGTTGTCTGCATCAGTCATGATGCAAGATTAACATAGCTCCAGATCGTTGTGAACCATAACGGCCGGCCTGAACTTGGAGACCCCTCAAATCGGGGCGCGGTCGAATGAAAAAGCAGAATTTGCGCCCAGGCGGAGCGGGTGTTTCTGAACAGGCCGCTTTTACTATTGCCGGACGCCGGGCACAGCGCGACCGAACAGCGATACCACGCTTACGGAAAAACGCATGCGGGTCGTCTTCTGCAGATTGCCTTCACGTTGAGGCAGGATGCGACCCTGTTACGGATTATTTCAGTACGGCCGATGAGCGCGAAGGAGCGTACACGCTATGCCGAAGAAACTTAGACAAGTCCCAAAATTTTCTAACGAATCCGAAGAACGTTCTTTTTGGGAGTCGCACGATACTGCGGATTATTTTGACTTAAGCAAGGCCGTGCCGGTGCGCTTCCCAAACCTGAAGCCATCGACCAATTATAAAACCGAATCGATATTACGCGGGCTATTAACAACTCGACCGTTGGCACGAGTAAATTCCTGCATTTTGTTGCGCCGGATATTTTTCCAATTTGGGACAGCAATATCGCCTTCGTTTTTGGGGCAGCATCAAAAATCAACGACCCAGAAGTCTATCTCGAATATTGCAAAGTGGTTCACCGCTATCTCAAGAAAAACCCCAAGCCGAGCTGGCCCAAGGAACTTGCAGAAAAAAGAAATCCCCCATGTCCGCAAAGTGGAGATTTGCCTATACGCTTACGGGAAAGATCGCCAGAAAAGATCCACAGATCGCAAATCCGTCAGATCAAGGGCATCTCAAGCATAGAAAGCGACATGGTTCTAACGCATTCATGCTGGCTGTCATTCCGGGGCGCGCGTAGCGCGAGCCCGGAATCCATAACCACTATCATGAGTATGGATTCCGGGTCTGCGTGCTTCGCACGCATCCCGGAATAACACCGAGTTCCGGATAAAGGCCTCTGCTACCTTGTCAGCTTCTTGTACTTCACCCGATGCGGGATGACGAAGTCCTGGCCGAGCCTGCGCATCTTGTCCTTTTCGTAATCCTGGAAATTGCCCTCGAACCATTCGACATGGCTGTCGCCTTCGAAGGCGAGCATGTGGGTGGCGATGCGGTCAAGGAACCAGCGGTCGTGGCTGATGATCACGGCGCATCCGGCGAAATCCTCCAGCGCCTCTTCGAGCGCGCGCAAGGTATCGACGTCGAGATCGTTGGTCGGCTCGTCGAGCAGCAGCACGTTGGCGCCGGACTTGAGCATCTTGGCCAGATGCACGCGGTTACGTTCGCCGCCCGACAGCGCGCCGACCTTCTTTTGCTGGTCGGCGCCCTTGAAATTGAACGCCGAGCAATAGCCGCGCGAATTCACCTCGCGCTTGCCGAGCAGGATCAATTCGTTGCTGCCGGAAATTTCCTCCCACACCGTCTTCTTGCCGTCGAGTGAATCGCGCGACTGGTCGACATAACCGAGATGCACGCTCTCGCCGACCGTGATGGTGCCGCCGTCGGGCTTTTCCTGCGCGGTGATCATCCGGAACAGCGTGGTCTTGCCGGCGCCGTTGGCGCCGATCACGCCGACGATGCCGCCCGGAGGCAACTTGAAGGAAAGATTGTCGATCAGGAGACGATCGCCATAGCCCTTGATCAGCCCTTCGAAGTCGACCACGTTCTGGCCGAGCCGTTCGGCGACGGGGATCGTGATCTGTGCGGTCTGGACCTGCTTTTCGCTGGCCTGCTTCAGAAGATCTTCATAGCGCTGGTAACGCGCCTTGGACTTGGCCTGACGCGCCTTGGGCGAGGCCGCGATCCATTCCTGTTCGCGCGCCAGCGTACGTTGATGCGCGGCCTCTTCGCGACCTTCCTGTACAATCCGCTTCTGCTTCTGCCCCAGCCAGGACGAATAATTGCCCTCGTAGGGAATGCCCTTGCCGCGGTCGAGTTCGAGGATCCAGCTCGTGACGTTGTCGAGGAAGTACCGATCGTGGGTGACGATCAGGATCGCGCCGGGATAGTTGCGCAGGTGCCCCTCCAGCCACGAGACGGATTCCGCGTCGAGATGGTTGGTCGGTTCGTCCAGCAGCAACAGCTCGGGCTGATCGAGCAATAGCTTGCACAGCGCGACGCGGCGGCGCTCGCCGCCGGAAAGCTTGGTCACGTCGGCATCATCAGGCGGAC
Source organism: uncultured Alphaproteobacteria bacterium (assembly GCA_963832045.1). Lineage (GTDB taxonomy): Bacteria > Pseudomonadota > Alphaproteobacteria > Rhizobiales > Xanthobacteraceae > Bradyrhizobium. The sequence goes on from CAWHSM010000017.1 coordinate 196,266, forward strand.
AACGCAGCGCGTCCATCGCCTGGTCGACCTTGCTGTCGAGATCCCAGAGACCGGCGGCCTCGATCTCGTCCTGCAACTTCGTCATCTCGTCGGCGGTCTCTTCCGAGTAATTGACCGCAAGCTCATTGTAACGATCCAGGATCGCCTTCTGCTTGGCGACCCCCATCATGACGTTTTCACGCACCGTCTTGGCGGAATCGAGCTGCGGTTCCTGCTCGAGGTAGCCGACCCGCGCGCCCTCGGCGACCCAGGCCTCGCCGGTATAATCCTTGTCGAGCCCGGCCATGATCCTGAGCAGCGTCGATTTGCCGGAGCCGTTGACGCCGAGCACGCCGATCTTGGCGTCGGGGTAGAACGACAGGTGGATGTTATCCAGCACCTTGCGATTGGGCGGATAGGTCTTGGACAGACCCTGCATGAAATAGACGAACTGGCGCGCCATCGAGGCCCCTGGAAGAGATTTTTAAGGATGTTTCGGCTAGTGCGGCGGATTTGGCATTCGCTCCAGATTCGCCGCGAGTCCTTCAAGCGAACGCCAAATCCAAAGCCGCACTAGAATTGATATTTGCTAGGGGCCCTTCGGTTCTGACATTCGTAAACGAACCCTTCGCGACAGCATCCGAATGTCAGAACCGGGCCACTAGGCCGCTGATGTAGCGGCGCAACCCGCAAAGGGCAACCGCTAGTGCCCCGAATCCGAAGTCGCCTCCAGAGAGAACTTCTGAGCCGCCGCACCGGGGGGAGTTTTCCATCTGTTCACCAGTAGGAACACGGATAGCGACAATTGAAACCTTCTTTTAATGAATTGCGCCCGAAACTGCCGGTCAGCGCCCGAAAAATCGCCCCGCGCGTCGGAAGACGCCGGAAAAAGACAGGATTCGTCATGGCGACCATCACGTCGGACACCCTTTCCTCCCGATCCCGCGATCGCGGCCAACGGGTGAACCACTTCGCCGGAATCCGCGCCTACTTCCGCCAGTTCTTCGAAAAGGCCTTCGACCCCTACCGTCCGGAACTGCACTATATGCGCGGACCGGGCCCGGCCTGCCGCGCCAAGCAGGCGGCTACCCGCCGGATCGCCTGCTGACGTCCCGCGCCATTTAAGGCCCCTCCACCCGCAATTTTGATGCTTGCCTGAAAAAGCGCGGCGCGCGACCATGCGCCCTTCTCGAAGACGGCGTGCATGAAGCGCCGTCATTTTTGCCATGAACGGATCTCTCCCATGACGCGGCTGCGCTGTGCAATTCTCGATGACTATCTCAATCTCTCGCTCAAGGTCGCCGACTGGTCCAGGGTCGAAGACCGCGTCGACGTCACCGTCTTCAACCAGCCCTTTGCTTCGCCCGAGGCTGCGGTCAGCGCGCTGAAGGATTTCGAGATCATCTGCGCGATGCGCGAGCGCACGCCGTTTCCGCGCGCGATGTTCGACGCCCTGCCCAAGCTGAAGCTTCTCATCACCTCGGGCATGCGCAACAATTCAATCGACATGGCGGCCGCCAAGGACAGGCAGGTGGTGCTGTGCGGCACGCATTGGCCGCGCGATCCGACCGCGCCTTTGACCATGGGCCTGATCCTGGAACTGACCCGCAATATCGGCCGCGAGAGCGCCCGCATGCATGCCGGCGAATATCTGCAGAAGCATGTCGGCATCGAAATCGAAGGCAAGACGCTGGGCGTGGTCGGGCTCGGCAAACTGGGCGCCAAGGTTTCAGGGCTCGCCAAGGCGTTCGGCATGAACGTGATCGCCTGGAGTCCGAACCTCACGGCCGAGCGATGCAAGGAAGTCGGCGTCGGCTTTGCCAGCAAGGATGAATTGTTCGCAACCGCCGACATCATCACCATCCATGTGGTGCTGAGCGACCGCTCGCGCGGCCTCGTCGGCGCCTCCGACCTTGCCCGCATGAAGCCGACCAGCTTCATCGTCAACACCGCGCGCGGACCGATTATCGACGAGATGGCACTGTTGGAAACGCTGAAGGCGCGCAAGATCGCCGGCGCCGCGGTGGACGTGTTCTCGGTCGAGCCGCTGCCGGTCGATCATCCCTTCCGCAAGCTCGACAATCTCGTGCTGACGCCGCATCTCGGCTACGCCACGCAGGAAACCTTCATCGCCCACTATAACCAGATGGTCGAAGGCATCGACGCCTGGTTCAAGGGCGAGCCGGTGCGAAGGTTGGCGTAAAACAGCAAGCTCGCTTGTGCCGCACGATCAAGCCGTCTTGGGTATGAACCTCTTGACGGGAAGCGAGATCGTCTGCTTACCGGACTGAAACGTCACCGTCCCGTTCGTTCCGTCGATATTGGTAAACTGCGCCTTGCCGAGCAGGACGGAGTTCTTCACCACATCGCCGACGCCCTGTCCGCTGTTGCCGTCGATCGAATATTTGACCTGCGCATCCCGCCCATTGATCGAGCTGACCGTGAAGGAGACGCCGTGTTCGGCCGTCGCCCCTGTCCAACTGCCCTGCAGCGGATTGGTGTCGGACGCGGAAGCCGCGCTCTTATCGAGGATCGCGGTCTGAGTACCCGTCGCGGCAAGCTGTCCGTCCGGCTGAAACGAAAATTCGAACGCCGCTTGCTGCCCGTTACGTGTCGCGATCGTCACATTGCCGAAGGAGATGGAGTTCTTGTCGACGGTAGCGGTACCTCGTTCGGTGTGCCCGTTGTGGGTATATTCGACCTGCGCCGAATTGCCGTTGATGCTGATAACCTTGAATTCAACGGGCGCATGATTTTGCTTGGTCGTGCCCTTCCAGTCGCCAAGCAAGTTGCTCTGGTGATAGGCCCTCTCGTTGATTGGCGAAATCCGGCTGGTAGCCTGGCCCGTCGCTGCAATTGCGCTCACCGCCCAATTCCTCCGGTTTCCCGAGGCAACGCAGCCTCGGGTGTTTCGACGCAAGCGGAAACAAGACGAAGTAACGAGCAATCATTAAGAAAAAATAGTAAACGGCATCTTACGGCTATGACCGCCGCGCCGCCCTTGCGGGCTGACGAAAAAGCGCGCCATTGACGCGCTTTTCTTAATCTCACTACGCTGGTTTATCGCACCGTCACCGGCGGAGGCAGCGGCGGCACCACGCTCGGCTGCGTGCCGGGGACGCCCGGCAGGGGAGCAGCGGGCCCGGCGCTCGGTCCGGGCAGCGGCGCAGCCGAGGCCGTAGCGGTCGAGGCCGGCGGCGGTCCGCCCGGCAGCACCACCACGCGCGTGCCGACCTTGACTCGATCGAACAGGTCCGAGACGTCCTCGTTCAGCATGCCGATGCAACCCGAGGAGACGAACTTGCCGATCGTCGACGGCTGGTTGGTGCCGTGGATGCGATAGACGGTATTGCCGAGATACATCGCGCGCGCGCCCAGGGGATTGCCGGGGCCACCGGCCATGAAGCGCGGCAAATAGGGCTGGCGCTCGATCATTTCGGTCGGCGGATGCCAATCCGGCCACTCCGCCTTGCGCGAAATCTTCTGCACGCCGGTCCAGGTGAAGCCATCGCGGCCGACGCGGACGCCGTAACGGATCGCGCGGTTGTTGCCCAGCACGTAATAGAGATAGGTGTTCGGCGTATCGACGATCAGCGTTCCCGGCGGCTCCTTGGTGGCGAAATTGACTTCCTGCCGGCGCAGATTGGGCGGCAGGTTGGACGGCGCAGCATCCGGCTGTTCTTCCGGCGGCAGCGCCGAAAGCACCATCGCACGGCCGTCGGCCCCGCCCTGGCCCGGTTGCTGAACGCTTCCGGTCGCGCCGCCCGGCTGTCCGACGCCCGCGGGCGGACGAATGCCGCCCCGATCCTCGTCGTCGGGATAGACTACCCCCGAACCGGGAATGCGGCTGTCGCCATAATAGGGCTGCTGCGGCGCACCGGGCGGACGGTCGGCATAGATCACCGGCGGTGGGTCGCGTCGGCCGTAGCGGGGATCATCCGGAGACACCACCGGACCCGAATAATTGGGCGGAGGCGGACCGGCCGGGCGGCCATAACGCGGATCATCCGGCGACAGCACCGGGCCGCGGTCGGTATAGACCGGCCGGCCGTAACGCGGGTCGTTGGGCGACAGCACCGGGCCGGGCGGTGGCAGCGCCGCCGAACCTGGTCCATCTGGCCCATCATCATCCAGCGCATCAAAATCCGTCGGGCGCGGCGCCGCCCGATAATCGGCCGGGTAGCCTCCCGGCGGGTAGGGCTGAGGGGTCGGTGAATAGACGCCCCCCCGAGGTGGATAGCCCTGCGCCGACGCAAGCGAGGTTCCCACAGCTTCCGCCGCCAGGACGGTAGAAACTGCGGCACAAATCGTCAGGATGCGTTTGGTCATCATTGCTCTTGTATAGCCCCAGTCCTGTATAACCAAAAGGCGACACCGGTTCGTTAACGGCAAATGACGGAAGATCGCGGCGCATTCAAGACAAATCCGCCCTGCGCGGGCCAGATTTGACCATTTGTGAAGAGGGTGGGGAGCGGGTTTTTCGCCGGTTTGGCCCCTTCCGACAGGCTTCGCGAAAGTTCCAGCACGGCTGAGCCACGCTGTGCCTGCTTTCACACAACGAGACAAAAGCCGCGCCGGATGAGCGCGCGCGTCGAGATTTAAGAAGCGTCCGCAAGCGATTGCGCTATTCTTCATCGAGCCTGATTCGTCGCAGCAGTGATCTGATTCCAGCATTCGCCTTGGGGAGCGCCTGTGGCCAGGCGCTTAAGCGAATGTCAAATCCACGGCACTGGCGCGCGCCAAATTCTTGAGCTCCACGAGTTAGTGGTCACCGCGTTCCCGTTCGCCGAAATTTTCGCAAGATTCCCGCCCGTCAATGCTCCCAGGCTTCCGCTTCCTGTTCGCCGCGATCATGTTGTCGATGTCGCTCCTGGTTTTCGGACTTGGCGCAGCGGCGTTGCTGCGCGCCGCGCACGAGTCTTTCGCCAGCAATTCATCCTGGCGCGCCGCGCCGGAAGTCACCTTCGCCCAGCGAACTGAATCCACGCTGCCCGTGCTCGCGACGCTGCGCGTCGACACCCCGGTGATGGAGAAAGCACCGGAACAAACACCGGCCGTCGCCTCGTCCGTCGACCCAACGCCTGTGATGTCAGCGCCCGCAACGTCTGAACAGGTCGCCGCCGTGAGACCGGTCGATGCCGCGCCGGCCGAGACCACGATGTCCGAGACCACGACGTCCACTACCACGACATCCGAAGGCGGGCCGGCCATGCTGCCTGCGGAAAATCCGGCTCCCGCCGCAACGCCGCCCACCGCGGAAACGACCGCGGCCGGAGATCAGACCGCGACGGCGGCCATTGCGCCCCCACCTGCCTCGGCCGCCGCAAGCGAACCGGCCACGGCACAGCCGGAGTCGACAAGCGCGTCACAGGAAACACCGGCGGCGGATCAGACCGGCATCGCCGCAACCAAAATCGCCACGCTGGGCGGGCCGCCGGTCGACATCATCGAAGGCACTGTCAGGGCTACGCCGGCCGCCGGGGACGGAACGACAAAGCCCGATCAGGCGAAAAACGATCAGAGCACGATCAAGCGGCGTGTGCAGGCAAAACGCGTCGCGCATCGCCGCAGGTTGGCGGCGCGCGCACGGCTGGCGGCACAGGCCCAACAGCAGCAGGCCAATCCCTTCGCGACGCTGCCCGCTGTCGCGACGCCTCGGCGTTAAAAATCAGGCCGGCCCGGTCGCGATCGCGGGACCATCGGCCTTTCCCCATTCCGACCACGATCCGTCATACAGCGCGGTATTTTGGACGCCGAGTCGGTACAGCGCGAGCGTCAGCACCGCGGCCGATACGCCGGACCCGCAGCTCGTCACAATCGGTTTTGCCGTATCGACGCCGGCGCCGGCAAAAGCCGTCCGCAACTCATCAAGCGGCTTCATCGTGCCGGTCGCGGCATCGAACAGGTTGTTGTAGGGCAGATTGAGTGCGCCCGGAATGTGGCCCGGGCGAATGCCCGGCCGCGGTTCCGGAGCCCGACCCTCAAAACGCTCGGCCGCGCGCGCATCAATCACCTGCTCGGCGTGGCTTGCGACATTGGCGATCATCTGTTCGATCGAGCGGACGCGCCGCGCGTCATAGCTGGCGTTGAATGTTGCCGGCTTCGCCGTCACCTCGCCCGCCTGCACCGGGCGACCCTCGGCGCGCCACTTCTTCAGGCCGCCATTGAGGATGCGGACGTCGCGGTGGCCGTAGGACAGGAACATCCACCACGCCCGGGGCGCCGCCACCCAGCCGCCGGCATCATAGATCACGACAGTATCGCCATTTGAGACACCGAGCGCGCCGACATCGCGGCCGAATTGTGCGGGGCTCGGAAACATATGCGGCAGCGGATTGGCATGATCGGACACCGCATCGACGTCGAAATAGACCGCGCCCGGAATGTGGCCCGCGAGATAGTCGTCCTTCGGCAACGGCAGGATGCCGGGCAGCTTGAACGTGGCATCGAGGAGTTTCACGTTGCTGTCGTTGATGTGCGACGCCAGCCATTCGGTGGAAACGAGGGGGTCGTTGGTGTTCATGGATTCGAATCCTTTCGATATTCGTCATGCCCGGCCTTGTGCCGGGCATCCACGTCTTTGGAATTTGCCAAGTGGCAAGACGTGGATGGCCGGGACAAGCCCGGCCATGACGGCTGTGTTGGTGGCGACTCTTAGCCCTTCTTCTTAGGTTCCCATTTCTCGGTCGGGCCGCCGGCGTCGCGCCAGGCGGCAAAGCCGCCCGCAATATGCGCCACCGGCTTCAGCCCCATGTCCTGCGCGGTCTTGGCCGCGAGCGCCGAGCGCATACCGCCCGCGCAATGAAAGATGAATTTCTTGTCCTGCTGGAAGACCGGCTTGGCATAGGGGCTCGCTGGGTCGATCCAGAATTCCAGCATGCCGCGCGTGCAGGAGAGTGAGCCCGGAATTTTGCCTTCGCGTTCGAGTTCGCGGGGGTCGCGGATATCGACAATAACCACGTCCTCGCTCTGCGCGGCCAGAATCGCCTCGGCGGCGCTCAAGGTCTCGATCTCGGCATTGGCCTCCTCGACCAGGGCCTTGATTCCGCGATGGATAGTCTGGGGCATAAATTGTTTCCTCACGTCTCCGGCCACCTGTCCCGGACTCGGTGCTACCGCACCAATTCCTTCATCGCGTTTTCAAGACCCTCGATCGTGATCGGATACATCCGGTTCGAAAACAGCCGGCGAATGATGGTGGTCGATTCCGAATAGTCCCAATGCTTCTGCGACACCGGGTTGAGCCACACCGCATGCGGATAGGTGCGCGTGATGCGATCGAGCCAGACCGAACCCGGCTCCTCGTTGACGTGCTCGACCGAGCCGCCCGGCACCATGATCTCGTAAGGCGACATCGAGGCGTCGCCGACGAACACCACCTTGTAGTCGTGCGGATATTTGTGCAGCACGTCCCAGGTCGGCGTGCGGTCGGTGAAGCGGCGGCGATTTTCCTTCCACACGCCTTCATAGAGGCAGTTGTGGAAGTAGAAATATTCCATGTGCTTGAATTCGCTCTTCGCGGCCGAGAACAATTCCTCGACCTGTTCGATATGGGACTCCATCGAGCCGCCGATGTCGAAGAACACCAGGACCTTGACCGCGTTGCGCCGCTCCGGGCGCATATGCACGTCGAGGTAGCCGTGATTGGCGGTTTCCTTGATCGTGGTATCGAGGTCGAGTTCGTCGGGCGCGCCAGTGCGGGCGAATTTGCGCAACCGCCGCAGCGCAATCTTGATGTTGCGAATGCCGAGTTCGACATTGCCGTCGAGATCCCTGAACTCGCGGCGGTCCCATACCTTCACGGCGCGGAAGTTGCGGTTCTTCTCCTGGCCGATGCGGATGCCTTCCGGATTATAGCCGTGCGCGCCGAACGGCGAGGTGCCTGCCGTGCCGATCCATTTGTTGCCGCCCTGGTGGCGGCCTTTCTGCTCTTCGAGCCGCTTGCGAAGCGTCTCCATGAGCTTGTCCCAGCCCATCGCCTCGATCTGCTTCTTCTCTTCCTCGGTGAGGTATTTTTCGGCGAGCTTCTTCAGCCACTCTTTGGGGATGTCGGCCTTGAGCATCGCATCGAGCAGGCTTTCCAGCCCCTTGAACACCGTGCCGAACACGCGGTCGAACTTGTCGAGGTTGCGTTCGTCCTTCACCAGCGCCGCGCGCGCGAGGTAATAGAAATTCTCGACCGACTGCTCAGCGAGGTCGGCGTCGATCGCCTCCATCAGCGTCAGATATTCGCGCAAGGTCACGGGGATCTGGGCGTCGCGCAGCGATGTGAAGAATTGCAGGAACATGGGTCACAGTTTGCGTGCCTGCCCGCCTTCGTCAAGGGCCGGCGGCGCGGATCAGGGCGGCATGGCGGGCCGCCGCCAGCCTAGACCTGAAGCCTTTTTCATCTAGAATTGGCGGCGTCGAACGCGCTAATACCCAAGCTGGCGGCCGCCGGATGGCGGTCGTTTCATGTTCGCGGCTCGCGCCGCACTACAGTTGCAACAAGGCCAGTCATTTCATGAAGTTTACCGGCACCAAGGACTATGTCGCGACCGAAGATCTCAAGGTGGCGGTCAATGCCTCGATCGTGCTCGAGCGCCCGCTCCTGATCAAGGGCGAGCCCGGCACCGGCAAGACGGTGCTGGCCGAGGAAGTCGCCAAGGCGCTTAAAGCTCCGCTCCTGACCTGGCACATCAAGTCCACCACCAAGGCGCAGCAGGGGCTTTACGAATACGACGCGGTATCGCGGCTGCGCGACAGCCAGCTCGGCGATGCGCGCGTGTCCGACATCTCGAACTACATCAAGCGCGGAAAATTGTGGGAGGCATTCACCTCCGGGCAGCGCCCCGTGCTCCTGATCGACGAGATCGACAAGGCCGATATCGAATTTCCCAACGACCTTCTGCTCGAACTCGATCGCATGGAATTCTTTGTCTACGAGACCGGCGAGAACATCAAAGCCAAATTGCGGCCGATCGTGATGATCACCTCCAACAACGAGAAGGAATTGCCGGACGCGTTCCTGCGGCGTTGTTTCTTCCACTACATCAAGTTCCCCGATGTCGACACCATGAACCGCATCGTCGATGTGCATTTCCCCGGCATCAAGAAGCGCCTGGTCGAAGAGGCGTTGCGGATCTTTTTCGAAGTGCGGGAGGTGCCGGGGCTCAAGAAGAAGCCATCGACCTCGGAACTGCTCGATTGGCTGAAGCTTCTGCTGAACGAAGACATCACACCGGAAATGCTCCGCGAGCGCGATCCGCGCAAGCTGATCCCGCCGCTGCACGGCGCGCTTCTGAAAAACGAACAGGACGTGCACCTGTTCGAGCGGCTGGCGTTCTTGAGCCGGAGAGAGGTGTAACTTCTTTGTAGTTCGGTGGCTTCATCCTTCGAGACGCGCGCAAGAGCGCGCTCCTCAGGATGAGGTCTGAGACCCTCATGGTAAGGAGCGCGGCAGCGCCGCGCCTCTCGGCCCGTTACAGAAGCCCGGATGAGCGAAGCGACATCCGGGATTCCAATGACTTCTTTAAACCCCGCTTACTGACCTCCAGTTTTCAGCCTTGAATCAAATTTCTACCGATTTGGGAATCCCAATTGTAAACAGGCCCTAGTACGGCCCGTTGGAGCCTCCGCGGAAATTCCACTGATCCTGAACGGGCGCGGCTGCACGCGGCCCCTTGTAGGCCCCGCGGAAATTCCGCTGATCCTGAACGAACGCGGCTGCACGGTGCACTTTTCGCGGGTGATTTTCGGATGCCGAAGCTACCTGAACCGCAGATCCGGCAATCAGTAGCGCGCCGACAATAGTGAGAGCTTTTTGCATCTTGACCTCCGTTGGTTGGGACGGCGCGATATCGCCATCCATCATCGATTAGACCGACTCGCCTCCAGCCAAATTCCCTGAAAACGGAGAATTTTACAGGGAAAATCATGATTTCAGGCCTCTGGGCGGCATCCGTAGAGCAAGAAACCGCTGTGCCGCAGGGACTTTTTGAACAATTCCCTAAGCAAACTATCAGAGAAATTTTTCTGAAGAATCCAAGCAGCAGGGTTCGCGGCTCGCGCGTTTATATTTTTTACGCGAGAAAGGACTTTGGGCGACTGAAGCGGGAATTAAGATCGACGATCAACCGGTCGGTTCGGTCTCCAAGGGATACTATTTCTCTGTCGACAAACCGCCCGGACATTACCGTTTAACCTGTGTGAACCCGGTGTCAGCGGACCATGAAGCCGAGGTTCAAATCGAGGGCGGAAAGACCCTATTATTTCGGCATCGGTACGCCTCAGACGGGTGCGCCGGGTCAAAACCTTCTCAATCAGGCTGTTTCCGGCAGCGGCGGGCGGCAACTGCCGTCGACGTCTCCGCTCATGGCGGGCTTTTCCGGTGCTGCCCTCTATCAAATCGACGCAGCAGAAGTCCGTAGGATGGGTTGAGCGGTAGCGATACCATCAAATTGCAGAATGGGCTCTGGACTCAAGATGGGTTTCGTAAGGGCTCAACCCATCCTACAAGGCGCATGGCCTCTAACTAAACGTAACCGCCTCCGCCCGCGTTCGCGGTTCAGGCTGGGTCGTGAATGCGGCCTGCCGAACGGATCGGCCGGGCAAGTTCGCGGTCATCAGCCGAGACGCTATGATGGAGACATAATTCCCCTCAGCGGAAAATCGGCAGACTCCTGTTGACACCCGCACGCGAGATCATCCTTGAGTTGCCTTATTCATCGAGTATCGTGTCAGTCCTACAAAATTAAAAATCGCAAAATTAAAAAATCGGAAATCAGGGAGGACAGAACGATGCGTCATCGAACCTATCTCGCGGACGGAAAAGGGAGGAAGCCTATGAGAGAACAGTTGCGGCATTTCCGGCTTGGCGCAATCGGCGCGATGAGCCTCGCTTGCATCCTGGCTACCACATCGGTGTCGAATGCGGTCCAGTTGACGGCCCCTGTCGCCACGACGACCGGCACCTATACGGGCATCGCGAACATCCAGGAACAGCCGACAGATCCGGCAACCGGAGTGAACGGATACCTCGGCATCCGCTACGGCCAGGCGCCGCTAGGCACCTTGCGCTGGAAGCCGCCGCAGGCGCCAATTCCCGGCCAGGGATCGATCGTCGCAGGAACATTCGGCCACACCTGCGTGCAGAACCGGCCAACCACCGATTCCGAGGATTGCCTGTTCCTCAATGTCTATACTCCGTCCACCGCCACGGCGAGGTCCAAGCTGCCGGTCTTCATCTGGATTCACGGCGGCGCGCTCACCAACGGCGCCGGGTCTGACTACGACCCGTCGGTGATGGTGGCCGAGAACGACATCATCGTCGTCACGATCAACTACCGCCTTGGGAGCCTCGGCTTCCTCGCGGCCAGCGTGCTGGCGGCTACCGCGCCCAACGCTTTCGAGAACGTCGGTGACGCCGGCAACTACGGTCTCATGGACCAGCAATTCGCGATGCAATGGGTCCAGCAGAACATCGCGGCTTTCGGCGGTGATCCGCAGACGGTGACGATCGGCGGCGAATCAGCCGGCGGTCTCAGCGTCTCGACGCATCTTGCCTCCACGAACAGCTTCAGGGGCCTCACCGGCCGCGATCTGTTCGGCGGTGCGATCATCGAGAGCGGCGGGTACATGTATCATGACCTGCCATCGCTCGCCACGTACCAGACCCTCAGCAACACTTTCGCCCAGAAAGACGCCACCAGCTTCTGCCCCAACGGCACCGTGACCCTGTCCTGCCTCCAGGGACTGTCTCTAACGCAACTCTTCGCGAATGAAAGCCTCTTCGGCGGCTTCGGCATCGCGCCCAATTTCGGCACGAAAATCCTGCCGCTTGACCTCCATACGGCCTTCTCGACCAGCCAGTTCAACCAGGTCCCGGTGCTCCAGGGCACCAACGCCAATGAGGGCCGGCTCTTCGAGCCGGGCTTCTTCCCCGCTGCGCTCACCACCGCTCCCAGCGGCACCTCTTCGACAATCCGCGCCGCCGGCGGCCCGGCGAGCTTCGACCTTCAGGTCCCGAACATTCTCTGTGGGACACCGCAGTTCAGCGTCACCGGCACGCCGGCGACCTGCTCCTACTTGCAGGAGATCCAGTTCTTTCTCGCCACCATCGTGACGGCCACACCATCCACACAGGGCCCGACCTCGCCCTTCACCGAGGCAGTCGTCGCCGCGTCGGCGACGGCGGAAAGCCAATACCCGATCGCCAATTTCCATAACTTCGTACCGCAGACAAGCTCGTCGATTCCCAACCTCAACAACAACTTTAACGGCGGCAACGTCGATGAGGCGCTCGGGCAGATCTTCACCGACTTCGTGTTCGCCTGTAACGGTTTTGATTCAAACAGCGACCTGTCCAGGCGAACCAAGGTCTTTGCTTACGAGTTCAACGATCCAAATGCCCCGAGCGCGGCCGGCGTCCCAGGTCCGGGTTCGAATAGCTCAGGCTTCACGACGGCTTCGGAGCACGCAGCTGAACTCCAGTACATCTTCAATTTCGGCTCGGCGTTCACGCCAGCGCAAGCGGCACTGGCGACCGATATGAAGACCTACTGGGCCAATTTCGTGAAGACCGGCGATCCGAACAGCAGGGGTTCGGACAGCAAGGGTCTTGCCACCTTTGTCAGCCTCAAGGCGCCGCACGCCCAGCTGCCGTTCTGGCCGCAGTTCAATGCCCAGGGCAACGGCCAGGGCAATCAGAAGATCCAGTCGCTCACACCGCAAGCGCTGCTCACACCGCAAGGGCCGCATCCGTTCGACACCTTCAGGGACGAGCATTTCTGCGCTACTTGGCAGCCGCTGCTCACCTTCAACAACGGCAATGAGCCGGAGCAACCCTGATCTAAACTCCAATCGGCGATCGACCGCGAGAAAGCAATCGATTGCAAGAGCCTCGGAAGCCCTGCCTCACGGCAGGGCTTTTGTTTGGGGGCGCCATGCATGGGGCGGCGCACCATGACGGCACGATTCGGTTGGGGTAGTGGGCCAAACGGTGACTTGGAAGTGAGGATGATTTGGAAGTGAGGATGATTTGGAAGTGAGGGTGACTTGGAAGTGAGAAAGGCCAGACCTCTGAAGCACTGCATCGAGGCTGCAGCCCTTACACTTCCAACTCGACGCATGCCCAAGGTTCGCTTCGGGTCGCGACAGGGTCTAGAGCGTGATAATTTTTGGTTGAATCGCTTTGTCAACGCACTCTGCCTCACCTCTCCCCGTTGGGGAGAGGTCGGATCGCCCTGGCGATGCGATAGCATCGTCCAGTGCGATCCGGGTGAGGGGGCACTGCTCTTACGAGACACCGTAACCCCTTGTATCTGCCCATTGAACAAAATGTGCGATGGAAGCGACTGAGCGCTTTGGCCGGTGGCCACCGGCCAAAGCGCGCGGCGATGTCGCCCGATACCCCTCCGGCAACAACCGTGGGTGAGCCTGGGATCTTCGCCGTTGTCACGCACGACCGAACAGTCGCTGGATCACGATCGCACGAACAAGGCAGGTTACCGTGATGAAGATCATTTGTGGAGTAGATGTTTCGAAGGCCAGGCTCGATGCGTGCATTGAGCCCGGAGCCATCTTCGCGAGTTTCGACAATGATGCGGCCGGGATCGCCGAACTCGCGGCGTTCTGCCGTCAACATCAGGTGGGACTGGCGGTGATGGAGGCGACCGGGGGCTATGAACGCCGGGCGTTCTTGTTGTTGTGGGGGGCAGGTATGCCCTGCGCGCTGACCAATCCACGCAGCGTCCGCCGCTACGCTGAGGCGATGGGTATTCTGGAGAAGACCGACCGGCTCGACGCCGGCGTCATCGCCCGCTTCGCCCATGCCAAGAATCTGCAGCCGACGCCGGCGCCAACCCCGGCCCAGCAGCGGCTGAAGGCCCTTGTTGCAAGGCTCAGGCAAGTTACCGACGATCTCACCGTGCAGAAGCAGCGCCGCGCCAGCCTCGCCGACAATGCCGAGATGCTGGCCAGCATCGGCGAGGTGATCACCCTGCTCAAGCGGCAATCCCGCACCCTCGAGGGCGAGATCGCCTCGATGATCGACGACGACCCCCTGTGGGCGCAGCTGGCTCAAGCCTGGCGTTCGGTGAAGGGCGTGGCCGGCCGTACCGTCGCTCGCCTGATGGCAGACGTGCCGGAGATCGGCACCTACTCCAACAAGGCCATTGCCAAGCTCGCCGGTCTCGCCCCGCTCGCCGATGACAGCGGTAAGCGGCAGGGCAAGCGATCGGTCCGCGGCGGCCGCGCCGCCGTCCGTTCGATCCTCTTCCTGGTCGCCGCTATCGCCGCTAAATACGACAAGACCCTTGCCGCCTTCCGCGACAGATTGCTCGCCGCAGGAAAACCCAAAATGGTCGTCCGGATCGCCCTGGCCCACAAACTGCTCGTCCGCCTCAACGCAAAAGCACGCGATGCGCGTGCCCAATACGCCAATGCAACTTGACTCTTCAGATAGTCGCTCACCCCAACCCTCTCCCGCCGCAAGTCGGGCTTGCCCGACTTGCGCAGATTTCACAATGCGCAACCGGGGTAAACCCCGGTTGCGTGGGAGAGGGAGCATACCTTCATCGCCGCTCTATTCGAACTAATCTCATCACGCTCCAGCCGACGGCAAGGCCTTCCATGTCCGCTATCCCGCTATAGCAACCAAATTCTGTATCGTAGCGAAACGACGCGATGTGCCGAACTCGGAAGTCGCCGCAATCAGATCAGTGGAATTGATAGTTCAGCCCGACACGCGCGATGTTGTCGGTGAAGTGGGTGTGAGTGGTGATGGCGCCGGTCAGATGCAAATTGGTTGCGACTGGGGGAGCCAAAGAAAAAGAGCTTCCCGTTGTATCTAGCGATCCGAGGTCCAGGTAGAGATATTCCAATTTCCACGTCCAGTTTGCGGGGAGCCAATATAGCTTTCCTTCCACCCCACCGCCGACTGCAAATCCGGTGTTAGTATTGGAAGCACTGAACGCCGCCGTAGCAGGCGCGAATGGCGCGCCGGATGCCGACACAACAGCACTAACGTTTGCAGTGCCCGAAATCCCGACCTTGCCGTAAGCCAAGCCGCCCGTTGCATAGATTAATTGATCTCCATTTATAACTCCCAGTCGTCCGCGAACTGTCCCAAACCAATCGATTTTAGATTGAAAGCTGGTTACAGCCGCGACGTTGATTGGGCTTCCGAGAGTACAGGGCACCGAAGTGGTGGAACAAGCTGAAGTCGTGAAATCATCGGTGATTTGACCGCTTCCACGCTCACCGGAGCCTTGGATGTCGGCCTCGAAACCCAACACTACGTATGGGCTGAATTGATAATTATAACCAATCTGAGCGCCGCCGATCACGCCGTTCGGGTGGGCCGTATTTGAATTCGCAAACGCTTCGCTAAAAGGGGGGGTGGGGGTGCGATTACCCCCAATGATATTGGTCGTGGTAACGTTCCCTCCAAGATCGGTATTGGCAAGCCCCCAACCGTAGCCAACGTTTCCGCCGACATACCAACCGGTCCAGCTATAGACCGGCGCGGGCGCTGGCGGCGGTACGTTGACGGGCATATCAGCCGCCTGCGCAGCCGCTCCGATCAACGCAGCAATACCCGCAATAGTAATCGCAATTTTCTTCATGACCGCCCCCCGAGAAATTCGGGTGATTATAGTATGGCGACCAACCCCCGGTTGTTGCCCATCCGCCACAGGGAACATGAATCCTCGTAAATTGACACGACGCGCAGAGGTCCGGGTTGGGTCACGGCGCCGTATCGCCCATTACGCGCAATGGATTGCGTCGCCGCTGGGCCTGTCATCGAGCGCGGTCAGGCGACCCGTTGGCTCCCCGCCATGACGGGAAGCGAAGTCGCTTGATGACCAAGGGCGCGCACCCATAAATCGGGGCTTATCGGTGCGGCTTACTCGATGTCCGCTATCCCGCGATAGCGACCAAATTCTGTATCGCAGCGAAACAACGCGATGTGCCAGAAGCGCTGGCCCGACCAACGGCCACGTTGCGAACGTACAGTGGCAGGCTTGCCGGGCGTCCTCGACAATCCCGGACCTTCAGGCAATGATCTCGGAATGGATCGGATCAGCCCCCTGCCCGCGCTGCCCCAAGACGAAGTACGAGTTGGCGCGTGGGCAGAGGTACGGGAATTATTGGAGCTGCAACTTGCTCCGCTTGGCCGGCGCGGTTTGGCGGCGCTGGCGCCGCGTCCCGGCGAGAGCGTCCTGGACATAGGTTGTGGCGGAGGTGAGACTGCGCTGGACCTTGTCCGCGCAGTCGCGCCGGGCGGAACAGTAGTAGGGATCGATCTTTCGGCTGCGGTGCTGGCGTTCGCGCAGCGCGCGGCCCAAGGGTGCGAACGGGTGCGGTTCGTCCAGGCAGATGCCGCGGTGTTCCCGTTCGAGCCGGCCTCGTTCGACGCTGCCTTCTCGCGGTTCGGAGTGATGTTCTTCGCTGACCCCGCCGCGGCGTTTATCAACATTCGTCGTAGCCTCAAGCCGAATGGGCGACTTGCCTTCGTCTGCTGGCGAGCGTTGGAGGAGAACCCGCTCGATATCCTGCCGCTTAGGGCCGCGTCCGCTCATTTGCCGCCGCAGCCCGCTCACGACCCGGACGCGCCCGGCCCATTCGCGTTCGCTAACCCCGACCGCGTGCACTGCATTCTGGAAAGAGCGGGTTTCGGCGAGATCGATGTCACGGCCCATGACGAGCAGGTTGGAAGCGGTGACCTCGATGCGATGTTGGCGGTATGTTCGCGGGTCGGAGCTCTGGGCAAAATTCTTCGCGAGAATCCCGAACTCAGGGCCGCGACGCTACCGGCAGTGCGATCTGCGCTTGCGGCACATGATGGACCTGATGGGGTCAGACTAAATGCAGCGACATGGGTAGTGACAGCGCGGGCTCCGGCCGGGCTTTAGCACGAAAAGTCGGCTGAAGGTCAATCGCGCCGTTTTGGCAACCGGTCGGCTACTTCCGGTCGACACCGATCAATGTACATCGTCAGACCGCCCCGGCATGTCGCCAACAGGCGACCTGCATCCACTCTTCGCCCACCTATTTTCGGCCGCTGCGGTGTTCGCGATGCTCGTTTGCACGCGCTACAACGGCAGCGTTTCAAGGGCGTTTCATGGGAAGGACAAGGATTTGGCCGGGATGAATAAGATTTGGATCCCCGATCCGGTCTCGGTTTGCCCGGTACACGATCGCGTATCGTGTGCCGTCGCCATAAGTGATGCGGCTGATGCGCCACAGGCTGTCGCCACGGGATACGATCCTGGTCAAATTCCTGGGTGCAACTGCCGGCGAGGATACGCCTTCCTCCGACGCTGAACTGCCGGCATTCGCGTGCGTTGACTTCAAAGCGACACTTTCCCGCGGCTTCGCAGCCCGCAAATGAGGCTGCAGCGGCGGGCGTGTGTGAGACGCGCCCTCGGGAATATACTCGGCGCGCGATTGTGCCGCGCGAGAGCTGGCTCCGACGTCGTCTACCGTGACCTTCACGCCCTGTTTGGACGATGTCACCGTTCCATCCGGCAATCTTGCGTTCAACGTCAGCTCGTAGCTCCCAGCAGGAAGGTGGGAAGGAGCCATAACGAATTGTCCGGATGCATCTGCAACCGCTCGATCAAGGCGCTCGCCGCCGCGCAGCAAGTCTACAATCGCACCCGGGGCCGCCCTTCCGGCGATGACCGCGTCAGCTCCTTCAATGCGGGCAACGTCAAAGGAGGGGACGGATTGATCCGTGGCGAGGACGCTTGGCTGTCCGGCAAGTTCAGCTATAGGGGCCGCTGCCTTGGTCTCGCTCGCTGCGGGCGCAGCCGAGCCCTCGTTCCGAACGCTCGGTGCAGGCTGTGAAGGGCCCGTCGTTGCGGTGACCGCTTCAAGCCTTTCCTCTCGCTTCACGCTGAAGACCACTGCTGTACCGCATGCCGCGACGAGCATGGACACCGACGCAACTATTTTGACTATCGAAACTGGCGTCATAACGATCATCCGTGGCCCGACCGATCGCTTATCAGCAGTACGGGTTGATCTTGCGCCGATTTTATCTGCTCATCAAGGGTCGCCCGGCGGAACTTGTTGACTTAGATCAATGAAAGGTCCGCTTACTCGTCGTACCCGGATGCTGCTCAACAGCGATATGAAGCCCGTCCGCGTCGAAGAGACCGGTCTACAAAGCCTATCGACCATTTAATCGGAGATTTTCCATGAGAACCGTCAATCCGCTGGTGCTGTTCGTATTTCTCGTTACCCAATCGGCCTCGACACAGGCCGCGGATTTGAACGGAGCTTGGACGAACGACGCCTCGGCCTGCGGTGAAGTGTTTACCAAAGAGAATAACAAGCTTGCGTTCAAGCCAGATGCCGATCTCCACGCGGGCGGTTTAATCGTCCAGGGAAAACAAATAACCGGCACATTTCAGAAATGCACCATCAAATCGTTGCACGATGACGGATCGAATGTGCAAGTGATTGCGGCGTGCTCGGACGGTGTCACGATTTCAGACGCAACATTCGACGTGAAAATCACCGGAGAGAATAAGATCACACTAAGCTCCAAGAAGCCGGTGCCAGTGGAAATGTTGTACGTTCGCTGCTCGATGTGAAGTCCGCGGGCGAGGTTGAACGACGAGCCAAGCGGTCCGCGACAGACCCATCCTGCGAAGCCCATGGTCCCTAATTAAACGTAACCGCCTCTGGCGCACTCTTGCCGCGAATGAGATCGCTCGCCTTGTCGGCGATCATCATGGTGGAGGCGTTGAGGTTGGCCGAGATCATCCGCGGCATGATCGAGGCATCGACCACGCGCAGGCCCTGCAATCCATGAACGCGCAGCTGGTCGTCGACCACGGCCCACGGCGCATCGGCCGGACCCATGCGGCAGGTGCAGCCGGGATGGAAGGTCGTGGTGCCGCGTCGGGTGGCGGCTTGCAGAAACTCCTCATCGGTCTGTACACCCGGGCCGGGAAAATCCTCATGGTCGTAATAGGGCGACAACGGCTCCGACTTCAACAACCGCCGCGCCAGCTTCATGCCGGCGACGATGACGCGGCGATCGAGTTCGGCGGTGAGGTAATTGGTCTGAATGATCGGCTGGACAAACGGATCGGCCGAGCGGATGCGGACATAGCCGCGGCTCTCGGGGCGCTGCTGCCAGGAGGTCACCGTCATGCCCGGAAGATCCTCGAGCGTGCCCTGCACGCCTTCCTTGTAGCTCGCGGGCGTAAAGGTCAGTTGCAGGTCGGAGCTTTCCGTGGTCTCGCCGGAATGCCAGAAGCAATACACCATGGTCGGCGACAGCGACAGCAGGCCACGCCGGGTCGTCGCCCATTTGAGCGCCTCGCCGACGAGGCTCAGCCCGCGGCGGCGTTCGTTGATGGTCTTGATGTTCTTGACGCGGGCGACCGAACGCGGCGCGTAATGGTCCTGCAATCCCTCGCCGACGCCGCCAAGCGCGTGCTTGACTTCGAGGCCGTGCGATTGCAGCAATTCCGGCGCGCCGACACCGGACAATTGCAGCAGTTGCGGCGAGTTATAGGTGCCGCCGGAGAGAATGACCTCCTTAGCTGCGCGCACCTCGTGCAGCGTGCCGCCCCTGCCGCCCCGCCGATAGCGCACACCGACCGCGCGCTTGCCGTCGAAAATGATCTCGGTGGCGTGCGCGTGGGTCCGCACATCGATATTGCCCCGCTTGCGCGCGGGATGCAGAAAGGCGGTCGCCGCACTCACCCGCCGGCCATTTCTGATGGTGCGCTGGGCGTAGGATACGCCCTCCTGGATGGCGCCGTTGTAGTCGGGGTTGCGCGGAATGCCGAGACTCATGGCGCCCGCCATGAAGGCTTCGCAAAGCGGATCCTTCCAGTCCATCGTGGTTACGGTGAGATTGCCTTCGCGCCCGCGATAGGCGTCGTCGCCCTCGCCGATGCGATGCTCCAGCCGCTTGAAATACGGCAGCACATCCAGATAGCCCCAGCCGCGGTTGCCGAGCTGGGCCCAGGTATCGAAATCCTGGCGCTGGCCGCGATTGTAGATGTGGCCGTTGATCGAAGACGAACCGCCGAGCGTCTTGCCGCGCGGCGCATAGATGCTGCGGCCGCCGGTCCAGGGGCCGGCCTCCTGCTGGTAGGCCCAGTTGATGCTGCGCATATGGAAGGTCTTGATGAAGCCGGCCGGCAGATGGATGTAGGGATGCCAGTCGCGGGGACCCGCTTCGAGCACGCAGATTTTGGCCGCGGCATCTTCGCTCAAGCGGTTGGCCAGGACGCAACCGGCCGAACCTGCACCGATGATCACATAGTCGAACGTATCCATTATCTCGCTCTGGCGTTTCTTTGTTTTGGTGCGGTTTCTTTACGCGAAAACGCTACATCCGCGCCCTCTCGTTCAATTGATAAGTGAGATGCACCTTCACCGTCGGCCAATCCGAGGCGATGATGCTGTAGACGACGGTGTCGCGCAACGTGCCGTTGGGCGCGATCTGATGGTTGCGCAGGATACCGTCCTGCTTGGCGCCCAGACGCTCGATGCCGCGCCGGCTCTGGTGATTGAAGAAATGCGTACGGAATTCGACCGCGACGCAATCGAGCTCCTCGAACGCGTGCGTGAGCAGCAGCAATTTGCACTGGGTGTTGAGCGCCGTGCGTTGCACGCGTCTGGCATACCAGGTCGAACCGATCTCGACGCGGTGGTTTGCGGTGTCGACATTCATATAGGTCGACATGCCCGCAATCTTGCCGCCGGCATCGAATACCGTGAACGGCAGCATCGAACCGGACTTTTGAAGACCCAGACGGCGGTCGATTTCCTTCCGCATATCTTCCGGCTTTGGAATCGTGGTGTACCAGAGCTTCCACAACTCGCCGTCCTTCACCGCCTCCGTCAGCCCGTCGAGATGGGCGTGCGACAAGGGCTCGAGTCGCGCATGCGGACCAACAAGCGTTGCCGGTTCAAGCCAGGGCATTGGATACTCCCTCCTTCCGTCATTGCGAGCCAACGGGTCGCGCGAATGCGCGCCCGATGACAGGCTCCGCGAAGCAATCTAGAACTGCAATTTCACACCTGCCACTTAACGCCGGTCCCAACTCGCAATGACGATGTTCACCTGTTCAAAAAATTCAGCGGCAGGCCGGGCCGCGGCCAGTCCATCGCAACCAGTTCGCCCTTGCCGGACAGCGTGATAAAGGCCGTCTTCAGTTCCGGCCCGCCGAACGCGATATTGGTGGTGACGCGGTCGCCGGTCGGCACTTGTTCGACGAGCTTGCCATCGGGCGCGATCACGCTGATGCAGCCGGAGATCAGGGTCGCGACGCAGATGTTGCCGCTGGCTTCCACCGCGAGCGAATCGAACATCTGATAGCCGCCAAGGCCTGCGATCGGTTTTCCCCGCTCGCCGCGATAGATCACCTCGCGCGGCTGCACCATGCCCGGCTCTGGAATGTCATAGGCCCAGAGCCGCGCCGTCGGCGTCTCGGCGATGTAGACCGTCTTCTCATCCGGCGAGAGCCCGATGCCGTTCGCCGGCAATATGCCGTGCACGCCCTCGACGATCTCCTTCACGCCGGGCTTGAGATAATAGAAGGCGCCGACGTCCATCTCTCGCGCGCGGCGCTTGCCGAGATCGGAAAACCACAGGCCGCCATGCCGGTCGAACACGAGATCATTCGGACCGCGCAGCGCATGCTCGCCGCATTTGGAAACCACGGTTTCGACCTTGCCGCTCTGCAAGTCGACGCGCTGGATCGAACCGCCCTGATAATCATCCGGCTGCGGGCCCGGCATGATGAGGTTGCGGGTCGGAATCCAGGAAAATCCGCCATTGTTGCAGATGTACATCTTGCCGTCGGGGCCGAGCGCCGCGCCGTTCGGCCCGCCGGGGATCTGCGCGACGATTTCCTTAGCGCCGTCGGGATAAACCCGCGTCAGCCGCCGGCCGCGGATTTCGACCAGCACCACCGATCCGTCCGGCATCGCCACCGGACCTTCGGGAAATTCCAGACCGGTAGCGAGCACGCGAAGTTCGGCCATGAAATCCCTCCCGGATTTTCTCGAAAGCACGACGGCCCTGCCCTGTCGCGCCATTTTGATCGCGCGACGTTAGGGCAAAGTCGGCGTGGCTTGCAAGCAATCGCCGGACAGGCCGCCAGCAGGGCAGCCCCGCGCAGGCGGCCGCGAAGGTAAGCGGCTGTTACTGCCGCACCGGCACCCAGATTTCAAAGCCGCCGTTACCGGTGAGCGGATCGAAATTCTCGTCGTAACGCTCGAAGTTCGGCGCGTCCGCGACCGTCAGGCCCGACGCCGGCAACCACTGGTTCCAGATCGTGTTGACGGTACTGCGGACGGTCGAGATGTGATCGCGGTGGGTGAACACCGCATAGCGCTGTTCGGGAATCCGCACGCGGAAAAACGGTCGCGGCAGATCGGAGAAGTCGGAGACCTCGACGCCCGCAATATAGTCGAAATTGCCGGCATCGTCGCCATTGCAGCAGACGCCGTAAGCCACCTTGCCGATGCGGCCGGAGATATCGTCGACCGATTGGTGGAAGCGCTGCCACTGGCTCGGAATGCCGGCGCCGTTCTCGTGATTATAGCGTTCGCCGACGCCTGCCACCAGCAATGGCCTGGAGATTTCAAAACGCGGGGTTGCAAGATTTTCAATGAAGGAAGTATCCATCTGGATCGGCTCCTGAAGCTCGATGTCGTCGATGCACGCGAGGCTGCGGACCGTTTCGGGCGTGAGCCCGAACTGGTCGCGGAACGCGCGGGTGAATGCTTCGTGAGAGCCGTAATCCGCATCCAGCGCCAGCGTCAGGATATCCGGCGCGCCGGCCGCGAGTGAACGCGCCGCCTCGCTCAAGCGACGCACCCGCACATAGCGCATGACCGACAGACCGGTGGCCGCGGCGAACGAGCGGACCATGTGAAAGCGCGAGACGCCGGCGACATCCGAGATCTCGTCCAGCGTCAGTTCGTCCGTCAGATGGCTTTCGATATACCAGAGCGCTTTCTGAGCCGGATTCATGGATCAAAGCTCCCTCGAAGCGGGACATCATCGTCGCTTCGGCTGCGTCGCGCTTGATCGTCCTTGCGCTCTTTTCCGGCGCGAGAAACTACTTCCCGCCCTCCTTCGCGCCGCCATTCTTCACACCGTCCTTGGGCGCGTCCTTGGCCGGCGCATCCTTGGCAGGCGCATCCTTGGCCGACGTGTCCTTGGGCGCATCGGTCTTCTTCAAATCATCCGCCGGCTTTTTTTGCGCCGCCTGCAGATCATCCACGACCTTTTGCAATGCAGCGAGATTGGCTTTCAGGCTTTCGATCTGCCGGTATGCGGCGTCCAGCTTTTGCTGATGATCGAGGCCGAGCCTGGTCATTGTCTTTTGCAGAAACTCGATATTGCTTTGCAAGCAACTGGTGCGCCGCTCCATGGTTTTTTCGGCGGTGCAGATTTCGATGCCGGGAACATCCTGCGCGGGGACGACAGTCGTGCGCAGCACACACACGGCCAGAACGCAAAAGCCGAAAACAAGCCGGCCGATCATCGAGACCTCATTATTTCAATCTATCTCAGACGGTAAATTTGTTGCGAGCAGGCATTCGTCCGTTCCATACTACCACACTGAGACCTCAATCGCGCGTTGTGCTTTGTGCACCTATGCAAACGATGGCTCGGCGCAACTGACGAACGGGATCGGAAAATGGCAACGCGCGAGAAACGTCTGGCCCAATTCGATGGCGAGGGAGAGCCGCCGCCGGACCAGCCGGTCCAGGTGTTGTGCGAAGACCAGAGCGGCACGTATGAGTTGCCGTTCGCCTGCCGTTTCACGGATGGCGCGTGGCGCAATGATGAGTCCGGCGGCGCGCTCGAGGCGAACGTGGTCGGCTGGCGGCTGCGCCGCCGGTGATCCAGTGCCCACTTTCCGAAGTTCGTGCTCCGTTGCCGCACCCACTTTCCACGAACTTCGGAAAGCGCGAAACCCCGCAACATTGTATCAAAATGCAACGAATGACCGCCGCCCGTTAACGGCCGGAACACGCGCGGAACGAATCGCGCCCGAATCAGCCGAGGGTGCGCGTACGCCGATGTTCACGGCTAGATATCGCGTCCGGTCATCCCAAACGTACCAGATCGAGTCCGCCCCTGCCGCTGCGTGGGAGATCAGCCGCGTCAAATCATTAATCGCGAAACACCTCACCCGCCCCGCCCGCATTTGACCTCACCCTCGCCCGCCGCAATAGTGCCGAGCGTCTTTCATCGCGAGGAACATCATGAAACCGTCCGCACCGGCCCGCCATTTGGCATTCGCCATCGCCGCCGCCCTGTGGCTCACCGGCGCGAGCAGCGCCGCCGAGGTGCGGGTGATGATCTCGGGCGGACTATCCGCGGCCTACAACGCGCTGGTGCCGGAGTTCGAGCGCATGACCGGCAACAAGGTGATCACAGCCTATGGCCCGTCGATGGGCACGACGACCAACGCAATCCCGATGCGGCTGGAGCGCGGCGAACCCGCCGACGTCCTGATCCTGGTCGGCTACGCGCTTGGGGACCTGGTCAAGCAGGGCAAGGTGATCCCCGACAGCCGCGTCGACCTCGTCAATTCAAAGATTGGCGTTGCGGTCAAGGCCGGCGCACCGAGGCCGGACATCAGCTCAGTGGATGCGGTCAAGCGCGCGCTGCTGGCGGCCAAGTCAGTCGCCTATTCCGACAGCGCCAGCGGCGTCTACATCTCGACCGAGATGTTCGACAAGCTCGGCATCGCGGCCGAAATGAAAGACAAGGCGAAAAAGATTCCAGCAACCCCCGTTGCCGAGATCGTGGCGCGCGGCGAGGCTGAGCTCGGCTTTCAGCAGATCAGCGAACTGAAGCCGATCGCCGGCATCGATATTGTCGGCCCGCTGCCGGACGACCTTCAGAAGGTCACGGTATTCTCCGCCGGCATCGCGACGGTGTCGAAGGAGCCGGAAGCCGGCAAGGCATTGATCAGGTTCCTCGCCTCGCCTGCGGCGAAGGATACGATCGTTGCTAGCGGCCTCGAGCCGATCGCGGGCGGGACGAAGTAGGCCGCTCGGGGGCTGCTTTCTTCTCCCTCCCCTTTGTGGGCAGGGGAATCGCATATAGCGGTGCATCCTCCTTATCCCTCCCCCGCGAAAGCGTGGGGAGGGTGGCCGTCGCGAAGCGACGGTCGGGTGGGGGTGCCGACGTTACCGAAAAACCCCACATTGACGGTGCTTTCTTGAAAACCCCCACCCCGGCTCGCTCTCGCTCGCCGACCTCGAGAGCGAGCTTTGCTCGCCTCGGACCCCACAAGGGGGAGGGAGAAGAAGGCGTCCCGGCTATGCATATGCGATTGCCCTGGCCCTTGTGGGGAGGGTGGATCGTCGTGAGCGGCAGCGAACGATGAGCCGGGTGGGGGTTATCGCAACAAGAAAGAGCCCCCACCCCGACGCTCGCTTTGCTCACGTCGACCTCGAGAGCGAGCTTCGCTCGCCTCGGACCCCGCTGCTCGCTGATGCTCGCGGGGGAGGGATTAAGAATCACTTCGCGCGCAGCGGCGTGTCCTTCAACCCGTTATTGTCGAACGCCTTGCGCAGCAGGCCGTTCGACTTGGCATCGGTCATGAACTTGCTGGCATATTCGAGCGCGAGCGGATGATTGAGCGGCACCGCGACCGCGGTCACGGTCTGCTTGAAGGTTTCGTCCAGCACGCGCGTGCCGGGAATTTTCTTCGACAGCGCGGTGAGCTGGTCGCGCGACAGCGCAAACGCGTCGATCTCGCCGTTCTTGAGCAGGTTGAAGATTTCGTCGAAAGTCTGATAGCCGGTCACTTTGGCGTTCTTCAGATGCGCCACCGCGCCGCGCATGGTGGTGGTGTCGTTGACGGCGGCGACCTTGACGCCGGCTTGATCGAGCGTCGCAAAATCCTTGATCGTCGAGCCTGCCTTGACGATGTAGGTGGCCTCGCTCACCTCATAGATCGGGCCGAACGCGATCTTCTTGGCGCGCTCCGGATCCTCCGGCAGGAAGCTGACGTCCCAGGCGCCCTTGGCGCCGGCATCGGTGATCTGTCCCGAATTCGGGTAGGTGACGTATTCGACGGCCAAGCCGAGCTGGTCGGCCATCGCCTTGCCGAGATCGACCGGCACGCCGGCATAACCCGTTTCGGTTTTCGTCGACCAGTAGGCGCCGCCCGCCGCGCTGATCCCGATCGCGACCCGCAGCTTGCCGGTCGGCGCGATTTCATCCTTCAGGCCGTCGGCACTGGCATAACCGGTCATCATGATCGAGACACCCACAATAAGGCCGCCGATGCGCGGCAAAAATACATGACGCATGAAACTCTGCTCCCATCGGCCCGTCGTTACGCGTTGGGCCGTTCGGCCACTATTATGGCCGATCGGCACAGGCCGTGACACCATCCTTTGGATGAACATTCGGTGAGGTGATTATTCGCTACGTCATTCCGCCAGCGAACGGCCGCGGGTCTCGCGCGCCGCAAGTGCAGCGGCGAGCGTGATCAGCGCGAGCACGATCATCATGATCGATACGCCGGTGGTGCCGCCGAAATAGCCCACCAGCGCGGTCGCAACGATCGGCGCGAAGCCGCCGCCGATCGCGGCCGAGACCTGGAAGCCGAACGAGGCTCCGCTGTAGCGGACGCGGGATCCGAACAATTCCGGGAAATAGCAGGACTCCAGACCGAACATCATGCCGTGGCCGAAATTCATCGCGATGATGATGGCCGTGAAGATCAGGACCGTGCTCTTGCTGTCGACCATCCAGAACAGCGGAAACGCAAATGCGACCGTGAACAGGGCGCCGAGAATATAGAGCGGACGCCTCCCGATCCTGTCGGACAGCCATCCGAACAGCGGCAGGCTGACGAGTTCGAACAACGCGGCGTAGAGCACGGCATCCAGCATCATCGCCTTCGGCAGGCCGAGCTTGCCGGTGGCGTAACCGACAACGAAAACCGAGAGCATGTAAACCCAGGAGACCTCGGAAAGTTTCAGGCCAACTGCGATCAGGAACGTCTTCATATTTTTGCCGACGACCTCGCCGACCGGATTGCCCGAAAGGCCGTCGCGCTGCTTCAGGCCTTCGAACACCGGCGTCTCCGGCACCCGCGACCGCACGAAGGTGCCTACGCCAAGCAACACGATGCTGACCAGGAACGGGATACGCCAGCCGTAGCTTGCAAAATCGGCGTCCGGCAATTTGGCGACGAGCCCGAATACCAGCGTCGCCAACACCAGCCCGATCGGGAAACCGATCTGCACGAAACTCGTATAGAAGCCGCGTCGGTCGGCCGGCGCGTGCTCAAGCACCATCAGCGAGGCGCCGCCCCATTCGCCGCCAAGCCCGATGCCCTGCACGATGCGCAGCACGATCAGGAGGATTGGCGCGAATACCCCGATCGAGGCGTAGGTCGGCAACAGCCCGATGCAGAACGTGCTCAGCCCCATGATGAACAAGGTCAGCACCAGCATGGATTTGCGCCCGAGCCGATCGCCGAAATGACCGAACAGCGCACCGCCGAGCGGCCGCGCCAGAAACCCGACCGCGTAGCTGCCGAGCGCGGCCAGCGTGCCCGCAAGCGGATCGAAGGTCGGAAAGAACGCCCTGTTGAAAATGAGCGTCGCGGCCGTGGCGTAGATCAGGAAATCGTACCATTCGATGATCGTGCCAAAGCAGCTCGCAAACACGATGGAATTCATTTTCGAGCGTTCGATGCCGGCCACCGGCGCCGCGGTCGCAATGCTCATTGGGCCTCCGCTCTTGGGCGATATCCCCCGGAAAAATCAAAAACAGCAGGGGAACGGGGGCGATACGGTTAAATCGATGCAAACAACATGCCGGGCCGGCGGCCTTGGCCGATCCCACTTGAGAGCGGTCCGGCTCCCGATACCGCCGCGAATACGCCAAAGCGCTGCCGCACGAATCGGCGCCTATCGGGGCGAGTTTAACCCGATTGCGCCGCCGGCGTCCTCAAGCTCGACCGGACAGGGCGGTCGCCGCCGCTTGATTGTCACAGCCTTCGCCATAAATCAGTGTACAATGTCGAGAACCGGCTCAAATCACCTGACATCCATGAACAACGCGTTTTTCTCCGACCTCCTCACCTCGATCTCCGAGCGGGGCCGCACCCTGCTCCGCCGCGTGGGGCCGTCCGGCGACAAGCCGAACGCGGCCGATATGATCGAGCTGTGCGAAGCGTTGCTGTCGGGGCGCGGCGAGGCCTCGGGCACGGCGATGGCGCGCGAGGTGCTCGATCGATACCGTCACCTCGACGAGCCCGAGCGGCTGTCGTTCTTCCGGACATTGGCCTCGAGCTACGGCCCCGAGCGTGAAAAGCTCGCGAAAGCCATCAAGGACTGGCGCGCGCAGCCGAACAATGCCGATGCGAGCGACCTGCATTTTGCTTCCGAGCCGCGGCGGCAGGAACTGATCCGCAGGCTCAACCGCGCGCCCGGGGGCACCAGCGATCTGGTCGCGATGCGCGCCGACCTGCTCGATCTCATGAACAACCACAAGAGCCTTGCCTCACTTGACCGCGACGTCGCGCATTTGCTGGCATCGTGGTTCAACAGGGGATTTCTGGTGCTGCGCAGGATCGACTGGTCGACGCCGGCGAACATTCTGGAAAAGATCATTCGTTATGAAGCCGTGCATGAGATCCGCGATTGGAACGATCTTCGGCGCCGCATCGACCCGGTTGACCGCCGTTGTTACGCGTTCTTTCACCCCGCACTGCTCGACGAACCCCTGATCTTCGTCGAGGTGGCGCTGACGGAAACGATACCGGGCGCGATCGCGCCGCTGCTCGCCGAAGACCGCAAGCCGGTGGAAATCGAACGGGCGCGCACCGCGGTGTTCTATTCGATCTCCAATACCCAGCGCGGCCTCGGCGGCATTTCCTTCGGCAACTTCCTGATCAAGCAGGTGGTGGAGGAACTGCGCCGCGAATTGCCGAAGCTTGAGGACTTCGTGACGCTGTCGCCGGTGCCGGGTTTCATGTCGTGGCTGAAAAAGGCAAGCGATGTTCCCGTATCCGACGAGGATCGACCCTGGCTCGAACGTCTGGATACACCGGACTGGTGGACCAATCCCGAGCTGGAAAGCCAGTTGCGGTCGATCGTCGAACCGCTGGCGGCGCACTATTTCCTCAAAGCCCGCAACGCCAAGGGCCGCCTGATCGAACTCGGTGGCGCGGTTCCATCTCGGCAACGGCGCGCGGCTCGAGCGGATCAACTGGCTCGGCGATACCTCGCTCAAGGGCCTGCGCGAATCCGCCGGCATCATGGTCAATTACCTCTACCGCCTCGACGACATCGAGAAGAACCACGAGGCCTATGCCAACCAGGGGACGGTCGCAGCCTCGAGCGCCGTCAAGAAGTTGCTCAAGGGCGAGGGCCGCAGGCTGCTGGACATGCGGCTGTCGTAGCTATCGACGGCTTTATCGTTCAGGACCGCGGCTTGTCGCGAAAATACGGCTCGACCGGGCCGTGCACCTTGATGGTCAGCGGATTGCCGAAGCGATCCTTGGCATTGCCCGCGGTGACGCGAACCCAGCCCTCGCTGACGCAATACTCCTCGACATTGGTCTTCTCGACGCCCTTGAAGCGAATGCCGACGTCGCGCGCCAGTATCGCCTCATTGTAATAGGGGCTCTTGGGATCGCAGGACAGCCGATCCGGCAATTCGTCCGACGCAGCAGTTTCGTTCTTGTCGTTCACAACAGCGCCTCGATTTCCCTGGTGAGTGCCTGCGGCGTCGTGGTCGGCGCATGGCGCGCGACCACGCGGCCCGACCGATCGATCAGGAATTTGGTGAAATTCCATTTGATCGAGGAGCCGAGCAGTCCGGATTTCTCGGCCCTGAGATATTGATAGAGCGGATGGGCGCCGCCGCCATTGACGTCGATCTTGTCGAACATCGGAAAGCTGATCGCGTAGTTGGCCGCGCAAAACTCGCCGATTTGAGCGGCTTCGCCCGGTTCCTGACGGCCGAACTGATTGCAGGGAAAGCCGAGCACCGAAAAGCCGCGCGCGCCATAGGCCTGCTGCAACGCTTCGAGGCCCTTGTATTGCGGCGTGAACCCGCAGGCGCTCGCGGTATTGACGATCAGGAGCACCTGCCCCTCAAACCGCTTGAGCGGCACGTCCTCGCCACTGAGCGACCTTGCGCTGAAATCGTAGATCGAAGCCATACATGTTCCTTTAACCCGTGAAGGGATCAATCGCCGCCGACGGTGTACCGCCGGCCTCGATCGCCTCGCCAGCAAGCAAACACAGATCCTCCCGGAAGCGGCCGGCAACGAGTTGAACGCCGACGGGCACACGCCCCACCAAACCTGTAGATACCGTGAGCCCGGGCAAACCCATGAACGGGATCGCGATCATCGGCAGTTGTGCCTGCCAGACCCGATCGAAGGAAGCCTCATCCCGAGTGTCGAGCTGATCGGGGAACGGCAGTTCGGCCGACACCGGCAGCAGCAGCACCGGATATTTTTCGAGAAAGAGCAGCCATTCGCGCGCCAGCGTCGCCCGCCGCGTCAGCGTCTTCGACAGGGCATCGGCGTCGAACGGAAACACCTTGGCGCGATTGCCGCGCAAGCAGGCCAGCGCGCCGGGATCGCCCTCGCGTTCGGCCGCCGCAAGCTGGCCTTCGTAATTGTCGCCGAGCCACAATTTGGTCTGGAGTTCGGCCGCCTCGCGCATCGGCGGCGCGGCGACCTCTTCGACCGTCCATCCGGCGCGCTCCAGGCGCTTGCCGGCATCCAGCACCGCCGCCTTCACCTCGGCCACCGGCTCCAGCCCGTCGGGCGAAACGCACAAGGCCGCGCGTTTCGGCCTCGGCGGACCTTCGAGCGGCGCCGGCACCCACCAGGGATCGCGGGCGTCGTAGGCGGACATCGCCGCAAGCGCGATCCGCAAGTCGGCGATGGTGCGCGCGAGCGGACCCGAGACCGCCGATATTTGCGGGCCGATGGTGCGTTCGGGCAGCGCGGCATTATAGGCGGCGATCCGGCCCGTGGTGGTACGCAGGCCGTGAACGCCATTGACATAGGCCGGATACCGGATCGAGCCCGCGATGTCGGTGCCGTGCGCGATATGACCGATGCCGGCCGCGACCGCCGCGCCCGCGCCGCCGGACGAGCCGCCCGGCGTAATGGACGGATCGCGCGGGTTCTTGGTGTTGCCATGAACCAGGTTGGTGGTAAACCAGCGATAGGAAAACGCCGGGCAGTTGGTGCGCCCGAGGATCACCGCCCCCGCCTTGCGCAGATTGTCGATCACCGGACTGTTGTCGCGCGCGATGAGATCGCGCTGCATCTTCAGCCCGTTGGTGGTGGCAAAGCCCGCCTGATCGATATTGACCTTGATCGTGACCGGCACGCCGGCAAGCGGCCCGGCATCTTCGCCGCGCGCGATCGCTGCATCGACCTCGGCCGCCTGCGACAGCACATCTTCGGGGCGGTGGTCGACCACCGCGTTGATCGAAGGATTGACGGCATTGAGCCGCTCCAGCCCCGCGGTCGCGGCTTCCTTTGCCGAAACTTTCTTCGACCTGATCAGGCCGGCGAGTTTCTCAGCCGACAGGCGCCAGATTTCTTCCATGAGCAACTCCCCGTTATGGCTGGAAGTTGTAGCGCCGCCGAAAGCACGACGCCATAGCGCCGCTCAGCGATAGTGCGAGATGTAATAAGCGAGGTCGGCGATCCGGTCCTTGCTGACCGAGCCCATCACATCCGCCATGGTGCCGTCGTAGCCGTGGCGGCTGTTGTCCTTGTATTCGGTGAGCGTCTTGGCGAGATAGTCCTCGCGCTGGTTGGCAAGGCGCGGCACGTTTTCCTTGCCGGAAAAATCGGCGTTGTGGCAACTGTTGCAGCGGTTGGCTTGCGCGAGCGCCAGGCCCTTTTGCATCCGCGCCGGATCGCCGGTCTCGGCCGGCGGCGCGGGCTTCGGCAGCTTGGCGATAAAGTCGGAAAACTTCTGCAGATCGTCGTCGGTGAACGACTTCGTCATGTCGTTCATCGGCTCAAAGGTGCGCAGCTTTTCGCGAAACATGAAGATCTGGATCAGCGCATACGGCGCCTGCTGGCCGCCGAGCGAGGGCGTATTCTCCATCGTGGATTGGCCATGCTCGCCATGACAGGCAAAGCAGGTGACCGCACGTTCCTCGATGGTTTCGGCTGATGCCGGGAAAGCCAGCGATGTGAACGCCAGCGCCGCTATCATTGTTGTTATTTTCCGCATCGGCAAAACCTCAAACAGCTATTCCACAAATGAAAATCGGGGGCAGCAAAAGCTGCCCCCGATCGTGGTCCGCAAACTTATTGCGTGGCGACCTTTTGCTTGCCGTAGCTGACACGGTAGACCGCACCGTTCCAGTCATCGGAGACAAGGATCGAGCCGTCCTTCATCTGCATCACATCGACCGGACGGCCGACATATTTGTTGTCCTGCAGGAAGCCGGTCAGCAGCGGCTCAAGGTTCTTGACCGTGCCATCCTTGTTGAGGTGGGCAACGACAACGTCACCACCGAACTTGTTGGTCCGGTTCCAGGAGCCGTGGCGCGCGATGATGATCTGGTTCTTGAAGCTCGCGGGGAACATCTTGCCGGTATAGAATCGCATGCCGAGCGAGGCCGCGTGCGGTCCCATCAGGCCGACCGGCGGCGTGAACTCGCTGCAGGAATGGCCCCAGCCGAATTCGGGATCGGGGATATTGCCCTGATAGCAATAGGGCGCGCCGAAATGCTCACCGACCTTGGTGATGCGGTTGAGTTCGTCGTTCGGAACGTCCTCCGACAACCAGTCACGGCCGTTGTCGGTGAAGTAGAGCTGCTTGTTTTCCGGATTCCAGTCGAACCCGACCGTGTTGCGGACGCCAACCGCGACCACTTCGGCGCCGGAGCCGTCGAGGTTAATGCGGCGGATCTGGCCGTGATCCTTGTCATGCAGCACGTTGTTGCCGGGCTGGCCGACCGGAACGTAGAGCTTGTTGTCCGGTCCGATCGCGATAAACTTCCAGCCGTGGGCCTCATCCTTTGGCAGGTTGTCGTAGATCACCGTCGGTTTTGGCGGGTTGTCGAGGTTGTCCTCGATCTTGTCGATCTTCGACACCTTGGAGAGTTCGGCGATGTAGAGCGTGCCGTCCTTGAACGCCACGCCGTTCGGCCGATAGAGCCCCGAGGCGATGATCTTGACCTCGCGCTTGCCGTCCTTGTTGACGATGGCATAGACCTTGTCGACGGTGCGGCTGCCGACAAAGACCGTGCCCTTGTCGCCGAGCGCGAGCGAACGGGCATTCGGCATGCCGGCCGCATACACTTCAATGTTGAAGCCGGCCGGGACCTTCAGCTTGTCCATCGGCAGCTTGTCGGGCGCGGCAGCGAGCGGGGGAGCCGCAACCGGGGCCAGTTTTTGCGCCGCTTCATTGTCGGGCCGGCCGATCATTGGCGAGCCCGGCGGAAGCGGTTGTGCGGCGGCTGGTGCCGCGGCGGGCGGGCTCGCCGTCTGCGCGGCCGCGCCATAACCCAGAACTCCGATAAAGGCGCCCGCCAGCAACAGGCTGTGCGGCACCGATGAGCAAATCCTCATAATGTTCTCCCTTTGTGGAAGCCTTCGATCCCGGCGCGGGCCAAACCCGGCCCGTTCCGGCGGACTTCATGGCCACACTCTTGAATATTTTTTCGCCCGCGCGCAATCGGAAACATGTTTGCGCCCGGTCGCTCCGGCAGCGCCCGACCGGGGACGGCACCTTAGCCGGCTTGAGCGGGCCCGACCCTGCTCCAGCCCCCGGCGATATATCAATGCTTCGTGACGGGTGTGTCGGTGTCGTCAGCATCGATGCCTTCAAGAACGGCCTCCGCAAAGGGAAATTCGAGCACGATCCCCCCTTCGTCATCCGTCACTTCGAGGACCGCTCGCATCAGGCCGTCCATCCCCTCGATCTTCAGGAGTTCGCGGATCATGGTGCGGGCGACTTCCCAGGCGCGATCCTGGTCGCGCAGCTCCTCGCCCTCAGGGTCGGAAATCACCTCATCGCCGATTCGCGTATTGAAGTAGTATCGCGGCATGATCGAATCCGTTCTCGGCTTTGGATTTCGCTTTGGATTTCTTAGGCGGGCGGGAGAGGCGCTTTTCACAGTTGCTTTATCCGGAATTCGCCGGAATGGGTCGAGCCGGTCGCGGCACGCAAGCCCCACCAGAAGAACCCATTGATGCGTCATTGTTTTGACGGAGCCTCCGGCAGCGGCATGCCAACTATTGTGCATCGCAGCATTGCTCGACTTAACTGCTGCGCTGAAAAAGATTTTGCTGGCGAACTTTTGGTTCCGTATTACCTTGATAGGCAGGGTGAAGTTCACCCGGTTTGACCAATGGGAGCCAAAATGGCCTGGAAAGCACCGAAGATCGTAGAAGTGCCGGTCGGCATGGAAATCAACATGTATGCCTGCGCCGCCCGCAAGTAAGCGGACGCGACAGCTTCATTCTTGACTAAGGTGGATTGCTGGCAGTGACACGTTCCCTCGTTTGGGAGCGGTGTTTTGTCCGCGTCCACCTTTGAAGTTTTTGAATACCCAAGCTTCCAGAGCTTCCAGTTTCAGGAATTCCAGGAGACGGATCATGCTTCGCGTCGTCGTCCTGGGCGCCGCGGCAGGTGGTGGCGTTCCGCAGTGGAATTGCGGCTGTCCGATTTGCCGGGCCGCGCGCACCAAGCATCCCGAACTTCAGAGCA
Organism: uncultured Alphaproteobacteria bacterium; assembly: GCA_963832045.1. Classification (GTDB taxonomy): domain Bacteria; phylum Pseudomonadota; class Alphaproteobacteria; order Rhizobiales; family Xanthobacteraceae; genus Bradyrhizobium. Next base: position 230,961 of record CAWHSM010000017.1, read on the forward strand.
GCCAGGCCTCGCTTGCGATCAGCGCTGACGGCGATCACTGGTTTTTGATCAATGCATCGCCGGACCTGCGCCAGCAACTGACCGCCGCGCCACAACTCCACCCTGCCGCCGGCAAGCTTCGTCACAGCCCGGTCGCCGGCGTGATCCTGACCAATGGCGAGATCGACGCGATCGCGGGGCTGTTGTCGATGCGCGAAGGCTGGCCGTTCACGATCTACGCCCACGCCAAGGTGCTCGCGACCCTGAAGTCCAACAGCATCTTCAACGTGCTCAACGAAAAGACCGTGCGCCGCCAGGGAATCGAGATCGAGCAGGCGTTCGAACCGGCGCTGCCCGACGGATCGCCTTCGGGCATCGAAATCCTGCCCTTTGAGGTGGCCGGCAAAGGCGCCTGGTATCTCGAGGGCCAAACCCACCCCGCGGGCAATGAAAGCGCGGGCGATACGCTGGGCCTGCGCATTCGTGACAAGGCAACCGGCAAATCTTTTTATTTCGTTGCCGCCTGCGCAAAGGTCACTGAAGACCTTAGATCGAGGCTGAAAGGCGCGGCTTTGGTGTTCTTCGACGGCACGGTATGGCGGGACGACGAGTTGATAACAGCCGGTCTCGGCACCAAGACCGGACAGGGCATGGGGCATATCGCGATGTCCGGCGAAGCTGGCGCGATTGCCGCGCTCGATGGTCTTGGCATCGAGAGGAAGATATTCTTGCATATCAACAACTCGAACCCTGCGTTGCTTCACGATTCCGAAGAACGCCGGGCCGCAGAGCGCGCCGGCTGGCAGATTCCGGCCGATGGAACGGAGATCACGCTTTGAACGCCACGACGCCCGAGGTGAAGCTCGAAGGCATGAGCGCGCATTCGCTCGGCGGCAAAACCGTGCTCGACAGCGCGGCGGAACTGGAAGCGGCCCTGCGTCACATCGGCGCAACGCGCTATCACAGCCTGCACCCCTTCCACCGCCTCTTGCACGGCGGCAAGCTCAACAAAGGCCAGGTGCAGGCATGGGCGCTCAATCGCTACTATTATCAGAGCACGATCCCGATCAAGGATGCGGTCGTGATCTCGCGGTTCCGCGACCGCGGCATCCGCCAGGAATGGCGGCACCGGATCGAAGACCACGATGGCGATATGGGCGCGGAAGGCGGCATCGAGCGCTGGCTGAAGCTGACCGAGGGCCTGGGCCTCGACACGGCCTACGTCGAATCCACGGAAGGGATCCTGCCCGCGACGCGCTTTGCGGTGGAAGCCTATGTGCACTTCGTGCGCGACAGGAGCCCGTTGGAGGCCATTGCGTCCTCGCTGACGGAACTGTTCGCGCCGAACCTGCATGAAGAACGCATCTCCGGCATGCTGGCGCATTATGATTTCGTCAATCCCGACATCATGAGCTATTTCAGCCGCCGCCTGACGCAGGCGCCGCGCGATGCCGGTTTCGCCCTCGAATATGTCAAGGCCCATGCCACGACGCCGGAACAACGTGAGGCGGTTTGCAACGCGCTGATCTTCAAGACCAATGTACTATGGGTTCAGCTCGACGCGCTGTATCATGCCTATGTCGACGGCCACATCCCGCCGGGCGCCTTTGTTCCGAAAGTGTGAGAAAGTTCGAGAGAAACGATGGCGTCAGGCCGCAACATCACCGTCAGCGAGGCGAGCCGGCCGAAATTGCCGCGTCACGCCAAGCTGAAATTCGATGAGACGCGGCAGGTCTGGGTGCTGCTGGCGCCGGAGCGGGTGCTCGCACCCGACGAAATCGCGGTCGAAGTGCTGCAACTCTGCGACGGCATTCGCAGCGTCGCCGACATGGTCGACCAGCTCGCAGTCAAGTATGCGGCGCCGCGCGAGGCGATCGCGGCAGATGTGGTCACCATGCTGCAAGACCTCGCCGACAGGGGTTTCTTGACCGAAGCACGTGAAAGAACGTCATGAGTCCGACGCTGACCGATGCGAACCAGGTGGTAGCCGATCCCTCCGACGGGCTCGCGGCGCTGGAGCGGCGTGGCTCTACCGCGGAGACGTTTGGGATTCCTTTGGCGGTGCTGGCCGAGCTGACCCATCGCTGCCCGCTGCAATGTCCGTATTGTTCGAATCCGGTCGAACTCGACCGCGCCGGCAGCGAACTGACGACGGAGGAATGGAAGAAGGTTCTTTCGGAGCTGGCCGAGATCGGCGTCTTGCAGATTCACTTCTCCGGCGGCGAGCCGACCGCGCGCAAGGACCTCGTCGAACTGGTCCAGCATGCCAGCGATGTCGGGCTCTATTCCAACCTGATCACGTCCGCCGTCCTGCTCACCCGCGAGAAGCTCAAAGCGCTCGCCGACGCCGGGCTATGCCATGTGCAGATCAGTTTTCAGGGTAACGAGCCTGTCGTAGCCGACCGCGTCGGCGGCTTCAAGGGCGGTCACGCCAGGAAGCTCGAGGTCGCGAAATGGACGCGCGAGCTTGATTTGCCGCTGACGGTGAACGCGGTCATGCACCGGCAAAATCTGTTCCAGCTGCAAGACATCATTCGGATGGCGGTCGATCTCGATGCTGACCGGCTGGAAGTCGCCAATGTGCAGTACTACGGCTGGGCGCTGAAAAATCGCGCCGCGCTGATGCCGACACTGGAGCAGATCGAAGAGACGAGCCGCATTGTCGAGGAGGCGCAAGCGCGCCTCAAGGGCACGCTCGCGATCGACTATGTGGTGCCGGATTATTATGCGCTGCGGCCAAAGAAATGCATGGGCGGCTGGGGACGGCAGTTCTTCAACATTTCTCCGGCGGGAAAAATCCTGCCCTGTCACGCCGCCGAAAGCATCACCGGACTGGAATTCCTCTCGGTGCGCTCCAACCACTCGATAGCCTGGATCTGGCAGAACTCCGAAGCCTTCAACCGCTATCGCGGCACCGGCTGGATGCCCGAACCGTGCAGGAGTTGCGAGTTCAAGGAAATCGATTTCGGCGGCTGCCGCTGCCAGGCCTTCGCGCTCACCGGCGATGCCGGCAACACCGATCCCGCCTGCACGCTCTCGCCGCACCATGAGCGGATTTTCAAGGTCGCCATGGATGAAGCGGCCTCCGACAACAATCGCTTCCTCTACCGCAATTTCGTGGGCGGCACGCTGGAGACGGAAGGCCACGATGCCTCCTGATGCCGGGGTAGGACGCGCCGATCCGTTCGCGCCGCTGACTTCCGAACTCATGCCGGTCGGCGACGGCCATGAAATCCATGTCGAGACCGTCGGCCGCGCCGACGGTACGCCTGCCGTCTATCTGCATGGCGGGCCCGGCAGCGGCTGCCAGCCCGATCACCGCCGGCTGTTCGATCCCGAACGCTTCCATGCGGTGTTGTTCGATCAGCGTGGGGCCGGCCGCAGCCGCCCGAAGGGCCGCCTCGAACACAATACACTGCCGCATCTGATCGCGGACATGGAGACGATCCGCAAAAAATTTGGCTTTGAAGGCTGGATCGTCGTCGGCGGCTCCTGGGGCGCCACGCTCGCGCTGGCTTATGCGCAAGCGCACCCCGAACGCGTTTCGGGAATCGTGTTGCGCGCGACGTTCCTCGGCAGATCTGAGGAATTGGAGGACGCTTTTCTGGGCGCGCTGCCGCGCTTCCATCCCGCGCTGAACGACGACTTCATCGCGCTCCTGCCCGAGGCAGAGCGCGCGCGTCCCCTACAAGCCTATTGGCAGCGCATTCTCGACGCTGATGCCACGGTGCACGGTCCGTTCGCGCGCGCATGGCACGACACCGAGCGTATTCTCTCCGAACACAAACCGGCGCACACGCGGCTCGACGTCGCGGCGCTGAAATCAACAGGCGCCCTGCCCGCCACGCCCTTCATGGAAGCGCATTACTTCGCCAATGATTGCTTCATGAAGCCCAACCAGCTTCTGGACAACGCCGAAAGGCTCAAGGGCATTCCGGGCATCATCGTGCAGGGACGCTACGACCTGCTGTGCCCGCCCAAAATCTCCCACGCGCTCGCCGCGCGCTGGCGAGAGGCCGAAATTCGCATCGTCGAAGGCGCCGGCCACTCCTTGTATGATCCCGGTGTGCGCGACGCCGTGATGAAGGGGATCGCGGATATGGCGTCGAGGATAAAGGGCTAGCAGCTGCATCTCCTCATGGTGAGGAGCGCGGCAGCGCGTCTCGAACCATGAGGCTGCTGGCGGCGTAGCAGCGTGCGCGATGACGTGATGAGGGGATTGCGAATATAGCTTCGAAGTTCAGCCAATAAGACGCTCGTCATGGCCGGGCTTGTCCCGGCCATCCACGTCTTTACCCACCGTGGAGAGTAAGGAAGACGTGGATGCCCGGCACGAGGCCGGGCATGACGAAACAACAAAAAGGAATCCAACAAATGCCGATCGCCGGAAAGGGCATGCTGCTGACGTCGATGGATATCGATGCCGCTCATGAAGCCGAATTCAACCGCTGGTACGATCGCGAGCACCTCGAGGAGCGCGTCGCGATCGAAGGCTTCCTCGAGGCCCGGCGCTACGTCGCCGACGAAGGCGCGCCGAAATATCTAAGCCTGTATTCAACAGAAACCTTCGAGGTGCTCGACAGCCCCGCCTATCGCACCGCGCTCGCCAACCAGACCGACTGGTCGAAGGCCAATATCGGACGCTTCAAGAACATGATCCGCGGCGTGACGCGCATCACCATCAGCCACGGCAACGGCCGCGGCGCCGCGCTCGGCCTGATCCGGCTTCGTCCGGCCGGCGGTGGTCGTCACGACAAGTTACGTGAAGCTCTCCGCACCGCCCTCGATCCGCAATCGCTCGACGGCGTCATCTCGATGCATTTGATCGAGAACGATCCCGCGCTGTCCAAGCCGCTCACCAGCGAGGCAACAGATTCCGGCGCCGGCGACTGGTTCATTCTGATCGACGCAACGGACGTGGCGCCTGCGCACGCAACCATGACGCGTCTGATCGACAACGTCGCCATCAAACCCATGGTTATTTCAAGCGGCGCCTACCGCCTGCTGTGGGACATCGCGAAGGCTGATATTCCATAAACGACACGGATTTGTTCATGTTGCACTGCCGCATAAATTCGATTTTAGGCCACGGTTACCGCCGTCGCTTTCGAAAGCCGATGATCGCGTAAAATTGCCTTTGTGGATCATCTTGAATGGCTTTAATACGATAAGCTGATGATACCATTTGAAAGTCGAAAAGAACGCCGCTTCGAGCGTTCGCAAGCAAAATAAGGCCGCGCGGTTGCCTCAGGTATTTGCGCGGATAAGGTAGAATGAAACCGACTGATATCTCGGCGCCCGACTACTTCCACAAGGTAGTCGACTGCCAATGGGCCTGCCCCGCGCACACACCCGTCCCGGAATATATCCGTTTGATCGCCGAAGGCCGCTACAGCGACGCCTACATGATCAATTGGAAATCGAATGTGTTTCCAGGAATTCTTGGCCGCACCTGCGATCGCCCCTGCGAGCCCGCCTGCCGCCGCGGCCGGGTCGAGGAAACGCCGGTCGCGATCTGCCGCCTCAAGCGTGTTGCGGCCGATTTCAAGGATGACGTCAAGGGCCGCATGCCGCGCCCCTCGCCGAAGAACGGCAAGCGCATCGCGATTGTCGGCGGCGGCCCCGCCTCGCTGACGGTCGCGCGCGACCTCGCGCCGCTCGGTTATCACTGCACCGTATTCGACCAGGACCCGAAGGCAGGCGGCATGATGCGGACGCAGATTCCGAAATTCCGCCTGCCGGATTCGGTGATCGACGAAGAGACCGATTACATCCTCGACCTCGGCATCGAATTCAAAGGCGGTCATCGCATCGACAGCCTGAAGAAGCTGCTCTCCGAGAGCTTTGACGCGATCTTCATCGGCTCCGGCGCGCCGCGCGGCCGCGAACTCGAAATCCGCGGCCGCAAGGATGCGGCAAGCAACATTCACATCGGCATCGACTGGCTGTCCAGCGTGTCGTTCGGACACGTCGACAAGATCGGCAGGCGCGTGATCGTGCTCGGCGGCGGCAATACCGCGATGGATTGCTGCCGCACCGCGCGCCGCCTCGGCGGCGTCGACGTCAAGGTGATCGTGCGCTCCGGCTTCGAGGAGATGAAGGCAAGCCCCTGGGAAAAAGAAGACGCCATGCACGAGGACATTCCGATCCTCAATTTCATGGTCCCGATCGCCTTCACCCACGACAAGGGCAAGTTGACCGGCGTCACTTTCCAGAAGGTGAAGGCCGAGCGCGACGCCAAGGGCAAACGCAACCTGGTGCCATCAGGCGAACCCGATGAGACCATCGCCTGCGACGACGTGCTGGTCGCAGTCGGCCAGGAGAACGCCTTCCCCTGGATCGAGCGCGATTGCGGCATCGAGTTCGACAAATGGGACATGCCGAAGGTCGACACCACGACGATGGGATCGAGCCATCCGAAGGTGTTTTTCGGCGGCGACGCCGCGTTCGGACCCAAGAACATCATCTGGGCGGTGGCGCACGGCCACGACGCCGCGCTGTCGATCCACAGGCTGCTGTCGGGCGAAGACGTGCGCGAACGTCCGCTTCCCGAGGTGCAGGTCTCCTCGCAGAAGATGGGCATCCACGAATGGAGCTATGACAACGACATTTCCGACGACAAGCGCTTCAAGGTGCCGCACCGCGACAAGGTCGTCGCGCTGAAGGACATCCGCGCGGAGGTCGAACTCGGCTACGACGTCAAGCTCGCGCTCGGCGAGGCGAAGCGCTGCCTCAATTGCGATGTGCAGACCGTGTTCTCGGCGCCGCTGTGCATCGAATGCGACGCCTGCGTCGATATCTGCCCGATGGATTGCATCACCTTCACCGAGAACGGCGATGAAGCCGAGCTGCGGACGCGGCTGAAAGCGCCCTCGCCGCATCCGGACCAGGACCTCTATGTCGCCGACGGACTCAAGACCGGGCGGGTGATGGTGAAGGACGAAGACGTCTGCCTGCATTGCGGCCTGTGCGCCGAGCGTTGTCCGACCGGCGCCTGGGACATGCAGAAATATCTCATCGACATGACCTACGCAGGAACATCATGCCCGTCCAAAGCCCGATCAGCAGCGTAAACGACTTCGTCGTCCGCTTTGCCAACGTCAATGGCTCGGGTTCGGCGAGCGCCAACGAATTGTTCGCCCGCTCCATCCTGCGCCACGGCGTGCCGGTTTCGCCGCGCAACATCTTCCCTTCCAACATCCAGGGCCTGCCGACCTGGTACGAAGTGCGGGTGACGGAAGAAGGCCACCTCGGCGCGCGCGGCGGCGTCGACCTGATGGTGGCGATGAACCCGCAGACCTGGGACAAGGATGTCGCCTCGATCGAGCCCGGCGGCTATCTGTTCTACGATTCGACCAAGCCGATGCCGCAGTCGAAATTCCGCAGCGACATTAGCGTGATCGGCGTGCCGCTGACCGCGATCACCAATTCCACCTATACCGATCCGCGCCAGCGCCAGCTCTTCAAGAACATCATCTATCTAGGCAGCCTCTGTGCATTGCTCGACATGGATCCAAAACTGATCGAGCAGCTGATCGGCGAGCAATACAAGGGCAAGGAAAAGCTTTTGTCGTCGAATGTCCACGCGCTGCATCTCGGCCGTGACTGGGCGCTGCAAAACCTCAAATGCCCGATCGGCTTGCGCGTCAAGAAGGCCGACAAGGTCGGCGACCGCATTTTCATCGAAGGCAACAGCGCGGCCGCGTTAGGCGCGGTCTATGGCGGCGCCACGGTCTGTGCCTGGTACCCGATCACGCCGTCATCTTCGCTCGCCGACGCCTTTGCCGGCCACTGCAAGCGGCTGCGGCACGACGGCGCCGGCAAGGCCAAATATGCGATCGTGCAGGGCGAGGACGAACTGGCCTCGATCGGCATCGTGATCGGCGCCTCGTGGAACGGCGCCCGCGCCTTCACCGCGACCTCCGGCCCCGGCATTTCGCTGATGCAGGAGTTCATCGGCCTCTCCTACTTCGCTGAAATCCCGGCCGTCATCATGAACGTGCAGCGCGCCGGACCTTCCACCGGCATGCCGACCCGCACCCAGCAATGCGACATCATCGCCTGCGCCTATGCTTCCCACGGCGACACCAAGCACGTGCTGCTGTTCCCGGAAGATCCGGCCGAGGCGTTCGAATTCGCTGCCCAGGCGTTCGATCTCGCCGAACGGCTTCAGACCACGATCTTCGTCATGCTCGATCTCGATATCGGCATGAACCACCGGCTGTGCCGGCCGCTGAAGTGGGACGACGCCCGCCAATATGACCGCGGCAAGGTGATGACGGCCGAGATGCTCGATGACGGCCGCGATTTCGGCCGCTATCTCGATGTCGATGGCGACGGCATCCCCTACCGCACCTATCCCGGCACCCACCCCACCAAGGGTTCGTTCTTCACCCGCGGCACCTCGCGCGACCGCTACGCGCGCTATTCGGAAGAAGGCTCGGTCTACGCCGACAACATGCAGCGCCTGGTGCGCAAGTTCGAGACCGCGCAGGACATGGTGCCGCGGCCGCTGCAGGCCAACGCGGCGAAACCGACCAAATACGGCGTGATCTATTTCGGCTCGACGGCGCCGGCGATGGACGAAGCGATCCAGTTGCTCGAGGCGCGCGGCCACCAGCTCGATCGCCTGCGCATCCGCGCCTTCCCGTTCCATTCCTCTGTCGCAAGCTTCATCGCCGACCATGATTTCGTTTACGTGGTCGAACAGAACCGCGATGCCCAGCTTCGCTCGTTGATCGTCAACGAGAACGGCATCGATCCGGTGCGGCTGGTTCCGATCCGCCATTACGACGGCACGCCGATCACCGCGCGTTTCATCGCGAATGCGGTCGGTGAGCATCAGGATCAGCTCAAGCTCACTCCGCTGCGCAAGGTGAAGTCATGACCTACATCGCGAAGCCGAAGTTTCACCATCCGGGCCTGACCAAGAATCGCCTCGGCTATACCCATCGCGATTACGAAGGCAAGATTTCGACCCTATGCGCCGGCTGCGGCCACGACTCGATCACGGCATCGATCATCGAAGCCTGCTACGAACTCTCGATCGAGCCGCATCGCGTCGCCAAGATTTCCGGCATCGGCTGCTCCTCGAAGACGCCCGACTACTTCCTCGGCAACTCGCACGGCTTCAATTCGGTGCACGGCCGCATGCCGTCGGTGCTGACCGGCGCCAATCTCGCCAACCGCGACCTGATCTACCTCGGCGTCTCCGGCGACGGCGATTCCGCCTCCATCGGTTTCGGCCAGTTCGCGCATTCGATCCGGCGCGGCGTCAACATGACCTATATCGTCGAGAATAACGGCGTCTACGGCCTCACCAAGGGCCAGTTCTCGGCAACCGCCGATCGCGGCTCGAAGTCGAAGAAGGGCGTGATGAACACCGACAATGCGGTCGACCTGGTGGCGATCGCGCTTCAGCTCGGGGCAAGCTTCGTGGCCCGCAGCTTCTCCGGCGACAAGGGCCAGCTGGTGCCCTTGATCGCGGCCGCGATCGAGCACAAGGGCGCCGCCTTCATCGACGTGATCAGCCCATGCATCGCGTTCAACAACCACGCCGGCTCGACCAAGAGCTTCGATTACGTGCGCGAGCACAACGACGCGGTGAACCGTCTCGACGTGCTCACCGGCCGCGAGCCGATCTCGGTCGACTACGCGCCGGGCACGGTGCAGGTCGTCGAACAGCACGACGGCAGCAAGATCGCACTGCGCAAGATCGACGCCGATTACGACGCCCATGACCGCGTTGGCGCGATGGCGTTCCTGCAAAAGCACGCCGCCAAGGGACAGATCGTGACCGGGCTGCTTTACGTCGACCCCGACGCCGAAGACCTGCACAACCACCTCAACACGGTGGAACATCCGCTCAACCGCCTCGAGGCTGACGTGCTCTGCCCGGGATCTGCCGCGCTGGAAAAGATCAACGCCAGCTTGCGCTGACGAAGTTCAGAAGCAGTTGAGATATTAGACCGTCGTCATGGCCGGGCTTGACCCGGCCATCCACGTCTTTCTTACGATTTAACGGAAGCAAGACGTGGATGCGCGGGCCATAGGCGAGCGGAAGCGACGCCGTTCTTCGAACGGCTATGCCCGCGCATGACGGGCGGAGCGGATATCTCTCACGTCACCCGCCGCACATAGCTCGCATTGAGGTCCTTCACCGACTTTGCGCCGCATTGCTGCATGGCGGCTTTGGTTTCGGTTCGCACGATCTCGAGCACCCGCTCGACGCCCTCCTGGCCGAAGGCGCCCAGCCCCCAGAGATAAGGCCGTCCGACACCGACCGCCTGCGCCCCCATCGCGAGCGCCTTGACCGCATCGGTGCCACGGCGGAATCCGCTGTCGACGATCACCGGCATCCGCCCTTTCACCGCCGCGATAATCTCCGGCAGCGCGTCGATGGTGGAGCGGCCATTGTCTTCACCGCGGCCGCCATGATTGGAAACCAGGATGCCGTCGATACCGTTCTGCACGGCGAGCTCGGCATCATCGGCCGTAACGACGCCCTTGAGCATGATTTTCATTTTTGTCAGGTCGCGCATGCGCTTGACGGTGTCCCAATCGAGGTTAGAGGACTCGCCGCTGCCCTTGATGCCGGAAAGATCGATCCCGTCATAATTATGCCGCCGCAATGCCCGCGAGGCGAAGCTGGAGCGGTCGTGGCAATCAGAACATTCGCGGCTGTCGCTCTTCATCAACCGGAACAATGTCTCCTGATTGCGGCCGGCAATGCGATCGACCGTCACCGCCAGCACCGGACAGCCGGCGCCGTCGGCCCGCTTGATCAGCGCCTTCGCCACCTCGAAGCTCGGCGAGGCATAGAGTTGGAACCAGATCGGCGCGCCGCGCGCCTTGGTGACATCGTCCACCGAGAAATTCGAAGCCGTCGAGAGAACCTGCAGGTGATTTCCGGCGCGCGCCGCCCTTGCCACCGCCAGTTCGCCATCGGGATGGAAGAACTGGTTGGCGCCGGTCGGGCACACAAAGATCGGAGAATCGTATTTCGTCCCGAACAATTCGACTGACGTATCGACCTTGGAAACGTCGTTGAGGCGATGCGGCATCAACTGGAATCTCTTGAAATCCTCGCGGTTGGCGCGCAGCGTGACCTCGTCGTCGACGCCGGACGCCATGTAGCCGAAATGCGCCGGCGGCACGTTCTCGCGGGCGACCGGCTCGAAGTCGAACACATTGATCGCTTCCTTGGGGGCCTTGATCAGTTCGCCGCTACCCGGCGGCGCCCACTGCATGGGATCGGGCAGCTTCGAGGGGGCTTCCAGGGCATTGGCGGAAAGCGCGCCAGAGGCCAGCAGCGGCGACGCCGCGCAATATTGCAAGAACCGGCGGCGGCTAGTGGCGCGAATGGTCGACGGCGTCATTGGCATATCCTCCCTGCATTGTTCTTCTTATGGGCAGACGATAGCAGCGGAAATCGCGGCTCGGAAGGCTCCGTCCACGGCAGGCCAGACATGCAGAAATCCGGAAAATCGCCCAGATGTGACCGGTCAGCCAGTAGTCCCCGGGGATCGATATGGCGGCAAAGGCGTTATTTAAGCCCGGGAAATACCCATAATCCCATCACTAACCGGGCGTAAGGATTGTTGGTGACCGGGCGCCCCGTTAAGCTCCGATTTTGCCGCCAAAACCGCATCCGCTTGAACCGAAACAGGGCATCATGAATCCAGTCAAGTCACTCGAAAACCACGGCCAGGCGGTCTGGCTGGATTTTCTGGCACGCGGCTTTGTCGCCAAGGGCGAGCTGAAAAAGCTGATCGATAGCGATGGCGTCAAGGGCGTGACATCGAATCCGTCGATCTTCGAGAAGGCGATCGGCAGCTCGGACGAATATGACAGCGCGATCGGCCACGCCTTGAAGAGAGGCGACCGCCCGGTGGCCGAATTGTTCGAGCACCTGGCCGTGGAAGACATCCAGCACGCCGCCGACGTATTGCGTCCGGTCTATGACCGCTTGAAGGGCGCCGACGGCTTCGTCAGCCTCGAAGTGTCGCCCTATCTCGCGATGGACACCAAAGGCACCATCGCGGAAGCCAAGCATCTCTGGAAGGACGTCCATCGCAAGAACCTGATGGTCAAGGTGCCGGCGACACAAGAAGGCCTGCCCGCCATCGAGCACCTGATCGGCGAAGGCATCAGCATCAACATCACGCTGTTGTTCTCGCAAAAGGTCTATATCCAAGTGGCCGAAGCCTATCTTGCCGGCCTCGAAAAGCTCGTCGCCAATGGCGGCGACCCTTCCCATGTCGCAAGCGTGGCGAGCTTCTTCGTCAGCCGCATCGACAGCGCGGTCGACAAGCAACTCGACGAAAAGATCGCGCGCGCCAACGATCCGCACGAAAAAGAGCGGTTGGCCGCGCTGAAAGGCAAGGTCGCGATCGCCAACGCCAAACTGGCCTATCAGGAATATAAGCACCTGTTCTCCGGTCCGCGGTGGGAAAAACTCGCGGCCAAGGGCGCCAGGCCGCAGCGGCTGTTGTGGGCTTCCACCGGCACCAAGAACAAGGATTACAGCGACGTGCTCTATGTCGAGGAGCTGATCGGCGCGAACACGGTCAATACCGTGCCGCCGGCAACGCTCGACGCCTTCCGCGACCACGGCAAGCTGCGTGACAGTCTCGAGGAAAACATCGATGAGGCGAAACATGTGCTCGCCGAGCTCGACAAATCCGGAATCTCGCTCGATGCGATCACGGAAGAACTGGTCAAGGACGGCGTCAAACTGTTCGCGGACGCCGCCGACAAGCTCTACGGCGCAGTCGCCCACAAGCGCGCCACCGTGCTCGGCGCCGCCATCGGTGCGCAGAAGCTGGCGCTCGGCGTCAGTCTTCAGAAAGCGGTCGAGAACAGCACCGAGGAATGGCGAGCTTCGGCCAAAATCCGAAAGCTTTGGCACAAGGACAAATCGATCTGGACCAATGATGACGAAAACAAATGGCTGGGCTGGCTCGACAGTCCGGCCAAGGCCGATATCACCGACTATGAAGATTATGCGCACCGGGTGAAGGGACAGAACTTCACCGATGCGGTCGTGCTGGGCATGGGCGGATCGAGCCTTGGGCCCGAAGTGCTCAGCGAGACCTTTCCGAAGAAAGCCGGCTTTCCCAAGCTGCACGTGCTCGATTCCACCGACCCCGCGCAGGTGCGCGCGATGGAAAAGGCGGTCGATCTCTCAAAGACGCTCTTCATCGTCTCGAGCAAGTCCGGCGGCACCACCGAGCCCAACGTAATGAAGGATTATTTCTTCGAACGCGTTGCCAAGACCATAGGCATCGACAAAGCCGGCCATCGTTTCATCGCGGTGACCGATCCCGGCTCGTCGCTGGAAAAGACCGCAACCAAACAAGGTTTTGCCCGTATCTTCCATGGCGATCCTGCCATCGGCGGCCGCTATTCGGTGCTCTCCCCGTTCGGACTGGTGCCGGCCGCGACCGCGGGCATCGACCTGCGCAGCCTCATTCATCATACGCTGTCGATGGCGCGCTCCTGCGGCGCGGATGTGCCGCCGCATGAAAATCCCGGCGTCCAGTTAGGCCTGGCGATGGGGCTTGCGGGCCTTGAAGGCCGCGACAAGGTCACGATCCTGTCTTCGAAAAAGATCGCGGACTTCGGCGCCTGGGCCGAGCAGCTGATTGCGGAATCCACCGGCAAGGACGGCAAGGGCCTGATCCCGATCGACGGCGAAACGCTGGGCGATGCCGAGACTTACGGCCGTGACCGTTTCTTCATCGACCTGCGCACCGAAAGCGAGAGTGACAGCGCGCATGACGAGAAGCTCGATGCGCTGGAGAAAGCCGGTCATCCCGTCGTGCGCATTGTCGTCAAGTCGATCGAGCATATCGGCCAGGAGTTTTACCGCTTTGAAATGGCAACCGCCGTGGCGGGCGCTGTGCTCGGCATCAACCCGTTCAACCAGCCCGACGTCGAGGCTGCCAAGATCAAGACCCGGGAATTGACCGCGGCTTTCGAAAAGTCCGGCGCGCTCCCGGCGGAAGAACCGGTCATTTCTACCGCAGAAGCCGATCTTTACACGGACGAGACCAATGCGGCTTCGTTACGCAAGGCGGGCGCCGATGGCACGCTGGAATCGTGGTTGAAGGCGCATTTTTCACGCGTCCACGCCGACGATTATGTGGCGCTGCTGGCTTATATCGAGCGCAACGCCGCCCATATCGACGCCCTGCAAAGCGCCCGGCTCGCGGTCCGCGATATCAGCCATATCGCGACCTGCGCGGAATTCGGCCCGCGCTTCCTGCATTCGACCGGCCAGGCCTACAAAGGCGGCCCTGACAGCGGCGTGTTCCTGCAAATCACCGCCGACGATCCGAAGGATCTGCCGGTGCCGGGCCAGAAGGCGAGCTTTGGCGTGATCAAGGCGGCGCAGGCCCGCGGCGATTTCGACGTATTGACCGAGCGCGGCCGACGCGCGTTGCGGGTACATCTGAAGGGCGATCTCACGCGTAGCCTGAAAGCGCTCGATAGCGCGATCAGGCAGGCGCTGAACTGAGGACAAACCAATGCAGCTCGGCATGATCGGCCTGGGGCGGATGGGCGGCAATATCGTCCGCCGGCTGATGCGGCACGGACATTCCGCCGTCGTCTATGACAAGGACGAGAAGGCCGTGGCCGCTATGGCCGCTGAAGGCGCGGTTGGGTCGAACTCATTGGAGCAGTTCGTCCAGAAACTCACCAGGCCGCGCACCGCCTGGGTAATGCTGCCGGCGGGGCCGATTACTGAAGCTGCGATCGACACGCTGGCGAAGCTGATGGAAAGCGGCGACGTCATCATCGATGGCGGCAATACATTCTGGCAGGACGACGTCCGCCGCGGCAAGAAGCTGAAGGAACGCGGCATCGATTACGTCGACGTCGGCACCTCCGGCGGCGTCTGGGGTATCGAGCGCGGCTATTGCATGATGATTGGCGGCGACAAGGAGGTGGTCGGGCGTCTCGACCCGATCTTTGCAACGCTCGCACCGGGCATCGGCGACATCCCGCGCACCGAGGGACGCGAGGGGCGCGACCCTCGCGTCGAGCAGGGTTATCTCCATGCGGGCCCTGTCGGCGCCGGGCATTTCGTCAAGATGGTCCACAACGGCATCGAATATGGCCTGATGCAGGCCTATGCCGAAGGCTTCGATATCCTGAAGAGCGCCAATATCGAAGCGCTGCCGAAAGAGCACCGCTTCGATCTCGACATCACCGATATCGCGGAAGTCTGGCGGCGCGGAAGCGTGATCCCCTCCTGGCTGCTTGACCTGACCGCCTCGGCGCTGGCGAAAAACCCGACGCTTGGGACCTATTCCGGCTTCGTCGAGGATTCCGGCGAAGGCCGCTGGACCGTGAATGCCGCGATCGACGAGGCGGTGCCGGCCGAAGTGCTGACGGCGGCGCTGTTTGCGCGCTTTCGCTCGCGCAAGGAACATACCTTCGCCGAAAAGCTTCTCTCCGCGATGCGCGCCGGCTTCGGCGGTCACAAGGAGCCGCATTCCGATGCGGCACCAAAGGGCGCGCCCGACAAGCCGAAAGGTCATTCGTGATCGAACCATCCAAAAAACGGAAGCCCGGCCCCTGCTCTTTCGTGATCTTCGGCGTCACCGGCGATCTGACGCATCGGCTGGTGATCCCCGCGCTCTATAACCTCGCGGCTTCCGATCTTCTGCCTGAGAAATTCTGTGTGGTTGGCGTCGCCCGCAAGGGCTCCTCGGGCGACGAATTGCGCGAAAGCCTGCTCAAAGGCCTGCATCAATACAAAACCCGCCCCGTCGATGAGGCGATTGCCAAACGCCTGCTCGAATGCGTCACCAGCATCGAAGCCGACCCGAGCGATCCCGCCTCCTTCGATGCGATGGCTGAGCGGCTGGAAAGACTCGAAACCAATCGTTCGACCGGCGGCAACCGTCTGTTCTACCTGGCGACCCCGCCCGGCGCATTTGCCCCGATCACGAAACAGCTCGGCCGCGCCGGCATGCTGAAAGAGAAGGACGGAACGTGGCGGCGGCTCGTGATCGAAAAGCCGTTCGGCACCGATCTTTCTTCCGCCAAGGCGCTCAACGACGAGCTGCTAAAGATCGCCGAGGAGCACCAGATCTACCGGATCGATCATTATCTCGGCAAGGAAACGGTGCAGAACATCCTGGTGCTGCGTTTCGCCAACGGCATGTTCGAGCCGATCTGGAATCGAAACCATATCGACCATGTGCAGATCACCGTCGATGAAAAGATCGGCGTCGGCCACCGCGGCAGTTTCTACGATTCGACCGGCGCGCTGCGCGACATGGTGCCGAACCACCTGTTTCAATTGCTTTCACTGGCGGCGATGGAACCGCCGGCAAAATTCGAGGCCCATGCGGTGCGTTCGGCAAAGGCCGAGGTGCTGGCCGCAATCCAGACCCAGAGCGAGACAGAGGCGCTGCAAAATTCGGTGCGCGGCCAGTATCAGGCCGGCGAGGCTGCCGGCGTCGAGATTCCCGACTATCGCAAGACCGAAGACGTCAAACCCGGCAGCACCACCGAAACCTATGCGGCACTGAAACTGACCATCGACAACTGGCGCTGGGCCGGCGTTCCCTTTTATCTGCGCACCGGCAAGGCGCTCGGCGCCAAGCGCACGGAGGTCGCGATCAAGTTCAAGCAGGCGCCGTTCGCGATGTTCCGCGACACGCCGGTGGACCGGCTGTCGCAAAACTATCTCGTCATCGCGGTCGAGCCGACCGAGGGCATTACGTTGCAGTTCAACACCAAGGTGCCGGGCCCGACGATCGAGATCGACGGCGTCGAGATGAAATTCCGCTACAAGGATTATTTTCAGGCCGAACCGACCACCGGATACGAGACACTGATCTACGACTGCATGATCGGCGACAACATCCTGTTCCAGCGCGCCGACAGCGTGGAAGCCGGCTGGCAGGCGGTGCAACCCTTCCTGGATGCGTGGAAGAAATCCGGTCCGAACGGCCTCGAGACGTACAAGGCCGGCAGCGAAGGCCCGCGTTGCGCCGAGGAACTGCTGAAGCGCGACGGCCGTAGCTGGCGCAAGTTCGTTTAATTCGAATGCAGCCGCCCGACGATCTTCGCCGGATCACCGTTGCCGATCCGGCCGCGCTGGCGATTGCCGCGGCACAGCGCCTGATAGCGAGGATCGAAGCCAACCGCGGCCGCGTGGCGATATGCCTGACCGGCGGCTCGAGCCCGAAGCAGCTTTATCGGTTGCTCGCGAGCGATCCCTACGCGAAGCGAATTCCCTGGGATCGCGTGCACTGGTTCATCGGCGACGAGCGCTTTGTTGCGGCCGGCGATCCCCTCAACAATATGGGTATGGCGCGCGAGATTTTCCTCGATCGCTTGGCGCCCGCGGGCCATATTCATCCGATCCCCACGAATACCGCCTCTCCCGACGAATCCGCCAGCCTCTACGAGCGCGAGCTGCAATCGTTTTATGGCGCGCACGAACTCGATCCCACCCGTCCGCTGTTCGACCTGGTGCTGATGGGCATTGGCCCTGACGGCCATACCGCCTCGTTATTTCCGGGCTATCCCGCGCTTGCCGAAACCAGGCGCTGGGTGATCGGTGTGCCCAAGGCCAATGTCGAGCCGTTCGTTCCCAGGGTGACGCTGACGCTACCCGCGCTTGCTTCCTGCCGCGAAATGCTGTTCGAGGTAGCCGGCAAGGACAAGCGCGCAATCTTGACGCGGCTGTTCGCCGGCGAGAACCTGCCGGCGAACCGTGCCCGCTCTGTTGGCGAGACCGTTCTGCTGGTAGATCGGGCCGCGATTGGTGAGGAATGAACGATAGACCAGACATTGCGCCGTGCGCCTTGATCGTGATGGGCGTGTCCGGTTCGGGCAAAAGTACCATCGCTGCCAAGCTTGCCGAACAGCTTGGCTGGACGTTCGAGGACGGCGACCGGTTTCATCCCGCAAGCAACGTCGCCAAGATGAGCGCGGGCCATCCGCTCACCGACGAGGATCGCTTGCCGTGGCTGACGGCGATTGCCGACGAGATCGACCGGGTGTGTCACGATGGCGGTCATGTCGTGATGGCCTGCTCGGCGCTGAGACGCTCCTACCGTGATCTGCTGGTCCATGGGCGCAACGACATTCGTATCGTCTTTCTCGACGGAAGCCTGACCCTGATCGCCGAGCGGCTGGCCCGGCGACATGGCCATTTCATGCCGCCGGGATTGTTGGATAGCCAGTTCAAGACGCTGGAACCGCCGCAAGAAAACGAATATCCGATCACCGTGTCCATCGATGCGACAGTCGAGGCGATCGTCCAAAGCATTGTCGACCAACTCGAGAGGCCCAAGGAATGACCCGCATCGCGCTCGTCGTGTCCGACGTCGATGGCACGCTCTTGACCAAGGACAAGACGCTGACCGACGCCGCCAGGAGCGCGGTGCAACGGCTGCACGAAACCGGCATCGGCTTCACCATCACATCGAGCCGTCCCACCATGGGCATGCGGTTTCTCATCGAACCGCTGCACATCCGGCTTCCAATCGGCGCCTTCAACGGCAGCTGCATCGTCGATCCCGAACTAAAACCGGTCGAGCAGCATCTGATCCCGGAACCAGTGTCGCGACGGGCGCTTGAAGTGTTGACGAAATTCGGCACCGAAATCTGGCTGTTCACGGCCGACCGCTGGCTCGCCTGTGATCCCAACGGGGAATACATCCCGCACGAGAAGCGCGCCATCCGGGCCGATCCAACCATCGTGGCGGACTTCACGCCCTATCTGGCATCGGCCTGCAAGATCGTCGGCGCCAGCAGCGATCCGGCAATGCTGCAGCGCTGCGAGATCGCGATGCAGGAGGCGCTCGGCGCGCAGGCCACCGCCGTGCGATCGCAAAGCTATTATCTCGACATCACCCCGCCGGCAGTCGACAAGGGCACCTTCGTGCAGACGATGGCGCGGCGGCTTGGCATTTCGCTGGATGCGGTCGCCACCATCGGCGACATGCAGAACGATCTGGCGATGTTTCATGTCAGCGGCACGTCATTTGCCATGGGCAACGCCAGTGACGATGTGAAACGGCAGGCCACGCATGTGACGGCCTCGAACGAAGACGAGGGTTTTGCCAAGGCGATGGACGTGATTCTCGCCTCGGCCCAATAGAACTCGGTGTCGTCCCTGAACGCAGGGACCCATAGCCACAGGGTTTTATTTTTGAGCAGGCTGTAGCCCCGATCAGCTGAAACAACCCTCACCTGTGGATGAGTCCCGGCTCAAGGCCGGGACGACGGAAATCTATTTTCCTCAATCCCCCTACGTCGACCGCTGCACCGCCGGCTTTTCACTCGCCTTGGTGGCTTCGCTGAGATTATGGGCGGTGTTGATCAGCGCGATATGGGTCAGCGCCTGCGGAAAATTTCCGGTCTGACGGCCGACGCCTGAATCAAACTCTTCCGCCAGCAGGCCGAGGTCGTTGGCGATCCCTACCACGCGCTCGAACAGCACCCGCGCCTTGTCGATTTCGCCCGACAGCACGTAGGCGTCGGCGAGCCAGAGCGTGCAGGCCAGGAACGCGCCTTCAATGGGCTGCTGCTCGTCGGTCGGCTCGCGCGGATCGTGCCGCAGCACGAAGCCGTCGCGCATCATGTGCTTTTCGACCGCGGCGATGGTACCGCGAATACGGGGGTCGGCGGCCGGCAGGAAGCCGACCGCCGGTAACAGCAGAAGGCTGGCATCGAGCGATTGGGAGCCGTAGGATTCGACGAATGTGTTGTGGCTGACATCGAAGCCGTTGTCACAGACGCTGCGGCAGATCGAATCGCGCAAGCCTCGCCAGCGCTCCAATGGCGCGTCGTAACCGAACCGCTCGGCGCCCTTGACGGCGCGATCGATCGCGACCCACGTCATCACCTTGGAAAAAACGTAGTGTCTCCGCTCGCCGCGTCTCTCCCAGATACCATGGTCCGGCTGGTCCCAGACCTCCCCGACATGTTCGACAATCGTCCGCGCCAAAGCCCATGAGTTTTGGTCCAGTTTCAACTCCGCCAGGCGCGATTGGTAAAACGCATCGATCAGCTCGCCGTACACGTCGAGCTGCAACTGGGCATGGGCGGCGTTGCCGACCCGCACCGGTTGCGCGCCTTCATAGCCGGGCAACCACCCCGCCTCCCATTCCAGAAGGCGGCGTTGGCCCATGATGCCGTACATGATCTGCATGTTGTCCGGCGAGCCTGCGACTGCGCGCAGCAGCCAATTGTGCCAGGCCGACGCCTCCTCGGTATAACCGGAGTTCATCAGCGCCAGCAGCGTGAAGGTAGCATCGCGCAGCCAGCAGAACCGGTAGTCCCAGTTTCGGCTGCCGCCGAGCTTCTCCGGCAGCGATGTCGTGGGCGCGGCGACAATGCCGCCGGTCGGTTCATAGGTCAGGGCCTTCAGCGTGATCAGCGAGCGCATCACCAGATCGCGGCTTTCGCCTTGATAGGTGCAGCGGCTGCACCATTCGGTCCAGAAATCCTCGGTGTCCTGCAACGCCTGCGCCGGGTTGATCGGCTCGGGCAATGGCAGATGCGACGGCCCGTAGGTGAGCACGAAGGGAACGGTTTCGCCCTCGTTGACCTCGAACTCGGCCACCGTGGTCATATCCTTGCCGCGAGTCTCGACAGGTGTCCGCAGCACCGCCATGTCCTGACCGCAAATCGCGAGCAGCGCGCCGTCCTCGGTGCGCCTGACCCATGGAATATCCGCCCCGGAGCCGAAGCGGATCACGAGTTCCATCCGCATGGTCACGCTGCCTTCGATACCGCATACCAGGCGGACGACGTCGGAGGCTTCGCCGCGCGGCGGCATGAAGTCGATCACAGCCACGGTGCCGCTCTCCGTCGCAAACCGGGTCTCGAGGATCAGCGTACTGTCCCAGTACCGGCGCGAAATGCGTGACCCGTCTTCCGCGGGCGCGATCAGCCACCGTCCGTTCTCGCTCGTGCCGAGCAGGCTGGCAAAACACGCATCCGAATCGAAGGCCGGCCAGCACAGCCAGTCGATCGAGCCGTCGCGGCCTACCAGGGCTGCGGTTTCGCAGTCTCCGATCAAGCCGTAATCTTCGATTCTGGACAATTCCATTCACCCGGTTGGGCTGCACCTTACGCTGTGACGCGTTTCCTGTCGCGGGTCGCGTCTTTCAACGCCCGAATATCGATCGCGGCCGCAATATCGCCGACAGCAACCGGCAGCCGTTGCCGCCAGTTCGGATGCTCGTTGACGGTGCCCGGGATGTTCGGCTGATCGACCACGCCCAGCAGGTCCTCAAGCGAGATCGCCAGCAGACGCGATCTTGTCCGGGCCAGAAAGCCCGCGATCGCATAGATATCGTTACGGTCGATGGCGTGATGACGCAGCACGTCGTCGAGCATCGTCAGCGCGTGCCAGCGCGCATCATCGCTCTCGCCGGGATCGATCCCGATCGAACGCTTCAGCTTGAGATCGCCGAACGAGCGCCAACCGGAATAGGTGGACAGATCGTGGGTATTGAAGGTGACGAGCGCGTTCGGCGAATAGTGGCCGGCGTCCTGAAAGGCGCCGCGATCGTCGCGTTCGAACATCATCACCTGGTAGGACCAGATGCCCCACTGCGCCATCTTGGCGCGAAAACCTTCCGGAACGGTGCCGAGGTCCTCTCCGATAACGACGCAGGCATGCGCCGTGCTTTCCTGCGCGGTTGCCGCAAGCAGCGCCTCGAACGGCATCTGCACATAGGCGCCGTTGTCGGCGGCAAAGCCGTGCGGCACGAGATAGAGCCGCTTCAGGCCCAGCACATGATCGAGCCGGATCGCACCGGCATAGCGCATCGAGGCCCGCAGCATCTCCCGATACGGCTCGAACGACTGCAGTTCAAGACCAGCGGCATTGAAGCCGGCAAGACCCCAGTTCTGGCCGGCGAGGTTGAGCGGATCGGGTGGCGCGCCGACCGCAAGGTGACGCGAAATCGCGGTTTGCTCATTCCAGGCATCGAAGCCATCGGATTGCACGCCGACCGCCACGTCGAGATAAAGGCCGACCTTCATGCCGAGGCGGCGAGCCAGGTCCCGGCAGGATCGCAATTGCCGGTCCGCGGTCCACTGCACGAATTCGACAAATTCGATTTCCGCAGCATCCGCCCCCCGGTGCAATTCGGCGCATTTGGCATCAATGGGCGCACGCCATGCCGCGGGCCACTCCCACCACGGCTGGCCGTATTTGTGCCGCAGCACCTCAAAGCAGGCAAAGCGCGACAACAGCGGCGCGCGCTCGGCGCGGAAGGCGTCGAAGTCTTCCTTGCGCCTTGTGGCCGGCTGCGCCTTGAATTTCTCAAAGGCCGCGTGAAGCGCTCGCCACTTCAGTTCCGCGACGCCTTGATAGTCCACGATGCGGCCTTCCCTTAAGCGAGCAGCAAGCCTCCTGACCTCGGCGCCCGGGGTGAACTCGGGGATTTTTTCGACGTCGATGTAAAGCGCGTTGAGAAACAGCCGGCTGTTGGGCGAATAGGGACTGCAATCGGCCGGCCGATCGTCGAACAGAACGTGCAGCGGATTGAGGCCGACCCCGTCGGCTCCGAGCCGTGCCGCAAGCTCGAGCAACGCCTGGAGATCGGTAAAGTCGCCGATGCCCCAATTGCGCGCGGAACGCACGCCGTAAAGCTGGACCGCAAGCAGCCAGCCGCGGTCGAAATCGCCACCATAGGCCTTGGGCGGCGAAACGATCAGCGGGACTGCTTCGGCCAACCCGGTCGCGTCGGTCAGATGCAGCCGGTAGCTCCCTTCCGGCAAGCCGGAGGGCCAGATAATGCTGCGCTCCCGCGCTTCGCCCTGCGCGATGATCTTTTGCGGCGCGGCCTCTTGTCCGGCGATTTTAGAACCGGCGGCGATCTTCCAGCGTACCGGCAACGCCGCGGCAGGGTTGAGCACGGTTCGGGACGCCTCACCGGAGCGGATGACGACCGCCTCATCGAGAAACCGGTAGGGGACGCGCTGCGGCAGGGCATCCAGGATGATCTTCAGGGCCGTGGCATCCGTCACATGGCGGTGACCCTGACCGTCCACAAATTCGGTCTGGATGCCCAATTCCTTGGCCCGGGTAAAAACGTCCATTCGGCACGCCATTTGCACGCTGAGGAGGGGAGATTGCTGGAAATTCTACTGATTTGGGAAGAAGATAGAAGTGGCTAACGCCTTTGTCAGCCATGCCGTTCCGCCGGGAACCAATGGGAGGGAAGCGGCTTTCTATATATGTCCCCAGCATCTCCTTTCGCGCAAACGAAATGGGACCAGTCATGCCGACCGCATCACCGTGAACAAAATCACCGAAACCGCCGAAAGCACGGCCCGCGATACCGGGCACGCACCGTACCATGATCCGGCCTCCGCCCGCCCGCAGCAGGGCGAGCGGCTCGGCAGTCTGATGTCGTCCATCGATGCAAGGGAGATGCCGGCCCCGCTGCGGGACGGCGACGAACTCTGGTACAAGGATGCCATTATCTATCAACTTCACGTCAAGGCGTTCGCCGACAGCAATAATGACGGCATCGGCGATTTTTCCGGCCTCACCGAAAAGCTCGACTATCTGCAAGATCTCGGGGTGACAGCGCTGTGGCTGTTACCGTTCTATCCCTCGCCGGGACGCGATGACGGCTACGACATCGCCGACTACGGCGCGGTCAATCCCGATTTCGGGACCATGAAGGATTTTCGCCGCTTCATCGTCGAAGCCAAGCGGCGGGGCCTGCGGGTCATCATCGAACTCGTCATCAATCACACCTCCGACCAGCATCACTGGTTCAAACGTGCCCGGCGCAGCGCCCCGAAATCCAGCGCGCGCAACTGGTATGTATGGAGCGACACCGACCAGAAATACCCCGGCACGCGCATCATCTTCACCGATACGGAGAAATCGAACTGGACCTGGGATCCCGAAGCCGGCCAGTTCTACTGGCACCGCTTCTTTTCGCATCAGCCGGACCTGAATTTCGACAATCCGCGCGTGGTCAACGCGCTAGTCCAGGTGATGAAGCGCTGGCTCGACACCGGCGTCGACGGATTTCGTCTCGACGCCATCCCCTATCTGTGCGAGCGCGACGGCACCAATAACGAAAACCTGCCCGAGACGCATGCCGTCCTCCGGCGGTTGCGCGCCGAACTCGACAACTACGCCAAGGGCAAGGTGTTGCTGGCGGAAGCCAATCAGTGGCCGGAGGACGTCCAGCACTATTTCGGCAACAGCGACGAATGCCACATGGCCTATCACTTCCCGCTGATGCCGCGCATCTACATGGCGATCGCCCAGGAGGACCGTTTTCCCATCACCGACATCCTGCGCCAGACCCCGGATATTCCCGCCAACTGCCAATGGGCGCTGTTCCTGCGCAATCACGACGAGCTGACGCTGGAAATGGTCACCGACGTCGAGCGCGACTACCTGTGGTCGACTTACGCCAACGATCCGCGCGCGCGGATCAACGTCGGCATTCGGCGGCGGCTGGCGCCGCTGATGGACAACGACCGGCGCAAGATCGAACTGATGAACTCGCTGTTGCTGTCGTTTCCAGGCACGCCGATCGTCTATTACGGCGATGAAATCGGCATGGGCGACAATATCTATCTCGGCGACCGCAATGGCGTGCGCACGCCGATGCAGTGGACGCCGGATCGCAACGGCGGCTTCTCCCGCACTGATCCCGCCCGGCTTTATGCCCCGATGATCATGGACCCGGTCTACGGCTATGAAGCGGTCAACGTGGAAGCGCAATCGCGCAGCCTGTCGTCGCTGTTGAGTTCGACCAAACGGCTGATCTCGGTGCGCAAATCGACCCTGGCCTTTGGACGCGGCAGCATGACCTTCATCCGCCCGGCCAATCGCGCCGTGCTCGCCTATGTCCGGCAGCTCGGCGAGGAGGTCATTCTCTGCGTCGCCAATCTCTCCCGTTCGGCGCAAGCGACCGAGCTCGATCTATCCCCCTTCAGGGATCGCGTGCCTCTGGAAATGCTCGGGCGCACCAGTTTTCCGGCGATCGGCGAACTGCCCTATATGATCACGCTCGCGCCCTACGGCTTCTACTGGTTTCAGCTCCAGGAGCGCGACAAGTCGGAGCCGGCCGCGCCCTCGATCGTCCCTGAATTCGAAACGCTTGTCGTGCCGGTCGGAGCGACCTGGGTGTCGCTCGCCCGCACCCGCAGCGTGTTCGAGTGTGACGTTCTGCCCGGGCATCTGGCGCGTTCACGCTGGTATCCGGTCAATATTGCGTCCGCGATACAACCGGCACTCATTTCCGCGGTCCCGTTCTGCGATATCGGCGACAACCGGCCCTGGCTTGCTTTCTTCGAAGTCGCCGGCGATGAGACCAAAACACGCCACGTGCTGCCGATGCAGATCGAGTGGGTGCGCTTCGATCGCGAGCGTTATAACCCGAACGCGCTGGCCGCGGTGCGTCAGGGCGCTCGCGAAGGCACGCTGCTGGATGTCGCCGCCGACCCCATATTCATCGCCCTTCTGTTCCGTAATCTCGACCAGCGGCTGACGATCGAGGAAAGCGGCTTGAGCCTCGAATTCACGCCGACGAGCAAATTCCCGAGCAAGCCCGTCAGACAACCCGAACGCATTAGTGCCCTCGATGGCGCACCCTTCAGCAGCGCCGTACTGGTCGATGCCGACTACGTGGTCAAGCTCTGCCGGAAGCTTGAAGCCGGCATTCATCCCGAAATCGAAATCGGCCGATTTTTGACCGAAGTTGTTGGCTTCGCCAACACACTGGCACTGCTCGGCAGCGTCGAACTGATCGAAGGCGAAAAGCGAAGCGCGATCGCCACCGTCCATGCCCATATCCAAAACCAGGGCGATGCCTGGACCGTCACCGCGGCCTACCTCGATCGTTTCCTTGAAGAGCAGCGCCTGCTCGCGGCCATTGGCGAGGCCCGCGAGAGCGAGGAACTGATCCTCTATCTGCGCCACATGTCGCAGATCGGAAGGCGCACGGCCGAACTGCACCTTGCCTTGGCCTCCGCAAGTGGATTGACTGATTTTGCGCCGGAACCGGTCCAGCCGCCGGACGTTGGGCGCTGGACCGAGACGATCGTTCGGAACGCCGAGCGCGTGCTCAATAGCTTGAGGCAGCACTCCAGCTTGTTCAGTGATTCCGACCGCCAGATGATCGATCAAATCCTGGCGCAACAGGACGGCTTGCGCGACCGCCTGAACGGCCTGATGCCGCCGGAGGTACAAGCCCTCAATTTGCGCCTGCATGGGGACCTGCAGCTCGGAAAGTTCTTGCTCGTCAAGGACGACATTTTCATCACCGGCTTCGAAGGAGATCCGCGTCGGCCGATCGAGGAGCGGCGGCGCAAGGCGCCGGCGGCGCGGGATGTCGCGAGCCTGATCTGGTCGATCGAGGCTTCGACCCATGCCGCGCGCGAGCGCGCGCTTCATCCTGCAGCGGACGAGCACGGCAGATTTAGCGCGGCGCTCGCCGAGTGGGTCGACCGCGCAACCTCGGCCTTTCTTGCGGCCTATCGCGAATTCATGACCGAGTCCTCGATCTGGCCCGCCGATCCCGTTGCCGCGCAGCGCACGCTGAACTTCTTCCAGATCGAAAAGGCTTTTGAGGTGCTCGAAACCGAGTTGGCGCAACGGCCGGAGGGCGTGACGGCGACGCTCGCCCGGGTGCTGCGGATGTTGTCCCAACCTGCCCGAGAGGCCGCATGACCCAGCTTTCCGCTGAAGCCTATGCGATCCTGGAAGGCCGTCACTCCGACCCCTTTCAGTATCTCGGGCCCCATACCGAAAACGGCAAAACGGTCGTGCGTGCCTTCCTGCCCGATGCGCAGAAGGTGGACGCCATCGCCCCGCATGGCGAAGCGGCGGCGCTGACGCGCATTCACGAAGACGGCCTGTTTGCCGGATTTCTCCCCAACGGCTCGACCGCCTACCAGTTACGCGCGCGGTTCGGCGAGGCCGTGGTCGATCTCGACGACCCCTACCGGTTTCCTCCCATTCTGACCGACTACGATCTTTACTTGCTGGGAGAAGGCACCCATCAGCAGCTTTACGAGAAGCTCGGCGCGCATCCGATGGTGCTGGAGGGCGTGCCGGGGGTGGCTTTCGTCGTGCTCGCGCCCAATGCGCAACGCGTGAGCGTCGTGGGTGACTTCAACTTTTGGAATGGACGGCGCCATCCAATGCGGGTGCGCGGCCTCGGCTATTGGGAATTGTTCATTCCCCACGCCACTTCCGGTGACCGTTACAAATTCGAAATCCTCAGCCGGCAGGGCGAGCACTTGCCGCTGAAATCCGATCCGTTCGCCTTTGCGGCCGAAATCCGCCCGAGCACGGCATCGGTCGTATTCGACGAGGAAAGGCTGCCGCGCCCACGCCCTGCCCCGGCCAATGTCAATTCGTTCAACGCACCGGTCTCGATCTACGAGGTGCATCTCGGATCGTGGCGGCGCAAGGGCGACAATGAATGGCTGACCTATCGCGAGCTGGCCGAGCAATTGCCTGGCTATGCCCGCGACATGGGTTTCACCCATATCGAATTTCTTCCCGTCAGCGAGCATCCTTTCGACGGCTCATGGGGCTACCAGCCGACCGGCCTGTTTGCGCCGACCAGCCGCTTCGGCGGCCCTGCGGATTTCGCCGCGCTGGTC
Source organism: uncultured Alphaproteobacteria bacterium (assembly GCA_963832045.1). GTDB lineage: Bacteria > Pseudomonadota > Alphaproteobacteria > Rhizobiales > Xanthobacteraceae > Bradyrhizobium. The sequence goes on from CAWHSM010000017.1 coordinate 258,576, forward strand.
GATGCCTGCCATCGTGAAGGGCTCGGCGTGTTGCTCGACTGGGTGCCGGGTCATTTCCCCGACGACCCGCACGGTCTCGGCCGCTTTGACGGCACCGCGCTCTACGAACATGCCAATCCGCTACAGGGCCGCCACCTCGACTGGGGCACGCTGATCTACAATTACGGGCGCACCGAAGTCGTCAACTTCCTGGTGTCGAACGCGCTGTTCTGGCTGGAGCGTTACGGCATCGACGGCCTGCGCGTCGATGCCGTCGCCTCGATGCTCTATCTCGACTACAGCCGGCCCGCTGGCGAATGGGTGCCCAATCAATTCGGCGGTCGGGAAAACCTCGACGCCATCGCCTTCCTGCGCCGCTTCAATACCGAAGTGTTCGCCCACTTCCCGCAAGCAACGACGGCGGCGGAAGAATCGACCGCATGGCCGCAGGTGTCTCGCCCGGTGGAGTTTGGCGGGCTCGGCTTCGGCTATAAGTGGAACATGGGCTGGATGCACGACACGCTGAACTATATCAGCAAGGATCCGGTCCACCGCAAACATCATCACGGCGACATCCTGTTCGGCCTGCATTATGCCTTCTCGGAAAATTTCATCCTGCCGCTGTCGCATGATGAGGTCGTTCACGGCAAACGCTCGATCCTGGGGCGAATGCCCGGCGACGACTGGCAGCGCTTTGCGAACCTGCGGGCCTATTATGGCTTCATGTTCGGCCATCCCGGCAAGAAACTGCTGTTCATGGGCTGCGAGTTCGCGCAAGCGAGCGAATGGAATCACGATCATTCGCTCGATTGGCACCTGCTCGATCAGCCGAGGCACGCCGGCATCCAATCGCTGATCCGCGATCTCAACAAGCTCTATCGCAGCACGCCCGCGCTGCATGAGCTCGACTGCGAGCCCTCCGGCTTCGAATGGCTGATTACGGACGATGCCAACGGCAACGTCTTTGCCTGGCTTCGCAAAGGCAGGGATGAGCGCGCCCGTTGCCTGGTCGTGACGAATTTTTCGCCGAACGTTTATCGTAACTACATCGTTCCGGTGCCGTTCGCGGGGACGTGGCGCGAGGTTCTCAATACGGATTCATTGCACTACAGCGGAAGCAATGTCGGGAATATCGGCGAGGTCCGGACGCTGGAAGGTGTCATGCCAGAACTGAGACTCACCATCCCACCTTTGGCCGCGATCTTTCTCGTACCGGAAGGCTGATAATGAGACTATCGGCCGGATCGCCCTTTCGTCTCGGTGCAAGCTGGGACGGCCGGGGCACCAATTTCGCGCTGTTCTCCGCCAATGCGCAGAAAGTGGAGCTGTGCCTGTTCGACAGCCAGGGCCGGCGCGAACTCGAGCGCATCGAATTGCCGGAGCGCTCCGAGGACGTCTGGCATGGCTACCTGAACGATATTTCGCCCGGACAGCTCTACGGCTATCGCGTTCACGGTCCCTACGCCCCGGAACAGGGCCACCGCTTCAACCCCAACAAGCTTCTGCTTGATCCCTATGCGAGACGGCTGGCCGGACGGCTGGTGTGGAGCGATGCGCATTTTGGCTACCGCACCGGCAGCGCGCGCGAGGATCTTTCCTTCGACCGGCGCGACAATGCCCGCGGCATGCCAAAGGCCGTCGTCGTCGACGAAGCCTTCAACTGGGGCCGGCGCGAAGCGCGTCCCAGCATTCCCTGGGAAGACACCATCATTTACGAGGCTCACGTCAAGGGCCTGACGCAGAAGCGCGACGACGTGCCTCCCAATCTGCGCGGCACCTATGGCGGGCTATCCTCGCCGGCCATGATCGAGCACCTCAGACGGCTTGGCGTCACCACCATCGAGTTGCTGCCGATCCACGGCCTCGTGGACGACCGGATGCTGGTCGAAAAGAAACTGTCGAACTATTGGGGTTACAATACGCTGTCCTTCTTCGCGCCGGAGCTGCGCTACGCGCAGGACAACGCGCTCGACGCCTTCCGCACCACGGTGGCGAGACTCCACGACGCCGGCATCGAAGTGATGCTCGACGTCGTCTACAACCACACCGCGGAGGGCAACCATATGGGCCCGACGCTGTCGTTTCGCGGCATCGACAACGCCTCCTATTACTGGCTCAAGCCGGAAAATCTGCGCTATTACGACGATTTCACCGGATGCGGCAGCTCCGTCAATCTCACCCATCCGCGCGTGCTGCAGATGGTGATGGACTCGCTGCGATACTGGGTTGAGGTCTGCCACGTCGACGGATTCCGGTTCGATCTCGCAACCACGCTCTCGCGCGGCCCGAACGGCTTTAACCGCAACAGCGGCTTTCTCACCGCGGTCCGGCAGGACCCGGTGCTCGCCACCGTCAAGCTGGTCGCCGAACCCTGGGATTTGGGCCTGGGCGGCTATCAGGTCGGCGGCTTTCCCTCGCAATGGTCGGAGTGGAATGACCGTTATCGCAGCGCCATGCGGCGCTACTGGAGCGGTGAGGGGAGCCTGATCGGCGAGGTCTCCGGCCGCATGACCGGCTCCTCCGATCTCTTCAACCATGACGGCCGCGCCCCCCGCGCCGGCATCAACCACATCACCGTGCATGACGGCTTCACGCTCAGCGATCTCTTCAGCTACAACAGCAAGCACAACGAGGCGAACGGCGAAGACAACCGCGACGGCGCCAACGACAATCACAGCAATAATTGCGGACACGAAGGCCCGACCGACGACCCCGCCATCAATGCGCTTCGCCGCCAATTGCGAAAAAACCAGTTGGCCTGCCTGCTGTTGGCGCAGGGCGTGCCGCTGATTCTGGCGGGCGACGAGGTCGGCAACAGCCAGGGCGGCAACAACAACGCCTATTGCCAGGACAATGAAACCGGATGGATCGGCTGGGAAGGTCTGGGACGCGAAGGCGATGACCTCATCGATTTCGTCGGCCACATGACCGAGATTCGCCGGCGCTTTCCGCAAATCCGCGCCCATCGCTGGCTCGATGGCAGGCGCGCGGATGGAAGCTATGGCGTGCTGTGGCTGACACCGGCCGCTGAGGAGATGAAGGAAGAAGACTGGAATTTCCCGGAGGGCCGCTTCCTCGCTTATGTGCTCGGCCCCGCCGGGCCCGGACAATTCCCGATCTTCATCGTGCTCAACGCCGCGCCGGAGGCGATTGCATTCACATTGCCGAAGATGCCGGAATACAAAAATTGGCGGCAACTATTGAACACCGCCGACGTTAAACAGACCGCTGCGGATTTCGCGCCGGGAAGCGAGGCCACCGCGCCTCCCCGCTCGGTGCTGGCTTTCTCGGGATCGGCATGAACCACCGCCATTTCGGTGCCCAACTGACAGCCGACGGCGCGGTCTTTCGGCTGTGGGCGCCGGCGGCCGAGCGCGTCGATCTCCTGCTGGAAAAGCCGTATCCGCTCGCGCGCGGTAAAGACGGCTGGTTCAGCGCGGAAGTATCCGGCGCGAAAGCCGGGACGCGCTATCAATTCCGCATCGACGGCGAGATCGACGTACCCGATCCGGCATCGCACTTTCAACCTGCCGACGTGTTCGGTCCAAGCGAGGTGATTGATCACGCGAGCTACTCCTGGCGGGCTTCGGATTGGCGAGGGCTGCCGTGGCACGACACCGTGCTGCTCGAAGCCCATGTCGGCGCCTTCACGCAGGAAGGTACCTACCGCGCCATGATCGACAGGCTCGATCATTTGGCCAAAACCGGTATCACCGCGCTGGAATTGCTGCCGCTTGCGGATTTCGCAGGTCAGCGCAACTGGGGCTATGACGGCGTTTTGTGGTACGCGCCCGACAGCGCCTACGGCCTGCCCGACGATCTGAAAGCGCTGATCGACGCGGCGCATCTGCGCGGAATGATGGTGTTTCTCGACGCGGTCTATAACCACTTCGGTCCGGAAGGAAATTATCTCGGCCGTTACGCGCCGCAATTCTTCACCGACGCGCAGACCCCCTGGGGCAGCGCGATCGATTATCGCGTGCCGCAGGTGCGGGCCTTCGCGGTCGAGAACGCGCTTTACTGGCTGGATGAATACCGTTTCGACGGGCTGCGGCTCGATGCCGTCCACGCCATCGCCGAACCCGGCGAAATCTCTCTGCTTCACGATCTGAGCGTGGCAGCCGGTCAACTCGCCGCCGAGACCGGCCGCCACATCCATCTGGTGCTTGAAAATGACGACAATTGCGTTGCAGTTCTCGACCCCGCTCAGGACCCGCCGCGCGGGAAATATCGCGCGCAGTGGAACGATGACTACCATCACGCCTGGCATGTCAAATTGACTGGCGAGAAACAAGGCTACTACCGCGACTATCAGCGCTTCCCGCTTTCCGACATCGCCCGCAGCCTCGGCTCGGGTTTTGTCTACCAGGGCGAGGCGTCCGTGCATCGCGACGGTCAGCCGCGTGGCGAGGCAAGCGGCGGGCTTCCGCCTACAGCCTTTGTCAATTTCCTGCAAAATCACGATCAGATCGGCAACCGCGCCTTCGGCGATCGGCTCGAGAGCCACGCAAAACCCGAGACAATCGAAGCCGCCCTTGCGATCACCTTGCTGGCGCCGGCCGTCCCCATGCTGTTCATGGGCGAAGAATGGGGGTCGAAAATCCCCTTCCCGTTCTTCTGCGATTTCAAAGGCGACCTTGCCGAAGCCGTCCGCGAAGGACGGCGGCGTGAATATAGCTGGGCCTATGCAACCTATGGCGACGACGTCCCCGATCCCTTGAGCGAGACCACCTTCAAATCGGCCATCCTGGATTGGGAGAACTGCAACGGCAGCGAGCGGTTCGCGCTTGTGCGGAAACTCCTTGCGGTGCGCCGAAGCGAGATCATTCCCCATCTTGCTGGAGCCGCTTTCGGTCATGCGAACGCAACCGACGGTGGAATGCTGACGGCGGTCTGGCGTCTCGGCGGCGGGGCAAGGCTTATGCTGACGGCTAACCTGTCCGACGAGCCAATCAACGCAAGAGCCGAGGAAAACGAGGGCACGCCGATTTGGGGCGGCGTACCCGGCGCGGTCATCAAGCCCTGGACGGTGTTCTGGCGTCTGGTGGAGCGGATTTGACATTCGCTACCGCGATCCCGAGAAGCGAATGTCAAATCCAAAGCTCCACCAAAATGCAATGTTTTCTAGTGGTCCTTTGATTCTAACATTCGCAAAGTGACCGCTGACAGCGGATGCGACTGTTAGAATCGGACCACTAGAGCGGGATGACTTTTCTTCGAATCGTCATCGCGCTCTATCCTTTTGTTTGAGCAAGATCTTTTCGGAAAACCGCTACACACTTTTCCGGATCATGCTCTAGTCTAGGAGGCGCTGATGCCCGCCGCCGTTCCCGTCGCGACCTATCGTTTGCAGCTCACCGAAAATTTCGATTTCGACGCGGCCGCAGCCATCATCCCTTATCTGAAGGCGCTCGGTATCAGCCACGTCTATGCCTCGCCCTTCACGAAGGCGCGCAAGGGTTCGTCCCACGGTTACGACGTGGTCAATCACACCGTCATCAATCCGGAGCTCGGCGGCGAAGAGGGCTTCGCCCGATTGAGCGAGGCGCTCCGAAAGCATGACCTCGGCCTGATCCTGGACTTCGTGCCCAATCATGTCGGGGTGCATTTCGCCGACAACCCGTGGTGGCTCGATGTGCTGGAATGGGGCGAGGCCTCGCCGCACGCGGTTTCCTTCGACATCGACTGGGAGCTGTTGCCGTATCGCGCCCGTGGCGGCGTGCTGCTCCCGATCCTCGGCTCGCCTTATGGCGAAGCTCTGGAAAAAGGCGAGATCGAGCTGCGCTTTGATGCGAACGAAGGCAGTTTCTCGGCCTGGTATTTCGAGCATCGCCTGCCGATCGCGCCCGAGCGCTACGGCGAGATTTTGAACATGATGGTCAGGGAGGCGGCGGCTGGAGACGGCGCCGCCGGCAAGCAGATGCTCGATCTCGCCTCGCGCTATCACGGCTTGCGCCACCCCAACCGCAAGGAAGCGCCCGCCTTCAAGGCGGAATTGAAGAGCATCCAAGGCTCGCCTGAAGTCATCGAAACAGGACTGGCCGCCTATCGGGCCGGGCCGGGCCGCGCCGTCCAGACGCAGGCGCTGCACCACCTGCTGGAGCGGCAGCACTACAAGCTCGGACATTGGCGGCTGGCATCCAGCGACATCAACTATCGCCGATTCTTCGACGTCAACTCGCTCGCCGGTTTGCGAGTTGAAGATGCCGCGACCTTCAACGCCGTCCATCGTCTGGTCAGGACATTGATCGCGGAAGGAAAGCTGCACGGGTTGCGCCTCGATCATATCGATGGGCTGAGCGACCCCGCTCAATATTTCCAGCGCCTCAATCGCCTGATTCGCCAGGCGGGAGGCAAATCCGCCAGATCGTTTTATGTCGTCGTCGAAAAGATACTCGCCGACCATGAAACATTGCGTCCGTTCGCGGGCGTTCAGGGCACGACGGGGTATGAGACACTCAATGCCATCACCCGCGTGATGGTGGACGGGCGCGGGCTGGAGCCGCTCGACGAAACCTGGCGGCAAATCAGCAACGAGAGCCCCGCGCTGCCGCCGGTGCTCAAGGCCGCCAAGCGACGGGTTCTCGAAACCCTGCTGACGAGCGAGTTCACCGTGCTGGCCCGGCTGCTGGCGCGTATCGCCGCCGGCCATTACTCGACGCGGGATTTCTCCGCCGACAGTCTGCGGCAGGCGTTCGAACTCTACGTGCTGCATTTCCCGATCTATCGAACCTACCTGACCGCCGCCGGCGCGGCGGACGGCGATCGCGCCTTGATCTCGGATACGATCGAAAAGGCGCGTTCCGACTGGTTCGCCGCGGACGAAGGCATATTCGACTTCCTGCGTGACGTTCTGACCATGAATCTCGCCGGGCCTGGACGCGCACTGCATAGCGCACCGCGCGTGCGCCGCTTCGCCCTCAAGGTTCAGCAGTTCACCGGTCCCCTGATGGCGAAATCGCTGGAGGATACGACGTTCTATCGCATGCACCGGCTGCTGGCGTTCAACGAAGTCGGCGGCGAGTCGTCCGCATCGGCGCTTGCGCCCGACGCCTTTCACCGCCTCATGAAGGTCCGTGCGCAAGATTGGCCGCATGCGATGACTGCAACCGCGACCCATGACACCAAACGCGCCGAGGACGCGCGCGCCCGTCTCGTAGCACTGGCCGAGCTGCCGGGAGAATGGACCAGCTCGGTCGCCCGGTGGAAGGTTTTCAACGCCCCACACGTCGTCACCAGGGACGCGATGCGCTGCCCCTCGACGACGTTCGAGTACATGCTCTATCAAACTCTGCTGGGCGCTTGGCCGATCGATCGGCCGGACGACACGTTCGTCGAACGCATCCAGGCCTATGCGGTGAAGGCGGCCCGCGAGGGCAAGCAGGAAACGAGCTGGCTCAACCCCAACGTGGCTTATGAAGCGGGCGTCAACCAGTTCGTGGCAAAAATCCTCGATCGCTCGATATCGGGTGAATTTATCGATTCAATGGAAACCCTGGCACGGCGGCTGGCGCTGCTCGGCGCGCTGAATTCGCTCGGCCAGATCACGCTGAAGGCGACAATGCCCGGCGTGCCCGATTTCTATCAGGGAACGGAATTCTGGGATTTGTCGCTGGTCGATCCCGACAACCGCCGGCCGGTTGATTTTGCGGAAAGGGCCGCAGCACTGAAGGCGACTGAAATTCCGGATTGGCAGGCCCTTGCCGATCATTGGTCCGACGGCCGTATCAAGCTCGCCTGGACCCGGCATCTTCTGAAATTGAGGAGCGAATTGCCCGAACTGTTCGCGAAAGGAGATTATGAGCCGCTGGAAGTCAGCGGGCCGCACCACGACCATGTCATCGCCTTCGCGCGCCGGTGGGGCCATCATGCGGTGATCACGGCCGTAGCGAGATGGTTTGCCCCGATGTCAAACGGTGGCCGCGCCTGGCCGCACGCCGAGGCCTTTGACGGCGCGCTGCACATCGACGGCTATGCGGTGGAAGGCGTTGGGCAAACCACGTCCGCGACGGTGCTGCTTTCGCATCTGTTTCACCAGCTTCCGGTCGCCGTTCTCAAAGCGAGATTGATCGGCGCGGCCAAGCCGGCACGCAAGAGCGCGCAGATGGCTTGATGATTCAGCGCGAAGCTAGTGTAGCGACACTGACGTTCCTATCAGTGTTGCCGCGAGCTCTCGGAAGGAACGTCAAAGTCAAAGCTACACTAGGATCATATAGTTGCTAGTGTCCCTTTGGTTCTGACATTCGTAAAAGTGCCCGCTGCGATGGGATACGAATGTCAGAACCGGGACACTAGCGAATCCGGGTGAAACTCCTCCAGGTAGCACAGGAACTTTGCGGGTTCCGGTTTGTTTTCCCGCCGAAGTCACGGGGTAGAAACGGCGGCTGAGGAGAGATTTATATGTCCATTGGAACGATCATTCTTATTATTCTGATCATCGCCCTGCTTGGCGGCTTTAGCGGCGTTGGCGGCGGACCGTTTTACGGCACCGGCTATTACGGCGGCGGCGGCCTCGGACTCATCGTCGTTATTCTGCTGATATTGGTCCTGCTCGGGCGAATTTAGCCCAGTCATCCCAATCTCTTCATCTCTTCGCGAAAGGCGCGCGATGGTACCGCCAGAAGAGGCTGACGTTGAAAGCCATATTGAGAGATGAACCCTATTTTGCCGCCAGCTTTTTGATCGCGCTTTTGATCGGCGACGCCGCTTCGTCATAGCCGTCCCACGCCTTGCTCTTTGCAAGTAGCGACGGCACCGTACGCACCGTGTAGCGCTTGGGATCGAGATCGTCGCGCACCTGCGCCCAGGTCAGCGGCATCGAGACGGTCGCACCTTCGCGCGCCCGCGGCGAAAGCACGGCGACTGCGGTCGCCATGCGGTCGTTGCGCAGATAGTCGAGAAAGATTTTTCCTTTGCGCAATTTCTTCGACATGTTGAGCAGATATTGCTCGGGATTTTCGTTCGCCATCCACTGACAGACGCCTTGCGCAAACGCCTTGGCTTCCTTCCAGCTCACTTTGTCCTTGGCGCCATGAGCGAGCGGTACCACCACATGCAACCCCTTGCCGCCGGTGGTCTTGCAGAAACTCGCAAGACCCAGGGCATCGAGCCGTCCGTGCATATCCTTGGCGGCCTCGATGACGTCGGAGAAGTCGACATTCGGCGCGGGGTCGAGGTCGAATACCAGCCGGCCGGGGACATCGGGCGCATCGGGCGCGCAATTCCAGGGATGCAGTTCAAGGCCGCCGGATTGCGCCACGGCAGCCAGTCCCTCGACCCGATCGATCTGGATATAGGGCTTGCGATCGCCGGAGATCTTGACAAGCTCCAACAGCTTCGAGGTGCTCGGCATCGCGTGGCGCTGAAAAAATTGTTCGCCATGGATGCCGTCGGGGGCGCGGACCACCGAACATGGCCGGCCTTTCAAATACCCCATCATCCAGTCGCCGACCGCCTCGAAATAACGGGCAAGGTCGAGCTTGGTCACGCCCTTGCCGTCGCCGGCATCGGGCCACAATTCCTTGTCCGGCTTCGAGATGACGACGCCCATCACCTCGGCGGATTTGTTGGCAGCCTTCGGGGAGGATTTGATGACATTCACCATGACCGGCTTCTCCGCGACGACTTCGCTGGCCGGCTTGTCCTGGCGCAGGCCCTTGAACGCCGCCTGCCGGATATTGCCGCCCTCGGTAAACCCCGCGAATTCGATTTCGGCGACGAGTTCGGGCTTGAGCCAATGGATGTCGCGGGTCTTGCGCGGCGCATCCTTGCCGCCGAACGGGCTGTTGTCGGACTCGGCTCTCTTGAGGGCCGGCATGATGCGGCGAACGGTCTCTTGCCCGAAGCCGGTTCCGATGATCCCGACAAAGGTCAGATGATCGCCGCGATAAACGCCGGCCATCAGCGAACGAAATTTGCCCTGGGTGGTCTTCCAGCCGCCGAGCACGACTTCCTGCCCGGCGCGGCTTTTGGTCTTGGTCCAGCTTTCGGAGCGGCCGGAACGATAAGGTGCGCTGAGCTTCTTGGAAACGATGCCCTCCAGCGACAGCTGCTTGGCCGAGGCGAGAACGGCCTCGCCGTCATCTTCGAAATGTTCGACATAACGAATCGATCGGGCGGTCTTTTTGGGGCTTGCATCAAGCAGCGCTTTCAGGCGCGCCTTTCGTTCGACAAGCGGCAGACGGCGAAGGTCTTCGCCTTCCGCGAACAATAGGTCGAAGGCGTAGAAGATCAGATCATCCGTCTTGCCGTCGGAGATTGCCGCCTGCAACGCGGAGAAGTCCGGCGCATGCTTGTCGTTGACCGCGACGATCTCGCCATCGATCAGTGCGTCGGGCAACGCCTCGGCTGCTTTCGCGATCGCCTTGAACTTGTCGGTCCAGTCGAGGCCCTTGCGGGTCTTGAGAACGGCCCTCCCGTCCTCGATTCTGATCTGTACGCGATAGCCGTCGAATTTGATCTCATGGCCCCAGCCGGGCCCGTTCGGCGGCCGCTCGACCGGCGTGCACAATTCGAAAGCGACGAAATCCGGCATCGCCGCCACTTTCGTCGGCTTGACGGGCTTGGTGACCACCGCCGCTGTAGCATTGCGGGAGCGCGCCACATGCGCCTCGCCGCGGTTCGAGTGCCAGACCGCATCGGCCTTGCCGCGGCTCGAAGCTACCGTCATGAACGGCTTCGGGGCCTTGCCTTTGCCGGCCGCGATCTGATCCATGCTGCGCCCGGAGGCCACCGAACGATCGGCTTCCAGAATATCGTTGGCATCGCCTTCGCGAGCATAGTCGTCGCGGTGTTTGATCAGGAGCCAGTTCGTGCGCTTGCCGCCGTCGCGGTCGTGCCGCATCCGCACCAGCACCCAGCTTCCATGCAGCTTGTCGCCGTGCAGCGTGAATTTCAGGTCGCCCTTGGCAAAGCCCTTTTGGGGGTCGTCCGAATCCCAATAGCCGCGATCCCAGAGTTGCACGGTGCCGCCGCCATACTGGTCCTTCGGAATGGTGCCTTCGAAGTCGCCGTAGTCGAGCGGATGATCCTCCACTTCGACCGCCAGGCGCTTGTCATGCGGATCGAGCGAAGGCCCCCTCGTGACCGCCCACGACTTGAAGACGCCGTCGAACTCGAGCCGTAGGTCGTAGTGCAGCCGCGTCGCGTCGTGCTTCTGAATCACGAAACGGCGGCGCGCCGACGGCTTGACCGGCACATCGCCGCTCGGCTCCGCGGTCCTCTCAAAATCCCGCTTCTTGCGGTAGGTGGTGAGGTTCTTCAGGGACACAGGGCGGTCCGGCGCCAACAGGCAAAGGGTTTCAAACGCTGCTATTCGCGAGATTGTAGTGCCTTCTCATCAAAGATGGGAAGGCGTATCGACCGGCCGCGACGGCCCCGCACGTACTACTTGCGGGGCTTACGTCCGGCTATCGCCTATCGTTTCGCCTTGCGCTTTGTGGCTTTCCGTCCGCGCTTGGCGCTCTTCTTCGGGACTTTCGCGCCGGCGGCTCTTGCTTCGGAAAGGCCGATCGCAATGGCCTGCTTGCGGCTTCTGACCTTGCGTCCCGAACGGCCGCTCTTCAGCGTGCCTGCTTTGCGTTCTCTCATCGCCCGTCCGACCTTGGCCGATGCCTTCTTCGAATATTTGCGTGCCATGTTTATTCTCCTTCCGATGCGGAACCAATCAGCACGGAAGAAGATAGTTCCGCTCCTCGCGCCGGCTGGCGTCCGCAGCCTTGTGTGCAGAATGAAAAGCACACAAGCAGAGTCGCCACAGGTCCACCGGAATCACCCGGCAATCCCGCACGCGAATGATTTTAACGGTTTGTCTCGCGCCGCCTTCAGCCTACGGATACGCCGGCCTTTGCGCGGCTTATTCCGAGAGTTAGAATCCGATGCAGCAGGTTCGGGTAATCAAGTCCATCACGCCGGGCCGCGGTCGCGAACTCCTGGCTCTTTGCGATTTCGGGATTGGGGTTCGCCTCGATGAAATACAGCGTATCGTCAGCGGAAAGGCGAAAGTCGATGCGCGCGTATCCATCGAGCCCCAGTGTTCTATAGATGCGTTTCGCCGTTCGCTGAATGCGAAGGCGAAGTTCGGGCGCAAGGCTCTTAGCCGGTCCATCTACGATTCCGACGCGCTCCTGATAATCGGGATCGTGTTTGACCTTCTCGGTGGCGATGGCCTGGCCACCCATGGTGCCGAATTTCAATTCCCAGACCGGCAGCACTTGCAGCCTGTTGTTGCCGAGCACGCCGACATAGAGCTCACGTCCCTCGATATATTGCTCGGCGATAGCGGCGGTTCCGACCCGTTCGTGAATGAAGGCGACGCGCTCTGCAAGCTTCTCGTCCGTATCGACGATGGATGCCTGCGAGATACCCCGCGATCCATCCTCGTTCAGGCTCTTGACGATCAGTGGCAACGCAAGGCGCGCTGGACGTTTGACCTTGCGGCGCATCGGGAACACGGCGAAGGCCGGCACCGCAATCCGGCGATGATGCACCAGCGTCTTGGACAAATCCTTGCCGCGCGCCAGGATCAGCCCGCGTGGATTGCACCCGGTATACGGGATCTTCATCAGCTCGAGAAAGCTTGGGATGTGCTGGTCATATACCGGCTCATGGTGAAACTGCTCCAGCATGTTGAAGACCACATGCGGCTTGAAGCCTTCGATCTCGTCGCGCACCGGCTTGATTTCCTCCTGCACGCCGAGCGGGCGAACATCATGGCCGGCGGCGCGCAAGGTGCTGACGACGTCGTATTCCGTTTTCCATTCGTTGATTTGCCGTGCGGTGTATCCGTCGGTCGAGTCCGGGGGCACAAAGTCCGGATGCATGAGCACTAGGACGCGCAAGCGTTTCATAGCGCGATCCATTTGCGCCGCGACGGGCCGAACAGCGCGTGCATGGTCTTGGCGGTCAACACGACGGTGAAGTCGGTCAAAAGCTTCCGTTCGGAGCCGACGGCACGCAGATCGAGTTCGCGGCTGCGGGAGATCATGTCGTCAAGCACTGCATCAAGCGTCAATTGGTTCTCGCCCGTCCACCGCGCAACCAGCTCCCTGATGTGGGCGCGGTGCCGCCTGATGAAGGTCGAAGCCGGTTGCCCCCGGCGATGCCGTGGATCGGCGGAAAACAGCCGCGAGAGGTCGCGGTCGTAAGTCTTCGGTGGCGTGAAGGCATAGAACGCCTGCTTTTTCTGGTAGTGTTCGCCAAGCGTCTGGCTGAGCTCATGCAGCGGATCGACACGTTCCCGCGTCGTGACCGGCGGCCGCTTGCCGGCGATTTCGCCCATCAATTCGTCGACATATTCGAGCTTCTTCAGCGCCGGCCAACCCGCATAGCGCGTCCGCCAGTTCGAACGCGGCCGCAACCACACCGCGAAGGTTTCGGCGAAATCCTCGTCCGGATGGCTCTGCGCATACCAGAGCCGAAGATGCTGGACATAATGCCTGCTGGCGGGATTCGGCCGGTAGTAGCGCGGGTAGCGTTTCGAGGACGGCCCGAACAACTGTTGCCAACGCCGCCGGCGTTGCAACTGGTAGGCGTGCTGCACGGCATGGCCTGCCTCGTGACGGAGAATGGCCATGCACTCGGACCAGGTGCCGCCCTCGACGTCGAGCATCATTTTCTTCTCGATCTTCATCAGGCGGGGATGGGCGAGATAGAAGGGAATCGCAATTCCGGGCACATCTGCCGGACTGAACCATTCGCTCGATATCCATGCGTGCGGCCGCAGCCGGATGTCCCGCTCTTCGAGCTCTTCATAAAGGGTCTTCAAGCAATCCTCGAGCCAAGTGCCTTCGATCGCAACCCTCAGACTACTGAGGCGTCGCTTGAGCAACTGCTCATCCGATAGCTTTTCCCAGGCGTATTTCTTCCGGCGCGGCATAAGGTGTCTAAAAAGTTAAAGAACTTGGTATTTATGGTGTCATAGGATGCTGCCGGCAACAACCGCCAAGTCTTCGCGGTGTGCCGTTATTCAGCAGCCCGCTTTGGACGGGGCAAGCCACGCGTGACGGGAAGGCGCGTCCCTAATCCTGCGCCCGCAGCCGATATCCGATTCCGGTTTCGGTCAGCACGAATTGCGGGCGCTCCGGATCGGTCTCGATCTTCTGGCGGAGCTGCCGCACATAGACCCGCAGATATTGCGCATCCGTCATTTCGTCCCAGAGCTCCCGCAGCAGCAGCCGGTGTGTCAGCACCTTGCCGGCATGCTGCACCAGCACCCGCAGCAGGTCGTACTCCTTGGGCGAGAGCTTGACTTCACGCTCGCCGACCTTGACGACGCGGCGCACCAGGTCGACGGAAAGCTCGCCGGAGCGAAATACCGGGCGCTCGCCATGGACCTGCAGCTGATGCCGCAGCGCCGCGCGCATGCGGGCCAGCAATTCGTCCATCCCGAAAGGCTTGGTCAGATAGTCATCGGCGCCGAGGTCGAGCGCCTGGACCTTGCCCGCCTCGTCGCCGCGGCTCGACAGCACCACGATCGGAACGCTGTCGTTGCGGCCGCGGATCATCCGCAACAGGTCATGACCCTGGATGTCCGGCAGGCCGAGATCGAGAATGATCAGCGCCGGATCCTCGGTCAGCAATTCGAGCCCGGTCTTGCCGTTCGGAGCCTCCAGGATTTCGTAGCCCTGCGTGCTCAGCCCCATCCGCAGTAATTTGCGGATCGGCGGCTCATCGTCGATGACAAGGACCTTGATAGGGGTCGCGCTCATGCGGCTGTATCCAACGCCTGCGAGGCCGCTGGCGCGACCGGCAGCCGGATGGTCAGCACCGCCCCGTTCCGGTCACTGCGGTTGCTGGCGGAAATCGTGCCGCCCATCGCCTCGATAAAGCCGCGGGAAATCGCCAGCCCGAGCCCGGTGCCGGGGCGGACATGGTCGCCCTTCTGCGCGCGATAAAACTTGTCGAACACGCTCTCCAGTTCGGAAGCCGGGATGCCTTCGCCTTCGTCGATAATCTGCAGCATGACGAAATCCTGGTCCCGCCACCCCCTGATCGAGATCGTGGTCTCCACCGGGGCATATTTGGCGGCATTGTCCAGGAGGTTGAAGAGCGCCTGCTCGAACAGCACGGCGTCAAGCTCGAGCATCGGCAATTCTGCCTCGAGTTCGAGCGACACCTTGTGGTGGACGAGGATCTTGCCGGCGCGGCGCAGCGCGCTGCCGATGATCTCGCCGACATCGTGCCGCGCGGTATTGGGCTTGATGGCGCCGGATTCAAGTTTGGTCATGTCGAGCAGATTGGCGATGAAGCGGTTGAGCCGCTCGGACTCGTCGATCACGGTCGCCAGCAAATCGCTCTTCTGTCCATCGGTCAAACCGCTGGCAAGATCGCGCATCGTGGAGGCGGCGCCAAGTACGGAGGCCAGCGGCGTCTTGAGATCGTGCGAAATCGAGGTCAGCAGCGCCGAGCGCAGCCGGTCGGACTCGACGCTGCGCTTGACGCGGTCCATATCCTCCACCAGCAGCACCCGCTCGATCGCAAGCGTGCCCTGATCGACCAGCGCGTCGAGCAGCCGGCGCTGGTCCGGCGTCAGCAACGGGCCGGCTTTATCGTCGTCGATGCCGATGACGCCGATCAGCCCCCGCCCGGTTCGCATCGGCAGAAACAGCCGCTTGGCGCCGGGCAGCGTGTCGGAGCCGCGCCCGGCCGGGCGATCGTTACCCCAGGCCCAATTGGCGGCGGCAAGATCGGCCTTGTCGAGCTGGTCTTCCGGCGGGTAACCGGTTTTCACGGTGAGCACGCCGTTCTCCGGCAACAGCAGCACGACCCTCACCTTGAGCATCAGCGCGGTCTGATAGGCGGTCGCCCACAACACGTCGTCGAGCGTTGCGGTGCCCGCAAGCTTGCGGCTGAAGGCGTAAAGCAGCTCCGTCGTCCGTATCCTGCCGATCGCGAAATCGGCCTGGGTGCGAACCCGCGCCGCGACGTTGGAGACAAGGATCGCAATCAGCATGAAGAAGAAGAACGCCGCCACGTTGGTCGGGTCGGTGATCGTGAACGTGTAGACCGGCGGCAGGAAGAAGAAATTGTAGGAAAGCGAGGCCGCGACGCTGGCGAGCAAAGACGGCCATAGCCCGTAGCGAACCGCCACGCCGACCACCGCGGTGAGGAACACCAGATCGACGTTCTCGATTCCGAACAGCGGCTGAATCAATTCGGCTGCGCCAAGGCCGACCGCGACGATCAGGAGCGCCATCAGATAAGGTCTTGGATTGAACGGTTCGGACCGCTCGGCTGCCCGCACCGTCTTCCTCGGCACGGGGTCGGCGGCGAGTTCCTCGCCCGCAATCACATTGACGCTGATATTGCCGGCGCGGCGCACCAGGTCATGCACCACCGATCCCTGCCTCAACTCGAACCACCAGCTCCGCACCGATTTTCCGATGATGATCTGGGTGACGTTGTTGGCTTGCGCAAAACCGATGACGTCGTCGGCGATCCGGCGGCCGCCGCCCGGGATGGTCAGCGCCTCGCCGCCGAGCGCTTCCGCCAGGCGCAGCGTATCGGCAAGCCGGTCCCGCTCTTCGTCGTCGAGACCCAGCGAGCGCCGTGTCTCGATGCTGAGCGCAGTCCACGGGGCATGCAGCCGGTCGGCGAGCCGCTTGGTGTAACGCACGAGCCCCGCCGCGCGCGGGTCCTCGGAGATACAAACGAGAATACGTTCGCCGGCCGCCCAGGGGCCGGCGATGGCGTTGGCCTGCATGTGATTGAGCAGTTGCTCGTCGACGCGCTCGGCGGTCCGCCGCAGCGCGAGCTCGCGCAAGGCGGTCAGGTTGCCCGGCGAGAAATAATGTTCAAGCGCGCGCTCGGCCTGCTTCGGGACGTAGACCTTGCCTTCCTTCAACCGCTGGATGAGATCATCAGGGGTGAGGTCGATCAGTTCGAGGGCATCGGCGCGGTCGAACACCGAATCGGGGACTGTCTCGCGTACCCGCACATGCGTGATCTGCGCGACCACGTCGTTGAGGCTCTCAATATGCTGGATGTTGACGGCCGTGTAGACGTCGATGCCGTGCGACAGCAGTTCCTCGACATCGAGGTAGCGTTTCGGGTGACGGCTGCCGGGCGCGTTGGTGTGGGCGAGTTCATCGACCAGCGCGAGCTGCGGGCGGCGCGCGATCAGCGCATCAAGGTCCATCTCCTCGATCACCTGATCCTTGTAGACGGTCAATTTGCGCGGAATGACTTCGAGCCCGTGCAGCAACGCTTCGGTCTCCGCCCGCCGGTGGGTCTCGACGATGCCAACCACGACGTCGACACCGGCCTTCTGCCGGGCGTGGGCACTTTGCAGCATTTCGTAGGTCTTGCCGACGCCGGGAGCGGCGCCGACAAAGATTTTCAGCCGCCCGGCCTCGCTGTTTTCGCGCCGCGCCGCCTCCAGCAGGGCTTCCGGCGAAGGACGTTGTTCTGGGTCGCGGCGCTGCTGTTGAACCATATCGACAATATAGTCCTCGGGCCGGGCCCGGCCTAGAGCGGGATCGGGTTAGGTTAATCTGCAACAGCGACGGAGGTCCGCTCCCTCTCCCCTTGCGGGAGAGGGTTGGGGTGAGGGTTCAGGTCCATCGATATAGTGTAACCCCTTGTATCTGCCCATTGAACAAAATGTGCGATGGAAGCGACTGAGCGCTTTGGCCGGTGGCCACCGGCCAAAGCGCGCGGCGATGTCGCCCGATACCCCTCCGGCAACAACCGTGGGTGAGCCTGGGATCTTCGCCGTTGTCACGCACGACCGAACAGTCGCTGGATCACGATCGCACGAACAAGGCAGGTTACCGTGATGAAGATCATTTGTGGAGTAGATGTTTCGAAGGCCAGGCTCGATGCGTGCATTGAGCCCGGAGCCATCTTCGCGAGTTTCGACAATGATGCGGCCGGGATCGCCGAACTCGCGGCGTTCTGCCGTCAACATCAGGTGGGACTGGCGGTGATGGAGGCGACCGGGGGCTATGAACGCCGGGCGTTCTTGTTGTTGTGGGGGGCAGGTATGCCCTGCGCGCTGACCAATCCACGCAGCGTCCGCCGCTACGCTGAGGCGATGGGTATTCTGGAGAAGACCGACCGGCTCGACGCCGGCGTCATCGCCCGCTTCGCCCATGCCAAGAATCTGCAGCCGACGCCGGCGCCAACCCCGGCCCAGCAGCGGCTGAAGGCCCTTGTTGCAAGGCTCAGGCAAGTTACCGACGATCTCACCGTGCAGAAGCAGCGCCGCGCCAGCCTCGCCGACAATGCCGAGATGCTGGCCAGCATCGGCGAGGTGATCACCCTGCTCAAGCGGCAATCCCGCACCCTCGAGGGCGAGATCGCCTCGATGATCGACGACGACCCCCTGTGGGCGCAGCTGGCTCAAGCCTGGCGTTCGGTGAAGGGCGTGGCCGGCCGTACCGTCGCTCGCCTGATGGCAGACGTGCCGGAGATCGGCACCTACTCCAACAAGGCCATTGCCAAGCTCGCCGGTCTCGCCCCGCTCGCCGATGACAGCGGTAAGCGGCAGGGCAAGCGATCGGTCCGCGGCGGCCGCGCCGCCGTCCGTTCGATCCTCTTCCTGGTCGCCGCTATCGCCGCTAAATACGACAAGACCCTTGCCGCCTTCCGCGACAGATTGCTCGCCGCAGGAAAACCCAAAATGGTCGTCCGGATCGCCCTGGCCCACAAACTGCTCGTCCGCCTCAACGCAAAAGCACGCGATGCGCGTGCCCAATACGCCAATGCAACTTGACTCTTCAGATAGTCGCTCACCCGGCTCAATCTCATTTCATTCGATTTCGCCACCCTCTCCCGCAAGGGGAGAGGTAAGTCTGCCCGCAGACAGATCGAACTCAACCAAAACCACCCAGCTCAAGCCGCAGTTATTTCGATGCGGCCGCGTCCAGCGCCAGATTGAGCGCCAGCACGTTAACCCTGGGTTCGCCGAGCAGCCCCACCAGACGGCCGGCGGTGTTTTCCGAAACAAGCTGGCGAACGCGGTCTTCCGGCATGTTTCGCGCCTTGGCGACCCGCGGCACCTGGAATAGCGCACCTTCCGGCGAAATGTCCGGGTCGAGGCCACTGCCTGACGTCGTAACCAGGTCGAGCGGAACGGGGATCGAGGAGTTCTCGGCCTTCAACTTATCCACGTCTTCCTTGATGCGGTCGTTGAGGGCCTTGCTGGTCGGGCCGAGATTCGATGCGCCGGAATTGGCGGCATTATAGGGCGCGGGCACGGTCTTGGTCGAATCAGCGGGGTCCGGCGCCGTCGTCGCCGAAGGCCGGCCATGGAAGTATTTGTCGTCTTTAAACTCCTGCCCGATCAGGGCGGAGCCGACCACCTTGCCGTCACGCTCGATCAGGCTGCCTTGCGCCTGCTTCGGAAAAATCGCGTTTGCGATTTCCGTCATGGCGAGCGGATAGGCAAGGCCTGTGATCAGCGTCAGCAGCACAAGAAGCAGGATCGCCGGGCGAATTTCTCGAAGCATGATAGGTCTCCTGTAGTTTCGTCTTGGCGAGCGAAGCGAAGCAATCCATAAAACAACCGAAGGACTGGATTGCTTCGGAGCTCACGCTCCTCGCAATGACGATCAAGCCAGATGCAGCGCGGCGACCACGAGATCGATCGCCTTGATGCCGATAAACGGAATGATGATGCCGCCTAGGCCGTAAATCATCAGATTTCGCCGCAGCAGCGCGCCGGCGCCGATGGCGCGATAAGCCACGCCGCGCAGCGCCAGCGGAATCAACGCGACGATGATGAGCGCGTTGAAGATGATGGCGGAGAGGATGGCGCTTTGCGGGCTCGCCAGATGCATCACGTTGAGCACCGCGAGCTGCGGATAGAACGTCAGAAACATCGCGGGGATGATCGCGAAATATTTGGCGACGTCGTTGGCGATCGAGAAGGTGGTCAGCGCGCCGCGCGTCATCAGAAGCTGCTTGCCGATTTCGACGACCTCGATGAGTTTGGTCGGATTGGAGTCGAGATCGACCATGTTGCCGGCTTCGCGCGCCGCCTGCGTGCCGGTATTCATGGCAACCCCGACATCGGCCTGCGCCAGTGCCGGCGCGTCGTTGGTGCCGTCACCGCACATCGCGACCAGCTTGCCGTTGGCTTGCTCGTCGCGGATCAGCTTCAATTTGTCTTCCGGGGTCGCCTGGGCGAGAAAGTCATCGACGCCGGCTTCCGCGGCGATCGCGGCCGCCGTCATCGGGTTATCGCCCGTGATCATCACGGTGCGGATGCCCATGCGGCGCAATTCAGCGAAGCGTTCGCGAATTCCGCCCTTGACGATGTCCTTCAGCTGAATGACGCCGAGCAGCCGGCCATCGCGGGCGACTGCAAGCGGCGTGCCGCCGGCCTTGGCGATTTCATCCGAAATCGCGGTGACTTCGCGCGCGGCCTCGGAATTGAGCGACGGCTGCAAGGCGCGAACCGTGTTGCCGCTCGCGGCGGCCTGAGAGACGCTGCCGTTGACATAGGCCAGGATCGCCTCGACCGCGCCCTTGCGGACCGACGAGCCGCCGGCGTCGATGCCGCTCATGCGGGTCTGCGCCGTGAACGGGACGAAGGTCGCCGCCAGCTCCGCCATGTCGCGGCCGCGGATGCCGTACTTTTCCTTGGCGAGCACCACGATCGAGCGCCCCTCGGGGGTTTCGTCGGCGAGAGAGGCAAGCTGCGCCGCATCCGCCAGTTCCTGTTCGCTGACGCCGCGAATCGGCCGGAACGCGGTCGCCTGGCGGTTGCCGAGCGTGATGGTGCCGGTCTTGTCGAGCAACAGCGTATCGACGTCGCCGGCCGCCTCGACCGCACGACCCGACATCGCCAGCACGTTGAAGCGCACCAGCCGGTCCATGCCGGCAATGCCGATCGCCGACAACAACGCGCCGATGGTCGTCGGAATCAACGTCACGAACAGCGCCACCAGGATGACCACCGAAATCTGCCCGCCGGCATAGGCGGCATAGCTTGGAATGGTCACGGTCGCGAACACGAAGATGATGGTGAGGCCGGCAAGCAGAATATTGAGCGCGATTTCGTTCGGCGTCTTCTGCCGCTCGGCGCCCTCGACCAGCCTGATCATGCGGTCGATGAAGGTCGCGCCTTGAGCGGCCGTGATGCGAACCCGGATCCAGTCCGACAGCACCTGGGTGCCGCCGGTCACTGCCGAACGGTCGCCGCCGGATTCGCGGATCACGGGCGCGGACTCGCCGGTGATCGCGGCCTCATTGACAGAGGCCACGCCCTCGACGATTTCGCCGTCAGAGGGAATACTGTCGCCGGCCTCGACCAGCACGATGTCGCCGACCTTCAGGCTGGTGCCCGGCACCAGGCGAAACGTCTTGTCTGATCCGGCGAGCAACTTGGCCTGGCTCTCGGTGCGGGTCTTGCGCAGCAATTCGGCCTGCGCCTTGCCGCGACCTTCGGCCACGGCTTCCGCGAAATTGGCAAACAGCACCGTGAACCAGAGCCACAGGATGATCTGAAAGGTAAAACCGAGGCCCTCCCCGCCGGTTGCGAGGTTGCGCAGGAAGATCACCGTGGTGAGCGCGGCGACGACTTCGACCACGAACATCACCGGATTCTTGACCATCAGGCGCGGATCGAGCTTGGCGAAAGCCGAACCGATCGCGGGTAGCACGATCTTCGGATCGAGCATGGCGGACGCGGGCATCTGCCGCTGCTGCTTGGTGGCTTCCATGACGTTCACTCCGATCAAAACAAGGTATTGGCGTTCATCGCCAGATGCTCGACGATCGGACCGAGCGCGAGCGCCGGGAAGAAGGTGAGACCGCCGATGATGAGGATCACGCCGACGACGAGGCCGACGAACAGCCCGCCCGTCGTGGGCAGCGTTCCGGCCGAGGGCGGGATGGATTTCTTGCCCGCGAGCGAGCCCGCCATCGCCATCGCCGGCACGATCATGAAGAAGCGCCCGACGAACATCGCGACGCCACCGGTGATGTTATAGAAGAGGGTGTTGCCAGTGAGGCCCGCGAAGGCGGAGCCATTGTTGCCGGTTTGTGAGGTGTAGGCATAGAGCACTTCGGTAAAGCCGTGCGGTCCCGCATTGGCCATCGAAGCCACCGCCGGCGGAAAGACGACGGCCACGGCGGTCCAGCCCAGATACATCAACGGCAGCACGAGAATGGCGAGCATCGCCATCTTGACCTCGCGCGCTTCGATCTTCTTGCCGACATATTCCGGCGTGCGCCCGACCATGAGGCCGGCGACGAAAATCGCCAGCACGACAAACAGCAGCATGCCGTAGAGGCCGGCGCCGACGCCACCGACGATGATTTCGCCGAGCTGAATGTTGATCAGGGGGATCATGCCGCCCAGTGCCGTGAAGCTGTCATGCATCGCGTTGACCGCACCGCAGGACGCGGCCGTGGTGATCACCGCAAACAGGCTCGATGCGACGATGCCGAAGCGGACTTCCTTGCCTTCCATGTTGCCGCCGGTCAGGCCGAGTGCGTCGAGCCCGGCGGTGCCGTTGGCTTCGGCCCAGTAGGTGACGGTAACACCTGCGAGGAACAGCACACCCATGACGCCCAGGATCGCCCAGCCCTGCTTCTGGTTGCCGACCATGCGGCCGAACATGTTGGTCAGGGCCGCGCCGAGCGAGAAGATCGAGATCATCTGCACGAAGTTGGACAGCGCCGTCGGGTTCTCGAACGGATGGGCGGCGTTGGCATTGAAGAAGCCGCCGCCATTGGTGCCGAGCATCTTGATCGCAACCTGGGAGGCCACCGGGCCGACCGCAATCGTCTGCTTGGCACCCTCGAGCGTGGTGGCTTCGACGTAAGCGCCAAGCGTCTGCGGCATGCCCTGCCAGACCAGGAACAGCGCGTAGACGATACAGATCGGCAGCAGCACGTAGAGCGTCGCCCGCGTCACATCGACCCAGAAATTGCCGACCGTGCGCATCGAAGCGCGTGAAAAGCCGCGCACCAGCGCGACCGCGAGCGCAATGCCGGTCGCCGCCGACAGGAAATTCTGGTGCGTCAGGCCCAGCATCTGCACGAGATAGGACATCGTGCTTTCGCCACCGTAGTTCTGCCAGTTGGTGTTGGTGATGAAGCTAATCGCGGTGTTGAAGGAGAGGTCTTCAGCGACGGCGGATTGTTCGGCCGGGTTGAACGGAAGTAGCGCCTGCAGCCGCATCAGCGCATAAAGGATGAGGAAGCCGCCGGCATGGAACAGCAGCATGGCTACCGTATAGGTGATCCAATGCTGCTCGCGTTTTTCGTCAACCCCGCCGATCCAGTAGAGCGCGAGTTCGATCGGCCGGATGACCGGCGACAGGAAGGTGCGCCCGCCGTCGAACACCCGCGTCATGTACCAGCCGAGCGGTTTGACCAGCGCGACGACGATGGCGCAGAACAGCAGGATTTGGATCCATCCGATGGCGGTCATGATGAGTATGCCTTTGCGCCTGGGATAAGTTGAGGTTGAGAGCCTTAGGTCCGCGAGAGGACGCGGGCGATCAGAAACGTTCCGGTCGCAGCAGCGCGTAGGTCAGGTAAAACAGCAGACCCGCGGACACGAGGCCCGCCAGTGCGTAGTCGAACATCATTGTCGTGTTCCCTTCAAAGCAAGCGTCGGAATCGAACCACCGGGTTCAAAGCCGCTCGCAGATGTAGGTGTAACCGACAGCCGCGGCGAAGAAGCTCAAGCCGAGGGCGAGGATGATCAGGTCCAGCATCGAATTCTCCCGGTCGCGCGCCTGGCCGGGAAACGTGCCCGTGCGGATCGTCTCCCGAACAAGGCCCTCAAGTGCCATTCGACGGGTAGGTTTTCGAGGCGGCCGGGATAACGACGTTATAGGAATCTCATAAAGGCGCGCGCGGTGTCATCCCCCCGGTGGCCCACAAGATCCCTATAACGAAGCGTTTCGCTCCATCCCGAAATTCTATTCGGACATCGCTATGTTGATGGTGGACGCCGGCGTCCGGTTTCTGCGCGCCCATGCGCGGCGCACGCGGCGCGGTATAAATCCTGCTCGTAAGACAGGGCTATCCCTCTGAACGAAAGCTATTATTTTTATATCCCGCGGAACGAACCGCTAATTGGTCTTGCCGGACGGCTTCGCCGGTTCGGAAGAATGGACCTGGTCCCAGGGGTCATACGGCTTTTTCGGCGTGGGAATTCGATCCAGCGCGGCCTTGTAGGCCTTGTCGTCGACCTTGGGTTTGGTGTCGGTCGTCGGCGCGGCATGGCTGCCCTTCTTGCCCTGGGCATATGCCGAAGGGGCCAGAAGCAGCGCAACCGCCGCAACCACACATGCTATTCCAGCCGCTTTCACCCTGCCCGCCATGTCTCTCTCCCGTCAGCCCGTCCCAGTGAACCCCAGATTGCCCGATTATGACAGCCTCTCCTCGCCCAGCCGTGGCGTGGATATTGGGCAAGCCTGACCAGTGATTCGCCTGGTACGGACGAAATATGCGTAAAAGATTACTGCCGTTCGTTTCTTTATATACAAAAAATAACCGCTTGCCGCTGCAGCGCGATAGAAGATATCTTTTTGGACGGAATGACGCAGGAATGTGCGATGCGCACGGACGCGGATGTGCAGCTAAATCAGGCGCGCAAGGAAGAAATCTCCAGGCTCCCGCTACATATCCGGCTCGGGGGCATCGCAGTTCGCACGATGTTTCTGATCGTGCTCACGGTGTTGACCGCGCGCGTGGCAAGCCCGCAAATCGAACGCCTCTCCTCGGTCTACGAAACACCCGGCGACCTGATCCGCGTCCTGATGGGCGTCGGCGTTTGCGCCTGGTTTGTCGTCAACCTCTTTATCCTGCCCAGAGACGCAGGTGCCTATCGCACCTGGATGTATCTCGGCCTTGCGTTGTTGCCGTTGTCGGTACTCTGCGCATTCGTCGTTTGGTGAATAACTTCACCGCTTCGTTGTTTCCCCGAAAACTTGCCGGCTAAAAACCTGCCGGTTATTTGGCCTCTACCGCTGCAACCACAGGCGGCGGCTCGCCGAGCGCGCATTGGCGCCAGTCCGGCACGGTGCAGTTCGCGGGCCAGTTGCCGCCGAGTGCCATGAACAGCGCAGCCGTATCGGAGATACGGTTGGCTTCGGTCTGCACGCGAATCACGGCCGCGGTCAGGTAGGTCTGCTGCGCATTGAGAACCGCCAGCTGGTTGACCTGGCCTTCGTTGAGCTGCTTCTGAACGATGTCGAGACTGGCCTTTGCTGCGTCTTCGGCGCGCCGCGCCGCCCGCATCGCCTTCGCGTCGCTCTGCAACGCCCGCAAGGCGTCGGCGACGTTCTGGAAGGCGGTGATGACGGTGGCGCGATATTGCGCCTCGGCCTGCTCGAGCGCGGCCTCGGCTGCCTTTTGCTTGTGATAGAGCGTCAGGCCGTCGAAGATCGGCGCCGCGGCGGCGGCGCCCAGGGTGAAAAAGCCGGTGCCGGGCGCGAAGGTCTGCGGCCAGTTGAACGCCGCCGAGCCGCCGTTGGCGGACAGCGTGATATTGGGCAGGCGGGCCGCGATCGCGACACCGATCAGCGCAGCCGCCGAATGCATGTTGGCTTCCGCCGCGCGCACGTCGGGCCGCTGATCGACAAGCTTGCCCGGCAGGCTGATCGGCAGATTGGTCGGCAGCTTCAGATGCGCAAGGTCGAACTTCTGCCTGATCTCGTCAGCCGCGTAGCGGCCGGCGAGCGAAGTGAGCAGGTCACGCTGCTGATCCAACTGCTTTTCAAGCGGCGGCAGCAATTCCTCGGCTTGCGCCAGCGCGGCATCCTGCGCCAGCACGTCGGCCTGTGCGGCCTGACCGAAGCTTTGCTGCCGTTTCAGGATATCCAGCAGGTTTTTCTCGATCGCGATGATGCGCTGGGTCGCGGCGATCTGCCCGCGCAGCGAAGCTTCCTGAATCGCCGCCGTCACCACATTGCTGGTCAGGGTCAGATAGGCGGCCTCGAGCTGGAACAATTGCTGCTCGGCCACGGCATCCAGACTTTCGACGGCGCGAAAGTTGCCGCCCCAGATATCCGGCACAAACGACACCGTGAGCTGGTTGGTCACCAGCGAGAATTCGGATTGCGGCCCCTGGGTCGGAATCGGCGGTATCTGCTGCGGATTGGCGACCAGTATTTGCTGGGTTGCCGAGTTGCCGGTGATCTGCGGTAAGAACAGGCCGCGCTGGGCAAGCGCGTTGTAGCGCGCGATCTTGATCGCAGCTTCCGCGGCTTGCAGGTTGGGATTGTGGTTGACCGACTCGCGAACCAGCTCGTTCAGCGGCTCGGACTTGAAGGCCGCCCACCAGCGCGTCGAAACGTCCGCGCCGGTAAGGAAGCGCTGGCCCGCCACGTCAGGCGGACCCTTTCCGGGATTGGCCTGCTCCAGCGATCCCTTGACATAGCCGGTAACGTCGGGCGTGGCGGCGGGATTGAAATTCGGTCCCACGGCGCAGCCGGAAATCGCCAGTGACAGAACGGCAAGGGTAGCCGCGCCCGAAACGATGCATACCCTCGGTGAGCGACTTGCACTAGCCATCCGGATTGCCTTCGGTGACTGCGACGACATCGCCGTGGACCATGACGCTTTCGGTGTCTCTTGATTCGGTGTCTCTTGAAAGGAATATCTTGCGAAGCGTCGGCGCCACGACAAGCAGAAGCAGCGGCCCGATGAACATACCACCCACGACGACGGTTGCCAGAGGACGTTGCACCTGGCTCCCGATTCCGTGGGATATCGCCGCCGGAAACAGGCCGACGCCGGCCGACAACGCCGTCATCAGCATCGGCCGCATGCGCTGTTCGGCGCCGTGAAACACCGCCTCGGCGACATCCATGCCTTGGACCCGAAGCTCACGGAAATAGGTGATGTTGAGAATGCCGTCCATCACGGCGACGCCGAACAGCGAGATGAAGCCGATCGCCGCCGAGACGGAAAAATCAAGCCCCGCGAAATACAACGCAATCAGGCCGCCGCCGATCGCAAAGGGAATGCCGGCCACCGACAACAGGGCGTCACGCAGCGAACTGAACAGTCCGTACAGCAGTACAAGGATCAACAGCAGCGTGATCGGAACCACGATCAACAGCCGTTGCTTGGCAGCCTGAAGGCTGTCGAATTCGCCGGCCCAGGCGAGCCGGTATCCGTTCGGCAGATTGACCGCCCTGGCAACCCGCTCCTGCGCCTCGGTCACCGTGCTGCCGAGGTCGCGGCCGCGGACGCTGAACTTGATCGGGATGAAGCGCTGGCTGCGCTCGCGGTAGATGAACGAAGCCCCGGTATCGAGCGTGATGTCGGCGAGTTCGCTGAGCGGCACATACCCGTTGGTGCCCGACGGCGTCGAATAGGCGACCTTGACATTGCGAACCGCATCGATGCTGCTGCGGTATTTGGCATCGAGCCTGACAGCGAGGCTGAACTGCCTATCGCCCTCCAGAACGGTGGTTGCCGTTGTTCCGCCGAGCGCGGCCTGCACGACGGTATTGACGTCGCCGGTATTGAGCCCGTAACGGGCCGCCTTCTCGCGGTTTACCTTGATATTGAGGTTGGGCTGACCGAGCAGATGGAATATTCCGAGATCAGCTACGCCCCGGATCTTCGCCATCTCGGCCATGACCTGGGTCGCGAGCCCTTCCAGCACTTCGAGGTTTGGCCCGATCACCTTCACCGAATTGGCGCCCTTGACGCCCGACAGCGCCTCCTCGACGTTGTCCTGGATGTATTGCGAGAAGTTGAAGCCTATTCCCGGCAATTCCTCGGAAAACTCCTGCTGAAGTTGTTCGGTCAGCTTTTCCTTGGTCAGGTTGGGCGGCCATTCGTCGAAGGGTTTGAGCGGCGCGAACAATTCCACGTTGGAAAACGGCGAGGCGTCGCTGCCGTTATCGGGACGTCCGTGCTGCGAGACCACGGTAAGAACCTCAGGATGCCGCAACAGGATTTCGCGCATCTTGCCGGTGACCGCCGTGCCGGCGTTGAGCGACATCGTCGACGGCATCGCGGCCCTGATCCAGAAATTGCCTTCCTCCAGTGCCGGCAGGAATTCGCTGCCGAGGCGAGAGGCCGCCAGCACACTTACGGCCAGAAAGACGATTCCGACCGTCACCGCGACCTTGAGGTTGCCAAGCGACCATCGCAGCACCGGCGTATAACGCTTGCGGAGCCATCGCACGATGACGGTCTCGGTCTCCTCGATGTGTTTGGGGAGCAGGAGCGAAGCCAGAACCGGCGTCACCGTGAAGGTGGCAAGCAGTGCACCGGCGAGTGCGTAGCCATAGGTTCGCGCCATCGGCCCGAAGATCTGGCCCTCGACGCCCTGCATCGTAAATAGCGGCACGAAGGCGGTGACGGTGATCGCGGCGGTAAAGAACACGGCCTTGTCGACCTGGAGCGCGCTGACGAAAATCATGCGCAGCCGCTCGTTCCACTTCGGCACCGGTCCGACCTGGCCATGGGCCGACGTGGGATCCGCGCCCCAATAGCCCTCTGAAAGGTGCTGAAGCAGGGTTTGCCTTTGTGCAGGCGAGGACTGAAAGTTCCGGTAGATATTTTCCATCATGATCACGGCGGAATTGACGATGATGCCGAAATCGACCGCGCCGAGCGATAGCAGATTGGCGTCTTCGCCCTGCAAGACCAGAATGATGATGGCGAAGAACAACGCGAACGGAATGTTGGCGCTGACGATGATGGCGCTGCGCAGGTCGCCGAGAAAAACCCATTGAATGATGAAAACCAGCAGGCAGCCGAAGATCAGGTTGTGCAGAACCGTGTGCGTGGTCACGCCTACCAGCGAAGAGCGATCGTAATAGGGGACGATCTTGACCCCCGCCGGGAGGCTGCCGTCGCTGTTGAGTTTTTCAACCTCGGCCTGGACACGCGGAATGATGTCGTTGGTATGCTGGGTCCGCCCCATCACCACGATCGCGGTGGCGACGTCGTCGTCGTGATCCCTGCCGCCGATGCCAAGCCGGGGGACATAACCGACGGAAACCTCGGCGACGTGCTTGACCTGGATCGGCAGGCCGTTCGACTGGGTCAGGACCACGTTCTCGATGTCCTGGACCTTGTAGCCCTTGGTGACATCGTCGGCGCCGCCGCTATCGACCAGGCCGACGCCACGGATATTGACCGATTGCTGCCCGATCGTGATCTCTCGCCCGCCGACGTTGATGTTGGCGTTGCCGAGCGCGGCGACGAGCTGGGGAATCGTGATGTTGTAGGCCTCCAGCTTCTGCAAATCGGCATCGACGTTGAATTGCTTCGTCGTGCCGCCCCAGGCATTGATCTGCACCACGCCGGGGATCGTCAGGAAGCGGCGGGCGACGACGTAATCCTGCAGCGTGCGCAGGTTGGTCAATCCGAAATGCGCAGGGCCGACGAGCTCGTAACGATAGATTTCGCCGACCAGACTGGATTGCTGGATTTGCGGGACCTGGTTGCCCGGCAGGTTGACGTTTTGCTGCAAACTGATCGAGGCCTGCATCAACGCGAAGTAGAAGTCGGTGCCGTATCTGAAGGTGACGCGAACAAACGACAGGCCGTAAAACGACGTGGAACGGATATTGACGACACCCGGCGTCGGATAGAGGCCGACTTCCATCGGGATCGTGTAGTATTTCTCCATCTCTTCGGCGGACAGACCCGCCGCCTGCGCCGTGATCTCGAGAATGACCGGCGCCGGATTGGGATACGCCTCGATGTTCAGCTTTGAAAACGCAACGAGTCCGGCCGCGCAAAAAACCACGAGCCCCAGCACGATGATCGCACTGCGTGTCAGACCGAACTGGAGCAAGGACTTGACCAACTGATACCGCCGTATGCACGTGGGTTAACGGATAGCGGAGCGCTTACCCGGCATCGCCCAACAGGAGCTTGTTGCTCAGGAAAACCGCGCCGTCCATGACGACCGTCTCGCCCGGCATGAGTCCCGTCAGAATCTGCGTCCAGCCATCCTGCTGCAGCCCCGTCTTCACCGTCCGTTTGATGAAATGGCGATTGTCCTTGGTGACCCATGCGCTCATGGTGCCGTCGCCTTCCCGCACCACGCCCTCGGCCGGTACCGCGAGCGAAGGAACGGGATCACCGACACGAATGACGAAGCTTGCGAACATGCCCGATCTGAGCAGATGCTCGGGATCGTCGATTTCAGAACGCACCAATTGCCGGTGGGTGTTGGGATCGATCATCGCGCCAAGCACCGTCACATGGCCCTTGAAGATCTTGTCGGGATAGGCCGGCACGGTGACCTCGACCTGCTGTCCGAGCTTGTAGGCCGGCGCATCGGTCTCGATCACATTCGCCAGCATCCACATCGTCGAGAGATCGGCGACCATATAGGGAGCGGGCGCAGCGCCGGGCTGGGTCAGAAATCCGGGAGCCGCGTTGCGGGCAACGACCCTGCCTGCGATCGGGCTCGGTACCACCAGCGTGGAATCGACCTTGCGGTCGACCAGGATCTGTTCGATCTCCGCATCGGTCTTGCCGAAAATGCGCACCGCGTCCTTGGCCGCCTTGAAGTTGCCTTCGGCGGTCTGCTGATCGGAGGTCGATTGATCGACGTCCCGTTGGGCGCTGCCGCCTGCCTTCAACAGATTGAGAGCACGCGCCAGCGCCCGCTTTTGCAATTCGAGGACGCCGGCAGCGGCCAATAGCGCCGATTCCGCCTGAAGCAGATCGGGGCTGTCGATCGTGAACAAAATGTCGCCGGTGTGAACCTCGTCGCCGATGTTGTAGAACGCCTTGAGAATCTTGCCCTGATATTGCGAGAACACCTGGACCAGCAGATTCTCGTTGAAGTCGATGGTGCCGACCGCGGTTTTGACCAGCGCGAAGTCGCGCGATGCCACCGCTCCGACCTTGAGCGACGCCGCCTGCTTTTCCGACAAATCGACGGCCTGCTGGTCGGCAGCAGTTGCGCCGCCGGGCCGAACGGGTTCGGTCGAGGCAACCTTTTCCTTGGCCGATTCCCCGCCGGCCAAGCCGACGAAACCCCTGCCCCAAAACAGCGCGACGCCGCCGATCACAATGACGGCGAACAAAATCGCGCGGGATTTCGACAGGTTTGCGAAAGCACTCACTCCAAAGTCCTCAACGTCGCCGCCATCGGCCTCTTATGCTGCGTTACAGCATCGCGCTTACACTGACCTTACACGGCTCGCCCTGAGTTGCACTGTTTTAGGACAAACCGCCATCGGAAGGACAGCCGACAGGCGGAAAAACCCTCGGATTTGCTCAGATATTCTTCGCCCGCCGCTGATTCAGCCCAAGCGGAAACTCCCGACCGCTTTCACCCAACCACCGCCGCCCTCGGCCGGATGAAGGATTTGTAACGGTCGAAGGTCCGGTCAGTGGAGTGGATTTGACATTCGCTACCCGTAGCCGCGGATTCGCAATGCGAATGTCAAATCCAAAACTCCACTAGAAACCCTTGTTTGCTAGTGGTCCTCTGATTCTAACATTTGCAAAGTGCATGCCGGATAGGGGTGCAAATGTTAGAATTGGACCACTAGCCACGCCACATCGGCGATTTGGGGCCACCATAGTAGCGCATCGGACTGCTACCGGTCGTCGCCTTCTCCAATGTTGCTGCTTCCGCCCCCGCACCAGATTTCGCCGATGCGGGGCAAAGCATTACCACAACGCCCGCTACGGCGATCCCTCGCGCCAGTATGGCAATGGCCGCTACTTTCCGCTTGCCGGAGGCGGACCTGCCTGCCTTCAGCGCCGGGAGGTATCCATGTGAGATGTTGCTAATTGGAGGACCTCAATACTTCGCGACGACTGGACCATCCCAATGGAATTTGTAGTTCACACCCACGCGCACCGTTTGCGTGGTCTGCTTCACGTTGAGAACTTCACCGGGTGGAAGCAGACCTGGCGCCGCAGTGAAATGTTGTCCGGAGAGGTCCTCGATCCACAGATAGTTGTATTCGGCGAAGACGGACCAGTTGGGCGTAACCATCCACTCACCGCCGATGCCGGCTGTCATTCCGGGCAGTGTGTAGCTCGAAGATTTCGAAGAGGGCGCCGCCCGGCTGCAGCACCACATTCCTGTTCTGCATCCAAGACACGCCGGCTTTCACATAGCCGAGAAAGGAGGGCGTCCAGAGATATCCGACGCGGCCCGTCGCCGTGTAAACGGCCTTGAGATTGTTTGTCTCTGAAAAGGTCGGAAAGTCCGTGAGCGCGTGCGAGCCTTTGATGCTGCCAAAGTCAAACGTACCCTGTACGCCAAACACCAGATTTGTCGTCTGGAAATCGCAGCCGGCTTGACCGCCGCCGATAAAGCCGCTGTCATTTTCGCGGCCGTAGTTCGCGAAGGCAGCACCGATCGTATCTTGCGACGCTCTAAATGTGTCCGTTCGGGTCCACGCGCCGCCAACATCGCCGCCGACGTAACAGCCCGTCCAATTATAGACAGGCGCAGTCAATGGTTTTGCCTTCAGCGGCAGGTCTGCGGCTGACGCAACGCCGGTCGCGCCGAGCCCCATCAACAAGCCTGTCAGCGCCCATTTCACATTTTTGTACATATAAGCCCCCAATATTAACCTCTATTCGTCGCCGGAACGCCAAATCAGTATTTGGCGACCACGGGACCGCCGAACTTGACGTCGAAGCCGACCGTCACCACGGAGTAAGTGCTGTTGACGCTGTAAGGCAGTTGTCCGTTCGGCGTCAGCGGATTGCCAGCCCGATCGTACCTGCCAAAATCGTAGTAGCGGTACTCGAGCCTGCCGATGACGTTATTGGTGATCGCATAGGCAATACCGCCGCCCGCAGCCAAGCCGCTCCGGTGGTTCGTAAACTGATCGACCGGGAATCCGGCGGCGGTGCTGGTATGTTGGATATCGCCAAATGCCCAGCCGCCCGTGAAGAACAGAAGCAAACGGTCGACTGCGATACCGCCTCGCGCACGAAGCGTGCCGCCCCAGCGCAGATTGCTCTGATCGACCACGCCGAGCGCCTGGCTTGCGTCACCGCCCTTGATGCCGGACCAAAACCCGTCCGCCTCGAGGCCGAACAGATAGTTGCCGCTCTGCCAGTTGTAGCCGGCCTCGCCGCCCGCAACGCCCCCGGTCGAGTTGTAGTTGACCGTGAAGTTTGCCGCGCCCGCCGGGCCGGTGGCGTTGTTGTAGTTATGATTGCCAAAACCGCCGCCACCGAAGCCGCCGATATAGGCGCCGGTCCAGTCATAGACGGGCGCCGCGGCCGCCGGCGCCTTCACGTAAGGCAGATCCGCAGCCAACGCCGGTGAAAACGCACTTAGCGTTCCAAACGCGACGGTTGTGAGAAGAATTCGCTTCATTGTTAGCCCCTGTCGAATTGTTCCTGGCGAAAAGCGTGACGGCCCTGGCCGTCACGCTTGTTCCGCGTCTTAGAAGTGAAGGATGAGGTCCGCCGCGCCAATAAGGGCATAGTTCTTGTTGGGCGCGATGCCGAGGTTGCTGTTGCCGTTGAAGGCGAAGGCATTGAGCGACTTGTAGTAGGTAAACTCCGGCCGGATCTCGATCTGCGGCGAGAACCAGTGCTGCCAGCCGATGCCGGTTTCGAAATAGGCTGTCTTGGTGCCGGTACGCTGTCCCTGCAAGTCGTCATAGTACTCGAGCCGATAGGAGATGTTGTCCAACGGCGTCGGCTTGTAATTCACGTATGTCACGAAGGTCTGCGCCGAAGCGGTACAGGACAGCACGACCGCATTGCTACACTGCGCAAGGTTCGGAGCATTGAACGGTATGTATTGCGGCGAGAAAGGTGTGCCTCCGCTTTGGACGATCCCGCCGGGTCCGGAGACAAGCGGATTGAGCGCATTGGGCACGTTATTCTGGTGGAGGTTGTAGGTCTCGAAAGCGAGGTGCCACTGATCGTTGAACTTGTGATAGTAGGTCAGACCGTACCATTGCAGGTTGTTGTACCCCCACTGGCCGCCGTTGATCGCATCGGCGACCACATAGACGTTGTCTTTTCCGCTATCGCTGGTCCAGCGAACGCCGGCGGTAACGCTAGGCACCGCACCCGGGTCCTTCGGGAGCGTGAGACCCGGATAGAGCGGATTCGGAGCAGGATTCGGGATCGTCGCACCGGCATGCCACGGCAGCGTATCGCTGCCGACCGAGAGGCCGAGTTGCACAATCCAGTTCTTGTTCAGCGCGAGCGTGGTCTGAACGCCGGTGTTGGTGTAATTGTCGAAGGTATACGTCAACGAGTGCGAGTACATGTAGTTGTTCGGCGCGAGCTGCGCCTCGATGTCCGGCACGGAGATGTAGCGGCCGAACCGGATCAACAGGCCGTCCAGCACTTGGGGAATGAAGACCTCGCCATAGGCCATTGGCAGGTCATAGCCGTAGTTCGCGTTCTGGTTCAGAAGCTGGTAGCTCCAGAGCCCGAATGCCGTGGTGTAGCGATAATTCTCGCCGTAGATCGCTGCGAGACGGAAACCCCAGTCGATGTGGTCTTTTTGAACCGTGTCGGGCAACCGCTCGATATAGACGACCGCCTGATCGAGTTGCACGGTATTGGGGTTGTAGTCATAGGCCGCTGGCGCATTGCCGCCTCTGACGGTGTTGGTCGAAAGGTTGCCGCCGGCGTTAAGCCAGCCATAGACTTGGATGTGATTCTCGTTCAGCCAGGAGCCGGCCGCCGTATTTCCGAGCGCCGCCATCAGCGGACTGTCAACCGAACTCGGCCGCGTCACGCCAAGGTTGGTCGTTCCGCCATAAGGCCACTCCGCGAATGGCATCGGAGGCGAGCTCTCCGGTGTGGTCGGCCACTCTGCCCGGCGACCCGCAGGCGCCTTGGGATCGGCCGGCGCCGCGTCATGCCCCCATTCGAGCCGATAATAGTTGTAGAGCCGCTCAAAGAACGAGGTGCCGAGATAAGCGTCGAGGCACGCGTAATTCTTGTAGGGATCGATGACGCCGTTGCAGGTCGGCGTCTTGGCCGTCAGGGATGCATCCGCTGCATACGCGTTGCCGATCAAACCCATGGCGGCGACAGAAACGCCCGCCAGAAGAAGTCTTTTCATAATTCTTGCCCCAAAGCTGTTGGATACGGGCGCCTTCAGGCGCTCTCGCGATACCGTTCTCGCTTGGGTCGATCATTCGTTCCGGGGAACAAAGAAATCGATACGGTTTTCCGCAACGTTTCATAAAAAAATAATATCTTAATTTTGACTTTAAGCCAGCATTGCTCACCGATTTGGCAGGTGCCTGTGGTGCTGCTGAGAGAGTCGGCAGATTTCGCCGGATTCCACGCAGGTTTCGCGATATTCGGGAAATATTTCCAATCGTTTTTCGCCGAACTGTGGCTTTTCCGCCATACGCTTCGAGCCTCCGGCCATTTCTGTTATTTTTTAGCTATGTAATGAGATCAATTCCCATATCGAAGATTTATGCCGCTCCTCGTTATGCTGCGCCGCATTGGGCAAAGCCCATTTACGAGGCGAGGCAATGCACGTCGAGGCTGAGAGCGCGGACGACACCGACGCGCCGGATCCCGGCACGGCCAAGGACATCGATTTCGGCTTCCTGCCGAAAAGCCTGACCTCACAGTGCCAGGTTCTGATCGACAGCTTCCACGAGCTGCACGGCTACTCATGCCTGCCGGATATGTTGTGGAAGGCCGGGTTTGGACCGTTTATCGAAGCGCATGAACAACTTCGACAGCTCCTGCGCAAGGCCTCGACCACCCGAAGCGCGAAGAAATCGAACGAAGGTTTCGTCAAGATCGCGACCACGATTCTGTCGCTCGAGATTCTGGCGAGCCAGTTTGGCGGCTGGGGCACGATCTACCCCCAAGATGCATCCAGATCGCGGACGATCCAGAAGACCATGGCGCGCGGCCGTCATACGCCATTGATTGAGTTCTATTTGTATCCGCCGAAATATCCGAACCCGGCCGCTATCGCGGCACTTGCCCTGCCTCGACACACCCATGCGGCCGATATCCATGGTGTCCCTGCGGCAGAGGCAGTTCCCGACCCGACGGCGGCCGGTCATCTCGAAACAATATAGCGCGGCGCGTTGCCGAAAGTTGGCCGTGGCGCGCGGGCCGCCATCCACCCGCCGCAAATATATTGTTTTTATATATACCGGATGGGAAAACGGCATAGATTTCATATGTCGATTTGAAGAATGCTCAAGCTGCTGGTGTCCCGGTTCTGACATTCGAACCATATCGCGGCGAGCACTTTTACGAATGTCAGAACCAAGGGACCCTAGCAACCATATGATTTTAGTGTGGCTTTGACTCTGACGTTCCTTCGAAGAACTCGCGGCGACACTGAAAGGAACGTCAGTGTCGCCGCACTAGGTAGTTTTGCGACGTTGGAGCAGTGCTTGATTTAGGCGGCAATCAAGGTCGTTTTCGCAAGTGCACGTCCAATGCTTGTCCAGCACTTGCGAGCCGGCTCTTCGCCATCACGATCATTCGCTGCCGGGGCACGATTTTTGCTGCGGCCACAAGGCCAAGGCAACGATCGTTCGATGTCCTCCTCTACGAAAGCATGCTCTTTTGCATTTACGTCTGCCGATAGAGCCGGAGCCCGCCACGGCGGCGCCGTTCGACACGACGAAGCCGCGCAGCTTCCGCCAAACGGCCATCTATCCTCTCCTGTTGTCGCTTGGAAGCGTCAGTCTCGTCACGGCGCTGTTGTTGCCGATAGAGCAGGCTGTCGCCACCAGCCTCGTCCCGATCGCCTATCTCGTTCCCGTCATCATCGCCGCCACCCGATGGGGCATCTGGCCGGCCACGCTGGCGTCGATCGCAAGCATGGCGGCGGCGGATTTCTTCTTCTTTCCACCCGTCTTCAGTTTTGAGCTCGAAGATCCGCAAGAAGTTATCGACCTGCTGGTGTTTCTGGTGGTCGCGCTTGTCAGCAGCAATCTCGCCTCCCGCCTGCGACAGGAGACCGAGACGCTGCGTCAGCGCGAAAGAGACATTCAAAACCTCTACGACTTCTCGCGGCGTCTGGCCGCCTGCTTCACGGTCTCGGAGTTGATCTCGGCCATCGAGAACTACCTGGCGCAAACGCTCAGCCAGCCGGCCGTATTCTTCGCGGCGAGAAGCGGTGGCCAGTTCGAGGCGCCGAAATCCGGTGCGGTGCCGAAGGCTGTGAGCGACCACGTGATCTCCTCAACTGCCGGGCCGGAACACGCCGTTCGCTCCGTGATCGACCGCTCCACACAGAATGTCTGGCTCTTGAGGGTGGTGAGTTCGGAAACCGCAATTCTCGGGCTCGTCGCGGTCAATATCGGCGCGGGTTCGGCGGATGCGCTCACGATCAGGACGCAGCGGGTGGAAGCGATTCTCGAAGAAGTATCGCTGACCTTGCAGCGGATCGACATCGAAAGGGCGATGGAGGACGCACGGCTGCGCCTGCAGACCCAGCTTTTGCGAGACGCGTTCCACGGAACGCTGTCGCACGAGCTGCGCACTCCGCTCGCAACCATCCGCGGCTCGGCCAGCGTGCTCGAGTCCGTGCCGGTCATTCAGAACGACGCGCGCGCCCGATCCCTGGTGGAAGCCATTTCCGACGAAGTCGCGGAGCTCGACGGCTTCATCCAGAACCTGCTCAATGCCACGCGCGTCACCGCGGGTGGCATTGCGGCGCACCTCGAATGGAGCGATCCCAGGGACATCGTCAACGCCGCGATCAAGGCGCGGGCGCGGCGGCTGGTGGCGCACAGGATCGAGACCGAATTGGCCGACGATCTGCCGCTGGTCAATGTCGATTCCGGCCTGATCGAGGAATCGTGCGGCCAGCTTCTGGAAAACGCCGCCAAATATTCTCCCTCCGGTTCGACCATCGTCGTCGGCGCAAGGCGCAGGCAGAACGACGTTGTCCTTTCGATTTCGGACCAGGGCGTCGGAATCACCGTGGACGAGCGGCCCCACCTCGGCCGCCGGCTGTTCCGCGGCCAGCGCCATCAGGCCTCGATTCCGGGATCCGGCCTCGGCTTCTGGATCGCATCCATTTTCGTCGGAGCCAATGGCGGCAGCATCGACATCACGAGCCCGGGACAGGGGCAGGGCGCGACCGCATCCATCACTCTGCCCGGCTCTGCGATGAAACAATCCGAGCTGACGGTCGCATCCGATGAATAAGCCCGCCAACAGCGTACTGCTGATCGAGGACGAGCCCAAGATACGGCGCTTCCTGCGTGCGGGCTTCGAACTGCAAGGCTACTCGGTGATCGAGGCCGAAAACGCCACGGATGGGCTGAAGGCGGCAACCTTCAACGCGCCCGATCTCATTATTCTCGATCTGAACCTTCCCGACCTTGACGGCTCGGAGGTTCTCGAGCGTATCCGGTCGTGGTCGAATGTTCCGGTTATCATTCTGTCGATCGTGTCGAGCGAGGATGAAAAGGTTCGCCTGCTGCAGGCCGGCGCCGACGATTATGTGGTCAAGCCGTTCGGCATGGCGGAGCTGTTGGCCCGCAGCGAGGCGGCGCTGCGGCGATATTTCAAGAGCGCCACCGAAAATCCGGTGGTGGTGGCGGGGCCGTTGTCGGTCGACCTCGTGACCCGGACGGTGTCGTTGAACAAGCAGCCGATCCGGTTGACCCGGAAGGAGTATCGTCTTCTCCATATCCTGGCGACCCATGTCGGGCTGGTGGTGACGCACGACCAGTTGCTGAAGGATATCTGGAGCGGCAATCAGCGCGATAACATCCAGTACCTGCGCATCCTCGTGCGCAAATTGCGCCAGAAGATCGAAACCGATCCCAATCACCCGCGCCTGCTGGTGACGGAATTGGGCGTCGGCTATCGCCTTCAGGCGCGGCTTGAAGATATCGCCGCCGACTGACGCGCGCGCCCGCACCGGCTGTTGCTTGCCGCCGGAAATACAAAAATAATACATTTTTGACTGCCGAATGCCTATCCCGCCTAAGGAAAGCGCTTATTCTGCGCGCAAAATGGGGGCGCGAGGGCGTTGCATTTTCTGGTCGATCACTTTTCCTTTTTCGGCTTCGACGGCCAATACTGGATGCTCATTGTCGCGGCGGCGATCGCTGTTTTTGCGCTGCTCGTTTTTGGTACCCGCAACCGGATCTAGTTCTTCGCCGTACAATCCAAATCCGCGATCGGGCACTTGATTTTAACCTGCATCGCCCGCAATCTCGGAAAACAAGCGATCATTACCGATCCAATCACCTTATCAAACCAGCGGGGCCGATCATGAAGGCTGTTATGGCCGCGGCGATCGTATTGGCAGGCGTAACGTCGGCGGGTACTCCGGCAAACGCGCAAGGCGCCGGCGATCCGTTGCGCCCCTGCACGGCGCGCGTCGTTCATTCCGAAGAGCTGCCGTTTGCCCCGATCGATAGCTGGCTGGTCAAAGTGACCCTTGAGATCACGCCGAAAAACGGCAACGTTTACTACACGACGTTGCAGAACCGGATGCCGTGGCAGGGCCCGCCGCCGCGGCGCGGCCAGGTGTTCCGACTTTTGTGCGACCCCGCCAATCCGGCCGATCTGCGCCTAGTGGTCCGATTCTAACATTCGCCCCCTTCTCGGCGGCCACCTTTGCGAATGTTAGAATCAAAAGAACCACTAGCAAATATCGGTTTCTAGTGGAGTTTAGGATTTGACATTCGCCTTACGAGGCTGCGGCTGACCGGGTAGCGAATGTCAAATCCACTCCACTAGTTTCCCGCTCCAGCGCAAAATCCTGGTTCTGACCGGAACAGACCCGCTTGATTGAGAAGGAGCGCGGCCGACGCTTGCGTCTGTCCGTATATGAATAGTTTATATTTTGGGCCGCCGGCCAACCTCGTTTTCCAATGAGCTTTCGCGCAAATAACACGATGTGACGGGGCGGCTCTCAGATTTTCTGCTCACGTCTGGCCCGAGCCTTGCAAGAAAAACTCTTGCGAGAAGGAAATCGCAAAATCACCGGCCACGCGCGCTTCACCTTGGAAATCGAATCATGCCCCCGTTTGTAGCAGGTCGCCACCGCAAGCTGACGCAAGCCTCGAAATCGACGGAAGTGATCGTTCGCTTCGCGCTGCGAATGGTTGCAATCGTGGCGTTCGC
Organism: uncultured Alphaproteobacteria bacterium; assembly: GCA_963832045.1. Classification (GTDB taxonomy): domain Bacteria; phylum Pseudomonadota; class Alphaproteobacteria; order Rhizobiales; family Xanthobacteraceae; genus Bradyrhizobium. The sequence continues at coordinate 298,533 of CAWHSM010000017.1, forward strand.
GGCTTTCTGTGGCCTCGGCTTTGAACGGGGCCTCACCGTGCTGCTTTGGATGTCCGCCATCCTGAGCGCCGTGCTCGCGACATTTGATCGTGAAGAACCGCTCGATGCCGCCCTCAACCACTGGGACGAGGCGATGGCCTATGCCGCGCTGGGTTGCCTGGCCTGACGCGTTCGACCGCCCGATAGAAGCAGCTTGACGTTCCGCGGCCGCCTGGCGGGCGGCGTTGGTAAACCAAGGTTAAAATTCGCATTACCGCCAGCGGCCTGAAGCCGCTTCGCGGCTTTATGCGGCGCTTATGAGATCGCCCGCCGGCCGCGCTCGAATTCTTATTCTCACCCGCAGATATTGCGAGCATGAGCCAGCAGATCTGGCTCGTGACAATAAGGAATACCAACGTGAAACTCGTCGAACCTCCATCGTGCAGTTCTACATCGACCATCATTTTTGTCGGCAGAAATAGCCGCGGCAACTGGGTCGCCCGGGAACAAAACGGCCTTTATGGCGGCTTGTTCGTCAACCGCGCCCAAGCGTTCAAATACGCACTCTTCGAAAACGGCCATCATCCGGAAACGATCGTCGAGCTGCCGCGCGAAATAGAACTCGACCTGAATGGCACACGTACCGGTGACAGCCACAGAGTTTGAGAGATCGAACTATGTCCCTGCAAACAGAGCACCACATTTCCACCGAGCTTGTCGACCGGCTTCGTGACGCACAGGTCGTGACGGCGGAACTGCTGCATGAAGTGATCGACGAAGGTTGCTGGCGCTCCTTGCCGGTCGGTCAGGTCAAAACCTTCGGCCGGATCGAGCGGTTGATGCTGCCCTATTACAACAAGCCGATGCAGGCCGGCATTGGCGCGCACTTTCGCTCGATCGCCGATTCGACTGCGCTACCTGTCATCCTGCACGACATTCCGGCCCGCACGGTCCGCGAGATATGCGATGCCACCGTTTCGGATCTATCGCAGTCGCAGCAGTTCATCGGGCTGAGGGACGCAACCGGCGACGTTGCCCGCCCGTTGCGGCTGCGGACGATGGTGCCTTCGGGATTTCGTCTGTTGTCCGGAGACGACACGACCGCGCTGGCTTTTTTTGCCAGCGGCGGCGATGGATGCATTTCCGCGATATCGAACCTCGCGCCGGAACTGTGCCAACTGATCTATTCGAACGTCAAACAGGGACGGTTGCAGTCCGCGCGATATCTGCAACACCGGCTTGAGCCTTTGGCGATGCTGCTCGCCAGGGAAAATCCGGCCGCAGTCAAATATGCGCTTGGCCTGCTCGGCTTCATGCACGCCGATACCCGTTTGCCTCTCGTCGAACCGGAGACCTCGGCGAAGGCCGAAATTGCCAAGGCGATTGCGGCGATCGGAGAGGACGACCTGACCTGCGACGCCTGGGAAGAGAACAGCCTGCAGAGGTCAGCGCAAATCTAGAGCATGATCCGGAAAAGTGGGCACCGGTTTTCCCTCGCGACAAACGCGACAGCGTTTGCGCGGAGATAGCGTAATCAAGAATTTAAAGCGCGACGACGATTTACTGCCCCCGTCGCGCTTTAGCTCGTTGCAGGCACCCGCGATCTTTCGCTTTCGCGCGATCAGCGGCCATAGACCGATGATGAGGGAAGCGAGGAATGCTTCTCGCGCCACTTCGGTCCCGGTCCACGCATATAGTGAAGTTCGGGGCGGTATTTCCTGACATCCCATAGCGGACCGATAAATTCGCGCAGATGAGATGCCAGAGCGGATACGAGGTCCGAAAATCGTCGCATGGGACGCTCCCTGATACTAACGAGGATCCCGCATCTGAATGCCGCGAAGCTCGAGTTCGCGTTCCATCCGTCGTAGTTTCGAATCGACGATGGCCTCGATCACGCGCTGGAAGCTGCCGCCGATCCGATGCAGGGCGCCGCGAGCGGATTTGGCGCGCACCCGGCCGAAACGGTAACCGACTGGCAAATGGGTTTCGGTTGGCGACGATTGGGGATCGTCCCCGTAAACCAGGTGGCGATAACGTTCATCGTTGACAAGAAAGCGGGCCATCTCTCGTTCTCCGGCTCGGGCCCCCACGACGGGCCTGCATCGAACATGCCCTGCTGCCGCATAGGAATTCGAGACGCCCCGGCAATCGCCGTCATAGGCGGATCATAAGAGCCGTCTTGAGAGTTGGCTTGAGAGCTCCTTGGGTTTGACAATCCGGATGCCGCCCACCGGCATTTATTCTTTTCCTATGAGATGCGGCAGCGGCCTCTATGGCATTCCTACGGATCGCCGGCCCATGATGCGACGCGGGACTGTGCTGAGAACTCGATAAATCCCCTCACGCAACGACGGGCCGTCGTCAACGCCATGATCGCCATGCCGCTCATCTACCCGGATGTCAGGGAATCGCAGACACCGAAGCGTTCGGCACTGCCAACGCCGTTTCAGCCGCTCGATCCAGGCATTCTCAATGCCTCGATCCCGGCGTTCTTTATCGGGCGCGACAGCGAAGGGTTTTGGCTTGCGCGCGACGTCAAGGGAGAGAACGGCGGCCTCTTCCTGCTCAGGAGTTCGGCACTCGCGTTCGCGCGAAAGGTCTCCGGCCGGGCGGGATGCGCGACGATATTTCTGTCCGAGCGATTCGAACTCGACATCGAAAATAACGGCAACCCGCTGATCGGGCATCTCAAGCCGCTCGCGCGATTGGCGATCGCCGGCTGGCGGCGAGCGGTTGCCTTGGCTGGCCGGATCGCCGAGGCCATCGAGCGCCGATCGAAGGCTTTTTGATGCTCGCTGGATTACCCGCCGAGCAGCAATGCTAGATGAGCCTCCCTTATGAACTAGCCATGGCGTCGGCACTGGGCTTCGGGACGACATCATCTTCTCTTCTCGGAGCCGCCATAGGTCTGTACTTTCCGTTTTCAAAACGTCCGCTTGCGTGCCTGCTCGCGTTCGCCGCCGGCGCGCTGATTTCCGCGCTGGCGATCGAACTTGCGTATGAAGGGGCACTGTCGCTCCATCAGCAGGGCTTCGATGCACGCTCGGCCTGGGTGTTTGTCAGCGCGGGCTTTGCAGCGGGCGCCGTCGTTTACTACTCGGCGTCGCTGGCCCTGGAGAAGAAGGGAGCCGCGGTTCGCTACGTCACCCAGTTTCGCGAATATGCGCTAGCGCGCAAACAGGCGGATTCGCGGGAGCGGATCAAGCTCTTGGCGACAAGCGATCTTATGCGCCATCTGCCGGCCGAGCAGATCGAGCAAATCCTGCCGCGTATTCATGAACTGCAGTTCAAGGCGGGTGACATTCTCTTCAGGGCCGGAGACGCGGGCGATGCTCTCTACATTGTCGCGCATGGAAAAGTCGAGGTTCTGACCGATACTGCAACCGGAGGCAAAACCGCGACAGGCCCCATTGCAGTGCTCGGCAAGGGTTGCGCGTTCGGGGAAATGTCGTTGCTGAGCGGCGGTCCGCGCACGGCGACGATCCGCGCAGCCGAGAATTCATATCTGCTGAGAATTGGAAAGAAGGACTTCGAGGAACTCGTCGCGGCGGACCCCGCATTGGCGGATGCCGTCAAGCGCATCAGCCATCAGCGGGCGATCAGCAACCTCAGCGCGGGAGGAACGGATGCCGCCCTGTGGGCCAAGGTCGCAAGCGGGAGTCTCGACCACCTCAACCGGCGCGAGACCGGCAGGATGCTGGTAGAGGCCGCCAACGGCGCGGGAATGGCAATCGTGTTCGGAAATATTCTCGACACCATTCCGGGCTGCCTCGTCATCGGAGCGAAGTTCACCGCCATCGGAAATCTGTCGCTGACCCTTATGCTTGGAATGTTTCTTGGGGGAATCCCGGAAGCGGCGGCAAGCGCATCGATGCTGACCAAGGCCGGTTATCGTCCCGCGGCGATCTTCGGCCTTTGGTCAACGGTGTTGATTGCAGGCGTGGTGGCTGCGGCAGCAGGGAAAGCCTTCATCGGCAGCAGCGACGCACTCCTGGCGATTTTCGCCCAGGCCGTTGCCGGCGGGGCCGTGCTAGCCCTCGTCGCCCATGCGATGATTCCCGTCGCGCTGGAAGAAGGCGGTTCGCTGGTGGTGCTTCCGACGGTCGGCGGGTTCCTGTTTGCGCTCTATCTGGCGCTGGCCGAATCGTTCGTCTGACGACAGCACAACCGCCGGCCTCAACTCTTCTCCATGCAGTCTGCGATATAGAACCAGCGGTCGTCGCCGATCAGTCCTTTGGCCCTCACCTGGGCGCGGCAAGCCTTGAGCTTTGGCCGGTTCGCCGACCACTTCGCCTTCATCTCTTTCAGCTTTTCCATCGTGAGCTTCATTCTCGAAGGCTTGGCGCCTTCCTTCGTCTGGGCCGATACGCTGTGGGCACTGCCCGCGACGAGCAGTGCGGCGACAAGACAGGTGGCAATTCGAAGCATTGGATTCCCCTCGGGTGGTTTCTTGTGGATTATTGAAGCTCGAGGCGCGTGGGCTGCCATCGGCGTCCCACGCCACCGTGACGGGCCGCGATCAGAAAATCTTGGCCGCGCTTTCCAGCGTTTTGTACACGCCCCAGGCGAGCGGAATGCCGACGAACGCCCAGAACAGCGCCGCCTTGGCATCAAGGCCACCGGTGCCGATGCCGAACGATCCGGTCTGAATCCCGTTTGCGCTCTTGCCGGCCTGAACCTTTGCGACCTCGTCGGCACTCATGTGCCACTTCGGATCCACAGGCTTGACGAGATAGTTGCAGACCAGGCCCGCAATCAGCATCGCGCACAGAATATACATGGTGGTGTTGTAGAGCTGATCGCGCGGTACGCCGGCCGCGAGCTGGAATTCGCGGATATAGTTCACCACCACCGGACCGATGATACCGGCGGTGGACCACGCCGTCAGCAGGCGGCCGTGAATCGCGCCGACAAACTGCGTGCCGAACATATCGGCGAGATAGGCTGGCACGGTGGCGAAGCCGCCGCCATACATCGACAGGATGATGCCGAAGCCCAGAACGAAGAGGAGCTTCGAACCCATGGCCGCAAAGGTCGGCGCCAGCGCGTAGAGCACGATGCCGAGGAGGAAGAACGTGAAATAGGTGTTCTTGCGGCCGATATAATCAGACATCGACGCCCAGAAGAAGCGGCCGCCGATGTTGAACAGCGACAGCAGGCCTGCAAAGCCTGCCGCGATCCCCGCGATCACGGTCCTCTGCTCGGCGGAAAGCGCGCCGAAGTTCAGATCGGGCATTCCGATCAGCTTGCCGGCAAAGATTTCCTGCAACATCGGCGAAGCCATGCCGATCACGCCGATGCCCGCCGACACGTTCAAGCACAGCACCCACCAGATCAGCCAGAATTGCGGCGTCTTGTGCGCGTTGTCGAGATGGACGTTATGCTGCGAGATCATCGTCTTGGTTTCGCTCGGCGCCGTCCAGCCCTCGGGTTTCCACCCCTCCGGAACGACGCGGTAGGAGAAGGCGCCGATCATCATGAAGATGAAATAGATCACGCCCATGGTCGCGAAGGTTTCCCAGACGCCGACAGAAGTCGGGGTCTTGAAATAGTTGATAAGCAAATTCGCCAGCGGTGCGCCGATCATGGCGCCGCCGCCGAATCCCATGATGGCCATGCCGGTCGCCATGCCGCGGCGATCTGGGAACCATTTGATCAGCGTCGAGACCGGCGAGATGTAGCCAAGGCCAAGGCCGATGCCGCCGATCACGCCCGAACCGAGCCACATGATCCAGAGTTGATGCACGTAAATGCCAAAGGCGCCGATGATGAGACCGCCACCCCAGCACAGCGCCGCAACAGCGCCGGCCTTGCGCGGACCGGCGCGTTCAAGCCAGCCGCCCCAGATCGCGGCCGAGACACCGAGCACGACAAAGAACAGCGTGTACATCCAGCCCAGACTCGCCACCTTCCAGTCGCAAGTGGTGGTGAAGAGTTCCTGCATCAGGCTCAAATCGGGGCAGGCCTTCGGTGCCGTCAGGCCGATCGCGCGTGACAAGGGCAGCCAGAAAACGCTGAATCCATAGGCCATGCCGATGCACAGATGAATGCAAAGCGCCGCAGGCGGCACCAGCCAGCGATTGAAGCCGGCTTTTGCGATCGTATGCTCGCGATCGAGGATCCCCGATCCAGCGCCGGGCACACGTCCCGCGCTACTAATTGTCGTCATTCATTCCTCCCCTACAGCCGCCCTTGCCGGACATGTCTGTGTTCCCAATAATCCTATAACCAGATTTTCCGCCGGAGCGCTAAACCTTCGTTTGTTGCTCTGCACAATTCTCCAGCCGCCGTCCAAGCACGGCACATCGCCCGGAAGAATTGGGACAGAAGCGCGCCTTGGTGTCGATAGGCAAAAGGTAGCGATGGTTCCGTCAGAACCGGTTCCGTCGCGCGAGGGGGGCGATCAATCGCCTCCGCTTTGCCACGACCGGTTGAATGAAGAGGCGTTGATATCCTCAATCGACATCCTCAATCGGGCCATTTGTTTTTTCGATCGTGAATACGATGCGATGCTCGGTGCGCTCGGCGAGTTCGACCCTGTCGCCGGTCTCACCAACGAGATTCGGAATGTCGATGACGGCCAGCGGATCGGTGCAATAAACTTCGAGAACATCGCCCGGCGCCAGCGTCTTCAGCGCCTTTCGCGTCTTCAATGCAGGCAGCGGACATTTCAGGCCGGTGAGATCAAGTTTGGTCAGGGTCATTGTACCTTCACGGCGCTGCGGCTTACCGCCAGCACGTCTTCCACGGCGACCGCGTGTTGCCACATCATGGCGGCAACAGCCGGAATATCATCGAGCTGAACGACCGGGAGCGTGGTCTCAACAGCCGTATCGGTTGCGATGCCGGCAATGGCGGGGTCGCCGAGAAATAATGGCGGCTTGCCATTGGCCTTGCGGTAGATCTCGATCTTGCGATGCGGCCCCGACTTGAAGCCTTCGACAACCACCAGATCGACCGGCGACATCTTTCTCAAGAGTTCCGGCAGCAGCGGTTCCGGCCCGCCGCGCAATTCGTGCATCAGCGCCCACCGCTTGGCCGACGTCACCAGCACCTCCTCGGCACCGGCTTGCCGATGCACCCAGGAATCCTTGCCCGGCACATCCACATCGAAATCGTGGTGGGCGTGCTTGATCACGGAGACGCGAAGCCCTTGCTGGATGAAATGCGGAATGGCGCGCGACAGCAGGGTCGTTTTGCCCGCCCCGCTCCATCCCGCAAGTCCGATCACTTTCATTTCTTCCACCGGCTCCGCACAACACGCCGCCAAGGACATATGCTTCGCCAAGCAATATATCGAGCCAACGGTACTTGTCATGCTAGCCTGCGAATATGATGAATCCTGCGAATATGATGAATAGCGACGTAGCTACGCCGGGCGTCCTGCTTGCCGGGGGCCTGGCCCGGCGGATGGGCGGCGGCGACAAGCCGATGCGCAGCATTGCCGGCCGCACCATTCTCGAGCGCACGATTGCACGGTTGAGTTCGCAATGCGACGGGCTCATCCTCAACGCCAATGGCGATCCGGCGCGCTTTGCAGCCTACGGCCTGCCCGTCATTGCCAACTCGGTCGCGGATTTTCCGGGTCCACTGGCAGGCATCCTGGCCGGTCTCGACTGGGTTGCCGCGCACCGGCCCGACGTCACCTGGATGTTGAGCGCGGCGGCGGACTGTCCATTCCTGCCGCGCGACCTTGTGGCGCGCCTGCACCGCGCCCGCAGCGAGCAGAATGCGCAGCTTGCGGTCGCCGCCTCCGGCGGCCAATCGCATCATGTGATCGGATTGTGGAGCGTTGGCTTGCGCGAACAGCTTCGTCACGCGCTCGTGGTCGAGAATGTCCGAAAGGTCGAGCGCTGGGCGGCGCGTTATCCGCTTGCTACCGTGACATGGCCGACCGAGCCACTCGATCCGTTCTTCAATGCCAATACGCCCGACGATATCGCGCAGGCCGAGCGGCTGGCCGCGCTGGATGGTGGATGAGCGCCGCCAACGCCGCCAACGGCGTCGTCCACGCGTCGTAAGCATAGACCCAATCGGCATCGGTCCTTTGCCTGAGCCAGTGTGGTGGATTTGACATTCGCTCCAGTATTGCGGCGAGTTCTCCAAGCGAATGTCAAATCCAAAACCACACTAGAATCCAATATTTGCTAGTGTCCCTTTGGTTCTGACATTCGTAAACGAACCCGCTGCAACATGATACGAATGTCAGAACCGGGACACTAGGTGTACGCGCGCGTTCAAGCCCCGGCGAGCGCGTTGACGGCGCCCGCCTGATGTCGAATGAATGCGTCAATGGGCCGGAAGAGCCCTCAGCCGATCCACCAACAGAGCAGGGAGAAACGAGATGTCCGCCAGGCACCTGATCATCGCCTTGACCCTCGCTGCCGCGCCGGTGGTGGCGTCTCCTGCATTTGCTCAAATCTCCGATGACGTCGTCAAGATCGGCGTTCTCACCGATATGACCGGGCCCTCCTCCACGGCCAACGGACCGGGGTCGGTGACGGCGGCGCAGATGGCAGTAGAGGATTTCGGCGGAAAGGTGCTGGGCAAACCGATCCAGCTGATCTCCGGCGACCATCAGACCAAGCCCGACGTCGGCGCGACGATGGCGCGGCGCTGGTACGACACCGAGCAGGTGGACCTGATCGTGGACGTGCCGGTATCGGCGGTCGGACTTGCGGTGCAGAACGTCGCCAACGAGAAGAAGCGGCTGCTGATCGTCCATTCGACCGGCACCGCGGATTTCCACGGCAAGTTCTGCACCCCTTACGCGATCCAGTGGGTGTTCGACACCCGCGCGCTTGCGGTCGGCACCGCGCAGGAAGTGGTCAAGCGCGGCGGCGACAGCTGGTTCTTCCTGACCGACGACTACGCTTTCGGCCATTCGCTGGAGCGGGATGCCTCTGCCGTCATCACCAAGAACGGCGGCAAGGTGCTCGGCTCGGTGCGGCTGCCCTTTTCGTCCGCCGATGTGTCTTCCTTCATCCTGCAAGCCCAGGCCTCGAAAGCCAAGATCGTCGGCATTGCCGGCGGGCCGCCCAACAACATCAACGAGATCAAGTCCGCGGTTGAATTCGGCCTGCTCAAGGGCGGCCAGCAGATGGCGGGCCTCCTGATATTGATCACCGATATCGATGGCCTTGGCCTCAAAGCCGCGCAAGGGCTGCTGCTGACCACCTCGTTCTATTGGGACATGGACGAAAAGGCGCGGGAATGGTCGAAGCGCTATTTCGCAAAGATGAAGCGCATGCCGACGATGTGGCAGGCGGGCGTTTACTCGGCGGTGACGAACTATCTCAACGCCGTCAAGGAAAGCGGGACCGACGAACCGCTCAAGGTCACGGCGAAGATGCGGGAGAAACCGATCGAGGATTTCTTTGCCGGCAACGGCAAGCTGCGCGAGGACAATCTGATGGTTCACGATCTGATGCTGGTGCAGGTCAAGTCGCCGGAGGAGTCAAAATACCCGTGGGATTATTACAAGGTGCTGACGAAGATTTCCGGCGACGACGCGTTCGGCCCAATGGACCCGGCATGTGCGATGGTGAAGAAATAACGACCGTCGTCCCCGCGTTCGCGCGGAGCCTGTCATCGGGCGCGCATTCGCGCGACCCGTTGGCTTGGCCGGGACGACACGTGGATTGGCTTCAAGTCACTTCACCACCCCGATCTCGCGGAAATATTTCATCACGCCGGGATGAATCAGCGCCACGTCGGGCACCGCGGCAACCGTGTTGGCAGCGGTGGTTTCGCAGCCCTGCGCGAGCTTCTTGCACAAGGTGCCCTCGGCGTTGTGCAGCGTGCGCGCCAGGCGATAGGCGAGGTCGTCGGGGAAATCGGCGCGCGTGAGAATGAAACTCCACGAACCCAGCGATGGCACCGGCGCGTCCTGGTGCGGATAGCTGCCGGCCGGGATCATCATCGGCTTGAGGAAGGAGTGCTTGGCGCGGATCTGCGCCATCTCCTCGGCGCTCGGCGCGATGAATCGCGCGCCGCTCGGGCCTTGCGCAATTTCCGTGAATGCGGGCCAGCCGATTCCCGCGCCCCACAGCGCCGCGGCGCGTCCGTCGAGCACCAGCGCCGGACCGTCGCCGGCGTGGTCGAGCAGGATCGACTTGAAGTCTTCATCCTGCTTCAGCCCCATCCCGTCGAGAATGAAACGTCCCAGCACCGGAATGCCCGATCCCTTGGCGCCGAACACGATCGGCTGGCCGACCAGATCGCGGATCGTCTTGTAGGGGCTGTCGCCACGCACCACGAACATTCCGGGCGTCGAATAGATCGCAGCCAGAATCTTCAGAGAGGTCACGGGGCGCCCGAGCCCCTTGAAAGCCTGGTAGGCGGGCTCGCCCGCGATCAGCCCGAGATCGAGCTGGCCGGCTTCCATCATCGGGATGTTCTCGTAGCTTCCCTTGGTGTTGCGCGGCGCGATCACCAGCGTCGGATCGGCGTCGTTCATGACCTGCGCGAAAGCGTTTCCGTAAACTGGAAATCCGCCGCCCGGCGTCGCGGTTCCGAGGCTGATCGTTTTCGGAATGGCCTTGTCTCCTTCTTGCGCCGCAGCACTGCCTGCAAGCAGCAACAGAAATCCGGCAACCGTCGCACGCCCGATATACATCAACGACCCCATCCTGTTTCACGAAAGCGCATTATAGCTTCAGTTCTCGCGGCAAATCGAACAAAAGCCAAAGCCGGTGTAGGCAAACCTGCCGTTGTATGAAAGCATGGCTCAATCAGAGTTCCGGAGTGCCTGTCATGAAAAGTTTGCGCGCGGCAATCATCGCCACGGTCTGCACGTTGAGCGTTGCAGGCGGCGCACGGACGGCGCTGGCGGCCGATTATCCGAACCGCCCGGTGCGCTGGCTGATCGGCTTTGCCGCCGGCGGTCCGGTCGATATCGTGGCGCGGATCATGAGCCAGTGGCTCTCGGAGCATTTCGGCCAGCAATTCGTGGTGGAAAATCGCACCGGCTCCGGCGGCAATATCGCGGCCGCCACCGCCATCAACTCGACGCCGGACGGCTATACGCTGTTGTTCGTCGCGCCCAACAACGCGATCTCGACTTCGCTCTACAAACATTTGTCCTACGATTTTATCCGCGACACCGTGCCGGTCGCGAGCATCATGCAATTGACCAACCTGCTGGTCGTTTCCAACGAGATGCCGGTCAGGAACGTTCAGGAGTTCATCGACTACTGCAAGGCCAATCCGGGCAAGGTGACGTATGCCTCGTCGGGCTACGGCACCTCGGTGCACATGTCGGGCGAACTGTTCAAGGCGATGACCGGGGTCAACATGGTTCACGCGCCCTATCGCGGATCGGCGATCGCGTTTCCCGACATCATCTCCAACAAGGTGCAGCTGATTTTCGACAACATGCCCTCCGCCCTCGAACAATCGCGCGCCGGCACGGTGCGTGCGCTCGGCGTCACCTCGCCGCAGCGCTGGCCCGGACTGCCGGATATTCCCGCGATCGCCGAAACCGTGCCGGGATTCGAATCGGTCGGCTTCTACGGCATCTCCGCGCCGAAAGGCACGCCGCCGGAAATCGTCGAGACGCTCAACAAGGCGGTCGCCGAGGCGCTGCAAGATCCCAAGGTGGTTGAGCGCCTCACCACGCTCGGCGGCATCCCGAAGCCGATGACGCCGGCTGAATTCGGCAGACTGATTGCCGACGAGACCGATAAATGGCGCAAGGTGGTCGCGTTCGCCGGCGTTTCGGTGGAATAGCGCATGACTGACCCTGCTGCTCGTCGTCATTGCCGGGCATAGCCGTTCGAAGAACGGCGTCGCTGTCGCTCGCCTATGCCGGCAATCCATCTTTTTTCAAGAATGTTTTTGTGAAGCTCGATGGATGCCCGGATCAAGTCCGGGCATGACGAGCTGGTTTGTGTCGACGTCTCGATTCCAGACATAGCTACGCGATCTCGCCGCATTATCCGCGCGAGTTTTATCAAGGTTTCTGCCCCCGAACATGAAAAGGGCGCAGGGAATGCCGGGCGCCAGGCGCGCCCGCAGCCTTGTGTGCGAAAATAAAAAGCACACAAGCATAGTCACCACGGTTACGCCGGAATCACCCGGCATTCCCCGCGCAATGGTTTTACGGCTTCCTTCGTGATCTCCTCGGTGAGCCGGGCTTTGTTGCCACCGTCGCCAGCCGCAATGCGCAAGCATCGTCGGCCAGCTTGATATCAGCGTCGGGATATCGGGACCACACGACTTCGCCGTCCGCCTTGAAGCGCTGCTCGTCTGACAGCGCCAAGGCGTCCACCGCATCCCGCACCCAACGTCCGTGACGATCGCGAAACGCCCCTTCGAGGAGGCGGGACGCGAATCGGAATACTCCTGCTTCTACCTCGTCGTCAAGTTAATTTCGGAAAATCAGAAATCAATCCGGCGACGGCGAAACCCGCCATTGCCCGAACGACTGTCGCATTGTAAGGGGTCAGTCGCACCGTTGCCTCCCCGCCAAAGCGGGGAGTCTCGGCGGGGCCTGTAGCTCAATGGTTAGAGCCGGCCGCTCATAACGGTCTGGTTGCAGGTTCGAGTCCTGCCGGGCCCACCATCCTGCTTCGCGCTACGCGCTTCGAGGATTGCGTTCCTCGTAGCGCGCGAAGCAGGACTGCCCTCCGAAGCCTTGGCGAAGGAGGGCTGCTTAATGCGCTATGTCTATCTAATTAAAGCGAGTCGTTATCGCCGGACAACGCTATATCGGCGTCACGTCCGAACTTCTGAGGCGGCGGCTCGCCGAACACAATGAAGGAAAATCGCCGCATACGTCCAGGTACGTCCCATGGGAATTCGTGACTTACGTCGCATTCTCGGACGAGCACAAGGCTGAGGCCTTTGAGCGCTATCTGAAATCGGGTCCGGCGCACGCCTTCGCCAGAAAGAGACTGTGGTAGCCGCAAGAATTCGTGCCAGACGTGGGTCCTCAAGCGCACGGTACCTGCAAGGCTCGCTGCCGCGGATTGTGGGACGATGACGAAACGAACGCCAAGTAATTCGTGGTCGGATTGCGCCGAGTTGAACGTCGATTGCCCCGTTCAACTCCCTAGACGTAAAGATACACCAGACGCCCGGGACCGAGGAGGGGCGCGCATGGCAGAATGCCCGCTGCCTTCCACATGGGCCCGTATAAAACAATTTCGGGCGCTGGAGTCATCGTACCGCTTACTGAAATGTCGAGCATCGGAAATCCTGCAATAGAGCATCGTCTACGAAATGCGTGGTGCGCGCGTCTAACGTGCTTGTGTCAATCGCGGAAAGCCCGAAGTCGTAAGGGTCACACAAGCCACAGCGCGCGCTGCTGATGCACCTTCCAAGCACCGGCCGTTGCAGTTCCCGGCCACAGCCAAGCCACAGGCGGGGCGTGTAACCGCTCGCTGGACGGCGGAGTTTTGGCGATTAGTATGTACGTGCGGCAACACGGGGGAAGCCAATGCTTTTCAAGAGATTTCGACGGGTCGTTGAACCTAGTCCCAGGAAATGGAAGCGAATTGAAGAAACGCCTATTCCGTTGAGCCTCGGTCGGATTTGGCTCGTTGATAAGGATGGCAGTATCACTCGCGCGTTGGCATTTACTTGGCCAATTCTCAAACGCCGCGAGCCGCGCAAATATCGGTTTTGGATGTCTCGCGAGCCTCACGCACGAGAGCCTTCGGCTGAGGCTATTGCGGCTCTCAGAGCGCTTAGAGCCAAATAGGCCGGAGCCCGCATCCTATTGGCTGAAACGAGTGCGTGATAAGGGCGTTCAGCGGAGCAAGCCAACCCGGTCGTAACCGGGCTGGTTGGGGGGATAATATCTTTTCGATTGCGGAGTAGACGCTCCTGCAAGGCTTTGGAGGCATCGGATTCGTAGATGCGCTCCACGAGCACATCGAGGAACCTCGCCACGGCGCCTTCTTCCGTTCAAACTAGTTCCAGCCGGAGCGACCGCCCGACCATGCGCGCGGCGCGCTGAAGCGTGGCTAGCGTGACATTGCCGTCCTTTGGGTCGAGCAGACGTCCAATCTGGCTGCGCGAGGTCTTCATACGCTGGGCCAGGCTGTTGCGGGATATATTCTTCTCCTTCATCGCCTGCTCGATCTGCCACGCGAGGACTTCCTTGACGGCGATGGCTTCGAACTTGTCGCGCTTGCCTTCTTCGCCGAGAAAATCATCGAGCGTGATGAGTTTGGCGGTAGAGCGGATTACTTTCTTCTTCTTGGCCATATTGGTCTCCATCATTTTTCAAATTCACGATTTCTGCGGCGCGCAAGGGTCAGATCGTCCGGCGGGGTCTTTTGGGTCTTCTTGATGAACCCGTGAAGGACCAGAATGCGGCTCTGCCGCACGCTGAACAGGACGCGAGCGATCCGGTTGCTCGGCAGCGGCGTGCGCACCTCCCACATGCCGTCGCCCAGCGCGCGGCAAAGCGGCATGCCCACCGGCCAGCGGTATTGAACGCGCATGAGGTCGAGGCCCACGGCTTGGCGGTCGACGTCGTCCAGGCTCCGCAGCCAGTCCCGCACGACCTCAGCCCCGCCGTGCGTGCGGTAAAACACGACGGGTATCTTGTGGGGGCCGCCACCTGACATCCTGCCCTATATAATGTGCATGTACCATATAATGTGCACATCTGCAATAACAATCCGTCTCAAGCTTAGCTTACTCATTGCAGAGTTTCATGATCGACCGGCGCGCTCGTCGGTGGCCGGGGCAAGCGGAGCGAAAAAGCGCCAAGTCTATCGAGTAGGGGTAGAAAGGAACGGCGACACGCTTTCATTTCGCGCCATGCGCTTCCGCGGCGAGACGCTGGCCGTTGGCGTTTCAAATCGCCTGGGGTTTGTCCAGGCGATACCGGGCACCGCCTCACCCTCACATTGGCGAAGTTCGAAGAACGGAGAAGTCTCCCATTCTGTCCGTTTGTTGAACGTATCGGGCGACCGCACCAGTTTTCGCACCAGAAACAACCTCGCCAAAGTGCAACGAACGCGAACGGAATCAAACGAAAGCGCAGTAAAATCAACGAAGCTGGTCGATATCCTCCCGCTCATAACGGTCTGGTTGCAGGTTCGAGTCCTGCCGGGCCCACCATCCTGCTTCGCGCTGCGCGCTTCGCAGGATTGCATTCATCACAGCGAGCGAAGCAGGATGCCCTCCGAAGCCTTGGCGAAGGAGGGCTTAACGCGAAGTCGTATCATATAGCGATACAAGATGGTTGACGATTGTATCATTTGATGATACATCGCCCGTTGTGATCAAGAGCTTCAAGAACGCCCTGACCGAAGCCGCCGCAAATGGCGAAGTCCGCAAGGGCTTCCCGGCCGACCTGATCAAGGTGGCGCGGCGGAAGCTCGCTTATCTGGACGCCGCGACCACTCTGGATGATCTCCGGGCACCGCCGGCCAATCGGCTTGAAGCACTTAAAGGCGACCGCAAAGGCCAACATTCGATCCGGGTCAACGACCAATACCGGATTTGCTTCGTTTGGACCGCGGAAGGGCCGAAAGACGTCGAGTTTGTAGAGACTACCATTAGAGCGTGACCAAGGAGCGCCGCACATGGCTAAGAAACTGCCCCCGCTTCATCCGGGCGAAGTCCTACGGGAAGAATTCCTCGTTCCGCTGAAGATGTCGGCCGGCGCGCTGGCGAAGGCCTGCGGCGTGCCGCGGACCCGCATCGAGCGGCTCGCGGCCGAGCAGATCGGCATCACGGCCGACACGGCGCTGCGATTGTCGAGGGCGCTCCGCACCACGCCCGAGCTATGGCTGAACCTGCAGAACAGCTTCGATATCAAAACGTCGATGCTGGAAATCGCCGGCGAACTCGACCAGATCGAGCCCGTGAACGAGGCCGCCTAACTTCTCGACGCGAACTGAACGTGCTTTGGCGGTCCGAAGACCGAAATGCCTTATAGTCGGGACGGCTTTGCAACGGCTGCCCGGGACCTTGCGAAGGTACAACTCAAGTTTCGAGCTGGTGAATGGTCTGGTTGGCGCGGCGAAGCCTTCTGCTCAGCTCGCGCCCGAGACCCGAAAGTAGCTTGATGGCGACGGCAGGCGCATCCTTCGCAAGAGCGGCGAATTGCTGCTCGCTGAGAACGTAACAAATAACTTCATCGTCGGCGACGACGGAGGCTGAGCGCGGCCCGGTATCGAGAATGGCGAGCTCGCCGAATATGGTGCCCGGCGCGAACGTCGCGAGACGTATATCCCCACCGCCGATCAGGTTGAGATAGGCACTGCTGTGGCCCTTGGTGACGATAAAAAGATCGCGGCCCGGATCGCCCTCCCGGAAAATGATTTTGCCGCGGGGAAAGGTTTCGCGCCGAATGTGGCGTTCCATGGCTTCGAGTTCCGCGGAGGTCAAGGTTGAAAGCAGATCGACGCTGGCGAGCGGAATCTCGTTGCTCCTGGTATCCTTGGCGTCAGTTCGGATCAGCTCGTCCTCGGCCCACTCCATGGCCCGATCGATGTCCTCGAACAGGCAACCGGCCCCCATCGCCTCGATAATGCCGGCCTCGGAAAGTCGTGCGGCAGTCTCGCTATTTTTGGCGAGCGCAAGCGCCAGGTGCTGATTTTTGCCAGCGAGCGAGGCCTGAATGTCGGCCAATATTCGAGCGCCGGTCGCATCGATCTCCGTCACACGCCGCAGGTCGAGGATGATCGTACGAAGGCCGGCGGCGGACGCGCGCTCGATGTCGTCACTGAGCATTTCGGCGCTGCCGAAAAAGAGCACGCCCTGGAGCTCAAGCCCCAGAATTTCTCCGCCCCGCTTCTCAAGTAACGTCGCCTCTTCCGGTGTCCGCGCCTTGCGTGAATGGACCTTGTCGCAATGATACCGTCGGCGAATATTCGAACGGCTCATGCGCACGATGAAAAGCGCTATCGCGATGACGATCCCAAGGAAGACAGCGGTTACTATATTGATAATTACGGAGAGAGTGGCCACGACCGCCACTACCAACAGATCGAGCAGCATCAAACCACGATGGCGCGGTGCGCTCGTGCCTATGCGGCGAACGAGGTCAATCGACCAGGGGTCGATGTGCTGAACTGCGATGACCATGATGGTGGCCGAAAGTACGACACGAGGCATGTAGCTTGCGACCGGGAACAATACGCTGCTCATCAGGAGCAAAACCGCCACGTTGATCAGGACCGAAAGCGATGTCTTTGCGCCAAAAGCGCGGTTGGCGAGGCTCGGCCCGATGTTGATGCCGCTCGTGATTCCGCCGACGCAGGCCGAGAGCACATTTCCGATGCCGAGCCGCATCAGAAGCTGGTTGCCGTCGGTTTTCTTCGCACCAGCCGGCGTCACGAGTTTGGCGCAAAGAAGCGCGTCGATCGCAGCGACAAGCGCAAGCACGAAAGCGCCACCGACGATGAACGGCAAAAGTTCGGCAAAGTCTCCGAGGTGGATCTGATAGCCGATGGCCCTGTAAGGCGTTGGACTTTCCGCTGCAACCGGCAGGCCGATCACAGGACCGAGCTGCGCGCCGAATCCCGATAGCACAAGTCCAAAATAAAGCACGGTGCCGACGCCGAGACCGACCAGCAGCGGGGGGATTTTCGTGGTAATGACGCGCGCCTTCCACATCACGACGAATGTAATGAAGGCCACCGCCAAACTGAGAGGCTTCACCTCCGCCAGATGTCCCAAGACCGCCTTGAAGGGGATGTTGTGGTCGAAGCCGCACACATCTCCCAACTGCACGAGAAAGAGGAGCGCTGCTGCCGCATTTTGCAGGCCGGCCATAACAGGATGCGGCGAAAATCGGATCAGTGAGCCAAGCCGAACCAGGCCGAATAGTGCCTGGAACACGCCGCCAAGAAAAACAATCGAGAAGAAGGCAAGGACAATGAGGTGCACATTGCCACCACGCAGGACTTCTGCGTTGGAATGCACCAGATCGTACAGCAACGCGCCGAGCAAAAACGTAGTGGTCACGCGCGGCGCGTAAATCGTCGTGGTGCGATCGCCCAGCCCGACACAAACAACGCCGACCGCAATCGCGGCGTAGAGGCCCGCAAGCGCACCATATGCAAAATAGCTGTCACCGAGAGCGGTGAAAGCAAACATACCGTAGCCCATGGAGAGCGGGATCGCGAGGGAGACGGAGATAAGCCCCCCGAACAAGTCGTCGCGTAGACTCGATTGCCGGAATTCCCGCATGCCGTATTTTTATGCAGCCATGTTCCACTTGTCTATCTGCATCATTGCGAAGCCGTCGGACGACGCATCACGGTTCGCCCGAAACGTGCGCGGCCGATATCGTGCAGGGCCTTTGTCCGGCGTAAGCTGCCGCTGCCGTCTGAGCATCAGTGGTGGCAGCTACTTCAGATCGGCGGTACTTGAGCCCCACTCGCAGCGTCATGGTTTCGGAACGGATTGGTTCGGTGCACGTTCAGCCCGGCCAGATCGTGGTTGTCCAGAAAGGTGATCCTGGCCGGAGGTGTTGCGACGATTTTGCCGATGATGGAATGCGGCACGCCTAACCCGACCAGAAGTCGCGACATCCGGATCGTGGTGCGAGCGCTGTCGGCATCTTCTCTGTCGCGATGGTTGGAAACAGAATGCACGCCGATTTTGCAGCCGCGGCCCAGGTACCTTTCTTTCGCGGCCAGGAAGATGAAGGCGCACACCGAGTCGCATTCCCTGGACGCATAGACGATGAGGCCCTTGTCTCGAACGACCCGCGCGATGTCGAAGCCGTCTTCGAGGGAGCCGCCGTCGGACGTGATCTCGAGGCCGACAACCGACCCGTCTTGCAGGATCGATTTCAGCCGGCCGTAATCTCCGTCTCTCACGTCACCCCGCAACCTGAGAACGGTCCCGGCGTTGGTCTCCACGCGTTTTATCCGAAACGCGCCGGCCGGCTGAACAAGCGCCATCAGCGCGAGGAACGCGGCCAGCTTGAGCACGATCGACGACTTGAGAAGCATCGCGCGGGACAAATGGTTATGGGCGAATTTGGCTGTCCCCATGGCGACCATCGGCGCGCAGGGTGCATTGATCCAAGTCAATTGACGCAACGCTGCGCGGCAGCCGCGAGCGTCTGTTCTGTCACGGCCTGCTCCTATGGCGCCATTCCGGCCGGAGCGGTCCCGACGATCAAGGATCGCTTGCCGTTGTCCGCGACCGGGTTCCGCAAGGAGGTAAATCGTTGTTATTGTCGCTGTTTACGGCCACATTCTCGAGCCAGGCCGGGCGAAATAACGGCTGCGCTGCTTGCAATCGCCGGCAGAGCGGTGTATGGGAAGCCATTCGATTAGCCGCTGTGCCTTGTTGAATGCGCCCGCGGGCTCCTTTTCCAGAGACATCGACCAGTTGAATTTTTATCGCGTGATGGTCACGCGAAATGCGTGCGCGCGTTTTTGGAGAAGAGAATGACGACAGGAACAGTGAAATGGTTCAACAGCCAAAAGGGTTTTGGATTTATCCAGCCTAACGATGGCGGCACGGACGTGTTCGTGCATATCAGCGCGGTTGAACGTGCGGGTCTTCCCGGCCTGAACGAAGGCCAGAAGGTCAACTTCGAAATCAAGCAGGACAAGATGCGCGGCAAGAGCAGCGCAGAAAATCTCTCGCTGGCCTAAGGCCAGCTACGCCCTTCCACGGATGTACTGGAATGGCGGGGCGCCCGCTCGACCCCGGGGTTGAGCGGGTTTTTGTCGTGCCGGCTTGAGATTCGTTGTGCTAAAGCATGATCCG
The DNA here is from genome assembly GCA_963832045.1 of uncultured Alphaproteobacteria bacterium. GTDB lineage: Bacteria > Pseudomonadota > Alphaproteobacteria > Rhizobiales > Xanthobacteraceae > Bradyrhizobium. The sequence continues at coordinate 318,213 of CAWHSM010000017.1, forward strand.
GAAAAGTGTGTAGCGGTTTTCCGAAAAGATCATGCGCAAACAATAAACTAAAGCGCGATGATGATTTATCCAAAAAACATCGCGCTTTAGCTTGGGAAATGACATGGCCACCAGGAAATCAGACACCCCCTCGCCCGAAAGCGTCGCCAGAGCCAATCGGCAACGGCTTGCCGTTGAAGAGGGGCGGAAAGCGATGGCGGATGTCGAACAGCGGGCCACGGCGGTGCGCGCCAACATGGCGCGTTTGCGAGCGCTGAGGGAAGTCAGCGAGGCGAAAGCGCGCGAGACCGAACTCACCGCGCCGGCGCCGAAGAAGGCCAAGGCAAAAAAGCGAACCGCCAAGGCCGGCTGATCGTTGCGCGGTGACGCCGCCTACCCAAGCGCTAACGGATGTCACGCCGGGTGCTTGGAGCGATCGTCCGATTCAGCCACCGCCGGCATCGAGAATGGCGCGATCAAGGCTCGAGGCGCCCGCCTCGCACATGACCTGCGAGACGATATTGCCCGACTTCTCGAATTCGCGCGCCTGAAAATCAAGGCGAAGTTCGCCTGAAAGAAGGCTTGGCGCGCAATAGACCCCTCAATGGCATTCTTACAAGAATCGCCCAACCGGCGCTCGTTGAAGCGGCGCAAACCGCCGCTTATCCCGCCCTTTTTGGCTTTCCGGCGCGGCGGTCGCGCACCCGTACTGCTACGGCCCGTATTCGTACGGCTCCGCAAATTAACCGGTGAAACGAGGCGGCCGCGATAGAACCAGCGCCATCGAACAACCCGTACGGCAAGGGCAACAGACATGACTGCTGCACCGATCTGCATAACCTGCAACGTCGAAAGAACCCTGATCGGCACCAAGCCCGTCAGGAACCGGCACGAGATGCTGCAATACGAATGCCCTCATTGCAGGAACATCTTCCGCCTGGTGATGCAGCGCGTGCCGCAGGATCTCGACGACCTGGTCTTTCACGAGCCCGCGTTGCAGGCGGCCAGCCGATAACAGCATCCACGCCTACCTCACGCGATCGCCACCCGCCGCCCGGCCCGGAGCAGGAGCCCGACCGCGATCGTGATGTTGAGCGCGTTCCAGGCGAGCCCGTTGAGGAAGGCAGCCGCATAAGAACCGGTGGCATCGAAGATCACGCCCGACGCCCAACCGCCGAACGACATGCCAAAGACGGATGCGAAGATGATGATACCGATCCGGGTACCCGCTTCCGCCGCCGGCATCGCCTCGCGCACGATGATGGCATAGCTCGGCACGATGCCGCCCTGGAACAGGCCGAACATCGCTGAAATGACATAGAGCGAGGTGAGACCGTCGAAGAACAGATAGAGCAGCAGCGCCGACCCTTGCGCGATCGAGCCAATCAGGAGCGTGCGAATGCCGCCGATCTTGCCGGCGAGATAGCCCGAGCCGACGCGGCTGACGATGCCAAAGGCCAGCATCAGCGACAGCATTTCGGCGCCGCGCGCGACGCCATAGCCGAGGTCGCCGCAATAGGCGACGATATGCACCTGCGGCATCGACATCGCCACGCAACAGGAAATGCTGGCCAGCGACAGAATGGCGGTCAGCGCGTTGGTGGAAAGTTTTAGATCGAGTTGCGGCGGCGGCGCATTGACATGGATGCGCTGCGACGCCGCGCCCATCATCAGGCGCAAGCCGCCCAGCGCCAACGTCATCGTCACCACGACAAGGATGCCGATCCCGATATGGGTGGCGCGCCAGCCATAGGTCTGCATGCCCCAGTTGACCAGGGGCGGCCAGAGCGCGCCGCCAACGTAGTTGCCGCTGGCGGCGATCGCGACGGCCAGTCCCCGGTGGCGGTCGAACCAGTGCGAGGCTTCCGCCATCAGGGGTCCGAAAGTCGCCGCTGACGACAGACCGATGAAAAAATGCACCAGGGTGTATTGCCATATTGCAGCCGACAGCCCCGCGCCGGCATAGCCGAGCCCGAGAATGCCGATGCTGGCTCCGATCGCGGCGACGATGCCGAAGCGATCACTGATCTTGCCGGTCACGACCTGACCGAGACCGAAACCAAGCATCACTAGAGTGTAGGCGAGCGAAGCGGTACCGCGCGTCGCGCCGAATTCGGCCTGGACCACCGGAAGCGCCACGACGACAGACCAAATGCCGACGCTGCCAAGCGAGCCGATCAGCAAGGCCACGGCAAGGCGTGCCCACGCCCGGCGCGAATCGGGAACGAACGGCGATGGTTTTCGGCTGAGATAAGCGACAGTGGTCACGGCCGGCGCAAATTGGTCGGCCACATCCTCCCGGTCAACCGTCATGGCGCGATATTGGGCATGCAGATGCACTGCAACGGCCTGCCGAGCCGGACGAGGCGAAGAAACCCTCCGCGTTAACCCTTTCCTAACCATAAACCGGGCAAAAATTGCCTAGTAGCGAAGTTGAGTATCATCAGCCGCGTAAAACGGGGGAGTACCCGTGGACGCCAGTGCGGTGCCTCACTTTCGAAACGGTGGCTCTGTGGCCGCCGCGCAGACGTTTGGCCGCCGTCAACGGCATTCGCGGGAGGAAGCAAGTTCCATGGTCGATGTCATGGCGGGTCAGGGCGGCGCGACGCCCGGGATCGGGTTGCCAAGTCTCAGCGAAATCGGAAACATCCTCAAGCGCGGCGATCTCGCGCTGGCCTTCGGCATCCTCACCATCCTGGTGGTGCTGATCCTTCCCTTGCCTTCGATCGTCCTCGACCTGTTCCTGGCGATCTCGATCACGCTGTCGATCCTGATCCTGATGACGTCGCTGTTCATCCAGGCGCCGCTGGAATTCTCCTCGTTCCCGACCATCCTGTTGATCTCGACCATGCTGCGGTTGTCGCTCAACCTCGCCTCCACGCGATTGATCCTCTCGCGCGGCCATGAGGGGACGGATGCCGCCGGCCACGTCATCGAGGCGTTCGGCAATTTCGTGATGGGCGGCAATTTCGTGATCGGGATCATCGTGTTCGCGATCCTGGTGATCGTGAATTTCGTCGTCATCACCAAGGGGTCGGGCCGCATCGCCGAAGTCGCCGCCCGCTTCCACCTCGACGCCATGCCGGGCAAGCAGATGGCGATCGACGCCGACCTGTCGGCCGGCCTGATCGACGAGAAGGCCGCCAAGGAACGGCGCAAGGCGCTGGAAGACGAGAGCGGCTTTTTCGGCGCCATGGACGGCGCCTCGAAATTCGTCCGCGGCGACGCGGTGGCGGGCCTTCTGGTCGTGTTCATCAACATCGTCGGCGGCATCATCATCGGCGTCGCCCAGCAATCCCTTAGTTTTTCCGAGGCCGCGCACACCTATACGCTGCTCACGGTTGGCGACGGCCTCGTCACGCAAATTCCGGCACTGATCGTCTCGACCGCGGCCGGCCTTCTGGTCTCGAAAGCCGGCGTCTCGGGTGCGGCCGACAAGGCGCTGATGAAGCAGCTCTCGGGTTACCCGCAGGCGCTCGGCATGTCGGCCGGCGTGATGCTGGTGCTCTCGACCCTGCCGGGCATTCCGATGCTTCCCTTCCTCCTGCTCGGCGGTGGGGCCGCGGCACTGGCGCTCTCGGCCCGCAAATCCAAGCGCGCCGCAACAGCCGCGGCGGCGGGCGCGGCGGCGGCCCCGGCAGCGGCCGCAGCCGCGGCGGCTGCGAGCGAGGAGCCGATCTCGGCTGCCTTGAAGATCGACGATCTCAAGATCGAACTCGGCTACGCGCTGTTGCCGCTGGTGAACGGTCCCGACGGCACCGACCGGCTGACCGAACAGATCAAGGCGCTGCGGCGTTCGCTGGCGATCGAGATGGGTTTTGTGATGCCCTCGGTGCGCATCCTCGACAACGTGCAGCTCGAGGCGAACACCTACATCATCAAGATCAAGGAAGTGGATGCGGGCACCGGCCGGATCTGGCCGAACCAGTTCATGGCGATGGACCCCGGCGGAAGCCAGGTCGATGTGCCGGGCATCCACACCATGGAGCCGACCTTCGGATTGCCGGCGACCTGGGTCGACGCCAGCCTGAAGGAGGAAGCCTCGTTGAAGGGTTACACCGTGGTCGACGCCGCCACCGTGCTTTCGACCCATCTCACCGAACTGCTGAAGAACAACATGTCGGACCTGTTGTCCTATGGCGAGGTGCAAAAGCTCATCAAGGAGCAACTGCCGAAGGAACAGGGCGAACTGGTCAAGGACATCGTGCCGGCCCAGATCACGATTTCCGGCATCCAGCGCGTGCTTCAGCTCTTGCTGGCCGAACGCATCTCGATCCGCGATCTCTCCACCATTCTCGAAGGCATCGCGGACGCGCTCGCCTTCTCGCGCAACCCGGCCACCGTGGTCGAACATGTCCGCGCCCGCCTGGCGCGCCAGATCTGCGCGCAGAACACGACCATGAACGGCTATCTGCCGCTGATCGCGCTGTCGGCGAAATGGGAGCAGGCGTTTGCGGAATCGCTGATCGGCCAGGGCGAAGAGCGCAGCCTCGCCATGCAGCCGTCGCGCCTGTCGGAATTCATGACGGTGGTGCGCGAGCGCTTCGAACAGGCCGCGCGGGAGGGCGAGGCGCCGGTGCTGGTCACCTCGGCGTCGATCCGGCCCTTCGTCCGATCGCTGGTGGAGCGTTTCCGCGCGCAGACCACCGTGTTGTCGCAGGCGGAAATCCACCCCCGCGCGCGGCTGAAGACGGTCGGCAGCGTCTAAAGCGTGATGACTTTTGGTTGAATCGCCTTGTCAGCCGAGCAGCCCACCTCTCCCCAGCGGGGTAGAGGTCGGATCGCTCCTGGCGATGCGGAGCATCGTCCAGTGCGATCGGGGTGAGGGGCGCTGCTCTGACGAGAGACCGTCCTCTCCCACAAGGGGAGAGGGAGCATATCTTCATTGCGGCTCTATCGAACCTAATCTCATCACGCTTTAGCGCTCACCTCCGCCTCCGCAGACGCGCCAGCTGCTCGGGATGGTGCCGCGAAGCAGCGGAGCTGCATGGACTTTTTGTCACAGGCAACTGATTTCTTGATTTTCCGTAACCATCGCCTATCTAACCCTGTAAGGTTACGAAAACTCATTTTACTTAACTAAGTCACTTTAATTGCTGTCACATTTTGACTTATCCGATCGATAGTCGGAAAAAACGATCGCGGCGGATCACGTCTTATCACCGCCTTGTGATCGTCTCTAAAGAAACAACGGCCGAATTCCTACGTTTCTTATATGCGGTGGTGAACCTGTCCGCGGAGGCGTGAGACCAATCCGCAAAACGGCAGGCGTCCGGAGGGCTAGATGAACCATTCGATTTATAGCGCTGATCGGTCGACACACCTGAAGATCGTGGTGATGGCGCTCGTCGCTGGTATCGTGGTGGCAGGCATCGGAATCTCTGCCCGCGGTTTTTCGGATGACAGCTACACCCAGGCGCGCGTCATCAAGGCCGGCAAGGCGGTTGCGGTAACGAGTTCGGATACCTCGATGGTTCAGTAGGATTTCAAGGAATTCACGCGGCGCTTTACCAGCCCCCCAAAACGCCGTGTGGATGTTGGAAGGCCCAACTTTCCCCCAAGTTGGCAAGTCCCAGAAAACGCCCGCTCCCCACGGGCGTTTTCTTTTTGTGCCAGCTCTGCTCTTTCTTATCCCTCCCCCTTGTGGGGAGGGAAGGCCGCGGACGCACCGACCTTGCGCACGGTGAAGTTGCGCGTGGCGCCGTCGGCCGTGAGGATATAGCCGAGCCCGACGTGCTCGCCTATATGAACTTCCCGGCTCAGCACCGCGCCAAGCTGCACTCGACCAAGGCGGTCGCCGCCGAGGGGATACCACTAATTTTGTGGACCATTAGGGATCTATCTGCGCTAGCGAGGGACCCGCAGACATTGCCCACCATGCTTTTGCCGGTTCATCGATTGCATCGGGACTTGGTAAACGAGATAGCTAAAAGTTCGCTACACGTACAAATAGAGACATTAGTACCTCCGCGCTATCCCTGACCGCCTCGATACCGCATTGGGAGGGACGGCCGATTGAACATTGTTAAATTCACGGCGCGTGCCACGATTTGGAAGGCAACGCGACAGCCACCATCGGCGGGCCTGTTCGCTGTGACAGCCTGCACGCTGCTCGCACTTGGCGGCAGTCTCGTTGGTCAATACATCAGAGCTGGGGCTGAGGTTCGGTTCAACCCCTACGGATTGAATTCCGACCTGGCCGCTCTTCTCGTAACTCTGGCGGTCTCAGCAGCTTTCGTTCGACCCCAATGGCGCGCTACGAGTTTGTCAACCTTGGCGCTTTTGTTCTGCCTTCTGTCTCTTGCTAGCGCCACAATAGAGCTTGGTCGGCAGAGAGCCGCTTTGGGTCTCGCCGGACCGTCGTTTTGGACGAGTAATGAGACCGAGACGCTCATTTCCCTAGTTCTTCTGGTGTGGTGGCTCGGCGCCGTCGCCGCTATCTTTCGCAGTGTTGAGCCCGAACGAGACCGCGCAGTTCCGAGAGCGTTTGCGCTCGGGATGGCGCTGCTCGTCAGCCTGTTGGCCCTGCCCTCCTACCCCACGTTTCGCGGGGCCGATTTTGACATCCGTACATCGAGCCTCTGGCAATATATCCCGGCCTATCTCAATGGCAGTTTGAGCAGGCAGGCGGCGCAACAGCCGAGTACCGTTAGCGGCGCCGAGGTCGATTTCTCGCAACCCGCTCTTCTGGATGCGCAGCTTTCGGCTCTTTCATCGCGCACGAAAGGCAAGACGAATATCTACGCCATCGGGATCGCTGGGTCGGCCGACCAAGATGTTTTCTTGGCGGAACTCAAGGCTGGGCTGGACGTCCTGTCCCGTGTCTTTTCGCTCGATGGACACATCGTGGAATTGGTCAATCAACCAGATACAATCAAATCGTTTCCGGTCGCCTCACGGCAAAATCTTGCCGCCGCCATGCGTGCCATCGCGCGCGTTATCGATACGGACGAGGACATCTTGTTACTCTTCATGACATCGCATGGCTCGAGCCAGGGGATTGCCCTTTCGTTGCCGGGCGCCGTGTATTCCAGCCTCACACCGATGAACCTAGCCACGCTGCTTGATCGGAATGGCATCAAGAACCGTATCGTTATTGTTTCTGCTTGCTATTCTGGCGTGTTCCTCAAACCTCTCGCCAACGATCGCACGATCATCATTACGGCCGCCGACGAAAACAATACTTCGTTTGGTTGTGAGAACAAACGAGAGTGGACCTACTTTGGCGATTCGTTCTTCAACCAGAGTTTGCATGGTAGCGCGACTCTTGACGAGGCGTTTCTCGACGCCAAAGCAACGATCGGCCAATGGGAAGCTCGCGACGGCCTGACGCCCTCGAATCCGCAAGGTCAGTTCGGCGCCGCGCTGATGAAGAAACTGGAGCCCCTATATCGGAATTCCAAGGACGCCATGATGTCCCGCTCACATTAATCGGCTAGCTGCGGCCGATATCTTCAATTCGCAAGACGCACATCATCTTCTCTCCGCCGGAATACGGATAAAGATTGCCAAGTGCATCGAATGCGTTCGGTCAGGCCGTTCACATCGCTCACCTTAGGCACGTTGCTGGACTTCATAAGGCGAATAGCCAAGTGCTTCCCACCGCCGAGCGAATTGCTGTACCAGATCAGAGCGGCCTTTGACCTGCGCATCGCTCTCATGGCTGAGCGAAAATAAAAATTCTGGCGCTTCGATAGAGATAAGCCGGCTTCCGTCTCACCGCGGCGGCGGTACGGTCTCGATCAGCTTGCCGCTGAATATCGGAGGCAAGTGCGGATTGCCGTCGGGCGATCCGCCGGCCTGCTCGACCGTGACAGCGTAAGTCGCCGACCTGACCATATCGGCGTCATAGGATGCGAGCACCGGCCGTGAGGTAAAGTCGTTGCCGCCGATCACGCCCAGCGAGCGCGGCTTCGGCAGCTTGTCGGAGATCAGCCACAGTTCGAAGCTCGAACCGGGTTCGGCGGACGCACCGACCTTACGCACTGTGAAATTGCGCGTGGCGCCGTCGACCGTCAGGATGAAGGCCGGTCCGCCGCCGTCCTTCTGAAGCAGGGCCACATATTGCGCCGACGGCCTCAAAGCCGGCGGCGCCCTGGTCTCCACGGCTTGAACCTCCTTCCGCCTGATGCTGTCAGGAAGCAAATCCGGCATCGACAACCCAACCCCGATCATCACGACCAGCGTCGCCGCAATCGCCGAGGCCGCGGTTGCGATCGCGCGCCAGCGGCGGGCCTTGGCGGCCAGCTGGATCACGTTGGAGGTATCGACGCTGGAGGTATCGACGCTGAAAGTGTCCGCGCCAAGCGTACCGGCGGCTTCCGCAATAGCCCGCGCGGCTTCGGTCTCGGGCGCCGTCGCCGAGAGCGCCGGTTGCGCAAACACGATCGGCGCCTGCTGTGTGGTGTGGCCGACCGCAGCCCTGATCTTTTCCCACAGTTCCGGCCGCGGCTCGACCGGCCCAACCATCTGGTTGAGGGCGCCGAGCTTGTGCTCCCACGCGGTCACCATCGCCGTGAAGTCCTTGTCGACGGACATCATGGTTTCAACCCGCGCCCGCTCCTCGGCATCGAGAGTGCCGAGCGCGTATTCCGCGACGAGCGCGATATGGTCCTCGCTATAGGCCATCATCTAAAGTCCAGAACCTCCTAGTGCCCACTTTCCGAAGTTCGTGCTCCACCTCAGCGCCCACCTTTCACGAACTTCGGAAAGTCATGGGCACTAGCAAATTTATCGCTCTAGTGCCGCCTTTCCATTTGAAGTTCCTGGAAGGAATTTGCCGCTTGTGAGTAGCAGGAACTTCAAATGGGCGGCGCTAGAGCCCAAGACACTCCCTGATATCCATCATGCTGCGGCGCAGCCACGTCTTCACCGTATTCACCGGCGCCTCGAATTTCTCCGCCAATTGCTCGCGGCTCCAGCCGTTGTAATAGGCCAGCAGCACCAGCTTCTGCCGATCCGGCTCCAGCCGGCCGACGCACTCCAGAAGCCGCTTCAACTCTTCCGTCATCTCCCGCCGCGCCAGCGGATCGGGGGTGTCGGCAGCTACTTCCAGCGCGGCCGGCTCCTCCTCGATCGAAGCCTCGCTGCGCTTGCGCACAACGTCGATGGCCCGATTGCGCGCAATCGACGCCATCCATGTGATCGGAGAAGACTGGCCGGGATTGAACTGCCCGGCGCTGTTCCAGATCCTGACGTAAGCTTCCTGTATGACCTCCTCGGCAAGATCCGGTCGCCGCAAGATACGGAGCACCACGCCGAAAAGTTTCGCCCGCGTGACGGCATATAGCCGCTCGAAAGCAGCCTCATCGCCCTTCGCTACCGCGGCGATCAGCCAGACCAGCTCAGCCGGCGTCAGCATTCAGCGTCCCCCAAATCGCGATGGCTTTCGCTCGGTTCGCCATAAGCGGCAATCCCAAGCTTTTCGTATCACATCTTGCGGTAAATCAGTCCACGGGAAAACGCGCTGCGGCCCCGTGAACGGGCGCCGCAGACGTCAAACAGAAAGCCCGGACTTGACGATCCGGGCTTTTGATTCATTCGGTCAATGCGGAAGAAAAAACCTTCAGGCGATCGCCCCGATCCGGGCGCGCATCAAACCGATGCTGTCGAGATCGGCTTGTTCGCGGGCGCTCTCTTCGGCGCGCTCGCGCGCCTGGTCGCGTTCGTCCAGCAGTTCGACCTTCTTGAGTTCGTCGAAGGCTTCGGCCAAGAGGCCACGGGCGTCTTCGAGCTGGACACGCAGCTCGTCGGCGGAACGGGTGAGATTTTCCCGGCGCTGGATCGCGGCCTTCGCATAGGTCGGATAGGCAAAGTGCGAGGGATCGTTGATTCCGGCGCGTTCCTGTTCGCTCTGGATTTCGCGCTCCAGGTCAACCGACATGCGCTGGAAATCAGCGATCATGCCCTCGATCTGGGAGACCCTGCGGCGCTTTTCATCGACCTGAAACTTCTTCAGACGGATCAGCGTTTCACGTGACTTCATCGAACTCATACTCCCCAGAAGTCCCAATCTCGATACGGGACAGTACCGGCTCCCCCTGGGGGCCCCGCCGGCATTACAACTGCGGTGCGGATGATGGCCTGACAAAGTTAGCGTTCCGTTTCTAACCCTGCAGAATTTGCTGTAACCGCCCATAACCTTCCTTAAGACCGGTGGATTCGTCCTTGGCCTGGCGCAAAAACGTCTCCAGCGGCTCATGCAGGCGGATCGCCTCGTCCACCTCCGGGCTCGAGCCCGATTTATAGGCCCCGAGCCGGATCAACTCCTCCATGTCGGCATAGGTCGCCATGACCTGGCGGGCCTTGGTGATGACGGGCAGAAAGGCCGGATCGGCCGATTTCGGCATCGTGCGCGATATCGATTTGAGAATGTTAACCGCCGGAAACCTTCCGCGCTCGGCAATCCGCCGTTCCATCACAATATGGCCGTCGAGAATGCCGCGCACCGCATCCGCGATCGGCTCATTATGATCGTCGCCATCGACCAGCACCGTGAAAATGCCGGTGATGGTGCCGGCACCAGCGCCGGGGCCGGCACGCTCCAACAGCTTCGGCAATTCGGTGAACACGGTCGGCGTGTAGCCCTTGGCGGTCGGAGGCTCGCCGGCCGACAGCCCAATCTCGCGCTGGGCCATCGCAAAGCGGGTCACCGAATCCATCAGGCACAGGACGTCTTTCTCTTCGTCGCGAAAATGCTCGGCGATCGCCAGCGTCAGATAGGCCGCCTGCCGCCGCATCAAAGCGGGCTCGTCGGAGGTCGCCACCACCACCACCGAGCGCGCCAGCCCCTCCTCGCCGAGGTCGTCTTGCAGAAATTCCTGCACCTCGCGGCCGCGTTCGCCGACGAGACCGATCACGGTGATATCGGCATCGACGTTGCGCGCGAGCATCGACAGCAGCACCGATTTGCCGACGCCGGAGCCGGCGAAAATGCCGAGCCGCTGGCCGCGGCAGCAGGTCAGAAAGGTGTTGAGCGCGCGCACGCCGAGGTCGAGCGGGAGACCGACGCGCCGGCGCGAATGCGCAGGCGGCGGCGCGTTGCGGTAGGACACCGGCGAGGGTCCGTGCGGCAGCGGTCCCTTGCCGTCGATCGGCTCCCCCATGGCGTTGAGGACACGGCCGAGCCACAGCGAGGAAGGCCGCACCTGATTGCCGGAATTGCCGATCACGGCGCGGCAGCCGCGCCTCACCCCCTCAAGGCCGGCGAACGGCATCACCACCGCATTGTTGCCGGTGAAGCCGATGACTTCGCAGGGGATGAAACGGTTGCCGCCGGTGTCGATCACGATGCGCGCACCGACGCTCATGGCGTGAATGGGGCCCGCGATCTCCACCATCAGGCCGCGCACGCCGACCACGCGGCCATAGATGTTGATGCCGTCGATGTCGCCAATCTGCTCGGCGAGCGCCTTCATTGCGAAAACCTTAAGTTTTCGGGACTTAGGCGCCGGACCTTAACTTGGTGTTTACCCGCATCGTTAATCATTACGTCACTGTCTTTGATGACTGAGGACGCTCGACCATCAGAAGGAAGGGCGAGTCTTGAGAGTCGGTTGGGTCCGACTCTTAATGTTGAACCTGAGCGAGATCGGGTACGAAAAACTGGTTCTGCGCAATATCTTAGGGCGATTCGAAAAAAATTGCACTGTAGGATCTTGCGGAACAGAATCAGATTTTGTTAACCATATCCCGTCAGGATCCGAATCAGTTGTTCAAAGGCGTTTTGAGTGCCGCAAGTGCGGCCGACCTGACGCCCGGAGCGGCGACGATAGGGGACTGGCATGCGCGTTTTGCTGATAGAAGATGACAGCGCCGTCGCGCAGTCTATCGAATTAATGCTGAAATCCGAGAGCTTTAACGTCTACACGACGGACCTTGGTGAAGAAGGCGTCGATCTCGGAAAACTCTACGACTACGACATCATCCTTCTCGACCTGAACCTGCCCGACATGTCCGGTTACGACGTGCTCAAGCAGCTTCGCGTGTCGAAGATCAAGACACCCATTCTGATCCTCTCCGGCCTCGCCGGCATCGAGGACAAGGTCAAGGGTCTCGGCGTCGGCGCCGACGACTATATGACCAAGCCCTTCCACAAGGACGAACTGGTTGCCCGCATTCATGCCATCGTGCGCCGTTCCAAGGGTCACGCCCAGTCGGTCATCCAGACCGGCGATCTCGTGGTCAATCTCGACACCAAGACGGTCGAGGTCGGCGGCCAGCGCGTGCATCTGACGGGCAAGGAATACCAGATGCTGGAGCTGCTTTCGCTCCGCAAGGGCACGACCCTGACCAAGGAAATGTTCCTCAACCACCTTTACGGCGGCATGGACGAGCCCGAGCTGAAGATCATCGACGTCTTCATCTGCAAGCTGCGCAAGAAGCTCGCCAACGCTTCCGAGGGCCGCAACTTCATCGAGACGGTGTGGGGCCGCGGCTACGTGCTGCGCGAGCCGCACGAGCAGGAAGAGCGGATTCCCGCCTGACGTTCTTTCGTGCGAGCCCGTCGGCTCACTCCTCCCAGACTGAACCCCACCGCAAATGGCGGGGTTTTTGTTTTTGGGGAATGCACCGGCGGCCAATGGTCCGATTCTGACATTCGCATCCCTTCTCAGCGCGCATTTTTCCGGCAGCTGATCGCGGCGTCGACGCCTTGATTTTGACGCCTTGACGCCTCTGTTCGCGTCAAGAAATCGCAGGCCACCCTGTTGCGACACCGTGTTGCATGATGAGGGCTTTTGCATCGAGGCGCCGCCGGATAGAAGCTGATCCGCAATGACTTCGATCGCATAGCCTATGGGTCTCTCCACCCCTTTTATCCGCCGTCCGGTCGCCACCACGCTGTTGTCGCTTGGACTCGTGGTGGCCGGCGCGATCGCCTTTTTCAAGCTGCCGGTCTCGCCGCTGCCCGATGTCGACATTCCGACCATTTCGGTGCAAGCGACCTTGCCCGGCGCCAGTCCCGCGGACGTCGCCGCCACGGTCGCCGGCCCGCTCGAGCGTCACCTCGGCCAGATCGCCGATGTCACCGAAATGACGTCGACGAGTTCGCTCGGCTCCGCCCGCGTCACCTTGCAGTTCAACATCGAGCGCAACATCAACGGCGCCGCGCGCGACGTGCAGGCGGCCATCAACGCAGCACGCGCCGACCTGCCGACCAGTCTGCGGAGCAACCCCACTTACCGCAAATTCAATCCCGCCTCGGCGCCGATCCTGATCTATACCTTGACGTCGGATACGCTGACGCCCGCCGAACTCTACGACGCCGCCTCGACCGTGCTTGCGCAGAAGATGTCGCAGGTCGAGGGGGTCGGCGAAGTCTCCGTCAGCGGCGGATCGCTGCCAGCCGTGCGCCTCGAGCTGATTCCGCCCGCGCTCTACAAATATGGCATCGGCCTGGAGGATATTCGCGCAGCGCTTGGCAGCGCCAATGCGCACAGCCCGAAGGGCGGCATCGACGTCGAGAACCAGCGCTACCAGATATATTCCAACGATCAGGCCATCAAGGCGGAGGACTACAAGCCGCTGATCGTCGCCTACCGCAACGGCGCGCCGGTGCGCCTTTCCGACGTCGGCGAGGTCATCAATTCCGTGGAAAACGTCCGTACGTTGGGCCTTTCCAACGGAAAGCCGGCGGTCATGATGATCGTCTACCGGCAGCCGGGCGCCAATATCATCCAGATGGTCGACCGGGTGAAGGCGTTGATGCCGCAATTGGCGGCCTCGGTCTCGCCCGCCCTCAACATCGATCTCGCGGTCGATCGCTCGAAGACGATCCGGGCTTCGCTGCGGGACGTTGAAATCACGCTGGTGATCGCCGTCGTCCTGGTCATCCTCGTGGTGTTCGCGTTCCTGCGCAACGCGCGCGCGACACTGGTGCCGGTGGTGGCGGTGTCGGTGTCGCTGATCGCCACCTTCGCCGTCATGTATCTGCTGGGATACAGCCTCGACATCTTTTCGCTGATGGCGCTCACGGTCGCTACCGGATTCGTCGTCGACGACGCCATCGTGGTGCTGGAGAACATCACCCGCCACATGGATGCCGGGCTGTCGCGGCTCGAGGCGACGCTGCTCGGCGCGCGCGAGGTCGGCTTTACCGTGCTGTCGATGAGCGTGTCACTGATCGCAGTCTTCGTCCCGGTTCTGCTGATGGGCGGCCTGGTCGGCCGCCTGTTCCGCGAATTTGCCATGACGATCACGATTGCGATCGTCATCTCGCTCGTCGTCTCGCTGACGACGACGCCGATGATGTGCGCGGTGCTGTTGCGGGGAGATCGAGGCGAGGCGCACGGATGGATCTATCGCGCCAGCGAAGCCGCCTTCGAGGCCATGTTGAGAGGCTATCGGCGGACACTTGGCGTCGCGCTGCGTCATCCGCGCCTGGTGATGCTGGTCCTGCTTGGCGTTCTGGGACTGAATTTTCATCTCTACGCGGTCGTGCCAAAGGGCTTCGTCCCGCAGCAGGACACCGGGCTGTTGATCGGTTCGATCCAGGGCGATCAAAATATCTCGTTTCAACTGATGCGGCAGAAGCTGACGCAGTTTGTCGACATCGTCAGGAAAGATCCGGCCGTCGACACCGTGGTCGGCTTCACCGGCGGGTCGGGGCCGGGACCGGGCTCGGGCTCGACCAACACCGGCACCGTGTTTACGTCGCTAAAGCCGCTCAACGAACGCAAGATGTCGGCCGAAGAAGTGATCGGCCGGCTGCGGGGCGAACTGGCCGCGGTGGCGGGCGCGACGCTGTTCCTGCAATCGGTCGGCGATCTCGGCGCCGGCGGCCGCTCGGGTAATGCGGCTTATCAATACACGCTGCAGGGCTCGACATTCGACGAGCTCAATGAATGGACGCCGAAGCTGGTGGCGGCGCTTCAGGCCTTGCCAGATCTCACCGATGTCAGCAGCGATCAACAGAACAAGGGCCTTCAATCCAACCTGGTGATCGATCGCGACACCGCCTCGCGTCTCGGAATCACGATGAGCCAGATCGACAACACGCTCTATGACGCCTTCGGGCAGCGGCAGGTCTCGACGATCTATGTCGCGCGCAACCAGTATCACGTCATCATGGAGGTTGCGCCCCGCTACTGGCAGAACCCGGAGACGCTGAAGGACGTCTACATCAGTACCTCGGGCGGACCCGCCAGCGGCTCGCAAACGACCAATGCGGTGGCCGGAACGATCGCCTCAGGCTCGCAGACCAACTCGATCAGTTCGGTCGCGGCGAATGCGGTGCGCAATCTTGCGACCAACTCGATCGGCGCCACCGGCAAGGCCGCCTCCTCGACCGGCACGGCCGTCAGCACCAGCCAGGAGACCATGATCCCGCTGTCCAGCGTCGCCCGGTTCGCACAGGGGCAGACGCCGCTGGTGGTCGGCCATCAGGGCCTGCTGGTCGCCAGCACCGTTTCGTTCAATCTCCCGCCGGGCGTCTCGCTGAGCAAAGCGACCGCCGCCATCGAGACGGCCATGAGCCAGATCGGCATGCCCGCAACCATCCACGGCTCCTTTTCGGGAGCAGCCAAGATCTTTCAGCAGTCGCTGGCGAACGAGCCGTTCCTGGTGCTGGCGGCGCTCGCGACGATCTACATCTCGCTCGGCATGCTCTATGAAAGCTTCATCCATCCGCTGACGATTCTGTCCACCCTGCCCTCGGCCGGCGTCGGCGCGGTGTCGGCATTGATGCTGTTTAATACCCAGTTCGACATCATCGCAATGATCGGGGTGATCCTCCTGATCGGAATCGTGAAGAAGAACGCCATCATGATGATCGACTTCGCGCTCGACGCCGAGCGGCAGCGCGGGCTGTCGTCGGCCGACGCCATCTTCGAGGCCTGCTTGATGCGCTTCCGGCCGATCATGATGACCACCATGGCGGCGATGTTCGGCGCGGTGCCGCTGATGATCGGCCTCGGGGAAGGCAGCGAATTCCGCCAGCCCCTTGGCATTGCCATCTTCGGGGGCTTGATCCTCAGTCAGATCCTGACGCTCTATACCACTCCGGTCGTCTACCTCTATCTCGATCGCTTCCGGCTCTGGAGCCAACGGCGAAGGATAGCCGGCCGCGCGTAGCGTCGGTGATTCGGACGGGATCAAGTCTGATTCAACGGTACGCCGCGCGTTCGGCTTGCGCTACCCGGCGGGGAAAGGTCGATCGCTCTTGCGATCCGGGTGATGGGGCCTGGATAAAGAGAGCCGTGACCTCATCCACGCTTCGCCAACGGGGAGGGTGCACTGCGCGATGCCGCTTTAGCTGAACCCAATCTCATCCGCTATAGCATCCCGTGTTCCCAATTCGAGCCCTTGCCCGGCATCGGCGGCGGCTAATGCCTGCACATCGCAACGAGACATCCATAGGGCTGCCCATGAAACGCTCGCGCCGCGTCATCCTGACCATGATGGGGAGCGGGGCCGTCGGCGCCATCTCGCATGGGCTTTGTCAGACGGCGCGACTGCGGTCCGGGTTTCGTGCGTCGAAGTCGTACAGCGCTCGACGGACAGCCGATCACCACATGCCGAGTCCGGCCGACCTATGGCGGTTTCGGTCGGCTTGCCGCACCATTTCCATGGTCACGGCCACGCCCATGGCGGGGTTAGCCTTCGGCAACCGTGCAACGCCTCGCCTGTAGCGAACGCGAGGACTGGCAGGACACGGCCGCGGGATACGGATTCGATTTTCACACCATGGACGGCGCACGCTACTGGGATGAGCGCGCCTTTTACGCCTTCACCCTCGCCGAAATCGAAGACACGATCGAAGGCCCCACCGGCGAAATCGAGGCGATGTGCTCTCGAACTCTGCGCTGCGCGTAATCGAGGACGAGCGGCTGCTGAAGCGGCTGAAGATACCGAAGCCGTTCTGGCCGCTGATCCGCGACAGCTGGCGCCGCGACGAAAAAAGCCTTTATGGCCGGCTTGATCTCAGCTACGGCGGCAGCGGGCCTGCAAAACTCCTCGAATATAACGCGGACACACCGACCTCGCTGTTCGAGGCGGCGGTGTTCCAGTGGACGTGGCTTGAGCAGGGAATTGAGCGGCGGTTTCTTGACGCCGGCGACCGACCAGTTCAACTCGCTGCATGAGCGCCTGATCGATGCCTGGAAGAAGTTCGGTACGGCGAAGCACCTGCATCTGGCGGGAATGCTCGAAAGCCCGGAGGACGCCACGACGCTTGCCTATCTCGAGGACACCGCGCAGCAAGCCGGGCTCGAGACCACGCTGCTCGACATCGAGAGCATCGGATGGCGCGAGGATAGCGGCTTCGTCGATCTCGACGATCGCGGCATTGCGCTCGCCTTCAAGCTCTATCCCTGGGAATGGATGTTTCACGATGCCTTTGGTGAAAAACTCGCCCGGGCGCCGACCCGCTGGATCGAACCGCCGTGGAAAGCCATCCTGTCCAACAAGGGAATGCTGGCGCTGCTCTGGGAGATGTTTCCCGGCCACCCCAACCTGCTGCCGGCGTTCTTCGACGACGAGCCAAATGCGGCAAGGCTTGGCACGTCTTTCGTGCGCAAGCCGCTGCTCTCCCGCGAAGGCGCCAGCATCGCCATCGTTCGCCACGGCACGGTCGTCGCGGAACAGCAAGGACCCTACGGGGCGGAGGGTTTCATTCGCCAGGCGCTGGCGCCGTTACCGAATTTCTCCGGCCAATATCCCGTGCTCGGAAGCTGGCTCGTCGATCACGCGCCGTGCGGGTTATCGATCCGCGAGGACGCAACCCCGATCACGGGCAACACGTCACGCTTCCTGCCGCATGCGATCCTTTGAGCCGATGGCCAGGCGGCGAGGCGCCTATCGCGCGGCCACAGCCACGGCCCTATGCGGCATGGCGCCCGCAAGGCCAGGCTTGGCGGCCCGCACCGCGTTCGGACGATAGAGCCCGCGCCGCTCGGGATGCGGCTTGAAAGCATCCGAAATGCCCACCACGGTTTCGGCCGCGCCCAGCACCAGGAATCCATCGGGCTCGACCACCTTGGAAAGACGCTCGAAGATACCGGCCTTGGTGTCCTGGTCGAAATAGATCAGGACGTTGCGGCAAAAGATCACGTCGAACATCCCGAGGTGATTGAAATCCTGGAGCAGGTTGAGCTGGCGATGCTGCACCATGGCGCGGATGTCGGGATTGAGCTGCCACATGTCCGCGACTTGGGTGAAATGCTTGACCAGCATCTGAATCGGCAAACCGCGCTGAACCTCGAACTGGCTGAAGATGCCGGCTTTGGATTTTTCCAGAACGCCTTGCGACAGATCGGTCGCCAGAATTTCGACCCGCCAGCCCGCGATCGTGGCACCGAGAGCCTTCAGGCACATCGCGATCGAATACGGTTCCTGCCCGGTCGACGACGCCGCGCACCAGATGCGCATGGCACGCCGGGCGCTGCGGGCCTGCAGCAACGCCGGCAGCATGATCTCGCGCAGATGATCGAACGGCAGCTTGTCGCGGAAGAAGAAGGTCTCGTTGGTGGTCATGGCTTCGGCCACCTCGGCGATCAAAGTCTCCGCGGGTCCGGCCTTCATCTTCTGCACGAGTTCGCTAATTCCCGCCAGATCCGCCCTGCGCGCCAGCGGGACCAGCCGGCTCTCGACCAGATATTGCTTGTCCGCAGACAAATCGAGACCGGAGCGCTCCTTGAGAAGCTTCCTCAAGAACTCATAGTCGAACGGCGTCACGAGCGATCTCCTGAAAACAACCTGACCAGCTTTGGTGCGATCTGATGCAGCGGCAGAACGGCCGAGCAGATGCCGGCATTGGCGGCCGCCCCCGGCATTCCCCACACCACGCTGGTTGCCTCGTCCTGGGCGATCACGCTTCCACCGGCTGCAACGATATCCTTGCCGCCGCGCATCCCGTCCGCCCCCATGCCGGTCAGCACGACCGCCAGCACGGCGCCTTGCCAGACGTCGATGGCCGACATGAAAAGAGGATCGACCGCGGGCTTGCAGAAATTGACCGCCGGACCGTCGTCGAGAGCGATCACGGCCTCGCCGCCCTGGCGCACGACACGCATGTGGCGGCCGCCCGGCGCGAGATAGATGTGGCCCGCCTTGACCGGCTCGCCATCGAGGGCTTCCCTCGCCGGCCGGTTGGAGGCGCGCGCCAGATGCTCGGCAAGAATTGTCGTGAAGGTGGGCGGCATGTGCTGGGTAATGAGCACCGGAAAGCGGTCGATCACCGGGCCGATCTCGCCGACGACGTTCATCAGCGCCTGCGGACCGCCGGTCGAGGAGCCGATCAACAGCACGCGCGGATTTTGCGAACTGAAGCTGCGCCGGGCCAGCGCCGCACTTGCCACCGGGGCCGGCGGGGCTCGAAGCGCGCAATCTCGCGTGACCGGCCAGGGACGATCGATGGCGCCGGCGCCGCGCACGACGGGCGGCGAACCTTGGCGCCCAGATGCCGGATCTTCTGCAAGAGGTCGTGGCGGAAGGTCTCGGCGGCGGCGGGTTCGCGGGTGCTTTCCGGCTTCGGGATATAGTCGGACGCCCCCAGCGACAGCGCCTTGAAACTGATCTCCGCATTGCGGCGGGTCAGCGTCGACGCCATGATGACGATCAGATTGCGCTTCTTGGCCAACAGCTGCGGCAGCGCGGAAATGCCGTCGAGATCCGGCATCTCGATATCGAGCACGGCGACGTCGGGATTGATACGCTCGATCTGGTTTACCGCGTCAAGGCCGGTGCGCAACGACGCCGCCACGACCATGTCGGGCTCGGCGTTGATCCAGCGGGAAATCATGCCCCGGATAACGACGGAGTCGTCGACCAGCATCACCCGCAGCGGTTTGTGCTGCATCGGGGCGGGAACCGCGGAACTTGTCAACGCAACACTCATTGCTCACCAAACTCAACTTCAGCGGCCACGCAACTCAGCGGCCGTACTCAAACGGACTCTTCAGCACTATCGCCGGGGCTCGCGAACGGGGCGGGCAAGCGCCCGGTTCAGATCAGGCCGACTTCCTGGAACTTGGCGGTGACGATGTCCTTGTCGAACGGCTTCATGATGTACTCGTTGGCGCCGGCATGAAGCGCCCGCGCGATATGGGCCACATCGTTTTCCGTCGTACAGAACACCACCTTGGGCTGATCGCCGCCGGGCATGCGGCGGAGATTGCCGAGAAATTCATAGCCGTCCATGACAGGCATGTTCCAGTCCAGCAGGATGGCCTCGGGCAATCCGCGCTTGCAGACCTCAAGCGCCTTTTCGCCGTCTTCGGCTTCGACGATCTGGAAATCCAGACCTTCCAGGATGCGCCTTGCGACTTTCCGGATGACGCTTGAGTTATCCACGACCAGACATGTTTTCATTTTTGATGCCCTTGTCCTTAGATCCCCGGTTGGGGTACTTCCACTACGCGTTCGTTGGATCTCACGCCGCCATCATGTCGGGCGAAATTTCGAGTACCCGGTCGACGTCAAGCACCACCATCAATTGCCCATCGAGGCGATGCACGCCCCCCGCAAGCTTGGCCATGCGCGGATCGAGGTTGACGGGATTTTCTTCCCGGCCTTCGTCGGGAAGCCTGAGAACCTCGCCGATCTGATCGATCAGAAGGCCGTAGGATTCGCCGCGAAGGTCGACGCCGACCGCCATCGGCGGCTTGCCGTCGTCGTTCTTCGGCACCCCGAGCCGGGCCCGCATGTCGATCACGGTGACGATGCGGCCGCGCAGGTTGAGCACGCCGGCGATCTCCTTGGACGCCAGCGGTACGCGCGTCACGCGTTCCGGCATGAATACGTCCTGCACCCGCGAGATCGGCAAGCCGAACAGCTGGCCGCCGATCATGGCCGTGACGTACTCGGCAAGGGCGCCTTCGACGGTTTCGGTTTTGCTGGTCATGCTTTGATCCCTGTGCCCCAACTCATGCCGCCGCCTGCCGGTTCATCTCGGCGGTCTGCTCCTTGAGCGCCGCGATAAGGCCGGGGCGGTCGAACTTGGCGACGTAGTCGTGGAAGCCGGCCTGACGTCCGCGCTCGATCGCCGCCGGCGACACCAGCGAGGACAGCGCGATGATCGGCATCGAACTCAAATGCGCATCGGACCGGATCATCTCGGCAAACTCGAAGCCGTTCATGTCCGGCATTTCGATGTCGGTCAGCACCACGTCGAAGGATTGTCCCGAGCGCAACGCGACCAGGCCTTCCTGCGCGCTCGGGGCGACGCGAACCTTGTAACCCGCGGCTTTCAGCACCGGCGCCAGCATGTTGCGGAAAAACGCGGAGTTGTCGACCAGAAGCACCGATTGCGCGGACTGCGAGGGACGCATTTCCTTGCGGCTGAACCAGTCGGCGAACGCCATCGGCAGGAAATGACCGACGTCGATCACTTCGGTCGCCTGTCCCTTGATCACGGCGGAGCCGAGGATGCCCTCGCTCGAGCCGGCCACCTCGATGTTGAGGCGCTCCTCGACGATGTCGATGATTTCGTCGACCACGAGACCCATCGAGCGGCCATCATCGGCAAACACCAGGATCGGCTGGCTGCCGGAGGTGCGCACGTTCACCCCGTTCATCTGCACGAGCGGCATCAACTGCTCGCGGTACTGCACCATCGAGCGGCCGTTGGAGAGTTCGATCTTCTCGGCCGCGACCTCTTCCAGCCGCGTGACAAGACCAAGCGGCACCGCCTTGGGCTGGGCCGAGCCGGCGCGGAACACCAACAGCGAGGTCAACTGCTCGGCGTTGGCGGCGCGATGCGCCGCGTTCTCATCGGCGATCTCGTGGTTGGCACTGCCCGAAGCGCCGAGCGCCTTGGCAATGCCGTTGGGGTCGATGATCATGATGACGGCGCCATCGCCGAGAATGGTGTTGCCGGAGAACATGTCGATGTGACGCAGTTTGGTCGACATCGGCTTGACCACGATTTCCTCGGTATGGAAGACGCTATCGACCACGATGCCGAAGGTCTGGCTGCCGACTTGCGTGACCACGATGAAGCCGTTTTCCGGATCGGAAGAAGAACCGTCGTCGATCTTGAGCAGCTTCTTCAGGTGCATCAGCGGCAACAGCTTGTTGCGAAGACGCAGGACCGCGGTGTCCTTGATCCGCTCGATACGATGCTCGGAATTGGCGCGGGCGCGCACCAGTTCGACCACCGAAAGCTGCGGAATGGCAAAGCGGTTGCCGCCGGCCTCGACGATCAGGGCCGAAACGATGGCAAGCGTCAGCGGGATCTTGATGGTGACGGAAGAACCTTCACCGGCCACCGACTTGATATCGATGGTGCCGCCGATCTGATCGATATTGGTGCGCACCACGTCCATGCCGACGCCGCGGCCGGAGACGCTGGTGACGGCGGCGGCCGTCGAGAAGCCAGGCGCGAAGATGAACCTGTGGATCTGCGCTTCCGTCATCTTCTCAAGTTCGGCCTCGGTGACGAGGCCGTTGGAAACCGCCTTGGCCTTGATCCTCTCGGTGTTGAGGCCGCGGCCGTTGTCGGCGATGCAGATGATGATGTGGCCGCCCTCGTGATAGGCCGACAGGCGGATGGTGCCCTGCTCCGGCTTGCCGGCGGCGGCGCGCTCGGCCGGCGTCTCGAGCCCGTGGTCGGCCGAGTTGCGCACCATGTGGGTCAGGGGATCCTTGATCAGATCGAGCACCTGACGGTCGAGCTCGGTATCGGCGCCGTGCATCTCGAGTTCGATCTGCTTGTGCAACTCGCTCGAGAGGTCGCGAACGATGCGCGGCAGCTTCTGCCAGGCATTGCCGATCGGCTGCATCCGCGTCTTCATGACGCCTTCCTGCAGTTCGGCCGTGACATTCGACAGCCGCTGCAGCGGCACCTTGAACTCGGTATCGTCGTTACGCCGCGAGATCTCCAGAAGCTGGTTACGCGTCAGCACGAGTTCGGACACCATCGTCATCAGGTGTTCGAGCGTATCGACATTGACGCGGATCGACTGGTTGGCGACGCGATCGCCTTCGCCGGCGTCCGCCTCGGCAGCCGTCTTGGCCTTCTTGGCAGCGGGCTTCGACGCTTTCTGGTCGGCCTCGGCCTTGGGAGCCGGCGGCGCGCTGACTTCCGGCTTTGCGGCAACAGCCTTCGCGGCCGGCGGCGGGGCGACCTCGACGGAGGTTTCGCGGAAGGCGCGCTCGAGTTCGTCGAGCGACACCTCACCCGGCCGCAACTCACGTTCCAGCACCTGAAAGGTCGGCGAACCTTCGCTGCTTGCGGGCTTGACCGGAGCCGGATCGGCGGACGCAGGCGGAGCCGCCGACGTCGCGGCCATGCCGCGCTCGACCATCTGGTGGAGCTGCACGATCAGATCCTGATCGTTGCCTTCGGGTTCTGCTTCGGTCGCCTCTAACCCGCCAAGGATTTCCTTGATGCGGTCGATACTGCTCAGGATCAGCGTCACCGCCTCGGCAGTGACCGGCATGCCATCGCGGAATTTGCCCATCAGGGTCTCGCCGGCGTGAGCCAGCGCTTCCAGCCGCGGCAGGCCGAGGAAGCCGCAGGTGCCCTTGATGGTATGGACCAGACGAAAGATGTTATCCAAAATCTTGGCGTTGTTCGGATCCTGTTCGAACCGCACCAGCTGGTTGTCGACGGTGTCCAGGCTCTCGCTGGTCTCCGTCAAAAACTCTCTCAATAGATCGTCCATGAAACAGGCCTTCACTCACGCGCGCACATCGACACGCCTTCCTAGTGTGGCCAGCTTCTATGCAAACCGTTTAATATTGGTTGAGTAAATGGAAAAGAACGGGATCAACAAAGAGATAAGGTGATCCCGTAAGATTCCGGGTCCTGACCATCAACCTTTGGTTAACCAATTCGCGCGCGGCGGAGCGGAACTTGCGGTCAGGAGGCCGTCACCACCACCGCCTCGCCTTCGGACGCGAGCTTCACGGCAAGGCCGCAGGACTGCGCCAACAGCCGCGTGTAATAGGGCTGCACCGAATGGGCGTCATTCGCCGAAAGCTGGGATGAACTGAGAAGCTCGGCGATATTTTGCGGCAGGCGTGCATTGAGCCCGCTGGCGGTGACGCGGAAGCCCGCCCCTTCGCCCTCGCCGACCGGATCGACCGTCAACATGCCGCCGCGCGGAATCGTCTGCTGCGCGATCACCATCATGTTCAGGAGCAGCTTGACCCGGTTCTTGGGCAACAACACGCGCGGCAAGTTCCAGGCGATCGTGGTCTTGCCGTCCTCGATATGGCCCCGCGCCATGGTCTGCGCGTCGCCGAGATCGATCTGGGCGCCGGCCGATCCGGCCGCCCCGAACGCCAGGCGGCAGAACTGCAAGCGGGCGGATGCGGTCTTGGCGCTCTTGCGGATCAAATCCAGCGCGAATTCGCGGTCTTCGGGTTTTGGGTTGTCGTCCAGCACCTCCAGCCCGTTGACGATGGCGCCGACCGGGCTGATGAGATCGTGGCACACCCGTGAACAAAGTAGCGCCGCCAGTTCAAGGGCATCGGGAGCGGGACCGGAAGACGGGGCATCGGACATTAAGGCGTTCCTGAAAATCAGTGACGGCACGAATTACGCATGCTCTAAGGGCTTGATACACTGCACACGCTTGCACTGCCAACAAGCCGCCGGGACCGAGCCGGCGCGAAGTTAATCGCTGCGAATTGAGACTTTCATGGGCCCGCCGACCGAAAATTCAGCCTTGCCGCCGATCGACCGCCGTGCCGCGGCTGATCTCATGGGGCCCTTGACCGAGCTTGTCGCTTTGGCCGGGTCGGCGATCCTGGCGGTGAACCGCGCGCGGATGCAGATCTACGGCAAGACCGACGGATCGCCGGTGACGGAAGCGGACCTCGCGGCCGACCGCGTCATCGCCGATGGCCTCGCGCGGCTCGCGCCGGATATTCCCGCTTTGTCGGAAGAGCGCGCAGCCTCGGCGGGACCGGGCCGCTCAAAGGCATTTTTCTTGATCGACCCGCTCGACGGCACCAAGGAATTCGTCGCCGGCCGCAACGAGTTCACCGTCAATCTGGCGCTGGTGGTCAACGGGACGCCGCTGCTCGGCATCATCGGCGCGCCCGCGCTCGGATTGATCTGGCGAGGTTTTGTCGGCCAGGGCGCCGAACGGCTGACGACCGGCGACGGGTTGGGACCGGCCGAGCCGATCCGCACGCGGCCCTTCCCGCAACAAGGTCACCCCTGGATTGCGGCGGTGAGCCGTTCGCACGGCGATGCCGCCACCGAAGGCTTTATCGACGCCCGGCCCGGCGCGGTCAGGCAAAGGCTCGGCTCCGCCGTCAAATTCGCGAAAGTCGCCGAGGGTGCGGTCGATATCTATCCGCGCCTGGCCCCCACCCGGGAATGGGATATCGCGGCAGGCCACGCGATCGTCACCGCCGCCGGCGGCAAAATCACCGACGCCGCGGGCGCCGAATTGCGCTTCGGCGAAGGCGCAAAGGATTTTATCGTTCCGGCCTTCATCGCCTGGGGCGATCCGACGGCGGCCTGAGGCGGGAGAACCATGAGGCCTCGTGACGCGGTAGAGCTCTACTGCGCCAGCTTCTCCTCCAGCGCCGGCCAGCGCACCGTCGCCGCCTTCAGAAAAGGCGCCGGATTGGCGGCAAAGGCGTCGCGAGGCTCCTCGCGGCCGAACAGATAGAGGCGTTGACCCGAGACCAGCCAGAACATCGGACTGCCGGCAACCGTGATGCCGCGCGCCACATCGACCGGATCGTAGCCGCCAAACTGCGGGCCATAGATCTCGGGATGGGCGACAAAGGAGGCCTGGTTGCCCTCGTTGAGAAAGCGCCAGACCACCCCGGACGAGCGGCTTCGAAGTCCGGCAGCCCAACCCGCGGGCGGGCGTCGATGAAATAGGCCACCGGGTCATACCCCTCGATGGCCAGACCGCTATAGCGGTTGGTCACGACGCGCTCGGTCGTCGTGGCCCGCGCCATCGACCCGGAACCCGCCGGATCGCCAGTCCCCGCCGACAGCAAACCCGTCAGCAGACGAGCGCGATCAAGGCTATTCCGGGACGAAAATGCGGTCTGGCACCCATCCCGTTTGCTTCCTGCCGTTGTACCGTCATAGTTGAACCCGATAACGTCCGAGTCGGGGTATACCGGTGTGGCGGATTTGACATTCGCTACCGTGGCGCCCGCGGGGTTTGAAAGCGAATGTCAAATCCAAGGCCACACTGGAAGTTAATATTTGCGAGTGTCCCCTTGGTTCTGACATTCGTAAACGGACCTGCCGCGATGCGGTACGAATGTCAGAACCGGGACACTAGAGCTCCGATTCCGAAGTTCGCAAGCTATTGGGGCGCCTCTGATGCGAACTTCGGAATAGAAGGAGCTCTAGCAAATTATTGTTTCTAGTGCCGCCTATTTGAAGTTCCTGCACCACAAGCGGCGAATTCGATCCAGGAACTTCAAATAGAAAAGCGGCACTAGAATCAATAATTTGCTAGTGCCCCTGACTTTCCGAAGTTCGTGGAAAGTGGGTGCAGCAACGGAGCACGAACTTCGGAAAGTTGGCGCTAGTGCGGCTTTTGGATTTGAAGTTCCTATAACTGAATTTCGCAGCGAAAACTGATAGGAACTTCAATTCGCCCACGAGGGGCGCAACCTAAATTCATGCTGGTCAGCATCAGGTTAATTGCCCCGGAACCGAAGCTCTGGGGGTAGTTTCATGACTTTCGTTAGACGCCTTGCCGCGATGCCGTTCGTCCGCGCTGATGTGCCTGGCTGTGCCGGTTTCCGCGCAGCAGGCGGCGCCGCCGGCGGATTTGCCGCCACCGCAACGCCAGCCGGGCCCGAGCCATTACGGGCCGGACGAACTGGTGGGCGCCGGTCACAAGTTTTTCGGCAATGTCTCGCGCGGTCTTGCTTCGGTGATCGAGCGCGCGGTCAGCCAATGGGGCCTGCCGAACGGCTATATCCTCGGCGAGGAAGGCTCTGGCGCCTTTGTCGCCGGCCTGCGTTATGGCGAAGGCACGCTCTACACCAAGAACGCCGGCGATCTGCGGGTGTTCTGGCAGGGGCCGTCGGTCGGCTTCGACTGGGGCGGCGACGGCGCGCGCACCATGACGCTCGTCTACAACCTGCCGGCCACAGCTGCGATCTATCAGCGCTTCGCCGGCATCGACGGTTCCGCCTATATCATCGGCGGCTTCGGCATGACCGCGCTCACGGCGAACAACATCGTGCTGGTGCCGATCCGTTCCGGCCTGGGCCTGCGGCTCGGGGCCAACATCGGCTATCTGAAGTATCACGCCGCACGCGACCTGGAATCCGTTCTGACTCTGCCCGGGAGCCGGCGGATTTTCGAGCGGGAACGCTTTGTGCGGCAACGCCGACGTCCGCCGATTCACGTTAACGGCGCATGGGACTGGCCTTCCCCCCGCACGTCGTGGCATTGTCGAGAGCAGTGGGTTGAGTGCGGGAGGCTCCATCGATGGTCGAGCCGATCATGTATTTGGCGATCGGTTTTCTGGTCGCGATGCTGCTTGGTCTGACGATCGTGCCGCTGGTGCATAACCGCGCGGTGCGGCTGACCACGCGGCGGATGGAAGCGGCGACGCCGCTGTCGATGGCGGAAATCCAGGCCGACAAGGACCAGTTGCGCGCGGAGTTCGCGATGTCGGCGCGGCGGCTCGAGATGAGCGTCGACCAGCTCAAGCACAAGACCACCAGCCAGCTCGCCGAACTCGGCAAGAAGTCCGATGCGATCAACCGCATGAAGCTCGAGCTCGGCGAAAAGAACGCGACGATCTTTTCGCTGGAAGCGCGCGAGAAGGCGATGAAGGAACAGCTTCGCGCCACCGAGGAAGAGTTCGCCACCAAGACCGAGGCGCTGCGCCAGGCCGAGAAGGCGCTCACCGACAAACAGGGCGAGCTTGGCAGGATCAACGCCGAGCTGAACGACCGTTCGGTGATGGCGGAGAGCCGGCAGGTCGAACTTGTGGCGGTTCACGCCCAGATCGATGCGCTCAAGAATCGCGTCGGCGATGCCGAAAAGGAATTCGCCGCCACCCAGGCGCGGCTCGAGCAGGAACGCAACCAGTCCGAGACCGCGACGCGCGAACTCACCGAGGCCCGCGGCCGGGTCGAGAATCTGAGCCAGCGCGTCACCGATCTCGATCGTCAGTTGATCGTCCAGGTCAAGGAAGCCGAACTGCTCGGCAACCGCGTCAACGATCTGGAAGCGCGGCTGGCGACGCAGGGCAAGCTGCTCGCCGAGCGCGAATATGAGGCCAACCAGCTTCGCCAGGCCAGGGACGCCGCCGAGCGCACCATCAAGGAACTGCGCGAGGAGATCAACCTCACCAACAGCGGCTCCTGGCCGGCGATCGACAGGCTGAAGTCGGAGAAGGCTGCGGTCGAAGAACAGCTTCGCGTCGCCCGCGACGAGCGCACCAAGCTGCAACGCGAGATCAACGCGATCCAGCAGCAGGCCGAAAGCTCCTGGGCCACCGAACGCATGGAAAACGCGCTGCTGCGCGAGCGCATCAACGATATCGCCGCCGAAGTCGCCAAGCTCGCGATGCAGCTCGAAGGGCCGAACTCCCCGATCGAGGCACTGCTCGCCGCTGAGCCGGTCAGGCCAGTCAACGGCACAGCGCCCCATGGCAGCGCGCCGGAGGGCGGCGGCACGCTGGCCGAGCGCATTCGCGCGCTGCAATCCCACGCCTCCCGCGCCCGCCAGCAAGGGGCGTGACGGTTTCCTTTCCCTCCCCCTTGCGGGGAGGGAAGGCGCGCAAGCGCCGGGTGGGGGTAACCGAGACACACATGTTCATTCCCGCGAAGCAAATTGCCTCCGAGTGATCTGAAATGACGTCCCTCGAAAGAATGAGGGCGCAGGGAAAGCCGGGCGCGCGACGCACCCGCAGCCTCGCGTGGAGTAAAAAAACACGCGAGTTAGTCACCACAGGTTCGCCGGAACGATCCGGCCTTCCCTGCGCGATGGTGTTACGGCTTATTTCGAGCTCTCCCTGGTGATCGGGCTTTCTTGTCACCATCGCCGGCCGCAATGCATGCCATTATCGCCCACTTGATGCCGGCGTCGAGACATCAGGACCACACGACTTCGCCGTCCGCCTCCAGCGCATTCGTCTTTCGCGCCCAAGCGTCCATCGCATCCCGCGCCCAACGTCCGTGACGATCGCGAAACGCCCCTCATGCGGGCGCGGGATGCGCAAGGAAGTGCCCGTGATTTGCCCGACATCGCAAGCAAAAATGCCTGCGACGAATTGGCACGACGGGCAAATCACCTCGTCATTCCGGAAGCCGCGTAGCATCTATCCGAAATCCATTTGTCAAGACGGTTGGTGGCGAAATGGATTCCGGACCTGCGCTACGCGCATTCCAGAATGACGGGACGAGGCTGGATTGCTTCGCTGGCGCTCGCAATGACGGTGGAGGGCTCAATGGCACGACTCGTCATTGCCTGCGACAAACGCGAAGCGCTTGCGCAAGGGGGCGATTGCAACGAGCGCGGTTCTGCCGTGTCCCGGACGCGGGTAGCAGCGCGTAGCGCTGCTCCGCAGAGCCGGGACCCATGCGAAGACGATGAGAATGGACCCCGGATCAGCAACGCACCACGCCGCTTTGGCGGCGCGTTGCGCAGCATCCGGGGAAAGCGGAAGACGATGGGCTGGAGTCTCCGCTTGACACCCCCGCCCCCCGCTTCGTAAATCGCACCCTCCGGCCACTCGACAAGACGGCCGGGCGCATAGCTCAGCGGGAGAGCGTTCCCTTCACACGGGAGAGGTCCAAGGTTCGATCCCTTGTGCGCCCACCATTTTTAGAGGGTTTCTGAGCCTTAGCCGTTTTTCCCACAGTGGGGTCCCACATACGGGACTCAAAAGTCGGCTTTGCGCGTCGATCACAATCGCGCGAAATCCAGTGTGGTTATCTCCAGAAGCCGTGCGGCGGCAGCCAATTGGACTCTTGCCGACGTGGCCACGATCCTGCGGCCATGTCTGGACCGCCACCACGCTCAGGAGAATACGCGCTTGCGCATCATATTGCGCAGCGGCTCGCTCATGCTGGCGAAGACCCCTATGCCGATGACCGCGAGCAGTACCTTGTTCTCGAAAACGGAGAGATCATCGAGTTCGGAAAGCCGCTGCGCGATCATCGAATGTTTCCGGTCAAGACGCGTGGGAAGACCGACAGACTCTGCGGAGGACCTCGCCGCGTTTGCCGCCGAACACGGCTGGTCCGACTGGCACTTCTGGACCGTCTGCCGGCCCGCGCGCAAAACACGCGTCGAGGACTTGGAGGCAGACTATCGCGAGTTCAATGCGCTGTTGAATGCGGTGTTTACGGACCTTCGACAACGGTGCGGGTTCGAGTATATGGTTTGCGGCATTCACATCCGCTTTGATCGCGCGGTCCACCTTTTCGACCTGCATGCGCACTTCGTGTGCCAGATTCCAACGAAACATCTAGACACGGTTCACTGCCGGTTGTTAACGGAGTTTTCGCGCGCGCATCTGCCCGACGAAGTCGTACGGTCGCCGCAGGCGGTCGCGCGGTACATCGCCCGGACGTTTGACCTCAGCGAAGTCGTTGAATGGCCCGAGGACGCGTTGATGGCCGCCTGGCGGCTGGGCGGCAAACGCTTCCATTACACCCGTACAGCCGGGACATTCGTCGGGTGGCGCGCAACGCAGCGGACGCCGGCCGACCCTCATCACCTCGCCCTCGTTCGCAAGCGCCGCAGCAACCGCGCGGAGACGCGCTACGCCGGAACGGGATGGGAATATCAAGACCGGCGCTTGGTGACGCGGGATTGGCGGTTCGGCGATCACGTCATTCGGGGTTCGCTCTACCGGCGTGCTGCCCGCCGCCGACCGGCCGGCGGCCCCCCTCCTAACTACCCTTCCGCGACAACGGCCACAACTCAAACACCGCCATCACCGGCCATGTCGCCGCCCCCGCAACACCGGCCGCCCGGAAAGCGCGCGCATCGCTGGTGCTCGGCCGTCCTCTCTGCCGTCCGGCGAACGTATACCCGGCTCACAGCGACTGTTTCTCACTTCTTCCATCGTCGCGAATGACAGCACGTCGTGGCCGCCCGCTACGGCGCTATTTGGAAGCGCGCGGACGGTGCATTTTGGTCTTGCAGGGTTTCGAGCCAGCATAACCGAGAGAGGTGTACCGATGTAAGCGCATTCCGCGACTACAGCTTACACCTTAACAGGAGCAATGCGATGACAGCCTATGTTACGAGATCGGAGGTTCACACCGCCGCGGACAGCGTAGACGCAGAAGGCAGGAAGCCGGCGGCCACCAGTGTCCGCGAGGTCATCGGGCGCGGCAGCTATTCGACCATCACCGCGCATCTTCAATCGTGGACACCACCCCGACCAGCGGCTCCAGTTGCCGCCGGTTCCAGACGGCCTCAGCAGCGCCGTGAACATACTGACCGGAGACCTCTGGCATATGGCCCGGGTCGCCGCGCAAGCGGAGGCGGCAGCTCGGATCGAGCAGGCGAACGCTGAGTTGCAAGACGCCCGGACAGCCGCTTCGCATGCCGGCGAACAGGCGGATCACCTCACGGTTGATCTCGCGGCCGCCCAGCGGCGCATCGCCGAGTTGGAGCAGATCGTCACCGAACGCGATCAGCAGATAAACGAGTGCGGCGAGTACATCCGCCAGTGGGAGATGGAAGTCGCCCGGAAGACCGGCGAGGTCGAAACACTCCAGCGCACGCTCGCCCAATTCGCCCCGGCGACGGCAGACACGCGCGAGACGACCAAGCAGAAGGCCGCCGACGAACAGCCGGTAGCTTAGGCACAACGGTCGGTGGAACCTGAAAAGTTACGCAACGAGAAGGACGCGAATTTGGCGCAGCGGCCTCGTTCGCGCCGAGGGCGTCCTCTCGCGGTTAGAGTATGCTTGCTGATGGCGGTGCGCGGACTCGAAAAATCCCCGACGACCTGGGATTTCTGCCGTGCATCTGCTATCCTTCTTCGATGCGTAGCGGCAATGTCCCGTTTCAGTTCGATGTCACCGCCCTTCTGAAAAAGGCGCGCGGGTTTGCGAGTAAGCGCGTCTCCGGCGTAACGCTTAGCCTTCCATTCGTCAGCATTGCCGTAAACCCCAAGGACCGTGAAATACAAATCGCGCGCGAGGTTGTCATTCGGCTCAAGGACCGCCGGGTACTGAGCGCATTCGAGTGCTGCGATGGTTGCATGATCGGGCCCTCGAGTTTTTGGAAGAAATCAGAACCTTCCTTGTGAACAAGGAGGTCGAACTCTCGGATGTCCATGACGGGCCGCTTTTTCTACTGCTTGAAATGATGGCGGCCGGCATCCGCCAATTCCTGACTTTCGAGCAGCGGCTTACGGCTTCGCAGCCAAAGGGTCGTGGCAAACCGCGCGAGCGGACGGGAGAAGCCAAGCAGCAGTATTTCGATGCGCTCGAATTGCTGCGTGGTCACCTTAGTCGGTGCCTCGGGCAGATCGCGCTCATTGCCAAGACGGATATGCCGATGAATGGCCTGATCGAAGGCTATCAGGGCAATTGGGCGATTGAAGCCTACACGCCAGCGGTTATCGAAGATAAATCAAATACTTAATCCGAATGATATGGTACATCGCGAAGTTATTGAATTTTTCGATGTTTTGTATCATATTCCAGCATGGAAACTGTCGCAAATCGTCAGGAAGATCGCGCTATCGCTCTACTTCAAGAGCGCGGAATGGCGCGTCTGTCTGAATTCATCGAGCGGACATCGCGGCGGCAACGATCTCGCGGATGGAGCGAAAGGGTGCCGTGAACCAACTGGCCCGCGGACTGTAATCCAGCTGTCCGATGCTCCGCTGGATGCCAATCATTCACTCGCAGCAGCGGCAAAGCTCGTTCCGCACGGCGTGATATGTCTCATCTCGGCCCTTGCGTTTCACGAACTGACGGATCGCATCCCTGCTTCTGTCTGGGTGGCCATTGGTCCGAGGGACTGGCGCCCGAAGATTACGCGCCCGCGAATCCAAATTGAACGCTTTGGCCCGAAGGTGTTCGATAGAGGAATTGAAACACACGAAATTGAGCGCGTGCAGGTTCGCATCTATTCGCCCGCCAAGACGATCGTCGATCTTTTCGGTGGTATCGACGAAAGTCAGAAGCTTTACGATCTGGCGACAGGTCGGATCCAAGTCGCACAGGGCATGAAGGAAGCCGTACAGGGCATGAAAGAAGGCCTGCGCCTTCGCAAGGCCACTCCCGCCGAAATCGCGCGATACGCGATAGAAGCCGGAATATGGGAGAAGGTCGTGCAGCCTCGCCTCGAGGCGCTGATCGTGAATGCGTAAGCCGGTGCGAAACGTCGGCGCTTCCGTCCGGGCACGCCTTCTGAATCTTGCCAAAGAACGTAACCAGCCGTTCGATTTGTTGCTGACCCGTTATACGCTGGAGCGGCTACTGTATCGGCTGAGCAAAAGCAAGCAGCGCGAACGGTTCGTCCTGAAGGGTGCAATGCTCATCGCATGCTGGGTGAATGATCCGTATCGCCCGACTGGCGATCCCGACTGCTTGGATCGGGAGTTCCGATCCCGACGAGGTCATCGCCGCCTTTCGTGAAATCTGCGCCGTGAAGGTCGCTGACGCAGTTTCTCTCTTCGACATCGACGGAATTGCCGTCGATCGCATTCGCGACGAAGCGGAATATGGAGGGCTGCGGATCAAAACGACGGCGAACGTGGACGGCGCGAGGGTGAGAGTGCTCGTCGATATCGGATTTGGAGATGCGATCGAGCCAGGTCTCACCGCGATCGAACTGCCCGTATTGCTGGACCAACCCGCACCACGCCTGCGCGCCTACCCGCATGAGACGGTGATAGCGGAGAAAGTTCCAGGCCATGGTGATGCTGGGACGTGCCAACACCCGCATGAAGGATTTTTACGATATCTGGATATTGGCGCAGTCCCATGAGTTCGGAGGGGGAAAGATTGGCGCGCGCGATCGCAGCAACATTTGTCACGGCGCAAAACTGAGATCCCAGCCGGGCGGCCTGATGCGTCTGACACCCGCTTTTGCCGCAGACGAGAGTAAGCAGCAGTCAGTGGGCGGTCGTTTCTTCAGGACGTTGGCGGTAAATCCAGGACTCGCTTGCAGAAGTGATCGAGGAGCTAGCAACATTTCCTCATGCCGCACGCCAAGCAGGCACAAAAAATCTGACCTCAACATGTAAATCGCGATCAAGCACATTCTGATGAGCATCAACCCGCAAAACATTTTCGACAAGTTGATGTCGCTCGACTTTCCCCAAGCCGCCGAGGTGCTCAAAGCGCTCAAGCGAACCGGGATATTGGTCGATCTCTCCGGCGACCTTGGCAGGGAAGATGGAATAACCCGCGCGCTCGCATGGTGTGACGCGCTAAGCCAAAAGAAACTGACCAAACGGCAGACAGCTCAGCTCAATTACATTCAAGCCAATGCGTGGGGAAATCGCCAACAACTCAAATTTCGCAATGTCACGGCAGCATGGCGATGGGAGCAGCCCGAACTCCAGCAGCAGGTTTGCTTATTCGCTGCTCGACAAGATCGCCTTCTTCCTCAATCACTACATCAAGCTGAATATTAACGAGCGCCAAATCTATTTCAAAACTATTTGGTACGGAAATTGCGATCGAAATAATCCGGTCCGACCCATATTCGAGCAATCGGAGAACTGGCCTTTGCGCGGCCTATTTTCGCTCTCAAAGGATCTGTTTGACGAAACCGCGCAGGATGTCATGGAGCCCGAAGCGAGATCGCTTTATCTGATGCGTAACAAACTTGAACATAGCTATCTCAAAATCCACGAAATTCTGGTGCCACGCCCGCCCGGCAATGTTCTTTCAGATTTTTGGACCGATCGCTTAGCTTATCCGGTACAACGGGAAGCCTTCGAAGCCATGACCCTTCACGTCTTTAAGCTGGCCCGCGCCGCATTGATCTATCTTTCTCTTGGCATGCATCGCGAAGAACAGAAGCGCGACAGAGCTAACCCCAACGCGAAAAGAGCCTCGATGAAACTGGAAACATGGCGCGACACGTGGAAACGTTAATGTCTCGCAGGACGGGCACTAGCCGGGGCGGATGGTTGAGGCCCGTTGACTGACCCCGTGGCGCGCTAAATGAGCATTGAAGGCTCTCTCGGCCGTTGTTAGCGCGCGCTCATATTGGGTGAGCATTGTGCCGGACGCTGGACCTGCTTCGTGAAACGGCCGGTCCGCGCCAAATGCTTTGATGGCCTTCTCGCCAAGAGCTAAGCTGCTGCGCACTTGGTTCATCAAGCCCAACCAGCAATTTGAATCTGTGGTGGGCCATTGATCGATATAGCTATTAATCGTATCGGTGATTGCCTGAAGAGAGTCGTAGAACTGGACCAGCAAGGTTGCATCAGCCGGCGGCAATTCACGAAATTGGTGGGCGCTGGGGTAAAGACTAAGCGACACCGGTTTGAGTGATGCCCAACTGTCTCCAGGCATCGATTGCTTGGCCGGAGCGCACATCCGAAATTTACCACCACGCGGTCCAAAACGCCAGATTTGCCGTCGGAAAACGCGCGCAAGTTCTGGAGCGAAGAAATCGTGTACTGGCGACCCGTTTTTTATTTCCTCAATGTCGGTCTGGTTTTCTCAGCACAAAATCCAACGGCACCGTACTAACGGTTGGCATGGCCCGCCATCCCGTATCCACATCGATGATAGACAACCGCGGCGCCGGGCGCGGCGCCGCCGTAGATGCGTAACAGGATTTTGGTCGGATCGGCTGGGATGAAATAGCTTTGACCGTTCTCGTCGAACAGAAAC
Source organism: uncultured Alphaproteobacteria bacterium (assembly GCA_963832045.1). Taxonomy (GTDB): domain Bacteria; phylum Pseudomonadota; class Alphaproteobacteria; order Rhizobiales; family Xanthobacteraceae; genus Bradyrhizobium. The sequence continues at coordinate 353,910 of CAWHSM010000017.1, forward strand.
CATTCGTTCGCACGCTGGGGCGAACGAAAGGCGAGTGGAATAATAACCTGTTGCCCGGCAAATATTGGAAAAGAGCCGCGCTCGTTGTTCCGAATTTGCGCATCCGTCCGCAACGTCAAGGGCATTGGCATCCGTTCCGGGGCCACGCGGCTTAATTCGGTCATCTGGACGAGGCAGTGGTCAAATTGCCGTCGACCGGTATTGGTGACGACCAGACAGCAGACCGGCTGGTAATCGCCAATTTTTGCCCCAGGCGTCTTGATCCCTACTGCGATTTCGGCCGATAGCGGTGGCCTGCCAGCACCAGTCAACCACGCACGGGCTTGGTCGGCATTGACGTGAATGTCCCGGAATATTTGGCCCTTGAAAGCGCTTGGACTGTCCCCGATCTTGCCAGTGAAGAGATCATAATTGTCCACTTGCGCGAGCGCGGTGGGATCGAACTCGAAATTCCGTGAAATGCGCCTTCGGGATTTCAACCAGCGGCTCGGTGTCCAAATCCTTCCGAAATCGGCAACGTAGCGCCGTCCCCAAAATTGGATCGAACCATCGACGGCAGCCTGCCGGAGGCGTGTCGAAAAGTCCACCAATCGTTGTCACCGACGGTCGCGGATTGAATGTCGCTACACCACCCTGCGTTAGCTGCCCACTCACGCAGTTCTGCAAGCGGAACGCGTTCGGGCGCTGTTGGCGCAATTGATGCCAAGCAGGCGCGGAGGTCGCTCGCTAGGATCGCTGCCAACGCTTTGCTGTTGCGCCCCGCGAACCTCGGGCGTTGCCGTCTCATCCAGTTCATAGCAACGAGGCCACCGCAGATGCCGCAAATCGAAGGGCAACGCCTCCGCTGACGGTTTCCCGTAGGCGGTGTTCATCACGCAGATGATCCGCTCGTGCGTGAGGCTCCTCAGCGCGTAGCCGTACTCGATCAGGACGTTCGGGTTTGGCGAGCTGCCCCCATCCGGCCGCCTCGCTACGAATGTCATGTCTGCCACGAATACCCGTGACGCCTCGATCTTCTTCAATATCGTTTCGACAATGGGCGGTTGCCCGGCGATGCCTTGCGTATCGCTGTCGACTTCAAGATCGCGGTGGGCCTCGTCTATCGACGTATCGCTTGCGATACGTGCACAGGCATCTTCAAGGGCTTTGCGTACGAAATTACGCCCGAGGTTATTCGGCGTATCCGCTTGCCAGGAAAAGAAGACAGTTGCGGCCATTATATCTATTGCGTCTGTTGGAATTGGGATCGACTTGATCCTGCGTCACGTCGTCGAACGGCAGCATCAACTGCGTCCTAATTCGAAACAGTGGCAACATGCACAAATGAAACAAGAGCCAGCAGCCGTAAATCGCATCTACGCCATAAGGGCTTCCGTCGTGCAGCAGTCCGTGCGCCAGCGAATGCCGGAGATGTGGACCGGACTTCTTGTGAAAGACATTCTCGATGTCCGTCGTAATCGCGCGGCCGAAGATTGAATCCAACTCCTCACGCATTTGTTCGAACAAGACCGAAATCGTCCGATCCTGCTGGATCATCTTGGCGTCGTCGAAATTCGTCACGTCGTGCCCGTGGTTTTTGAGCACATGGCGCAACGAGTTTTCCAGCAACGGCGTCAGGATGTAGAGGCCGCTGGTGAAATCTCCTGAAAGAAACGGAGGAAGCCGCGGCCGTAAGTCGCAACCGTATCCCTTGGCACGAACGCGCTATACAGCAGCAGATGCACGAATGCATCGTCAGAAAGGTAGTGGTCGGTGGCAATAACCTGCCGTGCCGCGTCGATTTTGCCGCAAGCGACATGACGCCGAATGCTCTCATCTTGCGCAATCTGCCGCTGAATTGCAGACTCGTTTTCGTTGTCGCCAAACCCGGCGCCATCGCTGCGATGTATGACCTTTCCCTCAGTGTCGTGGTGCGTCACGCCGAACAGTGACGCCAGCGGATGCTCCCGGATCGATTTTGCAGCCGTTTCCACAAGCTTGTCGGGGTCGGGCGACCGCTCAAGCAGCGCGAATACAAACAGCTTGTCCCGCAGGCTCGGCCGTTGCCGCATCTCCCGCTGCACCACCTTAACGATCTCATGAGGTCGATCGGGATCGTGAATGGTGATATCTCATCGGCAATTCCGGCTTGAACATCGACAAGGCGGTGCCGCAATTCCTTGCGTCGATCCTTTTTGTCCGGGACGCCGTGAAGCTCGGCAATGGCCTCAGCGAGTATGCTCGCGTTCAACATCGCCATCGGCTGTTGCCCGGCAATTCGAACGAGCTGCTCCGCAGCCTCGGATTGAGACCGGTGCTGGTCGCTGTCCTTCTTGGCCAGATGGAAAGCCCGTGACGCCATCCGCCAGAGATTGACAATGGTGTGACCATCGGTGCCGCCTGCCACACCGGCAATAAGTGCCGAGATCTCTTTCCCGACCACGCCCGGATCGGAAACCCCAAAATCCAAATCCGAGTGTCCGAACCACAGGCGGGGATCGGCGACCGATCCTCAAACGACCGGACACGCAAATTGGCAGCCATGGTGCGCGCCGCCGACCCTGCGGTTTGATCAGAACCCATTGCGCGTGCAATCGACAAGGCCCGCCGAAGCAAATTCCGCACATCAATTTTGAGCGCGCCCGGCTCCTTATCGTACTGGAACTTAAGAGCCCCGCTGTCGACCTGCTTCAAGATCTCGACATAGGCGGAAATCGCCGTGATTCCGAGCTGCGCGCGTTTCCGCTCAAGCAACCAGCAAACGTCTGCCAGCCGCGCCTGCAACACCGGGTTTTCCGCGCCCGCCGCCATCTGCGCAAGCACCTCAACCGGCTCCCCGCGAAAATCGCCGAGCGCTGCTGTCCTGCGTCCTTCAGCCCAGACGACCATGGGGCCGAATGGCTCATTCGGCTCTTGAGCCTTCAGATGCATACCCGTCACGGCCGCGAGCATGCTGAAGACGCGCGCGCCTGGTGTTCTGGATCTTCTGTTCCAGGGCGTTGTTCCCCATAGCTGCGCGAAATCCGCCGACCAGCTCATCGGCGCTCCGCCGATGCCCACCGGCTATCGGCGCATCGAAATCAATCTATCAGGTCCGCGGTGGACGCGTGCAGCCAGTACGGTGGTCTTCGTAAACGTCTTTCACGGCCTACTTGAGCTGTTCTTCGAACTCTTCCGCAGCACTGCCGATCAACCTCCGCATGCTCCGCTAGGTCAATGGAAACGAGGCGTTGATTCTGTGCGAAATTCAAAGTGTGAATTAAGGATGGTCAGATGGGAATTTTTTCGTACTGACAAGGCTCCGATGGATGGTAGTAACTCTGCACGGCGAGGCGCCGGGGATTGAAGTACCGCTGTGCGGGTCATCGTGTTCCAGAAAATATTGGTGGACAGTAGGCGAAGCTTTTAGTGAGCTTCGTGCTGGGGGCTCTTGGCACATGGCCGAAGAACAGAGTCGATCGAAATTCAAAGAGACCGGGGTATCCGATCGTTCAATGATTCCTGTTAGTCACGATGGGGCGAGTGATCTGGTGATGACTTGAAGGGAATATCATGTCGAGAGTCCTTGCAATGGTCTCGGCGCCGATGAATGATGTTGACCTGCTGGCGCTGGTGCGGAAGGGTTTACTGCGACGAATGGCTGGATGAAGGATTGAGCTGGATTTGGAGATTGGAGCTGCCGGGGTCCTGGAGGCCACAGGGTCCGTCGCGACCAGGGGATCCGTCGGCCTCGACGATCGCGCCGTCGGGGTCGATCCGAACGGCGCCGCTACGTCGCAGTGGCAGGGCGCCGGCAGGCGTCGGCGACAAAGTGCACGGATAGTCCTAGCGGAGGGACCGAAGGCAGCGATCATCAGGATATGGCGGCGGAGAGTTCGCAGGACGAGCAGCGAAATCCAGGAGCTGGTGGTTTCGCGATCAACGACAGGACTGCGTCCATCTGCCAGCATCCACATCGACAGCCAATGCGACCAGACCAAGCCGAACAGGAACTGGTGGTGGAACTGGTATTGCACCGAAAAATAGCAGCCTGAGGCGGGCGCGGCCTCCGACTAGAAGGCGAAGCCACCGATGCATCGAGCCGACGGCGGCCGTCTGGATGTTAATGATGGGACTGTATCGCGGAAATCAACCGCATGATCGCAGCCTCGGCAAAGGATTGCGACCGCCCAAGGCCGTTCACTTTGGCCGAAAAAGTGGCTGCGACACGTTTCTGCGTAACCACAGTGACGATGAGGTACAGCGGGGCGCCGATGAAGACCACGAAGGAAATGTTCGATCGAGCTGGTATCCATGCTGCTCTCTATCTGTGCCTTCGACTTTCATTCCCGACCATCGAAACAGCAATGGCTGCTGGGTACTCGCGACGTACTCCGGTAGAGCAGCTTGTGCTCGTGGAGACCATGCGGTCGATCTGGCGATCTCCTCGGCCCGACTTCAGGTAGAATCGTTGTATGTCAGCGTCATCGCTGCAGCGAAAAGCCAATTGCAGCATGATAAGCAGGCGCTGAACACCGACGAGGGGGTTCGTGGATCAGATCGTTGGTCGAAGCCGACCATCTGCGCCTGCGGTCGATGATGCGAACCAACGGGCCGTTGGGCGTGCCGCGTCTGCGTAAACGAACGCGAGGCGGTCTCCATGAGTCATGTGATTGCCGCGTCGAGCGTCCGGCACGCCACATCATCGGAGCGCAGGCGGATTTCCTTGTATCGGGATGTCGTCGAGTGAACCTGCGGAGGACTGATGCTTCACCGTGTCGAGGACCGAGACCCGCCGCCGCTGTGTCGAACTTGTACTTGCAGATCGGAGCATAATGGTGTCGACGTCACCCCGGCATGCCGGTTCCAGACACGTCCAGACCCTGTCCCTCGACCTCCGACCTATATCGCATGCTGCTGCTATTCGCTCTCCTTCGTTCCTCCCGCCAAAACCTACCTCACATAGATAAATACATGATAAATCACATAGACCAAATTCGATGCGATATCCGACCGTTCCGGAATGCCGCGGAAGGGATTCGAGCAGCGAGATAAGACGAGACCTTCCGCCACCCCTGACGGTGAGGGGAAGAAAGAACTTCGAGGAGCGATTTAAGAACAGATCATCTTCCGCGGCCGTGAAGGCGCTCGCATGGAACGTCCGCCATCTGCGAAAGGAACGAGGCTGGAGTCAGGAAGAATTGGCCGGCGAGTGCAGAATCGAACAGCAGTCGGTCAGTCTCATTGAAGGGGCGCGTGCAAATCCAACGATAATGATGGTTGAACGGCTCGCGAGCACATTCGGCGTCCGGTTTGTGGATATGTTCGAAGCGCCTGCTCGTCCTTGATGTTCAAGTAGTCTGTCCGAAATGATTGTCGGAGCCCCGTGGGCGGTCTACCTGCACAACCCCGTAGGATTCCGTTGAGAGTCAGAAAGTCGGATCTTCCTGGAATGTATGTTCTAGGCATTTGTTTGACGTGGCGAGCTGACGATGTCAGCCTCGTTCGTTATCAAATTGCATTTACGAGCGCTGCAGCTTCATCTCCAATTACTCCTCCGACAGATGCGATAGCTCTCAGAAGAGTTAGCTTCCCAACACGCCGTCGCAGCCACATCGTACGCGCGGTCAATTCGTGGCCACAGACTCTTCGCCGGATTTTGCGAGCGGATTCATTCTTAGCGTGGAAACGTGGCAACACAGTCGAAAATCGTAAAGAGACAGCAAGCCATGCGGGACGTGGCCCCGCAGCAGCTTTCAGGGGCTCCGCCCCGTGGACCCCGAAGGAAAGCAAGATCAGTGTGCAAAGCGAGTTGATCAAATTTCGGGTTGCGGCTGCGGACAAGAAGATTGATCTCCGATGCAGCCGCGAGGGCCGGCACGACGGTTTCGGAATTGTTGCGGCGCGCCGGTCGCGCCGGCGGCTTCAGGACGGATCACATCGCGCCCTATGCTATCGGATTTGGTGCTAGTCCGGACGGCAGCCAACAGGCTGGCGGCGTTGGCAGATGCTCCTGGACGCGGACCCGGCGGCGCTCGCCGCGCGTGTGAAGGCAACGGCGGACGACTGCGCGCGATCGCTGCGCGACATCTCGCGAACATCCGATGATCATCAAATCGAAGCGTATCAAGGCCCGTGGGCCGGCGCTGTAACGAGCGCTGCGGCACATCGTAACGTCGAGGATAACGACGCCGTGGTGCTGTCTACGGCAATGTCGCGGACCTGGAAGACGCGAGAGACGACGCGTTGCGGTTCGGTCGGGAATATGCTCGTGCGACATTGGATTCCGTTTCGCCGGGAAACCTATTTCGAAAGAGCAGCTTACAGAATTGGTGGCACGCTTGGCGGCTGACTTCGTTTTGATCCGAAGCGCATCGTTATATGGCGACACACTAAGGACCGCGCGACTGACGACGGATGCAATGAGCACTTTCATCTGTGTGTTCCGGAGACCGATCCGCTCACTGGCGGCGTCATGTCGTCAAGTCATGATTGGCGGCGACATGAAAAGCTTGCCCGAACTGTCGAAGTTCTCTGGGGTCACCGCGTAGTTCCCGGTGCTCATGCTGCTGCTGTGCTCGTCGCCCTTGGCAAAGAGGGGCCTACTGACGCAGAAAATACATTGTGCGATATTGCTCCGGCGGATCACCCGCAGAGTTTTGATGAAAGGGCGCATCAGCGCCTCAAGCGGCAGGGCTACGACCTGCCGCGTCTGCGGGCAATGATCTCGGATGCGCTATCGGCAGCGACCGATCAAGCCGATTTCGACGCGCGGCTGTCGATTTTAGGCCTGCGTATCCGGACGGGCGACAGGACAGACGTGCCGATCATCGAAACGGCCGGCGACGGCACTTTTGTTGGTTCACTGGCGCGATTGACCCGACTTCGAAAGAACGCACTCAAAGAAAGGATGAGATTCAATGCAACAGGTCAATCAACAGCGCAAACGGACTATCCACGAAGCCACGTATCATCTTCTCAAGGCTGTCAGAACAGATGGAGCCAGTCTCGAAAGCGGTGCTGGATACGGAAGGCCTGGACCAACCGCATCCCATGAACATCATGATCGAGCTTCTGCGGCAGGCCGTCGAGGGGATCGAGAAGCTCCATATTCGGCTGGAGAATCTCGAATCTCGCTGGACGAGGGAATGGTCAAGAAAGCGCTCAAGGAGCGTGGCTGAGGTTGGCGGCTGGCTGTGTCCAGCATCAATGAACATTGCTGGACCTCCTTCGTATCGCTCGCCGGTCCGCGCTGCCACCTTATGACCGGACATGGTCCGATCTTAGCGACGTAATTGAAACCGAGACATCGGCTGCGAGCCGGACGCTCTCGCTTCCTGAAACCGGAATCGCTGCATGCCGCCCGGCGAAAAGTAGATGAAGACACCGCGCGCCTGCGATCGATCGAAGCAGAAGCCGACAAAGCGCTTCAGAAGCTCATCGAACACCGGCCGCGACCAGCCTGGCATCGGCTCTTGAGGTCGTCGCATGATCCGGAGAGGCAAGCATTGGAGGCGCGATTTGACGCATTGCAGCGACGGGCCCTTAGAGCGCGCGGCGACCGAGCCGCGTCAGGACACGCCCTCAAGGCCGAGGAGACAAAATTCCAAACGGCAAACGCCCGTTATCAATCGGAGCAGAGCGCGTGCCGTGCAAAGGCAGACCATCGGATCGCCACCGCACGGGCTGCGCGGGTGCTGATCGAGAAAAATCCCCTGCTCGCGCGCTGGGGCATGGTGGCGCTTATGCGGCTGGCCGCCGGCATCCGGAATAGCAGCACCGACTCGCACCTAACGGATGCACCTGACGATTGGGATTTGGTGCCGAGGCTCGATATTTGGGGAATTCCCCATCTGCCGCCGCCGCCGAAGGTTCCTTGAAATGAATCCCCGCCCGGGCCAACGCCTGTGCCTGACGTCGGCAGAGGCGGCCACAGAACACTGGGAGAGGGAGTAGATGGCTGAACAATCGCCCCAAGCCCGTCTGGCTCTCTGGCGAGCCTCTGCGGGCCTGCCGCGGCAATGAAAAGCCCTGTACCGCAGATCGGGCTTCTAATGGATTAATCTTGTTTCGTTGGCACTTGTCGAAGTTGACGCGCCAGATCGGCGAGGTATTTCTCGGCGATCTTTTTCGTCGTTTCAGATGGACCAGATCGATTTGCGGTCTCTTTGATCATCGCAATAACGGTCGCGTTCATGGGTTCGTTCCGATCCGAGGATGCTCATAAGGGGATCACCCTAAACCCGCCATCGCATGACGACCCTGCAAAATTCAGGGACAAACTCGGCGCTTTCAAGGCCACTAGTTGATCGACTCCACATCGCATTCATTCGCGACGCTCGTCCGCCGTCGAAGGGTCAACGGCGTTATGACTGGCATCCCCGAGGTCACGGCCGCTATCGAGTTTTGCGGTGGTCTTTTGCCTCAGTGGCCACACGGGCAACCGCATTCCTCGACCGCCCAAGCTTCCCGCCCCTCCTTCACTAGGAAATAGACGATCGCAAGCGAGGTGATGGAATCAATCCACCACGCGTCGCTGAAAGAACGAAAGTGCACCTGCTGATCAACGAATGGGCGGATGGCGAAGCTCTGGCAGGTCATGCCGGCTACCGCAACGACCTATTTTGCACGGTCGACATGGGTGGCGACCTGGGTGACAGATCGATCCTTCATCCCAGTCATCGCGCCTGGTTGTCGGAAATGCACGGCGTGACCTGCGTCAACGCCACCGAACTAGCCGAGCGCCTTACGACAACGACGTGAAGGTTGAGCAGCGAACTCCGGTCCGCTTATATTGGCGACCTCACCGTGATCCGCGCAGCGTGATCAAGAATCCTATTGATGAAATCAATCTGTAACTGGGTTTGGTCGACGGGTTCCCCATTGTTTCCAATTGCCTCGATTCGGATTCCTCCAACTTCACCCCGTTTTCCAGCCTCCAGCTGCTTCAACGCATTGCGTAACTCTTCGTTTTTGAACTTGATCATCGCCAAAACCCTTTTGGTTGCTTGAAGGCATTGATTTGCCCAGCGACCCTTGCGGTTTCTTATATTCGCCGCCGCAATCAGCGCACCAACGCCGTTGCTCGCGAGGATAGAAAAGGCGAAAAGCCAACAAGCTCGCCGTTTTCTGCAATCCGCCGTGATATAACCCGTTGAGTTAGCATGCGTTTGGCATAGTTTTAGCCTCGCCGTGAATGGATTGCCGCTCGCTTAGCCCGAGCCTCTTTGCCGCGGTCGGAGGGTGTCCAAGGCTCGGCGGTTTTCATGAATTCAATCAGGCTCGGCGTTTCAACCAGAGTGCGGCCATACTGTCGCACCAGCACCAGACCGCCTTCGTCCGCAGCTTTGTAAAGCGAGGCAACAGACAACGCGGAAATCTCGCTGGCGTGTTGCATCGACAATCGCGGGCGATCCTGCCATCGCGTCTCAGCAAGACCCGTTCTGGCATCGTGCCCGCGAATTTCGGCAAGGTCGGATGGTTTCAGTTGTTTTTTCGACATCGGGCGCGCTCATAGGTGCGAGTTCCCCGATCGTATATGCCCGGCCGCAGCAAGTCGGAAATCGCCGAGCGGCCCCTTATTCGGCCGCCTGAAGCAAATCAGGTTCGCCGAATGGCATCAGCGTTTGGCGGGCCATTTCCTCAGTCATGTCAATAATGTGCGCAGCATAGTGTTTCTCGATCATCTCGACCGAGGTATCGTGGAGCGCCGCCACAAGCCGCACAGGTAGGTTTTTCTTCAGGCCCCGGACGATCGAACTATGTCGCAAGGCATACATCACCGTATCGGTCGGGATGCCCGCCAGGGTGACGGTCTTCGCCCACAGTTCGCCAATCTCGTCGGCACGGCGCCAGGCCTGCCGTTTGTCCTTCGTCCAGTTGCCGGGACCGCCGGTCTTCCGATAGCTCCAGCGCAACAGCAATGGCTCGTTTTCGTCCCGCCCTTCGATCGCGGGCAGGATGCGGCGCATGACGTCGATCCCGACCGGAACGGCCGTGCGAGCACCCGGCCGCCGGTTCTTGCCCTTCCGCGAACTCGGCATCATCAGGCGGGTATTCTCGAACTGGAAGTCGAGAATGATGAGACTAGCGAGTTGGGAGAAACGCGCGCCGGTCGACGCGGCCAACAAAACAAGGTGGCCGAAATCGCCCGTTGGGTCGACCTCGAAGGCGGCATCGACGACAGCGCGAACTTGTTCATCCGTGAGAAGCTGGCGCCGCGGGGAGGATGTAATGGATTCGGCTTTGGTCCCGATCTTGATCTCGGACAAGATTTGCGCCGGCAGCTGCCGGCGGTACTTGGTAGCCGCCGCGTTCAGCGCGGCTCGAAGGTCGTTCAATATCCGATTTTTTGACGACGGTTCAAGCTCCTCTGGTAGACCCGTGCGCCAATCCAAAATGTTCTGAGCCTCAAGCTTTGCCAGCTTGAGGCCGGCAAATTCCTGGTCGCTCATTACGTGAAGCTTGAGCGAGCCCTCCGAACCGCTTCGATCAGCGCGCGCCTTTCGCATGTCAACGTAGGTTTCGACAGCGAGCCGCACGGTCGGTATCTTGCGAGCGGCAACAACCTCGTTTGCGGCGGTGACGGAGGCCGCCTGCTGCCTCCCCCATCCAAGCGCAGCTTCAACCGCGGAAGGAAACGTCAGCGACCCGGGCAAGGTCCTGTCGCTGTCAGGCATACCGATGCGCTCTTCGATGCGCTGACCGTCGATAACTATTTTGGCGACCCACACCCCTGCCCCTTTGACGGTTCGGCGGAATCCGAGCGACAAGCCGCCACGGCCGCCGCTGATGCCAAGCCAATAGGGGTTCTTGCGCGGTCGCAGACGAGCGCGCTTCGTGGCTGTATCGATATCGCAGGATGGCATCGAACGTCCCACAGGTCTGTCTCACAGAGAGGGACATGATGCAGGTGATGTCAGTAAGAGAAAAGCCAATAATCGCCGAACGTTATAGACATCATACACATCAAAAATGCCGGAAAATTCCCTTCACACGCGAGAGGTCCAAGGTTCGATCCCTTGTGCGCCCACCATCGTCCCTCCGCTCACCGCGACGCTCCCGATTCCCGCAAAGTGCTCGCCATCCGCCAATTTGCGTCGCGCTTGGGCGGCTGCCAAACCGAAAGTTAAAAAAGCACTATCGGGCAGTCTGAGAGCGTCGAGTGGTTGGCGTAGCGGGTCATTGACTATCGCAGCACACCGCACTGGAACACGGGACCGATGCGTAGCATCATTGCGGAATGGCAGGCAGTTTATGGACCACCGAATATTTCAGCTGCCCGAATTGCGGCCTGCCTTACGCCGTGACGAAGGAGCAGCATCCGACCAGGCATTCCGGCAGTTTCCGCTGCGAGGTTTGCGGGGTCAAAGTCCATGCGTGGTCGGGCAACTATGATTTCTTCGATTGGAGAGTAGATCAGCCGGACGCGAGCAACTTCGGGAAAAGGTGGGCGTTGCCGGCGGGCGGACCTGGTGCGATGCCCGAACCCGCGCCGTCAGGCGGCAAGCGCGACCCGGCCATCGACTAGTGCCCTCTTTCCGAAGTTCGTGATCACATCGCCGCGCACTCTTGCACGAACTTCGGAAAGCCAAGGGCACTAGCAAATCTACGATTCTAGGTACCGCTTTCGATCTGAAGTCCCTGGTACGGACGAGCCGCTTGCGCTGCAGGGACTTCAGATCGGCGGCACTAGTGGCCGCACGGACAGGGCAAGTGTTTCCACTTGCCCGTTTGTCCGGTGGTTATTGTCCGGTGATCTGCTTTAGTTTGCGGGATTGAGCGACGGGTCTTGTCCGCCGGGGAACGAGCGGTCCGTTCCGCTGAATCCGAAGTCCTCTAGGTTGCGCCGCTCTTCAGCCGATCGCGGGGCTGCATAGAGAGGCCCGTTCGACTGATTGTACGCTCCGCGAAAATTCCGCTGATCGTAGGCCCGGCCATGATGGACCGGCCTGACCGTGCCCGCGTCCTGAGCGAAGACCGGGCTGTCCTGAGCGAGAACCGGGCTTGCGATCGCCGTGGCAAGAATGGCAATCGCGCTTAGTGTTTTGAGTTTAGTCATGAGTTTGGTTTCTCCGTTACGTGGTGAACCCAACCTCGAACGTCATTCCCTAGAGCCCAGCATTTAGGAAGGCCGTTGCGGCATTCCACGTCGCCTCAACCGCACGTGACATCTTGTGATCCCGCAGCACGCTTGGTCACTTGCGCGTGAGAACAACCAGCTGCCGTCTGCCGATTTGCACCGTTCCGAAGTTCCGAGGTGCACCTCCAACCCATCGTCCCGAGAGTTAACGCCGCGTAAAAACGCGAAAGCCGCCGGCAGCACCGGCGCTGGGGGCCGCAGTTCCACGGGCGAGTTCCATGCGAGGCGCGTAACGCGTCCGCCACGCCATAAGGGCGAATTTTCGCGCCGTCTCGGGGGAACCCGCTGCGGCGGCGCACTCGTCGCCAATCCCTCCCCATTTTCTTAACCCTTGAAAACTACCTTGGGTCTTCATTTCGCTCTGGTTTTGCCGGAGTCCTGAAAGGCCGGCGGCGTCATGTTTGGCGTGAATGCATGGATGAAAGCCCGACGGGCTGAAAGCGGCACCACCCATCGTCTCGCAACATGGGGGATCGCCGGATTCGTCGCATTGGCCTGCATGGCGTTGATCGGGCTCGAAACCTGGCGCGTCACCGCGCAGCGTGCGGAAGTGCTGGCAAACAGCCGAAAGGAAACGGCTAACCTCACGAGTTCGCTGATCCAGCACGCCGAACTGATCTTCCGGTCAGCGGACGCCGTGCTGGCCGGGATGGTGGAAAGGCTGGAGCACGACGAACTCAACGCCGGGATGCGTGAGCGAATGAAGGGGTGGTTTGCGAAGGAATTGCAGATCTCGCCGCAGTTCATCAGCTTCTCCGCCGCCGACAACTCGGGGCGGATATTCATCAGCACCAACGGGGAGAAGGACGCGCCCCGACTGTCCGACCGCGAATACTTCTTCTATCACCGCGACCACGACGAGAAGACGATACATATCAGCGGTCCGGTCCGCGGCCGCGCCGGATGGTTCATTCCGGTCACGCGCCGGATCAACAACGCCGATGGAACGTTTGCCGGCGTTGCCATCGCCTCGATCGATCCGCAGTATTTCCAGAACCTCTACGACCGGCTCGAACTCGAAGACAACAGCGCCGTCGTCCTGGTGACGACGGACGGAGGCGGAACGCTGCTGGTGCGCCGGCCGTTCGTCGAGGCCAATGTCGGCCGTGACATGTCGAACAGCGTGATCATCACGCAGTTGAAACAGGAATCCTCGGGAAGCATTGAAATCAAAGCATCGATCGACGGGGTGCGGCGGTTCAACAGCTTCGAACGGGGACATGTCTACCCGATCGCCGTCGCCGTGGCCCAGAATGTCGACGAATTGCTGGCGCCGTGGCGGGCAAGCGCGTTGCGCCGGCTGGCCGAGGTTACGGCGTTGACGGCTTTCATCCTGGTGATGGGCGCGTTCGTCTGGCGTGCGACGCGAGGCCTTGCCGGACATTCGGCGAAGCTGCGCGAGACCAATGCCCGGTTCGATGCCGCGCTCGCCACCATGCCGGCCGGCCTGAGCATGTTCGATGCCAACGGCAAATTGCTGGTCTGGAATACGCGGTATCTGGAACTCTACCGAATACCGCGCGAGATCATCAAACCGGGCGCCAGCATCACCTCGATCATCGCCCATCGCAAGGCCCTCGGCGACCTCGATACCGAGGTCGAGGCCTATATCGGCAAATTCCGGCAAGACCTGCTCGACACCGGCAGCAGCACGAGTACCGACCGCCTCAAGAACGGGCGAATTATCTCCGTCACCAACAGCGCCACCTCGGACGGCGGATGGGTGGCGATCCATGAGGACATCACCGAGCGTGTTCGCGACGAGGAAGCGCTTTTTGAGCAGGCAACCGAACTAGCACGCACCAACCTGCGGTTTGATACGGCGCTCAGCCACATGACGCAGGGATTGTCCATGTTCGACGAGCACAAGCGGCTCGTCGTCTGGAACCACCGCTATGCCGAATTGTACCAGGTGCCCGCGGAGTTGTTGGCGGTCGGGACGCCGCTGGAGGCCATTGTCACCGACCGTATCCTGCGCGGCGTACTCAAGGGAGACGCCGGCGCCGCCGCGGTCAAGGCCAGAGTCCCGGAGCTGATCGCGCTTCCGGCGGACCCGCAGAGGGTCGACGAACTTGCGGACGGGCGGTTCGTGCTGCTCACGCGCCAGCCGATGCAAGGCGGCGGCTGGCTTTCCATCGTCGAGGACATCACCGAGCGCCGCCGCGCGGAGGCCGAGATCGTCCATTTGGCGCGGCACGACGTCCTGACGGGTCTCGCCAATCGCGCCCAGTTCAATGAGAAGCTGGAAGAGGCCGGCAAGCGCCTGAAGCGCGGCGGCGCGGCCGTCACCGTCATGATGATCGATCTCGACAGGTTCAAGGCGGTCAACGATACGCTCGGCCATGCCGCCGGCGACGCGCTCTTGGTGGAGGTCGGCCGGCGGCTGCAATCCAGGATTCGCGATACCGACCTGCTGGCACGCCTCGGCGGCGACGAATTCGCCATCATCCAGGAGGGCGGCCCGACGCAGCATGAGGGAGCGATCTCGCTCGCGCTGCGGATCAACCAGGCCATCGCCGAACCCTTCGATCTCAACGGCGTCGAGGCCAATGTCGGCACCAGCATCGGCATTGCGCTGGCGCCCGAACACGGCACCGAACCGGAGGAACTGCTCAGGAACGCTGATCTCGCGCTGTACAGCGCCAAGGCCAACGGGCGAAACGATTTCCGCATCTACGACCCCGGCATGCTGGAAACCGCAACCACGCAGCAATCGGCGGAAAGCGAGTTGCGCGACGCGGTCGCGCACGAGCAATTCGAAGTGCACTACCAGCCGGTGGTGGACATCGAGACAAGGCAAATCTGCGGCGTCGAGGCGCTGATCCGCTGGCGGCACCCGGCCAGGGGGCTGATTGCGCCGGATCAATTCATTCCGCTCGCGGAGTTCGACCGGCCTGATCGTGCCGATCGGCGAGTGGGTTCTGCAACGCGCCTGCAACGATGCCGCCGCCTGGCCTTCGCATATCAGGCTGGCGGTCAACATTTCGGCCATGCAATTCAAGAAGGGCAACCTTTTCGACGTCATCCTGTGCGCGCTGGTCGAGAGCGGCCTCTCGCCGGACCGGCTCGAGCTCGAGATCACGGAAACCTCGCTGCTGGATAATCAGGAAGCTCATCTGGCGACCATCCGTCAGCTCAAGAACCTCGGAATATCGCTGGCGCTGGACGATTTCGGCACCGGCTATTCATCACTGACCTACCTGACGAATTTTCCGTTCGACAAGATCAAGATCGACCGAACCTTCACCCGGGACGTTCTCCAGCGCCGCGATTACGCCGCCGTGGTGTCGTCGGTGCTGGCGCTCGCGCATGGCCTCGGCACGGCCACGACGGTGGAAGGCATCGAAACCAGGCAGCAGCTCGAATACATGCGCAAGGCCGGCGTCGACCTCGCACAGGGCTATCTGTTCAGCCGGCCGGTGCCTGTATCCGAACTGGATTTCACCAAGCGCTATTCGTCCGACGATCAGGAAATGGTGGCCTGACACGGGCCTTTCGGAGATTTGAGTATTTTGACCATGAACGCACAGACCGATTTGCAGGCAGGTTTGATCGATCAGCTGGAGGACGCCTTTGGCGGCGGGGATCTCGCGCGGCGCGCCGGGGTGCTGCGACGGGTGACCGATCTCTTCGTCCTGAAGTCCGGGACGTTCTCCGAAGATCAGATCACGCTGTTCGATACCGTGATGGGCAAGCTTCTGGAGAGCATCGAAAGCGCCGCCCGCGCGCAGTTCGGCAGCCGCATCGCGAAACTCCCCGATGCGCCGCGCGGGGTGGTTCGCCTGCTGGCGTCGGATGCCGCAATCGAGGTTGCAGGGCCCGTCCTCACTCATAGCGAACGGCTCGACGTCGATACGCTGGTCGAAAACGCCAGGACCCAGAGCCAGGACCATCTGCTCGCAATATCCGGCCGCAAGGTCATCGTCGAGGCGGTGACGGACGTTCTGGTGGACCGCGGCGACAGGCCCGTCGTCTCCGCGACCGCGCAAAACGGCGGCGCCCGGTTCTCGGACTTCGGCGTCTCCACGCTGGTGCGCAAGGCATGCGACGACAGCGACCTGGCCCTGTGCGTCTGGTCCCGCCCGGATATTCCGCGTCAAAACCTGGTCAAGCTGTTCGTCGATGCCTCGGAAGAGGTCAAGCACCGGCTGGTGGAGGCGGACCCCAGGCGCGCCGAACTGATCACGTCGATGATCGCGCAGGCGACCGACACGATCCAGACCAAGGCGCGCGCCGGCTCAAGCGACTTTGCGCAAGCCGGCCGCCATGTGCGTGAGCTGAACGCTACGGGCAAGCTGAATGAAGCGCAATTGCTCGCGTTCGCCGAAGAAGGCAGTTTCGACAAGGTGGTCGCCGCGCTCGTGCTGATGTGCGACCTGCCGGTCGGCGTCGTGGAACGGGCCTTCGTGCAGAACCAGACCGAGCAGATCGTCGTGCTGGCGCGGGCGCTCGACATTGCCTGGGCGACGACGACGAAGCTGTTGCTGCTGCACGCCGGCGTCAACGGCAGTTCCCGGCAGCAACTCGACGTGACCTACGCCAATTTCCTCCGGCTTCAGCCGAAGACCGCGCGCATGGCGCTGCAATTCCATCGCATGCGGGAAAAGGCCAACGGCAAGACGCTGACAGCGGCAAGCCAATACGCCGGCGGGCCGTAACGGCATCCGGCGGCGCTGCATTCGCTTGCGGCGGCGCCAATTGCGTCCCCTTCACGCGGCGCCGACGCCCGCCTCTTTCAGCTGCTGCGCCAGAAAGCGGGACGACGCCTCGTCCTGTTTACCGGCGACATAGACTTCCGACGCGGTGACGCTGTTTTTCCCCAGGATCACGAGCGCGCCGATCCAGTAGGCAAACCAGAGATGCGGATCGGTCAGGGCGCGCAGCTTGTGCCGGTCATGCTCCACCGGCTGATGATTGCTGGCCTTTCTGACCTCGACGGCGAGCAGCGTGTTCGGGATCTGGCGCTGGTGCACGACGATGTCGGGATAGATCGACTTGCCGAGGTGGTCGTCGGTCGAAACGATCGAGCCGCGCGGCAGTTGCAATGTCCGCTCGCCCAGCCGGTCGTAGTCGCAGTCGACGTCGAAATCCGGAAATTGCCGTTCCAGATGCACCGCGAGGCGGTGCGTCAGCGCACGCTCGCCGAGGTCGTGCTCGAACAGGAATGCCTCGCGGGCATAAAGCCCGGCAATCGCCGCGACGACCTTGTCCAGTTCGGCTTGCATCTGGCCCCCGAAACTCTGTTACTGGAGGTTCTTCCTCATTCCCTGCCGCCAATTCCTAACCCGTCATGGCCGGGCTTGTCCCGGCCATCTACGTCTTTCTTTCCGACGGCACCCAAGACGTGGATGCCCGGCACAAGGCCGGACATGACGAGGAACTAAGGCCTACACGCTAACCTCACATCTGTACTTCGATCAGCCGCGGGCCCGGCTCAGTGACCGCTTCCGCCAGCGCCTTGTTGAGGTCATCGGCGGTCGACACCGCGCGCGCGGCAACCCCCATACCCTTGGCGAGCGCGACGAAGTCGATGGTCGGCTTGTCGATCTTGAGCATGTCCATCGCGCGCTGTCCGGGCGCGCCGGCGCCAACGCCGTCGAATTCGCCGCGCAGGATCTGATAAATGCGATTGGCAAACACCACCGTGACGACGTCGAGGCCCTCGCGCGCCTGCGTCCACAGCGATTGGATGGTGTACATCGCGCTGCCGTCGCCGACCATGCAGATCACCTTGCGATCCGGGCAGGCCACCGCGGCGCCGGTCGCGACCGGGGTCGAAAATCCGATCGAGCCGCCCATGTTCTGCAGCCAGTCATGGGGCGCGGCCGCCGCCGTCGGCGGAAAGAAGCCGCGCCCGGTGGTGATGGATTCGTCGACGATGATGGCGTTTTCGGGAATCGCACATGCGATCGCCTGTGCGATCGTCGCAAATGTCAGCGCGCCGGTCGGCTTGTTGAGCTCAGTGAGTGCTTGCTGCTTGACGTCGGAGGGTTTGGCGCCGAGCGCATCGGAAAGCGCCTCGAGGGCGGCGACCGAGTTCTCGCCCCAGGCGGTCATACGGTGAACCTCGCAGCCCTCGGGCTTCAGATAGCTCGGCTTGTTCGGATAGGCAAAGAACGCGATCGGATCGTTGGCCTCGACCAGGATGATGTTCTTGAAGTCCTTGAGCAGCGGCAGCGCCTGCTCGATCACGTAGGGAATGCGGTCGATCGAGAAACGGCCGCGGCCGCGCGCCATGCGCGGATGATAGGTCTGGCCCATCACCTTGCAGCCGGTCTTGCCGGCGATCTGCTGCGCCAGCGCCAGACCCCGCTCGGTCAGCGCGCCGCCGGTGACCAGCAGAAGATTTTGCGCTCCGCCCGAATGCAGCACCTTGGCGGCCTTCTCGACCGCTTGCGCCGAGAAGCCCGGCTGCTGCTTTGCCGGGCTCACCTGCGCGATGCCGTCGGCCTCGTTCCAGGCGGTATCGGCGGGCAAAATCAGGGTCGCGATCTGCGGCGGGGAGCTTTTGGCGGCCGCAATCGCCGCGGCGCCGTCGGCCGCGACGGACTTGGCATTCGGCGAGGTGCGCACCCATTCCGACATCGGCCGCGCCAGACCCTCGATATCGGAGGTCAGCGGCGCGTTAAAGCCGATGTGATAGGTCGCATGCTGGCCGACGATATTGACGATGCCGGAATGCGCCTTCTTGGCGTTGTGCAGGTTGGCAAGGCCGTTGGCGAGCCCGGGCCCCAGATGCAACAGCGTCGAGGCCGGCGTGCCCTTCATGCGGAAATAGCCGTCGGCCGCCCCTGTCACCACGCCCTCGAACAGGCCGAGCACGCAGCGCATGCCCTCGACCCGGTCGAGCGCCGCGACGAAATGCATCTCGGAAGTGCCGGGGTTGGTGAAACAGACGTCGACCCCGCCCGCGACCAGGGTCCGCACCAGACTTTCCGCACCGTTCATCCCTTAACTCCGTTCGCGTTCAAGGCTTCAACCGCCTCAAGATCAATCATTCCCGACGCTATCAGTCAAAGGGTTCACGGCAGGTTTGCGTGCATGGTTACCGTCGCCGCCGCGGGAGGCTCAGATTTTTAACCGCGCGCTTTGAAATCCGTCACGTTTGCTTGCGAAAATGCCCCCGCTATGGCCTGCTTGCGCGTCAACCTTGAATAGCGAGGAACCGATGACCCGGATTTTTGCCTGTCTGGCCTTGGCGCTGATGGTGCTGGCGGGCACCTCCTCCGCCCGCGCCATGGACGACGACTTCTTCAATTTCGGCCGCCGCCAGCAGCAGCAGCCGACGTTGCAGCAGCGGGGCGTGCCTTATTACGGCCCCGGCTCCGACTATGTCGGCGGCGGCTCAAGTCCGATACAGCGCGAACGGGTCAGCGCCCCGATCGCGATGGCGCCGGGCAGCATCTACATCTCGACCTCCGAGCGGCGGCTTTACCTGATGCTGGGCAATGGCGAGGCGCTGCGTTACGGCATCGGCGTCGGCCGCGACGGTTTCCGCTGGACCGGCACCCACCGCATCAGCGCGAAAAGGGAATGGCCGAGCTGGACCCCGCCCGCACAGATGCGGGCGCGGCGGCCCGACCTGCCGCGCTACATGGCCGGCGGCATCCAAAACCCGCTCGGCGCGCGCGCGATTTATCTTGGCTCGACGCTCTATCGCATCCACGGCTCCAATGAACCGGAAACGATCGGCCATGCCGTCTCGTCGGGCTGCTTCCGCATGACCAATGAGGATGTCACCGATCTCTATAGCCGCGTTTCGATTGGTACGACGGTGGTGGTGCGGTAGGTGCAGCATTAGACGGCCGTCATTAAGTCTGGCCTTCCTCCACGAATATAGCTGTCATGCCCGGCCTTGTGCCACGGCTGTCCGGCTTGTTTTTTGCTGTGCAAGGCGCACGGCATTGATTCTAATGGTGTCCAGAGTTTTGCAACTCAACTGGACATGCAAAGGATCAAGGCCGTGCCGCATACGAATACGGTGTTTCGCGACATTTTGAAACTGGTTCCCTGGTCGGAGTTCGACAGGCTTGTGAAGAACCACGGGAGCGACGAACTGGTGCGCAGTTTTACGACCAAACGGCAGTTGCTGGCGTTGTTATACGGCCAATTGTCGGGTGCCCGTTCGTTGCGCGATATCGAGGCGTCGATGAGGAGCCATCAGGGACGGCTTTATCATGCGGGCGGCTTTGCGCCGGCGCGCTCGACCTTCGCGGACGCCAACCGTAGCCGCAACCCGGAGGTTTTCTCGGGTCTTTTCATGCATATGTTGGCCACAACGACGCGCGGTCTGCGCCGCAAGCTGGGCGATGCGGTGCGTTTGATCAACTCGACCAGCCTGCATTTGGCAGGCGTCGGCACGAATTGGGCGCGCTTTTCCGCCGATGTCTGCGGCGCCAAGGCGCATGTGGTCTATGATCCCGACCTCGGCTGCCCGATTTATCACATGATCACCGAGGCCAACGTCAACGACATCACCGCCGCCAAGGCGATGCCGATCGAGGCCGGCGCCACATATGTCTTCGACCTCGGCTACTATGACTACGGCTGGTGGGCGGCCCTGGATGACGCAGATTGCCGCATCGTGACTCGGTTCAAGAAGAATACGCCGCTCCATTCGGCGACGTCCATGCCTGTCGAGGCTGGAACAGGCATTGTGAGCGACTGCATCGGCTTTTTGCCGAACCGGCAGGCCAAAAACCGCAAAAATCCCATGCAAGGCGCGGTGCGCGAGATCGTCGTGACCATGGAGACTGGCGGGACCTTGCGCATTTTGTCCAACGATCTGGACGCACCCGCCAAAGAGATCGCCGACCTCTACAAGCGGCGCTGGCAGATCGAACTGTTCTTTCGGGTGATGAAGCAAACCTTGAAAATCACCCATTTTATCGGCCGTTCCGAAAACGCCGTTCGCATTCAGGTTGCCGTCGCGCTGATTGCTTTCCTGCTACTGCAAATCTTGAACAAGATGTCGCAAGACAAACAAACCCTGCTCGACACCACTAAACTCGTGCGTATCAACCTGATGCATCGAAAAGACTTTACCAGACTGAGCCAATTACATCGGCCGCCCAAACTCAACTCACGACAGATCATGCTAAACTGGGGATCAGCATGAGCCGGACAGCCGTGGCCTTGTGCCGGGCATCCACGTCTTGCTGCTTTCCAACAGAGGAGACGTGGATGGCCGGGTCAAGCCCGGCCATGACGAAGGATAGAGCTTCGCTGACGCACAGCAATGACGACCGGCCGTCACGCGGGCTCAACTACAGATCGCCTTGAGCGCCGTCCATTCCGGCGCGGTCAATAGCGGCGGGCCGCTCGCGGGGCGGTCCTCGTCGGTGAGCCGCTTCAGCCGATCTTCGGTCAGCGGATGGTTGGCGAGGATCGATAGGGTCTTGTCCGCCTGGTTTCCGGTGACACGAAAAATCAGGTCGCCCATCGGTTTGGTCGGGCGGCCGAGCCGGTGCATCACGCCAATCGCAAAATCATCGGCGCCCTGCTCGGCTTCGCGCGAATAGGACGCGGTGACGAGCGAGCGCGAGGCGAAGACCAGCGCGCTGGACCCGGTGATGTCGCCGAACAACAGCCCGATCAGGAAAGACGTGCCGCCGCTGTAGATCATGTTGCGGGTGTTGTCGCGATGCCTGACATGGCCCAGTTCGTGCGCGAGAATGCCGGCGATTTCGTCGGGGTTTTCGGCCTTCGCCAATAGCCCGTTGAACAAATAGACCTTGCCGCCCGGCAGCGCGAAAGCGTTCGGAACCGGCGTGTCCAGCACGGCGGCCCGAACTGGCCTGTCGATGCCGGCGGCCTGGCTGACCTCGGCCATCAGCTTGTTGAAGGCGGCGCGTCCCGCTGCATTGCCGCAGGTCTTTCCGCCAAAGATGACGCCGATTTGCCGTTCGGCGGCGTCGCCAATGCGGCGCTCCAGCGCCTCCGGCACCAGCGGCGCCAGACGATCCGCGGCGAGCGGGAGGCCGAACCAGATTACTGCCGCGATCGAAATCGTCGCCGCCACCGACCAGCCGACGATGGCGGTGACGCCATGCCGGCCGGCCACACCGTCGTCGAGGCGGGTACATCGCGAGATCAGCGCTGCTGCAAGCGCGGCATCGCGAACTTCGAGTCGCGCCAGCGAAGGCCCGCTCACGCAACGCAGGCGCAGAATGCCGGCGGCGCCGGCGGCGCGGCGGATATCCGCGAACGGCCAGGCGGCAAGGGTCGCCCCGTTTTCGTTGATTTCAAGCCGGTCGTTTAACGCGAGCTGCACCGGATGGCGACGGCTCGATGTGCCGTCGTAAAAAACGGCGAGAGGCTCACCCTGCGGCGCCGTCGAACCGTCCTGCAAACCCTTCTCCGGGCTTTGCTTCTCCAGGCTTTCCTTGGGGGAGCCATCCATCCCGGAGATCATGCCGCTAGAATCCGACGATATCGAGCCCGCCGGCAAGCCCCTCGCCCAGCGCGCTGGCGAGATCGCCCTTGGCTGCGACGTTCGCGGCCGCTTCCAGGCGGAACACGGTGGCAGAGGCAGCCGCCTTCGCCCAGACGTCGCGCAGGAGATAGACCCGCAGCACGACGTTCATGGCGAGCAGAAACGCCAGATAGCCCGCCGCCCCAAGCAGGAGCATCGCCATGCTTCCAGAAAATTTGCCACTGGTGGAGAACACCGCAAACGGCGCCAATCCCATTTGCACCAAAAGCCTGCTGCAAAGATAGATATACGCCATCAGGAGGATAAGAAGCGGCACGGTCCAGCCGACAACTTTCCAGTAAAGTCCATACAGTGCATGCTTGGACAAATCCGATTCAAACGAGACCTCGCCGAACCGGATACCGGAAATCCACCAGCGCCATTCGATGGCTTTGAAGGCGCCATAGAGAAAAGGCGCCGCAACAAGCACCGGTAATGCCACGAAAGGAGGGATCTTGATCTGGGCCGGCCAATGCGTGACCATCACCACCACCAACAGCGCTAGCGGCACGATGGCCAGTAACCACAGCCACCAGCCACGCTTGAAGAATTCCCAACCGCGTCCTTCAAAGCTCCCTTGCAGATCGCCGTAATGGCAATGCCGCATCTTGTAGCGCTCGAGCGCTGCTTGACGCCACGGCAACGCCGCGCCGAGCGTAAGAAGCGTCAGCAAACTCCACCCCGCGGCCCGTACCGCATAGGCCCATCCCGAACCGTCCATCCAGAAGCGCACCCCGCGCCATACGGTGCGCGTGAGGCGGTAACGCCGCGCGCGGTAGATCGCAAAATGCCCAAATAGATAGAAGAATAGAAAAAGCGGGATGCTGGCGAAGGCCTTCGCGCGTTCAGCTTCAATGCCAATCAGAAAATAGACCAGATAGATCGGCACCAGGATCGCCAATGCGAACAGGAATCCGATCAATAGCTCCCGGGCACGTCCGGTATATTCCGGCGCATCGCCGTCAACCGACATATACGACCACAGATGACGGCGGATGTCGGTGGCGAGCCAGAACCGGTAAAAGCCGAAGGTGATGAGTTCGAGCCCGGCTCCATTTCGCACCAGCCGGAAGAATTCGCCGCGGTCGCCGGAAAACGATACCTTGGCCGGCGAAAGCGGCGGTTGTGGCCGCGGCGGAACATGCGGCACGGAGCTCATCTCGTTCACGGCAGGGCCCCCCAGGGCAACGGGATAAGCAAGTGAAACCCTGGATTGAGCCGATGTCAACGCTCGCGGAGATTTTCCGGTTAATCGCGCTTTAAGCCGACTTCTCAAACAGCTCCCGTCCGATCAGCATGCGGCGGATTTCCGACGTGCCGGCGCCGATTTCATAAAGCTTGGCGTCGCGCAGCAGACGTCCGGTGGGATAGTCGTTGATATAGCCATTGCCGCCGAGCAACTGGATCGCATCGAGCGCGCACTGCGTCGCCTTCTCCGACGCATAGAGAATGGCGCCGGCCGCATCCTCGCGCGTGGTCTCGCCGCGGTCGCAGGCCTTCGCCACCGCATAGACATAGGCCCGCGACGCATTCATCGTGGTGTACATGTCGGCGATCTTGCCCTGCACCAGCTGAAAATTGCCGATCGGCTGACCGAACTGCTTGCGCTCGTGGACATAAGGCATCACCGCGTCCATGCAGGCCTGCATGATGCCGAGCGGACCCGCCGCCAGCACCGCGCGCTCGTAATCGAGGCCAGACATCAGCACGTTGACGCCGCGGCCGACCTCGCCGAGCACGTTGTCTTCCGGCACTTCGCAATTGTCGAACACCAGTTCCGCGGTGTCCGAGCCGCGCATGCCGAGCTTGTCGAGCTTCTGCGCGGTGGAAAATCCCTTCATGCCTTTCTCGATGATGAAGGCGGTGATGCCGCGCGCACCCGCGGCCGGATCGGTCTTGGCATAGACCACCAGCGTCTCGGCGACGGGACCGTTGGTGATCCACATCTTGGCGCCGTTGAGCACATAACGATCGCCTTTCTTCTCGGCGCGTGTCATCATCGACACCACGTCGGAACCCGCGCCGGGCTCGGACATCGCGAGCGCGCCGACATGCTCGCCGGAAATCAGCTTGGGCAGGTATTTCCGCTTTTGCGCGTCGCTGCCGTTGCGGCGGAGCTGATTGACGCAGAGATTTGAGTGCGCGCCGTAGGACAGGCCGACCGCGGCGGAGGCGCGCGAGATTTCCTCCATCGCCACGCAATGTTCGAGATAGCCGAGCGAGGAGCCGCCATACTCTTCCTCGACGGTGATGCCGTGCAGGCCGAGCGCGCCGAGCTTCGGCCACAGGTCGCGGGGGAATTGATTGCTCTTGTCGATTTCGGCGGCGCGCGGCGCGATTTCATGGCTGGAGAAATCGTGAACGGTTTCTCGCAACGCGTCCGCGGTTTCGCCGAGATCGAAATTAAACATCCGGTACGCGTTGGGAATCATGGCGGGCGGCTCCGGAAAATCAGTCTTTGTTTCAAACCATGGCTTAATCCCTGGGCCTCGCCTTGTCACGCGCCGGGAACGCTTGACGGGTGGCATACAAGGCCGCCGAAGCGGCGGAACGCCGCAAAACTCTCTCTTGCCCTGACGCGCGCAAGGGGATGTAATTTGGTCACAAGCTACCACCTTCCGAACCAACGGCGGGGGCAATGTTCAGGGAAGAATGACCAGGCCCAGGAGATCGTCCTTGCTTGATATCGCAATGAAGCCGTGCTCCCTCTCCCGCTTGCGGGGCAAGGCTGGGGTGGCGGTCCTGCCGCAGATGCTGCGTCGATGCGAAGAGAATTTCCCCCACCCGCCCCGCTCTTCGAGCGGTGCGACCTCCCCCGCAAGCGGGAGAGGTGAGCAGGAAACTTCGGACAGCTACTGGAGCGATCGATCATGAACATCCAGACATCGCCCGACCAACGAGAGCTTCTGCGTGCGGCGCGCGAGGCGGCCTATTCCACGCCGCTGGAGGATTTTCATCCCGGCGCGCCGCAATTGTTCCGCAACGATACGCTGTGGCCCTATTTCGAGCGTCTGCGCAAGGAAGCGCCGGTGCACTACTGCACCAAGTCGCCGATCGAACCGTATTGGTCGGTGACCAGGTACAACGACATCATGCATGTCGACACCAACCACGGCATCTTTTCTTCGGACGTATCGCTCGGCGGCATCTCGATCCGCGACGTTCCCCCCGGCTATGACTGGCCAAGCTTCATCGCGATGGACCAGCCGCGGCATTCCG
The DNA here is from genome assembly GCA_963832045.1 of uncultured Alphaproteobacteria bacterium. Lineage (GTDB taxonomy): Bacteria > Pseudomonadota > Alphaproteobacteria > Rhizobiales > Xanthobacteraceae > Bradyrhizobium. The sequence goes on from CAWHSM010000017.1 coordinate 379,703, forward strand.
CCCAGCGCAAGACCGTGTCGCCGATGTTCACGCCGACGCACCTGGACGAGCTGGCGATCCTGATCCGTCAGCGCACCGGCAAGGTGCTCGATTCGCTGCCGCGCAACGAGACCTTCGATTTCGTCGACCGCGTCTCGATCGAGTTGACTACGCAGATGCTGGCGACGCTGTTTGATTTCCCGTTCGAAGAGCGCCGCAAGCTGACGCGCTGGTCGGATGTGTCGACCGCGCTGCCGAAAGGCGGTATCGTCGATTCCGCCGAACAGCGTCGCGCCGAGATGGACGAGTGCGCGGCCTATTTCACAAGACTCTGGAACGAGCGCGTCAATGCCGAGCCGCGCAACGATCTGATCTCGATGATGGCGCACAACGAGGCGACGCGCTACATGGAGCCGGACAACCTGATGGGCAACATCATCCTGTTGATCGTCGGCGGCAACGACACCACGCGCAACACCATGAGCGGCTCGGTGCTGGCGCTCAACGAAAATCCCGGCGAATACCAGAAGCTGCGCGACAACCCGGCGCTGATCGATTCCATGGTGCCGGAAGTCATCCGCTGGCAGACGCCGCTGGCGCATATGCGGCGCACCGCGCTGGTCGATACCGAACTTGGCGGCAAGACCATTCGCAAGGGCGACCGGGTCGTGATGTGGTACGTTTCCGGCAACCGCGACGAGGAAGTCATCGAGCGGCCGAACGAATTCATCATCGACCGGGCGCGTCCGAAAATCCATCTGTCGTTCGGCTTCGGCATCCACCGCTGCGTCGGGATGCGGCTCGCCGAATTGCAGTTGAAGATCGTGTGGCAGGAGATATTGAAGCGGTTCGAGCGGATCGAGGTGGTCGGCGAACCGAAGCGGGTCTATTCCAGTTTCGTGCGCGGCATCGAGTCCTTAGCCGTGCGCATACCTGGGTAAGCGAGCCGGCAACCCTCGAGCCTGGCTCACAAGCGCACGCCATGGCTTGCGAAGCCTCTGGCGATTGTGCAGATTTGCGTTACATATTGGGTGGATATCTTGCTCAGGATTTACACTTTATGACCCGCTTGCTTGACGAAGCCGTGGCGACCGTCTCGAACCTCCCCGAGGAGGTGCAGGACGATGTAGCAAGAATCATGCTGCAACTCGCGGGCATCGAGCAGCCGCCATATGTTTTGACGCCCGAGGAAGAAGCCGACCTTGACGCTTCGATCGCGGAAGCCGAGCGCGGTGAATTTGCGACGGAGGAAGAAATCCGCGCGATCCGGGCGAAGTATGGCCGGTGAATATCCGCTACACCCGCCGCGCGGCACGGCAGCTTGAAACGATCCTTGCCTATATCGGGTCTCGGGCAGCCGGCAAGTCGCCCGGGTTATCGCCGTCTCGTCCTTAACCCACATCCTTACGTAATCCTCTATCGCGCGACAGCGGCGGAAATCATCGTTCACGGTATCCGACACGCTGTCCGGCGTCCGCTCAGATAGCCCTTCGGGACCCAATCGGGGTTGCCTCAGTCAGCATCTTTGGCAAAAACAACGGTGCCGAAGGCACTCGCATCCTCCTATACTGACAAGCTACTATCGACCTGTAAGCCGAGAACCGATGACAACTCCCGACCACGACGAACATGCCGACATACGCGACGCCGTTGCCAAACTCTGTGCGCAATTTCCCGGCGAATACTGGCGCAAGCTCGACCGCGAGATGGCCTATCCGAAGGCCTTTGTCGATGCGCTCACGGAGTCCGGTTATCTCTCGGTGCTGATCCCGGAGGAATACGGCGGCGCCGGCCTGAAACTGTCGGCCGCAACCGCTATCCTGGAAGAGATTCACCGCGCCGGCTGCAATGCCGGAGCTTGCCACGCCCAGATGTACACCATGGGCACGCTGCTGCGACACGGCAGCGAGGCGCAGAAGGCCAAATGGTTGCCGAGGATCGCGAGCGGCGAATTGCGGCTTCAGGCGTTCGGCGTCACGGAGCCTTCCAGCGGCACCGACACCTCGTCGCTCAAGACGTTTGCCCGCCAGGATGGCAATGACGGCTACATCGTCAACGGCCAGAAGATATGGACCAGCCGCGCCGAATATTCCGACCTGATGATCCTGCTCGCGCGCACCACGCCGAAGGAGCAGGTGAAGAAGCGCACCGACGGCCTGTCGGTTTTCATTGTGGATATGCGGGAGGCCAAGAAGGAAGGGCTGTCGATCCGCCCCATCCGCACCATGATGAACCATTCCACCACCGAAGTGTTCTTCACCGACATGAAGGTGCCGGCGGAGAACCTGGTCGGCGAGGAAGGCAAGGGATTCCGTTACATCCTTTCCGGCATGAATACCGAGCGCATCCTGATCGCATCAGAATGCATCGGCGACGCCAAATGGTTCATCGCCAAGGCATCGAGCTACGCCAGGGAACGCACGGTGTTCGGCCGCCCGATCGGACAAAATCAAGGCGTCCAGTTTCCGATCGCCAAGGCCTATGCGGCGATGCGCGCGGCCGAACTGATGGTGAAGGAAGCCGTTCGCAAATATGAGGCAGGGCTCGACTGCGGCGCCGAGGCCAACATGGCCAAGATGCTGGCGGCGGATGCTTCCTGGGAAGCGGCGAATGCCTGCGTGCAGACCCATGGCGGTTTCGGTTTTGCGGAAGAATACGACGTCGAGCGCAAATTCCGCGAGACGCGGCTCTATCAAGTTGCGCCGATCTCGACCAATCTGGTGCTGTCCTATATCGCCGAGCATGTCCTGGACATGCCCCGCTCCTATTGAGATCTAGTGTGGCGACACTGACGTTCCTTTCAGTTTCTCAGCGGCCTCGCAAAAGGAACGTCAGAGTCAAAAGCCACACTAGAATTATAGATTTGCTAGTGTCCCTTTGGTTCTGACATTCGTAAAGTGCCCGCTGTGATATGATACGAATGTCAGAACCGGGACACTAGATATGCTGCCGCTGGAAGGTATCACCGTCATCGCCGTCGAACAGGCTGTCGCCGCGCCGTTCTGCTCATCGCGCCTCGCCGATGCCGGCGCCCATGTCATCAAGGTGGAGCGGCCGGAGGGCGACTTCGCCCGCGGCTATGACGCCGCCGCAAAAGGCCAAAGCAGCTATTTCGTCTGGCTCAACCGCGGCAAGGATTCCGCGGTCGTCGACCTCGCCACCAAGGAAGGCCGCGCCGAACTTGAAAAGCTGATCGCGGGCGCCGACGTGCTGCTGCAGAACCTCAAGCCCGGCTCGATGGACAAGCTCGGCTTCTCGCTGGATCGGCTGAAGCAGGACTACCCGGCCCTGATCTCCTGCACCATCACGGGCTATGGCGATGAGGGGCCTTACGCGCATCGCAAGGCCTACGACCTCCTGATCCAGGCCGAGAGTGGACTGGCCTCGATCACGGGGGGACCGGAGGGGCCCTCGCGCGTCGGGCTGTCGATCGTCGATATTGCGACCGGCGCCACGGCGCACGCGGCGATCCTCGAAGCGCTGATCGCGCGATCGCGTACCGGCAAGGGCGCCGATATCCGCATCTCGATGTTCGACGTGATGGCCGACTGGCTCGCGGTGCCGCTGATCAATTCCGAAGCCGGCCAGCCGCCGCAGCGGATCGGCCTCGCCCATCCCTCGATCGCGCCCTATGGCGTTTTCCAGTCCAAAGACGGCAAGGACATCCTGATTTCGATCCAGAGCGAACGCGAGTGGAAGAAACTCTGCGCCGAGGTGCTGGGTCAGCCGGAGCTGCCCAATGATCCGCGGTTTTCCAGCATGGTCGAACGGGTGAAGAACCGCAAACTGACTGACGCAGCCGTCGGCGATTGCTTTGCGAGCATGACGCGCGACGAATTATTGAAGCGGCTGTCGGATGCCGACATCGCCTTCGCCGAGGTCAACACCATGGCCGACCTCGCCCGGCATCCGCATCTGCGCCGCATCGAGGTGAATACGCCGAAGGGCGTGGTGAGCTATCCGGCGCCGGCCGCCATCGTGGTCGGAGAGCCGCGACGCTATGGGGCCGTGCCCGATATCGGCGAGCGCCCGGCGTCAGTCGAGAAACCTTCGCGGACCAAAGCCCGATGACCGAAAAGCCCGACCTCGATCATCTCAGGCAATGGATCGGCCGCAGCACGGAAGCCGCCGACATCGTCACCGCGCAACTGGTCAGGGGATTGCGGGCCACGCTTTTCCTTGAGATCGGCGAGCCGAAATCCGGCGATGCCGCGCCCTTCACCACGCATTGGTGCCTGGCGCAGCCGGTATTCCCGGCGTCAGAGCTTGGTCCCGACGGCCACCCGGCGCGAGGCGGCTTCCTGCCGCCGGTGCCGCTGCCGCGACGGATGTGGGCGGGCGGCGAACTTGAATTCGTCGACACGCTGCGTGTCGGCGACGAGGTGACGCGAACCTCGCGCATCGCCGACGTCACCATGAAGACCGGCTCGACCGGAACGTTGTGCTTTGTGTCTGTGGATCATGAGATCGCCACGCCGCGCGGCATCGCGATCCGCGAGCGCCAGGATATCGTCTACCGCGATGTCTCGACGACCTCCTCCGCGCCCGCCAAACCGGCCGGGCCGGCTCCCACGGCGCAGCACCGCGAAACCCACATGGCCGATACCGTGCTTCTGTTTCGTTATTCGGCGCTGACGTTCAACGGCCATCGCATCCACTATGACCGCGACTACGTGACCAGGGTCGAGGGCTATCCGGGATTGATCTTCCACGGCCCGATGCAGGCGGCGCTGCTGGTCGAGTTCGCCGCCAAATTGCGCAGGCACGTGCCGAAGAAATTTGCCTATCGCGGCGTGCAGCCGTTGTTCGAGGGCAGCGAATTCTCGGTCAACGCCAACCCAACCGATGCCGGCATGGATTTGTGGACGGCGAATTCGCAAGGACAGCCGACCATGAAGGGCACCGCGACGTGGTGAGATTGACCGAGCTCGCGTCATCGGAAGTTTGCTCCCCCTCCCACCCAACTCGGGTTTACCCGAGTTGGGCATCTAAAAATGCCGAAGTCGGATATATCCGACTTCGTTGGGAGAGGGCTGGGGTGAGGGGGTACGGTCCATCGTTGAAGCGTAACCCCTCACCCGGCACTTCGTGCCGACCTCTCCCCATGGGAAAGGTGAAGACAACTCCTGTCGAATAGCGAGGAATACTCGCATTGTCCCGCAAGCCGACCAGCCCGCCCCTCACCGTCAAGCAGGCCACCTTCGACCTGTTGCGCGGGTTCGGGATTCCTAAGGTGTTCGGCAATCCCGGCTCGACCGAATTGCCGTTCCTGAGCGATTGGCCCGACGACATCGACTATGTGCTGAGCCTGCAGGAAGCCTCCGTCGTCGGCATGGCCGACGGCTATGCGCAGGCGACCCGCAACGCCGGCTTCATCAATTTGCATTCGGCGGCGGGCGTCGGCAACGCGCTCGGCAATATCTTTACCGCCTGCCGCAACCAGACGCCGCTCGTGATCATCGCGGGCCAGCAGGCGCGCTCCATCCTGCCGCTGCAACCGTTTCTGTTCGCCGAGCGCGCATCCGAATTTCCCCGTCCTTACGTCAAATTCGCGGTCGAGCCGGCGCGCGCCGAGGATGTGCCCGCCGCAATCGCGCGGGCCTATTACGTGGCGATGCAGCCGCCCTGCGGGCCGACCTTTGTTTCCGTGCCGATCGACGACTGGACCAGGCCCGCGCAAGCTCTGGAGCCGCGCAGCGTCACGCGGGAGCTGAGCCCCGATCCCGACGCCATCAGGGGATTGGCCGAGGCACTCGCGGCCAGCCAGCGCCCCGCTTTCGTGGTCGGGCCTGGCGTCGACCGCGCCGAGGCCGTCGATCTGATGGTGCGGCTCGCCCAGAAGACCCGCGCCGCCGTCTGGGTCAGCCCGTTTTCGGCGCGGTGCAGTTTCCCGGAAACGCATCCGCAATTTATGGGCTTTCTGCATGCGTCGCCGGGGCAGTTGTCGGAAGCGCTGCGCCCCCATGACCTCGTGATCGTGATCGGCGCGCCGGTCTTTACCTTTCATGTCGAGGGCGAGGCCGCGATCTTCGACGGCGAGACCGCGCTGTTTCAGATCACCGACGATCCCGAAGCCGCCGCGGTGACGCCGGCCGGCACCAGCATCATCGCCACCATGAAGCCGGCGCTGGCGGCGCTCACCGAAATGACGCGCGAGAGCAGACGCGCGGTGCCGAAAGGCCGCGTTCTGCCGGCGGCCCCGCGCGCATCCGATCCGATTGCCGCGGAATTCCTGTTGCACAGCCTTAGCGTGGCGATGCCCCGCGATGCCGTGCTGGTGGAAGAAGCGCCCTCGCACCGCCCCGCCATGCAGAGTTTCATGCCGATGGCGGGCGCGGACAGTTTTTACACCATGGCGAGCGGCGGATTGGGTCACTCTCTTCCGGCCGCGGTCGGCATCGCGCTCGCCCGCCCCGCCATCCGCACCGTATGCCTGATCGGCGACGGTTCGGCGATGTATTCGATCCAGGCATTATGGACGGCTGCGCAACGCAAGCTACCCTTGACCGTCGTCGTCATCAACAATTCAGGCTACGGCGCGATGCGCTCGTTCAGCCAGGTGATGCAGGTACGCAACGTGCCCGGCCTCGAGCTGCCCGGCATCGATTTTGTGAAGATCGCCGAGGGCATGGGATGCGACGCCATGCGCGTGACGAAATCATCCGAGCTGGCATCGGCGTTGAAACGCGCGCTGGCGCACAAGGGTGCGAGCCTTGTCGAGGTGATGGTGGATTCGGCGGTGCCGATGCTTTATGAGCGGAAAAGCTAAACGCGGAGATACTGTCATTCCGGGATGCGCCGTCGCGACAAAATAGCGAAGCTATTTTGCGCGGAAGGCGCAGGCCCGGAATCCATACTCACGATGGTGGTTATGGATTCTCAGGTGCGCAATTGCGCACCGTAGCTCGCTTGCTACGCTCGCGCCCCGGAATGACGGTGACCTTTTTGGGTTACTTCCCCGGCTCTTCCCGCAGCTTCGCTTGGATCTTTGCCATGCCCGAAATCCAGCGGTCGTAATTCTCGGTCTTCTTGCGCATGTAGGTCAGCACCTGCGGGTGCGGCAGGATCAAGAAGTCCTCCCGCTCGATGCCGGCAAGCGCGTCGCTCGCCACCTGCAGCGGCGAAAGATCGCCGTCGCCGGACTGCGGGCCCTTCGGCAGCGAGCGCAACATGTCGGTGTCGACGCCCTGCGGACACAGGATGGAGACCCCGATGCCGTCCGCCTTGTGGGAAATCGCGAGATTTTCCGCAAATCCGACCGCGGCATGTTTGGTGGTGGAATAGGCCGGGCTTCCGACCTGCGACAGCAGTCCTGCGGCGGAAATCGTATTGAGGAAATAGCCGCCGCCGCGCGCCTTGAAGCGCGGGACCAGATGCCGCGCCGCATAGACATGCGCCATGACGTGGATGGCCCAGCTTCTCGCAAACGGCTCGTCGGAGGTGCCGCCGGCATTTTCCGAGCGAGGGTCGAAGCCGGCGCCGATTCCGGCATTGGAACAGAACAACGAAATTGGCCCGAACAGCCGCTCGGTTTCCTCGATGACGTGAAGGACGTGTTTCTCCTGCGCGACATCGCACTGGAACGCCGCACCGCTGACCGATGCGGCCACCTCCCGCGCGTTTGCCATGTCGATATCGGCCACCACCACCCTGGCGGCGCCGGCCTGGTGGAAGGCTTCGCAAAGCGCCCGGCCAATGCCGTTGCCGCCGCCGGTGACGACGACGATTTTGCCGCTCACCTGCATCGCGAGACCCGATGTATCGGGAGTGAGTTTACGCCAGAACCAGATCGAGCACGGCCGTATAATGGCACGCCGCGCCGAGCAGCACGAAGCAATGCCAGATCACGTTCTGGAAGCGGAGCCTTTGCCATGCATGGAACACTACCCCGAAACTGTAGAGCAGGCCACCGGCGAAGATGAACCAGAGCGCCAGTTGCGGCAGCGAGGAAAGCCCGGCGTCGTAGGCGATGATGCCGCTCCAGCCCATCGCGAGATAAAGGCCGACCGACAGGCGGTCGAAGCGTCCGGGAAGAAACAGCTTCAGCAAGATGCCGATCGCGGCCACGCTCCAGACGCCGGCCAGCAACGACATCGCAAACACGCGGTTCTGCAACTGGGCAAATATCGGGGTGTAGGTCGCAGCAATCAGGACGTAGATCGCCGAATGATCGAAACGGCGCAGCAGCCATTTGCGCCGCGACACCGGCCAGAGATTATAGGCGGCGGAAAAGCCGAGCATCGCCAGCAGGCCCGTAGCATAGACCGACACGGTGACGATTTCATAGGCCGAGGCAAATACCGCCGCGAGCACGATCAGCACGGTAGCGGCGACCACGCCGCCGAATACGCCGACGCCATGCACAATGCCGTCCGCGATCAGTTCGGCCCGGTCGTAATTCCAGCGCATGGCGCCGGCTGCCGCATGGGCCGAGGTCGAGGCGATCTGCTTCAGTCTGAAGACGGTCATGGTGGCCCAGTGTTAAACATAACTATGAAACAGACGATACCCTTTGGGCCGTCAACGATCCCCTAAGCCGATAGGCACAAATCGCGTCGTAAATGTGAAAGCTTGTTTTTGGGCCGCCAATAGCCACTTTTGAGCGTGATTGACCGCTATTGCCACTCCCAAATCGAGGTTTTTTGCGGCCCATGCATGGCCTTTGATTTTTCCGACATGGTGGAGGAAGCGCGCATTTCGGCGCGCGCACTGAGGGATTTCGGCGAACACCTGTTCAATCCAACCCTTCGGCTCGGCATCACCGGGCTTTCACGGGCCGGCAAGACCGTCTTCATCACGGCGCTGATCCACGGCCTCACCCGCGGCGGACGCTTTCCGGTGTTCGAGCCGTTCGCCTCGGGGCGGATCGCCCGCGCCCACCTCGAGCCGCAGCCGGACGACGCGGTGCCGCGTTTCGACTATGAGCGCCACGTCCACACCCTGATCGAAGAGCGGGCCTGGCCGAATTCGACGGTCGACATCAGCGAATTGCGGCTCGTGATCGACTACCAGCGCTCGAGCGGCGCGGAGCGGACGCTGACCCTCGACATCGTCGATTATCCCGGCGAATGGCTGCTCGATCTGCCGCTGCTCAACAAGAGCTATGAGCAATGGTCGAGCGAAAGCCTCGCGCTGTCGCGCGGCAGCGTCCGCTCCATCCTCGCCGCACCCTGGCATGCGTATCTGGCAGGCCTGAACGCCGAAGCGCCCGCGGACGAGCAGGCGGCGCTCGCCTCCGCAAAACTCTTCACCGATTACCTGCGCGCCTGCCGCGACGAGCGCTTCGCCATGAGCCTGTTGCCGCCGGGCCGTTTCCTGATGCCCGGCAATCTTGCCGGCTCGCCGGCGCTCACCTTCACACCGCTCGATCTGCCCGCGCATGGCAGCGTACCCGACGGATCGCTGTGGGCGATGATGCGCCGCCGCTATCAGGCCTACAAGGACGTCGTGGTACGGCCGTTCTTCCGCGATCATTTCTCACGGCTGGATCGCCAGGTCGTTCTGGTCGACGCGCTCGCCGCGTTCAATTCGGGACCGAACGCACTGCTGGACCTGGAAGCCGCGCTCGCCGGGATTCTCGACTGCTTCCGGATCGGCCGCGGCACCTTCCTCAATGCGCTGTTCCGGCCGAGGATCGACCGCATCCTGTTTGCCGCGACCAAGGCCGATCACCTGCACCATTCAAGCCATGACCGCCTCGAAGCGGTGTTGCGGCAGGCGGCCGCCCGCGCCGTGATGCGGGCGCAGGATACCGGCGCCACCATCGACGTCGTGGCGCTCGCCGCCGTCCGTGCCACGCGGGAGGCTCAGGTCACGCGGGAACACGAAAGCCTACCGTCGATTCTCGGAACGCCGGTCGCCGGCGAAACGGCTGACGGCGAGACCTTCGACGGCAACACCGAAGTGGCGACCTTTCCGGGCGAATTGCCGGACGATCCGAAGCGCTTGTTCGAAGGCGAGACGGCGTTTGCCGGCCTCGCCAGCACGAGGGGCGAAAAGGCCGATTTCCGCTTCCTGCGCTTTCGGCCGCCGCGCCTTGCGCAAGCGGGCGCCGATGCTTTGATGCTGCCTCACATCCGCCTTGACCGGGCGCTGCAGTTCCTGATCGGAGACAAGCTACAATGAGCAAGCGCTCCCCCTACCGGCGGCCGGCGATCTTCAAGCTCGACGACGCCAATGTGATCGTGACCGATCCGAACGAAGAAGGCCGCCCTGCCCGCGGCACGGTTCGCATCACTCCGGAAAACGAACCGCCACAGCTTCCGGTCGCCGTCGAGGCGGCGATCGTTCCGGCAGAGTCGCGCTTTCGCTGGGGCGCCGTGTTCTGGGGCGCCGTCGCTGGATTGGTGCTGCTTGGCGCGGGCCTCGGCGTGGCGCAGCTGATCGAGGATCTGTTCGCGCACAGCACGCCTCTCGGCGTGCTCGGCGTTGTCCTCACCTTCGCCGCAACGCTTGCCTTCATAGCCGTGGCCGCGCGCGAGGCGCTCGGGCTGATGCGGCTTGCGACAATCGAGGAGTTGCACCGGCGCGCGGCTGCGGTGCTCGCCAGCGACGATCGCGCCGAGAGCCGCGCCGTCCTGCGCGATATCCTCAAGCTCACGCACCAGAATCCGCATCTGGCACGCGCGCGCGCCACGCTGACGAGCCATGCCGGCGACATCATCGACGGCGGCGACATGATCCGTCTCGCCGAGCGTGAATTGATGACGCCGCTCGATCAGCAGGCCCGGCTTCTGATTTCCTCCGCCGCCCAACGCGTGTCGCTCGTCACCGCCATCAGTCCGCGCGCGCTGTTCGACGTCGCCTTCGTGCTCGCGGCCTCGCTTCGCCTGATCCGGCAGCTGGCGCGGCTTTACGGCGGCCGGCCCGGCGCGCTCGGCATGATCCGTCTGATGCGTCATGTCATCGCCCATGTCGCCATCACCGGCGGCATGGCCGCCAGCGACAGCGTGATCCAGCAGGTGCTCGGCCATGGGCTGGCGGCAAAACTGTCGCAACGGCTCGGCGAGGGCTTTCTCAATGGATTGTTGACGGCGCGGCTGGGGCTAGCGGCGATCGACGTCACCCGTCCGCTGCCGTTTACGGCGCTGCCGCGGCCGGCGCTGACCGATCTGGCAAAAGATCTGCTGCGCAAGCGTGAGGAGGAGGAGTGATTCTCTTTCTTCACCTCTCCCCTTGCGGGAGAGGCATAGGCCGCCTACGGCGGCCGTTCTCAACAAGAACGCCGAAGCAAAGCTTCGGCTACGTCGCATCGTCCAGATGCGATCCGGGTGAGGGGTTCTAACCCATCAATTGGACATGCCCCTTGTATCTGCCCATTGAACAAAATGTGCGATGGAAGCGACTGAGCGCTTTGGCCGGTGGCCACCGGCCAAAGCGCGCGGCGATGTCGCCCGATACCCCTCCGGCAACAACCGTGGGTGAGCCTGGGATCTTCGCCGTTGTCACGCACGACCGAACAGTCGCTGGATCACGATCGCACGAACAAGGCAGGTTACCGTGATGAAGATCATTTGTGGAGTAGATGTTTCGAAGGCCAGGCTCGATGCGTGCATTGAGCCCGGAGCCATCTTCGCGAGTTTCGACAATGATGCGGCCGGGATCGCCGAACTCGCGGCGTTCTGCCGTCAACATCAGGTGGGACTGGCGGTGATGGAGGCGACCGGGGGCTATGAACGCCGGGCGTTCTTGTTGTTGTGGGGGGCAGGTATGCCCTGCGCGCTGACCAATCCACGCAGCGTCCGCCGCTACGCTGAGGCGATGGGTATTCTGGAGAAGACCGACCGGCTCGACGCCGGCGTCATCGCCCGCTTCGCCCATGCCAAGAATCTGCAGCCGACGCCGGCGCCAACCCCGGCCCAGCAGCGGCTGAAGGCCCTTGTTGCAAGGCTCAGGCAAGTTACCGACGATCTCACCGTGCAGAAGCAGCGCCGCGCCAGCCTCGCCGACAATGCCGAGATGCTGGCCAGCATCGGCGAGGTGATCACCCTGCTCAAGCGGCAATCCCGCACCCTCGAGGGCGAGATCGCCTCGATGATCGACGACGACCCCCTGTGGGCGCAGCTGGCTCAAGCCTGGCGTTCGGTGAAGGGCGTGGCCGGCCGTACCGTCGCTCGCCTGATGGCAGACGTGCCGGAGATCGGCACCTACTCCAACAAGGCCATTGCCAAGCTCGCCGGTCTCGCCCCGCTCGCCGATGACAGCGGTAAGCGGCAGGGCAAGCGATCGGTCCGCGGCGGCCGCGCCGCCGTCCGTTCGATCCTCTTCCTGGTCGCCGCCATCGCCGCTAAATACGACAAGACCCTTGCCGCCTTCCGCGACAGATTGCTCGCCGCAGGAAAACCCAAAATGGTCGTCCGGATCGCCCTGGCCCACAAACTGCTCGTCCGCCTCAACGCAAAAGCACGCGATGCGCGTGCCCAATACGCCAATGCAACTTGACTCTTCAGATAGTCGCTCACCCCAACCCTCTCCCAGCGCAAGTCGTGGCTTGCCCGACTTGCGCAAATTTATGATGCGCAACTGGGGTAAACCCCGGTTGCGTGGGAGAGGGAGCTCACCACCCGAACTGAAATACAGGATGATTCAAACCCTCCCGCCAGCCAGCGCCACTGAAACAGCGGCGAATCCGGCGGCGGCGAGAGCTCCGGCGTCCAGCCGGTGAACTTCTCGATCGAATATGAATCCATCACGACCCCGCGCCAGACGCGATCGACCGTCTCGAGCGACTCTCGCCTCGCCGGGATCGGCGCCCACAAAGCAATGAGCGGATTGTTCTCGGGTACACGCCCGACATAGAGGCCGGCATGGCCGGAGATCAGTTTCATGTCGGGCGCGCGAAAGTCGAGATATCTCCCGCGCTCGTTGATCTGCACCACCGGCACGCGGTTATTGAAGAACCAGCGCATCATCGCATAGGTCCGATAATCCGTGGTGGCGATCCAGGTCGCACCGGTCTTTTGAAGCTCCGCCTCGGCCCGGCGTACGACTGCCTCGAAACCGGCTTCGCCGCCGATCGGATCGGCGCTGCCGATGAAGTTGAAGGGCAGCGCAAGGTAATAGAAGAATACGGCGACGACAAAGACGATGCCTGAGCCGATCGCGATTTTGGCCCAGCGGAACGACATCTCGACAAAGGATGCGCGCCATCCTTCCTTCCGCAGCATGGTGAGGTTGATGGCGGCGGCGGCAAATCCGAACGGCCATATCAGGTTTGGCCAGGTATCGCCGATCCGCAAGCCCAGCGATCGCCACAGGAAATAGGCAAAGGGAACGAGCACCGCACCCGACAGCAATATCGAGACCGCATCGAGGCGGCGAAATCCGCGCCAGGCCGTCAATGCGACTCCGGTCAGCACGACCGGCAGAAGCACAAAGCCGACGAGGCCAAATTGCAGCCCGATGAAATCGCCGAACGTGCGAAGCGACCATTGATGCGGCACGGCCGCCCGCACCGCCTGGAAGCGGAACGACGCCCAGTCGTGTTGCATGTTCCAGATCAGGACCGGCAGGAACACGACCAGAGCGATCAGCGCCGCCGCCCACGGATAGGGGCTGCGCAGCCAGCGGCCGCGCCAGCTCGGCAGCCACATGAATCCGAGTACCGCCGGCAGCAGCAGCACCACCGTGAATTTCGACAACAGCGCGAGCCCGGCGAAGGCGCCGGCCGCGAGCCACCAGCGCGCGTCCTTGCTTTCGGTCAGCCGGACCAGCGCCCACGCCATCGCTGTGACAAAGGGAACGAGCGCCACGTCCGGTGACATTTTGACCATCAACAGGCCGTAATAGAGCGAGGCCTCCATCATCAGCACCACGATCGCCACCGCGCGGACATCGCGCGTGACGCGCCAGACGATATCGGCGAGCAGCAATTGCGTCGCAAGCATCGCCAGCAACCCTGCGAACCGCACGCCGAAATTGGTGTCCCCGAAGATCGCAGTGCCGAAGCGGATGAACCAGGCGATCATCGGCGGGTGATCGAGAAACGAGAGCACGTTCTCCTTCGACCAGGTCCAGTAATAGGCCTCGTCCATCCGCAGATCGAGCAGCCCCGCGTAGACGCCCCGCATGATCGTCATTGCCGCGACCAACGCGATGACGACAAGCCATAGCCGAAAGTCGGGATCCTCCGCTCGCGCGCAGAAGCTATCGTGGGGCGCCATGGTCACGGTGCTTTCTCCCCGACTGGGCCCGGGGTGTCAACGTGTGCAGACCGGTCCGGAAGGCGCCAATTTGTGCCCCGCCCCTCGTCCTGCCGGGAATTAACCGCTAGTTTCCGAGGTCTATAAGACAACGGACCGGCATGAGCGCATTGCAGCTGAGCCAAATCGAGAAATTCATTCACGGCGTCAGCGCCCGCCAGATTCGCTTGGTCTGCGGGCTCGTGCTGTTTGCCTATCTGGTCAGCCATTTCCTCAACCATGCGCTCGGCAATATCTCGATGGAGGCGCTGGCCCGGGGCGTCCACTATCACGTGCTGTTCTGGCAGTTTCTGCCGGTCGCGATCGTGTTTTACACCGCCGTTCTCGTCCACAGCGGGCTTGGAATCTGGGCGCTTTACGAGCGCCGGCAATTTCGCTGGAAGGCGATGGAGCCGCTCCAGCTCGTGCTCGGCCTGAGCATTCCGGCACTGGTCGCCGCCCATGTCATCGGCGTCAGGCTCGGCCTGGCGCTGTACGGGCAGACCAAGCTCTATCCGCAGGTGTTCTATGCCTATTGGGTCGTCTGGTCCTTCCGGATGTGGCTGATGCTGGCGGTCATGGTCGTCGCCTGGATCCACGGCAGCATCGGGCTTTACTTCTGGCTGCGAATGAAGTCGTTTTTCAAACGCGCCGCGCCATACCTGCTGGCCGCAGCCGTGCTGGTGCCGACGCTGGCCCTGCTCGGCCTCTACCAGGGCGGCCGTACCGTCGTAAAAGAGAGCACTGAGGCGGCGTGGCGGGCAACCAACCTTTCGCAAGATAAGCTCGGCACGCCGGCTGAGACGGAGACGCTTGAAGAAATCCTCGACTATTTCCTGATAGGCTATCTCGGCCTGCTCGCCCTTGTGCTGGCGGCGCGGGGCCTTCGCGTCGTGCGCGAACGGCGCGGCGGCATCATCACCCTCTCCTATGGCAATGGCCGCGTCCTGCGGGTACCGAAAGGTCTTTCCGTGCTGGAAGCGAGCCTGCGCTATCAGGTCCCGCATGCGAGCGTCTGCGGCGGCCGCGCCCGCTGCTCCACCTGCCGCATTCGCGTGATCGGCGACTGCGCTTCTTTGCCGCAGCCCTCCCACCGCGAAGCCTTCGTGCTCAACCGCGTCGGGAGCGGTTCGGACCCGGCGATCCGGCTTGCCTGTCAGCTCCGCCCCGAAAGCGACATTTCCTTTTTCCAGATCTTCACGCCGCAAGCCGCCGCGGCGCGTCATTCCAGTCCTTCGCATATCGGCGAGGAACGTTATCTCGTCAGCATGTTCGTCGATATGCGCGGCTCGACCCGGCTTGCGGAAAATCGCCTGCCGTTCGACACCGTCTTTGTCGTCAACCGCTTTCTCGGCGCAGTCTCAAAGGCCGTCATCGAATGCGGCGGCCAGCCGAACCAGTTTCTCGGCGACGGGCAACTGGCGCTGTTCGGCCTTGCGGCCAATCGACAAACCGCCTGCCGGCAGGCATTGAGGGCTGCGGGGCGCATTTCGGTCCATGTCGAGGAATTGAATCAATTCCTCAAGCACGATCTGCGCGAACCGATCCGCTTCGGCATCGGCATTCACGGCGGCGAGGTGATCGTCGGCGACATCGGTTACCGCGACCACATGGTGTTCACCGCCCTCGGCGATGCGGTCAATGTCGCGGCACGGCTGCAGGACATGACCAAGAATCTCGGCTGCGAGGCGATCCTCTCGGACGAGGTCCGCGCCACGGCTGGTCTTGGCGACGACGCGCTGCCGCAGCTGGACGTCGAAATCCGCGGCCGTACCGGGCCGATGAGCGTGCGCGTCGTGGAACATGCCGGCACCCTGTCCACGCTCGTCGACGACCAAAAGCCTGTAGCCGCTTGATGGGCGAGCGTTTGTCGTTCACGTCGTCCCTGCGCTCTCCAACCCGCGCGGCCGGAGCGTCGCATTTTTCACAGGCGGCGCTTTTCGAAAAGGCGCTGACGGCAAGAGCTCCGGAATTGACTTGACGGCCTCCCATGTGACTATCATGAGGCGACAAACGGCCTTGTGGAGGCGACGTGATGGTCGACCGACGAGAGTTCCTCAAACGCGCCGGCTTCGCAGCACTTGTGGCCGGACTGACACCGTCGCCGACCTTCGCACTCGATACGGTGGTGCTGCCGTTCGATAACGGCAAACGGCCGCTGGTCAAATATCCGCAGAAACGGCCGATGATCGGCTTGACCAGCCGGCCGCCGCAACTCGAAACGCCATTCTCGATCTTCGACGACGGTCCGATCACGCCCAACAACGCTTTCTTCGTCCGCTATCATCTGGCTGGCGTGCCGCTGGACATCGACCCGGATCAATTCACGCTGGAGATCAAGGGCAAGGTCGATCGCCCACTCAAGCTCTCGTTGAAGGAAATCCGGAAACTGCCGGCGGTCGAACTCGTCGCCGTCAATCAATGCTCCGGCAACAGCCGCGGCTTCTTCGAGCCGCGCGTCGCTGGCGGCCAATTGGGCAACGGCGCGATGGGCAATGCGCGATGGCGCGGCGTGCCGCTCAAAGCCGTGCTCGACATGGCCGGCGTGCAAGCAGGCGCGAGGCAGGTCACATTCAACGGCATGGACCAGCCGGTGATGGATGCAACACCCGACTTCGTCAAGGCGCTCGACATCGATCACGCCCGCGACGGAGAAGTGATGCTCGCCTATGGCATGAACGGCGAGGATCTGCCGGTTCTCAACGGCTTTCCGCTGCGGCTGGTGGTGCCCGGCTATTACGGCACCTATTGGGTCAAGCATCTGAACGAGATTACAGTGATCGATAGCGTGTTCGACGGCTTCTGGATGAAGACGGCCTACCGTATCCCGGATACGCCATGCGCGTGCGTAGAGCCCGGCACGGCGCCGAAGGCGACCATCCCGATCAATCGCTTCACGGTCCGCTCCTTCATCACCAATGTGGCCCCGGACGCGCGGTTGAAGGCACGCAAGACGACGACGCTGAAGGGAATCGCCTTTGACGGCGGCAAGGGCATCAAGACGGTCGTGGTGTCCACCGATGACGGCGCGACCTGGACCCCCGCAAAACTCGGCCGCGATCTCGGCAGATATTCATTCCGCGAATGGAAACTGCCGGTGAAACTTGTTCCCGGCATTTTCAATCTCAGGGTTCGCGCCACCAACAATGCGGGCGATACACAGCCGATGGAGGCGCGCTGGAATCCAGCCGGCTATTTGCGCAATGTCGTCGAGACCGTCCGCGTCACGGCCGCCTGAGGAACACGACCATGAAACGGCGACTTCTTTTTGCAATTCTCCTCATCATCGTTCTCGCCATGATCCTGAAATACGGCGCGGCGGACGCGGCGCCGGTGTCCTACAACCTGCCGCCCGAAACGGCCGCTTTTCAACCGGGGCCCCATCTCGACGCCGTCATGAACAACTGCACGGGCTGCCATTCGGCAGACTACATTTCGACCCAGCCGCGCGGACCGAAATTTGGCGAGAGTTTTTGGCGGGCCGAAGTTACCAAGATGATCAAGGTTTATGGCGCGCCCATCGCTGATGACGACATTCCAAAAATCGTCGAATATCTCACCGCGACATATTAGAGCATGATCCGGAAAAGGCCTGTCCCCGCGAAGGCGGGGATGTGCAGCGGTTTTCCCTCGCGACAAACGCGAAAGCGTTTGCGCGGAGATCATGCTCTAACAAAAAGATAGAGCGTGATGACGGTTCGAAGAAAAGTCATCCCGCTTTAGCGGCCCGGTTCTGACATTCGTATGCCATCGCAGCGGGCACTTTTACGAATGTCAGAACCAAAGGGACACTAGCAACTATATGATCCTAGTGTAGCTTTGACTCTGACGTTCCTTCCGAGAGCTCGCGGCAACACTGAAAGGAACGTCAGTGTCGCTACACTAGCGGCCCGATACCAGCATCCTGAATCGCGATCTGGCAGCAATATCAATCCACTCCACCCGACGTTAACGAATGCACGAGGTACCCGCGTCTCCGTATCGGATTCATTGGACGTATTCTAAATGTTCCCGGAGCTCACGCCTTCGTGTTCCGGTGTGAGATTCACCATTGATGGAACCGGAACATCGCCTTTGATTCACATGCCTTTGATTCACATAACGGCGAGCCGCCTTGCAAGCGTGGCCGAAGCGCCTTACGTCCTGCCTTGATTGTCAAGGCCGGCAGAACGCCCCCACCCGAAATTATCTTATGAACGCCAATACCGCTCTCGTTCGTCGCGCGCGCGACATGAGGCTCTACCTGTTCCTCGGTCTGGCGAACTGGTTCATTTTCGTGGACCACATACCGAACAACGTGGTGAGCTGGATCACGCTGCGGAACTTCGGTTTCAGCGGCGCCGTCGACCTGTTCGTATTCATCATCGGTTATACCGCCGCGCTCACCTATGCGCCCATCATGCTGGAACGCGGCGGCATCGTCGGCGCCACGCGGGTGATCCGGCGCGCCTGGCAGCTCTATGCCGCGTTCATTGTGCTGTTTGCGATCTATGCGGTTTCGATCGGCGATATCGCCACCCGCTATGCCGCACCCGACATCATCTATGAATTCAATGTCGCAGGACTGCTCGACGATCCGGTTCGTACCGTCGCGCATGGCCTCTTGCTGCAATCCAAGGCGCTGAATCTCGACGTACTTCAGCTCTCGGTCCTGCTGATGGCATGCTTTCCCGCCGTGTTGTGGCTGATGCTGCGCGCACCTGGCTTCACGCTGGCCGCGTCAGTGGCGCTCTACCTTGCCGCACGTCAATTCGAATGGACGTTGCAGACTTTCCCGGACGGTAACTGGAATTTCAATCCGTTCTGCTGGCAATTGCTTTTTGTGCTCAGCGCGTGGTGCGCGCTCGGCGGCGCCAGCCGGCTGCGGGCGCGCTTTCGGGCGCCGGTCTGGGGTTATCTCGGACTGGCTTACCTCATATTTGCATTCGTCATGACGACGGCCGGGCGTTTCCCGGCGCTGGGCGAGATGCTGCCGGTCTGGCTGCATGATGCGTTCATTCCGATCGACAAGGTCAATCTGGCTCCCTATCGCCTTCTGCATTTCATCGTCGTGGGCCTGTTCGCCACGCGCCTGATTCCGAAGCGATGGCCTGGGTTGGACCGGCCGATTTTCAGGCCCCTGATCATTTGCGGCGAACAGGCGCTGCCGGTTTTTTGCGCCGGCGTGTTCCTCTCGTTTGCCGCTCACGTCATCCTGGTGACGGGTTCCGGTTCGCTGCCGGAGCAGATCCTGGTGAGCTTCGGCGGTATTGCGATCATGACGCTGGTGGCAAGCTACGTCTCATGGTCGAAGCGCCAGGATCGTCCGCTTCCGGCGCGGATGCGGCAAAGTCCCTCGTTAAGGGCCGGCTAGCGCCACGCTCGCCGCCGAAGCCGATTCCTTTGAATCGGGCTTGATTGTATGCTCTGGCAAAATCTGCGCCGGGGCATGCGATGATATCAGAACCCGCTTCCGTTCCGCCGTTCACGGCCTCCTACGCGCCCGACGATAGTGTTCTCGCCACGCGCCTGTTGGGGACGGCCCGCTTGAACGGCGAGTGCGAGGCGCGGATCGACCGCACCGCGACGCGCCTGATCGACGCCATCCGCACAAATGACGATTCCCTCGGCGGCGTCGAGGACATGCTGCGCGAATTCGCACTCTCCACCAAGGAGGGCCTCGCGCTGATGGTGCTCGCCGAGGCGCTGTTGCGCGTGCCCGACGCGCCCACCGCCGACCGCTTCATCGAGGACAAGCTCGGCGAAGGCGACTTCATCCATCACGAGACGAAATCGAGCGCGTTCCTGGTCAATGCCTCGGCCTGGGCGCTCGGAATGTCGGCGCGGGTGATTCAACCCGGCGACCCCCCGGACGGAACCATCGGGCGGCTGGTGAAGCGTCTCGGCGCGCCGGCGGTGCGCGCCGCCACGCGGCAGGCGATGCGGCTGATGGGCAGCCACTTTGTGCTCGGCGAGACCATCGAGGCGGCGCTGGCGCGGGCGCAGTCCGGCGGCGCCCTGCGCTATTCCTTCGACATGCTCGGCGAAGGCGCCCGCACCGCCCCTGACGCGGAGCGTTACTTCACCGCTTACGCAAGTGCGATCGAAGCGATCGGCGGCAGCGCCGGCACACGAGCTTTGCCCGACCGTCCCGGCATTTCGATAAAACTCTCGGCGCTGCATCCGCGCTTCGAGGCGTTGAGCCGGCAACGGGTGCTGGCGGAACTGGTGCCCCGGCTGGTCGATCTGGCGCGGCGCGCCAAGTCCTACGACCTCAACCTCACCGTCGATGCCGAGGAGGCCGATCGGCTCGAATTGTCGCTCGAGGTGATTGCGGCCGCGTTCAGCGACGCCTCGCTCGCCGGCTGGGACGGTTTCGGCCTTGCCGTTCAGGCCTATCAGAAGCGCGCCGCTGCGGTGATCGACTATGCAAACGAACTCGCCATGAAGCTGAACCGGCGCATGATGGTGCGGCTCGTCAAAGGCGCCTATTGGGACAGCGAGATCAAGCGCGCGCAGGAACGTGGCCTTCCCGATTATCCCGTGTTCACGCGCAAGGCGATGACCGATCTGAATTACATTGCCTGCGCCGGGAAACTGCTGGCGCTGCGGCCGCGGCTCTTTCCGCAATTTGCCACCCACAACGCGCTCACAGTCGCAACCATCCTCGAACTGGCTGACGGCGAAGGCGGCTTCGAGCTGCAGCGCCTGCACGGCATGGGCGAAGCGCTGTATGCACAACTGACCTGCGATCACCCGGCGCTGGCCTGCCGCACCTATGCCCCGGTCGGCAGCCATCGCGACCTTCTCGCCTATCTGGTGCGCCGCTTGCTGGAGAATGGCGCCAATTCCTCCTTCGTGGCGCTCGCCGCCGACGAGGCTGTTCCGGTGGCGAGGTTGCTGCGGCGCCCCGCCGATATCATCGGCAGCGCCGCCAACGCGCGTCATCCGAACATCCCCTTGCCTGCCGATCTATATCAGCCGCAACGGCAAAATTCGCGCGGCCTCGAATTCGGCGACCGCACGGCCTTGCAGGAATTATGCGCCGCGATTGCCGGGAAGACCGCGCCTGTTGCCGCCACATCCCTGATCGGCGGCAAGGCCGGCACCGGAGAAGCGCGGCAACTCGTAAGCCCGAACGATCGAGCCACGACCGTTGGAAGCGTGATTGATCCGACGCCTGAAGACGTGGCGGCGGCGATGGCCGCAGCCCGCGCGGGATTTTCCGGCTGGAGCCGAACGCCGGCTACTGCCCGCGCCGATCTGCTCGAGCGCGCCGCCAACCTTCTGGAACAACGCCGGGCACATTTCATCGCGCTGTTGCAGCGCGAGGGCGGCAAGACGCTGGACGACGCGTTGTCGGAGGTGCGCGAGGCCACGGATTTCTGCCGCTATTATGCGGCGCATGGCCGCGATCTCTTTGGCGCAGGCGAGGCCATGCCGGGTCCGACCGGCGAGTCCAACATCTTGGGCCTGCGCGGCCGTGGCGTGTTCGTGGCGATATCGCCCTGGAATTTTCCGCTCGCGATCTTCACAGGGCAAGTCGCGGCGGCGCTGATGGCCGGCAATACCGTGGTGGCAAAGCCCGCCGAGCAGACGCCCCTGATCGCATACGACGCCGTGCGCCTGCTGCACGAGGCCGGCGTGCCGCCTTCCGCGCTGCATCTTTTGCCCGGCGATGGCCGCATCGGCGCGGCGCTCACCGCCCATCCCGACGTTGCCGGTGTGGCCTTCACCGGCTCGACCGAAGTCGCACGCGCGATCAACCGCAGCCTTGCCGCTAAGGATGGCCCGATCGTGCCGCTGATTGCCGAGACCGGCGGCATCAATGCGATGATCGTGGATGCCACCGCGCTCCCCGAACAGGTCGCCGATGACGTGCTTACCTCGGCATTCCGCTCAGCGGGCCAGCGCTGCTCGGCGTTGCGGATTCTGTTCGTGCAGGAGGAAGTGGCGGACCGGGTGATCGAGATGATCGCCGGCGCCGCGCGCGAGCTGAAAATCGGCGATGTCAGCGACGCCAGCGTTCACATCGGTCCGGTCATCGACCTGGAAGCCAAGCAGCGCCTCGGGGCGCATATCGCGCGCATGAAGCGCGAAGCACGGCTGCATTTTGCAGGCCAGGCGCCGGCAGGCCAATACGTCGCGCCGCATATCTTCGAACTCGCCGATGCCGGCCAATTGACCGAGGAAGTGTTCGGCCCGATCCTGCATGTGGTGCGTTACGGCGCCGGTCGGCTCGACGACGTGCTGGCTTCGATCGAACGCACCGGCTACGGGCTGACGCTCGGCATCCATTCGCGGATCGATGACATGATCGAGGCGGTGGTGGACCGTCTTTCGGTCGGTAACATCTACGTCAACCGCAGCATGATCGGCGCCGTGGTCGGCGTGCAACCGTTCGGCGGCTCTGGCCTGTCCGGCACCGGACCGAAGGCCGGCGGTCCGCATTATCTGCCGCGCTTTGCCACCGAGCAGACGGTCACGATCAATACGGCAGCGGCGGGCGGCAATGCCGCGCTGATGTCGGATACGGAATAGCCATCACTGCAAACCGCTCAAACTTCCGTTGCATCGAACCGCCGATATCGATCAAATAAAGCTAAATTTTCGGAACGCGGCGATTTCATCGCACCGAACAAGCCGACATCGAAACAAGACCAGCAAACAAGGGCAATCGCATCATGGAAGGCGGCATCTTCGAAGGTCTGAAGGTCCTGGACTGCGCGAGCTTCATCGCAGCTCCCGCGGCCGCCACCGTGCTGTCGGACTTCGGCGCCGAAGTCATCAAGATCGAGCCGCCGGGATCTGGCGATCCCTATCGGAACCTGCCGAAGCTGCCGGGATATCCGATCAGTCCGCATAATTTCGCCTGGCTTCTGGAATCGCGCAACAAGCGCAGCCTCGCGCTCGACCTCGCCAAACCGGAAGGGCGCGCGGTGCTGTACCGGCTGGCGCGTGAAGCCGACGTCTTCATCACCAATTTTCCGCCCGGCGTGCGAAAGCGCCTCGGCATCACCTATGAGGACATCAAGCCGCTCAACCCGCGCCTGATCTACGCATCCTTCACCGGCTATGGCGAAAAGGGTGAGGAAGCCGACAAGCCGGGCTTCGACAGCAACGCCTATTGGGCACGCTCGGGGCTGATGGATCTGGTGCGCGCCGACGAGAATACGACGCCGGCGCGTTCGATTCCCGGCATGGGCGACCACCCTTGCGCGATGGCGTTTTATGGCGCGATCGTCACCGCGCTCTACAAGCGCGAACGGTCAGGCGAAGGCTCGCATGTCTCATCGAATTTGATGGCGAACGGCGTCTGGGCAGCGGGTGTGCTGGCGCAAGCAAAATTATGCGGCGCGCAATTCCAGGAGCGGCGTCCGCGCGAACGCGCCCTCAATGCCGTGGCCAATCATTATCGTTGCAAGGACGGGCGCTGGCTTATGCTGTCTTTGCTCAACGAGGATCGGCAATGGCCGGCGCTTGCGCGTTGCCTGGGGCGCGAAGACCTCATCACTGATGCGAGGTTCGCCACCAAAGCGGATCGCCACGCACGCTCGGTTGAGCTGATCGCGATCCTCGACCAGATCTTCGCCACGCGCGAGTTGGCCGAATGGCGCAACATCCTCGATGGCAATGGTCTGGTGTTCGGCGTGATCGGTATCCTCGACGACATTCCGCGCGACGCGCAGATGATCGAGAATGAGGTGCTGGTGCCGTTCGAAAACGACACCCTGCTCACGATCAACAGCCCGATCTGGATCGACGGCAGCGCGAAGGTCAAACCGAGACGTCCGCCTGAAATCGGCGAGCACAGCGAGGAGATTTTGCGCGAAGCCGGCTACGACGAGGCGGCGGTGCGAGATTTGAAAGCCTCCGGCGCGGTGGCGTAGTTATTTTATATGCAGCAGCGGCAGCGCGCTCCCTCTCCCACGCAACCGTGGTTTACACCGGTTGCGCATCATAAATCTGGGAGAGGTGCGCCGAATGCTCGGCAGGCGATGAGTTCAAACCCGCGAGCAGTGTCTACCTGTTATTCATCGCCTGCTGCGAGACACCTTTGCCGCTGCCACCCAACCCCGCAATCCGGCCGAGGAAGAAGGCGGCCAGCGCCGCGCACAAGGCAGCGCCCGCGGCCAACATAAAGATAGAGGACGTACCCAATCCTAATCCGAAAAGCCTCATCTCCAAAGTAGCACCGGCGACCAGCGGCCCAACAATCGAGCCCACGCGCCCAATCCCGAGCGCCCAACCCACGCCCGTCGCCCGGATCGACGTTGGATAGAAACCGGCAGCGAGCGCATTGGCCGCGATCTGGCCGCCGACAATGCAAAACCCGGCGGCGAAGATGGCCATGGTGACGAAGGCAATCGAATGACCGAGCTGGCCGATCGCGGCGACTGCGAACACGGCGATGAAATAGACCAGCGCCAGCGCACGGAACGAGAAACGATCGATGATGCTGCCGAGCGCGAGCGTCCCGACCACTCCACCGACTTGCAACATCGAGCCGACTAGAGCTGCGGTAGAGACCGATGCACCGAGATCGTTGAGCACGGTGGGTAGCCAGTTCGACAAGAGATACAAATCAAGCAGGCTCATGAAGAACACGACCCATAACAACAGCGTCGTGAAGGCTCGACCGCTCTTAAAGAGATGCAACACCGGAACGCCAGTCAGTTCTGGTTCATGAACAACGAATCTTGTCGCCGCGTCGAAAACCGTCTTCCGGCTGACGAACCGGAGCAATTCGGCAACCTGTTCGTTTGCTCGCCCGGTAAGCGCGAGGAACCGCACGGATTCTGGCAATTTCAGCGCCAGGATTGGAGCCAGCAGCAGTGGCGCGACGCCGCCGACGACAAACACCGACCGCCAGCCGAATTGCGGGATCAAGGCCGCAGCCAGCAAGCCGCCAAGCGCGGCCCCGATCGAAAAGCCGACGAACATCACCATGACCATGGTCGAGCGGCGGCGGCGAGGATTGAATTCGGAGGTCATCGCAATCGCGTTCGGCATCGCACCGCCGAGGCCGAGCCCGGTCAGAAATCGAATTGCAAGCAGTGTATTGACGTCCCTGACGAAGGCGGTGGCCAGCGCTCCGAGGCCGAAGGCGAGCGTTGAAAAAATGATAATCCTCTTGCGTCCGACACGGTCCGCCAGCGGACCGAACAATAGCGCCCCGATCATCAAACCGAACAGGCCAGCGCTGAATACCGGCCCGAGCATGCCCCTGCTGAGACCTAAATCCTTAGCCAGTGCCGGCGCAACATAGCCGATCGCCTGGGTATCGAAGCCATCGAGAAACAGGACGGCCGCGCAGGTCAACAGCAGTTTGACCTGAAAGGCGCCAACGGGCTGCGCATCGATGAAGGCGGCGACATCGACCGGCGAAGCATCGTTTGTCGAAGCGCCGCTCACCCGCGCAACGCTTCCCTGGAAAAGCCCGCGATCTTCTTGTAGCTGTCGGACAGTGCGACGAGCTCCTCGTGGCTGATGACATCGCCGATATTGGCGAACGGCCGGTCGTTGGACCGTTGATAAACCTCGCGCAGGATCGCATCGGGTGGATTGGTGCGGTTGGTGAGAACGATCCGCGTGGTGGCCTCAAGGCGCTGTTTTTCGTAAGCCGCGAAAGCAGCGGTGGGGTCCGCGTTCGCCAGCAACGCCGACGTTATCGCGCGCGTATCGAGGATCGCCTGGCCCGCGCCGTTGGAGCCGCGCGGCACCATCGGGTGGGCGGCATCGCCGAGCAGCGTCACGCGGCCAAAGCTCCAGCGCGGCAGCGGGTCCTGATCGACCATCGGGAATTCCAGCACGCTGTCGGCGGCGCGGATAAAAGCGGGGACGTCGAGCCAGTCGAAATGCCAGTCGGCAAACGCACCGATGAAATCATCGAGCGTGCCCGGCCAATTCCAGTCGCGCCGGCGATAGGCTGGGGTTTCGATCTCGGCGACCCAGTTGACGAGTTGCAGGCCGTCGTGGCCTGCCTCGCGGATCGGATAGATCACCATCTTGCCATGCGACAGCCAGCCTGCACGCGTCAGGCTCGCGCCCGACAATATCGGCTTCCACCGGGTGACGCCGCGCCACATGTTGACGCCGGAATAACGCGGCTCGCCTTCGTTCGGAAAAAACTGCTTGCGGATCACCGAATTGATGCCGTCGCAGGCGACAGCGGCGCGGCCGCGCATCGACTGGCCGGTGGCGCCACCGGGGCCTTTCGAAAAATGCAAGGTGACGCCGCTATCGTCCTGCTCGAACCCGACACAATGATGGCTGGTGAGAATCCGCTCAGCGCCGGCGCGGCTACGAAATGCTTCCAGCAGCACCATTTGCAGATCGCCGCGATGAATCGAGAACTGCGGATGATCGTAGCCGGCGGCGCGGCCGAGCGGTTCCTGATAGATCAACTGGCCGAAGCGATTGAAGAAGGTCGAATCTTTCGTCGCGATCGCAACCCGCGCCAGATCGGCTTCAAGACCGAGGGCCGCAAGCTCCTTCGTCGCGTGCGGCAGCAGGTTGATGCCGACGCCGACGGAGCGGATTTCGGCCGCGGTTTCGAAGATCCGGCAGGGAATCCCGGCCGCGTGCAGCGCGAGACCCAGGGTCAAGCCGCCAATGCCGCCGCCGACGATCAGGATGTCGTCCATGTTTCCTCCTCCGCTTCCTTTGTGCGGCTAATCGAATGAAACACGATTAGTAAGCTTACTGTCAATCTACGGACAGGTTAGCGCGATTGTCTTGCAAGCGCTTCTGATCCCTCCCCCTTGTGGGGAGGGTGGTGCTGCGAGCGAAGCGAGCAAGCGCCGGGTTGGGGGTAAATCCAGACAGGAGTTTCGACTAACCCCCACCCCGGTCTCGCTACGCTCGACCGACCCTCCCACGCTGTCGCGGGGGAGGGATAAGCCATTCCGCCGCCACTAGCGGTTACCGACGAAACACATGCCCATGCGCGAGGTCTCGCTCATGGCCTGACAGGCAAGTCCCTTGGCGCAGGTCCAAGATTTGAAGCTGGGGTCATTGTCCGCGGCGTTGGCCGGCTCGCCATAGCAGTGCGCACCCCAGCCATCGTCATACTCGGTCCCGGCGAGTTCACGGCTGCCGCGCAGTTGCGGCCGTTCGGAAAAGCCGCGGGCGAAGTCCACCGGTCCGCCATCGCGAATCGCGCTCAGGATGTCGCGGCGCCTGATCTGGTCGCCGTAGAAATGCGGCGAGGCCGGCACGATGGTGGTGTTGGATGGGTTGGCGGCCATCCAGTCGACACCGGGGAAATGAAAGGCGCCGATGCCGCGGGTCTGGTGGCATCCGGCGCAGGTCATATCATTGAGCCGCCGTTCGAAGCCCGCGACCGAACGGACGTTCTGCAAGCTGATGCCGCGCTCGGCCGCCTTTTGCAGGGCGCCCACGACATCATCTTTTGAGAAGAGCGGATGATCGCTCTCCCCCTGCAGGAGGCCATAGGCTGGCTGCGATGCGGAGGAAGAAAAGCCGATCGGCGTCGGCGCGATCGCGCGCCTTGCAAGAAACTCTTTCGGGATCAGAACGGTGCCGCGATCGAATTCGGCGAAATGCGCGGGATCCAGCAGCCAGCTCTTGAAATCGCGCCCGAGTTTCTCATCCGCAAGCAGGCGCTCCCGATCGATCTGGTCTTCGAGTGTCGCTTCCTCGAAAGCTTCCGTTTTCGGATTGTAGTCGAACACCTTCAGGAGATAGTCGGTCCGGAAATCGTGGCGTGGGGATTGCGAGACATGCGCGATCTGCAAATTGGTCTCGATGCGGTCGATGTTGTCCGGCCCTGTGATATCCAGCGGTCCGCCGTCCGATGTCAATTTTTCCGCCAGCGCCACGCCCGCGAGCGGCCAATCGCCCGCTTCCAGCCACCGCCGCGCGATGCCGGCGCAGCTCAGCGCTACGCCCTTGTCGCCGGTTGGCTTGCCAGCGTTCGCCTTCAAGACGAGATTCAAGGTCATCGGCAGCCGCGCCGAAGCGCCGTGGTCGCCGACCGCCGGCGCATCGGTCTCGGTGAGCCGATAGATCAGCCGGATTTCGCCGCAAGTGGCGGGCGCCACATAGACGCGGTCCATCCGGTTGACGATCCCGGCGAGCACAAAGCGCGTGGCGTGAGAATAAAGCTGCTCGCGGTCGAACAGTTGAAAGTCGAATTCGGGTCCGACGCCAATGGTCTGATTCGGAAGTTCCGACCTGTGCCGCTGCACATATCGCTCGAATTCCTGGTCGAGCGATCTGCGAACCGGCGCCATTGCGGGCAACGCGAACAGTGCGAGGTCGGTGAGCGGCGCGTCGTCCGATGACGCCGGGATCAGCATCCGCTTGAGGCCAAATCGGCCGCGATCGAGCTCACGCAAGGCGGCGGGATCGGTGATCGCCACGCCGCGCTCCAGCGGCGGAGCGGCCTGCGCCCGGCTCAGCGGCAGTGAGCTGGCGAGAAGCGCAAGAGTAATGATGACAACACGCAACAGGCGATCCATGACCTGACAAACACCACGCCGCGGCCCTCATTCCGGAGCCTCAGCGCGGCATTCCCTTATCAGGAAATAGCCAAAATGACGGCGGCTGTCTTGCGGTAGCCGCCACCGCTTCACGTCATGGTGAAAGGTGGAATGCGTGCCGCGCCACTCAGCGCGCGACGATCAGGCCCCGGCTGGTCACCACCACCCAGCGGCCATCCTGGCGACGGATGGCGTCGATGCGGCCGAGCCCTGGGATGAAGTCGCCGGCATAGACTTCGTAGACGCCGCGGCGGCCATCGATCAAGGCGCCGCCCTGGGCGACATCACGCAGCACCCACCCGTCCACCGTCGGCAACCGGCCGGCTTCAGGCTTGGGCGGGGTTGCGGCGGCCAGTTGCGCGGCCGCCGGCACGGTCGGCGGAGCCGAAATCGAGCCGGTGGTTTCCTTCGCGGCAGCGGGCGCAGCCGTTGCAACCGCGGGGACGGCGCGCAACTTGTCCACGGCTTCGCTGAGCCTGGCGATCCTGGCGGCCGGCTCGGCCTGCGCGCGCTCGAGCTTGTCGAGGCGCTCGCTGGTCTTGTTGAACTGGTTCATGCCGAGCTTGGAAGTATGTTCGAGGCCGCTCTTGAGCGCCTGGATGTCGGAATCGACCCGCGACAGCGATGCTTCCAGCGTCGTTTGGCTGCCGGTCGTGGCAACGTCGCCTGAACCGCCGTGCATGAATGCCGAGGTCGCGAGCGCGCCGCCAACTGCGCCCGCCGCGGTCGCCAGCGCCACCATGGCGGCCATCGCCGCCATCCGGCGCGTGCCGAATACGCTGTGGTGCTCGGTCTCTTCCGGCCCGGAACGGGTATCGTTGTCTGCCCAGGCGCGATCGCTGCGCGACATCACAATGACCTTGCCGGGGGCTTGTTCCTTGCCGGGGGCTTGCGCCTTGCCGGAGGGTTGCGAAATCTCGGGCTTGGAAGCCTCGGGCTTGGAAGCCTCGCGCTTGGAGGACTCGGACTGGGAAGCCGGGGCGCTCACCTCGGCCTTCGGGGCCTCGACCTTCGGTGCCTCCGACGTCGCCGGCTCAAACAGTGAAGGCTCAGATATCGAAGGCTCTGGCAAAGAAGGCTCGGACACCGGCGCATCCACTGCCGGGCTGGTTTCGGCCGCAGAAGCCACCACCGGCTCGCTTGGCGTATCCGCCGAATGGGAAACGCCTGCGTTGAGGGAACCGGATTCACCGCTGATCTGCTCGGCTTGTTCGCTCACGGTCAATTCTCCATTAAAGATTGACCATTTGGTAACTTTCATACCTTGCCAAATCCTTACCTCGCCCGGCGTTTACCGAAATTTTAGGAAATTGCCTAGTGCGGTGAATTTGAAGTTCCTATCCGTTTCGCAGCGATCTCGTCATAGGAACTTCAAATTCTAAACCGCACCAGAAACCATCAGTTTCGGACACCGCGCAATTGTTCGACGCGCTCGATGCGCGGTCGAACTTCGAGCCGATCATGCAGTCGGCGCGCGATCTCAACAAGCTCGACGACGGCTAGATTCGCGTTGCGCGGTTTGACAAACCGCCCGGCGGTCTGCTCAAAACAATCGCCGATAAAAAATCCGGGAGAAGACGCATGAAACTTTACGATTCGATCGGGCCCAACCCGCGCATTGTCCGCATCTTCATGGCGGAGAAAGGCATCGAGGTGCCGAAGCAGACCGTCGATCTGCGCGGCGGCGAGAACCGCCAGGCCGAACACCTCAAGCGCAATCCGCACGGCCAGATGCCGGCGCTCGAGCTCGATGACGGCAGTTACCTGTCCGAGATCACCGCGATCTGCGAATATCTCGAGGAGATCAAACCGGAGCCGCCGATGATCGGGTCTAACCCAAAGGAGCGCGCCGAATGCCGGATGTGGACGCGCCGCGTCGATCTCAACATCTGCGAGCCGCTGGCGAACGGTTATCGTTTCGGCGAGGCGCTGAAATTCTTCGAAAAGCGCATTGCGGTCGCCCCGGAAGCCTCGCCGGGGTTGAAGATGCTCGCCGCCGACCGCCTCCAATGGCTCGACGGCCAGATGGCGGACGGACGGGACTATATCTGCGGCAAGCGCTTCACGCTCGCCGACATCCTGCTCTATTGCTGGCTCGATTTTAGCGCCCTGGTCGGCCAGGCGATTGATCCCGCCAACGCCAACATCAAGGCATGGTTCGATCGCGTGGCGCAAAGGCCTTCGATCAAGGCCGACCCTGTGGCCCCTCCTGCCGGGGCTGCGCGCAAGTGAGTATACGCAAGCAGTGGTTTGTCGAGAACGGCTTAGCTCCCAATTGAGGTGTCATTCCGGGACGAGGCGAAGCCTCGGGCCCGGAATCCATCGCGCCACCGTAATGCTTGGAGAAATGGATTCTCAGGTGCGCAATTGCGCACCATAGTTCGAGGCTTCGCCTCGCCCCGGAATGACGACCGCTACATCACGACAGGCTTGTCCGGCAATTCATTCGGCCCCGCGCCGTGCTTGGGGAAATACGCCGCCAGCTCTCGCGACACAGCGGCAATTCCGTTGATCACGCCGCCGGAGAAATTGCCGCTTCTGAAATCGGCCTCCATGGCGGCGCAGATCTTCTGCCAGCCGCCGGCGCCGACATGGGCGTCGATACCGCGATCGGCAACGATCTCGACGTCGCGGTCGGCGAGCAACAGATAAATCAGCACGCCATTGTTGTGCGCGGTGTCCCAGATGCGCAGTTGCGAGAAAATATCGAGCGCACGCTCCCGCGCCGGCTGTCCTTTGAATAGCGGCCTGCCGTCGAGCGCACCTTCCACGACAAAGCGCACCTGCCCCGAATGCGTGGCCTCACCCGCCTTGATCGCCTGCTCGATCAGGGCCAGTACCTCTCGCGAAAAAATCTGCCGCACTCGCCAGTGCAATTCGAGAAGGTGCTTTCCGATGCGCTTGATCCCCATAATCACCAGCTCCCTGACGCGCCGCCGCCGCCGAAACTGCCGCCGCCTCCGGAAATCCCGCCGCTGTCGCTCGAACCCGAGCTCGATCCGCCGGACCACGAACCGCCGCCGCCGGACCAGCCGCCTCCGCCGCCGCGGCCGGCGCTGCGGCTGGCTTGCTGGCTCGCGGCGAGAATGGCGTCGCCGAACATCGTGAGGAAGAATGCGATGACGCCGAGGACGGAGGAGACGGCGATCGAACCGAGGAGAAACCAGAAGATAGCGCCGACCACACCGGCGGTGACGCCGGAGCCGAGCAGCCGGCCCAGGAGATGGCGGGTGATTCCGGCGATCGCGACGAAGCCGATAAAACCGAACGGGCTGAAAACGATGTTAAACCACATGTCCGGATCGGCGCTGTGGGACGCCTCTGGCCGCGGCGCCGGCAGCGGCTCGCCATCGACGACTCGGATGATGCGGTCGACGCCGGCCGAAACGCCGCCGGCGAAATCGCCGGTTCGGAATCTCGGGGTGATGATCTCGTCGATGATGCGCCGCGCGGTGACGTCGGTGAGCGCGCCTTCCAGGCCGTAGCCGACTTCGATCCGCAGCTTGCGGTCGTCCTTGGCGATGACGAGAAGCGCACCATCGTCGATCTTCCTGCGCCCGATCTTCCAGGCTTCCGCGACTCGGATCGAGAATTGCTCGATGGTCTCCGGCTGCGTGGTGGGCACGATCAGCACCGCGACCTGGCTGCCCTTGCGGGTTTCGAGGTCTTTCAGTTTTTGCGTCAGCGCGGAGATGTCGCCCGCCGACAACGTTCCGGTCTGATCGACCACGCGGCCGGACAACGGCGGCACGGCGACATCGGCCGCGGCCACGAAGGGCCAGCACAGCACAAACACAAAGAAGAGAGCCCTTGCGATCATCAGCGCGGCTACTTCGCCGGCGCGGGCGCCGGTGCTGGATTGAAATCAACCTTCGGCGCGGTCGAGATTTCCTTCTCGTTGTCGACGGTGAAATTGGCCTTTTCCTTGTAGCCGAACGCCATCGCCGTCAGGTTGTTCGGAAAGGTGCGGATGCCGACGTTATAGTCCTGCACGGCCTTGATGTAGCGGTTGCGCGCCACGGTGATGCGGTTCTCGGTGCCTTCGAGCTGCGACATCAGGTCGTGAAACAGCGCGTCGGATTTGAGCTGCGGATAATTCTCGGTCACCACCAGAAGCTTGGACAATGCGCTGGTGAGTTCGCCCTGGGCGGCCTGGAATTTCGCAAACGCGCCCGGATCGTTGACGAGTTCCGGCGTCGCCTGGATGCTGCCGACCTTGGCACGCGCATTGGTGACGCCGAGCAGGACGTCCTTTTCCTGCTGCGCAAAGCCCTTCACCGAATTGACGAGGTTGGGCACGAGATCGGCGCGGCGCTGGTATTGATTGAGGACTTCCGACCAGGCCGATTTGACCTGCTCGTCATTGGTCTGAATCGCGTTATAGCCGCAATTGGTGAGGCTCAGCGTCGCCAGCGCCGCCAGTACGGTCAATAATTTGCGCATCGAAATCTCCCGCCATGCTTTGAACTACAGGATATCAGAACGAAATGTCAGGGAACACCGTCATTCCGGGGCGCGCGCGAGCGCGAGCTATGGTGCGCAATAGCGCACCTGAGAATCCACGGCGCCGCGCGAATGTCAGGAGAAATGGATTCCGGGTCTCGGCCTTACGGCCGATCCCGGAATGACGGAGGCCGCTCAATCCGCCCGCGCTTTCGCTTCCCGGATCGCCTGCCAGACCTTCATCGGCGACAACGGCGTCGTGATCGACGTGATGCCGAGATCGCTCAAGGCATCCATCACGCCGTTCGCAATGCAGGGTGGCCCGCCGATGGCGCCGAACTCGCCGCAACCCTTGGCGCCCAATGGATTGGTGCGGCACGGCGCAGAACCATCCAGCGTTACCTCGATCGGCGGCATGTCGTCGGCACGCGGAATGCAGTAGTCCTGATAGCTCGCGGTCAACAACTGGCCTTCCGTACTGTAGGTCACGCCTTCATACAGCGCCTGGCCGATGCCCTGCGCGACACCGCCATGCACCTGCCCCGTCACCAGCATTGGATTGATGGCGACCCCGACATCGTCGACCGTGGTGTAGCGCACCACGCGCGTGACGCCGGTGTCGGGATCGATCTCGACCTCGCAGATATGCGTGCCGTTCGGCCACGATGGTCCGTCGGTCTGGCCTTCGCTGTCGACGCTGAGCCGCGCGCCCTGTTCTTTTTTGGCAATGTCGAACAGGCTGACATGCTTGTCGGTGCCGACCACGGTCAGCGTGCCGTCGCGATATTCGATATCCTCGACGGAGGCCTCCAACATCTGCGATGCCTTGTCGCGGGCTTTCGCAATCAGATCGGCCGCCGAGACCACCGCCGCCGTGCCGCCGACGAACAGCGAACGCGAACCGACGCTGCCGAAACCGATCGCGAGATCGGTATTGCCCTGCACGATATCGACCTTGTCGATGGATACGCCGAGCGCCGCCGCGATCATCTGCGCAAATGAAGTCTGCAGCCCCTGCCCCATCGCCTGCGTGCCGGCATGCAGGACGATGCGTCCCTCGGCGGTCGCGTGCAGCGAGACCGCTTCGTTATGCACGGTGCCGCCGGTCCATTCGATATAGCTGGTCAGGCCGCGGCCATAGAGCAGGCCCTTCTTCCTGGCGGCCTTTTTGCGCGCGGCATAGCCGTCCCAGTCCGACAATTTCGTGGCGCGCTCCAGCATATGGGCGAAGGCGCCGGAATCGTACACCTGCCCGACGGCGTTGGTGTAGGGCATTTGCACCGGCTTGACGTAGTTGACCTTGCGAATGGCGCGCGGGTCCATTCCGATCTGGCGGGCTGCGGCATCCATCAGCCGTTCGACGACGAAGACGGCCTCGGGGCGGCCCGCGCCGCGATAGGCGGCGACCGGCGCGGTGTGGGTCATCACGGCCTTGAGGTCGTAATGAACCAGCGGCAGGTCGTAGACACCGGTCTGGACGAAGGGGCCGAGGATCAGCGGGATCAGCGCGCCGGTGCCGGAGATATAGGCGCCGGTACCGCCGACCGAACGCACCCGGAAGGCCTGCACACGGCCCTTGGCATCGAGCGCGAATTCAGCCGTCGAAGTCAGATCGCGGCCATGGGTGCCACCCAGAAAGTCGTCCGATCGCTCGCCGCGCCAGCGCACCTTTTTGTTCAGCTTGATGGCGGCATAGGCCACCATGCCGTCTTCCGGGTAGAGGTTGGTCTTGTGGCCGAAGCCGCCGCCGATATCGCCGACCAGGACCTGGATGCTTTCCTTCGGCCGCTTCAGCACGGCTTCCGCGAGGATGTCACGGGTCGAGGCTGGCGTCTGCGACTGGACGTGCAGGATCAGCCGTCCGGTCTTCTTTTCGACTTCGGCAATCGCCGAGCGCGGCTCCATGGCACAGGGAACGAGGCGCTGATTGACGAGGTCGAGCGAGACCACATGGTCTGCCTTGGCGAACGCCGCATCCACTGCCGCCGCATCGCCGTAACTCATCGCGGCCACGACATTGTCTGATACTTCCGACCACACCACCGGTGCACCCGGCTTGATCGCGGCAAGCGGATCGACCACAGAAGGTAATTCTTGATATTCCACCACGATCGCTTCCGCAGCGCTTTGCGCGGCAAAGCGCGAGGCCGCCACAACCGCGGCAACTGTCTCCCCCACATAACGCACCAGCTCATGGGCGAGCAGCCGGCGCGGGGGCACCGTCATTGGCGAGCCGTCCGGGCGCGGGAAAATCAACAGGGTGGGCAGCGTGCCGATGTCATCGGCGATCAGGTCGGCCCCGGTATAGATGGCTTCCACGCCCGGCATTTCGCGGGCGGCCTTGGTGTCGATCGAGATGATCCTGGCATGGGCATGCGGCGAGCGCAGCATGTACAGCCACAGCGCGCCCTCTTCCGGTTTGTCGTCGATGAACTGACCTTTTCCGGTGAGCAGCCGCTGGTCCTCAAGCCGCTTGACCGACTGGCCCGCACCGAAACGTAGATTGCCGGGGAGAATGTTCATCGTTCTTTCCTTGAAATTTTGGTCAGGTTGCCAATGTAGCCCACGGGCAAGGAACAGGCCAAGCCCACCCTGCTGTCATTCCGGGGCGCGCTTTAGCGCGAACCCGGAATCCATGGTGCCGCACGAATATCCGGAGAAATGGATTCCGGGCCTGCGCCTAGCGGCGCATCCCGGAATGACGGTGGCGGTTAGGGCCGCGATCCCCCTCACCCGACCTCGGCCAGCACCGCCTCGACCGCCTTGCGTTCGTCGGCGGAGAGCGCCTTCTGGGGTGCTATGGGATCGCCTACGTCATAGCCCTGGATCGCAAGCGCAGCCTTGATGCAGGCGGCGAGATTGTAGCGCGCGAACGCTTCGTTGACGCGCCACAACTTTCGCTGGAGCTTGAGCGCCTCGTCCCAGCGCGCGGCCTTGCAGAGATCGTAAAGGGCAACGCTTTGGCGCGGAATGATGCAGGCCGGACCCGCCATCCAGCCGACGCCACCGATCAGCATGACCGCGGCCGGAATGTGCGCGGAAGCCGAGAAGACGCGGATCGAATCGCCGCAGCGGTTCGTGACCGAGAGCAGCCGCCCGGTATTGGTGGAGGCATCCTTGATGTATTGAATGCGCGGGTGGGCCGACAATCGCGCGATGCAATCGAGCGAAAGATCCGAGCGCTGGAATTGCGGGTTGGTGTAGATCACGACGGGGATGTCGACCGCGTCCGCAATGCTGCGGAAGTAGGATTCGACCTGGATGTCGTCGAGCGGAAAATAGGCTTCGAGAATAGCCAGAATGCCGTCGGCGCCGAGCTTTTGACAGGCCTTCGCCTGCGCCACCGCATCCGCCGTCGAGGTCGAGGCAACGCCTGCGACGACCGGCACGCGGCCACGCGCCGCCTCGATCGTTGCCTGCACCACGGCCGCGCGCTGGACGTTGCTGAGATAGGCAAATTCGCCGGTCGAACCGAGCGGCGTCAGCCCGTGCACGCCCGATTTGATGAGATCGTCGCAAAGCCGCCCCAGCACGTCGGTGCGAATTCGGCCATCGGCCTCGACCGGCGAGACGAGGTAGGGGAAGACACCATGGAAATCGGACATGGGACGACTTTTAAAAGACGCCCGAGCCGGAAGCAATCAAGACAGATCGGCAAGAAGCAAGCCCGGAACCGGCATCGAAACCAATTTCTCGGGGTAACGGAAAATGCCGCGACGAATTGGTCATAACGGGCAACCTATAGTATAAGCGCGAACAGCTTTCGTGCTATTTGGAACACGACAATGCCAGACGACGTCGCGGCTCAATTATCGCTAATTGAGATCGCTATCGAACCGAAGTCAAAGGCTGACCAGGAAAAGCTGGGCGTCACCCTGACGAAGCTCGCCGCGGAAGACCCGTCGTTCCGCGTCTCAACCGATCGCGAATCCGGCCAAACCATCCTGAAAGGAACAAGCGAAGAGCACCTCGATGCAAAAGTCGGATTACTGAAACGCGATGGAATAGGCGTCAATATCGGAGCGCCGCAGGTGGCGTTCCGCGAATGCATCAGCCGGCGTGCAGAGCATAGCTATACCCACAAGAGGCAGACCGGCGGTAGCGGGCAGTTTGCGGCGGTCACGCTCGTGGTCGAGCCCCGCGAAGCCGGAAAAGGCTATGAGTTCGAGTCGCGGATTATCGGCGGCGCTGTGCCGATGGAATATGTCCCGGCCATCAGGAAAGGCGTCGAGAGCGTGTTGTCCTCGGGCGTGGTCGCGGGCTTTCCTGTGGTTGACGTCAAGGTGCAGCTCATCGACGGCAAGTATCACGACATCGATTCGTCAGCGTTGGCCTTCGAAATCGCGGCGCGCGCCTGTTTCCGCGAGGCGTTGCGAAAGGCGGGGCCGGTTCTACTCGAACCGATCATGAAGGTCGAAGTCGTGACGCCCGAGGATTGCGTCGCCCCAGTTATCCGTGATCTGAAATTGCGGAGGGGGCGAGTTATTGGGCAGGATATGCGCGACGATGCCGTGGTGATCGACGCGACGGTGCCGCTCATGAACCTGTTCGGCTACGAAAACCCCTTACTGCAAAGATCGAACGGCCGCGCCAACTTTACCATGCGGTTCGATCACTACGCGCCAGCACCGCAGCCCGACAACGACCCGCCTTTTCGACCGGCGATCGGGATGCGAGCCTGAGGCGAGCCGTTCCCGCGCAAGAATGCTTACGCGGCGTTAAGCATCGGCAGGCTAACCGACTGGACCATCCAGCTCTGCAACGGGCTTACCCGGGATTCACTCGGGGTGAAGTAGGCTTCGAGCTCGGTCAACGCGCGGGTTTCCCACTCACGGGCCTGCTCGAGCAGGGATAGCTGTTGATGGGGGCGAAACGCCGCCGTCTGACGATACAACGACGCAATGGCGCGATATCGCCGTACATTCTCCTGAATTGCCTTCCCATTCATCACTTGCCCCTTCCCCATTGGCTGTGGTCAGGGGCACTTTGGCCAAGACGGGTTTTCAATTGCTTATCGGGTTGGGTAAACAGCATTCAAGGTTTGCAAAATGTTGACGGCATGAATTCACGCATTGCGCCTGCCCCGCATGCAGCCTCCGCCCCTTGCTCCTGTACCGGCAGACCGGCTAGTGTCCCCGTCAAAAGGCAACAGCAGTTTTCAAGGGAGGAAAAAATCATGAAAAATACAAACCGGCTCTGGCGATTTCTGCTGATGCCGCTGGCGCTTGCCGCCATGCTGAGCATGAGCTCGGCCGCCGAACTCAACTCGGCCGCCGTGGTCTACAAACTGCCGGACCAAATCCCCTGGACCCCGGTCGACGCCCGCGGGGTGCAGCAAGCCGTGGTGGTCGGCGACCCCAGCAAGCCCGGCTTCTATATGGTCTACACCAAGTGGACCAAGGGCAATCATTTCAGCCGCCCGCACTTCCATCCCAACGACCGCTACATCGTCGTGCTGCAGGGCACCTGGTGGGTCGGCACGGGACCGCATTTCGATCCCGCCAACACGACCCCGCTGCCGGCCGGCAGCTTCGTGACCCATTTCGGCAAGCAGGTGCATTGGGACGGCGCCAAGGACGAGGACGCCGTACTCCTGATCATGGGTGAGGGCCCCGGGACCTCGACGCTGGTGAAGGAAGAGTAACCATCGCTCGAACCGGTGCGGATGAGCCATGCGCTGGCTTAAATTCACCACAAACCAGAAGACATCCTGGGGCATCGTCGAAGGCGACCGCGTCATCGCGATCGACGGCGATCCCTTCAGCGAATGGCGGAGCACGCCGCGCACGCATCCATTGGCGGACGTCAAGATCGAGCTGCCGGTCGTGCCGCGCACCTTTTACTGCGTCGGCCTCAACTATCTCAAACATCTGAAAGAGGCCGCCGACAAGCGCGGCGAGGTGCCTGATATTCCTGACCGGCCCGAGGTCGGCTACCGCGCGCAGAATGCGCTGATCGCGCACGACGAAGATGTCGTCATTCCGGCTGACGCCACTGAAAACATCCACTACGAGGGCGAACTCGTCGTCGTCATCGGCAAGAAGGCCAAGCATCTTGACGAACGCGACGCGATGTCCTGTGTATTCGGCTACACCATCGGCAACGATGTCAGCGAACGCAGCTGGCAGAAGGCAGATCGCGGTCTATGGCGGGCAAAGAACGCCGACACCTTCAAGCCGATGGGACCGTGGATCGAGACTTCTGCCGATCTCGACAGGATGGAAACCATCGTGCAACTCAATGGCAAGGAGAGCAACCGCTTCCATACCAACGACATGATCTTCGGAATCAAGGCATTCATCGTCGAGATGACGAAGTATTTCACGTTATGGCCCGGCGACGTGATCTGGATGGGAACCGACGGCGCCTCGCCGAATATCAAGACGGGCGACGTGGTCGAGGTCGAGATCACCGGCGTGGGCACCTTGCGCAACAGATTTATCGCGGAGAAGGCGTCGGAAAATCCCGCATGAGCCGTCACTCGACCGCACATCACTTCCTTCAGGCGCTCGTCGACCTCGGCGTCGACTATATCTTCGCCAATCTCGGCACCGATCATGTCTCGCTGATCGAGGCACTGGCCGAGTGGGATCGCGAGGGACGCAAGCATCCGGAAGTAATCCTGTGCCCGCATGAGGTGGTGGCCGTGCATATGGCGGCCGGCTATGCGCTCGCGACCGGACGGGCGCAAGCCGTATTCGTCCATGTCGATGCAGGGACGGCTAACGCGTGCATGGCGATCCAGAACCTGTTTCGCTATCGCTTGCCGGTGCTGCTGTTCGCCGGCCGCGCGCCCTTCACGTTGCACGGCGAACTGACGGGCTCACGCGATACCTACGTGCATTTCGTGCAAGACCCCTTCGATATCGCCAGCATCGTGCGGCCCTATGTGAAGTGGGAATATTCGCTGCCCTCGGGCATCGTGGTGAAGGAGGCACTTGCCCGCGCTTACGCTTTTGCAAACAGCGACCCGCCGGGGCCGGTCTACATGATGCTGCCGCGCGAAACGCTGGCGGAGGAATGGGACGACGACGCGATGCCGGCCTACCCGCTCGCGCGCTATGGCAGCGTGCGGACGGGCGGAATCGACCAAACGCGCGTCGAGGCAATCGCCGAAGCCCTCATGGCGGCGAAAAACCCGATTGCGCTCACAGCCTATCTTGGCCGCAAGACCGAGGCGGTCGAAGCATTGGAACGGCTGGCGCTGACCTGCGGCATCCGGGTTGCGGAATTCAATTCGATCGACCTCAATATCTCGCAGGCCTCGCCCTGCTTTGCGGGGTTCGATCCGATGCCGCTGCTCGAACAGGCCGATCTTGGCCTGCTGCTCGATTCGGACGTTCCCTTCATCCCGCAATACGCCAAACGCGCAGATGCGATCAAATGGATCCAGATCGATATTGATCCCTTGAAATCGGATTTTCCGATGTGGGGATTTCCGACCGACATGCGGATCCAGGCCGATTGCGCCACCGTGCTGCGGCAAGTCTGTGACGCGGTCGAAGCACGTGCCGGCGCTGCATGGCGCGAAAGCGTCGCGGCGCGAATGGCAAGCTGGAGCGGCACACGCGAGGAGGTCTCCAAGCGGCGCGCGGACGCGCGCGCCAACAAGGGTGTTTCCGGCGCGCTGACCCCGGCGTTCCTGTTCGCGACGCTGAACGAGAAGATATCGCAGGACGACATCGTCGTGAACGAAGCGATCCGCAACGCGCCGATCCTGCAAGAGCACATCACGCGCACCAGACCCGGTAGCTACGTTGGGCTGGCCGGCGGCGGACTTGGATTCTCCGGCGGCATGGCGCTCGGGCTGAAACTCGCGCTGGCCGAGCGTCGCATCGTGCAGGTGATCGGGGACGGCGGATTTCATTTTTCCTCGCCCGACAGCGTCTATGCGACGGCACAGCAGTACCGGATTCCGATTTTGACGGTCGTGCTCGACAATGGCGGCTGGCAGGCGGTGAAGTCGGCGGTGCAGCGCGTCTATCCCAAGGGCGTCGCGGCCGAAACCGACCGGTTTCAGTCGCGACTGACTTCCGGCCGTCAGGGCGAGCAGCGGGATTTTCCTGCTGTCGCGAAGGCGTTCGGCGCGTATGGCGAATGTGTCACCGGGCCGGATGAGCTGGCGGCATCGATCGACCGCTGTCTGGCCGCGCTCGACGACGGCCAGGCTGCCGTGCTCCATGTTCACATCACCCCACTCTGATTTCGCGAAATCCTCCGTCAGCAGGAAAGAGCGTCACGTCATGAAAAATTTGAGCCTATACGCGGTCAGCGGGTGTCTCGGATTGGCGGTCTTCGCCCTGGCCCCGCGCGATGCCGCGCGCGCCCAGGAGGACCCGGCGAAATATCCGACGCGGGCGATCCATATTGTGGTCGGCTTCACGCCGGGCGGCGGCAACGACCTGATCGCGCGGATCGTCGGACAGAAACTATCCGAAAGTTTTGGCCAGCCCGTCGTCATCGATAACAAACCCGGCGGCGGCGCCATCGTCGCCACCGAATACGTCGCCAAATCGCCGCCCGACGGCTACACGCTGCTGGTTGGCGCGAGCGGCGCCATGGCGATCAATCCCGCGGTTTATGCCAAGCTGCCTTACGATCCGGTCAAGGATTTCATCCCGGTTTCCGAACTCGGCTCGTTCCCGCTGATCCTGATCGTCAACGCCGCCTCCCCGATCAAGTCGGTCGCCGAGCTGATCGCCTTTGCCAAGGCCAATCCCAGTCAAGCGAACTATTCGTCGTCATCGGCTGCGTTTCAGCTCGTCACTGAATTGTTCAAGCAGAAGACCGGCGCGCCGATGCAGGAAATTCCCTACAAGGGCGCCAACGATTCGGTGATGGCCGTGATCTCCGGCCAGGTGACCGCGACCATTGCGGATGCCGGCCCGGTCTCGGGCCAAATCAAAGGCGGTCAGGTGCGCGCGCTCGCGGTCACCGCTCCCAACCACGCCGAGGATTTACCGGATGTTCCGACCATGAAGGAAGCTGGTGCGGACGTGGATGCAGTGCTGTGGAGCGGCATTTTCGTGCCCCGGCAAACGCCGCCGGCGATCGTCAGCAAGCTCGAAACCGAGCTGATGCGGATCACACGATCGCCTGAGGTGGCTGCAAAATTCAAGCCGCTCGGCATCCTGCCGGTCGGCAACTCATCGGCGGAATTCGCGAAGATTCTGGCCTCCGACATCGCGCGCTGGACCGAAGTGGCGCGAGCCGGAAATATCAAGATCGAGCAATAATAGAGCGCGGCGAGACCAGGTTCAGGATCACGGTGGCGACCACGGCTGCTACGACATTGAGGATCAGCGCGCCAAGCCCAACGTAGAATACGTAGCTCGCGCCGCCGAGATCGAGCGTTGCGAGCGGCTTCAGCCCGTTGCTCCACGCCGTCCAGGTTCCCCACAGCGTGCCCGCCGCCCAGCCCAGCAGAAGACCGCCGGCGCGGAACCAGCGCGTGAACAAGCCGAACACCAGCGCCGGAAAGGTCTGCAGTATCCACAATCCGCCGAGCAGTTGCAGGTCGAGCGCGTATTGCGTCGGCAGGAATATCGTGAAGGCCAGCGCGCCCAGCTTGACGACGAGCGAAACGATTTTCGCCACCG
The DNA here is from genome assembly GCA_963832045.1 of uncultured Alphaproteobacteria bacterium. GTDB lineage: Bacteria > Pseudomonadota > Alphaproteobacteria > Rhizobiales > Xanthobacteraceae > Bradyrhizobium. Next base: position 422,390 of record CAWHSM010000017.1, read on the forward strand.
AGGCCTCGCCGGCATGGCTGATGCCGGGGTCGATATAGGACTTCCAGACATTGCGCGTGAACAGGTTGGCCGCCCCGATACTCATCACCGCGGCCGGAACCAGCGCGCCAATCGCAATCGCCGCGAACGCAAAGCCGGCGAACCAGGACGGGAACAGCGTCTTGAACAGGACAGGCACGACGTCGTTGTTCGACGCCACCTTGATATGGGCGGCATAGGCCATGTAGCCGAGCAGCGCGATCAGCCCGAGCAGCAGCGTATAGGCCGGCAACATGATCGCGTTCTTGCGGATCGTATCGGCGGATTTCGACGCGAAGATTCCGGTCAGGGTGTGCGGATACATGAACGCGGCGAGCGCCGATCCCAGCGCCAGCGTGGCATAAGCGAGCATTTGCTGGGGCTGCAGGATAAGGCCGGTCGCACCGCCCTTGGCGGCGAAGGCGTCGTTGGCGGCCGAGAACACCGCACCATAGCCGCCGAGTTGAGCGGGCACCACGACCACCGCCACCAGCACCACGATATAGATCATGATGTCCTTGACGAAGGCGATCAAGGCCGGCGCGCGCAGGCCGGAACTATAGGTATAGAGCGCCAGAATGACGAAGGCGGCGATGATCGGCAGTTCGCCGGTCAGCCCGATCGCTTTGATCACGACGCCCATGCCGATCAATTGCAGAGCGATATAGGGCATGGTCGCGACCATGCCGGTGATCGCGACCGCAAGCTCGAGGCCGCGCGAACCGTGCGCCTCGAGAACCACGTCGGCCGCGGTCACATGTCCCTTGGCGTGCGCGACCTTCCAGAGCAGCGGCATCACCGCGAAGACGAACGGATAGACGATGATCGTGTAGGGAAGCGCGAAGAAGCCGTAGGCGCCGACCGCATAGACCAGCGCCGGCACCGCGATCACGGTATAGGCGGTGTAGAAGTCACCACCGACCAGAAACCAGGTGATCCAGGTGCCGAATTGCCGGCCGCCCAGACCCCATTCGTCGAGATGGGAGTCGACCGGGCCGGCTTTCCAGCGGGCCGCGAAGAAGCCCATCACGGTGACGAGGGCAAAGAAGAAAATGAAGACGGCGAGTGCGACCCAGTCGATCTCAGCAGACATGGCGGCTTACCTACAAGCGTGGCGCGGAAGTCACGGCGTTTCGTCAGGCGTGCGCGAGCGGTACACAAGCCAGATCAGCAGCGAGCAGATCGGCACCCAGGCGAGCTGATACCAATAGAAGAACGGGAAACCGAACAGAGCCGGTTCGTAGAAGTTGTAGAAAGGCACCCACAGCAGGCCTACGAACGGCACCAGCAACAGCACCCACATGATTTGCCTCCCGGGTCGCGGCTTGAAAGACGGCTCTTGGCCTGACGTTCCAGGCTCGGCTATCTAGAATTGGATTTGCCGCCTCGTCCAGCAAATTCACTTTTGCCGCACCGCGGCGATCGGAATACGAGCATTGCAAATACAGTGTTGCGAATACAGTGACGCCGCGGACAGTCACCTGCCGCGACGCCAACAAACTCCACGCTTCAGGAATCTTGCGCCAAGCTACGACCGGCGCAAGCCAACGCGCTTACTTCACCATGTCCGCGGCGGCCTTGCAGGTAACCGCGTCCTGATCGCCGGTGCCGCCGCTGCAGCCAATTGCGCCGATCAGCTTGCCGCCTTCAACCAGCGGGAAGCCGCCGGGGCTCGCCACCAGCGTCGGATCGAGCGTGGCGACGTAGCCGTGGCCGCTCTCGAAGGCATTGAAGAACAGCCGGGTTTCGCGGCGGAAGCGCGCAGCGGTGCGGGCCTTGCCGATCGAGATATTACCGGAGGCGATCTGCGCGCCTTCCATCCGCTCGAACAGCACCGGCTCACCGTTGGTATCGACGACGGCGATGTTCATCTTCCAATTGTGCTTCTTGGCTTCAGCCTCAGCCGCGGCCATCACCTGCTTGGCCTTCTCGAGACCGATCGACATGCCATAGGGAATATCGAAAGGCATCGCCTCGGGCACCGCAGCCGGTGCTGTCGCCGGCGCGGGCGCTTGCGCCAGTGCCTGCGAGCTGATCGCCACGACGGCACACGCCGCCAGCGCAAAAGAAATCATCGAACGCATGTTATTCTCCCTGTCGAAGTTATCTTGGTGGTGGTCTTTTGGTGGTGGTCTGTAGAAAACGTTGTCTTTACATCGGCGGCGTCAACCCATCCTTGCCGTAGGTGACGCGCGGGGTCTGCCAGGTGCCGTCAGCGCCTTTTTTCGCGGCGCCGACGAAGATCTTGGTGCCCGGCTTGAGATCGGCCTTGTCGCCGTTCACGTAGGTGACGACGGCGGTCTCCGGCGTCACGAGCACCTTCTTCTCTCCGTCCTTGTACTTCACCGTCAACACCGGCCCTTCGACGCCGCCGACGGTCTGCTCGACATTGGCGTTGGTCATCTTGGTGTTGGGTCTGAGATCCCAGTCGTAATGGCCTTCACCGGTGCCGCGCATCGATTCCGGGAAGATATGAACCTCGACGGCTTTCTGGCTGCCGTCAGGCTGCGTCACGCCGGTCGCGCCGACGAACTGGCCCGGCTTGATGTCGGCCATCGTCGATTTCACGATCGCCACATAGAGCTGGGGATCCGTGACCGTGACTTTCAATTCCGCGCCGTCGCGATTCTTCACCACGTAAACCGGGCCGTCGACCGCTTCGATCGTGCCGCGGATGCGGAGTGTTTCCTGCGCCGATGCGGGCAGGACGGCGCAGATAAAGGCGATACCCGCAGCCACGAGCGTGTGCTGGAACGTACAGGACATGATGATCCTCCATGGGTCTGAATTGCCGGCTGACGACTTGTCGTTGGTCAGGTGAGAGGCCTGTTGACGAGACCAAAGGCCGTCCCGCCAAGTGCCTGAAAGACGCCCCCTCTGCAACCCCGGCCGAACTGAAATATTCCTGGCCACGCCGCAGCGCAGCAAAGCGTCATTCGACCGTTATCCCGGCATCCCGGATGACGCGGCGCCAGCGCTCCTCCTCGCCGCGGACATATCGGTCGAGCGCCTCGGGGGGAAGCGCGTCCATGACCAGCCCTTCATTGACCGCGAGTTTCCGCAAGGCCTCGGACTGGACGGCCGACGCTGCCGATTTATTGAGCCGGTCGATGACATCGCCGGGCGTCCCGGCAGGCGCAAACAGCCCATACCAGCTCTCGGCGGCACAGCCGGGGACGCCGGCCTCCGCCACCGTGGGGATTTGCGGAAAGGCAGGCGAACGCTCCGCCGAGGTCACGGCGATCGCGCGCAGCTGCCCGCTTTCGACGAGCGAGGCGGCGCTCACAACCGTCGTGAACATCACATCGATTCGACCGCCGATCAGGTCGGTGATGGCGGGCACGGCGCCGTTGTAGGGCACGGCGGTCAAATTGACCCTCGCCACGCTCTTGAACAACTCGCCTGCCAGATGAGCCGAGGTGCCGACGCCAAACGTCCCATAGGAGAGTTTATCGGGATTGGCCTTCGCCGCGGCGACCAGGTCGGCGATCGTGCGAATGGAAGACTTCGGATTGACAACGACGATATTGAAGGAACGCGCGATCAGGGCAACGGCTGCGAAATCCTTGTGCGGATCGTAGGGCAGCTTCGCACTGAGGCTCGAATTGACCGCATGCGCGAACGTTCCCATCAACAGCGTATAGCCATCCGCGGCGCTCGTGGCGACGGCCTGGGTTCCCATGATGGTCCGTGCCCCCGGTTTGTTCTCGATCACGACCGAGACGCCAAGGTCCTTCGCCATCTCCTGCGCGAGCGTGCGCGCGATCACATCGGTGCCGCCACCCGGCGCAAAAGGAACGACGATCCTGATTGGCCTCTCGGGGTACATCGCCGTGGCGGGGCCGCCCGGGAAGACGCTGAGACAAAGCAAGGTCAGCGTCATCAGCGACGTCGTCTTGCGAGCAAAGAACATGGCGATCCACCCGTCGGAAAGTTCAAGGATAGCATAGCCTGTGCCCTTGTCGTGCCATGCGCAGGGCGATGTGCCGATATGACGTTGGAATACGCGCGCCAATGTGGACGTGAGAAGCTTGTTTGCACTAGTGTGGCGGTTCAGAAGTCCGCATCACCAACGCCGCGAATTCGTCGTACGGACTTCTGACCAAAGCCACACTAGATTTAATATATTTGCTAGTGTCCCTTGGATTCCGAAGTTCGTAAACGTGGGGCCGCGCAATGATACGAACTTCGGAATCGGGACACTAGTCTCCGCCGCAACGAAAAATTCTTGGAATGTTCCTGGGAGGAATTCATGAGGAGCTGGCTGCTTGGGGTTTTGTTATTGGCCGGGCCACAGGCTTTGGCGCAGCAGGCGGTTCCAACCATCAATTACGAATCCGTGCCCAATCCGCTGCGGCTGCCCACCAATATGTATTTCGGTGAAGTCTCCGGCGTCGCCGTCAATTCCAAGGGACATGTCTTCGCGCTGTCGCGCGGCAATACCACGGGCCCCGCTTACGCCGCCGCCGCGACTCAGCTGCTGGAATTCGACAACAAGGGTCAGTTCGTTCGCGAGATCGGCAAGAACCTTTACGCCTGGTCGTTCGCCCACACCGTCAAGGTCGACCCCAACGACAACATCTGGGTCACCGACAAGGGCTCGGACATGGTGATCAAGTTCGATCCCGAGGGCCGCGTCACCATGGTGTTCGGCCGCAAGCAGGAAGCCTCCGACGAAGATACCGAGCCGCTGAAGCACCCGAAGCCGCCGCTGCCGCCCGATGATGGCCGTTTCCGCCAGGTTACCGACGTGGCATGGGACAAGGCCGGCGACACCTTCATCAGCGACGGCTACATCAATTCGCGCGTCGCCAAGGTCGACAAGGACGGCAACTGGCTGAAGTCATGGGGCGAGCCCGGCAACGGCCCCGGCCAACTCAACACCCCGCACTCGATCGCAACCGACGCGAATGACAATGTCTACGTCGCCGACCGCGGCAACCATCGCATTCAGGTGTTCGACAAGGACGGCAAATTCGAGCGCCAGATCGTCATCGACGTTCCGGTGCCGCCGGATGCCAGACCGGCGATCGGCAAGATTCCGGACGAGGCGACAAAGGCCAAGGGCACTTTCGCGCCAGGTTCGCCATGGTCGATCTGCATCACGCCGCCGCCGCATCAGGTGCTCTACAGTTCGGATGCCTGGCCCGGCCGCATCTACAAGCTCAGCCTCGACGGCAAGGTGCTGGGCGTGCTCGGCCAGTCCGGCAAGCAGTTGAAGCAGTTCGGCTGGATTCACGCGATGGCGTGCCCGTCGGAGAACGTTCTGTATGTGGCGGAACTCCTGAACTGGCGCGTGCAGAAGCTGATCCTCAAGCCGTGAACTGGACGTCATTGCCTGCGACAAACGCAAGGCGTTTGCGCAAGGGAGCAACGCGACGACCCGCCGTCGCTCGCTTTGCGAGCTATGGCGCGCTTGGAGTCCGCCGAAGCGTCCTACGCGTAGGCGGAAGCAATCCAGACTCTTTAAGTAAGGCTGGATCGCGGAGCCTGTCATCGGGCGCGCATTTCGCGCGACCCGCTGGCTAACGCTCGCGATGACGACCTCTTAAATCTGCAAGTTCAATATCTACGTCGCCGTGGCGCGCGCAAACTCGATGTAGATTTCGCGCAAACGTGTCGCCATTGGCCCGGGCTTGCCGTCGGCCACGGCGTTGCCGTCGATTTTCACCACCGCCTGCACGAAGGAAGACGCGCTGGTGATGAAAGCTTCCTTGGCTTTCAGCGCTTCTTTGATGGAGAACGGCCGTTCCTCGACGCGCAACTGACGCTCTTCGGCCAACTTCACCACCGCCTTGCGGGTGCAGCCCGGCAAAATCGACGACGAGTTCTGCCGCGTCACCAGCACGTCGTCCTGCGTCAGGATGAAGGCCGAAGACGAGCCTCCTTCCGTCACCTTGCCGTCCTCGATCATCCAGGCCTCGCCGCAGCCTGCTTCCGCAGCCGCCTGCTTGGCGAGCACTTGCGCGAGCAGCGCCACGCTCTTGATATCGCGCCGCGACCAGCGAATGTCGGGCACCGTGATGACGCCGATACCGGTCTTGGCGGAGGCTGCGTTGACGATGTCCTTGACGGAAGTGAACATCATCAAGGTCGGCTTGACGCCCTTCGGGAAGGCAAAATCCCGCCCCTTGTCGGCGCCGCGCGTCACCTGGATGTAGACCAGCCCGTCCCTGAGTTCGTTACGGGCGATCAGCTCGCGCTGGATTTCCTTGATACGCCCGATGGTTTCCGGAAGCGGCAATTGAATCTCGCCGACCGATCGTTCCAGACGTGCCAGGTGCGAATCGTTGTCGACCAGCCTGCCGTCGAGCACGGCGGAGACCTCATAGATGCCGTCCGCGAACAGAAAGCCGCGGTCCAGAACCGAGACCTTGGCCTCGCTGAGCGGCACGAACGCGCTGTTGACATAGGCGATCGGGTCCAAAGCAATTCTCCTCTCGGGCAGGGAAAGCAAAGCCATATACGCAAAACCCTGTAGCTAATAAACCCTATATGAAGCCGTGCGGTCTATCTTATCCCTCCCCCTTGCGGGGAGGGTCGGCGCGCAGCGCCGGGGTGGGGGTATCAGAAAAAGCCCCCACCCGACCGGCCTTCGGCCGGCCACCTCGAGAGCGAGCTTCGCTCGCCTCGGACCCCACGCGTTCCGCGGGGGGGGATAAGAGGCGCGCGGCGATAGTCGCAGAAATCAATGCGACAAAATCTTCGACAGGAACTTCTGCGCGCGGTCACTGCGAGGCTGGCCGAAGAAGTCCTCCTTCAGCGCGTCCTCGACGATTTCGCCCTGGTCCATGAAGATGACACGGTTGGCGACCTTTCGGGCAAAGCCCATTTCGTGGGTCACGACCATCATGGTCATGCCGTCTTTCGCCAGATCGACCATCACATCGAGCACCTCGCTGATCATCTCGGGATCGAGCGCGGACGTTGGCTCGTCGAACAGCATGGCGATCGGGTCCATCGCCAAAGCGCGCGCGATCGCGACGCGCTGCTGCTGCCCGCCGGACAATTCGGCCGGATATTTTTGCGCCTGAACCTTGAGGCCGACGCGGTCGAGCAACTTCGAACCTTTCGCCAAGGCCTCGGCATGGGACCGGCCCAACACTTTCTCCTGCGCAAGGCAGAGATTGTCGATAATGCGCAGATGCGGGAACAGTTCGAAATGCTGAAACACCATGCCGACGCGGGCGCGCAGCTTCGGCAAATTGGTCTTGGGATCGCCGACACTGATGCCGTCTACCGTGATCGTTCCTTTCTGGAACGGCTCGAGCGCGTTGACGCATTTGATCAGCGTCGATTTACCCGACCCCGACGGGCCGCACACCACCACCACCTCGCCCTTGGCGACGCCCGTGGTGCAATCCTTGAGCGCCTGGAAATTCGGCCCGTACCATTTGTCGACGTGGCTGATCTCGATCATCGGTCATCCCAACTGTTTGAGCATGGCTTGCCGATCATGCGCTAATGCACGAAAGCAATGCGCGCCTGCAGGCGCCGGACGCCGAAAGACGCGATACTGGAAATCACGAAATAGACCACCGCCGCGAACAGGTACATCTCCACCAGCCGGCCGTCGCGTTGCGCGACCTTGCTGGCGGCGCCGAGAAAGTCGGGAATCGACAGCACGTAGACCAGCGAGGTGTCCTGAAACAGCACGATGGTCTGGGTCAGCAACACCGGCAGCATGTTGCGGAACGCCTGCGGCAGCACGACGTAACGCATGGTCTGGCCATAGGTCAGCCCGAGCGCCGAGGCCGCCGCCGGCTGGCCTTTTGAGATCGACTGGATGCCGGCGCGCATGATCTCGGCGAAATATGCCGCCTCGAACAGCGTGAAGGTGATGAGCGAGGAGGCAAAGGCGCCGACCCGCACCGGCCGTGAAGACCCGGTCAGCCACTGCCCGATATAGGGCACCAGGAAGTAGAACCAGAAAATCACCAGCACCAGCGGCAGCGAGCGCATCAGGTCGACATAAAGGCCGGCGATGCGCGACAGCAGCGAGAGGCCGGACAGGCGCATCATCGCGATCAGCGTTCCGAACACGATGCCGCCGAGCGTCGCCAGCCCCGTGAGCGTCAGCGTGAACGTCATGCCGTCGATAAACAGATAGCCGAGCGAGCGGCGGATGACGTCGAAGTCGAAATTGGAAAACATGCGCTATTTCCCGGAGATGTAGCCGGGGATCGCCACGCCGCGTTCGACGAAGCGCATGACGATGACGACGACGATGTTGATCAGCAGATAAAGCACGGTCGCGGCGGTGAAGGCCTCAAACACCTGAAAGGAAAATTCCTGCATGGCGCGCGCTTCCGCGGTCAGCTCGATCAGGCCGATGGTGAGCGCCACCGACGTATTCTTGATGGTCGAGAGAAATTCGGACGTCAGCGGCGGCAGGATGATGCGAAACGCAATCGGCAGCAGCACATAGCGATAGATTTGCGGGGTCCTTAAACCCAGCGCAGTGGCCGCGAGCTTCTGCCCGCGCGGCAACGAGTTGATGCCGGCCCGGGTCTGTTCGGCCACGCGCGCGGACATGAACAGCCCCGTCCCGATCGCCGCCGTATAGAACGGCGCATTCGGCAATTGCTTCAGCCAGAGCCCCCAGGAAGCGGGTACGAGTTCCGGCAGCACAAAGAACCAGAGGAACAGTTGCACCAGGAGCGGCATGTTGCGGAAGAATTCGACATAGGCAAACCCGAACAACGAGGCGGCTTTCGACGGCAACGTGCGCATCACGCCGACGGTGGTGCCGGTCACCAGCGCGATCGCCCAGGCCGCGAGCGCGGTGACGATCGTCACCTCAAGCCCGGACAGCAGCATGTCGAGATAGGTGCCGGTCCCGTTCGGTGACGGCTCGAAGAATACGTGCCAGTTCCAGTGATAGTTCAAGACCGCGACCTCATCCGCCTCACATCATCTCTCACATGGCCTTGTAGGAATCCGGATCGGGCGAATCGGAAGGCATGGCGAATGCCTTTTTCAATTCCGCCCCCATCGGCACGTTGAGATTCAAGCCCTTCGGCGGAATCCTCTCGAGGAACCACTTCTCATAGAGCTTTTGTCCGTCGGCGCTCTGATAGAGCGCCGACGTCGCATCGTCCGCCACCTTCTTGAACGCCGGATCGTCCTTGCGCAGCATGATGCCATAAGGCTCGGGCTTGGAGAATGCGTCCATGGAAATAACGTAAGCCTCGGGCTCCTTCGAGCCGGCGGCGAAGCTCGCCAGCAAAATGTCGTCCAGCACGGCCGCGACCGCGCGGTCGGTTTCGACCAGCAGGAACGACTCGGCATGCTCCTTGGCGGGGATGATGTTGATGCCGAGGTTGCGCGCGGCGTTGGCTTCCGTGAGCTGCCTGATGTTGGTGGTGCCGGAGGTCGAGGCAACCGTTTTGCCCTTTAGATCATCGATCGAGTTGAGCTTGCTCGATTTCTTCGAGATGAAGCGCGTCGCGGTCAGGAAGTGCGTATTGGTGAAGGCGACTTGTTTGAGCCGATCCGGGTTATTGGTCGTCGAGCCGCATTCGAGGTCGATCGTGCCATTCGCCAGCAGCGGAATGCGCCCCGATGACGTCACGGGGTTGAATTCCGTTGTCAGTTTGTCGAGCTTGAGCTCCTTCTTCACGGCCTCGACGATCCTCAAGCAGATATCGATCGCAAAACCGATCGGCTTCTGGTTGTCGTCGAGATAGGAAAAGGGAATCGAGGAATCGCGGTAGCCGATATTGATGACGCCGGTCTCCTTGATCTTCTTCAAGGTGCCCGTCAATTCCTCGGCATCGGCCTGCGCCGCGCAAAGCATGGCGGCAAGCGCTAACCCCACCAAACGCAGCGATTTCATCCGCATCTGCATAAGCCCCGAACCCATCCGCCGACACCCTCTCTCTAACCCGGTTTTCAGTCTACGCATGCAAAGTCCGGGCCGCCAATAGCTACATCACCTTGTAGGCATCGGGATCGGAGGAATCGGACGGCTTGGCGAATTCATGCCTGAGCTCCGCGCCCATCGGGACGTTGAGATTCAGGCCCTTCGGCGGAATCTTCTGCATGAACCACTTTTCATAGAGCTTCGGCCCCTCGGCGCCCTGGTAGAGCGCAGCGGTGGCATCATCCACCACCTTCTTGAAGGCCGGGTCGTCCTTGCGCAGCATAATGCCGCAGGGCTCCGGCTTCGAAAACGCATCGGCCGAGATCACGTAGGCGTCGGGATCCTTAGAGCCGACGGCAAAGGCCGCCAGCAGGATATCGTCCATCACAAAGGCGACCGCGCGGTCGTTCTCGACCATCAGGAAGGCCTCGGCATGGTCCTTGGCGTGGATGATGTTGATGCCGAGATTGCGCGCGGCGTTGGTCTCGACGAGCTGCTTGATATTGCTGGTGCCGGAGGTCGCGACCACCGACTTGCCCTTCAAATCGTCGATCGAGTTGAGCCTGTTCGATTTCTTCGAGATGAAGCGGGTCGCGGTCAGGAAGTGGGTGTAGGTGAAAGCGATCTGCTTCGAGCGGTCGGGATTATTGGTGGTCGAGCCGCATTCGAGGTCGATGGTGCCGTTGGCGAGCAACGGAATGCGGGTCGATGACGATACCGGCACAAGCTCGACCGCGAGCTCGTCGAGCTTGAGCTCCTTCTTCACGGCATCGACGATCGTGTAACAGATGTCCATGGCGTAGCCGATGGGCTTCTGGTTGTCGTCGAGATAGGAAAACGGAATCGAGGAGTCGCGAAAACCGAGCGAGATTCCGCCGGTTTCCTTGATCTTTCGCAGCGTACCTGAAAGCTCCTCGGCTTTGGCTTGTTCCCGGGCCTGCGCGATCGAGCAAGCGAGGACGATCGCAAGGCCTATCGCGCACGAGCGTCGCATTCCGCGTCCCCCCGCTTAAAGCTATCTCACATCGCCTTGTAGGAATCCGGGTCGGGCGAATCCGAGGGCTTGGTGAACTCCTGCTTGAGTTCCGGTCCGAGCGGTACTTTGAGATTGAGGCCCCTCGGCGGAATCTTTTCCATGAACCACTTGGTGTAGATCTTCGCGCCCTCGCCGCTCTGATAGAGCGCGGCGGTCGCCGCATCGACCACCTTCTTGAAAGGCATATCGTCCTTGCGCACCATGATGCCGTACGGCTCGGGCTTGGAGAACGCGTCGGTGGAGATCACGTAGGCGTCCGGATCCTTCGAACTCGCGACAAAGCTCGCCAGCAGAATGTCGTCCATCACGAACGCGACCGCACGGTCGCTTTCGACCATCAGAAACGCCTCGGCGTGATCCTTGGCCGGGATGATGTTGATGCCGAGATTGCGCGCGGCATTGGCCTCGTTGAGCTGCTTGATGTTGGTGGTGCCGGAGGTCGAGACCACCGACTTGCCTTTGAGGTCATCGATCGACTTGATGTTGTTCGTCTTCTTTGAGACGAAGCGGCTGGCGGTGAGGAAATGGGTGTTGGTGAAGGAGACCTGCTTCTGCCGCTCCGCATTATTGGTGGTCGAACCGCATTCGAGATCGACCGTACCGTTGGCCATCAGCGGGATGCGCGTCGCCGAGGTGACCGGATTGAGCTTGACCTCGAGCTTGTCGAGCTTGAGTTCCTTCTTCACGGCATCGACGATCTTGTTGCAGATGTCCATCGCGTAACCGACCGGTTTCTGATTCTCGTCGAGATAGGAAAACGGGATCGAGGAGTCGCGATAGCCGAGCGTGATCGTACCGGTCTCCTTGATGTTCTTCAGCGTCCCCGTCAGCTCCTGTGCCGCCGCCGGGCACGCGCTAAACGCAACGGCGAGCGCGGCGCCTGCAATAAGCGTTCGTTTCATGAAGTTGCTCCTTGTTTATCTGACGTGGCATCTTTCGAATTTGACCCAAAAATACGGGGACCTTGACCCATGTTATGGTCCGAACGTCAGGCTCTCGCAAGCCGACCTTTGGCGATACGGCGGGGCACGACGTCACGCCCCATACGATGCCGCCGAAGTCCTCCTGATGGTGATCAGCGTACCCAGACTGAGAAGACAGACCAGGGTCAGGTAATAGCCGGGCGCCAGATCGCCGATCATGGCGATGCCGCCGAGCGAGGCCATGATCACCGGCCCCATGCCACCAAACAATGTGACACCGATGTTATAGCCAAGGCCAAGGCCGGTGGCGCGCGAGGCGGCCGGAAGCAGTTCCGACATCAGTGCCGCGAGCGGCCCATAGTAGAGCGATTTGAGGGTGGCGAGCCAGAACACGGCAACGACAACGACCGTCGGCGTCGGATGTTGGGTGAGGAACAAGAAGGCCGGGAAAATCGAAAACAGCAGTAGCATCGTAACGGCGATCATGTGGGTCGTGCGCCCGATCTTGTCGGAAACCAGGCCCGCAATCGGTGTCAGGAACGTCAACACAAAGCCCGCGGCAAACGTCGCCATGAAACCCACCGCCGGCGCAAGGCCCAGCGTTTTCACCGCATACGTCGGCATGTAGATGATGAGATAATTGACCGCGGTCGAGATCGCAAGCGCACCGATGCTCAATGCGACATTGAATTTCTGCCGCAGAAAGATTTCCTTGATGGGAGAAGTCCTGCTCCCGAGCGGGCGGCGCAGTTGCATCCTCGAGATGGTTGCGGATGTAGATGCCGACCGGCCCCACCAGGATCCCGAACAAGAACGGAATCCGCCAGCCCCACGACTGCATGTCGGCCGACGACAACTGGGATGTGAGCCCGACACCAAACGCGGACGCCAGCAACGTGCTCAGCCCCTGACTTGCGAACTGCCAGCTTGCAACGAACCCGCGGCGCCCCGGCGCGTGTTCGACCAGAAATGCCGTCGAGCTTCCAAATTCGCCGCCGGCCGAAAAGCCCTGCACCAGGCGCGCAAGCAAAACCGCGATCGGAGCCAGGACGCCGATCGTCTCGTAAGCCGGCATCAGAGCGATCGCGAACGTGCCGAACGTCATCAGCACAATGGAAATCATCAACGAAGCCTTGCGGCCGTGACGGTCGGCATAGGCACCAAGAACGACGCCGCCGATCGGCCGAATGAGATACGAAAGGCCAAACGTGCCGAAAGTCAGGAGGATCGAAATCGCCGGATCGTTATTCGGAAAAAATGCCTTCGAAAGATAGGCGGCGAAATAGCCATAGACCGTGATGTCGTACCACTCCAGCGCATTCCCCACCGAAGTCGCCACGATGAGCCGCGTGATATTCTTCTTTTCCGTACTCGTCTGCGGTAGTTGCGGCGATATCGCCGGCGCTAAAATGGTCATTTGAAAAATTCCCTTCAGTAGTCGCCTGAAAACCCTACAAAGGCCGTTTCATTTCGCCCAGATCCCAGAACAGGCCCGCCATGATGCCGAGCGCCTCTTCGGTAACCGACAACAGAATGTGCTCGTCGGGCGCATGCTGCGAGCAGCCGGGATAGGAATGCGGAACCCACATCGTCGGCAGCTTGAGAATGTCGGTAAAGACGTTGTTGGGCAGCGAGCCGCCGAAATTCGGCAGGACTGCGGGTGCTTTCCCGGTCGTCGTGCGGATCGACTCCGCGGTCCAGTTGATCCAGGGGCTATCGAAATCGGTGCGCGAGGCGGCGAATCTCTGTGTGGCCTGAACCTCGACCATCGGAAAGCCGCGAGCCTGCAAATGGGTCCGGATCACCTCGGCGATATTGTCGACCCGGGTGCCGACAACGAAGCGCAGTTGCAGGACGGCGGAAGCCCGCCCCGGTATGGCGTTGGCGGGCTTCTCGATATTGCCCGACGACATCGCCAGCACTTCCAGTGTGTTCCAGGCATAAAGCCGCTCAGCCGCCGAAAGACCATCCTCACCCCAATTCTCGGACAATGCGGGCTCGTCCGCCATCGGCTCGATCTTCACGTCGGCCAGTGCTGCGCGAATCTGATTGGTGAGAGGCGGCGGCTTCAATTGATCGAGCTGCAAGCGGCCGTGGCTATCGACAAGGGTTGCGATGGCGCCGGCGAGAATGGTCGCAGGGTTGGCCAGCACGCCGCCCCAATTGCCGGAATGATGCCCGCCTTCGCGCAAGATAACATCGAGATGGATTCGAATGCCGCCGCGGCAACCGAGAAAAAGCGTCGGGCGTTCGGCCGACAGTCGCGGACCGTCGGAGGCCAGCAACAAGTCGGCTTTCAACTCGTCACGCAATTGTTCGCAGACTTGCGGCAAATCCGGCGAGCCGATCTCTTCGCCGGTCTCGACGATGAATTTGACGTTGAAGCCGAGCCTGCCGCCGCGCGCCTCCCGCACCGCGCGAAGGGCTGCCATGTTGATGCTGTGCTGCCCCTTGTTGTCGGCCGTGCCCCGGCCATAGACCCGGTTGCCGACCTGCGTCGTGCGCCAGGGATCGAGATTGTCACGCCACTCGCCCACCATGCCGTCGACGACATCGCCATGACCGTAAATCAGCACGGTCGGCGCCGAGGCGTTCTCGCGGTATTCGGCCAGCAAATAGGGCCCCTTGCCGGCGGGCAACTCGATCAGTCTCGTCGAGAAATCGAGCCTTTTGAAAGCCGGCAGAAGCCCCTCGGTGAGATAGGCCCGCAGCGCGTCGCGCCGCTCCGGGTTTTGGCTTTCGGTCTGGTAAGAGACCCGCCGATCGAGCTCGGTGAGAAACTCGCCGGAACGAAGCATGTTGTGGGCACGGGCGATGGCATCGGTTCTGGACATGGCTCTTGTTCGCAGTCGCGGGGTGGATGGGTCAGTTCAGTCACGTTAGCGGGATAATCGAGGAGCTGGAAGGCACTTTGCTAAATCGGATTGGAATGCAACAATTTGAAACCGACCGGCAACGACCGGGTGAAGCCAGGGGAGAACTCCATGAAAGCAACTTTGCGTCTTTCGGCCATCGGCCTTCTGTTTGCAGGTTCCGCATTCGCTTTGACCGGCGAACGCATGCCGGAAATCCAGCTTGAAAAAATGACGGCGGCCCAGCGCAGCATCGCGGATGCCATCATGGGCGGACCGAGAGGGAGAATGAGCGGCCCCTTCAACGCATGGCTGCGCAGCCCGGAATTGGCGGACCGGCTGCAAAAGGTCGGCGAATATGTGCGGTTCAACACCTCGCTCGACAAGCGCATCAACGAGATGGCGATCCTGATGACCGCGCAAGCCTGGGGGGCGCAATATGAATGGTATGCCCACGCGCCACTGGCGCTCAAGGCGGGACTCGATCCCACCGTGCTCAAGGCGATCGGCGCCGGCCGCAAGCCGGACAACATGAAGGATGATGAGGCGATCGTCTGGGAATTCACCACGCAATTGCGCCGCGACCACAGCGTCGACGACGCGGTTTATGCACGCGCGCTCGAAAAATTCGGCGAGCAGGGCATCGTCGATCTGGTCGCGGTCAACGGCTATTACAATGTGGTCTCGATGACGCTCAACGTCGCGCATGTCAAAGCGCCGGCGGATGCGGAGATACCGTTCAAGCAAGCCGGCAATTAATTTTCTCTACCGACGATCGCGCTGAAAGTCGCCACCCATGAAAAAAGAAATCCGGCTCAACGCATTTGCGATGAATTGCGTCACGCATCAGTCGCCGGGACTGTGGACCCATCCACGCGACCGCACGGCCGGCTATAACCGCCTGCCTTACTGGACCGATCTGGCCAGGACGCTGGAACGCGGACGGTTCGACGGCCTTTTCCTCGCCGACGTACTCGGCGTCTACGACGTGTTCGGCGACAGCCCCGACGCGGCGTTGCGCAACGCCGCGCAGACTCCTTCCAACGATCCCTTGCTGCTGATCCCGGCGATGGCCGCGGTCACCGAACATCTCGGCTTCGGCGTCACGTCCAACCTGTCCTACGAGCCGCCCTATACATTTGCACGAAGAATGTCGACGCTCGATCATCTCACCGAAGGACGCGTGGGGTGGAACGTCGTCACCGGTTATCTCGACAGCGCGGCGAAAGGGGCGGGCAAGGACAAGCAGGCCGGACATGACGACCGCTACGATGTCGCCGACGAATATATGGAGGTGGTCTACAAGCTCTGGGAGGGAAGCTGGGAAAACGACGCGGCGTTGCGCGATCGCGCACGCGGCATTTTCGCCGATCCTTCGAAAGTGCATCGGGTCCTGCATCAGGGCAAGAACTACCGCGTTGACGCCATTCACCTCTGCGAGCCGTCGCCGCAACGCACGCCAGTGCTGTATCAGGCCGGCACCTCGCCGCGCGGACGCCAGTTCGCCGCCCAGCATGCCGAATGCGTCTTCATGTCCGGGCCATCCGCGAAAGTCATCGCGCCGCGCGTGGCCGGCATTCGCGAACTTGCCGCGAAGGCCGGGCGCAACCCGGCCGAGATCAAGATGTTCTCGATGTTCACCGTGATCCTCGGCAAGACCGACGCCGAGGCCAGGGCGAAGTACGAGGACTACCGCAGCCACGTCAGCGCTGAAGGTGCGCTGACGCTGATGTCCGGCTGGACCGGCGTCGATTTCTCCACCTACGATCTCGACCAGCAGGTTCGGCATGTTGAAAACGATGCCGGCCGCTCGGCGATGGACAACATCACCCGCGCCGACCCCGACCGGGTCTGGACCGTGCGCGAGGTCGCCCAGCATGTCGGCATCGGCGGCATCGGACCGGTGGTCGTGGGAACGCCCGAAAAGGCGGCGGATGCGATCGAGGCGTGGTTCGAGCAGACCGATGTCGACGGGCTGAACATGCCGTTTGCGGTCTCGCCCGGCGATTTCGAGGATATCGCCGACATGCTGGTGCCGGAACTGACGCGGCGCGGGCGTTACAAGACCGCCTACAGGGAAGGCACGCTGCGCGAAAAGCTGTTCGGCGCGGGACGGGCGCGACTGGATGCGTCGCATCCGGCAGCGCGGTTCAGGCCGAAGTAACTGTCATTCCGGGGCGCCTCGAAGAGGCGAGCCCGGAATCCATTCCTCAACGAACTCTGCGGCGCGATGGATTCTCAGGTGCGCAATTGCGCACCATAGCCCGCGCTCACACGCGTCCCGGAATGACGACATCTCTCACACCGTCCCGTCGACCATCACTTCGATCAACTTCGCGCCGGGCCGCCTAAACGCCGACGACAATGCCGGCTTCAGGTCCGCAGGCGAGGTAATCCGCATCGCTTCGCACCCCAGCGATTTTGCCATGCCGGCAAAGTCCACCGGCGGATCGGCAAAGTCCATGCCGACATAGTGATCGTCGCCATGGAAGGCGAGCAGCCTTTGCTTGATGATGCGATAGCCGCCATTGTTGGCGATCACGACCGTCAGCGGCAGCTTGTGATGCGCCGCCGTCCACAGCGACTGGATCGAATACATCGCGCTGCCGTCGCCGGAGAAGCACACCACAGGCCGATCGGGATTGGCGATGCTCGCGCCGACGGACGCCGGCAATCCCCAGCCGATGCCGCCCGAGGCGAGCCCGTGATAGCCGTAGCGGTCGCGATGCGGCCGCAAGGACAGCATCTGACGCGAGGAGGTCAGGCCCTCATCGACGATAATGGCATTCTCAGGCAGTGCCTCGACCACCTGCAAGGTGAGATATTCGGGATCGATCGGCGCGCGATCGCCGCGCCCGGCAAGCCGCTCGACCAGCGTTTTGCGATGCGCGGTCCAGTTCTTCGAGGCCAATGCCGCGACGCCCTGCCGGGCCCGCGCCTCGAGCGCCGCGCCGCCTTTGGCCTTCAACGCGGGCAGAAGCGCGCGCAGCGTCTCCTTCAGATCGGCCTTCAAGGCAATCTCCGCGCCGAAATTCTTGGCGAGATCCCACTCGACGAGGCCGATCTGCACGATCGGCATCCCCTCCGGCAACGGCTCGGCCTCGCTATGCACCGACATCCGCAACGGATCGGCGCCCAGCACGATCAGGAGATCGTAGGGCGCGAGGAGATCTCGCACCTGCGTCTGAACCCGCGACAGCGCACCGATAAAGCAAGGGCTCTCCGACAGGAAATGCGCGCCATACGGCGCCGATTGCTGATAAGCCGGACAGCCGAGCGTCTCGGCCAGCGCGGCAGCCTCCTGCAAGGCATCGCTTTTGACGATCTCGTCGCCCGCGACGATGACCGGCCGCTCGGCTTTGAGAATGCGCGCCGTGAGCGCCTGCAACGCCTCGTCGGAAGGTTTCACGCGCGTATCGACCCGGGTCGAACGGCCGAGCTCGATGCCGGCTTCCGAATTGAGGATATCGCCCGGCAACGAGATAAAAACGGGTCCGGTCGGCGGCGTGGTCGCGATCTTGGCGGCGCGGCGCACGATCCGCGGCAGATCCTCCAGGCGCGTCACCTCGACCGCCCATTTCACCAGCGGCTCGGCCATCCGAACCAGCGGGCCATACAACAACGGCTCCATCAAGCCGTGGCCCTGCTCCTGCTGGCCGGCGGTCAGGATCATCGGCGTGCCGGTGAATTGCGCGTTGTAGAGCGAGCCCATCGCATTGCCCAAACCGGGTGCGACATGGACGTTGCAGGCGACGAGGCGGCCCGAGGCGCGGCTATAGCCGTCGGCAATGGCAACGACGAGGCTCTCCTGCATCGCCATCACATAGGTGAGGTCGGGATGATCCTTCAGCGCATGCATGATCGGCAGTTCGGTGGTGCCGGGGTTGCCGAACAGGTGCGTGATGCCCTCGTCCTTCAAAAGTGCGAGGAACGCCGAACGCCCGGTGATACGATTTTTCATGTTTCCTCCGGCTTACGGCCGTTGCCATCGTAGTAGGCATCATGATCAACTTTGCTTGTCTGTGGCAAGAAAGCGACTTCATGGCTGCCTTGCGCACCCGGACTTGTGTGCAATTCGCCTTATAATATGAATACATCGCGCTAGCCCTCTGCCCCCGCCGCATTCCTCCGCCAAATAATCAATATAGGGAGATCTAAATGAACACGCCGACATACAAGCCGGTTGCGAAGTTGATTGAACGATTGCTTCTCGCCACTGCACTGGCTGCGGGCACGCTGGGCATGTCCGCGGCCGTGGCGCAAACCCCGGCTATACCTGTCACAAACGGCAAGCCTCAAGTAACCCCGCCGAAGAACGACGCTGCGCTGCGCGCCCTGACCCCGGTGCCGGCAAAGATGCTGCTCAATCCGCCGGACAACGACTGGCTGATGTGGCGCCGGACCTACGACGCCTGGGGCTATAGCCCGCTGAAACAGATCAACAGCGACAACGTTAAGAACCTGACGGTGGCCTGGAGCTGGGCGATGACGCCGGGCGCCACCGAGACCACGCCACTGGTCCACGACGGCGTGCTCTTCCTCTACAACTGGCTCGACAAGGTGCAGGCGCTCGATGCCACCAACGGCGAACTGCTGTGGGAGTACAAGCGGGACATCGCCCTCGAAATTCCGCGCCAGAACGGCAACAACGCCGCCAAGCGCAACATGGCGATGGTCGACGACAAGCTGATCGTCGCCACCTCCGATGCCCATATCATCGCGCTGGACACCAAGACCGGCAAGGTGATCTGGGACCACGAGACCGAGGATTACAAGAAGGGCTGGCGCTACACCGGCGGTCCACTGGTCGCCTCGAACGTCATCGTGCAGGGCATGTCCGGCTGCGGCAACGCGATGCCCGGCGGCTGCTTCGTCACCGGCCACGACGTCAACGACGGCAAGGAGCTCTGGCGCTTCCACACCATCGCGCAGCCCGGCGAGCCCGGCGGCGATAGCTGGAACGGCTTGCCGCTGGAAAAACGCTTCGGCGCCTCGACCTGGAATTCGGGCAGCTACGATCCCGACACCGACACCCTCTTCTTGGGCGTCGGCCAACCCTATCCGCACATTGCCGAGATCGGCGGCCTGCTGCCGAAAAAGGAAGGCGCCAACAACGACGCGCTTTATACCGATGCGACCCTGGCGCTCGACCCGCACACCGGCAAGCTGAAGTGGTATTACCAGCATCTGAAGAACGATACGTGGGATCTCGACTACGCCTATGAGCGCGTGCTGGTTGATATTCCGGTCGACGGCAAAACGCGTAAAGCCATGGTGACGGTCGGCAAGCTCGGCATCATCGAAGTGCTCGACCGCACCAACGGCCAGTGGTTGTGGTCGAAGCAGACGGTGTATCAGAACGTCATCTCGGCGATCGATCCGAAGACCGGCGAAAAGACCATCAACCAGGCAGCCGTGCCGCATATCGGCCAGACCACCACCAACTGCCCGGCGGATCCCGGCAGCCGCGGCTGGCCGGCCACCGCCTACAGCCCGCGCACGCACATGCTGTACATTCCGCTGAACGAGTATTGCTCGGACACGACCCCGGTTCCGATCGAGGAAGGCAAGAGCTACACCGGCGGCAGCCGCGCGATCTTCGCGCGTGGACAGGTGCCGAACAGCGACGGCAAGATCGGCCGCATGGACGGTGTCGATCTGTTCACCCAGAAAGCGGTGTGGTCCGACCGCACCCGCGCGCCGCAGACCGGCGCCGCACTCACCACCGGCGGCGGCCTCGTGTTCGCCGGCGCACTCGACCGTTACTTCCGTGCCTACGACGACAAGACCGGCAAGATCCTGTGGCAGACGCGCGCCTCGAACATCGTCAACTCCTTCCCGATCACCTATTCGGTGAAGGGTCGGCAGTATGTCGCCGTCGCCGTCGGCAACGGGTCCAGCCATGCGCGTGCGCTGGCGACGCTTGCGCCGGAGATCGGGATCCCCGATGGCGGCTCGGCGTTGTTCGTGTACGCGCTGCCTGAAAGTAAATGATGCAACGACGCTTCTCTCGCTTTTCCACGATCACCGCCGCCGCAGTTTTGCTGGCGGCGGCGATCCCCGCGCAGGCCCAAACCGGCGCGGGAAACCCAGATGCGGGATCACGCGTCTACACGACCAACTGCGTCGCCTGCCATCAGGCGGGCGGCACAGGCATGGCCGCGGCCTTTCCGCCGCTGGCCGGGCATATTCCCGAGCTGTTGAAGCGGGCGGACGGCCGCACCTATGTCGGAAAGGTGCTGCTGTTCGGCCTGGAGGGCGAGATCAACGTCGGCGGCAACGCTTTCGCCGGCGCGATGCCGGCGTGGGAAGCCTTGAGCGATAACGACATCGCTGACGTGCTCAACTACGTCAGCAATGCCTGGGACAACGGCAAATCGCTGCCGGCAGGCTTCAAGCCCTTCACCGCCGACGAGATCAAGGCCCTGCGTACGCCACCGCTGACTGCCGCAGCGGTCTATGCGCTGCGGTCCGGCGCGGCCGGCGGCGCGCCTGCAACAGCCAGCGGCGCGGGCGGCACGGCACCCGTCAGTTTCACCGCGGACCAGGCGGGACGCGGCTCCGACATCTATGCGGAGCGTTGCGTCCAGTGCCACGGCGATACACTCGACAACGGCGAGTTTGGCGGCGCGCCGCTGAACGGAAAATACTTCAAGCAGCACTGGGGCGGCGGCTCGGTCGCGGCTCTCATCGCCTACATGAAAGCGAAAATGCCGCCGGACCGGCCGGGCAGCCTTACCGACCAGAGCTACGCCGACCTCGCTTCCTTCCTGCTCGATGCCAACGACTATCCCAAGGGCGATAAAGAGCTGCCGCCGGACACGCCCTCGCAACAGGCGATGAGTCTGAAGCGCGGACCATAGACCGCAGCGCCGGTCAGAACATACCCTCGCGGTTGTTTCGAGACTTCTTCTTCGAACGATGCCAGACCACGCCCGGAAAACCCTTCAGCGGCACCAGCGGTTCGCCCGCGTAGGTCCATTCCTGCAACTCCTCGATCGCGATGTGATAGAGCGGCTGGCGGCCGGTGCGACCGGAAAACAGCGCGCGCGGAATATTGACCATGTGCGGCGAGCGGGCGCGCTCATACATCAGCGGTGTGCCACATCGCTGGCAGAAGCTGCGGATGGTTTTGGCAGCCGTATCTTCGAAACGCGAAATGCTCGCCTCGCCGCCCGTGAGGCGAAGGCGCTTGCGCCAGGTCCCGACATAGGTCGCATAGGCCGCGCCATGCGCGCGCCGGCTTGATACCGAATGATCGTGCCAGGCCCAGCGCGCGGGCACGTCGATCTCGAAGCTGACGTTACCGCAAAGGCATTGGCCTCTGGCGATACCGGCTGCTGCTGTGGGTTTGGCCACGATCACCTCTCAAGCTGTCATTGCGAGTTGGGACCGGCGTTAAGTGGCCGACCCGCGTTGGATGAAACTGTTCGCTGTCGCAGACGCCGCCCTCAACAAGCGAGAAAGCCCATGCCCCATGCCGTTATGTCACCCAACAACGTCGCCGTCATCACGGGGGGCGGCTGGAATAGGACTTGCCGCGGCACTGCGGTTCGCGCGGCTGGGCATGAAGGTCTGTGTCGCCGATCTCGGCGCCGATCGTCTGTCCGCTGCCGAAGCTGAACTGAAGTCGGCCTCGCCCGGCGGGGCCGCCAACATCATGACGATGGCGGTGGATGTCAGCCGGGCCGAAGAGGTGTCGAGACTGGACGCCGCCGTTAGGGACCGGTTCGGCGGCATTGATCTCCTGATGAACAACGCCGGAATTCAGCCGGGCAGCACCATGTTCACGACGCCGGAAAACTGGCATCGGGTTCTTGCCGTCAATCTTTGGGGCGTAATCCATGGATCGCAGATCTTTGCGCCGCGCATGATCGAACGCGGGCGGCCGGGCCTCATCATCAATACCGGCTCCAAGCAGGGCATCACAACGCCGCCCGGCGATCCCGCCTACAACGTCGCGAAGGCTGGCGTGAAAGCCTTCACCGAAGCGCTGGAGCACGAGCTGCGCAACACCAAAGGTGGCCGCGTCACGGCGCACCTGCTGATTCCCGGTTTCGTGTTTACGGGCCTCACCGCCAAAGGCCGCACCGAGAAGCCGGCCGGCGCCTGGACCGCCGAGCAGACCGTCGACTTCATGATCGAGCGGCTGGAAGCCGGCGACTTCTATATCCTTTGTCCCGATAACGACACGCCAAGACGCCTCGACGAGCGGCGAATGCTCTGGGCGATCGGCGATATTGTCGACAATCGCCCGCCACTATCGCGCTGGCACAAGGACTATGCCGAGGCCTTCGCAAAATTTGTAAAGGAGAGCTGACCCCAGGCCCGGACTGATTAAGAAGACTTACCCCGCCCTGTTCTGTGCGTTCCAGTGCTGCTCAAGATTGGCAATCAGAGCCGGGCTGAAATGGCAATAGGCCTGTTCGCGCGCGTATACGGCCATGTAACGGCGGAAGAGATCGAGCGATTCCACCGCTATCCTGAACGCCCGGCGATTTCCGATCGCACCGACTGCGCCGGAGCTGGTCAAACTCCGAACCACCCGCTCGATGGCCGCATCCATCTCGCCGGCTTCGACAACCTCGTCGCAGATCAAGCGCCCTTCCGGACTATCGCAGAGCAACTTGCGCTCATATTGGACAAGCTGGCGGGCCAACCGGTCACCGACAAAGCGATGCAGCCGTAAATTCGCAGCACCGGGAACGATGCCCTCTTTTCGGGCCGGCAGCGTCATGAAGGCGTCGTTTGCCGCCAGCACATAATCCTGCGTCAGGAGAATCTGGCAATGGCCACCAATCGCAAAGCTCTCGACCACTGCGATCCATGGCTTTTCGATACCCGTTCCATGGACATCGTCCGGAAGCGCATCGGCGCGTGCAACGCCGCGCATGAATTTATGCACGAAGCCCAATTCGCGCTGTATGAACCAGAGAAAGGGAATTTTTCCCTGGTAGAGATGAGTGAGATTGATCCCGCTGCCCAGCACCCGGCGTCCGCGGTATTTGACGTGCTCGACCTCCCCGCCCCTGAGCACGGCGATGTTGCTCTTGGGATCGAGCGTCGCCAGATCGATGCCGATTTCCGTCGCATCGATCGTGGTCTGGTCCTCCGCATTCAGATAGCGCGCGTTCTTCAAAGTGACATGGACGGCATCACCGCGACGCTCGACCGTCACCGCGCCAAGGTTCACAAAACCATCGGCGATGAATTTTTCAAGATATGGCCTCGCATCTGCTCTCGGCAGCAGCATCGCGTGGCAAAGATGCGTGCCCGAGCGCTCGTCACCCAACACATGTGACAGAAATATCCCCTGGTCGATTTCCACGCCTTCCTTGTCTCGTTGCAGTCTGCTTGCATCTTCAGCGATCTGGTCAGCGCCGGGCACCAGGCCCGGAAATGCATCGGCCGCGGCCTGGACCAGGGTTTCGACCCGGAGAAACCTCGAATAATTTTGCGTAAGCCTCTCGTAGACGGAAGCCGCATGCCGCGCCAGGAAGCGTTGTCGCGCGGCGCGTGCTTTTTGCTGGATGGTTTCGGCTACCCTTGCCTGTTCATCGTCGCGGGCCGGCTTGGCCGGCAAGTTTCCGAGAAGCTCGCGCGCGAGCTCCCAATAGGCCGCGTAGCGGCGGCAATCGCCGGCGAAATCGTCAGTCGAATCCGGTTCGGCGGTTTGCCAAGTCTGGAGAATCTCGGCCGGCAGCCCGGCAAGGAAAAGCATATATTCGACTCCATGTCAGTCCTTATCAATCCTTGGGCCTCAGATCGAGGACGCGCTTTGCCTTGCCCTGCGAGCGTTCAATCACGCCGGGATCGACGATACGCACCCGCGAGGTCACGCCGACCGACGCCTTGATCAGATGCTCGGCCCGGAGCCGCAACTTCTCTCGTTCGCTCGTTGCTTCGCCGCCCAATGACTGACGCGTCTCGACAACGACCTCAAGCTCATCGAGAGGCCCGGAACGGCGCAACTCAAGCACATAATGCGGCGCCAATTTTTCTTCGCCGGACAGCGCCGCCTCGATCTGGGATGGAAAGATGTTGACCCCACGAACGATCAGCATGTCGTCGCTGCGCCCTTTTACCCGCTCCATCCGGCGCATCGTTCGCGCCGTGCCCGGCAACAGGCGCGTGAGATCGCGCGTGCGGTAGCGAATGAGCGGCATGCCTTCCTTGGTCAGGGTGGTGAGCACGAGTTCGCCCGGTTCACCGTCGGCCAGCGGAACTCCTGAATTTGGATCAATAATTTCGGGATAGAAATGATCCTCCCAGATAGTCAGGCCATCCTTGGTCTTGATGCATTCCTGCGCCACGCCAGGCCCCATGATCTCGGACAGCCCGTAGATATCGAGCGCCTGCAGCCCCATGCGAAATTCAATTTCCGCTCGCATGCTTTCCGTCCACGGCTCTGCGCCGAAAATGCCGATCCGCAAGGAGCACGCGCTGGCCTTGATCCCTTGCCGGTCAAACTCGTCGGCGATCGCCAGCATATAGGAGGGCGTCACCATGATGACCTCCGGCTGGAAATCACAGATGATCTGCACCTGTCGTTCAGTCATCCCTCCGCTGACGGGAATTACTGCCGCACCGAGACATTCGCCACCATAATGCGCGCCGAGCCCGCCGGTGAAGAGACCATATCCATAAGCAACCTGGATCTTGTCCGTCGACCGCCCGCCCGCAGCGCGAATTGAGCGCGCCATCAGTTGCGACCAGATTTGAATATCGCCCCTCGTATAGGCGACGACGGTGGGCTTGCCGGTCGTGCCGCTGGATGCGTGAATCCGTATGATGTCGTCCATCGGAACCGCCAGCATCCCGAACGGATAATTGTCGCGCAGATGCAGCTTGGTCGTAAACGGAAATCGCGAAATATCGGAAAGCTGTTTGAGATCGTCCGGATGCACGCCCGCGTCGTCGAAGGCGCGCCTGTAATGCGGCACCTTTTTGTATACGCGGCTGACCGTCTCTTTTAGGCGCGCAAGCTGCAGTGAACGCAATTGGTCGGCACTGGCCGTCTCGATCGGCTCGATTCCTTCCGCTGCATCCATCTCCTCACCTCGAAGCGGTTTACAACGTCTCCTGCTTGTGCCCGCACTGCTTGCAGGCAAACTTTACCCGCGTCACGCCGCGTTCGGCCGAGACGCGGTTCGGCGCACCGCATTTTCCGCAAACGGCTTCGATGCGGGTGTTGCCCTCTTTCACGACCAGCGGCTTGCGCGCCATCGCTTCGCGGATCAGCCGCTCGGCCTCTTCGCGCATCGACTGCTTTGACATCAGGCGGAACCTGTCGTGACCAGAGATGCAGGCTTATAGCACTGCAATTGTGTCTTGCTAGCAAAAGAGTCTAGTGTCCCGGTTCTGACATTCGTACCAAATCGCGGCGGGCACTTTTACGAATGTTAGAATCGGACCACTAGGTCTCGACGATCACGTAGTTGTCCTCGACATGAACCGGAAAGGTTTCCGCCACATAGGGTCCCTTGGCGAGCGTCTCGCCATCCTCGATGACGACGGGATAGGTTCTGACCCTGACGCGCTTGGGATCAAACCAGGATTGCCCGTTGCGCATGTCGAACTCCCAGCCCTGCCAGGCGCAGCGAAGCAATTCGCCAACGCACGAGCGCTGATAGACGCCGGGTTCCGGCGAGGTCAGCCGTGCGATGCAGGCCGCCTTGTCGAGCGGGGCGCCGGCATGCGGGCAGCGATTGAGAAGCGCAAAGAACTCGCCATTGGCGTGGGAAGGGAAGCCGGCGCGCTGACGCGCCGGCCTCGAATAGTCAGGCCGCCTGGCTCGCCTTCAGGCGATCAAGAACCGGCAGCAATTCCCGGGGATCCGGACGCCGCGTGTAATCGGGGTTCACCTCGGAATAGGCGATGATGCCGTCGGTGCCGATCACGTAACGCGCCGGCATCGGCAACACCCAGGCCGGATCGTCGTTGGTCGCCGGCAGGTCGTTCTTGAAGCTCTTGTAGAGTTCGATCAGATAATCCTGCAGCTTGAAGCGAATGCCGAACGCGTTGGCGATCTCGCTCTTGGTGTCGCTCAGGATCGGAAAGCCGAGCTTGTTGTCGCGCTGCGACTTGCGGCTGTTCGGCGCGGTCTGCGGCGAAATCGCAACGAGGCTCGCGCCGCGGGCGGTGATCTCGGGAAGCGCCGATTGCAGCGCCTGGAGTTCCAGATTGCAGTACGGGCACCAGATGCCGCGATAGAACGAAAGCACCAGCGGTCCCCGCGCAAGCAACTCGCGCGACGAAACCGGCCTGCCGTCGGGATCGTTAAGGGTGAATTCCGGCGCCACGTCGCCGGCCTTCCTGGCGCGTTGAGCCTGGGCACTCTCGATCAATGCGGCGGTAGCGCGGTGCATGATGTCGATCGCTTCCCGGCTCGGCTTGAATATCCAGCGGCCGGATTCGAAATCGGCTTTGAAGGCGTCGAGGCGGTCTTGCAGGGTCATGGGGAGGTCTCCGTTGTCTGGGTTGGCCCCCAAAATCTGGTCCATTTGCAAGAAGCGGGGTATACGGCAAATACGAACAATATATATTTGCAATCCAAATGAGTGACCGGCTACAGGAACTAGCGGTCTTTGTGCGGGCGGCGGAAAGCGGGAGCTTCTCGCGCGCCGGGCGCGAACTCGGCCTGTCGCAGCCGTCGGTTTCGCGCATCGTCGGCGAGCTTGAGACGAGACTCGGCGTAAAGCTGCTTCTGCGCACGACACGCCAGATCACGGTGACCGATGCGGGCGCGCTGTTTCTCGATCGCGCCCGCGAAATCCTGACTGAGGTTGAGGACGCCGAAGACGCCGCACGCGGATTGGATTCGCTGCGGGGCATCATCCGCCTCGCCATACCGGTTCTCTATGGAACGCGCGAGATCATCCCGCGGCTGCCGAAATTTCTCGCCGCGCACCCGGTGCTGCAGGTTGAAATGGCGGTCGTCGATGCACGGCAAGACCTCGTCGCGGAAGGCGCCGACCTCGCCATTCGCCTCGGCGCGTTGGACGATTCGACGTTCGGCGCGCGCAAACTCCAGACGCTCGAGCGGATGCTCGTGGCGTCGCCGGCCTATTTGAAGGCGCGCGGCACACCAAAGACGCCCGCAGATCTGGCGTCACATGATTGCATTTTCGGACCGGGCAATTTCGGTCGCGATAGCTGGTCGTTCGCGAAAAACGGCACCGCAACGTCGGTCAACGTGCGTGGCAGGATTCACACCGATTCAGGCCCCGGAGCCTTTGCAAGCGTCATGGCAGGGCTCGGCATCGCGATGGCATCGACGGTGATGGCCGGGCCGGAGGTAAAGGCGGGCTCGCTGGTCCCGCTTCTTCGCGGCTACAGGCTGGAGCCGGTAGAGGTACACGCGATTTTTCCCGGTGGCCGCCGGCTATCGGCAAAAGTTCGCGCGCTCGTCGATTTCCTGGTCGAGGAATTCAAATAGCGCCTTGAGAAAATTCTGCCCTGTGCAAACGGTGATTGCGTGCCGGCCTATGGATCAACAATGGCGTCGCGAAACACGCATCGCCGCCGTGCAAATGGCCTGTTCGGAGGGTGGGCCGATGGTGGTGTGCGCAGTCGGATACGAACCGGTCTCCGGTGGCAATTCCCTGCTAACAGGGAAATTAACAGGGAATTTTGCGATTCCGAGGCTTTTGGAAGCGATACCAGAACGAAAAACCCCTGTGCCGCAGCGGTTTCCAGGCAAATTCCCTGCGAAAACTAACAGGGAAAAAATTTCGAGGAACGGGGAATTTTTCAGCGGTAACAGGGAATTCTTATCGCTAACAGGTAAGCGTCCATTTCTCACACACTTGTTTGATGGCCCGTAGACGCGATCTGTTCTCCCCTTCGATTTACAGATTGAGGAGAGCGAGATGGCGAGCGAAATCCGATCATGGACGCGTCAGGGTGAGGCTTTCTGGCGGGCGCACCACGAGGCGCGGAAGCGCAGCGACTTGAATCAACGGCGGTATTGTGAGGCGGAAGGCATCCCGCCCAAGGCTTTTGGCAACTGGCGGACCAAGCTCAAAGCAGCCACAGCCGCCTGAGCGCAAGTTGCTTTACCGGCGTCGGGGATTAAGTCACCCCTTAAGTCCGCCGTTAAGTCATCCCCTAAGTCACCCCCTAAGTCACCTGACTTATCCCTCCTCGTGGTCGGGAGGCCCCATTGTTCCGCGCCCGCGCGAGGGTCATCGACGACGGTTCAGCGAAGCGGATAAACGCCGGATTCTCGAAGAGGCGGCGCAAGGCGGCACGAGTGTCGCAGAGGTGGCGCGACGCTATGGCATCGACCGTCGTGTTCTACGTCGATGGAGGCAGGAGCTGGCAGCAATGCCAGCCCGGCCTATGTTGATGTCACGATCGAACGCTGGTCGGCGAGGACGGGCCTCGAGCCGCGACTGGAGCCGACGTCATGAGCGGCAAGTCCGGATCCAGGAAGACACCGAACCCCGGCTGGTTCAGCAAGGGCCGCAGCGGCAATCCCGGGGGACGCCCGACCGCCTCGCCTGTCCCACGGCCCTCCGCATTCGAGGTATTGGTGGACAGGACCCTCACCGTGACTGACCGTGCAGGTACACGCGAGATTACGGTTGAAGAAGCGCTTCAGCAGGCGACCTATCAACGTGCCCTGGCAGGCGATCGCATGGCCGCGCGCGAGGTCCTGAAATGGATCATGAAGCGCGACACCTGGTTGCCGAAGAATGCACCAAAAGCATCCCCGCCGGCAATCACACGTCACATCTCGCCCGATCCTGACAACGCGGATGCCGCTCTCCCGCTGCTCGGGATCGCGGCGCCCAATCCGGCGCGCGCGGAATTTGACAACGACCGGGCGCAACTTCTCCTCGAGCCCTGGGCGGCTCAAGCGGCCATCCGCCGCAGACGGGGCGGCCAACGATTAACCGACGAGGAGCGTGATTGGATCCGGCGCTGCACGCGCGATTTGGACCGTCTGCGCTGGCCACGGGGGACCGACGAATGACGTCGCGAGGCGGTCCACCCGACGATGAGAAGGATGGCGGTCAACAGCCGCCGAGGACTACGCGCTATGCGAAGGGCCGGAGCGGCAATTCGGCCGGTCGTCCTCGCGGGCGTCATCGGGAAGCACCCTATGAGGCCGTCCTCGGGCAGTTGGTAACCGTCCGCGAAGACGGAATTGAGCGCCGTGTCACGGCGGACGAGGCGTTTCTGCTGCAGCATAGCAAACGCGCGCTCGAAAATGATGGCGCCGCAACCCGCACAACACTGGCGGTGATCGAGTACGCGAAGGAGCGACTTAGCACAGACTACGGCTTCATCCGCACCATCGTCCTCGTGATTGTGAAACCCGGAAGCGTCACATCTGCGCTGGAGCCGCTGCGAATGGCCTGGAAACTCGATCCCTACCGCGAGACCGCAAGGATGGCCCTCGAACCGTGGCTGGTCGAGGCCGCGTTGGCCCGTCTTCCCGAGCCGCTCAGCCCCGCCGATCAGCGGATCGTCGTGATAGCCACTCGTACACCTCACAGGGTCCGGTGGCCCGATTGGTGGAGCGAACACCCGTGAGCTTCGACCAGAAGCGCACCAACCCCGTACGCTCACCAAGCGTATGGGAGGTGCAGAATGATTAGGTTATCTGCCTTATCTGATCGCTGACGAGCCGCCGGCGCACCATGTCGCGACGCAGCTCAGCCAGGGTATTGGGCGGGATCGGCTCGCCCTCGGGGGTGAGCAAGCCGTCAAGGCGTTCGGCGGCCTTCTTCAGCTTGGGATTGAAGCCGCGGATGCCGAGCCGGATCAACGTTGCCTTCATTCTGTTGACGATCCGACTTTGCTCTCCGACGAGGCTCTCGTGCTCGCGGATAGGCCGCTTGTCATCTTCCTCATTGATTGTCGGGATCGCCACCATCTTGCAGTGATCACGCTCGCCACGCAGCCAGCCGAGAAAGGCGCGCTTGAGCAGCTCGGTGTCGAGCCGATCGGTCTTGGCGCGCCGGTGCTCGCGCGATACGGCTACGCTCGATGCGTGGATGATATGGGCCTCGATGTCACGTGCCTTCAGCCAACGCGCCAGCCAGAAGCCGTCACGGCCGGCCTCGAAAGCGACAGCAGTGCGTTTGATCCGATGCCCTGCCTTCGCCGCTTCCTCTCGCCATCGATGCAGCAACTTCAGCAATGCGCTCTCGTCTACCGCGAGCTTCTTTAACGGCTGGCGCTCGACGCCAGGCACAATGCCGGCGACGAGCCAGCTCGATAGGCTCAATTCAATAACGGCGATCAGCGTGCCGTTCGGATCGAGGGGATTTAGGGATCGGCTCAGATCGTTACACTTTTGCATAGGGGCGCTCCATCGGTTCACATCAGCAACGATGGACGCAATATCCTCGCCGCCGCCCCATAGCATCTCCCTTGGAGGTTTGCGGACGCCGGCCCCCGTGTGCGCCGCGCCACCTTCATGCGGCCGGCATCCGAAAACCTTCACATAAGCGGAAGT
This sequence comes from uncultured Alphaproteobacteria bacterium, assembly GCA_963832045.1. Lineage (GTDB taxonomy): Bacteria > Pseudomonadota > Alphaproteobacteria > Rhizobiales > Xanthobacteraceae > Bradyrhizobium. The sequence continues at coordinate 453,555 of CAWHSM010000017.1, forward strand.
TGGGGCTCCTCGCGGCCTTGTCCGCTTCACCCCCCGAAAGCCGACATCTGATCGGACATAGCCGACGTCTGCCTTATGCCGAGAGCGGACATCTCATCCCATTCAGAGGGGTACTAGATTATTTACGCGGAGGGTGCCCGTCGGTTCTAGAAAATTGGTCGAACTCGTGATGACCGTCGCTAGGATCAGAAACGGTCGGCGCGAAACGGCGTCAGGTCTATCGGTGACGGCCGGCCGGATATCGAGATCAGCAATCACGACACCGGTATAGGGCGCGGCGGTCATGCCCACATGCTGGTGCCCGAACGCGTAGATGATATCCGGCAGAGCGTTTCGAGCGGCCCATTACTGGCAGCGAGTTGGGAAGGCTCGGACGATGACCCATCCAATAACTCATCTCGTTCATCGTGTAATTCCTACCCAGCGCCGGAAAAAGAGATCCGATCCGCTTGACCAGGATTTCGGACCGCCTCCAATTGGGCGCGGCCTTCAGACCGGCCAGCTCGACCGTGCCGGCCAAGCGGACCCCGAACTGCATCGGCGTAGCAACAAACTTGTTCTCTGAATCCGTTGTGGGAACGCGCGGCTGAATGGCCGGATTTCGGACCATCACGTGATAGCCCCGCTCTGTCTCCAGCGGGACTTTGTCGCCGGCTAGAACCGCAAGTGGTTTCGAATGCGCACCAGCAGCGAGAACCACAGTGTCGGCCTCGATCCGGCCGATCGTTGTCTCGATCGCGACGAGCTTGTCGCCGTCAAATGCAAAGCTTTTCGCTTCCGCCTTGACCAGACGGCCTCCCGCCTTGGAAATCGCGTCGACGATCCTCTTGACCAGGCCTTCCGGATTGATGGTATGGCCATTGTGCGGAACGTATTTCCCGAACTTCACATCTGGCGTGAGATTGGGATCAAAGGCCCGAAGCTGTTCCTGGTCGAATTCCTCCCAGGTGACGCCGTTCTCGCGCCGGAGAGCCCAGGCGCGCGCATCCGCCGCCACGCTTTCCCTGGAGCGATAGACGATAAGAATGCCATCGCGTCTCACGAGATCCCGCGCTCCGGCATCCTCGACCAACGGCAGCAGCGCGTCGAAGCAAGGGGAGATCATCGATTTGAGAGCTCGCGCCTGCTGCCTTATTTTCTCGGGCGTTCCAGCGAGCCCATAGCGGATCAGCCACGAGCTGATCTGCGGCAGATAGGACCAACGGATCGAGAGCGGACCGAGAGGGTCCATCAGATACTTCGGGACTTGCCTGAAGGTGTCGGGGCCGGCGATGGGGACCAATGATGACGGGTTGAAACATCCGGCGTTGCCGAACGATGCCCCCTCCCCGGGCGCCAGCGGATCGATCATGACGACATCGTGCCCGTCGCGCTGCAGATAGCGTGCGACGCAGGCACCCACCATGCCAGCTCCGATAACGGCTACTCTCTTCTTGTTCATTGTCACGATACCGCTATTCAATTCGTCGGCGCAGCGAGGAAAGTGAGAAAGCCCGCAGATATGCCATGGCTCCGATCAAAGCACCTTGTTGACCAGATCGTCCTTGCCGGCCCAAAGCTTGTTCAGATTGGCTTCCAGGAGCTTTGCAATCCCCGCTTCATAATTGCAGGTTTCGCCTCCCGTATGCGGCGTAATGAAGACGTTCGGCAATGACCAGAGCGGCGAACCTTCAGGCAGCGGTTCATCGACGGTGCAATCCAACGCAGCCCCCTTGAGCGCGCCATCACGGAGCGCCTGGACGAGCGCCGGCTCATCGACGCAAGCTCCACGCGCCGTGTTGACCAGATAGGCGGTGCGCTTGAAGCGCGATAGCGCCTTCCCGTCGATGACATTGCGCGTTTCGTCGGTCAAGGCGCAGGTAAGGACGACAAAGTCGGCGCGTGGCAGGAATTCGTGAAGCGCCGCCGAGGCGTGGACTTCGTCCGCATGTCCCTTGTCAGACAGATTGCTGCGGCGAAAGCCGACGACGTTCATATCGAAGGCCTTGGCGAGTTTCGCCAGACGGCCGCCGATGCGCCCGAGACCGAAGATGACGAGCGTCTTTCCCGCAAGTTCATCTTCGCGCAAGGCATGATCGCTCTGCATCGGGCGCCAAAATTTCTGGACCTGATTATCACGCGCTTCCGGCAGTCGCCGCGACATTGCGAGGATCAGACTCATCGCGTGATCGGAAACAGCATTCATGTTGACGCCTTGCGCGCTTGCCAACCGCACGCCGCCCGCTTTAAGGGCACCGAGATCGTACTGATTGAGTTCCGCGCTGATCGACTGGATGAACTTCAGACGCGGCGCTTTCCGGAGCAGATCATTCTTCCAGAAGCCCGACACCACGACGACATCCGCTTCCGCGATCCGGCGCTCGAACTCCTCGTAGCTCTTGACTTCGAAACTTTTGACACCGGTGTTGAGCGCATCGAATGCCGCCTTCACCCGGTAAGCGGGATGTCCGAAGCAGACCACCAAATTTTCACGGGATGGAAATGTCACTTGATTTTCTCCTGAACTTCGACATGGCAATTACGACGCGACGGGCCTCGCTGATCGCAAGCGTCGACGACAAGGGGCCGGGTTGCCCGACCCGATGTGATGTCATATCATTACTCTCAGGGGTGACTACATCTCATAATGCAGGACGGCCGATGATTTCCGTCGAATCGGTCAATAAATGGTTCGGTGACCATCAGGTTCTGCACGACTGTACCCTGGCCATCGCAAGTGGCGAGGTGGTCGTCATCTGCGGTCCGTCCGGGTCGGGAAAAAGCACGCTCATCAAGTGTATCAACGGACTGGAGCCGGTTCAGAGCGGATCGATCCATGTCAACGGCGAGCCGGTGATCCAGTCGTCTGCGGCGCTGCTCCGCCTGCGCCGCAAGGTCTCCATGGTCTTTCAGAGCTTCGAGCTCTATCCGCACATGAAGGTGATCGACAACCTCACGCTCGCGCCGGTGGTGGCCTTGCGGCGCAACAAGACCGAAGCCACCGAGAAGGCGAAAGCGCTGCTCGCGCAGGTCGGTATGGCCGCCTTGCAGAGCGCTGGCCGGCGAGCCTTTCGGGCGGACAGCAGCAGCGCGTGGCGATCGCGCGGGCGCTGGCGACGGAGCCGCTCGCGGTCCTGTTCGACGAACCCACATCCGCGCTCGATCCCGAGATGATCAATGAGGTCCTTGAGGTGATCACGCTGCTGGCGCGGGCCAATATGACGCTTGTCATCGTAACTCATGAAATGGGCTTTGCCCGCAGCGTCGCCGACAGGATCGTCTTCATGGAGAATGGTGCGATCGTCGAGGATACGCCGACCGCGCAATTCTTCGCCAACCCCAAGACCGAAAGAGCGGCACGATTCCTGGATCGTATCCTTACCCATTAGCGAATAGCACGGAAGCGCTGTTTATCGATCAGCCATCACAAAGGGAACTATGCATGAGAGAAACGACCAGCAATGCGCTTGCCGCCGCCCGCCGCGGCTTCTTGTCCGCGGGAGCGGCAGGCGTCGCCGCGCTCCTTGCAGCATCGCAGACGAAGGCAGCGGATGCAGGCGAAGACACTTTCGACAGGATCAAGAACTCCGGCGTGTTCAATATCGGCGTGCGCGAAGCGGCTCCGCCTTACGGTTTCAAGGATGCGAATGGAGAATATCGCGGCTTCTCGACGGAGATCGGCAAGGCGATACATGATGCGGTGAACCAGGAACTGGGCGGCGCGATCAAGGTGAATTACGTTGCCGTGACGAGCCAGACCCGCATTCCGCTTCTCCAGAACGGCGCGATCGATCTCGAAGCGGGCGCGACAGTCATGACCATCGGCCGCTCCAAGGTCGTCGATTTCAGTATTCCCCATTTCGTCACGAGCACGAGCCTGCTTGTGCCCGGCCAGCAGTCCGATCAAGCAGGTCGCCGACATGGCGGGTAAACGTATCGGCATTCCCCAGGGCGGCCTCGAGGCCGCCTTGTTCCGGACCGCCAACGAAGCCGGCACGTTCACCCGTGCGGTGAAAACGATCGGCTTTCCGGACCACAGCCAGGGCATAACGGCGCTCCAGACCGGCACGATCGATGGATATAGCACCGACGAGCCGATCCTCTACGATGTAGGCCGTGACCCGTCGCAATTCCGGATCGTGCCGATGAAGATGAATGCGGCCACCCAGACGCTGCTGATCCGGCCCGGAAGCTCGAAATTCAAGCGCATCGCCGGATCAGACGATCGCCCGGCTATGTAGTTCAGGGGAATGGGAGAAACTTTATCAGCGCTATTTTGGCGATGGCGGCTTTAAAATGCCGCTGCCGGAAGCAGGGAAAGTCCTGGTGCAGATGAACTCGTGGCCGGCCTAACCGCCGCCCCCCGATTATTCGCCGACACTGACGAGAGGCGCATAGCGGGCATGATCGACTGGTCGGTTCTATGGCAGGCACAGAACGGCAGAACTCTGCTTGAAGCGCTGCTTCTGACTTTTCAGATCGCCGCGATCTCCTGGGCGCTGTCGCTTATATTCGGGATCGGCATCGGGCTCATGAGAGAGGGCCCCATCGCGGCATTGCGCATCATTGGAACCGCCTATGTCGAGATATTCAGGAATATTCCGCTGCTCGTACAGCTCTTCTTCGTTTACTTCATTTTCCCGCGCATCCTGCCCGCCTTCGCAAAGCAGGTGCTGTTCGACTACGGCTGGGAGATCGTGGCCTCCATCATAGCGCTGTCGCTGTACAGCTCGGCCAAGATCGCCGAGCTCGTCAAGTCGGGTTTCAACACCATCGGCGGCGGCTTGCACATGGCGGCGGCTTCCAGCGGCCTCACCTGGTGGCAGTCCCAGCGCCATATCTTCCTGAACCTGCTGCTGCGTACGATCATGCCCGGGCTGGCATCGGAATTTGTCACGATATTCAAAGGCTCCTCATTGGCCATGGCGGTCGGCGTTGCGGAGACGACCTACGTGACACGGCAACTCGGGACCGAAACGTTTCAATGGTTGCCGGTCAATGTCTACGCAAGCGCGGTCTATCTTTTCTGCGCGTGGGGGATCGCCGGCGTGATGCTGCTGGTCGAGAAGCGCGTCGCCATTCCCGGACGGATTGGCGGGTGAGAGATGCAGGAATATCTCTCGATGCTTTACGCCCTGGTCCGCTACAACGTCACGCTTACGCTGCTGGCGGTCGCCATCGCGCTTCCGATCTCTTGCGCATGCGCCTTTGCAAGACTGTCACGCATCAGCTGGATCGCGCTCGCCATGCGCGTCTACGTCAACACGCTGCGAAGCATGCCACTGGTGATGGTCATGTTCTGGATCTACATGATCGTTCCGATGATCAGTGGGCGTTCGCTCCCGGCCTATTGGTCGGCCCTGATCGCCCTGACCTGCTTTGAAGTGGCTTACTTCACCGAGATCGTTCGCTCCGGCGTGCAGTCCATTTCATCAGATCAGTTCGCCGCGGCGATCGCGACGGGATTGTCCCGGTTTCAGGCGGCGCGCTACATCGTCATTCCCCAGGCATTGCAGCGGATGCTGCCGGCGCTGCTGACGCAATCGTTGATCGCCTTTCAGGATTCCACCATCAGCAGCATCATCGGGGTGCCGGAAATGCTGCAGGAAACAACGATCATCAATGCGCGGGAGCAGACGCCTGTCTACTACTACGCCCTGCTCGCATTCACATTCTTGGTGATCTGCTACGGAACGAGCCGGCTCGTGCGTCATTTGGAATCGCGCATGCGGCTCGGCATCCATCCTCGAAAATCGTAGGCCCGCTACATCGCGATATCCATTGTGGTAGAAGCGCTATTTAATTTCTATCGGCAATAGACAGCAGCAACGCGACACACGACATGCCACCGCCCGCCCCGCAGGCGACGCAGCCGGTCCATCCCATTAGCGAACGTTGGCGGTTTGCCTGATATCCGCTTCGGTTCGAAGGCAGGCGTTCGCCAATCACTTGTTACGGAATATTCAGGCCCAACGGCCGACAAGCGACTACGCAAGTGCGCCACGGGCGGCTGTTCTATTCAATCCCGAGTTCTCGTCAAGCAGCGCGATGGATGGCGGGCAAGCTGAAGGTCCGGCCCTGGACGTCGCCTCCTTCACGGGGGCGACCTCACACCCGCGACCACCGATGATGACGAGGCCGAGTTTCGATCCACGCCCCCGTGAAGGAGGCGACATCTTCGGCGACATCCACACCGTCGCAGCGGATCGTTTCGATCCACGCCCCCGTGCCGAGCGCGATGAAGGCAGAACAGGACTTGGCCAGTCCGAGGCCCGGCTGATCGACGAGCTTGCCAGCAGTGGGACGTCTCATCAGGTTGGCAGGAGGTCCCGAACTCCTGGATCGGCAAATCGCGTAGGGTTGCGAAGTGAGTACTTCGGATGGCCGCTTCGGTACCCAAAAAGGAAGACACTCTTACGTCGTGAATGACATCTTAATGTTGCGCTACAGCGTTCGTGACGTGACGTGCCCTCGTTAGTCATAGAACCGTACTGGCCGACATAGGCAAGGCCAATACCGGCCCGACTCGCCTGCATCATCATGTCGGGCTCATCGAGTGTGAGGGACCCCGGCACGTCGATCTTCATCGCTTCGCCGTGACGTTCAAACTCCCAGCGCGCCGCGATCGCGACGTCCTGGTCCAACGGACAGACCGAGGGTCAGATCACCAAGCTCAAGCTCGTCAAGCGTCAAATGTACGGGCGCGCAAAGCTCGACCTGCTGCAAGCTCGGCTAATCGGCGCCAAATGATCAAGGCTGCACCAAAGTTGCGATAGAGCCAAAATTGCACGCCGAAACACCATCGATCAATTGAAAATTGCTTTTGGACAACCGAATTTTATTTCGCCGAAGGAGCCGCCAGCGCATGCGACCCGTCGCTCTCCCAGGCATCAATACGTCTGTGTCAAATAATCCACAATCTTGCCGACGTCCGCCTCATCAATTGGCGCACCGTAAACCTTGATCATCTTGGTCACTTCGGCCCGCCAGAAGTCGTCCTTGAATTTCGGACCCCGGGGCTGAGTTTGGATATAGTCGGCCGAATGGCACGCGGTGCAGTTGTTCTGCACGACCTCCACATTGGGACCCGGCTTGAATGTCGCCGTCTCGTTCGGAAGTTTGTATGAGACCGGCCTGGCGTCCGCTTCAGACGGGCCTGAACCGCTGATGCCGATTATCGGCCCCGCGAGGCCAGTGAGCATCAGAACAGCGAGGGTTGACAGTTTCATGACCCGTCTCCTCAAGCCGCCGTAACGCGGACGGTTTCGACGACGTTGCGCAGGTAGCCCGCTCCGTTCCAGAGCGGGTCCATCGGCTGCGTCTCCCCTGCATTGCTGGTTGCGCGCACCTTCAGCTCGTGCGCGCCGGCCGCCAGCCTGACCGGCATCTGCCACTCGCGGAAGGAGTACTTCCCCAAATTTCTGCCCAAGCGCGCCTGCGCCCAGGTTTTTCCGCCGTCGGTGGAGACGGCGACGTTCTTGATGCCCTTGCCGCCGTCGAATGCGATGCCCTTAAGCGTGATCTGCGCGCCCGCCTTCAACTTCGTGCCGTCCGCGACGCTGGTGACGAACGACCGCACCTTGAAGCGGTTGATCGGAATGGTGGCTTTTGGGGCTGTTCCGGGCTCCGCGCAATTGCAGTCGTTGTCGGGGATGCGATACGCGGTCTTCATCCAAAATCCGTCGAACACATCGTCGATGACCGTGATTTCGTTGAGGTGCTTCACCCAATAGGTGCCGTAATAGCCGGGGACGACGAGCCGTAGCGGAAAGCCGTTGAGGACGGGAAGATCAGCGCCGTTCATCGAGTAGGCGAGCATGACCTCGCCATTGCGCGCATGGTCGATGTCGAGCGCCTTGACGAAATCCGGGGTCTTGTCGGTCACGGGCCCGTCCATGCCGTTGAAAGTGACCTGGCGCGCGTCCGGTTGGATGCCGGCCCTGTCGAGAACGGCCTTGAGCGGCACCCCCCTCCAGCGTGCATTGCCCATGGCGCCGTTTCCCAACTGCCCGCCTGCGACGCGGGGACTGAAGAATCCGCGGCTATTGCCCGAGCACTGGTTGACCGCCACGATGTCAATAGCCGGCATCTTCTTGATGTCGGCCAGCGATAGTTTCATGGCCCTGTCGACCTTGCCCTTGATCTCGACCGAGAACGCGTCGGGGTCGATGTTGAGCGGGATGTCTGCCAGGTGGTAGCGCACGAAAAAGGCGTCGTTCGGCGTGATGACATTCGCATTGAAGACTGAGAATGGCGTTTCCAGCTGTGGCGGTCTGCTCGTCAGGCCGATCATCGGACGCTTTTGCGGATATTTGACGAGCGGCCGTTCCCCGTTTTCGAATGGTAGCGCTGCCGTGGCTGCAAATGCGCGCAAGGAGGGGGATGTCAATCCCGCACCGAGCGCCGCAAGGGCAGCCCCGGAATGCTTCATGAGGCTTCGCCGGTCGATCATCGCGCTTCTTCCCTTTTGATTGGTTTTTGCCCACCACGATCCGGAGCCGCCTTAAGGCTCCCTCCGTCGGCTGCGGATATCTTTTCTGGTGACATTCTTGCTTCTCTAACGTGCCGGAGCCTCGGCCTTGGACTCACCGAGAATTTTGATGAATCTGGCGAAAAGCATTTCCCGTTCTTTCCGGAAGAACAGCTATATCGCGACCTTGGTCGAACGTCATCGCCAACGACAAAGCGCGTCATCGAATCCTCCGGTCGAATCGCTGGAGAATCATATCACTGAGGGTGTTTTCACATAGCCTGGGTCATCAACGGACGTTACCTGTCCGGTTCCGAAAATCCAAGTCAGTCGGGGCGGTATTCCTCCGCGTAGGACACCGCTCCGTTGGCGGGACAGGCCTGCTATTCGATATCTCACACTCACCGTCCTCTGCCGCGGAGGAAACAGGGAGGGATTGTCCTCAACTGCCGAGCATTGTCATCACGAGAAATCGTGCCTCAAAGTGGCTCCGATCCCCTCCAGCGCCCAGTCGACCTGATCGCTGGTGATCACAAGTGGCGGGGCGATGCGGATCGTGTGTTCATGGGTGTCCTTGGCAAGGATGCCTCTGCCCTGCAGTGCCTCACAGTAGCGACGTGCATCGCCTGCTTCCGGGTGAAGCTCGACCGCCAGCATCAGTCCGCGCCCGCGCACCTCACGGATCGTGTTGGTGCGGATGCTCCTTAGACCATCGAGGAAGCGCGCGCCCTGGACGGCCGCGTTCTCGATCATCCCTTCCTCGACAAGCACGCGCAGGGCTGCCCGCGCCACCGCACAGGCGAGCGGGTTGCCGCCGAAGGTCGAGCCGTGCTGGCCGGGTTTCAGGGTGCCGAGCACCGCGTTGTTCGAAAGGACGGCCGACACCGGATAGAAGCCGCCGGACAACGCTTTGCCGAGTAGCGTCACGTCTGCCTCAATGCCATCGTGCTGCTCCGCGAGCAGCTTGCCGGTGCGGCCGAGCCCGGTCTGGATCTCGTCGAGGATCAGCATCACGTCGTGCGCGGTGCAGAGCTCGCGTACCTTCGTGAAATAGCCGGGCGGCGGAATGATGACGCCGGCTTCCCCCTGGATCGGCTCGACGAGGAAGGCGACTGTGTTCGGCGTGATCGCCTCCTCCAGCGCCTTGGCGTTGCCGAAGGGGATGATCCTGAAGCCCGGCGCGAACGGCCCGAAATGCTCACGTGCCGCCGCGTCGGTGCTGAAGCCGACGATACCGAGGGTGCGTCCGTGGAAGTTGTCGGCGCAGACGATGATCTCGGCTTGCCCGTCCGGCACACCCTTGACCTCGTAACCCCACTTGCGCACGGACTTGATCGCGCTCTCCACCGCCTCGGCACCGCTGTTCATTGGCAGCACCTTGTGGGAGCCGGTAAGCTCCGCGATCTGCTCGTAGAAGGGGGCCAGTTGGTCGTTGTGGAAGGCGCGGGAGGTCAACGTCAGCTTACCCGCCTGTTCCACCATAGCGGCCAGGATCTTCGGATGGCAGTGGCCCTGGTTCACCGCCGAATAGGCGGAGAGGCAATCGAGATAACGGTTGCCTTGCGTATCCCACACCCAGACGCCTTCGCCGCGCGACAGAACGACACCGAGCGGCTCGTAGTTCTGGGCGCCAAAGCGCGCTTCCGTCGCGATGAAATCAGTGACCGGTGGACCCATCTTTCGTCACTCCCGTTGCAGCGAGCTGGCACCAACTGGGTTCTCCAATCGCGCTGATCATGACCATGGGCATCAGCCTGCCCGCAAAGCCTGCATCCCAGCTGATGCAGAAGCGTGGCACGATGGTAGGCCCGCATCGATCGGTATCAAGTGCCGATTTCCTCGAGAACTCGCTTTCAAGCCGCGCGGGGCCTCAAAGCGTCGACAAAAGAGCTTCACGCAACCAATGTGTTCGTTGCTCTATCCCGATTGGCGACCCCGCCCAGTGCAACGCCTCTTTACGGCTCATGACCTCCATCGAAATCGTCTTCGAAACGCAGGTGCTTCACGCTGCGGCCATGGCGCCGCACCAGCTTCAAGGCCTCTATCCCGATTTTGATGTGCCTTTCGACATAGCTCTCGGTCACCGCCTGATCCGACGCTTCAGTCTTCACGCCCTCGGGGATCATTGGCTGATCGGACACAAGAAGCAGCGCGCCAGTCGAAATATGGTTGGCAAATCCCGCAGCAAAGATCGTTGCAGTCTCCATGTCGATCGCCATACTTCGTGTACGACGCAACAGATCCCTGAAGTGATCATCGTGCTCCCAGACACGACGATTGGTCGTGTATACAGTACCCGTCCAATAGTCGTGACCGAGATCGCGGATCATCGTTGACACCGCGCGTTGCAACTGGAACGCGGGCAGCGCGGGGACCTCCGGTGGCAGGTAATCATTCGAGGTGCCTTCGCCACGAATGGCTGCAATCGGTAGAACCAAATCGCCAATTTGATTTTTGCGTTTCAAGCCACCACATTTGCCAAGAAACAATACGGCTTTCGGCGAAATGGCACTTAACAGATCCATCACGGTCGCGGCATTCGGGCTTCCCATGCCGAAGTTAATCAGTGTAATGCCATCGGCAGTCACGTTGGGCATCGGTCGATCGATGCCCTTTACCAAAACGTCGTGCAGCGTGGCGAACCATTCGACGTAATTGTCGAAGTTGGTTAGGAGAACATATTCACCGAATTCAGCAAGCGGCGTGCCGGTGTAGCGCGGCAGCCAGTTTTCCACGATGTCCTTTTTTTCTTTCATTGCCTTTGGTCTCATTTGCAGGCGCGCAACAACATAGCACTATCAGTGCTGGTGGATAGAACCGCTCCCTGTCCAATGTGACACAGCTGGATTTGCCGGATTCCACTTCTCAAGTGGAACCTCGAAAATCGTAAACTGCCTTACAAGGCAGTCGCCCGTCACAGCCCACAGACAGGAGGCGACAACCGTGCGCTGACGCGGACCTTATCCACACTGGCTAATCTTCTGGATCTTCTGCAACATTATATCCCCACAGAAACAAGGCAGCTTCGATTTCTCTCGGACTCGCTTGGCATTCTTTCGCGACTTGCCAGATTAGTTGCGATGCCCATCGCACCATCGAGGCATGGCAGCGATCTCTGGCGATCAATGACAAACTTCTGAGACGCGCCATCGACACCTAGTGGATCCGGCGCCTATAGCTCACTGTCTGACGCGTCGCGCTTCGCCACAATGTGCATTGGTCAGCACGACTGACTGATAGAATTTCCGGCGGACTTGATAACCGGAAAAAATCAGCGCAGGGTCAACTAGTAAGTGTAGACGAGCCAACGATCTGGCCAAAGGTCGCGCAATATGATTGCCACATCGATAGGCCGAATAGTCGTGCCGTCTCTGGCGCTTGTTGCGACATGTGCTGTGGCACTTGTTTTCGGCATCACGCACGTCTGGCACGAGCCGCCGGCCGAAACCAGAGCCGCGACCGCCGCGACGGCGGTTTCACCGGCTGCATCGAGTATTCGAGATGAGGGGTCGGCTGCCGCAACGGCGCAGGCTGAAGCAAAGGCTGTGGCAGCGCAACATGCCGTATCGCCAAACTTGCCGGTCACCGATGAGTCCGATCCCGTTTTCGACATTGCCCGCGTTGAGCGAACGGGCGATGCAGTCATCGCCGGCAGGGCTGCGCCAGGCGCCATTGTGGAACTGTTGCGCAACGGCGAGCGCCATGATCGAGCGGTCGCAGATCCATCTGGACAATTCGTTATGGTCCCTCCCCGCCTTCCGTCTGGGAATTACGAGCTGACGTTGAGGTCCAAATTGCCGGACGGCACGTTCGCAACATCCAAACAGGGCGTGGTAGTCGCGGTAGACGAGGTGAAGTCCAGCTCTGGCGGGCTCCAATCACACGCCGAAGTGCCGTTCAATGTTACAGAGACAACGGGGACAAACCGGCAGCTGCGGCATACGACTGCCGCCTCCCCGCGGCCGGATGGAGGCCCATTGTCCGCCGTGGCCGGGCCCAAGATTGCGACTACGATTGTATCCCGTGGCGACAACCTATGGCGCATTAGCCGTGTCATCTACGGCGCTGGGACGCGATACGCGGTCGTTTACAAAGCGAACCGAGACCGGATCCGAGATCCAAATCGTATTTATCCTGGCCAAATCTTTATTCTTCCCATGAAAGCGCGCTGAAACGCGGCAACCGCGAGCGGTCCAGCTTGGCACGTAAATCTGCCTGCAACAGCGCAGTACGGCGTATCGCTGTTTGGCATTACAATGGTCGTGTCCTTACAAGTCGCGTCCTTGTATGTGAAGACGTTGGAATCGCTAATGATGGTGTTGAACGGTCCCTTGTATTGCGAATTGGTCTTGTCGACGTTGAACTCGTTCATCGCGTTGTATCGCCTCGTGGTACAGTGGTTGGTACGACGGTCTGGCAAAGAAACATTACATGGATATCACTAAAGGCAAAGAAGCCGAACACGACGTCCGAAATGGGTCAAACTGAGAAGAACTCAGTGCGAGCATATGTTTTCCGCTTTGCACCTCGAACTCGGGCAGTACTCAATGCAGTCGGCAATTCGCGTTCGCGCCAAGCCCGGACATGCGAACTGTCCAATGATCGCCATGAACGTTGACGAGTTTGGGCGGACGAACCAATCGGACCACCATGTCCTCTAGCTCCAAGACCAGTATCGCCCGGAAAGCTCGCACGAAAGCCGAGGCGGATTTTGCCACTTGGCTCATGATGGCCAAGCTCGGTGGTTTCGATGACCTTCCGCCAAACGCACAGAGCTTTCTGACTAACTATCGAACCCGACTCGAGACGATGAGCGAGCCCGAGTCCACCGCCCTGGCCGTTCGCGAGGTCTACAGCGCTTATTACAGCGAGATGGGAGGCGCGGGCGCGGCGCCGGAACCAAAGGCTCGCAGCGCAACGACGGAGGCCAAAGTCGTGCGGCTTCAGAGACGGCCTAAACCTCAGCCCGGACTATCGGCTGCGCGCCATTCGACGAGGCCAATGATCCGAAAATCCCTTCCGGCACTGCTGATTTTCGCGAGCATGGTGGCTCTGATTGTCGCATATAGATTTCTGACGCGGTAACCGCCCGCGAATTGTGTGCTGGGACGAAGTGCTGCGAGTCCGTCCTGATACTCTTTTTGGGCCTGCTGTTTATACAGGCCTCGCCGCTTCCGCTGAGATGTCGTCGCCCGGCATGCTGTCCTACCTGAACGCAAAGATCGGACAGCCCTACGGCCCCTCAGCGCGCGTCGTCGGAATTCAGAGCCTCCAGGGCTACCCTGCCGCGACCGGCAGTTACCTGACCTGTCAGGGAACGATCGTGTTGGAGAGCGGCGCCCAGGAGAGTGGCACGCTGTCTGTCCAGGATTCCGGCGGAAATCCCTCGGCAGTCAGGCCAAGGTGAGGTCATCGATCTGATAACAAGACCTTTCGGCAAGAAATCCTTTTTGATAAAGTTAAATCGGCTTCCTGGAGCCGGCGTTGATAGGGCTCTTTTCCTATCTGTTTCGGCGATCACCTTCTATTGTATTTGGGCCCATATCCATTGGACCCGGATGCAACACTTGAAAGCGAGAAGCGGTTTCACGATGCGCGATGTCTCTCCAGCGTTCCGCCTCGCCAAGCCACTTCCAACTGTGTTGTGTGTCAAGCACGGCGCGTCGGCGGCACAATAATTCCATATCACGACAGCCTGTCAGGTTATTCATGCGCATCTCCCTGGACTTTGGTTGTCTGCACTCTACGCCCGCTCACACGAAGGCGTCATTAAATCGGTGCGGCCCTTTCGAGTCGGCATTGCGTTTTCTGGAAGAAGCGACAACACACCTGACGGATGTTTCAGTGCTCGTGCGCTGCGGAATTGCTTGTTCTACCTGACTGGGCGCTTGCAAGCGTAATGTCGATGAAAAGCCGCGGCCACCACCAGGTTCGATCACACGAAATAAATAGCTATTCTGCTCCGGACGGCGCAGGTTCGAAAACATGCGGCACGACGTCCGCAACAGCGAGTATTCATGACGCGCCAAACAACCTTTCTGGTGCAAGCATTCAATATTTCGAAAGACGCACGTCTGAAGGCCAATGCGCCCGTCGCTTGCAGCCCGGCGGAAGGCGCTCGTCGGAGGGCAGAGAGGCTCGCTTTGAACAATTTGGGTGTCGATGCGCTTTCTCGGCACCTGTTCTTGGGGTCGCGCGCCTCCGCCAAAAATAGGCGAGTGACAGCCGATCCTGAGACCGGCGACTACGATGACGAGCCGACGGTGTTCTTTCGATCTGGTCAGTTGCCTGCAGAATTCGACTTTATGCCGTGATGTTTACATTGCCGACACTGCTATTTGAAAATGGTTTGCCGGACCTGCCGGTATTGCTGATTGAGCCGCATCGGAACCATCAGGGAATCTGGCGTATAAAATTCTGCTACGACAATGCGGAGCCGCTTTCGATGACTGCGGAACAAGCATCGAAAATGGCCGTCAAGCTTCATCAGATCGACCAGGAGGACTTCGCTTGTGAAATTGACGAGGCGGTCGGGCGCGCAATTCATTATGCGTCGATGTAGCAAAGCGGCGGGACACCCCGCCAGCGATAAAGCTGGCTTAACCGGACCAACGTCTGGGACTATGCCTCGGTCAACTCTATGCGCGGCAGCCGGCGAGAGGATCTGGCCCTGCACCCGACCGTAGCCAACAATCTCGCGGCGATTCTCTTTGGCCGGGTGCGCGGACTTGGCGCCGGTTTAAGCATCGGGATCAGGCCTTCCCATCATAGCCGCCAACTCAAACACCTTTCGCCTCAAGTCCTCTACCTTCTGAGCCAAAAGCAAATCCTGCCGATCCGCCATCGACAGAATGGCATTCAGCACCTGGTCTGAATGCTGAGCCAACGCCACGAGGTGCCGGCCACAAGGTGCGTATCGTCCCAAAATCCAATTTTTGGCCGTGCGCTCATTCGCACCCGTCCAACCCGCAACCAACTTTGCGCGCGAGTTTCGATCTTTCAATTCCGACTTCAATGCCAGCGCAATTTTCCCTGCGAACGTACGATCGTCAAGGTTGAAATTCGGACCGTCATCGCCGTCACGTTTTGGAAAGGACTTACCCTTTTTAGGAAAGGACTTGCCCTTTTTCGGGAACGACATTCCACCCTCCTGTCCCATACGATCAGGCGGGTAACTCGGGAGCGCCTGGGAAAAGGCGAGCAGTATCGCGTTGGAATTGGGTGCCGATTGACAAGGCAAAGCAAAAGCTTCGGAAAAAGCTCAAATCGATCGGAAGGGCCTTCTCCAGCAGCCGCCTATGTCCGGATGTCGACCGATCACCAGAAATACTCCACCGAAAACCAGCTCGATACGATCCGCCGGTATGCCGAACAACGCGGCTACTCGATCGTACGTGTGTTCGAGGATTCCGGCCGTAGCGGCTTAAGAATGGACGGTCGTGAGGGACTGAAATCTCTCATGCTAGAGGTACAAGCGGGTACTGCCGACTTCGAAGCAATCTTGGTCTACGACGTGAGTCGCTGGGGACGTTTTCAGGATGCCGATGAGGGTGCCTACCACGAGCACGTTTGTTCTCGGGCCGGGATTCGGGTTCACTATTGTGCCGAACAATTTGACAATGATGGCAGCATCGGCTCGATCCTGCTCAAAAACGTCAAACGGGTCATGGCCGGCGAATATAGCCGCGAGCTTTCAGTTAAGGTATTCGCCGGACAATGTCGCAACATCGAGCGAGGCTTCCGCCAGGGTGGCCCAGCTGGGTTCGGGTTACGACGGCTCTTAATTGATGAGGATCGAAATCCTAAGGGCGAACTTGGGCGCGGTGACCGAAAGAGCCTCCAGACCGACCGCGTCGTCCTAACTCCTGGGCCGGTCGAAGAAATCGAACACGTTCACAGTATCTATTTGATGTTCGTCGAGGAGGGAAAATCCGAGCGCGAAATTGCATCCGAGCTTAATCGTCGTGGGATATTAAGCGACCTCGGCCATTCCTGGACGCGCGCATCAATCCATCAAATTTTGACCAATGAAAAGTACATCGGCAATAACATATTCAATCGCGTCTCTTATAAATTAAAGCAGCGTCGTGTCGTCAATAGTCGCGAAACTTGGGTTCGAGCCGATGGCGTCTTCCCTTCGATTGTAGATCGAGCTCTATTCGAGCGCGCCCGAGCCATCATCGACCAGCGCGGCAATCACTATTCCGATGAAGAGTTGCTCTCCCTACTACAGGCGGTCCTTGAAGAAGAGGGATCGTTGTCCGGCCTCATCATCGATGAGCGCGACGGCATGCCCTCATCGAGCTTATATCGTCACCGATTTGGCTGTCTGCTGAGGGCCTACGGTCTCATCGGCTACGCACCCGACCGTGATTACAAATATATCGAAATCAACCGACACATAGCCTAGCGCTTTATAGCCAGAAATGGCTCGCTCGTTGGAGTGCCGCATCTGCCACGCAGTGCAGATCGGAAAAGGTCTCTACGCAAAGTCTCCCAAAAACGGGAATATTCCGTAGATAGCTTGGAGACTTTCGGCAGTTTCTCGCGTAGGTTGCCATTTTTCTGGACGTGGAGACGCCTTATTTAATGCATAAAACCCTATATTTAGCGGGGTTTTTGCGATACAGTTGCAAACTATCTTAAGTTGAGCCACTGCTTGGCTGGGGTAGGAGGATTCGAACCTCCGCATGGCCTACTGCGCTCCTAATTCACCACCCAATGAGGAACGATCTTGCTCAGAATTGACTGGCTTTCGTGCAGGAACAGAGCGTTGCTGTGTGTGACATGGGGCCGCCAAAGGCTGGCTTCGGGGTCCTGCCCTGCCGGGTGTTTTGCCTGGGCAGGGCTGAGGTGGTGCGGCGGATGACGTCGCGCAAACCTCAGAGGATCCCATGACCAAGCCTAAATCCAGGCCGAAGGCTGCGACACGCTCAATCGCCCGCAAGGCCGCCAAATCCCCCTCGCGGAAACGCCCGGTATCTGCATCGTCCAAGAAAAAGCAGGGTCGGATACCAAGCATGCTCGCATCATTGCGATGCTACGGGCGCCTGCAGGGGCAACCATCGCGGCGATCATGACGGTTACTGATTGGCAGCAGCATTCAGTTCGCGGCTTTCTCGCCGGTGTCGTCCACAAGAAGCTCGGTCTCAATCTTATTTCAGAGCTGACGGATAAAGGTCGGGTCTATCGCATTAAGGACGGCAAAGCTGCGCCTCTCTCGACCGGCCGGACCAAACAGGCGGCTTGATGCGATGCAGAAGCAACGTCGCAATGGTCGTACCTCGACCAAAACTTCCATTGGCGACGAGATCGCGCATCTGCGCGATCTCGATCTCAAGAGGTCTTCATTCAAGATGGCAAGAGCGTATTTCAGAGACCGCCGCCCGATCATCTGCCGCGGCATTTGTTGTTCGCAATCATTGCCTATCGGATTCAAGCCGACCGCCTTGGCGATTTAGATCACGAGACCCGGCAGGTGCTTGATCGGACGGACGCAAAGGACACCGGCGCGAAGATGGCCGCGCGTCTCGTCAGCTTCGATCAGAAGCGGACTGAACTAACGCCGGGAACTGTGTTGGTACGAGAGTGGGATCGTCGATCGCAACGGGTAATGGTGATGGCTGACGGTTTTGCCTGGAACGGCCAGACCTATGACAGCCTCTCCAAGGTCGCCTTCGCGATCACCGGAACCAAATGGAACGGCCCGCGCTTTTTCGGTCTCCGGGATAAGGACGATCGATCGAGGACGGAGGCCCAACCATGAAGGCTTCTTCGGTCAAATCAGTCCGTTGTGCGATCTACACCAGGGTCTCCACCGAGCAAGGGCTAGACCAGGAGTTCAACTCGCTGGATGCCCAGTACGAAGCCGCCTCGGCTTATATCAAAAGTCAGGCCCATGCCGGCTGGACCCTGATCCGGTCGCGATATGATGACGGCGGATATTCCGGTGGGTCCACCGATCGTCCCGACCTGCAGAGATTGCTGGACGATATCCGCGCCCGGAAGATTGACGTCATTGTCGTCTACAAGGTCGATCGCCTGACGCGATCGCTGGCCGACTTTGCCAAGCTGGTAGAACTGTTCGATGCACATGGCGTGTCGTTCGTCTCGGTCACCCAGCAGTTCAACACCACGACTTCGATGGGCCGGCTGACGCTCAACGTGCTTCTGTCCTTCGCCCAGTTTGAGAGGGAAGTCACTTCCGAGCGCATCCGCGACAAGATTGCTGCCTCCAAACGCAAGGGCCTGTGGGTCGGCGGTCCCCTCCCCCTCGGCTATCACATGAAGGACGACAAGATTGCCGTCGTTGAGGACGAGGCCGAACGGGTCCGGCTGATCTTCCACCGCTATCTCGAACTCGGCGGCGTCAACGCACTGGTACGAGACCTTCGGAAGCGAGATATCCGAACCAAATCAAGACTGCTCGCAACGGGTGCTACCCGGGGCGGCGTTCCCTTCGGTCGGGGTTCGCTATTCTATCTGCTGCGCAATCGTTTTTATGTCGGTGAGGTCAAATACAAAGACGAGATCCTGCCCGGCGAACAGCCGGCGATCATGGATCGCGCGCTATTTGATGCGGTCCAGCAGAAGCTCACGGATCAGTGGACTACTCGATCCACGACGCGGAACGCGAGCGACCATCTGTTGACTGGACTTTTGTTCGACGATGTCGGTCATCGCATGGTTCCGACCCATGCAACCAAGGCCGGCGTTCGCTATCGCTATTACGTCTCGCTTCCGCACCTGCATGGAGAATCCAAAACTGCATCAGTCGGGTCGGTCTCCCGTGTTCCGGCGACCGATATCGAAAGCATCATCGTTAAGTCTCTCAATGAGCATCTGATCGCTCAGAAGGAGAAGCCGGCCTCCAGCCTATCTCACGTTAGAGATGGCAACGCGGCCTTGGAGCAGGTCGCGCGTATCGAAGTGCATGAGGATCGTCTAGCTGTTCGGTTGAAGTCAGCAGACGAAGAAACATCTGACGCGGCCGACGACTATTTACTCTCTATCCCGTGGCAGAAGCCGCCCTTCCAGGAAATCGAGGCAAATTCTTATCCCGCACGGCATTCCCAAAAATGAAATCCGTCCAACGCGGATCGAACGTCGCGCGCGCCTCGTCAGCGCCATCGCCCGAGGTCGTCGCTGGCTTGACGAAATCGTTTCGGGCTCCGTGACTGACGTTCAGCAGATCGCGACACGTCAAAAGTGCAGCGTGCGTCAGGTCAACATGACGATATCGCTCGCGTTCCTCGCACCAGACCTCGTGCGCGCCGCGGTCGAAGGTCGTTTGCCACGCGGCATTGGAGTCGAGCGGTTGCGTGATGCCCCAGCCGAATGGAGCCAGCAGTTCGAAGCCCTCGGATTAAATCCGCGATAACTACGGGCCGGGCTCAAAACGACGCGTTGTTGGCCTCCAAGACTCCCCAAATTCCCGGCAGCCGACCGGCGTTGGCCGTCAAAACCCTGCCGCGGGGAACGGAATTTTTGGATGCAGAGACTGGAGGCCAAAAATCAGCCTAAGAGACCGCAAGGGTCCCCGGAGACCGAAAGAGGGGAACGATACCGGCGAAAATCCCCACAGAAACGGCCTATCGCGAGTCGGCGCCGGGATTTGCGGTTTCGTAGGACTGGATGGTGGGCGCGACAGGGATCGAACCTGTGACCCCCTACGATGTCAAGGTAGGTGCTCTCCCGCTGAGCTACGTGCCCTATAGTCGTGTTACGGGTGGGGTCCGTATATCGGCTCCAACGCGGGCAGGCAAGGTGGGCCGCCCTGCGCTTTCGGCCGCTTGAGGGCCGATCAGGCCGCCAGCATCTTGTTTACTTCGCTGACCAGTTCGCGAAGGT
>CAWHSM010000018.1:0-21724 GCA_963832045.1 uncultured Alphaproteobacteria bacterium
AGAAAAAGCCGCCGAGCTGAAGGGCCGCCTTTCAGCCGACCCTAAGATTTTCCGCCGACGTTTTGCCGCGATTTTCCGTCTCTTCGTAGCTCAACTGGAGCGCTCGGCGTAGAACCGGATGCATCCAGTAATTTTTGCTCAGTTTTGGAATGTTATCATAGCCGATGCTGTCGCAATGGATGCGCGAGGACTCTTCTTGCATGAACGCGATCCGCAGCATCACGTCCGTCGGTAATGATCAGACGTAACGACGACCCTCGTCCTATCCGGTGCCGGATCGGTTGATTCATGGCTTCGAGGTAGGCAGTAAGAAGCGGATAGCGCCGCAAATGCGCCGGCAGCCAGATATCGGAATCGTCCAACCGAATCCCCATAGCGCACATAGTAGGCTCGTATGGTTTAAAATCCGTTGATTGCGGCATGTTCCTATCGAGCATCGACGCCTTGAAGCTTTTGGTACCCGGTCGCCCCCCGGTGATTTCAATTGGACAAGATCTGGGCGCCACCAGAAACGAACCTCGTAACTTACATCACTGTCACGCAGAAGTCCGAGAGCCCTATCCTCCGAACCGCCGGGCATAGGAATCCAGCCCAAAAAAGGCTAGACACTTATCAAGAAACGTTTTGCTTACATGCTCGGGTTTTGGCGTCTAACCTGCGCCGAGGCTTTGAAATTACATCACGATGCGATCCCTGCTGGGATCGCCACGCTTTACGGTGCTGGGCGCTCAACCGACGCGGAAGGGTATGACACATGGGGCTTATTTCAGTTCTAATCGGTGTACTGGTCATTGTGGTCGTCGGAGCAATCTGCTTTTGGGCTATCGAAAAGTTCTCGACCGACCGCCGATTGTCCCAGCTTCTGAAGTTGCTCGTGGTGCTCATTTGCCTCGGTGCCATTTTGCAGCGGGTGCTTCCGCTGACGTATTGAGCCGCGAACTGGGTCTCCCTGGTCCAGCCGTCCCTCTTGCGGCGTGGCGCGAAGAGCGCGTCATCGGCTTTCGGCTGCGATAAAGGCGCTAGTGTCCCGGTTCTGACATTCGTATCCCATCGCAGCGGGCACTTTTACGAATGTCAGAACCAAAGGCACACTAGCAACTATATGATCCTAGTGTAGCTTTGACTCTGACGTTCCTTCCGAGAGCTCGCGGCAACACTGAAAGGAACGTCAGAGTCGCTACACTAGGTTCAAGTGCCCGCCGCATAACGGCTCACCGGTCGCGGCAAGCCGAGATTGTCACGCAGCATCGGCCCCTCATATTCGGTGCGGAATAGACCGCGTGACTGAAGTTCCGGTATGACGAGATCGACGAATTCGTTGAGCCCGCCCGGCAAATGCGACGGCTGGATCAGGAAACCGTCGACCGCGTGGTTCTCGAACCAGGTTTGCATGTCGTCGGCGATTTCGAACGGTGTTCCTTTGAGCGTACGCTGGCCGCGCGCGCCGGCAAAGCGTTCGTAGAGCTGGCGTATCGTCAGTCCTTCGGTTCGCGCCCAGTTGCGCACGTTGCGCGCCGAGGTCTGTCCGCCCTTGATCTCATTGTGGTAGGCTGCCTCCGGCAACGGCCCGTCAAGCGGATAGCCTGAAAGATCGAAGCCGCCGATGGCGTTCTGCAGCAACTCCAGCCCTACATCGGGATGGATCAGCGATTGGAGATAGCGGTGCTTCTCCTCAGCCTCCGCGGCCGTACGGCCAACGATCACGTTAAGCCCCGGCATGATCTTCATGTCATCGGGTGAACGCCCGTATTTGCTCATCCGCCCCTTGATGTCGGTGTAGAATTTCTGCGAGGATTCGAGCGTCAACCCGGCCGTGAAGATTGCCTCAGCGATGCGCGCGCCGACCTCCATTCCGGTTTCCGACGAGCCCGCTTGGAAGATCACCGGCCTGCCCTGAGGCGGCCGGGCGACGTTCAGAGGTCCCCGAACCGAAAAATTCTCGCCCTTATGTCTGAGATAATGAAGTTTCTTCGGGTCGAAATAGCGCGCGCTGGCCCGGTCACGGATGAAGGCGTCGTCATCCCAGCTATCCCACAAGCCGAAAACCACCTCGGTGAACTCGAGGGCCCGGTCGTAGCGCTCGCCATGCTCGAAATGTTCTTCGCGACCGAAATTATAGGCCTCGGTGATGTTTGCGGAGGTGACGACATTCCAGCCCGCGCGGCCGTGGCTGATATGGTCGAGTGAGGCGTATTTGCGCGCAACGTTATAAGGCTCGTTATAGCTTGTGGTGGCGGTCGAAACCAGGCCGATACGCTTGGTCACCGCTGCTATCGCCGACAGCAAAGTGATCGGTTCGAAATAGGCCATATATTGAGGCCAACGGCTCAGCGCCTCGAGGTTACCGTCCCGGGTAGCGAGTGCGTCCGCCAGGAACATCAGGTCGAACTTGCCGCGTTCGGCCGTTTGCGCGAGCTCGATATAGTGTTCGATGTTCGTGCCTGCGTCGATCTGCGCCTCTGGATGCAGCCAGGAGGCAACGTGATGGCCCGTTGGATGAAAGAAGGCTCCCAGCTTCATCTGGCGGCGGCCGGTTGAACTCGTCATCGAATGATCTCCTCAGGCGTAGCGAGCGGCCTTTCCGGCTCGCTCAGAATTTGCGCATCCTCCGCCGTCCAGCCTAGCCAAACCGGCGTCCCGGCGCAAAGCGCCATCGCCGGCTCCCATTCGGTGACGCTGACAGTGAGTGGCTGGCCGAGCGCCTGAATGCGATAACGGGTATGCCGGCCGAGGAACGTGCAATCTGTGACGTTGCCCGCGAAATTCGCCTCCGCCTGTTGGGTCAGGAGGCGCACCCGTTCCGGCCTGACCGACACCAGAACGGCTTCTCCGGCCGTGAGGGGTCTTCCATCGGCGGGTAACCTGGCGCGGCCCTGCGCTGCGTCCTTGAAGGCCACGACCGCATAGCCACCATCCGTCCCCCGATAGGTTCCCGGCACCAGGTTCGTTTCGCCGAGGAAGCCTGCAACGAAAGGTGTCGCCGGGTGCAGATAGACGTCCGACGGCGATCCAACCTGGACGATGCGCCCTTCCGCCATCACCGCGATACGGTCGGACATCACCATGGCCTCGTCCTGATCATGCGTCACGAACAGGATAGAGATGCCGAAGCGCTTCTGAAGCTCCTTGATCTCGTTTTGCAGGCTTTCGCGCAGCTTGCGATCGAGCGCGCTGAGCGGCTCGTCGAGCAGCAGAGCGTCGGGTTCGAAAACAAGAGCCCGCGCCAACGCCACCCGCTGCTGTTGACCACCGGAAAGCTCGCGCGGCTTTCGCGCGGTGAAATCGGCGAGGCCGACCTTGTCGAGCATGTCGAGCGCTTGCCGCCGCCGGGCGGCGGGTGGAACGCCCTTCATGCGCAACCCGAACTCGACATTCTCCAATACATTCTTTTGCGGAAACAACGCATAGCCCTGGAACACCACGCCGAAATTGCGTTGCTCGGGCGG
This sequence comes from uncultured Alphaproteobacteria bacterium, assembly GCA_963832045.1. Taxonomy (GTDB): domain Bacteria; phylum Pseudomonadota; class Alphaproteobacteria; order Rhizobiales; family Xanthobacteraceae; genus Bradyrhizobium. The sequence goes on from CAWHSM010000018.1 coordinate 3,447, forward strand.
CCGCGCGGCGATGTCATGACCATCGACGAGGATCTCGCCGCGCGTCGGCTTCTCGAAACCGGCAACCATCATCAGCGAGGTTGTTTTGCCCGAGCCGCTCGGCCCGAGCAAGGTCAGGAATTCGCCGCGCCGCAAGGCGAAGCTCACGTCGCGAACCACATATGCTCCCTGGCCATAGGCTTTCCACAGGCCGCGCACCTCGACCTCGCGGCCCGGCTCGCGAGCGGAAGCCGACAGCTTTTCGGGTTGGACCGCAGAGTTCACGATAGACGTCCCGTCTTGCGCGCCGCGAGCGCCTGCAGTGCCAACGCAACGAGGGCCAGTACGATGAAGAGCGAGGCGCTGGCGGCGATCTTCGGCGTCAACTCGTACTGAATGGCACTGAATGTGCGTACCGGCAAGGTGACCGAGCCCGCCCCTTGCAGGAAGAGCGCCAGCACCACCTCGTCGAACGACACCGCGAAGCCGAGCATTGAACCGGCCAGCAAGCCAGGTCGGACCGCGGGCCAGTAGACATGGTAAAGCACAGAGGTTGGCCGCGCGCCGAGGCTGCGCGCCGAACGCACCAATGCCGGATTGAGGTCAGACGTCAGGCTCGTTTGCGCCGAGATGAAGACATAGGGCGTCGCCAGCACGCCATGCGCGATGGCTATCGGGACCCAGCTGCCGAGCAGGCGGAGCTGGGCGAAAAGCAGGTAATCGCCAAGCGCCAGAACCACCACCGGAATGACGATTGGCATCATGATGATCCCGACCAAAAGGCCCTTGCCGACAAAGCTTCGGCCGTGCAACGCGATCGCCGCGCTGCCGCCAGTGACGGCAGCGATCAGGACGGCGACGATCGTCACGTGGAACGACAGCAGGGTTGAATCGACCCATTCCCGGTCGCCGAGATAATCGGCGAAGGAATGCAGCGAAATCCATTCCGGCGGGAACTGGATCATCAGCGATTTCGACAACGCCATCGGCACGATGATCAGCGACGGCAACAGCAGGAACAGCAGAATCGGCGCCGAGACGATCAGCAGCACTGCGTTGCCAGAAAGGCGAAAAGACCAGCTAGCCGACACCGTATTGCCCCCGTTTGGCAACCCGCTGCTGCAAGACGATGACCGGGGCGAGCAGCAACGCCACCAGCACGGCAAGTGCCGCTGCGTTGTTGAAGTTGATCAATTCGTGGACGTAATAATCGATAAGGTTCGAGATCATCATGTCCGAGGGGGCGCCGAGAATGACCGGCGTGATGAAGAACCCTGTCGAGACGATGAAGACCAGGAGCGCGGCGGCAGCGATGCCTGGCATGATCAACGGCAGGTTGACATGCCAGATGACGCTCGCCGTGCCCGCTCCCATGCTGCGCGCCGCGCTTTCGAGACGCCGATCAATCTCGCGCATCGCGGTGTAGATCGGGAAGATGGCGTACGGCATGACGAAATGCACCATGCCGATCAACACTGCCAACCGGTTATGCAGTAGCGTGAAAGGGCCAAGCCCGACCGCTTGCAGCAACCCGTTCACCACCCCATTGTCCTGCAGCAGCACCGCCCAGGCGAAGTTCTTGACCAGCACCGCGGTCCAGAACGGCAGCAGCACAAAGGCCATGATCAGCCTGTGTAGCCGTGGACCCGAGCGCCATAACGCCGCCGCGACCGGGATCGCCAGAGCGAGCGTGATGATCGTCGTGGTCAGGCTGATCACCAGCGTATTGGTCGCAACCCGCAGCAGCAATGGGCTAGCGAGAACGTTGCGAAAATTCTCGAGCCCGTTGGCAACACTGAAGCGAAGGATCATGCTGAGAGGTAGTACGGCAAAGATGCCATAGAGAACCGCCAAGGGCAGGATCAGCCAGACGAAGTTCCACGCCTGTCCGGCATCGCCGCCTTGGCGAGCGCGACGCAAGGTCCTGATGGCTTCCGTCATACGAACTGTTCGTTCCGATCGCGCATTTGGCGATCGTATTCATTTTGCAATCGTATTCAAGTTTCGTGCCGCCGCGATGCATATTTCGCGAGCAGTCGGCGAGATACCGTTGTTTGCACCGAAATTTCCCGATAGACCGTCCACGTGGAACGGTTTTTGCTGCCGCATATCGGGCCATCTACGGCGCACATGGCTGTGGCAAGCGCGCTCGGTTGCCAAGGGAACAGGCAAAGGAACAGCCCGTGGTCCGACCAAGCGGGGACAGGCATCGGGCATTGCTCAAATGTGCCGAAGTCGGAGGAGCCGCTTCTGATATGGAGATATGGTTATGGGTTCGCACGATGTCTTGAACGGCCTCCGGCGCTTCGGGCGGCGCGGTTTCCTCCGTGGCACGGCCGCGACGGCCTTCGCAGGACTCGCAACGCCCGCCCTGATCGGCCGCGCCAGGGCCGATGGCGTCGTGCTCAACTTCGCGACCTATGGCGGCGTCCTCAACGACTACATGACCAGGCTGTTTGCGGCGCCGTTCGAGAAGCAAACAGGCATCAGGGTGAATTTAGGCGGTAACGCTTCGCTGGCGCTCGCAAAGCTGCAAACGACCTCCGGCGCGGCCGCACAATGGGACCTCATTAATCTGACCGGCGCAGAATACCTGGCCGCGATCGAGGAAAACATCGTCGTCCCCTACGATTACTCCATCGTCGATGCGAGCAACATCGCACCGGAGTTCAGGGGCACGCACGGCATCAAGTTCGCGCTTTATCTGTTCGGCATGGGTTATGACAAGCGCAAGCTGCCGGAGGACAAGGCGCCGAAGAACTGGGTGGAGTTTTGGGATACGCAGCGCTTCCCTGGCAAGCGCTCGCTCTATTCAAACCCGTCCGACGGCAGCATCCTCGAGATCGCCCTGCTCGCGGATGGCGTGCCCATCGACAAACTCTACCCGCTCGATGTCGAGCGAGCACTGAAGAGCCTCGAAAAGCTAGGCCGCCAGAACATCATCTGGCACACGACCAACCAGGAGCCGATCCAGCAGATGACCTCCGGGGCGGTTTCGCTCGTCACCTGCTTCGACGGCCGCATCGTGCTCGCTAACCGGGCCGGCGCCGAACTTGGCTTCCAACCTGCCGGCAGCGCAGTCAGCGGCAATCCCTATTGTGTGATCCGCACGTCGGCGCATCAGAAGGAAGCCTTTCAGTTCATCAACTACATTTTCAATGCCACCGAGGCGGACGCGGAATACATGGATCTGACCAACTACGCCGTGCCAAACATGCGCGCGTTGCCGTTGACCAAGCCTGCCACCCGCGCGCTGCTACCCACGGCTCCGGAGCTGAAAGACAAGGTCTTCATCAAGGACGACGTCTGGTGGAAGAACAACCTCGTGAAGGTGACGCAACGCTTCAAGGAATGGCAACTGGCAGGGTGATCTCGCGCCAAGCAGCATCGTGATTGGCCGTTTCGCCAAGCTGGTTTTCGAAATAGTGACCGCCGACGGTGACGGCGAGAATACAGGTGTGGTCGCGTGTCACGTCCCTGCGGCCCTGTTCAGAAACGAAATTGTTGTCCAGAGACCACTCCATTCGGCGGCGAACCCGTCGACGTCGTGAAGATCTTCGAAGGCTACGGGCAATGGCTTTACCGGCGATCCCAGGCTAATTTGGAATTACCGTGACAGGCATGGACTGCACCCCGTAAGAGAGACACGGTAATTTCTGTGACAGGAGGTTTTCATTTTGAGTTCAGGGCTAGCGCGAAGTTGTTTTCGAATTCAAGTGGCGGGCGGTAACCGAGGGCGGAGTGGAGCCGCTCGGTGTTGTAGATGGTGCCGATGAAGACGCCGATGGAACGTCTTGCTTATGCGATGTTCCTGAAGCGGCGGCCGTCGACTTCTTCGGTCTTGAGGGTCTTCATGAAGCTCTCAGCTTTGGCATTGTCGTAAGGATTGCCGGGCCTGCTCATGCTGACGGTGATATCATGGCCGGCGAGGCGCTGGCGATAATCGTTCGACGCGTATTGCACGCCGCGATCGGAATGGTGAATGAGACTGGCGGGCCTGGGCTTGCGATCGGCAAGCGCGCGATCCAGCGCCTCCATGGCAAGTGAGGCATCGAGATGGGGAGCCAACGCCCAGCCCACGACCTTGCGCGAGAAGCCGTCGAGAATGACGGCGAGATAGGCGAAGGCCTCGCGCAGGCGAATGTAAGTAATATCCGCCACCCAGATCTGGTCGGGCCCTGAAGGCACCAGGCCCCGCAACAGATTGGGCACGATAAGAAAGCCGTGGCGGCTGTCCGAGGTGGGTGGTGCAAAAGGCTTGCGGCGCATCGCGATGAGGTTGTCCTCGCGCATAAGCCGCTGAACACGCTTGGCATTTATAACCAGGCCGGAGCGCCTGAGCACGGCCGTGATGCGCCGGTAGCCATAGAACCGGTGACGCAGGCTGAGCAACTGGATATGGCTCGTCAGCTCTACGTCGGCTTCACGCGGGGCACGCGCCTCAAAGCGCCGATAGTAACTCGCCCGGGAAACGCCGGCGAGCTTGCAGAAATGTTGAACGTCAATTTTGCCGACGTCGGATGCCGTCATGACTTCGATGACTTCCGTGAGGCGGGCCCGATTGAGCCTTGCCGATCCGCCCCGTCCAAGGCGCGCAAGGCTTTGTGAAAAAAATCGATATCGAGCGCCTGTTGTCCGATCTTGCGTTCAAGTTCGGCAATCTTCGCGCGCGCCCTGGCCAGTTCGCCGCTGCTGCCTTTTGCCGCCGGTTCGGCCAGCGGGCGCAACTTGCGCGGGCCGGGTTTGGGGCCTCGCTTGCGGTTCAATCCCGCGGGCCCATGCAGGCCCCAGGCCTTGCGCCAGTCATGCAGAATTTTGCGTGAGACACCGAGCTCGCGCGCCAAAGGCAACACAGCTTCCCCGGCTTGGAGCCGTTTGATCGCTGCCAGCTTAAAGGCCGTTGGAAAGCTCCTGCACGTCATTCTGTCTGTCATAGGTCATCCTTCAGGATAACCTGTCACAGAAATTACCGTGTCTCTCTTACGGGGTGCAGTCCAGGCACAAAACCGGCATCGTGATCTGCCAGCGCGATCGCTCCCGGACGGGCCTTACCTTCGAGCACTGCGCTTTTCCCGCGGGGCCACCCCGTGGGCATTGTGAGCTTTATGGCGCCACCCGTGCAGCTTGGGCCTTTCCTCCACCACCACCTCGGGCCCATGTGCTGGCCGCGACAAGGAATTCTTAAAGTCGACGTCGAGCTGCATCACATCCTGAGCCGACGCAATCGAGGCAGGCGCCAGCCAAAGTAAAACGGCGACAGCCGCCAATGTCGAAGCAGGACGCACATGGAGGGTCATTGGTGGTTATCCCCTGCAATCGGTTCGGAAGCCGGATGGCTGCTCTCTGTGGGACGATGCCGCGGGCAGATTTGTTACTGCGTGTTTGAAAGTATTCCTGGAATGCGTCATCCGGCCGCAGGACGTCCAGCCCGACGGAATGGCCGTCCCGAAACAGAACAGGCCCGCCCTTGCGGGCGAGCCTGCCGGCAAGCAAAAGAAAAAGTCTTACTTCTTCATCTCGTCCTTCTTCATCCCATCGTCTTTCTTCATGCCGTCCTTCGACATCGCATCCTTCTTCATGCCGTCGTCCTTGGACATCGCATCCTTCTTCATGCCGTCATCCTTCGACATCGCATCCTTCTTCATGCCATCGTCCTTGGACATGCTGTCCTTCTTCATGCCGTCGTCCTTCTTCATGGCGTCGTCGGCGAAGGCAACTGGGGCAAGCGCGAGGCTGAGCGAGAGCGCCGCGGCCGAAATTCCAAGCACAATACGGGTGCTGATCGTCATAGTTTAAGATTCCTTTCAGAGAACCGGTTTTCGAGGGCGACTTAGGCCGCCTGTGATAGGGACGGACCGGAAAAGACCTTTGTTACCGCGAGCATTGAAAAAGTTTTGTCCTGTGACAAGGCATGCGCCGTTGGAATCGGCCCGGCATATCGCAAAAAAAACGAAATAACTGGCCGCTTCCACGAATTTTGCCACAGTTTGCAGCGCACCAATGTCCGCCTGCTCGTCTCAGACTTTTCGATAACAGCATCGGGGAGAAGGACGGGCTAGGATGCCTTATAAGCTCCGTCATAAACACCATCCGGAAATGCCCCAAAGAAATCGCCCAGGGAGGGTTAACATGCTCACGCGTCGCCACATCCTTGCATCCACGCTTGCCGCGCCAGCCATCCTGCGCTTCGGGATCGGCACGGCCCAGGCCGCCACGACTTTAAAAATTTCGCATCAATTCCCCGGCGGAACGATCGACAAAGGCGACTTCCGCGACCGCATGTGCCGCGTGTTCGCGGCCGAACTGGCCAAGCGCACCGGCGGCGAGATCACCGCCGACGTTTATCCGAACTCCTCCCTGATCAAGACCAATGCGCAATTTTCTGCGATGCGAAAGGGCGCGCTCGACATCAGCCTTTATCCCCTGCCCTATGCCGGCGGCGAACTGCCGGAAACCAATATTGGTCTGATGCCGGGTCTGGTTTCGACCTACGACCAGGGCATGAGCTGGAAGAAGAATCCGGTCGGCAAGACGCTGACCGACTTCCTCGCCGACAAGGGCATCATCATCCTGACCTGGGTCTGGCAGGCCGGCGGCGTCGCAAGCCGTTCGCGCCCGATGGTGCTTCCCGAAGACGCCAAGGGGTTGAAGATCCGCGGCGGCTCGCGGGAAATGGACATGGTCCTTCAGACAGCCGGGGCCGCAGTACTCTCGGTGCCGTCAAACGACCTTTATGCGGCGATGCAGACCGGCGCCTGCGACGCCGGCATTACTTCTTCCACCAGCCTGATTTCGTTCCGGCTCGAAGAAGTCTCAAAATCGATGACGTCAGGCGCCAAGGCCTCCTACTGGTTCATGCTGGAGCCGCTTTTGATGTCGAAATCTATTTTCGACGGCTTGCCGAAAAATCACCAGGACACCATTCTTGCGCTTGGCCTGGAGATGGAAGCCTTTGGCCGCAAAGGCGCGCAGGAAGACGATGCGGACGTGGCGAAAGTCTATAGCAAGGCCGGCGCCAAGGTGAGCGAACTGGACGCATCGGCGGTCGGCAAGTGGCGCGAGATTGCCCGCGATACCGCCTGGAAGGATTACGGCGCCAAGACTGCGACTTCAGCCCAATTGCTGAAACTCGCATCTGACGTCACGGCATGATGCACGGTCCGCTCCCGGATCGAGATTATACACCGGACGCCGTAACCAGCACCGGGCTGGCTGCGGTGTCCGAACGGATTCTCAGCAGATGCAATCAGGTCATCGTCGTTCTCGCAGCCATCGCACTGATCGCTGCTTGCGCCATCCTCAGCTATAGCGTGATCGGACGCGCGCTGTTTCAAAGTCCGAATTACTGGCAGGACGAAGCCGCGGTGTTTCTGCTGGTTGGCGTGACCTTCATGTCCTCAGCCTGGGTTCAGCAACAGCGCGGCCATATCGGCATCGAAGCTTTTGTCGGATTGCTGTCGCCTGTCGCCAACCGCATCCGGCTGTGGCTGGTTGATGTCGCGAGCCTTGCGTTCTGCACGTTTTTCGCCTGGAAGTCGTGGACGCTGGCAGATGAAGCCTGGACCGACGGTCAGGTGTCGAATTCAATGTGGTCGCCGCCGCTGGCGATCCCTTACGTGCTCATGGCACTGGGTATGACGCTACTGTGCGCGCAGATCCTGTTGCAGATCATCGCTCCGATCGGCGGAGCCACCCGCCGATGACCGTATTTGGAATTGGCCTCTCCTACGGGCTGGCGACGTTGTTTGCGATGTTTTCGGGGATGCCGATCGCATTTGCGCTCGGCGCCGTCGCCGTCTTGTTCATGGGCATTTATATGCCGGCGGCATCGCTCGATACCGTAACCCAGAACGTCTACGAGGAAATGGCCTCGATCACGCTTTTGTCGATTCCGCTCTTCATCCTCAAGGGGGCGGCGATCGGCAAATCCCGCGCAGGCCAGGACCTCTACTCCGCGCTTCATGCCTGGCTGCACCGCGTCCCGGGCGGGCTCGGCGTCGCCAACGTATTCGCCTGCGCCTTGTTTGCCGCAATGGCCGGATCCTCGCCCGCCACCTGCTCGGCAATTGGCTCGGCCGGCATCCCCGAAATGCGCAAGCGCGGTTATTCCGGCGGCTTCGCGGCCGGCATTATTGCTGCCGGCGGAACGCTTGGCATTCTGCTGCCGCCGTCAATCACCATGATCCTGTTTGCCGTCGCCGCCGAAAAATCGCTCGGACGGCTGTTTCTGGCAGGTATCGGTCCGGGGCTGCTGCTGGTCACGCTGTTCGGTGCCTATGCGGTAATCCGCTTTCGGAAGGAATATGCCGCGGCGAGCGCCATCTACGCGGAAACCGGCGCGACCTCGGCAATCCTGACGCGCGACGAATTCACCATGGGCGAGCGCTTCAGCGCCTTGCCGCGGGTGTTGCCGTTCGTACTGCTGCTGACCGGCGTGATGATCGCGCTTTATGGCGGTTACGCTACGCCTTCCGAGACCGCCGGTCTCGGCGGCCTGCTGGCACTGGTCTTGATCGCCTTGATCTACAGCGTATGGCGGCCTTCCGACCTGGCCCCGATCCTGAAATCGACGATCCGCGAATCCACCATGCTGATGATGATCATCGGCATGTCGCTGCTCTACTCCTACGTGATGAGTTATCTGCACATCTCGCAATCGGCCGCTGAATTGATTGTCGCGATGCATCTGCCGCGCTGGGAATTGCTGGCGGCGATCCTGGTGATGGTCGTGGTCCTCGGCTTCTTCCTGCCGCCGGTGTCGATCATCCTGATGACCGCGCCGATCGTCCTGCCGCCGCTTCGGGCGGCCAATTTCGACATCATCTGGTTCGGCATCGTCATGACCATCGTGATGGAGATGGGTCTCATTCATCCGCCGGTGGGCTTGAATATCTTCGTCATCCGCAACGTCGCCCCCGATATTCCGCTGCGCGATGTGATCTTCGGCACGCTGCCGTTCGTGCTCTTGATGATGCTGGCGGTGCTGATCTTGTGCTTCGTGCCGGAGATCTCGACCGGGCTGCCGGATTTGGTCATGGGGCCGGATGGAAGCAGATGAGCGAATAGCGAGAGGAAAATCGCGAATGGAGTTTCCCATTCGCTGCGCCCTATTCGCCATTCGCCCTTCTCTTCTTGGCATTGAGCGCGGTCGCGACCCGACTCACCGGCGGACGACCGATGAGCTTGCTGATCTCGTTGGTGGCCGCGACCAGTCTGGTCATATCGACGCCCGTCGCAACGCCTAAGCCTTCCAGCATGTAAACCACATCCTCGGTCGCGACGTTGCCGGTAGCGCCCGGGGCATAGGGACATCCGCCGAGACCGCCGGCTGCGGAATCGATCACGCGCACGCCCTCTTCCATTCCCGCATAGAGGTTTGCGAGCGCCTGACCGTAGGTATCGTGAAAATGCATCGCAAGATGAGCGATCGGCACGTAGCCTGCGACGGCGCGCAGCAACTCGCGCGCTTTTCGCGGGGTTCCTACCCCGATCGTGTCGCCGAGCGAAACTTCGTAGCAGCCGAGATCCCACAAGATCTTCGCGACATCGACCACCGCCTGCGGCCTGGTCTCGCCATCATAGGGACAGCCCAGAACACAGGAGATATAGCCGCGCACCTTGATGCCATCGGCCCTGGCGCGCGCGATCACCGGCTTGAAGCGTTCGATGGATTCCGCGACCGAGCAGTTGATATTGGCGCGTGAAAACCCTTCGGAAGCAGAGCCGAAGACCGCAATCACCTTGGCGCCAGCCGCGCGTGCGGCCTCATATCCCTTTTCATTGGGCACCAGCACATGAAATCCGCCGTCCGTGTGGCGGCTGACGCCGCGCAGCACCTGATCCGATCCCCTCATCTGAGGGATCGCTTTCGGCGAGACGAATGCGCCGACCTCGACCGTGTGAAGTCCGGCCGCCAGCAGCGCCTCGATGAAGGCGATTCGCCCCTCGACGCTGACCGGCGTCTTCTCGTTCTGAAGCCCGTCACGCGGGCCGACTTCGACGATGCGCACCTGATCGCTCATATCGGTCTATCCGCTGGTGGAGTGGATTTGACATTCGCTACCCTCAAGGCCGCGAGTTCGTCAAGCGAATGTCAAATCCAAAACTCCACTAAGAACCCATATTTCCTAGTGGTCCTTCGATTCTAACATTTGCAGAAGTGCCTGCCTCAATGGGATGCAAATGTTAGAATTGGACCACTAGGCCGGCTCGATCTCGGCCAATTCGACGCCTTCGCCGACGATATCGCCGACCTTGCATTTGATGGCTTTCAGTACGCCGGCAAACGGGGCGCGCAGCGTCTGCTCCATCTTCATGACTTCGAGCGTGAGGATGGGCGCGCCCTTCTCTAACTTTGTACCGGCCTCCGCGAGCAGCGCGACAACGGTGCCGGGCAGAGGCGCAACGATCTTGTCTTCGCCGACCTGCTCTTCGTCGTCGCCGCCAAAGGGATCGACCCAATGCAGCTCGAAGCGGCCGTTACGGGTCCGCAAATAGAGTTCGTGGCCTTCAACGATCGCCGTGACGCGGGACTTGACGCCGTGCAGCGTCAGGTCGATGCCGCCGCCGACATGAGGGCTGGCCGCAAAGTTCATTTCGCGGTCCCCGATCGCGAGCGTCGGCGGACCTTTGCCGTATTGCAGGCCAACCTTTTGCTCGCTGCCATGGCCATGCCGGAACACAAACACCCGCTGGCGTCGGCCAACGGGCATCCAGCCGGCCGTTCCCCACGGAGATTTGGCCTCGCCTTGATCGGCTTTTACCTCCTCCTGGAGGATCGCGGCCACGGCAGCTCCGAGTTCGAGATCGTGCGGCGGCGTCGGCTCCGGGGTGAGGTGCTTCAACTCGCGTTCGATAAAGCCGGTATCGATCGCGTTGGCGCGCATGCTTACGTGGCCGACCAGCGCTGCGAGGAACGGAATATTGGTGACGATGCCGCGGACGTCGGATTCCTCAAGCCCGTGCTTGAGGCGGTCGATCGCTGCATCTCGCGTCGGCGCCCAGGCGATCAGCTTGGCCAGCATGGCATCGTAGTGCGGCGAGACGACGTCACCTGCGCGATAGCCGGCATCGACCCGCAGGCCCGCCGACAGCTCCGGCATGTTCCAGGTGCGTATCGTCCCGACCGAAGGCATGAAATCCTTATTCGGATTTTCCGCGTAAACCCGCGCCTCGATGGCATGGCCGTTGAGGGTGATCTGATCCTGCTTCAACGGCAGCTTTTCGCCTGCGGCGGCCCGCAACTGCCATTCCACAAGGTCGATCCCCGTGATCATCTCGGTCACGGGGTGCTCGACCTGGAGCCTTGTGTTCATTTCGATGAAGAACACGTCCTTGCCGTCGGAGACGAACTCAATGGTGCCGGCACCGACATAGCCGACCACCGCGGCCGCCTTCCGCGCAGCGCTACAGACCACCTCACGCTGCCGGGCATCGAGTGTCGGCGATGGGGCCTCCTCGATCACCTTCTGGTGGCGGCGCTGCAACGTGCATTCGCGCTCGAACAACGAGAGCAGATTGCCGTGGCTGTCGCCAATGACCTGCACCTCGATATGGCGTGGGTTTTCGACGAATTTTTCGATCAAGACCCGGTCGTCGCCGAACGCCGCCTTGGCCTCGCGCTTGGCGCTTTGCACGGAGGATGCCAGTTCACCCGCGGCGCGCACGATGCGCATGCCGCGGCCGCCGCCGCCGGCAGATGCCTTCACCAGAACCGGAAAGCCGATTTTTTTGGCCGCGCCAGCCAGCGTCGCTTCATCCTGAGCCTCGCCGTGATAGCCGGGCACCAGCGGCACGCCGGCCTTTTCCATCAGTTGTTTGGAGCCCGATTTCGAACCCATCAGGCGGATCATGGCGGCGGTCGGACCGACAAATACAAGGCCCGCATCGACACAGGCTTGCGCAAATTCGGCACTTTCCGACAGAAATCCGTAACCGGGATGAACGGCTTCCGCGCCGCTTTTCTGCGCCGCCTCGATCACCCGCTCGATGTTGAGGTAACTGTCGCGGGCCCGCGCAGGCCCGAGCAGCACGGCCTCATCCGCCATCGCCACGTGCAGCGCCGCTCGATCAGCTTCCGAGTAGACGGCAACCGTGCGCAGACCTATGGCTTTGGCCGTGCGGATGACGCGGACGGCGATCTCGCCGCGGTTGGCGATCAGAAGGGTGTGAAATCGCCGGTAATTTGCAGCACCGCCCATCATCACATCCTGAACAGGCCAAAGCGCGTCGGTTCGATCGGCGCATTGGCGGCGGCCGAAAGGCCGAGCCCCAGAACGAGCCTCGTATCGGCGGGATCGATGACGCCGTCGTCCCAGAGCCGGGCCGTCGCGTAATAGGGACTGCCCTGCTTCTCATACTGCGCGCGGATCGGCGCCTGAAATTTCTCTTCCTCTTCGGCCGACCAGATCTCGCCTTTGGCCTCGATATTGTCGCGCCGGACCTGGCTCAACACCATCGCCGCCTGCTCGCCGCCCATCACCGAGATTCGTGCATTCGGCCACATCCAGAGGAAGCGCGGGCCATAGGCGCGGCCGCACATGCCATAGTTGCCGGCCCCGTAGGAACCGCCGATCACAACGGTAAATTTCGGGACGTTCGCAGTTGCAACCGCTGTCACCAGCTTGGCACCGTCGCGCGCGATTCCGCCGGCCTCATACTTCTTTCCGACCATGAAGCCAGTAATGTTCTGCAGGAACACAAGCGGGATATTGCGCTGGCAGCACAGCTCGATGAAATGCGCGCCCTTCAGCGAACTCTCGCTGAACAGGATGCCGTTGTTGGCGATGATGCCGACCGGATACCCCCAGATATGCGCGAAGCCGCAGACCAGCGTTTGGCCATACAGTTTCTTGAATTCGTCGAATTCGGAACCGTCAACCAGCCGGGCAATGATGTCGCGCACGTCGAACGGCTTGCGCCCGTCGGCGGAGACCACGCCATAAATTTCGTCTGCCGCAAACAGCGGTTCGCGCGGTGTGCGCATGTTCAATTGCGCGCGCGCGCCCGGCTTCAAGGTGGCAACGATCCGCCGCGCAATTCCGATCGCGTGAGCATCGTTTTGCGCGTAATGATCGGTGACGCCGGATTGCCGGGAATGGACGTCGGCCCCGCCCAGTTCTTCTGCGGTGACTACCTCGCCTGTGGCCGCTTTCACCAGCGGCGGGCCGCCGAGAAAGATCGTGCCCTGATTGCGCACGATGATGCTCTCGTCCGACATCGCCGGCACATAGGCGCCGCCCGCGGTACATGAGCCCATCACGATCGCAATCTGGGGAATGCCGAGCGCCGACATCTGGGCCTGGTTGTAGAAGATGCGGCCGAAATGCCGTTCGTCAGGAAAGATCTCGTCCTGCTGGGGCAGGAATGCGCCGCCGGAATCGACCATGTAGACACAAGGAAGATTGTTCTGCCGGGCCACGTCCTGCGCCCGCAGGTGCTTCTTCACCGTCATCGGGTAATAGGTGCCGCCCTTGATCGTTGCATCGTTGGCAACGACCACGCATTCGCGTCCAGAAATCCGCCCGACCCCGGTAACGATGCTCGCCGAATGCACGTCGCCACCGTAAAGGCCGTAGGCCGCAAGCGGCGACATCTCGAGAAAGGCGGTACCGGGGTCGATCAGGAGATCGACGCGTTCGCGCGCCAGCATCTTGCCCCGGGAGGTGTGCCGGGAACGTGAGGTTTCACCGCCACCGCCCGCCACCTGATTGAGCCTGTCGCGAAGGTCGGCGACCAGCGTCCGCATCGCTTCGACATTACGGGCGAAATCGGATGAAGCAGGGTCGATGCTGGATTGGAGGGGCATGGCTTCGGCAACTTTATGGCGCCGCAATCCGCGCGGCGGGGGCGTACCATCGTGTCATCGCGTCGTTAGCTCGCGCAACTCGGAAAATGGCCCATCAACCGAAAACGCTCAAAAATCCTGTACCGTTAGGGCTTTAAAACCCTGTTTTGATGTATTTTCTCGATCCAAAATGGAGAACGAAATTGCGCCCGGCGGACCGATCTCCCGGCTGCCAACGTGCCCTATTCCTGGGGGCCGATTCCTAGTGTAGCGGCTCTGACGTTCCTTTCAGTGTTGCCGCGAGCTCTCGGAAGGAACGTCAGAGTCAAAGCTACACTAGGATCATATAGTTGCTAGTGTCCCTTTGGTTCTGACATTCGTAAAAGTGCCCGCTGCGATGGGATACGAATGTCAGAACCGGGACACTAGTGAGTCCAAGGCTCGCCGCGGCGGAACGCGAAATTGTCGGAATAGGCCACTTGCCGGCGCCCCGACTCCTTCGGTTCAAGCACCTGGTAAGGGATGCCCTCGCGCTCGCAATAGGCGATCGCCTCTTCTTTGGTCTCGAAGCGCAGCGTGAGCTGCTGTTTCATATCGCCTGAACTGGTCCAGCCCATCAGCGGTTCGACGAAACGCGGCTGCTCCGGCTCGTAGTCAAGCTGCCAATCTCTGGTTTTGGCCTTCCCCGATTGCATCGCGTTTTTGGCAGGCTTAAAGATGCGGGCGGTCATGGACGGTCGGACCCTTTCGAGGACTAGATGGGCGGATCGAAACAGCCGGGATAAAGTTGGATTTTATCCGTCCCGAATCTGAAGTCGCTGATTCTCCCGCCTTTGATGTAACATCTTCTGGAATGGTATATTCATTATGTGGTCCGGTGACAATCTTGCCGGGCTTCAAGACCGATGCCCCGGCGGCTGCCCTATCCTCCACCGATGCTTCACATCGAAACGGCTACCATGAAAATCAACGCCACCCTGCCGGAAAAAGGACGCGACCTCCGGCTCGATCTGTTCCGCGGTATCGCCAACTGGGCGATTTTTCTGGACCATATTCCGGACAATGTCGTGAACTGGATCACGACAAGGAACTATGGCTTTAGCGACGCGGCCGACCTCTTCGTATTCATTTCCGGCTACACGGCCTCCTTCGTCTATGCGCGGATGATGCTGGAACGCGGCTTTATCGTCGGCGCCACCCGTTTGACCAAACGGGTCTGGCAGCTCTACATCGCCCATATCATTCTGTTCGTCGTCTACATCGCCTCAATCAGCTATTTGGCACTGCGCTTCGGCGATTCCGAGGTCATCAACGAATTCAACGTCGCGGGGCTCGTCGACCAAGCGACAGAGACGCTGCGCCAGGGTTTGCTGCTCAAATTCAAGCCCGTCAATCTGGACGTGCTTCCGCTCTACATCGTCTTGATGGGGTTCTTTCCGCCGGTGCTTTGGATCATGCTGCGCCAGCCCAATCTGACGATGCTGGCATCCATCCTGCTGTGGCTGATCGCTCGTCATTTCGGCTGGAATTTCCAAGCCTATCCGGTCGGTACCTGGTATTTCAATCCGTACTGCTGGCAGGTGCTTTTCGTATTCGGCTCGTGGTGCGCGCTTGGCGGCGCCAGGAAATCCCGCTCGCTGATCGATTCCCCGATCACACTCTATCTCTGCTTCGCCTATCTCGCTTTTGCGATGGTGATGACCATGGCGGGTAAGTTTCCGGATTTCGGCAACGTGTTCCCGCATTGGCTCTACGCAACATTCAACCCCAACGACAAGACCAATCTCGCGCCCTACCGATTCCTGCATTTTGTGGCGATCGTGATTCTCGTTATCCGCTTCCTGCCGAAGGACTGGCCGGCACTGGAATGGAAGGTGTTTGACCCGCTCATCGTCTGCGGCCAGCAGTCGCTTGCGGTGTTCTGCGTCGGCGTCTTCCTGTCCTTTGTCGGACATTTCGAACTGATGATGAGTTCGGGTTCGCTGTTCGCCCAGTTCTTTGTCAGCGTGACCGGAATAGCGATCATGACCATCGTCGCTTACTATATCTCCTGGTCAAAGAGGCAGGATAAACCGCTCAAGGCACCGGCGGCAAAACCCGCCTGACCGCGGCCGCCTCTAGTGTGGCGACTCTGACGTTCCTTTCAGTGTCGCCGCGAGTTCTTCGAAGGAACGTCAGAGTCAAAGCCACACTAGAATCATATGGTTGCTAGGGTCCCTTTGGTTCTGACATTCGTAAAAGTGCCCGCCGCGATTTGGTACGAATGTCAGAACCGGGACACTAGCTCTCCGGACCTTCGCCGGACGACCCACGGCTGGGCTTTGGCGTGACCAACTGCCCCCGCGAGGAAAAGCCGCCCCATTCCGTGCTCCATCCTAATTTGAGGGTGCGCCCTCGTGGTCCCTGGAGCCCAAATGCCGCGCCTTGCGGATCAACGCAGTGGGCGGCTAAACGATCGGTCGGAAATTCTGCTGGCTTGACCAAGGCCCGGCCGCCCCCCGCATTCACGCGCTCTGCCGCCGCATCGATATCCTCGACATTGAAATAGAACAGCCAGAAGGGCACCGGTTCATCGGGACGCTTCTCGAGCGCCCCCCCGATCACCTGCCCGCCCGTGGAAAACAAATGATAGCTGGCGTCCGCCGGATCGCCTTCGGCGTCCGCTTTCTGCCAGCCGAAAAGCTCGCAGTAGAACGCAAACTCCCGATCCAGATCGCCTGCAAGCAACTCACGCCAGCCGATACGGCCGAGCTTGCCGGACTCAGCAGGTTGTTGCGCCCTTGTCCGCAGCCCATCGACCACCCCGAACGTTGCAGCTTGGGGGTCGGTCACAACGGAAATCAAGCCTATATTGGTGTCGATGGGCGGCACATACACTGCGCCCCCGAGGCGTTTGATCCGGTCGACCGCTACGTGCACATCGCTGACGCCGACATACCCCATCCATCTCGGCCTCGCGCCCATTTTGCGGCCCTCCTCAGGCAGCCCCATCAGCCCGGCCGTCGGGACTTCGCCAGTCGCGAACAGTTTATAGGGTAGCTTCGACGTTGACGCCTCTTGCGTCCCCCAGCCGACCACGTCACGGTAGAAAGCAGCCGCAGCCGCGACGTCGGTTGTCATCAGCTCGTACCAGGTGAAATATCCGGGATCGTTGCCCAAGTCCGCTTCTCCGTTCGCACCCGCAAAAAACAGGGGTAAGCGGATTCAGCCGTAACGGCCGGACCGTTGCAATGCAAGGAGCGGCACGCCAATCTTGATCCGCAGGAAGGCGCCACAACGGATCATTTTGCCGGGTACCTGGAACTGAAGTCGCCTGACGATCGTTTGCCGCTGTGGCTGTTCAGAAGCTCGGAGCAATCTGGAATTTTTCAACACCGAGAATGATGAATGGATCATGAATGGACGGCGCTACAGGCACCATTCATGAATATGAAATGTTGGCCATCGAGCGGGCTTTGCGGACTTCGTGAACCTCCGTTAGCTTGCGGGTGACTAACCCTTGCAGTAAACTTATTCCACTCGAACCGCTTGCGAGAAAATGGAGGATTCGAATATGGCACGAACGAAGCAGTCGTCGAAGAAAACACGGGTCAAAGCCGCGCTCCCAGCTTTGGGCGCAGCCGGTTTGACGTTTTCGATGGTAGGCGGCGCGTCGGCGGCAATTGCTCCGGCTAACGACGCAGCTCAGGCTCTGAATTATTCACCCAACCACCAGTTGACCCTCGGCGAAGAAGAAATCGCTGACGTCAGTCTGGCTACCTTCTACGTCTTCGACAAGGAAGCCGCAGCTGCGGCGAAAGACGGCTCCATCCAGCTAGCCCGCGGTTGCGGTGGCCGCGGATGCGGTGGCCGAGGCTGTCGCGGATGCCGCGGATGCGGTGGCCGAGGCTGCGGCTGCGGCGGCTGCGGCATCGGCTGGGGCGGTTGCTGCATCTCGTGGGGTGCATGCCGGATTTGCTAAGCGAGATCATCTACCTCGCTTGATCAAAGCCAATTGTCAGGGCCGGGCTCGACACCGTCGACCCGGCCCATGCATGTGTAGGTCCCGTGGCATCAGCAGGCCTATGCTCGCCGACCCATCACGATCGCGCCGAATTCCCCGCCTCACCAAAAGACATCCGCACGCCGGTTGGATAATTTCCCGTATTTCATGGCAGATGGACTTGGTGCGCATGTGCGGTGGATTTGACACACGCTTGAATATCTGAATATCGCCGCCGGGCTTCACAGAGAATGTCAAATCCAAACCCGCACTAGTGTCCCGGTTCTGACATTCGTACCATATCGCGGCGGGCACTTTTACGAATGTCAGAACCAAAGGGACACTAGCAACCATATGATTCTAGTGTGGCTTTGACTTTGACGTTCCTTCGAAGAACTCGCGGCGACACTGAAAGGAACGTCGGAGTCGCCGCACTAGAAAAGCGATATTTGCTGGTGTCTCTTTGATTCTGACATTCGCAAGAACGCTCGCAGCAATGTGATACGAATGTCAGAACCGGAACACTGAACG
>CAWHSM010000019.1:0-562341 GCA_963832045.1 uncultured Alphaproteobacteria bacterium
AGCATTACAGTTGTCTTTTATGAAGATTTCTAAATCCATGGGCAACCATGATTCGGAGATCGTGGACGCAAGTAGCGTCAATTGAGGAGACGCTTGCGTTGTGGGCGGCGTCGCTTCGGGAGGTTAAGCAGCGGATACGTCCGTTGTTCACGCAAGAGCGCGTCGCGACGAATGCCGGCCTGTTCCTGGAAGGCTTACTCGGAGACGAGCAGCGCAAGACCGGCTGGATGCGAGCAGAGGCGGCTGGCGATCCCGGCCCATGGCGACAACAGGCGATCCTCGGTCGCAGGGACTGGGACGCCGATGCGCTGCGCGACATCGTGCGCGACTATGTCATCGAGCATTTGGCGGATGACGATGCGGTGCTGGTGATCGACGAGACCGGCTTTCTCAAGCAGGGCAAAGCGTCGTGCGGGGTGGCGCGGCAATACACCGGCTCGGCAGGGAAGATTACGAACTGCCAGATTGGCGTCTTCGCTGCCTATGTGTCGCGTCATGGTCACGCGTTCATCGATCGCACGCTGTATCTTCCGAAGGAGTGGACCGACGATCCAGATCGTCTGGAAGCCGCATATGTGCCCGTCGATACCGGCTTTGCGACCAAACCAAAGCTTGCATCGAGAATGATCGCACGCGCGATAGCCAGCTCAGTACCATTCAGGTGGGTTGCCGGTGACACCGTCTACGGTGTGGGCGACATCGAACAGCAACTACGTCGGGAAAGCAAAGGCTACG
This sequence comes from uncultured Alphaproteobacteria bacterium, assembly GCA_963832045.1. Taxonomy (GTDB): domain Bacteria; phylum Pseudomonadota; class Alphaproteobacteria; order Rhizobiales; family Xanthobacteraceae; genus Bradyrhizobium. The sequence continues at coordinate 736 of CAWHSM010000019.1, forward strand.
TGCTTGGGGTCAGCAGCTCTCATGTGTTCCGATCCTGGGGCAAGCGAGCGCCGGTCGCCGGTACGGCTGCGGACATCGCAAAGACGCGGCGCGCATCCGACTGGAAGCGCTTATCAGCGGGAGCCGGAACCAAAGGACCGCGGCTGCACGATTGGTGTTATCTTGAATTGGCCGATCTCGATGCCGGGCAATTCAACAGTGCGAATGACGGTTTGTGGACACGCGGTTTACTGATCCGCCGTCGTATCGCCGATGACGACCTCGCCTTCTTCACCACCTGGTGCCCAGCGGGAACATCAATTGAAACGTTGGTAGCGGTCGAAGGCCATCGATGGGCGATTGAGGATAGCTTTGAAACCGCGAAAAACGAGTTCGGGCTCGATCACAACGAGAGCAGATCCTGGCATGGCTGGCATCGTCACGTTTCTTTGGTGATGCTTGCCTTCGCCATGATGGCCGCGATCCGATATCGGGCCAATCCACCGTCGCCCAAAAAAACGAAACGTCGCCCACCAGTAAAACCCAAAGCACAACCACGCCGCCACTGATCCGTTGGTCAATGCAGGAAATCCGCCGCATTGCCATCAGAACTCGCTCGAAAGCGTATTCAACCCGCACGCATCATCGCATGGTCTTGCTGGCGCAGAGCCCATCAGGCTGCCGCTCAACGCGCTCACTTCAAATCAAAAAGACAACTGTAATGCTAGGGCCTGTCCTCAATTGAGCCAAATGACTGCGGCGGCCAAATGGATGCCGGCGAGGAAGTTTCTGGCGGTTTTGTCATAGCGGGTGGCAATGGCTCGGTACTGCTTGAGCTTACAGTAGAAGTTCTCCATGAGGTGGCGCGCTTTGTACAATTCCTTGTCGTAGAGGCGTTGAACCTTTCGATTACTCTTGGGCGGAATGACGACCTTTTTTCCTGCCGCAAGCAGAGGCTCGATGACGCGCTCATCGGCATCGAAAGCCTTGTCTGCCAACAAGGTGTCGGCCTGCATCTGGGGCAGAAGCATGTCGGCGCCTTGCAGATCATGGGCTTGCCCCGCAGTCAGGAAGAAGGCCAGCGGATTGCCGAGAGCGTCGACCATGGCATGGATTTTGGTGCTCAACCCGCCTTTGCTGCGCCCGATCGCCTGGTCTTCGCCGTCTTTTTTTGAGCGCCGGCGCTGTGCTGATGCGCGCGCACGATGGTGCTGTCGATCATCGCGTATTCGTTGTCCGCATCGGCCGCCAGCATTTCGAAGATCCTCTTCCATGCGCCACTCTTCGCCCAGCGCGAAAACCGCGTATGAATCTTGATCGGGTCGCCAAAACGTTCTGGCAGGTCGCGCCAAGGTATGCCTGCGCGATAACGGTAAAGTACCGCCTCGACGAACAGCCGGTTATCCTTGGCGGTGACGCCGACATGGCCTTCACGGCCGGGCAAAATATCCTTGATCCTGTCCCATTGATCGTCCCGAAGGGCGTAGCGGCGCATCTGTCAGCTCCGAATCAGCTGACATCTCATGAATCACGCCGCCATTCTCTTGGGAATCGCCTAATTGAGGACAGGCCCTAGTGGGAATTCAATGTCGAACGTCTGGGTCTGCACAAACGGGGCCCCGGCGGGTCGGCCCGGTGTTCGTTTCCGGGATGCGTTTCTGAGCACGGTTGCCGCCGGCGCGCTGTCGCTGGCGCTCGGTAGCCCGGCGCTGGCGGGGCCGGATGCCTGCACGCCATCCAGCGGCGGCACCATCGAGACCTGCACCGGCAATCAATCCGCCGGGATCGCCGGCGGCACCGACTTCAACGTGCCGCCGGTCACCACGCTCAATGTCAACAACCTGACCCAGGCGATCGCGCCCGCGAGCGGGACGCCCGGGATCAGCTTTGTCTCTGACGGCGACATCACCATCACCAGCAACACCGCTGCGTTCGGCATCACCACCGCGGGCGATCACGCGGACGGGATTTTTGCCAGTAGCCTGGCTGACGCCGTCACGGTGACCTCGACCGGCAACATCGCCACAACGGGCGCCAGCGCAAACGGGATTTATGCCAGTAGCGTCCTGGCTGGCGCTGTCACGGTGACCTCGACCGGCAATATCACCACCGCGGGCAGCGCCGCGAACGGGATTTTTGCCGTCAGCTTTGGCGCTGGCGCTGGGGCGGTGACGGTGACCTCGACCGGCAACATCTCTACCGCGGGCGGCAACGCGAGCGGGATTCGTGCCACTAGCATGGCTGACGCTGTCGCGGTGACCTCGACCGGCAACATCACCACCACGGGCAGCAACGCGAACGGGATTTATGCCCAGAGCAATAATGGCGCGATCACGGTGACCTCGACCGGCAACATCTCCACCGCGGGCAACCGCGCGTACGGGATTGAAGCCCAGGGCCCTGGCACTGTCGCGGTGACCTCGACCGGCAACATCACCACCCAGGGCAGCTACTCGCGCGGGATTTATGCCCTGGGCACTGGCGCTGGCGCGGTGACGGTAACCTCGACCGGCAACATCAGCACAGCGGTCGACCACGCGGACGGGATTTATGCCCGGAGCCATAATGGCGCGGTGACGGTGACCTCGACTGGCAACATCACCACCGCGGGTAGCCACTCGGACGGGATTTTTGCCCTGAGCGCTGGCACTGTCACGGTGGCCTCGACCGGCAACATCTCCACCCAAGGCAGCTCCTCGCGCGGGATTTATGCCCGAGGCGATGGTGCTGGCGCGGTGACGGTGACCTCGACCGGCAACATCTCCACCGCGGGCACCACCAACGCGTACGGGATTGAAGCCCGGGGCAATGGCGCTGGGGCGGTGACGGTGACCTCGACCGGCAACATCACCACCCAAGGCAGCTACTCGCACGGGATTTTTGCCTACAGCAGGAGCGCTGGCGCGGTCACGGTGACCTCGGCCGGCAACATCACCACCGCGGGCAACAACGCGTACGGGATTTATGCCCGGGGCACTGGCGCGGTGACGGTGACCTCGACCGGCAACATTGTCACCGCGGGCAGCAACGCGTTCGGGATTTCTGCCGCCAGCAATAGCGCGTTAACGGTGACCTCGACCGGCAATATCACCACCGCGGGCGCCACAGCGCAGGGGATTTATGCCCTCAGCAATAGCGCGTTAACAGTGACCTCGACCGGCAATATCAGTACCGCGGGCGCCACAGCGCAGGGGATTCATGCCCTGGGTAACACGGCGACCGTGACCTCGACCGGCAATATCAGTACCGCCGGCGCCACAGCGGACGGGATTTTTGCAAAGACCCTTGGCACGGTGACGGTAACCTCGACCGGCAACATCATCACTGGGGGCTCCACCGCGCTCGGCATTTTCGCCGAAAGCATTGCGACTGGCGTAGTTACCGCGGTTACGGTGACCTCGACGGGCAATGTCACCACCGCCGGCAATAACGCGACCGGGATTTCTGCCTACAGCCTTAGCAATGGCGCTGTTGCCGCGACCTCGACCGGCAACATCACCACAGCAGGCCTCGCCGCGACCGGGATTTCTGCCCAGAGCAAAGGCACTGGCACAGCGACCGCGACCTCGACCGGCAACATCACTACCGGGGGCGACAATGCGCACGGGATTTATGCAGCAGGTACAAACGGCGCTGCGACGGTGACCTCGACCGGCAATATCACCACCGGTGGGACCGGCGCGAGCGGGATTTTTGCCCTCGGCAATGCCTCTGTTGCCGTGACCTCGATCGGGAACATTACCACCGCGGGCGACGGGGTGACCTTTGTATCCAGAATAAGCGCGAACGGGATTTATGCCAACGGCGCTGGCGCCGTGACGGTGACCTCGACCGGCAATATCAAGACCACGGGCAACTACTCGGGAGGGATTGTTACCAACTCTGGCTCTGGCGCGGTGACGGTGACCTCGACCGGCAACATCGCCGCAACCGGTAAGGGCGGGTACGGAATTTTTGCCTTCAGCCGATCTGGTGGGGGTGGTACGGCGACGGTGACCTCGACCGGCAACATCATCACTGGGGGGGACGGCGGGACCGGGATTTTCGCAGTGAGCGATGGCGCCGCCAAAGTGACGTCGACCGGCAATATCACCACGGGTGAGGGCGGGCGCGGCGGAATTAGAGCCTTCAGCCTTGGTGCGGTGACGGTGACCTCGGCCGGCAACATCGCCATTGCGGACGGTTTGGCCGGGATTGAGGCCGAGGGCCTTGGCGCCGTCACAGTGACTTCGACCGGCAACATCACCACAGCGGGTACGTACGGCGGCAATGGGATTACTGCCCTAAGTCTTGGCAATGGCGGCGTCACGGTGACCTCGACCGGCAACGTCACCCCCGCGGTCAACAACGCGGTCGGGATTTATGCCGCAAGTTCTGGCGGCCCTATCGCGGTCACCATCACATCGGGCACGGTGTCGGGCGGTTCGGGGACCGGGGCCGGCGTCGAACTTTCCGGCGGCACCACCAACACGCTGACCAACTTCGGCACGGTGACGGCGCTGTCGGGCCTTGCGATTCTGGGCACCTCCGGCAACGACACCGTCAACAATTTCGGCACCGTGATCGGCAACGTCAATCTGGGCAGCGGCGCCAACGCCTTCAACAACATGGCGGGCGGGTTTTTCAACAGCGGCGCCACCGTCAATCTCGGCGCGGGCAATGCCCTGACCAATGCCGGCACGCTGTCGCCGGGTGGCGCGGGGGTGATCCAGGCCACGGCGCTGGCCGGCAATCTGGTGCAGACCGCGACCGGGCGGCTGTTCTCCGACATCAATATCGCCGGCGCCACCTCCGACCGGGTCAACATCTCCGGCACGGCCGCTCTTGCCGGCGCGGTGCAGGTGCAGGTATTGAACCCGACATTTGGCGCGTTCCAGCAGACCATCCTGTCGGCGGCGGGCGGCACCACCAACAACGGGCTTACGCTGCTGGCGAGCCCGGCGCTACAGGCGCAGTTGGTATTTCCCAATGCGACCGACGTCGTGGTGAAGAGCGCCGGCATCAATTTCCTGACGCCCGGTCTTGGCACCAACCAGACCGCCCTCGTCAACGCGCTCAACGGCGCGGCACAGACCTCAGGCCTGAGCGGCCCGGTGTTCAACGCGCTGCTCAATGGACCCACGTCGCTTGCGGGCTACGGCCTTGTCCTTACTCAGCTCTCGGGCGAGACCGCTGTTGGTTCGCAGCAGACGACCTTCAATGCGATGGGCCAGTTCATGGGGTTGTTGACCGATCCCTTCACGAACCGGGGCGGCGGAGCCAGTCCTGTACCGAGCGCGAGCGGATATGCCGATGAGGCGAGCGCTTACGCCGCCAGCAAAAAGACCGACGCGTTTGCGATGTTCACCAAGGCACCGCCGCAAACTTTCGAGGCGCGCTGGAGCGTGTGGGGGGCCGGCTTTGGCGGCTCGCAATCGACATCAGGCAACACCGCGCTCGGATCGAACAACACCACCAGCAGCATCGCCGGCACCGCTGTCGGCGCCGACTATCTGTTCTCGCCGAACACGATTGCGGGCTTTGCGCTCGCCGGCGGCGGTACCAGCTTCTCCGTCGCCAATGGCGGCACCGGCCGCTCCGATCTGTTCCAGGCCGGCGCCTATATCAGGCACTGGAATGGCCCGGCCTATGTCTCCGCCGCGCTTGCTTACGGTTGGCAGGACATCACCACCAACCGCGCCTTGGCGCTGGCTGGCCTCGATCAGCTCCGCGCCGAGTTCAACGCCAATGCATGGTCGGGAAGGCTCGAGGGCGGTTATCGCTTCGTCACGCCGTGGAGCGCCGGCGTCGGCATCACGCCTTACGCGGCGGCGCAGTTCGTAACCTTCGATCTGCCGGCCTATGCCGAGCAGGCGATATCAGGCACCAACAATCTTGCGCTCAGCTACGGCGCGCATGACGCCACCGACGTCCGCAGCGAACTCGGTTTCCGCACCGACAAATCCTTTGTGGTGCCGGACGGCATCCTCACGCTACGTGGCCGCGTTGCCTGGGCGCATGATTACGATCCCAACCGTTCGATCGGGGCCACGTTCCAGACGCTGCCGGGTGCGAGCTTTGTCGTCAACGGCGCGGCGCAAGCCTCCGAACTCGGTGCTGACCACCGCTTCCATCGAGCGCAAATGGACCAACAACTGGTCGGTCGCCGCGACGTTCGAAGGCGAGTTCTCCAACGTCACCTCAAGCTACGCCGGCAAGGGCGTGGTGCGCTATCAGTGGTGAGCTGACGTCATTACGCCTCGAAGCGTCATCCCCGGGATGAACGCAATTGCGTTCACCCGTAGGTGCGCGCCACTTTGGCGCGCCTCGAAGGATGACTGAGGTAGGCGCCTCCAGGCATGTGTGGCATGAGCGGTGGCTCGTCATCCTTCGAGGCTCGCTTTCCGCCTACGCTAAAGCTACAGCGGACGGGTCGCTCGCACCTCAGGATGACGGGGATGCAGCAATTGCTTTGCACTTGACTGCTTTCGCGCGCGCAAATGGCGAAATGGGGTTGCGGTGAAACGGCGTCGCGGCAGCGCCGCCGACCGCAGCAACATCATCGAATACTTCAATCCCCGTGCCGGCATCGTCACCATAACGAAGAACATGCGGCAGGATATTCGCCGCAGCAGCATGCGCACGACGCCAAGAACACGAACAGCGGCAGGCCAACTGACCGGCGGCAGGCAAGGGCGGCGATTCGCCCGGCACCCCCAATTTTGGTGGCGCTGGCGGCGGCGGGGCCGGCGGCTATGGCGCGGTCTTCACGGCCAGTAATGCTTCCCTTTCCAATAACGCTCAGGTCACGGGAGGCAATGGGGGCAACGGCGGAGCCGCCGGACTTGTTACCACTGCCGGCTCAGGCGGAAGCGGCGGTATAGGGATCGACTTTACGGGTACCGGCAATTCTTTTCTCAATACAAGCATCGTCCGAGGCGGCGATGGAGGTCAGGGGTCGGTCGTCGGCAACGGCGGTTCCGGCATTGTCGGTTCGGGACTGACGATCATCAACAACGGGACGATCAGCGGCGGCCTTGCCAATGGCGGCGCGGGTGCTCAAGCCGACGCGATCGTCTTCACCGGCGGCACGAATTTTCTCAGCGGTACCGGTACAGTCGGCAGCTTCACCTTGATCAGCGGCGGCACTTTCGCGCCCGGTAGCGGAACGCCGGGTTCCTCGATGACGGTCGCCGGCAACCTCGCCTTTCAGTCCGGGGCGTTCTATGTCGTCTCGCTCAATCCGGCGACGTCTTCGTTCGCGACGGTGAACGGCGCGGCCGCACTGGGCGGCGCCACGGTGAATGCGGTGTTTGCCAATGGCAGCTACGTCGCCAGGCAGTACGCCATCCTGACCGCGACCGGCGGTGTTTCGGGCACGTTCTCGCCGACCGTCGTCAACACCGATCTTCCGCTCGGCTTCAAGACGGCGTTGAGCTACGACGCCAACGATGTTTTTCTGAATCTCTCGCTCTCATTTGTCCTGCCGGGCGGCGGCCTTTCCGGCGATCAGCAGGCGGTCAGCAATGCGCTGACCAACTTCTTTAACACGACGGGCAGCATCCCGCTGGTGTTCGGCAGCCTGACGCCGGCCGGGCTGACGCAGCTCTCTGGCGAGACTGCGACCGGTTCGCAGCAGACGACCTTCAATGCGATGAGCCAGTTCATGGGGTTGTTGACCGATCCCTTCACGAACCGGGGCGGCGGAGCCAGTCCTGTACCGGGCGCCACCGGCTATGCCGATGAGGCGAGCGCTTATGCGGCGAAATCCAATCCGAACGAGGCGTTTGCATGTTCCTGAAGACGCCGCTGGCAAAAGTCTACGATCCGCGCTGGAGCGTGTGGGCGGCGGGCTTTGGCGGTTCGCAGAATACCAATGGCAACACCACGCTCGGATCGAACAACACGACCAGCAACATCGCCGGCACGGCGGTTGGAGTCGACTATCTGTTCTCGCCGAACACGATTGCGGGTTTTGCGCTGGCCGGTGGCGGCACCAGTTTCTCCGTGGCCAATGGCGGCACCGGCCGCTCCGATCTGTTCCAGGCCGGCGCCTATCTGCGGCACACCCAGGGTCCCGGCTTATGTCTCCGCCGCGCTTGCTTACGGTTGGCAGGACATCACCACCAACCGCACGGTGACGGCGGCCGGCCTCGACCAGCTCCGCGCCGAGTTCAACGCCAACGCGTGGTCGGGCCGGCTCGAAGGCGGCTATCGGTTTGTCACGCCGTGGAGCGCCGGCATCGGCATCACGCCATATGCGGCGGCGCAGTTCGTGACTTTCGATCTGCCGGCCTATGCCGAACAGGCGATCGTCGGCACCAACAACTTCGCGCTCGGCTACGGCGCGCACGACGCCACCGACGTACGCACCGAACTCGGTTTCCGCACCGACAAATCCTTTGTCGTACCAGGCGGCACCCTGACGCTGCGCGGCCGTTTCGCCTGGGCGCATGATTACGACCCGGATCGTTCGATCGGGGCCACCTTCCAGTCGCTGCCGGGTGCAAGTTTTGTCGTCAATGGCGCAGCGCAAGCCGCCGACTCCGCCCTCACCACCGCGTCCATCGAGATGAAGTGGAAGAACAACTGGTCGGTCGCCGCGACCTTCGAAGGCGAGTTCTCCAATGTCACCTCAAGCTACGCCGGCAAGGGCGTGGTGCGCTATCAGTGGTGAGGGGGCATAATCCACTGTCCTTCGAGGCTCGCTTTCCACCTACGCTAAAGCTACAGCGGACGGGTCGCTCGCACCTCAGGATGACGGGGATGCAGCAATTGCTTTGCACTTGACTGCTTTCGCCGATCTCGCGTGATTTGTCCGCGGGCAAATCAAAATCCGTCGGGCAAATCGCACAGCGTCTGTCCAGTGCTTTTGCCAAAAATTTTCGCCTTGCGTCGTCGGGCAAATCACCGCCACTAGTCTCGGCCGTCCCGCGCTCCTCAAGAGGGGCGCTTCGCGGTCGTCACGAACGTTGGGTGCGGGATGCGATGGACGCAGAGTTGCGCGAAGACGAAGCGCTTCGATGCGGACGGCGAAGTCGTGTGGTCCTGATATCCCGACGCTGATATCAAGGTGGCGACGATTGCTTCGGCAATCGCGCTGGCGATGGTGACAACAAGCCCGGCTCACCAGGGAGAGCGCGCTATAAGCCGTAAAACCATCGCGCAGGGAATGTCGGTTGATGCGACGTACCTGTGGTGACTACGCTTGTGTGCTTTTTTCATTCGCACACAAGGCTGCGGGTGCGGCGCGCACCCGGCATTCCCTGCGCCCTCGTTGTTCGGAGGGCAAAGAATTCAGGCCTCACCCGGGCGCATTGCGCCGCGGGATCGCGAAGGCGCGGCCGTTCTTCCCCCGCCCAGCCCCCGCCCAGGGAGGGGGAACCTGGCTCAGGACTGGCACCCCACCATATCTTGCATAAATATCGGTCGGCTACCGCAAGCGCTTGGCCGTCGCCGGGCAATGTGGTATCCCGCGAGAACCCTTTCGACCGCCGTCATTGACCGACCGCGACGCCCCCTCACTGGTTGCGGCGGTGGAGATATTTTGCCCATGAGCTCTCAGCCCTCAAGCACCAAAACCGCCTCCGCGCCCGACCAGTTCTTTACCGCAGGTTTGAGCGAGGCCGATCCGGACATTGCCGCCGCTATCAGCGGCGAACTCGGCCGGCAGCGTCACGAGATCGAGTTGATCGCGTCGGAAAACATCGTCAGCCGCGCGGTGCTGGAAGCCCAGGGTTCGGTGCTGACCAACAAATATGCCGAAGGCTATCCCGGCAATCGCTATTATGGCGGCTGCGAGTGGGTGGACGTGGTGGAGAGCCTCGCGATCGAGCGCGCCAAAAAACTGTTCGGCGCAGGGTTTGCCAACGTGCAGGCCAATTCGGGCAGCCAGATGAACCAGGCGGTGTTTCTGGCGCTGCTGCAGCCGGGCGATACCTTCATGGGGCTCGATCTTGCCGCCGGCGGCCATCTCACCCACGGATCGCCGGTCAACATGTCCGGCAAGTGGTTCAAGGCCTCGCATTACACCGTGCGCCGCGAAGACCAGATCATTGACATGGATGCGGTCGCCAGGCTGGCCGAACAGGTGCGGCCCAAGCTGATCATCGCCGGCGGATCGGCCTATTCGCGCGCCTGGGACTTCAAGCGTTTCCGCGAGATTGCAGACAGTGTCGGCGCTTTTCTTCTGGTCGACATGGCCCATTTCGCCGGGCTCGTCGCGGGCGGCGTTCATGCGTCGCCCGTGCCGCATGCTCATGTCACGACCACCACCACGCACAAATCGCTGCGCGGCCCGCGCGGCGGCCTGATCCTCTGCAATGACGAGGCGCTCGCCAAAAAATTCAACTCGGCGATTTTCCCGGGACTACAGGGCGGACCGCTGATGCATGTGATCGCGGCGAAGGCGGTCGCATTTGCCGAAGCGTTGCGGCCCGATTTCAAGGTCTACGCGAAGAACGTCGTCGAGAACGCCAAGGCGCTGGCCGAGAGCCTTCGCGCCGAAGGCCTCGACATCGTTTCGGGCGGCACCGACAACCACCTCATGCTGGTCGATCTCAGGCCCAAGGGGCTGAAAGGCAACGTCTCGGAGAAGGCGCTGGTGCGCGCGGCGATCACCTGCAACAAGAACGGCATTCCCTTCGATCCGGAAAAGCCGTTCGTCACGTCAGGTCTTCGTCTGGGCACGCCGGCCACCACCACGCGCGGCTTCGGGGTTGCTGAATTCAAGCAGGTCGGCGGCATGATCGCCGAAGTGCTGAATGCGGTCGCGCAATCAACCGACGGCACCGCGCCGCAGGCGGAGACCGCGATCAAGGAACGGGTCAAGGCGCTCACCGATCGTTTCCCGATCTATAGTTGAGGTTCTGTTCCCATGCGTTGCCCAAGCTGCAACAGTCTCGATACCCAGGTGAAGGACTCCCGTCCGACCGAGGATTCGGCCGTGATCCGGCGCAGGCGGGTGTGCATCGCCTGCAACTTCCGCTTCACGACCTTCGAGCGGGTGCAGCTGCGCGAACTCACGGTGATCAAGCGCAACGGCCGGCGGGTGCCGTTCGATCGCGACAAGCTGGTGCGCTCGCTGCAAATCTCCCTGCGCAAGCGTCCCGTGGATCCGGAGCGGGTCGAAAGAATGGTTTCCGCCATCGTGCGCGAACTCGAAAGCGGCGGCGAGGCGGAGATTTCTTCGGAAGCGATCGGCGAGATCGTGATGGAGCATCTGCGCCAGCTCGACGACGTCGCCTATGTGCGCTTTGCCTCGGTCTACCGCAATTTCCGCGAGGCCAAGGATTTCGAGGCGGTGCTCGGCGAACTCTCCGGCGATGACGACGCGCGGATCGCCCTGTTACGCAAATGATCTTCCGTATTCTGGAAGAGCAGTGGAGGAAAAATACGAAGGATTCGAAGGCGGCCGATTGGCGCTTCATGCAGTTGGCGCTCGCGCTCGGCCGGCGCGGATTGGGGCGCTCCTCTCCCAATCCGGCCGTGGGCGCCGTCGTGGTCAAGGATGGTGTCATTGTCGGCCGTGGCTGGACGCAACCCGGCGGCCGGCCCCATGCCGAACCCGTGGCATTGGCACAAGCGGGAGAGGCGGCGCGCGGCGCGACGCTGTATGTGACGCTGGAACCCTGTTCGCATGTCGGCAAATCGCCGCCCTGCACGGACGCCGTGATCGCCGCCGGCATCGCGCGCGTGGTGTCGGCGATCGAGGATCCCAACCCGGAAGTGGCGGGGCAAGGCCATGCCCGGCTGCGGAGCGCCGGAATTGCCGTCGATATCGGGCTCGGCGCGGCGGAGGCCGCCCGCGATCACGCCGGGCATTTCAGGCGTATCCGCGACAAGCGCCCGCATGTGATCCTCAAGCTTGCGGTTTCGACCGATGACAAGATTGCCGCGGCCGGTCGCAAACCGCTGGCGATCTCGGGTGAGGTCGCCAACGCGCGCATGCAGTTGTTGCGGGCGCAATGCGACGCCATTCTGGTCGGCATCGGCACGGTGCTGTCGGACGATCCGCTGTTGACCTGCCGCCTACCCGGTATGGAAGCGCGCTCGCCGGTGCGCCTCGTGCTCGATCGTTCGCTGCGGATACCTGCGGCAAGCCGGCTGGTTCATTCGGCGCGCAGCACGCCGCTATGGGTGATGACATCGAGCCTTGCGGAGGCGCCCGCCGCCGCCAGGCTTGGCTCCGCCGGCGCGCAGGTGATCCGTCTGGCCTCGACGCCGCCTGTGGGACTGGACTTGATGGAGGCGCTGCACGCGCTGGCGGAACGCGGCATCACCCGACTTCTGGTCGAAGGCGGCGCGCGCGTCGCCTCGTCCTTTGTGGCGGCAAACCTTGTCGACGAATTCTGGCTGCTGCGTGGCGCGGACGCGGTCGGCGCCGACGGGATTGCCGCGCTGGACGCATTGCCGCTTGCTGCAATCACCCAGTCGCCGGCCTTTCGCGTTCGTGCTAGCGAAAGCCTCGGCAGCGACACTCTTACCGTCTACGAGCGCACCTAATGTTTACCGGAATCGTCACCGACATCGGCGAGATCACGAGCCTCACTCCGGTCGCACAGGGGCAGTTGCACCGGCTGCGCGTCGCCTGCCGCTATGATCGCGCGAGCATTGCCGACGGCGCTTCGATCGCCTGCAATGGGGTCTGCCTGACGGTGGTGGCCTCCGGCGTTACGCAGGGCAAAACCTGGTTCGATGTCGATGCCGCCGCCGAAACCCTAGGTATGACCACCGCGAAGCACTGGGTGGTGGGTACGAGACTTAACCTGGAGCGCGCGCTCAAGATCGGCGACGAGCTTGGCGGGCATATCGTGGCAGGGCATGCGGACGGTGTTGCGACCATCCTCACGCGCGACGACCTGCCCGATATGGCCCGGTTCCAGCTGCGCACGACGCGGGAGCTGGCGCGCTTCATCGCAGCCAAGGGTTCGGTGACGCTCGATGGCGTGTCGTTGACGGTCAACACCGTTGATGACGCCGCTTTTTCGGTGCTGATTATTCCCCACACGCTCGTCGTAACGACGCTTGGCGGCTGGCAGGCGGGGGCAGAGGTCAATATCGAGGTCGATTTGATGGCGCGCTATGCGGCGAGATTGACGGAAATGAAATGACGGTTGAACCCAATTTGTCATACGCGGGCTTGACCCGCGTATCCATCTTCCTAACAAGATGGATTGCCGGCATAGGCAAGCGGGAGTGACGCCGTCCTTTGGACGGCTATGCCCGGCAATGACAACCTGGCAGATGAATGGAACGATATGGCAGACGCGCGGCGCGCACCTCTGAAAGACAAAACCGACATTTCCGGCGCGCGCGCGCTGATCGTCGAGGCGCGCTTTTATGACGACATCCAGGATGCGTTGCTGGAAGGCGTGCTTGCCGAGCTGAAGGCGGCTGGGCTGTCCCACGACGTCATCACCGTGCCCGGCGCGCTGGAGATCCCGGCGGCGATTGCGATTGCGCTCGATGCCGCCGAGGGCAGCGGCAAGCCCTATGACGCGGTGATAGCGCTCGGCTGCGTGATCCGGGGCGATACGATTCATTTCGAGATCGTCTCGATCGAGTCTTCGCGCGCGTTGATGGATATAGCGCTGGCGCGCAAGATTCCACTCGGCAACGGCATCATCACCGTCAACACGGAAGCGCAGGCTTGGGCGCGGGCGCGCGCTTCCGAACTCAACAAGGGTGGCGACGCCGCGCGGGCGGCGCTGGCGATGCTGCGGATCAAACGCCGGCTGGCGCCGGGCCGATCATGACCGGCGACAGGAAAAATCCGGGCGGTAAATCCGCAAAAGGTTCGGAGAAAAAAGCCAATCGGCGCGGCGCGGCGCGGCTTGCCGCCGTGCAGGCGCTCTACCAGATGGATATTGCCGGCGCCGGCATCAACGATATTTTCGCGGAGTTCGAGAGCCACTGGCTCGGCAGCGAGGTCGAAGGCGACAAATACCTGCCGGCGGAAGCCGCCTTTTTCCGCGACGTGGTCTCGGGCGTAGTGCGCGATCAGGCAAAACTCGACCCCCTGATCGATGATGCGCTGTCGAAAGGCTGGCCGCTGAAGCGGATCGATGCCATCCTGCGCGCCGTGTTGCGCGCCGGCGCCTACGAGCTGGAACACCGCAAGGACGTCCCCGGCCGTGTCGTGGTGTCGGAATATGTCGATGTCGCGCACGCCTTTGTCGAAGCGGAGGAGACGGGCATGGTGAACGCGGTGCTCGATCAGATCGCGCGCCAGTTCCGCGCCAGCGAATTCGTGCGGGCCGGAGGCTGAAATGACCGCCTCCGGTGCTGGCGCATCCGGTGAGGATTCCCTGATCGCGCGCTACTTCAAGCCGCTTGCGACCGATCCCGGCGCGTTCGGCCTGACCGACGATGCGGCTATTCTGAAGGCGTTGGGCGAGGACATCGTCGTCACCACCGATGCCATTGTCGAAGGCGTCCACTTTCTCGCTGACGATCCCGCGGACACCGTCGCGCGGAAAGCCTTGCGGGTGAACCTTTCAGACCTCGCGGCCAAAGGAGCCACCCCCGCAGGCTTTGTGCTGACGCTGGCGCTGCGCCGGGTTGACGACGACTGGCTTGCAGCCTTTGCGGGCGGGCTCGGAGCGGACGCGGCCGAATTCAATTGCCCGCTCCTGGGCGGCGACACCGTCTCGACGCCGGGCCCGCTCATGGTTTCGATCACCGCGTTCGGCCGCGTGCCCCTGGGCAAGATGGTCCATCGAAGCGGGGCGAGGCCCGGTGATCATGTTGTGGTGACGGGGACGATCGGCAATTCGGCGTTGGGCCTGAACATTCTCAGAAAGGGCAGCGTGGCAGCGGCCCTTGCCGGCGATATCGCGTCACGGGAGATGCTGGTCGGTCGTTATCGCGTGCCGGAGCCGCGCAATGCGTTGGCGTTGGCGGTGCGTGCCCATGCTCTGGCGGCCATGGACGTGTCCGATGGCCTGGCGGGCGACCTCGCCAAGCTCTGCGCGGCGTCCGGTGTGTCGGCCGTGATCGACGTGCCGGCCATCCCGATGTCGTCGGCCGCGTCAGCCGCGCTCGCGGCTGGAGCCGTCAGCATGTCCGAGATTGTGTCCGGCGGCGACGATTACGAGCTTCTGTGTGCGATTCCCCAGGATGCGTTTGAGGAATTCATCCGGGCGGCCGAGGCTGCTGGAGTCGCCGCGAGCCCGATCGGAACCATCATTGCGGGCGCGTCGGTCCCCAAATTTCTGGACGCGGAGGGCAGGGAACTGTCGCTGCCCCGGACCTCTTACAGCCATTTCTAGGAAATTCATGAAAACCGCCCGTTCAGCTGTAAATACCTGCCGAAATCGCTCCTTTTTGCAGCTCGCGGCGTTGCGCCGGGGATGCGATTTTGGCATGGTCCCGCCGATTTCAGGTCCCCCTTTTCGGGCAGGGCGGGCCTGCTTTTTGTACGCCGTCCGCGATCGCGGCCGTGGCGTGGGGCATTTCAAGATCTGAGGCAACTTCAATGACAGCATTATGGTTGATCGTGCTCTGCGGAGCGCTTTCCGTCGCATACGCCATCTGGGCGACCATGTCGGTTCTGAAAGCGGATGCCGGCAATCCGCGCATGCAGGAAATCGCCGCCGCGGTGCGCGAGGGCGCGCAGGCCTATCTGCGGCGTCAGTACGCCACGATCGGCGTCGTTGGCATCGTGATCTTTGCGCTGCTGGCTTATTTCCTCGGCATTCTGGTTGCCGTCGGCTTTGCGATCGGCGCTGTATTATCAGGTGCGGCCGGCTTCATCGGCATGAACGTGTCCGTCCGCGCCAACGTGCGCACGGCGCAGGCTGCGACCATCTCGCTCGCCGGCGGTCTTGAACTCGCCTTCAAGGCTGGCGCCATTACTGGCATGTTGGTCGCGGGTCTCGCGCTGCTCGGTGTCACTCTTTACTTCGGCTTCCTGACGTTTTCGCTGCATCTGGCCCCTGACAGCCGCACCGTCGTCGATGCGATGGTCGCGCTCGGTTTCGGCGCTTCGCTGATCTCGATCTTTGCCCGTCTCGGTGGCGGCATCTTCACCAAGGGCGCCGACGTCGGCGGTGACCTCGTCGGCAAGGTCGAGGCCGGAATCCCGGAGGACGATCCGCGCAACCCAGCCACCATTGCCGACAACGTCGGTGACAACGTCGGCGACTGCGCCGGCATGGCGGCCGACCTGTTCGAGACCTACGCGGTGACAGCCGTGGCAACCATGGTGCTCGCCGCGATCTTCTTTGCGAAGACGCCGATCCTCGCCAACATGATGACGCTGCCGCTGGCGATCGGCGGCATCTGCATCATCACCTCGATCATCGGCACCTTCTTCGTCAAGCTCGGCGCGAGCCAGTCGATCATGGGCGCGCTTTACAAGGGCCTGATTGCCACCGGCATTCTGTCGCTCGCGGGCGTCGCCGGCGTGATCTACGCGCTGATCGGCTTCGACAAGCTTCCTGGCGCCGATTTCACCGGCATGGCGCTGTTCGAATGCGGCGTCGTCGGGCTTGCCGTCACCGGGCTGATCATCTGGATCACCGAATACTACACCGGCACCGATTTCCGCCCGGTGAAATCGATAGCGGCGTCCTCGGTTACGGGGCACGGCACCAACGTGATCCAGGGGCTTGCGATCTCGATGGAAGCGACCGCGCTTCCCGCCATCGTCATCATCGCCGGCATCCTGGTCACCCACAGCCTTGCCGGCCTGTTCGGCATCGCGATCGCCACCACCACCATGCTGTCGCTGGCCGGCATGATCGTTGCGCTCGATGCCTTCGGTCCGGTCACCGACAATGCCGGCGGCATTGCGGAAATGGCGGGCCTCCCGAAAGAAGTGCGCAAGTCCACCGACGCGCTCGACGCGGTCGGCAACACCACCAAGGCCGTTACCAAGGGTTATGCGATCGGCTCGGCCGGTCTCGGCGCACTGGTGCTGTTTGCGGCCTACAACCAGGACCTCAAGTTCTTCATCGCGGACTCCGCGAACCACGTTTACTTCAAGGGTGTCAATCCGGACTTCTCGCTGAACAATCCTTATGTCGTCGTCGGCCTGTTGTTCGGCGGCCTGCTGCCGTATCTGTTCGGTGCGATGGGCATGACGGCGGTCGGCCGTGCGGCCAGCGCGATCGTCGAAGAGGTGCGGCGTCAGTTCCGCGAAAAGCCCGGCATCATGCAGGGCACCGACAAGCCGGATTACGGCAAGGCCGTCGACCTCCTGACCAAGGCGGCGATCAAGGAAATGATCATACCGTCGCTGTTGCCGGTATTGTCGCCGATCGTTGTCTACTTCCTGATCTATGCGATCGCAGGCGGTGGCGCGGCCGGCAAATCGGCGGCGTTCTCCGCAGTCGGCGCGATGCTGCTGGGTGTGATCGTCACCGGCCTGTTCGTTGCGATCTCGATGACCTCGGGCGGCGGCGCCTGGGATAACGCCAAGAAGTACATCGAAGACGGTCACTATGGCGGCAAGGGGTCGGACGCCCACAAGGCCGCCGTGACCGGCGATACCGTCGGCGACCCTTACAAGGACACGGCGGGCCCCGCGGTGAATCCGATGATCAAGATCACCAACATCGTGGCGCTGTTGCTGCTGGCGGTGCTGGCGCACTGAGATCTTGGCATTGAGGTCGTTGCGCATTGAGGCGCGATCCAAAGAAAACCCCCCGCGGGTCGCGAGCCGCGGGGGTTTGGTTTCGAGACCGGTACGAGAGCTCTTGCGGCCGCTTGACTGGCCTACTTGTTGTCGCTTTGGCCAATATTGAGCGCCTTGAACAGCGGCGCGACGTAGTTGATCTCCTGGCCCGACGTCGGCGTGGTGCGGCTGATGAAGTCGAAAATCATGCCGTCCTTCAGTCCATAGTTGGCGAGGCGGCGCACCTGGCGGTTCTTGTCGAAGTAGACCGCGATAATGCGCTGATCGACGATTCGGTCGGTCATAAAGGCGACTGGACGCTCGGCGCGCTGTGAAATGTAATAGAAAACTTCGCCGTTCAGCGTGGCGACGGTGGAGGGCGTTCCCATTACGATCAGGACTTGATCCTGGCTCGCGCCGATCGGAATCTGCTCTAGTGCTCCCGGCGGCAGAATATAGCCTTTCTGGAACTGCTCGCCGCACCCGCCCATGACGGCGCACAGCAAAACGATCGCCGCCGCGGTCCGCATGCCGCGCCATCGCGTCGTCAAGCCGCGCCCCGCGTCTGTCAGCCCGGATTTGATCATTCAGGAACGCGTCCCATCCTCTTGCGTCGCGCAAGGCCTTGACGTACCCGGCAGGGCGCTTGTTTGCAACACAGGCGAGCCTTTAGGGCTCGCATACGGAACCCGCAATGCCTTGGCCATTCAATCACTTCGGCAAACCCCGGGCGCCCCTGCGCGGCACCATCGAGGTCATCTATGGCATGATCGTGACGCAGGCGCGAGAACCGTCGTTCTATCGGGCATTTGGCGTGTCCGATACGGTTAATGGCCGTTTCGACCTGCTGGTGCTGCATTTATGGATGGTTCTGCGGCGATTTCGATCCGTGCATGGCGCGGTCGAGGTCTCACAGGCTCTTTTTGATCGTTTCTGCGAGGATATGGACGCTAATTTGAGGGAAATGGGTGTCGGCGATCTTACCGTTCCCAAACGCATGCAGGCGTTCGGTGAAGCGTTTTATGGCCGTGCCGCAGCTTATGATGCCGCATTCGCCGAAGGCCGGGAACAGCTGGCTCAAGCCGTCTGCAAGAACGTCCTCAACGGGGAGGGCATGGAAAATGCGCGGCGGCTCGCCAATTATTCGTTTGCCACCATTGCCGGTCTCGATGGCCTCGACGACGCGGCATTGTTGCGCGCCGGCTGGGCCTTTCCCACGCCAGCCGAGGCAGATGGTTCAGATCGCGAAGGACGATAGCCGATGAACACCGCAGATCCGTGGCGCGTGCCGGTCGTGGTGGCGCAAATACCTGACGACGGACTGCATCGCGCATTCGAGGCCACGGAAGCCGCCCGCGCAGCGATGGCCGAGATGGCCGGTTTGCGCGGCATCATGTCGGCCAGCGCTGCGTTCGATCTCAAGCGCGACGGTGGGGGACGCGTCCATGTTACGGGTCAGGTACGGGCACGGGTCGGACAGACCTGTGTCGTGACGCTTGATCCGATCGAGAACGAGATCGATGAACTGATCGACTTGACGTTTGCGCCCGCGGAGCAAATCTCCAGCCTGTCCGCGTTCGTGGAGGAGGCCGCCGCGAGCGATGAGGAAATTCCAGATCCGCCCGAACCGATCATCAACGGTGTGATCGATCTCGGCCGGCTCGCCACCGATGCGTTGTTTCTCGCACTCGATCCTTATCCGCGCCGGCCTGACGCCGTCTTTGAACCGCCTGCCAAAACCATCGATCCCGCCGATCATCCATTCGCAGCACTCAAGGCGTTGCAGTCGGAGGGCAAGCCGGCGGGTCAGAAGAAGTCTCCCAAGGCGTCCCCCAAAGCGTTTCCCGAGACACCCCCAAAGACGCCTGGCGGTGGCAAGGACCACTGAGCTATCGGGCAGAAATCGAGATGGCACCGAGGTTTTCGGATTTTAGAATTAAATCATTGAACTAACTGGTATTATTGGTCTATTCCGATTCCGTGCCCCAACAGCTTGGGCCGCAAAAGGAAATGGTCAAGAGGTTGTGTCGGGATGGGGAAACGCTATTGTCGCGGCCCGGCCGGGCAGGATTCAACACGACGCCATCGCTGCAACCGCAGTCGGTATTTCAAGGTCAGAAAGAGATCGGGTTTCCGGGACATTCATGCCTCAGAAGGTTCGAATAGCGCTTGACGCCATGGGGGGCGATGTCGGTGCGCCAGTTGTTATTCCCGGCGCCGCGATCTCGTTGACCCGACATCCCGACACCGAGTTTCTGCTATTCGGCGATCGCGCCGTTATCGATGCGCAACTCGCCAAGCATCCGGCTCTGAAGGCGGTCTCCTCGGTCTTTCATACCGATGTCGCCGTCAGCATGCACGACAAGCCGAGCCAGGCTTTGCGGAGAGGACGCAAGACCTCATCGATGTGGCTGGCGATCGAGGCCGTAAAGAAGGGACAGGCGGACGTTGCGGTCTCTGCCGGCAATACGGGGGCGCTGATGGCAATGGGGCGGTTTTGCTTGCACACGCTGCCCGGCGTCGACAGCCCGGCGATTGCGGCAATGTGGCCGACCGTACGCGGCGATTCCGTCGTGCTCGACCTTGGCGCCACGATCGGCGGGGACGCGCGCCATCTGGTGACCCTGGCTGTGCTCGGCAGCGCCATGGCGCGGGTGTTATTCAACCTGGAACGGCCGACGGTTGGGCTGCTCAATATCGGGGTCGAGGACATGAAGGGCGGCGAGGAAATTCGCGCCGCGGCCGACTTGCTGCGGGCGCTGGATTCGCCACAAATGGAATTCATCGGCTTCGTCGAGGGCAACAGCATCGGCAAGGGCGTCGCCGATGTGATCGTTAGCGAAGGCTTCAGCGGGAACATCGCCATCAAAGCTGCCGAGGGTACCGCGCGCCAAATCATGGATTTGCTACGCGCGGAGATCTCGCGCAGTTGGCTTTCCAAGCTCGGATACCTATTGGCGAAGCCGGCATTCCGCGCGCTGCGGGACAAGCTCGACCCCAACAAGTCCAATGGCGGCGTGCTGCTCGGCCTGAACGGTGTGGTGGTCAAAAGCCATGGCGGAACCGATGCCGACGGCTTTGCCTATGCCGTCGATGTTGGCTATGAGATGGCCAGATACGATCTCCTCAACAAGATCAATCAAATGCTTAAACGCGACGATGGCACGCTGGGTCAGGCGTCTGCCACGCAGGAGGCTGTCTCGTGACTGCACTACGCTCGGTCGTGCTCGGCTGTGGCTCTTATCTGCCACAGCGGATTGTGACCAATGCCGAATTGGCGGCACGGATCGACACGTCGGATGAATGGATCGTCCAGCGTACCGGCATCCGGCAGCGCCATGTCGCGGCCGACGGCGAATTTACGTCGCACTTGGGCCTCAAGGCGGCTCGGGCGGCATTGGCCCATGCCGGCGTGGACGCACAATCGATCGACCTGATTGTGCTGGCGACCTCGACGCCCGACAACACCTTCCCGGCGACGGCGGTCGCGGTTCAGGACGGGCTCGGCATCCACCACGGTGCTGCCTTCGACCTGCAGGCGGTTTGTTCGGGATTCGTCTTCGCGCTCGCCACGGCCGACAATTTCCTGCGCAGCGGGGCATTCAAGCGGGCGCTCGTGATCGGCGCGGAAACGTTCTCGCGAATTCTCGACTGGAACGATCGCGGCACGTGCGTCCTGTTTGGCGATGGCGCCGGAGCCCTGATTCTGGAAGCCCAGCCGCAGCCGGGGCTTGCATCCGACCGCGGCATATTGACCTCCCATCTGCGCTCGGACGGGCGGCACAAATCGAAACTATATGTCGATGGCGGCCCGTCCTCGACCGGAACCGTGGGCTACCTGCGGATGGAAGGGCGAGAGGTTTTCAAGCATGCGGTTGGCATGATCACCGACGTGATCGTCGACGCGTTTGAAGCCACCGGTTTGACCGCCGACGACATCGACTGGTTCGTTCCCCACCAGGCCAACAAGCGAATCATCGACGCTTCCGCGCATAAACTGCATATTGCGCCGCAGAAAGTCGTGCTCACGGTCGATCGGCACGGCAATACGTCGGCCGCGTCAATTCCGCTGGCCCTGGCGGTTGCCGTCGCCGATGGCCGCATCAAGCGGGGCGATCTGGTCCTGCTTGAGGCCATGGGAGGCGGCTTTACCTGGGGGTCGGTGCTGATACGTTGGTGAGCGCCGGGTAAATAAATCCCGATGCTTTGCGCTTTTCTTTCATGCTATGAAGGCCTAAGGGCTGTTGACCATCAGTATTTAAGCTCATAATTTCAGTAGCGAATATTTGGTTCGCCGGAAGTGGGGCAGGCGATGACTGGAACCGGAAAGACCGTCACGCGTGTTGATCTGTGCGAGGCCGTCTACCAGAAGGTAGGCCTGTCGCGTACGGAATCATCGGCGTTTGTCGAACTGGTGTTGAAGGAGATCACCGATTGCCTCGAGAAGGGCGAGACGGTGAAGCTTTCCTCGTTCGGCTCCTTCATGGTGCGGAAGAAGGGCCAGCGAATCGGCCGCAATCCGAAGACCGGCACCGAAGTGCCGATTTCGCCGCGGCGCGTGATGGTGTTCAAGCCATCGGCCATCCTGAAGCAGCGCATCAACGGTCACCACGTCGGCAACGGCGAAAGCAAGGCCGACTAAAGCGGCCGTTTCACTGGAGCGGCAATAAAGGAGCGAGCATTTGGACAAGGCGCCGGATGCCTTCCGAACCATCAGCGAGGTCGCCGACGACCTCGACATCCCCCAGCATGTTCTGCGGTTCTGGGAGACGCGGTTCTCCCAGATCAAGCCGATGAAGCGAAGCGGGGGGCGCCGATACTATCGTCCTGACGATGTCGATCTGTTGCGGGGCATTCGCCGTCTGCTTTACGGCGAGGGCTACACCATCCGCGGCGTGCAGCGGATTTTGAAGGAGCACGGCATCGGATCGGTCCAGCGGCTCGCTGACGCCTCCGCCATTGCTTCGTTCGGAGCGATCGAGGAGGTGGTCGGCCAAAGCATCCTGGAACGGGATGACGACGGAGTTCCGCCGATCGATCTCGACGATGACGATTACGAAAGTTCAGAGGAAAGTGGAATTCCGCGCATGGCCGGACGCGGACGCCGCCACGACCCCGACGAGAGCTTTGACGAAGAACCAATTCCGGGGGTCGCGGACCTCACGCCTGCGGCGGACCTGGCGCGCCTGCGCGGCGTGCTGGAGGACCTGATCGCCTGCCGGCGATTGCTCGATGCCGCGCTCAAGGACGGCTGAAGCGCGATTGCGGCGGGAGCCGAAGGCTCCCGTCAAATGTCCGATCTCTCGCTTTCGATGGCTGTTTGGAACTTCGAGGATGAGAATTTGGTCGGAGCGAGAGGATTTGAACCTCCGACCCCTAGTCTCCCAGACTAGTGCGCTAACCGGGCTGCGCCACGCTCCGATGCCCGTTCCCTTAGCTTCGATCTGGCTGGCGCGCAAGGCGGGCCGTCGCTCTATCTTGCCCCAATACCCGCGCTGGGCCTGCGGTGTTATATTAGCCCGTCACGCGACCGCGGGTCCCGGGGACGACGCTATGAAATCAAACGCCGCCGGGCGCCACGTAGCAATAAACGTAATCACCGCGGCTCAAAAAAATGATACCGTGTCCTGTCGGATTGGATTGGTCATATTTCAATTTGTGGTTCGGGACGACGATCCTGGTTCCGACGTCGACGTGTTTGCGACGTAGCGGTGCGTCGGGTCGGGAGTCCGTAACGATGGCGACATATCGGTCACCATCGACCTCGAAGGAGTCCGCCCAGTAGGCATCCGCCTCGCCGCAGCACGACACAGCGGGATTATCCGGCTGCATCAACGCCTGGTACCACTGTCGAACTTCCGGGTCGGTCCCTTCCCACTGCCCGTAATCACGGGCGTGCGCTACGCTCATCAGAAAACCGAACGCTGTACAAAGGACGAGGCGTTTCATGCCGCACTCCTGAGTTTTTCCAGCCAGTTCGTTTAAAGCAATGTTCGTGCCGCGAATCAATTTGCCTGGTGATAGTCTATGTTAAAATTTTGCGACGCTGTTTGCTTGAGCGTGAATGGTTGAGTTCCTTGGCGCGTTAGTTTGCTTGCGTGCTTTTTTCGCAACTAAAGCCTGGCCATGGGGGCGGTGTCTGCCACAATTGTTCGCGGCGATGTTGAGATTTTGACGATTTGATATCGTCGCCGTGTAATCGCCACGCGATTCTACCGTCGACCGTGGGTTTTCGCAGATGACCGTTCCAAAGCCGGGCGACCTCGTCGTCCTGAAATCCGGCGGCCCCGTGATGACGGTGGACACCGTCAACACCGATATCTTCGATGACAACAAAGTCACGGGCGTATTATGCGCCTGGTTTGTCGGCGACAAACTGACGCGGGCGCGTTTCGATTGCGGCGCGATTGCGCCGGCGCCGCTTCGGGAAGCCTCTGCCGGGAATACTGAAATGCAGCCGCCAGAACTCGCCGGTGAATACAAGGTCATTCTCGACGAGATGGCGGCCGCGATGAACGATGCCGCGGACGCGATGGATGATGCCTCAAAGCCGCCAGCCGAAAGACCGAAGCGGGTATCGGTTCGGAAATACGATGCTGAGGCGGCGGCTTCGACGAGCAGGAATGCAAACTGATCCCGGGCTTTGACCCGCCTCCGAAGTGGAGGCAGCGATCATGTTGCTGTGCGCTCCGGCGTCAGGCTGCGCGAACGCTGTCGAGGAATTTTTCGACTTCGTCCCGCAGATGGATGCTTACCCCGGAAAGCGCCTTGGCGGATTGCAGGATATGGCTCGAGGTCGTCTCGGTTTCGCTGGCGCCGCGTGCAACCTTTTCGATATTGTCAGCGACGTTGAGCGTCCCGCCGGCCGCGGCCTCGACGCCATGGGCGATGCTCTGGGTCGCTGCACCCTGTTGCTCGACCGCGGAGGAAATCGCGGTGGTGATTTCGCTGATGCGCTCGATCGTCAGTCCGATCGCCTTGATCGCCTCCACGGATTCTCCCGTGGCACGCTGCATATTGACGATATGCGAGCTGATCTCATCGGTGGCTTTTGCGGTCTGACCCGCAAGATTCTTGACCTCCTGCGCGACCACCGCAAAACCGCGGCCCGCATCGCCGGCTCGCGCGGCTTCGATCGTGGCGTTGAGCGCGAGCAGGTTGGTCTGCTCCGCAATCGAGGTGATCAGCTTGACCACGTCTCCGATCCTGTCACCGGCTGCCGTGAGCTCAGCCATCCGCTGGTCCGTCGCATTGGCCTGCTTGACCGCGTCCGCAGCAACGCTGTTGGAATCCTGGACGCGCCGGCTGATCTCCACAATCGATTGAGAGAGTTCGCCGGAGGCCACGGCCGCGCCGCGAACGTGCTCGGATGCCTGCCTGGACGTATCGGCCGATTGTCCGGACATTTCCGCGGTCGAGTGCGCCGTCAACGAAAGCTGCTGGGCGTCTTTCTCGAAGCGGTCGGACGAACTCATCACCTGCTCGATGATTCCGCCGATCTTGGCGCGGAAAGCCTCGACGAATTGATTGAGCTCCATTTTGCGACGCTCGGCGGCCGACTTTTCCGCGCTCAGGCGATCGGCATCGAGCTGATGCCGTTCGATTCTGTTGGTCCGGAAGATATCGACGGTTCGCGCGATCACGCCGATTTCGTCGTGGCGATCGGCGTACTTTACCGCGACATCGGTCCTGCCTTCGGCGAGCACGGTGAGTGCTTCCGCGACGGCCTGGAGCGGCTTGGTGACCTGGCGGACCAGGAGCAGCGTGGCTCCCTGGGTGAGCAGGGCGGCGATGCCGGCGGCAATGGCCATGGCGATAATCGCTTGCCACAGCATGCCGTCGAGTTCGGCCGTCGCGATGCCGACATAGATGATGCCGATGACCTTGCCGGCGGGGTTAAAGACCGGCTGATAGGCGGTGTAGAACCGGCTTCCGAACAGCATGGCCGGACCCTTATAGGCCTGACCGCGGCGAAGGATGGCCTGTCCGGGATGATCCTCCGCGAGATGGGTTCCGACGGCGCGGTCGCCATTTTCCTTCTTCACGTTTGTGGTCCGGCGAACGAACCGATTGGCGGCATCGTCATAGACAAACAGCGTGGCGTTGCCGCCGACGAACGAAGTGGCGCGATCGACAATGCGATGATCGGTGAATTCCGGCATCCGCGGAATTTCGACGCGATCGACAACCCCATCGCGAAGGGTGATCCTGGTCTCCGGGTAGGCCTCGCCAAATGCCAATGTGAGGGTGCGAAGGCTGAGGTCGATATCGCGCTCGGCGCGGGCGTTGAAGTCGTGTGTCAGCGACCAAAACCCCGCTCCGACCAGAAGCGCCGCGTTGATCGCGATCAGTATCGCCGCGCTCAGGGCCGCCTTGGGACCAAGCTTCAAATGCGGTAGGGCTAATAAGCCCCCAAGCCGGAACGTCATGCAATAACTTCCCCCTAAATGGGCATGACGCTACAGGGATATGCTTAAGATAATATTTTCCATGTTCGTTCAGGCGGCCTTGGCTTTGTCAAAATACTACTATGATACCGCTGTTGTAAGCCAGGTTTCTGGTCGGCGCGCCGCAGCCGTCGGGAAGTCTTGATGGTGCCGCAAATCAGCGCCGCGACCGACCAAAAAATTGCCTGAGAATTTGCGCATCTACCCAGTTGGCGATGCTTCAAGCGCAGTGATAAAAAGGAATCGAAAGGGAGCTTCGGAATGAAAGTTCTTCGCGCTGTCGCCATGTTGACTTTTCTGCTGGCCGGGCCAGTTCTCGCGCAATCGATCAAGCCGCCGGCGCCGTCGGATCCGCCGACCTCGCCATCTGAGCGTGAACTCCAGCAATCCACCGACAAGGCTTACAAGAATTCGCTTGGCAATATTCCCGACAAGCCTCCGGCTGACCCGTGGGGCGGTGCGCATGCGGTCGACCCGCCGAAATCCGCAGCGCCGGCTCCGGCGAAGCGAACCAAAACCAGCACCGGTAACACGACCAATTAGCGAAGCTGGAAGCGACGGGAGCATCTGCTCCGCGTCGCCGTTCCAGGCCGTGTCGGCTTCGCTATAGCGTCTTCAAATATTCAATAAGATCGTAGCGCTCGTCGTCCGTCAGCAGACGCCCGATGATGCTTGGTTTGCCCGGCCCCGGCGTTCCTTCGAGCGAATGGCCCATCACGCTGTTTCCTGGGATGGGCTGGCCATCGGCGCTCTCGGCGGAGAACAGGGTTTCGCCGTGGCGGCAGGCGGCCTTTTCCCCCGGTTCTACGTGAAAGCCGACTTGCTGCGGATCGAAGTCGCGCGCGCCAAGGCAGAATTGTTTCGGCCGCTCGGCTGCTGGTTTGAGCATCCAGTACAGCGAGGGGACCGAGCCGTTGTGCAGATAGGGGGCAGTTGCCCAGACGCCGTTCAGCGGCCGCGCGCGATAGTGGGTTTCCCTGGCGTTGCCGGGGTTGGGGCAGTTCGATCGGTTTCCCCAGATCGCGGCGCGATCTGCCTCCGACAGGTGATGGTCATCCATCCATTTCCGGGCGGTGCGATCGACCGCGATCATCAGCGCCAATGCGTATGGCATGTCGGATGAAGCCGCGGGCATGTCGGGGCAGCCCCAAAGCTGTCCGAGATCCCGGGCGGGCTGAAAGTCGAGGAAGCCCGGCACCTCGACCTTTCGAAGGTTGAGGATATTGGCTTGCTGGGGATCTGTCCCCATGCCCGCTACGCTTTTCTGCACTTCGTTCAGCACCGGCCCGTTCTGATCCCAATGGGTCTCCTTCGGCGACCAAAAACTCTTGTCGGGGAACTGGCTGTCGAATACGGGGTCGGCGACCGGGCCGAGATGGCATTCCGCGCAAATCTCGGCGTAGATCGCGCGGCCCTTGACGACGCGCGCGGGATCGATCTTCCAGGCGGGATCGTCGGGGAAAATCTGCGATGGCCATTTCGGCGAACTGAGCCCGGCGAATCCCTTTGGCGTGTGTCCGAAGGGATTCGGGCCACGCAACATCGTCTCGATGCTGGCCAGATTTTCAACGTCGACGGATGAACGGAAAAGCGTATCCGTCGGGCCATTGGGAGAGAGATTGATCAGCGCCGAAACGCCGAGCGCCTCGCCGGCATTGCGAATCAGAGGCTGTTGGATCGAGGCGTCGTACTGCGCCCACCAGAACCATGGCACGCTCCAGATTGGCGGGAAGCTGACCGGCGCGTCGCGCACATGCAGATTCTTTTCCAATCCCGTAAGCCCGCTGGAAACCAGATCGGTATAGAAAATCTGGTTGCCGATCCGATTCAGCGCATCGAGCCGGCCGTAACCTTCCTCGGTGTCCTGCTGATGCACTCTGCCGTACAGGTTCGTTAATGCGGTTGCCTGTCCCTTCACGAAGGCCGCCGCGTCCGACAGCCCCTTTTCCAGTTCAGCGCGGTCCGCTTCAGTGGCGTTGGGGCCGAGCACACGCGCCGCAAAGCGGTTGAAGCGGCCCGGCACAATCAGCGTATAGGCAATCGAGAGGCCGGTTACCTGCTCGAGCTTCAAGAGATTCACCATCGCCGGGCCGCCGTCGTAGCGGATGCTGGTGCCTTTGTAGTGAATGCTGCCGGAGTGGCAGGCCGCGCAGGTCAGCCCGATCATGTCGGGCTGGGCGGCGCCGGTTCCGGGATCGGTGGCGCCGATCAGACGCGCAAAGCCGACGGGCAGGCCATCGAAATTTTCAACCTGCCACTTGCCTGCCAGCGATTGCGTCGATGCCGGTGCGTCGGCGGAATCCGTATAGCCGAAGCGGAGAAGCGTCGCCTTGTCAGTATGGATGGTTTTGGGACTGGGAATGAAGCCCAAGCGCTCGAGATAGTCGGTGTCGCTCAGCAGGCCGGGTTTCGATAAGAGGTGAATTCGCGGCTGCTCCAGCGCCACGAACCAGGCGTAGGGCACCGGAAAAGTCTTGGTGCCCTGGCTGACGTGGTGAAACCAGTGCCGATCCTCCGTGGACCAGTTCTGATCGAGCCAGTGCGCCGCCGTGACCGGCGCAGGCGTCGGCAGTGGAGGGGGCAGCAATTGCGCCAGCGTCGCCGGCAGCTGTCCGGGCGTGGCCATCAAGATCGACCGGAGCCGATCCGGAAATTGGGTGATTGCGAGCACGACGACTACGGCCAGAGCGACAATCAGGCTGAGGACGGCCGTGGCGATCGCGAGAAAGCGGCTTGGCACCGGCACCGGCCGCGGCAAGCGCGACGCGATCCGCTCGGGCAGCAGCCTCTCCACAAACAGCGTTCTGACTTCCGCGACGCTGAGGTAACGTTCATCGCCTTCGCCCTTGCCCAGGATGTCGAGCAACACCGGCCACTCACCGTTCATCAGCAAGCGGTCGATCGGACGTCGCGACCCCTTGGCGCGTGCAAAATTGGCGTTCATGTAGTTCGTGATTTCCGGCGACGTCAGCCCGCGTTCGGTGCCGCCGCCGGGGTCCGTGCAATCCGTGCCGAATTCAGCAAGACGCGCGATCTCCGCTTCATCCACCTGGCCGTCCGTTTTGAGGATGCGCGAGCCGACGCCGT
Source organism: uncultured Alphaproteobacteria bacterium (assembly GCA_963832045.1). GTDB lineage: Bacteria > Pseudomonadota > Alphaproteobacteria > Rhizobiales > Xanthobacteraceae > Bradyrhizobium. The sequence goes on from CAWHSM010000019.1 coordinate 29,848, forward strand.
GCTTGTCTAGCGGTCCGTTACGCAGTGCGTCGAGCTCCGCGCCCGACCACCAGCTTTTAAGCAAACGCAACGGGCTAAGGCCGTTGGCAATCAGGGCGATAAGATAGGCCTTTAGTCCCGCCAGCTTCACCTTCAGACCCCGTTCGCCGGTTGCGGCTTCGATGGCCCGGCTCAGCTGTGGCAGCGGGACGATGTGGCCATCGACAAAACCTCCCGCAACGAGCGCACGCAGAAACGGGCAGGGGTTGTTGGGCGATACGGGAATTTGCGGGGCGCTGCCCGTAGACGAAGCAAGGGGCTGATCTTGCATGGTCTTCAATCCTCAAAATATGGCATCGTAAAAAGAAAGGCTTCGAATTCAACGCAAGGAAGCCCGGGCGCGAAGAGCAACGCGCATCACTCTACCTCAATGTGCGGCGAAGCTTTGGCAAAATCCAAATCAGTACCAATTGTAAGGCAAATAGCGGTGCGAAATTTTCCCGACGCGAACGGGTCAGGCCGAGCGTTTCGATGAAGACTCGGTGAGGCGGGGCTCGCGCAAGGGAACGCCGGCTTTCAAGAGGCCTTCCCGATAGTGGGCAATGTCCGCCGGATTTTTCCAGCGAAAGTTCTTCAGATGCTGCTCGACGGTCAGGGCAGGGTAGCAGTTCAGAAGAACTTCGGTTGCTCTTGCAGCTTCGTCGCTTTTCCCCATTTGTGCGAGGGTCGCGGCCCGTGCCGCCAGCACCTGGAGGTGGTTGGGATTGAGGTACAGCGCGTCACGCGCCCACGACAAGGAAGCGTCATATTGTTTCAGTAAATAGTGGGCGAACACATTCAGCCCGTTCCATTTGTACCTCGGGTCGCTGTTGCCGCGCTGCGCGGCGGTGGAAAACAGCTCGATCGCCTGTTGATGGTCGCCGTTGACGAAGTGGCATAGCCCGAGGATGCCGCGCGCGCCCATGTCGTACGGATTGAGATCGACTGCTTTTCTTGCCGCCGCCATCGCGGCATCGTGATTTCCGTCCATCGCGTGCATGTAGGACACGATGGCAAATGCGAAGGACGAGCGGGGATCAAGCTGAAGGCTCCTTTCCGCAAGGCTCATCGCCTCGACCCACAGTGCGCGGGTGCTCTTGATCCATCCGTACTGCACGCCCTGTATCATGATCGTGGCGAGATAGGCGTGCGCAATGGAAAGCGTCGGGTCGAGCACGATCGACTGCCTGAATAAGTCGATCGAGGCTTCGAAATCGGTTTTCGTATGCCGGTAGTAATGCGAGAGCCCCCTCAGGAAGCGGTCCCACGCGGTCGGATCGGCTGACGGACGGGCCGGCGCCGAAGCCTCGGCGCGGAAAATTTCGGGCGCGATCGCAGCCGACAGATTGGTGGTCAGTTCATCCTGCATCGCGAAGAGGTCGCCGATATCGCTGTCATAGCGGCTGGCCCACAATTGCTCGCCGCTTTCGGGGGCGATCAATTGCGCCGTAACCCGGATCTTGTTGCCGGCACGCCGCACCGAGCCCTGAATAAGATAGGTCGCGTCGATTTCCTTCGCGATCAGGCGGGTAGAGAGGTTCTTGCCTTTGAACGAAAACGTCGCGTTTCGGCTGAGTACCCGGAAAAAAGATTGCAGCGACAACGCGTGAATCAGGTCTTCGGTCAGGCCGTCAGAGAAATATTCCTCGGCACTGTCGCTGAGATTGACGAACGGCAGCACGCCCACGATGGCGGTGCGGTATTGCGCCGGAAGATTCAATTTGTTGCGGAGCGCCGGGCCCTGGATTTCCGCGCAGCCCGGCTCCCAGGTCCAGACGCTGATCGCTTCTTCGATGTTCTTGAAACGGCGGCTGCCGGCATCGGCCAGCGGAACGTTCAGATGTTTGCTCGCTTCCTTATAGGCCTTTCCGGAAACCGCGACGCCGCCGGGGGTGGCCACGGATTCGAGACGGACGGCGATATTCACGCCATCGCCAAAGACCTCGTCCTCATCGGCCATCACATCGCCCATATGGACGCCGAGACGAAACTGCATCAGCCGATCCGAAGGCAGCTGGCCGTTGCGCTCGGCCATCAGTGTCTGAATCTCGATGGAAGACTGGAGCGCGCCGACGACGCTGGGAAATTCCAGCAGGAAGCCGTCGCCGGTGTTCTTCACCAGACGACCGCCGTGATTGAGGATGATCGGATAGACCGCGCTGCGATGGGCCTTGAAGGTGGCGTGCGTGCCTTCCTCGTCAGCACCCATCATGCGGGAATAGCCGGCGACGTCGGCGCAAACGATGGCTGCCAGGCGTCTTTCCATCTTTACGCATCTCCCGTGGTCGCTGTTGGCAGCTTCAAACTACGCGGTCGGGGAACCGAATCCAATGGCTTAAACCGTGAGGTTTCGAGAGGTTACCCGTGAACGACCGACTTGGCGATCATGCAGTGGATGCCCTTGGAACCGTTAACCGTCTGTGTCACCCGAAGGTCCGCCGCCAGGCTGCACAGCGTATAGGCATCTTCGCGTGACAGGTTCCGCTTTTCGCCGAGAAGCACAATCATGTCACGCAGCGATCGAACCACGCATTGATCGAGGTCCGGATCCATCGCCATGGTCATGTAATGGGTCGGGGTTTCCGCGCGCGGGTAGTCGAGCCGCAGGTCGCGGCGCAGCGTCAATTTGAAACGTCCCTGCAAGGCGGTCTCGATGGCCGTGACGCAGACCTCGCCGTCGCCCTGGACACCGTGACCATCGCCGCAGGAGAACAGGGCGCCCGGCACGAAGACCGGCAAATAGAGCCTGGCACCCGGCCTCAGCTCCTTGTTGTCCAGATTGCCGCCCATCGCGCGGGGGATCAAAGATGTGATGCGGCCCCATGCCGGCGGCGGCGCCACTCCCATCACGCCGAAAAATGGCGCCAGCGGCAATTCGAGCCCCCAGGGCAGGTGGGCCACCATCCGCGTTCTGTCCAGCGGAATATTCATCAACCGCGACTCGTGAAAATCGTCCGGCAAGGTGCCGGCCAGAGGTCGGATGAAATTGTAGCCCCAGTCCTGGCGCAATTTGACATCGAGGATTTCGACCTCGAGCACATCGCCCGGCTGGGCGCCCGCAACCGCGACCGGCCCCGTCAGGATGTGCCCCGGTACCATCCGCTCGCTTTTGGCGTGAACGTCGGCAAGTTCGGGCGGGACGTGAAAGCGGCTGCGCTCCGGTACGACGTCGGGTCCGCCGCTGATGGTGTCGATGGTTACCTCGTCGCCGCTTTCAACGGTGAGAACGGGTTTCAGGTTCGAGTCGAAGAAGCCCCAATGGCAGGTTTCGGGGCTGGAATGCAGGTGATGATGTTTCATGGCGGGGCTTCTGCACTGGGCTGACGTCACGCAAAAATGGATTCCGGCGAAGTTTAGCATTTGACATTCACCGTGTGAGCTTGTGGCTAGGCAAGCCGCGAATGTCAAATCTGCTCCCCCAAAGAGGTTTCTCGTGTTTTTTTTCCTGTCAAAAACGCTAGGTACCATGCTGCTGCCGGTGAACTTCCTGATCGGCGCCGGTGTGCTGGGCGCATTCCTTTTGCCGACGCGAGGCGCCGTGCTCGGCCGCAGGCTGCTGGCGATCTCGGCCCTGCTTCTGGCGCTGTGTGGATTTTCGCCGATCGGCAAGCTGTTGATCCTGCCTCTCGAGCAGCGATTTCCGCCATGGGACGTCTCGCGCGGCGCGCCTGATGGCATCGTCGTGCTCGGCGGGGCGATCGATCCGGATTTGTCGGCCGGGCGCGGCCGGGCGGTATTTACCCATTCGGCCGATCGCATTGTCGCAACCGCTGTGCTCGCGCGCCAATATCCGAACGCCCGCATCGTTTTTTCCGGCGGAAATGCCGACTTGATTGGCGACAATTCCGCAAAAGAGGCCGACTACGCATTATCCGTGTTCGAAAGCCTCGGCATTGCCAAAGAGCGGTTGACCGCCGAAAGGCTCTCGCGCAATACGGTCGAAAACGCGGAATTCGCCAAAGCCGTCGCTAATCCGAAGCCGGGCGAGCGCTGGCTCTTGGTGACGTCGGCCTTTCATATGCCGCGCTCGATCGGCCTGTTCCGCAAGGCGGGATTTACGGTAGAGGCCTATCCGGTCGATTGGCGCGCCAGCCAATCCGATATTCTTTCGCCTCCTTCGATGGCTGTTCTGGGTCTGGAACGCACAGACTTGGCGATGCGCGAATGGATTGGCTTTGCGGCCTATTGGTTGACCGGCAAGATGGATCAGTTCTTCCCCGGACCTGAGCCGAAATAGCGGGGCAGCCGAGGTCGCAACGACGTTGCAATCGGGCTAATGTTCGAATTCGCTTTCGGAAGGAAACGCCATGCAGCAGCAAACGCCATCGGAGCCGTTCGACCTGGCCGGCATGGTGGACGATCTCAACAGCCTGCTCCGCCTCAAGACGACGGTGATCGGGCTGAAGATGTTTGCGACCGTCGAGGAAATGACGGCGATACAGAAAATCAGGCGGCCGACCGCGATCCATACCACCGATCAGATCGTCAGTATGGCTTCCCGGTTGGGCTGGACGGTCGGAATCACCGGGGACGATCTCGTCGGGGCGCAATGCCGCGCGGTCATCGGATTGGGACCGCAGGACGAAAAGTGGCTTGCCGGTCAGAATTACGTCGGGGTCTGGCATGGTACGGCAGAAGATGCGGGCAAACGTCAGGCCGCGCTGGATGTGGTTCCGTTCGGAAAATATCAGGCGATGGCGGTCAGCCCGCTGGCGAGCGGCAGACTCAATCCGCCGGATATTTGTCTGGTTTACGCGACACCCGGGCAGATGATCATCCTGATCAACGGCCTGCAATATACCGGCTACAAGAAGTTCGAATGGGGCGTGGTCGGCGAAACCGCTTGCGCCAATTCGTGGGGGCGGGCGCTGAAGACCGGCGAGCCCAGCCTTTCGCTGCCCTGTTTTGCCGAGCGGCGCTATGGGGGCGTGCCGGACGAGGAAATGCTGATGGCGCTCAAGCCTTCGCATCTTGCCAAGGCGATCGTCGGCATGAAGCAGTTGAGCAAAAACGGCTTGCGCTATCCGATCGCGCCCTATGGTATCCAGAGCGACGTGCGCGCCGGCATGGGCGTGTCCTACGGAAAGAAGTAACAGGTCATTGCGAGCGAAGCGGAGCAATCCAGAACCGAAAAAATGCCGGATTGCTTCGGAGCTCCCGCTCCCTTGCGCAAACGCTTTGCGTTTGTCGCAGGCAATGACCGCGACTGGGGTATGAAATGAAATCTTCGCCGAAGTTCGACATCATCGTTTATGGCGCCACCGGATTCACCGGCCAGCTTGTCGCCGAATATCTGGCCACGCATTACAAGGGCGATGCGCAATTGAAGTGGGCGATGGCCGGCCGCAGTCTCGACAAGCTCAAATCGGTTCGTGACGCGATCGGGGCGCCATCGGACACGCCGTTGATCGCGGCCAACTCCAGCGACGTCGGCTCGCTCAAGGCGATGATCGATCAGACCCAGTCTGTGATCTCGACCGTCGGCCCGTATCAACTTTATGGATCGGATCTGGTTGCAGCCTGCGCGGGCTCGGGCACCGATTATCTTGATCTATGTGGCGAGCCCGTTTGGATGCGCCACATGATCGATGCACATGAAGCGGCGGCAAAAGCGTCGGGTGCCAGAATCGTGTTTTCCTGCGGTTTCGATTCCGTGCCGTTCGAACTCGGTGCATTTTTCGTGCAGGAAGAAGCCAAGCGGGTATTTGGTGCGCCGACCACCCGCGTCAAGGGCCGCGTTCGCGACATGCGCGGGACTCTCTCCGGCGGAACTGCGGCGAGCGCCAAAGCGACGTTCGAGGCCGTGGCCAAGGATCTCAGCCTGGTCGCTATCCTCAACAATCCATTCGCTCTGACGCCGGGATATGAAGGCCCGAAACAGTCGCGCGGCAACAAGCCGGCTTACGAGGAGGACCTGCAATCCTGGACAGCGCCCTTCATGATGGCGATGATCAACACGCGCAACGTCCATCGGTCCAACATGCTGATGGGCTTTCCTTACGGGCGCGAATTTATCTACGACGAGATGGTGCTCACCGGCCCCGGCGAAAAGGGCGAAGCCAACGCCAAGCGCGTGATGGCGGCCAATTCCGAAAAGACCGGCCCCAATGCGCCCAAGCCGGGTGAGGGACCGTCGAAGGAGGAGCGGGAGAACGGCCGCTACGATCTTCTCTACGTCGCGATCGCGCCGGACGGCCGCCAGGTCCGCGCGTCGGTCAAGGGCGATCGCGATCCCGGTTATGGCTCGACGTCGAAGATGATCTCCGAATGCGCGATCTGCCTGTTGCGCGACACGCCCGACGTGCCAGCGGGAATCTGGACGCCGGGCGCGGCCATGCAGGGCAAGCTGATCAAGCGGCTTGTCGATAATGCGGGGCTGACGTTTCAGGTCGAGACGTAAGGCGCGGATCGTAGCCATACATCCAGTCATTGCTGCGTCGCGCACCAAGCGGGATCGGGAATTTCAGCATGCGGTCGCGGACCCAGGCGCCGGCACGGCTGAATTCGCGTTTCTGGTTGCCATTGCGGCGGGAGTGGGCGAACCCTTGTAGGGCTGCGCTGCGGCGAACATGCCCCACATCGCGCCAAGCATCATCCAGAAATGGCGCCAGTGGTCGGTATCGATGACGAAGTTTTCGCCGGCGGTTCCGAGAAACGCCGCGAAGATCGCAAGATAGATGCGCTGCCAGGGCACCGGCGTCAGCACGTGCCGAAATCCCATAATCACCGTCACCACGATCAATGCCGGATAGCAGACGCCGGCAAGCCAGCCGCCGGACATGAAGGCATTGAGATAGGAGTTGTGGGTGTCTTCGGGAAAGTAGTTGTGGAATTGCAGCGGGCCGATGCCGAACGGCAGGTCGAGCGCCATATCCGCGCCGAGAATATGGCGTCCGAATCGGCCGAAGCGGCCCTCGTCGTAGCTTTGGTCGAAGCTCGCGCGTTGCTGGAACATCTCGGCGATGGAATCAAACGACAAGAGGACGGCAATCAGCAGCACCAGCACGACGACCGTTATCGCCGATGTGATCACGATCCGCGAACGTTGCGCGCGCGTCCGGCTGGTCAACACCATCAGCACGAGCATGAAGGCCGAGGTGATCGCAAGCCCGCCCCAGGCCGCGCGCGAGAAGGCGAGCAGGATGGCGAGTGCCATGATGCCGAAGCTAAGCGCATTGCGACATGATTTTGCAAAATTGTCGGAGACGACGCTCTGCAAGGCGAACAGGGCCGGGAGGATCAGGAAAGCCCCCAGCACGTTGGGGTCCTTGAAGGTGCCGCGTGCACGATCATAGAGCGTCAACAGGTCGTGGCCGCCGGGAACGAGATTCAAATAACCGGCGATGGCGGAGATGGCTGCGACCAATGCGCCCACGATCAACCCGCGGCGAAGCATGTCCAGGCGTGCCGCGGTATCCTCGGACATGACCATGGCAAAGAACATCACCGTGACTGCCATGTACCAGGAGGTTGCGATCCAGTTGACGACTTCCGGCTTGTCGTAGACGGGAATGGCGCCGATGCTGTAGCCGATATTGATCAGGATCAGCAGCAGGAACAGCGGCACCAGCACGAGCCGCATGCGCAAGCCGGTGGCGCAGAAAATCACCGCCGCGCCAAGGGTCATGACCTCGTAGGGACTGGGTTCGATGAACACGATCGCGCCGCTGGCCGCGACCAGCCACACCAGCACGCGCTGAACTGCCAGCAGACGCGGCGCCGATGTCGTCGCCGGATCGGCCCCCGCAGTCGCCGTGTACGCCATCGACATGTCAGATACTCAAACTCACGCAACACGATACACGCGCCTGGCCGCGCTCAGCGCGGCATCAATAGGCGTTTTCGTTCTTCGTCATCAGAGCCAGGGGTGTTTTGAGCAGAACGTAGAGGTCGAAAAGCACCGACCAGTTTTCGATGTAATAGAGATCGAACTCCACGCGCTTCTGGATTTTTTCCTCGTTGTCGATTTCACCCCGCCAGCCGTTGATTTGCGCCCAGCCGGTGATGCCGGGCTTGACGCGATGGCGCGCGAAATAGCCGTCAACGGCCTCGTCGAACAGCCGGCTCTGCAACCTGCCCTGCACCGCATGCGGGCGGGGGCCGACGAGCGAAAGGTTGCTCTTGAACACGACGTTGAATAGTTGCGGCAGTTCGTCGAGGCTGGTCTTGCGAATGAAACGGCCGACGCGGGTGACGCGGCTGTCGTTCTTGGTCACGACCTTGGCGGCGAGCGGATCGGCCTGATCGTGGTAGAGCGAGCGGAACTTGAAGACGTCAATGCGCTCGTTGTTGAAGCCGAAACGCTTCTGGCGGAACAGCACCGGTCCGGGGCTGTCGAGTTTGACCGCAAGCGCGACCAGCAGCATCACGGGCGCAGCCAGAAGCAGGATCACGGCGCCGACCAGATGGTCGAACAGCCACTTCATCACCAGATCCCAGTCGGTGATCGGCGCCTCGAACACGTCCAGCGTCGGCACCTCGCCGAGATAGGAATAGGAGCGCGGGCGGAAGCGGAGCTTGTTGTTGTGCGCGGAAAGGCGGATGTCCACCGGCAGCACCCACAGCTTTTTCAGCATTTCGAGGATCCGCGTTTCCGCCGAAATCGGCAGCGCGAACAGCACGAGGTCGACGCGGGTGCGCCTGGCGAATTCGATGATATCGTCGATCTTGCCGAGCTTGGATTTTCCGGCGCAAGTCTCGAGCGCGCGGTTGTCGTTGCGGTCGTCGAATACGCCGAGGATATCGATGTCGGAATCGGTCTGAACCTTCAGGGCTTCTATCAGCTTTTCGCCGTCCTCGTCGGAGCCGACCACGACGGTTCGCCGGTCAAGCCGGCCCTGGCGAGCCCAATGCCGGACCAGCGTGCGCAGAAGCAGGCGCGCCGAGATCAGCGCTGCAAGGCCGATGAAGAAGAATGCGGAAAGCCAAAGCCGGGATATCTCGCCACCGAGCTTTGCGAAAAAGGATACGCCGATGAACAGCAGGAAGACGAATGCCCAGGATGAAATCATCCGTGTCATCTGGCGCAGCTGGCCGCGGAAGATCTGAACGTCGTAGATTTCGGCGGCCTGGAAGCAGATCACCGCGGCGAGCGTCATCATCAGGATGGCGGCGATATATTCCCAGCGAAAGCCGGAGAGGGGCGCCACATAACCGAGATACAGCGTAATGCCGATGATGCTCAGCATGGCAAAATCGGCGATGCGAACGATGCCGGCGATCACGATCGGCGAGTAGGCCCGGCCGACCTTCTGACTGGCGACGGCAAGTGCCGCTTGCGAAAGCCTGAGCCGTCGTTCGACCTGGGAAGCCCGCACCGAGGTAGTCGCCGAAGCCGTCGCGGCGGCCTCCATCATCGAGCGTGCGTTAACCGGTTCCACTTTCTTCCAATCCGTTCTGGTCGCAAAGCATATAGGCAGGCGCAGCGGGGCCTAAATCTGCTGCCTCGGCTTAGATGACAAATCGGAAGAAACAGTTATCGGCGTAATGAACGGTTAACGTTCGGCAAACGCCGCGCGATAGCTGGCCAGGACGCCTTCGACCATGGCCTTCTGCGAAAAGTGCATGAATATTCTTTCGCGCAGTTCCCTGGCGCGCGCTGCGGCGGCCGGGATATCGTCAAGTGCCGTCTCGATCGCATCCGCCATGGCGCCGGCGGAACTCGGTGCAAACAATGCGTCCGCGTGCGGCCCGAATATCTCCGGGATGCCACCGACATTCGCCGCGATCATCGGAACTCCGGCGGCAGCCGCTTCGATCACGACATAAGGCATCGAATCGCCGCGCGAGGGAACGACAAGGAGCTTGCCTTTCGAGAAACCGAAGCGCGCCTTGACATGCCCGATGAAGCGGACCGCCTCGGTCAAGCCATGTCTGTCGATCTGGGCCTTCAGCGCGCCGAGTTCCTCGCCATCGCCGGCAAGCGTCAACGTCACCGGCCGGCCATCGGCGCGCAGGCGCGCTACCGCGTCGATCAGAAGGTCCGCGCCCTTGATGTGCCGAAACTCGCCGACATAGGCGATATCGGCGGCGTCGGGCGCCAGGACAACGGAATCGAATTCGTTCGCGGTGACGCCGTTGAAAACACAGCGCACCAGTCCCTTCGCTGGAATTCCGATGGTGCGTTGGTAGGTGTCGCGGGCGAAAGCGCTCTCGAACAGGAACAGTTCCGTATTGTTCATGAGGGCGCGTTCCAGGCGGCTGTAGAATACGCCCTTCCATGTGTCGAGCGGATAATGCAGCGAACCGCCATGAGGCGTGTAGACGCGAATGAAGTTTTTTGACCGGCCCCTCAGGCGGACGAAGGCGCCGGCCTTGGCGCCATGTCCGTGCACCACGTCCGGCTTCAGGCGCGAGATCAGGTACATGAAACGCGCCCATATCAGGAAATCGGCGGGGTGAGGCTCGCGATGGATGGGCAGGCGGCGAACGCCGAGTTTCAGCCGTGGCGCGATCTCGGTGAGCGCCGCATTGGCGCGTTCGCCGCCGGTCAGGCTGTCGGCGATAATGCCGACATGGTGGCCCTCATCGGCCTGTCCGTTGGCCAGATCGAGAATGTGACGAAAGATTCCACCAACCGGCGCGCGCACCGCGTGGACAATGCGAAGTGGCCGGTCTCGGGCTTCGGACATGCCTTTAGAACCAGCGTTCGCCGACGAGGACGGTGTCGCCGGGGCTAAGCTGGGTGCCGAGCGGGACGATGAAGCGACCGGTGCCGGAGGCCTCGGTATGGGTGAGGGTGACGCTGTCGCGTTTGGCGCGCGGCGAGAAGCCGCCGGCAATCGCCACCGCGCTTTCGACGCTCATATTCGGCACATAGGGATATTGGCCGGGAGCGGCGACCTCGCCGAGGATGAAGAACGGCCGGTAGGTTTCGACTTCGACCGCGACCGAAGGATCGCGGATATAGCCGTTGCGCAGCTTGGCGGAGATTTCCGCGGCAAGCCCCGCCGGCGTTCGCCCGCGCGCCGGCACCGTGCCGATCAGCGGCATCGTGATCGCGCCGCCGGCGTCGATCGCATAGGTGTTGGTGAGACCTTCCTGGCCGTAGACCACAACGCGCAACTTGTCGCCGGCATCGAGGTGGTAGGGCGCCTCGTGCGAGGCGGCGACCGGGACGGCGGCATAGGCGTTGGCGACGGGCGGATAAGGGCGCGGCGATGCGGCGAAACCGGCCTGAACCGCGCTGATCGCGCCGCCGGAATCGGCGGTTGCCGGGGAGCGGGCGGGTGAAGGCTGGCCGTAGGCCATGGCGTCGAGGTCGTTGCGCGGCGCCATCGCAACCGGCGTGCCCGTTTGCATGCAGCCCGCAAGCGCAAGCCCGATCACTAGTGCTGCCCATTTGAAGTTCCTGCACCACAAGCGGCAAATTCCGTCAGGGAATTTCAAATGGAAAAGCGGCACTAGCATTATAAGTTTGCTAGTGCCCATGACTTTCCGAAGTTCGTGAAAGGTGCGTCCTGAAGTTGCGCACGAACTTCGGAAAGTGGGCGCTAGACACGCTATTTGGGCGCGAACGCCTCGCATTGAAGAACCCACGATCAAATTACTGATTCCGATTAAGGGCTTTCATGGTTAACAAAACATGACCATGTCGACGGGCGGCGCCCGGCAACGGCTGAATTAACCCGGCGGCAACCTTAATTGAGTGTAATCGCCCCACGTCCGGTAGAGTCGTGGCGTCCGCGGGGAGTGTGCGATGCGTTTAGCGTTTTGGCGTTTTGGCAAGGCGTTGGCAGCGCCGGCCGATCCAAACGTTGCGCCAGCCGCCGACAGGCCGCCAGCCGCTCACGTCGGCGAACTGGATTTCCAGGCGATCGGTCAGGCGCTCGCGCGCCAGCGCAATTTGATCATCGTCCCGACCCTGGTGGCGGCCGTGTTGTCGATTGCAGCCGTCAACCTCATCGCCCCGCGATACAAGTCTGAGGCGCGTATCCTGATCGATGGCCGGGAGAACGTCTTCCTGCGCCCCAACGCAGAGCGGGCCGAGGATCGCAACGCGCTTGATGCGGAGGCCGTCACCAGCCAGGTGCAACTCCTGCTCTCGCGCGATCTCGCGCGTGAAATCATCAAGAAGAACAAGCTTGCGGAACTGCCGGAATTCGATCCTGTCCTGAGGGGCTTCTCGCCGCTGAAATCGCTGCTCGCCTTGATCGGGATCGGCCGCGACCCGATCTCGCTGACGCCGGAAGAGCGGGTGCTGGACGCCTATTACGACCGCTTCGCCGCGTATGCGGTCGATAAATCTCGCGTCATCGTCATCGAATTCCAGTCGCGCGATCCCGATCTCGCGGCCCGCGTCGCCAATTCCATCGCCGATGGTTATCTGGTGCTCCAGCAGAGCGCGCGTCGGGACCAGGCCAAGTCGGCAGGGCAATGGCTGTCGGGCGAAATCGAAAACCTGCGCATGAAAGTGGCGGAAGCCGAATCCCGCGTCGAGGAGTTTCGATCGAAGTCCAGCCTGTTCGTCGGCACCAACAACACCACGCTGTCCAACCAGCAAATGGGCGAATTGAATACGCAATTGAATAACGCCCGCGCGCTGAGGTCCGACGTTGAATCGAAGGCAGGCATGATCCGCGAAATGCTTCAGACCGGGAAACCGATCGAATCTTCCGAGGTATTGAACTCCGAGTTGATCCGCCGGCTGAGCGAACAGCGCGTGACGCTGCGGGCGCAATTGGCCGAGCAATCGTCAACCTTGCTCGACAACCACCCGCGTATCAAGGAACTCAAGGCGCAGCTCGCCGATATCGATCGGCAGATTCGCGACGAAGCAAGCAAGGTATCGCGTTCGCTGAACAACGATGCGCGCATTGCCGGCGGCAGGGTTGATAACCTGAATGTGAGCCTCGATCAGTTGAAGAAGCAGGCGAGTTCCGCCAACGGTCAGGACGTTCAGCTTCGCGCACTCGAACGCGAAGCCAAGGCGCAGCGCGATCTTCTGGAATCCTATCTTGCAAAATATCGCGAGGCCGCCACCCGCGAAAACATCGACGCCGCGCCGGCGGACGGCCGGATTATTTCTCGCGCCAGCGTGTCCAACAGCCCGGCCTATCCGAAGAAGCTGCCGATCGTACTGATTGCGACGCTGGTGACGTTGATACTTGCGACCGGAACGATCGTCACCGGAGAGTTGTTGCGCATGACGATTCCGCGGGCGGCGGCTGCGTTCGGATCGGTATCGGCTCCGGAGAGCGAGCCTGCGACAACCGCGTTCGCGGCCTCCGCCGGGCCCGAGCCGGCTTCCGACTCTGTCGTGGCCCCACTGGCTCCGGAGGCCGAGTTCGAATCTGACGAAGTCGAACAGCTTGCCGGCCGTCTGCTCGCCGCCGGTGCCGCGGCGCGGAAGGTCACGATCCTCGGCACCGCTTCGAGCCAAAGCATCACATTGACGGCTTTGACCGTGGCACGCCTGATCGCGCGCAGCGCCAAGGTCGTTGTGGTCGACCTGTCGATGGCCTCGTCGACCATTTCGGCTGCATCCGTCGATCCGAACGCGCCAGGACTTGCAGAGTTGATGCAGGGCGAAGCTTCGTTCACCCAGGTCATCACCAAGGACGTGATGTCACGGGCGCAGTTTGTCAGTTCCGGGCGGCCCGGTTCGGACCGCGCGTTGCTGCAATCGCCGCGGCTGGGTCTTGCGATCGATGCGCTGCTGAAGGTCTATGACCACGTCCTGCTGGATGCGGGAACTGCGTCGGACCTGCCCGCGGAAATCCTCACCTCGCAGGCGTGCGCGGTGGTGGTGCCGGATGCCTCCATGGCTGCGGACGCGCGTAATCTGATGTACGATCAGCTCAAGGCGGTCGGCTTCAGCGAAGTGACGATGTTGAGCAAGCCGGTGCTGCCGATGGACGCGGATGATTCCGCGCCGCGCGTCGTGGCCGCCTGATTGCCGATCAAGGCAGTATTAGGGGCACTAGCAAACCTATTGATTCTAGTGCCGCTTTTCTATTTGAAGTTCCTGGATCGAATTCGCCGCTTGTGGTGCAGGAACTTCAAATAGGCGGCACTAGCCGAGCACGCGCCGCAGTCCCTGCGCCAGGCGCAAGAGCGCCGGGCTGTGCTTGACAAGACGCTTGGTCCGATTGGCGGCCGAGGCGGCGGCCGCCGCGACGGCGCCGCGCGGGCTCAGCGCGATAAAGCAGTCAAAAATAGGCTCGTTGGCCTTGCAGAACAGCTTCTTGTAGCCGTCCGATCCGACTCCAAGGTCGAGGGAGCGGTATCCGCGTTCGGCGTAGTGATCGATGATGTGGCGGACCAGAATGAGGCCGGGGCTGTAGCGTGAGCTTGCCGACACGGTGTAGGTGTTGAACATCATCGAGAACCGGCAACCGTCGGCGACACCGGCAAACACCGCGATAACCTCGCTATCGCTTTCGAGGGCGTGTATCTCGATCACGCGGCCACCGCCTGACAGCGGCAACATGCAGGCCTCGCGAATGAAATTCTCGACGCCCGGTTCGGCGAAGACGTTGGGCAGCTTCTGCTCCGCCATCCTCAGCGGCTTGATGCGGAAGAACGCATCGAGCAGGCGGTTGATTTCGGCGTCAGCGGTCGCGACGTGATAGCGATAACCGGGCAACGCCTTCAGCTTGCGTTCCTTTGCCTTCAGGCGCTGGCGCAGGGAACGGCTGACGCCGGCCGTAGCGGGCGTTCCCGGCACGATCGTCATCATCGGACAATCGTTGACGGAAGGCTGGCGCGGCAGCAACGCCATCGGGTTCGGCAGGTTCTGCCATGTGAGAGGTTGCTGGCTGAACGCCAGGACGTCGACGCCGGCGCGCTCGCGGATCTCTGCAAAAAGGATCTTGAGGTCGGCGCGGGATGCAACAGCGGCAAATTCCCGATTCCACAACGCCATGTTGAATGTGGCATGTTTGCCGCCCATGAAATGGGCGGTGCGAATGCCCCAGGCCTGTTTCAGCACGAGCGGGAGCAGCAGCAACGGGATCCGATCGCGGTCATAGGCAACAACGATGAGCGGCTCGAGGCCTTCGCGCGCTCCGACCAGCCGTTGCCAGGGGCGAAGGAAATCAAACCGCTGGTAGGGTGTGGAAAAATCTTGCTGATTTTCGAGGCTTCGCCAGACCGTCTCGGCCTGGTCAAACTCCGCTAGTAGATCGACCTCGGCAATGCGGTTCGATTTTGAACGTACCGGCGCATCTGCCGTTCGGCTTTCGATCGCGGCGGCCATGGTCATCGCAATATCCGTCTAGTGTGCGGCCAATGAGGGCGCCGTAAAATGCCGCGAGTTCTGGAGCAGAACACCAGGATTACTTAACTTTTCGCACGAGCCGACCTTTGCAAAGAAGTATCAACAAAGGGTAATGACAATACGGCCGCGGCGGGCGGACGTCCGGCTGCGGACGTAGCCGGTATCCACACTTGAAAGCATGCGCTGAAAGACCAGACGTTGTCCTCCGGCACCAGACTCCTGAACAGCCTGAAACTCGAACTCGCCTATTTCAGCGGCCGCGCGTGGCTGAAGCGTCGAGGCGCGGGTGCGATCCTGCGGTTCGAGCGCGTTCGTCCACGCCACGGAGCACGATTTCAGCCGCTGCGATCGGGCGAGATCACGCCCAGATTGCTCGATCGGACGATCCGCGCGCTGAAACGCTGGAGATATGACATCGTTTCGATCGATGAAGTCTGCCGCCGGGCGGTCACGCTGGCCTCGCGCCGGCGATTTGTCTGTCTGACGTTTGACGGGGGATACAAGGACCTCGTCACATCGGCTTATCCGGTGCTGTCACGACACGGTGTTCCCTTCACCATCTACGTGCCGACGGCATTCCCGGACGGAATCGGTGAGGCCTGGTGGCTTGCGCTCGAACAGGTGATCGCGCAGGAACGGCGCATCAGCCTTGTGATGGGCCGCGAGGAGATGCACTTCAACGTCGCGAGGACCGCGGAAAAATATCAACTTTACGATTTTCTGTCGCGCTGGCTGCGTTCACTTGAGCCAGCGGACCTTTCTGCCGCCATCAAGGACCTCTGCACGCGTTACGCGATTGATCTCGCGGCGCTGTCGCGGGAGGCTTCGCTCGACTGGCGGGACCTCGCGACCCTGACGGCCGATCCGCTGGTGACGCTTGGAGGCGCGACCGTCAACTTTCCGGTTTTGTCAAACATGAAAGACACCGCCGCGCTGCGTGAGATGACGATGGGGAGGGCGGTCGTGGAGGCCGCGCTGCAATGTGATGTCAGGCACTTTGCCTACCCGTTCGGTGATCGGAAATCCTGGCAGCGCCGGCATATGGCGATGGCGGAAGAGGCCGGCTTCGTCAGCGCCGTATCGACGATTCCCGGGGTCATCGAGCCGGCAGGGCATACCCCTTTGCTCGCGCTTCCCCGGATCACCTGGGACGGCCGGCAAAATTCGATGCGGGGCTTGCGCGTGATCCTGTCCGGCGGCGCATTTCCGCAATGAGACCCGGAATCAGGAGAGGTCCGGCCGCGACATCCAGCTGATGATCGGCATCGCCGGTAGCACCCAACCGAGGCCCGCCACGACATAGAAGATCGCCTGGCGCAGACCCGAGTCGGCCAGCCACGGCGTCTGCGCCACCGTCATTCCCATCAGCGACCACACCGCCGCGAGCAGCAGCAGAGCGACGGTTCCAAACAATTTTCGGGTGCGTATCTTCATGATGTAAATGAGTGGCTTGCCTTCGAATGCGCGCTTTGCGCGCGGGAAGGGGCGGACTATAAGGGGCGCGAAAATTCGATCAAGTGTGGCTCCAATGGCCGTTGTTTCAGCCCTTCAAGCTCCTGACATCCGTCCCGTCCGCTGGTGGCTGATCGCGGTCGCTGTCTTGATCGCGGCCATGGTGTTGGTCGGGGGCGCGACACGCTTGACGGAGTCCGGCCTTTCGATCGTGGAGTGGAAGCCGGTCTCGGGTGCGCTGCCGCCGCTCAGCGCGGCGCAATGGAACGAGGCTTTCGAGGGTTACAGGGCCATTCCGCAATATCGCCAGCTTAACGCCGGCATGTCGCTCGATGAGTTCAAGACCATCTTCTGGTGGGAGTGGAGCCACCGGCTACTAGGACGGGCGATCGGCGCGATCTATCTGCTGCCGTTCCTCTGGTTCCTGTGGCGCGGGGCCCTCGGCGGGGAGTTGAGGCGGCGGTTGTGGTTGATCTTCGGTCTCGGCGCGCTGCAAGGCGCCGTCGGCTGGTGGATGGTTGCCTCGGGGCTTTCGCAGCGGGTCGAGGTATCCCAATATCGCCTGGCAACGCATCTCGTGCTGGCGCTTCTGATCTTTGCGAGCATCGTCTGGACGTTGCGTCGGCTTGTCGAGACGGCGCCCCCGGCTGCGACGCCGCGCCTGAAAATCAGCGCCATGATTTTTCTGGCACTGACGTTTGTGCAGCTTTATCTCGGCGCGCTGGTGGCGGGGCTTCGTGCGGGCAAGATCTACAATACCTGGCCCGATATCGACGGCGGGTTTGTTCCCTCCGCCGCGCGGCTCTTCTTTGAAACACCGTGGTGGCGCAACCTGTTTGAGAACGCGCTGACCGTGCAGTTCGAGCATCGCATGGTGGCTTACACGCTGTTGGTGCTTGCCGCGCTGCATGCCGTCGACGCCGCGCTGTCGCGTGCCGGCAAACCGGTGATCGATGGCGCGTTATGGCTTTTGGGCGTCGTCGCCTTGCAAGCGACGCTAGGAATTCTCACGCTGCTCAATCAGGTTCCGATGGATCTGGCGCTCGCCCATCAGGCCGTTGCGATCGCGGTGCTGACGCTTGCGGTGTTCCAGGTGGTCCGCCTGACGGGCCCGCGGCGCGAACCGATCGTGCAAGGGGTCGCTCGGCCCGCAGTCCTCAGCTAGTGTGGCGACTCTGACGTTCCTTTCAGTGTCGCCGCGAGTTCTTCGAAGGAACGTCAGAGTCAAAGCCACACTAGAATCATATGGTTGCTAGTGTCCCTTTGGTTCTGACATTCGCAAAAGTGCCCGCCGCGATGGGATACGAATGTCAGAACCGGGACACTAGTGGGGTGGATTTGACATTCGCATCCCACCCAGCCCCGAGTTCGTTTGCGAATGTCAAATCCCAAACTCCACTAGAAACCTTTATTTGCTAGTGGTCCTTTGATTCTAACATTCGCAAAAGTGCCTGCCGAGAAGGGATGCGAATGTTAGAATCGGACCACTAGCAATAGCCGAGCACGCCGCAAGCGTAGGGCAATCGGAACCTGTAGTTGATATTCGGTCCGCCGTAATACGGGCCCTGATAGTCATAGGAATGGGTCGATCCGTAGTATCCGGGCAGCGTCGCCGATCCCAGCAGGATTGGCGTATGCGGCGGCAGATGTATCTCGGGGAAAGCCTCCGATGGCGTGAACAGGAGGTCTGACTCTTTCTCGACAGGGATGGGCGCCTTGCCGTAGACGTAGACGCGTGCGCCGGAGCCCGGCATGTCAGCCGCCTGGACCGGATCGAGTGTGAACACGAGTGCCGCCAGCGGCAACATCCAGCGCAACATGGTTCCGCTCCGAATCATACGGAGATAATTCAACCACCTTTGAACGGAACGAGTGTTAACAAGAACCGGATTTCAATCCTCGTCCCGCAGCGCCTGATCGAGGTCCGCGATCAGGTCTTCCTTGTCTTCGATTCCGATCGATAGCCGCACCACGTCGGGGCCCGCGCCCGACTTGATCTTGGCGGCGTCGTCCAGCTGGCTATGGGTGGTCGAGGCCGGATGAATAACGAGCGAGCGGGTGTCGCCGACATTGGCCAGATGCGAGAACAGCTGCAGTTTCGAGACCAGACGGACGCCTGCGTCATACCCGCCTTTGAGGTTGAAAGTGAAGACCGCGCCCGCGCCCTTCGGCGCATATTTGCGAGCGAGGTTGTTGTATTTGTCTCCCGTCAAACCGGCGTAGTTGACGGCGGCGACGGCCGGATGCGCGGCGAGCCATTCGGCGATCGCCTTGGCGTTCTCGCAATGCTTTTGCATGCGCAACGGCAGCGTCTCGATGCCGGTCAGAATGAGAAAGGCATTGAACGGCGAGATCGCGGGTCCGAGATCACGCAGGCCGAGCATGCGGCAGGCGATCGCAAACGCAAAATTGCCGAAGGTCTCCTGGATCTTGATGCCGTGATATTCGGGCCGGGGTTCGCTCAGCATCGGATATTTGTTGTCCTTCGACCAA
The DNA here is from genome assembly GCA_963832045.1 of uncultured Alphaproteobacteria bacterium. Lineage (GTDB taxonomy): Bacteria > Pseudomonadota > Alphaproteobacteria > Rhizobiales > Xanthobacteraceae > Bradyrhizobium. The sequence goes on from CAWHSM010000019.1 coordinate 49,031, forward strand.
TCGAAGGTGCCGGCATCGACGATGATGCCGCCGATCGAGTTGCCGTGGCCGCCGAGGAACTTGGTCAGGGAGTGCACGACGATGTCGGCGCCGTGCTCGATCGGGCGGATCAGATACGGCGTCGCGAGCGTATTATCGACGATCAGCGGGACGCCGGCCTTGCGGGCCACGGCCGCGATCGCCTCGATATCGGTGACCGAGCCGCCGGGGTTGGCGATCAACTCGATGAAGATCGCCTTGGTGCGCGGCGTTACCGCGCGCTCGAAGCTTTCGATATCGTCCGGATCGGCCCAGACCACGTTCCATCCAAAACTCTTGAAGGCGTGGGTGAACTGGTTGATCGAGCCGCCGTAGAGCTTGCGCGCCGCGATGAATTCGTCGCCGGGATTGAGCAGCATCTGAAAAACCACGACCTGCGCGGCATGACCGGAAGCTACCGCCAGCGCCGCGGTACCGCCTTCAAGGGCTGCGACGCGCTCTTCCAGCACCGCCTGAGTCGGATTACCGATCCGGGTGTAAATATGGCCAAACGTTTGCAGCCCGAACAGCGAAGCGGCATGGTCAGCATCGTTGAACACGAAAGACGTGGTCTGATAGATCGGCGTCGCCCGGGCGCCCGTCGTTGGTTCGGGTTGCGCGCCTGCGTGCACGGCAAGGGTGGAAAAGCCCGGGGAACGATCGGTCATAGGTGTTTCCTGTTGGCCTGATTTGTCGCAGGTCATGCTGATGTCGGCCGCCTCCGGCGTCAAGGCGGAGTAGCGGTTGACGGCCTGTTTGGAATGGTTCTGCGGAGTTTGGTATTGCGCGCGGAAGAATCGTCTTGACCGATGTCAGGGAAGATCGGTCCTGTTTTTCCATGCGCGGTCGGATGCCGCGGTTGTTCCTCCGCTGACGCTGGTGCGGCCCAACGAAAGCCGCATGCCCTGGGCCGGCATCGGCGCGCGCTTGGAACTCAAGGTGCGTGAATTCACGCCCATCCAGGATATTTCCGAAGAGAGCCTGCCATATTCGATTTTCGGACAGCGATTCATCACCACCTTCAGACCCGCCGCTTCTGCTTTTTCGGCAGCCGCATCGTCGCGCGCGCCCAACTGCATCCAGATTACCCTTGGCAAGGGCGTCATTTTCAGCGCCTCATCCACCGCCGGCATGATGTGGCTTGAGTTTCGGAAGATATCGACCATGTCGACGGGGCGGCCGATATCGAGCAGCGATGCGACGAACGGCTTGTCCAGCAGGCTCTTGCCGACGTGACCGGGATTGACCGGGATCATGTCGTAGCCGCGCTGGGCGAGGTATTTGAAGGCGAAATAGCTCGGCCGCACATTCACCGGCGACGCACCGACCATGGCAATGGATTTGACGCCATTGAGGATTGATCGGATATAGTCGTCAGAATAGGCGTCATGGTTCATTTGCGAATTATCCACTCAGAGGGATTGGTCTTGAGATTTTGCTTGTAAAGCCATCATTTTCGCGCCCGTGCAGCACGATGGATTGCTTCGCGGAGCCTGTCATCGGGCGCGCGTTCGCGCGACCCGTTGGCTCGCAATGACGGTAACTATTTGTCCTGCCATTTCGGCTCGCGTTTCTCGATGAATGCGCCGATCCCCTCCTGGGCGTCGCGCGCCATCATGTTTTCGGCCATGACCTCCGCCGTGTAACGATAGGCATCAGCCAGGCTCATTTCGGCCTGACGATAGAATGCGGCCTTGCCGATCTTGACGGTATGGGCGGACTTGCGCGCGATCCTCTCGGCCAGCGCGATCGCTGCATCCCGTTCGCTGCCAACAGGTACGACCCGATTGACGAGGCCGATGTCGCGTGCGGTCGTTGCCGAAATCGGTTCGCCCGTGAGCAGCATTTCCATCGCCTGCTTGCGCGGAACGTTGCGCGACAGCGCCACCATCGGCGTCGAGCAGAACAGGCCGATATCGACGCCGGGTGTTGCGAAGGTCGCAGCCTCCGATGCGATCGCCAGATCGCAGCTTGCAACCAGTTGGCAGCCGGCGGCGGTCGCAATGCCCTGGACTGCGGCGACCACAGGCTTGGGCAGATGAACAATGGCCTGCATCATGGCGCTGCACGCCGTCATGATCTGGGCAAAATAGGCGTAACCGCGGTCGGCATCGCTGCGCCGCGCGGTCAGCTCCTTCAGGTCATGGCCGGCGGAAAAGACCGTACCCGCGGCAGCGATCACCACAGCGCGCATGGCTGCGTCGTCGCCAATATCGCGAAGTGCCCGATGCAGTTCGGCGATCATCGCCTCCGACAGGCTGTTGCGCGCGTTCGGCCGGTTGAGCGTCAATACGACGACGCTGCCGATCGTCTCGCGGAGGAGAATCGGAGATTGTTGCGTTGTGGCGCGCGCGGCCTGGCTCGTCATCGAAATTTCCACCCGGTATCTAGTGTCCCGGTTCTGACATTCATATCACATCACAGCGGACACTTTGCGAATGTCAGAACCAAAGGGACACTAGCAAATATAGGTCTGTAGTGGAGTTTTGGATTTGACATTCGCTTTACGAACTCGCGGTCAATACGTTAGCGAATGTCAAATCCACTCCACTACTTGGATAGGCGTGCCAGCTTAATGTAACAAGCGGCGCGAGGCGAGGGCAGGCGGTTACCATGGCGATTGCAAAAATGAACGTGGCTGAGCTGGAGAAGTTCCTCCATGCCGAATTCCCCCAGGCTTTCAGCAACGGCGACATCCAGATCGAGAGTGCAGACGGCGCCTGCTGCCGGCTTCGGCAGCGCTACGGCGAGCGGATGCTGCGTCCGGGCGGAACGATCTCCGGTCCCACGCTGATGGCGCTCGCCGATTTCGCGATGTACGTCGTGCTGCTGTCGGCGATCGGCCCGGTCGGTCTCGCGGTCACGACAAGTCTCAACATCAATTTCCTCCGCAAGGGCGAACCGGGGCAGGATGTGCTGGCGGCGGCGCGGCTCCTGAAGCTCGGCAAGCGATTGGCGGTAGGGGAGGTCAACCTGTTCTCGGCTGCCGTAGCCGATCCGATTGCCCACGTGACAGCGACCTATTCCATTCCCGCTGCTTAGAGATTTTAGAGGTAATATAAGACCATATTTATAACTATTTGTTTTTACAAAACTAATTACCTCAGTCAGGCATTGACGGCCGCGCGGTGGCACTCTAGAAACCCGCACAGCTTGGCGCGCCTCCTTGCGCCTCCCCCTTTTCACGGATTCCTCACATGAAAACGTTTTCGGCAAAGCCAGCCGAGGTGACGAAGAAGTGGGTCTTGATCGACGCCAAAGGTCTGGTGGTCGGCCGCCTTGCTTCACTGGTCGCCATGCGCCTGCGCGGCAAACATCTTCCGACCTACACGCCCCATGTCGACTGCGGCGACCACGTCGTCATCATCAATGCGGCGCACGCCGTTCTGACTGGCCGCAAGCGCGAGAACAAGGTCTATCACAACCACACCGGCTTCATCGGCGGCATCAAGGAACGGACGGCCAAATCAATTCTCGAAGGTCGTTTCCCCGAGCGCGTGGTGGAGAAGGCGATCGAGCGCATGATCCCGCGCGGGCCGTTGGGCCGCGTTCAGCTCGGTAATCTGCGCGTGTATCCGGGAGCGGAGCATCCGCACGAAGCCCAGCAGCCGGAAACGCTCGACATTGCCAAGATGAATCGCAAGAACATGAGGGCCGCATAAGATGGCTGATACCGTGCAGTCGCTCGATCAATTGTCGCAACTCAAGCCGGCCGCTCCCGAAGCGCCGAAATACGTCAAGAAGGTCGACAAATACGGCCGTGCCTATGCCACCGGCAAGCGCAAGGACGCGGTCGCCCGCGTCTGGATCAAGCCCGGCGCCGGCAAGGTCACCGTCAATACCCGCGAAGTCGAAGTCTATTTCGCCCGCCCGGTTTTGCGGATGATGATTCAACAGCCGCTGATCGCGGCCGCGCGCGCCGGCCAGTACGACGTGATCTGCACCGTGACCGGTGGTGGTCTCTCGGGCCAGGCGGGCGCCGTGCGTCACGGCATCTCCAAGGCGCTGACCTATTTCGAGCCGGACCTTCGCGGCGTTCTGAAAAAGGGCGGGTTCCTCACCCGCGACTCGCGTGTGGTCGAGCGCAAGAAGTACGGCCGCGCCAAGGCGCGCAGGTCGTTCCAGTTCTCGAAGCGCTAATTGCTTCGTTAGAATTTGCCGCGATGGCGGCATGTTCGGTAAATACAAAAGCGCCCGCTTGCGGGCGCTTTTTCTTTACGCATTTTAACGAGGAGTTGACGCAGTTTTTCCTGAAAACTTGCGCTTCGAATCAAACGGATTGCCAACACGACGGGCATAGCGTGGCAGTTGACGACGGTTTTGATTTTCGGCCGTTCGCCTGCAATTGTGCATCACAAACTTTCGGTGACACCATGTCGCTCGATACCGCCACGCTTTATACCGTCGCTGCGATGATCGCGGCGCTCTTGGGATTGATGCTTTTGTTCTTCGGTTTTCAGGAGAAAATTCCCGCATTGAAATGGTGGGGATCGGCTTATCTGCTGGGCGCAGTTTCCGTAGCGCTATGGACGCTCGGCGCTGCAAGGTTCGGCGATATGTTCCTGCTGGCGCTGACCGCCGTCGGCTTCCTGACCTGCGGCATGGTCTGGAACGCCTCGCGGCTGTTCCATGGCCGCAAAACCAACTTCCCCGGGCTTGTCCTCGGCCCGCTGGTCTGGATTGCCGCCGTCATGACGCTGTCGCCAGGCGCGACCGCGATGCGTCTCACGATCGGCGCCGGCATTGTCGCGGTTTACGCGGCACTCACCGCCACCGAGTTGTGGACCGAGCGTCGGCGTACGTTACGCCAGCGCTGGCCGTCCTTCGCGGTGCCGGTGCTGCACGGCCTTGTGCTGATGCTGCCGATCCTGCTTGGCGATCTCCTTCACCCGCATGACCAGGCCTTTGATGGCAGCATCTGGGTGACGATGTTCGCCGTTGAACTGGTTCTTTATGCGGTCGGCACCGTTTTCCTGATCTTCATGCTGGTTTCCGAACGCGCGGTGACCGTGCACAAGAATGCCGCGTCCGTCGATCCGTTGACCGGCATGTTCAATCGTCGCGGTTTTGCCGAGGCCTGTGCGCGGGTGATCGAGCGCGAAGCCCATGCCGGGCGTCCGGCGACGGCGTTGATCTTCGATATCGACCACTTCAAGTCGATCAACGATCGCTTCGGGCATCCCGCAGGCGACGAGATTCTCAAGCTGTTCTCGGCTGTCGTCGTCAATAACCTGCGCATCAGCGATCTGTCGGGACGTGTCGGCGGCGAGGAATTTGCAGCCCTCCTGACCTGCCCGCTCGAGGAGGGCGTGATCGTGGCCGAGCGCGTGCGCGAGGCGTTCGAGGCCTCCGGCATCGTGTGCGAGGAGGGTCCGGTCGATACCACCGTGAGCATCGGTGTGGCGGGCGGACCGGCGGGCACCGAACTTGAGGTGCTATTGGCCGCGGCCGACACCGCGCTCTATCAGGCCAAGCGAGCTGGCCGCAACCGCGTCGAGGCTGCGGAAGAATTGCCGCTATCGCTGGAAAACTGGCGGCGCAAAAATGCCGCCTCCGCGCGCCCGCTATCGAACGTACCGCGCCTGGCGTGAACGAAGCGAGCGGATGGTAACCCGTTGTTTACCACCCGATCCATATCCTTTCCGCCATGGAGTCGACCCGTAGACGCAATCCTCAAGCCGTCCTGAGTTCGCTCGAAGCGGCTGCCATATCGGCACGAGGCGGCTTCGCCTGCATGTTCTCGACCGCGGAGGAATACGAGACGGCCGTGATCACCGAGCGCCGCGCGCAAGGCCGTTACAATAGCCGCTGGCCGGGGATCATGTTTGTCGGTTGTGCCGTGATGGTTGCCGGCACGGTGCTGCTGCTGAGCTGAACAAAAGCAATTTCCATGAATCCGATGCCGGCGCCGGAAGGTGCCTTTTTCTTTTTGGGGAGCTGGAGTAAAGACGGGCGTCAAAGAAACGGAAGGGAAAACCCCAGATGGTCACCGAAATCGCCCAAATCGACGTCAAGCCCGGTACGGAAAAGGATTTTGAGGCCGCCGTTGCCAAGGCAAAGCCGCTGTTCCTGCGCGCCAAGGGCGGCAAGGGCATTGAGCTGCACCGGTCGGTCGAAAAGCCGTCGCGCTACCGGCTCCTGGCCAAATGGGATACGCTGGAAAACCACACCGTCGATTTCAGGGGCTCGGAAGACTTTCAGGCTTGGCGCGGTCTGGTTGGGCAATATTTTGCCGCGCCGCCCGAAGTTGAGCATACCGAAACCGTTGTGAGCTGATCGCGACAGCCACATCAGGCCGCCGCTGCGCCTGAGGCGGCGTCTTCCGCCTTGAAGTGGTCGATCAGGACTTTCACGATCGCCATCAGCGGCAGCGCCAGCGAGATACCCCAGGGTCCGAACACGATGCCGAGCAGGATCTGGAACGCGAACAAGGTTGCAGGCGGGATATCCAGCGCCTGGCGCTGGAGCATCGGCGTCAGGATGTAGCTCTCGAGCGCATGAACGCCGAGGAAGAGCCCGAAGGCGCTGGCGGTTGCGACCCATCCGGACGAAAGGCTCGCCAGCACGACGATCACTCCGGCGACAATCGCGCCGACCGTGGGGATAAAGGCAAGCAGGCCCGCCTGAATGCCCAGAATGAACGAGCCCGGGATGCCAATGATCTCAAGCCCGAGCCACGTCACCACGAACACGGCCGTCATCGTGATCATCTGTGCGATCAGCCAGCGCTCCAGCGTGTCGCCGATCCGGTCGACGATGACGGCCGCTTGCGCGCGATGGGCTGCGGGCGTCAAATACAACAGGCCGTTCCTGTAGACGCTCGGCTGTGCGGCAAAGGTCAGGCCCAGAAATATCACGATGAAGAAGTTGCCGACCGCGCTCAGCGTGCCCAACAGGAGCTTCAGGGTCTGGCTCACGATGGCGCCGCCGCTCGACGCAATTGTCCCCGCGCTCGGAAGGCTGCGGGGCGGGGGTGCGCTCGGCGAGGCCGAGGCGGCCGGTCCCGCGCCCGTGGCGGGACTACCCAACTCGAAATAGCTGGTGTCGATCCCGTTGCGGTCGAGGAAAGCCTTGACCTCGACCAGCTGGGATTTGATCGTACCGCTCAGCGCGGTGGCTTGCTGGGCGATGGTGGTGCCGCCGAGGAAGATGACGCCGGACAGCAGGCCTGTGAGCGCGAGGCAGACGACGACGAGCCGCAACGAATGCGGCAGCGTGACAACGCGGCCGAGCAGATTGGTCATGGCGTTGAGCGCGACGCCGAGCAGCATTCCGGCGAAGATCAGAAACAACGCCGCCGCAAAGTACCAGGCGAACAACAACAGGCCCGCGAACGCCGCTACGCCGATGCCGCCGACGGCGATGGCCCAGGCGAGGTCGGATCTGGTCTTGCGGCGATCGTCGGGCAATGACGGCACGTTTCCTTAGCTCCACGCCGGTCGAAGCCGCACTCTTTCGTCAAATCCGGCCCCGATCAAGCCGGGCGACCGGCTTGATCGGGTCGTTCGGTTTCGGGGAGCCTGGCCGGTCACCGAGAAATGACTCCGCTGCAGGGCAGGGCAGCCGTGGAAAGCGCCTCCAAAACATTGATCCGGCGCAGGCGGACGGGCATTATCGGCTTCATCCAGCGTTCGAGAATTGGAAGGGGTATGAGAAGGAAGCCGGTTGTCGGTGTGATCGGGAATTCCCACCGCATCGAAGGTCGTTTTGATGTCCAGGCGGTCGGCGTGCGAAACCTTCGCGCCGTCGCCGAAGTCGCCGGTGCCTTGCCTCTGGTGTTCGCCGGCTGCCCCGAGATCACCGACGTGGCGGCCCTGCTCGATACGGTCGACGGCATCGTGCTGACCGGCGCCCGCGCCAATGTTCACCCCACGCGCTTCAAGACCGAGCCGAACGCCAGCCACGAGCCCTATGACATCAGGCGCGACGAGGTCGCGTTGACGCTCTCGGAAGCCTGTGTCGCCCGCGGCATCCCACTGTTCGGGATTTGCCGCGGCCTGCAGGAGATGAACGTCGCTTTCGGCGGTTCGCTGCATCCCGAGATCAGGGAATTGCCCGGCCGCATGAATCACCGCATGCCGCGGCTCGAGAATGGCGAAATCCATCCCGATCCCAAGGTGATCTTTGCCGACCGGCACGAAGTCAAGCTGCTGGCCGGCGGCGCCTTCGCTGAACTGCTAGGCTGCGACACCATCCGCGTCAACTCGCTGCATGGCCAGGGTATCCTCGATCTCGGCGAGCGGGTCGTGGCGGAAGGGATCGCCGAGGACGGCACCATCGAGGCGATCCGGATCGCCGAGGCGCCGGCCTTTGCGCTCGGCGTGCAGTGGCACGCGGAATATGATCCGCAGCGCAACCCCATCAACCGCGCGCTGTTCGAGGCTTTCGGCAAGGCGCTTCGCGAGCACAAGGGTGTGGGGTAGGTTTAAGCGCATCATCTCTTCTTATCCCTCCCCACAAGGGGGAGGGAGAAGAGAACGTGAGGGGCCTTACGCGGCCTTGCCGATCTTTTCGACCTTCACGCCGCCGCCTTCCAGCAGCATCACCTTGTTGAGCAGCTTCACGAGCGCGTAGACCGACTGGATCGCCGGCGCCGGCGTGTTGGTGAGCTTGGCCATTTCAAGGATCGAGCCGATGAGCGCTTCGGTTTCCAGCGAACGACCGGCTTCGACGTCCTGCAACATCGACGTCTTGTGCGCGCCGACGGCTTCCGCGCCGGCAATGCGCTTGTCGATGGTGACGCGGAAGGTCACGCCGAGTTTCTGGGCGATGTCCTGCGCCTCCTTCATCATGGTTGCCGCCAGGTCGCGCGTCTCGGCGAACTGGCAGATATCGACCAGCGTTGCGTGGGTGAGCGCCGAGATCGGGTTGAAGGAGAGGTTGCCCCACGCCTTGAGCCAGATTTCCGAGCGGATATCCGGCAGCACCATGGATTTCAGGCCGGCCTTGACCAGCACGTCGTGCAATTCCTTGACGCGTGGCGTCTCCTTGCCGTCGAGTTCACCGATCGGGAAGCGGTCGCCCTCGACATGGTGGATGACGCCGGGCGCGGTGGCGGCCGCGGCCGGATAGACCACGCAACCGATGATGCGGCTGGCATCGATGTGCTTGGTCAGCACGCCGGACGGGTCGAGGCTCTGCAGCCGCTGATTGTCGTACTGGCCGCCGAGCTTCTGGAAATACCACCAGGGCAGGCCGTTCTGCACGGTCAGCACGATGGTGTCGGGCCCGAGCATGGAATCGATGTCGCGCACCACCTGATCGAGGAAATGCGCCTTCACCGCCAGCACGACGATATCCTGCTTGCCGGCCTCGGTCGCCTTGTTCACGGCCTTCATCTTGGCGTTGTAGACCTTGCCGTCATGCCATTCGAGCTTGAGGCCGTTCTTCTGGATCGCCGTGAGATGGGCGCCCTGGTCGATCACGGTGACCTCGTCGCCGGCGAGCGCAAACTTGGCCGCGAGAAGCCCGCCGATGGCGCCGGCGCCGACGACGCAGATCTTCTTCGGCTTTGGCGGCGCGCCGAGCAGATAGGGGCTCGGCAGCACCTGGTCGAAGACGTTGGAGAGGCTGCCGACGCCGTCGATCACGATATCGACGACGTTATGCGCATCCCCCATGGTGCCCGCGCCAAGCGAGGTGCCGCAGGCGATGATGTCGCCCGGCATCAGCGTGACGTCCTTCGATATCGCGGCCACCAGCCGGTGCGGCGGGAAGAACATGTCGGCGACCGGATAGTTCTGCCGCTCCTTGCCGTTGAGCACGGTCTTGACCGCCAGCTTCATCGGGTCGAGGCCGGTTGAGATCACCGGGCCGAAAACGCCGAAGGTGTCAAAGCTCTTCGATCGCGCCCACTGCTCGAAGGATTTGTCCTTGCGCAGGAGATCGACGGCGGTGACGTCGTTCACGCAGGTGTAGCCGAAGATATACTCGCCGGCCTCGGCTTCCGTGATGTTGAAGCATTTCTTGCCGATGACGACGCCGAGTTCGCCCTCATAGATGATCTTGCCGGTATAGGTCGCCGGGCGCTCGATCGGCTTGTTGGCGGGGTGGTAGGAGTTTGGTGCCTTCAGGAACCAGAGGGGCTCCTTCGGCTCCTTGAAGTCGTTCTTGGCGGCCAGCTGATGGAAATTGTTCCAGAGGCAGACCATCTTCGAGGGATCGCAGGGGGTCTGAACCTGGACGTCCGAGAGTTTAAGCGTCTCGCCGGTCGGCTTTGCTCCTGCGAACATGTCGCCGCTGTGAACCGAAATCGTGTCGCCTTCCAGCGTCCCAATGCCGGTTTTGCCGCTTTTCTCGAAACGTATCCACTTTGCCATCTGTTGCCTCCCGGTGACGTCAGGTTGGCGTCATCGCGATGCGCCACCTCTCGGGCGGGTATTTAAATCCTGATCCCGATCCCCGCAATCTTGCACTGCATCATTGGGACCACACCGGCATGTGAGTATCCAAACCCTGCAAAACATGGCTTCGCGATCCCGCGGCGCTGATCGCCCGAGTTTTCAAGGGAATTGGCCCTCAATCGACGGAGAGGGCGCAGGGAAAGCCGGGCGCCTCGAGCCGCACCCGCAGCCTCGCGTCCAAAAAGTAAAAAGGACACGAGCATAGTCACCACAGGTTCGCCGGAAACGCCGGCCTTCCCTGCGCAATGGTTTTAACGGTTTCCTTCGTGATCTCCCTGGTGAGCCGGGCTTTGTTGCCACCATCGCCCCTGAGAAGCGCTAGCTTCTTAAGAGCTTGACACCAGCGTCGGGGTGTCAGGACCACACGACTTCGCCGTCCGCACCGATGCGCGTCGTCTTTGCGCACCCGTGCGTCCATCGCATCCCGCACCCAACGTTCGTGACGACCGCGAAGCGCCCCTCCTTGAGGGGCGCGGGACGGCCAGATTAGTGGAATTGATTTGCCCGACAACGCAAGCGAAATCTTTCGCAAAAGCGACCCGATGCGGCAGATTGGCACGACCGCAAATCGGTCGATGTGCATCGACGTCATGTCAAGGGATTGACGAAGTTTCGTGCCGTACCCCGCAATGTCGGCTAACATGGCCGCAGCTAATAAAAACAATAACGGCGGGGAGAGACATGCCCAAGCGAAAATGGTCGCGTCGGGAGATGCTTGGCGCATCGGCGTGCTCGGTCGCGGGCGCGCTTTTCGCCGAGCCGCTCAAGGCGGCTACGCCTCCGGCGGCAACCGCCGTCACGCCTGATTTGATCGAGGCCGCGCGCAAGGAAGGCACGGTCTCCTATTACGCGGCCATCGAACTCAATGTCGCCGAGCGCCTGGGCAAGATGTTCGAGGCCAAATATCCCGGCATCTCCGTGCGGGTCGAGCGGTCGGGGGCCGAGCGGATTTTCCAGCGCATCGCGCAGGAAAACGACAGCGGCATTCATGCGGTGGATGTCGCCAACTCGACCGACGTCTCGCACTATCTCGAATGGAAGAAGAACGGCTGGCTCGCGCCCTACCTGCCGGAAGACGTCGTCAAGCATTTTCCCAGTGATCAGTTCGACCCGGAGGGAACTCTATGCGACCTCGTGCGCATGGTTCGAAACCATTGGCTACAACACCAACCTCGTGAAGGCGGAGGACGCGCCGAAAAGCTACGCCGATCTGCTCGACCCGAAATGGCTGGGCAAGCTCGTCAAGGGTCATCCGAGTTATAGCGGCGCCATTCTCACGACGACCTACATCTTGTCGCGCGAGCTCGGCTGGTCTTATCTCGAAAAACTTGCCCAGCAGAAAGTGATGCAGGTTCAGTCCGCCGGCGATCCGCCGCGAAAAATCGCGCTCGGCGAACGCGCGGTCATGGCCGACGGCAACGACTACAGCCTCATTCTGTTCAAGGATCAGGGTAAGCCCGTCGAGGTGGTGTATCCGGCCGAAGGCGCGCCGCTGATTATCGTGCCATCAGGCGTGTTCAAGAGCGCGCCCAACCCGAACGCCGCGCGGCTGTTCCAGAGCTTCTTCTTCAGCCGCGAAGCCCAGCAGATGCTGGTCGACGAATTTGCCCATCGCTCTTTTCATGACGAGATCAGGCCCCGCGCCGGACAAAGGCCGATGTCGGAAGTGAAGACGCTGAAATCCGATCCGGTCGCGGTGCAGGCGCAGAGCGAAGAGATCAAGGCGCATTACGCCATGGTGTTCAGAGTCTGAGTTGGTAGATGGGGTAACGGGCCCCGCATGAGCGTTAGCGACATGCGGGATAATCGAACAGCTCCCGGAATCGCTTCGCTCATCCGGGCTTGCTATCAAGGAAAAGCGGACTCAAGCAGCCGACAATCCCCCTGAAGCGGTCGAAAGCGGCCCAGGGCGGATTTCCTTTGATCCAGATCAACCCGAACGCGGTGTTTCGCTTTTTAGGTGGTCCGCCATGTCCGTGGCGGGACAATTTGGGAGGAACCATCATGAAGAAGCATCTGTCGTGGCTTGCTGCGGTCTTGCCGGTTCTGATTCTCGCCGTGCCGACATCGGTCCCGAGTGCCGCTCAATCGATTTCTGCGGATGAGGCACAAGCTATCGCCGCGGAGGCGTATGTTTACTTCTATCCGCTGGTGACGATGGACCTGACGCGCAAGCAGCTCATCAATTCCGATCCCAAGACCGCCGGCATAGGTGGTCCTCCCAACACATTCGACAATATCCAGGCGTACCCGGCTGCCGACGCGAGGGCGGTGGTGCGGCCCAATTTCGACACGCTGTATTCGAGCGCCTGGCTGGACCTGACGCGAGAGCCCATGGTCGTTTCGGTTCCCGATACCGGCGGCCGTTACTACCTGCTGCCGATGCTGGATATGTGGACCGATGTGTTTACGTCGCCGGGATGGCGCACGACAGGCACCAAGGCAGCCAATTTCCTGGTCGTGCCGCCTGGCTGGAACGGAAACGTCCCGGCGGACGTAGCGCGCATCGACGCGCCGACGCCTTATGTCTGGATCATCGGCCGCACCAAGACCGATGGTCCCCCCGACTATGCCGCGGTTCACGAGGTGCAGAAGGGTTTCGGGATCGCGCCGCTATCTGGATGGGGTAAGCCCCCGGTCGCCGTGACGCAGACCATCGATCCCAGCGTCGACGTCAAGACTCCGCCGAAAACACAAGTGGACACGATGGCTGGCGACAGGTTTTTCGCCTACGCGGCCGAACTGCTCAAGATCATCCCGCCACACATTACCGATGGGCCCATCATCGCGCGCCTGACACGGATAGGTCTCGAACAGGGCAAGAGCTTCGACATTACCAAAGTTGACGCGACGGTTCGCAAGGCGATCGAAGACGCGCCGGCACAGGCGCAAAAGCTGATGGCATGGAAAGTCCCGACATTGGCTCGCGTCGTAAACAACTGGTCCATGAACACGGACACGATGGGCGTTTACGGGAACTATTACTTGAAGCGCGCGATCGTCTCGCAGCTCGGACTCGGTGCCAACCTGCCGGAGGATGCGATCTACCCGCTCAGTCTTGGCGACGAGAACGGCAGGCCTCTCGACGGAGCGAACAAGTATATTATCCGCTTCACGAAAGACACGTCGCCGCCGGTCGAGGCATTCTGGTCAATCACGCTGTATGACAACGATGGCTTCCAGGTTGCGAACTCGCTCAACCGCTTTGCGGTGAGCAGCTGGATGCCGTTCAAGCGCGACGCCGACGGGGCTCTGATGATCTACTTCCAGAATGAAAATCCTGGCGGCGATCGCGAAGCCAACTGGCTGCCCGCGCCCAAAGGACCGTTCAACCTTACCATGCGCCTTTATGCGCCGAAGTCGGAGGCATTGACCGGCGCCTGGAAGCCGCCGGTTATCGAGCGGATCGACAGCGACACCGTCGGCCGGAAGTGATGTTATGATTTGTGAGCGGTTGTGATAAAAAAGGCCGTTTCCAAGTTCCATAGTCAAAGTCATTTCCGTAGAAAAGAAAAAAGCAGAGCGGGTAGCAAGTCTGCGCGCGCTACCCACAATCCGGTAGGGCAACAGACCGCCACGGTGTCGTTTGGCGCGCGGTTGCGGGTGACAGACGTCGTGACCGGGCGCACCGTGACAGTACGGGTCAATGACCGCGGCCGGCGAACGTCCGCTTTGTCGCTCAAGTTCCACCCGACCCCGTTACGTGATGGCAATTCGAGAGGGGTGTCGAAAAATCTCGCGGCGGCCCGGGAACGTTATTCAGGTGCAATCATTCAAGCAAGGATGGCAAAGCCATAACGCCAGGCGAGAACTTCCGCGTTAACGCATCCGTCGCTTCGCGCCGAGAATGCCACAGCGTGTCGCCCGTCAAGGCGGAGGGCGCTCCCCGACAATCGTGGCAGGGGCGCGCGGGCCAGGCGTGCGAAGCGCAGGCGCGGCGAAGCGCAGACATAATGTTCCACCGGCATCTGGAGCGCGCGTCTGCGTCTGGATGCAAAGACAGGAGTAAGGCAATGAAGCTGAATTCGACGCAGGTCGAACAGACCTTGAGCCAATTCGAAGCTGAGGTTTTGCCCGACAATCATCCGGTGGTACCCCAACTGCACAGCATATTCGGGGATCATACCTTCTTTCTGGATGACAGCGGTCTCAACGTGCTGGAGCCTGCCGAAACGCCGGAACGGGAAACTCCCGCCGGCGAAATCGTGAGTCTTGCGAGCTGGAGTGATGGCACCCTCACGAGCCTCAGGCCCCACGAACCCGAACCGACGGGCGTCGTTATCCTGTTCGAACCCGCGGCCTGACTTGCTGGAACTGCCGATTTCGCCTTAAAAAGCCAAGCCTTAGCCCTTGACCTGGCACTCGCGCCGCGTGAAAACTGGCGGAGTGCCCGATTGCCACTCGGGGGCTGGCATGAAACGTTTCGACGCAATCGTGATGTTTGTGAGCCTTTGGCTGCTCGCCTCGATGGTGCTCGACGCTCTTACCCCAATGGAACTGACGGTCTACGCCATCGGAGCAGCGTTAGCGCCGGTTACCGCGATATCGGCATTGCTTTACTGGCTGGGCGTGCCGAGGATCGATTTTGCGGTGTGCTTCGCGGTCCTCTGGATGGTCTCCGGCATGGTGCTCGAACTGATCTCGCCGATGCCGCTATCGCTGTTCATGATGGTTGTGACGCTTCTGCCAATGTTGGTCGTGGGGACCGTGATTAATTTCCAATGCTGGCGGCGTTCAATCGCGGCAACGGAAGCTCAAAAGCAGAGCGGGTAGCGAGCCTGCGCGCGCTACCCGCGATCGTGGGGTTTTGCCTAAGCGGTTAGTTAGTTTTGCTCGCGATCATAGACCAGATGATAGTGATAGTGCGGCGACACGCGTCCCCTGCACGCCGGCACCGGATCGGGAGCAGACGCGGTCTCCTTTGCGCCCGGCGCCGGCACGCCGGCCGCAAGCCCGGCCTGCAGCAGCCGGTTCACGATGTCCTGCGTATCGTCGCAGATAAAGAAGCGGTCTCTCACCAGACCATCGACCGCCGCGACAACCTTGGCCTTGTATTCCGCGAAGGAAGGATAACGCTCCTGGACGGAAGGCCGTGGATCGCCCGCAGTCGTGCCGGCCGCCCGCGTGGCCTGGAACGGAATGTATTGGCCGGACAACTCGCATCCATCGTTCGCCCATACACCGGAGCGCAGTCCCCAGCCCGTGTAGGTCGCCAGCGGCACCACCAGTTCCGGCAAACGAATGCCGGCAATGTCGTTGCCGTCGCTGTCGGTCTTCGGCACGAAGCTCGGATAAATCGGGCCGTTCTTGTTGTTGTCCTCATAGGGCGGCGTGATGACCGGCGGGTTTATCGTCGGCACGAAGGTCGTGTAGAAGTCCGACCCGTAGTTGAAGCGGTACCGTGTCGTTTTCAGGCCGGTGTAGGTGACGCCCGGAATGCTCGGGAAGCCAACGCTTCCCTGATCGGGCGGCACAAGGTTGTGCTCCCTGAACGTCGGCACCCGCGAAGCCGGAGGCTGGACCCCGAGCGTCGACCATTCATCCAGATCCGTCCACAGCGCGCGCTGCACCGGCGCGGAGTCGAGCGGATTGAGGAACTGCTGGCACACGCCCTTCGATGTCGGATCGCCGGCGCCGCCATGCTGCTTGCTGGCCAGCAGGTAATTCCGCGCGAGCGGATGATCCGGCAGATCGAACTTTCCCGTCGGGTCGGTGCTCAACAGAGAACCCGCCTTCACCCAGAACTCGTTGGCCGAATAGAACTCGGTGGCCAGCGGACAGGTGTGGGTCACCTCGCATCTTTTGTAGCGCCAGTCGCTGGTGCCGGAAATCGGATCGAAGGTCTGTACATTCGCGAACGGGTAAAGGCCTTCAAGGTAGAGCAGTTCCTGGCGATTGCGGTTGGTGCGCTTGGTCTGCGACCATCGGAAGTTCATGTTGAGCCCGTCGCCAGCCCCGATCCATTGCATCATTCCATCGAAAACCTTCCTGTGGCTTTCGTCCTCATTGAATCCAAGATGGACGAAGTCATTGAGAGTCCGGGCTGGCTGCGAGGACGTCTCGGTGTAGATACGATCGATGTGAAAGTTGATCGGGTTAGGTGTGCCACTGTCGTCGTGCGAGGCGAACCGCAAGAAAGAATTGAAGTCGCGGATGGCCGCGAGCCCCAATCCGTTTACCGTCGGGTTCTTCGCCGTGTAGGAGAATTCGTAGATATCGTTGTTGATGAAATTCCCCGTGGTCAATTTGATCGCGCCGTTAGGAATCGTGCTGCCGTCCACGGGGCTGGTGGCGTTGGTGTAGGCCCAGCCGCTGGAGGGGACAGGCACCGCCGGATCGTCGAGATGGACACGGTGGGTCAGAACGGCCTTGCTTTGGTCGGCCGAAGCAGGCGGGTAAACCAAACCGAACGTGGCGCCGCCCGTCACGATGTACTCGTAGGATGGCCCGGTGATCGGATTGTTGGGGTCGGTACCGACAATCGGCAAGGAGGCCGTCGCGGTGAGGCCGCTCAGCGGCCCGAGATTGTTTTCCCAGCCGGACCATACCGTGGCGTAGCCGCGGGTCCACAGGAAGGAATCGTCCAGAGCCACGGGATCGGTGAGGGTCACCGCCGGATCGTTGCCGCCGGTTGGCGTGTTGTTGAGCGTCTGGTAGGTCTTGCCGCCACGGTTCGGCGGCTCATACATCATTTTGTGGTTGCCCTTGCTTGGGTCCAACGGCTGCAAAATGTAGAAATTGTGCTGATAGACGACGTGGCCTTGCAGGTTTTTCGGCGCGAGCTGGATGTCGGTGATAAGCGCATTCTGCGAATTGTTCGGATCGACCTCGCCGGTTGCGATGCCGGTGATGAACTCATATTGACCGACGCCGGCAAACGAATGGCCGCCGAAGGCAGTTCCTCTGTTCAGGATCTGGATTTGCGTAATGCGCGCCTGCGCAGCGGGCGCCGCGGCGACCAGGAAGCTGGTCGCGAGTAAGCTTGCAACGCCAAACCGAGATAGTTTCTGTTTTCTGGAAAAAGGTACGCGAAAGGGCGCACCGCTAGCAGTGTGAACCATGAAGGACCTCCCAAGTTTTGTTGTCCGTCCTTCAGCCCTGCCAGAACAGCAAGGTTGGGAACGGTTGATTGAGTAAGTTCAGGCAAGGAACAGCCTAAGGATGAGCCGAGTCTGCTTACCCCGCTACCAAAGTTCAGGGAGGCCCTTGTATGCAAGATACCATTTCGTGACGGAAGCAGAATCCCGCAACCTGTTGCGCAAAAGCCGCGAAGAGCAGACGGCGAAGTTGCAAAGCGCGAAGTGCTGTGCTGCGCTGCAATGCAGTATCGCCGACGATGGAGCGGAGAATCCCGCTACCGGAAGCTGGCGGGCATCTGCGAGAAAGCTGCTCTGGCGTAGCGCAACAATCTCGGTCAATAAAAAGGGGCGCTTCGAGGCGCCCCTTTATGTTTTGCAACCGTGGCCGCTGACCGGCGGCCGCCGGGCAGCTTACAGCGAATAATACATCTCGAATTCGACCGGATGCGGGGTCATCTCGAAACGCTCGACTTCCGTCATCTTCAGTTCGATATAGCTGTCGATGAAGTCGTCATCGAACACGCCGCCGTTCTTGAGGAACGCGCGGTCCTTGTCGAGGTTCTCGAGCGCCTCGCGCAGCGAGCCGCACACCGTCGGGATCGCCTTCAGCTCTTCCTTCGGCAGATCGTAGAGGTCCTTGTCCATCGCAGGGCCCGGATCGATCTTGTTTTTGATGCCGTCCAGCCCCGCCATCAGCATCGCGGCGAACCCGAGATACGGATTTGCCATCGGATCGGGGAAACGCACCTCGACGCGCTTGGCCTTCGGGTTGGAGGTGTAGGGAATGCGGCAGGAGGCCGAACGGTTGCGCGCGGAGTAGGCGAGCAGCACGGGGGCTTCATAGCCCGGCACCAGGCGCTTGTAGGAGTTGGTCGAGGGGTTGGTGAAGGCGTTGATCGCCTTGGCATGCTTGATGATGCCGCCGATGTAGTGCAGGCAGGTTTCCGACAGGTCGGCGTATTTGTTGCCGGCGAACACCGGCTTGCCGTCCTTCCAGATCGACTGGTGGCAGTGCATGCCCGAACCGTTGTCGCCATAGACCGGCTTCGGCATGAAGGTGGCGGTCTTGCCGTAGATATGGGCGACCTGGTGGATGCAGTATTTGTAGATTTGCATCTGGTCGGCCATCAGCGTCATCGTGTCGAACTTCATGCCGAGTTCGTGCTGCGCGGATGCCACTTCGTGGTGATGCTTTTCGACTTTGACGCCCATCTTGGCCATCGCGCCCAACATTTCGGAGCGCATGTCCTGAACGGAGTCCTGCGGCGGAACGGGGAAGTAGCCTGCCTTGGTGCGAATGCGGTGACCGAGATTGCCGCCCTCATATTCGGTGTCGGAGTTGATCGGCAACTCCGAGGAGTCCAGCTTGAAGCCGGTGTTGTAGGGAGTGGTCTGGAAGCGGACGTCGTCGAACACGAAGAACTCGGCTTCGGGGCCGAAGAAGACGGTGTCGCCAACGCCCATCGACTTGACCATGGCCTCGGCCTTCTTGGCCATGCCGCGGGGATCGCGGTTGTAGGGCTCGCCGGTGGTGGGCTCCAGCACGTCGCAGGTGATCACCATGGTGGTTTCGGCGAAGAATGGATCGATCGTCGCGGTGACGGGGTCGGGCATCAGGCACATGTCGGATTTGTCGATCGCCTTCCAGCCGGCGATCGACGAGCCGTCGAACATGGTGCCCTCGGCGAAGACCTCGTCGTCGATCATGGTGACGTCGAAGGTGACGTGCTGCCACTTGCCGCGCGGGTCGGTAAAGCGCAGATCGACGTATTTGACGTCATTGTCCTTGATCGACTTGAGGACGTCCTTGGCGGTCTTCATGAATCCCCCTTTTTATGACTGACTTGATCTGGGGCCGCACAGGGCGCCCGGCCAATGGTCAATACAATTGAGGGGTGTTCAACACAATATCGGAAAAGGGATCAAAATAGGCAGAGCGGCGATACCGGAAGTGAGAACCTCATGGTGAGGAGCGCGAGTGCCCGAGCAGGTCGAGCGTAAGCGAGGCCGTCGCGAACGGCACGAAATAATAATACGCCGTCGCTGGACGATGCTTCGCATCGCCAGGAGAACCATGAGGCCCGACTGTGGGCCTCATCCTTCGAGACGCGCGTTCCGCGCTCCTCAGGATGAGTGTACCTAGATCGCGTCGAGCCCGGATTTGCCGGTTCGGATGCGAATGGCCTCTTCGATATTGGAAACGAAAATCTTGCCGTCGCCGATCCGCCCGGTCTGGGCCGCGCGCCGGATCGCGTCGATGGCCCGCTCGACCAGATCATCGGAAATGACGATCTCGATCTTCACCTTGGGCAGGAAGTCCACGATATATTCAGCGCCGCGATAGAGCTCGGCATGGCCTTTTTGCCTCCCGAATCCCTTGGCTTCGGTGACGGTAATTCCCTGGAGTTCGACTTCCTGAAGCGCTTCTTTAACCTCGTCGAGCTTGAACGGCTTGATGATAGCTTCGATTTTCTTCACAGATCGCCTCCCGGGCACTTTACTAGTCTCAGAGCGTTCAGGTTTGTGAGCGTTCAGGTTTGTGGTCTCGTTGCGCGGGGGAACGCGCAGGTCGGCGCACCGATCCGGGGCCCACTACCCCGAAAGCAGGGTCTATGCCAGATTGTTAAGGTGCCGGATTTCCGAATTCCGTCAGTCTTTTAACAGCATCCGCCGACCGTTGGTCGGGATTATTGATCATAGCGTAGCCCGCTAAATAGGCAAATAGGTCAAATTATGTGCAGCCGGATCGGCCTCGCCGGCGATTTGAAGCAGAAAGTGCCTTAGGAACGGGCGTCTCTGTCAGGGGATTGGGCATGGAAGTTCTGACCACCGCTGAGATGGAGCGTGCGGACCGGCTGGCCATCGCCGCAGGCACGCCCGGCTTTGCGCTGATGCTGAGCGCAGGCCAGGCGGTTGCCGCTGCGGCTATGGACATGGCCGAGGAAGGCCCGATCCTCGTGATCGCAGGGCCCGGCAACAACGGCGGCGACGGCTTCGTGGCCGCAGCCGAACTGGCCGCGCACGGCCGGGAGGTTCAGGTCATTCTGCTCTGCGAACGCGAAAGCCTGCAGGGCGATGCAGCGTCCGCCGCGCGTGGATGGAAGTATCCCGTGCTGCCGTTCAATCCGCAGGCGATCGGCAAGCCGGCGCTGATCATCGATGCCCTGTTTGGCGCCGGCCTCGACCGGACGGTCAAGGGCGAGCCGTTCGACATGATCGAGGCGATCAATGCCAATGATGCGCCGGTCCTGGCCGTCGATCTGCCGAGCGGCATCAACGGCACCACCGGCTCTGTCATGGGCACCGCGGTGCGTGCCGCGGAGACCGTCACCTTCTTCCGCCGCAAGCCCGCCCATTTGCTGTTGCCGGGCCGGCTGCATTGCGGAGCGGTGCGTGTTGCCGACATCGGGATCGATGCCAAGGTGCTGGCGGAAATCGAGCCGAAGACGTTCGAGAATATTCCCTCGTTTTGGCGTGGCTCATATCCGATACCCGAGATCGAAGGCCATAAATACCATCGCGGCCACGTCGTCGTGGTTTCGGGCGGCCTTGCCGCGACCGGCGCGGCGCGGCTTTCGGCGCGCGGCGCGTTGCGGGCTGGCGCAGGCCTCGTCACATTGGCCTCGCCGCAGGATGCGCTCGCCGTCAACGCGGCTGCGCTGATGGCGGTGATGGTCCGCGCCGTCGATACCGTGGTCGAATTCGCCGAAATGCTCGCCGACAAGCGTTTCAATGCCTGCGTGATCGGGCCGGGCGCGGGCGTCGGAGAGCGCACGCGCGATTTCGTATTGACCGCACTATCGGCGAAAGGCGCCATGGTGCTGGACGCGGACGCGCTGACAAGTTTTGCCGGCAACCCGGAGCAACTGTTCGAAGCGATCCGGCATTCTTCCGATCCGCAGGTGGTCTTGACCCCGCATGAGGGAGAGTTTCCACGGCTGTTCAGCGATATCAGCAACAAGCATCCGTTTCGCTCCAAGCTCGAACGGGTGAGGGCGGCCGCCGAACGCGCAGGCGCGGTTGTCCTGCTCAAGGGGCCGGACACGGTCGTGGCCTCGCCGGATGGCCGCGCCACGATTGCCGCCAATGCGCCGCCATGGCTGGCCACTGCCGGCGCGGGCGACGTGCTTTCGGGAATGATCGCAGGCCTGTTGGCGCAAGGTGTGCCGGCGCTCGAGGCCGCCTCGATCGGCGTCTGGATGCATGGCGAGGCGGCGCGCGAGGCCGGCCCCGGGCTGATAGCGGAAGATCTCTCCGAGACTTTGCCTGCGGTGACGCGCCATCTCTACGATGAGTTCGGCGTCGATTACTGAGACCTCATACCGATATCTGCGCAAATTCAGTCGATATTGAACCAGCGCACGAGCCGCGGCGCTATCCAATGCGCTTCGACCGCCTCCATCAGCCAGCGCCCCGGATATTCCGCTGCGAAAGCGATGCGCTGGGTCTGCCCCGCATCGATTGCGATGGTATCGAGCCAGAACGGTTTCCAGCCGTCGTCGAGCCGATCCAGCAGCCGGAAATGATGGCCGTGCAGATGAAACACGGATGTCGTTGGCGCGCGATTGGTCAATGACATCACGACGGTGCGTCCGGCCTTGGCGTGGAATGCGGGTTGTGCGGTGGCCGTGAAGGTTGCGGGCGGCAGCCAGTTGGCCTGGTCAGCGCCGATCGGGATATCGATCCTTAGCGCAGCCTTGAGGTCGAGGCGTGCGGGCAGGCCGTTCGACGGCAGCGCGGGCGCGGGAGCAAGCATGTCGGGGCGGATCGGCGGCTCGGTGGAAGCGACCAGCCGGGCGATCGGCCGGGCGGCTTCGCCGTCATGCATCAGGATCGAGGAACCGCCGGTGGCTGCCGCGATATCGACAAAGACGTCCGCGCGCCCTCCTGGCGCCAGCGCAAATGCGCCGCCACGCGCCAGGAACGGCTCTGCCGGCTGGCCATCGAGCGCCATGACCTGGACCTGATGGTTTTCGATTTTCAAAGCGATAACATTGCGCTGGAGCGCGTTGATGAAGCGGATCCTGAGACGCTCGTGGGCCCGCACAGGGATTTCCTGCTGGAGTTGCCCGTTCACGGTGTAGATCGCAACCGTGCCATCGGGATCGAGACCGGGGGCGATCGCGGTGCCGTCCGGCTTTAGCCGCCAGCCCTCGATCAGGAAGGTTTCGTCGCGGTCTACCGGTATCGTCTCGTTTTCGATGACGATCAGTGGGAGTGCCCGGCTCGCTTGCGCCGCGCCATCGCCGAGCAAGGCAACCTCGCACAGATACGTTCCGGCGTGGCGCAGCGGGAGCTGGAAGGTGTCGCTGGCGGATGGAGCCAGCGCAGGCTTGCCGAGCAGCGGCTCGGCGGCGGCGATGCCGTCGATCCCGCGCCAGTTGAGAACCACGGGCACAGGCAGTTCGTTTGCCAGCGCGATCCGTGGGCGATCGCCACGCTTGAAGCGAAGATGTTGATCGCCAAGCGTCCACACGGCGCTCGCCGGTCGTCCTCCCCCAAAGCGAGGAGATCGGGTTTGGCGCGAAGGGTGGCCGCGGGCGGTTCTTCTGCTCGGACGGGCGCAACCGCCGGACAGACAGCCAGCGCTCCTAATCCGGTCAGGACGGCGCGACGGTTGGGCTGAAAAATGTGATCCGACATCACATTGATGCGGACCATTTTCCGCATGATATGTCCAGTTGTCGTGCAGGGGTAAGTGCGCTAGCGAGTGCTTGTTCTTGCGGGCGTGGCGGAATTGGTAGACGCGCTGGATTTAGGTTCCAGTGACGAAAGTTGTGGGGGTTCGAGTCCCTCCGCCCGCACCATCCCCCGTTGTCGGGCATTCCCGGGATTTTCGGCCTTCGATTTTTCAGCCTCTATGGGCACCTGAGCAAGGCGTTCGAGCGATCGTTCAATCCGAAATCGCGGCGGCCGGGCCGGGGTTTAGGGCGCGCTTAAGAAACGGGAAAGCATGGCAGGACATACTGCTCCGATTCTTTGAGGTGGGATTTTTCAAGAAATGGCCCCGGCAAGAAATTTTTCGCTCGGCATTCGTGGCCGCATTCTCCTGTTGTTTGGAATTTGCAGTGCCGTTCTGCTCGCCGCCGCCGCCTATGGCTTCCGGCAGTATGGAGCGAGCGTCGACGTATTTGTCAGGGATGTCAGGGCGAGTCAGGCCAATGCCATCGACGTCCTGACGGTGGAGACAAATTTCAAGAAACAGGTTCAGGAATGGAAGGACGTCTTGCTCCGCGGCAAGAAACCGGAAGCCCTCGACAAGCATTGGAACGCGTTCCAGCAGCGTGAAAATGACGTCCGCAACGCGTCGGACCGGATGAGGACCAGCGTTGCCGATCCGGAAGCAGCCCAACTGATCGGCCAGTTTTACGCCGCGCACAAGGAAATGGGCGAGGCCTACCGGCGCGGGCTTCAGACATTCAGGGATCGCGGCTTTGACAGCGCCGCTGGCGATGCAGCAGTCGCCGGCATCGATCGTCCTCCCACCGAACTCCTGGGCAAAGCCAAGGAGCGCTTCATCGCGGTCGCCGATCGCGATGCCAGGCAGGCGTCTGAAGGAGCGCAGCGAACGGCCTGGATCGTCGCGTTGGTTCTGGCTTTCTCGGCCATCGCGGGCGCCGCGATCTTCATGATTGCGGCCCAACGGAGCATTTCTCAACCGTTGATGCTCGTTGTCGGTAGCCTGAGCGAGTTGGCGGGGGGCAACACGGCCACCGAAGTCAGGGGACAGGAACGGGGCGACGAAATCGGAAAGGTCGCGGTGGCCATTCAGATACTCAAGGAGAAGATGATCGAGGCCGAACGCATAAAGGCCGATCAGGCAGCCGCCGAGCACCGTGTGGCCGAGCAGCGCAAGTCGGACATGATCAGGATCGCCGATAATTTCGAAGACGCGGTTGGCCAGATCGTGGAGACCGTGTCGTCGGCGTCCAGGGAGCTCGAAACGTCGGCGGGCGCGCTGGCTACCACGGCCGAACGCGCGCAGGAATTCAGCGCGACGGTCGCCGGATCATCGGAAAAGGCTTCGGCAAATGTGCAGTCGGTCGCGGCCGCGACCGAGGAATTGTCGTCCTCCGTACGTGAGATCGGTCGGCAGGTTCATGAAACGGCGCGGATTGCCCGAGAAGCGGTCGGGCAGGCGCGGGCCACCACCGATCATGTCGGCGGGCTTTCGAAAGCGGCAAGCCGCATCGGCGACGTGGTCGAACTGATCAACACCATCGCAGGGCAGACCAATCTCCTCGCCTTGAACGCCACCATCGAGGCCGCCCGCGCCGGAGAGGCCGGGCGTGGCTTTGCCGTGGTGGCATCCGAGGTCAAGGCGCTGGCCGAGCAGACCTCGAAGGCGACCGGCGAAATCGGCCAGCAGATTGCGGACATTCAGGCGGCAACCAACCAGTCGGTCGGGGCGATCAACGACATCAGCGCCACCATCGAGCAGTTGTCGGAGATTTCGGCGAGCATTGCGATCGCTGTCGAGCAGCAGGGCGAGGCCACGCAGGAAATCTCCCGTAACGTCCAGCAGGCGGCATCGGGAACCCAGCAGGTATCGTCCAGCGTCATCGACGTTCAGCGCGGGGCGAGCGAAACCGGCTCGGCCTCCTCGCAGGTGCTGTCGGCGGCTCGCGCGCTGACCAGCGAAAGCCGCCGGCTGAAGTCGGAGATGGACAGATTCCTCGGAACGGTTCGATCTGCCTAGCCCATCGTCGTCGTTCATCTCCATATCGCGGTCGGGCGCGTTTTAAGGCGCGGCCGCTTGCTGGAACTGTTGATCTCGTGCCGCCATTGAGCTACGAGCGTCAAGCCATTGCCTATTAGCCGCCGGTCGCTTGGGAGCCCTGAGACCTCGAGAGCCGGGCCGCCAAATAAGGCAAGAAATTCAAGGGGTTCTGGAGAATACCGAAACCATCGGCGCAGGCTTGATGCCGTGCGCCATCTACAGCCAGCATCCGGCTTTTCGCCGGATCCTCGGGAAGAAGATTGAAGCCATGCAGGTAACGGAAACGGTCGCCGAAGGATTGAAGCACGAGTTCCAGATTAGCGTTCCGGCGGCTGATCTCGATGCCAAGGCGGATGCACGCCTGGTGGAGCTGAAGGACAAGGTCCGCATCAACGGCTTCCGCCCGGGCAAGGTGCCGGTCAGCCACCTCAAGAAGGTCTATGGCCGCTCAGTGATGGCGGAGACCATCGAGCAGACGATCCGCGACACCAATTCCAAGATCTTCACCGATCGCGGCTTCCGCCTGGCGACCGAGCCCAAGGTGACGATGCCGACCGAGCAGAAAGAGGTCGAGGAGATCCTCTCCGGCAAATCCGATCTCACCTACACCGTGGCGATCGAGGTTGTGCCTGCGATCGCGCTTGCCGATTTCAAGGGCTTCAAGGTCGAGAAGCCGGTGGCCGAGGTGACCGAGGCCGAGGTCGACGATGCCGTCAAGCGTATCGCCGATCAGAACAGGACCTTTGCCGCAAAGGACGAAGTCGCGAAAGCCGAAAGCGGCGACCGCGTCACCGTCTCCTTCAAGGGAACGATCGACGGCACGCCATTCGAGGGCGGCACCGGCGAGAACATTCCGGTCACGATCGGCTCCAACACGTTCATTCCGGGGTTCGAAGAGCAACTGACCGGCATCGCCGCCGGCGAAACCCGTGTCCTGAAAGTCGCGTTCCCGGCCAACTACGGCAACGCCCAGCTCGCCGGCAAGCCGGCAGAGTTCGAAACGACGGCGTCCCTGATCGAGGCGCCGCAGCAAACCGTCATCGACGACGAATTTGCCAAGACGCTCGGCCTGGAATCGCTCGACAAGCTCAAGGACGCCGCGCGGGAACGGATTGCCGTCGAATTTGCAGTCGCCACACGCCAGCGCGTCAAGCGCATCCTGCTGGATCGCCTCGACGAGACGCATCGCTTCGATGCGCCGCCGTCACTGGTCAATGAAGAGTTCAATCTGATGTGGAACTCGATCAAGTCGGAAATGGAGGCGAGCGGCAAGTCGTTCGCCGATGAAGGGACGACGGAAGAAGCGGCCCGCGAAGAATACCGCAAGATCGCCGATCGCCGTGTCCGGCTTGGTCTCGTGCTCTCCGAAATCGGCGAAAAGAACAAGATCACGGTGACCGATGACGAGGTCGGCCGCGCGGTGATCGAGCGTGCGCGCCAGATGCCGGGCCGCGAGAAGGAAGTCTGGGACTTCTATCGCAACAACGCCAACGCGCTGGCCCAGCTTCGTGCACCGATCTATGAGGACAAGGTCGTCGACTTCATCCTCGAACTCGCTACCGTCACCGAAAAGAAAGTGTCGCGCGAAGAACTCTACAAAGAGGATGAGCCGGAGAAGAGTGCCGCTTAAGCGGTTCGCTTAAGCGCTTGTAAGTCCAGCGTTAAGGTTGAGACGTAAAAGCGTTTCCGGCGCTTGGCCGGCGGCTATGCCCGGCCGCCAGAATCAGCTTCAACTGCTCGTCCTCGTCCCGGTCTTGTGGCCGGGTAACCTGAGCTTATCTGTGAGCCTATCTTCTGACGTCTTGCATCACGGAACGCTGATCCTGCCGGCTGTTTCAGTTCATATCGTCTTTGCCGACGGATGGTTGTTCCTGCCAACCTTTGGGTGATTAATGCGCGATCCCGTTGAAACCTACATGAACCTCGTGCCGATGGTGGTCGAGCAGACCAACCGTGGCGAGCGAGCCTACGACATCTTCTCGCGCCTGCTCAAAGAACGGATCATCTTTGTGACCGGGCCGGTCGAGGACGGCATGTCGACGCTGACGGTGGCGCAACTGCTGTTCCTCGAGGCCGAGAATCCGAAGAAGGAAATCTCGATGTACATCAACTCGCCGGGTGGCGTGGTGACGTCGGGACTTGCGATCTACGACACCATGCAATTCATTCGCCCGCCGGTGTCGACGCTGTGCACGGGGCAGGCGGCCTCGATGGGCTCGCTGCTGCTCGCCGCCGGCGCGAAGGACATGCGCTTCTCGCTGCCGAATTCACGCATCATGGTGCATCAGCCCTCCGGCGGCTTTCAGGGACAGGCCACCGACATCATGCTGCACGCCCAGGAAATCCTGAATCTGAAGAAGCGGCTCAACGAAATCTACGTCAAGCACACCGGCCAGACCTACAAGGCGATCGAGGACGCGCTGGAACGCGACAAGTTCCTTACCGCGGAGATGGCGCGCGACTTCGGCATTGTCGACAAGGTGATCGACAAGCGGGCGGAAGATCCGGCGGCTATCAAAGCTACCTGATTAACGCGAGCCGGACGGCCACTTTGGCTTGAACCAGGCGTTAAGGTTGCTAGTGTCCGGGTTCTGACATTCGTATCCCATCGCAGCGGGCACTTTTACGAATGTCAGAACCAAAGGGACACTAGCAACTATATGATCCTAGTGTAGCTTTGACTTCTGACGTTCCTTCCGAGAGCTCGCGGCAACACTGAAAGGAACGTCAAGTCGCTACGGGAAGAAATTGGGTCTCAAAGACGTCCTATTTTCCCGGTTTCAGGGCGAAAGTTCCGCTTTCGTCCCACCATTTTGGCGTGGCAATCGCGCCACGCTTGGCTGATTTCGCAGGATTATCCGCCGGCGAGACGCAAATCACGGTATTGTCACGGATATCCCGCAACCGGCCAATTAGCGAATTCTTGATAGTCGGGTGCGAGCATGGTTGGCTAGGTCGAATGGGTTATGATCGTGGGGATTCGAACTTGGCTGCGATTCTCGCACCATCCAGAAATATAGGGTCTTTTTTGGTACAAATTTTGCTCTACTTAGAACTCTGTGCCGGTAATTCCCGGAATAGGGCAAGCGAGCGGGATCGAACGGCGGACGGAGATTGGAATGAGTAAGGTTGGCACCAGCGACTCCAAGAACACGCTGTATTGCTCGTTCTGCGGCAAAAGCCAGCACGAAGTCCGCAAGCTGATCGCGGGTCCCACCGTCTTCATCTGCGACGAATGCGTCGAACTGTGCATGGACATCATCCGTGAGGAAAACAAATCCTCGCTGGTGAAGTCGCGCGACGGGATTCCGACACCCAAGGAAATCTGCAAGGTCCTGGACGACTATGTGATCGGACAGAGCCACGCCAAGAAGGTGCTCTCGGTCGCCGTCCACAATCACTACAAGCGGCTCAACCATCAGACCAAGCACAATGACGTGGAGCTTGCGAAGTCGAACATCCTGCTGATCGGACCGACCGGTTCGGGCAAGACGCTGCTGGCGCAAACGCTGGCGCGAATTCTCGACGTGCCGTTCACGATGGCGGACGCCACCACGCTGACGGAAGCCGGCTACGTCGGTGAGGACGTCGAGAACATCATCCTGAAGCTGTTGCAATCGGCCGACTACAACGTCGAGCGGGCGCAACGCGGCATCGTCTATATCGATGAAATCGACAAGATCAGCCGCAAGTCCGACAATCCCTCGATCACCCGCGACGTCTCGGGCGAGGGCGTGCAGCAGGCGTTGCTGAAGATCATGGAAGGCACCGTCGCCTCGGTTCCACCGCAGGGCGGCCGCAAGCATCCGCAGCAGGAGTTCCTGCAGGTCGACACCACCAACATCCTGTTCATCTGCGGTGGTGCGTTCTCCGGGCTCGAGAAGATCATTTCCGCCCGCGGGCGTTCGACCTCGATCGGCTTTGCCGCGCAGGTTCTGGCGCCGGAGGATCGGCGCACCGGTGAAATCTTCCGGCACGTCGAGCCTGAGGATCTGCTCAAGTACGGCCTGATCCCGGAATTCGTCGGCCGTCTGCCGGTCGTGGCGACGCTTGAGGATCTCGACGAGGCTTCGCTGAAGAAAATCCTCACCGATCCGAAGAACGCGCTGGTGAAGCAGTATCAGCGGCTGTTCGAGATGGAGAATATCGAATTGACGTTCGCCGACGAGGCGCTTGGCGCGGTCGCGCGCAGGGCGATCGAGCGCAAGACCGGTGCGCGCGGCCTGCGTTCCATCCTCGAGAGCATCCTGCTCGAGACCATGTTCGACCTTCCCGGTCTGGAAGGTGTTGAAGAGGTCGTGATCTCGCGCGAAGTTGTGGAAGGAACGGCGCGTCCGCTCTACATCTACGCCGACCGTTCCGACCGCGCCGTGGAGAGTAGCGCCAGCGCCTGAGCCCTTCAGGCGCCCGTAAATGGCGTATGATTCTAAACATTCGCAGAGCTATCCGCCGCGAGGGGGGCGAATGTCAGAATCGGACCACTATTTCGGCTCAAGCCGAAAGCCGCGTTTAGTGCTGTGCGGCAGGGGTTTTCGACGACTTGACACCCCCCCAGTCGATAGCCACCTAATGCTATCGGCGGCGTAAAATCATCGCGAGATTCGCGGCCAAAAAGATCCGGGAGAAAGCGGCTTTTCGGCCGTGCCATCCCGGGCATACGGCACCTTGTGGCTGTTGCGCACGATGCGGACGGCGTGCAGGGGGGCACAACAAAAGGAAAAGGCCATGACCACCCCAAAACCCCGGCCATCAATCGTTCACGGCGAAAGCCACGCGTATCCGGTATTGCCGCTGCGCGACATCGTCGTCTTCCCGCACATGATCGTGCCGCTGTTCGTCGGCCGCGAGAAGTCGATCCGCGCGCTTGAAGAGGTGATGAAGAACGACGCGCTGATCATGCTGGCGACGCAGAAGAATGCGTCCGACGACGATCCAGCGCCGGACTCGATTTACGAGACGGGTACGCTTGCCAGCGTGCTGCAGCTTTTGAAATTGCCGGACGGCACCGTCAAGGTGCTGGTGGAAGGGCTCGAGCGCGCGCGCGTGCAGAAATACACCGACCGTACCGAATATTATGAGGCAACCGCCGCGGCGCTTGCCGATACCGACGCGACCTCGGTCGAGGCCGAAGCGTTGGCACGCTCGGTGGTCTCGGATTTCGAAAGCTACGTGAAGCTCAACAAGAAGATTTCCGCCGAAGTCGTTGGCGTCGTGCAGGCGATCACCGACTTTGCCAAGCTCGGCGATACCGTGGCCTCGCATCTAGCCGTCAAGATCGCCGACCGTCAGGCGATCCTGGAGACGCTGTCGGTGACGGCGCGGCTGGAGAAAGTGCTCGGCCTGATGGAGAGCGAGATTTCCGTGCTCCAGGTCGAGAAGCGCATCCGCTCGCGCGTCAAGCGCCAGATGGAGAAGACGCAGCGCGAGTACTATCTCAACGAGCAGATGAAGGCGATCCAGAAGGAACTCGGCGACGACGAGGGCCGTGACGAGCTCGCCGATCTTGAGGAGAAGATCGCCAAGACCAAGCTTTCCAAGGAAGCGCGCGAAAAGGCGCAGCACGAGTTGAAGAAGCTTCGCCAGATGTCGCCGATGTCTGCGGAAGCAACCGTCGTGCGCAACTATCTCGACTGGCTGCTCTCGATCCCGTGGAACAAGAAGTCCAAGGTCAAGAAGGACCTGGTGGCCGCCCAGGAAGTGCTGGACAACGACCATTACGGGCTTGAGAAGGTCAAGGACCGCATCGTCGAGTATCTTGCCGTGCAGTCGCGCGCCAACAAGCTGACCGGGCCGATCCTGTGCCTCGTCGGCCCTCCGGGCGTCGGCAAGACCTCGCTTGGCAAGTCGATCGCGAAGGCGACGGGACGCGAATTCGTGCGCGTGTCGCTGGGCGGCGTGCGGGACGAGGCTGAAATCCGTGGCCATCGCCGGACCTATATCGGATCGATGCCCGGCAAGATCATCCAGTCGATGCGCAAGGCCAAGACCTCGAACCCGCTGTTCCTGCTGGACGAGATCGACAAGATGGGCGCCGATTTCCGCGGCGACCCGTCTTCGGCGCTTCTCGAGGTGCTGGATCCCGAGCAGAACTCGACCTTCAATGACCACTATCTGGAAGTCGACTACGATCTCTCCAGCGTGATGTTCATCACCACCGCGAATACGCTGAATATTCCGGGCCCGCTGATGGACCGCATGGAGATCATCCGGATCGCCGGCTACACCGAGAACGAGAAGGTCGAGATCGCGCGCAAGCACCTGATCCCGAACGCGCTCTCCAAGCACGGCCTGGATACCAAGGAATGGTCGATCGACGACGACGCGCTACTTCTGATGATACGCCGCTACACCCGCGAGGCGGGCGTGCGCAATCTCGAGCGTGAGCTTTCGACACTCGCCCGCAAGGCGGTGAAGGAGCTGATGATCTCGAAGAAGAAGTCGGTCAAGGTCACCGAGAAGTCGCTGGAGGATTTCCTCGGCGTGCCGAAATACCGGTACGGCGAGATCGAGAGCGAGCCTCAGGTCGGCATTGTCACCGGGCTTGCCTGGACCGACGTCGGCGGCGAGCTGCTGACGATCGAAGGCGTCATGATGCCCGGCAAGGGCAAGATGACCGTCACGGGCAACCTGCGCGACGTGATGAAGGAGTCGATTTCGGCAGCCGCGTCCTACGTGCGCTCGCGCGCCGTCGGCTTCGGCATCGAGCCGCCGCTGTTCGACCGGCGGGACATCCACGTCCACGTGCCCGAGGGGGCGACCCCGAAGGACGGGCCGTCGGCCGGTGTTGCGATGGCGACAGCGATCGTCTCCGTCATGACCGGCATTCCGGTCCGGCACGATTTCGCCATGACCGGCGAGATCACGCTGCGGGGCAGGGTGCTTCCGATCGGCGGTTTGAAGGAGAAACTGCTGGCGGCCGCGCGCGGCGGCATCAAGACGGTGCTGATCCCCGAAGACAACGCCAAGGATCTCGCGGAAATTTCCGACGCGATCAAGGGCGGGATGAACATCATCCCGGTGGCCCGTCTCGACGATGTCGTCTCCAAGGCGCTGGTGCGGCCTCCCGTGCCGATCGTCTGGGACGAGGACACCGCCAAGGTCGCCGTCACGCCTGATTCCGGCGACGAGGCATCCGGTGGCCTGACGGCCCATTGAAGAGCTGATTGATCGAAAAACGGCGCCTGCGGGCGCCGTTTTTTGTGTGATGGCGCAAGCGCCGGCCGCTTCCGATCTTGCTCCGAGGGGGTCGGCAAGGCTAAACACGGGATATGGGGCGGCTAGCTCAGCTGGTTAGAGCATCTCGTTTACACCGGGATGTTGCGGACGATGAAAACCCGATGAATTAAAGGGCTTTTGTCGTCGGTACCGCTGAGCGCAACAGAAACCGCAACAGATACGACGGATGGGCGGTTAGCTCAGTTGGTAGAGCGCCTGCTTTACACGCAGGATGTCGGCGGTTCGAGCCCGTCACTGCCCACCACCGTCGCCTGTTCGCGCGACCGCACACCAGAACGGGACATGGTCCGAAAACTCGATGTGATCGAACCCTGCGGATGACAGCATGGTTTCGATCTCGGCGCGGGTGAACCTCTTCTCCAGCGACGTGCAGAACCGGTCATAGGCATCGGTTCGCATGGTGTAGAAGCTGCGGTCCTTGTAGGCTTCAAGCGGGATGGATTTCGTCGATATCCCGAAGGTGCTCAAGAGAGCAGTGAGTTTCGCCAACGGCCAATAGACCGTGGCCGCGATCAGTTGGCTGGTCGCCAGTTTCATTGGTGCCGGAAAGCGGGAAACAACCATGCGCGCCGCGTTCGTGCCCTTCCAAACGGTGCGAAACCACATCGGCCGGTTGTCGAGCGCGTAATACAGGTAGAGCAGGAACGGCGCGCCGGGTTTCAACTTCGATGCGATGTGGCGGATCGCGCCGAGGGTATCCGGAACGTGATGCAGCACGCCGAGCGAATAGGCAAAGTCGAGGCTGTGATCGGGCAGCGGGATTTCGCCGACACTGGCAAGATGAAAGCTCACGTTCCCAGCGGCGGCAAGATTGCTCTTCGCTACTTCCAGAGCTGCGGCGCTGGCGTCGAGAAGATGCAGTCGGCCGACGCGAGGAGCAACGAGCGTGGCCCATCGGCCAGTGCCGCAACCGGCGTCCAGCCCCTCGGCATCGCGCGCTAAGTCCGACCAGGGAAACAGCCTGAAGTATTGATCGAAAAGTTGCTGACGTTCCGCTTCGGAAAGATCGGCAGAATTTTGCGTGAAGGCCGACCATTCAAGGCCGAAGCCATCCGTCGTCCTCGCATCGATGTTTTGCACGATCCCACCCCCAGCGGCATCAGAAGTAAAACACCCAGAGATCACACAACCTAACCGAGATCAAATGTAGCCGAGCCCGGTGAGCTGCTCCGGCAGCACCGATCCGGGCAGCGAGTCGAACCGTATATCGCGGTCGCCAGCGACGCATGAGCCACGTAGCCGCCGTATGGCCACCGCTTCGATTAGCGGGACCCTTGGTCCGGCCATGGAATATAACTTTCAAAAAATAAGGAATGTAAAAATTGGGCTGGGGCACGAATTGGACCGTTGCGTGTATTGGTACCGGTCGGTTGCGTCCCCTCGAAATGTTCCAGGGATTGACCCGGCCCCTGGGATGTCTGGAACCTCACGGCAGTGGGTGCGTTTATTACGGTTGGTGTTGGAGGTTCGTATGAACGAACGCAGCCACAGGGCATCAGTCGCGATCTTTGCAGTCGTGCTCGCAGTTGTCATCATTGTGGCATTCATCACAACTATCCACGATGTAGACACGCGAGTTGCTGGTAATGAAGTGCCTCCCGGTACAATCGGTTTATCTCAACCACACCCGCCGCTAGATCGTTCACCGGGTGCAGAGGTGCGCTAGTGTCCCGGTTCTGACATTCGTATCGCGTTCACGGAATCACGCAGCAGCGGTTCACAGTTGGCGTTAATGATACGTGCAAGTGCTTTCTTCGACGCGCCGCCGCTCGCAATGCAATGCGGGCACCCGCGAGCGCGATATCGGCGCGCTGCATGATCGGCTCCAGAACTTCGAATCCGTAGCCGCCCACCAATTTCAAAACGCTGACTGCACTGATTGTGGCCTGCCGCAGCAGAGCCGGGCACGCCTGTCGATCCCGGATTTGAAGCTGCAATGAAAGAGGCCGCCAACTGAGGCGGCTTTACTACCTGAGGCGGTTTCTGTCCCAAACTTCCTTGATCTCAAAGACAACGATCATCAGCATGGTCGTTACCACGATAGGTCCAGCCAAAATCGCCAATATTGTAAGCATTTTGCAGTTCCCCCGAGCAACAACGCGCGAGAACGCCGAGAGCGTGTTTATTCCAAAGCCGGAACAAAATTCAAATTAGGCCACCGCGCCTATCAAAGGGTCAAAACCGGCCCGTGCCCGACCGAGGCTGCCTTACGTCACGTCGTGGGCGGTTCAATTTCCGGAGCTAGTGGTATCAGATCGATCGGCGCGCCCGGTCCGTCAACTTTCGATTTAAGATCAGCCGCTTTATCCAGTAGAGCGGCGGATATCTTAGGGTCCTTGGTTGCCTTGGCGATCCCAAACACGATTGCCGCTTGACGCACGAAATACGCTTTTTCGATCACAGTGCTTCCCCCGTGATATCCCAGCGCCGCGCCGATATATCTCAGAAAACAGGATTCGTTGAAACCGAAAGTGCAAAACTGAACTTAGCGATGGGACGTTCCATGCGGGCTCTTTTGTCGGTTTGGCGACATGGTTTCTATCTTCATGGCTGAAGGCAGAGCTCGCCATGTCAATTCGATATGCCGTAACGGGCAAAGCGGGTCACCACTGGCGGGAGCCTGTACGGGACCGGACTTAGCGGTCACAAAATATGACAGGCGGTCCATCTTGGCGAGCTTGGCACTATGCGCGCTCCCACGGCATGCGCAGATCAAACTGCTCGACGCCACAAGCTGGCGAGGGATCGATGACGCGGGGCTTGAAATGAAAGAGGCCGCCAACTGAGGCGGCCTTAGTCTGAATCGGGAGGTTCAGTCCTGCCTAGCTCACCGGCAAGCCAGCCCATTGCGTAAGGGTCCTTGAGGGGATCAGGGCCTTCGCAATCCAAGCATTGAAACGTGCGCGGCCCCTTGCCGCCAGGTGGCAGCGCCAAGGTGAGATAGGCCCCGCAATCGGGGCAGGTCGGTTGCCGTGCTTGTCCCATAGCCCCGAATTGTGCCGCTGGAGTAGATGACAGTCGGTCCGGTACCGGACTCCGAAATAGAATAAATTAGGACACCGCCAATTTCAAACCAGGACACCAAGGGTCAAGTCCGGACAGTACCCCGGGGCCTATAGGAACAGACCGAGAAACCAGAACGTCCCTGACTACAGTTGGTGGGAGCCAAAGCCCTGTCGATGGCCCAAACCGCGCTGGTCTTAGCGGCTCCCCGCGTGCTGGCGGCGGCGGCCCCTTCCTACCTTCCAGCGAAATTTTTGGTAATGGGTCGCCTACTACCTCCGGTCTTCCCCGACAGGCAGAGGCCCGCGACTGACATCGGTGAAAAGAAGGGGTCGCATTCCGCAAAAATAAGGCGCATTGTCGCTGTCTGCAAGCAATCGAGTTGGAAAGGAACGGCCAAACAGCGCCGCCCGATATTGATCCGACCGTATAGATTTGGGCCGTTGTCCTTGTGACGGCTACCGGACAGACATCAGCTTGCAACGCGATCTATAACGCGAAAATACCCCGTGGAGGCGTCAACTCGGAACGCCACGTTTTCCCCTGCGGAAATCGGCCCAGACCGACCGGGCGGGATATCTTTTTGGACACGAAGACACCGGGCGCGTTGGCCAACAAATTGCTGGCAGCCCTGCCGCGCACCGATTGCGAGGCCTTGCAATCCTATTTGACCATCGTTCCTGTGGCACAGGGGACGGTGCTGTTTGACGTGGATCAAGAGGTTGATCATGTTTTCTTTCCGCTGAGCGGGATGGTTTCGATGCTCGCCGTTTTGAAAAACGGCAATGCCATCGAAACGGCGACCATAGGCCGGGAAGGCGTTGTGGGCGCAATGGCCGGGCTGGGCTTGCATAAGTCGCGGGTCAGAGCCGTCATTCAGCTAGCAAGCAACGTCGCCCGCATACCCTCGTCTCAATTTCGAAAAGCAACCGCGAACAGCCCGGCGATTTCCAATCTTTGCATCCGGTATAACGAGGTACTGCTCGCGCAGGCGCGCGTGACTGCCGCGTGCAATATCTCGCATCCAGTTGAGGCGCGCTTTTGCCGCTGGTTACTCCAAAGCCGTGACCGCGCCGACAGCGAGACTGTGCCGCTGACGCAAGAGTTTCTGTCGGAAATGCTTGGAGTGCGCCGCACGTCGGTCACCGAGGTGGCGGTCAAGATGCAGGAGGCAGGTGCGATCAGCTATTCCCGGGGCATCATCAAAATTATCGATCGAGAGAAACTAAGAGAAATTTCCTGCGAATGTTATGACACGTTACGCGAGGATGCGCCGCACTAGTGTCCCGGTTCTGACATTCGTATCATATCACAGCGGACACTTTACGAATGTCAGAACCAAAGGGACACTAGCAAATCTATAATTCTAGTGTGGCTTTTAACTCTGACGTTCCTTTTGCGAGGCCGCTGAGAAACTGAAAGGAACGTCAGTGTCGCCACACTAGCGGAGCGGAGCCGCCGGCACACCTGTGGATCCCGGATTTGAAGCTGCAATGAAAGAGGCCGCCAACCGAGGCGGCCTTACGTCACGTCGCGGGCGGCGGCTCGATGTCCGGCGCCAGCGGTGTCAGATCGAGCGGAACGCCCGGTCCGTCGACTTTCGATTTAAGATCGGCCGCTTTATCCATTAGAGCGGCGGAGATTTTGGGTCCTTGGTTGCCTTGGCGATCCCAAACACGATTGCCGCTTGACGCACGAAGTACTGTTTTCCGATCACTGACTTTCCCCGTGGTATCCCAGCGCCGCATAGTTCACGCAGAAATCGGGCATTCGTTCCGGGCCCGAATGTTCAAAAGTGAACCTAGTGGCTTCGCGGCAACAGTCTCAATCCGCGAAAGAGGCCGCCCAACGCAACTCAGGAGATCATGTGTGGGCTGAATGGCCTGCCGTGATCGACGCTCCATCGAGGGTGAGCACCGGGCCGTCGAGGCGAGGCAAGTCATCGGTCATACAGCGACAAATCTGAAACGATGACTTTCAATCATTGCTGTTTCGCGATCGGCTCAACGACCGCATGTTTGTCACGCCTGTAAGGAGCCGTCACATGAATCAGCAAGCCAGCAAGAAGAGCATCCCGCCGTCTGTGGGCGCAGATGTGAAGGGTATCGAGACGCTGCTCAACCGCAATCTTCCGGAAGTTTTCGGCGAAGGTGATCCCGCTCGCCGAAGGGCCGCTATTCAGGAACTTTACACCGAAGACTGTGTGCTTTACGCGCCGCCCGGCGCTTTTGTCGGTCACGACGCACTGGACAAGTTCGCCGGCGATCTTCGAGCCACGCATCCCCATTTTATCTATACGCCTCACGGCGCGGCCCAGGTCCTGCACAACTCGGGACGTCTGGCGTGGGGCTCGGGGCCAAAGAGCGAAACACCCGCTTACACCGGTGTCGATTTCATCATCGCACGCGACGGCAGGATCGCGGCTCTTTATGTTTATCTCGACGCGCCGCCCACATAATATGCGAGCGGGACCAGGTCGTCCTTCCCGGCGCCTTCAACTAGGGGCCGGAACCCTAAACTAGAACCTCGCCGATATTCCCGTGTAGAGCTGCGCCCGGGGAGCCGCGTTGTTGAGGCCGAGATTGAGGCCCACATCGAGCGCTGGACAATTTCGCCGGCGATCTTCGAACGACGCATCCCCATTATGTCTATACGCCTCGCGGCGCGCCGATTTCAGCATCCGCTGAGAGACTCACCCACCATTCGGCTCAGGTTTGCCGAGCCGCCATCCGAGGTCGGCACTGGAGGCGGGCAGATCGTCGAAGCATGGCTTGGTGCGGTTGCCGTCGTGATCGCCGACTGGTTCGAGGTGTCCGGCTTTTCTCCCGGCAGCAATAAAGGCGCCTGAGGATTGTTGGACGCCGGCGCGCTGATCCCTGCCGTGCTGCCGTTGGCCGATCCCGTCGTGATCGCTCCGTTTGCGGAGCCGGACGCCGATCCCGAAGCCGACGGTCCCGACGGCATGGACGAGGTTGGGACAGTGAGTGGATCGGCCCCGACATTGTTCGTGGCGGCATTATTCGTGCCGGCGCTGCTTTCATTGATGCCGCTGTCGATGCTGCTCATCTGGCCGTTGGGTTGAGATAGCGTTTGCGCGCCGGCCGTCGTGATGCCAAGAACCGTGCAAACGACCGCGATCGTAATCAGCAGGATATGTCGCATTCCACTCTCCTGTCAGAGTGTCATGCGACAACGCTTGAGTGGGCAAAACCAACGATCACGTTTGCTAAAGACGCGTCGTGCGGGCACCGTGATTGCCCTTGTTTCCTTGCTGGAACAGGGTCACTTTTCGTCAGCATTGGATCGGCGGCAGTTTTGGAGTTTTACGAGATGGATGCACCTCAGGGACACGATCAAAACGCCGACCAGATCGCCTACTGGAACGGCGCCGGCGGGCAGCGCTGGGCGGATCGCCAGCCGGTGCAGGACATCCTGCTCAAGCCGATCGCCGACATTTTGATCGACCGCGCCGGGATCAAAGCCGGCGAGCGAATTCTCGATGTCGGCTGCGGAAGCGGCTCGACCAGCTTCGCGTTCGCGCAAGCCGTGGGGCCAGGCGGGCATGTCACGGGCATCGATATCTCGGCGCCGATGCTGACCCGCGCCCGCGACGTGGCGCCTCGCGGCGCACCGGTCGAGTTCATTCTGGCGGACGCGACCGTGCATGCTTTCGCGCCCGAGAGTTTCGATCTGCTCGCCTCGCGCTTCGGCGTGATGTTCTTCGCCGATCCCGCGCTGTCCTTTGCCAATATGCGGCGGGGCATGCGGCGAACCGGGCGGCTGGCCTTCGCCTGCTGGCGCGAGCCGCGCGAAAATCCGTTTTTCATGATGCCGCTACAGGCCGTCTATCGCCACATCCCGAAGATGCCGCAGCCCGGGCCGGAGGATCCCGGCCCGTTCGCGTTTGCATCGGAGGCGAGGGTCAGGCGGGTTCTGGGCGCGGCTGAATTCACGGGGATTGCGATGGAGCCGTGCAATCTTACTCTCGACGTTGCGGTCGGGCGGGGACTGGATGCGGCCGTTCAGGGTGCGCTGGAGATCGGACCTGCCGCCCGCGCGCTGACGGACCAGCCTCCGGATGTCGTCGCGGCTGCGGCTCAATCCATCCGCGAGGCGCTGACGCCCCACGTGAAGGGACAAACGGTGCCGCTCGACGCCGCCATCTGGATCGTGACGGCGCGGGCCTCTTGAACTCTCGCAATGACGAATGCGCAGAAGTTACGCCCGCTCTTCCCAGATCATCGCGAGATGGACGATGATCTGCACGGCCTTCTCCATGTCCTGCCGGCTGACCCATTCCAGCCGCGAGTGAAAGGCATGTTCGCCGGCGAAAATGTTGGGGCAGGGCAGTCCCATGAACGACAGCCGCGAGCCGTCGGTACCGCCGCGGATCGCGGTCTTCACCGGCGTTAAGCCGGCGCGACGGATCGCCTCCATGGCATGGTCGAGGATCGCGGGGTGACGGTCGATCACCTGTTTCATGTTGCGATATTGCTGGTTGACTTCGATGCGATAGGTCGAGCGCGGAAAGTCCAGCATCACCTCCTTGACGATGCTCTCCAGCAGCGCTTCCTTCTCGCGCAATCCCTCCTCGGTGAAATCGCGCACGATGAGGCCGAGCGTGGCCGTCTCCAGCGTTCCCGACAGGCCGATCGGATGTAGAAAGCCTTCTCTGCCTTCGGTGGTTTCGGGGGAGCAGGTAGTTTTGGGCAGCCGATCGACGATTGCCGCGGCGATCTTGACCGCGTGCTCCATCTTGCCCTTGGCAAATCCGGGATGGGTCGAGACGCCCTCGATGGTAATGGTGACGCCGTCGGCGGAGAAAGTCTCGTCCTCGAGATTTCCGGCGGTTTCGCCGTCGATCGTATAGGCAAAGTCGGCGGCGAGCTTTCTCAGATCAACCTTGTCGACGCCACGGCCGATTTCTTCATCCGGCGTGAACAGGATCTTGATCGTGCCGTGTTTGACGTGCCGGTTTTGCAGCAGGAAATGCGCGGCATCCATGATCTCGGCGATGCCGGCCTTGTTGTCGGCCCCGAGCAAGGTGGTGCCGTCGGTGGTGATGATGTCGTTGCCGATCTGAGTGGCCAGCGCCGGATGATCGCTGGGGCGGATCACTTGCGAAGAATCCTTAGGCAGCACGATGTCCCCGCCACGGTAGTTCTTCACGAGTTGGGGCCTGACATTGGCGCCGCTGCAATCGGGCGAAGTGTCCATGTGCGAGCAGAAGCAGACGACCGGAACCTGCTTTTCGCTATTGGCCGGGATCGTCGCGTAGACATAGCCGTGTTGGTCGAGGTGGGCGTCTGCAAGCCCCATGGCCTGGAGCTCGTCCACCAGCAGGCCGCCCAGGGTTTTCTGTTTTTCAGTCGAGGGGCAGGTCGGTGACGCCGGATCGGACTGGGTGTCGATCGTCACATAGCGCAAGAAGCGCTCGGTCACGGTGTGGCTGAAGTTAAGGGATGGGCTCGCCGTCATGGAAGCAGCCGTTCTTCACCGGATTGACACTTTGATCTGACATTCTTCTTTCCGTCAGGTAGCTTTCAAACTTTGGATTCGGGGCGACTTTCACGCTGTTCCAATTGATCGACCCTCTCTTCAAGTCGCTTGAGAAATTTCGCGATTGCGGTCGCAAACAACCCCAGAAGGCCGACCGCGCCATCGGCCGAAACCAGCGCTACATCTGCGGTGCTGGGATCTGCGCGAGAGTTCCAAATTATTCCTGCTATGCCAAGCAAGGATACAACCCAGCCAGAGACATAGATTACTTTCCAGCTCGACGATTTTTTCATATCACTGCTCACCATTTCAATCGATCCATCACTCGCTCAATCTCAAGTTTCGGCAACTCCGGCGGCTCTGGCGCTTCGGGCCCATCCGGATTTGGCTGAAAAACTAGCAGGAGTCCTGGTTTCTTGTTAGACGGCTTCCTTGAGTTCCTTGGATGCGCGAAAAGCGACCTTCTTGCTGGCCTTGATATGGATCGGCTCGCCGGTGGCGGGGTTGCGGCCCATGCGGGCGGCCCGCTTGCGCACCTGGAGGATGCCGAGGCCGACAATGCGAATGCGTTCACCCTTCTTCAG
Source organism: uncultured Alphaproteobacteria bacterium (assembly GCA_963832045.1). Taxonomy (GTDB): domain Bacteria; phylum Pseudomonadota; class Alphaproteobacteria; order Rhizobiales; family Xanthobacteraceae; genus Bradyrhizobium. The sequence goes on from CAWHSM010000019.1 coordinate 90,573, forward strand.
ATGCTTGGCGATCCGGCCTACCAGATCGGTCAGGATGGTTTCAGCCTGTTTCTTGGACAATTCCTGCTCGTCGGCGATGTCAGCGGCGAGATGCTTGAGCGTAATGGTGGTTGCGGTCGTTGTCTTCTTCGCCATTGTTGGCCCTCCTCGTTGGTTGATGGCTCAAGAAACTAAGACGTAGCAGGCCTTAAACGATTCGGAGTTTGGCTGCCTACGCCGTTTTGGCTGAAAACAGCCTGTTTTTTGCATCGACATCGCAGAAAGCCCTGCGACACAAGGGGATTCGCAACAACCTTGACTAAAGTGGGGCGCACCTTTATTGCCTGCCCGGTGCGGACCAGTCTTAAGGATTGCAGCATCCGCGGGAGTAGCTCAGTTGGTTAGAGCGCCGCCCTGTCACGGCGGAGGCCGCGGGTTCGAGTCCCGTCTCTCGCGCCATCAATTTCGATGGCAGGTTTATTCATCCTCCCACACCTCCCCCCTCCCACGCCTATCACCCCTCCAGAGATCGATTGTCAGCCCGCCAGGTGGCGGCGTTGGCCCAGGGCCACATGGGCCCAAAATGGAAAAGGGCCGCTGGGGGAAGCGGCCCTTCCACACCCTCGTTTGGGGGACGAGGTCCTCGGGGGGACGAGGTTTAGCGAATGACTGAGGTTTCCGAACTGGTCAGGACCACCGGTTTACCCGCTTTCATGACCCGCGCGCTCTGGCTGTAATCCGGGCTGGTGCCTGCCGAAATGGCGAAACCGGCTACCGCAATTCCGGCCACGAGCGCCATCACCACGATCTTGAGGTGGGTCGCACGGTCGGCCGAATGAATTGAGTGGTTCATCGAAGCCTCCAGGCGTCTTTGCGCCATCTCGTTGGTTCCGGATGTACCCTTGTTTTGTTTCCGGAGGGTTTCGTCACCTCCCCAAAATGGTTTCATTGCCGCATTTTGCTGCCCGATCCCCGGACCTCGCGGTCAGGACCGCCGGAGCGAAATTTGGGGTTGCAAAATTCAGTCACCACGGCTGGGCGGATGGTGGCCGGGCGAGGTTTTCCCGCGCGAAATCGAGTTGGGAAGGGCGTCAAGATAGCTTGTCTTGCGCCCCTTGGTGCGCTGCGCTAAGCCTCGAACAATTCTAATGAACGAATCTGCGGTTGTGCGAAAACCGCAGGAAAAAGGTCCCGCCGATGACCGGTATCTTGCAGAATTACCTTCCACTTGTGGTGTTCATCGCCGTCGCCGGCCTGATCGGCCTGGTGCTCTTGATCGCGCCCTTCCTGGTGGCTTTCCAGCAACCGGATCCGGAGAAGCTCTCGGCCTATGAGTGCGGCTTCAATGCGTTCGACGATGCGCGCATGAAGTTCGACGTCCGGTTTTACCTGGTGGCCATCCTCTTCATCATCTTCGATCTTGAGGTGGCCTTCTTGTTTCCCTGGGCGGTGGCGTTCGGCAAGCTCGGGGCGACCGGGTTCTGGTCCATGATCGTTTTCCTGGCCGTGCTGACGATCGGCTTTGCCTATGAATGGAAGAAAGGCGCCCTCGAATGGGATTGAACCCTTCACCCGCAAGGCCAGGGTTTGCTCCGGCGGTCGCCCCCGCCGCGACCGGCATCATTGACCCCTCGACCGGCAAGCCGGTCGGGGCCAACGATCCCTATTTCCTCGAGGTCAACCACGAGCTTTCCGACAAGGGCTTCTTCGTCGCCGCCACTGACGACCTGATCACCTGGGCGCGGACGGGATCGTTGATGTGGATGACGTTTGGCCTTGCGTGCTGCGCGGTCGAGATGATGCAGGTGTCGATGCCGCGCTACGACGTCGAGCGCTTCGGCTTTGCGCCGCGCGCCTCGCCGCGGCAGTCCGACGTGATGATCGTCGCGGGCACGCTGACCAACAAGATGGCCCCTGCGCTGCGCAAGGTCTACGACCAGATGCCCGAGCCGCGCTACGTGATCTCGATGGGGTCATGCGCCAATGGCGGCGGCTACTATCACTATTCGTACTCGGTGGTGCGCGGCTGCGACCGCATCGTGCCCATCGACATCTACGTGCCCGGTTGCCCGCCGACGGCGGAAGCGCTGCTTTACGGAATCCTGCTCCTGCAGAAGAAAATCCGGCGCACCGGCACCATCGAACGTTAGGGTTTTTGCAATGGACGACGGCAGGCTTGACGCTCTCGGGCAGACGATTGTTGGCGCGCTTGCCGGCGCGGCGAGCGGCCACGCCGTGGCGTTCAACCAGTTGACGGTGGATGTGGACGCGGCGCGGATTGTCGATGTCGTCCGCTATTTGAGAGACGATCCGGCCTGCCGCTTCGTCAACTTCACCGATGTCACGGCGGTCGACTATCCCGGCCGCGAGAAGCGGTTCGACGTGGTCTATCACCTGCTGTCGCCGACGCTGAACGCGCGCATCCGCCTGCGCACTGAGGCCGACGAGACCACGCAGGTGCCGTCGATCATCGATGAGTTTCCAGGCGCCGACTGGTTTGAGCGGGAAACCTACGACCTCTACGGCGTGATCTTTGTCGGACATCCGGACATGCGGCGGCTGTTGACCGATTACGGCTTTGACGGTCACCCACTGCGCAAGGATTTCCCGCTCACCGGCTTCGTTGAGGTTCGTTACGACGACCAGGAAAAACGCGTGCTCTACGAGCCGGTGCGGCTCAACCAGGAATTCCGGAATTTTGACTTCGTGTCACCGTGGGAAGGCGCGGATTATCCGCTACCCGGTGATGAGAAGGCGAAAGCGGAGCCGAAGGCCTGATCATGACCGAAGCACCAGCACTGCGCAACTTCACCATCAACTTCGGCCCCCAGCATCCGGCGGCGCACGGCGTGTTGCGTCTGGTGCTGGAGCTCGACGGCGAGGTCGTTGCCCGCGTCGATCCGCATATCGGCCTGCTTCATCGCGGCACGGAAAAGCTGATCGAGCACAAGACCTATCTGCAGGCGATTCCTTATTTCGACCGGCTCGACTATGTCGCGCCGATGAATCAGGAGCACGCGTTTTGTCTCGCGGCCGAAAAGTTGCTTGGCATCGAGGTGCCGCGCCGCGGCCAGTTGATCCGGGTGCTCTATTGCGAGATCGGGCGCATCCTGTCGCATCTTCTCAACGTCACCACGCAGGCGATGGACGTTGGCGCGCTGACCCCGCCTCTGTGGGGTTTTGAGGAGCGCGAGAAGCTGATGGTGTTTTACGAGCGCGCCTCGGGTTCGCGGATGCATGCGGCCTATTTCCGCATCGGCGGCGTGCATCAGGATCTGCCGCCGAAGCTGATCGACGATATCGAGGCGTGGTGTGATCCGTTCCTGACCGTGGTCGACGATCTCGAAACGCTGCTCACGGGAAATCGCATCTTCAAGCAGCGCAACGTCGATATCGGCGTGGTCTCGTTGAAGCAGGCCTGGGAGTGGGGTTTTTCCGGCGTGATGGTGCGCGGCTCGGGCGCAGCGTGGGATTTGCGCAAGGCGCAACCTTACGAATGCTATGCCGAGATGGATTTCGACATTCCGATCGGCAAGAACGGCGACTGCTACGATCGCTACTGCATCCGCATGGAAGAGATGCGCCAGTCGGTGCGGATCATGAAGCAGTGCATCGCCAAGCTGCGTGCAGCCGACGGGCAGGGGCCTGTGGCCGTACAGGACAACAAGATTTTTCCGCCGCGCCGCGGCGAGATGAAGCGTTCGATGGAAGCGCTGATCCATCACTTCAAGCTTTACACCGAAGGCTTCCATGTTCCCGCCGGCGAAATCTATGCCGCGGTCGAGGCGCCCAAGGGCGAGTTCGGCGTCTATCTCGTCGCCGACGGCAGCAACAAACCTTACAAGTGCAAAATCCGCGCTCCCGGTTTTGCGCATTTGCAGGCGATGGATTTCATCTGCCGGGGCCATCTGCTCGCCGACGTCTCGGCGATTCTGGGTTCGCTCGACATCGTGTTCGGAGAAGTCGATCGGTGATCGCGCCGCCGCCCATCCAGTTCGACCGCGCCTCAGGCGCCCTTGAAGGGGCCAACCTGTGGGAGTGGACGGCTGCGCTGGCGCTGGTGACGGGATCGAAAATATCTTCGTATTTCTCACACCGCGGTTACAACGGCTGCGCCAATTTGCTGCGCAAGACGTTGCCCGAGCGCAACATCGCGATCAAACTGAATGACGACGCGACGTTCGAATTTCCTTATGGTGACGGGTACTGGAGCAAACTGCTCGACCGCTCTTACCATTACGAAGACGAACTGGAATTGCTGTTTCGTCATTCCGTCGACATCGACTACACGCTGCTCGATTGCGGCGCCAATTACGGCTACTGGTCGGTGCTGGTGACGAGCAAGCCGTTCGGCTCGCACAAGGCGATTGCGATCGAGCCGTCCTCGGACAATTTTGCCAAGCTTGCCAACAACGCCAAGGTCAACGGCAATCGCTTCGAGACGAGGAAATGCGCGATCGGCGCAGCAAAAGGCACCGCGCGGCTGTCCGGGACCAAGCACGAGAAGTTTAGCATTGCAGGCGCGCCCGGGAGCGGCTTCGAGACCGTGCCGGTGCTTGCGCTCGACGATCTTCTGGATGAAGGCAAGATCGCCCCCGATGGCAAATACCTCATCAAGCTCGATGTCGAGGGCGTCGAGATCGACGCCATCAAGGGCGGCACAAAACTGCTTGCGGGCGACAGCGTGATCATGTGCGAAGAGCACGGCAACGATCCGGACCACACGGTGTCGCGCTATATTCTCGACCAGACCCCGTTGAAACTCATCGTCCATGACCCCCGTTCGAACCGCCTGGAAACCGTGACCGATCTTTCGATCCTCGATCGCATCAAGGTTTCATCCCACGTCGGCTATAACGTGTTCGGCACCGCAAGCGCGTTCTGGCAGCAAAGGATCGATGCCTTGAACGCCAACGCCGCGCGCCGCATGCAATGAGAGACTGAACAAGATGTCCGTCCGCCGCCTTGCGCCAAAGGAACTTCAGCCTGCGAGTTTTGAATTCACGCCGGAGAATCTGACGTGGGCGAAAGCGCAGATCGCCAAATACCCCGAGGGCCGGCAGGCTTCGGCGGCGATCGCCATCCTCTGGCGGGTTCAGGAGCAGCACGAAGGCTGGGTCTCGGAAGTCGCCATTCGTGCGGTCGCCGATTTGCTTCACATGCCCTACATCCGCATGCTGGAAATCGCGACCTTCTACACCATGTTCCAGTTGCAGCCGGTCGGCAAGAAAGCCCACGTTCAGGTCTGCGGAACGACGCCGTGCCGGTTGCGCGGCGCGGGCGAGCTGATCGAAGTCTGCCAGAGACGGATCCATCACGATCCCTTCCAGCTGTCCAAGGACGGTAATTTCAGCTGGGAAGAGGTCGAGTGCCTGGGTGCCTGCGTCAACGCCCCGATGGTGCTGATCTGGAAGGACACCTACGAGGATCTGACCAAGGAAAGCTTCGGCAAGGTGCTGGACGGCTTTGCCTCGGGAAAACCGCCCAAGCCGGGGCCGCAGATCGACCGCCAGTTCTCCGCGCCGTTGGGTGGCCCGACCACGCTGAAGGAAGTCACCTGATGCGCGATCATCAATTTCGGAAACTCTGACCATGCTCGACGACAAGGACCGCATCTTCAAGAACCTCTACGGCCTGCACGATTGGGGCCTCGAGGGCGCGCGGCGTCGCGGCGCCTGGGATGGCACCAAGGCGATCATCGACAAAGGGCGCGACTGGATCATCAACGAGATGAAGGCGTCGGGCCTGCGCGGCCGCGGCGGGGCCGGATTTCCGACCGGCCTGAAATGGTCCTTCATGCCGAAGGAATCGACCGACGGCCGTCCGAGCTACCTCGTGGTGAACGCCGACGAGTCCGAGCCCGGCACCTGCAAGGATCGCGAGATCATGCGGCACGATCCGCATCTGCTGGTCGAGGGCTGCCTGATCGCGAGCTTCGCGATGGGCGCGCATGCCTGCTACATCTATGTGCGCGGCGAGTTCATTCGCGAGCGCGAGCATTTGCAGGCCGCGGTCGATCAGGCCTACGAGGCCAAGCTGATCGGCAAGGACAACGTCAATGGCTGGCCGTTCGATCTCTACGTGGCCCACGGCGCCGGCGCCTATATTTGCGGTGAAGAGACCGCGCTTCTGGAAAGCCTGGAAGGCAAGAAGGGTCAACCGCGACTGAAGCCGCCATTCCCGGCCAATGTCGGCCTGTTCGGCTGCCCGACCACGGTCAACAATGTCGAGTTGATAGCGGTCGCGCCTGACATCCTGCGGCGCGGCGCGGCCTGGTTTGCCGCCATCGGCCGGCCGAACAATGTCGGCACCAAGCTGTTTTGCGTTTCCGGGCATGTCGAACGCCCCTGCAACGTCGAGGAGGCGATGGGCATTCCGTTCCGCGAACTGATCGAACGCCATTGCGGCGGGATTCGCGGCGGCTGGGACAACCTCAAGGCGGTGATCCCCGGCGGCTCGTCGGTGCGGATGGTACCAGCCGAGCAGATCATCGATACGCCGATGGATTTCGACAGCCTCGGCAAGCTGCGCTCCGGCCTCGGCACCGCGGCCGTGATCGTGATGGACAAATCGACCGACCTGATCCGCGCGATCGCCCGCATCTCCTATTTCTACAAGCATGAGAGCTGCGGTCAGTGCACGCCCTGCCGCGAGGGCACGGGATGGATGTGGCGGGTGCTGACGCGGATGGCCGAAGGCCGCGCCCACAAGCGCGAGATCGATATGCTTCTGGAGGTCACCAAGCAGATCGAAGGCCATACCATTTGCGCGCTGGGCGACGCAGCCGCCTGGCCGATCCAGGGCCTGATCGCGCATTTCCGCCACGAGATCGAAGAACGTATCGACGAGTACTCGCACAAGGCCGATCTCGACGATCAGGGCATTCTCGATCCTGCGCATATGGTCGCGGCGGAGTAGAATTGATGTCGCAGCCCGCTACATTCTGGCAGAAATACGGGACGATGGCGCAGATGGCGCAGGCGAGCGTGGCGCTGCTCGGTTTTGTGGCAATCTTGTTTCAGATCAACGAGATTCGTAACAGCAACCGCGCCACCAGCGCGCGCCAGGCGTTTCTCGGCTACACCGATCTGGCGTTCCGGAATCCGAAATTCTCCGCTCCGGATTACGACGCGATCAAGAGGAGCAGCGCCGACCAGCAGGTTCAGTACGAAAGCTTCGTTTCCTACTTTCTCTATGCCTGCGAGGAAGCCATGGCTGCGTTTGCCGACCGGCACGAATGGGCCGCCTCATGCGATTACGACCTGAAGCCGCATCTGCCGTTTCTCTGCGAGAAAAACCAGGCCGAGCCCGGTTACCTCGCGACCTACAGCACCGTGACCCAGCAGTGGGTCAAGGCAACCTTAAAAACCGCCAGCGTCATGCCGCCGGACTGCAAGCTGGGAAAGACCTGAGACCGCTATGACCAAACTCATCGTCGATGGCAAAGAGATCGATGTTCCCGCGGAATTCACGCTGTTGCAGGCGTGCGAGGCCGCCGGCGCCGAGATTCCGCGGTTTTGCTACCACGAGCGCCTCTCGATCGCCGGCAATTGCCGGATGTGCCTCGTCGAGGTAAAGGGCGGCCCGAAGCCGGTGGCGAGTTGCGCCTGGGGCGTGCGCGATTGCAGGCCGGGACCCAAGGGCGAGCCGCCGGAAATTTCCACCCGCTCGCCGATGGTGAAGAAGGCCCGCGAAGGGGTGATGGAATTCCTGCTGATCAACCATCCGCTGGATTGCCCGATCTGCGACCAGGGCGGGGAGTGCGATCTGCAGGATCAGGCGATGGGCTATGGCGTCGATACGTCGCGCTTCGCCGAGAACAAGCGCGCGGTCGAGGACAAGTATCTTGGCGCGCTGGTGAAGACCTCGATGAACCGCTGCATCCAGTGCACGCGCTGCGTCCGCTTTGCCGCCGAAGTCTGCGGTGTGCCCGAGATGGGCGCGACGGGCCGCGGCGAGGACATGGAGATCACGACCTATCTGGAGACGGCGCTGACCTCCGAATTGCAGGGCAATCTCGTCGATATTTGTCCGGTGGGCGCGCTGACCTCGAAACCCTACGCGTTTGCGGCGCGGCCCTGGGAACTCGGCAAGACCCAGTCCGTCGACGTGATGGACGGCGTTGGATCGGCGATCCGGGTCGATACCCGCGGCCGCGAGGTGATGCGGATCCTGCCGCGCGTCAACGAGGCGGTGAACGAGGAATGGATTTCCGACAAGACCCGTCACGTCGTCGATGGCCTCCGCACCCAAAGGCTCGACCGTCCCTACATCAGGGAAGGTGGCAAGCTTCGGCCGGCGTCATGGCAGCAGGCATTCGCGGCCATCGCAGCGAAGATTTCCCGCACCGACGGCAAGCGGATCGGCGCCGTCGCGGGCGATCTTGCCGCCGTGGAGGAGATGTTCGCACTCAAGGAACTGCTGGCCAAATGCGGCTCGGTCAATCTGGCGGTGCAAGGCGGCGATGCCTTTGACCCCAAGGCAGGGCGCGCTTCCTATATTTTCAATCCGACGATATCAGGCATCGATCAGGCGGACGCGCTTCTGATCGTGGGCTCGAACCCGCGCAAGGAAGCGGCCGTTCTCAATACCCGCATCCGCAAGCGCTGGCGTACCGGTCAGCTCAAGGTCGGCGTCATCGGCGCAAAAGCCGATTTGACCTATGGCTATGACTATCTCGGCGCGGGGACGGAATCCCTTGGCGATCTCGCGGCCAGCAAGCACTCCTTCGCCGACGTGCTGAAGAACGCCAAGAACCCGATTGTGCTGGTCGGCGCTGACGCCACCACGCGGCGCGACAGCGCGGCGGTCCTCGCGCTCGCGGCCAAGCTTGCGCTCGATGTCGGGGCGGTCAAGGACGGCTGGAACGGCTTTGCCGTTTTGCAGAATACGGCTTCGCGCGTCGGCGCTCTCGATATCGGCTTCGCGGCCGGGGCGGGCGGACTGCAGATCGCTCAAATGACGACATTCGGAATGCTCGATGTGTTGTTTTTGTTCGGCGCCGACGAGATCAAGGCCCCGGACGACGCCTTCGTGGTCTATATCGGCACCCATGGCGATGCCGGCGCCCACCGCGCCGACGTGATCCTGCCGGGGGCTGCCTACACCGAGAAGTCGGGCATCTTCGTCAATACCGAAGGCCGCGCCCAGATGGCCAATCGGGCCGGCTTTCCTCCCGGTGAGGCGCGCGAGGATTGGGCCATCATCCGCGCCCTGTCGGATGTGCTCGGCAAGAAACTGCCTTACGATTTACTGCTGGCGCTGCGGCAGGCGATCTTCAAGGCGGTGCCGCATCTCATGCGGCTCGATCAGATCGCGGCGGGAAATGCCGCCGACGTGAAGGCGCTTGCGGGGCGCGGCGGCAATATCGAAAAGCTGCCCTTCAAGGCTTCGGTTGAAGATTTTTACCTGACCAACCCGATCGCGCGGGCCTCCGCGGTCATGGCGGAGTGCTCCCGCCTGGCCTCGGGGCGCATGCTGACGGCAGCGGAGTGAGCTGATGGCCGAATTCTGGACCACCACCCTGTGGCCGCTGATCATCATGGTCGCGGAGAGCCTGTTGCTGCTCGTGGTGCTGCTGATCGCGATCGCCTACATCCTGCTCGCCGATCGCAAGATCTGGGCGGCGGTACAGATTCGCCGGGGTCCCAACGTGGTCGGGCCGTGGGGCCTGTTCCAGTCGTTTGCGGATCTGCTCAAGTTCGTGCTGAAGGAACCGATCATTCCCGCAGGCGCCAACAAGGGCGTCTTCCTGCTGGCGCCGCTGGTCTCCTGCGTGCTGGCGCTCGCGGCATGGGCCGTGATCCCGACCAATCTCGGCTGGGTGATCTCCGACATCAACGTCGGCGTTCTCTACATCTTCGCGATTTCGTCGCTGTCGATCTACGGCATCATCATGGCCGGCTGGTCGTCGAACTCGAAATATCCGTTTTTGGCCGCATTGCGCTCGGCAGCGCAAATGGTGAGCTACGAAGTCTCGATCGGGTTCGTGATCATCACGGTTTTGCTGTGCGCGGGCTCGCTCAATCTTTCTTCCGTCGTGGAAGCCCAGAACACGCGCGGGCTCGCCAGCCTGATCGGCCTGCCGCAGCTCACCATCCTGAACTGGTATGTGTGGCCGCTGTTTCCGATGTTCGTGGTCTTCTATGTCTCGGCACTGGCGGAAACCAACCGTCCGCCGTTCGATCTGGTGGAGGCCGAGTCCGAACTGGTCGCCGGATTCATGGTCGAATACGGCTCGACGCCTTATCTGCTGTTCATGCTGGGGGAGTACGTCGCGATCGCCACGATGTGCGCGATGGCGACCATCCTGTTCCTCGGCGGCTGGCTGCCGCCGGTCGACCTGCCGCCCTTCAACTGGGTGCCCGGCGTGATCTGGTTCGCGCTGAAACTGTTTTTCATGTTCTTCCTGTTTGCGATGGCAAAGGCAATCGTGCCGCGCTACCGCTACGACCAGTTGATGAGGCTCGGCTGGAAGGTGTTCCTGCCGCTGTCGCTGGCCATGGTGGTCGTCGTCGCGGGCGTGCTGCAATTTGCGGGGATCGCGCCGAAATGAGGTCGCTATGAGTATCAACATCCATGCTACGACCCGCTCGCTGCTGTTGTCGGAATTCGTGTCGGCGTTCTTTCTCGCCATGCGTTATTTCTTCAAGCCGAAGCCGACGCTGAATTATCCCTTTGAAAAGGGGCCGATCTCGCCGCGCTTTCGCGGTGAACACGCGCTGCGCCGCTATCCGAACGGCGAAGAGCGCTGCATTGCCTGCAAGCTGTGCGAGGCGATCTGCCCGGCGCAGGCGATCACGATCGAAGCCGGCCCGCGGCGCAACGACGGTACGCGGCGCACGGTTCGCTACGACATCGACATGGTGAAGTGCATCTATTGCGGGCTTTGCCAGGAGGCATGCCCGGTCGATGCGATCGTCGAGGGACCGAATTTCGAATTCGCGACCGAGACGCGCGAGGAACTTTACTATGACAAGGCGAAATTGCTCGCCAACGGGGACCGCTGGGAGCGCGAGATTGCCAAGTCCATCGAACTCGACGCGCCGTACCGGTGAGGTGAGGAACGTGGCTGTTGAGATGCAAGTATTTGCCATGCACACGGTCTGCTCAGAGAACGCGACGGTGTTTGTGGACAGGGGTTTCGCATGATCCTTCCTGCGCTGTTCTTCTATTTGTTCGCGGGCATCTGCGTGGCCTCCGCGGTGATGGTGATTGTGTCGCGCAATCCCGTGCATTCCGTGCTGTTCCTGATCCTCGCCTTCGTGAACGCCTCGGGACTGTTCGTGCTGATGGGCGCCGAGTTCCTGGCGATGATCCTGGTCGTGGTCTATGTCGGCGCGGTCGCGGTGCTGTTCCTGTTCGTGATCATGATGCTCGACGTCGATTTCACCGAACTGCGCGAGGGCTTCATGGCTTATCTGCCGGTCGGTCTGGTGATCGGCGGCATTTTCCTGTTCGAACTGCTGCTGGTCGCCGGCGGCTGGGTGATCAACGCCAATGTGGCCAAGTCGATCACGGCAGCGATCCCGACCAATGTCAGCAATACCGAAGCGCTGGGGCTCGTGCTCTATACGAAATACATCCACTACTTCCAGATCGCCGGCATGGTGCTCTTGGTCGCGATGATCGGCGCCATCGTGCTGACGCTGCGTCACAAGGCCAACGTCAAGCGGCAGGATATCAACGTGCAGAATGCGCGGACGCCTGAACTCGCCATGAGCCTGCGCAAAGTGGCATCGGGCCAGGGCTTGCAGGACGCGGACGCGGCGGAGTGGGTGCAATGACGATCGGTCTTGGTCATTATCTCGCGGTCGGCGCGATCCTGTTCACGCTCGGCATTCTCGGCATTTTCCTCAACCGCAAGAACATCATCGTCATTCTGATGTCGATCGAGCTGATCCTGCTCGCCGTCAATGTCAACCTGGTGGCGTTTTCGACGTTCATCGGCGACATCGTCGGCCAGGTGTTCGCGCTTCTGGTGTTGACGGTTGCGGCGGCGGAAGCCGCGATCGGGCTTGCGGTTCTCGTCGTCTACTTCCGCAATCGCGGTTCGATCGCGGTTGAAGACGTCAATCTGATGAAGGGCTAGGCGCGCCACATGATCCAGGCAATCGTTTTTCTGCCGTTGATCGGCGCCATCATCGCAGGCGCGATCTCCATCGTTGGGGCGCATGCGCGCAATCCCGGCGGCGATGAGGTCGAGCATCACGACGATGCGCACAGCGCCGACGCGCACGCGACGGAAGCCCATGACGACCATGGTAATGACGACCATGGTCACGACGATCATCACGCTGCCGAGCCGCCGGCGGCCGGTTCACGCGCCGCCGAACTGATTACCACGGGCTTGTTGATGGTGGCTGCCGCCTTGTCCTGGGTGGCGCTGGTCGATGTCGGTTTCGGGCATCACGATATCCGGGTCAGCCTGTTCCCGTGGATCAACTCGGGCGATCTGCAGGTCAGCTGGGCGCTACGCGTCGATACCTTGACCGCGGTCATGCTGGTCGTGGTCAACACCGTCTCCTCGCTCGTGCACCTGTACTCGATCGGTTATATGGACGAGGACCCATACCGGCCGCGTTTTTTCGCTTACCTTTCGCTGTTCACCTTCGCGATGTTGATGCTGGTGACGGCAGACAACCTCGTGCAGCTGTTCTTTGGCTGGGAAGGCGTCGGTCTTGCGAGCTATCTCCTGATCGGCTTCTGGTATCAGAAGCCATCGGCGAATGCGGCGGCGATCAAGGCGTTCGTGGTCAACCGGGTCGGCGATTTCGGCTTTGCGCTCGGCATTTTCGCCGTGTTCATGTTGGTCGGATCCACCGACTTCGAGACCATCTTCGCCGCAGCACCGGGGTTGACCGGCAAGACCATCGACTTCTTCGGCTGGCACGCCGATGCGCTGACATTGACCTGTCTGCTGCTGTTCATGGGCGCGATGGGCAAGTCCGCGCAGTTCCTGCTGCACACCTGGTTGCCCGACGCGATGGAAGGCCCGACGCCGGTCTCCGCGCTGATCCATGCCGCCACCATGGTCACGGCCGGCGTATTCATGGTGGCGCGGCTGTCGCCGTTATTTGAGCTTGCGCCGAACGCCCAGGCCTTCGTGATGTTCATTGGCGGCACCACGGCCTTCTTCGCCGCGACCATCGGTCTGGTCCAGAACGACATCAAGCGGATCGTGGCCTACTCGACCTGTTCGCAGCTCGGCTACATGTTCGTGGCGATGGGGGCGGGAGCCTATTCGGTCGGGATGTTCCATCTGTTCACCCACGCCTTTTTCAAGGCGCTGTTGTTCCTGGGCTCCGGCTCGGTGATCTACGCGATGCATCACGAACAGGACATCCGCAACATGGGCGGCCTGAAGGACCGGATTCCCTTTACCTATCTGGTGATGGTCATCGGCACGCTGGCGCTGACGGGCTTCCCGCTCACCGCCGGTTACTTCTCCAAGGATGCCATCATCGAATCCGCGTTTGCGTCGCATAATCCACTCGCGACCTATGGTTTCCTCGCAACCGTGGTCGCGGCGGGACTGACCTCGTTCTACTCATGGCGCCTTATTTTCAAGACCTTCCATGGCGAGCCGCACGATCGGGAGCATTATGAAGCCGCCCACGAGGCGCCGCTGACGATGCTGTTTCCGATCGGCATTCTGGCGGTCGGGTCCATTGTGGTCGGCTTCCCGTTCAAGGAATTGTTCGCCGGTCATGGCGTGGAGGAATTCTTCCGCGACTCCCTGAAGATGAACCCGCATATCATCGAGGAGATGCACCAGATCCCCGAGCACATCGCGTTCCTGCCTACCGCCATGATGGTGCTGGGCTTCCTGGTCTCGTGGCTGTTCTATATTCGCCGGCCCTATCTGCCGGTCGATTTGGCAAACCAGCAGCCGCTGCTCTACCAGTTCCTGCTCAACAAGTGGTATTTCGACGAGCTCTACGACCTGATCTTCGTGCGGCCGACGAAATGGATCGGACGTTTTCTCTGGAAGGTCGGCGACGGCAAGATCATCGACGGCTTCGGCCCGGATGGTGTGTCGGCGCGCGTGCTTGACGTCACCCGCAGGGCGGTCCGGTTGCAGACCGGCTATCTCTACCACTATGCTTTCGCCATGCTGATCGGCGTCGCCGGCTTCATCACCTGGTTCATTTTCGGCGTGGGGGGCTAGTCGATGACAACCTGGCCTATTCTCTCCGTTACCACCTTCCTTCCCGCCGTCGGTGCGTTGCTGATCTATCTGATCCGCGGCGACGACGAGGCGGCGCAGCGCAATGCGCGCTGGATCGCGCTCTGGACCACGCTGGTCACGTTTGCGGTGTCGTTGATCCTGGTGTTCCGATTCGATCCGTCGCAACCGGACTTCCAGTTCGTCGAGAAGGCGCCGTGGCTCGCCAATTCCATCACCTATCACATGGGGGTGGACGGAATTTCACTTCCATTCGTGATCCTGACCACCGCGCTGATGCCGTTCTGCATCGTGGCGAGCTGGAAGTCGGTCACGCAACGGGTGCAGGAATACATGATGGCGTTCCTGGTCCTGGAAACGCTGATGGTCGGCACCTTCTCGGCGCTCGACCTCGTGTTGTTCTACCTGTTCTTCGAAGGCGGCCTGATCCCGATGTTCCTGATCATCGGGGTATGGGGTGGGCCGCGCCGGGTCTATGCGTCCTTCAAGTTCTTCCTCTACACCCTGCTCGGCTCTGTCCTGATGCTGCTGGCGATCATGGCGCTGTACTGGAACGCCGGCACCACCGATATCCCCACCCTGATGCACGCGGCGGTGCCGCGCTCCCTGCAGACCTGGGCATGGTTTGCCTTCTTCGCGTCTTTTGCGGTGAAAATGCCGATGTGGCCGGTTCACACTTGGTTGCCGGATGCGCATGTCGAGGCGCCGACCGCCGGCTCGGTGATCCTGGCCGCGATCCTGTTGAAAATGGGCGGATACGGCTTCCTGCGGTTTTCGCTGCCGATGTTCCCGCTGGCCTCGCATGAATTCGCGCCGCTGATCTTCTCGCTGTCGGTGATCGCGATCATCTACACCTCGCTGGTCGCGCTGATGCAGGAGGACATCAAGAAGCTGATCGCCTATTCCTCCGTCGCTCACATGGGTTTTGTCACCATGGGGATTTTCGCCGGCACCACCCAGGGTGTGGCCGGCGGCGTCTTCCAGATGATCTCGCACGGCATCGTGTCGGGCGCGCTGTTCCTCTGCGTGGGCATCGTCTACGACCGCATGCATACCCGGGAAATCACCGCCTATGGCGGATTGGTCAACCGCATGCCGCTTTATGCGCTGGTGTTCATGGTCTTCACCATGGCCAATGTCGGTTTGCCCGGCACGTCCGGTTTCGTCGGCGAATTCATGACACTGATCGGCACGTTCAAGGTTTCGATCCCGACCGCGGCGCTGGCCACGACCGGCGTCATTCTGTCGGCGGCCTATGCGCTGTGGCTGTATCGCAAGGTGATATTTGGCGCGCTGGTCAAGCCGTCGCTCGCGACCATCAAGGATCTCACATTCCGCGAGAGTCTGACGCTGGCGCCGCTGGTCGTCCTCACCATCCTGTTCGGCTTCTACCCGAAGCCGGTGCTCGATATGTCGGCGACGTCTGTGCAGCAACTGGTCAACAACTACAACACCGCAGTGACGGCCGTGAAGGCCGCATCGCTGCTACACTAAACACTGGACAACGTGCCATGAGCTTCGAGAGCGCAGGTTATCAATTGCTGCCCGTACTGCCGGAGCTCGTCCTGGCGGTCGGCGCCATGGCGCTATTGATGGTCGGGGCCTATCGGGGTGTACGCACCACCGGCCTGATCACGGGCCTTGCGCTGGCTCTGCTGGTGATCGTGGGCCTGCTGGAGCTGATGTTGCCCGCAGGTAGGCTCACGACCTTCAACGGCAGCTTTATCGTCGACGATTTTGCGCGTTTCCTGAAGATTCTCGCGCTGATCGGTTCAGCCGCCACACTCGTTCTTTCGATGGAGTTTCTGGCCGATCCATCCCGGCGCATCTTCGAATATTCCATCCTGGTCCTGCTTTCGACGCTCGGCATGATGATCCTGATCTCCGCGGGCGATCTGATCATGCTCTATCTTGGGCTCGAGCTGATGAGCCTTGCGCTCTACGTGGTTGCTGCCTCTAACCGTGACGACGCAAAATCGACCGAGGCTGGCCTGAAATATTTTGTGCTGGGTGCGCTCTCCTCGGGCATGCTGCTCTATGGCGCCTCCCTGATCTATGGCTTTACCGGCACCGTCGGCTTTGCCGGCATCGCGGCCGCTGTGAAGACCGGCAGCATCGGCATCGTGTTTGGGTTGGTGTTCCTGCTCGCCGGACTTTGCTTCAAGGTCTCCGCCGTGCCGTTCCACATGTGGACGCCCGACGTTTATGAGGGTGCGCCGACGCCGGTCACGGCTTTCTTTGCTTCCGCCCCGAAGGTCGCGGCGTTGGCGGTTTTCACCCGCGTGGCGCTGACCGCCTTTCCAGGAATCGTGCCGCAATGGCAGCAGATCGTGGTGTTTGTCTCGATCGCCTCGATGGCGCTCGGCTCGTTCGCGGCCATTGGCCAGAAGAACATCAAGCGCCTGATGGCCTATTCCTCGATCGGCCACATGGGCTTTGCCCTGGTGGGGCTGGCCGCCGGAACAGCCGAGGGCGCGCAAGGCGTGCTGGTCTATATCGCGATCTATGTCGCGATGACGCTCGGAAGCTTCTCCGTCATCCTGGCCATGAAGCGCAACGGTCAGCATGTCGAGAACATCAGCGACTTTGCGGGCCTTTCCCGCACCAATCCGATGCTGGCGTTCTTCTTTGCGATGCTGCTGTTTTCGCTGGCGGGGATTCCGCCGCTCGCCGGATTCTTCGCCAAGTTTTACGTGTTCATCGCGGCGATCAAGGCCGGTCTT
Organism: uncultured Alphaproteobacteria bacterium; assembly: GCA_963832045.1. Lineage (GTDB taxonomy): Bacteria > Pseudomonadota > Alphaproteobacteria > Rhizobiales > Xanthobacteraceae > Bradyrhizobium. The sequence goes on from CAWHSM010000019.1 coordinate 107,463, forward strand.
TTCACCCTTTCCGTGGTGGGCGTCCTGACCAGCGTAGTCGGCGCCTATTATTATCTGCTTATCATCAAGGTGATGTATTTCGACGAGCCGCTGCCCCAGCTCGATCCCGTGCGTATGGAATTGCGCACGGTGCTGGCGGTCGCTGGTCTCTTCAATCTCTTTTTCTGGGCTGTTCCCGGACCGTTGGTCAGCATGGCTACGGCGGCGGCGAAATCACTTTTTTAGGGCATGATCCCAAAAAGTGGATTCCGGTTTTTGGATAAGATCATGTCCCCAAAAAACATCGACACCCGGCCGGCTTTGGCTAAGCCGGATCAGCCCTGAGATGGCATTCACGCTCGGTCCACGAGCCACATCGGCCGGCTATCGCCTCGCAAGCTTCGACCAGATTGGCTCGACCAATTCGGAGGCGATTGAGCGCGCGCGCGCCGGCGAGCGCGGACCGATGTGGTTTGTCACATCTGAACAGACCGCCGGCCGCGGGCGACGGCAGCGGCGGTGGATTGCGCCAAAGGGCAACCTCGCAAGCAGCGTGCTTGAGACGATCGACCTTGCGCCGGCGGTGGCAGCAACGCTCGGCTTTGCGGCCGGGCTCGCGCTTCATGCGGCGCTGCAGGCGATCGCGGGCTCCGCGTCGGTCGGGTTGGCGCTGAAGTGGCCCAACGACGTGCTGGCGGGGCAGGCGAAGCTTGCCGGCATCCTGCTGGAGGCCGAAGCGGTCGCAGGCGCAGGGCTCGCCGTCGTGGTCGGGATGGGCACCAATGTCGTTGCCGCGCCGGAAGGCACGCCGACGCCCGCCACTTCCCTCAGGGCGCTTGGCATTGAGACCAGTGCGGAAGCGCTGTTTACGGCGCTGTCGGACAGCTGGGCCGAATGCCGCGGCATTTGGGACCAGGGTCGCGGTTTCGGTGAAATCCGTCAACGCTGGCTGGCGCTCGCGGCGGGACTCGGCCAGCCTGTAGCGGTCCATACCGGCAACGCGACGGTGGCAGGCATTTTCGACACGATCGACGACACAGGCTGCATGATTGTCAGAACCGCCACCGGCGACGGGATTCGGATTTCTGCGGGCGACGTCCATTTCGGTTCGGCCGCTTCCGCAGGAGTCGCTTAATGGCGCAACCCGATGAATTGACGTTTGCCCCGCTCGGGGGCGTCGGCGAGATCGGCATGAACCTGTCGATCTACGGCTTCGGCAATCGGCAGCATCGCGCCTGGCTCGCTATCGATCTCGGGGTCTCCTTCGGCGACGAGGAACATCTTCCGGGCATTGATACCATCATGCCCGACATCAGCTTTCTCGTGCAGGAGCGGAAGAACCTGGTCGGTCTCGTGCTGACACATGCCCACGAGGATCATTTCGGCGCCATCATCGACCTCTGGCCGAGGCTGAAATGCCCGATCTATGCGACCAAATTCAGCGCCGCTCTCTTCGAGGCCAAATGCGCTTCAGAGCGCAATCCCCCGAAGATACCGGTTACGGTCGTGCCATCGGGCGGCCGGATCGATCTCGGGCCGTTTGGCGTCGAGTTCATTCCGGTGGCGCACTCGATCCCGGAATCGCACGCGCTCGCCATTCACACCGAAGCCGGAACGGTTCTGCATACCGGCGACTGGAAGCTCGATCCCACGCCCGTCACCGGCCCGCCGACCGATGAGCGACGGTTGCGCGAACTTGGCGAAGCCGGCGTGCTGGCGCTGATCGGCGATTCCACCAACGCGGTGCGCGAGGGCCGCTCGCCGTCGGAATCCGAAGTCGCAAAGACCATCGTCGAATTGGTGAAGGCGGCCAAAGGCCGGGTCGCCGTCACGACATTCGCCTCCAACGTCGCGCGGCTGCGTGCGGTCGCGGATGCGGCGCGCCTCTCGGGGCGCGAGGTGGTCGTGGTCGGACGCGCGATGGAGCGTGTGGTCCAGGTGGCGCGCGAGACCGGCTATCTCGACGGCGTGCAGAATTTCCGCGGCGCCGATCTCTATGGCCATTTTCCGCCCGACAAGGTGTTGGCGCTGTGTACGGGCAGCCAGGGCGAGCCGCGCGCCGCGCTCTCGCGCATCGCCAACGACGACCATCCGCAAGTGACGCTCAACAAGGGCGATTGCGTGATTTTTTCCTCGCGAACGATTCCCGGCAACGAAAAGGCGGTGGGCGCCGTCATCAACGGCCTGATCACGCAAGGCATCGAAGTCATCACCGACCGGACCCATCTGGTCCATGTATCCGGCCATCCGCGCCGCGACGAGCTGAAGGACATGATCGCCTGGGTGCGCCCGCAACTCCTGATTCCCGTCCATGGCGAGGCGTTGCATCTGTTCGAGCACGCCAAACTGGCGCGCTCGGCCGGCGTTCCCAAGGTGCTGATCTGCCGCAACGGCGACCTGGTCAAACTCGGACCCACCGATCCTGGCATTATCGAGCAGTTGCCCTCGGGCCGACTTTACAAGGATGGCCTCATTCTGGAGGACTCCAAATCCCGCGCCGTTATCGAACGGCGGCGACTGGCATTTGCCGGCTGTGCCTTCATTGCCATCGCGATGGACGAGAAGGGTGAACTCGTCGACGATCCCGAAGTCGACCTGATCGGCATCCCCGAGAAGAATACGGCGGGAGAGGTCATCGACGAAATCGTGTTCGATGCCGTGGTCTCGACGGTGGAGGGATTGCCGCGCGCGCGGCGGCGGGATCCGGACGCCTTGGCGGAATCGGTGCGCCGGGCGGTGCGAGCGACGGTGAACGAGCACTGGGGAAAGAAGCCCTTGTGCTTCGTGCATGTACTCACGGTCTAACCGATCGGGTTTCGCCATCGCGCGAAATCGAAAAGTGAGCCGGAGCCGGTTTTGCGAAGGCGGCGCCGGCGCGTTATAAGAAGGCGGGAGATGCGCCATGCTGGGCCGGCTTAATCATGTGGCAATTGCGGTCAGGGATGCCGAGAAAGCCGCCAGGATCTATGGCGCGGCGTTCGGTGCGGAGATATCAGCAGCGGTGCCATTGCCCGAGCACGGCGTCATTACCGTGTTCGTGACTTTGCCCAACACCAAGATCGAATTCATCCAGCCTCTGGGAGAGGCCTCGCCGATCGCCAAGTTCCTGGAGCGCAATGCCGACGGCGGCATCCACCACATCTGCTACGATGTGCCCGATATCATTACCGCGCGGGACCGATTGGTCGGGGAGGGTGCACGGGTGCTCGGCGACGGCGTTCCCAGGATCGGCGCCCACGGCAAGCCGGTGCTTTTCCTGCATCCGAAGGATTTTTCCGGCGCGCTTGTCGAAATCGAACAGGCTTGACTAGTGCGGCGAATTTGAAGTTCCTATTAGTAGCGCGGCAAACTCGCGATAGGAACTTCAAATTCAAAGCCGCACTAGAACGAATAAATTGCTAGAGCTCCTTTGATTCCGAAGTTCGCATCGGAGGTCCGTGGCGATTGCTTGCGAACTTCGGAATCGGAACTCTAGCCATGGCCTACACCATCTCAACCGGCTTTGCGATTTACTTCGTCCTGTGGTGGCTGGTGTTGTTCCTGACGCTGCCATTCGGCGTGCGGAGCCAGCATGAAGACGGCGTCGGCAGTCCCGGCACCGATCCCGGCGCGCCGATCGCAAGCCGGATGGGTCGCAAGCTGATCTGGACGACGCTGCTCTCGGCCGTGTTTTATGCCGCTGGCATGGCGGCGTATTACGAGGGCTTTTTGAATATCGAGCGATTGTCGAAATTGATGGGAATGCCGTTCTGAGAGATCTCGGAAACGCGCTTCCGGCGATTGGGGGAGAAAGTGTGGTTTCAGCGGATCGTTGCCGTGCTTTTGCTGCTCGCCATCGCCGGGCTTGCGGCGGCTTTGTATATGGACTGGAGAATCAACACCCAGCTTCAGACTTTGAAGACATTTGTCGAAGGCTATGTGTTTGCCGATGCGGTCGCGGCCTGTGAACGGGCACAAAGCGCGACGCCTTTCAAGTGGAACGGCGGCACCAGTACGAGGGTGATTGGCCTGAATTCGGTGAAGCTCGACAAATACAACCTTGTCTCAAGCTACACGCTGGTGGCCGATGGCGTCTATTGCGACTTCGATCCGATCAAGAAAAAAGCCGATATTGGATCGAACTTCCTCGAGCGCGAGTGATCTATCGCTTCGCGATTTCTATGATTGGTTTCAAAAGAAAAAAGAGCAGGGCTTTCACAAAGCCCTGCTCCAAAAATTGTGTCGACCCTATTTTCCCGTATCAGTGATTGATCTTGATTGACAGGACGACGCTGCTTGTGCGCGTCAGGGCTCCTCCCGAGACTTGGACCACCAGACGTCGACCTTGCGGCCGGTCTGAAGCCCAAAGTCGTAGACCATAATTTGCATTGTGTCATCAATTTCGGCAACGAATGTTCAAAATTGAAGCACATTCTGAAATGAATGGTATTTCAGCAGGAGAAGGTATATTGGTAGTGGAGGAGGGGCGCCTCAAATCTTCGCCGGAGCACCGTCCAACGCTTCAATGAAGGTGCGCAGCCATATCGTTCGCCGGTGCCATGATGCCGAGCATGCCGACAATAAGAATGATCGCGATCCCGAGGGCTATTTCAGCCACCGCGCTGCGTACCAGCCGTTGAACCGTACGGGAACCGTGGTCAATTCCGACATGATCGGAGAGCCGCGGCAGCAGGGACTGCCGGTTGATGCTCGCCAGACTCACCATGGCTGCGAATAACACCACCTTGAGGAGCAGCAGGCGGCCATAGGCGGTGTCGATCAGGCTGTGCATGTCCCCCAGCAGGAACGCAGCGTTGATGGTTCCACTGACAAGCAAAATGCCGACAGCGAGAATGCCGAGGGTGGAAAAGCGGCTCCCGGCGCGAGCCGCGGCCGACACCCAGCCGTCTTCTTGAGAGCGCCACAGATAGACGAGCAACAGGACCAGGGGGACGAGAGCTCCGAGCCACAGGCTGGCTGCAATCAAATGCAGGAAGTCCGCGGCCAGGTGGATGTTTTGCCAGAACCCCAGGCCTTCCGTCCCATGACCGGCAAAGGCCAGGGAACCAAGATAGGCGCCGGCTAACAAACCAGAGAGGATCGTCAGGCAGCTAGCAATCCATGCGTTGCCTGCCTTGCGGCATAGCAACAGGCACGCCGCCAGGAGGGCGCCGAACAACAATCGCATTTGCCAGGCAAAGCCGAATTGCGTTTGCGACAACACAAGCCAGACCGTGCCGTCGGTGATGACGTCGTCGAAGTTCTTGCGGCCAATCCGCATGGACAGCAGGCACAACCACGCCAGTGCAGACGCGATCGATAACGCGAGGCTGATCCAGAGAATTTTCCCGGTCGACGATTGAAAGGAAGCCTGGGCTGCGCGGAATGGCGGCATCGTTCGCCAAGTCGGAGAGGCAATGAAGAGATCAAAAAAGATGATGCCCGCGACGATCACCGTCGATGCTAGGTGAAAATCCCGCGCGACAATCAGCGGATTGATCAATATGCCCTCCATGGGGAGCAGAATTCTGAGCAAACGGGGAGCCAGCGCCCCGCTAAGGGCGGTGGCTGGCGTGCTGAAATGGGCCTAAGCGGCCCGCGTTACCTTATTGTCCGACGTGAAAAGTGAAGTTGCCTTCGGTCGTATGGGTATCCACCGACAGCACTTGCCAACGAACCCTGTACGTTCCCGGCGGCAATTGCTTCACGCTGACCCGCATGGTGCTCGCGCTGATCCTGGCTTTGCCTTGATCGACGCGCGCGCCATTGGCATCGCTCACTTCGATCGAGCTGAATGCCGGTTCCAGATTTTGGGTATAGAAAAGAACGACCTCTTTGGGAGCGGTTGGTGTCGTACTTCCCACCCGAGGCTCGGCGTGGTCTAAAAACGCGTGCGCGTTCGCCGCTGAAATCGCCATGAAGGTGAAAAGGCCCGCCGCTATAAGAGTTGGGATGCGCATGGCGTTGCCTCAAAAGGTTAGCTTGCGGGTACTGGACGTTCCGCCGAACAGCGGCTGCCCAATGGTTGTTGGAAAGATATCGTCGAGGTAAAGGTGCAACTGGCCGATAACGCCGACGCCGGTGCCGCTTTGACGGTTGATCGGAACCATCGCCTCAAGCCCGACTTGGAAATAGCTTCCGACCCAGATCACGCCGGGATTGATCGTTCCCGTGGTCGTGTAGGGATTGCCGAAGTTGTTGGAGACCGGCGTCGTCAGACTAGCCTCGACGATCGGAATCAGGTGGTTGATGAAATTCAGGAAGCCCGAGATCAACGATCTCCGACTTCAGATAGGGCATGCTGTATTGCAGCGAGGCGCCGTAGACGAGTTGCTGCGGAATGAACGCGTTTTGGGTGAAGTCGAATGAGGTTGTCGGAATCTGGTAGCCGACTTGCCCGGTCACGGCGAAGGCGCGGAACCCGCCAAAGTTCGAAGGCAGATCGCCAAATCCCTTCCCGAAATAAAGCGTCGGCGTCACAAGGCCGTAATCGGTGGCAAAGCCCGATCCGGTCGAGCCGGTGTGCCCCCAATCGACGATGAGGCCGGCGAGGATCGCCAACTCGTGCTCGCGATCCTTGAGCACCTGGTACTGGAACGTGGTTTCGAAGTTACCAAATCCCTGCATCAGCGTGCCGTCGGCCTGACGAATCGAAGTCCAACCCTGGCTGATTGTTACGCCGAAATTCTCGGTAATCCGCTTGGCGAAATCGAACGAAAGATCCAATTGCGAGGCCGGCGGTACATCCGCCGTTTGGGACCAGGCGACGGTTGGAAGCGACATTTCGTCGGCGACGCAGGGGTCGTCGGTGGCAAGGGTGGCGGGAAGAAAACGGGCGCCGACAAAGCAGTGGGCGAGAGCATCGGAGGTAAACGTAGCCGCGGTAAGACCCGCAAGCGCGAGTGTATGCAGCAAGTGCCGAGACATCGGGATTTCTCCGGTCAGAAGACGTGAAAGCAGTTGGAAGCGGCCGTTTAGGGCCGCATTGCATCACGCGCTGAGTGGAGGACCTCTGGGACAGGCAACTAAATACTGAGATGATGAAGATAGCCGCAGCGGGCGCCCGGACTGGCGCAGCTTGCGGAATTCCCGATCGGCGGACGCGACGGTTACGGGTTGCGGAGCGTCGAGAAGATGAAAGGCCCCCGCAAAACATTGCACACAGTGATGGTGGGCGGGATGTTCTTGCTGATCGGCAGGCGCAACGGGGCTGCCCTCGGCATTATGCAGGCAAAGCTGAGCGAACGTAACCTCGTCGAGGACCGAGGCCTGGGCGAGCTGGGTTCCGGCTACCGTCAGCAGCAACGGTTGCATAACCAAGGCATAGATCGCGACCGCGCCGACCAGCCTTCGCCAGAACAGCCGCAGTTTTGTACTTGCTTGATTTGCTCCGGTTCGCATGCTCACAAGCGTATGTTGTTATACAGGGTCCGCGATAGGGTTAAGTTCTGATTTGCTTGCAGGTCGATTCGAGCGGACTCGAACAACCCGCGCCCAACAACCGCGATCAGTATATTAGGCGGGGCAGGTGTGGCAACCCCGGCTACGCGACCGTATTTTCCGAAGGGTGCGCCAATCTGACGTCATGGCGGTCTCGACACGCCTCCCGCCAAATGATTAGTTGGCAGGAGGACGGACTCGCGAATGCGACAGCAGCTAAGGAAATATATTCCGGTCTTCTTGATCGCGTTGATGGTGCAGATTCTTGCGCCAATCGGCGCAAGCATAGCTGTCGCCATCGCAGCCTCCGATCCGCTGGCTGCCGCCGAGTTTTGCCAGGGTCATCTGGCTTCGGTTCCCGCCCCCGGCGATCAGGGCAACCGACATCAGACCCATGATACGAACTGCGTCATCTGCTGTGTGTTCAGCGGGAGCGCCGCCCCCGCCAACACACCGGATACGATCGGCCTTGTCGTCCCGTATCGCATCGATCAAGGCGTCGTCTGGCACGACAGCATACCGCAGCTTGCGGGTTCCTTTGCCGGCTCGAACGCACGCGCACGCGCGCCGCCATCCGTTTCCTGACCGCTGCAAGTTGAGGTGCGGCGCGGCTTGTCCGCACTGAAGCGTGTGCCATTTTGGCCGGCGCTTAACCAGCAGTACTTCCTGTTTCATCCGTTCCCGGGCAGAACGTACGTTCTCGCAGCGAAATACACGTTTTAGGGCAGGGATACCCCAAGCAAGGAGCTTTTCATGAGAGCAAGGATCGTAACGTCTCTGTTGATGATTTTGACAACCTGCTCATTGGCGCATGCCGAGGACGTCAAGGCAGGAGATCTCGTGATCTCGCAGGCCTGGAGCCGGGCGACACCAAACGGAGCCAAGATCGGCTCCGGCTACTTTACGATCGAGAACAAGGGAACGACCGCGGACAAGCTGGTCGGCGTCACCGGTGAAATCTCCGGCAAGATCGAAGTGCATGAAATGTCGATGAACAACGGCGTCATGAAGATGCGTCCAGTGGACGGAGGTGTGACCATCGATCCGGGCAAGACCGTCAAGCTCGCGCCAGGTGGCTACCACCTGATGATCATGGATCTGAAAAGCCCGCTGAAGCAGGGCGACAAGTTGCCTCTCACGTTGTCTTTTGAGAAGGCGGGCAAGGTCGCGGTCGTGCTGGACGTCGAAGGCATCGGCGCTCAAGGGCCAGGCGGCGGCGATGGCAACACCATGCAGAAGATGTCTCCCGGTATGAAGATGTGAGGCGGCAATGACAGTGAAATCAACAAGTCTTGTGGCGGCGGCAGTCCTGATGACGACGTGGTCGGCCCACGCCCACGTCACCCTTGAAGGCCGTCAGGCCGCGGTGGGGACGTTTTACAAGGCTGTGTTTGCGGTCCCGCACGGCTGTGCCGGTTCGGCCACGATCAGGATCCGCGTTCAAATTCCTGACGGCGTGATCGCGGTGAAGCCGATGGTCAAGCCCGGCTGGAATGTCGAGGTCGTCAAGGGAAAATATGCCGCGCCATATGACTTCCACGGCACCAAACTTACCGAGGGCGTCAAGGAGGTGGTCTGGAGCGGCGGCAAGCTGCCGGACGACTATTACGATGAATTCGTCATCAGCACGTACCTCGCGCCTGCGCTCAAGCCGGACACTGTTCTGTATTTTCCAACCGTGCAGGAATGCGAGCAGGGCGTCAGTCGCTGGATCGATATTCCCGCGGAAGGCCACGCGGAACACATGCATGATGACAAGTCGCCGGCGCCTGGCGTCAAGTTGATCGCAAAACCCTGATCGGCCCGAACATGCGCCTTGTTGCGGGCCTTGCAACCCTGTTGTCGGTTCTTGGCTTCGCCACCGGCGCTTTCGGACACGCGTCGCTGATTTCGACGGAGCCCGGCGACGGCAGCATAATGTCGCAGGCGCCGAAGACAGTACGCCTGCGATTCAATGAGCCGGTAACGCCGGCCTCGATCAAACTGATCGACGGGGCGGGCACGGCGCGCCACGACGTGTCGTTCAGCGCGCACGATAACGTCGTGGAAATCAACCTGCCGGATGATCTTCATGGCACCCAACTCGTCAGCTACCGCGTGGTCTCGGCCGACGGACATCCGGTCGGCGGATCATTGGTTTTTTCGGTTGGCATGCCGGTCAACGAAATCAGGCCGCCGCCGGATCGAGCGCCTCTGCTTGACGCTCTGATCTGGCTGGCACGGATCGGCATTTACATCGGGCTGTTCGCGGGCGTCGGCGGCGCCTTCTTTGCCGTCTGGATTGCCCGCGCAAACTCTGTCCCACGCGTGATCGTGCCAGCCCTTGTGATTGGCTTTGCGAGTGCCGTTGCCGCTTGCGGACTTCAGGGCCTTGATTTGTTGGGTCTCGCGCCGCCGGACATCCTGACGTCGGCGCCGTGGCAAGCCGCCGCAGCCACGAGCTTGCTGCCGTCCTTGCTCATCGCCATCGCCGCGATGGCCTTGGCGATGGTTGTGCTGCGAAACATTTCAGACAGGTCAGCGCGCGCGCTGTCGGCCACGGCGCTCCTCGGCGTTGGCGCAGCGCTGGCGGCCAGCGGACACGCCAGTACGGCACAGCCGCAATGGCTGACCCGGCCGATGGTCTTCCTCCATGGCATTGGGGTCGCCTTCTGGATCGGCGCACTGGCGCCATTGGCAGCGATGACGCGGGAGCCGGCGGCCTCGCTGCTTGGCATTCTGAACCGGTTTTCGCTAGCGGCGATGCCGGTCGTGGCAGCGCTGGCGGTGACGGGGCTGGTGCTGGCCGTCGTGCAACTGGAAGGCTTTCGTCCGCTGATCGAGACCAGTTACGGATTGATCCTGCTGACCAAGCTCGTGCTGGTCGCGTGTCTGTTGTGCCTTGCGGCGCTGAACCGTTTCCGCCTGACGCCGCAACTGGCCGTCAATCCGCTCGATACGAAGCTTCTCACGCGATCGATCTTTCTGGAATGTATGCTGGCGGTGGGAATTCTGGCGGTGGTCGCCGGATGGCGTTTTACGCCGCCTCCGCGCGCGCTGGCGGCGGCCGCCGTCAAGCCGCTGGCTATCCACATCCACACCGATGCCGCGATGTTTCAGGTTCTGATTTCCCCCGGCGCGGTCGGCAAGGACAATTTCGTTCTGCAACTGATGGAAGGCGATGCGAGTCCTCTCGTCGCCAAGGAAGCGACGCTGATCCTGAGTCTGCCGGGGCGCGGGATCGAACCGCTGCAACGCACCGCCACGCTCGGCGCCGACGGCTACTGGCACGTAGCGGATGCTCCCATCCCCTATCCGGGCCGCTGGCACATACGCATCGAGGCGCTGGTCACCGACTTCCGGAAAGTCACGCTGGAGGACGATTTTGACGTCCCGCCGCGCCCGTCGGTGCGGTAAGCCGGCGCGTGACCCGATTGCGCCTCAATGCGCGATCAAAGTAAGCAGGAAAAAGACAGGAAATCCGTTTAGTTAGCGGCTTTTCTTCATCCCCGCCCTTGTGTTTTTGTACCCGATCCGGTTTCACTGCCTTCTTTCCCGGTCTCTGCCGATTCCCTCTGGTGTGCCCATGCGATTGTCGCGTTTCTTTCTTCCCATCCTCAAGGAGAATCCGAAAGAGGCGGAGATCGTGTCGCACCGCTTGATGCTGCGCGCGGGTATGATCCGGCAGGAAGCCGCCGGCATCTATGCCTGGCTGCCGCTCGGCTTGCGGGTATTGAAGAAGATCGAGCAGATCGTTCGCGAGGAGCAGAACCGCGCCGGTGCGCTTGAATTGTTGATGCCGACGCTGCAACTCGCCGACCTCTGGCGGGAGAGTGGCCGCTACGACGCCTACGGTCCCGAAATGTTGCGGATCGCCGACCGGCACAAGCGCGAGTTGCTCTACGGTCCGACCAACGAGGAAATGATCACCGAGATTTTCCGCGCCTACGTCAAATCCTACAGGAGCCTGCCGCTCAATCTCTATCACATCCAGTGGAAGTTCCGCGACGAGCAGCGGCCGCGCTTCGGCGTCATGCGCGGGCGCGAGTTTCTGATGAAGGATGCCTATTCGTTCGATCTCGACGAGGCAGCGGCGCGGCGCGCCTACAACCGAATGTTCGTTGCGTATTTGCGCACCTTCGCGCGCATGGGATTGAAGGCGATCCCGATGCGTGCCGAGACCGGCCCGATCGGCGGCGATCTCAGCCACGAATTTATCGTGCTCGCGGAGACCGGAGAGTCCGGCGTTTTCTGTGACCGCGACGTGCTCGACCTTCCGGTCCCCGGCGCTGATGTCGACTATGACGGCGACCTGACCCCGATCATCAAGCAATGGACCTCGGTCTATGCCGCCACCGAGGACGTCCATGACGCCGCGCGCTTCGAGCGCGAAGTGCCGGCGGAGAAGAGGGTGCATACGCGGGGCATCGAGGTCGGCCAGATCTTCTATTTCGGCACCAAATATTCCGAACCGATGAAGGCTTTGGTTGCGGGGCCCGACGGTGCCGAGGTCGCCATTCACGGCGGCTCCTACGGGGTCGGCGTTTCCAGGCTGCTGGGTGCCATTATCGAGGCTTGCCATGACGAGGCCGGCATCAAGTGGCCGGAGGCGGTCGCGCCTTTCAAGGCGGTGATCTTGAATTTGAAGCAGGGCTCCGAAGATACGGATGGCGCCTGCGAACAGCTCTATCGCGAATTGACGGCCAAAGGCGTCGAGGTGCTCTACGACGACACCGACCAGCGCGCAGGCGCCAAATTCGCCGCGGCCGATCTGATCGGCATTCCCTGGCAAATCCTCGTCGGCCCGAAGGGCCTTGCCGAAGGCAAGCTTGAACTCAAGCGGCGCAGCGATGGCAGCCGCGAAAATCTGGGTCCGGCCGAAGTGCTGGCAAGGCTGGCTTCGTGAGGCTGACTTAGTTGAGGCTGACCGAATTGAGAACGGTTCGCCTAATTTGAGATTATCCACCGCGATGCGCCGGGATATCGGCCGTTGTGGCCACAATTAGCCCGAATCGTGTGAAAATCGGACATGGACCAAGCCATGAGCGAGCCAGTTCATACCCCACCTTTCGCGCCATTCGAGTGGCTGCTGTCTGGACGCTATTTGCGGGCGCGCCGCAAGGAAGGCTTCATCTCCGTCATCGCCGGATTCTCGTTCCTCGGCATCATGCTCGGCGTGGCCACGCTGATCATCGTGATGGCTGTCATGAACGGCTTTCGCAAGGAATTGCTCGACAAGATTCTCGGCCTCAACGGCCACCTCCTGGTGCAGCCGCTGGAGTCGCCGCTGACCGATTGGAAGGACGTGGCCGAGCGCATCAACCAGGCTCAGGGAATAAGATTGGCCGCACCGGTCGTGGACGGGCAGGCGCTGGCGTCCTCGCCCTTCAATGCGTCAGGCGTTTTCGTTCGCGGTATCCGCGCCGACGACCTCAACAACCTCACTTCGATTGCAAAGAACATCAAGCAGGGCACGCTCGAGGGATTCGACGAAGGGCAGGGTGTGGCGATCGGCCGCCGGCTTGCCGACACGCTGTCACTGCATGCCGGCGACAGCGTCACCCTGGTCGCGCCGCGCGGAGCGGTGACGCCGATGGGCACGACGCCCCGCATCAAGCCCTACCGGATCACGGCCGTATTCGAGATCGGTATGTCGGAATACGACGCCAGTTTCGTGTTCATGCCGCTCGCCGAGGCGCAGGCCTATTTCAACCGCAGCAACGACGTGACCGCGATCGAGGTGTTCACCACCAATCCCGACAAGATCGATGCCTTTCGCAAGAGCGTGACGGAGGCGGCTGGACGGCCGGTGTTCCTGGTTGATTGGCGGCAGCGAAATTCGACCTTCTTCAACGCGCTTCAGGTCGAGCGCAACGTGATGTTCCTGATACTGACCATGATCGTGCTGGTCGCGGCGCTCAACATCGTGTCGGGCTTGATCATGCTGGTGAAGGACAAGGGCAGCGACATTGCGATCCTGCGCACCATGGGCGCCTCGCAGGGATCAATCATGCGTATTTTTCTGATCACGGGAGCCGCGATCGGCGTCGTCGGGACGCTTACCGGGTTCCTCGTCGGCATGCTGATCTGTTTGAATATCGAATCGATCCGGCAATTCTTGTCCTGGCTCACCAACACCGAGCTGTTTTCGCCGGAGCTGTATTTTCTTTCCAAATTGCCCGCCGAGATCGATTTCGGCGAAACCAGCGCGGTCGTGATCATGGCACTGACATTGTCTTTCCTGGCCACGCTCTATCCATCCTGGCGTGCTGCCCGCCTCGACCCGGTCGAAGCGCTGCGGTACGAGTGAGGGGCAAAGATGGGTGAGGGGGCGGAGGAGGTACCGGTCGTTTATCTCCACGAGATCAAACGACAGTACCTGCAAGGTGCGACGCCGCTGACGATTCTCAATGGCGCCCAGCTCGCGTTGTGGGCCGGGCAGTCGGTGGCTCTCGTCGCGCCGTCGGGCGCCGGCAAATCGACCTTGCTTCACATCGCCGGTCTGTTGGAAAGCCCCGACGATGGCGAGGTTTACGTCGGAGGAAGCCCGACCTCGGGCCTGTCGGATATCGACCGGACCCGGATCCGCCGCACCGAAATCGGTTTCGTCTATCAATCGCACCGCCTGCTGCCGGAGTTTTCGGCGCTCGAAAACGTCATGCTGCCGCAGATGATTCGCGGGTTGAAACGGTCCGAGACCGTCAAACGCGCCAGCGAAATCCTGGCCTATCTCGGGCTCGGCGACCGGATCAAACACCGGCCGTCGGAATTGTCCGGCGGCGAGCAGCAACGGGTTGCGATTGCGCGTGCGGTCGCCAATGCGCCACGGGCGCTGCTTGCGGACGAACCGACCGGCAACCTCGATCCGCACACCGCCGATCACGTCTTCCAGGCGCTGATGCAACTGGTGAAGGCGACGCGAGTCGCGATGCTGATCGCGACTCACAATATGGAACTGGCCGGCCGCATGGACCGGCGGGTGTCGCTGGTGGACGGCGAAGTGGTCGAACTGGACTAAAAAAGACCGGTTGGGCGTCGCGTTTGTTTCGGGAAATATGAATTTTCCAGGAAAAAGAAGAATGTGATCCGCCACGGGCTGGCAAGCGGCTTCCGCGCGCGGCATAATTTCAAAATGAAAAAATCCGACGTTACCTGCCCCAAGTGTCATGCCGGCTATCGCCGTATCGAGTTGACCTCCCGGCCTGGCGCCAAGGGCGAGTATCACTGCCTGCTTTGCAACGAGCTTATCGAGGTGTTCGACGGTTCGACCGATGTCGCGATCCGTCTCACGGTTCAGCCGGAAAAGACCTTCGAGGTGGACTCCGGAACGGCATAGTGCCGCCTATTTGAAGTTCCTGCACCACAAGCGGCGAATTCGATCCAGGAACTTCAAATAGAAAAGCGGCACTAGAATCAACAGATTTACTAGTGCCCGTGACTTTCCGAAGTTCGCGGAAGTGCGTGCTGCGATGGAGCACGAACTTCGGAAAGTGGGCACTAGAGGCTCTTTTTGCGGGAACCTGTCGTTTCGTTCACGCCCATGTGAGGCGGGACGCTCCGAATCGCCTTCCGGAAATTTCAGGCATAAACGACGCGCTTTCAGCGCGAATTCGGCGGTTCTCCGGCGGTGGAACCCGTATGTCCGAATATTTCAAGAAACCCTTGGCGCACAACGGTTTCTTAAATTTTGTTAATGCAGTATTCTCTGCGGATGTTGCGTTCCCGCTACAGCAATATGAGCGAAGCCTGATAGAAGGTTGCGTGGGGAGCGTGGGGTAAACACAGCTTTGAAAGCAGGAACTCTGATATGAAAAGGATCTTCTTCGCCGCGGCGGCAGTGATTGCAGTTGGCGCCGCAATGCCGGCAGTCGCTGCAGATCTGCCCGCTCGGGCATCCGCTCCTTACACGAAGGCGCCGGCGATTGTTCAGGCGGCCTACGACTGGAGCGGCTTCTACGTTGGTATCAACGGCGGCGGCGCGACCGGCAACGTCGACTGGAATGCGGACGTCGGCACCGGGAACCCCAGCGGGGAGGAAGGCAGCCATCGCCCGTCGGGCGGAACGGTCGGCGGCCAGATCGGCTATCGCTGGCAGTTGAATTCCTGGGTGTTCGGCCTGGAAGCGCAGGGCAACTGGGCTGACTTCAGAGGCAGCAATATCAGTTTGCTATCCAACGCGACAAACACCACGACTAACACGACCAAGATTGATGCCTTCGGCCTGTTTACCGGCCAGATCGGCTATACTTGGGACCGTGCGTTGCTTTACGTGAAGGGCGGTGCCGCAGTCACCGACAACAGGTTCTCATCGTTTACGACCGGGCCCGGTGGTGGGTTCGACGCGGTGAGCGAAACCCGCTGGGGTGCGGCCGTCGGCGCCGGCATCGAGTACGCCTTTGCCCCGAACTGGTCGGTCGGCTTCGAGTACGATCACCTGTTCCTTGGCAACAACGACGTGGTCTCCAATGCCGGCTTCATCACCGACCACATCAAGGAGGACGTCGATCTCTTCACGGCGCGCGTGAACTACAAGTTCGGCGGCCCGGTGGTGGCCCGCTACTAAGGCAAGCGGACCAGGCTAAGGCCTTCTTGCTCGACCTCTCGAAACCCCGGCCATTGGCCGGGGTTTTTTGCTGATGGCACCGTGTGAAATCGCCTCTGCATTAACCAATGGATTTGATTTCCCGACCGATCCCATCATCCAAGGCTTGCCGGAGAACAAAAAGAGAACTATGTTCCCTCTACGTTCTTATCGAGGGAGATCGTCATGTTGAGGGTTTTTGTTGAGGAAGCAGCCGCTTTGGCATCGATCGGGCTCTTCCTTGGGATGATCGCGGTTTGGGCCCAGTTGATCCCCCAATTGTAGGGTTTTGAGGCTGGTTTCCGGGGGAGCCGGCCTCCGTCCAGCCTTGCCCTTGGGGAAAAGCGGGACGGCGGCGGGCGAGGGTGCCGTGGTGCGTGGACTAAAGCCGGCTGAGGCTTCACCATGGCGGCTAACGAGTTGGATCAAGCGGCTCGGTTTTCCTCCAAAGCCGGTGAGGTGCCGATTACGACCATGTCAAAGTCCGTGGCGCCGTCTTCCAATCCAGGATTTGTCCATCTCCACGTTCACTCGGCCTATTCGCTGCTGAAGGGCTCGATCAAGATCGCCCGGCTTGGGGAGCTCGCCAAGGCCGATCGTCAACCGGCTTTGGCGCTCACCGACACCGACAACATGTTCGGGGCGCTGGAATTCTCCGACAAGATGGCTGGCTACGGCATCCAGCCGATCGTCGGGTGCGAAATCGCGGTCGATTTTGGCGATCAGGATCCGAACGCGCGCAATGCGTTGGCCGCAGCACCCTCCCGCATCGTGCTGCTGGCGGCGCGTGAGCGCGGCTATCGCAGCCTGATGCAGCTCAATTCCCGCGCCTTCCTGGAAACCCCGGTTCACCAGACCCCGCACATCAAGGCCGATTGGCTGGACGACCACACCGAAGACCTGATCGTGCTGACCGGCGGCCCCGACGGCCCGGTCTCGCTTGCCTTTGCCGCCGATCAGGCTGCGCTGGCGACCTCGCGCTGCGAGCGGCTCGCGGCCTTGTTCGGCGATCGCCTCTATGTCGAGATACAGCGGCATGGCATCGAGAAGGAGCGGCGCATCGAGGCGGCGCTGATTGACCTTGCCTACGCCAAGGGCCTGCCGCTTGTTGCGACCAACGAGCCTTATTTTGCGACGTCGGACGATTACGAAGCCCATGACGCATTGCTCTGCATTGCCGGCGGCCGGCTGATTGCCGAAACCGACCGCGACCAGCTGACGCCGGACCATCGCTTCAAGACGCGCGCCGAAATGGCGGTGCTGTTTGCGGACCTCCCGGAGGCGTTGAGCTCGACCGTCGAGATCGCCGAACGCTGCTCGTTTCGTCCCGTCACGCGCAAGCCGATTCTGCCGCGTTTTACGGTGGGCGCCGGCGCCAATACAGCGGATGCAGCAACCGAAGAAGCCGCCGAATTGCGCCGCCAGGCCGAGGAGGGCCTCACCAACCGGCTCGCCGTTCACGGGTTGTCGCAAGGCTTTTCCGACGAGGATTACCGGGCCCGGCTTGCCTTTGAGCTCGATGTCATCACCCGCATGAACTATGCGGGCTACTTCCTGATCGTTGCGGACTTCATCAAATGGGCCAAGGCCGAAGGCATTCCGGTGGGTCCGGGCCGCGGCTCCGGCGCGGGCTCGCTGGTGGCGTATGCGTTGACGATCACCGATCTCGATCCGATCCGCTTTGGCCTGCTGTTCGAGCGCTTCCTCAACCCCGAGCGCGTGTCGATGCCGGACTTCGACATCGACTTCTGCCAGGACCGCCGTGGCGAGGTGATCGATTACGTGCAAAAGCGCTATGGCCGCGATCAGGTTGCCCAGATCATCACCTTCGGAACGCTGCAGGCGCGAGGCGTGCTGCGCGACGTCGGGCGCGTGCTGCAAATGCCCTATGGGCAGGTCGACAAGCTGACCAAGCTGGTGCCGCAAAATCCCGCGGCCCCAGTGACGCTTGCGGCCGCGATCGAGGGCGAGCCGAAGCTGCAGGCCTTCCGCGACGAAGACCCCGTGGTGGCGCGCGCCTTCGACATCGCCCAGCGTCTTGAGGGCCTGACCCGGCATGCCTCGACCCATGCCGCGGGCATCGTGATCGGCGACCGGCCCTTGAGCGAACTCGTGCCGCTCTACCGCGATCCGAAATCCGACATGCCGGTCACCCAGTTCAACATGAAATGGGTAGAGCCTGCGGGCCTCGTCAAATTCGACTTTCTGGGGCTGAAGACGCTGACGGTGCTCGATGTCGCGGTCAAGCTGCTCAAGCAGCGCGGGGTGGACGTCGATCTCGCGACGCTGCCACTCGACGACGCACCGAGCTACCAGATGCTGGCCCGCGGCGACGTCGTCGGCGTGTTCCAGGTGGAAAGCCAGGGCATGCGCCGGGCGCTGGTGGATATGCGGCCTGACCGTTTCGAGGACATCATCGCGCTGGTTGCGCTCTATCGCCCAGGACCGATGGCGAACATTCCGACCTATTGCGCACGCAAGCACGGCGATGAAGAACCGGAATATCTGCACCCGCTGCTCGAGCCGATCCTGAAAGAGACCTTTGGCGTCATCATCTACCAGGAGCAGGTGATGCAGATCGCCCAGGTGATGGCCGGCTACTCGCTCGGCGAAGCCGATCTGTTGCGCCGCGCAATGGGCAAGAAGATTCGCGCCGAGATGGAGAAGCAGCGCGAGCGCTTCGTTGCGGGCTCGGTCAAGTCCGGCGTGCCGAGGGCCCAGGCGGAAACCATCTTCGAATTGCTGGCGAAATTCGCCGACTATGGCTTCAACAAGAGCCATGCCGCGGCCTATGCGCTGGTGTCCTATCACACCGCCTACATGAAGACGCATTACCCGGTCGAATTCCTCGCCGCGTCGATGACGCTCGACCTCAACAACACCGACAAGCTGTCCGAATTTCGCGCCGAGGCGCAGCGGTTGGGCATCAAGGTCGAGGCGCCCAACGTCAACCGCTCCGGCGCCATCTTCGAAGTCAGCGACCAGACCATCTATTATGCGCTCGCCGCCTTGAAGGGCGTCGGCCAGCAGGCCGTGGAACTGATCGTCGAGGCGCGCCGCAACGGGCAGTTCACTTCGCTTGCCGATTTCGCTTCCCGAGCGAACCCGCGCGCGATCAACAAGCGCATCATCGAAAGTCTTGCCGCCGCCGGTGCTTTCGACACGCTCGAGCCCAACCGTGCGCGGGTTTTTGCCGGCGCGGATGCGATCCTGGCCGCTTGCCAGCGCAGCCACGAGGCCGCGACCTCGGGCCAGAACGACATGTTCGGGGGCGCGGCGGACGCGCCGACCATCATGCTTCCGCAGCTCGAGCCCTGGTTGCCGGCCGAGAAGCTGCGGCGCGAATATGATGCGATCGGCTTCTTCCTGTCGGGCCATCCGCTGGATGACTACATGACCGTGCTCAAGCGGCTGCGGGTGCAGTCATGGTCGGAGTTTGCGCGCGCGGTGAAGACGGGTGCCACGGCCGGCAAGGTTGCGGCTACCGTGGTGTCGCGCATGGAGCGGCGCACCAAGACCGGCAACAAGATGGGCATTATCGGGTTGTCGGACCCGACAGGTCATTTCGAGGCGGTGCTGTTCTCCGAAGGTCTTGCGCAGTACCGCGACGTGCTGGAGCCCGGCGCGGCCGTGCTGTTGCAACTGGGTGCGGAGTTGCAGGGTGAGGACGTGCGGGCGCGGGTACTGCACGCCGAGGCGCTCGATGACGCCGCCGCCAAGGCGCAAAAGGGCCTGCGCATCTTTCTGCGCGACACCAAGCCGCTCGAATCGATTGCCAGGCGCTTGCAGATGCCGGAGGCGGGGCCACCGGGCGCAGCGCCGCGCGGTGTTCCGGTCAAATCGGCGGCGGCCGGGGGAGGCGACGGCGACGTCTCGCTGGTCATGATGCTCGACCTCGAGACCGAAGTGGAAATGAAACTGCCGGGCCGCTTCAGGGTCTCGCCGCAAATCGCAGGCGCGATCAAGGCGGTATCGGGCGTGGTGGACGTGCAGACGCTGTAACGACGGGAGGATTTTCCAATGTGCGAGATGTGCCGGCGGAATTTGTCTTCGACGTTTAAACCTTCACGGCGCGGTGTAATTGCGGCCGCGGCCTCGGGCATGGGGCTGCTGCTGGCGAACGCGGCCGGTGCGAAGGAAGTGAAGCCGCCGCCAAAGCCCCAAAACGTGTTGACGCCGGCTGCCGCGCTGGAACGCCTCATGAAGGGAAATACGCGCTACGTGGAAGGCGTGTCGCTGCGCCACGATTTCAAGCATGAGCGGGAAGCGCTGGCCGGCGGCCAGAATCCCTACGCGGCGATTCTGAGCTGCGCGGATTCACGCATCGCCCCCGAATATTCTTTCGACAGCGTCCGCGGCGATCTCTTTGTGTGCCGCGTGGCGGGTAATTTCGCCAGCGACGAAATGGTGGCGAGTCTGGAATATGCGGTCGCGGTGCTCGGGGCGCCGCTCATTCTCGTTCTGGGTCACGAGAGCTGCGGCGCGGTCGAGGCAACGATCAAATCGCTCAAGGACGGCACGACATTGCCCGGGCAATTGCCATCCTTGGTCACGGCCCTTGCCCCCGCGGTCAAGGCGGTCTCGGGTCAGGCCGGCGATACCCTCGCCAACGCGACCAGGCGGAACGTGATCGACAATGTCGCCAAGCTTGGTTCTACGACCCCGATCCTGGGTGCGGCCGTGGAGCAGGGCAAGCTCAAGGTGGCCGGCGCCATCTACCGGCTCAGGGACGGCCGGGTCGAAATGGTCTAGTGCCGCCTATTTGAAGTTCCTGCACCACAAGCGGCGAATTCGATCCAGGAACTTCAAATAGAAAAGCGGCACTAGAATCAATAGGTTTGCTAGTGCCCATGACTTTCCGAAGTTCGTGGAAGTGCGTGCTGCGATGGAGCACGAACTTCGGAAAGTGGGCACTAGATTTCTCGGCGGGATCGTGGCCGCGGTTCCGTAACCCCCGGGGAAACCCGGGCTTTGGCCGCCGCATGCCGGACTCCATGCCGGACTCGCCGGCTGTTGGGCTAGGGCTGCCCGAAAACGGGCTGTATTTCCTTGCTTCTGGCGCAAATCAGGCTATACAGCGCGCCATCTCACACGGAAACATGGCTCAAAAGGCCGTCCGGTGGCAGCCGGGCCATAAGGCTCGTTTGCTCACACGTTTCCGCTAGGAACCAACCGGAGAACTTGAACGATGGCAGTACCCGATTTTTCTATGCGCCAGCTGCTTGAGGCTGGCGTTCACTTTGGCCACCAGTCGCACCGCTGGAATCCGAAAATGGCCGACTATATTTTCGGTGCGCGTAACAACATCCACATCATCGACCTGGCGCAGACCGTGCCATTGATGCATCGCGCGCTTCAGGCCGTCAGCGATACGGTGGCCAAGGGCGGCCGTATCCTGTTTGTCGGCACCAAGCGGCAGGCTCAGGACGGCGTCGCCGAGGCGGCGAAACGCTCGGCGCAATATTTCGTCAATTCGCGCTGGCTTGGCGGAACGCTGACCAACTGGAAGACGATTTCCGGCTCGATCAAGCGCCTGCGGCACCTCGATGAGGTGCTCAATTCCGGCGATGCCAACGCCTACACCAAGAAGGAGCGGCTGACGCTGCAGCGCGAGCGCGACAAGCTCGACCGCTCGCTCGGCGGCATCAAGGAAATGGGCGGCCTGCCGGACATGATCTTTGTGATCGACACCAACAAGGAAGACATCGCGATCCAGGAAGCCCAGCGGCTCAATATTCCGGTGGCGGCGATCGTCGACACCAACTCGGACCCGAAGGGGATCACCTATGTGGTGCCCGGCAATGACGACGCCGGCCGGGCCATCTCGCTCTATTGCGATCTGGTTGCGCGTGCGGCGATCGACGGCATTTCGCGTGCGCAGGGCGACGCCGGAATCGATGTCGGGGCTTCGGCTCAACCGGCGCGCGAGGAAGTTGCGGCCGTGCCGCAGACCTCCGGCTTCCAGGGCCTTGCCGGCCCGCGTGGCGCGCCCGACGACCTGAAGAAACTCACCGGCGTATCCGGCGCGATCGAGAAGAAATTCAACGACCTCGGCATCTTCCACTATTGGCAGCTCGCCGAACTCGATCACGATACCGTCCACAAGATCGGCGAAGAAGTCGGTCTGCCGGGCCGGGCCGATGGCTGGGTGGCTCAGGCCAAGACGCTTACCGCGGAAGCCGAATAACGACCTGCCGGCCGGAAGACCCGGCCGGCGAATTCCTGTTTACATTGCTAGCGCTAGCGGTGGATGGCGGCGGGCGCAGGGCCGCCTGGCGACCGCCGTCACAGGCAGAGGACGATAACGACAATGGCAACAATCACGGCAGCGATGGTCAAGGACCTGCGTGAATCCACCGGCGCAGGCATGATGGATTGCAAGGCGGCACTGACCGAGACCGATGGCGATCTGCAGGCCGCGCAGGATTGGCTGCGCAAGAAGGGCCTGTCGAAGGCCGCCAAGAAAGCGGGTCGTGTCGCGGCCGAAGGCCTGATCGGGGTGTTGACGGCGGGCGCCAGGGGCGTCGCCGTCGAACTCAATTCCGAGACCGATTTCGTCGCGCGTAACGGCCAGTTCCAGGGCCTCGTCAAGATGATTGCGCAAGTGGCGCTCGACGTCGGCGCCGACATCGAGAAGATCAAAGTGGCGAAGGTCGGCGGCGTAACGGTTGAGACCGCCATTGCGGATGCGATCGCCACCATCGGCGAGAACATGACGCTGCGCCGTGCGGCGGCGCTCGAAGTCGGCAAGGGCGTGGTGTCGAGCTACGTGCACAACGCGGCGATCGATGGCGCCGGCAAGATGGGTGTGATGGTGGCGCTGGAATCCGCCGGCAAGACCGATGAACTCGCCGTGCTCGGCAAGCAGCTTGCGATGCATGTGGCTGCCGCGAATCCCTTGGCGCTCGATCCGGCCGGGCTCGATCCGGCTGCGGTCAAGCGCGAGAAGGATATTCTCGCCGACAAGTACCGTCAGCAGGGCAAACCGGAGAATGTGATCGAAAAGATCGTCGAGTCCGGTTTGAAGACCTATTACAAGGAAGTCTGCCTCCTGGAGCAGGCCTTCATCCATGACAGCGGCAAGTCCGTTGCCCAGGCGGTCAAGGAAGCTGAGGGCAAGATCGGCGCGCCGGTGAAGATTGCCGGATTTTTGCGATATGCTCTCGGCGAGGGAATCGACAAGCAGGAATCCGATTTCGCAGCCGAAGTTGCGGCGGCCAGCGGCCAAAAGAAACCCCCGGGGGACGCTGCAACGGTGTCGTGAGCGGGATCTGCCGGGCGGGCTAGTGTCCCGGTTCTGACATTCGTACCATATCGCGGCGGGCACTTTACGAATGTCAGAACCAAAGGGACCCTAGCAACCATATGATTCTAGTGTGGCTTTGACTCTGACGTTCCTTCGAAGAACTCGCGGCGGCACTGAAAGGAACGTCAGAGTCGCCACACTAGGGAAGGCGAATAGCAATGGCAGGGCCGGTCTATCGTCGCGTGGTGATCAAGCTGTCCGGCGAATATCTTGCCGGCAGCCAGGGCTCCGGCATCGACCAGCCGACTGTCGACCGCGTCGCATCCGATCTGATCGCTGCGCAAAAGCTCGGCGCCGAAATTGCCGTCGTGATCGGCGGCGGCAACATGGTCCGCGGCGTTGAGGTGTCCGCGCAGGGTGTTTCGCGGCCCACCGCCGACACCATGGGCATGCTTGCCACCATGATGAACTGCCTGGCGCTGGAGGCAGCCATCGAGCGCCGGGGAACCCCGGCGCGAACCTTGTCGGCATTCGTCATGCCGCAGATTTCCGAACTTTTCACACGAAGTGCGACGCACAAATACCTCGGCGAGGGACGCATCGTGCTGCTCGGTGGCGGAACCGGGAATCCGTTCTTCACCACGGACACGACGGCGGTGTTGCGGGCGGCCGAAATCGGCGCGCAGGCGGTGCTGAAGGCGACCAATGTCGACGGCATCTACAGTGCCGATCCGAAAAAGGACCCCACCGCCAAGCGATTTGACCGCTTGACCCATTCCGAGGCCATTGGGGGCGGCTACAAGGTCATGGACGCAACCGCATTTGCGCTTGCCCGGGAGACGTCGCTGCCTATCATCGTGTTTTCGATTGCCGAGCCGGGTTCGATCGGCGCCATTCTGAGCGGCGCCGGCCGCGGCACGATCGTCGCCGGCTAGTGCCCACTTTCCGAAGTTCGCAAACGTGGCTCCGCAAGATGATACGAACTTCGGAATCGGGACACTAGTAAATCTATTGATTCTAGTGCCGCTTTTCTATTTGAAGTTCCTGGATCGAATTCGCCTCTTGTGGTGCAGGAACTTCAAATAGGCGGCACTAATGCCAGCGGCCGGACCACTGGCGCCCTTGCAGCGCCAAACATGCGGTACAACGCTATGGCGGGCGGTATTCAGGAGGAGAGAGCGTCATGCCCACGGGTAATTTCGACATCAACGAACTGAAGCGCCGCATGCAGGGCGCCACGCAATCTCTCAAGCACGAACTTGGCGGTTTGCGCACAGGACGGGCCGCCGCATCGATGTTGGAGCCTGTCCAGGTCGATGCCTATGGCACGCACATGCCGCTCAACCAGCTTGCGACCGTCAGCGTTCCCGAGCCGCGGCTTTTGTCGGTGCAGGTTTGGGACAAATCCATGGTGAAGGCGGTCGAAAAGGCCATCGTGGATTCCAACCTTGGTTTAAGCCCTGCGACCGAGGGGCAGGTGCTTCGGTTGCGGATTCCCGAACTCAATGAGGATCGCCGCAAGGAACTGGTCAAGGTCGCGCACAAATATGCTGAAGCCGCCCGCGTCGCGGTTCGGCATGTACGGCGCGACGGCCTCGATTCCATCAAGAAGCTCGAGAAGAATCACGAGATTTCCGAGGACGATCAGGAGCGCCTTGCCAATGACGTGCAAAAGGCGACCGATGGCACGATCTCGGAAATCGATCAGTTACTGGCGGCCAAGGAAAAGGAAATCCTCACCGTCTAGCTTTTTGTTCGGGTGCGGTCTCTCGAACCGTTTTCGAGATTGCTGCCCAAGGAATTGATCGATGTCGAATGCCGCAGCGCCCGCGACTGAAGGACCCGACCGAGGGGGTGGTCCTTTGCATGTGGCGATCATTATGGACGGGAACGGGCGATGGGCGGCGGCGCGCGGTCTTCCGCGCGTGGAAGGTCATCGCCGCGGAGTCGAGGCGCTGCGCAACGTCGTTCGTGCCGCCGGCGAACTCGGCGTTCGCTACCTGACGATCTTCTCCTTCAGCTCCGAAAACTGGTCGAGGCCAGCGTCCGAAATCGGCGACCTGTTCGGGCTTTTGCGGCGGTTCATCCGCAACGACCTGGCGATTCTGCATCGCGACGGCGTCCGCGTCCGCGTTATTGGCGAACGCGAAGGACTGGAGCCGGACATTTGCGTCCTTCTGAAAGAGGCTGAGGACCTGACGCGGGACAATGATCGTCTTCATCTCGTTGTCGCGTTCAATTATGGATCGCGCCAGGAGATCGCCCGCGCGGCGCAGCGGCTTGCCGGCGAGGTGGCGGAAGGAAAGCGCGATCCCTCATCGATCGATGCCGACACGCTCGGCCAATACCTCGACGCACCGGAAATTCCCGATCCTGATCTGATCATCCGCACCAGCGGAGAACAGCGGCTGTCGAATTTCCTGATGTGGCAGGCGGCCTACAGCGAACTGGTTTTTGTTCCGGTGCACTGGCCCGACTTCGACAAGGCCGCGCTTGAGGGCGCGATTGCTGAATACGCCAGACGTGAACGTCGGTTTGGCGGTTTGGCCGTGAAAACCGGATCGTGAACGGAGGCGAAGCAGCATCGGCAACGGCGGCCGGGCCGGAGGGGCATAACCTCCTGTTGCGTGTCGCGGCTGCGCTTGTGATGGCTCCGCTCGCGCTCGTCATTGCCTATGTCGGCGGATGGCTCTGGACGGCGCTGGTGACACTGGCGGCGGTCGGGCTGTATCTTGAATGGCTCGCGGTCATCGGCGCGAGCAGGCCGCGTGTCGTTCTGCCGGGCATCCTGATCCTTTTCGGCGTCGGCTGGTTCTCACTCGGGCACACGACGGCAATGCATGTTTCGGCGTTTGTCGCGTTGGGGATTATGGTCATCGCCGTATTTTCCCCCGATCGCCGCGGCTGGGCCGTGATCGGAATCTGCTATGCGCTGGCGGCGTTGATCGCCTCGATCGCGGTGCGGCGTGACCCAATCTGGGGATTCGCCGCGCTGATGTTGGTGCTGCTGGTCGTTTGGGTCACCGATATCGGCGGATACTTTGCGGGCCGGCTCATCGGCGGTCCCAAACTCTGGCAGCGGATCAGCCCGAAGAAAACCTGGGCGGGGGCCATCGGCGGCTTCGCGGCCAGCCTCGGCGTGGCCGCCGGATTTGTGGCCTTTGATTTCGGAAAGACGGTGCCGATGCTGTTGCTCGGCGCCGTTCTTTCAGTCGTCTCTCAACTCGGTGACCTCTTCGAGTCCGCGGTCAAGCGAAGGTTCGGCGTAAAGGATTCCAGCCGCATCATTCCGGGCCACGGTGGGCTGATGGATCGCCTTGATGGCTTCGTGGCCGCCATCGTCGTGGCGGCTGTTTTCGGCTTTTTGCACGGCGGCGCAGATGGCGTTGGCCGCGGTCTTATGGTTTGGTGAGGTTATGAGCGCTGTTCCCTTGCGTAACAACAAAGCCGCCCCCGCCGTCCGTTCCGTAACTGTGCTGGGTGCCACCGGCTCGATCGGCGACAGCACGATGGATTTGCTGCGGGCTTCGCGAGATCGCTATCGCGTCGAGGCGTTGACGGCGAATACCAATGTGCAGGACCTGGCAAATCTCGCCAGGGAGTTCGGCGCGCGCTATGTCGCGGTCGCCGACCCCGATCGACTGACGGAACTGAAGAGCGCGCTGGCCGGCACGCGCACCGAATGCGGAGCCGGCGAGAGCGCCGTGATCGAGGCAGCTGCTCGTCCTGCGGATTGGGTGATGGCGGCGGTGAGCGGCGCGGCCGGTCTGAAGCCGGCGCTCGCTGCCGTCGATCGCGGCGCGACCGTCGCGCTGGCCAACAAGGAATGCCTGGTTTGCGCAGGCGATTTCTTCATGGAGCGCGCGACGAAGGCGGGTGCGTGCATTTTGCCGGCGGACTCCGAACACAATGCGCTGTTCCAGGCGCTGAGCTCCGGAAATCGCGAGGAACTGGTCCGCGTGATCATCACCGCATCCGGTGGACCGTTTCGAACCTGGTCGAGCGCCGACATCGAACAGGCGACGCTGGCGCAAGCGCTGAAACATCCGAACTGGAGCATGGGGCAAAAGATCACCATCGATTCGGCGTCGATGATGAACAAGGGTTTGGAGGTGATCGAGGCGGCGTATCTGTTCGGTTTGGCGCCGGAGGAGATCGACGTGTTGGTTCATCCACAATCGATCATTCACGGAATGGTCGAGTTCTCCGATCGCTCCGTGGTGGCGCAACTGGGAGCGCCCGACATGCGCACGCCGATCGCACATTGCCTGGGCTGGCCCGATCGAATCGTTGGGCCGGCGGCGAAACTCGATCTCGCCAAGATCGGGCAGTTGACCTTCGAGGCTCCGGATTTTGAGCGCTTCCCCGGGCTCAAACTGGCCTATGAGGCGCTGCGGACCGGCCGTGGCGCAACCACGGTCTACAATGCGGCGAATGAGGTCGCGGTGGCCGCTTTCATTGCCGGCAAGATCCGATTCGGCGCGATTGCCCGGCTCGTCGAGGCGACGCTGGAGGCATGGATTCGCTCCGGCAACCTGGCTCCCTTGACCTCCGCCGACGATGCAATTGCCGTTGACCATACCGCGCGAAATAAGGCGGTCACCCTATTGCCTCAAATTGCCTTAAAGGCATCCTAGAAGGTCAGGGGCGGGGCCATTGGCTCCGGATGAGGGGAATTGGATGTCTGAGTTTTTTCAGCATAGTTTCAATACGTTAGGTCATGGCCTGATCGGTTACATCGTTCCCTTCTTGTTCGTGCTGACCGTCGTCGTTTTCTTCCATGAGCTTGGCCATTTCCTGATTGCCCGCTGGGCGGGCGTGAAGGTGTTAACTTTTTCGCTCGGATTCGGCCCCGAACTCGCCGGCTTTAATGACCGGCACGGCACACGCTGGAAGATTTCGGCCGTCCCGCTCGGCGGCTATGTCAAATTCTTTGGTGACGACAGCGAGGCCTCGACGCCTTCGTTGGAAACACTCGGCAACATGACCGAGGAAGAACGGGCAAGCAGCTTTCATCACAAGAACGTCGGCCCTCGGGCAGCGATCGTGGCAGCCGGCCCGATCGCCAATTTTCTGCTCGCCATCGTGATCTTCGCAGGCATGTCGCTTTATTTCGGCAAGCCCAGTTCCGTTCCGCGTGTTGACGTGGTTCAGGCCGATAGCGTCGCGGCTTCTGCTGGGTTCAAGGTCGACGACGTCGTGGTCTCTATCGATGGAACGGAGATTGAGAGTTTTGCCGACATGCAGCGGATCGTTTCGACGAATGCCGGCTCCAGGCTGACATTCAAGGTGAAGCGTGACGGCGCAGTGATCACGGTGTCGGCGACGCCCGCGCTCAAGGAAGTGAAAGATATCTTTGGCAACAGCCACAGGATCGGGGTACTCGGCATCCAGTACAACGCTCAACCGAGCGATCCCAAGAGCACACCTGTCGGCTACCTGGAATCCGTCAAGATCGGCGTGGAGCAGGTCTGGTTTATCGTCGAAAGCACCTTCAAATTCGTGGGCTCGCTGTTTGTCGGGGCCGGCAGCACCGGGGATCTCGGTGGCCCGTTGCGGATCGCGCAGCTTTCGGGCCAGGCGGCGAGCCTTGGCTTCCAGTTCCTGTTGCAGCTCTGTGCCGCGCTTTCGGTGTCAATCGGCCTGCTGAATCTGTTTCCGGTGCCGTTGTTGGATGGCGGTCATCTTTTGTTCTATTTCGTGGAAGCCGTTCGGGGACGTCCGTTGTCTCCGAGAGCTCAGGAAATGGGTTTCCGAATCGGGCTGGGGCTGGTGCTGATGTTGATGGTGTTTGTGACCTATAACGACATTCTGCACCTGGCCGCATCTTGAAACGGCTTTTTTATGACGTGGCCAATGGGCAACGTCTTGGAATGAAAATGAAATCGCGCTGCGAGATAAGGTTTGCCGGCTTGGTAAAATTGGCTACAAGCGGTGCAGCAAGTGGGGATTAGCCGGGTCGTGGGGGTTCGGGCCGGCTTCAGGAATGTAAGGGCGCTTCGCGCATGAAGTTTGGAATGAGGGTACGGGGGGGCTTGTCGGCCGCCCTGATCATGTTGGCGACGCCGCTTGCCGCGACGGTAACGGCAGGGCTCGCGTCCTCCCAAGCGTCGGCGCAGACGGTGGATTCGATTGAAGTCGAAGGGAATCGCCGGGTCGAGGCCGCGACGATCCGTTCCTATTTCAGGGCCGGCCCCGGCGGCCGGCTGGACCAGGGGCATATCGACGACGGCCTGAAGGGGCTGATCGAAACCGGGCTGTTCCAGGATGTGAAAATCAATCAGGCCGGCGGTCGAATCGTCGTGACGGTGATTGAAAGTCCGGTCATCGGCCGCGTGGCTTTCGAAGGCAACAAGAAGATCAAGGACGAGCAGCTCACGGGCGAAATTCAGTCCAAGCCGCGCGGTACGCTGTCGCGTCCGATGGTCCAGTCCGATGCGCAGCGAATCGCGGACATTTATCGTCATTCCGGCCGTTATGACGTGACGGTGGTTCCGGAAATCATCGAGCAGCCCAACAATCGCGTCGACCTGATTTTCACGATCACCGAAGGCAAGAAGACCGGTATCAATTCGATCGAGTTCATCGGTAACACCGTCTATTCGTCGTATCGCCTGAGGGACGTAATCAAGACGCGCGAATCGAATCTCCTGAGCTTCCTCGGCGGCAGCGATACCTACGATCCGGACCGGATCGAGGCCGACCGTGACTTGATTCGACGTTACTATCTCAAGCACGGCTTTGCCGACGTGCAGGTTGTCGCCGCGTTGACGGAGTACGATCCGGAACGCAAGGGCTTTTTGGTGACCTTCAAGATTGAGGAAGGCCAGCAATACCGTGTCGCTTCGGTCAGTTATCAATCCAGCATTGCCTCGCTGGATGGAAACGTGCTCGCCCGATTCTCGCGCGTCGGCGTGGGCTCGCTCTACAACGCGGAGGCGCTGGAGAAATCGGTCGAGGAAATGCAAATCGAGGCTTCGCGGCGCGGATACGCCTTTGCAATCGTCAAGCCGCGCGGCGACCGCAACTTCGAAACCCACACCGTCTCGATCGTTTTTGCGATCGACGAGGGCGCGCGCACCTACATCGAGCGAATCAACGTCCGCGGCAACACGCGTACGCGGGACTACGTCATCCGCCGCGAATTCGATATTTCCGAAGGCGACGCCTACAACCGGGCGCTGGTCGATCGGGCCGAGCGTCGATTGAAGAATCTCGATTTCTTCAAGACCGTAAAAGTCGCGACCGAGCCTGGTTCATCGAGCGATCGCGTGATTCTCAACGTCGAGCTTGAAGAGAAATCGACCGGTGATTTCTCGGTGTCGGGCGGTTATTCGACGACCGACGGTCCGCTCGCCGAAGTCAGCGTTTCCGAACGCAACCTGCTGGGCCGTGGCCTGTTCGGAAAGGCGTCGGTGACCTACGGCCAGTACGCGCGCGGAGTTGCGCTTTCGTATGTCGACCCTTATTTGCTGGACTATCGTGTTGCGCTTGGTCTTGACGCTTATTATCGCGAGCAGTTGCCCAACCAGTATATTGCGTACGGCACCAAAACCATCGGCTTCAGCCCGAGGATCGGACTGACGCTGCGCGAAGATTTGAGCTTGCAACTGCGCTATTCGATCTATCAGCAGGAAGTCAACCTGCCGAGCTTTCTCAATAATTGTAACAACAATCCAAACAACGGGCTTCCCTTCAATCCGTCTCCGGCGTTTGTCACGGCAAACCCGGGGCAAAACCTGGTCGATCCGACCGGAACTGGTCTGTTCTGTTTCTCCGACGGCGAAGCATCGCTGCCGGTCCGCAAGGAACTGGCTGGCGGCCCGACGATTACGTCGGCCCTTGGTTATACGTTGAATTACAATACGCTGGATAACAACAGGAACCCGACCGAAGGCCTCTTGATCGATTTCAAGCAGGACTTCGCAGGCGTGGGCGGTGATGTGACCTACCTGAAATCGGCGGTCGACGGTAAGTACTTCATCCCGTTGGTAGCGGATATCGTCGGGTTGGTTCACCTTCAGAGTGGTCTGCTGACCCAGGTCGGCAACAATCAGATCCGGCAGCTGGATCAATTCCAGGAGGGACCGAATCTGGTGCGCGGCTTCGCGCCCAATGGCATCGGGCCGCGTGACATCAATCCCTTTGGCACGATGGACGCGCTCGGCGGCACCCAATACTGGGGCGCCTCGTTTGAATTGCAGATGCCATTCTGGTTCCTCCCGAAGGAGATTGGCTTGAAGGGCGCCGTCTATGCGGACGCCGGTGGGCTTTACAATTATAAAGGACCCACGGACAATGCTTTCACGGGTGAAGTCAATGTGCCTGGCTGTATTCGGCCGACCAACAACGGTCCGAATTTTCCAGCCTCGTCGGGCACCTGTTTGGGCTTGCAATTTGACCCGGGGAACGTCGTACGCTCGTCGGTCGGCGTAGGCCTGATCTGGCAGTCGCCATTCGGTCCGCTCCGCTTCGACTATGCGATACCGATCACCAAGGGCAGATACGACGTCGTGCAGCAGTTCAAGTTCGGCGGCGGCACCACGTTCTGAGTTTGATCATCGGCAGAGCCGATGATGCCCACAAAGGCTGCGGGTGCCCCAATTGCGGCCTGCGTGAGGATTACCTGGGCATTGCCAAGCGGCGTCGACGACCGCAGAGTTGGCGCGTCTGACCGAACAGAATCCAGCCTCGCGGCGCGGGTTACTGTCGGTGGCGCGGGCGCCGAGGGCTCGCAAGAGGAGGGGCGGGAAAGAATATGGCGGAGGCATCGGTCAGGTTCGCGCTCGTGGATATCAACGATATCCTGAAGACGCTCCCACACCGTTACCCCATGCTGCTGATCGACCGGGTCATCGATATCAGGACCGATTACAGCGGAATAGGCATCAAGAACGTCACGTATAACGAGCCGCCGTTTCTCGGGCATTTTCCGGAGCGTCCGGTTTACCCCGGTGTCATGATGATCGAGGCGATGGCGCAGACTGCAGGCGTCATCGGGATCAAGTCGGTCGAGGGCACCGAGAGGCCGCGGGCGGTCTATTTTCTGACCATCGACAAATGCAAGTTTCGCAAGCCCGTGATGCCCGGCGACACCGTGGAATATCACATGCGCAGCATCGGCAGGCGCAAGGCGATGTGGTGGTTTCACGGTGACGCCAAGGTGAACGGCGTGACCGTTGCCGAAGCCGATGTGGGCGCGATGCTGACCGATTGAACTGAGCAGGCTTCTTCAGCAATAACCGTCGGCCGCCGTCGAGGCGACATCGTGCGTCTGGCTCAATCGACATGCCTGGCTTTCTGTGGTCTATTTTTTGCCGATCGGGCGTTGGGGTGGGGTCGGATGCGAACCTTGGCGATACTCGCGGTTTCCGCGGCGTTGCTCGTTGCTCTGGATGGCCGCGCCGAGGCGGGCAAAACGTGCATCTCCACGGCCACTGAGGCGCTGCCGAAAATCACCGGTCTGGTCGTCAAGAGATCCCGGACACGTCCGGTGTCGTCCGTCATTCTGGCTTCCTGGAAAGGCCGGTCGAAGCCCGTCATCGTCGATGTGGATGTCGAAACCGAGGGCGACGCGCAAACGTATTCCTATATATGTGTGGTTACTCAAGGCTCCGCTTTCGTCCAGCGCACGATGAATTAACGCGGCTAATTTGAGCGGAATGGCAGCGGCCCTGGCGGCACCCGAAGGGCGCTCGGCACAATAGGCGTGAGGTCACTGGACAGCCCCGGCGGCCCGCGCTAACCACTGAAAAATCGGACAATTTGCGCCAAATCCCTGCAAGAGATGACGAGTCCCGTCGATGAGCACGATCGATCCAACCGCGCGAGTTGAAGATGGCGCTGTGATCGGCGAAGGCGCGACGATCGGCCCCTATTGCGTGATTGGTCGTGATGTCGTCATCGGTAAGGACTGCAAGCTGATCGCACATGTCCATGTGACGGGGCAGACCAGCATCGGTGCTGGCTGCACCATCTACCCTTTTGCCTCGCTCGGCTCGCCGCCGCAATCCCTGAGCTATCGCGGCGAGCCGACCAGGCTCCAGATCGGCGAGGGTTGCACCATCCGGGAATCGGTCACGATGAACATCGGGACGGTTGGCGGCGGCGGCATCACCCGCGTCGGCGACCGCGGTTATTTCATGAACTGCAGTCATGTGGGGCACGACTGCCAGGTCGGTAACGACGTCATCTTCGCTACCTCTGCGACGCTCGGCGGACATTGCGAAATCGGCGACTTTGTCTTCATCGGCGGTTTGTCCGCGGTGCACCAGTTCACGCGAATTGGACCGCAGACGATGATCGGGGGCGTTTGCGGCGTGCGCGGCGACGTTATTCCCTACGGCCTGGTCAACGGCCAGTACGCTCGCCTCGAGGGCCTCAATATCGTCGGCATGAAACGCCGCAAATTTACCCGCGAGCGGCTTGCGATCGTCAGGTCGTTCTATCAAAAGCTTTTTGAATCTCCCGGAATCTTTTCCGAAAGGCTGGCGGCGGTGCAATCTCTTGCTGATGCCGATTCCGCGATCGCGGAAATCCTGAAGTTTATCGACGCCGGCAAGCACCGCGCTCTGTGCCTTCCATCCGGCCGGAGCGGTGAACATTGATCACGGAGCAGTCGCAGCCATGACAGCCGCGGCTTTGGAAATTTCGTCGCCGGTTGGCGTCATCGCGGGTGGCGGCGTCATGCCGTTCGCCGTCGCCAATTCCTTGAGGGCGCGCGGCCTGGATCCCGTCCTGTTTGCGCTCAAGGGCGTTTGCGACCCAGCGGCTGCGCAACGCTTTCGCCATCATTGGATCACGGTTGGTCAGTACGGACGGGCGACGAAATTGTTTCGCGCAGAAAACTGCAAAGACCTGGTCTTCATCGGAACCTTGGTGCGACCGGCGCTGTCGGAAATTCGGCTCGACTGGGGAACGCTTCGCATCATGGGTCGGGTATGGTCGGCCTTTCGAGGTGGCGATGATCACCTGTTGTCGGGCATCGGCCGGATCTTTGAACGAGAAGGCTTCCGTCTGCTGGGCCTCAAGGAGGTTGCACCGGAACTGCTCATGCCCGAAGGATGCGTTACGCGAACGTTGCCCGATCAGGATGCGACGGCCGATATCGCCAGGGGGCGTGAGGTGCTCCGCGCGCTCGGCCCCTTCGACATCGGGCAGGCCGTCGTTGTGATCGACGGTCATGTCGTCGGCGTCGAGGGTATCGAGGGGACGGACGAATTGCTGGCGCGCATTACGGATTTGCGCGCGGCCGGCCGGATCCGTTCCGCCAAAGGCCGCGGGGTGCTGGTGAAGGCGCCAAAGAGCGGGCAGGATTTGCGCTTCGATTTGCCCACCATTGGGTCGCGCACCATCGAGAGGGCCGCGGCCGCCGCACTCGCGGGAGTGGCGGTCCTCGCCGGCAACACGGTCGTGGCCGATCCTCAGAGCATGATTGAGGTTGCGGACACCGCGGGGCTTTTTGTGACCGGTCTGCCGTCCTGATGCCTGTCCGTGCAAACGGCAATGTCGCGCGCAAGATTTTTCTGATCGCAACAGAAGAATCCGGCGATCGGCTGGGTGCGCATCTGATGAAGGTGCTCCGCCAGCGTCTCGGTGGCGCCGTTCAATTCGAGGGCGTCGGGGGTCTTGCGATGGGCCGAGAGGGGTTGAAATCCCTGTTTCCGATCGAGGAGCTATCGGTCATAGGCTTTTCCGCTGTCGTCAAACAGATTCCCAAGCTCTTGCGCTTGATCCGGAACACGGTCGATGCAGTGGTGCGTGCAGAGCCCGATATTCTCCTGATCATCGACAGCCCTGATTTTACCCACCGGGTTGCGCGGCGAGTTCGATCCCGCGAACTCATCGATTCCAATCGTGGACTATGTGTCGCCGTCGGTTTGGGCGTGGCGGCCGGGCAGGGCGCGGGCCATGCGCGCCTATATCGATCACGTGCTGGCGCTGCTGCCGTTTGAGCCGGAGGAATACCGCCGGCTGCAAGGCCCGCCTTGCAGCTATGTTGGCCATCCCCTGACCGAACAACTCGGCTCACTCAGGCCAAATCTCGAGGAACAAGCACGCCGAAGTGAGAAGCCTCCGGTGCTGCTGGTTCTGCCGGGAAGCCGTCGCAGCGAGATCAGGCACCATATGGCGATATTCGGTGACGCCTTGGACGGGCTCCAGGCAGGTGGCAATGCATTCGAGCTGATTCTTCCAACCATGCCCCATCTGCTGGAACCCATCAGGGCAAGCGTCAGGAACTGGAAGGTCGCACCCCGGATCGTGGTGGGAGAACAGGAAAAGCGCGCCGCGTTCCGGATCGCCAACGCCGCGCTGGCCAAATCGGGCACGGTAACGCTGGAATTGGCGCTTGCGGGAGTGCCGATGGTCGCGGCTTATCGGGCGGGAGCCGTGGAAGCCTGGATCGTCCTGCGCGCGATTACCGTGAAGTCGGTGATCCTTGCAAAC
This sequence comes from uncultured Alphaproteobacteria bacterium, assembly GCA_963832045.1. Taxonomy (GTDB): domain Bacteria; phylum Pseudomonadota; class Alphaproteobacteria; order Rhizobiales; family Xanthobacteraceae; genus Bradyrhizobium. Next base: position 143,114 of record CAWHSM010000019.1, read on the forward strand.
CTCGTCGTCGGCGAGAATGTGGTGCCGGAATTCATTCAGGAAGATTGCACCGCGGACAAGCTCGCGGGCGCGCTCGGCGAGATACTGTCCGATTCGCCGATGCGGCAACGCCAGCTCAAGGCCTTTGCGCGAATTGACGACATCATGTCGACGGGCAATCGGTCGCCCAGCGTCCAGGCCGCCGACATTGTGCTGGCGACCTTAAGAAAATCCCGAAGGAATTAAACCCGGAAAGCCGCGGGCCGAATAGCTAACCCGTCTATCCGACTTCGAGACCCTTAACTATTTCCGCTTGTCGATGGCGACGTAGTCGCGATGCGTAGCCCCGGTGTAGAGCTGGCGCGGGCGGCCGATCTTCTGCTGCGGATCCTCGATCATCTCGCTCCACTGGCTGATCCAGCCGACGGTGCGCGCGACAGCGAACAGCACGGTGAACATCGAGGTTGGAAAACCCATCGCCTTCAGCGTGATGCCCGAATAGAAATCGACGTTCGGATAAAGCTTGCGGCTGATGAAATACTCGTCATTGAGCGCGATCTTTTCCAGTTCCAGCGCGACCTTCAGCATCGGATCGTCGCCATGGCCGGTTTCCTTCAGCACAGCGTGACACATCTTCTGCATGATCTTGGCGCGCGGATCGTAGTTCTTATAGACGCGATGTCCGAATCCCATCAGGCGGACTTCGCTGTTCTTGTCCTTCACTTTCTTGATGAAGTCGGGAATCTTGTCGACCGTGCCGATGCCGGACAGCATCGCGAGCGCGGCCTCGTTGGCGCCGCCATGCGCCGGTCCCCACAGGCAGGCGATGCCGGCAGCGATACAGGCGAACGGGTTTGCGCCGGAGGAGCCGGCGATACGCACCGTCGAGGTCGAGGCGTTCTGCTCGTGGTCGGCGTGCAGGATGAAGATCTTGTCGAGCGCGTTGGCGAGAACCGGATTGATCTTGTATTCCTCACAAGGCACCGCAAAGCACATGTGCAGGAAGTTCTCGGCGAACGTGAGCGAGTTCTTCGGATACACGAAGGGCTGGCCGAGATTATATTTGTACGCCATCGCAGCCAGCGTCGGGATCTTTGCAATCATGCGCATCGAAGCGATCATGCGCTGCTGCGGATCATTGATATCGGTGGAGTCGTGGTAAAACGCAGCCAACGCGCCGACGGACGCCACCATCACGGCCATCGGATGGGCGTCGCGGCGGAAGCCCTGGAAAAACCGCGCCATCTGCTCGTGAACCATGGTGTGGAGGATCACGCGCCGGTCGAAGTCGGCCTTTTGCGCCTTGGTCGGCAGTTCGCCGTAGAGCAGGAGATAGCATGTTTCCAGAAAGTCGCCGTTTTCGGCGAGCTGCTCGATCGGATAGCCGCGGTATTCCAGGATGCCTGCGTCGCCGTCGATGTAGGTGATTTTCGACTCGCAGCTTGCGGTCGAGGTAAAGCCGGGATCGTAGGTGAACATTCCCGACTGCGCGTAGAGCTTGGCGATGTCGATGACGTCGGGGCCGACGGTGCCGCTCGAAATCGGGAAATCAAAGGTCTTGTTGCCTACCGTCAGCGTTGCGGTCTTGCCTTGAGATGCGCCCATCGTGAAGTCCCCGATGCGATCGTTGCGAAAGCCCGCGCTTTGCGCCCTTTCCGAAACGGCCGGCATGGGACGCGGGCATCTTGAATAAAGCGATCAGATGGGTAGCTTATTGCTGTGTGCGCTGCAAGGTGGCGCACAAGGCACCAATAGCAGGCTTACCAAGGAGCCTGATCGTCGAGCCTGGCCAGGCTTTCCTCCCGACCGAGGACCGCCAGCACATCGAATATCCCCGGTGAAGTCGTGCGTCCCGTCAATGCGGCCCGCAGCGGCTGAGCCACGGCGCCGAACTTGAGGCCGTTCTGATCCGCAAAGGTGCGCATCGCGGCCTCGGTGGATTCGGCGGTCCAGTCCTTGACCGTCTCCAGGGCGATGCGCAGTCGGCCGATCAGTTGGCGGCTTTCCGGCGTCAATAAGGCCGCCGCCTTGGGGTCTATCTCAAGCGGCCGGTCGGCAAAGATATAGTAGGCGCTGTCGATCAACTCGATCAGCGTCTTGGCGCGCTCCTTCAGGCTCGGCATGGCCTGAAGCAGTTGCGCCCGCGTGGTTGCGTTGAGCTTGGCCGCAAGGTCGGCCCCGTTGGGCACGAATTGGAGCACCTGCTCGAACATGTTCACGAGGGATTGATCGTCGGAATGACGGATGTAGTGCCCGTTGAGATTTTCGAGTTTGGCGAAATCGAAACGCGCTGCCGATTTGCCGACGCCCGAGAGGTCGAAGGCGGCGATCATCTCCTCGGTCGAGAAAATCTCCTGGTCGCCATGGCTCCATCCGAGCCGGACGAGATAGTTGCGCAGCGCCGCCGGCAGATATCCCATGGCCCGGTAAGCGTCCACGCCGAGTGCGCCATGGCGTTTGGAAAGCTTCGAGCCGTCCGGACCGTGAATGAGGGGAATATGCGACATGCTGGGAATGTCCCAGCCGAGCGCGTCATAGATCTGTTTCTGGCGCGCGGCATTGATCAGATGGTCGTCGCCGCGAATGATATGCGTGACGTCCATGTCGTGATCGTCGACCATGACCGCCAGCATGTAGGTCGGGTTTCCATCGCCGCGCAGCAGCACGAGATCGTCAAGGTTTTCGTTCTGCCAGACCACGCGGCCCTGCACCTGATCCTCGATCACGGTCTCGCCGGTCTGGGGCGCACGGAGCCGGATCGTCGGCTTCATCCCCGCCGGAGCCTCGGAAGGGTCACGATCGCGCCAGAGACCGTCGTAGAGGCGGGTGCGGCCCTCGGCACGGGCCTTCTCGCGCATCGCCGTGAGTTCCTCCGGCGTTGCGTAACAGCGGTAGGCTTTGCCCGCCGCCAGCAGGGTTTCGGCGACCTCGCGGTGACGGGCGGCGCGGCTGTACTGGTAGATGACCTCGCCGTCCCAATCGAGCCCGAGCCACCGCAAGCCATCCAGAATGGCCGCGATCGCCGCTTCGGTTGACCGTTCCCGGTCGGTGTCCTCGATCCGAAGCAGCATTTTGCCGCCGCGGCCGCGGGCATATAGCCAGTTGAAGAGGGCCGTGCGGGCTCCCCCGATATGGAGAAATCCGGTCGGCGAGGGGGCAAAGCGCGTGACGACTTGTTCGGTCATTGACGTCAACAGGGAAGGGGCGGGATGAGCGAGGGGGGTGTATAGCAGGAACCCCGTATAACTAAAGCCTTCCTTGGGGAGGGCGGATTTGGCAGATAGACCTTTGATTCCCGCTTGCAGCGGGCCGCGCAGGAACTTCAAATCGGCGGCAATCAGGAACCAAGAATGACCCTAGAATCGACGACGGCAGAGGCGGGCCGCGATTTCATCCGCGACATCGTCCAGGCCGATCTCGACGCTAAAAAGCATAGCGAGATCGTAACGCGCTTTCCGCCGGAACCGAACGGCTACCTGCATATCGGTCATGCCAAGTCGATCGCGCTGAATTTCGGCATCGCGCAGGAGTTTGGCGGCCACTGCAATCTGCGCTTCGATGATACGAATCCCACTAGGGAAGAGCAGGAATTCATCGATTCAATTCAGGCCGATGTGAAATGGCTGGGATACGATTGGGGGAAAAACCTTTTCTTTGCTTCCGACTATTTCGAGCGGCTTTATGAATGGGCGGAAGGGCTCATTCGCGCCGGCTTCGCCTATGTCGACGATCAGTCCCAGGAGGAAATCAGGCTCGCACGCGGCACGCTCACCGAGCCCGGCAGGAACAGTCCCTTCCGCGATCGTACAGCGGATGAGAATCTCGATCTGTTTCGCCGCATGAGAGCGGGCGAGTTTGCCAACGGCGCGCGGGTGCTGCGGGCCAGGATCGATATGGCGTCGGGCAACATCAACCTGCGCGATCCCGTTCTCTACCGCATCTTGCATGCGGTCCACCCTCGCACCGGGAACAAATGGTCGATTTACCCGAGCTACGACTTTGCGCACGGCCAGTCCGATGCGATCGAGGGCGTTACCCATTCGATCTGCACGCTGGAATTCGAGGATCATCGGCCGCTCTATGAATGGCTGCTCGACAAATTGCCGGTGCCGGCGAAACCGCACCAGTACGAATTCGCGCGTCTCAACCTGACCTATACGCTGCTCTCCAAGCGCGTCCTGACCGAGCTTGTGCGCGGCGGCCACGTCGCGGGCTGGGACGATCCACGGATGCCCACCATCGCCGGGCTGAAGCGGCGCGGTGTGCCGCCGGCGGCGATCCGGGAATTCGTCAAGCGCATTGGCGTTGCCAAGGCCAACAGCGTCGTCGACGTCGGCATGCTCGAATTCTGCATCCGCGAGGTTTTGAACCAGACGGCGCAGCGGCGGATGGCGGTGTTGCGGCCGCTCAAGGTGGTGATCGAGAATTATCCGGAAGGACAGATCGAGGAGATCGAAGCGGTCAACCATCCTGACAACCCGCAGGCCGGCACGCGCCGGGTGGCATTCGGCCGCGAACTCTATATCGAACACGATGATTTCATGGAGAACCCGCCGAAGAAGTTTTTCCGGCTTTCGCCGGGAAACGAGGTGCGGCTGCGTTATGCCTATTTCATCACCTGCCGCGACGTGGTGAAGAACGCCGCCGGCGAGGTTGTGGAGCTTCGTTGCAGCTACGATCCCGCGACCCGCGGCGGCAACGCGCCCGATGGTCGCAAGGTCAAGGCAACCATGCATTGGCTCTCGGTGGCCCGGTCACGGCCGGCGGAAATCCGCCTCTATAGTCCGCTGTTCGCCAAGCCAAGCCCCGATGCGGCCAATTTTGCGGCCGACCTCAATCCGCAGTCGCTGGAAGTCCTGAAGGATGCACGCGTCGAGCCTGATGTGGCCGAGTCCAACTCGGCCGAGGTCATGCAGTTCGAGCGGCAGGGCTATTTCGTGCGGGACAAGGACGCTTCAGTGGATCGTCCGGTCTTCAATCGCACCATCGGCTTGCGCGATACCTTTGCGAAGGAAGTCGGCAAGGGCTAACGCCGCTTCTCCACCGTTGCGGGCTGGCTGCGAAGCTGTCTGGCGAGGCGGTCCCTGGCCTTCTCCTCGATCAGTAATTCTATGAAGGCCAGCCGCTTTGGCTCGTCGCCCGCTTCTGCCAGCAATTTGCGATAGCGATCGAAATTATACGCCGCGTCCACGCCACTCATTGCCGCCACCCCCGACTCAATCGAGCCTGTCAGAGTGTTCCGCAACATGGGGCTCCGCAAGCAGGCAGGTGGGTGGCCGTACCCTTTCGCCTTCTGAGCTGTGGATAAACTAGGCTGAGCGCTGCGTCGGGAGTGTGCCGCTCAGCCGGGAGGGTCAGGCAAGGCGCCCGCGGATTTCGTTGCGCATCTTTTCGCGAAAAGCCTCCCTGAGCGCCGGACGCTCCTTCTCATGAACGTCCCAGCGATCGAAGATGTTGAAGTTCTCCAGAATGGGATGGCGATCGCTGGCCATCGCGAGGATACCGAGAAGTTTGCCTGCGGGTCCGCTGGGTCCGGTCACTTCCCATCGGCGGATGGTGTCGGCGCCGTCTTTGGGTTCTAGCCCGCATAGCTTCGCCATGTCGGCGGCCGACAGAGGCTGGCCAAGGGCGTCACTGAGATCCTGACGGAGTTGTTTCAATTCCGGGCCTGTCACGGCGGCAATTCCTTGATCGCTGATGTCTGAGCTCGATGTGTCCCGTGCCCGTCACTTTCAGAACGGACCTGTGGCGGATTCGGTAGACCTCTACAAGAATTGCGGTTTTCTCGGGAAATCCGCATTCAGCCACCGCGTCTAGTGTGGCGACACTGACGTTCCTTTCAGTTTCTCAGCGGCCTCGCAAAAGGAACGTCAGAGTCAAAAGCCACACTAGAATTATAGATTTGCTAGTGTCCCTTTGGTTCTGACATTCGTAAAGTGCCCGCTGTGATATGATACGAATGTCAGAACCGGGACACTAGGTAGCGAAAATCCGCCGCGCCGGGGTAGCATCCCGTTGGTGAGGATGTAGCGTAGGGTAGGTAGCCGGATGGCTGAGCGGGGCAGGGCGCCCGGCCGGGTACAGGGGATTGCGCAGGGGATTGCGCAGACCTGGCCGCCGCGCAGTGGGACCGCGACCGGCGGTTTTGCGGCCGGCTCTGGTGCGTGGTCGAACGCGCTCGAGCGCTTGCGGGAGTGGGCGCGCGCCGAGGCGGGCGCCGGCCGTCTGCTGCCATGGGTTCCCGTCGCCTTCGGAACGGGTATTGCCTTCTACTTCGCGGCCGACCGCGAGCCGGTGCTTTCGGTTGCCGCGGCTACCGCCACCGGGCTTTGCATCGCGGCGTTTTGGCTTCGCCGCCAGAAGTTTTTCCCCGTTGCCGTGATGGCTGCGGGCGTGGCGGCCGGTTTTGCGACAGCGACGTGGAGAACCGCGTCGATCGCGCATGAGGTGCTGGCAAGGCCGGCCTACTCCGTGTCGCTGTCAGGCTTCGTCGAGGCCCGCGACATTCGCGAACGTACCGACCGGTTCGTGTTGCGGGTGACGCAGATGGAAGGCCCGCGCCTGCAAACGAGGCTGCAACGGGTTCGGCTTTCGGTGCGCAAGGGCACGGCGCCCGCGGTCGGAAGCTTCGTCGAGTTGAAGGCGCGTTTGCAGCCGCCGCTCGCCCCGTTGCGGCCGGGCAGCTACGATTTCGGCCGCGACCTGTTCTTTCAGGGCATCGGCGCCTCAGGCTTCGTCACAGGCAGCATCAAGGCTCGCGAGCCGCCGGTCGCCGGCGGCCCGTATTTGCGCTACGCCGCTTTCATGCAGGATCTGCGCGACGCCATCGACGCGCGGATACGCACCACGCTCGAGGGCGACAAGCGCGCGATTGCGACCGCGCTTCTGACCGGCCGCCGCGATGCGATCACAACGCCTGTCAACGATGCGATGTTTATCTCCGGCCTCGGTCACGTGCTCTCCATTTCCGGCTACCACATGGCGGTCGTGGCGGGCGTCGTGTTCTTTGCCGTACGCGCGCTGCTGGCGTTTTTCCCGGTGCTGACGGTTGCGTTCCCGATCAAGAAATGGGCCGCGGCTGCGGCGCTTGCGGCGGCTGCCTTCTATCTGTTGCTGTCGGGCGCCGAAGTCGCCACGCAACGATCATTCTACATGACGGCCGTGGTGTTGATTGCCGTGATGGTCGATCGCCGCGCCGTCACGTTCCGCACCCTTGCGCTGGCGGCGATGGTGGTGCTGGTGTTGGTGCCGGAAGCGCTCGTACATCCAAGTTTTCAGATGTCCTTTGCGGCCACGCTGGGCCTCGTGGCGCTGGTGCAGATCGGCATGCCGCGCCTGTTTGCGACCCCGGAGAATTCCGCCGCTGCAAAGATAGCACTTTGGGGCGGGCGGGAACTGGTCACGCTGGCGTTGGCTTCGCTGGTCGCGGGTCTTGCGACCACGCCCTATGCCGCCTTCCACTTCCACCGGGTGACGCCGTATGGCGTGCTCGCCAATCTCGCGGCCATGCCGGTCGTCTCCGCGGTCGTGATGCCCGCGGGCATGCTGGGGCTCGTTGCGATGCCTTTTGGCTTCGACGGCTTCTTCTGGTGGCTGATGGGCGTCGGCATCGACTGGATGATCGTGGTGACGGAATGGGTTGCCGCACTGCCCGGCGCTATCGGCCGGATTACCGCGTTCGGCATCGGCCCTTTGATCGTTTCAAGTCTCGGGATTGTGCTGCTTGGACTATTACGTACGCCGCTGCGATGGAGTGGTGCAGCCTTGCTGCTGGCTTCGGTGGTCTGGGGGATAGCCGTGCCCCAGCCCGATGTTCTGATTTCCGGCGACGGCCACAACGTTGGTGTCCGCGGTCGAGACGGACGGCTGCACCTGATGAAGACCGCCAAGGACGCCTTCCTGCTCAAGGAGTGGCTCGCCGCTGACGCCGATGACCGGCAGGCCGGCGATGCCTCGCTCGGCGATGGCGTGTCCTGCGACGACGAGGGATGTGTGGTGGAAATGGCTGACGGCCGTTTCGTCGCGCTGTCGCTGAAGCCGGACAGCCTGGCAGACGACTGCGCGCGGGCGGCGCTGATCGTGACCGCAAGACCGGTTGCTTCGACATGCGGAGCGACGGTGATCGAGCTGAAGCGCTTGCGCGCGCAGGGCGCGATGGCGCTTCGCCGGATGCGAAGCGGATTTAGCGTCGAGGCGGTCAAGCCCAGAGGCACCAACCGGCCATGGTCGCCTTCCACCGGCGATTTCGGGACAGAAGCCGACACCGCCGCGGGAAGCACCTCCGCGGGCCGCACATCGGCCCGCCCGGCCGACGCCACGCCGGCCGAGGCCGATCTTCAGGCTGACGATTGAGGCTACGGTTCACCGTCAGTGAACCGGCGCACCGTCCATGCTCGGCTGGGAGCGTCGGCCCAGCTCAAAGGCGCCAAGATGAAACTCCTCCGTCTCGTCGGTTGCCGCCACCGCGGCGGTCTTGACGAGCGCGAAGGACGCTTCAGGAAACTCTGTCCAGATGGCGAGGTCGTCAGCCGTGACCGTGAGCCATCCGAAGCGGAACATATAGCGGCCGGGTTCGGTCACATGTCCCGCCCGCTGCCACGTGACTTTATTGACTGCCAATTTCATCCTCCTTTCGACGTCCGTGGCCTGGCCCATCTTCATTGGGCCTGCCGATCGAAAGCATGAGGCCGTGCGCACGCACCTCGAATGTGTCGAGTTGCAGGGCGAATGTTGCCATGGCGAGCTTCAGTCGGTTCAATTCCCTGATGCGCGGATCGCCGGATGTACTCATGACGCCTCACCCTCACCAAACGGCACGGTTGACCGGATGCGCGCCGACACCCTGCCGGCATCGGCGCGGATTTGTTGTCTTCAACGCGTAACGATAGGACTTGGCACAATGGGCCTTGTTGACGGCGCGTTCGCGACGGCCGGACGGGCGATTGCGCGCTGACCCACCGGCAATTGCAGCACCGTCGCCCGTTGTCCCTCGCAGAGCAGGGTCACCAGCACGTGGCTGCCGTCCGGAAATTCGATCGTGTCATGATGCCGGTCGGGGAGGTGCCGATCGATCTCGCCAAGCTTGCCGACCCGGAAAAGAGCGCGCCGCGTCCAGATCCATCGGCTGTCGTATTTGACGTTTTCGGTGAAGGCGAGCTCCGTTCCCGGCAACAGGCAGACGGCGACCTCGGGTTCGTCCTCCGATGCAAATCCTCGGGTGGAAGTGCCGGCGAAGGTCGTGGTTATCAGCGTCTCCCCGGCTTTGGCGGGGCGCGCCGCGACAGCGTGTAGACTATAATCACACATCGGATGGCTCCTCAGTCGAGATAGCCGGCCGGCACCGCTCGGAGCATGATCGCGAAAGCAAGGGCCTGTCTGCTTTCAGAAAAGCCCGTTCCCTCCCGAAATGCCATACCCCACCGAAAGAGGCGCGGGCCTCCATCTAGGTGAACACTAGTGAGTGAATGTGTCCGCGCTTGGCGGCAATTCTGCGGCTTGCCTCAAAGCGCTACATCACAAATTTGTTTTGTGAGATGAAACGACGAGCGCGGAACTTTGTTCCCCGGTGCGGCAGCCGGATTCGTGGATTTTAGTGCGGCCAGGGTTCGCCGCGCGGGTTCAGTATTTCCGGTACAGCCCGATGAGCTTGCCCTGGATTTTGACCCGGTTCGGCGGCAGGATTCGTACCTCGTAGGAGGTATTGGCCGGCTCGAGCGCAATGGAAGCGCCGCGGCGGCGGAAGCGTTTTAGCGTCGCCTCCTCGTCATCGATCAAGGCCACCACGATGTCGCCGGTCTCGGCGGTCTCGTTGCGCTGGATCAGGGCCATATCGCCGTCGAGGATTCCCGCCTCCACCATGGAATCGCCGCGCACCTCCAGGGCGTAATGCTCGCCCGAGCCCAGCATATCCGGCGGAACGCTGATGGTATGGCTGCGCGTCTGTAGCGCCTCGATCGGTGTACCGGCGGCGATGCGGCCCATGACCGGTACGGCGACCGGACGGATGCCGTCGTCGTCGGAGGCGTTGCTGCTGGCGCTGCGGACCTTGCCGAGCGTGCCTTCGATGACACTGGGCGTAAAGCCGCGCCGGCCATTGCCGTTGGCGCCGGCAAGTTCGGGAAGCTTGATCACTTCGATGGCGCGCGCCCGGTTGGGGAGGCGGCGAATGAAGCCGCGCTCTTCCAGCGCGGTAATCAGGCGGTGGATGCCCGATTTCGAGCGCAGGTCGAGCGCATCCTTCATTTCATCGAAGGAGGGCGGGACGCCCGACTCCTTCAGACGCTCACTGATGAATCGCAGGAGTTCGTATTGTTTGCGCGTGAGCATCTCGACCGGTCCTCGTTTAAGTCGTCAAAGTCTTGAAACAAATCATGAACGAACACTATATGTTCCATATGTGTTCCGCAACCACTTAATTTTTCGTCAATGGGGCTGACGCGGCGCCGAAAGCGGCGAGGGTGGTCTCAGTCGGGCAGGCGAAGGATCTCGCAAGCGATGCCGGCTTTGGCGGCCGGCGCAAACGGCGGACGGATCACAAGTGCCCGTGCCGCAGTGAGATTTGCGAGCAGGGAGCTATCCTGATGATCGACCTGTATTGCGATCAGCGAGCCGTCGGGGCGCTGCTCCAGGCGCGCGCGCAAATAGTCCTGCCGCTGGTCATTGGCAGCCACGTCGCGTCCGAGCAAGGCCAATTCGATCGTGTGGTGGACCACCGATCGCCCCGAAAGTTTGCGAATCAACGGCACCAGAAACAGGAAGCCACAGACATAGGACGACACGGGATTACCGGGCAGGCCGAGCACCCGCATTGCTCCCAGCCGCCCATGCATCATCGGTTTGCCCGGCCGCATCGCGATCCGCCAGAACGCCATGGCCACACCCTCGGCCTCGAGCCCGAGCTTGACGAGGTCGTGGTCGCCGACTGAGGCGCCGCCGGTCGTCACGAGAATATCGGCGCCGGCGTCGCGGGCGCGGCGAATTCCGCTCGTGGTGGCCTCAAGGGTGTCGGCGGCGATGCCGAGGTCAAGGACCTCGGCGCCTTCGGCGCGGGCGAGCGCCCGCAAGGCGTAACCGTTGGTGTAGACGATCTGGCCGGGGCCGGGCGTCTGGCCCGGCATGACCAGCTCATCGCCGGTCGCGAGCAGGGCGACTTTCGGCCGGCGGTGGACGGGAAGGCTCGGATGGTTCATGCCGGCGGCGAGCGAGAGGTGGCGGTCGCTCAGGCGGCTGCCGGCGGTGATGAGTACGTCGCCCCGGTGAAAGTCGACGCCGGCGCGGCGGATGTGACGCCCTGCGACTGTGGCCTCGGTGATGGAAATATCATCGCCTTCGACGACGGTGTCTTCCTGAATGATGACGGCATCGGCGCCGTCGGGAATGACGCCGCCGGTAAAGATGCGCACGGCTTGGCCGGCTTCCACGGTGTGTTCGAATGGCCGTCCGGCCGCGACCTCGCCAGTGACCTTCAGACGCGCTCCCACCCGGGCGGCATCCGCCGATCGCACGGCGTAACCGTCCATCGCCGACATCGCCTGCGGCGGCTGGGTACGCAGCGCCGCCAGGTCGCGCACCAGGATTCGGTGATAAGCCGCGTCCAGCGCGACCATCTCCTCAGGCAGCGCTTCCGCGCCCGACAGGACGGCGGCAAGTGCGTCTGCGACCGGCATCAGCGCCAAGACAAGGCTCCCGTAGCGAACACTTCCAAGATCACCTTCCCTAAAAGAGCAGTCCCTAAATCCGCAGCGCCGTGAGCGCCGTTGCCACGTCGTCCGCAGAGGTGACGTGAACGGCCTTCAAGCCCCGCGCCCGCGCGCCTTCGATGTTCTCGGCGAGGTCATCGAAGAACACAATGCGATCCGCCGGAACCCCGATCGCGTTGACGACGTGATCATAGGCTTCCGCGTCCGGTTTTCGAAGGCCCATCGAAGAAGATACGAAGATTTGGCGGAAATGGCCGAGCACATCGGCATATTGGCTGGAAAACCAGGCCACATGCGCCACGTTGGTGTTGGAGAAGGCGTAAAGCGGCAGGTGTTTCGCCGCGCGGGCAAGCAGGGCTTTGATGCCGGGTATTTCGCCGACGAAGATCGCGTTCCATCCCTCGAGAAATTCGGCGTCCGAGAGGTCAACGCCGAGCGACGAACGCAGGCCCGCAAAAAACGCCGCGTCGCTGATCTCTCCCTTTTCATGACGAAGATAGAATTCGTCGCGCGAAAAACGCCGCAGCAATTGCTGCGGTTCACTTCCCGCGTAGCGAGCCCAGCAGCTAAGCGTCCGGTTGAAATCGATGTCGAGCACCACGCGGCCGAGGTCGAACAACAGGGCGTCGGCATCGCCTGGAAAAAGCGAGGGTTGGTTCATCGGAAGGGTCAGGTGAGCTGGAATTTCGTTCAGTACCGATAGGGCTCGATATCCAGAAGCGGGAAGGCGCTGAAAACGCTTGGCGGGTTGGTCGGCGTGGCCGGGTGCAGATAGGATTTATCGAGCTCGGCGAACTTTGTGACGCCCAACAGGCCAAGGCAGCGGATCACCTCGTCTTCCAATAGCTCAAGCATCCGCACGATTCCGGCTTCGCCGGCCGCGGCCAGCGCCCAGCATTGCAGGCGGCCGATGCCGACGAGATCGGCGCCCATGATGATCGCCTTGACGATGTCGCTGCCGCGGCAGAACGAACCGTCGACCATGATCTTCGCGCGACCTTTGACCGCGCTCACGATCTCCGGCAGCACATGCATGGATCCGCGGCCGTGGTCGAGCTGGCGTCCGCCATGGTTCGAAACGTAAATCCACTCCACGCCGTGATCGAGCGCGATTGCCGCGTCTTCGGCGGTGGCGATGCCCTTGATGATCAGCGGAATTTTGTACTTGTCCTTGATGAGCTTGACCGTGCGCCAATCGAGCCCTTTCTGGAAGTCGCCGCCGGTAGCACGCAAGCGGCTTTCGCGAACATAGCGCTTGGCGATATCGCGCTCGCGCCGGCTGTAATGCGCGGTGTCGACGGTCAGGCAGAAGGCGGTGTAGCCGCTTGCGACCGCACGGCTGACGCGGTCTTCGACAAAGGCATCATCGCCCCTGGCGTAAAGCTGATAGATGCGTAGCGCGTCGGGAGCGGCTTCGGCGACCTTTTCAAGTCCGGGCTCCGACACCGAACTCAACATATGCGCGGCGCCGAACCGGCCTACGCCACGGGTGACGCTCGCGGCTGCGCCCGCCGGATCGAAGATTTCCAGCGCGCCGACCGGTGCCATCATGACCGGCAGCCGCAGCTTGTGGCCGAATACCTCGGTGCCGGGGTCGACACGCGCGACGTTACGCAACACGCGCGGCCGGAAAGCGATTTCGTCGAGCGCCATGCGGTTGCGGCGCATCGTGGTTTCGGTTTCGGTGGCGCCGACGATATAGTCCCAGGCGTTCTGGTTGAGGTTGGCGCGGGCCTTCCTGATGAATTCGTGCAGGTTCTGGAACGGCTCGGCGCTGGCGCCAAGTTCCGTGCTGGTCGGGATACGTGTGGTTTCGTCCATCTTGTTCTCCTTGTACGTCCGGCCGCGTTTGTCTGAAACAGCCGTTGCGTAATGCGAGCCGGGCGCCGGATCAACCGTCCGGCGCCCGACAAGCGTGCGATGCCAGGCCAATCGCCAGTGCATCCGCTCCGATCATTTCGCCTGAGCGTTCGATGCAATCACGGACATCGCCCGGGCATCACGCTTGGCGACCATTTTGGCGGCGGCTGCGGCGAACTTCTTGAAATGCTCGGTCTCGCGGTGCGCCTTGAGCGCGGCCTCGTTGTCGTAGACCTCATAGAGCAAGAAGTGGTTTGGATCGCTTGCCAGGTTGAGAATGTCGAACCGTTTGCAGCCCGGCTCCTTGGCTGCCGCGGCGCCGTTCTCCTTGATTGCTGCCAGGAAGTTGTCGCGCTCGGCCGGCAAGATGTCGAGATCGACGGCGTTGACGTACATTCCGGCCGACTGTGCTTCGACGCGCTGGCTGGCCGGCAGCAGGACGACGCAGGCTGCCGAGATTGCCAGCGTGGCGGCGGCGATCGAAATTGACTTGAACATCTAGTGATCCTCCCGATTGTTGCTCCGGAATTATTTCCGGTGATGGCGCCGGCTGCTTTCGGTGCTGGCAAGCCGCCGTGCGCCTCGGCTATCCATAGCCTATTGCACGCGACCGGGTAAACTTGATCGCGCTCGCCGATTCTTCCGCATCGCTTGGCAAATTGCTAAAGCTGGCGCTGTCTGAAACGGGAGAGAAATGGCTATGAGAAAAATGATGGCCACCATAGCGGCCCTGGTTTTGTCCATCTGGGGGATTGGTGCTGCAAACGCACAGAGCATGAGTCTCACCAGCTTCGAAATGAAGGAAAGTGCCACCATTGCCGGTGAGCAGGAGATCGACATGGTGTTCGACGACAGCGTGGTCCATCTCGAGCCCGGCGATACCGTCGTTCGGCAGGCCACCAACCATGCCTGGGTCAATCACGGAACCGAGAACTGCCGGATATTGTTTGTATTGATGGACTCCAAGCAGCCGTAAGTGGAACGGGCGTCCTACGGCTGCTCGTTCCTTCGGCAATTACAAATTGGACATAAAGCGGATTTCCAGTTCCTTCGGTACCCGCGAAGCGCCTATATTCCTGCCACCCTATGTTCCCGCCACGATGTGGCCGGATATTTCCGGTCACTGGTTGCAGTATTCGGTCTGGACCGGATCACCTGACAAAGGTCGCCAACTGGCCCGATGGAGCCGGTGGGACTAACCAAAAGGCTCGCCAAATGCGCAAGAACTCCCTGTTTCTCCTCGGCACGGTTACAGGTATCTGCCTTACCCTTGCTCTTAGCGGGCCGCAGGGCGCGCATTTGGTTGCCATCGCCAAGGCAAAGGTCGAAAACGACGTCTATTCGCAGCTCAATCTGTTCGGCGAGGTATTCGAGCGGGTCCGGACCGATTACGTCGAGAAACCTGACGACTCCCAATTGGTCGAGGGCGCCATCAACGGCATGATCACCTCGCTCGACCCGCATTCCCGCTACATGAACGACGCCGCCTGGCACGAAATGCAGGAAACGACGCGCGGCGAGTTCGGCGGGCTCGGCATCGAGGTCACCATGGAGGATGGCCTGGTCAAGGTCGTCACGCCGATGGACGACACGCCGGCGGCGAAGGCGGGAATCCTGTCGGGCGATTTTATCAGCCAGATCGACGGCGACGCGGTGCAGGGTCTCACGCTCGAGCAGGCCGTGAACAAGATGAAGGGGCCGGTCGACACGCAGACGAAATTGACCATTCTGCGCAAAGGCACGGACGCTCCCATCAACGTGAGCATTACGCGTGAAATCATCCACGTGCGGCCCGTCAGCTACCGCACCAATGGCGGCGACATCGGTTATATCCGGATCTCCTCGTTCAGCGAACAGACCGGTGAGGAGTTGAAGAAGGCCATCGGCGACATCGCCAAGCAGATCCCGTCGCAGAGCCTGGCCGGCTATGTGATCGACCTGCGTAACAATCCCGGCGGATTGCTCGATCAGGCCGTTTCCGTCTCCAGCGAATTTCTGGCGCGCGGCGAGGTGGTCTCGACGAGGGGGCGCAGGGCCGAGGAGACCCAGCGCTTTTCGGCGCATGGCGGGGACCTTGCCAAGGGCAAGCCGCTGGTCGTTTTGATCAACGGCGGCTCGGCATCCGCATCCGAGATCGTCGCAGGCGCCCTGCACGACCACAAACGCGCGACCCTCATCGGAACTCGTTCGTTCGGCAAAGGCTCGGTTCAGACCATCATCCCGCTTGGTGCAGGCCACGGTGCGCTGGCACTGACCACGGCGCGCTATTTTACGCCGTCGGGACGGTCGATCCAGGCGCAGGGCATCCTGCCCGATATCGAAGTGCTGCAGGATGTGCCTGACGAATTGAAGGGCCGCCCCGAAATGAAGGGCGAGGCCTCGATGCGTGGGCATCTCTCGGCCGAGGGAGCCGAGCAAACCGGTTCGCAATCCTACGTTCCGCCCGCGGAGAAAGACGACAAGGCCCTTGCCGCCGCCTACAACCTGTTGCGTGGCGTCACGGTCAACGCGGGTGGGCCGGCCGCTCCGTCCTCGAAGGCAGCCGTGCCCAATTAGCTCGGCGGCGGAAACGGCGGGGGTGGCCCGAATTCATGCGACCGCGGCCGATCTTGCGCGGTGCGTGAGCAGGATTTCTCTCACCTGCTCGGCCGGTTTCGGCGCGCTGAAAAGGTAACCCTGCATTTCGGTGCAGCCGAGCGCCCGCAACAACTCCTGCTGCCGTGGCGTTTCGACGCCTTCCGCCGTCGTCGCCATCTGCCTGGCGGCGGCGATATTCACCACCGCTTGAACGATCGAGGAGCCGCCCGCTTCGGCGAGGTCGTTGACGAAACAGCGGTCGATCTTGATCTTGTCGAAGGGGAAGCGCTGCAGATAGCTCAGCGAGGAATAGCCGGTTCCGAAATCGTCGAGCGCGATCCGCACGCCGATAGCGCGAAGCTGATGCAGGATTTCAAGCGCGGCGTCGTCGTCGCGGATCAAGACGGCCTCGGTGATTTCCAGTTCCAGCCGGCTTGCCGGGAGACCGGAGGCGGCGAGGGCTCCGACAATCTTCAGTGCAAGCGTGCCGCTCTTGAATTGAACTGGCGAGACGTTGACGGCAAGGTTGATCCCATCGGGCCAGGTGGTGGCCTCCGCACATGCTTTGGCCAGGACCCATTCACCGAGCTCGTTGATCAGGCCGGTCTCTTCCGCGATCGGGATGAATTCGGCGGGGGAGACCATGCCGCGCTCGGGATGACGCCAGCGCACCAGCGCTTCACAGCCCGTAATTCGATTGTTGAGCAGATTGAGGCAAGGCTGGTAGTAAACCTCAAGCGCCTCGTCGGCGATCGCCTTGCGCAGATCCGTTTCCAGCATCCGGCGGGCCCGGACCTGGGCCTCCATGGCTGGTTCGAAGAAGCGCCAGGTGCGGCGGCCTGCCGATTTGGCGGCATACATCGCCAGGTCCGCGTTCTTGAGAATCTGATCGAGATCGCCGCCGTGCTGCGGCACGAGCGCGATACCAATGCTGGCATCGGACGTCACCTGGTGGCCAAGACAATCATAGGGCGCGCGGATCGCCTCCAGGGCCCGGGTGGCAAGGTCGGCAGCTTCGGCAGGGTCGGTTATCGCGGTTTTGACGATCGCGAATTCGTCGCCGCCCAACCGCGCGACAAAATCGGCGCTTCCGATGCATGCACCGAGGCGCCGGGCCACCGATTTCAGCAGCTCGTCGCCGATCATGTGGCCCAGGGAATCGTTGACGCTTTTGAATTCGTCAATGTCGATATAGAGCACCGCCAGTTGCCGGTCCGCAGCAACCTCGGCGAGTTCGCACCTGAGCCGATCGTGGAACAAGGCGCGATTGGGCAGGTCGGTCAGTGCGTCGAAATGGGCAAGATGCCGGATCTGCTCCTCGGCGTGCGTGCGTTCGGTAATATCCTCGTGCGTGGTCAGCCAGCCACTCTTCAAGGGATGGTTGACGATCAGGATCAGGCGCCCGTCCGTCGTCTCGACAGTGTTGTGGGTGATCTTTCCAAGAGCGACGTTGCGCCGGACGCCGGTAACGAAGGCGTCGACATCGCCTTTAAACGACCCGGTCTTCTTTCGGTACACGATCAGATCACGTAAGCCGAGCCCGGACTTCACCACGTCGGCTGAGAGCCCGTACATCGAAATATAGCGCTGGTTGCAGACGACCAGACGCTCGGAGGAATCGTAGAGCAAGAGACCTTGCGACATGTTGTTGATGGCAGTGTCGAGGCGCTGCTTTTCGGTCCGGTGTTGCTGCAACAGCTTCCGAACGAAAAGAAAGAGCATCGCCGCAATGACGATTGCGGAAAGGACCGCCACAATGACCAGGAAGCGGGTCTGGTCCCGCCAATCTGCCAGCGCCGAATCGACCGTCAAACTCGCGACGATCGAGATCGGGAAACTTCGTAGTGCATTGGCCGATGCCAACCGCTCCTGCCCGTCGATCGGGCTGGTCAAGCGTATCGTGCCGCGGCCCGACGGCGAGGAAATGTAGCGATAGATGCCGCTGGCGCGGATGTTGGAGCCGATCATGGGCTCGATATGCGGATAGCGGGCCAGCAGGGTTCCGTCGCGCTGAAAAATCGAAATTGCCGCGCCGTCCCTGAGGGCGACGGAGGCGAGGTATTCCTCGAAAGTGGCCGGCATGATCGCCCGCGTGACGATCCCGAGAAACTCGCCTTTGGGTCCGGTCAGTTTGTGAGCGATGATGGTTGCCCATCCTTTGGCGATGCGGGCGCGCACGAGTTCGATCCGGATCGGTGCGGTTTCGGAACCCGATTTCAGGGCTTTGAAATAATCGCGGTCGGAAACGTTGACGTAGGGGACCGGCCAGACCTCCGAAGAGTTGATCAAAACGCCTTCGGCGTCGAACATGGTGATGCCGGCCACGTCGGAATAGGCACTGGCCTCTGTTCTCAGCTCCTCATGCCATTCCAGAGTGGCGAGTTGCCCTCTGAGCAGCTCGGACCTTGCGTCGTTGGCGTGGACGCGTGCGGCGATGCTTTTCAGGCCAATCGTGAAGTCTTCGAGTCGCTGATCGAAATGGCGGGCGAGCAGTTGGACGGTGTTTTCAAGCTCGCGCTGGTTGCTGCTTAACGCTCGCTCGCGAAAATTATCGACCATGATCGTGGTGCCGATAGCGATGGCCGCAATCATGAATGCGCCGCCAACGATGAGCCACCGGATGGGGCCGCTGGAGAGAAAAGCCTTTAGGTCGAAGGAGCCGATACTGTCTGCCGTCATTGCAATCGCCGCCCAAACCGAATGCCGTGCAGTTCCCGCCGGCGGGCAAATCGGTACATCAGCGGTATGGAGGTGAGGTTAGCAATTGGAGTTAATTGTCGGTGAATTCGACCGGTCTAATTTTTCGGCGGCGGCGGCAATTGGCCGTGCACCCGTTGCGCCCGCGGCCGGTGGAGGGTCAATTCCCGGCGCGGTAGTGCCCGGATTTGCCGCCTGACTTCTCGACCAGGTGAATACCCTCGATGCGCACGCCGCGTTCCACCGCCTTGATCATGTCGTAGATCGTCAGGCAGGCAACCGAGACGGCGGTCAAGGCTTCCATCTCGACCCCGGTCGGGCCGGTCACCTTGACCGTGGCCCGGACCACGCAACCCGGCAGCTTCGGGTCGGGTGCGATGTCCAGCGTGACCTTCGATAGCGCCAGCGGATGGCACAGCGGTATGAGCTCGGAGGTGCGTTTTGCCGCCATGATTCCGGCGACCCGCGCGGTCCCAAGCACGTCGCCTTTCTTGGCGTTGCCGGAAACGATCAATGCTAGCGTCGCCTTGCTCATGACGACACGTCCCTCGGCGACTGCGGTCCGCTCGGTCGCGGCCTTGGCCGATATGTCGACCATCCGCGCTTCGCCGCTGGCGTCGATATGGGTGAGGCCGGATTTGCCGCTGGAGGCCTTGCGCGCCATTCTCTAGAGTTCCGATTCCGAAGTTCGCATGATACCGCGGCAACCTCTGATGCGAACTTCGGAATCAAAGGAGCTCTAGCAACTTACTAATTCTAGTGCGGCCTTGAATTTGAAGTTCCTATAACGAACTTGCCGCGACACCGATAGGAACTTCAAATTCGCCGCACTAGCCGGCCCCGCTTGCGCGGACGGCGTCGCTGCGGGCGATCAGCGCGCGTGTGGCCGCAGCTACATCGGCCTGCCGCATCAGGCTTTCGCCGACAAGGAAGGTGGACATGCCGACGCGCGCCAGCCGGGCGAGATCGGCAGGCGTGAAGATGCCGCTTTCGCCCACCATCAGCCGGTCCTTGGGGATCAGCGGCGCCAGGGCCTCGCTGGTTTCAAGGGTGGTCTCGAAGCTGCGCAGGTTGCGGTTATTGATCCCGATCATCGGCGAGCGGAGTTTTAGGGCGCGCTCAAGCTCGTCGCGATCGTGGACTTCGATGAGGACGTCCATCCCCTGCGCGATCGCGGCGGCCTCGATGTCTTGCGCTGCGGCATCGTCCAGTGCCGCCATGATGATCAGGATGCAGTCGGCACCGTAAGCGCGCGACTCGATCACCTGATAGGTTTCGTAAATGAAATCCTTGCGCAGGACCGGAAGCTTTGTCGCTGCGCGCGCGGCGACCATGAAGTCAAGATGGCCCTGGAAAGACGGTGCATCGGTCAGGACCGAGAGGCAGGCGGCTCCGCCGGCCTCGTAGGCCTGCGCCAGCGCCGGAGGGTCGAAGTCGGCCCGGATCAGCCCCCGCGACGGCGAGGCCTTCTTGATTTCGGCGATAACGGCACAGTCGCCGCGCGCGAGCCTTTGACGGATGGCGGCGACGAAGCTGCGGGGCGGCGAGGCGGCCTTGGCCCGCGCTTCAAGGCTCGCCAGCGGATGGGCGCGTTGGGCGGCCGCGATCTCTTCGCGTTTGTAGGTCTCGATCCGCTTCAGGATATCCGACATGGCGGGATGCTTGCCCTAGCTGTTGGAGACCGCGATCAGGCGCTTCAATCGTTCCGCCGCCGCACCGTCATCGATCGATCGCTTGCCCAGCGTCATACCTTCCTTCAAATCCCCGGCGCGTCCGGCCACGATCAGCGTCGCCGCCGCGTTGAGCAAAGCGACATCCCGATAGGGGCTCGGCAAGCCGTCAAGGACGTTGCGCAACGCGGACGCGTTGGCGGCGGCATCGCCACCTTTCAGCGCTTCACCGGCAACACGTTTGAGACCGGCGTCTTCCGGCGAGACCTCGAAGGAACGGATCTCGCCCTTTTCGAGCGCGGCAACGAAGGTCGGGCCGGTGAGGGTTATCTCGTCGAGACCATCCGAACCGTGCACCACCCAGACCGATTCGGAGCCGAGGTTTTTCAGGACCTGTGCCAGTGGCAGCACCCACTGCCGGGAAAAGACGCCGACCATTTGCCGCGTGACGCCGGCGGGATTGGAGAGCGGCCCCAGCAGATTGAAAATCGTGCGGGTGGCAAGCTCGACGCGGGTCGGGTTGACGTTCTTCATGGCCGGGTGATGAGCCGGCGCGAACATGAAGCCGATCCCGGCTTCGGTCACGCAGCGGCTGACCTGTTGCGGCGGAATGTCGATCCGGACACCGAGCGCCGACAAGACGTCCGCGGCCCCCGAGCGCGACGACAGCGCGCGGTTGCCGTGTTTGGCGACCGGGACGCCCGCGCCTGCAACGATGAAGGCGGCGCAGGTCGATACGTTCACCGAACCCGAACCGTCGCCGCCGGTTCCAACGACGTCGATCGCATCGGCGGGCGCGTTGACCGGCAACATCTTGGCCCGCATGGCCGAGACCGCGCCGGTGATCTCATCGATGGTCTCGCCGCGAACCCGCAGCGCCATCAGGAGTCCGCCCAACTGCGACGGGGTTGCCTCGCCCGACATCATCCGGTCGAAGGCGGCCGCCGCCTCCTCGCGTGAAAGCGTCGCTCCGGTCGCCACCTTGGCGATGATAGATTTGAGATCGTCCATCACGTGCTTTCAGGAAAACGCAAAATCAGGGCGCTCACGAGTGCTGACACTTTCGTTCGAGGTCAGTTGTTCGCGCCGGTTACCTGCGCGAGGGCGGCTTCGTTCACGCTGGTTCCGATCTCGGTTTCCAGCTTCGTGATGTACTGGGCGAGCTGTTCGTCGGTCTGTGCGCGTAAAATGCTGTCCTTCAACTTCTTCATGTCGTCCGAGGCGAGGTCGACCGGCGGTACCGTGATGTCGGTGACGCGGAAGACGATCCAGCCATTCGCGGCCGCCTCGGGGGTTTGCCCGGCGGCGTCCTTGGCGGTGCGAAACGCCGCCGCAACGGCGGCGGCGGGAACGCCGGGCATCGATGCGTCGCGCTTGAAGCCGGCGGCCGTTTCCACGCTCAATCCGGCCTGCGCGGCCTCGTCGGCGAGCTTGCCGCCCTGATCGAGATTCTGAACCATCTCGGTTGCCTTGGCGCGCAGCCGGCTGGTGATCTGGTCGGCCCGCCATCTCGCTTCGACCTGATCCTTGACCTCGTCCAGGTTGCGCTCGCGCGTCGGTGTGATGCTGACCACATCGTACCAGACATAGCCGCCTTTGAACGAGATCGGGTCGTTATCGACGCCCACGTCGCTGTTGAAGGCCTGGGAAACGACGTCAAGCCCCTGGGGAATGTTCGGCGCTACCTGGCCGTTTGGGAGACGGCCCGACCGGTCTACCGCATCGACGGTCACCGCGGCCAAGCCGAGCTTCTGCGCGGCCTCGGCAACGCTCGCCCCGCCGCCGCGTTCGTCTTCCATCTTGTCGCGCAGTTCAGCCACCTTGCTGCGAGCGCGCTCGCTGGCAATATCGTGCTTGATCTGCGAGGCGAAGCTTTCATAGGTCGGCGTAACCCCGGGTTCGATCTTGCCGACCTTTACCAGCGCGAAGCCGAACTTTCCCTGTGCCGGCTGACCGACCTCACCGGATGGCAGCGAAAAGGCGGCATCCGCGATCGACGGGTCTCCGATCGCCGACTTCGCGATCAGGCCGAGGTCGATGTCGGACGCGCCAAGGCCTCGCTCCTTGGCGAGGTCTTCAAATGACAATCCCGATGCGATGCGGTTGCGTGCGGCTGCCGCTTCGTCCGCACTCGGGAAGACGATTTGCTGGATTTCGCGCCGCTCGGGGGTGCCGAGCTGGCTGCGGCGCTGCTCGAAGGCCTTCCTGGCGTCTTCGTCGGAGACATCGTTCCACTTGCCGATTTCCTCCGGTGTAATGGCGACGAAGGAAATCTTGCGATACTCCGGCGCACGGAACAGCGGTTTGTGGTCTTCGAAATAGGCCGCGAGCGCCTCCGGTGATGGCGGGTCAATGGTTCCGGCCTGGGCCGCCCCGAGTTTGACGTATTCGATGGAGCGCTGTTCGTTCTGAAATCTCGCGAGCGCATCCAGCTGGACTTTCGACGGCTCGAATCCCGCGGCAATCGTTCCTGCGATTTGGCGCCGCAGTGAGATGCGCCGCTGCTCGGCGACGAAACGCTGCTCGCTGAAGCCGATCTGCCGGATCACCACCTGGAACCGCGCCGGGTCGAACGCACCATTGACGCCCTTGAAATTCGGGTCGTTAAAAATCGTCTGCAGCGTCTCCTGGTCGGACTGTCCCAATCCAAGCCGCCGGACTTCTTCATCGAGGGCCGCTTCCGCGATGGTTTGCTGGAGCACTTGCCGATCGAATCCGAGGGCCCGCGCCTGCTCCATCGTCAAGGGACGACCGAACTGGCGGCCGATCTGTTGCAGCCGGTCGGTGTAGATCTGGCGGAACTGTTCGGCCGATATTTCGGTGTGCCCGACCTTGGCCAGCGTCGACTGCCCAAAGCCCCTGAAGATATCGGCGATGCCCCAAATGCCGAAACTGATGATCAGGACGCCCATCACCGTGGCCATAATCGTTTTGCCGAGCCAGTTTGATGAGGCTTTGCGCATTCCTCGAAGCATAGGGTCCAACTTGTTGGCAGGAGGGAACCGGCAGCAGCCCGTCGGAATTCGTTCTCGAATACCGCAAAAAGGCATCACCGGATTGATAACGCATCATAAAGTGGCAGCCATCCGGTCGCAACCAGCGCAATCGCCAAATTGAAGAGGTTAACGGCCGCACGTTGCGTTATTGAGCCGATCTGGCAGAGCCTAATCGGCTCTGCTAGCGGTCCGATTCTAACATTTGCATCCCGGTGTGGCAGGCACTTTTGCAAATGTTAGAATCAAAGGACCACTAGCAAATATAGGTTTCTAGTGGAGTTTTGGGATTTGACATTCGCAATGCGAGTCCGCGGCTAAGGGGTAGCGAATGTCAAATCCACTCCACTAGCGATCTCCAGTGATCGCCTTCAAACTCGACCCCTCAAGGGATTTGCGGAAATGAACCCCACCATTCGGCCCCTGATCGCCGGCAACTGGAAAATGAACGGCCTGCGGTCTTCGATGACGGAATTCGAGGCGATGCTTTCGGGCGCATCCAGGGTGGCGGGCAAGGCCGATCTGCTGGTTTGTCCGCCCGCCACCCTGATTGCCGCCTTCGCCGAGAAATCGCGCGGCACAAAGGGGTTGGCGATCGGAGGCCAGGATTGTCATCCCCAACCGTCAGGGGCCCATACCGGCGATATCTCGGCCGAGATGCTGGCGGATGCCGGTGCCCGTGCCGTCATTGTCGGCCATTCCGAGCGGCGCGCCGACCAAGGCGAGAGCGACGGCCTGGTACGGCAAAAAGCCAAGGCCGCCTGGCGGGCAGGGCTTACTGCCATCGTCTGCATCGGTGAAACCCAACGTCACCGCGATGGGGGCCAAACGCTGGAAATCTGCCACGGCCAGCTTGAGGGCTCGCTGCCTGACGGGGCGCGCGCGGAAAATCTCGTGGTGGCCTATGAGCCGGTTTGGGCGATCGGTACCGGCCTTACCCCGACGGCCAAAGATGTCGAGCAAATTCATAAGCTTATCCGGGAAACGCTAATGGAACGGTTTAACGAGGAGGGCGCTAGAGTGCGCATTCTCTATGGCGGTTCGGTCAAACCGTCGAATGCGCGGGAATTGATGGCGGTTGCCAATGTCAACGGCGCCCTGGTTGGGGGCGCTAGCCTCAAAGCAGTCGATTTCCTTGCGATTGCAATGGACTGTCCCTAACTGAGAGCTAGGCGTTAGCGGGGGTGACAATGCATTAGTGCCCGCTTTCCGAAGTTCGTGTGCCGGCGCAACACCCACTTTCACGAACTTCGGAAAGTCACGGACACTAGTTGATTCTAGTGCCGTTTTTCTATTTGAAGTTCCTGGGTCGAATTTGCGGCTAGTGTGGTGGATTTGACATTCGCTTCAGTATTGCGGCGAGTCCTCCAAGCGAATGTCAAATCCAAAACCACACTAGAATCCAATATTTGCTAGTGTTCCTTTGGTTCTGACATTCGTAAACGAACCCGCTGCAACATGATACGAATGTCAGAACCGGGACACTAGGAGCGCAGGAACTTCAAATAGACGGCACTAATGCAATCGTGTAACACCCGGCGCGAATTCAATCCCGCGAAACCAGTCCGCTGTCCGACGGCTCTGGTTTGCGACGGAAGGTCGAAATGCAGACTGTCGTTATCGTAATCCACCTGATGATCGTTGCGACATTGATCGCGACCGTGTTGCTGCAAAAATCCGAGGGCGGCGGCCTTGGCGTTGGCGGCGGCGCCGGCTTCATGTCGAGCCGGGGTACGGCCAATCTGTTGACCCGCACCACCGCAGTTCTGGCTGTCGGCTTCTTCCTCACAAGCTTGGTGCTGTCGTGGCTGGCCAGCTACGATCGCAAGCCGAGCTCCATCATCGTTCCGACAACGCAATCGCAGCCGGCAGATGGGACCGCGCCGACCGTGCCGCCGACCAGCGGCGGCGGCGTTCTGGATTCGCTGAAGAAATCCGACGAACAGCAGAGGCCGCCGGCCCCATCGGGCCCGCAGGCGCCGCGTTCGGAGTAGCGGCGGTCGCAATAAAGCGGGATGGCCATGCAGCGTGGCGTCTACCATGCTGCATCAGAAATGCATACCAAAGCGTTGGTAATACATCAAATTTGGCGTCACCCACAGGCCGGGAAAATTTCACGGTGATGAGGCGATTCGTTTTGGCGAATCGCGCCAGTGGCCTTAAAGGTTAAGTCCCATGGCGCGGTATATCTTCATCACCGGCGGCGTGGTTTCATCGCTCGGAAAAGGCTTGGCATCGGCGGCTCTTGGCGCGCTCTTGCAGGCGCGTGGCTACAGGGTTCGGCTGCGAAAGCTCGATCCCTATCTCAATCTCGATCCCGGAACGATGTCGCCCTATCAGCACGGCGAAGTATTCGTGACCGACGACGGCGCGGAAACCGACCTCGATCTCGGTCACTACGAACGCTTCACCGGGCGTCCCGCGACCAAAGCGGACAACATCACCACGGGCCGGATCTATCAGGACATTCTCACCAAGGAACGGCGCGGCGACTATCTCGGCGCGACCATTCAGGTGGTCCCGCATGTCACCAACGCGATCAAGGAATTCATCCTCGACGGCAACGATGATTTCGATTTCGTCCTGGTAGAGATCGGCGGCACCGTCGGCGATATCGAGGGATTGCCGTTCTTCGAGGCTATTCGCCAGATCAAGAACGATTTGCCGCGCGACCATGCGATCTACATTCACCTCACGCTGTTGCCGTTCATCCCGAGCGCAGGCGAGTTGAAGACAAAGCCGACCCAGCATTCGGTCAAGGAACTGCGTTCGATCGGCATCCAGCCGGATATCCTGTTGTGCCGTACCGATCGTCCGATCCCGAAGGAAGAACGGCGGAAGCTCGGTCTGTTCTGCAACGTGCGTGAAAGTGCCGTCATCGAGGCGCGCGACGTCGATAATATTTACGCCGTGCCGGAGGCCTATCATGCGGCGGGTCTGGACGATGAGGTGCTTGCGGCGTTCGGCATTACGGCGAAGATTCCGCCGGCGCTGCAGAGCTGGCATCTTATCAACGAGCGGGTCAGAAATCCGGAAGGCCAGGTGACCATTGCCATTGTCGGCAAATACACCGGCATGAAGGACGCCTACAAATCACTGATCGAGGCGCTGTCGCACGGGGGCATCGCCAACAAGGTGAAGGTCAATCTCGACTGGATCGAGAGTGAAGTCTTCGAAAATGAAGACCCCGCGCCCTTCCTGGAGCATGTCAACGGCATTCTGGTTCCGGGCGGCTTCGGCCAGCGCGGCGCCGAGGGGAAAATTCGCGCCGCCCAGTTCGCGCGCGAGCGCGACGTGCCCTATTTCGGCATCTGTTTCGGCATGCAAATGGCCGTGATCGAGGCCGCCCGCAATCTCGTCGGCATTGCCGATGCCAATTCAACCGAATTCGGAGCAACGGCTGAGCCGGTGGTCGGCCTGATGACGGAATGGCTGCGGGGCAATGAGCTGGAGCGGCGGTCGCGAAACGGCGATCTCGGCGGAACGATGCGGCTTGGCGCCTACCCGGCGGCGCTCAAGCGCGGCAGCCGGGTCTCCGCCGTCTATGGCGGCGCCACCGAAATTTCCGAACGTCACCGTCACCGCTATGAGGTCAATACCGCCTACAAGGACCGGCTGGAGCAGCACGGCCTGCGTTTCTCCGGGCTCTCCCCCGACGGCATATTGCCGGAGATCGTCGAATACGAAGACCATCCCTGGTTCGTCGGGGTGCAGTTTCACCCCGAATTGAAGTCGCGCCCGTTCGAGCCTCACCCGCTATTCGCCTCCTTTATTGAGGCGGCGGTGGTGCGGTCGCGGCTGGTCTGATACCCGCTCCAGGCCTTTGACGGGCGCGCCGATACTTGCGACATAGCACTCCCCAAAACCCTCAAGAAGAGATCAGGGAGTACGCCGATGATCTACGAAACCCGTGTCTATCGCTGCCTGCCGGGCCGGTTGCCCGCATTGTTGAAGCGCTTTGAGACCATCACGCTGAAGCTGTGGGAAAAGCACGGCATCCGCCAGGCCGGCTTTTTCACGACACTGGTCGGCGAATCCAACCAGGAACTGACCTATCTGCTCGCCTGGGAATCTCTGGCGGACCGCGAGAAGAAGTGGGCGGCCTTTCAGGCCGATCCGGAATGGATCAGCGCGCGGGCGAAAACCGAGGCCGACGGGCAGATCGTCAGCAACATCGTCAACCAGTTGCTGGTGCCGACCTCATTCTCTTCGGTGAAGTAACCGTCGAGAGCCTGAGGTCTCGCCATGCCCCATGGCCTTGACCATATCGTGCATGCGGTCCGCGACGTGGACGCGGCAGCGGAGTTTTATGTCCGCGCCGGGTTCACGGTCGGCGGCCGCAATCGCCATCCATGGGGCACCCATAACCGAATCGTGCAGTTGAAGAACTGCTACATCGAAATTCTCGAGGTCGCCGAGCCCGAGAAGATCGTGCCCCACGGCGCACGTTCATTCTCGTTCGGCGCCTTCAATCGCGATTTCCTCGCCCGTCGCGAAGGTTTTTCGATGCTGCTGCTCAACAGCCGCGATGCCGCTAAGGATGCGCGTTGTTTCGAGGCGAGCGGGATTGGCGCTTTTGATGTTTTCGATTTCGCCCGCGAGGGCAAACGGCCGGACGGGACCGTCGTGAAGCTTGCGTTCTCGCTGGTTTTCGCGGCCGATCCCACATCGCCCGACCTGTGCTTTGCCGCGTGCCAGCATCATTTTCCGGAAAACTTCTGGAATCCGGCGTTCCAGTCTCACAGTAACGGGGCCACGCACGTTCCGAGCGTGGCGATGGTCGCCAATCATCCCGCCAACCACCGGGATTTTCTTAAAGCCTATACGGGCGCAAGCGAGGTCATTTCGAATGCAGCCGGCGTGACAGCACATACGGAAAATGGCGATATCGAAATCCTCGAGCCCCATGTTGCTCGCGATCAATTCGGTTTTCCCGTCAAGGCGAGCGGCGAGGGGATGACGCTCAATGCAATGCGTTTTGCGGTGGCCGATATGGCGCAGACGGAAGCCTTGCAGCGGCAAAACGGGTTGGCGGTCCTTGCCCACGCTGGTCAGCTGATTGTGCCGCCGATTGAGGCCCTTGGCGCAACCCTGATATTCGAAGCGGCGAATATGGGTTGATCCGTTGGGCGCTGCCCGGCATGGTCGCGCCAACAAAAGGATGAGGTCTTGAGCGCCAGCATTTCAGCTTCGCCACGCGTTTCCGCAGGGGCGGTCAAATTCGGCAATGATCTGCCGATTTCGATCATTGCAGGCCCTTGCCAACTCGAGAGCCGCGCGCATGGGCTCGAAGTGGCTTCCGCGCTGAAGGAAATCGCCGGACGGCTGAAGATCGGGCTCGTCTACAAGACCTCCTTCGACAAGGCCAATCGCACCAGCGCGTCCGCGGCGCGGGGGCTGGGATTGGCCCAGGCGTTGCCGATCTTCGCCGAAATACGCTCATCGGTGGGATTACCGGTCCTGACCGACGTGCATGACGTCGCGCAATGCGCGGAAGTGGCGCAGGCCGTGGACGTCCTGCAGATTCCGGCGTTCCTGTGCCGGCAGACCGATTTGCTGCTGGCGGCGGCGGCAACCGGCAAGGTCGTCAACGTCAAGAAGGGACAATTCCTGGCGCCGTGGGACATGGCCAATGTCGTGGCCAAGATCACCGGCGCCGGCAATCCGCATGTGCTTGTCACCGAGCGCGGGGCTTCGTTCGGCTACAACACGCTGGTATCCGACATGCGCGCGCTGCCGATCCTGGCGCGCACGACCGGCGCGCCGGTCATCTTCGATGCGACCCATTCGGTCCAGCAACCCGGCGGCAAGGGCACGTCATCGGGCGGGGAACGCGAATTCGTGCCCGTGCTGGCGCGTGCGGCGGTCGCGGTCGGCGTCGCCGGCGTCTTTATTGAAACGCATCCGGATCCGGACCACGCGCCTTCGGATGGACCCAACATGGTGCCGTTGCGCGATTTCGAAGGTCTGCTGCGGACCTTGATGGCCTTCGACAGAGTGACCAAGGACTTCAACAAGAATACCAAGAACGTGAAGCGCTGATGCCGCAGACCGCACCGCGGCCGGCCGAGCGCATGCCGCCCGCGATCAATATCATCGCGATCGCGACATTTGCGGCAAGCCTCTCGGCCCGTGCGCTCGATCCGGTTCTGCCGCATGTCGCCGACGAATTCGGTATCAGCATTGCGGCCGCGGCAAGCTTCGCCGCGGTATTTGCCTTCACCTTTGCCGTCGTTCAGCCGGTGCTTGGCGCCGCCGCCGACCTGTTCGGCAAGGGACGTCTGATGATTACGTGCCTGGTGCTTTTGGGGCTGGCAAACATTTTGGGCGCGATGTCGACGTCGTTCCCGCTGCTGTTCGCCACGCGCATTCTGGCTGGCGTCGGCTCCGGTGGTGTCTTTCCGATCGCCCTCAGCCTGACCAGCGATCTCGTCGGCCCGGAGAAGCGCCAGGTCGCGATCGGACGCACGCTGGCGGGCTCGATGACCGGCAACCTGCTGGGGGCCTCGTTTTCCGGCGTGATCGGTGACTTTCTCGGCTGGCGCGGGGTGCTTACGATCCTGGGCGTTCTGGTGGTCACAGCCTCGGTTGCGGTCACCGCCGGTTTTCGCGGCGCGCCGCTGACGGCAACGCCAAAAACAAACCTGAGGACGCTCCGGCACGGTTACCGCACCATCTTCGCCAATCCGAATGCGCTCTGCTACGCGGCCGTGTTTATCGAAGGCTGCTGTGTGCTCGGGCTGTTTCCCTACCTTGCTTCATTCCTGTTCGAACTCGGCGAGACCAGTCTCTCGATTGCGGGCATCGTGATCGCCGGCTTCGCCGTCGGCGGCCTGTTCTATACGATGACGGTCTCCCGCTTCCTGCCGCGGCTTGGCGTCAACGGCATGATGATCACGGGCGCCTCGCTGGTTGGCCTGCAACTGGCGGCGATCGCCTTTGGACCCGGCTGGAAGGTGCAGGCGAGCTGCCTCCTGCTGATGGGCTGGGGTTTTTACATGATCCACGGATGCTTGCAGGTCTTTGCCAGCGAGCTATCGGTAGAAGCCCGCGCCACCGCGCTGGCGCTCCACTCCTTCTTCTTTTTCATGGGCCAGACCGTCGGCCCGATCGCCTATGGCTTTGGTTTGCAATACGCCGGCAAGATGGCGACCCTGCTCACCAGCGCGGTCATCATCACCGTTCTCGGGTTTGCCTGCGCGCGGCTATTGCGCCAAAGGCCGCCGGCGGATGCCGCTGTCACCTGAGGGTCACCCCCGGCCGCGATAGGGCGCGACGCCCTGATCGGGAATCCACATTCCCTTGGGCAGTGTGCCGGTCTGCCAGAACACGTCGATCGGAATGCCGCCGCGCGGATACCAGTAGCCGCCGATCCGCAACCATTTCGGCTTGATCTCGGCGGCGATCCGTTTGCCGATCGCGACCGTACAGTCCTCATGGAAGGCGCCGTGATTGCGGAAACTCGCTACATAGAGCTTCAGCGATTTTGACTCCAACAGCCATTGACCCGGCACATAGTCGATCACCAGATGCGCGAAATCGGGCTGGCCGGTCACCGGGCAGAGCGAGGTGAATTCAGGTGCGGTAAATCGCACCACGTAGTTGGTGTCCTTCTGCGGATTGGGCACGCGATCGAGTTTGGCGGCATCGGGCGTAGTCGGCCATTCGACCGCGCGACCCAATTGCAAGCGGGCTGGCAGGAATGCGGATTTGGCTGCCTTCGCAGGCTTTCTGGACATAATCGGTCTCCGTCGCCGCGTTATTAGCCAACGTCACCGGCAACGCAACCTTTTCCGCCATACAAGCTTGCTGTAGAAGCTGCACACCCCCTCGGACCGCACTTTTAATGAGGTATCCATGACCGCCATCGTCGACATCATCGGCCGCGAAATTCTCGATAGCCGCGGCAATCCCACGGTCGAGGTTGATGTCGTGCTGGAGGATGGCTCTCTCGGCCGGGCCGCGGTTCCCTCCGGTGCCTCGACGGGCGCGCATGAGGCGGTCGAACTGCGCGACGGCGACAAGGCGCGCTATCTCGGCAAGGGCGTGCAGAAGGCGGTTACGGCCGTGAACGGCGAAATCTTCGATGCACTCAACGATACCGCGGTCGAGCAACAAGTCCAGCTCGACCAGATCATGATCGATCTGGACGGCACGCCAAACAAGAGCCGTCTCGGCGCCAACGCCATCCTCGGCGTTTCGCTGGCCTGTGCCAAGGCAGCGGCTGAGTCCTTCGACATGCCGCTTTACCGTTATGTCGGCGGTACCTCGGCGCGGACCTTGCCGGTGCCGATGATGAACATCATCAACGGCGGAGTGCACGCCGACAACCCGATCGATTTCCAGGAATTCATGATCATGCCGGTGGGCGCCCCCAGCTTCGCCGATGCGCTGCGCTGCGGCTCGGAAATCTTCCATACCTTGCGTTCGGAACTGAAGAGAGCCGGCCACAACACCAATGTCGGCGACGAAGGCGGCTTTGCGCCGAACCTGCCGTCGGCAGACGCGGCGCTGGAATTCGTCATGGGCGCGATCGGCAAGGCCGGGTACAAGGCAGGCGGCGACGTCATGCTGGCGCTCGATTGCGCGGCGACTGAATTCTTCAAGGACGGCGCCTATGTCTATGGCGGCGAGAAGAAAACCCGATCGCGCTCGGAACAGGCGAAATACCTGGCCGATCTTGCCGCGCGTTACCCGATCGTCTCGATCGAGGACGGCATGTCCGAAGATGACATGGCAGGCTGGAAAGAACTGACCGATTTGATCGGCGGCAAGTGCCAGTTGGTCGGCGACGATCTCTTCGTCACCAATGTGACGCGGCTTGCGGACGGCATCAAACACGGCCGCGCCAATTCGATCCTGGTCAAGGTCAACCAGATCGGTACTCTGACGGAGACGCTCAGTGCGGTCGAGATGGCCTATAAGGCCGGCTACACCGCCGTGATGTCGCATCGCTCGGGCGAGACCGAGGATTCGACCATCGCCGACCTCGCGGTGGCGACCAATTGCGGCCAGATCAAAACCGGGTCGTTGGCGCGTTCGGACCGCACCGCGAAATACAATCAATTGCTGCGGATCGAACAGGAATTGGGCAGCCAGGCGAAATATGCCGGTCGCGCGGCCTTGAAGGCGCTCGCCTGACGGGCCGATTAGGCATTTAGTGGCTGGAAGAATACGTTCGACACAATCCATTAAGCCGAGGGGGGGACGTCATGGGTGCCGACAGCAAGACCGGCCTGCAGCTTCGCTCGTTGATCAAGAAGAGCGGCGAACTCGAGATATCGCTGCTCGATGTGCCGACACCGAAGCCTTCGGCCGATGAGGTCGTGGTTCGGGTCGAGGCGTCACCCATCAATCCTTCCGATCTCGGCCTTTTGGTGGGCGCGGCCGATATGGCCACAGCCAAAGCATCGGGCACCAAAGACGCGCCGGTCATCACCGCAAAAGTCCCGGAAGCCGCGATGCGGGCGATGGCGGGACGGCTGGATGAGTCCATGCCGGTCGGAAACGAGGGCGCCGGCGTCGTCATCAGAACCGGATCGTCGGAGGCGGCGCAGGCGCTGATGGGCAAGACCGTCTCGATGATCGGTGGCGCGATGTATTCGCAGTACCGCACCATCAAGGCGTCCGATTGCATGGCGCTTCCGGCAGGAACGACGGCGGCGGACGGTGCGTCCTGGTTCGTCAATCCCTTCACCGCACTGGGCATGACCGAGACCATGCGGCGCGAGGGTCACAAGGCGCTGGTGCATACGGCAGCCGCCTCCAATCTCGGCCAGATGCTGAACAAGATCTGCATCAAGGACGGCATTGCCCTGGTCAATATCGTGCGCAAGGCCGAGCAGGCGGAGATCCTGCACAAGATCGGCGCGAAATTTGTGGTGGATTCCTCCTCGCCCACCTTCATGAGCGACCTGACCGATGCGCTGGCCGAGACCGGCGCGACCATCGCCTTCGATGCGATCGGCGGCGGCAAGCTCGCCGGGGAGATTCTCACCTGCATGGAAGCGGCGATCAACCGCGACGCCAAGGTCTACAGCCGCTACGGCTCCAACGTGCACAAGCAGGTCTATATCTACGGCATGCTCGATCCCGGTCCGACCGAGCTGAACCGCTCCTTCGGCATGATCTGGGGCGTCGGCGGCTGGCTGTTGTTTCCGTTCCTGATGAAGATCAGCGCGGCCGACCGGCAACGGCTTCGCGAGCGCGTGGCAAGCGAGCTCAAGACGACCTTTGCCAGCCACTATACGCAGGTGGTTTCATTGGCTGAGGCGCTTTCGCTTTCCCAGCTCGCGGTCTACGGCAAACGCGCGACCGGCGAAAAATATCTGATCAACCCGAACAAGGGCTGACGGGCTGGAGAGTCCAATCCGAAAGGGCCTCTCGCATTTACCCAATGTTGAGCATCGGGCGAAACAAAAGTGGCTTGCCTTTGCCGCGCCGGAAGCGGAAATTCGCGGTGCAATTACTGCCTGAAATCACGGAAAATTCTCTAGTGTCCCGGTTCTGACATTCGTATTCCATCGCAGCGGGCACTTTTACGAATGTCAGAACCAAAGGGACACTAGCAACTATATGATCCTAGTGTAGCTTTGACTTTGACGTTCCTTCCGAGAGCTCGCGGCAACACTGAAAGGAACGTCAGTGTCGCTACACTAGGGGGAGAAACCATATGAGTGATCTGAACCGCCGTGACTTGTTGGCCGGAGCCGCTGCCATCGGCGCCGCGTCCGTGCTTTCGCCGATCGCCTGGCAGCAAGCCAGTGCCGCAGCACCGGCCGCCGCCGCGCAGGCGCCGGGCTTCTACCGCTACAAGGTCGGCACCATCGAATGCACGTCGATCAATGACGGCGCCCGCTCATTCCCGCTGCCGGACAAGTGGGTGACCAATGTGAGCAAGGACACGGCGCTTGCCGCCGCCGAAGCGGCCTATATGCCGAAAGGCATGGTGACGGTGCCGTTCAACCCGCAGCTCATCAACACCGGCGGCAAGCTTGTGCTGCTCGACTGCGGCAACGGGATCGCGGTCTACGAGCCGACCAAGGGCGCTGCCGGACGCCTGATGCAAAATCTCGCCGCCGCGGGCATCGACCCCAAGAGCATCGACATGGTCATCATGTCGCATTTGCATCCGGACCACACCAACGGCATCCGCGCTGCCGACAATTCGATGGCGTTTCCGAACGCGGAGATCATGGTGCCGGCGGTCGACTGGGCATTCTGGATGAACGACAAGAACGCCGCCAAGGCGCAGTCCAATGAGATGATGAAGAACTACTTCGCCAACGTGAAGAAGATCTATGCCGGCATCGAATCCAAGGTGACGCGATATGAGTGGGGCAAGGAAATCGCCCCCGGCGTCACCTCGATCGCCGCTCCCGGCCATACGCCGGGCCACACCGCCTTTGCGGTTGCCTCCGGCGGTTCGAAGGTCCTGATCCAGTCCGACGTCACCAACATTCCGGAGTTCTTCCTGCGCAATCCGGATTGGCACGTCGCCTATGACAACGATCCGGACATGGCGCAACAGACTCGGCACAAGTTCTATGACATGGCATCCGCCGAAAAGGCGACCGTGGTCGGCTTCCACTTCCCGTTCCCCGCGATCGGCCATGTCGAGAAGGATGGCAAGAACTACCGGTTGATTCCGGCGGCTTTTAATCCGGTACTTTAACTACCGCCGCCATTGGCTTGACGGATCGGGCCGCCTTGGCGGCCCGATTTTTCGTTGCGGGCCGGACTGGATCGTAAATTATTCGGGAGGTGCCCATTTCATGCACTTGCATCTTTTTGCCGCGCCGCTAGGTTGACGCAAGCCCGATCGCCCCCCCTTACTTCAAGGAAAACCCGATGGCCACCCCGCACCACATCCTCGTTATCGCCGGCAGTCTTCGCAAAGAGAGCTTTTCGTTGAAGGTCGCCAATGCTCTGGCCAAGCTGGCGCCCGCCACCTTGAAGCTTGACGTCGTCACGCCGCACGGCATTTCATTTTTCAATCAGGATCTGGAAGCAAATCCGCCGGCGGATTGGGTAGCCTTCCGGGAAAAGATTCAGAAATCGGACGGCGTCATCTTCGTCACGCCGGAGTACAATCGTGCCATTCCCGGTGTGCTCAAAAACGCCATCGATGTCGCCTCGCGCCCCTATGGCAAAAGCTCATTCCTCGGCAAGCCGACCGGCATCATCAGCAATTCGCCGGGGCCGCTAGGCGGCGTCAACGCCGCCAAGAGTTTGCAAAACATCCTTCCGGGCATTTCGGGGCCGATCATGGGCCAGCCGGAAACCTACCTGAACGCCGTAGGGGATGCCTTTGACGAAAAGGGCCATCTCACCAAGGAGACACTGCAAAAGGTGCTTCAGCAATATATCGACGCTTTTGCGGCTTTCGTCGATAAGCAAAACAGGTAAGGCGGTCCGGGAGCATCTTTCGCGGGCCATCGCGATGCCGGATTTAGCATTCTCTTAACCGGACTGACGCATCTTGCGATCATGGTCTCCCGCAGGCGCCTCAAATCGTTTCTGACCGGTCTTGCCCTCTACACCATGGCGGCGGGGATGGTCGGCTATTTCGGCGTCAACGCCTATACCGGGAAGTATGGGTTGAATGCGCGGCAAGAGCTCGATCAGGAGATCATCGCGCTGACCTCCGAACTGGCACGTCTGAAGCGGGAACGGAGCGAAGGCGAGCAGCGCGTCTCGCTGCTCCGATCCGACCGGGTGGACCCGGATATGCTGGACGAACGTGCGCGCTACCAGCTCGATTATGCCAGCCCACGGGACCTGATGCGGATGGTCAATCCGAACTAATCGTCAAATTACAATTTCGTTCGAAATAAATTTCGAAAATGTCGCGACGCACCGCACTGCGGCATAGCCAGTTCTTCGCGGCCTCACGCAATCCTTTCATGGCGGTTTGAGTTGAGCTAGAGAGAAACGAATCGTTCTCTCATCCGGAAATGCCATGGCCTCACCGAAAAAAAGTGCTGTACCCGAAACCGTTCAGGAGCAGGGGAATGGCACTCACGCGCCGCCGCCTCCCTTCACCAGGGAACAGGAGCTCAAGGCGCTGCGTGACATGCTGCTGATCCGCCGGTTTGAGGAAAAGGCCGGCCAGCTTTACGGAATGGGTGCGATCGGCGGTTTCTGCCATCTCTATATCGGCCAGGAAGCCGTCGTCGTCGGCATGCAGATGGCCCTGAAGAAGGGCGATCAGGTCATAACGGGATACCGCGATCACGGGCATATGCTGGCTTGCGGAATGGATGCCAAGGGCGTGATGGCCGAATTGACCGGACGCCGCGGCGGCTATTCCAAGGGCAAAGGCGGCTCGATGCACATGTTCAGCAAGGCCGAAAATTTTTACGGCGGCCATGGCATCGTCGGCGCGCAGGTCTCGCTCGGCACGGGACTGGCATTCGCCAACCGCTACCGTGGCAACGATTTTGTCAGCCTGGCTTACTTCGGCGATGGCGCCTCGAACCAGGGCCAGGTCTATGAGAGCTTCAACATGGCGGAGCTCTGGAAGCTGCCGGTGATCTACGTCATCGAGAACAACCGCTACGCCATGGGAACCTCGGTAACGCGCTCTTCGGCGCAGACCGATTTTTCCAAGCGCGGCGTCTCGTTCAACATTCCGGGCGAACAGGTCGATGGCATGGACGTGCGCGCCGTCAAGGCGGCGGCCGACAAGGCCGTCGCATGGTGCCGCGCCGGCAAGGGGCCCTTCATCCTGGAAATGCAGACCTACCGCTATCGCGGCCACTCGATGTCGGATCCGGCGAAGTATCGCACCCGCGAGGAAGTCGACAAGGTTCGGCACGACAGCGATCCGATCGAGCAGGTACGCGGCCGCCTGCTCGCAGCCAAAATGGGCGAGGACGAGTTGAAGGCCATCGACGCGCAGGTGCGGGAAGTCGTCAACGCGGCGGCGGATTTCGCCCAGCACGATCCCGAACCCGAGGCGTCCGAACTTTATACCGACGTCTATCGATGAGCGTTTGGGCGCGGGTTCGGCCCGCGCTCCAGGAAGTGAATTTGCGGAGTTGATATGCCCATTCAGATTTTGATGCCTGCGCTCTCGCCGACGATGGAGAAGGGCAACCTTGCCAAGTGGCTGAAGAAGGAGGGCGAGGCGATCAAATCGGGCGATGTGATCGCGGAGATCGAGACCGACAAGGCCACGATGGAGGTCGAGGCGACCGACGAAGGAACGCTCGGCAAGATCCTGATTCCCGAAGGCACCGCCGACGTCGCCGTCAACACGCCGATTGCGACCATCCTGGCCGATGGCGAAAGCGCGGCCGATTTGGCCAAGACGCCGGCGCCGAAGCCACAACCGGTTGCGCCTGATGTCGCGCAGGAAGTGGCCGAGTCCCGTTCACCGGTCGGCGAAGGCCAGCCGGCGATTCACCCGCTGCCGGCGCCTGCGGTCGCCAAGGCGGCCGCCGAGCCCGATCCGGAAGTGCCCGCCGGTACCGAGATGGTGAAGATGACCATCCGCGATGCGCTGCGCGACGCGATGGCCGAAGAAATGCGCCGGGATCCGGACGTATTCCTGATGGGCGAGGAAGTCGCCGAATATCAGGGTGCTTACAAGGTCAGCCAGGGATTGTTGCAGGAATTCACTGCCTGGCGCGTCATTGATACGCCGATCACCGAGCATGGTTTTGCCGGCATCGGCATCGGCGCGGCCATGTCCGGCCTCAAGCCGATCGTCGAGTTCATGACCTTCAACTTCGCCATGCAGGCGATCGATCAGATCATCAATTCCGCGGCAAAGACATTGTACATGTCGGGCGGGCAGATGGGATGCTCCATCGTGTTCCGCGGCCCGAATGGCGCAGCCGCCCGCGTCGCCGCCCAGCACAGTCAGGATTATTCGGCGTGGTACTCGCAGATTCCGGGTCTGAAGGTGATCGCGCCGTTCTCGGCCGCCGATTACAAGGGACTATTGAAAGCCGCGATCCGCGATCCCAATCCGGTGATCTTCCTCGAGAACGAAATGCTTTACGGTCATACCGGCGACGTTCCGAAGCTCGACGACTACGTGATCCCCATCGGCAAGGCGCGCGTGGTGCGAAGCGGAAGCCATGTCTCGATCATCTCCTGGTCCAACGGCATGTCCTATGCGATCAAGGCCGCCGATGAACTCGCCAAGGAAGGCATCGAGGTCGATCTCATCGACGTGCGGACGCTGCGTCCGCTGGATACCGAAACCATCGTCGCATCCGTCATGAAGACCGGGCGCGCCGTCACGGTCGAGGAGGGCTGGCAGCAAAGCGGCGTCGGGGCCGAGATCGCCGCGCGGATCATGGAACACGCCTTCGACTACCTGGATGCGCCGGTCGCGCGCGTTTCGGGCAAGGACGTTCCGATGCCTTATGCTGCCAATCTTGAAAAGCTCGCATTGCCCTCGGCGGCCGACGTGGTCGCGGCTGCCAAAGCTGTTTGTTATCGCTGACCGAGCGGGGCTCAACACATGCCAATCAATATTCTGATGCCCGCTTTGTCGCCGACGATGGAGAAGGGCAACCTTGCCAAGTGGCTCAAGAAGGAAGGCGACAAGGTCAAGTCCGGCGATGTGATCGCCGAAATCGAGACTGACAAGGCGACCATGGAGGTCGAAGCGGTCGATGAAGGCACGATCGCGAAGATACTGATCCCGGAGGGGACGCAGGACGTTGCGGTCAATGATGTGATTGCGGTGCTCGCCGGTGACGGCGAGGATGTGAAGGTTGCCGGCGCTGGTGCCGCCAGCGCGCCGCCGAAGGCCGCTCCTGTTGCTCAGGCTCCTGCCGCGCAGCCTGCGGCGGCCGTGAAGCCGGCGGAGGCACCGGCTCCCGCACCGGCCGCAAAGCCATCGGCACCTGCTGCTGCGGCGCCGGCAGCGCGGGCCAACGGTCATGCCCGGACGTTCTCCTCACCGCTCGCCCGCCGCCTCGCCAAAGAGGCCAGCATCGATATTGCGCGCATCGCCGGCACGGGACCGCATGGCCGCGTCATCGCCCGCGATGTGGCGGAAGCCAGATCCGGCAAGGGGCTGAAAGCACCCGCCGCAGCGCCGGCCGGCGCCGGCGCGCTGGCGCCGTCGATGTCGGACAAGCAGATTCTCGGGCTGTTCGAGCCGGACAGCTACGAGATCGTGCCGCACGATGGCATGCGCCGCACCATTGCCCAGCGGCTGACGGCCTCGGTGCAGACCGTCCCGCATTTCTACCTGACGATCGACTGCGACATCGGCAAACTGCTCGGAGCGCGCGAGGAGATCAATGCCGCAGCACCAAAGGACAAGGAAAAGAAACCGCTCTACAAGCTCTCGGTCAACGATTTCGTCATCAAGGCCATGGCGGTCGCGCTGCAGCGCAAGCCCGATTGCAATGTGAGCTGGACTGAGGGCGGCATGCTCAAGCACAAGCATTCCGACATCGGGGTAGCGGTCGCTATGCCGGGCGGCTTGATCACCCCGATCATCCGCAACGCCGAAACCAAATCGCTGTCGACGATTTCGAGCGAGATGAAGGATTACGCCGCACGCGCCCGGGCGCGCAAGCTCAAGCCCGAGGAGTATCAGGGCGGCACCACGGCGGTCTCCAATCTCGGCATGTACGGCATCAACCACTTCACCGCCGTCATCAACCCGCCGCATGCGACCATTCTGGCGGTGGGCACCAGCGAGGAGCGCGCGGTGGTGCGCAATGGCAAGATTGAGATCGCTCACATGATGAGCGTGACGCTGTCGTGCGATCATCGCGCAATCGATGGCGCGCTCGGGGCTGAACTGATCGGCGTCTTCAAGATGCTGATCGAAAATCCCGTGATGATGATGGTGTGAGGTAACGAGGACCGTGAAATGCGGCTCTTTCTTCCCTCTCCCCTTGTGGGAGAGGGTGGCCGCCGAAGGCGGACGGGTGAGGGGGATGCATCAAAGCGTACCGATTCAGAAGAGGGCCTTCGCCAGAGCTCTTCGCACCAACGCGACGGACGCGGAGAGCGGGCTCTGGCGGTCGCTTCGCTCGCGGCAGCTAGCAAGCATGAAGTTTCGTCGCCAGGTCCACATCGGGCCATGGATCGTGGATTTTGTTTCTTTCGAGCAACGCTTGATTGTCGAGGCAGACGGCAGCCAGCACGCGGAAAGCGAAGATGACAAGCGGCGTGATTGCGACCTGTTGGAGCGAGGATTTCGTGTCTTGCGCTTCTGGAACAACGACATTCTGACGCGGTCAACGTCGGTCATGGAAATGATTATCGATTTTGTTGCGCGATCCCCCTCACCCGGCTGCGCGCCTGGCGGCGCGCATCCACCCTCTCCCACAAGGGGAGAGGGGAAGGAAGCGAAGAGCAAGTAACTATGGCCGACACATCCTTCGACGTCATCATCATCGGCTCCGGCCCCGGCGGTTACGTCACAGCCATCAGAGCCGCGCAACTCGGCTTCAAGACCGCGATCGTGGAGAAATCCTATCTCGGCGGCATTTGCCTGAACTGGGGCTGCATCCCGACCAAGGCGCTGTTGCGCTCGGCGGAAATCTATCACTACATGCAGCACGCCAAGGACTATGGCCTCTCGGCGGAGAAAGTCTCCTACGACGCCAAGGCCGTGGTGCAGCGTTCGCGGGGCGTTTCCAAACGCCTCAACGACGGCGTCGGCTTCCTGATGAAGAAGAACAAGGTGACGGTCATCTGGGGCGATGCGGCCATCGATGCGCCCGGCAAGATCACCGTCAAAAAATCCGCCGTCGAAGCGCCAAAGGGCGCGCGCGGCGAGGGGGCCTATCAGGCCAAGCACATCATCATCGCGACCGGCGCGCGGCCGCGCGTGCTGCCGGGGCTCGAGCCGGACAAGAAGCTGATCTGGACCTATTTCGAGGCGATGGTGCCGGAGAAGATGCCGAAGTCGCTGCTCGTCGTCGGCTCCGGCGCGATCGGCATCGAATTCGCCTCGTTCTTTCATACCATGGGCTCGGAGGTGACCGTGGTCGAGGTGCTGCCGCAGATCCTTCCCGTCGAGGACGCGGAGATCGCAGGGCTGGCACGCAAGCGTTTTGAGAAGCAAGGCATCAAGATTCTCACCAACACCAAGGTCACGAAGCTCGAGAAGAAGAGCGACAGCGTGGTCGCCACCATCGATGATGGCAAGAATCCGCAATCGATCGAATTCGAGCGAGTGATCTCGGCCGTTGGTGTCGTCGGCAATATCGAGAATCTTGGCCTTGAGAAGCTCGGCGTCAAAACCGACCGCGGCTGTGTGGTGATCGACGGTTATTGCAGGACCAGCGTGCCCGGCATCTACGCCATTGGCGACGTCGCGGGGCCGCCGATGCTGGCGCACAAGGCCGAGCATGAGGGCGTCATTTGCGTCGAGGCCATCAAGGGCCTGCATCCGCATGCGATGGACAAGAATCTCATTCCTGGCTGCACCTACTGCAATCCGCAAATCGCCTCGGTAGGCCTCACGGAGGCAAAGGCGAAGGAGGGCGGGCGCGAGATCCGCGTCGGCCGCTTCCCCTTTGTCGGCAATGGCAAAGCGATTGCCCTTGGCGAGGATCAGGGATTGATCAAGGTCGTGTTCGACAAGAAGACCGGCCAGTTGCTCGGTGCTCACATGATCGGCGCCGAAGTCACCGAATTGATCCAGGGCTATGTGGTGGCCATGAATCTCGAGACAACCGAGGAAGAGCTGATGCATACTGTCTTCCCGCATCCGACGCTGTCGGAGATGATGAAGGAAGCGGTGCTCGATGCGTACGGCCGCGTGCTGAATATCTGAGGTCGTCCAGTGGTGCAGCGCGGAATCGGGCGAACGACGTGATGATGAATTTCTAGCCGGAATTTTTTTTGACCAATAAATTTGCTCACCGCATCGTGATGCCGCGCTCAGTAACGATCACCGTCCTCCGTCCATATTGCATTTTGTACAGCACGGGCAGACACGATGCCTCGCACCGCGACTGTTCAAGGGAGGATTAAAAGTGAAAAAGACAATTCTTACGATCGCGGGATCGGCGTTGATTGCTTTGTCCACCGTGCAATTGGCAGCCGCTTCCGAACACCACCGCGGCAAACTTCACCATCGCGCTACCGAATTCCGTGACAGCAACGCTTTTGCTTACCAAGCGGTGCCGGACTCATACCGCTATAGCGGCGGCTATTCGGCCCCGGCCGGTCGCTAAAGCCGACTCCGAAGGCACTGTTGCGGCGCGAAGGCCGGTCTTCGCCAGGAGGGCCGGCCGGCGGAGTTGAGGACACGGCCGGGAGATTATCGCACTTGAGGTGTCGGACAAATCGGCCAGAGAAGACCGGGTGATGAATATCTAGTGTGGCGACACTGACGTTCCTTTCAGTGTCGCCGCGAGTTCTTCGAAGGAACGTCAGAGTCAAAGCCACACTAGAATCATATGGTTGCTAGGGTCCTTTTGGTTCTGACATTCGTAAAAGTGCCCGCTGCGATGGGATGCGAATGTCAGAACCGGGACACTAGCCGAAAAAACTCCTGAA
The DNA here is from genome assembly GCA_963832045.1 of uncultured Alphaproteobacteria bacterium. Classification (GTDB taxonomy): domain Bacteria; phylum Pseudomonadota; class Alphaproteobacteria; order Rhizobiales; family Xanthobacteraceae; genus Bradyrhizobium. The sequence goes on from CAWHSM010000019.1 coordinate 186,083, forward strand.
CAAAAAGATTGCTCGCTGCATCGTGATTTGCGCAACGATACCGAAGCGGCCCCTCGCGACTATCTGCCATGAACAATGAGGCGCAAGGCGGCGAGCCCTGTGCTTCGATTGATCAAGGGAGAATGAAAATGAAAAAGACAATTCTCACGATCGCGGGATCAGCGCTGATTGTCCTGTCCACCGTGCAGTTCGCAGCCGCGTCAGAGTATCGCAGCAAGGTGCATCACCGTGGCCCCGCAGCCGCGGCCCATTTCCGGGATAGCAACGCTTACGCCGAGCGGGGTTACGTTGCAGCGCAGCCCGAATGGTACCGCTACAGCGGCGGAATCTCGGCTCCGGCCGGCCGCTGACCTCAGTGTTGCAGTGCGAAGGTCGGTCGCCCACCGGGGGCCGGCCTTCCGCCGAGGCCTGCAAAAGGGTTGCTTTGTGGCAACTATCGTGTCGCCACTGCAACACTTCTTGAAGATTTAACCCTCATCCCGGCTCGTTCACGTCTGCGCCGCTTTTTTGCCACACCCCTCTATGAGATCATTATTCGAGAGATTTAAAAGCCACAGCGCTCATCGGAGCGACGGGAAATTCGAATTCCCGGGTTCGACGAGATGGCTGGGGAAACAGGGTAGCGATGGACGCCAAGACCAACATCAAGAAGAGGCTGCCGAGCCGCCACGTCACTGAAGGGCCGGAGAGGGCGCCGCATCGCTCCTATCTCTACGCCATGGGATTGACGACCGAGCAGATTCACCAGCCGTTTGTCGGCGTGGCATCTTGCTGGAACGAGGCCGCGCCCTGCAATATCTCGCTGATGCGCCAGGCCCAGGCTGTCAAAAAGGGCGTGGCTTCCGCCGGCGGTACGCCCCGTGAATTCTGCACCATTACCGTCACCGACGGCATTGCCATGGGCCACGACGGCATGCGCTCGTCGTTGCCCTCGCGCGAATGCATCGCCGACTCCGTCGAACTGACGATCCGCGGCCATGCCTATGACGCGCTGGTGGGTCTGGCCGGCTGCGACAAGTCGCTGCCGGGAATGATGATGGCGATGGTGCGGCTGAACGTACCGTCGATCTTCATCTATGGCGGCTCGATCCTGCCGGGCAATTTTCGTGGTCAGCAAGTCACAGTGCAGGACATGTTCGAGGCCGTCGGCAAGCACTCGGTCGGCGCGATGTCGGATGCCGATCTTGATGAAATCGAGCGGGTCGCCTGCCCGTCGGCTGGCGCGTGCGGCGCACAATTTACCGCCAACACCATGGCGACGGTATCCGAGGCCATTGGGCTTGCGCTGCCCTATTCGGCCGGCGCGCCCGCGCCCTACGAAATCCGTGACTCCTTTTGCATGGCCGCCGGTGAGAAGATCATGGAGCTGATCGCCTCGAATATCCGGCCGCGCGACATCGTGACGCGCAAGGCGCTGGAGAACGCGGCGGCCGTCGTGGCGGCATCGGGCGGATCGACCAACGCGGCGCTGCATCTGCCTGCGATCGCTCACGAATGCGGCATCAAATTCGATCTGTTCGATGTCGCCGAGATCTTCAAGAAGACGCCTTATGTCGCGGATTTGAAGCCCGGCGGCCGTTATGTCGCCAAAGATATGTTTGAGGCTGGCGGCATACCGCTTCTGATGAAGACATTGCTCGATAACGGCCATCTGCACGGCGACTGCTTGACGGTCACCGGCCGGACGATCGCCGAGAATCTCAAAACCGTGAAGTGGAATCCGCACCAGGATGTGGTGCGGCCCGCCGACAAGCCGATCACCGTCACAGGCGGCGTGGTCGGCTTGAAGGGGAACCTCGCGCCCGAAGGAGCGATCGTGAAGGTCGCGGGCATGGCGAACCTGAAGTTCACCGGCCCCGCCCGCTGCTTCGATCGGGAAGAGGACGCCTTCGAGGCGGTGCAAAAGAGGACTTACAGGGAAGGCGAGGTCATCGTCATCCGCTACGAGGGGCCGCGTGGCGGTCCCGGGATGCGCGAAATGCTTTCGACGACAGCGGCGCTGACGGGCCAGGGGATGGGCGGCAAGATCGCCCTGATCACCGACGGCCGCTTTTCAGGCGCGACGCGTGGCTTCTGTATCGGCCATGTCGGACCGGAGGCAGCCATCGGCGGGCCGATCGCACTGTTGCGCGACGGTGACATCATCGAGATCGACGCCGTCGTCGGGATACTTAACGTAAAGTTGACCGAGGCGGAACTGGCCCAGCGCAAGACCGAATGGCGGCCTCGCGCGACTAACCATACGACGGGCGCGCTGTGGAAGTACGCCCAGCAGGTTGGGCCGGCGCTGGCAGGAGCCGTTACCCACCCCGGCGGGGCGCATGAGAAGTTGTGTTATGCGGACATTTGATCGCATCATTTTTGCTCTGATTTTGGGAGCCGCGCCGGTGGTTACGCCCGGATTCGCCTTCGACGGCGCGCCGGTCAATCAGGATTCCACCACCCCGATGATTACGGCCCAGCCGGGCGGGGGCGTTTCGAAAAAGCTGGTTCCACCGGCACCGGATACCGCGTTCGCCTCTCTGCAATATGCCGCCGAAGGCGGTCATCCGATCGCGCAATGGAAGCTGGGCCGGATGTATGCCGATGGCGACGGCGTGGCGCAGGACGATTTGCGGGCATTCGAATATTTCAGCCGCATCGCCAATAACCATGCGGACGACAGTCCCTCGGCGCCGCAGGCCACGATCGTCGCCAACGCCTTCGTGGCGCTCGGGCGGTATTACCTCAGCGGCATTCCGAATTCGAAGATCCAATCCGATCCGGAACGCGCGCGCGAGATGTTCTCCTACGCGGCGTCCTATTTCGGCAATGCCGACGCCCAATACGATCTAGCCCGGCTCTACCTGAAGAGCGCAGGCGCCTCGCGCGACGATTTCCGCTACGGCGCGCGCTGGCTTGGCCTCGCCGCCCAAAAGGGCCAGCACCAGGCTCAGGCTCTGCTTGGCCAGATGCTGTTCAATGGCGATCAGTTGCCCCGTCAGGCCGCGCGCGGATTGATGTGGCTGACGCTGGCGAGCGAAAATGCGACGCCGGATGAGGGCTGGATCAGGGACAGCTTCGCCAAGGCGATGGCCAAGGCATCGCAAGATGACAAGACGATGGCGTTCCAGATGCTCGAGCACTGGATTCAGGGCCGCAAGGACTGAGCTTGCCGAGCTTTTGAAGCGGGGCCGCGCGGCTTGCGGGCTTACGCCGCTTCGAGATCGAGATCGATCCAGACCGGCACGTGATCCGACGGTTTTTCCCAGGCGCGCACATAGCTGTCGATGCCGACGTCGACCAGCCGGTCGCTGGCCTGCGGCGACAGCAGCAAATGATCGATGCGCAAGCCGTGATTTTTTTGCCAGGCGCCGGCTTGATAATCCCAGAAGGTATATTGGCCGGATGCGTCGGTCACGGCGCGCAACGCGTCCGTCAGCCCGAGCCCCAGTAAGGATTGAAAGCTCTCGCGTGTCGTCGGCCGAAACAGCGCGTCGTTGATCCATGCGGCTGGGTTGTGGACGTCGCCGGCGCGCGGAATGACGTTGAAATCGCCGGCCAATACGAGCGGTTCTTCCGTCTTAAGCCGCTGTCTTGAATACTCAAGAAGCCGCGACATCCATTTGAGCTTATAGGGGTATTTATCGGTGTCGGGCGGATTGCCATTGGGCAGATAAAGGCAGGCAATCCGCAGCACGCCGCTTTTGAGCGTCACCACGCCCTCGATAAAGCGCGCATGGGAATCTTCATCGTCACCGGCAAGCCCGGACTTCGTCTCGTCGAACGGGAGCCTGGATAGCAGCGCCACGCCGTTGAAGGTCTTCTGGCCATGGGTCACGACGTTGTAGCCAAGCGCCTCGATCTCGAGCCGCGGGAAGGCCTCATCGGTGCATTTGATTTCCTGAAGGCAGACGATGTCGGGCGAACATTCCTTCAGCCAGCTCATCAGGTTCTCGATACGCTGCCGGACCGAGTTGACGTTCCAGGTGGCGATGCGCATCGAATCTCTCAGATCGAGAAGCTGGTGCCGCAGCCGCAGGAGGCGGTCGCGTTCGGATTGACCACCCGGAACGAAGCACCGATCAGGTCGTCGACGAAATCAACTTCCGAGCCGGCAAGGAACGGCACCGAGGCGGGATCGACCAGCACCACGGCGTTTTCGCGCGCGATCACGAGATCATCCTCGGCGCGCGAATGTTGGACGTCGAATTTGTATTGAAAGCCGGAGCAGCCGCCGCCTTCGACGCTGATCCGCAGCATGGCGCCATCGCCCTCGCTTTTGAGGATCTCGCCGATCCGCCGGGCGGCCCGCTCGCTGATGGTGACGGCAGTGGTCATAAGTAGCTCCGATCGGGTGAGGCGCCGATAGCACGCAGGAGACCTATTTGGTATCCCGCACTTCCATAGTTAAGTGCGTCGGGCAGTGGAATCAAACCCCTCGTTGAGTGGATTTGACACTAGCCAGGGGCCACCAGGAGGCAAATCCCCGTGTCAGTTGGAATGGCTGCCCCTCGTGCAAGCTATGCCTGCGACCCCGACCGCAGCCGCGGGCGGCTGTTCGCGGAGCCGCCGAGCCGGACCCGCAGTCCGTTCCGGCGGGATTGCGACCGGGTGATTCATTCCACCGCCTTCCGTCGCCTAAAGCACAAGACACAGGTTTTTGTGTTCCATGAAGGCGATCATTACCGTACCCGCCTGACCCACACGCTGGAAGTCGCGCAAATTGCCCGCGCGCTCGCCCGCCAACTCGGGCTCGATGAGGATCTGACCGAGACGCTGGCGCTCGCCCATGACATCGGCCACCCCCCGTTCGGCCATGCGGGCGAACGGGCGCTGGATGCCTGTTTGCGCGCCCATGGCGGCTTCGACCACAATGCGCAGACCCTGCGCGTGCTCACTTCGCTCGAACACCGCTATCCCGAATTCGATGGACTCAACCTGACCTGGGAATCGCTCGAAGGCGTCGTCAAGCACAACGGCCCGCTGACAACGCGCGACGGCGTGGCGGTCGGGCGCTATCGCGAGCACGGCGTTCCCACAGGCATTGCCGAATTTGTCAGGACCTATGAACTCGAACTGTGGAATTTTGCCTCGCTGGAGGCGCAGGTCGCGGCAATTGCCGATGACATCGCCTATGACGCGCATGACATCGACGACGGCTTGCGCGCCGGGCTGTTCCGGGTCGACGATCTCAAGACCATTCCGCTCACCGCTGCGATGATTGCCGAAATCGACGCGCATTATCCCGACCTCGACGAGAGCCGGCGCGGCGCCGAACTGGTGCGCGAACTGATCTCCCATCTGATCGGGGCCGTGATCCTGGAAGCGCACGACCGTCTGGAGAAGGTCCGCCCGGCGAGTAGCGATGACGTTCGCAACCATGATGCGGCGCTGATCGCTTTTCCAAGGGAGACGATGGAAGCTGAAGCCGCAATCAAGGCGTTTCTGAAGCTCAGGATGTACCGGCATGAGCGGGTGATGGGCGTGATGCGGGAGGCCGAACAGCTCCTGTTCGATCTTTTTGCCCGCTATCAAAACCACCCCGAGGCCTTGCCGGCCGAATGGCTGCCGTCCGAATGCCGCCACGAGACGGAAGCCGATCGGGCGCGGCGGATCGGCAATTTCATCGCCGGCATGACCGACCGTTTCGCGCTGACCGAGCATCAGCGGCTTTTTGACTCGACCCCGGATTTGCGTTAGGCGGCGGCCATGGCCGACACATCAACGACGCACCATCTTTTCGCCAATGTGCTCGCGCGCGTGCACGCCGTTTGCGCGGCGGAGCTTGGCGCGACCGCGGATTTGTCGCGCGTGGTGGTCGAACCGCCGAAAGACCCGACCCATGGCGATATGGCGACGAATGCTGCCATGGTGCTCGCCAGGGAGGCGAAGCTAAAGCCCCGCGATCTCGCCGAGAAGATTGCGGCGCGGTTGCGCGCCGATGCGCTGGTGACCGCCGTTGACGTAGCTGGTCCCGGCTTCATCAATCTCACTCTGAATGTCGCGGTCTGGGCGGACACGCTGCGGGCGGTGTTGCGCGAGGGCAGTGCTTACGGACAAAGCACGATCGGGGCCGGCGAGAAGGTCAATGTCGAATACGTCTCCGCCAACCCCACCGGGCCGATGCATGTCGGGCATTGCCGGGGCGCGGTGTTTGGCGACGCGCTCGCCAGCCTGCTCCAGCTCGCAGGCTACGATGTCGCCCGCGAATATTACATCAACGATGCCGGCGCCCAGGTCGACGTGCTCGCGCGTTCGGCCTTCCTTCGCTACCGCGAGGCGCTGGGCGAGAACATCGGCGATATCCCAGAGGGACTTTATCCCGGCGACTATCTGAAGCCGGTCGGGCAGGCGCTGGCGGCGGAATACGGCAAGACGCTGTTGGCGATGGACGAGCGCAAGTGGCTGCCGCTTGTGCGCTCGAGAGCGATCGCGATGATGATGGATATGATCAAAGGCGATCTCGCCGCGCTCAATATTCGGCACGACGTATTTTTCTCGGAGCGGTCGCTGATCGAGAGCGGCAATAACCGCGTCGCCGAGACGATCGATTTCCTGCGCGTCAAAGGAGACGTCTATGAGGGCCGTCTGCCCCCGCCGAAGGGCGCACCGGTCGATGATTACGAGGATCGCGAGCAGACGCTGTTCCGGGCCACTGCCTATGGCGATGACGTCGACCGGCCGCTCCTGAAATCGGACGGCAGCTATACGTATTTCGCCTCCGACATCGCCTATCACAAGAACAAGTTCAACCGCGGCTTCCACAATCTCGTCGATGTCTGGGGCGCCGATCACGGCGGCTACGTCAAGCGCGTGGAGGCCGCGATCAAGGCGGTGACGGCCGGCAAGGCCGCGCTCGACGTCAAGATCGTGCAGCTCGTGAAACTGCTGCGCAACGGCGAGCCGGTGAAGATGTCGAAGCGCTCGGGCGATTTCGTCACCTTGCGCGAGGTGGTCGATGAGGTCGGCAAGGACGCCGTCCGTTTCATGATGCTTTACCGGAAGAACGATGCGGTGCTCGATTTCGACCTCGCCAAGGTCATCGAGCAGTCGCGCGATAACCCGGTGTTCTATGTCCAGTACGGCCATGCGCGCGGGCACTCGATTTTCCGGACCGCCCGGGAGGAGGTGCTGCGCGATCTGCCGGAGGAGGAGGGAGCCCGTCTGACCTACCTCGCATCCGCGCCGGTCGAACGCCTGGCCGACCCGGCCGAGCTAAGCCTGCTTCGGCGGCTGGCGGTTTACCCGCGGACGGTCGAGGCGGCGGCGGCGGCCCATGAGCCGCACCGAATCGCTTTTTATCTGTATGATCTCGCCAGCGAATTTCACGCGCTGTGGACGAGGGGCCGCGATTTGCCCTATTTACGCTTTATTATCAAAGATGATGCCGAGATGACGAAGGCTCGGCTGGCGATGGTGCAGGGCGTCGTCACGGTTTTGGCATCCGGGCTGGCGGTTCTCGGCGTCGATGCCCCAAACGAGATGCGCTGACTGAGCGCCAAGTCCACTGCACTGGGGAATTAGTGGGTGGCATCCGGCAGAAGCCGGTTCGGTTTTGAAAGCGGGTTGGCGGCTTTCCCTGAGGGGACGCATCATCACTATGGCTGATCGATATGAGAACAGACACTTTCCCGCCCGCGACGACTACGATCGCGACGGCGGATCGAACGCATCCGCCGGACCCGAAAGCGATCCGCTTGCGGAGCTTGCACGTCTGATCGGTCAGACCGAGCCGTTCGGCATCGGGCGGGCCAATTTGCCGCTGCAACCGCACGCCAAACCCGTCGATCGCAGCGCGTCTTACGATAGCCATGACGACTACGACAGCTATGAGGCGCCGGCCGAACCGGATGAGGCTTTCCCTCCAGCTCCGCCATCCTGGATGCAGCGCGCGGTCAGGCAAGAGGCGCCTCCGCCGCAGGACGATTATCCGAACGCCGTGCACCCGCTGCATCGCTACGCGGCCGTGCATCCCCCCGCGGAAGACAACTACGATCCCGCGCATTTGTTCGAGGATTCTCCTCATGAGCCCGATTTGTCGCGTTACGACGATGCGCTCTATGGCGGATCGGAGTCAGATGCGCAGAACGTTCAGCATGCTCAGGCCTACAGTGAGGATGACTACGCTTACGACGAGGACCACAGCCTCGAGACCGAGCAGGAACCGCGACGCCGTGGCGGCGCGATCACCGTCGTTGCCGTGCTGGCTTTGGCCGTGTTCGGGGTAGGCGGGGCATTTGCCTATCGCACCTATACCGGCTCGGCCCGCAGCGGCGAGCCGCCGATCATCAGGCCCGACGGGAATCCGATCAAAGTCATTCCCGCACCCGCCGATAGCGCTACAAAGGCTCCCGATCGGATGCCGACTGGCGACGGCACTGAAAAGATCGTTCCCCGCGAAGAAACGCCGGTCGACCTCAATGCCAGGACCGGTCCCCGCGTGGTCTTTCCGCCCCTCAATCAGAACGGCAATCCGCCGCCCACGGCAAGCGTTGCGCCGAATGCTCCGCTGCCCGCCGGTTCCGCGAACGGAACACTTCCCAATAACGAGCCGCGCAAGGTCAGGACGCTCTCGGTTCGGGGTGACCAGGCGGACGCAGGCGCCCCCGCCGCGGCGGTTGCACTACCACCCGCCAAGCAGCCGGTGCCACGCGCTGCCGCAGCGCCCGCCCAGCGAACGGCCGCGTCTGCCAATCCCAATGCACCGCTGTCACTATCCCCGCAGCAAGGTGCCGAATCAGCCGCGGCGGAGCCGCCGGTTCGGGTGGCAACGACCAACCCTAACCCGGTTCAAAGCGCGCCCGGCACCCCCAGCGCTGGCGGAGCGGGCGGCAGCTATCTGGTGCAGGTCTCCTCGCAACGGAGCGAGGCCGACGCGCAGGCTTCCTTCAAGGCGCTTCAGGGCAAGTTTCCCTCGGTCCTGGGATCGCACAACCCGGTCATCAAGCGCGCGGACCTAGGCGAGAAGGGCGTCTACTACCGGGCGATGGTCGGTCCCTTCAATTCGCCTGACGAGGCCTCGCAGTTCTGCGGCAGCCTGAAAACCGCCGGCGGACAATGCGTCGTCCAAAGGAATTAGCGGGCACTTTGGCCTTGCGTCGTTGACCGTCCCCGGTGAGCGGGCTAATCGGCCCCAATGAGTCCCAAGGCATTCATTACGGGCCTATCCGGCGTCGAGCTGAACGCCGACGAGCGGGCGTTTATCGAGACTGAGCAGCCTTGGGGTTTCATCCTGTTCAAACGGAACATTGAAACACCAGCGCAGGTCGCCCGTTTAGTTGGAGAAATGAAAAGCTGCGCCGGACGCCCAGAGATTCCGATCCTGATCGACCAGGAGGGCGGCCGGGTTCAACGCCTCGGTCCCCCTCATTGGCCGGTCTATCCGCCCGGAGCTTTGTTCGGCGCGCTGTACGATCTCGATCCCGCGCTCGGGCTGTCGGCGGCGCGCCTGGGCGCGCGGCTGATCGCGGCAGACCTGTCGGAACTCGGCATCAGCGTCGACTGTTTGCCATTGGCGGATGTGCCGGTCGCCGGCGCCGACGCCGTCATTGGCAACCGCGCCTACGGCACCGAGCCGGGAAAGGTGGCCGCGATTGCCCGCGCCGTCACCAAAGGCCTTGAAGAGGGTGGTATTTTACCGGTCATCAAGCATATTCCAGGTCACGGAAGAGCCAATGCGGACAGCCATTTGCGCCTTCCCGAGGTCAATACGTCGAAAAATGACCTCGAACGAACCGATTTTGCGGCCTTTCGGCCGCTGGTCGATCTGCCGATGGCGATGACGGCGCATGTTGTGTTTAGCGCGCTCGACCCGGTCCATCCGGCCACGACATCTGCGACAATCATCGAACAGGTGATTCGCGGCGTGATCGGGTTCCAAGGTTTGTTGATGAGTGATGATGTTTCGATGAATGCGCTCTCGGGATCGATTGCGGAGCGGACGAGGGCCATTTTTTCCGCCGGCTGCGACATCGTCCTGCACTGCAACGGCCAGCTTGAGGAAATGCGCGACGTCGCCGCCGAGACGCCGGAATTGTCGGGAAAAGCACTGGAACGCGCGCGTCTGGCGCTGGCGTCACGTCGAGCGCCGCAGCCTTTCGACCGGACGGCGGCAAGGACCGAGCTGGAAGCGATGATGAGCAAAGCGGAGACACCGGGCGCATGACCGCCGAGATTCTCTCGTTCGAAACCGGCCGCACGGCCGATCTCGTCGACGAGCCCTCGCTCGTCGTCGACGTCGAGGGCTATGAGGGCCCGCTCGATCTTCTGCTGGCGCTGGCGCGGCAGCAGAAGGTCGACCTCGCCAAGATTTCCATCCTGGCGCTGGCGGACCAGTATCTGACGTTCATCGAGGCCGCGCGAAAAATCCGGCTTGAACTTGCCGCCGATTATCTTGTCATGGCCGCCTGGCTCGCCTTTCTCAAATCGCGGCTGTTGTTGCCGGAGCCGGCGACGGCGGAGGGGCCGAGCGCCGAAGAAATGGCGACCGCGCTTGCCAACCGGCTCCGCCGCCTCGAAGCCATTCGCGAAGCTTCAAACCGGCTGATGAACCGTCCGCAATTGCAGCGCGACATCTTTCCGCGCGGCTTTCCTGAAGCCATCGCCGAAATTCGCCACCCCAGATACACCGCGACCTTGTTTGATCTGCTCACCGCCTATTCCGCCCAGCGCCAACAGCGCGTGCTGGCCTCGGTGCATCTGGCCAAACGCACGGTGTGGTCGCTCAGCGAGGCGAGGGCCTCGCTCGAACGGCTGGTGGGCTTGGCCGAGGACTGGAGCCGCCTCGACGAGTATCTCATCCATTACGTCGTCGATCCCTCGCAGAAAGCAACGGTGTTTGCCTCGAGCTTCGCGGCCGCATTGGAGCTTGTCAGGGAGGGTGAGGTCGAATTGCACCAGCAAGAAGCGTTCGCCCCGTTGTATTTTCGAAAGCGTCCGCCGCAATCAGCACCCGACGCGATGGCCGCGCCTGATGTTTCGGCTAAGTGAGTAAGTGAAAGAAGGAGACCCTGCCATGGCAAGTCTGGCGGAGAAGCGCGACATCGAGCCCGAGGAGCACTCGGAGAATCCGCAAGCGCGGCCCGAGGAGCTGAGGTTGCTGGAGGCGCTTCTGTTTGCCTCCGCCGAACCGCTCGATCAGGCGACGCTGGCCAAGCGCATGCCCGATGGCGTCGACATCAAGGTCGCGCTGGCGCAGCTGCAGGCGGATTATGCCTCGCGCGGGGTCAATCTCGTTCGCATCGCCAATAAATGGACCTTCCGCACCGCCGGCGATCTGTCCTGGCTGATGACACGCGAGAGCACCGAAACGCGGCGATTGTCGCGCGCGGCGATCGAGATGCTCGCCATCATCGCCTATCACCAGCCGGTCACGCGCGCGGAGATCGAAGAGATCCGCGGCGTGGTGACATCCAAGGGAACCCTGGATGTGCTGCTGGAGACCGGGTGGATTCGCCCGCGCGGCCGCCGCAAAACTCCCGGACGTCCGTTGACCTTCGGCACCACCGAGGCATTTTTGTCGCAGTTCACCCTGGAAGCGCTGGGCGATTTGCCGGGGCTTGAGGAATTGAAAGGGACGGGGCTGCTGGATTCACGGCTGCCTTCGGGCTTCAACGTCCCGACGCCCTCGGATGATCCGGCCTTGCGTGAGGATGAGGACCCGCTTGAAGCCGGCGATCTGGAACTTGCTCTGGCGCCTGCGGTCGAGCCGGAAACCGATCAGGGAAACCAATAAACGCAGATTTTTGGGCATTCGCATTGGCTCGGCGCGAAAGCGTGCGGGCGCATTAACGGTTCGCCGCCTAACACGCATTTGACGCGGCCTAAGTCCTTGTTTTTGGCACCCCTTGAGCCTACGTTTCCGGCAGGAGCAGGCGGGGCCGGTGGGCCCCGTGTTTAGTGTGTTTGGAGGATTGCAGGATGGGTTCGCTTAGCATTTGGCACTGGATCGTGGTGATCGCAGTCGTCCTGCTGCTGTTCGGTCGCGGCAAGATTTCCGACCTGATGGGTGACGTCGCCCAGGGCATCAAGGCCTTCAAGAAGGGCATGCAGGACGACGACAAGACGGCCGAAAAGCCGGCCGAGCCCGTCAAGACGATCGACCACAGCGCTCCGCCGCAAGCGGCGCGGTCGGATGTCGGCAGCAAGGCTGTCTGATCCTGTCGACGGGATCGTAACCCGACGCCTTGATCGTGTGTCCCCGCTGGTGGCAAGACCGGTGGGAAAGAGAGGCGGGCGGCCCGGTGCTCCGATTCCGAAGTTCGCCGGCTCTGGCCGCGCTACCTTATGCGAACTTCGAAATCGAAGGGGCACTGGCAAATTGTGGTTTCTGGTGCGGTTTCGAATTTGAAGTTCCTATGACGAGATCGCCGCGAAATTGATAGGAACTTCAAATTCACCGCACCAGTCTCGTTGAAGGAATTGGGCGGCTCTGACCTCGCGTGAGCGGAAGCTTTCATGTTCGACATTGGATGGAGTGAATTCGCCGTCATCGCCGTGGTAGCGCTGATTGCGATCGGCCCCAAGGAATTGCCCGGCGTTCTGCGCATGGTCGGGCAATGGGTGGCCAAGGCGCGCAAGATGGCCGGTGAATTCCAGGGCCAGTTTCAGGAAGCGATGCGCGAGGCGGAAATGGCCGACCTCAAGAAAAGCTTCGATGAGGTCAGGGAAGCGGCGAGCGGTTTTGCGGGCGGCAATGTCATGACCTCGCTTCAGAAGGACGTCAGCTCCGCCCTGAGTGTCGACGGTGTCGAGGACAAGCCCGCCGCGAATATCGAGGCGGCCTCTTCGCCAGAGCAAGCCGCAAGCTCACCTCCCGAGACGCCGGCCTCGCAGCCCCTGGCAATCGCGCCGGAAAGTCCTTCGCAGGACGTGACGGGGCGAGTTCATCCCGCCGCCGCTGAGGGCGAAACCGCGCGGGATGCCAAAGCGTCATGAGCGCCGACGATATCGAGGCCAGCAAGGCGCCCTTGATGGATCATCTGATCGAGCTGCGCTCGCGGCTGATCAAGGCTCTGCTCGGCTTTGGCGTTGCTTTCATCTTTTGCTTCTTCTTTGCCAAGCAAATCTACAACGTGCTGGTGTGGCCGTTTGTCTGGGTCGCCGGCCCCGAGAATTCCAAATTCATCTACACGGCACTTCTGGAATATTTCCTGACCCAGTTGAAACTCGCGCTGTTCGGCGCCGGCTTCATATCGTTTCCGATCGTGGCCGCGCAGATCTATGCGTTTGTGGCGCCCGGCCTCTACAAGCATGAGCGCAACGCCTTCCTGCCGTATCTGATCGCGACGCCGTTCTTCTTCGTGCTCGGATCGCTTCTGGTTTATTTCGTCGTATTGCCGATGCTGGTGCGGTTTTCGCTCGGCATGCAGCAGTTGAGCGGCCCGGAGACGGCGCAGATCCAGCTGTTGCCCAAGGTCGGTGAGTTTCTGTCGCTGACGATGTCGTTGATTTTCGCCTTCGGCATCGCCTTCCAGCTTCCGGTGATCCTGACGCTGCTCGGGCGGATCGGCATCATCACGTCCAAGCAACTGCGCGAGAAGCGCCGGTATTTCATCGTGGTTGCGTTCATTATCGCAGCCGTGCTGACCCCGCCCGATGTGCTGAGCCAGGCTTCGCTCGCGATTCCGCTGCTGGCGCTGTATGAAGGTTCGATTTTCGCTGTGCAGATCGTGGAAAAGAAGGCCGCCGCAGCGAAGGCTAACGCGACAACGCCACCCCCGGCCAGCCCGCCGCCTGATCCCACGCCGGCGGAGTAGGGGCGGCAGCGCGGCGCTATTCCGACTGATCGTCATATCCCGCGAAAGCGGGGTATCCAGTACGCTGCGGCCTCACGAATCCATCGCACTTCTCTGGAATACTGGATCACCCGCTTTCGCGGGTGATGACGCTGGTGGTCGCCATAACGTTGTATGTCAACGTTTGACGAAGTACGCGCCATGACGGGAAATTAGCTCATGCACGACATCAAATGGATCCGCGAGAACGCCGCCGCCTTCGACGCCGCGTTGAAACGGCGGGGGCTGGCGCCATTGTCGGCTTCCTTGCTTTTGATCGACGAGAGCCGCCGCGCCGCGATCCTCAAATCAGAGCAGGCGCAGGCGCGGCGCAACGCAGCCTCGAAGGAAATCGGCGAAGCCAAGAAATCCAAGGACGAGGCGCGTGCGGCGAAACTGATGGCCGAGGTCGCCGAACTCAAGACCACCATGCCAGGGCTCGAAGCTGCGACGAAGGCGGCGGACGAAGAACTCGCCAAAGAGTTGGCCGCAATTCCCAATTTGCCGCTCGCTGAAGTGCCCGACGGGGTCGACGAACATGGCAATGTGCAGCACCACGTTTTCGGTGTCGCGCGCAGTTACGCTTTCGCACCGAAGCCGCATGACGATCTTGGCGAGAGCCTCGGCCTGATGGACTTTGAGGCAGCGGCAAAGTTATCGGGTGCGCGGTTTGTCGTTTTGAAGAAAGGCCTGGCGCGGATCGAACGCGCGATCGGGCAATTCATGCTCGATCTGCATACCAATGAGCACGGCTATGCCGAAATCAACCCGCCGCTCATGGTGCGGAACGAGGTGATGTTTGGTACCGGACAATTGCCTAAGTTTGAAGATGATCAGTTCTGGGCTTTGCGTGACGTGGCGATTGAGACCGAGGATTTGCTTGAAAACCTAAGATATGCAGAAGAAAAAGGGGCAAAGCACTACGGTGACGACGCGGTCGCGAGTGTAGATTCTTTTCTGAACGCATTGGAAAATAAGCGGCTGGGTCTCATCCCCACCGCCGAAGTGCCTCTGACCAACCTCGTTCGCGAATCCATCGTCGACGAGAAGCAATTGCCGATGCGCTTCACGGCGCTGACGCCGTGCTTCCGTGCCGAAGCGGGAGCAGCCGGGCGCGACACCCGCGGCATGATCCGGCAGCATCAGTTCACCAAGGTTGAGCTGGTTTCGATCACGACGCCGGAGGCGAGCCGCGACGAGCATGAGCGGATGCTGGCCTGTGCCGAGGAGGTGCTGCGCCGGCTCGACCTGCACTACCGGGTGATGACGCTGTGCGCCGGCGATATGGGCTTTTCCGCACAAAAGACCTACGACATCGAGGTCTGGATGCCGGGGCAGGGCGAGGGCGGCGCTTTCCGGGAAATCTCGAGCTGCTCGGTGTGCGGCGACTTCCAGGCGCGGCGGATGGATGCGCGCTATCGCGGCTCTGACGGCAAGCCGCACTTCGTGCACACCCTGAATGGTTCCGGCACCGCGGTGGGCCGCGCGCTGATCGCGGTCATGGAAACCTACCAGCAGGCCGACGGCTCGATTGCGGTTCCCGATGTGCTGCAACCCTACATGAGCGGTGCCAAGGTAGTCGCGGCCGATCGATAATCCGGCCTATTCGACGCACGTCCGCGATCCTTGTTGCGAAGCCGGCGCGCCCAAGTATCCTGGTTTCCGATTGCGCCCGAACGGCATTTTTTCGGAAACGACCACGACGATGGCCCTGCACCGCGACATCTACTGGGTGGGTAAACAATGGGCGGTCACGGGCCATGGTATTCAGGCCTGCAATCAGCGGCAGCGGGGCCACTTCGACATCGAGGCGTCCCGGCTATGGGAAGACGGCGTTCAGGATGCCGTGCGTGCCGAGAAGTGGGTCGATGCGGATGACTTTGAAAAGGCGATCAGCGCTGCTCGCAAACACTATCCCGAACCAGCGCGAAAGGCAGTGCCGGAAAGGCCTGGCGCGCCGGTGGAACTCAAGCCTCCGGAGGCGCCGTCGAACCTGGTAGCGCCGAAATTCGATATGCGCGTTGAAGGCCTCGGCGCAAAACTGTTGCCGGTCTGGCGCATACGCAAGGTTGTCGGCGCTCGACCGGGCAGTGGATAGTTCATAGCGGCCTTGCGAGCGGTCCGGCTGTCGCGGCGCGAGGCCGGCGGACAAACAAAACCCGCAGCAAAAACAACGGATTTTGTCCAGGCTAATGGCGTGGATTTGACATTCGCCACCCACTTGGCCACGAGTTCGTCGGGTGAATGTCAGAACCCGGACACCAGATGGCCGGACAAGACGGCGCGAGCCGCGCCATGGAATCGATCGAAGAGGGCCGTTCTGCCGATGCGAATTTTGTGCACCAATGACGATGGCATCCACGCTCCGGGCCTGAAGGTCGTCGAACAGATCGCGCGGGAATTGTCCGATGACGTCTGGGTGGTGGCACCGGAACTCGATCAATCCGGCGTCTCGCATTCGCTGTCGCTCAATGACCCACTTCGCTTGCGGGAAGTCGGGCCGCGCCATTTCGCGGTGCGGGGGACGCCGACCGATTGCGTCATCATGGGTGCGCGTCACATCCTTGGCGAGAAGCGGCCGGATCTCGTGCTTTCCGGCGTCAACAAGGGACGGAACGTCGCCGAGGACGTCGTCTATTCCGGCACCATTGCCGGCGCGCTCGAAGGCACGATCCTGGGCCTGCCTTCGTTTGCGTTGTCGCAGGAGTTTACGCTGGAGACGCGCGAGAAGCCGCTATGGGACACCGCCTTGCATTTCGGCCCGTCGATTTTGCGCAAAGTGATCGATGCCGGCGTGCCCCGGGACACCGTGATCAACGTGAACTTTCCGGCCTGCGCTGCCGATGAGGTGGCTGGCGTGCGCGTGACGCGGCAGGGCAAACGCAATCTCGGATTCCTGAAAGTCGACCAGCGGCGCGATGGCCGCGGCAATCCGTATTTCTGGATCGGGTTCGAGCGGTTGGCCAAGGTTGACGTTCCGGCCGAGGGAACAGACCTCTGGGCGCTGGCATCGCGCTATGTCTCGGTGACGCCGCTGCGGCTGGACCGTACCGACGAAGTCTTTTCCGAGGCACTGACGTCGACGCTGAAGTAGCGCTCAGCCTTTCAAGGACAGCGCGGCGCAGCTAAACCGGCGTGCTGTTGAGAACTTGGTCGATCATGCGCGCCAGCGTTTCGATCTGGAAGGGTTTTTGCAGCGCCGGCCGATCGCGGTATTCCGCGGGAAGCCCTGACGATCCGTAGCCGGTTGCGAAGATGAAGGGGCGGTTGCGCGCCGCGATCAAATCGGCGACCGGAGAAATGACCTTGCCGTTGACGTTGACGTCGAGGATGGCAAGATCGAATTCGATCGATTGGGCCAGTCTGACGGCTTCGTTGATTTCACCGGCTTCGGCGGCAATGCTGTAGCCGAGTTCGCTCAGCATGTCGGCGACCATCATCCTGATCATGACCTCGTCTTCGACGAGGAAGACCGAACTGCCTGACGTCCGCGTCGCAACCATCCCTGGAATCCTTGAGCGTCCCAGAACGAAGGATCGCAAATATCGACACCTGGTGCAATCTCGACCTGCACCGGCAAAGGGAATGGTCGCCGGAGGGAAAGGGTCTTGAAATGATAAGTTTCCCGGAATCGGAGTGTTTGTGGCATCAAACGGGTCACAAGGTGATACGAACTACGGAATCGGGACACTATCTCCGCCGTTAGGACAGCTCTCGGACCCAAATGCCCGCTCCCCAAAGCCCGCCCCAGAAGATGATGTTTCAGCTCAGCCTGCGGCGGCGCGGGATCAGCGATCAGGCGGTGCTTCGCACCATGGAAGACGTTCCGCGCGAGGTGTTCGTCGAACAGGCCGACCAGGCCGACGCCTACCGCGATACAGCGCTTGGGATCGCCTGCGGCCAGACCATCAGCCAGCCCTTCGTGGTGGCCTACATGACCGAACAACTGGACTTGCAGAAGACGCATCGGGTGCTCGAGATCGGAACCGGCTCCGGTTATCAGGCTGCGGTCCTGTCCAAACTGTGCGGTCAGGTGCTGACCATCGAGCGGTACCGAACGCTGGCAGACCGTGCCCAGGCCAGGCTTGCCAAGCTCGGCTGTAACAACGTCGAGGTGCTGCTCGGGGACGGCTTTGACGTGCCTGCGGACACCGGCCAATTCGACCGGATCATCGTGACCGCGGCGATGGAGCAGATTCCGGACGCACTCGCACAACGGCTCGAACCGCAGGGCGTCCTGATCGCCCCGGTCGGCCCGCTTCATGGCACCCAGACGCTGGTTCGCCTGGTCAGGAGCGAGGCCGGATTCGAGCGCAGGGAGCTGGTCGATGTGCGCTTCGTGCCGGCGGTACCCGGGATTGCACGGGAGTTGTAAATAGGCGGATCGGCTTTGCCGCCAACCCCTTAATCCAAACCTTAAGCGGTTGTTTACTCGGCACGTGTTTACTCAAAACAGTATTTTGTTGCGTACGAGTGAGTAACCATGTTCCGAGCCGCCGAGTTGCTTTGCTCGCGTCGCGTGCCGCATTTCACGGTACTGGCGCTGATGTCGATCGGTTTTGCAGGCTGCAGCGCCGATATGCAGACACGCCTTTCTGAAAATCCCTTTGCCTCCCAGCCTGAATCCACTGCCTCGGTGCCGCCTGCCAAGGTCGAGCGCCGCGAGCTTCCGCAATATTCGCGGCCCCAACCGCAATATCAATCGCAGAGCCTTCCGCAGGCAATCTCCGCGCCGCAGTCCTCTGCGTCGGCCAATGCCGGTGTTTCCGGCGGCGGCCGTGGACTTTCCTCTTATGCGCCGCCGTCTCGTCCGATCGAGACGACCGGCAGCGTTCCGCGCTCGGTCGCGGCCGTGCACGGCCCGTCGCAGGGGACGACGATCATTGTCGGCACCAGCGACACGCTGGAGATCCTGGCCCGTCGCTACAACGTGACGCCGGCCGCTATTCTGCAGGCCAATGGCTATAGGGGGCCGCGCGTCCTCTCTCCGGGCCAGCAGCTGATCATCCCGCATTCGGGCACGGTTGCCCCGGTGATGGCCGCACCAGTCAGCAAGCCGGCCGTCGTTGCGGCTGCCTCGTCGGTCCACGTGGTCAATCACGGCGACACCCTGATGGGCATTGCCCGTCGCCATCATGTCTCGGCAGCCGAACTCGCCAGGGCCAACGGCCTCGAGCCGGGCTCGAAGCTCCGGATCGGCATGAAGCTGACGGTGCCCGGAAGGGCATCTGCAGCCATTGCGCCGGTTGGGCAGCCCGTCGTGTCACAGGCCGTGTCGGCTCCGCCTGCCACCAAAGTGGCGACGGTAACAACGGATCCCCAGCAAAAGGCACGGTTGGCGCAAGCGACCACCATTGAAGAGGCGCCGGCAACCGAAGCGCCGGTCAAGGCCAGTGAAGCGACCGGCGCATTGCCGACCTTCCGTTGGCCGGTTCGAGGCAAGGTGATCACGAGCTATGGCGCCAAGACCAACGGCAAGGCCAATGACGGCATCAATCTGGCGGTGCCCGAGGGAACGCCGGTCAAGGCCGCCGAAGATGGCGTTGTCGCTTACTCCGGCAATGAGCTGAAAGGATACGGCAACCTTGTTCTGGTTCGCCACTCCAACGGCTACGTGACCGCCTATGCCCATGCCAGCGAATTGCTGGTGAAGCGCGGCGACACCATCAAGCGCGGCCAGATCATCGCCAAATCGGGGCAGTCGGGTGAGGTGGGTTCACCCCAGCTTCACTTCGAAATCCGAAAGGGCTCGTCGCCGGTCGATCCGTTGCAGTTCCTCAACGGAGCTTGATCCGCACGCCCAGCCGTCCTGCCAGTTCCTGCGTGAATTGCCAGGCGACGCGTCCCGATCGGGAGCCGCGGGTCGTCGACCACTCCAGCGCTTCGCGTTCGAGCTCCTCTTCGGGGAGCTTGATGCCGAAATGGCCGCAATAGCCCTTCACCATGGCAAGGTATTCGTCCTGGCTGCATCGGTGGAAGCCGAGCCACAGGCCGAACCGATCCGATAGCGAGACCTTCTCTTCCACCGCTTCGCCGGGATTGATCGCGGTGGAACGTTCGTTCTCGATCATCTCGCGCGCCAGAAGGTGCCGGCGATTAGATGTCGCGTAGAGGATGACGTTGTCGGGGCGTCCTTCGATGCCGCCTTCGAGCACGGCCTTGAGCGACTTGTAGGAGGCGTCGTTGCCGTCGAAGGAAAGATCGTCGCAGAACACGATGAAGTGGAACGGGGCGCTGCGTAACAGATCCATCAAGGCCGGCAGGCTCTCGATATCCTCGCGGTGAATCTCGATCAGCTTCAGCCGCTCGTCCGCCTTGCGATCGAGATTGATGCTGGCATGTGCCGCTTTCACCAGTGAGGATTTCCCCATGCCGCGCGCGCCCCACAATAGCGCGTTGTTGGCGGGAAAGCCGTTGGCGAACCGTTCGGTATTTTCGATCAGGATGTCGCGCATCCGGTCGATGCCCTTGAGCAGGCCGATATCCACGCGGCTGACACGGGGCACCGGCGAGAGCCGGCCATCGGGGTGCCAGATAAAGGCGTCGGCCTGATGCAGGGCTTCGCCGCCGCCGGACGCGGGCGCCACGCTCGCAAGGTGGGTCGCGATGGTCTCGAGGGCCAGCGCAATTCGCTCCGCCGTGTCATGCCCGGCGGGCGGCACAGGACGCCTGGCCGCCGATTGAGGTGCTTTCCGCCGCGCCAGCTTTTGAACTGAACGCGGGGCGTTTTTTCCGGGCTTTTTCGACATTGAGGGCCTTCCTGACGACGAACCCTTAACGGGCCTTGCAGGGGCCTGCAAGCGGTGCAAATGAGCTGTCTAGCGGCGTTGCAATTGGGGCGCTGGCCGCTATAGTCCGCGCGAAATTTGGCCGGATCGGCTCGGCGCCAGGGAGCGCTTTACCGGTCGTTACCGTTCCACAAGGATTGCACGAATGCTGATTACTCCTGCGTTTGCTCAGGCCGCAGCCGGCGGTGATACCAACAGTATGTTGGTGTCGCTGCTGCCGTTCGCGCTGATCTTCGTGATCATGTATTTCCTGATTCTGCGGCCGCAGCAGAAGAAGGTGAAGGATCACGCCGAACTCGTGAAAAACATCCGCCGCGGCGACACCGTGGTGACCTCGGGCGGGCTGGTCGGCAAGGTGACCAAGGTCGTGGACGACGATCAGATCGAGTTCGAGATTTCCGACGGCGTGCGCGTTCGCCAGATGCGGCAGATGATTTCCGGCGTTCGTGCCAAGGGCGAACCGGCCAAGGAGAAGGCTGAGTCCAGCAAGGACGAGGCTTCCGCGAGCTGATACCCAGCACCGCATTCTCCGGATCTGACGAGTCAATTCGATGCTGTATTTCACACGGTGGAAAGCACTGGCGATCATTCTGACGGCGCTGGTGGTGTGCCTGTGCGCCGTGCCGAATTTCTTTCCGGAGGCACGGGTCAAGACCTGGCCGCTGTGGGCGCAGCGTCATCTCGTGCTAGGCCTCGACCTGCAAGGCGGCTCTTATCTGCTGCTCGAAGTCGATTCCAACTATATCAAGAAGGAGAAGCTCGATCAGATCCGGGATGACGTCCGCCGCGTATTGCGCGAAGCCAAGATCGTCTATACCGGGCTCAACGTGCGCAACGACGCCGTCGAAGTGCGCATCACCAAGGATGCCGATCTGCAGACGGCCTTGGGTAAGTTGCGCGACCTGTCGCAGCCGCTTGGCGGTCTGCTCGGTTCAAACGGCCAGCGCAGCCTTGAGATCGGCGATGCCGGCGGGGGATTAATCCGCATGACGGTACCGCCGGCAGCCGTCACCGACCGCATCCGCCAGACCATCGAGCAATCGATCCAGATCGTGGAAAAGCGCGTCAACGAACTCGGCACGGTTGAACCGGTGATCCAGCGCCAGGGTGCCGATCGCATTTTGGTGCAGGTGCCGGGCTTGCAGGACCCCACGCGACTGAAGGAGCTGCTTGGCAAGACCGCCAAAATGGAATTCCGCATGGTCGATGAGGCCGTGCCGCCGGATGCGATCGGGCAGGGAAGGATACCGCCGGACGATGAAGTCCTGCAGGAGGTCTCGGGGCAGAATCTCGCCCTCAAGAAGCAAGTGCTGGTCAACGGCGGCGATTTAAGCGACGCGCAGACTACATTCGATTCACGTTCAAGCGAACCCGTCGTGAGTTTTAAATTCAATTCGGCCGGCGCGCGCAAATTCGCGCAAGCCACGAGCGAGGGTGTCGGACAGCGTTTCGCGATCGTATTGGATAACCAGGTGATCTCGGCGCCCGTTATCCGTGAGCCGATCATTGGTGGGCAAGGTCAGATTTCCGGCAGCTTCACCGTGCAGTCTGCGAACGATCTTGCGATCCTGTTGCGCGCCGGCGCCTTGCCGGCACCGCTCACCGTCATCGAGGAACGCACCGTGGGTCCCGGCCTCGGACAGGATTCGATCGAAAAAGGCGAACTCGCCGCCTATGTCGGCTCGATCATGGTTGTCGTTTTTATGCTGGTGACCTACCGCCTGTTCGGCCTGTTCGCCAACATCGCTGTCGCCATCAACGTCGCCATGATTTTCGGGATGCTGTCGCTTCTCAACGCCACGCTGACGCTGCCGGGCATTGCGGGAATCGTGCTGACGGTCGGCATCGCGGTCGACTCCAACGTTCTGATCTATGAACGCATCCGCGAAGAAATCCGGGGCGGGCGCAACGCGATTTCGGCGATCGACGCCGGCTTCAAGCGGGCGTTGGCGACGATTCTCGATTCCAACATCACGACCTTCATCGCCGCGGCGGTGCTGTTTTATATCGGCACGGGACCGGTCCGCGGATTTGCGGTGACGCTCGGTATCGGCATTCTCACCACGGTATTCACCGCCTTTACCCTCACCCGGCTGATCGTTGCTGGATGGGTGCGGTGGAAGCGGCCGCAAAGCGTACCGATCTGAAGGGAATGCGGCCGTGACTCATTTCGTTCTCATCTCGCTGGGCGTCCTGATCGTCGTGCTGACGGTAGTCAGCATTTTCGGCATTTTGCCACCGTTGCGGATCGTGCCGGACAACACTCATTTCGATTTCACGCGTTTCCGCCGCATCAGTTTTCCGATCTCGGCATTGCTGTCGATTGTCGCAATCACGCTGTTCTTCACCCACGGGTTGAACTTCGGCATCGATTTCAAGGGCGGCACCTTGCTGGAGGTGCAGTCCAAATCCGGCGCGGCCGATATCGCCTCGATGCGCGCAACCCTGAGCGGTCTTGGGCTTGGCGACGTTCAGTTGCAGCAGTTCGGCGGTCCTGAGAACGTTTTGATCAGGGTAGCCGAACAACCCGGCGGCGATGCGGCCCAGCAGGAAGCTGTTCAGAAGGTGCGCGGCGCGCTTGGCGATGCCGTCGAATACCGGCGTGTCGAGGTCGTTGGTCCGCGGGTCTCGGGCGAGTTGCTGGCTTACGGCATGCTGGGGCTGATGCTCGCGATCGTCGCGATCCTGATTTACCTGTGGTTCCGGTTCGAGTGGCAATTCGCGCTCGGCGCCATGATCGCCAACGTGCACGACATCGTGCTCACGATCGGATTCATGTCGATCTCGCAGGTCGACTTCGACCTCACCAGCATCGCCGCGCTTCTGACCATTCTCGGTTACTCGCTGAATGACACCGTCGTCATCTATGACCGCATCCGCGAAATGTTGCGCCGTTACAAGAAAATGCCGATGCCGGAGCTGCTCAACGAATCCATCAATTCAACGCTGTCGCGCTCCATCATTACCCACGTCACGGTGACGCTGGCACTGCTTGCGCTGCTGCTGTTCGGCGGCAATGCGATCCACAGCTTCACCGCCGTGATGATGTTCGGCGTGGTGCTGGTCGGCACCTATACGTCGATCTTCATTGCCGCACCGATCCTGATCTACCTTGGCGTCGGCACGCACCGCGCCGATGCGCCGGATACGCCCAAGAAGAAGTAACGATGGCGGACCGCGTGGACGCTCCACATCTTCCGAGGTCGGCGCCGATCGACGCTTACGGGAACGGCGGCTTTGCCTTTGCCGATATGTCGCATCGGGGTTCGCTGCTCTGCCTGCCGGATGCCATCTGGGCCTGGCCGGTGACCAGGCCGTCCGAGATCGACGAGTATTCGCTTTCGCGGGTCTTCGCTGCCGCTAACGGCATCGATACGCTGATCGTCGGAACCGGCACGGAGGTGTGGGTGGTCCCGAGCGGTTTGCGCGAGGCATTTCGCCGCGTCCATATCGGCCTCGATTCCATGCAGACCGGACCGGCGATCCGCACCTACAACATCATGATCGGCGAGCGGCGGCGGGTCGCTGCCGCGCTGATTGCCGTGCCATGACCGCATCGGACAGGCAAACGGACGCGGCCGGTCTCTGCGCCGATCTCGTCCGCTCGCATGATTTCACCCGCTATGCCTCCGCGTTGTTCGTGCCGGCTCCCGAGCGCCGGGCACTCTTGGCGCTTTATGCCTTCAATGTCGAGGTTAGCCGCGTCCATGCCCAGGTTAGCCAACCTCTGCCGGGCGAGATACGGTTGCAATGGTGGACCGACATGCTGGCCGGCAAGGACGATGGCGGCGTCGAGGGCAACCCGATCGCCGCTGAATTGATGCTGGCGATCCGCAGCCACCGGCTGCCGGTCGAGCCGCTCTCTCGCCTGATCGAGGAGCACCAGTTCGATCTCTATAACGATCCAATGCCGACGATGGCGGCGCTCGAGGGCTATATCGACGATACCTCGTCGGCGATATTTTCACTGGCCGCCATGGTGATGGGGACGACTTCCAGCGCGATCGAGCATCTGGCGCGTCATGCGGGACTGGCGCAGGGAATCGTGCAGGTTATGGTCTCGCTGCCGCTGGACGCGTCGCAACGCCGGCTGTTCGTGCCGCTGCAGGTGCTGGCGAAGCATGGCTGCGATTCCGAAGATGTATTTGCAGCTAAGCAAACGCCGAAGCTGCGCGCCGCACTGGATGATGCGCTCGGCGAGGCACGGGCTCATTTGAATACGGCGTACGCGTTGCTTGGGTCGGTGCCGTCGGATGTTCGGCCGGCTTTTCTTGCCTTGACGCAGGTGCAGCGCGATCTTGCGCGGCTATCGCGCGCAGACAACGATCCCTTCGTCTTGCGATCATCATCGAGATTGCGAACGCTGTGGGCGTTGTGGCGGGCGTCGCGCTCGCGTGCTTTCTCGGCTTGAGGGCTAATTCAAGTCCGCCGCCTCGAAATTGAAGCGGTCGCGAAGGTTTTTTCGAGCCTCGAGGATGGTTTTCAAGAAGGCACGGTCGGGCTCGCTCGTCACCATGGTCTCGATCAGATCGAGTTGATTGGTCGCCACCAGTTGCAGGATCTCCATTCGCGGTTTCCCGCTGGCGTCACGCGGCAATGCCTTGACGATCTGAATGTGCTCGGGCGCCTTCGGTCCGCCGGCCGCCGCAAGCTCGTTCTTGAGCTCGGTTTCCAGCGTGGTTTGATCGGCTTCGACGAAGGCATAAAGACCGACGCCCGCGCGGCGGTCGGCAAAGGCGACAATCGCCGCATCGCGCACGGCCGGATTCTTCTTGATCTCCTGGACCAGGACCGGCGCGTCGTTGACGAGGCGCCGCCCGCCGCCTTCGCGATCGGTGAAGTTGAACAGGCCACGGGTGATGGCGCGATAGACCTTCTTGCCGGTCGCAAACCAGAGGCTCGCAAACGCCGATTTGCGAGCCAGAATCTTGTGTTCCTTCGGCGTCAGGGCCGAGGGGGCGTAACTGCGCTTGTGCTTCAAAAGATGCCTGATGTCCTCATAGGCGGCGATACGAAACAACCCGCCCCGGTTTCGAAAGCAGGCGGCCAACTGGAAGTCCGTGAGATAGGCTTTGCCGTCACGCCCGACGAGCCAGTTCTGCTCCTTGGCGAGGTCGTTGTGGCAGACTCCGGCCCGGTGCAACCGGCGCAGCGCCTGTTTGGCCGAGCGGAAATAAGCCGCGTTACCGGCCGGCTTTGCCAGATGCAACGCTACGCCGTCGATGAATCCGCGCACCAGCGCTCGCCGTCCGGCCCATAGCAATTGCGGCGCGACGTTCAGATCCCGCACAGCCGCCAACGCATGGCGCTCGCGCCAGAACAGGTGGCGCGCCACCGGATACGACCACCACGGCACCTGGTCGGTTCGGCGCAATATGGCGTCGACTTCGCCATTCGGCGCACGGAAGCGGCCCCGCTCCACACTCGAGAACAGGTCGCGTTTGAGAAGGACGCCTTCGATCCATTGCGCTGACAGAACCTCAGCGTCGTCTTTGGGCAATCTCATGAAATGCTCACGCCGCCGCAGCCAGCCGCAAATGCTCGGCGATCCAGCGGTCGATATCCGCCAGCGCGCGGGCGCTGAGAGCCTGTCGCTTCGCAATCGCCTTTTCATTGCCGCGCAAGCGCGTTCCGTCCGGTTTTTTCGTCGGCGGATTGGCGAGCGGGGGAAACAGGCCGAAATTGATGTTCATTGGCTGGAACGAGCGGGGGCCATTGTCGATGGTCTCGATGTGACCGCCGGTGATATGCCCGAGCAGCGAGCCGAGCGCGGATGTCGAGGGCGGCGGTGGCAGCGCACGGCCGCGCGCATCGGCTGCGGCATAAAGACCGGCGATCAGGCCGATGCTGGCGGATTCGACATAGCCCTCGCACCCGGTCATCTGGCCGGCGAAGCGCAAGCGCGGTGCCGCCCGCAGGCGCAGCTGCGGGTCGAGTAGTTTCGGCGAATTCAGGAAGGTGTTGCGGTGCAGGCCGCCGAGTCGGGCGAACTCGGCATTTTCCAGCCCCGGAATGGTCCGAAAGATGCGCTGCTGCGCGCCGTATTTCAGTTTCGTCTGGAAACCCACCATGTTGTAGAGCGTGCCGAGCTTGTTGTCCTGGCGCAGCTGTACGATCGCATAGGCTTTCACGTCGGGTTGATGCGGGTTCGTCAGTCCAACCGGCTTCATGGGACCGTGGCGCAACGTCTCGGGGCCGCGCTCGGCCATCACCTCGATCGGAAGACAGCCGTCGAAGTAGGGCGTGTTGGCTTCCCACTCCTTGAGGTCGGTTTTTTCGCCCGCCATCAGCGCGCCGACGAAGTCTTCATACTGTTGTTTGGTCATCGGGCAGTTGATGTAATCGGCTCCGGTGCCGCCGGGGCCAACCTTGTCGTAGCGCGACTGAAACCACGCCTTCGACATGTCGATGGAGTCCCGATGCACGATGGGCGCGATCGCGTCGAAGAACGCCAGTGCGTTCTGATCCGTCAGTTCGCGGATCGCCTCGGCCAAGGATGCGGAGGTGAGGGGTCCCGTCGCCACAACGACGTTATCCCAATCGGCCGGGGGTAAACCCTGGATTTCGCCGCGCCGCAGCTCGATCAAGGTGTGATCTTGCAGCGCCTTGGTGACGGCGGCGGAAAATCCGTCGCGATCGACCGCTAATGCGCCGCCCGCCGGCACCTGGTTAGCGTCGGCGGCGCGCAAGATCAGTGAGTTGAGCCGGCGCATTTCGGCGTGCAGCAAACCGACCGCGTTGTTGGCGGCATCGTCCGAGCGGAACGAATTCGAACAGACGAGTTCGGCAAAACCTTCGGTGCGATGGGCCTCTGTCATGCGGTGCGGACGCATTTCGTGCAAAACAACCCGGACACCTGCATTGGCGGCCTGCCAGGCGGCCTCCGAGCCAGCGAGGCCGCCGCCGATGACGTGGAGGGGTCGGGAAGGGGAAAGTGTGCCTGTCATGCGGCACAGGTAGCGCGTTTCGTCCGGGAGTGGAATGCGTGGGCGGATCACATACGACAACGCCCGCCATTCAGCGGGCGCTATCCGTCTTTAGGTCTGGGGCTTCAGCCATTCAGCCGTTGTGGTTGCCGGCAGCAACGCGCGGAATGTCCGAGCGATCGAGGCCGATATCGGCCAGTTCCCGATCGGTGAGCTGGGACAACTCGGCGACATTGCGCTGATAATCCCGGAACGCCTGGAACATCCGGATGAGCGAGAGCAGCATGGGTAGTCTCCTTGAATTCCGGATTCATCCTTTGTGAGAGGATCGAATCATCAAGGCGAATATAGATCGACATACCGCACTGCGGAAGCTAGGATGTTGCGTTGCAGCTAATCCTATAATGCATATCTAAGCAAGGATTGATTAACTATTCGGCTGGTGAGGCTAAGGGCTCAGATAGCCTCCTATTCCCTCGGAAGGAGCGGAACCGTCAATTTTCCGGCCTTTATGCGCCAGGAAACGATCCATTCTGCCGAAGCACCAAAGGTTCAGCGACGCCGCCTTGGCCAAGTACTCCTCATGACCGTGCATGACTCGTGTGCATGCGAATAAATGAACACAAAATCACTTCAATGTGCAAGGCGCTATGGCGCGTGGGCGAGTTGAGTCGCGAAATAGGCAACGGTCCGGGCGTAAACTTCGCTCTTGTTCCACTCCTGCAGGGCAGGGAAGTTCGGACTTCCGGGTTGCCAGTCCTTGCCCTTTTGCCAGCCGTGGCTTTGCAGGAAGTTAGCCGTGGAGGCCAAGACATCGGCGGGGCTGCGCAGGAGATCGCGGCGGCCATTGGCGTCGAAATCGACGGCATATTTGATGTAGTTCGACGGCATGAACTGAGTCTGACCGATCTCGCCGGCCCAGGCCCCGCGCATTTCCGCCGGACTCAAGTCGCCTCGGTCGATGATGCGGAGCGCATCCAGCAACTCACCCCGGAAAAGTTCGGAACGCCGGCAGTCATAGGCCAGCGTCGCCAGCGAGCGTATCGTCGGAAACTTTCCGATATTGACACCGTAATCGGTTTCGAGACCCCAGATCGCAACCAGCACCTCGCCGGGCACGCCATAGGTTTCTTCGATCCGCACCAGCACCGATCCATATTGCTTCAGCATGTTGGCGCCACGGTTAAGCCGCGGCGGCACCATACGCCCGGAAAATTCCTCAAAACTCTGATTGAAAACCTTCTGCGAATGGTCGCGGGAGAGCACCGCCTGATCGAGCGTCACGCCGTTCAGGCTGGAGGCAATCGTCGCCTGTGAAATGCCCTTTGCTGCGGCCTCAGTCTTGAAATCATCCAGCCAGCTCTGAAAGCTGCCGGCGCCGCATGGTGCGGCGGCAACAGCCGCGGTCGCTGATATCGCCAAGGCCAATCCTAAGGCCACCCCCGCCGCAAAGGCGCGATCGAAAATCCGCCGATGTTGCAATCTTATCGCCTTCCTTTTCGAGGAACCGGTGGGCGATATGTCGGTGTCAACCGCGGCCAAAACAAGGCTTCCGGGGTGTCGCGCCGGTCCGGCAACTATATGATCCTAGTGTAGCTTTGACTCTGACGTTCTTTCCGAGAGCTCGCGGCAACACTGAAAGGAACGTCAGTGTCGCTACACTAGCCCCGGTCCTTGCGCCGCCACGGAAACAGGTTGGCGGGGAAATCCGCAGCCGGGCGCTTTTCGCGCGGCGGGCGCGGCGGTGCGGGCCGTTGCAGGGGATCCGGCGCGATCACCTTGCGATAGAGATGCCAGGTCGCGTGACCAAGCAGCGGTATCACGACGGCAAGCCCGAGGAAGAACGGAATCGATCCCACCACCAACAGGGCGGTGACGATCAGACCCCATACGGCCATCGGAAGCGGATTTGCCGCGACGACGCGAAGCGACGTCACCATCGCATCAAACACGCTGGCGTGACGGTCAAGCATCAGCGGGAAAGAGACCACGCTGATACATAGCGCGACGAGCGCAAACAGGAAACCGACGCCGCAGCCAACCAAAATGAGCCACCAGCCTTGGGGGCTCGTCAGCACGCGTCGTGCGAAGTCGGGGATGCTGGCGGCGGCCTCGTAGCCGAACGCGGCGACGTAAATCGCCTGCGCGGTCGCGATCCAGATCACGAACAGCGCCAGCAGCAGCGTGCCGAGCCCGAGCATCGCGCCGAACGACGGCGAACTGAAGACATCAAGCGCATCCCAGGCCGAAGGTTCCTCGCCGAGTTCGCGGCGGCGGCTGAGTTCGTAAAGGCCAAGCGCCGCGAACGGCCCGAGCAGGGCAAAGCCCGCTGCCAGCGGAAACAGCAACGGCAGAACGGAATAGCCGAGCACGGCACGGGCGAGCGCCAGACCCAACACCGGATAAATCACGCAGAGGATGATGGCGTGGCTCGGAACCTCCTTGAAATCTTCCCAGCCGCGCCGCAGCGCGTCATGCAGGTCGGACAGACCGATCCGGCGGATGATGGGGCCTGCGGATTCCTGAGCTGGCTGAGCCAGCGGTGGGGCACTGCCTGGGTATGGATTCGCCATGGTCGCTATCTCCCTTGACGCGGCGGGTCTGCCCAGACGTCGAAAGAGGACGCCACAGATCCGTCCGCAGAAACGATCACGATCAGGCCAGACGCGAAAGACAGGGAAACCAGAACTGGCCGTGTCGCGAACTGAAACGCGATGGTACTCTGATTTGCCTGTCTTGTCCCTCACTCTTGAGTGAGAGCAGCACGCACACGCGCGCCGGAATTATTAGCCTTAATTTGAGCGGCTTGATTTGAGCGGCTTGGGCCTCATCGTTTTGCGACGCAAACGGAAGAGCGCGCCCGCAACTTTTACCGCGGCGCGCGTAGGGCTTTCGACGATGACGACGCATCAGCACGGTCGCGATGTTCCCATTGGTGTCACTCCTGCGTCATTCGGTCGTAGTTGAGTTCAACCGCGCGGCCGTTCTTCGTTGGCAAGGCGTGCCGGGAAGACTAAGCTTCGCCTTGATCCGGTCGGGGTGCTGCCGGCAATTTGAGCCCAACCTGTTTGGCGTCTTCACGAAGTAGAACTTCGAACTTCACAAGACCTCTGGTTCATCAGGAGCGAGCGATGAGTATTTTTGGAAAAATCATGAGCGCGATCTTCGGCACCTCCGCGACTGCGACCCCCGCAAGCGGCGGGGCGGCTGCCCCCGCCTCGGGCGGCGCTGCGTCGGCTGGCGGATCGTCTGCGCCCGCCAAAACCGTCGACGTCGCGCCAATCCTGGACAAGGCGGTGGCGGCGAAGAAGGAGAAGCTGGAGTGGCGCACCTCCATCGTCGATCTGATGAAGGCGCTCGACATCGACTCCAGCCTGTCCGCCCGCAAGGATCTGGCCAAGGAACTCGGCTACACCGGCGACACCAATGATTCCGCGACCATGAATATGTGGCTGCACAAACAGGTGATGGCCAAGCTCGCCGCCAACGGCGGAAAACTGCCCGCCGACGTCAAGTGGTGATCGCGCCTTGTTCGTGACCCGAAAGGCCCGCGCTTGCGCGGGCCTTTTTCTTGGGTTCGCAGGAACGACCGAACTGGCGCGGCGCAAATTCACGCCACCATGTCCCCATATTCCGGATGCCTGCGCAAGTAATCCACCACAAAGGCGCAGCCGGCGATGACCTTGCGGCCATCGGCGCGGATCAGCGCCAGCGCGCCCTCGATCAGCTGCGAGGCGATGCCGCGTCCGCGTAAAGCGCGTGGCGTCTCGGTGTGGGTAATGATGACGGCCGCGGACGTATCGCGGTAATTGGCGAAAGCGACGCCGCCTTCCACATCAAGCTCAAAGCGGCTTTGCAACTTGTTGTCGCGGACGGCGGCCATCGCCAAAAACCATTTCTTCAAGAGGTCGGCATAGTCGGTATGCTTGTCGATGTAGGCTTTGACGAATGGGCACTGCGCAATCACTTTCAGGCCTTCGGCCCGCACATGTCCTGCTTATAAAGTCAGGCCACCTCGGGCGCAAACAGCTTGCGCTGGTTTCGGCTGAACCCGCCATTAACAAACGCCCGTAAATCTGCTTCAAGCTTCTGGCGAAGCGGCGAGACGAATAGAGCCCGCGGCTTCCAGAACCTGTTCTTGCAAGGAGAAATTTTCCATGAAACTCATCGCCACTCTGCTCGGCGTTGTCCTGCTCGTCGTCGCCGCGGTCTATTTCCTGATGCCGGCCGACCAGTTGCCGAGCTTCTTCCCCGGACATGAGGCCGGCGTGACGCGCATGCATACCAAGCACGGCGTCGTGGCCGGTGTCGCCGGCCTGGTGCTGCTGGCAGCCGGCTGGTGGATGGGAAGAAGGTGAGGGTAGGCGGCGCGGCCGATCTTTCTGATTTGAATTCAACTGCCAAATGCAAACCGTCATTCCGGATATGCCTTTGGTGTTTCGACAGCGGCAGTGGGCACCCTCTCCCCTTGCGGGAGAGGGTGCCTGAGATGCGAAGCATCGAAGGCGGGTGAGGGGTTCAGGTCTATCGTTAGAGCGTAACCCCTCACCCGGATCGCATCCGACGATGCGATCCGACCTCTCCCGCAAGGGGAGAGGTGAAAACCGCCCGGAATGACCGAGACACACCTCCGCGTCCCGCGGCGCAATCCGCGCCCGAGTCTTGCAAAATCCCTCCCAAAGAGAGGGCGCAGGAAACGCCGGGTGCTTAGCCACACCCGCGGCCTCGCGTGCAAAATGAAAAAAGCACACGAGCAAAGTCACCACAGGCAAGCCGAACAATCCGGCGTTTCCTGCGCGATGGTGTTACGGGTTCCTTCGTGATCTCCCTGGTGAACCGGGCTTTATTGCCACCATCGCCCCTGAGAAGCGTTAGCTTCTTAAGAACTTGACACCAGCGTCGGGGTGTCAGGACCACACGACTTCTCCGTCCGCTCTCGCAACGTTCGTCAACGCGCAGCTCAAGCGTCCATCGCATCCGGCACCCCCGTTCGTGACGATCGCGAAACGTCCCTCTGTGGGGCGGACCGATCTTCCCTATTGCTGCGTCTACCGATCCGTAAAGCGGGAAATTTTTCGAAGGAGGGCTGGACAAAGACGCAAATCACATGTTCCTGTTATGTTCCAATTTCGGACGGTTCAGACATCACCACGGTGCGGCGAGGATGGAGGCATGGGTTCACGGCGAAATCGCAACATCAATCTGCCGGCGCCTTACCTGAAACGGGTCTGGCTTGATCCGGCGCGCATTCCCAACCGCGAGGCCTATCCGTTTTGTCTGCCATTCCTGCACGACGATTTCTCGCTCAGCTTCGATCACGCCGTCACCATCATCGCCGGCGAAAACGGCAGCGGGAAATCGACGCTGCTGGAGGGATTGGCCGTCATGGCGGGCTTCGACGAAACCGGCGGCGGCAAAGCCCACAGGCTCGATCGTTCATGGGCGCTGGAGGAGGGCGGTGGAGACCTGACGGTGGCGCTGCGCGCAAGCTGGATGCCGAAGATCAGCTACGGCTGGTTCTTCCGCGCGGAGACCTTTTTCTCAATCGCGCGATATCTGGACCGCGCGGCCCAGGAATCTCCGATGGGTGGCGGTCCGCCGCCCGACTTCCTCTCCCATTCACACGGAGAAGGTTTTCTGCGGTTCTTTGAGGAGCGCTGCCAGCGGCAGGGCATCTTCATCTTCGACGAGCCGGAATCTGCGCTGTCGCCGTCGCGTCAAATGGAATTTCTGAAGCTGCTTTATCGCATGGACAAGTCGAAGCGCTGCCAGGTGATCATGGCGACGCATTCGCCTGTCCTGATGGCCTATCCCAACGCGACGCTGCTGCAGTTCACCAAATACGGATTGGAGCCGACGACGCTGCGGCAGACCAACCACTACAGGGCGATGCGGGAGTTTTTTGCCGATCCGAAGGGATTTGTTGAAGCGGCGATTTTGGAGGTTGACCTCGAGGAGCGAGAGAGTGGTGCTTAATCGGCTCTCGTAAGCCTGTGACCGTCGAGCAGACCGATCATTTCAAGGTCATATCAGTGGCT
The DNA here is from genome assembly GCA_963832045.1 of uncultured Alphaproteobacteria bacterium. Taxonomy (GTDB): domain Bacteria; phylum Pseudomonadota; class Alphaproteobacteria; order Rhizobiales; family Xanthobacteraceae; genus Bradyrhizobium. The sequence continues at coordinate 219,592 of CAWHSM010000019.1, forward strand.
TGGCATTCACCGTTTGTCGTAGTATGGCGCAACTCCGCAACCCGCAAGATTTGGGATGGCGAGCGGCCGAACCAGTTCCGTGGACTGGACTTCGATTCCGCGGTCGACCTTCTACTTGCTTTGAATGTTGCGAAATCGCTCGGCGATCTGAGCCCGTTGAAGAGTGTCGGGCTTCACAAGCTTAAGGGCGATCGCAGGGGACAATGGGCGATGACCGTCAATGACCGCTGGCGTATCTGTTTTGAATTTCGCAAAGGCGATGCCCACGAGGTCGAAATCGTCGACTACCACAGAGGTTGAATATCATGGCTCCCGTCGTACACCCTGGTCGATTGTTGAAACGCGAAATGGCGGCCCGCAAGCTGAGCGCTAACCGGCTGTCGCTGGATATCGGTGTGCCGTCGGGCCGTATCACCGACATTCTCAACTTTCGTCGCGGAATCACCGCCGATACCGCCGTGCGCCTCGGCCGTTATTTCGGTAACAGCGCGCAGTTCTGGCTCGACTTGCAGGGCCAATACGACATCGGCGTTGTCGAACGAGAGAAGGGTGCGGAGATTGCCCGGCGCGTGCGGCCTGCCGACGCAGCATGAGGCGCGTATTGTAGGGAGGGTAGAGCGAGCCGAAACCTAACCGACGCAGGCTGAACGTTTCGGAATTCGGATCATGATTAGCTTAGCCTTTTAAGACAGTCTCGAAACGTAATTCGGTCGCGTTCTTTGAAATTGCGAACCGAAGAAGCAGCACGAGCATTCCGATTGCAAACAAGTGACTATGGTATTCTTCGTTAAATCGTTTCTCGCTTTCTTCTTCGCCGTTTCGAAAGAACGATCTTATTTGGCGATCGCCGTGGATCATTCGTGAGCGAAAATTGTATAAATCGGAAATCGTTTTGGAGAGCCAAAGGAAATCAATCTTCCCGACGAAGATAGCGCCAAATTTTTCTCTAAGTTGCCCACTTGATGATCGACTACCTTCGACCAGGAGCGCTTCGATTCCGGCGAGAGCCCAAACTAGATTGGATAGTTCGTCGGTTCGGAAATTGCTATCAAATAACCTTGTGAAGTAATTTAGCGCACGAGATGCCGGCGTATCGCTGTATCCATCGAAAATACCGTTCTGAGCGAAAATCCAACTGACGACCGTATCGAGCTCTAAATCGATTTCGGGAAATGCATTCTTCTCCCGCAAGAATTCGATCGAACTCAGCGACCTCGGATAAATAGCAACGATCGGTCCCAAATGTAGATCCATCTTGAATCCAAACGCTCTGAATTGGCTGAACGGCACCGGCGTAGGCTATCGATAGGGCACAAAAATAAGTTTGAATTGTGAGTTCAAGCTGGTGCCGCAGAGAAGACTTCCAATCTAGGATCAGCCTTTCTCTCTCTTGTACAATCTTTGCGCCCGTGTGATCGGTCAGAAAAAATTTATCTTGGCCGGAAAACTCGAATGTGGCTGAAAATTCCAAAATTGGATCGCCAACCTCTATATCGTGAGATCGGCCAAAGTGGCGTTTCTTATGACTAGCTGTGCAAGGCCGAACAATTGCAGCCAGCAGCTCGCCGTTGTGCGTGAAGCTACCCCTTATCGTGATATTTCTTATCGATCCAAATTCTTCGATGAACCTATGATAGAAATTTAAAGCCGACTGAGAGTCCACACCAAACGGTGGACGAAGAGCATACAATGCCTTAAGTTTGGTAGCTGTTGGTAGGATCGCGGCAGATGTGCCGATCACTCCGCCGCCTCACTCGCGCCGCTCTTCCGCGGCTTACCCGCCTTTTTCAACACCGGCGCCAGAAACTTGCCGGTATAGCTCCGCGGCGCCTTCACGATATCTTCCGGCGGACCCCAGGCGACGATTTCGCCGCCGCCGTCGCCGCCTTCGGGGCCGAGATCGATCACCCAGTCCGCGGTCTTGATCACCTCGAGATTGTGTTCGATGACGACCACGGTGTTGCCCTGCGACACCAGCTCGTGCAGCACTTCGAGCAGTTTCTTGACGTCGTGGAAATGGAGCCCCGTGGTCGGCTCGTCGAGAATATAGAGCGTGCGGCCGGTGGCGCGCTTGGATAGCTCTTTCGCGAGCTTGACGCGCTGGGCCTCACCGCCCGAAAGCGTGGTCGCCTGCTGGCCGACATGGATGTAGTCCAGCCCGACGCGGTGCAGCGTCTTGAAGGTCTCGCGCACCCGCGGCACCGCCTTGAAGAAGTCGGCGGCTTCCTCGACCGTCATGTCGAGCACGTCGGCGATCGACTTGCCCTTGAACAGGACTTCCAGCGTTTCGCGGTTGTAGCGCTTACCCTTGCAGACATCGCAGGTGACGTAGACGTCGGGCAAAAAGTGCATCTCGATCTTGATGACTCCATCGCCCTCGCAGGCCTCGCAACGACCGCCCTTGACGTTGAACGAAAACCGCCCGGGCTCGTAGCCGCGCGCTTTCGCTTCCGGCAGGCCGGCGAACCATTCGCGGATCGGTGTGAAGGCGCCAGTATAAGTCGCGGGGTTGGAGCGGGGCGTGCGGCCGATCGGCGACTGGTCGATGTCGATGATCTTGTCGATATGCTCCAGCCCTTCGATGCGGTCGTGAGGCGCGGCACCTTCGCTGGCGCCATTGAGCTTGCGCGCGATCGCCTTGTAGAGCGTGTCGATCAGCAGCGTCGACTTGCCGCCGCCGGAAACGCCGGTGACGCAGGTGAACAGCCCCAGCGGAATTTCCGCCGAGACGTTCTTCAGGTTGTTGCCGCGCGCGTTGATGACCTTGATGGTGCGGCGATGGTTCGGCGGCCGGCGCTCCGGGATCTCCACCGACAATTCGCCGGTGAGGTATTTGCCGGTCAGCGAGTCCGGATTGCGCATGATGTCGGCGGGCGTGCCCTGGGCGATGATCTCGCCGCCATGCATGCCGGCGCCGGGGCCGATATCGAGCACATGATCGGCCAGACGGATCGCGTCCTCGTCGTGCTCGACCACGATCACGGTGTTGCCGAGGTCGCGCAGCCGTTTCAGCGTATCGAGCAGCCGCGCATTATCGCGCTGGTGCAGGCCGATCGAGGGCTCGTCGAGCACATAGAGCACGCCGGTCAGCCCCGAGCCGATCTGCGAGGCGAGCCGGATGCGCTGGCTTTCGCCGCCGGACAGCGTGCTCGAGGCGCGCGCCAGCGTCAGATAATTGAGGCCGACATCGAGCAGGAAGGAGAGGCGTTCGCGAATTTCCTTCAGCACCCGCGCGGCGATCTCGTTCTGCTGCGCGTTGAGCGCTTGCGGCACGGTCTCGAACCATTCGCCGGCGCGGCGCACGGAAAGCTCGGAGATTTCGCCGATATGTTTTCCACCAATCTTGACGCAGAGCGCCTCCGGCTTGAGCCGGTAGCCGTGGCAGGCCTCGCAGGGCACGTCGGAGAAATATTTCGCCAGCTCCTCGCGCGCCCACTCGCTTTCGGTCTCGCGGAAGCGACGGTTGAGATTGGTGATGACGCCCTCGAACGGTTTTTTGGTGTCGTAGGAGCGGACACCGTCCTCGTAGGAAAACTTGATCTCGTCCTCGCCGGAGCCGTGCAGGATCGCACTTTGCGTCTTTTTCGGCAGGTCCTTCCACTTGGCGTCGAGGGGGAATTTGTAGAATTTAGCCAACGCGGTCAGCGTCTGGATGTAATAAGGCGAGGATGATTTCGCCCACGGCGCGATCGCGCCCTTGCGCAGGGTCAAGTCCTTGTCGGGAATGACGAGGTCCTCGTCGATGTGCTGCTCGACGCCGAGGCCGCCGCAGGCCGGACACGCGCCATAGGGATTGTTGAACGAAAACAGCCGCGGTTCGATTTCCGGAATGGTGAAGCCGGAGACCGGGCAGGCGAACTTTTCCGAAAACAGGATTCGTTCCGGGCCGCTCTTGTCGTGGATTTTTGCGATTTTTTTCTTATCGTCATGGCCGGGCTTGACCCGGCCATCCATCTCCTTTGAAGAGGATGGATCACCGGGTCTCGCGCCTTCAGCGCGGCCCGGTGATGACGAGGGGGGCGCATCCGCATATTCGATCACCGCAAGCCCCTCGGCGAGCTTCAGCGCGGTCTCAAAGCTTTCAGCCAGGCGCTGGCCGATATCGCCCCGTACCACGATGCGGTCGACCACCACATCGATGTCATGCGGGAATTTCTTGTCGAGGGTCGGCGCTTCGGCGAGCTCATGGAAAGTGCCGTCGATCTTGACGCGCTGAAAACCCTTCTTGAGATATTCGGCGAGCTCCTTCTTGTACTCGCCCTTGCGGCCGCGCACGACCGGCGCGAGCAGATAGAGCCGGGTGCCCTCCGGCAAAGCCAACACGCGATCGACCATTTGCGAGACGATCTGACTTTCGATCGGCAGGCCCGTGGCCGGAGAATAGGGCACGCCGACGCGCGCCCACAACAGGCGCATGTAGTCGTAGATCTCGGTGACGGTGCCCACCGTCGAGCGCGGATTTTTCGATGTAGTCTTCTGCTCGATCGAGATCGCCGGCGACAGGCCGTCGATCTGGTCGACATCCGGCTTCTGCATCATCTCCAGGAACTGGCGCGCATAGGCCGACAGCGATTCGACGTAGCGGCGCTGGCCTTCGGCATAGATGGTGTCGAAGGCGAGCGATGATTTTCCGGAGCCGGACAACCCCGTAAACACCACGAGCCTGTCGCGCGGAATTTCCACGTCGATGTTCTTGAGGTTATGTTCGCGCGCGCCGCGAATGGTGATCGCACGCAAGCTAGAGGCGGATTGTTGGCGCTTCGCCTTGATCACTTCATCCATTTCGGGCATTTCCGGGCGTGTCGCTGAAATGCCGCGATCAGACGCCAATGAGCCAGCGCGGCGAATTTGAAGTTCCTATCGGTGTCGAGGCAAGTTCGTGATAGGAACTTCAATTTCAAAGCCGCACCAGGATTTATATGCTGCTGGAGCTCCTTCGATTCCGAAGTTCGCATGAGAGGTCGCCGCGGTCGTTTGCGAACTTGGTAATCAGAGCTCCAGTCTCGGAACGTAGGCAGAACGATAGCCGATTTCTAGTAGCCAGTGAAAACCATCAACCGATTGTTGGAACATGGCAGCATGAGGCAGCAGCGCGCCGTATTTCACGCAACAAAAAGCCGGCACGAGGCCGGCCTTTTCGAGAATTTATGCGCTTAAGCGGCGATCAGTATTTCGCCACCACCGGGCCGCCCCAGCGATAGTTGACGTGAACCGAAACCAGGTCGGCATCGCCGCGAATCCGGTCTGAACTGATGAGCGTGCCGCCGATGGGATTGGTGAACGCCGTGTTGGCATTGGCGATGAAAAGGTGATTGTACTCGAGCGCGGCCGACCAGTTCGGCGCGAAGGAGAATTCGATGCCGGCGCCGACGGTGCCGCCCCAGCGGTTGTCGCCCGCGGATGTCGCGAGGACCGCGGCACCCGAGAAGATGTCGTTGCGATCGGCGATCACGGCGCCGCCGGCCTTGAAATACAACAGCGCGGTGTTCCAGGCGTAACCGACCTGGCCGGTGAACAAGCCAAAGGCATCAATGCGGGAGCGGTTGGTGTTGCCGGTAATGAGGCTGATATTGCTGCCGCGCAGATCGGCCCAGTCGCCCTGCGCCTCAAAACCCCAAACCCAGGAACCCGTCTGCCAGCGATAGCCGGCCTGCGCGCCGGCGAAGCCACCGGTCGCGTTATGGCAACCGTCGGGACCGATCACCGTCGGACCGGTTGAATCGAAACAACGGCTTGCCGTGCCCCAGCCGCCGTTGACGCCGACAAAGACGCCGCTCCAGTCGTAGGCCAACGGCACCAGGTCCGGCGCCTTGGTGTAGGCGCGGGCCGGCAGATCAGCCGCCACGGCCGAGCCGGTAGCTCCCATAGCGAGGAGAGCAACAGCACCCAGCAACATCCTCTTCATATCAACGACTCCGGCTTCTTCGTTCGCTTCCGTTTTGAGGGAAGCGTTTGCCTCAGCTTCTAGGAGCGCCCAAGCCCCAAGTCGAGGCGACCTTACCCCAATCCGGCCACGAAGGCCGTCTCCCAAATGCCACAGTCGGCGATGAAGTGGGGCATGGTGAAGCCAATGAATTGTCTGGCTTTTCAACACCCGGCGAGGCCGGGAAGGTTGACGGCCGGACTGATTGGCGCGTCGGCAGGGCTGGAATCGGTGCGCGACGGTCAGATTTTAGAACAAAACTGGAACATTCGCGGGCGCGATGCTATATGTGGATAACCGTGGATCGGAAAGCTCACCCGGCGGGCGAGCGTATAGGGTCTGCGCCGAAAATCGAGTGAGTGGAGAGCGGCGATGGCAGGCAGTGTCAACAAGGTGATTTTGGTCGGAAACCTCGGCAAGGATCCGGAAATCCGGCGTACCCAGGACGGGCGGCCGATCGCCAATCTCAGCATTGCCACCTCGGAGAGCTGGCGCGACAAGGCCACCGGCGAGCGCAAGGAGAAGACCGAATGGCATCGCGTCGTGATCTTCAACGAGGGCCTGTGCAAGATCGCCGAACAATATCTGAAGAAGGGCGCCAAGGTTTACATCGAGGGACAGTTGCAGACGCGCAAGTGGACCGACCAGGCCGGCGTCGAGAAGTATTCCACCGAAGTGGTGCTGCAGGGATTCAACTCCAGCCTCACCATGCTTGACGGGCGCGGCGGCGGAGGCGGCAGCTTCGGTTCTGATGACCAAAGCGGCGGCGATTTCGGCGGCAGCGGTCCCTCGAGCGCTCCGCGCCGGGCAGTGGCGGCCGGTGCCCGCAACAGCGACATGAATGACGACATTCCGTTCTGATCGGGCGATGGGCTTGCTTCGGATGAGTCTTGCCCCGCTGCTCGACGCGGCCGCTCGGCGTATGGCGCGCGCACTACCATCGTGTCGCCGAGCATCGCTGGATCATGATCGCGATTTTCTCCGGCGCACTGGTCATCGCGGGCCTGTTCACGCTGGTGCCGGGGCGGATCATGCATGCGGTCGTGTTCGGCCCTTGAAACAGCCGTTTTCATGGGCAATTCCGGGCCCGTCTCGGCGACCCGCGGTCTGTGCCGGGCTTGCTTCCTAAGTTACTGGAAAATCAAAAGGAAAAACCCCGCACGCAGGTCAGTTTGAGGTGGTCTCAGAGCCCCCGATGCGCTATATGAAACTGATTCTGAATTGACCGGATTTTCCCTTGTCTGAGCCTGAAGATACCAAGCCCGGAGAGCCGCCGCCTTCCGATATTCGTCCCGTTTCCATCCTCGACGAGATGAAGCGCTCCTACCTCGATTACGCCATGAGCGTGATCGTGGCGCGTGCGTTGCCGGATGCGCGCGACGGCCTCAAGCCGGTCCACCGCCGCATCCTGTATGCGATGCATGAGAACGGCTTCGATTGGAACAAGCAGCCTAACAAGTCGGCGCGCACCGTCGGCGACGTGATCGGTAAATACCATCCCCACGGCGACCAGTCGGTCTACGACGCGCTGGTCCGTATGGCGCAGAATTTCTCCATGCGCGTGCCCCTGATCGACGGGCAGGGCAATTTCGGCTCGGTGGATGGCGATATGGCGGCCGCCATGCGTTACACCGAATCCCGCCTGACCAAGATCGCGCACCACCTGCTTGACGACATCGAGAAGGACACCGTCGATTTCCAGGCCAACTATGACGACAAGGATCGCGAGCCGCGGGTTCTTCCGGCCAAATTTCCCAATTTGCTGGTCAATGGCTCGGGCGGCATCGCGGTCGGCATGGCCACCAATATCCCGCCGCACAATCTCGGCGAGGTCATCGATGCCTGCGTGGCGCTGATCGATAATCCGGGCTTGTCCATCGATCAGCTGATCGAGATCATTCCAGGACCGGACTTTCCGACCGGCGGCATCATCCTGGGACGTCAAGGCATCCGCTCGGCCTATCACTTGGGCCGCGGCTCGATCGTGATGCGCGGCAAGGTGTCGATCGACACCATCCGCAAGGATCGCGAAGCGATCGTGGTTACCGAAATTCCCTATCAGGTGAACAAGGCCACGATGGTCGAGCGCATCGCCGAACTGGTGCGCGAAAAGAAGATCGAGGGCATTTCGGATTTGCGCGATGAATCCGATCGCGCCGGTTTCCGTGTCGTCGTCGAACTCAAGCGCGACGCCGTGCCTGACGTGGTGCTCAATCAGCTCTATCGGTTTACGCCGCTGCAGACCAATTTCGGCGCCAACATGGTGGCGCTGGACGCCGGCCGGCCGCAGCTGATGAACCTGAAGGACCTGTTGACGATCTTCATAGCCTTCCGCGAACAGGTGGTGACGCGGCGGACAAAATTCCTGCTCAACAAGGCGCGCGACCGCGCCCACATTCTGGTCGGCCTTGCGATTGCGGTTGCCAATATCGACGAGATCATTCGCGTGATCCGCACATCGCCCGATCCGAACACCGCGCGCGATACCTTGATGTCGCGCAGCTGGGCGGCCAAGGACGTCGCCGCCATGATCACGCTGATCGACGATCCGCGACACCGGCTGGCGGAAGACGGTACCGCGCGGTTGTCGCTGGAGCAGGCCAAGGCCATTCTCGACCTGCGGCTGCAGCGCCTCACCGCGCTCGGCAGCGAGGAGATTTCCCAGGAACTCGACAAGCTCGCGGTGGAAATCAACGACTATCTCGACATCCTGCACTCGCGCGCCCGCGTCCAGGCGATCGTCAAGACCGAACTCACCGAGGTGAAGAGCGAATTCGCCACGCCGCGCAAGACCGTCATCATCGAGCAGGAAGGCGAGGTCGAGGACGAAGACCTGATCCAGCGCGAGGATATGGTCGTCACCGTCTCGCATGCCGGTTACGTCAAGCGCGTGCCGCTGTCGGCCTATCGCGCGCAGCGGCGCGGCGGCAAGGGCAGGGCGGGCATGCAGACCCGCGATGAGGATTTCGTCAGCCGCCTGTTCGTCGCCTCGACCCACACGCCGGTGCTGTTCTTCTCCTCACGCGGACAGGTCTACAAGGAGAAGGTCTGGCGGCTGCCGATGGCCGCGCCCAATGCCCGCGGCAAGGCGATGATCAATATACTGCCGCTGGAGCAGGGCGAGCGGATCACGACCATCATGCCGTTGCCCGAGGATGAATCCTCCTGGGGCAATCTCGACGTGATGTTTGCGACCACCGGCGGCACCGTCCGCCGCAACAAGCTCTCCGACTTCGTCGACGTCCGCCGTTCCGGCATCATCGCCATGAAGCTCGATGAGGACGAAGCGATCGTGGACGTGCAGATCTGCACCGAACGCGACGACGTGCTGCTGACCGCGGCCGGCGGCCAATGCATCCGCTTCCCCGTCACCGATGTGCGGGTATTTTCGGGTCGCACCTCGATGGGCGTGCGCGGTATCGCGCTGGCGAAAGGCGATCGGCTGATTTCGCTCGCGATCCTGCGCCATGTCGAGGCAACCTCCGAGGAGCGCTCGGCCTATCTCAAGATGCGCCGCGCCGTGGCAGGCGAAAGCGCCGTGGAAGAGGCAACCGAGGCCGATTCCGAGGAGGCTTCAAACGCCATTCAACTTTCCTCCGAACGCTATGTCGAGATGTCGGCGCAGGAGCAGGTGGTGTTGACCGTCTCCGTGAACGGATACGGCAAGCGCACCTCGTCCTTCGAGTACCGCACCACGGGCCGTGGCGGCAAAGGCATCGTGGCGATGTCGGTCAATAACCGCAACGGCAAGCTGGTCGCCTCCTTCCCGGTGGAAGAGTCCGACCAGATCATGCTGGTGACCGACAAGGGCCAGTTGATCCGCTGTCCGGTGGAAGGCATCCGGATTGCGGGCCGCTCGACGCAAGGAGTCATTGTGTTCGACACCGCCGAAGACGAGCACGTGGTCTCGGTCGAGCATATCGGCGAGGAAGCCGAGAACGGCAACGGCAACGGAAATGGTGTCGGCGGCTAGGAAGCCGCACTGGCGCGAGCCCGTGGCCGACGGACCAATTCTCTTTGGTGGACGATTTTAAAGCTCCAGCTTTTGCGAAGCTGGAGCTTTTCCTTCCGAATTTCCTTATCTGAAAACCGGCTCCGACGCCCCGCTTATGGCGTGCGGTCGGCGGTGACCAGCCGGGCTTCCCGGACCGGCGATTTCGTTCCCGCGCTCCGCAGGCAGGACGCTTCGAAATGCGGCCAGCTCTGCAGCGAGCAATCGCGGCCGATCGGGCGGACATCTAGGCGGTCGGCCTTGGCGAGCGGTCGCGGCACGCTCGCTTCGACTTCCGGCGCAAACCCGGGAAGCATGGCCAGAGCGGCGGCAATAAACGCGGCGACGGCGACGGCTGAAAGAGTCTTGATCACGACGGTCCCCTGTCATCGGGCCTTTGCGGCCCTCGTTATCTGCGCCGTTCATACAAACCGGCTGTTTCCGCAGTTCTTCGCCGAGGCTTGAAAAAGACCGAAATGGTTTCATCCGGCCGTCACTTTGTTTCGTCGCCCGGGTTGCGACGAAACAAAGCCGGCGCAGCTGGAAGACGCGCCGGGCCTCCGATTGGTTCAATGGCCTATGAAATATAGCGGCGTGTGGTCTGCCGGGGCCTGAAGCGCGACCAGCTTGCGGGCCCGGCCCGGGCGGGGTAGGACGGTTTCATGCCCCGCGTCGCGCTTTATCCCGGCTCATTCGACCCCGTCACCAACGGCCATCTGGACGTGGTCCGGAATGCTGTCGGCCTGTGCGACCGCCTGGTGGTCGCCATCGGCGTCCACCCCGGAAAGGCGCCGCTGTTTTCGACTGACGAGCGTCTGGAGATGATCCGCGAGGTGTTCGAGCCGGTTTCGAAGTCTGCGGGCTGCGCCTTTGAGGCCATCACCTACAATGACCTCGTCGTGACCGCCGCGCAGCGGAGCGGCGCCACAATCCTTATCCGCGGCCTCCGTGACGGCACCGATCTCGACTACGAAATGCAGATGGCGGGGATGAACGAAGCCATGGCGCCGGGGGTCCGCACCGTTTTCCTGCCGGCTTCCCCCACCGTTCGCCCGATCACTGCCACACTGGTGCGTCAGATCGCCAGTATGGGCGGCGATGTCTCGAACTTCGTCCCGAAGGCGGTCGCCAAGCGCCTCAAAGCCAAATTCGGCCGCTAATTTCTTCCTCTCAAGCTGGAGTTTCCATGATCCGAATTCTTGCCGTTCTCGCCGCGCTGGTCTGCGCCGCGCCCGCGATTGCACAGCCGCTTCCTGCCGGTCTCGACAAACAAAACGCAGTCGTCATCGACACCACCAAGGGGCGGATTGTCATCAAACTGCGAACCGATATCGCGCCCCAACACGCCGAGCGCCTCAAGCAGCTGGCCCGCGAGGGATTCTACAACAACGTTCCCTTCCATCGCGTGATGGACGGATTCATGGCGCAGACCGGCGACGGCCAGAAATTCGACGGCAGCGGCGGATCGAAATATCCGAACCTGAAGCAGGAGTTCTCCAACGTGCACTTCAAGCGTGGCATCGTCGGCATGGCGCGGAGGGGCGACAGCGTGGATTCCGCCAATTCGCAGTTCTTCATCATGTTCGCCGACGGCGCACCGCTCGACGGCCAGTACACCGTGATCGGCGAAGTGGTGTCCGGCATGGATGTCGTCGACAAGCTCAAGAAAGCGGCGCCGGGAGCGTCGGGTGGGACAGTCACCGATCCCGACAAGATGGTGAAGGTGCAAGTCGCCGCCGACATCAAGTAGACCATGAGATGGCGCTGCCTTGCGCGGCTATCGTGTGCGGCAGCGATGCTGGTGGCGGGCCCGGTCGCAGCGCCGGCGCAGGTAGATCAGCCCGTCAACACCATCAAGGAGATCTTTGCGAGGATCCGAACCTGCTGGAAACCGCCGGATCCCTCGCGCGCGCATCCCGACATCGACATCACAGTCATTGTCAGCTTTAACCGGGCGGGAGAAATCCTGGGCCACCCCCGCGTGACCTATCAATCGGAACAGGCTGACGAAAATGACCGCCTGATGTACCGGATCGCGGTCATGGAGGCATTGCAGCGCTGCACACCGATGCCATTTACAGAGGCAATGGCCGGCGCCGTTGCCGGCCGCCCCTTCGCCTTTCGATTTCGCAACAGTAGACCTCCAGCAGCAGAGAGAAGTGCATGGCTGACACCGAAAATACTTTGATCCTCGACACCACGCAGGGGCCCGTCACCATCGAAATGCGGCCCGATCTTGCGCCGAACCATGTTGCGCGGATCAAGGAACTGGTGCGGGAAGGATTTTACGACGGCATCGTGTTCCATAGGGTGATCGACGGCTTCATGGCCCAGACCGGCTGTCCGCAGGGCACCGGCACCGGTGGCTCCGGTACCAAGCTCAAGGCGGAGTTCAATGCGGAACCGCATGTGCGTGGAACCACCTCGATGGCGCGCGCGGCAAGTCCTGATTCCGGCGACAGCCAGTTCTTCATCTGTTTCGACGACGCGCCGTTCCTGAACAAACAGTACACCGTGTGGGGCCAGGTGACGTCAGGCATGGAGAATGTCGACAAGATCAAGCGCGGCGAGCCGGTCAAGAATCCCGACAAGATCGTCAAGGCGCATATGGCGCTGGATGCGGCTTGACCTCTCCCTCATGGTGAGGAGCCCGCAAAGCGGGCGTCTCGAACCATGAGCCGATGGCACCCGGGCCTCGTCCTTCGAGACGCGCGATCGCGCTCCTCAGGACGAGGAGCAGGGGTTTAGGCTCGAAAAGCCCATGCGCACCGATCTCTTCGATTTCGAACTTCCCCCCGGCAGCATTGCGCTGCGCCCGGCGAACCCAAGGGATTCCGCGCGGATGCTGATGGTCGAGCCAACCGGCGTCTTGCATGATCGCACCGTTTCCGATCTTCCCGGCGCGCTCAATCCCGGCGACCAGCTGGTGGTGAACGACACCAAGGTCATCTCGGCGCAACTCAAAGGCAGGCGTATTGGCCGCGAGACCGAGCCGAAAATCGAGGCGACCCTGATCAAGCGCCTCGACGGCTCGCGCTGGCAGGCACTGGTCAAGCCGGCGAAAAAACTGGCGCCGGGTGACGTGGTTCGCTTTGGCAATGAAGGCAGGGTGTGCCTGCTCGGCCATCTCGATGCCGAAGTCGAAACCAAGGGCGAGGATGGCGCGGTGACGCTGTCGTTTTCGTTTCACGGTCCGGCGCTGGATTCCGCGATATCCGACCTCGGCAGCCCGCCGCTGCCGCCCTATATCGCCTCGAAGCGGACGCCCGACGAGCGTGACCTGGCCGACTATCAGACCATGTTCGCAGCCAACGAGGGCGCGGTTGCCGCGCCGACAGCCGGCTTGCATTTTACGCCGGCGCTGGAGGCCGCCTTGCACCGGCGCGGCATCGGCATTCACCGCCTTACCTTGCATGTCGGGGCGGGTACGTTCCTGCCGGTCAAGGCGGACGACACCAGCGAACACAAGATGCACGCCGAATGGGGCACGGTCTCGCCCGAAGTAGCCGATGCGCTCAACGCCGCGCGCAAGAGAGGCGGCCGGGTGGTCGCGGTCGGCACCACCTCGCTACGGCTATTGGAAAGTGCCGCCGCCGCGAACGGCGAAATCGCGCCTTTCAGCGGCGAGACCACGATCTTCATTACGCCCGGCTATCGCTTCCGCGCCGTCGATGTGCTGCTGACGAATTTTCATTTGCCTCGTTCGACACTGTTCATGCTGGTGTCGGCCTTTTCGGGGCTTGAAACCATGAAGCGCGCCTATGCCCATGCCGTCCAGAGCGGCTACCGGTTTTACTCCTATGGCGACGCTTGCCTGCTGTTTCGTGAACCGACGGGATGACTCAAAACCACTTCCAGTTGCTCGGCCGTGACGGCCAGGCGCGCACGGGGCTGTTGACGACGCCGCATGGCGTGGTCCGCACGCCGGCTTTCATGCCGGTGGGCACCGCAGGCGCCATGAAGGGCCTGCATTGGCGCGAGGTGAGGGATGCCGGCGCCGACATCGTGCTCGGCAACACCTACCATCTGATGCTGCGGCCCGGCGCGGAGCGGATCGCCGCGCTCGGGGGCCTTCAGCGCTTTACCGGCTGGAACGGCCCGATGCTGACCGACTCCGGCGGCTTTCAGGTGATGTCGCTGGCGGAGTTGCGCAAGCTCTCCGAGCAGGCCGTGACCTTTCGCTCGCATATCGACGGCGCCGTCGTCGAATTGTCGCCGGAACGCTCGATCGAGGTGCAGCGGCTGTTGGGCTCGGACATTGCGATGCAGATGGACGAGTGCGTGCGGCTGCCGGCCGAGCGCGGCGATATCGAGCGTGCCATGCGTCTGTCGCTGCGCTGGGCCGAGCGCTCCAAACGGGCGTTCGAGGCCGCGCCGGACGGTTACCTGCTGTTCGGCATCGCGCAGGGCGGCGACGTTGCCGAATTGCGCCGATCAAGCGCGCAAGGGCTCGTCGACATCGGCTTTCACGGTTATGCGATCGGCGGACTTGCGGTTGGCGAGCCGCAATCGGTGATGCTGGCGATGATCGAGGAGGTGGTGCCGCTTCTTCCCGACGCGCGGCCCCGGTACTTGATGGGCGTCGGCACGCCCGACGATATGCTGCACGCCGTGGCGCGGGGCATCGACATGTTCGATTGCGTGATGCCGACCCGTAACGGCCGCCACGGCACGGCCTTCACGCGGTATGGCCAGATCAATCTGCGCAACGCACGCCACGCCGACGATCCCCGGCCGCTCGATGAAACGAGTTCGCGGCCTTCGACGCGCAATACCTCGCGCGCCTATCTGCACCACCTCGTCAGGTCGGGCGAATCGCTTGGCGCGATGCTGCTGTCGGAAATCAACATCGCGTACTACCAGCACCTGATGCAGGAGATCCGGCAGGCTGTCGCGCAGCGAACGTTCGCCGACTTCAGCGAACGTGTACGCGCCGGGTGGGAAGGGGGCGATATCGCGGTGCGCTGAACATCCCGCGCGAACGGAACTACGATGACGTCGGGCAGGGACAGCACCTGCCGCAACACCGATAGGAACTTCAAATTCGCCGCACTAGCGCTGACAAAACGCCGCGGGTCCGCCGGAGTGTAAGCGTGGCAACTGATGGAACTTAGTTACAGACCAAACGCTTGAGCGAATGCCTGGTTACAAAGCCATAGCCGCAGGTGTCGCAGGTCCAGAGATAGCTGACGATGTTGTCGGCCAAATAGGCTGACGCTTCGGCGGCTATCATCGAATCCGCGCAAACAGGGCACGTCGGCAGATCACAACCACGAGGACTAAGCGAGATGGTCGACAGGACTTCAGCGACTGCTGGCATCGTGACCTCCTTGTGATCTGGGCCTTGATGGCAACATACAACGATTTGTTTGAAGATGTCGCAACACAAATACGTTGGTTTCAAGTATTCGACGCGCTACGCATTTTTGCGCTGCAGCGAACAATGGACCGCAAATACTTGCACGACGGCGCGCTTCGCACCAATTTGGAACAAATGCCCCAAGCATCATGCATCGGAGACGTGCGCCATGGATGAATCGGTCACCTCACGCGCCGTGCGGCTTCATGGCCGCGGCCAGGTCTTCGACAGCATCGTCGACGCAATCGGCGACACGCCCATTGTGCGTTTGCGGCGGTTGCCGAAGCAGCACGGCGCGAATGCGACCATTCTTGCCAAGCTTGAATATTTGAGCCCGGCGGCGAGCGTGAAGGACCGCATCGGCGTCGCCATGATTGTGGCGATGGAAAAGGCGGGTCTGATCGAACCCGACACCGTGCTGATCGAGCCGACGTCCGGCAATACCGGGATTGCGCTTGCCTTCGTCGCAGCTTCGCGCGGATACCGGTTGAAATTGGTGATGCCGGAACCGATGTCGATCGAACGGCGCAAGATGCTCGCATTTCTCGGCGCCGAGATTGTTCTGACCCCGCCAGGCCAGGGCATGAAGGGTGCGATCGCGACCGCCGAAGAACTGGTGCGAACGACGCCAAAGGCGGTCATGCCGCAGCAGTTCAAGAACCTCGCCAACCCGGAGGCTCACCGCCGCACCACGGCGGAGGAAATCTGGAACGATACCGGCGGCGATATCGACATTTTTGTCGCAGGCGTCGGGACCGGCGGCACCATCACGGGGGTTGGACAGGTCCTCAAACCTCGCAAACCTTCGTTGCGGGTGGTCGCCGTCGAGCCGGAGGAAAGCCCGGTGCTCTCGGGCGGTCAGCATTCTCCGCACAAGATCCAGGGCATCGGCGCCGGGTTCATTCCTGAAATCCTCGATCGCTCCGTCATTGACGAGATCGTCAAGGTCAACAGCGCCGACGCCATCGAAATGTCCCGCGCGCTGGCGCGTAATGAGGGAATTGCCGGCGGCATCTCCTCGGGTGCGGCGATTGCGGCCGCCCTTGAATTGGGCAAGCGACCGGAAAACGCCGGCAAAACCATTTTGGCGATCGTGCCGTCGTTCGCGGAGCGTTATCTCTCAACCGTGCTGTTTGAAGGAATCTAACTGTGCCGGATCAACCGAGGCGACCGCGAACCCTGAACAATGCCCGCACCGAAGCGGAAGCCGCGTTCAAGCAGGCGACCAAGAAAGAACCGGAGGCGCCGCCGAAGAGAACGGCGCTTCCCGGCGCGAAGGAACTGGTCTCGCTGCGGATCGATCAGGACGTGCTCGAATACTTCCAGGAAGGCGGGCAGGGCTGGCAGGACCGGATCAACGAGGCCTTGCGCAAGGCGGCGGGGAAATAACCCTCGCCGCGCTCGATGGTCTCAGGCTTTGGCTTCCGCCCGCCGGGGCGGCGACGGCTTCAGGTTCAACAGATTGCCGGTGAGGATGAGCATCGCGCCCAGGATGGTAAAGGCGTCGAGCCGTTCGCCGTAGATCAGCCAGCCGGCGACGGCCGTCAAGGGAACGCGAAGGAAGTCCATCGGCAGCACGATCGTGGCATCCCCATATAGCATCGCGCGCGCCATGCAAAAGTGGGAAAACGTTCCACTGAACGCGATGGCGATCACGCAAGCCCAGACATAGGCCGACGGCCATACCCAGGCATAGAGGGCGGGAAGCGCGCCGGCCACGGCCGCGACGGCCATCATCCAGAACACGATCGCAACGGTGGTTTCGGTGCGGGTCAGCGATTTCATCATGACAACCGAGGTGCCGAAGCCCACCGCGGCGACCAGCGCGATCAGCTGACCCGGATTGATCTTGCCGGCCGTGGGACGCACGATGACGAAGACGCCGATCAGGCCGAGTGCAATGGCGGAAATCTTCCAGACTGTGATGCGTTCACCGAGAAAGCTTGCGGCGAGGATGGCGGTCCAGATCGGCATGGTGAATTCGATCGACACCACCTGTGCCAACGGAATCAGCGTCAATGCAAAGAACCAGCCGAGCTGGGAGGCATAGTGAATCACACCGCGGCTCAGGTGGATTCGAAACCTCGATGTGCGCAGCGCAGCGAAGCCGCCGGCAAGGTGGATCAGGGGATACAGCATCAGCAGGCCGAGCACCGAGCGGATCTCCATGATCTGAAACACGTTGAGTTCGCGCGTCGCCTCGCGGCCGGCGACCACGACCACCAGCGCTGCTTTACATCGATGGGCTGGTCGACGCGCGCGCCAAGGTCGAGATCGAAGTGACGGCCATTGTACCTGCTGAAAAGTAGCTGCCGCATGAAAAAGCCGGCGGCGCCACCTTGGGCGTCCGCCGGCCAATTGAAATCGTCGTGCTAGTTGCGCTCTGCTAGCTAGCTGCGCGTCAGCGAAATCGAAGCGCCCCTGAACTGGCTCTCGGCCCTGATCACCACCGACTGCTTGTTGCCGCGCGTGGTCAGCATGATATTCGCTGAGAACCCAGGCGCAGTTGCGACCACCTGAACCACACCACCGCCGGTTCGACCCTCGATAGCGCCGTTGATGTTGCGGCTGGCTTCGGACCAGGTGCCGGAAACGGCAGAACCTTGCGCCGTGACGTTGCTCGCCAGGTTGAACTTGTAGCTGTCGCTGGCGCAGGTCAGCGTCTGCTGCAGAGCGTTGCCCGCGGCCGCCACCGCGTAGGTGGCGCGGCAGCGGATGCGCTCGGTCGAGCCATCGTCCAGCGTCACAGTGCCCGCGCCGGACCAAACCCCGGCCATGCCTGCGAACGGACCCCCGGATTGCGCATGACTGGCGCCGCCCCAGGCGGAGGCCACCAGCACAGTGGCGATCGCGAAAATCAACCGCCGCGTAATGCCGAGAGATTTCTTGTTATTGACGTGAAGCTTCCCAGCGGCCACTGCATGGTACTCCTGACGATGCTCCATTCCACTTCCCCCATCCGGCATTGCCACTGAGCTGGCCGTTCGCATATGCACCATTGATCGATACCCGCACAAGCCCCTCGCGACCGATCGTCCCTGTGACATCTGTGCCGGGGGCGGAAATCTTACCGTCTGCCACCGTAAGCGTCGAGCGCACCGTCGGCTCGCACGAGCCGGCCTTGGTAATAATCGTGACGTTCCAGAGTCCGTCATAAGGCGTCTTAAGCGTCCGCGGGACAAGCGCCCAAGCCCGCGAGCGCGACCAACAAACCAAAACATGTCTTCGTGACGCAACGACTGCGCATGAATCAGATCCCAAAATGTGTGTGATGAAACTGCATATTTGGGGACAATGTGGTGAAACTTTGATGCGCTGCACCAAAATGACTGAACGCCGCTAAAACAGCGATTTATACCGGTAATCGAGTCCGGAAGATGAGCTGTCCGCTTGGGCCGGGCGCAAATTCCGGCGGCTAACCCGCAAGCGCCGGCGCTTTGGTGGCGAACTGCTCGTCCTGCGGCCGTGCGGGAAGCGCGCCGTGGGTTTTGGCGTAGTCGATGACTTCGCCGAGCAATCTCAGCCCCATCGGCGCCAATGCGCGTTCCCATAATTGCCGCGCGGTTTCGTCCTTGCCGACAAAACACCAGTCCTGTGCCGCGATCGCGCCGGCATCCATCCGATCGGCCAGATGGTACACGGTGCCTCCGGCGATCGGATCCCGCTCGCGGATGGTCCATTCGACGGCGGCGATGCCGCGATGCCGGGGCAGCAGCGACGGGTGGTAGCCGATGCCGCCGAGGCGTGCTTTGGCGAGTGCTTCCTTGCCGATGCGCGCGTGGCTGTGCGCGGTGACGATCAGCTCAGTGTCGTCGGCGATTTCGGAGGCGACCACGAGTTTCGGATTGGCCTGTACGACCACTTCGATCCTTGCGGCGCGCGCGGCCGCCGCAAGCCGGTCTTCGGCATCCGCAACGACGATCCTGACCACGTCGACAGCACGCCGGCGCAGCATTTCCAGGATCGTCGCGCCGAAATGGCGGGAGCCGACGAGGGTGATCCGCATTGGTATTTCTTCCGTCAATGGTCCGCCATGTCGATAACATGCTGCGGATGCCCGCCATCAGGCCGAAAACGGCAGCGGCAGGCTTATCAACAGGACCGGACAGGGGAACCGGCTCGCCGCATGGCTCGCGGCCAGCGGTTCGCCGCGATTAGTGCGAGGAGAATTTCGGGATTTTGTCGGCGAAACCGTTGAAGCATCTCAACCGCTCGTCTTCCTCCTTGACGTAGCGGCAATCGATCACCCCATTTGCAGGCGCCGATTTCGGCTTCGGCTTGGACGGGATCGCCGCATCGTAGCAGTCGAGCCGATCCTTGGTCTCGTCATCGATTTCGAGGCATGCCTGCAGTTTCTCGGCGAGCGACTTCGGCGGTCCCTTCGGTGCCTTCGACTTGGCATGCACCGGCGGCTTTCCGGACGGGGCCGCGGGCGGCGCGTCGTCCTGCTGCGCTAGGGCGGCGGTTGCATGCAAGATGACGATCAACGCAAGCAATTTCTTCATGTCCTGTCCTCTTTGGCCTCGAACGGCATCAAGTAGGTCTATAAGGCGACCACCGGGCGTTGCAACATGAAGAAATGATGGTCACCGCAATTCCGTCCTAATAAACGGCCATTGTCGGTCGTTTGCGGCGCAGGCCGGGTTCACGTTGGCGCCAATCGTTCTGACCAGCGTAGATTTCGCGATGCGGTTGATCCATAATGCCGGTAATCGTCGCAGTGGAGATGACAAAACCATGCCTGCTTTCATGCACTCGCGGATCGCAGTTCTCTTGATATCGACCATGACCGTTTTTGCGTTTTCGGCGCAGGCGGAGGAGCCAGGCAAACCTGGGCCGAAGCAGGGGCAAGGGCAGGGCAGGCCTGGCGTCCAGGCGCCGCACGGGGTGCCGGGCCGAACCGGGCAAGCGCACGGGCCGCAGGATGCGCGCTTTGCGCGCGGCCATCTGCCGGCACGAAATTTTGGCGGCCACGGCTATCGCGGCCACCTGGCCTGGGAAGGCGGACGGTGGCGTCACGAGATGCATAATGGGCGCTATGGCTGGTGGTGGGACGTTGGCGGCGCCTGGTATTTCTACCCGCAGCAATTGGACGGGCCTCCAGCCTATGTCTCGGACGTCGAGTTCGTGGATGACGGTGGGGATGTCGGCCCGGACGATCCGTCGGTCGCCGGAGGTTATCCGCCGCCGCAAGGAGCGTACGCACCTCCGCCTGGAGCGTATGCACCGCCGCCGCCCCCACCGCCCGATCCGGCCGCAAGCGCTGTCGGCGGCGCCGTTGTCGGCGGGATCCTGGGAGGCCTGATCACGGGCCGGCCGGTAGGTGCTGCCGTGGGTGCGATTGCGGGTGGCACGGCGGGTGCCATCGCCGGCGCACAAGCCGCCTCGCGGGCCGGTTACTATCTGGCGCAGGGTAACTGCTATTACCGCTATCCGTCGGGGCAGTACGTTCAGGTCGATCCGCGTAGCTGCTATTGAAGCCGAACACCGCGGCTGGTAGCCGCGATGCCTTGCGGGATCAGTTCTCTGCCGGTTGCGCCTTTAAGATGAGCGGGCCTTGATATGCGCAAGTCGTCAACCGCATTGCTGCCGTCCCTGAGCGTCCGGATCGACTTGGATCAGGAAGGCCGAATTGGTCCGGGCAAAATCCGGCTGCTCGAGAACATCGACAGCTGCGGCTCGATCTCCGCGGCCGGACGGGCCATGAACATGTCCTACAAGCGGGCGTGGGATCTGGTCGACGAGATCAATCGCATCTGCCAGCGTGCCGCGGTCGAGCGGCAGGCCGGCGGCAAGAACGGCGGCGGCGCCATGCTGACGCCGTTTGGCCTGTCGCTCGTGGCGCGCTACCGGAAAATCGAGCGATCGGCCGAGAGCGCGGCCCGCAAAGAGCTTCAGGCTCTGCAAGCCGATATCGGCACCGGCCGGAAAGGCTGAGTGCTCGGCCGGCCGGAGACCAACGCTCGGCCCTCGCCGCCGTCGGGTTCGAGATCACCAATCTGCCAATTGTAAAGTCAAATCGAATTTAGTCCTGCACTGTTGCCCAATTGCACTGTTGCGGCGCGTTCTTCCTGCGCTATGTCCGTTCGCATATAGCGGTATCGGATGAACCGATGTCCAGACCGCACCGGGCAACTTGTGTTGGGGAAAGTGCAAATGAAAAAGACGCTGATAATTGCGCTCGCGACAGCGGGCCTGGCGGTCCAGGCACATGCGGCGGACTGGGTCCCGCCGAAAGTCCCGGATCCGATTCCCGACAACCTGACCTGGTACGGCATCACACCCATCGGCGCGCTCGACCTCGGCTATGCCTACCAGACCAACGGCCGCCCGCTCGGCGCCGTCGTTTCCGGCCTTGAATACTCGCCCTTCACGACAACCCGCAACTATACCGGACAGTCGATCTCGACGATTCAACACAGTGCTCTTCAGCAGTCCTTCATCGGCGTCAAGGTCGAGGAACCATTGGGTGGCGACTGGAAAGCGATTGCTCGCCTTGATACCGGTGTCGATCCGCTGAAAGGCACTCTTTCCGACGGCTGTAGCTCGTTCATCCAGAACGCGGGTGTGGCTTACAACCGGCAGAATTCCAACGCCGACAGCGGCCGCTGCGGGCAAGCCTTCAACGGCCAGCTCTGGGGCGGTATCAGCAACAAGCAATACGGCACGCTGACCATCGGCCGGACCAACTCCTTCCAGCTGGACGGCATTGCCACCTACGACCCATTGGCGCTGTCCTACGCCCTGTCGCTGCTCGGCTACTCCGGCACCAACGGCGGTTCCGGCAGCACGGAAGCGGCGCGCTGGGACAACTCGGCCAAGTACGTCTATGACTATGGCCCGATCACGGCCGGCGCGATGTATTCGAATGGCGGCAACGCCACTGGTTTCTTCGGCGATGCTTACGCCTTCATGTTCGGCGGCCACTATGGTGGATTCTCGGCAGAGGCGACCTACACCAGGGAGCACGGCGTCGTGAACCTGCAGTCGGCAGCCAACCTTCCGCTTAACAGCACGACGCTTTTTGCCAACATTTCCGACGATACCGAGGTGTCGGTGATGGGCAAGTATACTTGGGAGTTTGGCCGAGGCGATGCGCCCGCGGGCTATTACACCAAGGCCGTAAAGGCTCCTGAACCGGTAAGCGATAAGTTCACGATCTTTGCGGGTTACTCCAACGTCCGCAACGCCAATCCGAATACGCCGATCACCCAGGGTAGCGCTGCCGGCGGATATCAGCTCACCTTGTTGGACAACAACGCTTTCACGGCTCCGCGCGTCTTCAATTTCTACTGGGCGGGCGCGAAGTACGAGTTCGCTTGGGGACCGAGTCTCACTGGTGCGTACTACCACGTGAACCAGAACTCCTACATTGCCGACAACGCACCTTGTCCGGCGACTGGTGGCGCGAGCGCGATCACATGCGCCGGCGGCTATGACCAAGTCTCGTTCCTGGCCGACTACGCCCTGAACAAGCATCTCGATGTCTATGCCGGCGCGACCTGGGCCCAGGTGAACGGTGGTTTGGCTGCAGCTTTTCCGGGTAACCCCGGCACCAGGGTACTCCAAGGCATCACCTTTTCTGGACCTGCGCCTGGTCACGACATCAGCACGGCCGCTGTCGTGACCGGTTTCCGCATCAAGCTCTAAGCGGAACAGGTTGGTCGAACCCAAACCGCCGCGGACCCGATCGGTCCGCGGCGGTTTTGTTTTGCAAGCCCAACGCTATATGGACGGTGCTCGGTCGAACGCATCGCCGGTTCCATTCGCCCGCTGTTATGGCGAATGAAGACGAATTTTTAAAGCATTGATGATGTTATAAAAAGGCCGCACCGCCGCGCGGCCGAGTAGCCGGGCGCCGCCCTTTTTACACCTACCCCAGAGAGCGATAGCGCTCGGCTACTTCGTAGGATTGCCACCGGCCCCACCGCCGATCCAACGACACTTGACCGCTATCAGGGAACTTTGTTCTCGCCAGGAGAACTACGGGCGCGCGGGGCTTATGGCAACTTTGCTGCCATCGGGTCAGGCGATCCGGCGCCTGAGGGGGAGCGTCAAGAAAAGCTAAACGTTCGCGCCTGCGATTTGGCAACCGGACAGAGACCCGTCAGGCAGCGCCCGACGAGAAGCCTAGTGCCGCCTATTTGAAGTTCCTGCACCACAAGCGGCGAATTCGATCCAGGAACTTCAAATAGAAAAGCGGCACTAGAATCAATAGGTTTGCTAGTGCCCCTGACTTTCCGAAGTTCGTGGAAAGTGGGTGCGGCAACGGAGCACGAACTTCGGAAAGTGGGCACTAGAACCTGCCGCCGCATTCCGAGGGGACAAAAGCCGGGTTCGCCAGGCACGCATTGTCCAGGCTGGCGTCCCAACCGCCCCGGCGTCGCCAGCCGCTCCAGGCCATATAGTCGCAATACTTGGTATGGGGATTGCCGGCTTCCCGGGTCGCACAATAGATGCTCTGCCCGTGGGGGCTCGGACCGCCATAGTGCGGGTGCTGTGCCATAACGGCGCCTCCTGGCAAAGCCAGCGCCAGCGCGACGACGACGATCTTGGTTTTCATGGGTGCTTTCTCCGTTCGGACTACTTACTCTATTACGGGATGATACAACCGAACAAAGGTTTCATTCCCCACAAGCCCCTTTCACATCATTGCGAGGTGCTGCACCTCGCCGCCACACGCGCTCGAACAGCATCCATGCTTGTGCGGGTGCTGCTGTCGCGGGCCGGCAGCACGAGGGACGAGCCGGGAAATCAGAGGAATTCCGCGCGGAGATCCGCGCCGTAGCTCGCAAGCAGCAGCGACACGAACAGGCCGGCGCCGCAAAGCAGGGTCGCGTGTCCGTTTCGATGTCGACGGACGACAGGCGGGAAAAGGCTTGAACGAGTGCAGTCATTCGCGACCTCCTGTTGAGAACCCTCTGGTCGGCTTGTGGAGGTCATGGCGGCGAATCGCTTCCGGCAAATGTATTGGAGCTCGGGAAATGGTTTCGTCACGGTTTCACGGGGAGCTGAAGACAAGGCGGCGAGGGGCCGCGCCGCGTTATCGGGCCGGCCGGCTCGCGATCGGCGGCGACGCGCATTGGGGCGAAAGCAACCTTCTGCCGGCGCGACGGCTAGTGCCGCCTATTTGAAGTTCCTGCACCACAAGCGGCGAATTCGATCCAGGAACTTCAAATAGAAAAGCGGCACTGGAATCAATAGGTTTGCTAGTGCCCCTGACTTTCCGAAGTTCGTGGAAAGTGGGTGCGGCAACGGAGCACGAACTTCGGAAAGTGGTCACTAGCATGCGCCGTGATTGCGCGGTCCGTGCCCGGCCCGAACCCCGGTCAGGCCCGGCTCATTTCATATTCGAAACCAACAGACGAACGCGCGAAAGCTGAGGGCTTGGCAACTCGTCAATTTGGGAGGTGCCGGCGGAGTGGTTCGCTTGCGCCTGGTCGATGGGGACGAAATACCTGAGTGCACTCGGGGAGATCAAAATCCCCAAGGCGATAACCACGGTCGTCACAATGACGAATTTGAAAGCAGTCGTCTTGTCGGTCATCGCAAATCCTCGCGTTGACCTACCCCAAGGACAAAATGCCACCTTCCGCTGAGTCGGGGAATTCAAAAAGCGGACGAAGCGGCGCGCGGCCGCAACGTCCGCTCCGTTCGTGCATGAAAGCGCTTGGCGCCCAATCAGAAAAAGCCGGGGCTGAGGTCCAAACCGTAGGTCGCAAACAGCAGCCACACGAACAGGCCCGCACCGCAAAGCATGGCCAGCGCCTTTAGCGTTTCTGTTTCGATTTCGATGGACGACAGGCGGGAAAAGGCTTGAACGAGTGCAGTCATTTGCGACCTCCTATGGAAAACCCTCGGTCGGGTCGTGGAGATCATGACGCCGAATCGCTTCCGGCCGGTGTCTTGGCGTGCGGGAAATGGTTTCGTCGCTGTTTCGTGGAGACCAAAAGGGCGCGCGTTCCAGGTAGCTTTGAAACACGCCAACATGGACTCGCGCGCGCTCCGATGAGTTCGGCCACAGAAGGCTGAAGATCGACGAGAACCCAACCAGTGTAGCGACACTGACGTTCCTTTCAGTGGTGCCGCGAGCTCTCGGAAGGAACGTCAGAGTCAAAGCTACACTAGGATCATATAGTTGCTAGTGTCCCTTTGGTTCTGACATTCGTAAAAGTGCCCGCTGCGATGAGATACGAATGTCAGAACCGGGACACTAGGATTGCCTGATCTCGAAGGATGGTGGCGCGGGGCTTCGGTCCCGCGAACTTCTGCCGCGAGCCGATGGCATCGCTTCGCGCGAAAGGTTCTTGGGGAGGGCCTTGCAAAGGAGGCCCGCCATTCGCGACGGGCGCCAAGTTCAGGGAGGAACGCCGTAGCAGAGACGGCAATCACAGCATTAGGCTGATTCGCCTGCTCGAAGATGTGCCCCAATTCACACAATGGGGGATAAAGTGTTCGCCGGCAGCAGGCTGACGCGCCTAATGTCCCATACTATGAAGTATGGATCGGCCCATGCTTTGAACGCCGTCGAAAAGCTTGCCCTGGTTGTACTCGGCATCACAGAAATAGAGGACAGCGAGAGCGATCAGGGCAGCCAGGAAAAGTCGCATTTCATTTTTCCTCCGTACTGAAGGCAGCAAGCAAACCTGCGCAAGCTGACGCTTGGCAACTCGGCAAATCAGCGGCGGCCGTCGACGGAGTAATGGGCTTCCGCCTGCTCGATGGGACCAAGGTATTTGTCCGTCAAATAGACGGCGGCGATTGAGAGCCCAATCGCCAGTGCGGTGGCCACCGCCGTGGGAACGACGAATTCAAATGCAATTATCTTGCAGGTCATCGCAAAATCCTCGCTTTGACCTACCCCGTGGGCAGGTTGCCACCTTCCGCTGAGTCGGGGAATTGGAAAACTGCGCGAAGTCCGGCTGCATGCACCGAGGCGGTGTTTGACGGGGAGATCAAGGAAAAGCTCGATGGAACCTCTTGCCGGTACTTCGGATGTGTTTCTCCGGAACCCGGTCATGGCTGTCGTGTGATCGACGCCGCTGCTGCATCCGCATTTCGCCCGGTGTTATCAGGCGTTATGTGGTCATATTTGGCGAGCAACCTTCACAGCAAAACAGGCTTGAGTGCATCGTCGATGTCGAAGGATAGAAGATTCACGGTGCTGGCTCCGGCAGCGATAGTGCTGTGCGTCGTCTCGCTTGCGCCGCTCGGCGCGCGAGCCGAGGAGGCGGGGCATCCTAAATCCACCGGTTATCCGGCCGTGGAAGATGTGCCGCCGAGGCCCGAGAAGCCTGCCATGACGGCCGATGAACAGATGAAGCTAAAGAAAGAGCTGACCGCCACGCGCGATCGTCAGGCGCCGAAGGGCAAAGCTAATGGCAGTGCTGCGCAGACGGCGCCGACCAGGCCCTGAGTGCCGCGGGTCTTCGGTCCCGCGGTCACCCGCTTCGCAGGTTCGAAGTTCGGCGCGCTATTCGGCCTGACTGGGGGGGAGAAGGCTGCTCCTGATCTTTCCCATCTGATTGACGTTGAGGCGCCGGAGATGCTGGTTGGAGAAATCTGGCGGCCCAGCGCTTTTCGCACTTTCTTTGAAGCTCCAGGGGGATGGTAACGCTCATCAGCAACTCCAAGTTTTCATTTCGCCAACAGCTTCCCGCAGCCGTGAGGACGCCGATAGGCGCAACTGTGTCCCGAATGAGGACCGATCCGATTTTCCGTCAGTGTTGGAATCTGGTCACACTAGTGTCCCGGTTCTGACATTCGTATCCCATCGCAGCGGGCACTTTTACGAATGTCAGAACCGGGACACTAGAGTCGAGTAGGACCCACCGTCGCAACAGACAGCGGTAATCGGTTTACTGGCACACCTCCGGAGACACGAGGCTTCGGCTGCTATTGATTCTTCGGTAAGCGTGGAGGGCCGCAGTCATACCAATTGCGTCACCCCGTGGTGACCCCACAGAACCGTGCAACTGATCCGGCAAATGTGGTAGTATGCCGAAGCGGGCCTGGCGTGCCCTGCGCTATGGGTGTGCCCCAAACAATACCTCGCCCCGCGCATTAAAGCTGCATTCTCCCGGTACAAAGCTGGGGTCGTGCCAGCAAGCATCGTCGAGCGTGCTGTCCCAACCGCCTCGCTGCCGCCATTTAGACCATGCGATGTAATCGCAGTACTGACTGTGGGGATTTCCCGCTTCCCGGGTCGCACAAAAGAGGCTCTGGGCGGGGCGGCCTGGACTGGAGATTAAATGCCTGGCCAACGCGGGCCCTCCCAGCGCAGATACGAGAACCGCGGCAATACCGATCAGTCTGAAAGTTGTCATGAAGCGTTCCTTCCTTTGGGTCGTAACGGACAACGTCAGCTATGCGCGGAAATTCCCCTCTTGGTTCCTAAAAGATATTTGATTCAGCTGTGGCCAGACTGGCACGCCCATGCGTCGGCGACCGATCGGGTAGGAAGCGCAACCGCCAACGCTTGGCGTCACATGCCAAGAGGCCGAGGCGCTAACCGGGAATTAATCTGATCAGCCCATAATCTACCTCAGTTTTAGTGGGGCAACGCGTAAGAGGCCGTCGCGCCGACGATCCAGCGACGGCTCTCTTTTATTCGCTCATTTGAGGTCGATGCAGGTGATCAAGACACCGGAAACGCAGAGTCAAACCGAACAACTCGAGCCCGCAGCATCGAGCGAGAAATCCGGCCGAAAGTCGATTTTGGCGCTGTCGGTGTTCGCTTTGGGCTTAAATGCTACTGCCGCCGTCTATACCCTGTCGCCTTCCGATTTTGCCTTGCCGAATGTCAGCGGTTTGGTGGCCGAACTACTTCCGCACGAGGGAGCCTCAGCTCAAATACCGCCGGCGGTTGTCGCCGCATTGAACGATATTCAGTCAGTCCAGCAGCACTACGCTACCGCGCTGCAGGACAATGGATTCTTGTTGCAGCAAAACACAGCGCAGCTGCAGCAGGACGCGGTTAAGCTCGATGGCCTGCGACAGAGCCTGACGGACGAACGGGTCGATGTAAAGAAGATATCAGCTCAGCTTTCGACGCTGATGGCGAAGGTCAACTCGCTACAAAACGCAATAATGCCAGAGATAACCTCCTCCATTCCGAAAGGACGCGCTCGCAACCGGCTGTACGCAGCGGCGCGCAAGAAGGTAGCTCGGCCCCTAAAACCAGCGGGACCGATTTCGGTTGGAGGGGCTCCGCTAACTACGGCGCCTGCGCAAAGTTGGAGCCTTCAACAGAGCCCCGAAGGCTGAGGCGGTAACTGGCGCTTAAGGCCGGAGCCCCATCCTTGGCTGTGATACCTTTCCGGTTGTCACGCGTAACGATCAGAGCCGTCGCTGATCTTAACCCCAGCGACGGCTTTTGCTTGCGAGGCCCTGCCGGAGAGGTCTAAGCTGTCGTCGCGTGGTTATAAAAGGGAGTGCGGACGTGGCGACAGGAACGGTGAAGTGGTTCAATGCGACCAAGGGTTACGGATTTATTCAGCCCGATAATGGCGGCAAAGATGTATTCGTGCACATCTCGGCTGTTGAAAAAGCCGGCCTAAGCAGCCTCAATGAGGGTGCCAAGGTGAGCTACGAAGAGACGGAGAACCGGGGAAAAACATCCGCGGAAAATCTGAGGGTTGGCTAGGTGATTGTTCAAGCCCGCCGGTCACCGGCGGGCATTTCGTTCATCTAAATTGAAAACGGCGTCTCAAGGACAGGGGTGACGATACCCGTCGTAGCCGAGATATGTTCCGCTGTCCGGATCGTAAGATCTGAACTGCTGCATGCAGTAAGCGATCGCATCACCCGGAGGAGGACCGTACGCTACTGGCGGCGGAGCGCCGTAATAGCCCGGGCCATAGGGGGCAGCAGCTATGGCTCCGCCTATGATTGCTCCCGCAATAAGTCCTCCGGCAACCGGAGCACCCCATCCCCAACCTCCGCCTCTCCATTGCACGGGTTGGGTAGCATTCGAGACAGCTTTGACGATCGCAAGCGGCTCGCCGATAGGTGCCGCACCGGCTGTGCCGGTGAATGCGGCAACACCGCTGGCCAACAAGGCTGACACCGCAAGAATTCGAACTGAAGTCGACATCGTCGTTCCCTTCAAGGTTGGGTGTGCAGGTTGCGCCCCGCACCACGATCAGCGAAACCGGTGTTCGCTGTCAGGTTAAACTTGGCCGCCCGCGTCGCCTTGTCGCCGGCCGGCAGCCCCTTAGGCCGTCAAATAGGCGTCCACTGCATGAGCCAAAAAGATGAAAGCGGAAAACAGACCGAGCAATAACGTGAGAGCTTCGACCATCTTAACATACCCTTGTTTTTCACTGCAGCGATGAGCGGTACGCCGCGATTGTTTCAAGATCGCTTCATCAGTCTGAGGTAATGGTTTCGTGAAACCTCCCGGGCCGGAAAACGACAAGGCGCGGGCTCGGTCCCGCGCTTCAAATATGAAAGAGGCCGCCTTTGCGGGCGACCTGCCGTTGTGGCGACTCTCTCTCAGGACCGGCGATCGGCCTTCTGGTCAGTTTGATTATGGCAGGATTGTTCACTGGAAAGCGGACAGGCCGAAGCGCATGTTGGGAACATGTCCGAATCGGGTCATCGATCCTGTAAATGCGGCGCGGTTTATGACCGCAGCGAGCACATCGTGGAGTCGCGCGAGATCAGCAGCTTTGAATGCGCCGTGTGCGGCAAGACCATCGAGAACTGGAACTCCGCTTGGGTGCCTCGATATCGGTTCATTGCCTGTCCAGCTACGGAATCCGACAGTCACCCCAAACGCCCCTAGGGACTCCTACGAGCTCGCAAAATCGATTTACTGACCGGCACGCCCGCGAACCGCGGACTCGCCGGCGGTCTTCCTGAAGTCATGGAGGAGCTACCGGTAGATCGGCGCTATCGATCGCTACCGTCCAAAACCGGGATTAGGTAATCGCGAGAGCGACCAAGCCAGAGCAAAGCAGGAGAACGCCGGCAACGGTCAGAGCGAGGAAGCTGTAAGAAGCTAATTCTTCACGCATGGTACACCACCTGTCGCTTGCCCCTGCGCGGAGGGAACGACCGTGCTCTTGCACAGTCAAAGACTTCTCTCCCATGCACCCAATTTCGAGCCGGGCTGTTGCTTTGATGCAACACCGGTTCCAACGGCGCTATGACGGCCAGACAACAGCGAGAAGGCTGAGGCGGTAAAGACCCAGGGCGCGGGGCTTCAGTACCCGCGCTCACAAACCGCCGCTACAGACCTCAAGCCCGCCGCTTCAGCCCGGCGGGTTTCCTTTTTGTCCTTGCCAGGATCGGCTTGATCCCGCTTTGCATGCCCGTGCTTTTGGGACGGGGCCGATGCCAGCGGCCGTAAAAATCTGGCCGCCCACCGCTGCTCGCACCTTCTTTGAAGATCCAGGGGGATAATGCTCATAACTCAAAAAGCTCCGGTTCGCGGTCGCCCCCCCCCCCGGTCTAAGGCCTCAACGTGCGCGGGCCTCTAAAGGTCCATCCTTCTGCATTCCAAGCTTGGGCGCTTGGCGGCGTCTTGAGCAATCTGCGCTGGTGCCCTCGGCGGCCACCGAGATCGGCCGGCCCATAGCCCGCGAAACCCGAACTCACCAGCGGGTTTCCTGGAGTCGTGACGGGGCTTCGGTCCCGCGCTCAGAAGAACCCGGTGCCCAGATCGAAACCCATGCAAGCCATGGTGAGCGCCGCCACCAATCCGACACCGCAAAACAGGGCGATCAATGTAAGCGGATGGGGGCTGCTCTGAGTCTTCGCAGCTTCGCGCGCAAGAACGTCGGCAACGATCGCATTCATGGCAACCTCCTCCTCATTGAAACCAAGTCACCCTGCTTGACCGACGTTTCAGGAGTTTTTCGCGGGGCAAGAAAACGGCTTCGTCAACATTGCCGGATTGTTTCGTTGGAAACCCACTCAAAAGGCCAGGGCGGTAACAGAGGTAAAAAAGCTACGCCGTCGGGCTCGAAATATCTTGTCCCGGCGGCGCCCGTTACTGAGCCCTCTAATCCTCAGCAGCAGCACAATAGCAGGAGCTAGGCCGAGTGAATGTGAACTGGCTCACAATCTGGCGCCCGCGCCCAAGATGTCTGAGCGGCAGGAAGTCTGGCCTAACATCGGCACGGTTAGGGGAAGCCGCTAGCGTCCCGGTTCTGACATTCGTATCGCATCACAGCGGGCACTTTACGAATGTCAGAACCAAAGGGACACTAGCAAATCTACAATTCTAGTGTGGCTTTTGACTCTGACGTTCCTTTTGCGAGGCCGCTGAAAAACTGAAAGGAACGTCAGTGTCGCCACGCTAGGGATGGGGTGCCAATAGAGAGGTTCTGCTAAATCCGGCTAAGTCATTGCGTCGAGTTCGAGCGGCGCTTGCGCTTTGCAGGCGTGGCATCCGGTGTGGGAGGAGGCTGCGCCGGTGCAGCGACAGGTGCAGGACTGTACGTCTGC
The DNA here is from genome assembly GCA_963832045.1 of uncultured Alphaproteobacteria bacterium. Lineage (GTDB taxonomy): Bacteria > Pseudomonadota > Alphaproteobacteria > Rhizobiales > Xanthobacteraceae > Bradyrhizobium. The sequence continues at coordinate 251,320 of CAWHSM010000019.1, forward strand.
AATTCGCATTGCTCCACGATGACGGATAGTCGCGAACCTTTGTAGATGTCGTTATCGAGGAAAGTGGAGTAGTAGCGCCGAGGCTTATCCGGAGGCGGATTTACTTCTCTGACGCAAACAAAATAACTCCCGGGCCCGTGGTCGGTCGGACGCAGGGCAGAGATTTCCAGAGGAGTGACCAGCTTGGCTTCGGTTGCGATTGCCGCAACGGCGGCGCCGATTGCCTTTTCTGTAGGGGGAGAAGGCGGCACGTAGGTTGGTTCTGCCGCGTGAACGCTTGAGCACGCACCGAACAGCAACGCCATCAGGATCGTGCCGCAACACGTTTTAATGATCATTTCTAATCGTGTCCGTGACCTAGTGTCCCGGTTCTGACATTCGTATCCCATCGCGGCGGGCACTTTTACGAATGTCAGAACCAAAGGGACACTAGCAACTATATGATCCTAGCGTAGCTTTGACTCTGACGTTCCTTCCGAGAGCTCGCGGCAACACTGAAAGGAACGTCAGAGTCGCTACAAGCCATCACCGCGTCGGGTCATAAGCGGATTGCCGTCAAAAAACACGAAAGTGAGGCGAGGCGCCCCGATGGATTCCGGTTGACGTCATCGGATCGGTGGTGACGAGCACCGGACAAAAACGACGTAATCCGGCTTGCTACTGGTGATACCGTAAATTTCCGTATTGATCGTCTCTTGCCCAACGACGCGACCGCCAGGACATTGGCGTTTGACGGAACGAAGGGCCATCTCGGCGCGATCCGATGAAACTTCGGGGTTGTAACGTATCTCCGCGACGTTTTTGACGTGAACAACGAAGTCATACGGTTTGCCTGCGGCTGCCTGTTCTATCAGCGTATCGCCGCGCCTACCGGCGCAACCGATCGAGAGGAGTGAGATAGCGAGCACGGCGAAAGTCTTCATTTGCCCTTCACCTTCAGCCCGAGAAGCAGTCCAAATAGCTGGGGTGTGTGCCGTTCCCCTCTCAACTAACTGCATCGTTCCGCAACCTGAGGGGGTGCGCAAGCAAAAAGCCGCCGGCTAAGTACCGGCGGTCGATTTTTCACTGCCAAAGGCCGGTCGTGATCGTCTCGCCAAGGGTGGGGGTACTATCGGCGAAAATCGGAGCATCGAGCGAAAGCGGGCCGTACTGATCATGTTCGCGTCGGTCGGCCATTACCTATTGCCGCTTGGCCGTTTTGCTTAAGCAAGCCCGGATGAGCGCTAGCGATATCCGGGGCTTTTTTTGCTGCTCCCGCATGTCGCTCCGCTCATGCGGGCTTCCGGTAGCAATTGTTGCGGCGCGACAATCAAGATGGGAATCCCGCGACAATCAGGATGAGAATGCGCCGCTGCTGGGGTGACGAAGGGAGGGCGTAGCCCGACCGGAGTTACCCCAGCAGCGGCGTTGACGCCCGAAGGGCCTCATTTGGCGGTAACGGCGGCTGTTAAAGGATCGGGTTTCTCTTTCGCGAGGACCAATTCTTTGGCGGGCCGACATGTCACCGATCAACAAATGAGGCTTTTCATGAGTTTGCGTCGTACCCATTCGCCGGCCGTCGCCGGTGCGAAGGCCGGATTCAGCACGGCAGCCGCCTACCGGTTCGAGAAAGATCCCCGACTTCCATCTCAAAAGAAGGCGCCCCGCGAACGCCGGCGAGCCGATCCATTCAGCGGTGTCTGGGAAGACGAAGTCCTCCCGATGCTCAAAGCTGCTCCCGGATTGCGGCCGATCGCCGTCTTCGAGGAGCTATGCCGCCGACATCCGGAACTGGGCTCTGGGACGCGGCGGACGCTTGAGCGGCGCATTCGGACATGGCGGGCGGTGAACGGCCCGGATCAGGAAGTGATCTTCCGCCAGGAACATCCGCCGGGCCGCATGGGGTTGTCGGACTTCACCGAGGTCGCCGACCTTGGCGTCACCATCGCCGGCCAGTTGCTGGACTGCCGGCTCTACCACTTCCGTCTGCCGTTCTCCGGCTTCGAACACGCCCATGTCGTGCTCGGTGGTGAAAGTTTTGTAGCACTTGCGGAAGGGTTGCAGAACGCCCTGTGGTCGCTGGGCGGGGTTCCCGAGCAGCACCGAAGCGACAGCCTTTCGGCCGCGTTCCGCAATCTCGGCGCTGACGCCAAAGAGGATTTGACGACACGCTACGAGGCGTTCTGCGGCCACTACGGCATGACGCCGACCCGCAACAATCCCGGCGTGTCGCACGAGAATGGTTCGATCGAAAGCGCGCATGGCCATCTCAAAAGAGCGCTCGCAGATGCCCTACTGCTGCGTGCTTCGCGGGACTTCGACGATCTTGCGGCATGGCGGGGCTTCGTCGACGAGATCATTGGCCGCGGCAACGCGCGCAATGCCAAGCGCATCGATCAGGAGCGGATGGCGCTGAAGAAACTGCCGGTCCGCAAGACCGCCGATTATGAGGAGGTCAACGTCGACGTCACGACATCCAGCGCCTTCACGTTGCGCAAGGTGTTTTACTCGGTTCCATCCCGCCTGATCGGTCACCGGCTGCGCGTGCGGCTTTATGACGACCGGCTCGAATGCTTCCAGGGCGCGACGCACATCGTCACCTTGCGGCGCGGGCGAGCGCAACCAAACGGCAAACATGGCCATGTCATCGACTATCGCCATGTTATCCATTCCCTGCGCCGCAAGCCGATGGCACTGCTCAATCTGGTCTATCGCGCCCAGCTCTTCCCCCGCCGCGCCTACGCACTTGCGTTCGACGCCTTGCTCGCCGGTCTCGGCGAGAGATCCGCCTGCCGCGCCATGGTTGGTCTTCTGGCGCTCGCACACGAACGCACCTGCGAGGCGGAACTCGCCGTTGCGCTGCAAGCCGCTCTCGACGACGGCATCCTCCCGGACCTCAAGGCGCTCATCGAACGCTTCCGCCCGAAGGGCATGGCATTGCCGGTCGTCGTCGTCACGCTGCCATCGCTCGCCATCTACGACCAGATCGCCGCGACCGTGGGAGAGGCCGCATGAATGCGACCGACAAGATCGACGCTGCCCGCATCGAGCTGCTGCTCGGCGAACTGCGGCTGCCCGGTATCAAGCTGATCTGGACTGCCCTGGCGGAGACCGCCGACAAGGAAGGCTGGCCTGCAGCCCGCTTCCTGGCCGCCCTCGCCGAACAGGAGATGGTGGAGCGAAGCCGGCGCCGCTTCGAACGTCATCTGGAGGAAGCAAGACTGCCGCCTGGAAAGACCCTCGAGGCCTTCGACTTCGATGCCGTGCCGATGATCTCGAAGGCGCAGGTGCAAGCGCTCGCCGCCGGCGACGCCTGGCTCGAAAAGGGCGCCAATCTCTTGTGTTTTGGCCCGCCTGGCGGCGGCAAATCGCATCTGGCGGCGGCGCTCGGCATGGCCCTGATCGAAAAGGGCTGGCGCGTATTGTTCACCAGAACCACCGATCTCGTGCAAAAACTCCAGATCGCGCGCCGTGATCTCGCGCTCGAAGCAGCGATCGCCAAACTCGACAAATATCACCTGCTGATTTTGGACGATCTTGCCTATGTGACCAAGGATCAGGCCGAGACCAGCGTTTTGTTCGAGCTGATCAGCGCCCGCTACGAGCGGCGATCGATGCTCATCACCGCCAATCAACCGTTCGGTGAATGGGGCAAGATCTTCCCGGATCAAGCCATGACCCTCGCGGCCATCGACCGCCTCGTCCATCACGCCACGATCCTCGAAATGAATGTCGACAGCTATCGCCGGAAAGAAGCTGTCGACAAAGCGCGCGGAGCGGGACGTCCGCCGACGCGCGCGACAATCAAAGGCTCATCCTGATTGTCGCTCCACGACAATCAAATCACGCGTCACGAAAATATCTCTTGCGTTACCGTCGCGTCGCGACAATCATCCTCCCGCCGCGACCGCCGAAATGGCCATCCTGATTGTCGCTGTGTTCCCATCCAGATTGACGCGCTACATTCCGGTAGCAATTGTAGCAAACGTAGCCAGGATGAACGTTGGCGATATTACCTACCACTCCCGCATTTCGCTTCGCCCATGGCTTCGGAAGAGAAACCGGCGACGGCTGGCGGGGCATGCCAGAAGGCTGCGGCGATAAGTCCCGGGGCGGCTTTCGGGCCGCCCTTTGAAAGCAGGAACCAAAGCAAGGCTAGCCGGGTTGGCTGCGCGCAACGTCCCAAGACGCTGCACGAAACGGTCTTGGCTATCTTTGCCCCCAGCCGAGGCCGTTTCACTATTGGCATTCGGTCGCATACCTACGAGGTTGTGTCATGCAGCGTCGCCGATCCGTTTCCTATAAGTTTGAAAAGAACATCTCGGCCGAGAAAGCCAAGCTAGAAGCAAAACTCGCTGAGCTGGAGGCGCTACTTGCCTTTCTCAACAAGGCCGGGCCTGAGGTGGCTCTACTGCGCAAAGGGAACAGGCAGCTAGACGCTGAGGCCGCCAACTGAGCGGCCTTACTTCGGCGGCTGTAATCCGGGGGAGTTAGCCCAGTCGTCGAGATGGGCAGCAGTCTCGGCCTGACGGCTGCGCGGATCGCGGGATCGCGCACGGCCCCAAGTGGCCAGCTGCCTTCCTAGAGTCGTGCTGGCCTATCCCACCACGATCAAAGCGTGATGTTTTGATCCGTTGCGCGCTTAGCGAGCCAAAATGGTCACGATGGTGCAGACGAAACCAGCGAGCAGGACGCCTGCAGCCGTTACGGTGACAAGATCTATTGACCAATGGTCGCCGACCAAATCGAAGTGTCTGGAGCGGTCTTCGTCTCGATATGTCTGAAGGTGCATGACGGCAGCCCTCCGCGGTGGCACCCCAATTCAATTTCCAACTGCCAAAACAGTTCCATTGGCGCGGGGTTCGGGCGCGCGTCCAGGCGCTGGGAGCTGTTATCAGGCGCAAAAAATCGCCCGCAAAACGGAGCTTCCGTCGGGCGTTCTGATCGGGCCGTATCCGGTGCAACAGTCGGGGCGTTGTCGGCCGTGTCCCTTTGGGGGGCCTCGCATTCCAGCCTGGGAGCGTGTCCTTTCGGGGCCCTTTGATCCAAGCGCGGCCGCGGATTGCCCGCCCACCGGGCTCAACAATGCACAAGCGTTGCCTGGACGCAGACAAGAGTCTTCCGGCAACTCATTTGCAGACACGGTGCAGGCACACGAAAGAAAGTCGATCCTAAAAAATTGAGCTAAGTTCTTGATTTACTTGGTGAGCGCGGAGGGACTCGAACCCTCGACCCCATGATTAAAAGTCACGTGCTCTACCGCCTGAGCTACGCGCTCACGTGAGGCGCTGTGTAGGGGGCAGGCGGGTGCGGGTCAATAGCACCACGCGCGGCGAGCCGACCGTACAAGCGTTGAATTCCCCAGCGATTACGGCGGATTGGCGGTGCCCGTTGTGCCCGAGAGGCTGTCGCGCGAAAGCGTCTGCCATCACCTGGCTTCGGGGCGGATTTCAGAGGCAACCGGTTGCGTGGGGCCGGTTACCGTTGGCATCGCCACCGGCCGCAAGCCAATCAGTTCCGCCGAGCGGATACCGGCGTCGTGCCAGAACTTGAAGGAGTTCATCCGCGAGTTCTCGAGGATGGCAATCGCCACCGCCGACAGGAACGGCAGGCTTTCGAGCACCAGCACGCCCGCGAAGATATAGATCTCGCGGATCCGGTCGTTATTGTTGGTGACCACGAGCACGACGGCGCCGACCAGCAGCAGCACGCCGATCACCGCCTCCCAGAACGCCTGGAACTCGATCGACATGCGCGACAGGCCGCCCTTGGACGTCCGGGTGAACGGCAGATGCTCGGTGATCAAGCCGTTGGCGACCGCCCGCGACACCGTCCATTGCACCGACATGGCCGCGACCATGGCGCCCAGCATCTGTCCCCATTTCACCGGCACGCGCAGGCGGTAGAGGATGAGGAAATGCAGAAGCGTGACCACAAAGGCCGCGATGATCGGCAGCGTCAGGATCCTGTCGGGAATGGCGATGTCGGCAAAGGCGACGATCGGAACCCAGATCAGATTCAGGATGGCGACCACCACGCCGAGGGTTTCCGCGCCGAGCCAGTTCAGCCAGCCCAGCGAAAACTCGCGCCTCTGATCGGGCGACAGGCGGCTCGCGCCAGGAAGGAACCGCCGCCAATGCTTCTTGACGATCTGGAAACCGCCATAGGCCCAGCGATGCCGCTGCTTCTTGAACGCCTCATAGGTGTCCGGCAGCAGGCCCTGGCCGTAGCGATAGTTGGTGTAATGAGTGAGCCAGCCGAGTTCCTGGATCGCCAGGCCCAGATCGGTGTCTTCGCAAATGGTGTCGCTCGACCAGCCGCCCACCATATCCATCGCCGCGCGGCGGATCAGGCACATCGTGCCGTGCACGATGATGGCGTTTTCCTCGTTACGCTGGACCATGCCGATGTCGAAGAAGCCGGCGTATTCGCCATTCATCATGTAGTGCATCAGCGAACGGTCGCCGTCGCGATGCTCCTGTGGCGCTTGGACCAGGCCGACGCGCGGATCGGCAAACACGGGAACCAGATCCTTGAGCCAGTCCGGACCCACGACATAGTCGGCATCGAGGATGCCGATGATTTCCGCATCCGCGGCGGTCCGCTCCATGGCGATGCGCAAGGCGCCGGCCTTGAAGCCCTGCACCTTCTCGGCGTTGATGAACTTGAAGCGTTCGCCGAGCGCGCGGCAGTGGTCCTGGATCGGCTGCCAGAACGCGGGATCTGGCGTGTTGTTGATGATGACAACGCATTCGAAATTCGGATAGTCGAGCCGGGCGATCGCATCGAGCGTTGCCTTGAGCATCTCCGGCGGCTCGCAATAGGCCGGGATATGGATCGAGACCATCGGGAAGCTCACGCTGTCGCCGATCGTTGCCGGCACCGTCGGCGCACCCTTGACGATGAGACGCTGTGGCTTCCGACCAAAGGCGACCGCGGCGATTTCCTCCACCCGCGCCATCGCGATCAGAACCAGCGGCACCAACAGGATCAGACCGAGCGTCAAGGCAAACGCCGAACCGAACACGAAGTAATGGCCGGTCCAATACGCGAATACGGTCGCAGCCCACGCGCCCACGCCATTGGCCGCGGCCGCCAACGTCAGCGCCTGCAGCACGGTGGGTTGGGCGAGCCTCAAGATCGGTAACGAAATCAGGATGCCGACCAGCACCGCAATGGTCGCGAGTTTCCAGTAGTCTGGATTGACGATCGGGCCGGTCCAGCTGAATTTCGGTTCGCGTGCCGCGTTCAAAATTCCCCAATAGGGGCCGACGCCGCCTTCAAAGAACTTCCAGGGCTGATCGATCGCCTCGACGATATTGTAGTCCATGCCGATGGCGTCGGCGCGCGCGACGAAGTTGCGCAAGACAACGGCCTGCTCGAATGGACCGGGAAAGGCGTTTTTCAGATTATAACCGGCACTCGGCCAGCCGAACTCGGCGATCACGATCCGCTTGCCGGGAAACTGATCGCGCAGCAGCTGAAACATGGCGACGGCCTGATCCACCGCCTGCTTGTCGGTAAAGTTCTCCCAGTAGGGCAGCACGTGCGCGGCAATGAAGTCGACGGAATAAGCGAGCTCGGGGTAATCGCGCCAGATGTTCCAGATTTCACCCGTCGTAACGGGTACGTTGACCGACTTCTTCACCCGCTTGATGAGTTCGATCAGGTCTTCGACCTTTTGCTCGCCGCGGTAGACCGTTTCGTTGCCGACGACAACGCCGATGACGTTGCTGTTGCGCCTTGCCAGATTGATCGCGGCGTCGATCTCGCGCTCGTTGCGTTCGGCATTTTTGTCGATCCAGGCGCCGACCGTCACCTTGAGCCCGAATTCGGCGGCGATCGGTGGTACCAGTTCGACGCCGCCAGTGGAGGAATACAGGCGGATCGCGCGCGTGATCGAAGACAGTTTCCTCAGGTCGCCGCGAATCCTCTCAGCCGTGGGGATGTTATCCACGTCCGGGTGAGCAGTGCCTTCAAACGGCGCGTAAGAGACGCTCGGCAGAATCCCGCGAAAGTCCGGAGCATGCTGCTTTTCCTGAAACAGGCCCCACAACGCCGCATGAGCGGCGGCAACCAACAACACAACGGCGACGACGGCGCGCATCGCAACTAACCATACGGGGCCTGCACTGGAGATAAGCGAACCCGTCCCCTAGGTTCGGCCGACACGGCAACGATTGGAGGATAATCCTGCCACACGATTTAACAACTGTGATTTAACAACTGTTATGAAGCGATGGCGTTTTAAGGGCGCCAGCTAGTGCCCACTTTCCGAAGTTCGTGCTCCGTTGCAGCACCCACTTCCACGAACTTCGGAAAGTTATGGACACTAGCAAACCTATTGATTCTAGTGCGGCTTTCTATTTGAAGTTCCTGGATCTAATTCGCCGCTTGTGGTGCAGGAACTTCAAATAGGCGGCACTAGCCTGCGGCGAAAGGATTATTTCGTGGCGGCCGCCGGCGCCGGAGCGGCGGGGGCTGATGCTGCGTTCCCGGCGGTGGCGGGAGCCGCCGCGGCCGCCGCCGGCGGCTGGGCGTTCGGATTGATCCAGCAGGCATGGACGCGATCGTCCAGGCTCTTCTGCACCTTGTCGTCGATCTGGGCGCCAAATCGGGTCAGGCAGCGAAAGGCGGCCTGGACATGACCGCCGGGGCAGCCGAAACGATCGTACAGATCGAGGTGGCGAAAGGCGGTATCGAGGTCGTCACGCCACATCAGGCGAACGACGCGCCGTCCGAGCCAGACGCATTCCGGGTTGCCGGCCGGCCCATTGACGGCTTGGGCGGCCTCGGCGAATTCGTCGGTCTTGCGCTGGTTTTCCTTGGCGGCGTCGGCAGCACCTGCGGCCGGCTTGCCGGACTGGTCGGGAGCCGGTGCCCCGCTTTGGGCGAGGGCAGCTCCAACGCCGATCATCAGGGCCAATCCGGGAAAAACGAAATAGCGCAACACCGCAAACCGACCCTGAAACACCCGCTGACGCATAAATTCCCCGAATGGTTCTAACTCACGTCCCGCTCGCTACGCTTGCCGACCAAATAGGTCCCGAATGCGGCGGAAACGTCCGGTAGAATCCCATGACGGAGATTTTGGATTTTGGCAAGCAAACCCACAACTTTATCGCATTTTGGTAAAGCCGGCCGAGGGATAGGGCCAGGACCTGGCCTTGCCGCTCTTGGCAGACGGCCGGTGACCGGTTAATCGACGGTCCCTGCCCGAAAGGATGGAACCGATTTCTTTTCGTACGCCGCTGGCGCTTCTTTTGATTTCCTTGGGTGCGATCGCCGCGGCGTGGTGGTGGCTTGCCACGCCGATTTCGCTTGCCCGCGCCCCGATCGATCCCAACGCCAAACTGCTTTGCGTGTCTTACGCGCCCTTCCGCGGCGATCAGTCGCCCTTGACGCCCGAGACCCATATTTCGGCGCAACAGATTTCCGAAGACCTCGCCCAGCTCGTCAAGATAACGGACTGTATCCGCACCTATTCGATCGAGAACGGTCTCGATCAGGTGCCGGAACTCGCCGCCAAGGTCGGGCTGAAGGTCATCCAGGGAATCTGGCTGAGCAGCATCCGCCAGAAGAACGCGGTTCAGGTCGCGACCGGCATCCGGCTGGCAAAACAATTTCCATCAACGATCACGGCGCTCGTCGTCGGCAACGAAGTGCTCTTGCGCGGGGAGATGACCCAATCCGACCTTGCGGCCACGATCCGCCTGGTCAAGGCGCAGGTCACCGTTCCCGTGACCTATGCCGACGTCTGGGAATTCTGGCTGCGTTATCGCGAGATCTACGACGCGGTCGATTTCGTCACCATTCACATCCTTCCCTACTGGGAGGATTTTCCGATCCGCGCCAAATATGCCGCCGCCCATGTGGAATCGATCCGGCGCCGGATGGAAGTGGCCTTTCCCGGCAAGGAAATCCTGATCGGCGAAACCGGTTGGCCGAGCAAGGGGCGCATGCGCGAGGCAGCCTTGCCCTCACGCACCAACCAGGCGCGGGTGGTTTCGGAAATCCTCGATCTCGCCAAACGCGAAAACTTTCGCGTCAACCTGATCGAAGCCTACGACCAGCCGTGGAAGCGCGAGCTGGAAGGGACCGTGGGCGGCTATTGGGGCCTGTTCGATTCCGTCCAGAGGGCGCTGAAATATCCGCCCGGGGTCGCCATCAGCAACTATCCCCATTGGAAGCCGCAGATGGGCGGCGGCATGGCCTTGGCGGTCCTGGTGTTCGCCGCCGCCTGGCTGACGCTGCGGCGCAGGCCCTGGCCACCGCGGCTTGCCTCCTGGATTGCCGTGGGGATATCGGCGACCTCGGCGGGAGTTCTGCTTGGGATCGCCGCCGAGAAGATGCTCTATGAAAGCTACGGCCTCGGCGGCTGGCTGCTTTGGGGATCCTTGCTGGCGGCCGGGGTCGCTTCACCCCTGTTTTGCGGCCATGCCCTGATGTCCGGCCGCGGGCTGCCGACTTTCCTCGAATTGCTCGGCCCGCCGGACTATCGCGACGGCTCGTGGATGGCCGTCATTCTGGGATTGATCCTGGCCGTGACCACCCTGGTCGGCGCCGATACGGCACTCGGCTTTGTGTTCGATGCCCGCTACAGGGATTTTCCCTTTGCGGCGCTGACCATGGCAACCGTGCCGTTGGCAGCGGTGACGCTGCTCAACCGCCCGAAGGAGGGCAGGCGGCCGATCGCGGAAGCCGTGTTTGCCGGATTGCTCATCATCGGCGCGCTCTGGACCGGATTTAACGAAGGCCCGGACAATTGGCAGGCGCTGTGGACCTGCGGCATCTATGTCCTGCTCGCCGCTACGCTGTGGCGGGCGCGGGCCGCGCAAATCCCAAAATGAGCAGGCCTATCGCAAGGCCCGACAATACGAGATTGTACAGCACGATGCCGAGCCCCGCCGCGATCAGGCCGAGCGTGAGCAGCACGATCGAGGGTCGGATGACATGCAGCGTCGCGATGACCAGCGCGACTGTGCCAAAAACCGAATTGCGAAACAGCGAGGTCGCCAGCGCCCGGGCCTTGCAGGTCAAGGTTTGCAAGCCGGCATCGCACGCCAGCGCCACGCCGGAAAATTCGATCGCAAGATATCGCAGATAAAACGCGTAGCCGACGGTCACAAAGCCCACTACCAGCAACCATTGCACCTGATAGGGCGTGAGGCGGAACGGGGTTTTCTTCACGGATGAATTCCTGAAAAGCGGGGCCGGTTTATCGCACCGAAATGCGGCGGCTCGACAGTATCTTCGCTTCGGCCGACCCCTATCCACCTTTGCCTTACGGCAGCGCAAGCCCAATCTCGAGGACGCATTGAATGGCGATCTTGAATCCAGGTCAAGAAAGGGCATTAAGCGATTATAAAGGCTACATTTTTCGATTTATTGAAGCGGCCGGGCAGGCCGTTCCGACCTTTTAGCGCTTGCCGAAAATCAGGGACAAGGTCGATCGCTCCGGTTTCGGTTCTTCTTCCCTGATGACTGGATGCTTTGCCGCAGATCGCTTGCGGTAGGAAGATTTGGGAGCGACGGGGGTTGGCTCGCTGTTGTCGACACTGCTGGTGCCGGTCTTGCTAGTGTCAGGCTTGCTAGTCTCCGGCTTGGCCTGTTCGTCGGCGCTCATGGCCAGCCGCTGGCCCTCGAACACCGCCGTGGTGCAGCTGCGATCGTTCGCTGTCAGTGAAGCGCAGATTTTCGCCGCAGCCGCGGCATCGTCGATCGGTCCGGCCACCAATCGCAACTGCATGCCGAGCCCGTTGCCGTTTTCCTTGATCACGATGATCGGGCGCAGCGTCGTCAGCGCTGCATTTGACCGCGACTTGAGAAGTCCACGCCACAGGGCGCGCAAGCCGGGGAGGGAATTTGCACCGCCGACATCGACGCCGAATTCGGTGCGTTTGACCAAAAGCTCGGGCGCCTTCGCAGCCGAGTCCGGCTCGGCTTCCTCAGGGGTCGTCGTCGCAACGGCGGCTACCTCCGGCATCGGGGCCGACGTTACGGTCTTTGGTGGTGCGGCAGCTTCGATCAGTTTTCCGGCCGCCGGGTCCGGTGGCGCCATGATCGATTTTGAAGCCATCAGCGAGCCTGACGCTTGCGCTGCCTCCACGGGTTTCTGCGCGGACAGCGAGGCTACCGTTGGGCTCGGTTCGGACGCCGCCGTGGCCAAGGCCGGTTTATCCGCGACAGCGGCCGCCGTGGCGGCCACCGGCGCAACCGTGGGCGCCGGCGGTGTGGGCTTCGGTGTTACGGGCGGTGGATCAACCGATGCGGTGGATGCCGGAGCGGTGGAAGCGGAAGCGGTCGGCGTCGAGGAAGATGACGGGGTCGCAGCAGAAGGGCTGGCGGCGGTTGCGGCAACGGGACTTGCCGAGCCGGGACTTGTAGCGGCCACGCTCGCTGCGGCCGAGCTTGCCGTGACGGGACTTGTAGTGACGGGACTTGTGGCGGCTGGAGTTGTAATGACGGGAGCTGCGCTCGCTTGCGCCGCCGAAGATGGCGGAGTGGAATTTTGCCGCGCGATCGCACCGGTGACGGAATCAAGCCCTTGCTCAAGAACGGCAACCCGGGAATAGAGCCGGTCGCGATCGCCATTGAGCGTCTCGATCGCGGAGGCCAGGCGCCTGGCTTCGCTTTGGGTTTCCCGCGCCGCGACTTGAACCTGCTGGGTCTGCGTCAAGAGTTCGGCGGACGCGGTTTGCTCGCGCCGCATGCCGATCGAGGACTGGTTGGTGATAAGGGCAACGATGACGGCGCCAATCGAGAGCGCCGCCCAGGTGCCGAGCCGCCAGAGGGCGCTGCGATCGAGTTCTTCCTCTTCGGCGAGAAGCCCGGAAAGCACGCCGCCGGTCTCGTCAATGTCAAAGTCGCTCGCCAGCCTGCTGGAACCCTTCGCCATGAGATGTCTTCGGCCCCCCTTAAGGCCTTCACCGAATCAGCCAGCAAACATTAACAGGAAATGGGCGGCCATCCTCAGAGCACCAGCAGCGAATCGGGGTTTCCATGCGACACGAAAACGCTCTAAGAGGGCGGCTGCGTAACGAGGGAAGAGTGATGACCGGCAGGACCAGCCTGACCATCGTGCTCGCGGCCGGTGAGGGGACACGGATGCGATCGGCCATGCCGAAGGTCCTGCATCCCGTGGCAGGCCAATCGCTGCTGTCGCATGTGTTGTCAGCTGCCCCCAAGGGCAAGGACGCCTCGCTGGCGGTGGTGATCGGACCGGATCATCAGGCAGTTGACGGAGAAGCAAGGCGATATCGTCCCGACGCCGAGACGTTCGTCCAGCACGACCGCAGGGGGACCGCGCATGCGGTACTGGCGGCGCGTGACGCCATGGCCCGTGGCGCCGACGATCTGATTATTGCCTTTGGCGATACACCGCTGATTTCGGCTGCGACTTTCGAGCGCTTGCGCGCAGCCTTGAAGCAGGGCGCCGCGCTTGCGGTGCTCGGCTTTCGCGCCGCCGACCCGACCGGCTACGGCCGGCTCCTGGTCGAGGGCGGCCGCCTGACGCAGATCCGCGAGCAGGCCGACGCCAATCCAGCTGAGCGCGCCGTCACGCTCTGCAATGCCGGCGTCATGGCCTTCGACGGCCACAAGGCGCTCGCCATTATCGAGAAGATCGGCAATGCCAACAGCAAAAGCGAGTATTATCTGACGGATGCGGTTGCCGTCGTTCGGGATCTGGGATTGGAGGCTGTCGTGATCGAGACCAGTGAAGATGAAGTGCGCGGCATCAACACCAAGGCGCAACTGGCGGAAGCCGAGCAGGTGATGCAGGCACGCTTGCGCAAGGCGGCACTCGACGCCGGCGTCACCCTGATCGCGCCCGAGACGGTTTATCTCGCCGCCGACACCAGCTTCGGCAAGGACGTGACGATCGAGCCGTTCGTCGTCATCGGTCCCGGCGTCTCGATCGCGGATGGCGCGGTGATCCATTCGTTTTCACACATCGTCGAGACCTCGATCGGCAAGAAGGCGTCGGTCGGTCCCTATGCGCGCTTGCGGCCGGGGACCTCGCTCGGCGAGGGCGTGAAAATTGGCAACTTCGTCGAGACCAAGGCCGCCAGGCTCGAGGCCGGCGCCAAGGTCAATCACTTGAGCTATGTCGGCGACGCAGAGGTCGGCGCCAAGGCCAATATCGGCGCGGGCACCATCACCTGCAATTACGACGGCATCAGCAAGCACAAGACCGAGATCGGCGCAGGCGCCTTCATCGGCACCAATTCGTCGCTGGTGGCCCCGGTCAGAATAGGCCAAGGTGCCTATATCGGCTCCGGATCGGTGATCACCCGCGACGTGCCCGACGATGCCATGGCGGTCGAGCGCAGCCCGCAGACCAACCGCGAGGGCGGGGGCAAACGCTACCGCGAGATCAAGACGCAAGCGAAAAGCCAGGCCAAGACACAAGCCAAGACCCCGAAGGGCGGCTAGCAGGGCGGGTTTGAGGTTAGCTGCATCGGACTACCGGTTCCGGCGCGTTAAGCTTTCCGCTTAACGCTGTCTCAATCGGCAATAATTATTGAGTATCTCGACGCGGCCGAAGTTCGTTAAGAGAATCCTGCGCTTCCACGACCTGGAGAGATTAATCCGCATGTGCGGCATTGTCGGCATCCTCGGGCGCGGGCCGGTCGCCGAGCAATTGGTGGACTCGCTCAAGCGCCTCGAATACCGCGGCTACGATTCAGCCGGGGTCGCGACGCTCGAAGGCGATCGCCTCGAACGACGCCGTGCCGAGGGCAAACTCAGGAATCTCGAAACACGGTTGAAGGACGCTCCTTTGGCCGGTCACACCGGCATCGGGCATACGCGCTGGGCCACGCACGGCAAGCCGACCGAAAGCAACGCGCATCCCCATGCCACCGACAATGTCGCTGTCGTGCATAACGGCATCATCGAGAATTTTCGTGAATTGCGGCAGGCGCTCGAGAAAAAGGGCGCGAAATTCGCCAGCGAGACCGACACCGAGGTCGTCGCGCATCTGGTGAACTCATTCCTCGTCAAGGGCGCTTCGCCGCAGGAAGCCGTGAAGGCGACGTTGCCGCAACTCCGCGGCGCCTTCGCGCTGGCGTTTGTGTTTCGCGGCCATGGCGATCTCTTGATCGGCGCGCGCAACGGACCGCCGCTGGCGATCGGCTACGGCGATGGCGAGATGTTCCTGGGTTCGGATGCGATTGCGCTCGGCCCGTTTACTGACACCATTGCCTATCTGGAGGACGGCGACTGGGTTGTTTTGACTCGCGCCGACGCCACGATCTACGACAAGGCAAACAGGCCGGTCCATCGTGAGGCCCACAAGCACAGTGCGGCGACCTCGCTTGTCGACAAGGCCAATTACCGTCACTTCATGGCCAAGGAGATTCACGAGCAGCCGGAGGTCGTCGGCCATACGCTTGGGCGTTACGTCGATATGGCAACGGAGCGGGTCGCGCTGCCGCTGAGCCTGCCGTTCGACTTCAAGAATATCCAGCGAATTTCGATCACCGCCTGCGGCACGGCGAGTTATGCGGGCTACATCGCCAAATACTGGTTCGAGCATTTGGCCCGCGTTCCGGTCGAACTCGACGTGGCCTCTGAATTTCGCTACCGCGAGCCGCCCGTAAAAAAGGGGGACCTTGCGATCTTCATTTCGCAGTCAGGCGAGACCGCCGACACGCTGGCAGCGTTGCGCTACGCCAAATCGCAAGGCATGCACACGCTCTCCGTGGTCAATGTGCCGGCCTCGACCATTGCGCGCGAAAGCGAAACCGTGTTGCCGACGCTGGCCGGCCCGGAAATCGGCGTTGCCTCGACCAAGGCCTTCACCTGCCAGTTGATGGTTCTGGCGGCGCTTGCGGTCGCCGCGGGCAAGGCGCGCGGCGCATTGTCCGACACCGATGAAACCAGGCTCGTGCATAGCCTTGTCGAAATTCCCCGCCTGATGGCGGCAGCACTTGCGACCGAGCCGCAGATCGAGAAGCTTGCACGCGACATCTCGAAATCCACCGACGTGCTCTATCTCGGCCGCGGTACCAGCTACCCGCTGGCGCTGGAGGGCGCGCTGAAACTGAAGGAAATCTCCTACATCCATGCGGAAGGGTATGCGGCCGGCGAACTCAAGCATGGGCCGATTGCCCTGATCGACGAAAAGATGCCGGTCGTGGTGATCGCGCCCCACGATCAGGTGTTCGAGAAGACCGTCTCCAACATGCAGGAAGTGGCCGCGCGTGGCGGCCAGATCATCCTGATGACGGACGCCAAGGGCGCCGCGGAAGCCACCATCCAATCGCTGGTTACGATCGTGCTGCCGGATATGGGAGCAACCTTTGCGCCAATGGTCTATGCCATCCCGGTGCAGCTTCTGGCCTATCATACGGCGGTGGTCATGGGCACCGACGTCGACCAACCGCGAAATCTCGCCAAATCGGTAACCGTGGAATAACGCAGCTTCAGTGTCTGACCGGTGGGGTCTTCAAAAGTCTGCTAGGATGGCTTAGCTGCAAGGCTGAAATGCCGCTGCGACCGATCTGGAACCCCGATGAACCGTGACGATTTGCCTCCGCCCGTAACGCCTGCCGCACCCGCGCCCGAAGCCTACAGCGGCTTCATGGCCCGATTTCGAAACTATTTCCTCACAGGCCTCATCGTCGCAGGGCCGATTGCGATCACCTTCTATCTGACCTGGTGGTTCGTCACCTGGGTCGACGGGCTGGTGCGGCCGTTCGTGCCGATTGCCTACCGGCCGGAAACCTATTTGCCGTTCGGGCTGCCGGGCTCCGGTCTGATCGTTGCCGTGGTCGCGCTGACGCTTCTCGGCTTTCTCACTGCCAACCTGATCGGACGCACGCTGGTCGATCTCGGCGAGCGGCTGCTGGGACGCATGCCGGTGGTGCGTGCGATCTATCGCAGCCTGAAACAGGTGTTCGAGACATTGTTCTCGGGCAAGGGATCGAGCTTCCGGCGCGTCGGCCTTGTCGAATTTCCCTCACCCGGCATGTGGTCGATCGTGCTGATCTCGCAAGCGCCAAACGATGAAATCGCCGACAGCCTTCCCGGCCGGGAGGACCACATCTCCGTATTCCTGCCTTGCGCGCCGAATCCGACCACGGGGTTCTTCTTTTACGTGCCCAGGAGCAAGATCATCGAGGTCGAGATGAGCACGGAAGACGCCGCGACGCTCATCATGTCCTGCGGTGTGGTGCAGCCGGGCTCCGATCCGCAGAAGAAGATGGCTGCGCTTGCGGGAATGGCGAATGCCGCGCGGACCGCGAATTCTCAGACGTTGCTGCCGGAACCGGCGAAGGTGGATTAAGATACGGTCTGAGCTCCCACCATTACTAAGGCGCGACCGAGATAGCTTCTCGTATAGAGCGATAGCCTACGTAGCCTGCTTCGTTTTAGCCTATAATGCGCTATTTCAGTTTGCCTCCTTCGGAGGATCTTTTGCGTTCTGGTACCTAGCCTGGGCGCTGATCTTCGCTCATATCTGTTGGCTAATTTGGCTTATGATCGTCGCGGCGTGGTACCTGCGGCCGCGGCGTCTCATAAGCCTGTTCTGCACAATTCCGCTCGCTCTCTTTTTGCAGTTGCTTTGGCCGGATTCCGGCACGTTACATTTCTGGCTACATAAGAATGAGTTCGCTTCGAAAGTTGCTATGGCTCAACCGCATGATGGCCACTTGTCGATCATTTTCGACAGTGAGGCCAACATGTCCTACGGTTTGGGCGGATTGAGCTCGATATGCACAACAGAGATAATTTATGACAATAGCGATGATGGTGACGTCATAGCTCAGACGAGCAGCGGTCGAGCGGTATTCAAGAGCCTTGGGGATGGCTTCTATCTCCGGTATCCACCTTGCGGATAGACCGTAGCGGATCAATTGCATAGTGCGTGTGGGCTTACCCCGCGCCCATCAACGGCACGGCTTCCCCGCGCTCGAACAAATAGAGCAGGCAGCGCAGCGCTTCGCCGCGTGGACCGGCGAGCTTCGGGTTTTCCTTCATGATCCGCAGTGCCTCGTCACGGGCCTGCGTGATGAGTTGGGCGTGAGCCTCCGCTCGCGCAATCCTATAACCAGGGAGGCCGCTTTGCCGCACCCCCAGGACGTCGCCTTCGCCGCGCAATTTCAGGTCCTCCTCCGCGATGCGAAAGCCATCGGTGGTCTCGCGGATCACCTTTAGCCGCGCCTTTGACATTTCGCCGAGCGGCTCCCGGTAGAGCAGAAGGCAGGTCGAAGCCTCGGACCCGCGCCCGATCCGACCGCGGAGTTGATGCAATTGGGCGAGCCCGAAACGTTCGGCGTTTTCGATCACCATGATGGTGGCGGCGGGCACGTCGACGCCGACTTCGACGACGGTGGTTGCGACCAGCAGGCCGATTTCATGCGCGGCGAACTGCGCCATCACGCGATCCTTCTCCGTGCCCTTCATCTGGCCATGGACGATCCCGACCTTGTCTCCAAACAACTTCTGCAGGCTTTCGAAACGTTCGGTGGCGTTGGTGAGGTGACCGGTGCCCTCGGCCTCGGATTCCTCCACCAGCGGACAAATCCAGTAGACGAGCTTGCCCGCGCTCAAGGCGCGGCCGACCGCTTCCATGACATCATCAAGGCGGTTCATCGGCACCGCACGCGTGTCGATCGGCTGGCGTCCGGCCGGCTTCTCGCGCAACTCTGAGGCGTCCATGTCGCCGAAATAAGTCAGCACCAGCGTGCGCGGGATTGGGGTCGCGCTCAACACCAGCACATCGACGGCATCGCCCTTG
This sequence comes from uncultured Alphaproteobacteria bacterium, assembly GCA_963832045.1. Classification (GTDB taxonomy): domain Bacteria; phylum Pseudomonadota; class Alphaproteobacteria; order Rhizobiales; family Xanthobacteraceae; genus Bradyrhizobium. The sequence goes on from CAWHSM010000019.1 coordinate 270,047, forward strand.
GCGGTGAGCGCCAGACGCTCGCGCACGCCAAACCGATGCTGTTCGTCGACCACGGCGAGCGCGAGCGACCTGAAAATCACGTCGTCCTGAATGAGCGCGTGGGTACCGACCAGAAAATCGATTTCGCCGGCTTCCAGACGCGTCAGAATGTCCCGCCGCTCCTTGCCCTTTTCGCGGCCGGTGAGGATCGCGACCCTCAAGCCGGCGCGCTCGGCGAGCGGCGTGATTGTCTTGATATGCTGCCTTGCCAGGATTTCCGTCGGCGCCATCAGGGCGGCCTGCTTGCCGACCTCGGTCACGGCGGCGGCCGCCAGCAGCGCGACCACGGTCTTGCCGGAGCCGACGTCGCCCTGCAGCAGGCGCAGCATCCGCACCGGCTGCTTGAGATCCTCGGCAATCGCGGCCGCCGCTTCACGCTGCGACGAAGTCAGCGCATAAGGCAGCGCGTCGATGATTTTTCGTCGCAGATGGCCGTCGCCGGCATGGCGATCGCCGGCAGGGCGGCGCAACTGCGAGCGCACCAGCGCCAGCGCCAATTGACCGGCGAGCAGTTCGTCGAAGGCAAGGCGCGACCAGAACGGGCCCTCGGGCAGGATATCGGTCAGCTCAATCGGGACATGGACGCGGTTGAGCGCCTGCCGGATCGGCGGGAAGTGGCAACGGCGGATCACCTCGGGGCTGATCCATTCGGGGAGATCGGGCAATTTCGCCAGAGCCTGGGTGACGGCTCGCCGCAGCGAGCCCAGCGCAAGTCCTTCGGTTAAGGGGTATACCGGATCGATCCCGGATAATTTCGCGAAGCCCGCCTCATCGACCACCCGGTCGGGATGGACGATCTGCGGGATGCCGTCGAACATCTGCAGGGTGCCGGAGACATAGCGCCTCGAGCCGACCGGCAGCAGTTTCTCGACATAGTCCGGCTTGGCACGAAAATAGGTCAGCACGACATCGCCGGTGTCGTCGCTGGCATAGACCAGATAGGGCGCGCGGACGTTGCGTGGCGGGGCCGGCCGGTGGCGGTCGACCGTCACTTCCAGCGTGACGATGGTTCCCGGCACAGCATCGCGAATTTTCGGTCGCGCGCGGCGGTCGATCACGCTTGCCGGCAAATGCAGCAACAGATCGATCAGCCGAGGCGTCTCGTCGCGGCCGAGCAGATAGCGAAACAGCTTGTCCTGCTTCGGACCGACGCCGGAAAGGCTCGTGACCGGCGCAAATAGCGGATTGAGCAGAGCAGGGCGCATCACCAAAGCCTAGAATCTTCCGTAACCGTCATGCCCGGCCTTATGTTGAACATCCACGTCTTTTTTGTTGCGCCGGGAGTAATGACAACGCCCGTCGGTATCGCTATATCACCCCCGCCCGGCACGTCCGGGCTTTTGGCGTTCGGATTGGAAGCAACGAAATGACGGGATCGACACGATCGAGCGGCGGCCTTGACGAGCGCCGCAAGCGGCTTCTGTTTCGCTGCTGGCATCGCGGCACCCGCGAGATGGACCTCATTCTGGGCCGCTTTGCCGATTCGGCCGTCGCTGACTTGACCGACGATGAACTGAGCCAGCTCGAGCATCTGATCGAGGTCCCAGACCCCGATCTCTATGCCGCGCTGACCGGAAGCACACCGCTGGCGGGCCAATACCACGGCACGCTTTTCGATCGCATCAAGGCGTTTCGGCCCGCGGATCACGAGGCATGAAGCAGCCAAGCCAATCGCCCGCGCAATTGCTGACCCCGGCCAGCGCTTTGACACTCGCCAATGTCGCCGAAGGCGCCGAAGGTCTCATCATCGCGGATCTGGCGCGCGCGGTCGCGGCGCGGCCAAAACCATCAGCGGTAAGCCTTGCGGTAGTCTGCCGCGACGGCCCGCGCATGCAGCAACTCGCCCGTTCGCTGGCGTTTTTCGCGCCCGATCTTTCGCTGCTGCACTTTCCGGCGTGGGACTGCCAACCCTACGATCGGGTGTCGCCCCACGGCGGCGTACTCGCCCAGCGGCTGACGACCTTGGCGCAGCTGTCGCGGCTCGCCGGCAGCGAGAAGCCGCTGATCGTGCTGACGACCGTGAACGCGATCGTGCAGCGCGTACCCGCCCGTGACGTCATGGCTGGGCAAGCGCTGTCAGTTGCGCCGGGTCATATCGTCCCGATGGATTCCATCGTCGCTTGGCTCGAACACAATGGTTACAACCGCTCGGCCACCGTCCGCGAGCCCGGCGAATACGCCGTGCGGGGCGGCATCCTCGATCTTTTTCCGGCCGGGCTCGATCTGCCGGTCCGTTTCGATTTCTTCGGCGACAGCCTGGAATCCATCCGCAGCTTCGACGCCGAGACGCAGCGGACGATGCTCGACATGCGCTCGCTCGATCTCGTCCCGATTTCGGAATTTCAGCTGACCACGGAGACCATCAAGCGTTTCCGGATGGGCTATGTCGCAACTTTCGGCGCGCCCGAGCGCGACGACCAGCTCTACGAAGCCGTCAGCGAAGGCCGCCGTCACCCCGGCATGGAACATTGGCTGCCGCTGTTCCAGGAGCGCATGGATACGCTGTTCGATTACCTCGGCGATGCCCCGATCGCGATCGAGCCGCAAAGTGAGGACGCCGCGCGCGAGCGCTTTAGGCAAATCGCCGATTACTACGAAGCGAGGCGCGAGGCACTCGATCATCCCGGCGGCGGCGCGCTCTATAAGCCGTTGCCGCCCGAGCGGCTTTATCTGAGTGACGGCGAATGGACGAACCGTTTGCAGGAAGCGGCGCTGGCGCGATTGACGCCGTTTGCCGTGCCCGAGGGGAGTACCGGGGTTGTCGACGCGGGCGCGCGGCAGGGGCGCAATTTTGCGCCGGAACGCAACGACACCACGGTCAACGTGTTTGCAGCGGTCGTGGCCCACGTCGAGGCCTTGCAGGCCGCCCGCAGGAAAGTCGTGATCGCGCTGTGGAGCGAGGGCTCGCGCGACCGCATGGAGAGCATGCTGCGCGACCACAAGCTGCTCAATCTCACCAGCGTCAATGCCTGGCGTACCGTGCAGGCCACGCCGCGCAACGAAACCATGCTGGCGGTGGTCGGCATGGAGACCGGGTTTGAAACCGACCAGGTTGCCGTCATCACCGAGCAGGACATTCTCGGCGACCGTCTGGTGCGGCCGCGCAAGGCAAGCCGCAAGCTCGACAACTTCATCTCGGAAGTCACCAGCCTTTCCGCCGGCGATCTCGTCGTTCATGTCGAACACGGCATCGGGCGGTTTGTCGGATTGCAGACACTCGAAGTTGCCGGCGCGCCTCATGATTGCCTCGAACTGCGCTATGCGGCGGAGACGAAGCTGTTTCTGCCGGTCGAGAATATCGAGCTGCTGTCGCGTTACGGCTCCGACGGCGCCAATGTCGAGCTCGACCGGCTCGGCGGCAGCGGCTGGCAGGCGCGTAAAGCAAAGCTCAAGAGCCGGATTCGCGAGATCGCGGGCGAACTGATCAAGATCGCGGCCGAGCGGCATCTGCACGAAGCGCCGAAATTGCCCGTGCAACCACATGTCTATGACGAGTTCTGCGCGCGGTTTCCCTATGAGGAGACCGAGGACCAGCTCGGCGCCATCCAGGCGACCTTGAAGGACCTCGAAACCGGGCGGCCGATGGACCGGCTGATCTGCGGTGACGTCGGATTCGGCAAGACAGAAGTGGCGCTGCGCGCGGCCTTTGCCACCGCGCTCGACGGCAAACAGGTCGCAGTCGTCGTTCCCACGACCTTGCTGGCCCGCCAGCATGCCAAGACCTTCACCGAGCGGTTCCGCGGCTTTCCGGTGCGCGTAGCCCAGGCCTCGCGCCTGATCGCGCCCAAGGAACTGACCCAGGTCAAGAAGGGGCTGACCGACGGCACCATCGACATCGTGGTCGGCACCCACGCGCTGCTTGGCAAATCGATCAAGTTCAGGGATCTTGGCCTTCTGATCGTCGACGAGGAGCAGCATTTTGGCGTCAGCCACAAGGAGCGGCTGAAGCAGTTGCGCGCTGAAGTGCATGTGCTGACCCTGAGCGCGACGCCGATCCCGCGCACGCTGCAACTGGCGCTTACGGGCGTGCGCGAACTCTCCATTATCGCTTCCCCGCCGATCGATCGCCTCGCGGTCCGCACCTTCGTCGCGCCGCACGATCCGCTGATGATCCGCGAGGCGCTGCTCCGCGAGCGCTATCGGGGTGGCCAGGCATTCTATGTCGCGCCGCGGATCGAGGACCTCGCGGGTGTTAAAGACTTTCTCGACAAGAACGTGCCGGAGATGAAGGTCGCGGTCGCCCATGGCCAGATGGCGCCGACCGCGATCGAGGACATCATCTCGGCATTCTATGACGGCAAATACGACATCCTGCTCTCGACCTCGATCGTCGAGTCCGGGTTGGACATTCCGAACGCCAATACCCTGATCGTCCATCGCGCCGACATGTTCGGGCTGGCGCAGCTCTATCAGTTGCGTGGGCGGGTCGGCCGCTCGAAGCTGCGCGCCTATGCGCTGTTCACGCTGCCGGCGCAGCAGAAGATCACGGCGCAGGCGGAACGGCGGCTGAAGGTGCTGCAATCGCTGGAAACGCTGGGCGCCGGATTCCAGCTCGCCTCACACGATCTCGATATCAGAGGCGCGGGCAATCTGCTCGGCGAAGAGCAATCCGGCCACATCAAGGAGGTCGGCTTCGAGCTTTACCAGTCGATGCTGGAGGAGGCGATCGTCAATCTCAAGGCCGGCGTGGTCGAGCCCGCGGCCGACCGCTGGTCGCCGCAAATCACCGTCGGCATGCCCGTGCTTATTCCGGAAGAGTATGTCGCGGATCTCTCGGTTCGTCTATCGCTGTACCGGCGGCTCGCCGACCTCGATACCGACGAGGGGATCGACAATTTCGCGGCCGAACTGCGCGATCGTTTCGGCGTGCTGCCGGACGAGGTTCGCTACCTCTTCAAGGTCGCGGCGATCAAGAATTACTGCCGAAGAGCCAATGTCGAGAAGGTGGACGCCGGACAAAAGGGCGCGGTGATCACGTTCCGCGACAACAAGTTCGCCGAACCGGAGCGGCTGGTGTTTTTTATCCGCCAGCACGGCCAGGCCGCGCGCGTGCGGCCCGACATGAAGGTGGTTTTCTTCCAGGAATGGCAGACGGCCGAGGAGCGTCTTTCGGGCACAACCGAAATCCTGCGCCAGCTCGCCAACCTCGCCGAGGACCGCAAGGCGGCTTAGGAGGCCGCGCGGCGGCCTTCATGCGCGAGCCGGGCCAGCAGCGATTGTGCGGTGTCCGCGGGCTGCAGCGTCGCAACCGTGACGGTCGGCTCGCTCCGGCGCGTTTCCCGTTTTTCGTAAGCGGTATGCCGCATGACGCTGGAAAGGCGGCGCGCGATCACCTGCGCGGTGCGCAGATCGGTTTCGGCAAACACCACGAGCGCCGATCCGTCTTCGCAGAGCGCACCAAAATCCATCTGCCGCATCAGCCGGCTGAGAAGCCGGGCGCCGTCAAGATGGGCGCGTGGATTGGCTGGATCGAAGGCAAACCGCGCGACCGACAAGCCGCCGCCGCCCGACAGCGTCTGACGGATAGCGGTCGTGAAGTCGCGATCGAAGGCTGCGGCGGTCAACAGTCCGGTCTGCGGATCGAGCAGGCCGCCGGCATCGATCGAGCGCAGCGTACGGCTCAGATGGGATTCAAGGGCGTGCTGGCGGATCAGGGGCAGGGCGCTGGCCGCAATGTGCGCGGAATCCCCGTTGACGATCTCCAGGTTCGGAAGGTCGTAGGCGGGGGTCAATCCGGGAAGCGTCACCACCACGGGCAAGTGACGAAAGCGCGGATCTTCGCCGAGCACGGTGAGGAACGCATCGACCACGCGGTCGCTGAAACCTTCACCGAGCACGATTCCGTCGATATCGCGGCTGTTGAGATGTTTGGCCGCGGCTTCGATGCTCAGCGCGCCGACAACGCCCATCCGTTCGCCCAGCGCAATGGAGAGCGCCGGATAACCCTCGGCACGCCCGATCAACAGCACGGTTGCATCGCGAACCGGATCGATCTCGGCGATATCAGGTTTGGCCACGGTTTGGTCGTCGAGCCGGCGCATGACGGTGGTGTGCAGGGTCCGGACCCGGAGCGCCGCGCGCAGCCGCGGCAGCAGCCGATCCCACTTCGCGCCGGCGCAGGAAAACGGGATCGCGTTTTCGGGCAGCGTCACCTTCGGCTCGATCGCGAGCAGCGGAAGATAGGGTTCAACAGCGCGGATTTGCCCGGCGAGCGCATCGAGTTCGGTGTCGGAGCCTTCGCCTGCTGTCGCCAGAACCGCGGCCGGATGCAGTTGCGCGACGGCGCGGGCGGCTTCAGGCCAAGCTGTTTCAATGACCGGAAACGTCCCGGCATTGCCAAGTGCGGCCATCAGCGCCGGCTGCTGGTGGTCGGACACGACGATGATCGGGCCTTGTTGCAGGGACATCGGATACTCGGACCGGCGCATTTCGGCAGGCGCGATCCTAGGTTGGCGGTCTTAATGCCGTGTCAACAAAAGCCAGCCCGCCCCGGATCAGCCGGGGATCGTGCGATCTCGAAAAGCTTCCGTCATCAGCGGGTTAAGTCCGAGCTGGTTCAGCGCCTCGCGGCCTCGTGCGTTGTCCTGGGCGCGCCCCGCCAGGCGATATCCACAAAGGCGATCAGGCAACGCCGTCAAAAGCGCGCCCTGTCCGAGCCGCCTGGCCCATTCCTGAAGATCCTGCGACAGGAACCGATAGCCACCGACGGCAACAATTCCCGATGGGGGCGAGGTGATGCAGATCGCACCGGAGGAGCGATCGAGCCGGGCCGCATAGCTGGTATCGACGTAATCGGGAGGCGACGGCGCCGTCAAGGAATTGGGTGGCGGCGGCGGAGGCGCATAGGCTGCCAGCGCCACCATCGGCCCGCGCAAGGCCAGCGTTCCCTTGGGCGTCAGCAGGACCTCGCCGGCGATCGAGGTGCCGGGCACGTCACGCGGCGCGCCATGCGGCCCCGGCATGATCGGCACCGGCATGCCGTCGGCGGTTCGCCGGGCCGCGAACAGGCCAACTTCGCCGAACAGATAGACATCGGAAAATCTCGCTTGTTCGACGGTCCATTGCGCGCTCGAGGCGATCTGTTCCGGCGTGCGCCACAGGCCGATCACATGACGCAGCTTCGGCACGCGTGTGGCCATATCGAGATCGGCCAGACGCAGCGCCATCGGCGCGGGTGCGACCAGCGTATCGCAGCCGTCGCCGTTGATCTGGCGTTCCAGCGTTTCTCCGTCAAAGGGGTGATGCAAGGCAAGCGTTCCGCCCGACAACAGCCACAGCAGTAGCGAGGAGGTAAATCCCGCGAAGGAAGAGGGCGCGAATGCCGACATCAGCCGCGTGCCTTGCGGGACCCGGCTCTCGAGGAAAACCGCCAGTCCCCCGGCGATCAGGTTGAGATGGGTCCGCGGCACGGTGCGAAGCCCATCGGTGGTGACATCGAAGGAGATCAGCGCGGCCCTGCGCCCGTCCTGGAGGATGGGGCGATCGGTCGACGGCGATCTACCTGCCAAGACCTGATCGAGCGACGCCATTCCCTCCGGCAAGTCATCGCCGAAGCCGGCGACATGGCGGATCGAGAACGCCTCCGCCGCAGCATTCATGGCGAGATCGGCATGGTTGACGCCATCGATCTTCGCCGACGTTACGATCGCCCGCGCGCCGGTTCGGTTGAGCGCCGCGGTCAATTCCGCCTGCCGCCAAAGCTGCGGAAGGAGCGCAACGATCAATCCGGCGCGATGGGCCGCCAGCACCGTGAGCATGAACTCCACCGTGTTGGGCAACTGCACGCCGACCACCGCATTGGCCGGCAGGCCCGCATCGACGAAATGCGCCGCCAGCGCCGAGATCGCCTGATCGGCCTGCGCGAACGTCATTCGCCGCGGCGGCTGGCCGGTGACGCGAGGTTTGTTGAGCGGATCGAGCAATGCCAGCGCTTCCGGCTGGCGCGCCAAAATCCTCTGAAACAATCCGTCGAGCGTCGGCGATACGTTGGTTTGGATCACGGGATCTGCTCGGGGCGTACGAATCGTTTCGATGAGACTACTTCGATTGCGACGGCCTGTGCCACCATGTTTCCGGAAGATAACCTGTCAAAGCGGTGGCTTGTGGACGTTCTATCCGATTCCAGCGCGCGATCCATTGCTCCCGGACGTTAAAAACCGGGATGGCGTAAAATCCCGAGATCAGGACGCGATCGAGCGCCCGCACCGCCGAAACAAAAACGTCGTGATCCCGCGCCGCCAGCATGTCGGCGATCATGGCGTCGATGGCGGGGTTCTTGGCGCCCATATAGTTTCGCGTGCCCGGGTTATCGGCCGCCTCGCTTCCCCAGTAGAAAAACTGCTCGTTGCCGGGCGACAGCGACTGGTCCCAGCGGTTCTGAATCATGTCGAAATCGAAGCCGAGACGGCGCTGATCGAACTGCACCGCATCCACCGCGCGGACCCTTGCCTCGATGCCGGCCCGCCTGAGATCGCGCGAAAACGCCAGCGCGATCCGTTCCTGATCGCGGGTGGTCACCAGAATTTCGAAGGTCAATGGGGCCTTGCTCGATCGCTGCCGCAGCACCGCGCCATCGAGATCGTAGCCGGCCTGCGACAACAGGTTCAGCGCCTCGCGCAAGCTGTTGCGATCGCGACCCGATCCGTCGGTGACCGGCAGGCGATAACTGCCATCGAGGATGGCGGAGGGGATATGGGCCTCGAACGGCTTCAGGAATGCCAGCTCTTGCTCACCGGCGGGGCGGCCATAGGCCGAAAGCTCCGAGCCGGCGAAGAATCCCGCCGAGCGGCCGTAAAGCCCGAAAAAATAGTTGCGGTTGATCCATTCGAAATCGAACAGAAGGGTCAGCGCCTGACGGACGCGAATGTCGGCAAATACCGGCCGCCGGGTGTTGAAAACCAGAAACTCGGAAGGCTGCGGCATTCCGGTCTTGATAGTGTCGCGGATCACCTCACCGTTGTGAGCGGCCGCAAAATCGTATCCGTCGTGCCAGCGCAGCGGCTCGTTTTCGATCCGAAAATCGTAGAGGCCTCGTTTGAACGCTTCGAAATAGCCGTTGGCCTCGCGATAGAAGTCGAGCCTGATCTCGTCGAAATTCCACAACCCGCGATTGACCGGCAGATCGCGACCCCAATAGCCGGGATTGCGCGTGAGCGTGACGCTCGCGCCCGGGTTCACGGCAGTGACCCGGTAAGGTCCCGAGCCGAGCGGAGCCGCCATGGAGGTCTCCTCGAACCTTTCCGCGTCGATGACATGGCGGGGCAATATCGGCATCAGGCCGAGGATCAGCGGCAGTTCACGATCCTGGATGCCGCCAAAATCGAACCGCACCGTGAGCGGGTCGAGCGCCTCAGCCTTTGCGACTTTCGAATAGTACTGCCGATAGTTGGGGCGCCCCTTGTCGCGCAGCAAAGCCCAGGAGAAGACGACATCGTCGGCGGTGACCTTCTGGCCGTCGGAAAAGCTTGCCTTCGGATCGAGACGGAAGGTGACGTAACTTCTGGCGTCGTCGGTTTCGACGCTTTTGGCCAACAAACCATAGAGGGTGAAGGCCTCGTCATTGCCTCTCGCCATCAGGCTTTCGACGACGTACCCCCTGATCGGCTGGACGGCCAGTCCCCGCACGATCAGAGGGTTGAGGCTGTCGAAGGTTCCGAGGATGCCCTGAACCAACCGTCCGCCCTTGGGCGCATCAGGGTTGGCGTACGGCATATGGGCAAAGCCGGCAGGCAGTGCCGGTGTGCCATGCATCGCGATCGCATAACTTTCGACGGCCGCAGCTTTTCCATGACGGGTCGAGGCCGGAAGACCCAAAACCACGAGGACGCAGAACAAAACCCCGGCGCATCCGCGCGAGCGGACCCAGCGCTCAGTACTTTGATTTGATTCGGTCTGGCTCACGGTTTGCCTTTAACACAGGCATCTGGCTCTTCACGGCGACGTGTCTCAAGACGATCCGTCGGCATTGATCTTTTCGTCCGCGTCTGTATGAAGGCGTGCAATTGACCAATCCGGCAGGGCTTGTCACGCATCCGCCTCAATTGGCAAGGAGACAGCCGCCAAAATGGTCAGGTTTCGGTGCCTGCGGCGGTTTTCGGCGCTTCCGTTCAGAAAGGGTTTTCCGCAATGAATTTCCGTATGTTGGCCGCGCCAATATGGCCGCGTGGGCGAGTTTTCGCCTTGATGGCGGTCACAGCCCTCGGTGGCACGTTGCTCGCGCCGGACCTCTGGGCGCAGACGCCGGCCCCTGCGCCCGGCGCTCCGGCTCCGGCAAAGAAGGCTGCGCCGAAGGCCGCTCCCAAGGCTGCGCCCGGTGCTCCGGCGCCGGCAACGCAGGCCGCGCCTCCCGCCGCCCCCGCACAGGCAGCCGCCCCCCCGGCGGACCAACAGGTTCAACTGATCTACGCGCCCTGGACCAAATTCTGTCTCAAGGGGCAGGAAGCCAATGCCAAGCAGGTTTGCTTCACCGGCAAGGACGGCCGTATCGAATCCGGCCAGCCCGTGGTGGCGGCCGTCGTGATCGAGCCCGAGGGCGAGCCGAAGAAAATTCTCCGCGTCACGCTGCCGCTCGGCATGCTGCTGGTTCACGGCACCCGCATTATCGTCGACAACAATCCGCCGGCGCAGAGTCCGTATGTGATCTGCTTTCAGAACGGCTGTATGTCGGATTACGAGGTGTCCCCGGAACTGCTGGCCAATCTGAAGAAGGGCCAGAACCTCGTCATTCAGGCGATCAGCTCCAACAACCAGCCGGTTACATTGCCGCTGCCGCTTGGCGATTTCGCCAAGGCCTATGACGGTCCTCCGACCGACCCGAAGCAGTTCGAGGAGACCCAGAAGAAGCTGCAGGAAGAGCTGCAGAAACGTGCAGAGGAAGCGCGCAAGAAGCTTGAGGCCGGCCAGTCGGCAGCGGGCGCGCCAGCCAATCCGGCCGCCAAGTAGGCTTTCTGCTTCGATAACAAAAAGGCGCCCGGTTCGAGCGCCTTTTTTCTTTGTCTGATTGGCTTCTTGCGAGGGCGCGCTAATTGAGGGACGGATTGCGCGGCCGGTAGCCTCCCGACTTGTCCTTCACGAAAATCTCGGCGACCTGCGAATGCCGGATCGGCTTGCCGGAATCGTCAGGCAACAAATTCTGCTCCGAAACATAGGCCACATATTCGGATTCCGAATTCTCGGCGAGCAGGTGATAGAACGGCTGATCCTTGTGGGGCCGCACCTCTTCGGGGATCGCCAGCCACCACTCCTCGGTATTGTTGAATTCAGGATCGATGTCGAAAATGACGCCGCGGAACGAAAATATCCGGTGGCGCACGATCTGTCCGATCTGGAATTTGGCGGTTCGCGTTTTGATCATACCTCGTCGAATAGACCATGATTGTGACCGATGCTAGTGCCCACTTTCCGAAGTTCGTGCTCCATCGCAGTACGCACGTTTTGCGAATGTTTGAATCAAAGAACCAACAGCAATTGTCTGATTCTAGTAGAGTTTTAGGTTTGCCCCTCACTTCGAGCGTTTGCGGCTGGCGGGATAGCGAATGTCAAATCCACGCCACGAGAGGCAAGGGAGCGAATTAACGTTCGCCGCTGATCCCGTTCCCGGCGCCAAACCGGGGGGCCGACTAGCTTGTTCTGCTTCGCCTGCAGCAAGTTCCCGCGTGGCTTATTCGGAGCGGGCGGCTTGCGTCGCCGCAGGGGTTGTGGCGGGTGAAGTGCGCCACGACGGCGCGAGGCCCTCGCGCATGGCGAGACGGCGAAGCGGTCCGAACGCGCCGATCAGGTGCAGGCCCGTGGCGCGGAGCGACTGCATCGGCAGGAACGCGCTCAACAATGAACGGTTGGCCACATCGATCGCGAAGGTACGGCTCAAGACATCGGGGCGCCGCGCGGAAACGTAGCGATCGAGCACGATAGACGAACCCGGATCCTCGCCGGATGCCAATGCGCTGCGCACGATATCGGCGATGTCGGCGGCATCCCTCAGTCCCATGTTGAGGCCCTGCGCGCCGATCGGCGGCAGCACATGCGCCGCTTCGCCGACGAGTGCGATACGCGCCTTTGCAAATTGTCTGGGCTGCTCGATGGCAAGCGGAAACAGATTTCGTCCGGGCTCGACCTCGATCCTGCCGAGAATGGAGTGCGACCGGGATTCGGCCTTTTCCGAAAGATCCTTGTCGTTCAACGCCATCAAACGCTCGGCCTGCTTCGGCTCCGACACCCACACCACGCTGGAACGATTCGTGGGCAGCGGGACAAATACGCAAGGCCCCTGGGAGGTGTGAAATTCCGTCGAGATATTTTGATGCGGTCGGGAATGCCTGACATTGAATGTCAGCGCCGATTGACGGAGTTCCCGGCGCTTGACGCCGATGCCGGCAGCCTCCCGGCAGAGCGAGTGCCTCCCGTCGGCACCGACCACAAGGCGCGCCGACAGCGACTCGCCATTCGTCAACCGCAGCCTGACCGCTTCATCGCCGAGGTCGATCGCGGCCACCTCGTCGTCGAACCGCGTCAGGTTGGGAAGTGCCGCGCTGCGCTGTTCCAGAGCGGACACCAGCAGGCGGTTTTCAATATTGTAGCCGAATACGTCGAGGCCGATCTCGTCACAGGAAAATTTAACCTCGGGCGCACGGATCAGGCGACCGGTGTCGTCCACCAGACGCATCACGCGCAATTCAGCGGCCCGGTCCTGACAGTGCGGCCAAACCTCCAGGGCCCGCAGAAAATCGATCGACCCGCCCAGAAGCGCCGTGGTTCGGTTGTCCGCATAGGACGACTTCCGCGCCACCAGCGCCGTGCGCGCGCCGGATCGGGCGATGGCAATCGCAGCGGTCAGTCCTGCAGGTCCGCCGCCCACCACGGCTGCGTCGTAGATCGAGGAAATATCGCTCATACCGAAACAATTGACACTCCCGGTGGCATTTTCAAGCCCGCCACCCGCGGATGTGCAAATCGCGGCGATTCCTGATAGCAGTGTCGCAGATCGGTGCATTCATTCGAAAATGGATCAACAGACCAAAATACCTCCTTCGGAAGCTTCACCGCTGCTGCGGACCGCGGCATTTTCGGTGCATGTTTTCACCGCGCTTGGGGCTGGTGTTGCTCTCATCGCGCTGCTTGAAGCGGTTCGCGAGCACTGGACGGCGATGTTCTGGTGGCTGGGCGTCGCGCTCGTCATCGACGGTATCGACGGTCCAATCGCGCGGCGGCTGGACGTGGCGCGTCTGCAGCCGAACTGGTCGGGCGAAGTGCTCGATCTCGTGGTTGATTTCGTCACCTACGTCTTCGTGCCCGCTTACGCCATCACCGCAAGCGGGCTGTTGTGGCCGCTGGCTGCCCCAATTCTGGGGGTCGGCATTACAGTCTCCGGCGCGCTGTATTTTGCCGATCGCCGCATGAAGTCGGATGACAATCATTTCCGCGGTTTTCCCGGATTGTGGAACATCGCGGCCTTCTATCTCTTCCTGTTGCACTGGCCGCCGGCCGCATCGAGCCTGGCAATGGCCGCGCTGATCGTTCTCACCTTCCTGCCGTTTCATGTCGTTCACCCGGTTCGCGTGAGGCGTCTGCGCTGGCTGACCTTGTCCTTGATCGGTGCAGGGACGGCGTTGGCCATCGTCGCGCTGATTAACGATTTCGAGGCCGGCACGACCGTCACAGTCGCGCTCTGCGCCATCGGCGTCTATGTCGTCGGCAGCAATACGGCGATACGGCTGGTCAGGTCGCTCAACGCATGATCGAGCTGATATCGAGTCCTGAAGCATGGGCCGCTCTCTTGACGCTGACGGCGCTCGAGATCGTTCTCGGCATCGACAACGTGATCTTTATCTCCGTTATCGTCTCCGGGATTCCGCCGCAGCAAGCAAAGCGCGCACGTCAAATCGGGTTGGCGCTTGCGCTTGTGTTTCGAATTCTGCTGCTCTGCCTTCTGGTCTGGATGATCGGTCTGACCCGCGCCGTCCTGACCGTTCAGGGATTTGCATTTTCGTGGCGCGACATCATCCTGATCGCCGGCGGGCTCTTTCTGATCGGCAAGGCGACCCACGAAATCCATCAGGCGGTCGAGGCGCAAGAGGACGTGACAGCGGCAGCTTCCCGCAAAGCGGCGTTTTTCTGGGTTATCGTCGAGATCATCATCATCGACATCGTGTTTTCGCTGGACTCGATCATCACCGCGATCGGCATGGCGCAAGACCTCTCGATCATGATCACCGCGGTCATAGTCGCCTGCCTGGTCATGTATGCCGCGTCGGGCCCGGTGGCGCGATTTGTCGCCGAGCACCCCACCACCAAGATGCTGGCGCTGGCGTTCCTGGTTCTGATCGGCGTGGCGCTCGTCGCGGACGGCTTCAAATTCCACATCCCGCGCGGCTATATCTACTTCGCAATCGCGTTTTCCGCGGCAGTGGAACTGTTCAACGTCCTGGCCCAGCGCAACCGCGGGCGGTCGTCAAGCGGCTGACGGCCGAGATACGGCATGCCCCGGCGTGTTGACATTGCGACTCCGATAGCTTTCGCTCGCCATCATTGATTTACCAAAATTGACCTACCGAGGGAGAGGCGGCAATGACCAAGGCCGTGCGGGTGCACAAGGTTGGGGGACCGGAAGCCCTGATCTATGAAGACATCGAACTGCCTGAGCCGGGCCCGGGCGAGGTCCGCATCCGCCAGCACGCCGTCGGGCTCAACTTCATCGACGTTTATTATCGCACCGGTCTCTACAAGGCGCCGACATCGCCGTTCGTCGCCGGTAACGAGGCCGCGGGCGAAGTGCTTGCCGTCGGTCCGGGCGTGACGAACTTTCACCCCGGCGATCGCGTCGCCTACTATTTCAATCTCGGCGCCTATGCCAGCGAACGCAACATTCCCTGGGAAAGACTGGTCAAGCTGCCGGATCACATCACCTACCAACAGGGTGCGGTCCTGATGCTGAAAGGGCTGACGGTCTGGTACCTGCTGCACAAGACTTTCAAGGTCGAGCCGCATCACCGGGTGCTAATTCATGCCGCCGCCGGCGGTATCGGCTTGCTTGCGTGCCAATGGGCGAGGGCGCTTGGTGCGCATGTTATCGGCACGGTCGGCTCGAAAGCCAAGGCAGAACTGGCGCTGGCCAACGGCTGCGATCACGTCATCCTGTACAACGAGGAAGATTTCGTCGCGCGCGTCAAACAGATCAGCCGCAACGAACTCTGCGACGTCGTCTACGACGGCGTCGGCAAGTCGACATTTCCGGGCTCGCTGTCCTGCCTCAAGCCACGCGGCCTGTTCGTCAGTTTTGGCAATGCGTCGGGTCCGGTCCCGCCGTTCTCCATCGCCGAACTCAACAATCATGGTTCGCTGTTTGCAACCCGGCCGAAACTCAACGACTACATCGGCAAGCGTTCCGAATTGCTTGACGGGGCCGACACGCTGTTTTCCGCCGTGATCAGCGGCAAGCTGCACGTGCCGATCAATCATGCCTATGCGCTGAAGGATGCGGGCAAGGCGCATATCGATCTGGAGAGCCGGGCGACCACGGGGGCTTCGATCCTCAAGCCGTAGCGAAAATCTCGAGGTTGATGCGTTTGCCAATGGCGATCCCACGAGGATTCGAACCTCGAACCTCCGCGTCCGTAGCGCAGCGCTCTATCCTGTTGAGCTATGGGATCGTGCGTTCAAACAATTCCGCCGGCAAAGCCCTAGATCCAACTATGCCACTTGCCTCGCGACACCGGCCTTGGTCAGCAGGGCGTCAAGGCAATCGGTCATCAGGCCAATCTCTCGACGCGTGACGTTGAGCGCTGGCATGAAGCGCAAGGCATCCGGCTGCGGCGAGTTGAGGAGCAGACCGTCGTCCAGCGCCGCGGCCATGATCGACGGAGCGATCGGGACCCGCAGATCGAGCGCCAGCAGTAATCCTCGCCCGCGGACCTCACCGAGACCATGGCGTGCCGAGAGCCGCTGCAGCTCACTCTCCAGATAGAGCCCATTCTCGGTGACCGACTTCAGGAAGTTAGGCGCGGCGACTTGCTCCAGGACCGCAAGACCCGCCGCGCACATCAACGCATTGCCGTTGAAGGTGCCGCCCTGGTCGCCGTGTTCAAAGCAGGAGGCGCGTTCCGTCGCCAACAAAGCCGCGAGCGGCACGCCGCCGCCGATGCCCTTGCCGAGTGTCATGATGTCGGGCTCGATCCCGGCATGCTCGTAGTGGAAGAGTTTTCCGGTACGACCCATGCCGGTCTGGATCTCATCCAAGATCAGGAGCAAGCCCTGTTCCCTGGTCAGCGCCCGCAATTCCTGCAGAAATTGATCGCTCGCGGGCCAGACTCCGGCCTCGCCCTGAATCGGCTCCAGCATCACGGCGACGGTATTGCCGTTGATGAGTTCGTTCACCGAATCCAGATCGTTGAGGCGCGCTTTACGAAAGCCCGGCACCTTCGGCTCGAACAACGGTTCGAACGCTTTTTTCCCCGAAGCCGACATGGTCGCGAGCGTGCGGCCATGAAAGCCGCCTTCGAGGGTGATGATCTCGAACGCGCCGTTCCTGTGTAGCGCGCCGTATCTGCGGGCGAGCTTGATCGCGCCTTCGTTGGCCTCGGCGCCCGAATTGGCAAAGAACACCTGGTCGAAGCAGCTCCGCTCAACCAGTGCCTGCGCGAGCTTGAGGCTGACATCGTTGTAATAGGCCGGGCTCGGCGAGATCAGCCGTTGGGCTTGCGCGGCAAGGGCTTGCGCCACCGCCGGCGGCGAATGCCCCAGGCAATTCACGGCCCAGCCCTGGATGAAATCGAGATAACGCTTGCCCTTGTCGTCCCACAGAAAGGAACCTTCGCCCCGGACGAATACGATGCTGGGGCGTGCCGTGATGTCCATCAGCACGTCATAGGGATGCGAGGCGGCGGTCATGTCGAACTCCTGTTGCGTGGGATGGAAGGGCAGGGTGAAACGCAAGAAGGCCGCACTTTTGAGGGTGCGGCCTTCTCGAAAACGTTGCTGATTTATCTGTTCAGCTTAGTCGTCGGACATGGCGCGACCCATCATCGTCACGGGCGTGACGACGGCATACGGCGCGCATTTTGGTCCGGTTGAAAATCATGGTGCAGGGCCATACAGCCGAAACGCGACCGGTGTCAAGCGCCTTCAAAATCCGGCGACGCTGCCATGCAGGTCGTATTCGTCCGCGCGCTCGATTTTCGCGGTGACGATTTCGCCGACCTTCAGCGGGCGGCGGCTCGAGAGATAGACCGCGCCGTCGATGTCAGGGGCATCGGCCTTTGAACGACCTTTGGCAACCGTTGGGCCGACCTCGTCGATGATCACCTGTTGCCGGGTGCCGACCTTGCGCTTCAGCCTTCGCGCGGAAATCTTCTGCTGTCGCGCCATCAGCGCATTCCAGCGCTCCTGCTTGACCTCATCCGGCACGGCATGGCCCAGCGCATTGGAAGAGGCGCCTGCCACCGGCTCGTACTTGAAGCAACCGAGCCGGTCGATCTCGGCCTCGTCGAGCCAGTCGAGCAGATACGCGAAATCCGAATCGGTCTCGCCGGGAAAGCCGACGATGAAGGTAGAGCGCAGCGTCAAGTCAGGACATTGCTCGCGCCACGCCTTGATCCGCGCCAGCGTCTTCTCCTGCGCGGCCGGGCGTTTCATAGCCTTGAGGATTTCGGGGCTTGCATGCTGAAAGGGAATGTCGAGATAGGGCAGCACCTTGCCCTCGGTCATGAGGCCAATGACCTCATCGACATGCGGGTAGGGGTAGACATATTGCAGCCGAACCCAGGCGCCGAAGTCGCCGAGTGCTTGTGCCAGATCGAAAAATCTGGCGCGGACGTCGCGGTCTTTCCAGGGACTGGCGGCGTATTTGATATCGACACCATAGGCCGAAGTGTCCTGCGAAATGACCAGCAATTCCTTGACGCCGGCGGTGACCAATCGCTCGGCCTCGCGCAGCACGTCATTGGCCGGCCGCGACACCAGATCGCCGCGCAATTTGGGGATGATGCAGAAGCTGCAGCGGTTGTTGCAGCCCTCGGAAATCTTCAAATAGGCGTAGTGCCGCGGCGTCAGCTTGATGCCTTGCGGCGGCACCAGATCAAGATGCGGGTTATGGGCGGGCGGCAACGCGCGATGCACGGCTTCGAGTACGCTCTCATATTGCTGCGGTCCTGATATCGAGAGCACGCCGGGATAGGCGGCTTCGATCTGTTCCGGTTCCGCGCCCATGCAGCCGGTGACGATCACCTTGCCATTTTCCGCCATCGCATCGCCGATGGCGGAAAGCGATTCCTGCTTGGCGCTGTCGAGAAAGCCGCAGGTGTTGACGATGACGATATCTGCACCATCGTGCTTGCGCGCAAGCTCGTAGCCTTCGGCGCGAAGGCGCGTGATGATGCGCTCAGAATCCACCAGCGCCTTGGGGCATCCGAGCGAAACAAAACTGACTTTGGGCGCGGCGGCCTGTTGCATCCCGAACCTGTCTGATTGATGGGCAGGAGCTAGCCCCAATTGACCCTAATTACAAGGCTTTGAACCGGCTTGCGGCATGCTATCAACGGCTTGCTAGTGGAGTGGATTTGACATTCGCTACCCTGTATCCGCGCGTTCGCAAAGCGAATGTCAAATCCAAAACTCCACTAGAAAATCTATATTTGCTAGTGGTCCCTAGATTCTAACATTTTGCAAAAGAGCCTGCTGCACTGGGATGCAAATGTTAGAATCGGACCACTAGGAATGAGTGCATGATGGGCACCGAGTCGTCTCCCAAAATCGCGATTGTCGACGAAAGTCCGATCCGTGCCGCAATTCTCGAAGAGGGGTTGCGGGAGGCGGGCTTTACCGACGTCGTGCGCATCGACGAAATGCAGAGCCTCTTGAGCCGCATCTATGCGGTCGATCCCGACGTCATCGTGATCGACCTTGAAAACCCGAGCCGCGATATTCTGGAACAGATGTTTCAGGTCAGCCGCGCGGTGCGGCGGCCGATCGCGATGTTTGTCGACCAAAGCGACGCCGCCTCGATCCAGGCCTCCGTCGATGCCGGCGTATCCGCCTATATCGTTGACGGTCTGAAGAAGGAGCGCCTCAAGCCGATTCTCGATCTCTGCATTTCCCGCTTCAACGCCTTCTCAAAACTTCAGGACGAACTCGATCGCGCCAAATCTGCGCTCGAGGACCGCAAGGTGATCGAGCGGGCGAAGGGAATTCTGATGCGCCTGAAGGGCCTGACCGAGGAGGAGGCTTACGTGCTGCTTCGATCGACCGCGATGCGTGAGAAGAAAAAGATCGGCGAGATCGCCCAGTCGATCCTGACGGCGTCGGAGCTGTTGAAATGACAACGTCGCTCCAGATCGGCTTCATTCCTTTGATCGATGCCGCGGCCCTGATCGTCGCCGTCGAGAAGGGTTTTACCGGCGCCGAGGGGTTAGATGTGACACTGGTCCGGGAGGTGTCGTGGTCGAACGTCCGCGACAAGCTCAATATCGGGCTGTTTGACGCGGCGCATCTCCTCGCCCCTGTTCCCGTCGCATCAAGCCTCGGGCTTGGACATATCAAGGTGCCGATCGTCGTGCCGCTCAATCTGAGCCTCAACGGCAATGCTATCACCGTGTCGCCGGCGCTTGAAGCGGCGATCATGGCCGAAATCGACGGCGATCGCCTCGACCCGATGGCAACCGCACGTGCGCTATCGCGTGTCGTGGCAGCGCGCCGGCGAAACGGCAGCGATCCCCTGACCTTCGGCATGACGTTTCCGTTTTCGACTCATAACTATCAACTGCGGTTCTGGATGGCCGCCGGCGGCGTCGATCCGGACGAGGATGTTCGTCTCGTCGTGCTGCCGCCGCCCTTGATGGTTGGCAGCATCGCCAGCGGTCAGGTCGACGGCTTCTGCGTCGGCGCGCCCTGGAATTCGATCGCGGTCGATCGCGGCGTCGGCCGCATCCTGCATTTCGGCTCCGACATCATGCAGCGCGCGGCGGAAAAGGTATTGGCGACCCGCCGGCAATGGGCGGAGAAGAATCCCCAAAGCCTCGCGGCGCTGGTTCGAGCTCTGTTCCGGGCAGCCGAATTCGTCGAAGCGCGGCCCAACCAGAACGAGGTGGCGCGGATCCTGGCACGGCCCGAATACATCGGCGTCGATGCCGATGTGATCCTGCGGACATTGCAGGGGCGGTTGAAGATTGCCGCGGATGGAGCCAGCCGCGAAAGCGACAGCTATATGCTGCTGGCACGGGAAGATGCCTCCATACCGGACCCGATCCAGGCTGCCTGGCTTTACGCGCAGATGGTACGCTGGCGGCAGACGGCATTCGGCCCCGAGGCTCTCGACACCGCGCAGGGCGTGTTCCGGCCTGATCTTTATGAGGCTGCATTTGGCCGCGACGGCAAGCACCAGATCATGTCCAGGTCCATCGGTGCGTTCGCGGGGCCCGCGTTTGACCCCAACCACATCGAGGCTCATTTCGCTGCATTCGATGCCGGGCGCAAGTAAGCCCCACACCGCGCGTTGAAGAGAAAATAGGCAGCCTTAAAGGTCGGCTATTTTTTAGGCTCGCTGCCCAAAATTGGTGAGAAAGGGCACTTTTTGGAACCTTATGATCACTTCATAAGCATTTGAATTAAAACAGTTAACTTGGATGAATCATTGTGGCACGCAACTTGTATGCTGCAGTGCAGCCAGCACCACAGATGGTCGCTGGCATCCGAGACAGACTTCACAGCAACGAAGCTGGGCGGGCCCGGATGGAGCAGAGATCGGCAATCGCTGCGTCGAGCCGATCGGCCTCCATTCAATCCCCATTCCTTGAGACCGCGAGCTGGCGGCAACGGGAGCTTCGTTACGCGCCATGAAGATTGATACTCTCTCTGTCGAATTTACCGACGAGCAGAAGCGTTACCTGGAAGGTTTTGCTACCGGCCTGCAGATCAGCCGGGTCGGACGCGGCTTGGGCGGTAGCGGCGCTAATAAAACCGGCACTAGACCGACCGGGCCTGACGCGGCCCACATCAAGGCGCAGGATCAGGCTCTCGCGTCGGGCAAGAAGCTCGTCGACCAGGAAAAATTCAAGCGCGAAGAACATCCCTTCGACGCCTACCCGCGCTTGAAGGAGCAGGCGCTGAGCAATTCGCCGCCGTCGCCCGCGGACAATTTTCGCTGGCGCTATTACGGCCTGTTTTATGTCGCCCCGGCACAGGATTCCTACATGTGCCGCCTGCGAATTCCCAACGGCATTCTCAAACACTGGCAACTCGCCGGGCTAGCCGATCTCACCGAGCGGCTGTGCGGTCCCTATTGCCATGTCACGACCCGCGCCAACCTTCAGGTGCGTGAAGTTCTCCCTAAGAATGCGGTCGCGCTGATCGAGGGCATTCAGGACCTCGGATTATGCTCGCGCGGCTCGGGCGCCGACAACATTCGCAACGTCACCGGTACGCCCACGGCCGGTATCGATCCGCAGGAACTGATCGACACCCGTGACTATGCGCGCGAATGGCACCATCACATCCTCAACGACCGCTCGCTGTATGGCTTGCCGCGCAAATTCAACGTCGCCTTCGACGGCGCCGGCAAGATCGCGGTGCTGGAAGACACCAACGATATCGCTTTTGCCGCCGTCGAAGTGAAGGACGGCTTCGGCGTCGAGCCCGGCGTGTGGTTTCGTCTCGGGATCGGCGGCATCACCGGCCACAAGGATTTCGCGAAGGAAACCGGCATCGTCGTCAAGCTGGCGGACGCTACTAGAGTGGCTGATGCGATCGTGCGGGCCTTCATCGACACCGGCGATCGCACCAACCGCCTCAAGGCCCGCCTGAAATACGTCGTCGACAGAATGGGGATGGATAAGTTCCTGGTTCTGGTCGAGGAAAAGCTAGGCTTTGCCCTGACCCGCGTCCCGGCGGAGGCGCAGGCGCCGCGCCCAGCCTTCGATCGCATGGCGCATATCGGCGTGCACAGGCAGAAACAAGATGGTGTGAACTGGATCGGGGTAGCGTTACCGCTCGGCAAGGTGAGCTGCGAGCAGATGCGCGGGTTGGCCAGGATCGCGGCCGATCTCGGCGACGGCGACATCAGGCTGACCGTCTGGCAGAACCTGTTGATTTCTGGCGTACGCGACGAGAATGTCGAGTTGGCGGTTGCGGCCGTCGAGGCGATCGGTCTTGCCGTCAAGGCGTCGCAAGTTCGCGCCGGTCTGATCGCTTGCACTGGAAATACGGGCTGCAAGTTCGCCGCCTCCGATACCAAGGCGCATGCGGCCGCGATCGGAAACTGGTGCGATGGCCGGGTCGAAGTCGACACGCCGCTGAACATTCACCTGACGGGTTGCCACCATTCCTGCGCCCAGCATCACATCAGCGACATCGGCCTGATCGCCGCCAAGGTTCCCCTCGGCGATAGCGACGATACGGTCGAGAGCTATCATCTGTTCGCGGGCGGCGGCTTTGGCCCGGATGCCGATATCGGCCGGGAAGTTTATCACGACCTGAAGGCCGAAGAGACGCCGAAAACGATCGAAAAATTGCTTAGGGCTTACTTGGCGCATCGCGCGGGCCCGGACGAAACCTTCCTGACATTCGCTCGCCGCCACGACGGCGAGACGCTGCGTCGTTTGGCGGACGCGGAGATCTCGGTATGAACCAGATCACGCCGCCGCACAAAATCGAGATCATTCCATCGAGCGCGCCGTTCTCCGAGGCGCAGCGCTCCTGGCTGAACGGCTTCTTTGCAGGTCTCCTGAGCGAAGCCGTGACGCCGCTTTCGGCCGAGCAGGGCGCCTCCGTCATGCAGGGCCCGGCCGGCGAGGCCGATGATGGCGAGGCGCCCTGGCACGATCAGACCGTGCCGATCGCCGATCGCATGAAGCTTGCCGAGGGACGGCCGCTGCGGCGGCGCATGATGGCGGCGATGGCGCAACAGGATTGCGGCCAATGCGGTTACAATTGCCACGACTATTCCGAAGCGATTGCGAGCAAGGCGGAAGCGCGCCTCAATCTTTGCGTTCCCGGCGGCAAGGAAACCGCCCGGATGCTCAAGACGCTCCATGCCGAATTGGACAAATCGCCTGTTGCGATACCAGGCCCGGCCGCACCAGCCGCCCCGGTCATCGAACTCGGCCGGTCACGCGACAATCCTGCGCCCGCGACCTTCGTAAGCCGGCGTCTGCTCAACAAGAGCGGGTCGGGAAAGGAAACCTGGCACATTGATTTCGATCTTTCCGGAAGCGGCCTCGACTATGCCGTCGGCGACTCCTTCGGCATTTTCGCCCGCAATGAACTTGGCCATGTCGACCAGATCATCGCGCTGCTTGGCGCCTCGCACACGACAAAGGTGCGAGGGCGGACGCTTCGCGAAGTCCTCACCGACGAAGTTTCGCTCGCGCCTGCGCCGGATTCGCTGTTCGGGCTGATTTCCTACATCACCGGCGGCGCCCAGCGCGAGAAGGCACGCGCATTGGCGCAAGGTGACGATCCCGATGGCGATGCCGCGACCCTGGACGTCATGGCGGCGTTGCAGAAATTCTCCGGTGTCCGACCACATCCCGAAGCCTTCGTCGAAGCTCTGGAGTCGCTACAGCCGCGGCTTTATTCGATCTCTTCCTCACACAACGCGACCCCCGGCAAATTGTCGCTGACCGTGGACTGCGTGCGTTACGTTGTCGGCAAGCGCAAGCGGCTGGGGCTCGCCTCGACTTTCCTCGCCGAGCGAATCCAGCCCGGCGAAGAAGTAAAAGTCTACGTGCAGAAGGCGCACGGCTTTGGTCTTCCGCAGGATCCGAAGATACCGATCATCATGATCGGCCCCGGCACCGGCATCGCGCCCTTCCGCGCTTTCCTGCTCGAGCGCAGGGCCACCGGCGCCACTGGGCGCAACTGGCTGTTCTTCGGCCACCAGCGATCGAGTTGCGATTTTTTCTATTCCGACGAGTTGAACGCCATGAAGACCGCCGGCCTTCTGACGCGGCTGTCGCTGGCGTGGTCACGTGATGGCGACAAGAAATTCTACGTGCAGGACCGCATGCGCGAACTCGGCCGCGAGTTGTGGTCGTGGCTTGCCGAAGGCGCGCATGTCTATGTCTGCGGCGACGCCAAGCGGATGGCGAAAGACGTCGAACGCGCGCTGGTGGATATCGTCGCCCAGCATGGCGCGCGAACCACGGATGAAGCGGTGAGTTTTGTCGGGGAACTCAAGAAGAAAGGCCGGTTCCAGCAGGACGTCTATTGACGCTCGCCCTCCATTCGCGATGGAACCGGTTCCTGCTCTGATAAATTTGAACGAATAAAATTCCCGAGCGAATCTTCCACGGAGAATTTTTATCCGGAATTCGACTCAGTCGGAGTAGCGATATCGCTATTTTCGGCTTCGACTTGTTTCCGCCGGCAATCGATACTCCACTACGCGCATGTCATCCTGGAGATCGGCCATGCGCGAACTGTCGGCTGAGGCTCGTTTGCATTTGTATGCGCGTTCGCTATCCCGCAAAACCGGAACCGGACTTCATGCGGCGGCGTTTTACGGCGCCTTCGTACTGATTGCCGGCGTCGTGTTCGGAACGCTTTCGGTCCATCCTTTTTAACGTCCAGCCAGGCGATCCGATCTAGCCTCGCTTGAACGGCGCGACGTCGATTCCGGCGTCCTTGAGCGCCTTGCGAACCCCGCGCGCGATATCGACGGCGCCCGGTGTATCCCCGTGAATGCAAATCGTATCGGTGCGCATCTTGATCACCTTGCCGGTGACCGACACCACCGCGCCGTCCTGCACCATGCGCACGACGCGCTCCGCAATTTGTTTCGGGTCGTGCAGGACCGAGCCGGGTTTCTTGCGTGAAACCAGATTGCCGTCGTCTTCATAGGCGCGGTCGGCAAAGACTTCATGCGCCATCGGCAGGTTGGCGGCTTCGCCCGCCTTCACCAGCTTCGAGTTCGCAAGCACCACGAAGACCAGATTGGGGTCGACCGCCTTGATGGCGGACGCGATCGCGCGCGCGGTGGTGTCTTCCTCGCAGGCGACGTTCGATAGCGCTCCATGCGCTTTCACATGCGTGACCTTGTAGCCGGAGAGCGCCGCAACCGCCCGCAATGCGCCGATCTGATAGGCGACGAGATTTTCGATCTCGGAAGCCTTCATGCCGTAAAACGGGCGGCGGCCAAAGCCATGAATATCGCGGTAGCCCGGATGCGCCCCGACGCTCACGCCGCGCGCCTTCGCCAGTTCCACCGTTTTGCGCATGACGTCGTAATCGCCGCCGTGAAAGCCGCACGCGACGTTCACCGAGGTGGCGACGTCGATCATGGCGGCGTCGTTACCCATTTCCCAGGCGCCAAAGCTTTCACCGAGGTCGCTGTTCAGATCGACTGTTTTCATGCTTGTTGTCCGCTTCCTGGTTTAAGTCTCAAACTAGTGCCCACTTTCCGAAGTTCGTGCTCCGTTGCCGCACCCACTTTCCACGAACTTCGGAAAGTCAGGGGCACTAGCAAACCTATTCTAGTGCCGCTTTTCTATTTGAAGTTCCTGGATCGAATTCGCCGCTTGTGGTGCAGGAACTTCAAATAGGCGGCACTAGTCCTGTGTCGGCGCCATCGGCAGGAAGTGGCGTCTGCCACGTTCGCGCATCCACCGCACTAACGGCAACGCCGGCTACATTGGCATCTTGCAGCGCTTCGATGTCGAGATCAAAGCCTTCGACCGGTCCGAGCCGGTCGGGCAGGCTGCGAAGCAGGCTTGCGAATTTGCGCGCCTCGGCTTGCGCCTCCTCCATGCTGACGGCCTTGAACCGAAAGGCCGAGCCTGCCGGAATTTGCGCAAAACGTCCGAAATCGGCCGAGATCAGGGTCGCGATCTTGGGGTAGCCGCCGCTGGTGCCGCGATCGGACATCAGCACAATCGGCTGGCCGCTGCCGGGCACCTGGATGCTGCCGTTCACGGTGCCGTCTGACACGATGTTGTGGCCGTGCAGGTGGTGGATCACGGGGCCTTCCAGGCGATAGCCCATGCGATCGCTGGTCGCCGATATCCTCCACTCGCCGTCGAGAAACAGGTTTATCGCCTCATCGCCGAACTCATCGTTCTGCGGCCCGAGCAGCACCCGGATCGGACCGGCTGCCGCGGCCGGGAGATCGATCCGGCGCTCGGCCATGGTGCTGGCCGGCGCAATTTCCAGTTCGTCGCCCGCCTGCAATGGGCGCGGGAAGGGGCTGCCGAGCCCGCTGCGCGCGGTCACTGCGAGACTGCCGAACACCGGTTCGCCTCTGACGCCACCTTCGATCGCGAGATAGCTAAAGGCTCCGCCGCGCGCCATGCCGAGCTTGAGGGTTTCGCCGTCGGCGATCGTGACGGACGTGCACCACGCGACCGCGCGGCCGGCAATGCCGGCACTGCGCGGCGCGCCTGCCAGCGCCACGCGAACCGCAGTTCCGCGCGCGGTGAACGCCGCACCGTACGGCCCGATCTCGATCGCGGGGGCGAACAGCGCGTTTCCGGCAAGGCAATTGGCGGCCGCAAGCCCGAGCCGGTCCATCGCGCCACTCGGCGTCAGGCCATAGCGCTGCGCGCCGAAGCGTCCGACATCCTGCACCGAGCTTGACGGGCCGATCGATGTGACGACAAGGCTGGTCATGCGGCGATCAATTCGGCGACTATTTCACCCTGTCCAGCCGCGCGATCCATTTCGGCAAACGTCTTGTGGTCGATGACGTAAAGCTTCACGTGGTCGCCGGGTTCGAGCAGGAAGATCGGATCGCGATGCAGTCGATAGGTCCGTACGGGTGTGCGGCCCAATAGGTACCAGCCGCTTGGTCCGGCAATGCATTGAATGCCGGTCTGCACGCCGCCGATCGAAATCGTTCCCTCCGGCGTCACCAGACGCGGCGTTTGCCGGCGCGGCATATGCAGGGAAGCCTGCAAGCCGCTGAGATAGGACCAGCCCGGCGAAAATCCGATCATGGCGACGCGATAGTCGGCCGCAATATGGCGCGCCACGACGTCGTCCGCGGTCGTGCCGAGCGTCTTGGCGACATCCTCGAGATCGATGCCGTGCTCGCCGCCATAGGCGACCGGGACGCGCCAGTGCCGGGTCTTCTCCGATGCCGGCGCCGGCCGCTGCGCGAGTTCGAGAAGTTTTTTGCCAAGCGTATCGAAATCGATTTGCGTCGGATCGTAATGGACCAAGAGGGATCGATAAGTCGGTATGGTTTCATTCACGCCCGAGACCGGCTCACGCGCCATGGTCCGGTCAAGCGCCAACACCCGCCGGTTCGCCTCGTCATCGATATTGCGGCTGAATTCCACGGTGATGGCGCTGTCGCCGCTCGGCAGCAGGCGAGGTGAGGAAAGGGGCGCGGCCATAGCTCTGACAACTCGTTGGTCGACGCCTCGGCCCTGAGGGATATGGGACCGCGGCGGGATTTTTGCGGAGCTTATCATCGGTAAGGCGTTCGCGCGACCCTTGAGCGCAAAATAAGCCTGTTACTTCAATAAACTAATCCAACATCCTTCGATAAGACGTGATGATCGGGAGAGGGCGCAGCCGCACGCCGGTCAGCAATGCCCGGCGGCACTTGACGCCATGCTCCCGCCTCGCAAGATGCGCGCCTGATCCACCCACCGGAGTTGTTTTTTCAATGCCCCTGACCCCCGAAGCCGTCACAACGCTTTCCCACGTTTCGACCGGCACCATCACCACCGTCCTGCTCAAGAAGGGCCTGCGAAACGTCTGGCTGCGGGGGACCAAGCCGTTGCCGCCCGGACAGAAGCGTGTTGTAGGAGCTGCCTTCACCTTGCGTTTTGTGCCCGCCCGCGAAGATCTCGCGACCCCGGAATCCTGGTCGTCGCCGATTTCAACGCGAACCGCCATCGAGGCCATGCCCGAGGGCTGCATCGCCGTGGTGGATGCCATGGGGGTGACCGACGCCGGTATTTTCGGCGACATTTTGTGTGCGCGCATGGTCAAGCGCGGGGTCGCAGCATTGGTTACGGATGGCGTGGTCCGCGATCTCGAAGGCGTGCTCGGCACCGGCCTGCCGGTGTGGTGCGATGGCTATGCCGCGCCGCCGTCGGTCGCCGGGCTGACCTTCGTCGGCTGGGGCGAACCGATCGGTTGCGGCGGTGTTGCCATTTTCCCTGAGGACGTGATCGTTGCCGACCAGGACGGCGCGGTCGTCATCCCCAAGGCATTCCTCGACCACGTTCTGGCCGAAGGCGCCGAGCAGGAGCGGATGGAGGGCTGGATCGTCGAGCAGGTCAACAACGGCGCGGTGCTGCCCGGCCTCTACCCGATGAACGCCGAAACCAAGGCGCGCTACGCGGCTTCGAAGAAATAGACCGCCAGCCACAATGGCCAAGGAGGATTAGCATGGACTTCCATCTGGCAGGTTCGCGGCCCTCGCGCCGCGCTCCGAAGGAGAATTTCACGGGCACCGTCTGGCAGGACCCGTTATTTGCCGCACCCGCGCCCGCACGCCTGGTGGCCAACCGCGTCTCTTTCGAACCGGGCGCGCGGACCAATTGGCATACCCACCCGCTTGGGCAAACCCTGTACGTCATCTCCGGCGTGGGCCGGATACAGACCAAAGGTGGTCCGGTAAAGGAAATCCGGCCGGGCGACGTGATCTGGATTCCGCCGGGCGAAAAGCATTGGCATGGCGGCTCGCCGACCAATGCCATGACCCATATCGCCATGCAGGAATCGCTCGACGGCAATCATGCGACCTGGATGGAGCCGGTCACCGACGAGGAATATTCCGCAAAGGTCGGCTGACAGCTACGCCAAGGTTATTCAAAGCCCAGCGACGTAAATCCTGGCGAAACTTCCATCGTCGATCGCTCGTTTCACCCGGCGGTCGACGAATGCTTTCAGCGCTGGCTCCCGCTGCAGCCAGCAACTTGTTCCGCGCGGAAGGGATCGCGACCGTGACCATCTCGATGCACCAAGCCTCCGTTGGAGTTTTCACTCATTTCCTGGACAGCCTGTCCGATCTGCTGGACCTGGCCGCCGTTCACGCGGCAAAGCGGCAGATCGACCCGTCCATTTTGCTCAACACGCGCCTCTACCCCAACATGTATAATCTTATCCGTCAGGTGGGCGAAGCCAACCGACATGCGGTGCTGGCCTGCGCGCTGCTTGCCGGCGTCGATCCGCCGATCTTTCCGGAAACAGAACCCGATATTGCGGAACTGAAGGCGCGCATTGCGACGGCGAGGAACTTCCTTGCAGACATACCGCCGTCGCAAATCGACGGCACCGAAGAAAAGGAAGTCGTCTTTACATTCTACAGCGGCTCGACCCGGCGTTTTACCGGCCAGTCGCTGCTGTTGACCTTCAGCGTGCCGCAGTTCTTTTTCCACGTCACGACGGCCTATGACATTCTGCGCCATTGCGGCGTCGAATTGACGAAGAAGGACTTTTTGGGAAAGCCGGAGCTAGTGTCCCGGTTCTGACATTCGTATCCCATCGCAGCCGGCACTTTTACGAATGTCAGAACCAAAGGGACACTAGCAACTATCTGATCCTAGTGTAGCTTTGACTCTGACGTTCCTTCCGAGAGCTCGCGGCAACACTGAAAGGAACGTCAGAGTCGCTACACTAGTCACCGCGCGGGTATGATTTTTCGACGGCGCGGCCGTCTCAGCCCCCGCCACCGTTTTTGCGAAGGATGTCGGCCGCGGCCGCGCGTCCGGCCATTTCATTGCGCAGTGCTTCGAATCGCTGACGCGCCTCACTGGCTTGATCATCGACGAACCTGACAGCCGCATCCGCAGACATCGGTCCGGTCGTGATGGAACGGGAGTTGTCCCCGATGGTCTCGTCCACGAAGTATCGATCGCCACTCTCGCGGCGCACGGTCCATTTGAAGCGGATAGCCTCCATCGGTCCGGGACCGACCTTCCAGTAGCCGTCGGCCTGCGCCTGCAGCGCCGGGTTCTCCGGTCTCTCGTCGACGGCGCTTTTTTCGGCGTCGCGAGGGGAGGCCGGGTGATCGAGGATGCTGGCGATGGTCGCGAGCGTGTGATCGGTCGGGTCGCCTTCGGTCAATATTCCGCCTCCGTAAGCTCGACAGCGCACATATCGAATCCGCTATCGGCCGGGCCACTCTACCCCCGATTGGGGCTGAGTTTTGTCGATTAGATGCCGATTGGCGGGCGGCGGGCCGGCGCGGGCTTCGCTATCCCAGTGACCTGACCGACGCCGAGTAGGCGTCGTTGGAGGATGTTATTTTCCGGCCGGCCGTGTCCCCGTTGACATCCGCAAAAGACAGGTTCATTCAACGCCAGAAGGTGGATGGGGCGACAATCTCGCGGGGCCTACCATATGCCCGTTCCATTCATCTAGCGGATCGCGCCCTTGGCGGCGTGATCCGCAGAACGCTCGTCGGCGCGTCAGCCGATCCGGTCGCAGCCTACCCGGTCAAAACAGGAGCCCTCGTGAAAACCATCGTTATGTGTTCCGGCGGATTGGACTCCGTCACGCTTGCTCACAAAGTCGCCGCCGAAAGAACCCTTACCCGCCTGGTCTCGTTCGACTACAGCCAGCGCCACAACAAAGAGCTGGAGTACGCGCGCCGTTGCGCCACGAGCCTGATGGTGCCCCACGATGTGGTGGATATCGCTGCGGTCGGCCGCCTCCTCACCGGATCGGCGCTGACCAGCGGCGGCGCGGTCCCTGAGGGGCACTATGCGGAGGAGACCATGCGCGTCACCGTGGTGCCCAACCGTAACGCCATCATGCTCGCCATCGCCTTCGGCGTCGCCGCGGCGGAACAGGCCGACGCGGTAGCGGCCGCGGTACACGGCGGCGACCATTTCATATATCCCGACTGCCGCCCGGCTTTCGTCGAAGCCTTCGAAGCGATGCAGCGTCATGCGCTGGACGGGATGGCGAGGATCTCCTTGTCCACGCCGTTCTTGCGCATGAGCAAAGCCGACATCGTGCGCGAGGGAGCGAGGCTTGAAGTCCCCTTTGCCGAAACCTGGTCTTGCTACAAGGGCGGCGCTCTCCATTGCGGTCGCTGCGGAACCTGCGTCGAGCGGCGCGAGGCCTTTCATCTTGCCGGCGTGGACGATCCCACGCCGTACGAGGACCCGGATTACTGGGTCGACGCGTGCCGGAAGCACCGGGCCCGACAACTCTCATAGGGTGCGTCCCATGTACATCATCGCCAAGCGGTTTACGTTCTCGGCATCGCATGTGATTGGCGGCCTGCCCGCGCAGCACCCTTGCGCGCAACTTCACGGGCACAACTACGAAGTCGAGGTGGTGTTGCAATCGGCCACGCTCGATTCGATTGGATTTGTCCGCGATTATCGCGAACTCTCGGTGTTGAAGGAGTTCGTCGACAAGAACCTTGACCACCGGCACCTCAACGAGGTCCTCGGACATGACCAGACGACCAGCGAGTTCATCGCCAAGTGGATCTATGATTGGTGCGCGGCGCGATGGCCGGAAGTCGCGGCCGTCCGCGTCAGCGAGACCCCCCGGACTTGGGCCGAATACCGGCCATGAAAGGCGACATCCGCATCAGCGAGATCTTCGGTCCGACCATCCAGGGCGAGGGGCCGTTAATCGGCCACCCGACCGTCTTCGTGCGCACGGGTGGTTGCGACTATCGCTGTCGCTGGTGCGATACGCTCTATGCGGTTCTGCCGGAGTACCGGGATGAATGGACGCTCATGACTCCGGCCGAGATCCTGGCACGGGTCGAGCATCTGGCCGGCTCCGTGCCGGTGCTCGTGTCTCTGTCAGGCGGCAACCCGGCTCTTCAGCCTCTAGCGCCGCTCATCGAGCTCGGCCGCCGCAAGGGGTATACCTTCGCCCTGGAAACCCAGGGCAGCGTGCGCCAGCCTTGGTTTGCCGCGCTCGACTGGCTCATGCTCAGCCCAAAGTCGCCGTCGTCGGCCATGGCGACAGACTGGCAGGCCTTCGACGGCTGCGTCACGGCGGCGGCGAACGGACCGCGATGCGTCCTCAAGATCACCGTGTTCGACGACGATGATTACGCCTATGCGCGCCTTGCGGCGAACCGCTATCCGGCTCTGCCGATTTATCTTCAGGTTGGGAACCCTGCTCCGGCGATAGCTCCCGAAGGTCCGGCCGGCGAAAACGCTGACATCGACGATTTGATGCACCGTTTCCGCTGGCTCGTCGGCAAAGTCACGGCGGACCGGTGGTTCGCCGCCACGGTCCTGCCGCAACTGCACGTGCTGGCCTGGGGCAGCAGACGCGGCGTCTGACAATTTTAACGCAACGCTGCCGCCGCGGACGACGGCCGCCTTCAAATGGGCGGCACGAGCACGTCCTGGTTGATGACGTTCTGCCGTATCGGCTCGCCGTCGAGCGCGCTCAGGATATTGTGTGCCGTCTGCTCGCTCATCCGCTCTACCGCTTCCCGCGTCACGCCGGCGACATGAGGCGCGACGATCACATTCGGCAGTTCGAATAGCGGATACGGAACGGACGGCGGCTCCTGGGCGAACACGTCAAGACCGGCACCCGCAAGCTTGCCGGAGGTGAGGGCGTCATAAAGCGCGGTCTCATCGACAATGCCGCCACGCGCGGTGTTGATGAGATAGGCCGATGGCTTCATGCGCTGCAACCTGGAAGCATTGAACAGGCCGACCGTTTCGGTCGTCTTCGGACAATGGATGCTGACAAAATCGGCGCGCGGCAGCGCTGCGTCCAGATTGAGGACCGCCTCGCAGTTGGCCGCCTTGATATCTTCCGCCGGTTTGTAGGGGTCATAGACCAGCACGTTCATTTCCATGGCGAGGCAACGCCTAGCGGTGCGCGTGCCGATCCGGCCAAAGCCGACAATCAGGAGCGTCTTGCCGAAGAGATCATAGGGCAGCTTGCCGAGCCGCGTGCTCCATTGACCGTCCCTGACCAGCGCGTGCATCTCAGTGGCGCGCTTGGCGAGCATCAGCATCATGAACAATGCCTGTTCCGCCACCGACGGCGAATTGGCTGATCCAGCCACCATCAGCGGAATCTTGCGGCGGCTGAGGGCAGGGACATCGACGGCGTCGTACCCGACGCCAATCCGCGTCACGACCTTCATGTCCCTGGAAGCCTCGATCTCGGTTTCGCCGAAACGGGTCGCGCCGAGCGCCACGCCATGGACGGGCGCGTGGGTTTTCAGGAGCGCCTCGAAATCGCCGGCCGAGATCAAATTCGGAAATTCGATGAGTTCGATGTCATCGCGCTCTCTCAACAGAGCCCGGCCTCCCTGTGACATCGTTTCCGTGACGAAGATTTTCTTTTTGTTGGTCGCCATTGCCGGTTCCCCCAAGCCCTCGGGCCATCGTTTAGCAGGCGCAGTTTGCCGCGGTCCACTGCCATTCCCTCAAACGCCGGTGGCGCGGTAGACTAGTGTGGCGACTCTGACGTTCCTTTCAGTGTCGCCGCGAGTTCTTCGAAGGAACGTCAGAGTCAAAGCCACACTAGAATCATATGGTTGCTAGGGTCCCTTTGGTTCTGACATTCGTAAAAGTGCACGCCGCGATATGGTGCGAATGTCAGAACCGGGACACTAGTGGAGTGGATTTGACATTCGCTACCCCGTGGCGGCGTACTCGCGATGCGAATGTCAAATCCTAAACTCCACTAGAAACATATATTTGCTAGTGGTCCTTTGATTCTAACATTTGCAAAAGTGCCAGCCAGAACGGGGTGCAAATGTTAGAATCGGACCACTAGACTGAGACGGAGGCGATATTCTTCGGATTCGCCACGGACGCACGATCGGGGATTAAGCGGGGGATCAAATGACTATCAGCCCACGACAGGACCGACGCAGGCGAGCAGGGCTCGGACTTGCGCTCGGGACTATTGTTATGATGCTGCTCGGAACCGCCGGAGCCGCGCAGGCCCAGGGCCTGGTGAAGGGCGTGCAGGACGGAGCCGAGGCCGGCAACAAAGCGGCCGGACCCGTCGGCGGGGTGCTTGGAGGCGCGATCGGTGGGGTGGTCGGCGTCTTTAACGGCGTCCTCGGGGTCAGTGGCGAGAAGGGTCAAGGGCAAGGACAAAGCCAGGGGCAGCAGACCGGCACTCCGGCGAACGGCACCAAGCAGGCCCAGCCGGCACCCGGCGCCAAGACAGCCAAGGCGACCAAGAACGGCAGCGGTAAGGTGGCGGCGGCAAAGGCGGTGGAGGTACTCACCCAGCCGGACGAACCGCAATTGACCGCCGAGCAGATCGTGGCGAACAGCGATGGCTATATCGACCGGATCAAGGCCGAATTGAATCTGACGCCCGAACAGGAAAGGCATTGGACCGGGTTTAACAGTGCGATGCACTATCTCGGCCACAATGGCGCCGACCGTCTCAACTTGCGAATTGCCCGCGCCCAGCGCGATCCGCCTGACGATATCGTCGAGCAGATGCGCAACGAAGCCCAGTTCCTCAACGATCGCGCGGCGGATCAACGCGCGGTGGCGGACGCGGCCGAACCCTTGTTCATCAGCCTCGATGACAAGCAAAAGGTGATCTTCATCGAGGAAATGGTGCGGCTGAGCCACGAACGCGGGCTCGATTAGGCACAACAACCTGCCATGGCGGGCGGGAAGCCCTGCTCGTCGTTTGCTTTGAATCGCCCGCGAATAGCCGGGCACTCTGGCCCTGGGGTAGGTGGAAGGCAAGGCACCCGGCTATCCTGCCGCAGCGGCGGCCGCCTTAAATCGTCATGCAAAATTGAGGAAAAGCTGACCGCTTCGCGCCCGAGATATGGCCGCCTTATGACCTTGTCTGGATTCCGCCGAAGTGAGGAATACCTGCTTGAAGTCAGCTTCCAGGGGGCCGATCAGGAAAGCAAGCACGAAGCCGATCAGGAAGTAGGGGTATCGCAATACAGCGACTTTAAATTGCAGCGCTGCGATGCATCGCGCCTCGGCGGGCCGGCATGACAACGTCAGGACGGACAGGGAACCGCTGGCGGCTAATTTCTTTAGGTTTTGAGGTTAGCTTTTGATTTTGGCGATGCCGCCACCTAGCTGAAGTCCATGGAAGAGAAGCGAAAGCATCAGCGAACCGAGATCAATGAGCGGGCCTACATTTCGGCCGCAGGCTCGGTCATGCACTGCGTGGTGCGGAATATCTCGCCAGAGGGCGCTGCGATCGACGTCGAGAATCCCGCTTTCGTGCCGGCGCAGTTTCGCCTGGTGATGGCAAGCAACTCCTCGACCCGCGACTGCAGGGTGATCTGGATTCAGCAGAAGCGGATCGGCGTGGCGTTCGTAACGCCGACGGACACGCCGCCAGCGCAGGATTGAACACCAACTTGCGCCTCGGCCGGCGGATTACATTTTCGATGCACATGGCGGGCCACGACCGACGATGATGAGCAATATTGCTTCGCTATGGCCCTCCATTGAGGCGTAGGCGGGACGGAATCTCTCATCCCTGAGTTGGCGTTGCATTAGCACTCGAATGTGTATAAAATGATTATTCTATACACAATGATCGATCGGGCCAGCCGCATGCGGACGAACATCGAAATCGATGATGAGTTGTTATCCCAAGCCATGACGGCGGCCGGCTTGACGACCAAACGCGCTACGGTTGAAGAGGGTTTGCGGCTGCTTGTCCGGCTACGCAAGCAGACGAAGGCGCTGACGGAACTCAAGGGATTGGGTTGGGAGGGTGATCTCGGGGAGATGCGTCGGGGCCGTCCGCCACGCCGGTCGTGATTCTCGTCGATAGCTCCGTCTGGATTGCGCACCTGCGCGGGTATCGCACGTCGGCGACTGACAAACTGGAGGAAGCCGTTGCACGGGAACCGCTCCTGGTTGGTGATCTCACCCTGCTCGAAATCCTTCAGGGCGCTCGGGACGACGCCCATGCTACGCGCATTGAACGCGGATTGCGCCAGTACGCGATTGTGCCTCTCCTGGATGCCTATCTAGCCCCTCGTGCCGCCCGAAATTACCGCAAGCTGAGAGAACTGGGCATCACGATCCGGAAAACGGCCGACATTATTATCGGCACCTTTTGCATCGAACGTGGCCACGCGTTGCTGCACGATGGCCGCGATTTTGCACCTATGGAGGAGCATCTTGGTCTGAGGGTCGTGTAAACCGCCTCGTCCGGTTTCTCGTCGTTCCGAGTAAACGGCGAGCATGGGACCGGGGCGGTCGGCAGATAGTATATCGTGGCCTAGCGTAGATTTGGCGGAAGGGGTGTCCTTCACAATTAGCTAAGAAACCCAATAAAACACGCTGTTTCTAAAGATCACTCCGAAATGTACCCGGTTTTGTACCCGGTTTAGTTTTGATCCCTCATCGTCCTCCAAACCCACGGCTTTAGCTTGTCGGTTAAATCGCCGACAAGCTACGCGGCTGCGCTTGTCCGCTGAAGGCGATCAATCCAAGCTGACACCTCTGACGCACGCCAACGGACGCTACCGGGTCCAAGCCTCAAGGGACGCGGGAATTCATTGGCTGCTATCTTCCGGTAGATTGTGGAACTGCCGATGCTGGTGGCTAGCATCACGTCCGGCAAGCGGAGGAGGGTGGCACCACACGCCAGCGGGTCGCGTTTCGGTTCATTATCGTTCGCAGCAATAGGCTGTTTCAAAATTCACTCCTCTCAAATGAAACGCCGCTCGCGCTAAATCGCACGAGCGGCGTTGGTTGGTGCCGGGCTTTATTGGGGAAGCGAATCAAGCACCTTTTCATATACGCCCAACAATCTGTAGCTAGCTCGCGATCCATCCAAACCGTTTCGAAGCACGTCTACCGAGCCGGCTGGTATTGATCTGAGCGCTTCGTACCATCTGGTGAGCGCAGCTTCGAAGGACGGCAAATCTACGAACTCCCGGATAACCTCACCGGCTTCGCTAGTCGTCAACAGCGCGTGCAGATGGCAACCTGACTCCTCAAGTTTCAAGGTTGGAGTCACGCCATCCAATCGTTCAATCAGGTAGCTGTCGGACTTTAAAATGTAGAAAATGCTAGAACTGTATTCACCGTCGATTTCCTCGCTACGCATAAATCTAAAAAACTGCTTCCCCCTTTTTGCGGCACAAGGCAACACAACCGCCAAGTCACCGAACGCTTTCACTATCTCCCCGACACGAAGTTTGATTTCCGTGCGTGATGACGGCTTGCCGACAAGACACAATTCTTCATCCCGGATAACGACGTGTTGATTCATTTTGAAATTCCTCCAAGAACGACTCGAGATCGTTCAATAAGCAATGTGGATGCTTATTTTGGGCGAGTTGAATCGATCGTGCCACTTCCAGTAGATACACGCATAGGGCGTACCGCCCTATTTGTCCACTTATGGGTGTTAAGTCATTGGTGTAAAACGACTTTCGAGCGGACCCGTCGCCGTTTGCATCAAGAAAATAAATATCGAAGGCGTTCAAAACTTAAGACTTCACCGCGCTTTACAACTCGACCAATGGTAGTGTTCGCTCTTTGGAGCGCGATTTATGAAATTTGATAAATCAGAGGCTATAGCAGAAACGACATGCTCGGCTTGCGACGGCACGGGCTTCGTCAAGGTGAAACAACCCACACAACCCGGCCGAAGAATTTACGCGCCCCGCTGTGATAAATGCGCTGGCAAGGGCAGAGTGGTTCTGCAGAATGGTTGACAACATTAAGAATGCGCCATGCGTTATGTGCACGCGAGTCACCAGACACCACGTTTTAGCGAGACAGAACCGTAGCGATGAGGATGTGTCCGACAATTACTACTTCCTCGAATGTGCGGGATGCGGCGCGGTTTCGATGGCGAACTTGTGGAATAGCGGCGGCGAAGACGAAGCCCGGTATTATCCATCGCCTATTTCCCGAAAGCCCCCGGACTGGCTTTGGAAGCTTCGCTTTCTGTTTGCCACTGATGAGAAGCCGCTTGGTGAATTACCGTCGTCAAGGTCAGTTGGCTCAAGACCAAGCGGTGCAGTAACTTCAATCTGCCCACTGCCGGTGTCGTCTGTAATTGTTCGCATGATTCCAATTTCCATTGAATGACAAAAAATATCCCGCTGCCTTTTCGGCATGTCAGGGTCGCTAAAAAAGGCTTCACCACGCTCGCCATCATGGAGCGTGGTGCTTATCGTTAAAGTCTAAGCGGCTTTGCAGTAGTCAGCGAGGTCATCGCGGTAGAAGAACCAGACCGACTCTCCTTCTGGCCTATCGGGCGACTGACCATGCTTTTCGTAATACATTATGCCGTAGTCTAGTTCTTCAGAAGAGGTTGCGAGCCGTGCGGTGAACGGCGACGAGCCATCCCAAGACCCTTCCGGTATTTGATTGATGAAGCATTTCCCCTCCTTTGTTTTAGCTGTCAAAAAGCCCTCAAGTATTAAGCTGTTGTCTTCCTGCACAAGCGCAACAGTTTTGCCGCAAGTCTCAATCGCAAAAACAAACATGTCGTCTCCTCAGTTGCCGTATGAATCGATTTCTGTTAGTGTCTTCCTACTGAAAATGGCTCTGTCCTTTTCTCCTTCCCCAAAAATCGACACAGGTTTCCCGCCACCGCGAAGGGTGGAGTCGTTCATGCCGTGTGTGTCATGTCGTGCGGAATCACCCTCCTATCTAATAAGCGCAAAAGCGATCGCGCCACGCCCCGCGTGGCTACGCCGATTTGATTGTTGTGCTGTAGTGCCGATAATGCGCGGCTAAAATCAAAAGTATGAAAAAGGTTGTATCTTAAAACGTCGCGTTTTTCAACGTGTCCGCGATCTTTATTCGAACCGGGTTGTAACTAAATCCGGTGCATTTTGGTAGGTGGTCTTAAAAATAGAATCCGCGCGTTCACCCTCATCATGGAACGCGTTGTAACCGATTTCGACTCGAATTGGTAGGTGTGTCCACTTCCAATAAACTGTTTCTGCTCCCGCGCGCGAGAACGCATTGCTTGCACAAGCCGCAGTGAGGCTTGCTGATACGCCTTCCGTTTGCTGGCACCGATGTAAGGACTGGACCGGACCAACGCACAGGGCGCGTGGGCTTAGGCCACCCCGGCAATAGGTTTGGGATTGGCCAGA
The DNA here is from genome assembly GCA_963832045.1 of uncultured Alphaproteobacteria bacterium. GTDB lineage: Bacteria > Pseudomonadota > Alphaproteobacteria > Rhizobiales > Xanthobacteraceae > Bradyrhizobium. The sequence continues at coordinate 309,042 of CAWHSM010000019.1, forward strand.
TCGGCGAGCTTGGTCGCGACCTCTGCCATCGTATTCTCTGCGGTATCCAAGCCGGTTCGCGAGGCGAGCATGGGGCTGACGTTGCGGAGGGCTTCGTATGTCGTGCCGTGAACAACGGGAACGAGACGGTTACCCGCTAGAAGTACCGAAAGTTCTTTGTCGGCGATGCTTTCTGTTGGCAGGCGGCCCAGCAGCGCTGGGGTCACCAGGACGATTCCGATCCGCGAGTTCGCCAAGCCCTTGTCGATAGCGCGGAGCAAAGGCACGCCGAGGCTACCCCGCGCCAGATTGGCCAATGTCGATGATTGTTACAGCCGATGATACGATATCGCTTCAACTGAAAATAGTTTTAGACATGACCAGTAAAACGCCAATTACTTTCGAAGAAAGATAAATTAGTTTCCGCATCGCGACCGGCGCGGCCCTTCAAGCAAACTCGCAGCAGGTTTGGCGTTCTTCAATATTAGATCGGCCCAAATCTGAGCTAGCTCCTTGCGACGCTTTTCATAGGCGGCACGATTGTACGCCGCCGAAACCTTGTTGTCCGGCGTATGCGCCAGCATCAATTCAATCACGTCATGATCGGCTGGGTATCGCTCGTGCATCACAGTAGAGAACGTTGAACGCCAGCCATGTGGTACGTGCCGGTGATGATAGCCAGCGCGATTCAATAAATATCCAATGGCGTTTTCGCTCATTTCCTTATGGGCGTGCCGGGTGTTTGGAAACACCAGTGGCCCGTCTCCGGTAATTTTTCGGAGTACAGCAATCACGTCCAGCGCTTGCGCTGTTAACGGCACGAAATGGTCATGAGATTCCTCTTTCTTTTGATTCTTTCTCAGCTTCATACGAGCGGCCGGAATACGCCAGAGATCGCTTTTGATATCGTCAAATTCCGCCCAAGGCGTACCCGTGAGCGATCCGGGGCGAACGTAGGTAAGCGCCAACAATCGCAGCGCTAGCTTGGTCACCGAATGGGCCGGTTCAGCTTCAGCCTTCGCAAGCATAGTGCGTGCATCTTCCAAATCCGTGATAGCGGGCAGACGCCCCTTAACGGGTGTTGCCAGTGCATCCTTAACTATCGCAGCGGGATCGTTCTCGCACAGGCCGCTTGCAATGCCGTAGACGAACGCCGCAGAAACTCGTTGCCGAACTCGGTGCGCCGTTTCAATGGCGGGCCTGTCTTCAATCTTACGCAGCATTGCAAGGACAGTAGGAGGCGTGATTTCCTGCGCTGGCAGACTGCCGATTTCTGGGAACGCGTCGCGTTCAAGGCTGTGGATCACATCACCTGCGTGAACCGGAGTCCATTTTGATTTGTTGATGCGATACCATTCCCTTGCCAACCATTCGAACGTTACGGAGTCAGCAGTTGAAACCTTGGCCTTCTCAAGCCGCTTGGCGACGTTAGGGTTGCGTCCAGCCCGCTTGGTTGCCTTCGCTGCATCACGAGCGGAACGCGCATCGGTGAGGCTGACAGCCGGGTAGGGGCCTATAGCGAGAGTCTGTTCTCTGCCATCAATTTCGTAGCGATACCGCCAGTGCTTTCCGCCAGCCGGTGTCACGTACAAATGCAGGCCACCGCCATCAGTCATCTTGTACGGCGAGTCTTTGGGCTTGGCCTTGCGGCATTGAGTGTCAGTCAGCATACCCGGTTTCTTCCCGTTTCCGTACCCGGCTTGATACCCGGTCGAAACCGGGTATGGGCGGTATTGGGTGGGACCGTCTGGGAAGGACTATCGGCCAGTAGCTCTTGATTTACAAGGCATTAGGGGCGGTTTGGGCAGACATGGGAATGGCTACTGGCGGAAGGGGTGGGATTCGAACCCACGGTACCCTTGCAGGCACGCCGGTTTTCAAGACCGGTGCCTTAAACCACTCGGCCACCCTTCCATTGCAGCGGTATCAATCACTTAGGTACGGGAAGATCAAGAACGGTCTGTAAACAAATGCCATTTTGGCCCCAACCTGGCCCCAAAGGGCATTTGGAGAGGGACGCCTTGCTTTCGACGACGGTGCAATCGGGTCAACTCGGCGAGGATCAACCTCGGGGTTGGTTTGCTCGAACACGAAGACGATCACCATGTTTCGGGAACTGATCGACGGATATCGCGCGAAGGCCCGTGAGCAACTTGATGACGCAAACGCGCTAGGGGCGACGCAAGCGACGCATCGGCTTTCTTGTCGCGAGCCGCTTAATTTGCCGCCCCAACTCGTCCGGCATCCCCAAGGTGATCTTCGGTCGGTGAAGGCGCGCTCGACGCGCCGGTTCTTCACCTTCACCCAGTGCGGTGATCGACCGCAGCGTGGACAAATCGCCCGCAGTCGGGGTTTCGCCACGAATCAGCCTCACGTCTATTGCGCCATGCCTCGCACGCCAAGAGAGGCTTTGGTTAGACCCAGCGCGCGTCGTCAATAACTCGCTGCGCGGCGGGGTTGCAGACCCAGAAGGTTCTGTATCGGTCGCGTTCAGGTGCTCCGTATAGCGTAGGTAGTCCACAGCTAAGGGAGTTTTTGATAATGATACATTCCGCTACAATTGTTGAATCTGCTTTGGAGTTGATCGATGTCGAGCATGTCGCGCTGACAAAAAGCGTGCCGCTACCGGATCATCGTACAATTGGTTTTGCGGCGCCGTCCAAAGTCCGAACGCCATCGTCCCCAATGCCTCCGTATGTTGAGCATCACCCCGATGTTGATCAGATTGGCAAACTCAGTGCCGAAGCGGTGACCGCCCAATATGAGGGCGCTGTTAAAGCCCTTGAGGCGATGGGTACGACGCTCATTGATTGTGTGAGGCGCGCGGAGAAGATGGCGGCTGGATGCGAGGATGCCATCGCCTACGTCCAGGACACCGCACAAAAATACCGCGAAGAGGCGAAGCTGATCTTCGACCGCATCGAACAAGCATCGGTGATGACTGCCGAAGTCAGATCGCTCTGCGATGAGATGCGAAAAAAGATAGAGCACCCATCGCAATCGGCGTGATCGTTCCGCTCAGGCGAACAGTTCGGCCCCGGCGGGCGTGAACTTCACATAGGTGCCGCTCTCATGACGCAGAGCCAGCCCAGTTCGATCGCGCACGCCAGCGCGGCGCGAAATTGGCCCGGCGCTGTGCCTGCGTCGAGAAATGGACGGTTCACCAGATCGATATAGATGCGGCCGTCCTGCGCAGATCGGCCACGCTTCCTTGGCGTTCCTCGTGGGCGAAGGCGGGATGGATCGCAAGGGGCGGCTCAATACCTTGGCTGCCGACGTGGATTTGAGAGGAAATGCCGCCCCTCGGATCACAAGGATTGGTTTACCACCTTTTACCACCCCCGCGCTCTCCTGCCGCTCTCCCCATTTCCGCCGCGTTGTAGCTGCGATATATTACCCGTCGATGCGGGAATGGGGCGCATCGGGGAACACATGGCCGAAAGACGCAGGACAGGCGTGCGGCCGGTGAAACGGTTATCGGGGCGAATGAGAATCAGGCGGCCAACACAAGTTTTGGGCGTAGCACGAGGCATTGCCGTCGCGTCCGCATGCCTTGTGCTCGCCAATTGCTCCTCATCCGGTCTCTCCAGCCGCGTCGATCCGAAATATGGCGTCGCCTCGAGCCCGCGCGTCGTTGAGCTCGGCGATCCCGTGCCGAAGGGTGGGGGAACCTACCGGGTCGGCAAGCCCTACACGGTCGCGGGCCAGGTCTATGTTCCGGAGGAAAACGTCAACTACCGCCAGGAAGGCCTTGCTTCCTGGTACGGAGACGATTTCCACGGCAGGCTGACCGCCAACGGTGAAGTCTTCGACATGGCCTCGCTGAGCGCGGCCCATCCCACGCTCCCGATGCCGTGCTACGCGCGCGTCACCAACCTCTCCAACGGCAAGTCGCTGATCGTTCGCGTCAACGACCGCGGGCCCTATCACGGCAACCGCGTGATGGACGTCTCGAGCCACGCCGCCGAACTGCTGGAATTCAAGGGCAACGGCGTGGCGCGGGTTCGCGTCGAATATGTCGGCCGGGCGCCGCTCGAAGGCTCCGACGACCGCCTGCTGATGGCGACCTTACGCACGGGCGAACCGGCCCCGTCACCCTCGCTGGTCCGCATTGCGTCCGCCCGGCCGTTCGTGCCGGAAATGTCGCGGTCGGCGCGGCCGATCCGGGGCGAGGTGCCGATACCGGAAGGCAGGCCCTACAATCTCGGGAGCACGCAGCCGGAGCAAGCGGCGATGGCCGCGCCTGCCGATCGCACCGCCTTCGCGCGTCCGCGCGGCGGCGGACAATACCAGCAGGAGCCGCGCGCGGCGTTCTACGCGCCGGAGGATCGCTACACACCGGCTGTCTCGGCTTACGCGCCGATCGATCCGCAGGGCCCGCGCGAATTCTTCGCTGGCCGCGGGCTTTACTGAGCTGCCACCCCGCTTCTGCACCTCGCTTCTGCCGATTCTGGCCAAGTTGCGGCAACGGCCGGCGGCTTGAGCCTCTCATCAGCTTTGAAGTTATCGATCGGGTCGCTGGCCTGGATAGCCCGTGTTGTTCGCAATACTTCCAACTGTTAGAACGCGGTCGAGGACCCTCCCATGCCCAACAACCGATCCCGCGATTGGCTTTCCGCGACCGGCGCTTCCTGGCGCGGTGTGATCGCAGTTGCGATCATTGCGACTTTGGCGTGGGGCGGGGTCCTCTCGGCGGCCAACAACAGCATACAGGGCGCCAGGAAGGAAGAGGGCGGTTTCGATGGCGATGCGCCGACCGCGATCCTGATCGAGGCCACGAGCGGAAGCGTGCTGTTCGAGAAAAACGCCGACGAGCTGCGAGCGCCTTCCAGCATGATGAAGCTGATGACCGCCGAGGTGGTCTTCCATGCCGTCAAGCAGGGCGACATCAAATTGACCGACGAGTATCGGGTCAGCGAAAATGCCTGGCGCAAGGGCGGGGCGCCGGCGGGCGGCTCGACCATGTTCGCTGCCCTCAACAGCAAGGTCTCCGTGGACGACCTGTTGCACGGGGCGATCATCCAGAGCGGCAACGACTCCTGCATGGTGCTCGCCGAGGGAATTGCCGGCAACGAGCGCGCCTTCGCCGACATGATGACCAAGCGTGCGCGCGAGTTGGGTCTGGCGCGATCGACCTTTGCCAATTCCAACGGCCTTCCGGACCCCGGAAACAAGATGACGGTGCGCGAACTGGCGATGCTCGCGCGTCATATCGTGCAGACCTATCCGGAGTTCTACAAACTGTTCGGCGAGAAGGAGTTCACCTGGAACAAGATCAAGCAGCCCAACCGCAATCCCCTGCTCAACTCGCTTGAGGGGGCCGATGGCTTGAAGACCGGATACACCAAGGACGGCGGCTACGGCATGGTCGGATCGGCCGTGCAGAACGGCGTGCGCCTGATCGTCGCCATCAATGGACTGGACGATCCCGAAGACCGCGCCACCGAGGCCAAGAAGATGCTTGAATGGGGATTTCGCAACTTCGAGGCGCGGACCGTGTTCGCGGCAGACCAAGCCATCGGCTATGCGAAGGTCTTCGGTGGCGAGAGCCGCTCGGTCCCGCTTGCCAGCCACGAACCCGTCAAGGTCATGGTGCAGAAGGCCGGCTCCGACAAGTTGATCGCCCGTATCGTCTATAGCGGGCCGGTGCGCGCGCCTATCGAGGCCGGCCAAAAAATCGGAGCGGTGAAGGTTTGGCGGGGCAACAACGTTGCCGTGGAAACGCCGATCTATGCGGCGGAATCGATCGGTCGGGGATCCACGATCAGGCGCGCCATCGATGGCGTGAGCGAGCTGGCGATCGGGCTGTTTCGCGCCGGCGCCGAGAAGCTCTGACGATGGCCCAACCCGCGGTCAAAGCCATGGTGGGGCGCGGACGCTTTATCTCCTTTGAAGGAGGAGAGGGGTCCGGCAAATCCACGCAGATCAAGATCCTTGCCGAGCGGCTTGCCGGCGTGAAGCTGCACGCCATCGTCACGCGCGAGCCCGGCGGATCGCCGGGTGCGGAAATCATCCGTCATCTGGTGCTCTCCGGAATGGGCAAGCTGCTCGGCCCCGACGCGGAAACCCTGCTGTTTGCGGCCGCGCGTGACGACCATACCCACACCGTCATCGAACCCGCGCTCAAGCAGGGCACATGGGTGCTCAGCGACCGCTTTTCGGATTCGACGCGTGTGTATCAGGGCGCGCTCGGCAAGGTCGCGCCGGGGATTCTCAACGCGATGCAGCGCGTCACCATCGGCGATCTGAAGCCGGACCTTACCGTGATCCTCGACGTGCCGGTGGAGATCGGCCTCAAGCGTGCCGCCGCCCGGCGCGGCGCAGCCGCGGCCGACCGGTTCGAGTCGGAAGACGTCAAATTTCATCAGCAGTTGCGCGAAGCGTATCGGCAGATCGCCGCGAACGAGCCGGAGCGTTGTGTGCTCATCGATGCGGCCGAGGGGCCGGCCAAGGTAGCGGCGAATATCTGGTCGGCGTTGCGCGACCGCTTTTTCGCAGGCCACGCGGCAAGTTCCGCATGAGCAAGGCCGAGACACAGATTCCGGTTCCTCATCCCAGAGAAACCCCCGTTCTGTTCGGCCACCACGATGCCGAGGCCGCGCTGCTCAACGCCTATCGCAGCGGACGCATTCCCCATGCCTGGTTGATCGGCGGCGCGCAGGGCATCGGCAAAGCCACGCTTGCTTATCGGGTGGCGCGTTTTGTCCTTGCCCATGGCAATCCGCTGGCCTCCGACGTGCAGCGCGCCGACAACCTGAATGTCGATCCCGCAAACCCCGATGCCCGCCGCATCGCCGCCGGCGCGCATGGCGGGCTTCTCGTCCTTCAGCGGACGCCGAACGACAAAGGCGTGATGCGGACCGTCATCACCGTCGACGAAACGCGGGAAACCATCGGCTTCTTCGGCTCGACGGCGGCGGCCGAGGGCTGGAGGGTCTGCATCGTCGATACCGTCGATGAACTCAATCCCAACGCCGCCAACGCACTGCTCAAGACCCTCGAAGAGCCGCCGCGCCAATCGCTCTTCCTGCTCGTCAGTCATGCGCCGGGGCGTGTTCTGCCGACCATCCTGTCACGTTGCCGCCGATTGCCGTTACGGCCGCTCTCCAGCGCCGACGTCATCCAGGCAGCGAGCCGGGCCACGGGCCTTGCGCACGATGATCCCGCGTTGCTGGAGGCTAGCGAAGCGGCGGAGGGAAGTGTTGCGCGTGTCTTGACGCTGCTGGGCGGCGATGCCGTCAAGCTTCACCACAGGACCGCCGCGTTGCTTGCAACCCTGCCGCGGGTCGATCCGCGCGAACTGCATGCGCTTGGCGATGCGCTCGGCGGCAGCGACAAGGTCGCGCTCGCAACCTTCATCGACAGCATCGAGCGTTGGGTCGGCGCGCGACTTCACGCCGAGAATCCCAACGCAGACCTGCCGCGCCTTGCACGGCTTGCCGAGGTATGGGAAAAGATCAGCCGCGCGGCGCGCGACACCGCCGAATACAATCTCGAACGAAAACCGCTTGTCTTCTCGGTGTTTGGGATGCTTGCGGAAGCCACGCGATAGCTGGCTCAAATCCCGAAAAACTCGTTTGAACGATAAGAGGAAATTCGTAGTGGCGAAGGCCAGAAAAAAAGCCGTCAAGAAGACAAAAAAGGCCAGCAAGGCTTCGCGCGCGCGTGCGGCAAAAGCAGCGCCCAAGAAGCGGGGCAAAAAGTCCGCCAAAACAGCCAGCAAGAAAGCCGCTAAAAAATCCGGCAAGAAGGCCGCAAAAACCGGGAGCGGCGGTACGGCTTCGAAGCAGGCGAAAGCTGCCGCGGCAAAGCCGAAGGCACCGAAGGCCAACTCGTCGAAGACCAAACCACCGAAGCCCAACGCAACGCCGACGGCGCCCGCTGCGAAAGCACCGGCAATGCCGTCCAAGAACTCGTTCTACATCACGACCGCAATCGCCTATCCCAATGGCGCACCACACATCGGCCATGCCTATGAGGCGATCGCGACCGACGCGCTGGCCCGCTTTCAACGTCTCGACGGCAAGGACGTGTTCTTCCTGACCGGTACCGACGAGCACGGCCTCAAGATGATTCAGACCGCGGAAGCCGAAAAGCTGGCGCCGATGGAGGTGGCGACGCGCAATGCGCAACGTTTCAAGGAAATGGACCGGCGCCTGAACATTTCCTTCGACCGTTTCATCCGCACGACCGAACAGCAGCATCATCGGGCAAGCCAGGAAATCTGGAAGCGGATGGTCGATAACGGCGACATCTATCTCGACAGCTATGCGGGCTGGTATTCGGTGCGTGACGAGGCCTATTACGCCGAGGAGGAAACGACCGTCGGCGAGGACGATGTGCGGCGCGGGCCGCAGGGCACGCCGGTGGAATGGGTGGAAGAGAAGAGCTACTTCTTCCGTCTCTCCGCCTACCAGGACAGGCTGCTGGCGCTTTATTCGCAGCAGCCGGACTTCATCGGCCCTGATACGCGCAAGAACGAAGTGGTCAGTTTCGTCAAAGGCGGACTGCGCGATCTGTCGATTTCGCGCACCACCTTCGATTGGGGCGTCAAGGTACCCGGCGACGGCGAACACGTGATGTATGTCTGGGTCGATGCGCTCACGAATTACATCACCGGTGTCGGCTTCCCCGACGAAGGCGACACGAACTGGCACTACTGGCCGGCCGATGTTCATATCATCGGCAAGGACATCATCCGCTTTCACGCGGTGTACTGGCCGGCCTTCCTGATGTCGGCGGGAATACCCGTGCAGAAGCGGGTTTACGCGCACGGCTTCCTGTTCAACAGGGGCGAGAAGATGTCGAAGTCGGTCGGCAACGTCGTCGATCCCTTCAACCTTGCCGACCAGTATGGCGTCGATCAGATGCGCTACTTCTTCCTGCGCGAGGTGCCGTTCGGGCAGGACGGCAGTTACAACCACGAAGCCATCGTGGCGCGCATCAATGCCGATCTCGCCAACGACCTTGGCAATCTGGCGCAGCGCTCGCTGTCGATGATATCAAAGCAATATCTGGGCGTGCTGCCCGAGCCCGGCGAATTCAGCGACAACGACAAGGCCATTTTGGCCCAGGCCGACGGCATGATCGCCCTTGCGCGAAACGCGATGGCGACCCAGCAGATTCATCAGGCGCTCAATGCGGTCTGGGCGGTCGTCGCCGAGGCCAACCGCTATTTTGCGGGCGAGGCGCCCTGGGCGCTGGCGAAAACCGATCCGGCGCGTCAGCGCACGGTTCTCTATGTCACCGCCGAGGTCGTGCGCCAGATTGCCATTCTCGCGCAGCCTGCGATGCCGGAAGCCTCGGCAAGGCTGTTGGATATTCTCGGCATCCCCGCCGAATTCGAATTTCGCAATTTTGCCGCGCTCGATCGGCGGATCAAACCGGGTTCGGTGCTTCCCGCACCAGCCCCGGTTTTTCCGCGCTATATCGAGCCGACGGCGGCGTGAGCGGCAAAGCCGATGCTGGTCGATAGCCATTGCCATCTCGACTTTCCGGACTTCGCCGATGACCTCGACGGCATCGTGGCGCGCGCCTCCGCTGCCGGTATCGGACGCATCGTGACGATCTCGACCCGGGTGAGGCGGCTCGACGGGATTCTCAAGATCACCGACAAATATCCGCAAGTCTATTGCTCCGTCGGCACCCACCCGCATCAGGCGGACGAGGAAGACGGAATTGCTGCCGATGAACTGATCGCGCTGACGAAACATCCGAAGGTCGTGGCGCTGGGCGAAGCGGGCCTGGATTATTTCTACCAGCATGGTTCGCGCGAGGCGCAGGAGCGTGGCTTCCGGACCCATATCGCGGCGGCCCGCGCCACCGGCCTTCCACTCGTCATCCACACCCGCGATGCCGACGAGGATTGCGAGCGCATCCTTGAAGACGAAATCGCCAAGGGCCCGTTTCGCGCCGTGCTGCATTGCTATACCGGCGGACGCAAGCTCGCGATGAGGGCCATCGAACTCGGGTTGTCGATCTCGTTCACGGGCATTCTGACGTTCAAGAAATCGGATACGCTGCGCGCGTTGGCCGCCGAGCTTCCGGCCGACCGCATCATGGTCGAGACCGACGCGCCATATCTGGCGCCCGGAAAGTTTCGCGGCAAACGCAACGAACCGGCTTACGTGGTTGAAGTCGCCAGGGTGCTGGCGGAAGCGCGTGGGGTGTCGCTCGAAGAAATATCGCGGCAAACCACCGAGAATTTCTTTCGCCTGTTCAGCAAAGTGCCATCGCCGAAAGCCGAGGCATGACACTGAACCTCACCATCCTCGGCTGCGGGTCGTCGGGGGGCGTGCCGCGACCTGCATTGGGGTGGGGTGCCTGCGACCCGGCAAATCCGAAGAACCGCCGACGCCGCTGTTCGCTTCTGGTCGAGAAAGCCGGTGAAGGCGGCACCACGCGGGTGGTGATCGACACTTCGCCCGATTTGCGCGAGCAATTGATCGACAGCGAAGTCGACCACATCGATGCGGTGTTCCTGACTCATGAACACGCCGATCAGACCCACGGCATCGACGATCTGCGCTCGGTCGTGTTGCATCAGCGGCGGCGCATTCCGGTCTATCTGAATCGGTCCACCGCCGAACACATTCTGCGGCGCTTCTCCTATTGCTTCATCAAGCCGCCGGGCAGCGATTATCCCCCGATTCTCGACCATCACGAGATCGAGGCCGGCGAAAGCCAGACCATCGAAGGCAAGGGCGGGGCGCTGACGCTTTCGGCGTTCATCTTGCAGCACGGCCAAATTCCCGCGCTTGGCTACCGGATCGGCGCTGCCGCCTACACGCCTGATGTCAGCGACATTCCGCAAGCGAGCTGGCCGTTCCTTGACGATCTCGACCTCTGGATCATCGACGGGCTGCGCTATAGCGGCCATCCCAGCCATTTCAGTGTCAACGACGCGCTGTCCTGGATCGATCGCTTCAAGCCGAAGCGTGCGGTCATCACCAACATGCATTCCGATCTGGACTACGAAGTGCTGCGGCGGAGCTTGCCCGACGGCGTGGTGCCGGCCTATGACGGCATGCGGTTGCCAATAGCGAAGTTGGGGTAGAGCTGCTTCGATGTGATCAAGCCCCATAGCCGCAGCATACATCGCGAGGATATTTTCAAACCCGAATTGCAAGGCCCCTGCTAGGCAAAGAGGCTGGGGACACCCCCAGCCTCCAGTTCGTTGATCCTTTTGCGGATTAGGACTGGATCATGCCTTCTGCCGCGCAATGACGAGCAAGCCTCGCCGGCAAGCCTAGTGTCCCGGTTCTGACATTCGTATCCCATCGCAGCGGGCACTTTTACGAATGTCAGAACCAAAGGGACACTAGCAACTATATGATCCTAGTGTAGCTTTGACTCTGACGTTCCTTCCGAGAGCTCGCGGCAGCACTGAAAGGAACGTCAGAGGTCGCTACACTAGTTATCTATCGTTCCTGGCTTCGTGGTCGTGGGCCTTGTGTTCATAGACAGCAACGCATCCGCTGCTGGTGCCGCAGATACCGGCACCTACGGTCGTCGTATCGCCGCCGGGGCCGACCACCGCAACGGGCGCTACCTGGCCGACGAAGATTCGATTGCGCTTGGAGTCGGCCGCCACCGAATGCGAGTTCGATGACTGCGGAACCTTCTCGATCAAGAGGTTCGTGTCGCGTCGACGACGCCGAGCACGGGCGTCTCCTGGTTCGCTGCCGGGCAGGGCGTGCCCGGTATGGTGCAATCTCGACTGGCGCCGAGATAGTAGCGCTTATCGCCTTTGTTGAACCACACCTCATCGGAGCCGGTGATGTGAATGACGGGGGTCTGCTTCTTGGTCCTGGCATCAATAACCAACGTGATTACGTCGCTCGGGCCGTTCTGCGGGGTGCAGCCCAGCAACAGATTATCCTGCGGTCCGACCGTAGAGCCGTTTGGGTTGCAGGCGTCGAGCAGGACCACTCCGGTGTTGGTGGCCGGATTGAAGGCCCCTTGGACTGCAGTTGGCGCTGTTGGATCGGTCACAAGCAAACCGCCGCTGCAGGTGATCGGCCCAGTCAGTTGTCGTCAAAATTGCAACCCGGCGGGTTGTTGGCGACGATCGGGACCGACGTATAGAACCGCTTGGTCTGGGGCTCCCAGGACGGCTGTTCCATCGATAGCCCGAAACCTGCGGGCAGGATCGTGGGGTCAATCGAGATCGCGATAATCTTGCGGGTATGGTCGGTGGCATCGTCGCCATTCGCCGCAAACAGCGTTGCAAACGGGGGATCCTCCGCATTGTTGGCGGCGAGCAGGAGATCACCATCCGTCGTCAATGCCATTTCATCGACCCGCGTGGTACCGCCGGTGCTGATGGACTGTTTCAGGGCAGATGCGGGTGACGCATCGAGGTCGAAGACCTTGAGCGTGCTGTTGCCGTCGCCGGCATAGAGCCACCTGCCGTGGTTGACGACGCCGTCCGGTCCCGAGTGATTATTGTCAACAGCGCCGGTCGACGGCGTGCGCGCAACCCCGACGAATCCGCTGAGGAACCGCTTAAATTTCAGCGTCTCGGTGTCGATGATATCGATTGACGAGTTCGAACGATCGGAAAAATACATTTCGGCTCGATCGGGATTGACGAAGCTGATGTCGAACGACAGCAGCGGGTTTCCGGGAATCGAAACCGCCGTTACACATTTGGTTTGGGTTGTGAGTGGGGGAGTGAAGGTGCAGTCCGCTGCCACGGCACTCGTCGACGCCAGCGACATTGCTCCAAACACCATAGCCGGGATTACGCCGGTTAGGGATATCAATAGCGGATTATGGGCCCTCATTGACTTCCTCCTGTTAACTTTCAAGTTTTTTCTTAACGCTAGAAATTTTGTGGCTGTGGCGAATTACCGTCAATGTGTCTGGCGGTCACAAAAACTTGCTGCGGATGCTACGCAACCAATTGGTGTTTGCCTGAAATGCTAGTTGCTCCAATTGTATGCCACCGGAGCGGGAGATTGCCGCAACGCAATTCCGTCTGTATCATTTGAGCAACGGGCAGGAATAATTCATACCGCGACCGGGAAAATCCGCAAAAAACTCCGGTGCTTTGCAGCGGCAATGCGCGGCGATGGCGCGGAGGTTTGCGCTTATTCGCTTACATAAGAAGCCGGTGCGACAGCGTCATAGCGGTCAACAGCCAAGTCATCACATTGGCTGCGAATTGCGCCTCAGATCTTGTGCAGTTCGAGCGCAGCCGGATGAAACAGCTCTTCCGGCGCAAGCAGGCGGGACGATAGCCCTTCGGCATGATGACGTTCCAGGAAGCGCTTGAGCACCTCGCGGTTCGGCTCAAGTCCATAGGACCAGAAATCCTCGCCCATCAGGTTGCGCGCTGCGCGCAACTGCTCCTCCACGAACGGCAACGTCACCTTGGTGGCGGACGTATCGGACAGCTTTGAAAGAGCGATCGCCTTCGACCGCTCGAACGCCTTGTAGACCGCAACCGGCAGCCAGGGATGCTTTTCGGCCAGCGTGCGCCGGATTCCGAGCGTGTGCATGATGGGAAACAGGCGGGTCCGGCGATACCAGTCGGTCGCGGTCGCCTGCGGATCGGCGAAGAGATAACCGACATTGGGATGCCCGCGATCGAAACAGGACGGCGCGCGGGGCCCAATCACGGCATCGATCTCGCCACTGGCCAGCAGATCGGAAATGGTGACATCCGGCCTGGCATTCTCCACCTTGACATCGCCCGGCAGACTAAGACTGATCTTCTCGACGCGGCCGGGATGCTCATAGCCGCCCCGCACCCAGGTGATGTCGGAGGGGCGTATTCCGTAATCCTCCTCGAGAAACAGGCGCACCCAGATATTCGCCGTGAGTTGATATTCCGGCACTCCGACGCGACGTCCCTTCAGGTCGGCCGGCGATTTGATCCGGTCGGTGCGGACATAGACCGAGGTATGCCGAAAGGCGCGGGACGGAAACACCGGCACGGCGATATAGGGACTGGTGCCGGCAGCCGTCTTCACGCTGTAGCTGGAGAGCGATAATTCGCAGACATCGAAATCGGCGTGCCTGAACGCACGAAAGAAGATTTCCTCCGGGTCGAGCAGCATGAACTGCGGATTGACGCTGTCGATCTGCACCAGACCGTCCACCAGCGGGCGCATCCGATCGTAGTCCCCGATCGCGATCGAAAGCTGTAGCTTGCTCATGAGCGTTCCTTCATTGACTTTCCATGCCGCCGCCTTATGGCTCTGCACAAAGCAATACCATCAGAGGGAAGGCCCTGCCATGTCGGACGCCGCATCCAAGACCGTCGCATCCGTCATCCGAGAACTGGTCGACGCCAATCACATCCTGTTCGACCAGGGCGTGGTGGACGGGTTCGGCCATGTCAGCGCGCGGCATCCGGAGCGGCCCGATCGCTTCCTGCTTTCCCGCAGCATGGCGCCTGCGCTGGTCGGCGAAAAGGACGTGCTGGAGTTCGACCTTGACGGCAAAGCGGTCGAGCCGGGCGCACCTGCCGGGTATCTGGAGCAATTCATCCATGGAGAGATCTACCGCAAGCGGAAGGACGTCATGTCTGTGGTGCACAGCCATTCACCTTCCGTGGTGCCGTTCAGCGTGGTGACGGGGACCAAACTGCGCCCGGTCTGTCACATGTGCGGATTTTTGAGCGAAAAAGGAACGCCGATTTTCGAAATCCGCGACTTCGCGGGGCCGGGGAGCGACCTCTTGATCACCAGCGGCAAGCTCGGCGCGGCTCTAGCGAATAGCCTCGGCGAGGGCCCGGCCGTCCTGATGCGCGGCCATGGATCGACGGTCGTGGGCAGTTCGCTGCGGCAGGCGGTGTTCCGCGCGGTCTACACCGAAGTCGGCGCGCGGCTGCAGATGGAGGCGATGCGGCTCGGCCCCGTTACCTACCTCACCGAAGAAGAGACGGTCGGGACGACCAAGACGATCAGCACGCAGTACGACCGCTCCTGGTTCCTCTGGCTGAAAGCAGCGCGAAACAGCCCGATGTCGCAATGAAGATACCTTACGCCGAAATCGCCATGGACGAGCTGACCTGATTGCGCAGCATGAATTTCTGGATCTTGCCGGTCGACGTCTTCGGGATCGGGCCAAACACCACGGCCTTGGGCGTCTTGAAACCCGGCATCTGCGCCCGGCAAAACGCTATGATGTCGGCCTCACTGGCTTGCGCGTTTTCCTTCAGTTCGATGAAAGCGCAGGGCACTTCGCCCCACTTCGCGTCGGGCTTGGCAACGACGGCGGCGAACAGCACGGCAGGATGCTTGTAGAGGACGTCCTCGACCTCCACGGAAGAAATGTTTTCCCCGCCGGAGATGATGATGTCCTTTGAGCGATCCTTGATGATGACGTAGCCGTGCTCGTCGAGCACGCCAAGGTCGCCGGTATGAAACCAGCCGCCGGCGAAGGCCTCGTTTGTGGCCTTTTCGTTCCGGAGATAGCCCTTCATCACGATGTTGCCGCGAAACATCACTTCGCCGATGGTCTCGCCGTCGCGCGGAACTTCACGCATGGTCTCGGGGTCGATGACGGTCAGGGCTTCCTGGAGCGGGTAGGGTACGCCCTGCCGGCGCTTGAGCTGCGCACGTTGATCGGGGGCCAGATCGTCCCAACCCGGCTGCTCCGCGCAGACCGAAGCGGGACCGTAGACCTCGGTCAGGCCGTAGACATGCGTGAGCTTGATGCCGATGCGCTCGGCGCCTTCGAGCACGGCGACCGGAGGTGCGGCGCCCGCAATCAGCCCCACCACCGATGGAGCGTCCCCCTTCGCGGGCGCGCTGCTTGCGTTGATCAGTGTATTATAGACGATCGGTGCGCCGCACATATGGGTGACGCCATGGGTCCTGGTCAATTCGAAAATCTTCGCAGGCTCGACCTTGCGCAGGCAGACGTTGATCCCCGCAGCAGCCGCGATCGTCCATGGGAAGCACCAGCCGTTGCAATGAAACATCGGCAGCGTCCAGAGATAGACCGGGTGCGCCCCGAGATTGGCGGCGAGGATATTGCTGACGGCGTTAAGGTACGCGCCGCGATGATGGGTCACGACCCCCTTGGGATTGCCCGTCGTGCCCGAGGTGTAACTCAGCGCGATCGCGTCCCATTCATCCCGCGGCATGCGGGCTATGAAGTTTTCGTCGCCTTGCGCGAGCGCCGCCTCATATTCGATTTCGCCGATACGCCTTCCGCCGGTAAAGGCCTTGTCGTCGACATCGATCACAAAAGGCTTCTCGCCCTTCATCAAAGCGAGGGCGCCCGTGATCACATCGGCGAATTCCGGGTCCACCAGGATGATCCTGGCGCCGCCGTGGTCGAGCTGAAATGCGATCGAGGCGGCGTCGAGCCGGATATTGAGCGCGTTGAGCACCGCACCCGCCATCGGCACCGCGAAATGCGCTTCATTCATCGCCGGAATATTCGGCAGCATGGCCGCAACCGTATCGCCGGTGCCGATACCAAGGCCGGCGAGATAGGATGCAAAGCGCCGGCAGCGGGCGTGCGTCTGTGACCACGTGAACGAACGCCCCTCATAGACCGTGCTGACGTGATTGGGATAGATCGCGGCGGTGCGCGCCAGAAAGCTCAGGGGCGTGAGGGCCACAAAATTGGCCGGTGTCTTTTCAAGGCCAACCTCGTATTGGTTCAGCGTTCCACTCATTGGCCGCCTCCGATCGCCCAGACCAGCCGCATCTTATCTCTTTTTCGGGAAATCAGTGTCCACTTTACGAATTGCACTTTAGCGGTAGAGATCCGCGCGGGTCGGCGGCAAGCCCGACGGGCCCCGCACGCGTTTGGAGGCCAGCGTCTGGAAAATCCCGACCGTGCCGTGCGTAAAGGCGATCGAAACCACGGCGAGATAGGCGATCCAGAGCCTTGACTTGTCGCGGCCGACCTCGCGCTCCACGGCCTCAAAATTCGCCATCAGACGATCATGCCAGAGCCGGGTGGTGCGCGCGTAGTGCTCCCGCCAGGCTTCGACGTCGTGCACTTCAAATCCGTAAAGCTCGAGATTGGCGACCGACATGCCGATATGATCCAACTCGCCGCCCGGGAAAATATAGCGGCCGATGGCGTTGGCGGCAGCGCGGTCACGCCGGCGGCCGCGGCGGAAACGCTCATAGGCGTTGGCGCGCAGTGCGATGGCGTGATGAAGATACAGCCCGCCCGGCTTCAAGAGCCGCTGGACGTTTCTGAAATAGGCCGGATGATTGGCAATCCCGACGTGTTCGAACATGCCGATTGAGGCGATCTTGTCAAAGCGGCCGTCCACATGCGCATGGTCGCGCAGCTCGAGCGTCACGCGATCCGCCAGGCCAAGCCGCGCCACTTTTTCCTTTGCGTAGGCAAATTGCTCTTCCGCCAGCGTCACGCCGTGCGCATGAACGCCGTAATGCCGAGCGGCGTGACAAACCAGCGCGCCCCAGCCGCAGCCAATGTCGAGCAGGCTTTCCCCGGGTTTGAGGCGCAACTTGCGGCAGATCATATCGAGCTTGTCGACCTGTGCCGTCGCCAGGTTGTTGCCCCAGTCTTTGAAATAGGCACAGCTGTAGACCATCTCCGGATCGAGAAAGAGTTCATAGAACCGGTTGGAGAGGTCGTAGTGGTAGTGGATATTCTTCTTGTTGGTCGCCTCGCTGCCGTCCTTGGCCGCCTTGCCGACGTCCTCCAGCGGCCATCGGCCGCCTCGCGGCACAAACAGGAACTTCGCCAGCGTCGTGAGCGCCAGGGTCTTGTCGAGCGATTTCATCAGCACCCTGCTGCGTGCTTTCGGTCTGCGCGCCTCAAGGTCAAACAGAGTTCCGTTGCGAAGATCGAACCGCGCCGTCACCCAAAGATTGAGGAATGTGTCGATCGTCGGCCGCCGTATCATCGCGGCAACGGCGCCCTCATCGGCAATAGCCAGGGCAAACGCGTCCGCCGGCAGGTTGGCCGGCACCGTCGAGCCGTCCCACAGCACAAAGCCGATACCGGGCAGGATCTGCTCATGGAGATGGGCGAGCAGGCGCCTGAACGCATCAAGGCGCCACGCGGCCTTCCGGTCTGTCGATGCAAGCAGAGTCATTTCGCTCAGCTAAAGGAACCCGATCGAAATCCAGGGGAAGGCCGCAACAATAATCAAGCCGGCCATCAACGCCAGCAAATAACCCAAGATCGGACGGATGCCTTCGGCGGGGTCGACGCGACCGATGGCGCAGGCGGCATAATAGCCGACCCCGAAGGGCGGCGCGAACAGCCCGATGCCCATGGCGAGGATGATGATCATCGCATAATGCACCTCGTGCACGCCAACCGCGCGCGCGATCGGGAACAATAGCGGGCCGAACAGCACGATCGCCGGGATGCCTTCGAGCACGCTGCCGAGCACGACAAAGGCTAAGATCGAGACCGCGATGAAGCTGGCGGAGCCGCCGGGCAGGCCGGTCATCGCCGTCGCCAAAGCACGAGAGAAGCCGGATTGGGTCAGGCCCCAGGCCATGCCGGTGGCGGTGCCGATGATCAACAGGATCGCGCCCGACAGGCACGCGGTTTCGATCAGCATCGGCATCAGGCGCCGCCAGTTGAATTGGCGATAGATCAAAAGCCCGACGACAAAGCCGTAGACAATGCCGATCGTGGAGACTTCCGTGGCGGTCGCAATGCCTTCGACGACCGCGTAGCGGATCACAAACGGCAGCGCCAGCGCGGGCAGGGCGATGATGAACGTCCTGGCGATTTCACTGCCGCTTGCCCGCTTGACGTGGCTCAAATCCTCGCTCCGGTAACGCCACCACACCAGGGCCGACAGCGTGATCGCAAGGACCACGCCGGGCAAAAGACCGCCGGTGAACAGCGCCGAAATCGAAACTCCGGTCACCGAGCCGATGGTGATCAGGACGAGACTCGGCGGAATGGTCTCGGTCTGCGCGCCGGTCGAAGCGAGCAGGGCGACGAGATCGCCCGGCCGGGCGCCACGTTGCTTCATCTCCGGGAACAATACCGGCGCGACTGCTGCCATGTCGGCGGCTTTGGAGCCCGATATGCCGGAGACCAGATACATCGCGCCGACCAGCACATAATGAAGGCCGCCGCGCACATGGCCGAGCAGGCTCGCCAGAAACGCCACCATGGCCCGCGCCATGCCGGCCATTTCGATCAGGAGACCGAGAAAGACGAAGAGCGGCACCGCGAGCAGGATCAGGTGGCTCATGCCCTCGTCCATTCGCCCGACCAGCACCGTCAGCGGCGTACGGGTCGTCAGCGCGAGATATCCAAAAACCGCCAGCCCGAACGCGAACGCAATGGGTACGCCCGCAAAGACACAAAAGCCGACCACGCCGACGAAGAAAATGACGAGGTTGAGATTGCCCAGCGGGCGCAGCCACGGCGATGCCAGCCAGAACACCGCGACCAGCAGCGCCACCGACAATGCCGCCGAAGCCACGAGCTTGAGATCGCCGATGCGAAACAGCCGCAACAACGCAAACAACACCATCAGGCAGACGCCGAACGGCAACGCCGCCGCGCGCCAGCTATTGGAGATTTGCAAGGCCGGCGTCGTGATGAAGCTTTCCTCATAGGCATATTGATAGGCGGGAGCGACGATCATCAGGAGAAACGCCAGCGCCGCGCAGGTGGCAATGACGTCGAGATAAGCCCTCAGAGCGGGTCCGGCGCTGCCGACCACGGCCGTCATCCGCATGTGTTCGGAACGGCGGAATGCCACCACCGAGCCCAGCATTGCGAGCCACAGGAACAGGATCGAGGCGAGTTCGTCGGACCAGATCAGGGGCCGTTGCAGACCGTAGCGCGAGACGACGCCAGCAAACAGCGTCACGATCTCGGCAACGACAAGCAGCGCCGCCGGAATTTCGACGAGCCTTCCGAGAAAGGCCTCGGTGGCAGCGGCGAGCGAGCGGCGGCGAGGGGATGCCGCCTCCCTTGTCACCGCCTGTGCCTCAGCGTTGGTCATCATCGCCCGCCTCGATGCCCGTGGCTTACGACAGCTTGCCGACGGCTTTTTCCAGTATCGCCCAGGCCTCGTCGCCGTATTTTCCCTTCCATTCGGAATAGAATCCGGCCGCCCGCAGCTTCTCGCGGAATGGCGCCAGATCAGGTTGGTTGAAGGTCAAACCCTTGGCCATGAGTTCCTCGCGGACGGTCGCGTTAAGCTTCTCGGTGTCGACGCGCGCCCTCAGGGCCGCCTCGTTGACGTTCTTCTCGACGATCGTGCGTATGTCCGGAGGTAACGCCTCCAAAGCGCGGCGGTTGGCCAGGAACCAATAGCCGTCCCACATGTGGCTGGTCAGCGAGCAATATTTCTGGACCTCATAGAGCTTGGCCGTCGAGATCAGCGCCAAAGGATTTTCCTGGCCCTCGACGATCCTGGTCTGGAGCGCCGAGTAGACCTCGTTGAAATTGATCGAGGAGGGCGCCGCATCGAACGCCCTGAACATCGACGTCCACAATGGCGACACCGGCACGCGGATCTTGAACCCCTTGTAGTCGCCAGGTTCCGTGATCGGCCTGGTCGAGGACGTGGTCTGGCGGAAACCGTTGTCCCAGATCTTCTCGAACGCCACGAGATTGGCCTTGGCGATCTCCTTGCGCACATAGCCGCCGAGTTCGCCGTCCATGGCCTTCCAGACGGCGGGATAATCCGGGAAAGCAAAGCCCATCCCGTTGATGGAAGATGCCGGAACCAGGATCGCCAGGATCAGGCCCGAAACCATGAAAAACTCGATACCGCCCGAGCGGATCTGACTCAGCATATCGGTATCCGAGCCGAGCTGATTGTTCGGGAACAACTGGATGTCAACGCGGCCGTTGGTTTCGCTCCTGACCGCCGCAGCCATCTCCTTGGCGCGGATGTTTATCGGATGCGAGTCCGGCAGATTGTAGGCCAATTTGTAAGAAAATTCGGCCTTCTGGGCCCGCGCCACGAACGGCGCGCCCAGGCCGCTCATCACCGCCGTTGCGGCCGTGGTCTTCAGTAGCGAACGTCGCGAAAAGCCCATCTCGTCGTCTCCCCGATTTTCTTTTCATGGCAGCATACGGACCCGCAGCCAGCGGGTCATCAGCGCCTCGGCGCCTTATTGCCTGCTTTCATCGGAAATACCAAGGCGGCGCCGAAAAATTCCGGCCAGGCGAACTCCCAAGCCTCACCATCGGCGCACACGATGGGCCAAATGGTCGGGGTGCCCAAACTATCCGAGGATTTCGATACAAGTGTCTGGAATTGCGGACTTATATAATATTCCATAATATACCTTATGCGAATCACGCATTGAGGCGCGCCAGACGCAGCCCTGCCGCTTAGGGCCAGAACAAAACAGTCAGCGGCCCCTGAAGCGCGGCTTGCGCCGTTCCAGAAACGCCGCGACACCCTCTTTGTGATCTTCGGTCAGGCTCGCCAGCGCGAACTGGTCGACGTCCATGTGGCTCGTCAGATCGTCAAGCGCGTGGGTCAGGCGGTTGATGGTGAGTTTGGTCATCGCGGCCGAGATCGGCGGCTGGCTGGCGAATTTCGCCGCCAGCGTCATCGCGGTATCGAAGGCCGTCCCGGGATCAGCCACCTCCTCCACCAGGCGCCAGGCATGGGCCTCCTCGGCCGAGATGCGTTGATCGGCGAGGATCACCGCCTGTTTGGTGCGCGCCGGCCCCATCAGATGCAGCAGGCGCGGAATGCTCTGCCAGCTCATGTTCATGCCAAGCCCGATCTCGGGAATTCGGATATGGGCGGAACGGCTCATGACGCGGAAGTCGAGCGCGACCGCAAGCGCGACGCCGCCGCCGATGCAGAACCCTTCGATCGCGGCGATCGTGATCTGTTCCATGTCCTGCCAGGCGCGGGCGAGCCGCGGACCAAGCTTGAGGTGCCGGCGCAGCGCGCCGATATCCATGGACTTGCGTGAGCCCCCCTCCGCGTCCTTGAGGTCAAAACCGGCGCTGAATGCTTTCGGCCCGCCGGTCAGCACCACGACCGAGGTATCGCCGTCGTCCTCGAAGCTTCGCGCCGCGTCGGTTAACTGGCGGATCGCTTCCGGGGACAGGGCGTTGATGCCGTCGCCGCGATCAAAACGCACCGCGGCGATGCGCCCTTCCGGGCCGATGCCTTTTTCGATGGTCACGAAGTCGGTCACAGCCCTCCTCCTTCCGCTACCTCCGCCGTTCAGGAGTGGCGCGCCGACAACGCAGTTCGAACCGCCTGCGCGACCTCGACGGCGTTCGGCGTATCCGAATGGACGCAAATTGAATCGGCCCGCACAACGACATCCTTGCCGTTGATGCTTTCCGCCTTGCCTTCCGTAATCGCGCGCAGGCAGCGTGACGCCGCCCGCGCGGGATCGACGGCGTCATGCTCGCGGGTGACGATCAGCCTGCCGTCATCTTCATAGTCGAGATCGGCATAGAATTCGGCGATCAAGACGTGGCCGCGCGCGCTGTAGACGATCTCGTGGCAGGTTCCGATCATTCCCATGATCGGAACCCTGAAGATATCGGCTGCATCGCAGATCGCATGGGCCACGGCCTCATCCCGCGCCGCCATGCCATAGAGAGAGCCGTGCGGCTTGATGTGGTTGAGCGACATTCCCTCCGCCTCGAGGAAGCCCTTGAGCGCGCCAACCTGATAGATGATGCAGTTGGCGAGTTCCTCGCGCGGCATTTTCATTTCGCGGCGGCCAAAGCCCTGCAAATCCGGAAGCGAAGGATGAGCGCCGACCTTGACGCCGTGGCGCCTGGCCAGCCGAACGGTCTTGCGCATGTGGTTGTAATCGGACGCGTGGAAGCCGCAGGCCACATTGGCCACGGAAATCAGCGGCATCAGCGCGTCGTCATCGCCTATCCGGTAGAGGCCGAAAGCCTCCCCCATATCGCAGTTGATCGTCGCCACGGCCTTCGCCGCCGTTACTTCTTCCCGACCGAATAGGAGCCGGGGCCGAACGTCGCGATCATGGCGAACAGTCCGATCAGTCCCATGTTCTTGAGGAAGTTGATGGTCTGAGCCGTCACCTGCGCTGCCGGCGATGCCCAGAAATTGTGAAACATCAACGTGGCCGCGATGGTGAATGCGAGCAGGATCAGCGCCGCATAGCGCGACCAGATGCCCAGGATCAGTGCCAGCGAACAGCCGAGTTCGACGACGATCGACCCTGCGGCCAGAAAGCTACCGAACCCGCCCTCGCCGCCCGGCAGGCGCGAGGCGGTGACGCCGAAGGCAAGTATCTTTCCGATCCCGCTGTAGATAAAGAGCGGCACGACCAGCAACCGCGCGGCCAGCAATACCTTGTCCTGCACTCCATTGGTCGCGAAAGTCGCATCTGAACTCGTCATCGTTTTCTTCCCCTGTCTTGAAAATTACTCCGCAGCCGCAACGCCGGCCTGGGCTGTCTTACCCTGCACCACAAGCGAACCGATCACCATGGCAGCCACGATCGCGGCCCCTCCGATGGCCCAGAATACGGCGTCCGGCCCTCCCGTCACCTGCTGCAACAGCCCGATCACGTAAGGCCCGAGAATGCCCCCGACGCGCCCTACGCCGAGTTCCATGCCGACGCCACTGGCGCGAAAGCCGGTCTCGTAGGAATTCGCCGTGAAATTGTTGAGGACGTGCTGGGCGCCGATCACGCAAAACCCTGCGATCGCCACCACCGCGAAGTTGAAAACGTGGCCGTTGACAAACACCAGCGTACCCACGGCGACGCCGCCGATCACCCACCATATGCTGAGCAGACGCGGCGTTGCGGCAAATCCACGGTCCGCCAGCATGGCCAGCGTCAGGCCGCCGACGAAAGACGTGGCCTGCATCAGCGCGCCGTAGCTGAAGCCCGACGCAAAGGTCTCGCCCCGCTGGATCATGACGGTTGGAATCCACCCGACCAGCCCGAAAATTGCAAACAGCGTGAGGAATGCCGTGATCCAGATCGTCAGGGAGACGCGGCGGTAGCGCGGCGCGAGCAGGGCCGCGATGGAATTTCGCGACACCGTGTGCTCCGTGGTGCGAAACACCACATTTTCGTACACGGCGCGGCGCTCGGGGCGCAGCCGCGACATCAGCGCACGCAATTCCTCAAGACGTCCGCGGGCGGCCAGAAATTTCGGGCTCTCGGGCAACACCGCATGCACCAACAGCGTCAGTGGAATGGACATCGTCCCGACGAAATAGAGGATTTGCCAGCCATAGGTCGGCGTCAGAAACACCCCGACCAGCCCTGCGAAGACGCCCCCCAGCGACCAGCCGAACGTCACGCCCCACAGCGAAAAGCTGTTGCTGACCCGTTGTGGCGCAAGTTCGTTGATGTAGGTGGTGCCGAGCGGCAGCAGCACGCCGAGGCCGAGGCCGGTGAGGAATCTCAAACCACAGAAACTGGCGAAGCTGGTCGCAAAGATCGCGGTAAGAAGGGTCAATACGTTGACAATCCACATACCGGCCAGCAGCGTGTTGCGACGCCCGTACCGATCGGCCACCATGCCGTGGCCCATGGCGCCGAACAGAAAGCCGATCAATCCGGAGCTGACCAGAAATCCCGCCTGGCTGGGCGACAGGCCCCATGGCTGTTTCACATATTGAATGACATAGGCCGGGTTGAACGTGTCGTAGCCGTCGAACAGCGTGATCAGCGTAATCAGAACACCCAGCGCCTTGTGCAACGGCGTGACCGCGGCGCCCGCCAGCTCCTCGTGGATATCGACTTCAGTTCCTGCACTCATGTCGCTCCCCCTTTTGCCGTCCCGCTCTTCGGCGGGTTGCTCGGCCGATCGATCAATCAAGTTTAAACAGTGCCCTCGCGTTGTCGCGGCCGATCTTCTGACGGTCGATCTCCGCAATCGGCGCCGTATCGAACCAGTCCGAGGCGTGATCGATGTTCTCGAAAGGCCAATCGGACGAAAACAGGATTCGGTCGGCGCCGATTTCGAGCATGGCATCGATCAAGGTCTGGGTCCGGAAATTGCCTGACGTCGTGATGTAGAAGTTCTCCCGGAAATAATCGCCGATCTTGCGCTTGGCGGGATAGTTGTTCTGGACGCGCATCCACTTGTTGTGATTATCGATCCGCCACATCGAGTAAGGCAATCCCTCCCCCATATGCCCGATCACAATATTGAGCTTCGGATGCGCATCGAACAACCCCGAGCCCATCAGCCTTAGCGCATGAACGGCGGTCTCCTGCCCGAACGCCCAGGAGGGCCCCATCAACCAGCGGTGGCCTTCGTAAATCGCGGCATCCTTCGGAAGCGGGTTTCGGGGGTGAAGATAGAACGGCACGTCGAGCCGCTCGACCTCCGCCCAGAACGGCCAGTAGGCTTTGACATCGTAATAGATGCCGGAGTCGCTGCCGGCGATCTGGCTGAAGCCGTTGACGAGCGACCCGCAAAAACCCAATTCCTTTACACATCGCGTGAGTTCACGCGCCGCAAGATCGGGCGTTTGCATCGGCAGTGCAGCAAGACCCGCAAAACGCTTCGGCTGGCGCTGAATTTGCTCGGCGAGGAAGTCGTTTGACCGGCGAGCCAGCTCATTGGCTTTCTCGCGGTCCGGTATCGCCTGCACGGCGGGCGCATTGAGAGAAAGCAGCATCATTTCGATGCCGTGCAAATCCATTTCCCTCAAGCGGCGGTCCTGAATGTCCAGCAGGCGGCCCTTCAACTCCGGCCAATCGGCCTCAGGCGCAAAACCGGCGCTGTCCTGAATGGTTTCCGGAATCGCAAAATGCTCCTCGAGAGCCACTTTTCCTTGCATTGCAGCACGCTCCTCCGATCGCCGTTTCTTGACAGGCAGTTAGGCAGTACACTGTCCATTTGGCAAGTTCAATTGGCAAACCTTGACCGGCCCTGGCGAGAGGCCGACAATAGAAAGGTCACGATCTTGGCGCTTAAATCCGCCGATTGAACCCTCTCCCCACGCTGGACTCATGACCGAACACGATCACCATCATCACGACGACCATTCGGAACTCTCCGAGACGGAACTGCGGGTGCGTGCGCTCGAAACCATTCTGACCGAGAAGGGATATATCGATCCCGCCGCGCTCGATGCCATCATCCAGGCCTATGAGACCAGGATCGGCCCCCACAATGGCGCGCGGGTCGTCGCCAAGGCCTGGTCGGATCCGGCCTTCAAACAGGCGTTGCTGGAAGACGCCACCAAGGCGGTCAGCACGCTCGGCCATGTCAGCCGGGTCGGCGATCACCTTGTCGCAGTCGAAAATACGGCGCAGCGGCACAACATGGTCGTCTGCACGCTGTGCTCCTGTTACCCCTGGGAAATGCTCGGGCTTCCTCCGGTCTGGTACAAGGCCGCGCCCTACCGTTCCCGGGCAGTCAAGGATCCGCGCGGCGTACTCGCCGATTTCGGTATCAGCCTGCCGAAAGCGACCGAGATCAGGGTGTGGGACTCTACCGCCGAAACCCGCTTCCTCGTGCTGCCGATGCGCCCCGCCGGCACGGAGGGCTGGAGCGAGGAACAACTGGCTGAACTCGTGACGCGCGACTCGATGATCGGTACCGGATTTCCCAAGACGCCGGGAGCAGCATCTTGAATGGCGTTCACGACATGGGCGGCATGGACGGCTTCGGCAAGGTCGAGCCGGAACCGAACGAGCCGATGTTTCACGAGGAATGGGAAGGCCGCGTGCTCGCCATGGTTCGCGCGATGGGCACGGCCGGCGCGTTCAATATCGACACGTCCCGCTTCTACCGCGAAAGCCTGCCACCGCATGTTTATCTGGCCAGTTCATATTACCGGAAATGGTTGCTGGGGCTGGAAGACAATCTGGTCGCCAAGGGATTCGTGACGGCGTCGGAAATCGCAGAAGGCCATGCCAAAGACCCCGCTAAGCCCCTAAAACGCGGCAAGTTTGGAATTGGCGATGTCGAACGCGTGATGGCGCGCGGTCGATTTGAACGTACGCCGCAAGCGGCGGCAAAGTTCAAACCGGGCGATCGCGTGCGGGCCAGGAACATGCATCCCGCCACCCATACGCGGCTGCCACGCTATACCCGCGGCCATGTCGGCGTGGTCGAACGCGTCCTTGGCTGCCAGGTTTTTCCGGACTCGGCCGCGATGGAGTCCGGCGAAAACCCGCAGTGGCTCTACACGGTTGTTTTCGACGGCGCCGAATTGTGGGGGCACGGAGGCCGATCCCACGGTGAAAATTTCCATCGACGCCTTTGAGCCGTATCTGGAGGCGCCGTGACCGTAGCGGAAGCCACCAAGGTTCTTGCGAACCTGCCCCGCGACGAGGATGGACCTGTGTTTCGCGAACCCTGGGAGGCGCAGGCGTTTGCGATGGCGCTGTCGCTTCATGAACGCGGCCTTTTCACCTGGAACGAATGGGCGGCTGCGCTTGCCGAGGAAATCAAACGCGCGCAAGCCGCCGGCGATCCCGATCGAGGCGATACTTATTACCGGCATTGGTTGGCCACGCTGGAAAAACTGGTGGCAGCCAAAGGCGTCGCGACCCTTGAAACCCAGCATCGCTACCGCGACGCCTGGGATCACGCCGCCGATCGCACGCCTCACGGCTCGCCGATCGAGTTGCGGCCGGACGATTTTTCGGCCGGCGCTTCATGACCCCTTCCCGCGACATTTCACGCCTGATCGAGATCATGGCGCAGCTCCGCACGCCCGTCACCGGCTGTCCGTGGGACATCGAGCAGAGTTTTGCGACCATTGCGCCCTACACGATCGAGGAGGCCTATGAGGTCGCCGACGCCATCGCGCGCAGCGATTTCGACGACCTCAAGGACGAGCTTGGCGATCTCCTGCTCCAGGTCGTCTATCACGCGCAGATGGCGGAAGAGCAAAACGCCTTTGCCTTCGGCGACGTGGTCGAAGCGATCACGAAGAAGATGATCCGCCGTCATCCGCATGTATTCGCCGACAGGGACGGCAACATCGCCGCCGCCGGCGTCAAGAGCGCCTGGGATCGCATCAAGGCGGAAGAGAAGGCCGAACGCGCCGCGCGCCGTCCACATCAGCAGCAGGAACAATCTTCGCTACTTGCCGGCGTCAAGGGCGGCCTGCCGGCGCTGACGCGCGCCATGGAATTGCAGCGCAAGGCCTCCCACGTCGGGTTCGACTGGAACGATCCGCGCGCGGTCCTCAGCAAAATACGCGAAGAGGCCGACGAGATCGAAGCCGCCCTTGATCGCAACGACAGCGATGGGCTCGCAAGCGAAACCGGCGATCTGATGTTTGCGCTGGTCAACCTTGCGCGCCATGTCGGCGCCGATCCCGAAATGGCGCTGCGCGGCGCCAACGCCAAATTCGAGCGCCGCTTCGGCCATATCGAACGCGCGCTGGCCTCACAGGGGCGCAAGCCGGAAGGTGCCACGCTTGCGGAAATGGATGCACTCTGGAATGAGGCGAAGGCGGCGGAATAATTTACGACTTTCGTCATCCCGGGAGGCGGCGTCAGGCGGTGGACCAAAGCGCGCGCCTAAAACCCAACTATTCGATGCCGCTCTCAGCGTCACTACTTGCGCTCCACTGGACGCCAAGCCAATCTGCGGCGATGACAGTGCGTCTGCCAAATGGTGATCACGCAATCCTCGATATACGCAAGATCGAGGTCTATTGTTTAAATCCCTCGCATCCGCGGGGCCGACATAAGGCCCGGGTATTCCGCGAGGCCCTAGTGTAGCAACTCTGACGTTCCTTTCAGTGCTGCCGCGAGCTCTCGGAAGGAACGTCAGAGTCAAAGCTACACTAGGATCATATAGTTGCTAGTGTCCCTTTGGTTCTGACATTCGTAAAAGTGCCCGCTGCGATGGGATACGAATGTCAGAACCGGGACACTAGGTCTTCACCAAGGCGATGCATCGTTGCTGCGCGATGCATTATTCGAAGCTGCGCGTTCCGGCGAAGCCGTTCAGAATGGGGAGGATGATTGGGGGACGCATTGGCGCCTCGATGCGACCGTGAGGCGACAGGGGAAGAGGGCTGTGGTAAGAACAATCTGGATCGTGCGAACTGGCGAGAGCGTGCCGAGGTTCGTCACTTGCTGGGTGCTATGATGAAGGCGAAGAACGAAAGACCGTCCGTTTTGGATGTGGTGGCATTGCTGACGGACCTTCCCGCACGGCGGCTTGCCCGCGGACAGGTCGGCACCGTCGTCGAGCAGCTTGACTACAAGACACTGCTCGTGGAGTTCAGCGACGACCAAGGTCGTGGCTACGCAATTGCGCCCTGCCCGCTGGCGGACTTGCTCATCCTGCACTATGTCCCGGAAGCCGCTTGATCGCGGGCTCGTTCACTTCGCACTATCATTCCGCTAAGGTCGGTTACCGTCCGTTAGGACGGCGTAAGGGAAAGTCGGCGTGATAGGCCGAATGGGCGGCCAGCACGAACAGAAGCCTTGCGCGGCGCATCCACGATGTGCAGTTGCACATCGGGGAATGACGAGTCGATATATCGTCCTCATATCGACTGAGGCACTGCCGCAAAACGGTTGATCACCAAATCACGCTTGGTTTGATCGACGCGCACCGTCATGTCGTAACGCCCCTCACGGAAGTCCTTGCCCAGCACTTCCGAGTTGCGATGCAGCCAACTGATACCGGCACCATCGGCGGCGTCGATCGACAAATGCAATGTCGTTCGGGTTGCGGCCAGACGGTCTTCAATCGCCGCCAAAAGACCGTCGATGCCCTCCGCGGTCACCGCGGAAACCAGAAAACACGGCCGCTCCGGCGGGCGGCGGGCGGCGAGATTTTTCAGGTTTTCGCGCTCGTCCTGATCGAACCGGTCGATCTTGTTCCAGACTTCCAGAATGCGCTGCCCGCCGTCTGCCTCGATGCCAAGCTGACGCAGCACGGTCTCGACATCCCGCTCCTGCGCTTCGCTATCTTCGTGCGAAATATCGCGAACGTGGAGGATGACGTCGGCTTCCAGCACTTCCTCCAGCGTGGCGCGAAATGCGGCCACCAGCTGGGTGGGCAGGTTGGAAATGAACCCGACCGTGTCCGACAGCATCGCCTTGCCGCCGTGCGGCAGGCTGAGCGCGCGCAAGGTCGGATCGAGCGTAGCAAACAGCATATCGGCCGCCTGTACGTCGGCACGAGTCAGGCGATTGAACAAGGTCGATTTTCCGGCGTTGGTATAGCCGACCAGCGCCACCACGCGGTAAGGCACCCGCTGCCGACCCGCGCGGTGCAGCCGCCGCGTCGCCTGCACCTTCTTGAGCTCGTTCTCAAGCCGTGCGATCCGATCGCCGATCAGGCGGCGGTCGGCCTCGATCTGCGTTTCGCCCGGACCGCCCATGAACCCGAATCCTCCGCGCTGGCGCTCGAGGTAAGTCCAGGAGCGCACCAGACGGCTGCGCTGATAGTTCAGATGGGCGAGTTCGACCTGAAGCGCGCCCTCTTTGGTCTTGGCGCGGCGTCCGAAGATTTCCAGAATGAGTTCCCGTCCGGTCGAGAACCTTGGTCCGCCAGGCCTTTTCCAGGTTGCGTTGCTGGATCGGCGACAGCGCGCAATCCATGATCACGAGTTCGGCCTCGTGACCGGCGACCAGACCGACGATCTCCTCCACCTTGCCCTTGCCGAGATAGGTCGCCGGCCTGATCTGGCTCACGGGTGCAATCAATGCTTCCGCGATCGTCAGATCGATGGCGCGCGCCAGACCCGCGGCCTCCTCGAGCCGCGCCTCGGAGCCACGAAGGGCATGGGATTCCTCTCGCGTCTCGGGATCACCCCGGCGCATACGCAGATACGGGCCGATGACGATCGCCCGTCCGGTTTGCTTCCCCGCCACCGACCGCGGACGGTCGGCTCCCCCCTCAGAATTTCGGGGTTCCAATCAGTTCACTCTCAAGCAGGTGCATCCTCGCCGCCTTCGAACAGCTGGATCGGAGCGCCGGGCATGATGGTCGAAATCGCATGCTTGTAGACAAGCTGCGAATGGCCGTCGCGCCGCAACAGCAGGCAGAAATTGTCGAACCAGGTAACAATTCCCTGCAGCTTTACTCCGTTGACCAGAAAAATCGTCAGTGGAGTTTTGGTTTTACGAACGTGATTGAGGAAGGTGTCCTGTAGATTTTGTGCGCGGTCTGCCGCCATTGTTTTTATCCCGCAAGTTCCGTTGTTTCTTTTTATTGAACCGCTGGCCGCCTTCTGTTGAAGCAGTCCGCCGGTTACCGGCCTCCCTGAGATCCCCCTCTGGGACGCACAATGGCGTGATTAGAAGGCAGGCTTGGTTATTAGGCAAGCAGCTTCGCGCCACGGGTGCGCCGAAGAGACCCCAATTCTCCACAAGACCGGGAAAAGAGGCCGAAAATTCCGGGGCCAGCCCCGGCGGCGCTCAACCCACACCGAGCGCCTTCAACTTGCGATGCAAGGCTGATCGCTCCATCCCGACGAATTCCGCTGTGCGGGAGATATTGCCGGAGAAGCGGCTGATCTGGGCCATCAGGTAATCGCGTTCGAATACTTCCCGTGCCTCACGGAGCGGTAGACCCATGATGTGTTCGCCGTTGTTGCTGGTCGGCATGGCAGGTACCATCGAACCGACATCCTGCGGCAACATATCGGCGGTGATGATGACTTCCGGTCCGCCGCCGGCGAGAATCATCACCCGCTCGACGTTGTTGCGAAGCTGACGAACATTTCCCGGCCAGACATGCGACTGCAGAACCGCCATCGCGTCCTGGCCGATCTGCCGTTTCGGCAGACCGGTCGCGGCCGAGATCTGGTCCATGAAATAATCGATCAGTTCCGGGATGTCCTCGCGCCGCTCCGAGAGCGGCGGAACCCGGATCGGCACCACCGACAGGCGGTGGTAGAGGTCTTCGCGGAAATGACCGGCCGCGATTTCCTCCTCGAGGTTGCGTGCGGTCGATGAAATGATCCGGACGTCAACGCTGACCTTGGCGGTGCCGCCCTGCCGCTGGAATGTCTGCTCGACCAGCACGCGCAAAATCTTGTTCTGGGTCTCGCGGGGCATGTCGCCGATTTCGTCGACGAACAGCGTGCCGCCATGCGCTTCTTCCAGCGCGCCGGTCTTGCGCGCTTGCTCGCCATTGGGCTCGACACCGAATAGTTCGATCTCCATGCGCTCGGGCGTAATCGCCGCCGCATTAATCGCGACGAAGGGGCCGTCGGCGCGACTGGAGGAATTGTGAAGGGTGCGCGCCGCCAGTTCCTTCCCCGAGCCGGACGGCCCCACGATCAGGATACGGCTATTGGCTTTGGCAGCGCGGTCGATGGTTTGCCGCAACTGGTTCATGCAGGCCGAACGGCCGGTCATGACGCTTGCGGTGGGAGCCAGCTGTTTGAGTTCCTTCACCTCGCGTTTCAAACGCGAGGTCTCGAGCGCCCGTGTCGCGACCAGAATCAGCCGATCCGACTTGAACGGCTTTTCGATGAAATCATAGGCCCCGCGCTTGATGGCGGCGACCGCGGTTTCGATATTGCCGTGGCCCGAAATCATCACGACCGGGAGGTCAGCATGGTCGCGCTTGACCTGCTCGAGCAACTGCAAGCCGTCGAGCTTGCTGCCCTGCAGCCAGATATCGAGGAACACCAGGCTGGGCCGGCGGTTCGCGATTTCCGCCAGCGCCGAATCGCTGTCGCGCGCGGTCCGCGTCGTAAATCCCTCGTCGTCCAGAATCCCGGCGACAAGGTCACGAATGTCGGCTTCGTCATCGACAATCAAAATATCACTTGCCATAGGGTATGCCTGTATTCTCAGTTGCCTGTCGCGGCTTCGATCTTGATCTGTTCATTGGTCGCGTCTTGGGGTCCGGTGGTTTCTCCGGCGCACGACTTTGTTTCCGACGGTTTCGTTTCGGACGGCTTTGTTTCGGCCGCGGCCTCGGCCGGCTGCTCGGACTCGGCTGACTGCACTAACTGAGCCACCGGTGGCTGGCCCGATATCGCAAATCGCAGTCGCATCCACGCCCCGCGCGCGCCGGGGCGCATTTCCGACGCATCGTGCAGTTCAATCCGCCCGCCATGGTCTTCCAGGACGCGCCCGACGATCGCAAGCCCGAGGCCCGTGCCCTTCTCGCGGGTCGTCACGTAGGGTTCGAGCAGGCGGGCGCGGCTTACCTTGGGCAGTCCAACGCCGTTGTCGATGACGTCGATCACGATGTCGTCGTTTTCGCGCGCGGCG
The DNA here is from genome assembly GCA_963832045.1 of uncultured Alphaproteobacteria bacterium. Classification (GTDB taxonomy): domain Bacteria; phylum Pseudomonadota; class Alphaproteobacteria; order Rhizobiales; family Xanthobacteraceae; genus Bradyrhizobium. Next base: position 342,098 of record CAWHSM010000019.1, read on the forward strand.
ATGACGTCGATCCGGCCCCGTCCCAATTGATCCGCGGGAACCGCCTCGATTGCCTCAGTGGCGTTCTTGATGATGTTGGTCAGCGCCTGTGAGATCAGCCGGCGGTCGAATTTCGCGCGCAGCGGTTCTTCCTTGATCTCGGCTTCGATATCGACATCGGGATGACCGACCCGCATCAGGAACACGGCCTGACGCACGGTATCGGCGACGTCCTCGCCCTCGATGACCGGCTTAGGCATCCGTGCAAAACGCGAGAATTCATCGACCATCCGCCTGATGTCGTCGACCTGCCGCACGATCGTCTCGGTACATTGCTCGAACACGGCTTTGTCTTCGGTAATCACCTTGCCGAATTTACGGCGAATGCGCTCGGCGGAAAGCTGAATCGGCGTCAGCGGATTCTTGATTTCGTGGGCGATCCTGCGGGCAACGTCGGCCCATGCCGAGGTTCGTTGCGCCGAAACCAGCTCCGTCGTGTCATCGAGCGTGATGATGTAGCTGTCGCGCGTCTGGCTGGTCTGCTCGGCGGTGACGCGCACCGAAAGGATACGCTCCTCCCCATCGCGATTGATCGTGATCTGGCCCTGCACCAGGCGCTGGGTGCTCTCCCGCGCCGTCTTCATCATCTCATCGAGTTCGGGCAGCACGTCCGACAAAGGATGATCCAGTGTCTCGGATTCCGCGTGACCGATCAGCTTCTCGGCGGAACGATTGAGAATGCCGACGCTGCCGGAAGCATCGACGCCGATGATGCCGGCGCTTGCCGACGATAACACCGCTTCGATGAATCGCCTGCGGCTGTCGATCAAATCGCTGGCATTGACCAGCTCGTCGCGCTGGGTCCGCAATTCCTGCGTCATCTTGTTGAAGGTCGCGCCGAGCTGGGCCAGATCGCCTTCCGAGCGGAGTACCGGCACCTGTACGTGGAGGTCGCCGGTCGAGACCAGATTGGCGGCGCCCATCAGGCGCCGTATCGGGGTGACCAGCCAATTGGCAAAATTCAGCCCCAGCAGAATCGAAACCATCAGGAGGGTCAGCGCAATGACCGCGAAGACCAGCGCGAAATTCACCTGCCTGCCAAGCCGGCGCGACTCGTACTCAGCGTATTCGGCGACGCTCGCTTCGGTCCGCTTCAATTGATCGACGACCTCCGGATCGAGCCGGCGCGCCACATAAAGAAACGTGTCCTGGAACGCCCGCAGCCGGATCAGGGCCCCGACGTAGTTTTCCTCGGGGAATATCGCGATCTCCGGTTCGCTTTCGTTGAGGTTGTCGAGAAACCCGGCCGGAGGCTCCGCGAATCCCACATTGATGCCGGTTTGCGCGTTCACCAGGATATGACGATCCTTGTCGATCATCATCGCCTCAGGCAATTTGCGCGAGGCGGCGCTTGCGGTCAGAAATTCGGTGAAGGACTGGCGGTCCTGGTCATAGAGCGGCCGGGCATGGGCGATATCGTTCGCCATGCCAACGATATCGCCGCGGATGAGGTCGCCGTGCGCCCGCATATAGGCGCGCGCGATGGTCAGGGAGTTCTCGATCACCGTATGGGTCGTGCCGGAAAACAGACGATCGAGCCCGCGATCGATCGTCACGTTGGCGACGATCGCCACCAGCACCGCCGGCAGGACCGCGATGACCGAGAACAGGCTTACCACCTGAACGTGGAGCCGCGCCGCTGCCCGGCCATGGCGGCGGGCCTGGGTCAGCTGCAGGACCTCGCGGAAAATGATTCCGACCAGCACCAGGATGGTCGCGGCGTTCATCAGGATGAATGAAAGCGCGACCTCTCGGGTCGGCTCGATGCTGGTCAGGCCTGACAGCACCACAAAGGTGATCGCGGCCGACAGCAGCGCCAGCCCAATGGCAACCGGCGCCAGCAGCCGCCGAAAAGACCGGCCTTTGGGTTCAACGAGAGACGGATCGAACTGTGCGGCGGAGCTGTCTACGCTGGTCATTCCGGCAAACGGTAAGATGAAGGCTTAAGGGCCCGCGCCTGCGGACTGATGCATTCATACCACATTGTTGCCAAATTACGACAATTCCGCGGCGTCTGCTGCGTCGCCCAAGGCTATCCCCAAAGGCTATCCCCTTGGGAAATTGGGCTGCTCGGCACGCCGATCGGCCCTCAATTGCCGGTCCGGTAGACTTGAATGTCCAGGTCCCTGATCTTTTTCCGCAGCGTATTCCGGTTGAGACCCAAAAGGTCGGCGGCGCGGATTTGGTTGCCCCGGGTCGCTGCGAGTGCCGCGGTGAGAAGCGGGACCTCGATTTCCTTGAGGATGCGGTGATAGAGGCCGGGCGGCGGCACGCCGTTGGGGAAGCCCGAGAAATGCGAGGACAAATAGGCCTCGACCGCCCCGCCGAGATTGTCGATGCCCTGGTGCGCACTGCCGCCCGACGTCACCGCCGGAGGCGCCAGTTCACCATCGATGACCGACGCCGTAATGACGTCCTGCGGGTAGAGCGCGGCAAGCCGGCGCGCGAGGTTTTCGAGTTCACGCACGTTGCCGGGCCAGCGGTGCTGCTTCATCCGCTCCAGCGCCAGCGTATCCAGCTTCTTCGGCGGCAATCCGTCCTTCTCGGCGAGCGCGAAGAAATGGCGGATCAGATCCGGCAAATCCTCGATCCGCTCGCGCAACGGCGGCAGCCGCAGCGGCACCACGTTGAGACGGAAGAACAGATCTTCGCGGAAGAGCCCCTGCTGAATCAGGATGCGCAGATCCTTGTTGCTGGCGGCAACGATGCGCACATCGGTCTTGATCGGTGTGCGGCCGCCGACGGTGGTGTATTCGCCCTGCTGAAGCACACGCAACAGCCGCGTCTGCGCTTCCATCGGCATGTCGCCGATCTCGTCCAGGAACAGCGTGCCGCCTTCGGCCTGTTCGAACCGTCCCGAGGCGCGCGTATTGGCGCCGGTGAACGCGCCGCGCTCATGGCCAAACAGTTCCGACTCGATCAGGTCGCGCGGAATTGCGGCCATGTTGACGGCGACGAACGGCCCGTTGCGCCGCTTGCCGTAATCGTGCAGCGCGCGGGCCACCAGCTCTTTGCCGGTGCCGGATTCCCCTGAAATCATCACCGTCAGGTCCGTCTGCATCAGACGGGCCAGCACACGGTAGATTTCCTGCATCGCGGGCGAGCGGCCGACCAGCGGGATCGCGTCGAACTCGGCATCATCGGCAGCGTTGGACACCCGCTCCTTGGGCTCCGCCAGCGCGCGGCCGACAATCGCAATCAATTCCTTCAGGTCGAACGGCTTTGGCAAATACTCATAAGCCCCGCGCTCGGAAGCGCGGATTGCGGTCATGAAGGTGTTCTGGGCGCTCATCACGACGACGGGAAGATTCGGCCGCATCTTCTTGATCCGCGGCAGCAGATCGAATGCGTTCTCGTCGGGCATCACCACGTCGGTGATGACGAGATCGCCCTCGCCCTGGCTTACCCAGCGCCACAACGTCGCGGCGTTTCCGGTCAACCTCACCTCATATCCGGCGCGTGACAGCGCCTGATTGAGCACGGTCCGGATGGCGGTGTCATCGTCGGCTACGAGAATGCTACCTGCGGGCATCTTTACTCCTCTTCTCGAGTTCTGCGAGGCATGCAGTTAGCTGCTCGCTGTGCGGTGACTTCAGATCGGCGGCACTCTCGTCCCGGCAACGTCACCGCGGTCACTTTGGTCAGGTTTTTTTGTGGAGTTGAACATCGGCAAAAGCACACGGAAGGTTGTCTTTCTCGGCTGCGACTCGCATTCGATGATGCCGCCGTGATCCCCGACGATCTTGGCCACCAGCGCGAGGCCAAGTCCGCTGCCGGTCGGCTTGGTCGTCACAAAGGGATCGAACAGGTTCGGCAGCAGATCTTCCGGCACGCCGGGGCCATTGTCCCTGACGCAAAACTCAAGCGGCAGAGAGACCCGCGACTTCTTTCCCGGCACCGACAGCCGCACGCCCGGCCGGAACGCCGTGGTGAGCTGGATTTCGGCTTCACTGCCGAGATCAGCGGTCGCCTCCGCGGCGTTCTTCACCAGATTGAGGAAAACCTGGATCAATTGATCCTGGTTGGCGAGCACCGGCGGCAGCGATGGATCATACTCCTCGACAAAGCGGATGTTGCGGGCGAAGCCGGATTGCGCCAGCCGCTTGACGTGATCGAGCACCGAATGGATGTTGACCGCGCCTCGCGCCACGGGGCGGTCGTCGCCGAACACCTCCATGCGATCGACCAGCGTGACGATGCGATCGGCTTCATCGCAGATCAGCCGCGTCAACGTGCGATCCTCGGGGGAAGCCCCCTGCTCGAGCAACTGCGCCGCGCCGCGAATTCCCGACAGCGGATTCTTGATCTCATGGGCCAGCATCGCCGCTAATGCGATCACCGAGCGCGCCGCGCTTCGATGCGTCAGTTGCCGGTCCATCTTGTCGGCAATGCTGCGCTCTTGCAGCATCACGACGATATGGCCGGGCCGCTCGGTCACCGGGGCGACGTGAAGATCGACCTGCCGGTCTCCTCCCATGCGCGGGGTGCCGAGATCGACCTTGTACTCGTTGACCGGCGAACCGCTGGAGCGAACCTGATCGATCAGCGCCAGCAACGGACTTCCGAACGGCACCAGGTCTTTCAGTGAGTAGCGTTGCAGGAATTGCGCGGAGATTTCAAAAAAGGATTCAGCCGCCATGTTCGCATCCGCGATCCGCCCGTCCGGCCCCACCAGCAGCACGGGATTGGGCAGCGCGTTGAGGATGATTTCCGCCTCGGTCGGCATCGGCCGTCGATGTTCGGCGATGGACGTCATGCGGCCGCACTCCAGGCGAAATCATCGAACGCATCCTGAAGCGATCGATCGACATGTTGCGGGTTATCCGACGTCAGAATTTGCCCACGCCAGGTCTTCAAAACGGCTGCCGGCGCCCGGCTGCATCCGGCCGCGACCTCGAGCGCCCAGCCGAGATGCTTGCGCGCGTGGCGAAGGCCGATGCGCAACCCGTAGTGACGGCAAATCTCGTCATAGAGCGTGCGGATATGTTGCAGCTGTTCCACCAGCGAGGGCGCGGATTCGGCAACACCGCTCGCAAGGCGCCGGCCGAGCTGGCCGGGCAGCCAGGGCTGGCCCTGCGCGCCGCGGCCGACCATGACTGCATCGGCGCCCGATGCTTCGATCGCGGATACGACCTGCTCGAACGAGGTGACGTCACCGTTGACCACGAGCGGAATCCGGATCGCGTCCTTGACCGGGCGCACCGCGCGCCAATCGGCTTCGCCCTTGTAGAACTGGCAACGGGTCCGGCCATGCACCGAAATCAGCTGGACGCCGGCATCCTCCGCGCGGCGCGCGAGTTCCGGTGCATTCAGCGAACGCTCGTCCCAGCCGAGCCGCATCTTCAGCGTCACCGGTACCTCGACCGCTTCAACCGTCGCCTCGATCAAGCGCACGGCATGATCGAGATCGCGCATCAACGCCGAGCCCGATTGCCCGCCCGTCACATGGCGCGCAGGGCAACCCATGTTGATGTCAATGATATCGGCGCCCGCGGCTTCTGCAATCCGCGCGCCCTCCGCCATCCACCTCGCCTCGCAGCCTGCCAGTTGAACCACGTGGGGCCCGATGCCGGTCGCCTCGCAGCGCAGCCGCGACATCGGCTTGCCGTTGACGAGATCGTCGCTCGCGGTCATTTCCGACACAACCAGCCCGGCACCAAGGGATGCGGCCAGACGCCGAAAGGGGGCATCGGTGACGCCCGACATGGGCGCTAAAAGCACCCGGTTGGCGACCTGAATATCGCCTATTTTCAGCGGGTTAATACGTAAAGAGTCGAGGCGGCTCACGGATTTCTCGCTGCTGTGACGGGTCTCTACCCGCCGGCACTCATCTTGCGCACAATTCTTGGGCAGTCAAGTTTCATGCCTACACTTTAGACAACTCGGTGAATCTTGCAAGTGCACTGCACCAAAGCACTGATTTTTACCCAGCCCGCAGGAATCGCTCTGTCTTCTCAATGCGAGCATGATAAGGGCAGAGCCCAATCCAGAACGTCCGATAACCGAAAGCCTCATGCCGAATCCGCCGCGGACCGCCGCCATCCTCGTCGCCGCAGGACGCGGCCTTCGCGCCGGAACGGGCGGCCCGAAGCAATACCGCACGATTGGTGGGCAGCCGGTGATTTATCGGGCGATGGAGTCGTTCTGCCGCCATCCGCAGGTATCCACCGTGCAGCCGGTGGTGAACCCGGATGATGCGGCAATGTTCAATGACGCCGTGCGCGGGCTGCCGCATGCGCCCCCCGCCAAAGGCGGCGCGACGCGCCAGGCGTCGGTGCATGCTGGTCTGGAAGCCCTTGTCGCGACAAAACCCGACATCGTGCTCATTCACGACGCAGCACGCCCCTTCGTTTCGTCCGCGTTGATTGCGCGCGCGATCGAGGCTGCATCGCTCACCGGAGCCGCCATTCCCGCGATCCCGGTCACTGATACGATCAAGCTCATCGGCGGCGGCGGCCATGTCGAAGCGACGCCAGAGCGCGCGCGCCTGCGAATTGCACAGACGCCCCAATCCTTCCGCTTCGACGCCATTCTCGATGCGCATCGCCGCGCCGCGCGCGAGGGCCGTGATGATTTCACCGATGACGCGGCGCTGGCGGAATGGGCGGGATTGACGGTAGCGACGTTTGAAGGCGATGCTGCGAACATGAAACTCACGACACCGGAAGATTTCATCCGCGAGGAGGCGCGCCTGGCAAGCCTGCTCGGAGACATCAGGAGCGGCACCGGCTACGACGTTCATGCCTTTGGCGAGGGCGATCATCTGATGATTTGCGGCATTCGCGTGCCGCACACCAAAGGATTTCTCGCCCATTCCGACGGCGATGTCGGCCTCCATGCGCTGGTCGATGCGATCCTGGGCGCTCTCGCCGATGGCGATATCGGCTCGCACTTTCCGCCGAGCGACATGAAATGGAAGAATGCCGCCTCCGACAAGTTCCTGAAATACGCGGCCGAGCGGGTCGCGGCGCGCGGCGGCCGGATCGCCAATCTGGAAGTCACGCTGATCTGCGAACGGCCGAAGATCGGCCCCTTGCGCGATCAGATGCGCGCGCGGATCGCCGAGATTACCGGGCTCGACATTTCGCGCGTCGCTGTGAAGGCGACCACCAGCGAACGTCTCGGTTTTACCGGCCGCGAGGAAGGCATCGCGGCCACAGCCTGCGCCACCATTCGCCTGCCGTGGAATGATAAAGGTCCGGACGACAAAGGGCCCGTCAACCCCGGCACGGTTGGCTGACATGAGCGGCAGCGACGCCAGTGGCGACCGCACCCTCGCTCGCTCGCTGCTTGATCTCTGCCGCAGCCGAAAGCTGACGGTCGCGACGGCGGAATCCTGCACCGGTGGGCTCGTCGCCGGCGCGCTGACCGACATTCCCGGCTCGTCCGATGTCATCGACCGCGGCTTCGTCACCTATTCCAACGACGCCAAGCGGGCGATGTTGGGCGTCGAGGCCTCAACGCTTGCAACCTTCGGCGCCGTCAGCAAGGAAACCGCGACGCAAATGGCGGTCGGCGCGCTGGAGCGGGCCGGCGTCGATCTTGCAGTTTCCATCACGGGCATCGCGGGGCCCGGCGGCGCTGTGCCCGGCAAGCCGGTCGGACTGGTGCATTTCGCGGTCGCTGCGCGCGACGGCCGGATATCCCATCGCGAGTGCCGCTTCGGCGCGATCGGCCGCAGCGCAGTGCGGCAGCGCTCCGTCGTCGAAGCGCTGCGGATGTTGATGGAGATGGCGCGCGGACCGAAAGCGGCAAAGCCGAAACGCGCTGCCGTGAGCCGCATCCGCCCGCGCGTGACGCGAAGCCCGCGCCGGCATGCGGTAAAGGGGCGACGGCCGCGGAGCTAGTGTCCCGCTCTTGTGATCGCACCGGCCCCGAGCGAGAGCGTGCTGGCGCAGACACAGCGCGCCTTTCTTCAGCCCTATCTGACTTTCTTCCGATTAGACAATCCGTGGAATTTCTTCGCGCCGACCATTGGCGGGGCTGAACTTCGCTATATCGTCGAGGATGCTGCCGGCACCCGCACCGAGTTTACACCGGCGGAGCGGACAAACTGGTTTCATCCGGAGTATCTTTGGTGAGGGTCTGGAATTACGCCATCATGGACTATCCCGAGATCTACGCCGATCGTGCCGGCGAACTCTTGTGCCGCAAGCACGCTTCGTTGCATCCGGTTTCAATCACCTTTGTGGCACGCGATCATAGCGACTTCAGACCCGAGGACTGGCTGAACGGGAAGCGTCCTCTGGATCCCGAGTTCACCAAGGAAAACACCGTGCAGACCGTTCAATGTCCCGCCCCATGACGTTCACTCGCCTGGTCCGTGACACGTTTGCAGCCCTCGGCCGGGCCTGGTCGCAGGTCTGGTTTCAGGACAGTCCCACCTCGCCGCTGGACATCACCCGCATCGGCGTCGGCGCGGCGGTGCTGTTGCACTACACGCTCGCAACCCCCTATCTTTTCGATCTGTGGAGCGACGCCGGCTGGGTACCGCGCGACGTCGTTCTGAATAACCGTGAACCCTGGATGCAGTCGATCTTCTTCTATCTCAACGCCCCGTGGCAGTTGATCGCCTTCCACTGTCTCTTTCTGATGTGTTGCGCCGCCCTGATGGTCGGCTGGCGGACGTCCTGGGTGAAATGGATCGTGCTGTTCGGCCACATCTCCTATGTTTACCGCAATCCGATGCTTGTTTACGGGGTCGACTGGATCGTCGCCAGCCTGGTCTTCATCATGTGTGTTGCGCCGGTCGGGCGTGCGTTGAGCCTGGACAGGGTGCGCGCGGTGCGCAAGGCAAAAGGCGAGAATCCTGAAACGACTCTCGAAACAGTCCTGCCGCCCTATCACAGTCCCTGGGCCGGCGCCTGCATCCGACTGATGCAGATCCAGATGGCGGTGATTTTCTTCTACAGCGCGATCAGCAAGCTGAATTCGGACATCTGGCTGAGCGGCGACGCCGTATGGATCATGTTTACGAAGGACGAGTATTACAACCGGATAATGGTGGGTGTTCTGGCTTCGCACTACTGGCTGGCAAACCTTGCGACCTACGGCACGATTCTCATCGAGATCGCATTCCCGTTCCTGATCTGGCAGCGGAGCACGCGCCCATACCTGCTTGCGGCGGCGATATTCCTCCATTTGCAGTTCGCGTTTTTGATGGGTCTGTTCTATTTCTCCTTCGTGATGATCATGGGCCATTTGAGCTTCGTGCGCCAGGAATGGTTGACGCGATGGGCGGGGCGTGGAAGCGCACAATGGGCGAGATGGAGATGATCTACGACGGCAGATGCGGATTCTGCGTACGATCGATGGCCTGGTTTTTGGCCTTCGATGGCCTCGGGCAAATCAAGGTGCGTAACTTCCGCAGCGATCCCTCGCCAATCGTCAGCGACGCGCAAATGGAGAAGGCGCTCTACCTCGTCCTGCCGGACGGCCAGGCGTTGCCGGGTTTCGAGGCCTATCGATACGTCGTGCCCCGAGTACCGGGATTATGGTGGCAGGTTCCGCTATTCTATCTGCCGGTTCTCAGCCGCCTTGTTGGCCATCCACTATACAACTGGGTCGCCTCGCATCGAAGCCTGCTCTCCTCTATAGGAAACCGCACCGCAACCGGGGTATTTGGGCAACAGGAACGGTAACCGCGAGAACGGCAAGGATCAGTCAAAGGCAGCGGTTGCTTCACGCGCGATCTCGAACAGGTCAAGCTCGGGATGGTTCGACAGCAGGAAGATGCTGAGCGGCCGGTCGAGATAACGGCAGATATACGAATAGAAGCCATTCCATAAACCTTCGTGCTCGGCAAACCGCACGCCCCGGTTGGTTTCCACGTACCAGCCAAATCCGTAGTTCGTAGGAGTGCCATCGTTGGTTCGACCGCTGGTGAAGATCTGTCGCATGCCGGACTCACTGAGCAGGCTATTTGTCGCCAGGGCGCTATCGTAGAGACACAGATCGGACACCGTCGTGTAAAACGATCCCGACCCCACCATCTCGTCGTACACGACGGTACCGCCGTGCACGACATAGCCGCCTCGATCGTCGCGGAAATACCCAGTCGCGCAGCGAGGATCGCCTACCCGTCCGTCTGGAACCGAAAACGTATTCTTCATGCCGACCAGGTCGAATACGCGTTGCTGGAAAAAGTCATGGTACGACTGGCCTGACACGCGCTCGATCACCGCGCCGAGCAACTCATAGCCGGAATTGCTGTAAAAGAACTCGTCTCCCGGGCGGCATCCGTCTTTTGCCATCGGACAGCCGAGATCGACATAGGTACGGATCATATCGGCGTTGGTCGCCCGTTCGAAGCGGGCCAGCATTTTTTCAGAACCTTCTTCGTCATAGAGATCGCGAATCCCGGAGGTATGATGCAGTAACCGGCGGATCGTGACCTCGGGGCCAAAGCCGCCGAGCATGGGAAGGTACCTGGTCAGCGAATTGTCGAAATCGAGCTTTCCATCTTCGGCGAGCATCGAAATTCCCAAGCCGGTAAACTGTTTCCCGCAACTGGCCAGGTGAAATATCGTGTCCGGCGCAATCGGCGCCCGCCGATGTTGGCCAGCCCATAGCCGGCCGCGTGGACAACGATGCCGCCCTTGACGACGGCGAGCGCGAGCCCCGGACCATCAGGCCGGATCCGGTTGGCGATATAGCCATCGATCTGCGCCGACGACGTTGGTTCGGCATGCATCGCCCTGGACAGGATGCGATTCCAACTCCACGCCATGGCTCCATCCCTTTTTCGTCCCGACACCAGAAGCTCGGACGGCACGCTCACCGCTGGCGGCCGTCTCGCGCCCGCAGAGAGCCCGCAATTCTTCGAGCCATTTATCGCGTTAGTTTCTTTTCTATCTCATCCATTAGCGGGCGAGAAAGCCCTGCTTTGCGCAGTTCGACGAAGTCTTCAAGGATGACTGCTGTCCAAGATTTGTTATCCTGCACGTCCTTCTCATCGCGATATTTCAGATAGAGTGCTTGCGCTTCCTGTGTGCGGTCGAGAAACATCAGCGCATGAAGGAAACCGCGATGCAAATGGCGGTCGGCGCGCTGGAGCGGGCCGGCGTCGATCTCGCCGTGTCGATCACGGGAATTGCGGGACCCGGCGGCGCGGTCCCTGGCAAACCGGTTGGCCTCGTGCATTTTGCGGTTGCCGCGCGGGATGGCCGGATCTCCCATCGCGAGTGCCGCCTTGGCGCCACAACGCTGTACGTCGAAGTCCGTTCAGTGCCCAGACAGAGCGAAACAACCCGCCCCGATATAATTAAGATTATTTCGCAACTATCAATTGACGTTTTGCCCTTAGCGTTCTGATTTTACAGAGGGAGAACGCATGACGACGCTCGATTTGCCTATCGCAGGAAAGGTCGTTCGCGCCTCCGCATGGACCAGAATTCTTTGCCTTTTATTCTTTTTCTCCGGATTTCCAGCGCTGGTCTATCAGCTGACGTGGCAGCGAGAGCTCTTCCGCATCTTCGGCGTAAATTCGAAATCGGTCACCATCGTGGTCTCAGCGTTCATGCTCGGGCTAGGACTTGGCAGCCTTGCTGGCGGTTGGATATCGAAGCGCCGGGGAATCAGCTTACTGCCTTTGTTGGCATCGATCGAACTAGCTACGGCCGCTTTCGGTATCGTGTCGTTGAGCGTGTTCGAGCAGGTCGGCGCGCTTATCGTCAATTGGTCGCTGCCGGCGATAGCGGTCGTCAACCTGTTACTGGTCATCGTTCCTACTTTGCTGATGGGTGCCACACTGCCCATTCTGGTTTCACATCTTGTTCGACGGTCTGGAGAGGTCGGCAACTCGGTCGGTCTGCTGTATTACGTCAATACGATGGGAGCAGCTGCGGCGTGCCTCTTATGTTGCGGCGTATTGTTTCCGTTCTTCGGCATGCACATCGCGGTCTTCACGGCAGTCGGCTTCAACGTCGCCGTAGCTGCTGGCGCAATCGTGGTTTATGTGCTTCAGCGCAAAGAAACCGGTCCCATTGTCACCGTTTCCATGCACAACGCTCGCAAGGCGCTCCTGAGTATGCAGCCGGTGCTGCTGTTGGCGGCGCTCGGAGGACTGATTTCCTTATCTTACGAAATATTCCTGTTCCGCACCATTTCTTACGCATCTGGATCGAGTGCAACTAGCTTTGCCATTACGCTCGCATGCTTTCTCGTGGGTATCGCTAGCGGCTCACGAAGCGCAGGGAAGCAATGCGCGATGTTGCCGCCAGCCGATGCTATGCGTAAGGCCGCCGATGAACTCGTCTTTGCCACCTTGGTGGGATTGCTATTTTTGCCCTTAATGGCGCATTTGGCGTGGCTTGGGCGCGGCGTGTTCGCCGTTGCCTTTCTGCTGGTCTACCTGATCGCGCGCCGCTGGGGTTCACTGTTGCCGTATCTTGCCCAGTTCGGAGTTCTGCCTGACGATCGCGCCGGAATGCGGACCTCGCTGCTTTATTTTTCCAATATCCTTGGTTCTGCGACGGGGGCCATCGTTACGGGCTTCGTTCTGACAGATTACCTGACATTGGTGCAAATGGCGCTCGGGCTGGCGATCGCGGGCACCGTCTGTGCGCTTTCGCTCATTACTTTGCTGGATATCCCCCGATCAGAACGGCTGAGGCGGATGGTCGACGCGGTCGGTGTGTTGGCGATCGCGCTTGTGGTCGTTCCCTTGATGTCGCAGCGCTTGTTCGAAAATCTGCTCTTCAAAGGCAATCTAGATCACGCCTTTGCTCATGTCGTGGAGAATCGCAGCGGCGTCATCACGGTAGATACCGACGGCACCGTGTTCGGCAACGGGATGTATGACGGACAATTCAATGTAAGGCTACAGGACGACCGGAACGGAATCATCCGGCCGTATGCGTTGAGTTTGTTTCGCGCCGCACCGCGCGATGTTCTCATGATCGGATTAGCTTCCGGATCCTGGGCGCAAGTCATCGCAAACAATCCCGCCGTAAGGTCGCTTACGATCATCGAGATCAACCGGGGATATCTCGACTTGATCATACACCAGCCCGAGGTCGCGTCGGTGCTTCGCAATCCGAAAGTCACCATCATCACCGACGATGGCAGGCGCTGGCTGAGCCATCATTCCGAACAGCGCTTTGACGCCATCGTATCCAATACGACCTGGAACTTCCGGGCCAACGCCACAAACCTGTTATCGACCGAATTTCTCGGATTGGTTCGGCAGCACCTCACGCCCGGGGGAATAGCGTTCTACAATACGACGGATTCCGCTCGGGTGCAGCGGACTGCTTGCTTGGCGTTCCCATATGGAGCCCGCTTTACCAACCATATGGTCGTTTCGGATGCCCCGATTGACTGGAATTTCGTGCGCTGGCGGCAGACACTGGAAGGTTACGTCATTGACGGCAAAAAGCAGTTCGATCTGCAAAACCCTGGTGATCGCGCGTTGCTTGATTCAATCACGTCGGCCGATCAGAATACGCAGAAGCTGATCGAAGATTGTCCGCATGTCTTGGCCCGGACCGCGGGAATTTCGCCTGTAACCGACGACAATATGGGGACAGAGTGGCGTTACCCCCTCGGTCTTGAATGATGGTCGTCGTCGTTGTTTTAGCTGCCTGACAGGTTTATCAGAAACCGGCGGGTGTTGAGGTTACGAGCCGTCATGCCCGGCCTCGTGCTGCCTCGTGCCGGGCATCCACGTCTTCCTTCGTTCTACAGCGACAAAGACGTGGATGGCCGGGCATAGGCGAGCGGAAGCGACGCCGTTCTTCGAACGGCTATGCCCGGCCACGACGAGCCGGGTTATCAGCTTGACTTCCCGTAGATCGCATCCGCTCGTTTCTCGAACGCGGCTGAAAACCGCGCAAACGCCGCATCGAACATCGAGCCCATCAGCAGAGCGAGCATCCGGCTCTTGAACTCATAGGCGATGTAGAATCCGACATCGCTAGCCGCCTCCCCCCTCGGCTCGAACGCCCAGCGGTTTTCGAGACTGGAGAACGGCCCGCGCAGATAGCGCACCGCAATCTTCAGGTTGGGACGATCGAGTGTGACCTCGCTGGTGAACGCTTCCCGGACCAGCTTGAAGGACACCGTCATGTCGGCCACGATGACCTCGGTGCCGTCACTCTTCGGCGTACGCTGGCGAATTTTCAACGAGTGGCACAACGGCACGAATTCGGGGTAACGCTCGACATCGGCGACGAGATCGAACATCTCTACCGCACTATGAAGCACCCGGTGTTTGCTGGAGAAGCGGGGCATCAGTTGATGTCGCGATCCACGGCTAGCGCGCCCTGGCCGCCCGCGCCGCCTGCAACCGCGCGAAATCCTCGCCGGCGTGGTGCGACGAACGGGTCAATGGACTTGCCGATACCATGAGGAAGCCTTTGGTGTAGGCAACCTTCTCGTAGCCCGCGAATTCGTCCGGCGGCACATAGCGCATCACCGCATGATGCTTTCGCGTCGGCTGCAGATATTGACCGATGGTCAGAAAATCCACATCTGCCGAGCGAAGATCATCCATCACCTGCAGGACCTCATGGCGCTCCTCGCCGAGGCCGACCATGATGCCCGATTTGGTGAAAATCGCCGGGTCGATTTCCTTGACCCGCTGCAACAGCCGGATCGAGTGGAAATAGCGCGCCCCGGGGCGCACGTTCAGATAATGCGAGGGCACCGTTTCCAGATTGTGGTTGAACACATCGGGTTTCGCGGCCGCCACCACTTCGAGCGCGCCTTCCTTGCGCAGGAAATCCGGCGTCAGAATCTCGATGGTCGTGGCGGGACAGCGCGCGCGGATGGCGCGAATGGTTTGCGCAAAGTGTTCGCCGCCGCCGTCGCCGAGATCGTCGCGGTCCACGGAAGTGACGACAACGTGCTTCAGACCGAGCTTGAAGGTTGCTTCCGCGACATGCTCCGGCTCGGCGGCATCGAGCGCGCCCGGCATTCCCGTCTTGACGTTGCAGAACGCGCAAGCCCGGGTACAGGTGTCGCCCATGATCATGAAGGTGGCGTGCTTCTTGTCCCAGCATTCGCCGATGTTGGGGCAGCCCGCCTCCTCGCAAACCGTGACGAGGCCGTTTTCCTTGACGATGTTGCGGGTATCGGCATAGCCGCGCGTGGTCGGCGCGCGCACCCGAATCCAGTCGGGCTTGGGCGGCGACAGCGCGTCCGGCCGGTTCACCTTTTCAGGGTGGCGCGGGCGCACGGGCGTGGCTGAGACGGTATCGACGATGACGACCATGGAGAATCCGTATGTGCTCTCTGACTAGCTAATCCGGTGGACCGCGAACCGCAACTGCTCGCCTTGGTCTGCCGGGGGTTCTAGCATACCGGCTCCATGACCCAAAATTCCGATCGAGCCATCCCAAAACTCGGCAAGTTGCTCAAGCGAGCCTTTTTCGGCCGCAGCGTGCACGAGGTCGCACCCGATCTGATCGGCGCGACGCTGCTGTTCAACGGCGTCGGCGGCATCATCGTCGAACTCGAGGCCTACCACCACACTGAGCCGGCGGCACATTCCTATCGGGGGCCGACGCCGCGAAATGCCGTGATGTTCGGGCCGCCGGGATTCACCTATATCTATCGCTCCTACGGCATCCACTGGTGCGTCAATTTCGTCTGCGAAAAGACCGGTTCCGCCAGCGCGGTCCTGATCCGCGCGCTGGAGCCGACCCACGGCATAGCGGCGATGCGGCGGCGACGTCACCTCCACGACGAGCGCTCGCTGTGCTCGGGCCCCGGCAAGCTGACCGAAGCGCTCGGCATTACCCACGCCCACAATGGGCTGGCGCTCGATGCTCCCCCATTCGCCCTGCATGCGCGCACCGGCAAACCCGAGATCGTCACCGGCGTGCGGATCGGCATCACCAAGGCGGCCGGACTGCCGTGGCGGTATGGACTGAAAGGCTCGAAATTTCTTTCAAAATCCTTCGCCTAGCAGATTATACCACGGCATTTCGCTGCATCATTTCGCGATAGAATGAGGCGGAAAGTTTTGGGGTGCGGCGCTGAGTCTGGAAGTCGACCCGGTACAACCCGAAGCGTTTTTCAAATCCGTCCGACCACTCGAAATTGTCCATCAGGGTCCACAAGAAATATCCGCGCACGGGCACGCCTTCCGACGTCGCGCGATGCAGGTGCGTCAGATAGTTGCGCAAGTACATGATGCGATCGACATCGTAGACCTTGCCGTCCGCCGCCGGCTGATCCGCGGCCGACGTTCCGTTCTCCGTGATATAGATAGACTTCACGTTCCACAGTTTCGCAACGTGCCGCGGCGCCCAGTACATCGCCTCTGGGCCTATCCTGAGCCAACTCGAATCCATATGGGGAAACGTCGCGGCGAACGGCATCAACGCAAAGCCGCTACCGTCCTCGCCGGCAACGACATAGTGATTTGGCATGTACACATTGAGCCCGACAAAATCGATCGGGGACGAAATGACACGCAAATCTTCCGCCGTGAACTTCGGGGCATTGGCGCCGGCATAGGCCAGGAAGCCGTCGGTATATTTTCCTTCCAGAATCGCAGTGAGATAACCCGCATTGAGTTCACGCGTTGCGATTTCCGCCGCCCGAATGTTGGCGGGGGTTTCAATCGCGGGAATGCAAATTTCGATATTCTCGGCCGGACCGACTTTGGTGTCTTTTCGCCCATGCGCGCGGACCGCTTGCACGGCAAGGCCATGCCCAAGCGCCACATGATGGCGAACCTGATTCAACTCCCGGGGGGACAAGGTAAGACCCGGAGCATCGATACCCGAACCATGGCCGGCGTAAACAAGTCTGGAGCATTCATTGATCGTGAAAATGTTTTTGACGCGATCGGTAATTCGCTCCGCGACATATCCCGCATAATCAGCAAATGCCTTCGATGTATCACGCGACATCCATCCGCCGTAGCGGTCCTGAAGCTTCAGCGGCAGATCCCAGTGATACAGGGTAACGAACGGCTCGATGCCGTTAGCCAGGAGTTCGTCCAGAAGCCGATTGTAGAAATCCAGACCCTTCGGATTTGGTGCTCCCGTCCCATCCGGAAACAGGCGCGGCCATGCGATCGAAAACCGATAGGCCCTTGCGCCGAGTTCCTTGATGAGCTGAACGTCGTCCTTGTAGCGATGGTAATGGTCGTTCGCAAAATCAGCGGTGCTTCGGTCGACGATCCGGCCGTCGAGGTGGGCAAAGCGATCCCAGATCGACGGTCCGCGCCCGTCTTCATTGACCGCACCCTCGACCTGGTAGGCCGACGTCGCCGTTCCCCACAGAAATCCGCTCGGGAAAGTTGCACGGCCTTCCTGCGCCCTGCCCGCATCGCTCTCGGCGGCTTTGGCGGATCTTGCATACGTCCCCAAAGCCGACCAACCGGCCATCCCGGTAAAGCGGCGTCGGGAAAGTCGATTGAATAACATCACGTCACTTGTTGTTGAATGGAAGGCCCCTGTCGCTGGCAGCGGCGCTAAATTTGTTATCACGAACCGGTGCTGCGGCCTATTATGAGCCACGCCAGCCTGCTAACCACTTGGTTCGCCTAACCATAATCGACAAACCTCCTGGAGGATAGACCAATTTCCGCTCGCGCGCCGTTGGCGCTTCTCCTCTTATCACTGACAATCATTGCCTCGGTTTGGTGGTGGCTGGCCGAGCCGGCAATGCTGGCGCGCGCGCCGATCGATTCCGCTGCAAAACTCGAATGCGTGTCCTATGCACCGTTCCGGGATAATCAGACACCGCTAAATCCGGAATTGATCGTTAGTGCGGAGCAGATTCACGAAGACCTGGTCGAAGTCGCCAGGATATCGCGTTGCGTTCGCATCTATTCCGTCGACAACGGTTTGGACAAGGTGCCCGAACTCGCGTCACAGATCGGATTGAAGGTCCTCCTCGGAATCTGGATCAGCAACAACCGTCTCAAGAATGCCCAGCTCATTGAGACCGCTGTAACGCTCGCTCGGAAATACCCGGATACGATTGCGGCGATCATTGTCGGCAACGAGGTATTGCTGCATGGCAACATGACGCCGTCCGATCTTCGCAGCCTTCTGCTGTCCGTCAAAGCGCGTGTCAACGTCCCCGTGACGTATGCCGAGGTCTGGGAGTATTGGCTGCGCTATCAGGAACTTCAGGACGCCGTGGATTTTGTGACAATCCACGTCTTGCCCTATTGGGACAATATTCCGATCCGCGCCGAGGACGCGGCGGCCCATGTGGCGGCTATTCACAAGCAGGTGTCTCTCGCATTTCCCGGCAAGGAAGTGCTGGTCGGTGAAACCGGCTGGCCCAGCATGGGGCGCATGCGCGAGGGGGCGCTGCCGTCGCGCATCAATCAAGCGCGCGTCATCTCGGATATTCTTGAGCTGGCAAAACGCGATGGCTTCCGCGTCAACCTGATCGAGGCTTTCGACGCATCCTGGAAGCGGTACTGGGAAGGCACCGTCGGCGGCTACTGGGGCTTGTTTGCTGCCGATCATCGCACGCTGAAATTTCCGCCCGGCGTCCCCATCAGCAATTATCCGCTGTGGAAGCCGCTGATGGCTGGCGGCATGCTCCTGTCGATCTCCGTTTTTGCCACAGCCTGGCGCAGCCAGAGACGCCGACCGTGGAAACCGGCTTTCTCCTCGTGGGTTTGCGTTGGCGTTTCGGCCACCGTTGCCGGAGTCTTGCTGGGGATTGCCTTCGACAAGATGACTTATGAGAGTTTTGGAGTCGGAGGCTCGCTCCGGTGGGGTTCGCTGCTTGCGGCGGCAACTGCAGCGCCACTTTTGTGCACCAATGCCCTGATGTCGGGCCGACCGCTTCCGGCATTTTTGGAGCTTATGGGACCCCGCGAAAGCCGAACCCAATCGTTGTCGACCTTGCTCCTCGGCGTCGTGTTGATCCTCGTCACGGTGATCGCAGCAGGGGCCGCGCTGGACCTGATGTTTGATCCGCGCTGGCAGGATCTTCCGTTTGCCGCGCTGACGATGGCGGCGGTGCCGATCGCGACGCTCGCGTGGATCAACCGGCCTCGCGAAGGCGCCCGTCCGATCACCGAGACCATGTTCGCCTGCATTTTCCTTGGCAGCGCGCTCTATATCGTCTTCATCGAGGGAACTCAGAACTGGCAAGCTGTCTGGACCTCGGGAGCCTATATCTTGCTGGGCCTGTCAATGTACGGGATCCGCAGCAAGGTAGCGATCGCTCAGCCTGAATCCTTGAGCTCCTGAGCAAGACGCATTGGAATTCGGAACTCCGGCTCGAATCCCAACTCGCGCTTTGCCTTCGCCGACGATACCGCACCGTCGTCCGCTCTCTCGGCACGTCACGATGCCGCGCTCTTGAGTCGCTCCAAGGCCTCCAGGAGCTTTGCCTTTCGCGCAGTCGCCGCCTCGCGCTTTTCCTTTTCCTCCTCGACGACCTCCTCGGGCGCGTTGGCGACAAACTTTTCATTGGCGAGCTTGGCGTCGACCCGCTTGATGTCCGCATCGGCCTTGGCGAGTTCCTTGTCGAGCCGCACCTTCTCGGTCGCAAGATCGATCACACCCTTGAGCGGCAGCGAAGCAACCTCGCCGCGCACCAGCAATTGCACCGAGCCCTCCGGCGCGGGGTCGGCGAAGGAAATATCGGCAAGCCGCGCCATCCGTCTGATGACGTCGTTCCAGCGTGGGGCACGTTCCTTCGTCTCAGCGGAAGCTCCCGATAGCACAAGCGAAGTCAGCGTCGCCGGCGGAATGTTCATTTCGGCGCGCACCGAGCGTATGGCCGTGACAAGATCGACCACCCAGCCGATCTCGGCCTCGGCCGCGGGATCGGTGAATTCGGCGGTATCGACCATTGGCAGAATCGGCACAAGCAAGGGTTCATTCGGGCTGGCGGCCACCATGAGCGCCGCCTGCTCCGGGGTGAACTCGCTCGCCTTGCGCGGCCATGGCGCCAAAGCCAGCAGACCCTCGCGCCCGGCCGTGACGGCCCAAAGCTCCTCGGTGATGAAGGGCATGAAAGGGTGAAGCAGCTTGAGGATTTCATCTCGCGCCCACGCCACCATCGCCCGGGTTTCCGACTTGGCGGCGCTCTCCTCGCCCATCAGCACCGGCTTTGCCAATTCGAGATACCAGTCGCAATAGACGTTCCAGACGAAGCGGTAGATCGCGCCCGCGGCATCGTTGAAACGGTAGGCCTCAATCGCCTGCGTCACCTCGCGCGTGGCAAGCGCGGTCTCATGCGCGATCCAGCGGTTCAATGTCAGCGACGTTTTCGCCGGATCAAAATTCGCAGGCGTCGCGCAGGCATTCATCTCGGCAAAGCGGCACGCATTCCACAGTTTGGTCGCGAAATTGCGGTTGGTTTCGACATGCTGCGAGGACAGCTTGATGTCGTGGCTCTGCGCCGCCCCGCGCGCCAGCGCAAAGCGCAGCGCGTCTGCGCCGTATTCGTCGATGACGCCGAGCGGGTCGATGACGTTCCCCTTCGACTTCGACATCTTCGCGCCCTTCTCGTCGCGAACGAGACGGTGAATGTAGACGGTCGAAAACGGAATCTCCTTCATGAAGTGCAGGCCCATCATCATCATGCGGGCGACCCAGAAGAAGATGATGTCGAAACCGGTGACCAGGACATCAGTCGGGTAGTAGCGTTTCACCTCACGCGTGTCGTCCGGCCAGCCGAGCGTCGAAAATGGCCACAGCGCAGAAGAGAACCATGTGTCGAGCACGTCCTCGTCGCGGGTAATGAAACCCTCGCGCTTGTTGCGATCGAGCGCCATTTCCCGGCCTTGCTCCGGCGTGATCACCTCCTGCTCGGCGTAATAACCAAGCGCGTTGCCGATGGCTTCTTCCTCGGTCTCGGCGACGAACACCTTGCCGTCCGGGCCATACCAGGCCGGAATCTGGTGACCCCACCAGAGCTGGCGGGAGATGCACCAGGGCTGGATATTCTCCATCCAGTCGAAATAGGTTTTTTCCCAGTTCTTCGGCACGAAGGTGGTCGCGCCCGAGCGCACCGCCGCGATCGCCGGTTGCGCCAGCGTCTTGGCATCGACGTACCACTGGTCGGTCAGGTAGGGCTCGATCACGACGCCGGAGCGATCGCCGTGCGGCACCATGTGGATGTTCGGCTCAATCCGCTCCAGGAAACCGAAATCTTCCAAACGCGCGACGATCTGCTTGCGCGCGGCGAAACGATCCAGGCCGTGCA
This sequence comes from uncultured Alphaproteobacteria bacterium, assembly GCA_963832045.1. Taxonomy (GTDB): domain Bacteria; phylum Pseudomonadota; class Alphaproteobacteria; order Rhizobiales; family Xanthobacteraceae; genus Bradyrhizobium. The sequence continues at coordinate 363,278 of CAWHSM010000019.1, forward strand.
TTTCCTCCGCAAAGGTGCTCGCCCCTTCCGGCAATCCACGCAGGTAGTCCTCGTTTCCGACGAGGGCGAGACGGGCCTCTTTGTCCAGCACGCTGATCTGCGGCAGGTTGTGGCGCCTGCCGACCTCGAAATCGTTGAAATCGTGCGCCGGCGTCACCTTGACCGCGCCCGATCCCTTTTCCGGATCGGAATATTCGTCGGCAACGATCGGAATCCTGCGTCCGACCAGCGGCAGGATCACGTGTTGGCCGACGAGATCAACGTAGCGCTCGTCGTCTGGATTCACCGCAACAGCCGTATCGCCGAGCATCGTCTCCGGCCGCGTGGTGGCGACCACGATAAAGGTCGAGGGATCGCCAGGATCGAAGGCTTTTCCTGCAACCGGATAGCGCAGATACCACAGGCTGCCCTTGACCTCGGTCTGCTGCACCTCGAGATCGGAGATCGCCGTCAGCAGTTTCGGATCCCAGTTCACCAACCGCTTGTCTTTGTAGATCAGACCCTGACGGTGCAGTTCCACGAACACTTTCACGACGGCCCGCGACAGACCCTCATCCATCGTGAAGCGCTCGCGCGACCAGTCGCAGGAGGCGCCGAGCCGCTTCAGCTGATTGACGATGATACCGCCGCTCTCGGCCTTCCACTGCCAGACGCGCTCAAGGAATTTGGCGCGGCCGAGATCGCGGCGCGTCGGCTGCTGCCGTTCCATCAATTGCCGCTCGACCACCATCTGGGTCGCGATCCCCGCATGATCGGTGCCGGGTTGCCACAGCACGTCACGGCCGCGCATCCGTTCAAAACGGCAGAGGACGTCCTGCAAGGTGTCATTGAGCGCGTGCCCCATATGCAGCGAGCCCGTCACATTGGGTGGCGGGATCACGATGGTGAAGGGTCTGGCGTCACGGCGCTCGGCGCGGCCGGCCTTGAACGCGCCGGCATCCTCCCACATGCGGGACATGCGGTCTTCGATATCGGCGGGCTGGTAGTTCTTCTCGATCATGGCGGCTGCATTCGGGAACTTGAACAGGCTAAAAAGCCGCCCCGGCGCGCCAAGTCAACACGCTGTCAGGTCGGACGGGGAGATAAAAATCGATGTAGTGGCTGAATCGCGATCGGCAATCGGCCCTTGCGCGCGGATGGGCTCAGCGCCCGCGCGAAACCCGCTCGATTTCCGCCTTGACGATGCGTTCCACCAGCCCCGGCAAGTTATCGTCGAGCCAGGATTTCAGCATCGGCCGCAGCATTTCCTTGACCAGATCTTCCAGCGTCCGCGCGTTGTTGCTCAGCACCGTGTGCGCAAGACTGTTGAAGGCCGATTCCACTGCCGATACCGTCGAGCGCGACAGCATCGGCTGGGCCGCCACGGGGCTTTCAACGTGAGGTGGCGGCGCGAAGGCGGGCTCTCGCGGTGGCGCTTTGGCTGCCGCTTCGATGAATTCGAGATCGTCCGGCGGCTCGACCGTCTTGAAGGCGGCCTGCGGTGGAGGATCCGGCAACGCCATCTCGTCGGTCAATTCGAGAACATCGACGTCAGCTGCGGCTGGCCGGATTTCTTCCGGCGTCGTGGCTTCGTCGAGCCCGTTGAGGAGCGCGTCGATATCGTCCTGATTGTTGCTTGCCGATGGCGCAGGCGCCGGGGGTGGCGGCGCCACCGGTGCTGCCGCTTTGGCGGGAGCAGCCGGTATCGGCGCAGCTTTTTCGGGCTTGGCCGGAGCGGCCTGGTGGGGGCTGGCGGGCGGCGCCTTTTCGGCCGCAACCGGCTTTGCCTCGTCGTCGGCGATGATACGCCGGATCGACGCCAGAATCTCCTCCATCGAGGGTTCTTGAACCTTCGCGGACTGCGTCATCTCCGATTCCACCTCATCAACGCTCTCAACAGCGTTTTACACCAAGCAAGGCAGGTATTTGCTGGTTCCGGATAGACAGGCTCGGAATTTCGCCGCGCCGAGCCGACTTGTCCCCAGATCAACGCAGTCCGACGCCTCGTGCGGACCTTGCCCCTGCCCGGCCCACCGACGTCTCGCACATTAGAAGTTCAGAAAATGCGGTGCGAATCGCTCTGCTGCCTCTTTAAACGCTACGTCAGGGCAACAAACGATTGCAAGCAACGCCAACGCGCACGCTGCAACGGACCCTCCCTGCCGTTCTACCGGTAAGGAATCGAGGACGCACAGCGTAAGATGCAGCCGGTCGCTATCGCCTGGACAGATCGCGCAACGACTGGGCCGCGATCAGTGACCGTCGGGCGTACGAACGCCAAACCAGCTGTCACGCACTTGCTGATAATGCACGCTGGGATCGTAGGTGTTGGTTGCCAGATTGAGCACCTGCGGCGAGAGCCGTCCCACCGACGACAACACACTGTATGAAGCCACGACGCGATCGTGCTGTGCCGTGACAAGCGCTACCCGCGCATTGACCAATGCCTGTTGGGCATTGAGCACGTCGAGCGTGGTTCGCTGCCCTGCCTTGGCCTCTTCGCGCACGCCGTTGAGCGCGATCTCCGATGCGGTCACCTGCGACTGGGCCGACGCCACCTGGGCTTTGCCTGCCACCAACTGCCCCCAGGCCGTAACGGTGTTGGCGCGAGTCTGGTCGCGGGTCTGTTCAAGGATGAGACGTTGTTGCGCCAGCAATTCTTTGGATTGGCGGATCAGCGAGTATTCGGAGCCGCCCTGATAGACCGGGACAGATACCTGCGCGATCGCCGAAGCGCCGAACTGCCGGAAGACTTGCAGGCTCTGCTCATAGGACTGTTGCACCGCGGCCTGCAACGTCACCGTCGGCAACAGCGCGCCCTCGTTCACCTTGACCTGGAGAAAATTCACGTCGATGCCGTACATCGCCGCCGTAACGTTCGGATTTTCGATCAGGCTGAGTTCGACCGCGCCGGGAAGCGTCGCCGGCAAATAGCGATCCACGGGCGAGCCCGGCGCAAGCGACTGCGGCTCGTTGCCGATAATGCGGCGGAAATTGGCCTGCGTGGTCGTCAGCGTTGCTTCGGCCGCGAGAAGCTGAGTCTTGCCGGCCGCGAGCTGCGCCTCCGACTGCGCAACGTCGGTGCGGGTCACCTCGCCGACGTTGAAGCGGTCGTTGGTCTGCTTGAGTGTTTGATCGAGAACGCGAACGTTGCTGCGGTTGACCTCGACGATGGCGGAATCGCGCAGGTAATCCATGTAGATTGTCGCCGCAGCAAGCAGGACGGACTCCTCAAGCACGCGCAAACCTTCGCGCGCACCCGAAACCTGACTCTCGGCGGCGCGCGTCCTGTTGGCGGTCTGATTGCCGTTGTACAGCGTCTGCGTAATCGTCACACCCGCGGCGCGCGGCGGATCGGTGCCGTGAACCTCGGACCGGACAAGCTGCTGCGCTGTGCCGCCGAATGTGGAAAGGACGTCGGTGTACTGGTAACCAGCGCTCGCGGTCACCGCGACCTTTGGCCGGTAACCCGACAATGCCTGCGGAACGTTTTCGTCGGTGGCCCTGACCGCTGCCCGCTGAGCGTTGAGCTGCGGATTATTCTGATAGGCGCGCACCAGCGCAGCCTCGATGGTATCGGCCCGCGCCGGCATCGGATCTGTTAATGCCAATAGAAGCACCGTCGCCGCAGCTCCGGTAACAACTTTCACCCAAACCATCCCAAGCGTTCCAATCATGGAGACCCGGCTTCGCAGCCCGGAAACCGGCTCATCAAATCATTCCAAACACATATCCCGCCTCACCACCTTATTCGTCACGCAAGAGCGAAGGAACCCCCCGACGGCGGGGACGGTGGGAAACTCCTGACGTGGGGCATCTGGGCCACACTCCCGCCCCGACAGCCATTCGGGGGGCGCGTTGGGTCAAAAAACGAATGCCGCTGGCCTCTTGAGACCCGGAAGGACCGGTATTGCGGCATCAAAAAGCGCCCGATGCCCAAAATCACCGTGTGAGGCCGTCACAATTGTGGCCCGCTGCGGTCCGGCCAGGGCGAATATCCCGACCAGCCGCCCCCCTTCCCTGAGCTGCCGATAGAGACCTTCGGGCACGATTTCAGTCGCACCGTTGAGAAAGATGACGTCAAAAGGCGCGTTCGCCGAATCACCCTCGGTCACCGCGGCGGTCTTGACCGTCACGTTTCCGAGAGAAAGCGTGTCCAAGGCCGCCTTCGCCGTGGCCGCCAGCGCCGAATCGCATTCGGTTGCCGTGACACGCCGCGCCAGTCGTGCCGCCAGAGCCGCGACGTAGCCCGACGCGCATCCCGCCACCAGCACGTCATCGGTTTCCTTGATGTCGGCGGCCTGCAGCAGTTTCGCCGTTACCGCCGGCCTCAACAGGAATCGCTTGGCGGGTCCGCCCGCGCTGACGTCGATATCAAGATCGAGATAGGCCAGCGAACGTTGCGCCTCCGGAACAAATGCCTCGCGCGGGATCGCGAGCATGGCATCGATGATTCTGCTGTCGGTGACGTCGCTCGGACGGACCTGGCCATCGACCATTTTCTGGCGCGCGGTCGAAAAATCGGACATTGGAGAGCCCCGGTCGCAAGCGGTCGTAGCCGCGGGAGATGAGAAAAAACGGCGTCATCTTTGGTACAAGCCCTGCCAAAACGCAACATGGCGGCTGGAACAACGAGGAGAGTTGTGATCGGGGTCCACCCGGCAGGCCTGGCGCACAATCGGCACGGCCGAAACCGCCCCAATTCGTCCTTTGCAAAGCCCTGGAGGCTTTGTTATACGCTGCCCGTCGCGAACATCAGGTTTCGCTCATTCCTCGGTAGCTCAGCGGTAGAGCATTCGACTGTTAATCGAATGGTCGCTGGTTCGAATCCAGCCCGGGGAGCCACTCGTGGATAACCGCCGCCGACGGCTGCGCCGGGCCCCCAATCGAGCCCGATTCCCGGTACCGACCCAGCCACATCTGGAGCGCCTCGTTAGGCCACCGCTAACCAGTCGGGCCCGCGATCTCCCGATCGGTACAATTTGAGCGATTTATTCAATTCCGAAAAAAAGGACTTTTGCGACGCTGAGCGCTCCAATGCGGGAGAGCGCGGTGAGCGAGGCGGAATTCGAACGATTGCTGGACGCCGTGAATGCGGCCGTCGCGCCGGTTCCCCAAGAGGATTTCGTATCCGGCTTGATGGTGTTCAATCGCGCTGCCGAGGCTGCCAACGACAATGGCTCGGCGTGGCCGCTGCTGCCGTTCCCGGAAGGCTGGCCCGCCTCCTGCTGAGAATTACCGACCGGTCCACGCAGCAATGCTGCGGGCAGCGGGCTCTTTTAGCCCTTTCCCAGGAACTTGCCGCAAGCCTCTGATTTCATTGATGGAGGCCACGACCAGAATTGAACTGGTGTAAACGGTTTTGCAGACCGCTGCGTAACCACTCCGCCACGTGGCCCCATGGGGCCGGATCAATACAGGTGGCCAATGGCTTAAGCAACTGCCCCCGGTGAACGAATTGCCGACTCGAACGTGTATCGCGCCTCGCGATGCGTTTGGTCGAGCTAGCCGCCAAATCCGTTGGGATTTTGGCTTTGCCACCGCCAGTGATCCCGGCACATGGTTTCGAGGTTTCTGGTCGCCTGCCATCCACCCAGATATTTGGCCGCGCAATTCGTCGCTGCGTAGCAAGTGGCGACGTCGCCCGCCCGGCGTGGCTGCATGTGGTAGGGAATCGGTTTACCGCTGGCTCGTTCGAAAGCCTTGACGACTTCCAGCACGCTGCTTCCCCTTCCCGTCCCCAGATTGACGGTGAAGCAGGCGGCACTATCGAGAGCCGCGAGCGCGGCCACGTGCCCCTGAGCCAGATCCACGACGTGAATGTAATCCCGCACCCCGGTCCCGTCTGAGGTCTCGTAATCACTCCCAAAGATGTTCAGATGCTCGCGCCGCCCGACAGCTACCTGGGCCACGAACGGCAGCAGATTGTTGGGTACGCCCTTCGGATCTTCACCAATCAGCCCGCTTTCATGGGCGCCGATGGGATTGAAGTAGCGAAGTATCGCGATGCTCCAGCTCGAATCGCTTGCGAACTGATCGCGCAGCATTTCCTCGACAAAGAGCTTGGTTCGGCCATACGGATTGACCGGATTGAGAGGGTGCTCCTCCGTGCACGGCAAGAACTGTGGGGTGCCGTAGACGGTCGCCGACGAGCTGAAGACGATGCGCTTGACGCCACTAGCCTGCATGGCCATCAACAGCCGATACGTACCAACGAAGTTATTCTCGTAATAATCGAGCGGCGACGCGACGGACTCCAGCACCGATTTCAGGCCGGCGAAATGAATAACGACCGTGCAGTCGAATTCGGTCAGGACCTTTGCGATCGCAGCCTGGTCGCGGATGTCACCTTCAACGACAGTCAGCGGCTTCTTGCATATCTGTTGAACGCGCTCCAATGCCGTTCGAGTGCTATTGGAGAAATTGTCGAACACCACGATCTCATGGCCAGCATTGAGCAGCTCGACACAGGTGTGGGACCCGATATACCCCGCGCCGCCAGTCACCAAAATCATTGGGGTCTCCTCGCATCCGACACCGCGTTTCATCCTGTCGGATCATGTCGCCGATGGGCGATTTGTCATCCGATGTCAATAACGACGCCTTAACATCGGCGGGACCGCACCATCTGGATTTTTAACGTCCCATAGCTGGAGGAATTTCAGATTTCTCATTTGTTGCCATTCTCACGCTAATTCCGCTCACGCCCGCTTGCGGCGGCGAAAGTCCCGCTTGGGCCGCGGTTTTGGCACAAGCGAGGGCAGTTCGTTCTGCACGTCCTGATACTTCTTCAGCATCCGCGTGAAACTGGCGATCAGGGTGTCAGCAATATCGGAACGCTTTTCAAGGCTGGAAAGGATCATCGCCGCCGCTTCGATGGTGGCGAGCCCGTCGCGGCGCGGCTCGCGGCGAAGCTTTCCGTAGCGTGAGGGCCGCGCCGGCCCAAGGATCACCCTTTGGCATTTCAGCATCCAGGCGTTCCGCCACCATAGCGCCTTGGCCTGGCTCCAGGTGCCGTCCAGCAGCACCACGCCCTCGATTCCCCGCAAAATGGCGCGCTGATTCTCCTCGACCTCGCCCTTGCGATTGATGGCGACCACCTCCTCCGTCGTATCGAGATCGGCTACTTTCGCCGACCCCAAATAAAGTACCGCCCAACGGGAGGGATCGGCAACCGGCCGGCCCAATGCCTTGGACAGGCTCGGCCAGGACAGTCCAATCCTGAGAACCGCATTTGCAAAGTGCATCGCGGTGACTCGCGCTGTGCCAAGCGTCCTGTCCTGCTCCTGCGGGTGCTGCAAAATCAGCACTTCCACGCGATTCTTGATCGGCGTGACGTCCTCGCAAACACAGAGCGGCAACGGCTTGCGGCAATGCGGACAATCTGGCGTCGCCGCGGTCGGGGCGATGCCGTGGTCAGCCTCGGGTGGTTTGGACATGCGCCTGCTATACGCCGCGCCGCCACCCGCTTCAACGGGCGCGGGCAATGGTTGTCGCCCGGCTGCGGCGATCGTCACCGTTAAAATCATTACCGCGATCCACTGGGAGGCACCGCGGCTCTGGCAGAAGGGGATACGGCCGGTGCCCCGCCCCGACGATGCCCTCGATGGAAGCTTGGCGAGAAGCAAGCGCAGGGATTATAATTCCACCGTGGTGACTGCCCCCAACAGAAGGTGACGCAGGGTCGATCGACCATGCCCGAGGTGATCGCGATCACGTTCGAAACCGTGGACCAGCTCCTGCCGGAATTGCCCCGCATGGTCCGGCTGGCGCTCGGGTTCGGCTCGAAATTGCGCTACGGCTCGCTCGAGGTCACCCTCCCCGACGGCCGCACGGTGCGGCTTGGCGACAACGCACCAGGCCCGGCCGCGGCGATGAAGGTCTACCACTATGGATTTGCTTCGCGGCTCATCCGCGGCGGCGACATCGGCATTGCCGAGGCCTATCTGCGCGGCGAATGGGATACGCCCGACCTCACCCAATTCCTTTATCTCTTCTGCGTGAACCAGGACTGGATGCAGTCGATGCTGATCGGCAAGCCCCTGGTGCGGACGTTGCAGGTCGTCCGGCATTGGTTCAACCGCAACACCCGGCGTCAGGCGCGGCGCAACATCTACAAACACTACGACATCGGAAATGCCTTTTATTCGGCCTGGCTCGACCCCGGCATGACGTACTCATCTGCGCTGTTCGAAGAAGGGACAGCGGATTTGACCGCGGCCCAAAACAACAAGTTTCGGCGGTTGGCCGAGGCGATCGACCTGAGGCCGGGCCAAAAACTGCTTGAAATCGGCTGCGGCTGGGGCGGATTTGCCGAATATGCGGCAAAAGCCCTGGGTGCAAAAGTGGTCGGGCTTACCATCAGCAAGGAGCAGCGCGACTTCGCGCAGGCCCGCATCCAGGCCGCAGGTCTGAACGACCGCGTCGAAATCAGGTTGCAGGATTATCGCGACGAGCGCGACCAATACGATCGCATTGCCTCGATCGAAATGATCGAGGCGGTCGGCGAGCAATTTTGGCCACGATATTTTTCGCAACTGCGTGACCGGCTCTTGCCCGGCGGGCTTGCCGGCATCCAGGCCATCACCATCCAGGACAATTTGTTCCAGACCTATCGACGCGAAGTCGATTTCATCCAGCGCTATGTTTTTCCCGGCGGCATGCTGCCGTCACCGCAAATACTCAAAGCCCTCGGCGATCGTTTCGGCGTGCCCGTCATTCGCGAACGCATTTTCGGGCAAGATTATGCCAAGACGCTTGCAACCTGGCGAAATAACTTCCGCGCCGCCTGGCCCAACCTCATTCCGCTCGGCTTCGATGATCGGTTCCGGCGGCTGTGGGAATACTACCTTGCTTACTGCGAAGCCGGATTTCTGTCGGGAAATATCGACGTCCGCCAGGTGGTATTCGCCAAGACCAGCTAGTGTAGCGACTCTGACGTTCCTTTCAGTGTTGCCGCGAGCTCTTGGAAGGAACGTCAGAGTCAAAGCTACACTAGGATCATATAGTTGCTAGTGTCCCTTTGGTTCTGACATTCGTAAAAGTGCCCGCTGCGATGGAATACGAATGTCAGAACCGGGACACTAGATCGCAGCGCACAATTCGGCTGTCAATCGGCTTCCAAACTTGTCGCCTGCACTCTACTGTCACTGGCAAGGGTCGAACTTCGAGCAGAAGTTGCACGCATGAACATCAATAGCGACGTCATCGAGGCGATCGGCAACACCCCGCTCATCAAGCTGAAGCGGGCGTCCGAGTTGACCGGCTGCACCATCCTCGGCAAGGCCGAGTTCATGAACCCCGGCCAATCCGTCAAAGACCGCGCCGGCAAGTGGATGATCCTCGAGGCCGAAAAGCGTGGCGAGATCAAGCCGGGTGGTCTGGTGGTTGAAGCGACCGCCGGCAATACCGGGATTGGCCTTGCGGTGGTCGCAAGCGCACGCGGCTACCGGACGCTGATTGTCATTCCGGAAACGCAGAGCCAGGAAAAAAAGGACACGCTGCGACTTTGCGGCGCCGAACTGGTCGAGGTGCCGGCGCTGCCCTACGCCAATCCGAACAACTATCAGCACATCGGAAGACGTCTCGCCGATCAGTTGCGCGCGCACGAATCCAACGGCGTGTTGTTCGCCGATCAGTGGAACAATCTCGACAATCCGAAGGCGCATTACGAATTGACCGGGCCCGAAATCTGGCAACAGACCGATGGCAAGATCGACGGCTTCATCTGCTCGATCGGATCAGGCGGCACGCTCGCCGGAACGAGTACGTTCCTGAAGGAAAAGAATCGGGGGGTCGTGATCGGCTGCGCCGATCCGCATGGCGCTGCGATGTATGAGCTGTTCAAGACCGGCAAAGCCAAGGCCACGCCCGGCGGATCAATCACCGAGGGTATCGGCCTTGGCCGTGTGACCCCCATCATCGAGCAGGCCAAAGTCGATGAGGCCTATCTGATATCCGACGAGGAAGCTGTTCCCCTGATCTACGAGTTGCTCGAACACGAAGGCCTCTGCCTCGGCGGTTCGACGGGCATCAACGTAGCGGGCGCGATCCGTCTCGCTAAACAGCTCGGTCCGGGCAAGACCATCGTGACCGTGCTTTGCGATTCAGGAAACCGCTACCAGTCAAAACTGTTCAATCCGCAATTCATGCGCTCCAAGAACCTGCCTGTGCCGGCATGGCTGGAGCGGCACAGCAAGATCGACGTGCCGTTTGCAAAGCAACAATAATTTGCAGAACGCCGCGACCGGATATCAGCGCAGGATTTGACTGAGGAAAAGCCTGGTCCGGGCGTGCTGCGGATTGGCAAAGAAGTTTGCCGGCGTATTGGTCTCGATGATCTGTCCGGCGTCCATAAAGACGACGCGATCGGCCACTTCCCGCGCAAACCCCATTTCATGCGTAACGACCAGCATGGTCATGCCCTCATGGGCGAGGTCGACCATGGTGTCGAGCACTTCCTTGACCATTTCGGGATCGAGTGCCGACGTCGGCTCGTCGAACAGCATCACTTTCGGGTTCATGGTCAGTGCCCTGGCGATGGCAACCCGCTGCTGCTGGCCACCCGACAACTGGCTCGGATATTTGTTGGCCTGATGCGGGATCTTCACCCGTTCCAGATATTTCATCGCCGCCGCCTCCGCATCCTTCTTTGGGATGTTGCGCACCCATATCGGCGCGAGCGTGCAGTTCTCCAGCACGGTCAGGTGCGGGAACAGATTGAAGCTTTGAAACACCATTCCCACCTCGCGCCGGACTTCATCGACCCGCCGCAATTGAGGACCGAGCTCGATGCCGTCGACGACGATCCGACCCTCCTGAAATTCCTCCAGCGCGTTGATACAGCGGATGAACGTCGATTTTCCGGAGCCGGACGGACCGCAGATGACGATCCGCTCGCCTTTGGCCACATCGATGTCGATGTCGCGTAGCACGTGGAAGTCGCCGTACCATTTGTTGAGGCCGTCAATGCCGACAATCGGGTTTGTAGTCATGAGGTTCCCCGGTTACGCGCGGTGTGCGTTCAGCCTGTTCTCGACGAACAGCGAATAGCGTGACATGCCAAAGCAGAAGGCGAAATAGATCATTCCAGCGAAGGCGAAGCCGGTAAACAACGTCGTCGGCGTCGCCCACATCGGATCGGCGAACGAGGCATGCAATTGCCCCAGCAGATCGAACAACGCCACGATCGACACCAGCGACGTGTCTTTAAATAGTCCAATGAAGCTATTGACGAGCCCGGGAATAACGTGGCGCAGCGCTTGCGGCATCACGATCAGCCCGGTGGTCTTCCACCAGGAAAGGCCGATGGCGCTGGCGGCCTCGCTTTGCCCACGCGGGATCGCCAGCAGCCCGCCTCGGACGACTTCGGAGATATAGGCGCCAGAGAACAGCGCTATGCCGATCAACGCGCGAACCAGACCGTCGATCTTGAAATTGCCCGGCAGGAACAGCGGCAGCATATAGGTCGCAAAAAACAGCACGGTGATCAGGGGAACACCGCGCCAAAACTCGATGAACACGATCGAAAAAAACCGGATCAACGGGATCGTCGAGCGCCGGCCCAGCGCCAGCGCGATACCTATCGGCATCGAGGTCACGATACCCGTCACCGACACCACCAGCGTAACCAACAGGCCACCCCAGAGCCGGCTATCGACGATCGGCAATCCGCCACGGTCGAGACCCATCACCGCAATCACGATCCCGATGCCGGCGAACGTCGCGAGGCTGATAATGAGCGAACGCCATCCGGTGCGAATACCGCCGTTGAGGATAAACAAGGCCATCGAAGCGATCGTCGCCGTTGCGGTTAAATCGGCCCACACCGGGTGGGAAGAGACCTGAATTTGACCGTTAAGCCAGATCAACGGCCAGATCAGACCGGAAACTGCGGCGCCAACCAGCACGGCGAGATTGCCGAGCAATTGCAGCAGCGGTCCAATGACTGCTGTCGCCTCGCCCAACCTGGCAAGCCTGCGGCCAAGATCGCTGACGCTATCGGCAAAGCCTGATAACAGGTCGGCCGCCCAGCCAATCCCAAAGCCGCTCAGTCCACCACCGCGCAGCAGAAAAAACGCAACAATGGGAAATGCAAGGAAAAACAGGCTTGCGTTCAAGCTCTTCGCAGGCAGGCGCGGAATCAGAAGTGGCAACAGCAAAATGGCGGCGAGCGCGAACGTCAAATTCACTCGCCATCGCTCGGCTTCCGGATAGAAGCCATAGATGAACTGGCTGAACTTCACTTCGATAAACGGCCAGCAAGCACCGACGACGTGTCCGGCATTTTCAGCAAGACAAGCCGTGCGATCCTTCCCGCTCCAGACCGCGTCAACCACCAGGAACTTGAACGCCGGAACGACGGTGAACCACAACAGGAGTAAACTCAAAACCGTGAGCAGGATATTGGTCGGCGAGTTGAACAAGCGCGCCCGCAGGAATCCGACGAAGCCGGTAACTTTGACCGGGGCGGCCCGTTCTGGAACGAGCTCCTGTCGGACGAATGGCGAGATCGCAGAATCGTTCATCAGCTGATGCTCCGGCTGATCCGCCAGCCGTAGAAACTCATAATGGCGCTCGTCACGAGCGAGATCGTCAGATAGACGCCCATCGTGATGCCGATGATTTCAATCGCCTGTCCGGTCTGGTTGAGCGCTGTGCCGGCAAAAACCGATACCAGATCGGGATACCCGATCGCGACCGCCAGTGAGGAGTTCTTGGTGAGATTGAGATACTGATTGGTCAGCGGCGGCAGAATGACCCGAAGCGCCTGAGGCACGACGATCAGCCGCAACGTCGCACCGCGTGTCAGGCCGAGCGAGGAACCGGCTTCCATCTGGCCTTTGTGCACCGACAAAATTCCCGCGCGCACCACCTCGGCGATAAATGCGCCGGTGTAGGTCGACAACGCCAGGGTCAACGCCACGAATTCCGGGATAACCCGGGAACCACCGGCAAAATTGAATCCTTTGAGCTGAGGTATTTCAAAACTGATGGGGACGCCGAACACCAGCGACGCAAGCAATGGCAGCCCAACCAGCAAGCCAATAACATAAGGCCAGATCGTCAGTGCGTGGCCGCTTTGAAACAATTGCCGGCGGGCGTATGACCGCAGCGCCAAGGCTGTGATGATCGCAATCAGCAGCGCGATCGCCACCGCCTCAAGCCCGGGCTGCGGTATCGGCGTTGGAACAACGAAGCCCCGGTTGGAGAGAAAAAAACTGCCGAACAGCGCGATGCTTTGTCGTGGGCTAGGCAGCGCGCCGAGCACCGCGAGATACCAGAACAATATCTGGAACAAGAGCGGCAGATTGCGCAGCAATTCGACATAGCCACCCGAGATGCGCGACAACAACCAATTCGGCGATAGTCGTCCCAGCGCAACAAGAAATCCGATGATGGTTGCAAAGAAGATGCCGATGATCGCGACCAGGAGGGTGTTAAGCAGGCCGACGACAAACACCCGCGCATACGAATCGGATCCGGAATAGGGAATCAGGGTCTGGTTGACATCGAAACCCGCATTGTTGGTCAGAAAACCGAAGCCGGCGGCGATCCGCTGCGTCTCCAGGTTGCTCCGAACGTTGGCGACGATGTCGTAACCGACCCAGGCGAGCACCACCACAAACAGAAGCTGAAGGACGAACCCTCCCCAGCCCGCGCTACCGCCGAGCAGACGCCGCAGCCTCGCGACTAGCTGCCGCGGCGGGGCTCGTGGCTCGATGCTCATCGTCGATAGGCCGCGAAATTAGATCAGCGGATCGGCGGCGCGTATTGGATTCCGCCCTTGTTCCAGAGCTGATTAAGCCCGCGGGCAATCCCGAGCGGCGAGCCGGCGCCGACATTGCGATCAAAGGTTTCGCCGTAATTGCCGACGGCCTTCACGATCCGGATGACCCAATCCTTGCTCAGGCCGAGCTGTTCGCCGAAATTACCATCACTACCCAACGCCCGCTTGAGCTCTGGCCTGTCGGATTTTGCCATGTCGTCGACGTTTCTTTGGGTTACACCGAGTTCTTCGGCGTCGACCATGGCGAACAACACCCACTTGACGAGATCGAACCATTGGTCGTCGCCGTGACGCACCATCGGGCCGAGCGGTTCTTTCGAAATAATCTCAGGAAGGACGACATGGTCAGCCGGATTGGCAAGTTTGAGGCGATAGGCATAAAGCCCCGATGCATCCGTCGTGAAGGCGTCGCAGCGGCCGGATTCATAGGCCTTGACGGTTTCGTCTCCGCCCGCAAACGCGACCACCTCATATTTCATGTTGTTGCCTTTGAAATAGTCGGCGAGATTTTGTTCGGTGGTCGTACCGGTCTGCACACAAACCGAAGCACTGTTCAGCTCAAGCGCTGAATTCACCTTGAGGGACTTCCTCACCATGAAGCCTTGCCCGTCGTAATAGGTCACCCCGGTAAAATTTGCGCCAAGCGTGGTGTCGCGCGAGAGCGTCCAGGTCGTGTTGCGCGACAGGACGTCGATTTCGCCGGATTGCAGCGCGGTAAAGCGATCCTTGGCGGAGAGCGGCACATACTTGACCTTGGTCGGATCGTTGAAAATGGCAGCAGCGACCGCGCGACAAACATCGACGTCGAGCCCGGTCCAGTTACCCTTGTCGTCGGGCACCGAAAAGCCCGGCAGCCCCTGGCTCACGCCGCAAGACAACATGCCGCGGTCCTTGACCGTCTTCAGAGTCTGCGCGGTCACAGCGTGGGTCGAAAAAACGGTAGCACAGGCAATGGTGAGGGCAAGAGATACGCGTTTCATGGCGAAGCCTTTCGAGGGTCGTCCGGGAACGGTTGCTTACCACCGTAGGCGATTCCGGGCCAACCTGTAATCCACCACGACAAATGCCGGCCGAACGGACAAGTTGCCCTTATTTTCGGCGCGGCAACGAAGCAATGGTCGCGGCAGGCCCCTCTCAACACTGCGGCGATTTTATAAGGCGCATCACAGAACGACTGGAGGGCCGGGTCAAGGGGTTGACGCCGGTCTTCCCCGCCCTGCTATTAACTATCATGCTTGTTTTCCGCCGCTTCGCAATCATGTCACGTTGCCTGGCAGCCGGGAGCAACAATCAGGAGGCTGGCGGAATATGAGTTCTGACGACAATGAAGCGACCGTGCCGTTGAAGACGGAAACCGCCTTGGTGACCGCCGGACGCGATACCGAGGCACAGAAGGGGTTTGTCAATCCGCCCGTCGTTCACGGTTCCACCGTGCTCTATCCCACGGCGGACGACCTGCACGCCCATCGCGGCGAGTTCCAATACGGCCGTCACGGCACCCCGACCACCAAGGCACTCCAGCAGGCGCTGATGGCGCTGGAGGGGCCGCAATGCGCAGGCGTCGGCATCGCCCCCTCCGGTCTGTCGGCGATCACAACGACCCTACTCGCCATCTTGAAGTCCGGCGACCATCTTCTGGTTTGCGACAACGTTTACCGGCCCTCGCGCAATTTCTGTAACGGCCTGCTCGCGCGCTATGGTGTTGAGACCACTTATTTCGACTCTCAGATCGGATCCGGCATCGCCGGTATATTCAAGCCCAATACCAGGGCGGTGCTGGTTGAGGCGCCCGGCTCGCAATCCTTCGAAATGGCGGACATTCCAGCCATCGCGGCGGCCGCGCATGCGCACGACGTGATCGTGATCGACGACAACACGTGGGCGACCCCGTTGTTTCATCGCTCGCTGGAGCAAGGCGTCGACATCAGCATCCAGGCAGCGACGAAGTACATCGGCGGGCACTCCGACATCATGTTCGGAACGATCTCGGCCAATGCCAGAACCTGGCCGGCGATTTCCGAAGCTATCCGGCTTCTCGGAGTTTGTGCCGGCCCTGACGATGTCTTCCTCGCGCTCCGGGGCTTAAGGACGCTTGCGGTGCGGCTCGCGCAGCACCACCGCTCGGGACTGGAAATGGCGCATTGGCTTGCGAAAAGGCCGGAGGTCTCGCTGGTGCTGCACCCCGGACTCGAAAGCGATCCGGGCCACGCCATCTGGAAGCGTGATTTCACCGGCGCGTCTGGATTGTTCAGCGTGGTCTTAAAGCTGGTACCACAAGCTTCGGTCGATGCCATGCTCAACTCGCTCAAACTGTTCGGCATGGGCTATTCTTGGGGCGGCTTCGAAAGCCTCATCATCCCGTTCGATTGCACCAGCTATCGCACGGCAACCCAATGGGCGCCCACCGGTCCGACGCTGAGGCTGCACATCGGCCTTGAGAATGTCGAGGACCTCAAGGCCGATCTGGCGCGTGGATTTGAAGTCTTGAATGCGGCCTAACCGTCGAGCGGCGGGCACCTACCGATCTAATTGCTGGCGGCAGCCTGCCCGCGCTGCATGGCGATGAAATAAAGATTGCGCAAATAGACCACGAGGCCGAGCGCCTGGCCTGCGATGAAAACGGGATCCCGCCGATAGAGCGCGTAGACCAGCAACAACACCCCGCCGCCGATCGAAAAAAACCAGAACGCGACCGGAATCACGCTTCGGCGCGCGCGCTCTGAAGCAATCCATTGCACCACAAAACGCATGGTGAAAAAACCCTGCGCGACGAACCCGAGAACGACCCAGCCATCGAACTTGATGATGAATACGTCGTGCAGGTAGCTGACGACGTTGTTGAAGAACTCTGTCATTGGGTCACCTCAGTCACAACAGGTGTCGCCTTCTTGCGGCGGATCAGCCACCACACCCCCGCGAGATCCATGATTCCGATCCATAGCCGGTCGAAGAAACCATAGTTTGACACGCCGGAATGCCTCGGACGGTCGATCACATCGACATAGACGATGTCATAGCCCTCACGGCGTACCAGCGCCGGCAGGAAACGATGGAGACCATCGAAATAGGGCAATGCGAGGAACACCTCGCGCCGGAACGCTTTCAGACCGCAGCCGGTATCGCGGGTACCGTCATGCAGGATGGCGCTACGCACGGTATTGGCGATGCGCGATTGGAGCTTTTTGAAACCTGTGTCCTTGCGTCCCACTCTCTGACCCGCGGCGAGGCCAACTTGCTCGCCGCCGTCCGCGATGGCCGAAATCAAGGACGGCAAGAAAGCAGGATTGTTCTGGCCATCGCCGTCAAGTGTCGCCACGATCGCGCCGCGCGCGGCGCGAACACCGCTGCGCACCGCGGCCGATTGACCGGCAGACGTCGCGTGACACACCTGGCGCAGATTAGACCGGCTCTTCATGGCGGAAGCCAACCGTTCCCCGGTTGCGTCCGTCGAACCGTCGTTGACGTAAATGATCTCGTAGGGCCATCGGCCGTCCAGCGCGGCCGCGATCTCGGCGATCAGCGGCGCGACGTTTCCAGCCTCGTTGCGCACGGGAACAACGATGGAAACGGCGGTTTCAGCTGCGTCAGAACAAGGCAAATTCAGATCCGTTGGTGTTGGCCCGCGGCCAGCGTCCGCTTCTTATGGTTCCGACGCTTCCTCGGCAACCCCTTTGAGGTGGCCTTGCGCGAGCGGCGAAATCGCGCCGTCAGGACCAATCGCAAATCCCAAACCCCGCGCGGCAAACCAGTATCGCACGCACATGGCGCCGATGATCCCGATCAAGGCGCCGGCCACAACATCGCTCGGGTGATGCGCCAGCAGCACGAGGCGCGTAACTGCAATCACAAGGGCGTAGGCAATCATCACGCCCCGCATGCGCGGCCAGACCGCCGCTACCGCAAAGGCCAGCGCAAAAGCGGTGATCGCATGCGCCGACGGGAAACTGGAATAGGGTCCAGTTCCGGCAAAGTGAACAAAGTTGAAGGCGTCGGCCCCTCCTCCGACGAACGGTCGGCCGCGCCCGACAATCCATTTCAGCAATTCGCCGATCGCGAGCGGCACCGATACCGCCAACAGCACAAATTGCAGATGCAAACCGATCCCCAGTAGCCGGCTCCGCGCTGGTTCGTGCACGGCTGGAGCGACCAGTACAACGCCAAGCACCAGAACGGCCGAGAGCGACAGCACGTAGGTGTCCATGCCGAACTCGGTCAACACGCGAGCCGGCCAAAGACCCGCGGTGCCGCGGGGCGGCATCAGCGCGATTTCATACGCGTCGAACCAGATCATGAGCGTCGTGATCAGCACTCCAGCCAGCGCGACCGTCAGGAGCCCGTGGCGCGCCAGCCGCCGCGCGGCCTCGGCGCGCCGTGCCTGCGACGGCCGGCGCCTGAGGTCTTCCACAGACGTTCTCGCGACAGCGGAGAGGCGCGCGAAATAGCCTTCCGAGGCGTCGGCGCCGGTTGGAATTGGCATCTTACTCCGTGCCCTCGGAGCGGAAGATCGAGATTGAAATCATTCGGCCCTGCGAGATGTTGTAACCCTCCACGCGGCTAGCTGCGTCGTAACGCAAGCCGATCGCTTCGGCGCGCTGGGCAAAACTGCGTTCGGAACGTTGTTCCACCAGCGCAAAACGGCAACTGCCTTGGGCGAGGAAGTCGGCCGCACCCGATCCGTCCGTCAGGAGCGTCGAGGTCCCGGTCATGAAAACAAGGCTCGGTTCGTGAAAGCCGGCGGCGGCAGCCTTCGGTCCGACACAGACGACATTGCGAAGCGCCCGCGCCACCTCGGCGCTGGGGAACAACGGCGTAAGCGCCGGCACCACGACGCCGTAGACGGCGAACGCCAGGAACAGCGCCGACACCACGGCGTTCAGCAGCGAGCGCTCGGCGCGGTTGTCGTCATAGAGCCACCACGCGAACAGCCCGAAGATCAACGCCGCCGCCACAAAGGGCCACGCCAGGAACACCGGTTGGCGAGTCAGGCTCACGGCTCCGACAACCGCCGCGAGCGACGCAAGCGCCGGAATGACAAACCACCACGCTGCCCCGCGCGTCAGCCAGGATCGGGACAATACACGACGTTCGAGCGCCCCCGCGGTGAGGATCGCGATGGCCGGATAGAGCGGCAGAACGTAATGCGGCAGCTTCGTCAGCACCGCCTCGAACACGATCCAGGACGGAACCAGCCACGCCAGCAGGAATTGCGCGCCAGGCTCCCGCCTTGCCCGCCAGATGGCCGGTATCGCCATTCCCGCAAGTGGCGCTCCCGGCCAGAACGTGATCCAGAACAGCAACAGATAGAGGCCAGGCGGCGCGCCGTGCGATTCCTGGGCGGCCAGCTTGTTCATCATGTCGCCGCCGACGGAATCGGTGAAAAATGTGTTGCCGGCTCGCAAGTAGATCGCGACGAACCAGGGCAGCACCAGAACCAGCAGCCACAGCAGTCCCCATACTGGCCGCAGCCGCCAAAGCCATGCGGCCGACCGGTCGAGAATCGCCAGCGTGCAAATCGCCAGCAAGACGAACATCAGGATCAGCGGTCCCTTGAGCAGGACGCCGCCAGCCAGCGCCGTCCAGAAGATCGCCGGCCATGCCCAAGGCGGATGCGTTGGGTCCTCGCCGCGCTGCCAGGACAGATAGACCCGCGCCAGCGCGCCCATCGCCGCGACAACCGTCAGCAAAAGCATCGCATCGGTTTTGGCGAGCCGCGCCTCGGCGCCAAGCACGACGCAACTACAAATCATCAGCGCAGCCAGCGCCGCGCCGCGCCGCGTCACGAACGCCAATGCGGTCCAGTACGTCAGCAGCACCGCGCCGATGGCGCCGATCAGGGACGGAAGCCGGTACAGCCAAATACGGAGCTGCGCGCCTGGCAGGCCTAGTGCAGTCGCAGTCTCAACCGCGGCGGCCTGCAGCCAGTACACGCCGACCGGCTTCTTGTAACGCACGTCGTCCTGAAAGCGGATATCGACGAAGTCGCCGGTTTCGACCATCTGCTTGGTCGCCTGCGCGAACCTCGCCTCGTCGCGATCGACTGCCGGGATATTGAAAAAGCCGGGCAAAAAGAACACCAGCCCGCATAGCGTCAGGAACACGATCGCGCGCAGATGGCTGGCCGTGGCGAAGTCGAACACTGCGGCCAGCACGCGGCTGGAATTCGCTGGCTTCACAGGCTGTTGGCCGGCCCCAAAACGCCGGGTTTGGACGGTTTCAACCATCCTGTTCGCATACGATGAAACCGCACTGCAAACAACACCACAGTTATCCGTCCCGGGGCCTCGCCCCGACCTTGCCCGGTCCATGGGGAAGTCCTAATAGGGCTTCAGGGCAAATCCCGCCCGATGTCAAAACAGGCGTCGACGATATGGCATTTGGTGCCTCTGTAGGCCGCAGGCGTGTGCGGCGTATAGCCATCGGCTTGGCGGTGGTCGTTCCGGCGCTCTATTTTGCGCCCTATGTGACGTTGTTCTTCCTGGCCTGCGGCGCGCTCGACATCAGCCGTCATTTCAGGGTCACGCGCCAAATGGCGGAGAAGTATTTTCTCGGCAACGGCATTCCGACCTGGCTGCTGTCACCCATCAACCTGTTCGCCGACATGCTCTCGGCGCGAAACCTCGGCATCTACCGGCTGGAGGATTTGCCGGCATCACATCGCGCCGAAATCGAAGCCTGCGTGAAGGCATTTGTCGACAACGGCGATCTCATCAAGGCCCACGTCGCCGAAGTGCTCGGCGACAAGAAGCGCGGCATGCTGACGTTCAAATGGTTCGCGGAACAACAGGACATTACCGTCCGGATACCTGCGTTCGAGCAGGACTATCGCTACATCAAGACCATCGCGGTATCCGTGTTCAATACGCGCGAGGCAACGTCATGGCATTTCGGCCCGCTGCGACTGACGTTCCGCGTGCTCTACAACCTCGATCCGATCGACAGCGACAACGTCTTCATCGATGTCGACGACAAGACCCATTTCTGGAAACAGCAGCCGCTGTTCGTTTTCGACGACACGCTCTTTCATCGTTCGGTGAATGATGCCGATCAGGCGCGTTACTGCCTGTTCATGGACATCGTGCGCCCCAACCACCTGCAGCCCGTTTTCGAGATGGGGATCGCGGGGGCGGCGCTGATCGCATCCTCGTTGAAGACCATCTTCTACAAGAACTGGTCGTTTATCCGCTGAGCCGCGTCAAACTCACTGCACCCGGATCACGACGGTGTCCGCGGCGCCCTTGGCGTCGATCACGGTCAATCTGGCAAAGCCCGGACCCGGCGAGTCGATCAGGCGCTGGCGGCGGCCATCGAGTTCCCCAACCGACACACCGTTGACGAGCATGGTGATCGGAAGCACCCCGCCTGCCACTTTCACGGGCATCGCGGCAGAAGGCGCCCCATCGACGCCAGCTGCGTCGATCCGCGAGCCGTTGAGCGGAAACTGGATGTGCGGCGTGCGCTCACCGTCGGTTCGAACGAGGTCGCCGAGCGGCCGGTACCGCCGCAGCGGCAGCGGCAATTTGGCATTGCTCGCCACCAACGTACCCTTGGGCGGTTTCGGGAGAGGCGCCGGCAACCTGCCGGTGCGGGCGAAGGCGTCAAACAGGATCGGCGCAGCCGCGGTCCGACCGACAATTCCGGGCGCAGGCGCGCCATCGGGGCGACCAACCCAGACTCCAATGGTGATCCGCCCATCGAAGCCGATCGACCAAGCGTCGCGGTAGCCATAACTCGTGCCGGTCTTGAACGCGATCCGGTTATGCACGCCATTTTCCGGTGGCGGCGTGCCCAACAGAACGTTGCCGACCTGCCATGCGGCAACCTGATCCAGCAAGCGCTGCGGTTCTGCAGCTTCGTCCCGCAGTCGCTTGATTTCCCGCAACGGCCGTGTGTTGCCCAGCCGCGCAAGCCCCGAATAAAGCTGCACCAGATCCTGCAACGTGATGCCGACGCCGCCGAGGCCCATCGCCAGGCCGGGAGCCTCGTCCCTGGGCAGCACCAGATTGACGCCCGCCTGCTTCAGGCGCGACGAAAGACGGCTGGCACCGACGCGGTCGAGCAACGCGATCGCCGGCACGTTCAGCGACATTTGCAACGCCTTGCGCACGGGCACCGTGCCCTGAAACGTCATGTCAAAGTTTTCCGGCGCATAGGAGCCGAAGCGGATCGGCCTGTCGTCGATCAGGCTTTCCGGGTGAACGAAGCCGTCCTCGAACGCCAAGCCATAGATAAACGGCTTTAGGGTCGATCCCGGCGAGCGCACGGCGCGGGTCATATCGACCTGGCCCGCGCGGCTGTCATCGAAATAATCCGGCGAGCCGACGCGGGCGAGCACATCGCCGCTTGCATTGTCGACCGCGAGAATGGCGACCGAAATATTCGCACCGAGTGCGAGCGCGCGATCCCGCGCCAGCGCCTCCAGCGCCTGTTGCAGACCGGCGTCAAGCGTCAGCGCAATCACGGGAGCATCCTTCACCGACAGCATCGCCTGATCGGCCGAATGCGGGGCCAGGATCGGCATCGGCTTGCGAAGCCGCGGTACGGGTGCCGTTTTGGCAATAGCGGCGTCCGCATCGGAAACGACGCCATCTTCGACCATGCGATCCAGCACGCGGTCACGCGCCGCGCGCGCGGCATTCGGATAACGGTCAAGCCTGCGGCTTTCCGGCGATTGCGGCAGCGCCACCAATAGCGCAGCTTCCGAAAGCGACAATCGCTTGGGTTCCTTGCCGAAATAGGCGATCGACGCCGCGCGGATGCCTTCGAGATTGCCGCCGAACGGCGCCATCGCCAGATACAAATCGAGAATTTGCTGCTTGGTCATCCGCCGCTCGATCTCGATCGCGCGGACGATCTGTCTAAGCTTGGCGTAGACGGAACGCTGCCGCCGCGGCTCCATTAGACGGGCGAGTTGCATGGTGATGGTCGAACCACCGGACACGATATGGCCGCGGGTAGCCAGTTGAAACGCCGCACGGCCCAGCGCCAGCGGATCGACGCCTGCATGGGAGTGAAAGCGACGGTCTTCGAAAGCCAACAACAGTTTCAGATAGGTCGGATCAACGTCAGTCGTGGCGTTGACCGGCAACCGCCAGCGTCCGTCGGCCATCGCATAGGCGCGCAACAGCTCGCCGTTGCGATCGACGATCGTCGTCGAGACTTCCCGCGCCGCCGTCAGCGGTAGCGCTCCGAGCGAAACGACCCATGTGGTGGCGCCCCCGGCGAGAATGGTGCTTACGACTGCGAAGACTCCGATGGCAGTACGAACGGTGCTCCGTCGTTTCGTTCCGTCATGGCCGGGCTTGGTCCGGCCATCCACGTCTTGCTTCTCCGCGGCAACAAAATTCGTGGATGCCCGGACCAGGTCCGGGCATGACGACGAAATTTGTTTACCCGGCTCGCTCATTTGGCCGGACGCACCTCGACCGAACCTGTTCCGGTACGGCCGTAACGCGAGGGGTTGTACATGTCCTCGACATAAGCCTGCGGCAGGACGTATTTGCCCGGCGAAACTGCACGCACCACATAGGCGACCGTAAAAACCGATTTATCATTGGCGGCGCGATCGATGGCGGCCGTGAAACGATCGTCCCGGAACTCGGTGTTTACCGGCTCCTCGCCGTCCTCGATCCAGTCCAGCGTGCCGCTGTCCCCGGAGGACACCAGATGCGGATTATCGATCTCAAAGCCGGCGGAAAGAAAATCGGACACCATGATGTGACCGAATTCCGGCTTGGGTTCGGTGACCTTGAGCACCACGGCAAAGCGGTCGTTCTGCTTGACCTTCGAGACGTCAACCGGCTTGCCGTCGAGCGTGAAGTAATTGCGCTCGACCCTGAAGCCGTTGGCGGCGGCCGGCTCCGGCGTGATCGGTGAGCCACCGACCGAGACCACCGCCTGCACCGGCGCATCGCCGGTATTCGTGATTTTGATCGGCGTGGCCGACATCTCGGCCGCCTTGTAGGTCCGATACAGTGCGGTCTTGATCGGCGTGCCGTCGACATCCATCGCCATGGTTTCGTTGGCAAGCGCCCGCGACGCCAATACCAGCCAGGCATTTTCCTGGGTCGAGGTATAAGGCGTCAGCCCGCGCGCCGCCTCTACCCGCGACACGGCCTGCATCAGGGTTGCCCGCGGCGCGTTGCCTTCGCCGGCAAGCGAAACCAACGCAGCCGCGTCGCGCAAGGCGCTGCCATAGTCGACCCGGCCGAATTCGAGCGCCGGCTTCGGCGCAAGGCTGTCGGCGGCCGCCGCATAGACCCGCTCGGCCCTCGCCTTGTCGCCGACAAGCGCGAGCGCCGCGGCGAGTTGCGCTTTCGCAATCGGCGTCGCCAGATTGTTCAGCTTGGTATCGGCGAGATATCGCAGGTCCCCGATCGGCGCGGCGCCATTGCGCGCCAGTACATAGAGGCCATAAGCCAGATTCCGCCCACCATCCTTTTCTGGCTCCTCGGCGTTGACGACCGAGTTGCGGATGCGATCGAGCGCGCTGCGGAACAGCACGTCCGGCACCGTAAATCCCTTCTCCCGTGCGCGGCTCAGGAAATCCGTCACATAGGCATCGAGCCAGGCGTCGTCGCCGCCGGCCGACCACAGGCCGAACGAGCCGTTCGAACCCTGCCGCGCCAACAGGCGATCGATCGCATCCCGGATGCGCTGGTCGACTTCGGTGTCCAGCGCCAGATGCGCGCCGACGGCGAGATCGTTGACGTAGAGGAGCGGCATCGCGCGGCTGGCGATCTGTTCCGAACAGCCGTAGGGATAGCGGTCGAGCGCCTTGAGGATCGTCGCCGCATCAAGTGCGGTGGAAAGGCTCGCAGAGATCGAGACGCTGCCGGTACCTTCGACGAGATCGGAGAACATGTCGGATGTCAGCGTCAGGCTCTCGCCCTTCGCCAGGGTCCGGATCGACCGCCGGGTGAGGACCTGCGTCGCAGGCTTCACATCCAGCGCGTAATGTCGCGCCAGCGTCAGCCCGTTCGGTCCCTTGATGTCGACATCGAGGTTGGCTTTGCCGGCGCCGCCCGCATCCAGCGCCAGCGACATCGAGGTGCGCTGCCTGGCGGCCAGTTTTACGGTGGTGGTTGGATCGCCGCTGATCTTCACCGGCCCGGAGGTCTTGACGCTAATCGCGTAGTCGCCGGGCTCACCCTCGACATTGTCGAGATCGAAACTCATCGTGCCACGATCGCCGTTGAGCAGAAAGCGCGGCAGCGTCGCCGTCAAAACGACCGGATCGCGCACGGTAACGTCGACCGTGGCGCGGCCGAGCCTGGTAGCTGTCCACGCCACCGCCATCATGCGTGCGGTGCCTGCAAACTCCGGAATATCGAAACTGATTTCGGCGGTGCCGTCGGCGGCGACCGTCACAATGCCCGAATAAAGCGCGAGCGGTTTCTGGGTCGGCGGGCTGCCTTGCAATTCCGCACCGGCGCCGTCGCCGCCCGTCTTGAGCTGGCCACGGGTGCCCTGCATGCCATCGATCAGCTGCCCGTAGAGGTCGCGAATCTCCGCACTCAGGCGGCGCTGGCCGAGATAATAATCATCCGGCGCCGGCGGTTTGTAATTGGTGAGATTGAGAATGCCGACATCGACAGCGGCGACGACGATCTTGGCATCCTCGCCGGGATTGAGGCCGACCAACTTCACCGGCAGCTTCATCGTGGTATTCGGGCGCACTAGCGCCGGCGGCGACAGGTTGACGGCCAACGTGCGCGCCTTCTTGTCGATGCCGAACCATTTGAGCCCGATGGCGCGGCCCGGCATGCGCAGTGCGGCGGCATCGAGCGGACGGCGGAGCGTCGCAACCACATAGGCACCACTCCCCCAGTCCTTGCCGACGGCAATCTTGACCTGGGCGGTGCCTTCCTTGACGTCCGTGGTTTGGGTCGTCAGCAGCCGGTCGCCGAGAACATTGATGGTGAGCTTGCCGGCAGAGCGCGCGTTGACGGAAACCACCATGGTGTCGCCGGACTGATATTCCGGCTTGTCGATCGAGGTTTCCAACAGATCCGGCGTGTCGGCGCTGCCGTCGGAATACCAGCCGACATCGAATTGGACCGAGGTCAGCGGACCGTCGGCGTCGGTCGATTTGACGTCGAGGCGATAGCGTCCGGGCTGCGGCGACAAGGTAATGCGCGCCGGACGGTCGGCTGCGACCGCGAGATCGCCGTCGGCGACGCGCTGGGTCGACTTGACCGGCTCAAACTCCCACGACGAATTCTGCCGATACCATTGATAGCGCGATTCGATTTTCAGGAGTTCATAGCGCAAACCGTCGCGCGCCAGCGACTTGCCGTCGGGCGATACAAACGCCACGTCGAAGGCGGCCTTGTCGCCCTCGGCCACGTTCCTGTCGCCGAACAGCGGCTTGACGCCGATCATCGTGCCTGACGGCGCAACCGGCAGCACGAGCTTGCGCTCCACCGCACGGCCACCTGCCTCGGCCATGCGAATGAAGATTTGTGCCTCCTGCGGACGGGTCGATGCCGGCGGCTTTGCCAGGCTGACCGGGAAGGTCGCAACGCCGTTGGCATCGGCCTCGGGAAGGTTTTCGATCGGCGTTCGCTCGTTGCTGGCGTTCTCTTCGTCGGCAATGCCGAACTGATAGCCGGCAAAGCCCGGCCGCTCGGCGGCCGGCGACACCAGCATGTCACCTTCAAGCTGCAAGCCGGATGCCGGCGCGCCATAGAGGAAATGACCGTCTACCTTGAGTTCTACGGGAGCATCGGCCTTGATCTGCTTGTCTTTGCTGGTGAGTTCGAACTCGATCCGCTCCGGGATGTAATCCTCGACCATGAAGGTCGTCTCACCCACCGAGGTCCCCTTCGGATCGGTAAAGGCCCGCACCCGCCAGGTCCCGGTCGGGACGGCCGAATTGAGCAGCACCGCCAGTGTCCTGCCGCCGGCACCTTGGTCCGGCAGCACCGCGCGGCGGAACTCGACGCCGTCCGGCCGCTCGATCACCAAAGTCAGAGGCCCGCCGGTAATCGCGTTGCCCAGGCCGTCCCGCAGAAGCGCCGTGAGATAGACCGTCTCATTGGAGCGGTAGACACCGCGCTCGGCGTAGACGAAGGCATCCGCTGCCGATGGGACTGAGCGGCCGGAAACGCCGCGGTCGGACAAATCGAACGCACTCGATTTCAGGCTGAGGAAGGCATAGTCGGATTTGTCGGTCGTAACCGTCAGCATGGCCGGCGAAAGACCGCCCTCGCCGCGCGCCAGGCCCGCCTCAAACACCACATGGCCGGCGTCGTCGGTCTTGCGGGTGGCGAGGATTTCGTTGTTGCGCGCCACCAGCCGGACTTCGGCCTTGGCCACGGCATCCGTGGACGCCAGCGAGTTCACAAACACATGGATGCCGTCATTGCCGGAAAAGGCCGTCAGGCCCAAATCCGAAACAATGAACCATTGCGTCGCCAGCGATCCGTCGTCGTCGCTGCCCGGCCCCTTGGCGGCCGCGGTCATGACGTAGATGCCGGGCTGCAAGGTGCCGAGCGCCTCATCGACCGGAAAAGCCGTCGTGACGTCCTGGTTGAGCGTCATCGCGGTTGTAAGCTCGCCGGACCAGACCTTGACGCCGCGCTCGTCGCCGAGGCTGGAGAGTTCATAACGGCTCAAGGCGCGCTGAAAACCACCGTCGATCACGGTGTTGATCAGGTTGCGATCGCCGATCCGAAACACGTTGATGGATACCGAAGGCGTATTGACGCTGACCAGCGGAATGCCGCGCTGGCCGCTGCGCGGCAGCACATAGGCGCGCCCCGTGAAGCGAACGAACGGTTTTCGGTCGCGCACATAGATGTTGAACTCAGCCGATTTCGGCAGGTTTTCCCTGACGGTCGACGGCAGGCCGGCGCGCAGATTGATGTTGTAGCGTTCGCCGTGCTTCAGGCCGTCGACGCAAAGCTGCTTTCCTTCGGCACTCAGGGCCGGCTTGTCGTTACCGGCCAGCGCCACAAACGGCACGAAGTCGGTGCGTTTGGCGAGATCGTCGGAAAACTGGAAACAGGCGCGCGGGGAAGCGGCATCCGAATCGATGGTGTAGTCGAGCAGCCGGAAGCCATGCTCGTCGCGCATTTTCTCATACTGGCCCCGTACCTCGGCGACCTCGCGCAGGTCGAGCGAAAGCCGTAAAGCGTCGAGCGCCGGCCGCCACAGCTTGCGCTCGGACATCGCCCGGCCGACTACGGCCAGCGCATCCGCCTCGTCGCTCGCGTTGGCAGCGCGCTGATAGGCGATGTAGGCGGCGGTCGAGGCGCGCTCGAGCAGGAAGGTTTGCTCGCTGGAATTGGCCGGCCGTATCTGGAAAATGGTGCGCGCAAGCCGCAGCCAGTTGCCGCTGTCGTCGGGCGCGGTGGCGGCGATTTGCCCGACAATCTGCAAACCCGCCCGGTAGTCGTTGCGTTTGAAAGCCGCGTCCGCATCGGTTTTCAACGCGGCGCCGCTCCTGGTGACGGCCCCCGCCTCGCTCTTGATCTGGGCCTCGAGCTTGATCGCCGAATCGGCGAGATCGTCCCGTTTGAACGCCTTGTCGGCAGCCTGGGCAGACGACATGCCAAGCGCCAGCGCACCGCAAAGGGTGACTGCGCGGACCAAACCAATCATGATGGAGCTCCCGGGGGCGGCGGATCGGCCGCTTGTCGAAAAGAAGTGCGCCAAAAGGTGACGGGCTGATGGCGGCGGAACAAGGGGACAAAAGGGTCGCATGCAACGTTTGTCGTAGTCGGGCGGTTCGGCCGACCGCCGGCTGGCCGCCAGCCGGCATGGCGCGGACGGCCTGGACGGCGGCTTACGGCTTTGTCGCGGCGGGCTGGAAAACGGTTCGATCAGGCTTGGCGGCGCAGCGGATTTTTCATATTGGCAATGATATAAAGGCGCCAACGGTCCCATAGCTCAACTGGATAGAGTAACGGATTTCTACTCCGTGGGTTGCAGGTTCGAATCCTGCTGGGATCGCCACAAGTTATGCCGATAAAATAAGGGTTTCTTGCAGTTTCGGCTTTCGTTCTATTGCCCGATTTCGGGTTGCAGCGGGTTGCAAGCCAGCGCGAAAGAAATCAACGGCTTGCCGAGCCCTACTAATCGCTCCACGCAACACGAGCGCAACATGCGGCTTCCGGTTTTGTTCGCTTGGCTGCAATTCATGATAGCGTATTTCCTAACTTCAACCTG
This sequence comes from uncultured Alphaproteobacteria bacterium, assembly GCA_963832045.1. Taxonomy (GTDB): domain Bacteria; phylum Pseudomonadota; class Alphaproteobacteria; order Rhizobiales; family Xanthobacteraceae; genus Bradyrhizobium. The sequence continues at coordinate 392,217 of CAWHSM010000019.1, forward strand.
AACTTCATTTCCTTGTTATTGGGACGCGAAATTGAACTTATCAACACGCGCGATTAGAACCGTAAAAAGCCGCGCCAACCCGAGGGCTGACGCGGCTATGGCCGTTCTGTTGCTAGGTGTACCTACCCCGAACGGTTACGCCGCGAGGCGCACTTCGTTCAATGCAACGTTATCGTTTGCATTTAGGTTTTTGACCCGATAACGGCGGTATCATGCCGAGCACAATTCAGAGTTTCTTCGCGACCATCGATCCTGTTTCGCCCCCGCCTTAACAGCTTTGGAATTTTGCCTTCCGACAAAATCAATCTCACCGAAATGAGACCTTTAAGCTCAAGCTGCTAAGGTGGAGGCGCCGGGTACTGCCCCCGGGTCTGCCCGCGGTCCACTCTAAGTTTCAGCGCCATCGTCTTGCGACGCCGCACCTATACGCGCCAAAGGCCAGTTAGGCTAGTGCAAACGCAAAAAGGCGCGGCGAACGGCGAGACCGGCAAAGAAAAAGCCGCCGAGCTGAAGGGCCGCCTTTCAGCCGACCCTAAGATTTTCCGCCGACGTTTTGCCGCGATTTTCCGTCTCTTCGTAGCTCAACTGGAGCGCTCGGCGTAGAACCGGATGCATCCAGTAATTTTTGCTCAGTTTTGGAATGTTATCATAGCCGATGCTGTCGCAATGGATGCGCGAGGACTCTTCTTGCATGAACGCGATCCGCAGCATCACGTCCGTCGGTAATGATCAGACGTAACGACGACCCTCGTCCTATCCGGTGCCGGATCGGTTGATTCATGGCTTCGAGGTAGGCAGTAAGAAGCGGATAGCGCCGCAAATGCGCCGGCAGCCAGATATCGGAATCGTCCAACCGAATCCCCATAGCGCACATAGTAGGCTCGTATGGTTTAAAATCCGTTGATTGCGGCATGTTCCTATCGAGCATCGACGCCTTGAAGCTTTTGGTACCCGGTCGCCCCCCGGTGATTTCAATTGGACAAGATCTGGGCGCCACCAGAAACGAACCTCGTAACTTACATCACTGTCACGCAGAAGTCCGAGAGCCCTATCCTCCGAACCGCCGGGCATAGGAATCCAGCCCAAAAAAGGCTAGACACTTATCAAGAAACGTTTTGCTTACATGCTCGGGTTTTGGCGTCTAACCTGCGCCGAGGCTTTGAAATTACATCACGATGCGATCCCTGCTGGGATCGCCACGCTTTACGGTGCTGGGCGCTCAACCGACGCGGAAGGGTATGACACATGGGGCTTATTTCAGTTCTAATCGGTGTACTGGTCATTGTGGTCGTCGGAGCAATCTGCTTTTGGGCTATCGAAAAGTTCTCGACCGACCGCCGATTGTCCCAGCTTCTGAAGTTGCTCGTGGTGCTCATTTGCCTCGGTGCCATTTTGCAGCGGGTGCTTCCGCTGACGTATTGAGCCGCGAACTGGGTCTCCCTGGTCCAGCCGTCCCTCTTGCGGCGTGGCGCGAAGAGCGCGTCATCGGCTTTCGGCTGCGATAAAGGCGCTAGTGTCCCGGTTCTGACATTCGTATCCCATCGCAGCGGGCACTTTTACGAATGTCAGAACCAAAGGCACACTAGCAACTATATGATCCTAGTGTAGCTTTGACTTTGACGTTCCTTCCGAGAGCTCGCGGCAACACTGAAAGGAACGTCAGAGTCGCTACACTAGGTTCAAGTGCCCGCCGCATAACGGCTCACCGGTCGCGGCAAGCCGAGATTGTCACGCAGCATCGGCCCCTCATATTCGGTGCGGAATAGACCGCGTGACTGAAGTTCCGGTATGACGAGATCGACGAATTCGTTGAGCCCGCCCGGCAAATGCGACGGCTGGATCAGGAAACCGTCGACCGCGTGGTTCTCGAACCAGGTTTGCATGTCGTCGGCGATTTCGAACGGTGTTCCTTTGAGCGTACGCTGGCCGCGCGCGCCGGCAAAGCGTTCGTAGAGCTGGCGTATCGTCAGTCCTTCGGTTCGCGCCCAGTTGCGCACGTTGCGCGCCGAGGTCTGTCCGCCCTTGATCTCATTGTGGTAGGCTGCCTCCGGCAACGGCCCGTCAAGCGGATAGCCTGAAAGATCGAAGCCGCCGATGGCGTTCTGCAGCAACTCCAGCCCTACATCGGGATGGATCAGCGATTGGAGATAGCGGTGCTTCTCCTCAGCCTCCGCGGCCGTACGGCCAACGATCACGTTAAGCCCCGGCATGATCTTCATGTCATCGGGTGAACGCCCGTATTTGCTCATCCGCCCCTTGATGTCGGTGTAGAATTTCTGCGAGGATTCGAGCGTCAACCCGGCCGTGAAGATTGCCTCAGCGATGCGCGCGCCGACCTCCATTCCGGTTTCCGACGAGCCCGCTTGGAAGATCACCGGCCTGCCCTGAGGCGGCCGGGCGACGTTCAGAGGTCCCCGAACCGAAAAATTCTCGCCCTTATGTCTGAGATAATGAAGTTTCTTCGGGTCGAAATAGCGCGCGCTGGCCCGGTCACGGATGAAGGCGTCGTCATCCCAGCTATCCCACAAGCCGAAAACCACCTCGGTGAACTCGAGGGCCCGGTCGTAGCGCTCGCCATGCTCGAAATGTTCTTCGCGACCGAAATTATAGGCCTCGGTGATGTTTGCGGAGGTGACGACATTCCAGCCCGCGCGGCCGTGGCTGATATGGTCGAGTGAGGCGTATTTGCGCGCAACGTTATAAGGCTCGTTATAGCTTGTGGTGGCGGTCGAAACCAGGCCGATACGCTTGGTCACCGCTGCTATCGCCGACAGCAAAGTGATCGGTTCGAAATAGGCCATATATTGAGGCCAACGGCTCAGCGCCTCGAGGTTACCGTCCCGGGTAGCGAGTGCGTCCGCCAGGAACATCAGGTCGAACTTGCCGCGTTCGGCCGTTTGCGCGAGCTCGATATAGTGTTCGATGTTCGTGCCTGCGTCGATCTGCGCCTCTGGATGCAGCCAGGAGGCAACGTGATGGCCCGTTGGATGAAAGAAGGCTCCCAGCTTCATCTGGCGGCGGCCGGTTGAACTCGTCATCGAATGATCTCCTCAGGCGTAGCGAGCGGCCTTTCCGGCTCGCTCAGAATTTGCGCATCCTCCGCCGTCCAGCCTAGCCAAACCGGCGTCCCGGCGCAAAGCGCCATCGCCGGCTCCCATTCGGTGACGCTGACAGTGAGTGGCTGGCCGAGCGCCTGAATGCGATAACGGGTATGCCGGCCGAGGAACGTGCAATCTGTGACGTTGCCCGCGAAATTCGCCTCCGCCTGTTGGGTCAGGAGGCGCACCCGTTCCGGCCTGACCGACACCAGAACGGCTTCTCCGGCCGTGAGGGGTCTTCCATCGGCGGGTAACCTGGCGCGGCCCTGCGCTGCGTCCTTGAAGGCCACGACCGCATAGCCACCATCCGTCCCCCGATAGGTTCCCGGCACCAGGTTCGTTTCGCCGAGGAAGCCTGCAACGAAAGGTGTCGCCGGGTGCAGATAGACGTCCGACGGCGATCCAACCTGGACGATGCGCCCTTCCGCCATCACCGCGATACGGTCGGACATCACCATGGCCTCGTCCTGATCATGCGTCACGAACAGGATAGAGATGCCGAAGCGCTTCTGAAGCTCCTTGATCTCGTTTTGCAGGCTTTCGCGCAGCTTGCGATCGAGCGCGCTGAGCGGCTCGTCGAGCAGCAGAGCGTCGGGTTCGAAAACAAGAGCCCGCGCCAACGCCACCCGCTGCTGTTGACCACCGGAAAGCTCGCGCGGCTTTCGCGCGGTGAAATCGGCGAGGCCGACCTTGTCGAGCATGTCGAGCGCTTGCCGCCGCCGGGCGGCGGGTGGAACGCCCTTCATGCGCAACCCGAACTCGACATTCTCCAATACATTCTTTTGCGGAAACAACGCATAGCCCTGGAACACCACGCCGAAATTGCGTTGCTCGGGCGGCCGCGCGGCGATGTCATGACCATCGACGAGGATCTCGCCGCGCGTCGGCTTCTCGAAACCGGCAACCATCATCAGCGAGGTTGTTTTGCCCGAGCCGCTCGGCCCGAGCAAGGTCAGGAATTCGCCGCGCCGCAAGGCGAAGCTCACGTCGCGAACCACATATGCTCCCTGGCCATAGGCTTTCCACAGGCCGCGCACCTCGACCTCGCGGCCCGGCTCGCGAGCGGAAGCCGACAGCTTTTCGGGTTGGACCGCAGAGTTCACGATAGACGTCCCGTCTTGCGCGCCGCGAGCGCCTGCAGTGCCAACGCAACGAGGGCCAGTACGATGAAGAGCGAGGCGCTGGCGGCGATCTTCGGCGTCAACTCGTACTGAATGGCACTGAATGTGCGTACCGGCAAGGTGACCGAGCCCGCCCCTTGCAGGAAGAGCGCCAGCACCACCTCGTCGAACGACACCGCGAAGCCGAGCATTGAACCGGCCAGCAAGCCAGGTCGGACCGCGGGCCAGTAGACATGGTAAAGCACAGAGGTTGGCCGCGCGCCGAGGCTGCGCGCCGAACGCACCAATGCCGGATTGAGGTCAGACGTCAGGCTCGTTTGCGCCGAGATGAAGACATAGGGCGTCGCCAGCACGCCATGCGCGATGGCTATCGGGACCCAGCTGCCGAGCAGGCGGAGCTGGGCGAAAAGCAGGTAATCGCCAAGCGCCAGAACCACCACCGGAATGACGATCGGCATCATGATGATCCCGACCAAAAGGCCCTTGCCGACAAAGCTTCGGCCGTGCAACGCGATCGCCGCGCTGCCGCCAGTGACGGCAGCGATCAGGACGGCGACGATCGTCACGTGGAACGACAGCAGGGTTAAATCGACCCATTCCCGGTCGCCGAGATAATCGGCGAAGGAATGCAGCGAAATCCATTCCGGCGGGAACTGGATCATCAGCGATTTCGACAACGCCATCGGCACGATGATCAGCGACGGCAACAGCAGGAACAGCAGAATCGGCGCCGAGACGATCAGCAGCACTGCGTTGCCAGAAAGGCGAAAAGACCAGCTAGCCGACACCGTATTGCCCCCGTTTGGCAACCCGCTGCTGCAAGACGATGACCGGCGCGAGCAGCAACGCCACCAGCACGGCAAGTGCCGCTGCGTTGTTGAAGTTGATCAATTCGTGGACGTAATAATCGATAAGGTTCGAGATCATCATGTCCGAGGGGGCGCCGAGAATGACCGGCGTGATGAAGAACCCTGTCGAGACGATGAAGACCAGGAGCGCCGCGGCAGCGATGCCTGGCATGATCAACGGCAGGTTGACATGCCAGATGACGCTCGCCGTGCCCGCTCCCATGCTGCGCGCCGCGCTTTCGAGACGCCGATCAATCTCGCGCATCGCGGTGTAGATCGGGAAGATGGCGTACGGCATGCACGAAATGCACCATGCCGATCAACACTGCCAACCGGTTATGCAGCAGCGTGAAAGGGCCAAGCCCGACCGCTTGCAGCAACCCGTTGACCACCCCATTGTCCTGCAGCAGCACCGCCCAGGCGAAGTTCTTGACCAGCACCGCCGTCCAGAACGGCAGCAGCACGAAGGCCATGATCAGCCTGTGTAGCCGACGGACCTGAGCGCCATAACGCCGCCGCGACCGGGATCGCCAGCGCGAGCGTGATGATCGTCGTGGTCAGGCTGATCACCAGCGTATTGGTCGCAACCCGCAGCAGCAATGGGCTAGCGAGAACGTTGCGAAAATTTTCGAGCCCGTTGGCAACACTGAAGCGAAGGATCATGCCGAGAGGTAGCACGGCAAAGATGCCATAGAGAACCGCCAAGGGCAGGATCAGCCAGACGAAGTTCCACGCCTGTCCGGCATCGCCGCCTTGGCGAGCGCGACGCAAGGTCTTGATGGCTTCCGTCATACGAACTGTTCGTTCCGATCGCGCATTTGGCGATCGTATTCATTTTGCAATCGTATTCAAGTTTCGTGCCGCCGCGATGCATATTTCGCGAGCGGTCGGCGAGATACCGTTGTTTGCGCCGAAATTTCCCGATAGACCGTCCACGTGGAACGGTTTTTGCTGCCGCATATCGGGCCGTCTACGGCGCACCTGGCTGTGGCAAGCGCGCTCGGTTGCCAAGGGAACAGGCAAAGGAACAGCCCAGTGGTCCGACCAAGCGGGGACAGGCATCGGGCATTGCTCAAATGTGCCGAAGTCGGAGGAGCCGCTTCTGATATGGAGATATGGTTATGGGTTCGCACGATGTCTTGAACGGCCGCCGGCGCTTCGGGCGGCGCGGTTTCCTCCGTGGCACGGCCGCGACGGCCTTCGCAGGACTCGCAACGCCCGCCCTGATCGGCCGCGCCAGGGCCGATGGCGTCGTGCTCAACTTCGCGACCTATGGCGGCGTCCTCAACGACTACATGACCAGGCTGTTTGCGGTGCCGTTCGAGAAGCAAACAGGCATCAGGGTGAATTTAGGCGGTAACGCTTCGCTGGCGCTCGCAAAGCTGCAAACGACCTCCGGCGCGGCCGCACAATGGGACCTCATTAATCTGACCGGCGCCGAATACCTGGCCGCGATCGAGGAAAACATCGTCGTCCCCTACGATTACTCCATCGTCGATGCGAGCAACATCGCACCGGAGTTCAGGGGCACGCACGGCATCAAGTTCGCGCTTTATCTGTTCGGCATGGGTTATGACAAGCGCAAGCTGCCGGAGGACAAGGCGCCGAAGAACTGGGTGGAGTTTTGGGATACGCAGCGCTTCCCTGGCAAGCGCTCGCTCTATTCAAACCCGTCCGACGGCAGCATCCTCGAGATCGCCCTGCTCGCGGATGGCGTGCCCATCGACAAACTCTACCCGCTCGATGTCGAGCGAGCACTGAAGAGCCTCGAAAAGCTCGGCCGCCAGAACATCATCTGGCACACGACCAACCAGGAGCCGATCCAGCAGATGACCTCCGGGGCGGTTTCGCTCGTCACCTGCTTCGACGGCCGCATCGTGCTCGCCAACCGGGCCGGCGCCGAACTTGGCTTCCAACCTGCCGGCAGCGCAGTCAGCGGCAATCCCTATTGTGTGATCCGCACGTCGGCGCATCAGAAGGAAGCCTTTCAGTTCATCAACTACATTTTCAATGCCACCGAGGCGGACGCGGAATACATGGATCTGACCAACTACGCCGTGCCGAACATGCGCGCGTTGCCGTTGACCAAGCCTGCCACCCGCACGCTGCTACCGACAGCTCCGGAGCTGAAAGACAAGGTCTTCATCAAGGACGACGTCTGGTGGAAGGACAACCTCGTGAAGGTGACGCAACGCTTCAAGGAATGGCAATTGGCGGGGTGATCGCGGGCCAAGCAGCATCGTGATTGGCCGCTTCGCTTTAGCGTTTTCGAGCGAAGTGGAAACCGGTTCGCGTAAAGAAAACGCGTCAAAACAAAAGACTAGTGCCCACTTTCCGAAGTTCGTGCTCCATCGCAGCACCCGCTTCCACGAACTTCGGAAAGTCATGGGCTACTCACAAACCTATTGATTCTCAGTGCCGCTCTTCTATTTGAAGTTCCTGAATCGAATTCGCCGCTTGTGGTGCAGGAACTTCAAATAGGCGGCACTAGTGCCCGGTTCTGATTCAATCAGAACCGAATAGGCTCACATCTAGCTGGTTTTCGAAATAGTGACCGCTGACGGTGATGGCGAGATAGGTATGGTCGCGTGTCACGCCCGTGTGGCCCTGTTCAGAGACGAAATTGTTGTCCAGAGACCACTCCATTCGGCGGCGAACCCGGGTCAATTTGGGATTGCCGCGACAGGCACAAACCGGCATCGTGATCCGCCAGCGGCGATCGCTCCAGGACGACGTTACCTTCGATCGCGGCGCTTTTCCTGCGCGACCACCGCTTCGGCATTGTGAGCTTTATGGCGCCACCCGTGCAGCTTCGGCCTTTCCTCCACCACCACCTCGGGCCCATGTGCTGGCCGCGACAAGGAATTCTTAAAGTCGACGTCGAGCTGCATCACATCCTGAGCCGACGCGATCGAGGCAGGCGCCAGCCAAAGTAAAACGACGACAGCCGCCAATGTCGAAGCAGGAAGCACATGGAGGGTCATTGGTGTCATCCTTTTGCAATCGGTTCGGAAGCCGAACGGCTATTCACTTGGGACGATACGGCGCGCACATTTGTTACCGCCGGTTTGAGAGATTTCCCCCGGTGCGAGTGCGTCATCGGACCGCAGGACCGTGGGGCGAACTGGAACGACGGGCCCAAAAGCGCAACAGGCCCGCCGTTTCGGGCGAGCCTGCTGGCGACGAGCAATGCCCGGAAGCTTACTTCGGCATGGCGTCCTTCTTCATGCCATCGTCCTTCTTCATAGCATCCTTGGACATGGCATCATCCTTCTTCATGCCATCGTCCTTCTTCATGGCATCCTTGGACATGCCATCTTCCTTCTTCATGGCATCCTTGGACATGCTGTCCTTCTTCATACCGTCGTCCTTCTTCATCGCATCGTCGGCGAAGGCGACCGGGGCAAACGCGAGGCTGAGCGAGACCGCCGCGGCCGAAATTCCAAGCGCGATACGGGTGCTAATGGTCATAGTTCAAGATTCCTTTCAGAAAACCGGTTTTCTAGGGCGACTTAGGCCGCCTGTGATAGGGACGGACCGGAAAGGATCATTGTTACCCAGCATTGAAAAAAGTTTTGTCCTGTGACAAGGCATGCGCCGTTGGAGTTGGCCCGGCATATCGCAGAAAAACGAAATAACTGACCGCCTCCACGAATTTTGCTACAGTTTGCAGCGCACCAACATCCGCCTGCTCGTCTAAGACTTTTCGATAACAGCATCGGGGAGAAGGACGGGCTAGGATGCCTTATAGGCTCCGTCATAAAAACCATCCGGAAATGCCCCAGATAAAATCGCCCAGGGAGGGTTAACATGCTCACGCGTCGCCACGTCCTTGCATCCACGCTTGCCGCGCCGGCCATCCTGCGCTTCGGGATCGGCATGGCCCAGGCCGCCACGACTTTAAAAATTTCGCATCAATTCCCGGGCGGGACGATCGACAAAGGCGACTTCCGCGACCGCATGTGCCGCGTGTTCGCGGCCGAACTGGCCAAGCGCACCGGCGGCGAGATCACCGCCGACGTTTATCCGAACTCCTCCCTGATCAAGACTAATGCGCAGTTTTCTGCCATGCGAAAAGGCGCGCTCGACGTCAGCCTTTATCCCCTTCCTTATGCCGGCGGCGAATTGCCGGAGACCAATATTGGTCTGATGCCGGGCCTAGTTTCGACCTACGACCAGGGCATGAGCTGGAAGACGTTCCGGTCGGCAAAACGCTGACCGACTTCCTCGCCGACAAGGGCATCGTCATCCTGACCTGGGTCTGGCAGGCCGGCGGCGTCGCCAGCCGTTCGCGCCCGATGGTGGCGTCCGAAGACGCCAAGGGGTTGAAGATCCGCGGCGGCTCGCGGGAAATGGACATGGTCCTTCAGACAGCCGGGGCCGCAGTACTCTCGGTGCCGTCAAACGACCTTTATGCGGCGATGCAGACCGGCGCCTGCGACGCCGGCATTACTTCTTCCACCAGCCTGATTTCGTTCCGGCTCGAAGAGGTCTCAAAATCGATGACGTCAGGCGCCAAGGCCTCCTACTGGTTCATGCTGGAGCCGCTTTTGATGTCGAAATCGATTTTCGACGGCTTGCCGAAAAATCACCAGGACACCATTCTTGCGCTTGGCTTGGAGATGGAAGCCTTTGGCCGCAAAGGCGCGCAGGAAGACGATGCGGAAGTGGCGAAAGTCTATAGCAAGGCCGGCGCCAAGGTGAGCGAACTGGACGCATCGGCGGTCGGCAAGTGGCGCGAGATTGCCCGCGATACCGCCTGGAAGGATTACGGCGCCAAGACTGCGACGTCAGCCCAATTGCTGAAACTCGCATCTGACGTCACGGCATGATGCACGGTCCGCTCCCGGATCAAGATTATACACCGGACGCCGTAACCAGCACCGGGCTGGCTGCGGCGTCCGAACGGATTCTCGGCAGATGCAATCAGGTCATCGTCGTTCTCGCAGCCATCGCACTGATCGCTGCTTGCGCCATCCTCAGCTATAGCGTGATCGGACGCGCGCTGTTTCAAAGCCCAAATTACTGGCAGGACGAAGCCGCGGTGTTTCTGCTGGTTGGCGCGACCTTCATGTCCTCAGCCTGGGTTCAGCAACAGCGCGGCCATATCGGCATTGAAGCTTTTGTCGGATTGTGTCGCCTGTCGTCAACCGCATCCGGCTGTGGCTGGTTGATGTCGCGAGCTTTGCGTTCTGCGCGTTTTTCGCCTGGAAGTCGTGGACGCTGGCAAATGAAGCCTGGACCGACGGTCAGGTGTCGAATTCAATGTGGTCGCCGCCGCTGGCGATCCCTTACGTGCTCATGGCACTGGGTATGACGCTACTGTGCGCGCAGATCCTGTTGCAGATCATCGCTCCGATCGGCGGAGCCACCCGCCGATGACCGTATTTGGAATTGGCCTCTCCGACGGGCTGGCGACGTTGTTTGCGATGTTTTCCGGGATGCCGATCGCATTTGCGCTCGGCGCCGTCGCTGTCGTGTTCATGGGCATTTATATGCCGGCGGCATCGCTCTTACCGTGACCGAGAACGTCTACGAGGAGATGGCCTCGATCACGCTCTTGTCGATTCCGCTCTTTATTCTCAAGGGCGCAGCGATCGGCAAATCCCGCGCAGGCCAGGATCTCTACTCCGCGCTTCATGCCTGGCTGCACCGCGTCCCCGGCGGGCTCGGCGTCGCCGACGTATTCGCCTGCGCCTTGTTTGCTGCAATGGCCGGATCATCACCCGCCACCTGCTCGGCAATTGGCTCGGCCGGGATCCCCGAAAGCCGCCGGCGCGGTTATTCCGGCGGATTCGCGGCCGGCATTATCGCCGCCGGCGGAACGCTCGGCATTCTGCTGCCGCCGTCAATCACCATGATCCTGTTCGCCGTCGCCGCGGAAAAATCGCTCGGACGGTTGTTTCTGGCAGGTATCGGTCCGGGGCTGTTGCTGGTTACGCTGTTCGGTGTTTATGCAGTAGTCCGCTTTCGGAAGGAAGATGCCGCAGCGAGCGCAATCTGACGCAGAAACCGGTGCGACCTCGGCAATCCTGACTCGCGACGAATTCACCATGGTCGAGCGCTTCAGCGTCTTGCCGCGGGTGTTGCCGTTTGTACTGCTTCTGACCGGCGTGATGATCGCGCTTTATGGCGGTTTCGCTACGCCTTCCGAAACCGCCGGTCTCGGCGGCCTGCTGGCGCTGATCCTGATCGCCTTGATCTACAGCGTCTGGCGGCCTTCCGACCTGGCCCCGATCCGGAATCGACGATCCGCGAATCGACGATGCTGATGATGATCATCGGCATGTCGCTACTCTACCCTGTGATGAGTTATTCCACATCTCGCAATCGGCCGCTGAATCGATTGTCGCGATGCACCTGCCGCGTTGGGAATTGCTGGCGGCGATTCTGGTGATCGTCGTCGTCCTCGGCTTCTTCTTCTTCTGCCACCGGGTCGATCGTCCTGATGACCGCGCCGATCGTCCTGCCGCCGCTTCGAGCGGCCATTTTCGACATCATCTGGTTCCGCATCGTCACGACCATCGTGATGGAGATGGGTCTCATTCACCCGCCGGTGGGCTCGAATATCTTCGTCATCCGCAACGTCGCCGGATATTCCGCTGCGCGATGTGATCCTCGGCACGTTGCCGTTCGTGCTTTTGATGATGCTGGCGGTGCTGATCTTGTGCTTCGTGCCGGAGATCTCGACCGGGCTGCCGGATTTGGTCATGGGGCCGGGTGGAAGCAGATGAGCGAATAGCGAGCTGGAAATCGGCGAATGGATTTTCCATTCGCCATCCGCCATTCACCCTTTCCTTCTGGCATTGAGCGCGGTCGCGACCCGGCTCACCGGCGGACGACCGATGAGCCTGCTGATCTCGTTGGTGGCAGCGACTAGCCTGCCCATATCGACACCCGTCGCAACACCTAAGCCTTCCAGCATGTAAACCACATCCTCGGTCGCGACGTTGCCGGTCGCGCCCGGGGCATAGGGACATCCGCCGAGACCGCCGGCTGCGGAGTCGATCACGCGCGCGCCCTCTTCCATTCCCGCATAGAGGTTTGCGAGCGCCTGACCGTAGGTATCGTGAAAATGCATCGCAAGATGGGCGATCGGCACGTAGCCCGCGACGGCGCGCAGCAACTCGCGCGCTTTTCGCGGGGTTCCTACCCCGATCGTGTCGCCGAGCGAAACTTCGTAGCAGCCGAGATCCCACAAGATCTTCGCGACATCGACCACCGCCTGCGGTTTGGTCTCGCCGTCATAGGGACAGGCGATAACGCAGGAGATATAGCCACGCACCTTGATGCCATCGGCCCTGGCGCGCGCGATCACCGGCTTGAAGCGTTCGATGGATTCCGCGACCGAACAGTTGATATTGGCGCGTGAAAACCCTTCGGAAGCAGGCGCGAAGACCGCAATCACCTTGGCGCCAGCCGCGCGTGCGGCCTCATATCCCTTTTCATTGGGCACCAGCACGTGAAATTCGTCGTCCGTGTGGCGGCTGACGCCGCGCAGCACCTGGTCCGATCCCTTCATCTGAGGGATCGCTTTCGGCGAGACGAATGCGCCGACCTCGATCGTGTGAAGTCCGGCCGCCAGCAGCGCTTCGATGAAGGCGATTCGCCCCTCGACGCTGACCGGCGTCTTTTCGTTCTGAAGCCCGTCACGCGGGCCGACTTCGACGATGCGCACCTGATCGCTCATATCGGTCTATCCGCTAGTGGAGTGGATTTGACATTCGCTACCCACAGGGCCACGCGTTCGTCAAGCGAATGTCAAATCCAAAACTCCACTAGTGTGGCGGTTCAGAAGTCCGCATTGTTTACGCCGCGGGTTCGTTATGCGGACTTCTGAACCAAGGCCACACTAGATCAATAAGTTAGCTAGTGTCCCTTCAATTCCGAAGTTCGAAACGTGGCTCCGCAAAATGCGACGAACTTCGGAATCGGGACACTAGAAACCCATATTTGCTAGTGGTCCTTCAATTCTAACATTTGCAGAAGTGCCTGCCTCGATGGGATGCAAATGTTGAAATCGGACCACTAGTGCCGACTTTCCGAAGTTCGTGCTCCATCGCAGCACCGGCTTCCACGAACTTCGGAAAGTCATGGGCTACTCACAAACCTATTGATTCTAGTGCCGCTTTTCTATTCGAAGTTCCTGGATCGAATTTGCCGCTTGTGGTGCAGGAACTTCAAATAGGCGGCACTAGGCCGGCTCGATCTCGGCCAATTCGACGCCTTTCGCCGACGATATCGCCGACCTTGCATTTGATGGCTTTCAGTACGCCGGCAAACGGGGCGCGCAGCGTCTGCTCCATCTTCATGACTTCGAGCGTGAGAATGGGCGCGCCCTTCTCTAACTTTGTACCGACCTCCGCGAGCAGCACGACAACGGTGCCGGGCAAAGGCGCAACGATCTTGTCCTCGCCGACCTGCTCTTCGTCGTCGCCGCCAAACGGATCGACCCAATGCAGCTCGAAGCGGCCGTTACGGGTCCGCAAATAGAGTTCGTGGCCTTCAACGATCGCCATGACACGGGACTTGACGCCGTGCAGCGTCAGGTCGAGCCGCCGCCCGCATGAGGGCTGGCCGCAAAGTTCATTTCGCGGTCTCCGATCACGAGCGTCAGTGGACCTTTTCCGTAATGCAGGCCGACCTTTTGCTCGCTGCCATGGCCATGCCGGAACACAAACACCCGCTGGCGTCGGCCAACGGGCATCCAGCCGGCCGTTCCCCACGGAGATTTGGCCTCGCCTTGATCGGCTTTTGCCTCCTCCTGGAGGATCGCGGCCACGGCAGCTCCGAGTTCGAGATCGTGCGGCGGTGGCGGCCCCGGGGTGAGGTGCTTCAACTCGCGTTCGATAAAGCCGGTATCGATCGCGTTGCCGCGCATGCTTGCGTGGCCGACCAGCGCTGCGAGGAACGGAATATTGGTGACGATGCCGCGGACGTCGGATTCCTTGAGCCCGTAGTTGAGGCGGTCGATCGCTGCATCTCGCGTCGGCGCCCAGGCGATCAGCTTGGCCAGCATGGCGTCATAGTGCGGCGAGACGACGTCACCAGCGCGATAGCCGGCATCGACCCGCAGATCCGCCGACAGCTCCGGCATGTTCCAGGTGCGTATCGTCCCGACCGAAGGCATGAAGTCCTTATTCGGATTTTCCGCGTAAACCCGCGCCTCGATGGCATGGCCGTTGAGGGTGATCTGATCCTGCTTCAACGGCAGCCTTTCGCCCGCGGCGACCCGCAACTGCCATTCCACGAGGTCGATCCCCGTGATCATCTCGGTCACGGGGTGCTCGACCTGGAGCCTTGTGTTCATTTCGATGAAGAACACGTCCTTGCCGTCGGAGACGAACTCAATGGTGCCGGCACCGACATAGCCGACCACCGCGGCCGCCTTCCGCGCAGCGCTACAGACCACCTCACGCTGCCGCGCATCGAGCGTCGGCGATGGGGCCTCCTCGATCACCTTCTGGTGGCGGCGCTGCAACGTGCATTCGCGCTCGAACAACGAGAGCAGATTGCCATGGCTGTCGCCGATGACCTGCACCTCGATATGGCGTGGGTTTTCGACGAATTTTTCGATCAAGACCCGGTCGTCGCCGAACGCCGCCTTGGCCTCGCGCTTGGCGCTTTGCACGGAAGCCACCAGCTCACTCGCCGCGCGCACGATGCGCATGCCGCGGCCGCCGCCGCCGGCAGATGCCTTCACCAGAACCGGAAAGCCGATTTTTGTGGCCGCGCCGGCCAGCGTCGCTTCATCCTGAGCCTCGCCGTGATAGCCGGGCACCAGCGGCACGCCGGCCTTTTCCATCAGTTGTTTGGAGCCCGATTTCGAACCCATCAGGCGGATCATGGCGGCGGTCGGACCGACAAATACAAGGCCCGCATCGACACAGGCTTGCGCAAATTCGGCACTTTCCGACAGGAATCCGTAACCAGGATGAACGGCTTCCGCGCCGCTTTTCTGCGCCGCCTCGATCACCCGCTCGATGTTGAGGTAACTGTCGCGGGCCCGCGAAGGCCCGAGCAGCACGGCCTCATCCGCCATCGCCACGTGCAGCGCCGCTCGATCGGCTTCCGAGTAGACGGCAACCGTGCGCAAGCCTATGGCTTTGGCCGTGCGGATGACGCGGACGGCGATCTCGCCGCGGTTGGCGATCAGAAGGGTGTGAAATCGCCGGTAATTTGCAGCACCGCCCATCATCACATCCTGAACAGGCCGAAGCTCGTCGGTTCGATCGGCGCATTGGCCGCGGCCGAAAGGCCGAGCCCCAGAACGAGCCTCGTATCGGCGGGATCGATGACGCCGTCGTCCCAGAGGCGGGCCGTCGCGTAATAAGGGCTGCCCTGCTTCTCATACTGTGCGCGGATCGGCGCCTGAAATTTCTCTTCCTCTTCGGCCGACCAGGTCTCGCCTTTGGCCTCGATATTGTCGCGCCGGACCTGGCTCAACACCATCGCCGCCTGCTCGCCGCCCATCACCGAGATTCGTGCATTCGGCCACATCCAGAGGAAGCGCGGGCCATAGGCACGGCCGCACATGCCGTAGTTGCCGGCCCCGTAGGAACCGCCGATCACAACGGTAAATTTCGGGACGTTCGCAGTTGCAACCGCTGTCACCAGCTTGGCACCGTCGCGCGCGATTCCGCCGGCCTCATACTTCTTTCCGACCATGAAGCCAGTAATGTTCTGCAGGAACACAAGCGGGATATTGCGCTGGCAGCACAGCTCGATGAAATGCGCGCCCTTCAGCGAACTCTCGCTGAACAGGATGCCGTTGTTGGCGATGATGCCGACCGGATACCCCCAGATATGCGCGAAGCCGCAGACCAGCGTTTGGCCATACAGTTTCTTGAATTCGTCGAATTCGGAACCGTCAACCAGCCGGGCAATGATGTCGCGCACGTCGAACGGCTTGCGCCCGTCGGCGGAGACCACGCCATAAATTTCGTCTGCCGCAAACAGCGGTTCGCGCGGTGTGCGCATGTTCAATTGCGCGCGCGCGCCCGGCTTCAAGGTGGCAACGATCCGCCGCGCAATTCCGATCGCGTGAGCATCGTTTTGCGCGTAATGATCGGTGACGCCGGATTGCCGGGAATGGACGTCGGCCCCGCCCAGTTCTTCTGCGGTGACTACCTCGCCTGTGGCCGCTTTCACCAGCGGCGGGCCGCCGAGAAAGATCGTGCCCTGATTGCGCACGATGATGCTCTCGTCCGACATCGCCGGCACATAGGCGCCGCCCGCGGTACATGAGCCCATCACGATCGCAATCTGGGGAATGCCGAGCGCCGACATCTGGGCCTGGTTGTAGAAGATGCGGCCGAAATGCCGTTCGTCAGGAAAGATCTCGTCCTGCTGGGGCAGGAATGCGCCGCCGGAATCGACCATGTAGACACAAGGAAGATTGTTCTGCCGGGCCACGTCCTGCGCCCGCAGGTGCTTCTTCACCGTCATCGGGTAATAGGTGCCGCCCTTGATCGTTGCATCGTTGGCAACGACCACGCATTCGCGTCCAGAAATCCGCCCGACCCCGGTAACGATGCTCGCCGAATGCACGTCGCCACCGTAAAGGCCGTAGGCCGCAAGCGGCGACATCTCGAGAAAGGCGGTACCGGGGTCGATCAGGAGATCGACGCGTTCGCGCGCCAGCATCTTGCCCCGGGAGGTGTGCCGGGAACGTGAGGTTTCACCGCCACCGCCCGCCACCTGATTGAGCCTGTCGCGAAGGTCGGCGACCAGCGTCCGCATCGCTTCGACATTACGGGCGAAATCGGATGAAGCAGGGTCGATGCTGGATTGGAGGGGCATGGCTTCGGCAACTTTATGGCGCCGCAATCCGCGCGGCGGGGGCGTACCATCGTGTCATCGCGTCGTTAGCTCGCGCAACTCGGAAAATGGCCCATCAACCGAAAACGCTCAAAAATCCTGTACCGTTAGGGCTTTAAAACCCTGTTTTGATGTATTTTCTCGATCCAAAATGGAGAACGAAATTGCGCCCGGCGGACCGATCTCCCGGCTGCCAACGTGCCCTATTCCTGGGGGCCAATTCCTAGTGTAGCGGCTCTGACGTTCCTTTCAGTGTTGCCGCGAGCTCTCGGAAGGAACGTCAAAGTCAAAGCTACACTAGGATCATATAGTTGCTAGTGTCCCTTTGGTTCTGACATTCGTAAAAGTGCCCGCTGCGATGGGATACGAATGTCAGAACCGGGACACTAGTGAGTCCAAGGCTCGCCGCGGCGGAACGCGAAATTGTCGGAATAGGCCACTTGCCGGCGCCCCAACTCCTTCGGTTCAAGCACCTGGTAAGGGATGCCCTCGCGCTCGCAATAGGCGATCGCCTCTTCTTTGGTCTCGAAGCGCAGCGTGAGCTGCTGTTTCATATCGCCTGAACTGGTCCAGCCCATCAGCGGTTCGACGAAACGCGGCTGCTCCGGCTCGTAGTCAAGCTGCCAATCTCTGGTTTTGGCCTTCCCCGATTGCATCGCGTTTTTGGCAGGCTTAAAGATGCGGGCGGTCATGGACGGTCGGACCCTTTCGAGGACTAGATGGGCGGATCGAAACAGCCGGGATAAAGTTGGATTTTATCCGTCCCGAAATCTAGAATCGCTGATTCTCCCGCCTTTGATGTAACATCTTCTGGAATGGTATATTCATTATGTGGTCCGGTGACAATCTTGCCGGGCTTCAAGACCGATGCCCCGGCGGCTGCCCTATCCTCCACCGATGCTTCACATCGAAACGGCTACCATGAAAATCAACGCCACCCTGCCGGAAAAAGGACGCGACCTCCGGCTCGATCTGTTCCGCGGTATCGCCAACTGGGCGATTTTTCTGGACCATATTCCGGACAATGTCGTGAACTGGATCACGACAAGGAACTATGGCTTTAGCGACGCGGCCGACCTCTTCGTATTCATTTCCGGCTACACGGCCTCCTTCGTCTATGCGCGGATGATGCTGGAACGCGGCTTTATCGTCGGCGCCACCCGTTTGACCAAACGGGTCTGGCAGCTCTACATCGCCCATATCATTCTGTTCGTCGTCTACATCGCCTCAATCAGCTATTTGGCACTGCGCTTCGGCAATTCCGAGGTCATCAACGAATTCAACGTCGCGGGGCTCGTCGACCAAGCGACAGAGACGCTGCGCCAGGGTTTGCTGCTCAAATTCAAGCCCGTCAATCTGGACGTGCTTCCGCTCTACATCGTCTTGATGGGGTTCTTTCCGCCGGTGCTTTGGATCATGCTGCGCCAGCCCAATCTGACGATGCTGGCATCCATCCTGCTGTGGCTGATCGCTCGTCATTTCGGCTGGAATTTCCAAGCCTATCCGGTCGGTACCTGGTATTTCAATCCGTACTGCTGGCAGGTGCTTTTCGTATTCGGCTCGTGGTGCGCGCTTGGCGGCGCCAGGAAATCCCGCTCGCTGATCAATTCCCCGATCACACTCTATCTCTGCTTCGCCTATCTCGCTTTTGCGATGGTGATGACCATGGCGGGTAAGTTTCCGGATTTCGGCAACGTGTTCCCGCATTGGCTCTACGCAACATTCAACCCCAACGACAAGACCAATCTCGCGCCCTACCGATTCCTGCATTTTGTGGCGATCGTGATTCTCGTTATCCGCTTCCTGCCGAAGGACTGGCCGGCACTGGAATGGAAGGTGTTTGACCCGCTCATCGTCTGCGGCCAGCAGTCGCTTGCGGTGTTCTGCGTCGGCGTCTTCCTGTCCTTTGTCGGACATTTCGAACTGATGATGAGTTCGGGTTCGCTGTTCGCCCAGTTCTTTGTCAGCGTGACCGGAATAGCGATCATGACCATCGTCGCTTACTATATCTCCTGGTCAAAGAGGCAGGATAAACCGCTCAAGGCACCGGCGGCAAAACCCGCCTGACCGCGGCCGCCTCTAGTGTGGCAACTCTGACGTTCCTTTCAGTGTCGCCGCGAGTTCTTCGAAGGAACGTCAAAGTCAAAGCCACACTAGAATCATATGGTTGCTAGGGTCCCTTTGGTTCTGACATTCGTAAAAGTGCCCGCCGCGATTTGGTACGAATGTCAGAACCGGGACACTAGCTCTCCGGACCTTCGCCGGACGACCCACGGCTGGGCTTTGGCGTGACCAACTGCCCCCGCGAGGAAAAGCCGCCCCATTCCGTGCTCCATCCTAATTTGAGGGTGCGCCCTCGTGGTCCCTGGAGCCCAAATGCCGCGCCTTGCGGATCAACGCAGTGGGCGGCTAAACGATCGGTCGGAAATTCTGCTGGCTTGACCAAGGCCCGGCCGCCCCCCGCATTCACGCGCTCTGCCGCCGCATCGATATCCTCGACATTGAAATAGAACAGCCAGAAGGGCACCGGTTCATCGGGACGCTTCTCGAGCGCCCCCCCGATCACCTGCCCGCCCGTGGAAAACAAATGATAGCTGGCGTCCGCCGGATCGCCTTCGGCGTCCGCTTTCTGCCAGCCGAAAAGCTCGCAGTAGAACGCAAACTCCCGATCCAGATCGCCTGCAAGCAACTCACGCCAGCCGATACGGCCGAGCTTGCCGAACTCAGCAGGTTGTTGCGCCCTTGTCCGCAGCCCATCGACCACCCCGAACGTTGCAGCTTGGGGGTCGGTCACAACGGAAATCAAGCCTATATTGGTGTCGATGGGCGGCACATACACTGCGCCCCCGAGGCGTTTGATCCGGTCGACCGCTACGTGCACATCGCTGACGCCGACATACCCCATCCATCTCGGCCTCGCGCCCATTTTGCGGCCCTCCTCAGGCAGCCCCATCAGCCCGGCCGTCGGGACTTCGCCAGTCGCGAACAGTTTATAGGGTAGCTTCGACGTTGACGCCTCTTGCGTCCCCCAGCCGACCACGTCACGGTAGAAAGCAGCCGCAGCCGCGACGTCGGTTGTCATCAGCTCGTACCAGGTGAAATATCCGGGATCGTTGCCCAAGTCCGCTTCTCCGTTCGCACCCGCAAAAAACAGGGGTAAGCGGATTCAGCCGTAACGGCCGGACCGTTGCAATGCAAGGAGCGGCACGCCAATCTTGATCCGCAGGAAGGCGCCACAACGGATCATTTTGCCGGGTACCTGGAACTGAAGTCGCCTGACGATCGTTTGCCGCTGTGGCTGTTCAGAAGCTCGGAGCAATCTGGAATTTTTCAACACCGAGAATGATGAATGGATCATGAATGGACGGCGCTACAGGCACCATTCATGAATATGAAATGTTGGCCATCGAGCGGGCTTTGCGGACTTCGTGAACCTCCGTTAGCTTGCGGGTGACTAACCCTTGCAGTAAACTTATTCCACTCGAACCGCTTGCGAGAAAATGGAGGATTCGAATATGGCACGAACGAAGCAGTCGTCGAAGAAAACACGGGTCAAAGCCGCGCTCCCAGCTTTGGGCGCAGCCGGTTTGACGTTTTCGATGGTAGGCGGCGCGTCGGCGGCAATTGCTCCGGCTAACGACGCAGCTCAGGCTCTGAATTATTCACCCAACCACCAGTTGACCCTCGGCGAAGAAGAAATCGCTGACGTCAGTCTGGCTACCTTCTACGTCTTCGACAAGGAAGCCGCAGCTGCGGCGAAAGACGGCTCCATCCAGCTAGCCCGCGGTTGCGGTGGCCGCGGATGCGGTGGCCGAGGCTGTCGCGGATGCCGCGGATGCGGTGGCCGAGGCTGCGGCTGCGGCGGCTGCGGCATCGGCTGGGGCGGTTGCTGCATCTCGTGGGGTGCATGCCGGATTTGCTAAGCGAGATCATCTACCTCGCTTGATCAAAGCCAATTGTCAGGGCCGGGCTCGACACCGTCGACCCGGCCCATGCATGTGTAGGTCCCGTGGCATCAGCAGGCCTATGCTCGCCGACCCATCACGATCGCGCCGAATTCCCCGCCTCACCAAAAGACATCCGCACGCCGGTTGGATAATTTCCCGTATTTCATGGCAGATGGACTTGGTGCGCATGTGCGGTGGATTTGACACACGCTTGAATATCTGAATATCGCCGCCGGGCTTCACAGAGAATGTCAAATCCAAACCCGCACTAGTGTCCCGGTTCTGACATTCGTACCATATCGCGGCGGGCACTTTTACGAATGTCAGAACCAAAGGGACACTAGCAACTATATGATTCTAGTGCGGCTTTGACTCTGACGTTCCTTCGAAGAACTCGCGGCGACACTGAAAGGAACGTCGGAGTCGCCGCACTAGAAAAGCGATATTTGCTGGTGTCTCTTTGATTCTGACATTCGCAAGAACGCTCGCAGCAATGTGATACGAATGTCAGAACCGGAACACTGAACGATGAAAGCCAAACGCAAAACCACCTCAGTTCACCGTCGCGCCAAGGATATCGCGCAATTCGCGCCGAATTTTACGGTCTACGTTTTGCCGCCGGACGCGGTCTGCCTCTACTCCGAAGATCGCAAGTTTTTCCTTCATGGCGAACTTTACTGCGCGCTTGCCGCGGCGATCGGCAAAGGCGGAAAGAGCCTCCAGCAGCTCCTCGGCGAACTCGGCAAGCGCTTTCCGCCTGAAAAAGTCGAAGAAGCCCTCAAGCGCCTGATCGAGCTTCGCTACATCATCGAGGCGTCCGCGACGTCGGGCAGCGTTTTGGCGGGTTACTGGGCGAGCCTCCGCCTGCCGCCAGGTGTAGCCGAGCAAAATCTGGCGAATTGCCGCGTGCGCGTTGAATCAATTGACGTGCAAGGCGCCAAGGAATTCACGAAGGCGCTGAGCGAGTTCGGCGTTCGCATCGCCCCGCGCAACGCCGATCTCACCGTCACGCTGACCAACGACTATCTTGAGCGGCGTCTTGCCGAATTGAACAAGCAGCGCGTTTCGGACGGCACACCCTGGCTCATCGTGCAGCCTTCCGGAGCCTTCCCGCTGGTCGGACCGCTGTTCAATCCGGGCCGTGGCCCCTGCTGGACCTGCCTGTTCGACCGCATGATCCGGAATCGCGAGGTCAAGGGATTCCTTGAGCGTGGTGGAGCCCAGCCGGTTGCCTTCTCGCCGCTGGCGCGCAATCCGTTGGGTGAAGGTGCCCTTCAATTCGCCGCACTCGAAGTCGCCAAGGCCATTGCTACCGGTTTTCAAACCGACTTGAACAACCATATCATCAGCCACGACCTGCTGGGTTCGACAATCGTCAAGCATTTTGTACCGCACCGTCCGCAATGTCCGACTTGTGGCAGCAAGAAGTTGCGGGATCCGCGTCGCAAACCGACGCCGATCGAACTGGGTCCCGGCCTCAAATTGATGATTACGAGCGGAGGATACCGTACGGTATCGTCGCGCGCGACGGTGGCGCGCTTCCGCAAGCATGTAAGTCCGTTGACCGGGGTGGTTACGAAACTGGAGCGGATCGAAGCCGATCTGCCCATGAACACCAATTATTTTGCCGGCCACAACTTTTCCGGGCCCGCCTTGACCATCGACGCCCTCAGGGAGGGATTGAGCGGCGGAAGCTTCGGCAAGGGCTCGACTGCCGAACAGGCCGAAGCCAGTGCGTTGATGGAGGCGATCGAGCGCTATTCCGGTATTTTCCAGGGCGATGAAGTCCGGATCACCAGGCGCTTTACCGATTTTCAGGCTGGCGAGGCCATCGATCCGCAGGATGTGCTGCTCTTCAGCGATGCACAATACCGCTCGCCCGAAGCCGAGCCCGACGATTCCCACTCCGCCCCTCCGCGCTTTGATCCCTCGGCGAAAATCGAGTGGTCGCCGGCCTGGTCGCTGCGCGATCAGCGCTTCAGATATCTGCCGACCAGCCTGCTGTATTTTTTTTACGGTGGCGGCCCGGAAGTCTATCACGCCGATTCCAACGGCTGCGCCGCCGGCAACACGCTGCAGGAAGCCATTGTTCAGGGCTTCCTCGAACTCGTGGAGCGCGATGCATACGCCATCTGGTGGTACAACCGCTCACAGCGCGAGGAACTCGATCTCCATCAGTTCGACGATTCCTATGTCCACGATCTGCGAACCCAGCTCGCCGACGCCGGACGCCGGCTTTGGGTCATCGACATTACCAGCGATCTTGGCGTGCCGACCTACGTGGCGATGCTGCACTGGAATCAGAACGGGCACGAAAACATCGAGTTCGGCTCCGGCGCGCATTTCGACAGCCGTATCGCGTTGTTGCGCGCGTTGACCGAACTCAATCAATTCCTGTCGATCGGTTTGATGGGAGGCGGAACGGGTGAGAAGCCGAGCCTCGATCGCGTCACTCCGTTACAGCTGAAAAATTATCCCTTCCTGACGGCAAACGGCCGTCCTGCCCAGGTCGTCTCGGATTCAAAATTTGGCTGTCTGGAAAACACGCGTCAGCAGGTTGATGCCTGCGTCGAGATCGCGCGAAAAGCAGGCCTGGATTTTCTTGTCCTCGACCAAACCCGGCCTGACGTCGAAACCTCGGTCGCCAGGGTGATCGTGCCCGGTTTGCGGCACTTCTACCGGCGCTTCGGACCAGGCCGTCTTTACGATATCCCCGTGAAGCTCGGACTGCGTGACGCTCCGATTGCGGAAAGCGAATTGACGCAATTCCTTCCTCATACCTAAAGAGGATTCTGCCGGCTTGCCCGCGTCCGGAAAAAAGAAGAGCAGGAGTCGCCGGATCGCAAAGCCGGAGCTTGCTGCCCGCGTGAGCGCCAACGTCGAGCTGGAAGCGCAGGCGGACGGAACAGTCGTCGCCCGGTTCGGCGGCTATGCCCAGGGCTTAGGGAGGTTCGGTGCGGCAGCCGTGAAGCGTCTGCACGAGCTCAGCGCGGGCTTGCCGTTGGCGTCAATCGCGCGCGGCCGAAACGCCGACAAGGAAATCGACCTGCTGGTCCGCCGGCTGGCGCGAAGCGGCCTGTTGGAGTATCGCTTCGGAGCTGCTCAGGGCAATCAGGATCGGATCGTCATCGAGCCGCAGGTCCCCGATTATTGGCCGTCAGTATCAAAGATCGGCAACTCCGACACCGTCGTGCTCTCGCGATTTGCCTACTTGCGGCGGCGCGGCAAGGAGATGGTGCTGGAATCGCCGCTCGCGGGCGCCCTGTTCAGGATTTGCGATCCCGAGATCGCCGCTACGCTCTCCAAGCTCTCGCAGCCACAAAAGATCAGCCGATATCGCAAGGAGCGCGATTTTCCCGGTCTCGAACTTCTGGGATTGCTGGTGGATTGCCAGATCCTGTTCAAGCTGGAGGGCGGCAAGGGTGACGGCTTGCGTCCATCGGAGGGCGGCAGCGAGCTCGTGCTGTGGGATTTTCACGATCTTCTGTTCCACACCCGCAGCACCGAGGGACGGCAAGCCAATCCGCTCGGCGGACTGTATTCGTACGCCTCCGTCATAGCGCCGCTTCCTGCGGTGCGTTCACCTTGGCCCGGAAAGACCATCGACCTAAATGGCGCGACGCCACCCTCTGAGCCCTCGCCGTTCGCCCAGCTCCTGCACGCGCGGCATTCGACGCGTGACTTCGACGACGAACATCCGATCACCCTCGCCGAGCTTGCCGGCCTCCTGCAGACGGCTGCCCGCATCCGGGCACTATGGACGGACGAGACCGACATGGACGGCGAAGGTCCGGAGGTTTCCTACGCCTCCCGTCCCTATCCGGGAGGAGGCGCAGCCTATGAGCTGGAGCTTTATCTGACGATCGCCAATTGCGAAGGATTGGCCCGCGGATTTTACCACTACGATGCCCACAAGCACGCGCTGACGCCTATTGAAGTCGGCCCGCGGGAACTCGAGGCACAGCTTTCCGCCGCCGAGATCGCCATGGGAGCCTCTGGCGTTCCGCAGATCCTGATCACGATCGCCGCCCGCTTTGGCCGTGTGTCGTGGAAATATAGTTCGCTGGCCTATTCCCTGGTCCTCAAGGACGTCGGAGTATTGATGCAGACGCTTTACCTCGCCGCAACCGACATAGGGCTCGGTGGCTGCGCGCTCGGCACAAACAATATCGACCGCTTTGCCGGCATGACCGGCCTTGAAATTCACGTCGAAGGCCCTGTTGGTCAATTTGCGCTCGGCCGCGGTGCAAAGCCGGGGCCCGACGGTCCGGAATTCGGATAAAGATTTGATCTAAATGTTTTATTGGTCGGGGCAGCTGGATTCGAACCAACGACCTGCAGTACCCAAAACTGCCGCGCTACCAGGCTGCGCTATACCCCGATCTGTGGAATGTCCCGTCGATACACGCTTGAGGCGCCGCCAGCAAGGCACGATGCATGACCGGCACCCACCCGCGCGCTGATCTCAAAAAGGCAGCCAGACCAACAATATAGTGTCTCAATCCATCTTCGAGGACACGCCTATTTGCCACCGAACAGCGGGTGCCCCACGCGATCGCCTGGCGCAATCCCATATTTCTGCGCCGTACCCGCGATCACCTCCAACACCCCCTTCGCCAATCCTCTTGAGGGGATGATCCTGGTGGACATCGGCTCGGTATTTTCCGCAATCCGAAGAATCCTGCCGTCGGCCCGGATGAAAATCATGTCGAGCGAGATGTAGGTATTTTTCATCCACATCGACACTTCCTGCTCCGGAGAAAAGTCGAACAGCATGCCTTTGCCGTCGGCCAGTTCCTTGCGGTACATCAGGCCCGTGGTCTTCTCCTCCTCGGTCGTCGCGATCTCGACCGAAAATACATGCACCCCTGTCTTGGTCACGATCTCAAGCGGCTGGATCGACGCCGCGCGCGCACTGGCGCCTGCGAACATCGAAAGCGCGCCGGCGAGAACCAGCAACACGCAAAGCCGCGCATACGCAAACCGACAGGCGACAACTCGACTGGATGTCATCGTCAACACTCACCTCATCGCGGAAGATTCGCCCCGGCACTCAGGCGACGGTAAAATCGCATCGGTTGTAGCATTCACAATGCCTTGCGGTGCTCACTTTTGCGAATACCAACCCCGCTACCGGATGGCGGGAGATACCAGACAACCTGTCCGCGCGGCAACGCCCGTTTCGGCGCTGGTCCGGTCAAACGCGTGAAAGAAGTAGTCGCGGTGCTTAATGCGAGGAAAGTCCGGGGGAGCCGGCCTCGGGCTGAATTTCAGCCGCCATCATTCCCTTGGAGCCAGGCCCGAAACGGACCAGTACGTACTGTCCCGGACGGAGCTCCGTCATGCCATAGCGACGCAAGGTTTCCATGTGGACAAATATATCGGGGGTGCCCTCCCCGCAGGTCAGGAAGCCGAACCCGCGAAGCCGGTTGAACCATTTGACCTGCGCCCGTTCCAGGCCGCTGGTCGGAGTGACGCTGACATGGGTTCGCGGCGGCAACATCTGGGCAGGATGGATGGCGGACAACTCGTCCATCGAGACGATGCGGAACGCCTGATAACCCTTCGCCCGCTGCACGCATTCGCAGACCAGCCTCGCTCCCTCGTAGGCCGTCTGGTAGCCATCGCGACGGAGCACCGTCACATGAAGCAGCACATCCGGCCAGCCATTATCGGGAACGATAAAGCCGTAGCCCTTTGATGCATCGAACCATTTGATGACGCCGCTGATCTCGACGAGATTGGCGGCGACATCACCCAAGCCCTGCAGCGCATCGAGCGCGGGATCACGCGAACCCGCAGCCGAGAACCCAGAACCGAGCCTTCCCGGTCCAGCCGCCCCGCCGGGCGATTGACCTCCGAGTTTCTTGGACTCAAATCCGTCCGACCCCATGACCCCGGACCCCACACTGATCTACATCCCGCCGGCGAATGCGGCGGCGATCTTCTCGCGTCTGTCTGTGAATGCTCAGGAAGACGCCCGCGAATCTCTCGAATCAAAAGATAACACTCTCGATTGCGGCGCATAGACAAAAAACGATTCTTCCGGAACCTATGAACAGCTTGCGAGTCGCCGAATCAGTTGCCCACGAACGGCCCAAGCGCTTCCCCGATGTCATGCCGAATCACCAGATCGGCCAGTTCGTCCTGTTCGGTCGGCTCGTTGTTGATAATGACAAGGCGCGCGCCCGCATTCTTCGCCATGAGGGGGAAAGCCGCCGCCGGCCATACCACCAGCGAAGATCCGATCGCGATGAACAGGTCGCATTGCCGGGTGAGTTCCGTCGCCCGGCGCATGGCATCGTCCGGCATGGCCTGACCGAAGGAAATGGTGGCCGTCTTCACCGGTTCATCGCAGGTCGCGCAGTCCGGAGCATGGCCGGAGGCCTCGAAGCGCTGTTTGACCCAGGCAAGATCGTAGGTCCGACCGCATCCGATGCAGCGTGCATAGGTCGTGTTGCCGTGAAGTTCGATCACGTGATCGTCGGCAAAGCCTGACACTTGATGCAAATTGTCAATATTCTGGGTGACGATCGCCGGAACCTTGCCGGCGCGGTAGAGCGAGGCCAACGCGCGATGGCCGCGTCCGGGCGATGCCGCGGCAAACGTGGTCTCCATGGCAAAACGCCGCCGCCATGACTCGTCGCGCGCCTCTCGGCTCGCAACAAATTCATCGAAGGGGATCGGCCGGTTGCGGCTCCACAATCCGCCCGGCGAGCGGAAATCCGGAATGCCGCATTCGGTCGAAATGCCGGCGCCGGTAAAGGGGACGATGCTTGAAGCCTCGGAGATCATCTCACCGAGCTGTTCCACGGAGCGACCAATGTCCGAAGCTATCACTGCCAATAATCCGAGGGAATTCACTGCATCAGATACAATACGGATGGTCGGATGGCTATTTCGATGTGCGGTCTCGTTGCCCTCACGCCGCTTTCGCTACCGGCTGCGACCACGCGTCGCAAGCAATCGCAACTCTTATCCACAATCACAATCTTGCAACGCCTTATCCCAATTCGCGCCCCAATCTCGGACACCAATCACACCGGGACACGACTCAACAAGGGGTGGGCATGAGCGAACAATATGATCGGCTCGCGCGGGAACGCGACGAGATCGCCGCGCGCGTGGCAAGCTTCCAGGCTACGCAGGAAAAATTCAGGCGCGCGCGCGATGAATATTTCGTCAGTACGCTCGAAAATGCGCGGCATACCGAAGGGCCGCGCCGCGCGATCGAACGCGCGCCATTTTGGCCGTAACGCGGAAACTCGACCGTCACAACCCTCGTACCAAAAAGAAGCCCGGACTGATGTCCGGGCTTTGTTTTTCCAGTTTTGTTTTTACCAGTAATGACGGTGCCAATAGCGGTGCCGCCAGTACGGCCCGCCATAGTACGCATATCCTGGCCCGTAATATCCTGGGCCATAATAGGCGGGCCCGTAATAAGGACCGTATCCATAGCCATATCCGTAACCGGGGCCATAATAGCCATAGGCACCGAAGGCTCCCGCGGCAATCGCGCCGGCCGCCAGACCGAAGGCCAATCCCGGCCCAATGCCGCGCGCCTGCGCCGGCGCTGTAACGGCAGTCGTGGCCACCGTTGCAGCCGTGGCCAAAATTGCGAGTGTCTTTTTCATGGTCATCTCCTCCATGCAGTCCCATTGATAACGCAGAGTTTTACCGATAGTTGCAGCCGGAACCGCGCGACAAATCGGCCTTTTAATGATCTGCAGTAAGGTTCCGATCGCGCCGCCAGCCTTCTGACTTCTGACGAGCGCGAAACACCAGGAGGCAAAAAGAGAAAAGGAGCGACTCATGCGAGCCGCTCCTTTGCCATTCTCTCTTCAGCCTTACCTACAGACCCGTCCTACATGCAGGGATGTCTCAACCCGTCAAAACCGAGATAGGTCCCACTCGCCGGATCGTAGGAGCGATAACGCTGTGCACAGTACGACGCATCGCCGCCCACAGCCTCCTCGACAGCCACTGGGCCCTGCGGCTGATCGAACGTCACGAGCGGAATGCCTGCGCTGTAAGTCACTCCGTCATCATAGGCGTAGCTATCGCCGTAGTAGTTTGGGGTGTAGCTATCGCCGTAGTAGTTTGAATCGTAATAGCCGTCATTATAGTAGCCGTAATTGTTGCCGAACGCGAGCGCGCTACCCGTGGCTACGCCTGCGGCAACTGCGCCCGCGGCAATATCACGCCGAAAGCCTCGGCCGCGATCGCCGCGGAATTCACCGCCGCGATAGCCGCCTTGCGCGAACTGCGCATTACCGCGGCCGGCGAAATTCGATCTGCCGACGTTTGTCTGGCCACCGCGGAAGTTTGCCTGCGCACCGACATTGCCCGTTCGCGGGCCGCCCACATTTGCGCTTCCCGCACGCGCGCCCACAGCGCCGGGATGTCCGCCGGCCGCCCTTCCGGCCTCCTGTGCCAGCACCGGCGTTGCGATAGCTAGCGAAAGCGACAGGGCTGTTGCCCCGAAAACACCAAGTCTCGTACCAAGTCTCTTCATGCCGTTCTCCAATTCAATGTATCTGACAAACATCTAGGCGAGAGGATCGTTCCGATCCATCTGCAAGGCTCGCAGTGAAACTAAGGCTCGCAGCGAAACTTTCGACTTCACCGCATCATCGTCATCACGATGGCAAGCGCTAACGCACCGATCAGACCCGCCAGAAAACAGCGCGGCGCAACGGCGTATTGAGAATGATCTCTCCCCCGCGCGCTTTCTCGGCCGGATACGGCTTTTGATCCATCGTCACACACCTCCAGGATTTAAGACTCGGCCACCGCATTGGTTCCGGCCTCCCTGCCCTCACGGTCGATTTACTGCTATTGAAGTTCCTTATCACCGGGAACAAGCTGACCGCTCACTCAGGAGAACAACAACCATGCGATATCTTCACACCATGCTGCGGGTCCGAAATCTGGATGCCGCGCTTAAATTTTACCGGGACGCGCTCGGATTGCAGGAGGTTCGCCGCATCGATAACGACAAGGCCAAGTTCACCCTGGTGTTTCTGTGCGCCCCCGAAGACGAGGGCATCCTGAAGGCCTCCAAGGGACGCGGTGCGCCGCTGGTCGAACTCACCTACAATTGGGAAGAAGAGAAATATGGCGAGGATCGCTATTTCGGCCACCTCGCCTATGAGGTCGACGACATCTATGCGACCTGCGCCCATCTGATGAAGCTAGGCGTCACGATCAACCGGCCGCCGCGTGACGGGCAAATGGCCTTCGTTCGCTCGCCGGATCTTCACTCGATCGAACTCTTGCAAAAGGGCGACGCGAAGCCTCCGGCAGAACCATGGACCTCGATGCCCAACACCGGACATTGGTAGGCCTAGTGTGGCGACACTGACGTTCCTTTCAGTTTCTCAGCAGCCTCGCAAAAGGGACGTCAGAGTCAAAAGCCACGCTAGGAGATACGATCAATCTTTCGAAACGCAAATCAGGCTTCGCAAATCGCGAAGCCTGATTTCTTCGTATCCGGCGCGTCGAACGCTGTGCTCTCCGCAAGTATGTCTCTCCCCCCAAGTATAACGTGACCTGCATTTGCCCGGAAATTGCGGTATCACCCCGCGGGAAAGTCTGTGGGGAGCCAAGAATCATGTCGAGCAATCAGGGTCAGATCGCCATCTGGGGCCGCGCCAATTCAGTAAACGTCCAGAAAGTGCTTTGGTGCCTGCACGAACTCGACCTTGCCTATGAGCGTTTCGATGCCGGCATGGCGTTCGGCAGGAATCGCGAGCCGGATTATCTCGCCATGAATCCAAACGGCCGCGTCCCGACGCTGGTGGATGGCGACTTCGTGCTCTGGGAATCCAATTCGATCATGCGCTATCTCGCGCTCGCCTACCGTCCGCAATCGCCGCTTTATCCGCATGCACCGAAGGTGCGCGCCGGTGTCGACCGTTGGCTCGACTGGACGCTCTCGACGCTGCAACCGGTCGATCGCCCGGTGTTCTGGGCGCTGGTTCGAACCCCCGTCGAACAACGCGACATGGTTGCGATCCAGAAAGATGCCGACGCCGAGGCGGCGCAATGGCATGTTGTCGATGCTTGTCTGGCGAGCCGCCGTTTCATCGAAGGCGAGGCGTTTACGCTGGCCGATATCGCGCTCGGCGCCTATGCGCGGCGCTGGCTCGGGGTCGAAGGAATCGCCAGGCCGACCTTCCCTCATCTCGAACGCTGGTTCGGAGAGCTCGGCACCCGACCGGGCTTTGTGCGATTTATCGCACCGCCGATGTCATGACGGCGGACGGAAGACACAACCGCAACGCCATCAGGAAACTGGCGTTGTCTACCTGACGAACTTGACGCCGAACGATCGTCCGCGCCGCCAGACCACGTTACATTGGCGCCCGGTCTTGGCATCGCGCGAGAATGCAAGTCGCAAGCGGCCTGACAGCGCGCTGGCATCCGCGATCGTAATCTTCGCGCCGGTGGACGACATATCGTGTACAAGGCACTGACGCGCCGCAAAGCCGCCCTCCAGCGTGATCCACCCCGTCTGCTGCACGGACCTGCGCACGTCGCGTTTTTTAGCTGCGGCCACTTTCTGTTTCCGGTTTGGAAGAAATGAATATCCAGGTCTTTATCCGACCCGGCTTTAAAAACTGTTGCGATTTCCCAAGCGTTTCGAGCGGACCGGTTTCGGCAACATACCCGCCAAAACCCGCTCGCGGCGGCTTGTGGGTAAGCACTCCCGTCGCCGCTTGCCGGGGCGCGCAAACGCCACTATACGTTCGCCCGCCAGTCTCCGCCCAACCCATGGGGCCGACCGGCATGGTGAGCGGTGCTATTTCAAGGCATTGATTCACTGAATGAATTTCGTTAAGTCCAAGTGAGGCTGCGGCGCCGTCGTCAGGGTTGGCGGTGTCGAACCGGGCGCCTTTGCTCCCTTCGTCTATCGGTTAGGACGCCACCCTTTCACGGTGGAGAGAGCGGTTCGATTCCGCTAGGGAGCGCCAAAGCTCAAAAATCGATCTGATCGCATTCAGTTTTTTCCTCGAATTGGCAAACCGCTAGAAGTCGGAATCTCACCCAGGGACTTAGCGCGATCGCGCGCAACGCTACGACGCCACACGATGTCGGTTCATCGATGCAAAACGGACATCGCTACTTAAAACGCCGACTTCCGTTGACCCACAACAGTCATCGAAGAGCAAAGGTCTAGACACGTTGTTTCGCCTGGAGGATCATGTAACCGCGGAGTGGAGCGCGACATGGACCTCGGAGAATGGTTGCGGGGCCTTAGCCTCGAACAGTATGAGCCGGCATTCCGCGAGAACGGGGTCGATCTCAGCGTTCTTCCCGATCTGACGGATCAAGACCTGGAGAAGTTGGGCGTCTTGCTCGGTCATCGCCGCAAGCTGTTGCGCGCGATTGCGCACTCTGAAGGCCTTGAGAAGACTGTATCCGCCATCGCCGCTTCGGCCGCCGGCTCGGCGCCTGTTGCCGTGCAACCGCGCGATGCCGCCGAGCGCCGCCAAGTCACGGTGATGTTCTCGGACCTTGTCGGTTCGACGGCGCTCTCTGCACGCATGGACCCGGAGGACTTGCGCGAGGTCATTTCGGCCTATCAGATGTGCGTCGCCGAGACCGTGCGCCACTTCGGGGGCTTCGTCGCCAGATATATGGGCGATGGTGTGCTGATTTTCTTCGGCTATCCGGCAGCGCATGAGGATGACGCCGAGCGTGCCGTTCGGTCCGGCCTCGCGCTGATCGATGTGGTCGCCACGCTCCCGGCTCCTGAACCCCTACAAGTGCGGATAGGGGCTGCCACCGGGATGGTGGTGGTCGGCGATCTTGTTGGGTCCGGCGAAGCGCAGGAGCACGATATTGTCGGCGAGACGCCGAACCTCGCGGCACGCCTTCAGGCCATCGCTGAGCCGAACACGGTCGTTATTGCTGAGGCCACGCGCAGGCTCCTCGGCAATCTCTTTGAGCTGCGCGACCTCGGGCCGAAGGAGCTTAAGGGAATTGCCGGACCAGTGAG
Organism: uncultured Alphaproteobacteria bacterium; assembly: GCA_963832045.1. GTDB lineage: Bacteria > Pseudomonadota > Alphaproteobacteria > Rhizobiales > Xanthobacteraceae > Bradyrhizobium. The sequence goes on from CAWHSM010000019.1 coordinate 425,055, forward strand.
AGCTTTCGCGGCGCTGCGGGCCAGTTCGGTCGCGAGCCGCTTCGAGGCGATGCACGCCGGCGGCCTGACTGCACTCGTCGGACGAGATGAGGAGCTTGAACTCCTCCTGCGGCGCTGGGCGAGAGCCAAGACTGGCGAAGGCCAGGTCGTGCTGCTGTCCGGTGAGGCCGGGATCGGCAAATCCAGGCTCTCCGCCGCGCTCATGGAGCGCCTCACAGCCGAACCACACAGGCGGTTGCGTTATTTCTGCTCGCCACAGCACACGGACAGCGCTTTTTATCCGATCATCGGGCAGTTCGAACGTGCCGCCGGATTTGCGCACGGCGACACACCGCCAACAAAGCTCGACAAGCTCGATGCGCTACTGGCGCAGACCTCGACGTCCAGGCAGGACGCGGCGCTGTTGGCCGAGATGTTGTCGCTTCCCGACGATGGACGCTACCCCGCTCTGGAGCTTGTTCCCGAACAGCGCCGGCAGAAAACGCTTGCAGCACTCGGCCTACAATTGGAAACCCTGGCGCGCTCCAGCCCCGTGTTAATGATCTTCGAGGATGCGCACTGGGCCGACCCGACGAGCCTGGAAGCGTTCGGTCGCATGGTGGACCGGATCGCGTCCCTTCGCGTGCTGATGATCGTGACGTTTCGGCCAGAGTTCGAGGCGCCATGGGTCGGACAACCGCACGTAACAGCTCTTGCCCTCAATCGGCTGGGACATCGCGAGGTCGGAAACATGATCGACCGCGTCATCGGCAACAAACTGCTGCCGGCGAACATCAGAAAGGACATTATCGAGCGCACCGACGGCATCCCATTGTTCGTGGAGGAGATGACAAAGGCCGTGCTGGAGGCTGGGGGCGAACTGGAAGCGATGCAGACTGCGGCCGTGGTTCCCTCTCCGGCGCTGGCGGTCCCCGCGAGCTTGCACGCCTCCCTGATGGCGCGGCTCGACCGGCTCGGCCGGGCCAAGGAGGTGGCGCAGATCGGGGCGGCGATAGGTCGTGAGTTTTCTCATGCGCTGTTGGCTGCCGTGGTGCGCAAGCCAGAGGCCGAACTCGGCTCGGAACTCGAGCGTCTGATCCGGGCCGGTTTGCTGTTCCGCAAGGGCGTGCCGCCGCACGCGACCTATTTGTTCAAGCATGCTCTGGTGCAAGACGCGGCCTATGGCACCTTGCTGCGCCAGCCGAGACGCGCACTCCACGCTCATATCGCAGACACAATCGAAAGGCAGTTTGCTGACATCGCCGAGAGCCACCCGCATCTACTCGCGCGGCATTGCACCGAGGCCGGCCTGATCGAGAAGGCGGCGGGCCTGTGGGGCAAGGCAGGACAGCGGTCGCTGGAGCGCTCGGCGCTGGTTGAAGCCGCAGAGCAGCTCACGCGCGCCCTCGACCAGATCGCGACCTTGCCCGTTACTCCCGCGCTGCGTCACGAACGGATCAAGCTTCAGGTCGCGCTCATAGCCCCACTGATACCCCTCAAAGGGCATGCTGCGCCGGAAACCAAGGCGGCTGCGGAGCAAGCACGTCTACTGATCGAACAAGCTGAAGCGATGGGAGGGCCTCCCGAAGATTCACTACTGTTTTTCTCGGTCCTCTATGCCTTTTGGGTCGCAAACTATGTGGCGTTCAGCGGCGACGTAGTACGCAGCCTTGCGGCGCAGTTTCTGGCGCTCGCTGAGAAGCAAGGGGCGACAGTCCCCCTCATGATCGGGCATCGCCTCATGGCTATTTCCTTAGCGAGTACGGGGGACATCGCGGAAGGCCGAACCCACTATGATCAAGCGCTCGCGCTTTATGATCCTGCCGAGCATCGTCCGCTGGCAATGCGTTTTGGCCAAGATGCCGGGGTGACAGTCTTGTGCCATCGGTCGTGGGCTTTGTTTTGTCTTGGTTACCCCGAGGCCGCGCTCGCTGACGCCCAGAACGCGTTCAAGGATGCACGCGAGATAGGTCACGCCGCCACGTTGATGCATGCGCTGGCGTACGCGTCGTTTACGCACATTCAATGCGGAAATTACCCGACAGCAAATGCGCTCGTCGATGAACTTATCGCGTTGGCGGACGAAAAAGGCGCCTTGCTGTGGAAGGCGATAGGAATGACGCATCAAGGTTGGCTTTTTGCCCGGACCGGCAAAGCCTCGGACGCAGTCCACGTGATCACATCCGGACTCAACGCATGGCGATCAACGAGAGCGACGGTGTGGGTGCCGTTGTATTTGTCGTATTTAGCCAGGGCCTATGCGGACATCGGAAATTTCGAGGACGCTTGGCGCTGCATTGGCGAAGCGATAACCGCGGTGGAAACAGCCAAAGAAAAGTTGTGGGAGACGGAAATCCACCGAACCGCCGGAGAAATCGCGCTGCTGTCGCCCGAGCCCGATGCGGCGAAAGCGGAAGCGTATTTCGAGCGCGCGCTCGAGGTCGCACGCGCGCAACGAGCAACGTCCTGGGAACTGCGCGGGGCGATGAGCATGGCGCGGCTCTGGCGTGACCAGGGGAAGCGGAAGCAAGCTCACGAACTACTCGCTCCGGTTTACGGCTGGTTCACTGAAGGGTTCGACACGCGCGATTTGCAAGAGGCTAAGGCCTTGCTCGACGAGTTGCACGCATGACAACCCAATTTCGAAAGGGCATATTACGCCCAACCGGGAAACAAACGGACCCCGAAAAATCTCAACCTCTGAACTACCCGCAACGTTGGTTTTGCTGCGGTGCGTGAGTCCGTTGTGGCCAGTCGAGCCGACGATGTCCGTTCCCAGGTGCAAAAGATCGTTAGGCTGATTTCCTCGGTCGCGGGCCTTGGTTTGCCAAAGGACGAAATTATCCTTGTGAAACAATGTGCAAATTCCAGTGAGAAAAACTGGCAAACCCATTGATCTCACAAGATTCTCGCTCTTCGCTAGGGAGCGCCACCAATCGGGTCAATCCAATGATCATGTTGGTTAGCCAACCGGCTAGCCAGCATTTGGGCGACCCCAATTCATCAGTTTTGGACGCATCAGGCGGAAACCGCCAAATGAATTCCCTCATCAAGAGAGTACGGCGGCTTCCAGCCCATTGAAGCAGCCTTCGAGGTATCCAATTCGAGGGAGCCGAGCAGACTTTCGCGCGCTTCCGGCCGCCTGGAAATATTGAGCAGAAGATTTAACAGCGACGCCGGCGCGGGGAATAGAAGCGCCCTCTTCCCGGAAGCCTTGGCAATCCGCCTGACGAATTCCGGCGTGGAAACCTGCTCCGTATCTGCCAACAGGAAAACTTCAAACTTTCCGATCGGATTAGAGAGACGCCACGAGATGAACGAAGCCAAATTCTGAACGGATATGAACGCTCGCTGGTTACTGATTGCGGCGAACGGAAGCGGTATACCCATCTTCACCGCCTTCACCAACAGCGGGAAGTTGCCCTTTGCTCCGGATCCATAGACCATGGTCTGATAATCGAAATACCCATTTCGGATTCTTGCGAAATCAACCTGAGACCAGCCTCGGCTTCAGCTTTCGATTTTCCATAAAGACCTCTCGGCATCAGTGCGTCGTCTTCCCTGAGGGGAGCGCGACCGCCGTTGCTTCTCCCGTATACCAGGATCGTGCTGCAAAAGATGAATTGCCGCACACCGGCTTTAATTGCAGAGCGTGCAAGGTGCAACGTGCCTTCGACATTCAAGTCCCGATAAAGCTCGTAACTGCCCTCGTCGTTTCGATGATGGACCCGCGCGGCCAAATGAACGACCGCATCAACACCGGTGAGCCCCTGGCTCCAACCTGTTTCCGGACCGATCGAATCTATAACGACATCGCTGCGGTTTCCCAACGCTCGTCGGACAGCCCGGCGCACCACCCAACCGTCCTGCTCGAATAAGGACGAAATGTGCGAGCCTACGAAGCCATTCGCACCTGTTATCAGGACGGTACGCTTCGCTTCGGCCATATATCGCCTCTCCTTCCCTCATATCCGCTCGGGCAATTTCGTAAATGAGCTAGTGTGACGACTCTGACGTTCCTTTCAGTGTCGCCGCGAGTTCTTCGAAGGAACGTCAGAGTCAAAGCCACACTAGAATCATATGGTTGCTAGTGTCCCTTTGGTTCTGACATTCGTAAAAGCGCCCGCCGCGATATGATACGAATGTCAGAACCGGGACACTAGTGCCCGCCAATGGGCGTCGGCAACAAAGGCGAAACAACAAACCGATTGAAATTGCCGGGAAGATAGGCTTCGTTGGGCCAACTAATACAAGTGGGTTAGAGAATCGGCAACAGCAGGCATCGATGGCTCTTCGACTAAACAAACTGGCGATCCTGGCGAGCCTGATACTGGCAGGATGCGGCGCCATACCCAACATAGAGCTGCCGACTATCAAAGAGAGGAATAACTTTAAAGGCCAGCCGCTGAGTGCTGTCACCGCCCGCCTTGGCTACCCGACATCCACAGAGACCGCCGATGGACAAAAAATCTACTACTGGCGCGTCGGAGTCGCGGCGCAAGAATGCCGGATCAAGGTCGTGATGGCCGGCGATATCGTCGAGTCCTATAGTACTTTTGGCGATTCTCCGATCTGCGGGCCCTACGAAGCCCGTGCCAACTAGCAATCGGCCGATTGATGCCCATCGCCGATCGACATTCGAAGGCCGATGGTGCGCGGGTCCTCGCCGATCTCAATGCGCTCCGTGCCTTCGGCGCCTACAAGACCGGCGTCCATCGGCCGACCTTTTCGGAACCGCATTTGCGTTCGCTGGAGTGGCTGGCGCAGAAATTGCCGCAGGCAGATCTTGCCGTCGAAATTGACGGGATCGGCAACGTGCTCGGCACCAGCGCGAAATCCGGACCGAAACTGCTCGCGGGATCGCACCTGGAAAGCCAGAACTTCGCAGGCTGGCTCGATGGACCGCTCGGCGCCGTTTATGCGCTCGAAGCGGCGCGCGTGATCAATCCCGATCCGAATATCGAAGGCGCGGTGGAAGTCGCGGCCTGGTGCGACGAGGAAGGACATTTCGGCCATTTTCTCGGCAGCCGGTCGTATGTCGGCGACGTCACCGATCATGACATCGACGCCGCGCGCGATCGCACCGACAACCGCGCGATGCGGGCCGCGCTGCAAGCGGCTGGTCTGGCGGACCGTCGACGCGTAATAGCAGAGCGCGGCCGGCACATCGGATATCTTGAGGCCCACATCGAACAGGGACGCACGCTTGAAGCCTCACGCCTGGCGATCGGCGTCGTCGCTTCCATCGTCGGCATCTGGCAATACCAAATCACCTTTACGGGCGAGCAAAATCACGCCGGCACCACGCGGATGAAGGATCGGAGGGATGCCGGTCTTGCGCTCGCACGGCTATGCGTCGCCATCGACGACCGCTTCCCCGCAAAAAGCGGTCCGCGAACGGTATGGACCACTGGCCGCATGGTCCTCGATCCCGGCGCGCCCAGCATCATCCCGGGGCGCGCCAAAATGCTGTTCCAAATCCGTGACGACAATCCGGAAGTCGTCGAACGTCTCGAAACGCTGCTGCGCGAGATCGCCTCCGAAATCGCGGTCACAAGCCAATGCGCCGTGGATGTGAAACGGATACGCACCGGCGAGCCTGCGATGATGGACGAGCGCTTTCAACGCGCGATCGAGGAAGCCGCGTCGATCTGGGCAGGCGGAAAATCCGTTCGCATGCCAAGCGGGGCCGGGCATGACGCTCAGGTTCTCGCAACGATCATGCCGGCAGGCATGCTGTTCGTACCCTCGATCGGCGGCATCAGCCATCACTGGAACGAGAACACCGACGACGCCGACATCATCAGGGGCGCGGAAGTGTTTGTGGAGACCTGCCGGCGATTGCTGGCAAGCTGAACTCCGTGTGTCTTTAAGAACGCGCGCTATTTTCCCTGCCAGCGCGGCGGCCGCTTCTCGGCAAAAGCTTTCGGGCCTTCGACATAGTCGGCCGAGGCGAGCATCTCGCGTACCGCCGGATATTCCCGCTGCGCGACCATCGCTTCCGGCAGCGGCACATTGAGCCCCTCCAGCACCGCCTGTTTCGACGCCCGGATCGACATCGGGCTGTTCTGGCAGATCTGGTCCGCCCAGCGCTTGGCTGCATCGAGCGCTTCGCCGGCGGGCACCACCTCATTGACAAAGCCGAGTTCAAAACCTTCGCGCGCGGAAACGTGCCGGCCGGTGAGGATCATGCCCATGGCTCGTTTCAAACCGATCTGACGCGGCAGCCGTTGCAGGCCGCCGGCGAGCGCCGCAAGCCCGACGCGCGGCTCGGGAAGAGCGAAGGTGGCGTTTTCCGATGCAATGATGAGATCGCAAGCCAGCGCGACCTCGAAGCCGCCGCCCATCGCCACGCCGTTAACGGCGGCAATGATCGGCTTGTCGCAGTGAAATCGCAGCGTCAGTCCGCCGAAACCACTCGAATTCCAGCCGCGCTCGCCGCCCGCGGCCTGCCATTTGAGGTCGTTGCCGGCGCAGAACGCCCGGTCGCCTGCGCCGGTGACGATCGCCACCCATTGATCGGGATCGGCAGCAAACGCATTGAACACCTCATGCAGTTCGAAATGAGCCGGCTTGTGCAGCGCGTTCATCACGTTGGGACGGTTGAGGGTAACGACCGTGACGCTCCCGGTGTGTTTCACATCGACAAATTCAAAGCGCATTTTGAAACTCCCTGGCACACCCCCGTATTGGTGTTTTGCTCCCGCTCTTTTTCAGGCGGCGGATCATAGCGTTTCGTTCGGTCGATCACTGCGGCTGAATGACGTTGCAGTTGGTGCGCCCCGACATCAGGCAGTCCTGCATCTTGCTGGCAGCCCTCAATTCACGCGCCAGCCAGAGTCCGACCACCAAGAGCACCACCGCGATCGCCAACCCCGCCATCGCCGGAGTGCGGTTTTCCTGGCGCCGAGGGCCATCGCGTCCGGGGTTATCGGGCTTGGGGTTAGGCTTGGAGGTGGGCTTGGGGTCATTCATGATACGACCTCTTTTTCGATTTCACTTTCCACCGGATCAATCCAGTCTGCGGCGCCCCCAAGGAATAGCAGCCCAAACCCGTTCGTGGAGATAATACCACGCTATCTTGGTAATGATCTCAAGTCCGGCAATCGAGCCCGCGATCTCGGCCCTTCCGGTGAAGAACCAGCTGATCGCGAACGTATCGAGGGTTCCGAGGCTTCGCCAGCTGATGGCCTTGAGAACGGACCTCGAATGCGTTTCTGCCCCGCGGAATAAAACCACCGGCGCGCTCCCTGTTTATGATCTCAACCTAACATGGGGCAGCGGCCATCCGCTGGCGGTTGTCATGCAGCGGCGTCAAAGGCACCGGCGATGATGTGACCTTGCGCGCCCGAAACTGGTGAAACTCCATGATTTGGCTATTCAATCGAGATTCGCCGGAACGCCGCACCGATTTCTTGTTCGGGTTGCGCGGCAAGGGCAAGCTATTGAACGGCCGACGCTATAAGCGATAATCGCCAATGAAACCCCGTGTAGCGGTTCAGAAGTCCGCGCCCTTGCCGCCATCGTTACGTCATGCGGAGTTCCGAGCCAAAACCGCACTGGTTCAATACGTTGCCGGCGTTTCTTCGATCCGGAAATTCGCAAACGAGGAGCCCCACGCCAAGATGCGAAATTCGGAACTCGGAACACTTAAAAACCCGCGCTTCGGAACACACGTAATTCAACGTAGAGAACGGCTTGTTGCCGACCTGACGGAACGCGCGCTGCCCTCCTTGTTGGCAATCCGGGAGCCTTCGGCTCTGACGATTACAACTCCGTCACCGTGACTGCGACCAAATGTTAAATTAGGGCCTCGAGTAAATGCTTATCCTGGAATCCCTCCCGACAGTCATCGGAACGGCAGCGGTGGCGCCCGCGCTGCTCATCCTGTGGCTCGTGGTTGCCGCCGACGAGCGGCCGGGACCACCGGCCAAAGTGTGGACCGCCTTTTTCCTCGGTGCGGCCAGCATTTCACTGCTGGGGCTGCTGCGTACCCCCTTCATGTCAATTCTGACCGCCCCCGAAAATCCTTGGGCAGCGCAGGGGCTGCATTCGCTTTTTGGCGTCGCGCTGCCGGAGGAAACGGTCAAGATCCTGGTCATCGCGATGGTGTCGGCCTGGCGAAAGCCCTTCACCAATCCCACCGATACGGTGGTCTATGGCGCCGCCGCAGGTCTCGGCTTCGCGGCTTACGAGAACCTCGCTTACCTCATTCAGCACGTCGATATGTGGCAGTCGCTCGCCGCATTGCGCAGCGTGCTTACTGTGCCGTTTCACGGCGCACTTGGAATCATTGCCGGCGCGTATCTGGCGATCGCGCGATCCGGCACGGCACTCGGCGCCCACCGCCACCACCGCGATTGGGCGCGTATCACCAGCCGCATCCTCGTACTGGCTGGACCGGTCGGCCTGCACGCAGCCTTCGATTTTCCGCTGCTTACCTTGCAGAAAAATCCCGACATCGATAACACCACTCGCCTCCTGCTGGGCTCGGCAAGCGTTCTGATCGGGTTCTCCTCGATTGCATTTGCCGCACGCCTGATCCGGCGGGTGGGCCGTCACCACGCCCCGCGAACCGCCCTCGCCCGCGAACGGCTCAGTCAGCTCCGGCGAATGTGGGCGTTACTCGTCGTCGGCGGCGGAGCCGGCTTTGCCGGTCTCGCTTTCGTTCTGACGTCGATCCATCATTGGTTGTTGAACTCCGATCGCAACATGGCTCTCGTTCTTGTCCCGATCGGACTTGTTTCTATCCTTATCGGTTTCGCGCTATTAGTGGTCACGACCGCGGTCTATATTCTCGGCCGCGACCGCATCCGCACCAGCGCGTCGGGCTTCTCGTCCGTGCCCGGCCCCGGCTGATCCGTTGAGCACGCTATATTTTTGCCGTCATGGAAGTGGTTCGAAAGAGAGCATAACCGGTACGGGAGATTTCGATGACCAATCCCCACGACGCCGCCGAACTGTCGACGAAAATGCGTGAGGCCGTTCGCGAACACTGGAAAGCTTTTCTGATCGAGGGCATTCTGCTCTCGATTTTCGGGTTGGCCGCGATGATCGTACCGCCCGTTGCCAGTCTTGCCATCACCATCCTGTTGGGCTGGTTGTTCCTCTTCAGCGGCATTGCCGGGCTGGTGCTGACCTTCTGGGCGCGGGCGATGCCGGGTTTCTGGTGGTCGCTGATTTCGGCTGCGCTTGCGGTTCTTGCCGGCATCGTCCTGTTGGCCCAGCCAGCGCAGGGAACGTTGACCCTGACCATCGTCGTCGGCGCCTATTTCCTCGCCGAGGGGGTCGCTACCATCATGTACGCGCTGGAACATCGGCGTGAACTGTCGGGGCGGTGGTCATGGATGCTGATCGCAGGCCTGATGGACTTGCTGATCGCAGCCATCATCATCACGGGCCTGCCGGGATCGGCCCTGTGGGCGATCGGCCTTTTGGTCGGCGTCAATCTGCTGTTCGGCGGAGCGACCCTGATCGGGGTAGCGCTCGCCGCACGCAACGCCTGATCAGCAGCCGCGACAAATGCTCTTGATCTTGCGGTCGAGCTCGGCGTCCTGGCGTTTCTCGGCTTCCGTGGCGCTGGAAGTATCCTTTTCCTGCGGCACTTGGTCGGCCCGCGGCTGGCGGTGACCGACGGGCGCGGGCAATGGTTCCTTCCGCGACGACGAATTGCCAGTTTGCGCGACAGCCGTTGCGCTAATCGTCAACATCAAGAGAGTTGCCGTCACCAATAGCTTTTGCATCCTGCTTCTTCCGTCTTGGAGCCTGACCCCCACCGGAACCTGCGTCTGGTGGAAAGCGGTCACGACCCCGGGGGGTAGAGATGGACGTCACCGCAATAATCCACAATACGATAGCGGGTTTCGGGGGTTTGTTCACGACCTGCGGAAAAAGATTTTTCGGGAGATAGATAGTTCGGGCCGGCCGGGGATTTGCCATGGCCGCCTGGAATATCGATGATGAAGTCCGGCTGACATAATCCGGACACCCGGCCGCGCAGTGCGCGCATGATTTCCTGGCCGCGCGATATAGTCGTTCGCAGATGCGAAGTCCCGGGCGCCAGATCGCCGTGATGCAGGTAATAGGGCTTTATCCGGCACTCGACGAAACCCCGCATCAGCGCCTCCAGTGTCGCCGGGTCGTCGTTGACCCCCCGCAGCAGCACCGACTGGCTCACCATTGGAATACCGGCATCGATGATGGCCGCGCAGGCGGCGCGCGCATTTGGCGTCAGTTCCCTGACGTGATTGGCATGCAGGGCCACCCACGTCGTGGCGCCCTTGACCTTCAGGGCACCGACCATCTTGGCGTTGATGCGCTGGGGTTCGGCAACCGGCACACGGGTGTGAATGCGAATGACCTTGACGTGATCAATCCGTGCGAGATCGGCCATCACTTCGGAAAGGCGACGCGGTGACAACATCAGCGGGTCGCCGCCGGTCAGGATCACCTCCCAGATTTCCGAATGCGCGCGGATGTAGGCCAGCGCGCTTTTATAAGCGCCCTCCGACAGCGCGGTTGCCTTGCCCGGCCCGACCATCTCGCGCCGGAAGCAAAACCGGCAATAGACCGCGCAGACATGGACCAGTTTGAACAGGACCCGGTCGGGATAGCGATGCACGATGCCTGACACCGGCGAATGCGCGTCGTCGCCAATCGGATCGGGTTTCTCGTTGGCTTGAACCGACAGTTCCTCGGCGCTCGGGATATATTGCCGCGCGATCGGGTCGAAAGGGTCGTCCGGATCGATCAGCGCCGCTACCTCGGGCGTCACCGCGATCGCATAGCGCGCCGCCACTTTTTCCAGTTCGGGAAGATCGGCCACCGAAACAAGTCCTTGCGCGGCCAGTTCCGCAGGCTCCCGCAGGGTTGTGATGGGTTGGAAACTGATACTGCTCATGTCCCTCCTGCCGGCGGCGTCCACACCACCTGATCGACCGCCGTCGCCCCGCTCGCCAGCATCACCAACCTGTCAAAGCCCAGCGCGACGCCGCTTGCCTCCGGCATGCGATCCACCGCCGCGAGGAAATCCTCGTCCAGCGGATAGCGCTCGCCATAGCGGCGCTGCTTCTCATCCATGGCCAGCGTGAAACGACGGCGTTGCTCCCTTGCATCGGTTAGTTCGCCAAACCCATTGGCGAGTTCAACCCCGCAGGCATAAATTTCGAAGCGTTCGGCGACACGCGCGTCGGAAGAGGCCGCACGCGCCAGCGCCGCTTCCGGCAGCGGATACTCGTAGAGAAGAGTAAGCCGCCCCTGCCCCAGATTTGGTTCGACATATTCCACCAATACCTTGCTGAAGATGTCGGACCAGGTGTCGTCGGCCGCAACGCGTACCTTTGCTCCGGCCGTGGCCGCGAGCTTTGTCCGATCGCCTTCGCCATCAGCGACGGTAGCGAGCAGATCGATGCCGGCGAAGCGCTCGAACGCGACCGCTACCGTCAACATCTCGGGTTCGACAAAGGGATCGGCGACGCTGCCGCGAAATGAAAACTGCCCAATCCCGGTCGCCTGCGCGGCACGCGCGATCAGGACGACGCCATCGGCCATGACCGCATCATAGGCCGCGTTGGCGCGATACCATTCGAGCATGGTAAATTCAGGCAAATGCAGCCGGCCGCGCTCACGGTCGCGAAACACCCGGGCGAATTCGAATATCTTGGTCTCGCCCGCTGCCAGCAACTTCTTGCAGGCGAACTCCGGCGAAGTCCGCAAGTACCGTGCCGCGCGCACGCCGTCGGAAGCGACGAGCTCGGTGCGCGGCGCGTGCAAATGGGTCTCATTGCCGGGCGATACTTGCAGGATCGAGGTCTCCACCTCGGTGAAGCCCTGCTCGTCGAACCAGGCCCGGCTCGCCTTCACGACCGCATGCCTGGCGGCCAAAAACGGCCTGGCATCGGCATGGCGATCGGCGGACCACCATGGCGAAGTCTTATTGTCTGCAACCATCAACCAACCGCCCTATCGGCCTGCAAAACGCTAGCTTCTACGCGCAAAATCAGTATGTTGCAGCCCGAAACTGCGGCAATAACCCAGGGACTCCCCAGTCCGGCACGGTCCAGGGCCAGAATATCAGGAAAAACAGCTTTGAAAGTCATCGCCAGTTCTATTCGCAAGGGCAACGTCATTGAACAAGACGGCAAGCTTTATGTGGTCCTCACGGCTGAAAACATCCACCCCGGCAAGGGAACCCCGGTCAGCCAGATCGAAATGCGCAGAATTAGCGACGGGGTGAAGATCTCTGAGCGCTACAAGACCACCGACCAGGTGGAGAAGGCGACCATCGAGGATCACAACTTCAACTATCTCTACGCGGACGCCGACGGCTTCCACTTCATGAATGCCGAAAACTACGATCAGCTTCAGGTGCCGAAGGATATCGTCGGCTCGGCCGCGCCCTATTTGCAGGAAAACATGAGCGTGAAGCTTTCGCTGCACGACATGGTTCCGGTCGCGATCCAGATGCCGCAGCGCGCGACGCTGGAAGTCGTGGAGACCGAGCCGGTCACCAAGGGGCAGACGGCTTCCTCGTCCTATAAGCCCGCGGTCCTCTCCAACGGAGTGCGCACCGCCGTACCGCCGCACATCTCTGCCGGTACGCGGATTGTGGTGATGACCGAAGATGGCTCTTACGTTGAACGCGCAAAGGATTAATATCTAGCGATTGCGGTGGCAAGAGCCGGGGGCGTCGCAGTGAGATCGGGGGCTGGCAGGTTCGTCGCGCATCTTCAGTTAGCCTTGCTGTTGCTCCTTGTCGGCGCAAGCGCACGGGCCGCCGACGAATTCAGAAGCCCTTCCGTGTCAGCCGTGCGCGTGGACTGGCGCGCCGCGCTCGATCAGCTCCGCGCCGAAATCGGCACCCGGCCTTCCCTCGCCCCTGCCTTTACCTTTGTTGGCCGACATCGACTGGCCAGCTTCGATCCCCGCTCGATGCCGGCGTTTGTGCAACTCAACGCGACGACGTCCGCAATCTTCACCGGCATAAGCCGCAGCGCGGTGCCGGTATTGCTGCCCTTCGACATGGCAGCCTATCTCGATGCCCTATGGAGCGGCGCGCCCGAGAGCCTCTCGCTGTCGCGCTTTCAAGCCGATTTTCGCCCCGTCGATGTGTTTGATGCAGGTCCGGCCGGCTACGACGCCGTATTTTCGCTCGAGCCTGGGGCCGGTGACGGCCTGCCGCAGCGAGTTTTCGCCAAACCGGTGGAAGTCCAAATCACGGGCTCGATCCTGATCTATGACATCAACGACGCCTTCGGCGGCAGGGGCGAGCCCGTCAAATCGCTGGCGGCGCAATTTCCCGACCTGCGCCGTTTTATCCGCGAAGGTTATGTGCGCTACGCCTTCACCCGCTTCGGCGTGCCTTACGTGGTTTCGATCCAGTGCCTCGACAGCGCGCCGCGCCCACGGCGTCTGGCGTGCCGCGAGGCCTATCCCGTCGCCGAGCGTTTCCTGAGAGCCTTGCACGTTGCGGGCGGCCTGCCGTCGCGGCCGCACGGGGATATCGCTTCGGAGACCGTCGAGCGTCCGATCCCGGCAGCAGCGGATTTCACCTACCGCCCGACCGGCGACATCATCGCCAACAGCGGATCGCGCAGACAGGGCGGCCGGGCTGATTTCACCGCCTATTCGCAAATTCGATTTCCGCTGGAGAACGCTCCGGCCTTCGCTCACTCCCAATCGTTCGGCCTGCGCAAGATAAGCGACAGGCTCGAGGAGCCCGCAGGCGGGCCGACCAACTATCCCTGGCAGGACAATTTTTGCGAGGCGCGCAGCTTCGGCGTCGGCCAGTGTGCCAGCGGATTTGGCCATCAAGGGCAGGATATGCGTCCGGCGCCGTGTCCGCTCCACGACGAAGGGCCCGATCACTGCGATCCCCGGAAACGGGGCGTCGTCGCCGTCCGCGATGCCATCCTGATCCGCGCGCCGAAGCAGCAGGCAGCGACGCTCCAAGTCAACACCCGCAACGAGCACATTCGTTTCCGCTACATGCACATGAATCCCCTCACCATGGATGCTGACGGAATCCTGAGCGGCCGCCACGTCGACGAGGGCGAGCACATCGGGGTCGTCTCCAACTATCTCGATCGCCCCAACGGCACCACCCGCCACTTGCATTTCGACGTGCAGGTGTTCACGCGCGACGGATGGCTGTGGGTCAATCCCTATGTAACGCTGATCTCCGCCTATGAGCGTCTGATCCACGGACACGGGCGCGAAATCGGGCCTCACAGCGCGCCTGCCGCCGACATGGCCCATGCCCTGCCGGAAGATGTAAGCCGTCGGGACCCCGAAGAAGGCGGCGAAAACTGAGCCTTCTGGCTTTGGCCGGCGTGCCCTTCGGTTCCATATTTGCCAGCGGCTTTGCCGGTATGCCCCCAGGCCTCGTCCCAATCCTGTCCGGGCGCTAAGTTACACTCATGATCCACCGTGATTCCCCGCCCCTGACCACCAGGCGCGCGCTGCTTCGCTCGAGCCTCGCCGCGGGCGCCTTGCTGGCGAACCCGCTTGCCGCCCTCGCCGCCGCGCCGCCCGGCTTCGAGCAATGGCGCGACGGCTTTCGCGCCCATGCGCTCGCGAAGGGAATTTCGGACGCGACCTGGACGCGGGTGATGGGCCGCATCGAGCCGGACATGTCCGTGTTCAAAGAGACGGGGAACCAGCCGGAGTTCAACGAGCAGATCTGGCAATACATCAATCGCCGCGTCTCCGACTGGCGCATCATCGCCGGCAAGGAGGCGCTGAAGAAGAACGAGGCGCTGTTTGCCCGGATCGAGCAGGATTTTGGCGTCGAGCGCGGCACGCTGCTCGCGCTGTGGGGCGTCGAATCCGCCTACGGCGATCCGCAGGTGCAGCAGAACCATATGCGGCCGGTTTTTCCCGCACTCGCAGCGCTTGCCTGGAACGAGCCGCGCCGCCGCGCCTATTGGGAGTCGGAGCTGATCAATGCACTGCGCGTCGTCGATCGCGGCTGGAGCACGCCGGAGGAAATGCGCGGCTCGTGGGCCGGTGCGATGGGACATACCCAATGGATGCCGGAGGTGTGGCTCAATGTCGGCATCGATTACGATCACGACGGCCGCGTTTCGCCCTTCGGCAAGCCGGACGATGCGCTCGGCTCCACGGCGCGCTATCTCGTCAACCGCGGCAAGTATCACCGCGGCGAACATTGGGGCTATGAGGTCCGCGCCAGCGGCGCATCGACAAGCCGCAATCGCAGCTATGCGGCCTGGGCAAGCGTCGGCGTCAAGCGCGCCGACGGCGCAGCATTTCCGCAACCGAACGCGCCAGCCCGGTTGTGGGTGCCGGTGCCGGGAGGGCCGAGTTTTCTGCTGGGACCGAACTTCTATTCGGTGCGAAGCTACAATCCCTCCATGAGCTACGCGCTCGCGATCTGTCACCTCGGCGACCGCATCCTGGGCGGTACCCCCTTCATCCAGCCCTTCCCCGGTTCCGAGCGCGCCCTGACATTGGCCGAAGTGCAGGAGATGCAGGTCCGCCTCACCAAAGCGGGCTTCGATACCGGCGGTACCGACGGTCGCGTCGGCAACGACACCATGCAGGCGGTCCGCGACTATCAGACCAAGATGGGGCTGCTGCCGGCGGACGGATATGGCGGGTTGAAGGTGCTGGCGCGGCTGCGGCAAGGCGGCTGATTTTACAGCGTCATTCCGGAGCGAGGCGAGGCCTCGAATCCGGAATCGATTCCTCAACACGACAAGCGGGAAAATGGATTCCGGGTCTGCGCTACGCGCATCCCGGAATGATGATGTCGAGATCACCTGATCACCGCCGGCCCCTGGTCGGGCACGGCTACGTCGAGCAGGCGCAACTGCACCCGCTCCGTGCCCTGCCAGCGATCGACCGCCAGCGACCCCGCCACATGCAACATCTGGCCTCGCTGCGCGATCAGCGCATTGCCGAGCTTCTGCCCGATCGAGCGGAACGCGATGCCATTGACGATCGCGCCGTCGCCGGATTTGAAGCGCACGCGCATATGCGCCTGCCCTACCTCGTCGGCATAAACCAATTGGTGCGACGGCAACGCCAGCACCGGCTCGGGATTGCCGCTGCCGAACGGGCCCGCACGGCTCAGCGTTGCGGCGAGCTCCGTCGTCATGCCCCGCGCGCTGACCGCGCCATCGATGAAAAGTTCGTTGACGTGGCGCGATTGCGCGACGTCCGCGGCGAGCTTCTCCTCCATGTAGGCGCGGAATTCGGCGAGCTTTTCCTTGCGTAGCGTCACGCCCGCCGCCATGGCGTGGCCGCCGCCCTTGATCAGGATGCCGTCGTGAACGGCCTGCCGCACGGCCTTGCCGAGATCGACGCCGCCGATCGAACGGCCCGACCCTGTGCCGATGCCGCCGGGTTCGAGCGCGACGACAAAGGTGGGACGCGAGAACTTGTCCTTCAGCCGCGATGCGACGAGACCCACGATGCCCGGATGCCAGCCTTCCGATGCCGTGACGATCACCGATCCCTTGTCCTCGAGCCCGAGTGAAGCCAAAGCCTCGGCCTCGGCTTGCGCCTCGGCGGCCTGCTCGATGACGCGCCGTTCGTTATTCAGCCGATCGAGCTCGGCAGCGATCCGCGCGGCTTCCGAGACGTCGCCTTCGAGCAGAAGCCGCACACCCAGATCGGCGCGGCCGATCCGGCCACCCGCGTTGATGCGCGGCCCCAGCATGAAGCCGAGATGCCACGCCTCCGGAGGACCGTTCAACCGCGCGACGTCCATCAGCGCAGTATGGCCGACGTGATCGCGCCGGCGCAGCGCGATCAGCCCCTTGGCGACCAATGCGCGATTGAGCCCGACCAGCGGCGCGACGTCGGCGACGGTTCCGAGCGCCACATGATGCAGCATGCCGAGCAAATCCGGCTCCGGCATCTCGGCGGTCCAGAATCCTCTGCTGCGCAATTCCCTGTTGACCGCCACCAGCGTCACCAGCACGAGCCCGACGGCAGCGAGATGGCCGAGACCCGAAAGATCATCGAGCCGGTTCGGATTCACCAGCGCATTGACATCAGGCAATTCATCGCCGCATTGATGATGATCGATCACCACGACCGACATACCAAGCCTGCGCGCCTCAGCCAGAGGTTCGATGCTGGTGGTGCCGCAATCGACCGTCACCAGCAACGTCGCGCCCTTGCCGGCAAGTCCGCGCACGGCCTCGACATTGGGCCCATAGCCCTCGAAAATACGGTCGGGAATGTGGATCAGCGGGTCGAGCCCGCAATGACGCAAATGCCAGGCGAGCAGCGCCGCGGAGGTGGCGCCGTCGACATCATAGTCGCCGAAGATCGCGACCTTTTCGTTTCGCTGGGCTCCGTCCGCGATGCGTTTGGCGGCCGCCTCCATCTGCGTCACGGTGTAGGGATCGGGCAGCATCTTGCGGATGGTCGGATCGAGAAAGTCCTCGACCGCGTCGATCTCGACATCGCGGCCCGCGAGCAGGCGCGCCAGCATTTCCGGGAGCTGATAACGCTGTGCGATCGCAAGCGCCCGCGCAGCCCCGCGCGCATCGAGCCGATCGCGCCATAATTTTCCTGTCAACGAATGCGCCACGCCGAGAAAGGCTGGCGGAGCTTCAACAGGCAATGCGGATGCGGAAAGCGTCATGATGCCTGCCGAAGATAAGCGAGAGCGTCGTTTGTTCAATGATTCGTGAGTGTCCGGCCACGGTTTATTGGTCTCGCGGCGCGAGGCGCCCGAGTGATGCATCGAATTCTTCCGCCCTCACAATCGAGGGCGCAGGGAAAGCCGGGCGCCCAATGCACCCGCAGCCTTGTGTGCAGAATGAAAAAGCACACAAGCGTAGTCACCACAGGTTTACCGGTTACACCCGGCCTTCCCTGCGCAATGGTTTACGGCTTACTTCGTGATCTCCTCGGTGAGCCGGGCTTTTTTGCCACCGTCGCCGGCTGCGATGCGCAAGCATCGCGGCGCCGGCTTGATATCAGCGTCGGGATATCGGGACCACACGACTTCGCCGTCCGCTGCCATGTCGTTCGTCTCGTCGACATTGCCGCGTCCATCGCATCCCGCACCCAAGTTTCGTGACGATCGCGAAACGCCCCTGTTATCGGGCACGGAATGGTCCGAATCAATAATGCTGCTTCTATCAAACAGCGAAGCGAAATATTTTTCGCGGCGTATCTGGACAATGCAGCAAATCACTCACCCGAGCTACAATTGCTGCCGGTAGCCCGCATGAGCGCAGCGACATGCGGGTTTGGTAGGTAAGCCCCGGATATCGCTGACGCTCGCCCGGGCTACGCTTGCTTCATGAAGGTGACAAGACGGATCACATCGCCAGGAACAAGGCGGCCGATCGCGCGGCTTGAGTAAACCGCATTGACGATCGTTCCATCCGGAGCAAGCACAAACCCTGTCGTCTCCAGGAAATGTCCTCTCGCCGGAAATTGCATGTCGTAGGCCCCGGTCGCGCCGACAACCGTCTCGAGGTTGGCGGAATGCCCGATCTTGAACGGAATACGATGCTTCTGAACGAATTCCGCCGTCGCCGCTTCATCATCGACCGAGAAGGCCACGACTTTGATGCCCGCCTGCGAAAGCGCTTCGGACGCATTCGCAAAGGCCGCCATCTGCTCGTTGCAGAACGGACACCAATGACCGCGATAGATCAGGATTACGGCGTATGACCCGACGAGGTCGCCCGGCAGGCTCAGGGTCCCGCCGCCCACGGCGGGAATTTTGAGTTCAGGGAAGGTTTGCCCGTTCTTCAGATGCTGGCTCATATGTGGCTCCTCGTGTCTGGACTAACCAGAAATTACCGTGTCTCTCTTACGGGGTGCAGTCCAGCACTGTCACCATAATCCCCCCAATATCGCAATCGAGTAGACGGCCTTTAACTCCCCATCCGTGCTGCCAGTTCGCCAAAATCCCTGGCCACGATATCCCAGTCGCCCTTGGCCTCAATATCGTATTTCTGCAACGGGCCATATTCGGTGGGCCGGGCGACGAAAGCCGTCTTCAAACCAAGCTTCTGCGCGGCCTTCAGGTCGTGATTATGCGCGGCGACCATCATGACCTGCTCGGTCGGCAGGCAAAGCAGGCGCGCGGCGCCGAGATAGGTTTCTGGATCGGGCTTGTAGTGCTCGAACAATTCCGCCGACAGGATCAGGTCCCAGGGCAGGCCTGCGAACTTCGCCATCTCGGTCAACAGCGCGACGTTGCCATTCGACAGCGGGCCAATGATGTATTTGCTCTTCAGGCGCGTCAGCCCGGCGACGCTGTCGGCCCAGGGATGAAGCCGGTGCCAGCCCATCGTGAGGTAATGCAGGTCGACCTGGCTCAGGCCGGAAATCGAGAGCTGCTCGACGAGCTTCTCCAGTGAGCGGCGATGCAGCGTGTCGAGAATGACATAACCGTGCTCGGGGTGCTTTCTGACCTCATTCATCGATGCGGCATAAACCGCGCGCCAGCCGTCGACAAGCGCAGTCCAGTCCGCCTTGATGCCGCGCTTCTCGCCCCACACTGAGAAATCCGCGATCAGACTGGCGCGCCAATCGACCACGGTCCCGAACACGTCGAAGACGAGCGCTTTAACTTGTGAAAGGTCGGACATGCTGCGTCCCTCCTATTGTTGTCATTCCGGGGCGCCTCGAAGAGGCGAGCCCGGAATCTATCGAGCTACAGGAGCACTCGGAGAAATGGATTCCGGACAGCCGCTAACGCGGCTTCCGGAATGACAAATCAATCCAGATGAAACTTGTCGAGCTGGCGATGCTCGGCACGGATATAGCGGACCGTTCCCGTCACCGAACGCATCACGACGGTTTCCGTCTCGATCACGTCCTTGCGGAACTTGACGCCCGAAAGCAGCGATCCGGTCGTGACGCCGGTTGCGGCAAACAGGCAATCTCCTTTCGCCACATCCTCGATCCCATAGATCATGCGCGGATCGCTGACGCCCATCTTGCGCGCGCGCTCGCGTTTCTCCTCGCTGTCGAGGATCAGCCGGCACTGCATCTGGCCGCCGATGCAGCGAAGCGCCACGGCCGCCAGCACGCCCTCGGGCGCGCCGCCGGTGCCGATATACATGTCGACGCCCGTATTGTCGGGGTCGGCGCAATGGATGACGCCGGCGACGTCACCGTCGGTGATGAGCCGGACCGCCGCGCCGGTCGAGCGCACGCCGTTGATGATATCGGCATGACGCGGCCGATCGAGCACCAGCACGGTGATCGCAGAAGTATCGACGCCCTTGGCCTTGGCAAGGCGCCGCACATTGTCGGCGGGCGGCGCATCCAGTTCGACCACGCCCTTGGCGTAACCGGGACCGATCGCGAGCTTCTGCATGTAGACATCGGGCGCGTGCAGCAATGTGCCGCCGTCCGCCATCGCCATTGTCGCGATCGCGCCCGGCATGTTCTTGGCGCAGAGCGTGGTGCCCTCGAGCGGATCGACGGCGATATCGACCTTCGGTCCGGCCTTGAGCCCGACTGACTCGCCGATGAACAGCATTGGGGCTTCGTCGCGCTCGCCCTCACCGATCACGATCGTGCCTTCGATCGGCAGCTTGTTGAGTTCGCGGCGCATGGCATCCACCGCCGCCTGATCGGCGGCCTTCTCGTTGCCGTGGCCGCGCAGGCGCGCCGCCGAGACGGCCGCACGTTCCGTCACCCGGACGATCTCAAGCGTCAGGATCCGCTCGAGCAGCATTTGGGGCGGAACGGAAATATGGGTCGACATCGGCGAACTCCTCCTCACGCTTAACTAACGGCCGTCGTAGCCGGCCTATTATAGCTCTGCTTCATCATCGCCGGTTCCGGCAGAATCCGCTTTATATTAGAGCATGATCTGCGCGCAAACGCTTCGCGTTTGTCGCGGGGAAAACCGGTTCCCACTTTGCGCTAACGCGGCCCCGCGGGTCCGGATCATGCTCTTCTCAATTCTTTTCGATCCGGATCACCTGCGGGCGCCCGCTGATCACCTTGTCGTGCTGCACGGCGGCAAGCGCGCGATAAACCGCGTCCTCGCTGGTGGCATAGGTGATGAGGATCACGGGTACCGGGGCGGCCTTCCCCGCAGTTCCTGCCGCATCAACGCCGTCGACGTGACGCTGGACGATCAACTCGATGGAAATTTTTTGCTCGGCCAGGCGCGTGGCGATGGTCGCGGCGGTGCCGGCCAGATCGCGCGCCATCAGGCGGATGTAGTAACCGCCCTCGTGGCGCTCCATCGGCGCCTTTTCGATCGCGCGCAAGCGCTCGACAGGACGCCCGAACGGCAGGGCGCGGACCCCGCGCGCCACGTCGGCGATGTCGGCGACGACGGCGGAGGCGGTCGCCGCCCCGCCGGCACCCGGTCCAACCAGCGTGATCGGGGGAATACCCTCGCCGTCGATGGTCACCGCATTGGTGACGCCCATGACTTGCGCGATCGAGGACGTTTTCGGCACCATGGTCGGGTGCACCCGCTGCTCGATGCCTTTCGCGGTTCGCACCGCCACCCCGAGCAACTTGACGCGAAAGCCGAGTTCGGCGGCGGCGCGCAAATCTTCCGGCGTGATCGAGGAGATGCCTTCAACATAGACCGCGCCTTGCGAGACCCTGGTGCCGAAGGCGAGGCTGGCAAGAATGGCAAGCTTTTGCGCGGTATCATGGCCGTCGACGTCGAAGGACGGATTGGCCTCGGCATAGCCGAGCCGCTGGGCGTCCTTCAGGCATTCCGCAAACGACAAACCCTCCTGCTCCATCCGCGTCAGGATATAGTTGCAGGTGCCGTTGAGAATTCCATAGATGCGATTGACCGCGGTGCCGGCGAGGCCCTCGCGCAACGTCTTGACGACGGGAATCGCGGCGCCGACCGCTGCTTCAAAATTCAGCGCGCCGCCGAAGCGCTCGGCGGCCTTCGCCAGTTTGAGCCCGTGCCTGGCGATCAGCGCCTTGTTGGCGGTGACGACGGACTTGCCGGATTTCAGCGCCGCCTCGATCGCGGACAAAGCGGGCTCCCCTGCCCCGCCCATCAATTCGACAAAACAGTCGATCGCGGGGTCGCTCGCCAGTTCAAGCGGGTTTTTGGCCCAGCCGACCCCATTCAGATCGAGTCCGCGCTTCTTGGCCTTCGAACGTGCGGTGACCGCGACCACGCGCACGCCACGACCGCTGCGCAACGACAGCGTTCGGCTCTGCTGCTCTATCAGACGGACCACTTCGGCGCCGACGGTGCCGAGCCCCGCAATACCCACTTTCAGGGGTGCGACCATGACCTAGAAAACCTGCCGGAAGGTGGCCCGCCGAAAAACGGGCGATGGGTTGGAGCGCTAACGCCGGTTGGCGAGAGGAACCACGTTGTGCAATGTTTCGATGCCGCTTTCAAGGAAGCGGCGCACCCCGCGGGCGGCCTGGCGGATACGTTGTTCGTTTTCCACCATGGCTATTCGCACATAGCCCTCGCCGTGTTCGCCAAAGGCGACGCCTGGCGAAACCACGACGCCTGATTTCTCGACCATCAGGGTTGCGAACTGCATGCTGCCGAGGCCGCGGAAGGCCTCCGGCAACGGCGCCCAGGCGAACATCGAGGCCTCGGGGGGCGGAATCTCCCAACCGGCCCGGCCGAAGGATTCCACCAGCGCATCCCGCCGCTTGCGATAGGTATCGCGCATTTCCCGAATGCAATCATCCGGACCATTGAGGGCCGCGGTCGCCGCAACCTGGATCGGCGTGAAGGCGCCGTAATCGAGATAGGATTTCACCCGCGCCAGGGCCGCGATGATCCGTTCGTTGCCGACGGCAAAGCCCATTCGCCAGCCGGCCATCGAAAAGGTCTTCGACATCGAGGTGAACTCGACCGTCACATCGATCGCGCCAGGCACCTGCAACACGGACGGCGGCGGGTTGCCGTCGAAATAGACCTCCGCATAGGCGAGGTCCGACAGAATGAAAATCTCGTGCTTTTTGGCGAAGGCGACCAGGTCCCGGTAGAAATCGAGGTCCGCGACATAGGCGGTCGGATTGGACGGATAGCAGACGACGAGCGCGAGCGGCTTGGGGATCGAATGAACGATCGCCCGCTCGACCGCCTCGAAAAACTGCGGTGTCGGTTCCGACGGCACCGACCTGATCACGCCGCCCGCCATCAGGAAGCCGAAGGCGTGGATCGGATAGCTCGGATTGGGACACAGCACCACGTCTCCCGGCGCAGTGATGGCCTGGGCAACGTTGGCAAAGCCCTCCTTCGAACCCAGCGTGGCAACGATCTGGGTTTCGGGATTGAGTTTGACGCCAAAGCGCCGGTCGTAATACGCCGCCTGCGCGCGCCGCAGGCCGTTGATCCCGCGCGAGGCCGAGTAGCGGTCGGTTCGCGGTTTTCCCAGCGTCTCTTTCAGCTTCTCCAGCACATGCAGCGGCGTCGAAAGGTCCGGGTTGCCCATACCGAGATCGATGATATCGGCGCCGGCATTGCGCGCGGCCGCCTTGGCGCGGTTGACCTGTTCGAACACATAAGGCGGCAGGCGGCGGATGCGGTAAAAATCTTCCATTGGACCTTTAACTCCGGCAACCCTTCTTCGGGAACAAATTCGCCGTGACATTCCGCAAATTAGTACCCTTCGGCGTCGCCAGTAAATCACATAAAATCAATGTCTTGGTGCGAATTCAGGCGCAAGTGATTTAAGTTTCGCCCCAATTTTTGTGGGTGAGGGACCAATTCTAGCACGGAAGGCGGGGGGCGCCAGCGGCGAGATTATTTCCCGGCCTGAGTCTGGGCCTGGTCCTTGGCTTGGCCTTGGTCCTTGGCGGCCATGGCCTGACGTTCGCGTGCCGCGACCAGCTCGTTCTGGATCTTGGCGCGCTCGGCCGGGTTCATGGCGGCCTCGTCACGCGGCGGCGGCAATTCATTCACCGGCAGATAGGCACCGGCGTCTCTCGCGCGC
This sequence comes from uncultured Alphaproteobacteria bacterium, assembly GCA_963832045.1. Classification (GTDB taxonomy): domain Bacteria; phylum Pseudomonadota; class Alphaproteobacteria; order Rhizobiales; family Xanthobacteraceae; genus Bradyrhizobium. The sequence goes on from CAWHSM010000019.1 coordinate 448,931, forward strand.
GCCTCCGACGACGCGCCGTCGAGCGGAATATCGGCGATAGACGTCGAGCAGCCGGCCAGAGCCAGCGCCGTGAGCAGCAAAGCTGCCCCAGCCAATGCTCCGTTTATCCTCTTCTCCGACATCCGTCGTCCCTGCACCGTCCAAGTGACACAATTTTGCCAAAACGGGCCCCGCGCTCAAACCATTGTCGCCCGAAACCGTTAAACCCCAAACAAGAAATCGGGGGTCTGGGGCCTCAATAAGACAAAGCCAGCACAAATATCGCAGTGCAACAGCAACTTTTCGAGAGTTAACAAGCTTCCATTGGGCACACCGATTCCAAGGCTCGCTCCGAGGCTCGCATCCAGCGTCGATCTCACGCGGTGACGAAGTTGAAATGAGGCTATAGTCTTTCGCCATGACGGACGTCACCACCGAAAACCAGACCGCAAAAACGTTCAATGCCGAAGCCTTCGCGATGAACATCGCGAAAGCGATGGAGAGTAGCGGCCAGGCACTTGCGGCCTACCTCAAGCCTACCGCCAATGGTGAGGTGCGGGACAAGCCGCCGAACGAACTCACCGAGCTCGTCAAGACCTTCAGCGCGGTTGCCGAATATTGGCTGTCGGACCCCGACCGCGCGTCGGAAATCCAGACCCGGATCGGCAAGGCGTATCTCGACCTTTGGGGCAGCTCGGTGCGCCGCCTTGCCGGCGAAGAGGCAGCGCCGGTAATCGCGCCGTCCCCGCGCGACAAGCGCTTTGCCGACCCCGAATGGAAGTCGAACCAATTCTTCGATTTCATGCTGCAGCTCTATTTGCTGACGACCCGATGGGCCAACGATCTGGTCCGCGACGCCGAGGGGCTCGATCCGCATACCCGCAAGAAGGCCGCGTTCTACGTCCAGCAGGTTACCAACGCCATCGCCCCCTCCAACTTCGTTCTCACCAATCCGGAGGTGCTGCGCGAAACCCTGACCTCGAACGGCGACAACCTCGTGCGCGGCATGAAAATGCTCGCGGAAGATATCGAGGCCGGGCATGGCACGCTGCGGATTCGCCAGTCCGATCCCGCCAACCTCGAAGTCGGCGTCAACATGGCGACCACGCCAGGCAAGGTGATCTTCCAGAACGAGCTGATGCAACTGATCCAGTATGCGCCGACGACGGAGAACGTGCTGCGCACGCCGCTTCTGATCGTGCCGCCCTGGATCAACAAGTTCTACATTCTCGATCTCAAGCCGGACAAATCATTCATCAAATGGTGCGTCGATCAGGGCATCACGGTGTTCGTGATTTCATGGGTCAATCCGGACAAGAGTCTCGGCGCCAAGACCTGGGAAGACTACATGAAGCAGGGGCCGCTCGCGGCGATGGACGCGATCGAACGCGTCACCGGCGAGATGAAGGTCCACACCATGGGTTATTGCGTCGGCGGCACCCTGCTCGCGACGACGCTGGCGTGGCTGGCGGAGAAACGCCGCGTCCGCGTGACCTCGGCGACCTTCCTGGCGGCGCAGGTCGACTTCACCCATGCCGGCGATTTGCTGGTGTTCGTCGACGAAGACCAGGTTTCGGCGATCGAACGCGACATGCGCGCCTCCGGGGTGCTCGAGGGCGCCAAGATGGCGATGGCGTTCAACATGTTGCGATCGAACGACCTGATCTGGTCCTATGTGGTGAGCAACTATCTGAAGGGAAAACCGCCCTCCTCGTTCGACCTGCTGCACTGGAATTCGGATGCGACACGGATGCCGGCGGCGAATCATTCCTATTACCTGCGCAACTGCTATCTGGAGAACCGGCTCTCGACCGGGTCCATGGTGCTCGACAACACCTTGCTCGATCTCTCCAAGGTCAAGGTGCCGGTCTACAACCTCGCCACCCGCGAGGACCATATTGCGCCGGCCAATTCGGTGCTCTACGGCTCGCAATTTTTCGGCGGCCCGGTGAAATATGTCCTGTCCGGCTCGGGACATATCGCGGGCGTCGTCAATCCGCCCGCTTCCGGAAAATATCAGTACTGGACCAACGACGACATCAAGGACGTGACGCTGGCCGATTGGCTCAAGGCCGCAGAAGAGCACAAGGGCTCGTGGTGGCCCGATTGGCGGCAATGGCTGCAAACCATCGATCCGGAGGAAGTCCCCGCCCGCGAAGCCGGCGCCGCCGCGCTGCCCGCAATCGAAGATGCGCCCGGCAGTTACGTGAGAGTCCGCGCGTAGCGTAATGCTGCCGCCTGATGTATAAGCGGCAAGGGAAACGCATTTTTTAAATCTGACAGGGGGAAACGATGACGCCTGGATTGATGACGCCTGAGTTGTTCTGGCTGACCTTGACGGTCATTTTCACGGGATTGTTGTGGGTCCCCTACATCCTCAATCGCATCACGATACGGGGCCTGTTCGGCTCGATGGCCAATCCGTCGCGCAACGACAAGCCGCATGCGGAATGGGCCACCCGGCTGATGTTCGCGCACGACAACGCGGTCGAAAATCTGGTGGTCTTTGCGCCGCTGGTGCTGATCCTGGCGCAGCTCGATTATTCGACGAAAACGACCGCCTACGCCTGCGCGGTCTATTTCTGGGCCCGCGTCGCCCACCTCATTGTTTACACGCTGGGCCTGCCGGTGTTCCGCACGCTGGCATTTACGGTCGGCTTCGCCGCGCAGGTGGTGCTGGCGCTGGCGATCTTCAAGATTGGCTGAGAAGCCTCTCTGTGAGGCACCATGAAACAACAGGGGCGGCAAGCTAGCTGCCCTTGTTGGCGCTGTCCGGCCAATCCGCCCGCACAGCTTCCGTAAATTCCAAAGCGAGCGAAGCATGACGAAGGCGGCATCCATCGATGTCGGAGCCTTGATCGAGGGCCAGAGCTTCGGCCGTTTCCAGGCCGGCTTGATGTTCTGGATTTGCACCTTCATGCTCATCGAAGGCTACGACATGCAGGTCGTGGGTTACGCCGCGCCGGCCATCATCAAGGCCTGGCACTCGGACAAGGCGGCATTCGGCGCCGTGTTCGGCGCGGGCCTCGGCGGTTTCATGCTCGGGGCCACGATCCTTGGCAACTTCGGCGACCGATTCGGCCGCAAGTACATGATCGTCGCGGGCTCTCTGCTGTTCGGCCTTTTCACCCTCGCGAGCGCCTGGGCCGAAGGGCTCACCTCGCTGCTGGTGCTGCGGACCATCGCCGGCATCGGGCTCGGCGGCTCGATCCCCAATGCCATCGCGCTGGTGACGGAATATGCCCCGGCGCGCGAGCGCGCGACCCGCGTCGGCGTCATGTTCATCGGTTACACGATCGGTTCGGCGCTCGGCGGCGTCATCGCGGCGCAACTCATTCCGATCTGGGGCTGGCCCAGCGTTTTTGTCGTGGGCGGCGTGCTGCCCATCGCGATCGGTCTTGTGTCAATCTTCGTTCTGCCGGAGTCAGTGCGCTTCCTGACGGTGAAGCGCGGCCGCACCGATCTCGTGCTCGGCCTGTTGCGCCGCATCCGCCCCGACCTCGCCATTCCCGACAACGCTTCGCTCGCGATCGAAGAGGAGAACCGAGAGGGCTTGCCGGTCGCGCACCTGTTCGCCGACGGCCGGGCAGCGATGACCATGCTGTTGTGGCTCGCCTATGCCGCCAACATGATCTCGCTGCACTTCTTGACGAGTTGGCTGCCGACCGTCGTCGCCGAAAGCGGCGTGCCGCTTGCGCACGCGGTGATTGCGACCGCGCTGTTGCAAGGGGGCGGCGCGGTCGGAAGCCTGGTGGTCGGCCGGCTCCTCGACCGCCTCGGCACGCTTGGCATCGTCGCCGCCTTCCTGGTCGCGGCACCCTGCGTTGCGGCGCTCGGCCATGTCGGGACCAGCGAGACGCCGCTGATGGCGCTGGTGATCGTCGTCGGCCTCTGCGTCATCGGTGGCCAAGTCGGCATCAACGCGTTGGCGGGCACGCTCTATCCCACCTATATGCGATCGACCGGCACCGGCTGGGCCTTCGGCGTCGGCCGCGTCGGATCGATCCTCGGGCCGGTGATCGGCGGTCAACTGCTCGCCTTCGGTCTGCCGCTCGGCATGTTGTTTGCCGCCGCCGCGATGCCGATTCTGATCTCGGCAAGCGCGCTGTTCTTCCTGGGACGGCTTGCGATCCTGCGAAACCGCGAGGCTGGAACCGCGGCTCAATCAACCGCGATGCCCTCGCCGCTTTATCCCGCTTCAGGAAGCCATCGCCCATGAACGAAGTCCCGCTTACGCTCGCAATCAGCCGTTACGACCATGTCGAGGACCTGGTTTCGGGGCGCGTCGTGCCTGAGGGCCTCCACCTCACATGCCTGAGCCTGCCGCTCGAGGAAATCTTCTTCCGCTTCCTGAAATACCGCGAGTGGGACGCATCCGAAGTATCCTTTGCGAAATACGCCTCGCTCATCTCCCAAGGCGACCGCGCGTTGACCGCCATTCCGGTGTTTCCCTCGCGCATCTTTCGCCACTCCTCGATCTACGTGCGCCGCGATGGCGCCGTCCGCGCGCCGCAGGATCTCGCTGGAAAACGGATCGGCCTGCCCGAATGGGCGCAGACCGCGGCGGTTTATTCGCGCGGGCTATTGGCGCATCAATACGGCATTGATCTTGCCGGCATCGCGTGGATACAGGCGGGCGTGAACGAGCCGGGCCGCAGCGAGAAAGTCGCGCTCAATCTGCCGAGGGGCATTAACCTGACACCAGCGCCGACAAAAAGCTTGAGCCGGATGTTGGTCGAGGGTGAACTCGATGCGGTCCTGTCGGCGCATCCGCCCGACTGTTTCGAGCACGGCCACCCGAACATCGCGCGGCTGTTCGAGGATTACATGGCGGTCGAGGCCGACTACTACCGCGCCACCGGCATCTTTCCGATCATGCACGTGATCGCGCTGAAGCGCGAGGCGCTCGAGGCGCATCCCTGGATCGCCATGAACCTCTTCAAGGCCTTTGATGAAGCAAAGCAAAGGAGTGTCACGCGCGCCCTGGAAGTGACGGCGCCGCGCTTTCCGATTCCGTGGTGCTTCGAGCATACAAGACAGGCGCAAAAGCTATTCGGCGAGGACCATTGGCCCTACGGCGTCGACGCCAACCGCACGACGCTTGAGGCCTTCCTGCAATACGCTCACGAACAAGGCGTCTGTCATCGCCGCCTCGCGCCCGAGGATTTATTTCCGGAAAGCGTGTTGTCCCGCGTGAAGGTGTGAACCGGGGCCCCGGATCGCACTGGATGATGCAAAGTTGGTAGCCCGCATGAGCGTCAGCGACATGCGGGACATCAGCAAGGCCCCGGATATCGCTCCGCTCATCCAGGCTACGCCATCAGCGGCGCGCACCTACGGGTGAACGCAATTGCGTTCATCCCGGGGATGACGCTCACTCGCGCCTGCATATACCCGCCTTCATCAAGCCTTGCGCATGACAAGATGCAACATGGTGGCCGGCGCCTCATCGAAGCTCTTGATTTCGCTGCTGTCGGATTTGAGAAGATCCCAGGCGCCCGCCCCCGCATAGGTCTCACGGAGCCAGTCCGGCGAGGGATAGTTGTAGTAGCGGCCGAGACTGTCACGCCCCGCGCGCTCCCCGACCTTGTAGCTTGCGTAAAACACGCCGCTGCTTTTCAGCGCGCTGTGAACACGCGCGAGAATTCCGGCGAGTTCATCCCTCGGCACGTGCAAAAGACAGGCACTCGCCCACACCCCATCATAGGCTTGGTGCTCGTCCAGCTCATCGAACCGCATCGCCTCGACGGGATGGTTGAGCCTGCGCGATGCCACTTCGGCCATCTCAGGCGACCCGTCAGTCGCACGCACGGCAAAACCCCTCGCCAGCATTTCGGCCGCGTGATTACCTGCGCCGCAACCAAACTCCAGGATCGAACCGCCCTCCGGCAACAATCCGAGAAAGCCGATCAGCCGGCTTGAGGGCGCCTTCGCCCAGTCCGCATAGGACGCAGCGTTGCGGCGATAAAATTGCAGCGTGGCCTCGTCCACCTTCCCTCAGTTCTCCGTGAGGCCCAGCATCAGCCGCATGTTTTGCACCGCTGCTCCGGAAGCCCCTTTGCCGAGATTGTCGAGCCGCGCCACCAGCACTGCTTGTCGGTAACGGTCACTGGCAAACACATAGAGCTCGAGCAGGTTGGTCTCGTTGAGCGCCTCGGGCTCGATCCCCCCGATTCTGGCCGCCGCATTTTCAAGCGGCATGACGGAAACATAGCGGCTGCCCGCATAGCGCTTGCTCAATGCGTCGTGCAGGTCGGCCCCGCCGGGCTTGCCGGGAAGCGTATCGAGCTGCAACGGCACCGAGACCAGCATGCCCTGCCGGAAGTTACCCACCGAGGGTACGAAAATCGGACGATGCGTGAGCTTCGAATAAAGCTGCATTTCCGGCAGGTGCTTGTGCTCGAAGCCGAGGCCATAGAGTTCGAAGGATGGCGCGCTGCCGTCCTCGAAACTTGCGATCATCGACTTGCCGCCGCCGGAGTAGCCGCTGACCGCATTCACGGTGACCGGATAATCCGCAGGCATCAGGCCGGAATCGACCAGCGGCCGCAGCAGCGCCACCGCTCCGGTCGGATAGCAGCCGGGGTTGGCGACCTTCCGCGCTTTTCGAATCTTGTCCGCCTGATCGGGCGCGAGTTCCGGAAAGCCGTAAGCCCAATCGGGCGCGACGCGAAAGGCCGTCGAGGCGTCGAGAATCCTGGGCGCGGCCGCACCCATGCTGTCGATCAACGCGACCGTCTCCCTGGCGGCCTCATCCGGCAGGCAGAGGATCACGAGATCCACCTCTTCCATCAGCGCACGCTTGGCGGTGGCATCCTTGCGCTTGTCCTCCGCGATCGTCTTCACCACGACATCGTTCTGCAGCCGAAGCCGCTCGTTGATGCCAAGGCCGGTCGTTCCGGACGCGCCGTCGACAAACACCGCGGGCTTGGTCGCGGCACCGGAAGCCTGGTTCTCTCTGGTATCTGAAAGGCTCATGGCGTGTTCCCTTCGTTCGCGAAGGCCTGCGGCCGCGCTTGTCTCATCAAACCGGCAATCTGTTGCGAACCCGTGTCGGTTCGCTGCTCCAATGCACCTGCGACCGCGGCATAATCGGCCTCGGACTTGTGCTGGTTGAGCTTGAAACTACCCTCGACGTCTTCCACCGTCATGACAAACCCGACGATCGCTTTTTTCATCGTCTGCAGCCGCGCAGGCGTCATTTTCGACGACGTCCATGGCTTTTTCGGCAAGAGCCAGTTCTCGAACTTCGCGCTCAGCGTATCGATTTGAACCGCCAGTTCGTCGTCCGACAGAACCCGTACCGGCCCCGTCAGATGGACCGACTGATAGAGCCAGGTCGGCACCTGATCCGGCGAGACGTACCAGTCCGCCGACACATAGGTATCGGGACCGTTGACCGCGAGTAGCCACGACGTCACGCGGTCCGCGAGCTGTGCCAGCGGATTCTGGCGGGCGACGTGAAATAGCACCTCGACCGTGCCGTCATCGGCACTGCTCAAGTAGAATGGCAACATCGACGCAATCGGCCGTGTGCCGTTCCAGGCGCAGAACGTGCCGAATCCGCGCTCTTCCGCGAAGGCTAAACTTGCGGCGCGATCTTGCTTGAACAACGGAGGCGTATACATCTCAAACTCCTGCTGGGCTTGTCTTTAAGAAGCCGCCGGATCGGATGCACTGACAGGAGAAAATGCCGCGGATCGGACCGGGCGGCAAAGGCGATGATCTAAACGCGAACAACCGCCCAAACCGCTAAGCTGCGGCGGCGGCGATAGGCGAACAAAGGGATCGCGGCGTTGATCATGCGCGGGCTATAAAACCGTGGCGGCCCGGCGTCAAGGTTTTAGGCGTCTTTTCGTGAACTAGAGCTCCGATTCCAAAGTTCGCAAGCTATCGCGGCGACCTCTGATGCGAACTTCGGAATCAAAGGAACTCTAGCAAATATAGATTTCTAGTGGAGTTTTAGATTTGACATTCGCTTGGCGAGCCCGTGGCCAGGTGGGTAGCGAATGTCAAATCTACTCCACTAGCCTTAAAGAGGGCCACCCTCAAACCGCCCGCCAAAGCCATTCGACGATCTCCGCGATCACGTCGCCAAACAGCAGCAGCGCCCCCGACCAAACAAAGGCCGACACGAAATTGGCGATCTGAAATTGCCAATACGGCATCTCGAAAATGCCAGCCGCCAACGGCACCGAGGCCCGAAGCGGACCGAAAAACCGCCCGATGAAAATGCTCGGCACGCCCCAGCGCTTAACAAAAGCCTCGCCGCGCGGCAGGATTTCCGGATAACGCGACAGCGGCCAGATCTGCGCGACCTGCTCCTTGTACTTGAAGCCGAACCAATAGGAGACCCAGTCGCCAAGCGCAGCGCCAATGCCGCCTGCGATGCACAGCGGCCAAAAGCTGATGCCGCTGACGCCGATCAGCGCACCGATCGCGACCAACGCGCCCCACGCCGGGATCAGCAGCGAGATGAAAGCCAGCGACTCCCCGAACGCCAGCAGCAACACGATCGGCGAGGCCCAGACTTGATGGTCGCGCACGAAATCGGCCAGCGCGCGCGTCATTTCTTCCATATCGATTTCGCCCTTCCCGGCAATTGGCTTCTTTAAGCTGGCTCCAACGCGAACATCAAGTCACAATGGCAGCCAACACAGAATCAGCCGGCTTTCAATTGCCTGCAATGAACATGGGGACGAAGTACATGATCGGTTCACTGATGATGCGGGTAGCCACTGTGATTCTCCTCATCGGCATGGTCTGGGGAATCGAGATGGGCATCCGGCAGAACTTTGCCATGGCGCCTGCGCATGCGCATCTTAATCTCGTCGGCGGCGTTCTCTTGTTCGTGTTCGGCCTCTATTACAGACTGGTTCCAACGGCCGGCGAGCGCGCACTCGCAAAGTGGCAGGGCTGGCTGCACATCGCGGGCGCCATTCTGTTTCCCGCAGGTGTCGCCATCGTTCTCAGCAAAGGCGAAGCCTTCATTATTTTGCCAATCATCGGCTCGCTGATCGTGTTGATAGCGATGGCGCTGTTTGCGCTGATCGTTTTCCGCACTTCGCGAGCAGAGTAGCTGCGGCCTCTCTCCCACTGCCGTCACTTTTTGAGCCCAACCGTGGCATAGTCAGGGAAACCAATTCGCGGCGCGCCCTTTCCTACCTATATGAAGAACTATGCCCAAACCATTGAAATCCAGCACTAAAACGAAAGCTGACGACCTCTTTGGCGCCGAGCCGAAAGGCCGCTCCCAGCTCAAGGTCGCTTCCCGCTCAACCAGCGCCGAGGCTGGCTATACCGCACGCGATATCGAGGTCCTCGAGGGGCTCGAGCCGGTGCGGCGCCGGCCCGGCATGTATATCGGCGGCACCGATGAAAAGGCGCTGCATCATCTGTTCGCCGAAGTCATCGACAACTCGATGGACGAGGCGCTCGCGGGCCATGCCACGTTTATCGAGGTCGAACTGAGCGGCGATGGATTTCTGACGGTCACCGACAACGGCCGCGGCATTCCGGTCGATCCGCATCCGAAATTTCCAAAAAAGTCCGCGCTCGAAGTCATCATGTGCACGTTGCATTCCGGCGGCAAATTCGACTCCAAGGTCTACGAGACCTCGGGCGGCCTGCACGGCGTCGGCGTATCCGTGGTCAACGCGCTGTCCTCGCGCCTGGAGGTGGAGGTCGCGCGCAGCCAAAAACTTTATCGGATGGCGTTCGAACGCGGCCACCCCAAGGGAAAACTGGAAGACCTCGGCAAGATCAACAACCGCCGCGGCACCAGGATTCGTTTCAAGCCCGACACGGATATTTTCGGCGCCAAGGCCGCCTTCAAGCCGCAGCGGCTGTTCAAGATGGCGCGCTCCAAGGCCTATCTGTTCGGCGGCGTCGAGATTCGCTGGCGTTGCGATGCCGCCTTGCTCAAGGGCATCGAGGACGTTCCGGCCGAGGACAGCTTTCATTTTCCCGGCGGTTTGAAGGACTATCTCGCTGCCGCGATCCACGCCGACACGCTGGTGCATCCGGATATCTTTTCCGGAAGATCGGGACGCGTCGGCGCGCACGGCGCCTGCGAATGGGCGGTGGCCTGGACCGCGGACGCCGACGGTTTCATGTCGTCCTACTGCAACACGGTGCCGACGCAGGACGGTGGCACGCATGAATCCGGCATGCGCAGCGCGCTGCTGCGAGGCCTGAAGGATCACGCCGAGCGCGTCGGCCAGGGCAAACGCGCGGCCTCGATCACGTCAGAGGACGTGATGGTGGGCGCGGCCGTGATGTTGTCCGTGTTCGTCCGCGAACCCGAGTTTCAGGGTCAGACCAAGGACCGCCTCGCCACCGCCGAAGCCCAGCGCATCGTCGAGCAGGCGATCAAGGATCCGTTCGACCATTGGCTGTCCGGCAATCCGCTGCAAGCCAACAAGCTTCTGGATTTCGTGGCCGAGCGCGCCGAAGAGCGGCTGCGCCGCCGCGCCGAAAAGGAGATTTCACGCAAGACCGCAGTGAAGAAGCTGCGTCTGCCCGGAAAACTCGCCGATTGCACCGACACGGCGGCTGACGGTTCCGAACTGTTCATCGTCGAGGGCGATTCGGCCGGCGGCAGCGCCAAGCAGGCGCGCAACCGCAAGACCCAGGCGATCCTGCCGCTGCGCGGCAAGATCCTCAACGTCGCCTCCGCGACCAAGGACAAGCTGGTGGCCAACGCGCAGCTGGCCGACCTGATCCAGGCGATCGGCTGTGGCACCCTTGCGCATTATCGCGAAGAGGATTTGCGCTATTCGCGCATCATCATCATGACCGATGCCGACGTCGACGGCGCCCACATCGCCTCGCTCCTGATCACTTTTTTCTATCGGCAAATGCCGCGGCTGATCGACGAGGGTCATCTCTATCTCGCGGTGCCGCCGCTCTATCGCCTCACCCACGGCAGCAAGACCGTTTACGCCCGCGATGAGGCTCACCGGGATGCCCTGCTCAAGAGCGAGTTCAACGCCAACGCCAAGGTCGAAGTCGGCCGCTTCAAGGGCCTAGGCGAGATGATGCCGGCGCAGCTCAAGGAAACCACGATGGACCCGTCCAAGCGCACGCTGCTGCGGGTGGTGCTTTTGGCCGACGACAGGGAAGGCACCGCCGATTCCGTCGAGCGCTTGATGGGGACCAAGGCCGAAGCCCGTTTCGCGTTCATTTCCGACAAGGCGGAATTCGCCAGCGAAGACCTTCTGGACGTCTGACTTGAGGGATTCGCCCGCATCCGGGCCGCCAGACTGGCGAGAAAGGTAAAATCCTGCCCTTTCTCGCTGATTTTGAAGGATTTTTTATCCTCAAAGCGCCAGTGGATTTTGTCGTTTTCAGTCAGGTGTGCCTCCCCGGTCACAGCTTTTTGGCCGGAAACGTTTATAAACGAGGGCAGAATCGAAATGCGCCGGGTTGCGGCGCTCACCGCTAAGGGGTTGGATATGAAGAAGTTGGTGCTGGCATTGACCGCGGTTGCGGCGTTCACCGGATCTGCGCTCGCGGCCGACCTTCCCGCGCGCACCTACACCAAGGCTCCCGTGATGCCGGAGCCCGTGTACAACTGGACCGGCTTCTACATCTTCGGCGGCGGCGGCGGCGGTGTTTGGGATGCAGACAATTTCAGCATCAATGCTGCCGGCAACGCGACCACCATCAGTCAGCGTCAGGGTGGCGACGGCTGGTTCGGTACGGTCGGCGCCGGCTACGACTGGCAATTTAACCAGACCTGGGTTGCGGGCATCTTCGCCGATGGCCAGTTCGGCAGCCTCCGGGGCAATATCACTGACGCCTTCAACGGCCTGCAGGGCACTGAGAAGCTTCGCGATACGTGGGCTGCCGGTGTACGTTTGGGCTACCTCGTAGCGCCGAACGTCTATTCGTATGTCAACGCGGGTTTCACCGAGTTGTTCTGGTCCGGCAGCCAACTCGGTGCCGTGACCGGTACTGCGCCTATCGTCAGCACGCCTTCTTTCAATCGTAACGGCTGGTTTGTAGGCGGCGGCGTCGAGAACAACCTCAACATCTTCGGCATCCACGCGCCGGGCTGGTTCATGAAGACTGAATATCGTGCGGCCTATTTCAGCCGCGCCACGCTGGCGGAGAGCTTCATCACGACCGCAGTGCCGACCGGCGAGTCCGCTAGTTTCCATCCGCTCGTGCAGACCATCTCGACCTCGCTGGTCTACCGCTTCAACTGGGGCGGCCCGGTGGTTGCGAAGTACTGATCCAATCAGTACTGATCTGACCTAAATCGAAATTCAAAAGCCCCGGCATGGTCCGGGGCTTTTTTGCGTCTAAAGTACCGCGTGACGAAGCCATACGGTCTTCGCTAAAGACGGTAGTGGTTTTCAAACCACCAAAGCCGCCCGCCGGAGGAATCCCCATGCGCACGTTGTTACTGGTCCTTGGCCTCATTGCGCTGGCGATCGGCCTGCTATGGATCGGCCAGGGCACCGGCATGATCGCCTGGCCCGCATCGAGCTTCATGATCCGGCAAATCCAGTGGGCCGGCTACGGTGCGGGGCTGGCCGGCCTTGGACTGGTGCTGATCTGGCAGAGCAAGCGATAGTCTAGCGATCCGATGAAGCCGGTGAATGAACATGCTCCGGACGAACGCCGATCGCGACAAACCGGGCGGTAATGCCCTGTAGCCACGGTATCGCGTTGACGATTTGCACAAACAGCGGAGCCCGAAGCGGCCGGTCGCTCTGCCTCAAGGCCACGCTGATGAGGTTGTTCTGAACAACGACTTGCATGGCCTGCGTCATCCGCACCGGGAATTCGCGCCGGCGCCGAACCGCATCGAGCTCCTGTTCGGACGGGCGACCGCTTGCGAGTTTTTCAGCGAGAAGATTGGCGGTCGCGACCGCATCCTGGACCGCGAGGTTGACGCCGACGCCGCCGATCGGCGACATCGCATGCGCGGCGTCGCCGATGCACAATAGCCCCGGCCGCGTCCACCGCTTCAACCGGTTGATCGCTACCGTCAGCAGCTTCGCGTCATCCCAGGTCTTGACGTCGGACATTCCCGACGCAAGCACAGGCGCCATGGCGATCACATCGTTTCGGAATGCGTCCAGCCCGCGCGCCTTCACGGCGTCATACTGTCCCTTGGCGATGACATAGGCGCATTGCCAGTAATCGCCGCGGTCGAATGTGACCAGCATCTTTCCGCTTTGAACCCGCGCGAACAGGCTTTCGGTTTCGTTCGCTCGCCTGACCGCGCGAAACCAGAGCACGTCCATCGGCGCGCCGATTTCCTCGATTTCGAGGCCCGCGCGATCGCGCATGATCGAGTGCCGTCCATCACATGCGACCGTCAGATCCGCGCGAATTTCAGCCGGCCCCTCCGCAGTATCGGCATTGACGCCGACAACCGTGTCGCCCGACCGGATCAGATCGGTCGCGTTGGCATTCATCATGACCTTGAGCGAGGCAAATCGTTTGCCGCTCTCACGCAGGAAATTGAGAAAGTCCCATTGCGGCATCATCGCAATGAAGGGGTATTTGACGTTCAGCCGGCCGAGATCGGCAACGCGGATGGAATCATCGCCGAACTTGCCGTCCAATTTTTGCAATTGCTGATGCGGAACCTTCAGGAACCCGTCGATCAGGCCCAATTCGTCCATCACCTGCAAGGTCGAGGGATGAACGGTATCGCCGCGAAAATCCCGGAAAAAATCGCCGTGCTTTTCCAGCACCAGCGTCTCGATGCCGGCCCGCCCCAACAGATATCCGAGCATCATGCCCGCAGGGCCGCCACCGACGACGCAACAACGGGTCTGAATGGTTCGGGGCATCGATTACTCCCGCAAGGTGCGTGCCCATCTTCGCAGATTTTTCCGGAACATCTAACGGTGGAAACTCTAGAGCGGGATGACTTTTCTTCGAATCGTCATCGCGCTCTATCCTTTTGCTTGAGCATGATCTTTTCGGAAAACCGCTACACACTTTTCCGGATCATGCTCTAAAGCCCGCGGATTAGCCTGTATTTGTGCCAAAACATTAAGCTTTTTCAACGCTTCCGGCGTGCGCTCCATTGACTTTGGCGGTTTGGCCCCTATGTTCCGCCTCAGAGCGGGTCGGAGTCGGATACGATTCCCGAGTTGATCTGCCCGCTGGTCAGCGTCCTTTCACCGCCCCTGAGCTTTCATCGAGCGCGCCGTTTCGGGGCCGAACGCGACCACCTTTTACCTTCGATTCCGAACGGCGGTTTCGATTAGAGGCTCAATGTCTTTTTCTCATCTCGGCTTGTCCGATAAAGTGCTCGCCGCCGTGGCGGCCACCGGTTACACCACCCCTACCCCCATTCAGGAACAGGCGATTCCTCATGTTCTGGCCCGCCGCGACGTTCTCGGCATTGCCCAGACCGGCACCGGCAAGACCGCTGCCTTCGTCCTTCCGATGCTCACCATCCTGGAAAAGGGCCGCGCCCGCGCCAGGATGCCCCGCACCCTGATCCTTGAGCCGACGCGCGAACTCGCCGCCCAGGTCAAGGAAAACTTCGACCGCTACGGCGCCGGCCAGAAGCTGAACGTGGCGCTGCTGATCGGCGGCGTTTCCTTCGGCGACCAGGACACCAAGCTCACCCGCGGCGTCGACGTCCTGATCGCAACGCCCGGCCGGCTTCTCGACCACACCGAACGCGGCGGATTATTGCTCACCGGCGTCGAACTGCTTGTGATCGACGAAGCCGACCGGATGCTCGACATGGGCTTCATCCCCGACATCGAACGCATCTGCAAGCTGGTGCCGTTCACCCGTCAAACGCTGTTCTTCACCGCGACGATGCCGCCGGAAATCCGGCGCATCACCGAGACCTTCCTGCACAATCCGGAGAAGGTGGAGGTTTCGAGGCCCGCGACGACGGTGGCCACCATCACCCAGTCGCAGGTCCCCGCCGGGCGCGAAGCGCATGACAAGCGCGACATCCTTCGCCGCCTGTTGCGCGAAGCCAAGGATCTCAACAACGCGATCATCTTCTGCAACCGCAAGCGTGAAGTCGCCGTTCTCTACAAGTCGCTGCAAAAGCACGGCTTCAGCGTCGGCGCCCTGCACGGCGACATGGATCAATCCGCGCGTACGGCAGCGCTTGATCAATTCCGCAAGGGTGAAATTCCGCTGCTGGTCGCCTCCGACGTCGCCGCCCGCGGCCTCGATATTCCCGCCGTCAGCCACGTATTCAATTTCGACGTTCCCCATCATGCCGACGATTACGTCCATCGGATCGGCCGCACCGGACGCGCCGGCCGTGCCGGTACCGCGATTTCCATCGTGACCTCACTGGATCACAAATCGATGGCCGCGATCGAAAAGCTGATCGGACAGGACATTCCGCTGGCCGAAGGCAGCCTGGAAATCCCGCCGCCGGAGCGAGCTGTCTCCCGCGAACGTCAGGAACACCCAAGAGAACGCTCAAGAGAAGGTGCAAAGGAAGGCCGAAGGGAAGGCGGAGGTTCGCGCGGTGGCGGCCGCAAGCGGCGCCCCGATCGCGAAGCCGGAAGCAAGGCCGGAAATCGCAACCACGCTCCGTCCGAGCCATCTCAGATGGCATCTGTGACGGCAGCGCCGGTAACCCCGTCCTCCAAGCCGCGGCCAGCTTCAATCGGTCGTACGCCTGAGCCGCAAGTCCCCTCCTCTTCGTCAGAACCAGCGGATCACTCTCATCTGCCAGCGTTCTTGTTGCGGCCGGTTCGCGCCCGCGTCTGATCGCGCCCGATTCGCACGCGCTGGGCGCGTTCCCCCGTTTACGGCTCGTTCATCAACCTCCCGTAGCTTGAAACCATAATTTATGGGTTTGGCGGCGTGTAGCGAACGGCGCTGACGGTTGTTGGGGACATGGGTGCTGGACGAACACGAACGCACAATGGCGTTTGCCGAACTTGCGCTGGGCCAGATCAGGTCCCTGCGGCAGGCGGCCGTGCCCCGCAATTATGAAATCTGGTACGTCTACGCCACCGGATACAATTCGCAGCTCAACAAGGTCATCAACGAAACCCTCGCCCGTAACGGCAAGCTGACCGAAGCCGATCTCGAGCAGATCTACGAGACCTACCTCTCCCACATCAAGACCAGCGACCGCATCGACAAGGTCGGCGCCCGCGTGATCGGCGAGATCGACGACGTGATGCGGCTGATCGGCGACGCGCTCGGCATGTCGGCCACGTATAATGCGAGCCTCTCCGGCGCGTCCGAAAAGCTCTCCGCGGCCGTGGACCGCGAACAGGTCAAGAAGGTGGTCGATTCGCTCCTCGAGACCACCCACGAAATGCGCGACACCACCAAGGCTCTGGAAGACCGGCTGGCGCTGTCGAAAACGGAAATCAGCAATCTTCAGCAGAGTCTCGATGCGATGAGGGCGGAAAGCCTGACCGATCCCCTCACCGGCCTCGGCAACCGCAAATATTTCGATCGATCGATCGAGACCGCGGTCGCCAATGCGCTGGCCACAAGCGAGCCGCTTTCACTGCTGATGTTCGATATCGATCACTTCAAATCGTTCAACGACTCCTTTGGCCATCTCACCGGCGACCAGGTACTGCGGCTGGTCGGAATGTCGCTGAAACAGTCCATCAAGGGACAGGACATCACGGCCCGTTACGGCGGAGAGGAATTCGCCGTGGTGCTGCCCAGCACCGCGCTGCGTCAGGCCCTGACGGTCGCCGATCACATCCGGCGCGCGGTGATGTCGAAGGAATTGAAGAAAAAATCCACCGGCGAGATTTTGGGCCGCGTCACCATCTCGGTCGGAGTGTCGATGCTCAAGCCGGGCGACGATACCGATTCCCTGATCGAACGGGCGGATGCCTGCCTATATGCCGCCAAGCGCGCCGGACGCAACCGCGTGGTCTGCGAGGCCGATCCGGAATATGTGGCCGAAACCCGCGGCCAGGTCGCTTAGGGCCTCCAGCCGTCGTCCCTGCGACCCTTCTTAGTCTCTTGCCGCCTTCTTCTTTTTGGCCGCAGCTTTCTTGGTCATCGTCTTCTTGATTGAAACCTTCGCTCGCTTGCGCGTCTTCGGCCGCTTGCGGAGTGCCGCGCGCTGCGCCGCCGCCAACGCCGCCTTCGCCCAGCCGGTCAAGCCTTCCGAATCGTCGAACAGCCGCGCCGGCAATTCCCAGTACGAGTTGACGATGACGACCTTGGCTGTCGATCTCTGCTGATACTGAAACGGCTTCGAGCCTTCCGCCTGGAATTGCGGAATGGTCTCTTCGTCGGCACGGAAATAGAGGCCTGCGCGGAGCGCCAGCGCGAAATTGACGCCGTCGACGGAAATACCGTAACCGGAGAACATCCGGCGCAGCGTCACCGGGCCAAAATCGGCGAACAAATCGGTCAGAAAATCGCGGTCCATCGGCGACCCATGTCTCCGCGCTTCGACGAAGCGTGGATCTTACCGCGCATCAGCCCTCGATGTTCGCCGGCTTGAGCTGCACGGATTCGCCGCAGCCGCAGGCGCCGATCTGGTTCGGGTTATTGAAGATGAACTGGGCTTGGAGCTTGTCGGCCTTGTAGTCCATTTCGGTGCCCAGCAGAAACAGCACGGCCTTGGGATCGACCAGGATCTTCACACCCTTGTCCTCGACCACTTCGTCGGTCGGGCGCACGTCGTGGGCATATTCGACCGTGTAGGATTGCCCGGCACAGCCGCCATTCTTGACGCCGACCCGAAGGCCAACGATGGCCGAATCGGCGCGCTTCGTCAGTTCGGCAATGCGCTGGGCGGCAGCTTCCGTCAGCCTCATCACCTGCGGACGCGGGCGCGGCTTCGGCTTGGCGACTGGAGCGGTCGTGTTCATTGCGGTCACCTCTGCGCCGCAGCAAAGCGGCAAAATCTCATCTATCTCAAGTAACAACCAACAGCCCGTTGTGAAGACCTCGCGTCGCGAATTCAGTTAGTGGAGTGGATTTGACATTCGCTACCCTGTAGCCGAGCATTCGCAATGCGAATGTCAAATCCAAAACTCCACTAGAAACCTATATTTGCTAGTGGTCCTTTGATTCTAACATTTGCAAAAGTGCCTGCCGAGTCGGGATGCAAATGTTAGAATTGGACCACTAGCCGAGCCGTTCGTTAATAAATCGCCCAAACTCCCGGTGTGACCAACTCCAGCAAGTGGTTGTCGGGATCGCGGAAGTAGACGCTGTGGCCGCCCCGCGGCCAATCGGTCCTGCCCTCGATCACGACGTTATGCTCACCAAGCCGCCTTTCCCACCCCGGCAATTCGCCCGCCTCGATGGCAAAAGCCATGTGCAGAGGGCCGCTGCCGTCATGTGGCGGAATCGTCCCGCCAGGCAAATGAACCGGTTCGAGCGTCGAACCCCGCCGAAACAGCAACAACACACTGCGCCCGCCAACGTCGAAAGCAACAAAACGCTGGTCGCTTGTCAGCGCCGCGAGCCCGAGCACTTTCTCGTAAAATGCGCGGGCGCGCTCGAGGTCATCTACATAGAGCGCTGTTTCGATGACACCAGACAGCTTCGGCAACGGAACACTTCACCACATATTGAGAACGAGACGCGCCTCGTCGGACATCCGGTCCGGCGTCCAGGCCGGATCCCACACCAGATTCACATTGACGACGCCGACGCCAGGAACGCTCGCGACCGCATTTTCGACCATCTGCGGCAACTCGCCCGCCGCCGGACAATTCGGCGTGGTCAGAGTCATCATCAGATCGACGGAACGGTCATCCTTGAGATCGACCTTGTAGATCAGGCCGAGCTCGTAAATATCGGCCGGGATTTCCGGGTCGAACACGGTTTTCAGCGCGGCCACGATTTCGCCGCTCAGCCGCTCGGTTTCCTCCGGCGGCAGCGCGGAATGCGTTTCCATGTTGGAAGTCTTGGATTCCGAAGTCTTGGACTCCGAATCCTTGGCTTCAATATCCTTGGTTTCGACTGTGTCGGTCATGCGAACAATTCCCGCGCCTTGATCAGCGCCTGTGCCAGATGGTCGACTTCTTCGCGTGTATTATACATCCCGAATGAGGCACGGCACGTCGCCGTGACATTGAACCGCTCTAAAAGCGGCATCACGCAATGGGTGCCCGCACGCACCGCAATGCCCTGGCGGTCGATGACGGTTGCGACATCGTGCGGATGGGCGCCCTTCATTTCGAAGGATATCACCGGTCCCTTGCCTTTGGCAGTGCCGATCATGCGCAGCGAATTGATCTCGCGCAGGCGCGATTGCGCATAGTCCAGCAGGTCGTGCTCGTGGGCGGCGATGCGTTCCTTGCCGATCGAATTGACGTAGTCGATCGCGGCCCCAAGCCCCACCGCTTCGACAATCGCCGGCGTTCCCGCCTCGAATTTGTGCGGCGGATCGCCATAAGTCACCCAGTCCCGCGCGACCTCGCGGATCATCTCGCCGCCGCCATTGTACGGGCGCATCGCCACGAGATGATCGTATTTGGCGTAGAGCACGCCGATGCCGGTCGGCCCGTAAAGCTTGTGGCCGGTGAAAACGTAAAAATCCGCGCCGATGTCCTGCACGTCGATCGCGAGGTGGACCGCGGCCTGGCTGCCGTCGATCAAGACCGGAATGCCCTGGCCGTGCGCGATCTTCACCACGTCCTTGACCGGCACGATGGTGCCGAGCGCATTCGACATCTGCGTGATCGCGACCAGCTTGGTGCGAGGGCTCAGCAATTTTTCGAATTCGTCGATCAGGAAGTTGCCTTCGTCATCGACCGGCGCCCATTTGATCACCGCGCCGTGACGCTCCCTTAGAAAATGCCAGGGCACGATGTTGGAATGGTGTTCCATGATCGAGATCACGATCTCGTCGCCAGCCTTGATGTTGGGCTCGCCCCACGAGGAGGCCACGAGGTTGATCGCTTCCGTCGCATTGCGGGTGAAGACGATCTCTTCGGTGCGCGCGGCATTGAGGAACTTTGCCACTTTGGCGCGGCCGCCTTCGTAAGCCTCGGTGGCGACATTGGCGAGGTAATGCAGCCCGCGATGCACGTTGGCGTATTCGCTTTTGTAAGCCTCGGTCATCCGCTCCAGCACCGCATTCGGCTTTTGCGCCGAGGCGGCATTGTCGAGATAGACCAGCGGCTTGCCATAGACCTTGAGCGCCAGCGCGGGGAAATCCTCCCGCAG
The DNA here is from genome assembly GCA_963832045.1 of uncultured Alphaproteobacteria bacterium. Lineage (GTDB taxonomy): Bacteria > Pseudomonadota > Alphaproteobacteria > Rhizobiales > Xanthobacteraceae > Bradyrhizobium. The sequence goes on from CAWHSM010000019.1 coordinate 469,034, forward strand.
GCGCATCACGTCATATGAACCATTTGCGACCGCCGGATGCATGTTCATCCCCGTGCCGCCAGCCAACGCTGCGCGGTTACAATCGCAAGCTCGCGCAAGCGGTCGCTGGCGATGGTTTCGATGGCTTCGCCAACGAATGCCTGGATCAGAAGCGCCTGGGCTTCCTTCTCGGAAAGACCGCGCGCGCGAAGGTAAAACAGCAGGCTTTCGTCGAGCGCGCCCGTAGTCGCACCGTGACCGCAGGTCACGTCGTCGGCAAAGATTTCCAGTTCCGGCTTGTTGTCGGCTTCGGCCTCGTCGGACAACAGCAACGCCCGCGTCATCATCTTGGCATCGGTCTTCTGCGCGTCGGGGCGAACCATGATGCGGCCCTGAAACACCGAATGCGCGCGGTCGTCGACGACGGAACGGAAGATTTCACGGCTGGCGCAATTCGGAACCGCGTGATCCAGGAACAGCGTGGTATCGGCATGCTGCCGGCCATTGAGCAGGTTGACGCCGTTGGCGTTGACGTTGGCGCCCTCGCCCGCGAAGGTCACGTAACCCTGATAGCGGCTCAGCACGCCGCCGCTCGTCTGGTTGAACGTGTTGAGGCGCGCTTTCGCGCCGACCGTGAAGATCGCAGTCGTGATGTTGACCGCATCCGCCGCGTCCGCCATCAGCCGCACATGCTGCAATTCGGCGTCCCGGCCAAGCCAGACGGTGACGGTATCGCTGGTCTGATACGACGCCGCGCCGGCAGCGGCGATAAAACTCTCCAGAAGCGTCACGTGCGCGCCATTGCCGACCCTCAGGAACGAGCGGGTATAGGCCGCGGCCACAGAGCGCGTCGCGACGTGGACGACATGAAGCGGCCTCGTGAGAACCGTTCCATCGGCAACGGCGATGACAACACCGTCTGTTGCCATGGCTGCATTCAGCGCAATCATCGCCCCCGAAACCGCGCCGCTGTCGAGGAGATCGGCGCGAGCTTCGTTGCCGCTATCCTCCAGCACCTCACGCAAGGCCTGCACGTGAACGCCGGATTCCAGCGCGTCCAGATTCGAGAGCGACGGCGCCAGCGCGCCATCGACCAACACCAGCCGGCAGGCGTCTGTTTTCAGCGAGGCCAGCGCCTTCTTGCCACGTTCCAGCGCCGCCGCATCCGGCACTGCTGCGAGCGGAAGCACTTCGCGCATCAAGACCCGCAGGTCGGTATATTTCCAGTCTTCCAGCCGGCGATGCGGCAGGCCGGCGCGTGTGTAGGCTTCAAAAGCCCGTTGCCGCGCTTCCGCAACCTTGCCGGTGCCGGGCAACCGATCGCGCACGGCCGCGAAGACGTCGCTTGGCGCGCGTACAGTGTCGGTTTTTGCCAGTACCAGGTTCATCGTCAATTCCGTCTTGAAATCGCTCGCAAGCCCTCAGGCTGCATCTTCGAACTGCGCGTAACCGGAAGCCTCAAGCTCCAGCGCCAGTTGCTTGTCGCCGCTCTTCACCACCCGCCCCTTCGACATCACGTGCACGAAGTCCGGAACGATGTAATTGAGCAGCCGCTGATAATGCGTGATCACAACCATCGCTCGATCGGGCGAGCGCAGCGCATTCACGCCGTCGGCCGCAACCCGCAAGGCGTCGATGTCGAGACCGGAATCCATTTCATCCAGGATGCACAAGCTCGGCTCGAACAGCGCCATTTGAAGGATCTCGTTGCGCTTCTTCTCGCCGCCGGAGAAACCGACATTGACGCCGCGCTTGAGCATGTCCTGCGGAATGTTGAGGCTTTTGGCGACCTCGCGCACCTTCTTCAAAAAGTCGGGCGTCGAGAATTCGCTTTCGCCGCGCGCCTTCCGCTGGGCATTCAGCGCCGTGCGCAGGAAATTCATGGTGGCGACGCCGGGAATCTCGACCGGATACTGGAACGCCAGGAACACGCCTTTGGCCGCCCGCTCGTCGGGCGCCATCGCCAGCAAGTCTTCGCCCCTGAACAGGATTTCACCGCCGGTGACTTCGTAGCCCGGCTTGCCGGCGATGACGTGAGACAGCGTCGACTTGCCGGAACCGTTCGGTCCCATGATCGCGTGCACCTCACCCTTGTTCACGGTGAGCGACAGCCCGTGGAGAATCTCGCGATCGTCAACGCGGACTTGCAGGTTTTTGACTTCGAGTAATTGCATCACGTTGTTCCGTCTTTTCCGTTCATCCCCGTCCCGAGGAGCGCCGAAGGCGCGTCTCGAAGGACATGGCCGACAATCTTTCCTCTCATCCTTCGAGACGGCCGCTCACGCGGCCTCCTCAGGATGAGGACCTACCCCACGCTCCCTTCGAGGCTGATCGAAATCAGCTTCTGCGCCTCGACCGCGAATTCCATCGGCAATTGCTGCAGCACGTCCTTGACGAAGCCGTTGACGACGAGGCCGACCGCCTCTTCCTGGCTCAGCCCGCGCTGCACGCAGTAGAACAGCACGTCCTCGGAGATTTTCGAGGTCGTGGCTTCGTGCTCGAACAAAGCCGAGGAGTTCTTTGCTTCCACATACGGAACGGTGTGCGCGCCGCATTTGTCGCCGATCAGAAGCGAGTCACATGCGGTGTAGTTGCGCGCGCCCGTAGCCTTGCGGTGAGCGGTGACAAGACCGCGATAGGTGTTCTGCGACACACCGGCCGCGATGCCCTTGGAGATGATCCGGCTCGTCGTGTTCTTGCCGAGATGGATCATCTTGGTGCCGGAATCGACCTGCTGGTGGCCGTTCGAGATCGCGATCGAATAGAACTCGCCGCGCGAATTGTCGCCGCGCAAGATGCAGCTCGGATACTTCCAGGTGATCGCCGATCCCGTCTCGACCTGGGTCCAGGAGATCTTCGAATTGTCGCCGCGGCAGTCGCCCCGCTTGGTGACGAAATTGTAGATGCCGCCCTTGCCTTCCGAATTGCCGGGATACCAGTTCTGCACCGTCGAATACTTGATTTCGGCATCGTCCAACGTGACCAATTCGACCACGGCGGCGTGGAGCTGGTTTTCGTCACGCTGCGGCGCCGTGCAGCCCTCGAGATAGCTGACGTAAGAGCCCTTGTCGGCGATGATCAACGTGCGCTCGAACTGGCCGGTGTTGCGCTCATTGATCCGGAAATAGGTCGACAGCTCCATCGGGCAACGCACGCCCGGCGGCACGTAGACAAACGAGCCGTCGGAGAACACGGCTGAATTCAACGTGGCGAAGAAATTGTCCGAGGTCGGCACCACGGAGCCGAGATACTTCTTCACGAGTTCGGGGTGCTCGCGGATGGCCTCGGAGATCGGCATGAAGATCACGCCGGCCTGCTTGAGTTCCTTCTGGAAGGTGGTGGCGACCGAAACCGAGTCGAACACGGCGTCCACCGCGATTCTGCGCCCACCTGGCGCCGCCTCGCCCTCTGGCCGCACGACACCTTCAAGCACCGCGACTTCGCGCAAGGGAATGCCGAGCTTCTCGTAGGTTTTGAGGATTTCGGGATCGATCTCGTCGATCGAGCTGAGCTGCTTCTTCGGCTTCGGCGCGGAGTAGTAGTAGAGATCCTGGTAGTCGATCTTGGGATAGTTGACCCTCGCCCAACTCGGCTCGGTCATGGTCAGCCAACGTCGATAGGCCTCCAGACGCCATTCCAGCATCCAGGCGGGCTCGTTCTTTTTCGCGGAGATGAAGCGGACGGTATCTTCCGACAACCCCTTCGGGGCCTTCTCGGACTCGATAAGCGTCTCAAACCCGTATCGATATTGGTCAACGTCGATCTGGCGAACCCGATCGACCGTCTCTTGTACGGCAGCCATTGTATTCCTCCGCTCGCGGTTTCAAGGACCGCGGTGGATCAATTCCGAGGGTCTCTTACGATGTTTCACCGACGAAATCACCTGCTTAGAATGGTTCAAGCTGTGTTTCGTCGCTGATCCTTAAGTAGGTTATCGGAGAGCTTTCGCCAAGCCTCCAGGCAACGATCGACATCCGTATCTTGCGTGGACCAGCCCATACTGAGCCGCACGGCGCCTTGGGCGATTTCGCGGTCGAATCCCATGGCTTCCAGTACATGCGATGGCTGAACCTTGCCGGACGAGCAGGCGGACCCCGATGAGGTGGCAATCCCGGCCAGATCGAAGCCGATCACGGCGGTTTCAGCCCTTAAACCGGGAACCGTAAACAAAGTGGTATTGGGTAACCGCTGAATTGAGTCGGAGAACACAATGGCTCCGGCCGTCTGCCGCAGGCCGTCTTCCAGGCGTTGCCGCAGGCGCTCCAGGCGGCGACCTTCGCCTTGCAGATCGGCGAGTGCCGCGGCCGCCGCAGCGCCGAATCCCGCAATGCCGGCCACATTCTCGGTTCCGGCACGGCGACTGAATTCTTGTCCGCCGCCGCGCAGGAGGGGTTCCAGGTCGGTTATTCCCTCCGCCAAGACCAGCGCGCCGACGCCCTTAGGACCGCCGATCTTGTGCGCTGACAGCGTCAGAAGGTCTGCGCCCAGTTCCCTCATATCAAAAGCTATCTTTCCGAACGCCTGGACCGCATCCACGTGCAATAGACCGCCTGCAGCGTGGACGACCTCGGCCGCCGCGGCCACGGGCTGTATGGCGCCGGTTTCGTTGTTGGCCAGCATGATCGACACCAGCGCCGGCGGTCCGTCGTAAAGTAGCCCGCGCAGGCGATCGAGATCGAGCACGCCCGAAGGCGTCACGCCCGTGGTCGCCATCGAAGTACGAGAAAATCGGCCGCCGGCCAACACGGACGCGTGTTCGATCGCCGACACCACCAGCCGCTCGACCGCAGGGCCCGTGCCCCGTTTGAGTTTTGGGCTCAAAGCAAGCGCGTTGGCCTCGGTCCCGCCTGACGTGAAGATGAGGTTTCTCGGCAGCGCGCCGACCGCGTTGGCTATAGCTGCCCGCGTACCCTCGATCCATTTGCGCGCTGCGCGGCCCTCGGCGTGAACCGAAGATGCGTTGCCCTCAAGATCCAGCGCTGCGGACATGGCCCGCCGCGCCTCCGCTCGAAGCGCGGTTGTTGCATTCCAATCGAGATAGATGCGGTCCGACATTAAGTAATATAATACCTTCCACGTTCGAGGCGCACCATGCGACTAGTGTTCGTTGTGCCAATTGGCGAGACTAGCGGTCCGATTCCAACATTTGCACCCCCTCGCGGCAGGCATTTTTGCAAATGTTGGAATCAAAGGACCACTAGCAAATATAGGTTTCTAGTGGAGTTTCGGAATTGGCATTCGCTGATGAACTTGGGGCTAGGCGGGGAGCGAATGCCAAATCCACTCCACTAGCGTATCCGCGCAATCCCCAATTGCCAGCTAACCTCTTGAGCAGACGGCTGGATGTTGAAAACCCTTGCGTTTTGCCCCTTGCCTCATGCTAGAAGGCGGCCTCATCAAGAGCCGTCGTTCGCGCAGCTCCTCTCGACGTCTCTTCCGGCTCCCTTCATCTCCGCGAGGTCTTCTCCGCCAGAGCGCCAGATGAAGCCAGCGACAACCGGTCGATTTTGCCAAGGACCGTCATCAATGCCTGAAGTTATTTTCACCGGCCCCGCGGGCCGCCTCGAAGGCCGTTATCACCCGGCCAAGCAGAAGAATGCGCCGATCGCGATGATCCTGCATCCGCACCCGCAGTTTCATGGGACGATGAATCATCAGATCGTCTACCAGTGTTACTACGCCTTCGCCCATCGCGGATTTTCGGTGCTGCGTTTCAATTTCCGCGGCGTCGGCCGCAGCCAGGGCGCGTTCGATCACGGCACCGGCGAGCTTTCCGATGCGGCATCCGCCCTCGACTGGGCGCAAACCATCAATCCGGAAGCGCGCGCCTGCTGGGTTGCGGGCTTCTCGTTCGGCGCCTGGATCGGCATGCAGCTGTTGATGCGCCGACCGGAGGTCGAGGGTTTCATTTCGATTGCGCCGCCCGCCAATCTCTACGACTTCTCCTTCCTCGCACCCTGCCCGTCTTCGGGCCTCATCGTGCATGGCGAGAAGGACGCGGTGGTGCCGCCGAAGGACGTCAATACGCTGGTCGAGAAACTCAAGACTCAAAAAGGCATCGTGATCGACCAGCAGGTCATCCCCGGCGCCAACCACTTTTTCGACGGCAAGCTGGAGCCGTTGATGCAGACGGTGACCGGCTATCTCGACATGCGGCTGGCGAACGTCCGTTAAAGAAGGCATTTTTCAGACGAGTCGTCAGCTTCACGGTCGTGCGACAATGCCGCCGGTCATCGGGATCGGCACGCCCGTCGTTGCGGGATAGCTGAGCGGCAGGCCCTTGAGACCGCGCGCGGCGAGAAATCCGAAGGCCTGGGCCTCGATCGCATCCGTGGACCAGCCAAGCGCATCGGCCGCTTCGACGCTTGCCGGGCCAAGGCGCTCGCGCAACATCCGCATCATGGTGAGATTGCGCGCGCCACCCCCGGCAACAATCCAGCTCTGCGGCCGTTTCGGCAACAGCGGAACGATCCCGGCGATCGCGGCCGCGGTAAAGGCCGTCAACGTGGCCGCGCCGTTAGCGGGAGAGGAATCGCCAAGTACGAGCTTGGCGAAGTCATTCCGGTCGAGCGATTTCGGCGGCGACAGCGCAAAAAACGGAAGCGTCAATGCCTGCGCGATCCAATGCTCATCGACGACCCCCTGAGCCGCCATGCGGCCATCGCAATCGAAGCGCTGGCCGATGGCACGCTGCATGAAATCGTCGAGCAAAGCATTGCCGGGCCCGGTGTCGCAGGCGATCAGGGTGTCGCCGTCGATATAGGTGATGTTGGACACGCCACCGATATTGAGCACCACGATCGGCCCCTCACGCGAAAGCGACTGGGCGAGCGCGCGGTGATAGACCGGGACCAAAGGGGCGCCCTGGCCGCCGGCGGCGACGTCGGCAGCACGAAAGTCATGCATGACCGGGATATGGATTGCTTTTGCAAGCGCCGCCGCGTCGCCGATCTGCACGGTCATCTTGTCGGCGGGGCGGTGCAGCACGGTCTGGCCGTGAAAGCCGACGATATCGATGTCCTCGCACGCGATGCGGTTCTGGGCGTTGAAGCTCGCAATGGCTTCGGCATGCGCCATGGTAACGACCCGCTCGGCCTCCAAAAGGATGCCCGGGCGCGCCTCCCGCTCCTGCAGGTGAACGGCTTCGGTCAGTGCCTGGAGCAGCAAACGGCGCTCGACATCGCTGTAGGGCCGGTATCCCGACGGTCCGAACGCGGTTACGCGCTTGCCGTCGGTTTCGATCATGGCGACGTCGACCCCGTCCAGCGAGGTCCCGCTCATCAAGCCAATGGCCGTCAACATCATTGCAATATAGCCTTTGGGACGCCCCTGCCCGGGACGTCCAATCCCGTTCAATTCCCGAAGCTTGTGCCAAACGGGCACATCTTATAATGCCACAGCGCACGCATTCGCAGCAGTCCACTATGGTTAAATTCCCGCAATTTGCTGCAAATACCGTAAAACAAAAATGATCAGGTTCGACGAAAGATGACAGCATTCAAGTCTGAGTTCCTAAATGTGCTGCAGGAACGCGGCTTTATTCACCAGGCCTCGGATTTCGAGGGGCTGGATGCGCTCGCCGCCCGAGGCGAGGCCACCGCCTATGTCGGGTACGACTGCACCGCGCCTTCGCTGCACATCGGCAATTTCCTGACCATGATGATGCTGCACTGGCTGCAACAGAGCGGCAACAAGCCGATCACGCTGATGGGCGGCGGCACCACGATGGTCGGCGACCCCTCGGGCAGGGACGAAACCCGCGCGATACGCACCGTTGCGGAGATCGAGGCCAACAAGGCCTCGATTCGCGGCGTCTTCGCCAAGGTCCTGCGCTACGGCAACGGTCCGAGCGATGCCGTGATGCTCGACAATGCCGAATGGCTCACCAAGCTCAACTGGATCGAAATGCTGCGCGACATCGGCAGGCATTTTTCGGTCAACCGCATGCTGACCATGGATTCGGTACGGCTGCGGCTCGAGCGCGAGCAGGAAATGAGTTTCATCGAGTTCAACTACATGGTCTGCCAGGCCTACGATTTCGTGGAGTTGGCGCGGCGCACCGGCTGCCGCCTGCAGATGGGCGGCTCGGACCAATGGGGCAACATCATCATGGGCGTCGACCTCGGCCGCCGCATGGGGACGCCGCAACTATTCGCGCTGACGACGCCGCTGCTCACCACCGCCTCCGGCGCCAAGATGGGCAAGACCGCGCAAGGCGCGGTCTGGCTCAACGCCGACCAGTTCTCGCCTTACGACTTCTGGCAATACTGGCGCAACACCGAGGACGCCGACGTGCCGCGGTTCCTCAAGCTCTTCACCACCCTGCCGCTTGGCGAGATCCACAAGCTCGCCGCGTTGCAAGGCGCGGAGATCAACGAAGCCAAGAAGGCGCTCGCCGATGCCGCGACCACGTTGCTGCACGGCGCAGATGCCGCGCGCCAGGCTGCGGAAACCGCGCGACAGACCTTTGAGGAAGGCGCGATCGCGGAAAACCTTCCCACGGTGCAAGTCTCCAGCGGGGAACTCGACGGCGGGATTGGCGTGCTCGCAGCCTTTGTCAAGGCAGGGTTGGTGGCGTCGAATGGCGAAGCGCGCCGCCAGATCAAGGGCGGCGGCCTGCGTGTGAACGATGCGGCGGTCACCGACGAGAAGATGATGCTCAAGCGAACCGACCTGACGCCGGAAGGCGTGATCAAGCTGTCGTTTGGCAGGAAACGCCACGTGCTGCTGAAGCCGGCTTAGGCTTCACCTTCGTCGTTTCGCGTGGAAGCCATAGCCCTGCATGGGCGTATTCGCTTTTCACGCTTGCGAGGACGCGCTGAAACGCGCTCTCTGCCAGCGATGGATCAAGCCACGCCGCTGAAGGAAACACCGACCAGGCCGACGCGCACCGCGCTCGGTGTGCTTGCGCTGTGCTTCGCCCTCTCGGTGCTCGGCCGCGGACTCGGTGAGAGTTTTACCGTATTCCTGCTGCCGATTTCAGAAAGTTTTGGCTGGGATCGAGCCGAAGTCGTCTCCGTCTACTCGCTGAGCGCCTTGGCCGGCGGATTGGCCTCTCCTCTGATCGGGCGGCTATTCGATTATTCAGGGCCGCGATGCGTCTATTCGCTCGGCCTGCTGCTGTTTGGCGGCGCGTTCCTGTTCGCCGCCAATGCAGGCCAGCTTTGGCAAATCCAGCTCAGCATCGGTGTCTGCGTGGGTTTCGGCATCGCATTGATCGGCAACGTTCCGAATTCGATTTTGCTCGGCCGCTGGTTTGGTCCGCGGTTGCCAACGGCGATGGCCGTGGTCTATTCCGCAACCGGCGCCGGCGTGCTGGTGCTGCTGCCCGCCTCGCAGGTCCTGATCGACCACCTCGGTTGGCGCGGCACATATCAGATCTTCGGCGCCGGCGCGCTAGTGTTGCTGCTGCCGCTTCTGATATTGCCGTGGCGATTGTTCTCCACGGGCCTGCCCCATCTTACGAAAGCGGCGGCGGCGGATGTTGCTGATGACAGTTGGACCCTTGGCAACGCGATGCGTCACCACGCCTTCTGGGCGTTGTTCTCGACCTTCTTCTTCACCGCGATCGGCATGTATGCGATCGCCCCGCAAGTCGTTGCCTATCTGATCGACGCCGGATTCCCGCCCCTGCAGGCGGCGACGGCCTGGGGTTTTTCCGGCGTCGCACTTCTTTTCGGCATGCTCGGCGTTTCCTCGCTCGACGGCATCATCGGGCGCAGGCCATCGGTCCTGTTTTCCTACGCGTTGTCGATCTTCGGAATTTGCCTGCTCTGGCTGTTGCAGTGGTATCCGAACATCTGGATTCTGACGGGCTTTGTCGTTTGCTTCGGCAGCATGATCGGCTCGCGAGGCCCGCTGCTCACGGCAACCGCGATGAAGCTGTTCCGGGGCAAGCGCGTCGGCACGATCTACGGAAGCATTGCGATCGGCAGCGGGCTCGGCGCGGCGTTCGGCTCATGGAGCGGAGGCCTGATCCACGACGTCACGCACAGTTACAATCCGCTGCTGCTTTACGCGCTGGTGGCGGTGATCCTCGGCATGATCCCGTTTCTGGTGGTCCCGGCGCTACGGAACTGACCAGCAGGGGATCATCGGTCGGAATTCAATCCCGGAAACTCGATCGGGTTGTTTTGCTTGCCGGTGTTGAATTCCATGATCTTGCGGGTGATGCCGGGGAGAAACGCCGAAATCGGATTGACCCGAAGCGTCGGCTTGTCCGGCGTGCCGACGACCTCATAGGTGAGGCCGAATACCCCTTCATTGCTGCCGCCGCCGAACACCAGTCCGACGACCGGAATCTGGCCGATGAGATTGTTCAATCCGTAAAGCGGCACGAAGGTGCCGCTCATGCGCACCTGATTGCCCGGATAATCGATGCTGCCTTCGATCGTTCCGCCGATGGCCGGACCTTTGAGGACGCCTTCCCGGATCGTGAGCTGTCCGTTCTGTCGGCTGAATTCCGCGCGCACCCGCGAGAAACCAATCCCAGTTTGCGCCCCGGCGGGACCGCCCGCCGCCAGCCGATCGAGCGCCCCTTCGCCCTTGACGGTGAAATCCCTGACGTTGAGCAGCCCTTCTTTCGCGGTCGGCTCCGCGGTCGGCGGATCGAGCGCCAGTTGAAGCTGGCCGCCGACGACCTTGGAATAGGTGTCGGTGAAACGAAGGAACGCGCCGGCATCGCTGGTTTCGAGATAAATCACTTCGCGGCCCTGCCCGCGGCCGCGCAGGTCGGCCGTCACCGGCGTGTCGCGCCCGAGCTTGCTTGCGAACGAGAAGCTTCGGATCGTCCCGCCGCGCCGGGACATCTTGGCATCGACACTGCGCAGCGCCTCGCCGTAGAAGCCGGCAACCGCGCCCAGCTTCACGTCGACGTCAATGTCGATGCTTTTGGTCTTGCTCTTGGGATCGGCCTCCTTGCCGGAGATCGCGGTCTTGAGAAAACCACGGCCGTCGAACACGTCGCCGCGCATGGTGACCTTGAGAACGCCATCCGGCCCGCGATCGGCGCGCAGCGACGTCTTGTCGCCTTCCGACGGCGCGTAGGTCGGGAAGTTCACGTTCATCAGATCGCCGTTCTGATCCACCTCGATCGATCCCTTGATGGATGAGCCGCCGCCATCGACGACGATGTCATCGAGGCGGGTCGATTGCGGCTTCTGAACCACGTTGAACGTCGCGTGTGTCGATTTGCCTTGGGCTTTCACCCAGCCGGGCAGGATATTGTCGAGCTTCAACGGGGTGAGGTCAGCATCGATACCGAGGCGGGTATCGCCGCCGATCTTGCCGGTCAGCTTGACCGGAATGGCGCCGGAGACCGCGGGTCCGAGGTCGAAGCCGAGCCTGGCGCGACTGGCGTCATCGAGCGTCGCCAGCAACTTGATATCGGCGTCTCCCTCGTTCTGCTTGCGGTAGTCGAGGGAAGCCGCCTGCCCGTTGATCTTTACGTCGCCCTTGACCTGATAGCCCTGATTATTGGCGACAACCTTCAGCGTATTGGCTTCGAGCTTTTGGTTCATCACCACCCGATCAGCGGAGAATCCGCCGAGGTCGGCGGTGAGCGAATAGCTCGTGTCGGCGCGCGAAATGTCGCGCTTGATCGGCAGGGCCAAATTGACGATGGCGGAAACCGTGCCCTTGCTGGCATTGGGATCGATCAAGGTCGCGGAAAGATCGCTCAATTTATCAGATGCGAGAATCTCGGCGGCCGCCGGCACCGGCCCGTCGATCCGGAATTTCACCTTGGCTTGCACCGGTTTCGGAAACGTATCCGGTGCCTCGAACACAACATCGGAAACGTTGAGCCTGCGGCCCGCCGGCGTGTCCGCCACACCCTGACCGACAGTCACCAATACGGTACGGCCGGAGATGTGCGCTTTCAAATCGGCATCGCGTATGACCGGGAGGTCGTCGACGGGGCGCAGCGCAACGCCATTGGCGAGAATGTTGATGTTGAGACCATCGTCCGGGATCGGAGGACCTTTGCGGGAGAGGTTTCGGACCGGCGAATTGACGCCGATCTCGATGCGTTGGATTGCGCCGCGCTCAATCCGGCCGATCACCCATTCGCGGACTTCCGGGACAATCAAAGCGGGCCAGACTCGCTTGAGCGCCGAGGCCGACATCGGCGTACCAGCAAATCCCAGCATCAGGCGCGGTTCGCCGGCGTAATCAATGCTGCCGGTGCCCGCGACCCCGATCTCGCCGTTGCTGAAATCGGCCTGGGTCAGGATCACCCGCCGCTTGTCGGTATCGAAGCGCAAGGCGATCGCGATTCGATTGAAGATCACCGGCGGATCATTGTCGTTGCCGGCAAGCACCATGGTGCCGCCGCTGAAACCCAACTGCCAGTCGGTGACGTTGTCGTTAGGCGGCTCGAGATGGGCGAGCAGCGTAATCCTGTTCTGGCCGGAAATGATCTTGAACGGAGCCACCAGCACACGCTTGGCGGCGTCCCATTCGACATTCACCTCCGCTGAATCGATCGCCACCGGATAGTCCGGCGTATCGCTGTCGATGATATCGCCGGCGCCGGCCGTGATCTTGCCGCGGAAATAGGTGGGCAGGCCGTCGCGGCCGAGTTCGCCCTTCAGTTCGCCGCTTAGCGGCAGGTTGGCGCTGTAGGTCAGATCCTTCAACCGGAGCGCCAGAAGGATGTTGCTCGTCGAGACCTTGTCGGCCTTGATGTCCACCGATCGCACACCGTTGGCGGGCGGTCCGACCGTCACATGCAGCGACCAGCCCTGACGCCCCTCTTCAGCGACGCTCAGCGCGACGCCGCCGCCGCTCGGCCGGCGCAGACTGAGGGAGATGTTCTGGAAATTCCATTTGTTGCCGCGCTGCTGGTCGTCGACGACCAGGTTGCCGTTCTTCAAACCGATTTCATTGAGGTTTTGTCCGTCAAGACCGGTCAGGCTCAGGCTGTCGAGCCAGTCGAGGCCCGCAAGCAACCCTGCCTGGGTAGCGTCGGTGGCGGGCGGCGCCGTAGCCGGTTGCGAGGGCGCCGGCGCGGCGGGGGCGCCCGCCGCCGCCTGGCGCGGAAACGTCGGAGGAATCCCCGCTTCTTTCTTGGAGGCGACACCGGTGGCAAGCGGTCGCGCATTGTCGCCGGTGGATACGGTGACATAGCCGTCGCGGGTAATACGCACCGCAAGCTCGGCATCCACCAGATTGAGGCTCTCCGCGCGCAGGCGTCCCATCAACAGCGCGTAGCCCGAAAGCCTCACCTCGGCCTTCGGCGCGCTCGCAACGATCGCGTGATCGCGATCCCGCACGATGATGTCGCGGATACGCACCGCGATCCGGATCCGTCCGGCACGTTCGATCTGCGTGCCGCCGACCTCGACCGTATTGCCGTGACCGATATTGTCCTCGATCGCAGCGGCAAGCCACGGGGTCGCCATGTCGAGGTTGATCGGTCCGGCGCCGAGCCGCCACCACAGCCCGCCGAAGCAGCAGGCAAAAACCACAAGCAGAGAGGCGATGACGATCCCCAATCGCCACAACCAACGCTCGCCGGCAAGCCGGCGCCGCAACGATCTCAGGCGATCGGTAAGAACGTAAAAGCGGGCATTCGGCCGGGACAACAGCCGACGCGCACGACGGCACGCCACCTCATCGTGTTCTGCATGCCAATCGCCGTCGTCCAACTGTTGCGGCCGGACGTTGGTGGACAGACTGGGATCCTGGGGCGATCTATGTCCTGCCATTGCCTATCGTTGCCGGCGTCGATGTTGGACTTGAATGGACAACGAAGGCTCCCGTGCCGGCATTGCAGCCATCCCTCATCCAGTGGAACCGATTTGACATTCGCTTCCCATTTGGCCGCGGGCCCTCCAAGCGAATCTCAAATCCCAAACCCCACCAAAACTCATATTTGCAGATAGTCCTTCGATTCCCGACGTCGTAAAAGTGCCCGCGCGAATGTTTGGATCAGACCGACCGACGCCTCCGTTCATTGATCGGCTGAACGCCACACGAGCGGCCGGGTGGCGTATCGAAATCCTTTTGAGCATAATCCGGGGATCAAACCGACCTGTCCGGCAATCCAGCTTGCTTCAATACCTCAATGATTGATCCGCGGAAAGCGACGAAAGGAAGGCGTATGTCCAAGAAAACGCGCAAGAAATCCGACATACCGTCCGGACGGACGACGAGTCGCGCCGCAGCGAAGGCGCCGGCAAAACGGCCGACTTCAAAATCGAAGACGCCATCGGCAACCAAATCAAGCAAGAACCCGAAAAACAGGCAAACCAAAGCATCGCATGCGTCCACCTCCAAAACATTTAAACCGGCGACCGCCGCCACATCGAATCGGAACAAGGCGGCTATCCGCTCCGCGCTCAACGAAGGCGCCAAGGCGCCTTCGTTCCAGCTGCCGCGCGACGGGGGAAATGTGATTTCGCTTATGGACTTTGCGGGGAAAAAACTGGTGCTGTTTTTCTACCCGCGTGCCGACACGCCCGGTTGCACCAAAGAGGCGATCGACTTCACGAGGCTCCGGAGTGCATTCGCCGAAGCGGGAACGGCCGTGGTCGGGGTTTCGGGGGACCCGCCAAGGGCGCAAGAGGCCTTCCGGAACAAGCACCAGCTCGGTGTTCCTCTTGCTTCGGATGAGAAGCACGAAATGCTTCAAGCCTATGGCGTCTGGGGCGAAAAATCCATGTATGGCAAGACGTTCATGGGCATCCTTCGCACCACGGTTCTGGTCGGAGGGGATGGCAGGATCTTCAGGATATGGCGCAACGTTCGGGTCGACGGGCACGCCGACGAGGTGCTTGCCGCGGCCCAGGCCGTTTGATCGGCAGACCGGCATTCGCGAAAAATTAACCATGACGCGGTCAAATCGCTCCCGCAAAATGGGCCGTAAGGAACCTACCTCCGACCGGCGCGGGAGTGCCGATGTCGTACCGTTCCGGTCACCAGTTCGAGTCTCATCCACACCATAATCCGGTACGGCAACCGGGCCGCCAACCGGCCAGCCACGTCCCTTCGGCGGCGGCCAAGCGCGACCTCACCGGCTACACGCTGCTCCACGCCGGCAAGCAGGTCCGCTTCGGGCCGGTGGCGTTCTGGATCGTTGTTGGTACCGTCACCGCGCTTGGAATGTGGTCGGCCGCGACGGCGACCTATTTCGCGTTTCGCGACGACGTCCTCACCCGGCTGATCGCGCGTCAGGCGGAAATGCAATACGCCTACGAGGACCGAATCGCGGAACTGCGCGCCAAGGTCGATCGCGCCACCAGCCGGCAACTGCTCGATCAGGAACAGTTCGACCAGAAGCTCGAGCAGATCATGCGCCGGCAGACAGCGCTCGAGTCGCGCGCGACCGCCATGGGCACCATTCCCGACATCACCGGATCGATCAGGATGCCGTCGCGCGGCCCCAACGCGACGGAGGGCTCGGGCATACCGAAACCTTCCCCGATCAGCGACACCGCGGTCTTCGTCGCACCGCCTGACCGCGAAGCTCGCCTGGAATCGCGCGTGCCGATCATCGTCAACGCGCCGGCGACCAAATCCGCGAAAATACAGGGCGGCGTCGACAATGTGATCGTACGCCTGCAAAACTCGCTCGATCAGGTCGAGCGACGTCAGCTCGCTTCCCTCACCTCGCTCGAAGACAGCATGGAATCACGCATGCGGCGCATGCGCGGCGTGTTCACCGATCTTGGTCTCGACGCCGGGCAGCTCGAGGCGGCAGTGCCGCGCGCAGGCATGGGCGGGCCCTACGTCCCCGTGAAACTTCCTGCCGATGCCGGGACCTTTGAGCGTCAACTTTACCGGATCAACATCACCCGCACCCAGGTCGATCACCTCAACCGCACGCTTGCGCTCGTGCCGTACCGAAAGCCGGTCATCGGCGAAGTCGAGTTCACCTCGGGCTTCGGCGTACGCACCGATCCGTTCCTGGGTCGGCCGGCGATGCATACGGGGCTCGATTTCCGCGCGTCGACCGGCGATCCCGTGCGCGCCACCGCCAACGGCAAGGTCGCATCTTCCGGATGGGCCGGCGGCTATGGACGGATGGTGGAAATCGACCACGGCAACGGCCTGTCGACCCGCTACGGGCATCTGTCCGAGATCAACGTGAAGGTCGGCGACGTCGTCAAGATCGGGCAAGTGATCGGCGCGGTAGGATCCACCGGCCGCTCGACGGGTCCGCATCTGCACTACGAAACCAGGATCGATGGCGAAGCGGTCGATCCGCAGAAGTTTTTGCGCGCCGGCGTTCGGCTGAGCGCGGGCTAAGAGTTTCGCTAACCGCTAATCGACATCCTCGACCGCGCCTGTTTCCGTTCCAAAGGCCCGCTGCGCCAACGTTGCCGCCATGAATTCATCAAGGTCCCCGTCGAGCACGCCTGAGGTGTCCGAGGTCTGCACGCCGGTGCGAAGGTCCTTGACCATCTGATAGGGCTGCAAGACGTAAGACCTGATTTGATGGCCCCAGCCGATATCGGTCCTGGCGGCCTGATCGGCGGCGGCCTGCTCCTCGCGTTTCTTCAGCTCGATCTCGTAAAGCCGGGCGCGCAACATGTCCCAGGCCTGGGCACGGTTCTTGTGCTGCGACCGCCCGGCCTGACAGACTACCGCGACCCCGGTCGGAATATGCGTCAGCCGGACGGCGGATTCGGTCTTGTTGACGTGCTGGCCGCCCGCCCCGCCCGAGCGCATGGTGTCGGTGCGCACGTCGGATTCCTTGATATCGATCTTGATGCTGTCGTCGATCACAGGGAAGATTTGCACCGAGGAAAACGAGGTGTGCCGCCGCGCGTTGGAATCGAACGGCGATATCCGTACCAGCCGGTGCACGCCGGCTTCGGTCTTCAGCCAGCCATAGGCGTTGTGCCCGCTGATCTGGATGGTGGCCGACTTGATCCCGGCCTCCTCGCCCTGGGACTCTTCGAGATATTCGATCTTGAAACCGTGCTTCTCCGCCCAGCGCGTATACATCCGCAGCAGCATCGCGGCCCAGTCCTGACTCTCGGTTCCCCCGGCGCCGGCATGAACCTCAAGGTAGGAATCGAAGCGATCGGCCTCGCCCGACAGCAGCGCTTCCAGCTCGCGGCGCGCGACCTCCTTTTTGAGATTCTTCAGCGCGGCTTCCGCCTCCGTCACGACAGCGGCGTCGTTCTCGGCTTCACCGAGTTCGATCATGCCGATGTTGTCTTCGAGCTCGCGCTCGACCGCGCCGATGCCGGACAACGCATCCTCAAGCGAGGTGCGCTCCTGCATCAGCTTTTGCGCTTTCTGGGGGTCGTTCCAGAGATTGGGGTCTTCGGCGAGCTTGTTCAGCTCCGCCAGACGCGCTGTGGATTTTTCGACGTCAAAGATGCCTCCTCAGCAGCCCGACTGACTGCTTGATCTCTTCGACTAGACGTTCGACTTCGGCGCGCATGATCTTCTCTGATCTGTTGTCTGCAGGCAGTACTAAAAAACTTCCGCCTGAAGTAGCGGCGGAAGCAGCAAAGCGCAATCGAGCTTTAATCTTTAATATAGTCCACCGGTGCCCGGGCGGAACAGGCCGCGATCCGCATCGGGGGGCTGCTGAGGCAAAAGCTGACGTCCGTCGGCATCGGCAACCCCAATGTTATCTGGCGGCGCGGTGCCGGGCTTGAAGGCTTCAAGGATGGTACGTCCGCCCTCGCCGGGACCCACGCGCATGCCACTCTTGGCATCGACGCGGATCAGCTTGATGCCGGCCGGTATCTTGAAGGGAATTGCCGGCTTGTCGGCGAGCGCCAGCTTGAGGAAGTCGCGCGCGATCGGCGCGGCCAGATGACCGCCCGTCGCGGCGTTGCCCTTACCCAACGGACGCGGCTTGTCGTAACCGAGATAGATGCCGACCACGATGTCGGGCGAGAAGCCGATGAACCAGGCGTCCCTTGCCTCGTTGGTGGTGCCGGTCTTGCCGGCAATCGGCTTGCCAACCTCCTTCACGACGATCGCGGTACCCCCCTGCACCACACCCTCCATCAGCGAGGTCATCTGATAGGCCGTCATCGTATCCAGCACCTGCTCGCGGCGGTCGATCAGCTGCGGTTCGGGCTGGTTCTTCCAGCCGGCGGGGGCATCGCAGCCGCGACAATCGCGGGCGTCATGCTTGAAGATGGTGTGGCCGTAGCGGTCCTGGATGCGGTCGATCAAGGTCGGCTTCACGCGACGCCCGCCATTGGCAATCATCGAATAGGCCGTAACCATCCGCATGACGGTGGTTTCGCCGGCACCGAGCGCATAGGAGAGATAGTTTGGCAATTCGTCATAGACACCAAAACGTCTGGCATATTCTCCGATCAGCGGCATGCCGATGTCCTGCGCCAGACGCACCGTGACGGTGTTAAGCGACAGCCGCAGCGCGTTACGCAACGTCGTCGGACCGTTATATTTGCCCGACGAGAAATTCTCCGGACGCCAGACGCCGGCCCCCTGCCCCTGATCGATTTCGATCGGCGCGTCGACCACCTGCGTCGACGGCGTATAGCCGTTGTCGAGTGCGGCCGAATAGACGATCGGCTTGAACGACGAACCGGGCTGCCGATAAGCCTGCGTGGCGCGATTGAACTGACTCTGGTCGAACGAGAAGCCGCCGACCATCGCGAGCACCCGGCCGGTCCAGGGGTCCATCACCACCATCGCGCCGGAGACTTCCGGCAACTGGCGCAGCCGGTATTGTCCTTCGACCGGATTGCCGTCCTTGAACAGGGGATCGGCATAGATCACGTCGCCCGGCGACAGCACCTGCGAGACCGCGTTCGGGGTGCGGCCTTTCGCAGATCCCGCGACGGGCTTGGCCCATTTGACGCCGTCGAGCGTGATGATCCCGGTCTGCCGTTCCTTGCTGACGGCGCCACCGAGTTCGCGGCCCGGCTGAAAGCCGATGCGCGCCGACTGATCGCTGGTCTCCAACACGACCGCCAGCCGCCACGGCGATATATCCGACAGCGACTTGACGTCGGCGAGCTTGACGCCCCAGTCGCCGGAAATATCGAGCTTGCTGGAAGCGCCGCGCCAACCCTGCGCTTCGTCATAAGTGACGATCCCGGCGGCCATAGTCTTGCGCGCCATCACCTGGATTTTCGGATCGAGCGTGGCGCGAACCGACAGGCCGCCTTCGTAAAGCTTCTTTTCGCCGTAGCGTTCGAAAATATCGCGCCGGACTTCCTCGGCGAAATATTCGCCGGCGAAAATATGCGCCGCGTTCGACCTGCTGGTGACGGTCAACGGGTCCTTGCGGGCCTTGTCCGCGTCGGCCTGCTTGATCCAGCCGTTTTCCAGGAGACGGTCGATCACATAGTTGCGCCGCTCGATGGCGCGGTCGCGGTTGCGCACCGGATGCAGCGCCGCCGGTGCCTTGGGCAGCGCGGCCAGATAGGCGGCCTCCGCGACCGTGAGTTCGTTGACCGATTTGTCGAAATAGACCAGCGACGCCGCGGCGACGCCATAGGCGCCAAGGCCGAGATAGATTTCATTGAGATAGAGTTCGAGGATCTTGTCCTTCGAGTAAGTTCGCTCGATCCGCATCGCCAGCAAGGCTTCCTTGATCTTGCGGGTGAAGGAAACCTCGTTGGTCAGCAGAAAGTTCTTGGCGACCTGCTGGGTGATCGTGGAGGCGCCTTGCGGACGCCGGTTCGAACCGAAATTCTGCGCATAGAGAACGGCCGCGCGCGCCATGCCCGAGAAATCGATACCGCCGTGCTCGTAGAAGTTCTTGTCCTCTGCGGCGAGGAACGCATTGATGACGAGCTTCGGCACGGCCTGGATCGGCAGATACAGACGACGTTCCTTGGAATACTCGCCCAAAAGCGAACCGTCGGCGGCATGAACGCGGGTCATGACAGGCGGCTCGTAATCCTGAAGCTGGGAATAGTCCGGCAAATCCTTGGAGAAATGCCAGATCAATCCTGCGACGGCGGCTACCGCCACGAGGAACACGACGGTTCCCGCGGCGAACAAGAAACCCAAGAACCGCACCAGCAAGCGCATGATGTATTTCCGTCCAAGTCCTTGCGCCGAAATAGCCGGCGCTTTTCAAAGTATCTTTTGGTACGGACTAATCCCTAGTCCGGCGCGGGCCGCATCATAGGCCGCAGCGAGGCAATTTTGGTCCGTTCCTTAAGGGCCTCGCGCGGTTTTTATAGTGCCGCCGCTGTGGCCAAACTAGGGCTTCTAGTGTCCCGGTTCTGACATTCGTATCTCATCGCAGCGGGCACTTTTACGAATGTCAGAACCAAAGGGACACTAGCAACTATATGATCCTAGTGTAGCTTTGACTCTGACGTTCCTTCCGAGAGCTCGCGGCACCACTGAACGGAACGTCAGTGTCGCTACACTAGAGCTCCGATTTCGAAGTTCGCATAGTATCGCGGCAGCCTCTGATGCGAACTTCGAAATCAAAGGAGCTCTAGCAACTTATCGTTTCTAGTGCGGCCTTGAATTCGAAGTTCCTATAACGAACTCGCTGCAACACGATAGGAACTTCGAATTCGCCGCACTAGCATCAGCCGCTCAGTTCCCGCCCCCCACCACCGTCGCCAGCCGTTTGGCAAAGAACGCGTCGATGGCGTGAGCCACCGATCCCACGGTGCGAGAGCGCCAGTTCTCCGATACCAGATGTTCAAGGTCGTCCTTGTTGGAGACATAACCGAGTTCGACCAGCACCGACGGCACGTCGGGCGCCTTGAGCACCCGGAAGCCGGCCGACTTGAGCGGGTGCTTGTGCATCCGTGTGGTCGTCTTCATCTCCGCCATCAGAATGCGCGCAAAGCGGTTGGAGAAGGTGCGCGTTTCACGCTGCGCCAGGTCGATCAGAATGTCGGCGACCTCGGTCGGCTCTTCCGTCAGGTTGACGCCGCCGATCGCATCGGCCTTGTTTTCGGCTTCCGCCAGCCGCTCGGCCTCGGCATCCGAAGCTTTATCGGACAGCGTATAGATCGTGGCGCCCTGGGCATCGCCTTCATGACGCGGCAGTGCATCGGCATGGATGGACACAAACAGGGCCGCGGACTGATTGCGCGCGATTTTCACCCGGTCGTTGAGCGGAATGAAAGTATCGTCGGTGCGGGTCATGACCACACGGTATTTGCCGCTTTTCTCGATGCGATCGCGCAAGGCGAGCGCAAAACCCAACACCAGATTCTTTTCGCTCTCGTTGCCGGACTGCGTGCCGTTGTCGGGGCCGCCATGGCCGGGATCGATGACGATGACGGGGCGCATATCCGCAGGCTGCGCGCTCGCCGCCTCGACCTTGGCAGGCCCCGCCGATGCAGGCAGTGGTGCCTCCTTGGCTTCGGCAATCGCAGGCCTCAGTTCCGGGCGGTTTTCCGGAGCCAGCGACTGAACGAACGCCGTGCGGTCGACCTCTTCGAGTTCGAGCACCAGCCGCGGCGGTTGGCCATTGGCCGCCTCGAGCACCGAGACATTGGCAATTCTGGCCGGACCCGTGAGGTCGAAGACAATCCGAGAGCCGCCCGGCATCACCAGGCCGTAGCGGAATGCCTTGATAAGCCCTCGCCCCGTGCCGCCGATGTCGGGCGGAAGCTTAAAACTCACCTGAGGGATATCGACGACCACACGATAGGGATCGGCCAGCGGAAAGGCGTGGAACGAAATCGGCTGATCGAGGTCGAGGATGAAGCGGGTCTGCTTGCCGTCGCCGGCGAGCCGAACGTCGGATGCGACAGGAAAGTGGACCGGCAAAGCGGGCTTCGACGGCTGGCTTTCAACCGCAGCGGCCCTGCCTAACGGCAAACACAATGATGCTGCGGCGCACAATAGCGCGAAACTCGTCAAAAAGAAGTGATTTGCGCGGCCCGCCAACGAATCCATGCCTCCGAGCAGCCTTCTACCGCAATAAAGCCACGGGGTTAATCATGCCCTAAAGATTCAGGCGTGGAATAAGGTTGAGTGTTGCCGCCTAGTGTAGCGGCTCTGACGTTCCTTATCAGTGTTGCCGCGAGCTCTCGGAAGGAACGTCAGAGTCAAAGCTACACTAGGATCATGTAGTTGCTAGTGTCCCTTTGGTTCTGACATTCGTAAACGAGCCCACCGCAACGGGAGACGAATGTCAGAACCGGGACACTGGTCGACGCCTCGTTTGACGCCTCCCTTGCACGGGGGGGGCAATCCACGTATGTAGGTAGTGCTGACGGCTAAAATTCCCGGTTGTGTCGCGTTCAGCCTCCCGGTGCAGCGCAGGAACCTCCGAAGCAGGAGATTTCAGCGTCTTTCCGGCCTCTCCACAGCCAGCGCGAGCCGCGCGGTTGACAGGAGTGGCGGTCTCAAGCCCGGGCGGCGTCCGCTCCCAGGTCACTAGCTTGTTCCAGGGACGGTTTGAGATTCGACTTAACCGATTATCGGGCGGTATGGCCCCGATAAACGATTGCAGGCGTGCGCTTTGGCACCACGCCGGGCCTTCAGCGACGACAGAGCGGCCTCCTTGCCGCCCAAATTTACTCAGACGGGCCGACGCTTGATGCGCCAGACTGTGTTGCCGACAATCCCTGAAAAAATACCGCCGATGCGGAGCGGAAGTTCCGCACGTCGTTGTCGATCCAGGGAAACATGTTCGGCAAGGCGCGAAGGATTGCGTTTCGGCCTTCCCCTCACCCCCGAATCAGGTGGACCGTCGCGTCACCCGGCCGTGCGATATGCGCGCGCCGCCCCGCGCGCCAGCCGCCGTCAAGAGTTCCAAAATGCCCAACAAGATGCTTATCGATGCCACCCACCCGGAGGAGACCCGGGTTGTCGTGGTCCGCGGCAATCGCGTCGAAGAGTTTGACTTCGAGACTGCGCAACGCAAACAACTGCGCGGCAATATCTATCTGGCCAAGGTCACGCGGGTCGAACCGTCGCTGCAAGCGGCCTTCATCGAATATGGCGGCAACCGTCACGGGTTTCTTGCCTTCAGCGAAATTCACCCCGACTACTACCAAATTCCGGTCGCCGACCGTCAGGCACTGATCGAAGCCGACGAGCGCGCCCATCGCGAGGCCGAGGAAGAATCCGAAAACCGCTCCAGTCGCCGCCGTTCGCGCCACCGTAACTCGCGCCGGCGCGGCCATGGCGAACGGGTTCAAAGCGAGATCGTCGAGAATGCGAGCCCGGAGGCGACGGAGGGGCTGCAAGACAGCCACGCTCACGCCGAGGAAGGGCGCCACGACGAACACGTCCACGAGAGCCAACATCACGACGATGGCGCCGAACGTCATGGCGAAGCGCCGCATCACCGTGACCATGACGACCACGAACATTCGCACGATCACGAGCATCATCATGATGCGCATGCCGAAACCAGTCACGAGCACGGTTCGTCAGTCCATGTGGACGAGACGGCCGCGCCCGAAACCGGACCGGTAGAGGCGATCGCAGATATCTCGGAGGCGCTACGGGAGGCTCCCGAAGACGGCGGCACACACGAAGCCGACGCCAACGAGGATCACGTCGGCGAAGAAATCGACTCGGATGAGGTTGCGGCCGAAAACGCAGCCCATGCCGGATATGCGAGCGAAGCGCACGCCGCCTCGTCCGATGAAGTGCATGCGGCGGCGGACGGCAGCGAACAGAGCGACGAGGAAGACGAAGGCGACGAGGCCGAGGAAGAGCTCGTCGAATCCGTCGGCGGCGACGACGTGCTGGAGGAAGTGCCTGAGCGCGCCTTCCGCCCGCGCCGCCAGTACAAGATCCAGGAAGTCATCAAGCGCCGGCAAGTCATGCTGGTGCAGGTCGTCAAGGAAGAGCGCGGCAGCAAGGGCGCAGCGCTTACCACCTATTTGTCGCTTGCCGGCCGCTACGCGGTCTTGATGCCCAACACCGCGCGGGGCGGCGGCATCAGCCGCAAGATCACCTCCGCACAGGACCGTTCGCGGCTGAAGGAGGTCGTCCAGGACCTCGACGTGCCCGAGGGCATGGGCATTATTCTGCGCACCGCGGGCGCCTCCCGCACCAAACCGGAAATCAAGCGCGACTTCGAATACCTGATCCGGATGTGGGAGACGGTGCGCGACATGACGCTGAAGTCGCAGGCCCCGACGCTGGTCTACGAGGAAGGCTCGCTGATCAAGCGGTCGCTGCGCGACCTCTACAACAAGGAAATCGACGAAATTCTGGTCGCCGGAGAAGCCGGCTACCATGAGGCGAGCGATTTCATGAAAATGCTGATGCCCTCGAACGTGCGGGCGGTGAAGCAATATCGCGATGGTCAGCCGCTGTTCTCGCGAATGGGCGTGGAAAGCCAGCTCGATGCGATGTTCTCGCCGACCGTGCAACTGCGCTCGGGCGGCTATATCGTGATCAACCAGACCGAGGCGCTGGTCTCGATCGACGTCAACTCGGGCCGCTCGACGCGGGAACACCACATCGAGGACACCGCGCTCAAGACCAATCTCGAGGCGGCCGAGGAAGTCGCAAGGCAACTCAGGTTGCGCGATCTCGCCGGCCTGATCGTGATCGACTTCATCGACATGGACGAGAAGCGCAACAATCGCGCGGTGGAACGCAAGCTTTCCGATTGCCTGAGGCAGGATCGGGCGCGGATTCAGGTCGGGCGCATTTCACATTTCGGCCTTTTGGAAATGTCGCGCCAACGCATCCGCGCCAGCGTGCTCGAGAGCTCGACCGAACCCTGCCCGCAATGCGGCGGCAGCGGCCACGTTCGTTCGGTGTCCTCGGTGGCGCTGCAACTGCTGCGCGGGCTCGAGGAAATCCTGATGAAGGGCGCGACCCACAATCTCGTGGTGCGCACGAGGACCGACGTCGCGCTCTACGTTCTCAATCACAAGCGCGGCCATTTGCGCGATCTCGAAAGCAGCTTCAAGGTCAGCCTTTCCGTGATCGCCGACCCGACGGTGAGCGGACAGCAGTCGTTCGTGATCGATCGCGGCGAACAGGTGCACACACTGGAGGCCGCCAAGGCGCTGCTCGCGGCCCAGGTTGCGGCCTTCCCCTCGCAATCGGAGGAAGCCTTCGACGAGGACGAGGCCTTCGATATCGAATCGGAAGTGGAAACCGAGGAGACCGAAGGGCTCGGCGAGGATTCCGCCGGTGGCGAAGAAGCCAGCACCGAGGCCGGGACCGACGGCCCGCGGCGCAAGCGACGGCGGCGGCGGCGTGGCCGCGAGCCGCGCGAAGGCGGATTGCCGCGCCAGGAGAATTCCGTGGCGCAGGATGCTGCTGTTTCAGCTGATGCTGAGGTCGCCGACGATGGCGAGGCCGATGAAGACGAAGGCGGCGAACAACCGGGCCAAGAGCAGTCGAGCCAAGGCCGCCCCGAGCATGGATCGGGCGAACGGCGACCGAGGCGCCGTGGACGCCGCGGCGGACGCCGTCGGCGCGGCGGCACTGAAGATGGTCTTGCCGGATCGATCGCCGATGAACTCGGGCCGGTTCCGGCGCCGGAAGCCGCAAGCGCGGTGGCCGATTTCGACGGGGATTCGTTGCAGTTGCCCTCCTCCGCAACGCAGCTGGCGCCAGAAACGCCACATCGGGAGCAATCCTTCGTAGACCATGTCCCACAACCTTCAGCACCGGCTGCCGTGGAAACCGAAGCTCAGGCGCAGGAAGCCGAGAGAGCTGCTGCGCGGCGGCGTTCGACCGTGCGCGAAAAGGTCAGCTTCGCGGCCAATCCTCAGCCGGACCAGACAACCCCCGCTTACAGCCAGCCCGGACCATCGGCGTCGTCCGCCCCTGTCCCGGCTGAACCCGCTTCTGAGGCGGCCGAAGGCCAGCCTCGCCGTGCCGGCTGGTGGTCGCGACGGTTCGGCGGCGGTGAATAAATTCTGAAACGAAGACGTGAAAAAGCCGCCCGGCAAAACCGGGCGGCTTTTTAATGCGCAGGCCGCGGGAAGGCGATCGTTTCCGCGAGCGCCGCAAAAAAACTAAAGCGTGATGAGATTACGTTCGGTCAGAGCTGCGATGAAGGTATGCTCCCTCTCCCTTGGGCCTCATGGGGAGAGCGAGCGTAGCCCGGATGAGCGAAGCGACATCCGGGGTTTATTAGCTGTGGTCCCGCTGCGCTCATGCGGGCTACTCGCTACGGCCTCGGCTGACTTCTCGCTCCGGCTCGACACCGTCGCCCTTTCGGGCATGAGGCGATATCTCCCCAGGTAAGAACGCACTCCTTCACTGCACGACCGCCGGATCTACGCCGCTTCCCCTTGATCACGAGAGCTTCGCGGTTCATCGCCCGCTCGCCCCGGGCGGCAACGCCTTTCTATCCGGTTCTTGTTCATCGGCCCGCAGCTTCGCTCCACGCTGCCTCCCCACAATCGGCCGCCCTCTTGCAGTTGCGCTTCGCTTCGCTCGCTGCGATCAACTCACGATGGGACTTGCACCCATAAGAGTGCGCCCAGGCTGGGCGCTGCCCCGGAGATGCCCCCGGGGCCTCAGTCGCCTACGGGCGCCGCTGGCGATCGTTACCCACCGGTGATGGCGGGCTTTCTGACTCAATAGAGGCGCTGGCCGATGGCCTCCATCGGTCGGGGACAAGAAGCCCCTCGGATTGAAATAAGCAGGCGTTGAAGAAGCGCCGGCGATTGACCGCCGATCGCCCATGCAAAGTCCTGCGGACGATGTTCCGCATAACGCTCAATCGCTGCGCTGATCGCCTGGCGCCTTTCTGGAGTAGAGGCAACAATCGCCGCTGAGACTGCGTCGAGCAGATCGTACATCGGCAGCTCTTCGATAGGTTCTTTCATTTCCCGTGTTCTCCGTTGAAGGGTTGACAGTCAGTGGAAGGCCCACCCGGTGAAAGCGGGCCTTTCGGGTCGGGTCGACTCGAATCGCGCTCACTCACTCGCCAAGGGCGCGGTCGCGAGCGCGGAGCATGGCAAGATCGCATTCAGCGAGCGTAGGGTTTATTAGCTGTGGTCCCGCTCATGCGGGCTACTCGCTTTGGCGGCGGTGAATAACTTGGCGACATGAGGAAGTAACGAAAAACCGCCCGGCAAAAATCGGGCGGTTTTTTAATGCGCGGGGCTTCTTCAGGAAATCGCGAACGCGATCACCCGGGCAAGCTCAGTTCGTCGTTGTCACCGCCGTTTCGATGTCGGTCGGATCGATATTCCTGCTGAGATTGGCTTGCAGACGATCGCGATCGAGTTCGCCTTCCCACCACGACACCACGACGCAGGCAACCCCGTTGCCGCAGAGATTGGTCAGCGCGCGGCACTCGCTCATGAACTTGTCGATGCCGAGCACGATCGCCATGCCCGGCACCAGACGGGGATCGACCACGGCGAGCGTAGCCGCCAGCGTGATGAAGCCCGCCCCGGTAATGCCGGAGGCGCCTTTCGAGGTGAGCATCGCCACCAGGAGGATGGTGATTTGCTGTCCGAGCGTCAGGTCGAAGCCGAGGGCCTGCGCGATGAACAGGGTCGCAAGCGTCATGTAGATGTTCGTGCCGTCCAGATTGAACGAATATCCGGTCGGCACCACGAGACCGACCACCGATTTCGAGCAGCCGAGCCGTTCGAGCTTCTCCATCAATGACGGCAGCGCGCTCTCGGACGACGACGTGCCGAGCACGATCAAGAGCTCATCCTTGATGTAGGCCAGGAAGCGGAAGATCGAGAAGCCGACAATCCGCGCGATGATGCCGAGAACCACCAGCACGAACAGCCCGGCAGTGAGGTAGAACGTGGCGATCAGGCCGATGAGGTTGAGGATCGCGCCGGTGCCGAATTTGCCGATGGTGTAAGCCATCGCGCCAAATGCACCGATCGGCGCGGCCCTCATGACGATCGAGATCACGCCGAAAACGCCCTGCGCCGCATCGTCGATGAAGGAGCGCAGCGTATGGCCACGCTCGCCGAGCGCCATCAGCGAGAAGCCGAACAGGATCGAGAACAGCAAAACCTGCAATATCTCGCCGGTGGCGAACGCGCCGACCACGGTGTCGGGAATAATGTGCAGGAAGAAATCGACGGACTTCTGCGCCTCCGCCTGCTTGGCGTAATTGGCTACCGCCTGCGCATTGGCCATCGTGCCGCCAAAGCCCGCGCCGGGGCGAACCAGGTTTCCGACAGCCAGCCCGATAACGAGCGCAAACGTCGAAACGACCTCGAAATAGACCAGCGCCTTGACGCCGATGCGGCCGACTTTCCTGGCATCCTGAATGTGCGCAATGCCAGAGACCACCGTGCAGAAGATGATCGGCGCGATCACCATCTTGATCAGCTTGATGAAGCCGTCGCCAAGCGCCTTGATCCAGTCACTGGTTGCAAAGTCCTGAAACTCCGCACCCACGATGGCGCCGAGCACGATGGCGATCAGCACCTGGACGTAGAGCACCCTGTACCATCGCTTCGCCGCGCGGACCGGCGCTGTGGTTACCGTCGTTGGTGCCATCGAATTCACCCCCTCATGAACCTGCTTGACTCAAGCCAAAATCGATTGTGGTGGCAGTGTCAATGGCGCGGACTCATGTTTGACCCGCGTCACTTCAGCCATTGTGCGATGCGCTCGACCGCCTCGCGCATTTCCTGCGCCGAGCGCGCGTAGGAGAAGCGGATGAACTGCCGCCCGCGAACCGGATCGAAGTCGACACCCGGGGTGGCCGCGACATGGGCTTTCTCCAGCATCAGGCCTGCAAATTTGAAGCTGTCGGAGGTGAAATCCGAAACGTCGGCGTAGAGGTAGAACGCGCCGTCGGCGGGGAGGAATTTGGTGAGGCCTGCGCGCGGCAGGCCTTCGATCAGGATGCGCCGGTTCTCCAGATAGCCGCGCTTGATTTCCTCCATCTCGTCGCAGCCGTCGAACGCCGCTTCCGCCGCGATCTGCGACAGCGTCGGCACCGAAATGGCGAGATTTTGCTGAAGCCGCTCGATCGGACGCACCAGAGGTTCGGGCACCACCATCCACCCGACGCGCCAACCGGTCATGCAGAAATATTTCGAAAAGGAATTGATCACGATCGCATTGGCGGACAGTTCCGCGGCGGTTACGGCCGGGAACGCGTAGTCCAGACCGTGATAGATCTCATCCGAAATGAACCGGATGCCGGCGCTTTCGGCAGCCAGAATCAGACTGCTCAGCGCCTCTCGCGACATCATGGTGCCGGTCGGATTGGCCGGACTCGCCACCAGCACGCCTTTCAGCGGCGCCTTGCGATGCGCCGCAAGCAAGGCTTCGCCGGTGAGCGCATGCCGCGTTTCGCTCGACGTTTCGATCAAAACCGGCTCGCAGCCGAGCGCGGTCAGAATATGCCGGTAAGGCGGATAGCCGGGTACCGTCACCGCCACCCGGTCGCCGGGCTCGAACAGGGCCAGAAAGGCCAAAATGAAGGCACCCGAGGAACCCGTGGTGACCACGACCCGGTCCGAATCGACGGCCAACCCATAGCTTTCGCGATAGTGGCGCGCGATTCGCCCGCGCAAGCCCGGCGTTCCAAGCGCAGAGGTGTAGTCGATCCGCGCCCCCTCCAACGCGGCGTGCGCGGCCAGTATCGCGGTTTTTGGCGCGGAAGCCGCGGGTTGCCCCACTTCCATGTGAATCACATGACCGCCAGCCGCCTCGATGCGGGCGGCCGCCGCCATCACATCCATCACCATGAACGGCGGGACGTCGCTGCGTCTGGATGCTGCCGTCAACAGGCCTTTGGTGCGTTCTCTCGGTGTCGCTTCAAGCATCGGTATCTGCTATCTTCCCAAGTGCCTTCCCAGGTGCGGCGAATTTGAAGTTCCTATCAGTGTTGCAGCCGGTTCGTTATAGGAACTTCAAATTCAAAGCCGCACTAAAGGCCAATATTTGCTAGAGTTCCTTTGATTCCGAAGTTCGCATCAGAGGGTCGCCGCGATCGTTTGCGAACTTCGGAATCGGAGCTCAAGTGCCCCAGACTAGCCTTATTCAGTGGCTTGTTAGGGCATATCGCGTATTGAACTCACCGCCAATTGGTAAAGACTGCTTGATGTTGCTCCATTTTGCCCCTCTCCGGAAAACGACGAAAATGACCGCGATTGCGGTCGCGATTGCCATGGCTGTTGCCCCGGTGGTTGCGCGCGCCGAAGAGGGTCTGCCGATCCTGCGCGACACCGAGACCGAGCAACTGTTGCGCGACTACGCGAAGCCGATCTTGCACGCCGCGGGTCTCGAGAAGCAGAACATCCAGGTCACCGTGATCAATCAGTCCGTGTTCAACGCCTTCGTCGCCGATGGCCGCCGTATCTTCGTCAATCACGGCGCATTGATGCAGTCGGAGACGCCGAACCAGATTATCGGGGTGCTGGCGCACGAAACCGGCCATTTGGCCGGCGGCCATCTGGCCCGATTGCGCGAGCAACTGGCTCAGGCGCAAACCCAGATGATCATTGCCATGGTCCTCGGCATTGGCGCCCTGGCGGCCGGCGCGCGAAGTGCCTCCAACGGCAATACAGGCCTTGTGGAAGCAGGCGCCGCGGCGATCAGTGGCCCGCAGAACACGATCCTGCGCTCGCTGCTTTCCTACCAGCGCCAGCAGGAGGAAAGCGCCGACCGCGCCGGCGTCAAATTCCTGACCGCGACCGGTCAATCCGCGAAGGGCATGTACGAAACCTTCAAGCGCTTCACCAATGACAGCCTGTTCGCCATCCACGGCGCCGATCCCTACTACATGTCGCATCCGGTGCCAGCCGAGCGCGTCGCGGCCCTTGAGGAGATCGCCCGCACAAGTCCGTATTGGGACAAGAAGGACGATCCCGCGCTGCAATTGCGCCACGACATGATGCGCGCCAAGATTTCCGCATTCCTGGAACGTCAGGATACCGTCTACCGGCGCTATCCCCTGTCCGACAACAGCCTGCCTGCCCGCTACGCTCATGCGATAGCAACCTATCTCCATGGCGATTTGCGCAACGCGCTGGGCCAGATCGATTCGCTGATCCAGGCCCAGCCCAACAACCCCTACTTCTATGAACTGCGCGGCCAGGCGCTGCTGGAGGGCGGCAAGCCCATGGAGGCGATCGCGCCGCTGCGCAAGGCGGTGGCCCTGTCCAATAACGCCCCGCTCATCGAGATTTTACTTGGGCAGGCGCTGGTGGCGACCGATAACAAGGCCTATACGGAGGAGGCTATTTCCATTTTGCGTAACGCAATGGCGCATGAAACCGAGCAGCCGATCGGCTATATGCAACTGGCGATGGCCTTTGCGCGAAAGGGAGACCTCGCAGAGGCGGACCTCGCTTCGGCACAGGCCGCTTTTTTGCGCGGTGACAACAAGACGGCGCGCGACCTCGCCTCACGCGCCAAGACCCGCTTCGCGGTCGGCACGCCCGGATGGGTCAAGGCCGACGACATCGTTTCGGCCAAGCTGCCCGCAGGACAAAAGAAAGACAGCGCATCTCGATTTGAGTTTCAAGTAGGTCCGCAGGATCGAACGGGTCGCCGCGGTCCCGAACCCGGCCCAGATGCCAACCAGTAAAGAACCCCACCGAGAAAACCCGGTTTAAAGGAATCACCGATGTCCCCTCTCCGCCTGCTCTCTCCGGCATTGTTCGCGCTGGCCTTGGCTGCCGCGCCACCGGCCGCCTCCGCCCAGACCTTTTCCGGCGGCCAGCGCGGGGAGATCGAGACCATCATCAAGAACTATCTCGTCACGCACCCCGAGGTGCTGGAAGACGCGATGGCGGAATTGAACAAGCGTCAGGCCGCCGCCGACACCGAAAAGCACGAAGCCAGTGTGGCGCAGAATTCGGAGACGATTTTCAATTCGCCGCGCGGCGTGCTGCTCGGCAACAAGGACGGCGACGTCACCTTCGTCGAGTTCTTCGACTACAATTGTGGTTATTGCAAACGCGCGATGGCCGACATGCTCGACCTCATGAAGTCGGATTCCAAACTCAAGGTCGTGCTCAAGGAATTTCCGGTGTTGAGCCAGGGTTCGGTCGAAGCAGCCCAGGTCGCCGTTGCGGTGCGGATGCAGGATCCCGGCGGCAAGAAGTATCTCGACTTCCACCAGAAGCTGCTCGGCGGCCGCGGCCCGGCCGACAAGGCCCGCGCGATGGCTGCCGCAAAAGAGGCAGGACTGGACGTCGGCCGGATCGAAAAGGATCTCGCAAGCCCTGAAGTGAAGGCGACCCTGGCAGAGAACTTCAAGCTCGCCGAGGCAATGGGCATGAATGGCACGCCGAGCTATGTGATCGGCAAGGAGATCGTGGTCGGCGCCATCGGTCTCGATGGCCTCAAGGAGAAGATTGGCCTTGCCCGTTGCGGCAAGGCGACGTGCTAGCGGCACAGAGTCGCACTCCAGCAACTAGTTTAGTTCTTGGTGAAAGAGGCCGGCGATTTCGCCGGCCTCTCTTGTTTGCGGGCTTTTTGCATCGCAGAGCATTTATCCGCCGTTCATCAAACAAACTTTATGGAACCGGTAAAACTTCGGAACATCGTCGATCTCCTTTCGTTGTCGGGCGGGCATGCAAACACGTGAGGAGAAATTCGAATGTCTAATCGCTTTATGATTACGGTAGCGGCAGCGGCGTTGATCGCCGGCACCGGTTTCGCCAATGCGCAAGGCATGGGCGGCGGCCGCGAAGGTGGCGCCGGCGGGGCGGCCACGCAGCAGAGTGCGCCGTCTTCCGGCGCTGCCGGCACCGCTTCACCTTCTACCGGCACGGCTGGCCATGAAGGTTCGGGTATGCGGTCAAGCCAGTCCGAGGAAAAGGGCGGCGCGGCCAATCGCAACGCTCAGCAGGACCTGAAGTCCGGCGGCGAAAAGGGCGCAATGGGCGAAAAATCGACCGGCGAAAAATCTGCCCAGGATAGCCGGCAAGACAGCCGCGAGAAGTCCAAGAGCTCGCAGAACGAGAAAGGCGCCGCCGGCAAGGACATGAAGGCTGAGGAGAAGGGCGCTCCCGCCAAGGACATGAAGGCCGAGGACCAGCAGCGTGGCGGCAACATGAAGACCGAAGGCCGCGACAGCACCTCGACCGCCGGCGCCAAGGAGGAAGGGCGTTCGCAAACCGTCGGACAGGCCGGCGCTGGCGCGAAGCTTTCAACCGAGCAGCGCACCAAGATCACGACCGTGATCCGCGGCCAGCACGTGGCGCCCGTCACCAACGTGAACTTCGCGGTTTCGATCGGCACCCGTGTGCCGCGCGAGGTTGGATTCCATCCGCTCCCGACGGAGATCGTGACGATCTATCCGGAGTGGCGCGGCTATGACTTCTTCCTGGTTCGCGAACAGATCGTAGTGGTGGATCCGCGGACGCTCGAGATCGTAGCTGTCCTTGACGCTTGATCTAGAGTAACTCTCGCGAATCCGGGGCGGGCCTTGCGGCCCGCCCTTTTTCGTCCCATGCCCCCGCCGCACGCGACGCCTCGTGGCCGGGCTCTAGTGGTCCGATTCGAACATTTGCATCCCAGCGAATGTCAAATCCGCTCCACTGGCTATCCTTTAACTTTGGTTAATGAGTGGTTTCCGCAGGTTCTATGCGGGTTTTTACCAAGCGTATGAGGTAGTTGAGCGCCAGTCCGCCAAGGTTAAAGGCTTCCCTCCCGTCTCCAAGTTACCTATAACCGCGCCATCACTGCCATATTGCCGGGACCAGAATGGCCAAGACAGCTGCCGACACGATTTACGTGCTTAATGGTCCCAACCTCAATCTATTGGGCACCCGCGAGCCCGAAACCTACGGCCATGCCACGCTCGCCGATGTCGAGAAACTGTGCGCCGATACGTCGGCGAAGTTCGGCCTCAAGGTCGATTGCCGGCAGTCGAACCGGGAGGGTGAACTGATCGACTTCATCCACGAAGCCCGGGCCAAGGAGGCAGCCGGCATCGTCATCAATGCGGGTGGCTATTCGCACACCTCGATCGCGCTTCACGATGCACTGGTCGCGGTAAAAATCCCGACGGTCGACGTCCACATCAGCAACATCCACGCCCGCGAGAGCTTCCGTCATCATTCTTTCACCGCAAGGGCCGCTTTCGCCACGCTTGCCGGCTTCGGCATCGACGGCTATCGCCTTGCGATCAGCGGCCTTGCGGCCAGGCTCGGCGTCAAGGCGAAGGCCTGACACGCGGTCTCCCAACCACGAGATAGAGAGTTCCGGATCAAGATCATGGCGCGCCAGCCTGACGACAAAGCAGCCGCAAAGTTCGCAACCGGCGACGGAGCGCTCATTCGCGAGCTCGCTTTGTTGCTGGATGAAACCAGTCTCACCGAAATCGAGGTCGAGCGCGCGGGACTTCGGGTGCGCGTGGCGCGCAATGTGAACATTGCGGCTTCACTGCCCGCCGCACCTCAGGTCGTCGCGGCGCCGGTACCCGCACCAGCGCCGGCGGCTCCCGCAGCGTCCGTCGACATGGCCAAACATCCGGGCGCGGTTCCCTCGCCGATGGTGGGCACCGCCTACTGGGCCTCCGAACCCGGTGCCAAACCCTTCATCGAGGTCGGCACCAAGGTATCGGTCGGACAGACGCTGCTGATCATCGAAGCCATGAAAACGATGAACCAGATTCCTTCGCCGCGGGCGGGCACCGTGACGCAGATTCTTGTCGAAGACGGTCAGCCCGTGGAATTCGGCGAGCCGCTGGTGATTATTGAATAGCGAAATGGTGAGTAGCGAATAGCGAATAGCTTTTTTCATTCGCTACTCCCTATCGCTATTCGCCCCGAAGGGCACAATGTTCGACAAGATCCTCATAGCCAATCGCGGCGAAATCGCACTGCGCATCCTGCGCGCGTGCAAGGAGCTTGGCATCAATACGGTCGCGGTGCACTCCACCGCCGATGCCGACGCCATGCATGTGCGCCTTGCGGACGAGAGCGTCTGCATTGGACCGCCGCCGTCGAAGGACAGCTATCTCAATGTGCCCGCACTGCTCGCAGCCTGCGAGATCACCGGCGCGGACGCCGTGCATCCCGGTTACGGGTTCCTGTCGGAAAACGCCCGGTTTGCCGAAATCCTCGCCGATCACAACTTGCATTTCATCGGTCCCAAGGCTGAACACATCCGCCTGATGGGAGACAAGATCGAGGCCAAGAAGACCGCAAAGCGGCTTGGCATTCCGGTCGTGCCCGGTTCCGATGGCGCGGTGGGCGCCAACGACGATGCGATGGCGATTGCCGAACAAATCGGATTTCCGGTGCTGGTGAAGGCGGCCTCCGGCGGCGGCGGACGCGGCATGAAGGTCGCGCAGACCGCGCAGGATCTGATGCTGGCGCTGTCGACGGCAGCCAACGAGGCCAAGTCCGCCTTCGGTGATGCCTCGGTCTATCTGGAGAAATATCTGCAGAAGCCGCGCCACATCGAGATCCAGGTGCTCGGCGACGGCCGCGGCGGCGCCATCCACCTCGGCGAACGCGATTGCTCGCTGCAACGCCGGCATCAGAAGGTCTGGGAGGAAGGCCCCTCGCCCGCGCTCGATGCGGCTGCGCGCGCCAGGATCGGCGCGGCCGTCGCGCACGCGATGCAGCAGATGAAGTATCTCGGCGTCGGCACCGTCGAATTCCTCTATGAGGATGGCGAATTCTATTTCATCGAGATGAACACGCGCATCCAGGTCGAGCATCCCGTCACCGAAATGATCACCGGGATCGATCTTGTGCTGGAGCAGATCCGGATTGCCGCCGGCGGCGACCTGCCGGTCACGCAGGATCAGGTGATCATCAACGGTCACGCCATCGAATGCCGGGTCAATGCCGAAAACCCCGTGACCTTTCGCCCATCCCCCGGCAAGATCCTGCAATACCATCCGCCCGGCGGCCTCGGGGTCAGGATCGATTCCGCCGTGTATCAGGGCTACGTGATCCCGCCTTATTACGACTCACTGGTCGGCAAGCTGATCGTGCAGGGCAAGACCCGCGCCGAATGTCTGATGCGGCTGCGCCGCGCGCTCGACGAGATGGTGGTCGAAGGTATCGAAACCACCCTGCCGCTGTTTCGGGCACTGGTACGCGAGCCCGACATTATTGACGGCGACTACCATATTCACTGGCTGGAACACTATCTCGCCGGCCAATCGCCGGCCTGAACCTTCGGCTCCCACTCCCGGCAAAAAGCTCCTCCGAAGCGGAACCAAAACCCGCGCCGGGCGTTACGGTCGGCTGGAACCGCCAGGGGGTTTGCAGGGGGGTTTGATTTCACTTCGCGACACAATTGGAACGCCGGAGACAAGGCGCAGGCGCGCCCTCGGGCAGAGCTTGCTGCTCGCAGCCGGGTTTCTGGTGCTGGTCGCGATCAGCGCCTTGTCGGTTATCCTGGTCGACCGCGCCCGTGAAGATAACGCCTGGGTCGTACACACGGTCGAGGTCGAAAATCAGGTTTCGACCTTGCTCTTGCGCGTCCGCACCGCCGAAAGCGGTGCACGCGGTTATCTGCTTACCGAACAGTCGCGTTTTCTCGACGAGCACCAGGCCGCCGCCGCCAATGTCCCCGCCGATATCGATCGGCTGATCAAACTGACCGGCGATAACGCCAAACAGGTCGAAAATATCAGGCAGTTGCGGGCGCCGGTTCAGGAACGTCTCGACGAATTCCAGAAAGCGATCGACTTTGCCAGGCGCAGCGATGCCGCGGGCGGCATTGCAATGCTGCGCTCGTCCGACTCCAGCGATTCAGTGCTGCGCATCAACGAAGCCGCAAACGCGATCTGGATTGAAGAGGACCGGCTGTTCGCGCTAAGGACCGCGGCCGCGGACCGGACGCAGCAGCTAGCATCCGCCGTGACGGTCACAGGCTCCGGCCTCGTCGTCTTGCTGGCCGGCATTTCCATCTTCCTCGTGCGTCGTTCGAACCGCGCCCGCGACGTCGCCGAAGCGCAGTTGCGCGACAACAACCTCAATCTCGAAGCCACGGTGGACGAGCGCACCGCCGACCTTCGCGAGGCCAACAACGAAATTCAGCGCTTCGCCTATATCGTCAGCCACGATCTTCGTTCGCCGCTGGTCAATATCATGGGCTTTACCAGCGAACTCGAAGAGCTGCGCACCGACATCTTCAAGAAAATCGCCTCATTGCGCCTTGCTGCTTCCACTCCTGCCCCCACGGTCGGCGACGATGACGACGCCGAATCCGCCCTCGAAGCCGAAGACAAGCAGCTGCTTGGAGATTTTTCCGAAGCGCTCGAATTCATCAAGTCATCGATTGCGAAGATGGATCGGCTGATCTCGGCCATCCTCAACCTCACCCGCGAAGGACGGCGCGAATTCGAACCGGCAAGGATCGACATGAGTGAATTGATCGGGGCGATCGTGACCACGGTTGCGCATCAGGCCTCCGAGGCGCAGGCTCAGGTCCGCATCGGCTCCTTACCCGAGATCACCAGCGATCGCCTCGCGATCGAGCAGATTTTCTCCAACCTGATCGACAACGCGCTCAAATATCTCAAGCCCGGCATTCCCGGCGATATCTCGGTGCGCGGCAGAACGAAGCTCGGTTTTGCGATCTACGACGTCGCCGATAACGGCCGCGGCATCGACCCGAAAGACCATCAACGCATTTTCGACTTATTTCGACGCGCAGGCTTGCAGGATAAATCCGGACAGGGAATTGGCCTTGCCCATGTGCGCGCGCTGGTGCGGCGGCTGGGCGGGACCATGTCGGTCGCTTCAGAACTGGATAAGGGCAGCACGTTCACGATAACCCTCCCGATTAATTGGACCGCCAGCAACCGGAACAGAGATCCATGAACAAACCCGTTACCATCATCATGATCGAAGACGACGAGGGGCACGCCCGTCTGATCGAGCGCAATATTCGCCGTTCCGGCGTCAACAACGATATCCTGCCTTTCACGAACGGCACGGACGCCTCGCGTTATCTGTTCGGCAGCGACGGCTCCGGTCTCGCTCACAAGGGCAAGGCGCTGTTGATCCTGCTCGACTTGAACCTGCCTGACATGGGCGGCATCGACATCCTGCAGCGCGTCAAGGAAAGCAAGCACCTCAAATCCACGCCGGTCGTGGTGCTGACCACGACCGACAATTCCCAGGAGATCAAGCGCTGCTATGAACTCGGCTGCAACGTCTATGTCACCAAGCCGGTAAACTACGAAAATTTCGCCAACGCCATCCGCCAATTGGGGTTATTCTTCTCGGTCATCCAGGTACCTCCTGCCGCCACATGAGCGCCGAAACGCCGACCCTGCTTTATATCGACGACGACAAGGCGCTGGCGCGCCTGGTCGACCGCGGCCTGTCGCGACTGGGGCTGAAGGTCGTCCACGCCGGCAGCGGCGTGGAGGGACTGCAACGGCTTGCGCAGGGCGGCATCGATGTCATCGCGCTCGATCAATACATGACGGGCCTGGACGGGCTGGAAACGCTTGAGCAAATCATGGCGATCCCGAATTCGCCACCGGTTGTGTTTGTCACCGCGGCACAGGATTCAACTACCGCGGTGACCGCGCTCAAGGCCGGCGCGGCGGACTATCTGGTGAAGGACGTGCAAGGCGACTTCATCCCGCTGCTTCAGGTCGCCGTCGATGGCGCGCTCCGGCAGGCGCGCCTGCAAAAGGCCCGCGACGACGCCGAGGCCGAAGTCCATGCCTCGCGCGACCGCTTCGCCGCGCTTGCCGCCGAACGCGAGGTGCTGTTGCGCGAGGTCAACCACCGCGTCGGCAACAGTCTGCAGATCATCGCGTCGCTGTTGCACTTGCAGGCCAGTTCGAGCACGCAGGACGACGTCAAGGCTGCCCTCACCAACGCGATGGGCCGGGTCGCCGCCGTGGCCCAGGTTCATCGCCGGCTCTATACCTCCCACGACCTGAAAAGCGTGCTGTTGAACCAGTATCTCGACGCCTTGCTCGAAGACCTGAGGAGATCGGCCGAGGGCAACCGGATGTCGCGCCTGACGCTGAAGGCGGAACCGATCGAGATCGACCCGGACCGCGCGGTCGCGATCGGAATCATCGTCAACGAGCTCGTGATGAATGCGGTGAAATACGCCTACCCTGACGGCGCCGGCCCGATTCATGTCGACCTGACGCGGCAGAACGAGGACCTCGTGCTGTCGATCGCCGATAACGGCGTCGGCCTCAACGCCAAGGCCGACCCGCGCTCGACCGGGATGGGACAACGCATCGTGACTGCGATGGCGTCAAAGCTTGCGGCAAGCGTTGAACGCGACCCTGCCCATCCGGGAACCAGGATCTTGCTTCGGTGCCCGTATGCCGGCAAGGCTAGCAACCAGGACCCGCGGTGAGATAGCGGACCAACACCGGCAGCCACTAGTGCGGTGAATTTGAAGTTCCTATCAGTTTCGCGGTAATCTCGTCATAGGAACTTCAAATTCCAAACCGCACTAGAATTTGTTTGCTAGTGCTCCCTAGATTTCGAAGTTCGCATAAGGTGATGCGGCCAATGCTAGCGAACTTCGGAATCGGGGCACTAGCCGCCGCGATATCTTGCCTGCTAACCTTTGCTCCATGACCTCGCGCGACTCTGCCAATTCCGAAATCACGCCTGAGGTATTGCTGCGCGCTTACGCCTGCGGCATTTTCCCGATGGCCGAAAGCGCCGACGATCCCAGCCTGTTCTGGGTCGAGCCGGAAATCCGCGGCGTGATTCCGCTCGACGGCTTTCGCATCGCCTCGCGGCTTGCCCGCACGGTGCGCGCTGACGTTTTCACGGTCACCGTCGACCACGCGTTCAAGGCCGTCATAGACGGCTGCGCGGCGCCCCAGCCCGGCCGTAACGACACCTGGATCAACAAGCGGATTCGCGATCTCTATATCGGCCTGCATGGCCTTGGACACGCCCACAGTGTCGAGGTCTGGCAAGGCGGCGATCTGGTCGGCGGTCTCTACGGCGTCAATCTCGGCCGCGCCTTCTTCGGCGAAAGCATGTTTCACCGCGCACGCGACGCCTCGAAGGTGGCGCTGGTGCATCTGGTCGCTCGCCTGATTTCAGGCGGCTTCGAGTTGCTCGACACCCAATATGTCACCGAGCACCTGCGAGGCTTCGGCGCGGTCGAGATTCCACGCCGGCGCTACACCGCCCTGCTCGACAAGGCACTCAAGGGCGAGGCGGATTTTTACAAGTTGCCGGCCGATCGGCCGCTCGGCGGCGCGCAGGCACTCGAAATCATTGCCGCGCGCGGGTGAATCTATGCTCGTGTCCCGGACGCGGTGCAGCGCCTCTTGCGCTGCTCCGCAGAGCCCAGGACCCATCTGGTACTGTTTCGGACACTGAGCGCGATGTCTGACCTGAGTCCGCTTTCAGGAGGAAAGCGGAAGACCGAACTCACGGGCCGTCAGGTCAGCTTTGACCCGAAGAGGACATTTCTGGCGGCAAAAAAATGTAAATTCGTCATGCGCAGCGCGACCCATCTTTCATGACGACCGGCAACGTCCGCGCCATCTTCACTCGATGACGCGGTCGGCGCGTTTCAGCATTTCTACCGGAACGGTCACCCCCAGTTCGCGGGCGGTCTTGAGGTTGATCACGAGCTGGTGCTTCGAGAAGACTTCAATCGCGGTGTCCGCAGGCTTTGCTCCCTCGAGGATCCTGTCGACATATACCGGTACGCGCGGATATGTGGACGTGTAACTTGTACCGTAGGACATCAGACCGCCAGCGTCCGCCTGTCCACCCCACAACATCGTCGGGATGCGACGCGCCGTAGCCAATTCCGCGACGGTTTTAGGAATGGCGAATACGGCCGGGACTTCCAGCGCCACCAGCGCCTCGGCGCCCTCGCTGGCCATGGCCTTGAACGCAGCATCAAAATCGGGCTTGGGGCCGCGCAATTTCAGCACCTGAGGTGTGAGGCCGGCCGCGCGGGCGGCGGCCACATTAGCGCGGTCGATTGGCGCCAAACCGTTGGCGTCGGCGCCGGGAATGTCTGCGTCGCTGAAAATCGCGACCCGCGCGAGTTTCGGAATCATCTCCTTGAGGAGTGCCATGTGCCGAACGGGGAGCTCGGGATCGTTGTTGGTGACTCCCGTGAGGTTTCCCCCAGGCCGCTCAAGCGTAGCCGCGGCGCCAATGGCGACTGGATCGGCGACAAGGGTAAACACGATCGGGATCGTCGTGGTGGCTTTTCGCGCCGCGTTTGTTGGCGGACCGCCGTAGCTGACAATGACGTCTACGCCCTTGCTAACCAGTTCAGCAGCGAAGCCAGGCAGACGGCCAAGCTGTCCTTCAGCAGGACGCACCTCATAGACGACATTGGTCCCTTCGACATAGCCGAGTTGCGTCAAACCCGTGCGAAGCAATTCGGTTTCCGGGCTGGGGTTATTACGGTTCAGGAGTACACCAACCCGGTAAACTTTGCCGGTTTGCTGTGAGTGCGACGCGCCCCAGGTCAGGGCTATCCCGGCAGCCGACGATGCGGCACCCGTTAGAATAGCGCGCCGGTTCATGGCAATTCCTTCCGAAGATGATTGTTGGATTTCTCAGTCTGATGATGCGGCATCTTACTTGGTTCACCACCGTAGGCGCGGAATATCCTACACGAACGCGATGCACCCTGTCGGCATTTTTCGGACCTCGCGTAATGTCCGACTTGAGTCCGGGATGCGCACGAAAGCGGACGTCCCGCCGACCACTCTGGATTTACGGGCTCACGCCGCTCGTGCGACGCGCTGCGGAGCATTCAGGGAATTTGGAAGAATTACTGCCGGAAAACGCCGAACAGGCCGCCGCCGGATTGCTGCGGCGGAGGTTGCGGCTGCGGCGAAGGCTGCTGCTGGAACTGCGGCTGGGGCGGCGGTGACGGCCGCGGCGTCTGCTGTGTCTGTTTCGGCGGCGGCGGGCGCTTTTGTGCGGGGGGCGGCGGCTTCGGCGGATCGGGTTGCGCGCTGACGACCGTGGCATCGGGGAATTTGCAGTCGGTCAGCCAGATATC
Organism: uncultured Alphaproteobacteria bacterium; assembly: GCA_963832045.1. Lineage (GTDB taxonomy): Bacteria > Pseudomonadota > Alphaproteobacteria > Rhizobiales > Xanthobacteraceae > Bradyrhizobium. The sequence continues at coordinate 510,770 of CAWHSM010000019.1, forward strand.
GTAGATCGGGTGCTCGACGCCATGGAGGCCCGGGCTTGCGGCAAACATCCAGCCCGAGAAAATCCGCTTCACCTCGCCCTGCAGCGTGATCTCGTCGACCTCGACAAAGGCGTCGGTGTTCGCGGCTTCGGTAGCAGGACGGGTATAACAGGCGTCGGTCTTCACACGCAGCGCGCCGAACTGAACGGTCTCGCCGATATCCTCGTCGAAATTGATGATGCGGCCGGTGATCTTGTCCAGTCCCGAGAAGCTCGCCTTCTTGTTGACGATCTTCTGCGCCGGCGGCTCGGCGACGACCTCATCGCCCGGCTGCAATGTTGCAGGGGTTTGCGGCACGCCTTTTTGCTGTTGACGCTGTCCCAGCGGTAAAGGATTGGCGCCGGGCGGCGCGACCGCGACACCCTGATTGGGTTGTCCCTGACCGGGTTGCGGCGGCGTTACCGCAACACCGGGCTGCGCATTTTGGGGAACGATGGTGGTGCCGGACGGCGGGGCAAGCGGCTGCGACTGCACGCTGCCCGGCGGCGGCACGCCCTGCCCCGGCAACGGACGATTGGGCGCCGGCAAAAGACGGCCGCGCGGCAATTCCGGCACCTCTTCCTCGTCGTCGGGAACGGCCTGTTGTTGTTGTTGGCCGCCGCGGGGAACGTTGCCCGGCGGCCTCGGCTGATCGGAAAAAATATTGCCGATTTGCGCGCGCGCGGGCGGCGCAAGCGAGATCGCGAAGCCGGCGACAAGAGCCGCAAAAACGGTCAGGACGAGGGTTCGCAGCATCTAGTGGTCTGATTCTAACATTCGCATCCCTTCTCAGCGGCCACTTTTGCGAATGTTAGAATCAAAAGGACCACGGCGGACATTTCTTTCCAAATGGAGCTTCGGATTTGACATTCGCTATTTGTGAGTTCGCGGCAAAGCACGTAGCGAATGTCAAATCCGCTCCACTGGCGGCTATAACAAGCGAATCGGGCGTGCGACACTGAAAAAGCGGCCGCCGCGCGCAGGCGTCCCGGTTAACACGCCGAATACGGCGTGGAAAGGGCGGCTTAAGGCCGCGTTTGACGGCCATCATCCCAAAACGAGGTACGTGGCCGTCCGGCCGGATCGAACCCGCCACCACCGGGTTCCAAGGTCGCGCCCGCAACCTTCTGTCCCGGTTGCCTTTGTCGACAAAGCCTTCCGGGCTGGCGGACGCTGGTCATAAGCAGTCGTCAGGCGTGCGCCGGCCAGTGCCGCTCGTGGAACCAGCCGCGGTATCCCGACATCTTCGCGCGCTGCGCCTGTGGCGCGTGGCGCTTGCATGTCGAGGCCTCCTCGCTGTTCTCGGCCGCGCCCCAGCGAAGCTCCACGCAGTCGTTGGGGTTATAGGCCATCTCGAAATCAACCATCCGATCGACCACATCCTTCACCGACAGCGTCCACGGCGAGCCGTCGCTGCGCGTATACGTCACTTTGCGTGAGGCGAGTTCCGAAGCCAGCATGCCCTGCAACTCATTCTTCATGTCGGCCACGCTTTTGCCGGCCGGTATCGCGTAACGATCCGAGCGGCGCGAGAAGCGATCGGGAAATCCCCTCACCACATCGATGGCAATCAATAGACGAAGATCGCGTGCGGGCGTCGAGTAATCCTCCCAGGCGCCGGTCGTCTCGAAAATCGAAGCGCCGTCCGGCATCGACATGTCGCCAGGTTGCTTGACCTGATATTTACGTCCGTTTTCCACCGCCGTAACGCGCGTCTTGATCTGTTCGCTCAAACTCGTAATGGCGTCCGCCATCGCGCGCGCCGGATCGAGCGGCTCGGGCGACATGACGTCATCCATGCGGTCGTAAAAATCCTCGGCGGTGATTTGCGATTGCTCCGGAGAGAAATCGCCATATTGCGGATGCTTGCCGATTTCGGCGTTGCTCAGCCGCCGCAATGGGCCGTTCGCTTCGCGCACGATCGGGCGGAAATGCTTGAAGCCGGGCGTGCCGAGCGAAGGTTCGTGCGCGAACAGGAAATTGCCGCGCCAGAAACGCTTGCGCGTGATCGATCCGTCGGGCTCCGCATCGACGGCGAGGAACACGCCCGGCGTGCCGTTCACCTCGGGGACGCGGCGCACCAGCATCAACACGTGGCCGTAAGGATCGGCGTACACCGTGCCCGGGCGCAGCGCCGCTTTCGTCAGCGGCACGATGTAGAAATCGGCGTTGTCCTCGCCCGCGCGCACGGCTCCGGTATGGACGACGTCGCCGACGTCACGCAGGTATTCGCCGAAATTCGTCGGGCGCTTCGGCGGCGGTGGAGGCGCCTTCGCGGGCGGTGTCGCAGGCTGCTCGGCTGGCGGGTCCGATTGGCCGAACAACCGCAGGAAGCTCGGGGCTTGCGGCGGCGGAGCCGGCGATGGTGCGTCTGCGGCCGGCGCCGCGGCGTCCTGTTCGGGCGGCGGAGGCGGACGCGTGACTTCGGGATGCTCGACGTCGAACCATTGGTAGCATTTCGGCGGCCTGCCGCCGAAACCGCGCGAGCAATTGGAGTAGCCGAACGGCAACCCCATCTTGAACGCAAAATAGGCGCGCAGGAAGTAGACGAAGTCGGCGCAGTCGGGGCGAAGGCTGGTTTGGGTATTGTCTTCGTTGCGCCCCAGATAGTTGAAGAGAAAATTGCGTGACTTGTCGCGCAGCACTTCGTGCCAGACCTTCCAATTCAGATCCTGCTCGGGTGGTGCGTCGAACAGCTTTTCGATCCATGCCGAGAACAGGGCTTCGTTGGTGCTGTTCCAGCTATTGCGCACCTGCCAGATGCTTCCCGCCGGAATTCGGAAAGGCTCCGGCTTGCGCGGGCTGACGGCGATGTCGCGGGTGACCGTGCTGCAATCCGCCGACGCGCGGTCGCGTTCCAGCGTCGCATGCCAGGTGCCGGCGGCAGGTGCGGCAACTTCGGCGTACCAGGAATAAGGCGGCCCGTCGCGCCGGTCGGTCGATTTGGCCGCAACCTTTCCGTCGGGCGCGATCAGCGACAGCACGCCATCGACCGGCTTCTCGGCGACGACCATGACGCGCAGCGGCATACCGGTCCACGGCGCCTGCGGCGACGGCAAGACGGTGACCTCGGCGCAGGTGTTGGATGCCGCGGCGGCCGGCGACACCTGGAAAAACCCGACTGTCATCAGCGAGAACGCCACGGCAACGGTGGCAAAGCAGCGACCAGGAAGCATTCGGATATAAACCTTGCTAAAGTGCCCGGAACCTCTATTCGCCCCAGCCAGAGATCAGATTACAGGATACCTAATCGGAAGGGGCAAGTCATTGCGAGCTTTAGGGGGCGCGTTGAAAACTCGCTTCGGTCGATTTGACGTCACCGTTGGCCGGTTGGCGGGGTTTTACATCCTGGTCGCCTGCCTGTGGCCGGTGGGTGCGATTTTAACCGCCCATGCCGCTTCGATAAGGCCCGTGGCCGCCGAAAAGGGCATGGTGGTCAGTGCACAGCACCTTGCAACCGAAGTCGGGGTCAACGTTCTCAAAGCTGATGGCAGCGCCATCGATGCGGCCGTTGCGGTGGGATATGCCCTGGCGGTGGTCTATCCGGCCGCCGGCAATTTGGGCGGCGGCGGCTTCATGACGATCCGGTTTGCCGATGGACGAAAGACTTTCCTCGATTTTCGAGAGAAGGCCCCTCGGGCGGCTAGCCGGGACATGTACCTCGACAAGGACGGCAACATCGTCAAAGGCCTGAGCACGACCGGCTGGCTGGCCGTTGGCGTCCCCGGCACCGTCTCGGGTTTGGAATATGCGCGGAAAAAGTACGGAACGATGACGCGGGCAGCGTTGATCGAGCCGGCGATCAAACTCGCCGAGGATGGATTTACCCTGGAACAAGGCGACGTCGACATGCTCGCCTCCGCGACCGCGGATCTTGGGAAATTTCCAGCCACCAGTGCAATCTTCCTCAATGAGGGAAAGCCCTTTGTGGCTGGCCAACGGCTGGTACAGCGCGACCTTGCAAGCACCTTGCGTTTGATCCGAAAGCGGGGCACCGACGGTTTCTACAGAGGCAAGACGGGGACGGCCATCGTCAAAGCCAGCCGGGCGGGCGGAGGAATCATCGATCAGGAAGATCTCGATCGCTACAAGACCCGTGAGCTTCCGCCCATCGAGTGCGATTACCGAGCCTATCACGTGATCTCGGCGCCTCCGCCCAGCTCAGGCGGTGTCGCCATCTGTGAGATGCTGAACATCCTGGAGGGATACCCTCTCCAGCAGTGGGGTTGGGGATCGGCACAGGCGCTGCACCACGAAATCGAGGCGATGCGTCACGCCTTTGCCGATCGAAACAGTCTTCTCGGCGATCCGGATTTTGTCCGTATTCCGAGCCGCGAGCTGATCGACAAGAGCTACGCTGCGAAAATCCGGGATGTCATCAAGCCGGACAGGGCTGAACTTTCCAGCGACATCAAGCAAGGCGTTGCGCCTCACGAAGGCAGCAACACGACGCATTTCTCGATCATCGACGCTGCCGGCAACGCGGTTTCGATGACCTATACGCTCAATGACTGGTTTGGAGCGAAGGTCGTTGCGTCGGGCACAGGTGTATTGATGAACGACGAAATGGACGATTTCACGCCGAACCCCGGCGCCACCGATGTCTCCGGGTTCGTCCAGGGAGACGCGAATGCCATCGCGCCGGGCAAGGCGCCCCGAAGTTCAATGACCCCAACGATCGTCACGAGGGACGGCAAGCCTGTCCTTGTTCTCGGCACTCCGGGCGGACCCCAGATTATCACGACTGTTCTGCAAACAATTCTGAACACCGTCGACTTCCAGATGAACATTCAGGAAGCCGTCGATGCTCCCCGCATCCACAACCGGTGGCTGCCGGATGTGACAAAGCTGGAGCCGTACGCTGTTTCGCCGGACACCCGTCGCGCACTGGAAAGCATGGGGCATCGGTTAGAGGATTCGCCGCCGGCTAACCACGTCGCTGCGATCATGGTCGGTGCGCCCGCACTTGGGGGAACAGCGATCGGTCGAAACAGGTTCTATGGTGCGAACGATCCGCGCGGTGGCACCGGATTGGCGCTAGGCTACTAGTTAGCTAGCTGGCGAGTAGCCCGCATGAGCGATATGCGGGACCATAGCTAATAAACCCCCTACGCTCGCTCGACATGACGGATGGTCTTGTCGATCGTCATTTCCAGGTCGCCGAAATCAAACGTCTGGGCGAACGAAGATCCAGTATCGGCGATGCTTCATGGTTCCCCCGCTCCCATTTTATTCTGCTGACGGTTTGCTCCGCCTTCTGCCTATCAATCGACGCGCTGCTTGCGGGCGCGCAAGTTGTTCGGCAGCACGCCGATACTGTCAGGCGTGACCAGGCCAAGCGCCCCGGCAATATGCCACCAGCCATGATCGGCCTGGCGAACGATCATGCACTCGGCGCTGACACCCATATGCAGGCCTTCGAAGGAATGCCCCACCGCGATGTGCGCCACCTCCTCCGGCAAGCCGATTGTCAAGCAGACATGCATGCCGAACACCGAATGCCGAAAGGTCGGTGCGCCGCTGTCGGCCGGATCGGCCTGCCATCGGGAGCGATTGCTCGGGTCGAACTCGTAAGGTTTGCCGACGTCGTGGCAGATCGCGCCAGCGATCAAGACGTCCCAGTCGATCCGAACGTGCGGATGCGAATGTTCGAACTCTTCCGCCATCACCCTGGTCATGCGCACCACCCCGCGCACATGATCGGTCTGGCGACGCAGGACGGCATAGTGGTGCTTCATCTTTTCCGCCATGTTCAAATTCTCCTGAAAACGTTCAAGCGTATTGCGGTTCGATCGGCCGGCGCGTCAAACCGAGCGTCGCCAGGCACCCGCAGAACAACAACACGGCCGCGATACGGAACGCCCATGTGTAGCCGCCCGTCCCGGCAACCACATAGCCGGTAATGATCGGCGCAATGAGGCCGAACAGATTGCCGCCGAACGAGGTGATCGCGACAACGCGGGAGACATCGCGCGGGTTGCGCAGGAGGTCGCTGCCCAGCGTGAAGTTCAGCCCGGCGCCGGTCGTGGAACCTGTCAGCACCAATGTCAGCACACACAGCAGCTGCCAGAGCCCGTCGACCACGGGCGCGAGCAGGATCAGCATCGCCAGGATCGCCATGGCGGCGATGAAGTTGCGCCGGCGACCGGCCCGGACATCCTCCGACGAAAGCATGCGGTCGCTGATGCGGGCAATCGTGACGCCGAGCACGACCGTGATGAGATACGGGATCGCGGTGAGATATCCCGTGTTCATGGTCGAGAGTTCGCGCGTGGACTGCAAATAGGTCGGCAGCCAGGTCAGAAAGAGATAAGCGGTGTAGACCAGGCATGCCTGGGTCAGCACCAGACCCCACACGCTGCGCTGGCTCAACAGATAGCCAAGCGAGGACGGCGGCGGCCCCTGCGAGGTTGACGCTCCAATACCGTTGCGCTCTGTCAGAATTTTCGTCCGCTCAGTTTTGCCCAACCAGGCGGCCTCTTCGGGCGAGCCGTACCAGATCCACCAGGCGATCAGCCAGACGAAGCCGATCGCCCCGAGCACCACAAAGGCGGTGCGCCAATCGAATGAACTGACCAGCGCCGCCGTGAGGATGGCGCCGACCGCGGGCCCAGCGGAAGAACCGCCATTGAACAAGGTGGTGACGAAGCCGCGCTCGCGCTCCGGAAACCACTGGCGGATCGCGCCGCCGCAGGCCGGAAACGTCGTCGCTTCGCTCGCGCCCATCACGAGCCGCGCCAGCAGGATGGTGACAAAGCTGCCGGCCGCGGCCGTCAGCGCCGTTGCCGTCGACCAGATTGTGATACCGCCGCCGACCATGTTCTTGACGCCAACCCGCTCGACGAGAAGCCCGAGCGGCACGAGGCACACGACGTAGGTCCAGAGGAAGCCGGAAAACAAATAGCCCATTTGCACCGGCGAGAAACCGAACTCGGCGACAATGGGTCTAGCCGCAACCGATAGCGCGATGCGGTCGATGTAATTGATGATCACGACCGTAAAGATCAGCAGCGCGATCCATCCCCTGCGATAGCTCACATCATCCCCCCATTTGGTTGCCGCACCGATTTGCTTGATCGAGGTCTACAACGCGATCATATCCGGCGGGTCCAGGTTGTGGCATTGACGGCGCCCTCGGGCACGGCGCCGGAAACGAGTGCGCGCACCTGCTCCACGGTATGCAGCGCCTGCGCCTCGATGGCAGGCGGGGTCAGGCCACCAATATGCGGCGTGGCGATCACGTTGGGCATGGCTGCGATGGCGGGCGTCGGCATCTGGTCCGGAGCGCGGCCGACATCGAGCGCGACACCTGCGATTTTCCCCCCAGCGATCGCCGCGGTCAGCGCTGCCTCGTCGACCAGGTTGCCGCGCGAGACGTTGATGAACACCGCGTCTTTCCGCATCCGCGCGAAAGCCTCGGCATTGATCAGATTCTCGGTCTCTTCATTGGCTACTGCGAGGCAGACCACGTGGTCGGAACTGGCTAGCAGCGTCGCCAGGTCGACCTGCTGGAAGCCCGGCTCCTTGACGGTCGCATATGGATCGGAGATCAGCACCCGCATGCCCAGGTGAGCGGCGAGCGGAGCCACCGAGCGGCCGATCGCGCCGTAACCGATGATGCCGATGGTGGTGCCGGCAAGTTGCCGTCCGATCTGCGCGGTCGGCGGCCGCCCAGCCTGAAAGGCGGCGGTAGCGCGCGATATGCCCCTGTTAAGATCGACGAGCAAGCCGAGCACCAGTTCGGTGACGGACTCGACGAAGCCGGGCTTGGCGCGGGTGACGAGGATGCCGTGCGATGAAGCGGCGGCCACGTCGATGTTGCGGATATCGACCGCGCAACGCAGCGCCGCCCGCAGCGAGGGGAGCGCATCGAAGATCGGTGCGGGCACGGCGGTGGCGCGATCGGCGACGATGAGGTCGCAGCCCCGTGCCGCGGCAATCAGCGCCTGCCCCTCCAGGGTCTCGCTGCCTTGATACAGCACCACCTCGCCGCACGATTGCAGGCCGGCGAGCGCGCGGGCTCCATAATAGTTGTCGCGCATATGCGGCGTGTGGGTGAGGAAAATCTTCATCGTTCAATATCCCATGATCCTCGGCAGGAACGTGCTGATGTCAGGTACAAAGGCAATGATCAAAAGACAAGCCAGCAGTAGTCCGAGATAACCCAGCATCGGCCGCACAGTCTCTTCGACCGGCACCTTGCCGATCAGACAGGCGCCGTAAAGCCCCAGCCCAAGCGGCGGTGCGAACAGGCCGATGCCCATCGCGATCACCAGCACCACGCCATAATGCAAAGGCGCGATGCCGAGATGACCGGCCACCGGAACCAGCAGCGGTCCGAAGATGATCAATGCTGCCGCGCCTTCCAGCACCGAACCCATCACGATCAGGATCGCGATGGACAGCAGCATGAAGAGCCAGGTGCCGCTTTCATGCGACAATCCCACCATGAACTCGCCGACGGCATGCGGAACCTGCTGCAACGTCAACACGAAGGCGAGCGATTGCGCCGCCGCGACGATGAACAGCACGAGCCCTGAGCGCGCCGCCGCATGGACGAAGCTGCGCCAGGCGGCGGCGGCCGTCAGCTCACGAAACACCACCGATCCCACCACGATGGCATATAGCGAGGCGAAGGCGGATATCTCGGTTGCGGTGGCAAAGCCCGATTTGAAGCCGATGAAGATCATGGCGATCAAACCGAGCGAAACGCTCGCGCCAAACCACATCCGCCTCATCGCCGCGCGAGCCAGCGGCGCCGGCGGCGGGGCGGTCGAGGGCTTGCCGAACAACACCGAGACGCCGATCAGCGCCGCCGCCATCAATGCCGCGGGAAGCAGCCCCGCGGCGAACAAGCCGCCGATCGAGAGATTGGCCACAAAACCGAGGATGATCAGATTGATGCAGGGCGGGATGGTCTCGGCCATCACCGCCGAGGCTGCGAGCAGCGCCACCGTCGAGCCCGGGCTTTGTCCGGATTTGCGGGCTGCCGGCACCAGTACCGCGCCGACCGCCGCGACATCCGCCATCTTCGAGCCGGAGATGCCTGAGAACAGCACCATGGCAGAGACCATCACCACATTCAGGCCGCCGCGCATCCGCCCGACCAGGCGTTGCAGCAGTTCGATGAGGCGAACCGACATGCCGTTGGCTTCCATCAGGTAGCCAACCAGAATGAAGAAGGGGATCGCCAGCAGCACGAAATTGTCGATCCCGCGCGCCATTTGCTGGGCAAAGATCACGCCGGGCAGACTGCCCTCGACCCAGATGAAGATCAGCGCCGCCAGCGCCAGCGCAAACCCGATCGGCAGCCCGCCTGCGAGCGTAAGCACGAAGCCCGCCAGCATCAGCATGCCGGAGGACGGCATGGCGTCCGGGATGAAGGCATCACCGGCGAGAAAGACGCACGCCACCGCGGCCATGATTGCGACCGCACGCAGAACGCGGCGCCAGTTTCGCTCCAACAGGATCTCGGCGGCAAACATCGTCATGCAGGCCGCCCCGAGCCCCATCGGGTAGAAGGTCAGCTCCAGCGGCAGACCGGCGCCCGTGGTTTGGCCGGCCGTGATCCAGCCGAGTTCGATGGCGTGAAACGCGACATAGCCCGCGACGACCAGGACCAGCGCTGCGCCCACATCGTCGACAATGCGCTGCCAGGACGACGGCAGCAGCGAACGGAAAAATACCACGCCGGGATTTTCCCCGCGTGCGAGCGCGGAAGCCGCGCCAAAGAAACTTGAGGCCACCATCAGCCCGCGCGCGACGTCATCGGCCCATTCCACGGGGGCGGTGAACAACGAACGCGCTAGCACCGAATAGATCACGACCACGAGGTCGGCGGCCAAGAGGCTCGCGGCAATCGTGTCCGTGGCCGTCAGCAACACGCCGGTTAACCGCCGCCCGACGCCGGTCTGCGTGTCGGGCACAATCGTAGTGGCGTCGTGCATCGTCACGCCGGGGTGGAGCGGATCAGATCGATCACGGGCTTGGCGTCCGGATGCGCCTTGATGAAGGCTTCGGTCTGCGGAAAAACGCGCTTGCGGAAAGCTTCGCGGTCGCAATCGGTCACGGTGACGCCCCTGTCCTTCAGCTGGGTCAGCGCTTCTATCTCCACCGCGAGGCCGTGCGCCCGGGTGTCGACGGCCGCCTTTCTCGTGACATCGATGAAGGCCTCACGCATCGCCGCCGGCATGCGGTTGAAGGTCGCTTCGGAGAAGTAGATCGCAAGCGGCGAGAAGTTGTGCTGGGTGAGCGAGTAGAACTTCGCCGTCTCGTAGAATTTCGAGGCGACAATGGTCGGCGGATCGTGCTCCAGCCCGTCGAGCACGCCGGCCTGCAGGCCGGTGTAAATCTCGCCAAAGGCCATCGGTGTGGCCGCCGCCCCCATCAGGCGCAGGCACTCGGTGATCACAGGGTTGGGCAGCGTGCGGATCTTCAGTCCGGCCAAATCCTCCGGCTTGTTGACCGCCTTGCGCGCCAGCACCGATCGGGCACCGAAATTATAGGCCCAGGCGATGATGCGGATATTGGCGCTCTTGAGCAGCGCCTGCTCGATCGGCGCAGCTGCACCATTGTCGAACGCCCTGGTTTGCTGCGGGAACGATGAAAACAGGTAGCCGAGGTCATAGGTGCCGACCACCGGCACCAGATTGGCGGCAATGGACGAGCCGGAAACCATCATGTCGATCACGCCGAGCTTGACCGAGTTGATGACATCGATCTCCTGGCCGAGCTGATTGTCGGGGAAGAACGCAACCTCGATCTGTCCGGCGAGGTTAGATGCCGCGATTTGCTTGACGAGGGCGTCGTAGTAGACCCGGCCGTTGGCGAACTTCGGATCGTTGGCTTGCGAGGAGGACAGCTTCAGTTTCAGCACCGCCGCTTCCGCCCGCCCGATCAGCGCCGGAGCGGCAAGGCCACCAGAAGCCAGTGCCAACGACGAGCGAAGAAGTTCACGGCGATTGACCAAGAAAGACATAATTTGGTTCCCCCCGATGCACGGTTGTCGAGCTTCGCCCGCGTCTATCTCTGCGCAAAATTAGTCTTATTGGTTTGGCCAGCACAAGTAGCGAACTATATTTCCGCCCCGAAGGACAGCCTTGCAAAAATATCAGCGCGACAGCGAGCCACCGCCTCACGGGCAGTCAGGCTAACGTTTGATTTGGGACGCCAGATATTTGCTGATCGCCCTGCCATAGGGCGGCCGAAGCATCCGCAAGGCCATGTCGCTCTTCACCTGATGGTAGACCGACTTGCGGTGACTGAACTCACGGAATCCGTCATAGCCGTGGTAGGCGCCCATGCCCGCGGGTCCAATGCCGCCGAACGGCAATTCTTCCTGGACGACATGCATCACCACATCGTTGACCGACACGCCGCCTGACGTGGTTCGATCCAATACCCGATCCCGCTCGCCGCTGTCCGAACCGAAATAATAAAGCCCGAGCGGGCGCTCATGCGCGTTGACGTAGTCGATGGCCTCATCCAATTTTTGATAGGCCTTGACCGGAAGCAGCGGCCCGAAGATCTCTTCCTTCATCACCTTCATGTCGTCAGTCGGATTGAGGATCAGGGTCGGCGCCATGCGGCGATGGGGCTGCTGACGCAGGTCCTCGCCGGCCGGATTGATTTCCACAATCTCGGCACCCTTGGCGCGCGCATCGTCCACGTAGCTCGTGAGCCGCTCATAGTGGCGGTCGGCGACAACCGCGGTGTAGTCGGGATTGTCGCGGATGGTCGGGAACATGTGGTGGACGGCGGATTTCGCCGCATCGACAAAGCCGCCGATCTTGTCCGCCGGCGCCAGCACATAGTCCGGCGCAAGACATATCTGGCCCGCGTTCAGGGTCTTGCCGTTCATGATGCGTGCGGCTGACGTAGTGAGGTCAGCGGAACGGCCGATGATCACCGGGCTCTTGCCGCCTAATTCGAGTGTGACCGGCACCAGGTTCTCGGCAGCCGCCCTCATCACCTGCCGTCCGATTGAAGTGGCACCCGTGAAGATGATGTGATCGAAAGCGAGACTGGCGAAGGCCTGGCCTACTTCCGGACCGCCGGTCACAACAGCGATCTCCTCTTCGTCGAACGCGCTCGCAAACATCTTTTTCATAAGCTCTGATGTAGCCGGCGTCATTTCCGAAGGCTTGACCATCGCCCGATTGCCCGCAGCCAGCACGCCGGCCAACGGGCCGAATGTCAGGTTGACCGGGAAATTCCACGGGCTGATGACGCCGACGACGCCTTTGGGCTGATGACGAATCTCGGCCTTGGCGCCAAGAAAGCCAAGGATGCGCGGGGTGGTGCCTCGCCGCTCCGTTTTCATCCAGCGCGTCACATGGCTGCGCGCGTGTTTGAGCGGACCGACCGAGGAAGCAACGTCCGCAAAGGCCGTCACATGGCTGGAGCGCGCGCCAAAATCGGCACTCAAAGCCGCTTCGATGTCGCTGCGATGATCGACAAGCAGTGCAATGCAACGGTTGAGCCGGTCAATTCGGATGGCGGCTGATGGGGCGCCATCGCGCAACTGTGCCGCTCGTTGTTTAACCAACAAGGCGTTGAGCGCGGTGCGAACGGACTGGTCCGAACCCGTGGCGGCGATGGACATATCTAACCTCCCGTTTGTTAGGCGCGGCGCGTCAAACCCGTCTTTGGGCGGGCTCCAGACTTACGTTTGATAGCCCAAATCGCGATGCTGGAATAGCGAGCGGATGTGCGCTTCGGGTCAATCTTCGAACTTCGGTTCGGCCCCGAATGGCGTCCGCACGCGCCGTTCAACGCTTCTGGTACGGTTTGGATCGTCGCGCGGCGCGGGTGCGTCGAGCGGCGCCGGCGGCCTGCTTGCCCGCGGCGAGTGGTCGGAATCTAACATTTGCACCCCGATCCGAGGGGGCTGCTTTTGCAAATGTTGGCATCATAAGGACCACCAACGTTCCGTTCCCCTTCACACGCATGTACCCAGCGTGTTCTAATTATCGCCGGGCGTACGGCGCCAAATAGTCTGATCGCCACACAGGCCAAAAACCAAGCCAAGGAAGAACCATGAATCGAACACTGACCCTACTCGCTTTCGGCGCCAGTCTTTTCGCTGGTCTCACGGTATCAGCGCAAGCGGCTCCGGAGGTGTCGCTGGCGCGTTTCGAATGCGGCACGCCACAGGAACCGACCGCCGTCAATCAGCGCTTCTCGGACACCTATGCCTATGGCGATCTGAAGCTTCAGCTCGTCTTCAGTTGCTATCTCGTCAAGCATGGCGACGAGTACATGTTGTGGGATACGGGTCATGCGATGACCATGCCCAAGGTCGCACCAAAAGAGAGCCTGGTCGATCTGCTGGCCAAGATCGATGTCAAACCCGACCAGATCAAATATGTCGGTATCAGCCACTATCACGCCGATCACACCGGCCAGATTGCCTCGTTTCCGAAAGCAACTTTGCTGATCGGCACCAGGGAATGGGACGCGATTTCCGCGCCCAAGCCGGCTGAAGGCGTGAATTTCAAGCCGTTCGAAAGCTGGATCAAGGGCGACAGCAAGGTCGAGCCGTTGCCGCTGGGCCTCGACAAGGATGTGTTCGGTGACGGCACCGTGATCGTGCTGCGCACGCCGGGACACACGCCCGGTCATTCCAGCCTGCTCGTCAAGCTGGCACAGACGGGTCCGGTCATCCTTTCGGGCGACGCGGTCCACTTCCGCGAAAACTACGATTCAGACGGCGTGCCCGCGTTCAACTACGACCGCGCCCAGACCGTGGCTTCGATCGAGCGCATCAAGAAAATCTCATCGAACCTGAAGGCGACACTCATCATCCAGCACGATGCACGCGACATCGACAAATTGCCGGTATTTCCCGCGTTCGCCAAATAGTTGCTGACTCAAAATTGAATGCCGTCAGCAACCGGAACAGCGCTACCCTGTCTTCTTCAGGGTAGCGCTTAAGGTCACGGCGCGACGCGTGCACGGTCACGCTCGTGCGTGAGGATGCTTGTTCATGTAATAATTCAGTTGCAGTCCCACTCAAAAAATAGGTGATGGCACGTACTCCAAACAGGAGAGGCTGAATGACCGCGAATGATCGACCCCAGTTAACCAAAAAAGGCCACGAGTTTGGCAATACGAGCCAGTCGGGTGGCTTAAAGCTCATGACCGGGGTCGGACCTCAGCATACGCCGGCGACCAAAATATGGTTTGGCAAAGCCAGCAACCCGCCTGGCTTCCGGTCGTTGCCGCATCACCACGGCGAGGCAGAAACCGGCGCCTACGTGCTCTCAGGTCGCGCTCGCGTCTACTTCGGCCAGAACTTCCAGGAGTACATCGATTTGTCCGAGGGCGATTTCATGTTCGTCCCTCCTTTCATCCCGCATCTGGAAGTAAACATGAGCACGACTGAAGAACTCTGGTGGCTGGCCTGCCGCACACCGGAGAACATCGTCGTAAACCTTCCCGACATCGAGGACTCTTTGCTCGCCGGATATCGCCGGGCTTAATGCGGGACTGTTTCGTTGAAATATCTCCACGACCTGCAACAATATCGTCACCCTTCAAAACGAATCTTGTTTTCACCCGAGGCTCGACATCGGCTTTGTGCGGAAATCCGTTATTGAGGGCGCTTCCAGCAAAAAGCTTTCGGACTTGCAAATGGAATTTCCACCGCTTCCCTACACCGCGGTTCCCGAATCCTTCAAGCTACCGCCCGGCGCGAACTTTGGCGGTACATCAGGGGTCGCGTTCAACTCCAAAGGCAACATCTTCGTCATCCATCGCGGGCCGATGCCGCTGATGGAATTCGACGCGGGTGGCAATTTCATCTGTGGGTTCGGTGACGGGCTGTTCGACCGGCCGCCGGTCTGCGGATCGACGCGCAGGACAACATCTGGGCAACTGACGTTGCAATGAACCTTGTCTACAAGTTCAATCCGTCCGGCCGGATCGAAATGGTGCTGGGCGTCAAGGGCCGGACCGGCGATTGGCATCCGGGCGGGCACCTGCGGCTATTCCACGAACCGAACGAGGCGGTGGTCGGACCAACCGGCGACATCTTCGTGCTCCAAGGGCACGGCAAGGGGAAGTCGTGTGTGCTGAAGTTCGACAAAAGCGGCAACTTCATCAAGACCTGGGGCGGTAACGGGACGGGTCCGGGCGAATTCGATCTGCCGCACTCCCTCGTTTTCGACACGCAAGGACTCCTCTACATCGCCGACCGCAACAATGCCCGCATCCAGGTGTTTGACGCCGATGGCGCCTACATCCGCGAGTCGCGGCATCCCGGTACACCATGCGGGCTGTTCATGAGCGCCGACGATCAAATCTGGCTAGCTCACGGTCACACCGGCCAAATCATGAAACTCGATCTCAACGGCAAGGTGGTGGGGATGATGGTCGGGGCGGGCCAGGGCAAGGCGCTCGGAAAATACGGCGAGGCCCACTACATCGCGGTGAGCCCGCGCGACGAGATTTTCGTGGCCGATACGCTGAACTGGCGTGTGCAGAAGTATGTGAGGAAATAGCCGATGCGAGGGTCGGACCGACGCTAGTGGTCCGATTCTAACATTTGCATCCCGGTCTGGCTGGCACTTTTGCAAATGTTAGAATCAAAGGACCACTAGCAAATATATGTTTCTAGTGGAGTTTAGGATTTGACATTCGCATCGCGAGTACGCGGCCACGGGGTAGCGAATGTCAAATCCACTCCACTAGATTATGACTCCGTCCTGGACGACGATGTGAATACTCCGGCACGCATGGAAGCCATTCTTCCACGCCATGTAGATAGACAATGTTGCTTCCGCGGGTAAGAATTACCTCAGCACGGGGGTAAACACTAAACATCATGAAAATTCGGACGTTTGCGGAACGATCACACGTGGCAGCCTCGGCGTTTGCGACTGCCTTGGCGACGGCTGCGCTATTCGTCGGCGCCCACGCCCAACAGCGCAATCCTGCCGCGGTGAGCGTCGGCAGCAACGATCTTGGCGGCGTCGTCCGGAGCGCGAAGGGGCCGGAGGCTGGCGTCTGGGTGATTGCCGAGACGACGGATACGCCCACACGATACACAAAGATTGTCGTCACCGACGATCGCGGCCGTTATCTCGTTCCGGACCTGCCAAAAGGCAATTACCAGCTCTGGGTCCGCGGCTACGGGCTGATCGATTCTGCAAAAGTTCAGGCGAGCCCGGGCGGGACTTTCGACCTGACAGCGGTGCCTGCGCCTACGCCGGCCGCAGCGGCGCAATATTATCCGCCGATGTACTGGTTTTCGTTGCTGCACGTGCCCGGGAAAAGTGAATTCCCGATCGACCTCATCACGAGCCAGGGCGAGTGGCTGAACATCATCAAGAGCGGTGCCTGCCAATCCTGTCACGCGCTCGGCACGCCCGGCACCCGGACCGTCAGCAAGCGGCTTGGTACGTTCAAGGATTCCGCGGACGCGTGGGCGACGAGGCTGCAGGCCGGCAGCGCATCGCCATTCATGGCGCGTGACATCACCCGCCTCGGCACCCAGAGGGCGCTCCAACTGTTCGGCAAATGGACGGACGACATCGCCGCGGGAGAACTGCCGTTCGCGACGCCGCCGCGTCCGGAAGGTATCGCCCGGAACGTCGTGGTCACCGAGTGGGAATGGAGCGATCCCACGGCCTACCTGCACGACGAAATCTCGACCGACCGCTGGAATCCGTCGGTGAACGCCAAGGGCAAGATCTATGGATCGTCCGAGGACAGCACGGACTTCATGCCGGTGCTGGATCCGGCGGCCAATATCGATAGCGAAGTCAAAATTCCGGTGCGGGATCCGAACACGCCGAATGTCACCGCGCGCCCGCACGGCTTTTCGCCGGCATGGGGTCCCAACGCGATCTGGAACAGCCAGACCATCACGCACAATCCGATGATGGACGAAAAGGGCCGGATTTGGATGACGTCACAGATTCGCCCGCCCGCAAACCCTGACTGGTGCAAGGAGGGATCGAGCCTGCCGTCGGCAAAGGCTTTCCCGATCAAGGTATCAAACCGCAATATCGCGATGTACGATCCGGCGGCCGACAAATTCACGTTGCTGAGCACGTGCTTTCCGACCCACCACCTCGCCTTCTCCCGCGATCACGACATGCTGTTCTTCAGCGCCGGCGTGGCCGGTCCCGCCGTATTGGGCTGGCTCGACGTCAAGAAGTTCGAACAGACCGGTGATGAAGTGCAGTCGCAAGCGTGGACGCCCTTCGTCCTGGATACGTCCGGTGACGGCAAGCGAGGCGAGTATGTCGAGCCTGACGTGCCGGTCGAGCCGGGCAAGGACAAGCGCGTCGCCGTCAACGAATATGCGATAGCGGTCAGCCCCGTTGATGGGTCGGTCTGGGGCACCGTCGTCGGATATCCCGGCGCGATCGTGCGGACGACGCTTGGCTCAAACCCGATCGAGACGGCGCTTTCCGAGATTTATGAGCCGCCGCTGCCGGGCTACGGCCCACGCGGCGGCGATATCGATGCCGACGGCGTTTACTGGGTTGCGCTCTCGAGCGGCCATGTCGGCAGTTTCGATCGGCGCAAGTGCAAGGTGCTGAACGGTCCGACCGCAACGGGTCAACATTGCCCCGAAGGCTGGACGCTGTACCAACTGCCCGGTCCGCAAATGCGCGACGTGAAAGACGCGGGCAGCGCCGAGGCGAGCTACTATGTCTGGGTCGACTGGTTCAATACGTTCGGTCTCGGGCGGAACGTGCCGATCGTGATGGGTAACCTGAACAGTTCGATCCTGGCGCTCGTCGACGGCAAGTTCGTCAACTTCACCGTTCCCTATCCGATGGGCTTTTTCCCCAAGAACGTCGATGGCCGGATCGACGATGCCGCGACCGGCTGGAAAGGCAACGGGCTGTGGTCCACCTACGGAACGAGAACCATGTTCCATCTTGAAGGTGGAACGGCGAACCGCCCGCGCGCGGTGCGGCTGCAGCTTCGCCCCGACCCGCTCGCACACTGAGCCCGCGAACCGGCGACAGCACGTATCGCTGTCGCCGGCAGTTCTAAAATGCAGGTAACAGGGCACACAATGTTTCGAACCATCATGGTTGCGGCGTTTTTCGTTGCATTCGCCGCTTCCGTGAATGCCGGGAGTTTCCCGGACCGGCCGGTTCGCATCCTGGTCCCTTATGCCCCCGGAGGCATCACCGACATTGCGGCGCGAATTGTCGGCGCCAAGCTCGGTGAGTATTGGGGCCACCAGGTCGTCGTGGAAAACAGGCCGGGCGGCAACGGCCTGATCGCCATGACGGCTGCCGTCAGGGCGGACCCGGACGGCTATACGCTCGTGATGGCGAGCGGCGGCGATGTTTCGCTGAACCCTGCTTTGCTCGAGAAAATGCCCTACGACGTCGAGCGCGATCTCGTTCCGATCTCGGGCGTCAGCGACGCGCCGATCGTGCTCGCGGCAAACAGCGAGAGCCCGTACAAATCGGTAGCGGATGTGATTGCGGCCAGCAAATCCAATCCCGGCTCGGTCGACATCGGCACGCCCGGGATCGGCAGCATCACCCATCTCGTCCTGGAGTGGCTAGCCTTGAACACGGGCACGACGTTTCAAAATGTGCCCTTCAAAGGCGGCGGCCCGGCCGTGCAGGCGCTTATTTCCGGCGTTGTGCCGCTCGGCATCATGGCCAGTTCCTCGGTCGCTCCGAACCTCAACAGCGGTACCTTGCGCGTGCTGGCCGTCACCTCGGCTAAACGATCGGCACTCAATCCCGAGTGGCCGACATTGCAGGAGCAAGGCGTGCCGGACGTCAACGCTTCCAACTGGACGGCATTGTTCGCGCCAAAGGGAACGCCTCGGGCGATCGTCGATAAACTCAACGCGGACGTCGTCAGAGCGCTCGATTCACCCGACGTCAGGGAACGCTTTGCGTCGGGCGGCGTGCAGGTTATTCCCTCGACTCCGGGCGAACTCGCGACGCGGCTGAAGAGCGAATTGGCAATCTTTCGCTCGGTCATCGCTAAATCCGGAATGCACGTCGAATAGACCGAACGCGCCCGAACTACGCCCCTCGCCGCCATTGCCAGCGCCAGATTCGTGGCATTTTTTCTTTCACACAATCTGGGCGGCGCTTGCCATCCGCCTCAGCATCGCCGCTCGATACAGGAAGGCAGGCCCGGAGCCTTCTCCAGATACAGCGCTTAGGCGGCCGTGGCCGCCTCGTGCGACTGCACGCGCCCCAGGCAATCCAGAGGTGAGGCGCGCTTCGCCTCGCGAATGGCCTTTCGCGCGTCCCAGCACGCCGGGATGTTGCCGTTGCATTCGGAGATCCAGTCGCCACATGAGCGCAATCCAATGCGCCGTTCCGGCCTCATGTACGCCCGCACAACGCAACCGTCGTGGCATTCTTGCAAACCCCGCTCTATGCCGACGATTCCCTCGTCCATACCCTATTTTCTCCGGACCGAGCGCGCCGCCACACACATGGAATTGCAAGAATAACGAGCACGGGATCGAAGCAGGCATTCCACAGGTTGTCGAACAGGCCGAGCGCGTAAGCCAGCAGATCGAAGCCCACCACGATCAGGAACGCATCCTGACGTCGCCAATATAGCCATATTCCCAGCACCGCCATTGCCGGCAACAGCGGCAGCGGACGGTAGCCGAGATCGAAGGGATCGAATGAACTGTAACCGAGCGACAACGGATAGAAAACGAGGCCGATGGCGACCAGCAATCCTGCGTGTAGCCGGCTGGGCGCTAGCGACCAATCGGGTCGTAACAAACGCATCAGCGCCAGTTGGGTCAGCGTGAAAGAAGGCGCGCCGAGAACGCCATGCAAAACCGGCGCAAGAGAAAACAGCGATACCGGAACGATGAGCAAGCCCGCGAGCCGGCTCCAGCGCCAAGGCAGATATGTGACGGAGGCGCCGATCAAAAGAGCCGCAGCCGATTGACCGTAGAGAGCAGCAACCGTCAAAGCGCGCCGCCTTTCAACCAGGCTTCCGAGAACACCGCGTGGACGATGGCCCGATATTCAAAGGTGTAGGCCAAGTGGATACGGCCGTCGCGAGCCTGCAGCAAAGCCGGATAGGCGTAATTGCCCTTCAGCTCGGGATCGTTTTCGATGATGCGCGCGGGCGCCCAGCTCTTGCCGTCGTCTTCTGACAGGAAGAGCTGCAGAATATAACGGCTGCGGCCCGTCACGGGATTGGCCGCCAGCACCAACGTGCCACTGGCCAGCCGTAACAGCGCTACTGACGCATCGGGGTTGGGGATGAGCAACGGGGCACCCCCCTGCCATGTTGCGCCACCGTCGCTGCTGGTATCGGCCATGACGCTACCGTCCAGGTCTTTGAAACTGGCACCCCGCAGCAACGCGAGTGCGCGGCGAGCGTCGAGGACCGCCACGGATGGCTGCAGCGCGGGATACTGGCTCGGCATTCGCGCCTTGCCGAGGATGTTGCCTTGCGGGGACAAGCGCAGCCACTCCGCCCGTCTGGCGATAAATTCATGATAGACCGGCAAGCCAAGGCCGCCGTCGGCCAATGCCACAGGCGGTGTGCGCACCAGCGTGCTGATGTTGAAGAAGGGCGAAGTGACAAGTTTTTCTGCTGGAGACCAGGTGTTGCCGCCGTCGACCGAAAACACCTGATTTACCGAGCTTGCCGACCAGCCGCCGACGGCAACGCTGACATACCAGAGGCGCAAGCGGCCGTCGTCGACATACATTACCGGGTTGCCAAGCTTGCTTACATAGGCGCCCGTGGCCGAGGCCGTGCTTGCCGGGGTCGCCACCATCCGGGGCACACTCCATCCAGAGCCTTCGCGCGTGCTGAACCAGACCGCCACATCGTGGGTGCCTTCTCTGCTTCCGGCGTACCAAGCAGCGGCGAGACGGCCGTCAGGCAGTTCGGCCAGAGTGGCTGCATGAGAGAACGGAGCCACAACAGGAAGCTGTTCCCGCTTGAATTCCGCCGGCAGGTGGGAAGGCGTGGCGGGCGGCGGCGGCACGAATTCCGGCGCGGCGGGCGATGGTGCCCTCCAGGCGGCAGCGGCCAATGCCAGCAGGAAAAACACCAACGCAGGCGATACCGGCTTGTTCATCGAGGTCTCATGGCGTCACGAAAAACGCAGGGATTTTTGAACCCTCATTGATCCGCGCGAGCACGACGTTGGCCGCGTCAAGCGCCTCTTCTATGGTCACGTCCATATCGAGATAGCGATAGGAGCCCAGCCTGCCGACAAACTCACGCCGCTCTGCGCCTGCGCGCGCGCCACATATTTTTTCAGCATGGCTTCTTCGTCCGTCTGACGGACCGGATAATAGGGAATGTCGTTGGGAAAAGCTGAATTCGCGATAACAGATCGTACCCTCGAAGCTCTCCTTCTCCCACGTGCAAATGCTTGTGCTCGGTGACACGGGTGAAAGGCGTATCCTCGTCGCAATAGTTGAGCACGGCGGTTCCCTGATATCGCCATGCGCGCGGACAATTTCAAAATCCAGCGTTCGATATCCCAATCGGCCGAATTCGAAATTGAAATAGCGGTCGATCGGGCCGCTATATATTACATGCGCGAAATTCTCATCGACGTCCTCGAAACGCACGTTCAGCCGCACTTCAAGATTGGGAACGGATGGCGCCGCGTCGCTGGCTGATCTGTCTTCTGAGCTGTTCCAGAGTCTGGAGCCTTCGGCTCCGCGTCTTCAACAACCCCGCTCGATAGCCAAGTTGATAGCGAATATTGCGGCTGAACCGAACGAGAGCGGCGAACGGGCCGTTCGGCTTTGTTGCGGAACGCGACTGTTCAATCGTGCTGCCCGTCCCCGCATCCCTGATCAGCAGCGCCGAGGGATGGACCACCAGAATGGGAACATCGAATTTCCACCAGTGCTTCAGGTCGATGTCGACAGGCTGATTGAAGGGCAAAGCCCTGGAAGCAAGCTTTTCGGCGGCCTGGCGGTCGAGCGCATAGCCGAGCGTGTGGGCGGGAATTTTTTCCGGCATGATCAGTTCGTAGCCGCCGTTCAGCGACGCCACCGTCCCTCCGGCGATTGCTTTCCCTGCATAAAGCTTGATGAGGCAACCCGCCGGAGAAATATTGGAAATATCGGGCAACAGAGCGGATAGATTTGGCTCGGCGTCGAAATCATCCTCAAGAATGATCGCACCCCGAGCCGCGCTTTTTGCAATGCGGGACCACAAGGCGTAATGACTTAAATAACAACCGATTTCCGCCTTGGCCAAGAGGCGTTTGAAGGGCCAGCCGGAGGTGTGACCATCATAAACGGCCGCAACTTCGCTCTCCGAAAGGCTCGAGCCATCGACCGCATCGAAAAATTCGAACGGCAATCCCAATCGATCCATCGTCGCTTTGCACTGCCGCCTGCGCTCGATATCGCGCGGCAATGAAACTATAAAAATCGGCCAGAGAGAACCGCCTTCAGCTGCTTCGCCGAACGCCAATCCAGACGATTGAACAAGATCGACCTCATCTCTCTTTCCAAGACTACGCTTGGACGACATTGCTCACTCCCCCGCGCCGGCCGCTCTCTAGTGTGGCGACACTGACGTTCCTTTCAGTTTCTCAGCGGCCTCACAAAAGGAACGTCGGAGTCAAAAGCCACACTAGAATTATGGATTTGCTAGTGTAGCGACACTGACGTTCCTTTCAGTGTTGCCGCGAGCTCTCGGAAGGAACGTCAAAGTCAAAGCTACACTAGGATCATATAGTTGCTAGTGTCCCTTTGGTTCTGACATTCGTAAAAGTGCCCGCTGCGATGGGATACGAATGTCAGAACCGGGACACTAGTAGCTCAGTTTCCGGGCGATTTCCAATCTGTCCTGCAACCTGGCATGGCGTCGACCTGCCGGCGATATCAATCCGGCGGCGGACAACGGTCGAGCACGTCGCCCCTGGCGCCGTCGAGCAGCTCGATCACGTAGATTTCAAGGATGAGTGAGGCCTCGCTTGCGCCCGAGCTCCGTCACAATTTGCTTGACCGTGGACTGAGTTTCAACATCACTGCATCAAATTCGGTATTTTTTTCAGCTTTCGATATCGCTTTTCCGATAGCTATTGCGGACCCCACGGGCCGACAGACCTTCTGTATCGATATTGCGGCCGTCATGGCAACCATAGCGACTGACGAAATCATTAACGAGAGGACTCTTGCGCGTAGCGGAGGAGGTAAGCGCCCGCAATGTGATGGTGGATGCCGACTTCAGCGCGGCGTAACCGGCTGAAGTACTCTTCCGCCCAATTCGTGCACGCACCATCGAGCGAATAGGCTTCTTGGTGGTTGATCCGTTTGACTTCGAAATGCCCATGCAGGTTGTTCCATGATCCGGCCTCGTCGGCGTGCACCACAGTCCCCTTGGCAATACGGCTGCGAATGAAGGCGGAAGCTTGGCTCTCTGAATGGAACACGGCTGGAACCGAGTTCCCGCCACGCTCACGAACGATCACAACCACCTTGCGCTTGCCGTTCTGATTGCGAGTAAAGCGGCGATCACGGCGGTATTTCCTTCCGATTGGCCGGTTTGACGCAGCCGCCGAAATAACCGCCATCCACTTCGGCTTCCTTGCCTTCACCGGCGACGACAACGCGGCCCTTCATTTCCTCTGCCATGACTTCTCCTCTGCCATGACTTCCCGCAGCTTGTGCAGGAGGACAAATGCGGGCTTGTAGGACCGTCCCAAGTCACGGCTGAGCGGCCAATGCGCTCTCGCAGAGCCACGGCAATGGCCGCCCTGGAATTGCCATTTCGGACAAGAGACGATCGTGCCAGAGTGGCAGCGTCAAGCCCAAGCTCGAAAGCCCCGCCATGTCCGCGCTTATTCAGATAGGAATTCTGGTGTTCCCGAAGGTAACCCAGCTCGACTTCACGGGGCCCCTGCAGGTGTTTGCGAGTGTGCCGGGCGCCAAAGTGCATTTGATCTGGAAACGGATCGAGCCGGTCGCAACCGACACCGTGCTGACGATCATGCCGACCACCAGCTTTGCCGATTGTCCGCAGCTCGACGTGATCTGCGTTCCCGGCGGCGCCGGTACCGACGACATGGTCAATGACGAGGAGATACTGCAATTCCTGCGCAGGCAGGCCGGGGCAGCGAAGTATGTCACCTCGGTATGCACGGGGTCGCTGGTTCTGGGCGCGGCCGGCCTGCTGAACGGATATCGCGCGACGACGCATTGGACGGCGATGGAGTATCTTGCGCCTTACGGGGCGCTGCCGGCCAACACGCGGGTGTGCGTTGACCGCAACCGCGTCACCGGCGGCGGCGTCACCGCAGGAATCGATTTCGCGCTGACGCTGGTGTCGATCATGGTCGATCGGGAGACGGCGGAAGCCGTTCAACTGCGGCTCGAATACAACCCGGCGCCGCCGTTCACGTCAGGCTCGCCCGACACCGCGCCGCCGCAAGTGCTCGCGCGCCTGAAGCAAAGAATTGCGGAGGGTCGCGCGCGCCGCAGCGACGCCAACGCGCGCGCGGCCGCCCGGCTTCAATGACCGCGCACGCCGTTGAAAGACAAAAGAACAAGACAACAGAAAAAGGCCGCCCGGTTTCCCGAACGGCCTTTCCTGTCCTACGGCAGCCTCACATTTAAACGGACGATCTCAGAATGTCTGATGCCGGGGGCCTATCTCCCGGCCTCATCCTGATCGGAAGCCGCTGCTTATCGGGTCAGTCGCGAACTGTTGCCCGATCCGTCGCGGTGGTTTCCCATCTCCGTAAGATGACCCTACTAAGCCATCGCCCCTCGCAGGGCGCAACGGCTGCGTCGACAATGTCCCCGCTGTTCCCGTTGTTCACAGGCTTCTCGTCATTCCCCGATGTGCAATTGCACATCGTTGGCGCGCATAAGCGCGCCCCGGAAATGACGACGTTTGGTTATTGATTGATCAGCTTCCCGGCGTCCAGGGCTGATAGTCGCCGGTCGCCTTGGGGCGGCGGCCGCTCGCAAGCGTCGAACCGGAAGGCCGGTAGGCCGCCGGCGTGCCGGTCATGTTCGGCACATGCGGCTTTTCCCATTCGCGCGGGGTGTACTGCTCTTCGGTAGGCGCAACGTCGACCGTGTGATGCAGCCAGCCGTGCCAGGATGGCGGCACGCGGGTTGCCTCGGCGTAACCGTTATAGACCACCCAGCGCCGCTCGAAGCCGAGCGCCGGATCGATCTTGCGGCCCGCGGTGCGGTAGTAGCGATTGCCCTGCTCGTCCTCGCCGACCAGTTCGCCGAACCGCCAGGTCCACAATTGCGTGCCGAAGGTCTGGCCGTTCCACCACGTGAACATTTTGAGCCAAAATTGCTTCATCGGAGCGTGGGACCGGTTCGTTGCACGATGCCGCTCTGATGCCACCTGCGCGCTGAATTGTCCAGTTAAGCGAGCGGCAAAAAGCCCGTGCGGCAGGCGCATATCTCGCCTGCCTTCCGTCAGGCAAGGCCCGGTCATCAAACCCGCGTCATCGCAGGCACCCGTTCGTTCCGCGCGCCCTGCGGATCGTCTACTATCTTAGGGCGTGCACGAGTCTGCCTTGGGAGGGGTGGATCTGATGAAAGGAGCCGATCATGTTCACTTCGAGAGGTTTTGGCGCCATGGCGTCGATGGCCCTGATTCTCGTTCTGGCGAAGCCCGCCGACGGTCTCGCCCAGTACAGAATCAATGAACGTATTAATGAGCGCACGAACGCCCTTCCCCGACCGCCGATGCGAACCTACCGGCCAGGCGTGATTGTGGGGCCGATCGCGAGCCCGCCACCTGCGGCCGCCAACCGAAGCGGCGATCACGACGGCCGTATCCGCGATCACGACGGCGAGCGCGGCGCATTCGCTGCGGGGGTCGCGGCAGGCATCGTGCTAGGCGGCGCAGCCGCCGCGCCCGACATTTATTCCGAGCCCGCGCCGTCGCCGGAGGATGATCCCGTCGCCTACTGCGCGCGGATGTATTCGTCCTATGACCCGCAATCGGGAACCTATATGGGCAACGACGCCAACCCGCATCCCTGCCCGTAATTCCCCTCCCATCCCTCCGCATGCCGGGGGGTTAGGGTGGGGGCGCGGTCCTCACAGGAAAACGAGGGGGGGCCGTTTATGACTGCGTCGCGAGCGCCACGCCCGCGAGCGTAAACACCAGCGCTGCGATCTGGCCGATGCCGAGCGGCTCATGCAGCGCCACCGCGGACGCCAAAACGCCGATCACCGGCACCGCCATGGTGCCGATCGCCGCCACCGAGGCCGGCAGCCGCGCCAGTGCCGCAAACCAGCAGACATAGGCGATGCAGAATTGCACCACGGTCGAATAGCCGAACAGCACCCAGCCGATCCCGGAAAGTCCGGCGAAATCGGACTTCTCGAACAGGAGGCCGGCGATTGCGACCGGCAGGCATCCGATGCCGATCTGCCAGGCCGCGGCCGAAACCGGCGGCAGATCCAGCGGCAGCTTCTTGGCCGTGACCGCGCCGATCGCAAAGCCGACCGCGCCGAACAGCGCCATGATGATTCCCGGCAGTTTTGAAAGGCTCCCCGCAAAGCCGTTGCCGCCCAGGATGGCGCACAACCCCGCAAAGGCCATTACAAGCGACAGCACGCGGAGCAGATTCGGCCGCTCGCCGAGGATCGGCCAGGCGAGAATCGAGGCCCATACCGGCATGGTGTAGGCGATCAGCGCGGCCTCGCTCGCCGGAAGCCACAACAGCGCGAACCCCATCAGCACCATCCAGCATCCGACGTTGAGAAATGCCGCCAGCACCAGCCTCGGCCAGAAGGCGCGCGGCACATGCAGGGTCTGGCCCCACACAAGCGCGAGAATCGCGAGCAGGCTTGCGCCGATCACGCCGGTGGTGCCGCGCAGCGTCAGCGGCGGCAGATAACCGAGCAGGAACTTGACGATCGGCCAGTTGAAACCCCAGCCGATCGAGGTGACGGCGAGGAACGCAAGGCCCGCGGGCGCGATGCACGCCTTCGCGCCCGGCTGGTTGAGGGATGTCATGGGTTGGTGGAACCGGTGGTACGGGAACCCAAAGCTTGCCGTCTTTCCGCCTCGGAGGCCATCGACGCCAGAACATGCCAGCATCTTCATGCCGGCATCCATCATCCCGCCCGCATCACTATTTCCGGGATCCGAATCGCAAAACGCAGGCGGATTCGGCATCCGGACGTTACGTTTTTTGGCGCCCACACGCGAAGGTCGGAGGCATCTTGCGCAGCACTTCCGTAGGCTTACGTGAGTCTCTCACAGGCAAGCCCTCAAAGCGCGCCGGGGCACAATAAATAGTTCCCCTGTGAACAGTGGGGCCAAGGCTAAAGCCGCCTTCGAAAATCAAATTTTTTCGCTTGGGAATCCCTGAGGACTCACTGATACTTGTAGGCATCAGGCGCGGCGTTGAGCCCCTGGTTTTCCCCCGTTTCCACCATATTTAGTGTTTGATTCAGAAACTCGTACTAATCCTTGACGTGCGCGTTGGAGTCGTCCTAGTTTTGATCTGTTCGGCGCGAGTGTGTTTGGGTCCCGCCGGTCGCTCCCTTAAGGGTTCCAAAATGATCACTCCGCCGGCCGGTCGAGGCAGCGGATACGGACGTTTTTGTCCCTGATCGCAAGGATCCTTCGGGGCGCAAAACGGAGCCAAAAGGCTCAAAGTTTGAGTTGGGGCGTTGAGTACATGGGCATTGAACGGCGCTGGGGAGCTCCGTTTTGAGTGGTCCATGGGCCGGCCGGCCGCGGTGCTCGCACCACGGTTAGCCGTCAGAGAAACGGGCCGGATCCACCGGCGATAAGCTTGCGGACTCCTAGGCCAAAGTTGTCTTCAACTTTGGTCCGGCGGATTTCGCTCAAGGAAAAAACTCCCGGCAGCCGCGGCGGCGGCCGGCTAAAAAGAACGGGGCACGACCATGCGAATCGAACGGCGCCACACCACTGCGGGCCAGTCACCTTATTCACAGATTGATTTCAGATTGACGACATCTGAAATCCGCAATCCCGATGGCTCGGTGGTGTTCCGCCTCGAAAACGTCGAGGTGCCGGAATTCTGGTCGCAGGTCGCTTCCGACGTTCTCGCGCAGAAATATTTCCGTAAAGCCGGCGTTGCTGCGCGCCTGAAGAAGGTCGAGGAAGAGACCGTCCCGTCCTGGCTGTGGCGCTCGGTGCCCGACACTGAAGCTCTTGGCCTTCTGCCGGAATCCGAGCGCTATGTCAGCGAGCTGTCCGCCAAGCAGGTGTTCGATCGCCTCGCCGGCTGCTGGACCTATTGGGGCTGGAAGGGCAGCTACTTCTCATCGGAAGAAGACGCCAGCGCCTTCCATGACGAGCTGCGCTTCATGCTGGCCCGGCAGATGGTCGCGCCGAACTCGCCGCAATGGTTCAACACCGGCCTGCACTGGGCCTACGGCGTCGATGGCCCCGGCCAGGGCCACTATTACGTCGACCCCTTCACGGGCAAGTTGACTAAATCCAAATCGTCCTATGAGCACCCGCAGCCGCACGCCTGCTTCATCCAGGGCGTCAATGACGACCTCGTCAACGAGGGCGGCATTATGGATTTGTGGGTGCGCGAGGCGCGCCTGTTCAAATACGGCTCCGGCACCGGCTCGAACTTCTCGCGGCTGCGCGGCGAAGGCGAACGGCTGTCCGGCGGCGGCCGCTCCTCCGGCCTGATGAGCTTCCTCAAGATCGGCGATCGCGCCGCCGGCGCGATCAAGTCGGGCGGCACCACGCGCCGCGCCGCCAAGATGGTCGTGGTCGACGCCGATCACCCCGACATCGAAACCTATATCGACTGGAAGGTGAAGGAGGAGCAGAAGGTCTCCGCCCTCGTCACCGGCTCCAAGCTCAACCAGAAGCATCTCAAGGCGGTCTTGAAAGCCTGCGTGAACTGCGAGGGTTCGGGCGACGACTGTTTCGATCCGGAAAAGAACCCGGCGCTGCGCCGCGAAATCAAGCTCGCCCGCCGCGCGCTGGTGGCTGACGCCATGATCAAGCGCGTCATCCAGTACGCCCGCCAGGGCTACAAGGAGATCGATTTCCCGATCTACGACACCGACTGGGATTCGGAAGCCTACCTCACCGTATCGGGGCAGAACTCCAACAACTCGGTCTCGCTGAAGGACGACTTTTTGCGCGCGGTCGAGACCGATGGGGACTGGAATCTGATCGGCCGCACCAACAAGAAGGTGACCAAGACCCTCAAAGCCCGCGATCTCTGGGAAAAGATCGGCTACGCCGCCTGGGCTTCCGCCGATCCCGGCCTGCACTTCAACACCACCATGAACGACTGGCACACCTGCAAGGCGTCCGGCGACATCCGCGCGTCCAATCCGTGCTCGGAATACATGTTCCTGGACGACACGGCCTGCAACCTGGCCTCCGCCAACCTGATCACATTCTACGACACCACGACCAAGACCTTCGATGTGGAATCCTACGAGCATCTCTGCCGGCTGTGGACCCTGGTGCTCGAAATCTCGGTGATGATGGCGCAGTTCCCGTCGAAGGCGATTGCGGAACTGTCCTATGAATTCCGCACGCTGGGCCTGGGCTTCGCCAATATCGGCGGGCTTCTGATGACCATGGGCCTGTCCTACGACTCGAAGGAAGGCCGCGCGCTGTGCGGCGCGCTCTCGGCGATCATGACCGGCACGGCGTACGCGACCTCGGCCGAAATGGCCGGCGAGCTCGGCCCCTTCCCCGGCTACAAGAAGAACGCCGGCCACATGCTGCGCGTGATCCGCAACCACCGCCGTGCCGCCCACGCCGAGTCCCGCGGCTACGAGACGCTGTCGGTCAATCCGGTGCCGCTCGATCATGCCTCGTGCAAACAAAGCGACCTGATCACCCGCGCGAAAGCCGTCTGGGACCGGGCGCTCGAACTCGGCGGCGCCAACGGCTTCCGCAATGCGCAGACGACCGTGGTCGCGCCGACCGGCACCATTGGTCTGGTGATGGATTGCGACACCACCGGCATCGAGCCTGATTTTGCGCTGGTCAAGTTCAAGAAGCTGGCCGGCGGCGGTTACTTCAAGATCATCAACCGCGCCGTCCCTGAGGCCCTGCGCGCGCTCGGCTATCGCGAAAGCGACATTGCCGAGATCGAGGCTTACGCCGTCGGTCACGGCTCGCTCTCCAATGCGCCTGCGATCAACGCTTCGACCTTGCGGGCCAAGGGTTTTACCGACGAGGCTCTGACAAAGGTCGAGGCGGCGCTGCCGACCGCCTTCGACATCAAGTTCGCCTTCAACAAGTGGACGTTTGGCGAGGATTTCCTGCGCGACACCCTCAAGCTCGACGCCGAAGCGATCGCGGCGCCGGCGTTCGACCTGCTCACCGCGATCGGCTTTTCCAAACGCGAGATCGAGGCCGCCAACGTCCACATCTGCGGTGCGATGACGGTGGAAGGCGCGCCGCACCTCAAGGCCGAGCACTACAGCGTGTTCGATTGCGCCAACCCCTGCGGCAAGATCGGCAAGCGTTATCTGTCGGTCGAGAGCCATATCCGGATGATGGCGGCCTCCCAGCCGTTCATTTCCGGCGCGATCTCCAAAACCATCAACATGCCGAACGACGCCACCGTCGAGGACTGCAAGGAAGCCTATTTGCTGTCCTGGAAGCTCGCGCTGAAGGCCAACGCGCTCTACCGCGACGGTTCAAAACTGTCGCAGCCGCTGAACTCGCAGCTCATCAGCGACGAGGACGAGGAAGACGATGCGGTCGAGAGTTTTATGGAGAAGCCGATGGCCGCGCGCACCGCGGCGCTGTCGGAGAAGGTGGTCGAGCGTCTCGTCGAGCGCATCGTGGTGATGCGCGAGCGCGAGAAGATGCCGGATCGCCGCAAGGGCTACACCCAAAAGGCCGTGGTCGGCGGCCACAAGGTCTATTTGCGGACCGGCGAATATGACGACGGCCGCATCGGCGAAATCTTCATCGACATGCACAAGGAAGGCGCGGCGCTTCGCTCCTTCATCAACAACTTCGCGATCGCGGTCTCGCTCGGCTTGCAATACGGCGTGCCGCTGGAAGAATATGTCGATGCCTTCACCTTCACCCGCTTCGAGCCGGCGGGCCCCGTGCAGGGCAACGACTCCATCAAGTATGCGACCTCGATCCTCGACTATGTGTTCCGCGAACTCGCCGTGAGCTACATGGGCCGCTTCGATCTCGCCCATGTCGACCCGAGCGAATCCAACTTCGACGCCATCGGCAAGGGCGTCGAGGAAGGCCGCGCGCCCGAGGCCTCCGGCAACAAGTATTTGTCGAAGGGCCTCACCCGCTCACGCTCCGACAACCTCGTGGTCATGCGCGGCGCTTCACCCTCCCCCCTTGGTGGGGAGGGTGGCGCACGGAGTGCGCCGGGTGGGGGGGCGCAAAACGTCACCTCCCTCTCCTCCCATGGCGCCAATGCGCGCTCCTCAGACGCGGCCGAAGGCGCGGTCGCGCTGAAGCAGGAAGCAACCCACGACCTCTCGCCGACCGAGAAGCTCGAGGCGATGCAATGGAGCAAGGCGGGCAGCGCCGCTGCCGCCGCTCCTTCCAAAGCCGAGCGCCGGGCTGAGGCGAAAGCAAAAGGCTATGAGGGCGAGATGTGCTCGGAGTGCGGCAACTTCACCCTGGTGCGCAACGGCACCTGCATGAAGTGCGACACCTGCGGATCGACGACGGGGTGTTCGTGATCTAGCTCGATCGTCATGGCCGGACCTCGACCCGGCCATCCACGACTTAAGGGGCGGCCGAAAGGCCGCCTTTTTTCCACACCCGGAATAATCCCTCCACTGCCCGAAAAATATTCCACTGTAGAAGCCCGGATGAGCGGAGCGACATCCGGGTCTTTGCAGGCATCAGGATTCCCGCATGTCGCTCCGCTCATGCGGGCTACTTACCTACGGCTTCAATTCGCGGGCACTTTCGAATATCCTCAAGACGGTCTCGGACAACCGCGACCTCATTTTGAAAGCCTGGGATGACTATTTCGGCAACTAGCGTTCGCTTTGATGAGCACACCATGTGGGTCGAACTGACCGACGGGCGTACGCTGGGCGTACCGCTCGCCTGGTTTCCTCGCCTGCTGCGCGCCAAGCCATCCGAACGCGAGCAAGTTGAAATCAGCCGCGTCGGTTTGCACTGGGAAGCCATGGACGAAGATATTTCGATCGCAGGCTTGCTGGCCGGACGTGGCGACGTGACCAAGTCACCGGAGCACGCTGCGTAGCCCGTAGGACGGGTTGAGCGGATTGCGAAGCCCATCGGCGTCCTTCGCGCATGGCGACCCGATGGACATCGCTTCCGCCTTCGCTCGTTGAGCTACGGCGGGCGGGACGCTCCAACCATGCTACAGCTAGATACCGCCCCTTTTCCGCGCCCAAAGCAAATGCTATACTTCCGACATGACCACCGCCGAAGACATTGAAAAAGCCATCGAACAGCTTGCCCCGCGCGAGCTGGCGCAGTTTCGCGCCTGGTTCGAGGCATTCGATGCCGAGCAATTTGACGCGGCCATTGAGCGAGACATCCGCGCCGGCAAGCTTGACTCACACGCGGACGAAGCTCTTGCCGATCACCGCGCTGGGCGTTCGCGCGAGTTGTGAAGCATTCCGCCTCGGCCAAATTCTGGACCGCTTACGAAGCGTTGCCTCCTTCCGTTCGACGACTGGCAGACGAGAATTACGCGCTGCTCAAGCTCGATCCGCGCCATCCATCGCTCCAATTCAAGAGGGTCGGACGTTACTGGTCCGTCCGGATTGGCCTGCGCTATAGAGCTCTCGCAGTGGACGTGGACGGCGGTTACCTCTGGTTCTGGATCGGCTCGCACGCCGACTATGACAAAATGACCGGCTGATCGTTCTCGGCCCGTAGGATGGGTTGAGCGATTGCGAAACCCAACGGCGTCCCTCGCGCGGTAGCCACGTGATGGGTATCGCTTCCGCCTCCGCTCGCTGAGCTACGGCGGACGAGACGCTCCACCCATCCTACGAACTACTGCCCGATCCTCTTCTCCCAATTCTCATGCCAAGAAAATCCAACCGCTTCCTCCCTCGCCTCCGCCGTTGGCGGCGGAGCGCACGTTGGGCGCGACGGAAGCTCGCGAGAGCGCCACGGGCAATTCGGATCGCGGGCAGCGCGGCGATCCTGCTTGCGGTCGTCACGCCGGTGAACCTCGTCTATCACGTGATCCACAAGCCGACCGAGTTGTTCGCCTTCATCGGTCACCGGCTCGACAAGGAGCCGGCCGAGACGTGGCGGCAATACGGGCCGCTGTTTCGCACCTCATCCACCAACGCGATCACGCCCGAATTGCTGGCCGCGCTGGCGCAGGTCGAAAGTTCTGGCAATCCGGTGGACCGCACCTATTGGCGCTGGCGATGGAGCTTCAACCCTTTCGCGATCTACCAGCCCGCCTCCAGCGCCGTCGGCCTCTATCAGATGATCGATGGCGCCTTCGCCGAGGCCGCGCGGTTCTGCATCCGGGATCATGCGGTCGTGGAGTCCGGCTGCGGCTTCACCAGCCTCTATATACGCACGATCCCGAGCCATGCCGTCGAGCTGGCGTCTGTCTATCTGGACCGCAATGTCGCTTCGGTTCTCGCCCGCGCGGGCGATGTGACGCCAACCGCGCAGCAGCGGCAGGATCTCGCGGCCTTCATCCATCTCTGCGGCGCGGGTCCTGCGACCGCTTTCGCACGGCGCCGTTTTCAGATGATGGCAGATGAACGCTGCGGCGATCATCTGGTCGCGGCCTATGTCGCTCACGTCAATTCAATGAAACGTCAGTTCCTGCAGCTTGCGGCGGATGGCGCGAACTAGAAGCTGCAAAGCGAGTTTTGGCTAGTGTCCCAAATGAGACGGTTGCGGAAGTACAATTGGATGCTCCACAGAGCCTGGCCGATAGCGGCCATGGGAACTCTTTCTGCTGTCCGTATTTGTACCCGAGGTGCCCTAAGCTGAATTTGGGCGTGTCCTACTAACGAAGTTGAACAAATTCGCCATTGAGCCGCTGTGCTGTGGGTGGCGGGTTTGAGTAAGTGGCACAAGAGAAACAAAAAAGTTGCCCGGCGCGCAGGTCCAAATTGAGTTTGCGCACTTTGTCCGACATGCGCCGCATACCAGTTCCCAGACCCTCGTCACAGCACGACGGGTATCTGATGGCCGCGAGCACAGATGGCAGAAAACATTCCCAAGCGGATTATCCAGGCATGGGGCACGTTGTCGCAGACGAGCCCAGTCTCCGCGGATAAAGGCGCAGATCTGCCTCTCTTTGCCAAGGCGTCAGCCGCAAACTTGCGCTTAATCAATCCTGATTTCGAATACCTTTTCTTCGATGATTCCCGGATCGAGCAGTTCATTGATGACGAGTTTCCGCAATATCGGAGTGTGTTCGACGCATTCTCCGCACCAATTCAGCGCTATGATTTTTTTCGCTATCTTGCAGTCTATCATTTCGGCGGCTTCTATTTTGATGCCGATGTGTTTCTGGCATCGGGTCTGCGAAATCTGCTTGAATTCGGTTGCGTATTCCCGTTCGAACATCTGACTGTTCATCGGTTCCTCTGCGATCAGTATGGTATGGATTGGGAAATTGGGAACTATGCCTTTGGCGCAAGGGCCGGCCATCCGTTCCTAAAAGCAGTAATCGCGAACGTTGTGCGGGCTCAGAAAAATCCCGACTGGCCGAAACCAATGCTGAAGTCGATTCCCCGTATGTTCCGCTCCGAGTACTTTGTGCTCGTTACGACGGGACCCACCCTTGTGTCCCGGACTCTTGCAGAGTATCCAGGTGCTTGCGAGCAGGTGAAAGTGTTGTTCCCGGAGGATGTCCGCGACCAGAACTGTTGGTACAAGTTCGGCGACTACGGTATCCATCTTCAATTGAGCTCGTGGCGCAAGCCGGTCGCTTTGGTGCGGCGTGTGCTGCATCGGCATTGGCTGTCGGCGAGAAGGGAAATGCTCCTTCCCGAGAGTCTCAAGCGCGGTGCCACGAGGTCATTGGACTTCAAGAGTTCGACGCTGCGGCAGTAAGCGTTCCGCCTAAATGTGCTCAGCTAAACGAAGATCGACCGGAAGCAGTCCTTATTGCAAGACGCGTATCACTTCTGCCTTCTAGTGTCCCGGTTCTGACTTTCGTACCCCCATCGCAGCGAGCACTTTTACGAATGTCAGAACCAAAGGGACACTAGCAAATCTATAATTCTAGTGTGGTTTTTGACTCTGACGTTCCTTTTGCGAGGCCGCTGAGAAACTGAAAGGAACGTCAGAGTCGCTACACTAGCTGAAAGAGGCTAATTGAGACAGCATGGCCGACGGCGCGGAAATCTTTTTCGGCGACCATAAAGAATCGTCGGACGTTGGGCGGCTGGCTTTGCGCGGCGGCGTGGCGTCGTTCGCGATGCAGTACAGTAACGGTGTTCTTCAAATTTTCGCTGCGATCGTCCTGGCACGGCTGTTGGCGCCG
The DNA here is from genome assembly GCA_963832045.1 of uncultured Alphaproteobacteria bacterium. Classification (GTDB taxonomy): domain Bacteria; phylum Pseudomonadota; class Alphaproteobacteria; order Rhizobiales; family Xanthobacteraceae; genus Bradyrhizobium. The sequence continues at coordinate 546,180 of CAWHSM010000019.1, forward strand.
GAGGATTTTGGTCTGGTCGCGATCGTCGCAGTTCTGACAAGCTTTGCACCGGCGTTAATCGATTTTGGCCTTGCAGACGCCATAGCACAAAGAGGAAGGATAACTCGACGCCAAGTCAGCGCGCTTTTTTGGCTCAGTACTGCGATTGGATCGACGGTTGCACTCGGTGTGGCTGCCGGCAGCCCGCTTATTGCAACGATATATAGCGAACCCAGGCTGGGGCCTATCGCGCTTTGTAGTGCGGTTACCTTTGTGCTGTGTGGAGTGTCAAATCTGCACCTGGCGCTTTTGCGACGTACAATGCGATTTGGCACGATTGCCAGAATACAAGTCTCGGCCACCTTGACGGGAATTGTCATCGCTATCTTCGCGGCACTCAGCGGTTATGGCTATTGGGCGCTCGTACTGCGTCCCATTACAGGCGCACTCTGCGTCGCCATTGGAGCGTGGCGCGCCTGCAACTGGAGGCCCGAATTTCCTGCATTCGATGATGAAGTGAAGTCGATGGTCCGCTTTGGGCTGCACGTGGTGAGCTTCTCGGTCACGTACACCTTGGCGAGAGCAGTGGACCGGATCGGACTCGGCTTGTTCTATCGCCCTGACGTGGTCGGCTATTATCAGAACGCGACAACGCTCTATGACAGCTCGATCTACTCGACGCTACATCAGCTGCACGTGGTCGGGAGTGTATCCCTCAGCAAACTTCAATCCGATCCCGCTGCTCTCCGGCAAAAATATGAAACGGCATTGTCTGCGCTCGCGTTCTTTATGATGCCGGCTGCGGCGATCCTGTCGGTGACGGCCGAAGATGTTACGGTGTTGTTGTTGGGCGAAAAGTGGCGAGCGGCCGGTTTCCTCCTGAGTATTATTGCGTTACGCGGCATTTTCCAGGTCGTTGAAAACTCCCAGGGGTGGCTCCACGTTTCCATCGGGCGAGCGGACCGCTGGCGAAACTGGGGGGCCCTTTCGCTCATTGCTCAGATCGCGGCGGTACTCGGAGGTCTGCCCTTTGGGCCAACAGGCGTTGCCGCTGCGAGCGTCGTCACCAGTTTAATTATTGCCGTGCCCTCGATCAGTTACGCCGGCCGCCCCATAGGCATCGGCGCCGCGCTCGTGATGCGCGCCGTGGGCCCCCAGCTAATCGGGGCAATCGCCACCTTGGCAGCGGGCTGGGCACTGCAAATGACGGTGTTGACAGATATTTCAAGCTTCGGCCGTGTTTTACTGTCGGGCACCTTCTGCAGCTGCTTTTATCTTGCCATTGTTGTAGGGGCTTTTCGTCTTGTCGAACCAATCAGGATTGCAAGCGCTGTCGTACAGGACTTGATGCGGAGTCGATAACCCCTACTTGGCGGTCGGCTGCGACTTCGCGAACGAGAGGGCCGCCGCGCGAGCAGGCGCCCAAGGTTCATCTTTGCCAGGTGCAGCGGCAGCTTGCGCAGGTCCTCGCCGCCCTCGACCAGGATGTCGAACGCGCAGCGGCCGGTAGGTCGTTCGCCTTTCCGAGCGATAGCGACGAGGCTCCAATTCTCGTCATTCCGGGATGGTCCGAAGGACCAGACCCGGAATCCATCGAACGGCTTGAGTATCTGGAGAATGGATTCCGGATTCGCATCATCGATGCCCCCCGGAATGACGAAGATGAAATGCTGAATGCCGTCTCGCGCGAGATAAGCCTTCGCTGTTGTCGTCGTTAGCGATCGGTGGCACCTTGCCGGCATGCATGTCGTTTTCGCCCTGGCGGGCGCTGTCATCAATTTCGTGGCCTGCCTCAGTTACGTCCGCGCCATCCTGAAGGGCGAGGCGACGCCGAACCGCGTCACCTGGTTTCTGTGGGCGGTCGTACCATTGATCGCCGCTGCCGCGCAGTGGCGCGCCGGCGTCGGGTTATCGACGCTGGTGGTGCTGTCTGCGGGGGCCGGTCCGGCCTGCGTCCTGCTCGCCTCCTTCGCGCAGCGAGTGGGGTCGTGGAATCTTGGACCATTCGACTACGTCTGTGGCGTCTGCTCGCTCGCGGCGCTCGCGCTGTGGGCCGTCACCGGCGATCCGGTCACAGCCATCGTGCTGTCCATTCTGGGTGATGCAGCCGCGGCCCTTCCGACCGTGCGGAAGGCGTGGTTGGAGCCTACGACCGAGGACCGGTCGGCATACCTGATCTCTTTCATCGGGATGATCCTCGGCATCCTCTCGGTCCGGGAGGCGACGTTCGCAGCCTACGCCTTCAACGCCTATCTGGTGGCGGCGAGCGGCACTCTCGTGCTTGTCCTTTACCTGCCGCGCAGACGCACAGGCAGTCTTTTGAAGACAGCAGCTCATGAATGAACGCGATCCTGCACAACAAGTTCTCGAAACCCTGAAGCTCGCCGAACGAGCGCCGGCACAAGAGGCGCTGCCGATTCTGAACGGGCTGGCCGGGCTCGTTCAGGCAAGCGGCGAGCAGCGGCTGGAAATGGAAGAAGCCCGCGCCAGTGCGTTCCTCGCCATTTGCGAAGTCGGCAAGGCGTTGCATCGCGGACAGCCGACCGATCACGCGTACGCGGCGGCGATCGGCGCCACCGAACGATGGATGGCACTAGGGCGGTAGGGCTGACTTGCGCGCCGGACCGGTTCGCAATCCGCCAATCTTCGTCATTCCGGGACGCGCCGCCGCGACAAAATAGCGAAGCTATTTTGCGCGGAAGGCGCGGGCCTCAGATGCGCAATTGCGCATCGAGGCTGGGCAAGTATTTAAGGCGGTCATCGAACGGTAGAAAGTTATTTCTCTTCGTCACTTGCTGCGTGACGGCGACAGAAATTTCGGCGTATGACCGCCCATGTGATCGAATAAATTTCTACCGCTTTGAGATCTGATCGGATACTTGCCCGGCCTCATCGGGGATTCCAACGAGCTATCTCCGCCCACTGCCACTATGACAGTGACTCTCAGTCAGATACAGGAATCCATCGGGCCGTAACCGCCCCGGGAGACGTGGGCTCTCAGGTGCGCAATTGCGCACCACAGTTCGCTCGCGCCCCGGAATGACGGATATAGAATTGCGCCAAAAATCCAATTTCCGAAGCCCGATCAAGGCTGAGTTTACTGTCCAGTCCTACGCGCAAAAATATTTCGCTTTCGTTGTCGGGCAAATCAATGGTTCCTCTTCGCCCGTCCCGCACCCGAAAAGAGGGGCGTATCGCGATCGTCACGGACGTTGGGCGCGGGATGCGATGGACGCGGCGGCATCAACTGACGAGTGATGCCTCCGCGGACGGAGAAGTCGTGTGGTCCTGACGCCCCGACGCTGGCGTCAAGTTGCGCGAAACAAGTTTCGCGCGGTGATGGTGACAACAAGCCCGGCTCACCAGGGAGATCACGAAGGAAGCCGTTAAAACCATTGCGCGGGGAATGCCGGGTGTTTCCGGTGTGACCGTGGTGACTATGCTCGTATGCTTGTTTTTAATTTGCATGCGAGGCTGCGGGCGCGACGGGCGCCCGGCATTCCCTGCGCCCTTGTCTTGGGCGAGTGACTTGGGCGACTGATCTTTCCAAAACTCGGGCGCGGCAGCCGCGAGAACGCCTGCTCTTGCCTGCCTTGCTGTTTGACAATGCAATCCGCACTATACGCGTTTGGACTGTCATCGATGGAGAAGCCGCATGCGCTACGAGGCGATCAACTTCGGCAAGAAATTCGGGTTGTTCAGCGAGCAATGGCAGCCGAAGGTCGTGGCTGAAATGAACGACTACCAGTTCAAGATCGTGAAACTGGAGGGTGACTTCGTCTGGCACGATCACAAGGATACGGACGAGACCTTCATCGTGCTCGAGGGCGTCTTGAGGATCGATTTTCGCGATGGCGCCGTCCACGTGGCGGCGGGCGAAATGTTCGTCGTGCCCAGGGGCGTCGAACACAAGCCGTATGCCGAACACGAGGTCAAACTGCTGCTGATCGAGCCGCGCGGGGTCCTCAATACGGGCCACGAGGGCGGCGATCGCACGGCCGAAAGCGATGTCTGGATTTGACGAGTGTTCTGCGAATCACGATGGGTATCGCTTCCGCCTTTGCCCGTTGAGCTACGGGTGTATCGCGTAAAAATCACACACCGGGAACCGGCCACCCGTCAGTCTTCGGGAACAACGTCAACGCGAAAACTGCGGCTCATACGCCACACCCCGGCGATATTATGGCGGCGCCGCCCGGTGTTATTATCCACGCCGCGACTCCGCCGCATTGTGAACCCATTCCAGCGCTTGACCTTGGCCCGCGCAACTAAAGGAGCCAAGGCCACATCGCGCCTGTTCCTGCCATCGACGAAGGAGAAGTTCCGTGGTGAAAATGCTGATCGCAACTGCTGCAACGCTTGCCTTGGTGACTGCGGCCTCGGCAGCCGACCTTCCGCGCCGGCAGCCCGTGCCCGCTTATACCGAGGCTCCGGTCGTCGGCAAGATGCCGATTGGCAAATCCCCGATCGGCAAGGCGCCGTACGGCAAGGGCCCGGTCGCGGCTCGCTATTGATATCAACGAAGCGCAGACGTCCTTTTCCGCGCGCAGGATCGCGAATGGCAGCACTCATGACCAACAGGCTGAGTCGCATCACGCTATGCCTGCTTGCGGGCTTGGGCGCACAGGCGATCGGACTGGCAGGCGCGGTTCAAGCCGCGTCGGCAAACGAGAATCAGGCGCGTAACCCTGACGCCAAGGTGGTCGCCTCGATCGAGACGCCGGCTGACACCGCTTCAGCGCGGCTTGCGCGAAAGCCGGTGACGGCATCCGCAAGAGGCCCGTACTACGTCGATTTCCGTGCGCGGACCGCAGCAAGCTGGGGACACGCTTTCGTCTGGTACGGCAAGACCAGCGAGCGGACAGTCGAGGTCGCCGGCCTGACGCCGGCAGGAGACACCACCTCGTACATTCTTGGCTATTTCACCTGGGTGCCGTCGGAGACCGGGGCAAGCTACGGCGATCTCGACCCGGATTATCTGACCGCGCATTACAAGGTGTATCTGAACGAAGCCGATGCCAAGCGGGTCTTCGCCTACATCAAGCGCCTGAAGGAAACTTCGCCGGTGTGGAACGCAGAAACCACCAACTGCACGGCTTTCATCGGCGACATCGCCGCCTTCATGGGATTGAAGACGCCGCCGCGGTGGATACGTCCCGAGAACTACGTCAACGAACTCAAGGCGCTGAACAGCGGGCGGCAGATCGTTCGTCTTTCCGAGCAATAGGACGCAACACGCAATACCCATCAATTGCAGTTTGCGAAGATGACGGGTTATGCGAAGGGCTGGCCCACTTACGTCCTATTGCACCACGTCCAGTTTGACCTTCGCGACGCCCTTTCCAACCATGCCCAGCGCGTTGGCCGCCGAATACGAAACATCGACCACGCGTCCGGCAACGTACGGACCGCGGTCGTTGACGCGAACCGTGACGGACCGCCCGCTCGCGACGTTTGTCACGCGCAACCTGGTGCCGAACGGCAACGTCGGGTGAGCGGCGGTCAATTCGTGCGTGTTGAACTTCTCGCCGCTCGCGGTCAGTGTTCCCTCGGTGTAGAAGCTCGCAACTCCCTGCGAGGCCGCCGGTGTCGCGGCTGCACTGTCGTGCCGCGCGAACGGGGTGTGCTTTCTCAACGATGCCACACGCCTGCTCGTCGTGAAGAATGCCGTTCGGTTGCGTCCAACCAGCGCCTGCCGGCTGCTGCCGACAAATCCGGAATTTCTGCTGACGACAGAGGACTGGGCACAGGCGGCAAGCGACGCCGCCCCCAGAACGACGACAAGCAATCGAATGAAGTTGCGAGCGCCCGCCGCCGAGATCCGGGACGCGTCAGCGATATCCTTTTCGTCAACAGCGACGTTCGAAGTCCTGACGTTCGAAGTAATGGCGCAGCAGATGGAAGACATTTTGTATCCCCAACTTGCGCCCCCAAGCCAAACCGAATCCAGCGGGCATTAGGGCACGGTCCAATCAGGGCGGTACCGTGGCCGGAGCAGAGGCGGCATCGCAACAACCACGCATTTCCATTTCAGTGTGACCATTGCGCCACAGCCCGCAGGACATGGCCACGGACGTGCGATCAGCGGCCCGGCTTCGGCTAACGACCCTCGGCAGCCACCATCGCGAGGCCGCCTCCAGTCGGCAGTTTCCTTCAGCGCGATGGGAACCGCGATACTGCCAACAGGTTCTCTGTTTCGGGCCTCACCCGCATAAGGGGTTCGGATGAAGCGCGCCTTTTTAGTCGCAGTCTTGCTGCTCCCATTCTCGCCGCCGGCATTCGGCGGGGCGCCGGAGCTGAACGCCCAGGCGATATGCAAGGCGAGAGCCGCCGACGCCAAAATATTGCGGTCAGTCCCCATGCAGAGCCTCGCGGATTGCGTCCATGACGAGGAAGCCGCCAAACAACAGCTCAGCAGTCTCTGGGAAGCAACCTCGGCCTCTATCCGGAAGCAATGCGAAGGCGATGGCCGTGCGCTCGGCACGACCAGCTATCTCGATCTGCTCACCTGCGTGCAAATGGCCGACGACATCAAATCAAGCCCTAAAAAGCAGCCGGGAAAGCCTTAGCGATGCGGCATCAACCATTCGCGGCCGATCCTTCGAGACGCGGCCTGTCGGCCGCTCCTCAGATGAGGTCATCACCTTGCTGACCTCACCTGCCCCGTTGAATCCATCCGCCTTCTTCCCTAACCTGCCCTGACCTTTCGGGAGGGTATCCGCATGCCGAACTTCAGTCAGCTTTCCGACGCCGAGATCGCCGATCGCATCGCCGTATTGCGCGACAATCTTCGCCAGCTCACCGAACAGGCGGCGGCGCAGTCGGGCGCGGCGAACGAGGAGCGGATGGCCGAGCGGATCGAGACCCAGAGCCAGGAGCTGGAGGAGTTTCTGAAGGAGCAGCAGCAGCGCGGCCGGTGATCCCAACTATCGTCATTCCGGGGCGCGCATTTGCGCGAACTACGATGTGCAATTGCGCACCGGAGAATCCATACTCCCGATCGTGGTTAGATTCCGGACAGCCCCGGATCCCTGTCATCGGGCCGCGCGTCGTGCGGACCCGTTGGGCGACTTCCGGAATGACGGGGATGTACTTCCCCCGTCATGCACGGGCCTATTGAAATTCGCAGTCAGCGCGCAGGAAGACAGGCGATCATCCCTCCCCTCAACGCAGCGCTAACTTTCATCCGCTACCATCCACAACCAATGCGCGCCTTAACGCGCGATTTACCTTGTCCCGGGGACAGAATGCTCAGATTTCTGGTGATTGCCGCAGCCTTGCTGTTGTCGGCTGGCGAAGCGCTGGCGCATGGCGAAGAGCCCGCTCCTCCCCCGAAGAAGGAAACGCCGCTGTTTCCGGTGAAGATCGTACAGACCCACAAGGGCCGCATCTTCGTCGATCTCCAGGGCATGACGCTCTACTATTTCGATCGCGATACCACCGGCCAGACCTCGACCTGCGAAGGCAAATGCGCCGAGCGATGGACCCCGCTCGCCGCGTCCGCCGATGCCGAGGCAAAGGGCGATTTCACCATGATCACCCGCAGCGACGGCAGCAAGATGTGGGCCTATCGCCATCGTCCGCTCTACACCTCGCAATCCGACAGGGCGCCGGGCGACATCAACGGAGTTGACGCGAGCAATCTCTGGCACGTCGCACGCCCGGCCTTCTGAGGCGGAGCCCTCCCCGGCACGGAGACGCCCGCGCGTTGTCGCGTGCGGCGTGGCGTGGCGTGGCTCGCTTGAGGGTTTTTGGAAAAATCCGGCGGGGAAGAATGAAAACGAGGCCCGGCGTGCCTAGGAGGCCGGGCCTCGTGATATCCCCCCACCCCTGTCGGCAGAAAAGCCTGAGGGCCAGAGCCCATCGATTAAGTGAATTTTGCAGCGCGCGCTACACCGTAGCATTACGGTGCGAACGCGACGGCACGTGCTGGATTGCGGAGCCTGTGATCGGGCGCGCATTCGCGCGACCCGTCGGCTTGCGCCCCGCAATGACGAGCGCATTTCGAGAATACGTGAGTCAATCGAATCGGTTGCCGCGGCACTCACGAATTCGGACTCTTGGCAATTTAAGAAAACCGGCTGATTTCCCCGTAATTCTCCTCACGGAATGATCCGGATTTTCCGACTCACCGCCTGCTGCTATCAAAGCCATGCATCGCGCTTTTCCGAGAAGAGACGGAACATGGCCCAGGTCTTCTTCCATTGTTCGAACGACAGCGGCGTATGGATCGATCGGCGTCTGGCGCCCGCGGATGATCTCCGCGAGGCGTTTCAACAAGCCGCCAACGTCGTGCGCGCGCTTGTCACTGCGCCCTCCAGCGAAGACTGGCGCAACTGGGTTCTCCATGCCAGCGACGATTTCGGCGACGAAATCTTCGCCGTGCCTTTCGCAACCGTTCTCGGCAAGTCGCATTAAGGGCCGCCGCCATGCTGATCGCGCTGCTTGCCCCTTCCACATCGCTTCGACGTCGCCTGAACGCCGTCGTCACGACCTGGCAACGGCTGATGCAGATCGCGAGCGACCCCTACCGGCCCGAGCTTCATTACATGCGCGGACCCGGTCCCAAATGGTACGCCAAGCAGAAGGGCCAACTCGGCGCGCGCTGAGCGAGCCGGACCCGAAAGAGACCGCGTTTTTTTTGTTTCAGTTCCTCCCTGGCTGGCAAAGCCCACCTCAGGCGCCGTTCGCAACCGCGGGCGGCGTCATTTTCTCCTCCCTAAGCAATTGGTCGAAGGCGGACTCGGCTTGGCCAAAAATTGCCAAAATTTCTTCTATTTGAATTGGAGCGATCCCAATACGGAGAGCTTCGTATGCGTCCCGCAAGCTTGGTTTCCGCGAGATTGGTTTTTATCGGTGCAATCGCCGCGTCTCTCGCACTCGCTACGCCCGCGGCGGCGAAAAATTCCAGTCCGAAGTCCCACGCCGATGCCAATGCGCAGTCGACCGAGGAGCAGCCCGATGCACAAGGCTGCCGCGCCTACCAGCGGGCGCCGGACGGCTCATGGGTCCCACTCGCCTGCCACGAAGGCGGCGGCGTGGCACCGGCGCCGGCTCACGGCAAGTCCGCGCCGACGCGATAGGGTTAATGTTGATCCGGTTGGCTACCGGATTGCTTCCAGGCCGGATTCGCGCAAAGCGCGCGCGGCCTGCTCCGACGCCAGAAATTTCAGGAGCAGGTCGGCCTCCCTCACCTTCTTCGACTGAGCCAAGCGGCCTGCGGAAAATACCGCGGGCGTTTGCAGTTGCAGCGGGACCGGCCCGACAATTTCGATCCCCTCGACCTGTTTCAACTCGCTGATTTGCTGAATCGCCAGATCCGCCTCCCCCGACACGATCCGTTCGGCGGTAAAACCCATGGGGGTGATCGTGGCGCGGGCATTGATCTCGGCCTCGATCCCCAATTGCGCAATCAGTTTTGCGAAATAAACGCCGCTGGCGCCAAGCCGCGAATAAGCGACCGATCGCGCCCCAAGCAACGCTGCACGCAGCGCGGCCTCGCTGGCGATATCGGGATGCGGGCTGCCGGCCTTGACCGCGACGCCGACATAAGAGCGGGCGAGGTCGACACAGCTTTCCGCGACAACGCTTCCCGCGGCCGCAAGGCCTTCGAGCCCCTCCTGGGTGAGAATGAGCACGTCGGCGGTCTCGCCGTCCTTCAGCCGCTCGAGCAACCTCAAGGTCGGCGCGAAATCAGCCGCGATCCGCGCGCCGCTCGCCGCCTGATATTGTTCCGCAAGGTTCGAAATCGCGCCCTTCAAGGCGAGCGTCGACAACACGCGTACCGAATTTTCCATACCCGTCCCTCGTTGCAGCTGCCCGCCGCTATTAGCACGGTCATCACGCCGCCAAAACGCAATGATCCGCCAAGGCACGCGCCCTGGCGGATCAAGTTTGCGATCAGCGAAGCCCAAAAACCTGACGAAGGCTCCGGGACAATTTCGATTTACGCCGCCGCCTTGGAAGAGGTCGGAACGGAAGAAATCGTCTTCAGGATTTGCGAAGCGATCTGGTAGGGGTCGCCTTGCGAGTTCGGGCGGCGATCTTCCAGATAGCCCTTGTAGCCGTTGTTGACGAAGCTGTGGGGCACGCGGATCGAGGCGCCGCGGTCCGCAATGCCGTAGCTGAAGGTGTCGATCGAGGCCGTCTCGTGCTTGCCGGTCAGGCGCATATGGTTGTCCGGACCGTAAACCGCGATGTGTTCGGCGCGGTTCGCCTTGAAGGCTTCCATCAGCTTTTCGAAATAATCCTTGCCCCCGACTTCACGCGTGAACTTGGTGGAGAAGTTGGCGTGCATGCCCGAACCGTTCCAGTCGGTGTCGCCGAGCGGCTTGCAGTGGAATTCGATGTCGACGCCGTATTTCTCGGTGAGACGCAGCATCAGGTAGCGGGCCATCCACATTTCGTCGGCAGCGCGGCGGCTACCCTTGCCGAAAATCTGGAATTCCCACTGGCCCTTGGCGACTTCGGCGTTGATGCCTTCGTGGTTGATACCGGCTGCAAGGCAGAGGTCGAGATGCTCTTCCACCATCTTTCGCGCGACATCGCCGACATTCTTGTAGCCGACGCCGGTGTAGTACGGGCCTTGCGGAGCGGGATAGCCGCTTGAAGGGAAACCGAGCGGACGGCCGTCCTTGTAGAAGAAGTACTCCTGCTCGAAGCCGAACCAGGCGCCTTCGTCATCCAGAATGGTGGCGCGCTTGTTCGAGGCGTGCGGCGTCTTGCCGTCGGGCATCATGACTTCGCACATCACGAGCACGCCGTTGGTGCGTGCGCCGTCCGGATACACGGCAACCGGCTTGAGCACGCAATCCGAGCTGTGGCCTTCGGCCTGCATGGTCGAGGAGCCGTCGAAGCCCCACAGCGGAAGCTGATCCAGCGTCGGGAACGATGCGAATTCCTTGATCTGCGTTTTGCCGCGCAAATTCGGCGCCGGTGTATATCCGTCGAGCCAAATATACTCGAGCTTGTACTTGGTCATTGAGCCTCTCTTGAGTTGATGATGCGAAAGGCGTGAGAACGAAGCCGCCAAATCGGCCCCCGGCCCCCACACACGTACCCGGCCACGTCAGGCCAGCCATCAATAAGCAATAAAAGTGCCAAACATTGCAGTGCGGTAGGGCTTTCCCGGGACCGGCTTTGCGGACTTCTGCACCACCTTGAGGTGCGGCAAAGGCGCGCGGGTATGGCTGCGGGCGGCGTCGAGCGGGCGTCCTCTGACGGCCCAACAACGCCCTTTTCCTCGGCATTCTCGGCACGCAACGCTAACGCCGATCAATGATGCGGCAGGTACAAGCAATATTCCGCAAGAAAGGCGCGGCCATCGGCATCCCCGAACAAGGCGTGCGGGCGCCACCTGGCGAAATCTGCTCTGCACGGTGCAGAAGCAAGTTTGCCTATATCTTACTCATTTCATGATTTCTTTTTAATCAGGTTGCGCCACCGGCAAGCAGGGCCGATATCGATTTTCCAGTAACCAGACACGAACGAGTCGGGCGCAGCATGAGTTGAAGGCGTACGGCCAATGGAGATATCGATGAGCAATACAAACACTAATCAGGGATCCGCGCGGATCTACCAATTTCCTGCCGGGGGCCGTTCAGCTCTCGGCGGAAGAGCTCGTCAGGAATTCAAGCCCGTTACCGACCAGACTTCCGCGCGCGTCAATACGGCTGCGTGCACGGACAGCTGGTACCACGAAGCCGCCATTCGAGAAGCCGAGCACAGCCGCGATCACTAAGCCGCGCCGACGGAACCGGTATGCGAACAGCTGGTCTTCAGCCCTACAGTTCGCACGCTGTCACCGGCCGCCGCACATGCCTGAGAAGCGCGCCCTTGCCCGTCATCACCAGGCTTACGCCCTCGCCCGAATAGCGCCGGCCCGAAAAGGCCAGGCGCTTTTTCAATGTCACGGCTCGGCCGTCGATCTGCAGATGGGCGCGGCTGTCATAACGGTAGAAACCGACGATGAAGCTGGTACCATCGGCGCAGCGATACGTGTCGAAAGTCTGCGCCGATGCAGATGAGACCCCGGCAACCGTGCCCACAACGAAAATCGCCGCCAGGGATGTGGCGGCCTTTTGCCAAATCATATTCGTCCTCAGAAGCCCCCGTCGCGAAAACCCACGGCGCAGCCTACATACCGTTCCGACAGATGAGTGTACAGGCCCTGAACTTGTGGGGTACGCGAGAATGCTAGTGCCCACTTTCCGAAGTTCGTGCTCCGTTGCCGCACCCACTTTCCACGAACTTCGGAAAGTCAGGGGCACTAGCAAACCTATTGATTCTAGTGCCGCTTTTCTATTTGAAGTTCCTGGATCGAATTCGCCGCTTGTGGTGCAGGAACTTCAAATAGGCGGCACTAGGCCGCCGCTTCCATTTCGGCGTCGAGGTCGGCGATGACATCCTCGAATGCCGAAATCGCCTGCTGAACCGCGGCGATCTGCATCAATTCCCACCCGCTGACCGGGCCATTGCGTTTTTGCAGAGCGACCACCAAATCCCGCCGCTGCTCCTTGAGTTGGACCAGCGGCAGACCGTGGTCAGGCAGATGTCTCAACATGGTGTTTCCGTCCCCTCAATTGAATGACAACAGCCATACACGGACGATTCTGCGTTTCGCTTACAAAACTCTGGCAAATTTTAGCGATCGCGGACGGGTGTTGGCAGCAGGTCCCGTTTTCGCGCGAACGTGTAGCGCATGGTCGATCAAGCCGCATTGCCAACGGATTTTGCCTGACGGTAGTGTGATGGCTACGAAAGTCCGCACCCACCCGTCCCGGAGATCGCGTCATGGAAGGAAAGATCGTCGTCGTGACCGGGGCCTCAGGCGCGCTCGGCAAAATCGTCGTTGCCGCCGCGTTGGCAAGGGGCGCACGGATCGCCGCCATCGACCACGCCGTATCCGATAGCGGCGCGACGCGGGAGCGGATCGAATTTGGCGGCGTCGATCTCACCGACAGCGCCCAGGCCAAGAACGCGATCGATGCGGCGGCCTCGCATTTCGGCAGGCTCGACGCGCTGATCAATATCGCAGGCGGCTTTGCGTTCGAAACCGTGTCCGAAGGGGATCCAAAAACCTGGCAGCGCATGTACGCGCTCAACGTTCTTACCGCGCTCAATGCCTCGCGGGCGGCGATCCCCCACCTCGCAGCGTCCGGCGCGGGGCGGATCATTAATGTCGGCGCGATGGGCGCGCTGCAGGCGGGCTCGGGCATGGGCGCGTATGCGGCGTCGAAAGCCGGCGTGCACCGCCTCACGGAGGCGCTCGCCGCCGAATGGAAAGGCAAGATCACCGTGAACGCGGTGCTGCCGTCGATCATCGACACCGCGGCCAACCGCGCCAGCATGCCTAAAGCCGACTTCACAAAATGGGTGAGGCCGGAAGAACTGGCTGAGGTCATTCTGTTTCTGGCGAGCGAAGCGGCGAGTGCGGTTACCGGCGCTCTACTCCCGGTCAACGGGCGGGTTTAGCGTTTTGCTCCCGAACAGGCCGCTGCGCCACACGCCGACCGATTCACGCTGCAAGCAAGCGAGTTGATCTGGAGTAAACTCGGCCGGTGAGTCGCCCGATAATCGTTCAGGGATCCCCTGCCCTTGGAAACCGCGCTTTACCTGCCCGTCAAACGGTTCCTCGAGAAGCTCGGCTTTGCGGTCAAGGGCGAGATCGGCGGCTGCGACCTCGTGGCGCTGAGCGGCGATGAGCCGCCGATCGTGGTCATCGGCGAACTCAAGCTCTCCTTCAATCTCGAACTGATCCTGCAGGCGGTCGATCGCGCAGGCGCTTGCGATGAAGTGTGGCTTGCGGCCAAATTCTCCGAGCGCGGCAAGGGACGGGAAAGCGATGCGCGTTACCGCAATCTTTGCCGCCGCCTCGGCTTTGGCATGCTCGCGGTCACCAAATCCGGTCAGGTCGAGGTGATCGTCTCGCCGACCACCGTTCCCCGCCGCAATCCGAAGCGGCGTTCGCGGCTGATCGCCGAGCATCGAAAACGCCAGGGTGACCCGGCGCTCGGCGGAAGCACGCGCGCACCGATCATGACGGCCTACCGCCAGCAGGCGCTGGCCTGCGCCTCGGCGCTGTCGCACGGCCCCCGCAAGGTGCGCGATCTCAAGCCCGCCATTCCGGACGCTCCGAAAATCCTGCTGCACAATGTCTATGGCTGGTTCGACCGCGTCGAGCGCGGCGTCTACGTGTTGACCGATTCCGGACGTGCCGCGCTCAAACGCTGGCCGCAGCAGCCGATCGAGGTCGCAGGCGCTACTGAGCTAGTGGAGTAGATTTGACATTCGCTACCTCGTAGCCGCGCATTCGCAATGCGAATGTCAAATCTAAAACTCCACTAGAAACTTATATTTGCTAGTGGTCCTTTGATTCCAACATTCGCAAAAGTGCCTGCTGCGAAGGGATGCGAATGTTAGAATCGGACCACTAGCAAATGAGCCACGCGCAACGATGATGACGGGTGAGATGATGATGCTGGTGACGGCAAGCGTGACAGCACGGAACGATTCGTTCGATGAAGTTCGCAGACTGAGCCTGGAGCACGTACGTCGCTCGCGGCTGGAGCCCGGTTGTCTCGCTCACGCCGTGCATGCCGATTGCGAGAACCCGCTCCGGCTAGTGCCCACTTTCCGAAGTTCGTGCTCCGTTGCCGCATCCACTTTCCACGAACTTCGGAAAGTCATGGGCACTAGCAAACCTATTGATTCTAGTGCCGCTTTTCTATTTGAAGTTCCTGGATCGAATTCGCCGCTTGTGGTGCAGGAACTTCAAATAGGCGGCACTGGTGTTCGTCGAGCAATGGGCCGATCGCGCGGCCCTGGCGGTTCATTTCGCCGCGCCTACCTCACAGGACTTCGTCCAAAGCCTTAAATCCCTTGTGGCGGACGTTTCCGCGATCGAAATTTTCGACGCCGCACGGGTGGAGAATCTCTGACATCGGATGACGCATAGCTGGGTTGCCACATCAGTTTCATATTGCAATGCAACATATCCATCCCTAGATATTTCCCGCCAGATAAGGGGTCGGCGATGAGCCAGGATTGGAATACGAAGTACGGACCGCGGCGCGTTCGACGCGACCCGCCGACGCTGGAAGAGGCGATCTTTGCAGCGGCAGGCATCACGGACGACCAGAGCGAACAGGCGGAGATTGCGGCCTCGCTGATGGGCATGCCGATCGAAGCCGTCACGCCGGAAGTGAAGAAGGCCGGACGCACGCTGGCGCGCTCCTCGACCCGCGTGATCGCCGGCGAACAGGGCGCTCAACGCTCGGTCGTGGTCGAACGCCGGGTGGTGAGGAAATTCGGCAACGACAAGCGGACCGGCACCTAGGGCCTGTCCTCAATTAGGCGATTCCCAAGAGAATGGCGGCGTGATTCATGAGATGTCAGCTGATTCGGAGCTGACAGATGCGCCGCTACGCCCTTCGGGACGATCAATGGGACAGGATCAAGGATATTTTGCCCGGCCGTGAAGGCCATGTCGGCGTCACCGCCAAGGATAACCGGCTGTTCGTCGAGGCGGTACTTTACCGTTATCGCGCAGGCATACCTTGGCGCGACCTGCCAGAACGTTTTGGCGACCCGATCAAGATTCATACGCGGTTTTCGCGCTGGGCGAAGAGTGGCGCATGGAAGAGGATCTTCGAAATGCTGGCGGCCGATGCGGACAACGAATACGCGATGATCGACAGCACCATCGTGCGCGCGCATCAGCACAGCGCCGGCGCTCAAAAAAAGACGGCGAAGACCAGGCGATCGGGCGCAGCAAAGGCGGGTTGAGCACCAAAATCCATGCCATGGTCGACGCTCTCGGCAATCCGCTGGCCTTCTTCCTGACTGCGGGGCAAGCCCATGATCTGCAAGGCGCCGACATGCTTCTGCCCCAGATGCAGGCCGACACCTTGTTGGCAGACAAGGCTTTCGATGCCGATGAGCGCGTCATCGAGCCTCTGCTTGCGGCAGGAAAAAAGGTCGTCATTCCGCCCAAGAGTAATCGAAAGGTTCAACGCCTCTACGACAAGGAATTGTACAAAGCGCGCCACCTCATGGAGAACTTCTACTGTAAGCTCAAGCAGTACCGAGCCATTGCCACCTGCTATGACAAAACCGCCAGAAACTTCCTCGCCGGCATCCATTTGGCCGCCGCAGTCATTTGGCTCAATTGAGGACAGGCCCT
>CAWHSM010000020.1:0-41965 GCA_963832045.1 uncultured Alphaproteobacteria bacterium
GCAGCGCTGGTGCTTCGGTCATGATCAGGCCTTCGGCTCCGCTTTCGCCTTCTCGTCACCGGGCAGCGGATAGTCCGCGCCTTCCCACGGTGACACGAAGTCAAAATTCCGGAATTCCTGGTTGAGCCGCACCGGCTCGTAGAGCACGCGTTTTTCCTGGTCGTCGTAACGAACCTCAACGAAGCCGGTCAGCGGGAAATCCTTGCGCAGGGGGTGACCGTCAAAGCCGTAGTCGGTCAACAGCCGCCGCATGTCCGGATGTCCGACGAAGATCACGCCATAGAGGTCGTAGGTTTCCCGCTCAAACCAGTCGGCGCCTGGAAATACATCGATGATCGACGGGACCTGCGTGGTCTCGTCGGCTTCCGCGCGCAGGCGGATTCGCGCGTTCAGCGTCGGCGACAGCAGGTGATAGACCACGTCGAACCGCTTCTCGCGGCCGGGATAGTCGACCGCCGTGACATCGGTGAAGTTGACGAAGCGGCAGGCCGGATCGTCTCTCAAATAGCGGACGACGTCGACAATCCGCCCCGCGTCCACATCCACCGTCAACTGGTTGAACGCCACGGCGTGGCCGCTCGCCGCGCCGGCAAGCGCGCCAACAATCGTCTGCCCGAGAGCGTCAAGCCTGCCGTCGTCCATTGCAAAAACCCTAACGTTCGATGGTGCCGGTGCGCCGGATTTTCTTCTGCAGGAGCAGGATTCCGTAAAGCAGCGCTTCCGCCGTCGGCGGGCAACCGGGCACGTAGATGTCGATGGGCACGATGCGGTCGCAGCCGCGCACCACCGAGTACGAATAGTGATAGTAGCCGCCACCGTTGGCGCATGACCCCATCGAGATCACGTAGCGCGGCTCGGGCATCTGGTCGTAGACCTTGCGCAGCGCCGGGGCCATCTTGTTGGTCAGCGTGCCCGCGACGATCATCACGTCGGACTGCCGCGGCGAGGCGCGCGGCGCAAAGCCGAAGCGCTCGACGTCGTAGCGCGGCATCGACACCTGCATCATCTCGACCGCGCAGCACGCAAGGCCAAACGTCATCCACATCAACGACCCCGTCCGCGCCCAGGTGATGAGGTCGTCGGTGGCGGCGACGAAGAAGCCCTTGTCGGAAAGCTCGTGGTTGACCTCGAGGAAATAGGGATCGTTGGCCCCGACCGGCCTGCCGGTGGAGGGGTCAATGATGCCGGTCGCGGCGGGGGCGACCGCCGGAGCGAACCCTGGTCTGGCGGGTGAAGGGTTCAATCCCATTCGAGGGCGCCTTTCTTCCATTCGTAGGCAAATCCGATCGTCAGCACGGCCAGAAAAACGATCATGGACCAGAACCCGGTCGCCCCAAGTTTGCCGAACGCCACCGCCCAGGGAAACAGGAAGGCCACCTCAAGATCGAAGATGATGAAGAGGATGGCCACCAGGTAAAAGCGAACGTCGAACTTCATGCGCGCGTCGTCGAACGCATTGAAGCCGCACTCATAGGCCGAGAGCTTCTCCGGATCCGGCTGCTGGAAAGCCACCAGGAAGGGCGCGATCAAGAGCACCAGGCCGATCAGGCCGGCGACGGCGATGAACACCACAAGTGGAAGATAATTCTGCAAGATGCCGGTCATCGGCGGGACCTTTTTCCTGCGGTTTCGGACAGCCCGCAAATTCGTTCATTAGAATTATTCGAGGCTTAGCGCAGCGCACCAAGGGGCGCAAGACAAGCTATCTTGACGCCCTTCCCGGCTCGATTTCGCGCGGGAAAACCTCGCCGGGCCACCATCCGCCCAGCCGCGGTGACTGAATTTTGCAACCCCAAATTTCGCTCCGGCGGTCCTGACCGCGAGGTCCGGGGATCGGGCAGCAAAATGCGGCAATGAAACCATTTTGGGGGGGTGACGAAACCCTCCGGAAACAAAACAAGGGTACATCCGGAACCAACGAGATGGCGCAAAGACGCCTGGAGGCTTCGATGAACCACTCAATTCATTCGGCCGACCGTGCGACCCACCTCAAGATCGTGGTGATGGCGCTCGTGGCCGGAATTGCGGTAGCCGGTTTCGCCATTTCGGCAGGCACCAGCCCGGATTACAGCCAGACCGCCCGTGTCATGAAAGCGGGTAAACCGGTGGTCCTGACCAGTTCGGACACCTCAGTCATTCGCTAAACCTCGTCCCCCCCCCCGAGGACCTCGTCCCCCAAACGAGGATGTGGAAGGGCCGCTTCCCCCAGCGGCCCTTTTCCATTTCGAGCCCATATCTTTGGGCCATGTCTTTGGGCCCATGTCGCCCTTATGTCGCACTTGGGCAATGTCACCGCCTGCCGCGGCTCAACCACGGGCTCACCAGGCCCGCGCGGCTGCTGACGCCGAACTTGCGGTAGATGCGGACCACGTGTCTGCCGTAGTCGCCCCAACGTCAGGGATCGCGGCTCTTCACCTGCGGGTCGGAAGCGGCTACCTCACCACTGATAGCGCACCACGCCCTTGCCGGCGTAACTCGTGGTCACGTTGGAGAACTCGCCCTCGAAGGTCGCGGCGACCGACCAGTTGTTCCTCCACTTCATTTCGATGGACGCAGTGGTGAGGGCGGAGTCGGCGGCTTGCGCCGCGCCGTTGACGACGAAGCTTGCGCCCGGCAGCGTCTGGAACGTCGCCCCGATCGAACGATCCGGATCAAAGTCATGTGCCCAGGCGAAGCGGCCACGTAGCGTGAGAATGCCGTCCGGCACGACAAAGGATTTGTCGGTGCGGAAGCCGAGCTCAGCGCGCGCATCGGTGACGTCCTTCGCGCCATAGCTCAGCGCAAAATTGTTGGTCCCGACGATGGCTTGCTCGGCATAGGCCGGCAGATCGAAGGTCACGAACTGCGCGGCGGCGTAAGGCGTGATGCCGATGCCGGCGCTCCACGGCGTGACAAACCGATAGCCGCCCTCGAGCCTTCCCGACCACGCATTGGCGTTGAACTCGGCGCGGAGCTGGTCGATGCCCGCCAGCGCCAAGGTACGGTTGGTGGTGATGTCCTGCCAGCCGTAAGCAAGCGCCGCTGAGACATAGGCCGGTCCATTCCAGTGCCTGATATAGGCGCCGGCCTGGAACAGATCAGAGCGGCCGGTGCCGCCGTTGGCCACCGAGAAGCTGGTGCCGCCACCGGCCAGCGCAAAGCCGGCAATGGTGTTCGGCGAGAACAGATAGTCGGCGCCGACAGCCGTGCCGGCAATATTGCTGGTCGTGTTGTTCGTTCCAACCGCGGTGTTGCCATTGGTATTCTGCGAGCCGCCAAAGCCGGCCCCCCACACGCTCCAGCGCTGCTCGAAAGTTTGCGGCGGTGCCTTGGTGAACATCGCAAACGCGTCGGTCTTTTTGCTGGCGGCATAAGCGCTCGCTTCATCCGCATATCCGCTCGCGCCCGGCGCCGCGTTGAAGCCGCCGCCCCGGTTCATGAACGGATCGGTCAACAACCCCATGAACTGGCCCATCGCATTGAAGGTCGTCTGCTGCGAACCAACAGCGGTCTCGCCCGAGAGCTGATTAAGGACAACGCCGTAGCCCGCAAGCGAAGTGAGTCCATTGAGCAGGAAATTGACCACGGGTCCGCCGATACCCCCGCTCCCGGTCTGCGCCGCGCCGTTGAAGGCATTGGCAAGCGAAGTCTGATTGTTGTTCAAGCCCGGCGTCAGGAAGTTGAGGCCGGCGCTCGCCACCGCGACATCGGTGGCATTGGGAAACACAAGCTGCGCGTGCAGCAGCGGGCTGGCGAGCAGCGACAACCCGTTAATGGTGGTGCCGCCCGTCGCCGACAACACCGTTTGCTGCCACGGCCCAAGTGTCGCGTTCAGCACCTGGACCTGCACCGCGCCCGCGAGAGCGGCCGTGCCGGAGATACTGACCCGGTCGGAGGTGGCGCCGGCGATATTGATGTCGGAGAACAGCCGCCCGGTCGCGCTCTGCACCAGATTGCCCGTCAACGCCGTGGTCTGGATCGTCCCGGCCCCGCCCGGCGACAGCGTGCCGGCATTGGTCAGGGTATTGCCCGCGGCGCCGAGATTGACGGTCACGCCTGAATTGAAAAACCCGCCCGCCAGGTTGTTGAAGGCGTTGGCGTCGTCTCTCAGAATCACATTGCCGATCACCGTGCCGAAATTGTTGACGGTGCTGTTGCCTATCTCGCTTAGAATCGCCAAGCCGGACAGCGCCGTCACCGTGCCGAAGTTGGTCAGCGTGTTGGTGCTGCTGCCAATGAGATCGACGCCGGCCCCCCTTCTCGAGCCGCCGGACACCGTGCCCGATTTGATGGTGACCGCGATCGGGCCGGTATTGCTATAGGCATAAATCCCCTTCGCGCCGTTGCCGGCGGTGGAGATGTTGCCGGCCGAGGTCACCGTCACAGCGCCAGCGCCATTGCCCCGGGCAAAAATCCCGTACGCGTAGGTGCCCGTTGTGGCGATGTTGCCGGTCGAGGTCACCGTCACCGCGCCAGCGCCAATGCCCAGGGCAAAAATCCCGCGCGCGTTGTCGCCCGCGGTGGCGATGTTGCCGGTCGAGGTCACCGTGACCGCGCCAGCGCTCCTGCTGTAGGCAAAAATCCCGTACGCGTTGGTGCCCGTGGTGGTGATGTTGCCGGTCGAGGTCACCGTCACCGCGGCAGCGCCCTTGCTGACGGCATGAATCCCGTACGCCTTGTTGCCCGTGGTGGTGATGTTGCCGGTCGAGCTCACCGTCACCGTCACCGCGCCACCGCGAAAGCTGTAAGCATAAAGCCCGCTCGCGAAGTCGCCCGCGGTGGAGATGTTGCCGGTCGAGGTCACCGTCACCACGCCAGACTGGCTAAAGGCATTAATCCCGAACGCGTTGCTGCCCGCGGTGGTGATGTTGCCGGTCGAGGTCACCGCGACAGCGCCATTATTGCCCCGGGCAGAAATCCCGCTTGCGCCGGCGCCCGTTGTGGCGATGTTACCGGCCGAGGTCACCGTCACCGCGCCAGACTGGCTATAGGCCTTAATCCCGAACGCGTTGCTGCCCGCGGTGGTGATGTTGCCGGCCGAGGTCACCGCGACCGCGCCACCGCTCCGGGCATAAATCCCGTACGCTTTGGTGCCCGCGGTGGAGATGTTGCCGGTCGAAGTCACCGTGACGGCGCCACCGACATAGCTTCGGGCATCAATCCCGCGCGCGTAGTTGCCCGCGGTGGTGATGTTGCCGGTCGAGGTCACCGTCACCGCCCCACCGTTATTGCTCTCTGCATAAATCCCGGTCGCGTCGTTGCCCGCGGTGGTGATGTTGCCGGTCGAGGTCACCATCACCGCGCCAGTGCCGTTGCCCACGGCTATAATCCCGCCCGCGAAGCCGCTAATGTTGCCGGTCGAGGTCACCGTCACCGCGCCAGCGCCAGTGCTGTAGGCAAAAACCCCGCTCGCACCGGCGGTGGAGATGTTGCCGGTCGAAGTCACCGTCACCGCCCCTTCGCTGTAGGCAAAAATCCCGTCCGCGCCGGTACCCCCGGTGGTGATGTTGCCGGTCGAGGTCACCGTCACCGCGCCATTATTGCTCCGGGCAGAAATCCCGGTCGCGTTGTCGCCCGCGGTGGTGATGCCGAACGCCCCGGTGTTGCTGGTGATGGTGATGTCACCGTCAGAGACAAAGCTGATTCCGCGCGTCCCGCTCGCGGGCGCGATGGCCTGGGTCAAAGTGTTGACGTTGAGGGTGGTGAGCGTGGTCGGGGAAGCAATGGCAATCCCGGCGGATTGATTGCCGGTGCAGGTCTCGATGGTGCCAGTACCGTCAATCGTGCAGGCATCCGGCCCCGCCAGCGCCGGGCTACTGAGCGCCAGCGACAGCGCGCCGGCGGCAACCGTACCCAGAAACGCATCCCGGAAACGAAGTCCGGGCCGACCCGCCGGGCCCCCGTTTGCGCAGACCCAGACGTTCGACATCGAATTCCCACCCATCTTAAAAACAACAGCCTTAAGAAAAGAAAATACGACTCAGAACCATCGAACTGAGCCGCGCGTCTATCCCGAATCGCTTGCTACAGAAGTGCATATCCCACGATATCAGACCCAAAGTTGCGGCAAGGCAGCAACACTCGCGAAAATTCCGGCGATTAATCCTGGCAAAGCTCGCGTCGCCCTGCCCCAATTTCGATGCGGATGCCGGGCCGGAATCGCTTCCTCGCCAGCTTGCGGAAACCGCCCAGCCCCCGCTCAGTTAGCAGCGGAGCATCTGGACTGTCACCCCTACTAAACAGTAGGGGTGTGGCGATGGCGGACGAATGGCGTCAACCGCCGCGGCTCAGCCACAGGCTCATCAGGCCCGCGCGGCTTGTGACGCCGAACTTGCGGTAGATGCGGACCATTTGATGCTCCAAACGAAAATGGCCGCCAAATATAGCGGCCCTTCAAATCTTGCTGTGAAAATGAGCTATCAGTTGAACTTGTAATTAACCCGGACGCGGGCGACGTCAGTGGATATTTGGTTGTGAATGAGGCAATTGGCCCCGCCCCCGCCCACGCCGGAATTTGCGACACAGGGATTACCGCCAGTGGGGTTTATGAGGAGCGCAGCATTATCTCTGTAAACCGTATGCAGGAATTCGCCGCCAACCGTCCAATTCGGACCCATGGCGAACTCGACACCCGCTCCGATCACGCCACCCCAGACGATGCCACTCGAGTTGGCAGTAAGCCCATCGAAAGTACCGAAGGGGACGGTTGGACCACCAAAGGGACGGCAAGTAGGGTCGTTGCAAAATTCGGCCCCAGTCTGCTTGACGCTGGCCCAAGCAGCGCCGCCGGTCGTATAGATCAGCGCATTATTGATGACCAGACCAGCACGAGCCCGAACCGTTCCGCTCACATCGGTATTTGAATTGACCTTCAAGGCAAAATTGTCATCGGCACCAAGGACGGCACTTTTAATTTTGCTGTTGCCGTTCACATCGGCTTCGACACCGATCAGGCCATTCCCGAATTGGTAATTGTAGCCAATCTGCGCACCGCCGGTGAAAAAGCCAGCGGTTGGCGTTGCGGACCCTCCAAAAAAATCGGGGTCATCGAAGTGAGAGGTCGCCACACCTCCGCCGATATTGCCGCCGACATAGAAGCCGGTCCAACTAGATACGGGAGCGGGTGCGATCATTGGCGCCTTCACGGCGAGGTCTGCCGCCGAGCTTGCAACCGTGGTGACAACGACAAGAGCGGCAGCAGCCGCTAAAGTTATTTTCATTAGAATGCCCCTGGGCCTGGTATGAAAAAGGCTTCCGCCTCCCCCAAATTCAAATCCGCCGCCCAGCCGATTCCAGGCAACTCCTGCTCAGGTATCAGCGGGGCATCAGCACTGTCATCCCTACTAAACAGTAGGGGTATTGCGATTGAGCAGAGGGTGTTGCATATGGGTATCAATGGAGCGACCTCATGGTTCTCCTGGCGATGCCGACGGGTCGCGCGAACGCGCGGACCCGTTGGCGCCTCCTCGGGGATGAGGCCTAGTTCCCAAGTCCCTCATGGTGAGGAGGCGCGCCAGCGCCGTCTCGAACCATGAGGCCGCTTCCATGGCGGACGAAGGACATCAGCCGCCGCGGCTCAGCCACAGGCTCATCAGGCCCGCGCGGCTCGTGACGCCGAACTTGCGGTAGATGCGGACCACGTGTTGGTGGACGGTGGACGCCGTCATCTTCACTTGATGGCCGATGCTCTTCTCCGAAGCGTCGGTCAGCAACAGCTGCAACACCCTGCGTTCGGCCACCGTCAACGGCGAGGACGCCATCAACAGGCCCTGACTCCGCATCAGATCGCGGTGAAACCATTTGATCCCGCGCAGCGCATAGGCGAGCAGCGCGATCTCCTCGTCGGTGAACGTCTTGCGGGAGTAGAAGCCGAAATGCAACTCGGCGTCCTCGTTGAGGGGAAACGCGACGAAGACGGCATCGAAGGTGCCGACAGAGCCGTAATGGCGCTCATAGAATGACGATCCGAACCACTCCGGCGGCAATTCCCTCCGGAACGAATACGTCCTGAACGCACCGACGTCTCGCATCGGGAGAAGGAAAGACGGGTCGATCTCGCGCCGATCCCAGATCCGCAGTATTTCCTTGAAGTGCCCTTCATCGGGATGCGGTGCAATGGCATGGAGTGCCTGCACGGCGCCGACACGCCAGCCCTGAAGCGGATCGGCATGGCCATTCCCGTCGATGCGGACCGCGCCGGCCCAGGTGGCGTTCCACGCGCCGCCCTGGCCGCACAGGAAGGCCATCAGGCGGGCAACGGCCTGAGCGGACTCACCGGCTCCAAAATCAGCCAATTCGTCCCATGCGCGATGAATTTGTTCCAGGATCGTCGTGTCCATAGCGTGCGGCGCGTCCCGCCCGCCCAGCGAAAAGCTGGATTGTCGGACCCAATCGAGTTGGAATCCGAGGGGGCTTTCACGGCACAGGCAATTGAAAAGACTGGCGCGAGAGACGGGACTCGAACCCGCGGCCTCCGCCGTGACAGGGCGGCGCTCTAACCAACTGAGCTACTCCCGCGGATGCTGCGATCGCTAGAGATCGGTCCGCACCGGGCAGGCAATAAAGGTGCGCCCCACTTTAGTCAAGGTTGTTGCGAATCCCCTTGTGTCGCAGGGCTTTTTGCGATGTCGATGCAGAAAACAGGCTGTTTTCAGCCAAAACGGCGTAGGCAGCCAAACTCCGAATCGTTTAAGGCCTGCTACGTCTTAGTTTCTTGAGCCATCAACCAACGAGGAGGGCCAACATGGCGAAGAAGACAACGACCGCGACCACCATCACGCTCAAGCATCTCGCGGCTGACATCGCCGACGAGCAGGAATTGTCCAAGAAACAGGCTGAAACCATCCTGACCGATCTGGTAGGCCGGATCGCCAAGCATCTGAAGAAGGGTGAACGCATTCGCATTGTCGGCCTCGGCATCCTCCAGGTGCGCAAGCGGGCCGCCCGCATGGGCCGCAACCCCGCCACCGGCGAGCCGATCCATATCAAGGCCAGCAAGAAGGTCGCTTTTCGCGCATCCAAGGAACTCAAGGAAGCCGTCTAACAAGAAACCGGACTCCTGCTCGTTTTTCAGCCAAATCCGGATGGGCCCGAAGCGCCAGAGCCGCCGGAGTTGCCGAAACTTGAGATTGAGCGAGTGATGGATCGATTGAAATGGTGAGCAGTGATATGAAAAAATCGTCGAGCTGGAAAGTAATCTATGTCTCTGGCTGGGTTGTATCCTTGCTTGGCATAGCAGGAATAATTTGGAACTCTCGCGCAGATCCCAGCACCGCAGATGTAGCGCTGGTTTCGGCCGATGGCGCGGTCGGCCTTCTGGGGTTGTTTGCGACCGCAATCGCGAAATTTCTCAAGCGACTTGAAGAGAGGGTCGATCAATTGGAACAGCGTGAAAGTCGCCCCGAATCCAAAGTTTGAAAGCTACCTGACGGAAAGAAGAATGTCAGATCAAAGTGTCAATCCGGTGAAGAACGGCTGCTTCCATGACGGCGAGCCCATCCCTTAACTTCAGCCACACCGTGACCGAGCGCTTCTTGCGCTATGTGACGATCGACACCCAGTCCGATCCGGCGTCACCGACCTGCCCCTCGACTGAAAAACAGAAAAACCTGGGCGGCCTGCTGGTGGACGAGCTCCAGGCCATGGGGCTTGCAGACGCCCATCTCGACCAACACGGCTATGTCTACGCGACGATCCCGGCCAATAGCGAAAAGCAGGTTCCGGTCGTCTGCTTCTGCTCGCACATGGACACTTCGCCCGATTGCAGCGGCGCCAATGTCAGGCCCCAACTCGTGAAGAACTACCGTGGCGGGGACATCGTGCTGCCTAAGGATTCCTCGCAAGTGATCCGCCCCAGCGATCATCCGGCGCTGGCCACTCAGATCGGCAACGACATCATCACGACCGACGGCACCACCTTGCTCGGGGCCGACAACAAGGCCGGCATCGCCGAGATCATGGATGCCGCGCATTTCCTGCTGCAAAACCCGGCACGTCAGACACGGCACGATCAAGATCCTGTTCACGCCGGATGAAGAAATCGGCCGTGGCGTCGACAAGGTTGATCTGAGAAAGCTCGCCGCCGACTTTGCCTATACGATCGACGGCGAAACCGCCGGAAATCTCGAGGACGAGACTTTCTCCGCCGACGGCGTCACCATTACCATCGAGGGCGTCTCGACCCATCCCGGATTTGCCAAGGGCAAGATGGAGCACGCGGTCAAGATCGCCGCGGCAATCGTCGATCGGCTGCCCAAAACTACCTGCTCCCCCGAAACCACCGAAGGCAGAGAAGGCTTTCTACATCCGATCGGCCTGTCGGGAACGCTGGAGACGGCCACGCTCGGCCTCATCGTGCGCGATTTCACCGAGGAGGGATTGCGCGAAAAGGAAGCGCTGCTGGAGAGCATCGTCAAGGAGGTGATGCTGGACTTTCCGCGCTCGACCTATCGCATCGAAGTCAACCAGCAATATCGCAACATGAAACAGGTGATCGACCGTCACCCCGCGATCCTCGACCATGCCATGGAGGCGATCCGTCGCGCCGGCTTAACGCCGGTGAAGACCGCGATCCGCGGCGGTACCGACGGCTCGCGGCTGTCGTTCATGGGACTGCCCTGCCCCAACATTTTCGCCGGCGAACATGCCTTTCACTCGCGGCTGGAATGGGTCAGCCGGCAGGACATGGAGAAGGCCGTGCAGACCATCGTCCATCTCGCGATGATCTGGGAAGAGCGGGCGTAACTTCTGCGCATTCGTCATTGCGAGAGTTCAAGAGGCCCGCGCCGTCACGATCCAGATGGCGGCGTCGAGCGGCACCGTTTGTCCCTTCACGTGGGGCGTCAGCGCCTCGCGGATGGATTGAGCCGCAGCCGCGACGACATCCGGAGGCTGGTCCGTCAGCGCGCGGGCGGCAGGTCCGATCTCCAGCGCACCCTGAACGGCCGCATCCAGTCCCCGCCCGACCGCAACGTCGAGAGTAAGATTGCACGGCTCCATCGCAATCCCCGTGAATTCAGCCGCGCCCAGAACCCGCCTGACCCTCGCCTCCGATGCAAACGCGAACGGGCCGGGATCCTCCGGCCCGGGCTGCGGCATCTTCGGGATGTGGCGATAGACGGCCTGTAGCGGCATCATGAAAAACGGATTTTCGCGCGGCTCGCGCCAGCAGGCGAAGGCCAGCCGCCCGGTTCGCCGCATGCCCCGCCGCATATTGGCAAAGGACAGCGCGGGATCGGCGAAGAACATCACGCCGAAGCGCGAGGCGAGCAGATCGAAACTCTCGGGCGCGAAAGCATGCACGGTCGCGTCCGCCAGAATGAACTCGACCGGTGCGCCGCGAGGCGCCACGTCGCGGGCGCGGGTCAGCATCGGCGCCGAGATATCGATGCCCGTGACATGCCCGCCTGGCCCCACGGCTTGCGCGAACGCGAAGCTGGTCGAGCCGCTTCCGCAGCCGACATCGAGAATTCGCTCGCCGGCTTTGATCCCGGCGCGGTCGATCAAAATGTCGGCGATCGGCTTGAGCAGGATGTCCTGCACCGGCTGGCGATCCGCCCAGCGCTGCCCGCCGGCGCCGTTCCAGTAGGCGATCTGGTCGGCGTTTTGATCGTGTCCCTGAGGTGCATCCATCTCGTAAAACTCCAAAACTGCCGCCGATCCAATGCTGACGAAAAGTGACCCTGTTCCAGCAAGGAAACAAGGGCAATCACGGTGCCCGCACGACGCGTCTTTAGCAAACGTGATCGTTGGTTTTGCCCACTCAAGCGTTGTCGCATGACACTCTGACAGGAGAGTGGAATGCGACATATCCTGCTGATTACGATCGCGGTCGTTTGCACGGTTCTTGGCATCACGACGGCCGGCGCGCAAACGCTATCTCAACCCAACGGCCAGATGAGCAGCATCGACAGCGGCATCAATGAAAGCAGCGCCGGCACGAATAATGCCGCCACGAACAATGTCGGGGCCGATCCACTCACTGTCCCAACCTCGTCCATGCCGTCGGGACCGTCGGCTTCGGGATCGGCGTCCGGCTCCGCAAACGGAGCGATCACGACGGGATCGGCCAACGGCAGCACGGCAGGGATCAGCGCGCCGGCGTCCAACAATCCTCAGGCGCCTTTATTGCTGCCGGGAGAAAAGCCGGACACCTCGAACCAGTCGGCGATCACGACGGCAACCGCACCAAGCCATGCTTCGACGATCTGCCCGCCTCCAGTGCCGACCTCGGATGGCGGCTCGGCAAACCTGAGCCGAATGGTGGGTAAGTCTCTCAGCGGATGCTGAAATCGGCGCGCCGCGAGGCGTATAGACATAATGGGGATGCGTCGTTCGAAGATCGCCGGCGAAATTGTCCAGCGCTCGATGTGGGCCTCAATCTCGGCCTCAACAACGCGGCTCCCCGGGCGCAGCTCTACACGGGAATATCGGCGAGGTTCTAGTTTAGGGTTCCGGCCCCTAGTTGAAGGCGCCGGGAAGGACGACCTGGTCCCGCTCGCATATTATGTGGGCGGCGCGTCGAGATAAACATAAAGAGCCGCGATCCTGCCGTCGCGTGCGATGATGAAATCGACACCGGTGTAAGCGGGTGTTTCGCTCTTTGGCCCCGAGCCCCACGCCAGACGTCCCGAGTTGTGCAGGACCTGGGCCGCGCCGTGAGGCGTATAGATAAAATGGGGATGCGTGGCTCGAAGATCGCCGGCGAACTTGTCCAGTGCGTCGTGACCGACAAAAGCGCCGGGCGGCGCGTAAAGCACACAGTCTTCGGTGTAAAGTTCCTGAATAGCGGCCCTTCGGCGAGCGGGATCACCTTCGCCGAAAACTTCCGGAAGATTGCGGTTGAGCAGCGTCTCGATACCCTTCACATCTGCGCCCACAGACGGCGGGATGCTCTTCTTGCTGGCTTGCTGATTCATGTGACGGCTCCTTACAGGCGTGACAAACATGCGGTCGTTGAGCCGATCGCGAAACAGCAATGATTGAAAGTCATCGTTTCAGATTTGTCGCTGTATGACCGATGACTTGCCTCGCCTCGACGGCCCGGTGCTCACCCTCGATGGAGCGTCGATCACGGCAGGCCATTCAGCCCACACATGATCTCCTGAGTTGCGTTGGGCGGCCTCTTTCGCGGATTGAGACTGTTGCCGCGAAGCCACTAGGTTCACTTTTGAACATTCGGGCCCGGAACGAATGCCCGATTTCTGCGTGAACTATGCGGCGCTGGGATACCACGGGGAAAGTCAGTGATCGGAAAACAGTACTTCGTGCGTCAAGCGGCAATCGTGTTTGGGATCGCCAAGGCAACCAAGGACCCAAAAATCTCCGCCGCTCTAATGGATAAAGCGGCCGATCTTAAATCGAAAGTCGACGGACCGGGCGTTCCGCTCGATCTGACACCGCTGGCGCCGGACATCGAGCCGCCGCCCGCGACGTGACGTAAGGCCGCCTCGGTTGGCGGCCTCTTTCATTGCAGCTTCAAATCCGGGATCCACAGGTGTGCCGGCGGCTCCGCTCCGCTAGTGTGGCGACACTGACGTTCCTTTCAGTTTCTCAGCGGCCTCGCAAAAGGAACGTCAAAGTCAAAAGCCACACTAGAATTATAGATTTGCTAGTGTCCCTTTGGTTCTGACATTCGTAAAGTGTCCGCTGTGATATGATACGAATGTCAGAACCGGGACACTAGTGCGGCGCATCCTCGCGTAACGTGTCATAACATTCGCAGGAAATTTCTCTTAGTTTCTCTCGATCGATAATTTTGATGATGCCCCGGGAATAGCTGATCGCACCTGCCTCCTGCATCTTGACCGCCACCTCGGTGACCGACGTGCGGCGCACTCCAAGCATTTCCGACAGAAACTCTTGCGTCAGCGGCACAGTCTCGCTGTCGGCGCGGTCACGGCTTTGGAGTAACCAGCGGCAAAAGCGCGCCTCAACTGGATGCGAGATATTGCACGCGGCAGTCACGCGCGCCTGCGCGAGCAGTACCTCGTTATACCGGATGCAAAGATTGGAAATCGCCGGGCTGTTCGCGGTTGCTTTTCGAAATTGAGACGAGGGTATGCGGGCGACGTTGCTTGCTAGCTGAATGACGGCTCTGACCCGCGACTTATGCAAGCCCAGCCCGGCCATTGCGCCCACAACGCCTTCCCGGCCTATGGTCGCCGTTTCGATGGCATTGCCGTTTTTCAAAACGGCGAGCATCGAAACCATCCCGCTCAGCGGAAAGAAAACATGATCAACCTCTTGATCCACGTCAAACAGCACCGTCCCCTGTGCCACAGGAACGATGGTCAAATAGGATTGCAAGGCCTCGCAATCGGTGCGCGGCAGGGCTGCCAGCAATTTGTTGGCCAACGCGCCCGGTGTCTTCGTGTCCAAAAAGATATCCCGCCCGGTCGGTCTGGGCCGATTTCCGCAGGGGAAAACGTGGCGTTCCGAGTTGACGCCTCCACGGGGTATTTTCGCGTTATAGATCGCGTTGCAAGCTGATGTCTGTCCGGTAGCCGTCACAAGGACAACGGCCCAAATCTATACGGTCGGATCAATATCGGGCGGCGCTGTTTGGCCGTTCCTTTCCAACTCGATTGCTTGCAGACAGCGACAATGCGCCTTATTTTTGCGGAATGCGACCCCTTCTTTTCACCGATGTCAGTCGCGGGCCTCTGCCTGTCGGGGAAGACCGGAGGTAGTAGGCGACCCATTACCAAAAATTTCGCTGGAAGGTAGGAAGGGGCCGCCGCCGCCAGCACGCGGGGAGCCGCTAAGACCAGCGCGGTTTGGGCCATCGACAGGGCTTTGGCTCCCACCAACTGTAGTCAGGGACGTTCTGGTTTCTCGGTCTGTTCCTATAGGCCCCGGGGTACTGTCCGGACTTGACCCTTGGTGTCCTGGTTTGAAATTGGCGGTGTCCTAATTTATTCTATTTCGGAGTCCGGTACCGGACCGACTGTCATCTACTCCAGCGGCACAATTCGGGGCTATGGGACAAGCACGGCAACCGACCTGCCCCGATTGCGGGGCCTATCTCACCTTGGCGCTGCCACCTGGCGGCAAGGGGCCGCGCACGTTTCAATGCTTGGATTGCGAAGGCCCTGATCCCCTCAAGGACCCTTACGCAATGGGCTGGCTTGCCGGTGAGCTAGGCAGGACTGAACCTCCCGAATTCAGACTAAGGCCGCCTCAGTTGGCGGCCTCTTTCATTTCAAGCCCCGCGTCATCGATCCCTCGCCAGCTTGTGGCGTCGAGCAGTTTGATCTGCGCATGCCGTGGGAGCGCGCATAGTGCCAAGCTCGCCAAGATGGACCGCCTGTCATATTTTGTGACCGCTAAGTCCGGTCCCGTACAGGCTCCCGCCAGTGGTGACCCGCTTTGCCCGTTACGGCATATCGAATTGACATGGCGAGCTCTGCCTTCAGCCATGAAGATAGAAACCATGTCGCCAAACCGACAAAAGAGCCCGCATGGAACGTCCCATCGCTAAGTTCAGTTTTGCACTTTCGGTTTCAACAAATCCTGTTTTCTGAGATATATCGGCGCGGCGCTGGGATATCACGGGGGAAGCACTGTGATCGAAAAAGCGTATTTCGTGCGTCAAGCGGCAATCGTGTTTGGGATCGCCAAGGCAACCAAGGACCCTAAGATATCCGCCGCTCTACTGGATAAAGCGGCTGATCTTAAATCGAAAGTTGACGGACCGGGCGCGCCGATCGATCTGATACCACTAGCTCCGGAAATTGAACCGCCCACGACGTGACGTAAGGCAGCCTCGGTCGGGCACGGGCCGGTTTTGACCCTTTGATAGGCGCGGTGGCCTAATTTGAATTTTGTTCCGGCTTTGGAATAAACACGCTCTCGGCGTTCTCGCGCGTTGTTGCTCGGGGGAACTGCAAAATGCTTACAATATTGGCGATTTTGGCTGGACCTATCGTGGTAACGACCATGCTGATGATCGTTGTCTTTGAGATCAAGGAAGTTTGGGACAGAAACCGCCTCAGGTAGTAAAGCCGCCTCAGTTGGCGGCCTCTTTCATTGCAGCTTCAAATCCGGGATCGACAGGCGTGCCCGGCTCTGCTGCGGCAGGCCACAATCAGTGCAGTCAGCGTTTTGAAATTGGTGGGCGGCTACGGATTCGAAGTTCTGGAGCCGATCATGCAGCGCGCCGATATCGCGCTCGCGGGTGCCCGCATTGCATTGCGAGCGGCGGCGCGTCGAAGAAAGCACTTGCACGTATCATTAACGCCAACTGTGAACCGCTGCTGCGTGATTCCGTGAACGCGATACGAATGTCAGAACCGGGACACTAGCGCACCTCTGCACCCGGTGAACGATCTAGCGGCGGGTGTGGTTGAGATAAACCGATTGTACCGGGAGGCACTTCATTACCAGCAACTCGCGTGTCTACATCGTGGATAGTTGTGATGAATGCCACAATGATGACAACTGCGAGCACGACTGCAAAGATCGCGACTGATGCCCTGTGGCTGCGTTCGTTCATACGAACCTCCAACACCAACCGTAATAAACGCACCCACTGCCGTGAGGTTCCAGACATCCCAGGGGCCGGGTCAATCCCTGGAACATTTCGAGGGGACGCAACCGACCGGTACCAATACACGCAACGGTCCAATTCGTGCCCCAGCCCAATTTTTACATTCCTTATTTTTTGAAAGTTATATTCCATGGCCGGACCAAGGGTCCCGCTAATCGAAGCGGTGGCCATACGGCGGCTACGTGGCTCATGCGTCGCTGGCGACCGCGATATACGGTTCGAACTCGCTGCCCGGATCGGTGCTGCCGGAGCAGCTCACCGGGCTCGGCTACATTTGATCTCGGTTAGGTTGTGTGATCTCTGGGTGTTTTACTTCTGATGCCGCTGGGGGTGGGGGATCGTGCAAAACATCGATGCGAGGACGACGGATGGCTTCGGCCTTGAATGGTCGGCCTTCACGCAAAATTCTGCCGATCTTTCCGAAGCGGAACGTCAGCAACTTTTCGATCAATACTTCAGGCTGTTTCCCTGGTCGGACTTAGCGCGCGATGCCGAGGGGCTGGACGCCGGTTGCGGCACTGGCCGATGGGCCACGCTCGTTGCTCCTCGCGTCGGCCGACTGCATCTTCTCGACGCCAGCGCCGCAGCTCTGGAAGTAGCGAAGAGCAATCTTGCCGCCGCTGGGAACGTGAGCTTTCATCTTGCCAGTGTCGGCGAAATCCCGCTGCCCGATCACAGCCTCGACTTTGCCTATTCGCTCGGCGTGCTGCATCACGTTCCGGATACCCTCGGCGCGATCCGCCACATCGCATCGAAGTTGAAACCCGGCGCGCCGTTCCTGCTCTACCTGTATTACGCGCTCGACAACCGGCCGATGTGGTTTCGCACCGTTTGGAAGGGCACGAACGCGGCGCGCATGGTTGTTTCCCGCTTTCCGGCACCAATGAAACTGGCGACCAGCCAACTGATCGCGGCCACGGTCTATTGGCCGTTGGCGAAACTCACTGCTCTCTTGAGCACCTTCGGGATATCGACGAAATCCATCCCGCTTGAAGCCTACAAGGACCGCAGCTTCTACACCATGCGAACCGATGCCTATGACCGGTTCTGCACGTCGCTGGAGAAGAGGTTCACCCGCGCCGAGATCGAAACCATGCTGTCATCCGCAGGGTTCGATCACATCGAGTTTTCGGACCATGTCCCGTTCTGGTGTGCGGTCGCGCGAACAGGCGACGGTGGTGGGCAGTGACGGGCTCGAACCGCCGACATCCTGCGTGTAAAGCAGGCGCTCTACCAACTGAGCTAACCGCCCATCCGTCGTATCTGTTGCGGTTTCTGTTGCGCTCAGTGGTACCGACGACAAAAGCCCTTTAATTCATCGGGTTTTCATCGTCCGCAACATCCCGGTGTAAACGAGATGCTCTAACCAGCTGAGCTAGCCGCCCCATATCCCGTGTTTAGCCTTGCCGACCCCCTCGGAGCAAGATCGGAAGCGGCCGGCGCTTGCGCCATCACACAAAAAACGGCGCCCGCAGGCGCCGTTTTTCGATCAATCAGCTCTTCAATGGGCCGTCAGGCCACCGGATGCCTCGTCGCCGGAATCAGGCGTGACGGCGACCTTGGCGGTGTCCTCGTCCCAGACGATCGGCACGGGAGGCCGCACCAGCGCCTTGGAGACGACATCGTCGAGACGGGCCACCGGGATGATGTTCATCCCGCCCTTGATCGCGTCGGAAATTTCCGCGAGATCCTTGGCGTTGTCTTCGGGGATCAGCACCGTCTTGATGCCGCCGCGCGCGGCCGCCAGCAGTTTCTCCTTCAAACCGCCGATCGGAAGCACCCTGCCCCGCAGCGTGATCTCGCCGGTCATGGCGAAATCGTGCCGGACCGGAATGCCGGTCATGACGGAGACGATCGCTGTCGCCATCGCAACACCGGCCGACGGCCCGTCCTTCGGGGTCGCCCCCTCGGGCACGTGGACGTGGATGTCCCGCCGGTCGAACAGCGGCGGCTCGATGCCGAAGCCGACGGCGCGCGAGCGCACGTAGGACGCGGCTGCCGAAATCAACTCCTTCATCACGTCGCGCAGGTTGCCCGTGACGGTCATCTTGCCCTTGCCGGGCATCATGACGCCTTCGATCGTCAGCAGCTCGCCGCCGACGTCGGTCCAGGCAAGCCCGGTGACAATGCCGACCTGAGGCTCGCTCTCGATCTCGCCGTACCGGTATTTCGGCACGCCGAGGAAATCCTCCAGCGACTTCTCGGTGACCTTGACCGACTTCTTCTTCGAGATCATCAGCTCCTTCACCGCCTTGCGGGCGAGTGTCGAAAGCTCACGCTCGAGATTGCGCACGCCCGCCTCGCGGGTGTAGCGGCGTATCATCAGAAGTAGCGCGTCGTCGTCGATCGACCATTCCTTGGTATCCAGGCCGTGCTTGGAGAGCGCGTTCGGGATCAGGTGCTTGCGCGCGATCTCGACCTTCTCGTTCTCGGTGTAGCCGGCGATCCGGATGATCTCCATGCGGTCCATCAGCGGGCCCGGAATATTCAGCGTATTCGCGGTGGTGATGAACATCACGCTGGAGAGATCGTAGTCGACTTCCAGATAGTGGTCATTGAAGGTCGAGTTCTGCTCGGGATCCAGCACCTCGAGAAGCGCCGAAGACGGGTCGCCGCGGAAATCGGCGCCCATCTTGTCGATCTCGTCCAGCAGGAACAGCGGGTTCGAGGTCTTGGCCTTGCGCATCGACTGGATGATCTTGCCGGGCATCGATCCGATATAGGTCCGGCGATGGCCACGGATTTCAGCCTCGTCCCGCACGCCGCCCAGCGACACGCGCACGAATTCGCGTCCCGTCGCCTTCGCGATCGACTTGCCAAGCGAGGTCTTGCCGACGCCCGGAGGGCCGACGAGGCACAGGATCGGCCCGGTCAGCTTGTTGGCGCGCGACTGCACGGCAAGATACTCGACGATGCGGTCCTTGACCTTCTCAAGCCCGTAATGGTCGTTGTCCAGCACTTCCTGGGCGGCCACCAGGTCCTTCTTGACCTTGGACTTCTTGTTCCACGGGATCGAGAGCAGCCAGTCGAGATAGTTGCGCACGACGGTTGCTTCCGCAGACATCGGCGACATCTGGCGAAGCTTCTTCAACTCGTGCTGCGCCTTTTCGCGCGCTTCCTTGGAAAGCTTGGTCTTGGCGATCTTCTCCTCAAGATCGGCGAGCTCGTCACGGCCCTCGTCGTCGCCGAGTTCCTTCTGGATCGCCTTCATCTGCTCGTTGAGATAGTACTCGCGCTGCGTCTTCTCCATCTGGCGCTTGACGCGCGAGCGGATGCGCTTCTCGACCTGGAGCACGGAAATCTCGCTCTCCATCAGGCCGAGCACTTTCTCCAGCCGCGCCGTCACCGACAGCGTCTCCAGGATCGCCTGACGGTCGGCGATCTTGACGGCTAGATGCGAGGCCACGGTATCGCCGAGCTTGGCAAAGTCGGTGATCGCCTGCACGACGCCAACGACTTCGGCGGAAATCTTCTTGTTGAGCTTCACGTAGCTTTCGAAATCCGAGACCACCGAGCGTGCCAACGCTTCGGCCTCGACCGAGGTCGCGTCGGTATCGGCAAGCGCCGCGGCGGTTGCCTCATAATATTCGGTACGGTCGGTGTATTTCTGCACGCGCGCGCGCTCGAGCCCTTCCACCAGCACCTTGACGGTGCCGTCCGGCAATTTCAAAAGCTGCAGCACGCTGGCAAGCGTACCCGTCTCGTAAATCGAGTCCGGCGCTGGATCGTCGTCGGACGCATTCTTCTGCGTCGCCAGCATGATCAGCGCGTCGTTCTTCATCACCTCTTCAAGCGCGCGGATCGACTTCTCGCGGCCGACGAACAGCGGCACGATCATGTGCGGGAAGACGACGATGTCGCGCAGCGGCAATACCGGATACGCGTGGCTTTCGCCGTGAACGATTGATGGCCGGGGTTTTGGGGTGGTCATGGCCTTTTCCTTTTGTTGTGCCCCCCTGCACGCCGTCCGCATCGTGCGCAACAGCCACAAGGTGCCGTATGCCCGGGATGGCACGGCCGAAAAGCCGCTTTCTCCCGGATCTTTTTGGCCGCGAATCTCGCGATGATTTTACGCCGCCGATAGCATTAGGTGGCTATCGACTGGGGGGGTGTCAAGTCGTCGAAAACCCCTGCCGCACAGCACTAAACGCGGCTTTCGGCTTGAGCCGAAATAGTGGTCCGATTCTGACATTCGCCCCCCTCGCGGCGGATAGCTCTGCGAATGTTTAGAATCATACGCCATTTACGGGCGCCTGAAGGGCTCAGGCGCTGGCGCTACTCTCCACGGCGCGGTCGGAACGGTCGGCGTAGATGTAGAGCGGACGCGCCGTTCCTTCCACAACTTCGCGCGAGATCACGACCTCTTCAACACCTTCCAGACCGGGAAGGTCGAACATGGTCTCGAGCAGGATGCTCTCGAGGATGGAACGCAGGCCGCGCGCACCGGTCTTGCGCTCGATCGCCCTGCGCGCGACCGCGCCAAGCGCCTCGTCGGCGAACGTCAATTCGATATTCTCCATCTCGAACAGCCGCTGATACTGCTTCACCAGCGCGTTCTTCGGATCGGTGAGGATTTTCTTCAGCGAAGCCTCGTCGAGATCCTCAAGCGTCGCCACGACCGGCAGACGGCCGACGAATTCCGGGATCAGGCCGTACTTGAGCAGATCCTCAGGCTCGACGTGCCGGAAGATTTCACCGGTGCGCCGATCCTCCGGCGCCAGAACCTGCGCGGCAAAGCCGATCGAGGTCGAACGCCCGCGGGCGGAAATGATCTTCTCGAGCCCGGAGAACGCACCACCGCAGATGAACAGGATGTTGGTGGTGTCGACCTGCAGGAACTCCTGCTGCGGATGCTTGCGGCCGCCCTGCGGTGGAACCGAGGCGACGGTGCCTTCCATGATCTTCAGCAACGCCTGCTGCACGCCCTCGCCCGAGACGTCGCGGGTGATCGAGGGATTGTCGGACTTGCGGCTGATCTTGTCGATTTCATCGATATAGACGATGCCGCGTTGCGCCCGCTCGACGTTGTAGTCGGCCGATTGCAAAAGCTTCAGGATGATGTTCTCGACGTCCTCACCGACGTAGCCGGCTTCCGTCAGCGTGGTGGCGTCCGCCATCGTGAACGGCACGTCGAGAATTCGCGCCAGCGTTTGCGCCAGCAGCGTCTTGCCCGAACCGGTCGGTCCGATCAGCAGGATGTTCGACTTCGCAAGCTCCACGTCATTGTGCTTGGTCTGATGGTTGAGCCGCTTGTAATGATTGTGGACGGCGACCGAGAGCACCTTCTTGGCGTGGCTCTGTCCGATCACATAGTCGTCCAGGACCTTGCAGATTTCCTTGGGTGTCGGAATCCCGTCGCGCGACTTCACCAGCGAGGATTTGTTTTCCTCACGGATGATGTCCATGCACAGTTCGACGCATTCGTCGCAGATGAAGACGGTGGGACCCGCGATCAGCTTGCGGACTTCATGCTGGCTTTTGCCGCAGAACGAGCAATACAGCGTGTTCTTGGAGTCGCTGGTGCCAACCTTACTCATTCCAATCTCCGTCCGCCGTTCGATCCCGCTCGCCTGCCCTATTCCGGGAATTACCGGCACAGGGTTCTAAGTAGAGCAAAATTTGTACCAAAAAAGACCCTATATTTTTGGATGGTGCGAGAATCGCAGCCAAGTTCGAATCCCCACGATCATAACCCATTCGACCTAGCCAACCATGCTCGCACCCGACTATCAAGAATTCGCTAATTGGCCGGTTGCGGGATATCCGTGACAATACCGTGATTTGCCTCTCGCCGGCGGATAATCCTGCGAAATCAGTCAAGCGTGGCGCGATTGCCACGCCAAAATGGAGGGACGAAAGCGGAACTTTCGCCCTGAAACCGGGAAAATAGGACGTCTTTGAGACCCAATTTCTTCCCGTAGCGACTCTGACGTTCCTTTCAGTGTTGCCGCGAGCTCTCGGAAGGAACGTCAGAGTCAAAGCTACACTAGGATCATATAGTTGCTAGTGTCCCTTTGGTTCTGACATTCGTAAAAGTGCCCGCTGCGATGGGATACGAATGTCAGAACCAGGACACTAGCAACCTTAACGCCTGGTTCAAGCCAAAGTGGCGGACCGGTCTGCGTTAATCAGGTAGCTTTGATAGCCGCCGGATCTTCCGCCCGCTTGTCGATCACCTTGTCGACAATGCCGAAGTCGCGCGCCATCTCCGCGGTAAGGAACTTGTCGCGCTCCAGCGCGTCCTCGATCGCCTTGTAGGTCTGGCCGGTGTGCTTGACGTAGATTTCGTTGAGCCGCTTCTTCAGATTCAGGATTTCCTGGGCGTGCAGCATGATGTCGGTGGCCTGTCCCTGAAAGCCGCCGGAGGGCTGATGCACCATGATGCGTGAATTCGGCAGCGAGAAGCGCATGTCCTTTGCACCGGCGGCGAGCAGCAGCGAGCCCATCGAGGCCGCCTGCCCCGTGCACAGCGTCGAAACCGGCGGACGAATGAATTGCATGGTGTCGTAGATCGCAAGTCCCGACGTCACCACGCCACCCGGCGAGTTGATGTACATCGAGATTTCCTTCTTCGGATTCTCGGCCTCGAGGAACAGGAGCTGCGCCACCGTCAGCGTCGACATGCCGTCCTCGACCGGCCCGGTCACAAAGATGATCCGTTCTTTGAGCAGGCGCGAGAAGATGTCGTAGGCTCGCTCCCCGCGGTTGGTCTGCTCGACCACCATCGGCACGAGGTTCATGTAGGTTTCAACGGGATCGCGCATTAATCACCCAAAGGTTGGCAGGAACAACCATCCGTCGGCAAAGACGATATGAACTGAAACAGCCGGCAGGATCAGCGTTCCGTGATGCAAGACGTCAGAAGATAGGCTCACAGATAAGCTTAGGTTACCCGGCCACAAGACCGGGACAGCACGCGCAGTTGAAGCTGATTCTGGCGGCCGGGCATAGCCGCCGGCCAAATGCCGGAAGCGCTTTTGCGTCTCAACCTTAACGCTGGACTTACAAGCGCTTAAGCCGCGCTCTTCTCCGGCTCATCCTCTTTGTAGAGTTCTTCACGCGACACTTTCTTTTCGGTGACGGTGGCGAGTTCGAGGATGAAGTCGACGACCTTGTCCTCATAGATCGGTGCACGAAGCTGGGCCAGCGCATTGGCGTTGTTGCGATAGAAGTCCCAGACTTCCTTCTCGCGGCCCGGCATCTGCCGCGCACGCTCGATCACCGCGCGGCCGACCTCGTCATCGGTCACCGTGATCTTGTTCTTTTCGCCGATTTCGGAGAGCACGAGACCAAGCCGGACACGGCGATCGGCGATCTTGCGGTATTCTTCGCGGGCGGCTTCTTCCGTCGTCCCCTCATCGGCGAAGGACTTGCCGTTCGCCTCCATTTCCGACTTGATCGAGTTCCACATCAGATTGAACTCTTCATCGACCAGGGACGGCGGCGCGTCGAAGCGATGCGTCTCGTCGAGGCGGTCCAGCAAGATGCGTTTGACGCGCTGGCGTGTGGCGCCTGCAAATTCGGCGGCGATGCGTTCCCGCGCGGCGTCCTTGAGCTTGTCGAGCAATTCCAGGCCGAGCGTCTTGGCAAATTCGTCGTCGATGACGGTTTGCTGCGGCGCTTCGATCAGGGACGCCGTCGTTTCAAACTCGGCCGGCTGGCCGGCGAGCTGGGCGTTGCCGTAGTTGGCCGGGAACGTGACTTTCAGGACACGGGTCTCGCCGGCGGCGATGCCGGTCAGTTGCTCCTCGAAGCCCGGAATGAACGTGTTGGAGCCGATCATGACCGGAATGTTCTCACCGGTGCCGCCCTCGAATGGCGTGCCGTCGATCGTTCCCTTGAAGGAGACGGTGACGCGATCGCCGCTTTCGGCTTTCGCGCCTTCCGGCTTTGCGGCAAAGGTCCTGTTCTGATCGGCGATACGCTTGACGGCATCGTCGACCTCGGCGTCGGTCACCTCGGCCACCGGCTTCTCGACTTTGAAGTTCTTGAAATCGGCGAGCGCGATCGGCGGCACGACCTCGATCGCCACGGTGTAGGTGAGATCGGATTTGCCGGAGAGGATCTCCTCGACCTCTTTCTGCTCGGTCGGCATCGTCACCTTGGGCTCGGTCGCCAGGCGGAAGCCGCGATCGGTGAAGATCTTGGAATTGGTGTCGCGGATCGTCTGGTCGATGGTCTCCGCCATCACCGAGCGGCCATAGACCTTCTTGAGGTGGCTGACCGGCACCTTGCCCGGGCGGAAGCCATTGATGCGGACTTTGTTCTTCAGCTCCACCAGGCGTGCATCCGCCTTGGCATCGAGATCAGCCGCCGGAACGCTAATCTGGAACTCGTGCTTCAATCCGTCGGCGACCGTTTCCGTTACCTGCATGGCTTCAATCTTCTTCTTGCGAGGTCCAGCGAAAAAGCCGGACGGCTTAGATCTAATAGCGCATGGCGTCATGCCTTACGCCGGCGATTTCAGTAGTCTCCAGAACCCTTTGAAGTTCATGCCTTATTTGGCGGCCCGGCTCTCGAGGTCTCAGGGCTCCCAAGCGACCGGCGGCTAATAGGCAATGGCTTGACGCTCGTAGCTCAATGGCGGCACGAGATCAACAGTTCCAGCAAGCGGCCGCGCCTTAAAACGCGCCCGACCGCGATATGGAGATGAACGACGACGATGGGCTAGGCAGATCGAACCGTTCCAAGGAATCTGTCCATCTCCGACTTCAGCCGGCGGCTTTCGCTAGTCAGCGCGCGAGCCGCCGACAGCACCTGCGAGGAAGCCGAGCCGGTTTCGCTCGCCCCGCGCTGAACGTCGATGACGCTGGACGATACCTGCTGGGTTCCCGATGCCGCCTGCTGGACGTTACGGGAGATTTCCTGCGTGGCCTCTCCCTGCTGCTCGACAGCGATCGCAATGCTCGCCGAAATCCCCGACAGATGCTCGATGGTGGCGCTGATGTCGTTGATCGCCCCGACCGACTGGTTGGTTGCCGCCTGAATGTCCGCAATCTGCTGGCCGATTTCGCCGGTCGCCTTCGAGGTCTGCTCGGCCAGCGCCTTGACCTCGGATGCCACCACGGCAAAGCCACGCCCGGCCTCTCCGGCGCGGGCGGCCTCGATGGTGGCGTTCAAGGCGAGGAGATTGGTCTGCCCTGCGATGGTGTTGATCAGTTCGACCACGTCGCCGATGCGGCTTGCCGCTTTCGAAAGCCCGCCGACATGATCGGTGGTGGCCCGCGCCTGCCCGACCGCTTCTCGGGCAATCCGCGCCGTTTCATGAACCTGCCGACCGATCTCACGTACGGAGGACGACAATTCCTCGGTCGCGGCCGCGACCGACTGCACATTTGCCGAAGCCTTTTCCGATGATCCGGCGACCGTGGCGCTGAATTCCTGCGCGCGTTCGGCCGTGGTAGCCAGCGCGCCCGCCGACGTTTCGAGCTCCCTGGACGCCGACGACACGGTCTCCACGATCTGGCCAACCGCGTCTTCGAAATTATCGGCGATCCTGATCATGTCCGACCTGCGCTGCTCGGCCACACGGTGCTCGGCGGCTGCCTGATCGGCCTTTATGCGTTCGGCCTCGATCATCTTCTCCTTGAGGATATGAATGGCCATCGCGACCTTTCCGATTTCGTCGCCCCGTTCCTGTCCGCTGACTTCGGTGGCCGTGTTGCCCCCCGCCAACTCGCTCAGGCTACCGACAACGAGCATCAACGGTTGAGAAATGCTCCGTTGGGCCGCAATCATGAAGATCGCGGCGCCCGCGATGGCCGAGAAAGCCAGAACCAACGCGACGATCCAGGCCGTTCGCTGCGCTCCTTCAGACGCCTGCCTGGCATCGCGATCGGCGACCGCGATGAAGCGCTCCTTGGCTTTGCCCAGGAGTTCGGTGGGAGGACGATCGATGCCGGCGACTGCTGCATCGCCAGCGGCGCTGTCAAAGCCGCGATCCCTGAATGTCTGAAGCCCGCGCCGGTAGGCCTCGCCCATTTCCTTGTGCGCGGCATAAAACTGGCCGATCAGTTGAGCTGCTTCCGGATCGGCAACGCTGGTCCTCATCCGGTCCGACGCGTTGCGGACGTCATTTTCACGCTGCTGGAACGCGTTCCAATGCTTGTCGAGGGCTTCCGGTTTCTTGCCGCGGAGCAAGACGTCCTTCCATTCCTGAACCTGTTTCTTGAAATTTGTCTCCACCGTCAGGACGTCGATGGCATTGGCCTGACTCGCCCTGACATCCCTGACAAATACGTCGACGCTCGCTCCATACTGCCGGAAGCCATAGGCGGCGGCGGCGAGCAGAACGGCACTGCAAATTCCGAACAACAGGAGAATGCGGCCACGAATGCCGAGCGAAAAATTTCTTGCCGGGGCCATTTCTTGAAAAATCCCACCTCAAAGAATCGGAGCAGTATGTCCTGCCATGCTTTCCCGTTTCTTAAGCGCGCCCTAAACCCCGGCCCGGCCGCCGCGATTTCGGATTGAACGATCGCTCGAACGCCTTGCTCAGGTGCCCATAGAGGCTGAAAAATCGAAGGCCGAAAATCCCGGGAATGCCCGACAACGGGGGATGGTGCGGGCGGAGGGACTCGAACCCCCACAACTTTCGTCACTGGAACCTAAATCCAGCGCGTCTACCAATTCCGCCACGCCCGCAAGAACAAGCACTCGCTAGCGCACTTACCCCTGCACGACAACTGGACATATCATGCGGAAAATGGTCCGCATCAATGCGATGTCGGATCACATTTTTCACCCCAATCGTCGCGCCCTCCTGACAGGATTAGGAGCGCTGGCTGTCTGTCCGGCGGTTGCGCCCGTCCGAGCAGAAGAACCGCCCGCGGCCACCCTTCGCGCCAAACCCGATCTCCTCGCTTTGGGGGAGGACCGACCGGCGAGCGCCGTGTGGACGCTTGGCGATCAACATCTTCGCTTCAAGCGTGGCGATCGCCCACGGATCGCGCTGGCAAACGAACTGCCTGTGCCCGTGGTTCTCAACTGGCGCGGGATCGACGGCATCGCCGCCGCCGAGCCGCTGCTCGGCAAGCCTGCGCTGGCTCCATCCGCCAGCGACACCTTCCAGCTCCCGCTGCGCCACGCCGGAACGTATCTGTGCGAGGTTGCCTTGCTCGGCGATGGCGCGGCGCAAGCGAGCCGGGCACTCCCACTGATCGTCATCGAAAACGAGACGATACCGGTAGACCGCGACGAAACCTTCCTGATCGAGGGCTGGCGGCTAAAGCCGGACGGCACCGCGATCGCCCCCGGTCTCGATCCCGATGGCACGGTTGCGATCTACACCGTGAACGGGCAACTCCAGCAGGAAATCCCTGTGCGGGCCCACGAGCGTCTCAGGATCCGCTTCATCAACGCGCTCCAGCGCAATGTTATCGCTTTGAAAATCGAAAACCATCAGGTCCAGGTCATGGCGCTCGATGGCCAGCCGGCAGAGCCGTTCCTGGCGCGTGGCGGCGCATTTGCGCTGGCGCCAGGAGGGCGCGCGGACGTCTTTGTCGATATCGCGGCAGCCACCGGCGGTTCCTCGATCCTGATGCATGACGGCGAAGCCGCCCGGCCGATCGCCCGGCTGGTCGCTTCCACCGAGCCGCCGATCCGCCCCGACATGCTTGCTCCCGCGCCCGCGCTGCCGTCGAACGGCCTGCCCGCACGCCTCGACCTCAAGGCTGCGCTAAGGATCGATATCCCGATCGGCGCTGACCAGGCCAACTGGCTGCCGCCCGCAACCTTCACGGCCACCGCACAACCCGCATTCCACGCCAAGGCCGGACGCACCGTCGTGATGTCATTGACCAATCGCGCGCCAACGACATCCGTGTTTCATCTGCACGGCCATCATTTCCGGCTGCTGGATCGGCTCGACGACGGCTGGAAACCGTTCTGGCTCGATACCATCGCAATCGATGCGGGGCAGACCCAGCGCATCGCTTTCGCAGCGGAATATCCGGGGCGCTGGCTGATGGAGGCGGTCGAAGCGCATTGGATAGCGCCGCGGCTCGTGCGCTGGTTCAATATCGACTGAATTTGCGCAGATATCGGTATGAGGTCTCAGTAATCGACGCCGAACTCATCGTAGAGATGGCGCGTCACCGCAGGCAAAGTCTCGGAGAGATCTTCCGCTATCAGCCCGGGGCCGGCCTCGCGCGCCGCCTCGCCATGCATCCAGACGCCGATCGAGGCGGCCT
Source organism: uncultured Alphaproteobacteria bacterium (assembly GCA_963832045.1). Taxonomy (GTDB): domain Bacteria; phylum Pseudomonadota; class Alphaproteobacteria; order Rhizobiales; family Xanthobacteraceae; genus Bradyrhizobium. The sequence continues at coordinate 28,720 of CAWHSM010000020.1, forward strand.
CGAGCGCCGGCACACCTTGCGCCAACAGGCCTGCGATCATTCCCGAAAGCACGTCGCCCGCGCCGGCAGTGGCCAGCCATGGCGGCGCATTGGCGGCAATCGTGGCGCGGCCATCCGGCGAGGCCACGACCGTGTCCGGCCCCTTGAGCAGGACAACCGCGCCTGCGCGTTCGGCGGCCGCCCTCACCCGTTCGAGCTTGGAGCGAAACGGATGCTTGTTGCTGATATCGCTGAACAGCCGTGGAAACTCTCCCTCATGCGGGGTCAAGACCACCTGCGGATCGGAAGAATGCCGGATCGCTTCGAACAGTTGCTCCGGGTTGCCGGCAAAACTTGTCAGCGCGTCCGCGTCCAGCACCATGGCGCCTTTCGCCGATAGTGCGGTCAATACGAAATCGCGCGTGCGCTCTCCGACGCCCGCGCCCGGCCCGATCACGCAGGCATTGAAACGCTTGTCGGCGAGCATTTCGGCGAATTCGACCACGGTATCGACGGCGCGGACCATCACCGCCATCAGCGCAGCCGCGTTGACGGCGAGCGCATCCTGCGGCGAGGCCAATGTGACGAGGCCTGCGCCAGCCCGCAACGCGCCGCGCGCCGAAAGCCGCGCCGCGCCGGTCGCGGCAAGGCCGCCCGAAACCACGACGACGTGGCCGCGATGGTATTTATGGCCTTCGATCTCGGGTATCGGATATGAGCCACGCCAAAACGAGGGAATATTCTCGAACGTCTTCGGCTCGATTTCCGCCAGCACCTTGGCATCGATCCCGATGTCGGCAACACGCACCGCTCCGCAATGCAGCCGGCCCGGCAACAGCAAATGGGCGGGCTTGCGGCGGAAGAAGGTGACGGTCTCCGCGGCACGCACCGCGGTGCCCATGACAGAGCCGGTGGTGCCGTTGATGCCGCTCGGCAGATCGACGGCCAGGACCGGCGCATCATTGGCATTGATCGCCTCGATCATGTCGAACGGCTCGCCCTTGACCGTCCGGTCGAGGCCGGCGCCAAACAGGGCATCGATGATCAGCGCCGGCTTGCCGATCGCCTGCGGATTGAACGGCAGCACGGGATACTTCCATCCACGCGCGGCGGACGCTGCATCGCCCTGCAGGCTTTCGCGTTCGCAGAGCAGAATGACCTGAACCTCCCGGCCGTGCGCGGCCAGTTCGGCTGCGGCCACGAAGCCGTCGCCGCCGTTGTTGCCGGGCCCTGCGATCACGAGGATCGGGCCTTCCTCGGCCATGTCCATAGCCGCAGCGGCAACCGCCTGGCCTGCGCTCAGCATCAGCGCAAAGCCGGGCGTGCCTGCGGCGATGGCCAGCCGGTCCGCACGCTCCATCTCAGCGGTGGTCAGAACTTCCATGCCCAATCCCCTGACAGAGACGCCCGTTCCTAAGGCACTTTCTGCTTCAAATCGCCGGCGAGGCCGATCCGGCTGCACATAATTTGACCTATTTGCCTATTTAGCGGGCTACGCTATGATCAATAATCCCGACCAACGGTCGGCGGATGCTGTTAAAAGACTGACGGAATTCGGAAATCCGGCACCTTAACAATCTGGCATAGACCCTGCTTTCGGGGTAGTGGGCCCCGGATCGGTGCGCCGACCTGCGCGTTCCCCCGCGCAACGAGACCACAAACCTGAACGCTCACAAACCTGAACGCTCTGAGACTAGTAAAGTGCCCGGGAGGCGATCTGTGAAGAAAATCGAAGCTATCATCAAGCCGTTCAAGCTCGACGAGGTTAAAGAAGCGCTTCAGGAAGTCGGACTCCAGGGAATTACCGTCACCGAAGCCAAGGGATTCGGGAGGCAAAAAGGCCATGCCGAGCTCTATCGCGGCGCTGAATATATCGTGGACTTCCTGCCCAAGGTGAAGATCGAGATCGTCATTTCCGATGATCTGGTCGAGCGGGCCATCGACGCGATCCGGCGCGCGGCCCAGACCGGGCGGATCGGCGACGGCAAGATTTTCGTTTCCAATATCGAAGAGGCCATTCGCATCCGAACCGGCGAATCCGGGCTCGACGCGATCTAGGTACACTCATCCTGAGGAGCGCGGAACGCGCGTCTCGAAGGATGAGGCCCACAGTCGGGCCTCATGGTTCTCCTGGCGATGCGAAGCATCGTCCAGCGACGGCGTATTATTATTTCGTGCCGTTCGCGACGGCCTCGCTTACGCTCGACCTGCTCGGGCACTCGCGCTCCTCACCATGAGGTTCTCACTTCCGGTATCGCCGCTCTGCCTATTTTGATCCCTTTTCCGATATTGTGTTGAACACCCCTCAATTGTATTGACCATTGGCCGGGCGCCCTGTGCGGCCCCAGATCAAGTCAGTCATAAAAAGGGGGATTCATGAAGACCGCCAAGGACGTCCTCAAGTCGATCAAGGACAATGACGTCAAATACGTCGATCTGCGCTTTACCGACCCGCGCGGCAAGTGGCAGCACGTCACCTTCGACGTCACCATGATCGACGACGAGGTCTTCGCCGAGGGCACCATGTTCGACGGCTCGTCGATCGCCGGCTGGAAGGCGATCAACGAATCCGACATGTGCCTGATGCCCGACCCCGTCACCGCGACGATCGATCCATTCTTCGCCGAAACCACCATGGTGATCACCTGCGACGTGCTGGAGCCCACCACCGGCGAGCCCTACAACCGCGATCCCCGCGGCATGGCCAAGAAGGCCGAGGCCATGGTCAAGTCGATGGGCGTTGGCGACACCGTCTTCTTCGGCCCCGAAGCCGAGTTCTTCGTGTTCGACGACGTCCGCTTCCAGACCACTCCCTACAACACCGGCTTCAAGCTGGACTCCTCGGAGTTGCCGATCAACTCCGACACCGAATATGAGGGCGGCAATCTCGGTCACCGCATTCGCACCAAGGCAGGCTACTTCCCCGTTCCGCCGCAGGACTCCGTTCAGGACATGCGCTCCGAAATGTTGGGCGCGATGGCCAAGATGGGCGTCAAAGTCGAAAAGCATCACCACGAAGTGGCATCCGCGCAGCACGAACTCGGCATGAAGTTCGACACGATGACGCTGATGGCCGACCAGATGCAAATCTACAAATACTGCATCCACCAGGTCGCCCATATCTACGGCAAGACCGCCACCTTCATGCCGAAGCCGGTCTATGGCGACAACGGTTCGGGCATGCACTGCCACCAGTCGATCTGGAAGGACGGCAAGCCGGTGTTCGCCGGCAACAAATACGCCGACCTGTCGGAAACCTGCCTGCACTACATCGGCGGCATCATCAAGCATGCCAAGGCGATCAACGCCTTCACCAACCCCTCGACCAACTCCTACAAGCGCCTGGTGCCGGGCTATGAAGCCCCCGTGCTGCTCGCCTACTCCGCGCGCAACCGTTCGGCCTCCTGCCGCATTCCCTACACCTCCAACCCGAAGGCCAAGCGCGTCGAGGTGCGTTTCCCCGATCCGATGGCAAATCCGTATCTCGGGTTCGCCGCGATGCTGATGGCGGGGCTGGACGGCATCAAAAACAAGATCGATCCGGGCCCTGCGATGGACAAGGACCTCTACGATCTGCCGAAGGAAGAGCTGAAGGCGATCCCGACGGTGTGCGGCTCGCTGCGCGAGGCGCTCGAGAACCTCGACAAGGACCGCGCGTTCCTCAAGAACGGCGGCGTGTTCGATGACGACTTCATCGACAGCTATATCGAACTGAAGATGACGGAAGTCGAGCGTTTCGAGATGACCCCGCATCCGGTCGAATTCGAGATGTACTATTCGCTGTAAGCTGCCGGCGGCCGCCGGTCAGCGGCCACGGTTGCAAAACATAAAGGGGCGCCTCGAAGCGCCCCTTTTTATTGACCGAGATTGTTGCGCTACGCCAGAGCAGCTTTCTCGCAGATGCCCGCCAGCTTCCGGTAGCGGGATTCTCCGCTCCATCGTCGGCGATACTGCATTGCAGCGCAGCACAGCACTTCGCGCTTTGCAACTTCGCCGTCTGCTCTTCGCGGCTTTTGCGCAACAGGTTGCGGGATTCTGCTTCCGTCACGAAATGGTATCTTGCATACAAGGGCCTCCCTGAACTTTGGTAGCGGGGTAAGCAAACTCGGCTCATCCTTAGGCTGTTCCTTGCCTGAACTTACTCAATCAACCGTTCCCAACCTTGCTGTTCTGGCAGGGCTGAAGGACGGACAACAAAACTTGGGAGGTCCTTTATGGTTCACACCGCTAGCGGTGCGCCCTTTCGCGTGCCTTTTTCCAGAAAACAGAAACTATCTCGGTTTGGCGTTGCAAGCTTACTCGCGACCAGCTTCCTGGTCGCCGCGGCGCCCGCTGCGCAGGCGCGCATTACGCAAATCCAGATCCTGAACAGAGGAACTGCCTTCGGCGGCCATTCGTTTGCCGGCGTCGGTCAATATGAGTTCATCACCGGCATCGCAACCGGCGAGGTCGATCCGAACAATTCGCAGAATGCGCTTATCACCGACATCCAGCTCGCGCCGAAAAACCTGCAAGGACACGTCGTCTATCAGCACAATTTCTACATTTTGCAGCCGTTGGACCCGAGCAAGGGCAATCACAAAATGATGTATGAGCCGCCGAACCGCGGCGGCAAGACCTACCAGACGCTGAACAACACGCCAACCGGCACCAACGATCCGGCGGCGCTCACCGATCCGGCGGCTCTCGACGATTCCTTCCTGTGGACCCGCGGCTACGCCACGGTATGGTCCGGCTGGGAAAACAATCTCGGGCCGCTGAACGGTCTCACCGCGACGGCCTCCTTCCCGGTTGTCGGTACCGACCCCAACAATCCGATCACCGGGCCATCCTACGAGTACATCGTGACGGGCGCCGCCACGTTCGGTTGGTTTACCCGCCTGCTTCGGCCGACCAAAGCAAGGCCGTTCTGACCCACCGTGTCCATCTCGACGACCCGCCCGTGCCTGTCCCTGCCAGCGGCTGGGCCTACACCAACGCCACCAGCCCCGTGGACGGCAGCACGATTCCTAACGGCGCGATCAAATTGACCACGGGGAATTTCGTCAACAACGACATCTACGAATTCTCCTACACGGCGAAGAATCCGACGGTAAACGGATTGGGGCTCGCGGCCATCCGCGACTTCAATTCCTTCCTGCGGTTCGCATCGCACGATGACGCCGGCACACCCAACCCGATCAACTTTCACATCGATCGCATCTACACCGAGACGTCCTCGCAGCCGGCCCGGACCCTCAATGACTTCGTTCATCTCGGATTCAATGAGGACGAAAGCCACAGGAAGGTTTTCGATGGAATGATGCAATGGATCGGGGCCGGCGACGGGCTCAACATGAACTTCCGATGGTCGCAGACCAAGCGGACCAACCGCAATCGCCAGGAACTGCTCTACCTTGAAGGCCTTTACCCGTTCGCGAATGTACAGACCTTCGATCCGATTTCCGGCACCAGCGACTGGCGCTACAAAAGATGTGAAGAGACACACACCTGCCCGCTGGCCACCGAGTTCTATTCGGCCAACGAGTTCTGGGTGAAGGCGGGTTCTCTGTTGAGCACCGACCCGACAGGAAAGTTCGATCTGCCGGATCATCCGCTCGCGCGGAATTACCTGCTGTCCAGCAAGCAGCATGGCGGCGCCGGCGATCCGACATCGAAGGGCGTGTGCCAGCAGTTCCTCAATCCGCTCGAACTCCGCGCCGGTGCAGCGCGCGCTGTGGACGGATCTGGATGAATGGTCGACGCTCGGGGTCCAGCCTCCGGCTTCGCGGGTGCCGACGTTCAGGGAGCACAACCTTGTGCCGCCCGATCAGGGAAGCGTTGGCTTCCCGAGCATTCCGGGCGTCACCTACACCGGCCTGAAAACGACACGGTACCGCTTCAACTACGGGCCGGACTTCTACACGACCTTCGTGCCGACGATAAACCCGCCGGTCATCACGCCGCCCTATGAGGACAACAACAAGAACGGCCCGATTTATCCGAGCTTCGTGCCGAAGACCGACAGCGACGGCAACGACATTGCCGGCATTCGTTTGCCGGAACTGGTGGTGCCGCTGGCGACCTACACGGGCTGGGGACTGCGCTCCGGTGTATGGGCGAACGATGGATGCGAGTCGTCCGGCCAATACATTCCGTTCCAGGCCACGCGGGCGGCCGGCACGACTGCGGGCGATCCACGGCCTTCCGTCCAGGAGCGTTATCCTTCCTTCGCGGAATACAAGGCCAAGGTTGTCGCGGCGGTCGATGGTCTGGTGAGAGACCGCTTCTTTATCTGCGACGATACGCAGGACATCGTGAACCGGCTGCTGCAGGCCGGGCTTGCGGCCGGCGTGCCGGCGCCGGGCGCAAAGGAGACCGCGTCTGCTCCCGATCCGGTGCCGGCGTGCAGGGGACGCGTGTCGCCGCACTATCACTATCATCTGGTCTATGATCGCGAGCAAAACTAACTAACCGCTTAGGCAAAACCCCACGATCGCGGGTAGCGCGCGCAGGCTCGCTACCCGCTCTGCTTTTGAGCTTCCGTTGCCGCGATTGAACGCCGCCAGCATTGGAAATTAATCACGGTCCCCACGACCAACATTGGCAGAAGCGTCACAACCATCATGAACAGCGATAGCGGCATCGGCGAGATCAGTTCGAGCACCATGCCGGAGACCATCCAGAGGACCGCGAAGCACACCGCAAAATCGATCCTCGGCACGCCCAGCCAGTAAAGCAATGCCGATATCGCGGTAACCGGCGCTAACGCTGCTCCGATGGCGTAGACCGTCAGTTCCATTGGGGTAAGAGCGTCGAGCACCATCGAGGCGAGCAGCCAAAGGCTCACAAACATCACGATTGCGTCGAAACGTTTCATGCCAGCCCCCGAGTGGCAATCGGGCACTCCGCCAGTTTTCACGCGGCGCGAGTGCCAGGTCAAGGGCTAAGGCTTGGCTTTTTAAGGCGAAATCGGCAGTTCCAGCAAGTCAGGCCGCGGGTTCGAACAGGATAACGACGCCCGTCGGTTCGGGTTCGTGGGGCCTGAGGCTCGTGAGGGTGCCATCACTCCAGCTCGCAAAACTCACGATTTCGCCGGCGGGAGTTTCCCGTTCCGGCGTTTCGGCAGGCTCCAGCACGTTGAGACCGCTGTCATCCAGAAAGAAGGTATGATCCCCGAATATGCTGTGCAGTTGGGGTACCACCGGATGATTGTCGGGCAAAACCTCAGCTTCGAATTGGCTCAAGGTCTGTTCGACCTGCGTCGAATTCAGCTTCATTGCCTTACTCCTGTCTTTGCATCCAGACGCAGACGCGCGCTCCAGATGCCGGTGGAACATTATGTCTGCGCTTCGCCGCGCCTGCGCTTCGCACGCCTGGCCCGCGCGCCCCTGCCACGATTGTCGGGGAGCGCCCTCCGCCTTGACGGGCGACACGCTGTGGCATTCTCGGCGCGAAGCGACGGATGCGTTAACGCGGAAGTTCTCGCCTGGCGTTATGGCTTTGCCATCCTTGCTTGAATGATTGCACCTGAATAACGTTCCCGGGCCGCCGCGAGATTTTTCGACATCCCTCTCAAATCGCCATCACGTAACGGGGTCGGGTGGAACTTGAGCGACAAAGCGGACGTTCGCCGGCCGCGGTCATTGACCCGTACTGTCACGGTGCGCCCGGTCACGACGTCTGTCACCCGCAACCGCGCGCCAAACGACACCGTGGCGGTCTGTTGCCCTACCGGATTGTGGGTAGCGCGCGCAAACTCGCTACCCGCTCTGCTTTTTTCTTTTCTACGGAAATGACTTTGACTATGGAACTTGGAAACGGCCTTTTTTATCACAACCGCTCACAAATCATAACATCACTTCCGGCCGACGGTGTCGCTGTCGATCCGCTCGATAACCGGCGGCTTCCAGGCGCCGGTCAATGCCTCCGACTTCGGCGCATAAAGGCGCATGGTAAGGTTGAACGGTCCTTTGGGCGCGGGCAGCCAGTTGGCTTCGCGATCGCCGCCAGGATTTTCATTCTGGAAGTAGATCATCAGAGCCCCGTCGGCGTCGCGCTTGAACGGCATCCAGCTGCTCACCGCAAAGCGGTTGAGCGAGTTCGCAACCTGGAAGCCATCGTTGTCATACAGCGTGATTGACCAGAATGCCTCGACCGGCGGCGACGTGTCTTTCGTGAAGCGGATAATGTACTTGTTCGCTCCGTCGAGAGGCCTGCCGTTCTCGTCGCCAAGACTGAGCGGGTAGATCGCATCCTCCGGCAGGTTGGCACCGAGTCCGAGCTGCGAGACGATCGCGCGCTTCAAGTAATAGTTCCCGTAAACGCCCATCGTGTCCGTGTTCATGGACCAGTTGTTTACGACGCGAGCCAATGTCGGGACTTTCCATGCCATCAGCTTTTGCGCCTGTGCCGGCGCGTCTTCGATCGCCTTGCGAACCGTCGCGTCAACTTTGGTAATGTCGAAGCTCTTGCCCTGTTCGAGACCTATCCGTGTCAGGCGCGCGATGATGGGCCCATCGGTAATGTGTGGCGGGATGATCTTGAGCAGTTCGGCCGCGTAGGCGAAAAACCTGTCGCCAGCCATCGTGTCCACTTGTGTTTTCGGCGGAGTCTTGACGTCGACGCTGGGATCGATGGTCTGCGTCACGGCGACCGGGGGCTTACCCCATCCAGATAGCGGCGCGATCCCGAAACCCTTCTGCACCTCGTGAACCGCGGCATAGTCGGGGGGACCATCGGTCTTGGTGCGGCCGATGATCCAGACATAAGGCGTCGGCGCGTCGATGCGCGCTACGTCCGCCGGGACGTTTCCGTTCCAGCCAGGCGGCACGACCAGGAAATTGGCTGCCTTGGTGCCTGTCGTGCGCCATCCCGGCGACGTAAACACATCGGTCCACATATCCAGCATCGGCAGCAGGTAGTAACGGCCGCCGGTATCGGGAACCGAAACGACCATGGGCTCTCGCGTCAGGTCCAGCCAGGCGCTCGAATACAACGTGTCGAAATTGGGCCGCACCACCGCCCTCGCGTCGGCAGCCGGGTACGCCTGGATATTGTCGAATGTGTTGGGAGGACCACCTATGCCGGCGGTCTTGGGATCGGAATTGATGAGCTGCTTGCGCGTCAGGTCCATCGTCACCAGCGGATAGAAGTAAACATACGCCTCCGCGGCGATAGCTTGTGCCTCGTCCGCAGAAATCGATTGAGCGGCACTCGGGACCGATGTCGGCACGGCGAGAATCAGAACCGGCAAGACCGCAGCAAGCCACGACAGATGCTTCTTCATGATGGTTCCTCCCAAATTGTCCCGCCACGGACATGGCGGACCACCTAAAAAGCGAAACACCGCGTTCGGGTTGATCTGGATCAAAGGAAATCCGCCCTGGGCCGCTTTCGACCGCTTCAGGGGGATTGTCGGCTGCTTGAGTCCGCTTTTCCTTGATAGCAAGCCCGGATGAGCGAAGCAATTCCGGGAGCTGTTCGATTATCCCGCATGTCGCTAACGCTCATGCGGGGCCCGTTACCCCATCTACCAACTCAGAACTCTGAACACCATGGCGTAATGCGCCTTGATCTCTTCGCTCTGCGCCTGCACCGCGACCGGATCGGATTTCAGCGTCTTCACTTCCGACATCGGCCTTTGTCCGGCGCGGGGCCTGATCTCGTCATGAAAAGAGCGATGGGCAAATTCGTCGACCAGCATCTGCTGGGCTTCGCGGCTGAAGAAGAAGCTCTGGAACAGCCGCGCGGCGTTCGGGTTGGGCGCGCTCTTGAACACGCCTGATGGCACGATAATCAGCGGCGCGCCTTCGGCCGGATACACCACCTCGACGGGCTTACCCTGATCCTTGAACAGAATGAGGCTGTAGTCGTTGCCGTCGGCCATGACCGCACGTTCGCCGAGCGCGATTTTTCGCGGCGGATCGCCGGCGGACTGAACCTGCATCACTTTCTGCTGGGCAAGTTTTTCGAGATAAGACCAGCCGAGCTCGCGCGACAAGATGTAGGTCGTCGTGAGAATGGCGCCGCTATAACTCGGATGACCCTTGACGAGCTTGCCCAGCCATTTCGGGTCGAGCAGATCGGCGTAGCTTTTCGGCGCGTCCTCCGCCTTCACGAGGTTGGTGTTGTAGCCAATGGTTTCGAACCATGCGCACGAGGTCGCATAGAGTCCCTCCGGGTCGAACTGATCAATGGGAAAATGCTTGACGACGTCTTCCGGCAGGTAGGGCGCGAGCCAGCCGTTCTTCTTCCATTCGAGATAGTGCGAGACATCGGTCGAGTTGGCGACATCGACCGCGTGAATGCCGCTGTCGTTTTCCTGCGCGATGCGCTGGAAAATCCGCTCGGCCCCCGACCGCTCGACCCGCACGGAGATGCCGGGATATTTGGCCTCGAACATCTTGCCCAGGCGCTCGGCGACATTGAGTTCGATGGCCGCGTAATAGGAGACCGTGCCTTCCTTGCGCGCGGCCTCGATCAAATCAGGCGTGACGCCGGTTGCCGCCGGAGGCGTAGCCGCCTTGAGCGGCTCGGCGAAAAGCGCGCCCGCGACCGAGCACGCCGATGCGCCAAGCATCTCCCGACGCGACCATTTTCGCTTGGGCATGTCTCTCCCCGCCGTTATTGTTTTTATTAGCTGCGACCATGTTAGCCGACATTGCGGGGTACGGCACGAAACTTCGTCATTCCCTTGACATGACGTCGATGCACATCGACTGATTTGCGGTCGTGCCAATCTGCCGCATCGGGTCGCTTTTGCGAAAGATTTCGCTTGCGTTGTCGGGCAAATCAATTCCACTAATCTGGCCGTCCCGCGCCCCTCAAGGAGGGGCGCTTCGCGGTCGTCACGAACGTTGGGTGCGGGATGCGATGGACGCACGGGTGCGCAAAGACGACGCGCACTTGTGCGGACGGCGAAGTCGTGTGGTCCTGACACCCCGACGCTGGTGTCAAGTTGGCGACAATGCTTGCGCATTGCGGCTGGCGATGGTGGCAACAAAGCCCGGCTCACCAGGGAGATCACGAAGGAAACCGTTAAAACCATTGCGCGGGGAAAGCCGGTTTCCGGTCGAACCTGTGGTGACTATACTCGTGTTCTTTTTACTTTTTGCACGCGAGGCTGCGGGTGCGGCTCGGGCACCCGGCTTTCCCTGCGCCCTCTCGTCGATTGAGGGCCAATTCCCTTGAAAGCTCGGGCGATCAGCGCCGCGGGATCGCGAAGGCATGTTTTGCAGGGTTTGGATACTCACATGCCGGTGTGGTCCCAATGATGCAGTGCAAGATTGCGGGGATCGGGATCAGGATTTAAATACCCGCCCGAAAGGTGGCGCATCGCGATGACGCCAACCTGACGTCACCGGGAGGCAACAGATGGCAAAGTGGATACGTTTCGAGAAAAGCGGCAAAACCGGCATTGGGACGCTGGAAGGCGACACGATTTCGGTTCACAGCGGCGACATGTTCGCAGGAGCAAAGCCGACCGGCGAGACGCTTAAACTCTCGGACGTCCAGGTTCAGACGCCCTGCGATCCCTCGAAGATGGTCTGCCTCTGGAACAATTTCCATCAGCTCGCCGCCAAGAACGATTTCAAGGAGCCGAACGAGCCGCTCTGGTTCCTGAAGGCACCAAACTCCTACCACCCCGCCAACAAGCCGATCGAGCGGCCGACGACCTATACCGGCAGGATCATCTATGAGGGCGAGCTCGGCGTCGTCATCGGCAAGAAATGCTCCAAGGTGAGCGAGGCCGAGGCCGGCGAGTATATCTTCGGCTACACCTGCGTGAACGACGTCACCGCCGTCGATCTCCTGCGCAAGGACAAATCCTTCGAGCAATGGGCGCGCTCCAAGAGCTTCGACACCTTCGGCGTTATCGGTCCGGTGATCGCCACCGGCCTCGACCCGATGAAGCTGGCGGTCAACACCGTGCTCAACGGCAAGGAGCGGCAGAACTATCCGGTCGCCGACATGTTCTTCCCGCCGCACAAGCTGGTGGCCGCGCTGTCGCGCGACGTGACGCTGATGCCGGGCGACGTCATCGCCTGCGGCACCTCGCTCGGCGCGGGCACGATGGCGGATGCGCCACAACGTCGTCGACATCGTCATCGACGGCGTCGGCAGCCTGTCCAACGTCTTCGACCAGGTGCTGCCGAGCCCCTATCTGCTCGGCGCGCCGCCAAAGCCGATGCGGATCTGCGTCGTCGGCGCCGGCGCCATCGGCGGGCTTGTCGCGGCCAAGCTGGCGCTCGCCGGCAACGAGGTCACCGTGATCGACCAGGGCGCGCATCTCGCCGCGATCCAGAAGAACGGCCTCAAGCTCGAATGGCATGACGGCAAGGTCGAGACCGCCAAGGTGAAGGCCGTGGACAAGGCGACCGAGGCCGGCAAGCAGGATCTCGTCGTGCTGGCGGTCAAGGCGCATTACCTCGATCAGATCGCCGGGACATCGACTCCATGCTCGGCCCGGACACCATGGTGCTGACGGTGCAGAACGGGCTGCCCTGGTGGTACTTCCAGAAGCTCGGCGGCAAGTACGACAACCAGCAGCTCGAGAGCCTCGATCCGACCGGCGTGCTCACCAGCAAGATCGACGCGAGCCGCATCGTCGGCTGCGTCGTCTATCCGGCCGCCGCGGTGACCGCGCCGGGCGTCATCCACCATGTCGAGGGCGACCGCTTCCCGATCGGCGAGCTCGACGGCAAGGAGACGCGAGCGCGTCAAGCGAATCCACGACGTGCTGGTCAAGGCCGGTCTCAAATCGCGCGTGCTCAAGGACATCCGCTCGGAGATCTGGCTCAAGGCGTGGGGCAATCTGTCCTTCAACCCGATCAGCGCGCTCACCCACGCGACGCTGGTCGATATCTGCCAGTTCGCCGAGACGCGCCATCTCGCCGCGCGGATGATGGAGGAGGCGCGAGACCATCGCCAAGAAGCTCGGCGTCACCTTCCGCGTCACCATCGACAAGCGCATCGCCGGCGCCGAAAGCGTCGGCGCGCACAAGACCGTCGATGCTGCAGGACGTCGAGGCCGGCCGCTCGCTCGAGACCGAGGCGCTGATCGGCTCGATCCTTGAGATGGCGCAAGCTCACCGAGCACGCCGGCGCCGGCGATCGAATCGGTCTACGCGCTGGTCAAGCTGCTCAACAAGGTGATGCTGGTCGAGGGCGGCGGCGTCAGGGTGGAGAAGGCAAGGCGGCGTAAGGCCCCTCACGTTCTCTTCTCCCTCCCCCTTGTGGGGAGGGATAAGAAGAGATGATGCGCTTAAACCTACCCCACACCCTT
>CAWHSM010000021.1:0-24454 GCA_963832045.1 uncultured Alphaproteobacteria bacterium
GTCCGCAGGCGCAGCCCGGCCTTGCGCCGCAGCATCAGCAAGCGGTATTTCCGCTTGCCGAAGCGGCGGAATAATTGAACATTCGAAGTCAGTGGAGTGGATTTGACATTCGCTACCCGTCCAGCCGCAAGCCCGATAGGCGAATGTCAAATCCAAAACTCCACTGGAAACCTATATTAGCTAGTGGTCCTTTGATTCTAACATTCGCAAAAGTGACCGCTGCGAAGTGATGCGAATGTTAGAATCGGATCACTAGGACTGAGCAACGACATGACACTGACCGCCGAACATACCGAAATAGACACCCGAGAACGGATTCTCGTGGTGGCGGAGCGGCTGTTCCGCGAAATCGGCTATCAGAAGACGACCGTCGGCGACATCGCCAAGGCGCTGCACATGAGCCCCGCCAACGTGTACCGCTTCTTCGATTCGAAGAAGTCGATCAACGAAGGCGTTGCGCGCACCCTGATGGGCGGCGTCGAAGACGCCGCCCACGCAATCGTGATCAAGCCCGGTCCTGCGGCCGAACGGATGCGGGAGCTGTTGACCACCGTTCATCGCATGAACTCGGAACGCTATGTCGACGATTCCAAGCTGCACGAGATGGTCGCCATCGCGGTGGAGGAGAGCTGGGAGGTCTGCGTGGCGCATATGCAGTGCATCACCGGGAGCATCGCCGGCGTCATCACGCAGGGCGTCGAGTCCCGTGAGTTCGAGGCGCCGGACGTGCCGCTCGCGGCGCTGTGCGTCTGCACCGCGATGATGCGGTTTTTCCATCCGCAGATGATAGCGCAATGCGCCGACAAGCCCGGACCGTCGGTCGACCAGATGATCGATTTTGTTCTCGCCGGGCTTGCGCCGCGCACTACAAAATAGACATGGTTGTTCTGTCATTGCGACCCGTTGGCTCGCAACGACGACCACTGACGAAAAGGAAATTCAAGTGACTGCGAAGGACCTGCATTATTACGAACCCAGGAACGGCCACGGTCTCAAGCACGACCCCTTCAATGCCATCATCGCGCCGCGCCCGATCGGCTGGATTTCCTCGCGCGACGCCAGGGGCAACGTCAATCTGGCGCCCTACAGCTTCTTCAACGGCTTCTGCTACACGCCGCCGATCATCGGATTTTCCTCGACCTCCTGGAAGGACAGCGTCGCCAACATCCAGGAAACCGGCGAATTCGTCTGGAATCTCGCGACCAAGGATCTCGCCCAGCAGATGAACGCGACGGCGGCGCATGTCGCCCATGAGGTCAGCGAATTTTCGATCGCGGGCCTGACGGCCGCACCGTGCAAGCTCGTCAATGTGCCCCGGGTCACCGAAAGCCCGGTCTCGTTCGAGTGCAAACTGACGCAGATCGTCCAGTTGCAGGGCGCCGACGGCCGGAAGGCGCAGGCCTGGCTGACGCTCGGCGAGGTCGTGGCCGTCTACATCGACAAGGCCATGATCCGGGACGGCGTCTATCAGACCGCGCTCGCCCGTCCCATCGTGCGGGCGGGGCGCAGGGGCGATTATTTCGAGATCAGGCAGGATGCCATGTTCGAGATGCCGCGCCCGGATTAGCACCCTTTTAAGTTACTGATGATATTGAAGGAACTGCTCAGGCGGCCGGCCGTTATCCGCCCGCGGCGACTATTTCGAAATCCGCCCTGACGCCATGTTCGAAATGACAAGGCCGGATTGATCTCTTTTCCGCGCCGGTCACGTGAACCTCGCGGGTCCGGCCCGCGACTACACGATAATGGCATTCCGTTCTATTTTCGCCGCCTGCGCGACCAGGCTCTCCAACATCATCGATTTTATTTGAGACGTATCCGCGGGGCGTCGTTTGACGCCGCGCGGCCATCCTTGAACCATTGCCAAGGAAATTTTCAAAGGGGACATTTTCAATGCTTGACGCCAGCCAATTGCTCTATACGCAAATCGCCGCTGTTGTTTGCCTGCTGATCTTCGCCGGTTTTCTCTACGATATGCTGCGCGTGCGCCGCGCGATGGAAGCAAGCAAGGCGTGGGTCAAGGTCGAAGGCGATATCGTCAGGTCGGAAGCGAAAATCCCGCCGTCTCATACGTCCGACGACCAGAGCGATGTCGATCCCGTCATTCTCTATCGCTATCGGGTCGGCGATCAGATCCACCAGGGTGAGCGCGTCAAATTCGGCGGCCAGCCCTCGCTAACGCGCGCAATGGCGGAGACGCTGGTCGCGAAATATCCGCCGGGCGCCCGCGTTGACGTCTACTATGACCCGCTTGATCCTAACAGCGCCGTCCTCGAGCCGCGCAAGAAAGACAGCCTGGTCGCCAAATCCGTTTTCGCGCTGACGTTCGCTATCATTGCCGGCGTTCTGGTCGCGCACGCGATCGCCGGAAAGGTCCTTTATACCGGAAACGGCGTTCCGCTATTCGCCTTTCTGTTGCCTCTGGTCGCCTTTTTCAGCGCAGGCCTTGGCGTGGTTTCACTCGTGAGAGCACGCCGGCAAGCGAATGCAAGCGCGCATTGGCCGACCGCCTCGGGCAACATCACGACATCGACCGTTATTGAGGAAAGGATCGAGGACAAGCGACGTGATGACGACGACAGCACAGGCCTGAAGCAGAAGCAGCTACGCTACACCCTGCGTTACCGCGTCGATCTGCGCTTTGCCTATCGGGTTGGCTCGCGCGACTTCGTTGGCACGAACTGGGCCTGGGGCTGGACGCCGATTTACGGCTTGCGCGAACTGGCCGAGAAAGTGACCGCCCGATACCCGCGAGGGCAGACGGTGACCGTATACTATGATCCGATGCAGCCGGATATTGCCGTGCTGGAGCCGACCAGCCGTCAGGGCTCGCTGGCCCCGCTGATTTTCGCGGCGATCTTCGCAGTCGGGGGTGCAGCCTTCCTGATGTTCTTCATCAAGGTCGGCTTCGGTCACTAGTGTCCCTTCTGGTTCTGACATTCGTAAAAGTGCCCGCTGTGATATGATACGAATGTCAGAACGGAGACACTAGCCTTAAGTACCTGATCATATTTCGGAACTGAGCAGGGGTGCCGGCGGTTATCTAGCTTGGCCGCAACGCATCAATTTCGCTTTATCTCGAAGGCAGTGTATCAACCAAATTCCGACGCATTCCGGTAAGTGAGTTCGCGTTCTGGCATATCTGTAGCTCCCTCCTTCGCGCCGCGCCGCCGACCATGAGGACATCGCCATGAGCTCCTTCCGCCGCGATTTCATCACCAAGCCGATCTTCTCCTGGGCGCGCGGCGTATTGCCCGCGATGTCCGATACCGAGCGCGAGGCGCTGGAAGCCGGCGACGTCTGGTGGGATGCCGACCTCTTCACCGGCAACCCCGAATGGTCGAAGCTGCTCAAGGAGGCGCCCGCGACGCTGACGGCGGAGGAGAAGGCCTTCCTCAACGGACCGGTCGACGAACTCTGCGCGATGCTCGACGACTGGAAGATCAACTGGGAATGGCGCGACCTGCCGCCGGAGGTCTGGGATTTCATCAAGCAGAAGAAATTCTTCGGGATGATCATTCCGAAAGAACATGGCGGGCTCGGTTTCTCGCCCTATGCGCATTCGGAAGTCGTGCGCAAGCTCTCCTCGCGTTCGCTGACCGCCGCCGTGACCGTGATGGTGCCGAACTCGCTTGGGCCGGGCGAGCTGCTGATGCGCTTTGGCACCAAAGAGCAGCAGGACCGCTGGCTTCCTCGGTTGGCGGATGGCCGCGACATTCCCTGCTTCGGTCTCACCAGTCCGGAGGCCGGCTCCGATGCCGCCTCGATGATCGACTCCGGCGTGATCTGCAAGGGCAACTTCGAAGGCAAGGAAGTGCTTGGGCTTCGTCTCAACTGGCACAAGCGCTATATCACCCTCGGTCCAGTCGCCACCCTGTTGGGGCTCGCCTTCAAGGCCTACGATCCCGGATCATCTCGTAGGCCACGACGACGAACTCGGCATCACGGTTGCGCTGATCCCGAGCGATCTTCCCGGCGTCAGCATCGGTCATCGTCACCTGCCGGCGATGCAGGTGTTCCAGAACGGCCCGAACTGGGGCAAGGACGTCTTCATCCCGATGGATTACATCATCGGCGGGCAGCCGCGTCTCGGCCAGGGCTGGAAGATGCTGATGACGGCGCTCGCCGCCGGCCGCGGCATCTCGCTTCCCTCGTTGTCGGCGGCGGGTGCGGCCTATGCGGCGCGCACCACCGGCGCCTATGCGCGGATCCGCGAGCAGTTCGGCATCTCGATCAGCAAATTCGAGGGCATCGAGGAGCCGCTCGCCCGCATTGCCGGCACCGCCTATCTGCTCGATGCCGCGCGGCGGCTGACCTGCGCGGCGCTCAATCAGGGCCGCCATCCGGCCGTGATCTCCGGAATCATGAAGCTGCAAGCCACCGAGCGGATGCGGATCGCGATCGACGATGCGATGGATATCCACGGCGGCAAGGCGGTGATCGACGGTCCGCAGAATTACCTCGGCACGCTCTATCGCTCGGTGCCGGTCGGCATCACCGTGGAGGGCGCCAATATCCTGACCCGCAACCTGATCGTGTTCGGGCAGGGGGCGATCCGCGCCCATCCTTATCTGCTGCTGGAAATGAACGCGCTGGGCGAACAAGATCGCGCCAAGGGGCTGGACGCCTTCGATGACGCGTTCTGGAAGCATGTCGGCCACAGCGTCGTCACGCTGTTCCGTGCCTGGGGCCGGAGCTGGAGCGGCGGCCTGTTCGCGCCCGCGCCCGACGCCGGGGAAGCGACGCGGTTCTATCGCCAGCTCTCGCGTTATTCGTCGGCCTTCGCGCTCTGCGCCGACATGGCGCTATTGACGCTCGGCGGCGCGCTCAAGCGCAAGGAAATGCTCTCCGCGCGCTTCGGCGACATCCTGTCCGAGCTTTACCTGCTCTCGGCGGCGCTCAAACGCTGGCAGGATGAAGGACGCAGCCAGCCGACTTCGCCGCGCTCGAATGGTGCATGGCAAGCGGCTTCCGTACCATTGAAAGCCGCCTCGCCGAAATCCTGGCGAATTTGCCCAACCGTTTCGTCGCCGTCATTTTGAAATTCATCGTTCAGCCCTTTGGCGCCAACGTGCTCGGTCCGTCCGACCGCGTGGTTCACGAATGCGCCCAGCTGGTGCTGGCGCCCTCGGCCGCGCGCGATCGGTTGACGCCCGATCTCTCCCATGTCGAGGACGATCGCGGCGTGGCACGGCTGGAAAAGGCGTTCCTGCTCGTCACGGCTTCCGAGGAGAGTCGCCAAGCGCATGCACGCCGCGCGCCTGCACGATTGGCAGGAAGCGGTGAAGAAGGGCATCATCACGCAAGCGGAGGGCGAGCAGTTCGCCGCCGCGCACGAGGCCGTCTCGAAGGTGATCGAGGTCGACGACTTCGCACCCGAGGCGCTGTCGCCGATCTACAAGAAGCCTGCCGCCGTGCATCAATTCTTTCAGGACCTCGGTGAGCAGAGGGCCGCGGTCTGATGGCGCGTCCGGTCTTTATCGTCGACGGCAGCCGTACGCCGTTCCTGAAAGCGCGCAGCGGCCCGGGGCCGTTCACGCCGGTCGATCTCGCCGTTCAGTGCGGCCGGCCGCTGCTCGCCCGCCAGCCTTTCGCGCCGGATGCCTTCGATCAGGTCATCCTCGGCTGCGTCAACGTCATTGCCGATGAGATGAACCCCGGCCGCGTGGCGGCGCTTCGGCTCGGCATGGGCGAGAAGATGGTCGCGTTCACGGTGCAGATCAATTGCGGTTCCGGGATGCAGTCGATCGACACGGCTTACCGCTATATCCGCGAGGGCGTCTCGGATCTGATTTTGGCGGGTGGCAGCGAGGCTTTAAGTTATGCGCCGCTGGTGTGGCCGCAGCAGGGTGTGCGCTGGTTTGCCGGCCTGGCGACCGCCAAGGGCATCCTCGCCAGGCTCGCGGCGATTGCGAAAGCGCGGCCCGCTTATTTCAAGCCGATCATCGGCCTCGAACGCGGGCTGACCGATCCGATCACCGAACTCAACATGGGACAAACCGCCGAAGTCGTCGGCCATCTGTTCGGCGTCACCCGCGAGCAGTCGGATGCCTATGCCTCCGAAAGCCATCGGCGGCTGGCGCACGCGCAGGAAAATGGCTTCCTCAAAGGCGAGGTCGAGACTGCCTTTGCGCGCGACGGCAAATTCTACGACCACGACGACGGCGTGCGGCCGGATTCTACGCCGGAGAAACTTGCTACGCTCAAGCCGGTGTTCGAGCGGCCCTGGGGTCAGGTCACCGCCGGCAATTCTTCGCAGATCACCGACGGCGCATCCTGGACCATTCTTGCTTCGGAAGAGGCCGTCACCAAACACGGCCTGACGCCCAAGGCCGTGATCGTCGACAGCCAATGGTCGGCGCTCGATCCCTCGATCATGGGATTGGGGCCGGTTCTGTCGGCGACCGAGCTTTTGAAGCGCAACAAACTCTCGCTTGGCGATATCGAGACCTGGGAATTGAACGAAGCCTTTGCCACGCAGGTGTTGGGCTGCCTCGCGGCCTGGAACGACGCAAAATTTTGCCGCGAAATACTCGGACTGGACGGCCCGGCAGGAGAGATCGACCGCACCCGGCTGAACGTCGATGGCGGTGCCATCAGCCTCGGCCATCCCGTCGGCACCTCGGGCAACCGCATCGTGCTGCACCTCGTCAATGCCATGAAGCGGCTCGGCACCAAACGCGGCATCGCCACCGAATGTATCGGCGGCGGGCTGGGCGGCGCCATGTTGATCGAAACGGTATAGGGAACACGCCATGGAAAGCCACATCCTGGACGTGCTCGCCGACCGCGTGCTTGAGCTCGGCCCGAAGCGCGAGACAGCCGGTCCGTATCGCCATTTCAAGCTGACGCGGGATGCCGACGGCATCGCCTGGCTGCTGTTCGATCGCGAAGGCGCGAGCGCCAATACGCTTTCGGCCGACGTGCTCGCTGAGTTCGATACGGTGCTGGCCGCGCTCGAGAACGAGCGGCCGACCGGACTTGTCATTCGCTCGGCGAAGACCTCCGGGTTCATTGCCGGTGCGGACGTCAACGAATTCCGCGGCGCCACCGATAGCGCCCCGGTCGAGACCCAGATCGCGCGCGCGCATGCCGTCATCGACCGGTTAGAGGCCGTCAAGTTTCCGACGGTCGCCGTAATTCACGGCTTTTGTCTTGGCGGCGGACTGGAAGTCGCGCTCGCCTGCCAGATGCGCATTGCCATCGACGGCGCGCGCTTTGGCTTCCCCGAAGTGATGCTTGGCTTGCACCCCGGCCTTGGCGGCACCACGCGCTTCACGCGTCTCGTCAATCCGATGCAGGCGATGACGCTGATGCTGACCGGCAAGACCATCGATGCGCGAAGGGCGAAGTCGCTCGGTCTGGTCGATGCCGTGACCGAGGAGCGTCACGTCCGTAACGCCGTGAAGGACGCGGTGTTAGGCCGTCTCAAACGCGCCAAGCCCGGCTTTCTTGTCACGCTGCTGAATGCCGGTCCCGTGCGCGGCTTTCTTGCTTCGCGCATGCGCAGTGAAGCTGCAAAGTCGGCTCCATCAGAACATTACCCCGCGCCCTACGCCCTGATCGATCTCTGGGAAAAGCACGGCGGCGACAAGGCCGCGATGCTCGCCGCCGAGAAAAGCTCGTTCGCCCGTCTGATGGTGACAGCGGCGGCGCAAAACCTGATCCGGGTGTTCTTCCTGCGCGACCAGATGAAGAAGCTCGTCGGTTCCGGCAACAAGATCGAGCATGTTCATGTCATCGGCGCCGGCGCCATGGGCGGCGACATCGCGGCCTGGTGCGCCAATCAAGGTTTTAAGGCGACGCTTGCGGACATGAAGTCCGACCCGATTGCGGGGGCGGTGAAGCGGGCATCCGACCTGTACGGCAAGATCATGCGCAAGCGCACCGACGTCCGCGACGCGCTCGACCGGCTGGTCCCGGATCTCGACGGCGAGGGAGTTCGCACCGCCGATTTGATCATCGAGGCGGTGCCGGAGAAGCTGGAGCTGAAGCAGAAGGTCTATGCCGGCCTCGAGCCGCGGATGAAGGCCGGCGCCATCCTCGCCACCAACACGTCGAGCATTCCGCTGCAGGATTTGCGCACCACGCTGGCAAGACCGGAACGGCTGCTTGGATTGCACTTTTTCAATCCGGTATCGCGCCTGCAACTGGTCGAGGTGGTCAGCCACGACGGCACTGATGCGCAATTGCTGAAGGAGGCGCTGGCCTTTGTCGGCGCCATCGATCGCCTGCCATTGCCGGTCAAGAGTTCGCCCGGCTTTGTCGTCAACCGCGCGCTGACGCCTTACATGCTGGAAGCCATGGTGATGCTCGACGAGAGGGTCGATCAAGTCACCGTCGACAGGGCAGCGGAAAAGTTCGGCATGCCGATGGGGCCGATCGAACTCGCCGACCAGGTGGGCCTGGATATTTGTCTTGCGGTCGGCGACATGCTGCGCTCGAAATTCGGCGACTTGCTGCCGCCGACGCCGGCATGGTTGCGCGAAAAGGTCGCTAAAGGCGAACTCGGCCGCAAGACCGGCAAGGGCTTCTACGTCTGGAAAGATGGCAAGGCCGATAAGACGCGGACGGCGTCGAACACCGCCGAGCCCGATGCGGAAATGATCGACCGGCTGATCCTGCCGATGTCGAACGTCTGCGTCGCGTGCTTGCGCGAGGGCATTGTTGACGATCCCGACATGGTCGATGGCGCCATGATTTTCGGCACCGGTTACGCGCCGTTCCGCGGCGGTCCCTTGAACTACGCGCGGACGCGCGGTGCGGAAAACGTCGCGTCGACGTTGCGGCGGCTGGCCGCGAAGTTCGGCGGCCGGTTCACGCCGGATGCCGGCTGGGAAAGTTTCAAATAGCCGTTTCTCTTTGCGAAGAGCCCCATCTGACATGACAGACACGCAAGCTGTTCACGCCCCGCCGATTAACGAAACCGAGCCCTGCGGCGACCTTTGTACCCGCACGCTGGCGATGCCGGCCGACACCAATCAGAACGGCGATATTTTCGGCGGCTGGCTGCTCAGCCAGATGGATATCGGCGGCGGTGTGTTCGCGTCCAAGATCGCGAAATCCCGTACCGTGACGGTCGCCATCGAGGCGATGAATTTCCGCAAGCCCGTCTATGTCGGCGATCTGGTTTCGGTGCATGCCAATCTGGAGAAGATCGGCCGCACCTCGATCACGGTCCACCTCGAGGCCTGGGTCTTGCGCCGCAAGGAGATGCAGGCGATCCTAGTGACCGACGGCAACTTCACTTATGTCTCGATCGACGATCAGGGACACCCGCAAGCCGTCCAGCACGACCCGCCGCCGGTTTCGGCGTAGTCATCATTGCGGACTTTCGTGTTCTGCGCTTCCGCTTCTCCGCCGCATCCCCCGATTCGGGGCCGTTCGGGCTCGCTGATGATCTGGTTATGGCGCGGCGCGAACCACGGTTGCAGCCCTCAATAGCTGACTTTCCGGGACGGATCGTCGGCCAAGTTGGGAGGATACTGGGAAGAGGTCGCGGGAGCCCGCACCTGCCCGCTCGCCGAATCCACCCTCTTGTGTTTCTTCTTGGCCGGCGCGCTGCCGTCTGTGGCGGCCTTCACTGGCGCGACCATGGGAGCCGCAAGCGAGGTCATCGCGAAGGCGGCGAGCGTTAGCAGCCGGATGGCAAATCTGGTCATGCGCTTCTCCTGTGGTAGATGGAAGAAACTCCCGGGGCCTGATGATGTTACCCCGTGTTGGAGGAAACATTCCCTCCCTCTCACGCCAATGTGAGGGTCGGCCAGCGGATCGACGCGCTGAACCCTTTGGGCGATGCAAAGCGCCGGGAACCCCGCTAAGCTGGGCAGAGACGAATCTCGGGGGACCGCTTGGACGGGATTTTCGATCTCGCGATCATCGGAGGCGGCGTCAATGGCTGCGGCATCGCACGCGATGCGGCCGGACGCGGCAACTCGGTATTTCTTTGCGAAATGAACGATTTGGCGAGCGGGACATCTTCCTGTTCGACGAAGCTCGTGCATGGCGGCTTGCGTTATCTCGAATATTACGAGTTCCATCTGGTTCGCGAAGCGCTGATCGAGCGCGAGATATTGTGGAGGATCGCGCCCCACATCATCAGGCCGTTACGCTTCGTGCTGCCGCACCATGACGGGCTTCGCCCGGCATGGTTGCTGCGGCTCGGCCTGTTCCTTTACGACCATATCGGCGGCCGGCATTTGTTGCCGCCGACGCGATCGGTGGACTTGCGCAGCGACGAAGTCGGCAAGCCGCTGGTTGCGAACCGCTACACCAGGGGTTTCGAATATTCCGACTGTTTTGTCGATGACGCGCGGCTTGTGGTTCTCACCGCGCGCGACGCGGCGGATCGCGGCGCTGAAATCCGCACCCGCACCCGCGCGGTCGAGATCGTCCCGCAGGCTGGCATCTGGCGCGTGACGATAGAGAATGCCTTGACGCGCGCGCGCTCGACCATTAGCGCGCGCGTGCTCGTCAATACCGGCGGGCCATGGGTGGAGCAGGTGCTGGCACTGGGCTCCGGCGTCAATGCGCGGGCGAAAGTGCGCCTCGTGCAGGGCTCCCACATCGTCGTGCGCAAACTCTACGACCACGGCCGCGCCTACATGTTTCAGAACAGCGACGGCCGGATCGTTTTCGTCATTCCCTACCAGGAGGACTTCACCCTGATCGGCACCACCGACCGCGACTACGACGGCGATCCGGCCAAAGTGAAGGCCTCCGACGACGAGATCGAGTATCTCTGCAAATCCGTCGACGAATACCTCGCAACGCCGATCCGTCTGCAAGACGTCGTGTGGGCCTATTCCGGCGTTCGCCCGCTCTATGACGATGGCGCCAGCGAAGCGAAGTCCGCGACGCGCGAATATGTCTTCGAACTCGATACGCCCGGCGGCGCGCCGCTATTGTCGGTCTATGGCGGCAAGATCACGACCCATCGGCGTCTGGCCGAGGAAGCGCTCGAAAAGCTCGCGCCCTACCTGAAGGGTGCCAAGGCCCCGGAGGGATGGACGGCGACGGCGCCGTTGCCCGGTGGCGACATGGATGTTCTGGCGGTCACCGAATTATCGGCGCAACTTCAGCGCCGCTATCCGTTCCTCGACGCGGCAAATGCGAACCGTCTGGCGCACGCCTACGGCACGCGCGCTGTAAAGGTGTTGGGTGAAGCGAAATCAGCCGCAGATCTCGGCCGATGGTTCGGCGCAGGCCTGACCGAGGCCGAGGTCAATTATCTGATCTCGACGGAATGGGCGTGCACGACGGAAGACGTCATCTGGCGCAGGTCCAAATTGGGCCTGCGCCTGACGCCTTCCGAGATCGCGGGTCTGGATGCGTGGCTCTCTGCCAGAGCGAGATGATTTTGATCGTATCGCTTTATAGGCAGACTTGGTTCACCTCTCCCCTTGTGGGAGAGGCATAGGCCGCCTGCGGCGGCCGTTCTTTTAAAGGACACCGAAGCAGAGCTTCGGCTACGTCGCATTGGAGATGCGATCCGGGTGAGGGGGGACGCTTTATCGATAGACGTGAACCCCTCTCCCCAACCCTCTCCCACCGCAAGTCGGGCTTGCCCGACTTGCGCAAATTCATAGTGCGCAACCGGGGTAGACCCCGGTTGCGTGGGAGAGGGAGCGCACCTCCGTTGACGCTTCGAACCGGTTTCCATTTCGCTCGAAAAAACGCTTCGGTCACTCCGCGGCAGTGGCGGTTTCGAGCGCCGGATAATCCGTATATCCCTTCGCGCCGCCGCCGTAGAACGTGGCCTTGTCCGGCGCATTGAGCGGCGCGCCGCGCCTGAAGCGCTCGACCAGATCGGGATTGGCGATGAAGAGTTTGCCGAACGCGATCAGGTCCGCCTCGTTGGCCGACAACACCTTGCTGGCGAGCTCGAAGTCATAACCGTTGTTGGCGATGTAGGCGCCCTTGAAGCGGTTGCGCAGCGATTGATAATCGAACGGCGCGACATCGCGCGGACCGCCGGTCGCGCCCTCGACGACGTGGATGTAGACCAGTTTCAACGCGTTGAGGTGATCGACGATGTAGTCGAACAGCGGCTGCGGGTTGGAATCGGAAATGTCGTTGGCCGGCGTCACCGGCGAGATGCGGATGCCGGTGCGCTCGGAACCGACTTCGGCAGCCACGGCCTTGGACACTTCGAGCATCAGTTTGGCGCGGTTCTCGATTCCGCCGCCATAGGCATCGCTGCGCTTGTTGCTGCCGTTCTTGGCGAACTGGTCCAGCAGATAGCCATTGGCGCCATGGACCTCGACGCCGTCGAAGCCGGCCGCGATTGCGTTGGCCGCGCCCTGCCTGAAGCCGTCGATGATTCCAGGAATTTCCGAAAGCTCGAGCGCGCGAGGTTCGGAGACGTCTACGAAGGTGCCGCCGACAAAGGTCTTGCCATTGGCGCGGATCGCGGACGGCGCCACCGGCGCGCCGCCATTCGGTTGCAGCGAGGTATGCGAGATGCGGCCGACATGCCAGAGCTGGAGGAAAATGCGTCCGCCGCGCGCATGCACGCGGTCGGTGACCTTGCGCCATCCGGCGATCTGTTCTTTCGAGTAGATGCCGGGAGTGTCCTGATATCCCTGGCCCTGCTGCGAGACTTGCGTGGCTTCGGTGATCAGGAGGCCCGCGGAAGCACGCTGTCCGTAATATTCAACCGCCAAGCGGATTGGGCACCAGGCCCTGCAAGGCGCGGTTACGGGTGAGCGGCGCCATCACAAGGCGATTGGGCAAGGTGATGGGGCCAAGCTTGAACGGTTCGAGAAGTTTGGACGACGTGCTCATGGTGATGATCTCGGTGCGGGAGGGAGGAGGCGGGATCTGTTGTTATCGAAGTGTGCATTTCCGCTTGCCGGGACAAGCCGCCTGCGATCACGAAACCGCAAGCGGTAGGGTTTGTCTGAAAAACTTCAGGGAAGGAAAAGAACTGCCTCTTTCCGCAAGCCTTTCTGGAAAACTGGTCTTTAAGGCTCAGGCCACGCCGAGAAAATCGCGCTTGCCGATCTCCACGCCGTTGTGCCGGAGAATGCCGTGGGCGGTTGCGGCATGGAAATAGAAGTTCGGAAATGCGAAGCGGTTGAGGAATTCCTGACCCTTGAGCGTCAGGGTTTTGTCGGGGCCGATCGGGAAGGTGACTTCTTTGCTGTCTCCGCCTTCGAACTGAGCGGGGCTAAACTTCTTGAGGTAGTCGATGGTGCTGGCGAGCCGCTGGCGCAGTTCTTCGAATGTCTTTTCGGTGTCCGGCGTCGACGGCACCTCGCTATGGGCGAGCCTCGCGCAGCCCTTGCCGGCGAAATCGCACGCCAGTTGGATTTGCTTCGACAGCGGCAGCATGTCCGGATAGAGCTGGGCGCCGAGCAGCACATCTGGCTGGATGTTTTTCGCCGCGCAATGCGCCTCGGCCTTGGTGAGAATGCCGGAGAGGCTGCCGAGAATCTGGAGGAATGCGGGGACGGAGGCGTCGTAGAAGGACATGGGAGGCTCTTTCATGGAGTAAGTTTTCGCAGCCGGACGGCGCATGCCACAGATGGGATAAGACGTGGAACAATACAACTCTCTCGGGCGCGAAAGGCTGTCCGATATTTTATTAACGAGTTTGGCCCAACACCTGCTTCCTCACCATGAGGCATTTACCGTATCGGTATCGCGGTTGCAGCTCGCCGTTGGCTGCGCGCGCGGGCCGCGCATCCGCGCCAGCAACTCGGCGGTCGGCCAGGAATCCGCCGGCAAGCCGAATTTGATCTGCATCGCCTTCACCGCGCTTCGGCTCTGCTGGCCCATCACGCCATCGACCTTGCCGACATCATAACCCGCGCGCACCAGAAGCTGTTGCAGTTCGCGCAACTGGTTGAGCGGCAACTGTGCAACGGCCGCCGTCGGCCGCTGCATCGGCGGGGCGCCTGCGATACGGGTAGCGAGGTAGCCGGCGGTGGTGGAATAGATCAGCGAGTTGTTCCACTCGGTATAGGCGGCGAAATTGGCGTAAGCGAGAAAGGCCGGACCCGTGCGGCCCATCGGCAACAGCAGCGAGGCAGGTATGTCATCGTCTGGCAAGCGGTCTTCCGTCCGGGTATTTGACGCCAAGCTGCGCCCATTTCGAACGGGCTAAGCGGATCGTGAGGTCGGCCTGATCCCACGGGAAATTCGCGGGCGCGCTCAGGCGCACTTCCTGCAGCCACGGTTCGCCGCGCCGCCATTTCAAACCGTTGGCGATGTAGTTCGCGGTCGAGCCGATCACGTCCTCCGGACTACTCAAGAGGTTGCGACGACCGCCATAGTCCACCGCATAGTTGAAATAGTGCGTCGGCAGGAATTGCGTCTGGCCGAGTTCGCCGGCCCAGGAGCCGATCATTTCATCCGGCGTGAGATCGCCGCGGTCGATGATTTTCAGCGCCGCGATGGTCTCGCCGACAAAGCGCTCCGAGCGCCGGCAATCATAGGCCAGCGATACCAGCGAACGCAGCGTCGGCAGGCTGCCCATATTGGCGCCGAAGTCGCTTTCAAGCCCCCAGAACGCGGCGATCACGGCCGGCGGCACGCCATATTCCTTCTCGGCGCGGGCAAAGGCGGCGGCGTAGTTTTTGATCCGCGCCTGGCCCTGCTGCATCCGGTAAGCCGCGGCCATCCGGCCGGCGAATTCGGTGAATACCTGGCCGAACACGCGCTGGCCGCGATCGCGGTTGACGATGCCCTGGTCGTAGACGAGATAGGGCGCGGCCTCGCCGATCGCGTTTTGTGAAACCCCTGCCGCGACGGCCTGTTGCTTCAGATCGGTCAGGAAGCGCTCGAAGTTTGCGCCGTTATGGCAACTGGTGGAGCGCGGAATGGACACCGGCGCGGCGCGCGCCGGTGCGGGAAATCTCGGCGCGATGTCTTGAGCCCGCGCTGTGCATGCAAATATCACAAGCCCGATCGAGCAGATCAGGCATAAAGGCTTTAAAAATAGTTGCATATGTATTTTGCCATTTGAATCACGCGTATCGACCTCTCCACTACCATCCTTTTGGCGCTCGCTAATGAAAATTTTAGGATCGTCGACCCGAACATTCGCCTCGGGTCGCCATTAGAATAGGGATACCGGCGCGACGCGGCGGCCGGGCGTTCGTGATCGGACAAGGTGATCGGACAAGGCATGCCAAAGGTAACGGTAGGTCTGATTTCTCTTTCCCTCATCTACGGGCCGTGTGCGTTTGCACAGCAAACGACTTCTATCGCGACGTCGAATTTCCCGCCCGCCGGATATTTGCAGGTGCCCCCGCATTTTCAGCCGCGTCCTGCGGATGCCGCGCATATCGTCAAGACAGCTCCGCCGCCAATCCCGTCCTATGCCCAGCCTGCCATCCCGGAGGAGGGCTATCTGTGGATGCCAGGGTTCTGGACCCGGCGCGAGGATGTTCGGGACTACTATTGGGTGCCCGGAACATGGGTGAAGCCGCCGCGGCCGGGTCTGCTGTGGACTCCGCCTTATTGGAGCCGGATCGACGATGGCTATGTATTCCATGCCGGCTATTGGGACCAGACTGTCGGCTTCTATGGCGGCATCAATTACGGCTACGGTTACGCGGGTGACGGATATCAGGGTGGCCACTGGGATAACGGCACGTTCTTCTACAACCGTGCCGCTAACAACCTCGGGTCCCTGAATACTGACCATCTTTACGATTGGACGATCGTGGACGCCGATCCATCGATGCGCATCAGCTTCAACGGCGGAAGTAGCGGAACCAAAGCCCGACCGACGCCGCAGCAGGAGAGCCTCGCTCGCGATCGGCATGTTGCGCCCACGGCCGAGCAGCAGCAGCACTTTGAGATGGCGGCAAAAAACCGGTCGCTCTATTCGAAGCTGAACCACGACGAACCCGGCATCGCGGCGACCTCTCGCGCCGGTGTATTCGAAGGCCGTATCAGCCGCAGCAACGCGTCGCCGGACGGCGAGCAATCATCAACTACGGAATCCAGGATAAAATGATTGAAAAGCTGGCCGCCAGCGCCACGCCGTAAATTGGCGATAAGGCAGGATCGCGGCGGCCCGGCGGGTTGAGGTACTGATAGGAACTTCGACGCACTAGCCGCCGGGCAGACCCGCTCCGCAGCGGCTGTAGGCCGGGCAATCAACGTGCCCGCTGTGCGATCCGAGATCGGCGCCATAGCTGTCGTAGTAGGAGCGGCTACCCCAATCGCCGCGACGCCAGCCGCTAAATCCGCGGACCCCGTCAAAACGGCCGCTGTGGAATCCGCTATGGATGCCGCCGATCCCGGCGTGCGATCCGCTGCCGTCGTCGAAAGCCATCGCGCCGGTCGTCATTCCAGCCGCAAGTGCAAACGCAGCCGCGCCCGCGAGAAGTTGTTTCTTCATCTGAAATCCTCCGTAGTGGATCAACGGAAGATAGGTGGGGAACCGGTTGCATCAAAGGCGTGGGGAAACCGGTCAAGTTATTATTACCATTGGCGGCTTGCGAAATACTCGAAGCGCAAGCTTAATAGGACCAGCCTTAATAGGACCAGGCGGATCTGGTCGTCGCGCCCGCGGCAAGCGCCATCATTATCGCGCCCGCAAGAATCTGCTTTCGCATCAGATCTTCTCCTTCACAAGGATTTCGGCTCGGCCTGGGTTTCGATCGACGGCAGTGGGTCGCCGTGAATCGTGGCCTCGAAGCCGCGCAATCGCTGATAGATCGAGATCAATTCCACGATCGTGCTCCAGGAGTTGATAAGATACTGGAACGAGGTCCGTACCTGCGTGAACGCGTTGAGGATCTGGTTCATCGCACCCAGCGTGATTTTGCCGGCAACGATCGTCGGCCCAAGCAGAATGTAGGGGAAGATGACGTCGGTCTGCAGATAGACGATTCTGCCGACGTTGAAATACAGAAAGTTCAGATAGAGCCGGAAGTAGTTCCGGCGGATGTTGGCGAACAGCGCATCCAGCGTCGGCGGATCGGCGTGGGTGGAATCGTCTTCGCCGAGTACGAGCTCCTTGCGATAGGCGGCCTCGACCCGTTGGTTGAAGAACTCGATTCCGGGGAGGCGTATACCGATCAATGCCAGCGCACCGGTGCCCAGGATCGACCAGACGATGGCCGCAAATACCAATGGATAGGGAATCGCACCGATCAGCGGCAACTCGGTGATGCTGCTCGACAACCGCAGCAGCACCGGCAGGAAGGCCAACAGCGTCAGGACCGAACTGATCAAATTGACACCCAGGCCCTCCATCGTGGTGGCAAACCGCATGGTGTCTTCCTGCACGCGCTGCGAAGCGCCCTCGATGGTGCGCAGCCGCGGCCAGTTGGTGACGTAGAAACCATTCATCGCGGTTCGCCAGCGGAAGATGTAGTGGCTGACGAAAAATCGGGTCAGCACGCCAACCACGACGGCGATCAGCGCGATACCGGCGAACGTCGATAGCTCGCTGTAGAATTGCTCGATCGTGACTGGCTTGGATTTCGAAAGCGCGGCCTGCACGAGGTCGTAGAACGGCCCGTACCAGCTGTTGATGGCGACGCTGACCTGGACCTGGAAGTAGGAAGTGAACAGGATCAGCGCGGATCCGAAAATGGACCAGATCGCCCACGGGTGCGGGGCGAGCGTCATCCAGAAACCGGCAAAGATCGCGACCGCGACCAGAAAATAAAGGTCGAACCATAATGAGGGCGCCGACCAGAACAGCGCTACGCCCACGATTCCCGGAGTCGAGGATTCAGTGAGACCGTTCACATAGCCGTACCAAAGCGCCATCGAAAGCGCGGTCCAGATAATGGCCGACCAAAAGAACAGTTTTGGGCGAGGGAAGAACGAAACGAACATCTGGAATATCCACTCTCGGGGTCTGGTGTGCCAAAATTTGGGAGCACCTTAACGAGTTTGACGGATTAGCCAACCCGCTGCCCCTGGGGATTGAGGCGGTGTGATCGATGCCAATTCGAGGCGCGAAGGTTCATCCACGACCCGGGCGCAATCCACGCCGCGGGAATGGGATGGCGTGTGTAAGGGTTCGAATCTAAATTGGGAGTGCGATATCGCGTCAACGGCGGTGAACTCCCTCTCCCCTTGTGGGAGAGGGTTGGGGTGAGGGGTTCAGGTCCATCGATAGAACTTAACCCCTCACCCGGATCGCATCTTTCGATGCGACGTAGCCGAAGCTTTGCTTCGGCGTTCTTTCAGAGAACGGCCGCCGTAGGCGGCCCATGCCTCTCTCACAAGGGGAGAGGTGGCATCGAATCCATGGCTCAATGCGGAGCACATAACCTCTGCCCCTCACAACTCGCGCGCGTTGGAGAACATAAACGACGACATCCGGCGCGTGTTCTCATCCAGGATCAGCGTTCGCGTGATCGGCGGCTCGGCGCGTTGGCTGCAGTTCTCGCGTTCGCACAGCCGGCAATTGACGCCGATCGGCGTGCCCTCGGTCGCATCGAGATTGAGCCCGCTGGCATAGACAAGCTTGGTGGCGTGACGGATTTCGCATCCCAGGCCGATCGCAAAGCGCGGCTGCGGCTGCGCATGCGGTGCCACCGGGCGGCGCACCACCTGCGCGATCGAGAAATAGCGCGTGCCGTCGGGCAGTTCGATCACCTGGCTCAACAGGCGGTCCGGGGTATCGAAGGTGGAATGCACGTTCCACAGCGGACAGGTGCCGCCGAATTTCGAGAACGGGAAGGTGCCGGAGGAAAACCGCTTGGAGACGTTGCCGGCATTGTCGACCCGCAGCATGAAAAACGGCACGCCGCGCGCGTTGGGCCGCTGCAAGGTGGTCAGTCGATGACAGACCTGCTCGAAGCCGGCGTTGAACCGTTGCGCCAGCACGTTGACGTCATAGCCGAGCGCTTCGGCCGCGGTCTGAAACGGCTGGTACGGCATCATCGCGGCGGCAGCGAAATAGTTGGCGAGCGTGATCCGGTAAAGCCTGCGCGGGGTGTCGTCCAGCGGGCCGGCGCGGCCGATGATGGTCTCGATCGCGCCGGCGCATTCGGCAAGCCCGGTCTGAAAGGCGAGCTGAAACGCGCGGCCAGGACCGTCGATCAGTTCCGAGATCAGGAGTTGCCGGCGGTGGCGATCGAAGCGGCGAAGCGTCTCGCGCATGACGTCGACCGGCATGATGCGCGTGAGGATCGAATGTTTTTCGCGCAATCTTGCCGAGAGCGCGGCGAACAGCTCCTCCGCCGGAACGTTCAATTCGTCGCGCAGGTTTTCCGCAGCCGTCTCAAGCTCGGGAAAATAATTGCGGTTGGCCTCGATCAAATCGCGGACGCGCTCGATCGGGTTGGCCTCAAACCGCGCGCCCTCGTCGCGGTCGGCCATTTGCGCCGCCACCATGGTCTCGCCGCGCCTCGCCTCGGTATAGGCCGCGTACAGCCGCTGCAGCGCATGGGTGATGCCGGGGCAGAGTTCGGCGAGATCGCGCAATTCCTGTTTCGGCAGCTCGATCTGCCGGAACAGCGGATCGGAAAAGATCTCGTTCAGTTCGGCGAAGAAGCGGTCTTCGTCGGCAGTGGCGAGGTCGCGAAGATCGAGATCATAGGCATCGGCCAGGCGGAGCAGGATCTGCGCGGTCACCGGGCGCTGATTGCGCTCGATCAGGTTGATGTAGCTCGGCGAAATCCCGAGGCCTTCGGCGATCTGGGTCTGCGACAGCCCCAATTGCTGGCGGATGCGCCGGAAGCGCGGCCCCACAAACAGCTTCTTTCCGGAATCCGCGGGCATGGCCGTTGTCCTGGAGGCAGCCCGGTTCGGACGGAATCGGGCCACCTTTTGCGTGCCACGCTGCGGTCATCAGCCGTTTTGTGACAAAATTTACAAAATAACTAATACTACAAGTATATTTGTTACATGACATCACCATTCAAGATCAAGCGGTATTTACCAATTTCGAGGGTTTCGCGTTTATCTCCCAACACGCATTTCGCGATGCACTGTCACGAATGTCGATTGGAGATCGAGATGGCTAGGACTTTTGAACAGCTGGTTCCCGCGCCCGCCGGGCGGTTTGACGGCATCACCCGTCCCTACGCGCCGGCCGAGGTCGAGCGGCTGCGGGGGTCGGTGCCGATCGCCTATACGCTCGCGGCCATGGGCGCCAACCGGCTTTGGCACGCCTTGAAGAAGGAGCCCTATGTCAATTCGCTCGGCGCGGTCACCGGCAACCAGGCGATGCAGCAGGCGCGCGCCGGCCTGCCGGCGATCTACCTCTCCGGCTGGCAGGTTGCGGCGGATGCCAATACGGCAGGCGCGATGTATCCCGACCAGAGCCTTTATCCGGCGAATGCGGGACCGGAACTGTGCCGCCGCATCAACCGCACACTCCAGCGCGCCGACCAGGTCGAGCACGCCGAAGGCGGCGCCAAGATCGACTGGTTCGTTCCGATCGTGGCGGACGCGGAAGCAGGTTTTGGCGGCCCATTGAACGCGTTCGAGATCATGAAGGCCTATATCGAGGCGGGCGCGGCCGGCGTTCACTTCGAGGATCAACTGGCGTCCGAGAAAAAGTGCGGCCATATGGGCGGCAAGGTCTTGATCCCGACCGCGGCGCATGAGCGCAACCTGATCGCGGCGCGGCTTGCGGCCGACGTCTGCGGCACGCCGACCTTCGTGCTGGCGCGCACCGACGCGGAGAGCGCCAAGCTCATCACATCCGACGTCGACGAGCGCGACCACGAATTCATCACCGGCGAGCGCACGGCGGAAGGCTTCTATCGCCTCAAGCCCGGCACCGGGCTCGCCCATTGCATCAAGCGCGGCATCGCCTTTGCGAAATATGCCGATCTGTTGTGGTGGGAGACCTCGACGCCGAACCTCGACGAGGCCCGGCAATTCGCCGAGGCGGTGCAGAAGGTCTATCCCGGCAAGATGCTGGCCTACAACTGCTCGCCTTCGTTCAACTGGGAAGCCAATATCGACAAGGCGACGATCGCGAAATTCCAGCGCGAGATCGGCGCGATGGGCTACAAGTTCCAGTTTGTCACGCTGGCGGGCTTCCACTCGCTCAACCACGGCATGTTCGAACTGGCGCGCGGCTACAAGAGCGAGGGCATGGCGGCTTACTCGCGCCTGCAGCAGGCCGAGTTCGCCTCGGAGAAATTCGGTTATTCGGCGACGCGTCACCAGCGCGAAGTCGGCACCGGTTACTTCGATTTGGTGTCCACCACCATCACGGGCGGCTCGTCCTCAACCACGGCGCTGCACGATTCGACCGAAGCCGCGCAGTTCAAATCGCCCGGTTCGGAAGTCAGGGTTCAGGCAGCGGAATAGGAGGCTATCATGACGCACGGCAGTAATTTCTGGGTGATCGGTGGCGAGTTCGGCTCGATGAATTTCCACAAGCTCGTGGAAGGCTCCGCCCAGGTCAAAGGTCCGTTCAAGACCCGTCAGGAGGCCGAAACGTGCTGGCGCGAGGTCTCGGAGGAGACCCGTCACAAGGCCGGCGTGCGCTTTTCGATCGTGGAAGAGCCGGCCCGTGTGATGGCCTGATCAGGTTCGATTTAAGAAGACGTCCAAGGACGGTCGCGGCCTCCTCGCCCCTTTGGGGGCGGCGGGGCCGCGCTCGGTTTTCAGGGGGTAAGCATAAGTCTTTGGGAACAAACGCGCTTTGCGGGCGTCCTGGTTACTGATAGGTTATTGTCGTTTTCCGGGTTCGATCCAGCACGGGACGGTAGGGCCGATGGCAGAGCCACAGAATATCGGAAGCGAAGGCGGCGAGGCGCGTCCGACCCGCTTGCGCGATGCGCTACGCAAGGCGCGTATCGAGGCTGCCGATCGCACCGGCGTCGTCGTCGATCTGCGCGATGCGGAAGTCGCGCGGCTCGAAATTCTCAGCGATGCGCTCGATCCTCTGTTTGGGCAAATTCCCGATCATGTCGATCTGTTCGACCGCGGCATCAGCCAGGGCGAGACGCCGCGGCTGTGGATCGACGTGGTCGCCCACATTCTGATGGGGCGCGACAAGCGTGCCTATCGCTTTGTGCAGGATACCCGTTTCGGCCGCATCGTGATCGCCGAATCTCACGACGTTCCCGTCATCGTCGATGCCGTGACGGACTATGTCGCCCGCCGCATGGTGGAGCGCGAACATGCGCTGGCTGTGCCGCCCGAAGTCGCGCCGGTTCAAGCCGAGAGGCCGCGCCGCGGCCGGTTCTGGCCGTTCGCGTTCGGCTTCATCCTCGGTGCATTGGCGCTGTTCGCTCTCGCGCTGTTTGCAAGCCTGAGCAGCCTGTAATACGCGCGGTCCTATATCAGCCGCACGCGTCTGATTTCCCGAACCTGAAGGGCTTGATTGATTCCGCGCACCATCTGCTGGCAGCGCCACGCCGTGCCGTCGCGCGCGATCGAAAACAGGTTGTAGGCCGCATCGGGATAACGGCCATGCGCCTGCGCGGAAGCCGAGGGCACGCCGATCGCCGGAATTTGTCCGTTCGGACCCTCGATCCAGATCGTGGAATGAACGTGGTCGTGGCCATGCAGCACCAGTTCGACGCCATGTTGTTTCAGGAGCGAAAGCAATTCCGGGGAATCGGTCAGGCGCTTGGCGCGCGCGCTGGAGCGGAGCGGATGATGAATCAGGAGAATGCGAAACGCCGGCTCGGAAGCAAGCGCGGCGAGTATGCGTTCAAGCGCATCGATCTGGTTCTTCCCCAGCCATCCCGTTGCCATCAACGGCGGGGTCGGAACGGCCGAGGACACGCTGATCAAAGCAAGCGGGCCGCGGCGGCGCAGCGCCGGAAAGGTTGCGCTGCCATGGTCTTGCGCATCGTCGCCGGCAAGATAGCTTGCCCAGGCTTCGGCAAAGCGATGGCGGGTTGCGCCAACATAGGCGTCGTGATTGCCGGGAACGACCGTGACCCGCTCCGGCGGGCCGACGCTCTCCAGCCATGCCCGCGCGAGCGCATACTCGGCCTCTAGCGACAGGTTGACGAGGTCACCGGTGATCGCGATGTGATCCGGCACCTGCGCCTGCAGGTCGGATGTCAGCACGTCGAGCACGTCGCGCCGCTGGTAGCGGTGGCGATTGCGGGTCCAGTTCAGATAACCGAGCGCGCGCTTGCCGGCGAGTTCGGTGAGCCGCGGCCGCGGCAGCGGCGGAAGGTGAGGGTCGGACAAGTGGGCGAGGGTGAAGGCCGCCATCACTAGTGGTCTGATTCTAACATTCGCTTTCCCTCTCAGCCGGCACCCTAGTGTAGCGACTCTGACGTTCCTTTCAGTGTTGCCGCGAGCTCTCGGAAGGAACGTCAAAGTCAAAGCTACACTAGGATCATATAGTTGCTAGTGTCCCTTTGGTTCTGACATTCGTAAAAGTGCCCGCTGCGATGGGATACGAATGTCAGAACCGGGACACTAGCATCCGCTTTCTTCTTCGGTCGGAAAGGGCCGGCCCATGATCGTCTCGTCACCACCTTGCAAAGTCGATGAATGTATTGGCAAGCCGGCGGCCGGGATGCAAGGATCAAACGCCACATCGGATAAGGCTTGACGTGACCACGACATTGCAGCGCCTGCGAAGAAGCCTTGAACCGGCGCTGCGGCGGCTCTTCCATCTCTATTGGCGGTTCGCCCGCGGCATGACGCTCGGCGTCCGCGCCGTGGTGCTTGATGGCGAAAATCGCGTGTTTCTGGTCAGGCACAGCTACGTCAGCGGCTGGCACCTGCCGGGCGGCGGGGTGGAGGTCGGCGAAACGCTTCGCCATGCCCTGCAGCGCGAATTGGCGGAGGAGGGACGAATCGAACTTGTCGGCGAGCCCGCTCTTTTCGGCGTCTATCTGAACAGTCACGTTTCCAGGCGCGATCATGTTGCGGTCTATCTTGTCAGGCATTTCAGGCAGGATCGCTTGCCTGAACCGAACCGCGAGATCATCGATTGCGGCTTTTTCGATACGCAGGCCCTGCCGGCGGAAACCACCGCGGGGACCCGCCTGCGGCTCTCGGAAGTGATCGAAAACAGGCCGCCAATTGCGACCTGGCGTTAGAGAACGTTAGCGATCCGTCCTTATGATCGGGCCCCAAAACCCTAACGATCGTTAAGGATTTAGCCGATGAGCGCCGTTCCGGAACCCAAGCGCCGGCCAAAGCTTCGCGGCGATCTGGCCGGCATGGCGGAAGCGCTGGCGGAATTTGCGAAATCCGAATTCCCGCAAGGTCAGCCCGCTCATCCGCGGATTGCCGTGCTGGTGCCGTGCTTCAACGAGGAAGCCGCCGTCGCAACCGTGATTGCCGATTTTCGCAAAGCGCTGCCGTCGGCCGAGATTTTCGTCTACGACAACAACTCGTCGGACCGTACCGCCGCGGTAGCGCGTGAAGCCGGCGCCTCGGTGCGCAGCGAATGCCGCCAGGGCAAGGGTCATGTGGTCCGCCGCATGTTCGCCGACGTCGATGCCGACATCTACGTGCTCGTCGATGGCGATGCCACCTACGATGCCGCGAGCGCGCCGCGGATGATCGATACGCTGTTGTCGGACCATCTCGA
>CAWHSM010000022.1:0-770616 GCA_963832045.1 uncultured Alphaproteobacteria bacterium
AATGCTGGCCGGCGTTATACGCAACAGCGCCGCGCGCGATTGCCTGGGCGCACTGACACGCGGCCGCAGAGACGCCAACGCGCCGGCCTTGCGCGACACCGTCTCGGGCATCACGAACAGCAGGACCATCATCAGAGCCGTCAGCGCGAACAGCACCTCATAGACCAGATGCAGCGGATCGCGCGCGAAGGTGACGAGGGCCGCAGCACCGAGCGCGCCAGCCGTCAGCCCGAGAAATGCCGTGACGCTGTTGAGCAAGGGTCCGCGTCTGTGGTCGGTGTCGAGAATTGCAGCGCCCAGCACCGGCGTCGCAGTGCCCACGCACCAGGCCTTGCACCGCGCGCGCCAGGATCAGTTGTCCGACATCGGTGGCATAGGAGAACAGGACCATCGCGATCGCGTTCAACAGCAGACCGCTGAGAATGACCGGCCGGCGCCCCACATAGTCCGACAGCCCCCCGACCCCGTCGCAGCGCGGCCAGCAGGCTGAAGGTATAGACTGCGTACACCAGAGTGATCATCAGCGGCGTCAGATGCATGGACTGCTGGTACAGCCGGTACAGCGGCGTGACCGCGCTGTTGCTCGCTACGACCAGTGCGGCCCCGACTAAACTGAAGACCGTCATGACCGCAGGCGAAAGGGCCCGGCGCCGGACCCGCATTCTTTTTGTTCCGTTCTGCCTGCTCAGGGCTTGTTGTGTTTGATTGCATAAGTCAGTTGGCTGACTTTGCGGAACAAATCGATCCTTTTGTCAAACCCGCGGTCTTCGAATAAACGCTGGGCAAGCTCAATCAACTTTGTAGACGCGGCCGGTTTGCACCCCCAGAATCGCGCGTTTGTAGGCCTGTGCCACTCTCCAGCCTTCGACCGGAATTACGCCGGGAAAGAACGAACCAAATTGAGCTTCGGATTCTTTTAGGATCGTCGGACTCACCACATTGATGCGCAGTCCCTTGGGAAGTTCGACGGCGGCAGCCCTAACAAAACCTTCCAATGCGCCCGAGACGGTTGCACCCGCGACACCGGCGAAGATCGGTTCTTCATTAAGAACGCCCGAAACCAAGGTGAAAGATCCCCTTTCGTTGACGAACGGGATCGCCTCCTGGACCAGACTGATCTGGCCCATGAGCTTGCTTCCCAACGAGAACTGCCATTTTTCAGCGGTGAGTTCCGAAAGCGGAGCAAATGCGACTTCACCTGCTGCAATGGCCACGGCATCAAACGAGCCGACGGCTTGATAAAGCTTCCTGACACTTTCGCGGTTCTCGATCTCGACTTGGAAATCGCCTGACTTGCGTCCGACTTTGACGATCTCACGGCCGGCGCCGGCCATGGCCGTTTGAACCAGTTCCCCGATCTTTCCGTTTGCGCCAATCAGAACAATTTTCATAAAAGCTCCATTCTCCCCGCTTGGGGCTTGTTGTGCCACCCGATTACCTCGGTTAATCCAAGTGTATGTTAGTTGACTGACTAATTACAATGCACATTTCGCTCCACTCACTTCAATCTTCGCCGTGTGGGCCTGCGGGTTCAGCCCGCCTTGCGTCTCACAAGCTCTGTATCCAACTCTTGAGGCGCTTGGTCTCCCTCGCCACCAGACCGGAGTCATGAAAGGTATGAGCCAGGACCGAAACGCCTTGCATGGCGGAAAGCAGGTGCACGGCAAGGCCGTTGGAGTTTTTCCCCTTCCCAAGTGCCCGAAACTGGCTCTCGATCCAGGCCAGGTGTTGAGCGAATATCTCGGTCGCTCTGGTGGCCACCGGGCCACCCGCCTTGTGGACCTCGGAGCAAAACGTCCCGACCTGGCAGCCGAGCTGCGCCAAGCAATCCTTGTTCTCGAAGACGCCTTGGACGCAGGCGCAAAGCCGATCCTTGGGCGATCCGGCTTCGCTCCATCGCTGCCGCTGCGCGGACAGATGCGCCAGCCTCAGTTCGACGATCGCCTCGCCAATCTCGTCCTTGGTCTTGAAGTAATAATAGACGTTGCCGAGAGGAATCTTGGCTTCGCGCGCGATGTCGGCAAGCGAGGTGGCCTCGAACCCGTTCTGGTACGTCAATTCCACTGCCGCGCTAAGCAGCCGCGATCGCTTGTCGATAGTTGTCCTAGCCATGTGCATAAGTCCGTCAACTAACTTGGATATGATGGGGACTGGCAAACCTGTCAAGTTTGCGGCTTTCTTCTGGCCAGCCACGATCCCTGATTCCTGACGTACCCGATAGGGCGTTCGCGTGCGGGCATGTCGCTCGCTCCTCCATCGGCCCGCAGTCGATCGCCAGGTAGAGCACGGGACCTCATGCGGTGTGTGGGAGCCGCGTTCTCCGGTTGGAGGCTCCAGAATAGACCGGCCACTTCCCAAGATCAGCAATAGTCAGACTTGCGCTCTGCCGCCATCGGCAAACAGTTCGATCCCCGTGACGAAGCTGGAGTCGTCCGAGCCCAGAAAGAGCGCAGCCTTGGCGATCTCTTCGGGCTCCGCCATGCGGCCCATTGGGACGGTAGACACGATGCGCCCGAAGGCCTCAGCCGGCATGGCCGCCTTCAGAGACGCCGTAAGGACAGGTCCAGGGCTAAGAACGTTTGTGCGGATGCGCCGGTCCTTCAGTTCCACGGTCCAGGTTCGCGCGAATGAGCGAATTGCCGCCTTGGTCGCAGAGGCGACGCCGAAGTTGGGGGTGCCTTTGGAGCCCGCGGCCGCACCGGTCAGAATGATGGAAGCGCCATCGTTCAGAAGCGGGAGCGCCTTCTGGACGGTGAAGAGCAGCCCCCTGACGTTCGTATTGAAGATCTGGTCGTAGTGCTCCTCGGTGATGCTTCCCAACGGGAGAGATCCGCCCAGTCCGACATTCGTGAAGAGGATATCAATTCGGCCTCTCGCTTTGACGCTCTCGTAGAGACGATCGAGGTCGGCCAGGTTCGACGACGTCGCCTTGAACGCCCGTGACGTTGCTGCCGATTGACGCTACGGCTTCTTCAAGCTCCTTGTGACGACGGCCTGTAATGAAAACATAGGCGCCCTCACTGACGAAGAGTTTTGCTGTGGCGAGGCCGATACCTTGCGTAGCCTCCAGTAATGACAGCCACTTTTCCTTGCAGTTTACCCATCGTTCATTTTCTCTCTGCTGGGACCCGAACAAACCGCACGAGCCGCGCCCGTTCGGAAGGCGACGCTGCCGACCCTGATTGCTTCCAAGGTAGGATAACGCGCCGAAGCAATAGACGTGACCGAGATGCGCGGCACGATACTTCGAATTAATTCTGTGTTCTGAGCATACGATCGACCGATCGGCTCATTTGCTTCAGAATAAATCCCGGCGCCAAGCGATTCATCATTTTGAGCTGATTTGCCTGACCTGGACGAATTTCAAACCGATCGGTTTGCATTCCTTTGACGGCGACTCGAACCATGTCTTCCACCGTCATGACAGAAGCGCCTTTCATGTCTTCAACATCAAAGTCACCCAAGAGTTCGGTTTGCGTCGCAGGCGGTGCCAGGTCAAATACCTTCACTTTGGTGTTTTTCAGTTGCACACGAAGAGACTCGGTGAACGAATGCAGGCCGGCCTTGGTGGCGCAATAAACCGGCGAAATGGGCAACGGAACAAATGCCAAACTCGACGAAACGTTCATGATTGCCGCCTCTGATTTTGTTTTCAGATGCGGCAAGAACTGCTTCACCATGCGAATTGGCCCGTTCAAATTGACTTCAATCTCTCGAGTGATGTCTTCGAGGCTTCCGGCTTTGTCGTGAACATTGATCTTACGCATGATGCCGGCGTTGTTGATCAAAATGTTGAGCTCAGGAAATTGTTTGGTGACCTCTTCGTAAAGCGTGGCGATCGCTTCCGGATCGGAAACGTCGCTTTGAAAGGTGTGAATTTTTGGAAAGGCCGCCTTCGCACGGTCCATCTTAGCCTGATCGCGGCCCGTGATAAGAATCTTATTACCAAGCGCCGTGAGTTGTTTGGTGAGTTCGTAACCGATGCCGCTGGCGCCGCCGGTGATCAAAATCGTATTGCTCTTGAGTTTCATAGTTAAATACCCTTCCAAATCATGGGACCATCGACAAAGTTGCGAGGAAGCTCTCCGCCGCTCGGCACAAACACAGCGTCCCCCGGATGCACGGCGAGACCGCGCGTCAGGGCGGCGTACGCCGTCCAGCCGTACCCGAGATACGCGGCACGATCGGGATGATTGTCCTCGACCTTCCCGCATGACGTGATTGGGGGACTGATCGCGGTCGCTTCCGCGACGATCAGTCCGGCCGAAGCCCGCTGGGCATAGTATTCGGCCTGCAGCGCGGTCGGCACGTGATCGATCGGCCCAGCGCGCATGCGGGTGAGCGGTGCCGTGACAATGCGATTGGGCGGATCCGGTTCGCCCATGCGGACTGGGGTAAAGAGAGGCTGGACGGACATGACGGCGCTCCTGGACAAGGGATCAAGCGGTGACGACGATTTTGCCCGTTTGTTCGCCCGCCTCGATGAGGCGACGGCGTTAGCGATCTTTAAGTCAGTTGACTAACTAGGTGCGATATCCGAACCTGTCAAGCCTTGCGGTTTGCGGGCGGGCGAGCCCGGCATCGCGCAACGAGGAGCTTTCCGATGCCCGACACAGCAATCGATCCGCTCCCCAAGCAGGGGAAATTTCGCCGCGCACTCGCCGCCGTCGGCGCTTGGCTCCAAGCGCTCGACTACACAGGCTTCGACTACACCCTCGACCGCATCGAAGGCTTGGAGCAGGAGCTGGCACGGCTAAAGGAAGAGTTGCGCCAAAGCCGGGAGGCGAGTTCCAGCGATGGTCACCCCGGTGGCGCCGTCAACCTCGAACATTAACGACCGCTTCCAGTGCCGTCGTCATCTGAAGGCAGAGGAAAGGGGCGCCACTGCGGGTATTCGCGCAACACCGTCTTGGCGCTCATTGCGGTTGGTCAGCCTGGCGCGGTGGCCGTTGTCCGCCCGCACGCCGCTAGTGGCTAAACACTGCAAAGGCAGCGAACGCTACAGGCACCTCAACGATGATCGTGCCGAGCGTGAGCAGCCAGATTTCTCGCTTGGTTTGCA
The DNA here is from genome assembly GCA_963832045.1 of uncultured Alphaproteobacteria bacterium. Classification (GTDB taxonomy): domain Bacteria; phylum Pseudomonadota; class Alphaproteobacteria; order Rhizobiales; family Xanthobacteraceae; genus Bradyrhizobium. The sequence goes on from CAWHSM010000022.1 coordinate 5,063, forward strand.
TATCCATGGATCGCCTAACGCTCAAAGACGTGGATCGTTCCAAGGGGTCGCGGGTACGACAAATTCTCGATGCCCTAACACTCGACGCTCTCGTCGTCCTATTCCCTAACCTTCGTAAAATCCGAGCGGCCGGAGACCGAAAAATACTCCGACCTCCACCACTCAGTGCAGATCGAAAAGGTCTCCACGCAGAGTCTCCCGAAAACGGGAATATTCCGCAGATAGCTTGGAGACTTTCGGCAGTTTCTCGCGAAGGTTGCCGTTTTTCTGGACACGGAGACACCACACAGAATGCAAGAAAGCCCATATTTGGCGAGCTTTCCGTGATTTAGTTGCAAACTATCTTAAGTTGAGTGACTGGCTGGCTGGGGCGGGAGGATTCGAACCTCCGCATGGTGGAATCAAAATCCACTGCCTTACCACTTGGCGACGCCCCAACGGCTGAAGGAAGGAAAGCGTGCGCCTTCCCGGAACTGCCCTCCGGCAACGCCGGTCTATAGAGGGAGTTGAGCCATTTCAACAGGGTAGAAGCGGAAAATCCGGTTGAATATTGCGCTTCGTTGGCCACCCTGCCGGCAAGACATCCCAACGGCCGATTTCGGCGCGTCTTCTGCCCTTGCGGCGCCTCTTGCGGCCGATTTGACGCGCACCGGGGGAGTTGAGAGAGGTATCGTTTCATGGGAAGACGGAGTTCATCTCTCCTCCATGCGAGGCATTGATCCATGACCTATCGCGCGCCGATCAACGACATGCTGCTCGCCCTCAATCACGGCGCCGGGCTGCAAGCCGCCGTGAAAGCCGGTCATTATGGCGATTTCGACCATGATATCGCCGCCGCCGTCCTGGAAGAGGCCGGCCGGTTTGCCTCCGATGTGCTGGCGCCGCTCAATCGCGTCGGCGACGAACACGGCATCAAGCTTGAAGGCGAGCAGTCATTACCGCCCCCGGCTGGCCCGATGCATACCGGCGCTGGACTGCGGCCGGCTGGAACGCCGTGTCCGGCCCGGAAGCCTTCGGTGGCCAGGGCCTGCCGCTTGCGATCAATGCAGCCTGCACCGAGATCTGGAGCGCCTCCAATATCTCTTTCGGTCTCTGCCCGCTACTCACTTTAAGCGCGATCGAGGCACTCGAAGCCCATGGCAGCGAGGAACTGAAGAATATCTATCTGGAAAAGCTGATCTCCGGCGACTGGCCGGGCACGATGCAACTCACCGAGCCGCAGGCCGGCTCCGACGTCGGCGCGCTGCGCACGCGCGCCGAACGCGCCGGTGACGGCACCTATCGCATCAAAGGCACCAAGATTTTCATCACCTATGGCGATCACGACATGAGCGATAACATCGTCCATTTCGTGCTTGCCCGCCTGCCCGATGCGCCCGCCGGCACCAGGGGAATTTCGCTGTTCCTGATTCCGAAATTCCTGGTCAATGCCGATGGCTCGCTGGGCGCACGCAACGATATCCACGTCAGCGGCATCGAACACAAGCTCGGCATGCACGCAGCCCCCACCTGCACCATGACGATGGGCGATAAAGGCGGGGCGATCGGCTATCTCATCGGCGAAGAAAATCGCGGCATGCAATGCATGTTCACGATGATGAATCAGGCCCGGCTCGGCGTCGGCCTTGAAGGCGTCGGGATTGCCGACCGCGCCTATCAGCAGGCGCTCGCCTTTGCCCAGGAGCGGCGTCAGGGCCGCGCCGTCGGCAAGCCCGGCAGCGAATCCGATCCGATCATCGTGCATCCCGACGTCAAGCGAATGCTGATGCAAATGCGCGCGCTCACGGCCGCGGCCCGCACGATCTGCTACGCGACCGCCGTCGCGCTCGATGTCTCGGTGCGGGCAACGGATGACAAAACCCGCACAGCCGCCGCGGCCCGCGGCGCGTTGCTGACGCCGATCGCAAAAGCCTTCTCCACCGATATCGGCAACGAAGTCACTTCGCTTGGTGTGCAAATTCACGGCGGCATGGGTTTTATCGAGGAAACCGGCGCCGCGCAGCATTATCGCGACGCCCGCATCACGCCGATCTACGAAGGCACCAACGGGATCCAGTCGATCGATCTTGTGACACGCAAGCTCGCGGCCAATGGCGGGGAGTCGGTCTGGGCGCTGCTCGACGAACTCTCCGGCATCGTCAAGCAGGTCGAAGCCTCCAACGATCCGGCGTTCGGCACCACCGGCGCCAAATTGCGCGATGCGCTGGCCTCGCTGGAACGCACCAGCCGCTGGCTGCTCGAACGCGTCGCCTCCGCCCCCAATGATGCGCTGGCCGGCGCCACACCCTATTTGCGGCTGTTCGGATCGGCGCTCGGCGGATGCATGCTCGCGAATGAAGCGCTCGCGGTGCGCGGGACCAGCGAAGCCGATCCGCAACGCTATGTCACGCTGGCGCGGTTTTTCGCGGAGAACGTCTCGGTGCAGGCGGGCGCACTTGAGCGAACCGTGATGGACAGCGCGGATGCCGTCAACGGCGCGGACGCGGTGTTGTTGGGGTAGCGCTTGAAGATTGAGGCGCTGTCCGAAACCGTCAACGCCGCTCGAGCTTCGTGATCGTCTTGGCTCCGCCGGCCTCGGAAACCGTAAAGTTGACGCTGTCGCCGGCATGCAGTTCCTCCAATGACACCCCGGTCTGGACCTTGAACTGCTCGGCCGCGCCACCGGTGTTCGCACCGACGGTGCCGTTCTGCGTCGGCTTGATCGAAACAGTGTTATTGAGCCGGTTGAGTTCGGTGATCGTGCCGTTGCGCGCTTGCTGCGCCACGGCGGCCGCGCCTGTGAGGGCAAAGGCAACGACGCCGACTGAAAGGATCCGAGCGATCTTCATGTCACTCTCCCGCTTCTGGAGGTCATCCGCGATAAGCCGCCTGGACGCGGTTTGGTTCCTGCGGCCAAACGGTTCCCTGAAACCGTAAAAGGAAAACCGCCTCTTACTGCTGCTGCACCGGCATCGGCGGTCGCGGCGGCGAGGTAAGCCCTGGCTCGACCTGCGACTGAAGCGGCGCTGGCGGCGGTGGTGGCACATAGGGCTGAGCAGCCGCTGGCGGCACGGGCGGCGCTACCGCCGCTTGCGTTGCCGTGGAATAGGACGGCGCAGACCGGTAAGCGGGCGGCGGCGCGGCAGGCGCAGGCGTCGGCGAATATGCTGCTACCGGCCTGCGGACGGCGACACCAGCCGAAGGCCGCGGCGGCGTGCTCACCACCTTGGCCCTTGCGTTCTGCTCGGAAGCCTTGTCAGACAGTTTTTGCTGGCTTGCCTTCAACTCCGCGGTGCTGGCCTTGAGGATTTCGACCTCCTGGCTGAGATTGGCAAGATCGCGCGCCATCGATTGCAGCAATTGCGCGGTGTCGGAGGACGAGGCGGCGGGACTGGCCGCAGCTTTTTCCGGTGCGCTGGTTTCGGGTGCGCGGTTTTCGGGCGGCGCTTCAGACGTTCCTTGGGCGGGTGCTGCACTTTGCGCAGGCGTTGCGTCCGCAACGGCCGGTTCGCCGGCCGGCGCCGATTCCGCGCTGAGTCCGAGTTTGTCCAGCGGCAGCGAAGCGGAGAGCGCCAATTTCGGCGCCCACTTCAGCATCGCCTTCTTCGCCGTATAGCCGAGGGTCTGCCAGGTCATCGCCGCAGCACCGACGACGATCGCCAACAGAAGCGCTACGACGGCGCGCAGCAGCCGCCGACCGAGCGTTGGACCGCGCGCGGACACATCATTGTTGACGGCGGTGGCGCGAAACGTCGTATCGACCGCAGGCACCGGCGCCGAGCCGGATCGATCGGGGGTGTCGCTGCTGCCCGATTCAGAACGTTGCCGCGCCGCCGCGCGCAACAGATCGGCAAGCTCGGTATCCGAAGGCGCCGCGTCTGACGGCGCGACCTGGACCTGATCTGACGGGATGACGACGAAATCATGCGGGTCGTCGGTTGCTTTTCGCTTCGCCGTGGATTGCATAAGCCCTCCATCTACCGTTACCAGCTTGAAGAAGGGCCGGCGCTCAATCGGGCATGGGACGGCCCCACACTCCACTCCGGTTTGACCAAACCAAGGCATTACGGTGGAGAGGTTGGGGCCGTTGTGGATGGCGAACCGGGAACCACAACAGCAGCTGCCTTACCCGATCGGCTTCAGCCCCGCCTCGATTTCGGCGCGGCGCGGCTCCAGGAACGGCGGCAGTGCCAGCTTCTCGCCAAGCGTCTCCATGGGCTCGTCGGTGGCAAAGCCCGGACCATCGGTGGCGATTTCGAACAGGATGCCATTCGGTTCGCGGAAATAGAGACTGCGGAAATAAAAGCGATCGATCTCGCCGCTGTTGCGAATGCCGAGTTCGTGCAAGCGTTGCGTCCAGGCATGATATTGGGTTTCGTCGGGCGTGCGAAAGGCCACGTGATGCACCCCGCCGGCGCCCTGCCGTGCCATCGGCGAGTTCTTCTGTTCGACGACGTGCAACTCCGCGGCAGGTCCCCCCTCGCCCATCGCGAACACCTGAACCTGTTCTTGTGCATCCGGTGCGGGATAGCTGCGCACTTGCCGCATGTTCATGACCGCAGTCAGCACCGTCGCGGTGCGCGCGAGATCGTTCACGTTGAGCACGATCGGACCCAGGCCGCGAATCTGGTGCGCGGCCGGCACGGGACTCTTCTCCCAGGGCGACGCCGGACCGGTACCGCCATCATCGACCAGCACCAGGCGCTGGCCCTCGCCGTCTTCAAACGGCAACGTCAGCCTGCCATCGACTTCGGTGACCTCACCGGTGTGGCCGCCGGCCTTCCTGAGACGATCGCGCCAGTAACCCAGGCTGTCCTCGCCCGCGACACGCAGCCCGGTGCGTGAAATGCTGTTGGCGCCGCGACGCTCCGGCGCGGCGGGAAAATCGAAGAAGGTCAGATCGGTGCCGGGATTGGCCTTTCCGTCGGCGTAGAACAGATGATAGGCGCTGACGTCGTCCTGGTTGACCGTCTTCTTGACCAGCCGCATCCCCAGCAAACCGGTATAAAAAGCCAGATTCTCATGCGGTTTCGCGGAAATCGCGGTCAGATGATGTATCCCGGTGAGCTGCATCGTTCGCCCCTTGCGGTGTCTGCGTCACGCCTCACGCCTCTTCGCGGGTTTGGGTGCGCCAGCGGATGATGTAAGGTATTTCGACGGCTCCTGCCATTGCCGATTACCTGAAGGCCGAAACCATGACCGGACATGTGACCGTTACCGATGAGGGCGCCACGCGCGTGATCACGCTACGGCGGCCCGACAAGAAGAACGCGATCACGCGGGACATGTATCGCGATATGAGCGCAGCGATCGACGGCGCGCAGACCGACGGCGCGATCCGCTGCCTCATCATTTCAGGCGGATCAGGCGTCTTCACGGCCGGTAACGACCTCGAGGACTTCCTCAAGGACGGCACATCGACCACCGACGTGCCGCATCCGTCCAACGCCGTGAAATTCCTTTATTCACTGGTCCATAATGCCAAACCGATCGTCGCCGCCGTCAACGGCATCGCGATCGGTATCGGCACCACCATGCTGTTCCACTGCGACCACGTCATCGCCGCGACGACGGCGACATTCGCGACGCCCTTCATCCATCTCGGCCTGGTGCCGGAAGGCGCGTCCAGCTTGCTGGTCCCGCGCGCCATGGGGCATCAGCGCGCATTTGCGATGCTGGTCATGGGGCACACGCTCAACGCCGAGGACGCCCGCGCCGCCGGCTTTGTCAACACCGTCATCGCGCCGGATCATCTCGAGGCCGAAGCACGCAAGGCGGCGCGCGAGATTTGCGCGCTGCCGGCTGAGGCGGTCGCGATCTCGCGCAAGCTCATGAGGCTGCCGCCGGAAGAGCTGACCCGGCGTATCGATCAGGAAAGCCATCTGTTCAGCGAACGGATGCGCTCGGCGGAAGCGATCGCCGCGTTCAAGGCGTTCTTTTCGCGCAAGAGGGGCTGAGCGGGAGGGTTAAGCGGGATCCTGGCTCGCGGGTTGAAGCTTCGTGAAACCGTCGCGCCGGTTCTTTAAAGTCGAATCATGAGACATTCGTTTGCACTGACCCTGACCGTCGTGACGCTGATTGCGTCGCAGCCGATTTCGCGCGCGACAGCGCAATCGGATTCGGTGGACTTGCGGATTCTCGCCATCAACGATTTCCACGGTTACCTTCGCCCCTCCCCCGGAGGAATCAGGATTGCCGATCCCAACGACAAGACCAGGAAGATCGCGGTAGCAGCCGGTGGCGCCGAGCACATGGCGACCCTGGTCAAAGAGCTCAGCGAGGGTCACAGGAACACGATATTCGTTGCGGCCGGCGACCTGATCGGCGCAAGCCCGTTTCTGTCGGCGATGTTCCATGACGAGCCGACCATCGAATCGCTCTCGATGATGGGGCTTGCCCTTGCCTCCGTCGGCAATCACGAATTCGACGAAGGCAAGGACGAATTGAAGCGGATGCAAAACGGCGGCTGCCATCCGCTCGATCAATGCCAGGGGCCGCACCCGTTCTTGGGCGCGAAATTCCAGTACCTTGCCGCTTCGACCAGAGAGACCGCGACCGGAAGGACGGTCTTTCCGCCCTACGCGATCCGCGAATTCGACGGAATTCCCGTGGCCTTTATCGGCCTCACCTTGAAGGGCACCCCCGGCATCATTTCGCCGGCCAGCGCAGCCGGCCTGGAATTTCAGGACGAAGCGGAGACCGTGAATGCGCTGGTTCCGGAATTGAAGGCGCACGGCGTCGAGGCCATCGTCGTCCTGATCCACGAAGGTGGTTATCCGACCGGCGATTATAATGAATGCCCAGCCATCTCCGGCGCCATTGTCGACATCGTCAAGAAGTTCGATCGCACGGTCGACCTCGTGATCAGCGGCCATACCCATCAACCCTATGTCTGCGAGATCGACGGACGGCTCGTCACTTCCGCCGACAAATACGGCACGCTTGTTACTGCGATCGACGTCAGGCTCGATGCGAAATCGCGCGACGTGGTCAGCGCGAAAGCCGATAATGTCATTGTCCGCAGCGGCTCGCTGCCCAAGGATCCCGAGCAGACCGCGCTCATCGCAGCATACGACAAGCTCGCCGCCCCGATCGCCGATCGGCGCACCGGGTCGCTGACGACAACGCTGTCGCGCGCACCCAATGATGCAGGCGAAAGCGCGCTTGGCGATATCATCGCCGATGCACAATTGGCCGCAACCTCAACGGAGGCGAAAGGCGGCGCCGTCGTCGCCTTTACCAATCCAGGCGGCCTGCGCGCCGATCTCGCGGCAAAGGACGACGGCGCTGTGACTTACGGCGATTTGTTCGCGAGCCAACCGTTCCGCAACCAGCTTGTCACGCTCTCGCTTTCGGGAAACCAGATCAAGACCATGCTGGAGCAGCAATGGCTCGATCCCGAGCGCCCGCGCATTCTTCAGGTATCGAGGGGATTCAGCTACGCCTGGGATGATACCAAACCCTTTGGCGAACGCGTGATCGCCGCCTCGATGTCGCTCAACGGCGAGCGCGTCGATCCCGACAAAAGCTACCGCGTCACCGTGAACAACTATCTCTCCATCGGCGGCGACGGCTTTGCGGCCTTGACGGAAGGCACCGCGCAGCAATTCGGCGGCTACGATGCCGATGCCCTGTTCGCGTATTTCAAGGCCAACAGTCCCATCAGCCCGGCACCCGCCGACCGCATCCGGCGAAAATGATCGGGGCCTTTCCCCGGCCCCGATCGCACCTTACATTGAGCCGTTCTCCAAAGGCGCGGCCCACACGCGCAAAGGCAGTGCATGACGACGCTTCTTTTGACCCATCCGTCGACCCTGAACCATCTGACGCCACCCGGACACCCCGAGCGGCCGGACCGGATTCGCGCGGTTGACGAAATTCTTGGCGAGAGCCGTTTCGATTCCCTGGTGCGCGAATTGGCGCCGGAAGGCTCGCTCGATCTGGTCACGCTATGCCACGAGGAGCACTATGTCAGCGAATTGCGCCGCGTCGCGCCGTCAAGCGGCCTGGTCTATCTCGATGGCGACACTTCGATGTCGCCCGGCACCTGGGAAGCGGTGATGCGGGGCGTCGGCGGCGCGGTCGCAGCCACCGACGCGATCATGTCGGGCACTCATAACAACGCCTTCGTGGCGATGCGGCCTCCGGGCCATCATGCCGAAACCAACCGGCCGATGGGTTTCTGCTTCTTCGATCACGCCGCCATCGCCGCGCGTCACGCGCAGCGCAAATACGGCATCGGCCGCGCCGCCGTGGTCGACTTCGACGTGCACCACGGCAACGGCACCCAGGATATTTTCTGGGCCGACAAAACCGTGATGTATTGCTCGACGCACCAGATGCCGCTGTTCCCCGGCACGGGAGCCAGCGGCGAACGCGGCGAACACGACAACATCGTCAACGCGCCGCTCGCGCCCGAGGACGGCAGCGCCAAGTTCCGTAGCGCCTTCGAAAACACCATCCTGCCCAACTTGAGCAAATTCAGCCCCGAGTTCATCATCATCTCGGCCGGATTCGATGCGCATCACCGCGACCCCTTGGCTTCGATCAACCTGAAGGCCGAAGATTTCGGATGGGCGACGCGCAAGCTGATGGATCTCGCCGATCGCACCGCGGGCGGCCGAATTGTTTCGGTGCTCGAGGGAGGATATGATCTTCAGGGCCTGAAGGAGTTGGTTGCGGCCCATGTCAGTGCCTTGATGGGCTCTGCATCTTGAGACTGCACCGTTTTCAACAGCGCACCCGGGAAAATCGATATGGCTGAAAACGCCCAGGCGGACGTCAAGAAGCTGAGTTTCGAACGCGCGATCGAGGAACTCGAATCGATCGTCAAGCGGCTCGAGGACGGCAAGGTTCCGCTGGAAGAATCGGTCGCGATCTACGAGCGCGGCGAAGCCTTGAAGCGGCGGTGCGAGGAATTGCTGCGTCAGGCGGAAGCGCGGGTCGACAAGATCACTACTGATGCCAACGGTCAGCCGACCGGAACGGAGCCTCTCGACGTGCAATAACGGCCGCCGCCAAGCGTTGGCTGCATTGGGGCTTTGCCGAAATGGTTAAGCGCCGCGGGTCGTTTTACCGAATTTGCCCCTCAACCGGGCGGATTCGAGCACCGGAACGCAGAAATTTCGGGTTCCATCGACGTCAGCGTTGGCGGCCGATCCGCCAAGCCGGTTGGCTTTGGCTGGCACTTTGGTGTAATGCTTTGGACGCTATGGGCTGATCAAAGCACTGATCCGGCGTGTTCCGAAAGCGTCAAGTGCTTCAAATAGCTCAGTAAATTGATGGACAGGGTAGAACCGTCTGGGGTGATGCAAATCGCATTGAACGATCCGGGGCGCGCCTAACACTTTCCAATCGGGCCTTGGCCTGCTCTGATGGGTCGGGCGTTCGTGTCGCTTGCGCTTAATTCTGCGCAACCCATTTGTTGTCGGTTCGTTTACCCCGGCTTTGCAAAATTGGAATAACGCTGTGACCGCATTCAGTAAGACGCCGCTTCTCGACACCATCCGCACCCCGGACGATCTTCGCCGGCTCAAGGTGGAACAAATCCGGCAGGTCGCCGACGAACTGCGTCAGGAAACCATCGATGCGGTTTCGGTGACGGGTGGGCATTTCGGCGCCGGTCTTGGCGTGGTCGAGCTGACCACCGCCCTGCACTACATCTTCGACACGCCGCGCGACCGCCTGATCTGGGACGTCGGTCACCAGGCCTATCCGCACAAGATCCTCACCGGCCGGCGCGACCGGATTCGCACGCTGCGCACCGGCGGCGGATTGTCCGGTTTCACCAAACGCACCGAAAGCGACTACGATCCGTTCGGCGCCGCGCACTCCTCGACCTCGATCTCGGCCGCGCTCGGCATGGCGGTGGCGCGCGACCTTTCGGGCGGCAAGAATAATGTGATCGCCGTGATCGGCGATGGCGCGATGTCGGCGGGCATGGCCTATGAAGCCATGAACAATGCGGGCGCGATGAACTCCCGCCTGATCGTTGTCCTCAACGACAACGACATGTCGATCGCACCGCCGGTAGGCGCAATGTCGGCCTATTTGTCGCGGCTCTATTCCGGCAAGACCTACCGCACACTGCGCGAGGCGGCCAAGCAGATCAACAAGCGGCTGCCGAAGGTGCTGGCCAATCGCGCCAACCGCGTCGAGGAATATTCCCGCGGCTTCATGATGGACGGCGGCACGCTGTTCGAGGAACTCGGCTTCTATTACGTGGGCCCGATCGACGGTCATAACCTCGACCACCTGCTACCAGTGCTGCGGAACGTCCGCGATATGGAGACCGGGCCAATCCTGGTCCATGTCGTGACGCAGAAGGGCAAGGGTTACGCGCCCGCGGAAGCCTCGGCCGACAAATATCACGCCGTCGTCAAATTCGACGTCGCCACCGGGACCCAGGCCAAGGCCAAGCCGAATGCGCCGTCCTATCAAAACGTGTTCGGTCAAAGCCTCGTCAAGGAAGCCGAGAAGGACGACAAAGTCGTCGGCATCACCGCGGCAATGCCGTCGGGCACCGGGATCGACATCTTCGCCAAGGCCTTTCCGACCCGCACATTCGACGTCGGCATTGCCGAGCAACATGCGGTGACGTTTGCCGCCGGTCTTGCCACCGAAGGCTACAAGCCGTTTTGCGCCATCTATTCCACTTTCCTTCAGCGCGGCTACGACCAGGTCGTCCACGACGTGGCGATCCAGAGCCTGCCGGTGCGCTTTGCGATCGACCGCGCCGGACTTGTCGGCGCGGATGGAGCCACCCACGCCGGCTCGTTCGATAACGCCTATCTAGGCTGCCTGCCGAATTTCGTGATCATGGCGGCCTCCGACGAGGCTGAACTCGTGCACATGGTGGCGACGCAAGTTGCGATCGACGACCGCCCGAGCGCGCTGCGTTATCCGCGTGGCGAGGGCCGCGGCATCGATATGCCCGAGGTCGGCATCCCGCTCGAGGTCGGCAAGGGCCGCATCATCCGCCAGGGCAGCAAGATCGCGCTGCTGTCGTTCGGCACACGTCTTGGCGAGTGCGAAAAGGCGGCAGACGAGCTTGCCGCGCACGGTCTTTCGACCACGATCGCGGATGCACGCTTCATGAAGCCGCTCGACGTCGATATGGTCCTGAAACTGGCGCGCGAGCACGAAATCCTCCTCACCATCGAGGAGGGATCGATCGGCGGCTTCGGTTCCCACGTCATGCAGACGCTGGCCGACCACGGCATGCTCGACGGCGGCTTGAGGATGCGTTCGATGGTGTTGCCGGACGAATTCCTCGACCACGACTCGCCGAACGCGATGTATGCGCGCGCAGGCCTCGACGCCAAGGGCATCGTCGCCAAGGTGTTCGAGACGCTTGGCAAGGACGTCAAGACCGAGACCGTCAAGCTCGCCTGACGGGCGGGCTTCGTTCTTGACGCGTTTCCTTCGCGCGCGCCTATTCCCGCTTTGCTCGAAAACGCTTCTCTATTTTGACGCGTTTTCTTAAACGCGAACCGGTTCCCACTTCGCTCGAAAACGCTTCTCTATTTTGACGCGTTTTCTTAAGCGCGAACCGGTTCCCACTTCGCTCGAAAACGCTATGGTGATGAAGATCTATCTGGCAGGGCCCGATGTGTTCCTGCCGGATGCGCTGGAAATCGGCAGGCAGAAAATCGAAATCTGCCGCCGGCACGGCCTGATCGGGCTCTACCCTCTCGACAATGTCGTTGATCGCGCGGCCGCCGACGCCTCGCTGCAGATATTCAAGGCCAACGAGGCCATGATGGATCAGGCGGACGCCATCATCGCCAACCTTACACCGTTCCGCGGGCCGGGCGCCGATGCCGGAACCGTCTACGAGCTTGGATACATGGCGGCGCGCGGAAAATTCTGCTTGGGCTATTCCAATGACCCCGCCGTCTATGCCGACCGCGTGCGGCGTTTCATGGAAGTCAACGCGCGCAACGGCCGCCTGGTCGATTCCGATGGGTTGATCGTTGAAGATTTCGGCCACAACGACAATCTGATGACGATCCACGCGCTCGATCTCTACGGCACTCCGCTGGTCACGCCGCAGCGAATGCCAATTGATATCTGGCACGACTTGACCGCGTTCGAGGTTTGCGTTGGCATGGCGTCCGCGCGGCTCACATCAGCTTCCTGAAAGATTCAGTTAGGCGCAACATGTCGTCTTCCCGCAAACGCATCGATCTCCTGCTGGTCGAGCGCGGTCTGTTCGAAAGTCGAACTCGCGCACGTGCCGCGATCGAGGCGGGCCTGGTGCTCGCCAATGACAAGCAGGTTCTCAAGGCCTCCGAGACGATCGCCATCGACGCCGCGTTGCAGGCCCAACCGGTGCATCCCTTTGTCTCGCGCGGCGGCGTCAAGCTGATGGGCGCGCTGGAGCAATATCCCGTCGATATCGAGGATCACGTCTGCCTTGACGTCGGTGCCTCGACCGGCGGCTTCACCGAGGTATTGCTCGCTCACGGCGCCAGCGTGGTCTTCGCCATCGACGTCGGACGCGGGCAATTGCATCCCTCGCTTCGCGACCACCCTAAGATCGTTTCCATGGAAGAAACGGACATCCGCGCGCTGGAGGGCAAGCGGCTTCCCGCGCGGCCCGACATCGTCGTCATCGACGTCAGCTTCATTTCGCTGAAAGCGGTGCTGCCGGCAGCGCTGTCGCTAGCGGCAGCACCGATGCATCTTCTGGCGCTGATCAAGCCGCAGTTCGAAGCTGCGCGCAAACACTCCAGGCGCGGCATCATCCGGAACGCCGCCGTGCATCAGGAAGTCTGCGACAACATCGCCGCCTTCGCCGCTTCGCTCGGCTGCACCGGCATCCGCGTGTTCCCCTCGCCGATCACCGGCGGCGACGGCAACATCGAATTCTTTATCGGCGCGCGCCATGGTTAAGCGCCTCGTCATCGATCACGTTGGCCATCTCGGCGACGGCGTCGCGCTTGCCGAGGGGCACAGCCTTTTTATCCCCTACACGCTTGGCGGCGAGACGGTCGAGGTTGCCGCCGCGCCGGGCCATCATCCGGACCGAAGGCAACTGGTTCGGGTCGAGCGCGCCAGCGCCGAACGCATTGAACCCTTCTGCCAGCATTTCGGCATCTGCGGCGGCTGCGCCATCCAGCACTGGGAAGCCTCGCATTACCGCGCCTGGAAACACGACCTCGTCGCAGCGACGCTCGCGCAGGCGAAAATCGGGTGCGAGGTCTTTCCCCTGCTCGACGCGCACGGCAACGGCCGCCGCCGCATCACCCTGCACGGGCGCAAAAGCACGCATGATGTGCTCAAGGTCGGCTTCGCCGCGGCCCACTCGCATGACGTCATTCCGGTCGACCGCTGTCCGATCCTCGACCCCGGCCTGAGCGGTGCGCTCGATGCCGCCTGGGCACTCGCCGAATCCTTGATTGGAATCGGCAAGCCGCTCGACATCCAGATCACCGCAACCGACAGCGGCCTTGATGTCGATATCCGCGGCTCCGGACCATTGCCGGCCGCAGCCATCGCGGCGCTGTCGCAGCTTGCCGAAAAGCATCGTCTTGCCCGGCTGACGCGACACAGCGAGCTGGTACTGCTGCGCCATGCACCGGTTGTTGCGATGGGCAAGGCGCAGGTGACGTTGCCGCCGGGCTCGTTCCTCCAGGCGACGGTTGCCGGTGAAGAGGCCTTGGCGGCGCTGGTGCTCGAGCATTGCGGGCGCGCCAGGCACATTGCCGATCTGTTTTGCGGCGTAGGACCGTTTGCGCTGAGGCTCGCGGCGAAATCGCGGATCGCGGCATTCGACAGCGATGCGGGCGCGATCGCGGCGTTGCAGAAGGCGGCGGCGGCAACGTCGGGACTGAAACCCGTCAAGGCTGAAACGCGCGATCTCTTCCGCCGCCCCCTCGTGCCGGAAGAACTGCGGGAATTCGATGCGGTCGTGTTCGATCCACCTCGGCAGGGCGCGCAGGCGCAAGCGGAAAGGCTCGCAGCCAGCAAGGTGCCCGTGGTGGTCGCGGTGTCCTGCAATGCCGCGACGTTTTCCCGAGACGCCCGTATCTTGATCGACGGTGGTTACGAAATCGAAGGCGTCACGCCTATCGACCAGTTTCGTCACACGCCTCATGTCGAGCTGGTGGCGCGATTCGTGCGATAGCACTCGCGCCGGGCGCCGATGCATCGACGCTTGCGAACTTCGGAATCGGAGCTCTAGGCAGCCCTGACGGTGTTGAGGAAGCTTTCGACCTGGCTCTTGAGCCGATTGGTCTCTCTGGCCAGCGACCTGGCTGCGGCCAGGACCTGCGACGAGGCCCCACCCGTTTCAGCGGCCCCACTCCTGACTTCGGCGATATTGACGGCGACTTCCGATGTGCCGGCGGCAGCTTGCTGGACGTTCCTGGCGATTTCCTGGCTGGCAGCGCCCTGCTCTTCGACCGCCGAGGCAATGCTTGCCGAGATTTCCGCGATCCTGCTGATGACGTCGCCGATTTCCCGCATGTTGGCGACGAACTCCTGTGTCGCCGATTGAATGCTGGTGATCTGCTGACCGATTTCGGCGGTCGCCTTGGCGGTCTGCTCGGCCAAAGCCTTGACCTCCGACGCCACCACGGCAAAGCCGCGGCCGGATTCGCCGGCGCGTGCCGCCTCGATGGTCGCATTGAGGGCAAGGAGATTGGTCTGGCCGGCGATGGTATTGATCAGTTCGACCACATCTCCGATCTTGGCGGATGCCTGGGACAACGAGTTGATCCGCTCGTCGGCGCTGTGCGCCTTCTGCACGGCATCGCCCGCTATTCGGGCTGCTTCCTGGACTTGCCGGCTGATTTCATTGACCGAAGACGCCATCTCTTCGCTGGCGGAGGCGACCGACTGGACGTTGACCGTTGCCTCCTCCGAGGCCGACGAAACCGTGCTCGAGAGTTGCTGGGTCTTTTCGGCGGTATGGGTCAGTGAGGTCGCGGAAATCTCCAACTGGCCCGCTGCCGAGGACACCGTCTCGATGACTTCGCCGATGGCAGTCTCGAAGGTGTCGGCGAGCTTTTCCATGTCTGCCTTGCGCCGCTTCTCGTTCGCCTGCTTCTGCTCGTCCTGTTCCAGACGCAAACGCCCGGCCTCGACCATGTTGTTCTTGAAGACTTCCACCGCCTTGGCCATATCGCCAATTTCATTTTGGCTGTCCCGCGCCGGCACGTCGATCGAGAGATCTCCAGCCGCAAGCCCGCTCATGGCGCGGATCATCGCATGGATCGGCCGAACGATCGCACGCGAGGTCAGCAAGCCGATCAGCGCCGCAAGAAGCAGTCCACCGGCGAGCAGCACCCACTCCACGACCGTCAACAGCCCGATGCTGTCGAGCGCATCGCGCGACTCCAGCGCCAGCATCTCCTTTTGAAACGTCTTGATGCCGCCCGATCGCGAGCCGTCGGCACCCTTCTCGCCTTCAAGCAGGTCCAGTATTTTTGCGACGTGCGGCGCGGCTTCCGTCGTCGTGATGTGGATAGGCATGTTCCAGGAATCGGAGTCACGAACTGCGAACATCTTCTCGGACAGAGGCACGAACGCGGCATATGCCGCGTCGAATGCCGCAAAATCTTTCCTTTGGCTCTCCGTGAGCAAAGCGGTCCGCGCCTTGAAAGCAGCGTACGCCGCCTCGAAGGTTTTCCAATAACGGGCGAATTGCTCCTTGGCGGTCTTGTCAGCCACAATGACATACTCACGCAGCCGTGCGGTTGCCGCCGCCATGTTGCCGCGCATGTCGGCCATCTGCTTGAGAAGCGACTTGCGTTCCGCCGTCGCGTCGAGGGTTTCCTCCTCGTTGATCATCTTGGTGAGGGCAGCCGTCATGGCGTCGATGCGCGGCGAGGCCTCAGTCATGAGCTTTACCGCCGGCAACGCATCGGGCGTGAACGCAATCGCTTCGGCCTTATCCTGCCCGGCGTGGAACCGATCGAGCAGCGTCTTGACCTGCTCCCACTTCCGCTTGTTCTCGGGATTAGTCAGACGTTCCGCAAGCCTGTCGAATTCGGCGCGGCTGCGATCCAGCTCCTTCCACGTCGCGGCGCGATCGATTTTGAATTGCGGGTTTCCACTCTGCAAATAGCCGCGCAACGCCGCCAGCGTCGAGTAGACATCGCCGACCAGTTCAGTGCTGATCAGCGCGATCGGCGTGCGCATGTCGACCATCCGCTCGACCAGGACCGAGACGCCGACGACCGTATGAACGGTGTAGCCAACTGCCGCGGCGAGAACGATACCGACGGCTACAAATCCGGCGATCAGGCGGCCGCGAATGCGCAAATGAATGAGCGACAAACCCACTCCCCCTTGAATATTCGGCTGAAAATCCCTCCTCTCCAGTCTTCGGCCAATATGGTTACCAATTGATTTACCTAAAGAAGATTGCGGGCGACCAGAGCCACGTCTTCACGCCGCGGCGTGCTCAAAAAAATAGGCTAGTGTCCCGGTTCTGACATTCGTATCCCATCGCAGCGGGCACGTTGCGAATGTTAGAATCAAAGGACCACTAGCAAATATAGGTTTCTAGTGGAGTTTTGGATTTGACATTCGCTTGGCGAACCCGCGGCGAAGTGGGTAGCGAATGTCAAATCCACTCCACTAGGTCGCAACGCTTTCGGCCGACGGGATCGTTCCCGGTTCAGCGCCCCCACCTGTCCTGCCATATCTTCTCGCCGATCAGGCACGAGACCCGTGGCTCCTTCTCGGCCACCGGCATGACAGGGCGCTCCGGTGTGCGGGCAGCCACTTCGAGCAGAAGCTTGCTCCGGATCGCTTCCCTGAACTTCTCACGATCCTTGATGGCCACCACGAAAGAACCGGGGCCACCGATCACGCAGTCCTCGTAATACCAGTCGAGGTTTTCGATATCCATCGTCGAATAGGACGGCTCCTTCACCATGATTGGCAAACCGTTGATGGTGATTCCCTTGGCAAGCGCGGCGTCGCGCACCGGCGTGACGGGAACGCCGTTATTGTTGGGACCATCGCCCGATATGTCGATGACGCGCCGCAAGCCTGGATACGGGTTGTTCTCGAACAGCGGCATCGCAAAATTGATCGCGCCGGAGATCGAGGTGCGCGAAGCGCGGCGAATCGGCGTTTTCAGGATTTCGTCGGCGACCGCATCCGCCGTTTCCGGGCCATCGATGACCCGCCAGGGAATGATGATCTTCTGATCGTTCGAGGCCGCCCACTCGAAATACGTCACCGAAATCCTGCCATTGGGCAGCGACTTCAGGGCCTGAAGGAATTCCTTCGAGACGATCGCCTGGGCGTAACCTTCGCGCTGTACCGCAAGTTCATCCATATCCATCGAGTAGGAGACATCGACCGCAAGCACGAGTTCGACATCGACGACCGGCACCGCCTTGTCTTCCGATCGCATGTCCTGCCGATAGCGCACGTTCGGGGCAGCTACTCCCGCGACGTCACCTGCGGTGATCGCGCTTGCGATCAATACCGCCCCGATCGAGACATACCAGCGCATCAGCGGCCCTCCCGTCGTGTGCTTCGATGTTCGCACGCATGGCCGCCGACGGAAAGCTGGAACATTTTGCCACATTCACATTCAAGTCAGCAGCAAAAAGAGCGCCCCCTCAATCCGGTACCGCGGCCGGGTCGCAGGGCGCGGCGCCTTAAGGATTTTACAGCGGCAACTCTGCGTGCCATATACCTCCCGTCGATAAACGGGGGTGGGTCGATGTTCCGGTTGTGCCTTGCGGGCCTGTGGCTGTTCGGGTTTTCCAATGCGGCGATGGCCGAATCCCGGATCGAACGCGGCAGCTATCTGGTGAATACCATCATGGCCTGCGGCAACTGCCACTCGCCGCGCGACGCAAACGGTCAGGTGATCGCGGACAAGGCGCTGTCCGGCGGACTGACCTTCACGACCCCGGCATTCGTCGCCACCGCGTCGAACATCACGCCGGACCCCGAGACCGGAATTGGAAGCTGGAGCGATGCCGAGATCAAGCGCGCGCTGATCGAGGGCATGCGTCCCGATCACGGCCACCTCCCGGGCGTGCCGCTCGCAGCCATCATGCCGGCCAATTTCTATAAAGCCCTGCTGAGCGACGATCTCGACGCCATCGTCGCCTATTTGCGTTCGCTCAAGCCCGTTCCAAACGAGGTTGCCAACCCCGTCTACAAGGTTCCGATTCACCGCGATCCTTACCCCGATGCCGAGGCCGGTTTCAGCAAAGCCATGTTCACCGATCCGGTCAGGCGCGGCGCCTACCTCGCGACCATCGGCCATTGCATGGAATGTCACTCGACGTGGTCGCGCGGGGTATCGGATTTCAAGACCGGATTGGGCCGGGGCGGCAGGGACTTTTCCGAGGCAGGCCTGGCGGGAAGCAAGGCCGCCAACATCACCTCGGACCGCACGGCCGGCATCGGAGGGTGGAGCGACCAGGAAATCGCCCGCGCCATCACCCATGGCGTCGGCCGTGACGGGCGGATGCTCAAGCCGCCGATGGCCTTCGCCAGCTATGCCGGACTGAAGGACACCGATCTCGGTGACATCATCGCTTATTTACGGACGGTGCCGCCGTTACAATGATGCCATCCGGCCTTGGCTGGTACCAAGGCGGCGCAGAAGGCTGTATTGTCCTGACGGACCACGACAGGCGTCAGAGCGCTGGCCGGAATGATCGATACCGTCACCAAACCAAAGACCAAGGTCAAAACCAAGACCGCGCGTCCGCGGCTACACAAAGTGATCCTCGTCAACGACGATTACACGCCGCGCGAATTCGTCGTCACGGTTCTGAAAGCCGAGTTCCGCATGACGGAAGACCAGGCGCACAAGGTCATGATCACCGCGCACCGGCGCGGGGTCTGCGTGGTTGCAGTCTTTACCAAGGACGTTGCCGAAACCAAGGCGACGCGGGCGACCGACGCCGGCCGCGCCAAGGGCTATCCGCTGCTGTTCACCACCGAGCCGGAAGAGTGAACGGATGCGGGGATTACGCTGGCGCCAGCGTCTCGTCGGCCAATCCGTAGACCCGTTCGGCCTTCGAAAATCCGGCGATCGGAAACTCGCCCAGATCCTGCCAACCGCCCACACTGGCCTCGGCGAAGGCCTGGGATGCAACCACTGTGCGATGGAGACGGCCGGCGATCTTTTCCAGTCTTGCGGCAAGATTGACGGCAGGCCCGATGCAGGTGAAATCCAGCCGGTTGCCGCCGCCGATATTGCCGTAAAGAATTTTCCCGACATGCAGCGCGACACCGAAACGAAAACGCTCGAAGGTCTCGCCGATTGGAAATTGCATGGCATCGACGTTGGCGCGTGAGGCGCGGGCGGCATCCAGAACCTGGGCGCATACCCTTTTGGTATCGCCGACATATTCGTCGATCGGAAACACCGCGAGCAGCCCGTCGCCCATGAACTTCAGGACCTCGCCGCCATGGGTTGCGATCGCCGAGACCTGACAGTCGAAATACTGGTTGAGAATATCGACCACGGTCTCGGCAGGCAGCCGGTCTGACAGCGCGGTGAAACCGCGCAAGTCCGACAACCAGATCGCAGCCTGCATCGATTCCGCATGACCGCGCCTGATCTGCCCCCGCATAATCCGCTCGCCGGCGCGGTTGCCGACATAGGTATCGAGCAGGATCGTCGACATGAAGCGCAACCGCGTGACCTCGATCAGCCGGGAGAGCGGCGGGATCAACTCATGGAGGGCTTTGATTTGCGCGTCGGTGAAGCCGCCCGGTTGTTTGGTGGTCCAGCTGGACGCGTGCACCGAGCCGTCGACATTGAAAAGCGGCAGCGCGATATAATCGGTGATGCCTTCCTCACGCAGCTCGGCAAAAATCGGGAAGCGGTTGCGGTCCGGACCGTCGGTCAACGATCTGACCTCGCGTCCTTCGGTAAAGACGATCGCGAGCGGGCTGGTGCGAAACTCCTCCGAATCCAGTATCTCGTAGTTGGCGCTGTTGACCACAACTTCGCCGCCCAGCCTCCACACGAAATTGCGTCCGACGATATCGGGGTGCAAGGTGCGGACGAAGACACCGACGCGCGCCAGCGGCAAACCGGCCGCGACCAGCCGTTCGCAGGTCTGCGCCATCATCGCGGGTGGGCTAGGCGCGGACCTCGCGCCATCGATCAGCCATTCGATCAACTTCTGTAGAGCGGGTGCGTCCATCGAACACCATTAGCAGCCCGGGCAGCGGCAACGTCAAGGCAACCGATCGAACAGCGGAATTCTGCTCCGGCGCCCTCCCCGGTACCTATCGGCCCACCTGGCCGCGATGGCGCAGGAAATGATCCGCCAGCACGCACGCCATCATGGCTTCCCCCACGGGAACCGCGCGAATGCCGACGCAGGGGTCGTGGCGGCCCTTGGTCATGATCTCGGTCTCGGCGCCTTTGCGATCCACGGTGCGACGCGGCGACAGGATCGACGATGTCGGCTTCACCGCAAAGCGTGCCACCACGGGCTGGCCTGTCGAGATACCGCCCAAAATGCCTCCGGCATGATTGGACAGGAAGGCGACCCCCTGATTGCCCATCCGCATCTCGTCGGCGTTTTCCTCGCCGGATAGCTCGGCGGCGCCAAAGCCTGCGCCGATTTCGACGCCCTTCACCGCATTGATGCTCATCATCGCGGCCGCAAGATCGGCATCGAGCTTGGCGTAGATCGGCGCGCCCAATCCTGCCGGCACGCCTTCGGCGATCACCTCGATCACCGCGCCGATCGACGAGCCATTCTTGCGGATACCGTCGAGATAATCCTCGAAGAAGGCCGCCTTGTCCTTGTCGGGGCAGAAGAACGGATTCTTCGCGATCTCGTCCCAATCCCACTTGTCGCGGTCGATCTTGTGCGGACCCATCTGGACCAGCGCGCCACGCACGGTGACGCCGGGCAGGATCTTCCGCGCGATGGCGCCTGCCGCCACCCGCATCGCGGTCTCGCGCGCCGAGGAACGCCCGCCGCCGCGATAATCGCGCAGGCCGTATTTGGCATCATAGGTATAGTCGGCGTGACCGGGACGAAACTTGTCCTTGATGTCAGAATAATCCTTCGATCGCTGGTCGGTGTTCTCGATCAAAAGCCCGATCGGCGTGCCGGTCGTGACCTGCACACCGGTCTCCGGATGTGCCATCACGCCGGACAGTATCTTCACCGTATCCGGCTCCTGCCGTTGCGTGGTGAAGCGCGATTGCCCGGGCCGACGGCGATCGAGATCGCGCTGAATCTCTTCCACCGCCAGCGGCAACAATGGCGGGCAGCCATCGACCACACAGCCGATCGCAACCCCATGGCTCTCGCCAAAGGTTGTGACCCGGAACATGTGGCCGAAAGTGTTGTAGGACATGGTGCCTTAGCTTCGCCCGCCGCCGTTAACAATTTGCATGAACGTTGACCGTCAACATAAACGTTAAACGTCGTCGTAACGCGGGGAAATACGGCGGTCAAATGGCCTTTTCTTCGTCATCCCGGCCTCGTCCCGGCCATGACGATTTCCGGCCTTAACTATACTTCGCCAGCCCGCCGTCGCCGAACACGTAAACCCCGCCCTGCTCGATCGTAAGGTCCGCGGCACTTTCAGGGGTCTCGAAACCAAGTGCCACCATCAGCGCCCGCGCGGTACCGCCGTGGGCGACCGCGACCGTGTCGGCTGTGAGGCCCCGATACCAGTCGGTCATCCGTGCCTGCACCGAAACATAGGTCTCGCCGCCCGGCGGCGACACGGTCCACTTTTCGACCTGGCGCCTCGTGAACAGATCGGGGTCCTCAACCTGCATCTCGGCGAGCGTCGAACCTTCCCACTGGCCGTAGCCAATTTCACGCAAGCGATCGTCGATCGTGTAGGCGGAAAGCGGCAGCTGCAAGGTGGCGCGCACCAACTCCATGGTTTGCCGGGCGCGGCCAAGCGGGCTTGCGACAAACGCGATCGAAGCCTTGCTTTGCCCGTCGCGCTCAAGGAGGCCGGCGAGGATACGGCCCGCGTCGACCGACTGCCGGCGGCCGAGGTCGTTGAGCGGAATATCCTGCACGCCCTGGAGCCGGCCTTGCGCATTCCACTCCGTCTCGCCGTGCCGGATGTAATAGATGGTCGGCACTTAATCTTTCGCTAGTGTGGCGACACTGACGTTCCTTTCAGTGTCGCCACGAGTTCTTCGAAGGAACGTCAGAAGTCAAAGCCACACTAGAATCATATGGTTGCTAGTGTCCCTTTGGTTTTGACATTCGTAAAAGTGCCCGCCGCGATTTGGTACGAATGTCAGAACCGGGACACTAGGGCGGTGGATTTGACGTTCGCTCCAGTACCACCGTGTGTCCTCCAAGGCGAACGTCAAATCCAAAGTCGCACTGGAATCCAATATACACTGCACCAGGCCGTTCATGCCGACGACATGGCCGAGCGGTTATTGGTACCCGAGGATCACCCCGCGCTTGCCGGTCATCAGGCCTGAGTGTTGTGTCATTCGGTCTCCATTCGAAGTATTCTCACCTCCCATGGAGCTCGAATTCTAACGTCCATTGCCTTATCAACATGTCGGAGTCAAAGCCCCGCGCCGGGAGCCGCCTGGTAGATTCGTCTCGACGGTTTAAGCGGCACGATCGCAAGCTTGGTCGGAGCGGAATAGCCGCATGATCCTGGTGTTAGCTGATATGATAGGTTCGTCAGGAGTTACTGGTGGTTAACGCATCGCCGATCTGCACGCACCGCGGAGCCATTCGGAATCGCACGCGATGACGACGTTTCGCGAAAGCGTCGAGGCCATGATTCCCGCGCTGCGCCGGTATGCCCGTGCGCTGACGCGCGACGCCGACATTGCCGACGACCTGGTGCAGGATACGTTGGTGCGCGCACTGCGCTCGGAGCGACTCTTTCTCGGCGGGGATGTGCGCAGCTGGCTCTACACCATCCTGACCAACCTCAACAAGAATCGGCGGCGATCGCTGGCCAGACGGCCGCAATTCATGCCGCTGCTTGAAAACAATCCAGACGCCAGCGGGACCGAAGCCGAAAGCCGCGACATTGCCAGGGCGCTGGCGACGCTGGTGGGGGAGCAGCGCGCGGTACTGCTGCTCGTGATACTGGAGGGACTGAGCTATCGCGAGGTCGCCGACATTCAGGGCGTCCCGATCGGCACGGTAATGTCGCGGCTCGCGCGCGCCCGGGCCCATGTCAAGGCCGTTCTTGACGGCGAACGCCCGGCATTGCGAAGGATAAAATAGTGACGAACTTTGTGAGTGAGCACGTAGTGGCTGAGTTTTTCGGGGAAACCACATTGCAGACGAGGCCGTATTTCCTTCGGGGAGAGCGGAAGTCGGCCGGAATGATTTCGACCAGGAAGAGACAACGATCATGACTTACCCAAGAATTCCCGTCACCGAGGACGAGCTGCATGCCTACGTCGACAACGAATTGCCGGCGGACCGCCGCGGCGATGTCGAAGCCTGGCTTACCACGCATCCTGATTCCGCCGAGCGGGTAAGAGCATGGCGCGACATGGCGGAGGCGCTGCACGCGCGCTATGACCGAGTCGCCGACGAAGCGGTTCCGAAGCGGCTTGAGATCGAGCGGCTGGCAGGCCGGTCGCGCAAATGGATTTATGGAGCGGTTGCCGCGACGCTCGCAGCTTTCATCTGCGGCGGCGTTACCGGCTGGCTGGCGCACGGCGCGACGGCAGGACCTTCGGCCATCGAAAGCCTGACCTCGGATGCACTGGACGCTCACCGGCTTTATGTCGTCGAGGTGCGCCATCCGGTGGAAGTTCCGGGCGACGAACGGGCTCATTTGCAAACCTGGTTGTCCAAGCGCTGCGGCTGGTCCGTCCGCGCGCCGCAACTCGACGCGAGCGGCCTGAAGCTCGTCGGAGGGCGGCTGTTGCCTGGCCCCGCCGGCCCGGCCTCGTTCTTTATGTATGAGAGCGCCTCCGGCGAACGCTTCACGCTTTACACTTCGCGCTCGAAAACCGGGACCGCGCAGATGCGCTATACGGCGGCGGAAGACTCAGGCGCGATGTACTGGTCTGACAACGATGTCGGCTACGTGCTCACCGGGCCGACCGACAAGGAGAAGCTCAACCAGGTGGCACGTCAGGTCTACGACCAGACCGAGAAAGGCGGCTGAAAAGGCCGGCGGACGGTTAAGTTAACCGCGTCCAAATTCGGACATTAAGAATTCTTGAATTGGAACATGGACGCGTCTCATTATCGCTCCAGGTCCTCACGAGAAATTGTGGTGCGTTCGATCCGCCGATCGACGCATGCGGCCTCACTTGGGGTTTGTACCGCGCTGGTCCCCCAAGTCGAGGCCGCAACCCTTTTGCCTTGCCGCACTGCAGCTATGAGAGATCGCTGCGTGGGTTGTAAGGATGTGCGTCATGCCACTTTTGCATCAACGCCTCCAGTTCGGCATTGTTCCCGTCGGGCAGCATGATGCGGGTGGTGACGAAGAGGTCACCGTTTCCAGCGGCTTTCGGCAGGCCCTTGCCTTTGAGGCGGAAGATCCGGCCGCTCGAGGTATTCTTCGGGATTGAGAGGTCGACGGCGCCTCCGAGCGTCGGCACGCGGACCTTTCCGCCGAGCACCGCCTCGTACAAGGTGATGGGCAGATCGAGGCGCAGATCGCTGCCCTCGACCTTGAAGAAGGGGTGCTCGGCGATATTGACCGTGATCAGAAGATCGCCGGGCGGGTGGCCCGCCGCGGTCTCGCCCTGCCCCTTCAGGCGGATCTGCTGACCGGCCACCACGCCGGCGGGAATCTTGACGTTGAGCTCCTTGCCGGTTGGCAACCGGACACGCTTCTCCGCACCCTTGACCGCCTCTTCCAGCGACACCGTCATGGAGACCGAGAGGTCGAGGTCAAGCGCCATCGTGCCAGGGTCGAACTCGAAGCGGGCGCCACCGCCCCCGCCACCACGCGCCCCTCGCGCCGCAGCCGCGCCGAACATGCTGTTGAGGATGTCCTCGAAGCCACCACCGCCGGGGCCACCGGGGCCTACTCCACCGCTGCGGAACGTGTGGGTCTCGAAGCCACCGGCGCGCGCACCCGCGCCCGGACCGCCGCCACCGGGGAAGCCCTGGAAGCGCGGCTTGCCGTCGGCATCGATCTCGCCGCGGTCGAATTGCTGGCGCTTGTCCGCATCGCCAATGATCTCGTTGGCCGAATTCAGCTCGGAGAAGCGAGCGGCGGCCTTCGGATCGTTCTTGTTGGCGTCGGGGTGGTACTTCTTGGCTAGCTTGCGATAAGCGCTCTTGATCGCCGCAGCGCTGGCACCCCGCGGCACCCCCAAGACCTCATAGGGGTCGCGCATCCGTCAGTTCTCCTTCAAGGGAAAGCATCAAACTTCAAGCCCGGGGCAAGAGGCCCGCGCGAATTTTCATTTGGGGTCTTCGTGGCATTTTTGCAACGGGCCTCAGCCTCGCTATGAGCGGCCGATAAAGCGAGATCACGCATACTTTCAGCCATTTGGAAGAGTAACCACATGCAAAACCAGATTCTGAGCCGGCCGCTTTATTTGCGTCAGCTCTGTCTCCACGGCTTCAACGTATGAATTTCCCATTGTCCGCGACCGATCTGGCAGGCAGCCCCTTGCAGCCAGCTTTCCGAGCTGCCGTTGACGTAACTCGCCAGGAAATCCCGGCAGGTCCGTCCCTCGGACGAATAGGCCTGGGACAGCGGTGTCACCGAGCCACGCGCGCCGGTTTCCGGGTTTTCCCATGGCTGGCTGGCATCCTTTTCGCCCCGCGTCAGCACGTCGGAAGCGGCATTGCGGGCAAAGGCGAGATCGGTCTCGGTTGGCACCGGATCGGCCTGGACCGCGGGCCCGACCGAACCGGTGGCGTCATCGCGCATCTTGGCGAAACCGTCCATTCGGGACACGCTGCAGCCGCCCGTCCCGATACCGATCAGGACCAGTGCCGTCACCGCCCCCGTTGGCCTCATCGACGATAGGCCAAAGCGTCCCCATACCCTATATAAGGCTAACCTCATGCAGGGCAGTGACGCGCTTTTTGCCGCGGGCGGGCGCAACTTCGGACTCCAAAATGACGGACACGACCTCCATCAAACACCCGACACCCTTAACATCCGGTGATTTCACCGCGGCCGAGGAGCCGTTGGCCCTGTTCGGCGAATGGTTTGCGGAAGCGGTGAAGGCGGAACCCAACGATCCCAACGCCATGTCGCTGGCCACCGTCGATGCCGACGGCCTGCCCGACGTGCGAATGGTGCTGATGAAGGGCTATGACGCCGATGGCTTTGTGTTCTACAGCCACATCGCCAGCCAAAAAGGCCGCGAACTCGCCGCAAATCCTAGGGCCGCTTTACTTTTTCACTGGAAGTCGCTGCGCCGGCAGGTGCGCATCCGCGGGCCGGTGACGCCGGTGAGCGTCGCCGAGGCCGACGCCTATTTCGCCACCCGCCCCAAACAGGCGCAGATCGGCGCCTGGGCCTCGAAGCAGTCCCAGCCGCTGGAAAGCCGTTTTGCGTTCGAGCAGGCGATCGCCAAGACCGCCGCTCAATACATCATCGGCGAGGTGCCGCGCCCGCCCGGCTGGAGCGGCTGGCGCATTGCGCCGCTGCGATTCGAATTCTGGCACGACCGCCCGTTCCGATTGCATGATCGCATCGAATTCCGCCGCGACACTTCCGATCAGCCGTGGTCGAAGACGCGGCTTTATCCCTAGTGTGGCGGTTCAGAAGTCCGCATCATTGCTGCCGCGGGTTCGTCATGCGGACTTCTGAACCAAAGCCACACTAGATTAATAAGTTTACTAGTGTCCTTTCGATTCCGAAGTTCGTAAACTTGGGGCCGCAAGAGGATACGAACTTCGGAATCGGGACACTAGAGCATCCTCATGGTCACTTCATCCAACAATGGACCGCGGCGGACGCTGCTTCTGACCGGGGCCAGCCGCGGCATCGGTCATGCGACCGTGATCCGCTTCTCGTCAGCCGGCTGGCGTGTCCTCACCTGTTCGCGCCACCCCTTCCCGGAAGAATGCCCGTGGGGAGCGGGGCCTGAAGACCATATCCAGGTCGACCTCGCGGACCCCAACGACACCGCGCGCGCGATCGCGGAAATCCGCCAGCGGCTTGAGCGCGGCGTGCTGCATGCACTGGTCAACAACGCCGCGATTTCGCCCAAGGCCGAGGGCGGCGGCCGGCTCGGTTCGATCGATACTGATCTGGAGACCTGGACTCATGTGTTCCGGGTCAACTTCTTCGCGCCGATCATGATGGCGCGCGGCCTGATCGAGGAATTGAAGGCGGCAAAGGGCTCGGTGGTCAACGTCACCTCGATCGCGGGCTCACGCGTGCACCCATTCGCGGGCGCGGCTTACGCGACCTCCAAGGCGGCGCTAGCCTCGCTGACGCGCGAGATGGCTTCGGATTTCGGGCGGGTCGGCGTGCGCGTGAATTCGATCGCACCGGGCGAGATCGACACCTCGATCCTGTCACCGGGTACCGAGAAGATCGTCGAACAGCAAATTCCGCTGCACCGGCTGGGCACGCCCGACGAGGTCGCCAAGATCATCTATGTGCTGTGCACGGAAACAAGTTCTTACGTGAACGGCGCCGAGATCCACATCAACGGCGGCCAGCACGTCTAGACAACATCACCTCAAATCAGCCCGCGCAGGATTTGCGCGGCCTGCCAGCGCAGCGAGGCCTCGGCGTTTGCGATGCTGGAGCACTCGTCTTCCTGTTCGCCATCCGAGAGCGCCGCACCGCAATGCCGGCAGGTCCGCGCCGAGATCGCCTCCGCCAGGCCTGTGATGTTGCGGCCCTGCCGGTAGCTGGCGAAGTCGACGACGTTGCGCGCTTGGCTTATGACTTTCTCAACCATGGCTATCCTCGCGATCGATTGAGCCTTTATCGCAGAAAGCCGTCGCGCAAACGTTCAGTCCAACACTCAAATTTTAGCGGAGCGGTCCAGCGGGGAGTCCGGCAACACCCGGGCACTTTCTTAACCTCGAAACGCCCGGCTTACAGCCACTTCTTCCACCTGAAATACATGTAGGGCGCAACCGCCGCGAGCACCATCATCAACACCGCAAGCGGGTAACCGTGTTCCCATTCCAGTTCCGGCATTATCTTGAAGTTCATGCCGTAGATCGAAGCGATCAGGGTCGGCGGCATCAGCACCACTGCCATCACCGAGAACAACTTGATGATGTTGTTTTGCTCGAGATTAACGACGCCGAGCATCGCATCGAGAATGAAGGTGATCTTGTTGGAGAGATAGGACGCGTGGTCGGTCAGCGAGACCACGTCGCGCTGCATGGTCTTGAGCTGCTCGCGCATATCCTTCGACCATTTGACACCGTCGACGGAAGCCGCGACGAAGGTGACGACGCGGCCGATCGAGACCAGGCTCTCCCGTACCTTCGAGGTGAGATCGCCCTTGCGGCCGATCGCGATCAGAATGTCGGAATAGCGCTTGGCGTGCCCGGTGCGCGCCGCTCCCTCGGGTTCGAAAATCTGGTGGCTGATCGCATCCGTCTCGCCGCCGGCGCGCTCCAGAATATCGGCGTTGCGATCGATCACCGCGTCCAGCAGCTCCATCAGCACCATTTCGCCGTTGATGCCGGCAGCGCAGCCGCGCGCCAGCTTGTTTTCCACCAGCGCGAACGGCCTCGGTTCGTCGTAGCGGACGGTGACCAGGCGATGGCTGGCCAGGATAAAGGTGACCGCCGTGGTGCGGGGATTTTCCGTGTCCGCCGCGCACATCAGGGTGGCCGTCATGTAGCGCGCGCCGTTTTCCACATAAAGCCGGCTGGAAATCTCGATCTCCTGCATGTCCTCTCTGGTCGGAACGGCGATTCCGGCTAGCCGTTCCACGGCCTTGTCCTCGGCCGCGCTCGGCTTCACAAGGTCGATCCAGACCGCGGTCTCCGGCAGCGCGTTCAGATCGGTGATCGGGGCCTTTTTCAGCGAGGATTTAGAGGGGACGAACACCGAAAACATGAGCTGCTCCAGACTGGAAACACAAATTTAACCAACAGCGCTATCGGGAACACTGGCAACTTATTGTTCTAGCGTAACTTTGGTCGGGTCGGCGTGGCGGGGCTCGCAGCGGCAACGATGTGAGCTTCTGCCACATTAGCTCGATTCTGGCAGCCGCTTCACGACTGCCCAGCGAGTTCCTTGGGCGATTTGCGGCTTCTCTGGGGCGACTGGGTAGCGGAATCTGAGAGTGGCCCCATGCCATTGCCGAAGAAAGCTCTGTAACTCAAGTACTTGGCAAAAAAGACACAGGGCGCCTCCCGCAGTGCAGGGCAGCCATCTCAGCACTGGAAATATCGTCAAATTCGGCGATAATGAGGAAGCTGTAGATGGAGTCGTGGCGGACACAATTCGCGCCTCGAACGGGTGGCTTTTCGATTGGAAAATTCAAGATGTCGTTGAAACTGACGTCGCTCAAATTGGCAATGGCCGCCGCGGCCGCCGGACTGCTGCTCTCGGGCTGCATGGAAACGGCAACCTATGAGGCGACCAATACCAGCGCTTTCAAACCGCGTGACAAAGAGCTGCTGGCAAAAGTCCGTTACGAGAACGTGCAGCCGCCGGAGAACTTCCGTCGCGCCATCGTCGAATTTCATCGCAAGGAAGCGCCCGGCTCAATCGTGGTCGATTCCGACAACCACTATCTCTATTACGTGCTGAATGACGGCAAGGCGATCCGCTACGGCATCACCGTCGGCGAGGAAGCCATGGCCTGGTCCGGCATCGCCAAGGTCGGCAGCATGGCCGAATGGCCGGCATGGCATCCGACCAAGGGCGAGATCGAACGTCTCGGCGTTCCCACTTTCGTGGCGCCGGGCCCGGACAATCCGATGGGCTCGCGGGCGCTGTATCTTTATTCCGGCGGCAAGGACACGCTGTTCCGGATTCACGGCACCAACCAGCCGGAATATATCGGCACGTCGATCTCCTCCGGTTGCATCCGGATGACGAACGAGGACGTGATCGACCTGTATAACCGGGCGAAGATGGGTACCATCGTCGTCGTGCTCGCGCCTCACCATGGCGAGTCGGCTTTCGGTTCGCAGGTGGCGCTCGGCTCGACCAATATCGGCTCGGTGCAATAGCCGATCAATTCGGTTTTTCGGAAACAAAAGCGCCGGTTTTACCGGCGCTTTTTCTTTGACGGCTTGTCGGCCGGCGCCGCCGCTGGCTGCTCCGATCCCGGATCAGACCGGCCGGAGTCCGGGGCCGCGGCTTCCGGCGTCTCAGCGACCGCGCGCGGCGGCGCCTCCGGTGGTCGTGCGGGCGGCAGCATCGGCGCGATCGCCGGCAGCGGATCCCAGACATTCCACTGGCAAATCCGATAGTCGTTGTGCCGCTCCATCAGATCTAGATGGATGTGGTCCTCGTGGTAACCGTCGGAGCCCGGCCCCAACACGGTTGAAAACCGCGCGCACGCCGAATGCAGCACCGCCTCGCGCAGGTCCCGCGATACACTGCGGTCGGTCAGCGAAATCGTCCGGCCATCGGCGAACCTGAACGAGCGCACGTCGAGCGCATTGGCGCGGCCGTGTTCGGACAGCATGGCGCCGGCCATGCGGTTACGGCCGCGGCACTCGAAGGAATCGAAATTGTCGAGACTGGCAATGGCGCTGCCGAGGCCTTTGGCGAGCGTCACGATGTCGATGCGAATCCAGTCCGCGATTGCGGACGCCATCTTGCAGCGCAGGATCGCCGCGGGCTTGACCGCGATCTGGCTGCGGTCGGGCAGGACCACGGCCTCCAGACGCACCAGGTCCGCTCCCCCGCAGCCGCCCGGACCATGGATATCCGGAATGCTGGGCGCAATCGCGATCGCCTCGGTCAGCGCCAGCCGGCAAGCGGACGGCTGCGGCACCGGCGCAACCTCTGCCGGCTGCTCGGCGTCCTTTCTTTCCGGCCCATTGGCGGGCGGCTGCGACTTCAGAACCGGAGCCTCCAGGGGGCGGGGTTTTGGCAGGGGCACCGCCGCGCCCAGCGGCGTCTGGCCGCAAAAGGCGAGCAGCAGCGCCGCCACGCTAACCGCGGCGACCCGGCCGCCGCCCTCGCGAGAAGGCCATTTGCGGCGTCCATTCCCCGCGCTAGACTTCGTGTTAATTCGTGCAAAAGAACCGCGACAAGCGATCATACTTTGAGGAGGGACGCCTGTATGCTTGGGTTGATGCAAGACTGGCCTTTGCTGTGCCACCGAATTCTCGAACACGCAGCGGCAATTCACGGCACGCAGGAAGTCGTCACGCGGTCGGTCGAAGGCCCCATTCATCGCACCAATTACGCCGAAATCCACAAGCGCGCGCTGAAGATTTCGCAGCGGCTGGAACGCGACGGCATCAAGCTCGGCGACCGTGTCGCCACCATTGCCTGGAATACCTGGCGCCATCTCGAAGCATGGTACGGCATCATGGGTATCGGCGCGATCTGCCATACCGTCAACCCGCGACTGTTTCCCGAGCAGATTGCCTGGATCATCAACCACGCCCAGGATCGCGTGGTGATGACCGATATCACCTTTGTGCCGATCCTGGAAAAAATCGCCGACAAGCTCACAAGCGTCGAACGCTACATCGTGTTCACCGACAAGGCTCACATGCCGCAGACCACGCTGAAGAACGCGGTCGCCTATGAAGACTGGATCGGCGAGGTCGACGGCGACTTCAAATGGAAGACCTTCGACGAGAATACCGCGGCGGCGATGTGCTACACGTCCGGAACCACGGGCGATCCCAAGGGCGTGTTGTATTCGCACCGCTCCAACGTGCTGCACGCGCTGATGGCCAATACCGGCGATTCGCTCGGCGCCTGTGCCAGCGACACGATGCTGCCGGTAGTTCCGCTATTCCACGCCAATAGCTGGGGTATTGCGTTTTCCGCGCCATCGATGGGAACCAAGCTGGTACTGCCCGGCGCGAAGCTCGACGGAGCGTCCGTCTTCGAGCTGTTGGAGGCCGAAAAGGTGACCCACACCGCCGGCGTTCCCACGGTGTGGTTGATGCTGCTCAATCATATGGCCGCCAACAAGCTGAAGCTGCCGCATTTGCGCACCGTGGTGTGCGGCGGCTCGGCGATGCCACGCTCGATGATCAAGGCGTTCACCGATATGGGGGTCACGGCGCGACATGCCTGGGGCATGACCGAGATGAGCCCGATCGGCACGCTGGCCGCGCTAAAACCTCCGTTCGCCGAGCTTGCCGGCGAAGCCGAACTCGACATTCTCCAGACTCAGGGCTATCCGCCCTTCGGCGTGCAGATGAAAATCACCGACGATGCCGACAACGAATTGCCGTGGGACGGCAAGAAATTCGGCCGCCTCAAGGTCTCAGGTCCGGCAGTCGCCAAGGCCTATTTCCGCGTCGACGCCGACATTCTCGCCGACGACGGCTTTTTCGACACCGGCGACGTCGCCACCATCGACGCCCACGGCTACATGCGGATTACCGACCGCTCCAAGGACGTGATCAAATCCGGCGGCGAATGGATTTCCTCGATTGATCTGGAAAATCTCGCTGTCGGCCACCCCGCGGTCGCCGAAGCCGCCGTGATCGGCGTGCATCATCCGAAATGGGACGAGCGCCCGCTGCTTATCGTGCAGCTCAAGCAGGGGCAGAGCGCGACGCGGGAAGACATCCTGAAATTCATGGACGGCAAGATCGCGAAGTGGTGGATGCCCGACGATATCGTGTTCGTCGACGGCATTCCGCACACGGCGACCGGCAAGATCCTGAAGACCTCGCTGCGTGAGCAGTTCAAGGCCTATCGTTTCCCGGGGACCTAGCGGCATTGTTGTTGGGTGAAAGGCCTGGGCGGCGGGCCGCCCAGTCCCCTAATCCGCCCTTGAATTTGGCTCCCGTCCATGGTCTCAAACGGGCTTGCCGGGCCGATTTGGGTCCGGCAAGTTCCTAAAACCCGGCAGAATCAAGACCATGGCCCGCAGGTTTTCCGCTCCTTACCTATCGGAGCCCGTGTCGCGCCTTGCGTCCTGGTCGCGTAACCTGGCGGTGTTTGCCGTGGTTGTGGTGCTGGTCTCGATCATCATCGTCCGCTTCGGCTTTCTCGAAATCAAACCGGCGCTTGCCACCTTCTTCGGTGCGCTTGTCTGCGCCGGCCTCTCCATTGTGGTGGGCCTGATCGGCGCGGCCGCGATCTGGCAGAGCGGCGCACGCGGCGTCAGCCGCATCCTGTTCGCGTTCCTGATCGATGCATCATTGCTGGCCTACCCGGCCTATCTCGGCCTGCAATACCGCAAACTGCCGCCGATCCACGACATCACCACCGATCCGATCGACCCGCCGCGCTTCGAGGCGCTGGCGCGCCTGCGCAGCGGCGACGGCGCCAATCCGGCGGTCTATGCCGGGCTGTATTCGGCCGAGCAGCAACGCATCGCCTATCCCGACATCGAGACGGTCGAACTCGAGCTTCCGGTGCAGCGGGCCTATGAGATCACCTTGCTGCTCGTCACCAAACGCAAATGGCTGATCATCGACGAGCGCCCTCCCCAGCCGCCGCGCCGCATCGGCCGCATCGAGGCGGTGGCACGCACACCGATCATGGGATTCCGCGAGGACGTATCGATCCGCGTCACCCCCGACGACGAGGATTCGCGCGTCGATATCCGTTCCGCCTCCCGCTATTTCGAGAGCGACATCGGCAGCAATGCCTCGCGTGTTCGCAAGCTGATGGAAGACCTCAACAACGCAGCCGACAATGAAAGCCTCAAGCCGGCCAAGAAGCCGGCGGCACCGGCGAAGACGCCGCCAAAGGTGGTGAAGAAGTGACGTCTTCGTTATTCCGGGATGGTTCCAACGGGTCGCGCGAATGCGCGCCCGATGACAGGCTCCGGACCAGACCCGGAATAACGACGACTGGTTAGATGGTTAGGCCGCCGCCAGCCGATAGGTCCCCCCGATCACCGGATCGCCATCGGTCGCAACGATCCCGCGTCCGACCAGGTCCTCCAGATGCGCCAGCACGGAATAGCCCGCGGCGTTCGTCAGCCGCGGGTCGATGCCGATATAGATCGCGCGAACGATGGTCGGGATATCCGCCTCGCCCTTCGAAAGACGGTGCAGGATCGAGGCTTCGCGCGCCTGCCGGTGACGGATCAGGAAACGCACATAGCGCGGCCCGTCCGGGATTTCCGGACCGTGGCCGGAGAAATACAGATCCTCGTCGCGCTGCGTCAGCTTTTCCAGCGAGGCCATATAGTCGACCATGGAGCCGTCCGGCGGCGCGACGATCGAAGTCGACCAGCCCATGACGTGATCGCCCACGAATGAGAATTTTCGCTCCGGCCAAGCGAACGCCAGATGGTTGGCGGTGTGGCCGGGGGTCGCGACCGCCTCCAGCCGCCAGCCGTCGCCCTCGATTACGTCGCCGTTCCTGAGCTGAATGTCCGGATGGAAGTCGCGGTCGGCGCCCGATTCCGGATTGTGCTTTTCGCTCTCGAAGCGTGGCCGTGAGGCGCGATGCGGTCCCTCGGCATAGACCGGAGCACCGGTTGCGGCCTTGATCGGCGGGGTGTTCATCGAGTGGTCGCGGTGGGTGTGGGTGACCAGAATATGCGTGACGGTTTCACCGCGCACCGCCTCCAGCAACGCCGCCGCATGGGCTGCGTCGGCGGGACCGGGGTCGACGATGGCGACCTTGCCGCGGCCGATGATGTAGCTGACCGTTCCCGTGAAGGTGAAGGGACTCGGATTGTTGCAGAGAATTCGCCGCACGCCGGGCCGAATTTCATCGACGATGCCGGGTAGAAGCGGAAAGTTGCGGTTGAAGGGAACGTCGTCGTTATCGGGCATGGAGAGTTACCTGCACTCGCTCGGTCATCACCCGCGCAGGCGGGGGATCCAGTAAACACCAGCCGTTGAAATTGAACCAGAGGCCTCTGGAATACTGGATCGCCCGCTTTCGCGGACGATGACAGTGGTATTTGACGCAACGCTTGCGGCCCTTACGAAAACGCCTGGATGCCGGTAATGGCGCGGCCGAGGATCAGGGCATGAACGTCGTGAGTGCCTTCATAGGTATTCACGGTTTCGAGGTTCGCGGTGTGGCGCATCACATGGTATTCGATCTGGATGCCGTTGCCGCCATGCATGTCGCGCGCAACGCGGGCGATATCCAGCGCCTTGCCGCAATTGTTGCGTTTGACGATGGAAATCATCTCGGGCGCCATCTTGCCCTCGTCCATCAACCGTCCGACCCGCAAGGAAGCCTGCAAGCCCAGCGCGATCTCCGACTGCATGTCGGCGAGCTTTTTCTGCACAAGCTGGGTGGCCGCCAAAGGCCGGTTGAACTGCTTGCGGTCGAGCGTGTACTGCCGCGCGCGATGCATGCAGTCTTCGGCCGCGCCCATCGCGCCCCAGGAAATGCCGTAGCGGGCGCGGTTGAGGCAGCCGAACGGACCCTTGAGACCCGAGACATTGGGCAGCAGCGCGCTCTCCGGCACCTCGACGCCTTCCATCACGACTTCGCCGGTGACGGAGGCGCGAAGCGACAGCTTGCCGGTGATCTTCGGCGACGAAAGTCCCTTCATCCCCTTTTCGAGGATGAAGCCGCGGATCTGGTTGTTGTGCTCGGCCGACTTCGCCCACACCACGAACACGTCGGCAATCGGCGCGTTGGAAATCCACATCTTGGAACCGGACAGCCGGTAGCCGTCCGAGGTTTTCTCGGCGCGGGTCTTCATGCCGCCCGGATCGGAACCGGCATCCGGCTCGGTCAGGCCGAAGCAGCCGACCCACTCGCCGGTCGCGAGCTTGGGCAGATATTTCTTGCGCTGGTTTTCATCGCCATAGGCATAGATCGGATGCATGACGAGCGAGGACTGCACCGAATTCATCGAGCGATAGCCGGAATCGACGCGTTCGATTTCGCGCGCCACCAGGCCATAAGCGACATAGCTCGCATTGGCGCAGCCATATTCCTCCGGAAGCGTAATCCCGATCAGGCCGAGCTCGCCCATCTCATGGAAGATGTCGCGGTCGACCTTTTCCTCGAGATAGGCCTTGGCGACGCGCGGCATCAGCTTGTCCTGCGCGTAGGCGCGCGCGGTATCGCGGATCATCCGCTCGTCTTCGGTCAATTGTTCGTCGAGCAGGAAAGGGTCGTCCCACTGAAAACTGACGGGAGACGGCTTGTCCTTGCCCTGAGGGCGCACGCTCATGGAAAATCCTTTCACATCATTATATTTATTTTAAAGCGATAACAGCAGAAGCGCAATTGCGTCATGCTGCGCGCGGGCGACGCCCGTCAGCCGTCAAGCTGTTCGCTCGACACGATCTCGATGCCGAAGCCGGAAAGTCCTTTGTAGTCGTGCACCGACGATGTCAGGTTTCGGATCGACGTGACTCCGAGATCGCGCAGTATCTGCGCACCGACGCCGACCTCGCGCCATTGCTTGTTGCGGTCCGCTTCCGCGGTTTTATCCTCCGGCAGCGGGGCGACGGGAACGCCGGCGGCGCCGTCGCGCAAGTATACCAGCACGCCGCTGCCGTTCTTTTTGAAATGCGCGAGCACCGACGCCATATGCTTCGGACCGGTGAAAATGTCCCTCACGATGTTGGGTTTGTGAAAACGCGTCAGCACGTTCTTGCCGTCGCCGATGCCGTTAAAGACAAACGCCACATGGGCGATCGAATTGAACGGCGATCGGTAGGCGAAACCCTGCATCGGGCCGATCGGGCTGTCGGCGATAAAGGTCGAAACCCGCTCGATCAGCTTTTCCCGCGCCTGGCGGTAGGCGATCATGTCGGCGATCGTGACATGCTTGAGGTTATGCGCCTTGGCAAAGCGCGCCACCTGCTCGCCCTTCATGAC
The DNA here is from genome assembly GCA_963832045.1 of uncultured Alphaproteobacteria bacterium. GTDB lineage: Bacteria > Pseudomonadota > Alphaproteobacteria > Rhizobiales > Xanthobacteraceae > Bradyrhizobium. The sequence goes on from CAWHSM010000022.1 coordinate 41,831, forward strand.
CGTTCCGTCGTCGTTCATGAGTTCGCTGATGACGCCGACCGGCGGCAGGCCGCACAATTTGCAGAGGTCGACCGCAGCTTCCGTATGACCCGAGCGCAGCAGCACGCCGCCATCCCTCGCGATCAGCGGAAACACATGGCCGGGCCGCGCGAAATCGTTGGCGCCGGCATTCGGATTGGCCAGCGCCCGGCAGCAGGACGCACGCTCGTCCGCCGAGATGCCGGTGCCGCCGTCGGGCTTGTAGTCGATCGAGACGGTAAAGGCGGTCGTGTGATTGGACTCGTTATGCGCCACCATGGGATCGAGCCGCAGCCGCCGCGCGTCATCCGGCGTGATCGGCGCGCAGACGATGCCGGAGGTGTGGCGGATGATGAACGCCATCTTGTCGGCGGTGCACAGCGACGCCGCGACGATCAGATCGCCCTCGCCCTCGCGATCGTCGTCATCGGTGACGACGACAAGTTCGCCATTGGCGAAGGCGTGCAGAACTTCCTGAATCGGATCGGCCATCGGTATCTCTCATTTCGTGGCGCGAGAATTAGCCGGACATGCATCGCAGCGCCAGCTTCAATACGCAGGGCAGAAAAGCCTTCCGAACGTAGCGACAAAGGCTCCTTACTTGAATAAGGTCGAACGCAATCAAGAACAAGGGATTGAGACGCCGATGACCGCTGCCGCACCGTTCGATTTTACGCCGTTGCTCCCTGCCGGCCTGCCCGCGGCTGCGGCAAAGTGGAGCGGACTTGCGAAATACAGCTTCGTCGGCGGCAACAACGATCCGGAGCAGGTCCCGCTCGATGGCCTGATCGATGCGGTTAACGCCGTGCTCAGGCGCGAGGGGCGGACGCTCGCCACCTATGGGCTGGATAGCGGCCCCCAGGGTTACCTGGCCTTGCGCCAATTCCTCTCTGCGAAACTAAAGCGCGACGGCGGCATCTCCTGCACCGCCGACGACATCCTGATCGTCTCCGGCTCGCTGCAGGCGCTTGACCTCGTCAATGCGACATTGCTCGCCCGCGGCGATACCGTCATCGTCGAACGCGACACCTATCAGGGCGCGCTGAACCGGCTGACTCGGCTCGGGGTCAACACGATCGGAATTCCGCTCGACGGCGACGGCATGCGGATGGACGTGCTCGCCGATACGCTTTCCGGCCTCAAACGCCGCGGCGTCACGCCGAAATACATCTACACCATCCCGACCGTGCAAAACCCGACCGGCACCATCATGCCGGAGACACACCGCACCGAGCTTCTGGCGCTCGCCGAACAATATGGCGTGCCGATCTTCGAGGACGATTGCTACGCCGACCTGATCTGGGACGGCCAAAGGCCGTCCGCCCTCCACGCCATGAGCCGATCCGGCAATGTCATCCATATCGGCTCATTCTCCAAATCGATCGCGCCGGCGCTGCGTGTCGGTTTCATCGTCGCGCCATGGGCCGCGCTCTCGCGCATGCTGGCGCTGAAAACCGACGCCGGCAGCGGCGCGCTTGAGCAGATGGTGCTCGGCGAGTACTGCGCATCGCATTTTGACACGCACGTTCCAGGCCTGAGGCGCGGCTTGCGCGCCAAGCTCGATACCTTGATGGAAGCGCTCAACGAGCAGTTCGGCACATCCGCCGAATTCGAGGCTCCCAAAGGCGGCATTTTCCTCTGGGTCAAGCTGCCGGATCATGTCGACACGTTGAAACTGTATCAGGCGGCGTTTGCCGCCGGCGTCTCCATCAATCCGGGGCCGGAATGGTCGACCGACAAGGCCTATGCCGGCTGCCGCCTGCGGCTGTGTTTTGCGAGCCCCACGCACCAGCAAATCCGCGACGGTATTGCCGTTCTCGCCGAGGTGTGCCGAAAGGAGTTCGGCGTGCCCACGCGCATTGCCAATGTGGAAATGCGCGCAGGCGAGACGTCTTGAGCCCGGTTGCGCTTACCTCACCGCGAACGGCGCCTGATACGGCCTTCCGAATGCAACGCCGTTGATGACGGTTTGCACCGGCTTCAACTGAACCTTGCCTTCGCGCTTGTTGTTGCGGGTGTCGACAAAAGTGACGGGCCCTTCAACCAGGTCCATGATCGAGACGTCGCCGGGCGCGCCAACCTGGAGCGTGCCGATCTTCGGCGCACGGTTGATGATCTTGGCCGGCGCAATGGTTGCCATCGTCACCACCTGCTCCAGCGAAAAGCCCATCGCCATGAACTTGCCCATGACGTTCGGCAGATAAGGAACGCCCGGCGTGTTGCCCGAGAAGACGTGAATGTCGGACGAGATCGTATCCGGCGAGCCGCCGGCGGGAATGGCCACCTCCGCCACCGTGAAATCGAAACTGCCGCCGCCATGGCCGACATCGAAGATCACGCCGCGCTGCTTGGCGGCGAGCGCCGCCGGCAACAGCTTGCCGTCCTGCACGATATTGGTGAAGGCGCCGGCCATGTTCGGCGCGCCGGAATAAGCATGGGTCAAAATATCGCCGGGACGCAGCAGGTTGAGAATGTCGGACATCAATTGTCCGGTTTCCACGCCGCCGATATGCACCATCATCTTGGCCGGCCAGCCGCACATCTCGCAGGCCTGGATGCCGCGCTTGAGGGGTTCCAGGCCGTGCTTGAAGATCACATTCTCCGACATCCGCACCTTGACGCCGATCAGGAAGTCCGGGTTTTCGGCGAGACCCATCGCGCAGGCCTCCACTTGCGCGTTGTCGATATTGTAGAGTTCGGCCACCGGGAAGGCGGAGAGGCCGTTGTTGGCGATGTGCAGGAAGGCATACATGCGCGCCCGCGTCTGCGCTACGATGAAGCGCCGCAGCGCGGCGAGGTTGTTGACGCCGGCATCGCCCGCCGACACCACCGTGGTGGTGCCCTGGAACTGGACCAGTTCGTCGGCGGGAATGCCGATCGCCGAGCCGTAAGGGTAAACATGGCAATGCAGGTCGACGAGGCCAGGGGTGACGAGCTTGCCGGAGGCGTCGATCATCTTGGCGGCGCGCGCGGCGGGGATTTCCGGCTCGACCGCCTCGACCACGCCCCAGCGGATGCCGATGTCGCGCTTTCCGCGCAGTGACTGGCTGGGATCGAGCACGTCGCCGCCCTTGATCACCAGATCGAATTTGTCGTTTGGTCCCATCGCCGCGGAAGCCGGCGAAGCCACCCCCGTCAACGCGGCCGCGGCCGAACCTGCAAGAAAATGACGGCGTGACAATTCGGACATGCTGGCGCTCTCCCCAAAAAAGACTGGACGTTTCTTATTCCTCGATGATGCGACGGCCCGGGCGTTTGCGCAAGCCGCAGGGCGCGCTTGCATCAATGATAGCTAGCTTGCGCGAGAGCGTTGGCTTAGCCTATCGCGAGGGCCGCACAGAGCCCGAACGGGAGAACATTCATGACCGGTTTTCGATTCCCTGCAACCGCACTCTGCTTCCTCGCCTTCAGCGTAAGCGCCCTGGCGGCCGAGCCGCTGCCCCGCGCCAAACCGGAGGAGGTCGGGATTTCCAGCGAGCGGCTGGCACGCATCGGCGAGGTGCTGAAGGCCGATATTGCGGCAGGCCGCATCCCCGGCGCGGTGATCGCGATCGCAAGGCACGGCAGGCTGGTGGCGCTCGATGCCTATGGCTGGCGCGACAAGGCGGCAGGTGTCGCCATGACCACCGACACCATCTTCAACATCGCCTCCATGACCAAGCCGATGACGACGATCGGCGCCCTGATGCTCTACGAGCGGGGCCAGCTTCTGATCGGCGATCCGCTGGCGAAATATTTCCCGAAATTCGCTAGCCCGCGCGTCGCCGCGCGCAATGCCGCCGGCGAGCCGACGGCGGAGACTGTAGCGGCGGAGCGGCAAATCACGATTCAAGATTTGATGCGCCATACCTCGGGACTGGTCTATGGCGGCCGGGGCAATACGCTGGTGCACAAGATGTACCCGGCCGGCAGCAGCGACGCCGCGCGCGAATATGACGGCGCGGCGTTCCTGGACAAACTCGCATCGCTGCAGCTGCTCTATCAACCCGCGACGGTTTGGGACTACGGCTTTGGCCTCGACGTGCTCGGCCTGACGATCGAGAAGATTTCCGGCCAAACGCTCGGGCAATATCTCAAGGCCAATCTGTTCACGCCGCTCGGCATGACCGATACCGGTTTTTCGATTTCGGCCGATCAGGCCGCGCGCTATGCCAAGCCGCTGCCGGAAGATCCGGACACCGGCAAGCCCCAGGCTCGCAGCCCCGAGCTGACGCAAGCCATCAAATTCGAATGCGGCGGCGGCTGCGCCGCCTCGACCGCTTCGGACTATCTGCGCTTCGCGATGATGCTGATGCACGACGGACGCAGCGGCGAGGCGCGTTTGCTCGGCCCGAGGACTGTTGGCTACATGCTGTCCGATCAGCTCGGCCCCAGCATCAGGAATCTCGTCGGCAACGCCGATCCGACGCGCGCCGACTACGGTTTTGGCCTCGGGCTTGCGGTGCGCACGACGCCTGGCGTGGTCAAGATGATGGGCTCGGTCGGGCAGTTTTCCTGGCCCGGCGCCAGCGGCACCGACTGGTGGGTCGATCCGAAGGAAGAACTCGCCGTCGTGTACATGTCGGCGGCGCCGGGTCCCATCCGCTGGCACTACCGTCAGACGATCAATGCGCTGGTCTATCAGGCGATCATCGACTGACGCGTGCGATGAATTGGCCCGGTGGATCAAGGAATGTTTTTCCAAGCTGAACAACTGTTCAGAATTCTCTCGCAATATGCGCGGAACGTTCCCTCTGGCTGTGAAGTTTAACCTCCACTTGCATGGAGGAGGACAACATGAAGAAGCTTGCTTACGTTATCGCCGCAGTCAGCGCGATCGCCATCGCGGCGCCGTCCATCGCCAGTGCTGAAACCGTTGTGATCAAGCACGGCGGTTATCATCACGACCGCAGTTTTCATCGCGATTGGCATCGCGGTTTTCATCGCGATTGGCATCATGGCTGGCGCCATCATGACAATAAGGTCGTGATCAAGCATCGCTACTAAAAATAAGGCCGACACAGGAATGGCCCCGCAAGGGGCCATTCTCTTTTGAGTAGTTATCTCGGAACTAATCCCACGCCGGCGCGAAACCCGGATTGACGCAGCGCCGGTCTTTTGGAAGCCCGGCGATTGCCTGCCGGTCTTCATCGTCCAGCCCGACGTTTAGTGCATCGAGGTTGGCGCGCTGGCTCTCGCTGCGCGACGCTTTCGGGATTGCCGCCACGCCGTCTTGATCGAGCAGCCATTTCAGCGCAACCTGGGCGGCGCTGGCGCCATGTTTCCGGCCAATCGCCATCAGTGTCTCGTTGGAGGCCGCGCGGCCCTGCGCCAGCGGGCAATAGGCCACGAGCGGGATTGCTTTCGCCGCGAGATATTTGCGCAAAATCGTCTGGTCGAGCATCACGTGATACTCGACCTGATTGCAGGCGATCGGCGCCTTGATCTCTTCGACGACCTTTTTCAACAGTGCGACGTTGAAATTAGCGACGCCGATGGCGCGGGTGCGGCCCTCCTGCTTCAGCTTCATCAGGGTCTCGAACATGGCCGGAAGGTTCATGTTCGGCGCAGGCCAATGCACGAGATAGAGATCGACCTGGTCGAGCCTGAGTTTCCTCAGGCTGGTGTCGAAGGCGCGGCGGATCGCATCCGGCGCCAGATTCTCGTTCCAGACCTTGGTCGTGACATGGAGATCCTTGCGCGCGATTTTTGATGCGGCAATCGCAGCTCCAATGGCCTCCTCATTGCCGTACATTTCAGCGGTGTCGATATGGCGATAGCCCAGCGCCAGCGCGCTTTCCACCGCCGCGCGGCAGGCATCGCCCTGCATGCGAAAGGTGCCGAGCCCAAGGCGCGGCAGGCTGATGCCCTGAGTTTGCAGATTTTCCATTGATTGAACTCCGAAGTCCGGCGGCCCTTTCGAATGAGGGTGCCTGAGAGAGAAAGGATTTAGGTGAAGCTTTGAGCGGGGCAAGTCATCACGCCGCTGATAGTTTTCCCGCGTGGCCGCATTCAAATCAAGATGGCGTAATTGGCCCTATCGCTTCCATTTGCAGATGCCGCCTGATTTGCAGGGCCAGACCTGAATTGCGGTATCGCGGGCTTGTGCCTCTACCGGATTTCGCTGGTGGAGCGCGACCGGCGCTCGCGGCGTGCGGGATGCCGATCGTTCCGCGCGCGCATGGGCCACGCGTATGCCGGAAGCGGCAGTCTTGAGCGCGGTCCTGGGCTTGGCGTTGCTATCGACATGGACCGTCGCCGTGTCGACATGGACCGTCGCCGTGGTCACGGTTTTGGGCTCGCTTTTGGGCTCGGATTTGGGCTCGACCACGGGTTCGGCGTTGGCTTGCGCGGCATCACTTCCGCGGTCGATCGTCACGTTCAACGGACCCGGCGTGAACGTGGCGGCGGGTCCGAGCGGCTTGGGCGAAAGCACCGCGCTGGACAGGTCGAGCTTGAGAAGCTCGTCCGCACGATATTGCTGCGCGACCGCAAGGCTACTCCAAGCAAGCGCGGCCATGCCGACAGCAACAAACCAACCATGCCTTAAGACCATCGAGGGAGGCCTCCTGAAAGCGGCGAGCCGCCCTATGCAGGTATCTAGGAGAAGTTGCCGCCAATTCCAGTGGATTTGACCGGCAAGGTTACCGCGAGCCAGCATTCACCAACCGCCTCCGCCGCTCCAAAACCATAAATTGCAGATGATGCCGATGCGGCATGCCGGTGGCATATACTGAATACGCCTCGCACAATCGATGGTTCCCTCGATTTGAGGCTTCCTGTATAGGTGCGATTGCCGGGTTAAATCAGGACTGCCTTGTTCGCCGAAAGGACTGCCATGCCCGCTGCACCGTTTTTAACCCGCCTGCTGCTCGTTTTGTCAGCATTTCTCTCGCTTGTGATATCCGCGCCGGGTGCGAGCGCCGACGACAAGGTTCTGCGGGTCGGCACGCTGAAACTCATCCACGGCATCACCCCCTATTTCTATGAGAAATTCGCGCCGGCCGGCTACAAGATCGAAGTCGTGCCGTTCGAGAGCCCGACCGACGGCAAGAATGCGGTGCTGACGGGCACCGTCGATACCTGCATCCACGGCATCGCCGCGTTCCTGCTCGGCGCCGCCGCGGGCGAACCGGTGGTGATCGTCGCGGCCGCCACCAACCGCGGCATGGGCATCGTCGCCGACGCCAAATCCGACATCAAGACCATCAAGGACCTGAAGGGCAAGCGGGTGGCGATTTTCCCCGGCTCGACGCAGGAAGTGGTCATCCTTGAGCGCCTCAAGGCGGAAGGCATGTCCGTCAGCGACATCCAGCCGATCCGCCTTTCGTTCAGCGACATGCCCGGCGCGCTCGCGCGCGGCGACATCGATGCCTATGTCGGCGCCGAGCCTGGACCTGGAATCAGCCTTGCCAACGGCACCGGCCGGCTGGTCGAATATCCCTATTCGACGCCGATCGGCTCGCTCAACATGATCCTGTCGGCCAGCGAAAAGATGATCAAGGAGGACCCCGAGCGGCTGAAGATGATCATCGAGATGCACAAGAAGGCGACCGATTACGCGATGGCGCACCCCGAGGAAATGGTCGAGGTCGCTATGCAGAAACTCGGCCAGCAGCGCAAGTCGATCGAGATGGCGGTCCCGAACGTCGAATTGACCTGGAAGATCGACGACGACTTCATCGCGCGCGCCAAGGCCTATAGCGGATTGATGGTCGAGAAGAAGCAGGTCCGCCAGGCGCCCGATATGGCGCGCGCCATCACCGAACAGTTCATGTAAGTTGACCGACGTGAGCGACCACGCCACCACCTTGCTCGACAGTGGAGAGACGAACCTGCCCGCTCCGGCCGCGTCCGTTCGCCGGCGCAACCGGCAACGGCTGGAGCGGCTTCGCGCCATCGTTCTCGGCGCGGGCTTTCCGATCCTCTTGATCCTGATCTGGGACCGCGCGGTCGCGATCACGGGCACCCGGCTGATACCAAGCCCGTACCAGGTCGCGGTGATGATGTATGACTTCACCTTTGGCGGCATCTACGACGATGCGTTCAGCGGCACCATCCTGACCCATGTCTGGAAGTCGATGCAGCGCGTCTATGGCGGGTTCTTCCTCGCCGCGCTGATCGGCATCCCCTTTGGCATGATGATCGGACGCATCAAGGTGCTGCGGCAGTTGCTCGACCCGACGATCTCGCTGCTGCGCCCCATTCCCGTCACCGCGTGGCTGCCGCTGTCGATGATCTTTTTCGGACTGGGGCCGAACGCCGCCATCTTCCTGGTGTTTCTCGGCGCGTTTTATCCGATCCTGCTCAACACGATGTTCGGCGTCCGCTCGATCGATCCGCGATTGTTCGAGGCCGCTTCCATGCTCGGATGTTCCGGCACCGGCATGTTCCGCCAGATCGTATTGCCGGCATCGCTGCCTGCGATCTTCAGCGGGCTGCGGATCGCCCATGGATTTGCCTGGATATTGATCGTGGTCGGCGAGATGACCGGCGTTCCCACCGGTCTCGGTTCCGTCGTGATGGACGGCCGCACGCTGTCGCGCACCGACCTCGTGATCACCGGCATGATCGTGATCGGCGCCTGCGGGTTTGTTACCGACCGCATCATCGTGGCGATCAGCAACCGCCTCCTGAGCTGGAGCCCGCAGCATCATGAGTAACGCGCAAGCCGGCATCCTGACCGTCCGCGGCGTGACCAAACGCTTTGCGGTCGGCGACGACGAAGTGGAAGCGCTCGCGCCGATCGATCTGAGCATTCCGAAAGGCGAATTCGTCTGCATGATCGGCGCGTCCGGCTGCGGAAAATCCACGCTGCTGCGCATCATCGCCGGATTTGAAGAGCCGACCACCGGGGACGTCTCGATTGACGGCAAGGTCATCACTGGCCCCGGCAGCGACCGTGGCATGGTGTTCCAGGACTACGCGCTCTTCCCGTGGATGACGGTGCGCCAGAACATCAGCTTTGGGCCGCGACAGCGCCATCTGCCGCGCGAAGAGATCGACAAGACGACCGATGAGTTCGTCAGGATGGTCGGGCTCGAGCGCTTTGCCGATCGCTACCCGAACCAGTTGTCGGGCGGAATGAAGCAGCGCGTGGCAATCGCGCGCGTGCTCGCCAATGACGCCAACATCCTGTTGATGGACGAGCCGTTTGGCGCCCTGGACGCACTCACCCGCGAACAGCTCCAGAACGAACTGCTCCAGATATGGAGGCGCACCGGCGTAACCACCATTTTCGTCACCCACTCGGTCGAGGAAGCCGTGCTGCTCGCCGACCGCGTGCTGGTGATGAGCGCGGGCCCCGGACGCATCGACAGCGACTTCCGCATCGACCTCACCCGCCCCCGCGACGTGTCGTCGCCGGAATTCAACCTCCTGCGGCGCGACGTGGCCCGCCGGCTCACCAGCCACCTGGTGCTCGCGCGGGGGGCGGCATAGCCCGCTACCGAACGGCCCTGCATCAGTGCGCGGGTGCCGGCGCTTCGGGCAGCGCATCGAGATGGCATGCCGCCCACTGCCCTTCCGTGCGTTGGCGAAGCTCCGGCTCCTCCGTTCGACAACGATCAAACACGAACGGGCACCTTGTATGGAAGCGGCAACCGCTTGGTGGATTGATCGGGCTCGGCACGTCACCCTTCAAGATCATCGGGATGCGGCGGGCTGTCGGATCCGGCACCGGCACTGCCGAGAGCAACGCTTTGGTATAGGGATGGCTCGGCGCAGCGAAAATCTGCTGCCTCGGCGCCATCTCGACGATCTTTCCGAGATACATGACGGCGACGCGGTGCGTCATGTGCTCGACGATCGCAAGATCATGACTGATGAACAGCAGCGCCAGGCCGAATTCCCGCTGCAGGTCCTGCAGCAGGTTGACGATCTGCGCCTTGACCGAGACGTCGAGCGCGGAGACCGCCTCGTCGCAGACGATCAGGTCCGGCTCCGCCGCAAGCGCCCGCGCAATGCAGATACGCTGGCGCTGGCCGCCGGAAAATTCATGGGGCAGGCGATCCAGCGCCTCGCGCGGCAAGCGCACCGTATCCATCAATGCGGCGACTTTCGAATCGAGCTCGGCCGAGGATCTGGCGAGACCGAAATTGCGGATCGGCTCGGCCAAGATATCGCGCACTCGCAGCCGCGGATTGAGGCTGGAAAAGGGATCCTGGAACACGACCTGCACACGCCGGCGCAGGCGACGCAGCCGATCGGGTGAAAGATCATCGATGCGCTGGCCGTCCAGCACCACCTGGCCCGCGGTGATATCGAACAGGCGCAGGATGGCGCGCCCGACCGTGGATTTGCCGCAACCGGATTCGCCGACCAGCGACAGCGTCTCGCCGCGCGCAATTTCAAAGGATACGCCGTCGACCGCATAGACCCGGCCCGCATTGCGGCCGAAAAGACCGCCGCGGACCGGAAAATGTTTCTTGAGGTCGTTGACCTGCAACAGCGGAGCCGTCATGCCGCGGCCGCCTCCTTCTTCGCAAAATGGCAGGCGGCGAAATGGCGGGAGGATTTCTCCTCAAGACCCGGCGCGACCTCGCGGCACAGATCGGTGGCGATCGAACAGCGCCCGGCAAAGGCGCAGCCGGTGATCCGCTGCTTGAGACTCGGCACCTGTCCGGGGATTTCGGCAAGACGCCTGGCCGCACCTGACAGCGACGACCCGAGCTTGGGCACCGCGCCGAGCAAGCCTTGCGTATAGGGATGGCGAGGAAAACGAAAAAGCTCGGCCACCGGCGCCTCCTCGACCTTGCGGCCGGCATACATCACCATGACCCGCTCGGCGACCTCGGCGACCACGCCGAGGTCATGGGTGATCAGGATGACCGCGGCGCCCACCCTTTGCTTCAGGTCGAGCATCAGTTGCAGAATCTGCGCCTGAATAGTGACGTCGAGCGCCGTGGTCGGCTCGTCGGCGATCAGGAGTTTTGGACTGCAAGCGAGCGAGATAGCAATCATCACGCGCTGACGCATGCCGCCAGAAAGCTGGTGCGGATATTCGCGCACCCGCCGCGCCGGCTCCGGAATGCCGACCAATGTCAGCATTTCGATCGCGCGCGCCTCGGCCGCTTCCTGGTCGAGCCCCTGATGCAGCCGCAAGGTCTCGCCGATCTGGCGGCCGACGGTCAAAACCGGATTGAGGCTCGTCATCGGCTCCTGAAACACCATCGAAATGTCGTTGCCGCGGATCGCGCGCATCTCGCGGTCGGAAAGTTGCAGCAGTTCCCTGCCGCGAAATCGAACCGAGCCTGCGATCTTGCCCGGCGGCTCGGGGATCAGCCGTATCAGCGACATCGCCGTGACCGACTTGCCGCAACCGGACTCGCCGACGATCGCCAGCGTCTCGCCTTCGTCGACATGAAAGGAGACGCCATCGACGGCCCGGTTGATGCCCTCGGGGGTGCGGAAGTGAGTTCTGAAGATTCTCGACTTCGAGCAATGCCATCGGATCAGACCCTACTCCGCATCACAGGCTCTTGGCCATGCGCGGATCGAGCGCATCGCGCAGGCCGTCGCCCACGAGATTGACCGCGAGAACCGTCACGGAGAGGAATGCGGCCGGAAAGAACACGATGTAGGGCTTCACCTGCCACAGCGCCCTGCCCTCGGCCATGATGTTGCCCCAGGATGGAATCGTGGGCGGCGTGCCGGCGCCGATGAAAGAGAGAATGGATTCCACGATCATGGCGCTGGCGCAGACATAAGTGGCCTGCACCAGCATCGGCGCTACCGTGTTGGGCAGGATGTGGCGCAGGATGATCATCGGCGTTCGCGTGCCGCTGGCTATTGCCGCGTCCACATAGGGTTGTTCGCGCAACGACAACACGACGCTGCGCACCAGACGCGAAACGCGCGGAATCTCGGCAACCGTGATCGCCATGATGACGTTGCCGACGCTGCCGCGCGTCAATGCCATCAGCGCGATCGCGAGCAGGATCGGCGGGATCGACATCAAACCGTCCATGATGCGCATGACGATGCCGTCGGCCCATCGCACGAAACCCGAAACAAGACCGATCACAAGACCGACGAATGTTGCGAGCAGCGCTACCGACAGGCCAACCGTCAGCGAGACCCGCGTGCCAAAAAGCACGCGCGAATAAACGTCGCGGCCGAGCGCGTCGGTTCCGAACCAGTAGTCCGCGGATGGCGCGCGGAGGCGTTTGGCCGGCGCCAGCGCCGTCGGGTCAACGGTCCCAAGATGGGCTGCGAAGATTCCAATCAGCACCAGACAGAGCAGCAACGCCGCGCCGATGGCGACCGTCGGATTGTTGCGCAGGAAACCAAGCACGCCGCGCCGGACTTTCACCGGCTGCATCAGGTCCGGCAATGGCCGCGCGATGGCAAGGCCGGGCGGCAGCGCTGCCGAGGTGGTGGCCGCGGCGCTCAATAGCGGATCCTCGGATCGATCAGGGTGTAGGTGACGTCGACCATCAGATTGACCAGCGTATAGAGAAAGCTGAACATCAGCACGATGCCCTGGATCACCGGATAGTCGCGGCGCAGGATCGCATCGACCGTCAGACGCCCAAGGCCGGGAATGGCGAACACGCTTTCAGTCACCACCGCGCCGCCGATCAATAACGCAACGCCGATGCCGATCACCGTGACGATCGGCACGGCGGCGTTCTTCAGCGCATGGACGAACAGGATGCCGCGCTGACCGAGGCCCTTGGCGCGCGCGGTGCGGATATAATCCTGCTGCAACACATCGAGCATGGAAGCCCGCGTAATGCGCGCGATCAGCGCGATGTAGACGCAGCCGAGCGCAATCGACGGCAGGATCAGGTTTTGCAGCCACGGCCAGAAGCCGTCGGCGAACGGCGTATAGCCCTGCACGGGAAACCATTCGAGCTCGAGCGCAAACACGTAGGCCAGGATATAGCCGACCACGAAGACCGGAAGCGAAAACGCCGACACGGCGAATGCCATGATGACGCGGTCGATCAGGCTTCCCGCCTTCCAGGCCGCAATCACGCCGAGCGGCACGGCGACGACAATGGTGAGGAGAAGCGTGAGCGCCATCAACGACAGCGTCGGCTCGATCCGCTGTGCGATCATGGAAGACACCGGCAGGTTGGTGAAGATCGAAGTGCCGAGATCGAAGTGCAGAATGCGCCAAATCCAGCTTCCGAATTGAACCAGGAACGGCCGATCGAGACCGAGGCTCTGGCGAATCCGCTCGACGTCAGCCGGGCTCGCCTGATCGCCCGCGATCACCGCGGCGGGGTCCCCCGGCGCGATATAGAGCAGGCTGAAGACGAACAGCGCGACGATCGCCATCACGGGGATGGTGACCAGAACACGCCGCAAGATGTAGGAGCCCATGTCGCTCTACCGCACCGTCACGCGGTCTTCGACACGCCCCAGAAGAACGGCAGCGGCCCCTTCACGATCCCGGAGACGTTCTTGCGCCAGGCCGTGTAACTCAGGAAAAAGCCGGTCGGCGCATAGATGGCATCTTCGAACGCCGCCTTGTTGAGACGGCCGATCGCGGCCTTCTCTTCGTCGAGGTTCTTGGCGGCGAACCACGCGCTGATTTCAGCCTCGACCTTCGGGCTCGACGGCCAGCCCCACCAGGCCTTGTCGCCGTTGCCGCGAAGGCCGTTATAGCCGGCGGGGCTGAGGCAGTCGGCGCCCGCGTGCCAGGTATGAAACATCTCCCAGCCGCCCTGGCCCGCGGGCGCCTTTGAAGCACGGCGCGAACCGACCGTACCCCAGTCGGTCGCGACGAAATCGACATTCATGCCCATGCGCTTCAACAGATCGGCGGTGACGTCGCCTTGCGCCTTGGTGATCGGCTGATCCTGCGCCACGATGCAGGAGACGGGCTGGTTCGTGTACCCGCTTTCCGCCAACAGCTTCTTGGCGGCGTCGAAGTCGCGCTTGCCCTTGAGGATTTCGCCGCCCTCTTCCGAATAAAGCGGCGTATTTGGCGTGAAGTAACCCGGCAGCGGCTTCCAAAGCGAGGTGTCGTCGCCGACCAACGCCCGCATATAGTCTTCCTGGCTGAGAGCCGTGAGCACCGCGCGCCGCGCCTTCACATCGTTGAAGGGTGGATGCAGATGGTTCATCCGGAACACACCGATATTGCCGAGCGGATCGGCGATGTCGACGCCGACATTGCGGTTCTTCTTGAGTACCGGCACGAGATCGGGAAGTGGATTTTCCCACCAATCGATCTCGCCGTTCTGCAGCGCGGCCGCAGCCGTGGCTGGATCCGGGATCACCACCCACTCGATGCGATCGATCAGCATCTGCTTGCCGCCGGCGAGCCATGACGCTTTTTCCTGACGCGGCACGTAATCAGCGAACTTCTCGAACACCGATCTGGCGCCGGGGACCCACTCGCTCCGGACAAACTTCATCGGCCCCGAGCCGACATACTCGCCGATCTGCTTGAACGGGTCGGTCTGGGCGATGCGCTCCGGCATGATGAAGCAGCACGGCGTGTTGTTCTTACCCAAGGCCAGCAGCATCTTCGGATAGGGCTCTTTCAGGACCCATTTGAAGGTCCCGTCGTCGACGGCAACGAGCTCATTCTGGATAACCTTGATCATCTGCCCCATGGAATCGCGAACCGACCAGCGCGCCAGGCTCGCCACCACGTCCTTTGCCAGCACCGGTTCGCCGTCGTGGAACTTGAGCCCCGGCCTCAGCCGGAAAGTCCAGGTCAGGCCATCGGCCGACACCTCCTCGGACTCGACCATCTGGCGTTGCGGCTGCAATTTTTCGTCGATGCCGTAAAGCGTATCCCACACCAGTGCCGCGGCATTGCGCACGACATATTGCGTTCCCCAGATCGGATCGAAATTCGCCAGGTCCGCCTGCGGCACAAACCGCAAGGTGCGTGCGGCCGCGCCTTGCGACAACGCCGGCATCGACAGGCCTCCCGCCGCCGCCAGGCTGCCCGCCCCGGCCAATCCCTTCAACACTGTCCTGCGATCCATCGAGACCTCCCAGTTCCGAATTTCCATAACGACCAGACTTCAAACGGGCCCGTCGACCAATGGCGAACAATGCCTTTTCGTCTGCACATGTGTCTGCAAATGGTGTGCCAGCGATCCTGCCCTATCCGCCGATATAATCCCTCTAAAAATGCCGTTTCGGCATTTTCCACGCCGATCACATCATTTTCAGCCCCGCTTAGCCAGCGAGTTGTTTGAATTTTGATGACGGTTTCGGATGCCACCAGCGTCCGCCAATGACAACGCCCTCGGACACGATCTTGCGGTCGCCGATCAGATGCTCGCCGACGACATCCACATAGTCGAACTTGCCTTCCTGGATCGAGATCAGAGTAGCATCTCCGACGCTCCCCGGCTTGAGACTGCCGAGTTCGGGGCGCCGCAGCGCCATCGCCGCGTTCGCCGTCGAGGCGGCGACCACGTCGGGAAGCGACATTCCCATGCACAGGAATTTGGACATCGTCGTCACCTGGTCGAAGGCCGGCCCATTGATGCAGAGGATATGGACGTCGGAAGAAATCGTATCGGGGTAAAATCCGTTGGCGAGCATGGCGCGCGCGGTCTTGAAGGCGAAGGAACCCTTGCCGTGGCCGATGTCGAAGAAGACGCCGCGTTCGCGCGCCTCCAGCACAACCTTCTTCACCGTGCCTTGCGCTGTGGCCGGCGAATTGGGAAACGGCCGGAAGGCGTGGGTCAGAACGTCGCCCGGACGCAACAGACTTACCACCTCCTCGTAGCTCGGCGGCGGGTGGTCGATATGCGCCATCAAGGGCATGCCGGCCTCGTTGGCGACCTCCAACGCGATCTGGAGTGGCACGATCCCCGACGCGCCCGAAGAGTTGCGGCCGACCCGCACCTTGATGCCGACGATGAGATCGCGATTGGCGTCCGCGACCTGAACGGCGTCAATCGGATTCATCAACCGGATTTCCTCGCTTTCGCCGACCATGACGCGGTGCGAATAGCCGTAGATACCGGCGTGCGAGACATGCAGATAGGCCAGAATGCGCACTTGACTGGGCTCGATCACATGCTTGCGGAAGCCCGCGAAATTACCCGGACCGGCGCTGCCGGTATCGATCGCGGTGGTGACGCCGGAAGTGCGGCAGAACTCTTCAGCGTCGATGCCGATCGACGTACCGCCCCAATACACATGCGTGTGCAGATCGATCAGGCCAGGTGTGACGATATAACCCGACACATCGCGCACGTCGGTTCCCGGGTCGACCTTGAGCGCATTGCCGACCATGGCGACCTTGCCGCCGGAAAAAGCTACATCCGTGACAGCGTCGAGTTTCTGGGAGGGGTCAACCACGCGACCGCCGCGCAGGACCAGATCGAAAGCCATTGCATTCTCCGAATGAGGGTAAGGAAGCGGCGGGAAGACAGGGAATAATTGAGCAAATAGTTAGGCCGCTGTCATCCCTGACACTCTACGCGGCCGAATGGCCTGCATTTTAGGGAAAGACCATGGCGCGGCCGATCATCCGCAACCGGTTGGGATGGCTGGATCGTGACTAACCTTGCTTGAAAGCGCTCGGGAAATTGCTTGGTCGGAGTGGTAGGATTTGAACCTACGACCCCTGCGTCCCGAACGTAAGTAGCAAACGAAAAGATCAACAAAAACAATCAAGTTTGCTCGTGATTGGTGACCCATATCGCCGTTTGTTCACGGGATTTCGGTGGTCAACCGGTGGTCAACGACACGCCGACTGCATTTGACGTACGGAACCGGACCTACTGAACCTACTGATTAAGAGTTTAGCCTTCTCGATGAGGCTAGAATGACATAGCTGTAAAATATACGGGTTTTGCGCCTAGCAAGATCAATCGGTTACACTGGAAATGTAAATGGGAATGTGATGGTTCGAGATGACTCCCGCGCTGGCGACGCAGTGGCATGCGAACCGGTCTCCGCGTAATTTCCCTACTAACAGGGAATTTTACAGGGAAAATCGCGATTTCAGGCCTCAAGGCGAGAATCCTAAAGCAAGGAACGGCTGTGCCGCAGGGACTTTTCAGCGAATTCCCTAAAGCAAACAATCAGGAAAATTTCTCTGAAGAACAGGGAATTCTGAGCGGATAACAGGGAATTTTCGCGGCAAATCTGTAAGCGTCCATTTCCTCGCACGCGTACCTGGTGGCGGACATCGAGAAGCGCGCCTACCCTCGTCCGCTTTAACCACAAAAAAGCGGACGTTCACCGACAGAACAACGACGTCCGTTAAGTGCCATTGCCGAGGTGAAGAATGAGCCTGGCACACGGCTTGAGCACACAATGTGAGCGCGCGTGACGAGGTCGCGCGCGCTCATTGTTCAAACTAATCCAACTATCAACTCAACGGCGATCAATGATCGTGATCGTGATCGTGGCGGTCTTCGATGAGATCTGCATCCGGGAGCGTCTTTTCTTCCGCCACGAGATCGTCGTCCGTTTCATGTTTGCAAGTGAAGCTGGAGGCAACGTTGGTGCTGCCTCCGCCGTTATGAGTGAGCTTGTCCGGATATTTACAAATCGGACGGCTGACGGTCGCCAAGGCCGGGTTCGCATTGTTAAATGCAATGATCGAGTCCGGCGCGGTTCCGTGCTCGACCCAATTGACGAGGGCTTGGAACAATGCACCTGAGCTCGATGAATCAATCAAAGGCGCATTCGGCTGGTCGGGATTGCCACCACAATGGCTGTTTCCTGGATACGGGAAGAAACGATAGAATTTTTGGACTTGGGACAATCCGCCCGCGTGTTTGGTGGCGCGATTATAGTAGTTGTAAGAGCCCCGCGGCATGATCAACAAATCTGCGAGCCCATGATACATGATCATCTTTCCACCATGTTCGCGGAATTCGGACAGATCCGGGTCGTCTGTTCCGATCACGTCATGGAACTTGAGTTCCGACTGCTTGAATTGATCAGCGAAACTGGCCTCCGTGATGGTGTGCCAATCGAAAGCGGGATTTTGATCGACCCAAAACTGGAACCATTGTGTGGAGATGCTGAACGGCGAGGGCGCATCTAGCCCGAGGAAGGTCGTTCCTCGTTCAAGACCGAACCATAGCCGTTCGCCGTTTTTCGGTCCCGGAGGACCATCCCAAATCTTGTTGACCGCGCTCGCTTCTTGGGATGTCAAGCAAGTGGCGGGATTCGTGCAGGCCAAGGCACTAGCCTTGAAGTGGCAGGCGCGCGGATCCTGGATAACGCCGTCGGTAATCCCGTCGAGCGCGTCGCAAGCGGCGATCGAGGCATTTTTCACGGCGTTGAGTTTCGCAACGGAAATCGGCGCCCCGACTTCCTGATTCATGACGATCTCACCCCATTGCTCTGAAGGAATGAAGCGGTCCCAGTTGAAAGCGGGAGCGCCGGCGAGAATCCCATCGAAGTCGTTGGGATACTTCTGCGCTTGTTGGTGACCTTGACGGCCGCCGGTCGAGCAACCGTTCCAGTAGGTGAACTCCGGCTTACGGCCGTAATACGTCTCGGTAAGTTTCCTTGTCCAAATGGCCTGTTGATGAATTCCGTTGAACGCGAAATCCCTGATGAGGCCCAAGTTCAAGGTGTTGTCCGGGTTCAAGGCAAACGTGCCACCAGCCGAGGCCGGGTGTCCCGTGTCTGTCGACGAACCCACATACCCCGCGTCCGTCGCTCCGGTGACGGGCCCCACCAATCCCGCGTATCCGCCGCCGCCCAGATCCTGGATGCGTTCGTTCCAGGCGCCGATCGAGCCTCCAGTCCCACCATCGGCGGGGCTCAGCGGCAGCCCGATCCCAATGTTGATCGTCTGCTTTTGGCCCGGCAGATATCCGTCTTTCGCACCAGCCAACTCAGAAACCGTAATGTTGACCAGGCAGTAGGACAAATGCGGACTCGCTGCCGGCTGAACGGCCGAAGTCGCAGCGCTCACGCCTTCGCCCGCCAGCAGTTGCGCAGCCAGGCCACTGCAGCCCGGAAGCGGTGCTGCCGCGGCCCGTGATGGAATGAAGGCAGTAGAACACATCAAGGCCAGCGCCAGACCAAACAGCGGCTTGTGTGGCTCCAATATCGAGCGATTGAGTCTCATCCGTTTTCTCCCCTAGGGCTGATGTTGTTGGCACGCAACGACGCCCAATCGCGACACTTGCACGAGTGTGCGTCGCCTTGATTTTATGTTTTAACGATGTGCATGATAATGCACTTTGATGAGATCGCAAGAATTAAAATGCACCGATCGCTGTCGAAAGCTGTCGGCCGCGCAGCGAGAAACCCGCACAAGTCCGGGGAAAATATCGTCTTTTTGACGCTGGGCCGCCGTCTTTCCGATATGCTACAGTTCGCATTTTGAGGCTTCCACCCTCACCCACGCATGAAAACCACACAAAAGACCCGCAAAAGCCCGAACGATAGAAAGGCACGGCTCGAAACTAACGCGAAGGCGTTTGTGGCCTCGGTCGGAGAACGCGTGCGCGAGGCGCGCGAACGCAGGGGTGTCTCACGCCGTGCCTTGTCAGAAATGTCTCAAGTCTCTTTGAGGTACCTGGCGCAACTTGAGGGCGGGACAGGAAATATCTCCATTGCCCTGCTGTCACGTGTATCTGAAGCGCTTGATCATCGAATCGAGTGGCTGGTAGGAGCCGACGATCCCTGGAAGTCGGAAGTCGCGCAGTTCTCGGAGCTGTTCCGGAGGGCTACACGGGAGCAGCGTCGGCGTGTGAGGAGAATCCTGGATCCCGGCGATCCATCCCGATTGCGGGAAAAGCGGATTTGCCTCATTGGGCTGCGCGGTGCGGGGAAATCAACTCTCGGCAAGATGTTGGCCAAAGAGCTTTCGATCCCTTTCATCGAGCTCAATCAGGAGATCGAGGAGATCAGCGGAATGCCGGCGGCAGAAGTCATGGCGTTGTACGGACAGGAGGGATACCGACGGCTGGAACGCGACGCGCTGGAGCGTGTCGTCGCCACCTCGAATCAAACCGTCCTCGCGGTCGCTGGCGGCATCGTTGGCGAGCCTGAGACGTTCAACTACCTGTTGCGCTACTTTCATACGGTCTGGATCAAGGCGCGTCCCGAAGACCACATGGAGCGCGTGCGCAATCAGGGCGATCTGCGCCCAATGAGCGGCCATCCAAAGGCTATGGAAGAGCTGAACTCAATTCTCGCCAGCAGATCTGAGCTTTATTCGAGGGCAGATGCGGCTGTGGACACAACAGGCCGCTCTCTCGAGCAAAGCAAGTGGGATCTGCTAACGACCGTCCGGAAGCTTGAGATATTATGAGCCGGGCACGGCTTGCGTGTCCTTTCTGTCGGCCAGCTCAATTTCGCGCTTGGCTTATTTGTCGGGACCGGGAAGTCCGGTTTGGGTCCAGGCCGGGGATCGAAATGGAGAGAAAAACCCCAATGATTTCTGGTCGGAGTGGTAGGATTTGAACCTACGACCCCTGCGTCCCGAACGCAGTGCTCTACCGGGCTGAGCCACACTCCGACAAGAAGGCGGCTTATAGCCTTGGCTTTCGCGCACCGCAAGAAGCCCAATTCCTCAGGATTTAACCCCGGTGACAGTGAGTTTGAAAACGCTGATTTTGCCGACCGATGAGGCCGCTGTGGCCAGGGCCGCGCGTTGCCTCGGCGATGGCGGCCTGGTCGCGTTTCCGACCGAGACGGTCTATGGGCTTGGCGCCGACGCCGCCCAGCCACGGGCCATTGCCCGGCTCTATGAGGCCAAGGGACGCCCCTCCTTCAACCCCCTGATCGCCCATGTCGCGGATCTTGCCGTGGCCAGGCAAATTGCCCGGCTTGATGCGACTGCAACGGAGCTCGCAGAGGCGTTCTGGCCGGGGCCCCTCACCCTGGTGGTCCCCAAGACGGCGGACTGCACGGTTGCGGAACTGGCGACCGCGGGTCTCGATACGGTCGCGATACGCGTCCCCCGGCATCCCGTCGCGCGGGCTATCTTGCGTGCATTCGGACGCGCCGTCGTGGCGCCTTCCGCCAATCTCTCGGGCCATGTCTCGCCGACCACGGCCGCCCATGTGGCCAGCGACCTTTCGGGGCGGATCGATCTGATCCTGGACGGCGGCGCCGTCGATGTCGGGGTGGAATCCACCATCGTCGCCTGTTTTGAGGCTCCGATGTTGCTGCGTCCCGGCGGCCTGCCGCGCGAGGCGATCGAGCGCGTGCTGGGTCACCCGTTGCAGCGGCTGCCCGAAGACGCCGTAAACGACAACGCCCAGCCGCTGGCGCCGGGTATGCTGGCCTCGCACTACGCGCCGCGTACACCCGTGCGGCTCGATGCCACCCATGTCGAGCCGGATGAGGCGCTGCTGGCTTTCGGCCGCGCCGGCATCGATGGCGCGCGAGCCGCCAAGGCTGCGCTGAATTTGTCCGAGACGTGTGATCTTGCCGAGGCCGCGGCCAATCTTTTCGGCTATCTTCGTGCGCTCGACGCCAAAAATACCCGCGCGATCGCGGTGATGGCCGTGCCGCATCACGGTCTTGGTGAGGCCATCAACGATCGGCTGCGCCGTGCTGCGATGGGAAGACAATAACAGAAAAAGAAGAATCCGAGAGAAGCCGATGAATATCGCTCACACGCCCGCCGCGCCCTTGTCGCCCGAATTGATTGCGCGCTTTCGCGCCATCGTCGGCGATAAATACGCCATGACGGAGCCCGCCGACGTCGCGCCTTATGTCACCGAGGAGCGCGGCTTGTTTCATGGGCACTCGCCGCTGGTGTTGCGGCCGGGCTCGACGGCGGAAGTTGCCGCGATCTGCAAGCTCGCGACCGAACAGAAAATCCCGCTGGTGCCGCAGGGTGGCAATACCGGTCTCGTCGGCGGTCAAACCCCGCACCACGGCGAGGTCGTGGTCTCGACCCGGCGGCTCGACAAGATCCGCGACCTCGATCCCGCCTCCAACACCATGACCTGCGAATCCGGCGTGGTGTTGCAGATCGCGCAGCAAAAGGCCGCCGAGGCCGACCGGCTGTTTCCGCTGTCGCTGGGCGCGGAAGGAAGCTGCACCATCGGCGGCAATCTTTCCACCAATGCAGGCGGCACCGCCGCGCTCGCCTTCGGCGTGGCGCGCGAGATGGCGCTGGGGCTGGAAGTGGTGTTGGCGGACGGGCGGATTTTCAACGCCCTGTCGAAGTTGAAAAAGGACAACACCGGTTACGACCTGCGCAATCTCTTCATCGGCGCCGAAGGCACGCTCGGCATCATCACGGCTGCGACCTTGAAACTGTTTCCGAAGCCGCGCGCGGTCGAGACCGCCTTTGTCGGCCTGAAATCGCCGGCGGACGCGCTAAAACTGCTGTCGATCTCGCAAAACGAGGCGGCGGGAAGCCTCACCAGCTTTGAATTGCTCGCCGACATCGCGGTTGATTTCAGCGTGCGCCATGGCATCGATATTCGCGCGCCGCTCGCGAGCCAGCATCCGTGGTATGCGCTGATGGAGTTGTCGTCCTCGCGCGAGGACGCGCGCGCGACGCTGGAATCGATCCTCGCGCAGGGGATGGAGCAGGGCATCGTCGACGACGCCGTGATCGCGGCGAATTTGAGCCAGCGCGCGGCATTCTGGAAAATGCGCGATGAGATGTCGGCGGCCCAGAAGCCCGAAGGCGGCTCGATCAAGCACGATATCTCGGTGCCGGTCGCAGCGGTGCCGGCCTTCATCGCGGAAGCCAATGCGGCCGTCGTGAAACTCATTCCGGGCGCGCGGCCGGTGCCGTTCGGCCATCTCGGCGACGGCAACATCCACTACAATGTCAGCCAGCCGGTCGGCGCCGAAGCGGCGGATTTCCTCGAAAGGTGGCACGACGTCAACGCCGTCGTTTTCGAAATCGTGCTGCGGATGGGTGGGTCGATTTCCGCCGAACACGGCATCGGCGTGCTCAAGCGCGACGAACTGCCCGAAGTCAAGGACAAGGTCGCGATCGAACTGATGCGCGCCATCAAGTCGATGCTCGACCCGCTCGGGATCATGAATCCCGGCAAAGTGCTGTGACGTCCGTTAGTCCCGCGCTGGCGATTACAGCGATCGGCGATGCCGAGGTTCTTGACGTGATCGCGCTTTGGCAGGCGTGCGGCCTGACCCGGCCGTGGAACGATCCGGCCGCCGACATCGCGCTGGCGCGAAAGGGACCGAACGCGACCGTCCTGATTGGACGCGACGGCAGCACCATCGTTGCCACGGTTCTGGTCGGGCATGACGGCCATCGTGGCTGGGTCTATTACGTTGCCGTCGATCCCGATTGTCGTCACCGGGGATACGGACGCGCTATCATGGCTGCCGCGGAGGAATGGTTGCGCGGGCGCGGCATCGAAAAGCTGCAACTCCTGGTCCGCCCCGATAACGACCAGGTGCAGACATTTTATCAATCGCTGGGCTATGCCGAGCAGGAACGCATCATTTACGCCAAATGGCTTGATGGCCGCGAGCCGACCCCGTAGTCAGAATTCCGCGGCAGAATCGTCTTTGACCCAACGAGAAACAAGAAATGCGCATCGCCCTCATTCACGCCCTGCAACATTCGCTTTCTCCGGTCGCGGCTTCGTTCGCCAAACTCTGGCCGGAAGCCACGCTGATGAATCTGCTCGACGAGAGCCTGTCGGCCGACGTGGCGCGCGACGGCCGGCTCACCCCTGACATGACCGATCGCTTCCTCGCGCTCGGGCGTTATGCTGCTTCGACGGGCGCGGATGCGATCCTGTTCACCTGCTCGGCCTTCGGCCCCTGCATCGAGGCGGTCGCACGCGAGCTTTCGCCGATGCCGGTGCTCAAGCCGAACCAGGCGATGATCGAACAGGCGGTCGCGCGCGGCCACCGGATCGGCCTGCTCTCGACCTTTCCGCCGACATTGCAGTCGATGCCGGCCGAATTTCCGGGCACGATCCAGCTGGTGCCGAAACTGGCGGAAGGCGCGATGGCCGCACTCGACCGCGGCGACCGCGCCGAACACGATCGCCTGGTGGTGCAGGCCTCGCGCGATTTGCGCGACTGCGACCTGATTGCGCTCGCGCAATACAGCATGGCGCCGGCTGCGGCGATGGTGACTGAGGCCACCAAGTTGCCGGTCCTGACGACGCCCGACAGCGCGGTGGCCAAGCTGAGGGAATTGCTGGCGGGTTAATCTTTGTCGCAATTAACTAACAACTCGTCATGGCCGGGCTTATCCCGGCCATCCACATCTTGGATGGTTCAAGAAGGAAGACGTGGATGCCCGGCACGAGGCCGGGCATGACGGAGAGTGGGGTATCGATCGCAAATCATAACAAACTTCCCTGCCCATCATCCGAGTCGGCGGAAGCTATCTTGCGCTGACCTGCCCTCTTCGCACGCTTGGGTTGCTCGGCCTCGCGCTGTTCGGCGGTGATCGGCAGCATCAGTTGTGAATTGTCATTGACGACGTGATTGACCCGCGTCGAAATCTCGTGCCAGGCGAATTCGCCTTCTTGCGGCCCTCGCATCAGCGGCGTCACCGCGTCCGCATCGTGCGCGCGGCAGTCTAGCCAAAGCTCGAAATCGTTGGTGTCGATCGTCACCGGCACGCGCGAATGCAGCACGGCAAGGTCGGCGCTGGCAGCCGCGGTGACGATGGCTACCGTATCGACCTCTTCGCCATTAGGGCCGACCCAGGTCTCGGCCACGCCGGCAAACCCGACCGGGCGGCCATCGCGGCGGTGAATGAAATAGGGCCGCTTGGTTCCTTCGAAAGACCGCCACTCGTAGTAACCGTCGGCCGGGATCAGACAGCGGCGGCGCCGGATCGCATTTTTGAAAGCGGGCTTCTCTTTGACGGTCTCCGCGCGCGCGTTGATCAGGAGCGTAAAATTACGGGGATCCTTGACCCAGGCCGGCCACAGGCCCCAGCGCATCAGATGGAAATGCCTGCCATTCCCGCTTATCACTACAGGTATCGGCTGCGTTGGTGTAACATTATACCTTGGCGGGAAATTCGGTTGTTCCAAATAACTGAAAATTTGCCGCAAAGCCTCCGGTGGCGAGGTGATAACGAAGCGCCCACACATATCGGTATCCCAATAGGTATTTCTTCAACACCTTTTAACTCGAAACCCTAACACTGCGGCGGATGACACCGCCTGCTGCCGAACCAGCGCGCTTTGCTTCCGGGACCGCCGCCGCCGACAACTCGGCGCGGGCCGTGGAACTGCGCGCGGCGAACATCAACCCGCGCACCGGGCTTGCCACCGACTATCTCAATCACTTCAACGAAGCCATCATGCTGCTGGAGATGATTCCGGACATGCCGGAATGCGCCGAAGATTTTCTGGGCTGGCAACCGTTATCCTACGCCGAACATTTCACCGCTTCCAATTTCAAGGCAAGGGATCTCGCGATCGAGGCCTACAATGCCGCCGACGCCCGCATCCGCTCCGAGTTCGACGGCATCACCGGCGCAATGACCTCGATCCTGGCCGCGGTGAGTTCGGCGATGCGCGAAGCCAGGCAGGACAAGATCCGTGCCCGGCTCGCCGAACAGGCCACCGGTTGGGTCAAGCCGCTTGTGATGCTGGCCGGCAGCATCATCAATGGCGACGGCGAGGCCGACGTCGACTACATCATGACTCATTGATCCAGCTTTTGGATCCAGGTGTGGCTGATCTGAGTGCTGCGGATTTGAAGTTCCTATTCTAGCCGCTCCTGTTCTGACATTGTTGCCTCACGCAGACCTCTGTCCCGGAATCACGCCTTGGCGCCCTTCCCTCAACCATCTCATCCGCAGCTCGCCGTCAGCGCGGCGATTTTCCGCGACGGCAAAATCCTGCTGGTGCGGCGCGCGCGCTTCCCGGCCAAGGGCTTTTACTCGCTGCCCGGCGGGCGGGTCGAATTCGGCGAAACCCTGCACGCCGCATTGCATCGCGAGGTGGCCGAGGAAACCGCGCTGAAAATCGAGATCGCCGAACTCGCCGCCTGGCGCGAGGTTTTGCCGACGGCTGCAGGAGGCGGGCATTATCTGATCATGTCTTTTGCGGCGCGCTGGAGCGCGGGCGACGTGGTCCTCAATGAGGAACTCGACGACTATAAATGGGTCGCGCCGGATGCGCTTGGCGACCTCAAGCTCACCGACGGACTATCGGGAGTCATCCAGTCGGCCAGGCGCGTTCTGGGCGCGACGTAAGGTTTCAGGCGGCTTGCTTCCCACACCCCGAGGAGGCATATCACACGGGTTCTCCGGACCCCGTTCATGCCCAGATATCTTCCCGTCGTCCTCATCGTCCTGTGCTGCCTCGGCGGCCCGGCGCGCGCGCAAGAAACCGCCGCGCCGTTCGACGGCGAGTTGCAGCGCTTCGCGGAGATTCTGGGAACCCTGCACTATCTCCGAGGCGTTTGCGGCAGCAATGAAGGCGGCAAATGGCGCAACGAAATGCAGGCATTGCTCGACGCCGAAACCCCAAGCGGCGAACGGCGCGCGCGCATGATCGCCGGCTTCAACCGCGGCTATAACGGCTTCCAGCAGACCTACCGCACTTGCACCCCCGCAGCTACGCTCGCGATCCGCCGATACATCGACGAGGGTTTGAAGATTTCGCGCGACCTGACCGCGCGCTACGCGAATTAGCCGCCCTGTTTTTCGGTGCTTTATGAGATATGCCCGCTTTCCTTTATCCCCGTTAACCTTTCCTAAAGAACTGGTCTAGGCGGCTGCGCCGGGCATGCTACACCACGACCTGTTTCGCTCACCAGATTCGCGCAGAAAACCCGAAAAACCGTTGAGTTCATGAGCCATCAAGCGCCCTTCATCGCCCGCGATCTGCTGCCCGATCAGGAACAGAAACAAGCCGCCCTCAGCTATCTCAGCGAAGCCTGGGCGGAAGCTCGGCACGATGGCATCGACGGCGATTGCCTCGCGCAGGCGAGCCTGTTTGCGGCCTTCGCCGAACTGGTTCGAACCTACGGCGAAGACGCGGTGGCGAAATTCGTCGAGGGCCTTCCGCTTCGCGTCCGCAACGGCGAGTTCTCGACCGCACGCGCGAGGCAGTAGACGCAACTATTTGCAAGCCCTTGTTGTTTGGGGATCGGCGGCTTACGTTCTCATGTGAGATGTCACATGAGATGGGCACTAGATGAAGGCTGCGTTTCTGCACGACCGTGGCGTGGTCAAGGTTGCCGGCGACAGCGCCCGCGACTTTCTCAACGGCCTCATCACCACGGACACGACGCTGCTGCGACCGGGATTGGGACGCTTCGCCGCATTGCTGACGCCGCAGGGCAAGATCACGGCGGATTTTCTGATCACCGAGGCGCCGTCCGGCCATGGCGGCGGCTTTCTGATCGATTGCCCGAAGGCGCTCGCGCAAGGCCTTGCGGACAAACTCGGTTTTTATCGCCTGCGCGCCAAGGTCGGGATCGAAAATCTCTCCGATAGTCTCGGCGTTCTCGCGGTGTGGGGCGGCGAAGCCTCGCTGAAGCC
This sequence comes from uncultured Alphaproteobacteria bacterium, assembly GCA_963832045.1. Classification (GTDB taxonomy): domain Bacteria; phylum Pseudomonadota; class Alphaproteobacteria; order Rhizobiales; family Xanthobacteraceae; genus Bradyrhizobium. Next base: position 69,201 of record CAWHSM010000022.1, read on the forward strand.
GGATCTCGCCTTCACCGATCCGCGCAACCCCGCGCTCGGCTTTCGCATTCTCCTCCCCGAAGAGCTGGCGCAAAAGGCCACTGACCTGATCGGCGCGCAAATGGTCGAGGATTCCGCTTACGAGGCCCACCGCATCGCGCTCGGCGTTCCCCGCGGCGGTCTCGACTTCACTTACGGCGATGCCTTTCCGCACGAAACCAACATGGACCGGCTGCACGGCGTCGATTTCGACAAGGGCTGCTATGTCGGCCAGGAGGTGGTGTCGCGGATGCAGCACCGCGGCACCGCGCGCACGCGAACCGTTCGTGTTTTACTTGAAGACGCGCCGGAGCCTGGCACGGCCGTGCTCGCCGGCGACAAGTCCGTGGGCACTATGGGTTCGGCCGCCGATCATCACGGCCTCGCGCTGATCCGGGTCGATCGGGCAGCCGAGGCGCTTGAGGCCGGCACGCCGCTGACGGCAGGCGGCCTGTCGATCCGCGTCGCTGATCCGGACGAATTGCGCAACCTCCCGAGGCAGACGGTCGCATGACAAGGTCCGCGCGCCCGCATGCCGATGGCAAAACACGTTGCCCGTGGCCGGGCGAAGATCCGCTTTATGTCGCCTATCACGACACCGAATGGGGCGTGCCGGAATTCGACGACCGCGCGCTCTTCGAGAAGCTGATCCTCGACGGTTTCCAGGCCGGGCTGTCGTGGATCACGATCCTGCGCAAGCGCGATAATTTCCGAAAGGCCTTCGACGATTTCCGCCCTGAAAAAATCGCGCGCTACAACGCCAAAAAAGTCCATGCGCTGATGAACGATGCCGGCATCGTCCGCAACCGCGCCAAGGTCGAGGGCACGATCGTGAGCGCCAAGTCCTTTCTGAAGATCATGGAAGAAGGCCCTGGCTTCTCGAAGCTTTTGTGGGATTTCCTCGACGGGCAGCCGAAGATAAATCACTTCAAGACCACGGCCAGCGTTCCCGCCGCAACCCCGCTTTCGATCAAGATGTCGAAGGAGCTTGCCTCGCGCGGATTCAAGTTCGTCGGCCCCACCATCGTCTATGCCTTCATGCAGGCGACCGGCATGGTCAACGACCATCTCGTCAGCTGCTTCTGCCACGAAAGCTGCGCCGGAAAGCGCCGCGGCCCTCGCCTCAAAATCAAATGACGGCCGGAAAATCGTCTGCAAAGCCAGCATCAGCGCAGTACTGCCGATCTGAGGTCCCGGCATCCTATGCGGCGAACTCGTCTCCGGGACCTCAGATCGAAAGCGGTACTGCAATCGTATATATTGCTGGTGCCCTTTACTTTCCGAAGTCCGCATAACAGGTTGCCGCGATGTCTCGCGAACTTCGGAAAGAGGGCACCAGGGTCTGGCAGCGGATGCTGTCGGGACGCCGGCTCGACCTGATCGACCCCTCGTCGCTCGATATCGAAATCGCCGATATTGCCCACGGGCTTGCCCGCGTGGCGCGCTGGAACGGACAAACCAACGGGCCGCATATCTTTTCGGTCGCACAACACACCTTGCTGGTCGAGGCTGTCATGCGCGAGCAAACGCCCCGCATCGACGTCAGCTGGCGGCGCGCGGCACTGCTGCATGACGCGCCCGAATATGTCATCGGCGACATGATCTCGCCGTTCAAGGCGGTGCTTGGCGAAGACTACAAGACGGTCGAAAAACGTCTGCTCTCTGCGATCCACATCCGTTTCGGCCTGCCGCCGGTTTTGGCGGACAACATCACCCGGGCCATCAAGGCCGCCGACAAGGGCGCAGCCTATCTCGAAGCGACAGAGCTTGCGGGCTTCGAACAAGCCGAGGCGAAACGCCTGTTCGGCCGCGATCCCGAACTGTCGCCCGCCGCACGGGAGGATTACCTGACGCCCTGGAGCGCGGCCAAGGCAGAGAAGCGGTTTCTGGCGAGGTTCAAGGCACTGGCTTCGGAATAAGCGATATCAGCCAACTCGGTTCAGGGCTTGCCCATAAACCGATTGTTCCTGCAACCCCTTGAAGCCGACATGAAGGCCATATGCGCCCGGTACCTGGCGGCATCCTCCAGAGCCGGGCCTATCTGATTGCGATAAAGGCCCATGTCTCTCAGCTCCCGATCGCTGAGGCTGCGCAAGACCACCAAATTCGCCTGGTATTCGCGCCGGGCGAGGAAGGCCGCGACCCAACGATTGACGAGGCTAAAAAGCGTTCCGCCGATGGCGCTGAAGCTCCTCCGAACGGAGGACGTGCCGTAATAGCCGGAGCTGCTGTTCAACATGGTCATTATCTTTCCGCCTGCTGTAATGCTGCTTTCCTTTCTGCAGCATGCAGGTTCGAGACGGCGCAGGCTTTCAGAGACGGATGATTTTTCGTCCAGAAATGCTTGAAATGCCCGAGCGCTACTCAAGCCCTGCCAACCGGAACGCCGCCAAATAATGGTCGCGTTCGGATTCGCATTTGAAAGGCATCTCGCTGGCGAGCCACGCGAGCGAAAGATTTGGCTGGACGCGGAGCAGGGCTTCAAGGGATACGGCCGCCAATTCCCGTTGTTCGGTCATCGCGGCGGCGGCCGTAAGTACACGGTGGGCGCCGACGAAGTCGGGACGAAGACGCAGCGCCTCGCGCGCCAAACCGATGGCCTGCTCATAGTTGCCGCCGACGAACTGGCAATAGGAGGTGACACCATAGTAGATCGCGGCGAAGGGATCCCGCGGGCTCAGGCGTAACGCATGGCGCGCGGCACGATCTCCTTCTTGCCACCGGCCGCAATAAGCGAGCGCGACGCCATAATAGCCGCGAGCGGACGAGAAGCTGGGATTGAGCCTCAGCGCCAGTTCGAATTCGGCGAGACAATCGTCAAAGCGCCGGGTGTGGAGATATACGCTCGCCAGCGCGGAATGCGCCCAGGCGTCTTCGCTGTCGGCGTGAATGGCCGCAAGCGCCGCGCGCTCCGCGGTTGCAACCGCCTTTGCCATGTCTTCCCATCCCATATGGGCGCCGAATGTGTGGCTGGAGCCGAGGACGCCGAGCGCCTGCCCATATTGCGGATCGATGTTGATGGCTTTCTCCAGCAGCGCTTGGGCAACCATGTTGTCCTGCCGCGTGACGCGCCAGTAATGCGACAGCGCGCGCATCACAAGATCCCACGCATCCATGCTGTCGGGCGCCTTGCGTTGTGCCCTGAAGTTTTCCGCGGCATACAGCTGCGGCTCGATCGCAGCCACGACCGACTCCGTGATCTCGTCCTGGACGGCAAAGACGTCGGCCAGATCGCGGTCGTAGCGCTCGGCCCAGACATGGCTTCCGGTCGCGACGTCGTTGAGCTGCGCCGTGATGCGCACGCGGTCGCCCTCCTTGCGGACGCTGCCCTCGACGACATAGACAACGCCGAGCTCGTCGGCGATCTGCTTGAGGTGAACCGACTTGCCCTTATACACAAATGAGGAATTGCGGGCGATCACATAGAACCAGCGCAGCTTTGAAAGCGCCGTGATGATGTCTTCGCTGATCCCATCAGAAAAATATTCCTGCTCGACCTCGCCGCTCAGATTGGAAAAAGGCAGGACAGCGATCGCGGCGCGGTCCAGTGCAGGCAGCGCCAGGCGCGGCGGCTCGGCGTCTTGACCTGCGGAGCGTCCCGCAGATGGTGTTGGCGCCGCGGCAGGTTGATCCACCTGCACCTCGCCGACAAAACGAAAGCCCTTACGCGGGAGGGTGCGCAAGAGACGCTGATCCCTGCCAGTATCGTTGATGGCCCTGCGAACGGCGTTGATCCGGCTTGTCAGCGTCAACTCCGAGACGATACGGCCATCCCACACGTTATCGAACAGCTCATCCTTCCCGACGACGCGATCGCGGTGCTTGAGCAGATACAGCAGCACGTCGAAAACCTGAGGCTCGAGCGGCACGCCTGCGCCGGCGCAGGCCAGTTCGCGCCGCTCGGAGTCAAGAACCTGGTTTTCAAAAAGAAATCTCACCGCACAAATCCCCCCGCCAACCGCCTCACGAGAAAATCAAGACGGTCCGAAGAAATACTTGAGGCCGTCTCAGAGTCTTTGGGTCCGCGGACTGCCATGTTCCGTTCAGCGCGGCATGACCGCGTTGCAACTCAAGCACAGGAGAGCGCCCATGACGACCATGACCTCCGCGCGACAAACCGCCACGCCTGACCTTACCGCGCTCAAGAGCCGGCAGCAGGTGGCGTGGTCATCGGGCAATTACGCCGTAATAGGCACCACGCTGCAAATCGTCGGAGAGCAGCTTTGCGAGGCGCTCGACCTTCGCGCGGGCTCGCAAGTGCTGGATGTGGCCGCCGGCAACGGCATGGCCAGCCTCGCCGCGGCTCGCCGATGGTGCAACGTTACGTCCACCGACTACGTGCCGGCCCTGCTCGAATGCGGCCGGGCGCGCGCAGCCGCCGATGGCCTCTCGATCGAATTCAAGCAGGCCGACGCCGAAGCGCTTCCGTTCGATGATGGCTCGTTCGATGCGGTGGTCTCCACCTTCGGCGTCATGTTCACTCCGAACCAGGCGCAGTCGGCTTCCGAACTGGCGCGAGTGTGCAAACGGGGCGGCCGGATTGGTCTGGCGAACTGGACCCCGGAGGGCTTCATCGGGCAGGTCTTCAAGACGCTCGGAAAATACCTGCCGCCGCCGGCAGGCGCCAAATCGCCCGCGCTCTGGGGCACGCGCGCCGCACTCGACGAAATGTTCGGCAGCCAGGCGGGCTCAATCAGGGCCGAGCCGCGCATGTTCAACTTCCGCTACCGGTCGCCGGAGCATTTCCTTGACGTTTTCAAGACTTTTTACGGTCCGGTGTTGAAGGCGTTCGCTGCGCTCGACGCAACCTCGCAGCAAAATCTTCACAACGACCTCTATGCGCTGATCGTGCGCATGAACAAGTCCGGCGATGCCACCATGGTGGTGCCCAGCGAATATCTCGAGGTCGTGATCACCAAGAGGTAATGCCGCTTTTTCGAACGGTCCGGCAAACCCTGATCCGGGCTCCTTCGGAGCCCGGAATAACAAGAAAATGAACATGGATTGAAAAAACAAAAATGTCCGACAACTTGCAGAATTTTCCGCACCAGAGCTGTGTCGTAGCGTTGCATTGCTCACTTGGCTCGGGACGCCAGTGGGCCGGGCTGACCGAACAACTCGGACCCACCTATCAGGTGCTTGCTCCCGATATTTCCGGCTACGGCAACGGCCTCGGCTGGACGGACCTGCCGATGACGCTGGCTGGGGAGGTCGCGCATCTCGCCGAGGCCATCGACCGCGCGGAAGGACCGATTCACCTCGTCGGCCATTCCTATGGCGGCGCCATCGCTTTCAAGATCGCGACTGCGTCTCCCTTCGCGGGCCGTGTGCGCAGCCTGGCCCTGATCGAGCCGGTGCTGCCGACCCTGCTCAAGGAAAACCCCGCGGACCGGCGGCTGCACGACCTGTTCGCCCAACTCGCGCGCAACATCTCCGCCGATCTCTGGAAAGGCATGTATCTGGAGGCAGTCGACCGCTTCACGTCCTACTGGAATGGATCGGAACCCATCGAACAGCTCTCCGCCGGGGCGCGGATACGTATGATCGAGCGCGTCGAGAAGATCTCCTACGACTTCACCGCGGCGCTTTCGGAAGAGAACGTCACGTCAGCCGCGGCCGCGATCAATGTGCCGACGCTGTTGCTGTCGGGCGGCCTGTCGCCGTACCTGACCCAGCGCATCGTCGGCCGGCTCGCCTCGCTCATTTCGGGCGCCGACGCGCATCATTTCCCGGCAACCGGCCACATGCTGCCATTAACCCATGCCCGGCTCGTTAACCCGCTGATTGCAGCGCATATCCGGCGCGCCGACGACCTTGCCATGGTCTCGCTGGCGTCCGGACCCGAAGCGAGCAACTGGGCCGCCGATCCGGAACCTGCGCCGAAATAGCGCAGGGGCCGAAATTCGAAAACGGTCCGATGGTACCTACTCCATCATTCAACGATGCGGAGAAATCATGCCGACCGGAAGCCATAATGCGGAAACCATTGTGCTGCACGCCGGAAGCTATCGCTCAGACCCGGCCACCAATGCGGTAGCGGTGCCGATCTATCAAACGACGTCATACCAGTTCAACTCGGCCGAACATGCGGGCAATCTGTTCGCGCTGAAAGAGCTCGGAAACATCTACACCCGCATCATGAATCCGACGCAGGCGGTGCTCGAAGAGCGCGTTGCCGCGCTGGAAGGAGGGGTAGCCGCGCTGGCGCTGGCGTCGGGTCAGGCCGCTTCGCTGTTTGCGGTCCAGAACATCTGTCATGCCGGCGATAATTTCGTCTGCTCGACCGACGTCTATGGCGGCACCTGGAACCTGTTCCAGAATACGTTGAGCACGATGGGCATCGAGTGCCGCTTTGTCGATCCCGCCGATCCCGAAAATTTCTGGAGCGCCACCGACGCCAGAACACGATGCTACTACGGAGAGACGCTGCCGAACCCCAAACTGACCGTTTTCCCGATCGCCGAGGTGGCAAAAATCGGCAACCAGCTTGGCGTACCCCTGATCATGGACAACACCGCCTGCCCGGTGCTGTGCCGGCCGATCCAGCACGGCGCGACGATCACCATGCATTCGACCACCAAATATATCGGTGGCCACGGCACCTCGATCGGCGGCATCATCGTCGATAGCGGCAAGTTCGATTGGGAAAAGCACGCCGACCGCTTCCCTATGCTGAACAAGCCCGATCCCAGCTATCACGGCGCGGTATGGACGCAGGCGGTGAAGCCGCTCGGCCCGATCGCCTATATCCTCAAGGCCCGCGTGACCTTGCTGCGCGATGTCGGGGCTGCGATGTCGCCGTTCAACGCCTTCATGTTCATTCAAGGTCTCGAAACGCTGACGTTGCGCATGCGTCAGCACTGCGCCAATGCGACCGCGGTAGCGGACCATCTTTCCAAACATGCGAAGGTCACGAAGGTGATCTTCCCGTCCAAAATGAACGGCGAAGCCAGGCGCCGCGCCGACGCCTATCTCAAAGGCGGCTATGGCAGCCTGCTTGGATTCGAATTGAAAGGCGGCCGCGACGCCGGCCGCAAGTTCATTGACGCGTTGAAGATGTTCTACCACGTCGCCAATATCGGCGATGCGCGCTCGCTGGCGATCCACCCGGCCACAACCACCCACTCGCAACTGACGCCGGAGGAACAGCTCAAGACGGGCGTCACCGAAGGTTATGTGCGGCTGTCGGTCGGTATAGAGCATATCGACGACATCATTGCAGATCTGGAACAGGCGCTGGCCAAAACTTAAGAACCGTGGTGGCAAGGCGATGCGGATCGTGCTGGCAGAGCAGCCATCGGGGCTCGTATAGTCGCGCGCGCCCCGGCAGCGCGACCAACCCTCGACATGCGTGCGGCCGCAACCGAACGCAAATTTAGCGATCGGCAGTTCGCGTTTCGCATCGGTATCAATTCCGGTCCGGTGGTGGCCGGCGTCATCGGCCGCAAGAAAAATATACGTCGGTCATCCCGGTCCTGAACCAGTGCAAGTGTATCGGGTGCAGTCCTGGTAAACACCCTGACACTCGGACGATGGCAACTGGTTCAGACGACGACAGTCGTGATAGCGTGCACGACAGGTTCTTGTGCATTGCTGCTTAGTGGTCTGGGCCGCAGCGACGGTAAGACGAGCGAGACCGGCGTCGCGCGCATCAAATGCTTCCGTACGCAACGACAACAGCACAGCGAAAAGTACGGAGACGGTCGCAAATTTGAGCTCACTACAATTCATGACCCTTGCCCCGCGGTGATCGATAAGCGATTTCATGTTTAACTCCCTGTTTCGTCACAACTTAGTTTCCCGGCGACGCTCCCATTGCTCCATGCATCACATTGCCGAAGCGCCGTTTCGTTCGCTAAGCGACAGCCCGGAGCGGATCGAGTAACGCCCGGTCATCAGCGCCGCGCGCGACGGGGTGCAGGCAGGCTCGACCAAAAACTGCGTCAACCGCAAGCTCTCGGCAGCGAGGCGATCGAGCCGCGGCGTCGGCGCGCCGCGCAGTTCGCCGCCGCCGTACGCGCCGATGTCGCCATATCCGGTATTGTCGGCGAGAATGACGAGGATGTTAGGTTTCACTTGCTGCTGAGCAAAGGCCGGCATGCAAACGGTAAGCGCCGTTGCTGCGAGGAGTGCCCTCGACCGGACATTCCTTGCATAGGCCGCCATTCGTTCCTCCGGATTCCTGCAAGAGCTAAGGGTCGTTTCCAGTCTCCGCTAATTGCTGGCCGGCGGCGCCCTGAGCATCTCCATTGCCTGCTCGACCGAGAAAGAGCCGGGTCGTTGACGGGGCGGAAATTGCACAAAGCTAGCTAGATGCTGACCCACGATCCCTTGCGCCGGGACGACCACGAACGCGTGCTCGATGAACCATCGCACGTAATCGCCGGACTCGTGCTGGGCCCGCTCAAACGGATCGGAGCGGAGATTGAACAACATGGGCAGCCGCAATTGTATCATCGGTTGCTGCCACACAGGAAACCCTTCGGCCTTTTGCTCGAGGAACACAGCCTTCCACTGTTCATACCGCAGACCGGCAAGATTGCCGTCGTCGGTCCAGTAGAAGAACTCGCGGCGCTTGTCCGGGCCTTTGCCAGAGAGCAGATCGCGTTGATCGTAACCGTCGAGATGAACCTTGAACGTCGTGCCTGCCGCATCATAGCCTTGCAGCAGCTTTTCCTTGACCGCGGGCTCACCGGCGGCCGCGACCAGCGTCGTCGCCCAATCCTCTGCAGAGAAGATGTCATTGATTTCGGTGCGAGGAGGCACCACTCCCGGCCAGCGTATCATCGCCGGGACGCGATAACCGCCTTCCCAATTGGTGTTCTTCTCGCCCTTGAAGGGCGTCGTGCCGCCATCGGGCCATGAGAATGTCTCGGCGCCGTTGTCGGTCGTATAGATGACGATCGTGTTGTTGGCGATGCCGAGGTCGTCCAGCTTCTTCAGCATCTGCCCGACCTGTCCGTCATGTTCCACCATGCCGTCGGGATAGATACCAAGCCCGGTTTTCCCCTGGGATTCGGTCTTCAGGCGAGTCCAGATGTGCATACGGCTCGGGTTGAACCACACAAAGAATGGTTTCTTGTCGCGATTTGCGCGATCGATGAAATCCGTCGAGGCTTTAAGGAATTCCTCGTCGATCGTCTCCATGCGCTTTTTGGTGAGCGGGCCGGTGTCTTCGCACTTCTGCTTGCCCCAAGTGCCGAAGCGGGGATCGTCACCCGGCGTCTCCGTGGCCGTTGCGACGCATTTCATGACGCCGCGTGGACCGAACTGCGCCCTGAACGCAGGATTCTTTGGGTAGTCCTCGTGTTCCGGCTCGTCCTCCGCATTGAGATGGTAGAGGTTTCCGAAGAACTCGTCGAAGCCGTGCACGGTCGGCAGGAATTCGTTGCGGTCGCCGAGATGATTCTTGCCGAATTGGCCGGTGGCGTACCCTTGCGGCTTGAGAAGTTCAGCGATGGTCGGATCCTTTGCCGACAATCCTTCCTTCGCTCCAGGGAGACCCACCTTCAGAAGTCCGGTGCGCAACGGGCTCTGTCCGGTGATGAACGCCGCGCGGCCCGCGGTGCAGGATTGCTGGCCATAATAATCGGTGAATAAGGCGCCTTCGTTGGCGACGCGGTCGATGTTGGGCGTGCGGTAACCCATCATGCCGCGATTGTAAGCGCTGATATTCCAATAGCCGATATCGTCGGCCATGATGACGAGAATGTTCGGCTTTTGTTGTTGCGCAGACGCTGGCGCGACCGTCATCGTAACTGAAGCGAGTGATGATGCCAGCAGACTGAGCCAAAGGTTCCGTTGCATGCTTATATCTACCTCTGCGATTTTGGCATTGACTAAGGCCGGATGGTGGGCTGCCCAGAGCCGGAACATATGTCGCGGGCGCCCATGATCTGGACGCCCGCGTCTTCTCGCTCTAATCGCTCGCGTGGCTGGCGTTCGCCTTCTTGACCTGCTCCAGGATCCCACTGAGGTTGTAGGACTCGGGGGCCTGCAGCGGCGGATACTTTTCGTAACTCAGCAGATGTTCCATCCACAGCTGCTGGCCGAGGGGCAGCATGTTCCAGTCATACAGGAAAGCTGTCACCGGGCCTCCCAGCGCACCGCCCATGCTCAGGGCCGATTTCTGGTCGATGCCGACCGATTGCTCGAAGGGATCACGCTTGATGTTCTGCACAAGCGTGAAGTGGAACGGAACCAGCGGCAATATCCAGCCAGCCGGCCCGGGCTGCGACATCGTGTAGTACATCTTCCAGTTCTTGTAGCGCACCGCGGACGGCGTCGCGCCGGAGAAATAGAAGAAGAAGTCGCGCGCCGATTTTTCCGACGAGCCTTCGAGATAGGCTCGCTGGTCGAAGCCGTCGAGCGTGGTCTTGACGATGCCGGGGTAGCTTCCGGCCTCGATCTGCGTCTTCAGCGCGTCGCCCTTGGGCCCGCCCGCGATGTCGACAAGCGTAGGCACCCAGTCAAGCGCGGCAAACAGCTGGTTCTTGACCGTGCCCGGTTTGATGTGGCCGGGCCAGCGCACGACCATCGGCGCGCGGTAGCCGCCTTCCCAAGCCTCGCCCTTTTGGCCCTTGAATGGCGTGACGCCGCCGTCCGGGAAGCTGATCGCCTCGGCGCCGTTGTCGGTGGTGAACACGACGATGGTGTTATCAAGCTGGCCGATGTCTTCCAGCTTCTTGAGCACGACGCCGATATTGTCATCCATCTGCTTCATACCGGCTTCGTTGACGCCCCAGTCTTTGCCGCCGGGCTCTCCGACCATGGCCAAGTACTTGTCTGGCAGCACGGTGGTGACGTGCATCCGCGCCGGGTTGTACCAGACGAAGAACGGCTTGTTGGTCTTCTTCGGGTCGTTGCGGTCGATAAAGTCGACCACCTTTGCCGAGATCTCCTCGTCTACCGTTTTTGACCGCTCCAACGTCAGCGGGCCCTCGTCCTTGCACATCTGGTTCTTCTCCGCGCCGTCGGCGGACTTGCACGCGAGCACCGGACGCGGAGGCGTCAGGCATATCGTTGTCCTGGGATCCACTGCGCCGGGAACCTCGGGTACACCGGGGATTGGCGTGTTCTTGCACGGCGGAGCGACACCCTGCACGAGCGGCGTCTTGTTGATGTCGGGGAAGCTCACCTGCTGCATCGCGTCGAGGTGATACAGGTACCCCCAGTATTCCTGGAAGCCATGCGCGGTGGGGAGGGCCGCGGTGTGATCGCCGAGGTGATTCTTGCCGAACTCGCCGGTGTTGTAGCCGAGATCGAGCAGGAACTTGGCAAGCGCCGGAGTGCCGGGCCGCAAATAGGAGGGGCTGCCAGGCAGTTGCGGCGGGATCATTCCCGTGCGCAACGGGTACATGCCCGTGAAGAAGGCGTTGCGCCCGGAGGTGCAGCTCTGCATGGCGACATAGTCCATGAAGATTGCGCCGTCGTTTCCGATGCGGTCGATGTTCGGCGTTTCGCCTACCATCAGGCCACGATGGTAGATGCTCGGCTGCATCCAGCCGATGTCGTCGCCCATGATGAAGAGGATGTTGGGTTTCTGCGACGGTTGCTGCGCGGCCGCTGGTGTGCTGGCCGGTCCGCACAACGATAGCGACATCAGCGTCGTCGCGCCGAGCAGCACGGCCCGGGATCGCTCATGCCATCCCGGCCACTTGCGTGCCGCGGTTGGGATAGCAAACGGCTTGTCCGTGGGTACGCAATCAAACATGGCGTCGCTCTCCTGTTTATGATGCGTCAGAGGCTCCTCGCCTGATGCATCGAAAGCCAAGATGACTCGTGGAAGTATCGACCGGCTCCGCGTGTCGCGCTGCCGGCCGGTAGCGTCGGCAGTAGTTCGGCGCGCACAAATGCGAGCCGCCTTTGATGACCTTTTGTGGAATCTTGACGTTGGTCGTTCGGGGGTCGTAGCTGCCATCCTCGCGCCCGCCGCGCGGGTTCTCCGGGATGCAGCAGGCCTTCGGCGCATCTGCCTGATGCTTTGGCGAATACCAATCGGCCGTCCATTCCCAGACGTTGCCGATCATGTCGTACAGACCGTAACCGTTAGACGGGAATGCGGTGACCGGTGAAGTGCGTTCAAAACCGTCGGCATTGATGTTCTGCCGCGGAAACTCACCCTGCCAGGTATTTGCCATGTGACGGCCGTCCGGCGTGAATTCATCGCCCCAGGCAAATTCGGCGCCGTCGAGCCCGCCGCGCGCTGCAAATTCCCATTCCGCTTCGGTTGGCAAATCCTTGCCAGCCCATTTCGCGTAGGCGAGCGCATCGCTGAAGGCCACATGCACGACTGGATGATCGTCCAGCCCGCGGATGTTGCTTCCGGGTCCGTAGGGATGCCGCCATTGCGCGCCCCTGGCGAAGGTCCACCACTGGCTGAAGTCCCCGAGGTCGACCGGATGGTTGGGCGGCAGGAACATCAGCGAGCCCGCATAGACCATGTGCGGGAGCATTCCGGGATAATCCTTCGGGTCAGGCGTGATCTCGGCAACGGTGACGTGCTTGGTAGCCCTTACGAATTCCCTGAATTGCCGGTTTGTCACGGGATGACGGTCCATCCAGAAGTCGTCCACGGTGACGCGATGTGCCGGGGCTTCTTCGGGATAATGCCTGTCCGATCCCATGCTAAAAGTGCCGCCGGGTATCCAGATCATTTTATCGATGTCCGGAGGAGCACACATGCCGGCATCGCGCGCTATCCCAGGCTTCGCTTTCAATGCGTTTACCTCCCGGCCGATGGCAGAATCCTCGGTCGATATTGGACCGCGCCAATGTCGACGCCGATGCGGTCCCTCGGTAGCCCTTGTGGTGCTTGCAGACGACGCAGCGCGGCACAGGTTGCCCCAAGCTCAACCAAAGGTACTGGTCGTTCGTGGCGACGATCTTGATCTAAATCAATGCAACGAAGCGGCACGATAATGCTTCAGTCCCCACGTCCACCTTTTGGGAATACCACCTCTGGGAGCAGGGCAGACGGCGTATCTGGATACGTGGATGCTTGCCCCGGCCTCTGGCGTTGGCCGTCTAATCTCGCGCAACCGATCGCGGTATCCGTGGAACGCCAATCGCGCATTCGATAGCTGGACGATCCCACTTCGCCGCATCCGCCGCGGCCGCGTAGGTTGACTGCAGAAAATTCATAAGCTCGACTTCCGGATTTTCACTGGTCCGCACCGCCTCATATGGCAGCAGAAACTCACCCAGGCTTTGATCGAACCGTGCGGCCGCAGGCAAAACCGGACGATCCGCAAAGCCCTCGGGAGCGGGGTACGCATAAGAATAAAACATTGCCTCTTCGACGCCTCCGCCGCCCGGCCAAAATCCTGCCGAGGAGACCTCATGGCTATAGGCCTCACGCGTCACCGCGTCGGGCAGGCCCCGGATACCGCCTGGATGCAACGGCGCGGGCCGGCCTGAGAATCGCGTGACGGCAAGGTCGAATGAACCCCAGAACAAATGCACTGGCGACACCTTGCCGAGAAAGCTGGTGCGAAAGCGCGAAAACACCCGAGCGATGCACACCAGAGCTTGATGAAACCGTTGCACGGCTTGCCGGTCATAAGGCCTGACCGCTTTGTCCTGATCGAAGGGCACGGGATCCTCCATTTCATTCGGAGTCCCATGAATATCGAAGTGTCCGCCGAGCGATGTGACCATGACAGCCGTCCGGTCCAGGAAATCGGCCACGCTCATTGCGTCGAGAGGGAAGCTTTCGCGAGCGCCCGCGGATTCGCCGACCAGAGCGTGATCGCAGAAATCGAAGGCCAGGGTAATGAGCTTATCGCCATCGGGCACAGGGCCTGTCGTCAACCCCCGAGGGGTCACATAGAGAGTGGCATGCCAGGAATGGTTGACCCAAGGCGTGTGCGCAAGGCGATACTTGCCGACAATCTGCGACCAGATATGCAGCGCAGTGCAGGTTTCCCGCCACGCGCGATACGGCAAAGCGGGCCACGTGCCGCTGATATCGATGAGGCTTGTGTTCATCCGACCGGCTCCATGCGCTGCCCAATCCTTCACAGCAACGCGCCAAGACGAAAAAAGTCACGACGAAGGGTTCGGATTGCCGGCGCTGCTTCGATGTTGCACATCCGCAACTCGGGCACCGTATGCGCAAACGAAAGACCCGTGCTTATTTGTAGTCCATACGCCACGAGCCGTCCCAATTCTCGGACGGCGGATTCTGTTCCAAGTCGGCGACACGAGAAAGTAATGCTATCGATGGGCCGTCGTCGGACGCAGCCTCGAGCGCCGCGGCAAACGCTGCGCGGGCTTCGTCCCAGCGCCGCGCCCGATAGGCCGCCAGTCCTGCGGCATAGCGCGCGCACGCCAGCGATTGTTGCGGCGTGAGCGCGTCTTTGCTGCCCATGACCTCATAGACCGTCTGTGGCTGGCTCTGGCCGGCGACCACCACGCGATCGATCTCGCGGAGCTTGAAATCGGCCGCGCACATGTTCGCGGTCGCCTCCGAGATCAGGCAGCGGCTGCCATAGACTTTGTTGGCCGTCTCCAGCCTTGCAGCCAGGTTCACGGTGTCACCCATCACGGTGAAGTTCATCATGTATTCCGAACCGATGCTGCCGACCAGCGTCTCGCCCGTTGCGATCCCGATCCTGAGATCGCAGTCGGCCGTGATCGTGCGCACCCCAAGCAATTCCGGCAGTTCCTTCCGCAAGCTCGTCAGGCGGCCGATCATGCCGATTGCGGCGGAACAGGCGCATTTCGCCTGCTCCGCCTCCTCGACGAAGGGCGGGCCCCAATAGGCCATGATGCCATCGCCGATATATTTGTCGATCACGCCGCGATGCGCATGGATGGGTTCGGACATGGTCGACAGGTACCGGTTCATGATCTTGACCAGGCCCTGCGGGGTGACACCTTCGCTCAGCGCTGTGAAGCCTTTCATGTCGCAGAACATCACCGTCATCACCCGCCGTTGCCCTTCGGCGGCGGCAACTGCGGTTTCGCCGAGCAGGCTTTCGGCAATCCTTGGATCGATATAGCGACCGAATGTCTCTCGCACGCGCTGATTCTGACGCAGCCGCTCGATCATTCGGTTGAATGCCGCCGAGAGCTGACCGATTTCGTCGCGCGTTGTCACGCTGATCGACCCGTCGAGCCGGCCGGCCTCGACCTCGCGGGTGCCTTCCAGCAGACGCAGAACCGGGCCGGCGATGCCGCTTCCCACCATCGTCGCAAACACGAAGCCGAGCACCGCTGCGACGCCGGTCGCGATCGCCGATATCCAGATCGCTTGCCGTTGTTCGCGAATCACCGTCGCAGCGCTCGCACGGACCTGATTCAACATATCAGCGCGGATACCATCGATCTTGCGATCGAACTCCGCACGTAGTGCATCGGAACCCGCGAGCGCCGATTTCGCTTCGTCGAAATTGCGCGCGTCGATATGCTTCAGCAGGATTGCGTCCTGTTCGTCCAGGCGCGCGCGGAGATCGCTGACAGCCGTGTCGATGCGATCATCGAGACGACCGAGCGCGGCGTTGTCGGATGGTGTCGACGGGTCATCGATGATCGCGGCGATCTGCTTGCGTGCAGCTTGCGCCTCGCGATCGATCTCGGGATTGATGGACTGGAAGACCTTCAGATGCGCCGCGTAGCTCGCCTCGTCCGGCGGGTTCTCCATTTTGGCGACGATCATCTGCCGCACCGCCAGTCCGCGCTCGAGTGACCTCACATTGGCCCGCGCGAGGTCGGCATAAGCCGGGACGTAGCGATCGGTCAGTTCATCGAGCAGGTGGCCCACGCGTGCAGCCATGATCATCGATAGCGACGACGTGATCACGGCCAGGACGATTAGTCCGGCGGCGATACCGACAATCTTCTGCTTGATGGATCTTCGAAACATGCCTAGTGCCCACTTTCCGAAGTTCGTGTTCCATCGCCGCACCCGCTTTCACGAACTTCGGAAAGTCATGGGCACTAGCAAACCTATCGATTTCTAGTGCGGCGAATTTGAAGTTCCTATCAGTACCGCTGCACCCTTGTTATAGGAACTTCAAATTCAAAAGCCGCACTAAACCTTTATATTTGCTAGAGCTCCTTTGATTCCGAAATTCGCATCAGAGGTTGCCACGATAGCTTGCGAATTTCGGAATCGGAGCTCTACTGCCGCTTTCTATTTGAAGTTCCTGGATCGAATTCGCCGCTTGTGGTGCAGGAACTTCAAATAGGCGGCACTAGGTCCGAACTGGCGAACACACAGAATGACGGCTTTTGGCGCCGCGCGAAAGCGGTTTGGCACTACGGATCGAGCCGCCGTGCAGCCTGGTTTATGGCCACCCGCGATGATCGTTTCGGTGCGCCTTGGCGATGTCCTCCGGCGCGCCATGAGACCGTCGCCGAGGTCCGCCTCAGGTGGCTCAAGGCACCGGCTCGAACACCAGTATCGCGGCTTCTTGTTCACCGATTGCCTGAGACGCGACGTACAAACGATTGAATTGGGGTACCAGCAGCGAAGTGCCCGAGCCGGGGCGAGTCTTGATCCTGGAGATCAGGTCGTAGTGGTCGGTATCCTTTTGCTGGTAGACATAGACCCAGCCTGACGCAGCCTCCGGCGAACCATACCAACGCCCGCCCGTCACATAGATGCGCTTGAGGAGGGCGTCGTAATATACCCCATCCATCGCTTCGGGTGCGGGCAGGCCCTGGATTTCTTTACCCGACACGCTGTCGTAGACCGTCATCTCCGGCGGAGTCCTCGTGCCGACGAATAGCCGCTGTCCGATCGGATCGAGTGCCATGTCCGCGGCACCATCACCCCTTGCAGGCCAGCTTTTGACGAGTTCGCGTTTGCGTGTGTCGAACTGATAGATCAGGTCCGCGCGGGAATCGCAAACAAAAAGGACTTCGTTGTCGTCCATTGCCACCTGGGCGAGGTGCCCCGGGCGTGCAGTCGGCGCGATCATGTCCGCGACAAGTTGATCGTATCCCGCGCCGGGTTTCGCCTGCAAGATGCCGACGCGGCCATACGAATCGAATCCTGCATTCTCGCCGCCGTAACCGAAGTAGATGAGGTTGGTCTTTGGGTCGTGGAAAAGGCGGTTCGGATCGGGTTCGACCTTGAAGTCATGAACCAGCCAGAAGGTTTCCCCCTGGAAAACCCTCACATGACCATCGAGGCTGGATACATAGAGTTTGTTGAAGTCACCGCCGAGGAACAGCGCGTCCTGGGTATCCTTGAATCCGGCGAGACTTTTGAGCACCTTCCCGCCCGTCAGGTCGACCACCTCCAACGTATTGTTTCCAGTGGCGGCCACGAAGAGGCGCTTCTTTTCCAGATCAACGCCCATGTGATCGAGGCGTCCTTTGACCCCCGGCAACGGAATCGTTTGTACTAACCTGAGCGCCGGTTTTTCCTGGGCAGATACCTGAACAGGGAAACCGGCAACCACTACAAGGCAACATGCGGCAAGAAGCTTCGTCATGGATTCTCGGCCCTTGTATGTGCCGGGTAGCGACACTGATATTCCTTGGATCAAGCGGGTGGAAGGATTTCATCTTGGCAGCATGGAACCCGCTGCACAACCATGTGATCACATTCGGTCCTCTTGCCTTTGCGCCGCACACAAACTAAAAACCTCTTACGGGGAAATGCAGTCTCCCCGTGAGACTTCGGTCCAAGCTCTGCGCAACACTCGACCTGTCGAGGAAGATTGCGTGTGGACGGAGTTTCTTAAATGGTCGCCCCCGATCAACCAATCCCGCGGAGTTTGACACCTGCGACCCCAGCCGCGTCCGCCTTCGGACAGGCGGGCGATCAGCCGCTGCTACGTGTGGATTCGATTTCCAAGCAATATGCCGATCAGGCGATCCTCTCGGATATTGCCTTCGACATTCATGCCGGTGAGACCCTCGGCATAATTGGTCCGAACGGCGCCGGCAAAACAACCTTGCTTGAGGCCGTCGCCGGAATGCAGCCGGTGGATAAAGGTCACGTTCACTGGCACGGAAAGGAGTTGCCGCCTTCGCGCCGACGCGAAGCCATCTTCTACCTTCCGGACGGCGTGCGACCTTATCAGGAGCAACCGGTTACTCGGGTTTTGACATTCTTTGCAGATGTCTATCGAAGATCGACAAGCGAGCTTGAGGACACGATTGAATCAACAGGTCTGACGCCGGTTCTTCGCAAACGTGTCTATGCGCTGTCGAAAGGTTACAGCCGAAGGCTGATGTTGACGCTGGGGTTGCTCGCGCCGCACCCTTTGCTTCTCATGGACGAACCCTTCGACGGCTTCGATCTCCGGCAAACCCGCGAAATCGTGAACTTGCTGCGTCATGAGGCGGTCGGGGGACGCACATTCGTCCTTGCGATCCATCAGTTGGCAGACGCCGAGCGCGTCTGCGATCGCTTTGTTCTCCTTGCCGATGGCCGCGTTCGCGGTGTGGGGATGCTGAACGATCTCCGAACTCGAGCCGGGATCGCCGATGGAAGCCTGGAGGATATCTTTCTTGCGCTTACCTGATACATCACACATTCAAAGCGCTCCGCTGCTTCCGCTGCTCCTCAAGGAGTTGTGGGATATCCTTGGCGGCCGGGCCTTGTGGACTATGCTGCTGCTGATGTGTCCTTTGGTCGGCTACAGTTTCTTTCAGGCCGTTTCGCTCTACGGTGAGGCGAGCACCGCGGGGCTGCAATCACCGGCACTCGCGAGCAATCTGTCGCCGCTGGATGGCATCCTGGTTCCAACGCTGGGGGCCTTCTATGTTGCCGTCACGCTCCTGTTTCCCTTTGTCGCCATTCGTGTGCTGGGCCAGGAAAAGGAGTCGGGGGCGCTGTGCCTTCTCGTCCAGCTGCCTTATCGTTCGCCCACCTTGATTACAGCCAAGCTCGCGGCGGTGCTCGCGGCCTGGGTATTTGCTTGCATTCCTGCGCTCTCGGCGCTGGCAATGTGGGAGTTACTGGGTGGACACCTGTCGGCGCCGGAAACGCTGAACCTCTTTTTTGGACACCTGCTCTACGGGTTGCTCGTCGGGGCGATCGCCTTGTTTGCCGCATCCGTATCGGAAAGCGCGGCAACGGCGGCGATCATTACACTCGCCTTCACGATCGGTTCGTGGGTGCTGGATTTCACGGTGGCCGGTCAACCCGGGCTACTCGCGTGGATTGCCAGCCTGTCGCTGACGCAGGTGCTGCACTCGTTCGAGCAAGGTCTCTTGTCGGCTGGCCTTGTCGCGGGTATCTGCGTGGCGGTGTTAGGTTTCGCCGCGCTGGCAACTGTTTGGCTGCCGCCGGGAGTTCATGTCCGCAATAAGATCATTCGCTCGATCGTCTGCGTTTTTGCCGTGACGTTCGCTCTCGGCCTGGTGACGCAGCTCAGGCTCACCTTCGATGTCACCGAAGATCGACGCAACTCCTTTCCGGTAGCCGACCAGCGCCTGCTCGAATTGTTGGCGCAGTCCTTGGTCGTGACGGTTCATCTGGCGCGCGAAGACCCGCGCTACGCCGACTTGCAGCGCAACGTGCTGGCAAAGCTTGAACGAGCAATGCCTGATGTATCGATCCGTCTGGCGGGCGAGCGGCAAAATCTCTCAACCAATGGTGGCGAAGATCGCTACGGCGAGGTCGACTACGTTTATGGCGGTCGATCGGAACTCAGCCGTTCGACGAGTCCGGAAGAAATCCTTCCGATGCTATACGGCCTCGCAGGGGTCAGTAATCCCGCACCTGACCCGGGAAGCGATTATCTGGGCTATCCACTGGTTGCCGGCAGCCAGTTGGCTCTCGTCTGGTTTTTCTTCGGACTTCCACTCTGTATCGCCCTCGCCTGGTGGTGGAGTCGACGTCTGCCGAAACCAACCAACACGATGATGAAGGAGGTTCAATCATGAACGTGATCAAAGACGTTAAAACCATCGCGGTCTCAGCTCTCGTCCTCGCATCATTGGTGCTACCAACCACGGCACAGCAGCCGACCAAAATCGACTTTTCAAGCGAGACGATTGGAGCGGAGGCCAAGTCACTCGTGGCGGTCGTCGGCATCTGGCGGATCGAAAGCGAAGGCGGAAAGAACGTGCTGGCTGTCGATGGCCGTCAATGGAAGGAAGGGCAGTCCTCCGCGGGGATTGCCGACAAGGCAAGAGCGCTTTACGGCGAGCGCTACGCTGAATTTCTCGACCGGGTCCAAGCTTATGCCTATTATCCTTACACTGTCGTGAAAGACGTCGAGAATTTCGGCGGCGGCGAGATCGCCGTGCGGTTCGAGGGATTATCGGGCCGCATCGATCAGGGCGCCGGCATATTGTTCAATCTGAAGCCGAATGGGGACTACCTGGCAATACGCGCGAACTGTCTCGAAAACAATTTGGTTCTTTGGAAAGTCGAAAAGGGCAAGCGCTCATCGGTGTCCTGGGTTCGCAATACGCCGACCGCCAGCAAGCAATGGCACGACCTTAAAGTTCGTATTTCTGGCAGGAAGGTAGAAGGCTATCTCGATGGCAAACTCTACCTGGAGCACACGCTTCCTGAAACCGTGTCGGGCCGGATTGGTTTGTGGTCAAAAGCGGACAGCTACGTGTATTTTTCGGATTACACGGTGACGTCGGCCAATTGACCGGAACGAACGAGACCGCGGGCACCAAAAGCTAGAGAGGCTGCGTTGAAAACGATCGGCACCATCGCCATACCAGGCGCCGCGGGCAGCGCCTTCGATCACGCCGCGTTTGATGCAACAAGCCGGCGCGTCTTCATTGCGCACACGGCGCGCGACTGCATCGAGGTAATCGACCACGACGCTGGCCGCCACCTTGCGACACTGCCCGGATTTCCGGGCGTGGCCGGCGCTGTCGCCGACAATGGACAGATCCTGGTAACCAACCGCGGGAGTGCCAGCATCGCATTGCTCGACGCCAACACCTTGAGGACCCGTGCCGTGTTCAAGACCGGCGTGCGACCGAATGGCGCTGTGATCATCGCTCGATCGAACCTCGCGATTGCAGCCTGCATCGGCGACGACAACGAGGGGCCAACGCTTCAGCTTTTTGGATTGAGCGATCACAAACATGTATCGATCGACTTGCCGGGACGGCCGCGCTGGTGCGTCACCGACGCCGGCACCGGGCGGGTATTTCTCTGTATCCGCGAGCCCTCGATGGTGCTGGTGGCGCGGCTACCCGACCTTGGCGCGGTGACCCATTGGAAAATCCCGTCATCGGGCGCTCATGGTCTCGACATCGATCATTCCAGAGAGCGGCTTTATGTTGCCTGTGATGATTCGACCCTGGTCGAGATGAGTAGCACCTCAGGCGAAATCACCAACGTCTGGCCGATCGGAGGCCCGCCCGATGTCACGTTTTTCAACCCGGCAACCGGGTTGGTTCACGTCGCAATCGGGGAGCCTGGACTTGTCGAATCTATTGATCCGCGAAACGGCCATGGCACGCGAACCGCGACCGGTGCGGGCGCGCATACCACAGCGCTGGTGGCGCCGGACCAGCTTTACGTCATTTCACCGGCACATGGCGGAGTCCTCGTCCTCTCAGACGCCTGATGTCTGCCCACAGAAGCCGTTCAAAGGAGACTCAGCATGAAATGGATCACCCGCGAAAAGGTCAAAGTCGATCGCGTCGCATGCCCGTGGCTTATCAAGAAGTTCGTCGATAAGGACGCCGAGTTCGTGTTTGTGCCTGGGGAGAAGGTGATGGCGGAGGCTAAGCGCCTCGACGCTATTCCCTACGATGTCAAAGACGTCGAGCTTGGTCATCACGGCAAGGAATGCTCGTTCGAAGCGATCCTGAAGAAATACAAACTCACTGGCGACCCCGCTTTGGTGTTGCTGGGGCGGATCGTCAACGGTGCCGACACCGATAACACGCTGTATCATCAACCGGAGGGGCCCGGCCTCGAAGCTGTCGCCGAAGGCTTTCGGCATCTTGGGTTCAAGGACGACCACGAACACAATGCGGCGGAGTGGATCGTCTACGACGCGCTCTATGCGTATTGCCGCGAGATGGTGAAGCGCGGCAAGCCGCACGGCGACTTCATGAGTTGACCTGCGGCTGTCGCTTGAGCATTTTCTGACTTCAAGCCGCGTTTCAGCCAAGTCCGTTGATCTCTCAGTTGCAGACATAAGCAACTGCATCTGCGGTGTTGGATCTGATCCGATTTGCCCATCATCGGGCAAAAGTGCCCGCTGAGAAGGGATGCGAATGTTAGAATCTTCGCTATCGCTCGCGATGATGGGGATCGAGCCGCCGTGTCCCCGACGCAGCGCAGCGCGCCTTCGCGGTGCCTTGCTGATCCGGGACCCAAAGCTCTGATCCAGAAGAACGGGCCCCGGCTCGGCGGCGCATCACGAATGTCAATGGAGCGTTTCATTCGCGTCTTCGACCGTAAAGCATCGCGCTGCGCTGCATCGGGGGCACGATCGAATTGCACTCCTACCGCCCCTTCACCGGCCCGTCGCCGCCGACTATATTCGGCGCCTAAGAAGGGAAAACCATGATCCACGTCTGCTCGCTCGCCGCCCTCCCCGCAACCGTCAAGGCCACCGGCGCCAGCCACGTCCTTACCGTGATGGCCAACGTCGCCCAGGTGCAACGGCCGGAATCCGTGCTCGCCGCCAATCACCTCAAGGTGCAGATGGACGACATCACCGAACAGCTCGAAGGCTTTGTCGTGCCGACGGAAACGCACATCGAACTGGTCCTGAATTTCGTCCGCGGCTGGGACCGCCAGGCGCCTTTGGTCGTCCATTGCTATGCCGGCATCAGCCGCTCGACCGCGAGCGCCTTTGCCGCCGTCTGCGCCCTCAATCCGCACCGCGATGAAATCGCAATCGCGCGGCAAATACGCTCGGCCTCGGCGATTGCCTCGCCCAATCGCCTGATCGTCAGCCTGGCGGACAAGGCGCTGGGACGGGACGGGCGGATGCTGCGCGCGCTGGACGAAATCGGCCCGGGCAGCATGACGACCGAAGGCCGGCCGTTCCGCCTCGATCTCGAATGACGAGGATTCACCGCCGGCGCTATTGTGCTCAATGATTTGAACTTTTGCCCCGCGACTTCACACTCGGCTAGTGTCCCGGTTCTGACATTCGTATCCCATCGCAGCGGGCACTTTTACGAATGTCAGAACCAAAGGGACACTAGCAACTATATGATCCTAGTGTAGCTTTGACTCTGACGTTCCTTCCGAGAGCTCGCGGCAACACTGAAAGGAACGTCAGAGTCGCTACACTAGAGGCTGAGGTGCATCGAAGGCTCCCCGCTGCAAGTAAGCTCGCAAAAGCCCGGAGGGTCGATGTTTGGCCTTGCTGGGCATCGGCCTTGTGGTTAACTGGTCGCAATCGGCTGGCTCTATCAGAAGGTGCTGTTTCGCCGCCTGTCAGGACCGCCGACAAATGCCTGAAGCCAGATCACTGGGTCGAGCGGCGCAGCTCCAATGCCGTTTCCGGCGCTGCGGGCACCGGCTTAGGTTCCGACCTGACCGGCTCGATCCCGCTTGTCTCGACCCGCGGCGTCTCGACGCGCGAGGACACTTCCACCGAGCCGGTCTGTTCCGGCGCGCGCCGCGAGCGCGGGTGGGCAACCGCACGGGCCATCAGCATCTGCGAGGCGCCCTGGTGGTGGAAGTCGCAGTAAGCGAAGCCCATGCCGGAGACGGAGCCGCGGAAACTGCGCTCGTCCTGCTTGTCGAGATTGAAACAGGGCTCAAACGGAATGCCCTTCAGCGATGCGCAGACCGCCTGTCCGCGAATCTGGAGCGTATTGCCAGGCAACCGCACATTGCGGATGGGACCGGCGCCGCTGAATTGCACCGCGCCGGCGGCGCCCATGTCGTCGAGGAGGCGCCCCGCCCCGCGGGTGCCATCAGAGCAGGTGAAAGAGAATACCTTGCCGGATACGAAACGGCGGGCTTCTTCGGCATTCATCTGACCGGCCAACGCGGGCGCAATGGCCGCACCGGCCAGCACCGCTCCCAACACAAAACGCGCAAGCATGCTACAACTCCGACTTGACCCCGCGGGTGATCGCCTGATGCCTCTTTACCCGCTGCTTACCATACCAACCGTGGCAACATTGGCGCAGCTTCGTTGGTAAAGTCTGAACGCCGTCAGGAAATTTTTACCACGATTCGACCACGAACCTGCCCGGCGAGGATCCCGGTCCCGGCATCGATAACGTCGCTCAGGCCAATTTCATGAGTAATTTCAGATAGTTTACCGCGGTCCAAGTCGCTGCTCAGGCGCTTCCAGGCAACCTCCCGCAGGTCAATTGGACACATCACGGAATCGATGCCCAACAGACACACCCCCCGCAAAATAAATGGCGCCACCGAAGTCGGCAGGTCCATGCCGGCGGCAAGCCCGCAGGCCGCGATGGCTCCCCGGTACCTGGTCATCGCCAGGAGGTTGGCGAGCGTGGTCGAGCCGACGCTGTCTACCCCTCCCACCCAGCGCTCTTTGGCGAGCGGTTTGGCCGGCCCCGAAAGCTCGTTGCGGTCGATCACCTCGGCCGCACCGAGACCCCTGAGATAATCCGCTTCCGACATCCGCCCGGTAGAGGCCATGACGTGGTAGCCGAGCTTCGACAGTATTGCGATTGCAACCGAGCCCACCCCGCCCGCGGCGCCGGTCACCACGATCGGGCCGTGAGCCGGAGCAAGGCCGTGCTTCTCCAGCGCGAGTACCGCCAGCATCGCGGTGTAGCCGGCGGTGCCGATGGCCATCGCATCGCGCGCCGACATCCCGTCGGGGAGGCGCACCAGCCAGTCGCCCTTGACGCGGGCCTTCTCGGCATAGCTGCCGAGATGCGTCTCACCCAGGCCCCAGCCGTTGCAGACTACTTTATCGCCAGCCTTCCAACGCGGATGCGAGGAATGCTCGACGGTACCTGCGAAATCGATGCCCGCGATCATCGGAAAACGCCGGACCACTGGCCCCCTGCCGGTGACGGCCAGGCCGTCCTTGTAGTTCAAGGTCGACCATTCGACCCGCACGGTGACGTCGCCCTCCATCAACTCGGCTTCGTCAAAGGCAACGAGCGCGGCAGTCGTGCCCTTCTCCGCCTTGTCGATCCTTATCGCTTTGAAGGTTCCCAACGCATCTCTCCGCAGGTTGTGTCGTGGCTGCGCCCAGATTGAACGCTCTAGTGTGGCGACACTGACGTTCCCTTTCAGTTTCTCAGCGGCCTCGCAAAAGGAACGTCAGCAGCACTAGGCTGGTTTCGCAACCGGGCGCGCGACCGGCGCCTCGACGATCGGCAGGTTGATCAGCGCCGACAGCACGCCGAACAGAATCGAGAGCCACCAGATCGGCGTGTAGGATCCGAATTTCTCGAACACGATCCCGCCGAGCCATACCCCGAGGAAGCCACCGACCTGGTGGCTGACAAATGAAAACCCGTAAAGCGTCGCGAACCAGCGGGTGCCGAACATCAGCGCGATCAACGCCGAGGTCGGCGGCACCGTCGACAACCAGGTCAGGCCGCTGATCGCGCCGAATGCGATCGCCGAGAACGTGGTGATCGGAAACGAAATGAACGCAACGATCGAGAGCGCTCGCGTGAAATAGATCACCGACAGGATGTAGCGCTTGGGAAACAGGTTCTGCAGCCAGCCGACGCTGAGCGAACCGATGATGTTGAACAGACCGATCGCCGCGATGACCCAGCCGCCGGTTGATGCGGCTATGCCCTGATCGGAAAGATAGGCCGGCAGATGCACGGTGACGAAGGCGAGCTGAAAGCCGCAGGTAAAGAAGCCGAGCACCAGAAGAACATAGGAGCGATGCCCGAACGCCTCCGCAAGCGCGGTCTTGAACGATTGCTGGTCTGCGACGGGCACTTCGGTCGTGGCGGCGGGCGGCGTTGAGAGCGCCAGCGACAGTGGCAGGATCAGCAGCATGAGAGTGGCAAATACCAGAAGTGCGGTCTGCCAGCCGAAATTGTCGATCATGGCGACGCCGAACGGCGCAAACAGGAATTGCCCGAACGAGCCTGCGGCCGTTCCGGCGCCGAGCGCGATGCCACGCCGCTCCGGCGGCAGCAGCTTGCTGAAGGCGGACAGCACCAGATTGAACGAGCAGCCGGAAAGTCCAAAGCCGATCAGAACGCCCGCGCCGATATCGAGCGAGAGCGGTGTGGCGGCATGGCTCATCAAGAACAGGCCCGCGGCATAAAGCAGGGCGCCGACCCACATGACGCGCAACACACCAAAGCGGTCGGCAATTGCGCCGGCAATCGGCTGGCCCAATCCCCACAACAAATTCTGCACGGCAAGCGCAAGGCCGAAGATATCGCGGCCCCATCCGAACTCGCGGCTCATCGGCTGAACAAAGAAACCAAGAGCCGAGCGCGGCCCAAAGCTCAACAGCGCGATCGCACAACCGCAGACGATGATGAGGAGCGGCGTCCGCCAGGTGCCGGCGGCTGGTCGAAGGTTGTCGGCGACTATGGCCATGGAAACCCCAATGCTTGCGTGCTGATCGTAACGCCGATCGGAGGCGTTGCAAGAGTTAATGCATCCGCATGAAAACCCCAAGGGCGGCGCCGGAATTCCTGCGCAGGACAGACCTGCAAAATCAGCGCTTAAAGCCTCGCCAACCCCTGTTTCGGGACAAGGAAGATTGCGGGGCTTTGGTCCCGCCGCTTGCCGGAACAAGGCATCAAGCCCTTACCGCTTTGCGACGGCCTGCTCCGCCGAACTCTGCGCAGCCTCGGCGAGTTGCGCCGAAATTTGCGCGGTCCGGGCCGACGTGCCCCAGCTCGGCGCCTCGCTGCCGTCGCCCCAGGCGCGCGGCCGGTAAAACGTATGCACGCCGAATTTGTACGTCTTCTTCATTTCGCTCACCCATGACGGGTGTACCCAATAGGCGTGGTAGTGGGTCGACTTGCCGACTTCCGGCAGCCAGAGCTGGCCATCAAGCATCGCCTTGGCGATCCTCTTGGCGCGGTCCCACATATCGGGCTCGCGGACGACATCGGCCACATTGTCGCAGGCAAAGGTGAACTGGCACGCCAGGTGCCGGTGCTTGTTCTGGTAAACGACCCCGCACACGGTTGTGGGATAAAAGCCCGAGAAGGCACGATTGAGCACCACCTGCGCCACTGCAATCTGACCACGCACGGCCTCACCACGCGCTTCGAAATAGACCGCTTCCGCAAGACACTTTTCCGATTTGGCGCGCGCCTTTTCGTCGAGCAGCCCGAGGCGTTCCGCCGGCGTCTTCTCACGCTGGTCGTCCGAATTGACCTCGCCCTTCGGCGCAACGCTCTCACCGCTCTCGCTCGCCGTCGGCAGCGAAGCCATCACTTTCATATCCGGGTCAGCCGGCGCATCCGGCATCACGATGACGGGCTCTTCGCCAGGCTGCCAACGCTCCATGGTCTCCAACGGCGCGCCGAGCGAATGGCCGCCGAAGAACAGGCTGGCCGTTTTCACCGAAAAACCTTCGCGCGACGGATTGCCTTCAAACGCTGTCGCATCCGTGCCGGAACTGTCTTTCATATCCTGAAGCGGCTGGGCCTCGAGCGATAGCGAGACGTCGTATTGCGGAAGCGGCGGCGCGCTCAACGCTTCCGCAAGTTCAGGGTCCAGCGGCGCGCGCGCTGCCGGCGGGGTTCCTTCAGCACTCCTGGCGCCCCTCACCGAAGAGTTGGAGGTCGCGGGATCCTGGCTGGCTGGGGCGGCATTGGCAGGCGCGGCCGTCTCAGTCGGCGCCACGATCAAACGATCGCCCTTGAGCGTGCGGTCAACCTTGGGAAAATCGGAAGCCTGATAGCGCGGCGGTGTTTGAATCACCTGATTGCGCGGAATCGAACCGGTGATGTCGCCGCCCCGGTTGAAGCTTGCGAGCTGGTAGCTCGCCGCTTGCGGCGCGGCCGTTCCGATCGGTCGGCTGAAGCTGTAGGTTGCGACATGAATGGTGCTGACGGCTGAGAATACGCGGTTATGCCAGCGCTCGGCGACGCCCGGTTGCCGCGCCAGCCGCGATGCAATGTCCTGATAGCCGATTTCTGTCGGGGTCAATGCGAAACCGCAAAGACCGAGGCCGAAGAACGCAAACCGTGCGCTCCTCGGCCGGGTACGCAACTGAAACATCTTCACGCTCACGCAACGCAACACGACGCATACGCGATCGAACTCGGTACATCCGCGCAATTCGATCTTTTCCGTTGATAACTAATTTAGGTTGCGAGGGAGTTAATCGGCGTGTCGCGCGCGACACACGCAATCATTTGCCTGGATGGCGCCGATCACTTCGAAAACGTTGGTAAACAGGCGCTCCAGCAAAGTGGTAAATATCGCGTCAATGAA
Source organism: uncultured Alphaproteobacteria bacterium (assembly GCA_963832045.1). Lineage (GTDB taxonomy): Bacteria > Pseudomonadota > Alphaproteobacteria > Rhizobiales > Xanthobacteraceae > Bradyrhizobium. Next base: position 97,495 of record CAWHSM010000022.1, read on the forward strand.
AATGATGAAGAAAATTTCTCGCGTTCCTAACTAGCTGCAGGGCGCCCGCGCGTTACTGGAACCGACCGAAGGCCACGCAAGCCTCCGTCATCACCGGGCACAGCCGTTCAAAGAACGGCGTCGCTTTCGCTCGCCTATGTCCCGGTGATCCACGTCTTATCTTATCTAATGGACGTGTCTCAAGACGTGGATGCCCGGCACAATGGGCCTGTGCTCGGGCCGGTGAAGCCGGACCCGAGTGCCGGGCATGAACAAGTCTCTACGCCTCGCTTACAGTGGCCTTGCCGAGCGCGGCCTGCGCGGCGGCGAGGCGGGCGATCGGCACGCGGTAGGGCGAACAGGAGACGTAATCGAGCCCGATTTGATGGCAGAACGCGACGGAAGCGGGATCGCCGCCATGTTCGCCGCAAATGCCAACCTTGAGCGATGGCCGCGTCTTGCGGCCGCGCACGACGCCGATCTTCACCAATTCGCCGACGCCTTCGCGGTCAACGGACACAAACGGATCGATCTCCAGGATGCCCTTGGCGACATAGGTGCCGAGGAAGCTTGCCGCATCGTCGCGGCTGATGCCGTAGGTCGTTTGCGTCAGGTCGTTGGTGCCGAACGAGAAGAACTCCGCGGTCCTTGCGATTTCGCCCGCCATCAAACAGGCCCGCGGCAACTCGATCATGGTGCCGACCTGATAGTTCAGCTTGGTGCCGGTTTCCTTCATCACGGACTGCGCAGTCGCATCGATCCGCGCCTTGACCAGGTCGAACTCCGCCTTGGTCGCAATCAGCGGCACCATCACTTCCAGGCCCACGGCTTTGCCGGTGCGCTTGCCCGCCTCGACGGCGGCCTCGAAGATCGCGCGCGACTGCATCTCCGCGATCTCCGGATAGGCGATCGCCAACCGGCAGCCGCGGAAGCCCAGCATCGGATTGAACTCCGCAAGCTCCCGCACCCGGTCGGCGAGCCGGCGCGGATCGGTGTTCATGGCGCGCGCGACTTCCTCGATCTCGGCCTGGGTGTGCGGCAGGAATTCGTGCAGCGGCGGATCGAGCAGCCGGATCGTCACCGGCATGCCCTTCATGATCTCGAACAGTTCGACGAAATCCGCCCGCTGCATCGGCAGCAATTTTGAAAGAGCGGCGCGGCGGGCCCGCTCGTCCTCGGCGAGGATCATCTCGCGCACGGTGCGAATTCGGGTTTCTTCGAAGAACATATGCTCGGTGCGGCAGAGACCAATTCCTTCCGCGCCGAATTTCACCGCCGTGCGCGCGTCATCCGGCGTGTCGCCATTGACGCGAACGCCTAACTTGCGCACCGCGTCGGCCCAGCCCATCAGCGTGCCGAATTCGCCAGACAATTGCGGCTCGATCATCGGCATCCGCCCGGCCAGCACCTGGCCGAGGGAACCGTCGATGGTGATGACATCGCCGGTCTTGAAGGTGCGCGAGCCGATGCTCATGGTGCCGCGGCCGTAATCGACGCGAATGGTGCCGCAGCCGGAGACGCAGGGCTTGCCCATGCCGCGCGCGACCACGGCGGCGTGCGAGGTCATGCCGCCGCGGGTGGTGAGAATGCCTTCCGCCGCATGCATGCCGTGTATGTCTTCCGGGCTGGTCTCGATCCGCACCAGGACGACCTTGCGCCCGTCGGCCTGCAGTTTTGCCGCTTCGTCGGACGAGAACACGATCTCGCCGGATGCGGCGCCGGGCGAGGCCGGCAGGCCGGTCGCGATCACATCGCGCTTGGCGGCGGGATCGATGGTCGGATGCAGCAACTGGTCGAGCGAAGCCGGATCGATCCGCATCACGGCGTCCTTTTTCGAGATCAGCCCTTCATTGGCCAACTCGACCGCGATCCGAAGCGCGGCCTTTGCCGTCCGCTTGCCGCTGCGGGTCTGCAACATCCACAACTTGCCCTGCTCGACGGTAAACTCCATGTCCTGCATGTCGCGGTAATGCTTCTCGAGCATGGTATAGATCCGCGTCAGCTCCTTGAACGCCTCCGGCATCGCCAATTCCATCGACGCCTTGTCCGAACCGGACTCCTTGCGCGCATCTTCGGTGATGTCCTGCGGCGTGCGAATGCCGGCCACGACGTCTTCGCCCTGCGCGTTGATCAGGAATTCGCCGTAGAGCTTGCTCTCGCCGGTCGACGGATTGCGCGTGAACGCCACCCCGGTCGCCGAGGTCTCGCCCATATTGCCGAACACCATCGCCTGCACGTTGACGGCGGTGCCCCACGATTCCGGAATGTCGTGCAGCCTGCGGTAGGTCACCGCGCGCGCGTTCATCCAGGAGGAAAACACCGCCCCGATCGCGCCCCACAACTGGTCATGGGGATCCTGCGGGAATTCCGATCCGGTCTCGCGTGCGAGTGCTTCCTTGTACTGGCCGACCACCTCGACCCAATCCTCGCCGGTAAGATCGGTGTCGAGCGAGTAGCCCTGGCTGTCCTTGAAGGTATCGAGGATGTCTTCGAAATGGGCATGCTCGAAGCCGAGCACCACGTCGGAGTACATCGTGATGAAACGGCGATAGCTGTCATAGGCGAAGCGCCGATCGCCGGACAATTCCGCCAGCGCCTCGACGGTGACGTCATTGAGGCCGAGATTGAGCACGGTATCCATCATGCCCGGCATCGAGGCGCGCGCGCCGGAGCGCACCGAAACCAGCAGCGGATTTCTGGAGTCGCCGAAAGATTTGCCGGTCAGTTTGCCGACATGATCGAGCGCCTTCTCGACCTGCGCCTTCAGCTCTTTCGGGTAGGTCTTGTCGTGCGCGTAGAAATAGGTGCAGACCGAGGTCGGCAGCGTGAAGCCGGGAGGCACCGGCAATCCGAGATTGGCCATTTCGGCAAGGTTGGCGCCCTTGCCGCCGAGCAGATCGCGAAGGCCTGCTTTGCCTTCGGCCTTGCCGTCGCCGAACGTGTAGACCCACTTGCCCGATTTCACGGACTCATCGGCAGGCTTGCCGGTGACAACCTTCTTCGCCGGTTTGACCGCGCTCTTCTTCAGCGCCTTGCGGGCGCTGGAAGCGGGCGCGGGCTTGGTCCGGACCGCCGCTGATGGCTTTGATTTCGCAGCAATTTTCTTCGGTTTAGCGACGGCTTTGGCCATGACAGAAAATAATCCGCTGGGAGGTGAAGAGGTGGGCGCCTTACACCACTTTGAGCGGCCCGGCGCAAGCAGCGAGGGAACAATCAAGCCTAGATATGAAGCCACCGCAGAAGGCCGAGACCGATCAGCCCGTTGAGGATGAGAAAGATCGCGACGATAAAATTGAGAAGCCGCGGCATGATCAGGATCAAAAGGCCGGCGATGACGGATATGATCGGCGAGATATGGGCGACAGTCAGGGTCATAAGGGCAGCTCCGCTGGACGTTTTGGTATCGATTCGAGGAGTGTCACCTTACCACCCCCTGCCTTGGCTTGTTCCACGACAGGAGACGCTTTGCACTGCAACCGGTTCCCCGCAACGTTCAAAAAATGACCGAAATGTGCAGCGGCGCGCCACGCTTTTTTTACGGGAACGATGCCGCGCGCGATGAATTGGATCGGTTTGCGGGCCGGCGCACTCCGGCACGCGTCCTTATCGCGAAGGAGCAAAGCATGCGGAACCAATTACTGGCCATCACCGCAATCATGGCCGCGATGAGCGCACCCATCGCAGCACAGGCGCAAGGCACGGTCGGCGTCGGTGGCAGCGCTGTAGTTGTCGACGACGGTAGCGGCATCGCGGTCGATCGGCGTCCGGCATTCCGCGAATATATCGTGCGCGAGCGGGTGCCCAGTTACACGATTCCGGACCGCGTCGTGGTCGGCGGCGTGCTGCCGGAAGCCGGCGTCACCTATTACGACGTGCCGCAATCATTCGGCGTCACGTCCTATCGCTACACCGTCGTGAACGGGCAAACCGTGCTGGTCGAACCACGCACGCGCCGCATCGTCCAGGTGATCGAATAAACGCCGCAAATGAACTTATCGAAGTGAACCCATCGTCCGGCCTGCTGCAGCGGCAACCGGACACGCGAGCCCCGCCCGGCCTCCCCCCGCCCGGGCGGGGCTTTCTTTTTTCGGTCGTGTCCCGGACGCGGTGCAGCGCCGCATCCGGGGCACGAGAACTATCTCGATCTGCTAAAGCCTGCTCTTCCGAACCACGACGCGATGGATCGTCTTTCCCGATGAAGCGCTGACGACCTCCTCGTCGAGCAGCAGCGTGGCCGTGGCCAATTCCGCCAGCACCAGCGACGCGTCGAAAGCTGCGTATAGACGGTCGTGCTTGTCGCGCTGATCGCCGCCTGCGGTCACGCGCCAGCTCAGGTAAAGGATGCCGCCGGGCTTTGCGATGTCGAGCAGGCGGCGAACCGATGGCGCGATCTGCGCGCGATCGAGATGCATGATCACGGTTTCGCAGAGAACGCTGTCGTAAGCATTGGCGGCGATGCCGCGCAAATCGGGCAGTTCCGCGTACCCAAAGCTGAGAAGCGGATATCGCCTGCGCGCCTCGGCCAAGAGACCTTCCGACGCATCGAATCCCTTGGCCGCAAAGCCGCGATCGTTCAGCCACGCCACCTCGCGCCCGCTGCCGCAACCGATATCGGCGGTCGTTCCGCCCTTGATGAAGAAGCGTTCGACGATCTCGTGCAGATCGGTCGGCGCCGGCTGCTCGTGCCAGTCTCGCGCGAACGTCGCCGCATCCTTGTCGTAGGCGGCCAGCGTCGGGCGATCCGCAGCATGATCCGGAAAAGTGGAACGCCGGTTTTCCGAAGAGATCATGCTCAAATAAAACCTAATCCTGTATCCTGGAAAAATCCGCGACGGCGCGGGTGGCGGCGCGAATTTCGTTGAGCAGTTTCAGGCGATTTTCACGTACTTTCGGGTCGTCGTCATTGACCTTGACCTTGTCGAAGAAGGCATCGACCGCCGGGCGCAGCTTGGCCATCGCCTCCATCGCGCTAGCGAAGTCCTCGTTCATCACGGCAACGCTGGCCCCGACCTTCGCGAGATCGATCGCGTCGGCGAGCGCCTTTTCTTCCGCAAGGCTATAGAGCGCCGGATTCGGCTCGCCTTCGAAGGCCCGCTTGTCCCGCTTCTCCTCGATGGCAAGGATGTTGCTTGCCCGCTTGGTACCGGCGAGCAGATTCTTGCCGTCATCGGTACCGAGGAATTCGCCGAGCGCCTCGACGCGACGGACCACCATCAACAGATCGTCCTGGCCTTCCAGCGCGAAGACGGCATCGACGAGATCATGCCGCGCGCCCTGCTCGCGAAGCTGAACTTTTAAGCGGTCGGCGAAGAAGGAGAGAAGATCGTTCGGAAGCTTTTCAAGATCAACAGCTCCGCCTTCCGGCGCCGATATCGCCGCCTTGGCAGTTTTCAACAACGGAAGCCGAAGTGAATTTTCTACGATCAATCTAATCACGCCCAGTGCGGCTCTTCTCAGCGCATAGGGGTCTTTGCTCCCAGTCGGCTTCTCGTCGATCATCCAGAAGCCGACCAGCGTGTCGATCTTGTCGGCGAGCGCGACGGCAATCGATACCTTGTCCGTCGGCACGCGATCGTTCGGGCCTTGCGGCTTGTAGTGCTCCTCGCTCGCGGCGGCGACGGAAGGCTCTTCGCCCTGCGCCAGCGCGTAATATTTCCCCATCAAGCCCTGCAATTCAGGGAATTCGCCGACAACATCCGTCAGCAAATCCGCTTTCGCCAGATGCGCGGCGCGTTTGGTCTTTTCAACATCGGCACCGAGGAGCGGCGCGATCTCGGCTGCGAGACGTTCGATGCGCTTGATGCGCGCGGCTTGCGTGCCGAGCCGTTCGTGAAACACGATCTGCTCGAATTTCGGCAGGCGGTCTTCGAGTTTTGTCTTCAGATCAGTCTCGTAGAAAAACTTCGCATCGCTCAGCCGCGCGCGGATCACGCGCTCGTTGCCGGCGACAATCGCGTTGCCGCCGTCGGAAGCCTCGATATTGGCGGTGAGGATGAATTTGTTGGTGAGGGTATCCCCCCTCCCCCCGCTTGCGGCGGGGAGGGGTTGGGGGGAGTCAGGGAAGGACTGCGAAGAGCCCCCCACCCTTGATCCCTCCCCACCACTGTCGTGGGGGGAGGGAAAAGAAGGCTGCCTCACCACAAAGCATTTCTGGTTGTTGCGGATGGTGGCGCGGATCACCTCGCCGGGAATCGACAGGAATTCCTTGTCGAACGAGCCCATCAGCACGACCGGCCATTCGACCAACCCCGCCACTTCATCAAGCAGCGCCTGATCCTCGACCAGTTCAAAGCCCTGCGCGAACGCCAATTGCCTGGCGTCGGTCAGGATCGTGTCCTTGCGGCGTTCGGCGTCGAGCACGACCTTGGCATTGAGCAGCTTCGCCTCGTAATCCTCGAACCGGCGCACCGAAATTGCTTGAGGCGCCATGAAGCGGTGACCGAAGGTGGTCTGGCCGCTCTCGATGCCGTCGACGGCGAACTTCACGACGTCAGGCTCTTCGGTCTCAAGTCCGAAGGTCGCGGTGATCGCGTGCAGCGGCCGCACCCAGGACAACGCGCCCGACCTCGCCGAGCGCGCGCCCCAGCGCATCGATTTCGGCCACGGGAAGGTGCGGATGATGACCGGCAGCATCTCGGCGAGCACGTCGATCGTGGCGCGGCCTTCCTTTTCGATCAGCGCAACATAAAAGTCGCCTTTCTTCGGATCGCGCTGGATTTGTGCCTGGTCGAGCGAGGACAAGCCGGTGGCCTTCAGAAAGCCGGCGATCGCTGCCTCCGGCCCGCCGACGCGCGGTCCCTTGCGCTCTTCCTTCAGATCCGCCTGCCGGCCGGGAATGCCGTGCACGGTGAGCGCGAGCCGCCGTGGCGTGGCGAATGCCTTTGCGCCATCGTAGACGAGGCCTTCGGCGACGAGCTTGTCGGTCACCATGCGGCGCAGATCGTCGGCCGCCTTCGCCTGCATCCGCGCGGGGATTTCCTCGGAGAAAAGTTCGAGCAGAAGATCGGGCATTCAATTGCGCTCTTTGCGGGAACGGCGGGGCGCCTCCCCTCCCCCTTGCGGGGAGGGGTCGGGGGTGGGGGGCAACGCGTGCTGAATTTCGTTGAGGACGCCCTCAAGATTTCCGAGTACCTCGTTATTCCAGAACCTCAACACGCGGTAACCTCTGGCCTCCATGGAGCGCGTCCGCGCTGCATCGGATGCCTGCTGCCAATCATGCTGCCCACCGTCAAGTTCGATCGCGAGCTTCGCCTTGCGGCTCGCAAAATCAACAATGTAACTGCCGATGAGAGCTTGGCGGCGGAAATGCGAACCGCCCAACGCAAGGTCGTGACGAAGCCGCTGCCACAGCACGCGCTCGGCATCGGTCGGCTGGGCGCGCATCCGGCGCGCAAATTGCCGCTGAGGGTCAACCATCACGTTCGATTCAATCATATTCGTCATCATCTGTGGACCCCCACCCCCGACCCCTCCCCGCAAGGGGGAGGGGAGCAGAGGTGCCGATAATTCGGAAGAGCCTAAGCCAGAGGGCGTTGAATGGATCAACCCGCCCCGCCCGCTTCGGTGTGTACCCAGGCTTCGCCGCAGGCTTTGGCCAATTCGCGCACGCGCATGATGTAGCTTTGCCGCTCGGTCACCGAGATCACGCCGCGCGCGTCGAGCAGGTTGAATACGTGGCTTGCCTTGATGCACTGGTCGTAGGCCGGCAGCGCCATCACATGCGCCCTGCCGTTGCCGCCATCCCTCCAGCCGGCCGCGAGATATTTCTGGCAGGCGGCTTCTGCCATCTTGAACTGTTCGAACAGCATCTCGACGTCGGAATATTCGAAATTGTGCCGCGAGTATTCCTGCTCGGCCTGCAGGAATACGTCGCCATAGGTCACCTTCTCGGCGCCGTCGCGGCCGTTGAAGTTGAGATCGTAGACGCGATCAACGCCCTGCACATACATCGCGAGCCGCTCGAGCCCGTAGGTGAGTTCGCCGGCGACCGGCGCGCATTCGACGCCCGCGACCTGCTGGAAATAGGTGAACTGCGACACTTCCATGCCGTCGCACCAGCATTCCCACCCCAGCCCCCAGGCGCCGAGCGTCGGGCTCTCCCAATCGTCCTCGACAAAACGGATGTCATGCAGATGCGAATCGACGCCGATCACGGCAAGCGATTTCAGATAGAGGTCCTGGATATCCGGCGGCGACGGTTTGAGGATGACCTGAAACTGGTAGTAGTGCTGGAGGCGATTTGGATTTTCGCCATAGCGGCCGTCCTTCGGCCGCCGCGACGGCTGCACATAAGCGGCGTTCCACGGCTTCGGGCCCAGCGCCCGCAGCGTGGTCGCGGGGTGAAAGGTGCCGGCGCCGACTTCCATGTCATAGGGCTGCAGGATCACGCAGCCATGGTCCGCCCAATAACGCTGCAGCGTCAGGATCAATCCCTGGAACGAGCGTTCCGGGCGCATATGCGCGGGCAAGGCATCCATGGTCGGGACAGGTCTTCGCGTGAGGTAAATCGCGCGGGACCGTATCGGCGGGGGGCTAAGGAATCAAGGCAATGGGCGGTCAGCCCGGTCGATAGGCGCCGGTGTTCGGGTCCCGCCGCAGCGTCGGAATCTCGCGCGATCTGGCGATTTCCGCAGCCCGAGCCAGGCGCGCCTCCTCCAGTTCGCGGTTGACCCTGACGGCCGTCCGGTAAGCCCAGCGAACCACGGCCAGCCCTCCAAGAGCGCCAGCGAATGCGACTAGCGGCGGCATCGGTCGATCCTCGTTCATTCGTCACGCCCCTTATTATTCTCGCCCAAGGCAGCCGGTTCCGCAAATTAATTAGGCAAACGGGATGAGGGCCAAATGGCGCAGCCTTCTCCTGTTCAAAACCCGAATTTCGCCCAAATTGCCCGGCTTTCCAGCGCCGAAATCGCCTCTTCTGGCAGGCTGGAAGCGCCCTCCCAGCCCGCCAGCGCTTCCGCCGACCGGCGTCCCAGCAGGCCGGACAACATTCCACTGGCGGGTGCGATCAGGGGGGTTTGCACCTTCTCGCCGTAGCGGGCGCGCAATGTCGAACGCAGATCGCCGATCGCGTCCGCCAGACCCAGCGATACGGAGGTCTCGCCCGCCCAATATTCGCCGGTAAAAAGCGTCTCGTCGGCGCCCTTTAGCCGTACGCCCCGGCTTGCCTTCACCAGCGCGATGAAGATGGCGTGGATTTCGCGCTGGAGCGCTTTCAGCCGCGTCACGTCGTCGGGATTTTCGGGCAGAAACGGATCGAGCATCGCCTTGTGGACGCCCGCGGTATAGAGCCGCCGCTCGACGCCTATTTTCCTGATCAGTTCCTGAAAGCCGAAGGTGCCGCCGACCACGCCGATCGAGCCCAGGATCGACGAGGGGTCGCAGAATATCTCATCGCCCGCACAGGCAATCATATAGCCGCCGGAAGCCGCGACATCCTCGACGAATACCAGAACGGGAAGCTTCTTCTCCCCGGCGAGCTGGCGGATGCGCAAGTAGATCTGCCGCGATTGCACCGGCGAGCCGCCTGGCGAATTGATCACCAGCGCTACCGCCTTGGCGTTCTTCACCGCAAAGGCGCGTTCAAGCGTCCGCGCGACGCCGGCCAGCGACATCCCCGGCCGCAACGGCGTCACCGCGCCGATCACGCCGGACAAGCGGACCACGGGGACGACGGATCGGCGCCGCCGCAGACGCTCGGGAAGCCAACTGATCCATTTTTCGATCAGCGCTGGCCACTGCCGGGCTTCGCTGGATGGTTCCGTCATACCGTTACCTCAAAATTTAACCGTTTTTTATCGATCGGCTGTCATTGAACTGACGAAACACATCGGTACTTCAGCCAAGGACGTAGCGGAGCAAGCCATGAAAATCTATCTGCTGGTGATGCTGATCGGTACCCTTTTGACTGCGATTCATTTCACTTCGCCAAAACAGGCGCGGAAGCCGGTTTCCCAATAAGCCCTCGCCTGCATCTCACCCGCATCAGGGTAATGCCAGCGGCAATACCCCTTCCCCAGCCAGAATCCTTCCGGCGTAGGGCGTGGGGCGTCCCGCCTCATCGTTGAGCAGAAGCGCGGCAAGCAGGCGGGCGGGCGCTCTCCCGCCCTTGGTGGCACGGACCAGCACGCGGATCGCCGGCGACGCCGCGTCGGCATGAACCGGCAAGATCACAAGACTGCCGAAACCGCGATCGAGTACGGCGAGCACCTCGCCAATTGCGTCCGCGCGCCAGATCATCGCGAGATGGCCGCCGGACTTCAGAATTCGCCTGGCGGCATGAATCCAGCCCTCCAGCGTTTGCTCAGCCGCGACATGGGCGAACTCACGCGCTTTGTCCGGTGAGGCACGATGCCGCGCCGCATCATTGAAGGGCGGGTTCATGATCACGACATCGACGCTGTCGGGAGCAAGGCCGGCGGACGCAAACCGCTCGGCGCCGGAAGTGACGTCGAGCACGAGGGCTTCGGCGATGACGGCATTGGCGCGGGCGTTGGCGCGGGCAAGCTCGGCGAGCCGCTCGTCGATCTCAACCAGAACCAGCTCGATCCGGTTGACGCGCCTGGCGACCGCAAGCCCGGCCGCGCCGACGCCTGAGCCGAGATCGGCCACGCGATCATCCGGCTGAGCCGGCGTTGCCGCCGCAAGCAGCATCGCGTCGTGGCCGGCGCGATGCCCCGATTTCGGCTGGCGCAAGCGCAATTTACCGCCGAGAAAGGCATCCTCAGTCACTTCGCCGGACCGCTCAATCATCGGCCCGCAGCTCATGCGCGAGGCCGGCGTCACGGAGAATCTGGCGGGCCGCGCGATTATCGTCCTCATGAACCAGGATCCGGCGCGGCAGAACACCAAGCGAACCCTCGATGATGCTCATATTCTGGTCGAGCACCAGATGATGGATATTCGCGCCATCGAGCAGCGCGCCGATCGCCGAAACCAGCACCATGTCGTTGGTTCGAACCAATTCCCGCACCTTGCATTCTCCTTTACCGGGCCGATTTGACGACTAGTTGTTGCTTCTGGTCGCCTCGTGCCCTTGCCGCGCTGGCCGGCTCTTTCTATGCTTAGCACCGGGATATGGCCAATTGGGCAAATCAGGACACTAGCGTGGCGGTTATTGTACCATTCGAGAGCCCATCAGACGCTTCGATCGATCGGCTCGTCGAGCTCGTCGCCGCCGATATGGAGCGGGTCAACGTGACGATTCTGTCGCGAACCGGCTCCGAAGTCACCATGATTCCCGAGGTCGCCAACCACCTGATTTCCTCCGGCGGCAAACGGCTTCGCCCGATGCTGACGCTCGCAATGGCCAATCTGACGGGCTATTCCGGCGACGGACACATCAAGCTCGCGGCTTCCGTCGAGTTCATGCATACCGCCACCCTGCTGCACGACGACGTGGTCGATGAAAGCGAAATGCGCCGCGGCAAGCTGTCGGCGCGCATGCTGTGGGGCAACGAGGCGAGCGTTCTGGTCGGCGACTTCCTGCTCGGCCAGGCCTTTCGCATGATGGTCGAGGTCGGCTCGCTGCGCGCGCTCGACATCCTGTCGTCGGCCGCCGCCACCATTGCCGAAGGCGAGGTCATGCAGCTTGCGGCGGCAAAGAATACCGCGACCACCGAAGACGAATACCTCGCCGTCATCCGCGGCAAGACCGCCGAGCTGTTCGCGGCTGCCTGCGAGGTCGGCCCGGTCATCGCCAACAGGCCGAAAGCCGAGCAGACCGCCTGCCGCTCGGTCGGCATGAATCTCGGTATCGCGTTCCAGCTCGTGGACGACGTCCTCGACTATGGCGGCAAATCCGCCAAACTCGGCAAGAATGTCGGCGACGATTTCCGCGAGGGCAAGATTACGCTGCCCGTGGTGCTGGCGTTCCGCCGCGGCAACGATGTCGAACGCGAGTTCTGGCGAAGGGCACTGGAACGCGGCGAGATCAGCGACGGCGATCTTGATCACGCCGTCGGGCTGATGACCAAGCACCGCGCGCTCGAGGACACCATCAACCGCGCGCAGCATTACGGCGCGATGGCGGTCGATGCGCTGGCGCTATTTCCGGCGTCGGCCATGAAGACCGCGCTCGAGCAGGTGGTCGCGTTCTGCCTGGCGCGGACGCACTAGGTGATTGTGTAAGCCGTGGACGGCGTGAGTTTTCCGCTGTTCCTCGCCGCCGCGCTGGTCATCGCTGCCGTCCCCGGCCCCGGCATCCTCTATGTCGCCACAAGAACGCTGTCCGGCGGCAGCATGGTCGGCATCGCCTCGACATCGGGCACGGCACTCGGCGGCATCGTTCATGTGATCGCAGGCGCCACCGGTGTCTCCGTGATCATTCTTGCCAGCGCGAAGCTTTTCACCTTGCTGAAATTCTTCGGCGCGCTCTATCTCGTGTGGCTCGGGTATCGCACCTTCCGGGAGGCAGGCGATCTCCTAGCCGTACAGAACGACCATATCGGCGCCCGGCGGGCATTCTACCAGGGCATCCTGGTAGAGGCCCTCAATCCGAAGACCGCGGCCTTCTTTCTCGCCTTCATTCCGCAATTCATCGATCCAGCGGCAGTAAATCCGGCGCGGCAATTCGTTGCGCTCGGCCTGATCTCGGTAGCGCTCAACACGTCGGCGGATTTGGTGGTGGTCGCACTATCGGCGGCAACGCGCCGGCAATTCACCGGCAGACCGATGCTGCTACGCCGGCTACGACAGGGCTCGGGGCTGTTCGTGGCAGGACTTGGAATTTCTCTGGCACTGGTGCGGCGGCCTGCCGCCAACTAGCTCAACGTGCCCGCGTGCACCCACCACCCCGGATGGGCCAGTTGAATTTTCCGCGCGGCAGCCTGAGCTGCGGCGGCGTCATCGAAAATTGCAAAACAGGTCGCGCCTGACCCCGACATCCGGACCAACCGCGCGCCATCGGCCGCACCAAGCGTCGACAGCACCTCGCCGATGACAGGGTGAATCCTGCGTGCCGGCTCTTCGAGATCGTTGACGGCTAAAGCAAACGCCTCGATCCAGTCGTCGGCTGTGGCGCCGTCTTCCGGCCAGACGACGGCCTGGATGACGTCGGTAGCTCCCACCAGCAACTCACCGTTGCGCAAACCCAGAGCCTCGAACACACCCCTCGTTGCGACCGCAACGCGCGGATTGACCAGGACGCAAGCGAGCTTCGGCAGCGCAAGCGGCATCAGGGTCTCGCCGACGCCGGTCATGACGCAGGCGCGCGAGGCGACGCAGACGGGAACGTCGGCGCCGGTCAATTGCGCGACTTCGCTCACGCGCGCATCGTCGGCCGCAAGACCGTTGGCTCCCGCGAGCAACCGCAGCGCCGCGGCGGCGTCCGCCGACCCGCCGCCGATCCCGGCCGCCACGGGAAGCACCTTGTCGAGCGTGAAGACGCCAGCCTTCAGGTCCGGAACGCGTTCACCAAGCAACCGCGCGGCCTTCAGTACCAGATTGTCGGCGATATCACCGCATGCGTTCGCCAGCGGACCCACGGTCTTGAGTTGCAGTTCCGGCCCGGGAAGCAGGCTTAGGCGATCGGCACAATCGGCGAACGCGACTACGCTTTCGAGATCGTGGTAGCCGTCAACGCGCCGCCCGACCACCCGAAGGGTCAGATTGACCTTGGCGCGCCCGTCTTCGACGAGTTCCGATACCGAAGATTTGACAACCGCATCGGTCGTTCCACCGGAGGTCATGGCGAATGCAAATTCCAAAAAACAAGGGCAAGCGATCTGAAGTCTACCGCAGGGCCGAGAATATCACATTGTCCGAAGCGGCGGTATCGAGCCGAGAAGGCTTTGCGTCAGCCGCCCTTGTCATCCTCTTTCTTCTTGTCGGCGGAAGCCGCCGAAGAGGTATCGTCCTCCGGTATGCCGTGCTCGATCTTGGCCTCGATCTTCGGAAGGTCTTCCGGCTCGGGCTTCAGGTCGCGCGCATGCGCCCACTGGAATTTGGCTTCAAGCGTACGGCCGACGCGCCAATAGGCATCGCCGAGATGATCATTGATCGTCGGATCCTCGGGCTTGAGATCGATCGCACGTTCCAGATTTTTCACCGCGTCTTCATAGTTGCCGATGCGGTAATAGGCCCATCCGAGCGAATCCACGATGTAGCCGTCATCCGGGCGCTGATCGACGGCACGCTTGATCATCTTCATGCCCTCGTCGAGATTGACGCCCTGATCGATCCAGGAATAGCCGAGATAGTTGAGCACGTGCGGCTGCTCAGGCTGCATATCGAGCGCCTTGCGCATGTCGGCTTCGGCCTTGCTCCACTCCTTCGAGCGCTCCTCGCAGATACCGCGATAATAATAGTAGACCCAGGTATTCTTGTCGGCGCTCTTGTCGCCGGCCTTCGGCAGGATATCGATGCCGTGCGAGTAGGTCGTAACGCAATCGGCAAACTTCTTGCGGCCGCGTTCGATATTGCCGAGCGCCATGATGGCCTCGATATCCTTCGAATCCTCCGCCGCGACATTCTTCAATATCTTGATCGCTTCCTCAGTGCGGTCGGCGGCGTCGAGGTCGATCGCAAGCTGGATTTGCGCATTCCGCTTCAGCGGCGAACTTGCCGGCATCCGTTCGTAGATCTTGATCGCCATCGCCGGCTTCTTCACCGATTTATAGAGATCGGCGAGCGACAGCAGCGCCAGCGGATGGTTGGGCGCCAGATAGAGCGCAAGCTGCAGGTAGACCAGAGCGAGGTCCTCGCCGCCGCGGCGGGTCAACGTCGCGCCGATGCCGTAAAGCGCCTCAGCCGCGCCCGCCTGCGGCGAATTGGCGATCGGCTGCAGCTTCTTGCCGGCACCGATCTCGCGCATGGCTTCCTGCACCAGCGGATGCCGCGGCAGCTTCTTGTCGAAGGCCTCATAGACCGCCATCGCGGCGGCCGTGTCCTTGTTGCGCGTCAGCCAGCGCGCATAGTCGTCGGAGACGCGCAGCATCGAATCCTCGAGCTTGTAGGCCCGCTCGAGCCGCGCGCCGGCTTCCTTCTCCTTGCCCGCCAGTTCGAGGATCAATCCGGTATGGAGGTCCTTGAAGATCGGATACCACTCCGGACCGGCCAGCTTGTCGATATTGGCCACCGCCCCCTTGGCGTCGCCGGCGCCGTAACTGGCCCAGCCCGACAACAGCGTGGCGACCAGGTCGGTGATCGGGCCGCGGATCGACTGATTGATGTTGGTCTGCGCGCTTGCATATTTTTTCAGCTTCAGATCGCGCACGCCGATCACAAGCCGCGCGACGCGATTGGTCTTGTCGACGGCGAGGATACGGTCGGCAAGCTTGACGGCCTCGTCGATATCGCCGTCCGCAAGCGAGGAAATGAACGCCCGGTCCAGGAGTTCGTTGTTCTTCGGATCGGTGCGGAGCGCCGAACGGTAGAAGGTCGCGGCCGAAGCGGCATCGCGCTCCACGCTGGCGTGGCGGGCGGCAAGATAGCTGCCGGATGTCGTCAGTGCCTTGAGGTCATGGCCGGAAGGAAATTGCACGGAGTTGTCGGCGGGATGCACCGGCGTCTGCGCGACAACGGAGACGGGCAGCATCAGGAAAGCGATAGCGGCAATCGTCGAGCGATTGAATTGAAATGAAAGCATCACGGTTCGCCTTGGCTCCAGGATTTACGGCAGGATCTAGTGGCGCGGATATTTGCCAGAACTTCAAATTCACCGCACTTACGATCAGTCTCGAATGCAAACCCAATCGGCGCATCAAGCCAGCCGACAATGCCGCTTTTGGCCGCTAACCGCAAGGATACGGGATGGCAAATCGATTGGAGAGACTCCCCGGGTCGCCGCCAATCCTGCCTGAAAACGCTTGTACTGTGGCGGTATCGTGACCAACGTGATGAGCTCGCTCACGCAATCGTGGTCACATTGCCTCGTAATTGGGCCCACCGCCGCCCTCGGGCGGAACCCAGGTAATGTTGCCGTTCGGATCCTTGATGTCGCAGGTTTTGCAGTGGACGCAGTTCTGGGCGTTGATGACAAATCGCGGATCCGCGCCCTCCTCCACCCACTCGTAAACACCGGCCGGGCAATAGCGGTTGGACGGCCCGGCATAGATGTCATGCTCGGAGGTCTTTTGCAGGTTCATGTCGGCGACCTTGAGGTGAACCGGCTGATCCTCTTCATGATTGGTGTTGGAAAGAAAGACCGAGGAGAGCTTGTCGAAGGTCAGCTTGCCGTCCGGCTTCGGATAGGTGACCGGCCCATGCGCTCTTGGCCGGGTCCAGCGTCTTGCGGTCCGGCTTGGCGTGTGACCGGGTGCCAAACAGCGAGAAGCCAAGCGTGTTGCACCACATGTCGAAGCCACCGAGCACCACGCCCAGGACGGTGCCGAATTTCGACCATAACGGCTTGACGTTGCGGACGCGGAACAGGTCCTTGCCGACCGCCGACGAACGCCAGGCATTTTCGTACTCGACAGGTTCGTCGTTGGCACGGCCTGCACCCAGCGCCGCACCGACATGTTCGGCAGCCAGCATGCCGCTGCCGATCGCGTTATGAACGCCCTTGATCCGCGGCACGTTGACAAAACCGGCCGCGCAGCCGATCAACGCGCCGCCGGCAAAGCGACAGCCGCGGCACCGACTGATAGCCGCCCTCGGTGATGGCGCGCGCGCCATAGGCGAGCCGCTTGCCGCCCTCGAATAGCGGGCCGATCGCGGGATGGGTCTTGAAGCGCTGAAACTCCTCGAACGGCGACAGATAGGGATCGTCGTAGTTGAGATGCACGACGAAACCGACCGCGACGAGATTGTCGTCGTAGTGATACAGGAACGAGCCGCCGCCGGTCTCGTTGTTCAAGGGCCAGCCGAAGGAATGCTGGATCAGACCCTTCTGATGCCTTGAAGGATCGATCTGCCAGACCTCCTTCAGGCCGATGCCGAACTTGCCCGGCTCGCTCCTGGCGTCGAGCGCGAATTTCGCGATGAGCTGCTTGGTCAGGCTGCCGCGCGCGCCCTCGGCGAACAGCGTATATTTGCCGCACAATTCCATGCCACGGGTGAACGAGGCCTTGTGCGAGCCGTCCTTGGCGACCCCCATGTCGCCGGTTGCGATCCCGCGCACCGCGCCCTTGTCGTCGTAGAGCACCTCGGTTGCGGCAAACCCCGGATAGATTTCGACGCCCAGCGCCTCGGCCTTGCCCGCCAGCCAGCGGCAGAGCCGGCCGAGCGAACCGATGTAGCAGTGATGGTTGTTCATCAGCGGCGGCATCATGAAATTCGGCAGCCGGATCGCGGCGGTCTTCGTCATCCAGTAGAAGCGATCATCCTTGACCTGTGTCTGCAGCGGGCAATCGGTATCCTCGCGCCAGTCGGGGATGAGCTTGTCGAGTGCGACCGGATCGATCACGGCGCCGGACAAAATATGCGCGCCGACTTCCGATCCCTTCTCGACCACGACAACCGAAACGTCGGGGTTGAGCTGCTTCAGCCGGATTGCCGCGCCGAGTCCCGACGGCCCGGCGCCGACGATCACGACATCGAACTCCATGGATTCGCGCGGCGGCAATTCTTCGGTGCTCATGGTTCGATCTCGGGCTTGGTATTAAATATGTCGTGCGCTGTTTGTTTCCGATTTTTTGGGGAAGAACAACCGGGGAAATGGGGCTTGGGGCGTTTCGTTGCAGCGCGA
This sequence comes from uncultured Alphaproteobacteria bacterium, assembly GCA_963832045.1. GTDB lineage: Bacteria > Pseudomonadota > Alphaproteobacteria > Rhizobiales > Xanthobacteraceae > Bradyrhizobium. The sequence goes on from CAWHSM010000022.1 coordinate 115,103, forward strand.
TCTAGTGTAGCGACTCTGACGTTCCTTTCAGTGTTGCCGCGAGTTCTCGAAGGAACGTCAGAGTCAAAGCTACACTAGGATCATATAGTTGCTAGTGTCCCTTTGGTTCTGACATTCGTAAAAGTGCCCGCTGCGATGGGATACGATGTCAGAACCGGACACTGCCTAGGGTAGCGGCTAGCAAGTCTGCATCGTCTCGAAAGGCCGTTCGCCCCGCGGAATTGCTCACCAAAACCATAAGAGATCAACAAGTTGACGCCTGAGCCCGCGCCCACCGTTTCCCAGTTGCTGGCCTTCTATCTGGAGGCAGGCGTTGATTGCGCGCTCTCCGAGGAGCCCGTCAACCGGATCTCCGATCCCGAGCGGGCGCCGGATCTCAAGGTCGCCTCTCCGTCCGGCGAAGCAAGCCCGGCCCGGTCGATCAGGCCGGCACCCGCCGCGTTCGCGGCAACGGTCTCGGAGCCGTTGCCGGCGCCGGACGCCGCCATTGTATCGGCGCGGGAACAAGCGCGCACGGCGGCTTCGCTCGATGTGCTGCGAAGTCTGTTGGAGAAGTTCGACGGCTGCGCGCTGAAGTCGACCGCAACGCGCCTGGTCTTTGCCGATGGCAATCCCGAGGCCCGCATCATGTTCGTCGGCGAGGCGCCGGGACGCGAGGAGGATATCGAGGGACTGCCTTTTGTCGGTCGTTCGGGCAAACTGCTCGACCGGATGATCGCGGCGATCGGGCTTGATCGCAGCAAGGTCTACATCGCCAACGTGATTCCGTGGCGGCCGCCGGGAAACCGGACACCGACGCCGCAGGAAACGCAGATTTGCCTGCCCTTCATCCAACGCCAGATCGAACTGGTCGATCCGGACATCCTGGTGACGCTCGGCAACCCCTCGACGCAAACGCTGCTATCGACCCGCGAAGGCATCATGAAGACGCGCGGGCGCTGGTTGCAATACGATACCGGAACGCGCGTGATCCGCGCGATGGCGACGTTCCATCCGGCGTATCTGTTGCGTTCGCCGTCCTACAAGCGCCTGTCATGGCAGGACTTGCGCGCGATTGCGAAAGCACTCCCGCAGACATCACCGTAGCGGAAATTCACGGCCCCTTCGGCCGCACAACGGCCCAGCCGATCCGTAGCAACGGCTGCCGCCCGTTCACAAGCCACTCGAAGACCCGCGGCACTTCGGGCGCTAGGCCGGGAAACAGCCGCGCGATTTCGGGTGGCGGCGTGCCGTCGGTGTCGGATACCCGCCAAACCACCACGCCGCCGGTTTGATTGAATTTGGCAAGATCGAGCCATGGCGTTCGTTCCGGCGTTGCGGCGAGAAACAAATGCGGGCGCGCGGGGCTCAGCGCGATCAGCGTGGCAAGTTCGGCATCGCCGCTCACCGCAGACAGGCGCTGGTTGGTGCGTCGCGCGAAGCTGTCATCGAAAAAGTCGCCGATCGCGGCCGCCGGCAGCGACGTCGTCACCTCGCCGCCTACGGTCCAGGGGACAAACAGCGTCGCCGCGACGACGGCAAACGCCGGCGCGACAATGGCCGCGGCCCAGACCGTCCGCAGGATCCGCTGACGCCGCAGGTAAACGAGATCGCCGCAGGCCACGATCGTCGCCAGCCCCGACATCAGAAGCGCGATGCCCGCCCCGCCCACCACACGATCGAGATGGCAAAGGCCGGAAATCAGGCATCCGACGAGCCCGGGCGCGAGAGCGAAGAAGTAGACGAACTCGCGCGCCACCGGATCGACGGGAGGTCGAAAAATGACAGGTGCCTCTTCCTGGGCGGCGGGGTCAAACCAGCCGGAATTGAATGCCGATATGATCGCGACGCCGAGCGAGGCCAATAACAGACCGCCAAGCAGTTCGACCCCGTACGCGGCCCGGCCGCCCAGTTCGGCAACCGACGGCCAGGACAGCAGCGCCAGTGCATCCGCGCGGATCAACCAGGCGAGATAAGGCAGCGCCAATACGGCAATCACCAAAAACGCAAAGGCGGCATCCGGCGAGATGAGGATGCGCCGGCCGCGCGAGGTGGCCAACGCAAATCCAACCAAGACCGCCAGCAATACGATCCCGGCGGAGGTCGTCAGCAGCAAGAGGCCGGCTTCGATGGACCAGGCGAACCAGACATTACGCCGGTTCTGGCCGATCAGTTGCCAGGAATGCAGCAGAAGCAGCGCCCAGAGCGGGCGGGCCAATACCAGCGGGCCGAACTCGAGACCGGGTGAACTGAACGCCAACACCGTCATGGTCAGGACAACCGCAAGCACCGCTTGTTGTCCCCCGACAATGGCGCGGGCCAAAAGATATAGAGTCCAGAACGTCGCGATCGAACATAGCTGCGCCAGCAGGTAGACGCCGAACATGTGATTGCCGGCTGCGCGAAACGCGATATCGGCCAGCCAGAATGCGAGCGGCGGGCCGAGATCGGTTCCGACCCGGTATTCACGACCAAGTGCGAGAACGGTGGCCAGATCGCCTGGGGGGCTGCGGTACAAAAGCAGCGACACCAGCAACCACAGCACCGCCTGCAGCACCACCACGAGCCACACGACGAGCCTGGGCCGGGCGCGGATCAATTCGATAACCAGGGAGGTGAAGCGCATGTGGCGGCCGGATCGCCTGTGACGGAACTGACTGGCGGCGACGCCCCGCAGCAACGGCGTACCCCGGTCAGAGCATGGTCTTAAGGTGCGTCAGGCGCGGAGGCAACTCTCGAAAGCGCAGCGGAAACGGCGGGCTCTGCCGCAAGTTCAAACAGGTCGGCCTCGTGCTTTATCGTCCACGGTTGGTGCTTTTCCCGCGCCGCAACGACCGGCGCAAAGAAACTACGGTGATGGACCGAAGGACCCAGCCGGTCGAGCGCCTCAAGATGCTCCGGCACGCTGTAACCCTTGTGGGACTCAAAGCCGTAGCCCGGACATTCCTGCGCCAAAGCGCACATCAGCCGATCGCGGGTCACCTTGGCGATGATGGAGGCTGCCGCGATCGATACGACAATGCCGTCGCCGCCGATCACGGCCTCGCAGTCGCAAGGCGTGTTGAGCCGGTCGCGGCCGTCGACAAAGACATGCTTCGGCATTTCCGGCAGGCTCTCTACCGCGCGCTTGAGCGCCCATAACGAGGCACGCAGAATATTGTCGCGGTCGATCCGCGCCCGCGAAGCAACGACGACCGAAAACGATGCCGTCGCACAGATTTCCTCGAACAGTTCCTCACGGCGTTCCGGCGTCAGCCGCTTGGAATCGTCGATCCCCTTGGGAATCCGCTTCGGGTCGAGCACGACGGCCGCCGCCACCACCGGACCCGCCAGCGGACCGCGGCCGGCCTCGTCACAGCCGGCGACCGGCCACACGCCGCGCTTGATCAGCGCACGTTCACGGCGAAAGCTCGGCGGCGCGATCGCGATCACGCTCTTCGGCAGTTTGGCCGTCTCGTTGCCGGATTTCTTTCGAATCATGGCCGGCATGGTTGCGCGAGCCAGCCCTGCGGCGCAACCGGGAACCGCCACGTAATTCCCGCTATTCAGACCTGAGACCCAGTCCGGCAAACGAATTCTGCGGTCTTCGCCCACATCGGATACTCCTAGTGTAGCGACTCTGACGTTCCTTTCAGTGTCGCCGCGAGTTCTTCGAAGGAACGTCAGAAGTCAAAGCCACACTAGAATCATATGGTTGCTAGTGTCCCTTTGGTTCTGACATTCGTAAAAGTGCCCGCCGCGAGGGGATACGAATGTCAGAACCGGGACACTAGAAAAGACTTAGCTGTTGCCCGCTGCGTTTCGGCCGCGCGAAATGATCCGTGGTCAATTTTGACCGGCGTTTGTTCAATCCGAGCTTTTCGCAGGCGATCTCGAACCGCCGCCCGATCATCCAGGCCATGGGGCCCGTACCCTTCATCCGCGTACCCCATTGCGAGTTGTAATCGCGCCCGCCCCGCATGTCGCGGATCAGGGTGAAGACGTGACGGTACCGTTCCGGATAATTCGCCATCAGCCATTCGCGAAAGAGATCGCGAACCTCAAGCGGCAGGCGCAGCAAGACATAGCTCGCTTCCTTGACCCCTGCGTGGGCCGCCGCATCCAGAATACGCTCGATCTCGCTGTCGTTCAGCGCCGGGATGACCGGGGCGACCATCACCGTGGTCGGAATTCCGGCGTCGGACAACCGCCGCAGCGCCTCAAGCCGCCGCGCCGGCGTCGATGCTCTCGGCTCCATGGTGCGGGCGAGCCGCGCATCCAGCGTCGTCACCGAAATCGCCACCTTGGCGAGATTGCGCTTGGCCATCCGCGCCAGGATATCGATGTCGCGGGCCACCAGCGCCGATTTTGTCACGATACCGACCGGGTGCGAGGCGCGTTCCAGCACTTCAAGAATGCCGCGCATGATCTTTCGTTCGCGCTCGATCGGCTGATACGGATCGGTGTTGGTTCCAATCGCGATCATCCGCGGTTCGTAATCCTGCGCGGCGAGTTCCTTCTCCAGAAGCTGCGGCGCGTCGGGTTTGGCGAACAGCTTCGATTCGAAATCGAGCCCCGGCGACAGACCGAGATAGGCATGCGTCGGCCGCGCGAAGCAATACACGCAACCATGCTCGCACCCCCGGTAGGGGTTGATGGAGCGATCGAAACCGATGTCGGGGGAATCGTTGCGGGTGATGACCTTGCGCGCGGTGTCGAGCGCCACCGTAGTCTTGAACGGCGGCAACTCCTCAAGGCTCTGCCAGCCGTCGTCGAAAGCGACGCGTGCCTCGGCCTCATAACGGCCGCTGCCATTGGATTGCGCGCCGCGGCCGCGCCGCCGCCCGCGCTCGATGGCGACCGCAAGTTCGGGAAAAGCCGAAGGCGCACCCGCCGGCTCGGAGGGCGCCGTGACCGGCGGGTGCTTGAGGGCATGTGAGGATGCTCGGCTCATGGTTTGAACATAACATGAGGAAAGAACAAATCAAGAACAATATGATTAATCCACAGCGCCGCGACCGGAAAACGTTCGGCATAATACGAATGTCAGAACCGGGACACTGTGTGATAACGGTTCCCCGTGTTTGACCGTCGAGATCATGCTGAGCGTCATTATCCCCACCGAAGGAGCCGAACATCCGGCCGTCGCCACGCTGGCGGCGCTGATACCGGGTGCTGCCGCCGGCGTGGTGCGCGAGGTTTTCCTTGTCGATCGGGGCGATAACGGCGTGATCGAGCGGGTGGCCGATGTCGCGGGATGCCGGTATCTCGCCTTTGAGGGATCGCGCGCGGCGGCCCTTGCGGCAGGCGCCCGCCAGGCGCGCTCGCTTTGGCTGATGTTCCTGCATGCGGGCGCGGTTCTCGATCACGGCTGGATCGACGAAACCACCCAGTTCATGCAGCGGGTTTCCGACGGCAGCCGTCCCCGCGCCGGCGTGTTTCGCTACGCGCGCTCGCCTTATTCGGAGCGAACCGTGCGCGACGGCCTGAAGACAATCGCGCGCATGATCGCCGGCCCCTTCGCCGACCAGGGCCTGTTGATCGCGCGCGATCACTATGAGCGGCTCGGCGGCCATGCCGAGAACACGCCGCGCTCCGAAGCACGGCTGCTCCGCCAACTCGGCCGTTCCTCGCTTACCTTGCTGCGCAGCCGCATCATCACGGCCTGATGCCGTATGCTTGCCGGTCAAAGCCTGATCGGCGAAACTTGGGAGATGAAGCTAGTGTTCCCGTCCCTTCCCCTGCGCCGGCTGTCCATCCTCGCACTCGTGCTGATGGCCCAAAGCGCCTTTGCCGCCGATGTAAAGGTGATGATCTCATCCGGGTTTCACGGCGCCTATTCCGAGCTTGTGCCGGCCTTCGAGCACGCAACCGGCCATCACCTGATCACGACACGGGGTCCCTCGATGGGAGACTCGCCCGAGGCGATCCCGACGCGGCTTGCGCGCGGCGAGAGCGCCGATGTCGTGATCCTCGACGGCGGAGCCGCCGACGAACTCGGCAAGCGCGGATTGGTGAATGCGGACAGCAAGGTCGAACTGGCGCGGTCGCTGATCGGCATGGTGGTGCGCGAAGGCGCCGCCAGGCCCGATATCGGCAGCGTCAGGTGCTTGCGAAACACGCTGCTTGCGGCGAAATCGATCGCCTACTCCGACAGCGGCAGCGGGACTTATCTGTCGACAACGCTGTTCCAGAAACTCGGCGTCGCCGATGAAATCGCAGGCAAGAGCCGCAAGGTGCGCGGGCCGCCGTCCGGCGAGCCGGTGGCCGCCGTGGTCGCGCGCGGCGAGGCCGAGATCGGCTTCCAGCAGGTAGCCGAGCTTATCCATGTTCCCGGCATCACCTTCGTCGGCGCGCTGCCGGCCGAGGTGCAGCCGATGTTTTCCTTTGCGGGCGTTCTCACCAGGTCGGCGCATGAAGCGGAAGCGGCGCGGGCGCTCTTGCTATTCCTCACCTCGCGCGAGGCGGCTCCCGCAATCACGAAGGCAGGATTGATGCCGCTGTCGGATCGCTAACCGGCGTCGTGACTTCCGGAACAAGCGTGAGGAATTTGACGCCGTAGGTCTTGCCGCGGCGCCAGACGATCTCGCACAGCTCACGCTTGTGGCTGCGAACGAGCGTCAGCTCGAATTGGTCCCTCACATCCATCGCGTCATCGGTCGCGATCCGGGCGCCGCCGGACGATACGTCCAGAACATGGCATTCACGCTCGGTCACGCCGTTGTCGAGCGTGATCCAGGCCAACCGCTTGTGCAGCTGGCGGCGCGGCTCGCGCTGTACCTTTATCCTCGGCTCAACAACAGTCATCAAAATCACCGGTCGTCGCACGCCTGATAGCCCCGGCAATATCGAGGCTGGCCCAAGTTTCGCGGCGACCTCGTAAGGTTCCGTTAGCCCAATAGCTTGAAATTTATCGATCAACCTTGACGGCGCCCGGATCAGGCTGAGGCTCCTTTCGCTTTCGGCCGGCGAAGATGTTCGTCCAGCCGCGGCATGATCTCGACGAAATTGCAGGGCCGCGTGCGATAGTCGAGCTGGGCTAAGAGAATGCCGTCCCAGCCGTCGCGGCAGGCGCCCGGCGAACCCGGCAGGCAAAAGACAAAGGTGGCGCCCGCAACGCCCGCGGTGGCGCGGCTCTGGATCGTTGACGTGCCGATCTTGGCGTGGCTCAACATGTGAAATGCGATCGAGAAGCCATCCATCCGCTTTTCAAGCAGCGGCTCGATTGCTTCCGGCGTCACGTCGCGGCCGGTGAAGCCGGTCCCGCCCGTGGTGATGACGACATCGATGCCGGCGTCGGCGATCCATCGCTTGACGATGACGCGAATCGCATCGACGTCATCGACGATGATCTCGCGCGCAGCGAGCTTGTGGCCGGCTGCGACAATCCGCTCCGCCAGCGTAGCGCCGGACTTGTCGTCCGCCAGCGAGCGCGTATCCGAGATCGTCAGGACCGCGATATTGAGCGGGATGAATTGCCGGGATTCGTCGATCGAGGACATGACTGGAATTCCTTAGCCCCGCATTCTGGCGTCATCCCTGCGTAACGGCTTCGCCGTTATCGCTGGAGGTGCGCGCTCTTGCGCGCCTCGAAGGATGGGCCGCAGTGAAGTCATCCTTCGAGGCTCGCCCAAGCGGGCTCACACCTCAGGATGACGCAATACTACAGCGACGCCGCACTAAACGTATCGCACGCCTTCAATGTTCCCTGCTGATAGCCGGTCATGAACCATCGCTTGCGCTGTTCCGCCGAACCATGCGTGAACGAGTCCGGCACCACGCGCCCGGTCGCCTGCCGCTGCAAGGTGTCGTCGCCGATCGCGGATGCGGTGGCGAGCGCGCCATCGATATCGCCCGGCTCGATGAAGCCCGGGCGCTTCTTCGCTTCGTGATTGACCCAGACGCCGGAGAGACAGTCTGCCTGGAGCTCCACCTTCACCTGCAAGGCATTGGAGGCCGCCGTTCTGTTGCCGGCGGCCTGCTGTTGCGCCGTCACCTTTGGCAGGATGCCGAGCAGGTTCTGCACGTGATGTCCGGCTTCGTGGGCAATGATATAGGCCGCGGTGAATTTGCAGGCAGAGCCCTGACAACCGCGGAACCGGGTCTCGATTTCACGGAAAAATCCGGTGTCGAGAAAAATCTGCTTGTCTGGCGGGCAGTAGAAAGGCCCCATCGCCGATTGCGCCATGCCGCAACGGCCGCCATTGGTGGCGTTGCGAAACAGCACGATGCGCGGCCCGGTATAGGTTTGTCCGGCGGCTTGAAAAATTTCGCTCCAGCGATCGTCGATCTCGCCGAGAATCCCGGCAATCATGCTCCCCATTTCGTCGGTGGGCGCGCCCTTCTTGACGGTGCCGGGGCGGCGATCGGTCTGGTAGGTCGGCGACTGGCTGCTGCCGCCCGTGAGAATCTCCGCGCCGCCGATCAGAAGCCGCGGGTCGATGCCGAAAGCATATCCGACCAGGCCAAGCACGATGATGGCGCCGATGCCGAGTCCACCGCCGCCGCCACGGCAGGCCGAAGCCACCACCGCCCATTCCGCCGCCGCTGTCGTCGCGGCGGTCATCGATGTCGTCGCTGCGGCGAAAATCATCGTAACGCATGGCCGTTTTCCTCATTCCGGCTTGCAAGGCAACTCGCCGACATCGACGGCGAAAACGCCAAGTGCTCGTTGACTTAATTAATAACCCGCCCGGCAAAAATTGCCTAGCGTGAAAGAATTGCCCGGTTAAGCCGATTTTTACTTTGCCGCGTCAAAGTGTCCGCAGTCGGTTGTTTTGGTCCCGCGTCGCCGACAGCGTCGCCTGAGTCAGAGTATTTGAGTCATGGTTGTGTCGCGTCGCGGGGCGTCTGCAAAGGCGCCCCGCACTAAATTTGAGTCCCAAGCCGATAGCCGCATCATCCTGGGCGATTGCGTCGCCGAGATGTCGAAATTACCGGCCGGCTCCGTCGATCTCGTGTTCGCCGACCCGCCCTACAACCTTCAGCTCAAGGGCGATCTCAAGCGGCCTGACGAATCCCATGTCGATGCCGTCAACAACGACTGGGACAAGTTCTCATCCTTTGCCGCCTATGACGACTTTACCCGCGCCTGGCTGCTCGCCTGCCGGCGCATCATGAAGCCGTCGGCGACGATCTGGGTGATCGGCTCCTACCACAATATTTTTCGCGTCGGCGCGATCATGCAGGATCTCGGCTTCTGGGTTCTCAACGACATCGTCTGGCGCAAGACCAACCCGATGCCGAATTTCCGCGGCCGCCGTTTCACCAACGCGCATGAGACCATGATCTGGGCCGCGCGCGACGAGAAGGCGAAGGGCTATACTTTCAATTACGAAGTGCTGAAGGCCGCCAATGAAGACGTGCAGGCGCGTTCCGACTGGCTGATCCCGCTTTGCACCGGCGAGGAGCGCCTCAAGGGCAAGGACGGCAAGAAGGTTCATCCGACCCAGAAGCCCGAAGGCCTGCTCGCCCGCGTGCTGTTGTCGTCGTCGAAGGCAGGCGATCTCGTGATCGATCCGTTCAACGGCACCGGCACGACGGGTGCCGTCGCCAAGCGCCTCGGCCGCCGCTACATCGGCTTCGAGCGCGACAAGACCTACGCGGCGGCCGCGCAAACGCGCATCGCCGCGATCGAACCGCTGCCGGAGGCGACGCTGGCGCCGTTCATGACCGCGCGCGAGGCGCCGCGCGTCGCGTTCGCCGAACTGATCGAGCGCGGCATGATCTCGCCCGGCACCAAACTGGTCGATGCCAGGAAACGCCATGGCGCCCTGGTGCGCGCCGACGGCGCCATCATGTTGGGGGACAAGGTCGGCTCGATCCACCGCATCGGAGCGGTGGCGCAAGGCGCGGAGGCCTGCAACGGGTGGACCTTCTGGCATGTCGAAACCAAGCAGGGCCTCAAGCTGATCGACGATCTGCGCGCCGAAATCCGCAGCGAGATGGCGGTAGGCTGAGTTCACTTGTCAAACAGCACTCCGTCATCACCGGGCATAGCCGTTCGAAGAACGGCGTCGCTACCGCTCGCCTATGTCCCGGTGATCCACGTCTTTTTTCTGCGCCGAGACAAAGACGTGGATGGCCGGGTCAAGCCCGGCCATGACGAAGGAACCGTAGCGCCTCGCATGACGCACACCCTCGCCTTCCCGCGGCGCAATTCGCCCGAGCTTTGCCAACGCATCGTCCCTCGTCAATCAAGGGCGCAGGGAATGCCGGGCGCCCGTGCGCCCGCAGCCTTGTGTGCGAAATGAAAAAGCACACAAGCGTAGTCACCACGGTCACACCGGATTCACCCGGCATTCCCCGCGCAATGGTTTTACGGCTTATAGCGCGCTCTCCCCGGTGACCGGGCTTTCTTGCCACCGTCGCAAGCCGCGATGCAAAGCATCGTCGCTCACTTGATGCCAGCGTCGGGGCATCAGGACCACACGACTTCGCCGTCCGCGGAAGCATCACTCGTCAGTTGATGCCGCCGCGTCCATCGCATCCCGCGCCCAACGTCCGTGACGATCGCGATACGCCCCTCTTTTCGGGTGCGGGACGGGGCGAGTTGGTAAAGGTGATTTGCCCGACAGGTTAAGCGAAATATTTTTGCACGCAGGACTGGACAGTAGACTCAGCCTTGATCGGGCTTCGGAAATTGGATTTTTGGCGCAATTCTATGTCCGTCATTCCGGGGCGCGAGCCCGCGACAAAATTGACTTCAATTTTGCGCTGGGCGAGCGAACTACGATGTGCAATTGCACATCGTAGAATCCACGTCTCCCGGGGCGGTTGCGGCCCGATGGTCACAAACTCGTCGCTTGCCCTTTGTCCCAAAATTTGTGCAAGAAGCATACGCCCGCGGCGAGCTGCCGCGTTCGAATTTTTCCGCAACAACAAAAAGGGAGACTCTGAATGCTCAAATTCTACTTCAGCGGCGCGCCGAACCCCAACAAGGTCGCGCTGTTTCTGGAAGAAACCGGCTTGCCCTGCGAGATCATTCCGGTCGATACCCGCAAGGGCGATCAGTTCAAACCGGAATTCCTCAAAGTAAACCCAAACGGCAAGGTGCCCGCGATCGACGATGACGGCGTGTTCGTGTTCGATAGCAACGCGATCCTGCTCTACCTCGGCGAAAAGACCGGCAAGTTCATGCCCGCCAACACGCCGCAAAACCACGCGCAGCTTTATTCATGGCTGATGTTTATCGCGTCCGGCCTCGGCCCGTATTCCGGACAGGCCGTGCATTTCAGGCATGCGGCGCCCAAGGAACTCGAATACGCGCATAACCGCTATCAGTACGAAGCGCATCGCCACTACAAGATCCTCGACGATCATCTCGCCAAGAGCAAGTACATGGTCGGCGACAGCTATACGATCGTCGACATGGCGTTCTGGGGCTGGGTGCGCATGGCGCCCTACGTGCTCGGCGACGACGTCTTCAGCAAATATCCCAACGTCAAGCGCCTGCACGACGAAGTCTCGGCACGGCCGGCGGCGGCGCGCGCCATCGCGCTGAAGGACAAGTTCACCTTCAAGGCGGACATGGACGACGAGGCGCGCCACATCATGTTCGGTCATCTCAAGACCAAGGTGGCCTGATCGGGCCACCATGACGAAACGGCGCCCTCGCGGGCGCCGTTTTCATTTTCAATACGCCCGCCCTTGAGCTATTCGCCGAGCCCATGCGCGATCACCTTGCGCATCACATTCGGCAATGCCTCGCCCGCAAGCGTCGCGATCGGCACCCAGCGCATGCCCTTCGGCGCGGGAGCGCGCGCGGGCACCTCAGTGGTATAGACCACAAGCTGCAGCGGAAAATGCGTGAAGACGTGGTTGACCACGCCAAGGCGGCGGCGCCAGCGCGCGACACCCTGTCAACGCCGGCGCCTGCTTCAGCGCGGCCTTATCGTCCTGCGCCACCAGCCACTGTGAGCCCGGCACCTCGGTCATGCCGCCAAGCAGGCCTTTTTCAGGACGGCTTCGAACCAGAAGCTCGTCGCCGCGCCTGACGACAAAGGCCGCGCCCAGGCGCAGCTCACCGGTTTTTTTCGGCGCCTTGCGCGGAAATGTCTCCTGATCGCCACGCTGGCGCGCCGCACATCCCTCGTTGAGCGGGCACAGGCTGCAGGCCGGCTTCTTCGGCGTGCAGATCGAGGAACCGAGATCCATCAACGCCTGCGCACTGTCGCCGGCGCGAGACTTCTCGTCGCCGGCGCGAGACTTCTCCTCGTCGCCGAGCAGCGTCGCGGCCAACATTTGAATCGCGGGCTTGGCCTGCGGCAGCGGCTCCTCGGTTGCAAACAGCCGCGACACCACGCGCTCGATATTGCCGTCGACCGGCATGGTCCGGCGATCGAATGCGATCGCGGCAATGGCGGCCGCGGTGTAGGGCCCGATCCCCGGCAAGGCGCGCAAGCCTGCTTCGGTGTCGGGGAAGACGCCGCCATGATCGCGCAGAACCGTCACCGCGCAGGCATGCAGGTTGCGCGCGCGCGAATAATATCCAAGGCCCGCCCACATCCGCAGGACGTCGTCGAGCGAGGCGCGGCCGAGCGCCGCAACATCCGGCCAGCGCGCCAGAAATTTCTCGAAGTAAGGCCCGACGGTTTTGACCCCGGTCTGCTGCAACATGATTTCCGACAGCCACACGGCGTAAGGATCGGCGCGGCTGCCCTTTGGCGGCCGCCACGGCAGCACCCGCCGATGGCGGTCGTACCAGGCCAGAAGCAGCCGGGCGCGCGTTGCGCCCGGCCCAAACGCCGGCTGGTGCATTTCCTTGATTGCTGTCGATCGGGGCACGTCTTCTTCTAGAATCGAATGAGACCGATAGCCAGAGCTTGCAGCACCATAACGCATTGCGTTATAGTCAGCCATGATTTAGAGCTTCGCTGATTCCGAGACAGAATTGATTTGGTCCGGCCGGCGAAGTCGAAAACTGCCAACGGATATCCAGAATGTGGCTCTCAGAAAGCTTCGTATTCTAAATCAGGCACGCGTTATCGGCGATCTTCGGATTCCGCCTGGTAATCGCCTGGAGGCGCTAAAGGCTGACCGGCTGGGGCAATACTCGATCCGGATCAATGACCAGTGGCGGATATGTTTCGTTTGGGATGAGGGAGGGCCGGCGGATGTCGCGATCGTCGATTACCATAGCTAAGGATAGACTGCTTCGGAATCCGCATCCGGGCGAAATCCTCCTTGAAGAGTTTCTGAAGCCGATGGGTCTCAGCCAGAATGGATTGGCGCGTGCGGTTCACGTCTCGCCACGCCGTATCAACGAAATCGTGCTTGGCAAACGCGATATTACCGCGGACACCGACCTTCGGCTCGCCCGCTATTTCGACCTGTCGGAAGGGTTTTTCCTCGGTCTACAGACGGACTATGATCTAATGCAGCGGCGGCGAGAAATCGGCCGCGATCTGAAAACGATCCGCCCACGCGCGGCCTGAGCATATCGCTGCAAAGTGACCCGTGAGATGTCATGGCCAAGCCCGGTCCGAGCTTCGCAAAACCGCTTTCCGTCCTGCTCAGCGACGTCTTTTCCGACGCCTATGCCCGGCAGGGCTTTGCCGCCCGCGAACTGGTCACGCGCTGGTCCGAAATCGCCGGGCCCGAAATGTCGGCGCATTGCGAACCGCTGAAGATGCAGTGGCCGCGGCCGGTCGAGGGACAACCGCAGGAACCGGCAACGCTGGTGCTGCGGGTGGAAGGCCCGATGGCGCTGGAAATCCAGCACAGCTCCGACGTTATCCTGGAGCGCGTCAACCGTTTCTTCGGCTGGAGCGCGGTCGGCCGGCTCGCGCTGCGGCAGGGGCCGTTGTCGCGCCGGGAGCGGCGGGTCGCCCCGGCCGCACCGGACGCCAGCCAGGTCGAGCAAGTCGCGCAAACCCTGTCCTCGATTGAAGATGAGCAACTGCGGGCGGCGCTGGCGCGATTGGGGGCTTCAATCAAGCGAAATTGAGCCCAGTACCGCCGATCTGAAGTCCCTGCAGCGCAAGCGGCTCGTCCGTACCAGGGACTTCAGATCGAAAGCGGTACTAGAATCATAGATTTGCTAGTGCCCTTGGCTTTCCGAAGTTCGTGCAAGAGGGCGCGGCGATGTATCACGAACTTCGGAAAGAGGGCACTAGCGCCGACTCCCGCCGCCGCGGCCTGCCATTGCCACATTCGTGGTTTCAAGTTAGCGAAAGACCAGCTATTGGGGCGCCAAAGCGCCAAAATCGGGAGCCGATCTTGATCATCACGCGTCGAGCCTTTACCGCCGCCCTGTCGCTGACCGGACTTGCCGCTCTCGTTGGGTTTTCGCCGCTTCGCCTGATCACCGACGCCTTCGCCGAAGGCGCGGCCGATGTCGCCAAGCCGCAGTCGCTGCCCGACATCGCGCTCGGCCCGAAGGACGCGACCGTGACCATCACCGAATACGCCTCGATGACCTGTCCGCACTGCGCGGCGTTCAACGAAAACGTGTTCCCGAAGATCAAGGCCGCCTATATCGACACCAACAAGATCCGCTACGTGTTCCGCGAGTTCCCGCTCGACATCAAGGCGGCGGCAGGTTCGATGCTGTCGCGCTGCATCGCCGGGGACGATTCCGCGAAGTACTTCGCGGTCACCGACCTCCTGTTCAAGCAGCAGGCCGACTGGGTGGTGAAGAACACCACCGAGACGCTGACCCGGATCGGCAAGCAGGCTGGTCTGAGCCAGCAGCAGATCGAGACCTGCCTCAAGGACCAGGCGCTGCTCGACAAGATCGTCGCCGGCCAGAAATACGCCTCCGAGATCTTGAAGGTCGATTCGACGCCGACATTCTTCCTCAACGGCGAGAAGATCAAAGGCGAGACCTCGTTCGAGGAATTCGACAAGCGGATCAAGGCGCTGCTCAAGAGTTCGTAGGGAACCAAACGGTTCCAAGCACTTGATAAGTCCGGCAATAATTCCCCTGTAATTCCCCGTAATTCTCTTGGGAAAAGCCGGGCGCGGCGGTTGCCCTGTGGCCCCGGCCTCGCCATTGTCGCTGCCTCAAGAGCCGCTGCAAGCAACTCAACCCACACACTGACATTGCCTTCTATGGTATTGTCCCGGCAGGGAGATTCGCGCCCCGCCAACAGAGAATCTGTGCCTATGAAGCTGACCCGCCTTCGTCTCCACGGTTTCAAGTCGTTCGTCGAGCCCACCGACTTTGTCATCGAGCCCGGCTTGACCGGCGTGGTCGGCCCGAACGGCTGCGGCAAATCCAATCTGGTCGAGGCGTTGCGCTGGGCGATGGGCGAGACCTCGCACAAGTCGCTGCGCGCCGCCGACATGGACGCGGTGATTTTCGCAGGCTCCGGCAACCGCCCCTCGCGCAATCATGCCGAAGTGGTGATGACGATCGACAATGCCGATCGCTCGGCGCCGGCGGCGGTGAACGATCGCGAGATTCTGGAAATTTCGCGGCGGATCGAACGTGAGGCGGGATCGGTCTACCGCATCAACGGCCGCGACGTGCGCGCCCGCGACGTTCAATTGCTGTTCGCTGACGCCGCGACCGGCGCCCGCTCGCCGGCGCTGGTGCACCAGGGCAAGATCGGTGAAATCATCCAGGCCAAGCCCGAGCAGCGCCGCCGCGTGCTGGAAGATGCGGCTGGCGTCGCCGGGCTTCATGCCCGCCGCCACGAGGCCGAACTGCGCCTGAAGGCCGCCGAAACCAACCTCACCCGGGTCGAGGACGTCGTCGGCCAACTGGCGGGACAGATCGACGGCCTGAAGAAACAGGCCCGCCAGGCCATCCGTTACCGCGAAGTCGCCGCCAAGGTGCGCAAGGCCGAAGCCCTGCTGTTTCACCTGCGCTGGATGGAAGCCCAGGCCGGCGTTGCGGAGACCACCAGCGTCCATGACCTCGCGGTGCGCGCGATGGCGGAGCGGACCCGCGAGCAGGCCGAGGCCGCCCGCATCCAGGCGGTGCGCGCCTCGGAGCTGCCGGCCTTGCGCGAGGCCGAGGCCCGCGCCGCCGCCGGCCTGCAACGTCTCACCAATGCGCGCGAGATCCTCGATCGCGAGGAGGCGCGCGCGCAAGAACGCGTCGCCGAACTCGATCACCGGCTGACGCAGTTTTCAGCCGACATTGCCCGTGAGCAGCAGCAAACCGCCGATGCCGACGCGGCGCTGCAGCGGCTCGATGCCGAAGACGCGGAGCTGAAGGAAGAAATCAAATCGCGCGTCGAGAAGCGCAGCGGCGTCGACGGGCGCGTGTCCGAAGCCGAAGCCACGTTGGCCTCTGCCGAGCGGCTGTTCACTGAACTGACCACGGCCCTTGCCGACCTGACCGCCAAGCGCAACCAGCTTGAGGGCAACGTTCGCACCCACCGCGACCGGCTGGCGCGTCTCGATCAGGACATCGCCAATGTCGAACGCGACGAGCAGAGGCTCGCGCAGGAAACGAGCGCGCTCGGCGACCTTGCCGCGCTTGCCTCCGCTGTGGAGAGCAGCCAGCAAAACCTCGCGGCCTGCGAAAGCGCCGCCCAGGCGAGCGAAGCCGGCCACGCCGCCGCCCGCACCAAGCTGGAAGCGGCCCGCAGCCCCCTCAACGAAGCCGACAAGCGGGTGCAGCGGCTCGAGACCGAAGCACGCACCATTTCGAAGCTCGTCAACGGCGAGACCAAGAATCTCTGGCCGCCGATCATCGACGGCATCACCGTTGCGAAGGGTTATGAGAAGGCGATCGGCGCCGCACTCGGCGACGACCTCGATGCTCCCGTCGATCCGTCGGCGCCGATGCGCTGGACCCATGCCGAAGCGGCCGAGGGCGATCCGGCGCTGCCCGAGGGCGTCGAAGCGCTCGCAGCCCATGTTCAGGCGCCGATCGAACTCAAGCGGCGGCTGGCGCAAATCGGCGTGGTCGCGCGCGAACGCGGCGCCGGACTGGTGTCGCAGCTCAGGTCCGGCCAGCGGCTGGTGTCGCTGGAAGGCGATGTCTGGCGCTGGGATGGCTTCGTCGCGGCGGCACATGCCCCGACCGGGGCGGCGCGGCGTCTGGCCGAGCGTGCCCGCCTGGCCGACATCGAAACCGAACTGGAGCAGGCGCGTCTCGATGCCGCCGCCAAGCGGCAGACGCTTGAGACCGCCGAAGCCGAACTCAAGGCCGCCGCCGCCGCCGAGACCTCGGCACGCGACGCCTGGCGCGCCGCCCAGCGCGAAGCGGATGCGGCGCGGGAGCGCCATGCCGCGACCGAGCGCGAAATCAACCGTCACGCCGCGCGCAAATCGGCGCTCACCGAAGCCCACACCCGGCTCGCCGCCGACCGCGGCGAGGCGCAGGGCGCGCATGAGAGCGCCAACGCAGCGCTGGCCGAGTTGCCGCCAAGCCTTCCCACCGAAACAAAGCTCGCCGAAGTCAAAACCGGCATCGATGGCTGCCGGCGCATTGCCGCCCAGGTGCGGGCCGAGGCGCAGGCGCTGGCGCGCGAGGCCGAACTCGCCGACCGGCGTTTGCACGCCATCACCGCCGAGCGCAACGAATGGCAGAGCCGCAAGGCGAGCGCCGCCTCGCAGCTCGAGACCATCGAGGCCCGCATCAACGAGCTCAAGGCCGAGCGGGCGGAGCTGGAGAATGCGCCGGCGATATTTGCCGAAAAGCGCCGTGCCCTGATCAGTGAAATCGAGGCAGCCGAGAACGCCCGCCGCCTTGCCGCCGATGCGCTGGCGGAAGCGGAAAACCTGATGGCGGAAACCGACCGCGCCGCGAAGATTTCGCTCGAGGCGCTGTCGAGCGCGCGCGAGGCCTGCGCCCGCGCCGAGGAACGCATGGACGGCGCCAAACGCCGTCTGATCGACCTCGAACGCGAAATCCACGACATGCTGGAAGTCGAACCGCATGCGGTCTCGGGCCTTGCCGAGATCGAGCCCGGCGCGGAATTGCCGCCGCTTGCCGAGATCGAGGAAAATCTCGAAAAGCTGCGGCGCGACCGCGAGCGGCTTGGCGCGGTCAACCTGCGCGCCGAGGAAGAGCTGCGCGAGGTCGAGGCGCAACACACCACGCTGACGACCGAGCGCGACGACCTGGTGGAGGCGATCAAGCGGTTGCGCCAGGGCATCCAGAGCCTCAACCGCGAAGCGCGCGAACGGCTGCTGACGTCGTTTGAGACCGTCAACAGCCATTTCAAACGGCTATTTACCGAATTGTTCGGCGGCGGCGAGGCCGCGCTGCATCTGATCGAGAGCGATGACCCGCTGGAGGCGGGACTTGAAATCATCGCCAAGCCGCCCGGCAAGAAGCCGCAGACCTTGTCGCTGTTGTCGGGCGGCGAGCAGGCGCTGACGGCGCTGGCGCTGATTTTCGCCGTGTTCCTCACCAACCCGTCGCCGATCTGCGTGCTGGACGAGGTCGACGCGCCGCTCGACGACCATAACGTGGAGCGTTTCTGCAACCTGCTGCATGAAATGACTTCGACCACCGAAACGCGGTTCGTCATCATCACGCACAATCCGATCACGATGGCGCGGATGAACCGTCTGTTCGGCGTCACCATGGCCGAACGCGGCGTGTCGCAGCTTGTTTCGGTCGCGCTCGACGAAGCGGTGAAGATCCTCGACCAGAACGTGGCATGAGTTGTCGCCACATCCATTGACGTCATCATCCGCGAAGGCGGATGATCCAGTACGCCGCGCCGTTCAAGGCGTCTTCTACCGTTGCGGAATACTGGATGCCCCGCCTTCGCGGGGCATGACAAACGATCGATGACCCCGCCCGACCTCCCCGCCGATCTCCGAACCGCGCTCGAGGCAAAACTGCAGGGCCAGTCGCGCGGCGAGATCGCCGCGCATGCCGCGCTGATCTCGAAAACCTATCGCGAGGGCGGCAATTCCCGCGCGATTGCCTCGCAGGCCGATGCACTGGCCTATGCGCTGGCGCGGATGCCCGCGACCTACGCCGCGGTGACCGCAAGCCTGAACGCGCTTGTCGAGCTCCACCCGGATTTCGCGCCGAAAAGCCTGCTCGATGTCGGCGCGGGGCCGGGCACCGTGAGTTGGGCGGCGGCCGCGGCGTTCTCTTCGCTGCAGCGCTTCACGCTACTCGACATCAACGCCGCCTTGCAGGCGCTGGCGCTGGACTTCTGCCGCAGCCACGCACGGTTCGCCGCGATGACCTATCATCGCGACGCGACCGGCAACGCGCTCGAGGACGCGGAGCCTGCCGATCTGGTGGTCGCGAGCTACCTGATCGGCGAAGTCGACGACAACAGACGGCGCACGCTTGCCGACCAATTGTGGGCGAAAACGAACGACGCGCTGCTCGTCATTGAGCCCGGCACGCCGGCCGGCTATGCGCGGATCATCGATCTGCGGGCGCAATTGGTTGCCGCCGGCGCGCATGTCGCAGCGCCCTGCCCGCACGATGGCAGATGTCCGTTGCACGCGCCGGACTGGTGCCATTTCACGCAACGCCTGCCGCGGCTGCGCGCCCATATGCAGGCCAAGGGAGCCGAGCTTCCCTTCGAGGATGAAAAGTTCAGCTATGTCGTGCTGACGCGTGCGCCCGCGACCCGGCGTTTTGCCCGCGTGCTGGCGCCGCCCATCCTCAGCAAGGTCGACGTGTCGGCCAAGCTTTGCACGGCAGACGGCCTTCGAATGACGAAGGTCCCGCGCCGCGACAAAACGGCCTATGCGCGGGCCCGGCGCTGGCGCTGGGGCGAGGCCTTGATGGATCAAAGTTAACCCTGGACATGGTTGAACGATCCAGGCCTTGCAACGGCGGCGTGCAGATGATGGTGATCGCAGGCCGCTTGCGGGTCGGCATCGGGCCCTTCTGCCGTTAACGACACTGGCATGATTGGCACCAATCGGCTTGTAATGAATTGAATTCTCCCTTGTTTCTGCCATCTTCCCACCCAAAGCAGACAGGGGAGCTCCAGATATTCGAGGGGCGCCCGGTCTAATGGGGATTTGGGGACGCGAGCCGGGTTTCTCCCGGCTCCTGGATCCAGACGTCTCGTTTGGTCCGCAAGCGATGTTCCCAACAGGGATGGCACAGGTAAATTCATGGCGAAGCCGGCAGTTATAGTGGTAGGCGCCGACAAGGGCGGCGTCGGCAAGACGACGGTCTCACGAACGCTGCTGGATTATTTCAGCGCCAATAACGTGCTGACCCGCGCCTTCGACACCGAATCCCCGCGCGGCACGCTCAAGCGCTTTCACCCCGGCATTACCGAGATCGTCGACATGACGACGACCTCGGACCAGATGAAGATCTTCGATACGTTGAACGCCGTAAGCCCGTCCGTCACCGTGATCGACGTCCGCGCCGGACTGCTCTCGCCCGCGCTCGCCTCGCTGCGCGACATCGGCTTTCTCGACGCCGCCAAATCCGGGCAGATCACCTTTGCCGTGTTCCACATTCTCGGGCCCTCGATCGCTTCGCTCGACGAAATCGCGGAAACCGCAAACTTCATGGTCGGCGCGAAGTACTTCCTGGTGAAGAACTTCATCAACGATACCCAGTTCTTCCAGTGGGATCAGGCGACCTACAACTCGTATTTCCACCGCATCAAGGATGCCACGGAACTCACCATCCCGAAGCTGAACGAAATGGCCTACGAGCAGGTCGAGGTCGCTTCCGTGCCGTTCCTGAAATTCGTGGCCAACAAGGGCGTCAGCGACGAGGCCGCGAATTACTCCTTCGTGCTGCGCGGCTATGTCCGCCACTGGCTTGCCAATGTCTGGAGCGAATTCGACCGTATCAAGCTGACCGATATCGTCGGCTCGGGTAAATCCACCACACGCGGCGGCGAAAAATAATTGCACCGCCGATCCGATTGGGCTGGAATAGGTTAGAATTTCGCTAGTGCGGCGACTTTGACGTTCCTTTCAGTTTTGCAGCGGGTTCTTCAAAGGAACGTCAAAGTCAAAGCCGCACTAGAAAATATCGGATTTTAGTGGAGTTTTGGATTTGACATTCGCTTCACCGACTCGCGGTAATGGGGATAGCGAATGTCAAATCCCTCCACTAGATATAGCGCGTGATGCGCCAGACACCCGTTTACATCATCTGCTCGCCCCGCCCGCTGGTCGGCAAGACATTGGTCGCGCGGCTGATGAGCGAATTCGTGCTGTTGAGGAACGGCTCGGTCTCGGCTTTCGACATCAACCTGAAAGAGCCGTCGCTTCTGGAATATCTGCCGAAGATTACGGAAACCGCCGAAATCGACGATACCTCCGGCAAGATGGCGCTGATGGATCGCCTGATCGTCAATGACGGCATTGTCAAGGTGATCGATCTCGGCTTTCACGCCTTCGACGAATTCTTCGAGATGACCGAGGAAATCGGATTCATAAAGGAAGCCGTCCGCCGCAACATCTCGCCGGTCGTCTTGTTCATCGGAGATACCGACCGCGTTTCGGCGCGAGCCTATCCGATGCTGCAGCGCCAGATTCCATCGACCGCGCTTGTGACCGTGGACAACGAACATGTGGTTCGCGGTGAATTGCCGACGGCTTTCGCGCTGGGCAAGGTGCTCCGCATCGCCGCGCTTCCGGTATTCCTGAAGACCTATGTCGACCGGCTTTCGTTCTCGTTCACCGACTATGTGCGGCAGGAGAGAGATTCATCGACCGAACTGCATCAATGGATCCGCCGGAATTATCTCAGTTTCCGCGAGCTCGAACTGAGTTTGATCCTGCAGGGGTCGTGAGACATATCCATCGTCGTCCCCGCCTTGTGCGCAATTGCGCACTGGAGCGGGGACCCATACCGCGGAATCTGTCCGTGACACGCGATGGCTAACAATCGTGACAAAAATGATGGTCGGTGGCTATGGGTCCCGGATCGCGCTCGCTTTGGACAACGCGGAGCCTGTCATCGGGCGCGCATTCGCGCGACCCGTTGGCGTTGCCAAGAGCTCGCTTGTCCGGGACGACGGGTTGGCAAAGCTCAATGCCCGTCAAACGTCATCAGCGTTCGCACCGACACATCCATCGCGCGCAGCTTTGCAGCGCCCCCGAGGTCCGGCAAATCGATGATGAAGCAGGCCGCGACCACGTTGGCGCCGATCTGGCGCAGCAGCCTGACGGCGCCTTCGGCGGTGCCGCCGGTTGCGATCAGATCGTCGACCAGGATCACGCGTTCGCCGGGATGGATGGCGTCGACATGCATCTCCATTTCGTCGAGGCCATATTCGAGCGAGTAAGCGATGCGCACCGTGGTGTGCGGCAACTTGCCCCGTTTGCGGATCGGCACGAAGCCCGCCGAGACCTGATGCGCCAGCGCCCCGCCGAGGATGAAGCCGCGCGCCTCGATGCCGGCGATCTTGTCGATCTTGGATCCCGCCCAGGGCTGCACCAGTTCATCCACGGCGCGGCGAAAGGCGCGGGCATCGCCGAGTAGCGTGGTGATGTCGCGAAACAGGATTCCGGGTTTCGGGTAGTCCGGAATGGTGCGGACCGTGGCCTTCAGATCGTATTCGGGCGTCATCTCTGCCTCTCGCAAATCCTGTTCAACTCAGCGGCGTACCCAACCGGAACGCGTTTTCGACGATGCGCAGTCCCACTTCGCCGCCGAGCGACATCAGCAATTCCGGGTGGAACTGCACCCCTCCGACCGGCAACGTCCTGTGCTCGATCGCCATCGCGACGCCGTCCTCGGTGCTCGCCGTCACCTTTAGCACGTCTGGCATGCTGTCGCGCTCGACAAAGAGGGAATGATACCGCCCGATCACGATTTCACTGGGCAGGTTCTGCATCAACCGGCCGCCCTGCACCTCTACCCGCGACGGCCGGCCATGGGCCGGCTGCGCCAACTGGCCCAACCGGCCGCCGAAATATTCGCCGATCGCCTGCACGCCGAGACAGACGCCGAAAACCGGCAAGCCCTTGCCGAGCGCCGCATCGATCGTCGCCGCAATGTCAAAATCCTCCGGCCGCCCGGGTCCCGGCGATAATACCAACAGGTCGTAGCTCGCGCTCGCCAGCATCTGCCGGGCGTGAATATATCGCACGACCGTCACGCTGGCGCCGACCTGGCGGAAATAGTCCGCCAGCATATGCACGAAACTGTCGTCATGGTCGATCAACAGCACCCGCTTGCCGGAACCGGTGGCATCAGGGCGCAAAGGCCGAAAGCGGCTTCGGCGGGTCGCCGCGCAACGCCTGAAACAGCGCAGCCGCCTTGACCTGGCACTCGCGGTCTTCGGCGGCCGGATCCGAATCGAATAGGCAGGTGGCCCCTACCCGCACCTCGGCGACGCCGTCCTTCATCCGGATGGTGCGAATGGTCAGCCCGGTGTTGATGCCGCCGTCGAAATTCACCACGCCGATTGCGCCGGCATACCAGCGCCGCGGCGAGCGTTCATGGTCTTCGACGAACTGCATGGCCCATAATTTCGGCGCGCCCGTCACCGTGACCGCCCAGGCATGGGTGAGGAACGCATCGAGCGAATCGAAGCCCGGCCGCAGCACGCCTTCGACATGATCGACGGTATGAAAAAGTTTCGAATAGGTCTCGATCTGGCGGCGCGCCAGAACCTTGATGGTGCCGGGCACGCAAACCCGCGCCTTGTCGTTGCGATCGACGTCGGTGCACATGTTCAGCTCGAATTCGTCTTTCTGCGAATTCAACAACTGCCGTATCTGCTCGGCGTCGCCGATCGCATCGACCCCGCGCGCAATCGTGCCGGAGATCGGACAGGTCTCGATCCGCCGGCCGTCGGAGCGAACGAACATTTCGGGCGACGCCGACACCAGAAATTCGCCCTCGCCGAGATTCATCAGCGCGCCATAGGGCGACGGGTTGATCGTGCACAGCCGCTGAAACACTTCCGCCGGCGATCGTTCGCAAGGCTCGCCGAACAGTTGTCCGGGGACTGCCTCGAACAGGTCGCCGCGCGCAAAGGCCGCGCGCGCGGTCTCCACCGTGGCCTGATATTCGCCCGGCGCGTGATCGGAAAAGCCTTGCCGCGGTATTCTCGCATAGACGCTATCGGCGGTGTCGCGCGCAAGGCCCTTTGAGGATTTGCCGTTCCAGGAAAAATCGTAGCTCAACACCACCCCGCGCCCGGTGGCGCGGTCATAGGCCAGCAGCCGGTCGGGCACGAAAAGCACGATGTCGCGCTGGTCGCTGTCGCGCGGCCGCTTCGGCACCAGATCCTCGATCTGGAACACGAGATCATAGGCAAAGGCGCCGAACAGGCCGAGCATGGAATCGTCGCCGGCGCCGAACGCCGAGACCAGATCGCGCACCAGCGACATCACGCTGGCGCGGCGCGTGCGCTGATCTTCATCGACCGGGGCGTCTCCGCGCAGGATATGGCCGGCAAGACGGCCGGCACTGCTTTCGGTGACGACCACACAGGGTTCGCGGAGCACGTCGCGCAGGAAGGCGATCAGGACTTCGCCCCGCGCATTCAGCGCGACAAGCGAAAAGTTCACGCCTTCCGTCTGCAATTGAAGGGGCGGATCGGCAAAACCGAGGTCGAAACTCTCGTAACGGCCCGGCACCGTCGTGCCCGACGACAGCACCACGCCGCGGCGGCGGTCGAGCAGTTCGATCAGGTCATCGAGCCTGCCGGCGTCGCCTGAAAATTGCTCAACCGCACGCGTGACCAGGAGCCCGCCGCGGGTGCGGTACTCGCTATGGTCAGGCAGGGAAAAGACGGTCCTGTTCATGTGATCCTCTTAACCAAACTTGCCGAGGGAACGCCACACAGGACAAACGAAGGCCGCCTGCGATGGCGGCCCTGGAACGATGAAAATCAAGCAAATCGCACCGGCCACCTCTTTAGGAGGTGCGCCACCAGAGACGAAAGGCGTGGGCGGTGCTCATGGCCGACGTACTCACCATGGCCGGAGGGGAACGTCAAGAGCGGTCCAGCGCAGGTACCTTTCCACCCGTAAGGGCATCAGGCGCGGGCGATGACACTTGGAAATGGCTGCGAAATGGCTCCGTCCTTCCCGCGACGTGAGACGCCCGAGTTGGGTTAATCATTCGCCCATAGGGGGCGCGGGGAATGCCGGGTGCCCGTCGCACCCTTCATTACCGGGCCTGCACGGCCTTTCACGTTATCACGGCGTCGTTAGCGCGAGAGGCTTTCAATTTTGTCGCATCTATGGGATTTTGAGGCGTGAACCGACCAATCACCATTCGCCGGCTGCTCGCGGTCTTCATGATCGTCGGTCTGGTCATGGCTCCGTTGGCCCGGCCCGTCATGGCCGGCCCGATGTCGCATGGATCGATGTCGGACGCCTCGATGTCGGCGATGACGGAAGATATGTCCGCATCCGCATCAGCCGATGCGATGACGGATGATATGCCCTGCTGTCCGTCGAAGGCCTCGGCGGCGATCGGCTGCGACAAGTGCGTTTTCATGGCGGCCTGCGCGACCGACTGTTTTCCTGCCTTGTCCGCGGCTCTTTTCCAGCCGCCTTTCGCGATTGCCTCCAGTCTTGCGCATCCGCAGAATGATTTCTGGCCCGACGGCACGGGACATTCACCTCCCGAACATCCTCCTCGAACTTTGGTTTGATCGGCGCTCCAGCGCCGTTTGCTGCTGCGTGGTCTCAAGACCGCGCGGATAAACGCATGCCGCCGTGCGGCAAACCAAAGCCAACTGAGGACTTGAACATGAGAACGTCTCGTTATTCGCGCGCCCTTCAGGCCGCGTCGATCGTCATCGCCATGACCGGCTCGATCATCACGGCCCGTGCCGACATCAAGGATTACGAATTCCAGCTCGTCGACCAGACCGTTCAGGCCGGCACCGACAAGGTCATCACTGTAAGATTGGTGAACACCAAGACCGGCAAGCCGGTGCCGGACGCCGTTATCTTCGCGACTCGCCTCGACATGGCGCCGGACGGCATGCAGGAGATGGCGACCAAGATCGGGCCCATGCCCGGTGCAGAGCCCGGAACTTACAAGTTCAAGGCGACCTTCGGCATGGCCGGCCGCTGGCAGCTATCGCTCGGGGCAAAAGTCCAGGGCGAGACCGGCACCGTCGAAAGCAAGCTCGTCATCACGGCGCAAAAATGAACCGCGCTGTCCTGATTGGCGCCGCCTCCGTCGCGTTGATCGCGGCGGCGGGAGGCGGTTTCATCGCGGGGCGCGCACAGCCTCAACCGGGCGGAACACCAGGCATGGCCGTGGTGAAAACGTCGGCCGCGCAGATGGGTGGCGCGCCGATTTATTATCGGGATCCGGACGAGCGCCCATTTTACTCGCTGACGCCCAAGAAGACCCGGGACGGGCGGGATTACCGGGCTGTGCCGGCCGGCAGCGACATCAGCTTCGAAGAGGCTTCTGCGCCGGAGGCCGAGCCTGCGGAGCGAAAAATTAAATACTACCGCAATCCCATGGGCCTCCCCGACAAGTCTGACACGCCCAAGAAGGACAATATGGGAATGGACTATCTTCCCGTCTACGGGGACGATCAGGATGACGACTCGTCGGTCAAGGTCAGTGCGGGGAAGCTGCAAAAAACGGGCGTTCAGACCGAGATCGCGGACCAACGCGTCCTGAACACGATGGTCCGTGCCCCGGGCACCGTTGAGGAAGACGAGCGCCGTCGATCGGTGGTGTCGCTGCGTTTCGAAGGCTTCATCGACACCGTCGAAAATGTCACCACGGGCACGCACGTTCATAAGGGCGAGCCGCTGATGCGCATCTACGGGCCCAATCTGTCGAGCGCGGCCGCGGAATACCTCGCCGCTCTCAATGCACGCGCGGACACCGGCATAGGCAATCAGGCTTTGAAAGGGGCGCGCCGACGGCTCGAAAACTTGGCCGCGCCCGACGGCTTTATCGCTGATATCGAGCGTACCCGCGAAGTCCCGGTCTATGCCAGCTGGCCTGCGCCACAGGCCGGCGAGATCGTGGAGCGCATGGCAGTTAACGGCATGCGAGCAGGACCAGGCGAGGTGCTGTTCCGGATTGTCGATCATGAAGTCGTCTGGGTGATGGCCGATGTCTCCGAACGCGATCTGGGTCTCGTTGAAGTCGGGCAAAAGGTTGTGGTCCGGCCGCGGGCGTACCCGGACCGCACCCTCACCGGCAAGGTCACGGTGATCTACCCCCACTTGAAGATGGAGACCCGTACGGCACGAATACGAATCGAGCTGCCCAATCCTGACGACGTGCTCCGACCCGACATGTATGCGGACGTGGAAATCGCCACAGGAACGGAAGCTCCTGTTGTGACCGTGTCCAACAGCGCCGTGATCGACAGTGGCGAACGGCAAATCGTGCTTCTCGACAAGGGTGACGGCCGTTTCGAACCCCGTGCAGTGAAACTCGGACGCCGCGGCGGCGACCGTGTCGAGATCGTGGAAGGACTTGCCGAAGGCGACAAGGTGGTGATCTCCGCGAATTTCCTGATCGACGCCGAGAGCAATCTCAAAGCCGCGCTCAATGGCCTGGATACCGGGGAGAAATCGCAATGATCGCGCGCCTTATCGACTGGTCGGCCCGCAACCTGATGTTGGTTCTGATCGGCGCGGTCTTCGCCGTCGCAGCCGGCGTCTATTCACTGCAACACTCGGCGTTGGACGCCATTCCGGATCTCTCCGACACCCAGGTGATTGTTTACACCGAATATAAAGGTCAGGCACCGCAGGTCATCGAGGACCAGGTCACTTATCCCCTGACGACGGCGATGCTGACGGTGCCGAAATCGAAGGTGGTGCGCGGCTTTTCGTTCTTCGGCGTTTCGTTCGTCTACATCATCTTTGAAGACGGCACCGACATTTATTGGGCGCGCTCGCGCGTCCTCGAATATCTCAACGCCGCAGCACGCAAATTACCGGCTGGCGTGACGCCCACTCTGGGACCGGATGCCACCGGCGTCGGTTGGGTCTATCAGTACGCGCTGCAGTCGAAGGACAAATCGCTGGCCGATCTGCGATCTCTGCAGGATTGGAGCATTCGCTACGGCATCGCCAAAGCCGAGGGCGTAGCCGAAGTTGCGAGCGTCGGCGGCTTTGTCAAGCAATACAACATCGTGGTCGATCCCAACCGCCTGCGGTCGCTCGATATCCCGTTGGCGAAGGTCCGCGACGCGATCCGCGGCAGCAACATGGATGTCGGCGGCCGCTCGGTAGAGCTGTCTGAATTCGAATTCGTCGTTCGCGGCCGTGGCTACGTCAAAGGCCTTTCCGACCTCTCGAATATCGTGCTGAAGGTCGATAAGGGAACGCCGGTCCTGCTGAAGGACGTGGCAAGGGTCGAACTCGGACCGGACGAGCGCCGGGGCATCACCGAACTCAATGGGGAGGGCGAGGTCGCCAGTGGCATCGCGCTGCAACGCTTTGGCCAAAACGCGCTTGACGTCATCGACAACGTGAAGGCCCGGCTCGCCGAGATGGCGTCGGCTTTGCCAAAAGATGTGCAAATCATACCGGTCTATGACCGTTCAGACCTGATTCACAACGCGATCGAGACGCTGAAGCGAACGCTCACCGAGGAGAGCATCGTGGTTGCGCTCGTCTGCATCGCTTTCCTGCTGCATGTACGCAGCGCACTCGTCGCCATCGTCATGTTGCCGGTCGGCATCCTGATGGCGTTCGCTGCCATGAAGGCGCTTGGCATTGGCTCGAACATCATGAGCCTTGGCGGCATCGCGATTGCAATCGGCGCCATGATCGATGGCGCCATCGTCATGATCGAAAACGCTCACAAGCATCTTGAACGCGCGCCGCCAGGCAAACCGCGCCTCGAAGTCTTGATCGAGGCGGCGAGCGAGGTCGGTCCCGCGCTGTTTTTCAGTTTGCTGATCATCACGGTGTCGTTCCTGCCGATCTTCACCATGGAGTTGCAGGAAGGGCGGCTGTTCAGCCCGCTGGCCTATACCAAGACCTTCTCGATGGCCGCGGCAGCACTGCTCTCGATCACGCTGGTGCCGGCGCTGATGGTGGTGTTCGTGCGCGGCAAGATCATGCCCGAGCACAAGAATCCGATTAATCGGTTCCTGATCTGGGTTTATCGCCCCTTGATTCGTGGGGTATTGAAGGCCAAGACCCTGACGATCTTCCTCGCACTCGTCGCGTTGGCGGTCAGCGTCTGGCCGGCACGGCAACTCGGGTCCGAGTTCATGCCGAGCCTGAACGAAGGCACGCTGATGTACATGCCGACGACGTTGCCCGGCGTGTCGGTAACCAAGGCGGCCGAGATCTTGCAAACCCAGAACAAGATCATCAAGACGTTTCCGGAAGTAGCCTCGGTCTACGGCAAGGCGGGACGCGCCGAGACCGCAACAGATCCTGCCCCAACCGAGATGTTTGAGACCGTTGTCAACCTGAAGCCGAAAGAACAGTGGCGGCGGGGACTTACTGTGGATACCTTGATTGCCGAACTGGACAAGGCTTTGCAGTTTCCCGGCGTCTCCAACGCCTGGACCATGCCGATCAAGGCGCGCACCGACATGCTCGCGACCGGAATTCGCACCCCGGTCGGCATCAAGGTCTTGGGGACAGATCTCAACGAACTCGATCGACTGGCCCGGCAGATCGAAACCGTAGTGAAGGCGGTCCCGGGCACCTCTAGCGCCTACGCGGAGCGGGTCATCGGCGGTTATTATCTCGACGTCGTCCCAAATCGTGAGGCTCTCGCCCGTTACGGCCTTATGGTCAGCGACGTGCAGGATACGGTTTCATCCGCCCTGGGCGGCGAGACGATCACGACGACCGTCGAAGGCCGCGAGCGTTACGGCGTCAATCTGCGCTATCCGCGCGATCTGCGCAGCGACCCGCAGTCGATCGCGCGGGATGTGCTGGTGGCGATGCCCTCCGGCGGCACCGTTCCGCTGGGCGAGGTTGCGGCGATCAAGCTGACGCGTGGTCCGACCTCGATTCGCACCGAGAACGGTCAGCTCGCGGTCTACATCTTCGTCGACATCCGCGACCGCGATCTCGGCGGCTACGTGGCCGACGCCAAGGCGGCCGTGGCCGCCAGCGTGAAGTTTCCACCCGGAAATTACGTCGTCTGGAGCGGGCAGTTCGAATATCTGGAGCGCGCTACCGCGAAGCTGAAGATCGTGGTGCCGGTGACGCTGCTGATCATCTTCCTGCTGCTCTATCTGAATTTCCGAAGGTTGACCGAGACGCTGATCGTGATGCTGTCGCTGCCGTTCGCGCTCGTCGGCGGCATGTGGCTGATGTGGTGGCTTGGCTTCAACATGTCGGTCGCGGTGGCCGTGGGCTTCATCGCTCTGGCGGGGGTCGCGGCGGAGACCGGCGTCATCATGCTGATTTATCTCGATCAAGCGATGAAGGAGCTTCACACGGAACGACTCGCGGATGGCAAGCCCTTCACGCGACGAGACCTTAACGAGGCGATCATGCTCGGCGCCGTCGAGCGCGTGCGACCCAAAATGATGACGGTGGTTGCCATCATGGCTGGCCTCATTCCTATCATGTGGAGCACGGGTACGGGCTCAGAAGTCATGCAACGTATCGCCGTGCCGATGATCGGGGGCATGATATCGTCGACCATCCTGACGCTGGTCGTGATCCCCGCCGTCTATGCGCTGATCAAGGGATTTCGGCTGCCTCGCGAATCCAGTACCACCGTTACGGCCGAGGGAAGTGCGCCGGAACGAGCGTCGAGAGGCGTCTTGGGTCACTCGGAAGCAGCGGAGTAAATACAGAGCCAAGTACCAAAGCTGCGAGGGGGTCCATGAGTAGTTCTACTTCGATTTGGGGGCGTGCGGCGGTCCTGTTGCTCGTTGGATTGGCGGGCTGCACCATCCACCCTCCCGGCGAGCGCGAAGAGCGCGCCGCAGCCGAGCAGATGGGGAAGCCGTTCGAGAACCGGATTGAAGCTCGCCAGATAACACCAATTCCGGCAAATCCAACGTCCGGCCAGTTGGTCGAGTACGCACAGCTCAACAACGCGGAATTGGAGCAGCACTATTGGGAGTGGCGGTCAGCGATTGAGCAGATTCCACAGGACGCCACCCAGACCACAACGCTCAACGTGGTCGGTGGAACAAGCATCACCAATGGACACACCAGTTGGGGAAGCAGCTCGCTGACCCTCTCCAACGATCCCATGACGGACATCAAGTGGCCCGACAAGCTGGATGCGGCCGCCAGGCAAGCACTGGAGAACGCACGCGCCACGGGGCAGCGCTTCTTCAAGGCAAAATACGATCTGCGGTACAAGGTACTCAAAACCTACTACGATTATGCATTAAATGCAGAACTGATCCGCCTGGAGCAAAGCAATCAGCGATTACTTCGGACGATCGCGACGGTAGCCGAAACCCGTAACCGCGCCGGCAGATCCGGTCAGCGAGATGTGCTGAAATCGAGCAACGAAGTGGATTTATCGGACAACGACATCGCCAATATGCGATCGCAACTGCCGAGTCAGCGCGCAAGAATCAATGCGCTCCTGAGTCGTCCTGCAGATGCGCCATTACCCGTTCCGACGAAACTCCCGGCATCGCGGCGGGTGGTCTATAGCGATGGAGACCTGGTCGAAATGGCGGCGAAACGGAACCCGGAGCTGATCGCGCTCGCCGATGAGATTCGTGGCCGCGACGAAGGGATACGGCTTGCCAAACTTCAATACGTACCCGATTTCAACTTGAGTCTGGGCACCGACCTGATGGGCGTCACACAATCACTGTTGGCGCAGGCGACGATCCCGATTCTCCGCTACGAGGCACTCAATGCCGCCATTGCGCAGGCCGAGGCCAAGCTTCGCGCCTCCGAGGCTATGCACCAGGAGGTCGGCAACAACCTAACGGCACAGGTAATTGCGGACATCAAGTTCATTCGGGACGCCGACCGTCAACTCGATCTGTTCGACCACACCATCCTTCCGCGCGCCCGCCAGGTCGTGGACGTCGCCCGGACCGCATTTGAAACGGGCGACGCATCTGAAACTGACGCAGCGTCGCTGCTCAACCTCTTAGATGATCAACGATCCTTGATTGCCATTGAGCGCCTTACTGCCAAGCTCAGAATCACGCGAGAGATCCATCTTGCGGAACTTGAGTCAATCACGACCAGCGATCTAACGAGTCTCCGTCATACGGATATGCGATCGGCAGCCCGATAGTGTTTCGGACGATCGCGAGAGCCAAGTCATCCGGACCCGGAGACGCTGAGGCAGGAGTCGCCCTCACGGTGAGGAAGCGCATCTTACCCCAGATGCTTCCTGAAAAACTGGGTGGCGCGATTCCACGCAAGCTCCGCCGCCTCGCGATCATGCACCGACATGCGCTGCTCGTTGACGAAAGCGTGGTCGGCGTCATAGCGGAATAGCTCGAGCGACTTGCCGGCTTCCTTCATCGCCTTCTCGAAACCGTCGACGAGTTGCGGCGTGCACCAATCGTCCTTGTTGGCGAAATGCGCCTGCAGCGGAATCCTGACATCCGAGGGTTTGGCCGCGGCCTCCGGCGGAATACCGTAGAACACCACGCCCGCGGTCAGTTCGGGAATCTTGGTGGCCCCGATGATGGTGACTGCGCCGCCGAGACAGAAACCGGTCAGGCCTACCTTGGCGCCGTTTCGCGCCAGATATTGCGCGGCGCCGCGCACCGTCTGCGTCGTCGCATCCATGAAATCGAGCGAGTTCATCTCTCTGCCGGCGGCGTCGGTGTCGTGATACGGCACCACCTTGCCGTTATAAAGATCGGGCGCCAGCGCATCGAAGCCGGCCACCGCGAAGCGATCGCACAGGCCCTTGATCTGGTCCTGAAGTCCCCACCATTCCTGGATCACGACGATCCCCGGCGCGTCGCCCCCGGCGGCATTGGCGAGATAGCCACGAACCTCTTTGCCGTCGGGACGTTTGAAGGAGATGCTGGTGCCCATGTTTCCTCCTGTCATTTCTTGAGCTGGCCGATTGCGGGTATTCTGTCCGCTGCGCGAGCGGGACGCAATCGGTTCTGCGGAGCACGAAAGCGCTGCACCGCGTCCGGGACACGCACTCAACCAGCAAAAAAGCCCCCGTCAGGGGGCTTTTCAATTCGTATCCGCGAAAGGTCAGTGCGCGCCGGCCCAGACCTTCTTCTTGGTGAAATACATCAGCCCGGCGAACAGGATCAGGAACACGAACACCTGCAAGCCGAGACGCTTGCGCGCCTCCATCTGCGGTTCCGCCGCCCACATCAGGAACGTCGAGATATCGTGCGCATATTGCGGGAGCGTCGCCGGCGAGCCATCGTCAAACGTCACCTGCCCGTTGGTCAGGGGCTGCGGCATCTTGATGGCGTGGCCGGGGAAGTAGGTGTTGTAGAAAGTTCCCTCGGGCAGCGTCACGTCCGCCGGTTTCTTTCGATAGCCCTGCAGGATCGCGGAGACATAGTCCGGTCCCTGCTCCTGGAACTGGGTGAAGAAGTCGAAAATGAACCTGGGGAAGCCGCGCTCATACGAACGCGCCTTGGTGATCAGCGAGAGATCCGGCGGCAGACCGCCGCCATTGGCGGCGCGCGCCGCCTGTTCATTGGGGAACGGCGACGGGAAATAATCGGCAGGCCGTCCGGGCCGGTCGAACATGTCGCCGGAATCGTTCGGGCCGTCCTTGATCTTGTATTCCGACGCGAAGGCTGCCGCCTGCGCCGCCGAGTAGCCGGGACCGCCGGGATCGGCGAGATTGCGGAACGCGATATAGGACAGCGCGTGACAGTTGGAGCAGACTTCCTTGTAGATTTTCAGGCCCCGTTGCAGCGAGCCACGGTCGTACGTGCCGAACGGACCGGCAAACGACCAGCTTTGCGACGGCGGCGTCGCCTGCTCGTCGGCCCGCGCGTTCTGCGCGCTGCCGGCAAAAAGGCCGACGGCGAGCGCCAGCGCGATTACGGCCGAGGCAACCGACGCCGATTTGCCTTTTGACTTGGCCAGCACGTCGTCGGCGATCGAATTGGGAACCGGCCGCGGCGTCTCGATCCGGCTCAAGAGCGGCAGCAGGATCAGGAAATAGGCAAAATAGCAGGCCGTCAGGACGCGCCCGGCGATCACATAGATGCCTTCCGGCGGTTGGGCGCCGAGATAGCCGAGCAGCACGCAGACGACGACGAAAATCCAGAAGAACTGCTTGGCCAGCGGCCGATACTTCGACGAGCGCGTCCTGGCGGTATCGAGCCATGGCAGGAACGCCAGCACGATGATCGCCGAGAACATCGCGGTCACGCCGGCGAGCTTGTTCGGGATCGAGCGCAGGATCGCGTAGAACGGCAGGTAATACCATTCCGGCACGATGTGGGCGGGGGTCACGCCGGGATTGGCGGGGATGTAGTTATCGGCATCGCCGAGATAGTTCGGCATGTAGAAGATGAACCACGCGTAGAAGATCAGGAAGCAGGAAACGCCGAACATGTCCTTGATGGTCGCGTAGGGCGTAAACGGCACGGTGTCCTTTTCCGTCTTCGCTTCGACGCCGGCCGGATTGTTCTGGCCCGCGACATGCAGCGCCCAGACATGCAGCACCACCACGCCGGCGATCAGGAACGGCAGCAGGTAATGCAGCGAGAAGAAGCGATTCAGCGTCGGATTGCCGACCGAATAGCCGCCCCACAGCAGCGTCACGATGCTGTCGCCGACGTAAGGAATCGCCGAGAACAGGTTGGTGATCACGGTGGCGCCCCAGAAACTCATCTGGCCCCACGGCAGCACGTATCCCATGAAGCCGGTCGCCATCATCAAGAGGTAGATGATAACGCCGAGGATCCACAGCACCTCGCGCGGCTCCTTGTATGAACCGTAATAGAGGCCGCGGAACATGTGGATGTAGACGGCGAAGAAGAACATCGAGGCGCCGGCGGCGTGCATGTTGCGCAGCAGCCAGCCGTAGTTCACGTCGCGGACAAGGCTTTCGACCGAGCGGAAAGCGAGATCGGCGTTCGGCGTGTAGTGCATCGCCAGGACGACGCCGGTCAGAATTTGCAGTCCCAGCATCAGCGACAAAATGGCGCCGAAGGTCCACCAGTAGTTGAGGTTGCGTGGCGTCGGATAGGCCACGAAGGAGGAATGGACGAGACCGAAAATCGGGAGACGCCGTTCAATCCAACTGATGACGGGATTGGTCGGCTGGTAGTCGGATGGTCCGCTCATGTTGCGATCCCTAGGGAAGTAAGACGACGCGACAGGCGCAAAGTCCCGGACGTTGGAGGTCCGAAAGCTTCAGCCAATCTGGATTTTGGTGTCTGAAACGAATTGGTACGGCGGGACTGGGAGGTTCGCAGGCGCGGGCCCCTGGCGAATGCGACCGGAGGCATCGTATTGCGAGCCATGGCAGGGGCAGAAGAAGCCGTCATAATTGCCCTCATGGGCAATCGGGATGCAACCCAGATGGGTGCAAATGCCGATCACGACCAGCCATTGGTCGTGACCCTCCTTGACCCGGGATTGGTCGGTTGCTGGATCGGGCAGGCTTGCGACCGAAACACTGCGGGCCTCGTCAATCTGCTTTTTGGTGCGGTTCATGATGTAGATCGGCTTGCCGCGCCAGAACACCTTGATGTCCTGGCCCGAGGCTATCGGCGTCAGATCGACTTCGATCGGCGCGCCGGCCGCAATCGTCGAGGCATCCGGATTCATCTGGGAAATGAACGGCCAGAGCGAGGCTACCCCACCCACGGCGGCAAAAGCCCCGGTTGCAACGAAGAGGAAATCACGGCGTGTCGGATGCTCCGCCGAAGACGCTGTCGTCACGATTCCAAACCCTTTCATAGCTTGCTGCCGGCGGAACCGTCCCGGAAAGCCAACCGGGAGGCTGCCGGCGCCCGCGACCCCCGCGGCGGCAGAAAGACCGCCTTTTTCCGACCCCATCGGAGATAAGGAACAGTCCAGAATCGTTCTATTGGCACCCTTGCCGGAAGAGCGCAAGCCCGCTATCGGCTGCTCAACGTGCAATGCACTAATTCCGCGCAACACGGCGTTTTTTCGCATATCCCGACCGCCGTTTCCTTGTGAATGGGTGTGACATCAGTCTGGCACGACGCGAACGTTGGAATCACAATGCAGATCGCGCTTTACCAGCCCGACATCCCGCAAAATACCGGCACCATCCTCAGGCTTTGTGCCTGCATGGAGGTGGCAGCCCATATCATCGAGCCCGCAGGTTTTCCGATATCGGACCGGCATTTTCGCCGCGCCGGAATGGACTACCTCGACCAGGTCGACTTGAGACGCCACGATTCCTGGACGAAATTCGAGGAATGGCGCCGGCAAGGCGGGCACCGGCTTCTCCTGCTCACGACCAGGGGCGCCACGCCATATCTTGATTTTCGCTATCAAGCGTCGGACATCTTGTTGTTCGGACGGGAAACCGCGGGCGTCCCCGAGAGCGTCGCCGAGATTGCCGATGCGCGGCTGGTGATTCCGATCCGACCAAGGCTACGTTCGCTCAATGTCGCGATGGCGGCCGCAATGGCGCTGGGGGAAGCGCTTCGACAGACCGGTTCCGGCAACTGAGCACCAGTGTCCCGGTTCTGACATTCGTATCATGCTTCCGAGGGTTCGTTTACGAATGTCAGAACTAAAGGGACACTGGCAAATATAAGATACTACTGCGGTTTTGGATTTGACATTCGCTATCGGGACTCGCGGCAATAATAATGAAGCGAATGTCAAATCCACCGCAGTAGATCAGGCAGCGCAGGGTCAGGCATCATCCATGGATAGTTCCAAACTCGATGACCGCAAGGCACGCGCCAGAGCCTGGTTCGAGCGTCTGCGCGATGACATCTGCACGGCGTTCGAGCGGCTGGAAGACGAGGCCCCGGCGGCACTCTATTCCGGCAAAGCCGGACGATTTGAACGAACGCCATGGGAGCGCACCGACCACACCGGCAAGCCGGGCGGCGGCGGCGTCGCAAGCCTGATGCGCGGACGGATGTTCGAGAAGGTGGGCGTGCATTGCTCCACCGTTCACGGCGAGTTCGCGCCCGAGTTTCGGACGCAGATTCCGGGAACGGCCGATGATCCCGCTTTCTGGGCGACGGGTGTTTCGGTGATAGCCCATCTGCGCAACCCGCACATTCCCGCGGTGCACGTGAACACGCGCTTCATCGTCACGACCAAAGCATGGTTCGGCGGCGGTTCGGACCTGACGCCGGTCTTGAATCGGCGGCGCACCCAGGAAGATAGCGATACACTCGCCTTCCACGCCGCCATGAAAGCCGCCTGCGATGCGCATGCGAAAATCGCGCCTTACGAAAAATACAGGAAATGGTGCGACGAATATTTCTATCTGCCGCATCGCAAGGAGCCGCGCGGCATCGGCGGCATCTTCTACGACCATCACGATTCCGGCGAATGGGAGGCCGATTTCGCCTTCACGCAAGGCGTCGGCCGCAGCTTTTTGAAAATCTATCCCGACCTGGTCCGGCGCAATTTCGAAACGCCATGGACGGAGGCGGATCGCGAAGAACAGTTGATCCGGCGCGGCCGCTATGTCGAATTCAACCTGCTCTATGACCGCGGGACTATTTTTGGTCTCAAGACCGGCGGCAATGTGGATTCGATCCTGTCCTCGATGCCGCCGGAAGTGAAATGGCCGTAGGCCACGTCATTCCGGGGCGATGCGAAGCATCGAGCCCGGGATTACGGTGACAGTGCTGTCACCGTAATACGTAATAATTATAGGAGGTGCCGCACCGCCGTCGAAATCATCACCAGGCCGCCGGCGATCACGGCGGCGTCGAGAATGGCGGTATGGACGTGCACCGGCATCCGCTCGACAAAGTGCCTCGCGAAAAAGGCTCCGGGCAACGCGACCGCGCCGATCAGAAGCGCAAACGCAACCACCTGCGCGGTGACAACGCCGGCGAGCCCAAACACTGAAATCTTGATGACGCTGGTGACGAGCGAAACCGCGGCGTCGGTCGCGATCACGCCCGCGCCCTCAAGCCCCGCCGCCATCAGCAGCGACAGCAGGATCACGCCCGAGCCCGAAGTGCCGCCGACCACGACGCCATAACCGACCGCACTGAGGCCGAGACCGACATCGCCGATCCGCAACCTTCGGCGCTTTGCCAGACGCCGCAACGGCACGCTGAGGATCAGCATGGTGCCGATCACTAATGCAGCTCCCGCGCCGGTCAGCATCGTATAGCCGTAGGCGCCGAGCGCGGTCGTGATCGCCGAGGCGACGATCACGATGCCGGCGCGGCGGCGGTCGGTGTAACGGCGATAGGCAGTAGCCCGGCTGAGATTGCTGAAGATGGAGGAGATCGCGATGATCGGCACCACCGGCTCGGCGCCAATCAACGGCACCAGCACGAGCGGCATCAGCGCGCCCGTGCCATAGCCGGCCATGCCTCCGACCACCGAAGCCACCAGCGCCATACCGGCGACCAGCACCATCTGGAGCAGCGAAATATTGGCAAAGCCGGACAGCAGGCTCACGGCTTTGGCTTCACGACTTGAACTTCACGGTTTGGGTTCGCGGGTCAAGCGCGTCACGCTCTGATCGGCGATGGCGTCGAGTGAGGGCTGATCAAGCGGAAATTCCGCCGCAAGCCAGGCATCTTCCGCGAGCGCCAGCACCTGTCCCAACTCCGGCCCCTGGGCAATTCCACGCGCAATGAAATCGGCCGCCTTCAGCGGAAATTTCGGCGCGCTCCAGCGCGCCGGCAGGCCAGCGAGTTCTCGCCACGACGCGTCGTCGCTCGCATCGCCCGAGCGCGCCCAGGCCAGCATCAGCCGGTCGCGGTAGGCAGCTTCGCCGAGGCGATAAAGCCGGCGCCGCGCCGTGGTCTCGTCCATTCCGGCCAGCCGCCACCAGCGATGGCCCATGGAATCCAGCGCCTTGGTTTCGGCGTTGGTCAATCGCAAGCGCGCGGCGAGACGCCTTGCATCCTCGGTGACAGCGACCGCAAGCGCGCCGAGCCGGCGGACCGGATCGGCTGGAAGTTTCAGCGCGCGTTCGATTGCAATCAAGGCCGCAAACGGCCCGGTATAGGCGATGCCGCCCAAGATCGGCAGCAGCAGTCCGCCCTCCGCCATCGCAGCGACCGCGCCGACCGCGCCGCCGGCGACCATCAGCTTCAGAAGCTCGGCGCGTATGCGTTCCGCCGAAAGGCCCTCAAGACCTGCGCGCGCTCCGATACAGGCGAGATATCCGGCGCGATCAAGCGCCCCTGCGCCATAGGCCGCATGGATGCGGAAGAACCGCAGGATGCGCAAGTAATCCTCGGCGATCCGCATGGCGGGGTCTCCGATGAAGCGCACGCGCTTGGCCTTGATGTCTGCGAGACCGCCCACGTGGTCGTGAACAACCCCCTCGGCGTCGACCGACAGACCGTTGATGGTGAAGTCGCGCCGCTCCGCGTCGCGCACCCAGTCGCGGCCGAACGCGACTTTCGCTCTTCGGCCGAAGGTTTCGGTATCCTCGCGCAGCGTCGTGACCTCGAAAGGATGGGCGTCGATCACGAGCGTCACCGTGCCGTGCTCGATGCCGGTCGGCACGCTCTTGATGCCGGCGGCCCTGGCGCGGCGGGTGACTTCCTCGGGCAGCGCCGTGGTCGCGATATCGATGTCGCCGATCGGCAGATCAAGAAGCGCGTTTCGTACCGCGCCGCCGACCACCCGCGCCTCCTCCCCGTCCGCGTCGAGCAATGCAAGCACGCGGGCGGCCGGGCCGGCCTTCAGCCACGGCGCATGTTCCAGCCGCAGCGCTGCGCTCATTTTTCCACTCCGGGAACCAGCTTGCCGTTCTCTATATGGGCAGGAATGTAGGTCGAACGCGGGGGCGCACCGGAGAATTGGGCAAGCAAGACCAGGCTGAGCACCACAAGGAGCAGCGAGCCAACCAACAACCTGCCGACGACCTTTACCGGCCACGACGTCCGCGTCAATAATCCGGAACGGGTCAGGACCAGAAACAATGCATAGACCGCAAACGGGATCAGAAAAATTCCGATCTCGGTGAGGGCCGGACGAATCATTGGGCAAAGATCCGTTCGTACAGCACACGAAGGATACCGGCCGTCGCGCCCCAGATGTAACGCTCTTCGTACGGCATGGCGTAGTAATGCCGTTCCACGCCGCGGAATTGCTTGCTGAGAAGCTGATGGTTGGCTGGATTCATCAGGAACGCCAGCGGGACTTCGAACGCATCGTCGACTTCGGCAGCGCTGATGCGCAACTTGAACCCGGGCCTTACCCGCGCCACCGTCGGCAGGATGCGAAATCCGAAGCTCGTTCCATAGAGATCGAGATAACCGATCGGGTCGACGAATTCGCGCGCCAGCCCGACTTCCTCTTCCGCCTCGCGCAGCGCCGCATCAAGCGGGGAAGCATCGCTCGCGTCGATCTTGCCGCCGGGAAAAGAAATCTGGCCGGCATGCTCGTTGAGATGGGCGGAGCGCTGCGTCAGCAGCACGGTCGGTTGCGGATGATCGACCACCGGAATCAACACCGCCGCGGGGCGGATCGGCTGCTCGCGCGCGAGGATCTCGAGCATGCGGTCGGTGCCCTGGTCCCCGCTTTCGGGAATCAGATTCTGGATCGGTCAGCCCCGCTGGAATCTCGAAGCGCAGCCGCGCCCGCGCCCGGTCGAAGAACTCAGTCGAATTGATTGCGGCGGGATCGTTCCTCGCCATCGTCTCGTTCAAACTGGTGCCCACTTTCCGAAGTTCGTGCCCCGTTGCAGCGCCCACCTTCACGAACTTCGGAAAGTCATGGGCACCAGCAAATTTATTGAATCTAGTACCGCTTTGTCGATCTGAAGTCCCTGAAAAAACTCGCCGCCCGCGCTGCAGGGACTTCAGATCGGCGGTACTAGCCCCTTACCTCTTCCGCATCCGCCATCGCAAAGAATGCGCCGGCCGACACGATTCCGAACATCTGGCGACCATCGACCATCCGCTCCTCACCCATGTCAACCAAATCATAATAGAGCGGACGCGTGACTTTCGCCCAAAGGTCGGCGCGGACGTGGAGGTAGGGCGTCAACCCGCCCTCGGCGGAGGCCTCGAAACGCAGGCCGTGCGCGACATCGCATTCCACCCAGTCGTCGACATTGGTACGGAAGCGCATGCACAGGCCCCGATCGTCATGTTCCCTGACCATCTCGACCGCCATGAACGGCGCGTCGTCGACGCGAATGCCGACCTTCTCGACCGGCGTAACAAGAAAGTGCTTGCCGTCCTCGCGCTTGAGGATTGTTGAAAACAGCCGGACCAGCGCCGGACGCCCGATCGGCGTGCCCATGTAATACCAGGTGCCGTCACCGGCGATTCGCATGTCGATATCGCCGCAAAAGGGCGGATTCCACAGATGCACCGGAGGCAAGCCCTTTCCGGTCGCGCCGGCGTTGGCAGCACCCCGTGCCGCAGCGGCGAGGCCTTCGAGACGTTGAACCGGTTCCTGCCCTTGCTTCGCCATGGTTTGCCGTGAGTCTGAACGTGTGAGTGTCGTAACGTTAGGATCCAGAACGCCAGTTTTGGCACGATTGGTGCAAGCAAACACAGGTTTGGTGCCGACGCCGCGCCGTCCGTCCTGGATGAATTCGGCCGTATATCCCCGGATTAAGTCGCCACATCGTGATGCCGTTCATACCCCGAAAAGCCGTTAATGTGGGGATAGTTTAATTCAACGAATACACGGCCTTCCCATGAGTTTAGCATGGGGAGGATAAAATCCGCGGATCGGGCTGTAAGGTTTGAGGAGAAGTAGATGGCTGGCGCAGACACGGGCGGTTCAAGCAGCGTCGAGAAGCTCGAGGACGTCATCGTCCGTTCGGCCGAGCAGGTTGCCGGCCAGATCCGCAGCGCAAGGGAAGCGATTTCCACCGTCATTTTCGGCCAGCAGCGGGTGATCGAGAACACGCTGGTGACCATCCTTTCGGGTGGTCACGCGCTGCTGATCGGGGTGCCCGGGCTTGCCAAGACCAAACTCGTCGAAACCTTGGGCATCACGCTCGGGCTTGATGCCAAGCGCATCCAGTTCACGCCGGACCTGATGCCGTCGGACATTCTTGGCGCGGAAGTGCTGGACGAGAGCAGTTCCGGCAAGCGCTCGTTCCGCTTCATCTCCGGCCCGGTCTTCGCGCAACTCCTGATGGCCGACGAAATCAACCGCGCCAGCCCCCGTACCCAGTCGGCGCTGCTGCAGGCCATGCAGGAACAGCACATCACGGTTGCGGGCGCCCGCCACGATCTTCCAAAACCGTTCCACGTGCTCGCGACGCAAAACCCGCTCGAGCAGGAAGGCACCTATCCGTTGCCGGAAGCCCAGCTTGACCGCTTCCTGATGGAAATCGACGTCGATTATCCCGATCGCGATGCCGAGCGGCGGATCCTGTTCGAAACCACCGGCGCCGAGGAGACCTTGGCGAAAGCGGCGATGAACGCGGAAATCCTCATCACCGCGCAGCGGCTGGTGCGGCGGTTGCCGGTCGGCGATTCCGTAGTCGAGGCAATCCTGTCGCTGGTGCGCTCGGCGCGCCCCGGCCCGGAAGGCGGCGAGGCCGGCAAACTGATCGCCTGGGGCCCCGGCCCCCGCGCCAGCCAATCGTTGATGCTCGCGGTTCGCGCCCGCGCTTTGCTCGACGGGCGTCTTGCGCCGTCGATCGACGACGTACTCGATCTTGCCGAGCCGGTTCTCAAACACCGCATGGCGCTGACCTTCGCCGCCCGCGCCGAAGGCCGCACCATTGCCGATGTCATCAAACAATTGAAGACGCGGATCGGTTGATGGCCGCCGCCGAGCATGCCACCAAGGAAAACGTAGCAATCCGACGTGCCGATGGCGAAAGCCGAACGCTCGCCGCATCGCTGCCGCGCCTTGTGCTGGAAGCCCGGCGGATCGCAGCCAACGTCATTCACGGCCTGCACGGACGGCGGCGCGCCGGCGCCGGCGAAAGCTTTTGGCAGTATCGCCGCTTTGTTTCCGGCGAGCCTGCCCAGCGGGTCGACTGGCGGCGCTCGGCGCGCGACGATCATCTCTATGTACGCGAACAGGAATGGGAAGCGGCGCACACGGTCTGGCTTTGGCCGGATCGTTCGCCGTCGATGGCTTTTGCATCGAAGGACGCGCGCGACAGCAAGCTCGAACGCGCGCTGATCGTGACCTTTGCGCTCGCCGAGCTTCTGGTCGAAGGCGGCGAACGCGTCGGCATTCCCGGCCTCGTCAGTCCGACCGCCAGCCGCAACGTCATCGACAAGATGGCGCAGGCGATGCTGCATGACGATGCGGCGCGGCTCAGCCTGCCGCCGTCCTTTGTGCCCTCGGCGCTCGCCGAGATCGTGGTGCTGTCGGACTTCTGGTCGCCGATCGGCGACATCCAGACCATGCTCGCCGGATTGTCGGCATCCGGCGCGCACGGCACCCTGATCCAGGTCGTCGACCCCGCGGAAGAAACCTTTCCCTATTCCGGCCGTGTCGAATTCGTCGAACCGGAAGACGGTAACGTCATTGTCGCGGGCCGTGCGGAAAGCTGGGCAAACGACTACGTTGCGCGGGTGGCACTTCATCGCGAGCAAATTCGTGCCGAGACCGCCAAGCTCGACTGGCTGTTCTCGACCCATACCACCAGCCGCTCGGCGGCCGAGCTGTTGCTGTTCCTGCATTCGGGCATGATGGTGAGCAAGGGAACCGCTCGCGCCGCCACCGTCAAAGCGGGGCGAAGCGCATGATCGCGGGTCTGCCCCTCTCCTTTGCAGAACCGATGCTGCTGTTCGGCCTCCTCAGCCTGCCCGTGCTGTGGTGGCTGTTGCGGGTGATGCCGCCGCGGCCGCGGCGCGTCGAGTTTCCGCCGACGCGGCTATTGTTCGACATCGCGCCCAAGGAAGAGACGCCCTCGCGCACGCCGTGGTGGCTGACCGCGATACGTCTCGCCGCCGCGGCGCTGGTCATTCTGGCGGCCGCGGGCCCGATCTGGAATCCGCTGACCGGCGCCTCCACCTCGCGCGCGCCGCTCGCGATCCTGATCGACGACGGCTGGAGCGCCGCCGGCAGTTGGGACGCCAGGATCAGGGCCGCGGACGAACTGATCGCGAACGCCGACAACGACCGGCGTGGAATCGCGCTCATCCCGCTGTCCGAGCCGACGCGTGACATCACGATCATGCCGGGCGGCACCGCACGTGTCGCGCTTCGTCAGCTCACGCCCAAACCCTATTCGATCGAGCGGGTCGAAACCCTCCCCGCGATCGAGCGGTTCCTGAAAGCAACCGGCGATTGCGAGATTGCCTGGCTATCGGACGGCGTCGATGCCGGACGCGGCGCGGAGTTCGTGGAAGGCCTGGGCAAGATCGTGGGCGATCGCGCGCTCACGGTGTTTGAAGGCGGCACATCGCCTGCGCTGGCGCTGGCGGCCGCCGAGAATGCGGCAGCCAAGATGACGGTGAAGGTGTTGCGCGCCGACGGCGATATCGGAGGCGGCGTCGTGCGCGCGCTCGACCAGAAGGGCTCGCCGATCGGCGAGGCGCGCTTTGCCCTTGCGCCTGGGAATCGCGAGACCGAGGCTTCGTTCGACCTGCCGGTCGAATTGCGCAACGACATCGCGCGGCTCGAAATATCGGGCGAACATTCGGCAGGTGCAGTGCAACTGCTCGACAAACGATGGCGGCGCCGCGCCGTCGGCGTGGTCAGCGGTTCGAGCAGCGACACCGCGCAGCCGCTATTGGCATCGACATTCTATCTGACGCGCGCGCTGGCGCCGTTTGCCGACGTCCGGCAGGGCGATCGCGGCGCGCCGCAGCTGGCGATCTCGCAATTTCTCGATCAGAAACTGCCGATGATCGTGCTCGCCGATGT
Source organism: uncultured Alphaproteobacteria bacterium (assembly GCA_963832045.1). GTDB lineage: Bacteria > Pseudomonadota > Alphaproteobacteria > Rhizobiales > Xanthobacteraceae > Bradyrhizobium. The sequence goes on from CAWHSM010000022.1 coordinate 159,722, forward strand.
CGGCACGCTGTCGCCGGAAATTCGCGAGCGCATCAACGCCTGGATCGAACGCGGCGGCGTATTGGTGCGCTTCGCCGGCCCGCGGCTGGCACAGGCCGACGACGATCTGGTGCCGGTGCAGCTGCGCCGCGGCGGACGCAGCCTCGGCGGCAGCCTGACCTGGGAAAAGCCGCAGCACCTCGCAGCCTTCGCAGCCGAAGGCCCGTTTGCCGGGCTTGCCGTGCCCAAGGACATCACCGTCAATCGCCAGGTGCTGGCCGAGCCCGACGCGGTATTGCCGACAAAAAGCTGGGCCTCGCTGGAAGATGGCACGCCGCTCGTGACCGGCGAGCACCGCGGCAAGGGATTGCTGGCCTTGTTCCACGTCAGCGCCGACATGCGCTGGTCCGATCTGCCGCTGTCCGGCTCCTTTGTCGAAATGCTGCGACGGATCGTCGATACCTCCGGCTATACGTCAAGCGCGGGCGCGGTGAGCGAGGCGAGCGCTGAGACGGTGGCGCCGTTGCGCACGCTGGATGGATTTGGCGCGTTCGGGCCGCCGCCTTCGACCGCAAAGCCGCTGGCCGCCGATTTCAGCGAACGGGCGACGCCCGACCATCCGCCCGGATTCTATGGCCCACCCGATGGGCCGCTTGCGGTGAACACGCTGGCCGCAGCCGACCGCATCGTGCCGCTCGATACGTCCGCATTGCGCGCGCGGCGGGCGAACTATACCAACTCCGAGCCGCGCGACCTGCGCGGAATCCTGCTCTCGTTGGCGCTCGCCCTGTTTTTGATCGATGCCGTGATCGTGGCGCTGCTCGGTGGCGGGATCGCCGGCCTGCTGCGGCGCCGCGCGGCGCCGGCTGCGTTGCTGATGGCATTGCTGCTGCCGATCCTGCTGAGCCTGCCGGCACCGACCAGGGCCGACGGCGCCGCCGATGACTTCGCCATCAAGGCCACGGCGCAAACCCGTCTGGCCTATGTGCTGACGGGCAACGCCGACGTCGATTCCATCGTGAAGGCGGGAATGTCCGGGTTGACGCTGTTTCTCGCGCAACGCACCGCGCTCGAGGCCGGTGATCCCGTCGGCGTCGATCCGGCGCATGACGAACTCGCCTTCTTCCCGCTGATCTACTGGCCGGTGGTTCCCGGCGCGCCGAAACCGCCGCAGGACGCGATCAACCGTATAGACGCCTACATGAAACAGGGCGGCACGGTATTGTTCGATACCCGCGATGCGATCGAGGCGTCGCCCGGCGATAGCGGCGGATCGCAGACGCCGGGCATGCTGGCGTTGCGCGATATTCTTTCCTCCCTCGATGTGCCGGAGCTCGAACCGGTGCCGCGCGAGCATGTCCTGACCAAGACGTTTTACCTGCTGCGCGATTTTCCCGGCCGTTTTGACACCGGCCAGACCTGGGTCGAGACGCTGCCGCGCGACGAGGACGACGATGCGGCCTCGCATCCGGCCCGCGGCGGCGACGGCGTTTCCCCCATCATCATCACCTCCAACGACCTCGCCGGCGCCTGGGCGATACGCCCGGACGGCCAACCGATGCTGCCGCTCTCGCCGGGCGAACCGCGGCAGCGCGAATTCGCCTTCCGCGCCGGCGTCAACATCGTGATGTACACGCTGACCGGAAACTACAAGGCCGACCAGGTGCACGCGCCGGCACTGATCGAGCGGTTGGGACAATGACCGTCATGAGCAGGTCCGCGCCATGAATTACGGTATCGCGTTCACCCCGCTGATCCCCTCGCCTGTGCTCTGGACGGCGCTTGCCGCGGTCGTCCTGATTGCGGGATTGCTGCTGCTTGGACGTCCGCGCGGCGCGTGGCTGCGGCTGTTGGCGCTCGGATTGATCCTGCTGGCGCTCGCCAACCCGTCGTTCACACGCGAGGAACGCGAGCCGCTGTCGTCGGTCGCCGCGGTCATCGTCGACAAGAGCCCGAGCCAGGGTTTCGGTGATCGCGCCAGCGAGACCGCGCGCGCGCAGGAAGCTTTGGTGGACAGCCTCAAGAAGATTGCGGGCCTCGAAGTCCGCGTGGTCGAGGCCGGCCAGTCCGACGGCGAGACTGACGGCACCAAACTGTTCGGCGCGGTGTCTTCCGCGCTGTCGGACGTGCCGATCGATCGCGTCGCCGGCGCCTTCCTGATCACCGACGGGCGCGTGCACGACATCCCGCCGAACGCCGCAGCACTCGGGTTCCAGGCTCCGGTCCATGCCCTGATCACCGGCCGCAAGGACGAGCGCGACCGCCGGATCGCGATTTCCGCCGCTCCCCGTTTCGGCATCGTCGGGCAGGCGCAGACCATCACCTACCGCCTGGACGATCAGGGCGTCAGCGGCCAGCGCGCCAAGGTCGTGGTGCGCGTCGACGGCGAAACGATCAACGAGCGAAACGTCGTCAGCGGCCAGACCGTCAATGTCGATGTCGAGATCAAGCATGCGGGCCCCAATATCGTGGAGATCGAGGCCTCCCCGCTCGATAACGAACTGACGCTCGTCAACAACCGCGCCGTCGTCGCGATCGACGGTGTCCGCGACAAGCTGCGCGTGCTTCTGGTTTCGGGCGAGCCGCATTCGGGGGAACGCACCTGGCGTAACCTTCTGAAGTCCGACGCCAGCGTCGATCTTGTGCATTTCACCATTCTGCGTCCGCCGGAGAAACAGGACGGCACGCCGATCAACGAATTGTCGCTGATCGCGTTTCCGACCCGCGAACTGTTTCAGCAGAAGATCAACGAATTCCAGTTGATCATCTTCGATCGCTATGCGCGCCAGGGCGTGCTGCCGATCGCCTATTTCGACAATATCGCGCGCTATGTGCGCTCGGGCGGCGCGGTGCTGGTATCCGCCGGGCCCGACTATGCTTCGTCCACCAGCATCTGGCGGACGCCGCTGGATTCCGTGTTGCCGGCCGAACCCGTCGGCGTCACCGAGAAGCCGTTCTATGCCGCACTCAGCGACGTCGGCAAACGCCACCCCGTCACCCGCGGTCTTGAAGGCTCCAACAGCGAGCCGCCGCATTGGAGCCGGTTCTTCCGCACGGTCGATACGCGCAACGCGACGAGCCCGCCCGTGATGACGGGCGCCGACGGCAAGCCGCTGCTGCTGCTGTCGCGATTTGGCGAGGGCCGGGTCGCCTTGCTGCTGTCCGACCACATCTGGCTGTGGGCGCGCGGCTATGAAGGCGGCGGTCCGCACCTCGACCTGTTGCGACGGATGTCGCACTGGCTGATGAAGCAGCCCGACCTCGACGAAGAGGCGCTGCACTTGCAAGTGCATGGCCATGACCTCGTTGTTCAACGGCAGACCATGGCCGATAGCGTCGCACCGGTGACGGTGACCTCGCCATCCGGCGCCACGCGCGAGTTGACCCTGAATGCGGGCGAGCCCGGAATGTGGACGGCGACGATGCCGGCCAACGAGCTCGGCCTGTGGCAGGCGACCGACGGAACCCTGAAGGCGCTGATCAATGTCGGCCCGACCAACCCGAAGGAATTTTCGGAAGTCACTTCCACCACCGAAACGCTGCTGCCGCTGGCGCAAGCGACCGGCGGCGACGCGCGGCGCGTGGTCAACGGTTCCAGCATCGATCTTCCGCGCATCGTGCCCGTGCATGCCTCCAGTGTTTTTCGCGGCGATGGCTGGATGGGCGTGAAGATGCGCGATGCAAGCGTCGTCAGAGGTGTCGGCGTATTGCCGGTATTCGCCGGCCTCGTAGGCTTATTGCTGCTGCTCGGCGCATTCGCCGCGACCTGGCTGCGCGAGGGGCGCTGATCGCTGTTCGGTTCGATCGCTGGTAGGCGGCCTCGCCCATCCCGAAGTCACGAATTGTTTTTCCGGCACGGACTAAGGTTGACATCCATACGTCGCGCTTGCGATGTTACATTGTAACGTCGGAGCCAACGGGGTGTACCGGTTTCCGGCGCGGGGCGCTATCGGCATGACGTGGGTGCGATCGAACATCAGACTTGGCGCGCGAGTTGCGCTGTTTGCGCTCGCCGTTCAGCTTGCGCTTTCGTTCGGCCATTTCCATGCGATCGAGGCACAGGCCGCCCCGTCGATATCGGTCACTCAGCAACTGCCGGCGCCCGGCCACGATTCGGATCGGCATTCCGACGATTATTGCGCGATCTGTGCCGTTATCGCGCTCGCGAGCACGGCGATGGCGGTTGCGCCCCCAGCCTTGCCAATACCGCAAGCCATCGAACTCGCTCACCCGGCAACGCATGCGTCGTTCGTCGGTCCGCGCTCGGCGCGCGCGGCGTTTCAATCACGCGCACCCCCGCTCTCCTGATCTCGATTGCTCCGTAATCCGTGTTCGACGGCTGGGTCGCAGCCCCGTGTACGGATTGAATCGAAATAGTCCGTCTCATCGACGGCAAGCGTTCGCTTTTAGGGGATACGCCCGGCTTGCGCTTTCAGGATCAGATCATGATACGCTCGTCTAAAGTCGCTCTTCTTTCCGGCTCGGCACTCCTTCTCTTCGCGTTCGACAACGCCGCGCTCGCACAGACGGATGGCGCTGGAACAAATTCCGCCGGGAATGCCACGACATCGCTCCCCGGCATCGAAGTGGTACCGCCAAAACAAGCCGCCGCGGCGCCAAAGAAGCCGAAGCCGGTCACGGCCGCCCGGCATCCGGTGTCCTCGACGACAGCGCAGTCGACGTCGACCTCGTCCGCCACGCAGCCCTCCGCACAGGCCGCTCAGCTTGCCGCCAAAAACGGTGCCTTCGATCAGGCGCGTGGCAACATCTTTACGACCATCGGCACGAACTCCGACACAATCGGTCACGACACGATCCAGGATTTGCCGGGGGGCACCAACCGGTCGGTGGAGCAGGTGCTCCTGCAATTGCCGGGCGTCTCGCAGGATTCAGCAGCCAGCGGCTCGCTGCATGTCCGCAACGATCACGCCAATCTCCAGTTCCGAATCAACGGAGTACTGTTGCCTGACGGCGTCACCGGTTTCGGCAGCATCTTCGACACCAGCTTCATTGGCAGCATGTCATTGGTCACCGGCGCCCTGCCGGCCGAGTACGGACTGCGCACCTCCGGCCTCGTCGACATCACGACCCGCACCGACCTGTTCAACAACAGCGGCAGCGTCGGCGTGTATGGCGGCAGTCATGGAACCATCGCCCCAACCATCGAATATGGCGGTACGTTCGGCAGCACCTGCCCCACGGGCACGACTACGAGCACGCTGACATACAAGGCACCGGCCGCCGCCACCGATTGCTTTGCCGGTGTCCAATACTACTTCACCGGCCGCTATACTCAGAACACGGTGGGGATTGAAAATCCGACGCCCGCCTACAACGCGATTCACGACTTCACGCAACAGGACAGAGGCTTCGCCTATATGTCCGCCATCGTCGATCCGACCACGCGAGTCAGCCTGATCGCCGGAACCTCCTACAACAATTTTCAGATTCCCAATGTCCCCGGCGCGCCGACCAATCCGGCGATCCCGAGCGCCTTCGGCGTAAGCAATTTCAATTCGGCAACGCTCAACGAAAACCAGGTCGAGAAGACCCAATTCAGCGTGCTATCAGTGCAGAAGTCGGTCGACGGCTTCGACGGACAATTGTCCTATTTCACCCGTTACAACGAACTGCGCTTCACGCCGGATCCGATCGGCGATCTCCTGATCAACGGCATCGCCTCGGATATCGGCCGCATCTCCTACACCAACGGCATTGCGGGCGACGGCTCTTATAAGCTCAACGAGTCGCATACGCTGCGGGCCGGCTTCTCCGTCAGCGCCGAGCAGGCAACGGTCGAAAACACCTCGCTGGTTGAGAACCTCGACCCTACCGGCACTTTTGGCGTGGAACCGCCCATCGGCATCACCAACAACGTCTCGCAACTGGGCTGGCTCGCGGGCGTCTACGTGCAGGACGAGTGGAAGGTGACCGACCAGTTCACCATCAATGCCGGCTTGCGCTTCGACCAGATGGAGCAATTCGTCAGTGCCAACCAGTTCAGCCCGCGGCTGAGCTTTACCTACAAGCCGTTCGAGAACACCACGTTCCATGCCGGCTATGCGCGCTACTTCACGCCGCCGGTCCTGGTGGAAGCCGCACCCGTCAACACCGCTTTGTTTAACAACACCACGGGCGCGGTGCCCGGTCAGAATGATCCGGTCCTGCCGGAGCGCTCGCATTATTTCGATGCCGGCGTCGACCAGAAATTCAAGTTCGGATGCGGTTCGGACCCCAAAAGCTGTTCCACTCTCGAGCTTGGCGTCGATGCCTATTACAAGATCGCGACCGACCTGATCGACAACGGCCAGTTTGGCCAAGCTCTGGTGCTGAGCGCCTTCAACTATGCCCGCGGTTACAACGAAGGCATCGAATTCAAGGGCAAGTTCACCAGCGGCAATTTCCAGGCCTATGGCAACGTCGCAGTTGCACAGCAACGAGCGAACGACCCGGTATCGAATCAGTTTCTGTTCGATAACACGACGCCGCTTGCGACCCTGGGCGGCTTGACCGAGTTGCAGTTCCTCCAGACTCACTTTATCTACACCGATCACAACCAGTTTGTTACTGCCTCGGCTGGCGCCCTCTATCAGTTCTGCGGCCGGCCGGCCACCGCGGCGGAAGCGTTTGGCGATGACGGTCTATCGTGGTGCGGCGTCAAACTGAGCGCCGACATGATCTATGGCAGCGGCCTGCGCGCGGGCGACGCCAATATCGGCACGGTGCCGTCCTACACGCAGGTCAATGTCGGCATCAAGCGCGAGTTCCTGCTGCCGAACGATCCCAAGCCGATGACCGTTCGCTTCGACGTCGTCAACCTGTTCGACACCATCTACGAAATCAGGGATGGAAGCGGCATCGGCGTGTTCGCGCCGCAGTTCGGACCACGCCGCGGCTTCTTCCTCGGCGTCTCGAAGAAGATATGAGGCATGAACGATGGCCGTGGTGAACGATGGCCGTATTGATGGTGCAAGTTCGATCGTTCCGATCGAACTTCTATTGCACCATGCTCCGATCGGGCCGGATCGCCCCGGAAACGCCGTCGAAGGCGCCGTCGACGAGTTCCGCCACCAGCAGGCGGCTGTAGTCGACGGGGCCCGGCATGGTCGCCCTGCCGTTCGGCACGGCCCGGAAGCCGACGCGGCCGTAATAGGCCTCGTCGCCGACCAGAAGCACCAGGCGATGCCCCTTGGCCTTTGCATCGGCAAGCGCGCGTTCCAATAGCGCGCGCCCGACACCGCGGCTTCGGAACGGCGGCTCGACCGTCAGCGGGCCCAGCAGCAACGCTTTGGCGTCTCCGATGACGACCGGCAACTGGCGCACGGAACCGACCAGCAGCGTTCCGATCCGGGCGGTAAACGACAGCTCGAGTATATGATCGACGCGCTCGCGAATCCGGTAAGCGCTCAGGACAAAGCGGCCGGGGCCAAACGTGCGTTCGTGCAGCCGCTCGATCGCTTGCGCGTCGTTGGCGGTTTCGGCCAGTACGGTGAGAGAGAGATCACTCATGATCGCGAGATAGCATCTAGTGCGGCGAATTTGAAGTTCCTTGACTCTGAAGTTCGCATCGGAGGTTGCCGCGATAGCTTTGCGGACTTCGAAATCGGAGTTCTGCGGCGGCGCGGTCCATCGTCCGCATTCGCGCCGCATTTTGAGCCCGTCAATCCCTGTTGGCCGGCGCCTGGGACAGATAGGCGAGCAGCTTCATCTCGCGGCGCCCGCGCGTCACGGTATCGAGCACCAGCCCCGACGAGACCGAGAGCATGGCCAAAATCATCAGCCCCATCGACAGGACCGCGGTCGGTAACCGGGGAACGAAGCCCTCCTCGAGATAGGTGACGAGAAGCGGGGTCGCGAGGCCGACCGACACCAGGGTGAGGAAGACGCCGATCGCGGTGAAAAAGCGCAGCGGCTTTTCCGAACGATAAAGCTTCAGGATGGTGCCGAGAATCCGCACGCCGTCGCGCCAGGTGTTGAGCTTGCTGACCGATCCTTCCGGCCGGGCATAATAGGGCGTTTCGATCTCGGCGACCGGCAGCGCGAGCTCAAGCGCGTGAACGCTCAACTCGGTCTCGATCTCGAAGCCGTCCGACAGCACCGGGAAGGATTTGACGAAGCGCCGCGAGAATATCCGGTATCCCGAGAGGATGTCCTTGAAGGCCTGGCCGAATACCGACGACAGAAAGCCGGTCAGGAGCCGGTTGCCGGTGCGATGGCCCAGCCGATAGGCGGCTTCGACCTGATCGACGCGAAGGCCCACCACCATATCGAGATGGTCCGACAACAGCGTATCGATCATCCGCGGCGCGCTCGCGGCATCGTAGGTGGCATCGCCATCGACGAGCACGTAGATGTCGGCATCGACGTCGGCGAACATGCGGCGGACCACATGACCCTTGCCCTGGCGGCATTCGCTGCGCACCGAGGCGCCGGCTTCACGCGCTACCGCGGCGGTACGGTCCGACGAGTTGTTGTCGTAGACGAAAATCTCGGCCGACGGCAGCGCTTTGCGAAAATCGGCAATCACGGTTGCGACGGCGGCTTCCTCGTTGAAGCACGGCACCAGCACGGCAATCCGCGGATGAGCGGGCTGACCTTGCGGGAATTCGGATTTCGCAAATTCCGCCAGCGCTTCCGCCATGCCGGCCAGATCGCCGCGAAGCTTTGGCCGGCGCTTGGGTTCCGGAACGGCGCTCATCGGCTAAATCCTTAACGATCGTTAGGGTTTTGGGGCCCGATCATAAGGACGGATCGCTAACGTTCTCTAACGCCAGGTCGCAATTGGCGGCCTGTTTTCGATCACTTCCGAGAGCCGCAGGCGGGTCCCCGCGGTGGTTTCCGCCGGCAGGGCCTGCGTATCGAAAAAGCCGCAATCGATGATCTCGCGGTTCGGTTCAGGCAAGCGATCCTGCCTGAAATGCCTGACAAGATAGACCGCAACATGATCGCGCCTGGAAACGTGACTGTTCAGATAGACGCCGAAAAGAGCGGGCTCGCCGACAAGTTCGATTCGTCCCTCCTCCGCCAATTCGCGCTGCAGGGCATGGCGAAGCGTTTCGCCGACCTCCACCCCGCCGCCCGGCAGGTGCCAGCCGCTGACGTAGCTGTGCCTGACCAGAAACACGCGATTTTCGCCATCAAGCACCACGGCGCGGACGCCGAGCGTCATGCCGCGGGCGAACCGCCAATAGAGATGGAAGAGCCGCCGCAGCGCCGGTTCAAGGCTTCTTCGCAGGCGCTGCAATGTCGTGGTCACGTCAAGCCTTATCCGATGTGGCGTTTGATCCTTGCATCCCGGCCGCCGGCGTTGCCAATACATTCATCGACTTTGCAAGGTGGTGACGAGACGATCATGGGCCGGCCCTTTCCGACCGAAGAAGAAAGCGGATGCTAGTGTCCCGGTTCTGACATTCGTATCCCATCGCAGCGGGCACTTTTACGAATGTCAGAACCAAAGGGACACTAGCAACTATATGATCCTAGTGTAGCTTTGACTCTGACGTTCCTTCCGAGAGCTCGCGGCAACACTGAAAGGAACGTCAGAGTCGCTACACTAGGGTGCCGGCTGAGAGGGAAAGCGAATGTTAGAATCAGACCACTAGTGATGGCGGCCTTCACCCTCGCCCACTTGTCCGACCCTCACCTTCCGCCGCTGCCGCGGCCGCGGCTCACCGAACTCGCCGGCAAGCGCGCGCTCGGTTATCTGAACTGGACCCGCAATCGCCACCGCTACCAGCGGCGCGACGTGCTCGACGTGCTGACATCCGACCTGCAGGCGCAGGTGCCGGATCACATCGCGATCACCGGTGACCTCGTCAACCTGTCGCTAGAGGCCGAGTATGCGCTCGCGCGGGCATGGCTGGAGAGCGTCGGCCCGCCGGAGCGGGTCACGGTCGTTCCCGGCAATCACGACGCCTATGTTGGCGCAACCCGCCATCGCTTTGCCGAAGCCTGGGCAAGCTATCTTGCCGGCGACGATGCGCAAGACCATGGCAGCGCAACCTTTCCGGCGCTGCGCCGCCGCGGCCCGCTTGCTTTGATCAGCGTGTCCTCGGCCGTGCCGACCCCGCCGCTGATGGCAACGGGATGGCTGGGGAAGAGCCAGATCGATGCGCTTGAACGCATACTCGCCGCGCTTGCTTCCGAGCCGGCGTTTCGCATTCTCCTGATTCATCATCCGCTCCGCTCCAGCGCGCGCGCCAAGCGCCTGACCGATTCGCCGGAATTGCTTGCGCTCCTGAAACAACATGGCGTCGAACTGGTGCTGCATGGCCACGACCACGTTCATTCCACGATCTGGATCGAGGGTCCGAACGGACAAATTCCGGCGATCGGCGTGCCCTCGGCTTCCGCGCAGGCGCATGGCCGTTATCCCGATGCGGCCTACAACCTGTTTTCGATCGCGCGCGACGGCACGGCGTGGCGCTGCCAGCAGATGGTGCGCGGAATCAATCAAGCCCTTCAGGTTCGGGAAATCAGACGCGTGCGGCTGATATAGGACCGCGCGTATTACAGGCTGCTCAGGCTTGCAAACAGCGCGAGAGCGAACAGCGCCAATGCACCGAGGATGAATCCGAACGCGAACGGCCAGAACCGGCCGCGGCGCGGCCTCTCGGCTTGAACCGGCGCGACTTCGGGCGGCACAGCCAGCGCATGTTCGCGCTCTACCATGCGGCGGGCGACATAGTCCGTCACGGCATCGACGATGACGGGAACGTCGTGAGATTCGGCGATCACGATGCGGCCGAAACGGGTATCCTGCACAAAGCGATAGGCACGCTTGTCGCGCCCCATCAGAATGTGGGCGACCACGTCGATCCACAGCCGCGGCGTCTCGCCCTGGCTGATGCCGCGGTCGAACAGATCGACATGATCGGGAATTTGCCCAAACAGAGGATCGAGCGCATCGCTGAGAATTTCGAGCCGCGCGACTTCCGCATCGCGCAGATCGACGACGACGCCGGTGCGATCGGCAGCCTCGATACGCGCCTTGCGTAGCGCATCGCGCAAGCGGGTCGGACGCGCCTCGCCGCCTTCGCTTCCGATATTCTGTGGCTCTGCCATCGGCCCTACCGTCCCGTGCTGGATCGAACCCGGAAAACGACAATAACCTATCAGTAACCAGGACGCCCGCAAAGCGCGTTTGTTCCCAAAGACTTATGCTTACCCCCTGAAAACCGAGCGCGGCCCCGCCGCCCCCAAAGGGGCGAGGAGGCCGCGACCGTCCTTGGACGTCTTCTTAAATCGAACCTGATCAGGCCATCACACGGGCCGGCTCTTCCACGATCGAAAAGCGCACGCCGGCCTTGTGACGGGTCTCCTCCGAGACCTCGCGCCAGCACGTTTCGGCCTCCTGACGGGTCTTGAACGGACCTTTGACCTGGGCGGAGCCTTCCACGAGCTTGTGGAAATTCATCGAGCCGAACTCGCCACCGATCACCCAGAAATTACTGCCGTGCTTCATGATAGCCTCCTATTCCGCTGCCTGAACCCTGACTTCCGAACCGGGCGATTTGAACTGCGCGGCTTCGGTCGAATCGTGCAGCGCCGTGGTTGAGGACGAGCCGCCCGTGATGGTGGTGGACACCAAATCGAAGTAACCGGTGCCGACTTCGCGCTGGTGACGCGTCGCCGAATAACCGAATTTCTCCGAGGCGAACTCGGCCTGCTGCAGGCGCGAGTAAGCCGCCATGCCCTCGCTCTTGTAGCCGCGCGCCAGTTCGAACATGCCGTGGTTGAGCGAGTGGAAGCCCGCCAGCGTGACAAACTGGAACTTGTAGCCCATCGCGCCGATCTCGCGCTGGAATTTCGCGATCGTCGCCTTGTCGATATTGGCTTCCCAGTTGAACGAGGGCGAGCAGTTGTAGGCCAGCATCTTGCCGGGATAGACCTTCTGCACCGCCTCGGCGAATTGCCGGGCCTCGTCGAGGTTCGGCGTCGAGGTCTCCCACCACAACAGATCGGCATATTTCGCAAAGGCGATGCCGCGCTTGATGCAATGGGCGAGCCCGGTGCCGGGCTTGAGGCGATAGAAGCCTTCCGCCGTGCGCTCGCCGGTGATGAATTCGTGGTCGCGCTCGTCGACGTCGGATGTGATGAGCTTGGCGCTCTCCGCGTCCGTGCGCGCCAGCACGAAGGTCGGCGTGCCGCAGACGTCGGCCGCGAGCCGCGCCGCAATCAGGTTGCGCTCATGCGCCGCGGTCGGGATCAGGACCTTGCCGCCCATATGGCCGCACTTTTTCTCGGACGCCAGTTGATCCTCGAAGTGAACGCCGGCCGCGCCCGCCTCGATATAGGCCTTCATGATCTCGAACGCGTTCAAGGGGCCGCCAAAACCTGCTTCCGCGTCCGCCACGATCGGAACGAACCAGTCGATCTTGGCGCCGCCTTCGGCGTGCTCGACCTGGTCGGCGCGCTGGAGTGTGCGGTTGATGCGGCGGCACAGTTCCGGTCCCGCATTCGCCGGATAAAGGCTCTGGTCGGGATACATCGCGCCGGCCGTATTGGCATCGGCCGCAACCTGCCAGCCGGAGAGGTAGATCGCCGGCAGGCCGGCGCGCGCCTGCTGCATCGCCTGGTTGCCGGTGACCGCGCCGAGCGAATTGACATAGGGCTCCTTCTTCAAGGCGTGCCAAAGCCGGTTGGCGCCCATGGCCGCGAGCGTATAGGCGATCGGCACCGACCCCCGCAGCCGCTCGACCTCGGCCGGCGCGTAGGGACGGGTGATGCCGTCAAACCGCCCGGCGGGCGCGGGAACCAGCTGTTCAAAAGTCCTAGCCATCTCGATCTCCAATCGACATTCGTGACAGTTCATCGCGAAATGCGTGTTGGGAGATAAACGCGAAACCTCGAAATTGGTAAATACCGCTTGATCTTGAATGGTGATGTCATGTAACAGATATACTTGTAGTATTAGTTATTTTGTAAATTTTGTCACAAAACGGCTGATGACCGTAGCGAGGCACGCAAAAGGCGGCCCGAATTCCGTCCGAACCGGGCTGCCTCCAGGACAACGGCCATGCCCGCGGATTCCGGAAAGAAGCTGTTTGTGGGGCCGCGCTTCCGGCGCATCCGCCAGCAATTGGGGCTGTCGCAGACCCAGATCGCCGAAGGCCTCGGGATTTCGCCGAGCTACATCAACCTGATCGAGCGCAATCAGCGCCCGGTGACCGCGCAGATCCTGCTCCGCCTGGCCGATGCCTATGATCTCGATCTTCGCGACCTCGCCACTGCCGACGAAGACCGCTTCTTCGCCGAACTGAACGAGATCTTTTCCGATCCGCTGTTCCGGCAGATCGAGCTGCCGAAACAGGAATTGCGCGATCTCGCCGAACTCTGCCCCGGCATCACCCATGCGCTGCAGCGGCTGTACGCGGCCTATACCGAGGCGAGGCGCGGCGAGACCATGGTGGCGGCGCAAATGGCCGACCGCGACGAGGGCGCGCGGTTTGAGGCCAACCCGATCGAGCGCGTCCGCGATTTGATCGAGGCCAACCGCAATTATTTTCCCGAGCTTGAGACGGCTGCGGAAAACCTGCGCGACGAATTGAACGTTCCGGCGGAGGAGCTGTTCGCCGCGCTCTCGGCAAGATTGCGCGAAAAACATTCGATCCTCACGCGCATCATGCCGGTCGACGTCATGCGCGAGACGCTTCGCCGCTTCGATCGCCACCGCCGGCAACTCCTGATCTCGGAACTGATCGACGGTCCCGGCCGCGCGTTTCAACTCGCCTTTCAGACCGGGCTTGCCGAATGCGCCGGCGCGATCGAGACCATCATCGGCCGCGCCGGCCCGCTGGACGACACCCCGCGCAGGCTTTACCGGATCACGCTCGCCAACTATTTCGCCGCCGCCGCGATGATGCCGTACCAGCCGTTTCAGACCGCGGCCGAAGCGCTCGGCTATGACGTCAACGTGCTGGCGCAACGGTTCAACGCCGGCTTCGAGCAGGTCTGTCATCGACTGACCACCTTGCAGCGGCCCAACGCGCGCGGCGTGCCGTTTTTCATGCTGCGGGTCGACAATGCCGGCAACGTCTCCAAGCGGTTTTCCTCCGGCACCTTCCCGTTCTCGAAATTCGGCGGCACCTGTCCGCTGTGGAACGTGCATTCCACCTTCGATACCCCGGACCGCCTGTTGAGCCAGGTGATCGAACTGCCCGACGGCACGCGCTATTTCTCGATCGCGCAGGTGGTGCGCCGCCCGGTGACACCGCATGCGCAGCCGCAGCCGCGCTTTGCGATCGGCCTGGGATGCGAAATCCGTCACGCCACCAAGCTCGTCTATGCCAGCGGGCTCAATCTCGATGCGACCGAGGGCACGCCGATCGGCGTCAATTGCCGGCTGTGCGAACGCGAGAACTGCAGCCAGCGCGCCGAGCCGCCGATCACGCGAACGCTGATCCTGGACGAGAACACGCGCCGGATGTCGTCGTTCGTCTTCTCCAACGCGCGCGAGTTGTGACGGGCAGAGGTTATGTGCTCCGCATTGAGCCATGGATTCGATGCCACCTCTCCCCTTGTGGGAGAGGCATAGGCCGCCTACGGCGGCCGTTCTTTTAAATGACGCCGAAGCAAAGCTTCGGCTACGGGTTAAGTTCTATCGATGGACTTAAACCCCTCACCCCAACCCTCTCCCACAAGGGGAGAGGGAGCTCACTGCCGTTGACGCGATATCGCACTCCAAATTTAGATTCGAGCCCACACGCGCACCTCCCCATTCTCGCGGCGCGATTACGTCCGAGTTGTGCATGAACTTTCGCACCTCGAAGACAGAGGGCGCAGGGAAAGCCGCATGCCTAAGCGCACCCGAAGCCTCGCGTGCAAAAGTAAAAAGCACACGAGCGTAGTCGCCACAGGTTCGCCGGAATGCCCGGCCTTCCCTGCGCAATGGTTTTAACGGTTTCCTTCGCGATCTCCTTGGTGAGCCGGGCTTATTGTCACCATCATCGGCCACAATGCGCGAGCATTGTCGCCAACTTGACACCAGCGTCGGGACGTCAGGACCACACGACTTCGCCGTCCGCTTGTTGATGCATTCGTCTTGCGCACCAAAAGCGTCCACCGCATCCCGCCCAACGTTCGTGACGATGGCCAACGTCCCTCTTATCGAGGCGAGACGGGTGAAGAGGAACCATTGATTTGCCCGACAAGTTAAGCGAAATATTTTTCGCAAGATGGCTTGCCGATCAAGCAAATCAGTGACCTCGCGGAAACGCGGACGCTCTAGCGGTTAGCATTTACGCCGCCTCAATTCCCAAGGCAGCGGTTGGCTAATCCGTCAAACCCGTTAAGGTGCCCCCAAATTTTGGCACACCTGACCCCGAGAGTGGATATACCAGATGTTCGTTTCGTTCTTCCCTCGCCCAAAGCTGTTCTTCTGGTCGGCCATCGCCTGGACCGCACTTTCGATGGCGCTATGGTACGGCTATGTGAACGGTCTTACTGAAGCATCGACGCCGGGGATCGTAGGCGTAGCGCTGTTCTGGTCGGCGCCCTCATTATGGTTCGACCTTTATTTCCTGGTCGCGGTCACAATCTTCGCCGGCTTCTGGCAGGCGGTCGCGCCGCATCCGTGGGCGCTCTGGTCGGTCTGGGGCTCGGCACTGATCATCTTCACCACCTATTTTCAGGTCCAGGTCAGCGTCGCCATCAACACCTGGTACGGGCCGTTCTACGATCTGGTCCAGGCGGCGCTTTCGAAGACCGCAGCCGGTGACGTCACCCAGGGCAGCTCTACAGGGCAGCTGCTCGAGCTTCGCCGGCATCGCCCTCGTCGCCGTCACGGTCGGCGTGCTGATCGCCTTCTTCGTCAGCCACTACATCTTCCGCTGGCGCACGGCGATGAACGAATTCTACGTGACCAACTGGCCGAAGCTGCGCACCATCGAGGGCGCCTCGCAGCGCGTCCAGGAAGACACGATGCGTTTCTCCACGACGGTGGAGGGCCTCGGCGTCAGCCTGGTCAGCTCGGTCATGACGCTGATCGCCTTCCTGCCGGTGCTGTTGACGTTGTCGCAGCACGTCACCGAGCTGCCGCTGATCGGCGAGGTCCCGCATCCGCTGGTCTGGGCGGCGCTCTTCTGGTCGATCTTCGGCACCGCCTTCCTGGCCTTGATCGGCATCAACCTGCCGGGACTTGAGTTCCGCAACCAACGCGTCGAGGCCGCCTATCGCAAGGAGCTGGTCTATGGCGAGGACGATGCCGCCCGCGCCAAGCCGCCGACGCTGGTCGAGCTGTTCGCCAACGTCCGGCGCAACTATTTCCGGTTCTATTTCAACTATTCTGTATTTCAACGTCGGCCGCATCTCTATCTGCAGGCCGACAATCATCTTCGCCTACATCGTGCTCGTGCCGACGATCGTTGCCGGCAAGATCACGCTCGGCCTGCTGAACCAGATCCTCAACGCCTTCGACCAGGTGCGGCCGTCCTTCCAGTATCTCGTCAATTCCTGGACGACGATCGTCGAACTGCTGTCGATCTACAAGCGCCTGCGCGGCTTCGAAGCCGCCATCGCACGGCGAACCGCTGCCGTCGATCGAAACCCAGGCCGAGCCGAAGGCGACGTGAGGGAGCGGGCTTCTCGGATATAAAGCGGTGCTGCACGTCGGCGGCCGTGCGACCCTGCGCTCGACGGAGCCCCTTCACCGCGGCGCGTCGAAATCCAGCTTCAATCCCAGGATGTCGCGAAATCCACGCCGACCTGCTGGCGTTACTTGTACTGCTCGCTCGCCGCGCCGCTGAGTTACCCAGCCAAGTTCCTGCGCGCGACGCCGATTTCCGCGCCGACAAAGCCAGCGATATGATAGCGCCGTTCGCTCCAGTCGAGGCATGCGCGGCAGAAAATCCGCCGGCCTGCGGATTTCGAATGAAGCTCCGCGCCAAAATTAGTGAGAAAGCGGACGCCGGCTGGCGTGACCGCGCCGCCATCCTCCGACAGAACAACATATTTCCTGGCGGTGAGCGCGTCGGCGATCCCGACCCCGAGCTTTCCGGCTAGATGATCGTAACAGGTGCGGGCAACGCGCATCGCGTCGTCTCGCGCCGATCGCGGCTGATAACGCGCAGGCGTTTCCAGCGCGGCAACCGCCTTGATACTCTCCAGCATCCTGGCGACCAGTGGCGAAGCAATGCGATAATAGCGGTTGCGCCGCTTCTGCGTGACTGTCAACAGCCGTGCCCTCACCATTTTCATGAGGTGTTCGCTTGCAGTCGGCCGGGAGATGCGCGCGAGGCCGGCGAGTTCGCTGCTGGTCAGGGCTTGCCCACCCATCAACGCCGCGAGCATCGTCGCACGCGCGGTGTCGCCGACGAGCGCCGCGACTTCCACCATGTTCGGCTGCGACCATGCCTCATTGTAGCGTTTGAGAAGAGGGGCGACAAGCGGTGAGAGTTCGGCATCGACCGAACCATTGGGGCCGACGTTTGCATTAGTACTGGTAGCGTCACCTCAAACACTTAGAAATCATGATGAAACAATTGCGCATCGAGCCGCTGTGCAGCTATGTGGAACGACGACGCAAGGGCCCGATCTATCCGGTTCGGTCGCGAAGGGTTCGTGTTTGTGTCCGGCCTGCCGCCGTTCGATCCCGAAACCGGCGATGTCAGACCGCTTCCGTTCGAGCGGCAGGCCGAGATCGTCCTGGACCAGATGAAGCGATGTCTGGAAGCCGCGGGGTCTTCGCTCGCGAAGGTGGTCAAGAGCAATGTCTATTGCACGCCGGACCCCTCGCACTATGCGCGGTTTAATACGGTCTCTGATCGCTATTTTACGGACGGGTCGCCCCCGCGCATCTTTCTGTATGTGCCGTCCCACACCGGCCCCTTCGATGTCGAGAGTCGATTGCATCGCGACGGTTTGACTTTCGTCCTCCATTGCAAGGCCCCTCAACGGAGGAGCCAATGCCTGGCCTATATATCGCCGAACACATCATCACCGACCCCGCAAAGTTTGGTAGTCTGCCTTGAGACCCATATGCCCGGGAACGCGAACTCTAATTTTATTTTATCCGATACCCGGATTCTCTCGGCAAACTACGGGCCTCGTGGTCGTTAAATCTCATAACGACCTCAGGGAAGTTGAGGAGATCATCATGACCACGCCTTTGATGCATCCAGTTCCCCACCTATCTTCCGTTTAACCCACCACGGAGGATTTCAGATGAAAAAACAACTTCTCGCAGGCGCGGCTGCGTTTGCACTTGCGGTTGGAATGACGACCGGCGCGATGGCTTTCGACGACGGTAGCGGATCGCACGCCGGGACCGGCGGCATCCGTGGCGGATTCCACAGCGGCCGTTTTGACGGGGTCCGCGGATTTAGCGGCTGGCGTCGCGGCGATTGGGGCAGTCGCTCCTACTACGACAGCTATGGCGCCGATCTCGGGCCGCACAGCGGACACGTTGACAGCGGGCACGTTGAGTGCCCGGCCTACAGCCGCTGCGGAGCGGGTCTGCCCGGCGGCTAGCCTAGAGTGAGATGAGATTAGGTTCAGCTAAAGCGGCATCGCAAAATGTACTCCCTCTCCCACGCAACCGGGGTCTACCCCGGTTGCGCATTGTGAATTTGCGCAAGTCGGGCAAGCCCGACTTGCGGCGGGGAGAGGGTTGGGGTGAGGGGTTACGGTCTCTCTTTATAATAGCGCCCCCTCACCCGATTTGCGCTGGACGATGCTCACGCATCGCCAGGAGCAAATCGACCTCTCCCCAAAGGGGACCCCAAAAGGGGAGAGGTAAACCGAATGCGCCGACGGATCAATTCAATCGGAATTCATCCCGCTCTAGTAACAGAATTCGGCATCCGCGTTTTTGCGGATTTGCCGGGAGACTGCTCGAAAGGACCACTCGGGATGCCGCGAGCGGTCCTTTCGTCCGTCGCCTGCATCGTCGTGGGAAACAGCATCAACCCGCCGGGCCGCCGCGATCCTGTCCTTCAACAATATTCACGAGATCGGCCCTCAAAGACGGACATGACGGCCAGCGTCAAAAGGATGGTACTGGAGAGACTCAAGGCGATGAGATTCAACCGGTACAGCCATGCGGATATTTTCAAGACCTCTATTTCTGATCGGCGCGATCGGGCTTGTCGTGTTCGCGAGAACGGCCTTCGCGCAACCCACCGCGCCCGGATTTCCCGCGCCAGCGCGAGCCGCGCGGTTCGTTCCGCGCTCCGCCAGTTGCCATAACGGCGCGAGCTTCGACCGCTTCCTGACCGGTCTGAAGCAACAGGCTGTGGCGGCAGGGGTTTCGCAACACACGCTCAGCGAGGCCGCACCCTATCTCGTCTACGACCAGGGCATCGTCAACCGCGATCGCGGCCAGCGCGTGTTCGGCCAGGTGTTCACCGAATTCGCCGGCCGCATGGCTGCGCCTTACCGGATGCAGCAGGGTCAGGCGCGGATCAAGACCTACGCCGCCGCGTTTGCGCGCGCCGAGAAGGAATATGGCGTGCCGCCGGCGGTGATCGCCGCATTCTGGGGACTTGAAAGCGACTTCGGCGCCAACATGGGCAACCTGCCGACGCTGCGCTCGCTGGTGTCGCTGGCCTATGATTGCCGGCGCTCGAGCGCTTTGTCGGCGAGACCATCGCGGCGCTGAAAATCATCGACCGCGGCGATCTCACGCCGGATGAAATGGTCGGCTCATGGGCCGGCGAGCTGGGCCAGACCCAATTTGCCGACGCATTATTTCAACTATGCGGTGGATTATGGCGGTCATCGCAATCTCTTGAGCAGTGCGGAGGACGTGATCGGCTCGACCGCGAATTACATCGCCAACGGTTTGAAATGGCGGCGCGGCGAACCATGGCTGCAGGAAGTGCGCGTGACGGCAGCCCGCGAAATTTCCCGTGGGATCAGGCCGATCTCACCATCCGCCTGCCACGTTCGAAATGGACGCAGCTTGGCGTCAAATATCCGGACGGAAGATCGCTGCCGGACGATGACATGCCCGCCTCGCTGCTGTTGCCGATGGGCCGCAAGGGTCCGGCCTTCCTCGCTTACGCCAATTTCGCCGCCTATACCGAGTGGAACAATTCGTTGATCTATTCGACCACCGCCGGCTATCTCGCCACCCGCATCGCGGGCGCGCCACCGATGCAGCGGCCGACGGCGGCGGTTACACAATTGCCGCTCAACGAGTTGCGCGAACTGCAACAGCTTCTGGTGCGCGCGGGTTATGATGTCGGCAAGGTCGATGGCGTGATGGGCCAGCAGAGCCGAAGCGCGGTGAAGGCGATGCAGATCAAGTTCGGCTTGCCGGCGGATTCCTGGCCAATCGCCGAGTTGCTGGCGCGGATGCGTGGCCCGCGCGCCCAACCAACGGCTGCGGCGGCGGCAAACCCGATACCGATACGGTAAATGCCTCATGGTGAGGAGCGCGGTACGCGCGTCTGGACCGATAAGGCCGCCCACACGGGCCTCATCCTTCGAGACGCGGCGAAGCCGCTCCTCAGGATGAGGGACAGCCGGGTTTGATTGCCTTTCGTCCCCACGAGACAGTTGCATTGTTCTACAACTCTCCCCATCTCTGGCATACGCGTGTGGCCAAGGAAGCGTCTGGGGCGCCAAGTGAAAACCACTCCATTCCACGTGGGGATAGCGATTTTCGCGACTATCGTCGCAATGACCTGCGATGGGTTCGCCGTGGAAGTACCTGCCACGGGGCAACTATCTGTTATGTTGAGTGCCCGGCCAGTTTCGATTGGCGTTTTGATAGGCCTCATTTCATGTTTGTACTTCGCCCGCTTCGTAAGGTCGGGCAGTTTCCAGATTTTCTCTGGAATACTGGTTAGCGAGCTCGACCTGCTATCTTATCATGACGTCTGCGGTTATCGGCTTAGTTTCGCGACGCGACAAGCTTTCTGTCCCAGCCGACTGGGCTTCGGAGTTTGCGGTTTCGATACTGCCAAAATCTCTCACGCTTATTGACATTGGAATTGGTATTTTTGTTTTTGCATTTTTTAAACCAATACCTCAAAACCCGCAAATGAAAGAGCATCACATGTCCTTCTACGACGCCTCCGTTCCTGCCTTCCTGCAAATCCTCGGCAGCCTGTCCGGCATTCTCACCAAGGCCGAGGCGCATTGCGCGGCGAAAAACATCCAGCCCGAAGTGCTGCTCGGCGCGAGGCTTTATCCGGACATGCTGCCGCTGTCGAAGCAAATCCAGCTGGCGTGCGATTTCGCCGGCAAGGGCTGCGCGAGGCTCGCCGATAGCGAGGTGCCGTCAACGCCGGACACCGAGAAGACATTCGAAGAGTTGCGGCAGCGGCTGAAGAAGACCAGCGAAGCCATCCAGAAGTTCACGCCCGCGCAATTCGAAGGCGCGACCACCGCGAAGTCACCTTCCCGATCGGCCCCGATAAAACCCTGACGCTCAAGGGTCAGGAATTCCTCAACCGCTTCGCATTTCCGAATTTCTATTTCCACGCCGCAACCGCCCACGGCATTCTCCGGCACAACGGCGTCGAGATCGGCAAGCGCGATTTTCTCGGCGTGGCCTGAGCCTCAAAGGCCAGTTTTCCAGAAAGCCTGCGGAAGAGGCAGTTCTTTTCTTTCCTCAAGCCTTTCGGACAGACCATACCGCTTGCGATTTCGTGATCGCAGGCGGCTTGTTCCGGCAAGCGGAAATGCACACCTCGATGGTCGGACAATTCCCGCCTGCTCCCTCCCTACCGAGATCCTCAAAATGAGCACGTCGTCCAAACTTTTCGAGCCGTTCAAGCTTGGCCCCATTACCCTTCCCAACCGCGCCGTGATGGCCCCGCTCACCCGCAACCGCGCCCTGCAGGGCTTGGTGCCAAATCCGCTTGCGGTTGAATATTGGGACAGCGTGCTTCCGCGGGCCTGTTGATCACCGAGGCGACCCAGGTGTCGCAGCAGGGTCAGGGATATCAGGACACCCCGGCATTTATTCGAAAGAGCAGATCGCCGGATGGCGCAGGGTCACCGACCGCGTGCATGCGCGCGGCGGGCGCATCTTCCTTCAGCTTTGGCATGTCGGCCGTATCTCGCATACCTCGCTGCAGCCGAACGGCGGTGCACCGGTGGCGCCGTCTGCGATCCGCGCCAACGGCAAGACCTTCGTCGGCGGCACCTTCGCGGACGTCTCCGAACCTCGCGCGCTCGAGCTCTCGGAAATTCCGGGCATCATCGACAGTTTCAGGAAGGTGCGCGGCGAACGCAATCGCGGCCGGCTTCGACGGCGTCGAGGTCCATGGCGCCAACGGCTATCTGCTGGATCAGTTCGCCAAGGACGGCACCAACAAGCGCACCGATGCCTATGGCGGCGCAATCGAGAACCGCGCCAAATTGATGCTCGAGGTCGACCAGGCCGTGACGTCGGAAGTCGGCGCCGAGCGCACCGGCATCCGCATCTCGCCGGTGACGCCGTCGAACGAATTTCGGATTCCAATCCGCAGCCGTTGTTCGACTATATCGTCGACCATCTCAGCGCGCTGAAGCTCGTCTACCATCCATGTCTCGAGGGTGCGACCGGCGGTCCACGCGATGTCGCGCCGTTCGACTATCGATCCCTGCGCAACCGCTTCAAGGGTGCCTATATCGCCAACAATGGCTACGATTTCGCGCTGGCCAACAAGGTGTTGTCGGCCAACGAGGCGGACCTGATCGCGTTCGGCAAACTGTTCATTGCCAATCCCGATCTGGTCGAGCGCTTCAAGCGCGGCGCGCCGCTCAACGAGCCCGACAAGGCCACGTTCTACGGTGGCGGCGCGAAGGGCTATACGGACTATCCGGTGCTCGAATCCGCCGCCGCGGCGGAGTGACCTGCTCCCTCTCCCCGCAAGCGGGACGAGGTGAAGCCGAAGGTGCCCTTATTCAACGAAAAATCATCCAGCCTTACAGCCTCGGTTCTGATTGCATCGGAACCGAAGCTCTGCAGAAATCCAGGCATCGAGAGTCGCGACCTCGAAGACGTCAGGCGCAGGCCGAATCGGACCTTCGCCATATGACGTCTTCCGAGGTGCATGCCGATTCCGACGAGATCAGACAATCTGATCTCGGCCTCGTCAGGCCGCGCCGAATCAGTATCGAGATCGCGGGCGGATCGCCTTCCGAGCACCTTACTGCGCGCGTGCCGGAGGCGTGCGCGAGCCGTCTGGTTGGCCGTCTCAAGGAATGGAGAGCGGCGCTGGGGTTGGGCGGTGAGTTCCGCGACCGCGAGACCGTTCAAGTCGCCGCCGGGCAGCGGCGACTTCCGGTCGATCTTCCGGGGCCTTGGTGCCTTCAGGTAGGGCGCGAGTTTTCGAGCGCGCCTTCCGCAAGATGGCGATAGGTGGTGATCTTGCCGCCGACGACATTCAGCAAGGCGCCGGTCTGGCATCGAGTTCGAAGACATATTCGCGGGTGGTTTCCTGCGCCTTGGAAGCGCCGTCATCGAACAGCGGGCGCACGCCGGAATAACACCACACGATCTGGTCGCGGGTGACGGGGCGCGGAAATATTCGCTGGCGGCGGCGCAGAGATAGTTTTTTTCGTCCTCACTGATCGTCACCGCGGCCGGATCGCCGGCATAGTCCCGGTCGGTGGTGCCGATCAGGGTGAAGTCATTCTCGTAGGGGATGGCGAAGATGACCCGGCCGTCGCGGTTCTGGAAAATGTAGCAGCGGTCGTGCGGATAAAGCCGCCGCACCACGATATGGCTGCCTTGCACCAGGCGGACATGATGGCGCGGGTTCGTCCGCGACGCGGTTCAGGACATGATCGACCCAGGGACCGGCGGCATTGACCACCAGCGCGCGCCGAATGGCGTTCACGCCCGCGACGCCGCATCCTTGAGCGTCACCACAAAAGCGCCATCCCGGCGCGCCAGGGAGACTTCCGGTATGGGTGAGAATTTGCGCGCCCCGCGCCGCCGCGTCGCGGGCATTCAGCACCACCAGCCGCGCATCCATCACCCAGCAATCGGAATATTCGAATCCCATGGTCGGCGGTTCTCAGCGCGCGGCGCCGACCACGTCGGTGCGCAAATTCAGGCTCCGGGTCGGCGGCAGGCGTTTGCGGCCGCCGATATGGTCGTAAAGAAACAGATCCCAACCGCAACAGCCAGGCCGGCCGCGAATCCTCGCTCTTCCGGCAAGACAAAGCGCAGCGGCCAGATGATGTGCGGCGCCATCGCCCAGAGCACTTCACGCTCCCTCAGGGCTTCGCGCACCAGCGCGAATTCGTAGAATTCCAGATAGCGCAGGCCGCCATGGATGAACTTGGTCGAGCCGAGGATGTCCCGCTCGCCAGATCGCCCTTTTCCGCCAGCAGCACGGAAAAGCCACGCCCGGCCGCATCGCGCGCGATGCCGCAGCCATTGACGCCGCCCCCGATGATCGCGAGATCTAAGATCCCGTCCAAGCTGCTCCCCCAAGATTGGTCTCTGCCCAGATTAGCGGCGTTCTTACCGCTTTGCATCGGCCAAAGGGATTAGCCGGGCGACCCTCCGGCCAATCCTCAGGTTGCGTGAGGGTGAGGGAATGTTTGCCTCCGACACGGGGTACAGATGAGGCTCGGGAGTTGGTTCCGCCAAGCGAGAGGAGAAGTGCATGACCAAACTTGCGATCGGCTCTGAACGCTCACTGTGTTCGCCGTGACGTCGGTGGCGGTTCCGATGATCGTACTGGTGAAGGCCGCGACGGACGGCAGCCCTCCGGTCAAAAAGAAGCACAAGAAGATGAACTCACCGAGCGGGCAAAGGCAAGGACCCAGAAGGCTTCGCAGTCTCGATGCAAGATGAGCCAATGATCCGTCGCGGGAAGTAAGCCATTGAGGCTCCAACCTTGTGTTGGCGCTACGCCACAACCAGGTCATCAGCGAGCCCGAGCGTCCGCGGATCCGGGCTTCCTCCGGGCCGGCCAGACACCCGATTTGAACAGGGCGCAATCTCGCCCTGCGGCGTGCAGCAACTCGTCGCTTACCGCAAGTTCTGCGCCGTGGCTTGCCGCTACTTCCATTAACCGGCTCGCCACATTGACGGTATCACCCGTCGCCGTGATGTAATGATAACTTCCACCGCCGAGCCGTGAGGCGACAATCACGCCGAAATGGGCGCCGACCTTAAATCCGAGTTGCGACGCGCTCGTCAGCCGCAGCGAGACTAGCCATCGCCCGACACTGCTGCAAAGCCTGAGCGCACACTCTGCCGCTCTCGCCGCATCGTCCGCGGTTGCGGCCGGCAAGCCGAACAGAATCATCGCGCCATCACCCAAAAAGCTCGTGATCATCCCGCCGCAAGCGACCGCTTGCCGGTCGACCAGGGCGTGAAATTCCTTCAATAAATCGCGTGTGTCATCCGGCCCAAGCTGCTCGCTCAGCGATGTGAAGCCGGACAGATCGATAAAGACGACCGCCGCATCCTGGCGGACCGGCTCAGCAAGAAAGTTCGGATCTCGAGCCAACCATTTTTGTATCGCGGGCGCCTGAAACTGTTCAAGCAACTCGTTCCTGGCGGCAAAGTATTGCGCCGCGCCGGGCCGACCGACAGCTGCAACGATCCGAATAAGAGCCACCGGCACGGCCGCGGCAGCGATTGGCACAGCCGCGCCCAAGACTATTCCGGACGAAAATGCCAGGAAATTCGTCGCAACCCAGATCAGAACGACGGCCGCAGCCGCAACAAGTCCCACAGCATTTCGTCGCCACGCAAGAAAGACCCACAAGAACCGCAGGCAACAAGACAGCAACGGCGCCGTCCGCCATGCGAACCGATTCGGTCCCTGCAGCGGAACGATCGCCAGCCACGAGATGGCTGATGGCCGTCGAAATCACTTCCACGCCCGGCATCAGCCGATCAAAGGGCGTGGAGAAAAAGTCGCCCGCCGCCGCTGACGGCCGCGCCGAGAACAACAATCCGGTTTCGGATATCGTCGGGCGATATGTCGCCGGCAAGGACCGACGCCGCGCTGATCGTTCGGATCGTGCGCCGTGGGCCATAGAATGCCATGGGCAGGGCATGATCGACGTCGGTCGGTACCGAACGTTGACCCAGCGTCAAACGGTCGGGCTCGATCACGGGCTCCTTTCCGACGGCCAGCGAGGCGACGCGGAGCGGAAATGACAATTCGACCATATCAGCGTACGAAACAGCATCGGAATGGAGCGAGGCGTACCGGTTTGATCTGTCGCCACATTGGCGATGCCAATTTTGGCGTGATCGGTGAATTTCTTCAGAGGCAACAGGAATCTCTCGGCCGTTGGAAGCCGGGAGAGCGGACCCTTGTCATTCTCTGAAGAAACCGACTGGCTGGCTTCGGGGAAAATCGCGGCAGCGGCAATGACTGACGGGCGCGCAGCGAGCGACTTTGCGAGAGCCTCATCGGCATCGGGGGGCCATTGTCGATCAACAGCAGATCGACGGCGATGACCTTCGGCTCCAGCCGCGCGATCGAGTCAACGATCTTTGCAAGATCGATCCGGGGAAGCGGATAGACACCCTGCGCTTTCACGACGTCATCGTCGATCGCAACAATGGTCACGAGATCCGGCGGCACTCTTTGGCCGCGAGCAAGCGTTCTGATATCGATCGTCGTGGATTCGATGCGATCGAGAAATCGCAAGCCGCCTCGATTGTGCTCGAAATAGACGCCGAACCCCCAGATCGCTGCCAGCGTAACGGCAATCGAAGTCCGGATATGGCGACCGATCATTCGCCGCTTATTGTCCGAGACGAGCCAGCAAGGCCGACACACGAGCGGGAGCCCAGCGCTTGACCGTCAGAGGCGCGCTCGGTTCGACGTCGACGCCTTCGCCAGGCCGCAAGGTTACGCTGTGACTGCCCGTTCGCCGTCCGACCGCGACCCGTCCGTTGACGACAAAGACGGAGGTCTTGTTCCGGCGGCATCAACGGCCCACTTCGTGCCGCGGACCGCCGGCGATCGCTTGCGGTGTAATGACCTGAAACTTGTTTCCGCCGGATTTCGGTTCGGCACTTCAATCAACAAGGCTTTGCTGCTCAAGTTCAACCGCATCGACGCGGCCGTTACGGCCGCTCTGCAGGGTATATCGGGCGCCATTTTCAGCGACGATCGTAATCCCGGCCTCGGCAATGCAGCGTTTGCGTCGCGCCCAACGAGTTTTCCGAGGAGCAACCCGGATTGGCGGGCTGCGCGGCGGCGATTTCAACTGAGCTGAGCGTACATGCGAGCAGAACAAACCCCGCCTTAAATAACCCTTTCATGACAATACCTCCTGACTCTAACTTTACTATGCAGGGGATCGCGCGGCCTATTCTGCCACGTTGTCATGCGGAGGGGTAAGGGAAAGCTTCGGTGCGGGATGCGGCGGAGAAGCGCAGAAAAGGAAGCCTGCGACGCATGATTACGCCGAAATCGGCGGCGGATCGTGCTGGACGGCTTGCGGGTGTCCCTCGTCGTCGATCGAGACGTAGGTGAAGTTGCCGTCGGTCACCAGGATCGACTGCATCTCCTTGCGGCGCAGGACCCAGGCCTCGAGATGGACCGTGATCGATGTGCGGCCGATCTTCACCAGATTGGCATGCACGGAAACGAGATCGCCGACATAAACGGGCTTGCGGAAATTCATCGCCTCGATGGCGACCGTCACCGTGCGCGATTTCGCGATCTTGGACGCGAAGATGCCGCCGCCGATGTCCATCTGGCTGAGCAGCCAGCCGCCGAAGATGTCGCCGTTCTGATTGGTGTCGGCCGGCATCGCCAGCGTGCGGGTGCAGAGGTCGCCGCAGGCGCGGTTTCGGTGACCGGCGGGGCGTGAACGGCTTGCGTGTCGGTCATGTCAAAAGGGCTCATCAGAATCGAATTCGGATCTATTTGAAACTATCCCAGCCGGCATCCGGCGTGAACCGGCCACCGAACTTTGTGGCGAGCCGCCGCAAGGTCGACGCCACATTCTCCGCACCGCGCGTCCGCGCGTAATTCAAGGGACCGCCACGAAATGGCGCGTAACCGGTGCCGAAAATCATGGCGCCATCGACCATGTCGGCATCGTCGACGATGCCCTCGCGCAAGCAGGCGACGCAGACGTTCGACATCGGCAGGATCAGCCGGTCGATCATTTCCGCATCGGGCTCCGCGGTGTTCGACGACGGCGCATCTTGTCGGCCTTGCCGCCCTTCCAGACGTAGAATCCCTTGCCGGTCTTGCGGCCGAGTTCGCCTTTGGCGACCTTGTCGCGCAACCATGCCGGCGTCGGCGGCAGCAGGTCGCCGAATTTCGAGCGCAGCATGTCGCCGACCGCAAGACAAATATCGAGGCCCGACCTGATCGGCGAGTTCGATCGGCCCCATCGGCATGCCGAACTTTTCCGCGGCCGCATCGATGGTGACCTTGTCGATCCCGCTCGTCGAGCATCACCATGGCTTCGAGCATGTAAGGCGTCAGCGCGCGGTTGACGACAAAGCCCGGCGAACTCTTGACCGGCAGCGGCAGGCGGTCGATGGCGCCGACAAAGGCCAGCGCCTCCTTCAGGAGTTGCGGATCGGTGCCGTCGTGGCTGACGACCTCGACCAGTTGCAGGCGTGAGACCGGATTGAAGAAGTGCAATCCGAGCAGCCGTTCGGGCTTCGCCAGCGTCGTTCGCAAATCCTGCAGCGGAATGCTCGACGTGTTGGTGGCGAGGATCGCGCCCGGCTTCATCCGCGGCTCGAGGCCGGCATAGACCTTCTGCTTCAGCTCCAGCTTCTCCGGCACCGCCTCGATGATCAGATCGGCGGTGCGAACGCCTTCGCCGTCGAGATCTGGGACCAGCCGGTCGAGCGCGTCGCGGACATCGGTGCGCTTGCGCATGATCTTGCCGAACAGATCGGCGGCGCGCTTCATCGCGCCCGCGATCGGCTCAGCCTTCATGTCGGCCAGCGTCGCCCGCAGACCCTGATTGGCGCACCAGGCCGCGATGTCGCCGCCCATGGCGCCGGCACCGATGACATGGACATGGCTGATCTTGTTGCCGGAACCGGCGAGCTTCTTCATCTGATCGCGCAGGAAGAACACCCGGATCAGGTTTTGCGCCGTCGGCGTCACCATCAGATGGGCGAACGAACTCTTCTCGGCGGCCAGCATCGCGGCCTTGTCGCCGCCGTGCTTCTCCCAGAGATCGATCAGCCCGTAGGGCGCGGGGTAATGTTCGGGCGGACGCCGACTTCGCGGCCTCAGTGCGCATGCGCGAGGCGAGAAACCCGCGCACGGGACCGGCGTTCAGCACCGTGTTGAGAAAGCCGGGTTGGCGCGCTTGAGACGGCCGAACACGGCATCCTTGACGGCATTGCGAACGTGGCGCTCCTCGGTCACGGCATCGACGAGACCGAGCGACTTCGCCCGGCGCGCATCGATGGTCTTGCCGGTCAGCATCAACGTCATCGCCTGCATCGGGTTGACGAGGCGCGTGAAGCGCGCGGTGCCGCCGAGGCCGGGATGCAGGCCCAGCATCACTTCGGGGAAGCCGAAGCGCGCACCGTCGATGGCGATGCGCATCTGGCAGGCGAGCGCGACTTCCAGTCCGCCGCCAAGACAGAAGCCGTGGATCACGGCGACCGTCGGAAACTTCACCGCCTCCAGCCGGTCGACCACGGCATGGGCGCGGGCGATCTGCGTCTCGACCGCGGCCGGGATCGGTCGCGCCGCGGAATTCGTTGACATCCGCGCCGGCAATGAAGCCGGAAGTCTTCGCCGAGCGAATGACAAGCCCGGTCGGCCGCTCGGTTTCGAGCGCCGTCAGCACCGTATCGAATTCGGCGAGCACGTCGGCCGACAGCGTGTTGGCGCTGGCGCCTTCGCGATCGAACAGCAGCCAGGCGATGCCGTCGGCATCGCGCGTCAGCTTGAAATGACGATACGGACCGGCGTCTCGCGGTTCGGCCCGAGCTCAAGCACGCGATCGGCGAGGACGTCCAGGATATGGCTTTCCATGACGTTCCCTATACCGTTTCGATCAGCATGGCGCCGCCCAGCCCGCCGCCGATACATTCGGTGGCGATGCCGCGTTTGGTGCCGAGCCGCTTCATCGCATTGACGAGGTGCAGAACGATGCGGTTGCCGCTGCGTGCCGACGGGATGGCCGAGGCTGATCGCGCCGCCATCGACATTCAGCCGGGCGTGATCGATCTGCTCCTGCGGCGCCGTCAAGCCCGAGGATCTCGCGGCAGAATTTTTCGTCGTTCCAGGCCGCCAGGCAGCCCAGCACCTGCGTGGCAAAGGCCTCGTTCAATTCCCAGGTCTCGACGTCGCGAAGCAACAGTTTGTTGCGCTTCAACAACTCGGTCGCCGACATCACCGGCCCCAACCCCATGATCGAGGGATCGAGCGCCGCCCATTGGCTGTCGACGATCACGGCCTTCGGCGTCAGACCGTGTTTGGCGACAGCCGCCTCCGAGGCGAGAATGGTCCAGCATGCGCCGTCGGTGATCTGCGAGGAATTGCCGGCCGTCACCTGCCCCCAGGGCCGTTCGAATACCGGCTTGAGCGTGGCGAGTTTCTCGGACGTGGAATCCGGCCGCACGCCGTCATCGTGATCGTAGAATTTGCCGTCGCGCGCAAACGCAGTCTCGACCTCGCCTTTGAGGAAGCCGCTCTCCTGCGCATGCGCCAATCGCCGGTGGCTTTCGGCAGGCATAGGCGTCCGACTGCTCGCGCGTGATGCCGAACAGATGGCCGACGACTTCGGCGGTCTGGCCCATGTTCAGTTCGGTGATCGGATCGGTCAGGCCGCGCTCAAGGCCGATGATCGGCTTGAAATAAGCGGGCCGCGCTTTCGCAATCGCGACGAGCCTGGCGAGGATTCCCTTGGCGGTCGCCAGGCCTGCAAACCAGCGCACGCCCTGCTGCGGCCACACCAGCGGCGCATAGCTCAACGCCTCCGAGCCGCCCGCCAAAATCAGGTCCGAGACGCCCTCGCGGATATAGCGGTAAGCCGTGTCGATCGACTGCATGCCCGGAACCGCAATTGATCTGCACCGTGAACGCGACCATCTTCTCGCCCATGCCGAGCCGAAGCGCCGCGACGCGGCCGGGGTTCATCTCATCGGCAATGACGTTGACGCAGCCGAGGATGACCTGATCGAAGGCATCCGGCGCGAAAGGCTGGCGGGCGAGCAGCGGTCGGCCGCACTGAACGGCGAGATCGACCGGCGTAAACGGCCCCGGGCCGCTGCGCGCTTTCAGGAACGGCGTACGGCTGCCGTCGACGATAAAAACCGGACGCGCCATCAGACCGCGGCCCTCTGCTCACCGAGGTCCTGAAAGAATTGATGCACGGCGGCAGGCTTCTTGTAGATCGGCGACAGCGCCTCGGGCGCGAAGTCGTCGACCTCGATCACGCTTGGCGACGGCCTCATGCGCGGCGGCGAGCTGCTCGCCCTCGGCTTGCGTGATGATGCCCTTCTTCACCGCCTCCTGCCAATCGTGCAGGCGCGCGGCATGCATGCGCTTGGAAATCTCCTCGGCGGCCGTGACGAGCAGGAACGCCTTTTCCAGCCGTGCCACGCCGCGATCGTCGTCGACATGGGAGAGATCCGGCGTCAGCCGATCGCGCGCGGCCGAGGGCGCCAGCACCAGCTGGGCGCATTCGTGCACCACGCGGTCGGAAGGACCGAGCACGTGGGCGCCAAAGGGCTGAACGATGAACTTCAAAATGACGGCGACGAAACGGTTGGGCAAATTCGCCAGGATTTCGGCGAGACGGCTTTCAATGGTGCGGAAGCCGCTTGCCATGCACCATTCGAGCGCGGCGAAATCGGCCGGCTGGCGTCCTTCATCCTGCCAGCGTTTGAGCGCCGCCGAGAGCAGATAAAGCTCGGACAGGATGTCGCCAAAGCGCGCGGAGAGCATTTCCTTGCGCTTGAGCGCGCCGCCGAGCGTCAATAGCGCCATGTCGGCGCAGAGCGCGAAGGCCGACGAATAACGCGAGAGCTGGCGATAGAACCGCGTCGCTTCCCCGGCGTCGGGCGCGGGCGCGAACAGGCCACCGGTCCAGCTCCGGCCCCAGGCACGGAACAGCGTGACGACGCTGTGCCCGACATGCTTCCAGAACGCATCATCGAAGGCGTCGAGCCCCTTGGCGCGATCTTGTTCGCCCAGCGCGTTCATTTCCAGCAGCAGATAAGGATGGGCGCGGATCGCCCCCTGCCCGAACACGATCAGGTTGCGGGTCAGGATATTGGCGCCCTCCACGGTGATGCCGACCGGCACCGAGCGATAGAGCGTGCCGAGGTAATTCTGCGGACCGTCGATCACCGCCTTGCCGCCGTGGATATCCATCGCATCGTCGATCGCGATCCGCATCCGCTCGGTGGCTTGCAGCTTCATGATTCCGGAGATCACGGCCGGATGGCGGCCCTGATTGAGCGCCGCGCAGGTCAGCCGCCGCGCGGCATCGAGCAGATAGGCGGTGCCGGCAATGCGGGCGAGCGGCTCCTCGATGCCTTCGAATTTGCTGATCGAGATGCCGAATTGCTCGCGGATCCGCGCATAGGCGCCGGTGGTGCGCGCCGCATAGGCCGCACCCGCCGCCGACAACGAGGGAAGCGAGATGCCGCGGCCGGCGGCAAGCGCCGTCATCAGCATCTTCCAGCCCTGGCCGAGACGCGGCTGCCCGCCGATGATGTAGTCCATCGGGATGAAGACGTCCTTGCCCCAGTTCGGGCCGTTCTGGAACACCTGCATCGCCGGCAGGTGACGATGACCGATGCTGACGCCGGGAAGATCGCTCGGGATCAGCGCAACCGTGATGCCGAGTTCGTCGTCGTGGCCGACGAGATGGTCCGGGTCGTAGGCCTTGAAGGCGAGCCCCAACAGGGTGGCGACTGGACCGAGGGTGATATAGCGCTTGTGCCAGTTGAGACGAAGCCCAAGCACTTCCTTGCCTTCGAAGTTGCCCTTGCAGATCACGCCGGAGTCGATCATCGAGGCGGCATCGGAGCCGGCCTCCGGACTGGTGAGACCGAAGCAGGGAATGTCGCGGCCATCCGCCAACCGAGGAAGCCAGCGCTCCTGCTGCTCTTTGGTGCCAAAGCGCATCAGCAGCTCGCCCGGCCCAAGCGAGTTCGGCACCATCACGGTGACGGCGGCGGTCAGCGAACGCGAGGAGAGCTTGCGCACGACTTCCGAATGCGCATAGGGCGAGAAACCGAGCCCGCCATGTTCTTTCGGAATGATCATCCCGAAGAATTTCTTCTGCTTGATGAAATCCCAGACCTCCGGCGGCAGGTCGCGCCATTCCCAGTTGATCTTCCAGTCGTCGAG
The DNA here is from genome assembly GCA_963832045.1 of uncultured Alphaproteobacteria bacterium. GTDB lineage: Bacteria > Pseudomonadota > Alphaproteobacteria > Rhizobiales > Xanthobacteraceae > Bradyrhizobium. The sequence continues at coordinate 192,919 of CAWHSM010000022.1, forward strand.
CATCGCGCAGAGTTCGTCGACCGGTCCGTTGAGGAAGGCCTTCTCCTCCGCCGTCAGCGTCGCGGGCGCCTCCTTGAGCAGCTTCGACCAGTCGGGGTTGCCGGTGAAGAGGTCGGCATCCCACCAGACGTCGCCGGCTTCCAGCGCCTCGCGCTCGGTATCGGACATCGCGGGCAATACGCCGCGCGCCCAGGAGAAGATCGGCTTGGTGATGAAATCGCGGCGGAAGGAGCTCATGGCGATGTCCTCATGGTCGGCGGCGCGGCGCGAAGGAGGGAGCTACAGTTATGCCAGAACGCAACTCACTTACCGGAATGCGTCGGAATTTGGTTGATACACTGCCTTCGAGATAAAGCGAAATTGATGCGTTGCGGCCAAGCTAGATAACCGCCGGCACCCCTGCTCAGTTCCGAAATATGATCAGGTACTTAAGGGGCGGGTCTACCGTATCTGACATTGCGTATCATAGGTCCCTGCGGGCACTTTTACGAACGTCAGCTTATGTTCCGCAACGAGACAGGAGTTACCGCAGCCGACTCTTGATGAAGAACATCAGGAAGGCTGCACCCCCGACTGCGAAGATCGCCGCGAAAATCAGCGGGGCCAGCGAGCCCTGACGGCTGGTCGGCTCCAGCACGGCAATATCCGGCTGCATCGGATCATAGTATACGGTCACCGTCTGCCCTCGCGGGTATCGGGCGGTCACTTTCTCGGCCAGTTCGCGCAAGCCGTAAATCGGCGTCCAGCCCCAGGCCCAGTTCGTGCCAACGAAGTCGCGCGAGCCAACCCGATAGGCAAAGCGCAGATCGACGCGGTAACGCAGGGTGTAGCGTAGCTGCTTCTGCTTCAGGCCTGTGCTGTCGTCGTCATCACGTCGCTTGTCCTCGATCCTTTCCTCAATAACGGTCGATGTCGTGATGTTGCCCGAGGCGGTCGGCCAATGCGCGCTTGCATTCGCTTGCCGGCGTGCTCTCACGAGTGAAACCACGCCAAGGCCTGCGCTGAAAAAGGCGACCAGAGGCAACAGAAAGGCGAATAGCGGAACGCCGTTTCCGGTATAAAGGACCTTTCCGGCGATCGCGTGCGCGACCAGAACGCCGGCAATGATAGCGAACGTCAGCGCGAAAACGGATTTGGCGACCAGGCTGTCTTTCTTGCGCGGCTCGAGGACGGCGCTGTTAGGATCAAGCGGGTCATAGTAGACGTCAACGCGGGCGCCCGGCGGATATTTCGCGACCAGCGTCTCCGCCATTGCGCGCGTTAGCGAGGGCTGGCCGCCGAATTTGACGCGCTCACCCTGGTGGATCTGATCGCCGACCCGATAGCGATAGAGAATGACGGGATCGACATCGCTCTGGTCGTCGGACGTATGAGACGGCGGGATTTTCGCTTCCGACCTGACGATATCGCCTTCGACCTTGACCCACGCCTTGCTTGCTTCCATCGCGCGGCGCACGCGCAGCATATCGTAGAGAAAACCGGCGAAGATCAGCAGGCAAACAACAGCGGCGATTTGCGTATAGAGCAATTGGCTGGCGTCAAGCATTGAAAATGTCCCCTTTGAAAATTTCCTTGGCAATGGTTCAAGGATGGCCGCGCGGCGTCAAACGACGCCCCGCGGATACGTCTCAAATAAAATCGATGATGTTGGAGAGCCTGGTCGCGCAGGCGGCGAAAATAGAACGGAATGCCATTATCGTGTAGTCGCGGGCCGGACCCGCGAGGTTCACGTGACCGGCGCGGAAAAGAGATCAATCCGGCCTTGTCATTTCGAACATGGCGTCAGGGCGGATTTCGAAATAGTCGCCGCGGGCGGATAACGGCCGGCCGCCTGAGCAGTTCCTTCAATATCATCAGTAACTTAAAAGGGTGCTAATCCGGGCGCGGCATCTCGAACATGGCATCCTGCCTGATCTCGAAATAATCGCCCCTGCGCCCCGCCCGCACGATGGGACGGGCGAGCGCGGTCTGATAGACGCCGTCCCGGATCATGGCCTTGTCGATGTAGACGGCCACGACCTCGCCGAGCGTCAGCCAGGCCTGCGCCTTCCGGCCGTCGGCGCCCTGCAACTGGACGATCTGCGTCAGTTTGCACTCGAACGAGACCGGGCTTTCGGTGACCCGGGGCACATTGACGAGCTTGCACGGTGCGGCCGTCAGGCCCGCGATCGAAAATTCGCTGACCTCATGGGCGACATGCGCCGCCGTCGCGTTCATCTGCTGGGCGAGATCCTTGGTCGCGAGATTCCAGACGAATTCGCCGGTTTCCTGGATGTTGGCGACGCTGTCCTTCCAGGAGGTCGAGGAAAATCCGATGATCGGCGGCGTGTAGCAGAAGCCGTTGAAGAAGCTGTAGGGCGCCAGATTGACGTTGCCCCTGGCGTCGCGCGAGGAAATCCAGCCGATCGGGCGCGGCGCGATGATGGCATTGAAGGGGTCGTGCTTGAGACCGTGGCCGTTCCTGGGTTCGTAATAATGCAGGTCCTTCGCAGTCACTTGAATTTCCTTTTCGTCAGTGGTCGTCGTTGCGAGCCAACGGGTCGCAATGACAGAACAACCATGTCTATTTTGTAGTGCGCGGCGCAAGCCCGGCGAGAACAAAATCGATCATCTGGTCGACCGACGGTCCGGGCTTGTCGGCGCATTGCGCTATCATCTGCGGATGGAAAAACCGCATCATCGCGGTGCAGACGCACAGCGCCGCGAGCGGCACGTCCGGCGCCTCGAACTCACGGGACTCGACGCCCTGCGTGATGACGCCGGCGATGCTCCCGGTGATGCACTGCATATGCGCCACGCAGACCTCCCAGCTCTCCTCCACCGCGATGGCGACCATCTCGTGCAGCTTGGAATCGTCGACATAGCGTTCCGAGTTCATGCGATGAACGGTGGTCAACAGCTCCCGCATCCGTTCGGCCGCAGGACCGGGCTTGATCACGATTGCGTGGGCGGCGTCTTCGACGCCGCCCATCAGGGTGCGCGCAACGCCTTCGTTGATCGACTTCTTCGAATCGAAGAAGCGGTACACGTTGGCGGGGCTCATGTGCAGCGCCTTGGCGATGTCGCCGACGGTCGTCTTCTGATAGCCGATTTCGCGGAACAGCCGCTCCGCCACCACGAGAATCCGTTCTCGGGTGTCTATTTCGGTATGTTCGGCGGTCAGTGTCATGTCGTTGCTCAGTCCTAGTGATCCGATTCTAACATTCGCATCACTTCGCAGCGGTCACTTTTGCGAATGTTAGAATCAAAGGACCACTAGCTAATATAGGTTTCCAGTGGAGTTTTGGATTTGACATTCGCCTATCGGGCTTGCGGCTGGACGGGTAGCGAATGTCAAATCCACTCCACTGACTTCGAATGTTCAATTATTCCGCCGCTTCGGCAAGCGGAAATACCGCTTGCTGATGCTGCGGCGCAAGGCCGGGCTGCGCCTGCGGACCGCTTTCCTCAAGGCTCTTGCGGAACCAGAGCGCGTAGAGACCCGGCAGATATAGCAGGGTGAGGAAGGTCGCAACAAACAGACCGCCCATGATGGTGATCGCCATCGGCCCCCAGAATGCCGAGCGCGACAGCGGTATCATCGCCAGAATGGCCGCAAGCGCCGTCAGCACCACCGGCCGGGCCCGCCGGACGGTGGCCTCGACGATGGCCTCGCGGCGCGTCAGGCCGTGGGCGACATCGGTCTCGATCTGGTCGACCAGGATCACGGCATTGCGCATGATCATGCCGGCCAGCGCGATCAGACCGAGCAGCGCCACAAAGCCGAAGGGCTGGTTGGCGACGTTGAGCCCGAGCGAGGCGCCGACGATGCCAAGCGGCGCGGTGAGGAAAACCAGCAGGAGGCGCGAGAAGCTCTGCAACTGGATCATCAAAAGCGTCAGCATGACGATGACCATCAGCGGAAACAGCGCGAAGATCGAGGCATTGCCCTTGGCCAATTCCTCGAACGCGCCGCCCGGCTCGATCCGGTAGGCCGGCTCGAGATGATCGCGGATGTCCTGAAGCTTTGGCCAGATCTGGTTGGTCACGTCGGGAGCCTGCACGCCGTCGGCGACGTCACCCCGCACCGTGATGGCGAGGTCGCGGTTACGGCGCCAGATGATCGGCTCTTCGTGGGAGTATTCGATCCTGGCGATCTGCGCGAGCGGCACCGCCACCCCGTTGCGCGAGGTCACCGTGAGGTCTCCGACACGGCCGAGATCGAGCCGCTCGGAAGGCACCGCACGCGCCACCACATCAACCTTCTCGATGCCGTCCCGCACCGTCGTCACCGGCACGCCCGAGATCAGCATGGCGAGCGCCTGTGAGACGTCTTGCGGGGTCAAGCCCAGCGCGCGGGCGCGGTCCTGATCGACGACGAGCTTGAGGTAAGGCGACTGCTCGTTCCAGTCGAGCTGCGGATCCCTGATGTTCTCGTTCTCTTTGACGACATCGCGCACCTTGTAGGCGATGTCGCGCACGACGTTCGGGTCCGGGCCGATGACCCGGAACTGGACCGGGAAGCCGACCGGCGGGCCGAAATTGAAACGATCGACGCGCACCCGCGCCTCCGTCAGATCGCCGTCATCGACCGCCTTCTCGATCCGCGCCTTGATGCGCTCGCGCGCCTCGACATTCCTGGCGACGATCACGATTTCGGCAAAGGCCTCGTTGGGCAGTTGCGGATTGAGACCGAGCCAGAAACGCGGCGAGCCCTGGCCGACATAGGAGGTGTAAGTCGCGATGTCAGAATCGTCCTTGAGCAGCGCTTCCGCCTTTTTCACCGATTTCTCGGTGACGTTGAACGCGGTGCCTTCGGGCAGCCGCAGCTGGAGGAACAACTCCGGGCGTTCCGACAGCGGGAAGAATTGCTGCTGGACATGACCGAAGGCGACAATGGAGAGCGCGAAGACGCCAACGGTTGCCAGCACCACCTTGATGCGGTGGTCGACGCACCATTGGATCATGCTGCGCAGGATGCGATAGACGCGAGTCTCGTACACCGCATGCGGATCGTGGTTGTGGCTGACCGTGATGTTCGGCAGCAGCTTGACGCCGATATAGGGCGTGAAGATCACCGCGACGAACCAGGACGCAACGAGCGCAATCGCCACGATCCAGAAAATGCCGCCGGCATATTCGCCGACCGCGGAGTTGGCAAAGCCGATCGGCAGGAAGCCGGCCGCCGTGACCAGCGTTCCCGTCAGCATCGGAAACGCGGTGGATTCCCAGGCAAAGGAAGCCGCGCGGACCCGGTCCCATCCCTGCTCCATCTTCACGACCATCATCTCGACCGCGATGATGGCGTCGTCGACCAGAAGCCCGAGCGCGATGATCAGGGCGCCAAGCGTGATTCGGTGCAGATCAAGCGACATGGCGTTCATCACGATGAAGACAATCGCCAGCACCAGCGGCACGGACAGCGCCACCACGATGCCGGTGCGCCAGCCCAGCGCCACAAAGCTGACGAACAGCACGATCGCGAGCGCCTCGATGAAGGAGTGCACGAATTCGTTGACCGCGTGCTCGACCACTTCCGGCTGATCGGCAATGCGGTCGACATTGATCCCTTGCGGAACCGCTTTCATGAATTCGGCGGTGGCATCCGACACATCCTTGCCGAGCTCCAGAATATTGGCGCCCTTGGCGGTGACGACGCCGATGCCGATGGCGGGTTTGCCTTCCTGTCGCACGACGAAGCTCGGCGGATCGACGAAGCCATGGGTGACGGTAGCGATATCGCCGAGGCGAAACACCCGGCCGTTGCTTTCGACCGGCGTCTCCGCCACCGCCTTGACGCCGTCAAGCGCGCCGGTGACGCGCAATGGCACGCGTTGCGCGGAAGTTTCCACCGTGCCGGCCGGCACGACGTTGTTTTGTTTGGCGAGCGAATCGAACAGCGCCTGCGGCGTGATGCCGAGCGTCGCAAGCTTGGCATGCGAGAACTCGACGAAGATCTTCTCGTCCTGGGTGCCGTAGATATCGACCTTCGTCACCCCGGAGACTTTCAGGAGGCGCTGGCGCAAGCCTTCGGCGGCCTTCTTGAGCTGCGCGTAATCGGCGCCGTCGCTGGTCATCATGTAGAGGATCGAATCGACGTCGGAAAATTCGTCGTTGACGACGGGGCCGAGCAGGCCCGAAGGCAACTCGCCCTGCACGTCGGCGAGCTTCTTGCGCAAGAGATAAAACAGGTACGGCACTTCCTTCGGCGGCGTCGAGTCGCGGAAGGTGACCTGCATCGCGGTGAAGGCCGGCTTCGAATAGGTCTGCACCTTTTCGAAGTAGGGCAATTCCTGCAGCTTCTTCTCGATGGGATCGGCGACCTGCGCCTGCATCTCGGCGGCCGTGGCGCCCGGCCAGATCGCCGAGACGTTCACCACCTTGACCGTGAAGAAGGGATCTTCGGCCCGGCCGAGCTTCTCATAGGAGAAGAAGCCCGCCACGCCCAGCGCCACGATCAGAAACAGCACCAGCGCGGGATGGTTGACGGCCCAGCCTGAGAGATTGAAGCGCTTCATATTAGTCTCCAATGAAAACCCGTTTTTCGTCATTCCGGGGCGATGCGAAGCATCGAGCCCGGAATCCATTCCACCATTTTGCTCGAGCGGAGCCATGGATTCCGGGCATGCGCCTTACGGCGCATCCCGGAATGACACCGAACTAAAACGACAATGACGACACGACCCGGACCCTCTGGGCCGGATCGAGTTTCTGCACGCCGAGCACGACGATCTTCGCGCCCTCTTCGACGCCGCCGGAGATGACGACGCAGTTGCTCTCGTAGGATTTGACGGCGACCGGCTTCAAGACCACCTCGCCCTTGTCGTCGACGACATAGAGCGAGGGATTGCCGCCCTGGCTGTATAGCGACGAGAGCGGCAGCCGCGCCACGCGCTCGGTGCGGGAATCGGACAGCGTCAGCGTCGCGGTCATGCCGAGCGAGACGCCCTCACCCGCTTCCGGCAACGAAAATTTGGCGAGATAGGTTCGCGTCGCGGGATCGGCCGATGGCGCGACCTCGCGCAGCTTCGCGGCATATTTCCTGTCCGGCTCCGACCACAGCGTCACGGTCGCAACACCCTCCTTGGCGCGTCCGACCAGCGTCTCGGGGATCGCGACCACCGCTTCCTTCTCCGCGAAACGCGCAACGCGGATGGCGGTCTGGCCTGAGGCCACGACCTGGCCCGGATCGACCAGGGTCGCCGTGATCACGCCGCGGCTGTCGGCGGCAAGCGTGGCGTAGGACAGCGAATTCTTGGTGAGCTCGACCGAGCGCTCGGCGCGATTGAGCCGCGCGCGCGCCTCGTCGCCGGCGGCCTTGGCGGAATCGAACTGCGCGTCGGTGGCCCATCCCTTGGCGCGAAGATCCTTGGTGCGCTGCTCGGCGGCGCCGGCCTGGGCCAGCACGCCGGTTGCGGCACGGAATTCGGCTTCGGCCTGCTCGGCCTGCAGTTTCAGGTCGACCTCGTCGAGGGTGGCGAGCGGCTGTCCGATATCGACGGTCTGGCCGACCTCGACCAGGCGCTGGGCGACCTTGCCCGGAACACGGAAACCCATGTCGGTCTCGATCCGGGGCTTGATCGTGCCGACAAAGCTGCGCTCGGGGGACTGGGCTTCATATTTGACGGTGGCGACCAAAACCGGCCGCGACTCCACCGGTTTCTCCGCCACCTTGTCGTTGCAGCCGGTCAAGGCGATCGCCACGACCACCAACGAAATGCCAGTTAAGACTTTGGAGTAACTTGAAAAAAGTGAGCGAACCAGCATCGGACTCTCCCTCCGGCTCTTTGGCCGTCGTGAAGAGTGTGGATTATTGAATGATAAATGTCAATATTCGTCAGTAATCATGAAATCGTGAACGGCGCGCCCTCCGGCGATCCGCAGCGAGATCTCTCCCCTCACACCCCAAGCTGAAAACGCTCGAAGCGGTGCAGCTCCTCTTCGATCCGCCGCTTCAATTCCTTGCGCGGACCTTTGGCGGCGGCGCCGACCCAATTCCATTTCTGCAGCAACAATTTCTGCTTCTGGCGGTCGGTCTTGAGATCGAGCGCGGCGACGATGGCGTCGCCGACCAGAACCGGTAGCGCGAAATAGCCGAACAGGCGCTTCTCCTTCGGCAGGTAAGCCTCGAAACGGTGCTCGTAGCCGAAAATGAGATGCGTCCGCTTGCGCTGGATCATCAGGGGATCGAACGGTGAGAGAATGTGCACGCGCTCGGCCGCGGCGTCTGCCGTCTCCAGCGCTTCCGGCATCGCCCAGTGCTCCTGCTTGCCGGCGCCTTCGATCGCAACGGCAACCAGCTCCTTGCCGCGGCAACGGGCCTCGATCAATCGCCGGACGGCCTGCTTGCTCGGGGCGTCGAGATGGCAGATCGAATCCAGGCTGACCACGCCCTGCGCGCGAAGGCTGCGGTCGAGCAGATAGGCGGTGATTTCCAGCATCGAGGCCGCCTTCGGCGGCTTGTCCCAACCGAAATGCCGCTCCATCAGCTCATAGGTCTTGAGCATGCCGTTGCGTTCGGAGATCGTGGCGCGGCCCTCGTAAAAGGCCAGTTGCAGCGCCCGTTTCGAGGGCTTGCGGCTCGCCCAGGCATGCACCTTCTCGACCAGCACGTCGTCTTCGATGTCGCGGACGGTGAGCGCGCCGTCCTTCTTGAGAAGCCGCATCACCTTGCGCAGGTCAGCCGGCTTCACCTCGCCAAACCAGCGATGCCCCTCGCGCCGGTGCAGCTTCATCGCCGGGATGAAGAAATTGAAATCCCTTGATGGCACATAAGACAGCGCATGGGTCCAGTATTCGAACACGCTTTTGTCGATGCTCTGGGCATGACGCAAATCCGAACGCCGATACTCGGGAATCCGGTTCCAGAGGATGTGATGATGGCAGCGCTCGATCACATGAATGGTGTCGATCTGCACATAACCCAGATGCTCGATTGCCGCTTGGATCGCTTGCGGCCCCGCGCCGAACGATGCTTCGCAATCGAGCCGCTGGGCGCGCAGCCAGATGGCTCTGGCCGCGGCCGCCGTGATCGGAAAGGGCTGGTCGGTGCGCGGCATTGCGTCAATCTAGTGTGGTGGATTTGACATTCGCTTCAGTATTGCGGCGAGTCCTCCAAGCGAATGTCAAATCCAAACCCACACTAGAATCCAATATTTGCTAGTGTCCCTTTGGTTCTGACATTCGTAAACGAACCCGCTGCAACACGATACGAATGTCAGAACCGGGACACTAGCGGATTCGCCAGTTCCGTTGGATGGAAACGACGCGTTTTACGGCTTGGCGTGATCGGGGATGCTGCCCGTGGCGATTTCCGCATCGCACGCCGCCTTGCCGCGCTCCGGGGCCTTGCACCGGTAAACGCTGCCGGTAAGGCGGTCGATCAACCACACATTGTCTTCAAGGGAACTTTCCATGCCGACGAACCGTGTGCCGACCGCCGTAATCAGCGTCGACAACAGAATTGCCGTGGCAATGATGGCAGAGCCGATCAAGACGGAAACCGGGGTTCCAACCTGCCCCCGCACGATCGGACGTTGCCCCTGATACTCATTTTGCTTTTTTGTTGTCGGAAACAGGGACAGCTTACGTCACTCGCGCTGGAATTGTCGCAACCGGGTTCGCCTTCTAGTAGCACATCTGGCCGAATTCTTGTTCGCATACCGGCGACGGAGCGACCGCTTTACGACACGGGATGGCCATGCAACCAGAGGCAGCGGGTTACTCACCTCTCGACTCCATGACTTCTGCCCGGGCGTTGGCCTTGCGGGCCCGCAATGTGACCTAAATCGCACCCCCCGGGCGCGAACCTCTTCCATCCTCAACCCATCCAATCACGTGCAACGGCGAGGATCAAAACCATGACCGGCTCTTTCGGAATTTCCCGCATCACAGCGATGACGCTCGGATCGCGCGGTTAGGTTGCGATCGGCGTCGGCATGTCCAGGAACGCCCTGGTCGCATGCCAGAATAGTTGCCGGTTGGTGGCCAGCACGACCGAGTGGGCGGTGCCGGGCAGGATGATGAACTGCCGGTCACCGTTCGGAAGCTGCGTGAAGAAGTCCTCGAGATCGGCAACGGTGGCGATGCCGTCATATTCGCCGCGGATCAGGAGCGTCGGCGCCATGACCTTCTTGGGATCGACCACCGGCAGATTGGCGGTCATGTCGAGATAGGTACCGGTCGGAATCTGGTCGCCGAATTGCATCTCCACGTCGGCCAAAACCTCGACCGCGGCCTGATCGCTGGTGCCCGGCTTGTCGCGGGTGGCGATCGAGCGGATCATCTCGCGATCACGCTTGCGCATGTTGTGGCTGCGGTAATAGTCGAGCTGCTCGGCGCGCTTGGCAAGCGTTGGCGAGCCCTCGCCCTTGTAGGTGCACGCGGCCAATACCAGACGATCGACCCGCTCCGGCGCGATCATGGCAAAGAGGCCGGCGCGCAAGGCGCCCGAAGATTCACCGACGAAATGATACTTCTGCCGGCCGGTCTCGCGGGCGAGAACTTCGGCCGCAGCCTTGAGATCTTCCGCGCCGCTCTTGATGTCGGAATTGCCCTGGGTGCGCCCCGACTTGCCGTAGTTTTCGTGATCCATGGTCCAGACATCGAAGCCATAACGGGCGAACGTGTTCATCACGGAATATTCGCCCTTGCCCGGAACGTTGAGGTCGTAACAACGGGAGGTCACCGAGGAGCCGTGGACCAAGAACACGACCGGCTTGGGCGGCTCGCCCGGTTTGGGGGCGCCGACGCGCTTGCGGAACATCCACAACGGCACGTCGCCCTTTTTCGCCCAGTATTCGCTGCTCCAGATTTCGCCGCCATCGGTGGCAGCCGTCGCATTTTGAGCGGGAAGCGTCGCGGCGAGACCTCCGGTAACGAGGCCGAGGCCGGCGCCCTTGATGACGGTGCGGCGCCCGAGCGATTGATTGGTGTGTGTCACGTTTCCTCTCCGATCACAGGTTCTTGGTGTTGTTAATTTCGTATTGTTAATTTCGACTTGCGATTGTCGTCTTGCGATTTTCATCTAATGAAACCGCATGCGTCCAAAACCAGGCGCAATCTAGCAGACCGCCGATTGCGCCGGAAGCCGCTCAGCGAGGCGTGCCCCTGCCCGCAAGATCGCAAGCGGTAACAACGCCGTGTCTGACGCACTCCTGTCAGGCGCCTTTGGGGTCGCGGTGGATGGGGTCGACCCACAGCACCTTTTCCGGCTTTTCGACCGGCTCGATGTCGAGATTGATGGCGACCGCTTCGCCATCGCTGCGCACCAGCACGCATTCCAGCACCTCGTCGGCGCTGGCGTTGATTTCCTGATGCGGCACGTAAGGCGGGACGAAGATGAAATCGCCGGGATTGGCCTCGGCGGTGAATTCCAGATGATCGCCCCAGCGCATCCGCGCCTTGCCCTTGACGACATAGATGATGCTTTCGAGGTGGCCGTGATGGTGCGCGCCGGTCTTGGCATCAGGTTTGATAGTGACCGTGCCGGCCCACAATTTCTGCGCGCCGACGCGCGCGAAATTGATCGCGGCCTTGCGATCCATGCCGGCGGTCGACGGCACGTTGGGATCGAGCTGATTGCCGGGAATGACGCGAACGCCGTCATGCTTCCAGCGCTCGGTGCCGCGGTCGTGGGAATGGTTGGAATGGCCGTGATCGTGGGGATCGCTCATGCCCGCAGGTTCCAGTGTCCTCATGAGAACGCTACAAAAAATAGCGATCGCACGCCAGTCCGCAAACCGTATGCAAAAAAGCCGGATACAAAAAAGCCGGCCCTGAGAGGCCGGCTTTTCATTCAAATCGATGCGAAATCAACCCTTCACGTCGAGCAATTCGACGTCGAAGATCAGCGTCGCATTCGGCGGGATAACGCCGCCGGCGCCGCGGGCGCCATAGCCAAGCGCGGGCGGAATGATGAGGGTGCGCTTGCCGCCGACTTTCATCGAGGCGACGCCTTCATCCCAGCCGGCAATCACCTTGCGTTGCCCGATCGGAAATTCGAACGGCTCGTTGCGATCGACCGACGAGTCGAATTTCTTGCCCTTCTTGCCGTCCTCGTAAAGCCAGCCGGTATAGTGCATCACGCAGATCTGGCCGGGCTTTGGCGCCGCGCCGGTGCCGACCTTGCTGTCGACGATCTGTAGTCCCGAAGCTGTGGTCATGGCTTTTCCTGGGGTTTGCGCCATCGCCGGGGCCGGCATCGATGCCACCGACACGCTCAAAGCGGTCAAGGCGATCGCCGCCAAGCTGGAAAACGTCGTGCGCGGAAAACATCGCATCCTTGGGAACTTTCTTTAAACGATCGGCGCCTGTCTATCCGAACGTTCTCCGCAAAACCAGCCTTGATCGGGCACAATCACGCAGGGCCGACCATTAATATCCGAGCGCGCAACCGTCCTTGCGCGGGTCGGAGCCGCCGGTGAGCGTCCCCTTGTCCCAGTCGATCCAGACCGCCTGACCGCCGCCGAGCGGCGGGACGACCTTCGTGGTTTGGTGCCCGAGCCTCTCGAGGCCGGCGACGATCTCGGCCGGTACGCTGTCTTCGAGCTGATAGAAACCTTCGTAGTGCAGGCCGCGCGGCATATCGATCGCCTCCTGCACGTCGCACCCGTAATCTACAATGTTGGTCAGAACGCGAGTTTGCCCGACCGGCTGGTATTGGCCGCCCATGACGCCGAACGGCATCACGGCCCGGCCATTCTTTGTCGCCAGCGCCGGGATGATGGTGTGCAGGGGACGCTTGCCCGGCGCGATCGAGTTCGGATGGCCGGGCTCGATGCGGAAACCGGCGCCGCGATTTTGCAGCAAGATGCCGGTCTTGTTGGAGACGATCGCCGAGCCCCAGGAATGGGCGATCGAATTGATGAAGGAACAGACGTTGCGATCCTTGTCGACCACCGAGACGTAAATCGTCGATGGATTCATCGGCGGCGAGACCTTCGGCAAGTCCATCATCCGGTCCATGCGGATCTTGCCGGCAAACTCGGCGGCGAATTCCTTGGCCAGGATCCCGGCGACATCGATCTTCACATGCGCGGGGTCGCCGATGCGCTGCTCGCGCGTCATGTAGGCAGCGCGCGCGGCCTCCGCCTCAAGATGAAACCGCTCGACGCTGAGCGGTGCGAACTTCGTCAGATCGAAATGCGACAGGATGTTGAGCATCACCAGCATGGTGATGCCGGGCCCGTTCGGCGGGCACTGCCAGACATCGAGGCCCTTGTACATGGTGCCGATCGGCGCCGTCGTCTCGGTTGTGTGCGTGGCGAAGTCTTCCAGCGTGTGCAGGCCACCGATCCCGCGCAAGGTCTCCACCATGTCTTCGGCGATCGCGCCTTTGTAGAAGGCGTCGGGACCGCCCTTGGCGATCGTCCGCAGCGTCTGGCCGAGTTCGGGCTGCTTGATCACATCGCCGGCCACCGCCGCCTTGCCGTGCGGCAGCAGATAGCGCTCGGTATTGGTGCCCTTCTTGAGCTTGTCAAAACCGTTCTTCCAATCAAACGCGTTTCGTGGCGCGACGACATAGCCCTCCTCCGCCGCCTTGATCGCAGGCTGCATCAGGGTGTCGAGACCGAACTTGCCGTGGTCGCGCAGGATCGTCGCCCAGGCATCGATGGCACCGGGAATGCTGACCGAATGCGCCGAGGTCAGCGGGATCGCCCGCATCTTGTGCTCGATGTACCATTCGGCGCTCGCCGCCTTCGGTGCGCGGCCCGAGCCGTTATAGGCAACGATCTTGCCCTCGCCCTTCGGCTGGACCAGCGCAAAGCAATCGCCGCCAATGCCGGTCGATTGCGGCTCGATCACCGCGAGCAGTGCAGAGGCCGCCACCGCTGCATCCGCAGCCGTCCCGCCGGAACGAAGCACCTCGATGGCCGTGAGCGCCGCCAGCGGATGGGACGTCGCCACCATGGCGTTCTGGGAATGGACCGTCGAGCGGCCGGCGAAATGGAAATTCCTCATGCGAAATGGCTCACTTGTCGTTGCTTTTCCGGGGTTTACCCACCAACGGACGGCTTTCGGGCTTACTTGTTTGCGGGTTACTTGGCATATTCAATACCACCTGTGCAATGCTTGGGCGCTGCATTAGTGGAGTAGGCCCCTGCCTTTCCCGCCTGCAGTCCCCCTGATAAACCCAGCACATGCCCACCAAGGTCGCCGCCTTTTACCAATTCGCAGCCCTGCCGGACTTCCGCGATCTGCGTGGGCCGCTGCGGGCGCGCTGCGACGACCTTGAATTGAAAGGCAGCGTGTTGCTGGCCCACGAGGGGATCAACGGCACGCTGGCCGGCAGGCCGGAGGCCATCGACGCGCTGATCCCGGCACTACGCCATGGCGATCTGTTCGGCGGCCGGCTCGAGCGCCTCGAGCCGAAATTCTCCCGCGCAGCGGTGATGCCGTTTGGCCGCCTGAAGATCAGGCTGAAGAAGGAGATCGTCACCTTCGGCAGTGAAGCCGCCGATCCGACGCGGCAGGTCGGCACCTATGTCGAGCCGTCCGACTGGAACGACGTCATTGCGTCACCCGACACGCTCGTGATCGATACCCGCAACGCCTTCGAGGTCGCCATCGGTACCTTCGAGGGCGCCATCGACCCCGCGATCGCAAGCTTCGGGCAATTCAAGAAGTTCGTCGCGCGCCATCTTGATCCGGCAAGGCACCGGAAAATCGCCATGTTCTGCACCGGCGGCATCCGTTGCGAAAAGGCATCGAGCTATCTGCTCTCGCAAGGCTTTGCCGAAGTCTATCATTTGAAGGGCGGCATTCTGAATTATCTGGAGCGTGTCCCGGAGTTCGACAGCCGCTGGCGCGGCGAGTGTTTCGTCTTCGACGAGCGCCTTGCGCTCGGCCACGGATTGCGCGAGCGCCGGACGGAGCATCGAGGCGATGAGTGATCTCAGGACGGCGAGCGAGAAGGCGCTTTCCGATCGCGTCGATACGCTGGAGGCGCGGCTGACGTTTCAGGAGGACGCGATCGAGACGCTCAACAAGACCGTCACCGAACAATGGGCCAGGATCGAGGCGCTGACGCGCCAGCTCGTCCATCTCAACGAGCGCTTGAGAGAAGCCGAGACGCAAGGACCGGGCCCCGCCAACGAGCGCCCGCCGCATTATTGAAAGTACAGACCGACCGCAAATGGATACGACCAAGCCTTTCCTTGAAGTGCTCGCCGGCCGCCGGCAAGCGACGCCGCCGATCTGGATGATGCGGCAGGCCGGCCGCTATCTGCCGGAATATCGCGAGCTGCGCACCAAGGCAGGCGGCTTTCTCGATCTGTGCTTCACGCCGGAATATGCGGCGGAAGTGACGCTGCAGCCGATCCGCCGCTTCAATTTCGATGCCGCGATCATCTTCTCCGACATTCTCGTTATCCCCTATGCGCTCGGCCGCTCCGTGAGATTCGAAGCCGGCGAAGGCCCAAGGCTCGATCCGCTGGATACCCCGGAAAAGGTCGCCACGCTGCCCGCGCGTGCCGATTTCACAAAACTCGAGCCGGTGTATGAGGCGCTGCGCCGGGTGCGGCGCGAACTCGATGCCAGGACCGCCTTGATCGGCTTCTGTGGCGCACCATGGACGGTCGCCACCTATATGGTGGCGGGCCAGGGCACGCCGGACCAGGCGCCGGCGCGGATGATGGCCTATCGGCATCCCGACGCGTTCGAAAAAATCATCGATGTGCTGGTCGAGAATTCGATTCAGTATCTTGTCGGTCAACTCAAGGCTGGCGCCGACGCGCTGCAGATTTTCGACACCTGGGCCGGCGTGTTGCCGCCGCGCGAGTTCGCGCGCTGGTCGATCGAGCCGGCGCGGCGCATCGTCGAGGGCGTCCGCAAGGAATTTCCCGATGCCAGGATCATCGGTTTTCCCCGAGGCGCGGGCGCGCTGCTGCCGGACTATGTGGAAGCAACCGGCGTCGACGGCGTCAGCATCGACTGGGCCGCCGAACCGTCGCTGGTGCGCGAGCGCGTGCAGAACCGCGTTGCCATTCAGGGCAATCTCGATCCGCTGGCGCTGATCGCAGGTGGCGGCGCGCTCGACCGCGCGATCGACGATGTGCTCGAGAACTACGCCGAAGGCCGGCTGATCTTCAACCTCGGCCACGGCATCTTGCCGGAAACCCCGATCGCGCATGTCGAGCAGATGATCCGGCGGGTGCGCGCCTATAAGGGCTGAGCGCTCCGTCTTGGTTCCCTCCCCCCTTGTGGGGGAGGGTTAGGGAGGGGGGTAGCCACAAACATTGAACCCGCGGTTCACCCCCCCCTCCAGCTCTCCCCCACGAGGGGAGCAGACCGCATGCCTGGCAAGTTCCCAGTTCGTCGATCAGCGCGGCCGGCTGCGCTCGATGATTTCAGCCGCGCCCTTTGCCAATAGCTCGAGTCCAACCGCGCGGCCGAGTTCGCGCGGCCGATCCGCTGGGCCAGCGCGCGAGACCTCGATGAAACGCCGCCCGTCCTGATCCAGCACCGAGGCGGTCAACGACATCCGCGCGCCATCGATGGTGGCCAATCCCGCGATCGGCGAGTTGCAATGACCGTTGAGCACCCACAACACCTCGCGCTCGGCGTCGGCGCAGCGGCGCGCGGTGAGGTCGTCTATTTCAGAGAGAATGGTTCGCGTCTGCCAATCGCCGGCGGCGCATTCCACCGCGACGATGCCCTGGCCAACCGCCGGCAGCATTTCCGCGACGGAAAATTCATAAGCGATGCGGCCGGCGAGCCCCACCCGTTCGAGCCCGGAGCGCGCCATGATCAGCGCGTCCGCAGGACCCACCGCACCGCCTTCGGGCAGCCGTTGCTTCTCCAACTGGTCGAGCTTGCGCACGCGGGTGTCGGCGGCGCCGCGATAGTGAATCACCTCGATATCCGGAAACAGCCGGCGCGCATAGGCGGCGCGCCGCACCGCATTGGTGCCGATCTTGAAGCCCTTGCCGCGCGAGGCTCGCAGATGCTCCATCGAAATCCCCGGCCGTAGCACCAGCACGTCGTTCGCCGGATCGCGCGAAAGCGTAGCGCCGATCACCAGCCCCGGCGTGTCTTCATTGCCCGGCATGTCCTTGAGCGAATGCATCGCCGCGTGCAGTTGCCCGGCGCGGACGGCAGCGCGGATTTCCGCCACAAAGGCCCCGCCCTTGCCGCCGTGGGGCAACAGCTTGCCGGTCTGGTCGATATCGCCGGTGGTCTCGAACTTGACGATCTCGACGTCGATGCCGGGAGCCGCCGAGGCAAGACGCCGGGCGATTTCCTCGGTCTGGGCCAATGCCATGGCGCTCTTGCGTGTGCCGATCCGCAGTCGCATTGCCGCCAATCTCGCTCCGTTCTGATGCTGCCGTTTAAGCCGCGCCGATCTCAGGCACAAGAATAAAGCGCGCGGAGGCGAATGCAAATAAGCCGCGTCGACGATCGGGACGGAGGAAAGTGCCTAGCGCGCGTCCTGCAAAATCATCTCGGAGGCTTTCTCCGCGATCATGATCACAGGCGCATTGGTATTGCCTGACACAAGATCGGGCATGACCGACGCATCGACCACGCGCAGGCCATCGATCCCGCGCACGCGAAGGCTTTGATCGACGACGGCCAGCGGGTCATTCCCCATCCGGCAGGTCGAGGTCGGATGATAGATGGTGCTGCCGCGGGCGCGGCAATACGCCAATAGCGCCTCGTCGCTTGCGACCTTCGCGCCGGGATCGACCTCCTCGACGACGTAAGGCGCCAAAGCGGGCGCGCGCAAAATCTTCCGCAGGATCTTCAAGCCTTCGACATTGGCGGTGCGGTCGACTTCGCTGGCGAGGTAATTGATCCGTATTTCCGGAGGCGCGGCCGCATCCGCGCTCCTGATCCGGAGCGAGCCGCGGCTCTCGGGCCGCAACTGGCACACCGACGCGGTGAAGCCGGAAAACGGATGCAGTTTTTCGCCCATCTTGTCGGTCGAGAACGGCAGGAAATGGATCTGGATGTCCGGGCTCGCCAATCTTGGATTGGTCTTGAAGAACGCCCCCGACGTGCCGGCGGCAATCGTCAACGGGCCGGTTCGGAAAGCGGCATAGCGCAGTCCCGCGAGGATTTTCCGGGCCGGATTGTTGACGATGTCGTTGAGCGTGATGCTTTGCGAGCAGCGCATCACGACCCTGACCTGCATGTGGTCCTGCAGGTCATGGCCGACCCCTTGCGCGTCCAGCACGACCTCGATGCCGTGCTGGCGCAACAGCTCCGCGGGGCCAATCCCTGAGAGCTGCAAGAGTTGCGGCGAGTTGAATGCGCCGCCCGAGATGAGGACTTCCCGGCGCGCCCGCGCCGTGCGCGAGGCCCCCGCCTGACGGTATTGAACGCCGACGGCCCGGCGTCCCTCGAACAGGATATTTTCCGCTAGCGCCGACGTCTCGACATGCAGGTTGCCGCGGCGCTTCGCGGGACGAAGATACGCGACCGCCGCACTCGCTCGTCTTCCACCCTTGGTCGTGGTCTGGAAAAATCCCGCGCCTTCCTGCGAGGCGCCGTTGAAATCGGTGCTTCTGGGAATGCCGGCCTCCACCGCCGCCTCGATGAAGGCTGCGGAAATCGGATCTGGATGACCGAGATTGGAGACCGGCAGCGGGCCGCCGGTGCCGTGAAAGTCGTCTGCGCCGCGGGTCTGGTCTTCGGCCTTCTTGAAATAGGGCAGCACGTCGTCATAGCCCCAGCCGACGTTGCCGCGCTGGCGCCAGCGGTCGTAATCCTCATGTTGACCGCGGATATAAAGCAGCCCGTTGATCGAACTCGATCCGCCCAGCACCTTGCCGCGGGGTTGAAACACGCTTCGTCCGCCGAGACCCGGCTCCGGCTCGGTCTGATACATCCAGTTGACGGCCTTTTCCTTGAACAGCCTGCCGTAGCCGAGCGGGATGTGTATCCAGGCATGGGTATCGCGCGGGCCGGCCTCGAGCAGCAGCATCGAATATTTACCGCTGGCGCTCAGGCGGTTAGCCAGCACACATCCCGCCGAGCCCGCCCCGACGATGATGTAGTCGAATTCTCTTGGCTCGATGCCTTGCGAGGCCGTGGCGTTCATGGCGTTTCCCGGTCGTTTTGAAGTCCGTGTCACCACAATAGCCTAACGAAAGGGCCGCTTGATCGCTATCGGCGACCAGGCGGCCCATTCATGAATCCCCCATCTCAGATCAGAGCGGGACCAAAATCCGAGCCTCACTTCAAAATCCAAGCCTTACTTGGTGTCAACGTCCTACTTGATGTCAACCATGCCAACCTGATTGGTCAGGCTGTTGGCCATCACCGGATTGCCGTTGGGGGCCACGCTCATGTTACGGACGATATCGCCGCCGCCGGGGATGGCCCAGCTTTGAAACTTCTCCGTTGCGGGATCGAAACGAACAATCGTGTTCGGCTTGGCACCGGACTCGTTGTACCAGATCGCGCCCTTGGTGAAGACCATACCGTAAGGTTCGGATTTCGGACCGCTCGGTGATGGCCATTCCTTCACCGCACCGGTCGCCAGATCGAGCCTGCCGAGATAGCCGCGCGCAAAGTCCGCGTACCAGATCATGCCGTCCGGACCGATCGCCAGACGCCGCGGCCGTGCAGCCGCGTCCGGCAGCGTATATTCCTTGATCGCCATCGTGTTGGGATCGATCGTGGCGATCTTGTTGGCGCCGAATTCGACGAAAACCGGCGTGCCTTGCGCGTTGATCATAATTCCGTAGGGACGCGACTTCGGCGTCGGCGACGTCGCGAGTTTGATCTCTCCGCTCGCCGGATCAAGCCGGCCGAGCATGTTGGCCTGTTGCACCGTGAACCACAGAATTCCCTTCTGGTCGAAATTGAGGGTGTGGGGGTCCCTCGCCTTGGGATCGGGTAGCGGATATTCAGTCGTGACGCCGGTTTTCGGGTCGAGCTTGCCGATCAACCCGGTATTATTGCCGGTGAACCAGATGTTGCCGTCCTTGTCGTCGACCAATCCGTGCGGCCCGGTGAATGCCGATTTGAGCGTATATTCCCTGATCGCCCCGGTCTTCGGATCGACCCGGCCAAGCTTGTTGGCGAGTTGACCGCTCCACCAGATCGAGCCGTCCCGTGCACCGAGTGGATCGTGCGGCCGTGATCCCTGCGTGGGAACGTCCCACAGCTCGATATTGATCTTCGCCGGACCATCGATGATCACCGCCTCGGGGCGCTTGCGCTCCGGGAAATTCTTCATGAGGTACTCGGTCATCGCGCCCCATTCCTCGGCCGGAACGGGCGCATTCATGTTTTGCATCATGCGCACAACGGTCAGCCAGCCTTCCGGCGTATAGCCAACGCGAACCCGGTTGATGTCGTGGCAGCCATTGCAGGTGTCGACGAACCGTTGCTTGCTGGGCCCTTCCGGCCATTCCTTCGCGGTGTATTGCGCGTGTGCGACTGGAGTCCCGAGGACAACCATCGCCAACAGAGGAAGGAGTGATTTTCCGCTTATCATCTTGTCGATCTCCCTTGGTCCCGATCCGCGATCAGGTTCATCTTGATTGATTTGGGCCAGATAGACCCTAGTGTGGCGACTCTGACGTTCCTTTCAATGTCGCCGCGAGTTCTTCGAAGGAACGTCAAAGTCAAAGCCACACTAGAATCATATGGTTGCTAGGGTCCCTTTGGTTCTGACATTCGTAAAAGTGCCCGCCGCGATTTGGTACGAATGTCAGAACCGGGACACTAGAACATTTCGCGCGTCAATCCGCCATACGACCAAGGCCTGCAACGCAGGCGAACTTCGCTTCTGATCGAGGGCCATATTTCGACAATGTGAAAACCGCGTCTCCACGTTGACGACGAGGTGGACAAGGATTCGCTTTCCCTTCTGCGGCGGCAACGCAGCGCGATCCGACGACAGGACATAAGGAATACGCAGATTTGCCATTGGATCAGACCGGGACGACGCTGCTGACCTTCATATCGGCCATGATGCGGGCCTTGTAAGCCATGAATTCCGCGCTGGTGAGGCTTGCGATCGAGCGCGGCCGCGGCAGCGTGATCGGAATGGTGCGGATGACGCGGCCGGGGCGGGCCGACATCACGCAGATGCGATCCGACAGCAGGATCGCTTCGTCGATGTCGTGGGTGACGAACAACACCGTTGTGCCGAGCGACTGCCATACGTCCAGCAGCAATTGCTGCATGGAAAGCCGCGTCTGCGCGTCGAGCGCGCCAAACGGCTCGTCCATCAGGAGCGCGCGCGGCGACATCGCCAATACCCGCGCAATCCCGACCCGCTGACGCATGCCGCCCGACAATTGCACCGGCAAGGCTTCGGCAAAGGATTCCAGGCCGACCAGTTTCAGGAGATTGCGCGCCTTCGATTCATATTCAGCGCGCGGAACGCCCTGAACCTGCGGGCCGAAAATCACATTCTGCCAGACGTTGAGCCACGGAAACAGCGCGGCTTCCTGAAACACCACGCCGCGGTCCGGGCCCGGCCGCGTCACGGTCTTGCCGTCGAACAGCAGGGTGCCTTCAGTGGTCTTCTCGAAGCCCGCGAGCAAATTCAACAGAGTCGATTTTCCGCAGCCGGACGGGCCGAGCAGCGCGACGAACTCACCCTCGCCGACCGCAAGGTTGATGGCCTCCAGCGCCCGGACTTCGGTCTGACCCGAAAAGGTCTTCGATACGTTTTCGAAAGCGATCGTGCCCATCGTCATTGCGCTGTCACGACTGGAACGATTGCAGGCGCCGCCACGCCAGCACCCATCGTTCGATCAACAGGATGACGCGGTCGCTGATGAGACCCAACAGGCCGATCGTCGCCATGTCGGCGATGACGACATCCATCCGCCCGACGTAATAGGCGTCCCACAGCACGTAGCCGAGACCGGATTTGACGGCGACCATTTCGGCGACGATGACAGCGGTCCAGGCGATGCCGAGCCCGATCCGCAAGCCCGTGAAGATCGAAGGCAGCGATGCCGGAAGGACGACCCGCCGCAGCACCGTCCACCTTCCCGCGCCCATCATCATCGCGGCACGAACCAGATTGCGCTCGATGTCGCGCGCGCCTTGGGCGGTGTTGACCACGATCGGATAAAATGCCCCGAGCGCGATCAGGAACACCGCGCCCATGTCGCGAATGCCGAACACCGCGATCGAAAACGGCAGCCACGCCGTAATCGGGATCGGCCGCAACAGTTGCACGGTGGGATCGAGCGCGCCCGAGGCAATTCGATTCCACCCGATCGCCAGCCCAACCGGCACCGCGACCAGGATCGCCGCGAGAAATCCCTTGCCGACGCGTTCGGCGGAAAAAAGCAGATTGGCGAGCCAGGTGCCGCTGTAGGGATTGAGACCGAGGCCACCCGAGCCGAATGCCCATACCTTCCACGCCTGCCACACCTTGTCAGGCGTCGGCAGCACGCCGCCGAACAGCGAACCGCCGTTGCCCGCCCATTGCCAGAGCACGATCACCAATGCCGGAAGCACGACGGCGAGCAGGATTTGCCGCAGGTTTCTGCGGCTACCGGGAGAAAGGATCGACGAGCTCAGGTGAGAGGCGACCGATGCCGGCTTTGAAACGACAGGTCCGGTCGAGATCGACATCTACCTAAATCCTTCGCGATCGCAAGCGGGCAAGCGAATCCCACAAGGTTGCTTGCCCAAAGCCTTACTTGTGCAAGACCTTACTTACCCAGGGCCTTGTCCATGAACGAACCGTCCCAATGCGCATCGATCTCTCCGGAGACGTCTTTCTGGATCACACCGAGTTCAGCAAAGCCCTTGGCCTGACGCTTGATCTGATCCGGCGAGACCACCTCTCCCAGTTTGATGATTTTCGAGGCCTGTGCGGCGACCTCCGGCGTCATGCCGGAGAGTTGCGCGTAGGCATCGGCGAAGGCGGCGGGAGATTGGCCGAGTTCCTCTTCCTCCTTGAGATAAACCCAGACAAAGCGCTCGAGTGCGGCGCGTTTGCTGTCGACGGCCTGCTTTGATGCCATGAACATGCCAAGCTCGGCGCCGACCGCTTTGGACGAGCCGTATTCGAGCCCCCTGGCGAAGAAACCGTAACCGTCCATCACCGGTATGGATTCGAACGGCTCCCAGGTCACGAGGCCGTCGACCTCGCCCTTTTTCAAGGCCTGGTCGAAATTGGCGCCGCCGCCCTGAATGTTGACGGCCTCGAAACTGTTATAGGGGATGCCGGCTTCGACCAGCGTCGCGGCAAATTGAAACCACACCGCCGAGCCCGGCGCGATCGCGATCTTCTTGCCTTTCAGATCGTCCCAAGTATCGAACTTCACGCCCTTGCGGCCGATCACATATTTGGGCGAGGAGCCGACGCCCATCAGCCCGACCACATTGGTCGATCCCTGTGCGAGCGAGATCGCCAGATCGGCCGGGCCAACTGATGCGGCATCGAGCGAACCCGCAAGCAGCGCGGTGCGCGCATCGGCATAACGGACAAATTCAACCAGCTTGAGATTTACGCCGAGCTTCTTCAGTTCATCGGCGACCAAAATGATCGGCGCCAGATGGCCGACCTTTACATAGCCAACCGTCAGTTCGACTGGCTGCGCCAGCGGCGCCGGCTCCGGTCCGACGGCGTGCGCCGGAAGCGGCAGCCATCCGATTACCGCCACAAGGAAGAAGAAGTTCTTGAGCCGCCTCGATATTCGCACGATCCGCCTCCATCTGGCCCGGGTTTGCTATGGTAGCACCGCAGGCAAGAACTGCACCATATCACGTCCCGTTGTGCAACTTGGACCCCACGCCTGCGGCATCCTGATCACGGCTTACCGGCGATGTCGGAAGCGATCGCCGCCGGCACGCGGCCATGCCAGTCGGACCGCGCCTGGAACCTGACGCCGATATCGAGCAGCCATGGCTCATTGCCCGGCCGCCCGACGAGCTGAAGGCCGACCGGCATTCCGCTTCCGTCGAAGCCCGCAGGCACGGCAAGCGCAGGCAGGCCGAGATAGTTGACGAAACGGGTGAAGCGGCTGAGCGCGTACAGGGCGCGCGGACTAAAACGCGAAGAGGCCGGATTGACCTCATCGACATGGGGCGTCCTGACCGGCATCACCGGAAGAGCGGCAACGCAGGCATCGCCGAGACAGGACGACAGAAATTGATCGCGCAACTTGTCGCGTGCGGCAAGTGCTTCGCCAAGTTCTCGATCCGAAATCGAAAGACCCTTGGCAAGGCGTTTGCGCAACGTGGCGTCTGTAAAGGGATCATCGATGCGCGGGCGGTGCTCGCGGGCCGGCTCCGCTTGCAGGACGGTCAAGGCATGCTTGTCGGCCGCTTCGGGAAATCCGGACCGTGTCTCGATCGTCATGCCGCTCTCGGCCAGCACGGCGACGGCGCCACGGCAGACCTCGGCAATCTCCGCGTCGCTCGCTCCGAACGCATCCTGCAAGAGGACGGCCTTCCGTGACGGCTCGCCACTTGCGGGCTTGCTGCCGGAAACCACCGGCCACAGCAAAGCAAGATCGGCCGCACTTCGGGCGAAGATCCCGAAGCTGTCGAGGCTCGGCGCCAGAGCCATCGCTCCGTCAAGCGGGACGCTGCCATCGCCTGCCTTGAGCGCGGTGACGCCGCAGCAATGCGCCGGCATTCGCACCGAACCGCCGGTATCGGAACCAAGCGCGGCAAAACAACAACCGGATGCAACCAGAATGGCGGAGCCCGTCGACGATCCGCCCGGAACGCGATCGAACCGCCACGGATTGAGCGCGCCGCGTCGCGTGAAGCCGGATGGCTCACAGGCCAGTTCCGTCATGACAGCCGTCCCGATCAGGGCGGCTCCCGCTTGATCGAGGCGATCGATCACCGCGGCGCGCGGAAGCGCTGCGGCCTGCGGCGTGGCACATCCCCAAGAAGCCTCGCTCCGCCCGGTTGCGAACATGTCCTTGGCGACATAAGGCAGGCCGGAAAGCGGCCCCTGACGTGAAGGTTCCGGAAGATACACCTGTTCGACAGCGTTGAGCCTTTGCCCCATACCGGCCAGCCGCTGCCGGCATGCATCACCTGCCGTGAGGCGCTCACGCTCCGAGAGCGAACACCAATCGGGAAAACGGGCAATCGAGGGGTCGGTCGATGTCATGTGGCTGTTACCGCTCCGGCGCGCGAGTCCCGAATGGCCGCCCTATCCTGGCAGGCCGAAACATTCGATAAGGAGGCCCTCGATAACATGAGGCCTGTCGACACGTGAAGTCAGGAGAACTGAACCATCCCTCCGACGGATTGCTGCAACCGCAGCGCGGCTGGGCGATCCTGACCATCGCCATCGGCCTTATCATGTCGGTGATGGACGGCGCGATCGCCAATGTGGCGTTACCCACGATCGCGCGCGACCTCAACGCCAGCCCGGCCTTTTCGATCTGGATCGTCAACGGCTATCAACTGGCGATCACGATCTCGCTCCTGCCGCTGGCTTCGCTCGGCGAAATCATCGGCTACCGGCGTGTCTATATCGCGGGGCTGTTGCTGTTCACCATTGCGTCGCTGTTTTGCGTGCTCGCGCACACGCTGACACTGCTGACGATCGCCCGCATCCTGCAGGGATTCGGCGCCGCCGGGATCATGAGCGTCAACATGGCCCTGGTCCGGCATATCTATCCGCGCGCGATGCTGGGACGCGGGATCGGCATCAACGCCATGGTGGTCGCCGTATCATCCGCGATAGGCCCAAGCGTCGCGGCGGGCATTCTTGCGGTCGGACCCTGGCCATATCTGTTCGCCGTCAACATTCCGCTCGGAATCGGCGCGCTGGCGCTGGGCCGGAAATATCTGCCGCACACACAGTCCGCAGGCCACGACTTCGACTGGAAGAGCGCCGCACTGAGCGCCATCACATTCGGCATCGGCCTTGCCGCGATCGACAGTTTCGGCCACGGCGAAGGTCCGCTGATTTCGCTCGCGGAATTTGGCGCTGCCTGCGTCGCCGGCGTGCTTCTGGTGCGGCAGCAGACGAACATGACGTCACCCCTGCTCCCGCTGGACCTGCTGCGCATTCCGATTTTTGCCTTGTCGATCGCGACCTCGATTGCTTCTTTCTGTGCCCAGATGCTCGCCTTCGTGGCGCTGCCCTTCTATTTTGAAAGCCGATTTGGATATTCGGCCGTCGAGATCGGACTCCTGATCACGCCGTGGCCGATCGCGGTCATGTTTGCCGCGCCATTCGCCGGAAGGCTGGTCGAGCGTTATCCGTCCGGGCTTTTGGGCGGAATCGGGCTGTTGTTGTTCGCTTTCGGCCTCAGCGCGCTCGCGTGGTTGCCGCTTCATCCTTCGTACCTCGACGTAGCGTGGCGAATGGCCGTTGCCGGCGCCGGATTCGGTCTGTTCCAGACGCCAAACAACCGCACCATGATCGCGGCGGCCCCGCGCGAACGGAGCGGCGGTGCCAGCGGCATGTTAGGGACCGCGCGTCTGCTGGGACAGACGATCGGTGCGGCATTGGTGTCGTTGTCGATGGCGCGCTTCGAACCGGACGGTCCGCGGATCGCCATAGTCACAGCCGTTGGCTTCGCCATATTGGGCGCGGCCCTGAGCGCACTGAGATTATCGGAGGCCGGCGCCAGGGGCGCGGAACGCGTGCGGGTCAGGGAAGATCAGCGCCTGAGGGGCGAATGATGACCCAGCTTGCCATCGGTCACGGCGTAACCTTCCCGACCGACCATGGCAGCGTTTGCCCGCCCTGGAACACCACCACTTCGGCATCCTCCACCGCAACCGCGGCCATCACCGCCTGCTCCCGCCGCTCCAGCGCGACGGTGCCGCGGTTGAGATCGAGGCCGTAGAAACGCGCGCCGTTGACGGAAGCAAAAGCCTCGAAGCGATCGAGCGCGCCTTCCTCGTCGAACACCTGCACATAGGTCTGCAGCGCCGTTGCTCCGCCGAACACACCCGCCGAACAGCACTCCGCTTCCTTGGCGGTGCGGCGATGCGGCGCGGTGTCGGTGCCAATAAAGAAACAGCCCTCGCCCGAGGTCACGGCCTTGCGCAGAGCGAGGCGATGATGCTCGCGCTTGGCGACCGGCAAGCAGTAGAGATGCGGGCGCAGGCCGCCCTGGAACAGCGAGGTGCGGTTGATGACAAGATGATGCGGCGTGATCGTCCCGGCGGCGCGTGAGGCATGGGCGCGAACGATGTCGACGGTCTCGGCCGTCGTCACATGTTCGATCACGACCTTCAATCCGGCGTGCCGTTTCAGGAGCGGCAACAGGCTCTGCTCCATGAACACGGCTTCGCGATCGAATATGTCGACAGCGGGATCGGTCGCTTCGCCATGGATCAGCACGGGCATGCCGATCTTTTCCATGCGCTCGAATACGGGGGCCAGCGCCGGAATGTCTTTCACACCGAAATGCGAGTTGGTGGTGGCCCCGGCGGGGTAAAGCTTTGCGGCGACCCAGACGCGTTCTTTGAATCCCTTTTCGATCTCGTCCGGCGAGGTCTCATCGGCGAGATAGCAGGTCATCAGCGGTTGAAAGTCGGAAGCGGCGGCTCGTGCGGCGAGAATACGTTCACGATAGGCAACGGCGGCGGCAACCGACGTGACCGGCGGCACCAGGTTCGGCATGATGACGCCGCGGGCAAACTGTGCCGCGGTGAACGGAAGCACCGCTTCAAGCATCGCACCATCGCGCAAGTGAACGTGGAAATCGTCAGGCCGGCGGATCGTAACCCTGTCCGGGCGCTTTGGGGCCGCCCGGTCGAACAATTCAGTCACGCTCATTGAAGGGCCTCTTCGATCGCAGCCCGCATACCACCACGGGCGGCCGCGGTGTCAAGACGTCGTGAAATGTGAGTTGGGCTACAGGTGCTTAACGAGCTTGCAGGCCATAGTCGCCGGTATCGATGAGGCGGGTTGTCGCATCAAGGATGCGCCGAACCGCGTTGAAGCGGAGACGCCCCGACGGGACTCGGCCCTAGCCGAAGAAACCATATTCCGGAGCACGCGAAGCGATCCTGAAACAGACCCCGGATTATGATCCGGCCACGATCAAACAACGGGGTTCGGTCATGTGGGCACTCATCATCAGCTTGATCTACGAGCAGTCCCGCCAGAAATATCTCGCCGAAGTCGCCAGAGCCTCCGGCGCCTAGCTAGCCTTCAGCCCCGATCCATGTGTTGGCGTTTTGTAAGTGCGTTCCCGAACCCCAATTGAGGAAGGAGCTGCGCCATGGAGAATATACAGGGGGCTGCATCGGCTGAAATATGGCGTGCGGCCCAGCATCGCCGGACCGAAGATCTCGCCGAGTGGTTTTGTCTTCTCAAGCAAAGTGAGAAATCGCCAGCAACCGATCAACTCTGGCGCCATCTCAGACCGCGTCTCGCTTCTATGCAGGCGCTGATGGTTCTGATGGTGACGTTTGCTGCGCTTGCTTCGGTTTCTGCGGTGGTTCACGCAGGAAAGCAGCCTAAGCTTGTGCTCAAGCCGACCGCGGCGATGCCGGCCGTCAACGTGCCCTGAGAGGCTCGAGACGAAAGCGCACTGCCATTCTGCCGCGCGGTGAGAATCGAAAAAGGCTTCCCGCGCAAAGCCTGCCAAAACGGGAATAGTCTCGGCAGATAGAGCCCTAAAGAATTTTGGAGATTGATCGAGAGCGGCAGGTCCGGTGGGATTGCCGTGGTTCGGCCCGTGTCGATGACTTGCGAGAAGCCGACAAGTATTCATTCGGATGGTAGCGGAGGAGGGACTCGAACCCCCGACCCCAGGATTATGATTCCCGTGCTCTAACCAGCTGAGCTACCCCGCCAAGGCGCCAACAAACGCGGCTGTTTTTGCCGCGAGCGCGAACGCGCGGCATATAAGGAGCAGGTCTGACCCCTGTCAAGCAAACCCGGTTTGCCGATGGAAGGTACGTGAATTGCTGGATTATTTCGGCCGCACATCCGGATTGCCGCCGGGGCTGCCGGGAGGCGGGATCACCGGCGTGTTGCCTGCATCCGGCGTCGGCGCGTGGATTTCCGGATCGACGCCTTGCGGCGGACAGAGCACGCCATCGGACTTTGCGAGCCTGTCGCCCAGCGGCTCTCTGGCCTGCCCGGTCGTACCCTCCGGCGTAATCATACCGCGCGGCGTCATGGTCGCCGTCGGCGTGCAGTTGGCGGCGACTTCCGCCGTCGCCGTGGGTTGTGGTGGCGTCGTTGCTGACGGCGGTGCCTGCGCTGCAGCGCCCTGCGCCGTCATCGCCAGCACGCCAAAAAGAAGAAGCGCGGGTTTTCTCATCGGGAGAAAACGAATGTCGCGCGCGGCGGTTCCGTTCTTTCTTACGACTTGCGATAACGGATCAGCGAGAAATGCCCCATCGGCGGCATCGGCCGCCGCTCGGCCAGGCTGACGCCGCCATGGCGATGGGCCCATTTTTCGAGCCGCGCCCAAGGGAACTCGGGCCGCCAGCCGAGCCTCCGGGCGAGCGGCGCGAAAGCCAGCTCAAAGACACGCCGCGGGCCGCTTTCGGCGCCGATGTGATTGACCAGGATCAATTCGCCGCCGGGCTTCAAGACGCGAATAAAGTCATCAAGCGTGGCTTCCGGATCGGGAACCGCGGTGATGACATATTGCGCGACCACCGCATCAAAAAACGAATCCGCAAAAGCGAGATTTTTGGCATCCATGACCGCGAGCGTCTCGACATTTTTCAGCCCCAGCGCCCGCACCCGCTGCTGCGCCTTGCGCAACATCGGTTCGGAAATGTCGACGCCGCATAGTCTGGTGGTCGCCGCATAATCCGACAGCGACAGTCCGGTGCCGACGCCGACATCGAGAATGCGCCCGCCGATGCGGTCGGCCTCCGCGATGGTCGATTGACGGCCCTGGTCGAAAACCTTGCCGAACACGAGGTCATAGACCGGCGCCCAGCGCCCATAAGCCTTGGCGACGCCCGCGCGGTTGATATCTGCCCCCATGCCCAGCCTTAAAAACTAGTGGTCCGATTCTAACATTCGCATCCCTTCTCAGCGGCCACTTTTGCGATGTCAAATCAAAAGGACCACTAGCAAAAATAAGGTTGTAGTGGAGTTTAGGATTTGACATTCGCTTGACGAACTCCGGCCAGGGGGATAGCGAATGTCAAATCCACTCCACTACCCACGCACCGCTTCGACGAGCGTGTCCCGGTTGGCTGCCTTCGCCGCCTTGCCGGAAATGCCCTTGGCACTGGCGCTCTGGATGAACCCGCCGCCGAGCACGCGCGCACGCCCCGAAGGCGCATCGTAGAACACGCAGGCCTGACCGGGCGAGACGCCCTCCTCGCCCGCGACCAGTTCAACTTCATAATCGTCGCCGGCCAGGCGCAGCCAAGCCGGCTGCGGCGCGCGCGTCGAGCGAACGCGCACGAAAATCTCCAATCCCGCGCCAACCGCACGATCGAGCGGGCCATCGCCGATCCAGTTCACGTCGCGCAAGGCGATGCGATCCATCCGCAGCGCCTCGCGCGGACCCACGACGACGCGGCGGCTCGCCGCATCGAGCCGCACCACATAGAGCGGCGCGCCCGAAGCAATCCCTAAGCCGCGGCGCTGCCCGACGGTGAAATGCACAATGCCCTGATGGGTGCCGATCACGCGGCCGTCGAGATCGACGATATCGCCCGGCGCAAGCGCATTCGGCCGCAGCCGGCCGATCACGTCGGTGTAGCGCCCGGTCGGCACGAAGCAGATGTCCTGACTGTCCTGCTTGTCGGCGACCTCAAGTCCGAAGCGCCGCGCCAGCTCACGCGCCTCGGGCTTGGTCATGTCGCCAAGCGGAAAACGCAGGAATTGAAGTTGCTCGCGGGTGGTTGCAAACAGGAAGTAGCTCTGGTCGCGGTCAGCGTCGGCCGCGCAAACCAGCGCGCGCGAACCGTCGGCCAGGGAACGCGAAGCGACGTAATGTCCGGTCGCCAGTGCGGACGCACCCAACTCACGCGCGGTCGCCAGCAAATCGCGAAACTTGATCGAGCGGTTGCATTCGATGCAAGGGACCGGCGTTTCGCCCGAGACATAGCTCTCGGCGAAGTTGTCGATCACCGACTGGCGAAAGCGGCTCTCGTAGTCGAGCACATAATGCGGGATGCCGATGCGCTCGGCGACGTTGCGGGCGTCATGGATATCCTGACCCGCGCAGCAGGCGCCCTTGCGATGGGTCGCCGCGCCGTGGTCGTAGAGTTGCAGCGTAATGCCGACGACGTCGTAGCCTTCCGACTTCAACAGCGCGGCCGTCACCGATGAATCGACGCCGCCCGACATCGCGACGACGACGCGGGTGTCCTGGGGACGGCCTTCAATATCCAGACTGTTGCGCATGGTTTCGATCACCAGAGCGGGATGACTTTTCTTCGAATCGTCATCGCGCTCTATCCTTTTGTTTGAGCATGATCTTTTCGGAAAACCGCTACACACTTTTCCGGATCATGCTCTAAGGGCATCCCGGCAGCGCCAGGCGCGAGGCGGCCGAAACGCAGCACTCTAATATAGGCCGTATTGCCGCGAAGCAATTGCGGCACCCGGTCCTCAATCTGGAACGGCAATTCTTGCCGCCGGGCAGAAAAAGCGGTGCCGGAACCGGACCGGCGCGACCCGGTCAGCGATCTAAGGCATTGAATTATATATGAATTTATTGGACGCCCGGATGGCCCGGTCCTTGCTAATTGTCAGGTCAGTTCCCTTGCCGGAGGCCGTCCAGTGGTCAGTGCTACCCCAGATGCCGCAGCCGCAGCCAATGCCGCGTTCCAAGCCGCGCCATCGTGGCTGACGCGCGCCAATACGCCGCCGGCGAACGACCTTTTTGGGAATCTGGTCAACCGGAACACGCCTAGCGATACCGCGGCTGCGCTGCCGCCTCCCCCGCCGCCGCAGAACAATGCGGACGCCGCGCCGCGGCCGCCCGATAATAATGCGGCGGCCAATAACAATGCGGCGCCGGCCAATAACAACACATCGAACCCGCCGCCGGCGTACGCTGATTCCAGCGCCGCTGCGAACAACCCGCCACCATCCAACGCCAATGCCCGCAATCCAGGCAACGCCGATACCGGCACTTCGGCCAACGGCTCGACAGCTAACGGCGCCAGTCAGACCACCACGACGACCACCTCCGGCACGACGTCAGCGGCCGATCGGAAATCCAAAGACAAGCCAACCGACACGGATTCGACCGCGGCGGATGCCACCATCCTGACGCTGCAGGCCGGCAGCGTCACGCCGGTCGCGGTTGCTGTTCCGACATCGACGCCCGCGACCAATGTGCCGACGTCGGCGCCAACCTCCGGCGGTCCCACCGCGCCGCTTGCCATTGCGGCGGCAGCCCTTGCCGCAAGCTCGCAACCTCTTTTGCCGCCGCCCGGGCCCTCCGGTCAGGTCAAAACCGATCCGACGCCGCCGACACACGACGCCCGGCACTTCTACAACAAAGACCGCCGTTTCGGTTACCGGATTGAGCGCGAGCGCGCAGGCCAGCACCACGACGTCAACCGACACGGCCGCGGTGACAACGGCGGTGGCCGCCACCGTGCCCGTCACGCCGAAGACCACACCAGGAAAAGGCCAGGCCGCGCCCGCCACCACCGATAGCTCGACGACAAACTCAGCGCCGGCCGACCCGGACGCGACCGATACAACCACTACGGCGGGTCAGAACGGCTTGGTGCCTCAATCATCCGCGGCCGGCAAGCAGGAGACGGCGAACACCGCCGCCGTCGAGGGGGCAGCCGCAGATGCAGTCGCAGCGACGCCGTCGGCATCGGCCCATGATCATGCAGCCGCTGCGAACGCCACGCATGTGGTCGCCGATTCGGTCGATCCGGCCACCACCCAGGCGATTGGCCTGGTGCAGCCGCAGCTCAATTCCGCCTCGGCCCTCACCTCCGCGAGCAACCTGACCGTTACCGCGGCAACCAATGGGGCGGTGCCGTTGAGCGGA
Organism: uncultured Alphaproteobacteria bacterium; assembly: GCA_963832045.1. Classification (GTDB taxonomy): domain Bacteria; phylum Pseudomonadota; class Alphaproteobacteria; order Rhizobiales; family Xanthobacteraceae; genus Bradyrhizobium. The sequence continues at coordinate 225,759 of CAWHSM010000022.1, forward strand.
CTGGCGCTTGAGATCGCCGCCAACGTAAAGGGCGGCAAGACCAGCTTTGAGATACGTCTGGATCCGGCCGATCTTGGCCGCATCGACGTGCGCGTCGATATCGATCGCAACGGCCAGGTCACGTCGCATCTGACGGTCGAAAAGCCGGAAACGCTGTCGATACTGCGCCAGGATGCGCCGCAGTTGCAGCAGGCGCTGGACAATGCCGGGCTCAAGACGGGCAATGGCGGACTGCAATTCAGCCTGCGCGACCAATCGTCTTCCGGCCAGAACGGCGGGAACGGGAATAACCCCAACGCCCAGCAGCTGATTATCAGCGACGAAGATGCCGTCTCGGCATCGGTTGCGGGGCGCAGTTATGGCCGTTCGCTCGCTTCGAGTGGCGGCGTGGACATCAGAGTTTGAGGAGAACGACATGACCGTTGTTTCAGGAACGACCCCCCAGCCGAGCTCATCCTCCTCCTCCGCCAATTCGGCTGCGGCCACCAATGCGCTGGCCAACACGCAGATCGCCGGCAATTTTCAGAGCTTCCTGCAGCTACTGACGACGCAATTGCAGAACCAGAATCCGCTCAGCCCGCTCGACACCAACCAGTTCACCCAGCAGCTCGTCGAATTCGCCGGCGTCCAGCAGCAAATCAACACCAACAATTCGCTGGCCACGCTGGTCTCGCTCCAGCAGACCGCGCAGTCGACTCAGGCCTTGGGATTCGTCGGCAAGACGGCTGTCGTCAAGGGCTCTACCGCGGCGCTGACCAACAGCGAGGCCGCCTGGCAACTCGACGTTCCCACCACCTCCACCGTCAATATTTCGATCGCCAGCAGCACGGGTCAGACCGTCTTCTCGAACAGCTTCGCCGCCAACGCCGGCAACGACCAGGCGTTCAAGTGGAACGGCCTCGGCAATGACGGCACGCAGCAGCCCGACGGCAACTACACGCTCACGGCGACCGCCAAGGATTCCGCCGGCAACACCGCCGCCATCACCACTCGGGTCGAAGGCGTGGTCAGTTCGGTCGACCTCACCCAATCGCCGCCGCTGCTGTCGATCGGCGGGCAAACCTTCACCGTCAACCAGGTCCAGAGCATCGTGAACTAGTGTCCCGGTTCTGACATTCGTACCATATCGCGGCGGGCACTTTTACGAATGTCAGAACCAAAGGGACCCTAGCCGCTCCCCCGCGCGGCGGGGACTTAAGACAGGGTTAACCGGAGGCCAAATTCGGTGGAACCCGATTGGTCAGCGCAAGCATTTTCAAGGAGATTCGTATTGACGCTTCGGGTTTAGGCAATTTTTAAGCCGGGGGGCGTAGGTTAATGGCGTGAGTTCAGTGGTTGAGAGTTTGTGAGTACGCCATGACAGAGCCTCATCGCCCGAGGGTAAAATACGTCATCGGGCCCGACGGCAGTCCGCTAACGATCGCAGATCTGCCCGCACCCGGAACCAAGCGATGGGTCATCCGTCGCAAGGCCGAAGTCGTTGCCGCGGTTCGCGGCGGCCTGCTTTCCCTTGAGGAAGCCTGCAGCCGCTACACGCTGACGGTCGACGAATTCCTGTCCTGGCAATTTTCCATCGATCAACACGGCCTTGCCGGGCTGCGAACCACCCGAATCCAGCAATATCGCCAGTAATCGCCGCCTGACGCGATTGGCGTTTGAGGAAAATCGGCGTCGTAAGACGAAGCCGATCTTTTCCGTTTTGAACTTTTCCCCGCGCCCTTAACCTTCGTTAACCATATCGAAACCATACCGTAGGCAATAATTGCCCAGTGGTCCGATCCCGGCTCGGGACGGAATCTGAGGGGCGGTTGGTTTGCAGAGTCTCGTAAGCTTCCTGAAGGGCTTGGGCGCCTCGCGCCTGATGGCGATGGTTGCGGTGACCGCCGCGCTGATCGGCTTCTTCGCGTTCGTCATCATGCGCGTCACGACGCCGCAGATGACCACCCTCTTCACCGATCTGAGCATGGAGGACTCCTCCGCCGTCATCAAGGACCTGGAACGCCAGGCCATCCCCTTCGAAATCCGCAACGACGGCTCCGTCATCATGGTGCCGAAGGACAAGGTCACGCGGCTGCGCTTGAAACTGGCCGAGGGCGGCCTGCCCAAGGGCGGCGGCGTCGGCTACGAGATTTTCGACAAGTCCGACGCGCTGGGCACCACGAGTTTCGTACAGAACATCAATCATCTGCGGGCGCTGGAAGGCGAACTCGCCCGCACCATCCGCGCCATCGACCGCGTCCAGGCCGCGCGAGTCCATCTGGTGCTGCCCGAGCGGCCGTTATTTGCGCGCGAAACCCCCGAACCGTCGGCCTCGATCGTCGTGCGGGTGCGCGGCAGCCTTGAGCCGCAGCAGATCAGGGCGATCCGGCATCTGGTCGCCTCCGCAGTGAACGGGTTGAAGCCGCAGCGGGTATCGATCGTCGACGAAGCCGGCCAGTTGCTCGCCGACGGCGCCGGCGGACCCAACGACAACACCATCGGCGACGAACGGCGCACGGCCTTCGAAAAGCGCATGCGCAACGAGGTCGAGGCCATCGTATCGTCGGTGGTCGGCGCGGGACGGGCGCGCGTCCAGCTCTCCGCCGATTTCGACTACAACAAGATCACCCAGACCTCCGACAAATTCGACCCCGAAGGCCGGGTGCTGCGCTCGAGCCAGACCCGTGAAGAATCAAGCGCCACGGCCGAGAACAACGGCCAGGTCACCGTGGGCAACGAGTTGCCGGGCAATCAGCCGAACCCCACGGCGCCGGTTGCGCGCGACCAGAGCAAGAAGACCGAAGAAACCAACAATTACGAGATCTCGCACACCACCAAAACCGAGGTGACGGAGGCCGGAAGGGTCAACCGCGTTTCGGTCGCCGTCCTGGTCGACGGCAGCTACGTCAAGAACGACAAAGGCGAGATGGTCTATCAGGACCGCAGCAACGAGCAGCTCGAGCGGATTGCGACACTGGTGCGCTCCGCGATCGGCTTTGACCAGAAGCGCGGCGACCAGGTGGAAGTCGTCAACCTGCGGTTTGCCGAGGCACCGGCCGTCGCGCCGCTCGCCGAACCCACGGGGCTGCTCGGCATGCTGCAATTCACCAAGGACGACGTCATGTACGTCATCGAGCTCGGCGTCATGATGCTGCTTGGCCTCGTGGTGCTGTTCATGGTGATCCGTCCGCTGGTCAGGCGCATCCTTGCCGACGAAATGGTCGCGCCGCCGCACGGCGAAAGCCAGTTACCGGCAATTGCCGACGGCAGCGCGCAGGCCGCGGCCGGCCAGAGCCTCGTTCCCGGCCCCAACAACACCGCGCAACTCATCGACGTGGCGCAGGTCCAGGGCCAGGTTCATGCCCAATCCGTTCATCGCGTCGGCGAACTGGCCGAACGCAATCCCAACGAAACCGCAGCCATCGTTCGTCAATGGCTCTCCGAACCTGCCGCGTGATCCCTGATGGCCTTGCCTCAAACCAATAACACCAACGACATCACCAGCGTGATTTCCTCGCTGGCGGCTCGTCAGGCCAACCGGATGCAGGCCGCGCCGCTTCCCGGTCCCAAGCGCGCCGCAATCCTGATGCTGGCGCTCGGCGAACAATATGGTGGCAAGGTCTGGTCGCTGCTCGACGACGACGAGGTGCGCGAACTGTCGATCCACATGTCGACGCTCGGCACCGTGGAGGCCGAGGTCGTCGAGGACATGCTGCTCGAATTCGTGTCGCGAATGTCGGCGTCCGGCGCCCTGATGGGCAATTTCGACGCGACCGAGCGGCTGTTGCAACAATATCTGCCCGCCGAGCGCGTTACCGGAATCATGGACGAAATCCGCGGCCCCGCCGGCCGCAACATGTGGGAGAAGCTCTCCAACGTCCAGGAAGAGGTGCTCGCCAACTATCTCAAGAATGAATATCCGCAAACTATCGCGGTGGTGCTCTCGAAACTCAAACCCGAGCATTCGGCACGGGTGCTCGCGATTCTGCCCGAGGACATGGCGCTCGACGTCGTCAACCGGATGCTCAGGATGGAGGCGGTGCAGAAGGAAGTGATCGAGCGCGTCGAGCAAACGCTACGCGTCGAGTTCATGTCGAACCTGTCGCAAACCAGGCGGCGCGATGCGCACGAGGTGATGGCGGAAATCTTCAACAATTTCGACCGTCAGACCGAAACCCGCTTCATTACCTCGCTGGAAGAGGAAAATCGCGAATCGGCCGAGCGCATCAAGGCGCTGATGTTCACCTTCGACGACCTCGTCAAGCTCGACTCCGGCTCGGCACAGACGCTGATGCGCAACGTCGACAAGGACAAGCTCGGCGTCGCGCTCAAGAGCGCCAACGAGGACGTCCGCGGCTTCTTCCTCGGCAATATGTCGTCGCGCGCCGGCAAGATGCTGCTCGACGACATGGCGGCGATGGGGCCGGTGCGGCTGCGCGACGTCGACGAGGCGCAGGCGCTATTGGTCAACCTCGCCAAGGATCTCGCGGCCAAGGGTGAAATCACGCTTACCAAAAACCGCGCCGACGACGAGCTGGTGTACTGATGGCCGCGCCCGCAAAATTCCTGTTCGACACGGACTTCTCGGCGCCCGACCGGATGCGCGAGCGCGCCGCCACGCCGGCGGAAGTCGCCCAGAAGATCGCCGCCGCCGAAGCCCGCGCCTATCGCGACGGCTACGACGCCGCGTTGCGCGAAGCCAAGGTGGAAAGCGACCGCCGCGCCGCATTGGCGCTGGAGGCGATCGGCATCACCATCAAGGGCATTGCCGCGCGCTTTTCCGGGATCGAGGCCCGCATGGAAACCGAAGCGGTCGATGTGGCGGTCGCGGTCGCGCGCAAACTCGCCAGCGAACTGTTCGCCCGCGAGCCGCTCGGCGAGATCACGGCGCTCGTCAGCGACTGCTTTGCCCAACTGGTGTCGACGCCGCATCTGGTGGTCCGGATCAACGATCGGCTTTACGAAGCCGGCCACGCCCGCATCGAGGCGCTGGCCAAGCAGAGCGGCTTTGCCGGCCGCCTGGTCATTCTGGCCGAGCCCGAAATCGAGACCGGCGATTGCCGGATCGAGTGGGCGGATGGCGGCGTCGTTCTGGAACGCGCAGCCGTCGAAGCAAAGATCACCGAACTTGTCGGGCGCTATATCGCGTCACGCAACCAGGCCTGAACCGGGGAAGAGGAATGAACCATGAGTGACACCGACACGCAGGTTCCACTACCGGATCTGAACGCCGCCGACACCCAGGCAGCGAGCGACATCGCCTATCACGAGGACGAGAATGCCGCCCGTATCGCGGCCGACCTTGAGGCCGTGTTCGACGTCCCGGTCCAGGTCTCGGCCGTGCTTGGCCGCTCCAAAATGGACGTCGGCGAATTGCTCAAGCTCGGACCCGGCACCGTCCTCGAGCTCGATCGCCGCGTCGGCGAGGCCATCGACATTTACGTCAACAACCGCCTGGTCGCCCGCGGCGAGGTGGTTCTGGTGGAAGACAAACTCGGCGTCACCATGACGGAAATCGTCAAGGCGGAACGCAGCTGAAATTCACTCTAGAGATACGTGCCTGACGGGCGCGGACAGACGAACAGGAGAATACCATGCGGCTTCTTATCGTTGGCACATTGAAGGGGCAGCTCACAACGGCCACCAAGATCGCGATGGATAACGGCGCCTCCGTCACCCACGCGGAAGACAACGAACAGGCGATGCGGGTGCTGCGCGGCGGCAAGGGCGCCGATCTGCTGCTGGTCGATGTGGGGCTCGACATCCGCGATCTGGTGATGCGGCTTGAAGCCGAACACATCCATGTACCGATCGTCGCATGCGGCATCTCCAACGACGCCCGCGCGGCGGTAGCCGCGATCCATGCCGGCGCCAAGGAATATATCCCGCTGCCGCCCGACCCCGAGCTGATCGCCGCCGTGCTTGCGGCCGTGGCCAACGATTCGCGCGACCTGATCTATCGTGACGAGGCGATGGCCAAGGTCATCAAGCTCGCCCAGCAGATTGCCGGCTCGGACGCCTCGGTGATGGTCACGGGCGAATCCGGCACCGGCAAGGAGGTGCTGGCGCGTTATGTCCACACCCGCTCGCATCGCGCCAAGCGGCCTTTCATCTCGATCAACTGCGCGGCTATCCCGGAGCATCTCCTGGAATCCGAACTGTTCGGTCACGAAAAGGGCGCGTTCACCGGCGCGGTGGCGCGGCGTATCGGAAAATTCGAGGAGGCGACCGGCGGCACGCTGCTGCTCGACGAAATTTCGGAGATGGACGTGCGGCTGCAATCCAAGCTGCTGCGGGCGATCCAGGAGCGCGTGATCGATCGCGTCGGCGGCGCGAGGCCGGTCCCGGTCGACATCCGGATCATCGCGACCTCGAACCGCAACCTGTCGGATGCGGTGCGCGAGGGCACCTTCCGCGAGGACCTTCTGTTCCGCCTCAATGTCGTCAATCTGAAAATTCCACCGCTCCGGGAGCGGCCGGCCGACATTCTCGAACTGGCGCAGCACTTCATCAAGAAATATTCCGACGCCAACGGCGTGGCGCTGCGGACGCTCTCGGCCGAAGCCCGCCGGGTGCTGACCACCAACCGCTGGCAGGGCAACGTCCGCGAGCTCGAGAACACCATTCATCGTTCGGTGCTGATGGCGCAGGGCGACGAGATCGGGGTCGACGCCATCCTGACGCCGGACGGCGACCGCCTCGACACGTCCAAAACCGTGCCGGCGGTGGCTCACGCCACTTTCGCCGCCGAGCAGGTGACCCGCGCGCTGGTCGGGCGCACGGTGGCCGATGTCGAGCGCGATCTCATCCTGGAAACGCTGAAGCATTGCCTCGGCAACCGCACCCACGCGGCCAATATCCTCGGCATCTCGATCCGAACGCTGCGCAACAAGCTGAACGAATATGCCGATGGCGGCCTGCCGATCACGCCGGCTGGCGCCGGCGACATGCACCGCTCCGCCGCGACCGCGTGACGCCTTACGCGGCGGATGTGCCGCCTGGCGTCACCGAGTAATTCGGCGCATTGGGTTTGCGGAAGATGTGGATGGGGTCGCCGGGCTGCAGCGGCCGCCCGGTGAAGGCCACATAGGCATAGAGCGCAAGATAAACGACCGCGAGCGTCCCGACCGCATAGAACACCCAGACAGCGGCGCGTTTCATCGGCCGGCGGCGCTTTCAGCGCACGGCGCTGCGCTTACCATGACGGCAGCACGCCGCCCTTGAATTTCGTCAGAACGAACTCGCGGATTTCCGGCCTCTGATAGCTCTGCACCAACGTCTTGACCCATGGCTTGTCCTTGTCGGCGCTGCGCACCACGATGATATTGGTGTAAGGCCCCTTGGGGTCTTCGCGCAGGATGGAAGCCAGCAAAAGGCGAAGGAGCATGAGGGTTCACGCACGTGGAAGACCGAATTTGGCTCCATCAGCGATTAGCAAAAGGGCGGCCATCAGGCCAGCCTTAACCCGCGTTGCTATGCCACTTGATGCCACTTGGCCGATCCGCCGTGGCGCAGCGGAATTTCCATCAAATCTTGATCGGCACGAAATGATTGATGGCGACCAGGATGACCAGCAGCAAGATGCCGAGGCCGAGGCTGAACCCGATCAGTTTCTTTTCAATCGGCAACAACGGCTCGACTTCCGCAGCGGCGATCTCGTCTCTCAAATTAGGTGACGGCATATGATTACCCTTCGCGTTCCCGATCATGCTTTAGCTGACGAGCGGCGGCTTGAAGCCACTGAAGAACAGCCATGAGATCAACAGCCCCACCCAGATCACAAATCCGAACAGGCTGACGAAATAGACCGCCGCGAGCTTGCCAAAACCCTGCTGCCAGAGCTTTCGGAAATCCGACAGCACGCCAATCGAAAAGAACGTCAGGACAAAGAAGATCACGCGGAACACGTTGGCTTCGCCGGCGGCGGTGGGAAGCGCCTTCGCGATATCCGGCGTCGAGCCGATCGCAAGCCAGAGCGACACCGCGAACACGACCATGAAACCAAGAATGAATTTCGGGAAGCGCTGCCAGATTTCGGCAGGCTTGGCGCGATCCGGCCCCTTGTCGATATGGTTGGTCCATATATAGCCGAGAATGAAGGCCCAGATGCCGATGAAGATATCGATGAAGATCTTCACCGTCGCGGTGGTCGCGAGAATCCAGCCGGGTTGATATTTGATGCCTTCGGCGGCCGCCTTCGCCATGATCAGCGATTCGGTGATGCCGCCGCCTGCGACCGCCGCACCATCGGTCTTGATGGCAAGACCGATCCAGGCGCCCGCCACCAGCGGCTCCTGCCACAGGAAGGTCTGGGCCAGGAACGGCAGGATCAGGACTTCGACGACCGCGAACACCACGACCAGTGACGACACCAGGATCGGCACCGCCGGCCGCGCGCGGATCGCGCCGCCGGTGGCGATCGCAGCCGCAACCCCGCAGATCGAAATGCCGGAGGCGAGAGGCACCGACCATTCACGGCTGAAGCCGAACCATTTGCGTGCGACATAGTAGATCACGGCCCAGTAGATCAGATAGGCCTCGACGATCGCGGCGGCGCCACGCAACAACAGCGAGGAGGCGAGATTGAGGCGGCCGGCCGCGGTGACCGCGACGGTGGCGCCGAGAATGACGATGGCGATCTTGATATAGAGTTCGGGCCGGATCGCTTCCTTCAGCCAGTTCGCAAACCGCGGAAAGAAATTGGCGATCACGATGCCTGCAAGCAGCGCGACGATGAAGCCGCCTTCATTGGTCAGCTTGAGCGACCAGGCGAGCCCAAATTTCTGCTGCTCGGCGGGCGTCACCGCGGCGACATAGGCATAGCTGCCGACGATCCAGCTTGCATAGGCAATCGCAAAGGTAGCCGTAAATGCCAGCGCGAATTTCCGCACGTCCGCGCCCAGCGTCGCGACGCCCGCGCTCAGAACCGCCAGCAATGCGAGGTAGGTCGCGATCAGCGCCCCGCCGCCGCCGAGCCAGGCGTAAGCCTTGGCAAAGGGCGTGAGCGCCTGGGAGACGTTGGTATAAACCGAAGTGGTGACGGCCCAGCCCAGAAGGTCAACCCCGTCGATGCTGACAAGCGCCGATCCGAACACCAGAAGGCCGATGACGACCGCAAGCCAGTCCTCGGTCAATTGCGTCCGCAGCGTCAGCGGCTCCGAGGCCTTGATCGCGATGTCCGACATTTTACCCACGTCCCCAAAAATGATCCCGAGGCAGCTTGTTCCCCAGGATGATGGCGTTTGTTCTTCCGCATCATGGCGTTTGTTTTTCAGGATGGTGGCATCGGTGACCGGTGTCGAGGACTCGCCGAAAAAAGCGATATCCGGCCTGCCGGATCAGCACAGGACGCTGCGTTTTTTCCATCGCGGCGATCGATCGCAGAGCAATTTTCTTTGCGCGGAAAATGTGGCGACCAGCGGTCTAGACTAGAACAGGGCGTGGCTATTCCGCCGCCGTGGAGGCGGGTTCCGGGGAAGCGACGTTGAGCGCCAGCTTGCCGTAGCGGTCCATAAAGGCCTCGGTATCGATCTCCTCGAGCTCAATGGCGCCGCTCATCACGCCGGCCTTCCAAGCCTCGTATGCTAACAAAAGATGGCTTGTGCTGGCAGAATTCGAGGTTAGCTTTGCGGCCTTGTTTGAGTCGTCGCTTCGCAACGGCATCACCAATCCGGTCCCCCAATGACAACCTTTACGCCGCATCAGGATTCCGCGCTGAAGGCCGTTGCCGACTGGCTCAAGGCGAAGCCCGGCCGTAACGGCACGCCGCCGGTGTTCCGCCTGTTCGGCTATGCCGGCACCGGCAAGACCACGCTGGCGCGCCACATCGCCGAGGACGTCGATGGCGAAGTGAAATTCGCCGCCTTCACCGGCAAGGCGGCGCTGGTGATGCGCAACAAGGGCTGCGACAACGCTTCCACGATCCATTCCCTGATCTACCGCGCCCGCGAATCCGGCGTGGAGCAGCCGAGCTTTGAATTGTGGGACGATGCGCCGGCCTCGAAGGCCAAGCTGATCATCATCGACGAATGTTCGATGGTGGACGCCGAGATGGGGCGCGACCTGATGTCGTTCGACTGCCCGCTGCTGGTGCTCGGCGATCCCGCGCAATTGCCGCCGATCCAGGGCGGCGGCTTTTTTACCGATACCGAACCCGACGCGATGCTGACCGAGGTGCATCGCCAGGCCCAGGACGATCCGATCGTTCGGATGTCGATGGATATTCGCGAGGGCCGCGAACTCGAGATCGGCCGTCATGGCGAAAGCGAAGTGGTGTCGCGCGGTGAACTCGATCCGGAGCGGGTGATGCAGGCCGACCAGGTGCTGGTCGGGCGCAACAACACCCGCCGCGCCTACAACATGCGGATGCGGCAGAAACAGCACATCGAGGATCCCCTCCCCGTCGCCGGTGACAAGCTGGTCTGCCTGCGCAACAACCGCAAGAAGGGGTTGTTCAACGGCGGCCTGTGGCGCGTGAAGTCGCGCAACGCTTCGCGCTCGAAGTCGCGCGTCGTCAGCATGCGGCTCGCCCCGGACGAGGAATTCAGCCACAAGGTGACCAAGGTATCCGTCCGCTGCGATTGTTTCGAAGGCGGGATCGAGGCGATCCCCTGGGAACAGCGCAAGCCCTATGACGAATTCGACTACGGCTACGTGCTGACCGTGCACAAGTCGCAGGGGTCGCAATGGGATGACGTGGTGCTGTTCGACGAAAGCTTCGCCTTTCAGGACAGCCGCGCCCGCTGGCTCTATACCGGCGTGACACGGGCAGCCAAACGGCTGAGTATCGTCGTCTGAACCTGTGCCGCTCGCCCCCGGGCGCAGGCTCATTTTCGTCATTAACTCACGGATTCGTGTGTATCGCCCTGTAACAGATCGGCTTTTGCTCCGTATCTTGGGCGAGATCGGGCGGAAGGCCGATTGCGAACCGCCGCTGCCGACCTAAACTCAAGCCCGTTCCGCCGGGCCGACAGGAAATCAAGAGGAAGCACATGAACCGCCGTTCCTTCAGCCGTCTTTCGCTCTGTGCCGCCGGCATCGGCGCGCTGGCCATTTCCGCGACGTTTGCGCCGTCGTTCGCCGCCGAAGATGCCGTAATCATTCCGCCGCCCGCGGCCGATGCGCAAGGTACCGGCGGCATCCAGACGGCGGTACTCGCGGGTGGCTGCTTCTGGGGCGTCCAGGGCGTGTTCCAGCATACTTCCGGCGTCGTCAACGCCGTGTCCGGATATACCGGCGGCAGCAAGATGACCGCCGACTACAGCGCGGTATCCACCGGCACGACCGGGCATGCCGAATCCGTCGAGATCAAATACGATCCGAAGAAGATCAGCTATGGCAAGATTTTGCAGATCTTCTTCTCAGTCGTGCACGATCCGACGCTGTTGAACCGTCAGGGACCGGACACCGGCACCCAATATCGCTCGGCGATCTTCACCACCAATGACGAGCAGAAGAAGGTCGCGGAGGCCTATATCGCCCAGCTCAACGCGGCCAAGGTCTACAACAAGCCGATCGTGACCAAGGTCTCTCCGCTGGAGGGCTTTTTCGCAGCCGAGTACTATCATCAGGACTACCTGACGCTGCACCCCAACCAGCCCTATATTGCCTATAACGACCTACCGAAGGTCGAAAACCTGAAGAAGATTTTCGCGGAAAATTATCTCGAGAAGCCGATTCTGGTGAGCAGCCTGAAAGTCACCAATTAGGGGAGGCATTGAAGGGAGTTGCCATGTCCGACGCCAAAACGACGGCGAAGGTGAAAAGAGCGAGGCCGAGTGGCGCAAGGAACTGACGCCGATGCAATATGCCGTGCTGCGCGAGAAGGCGACAGAACGGCCGTTCACCGGCGAATACGAGCACGAACAACGGAGCGGCACCTATGTCTGCGCCGGCTGCGGCCAGACGCTGTTTGAATCCGATGCCAAGTTCGACTCCGGTTGCGGCTGGCCGAGCTTTAGCCAGCCGGCGGCCGAGAGCCATGTCGACGAGGATCGCGACACCAGCCACGGCATGATCCGCACCGAGGTGCTGTGTGCAAGCTGCAACGGCCATCTCGGCCACGTATTCGAGGACGGCCCTGCCCCGACCGGGCTGCGCTACTGCATCAATTCGGCGGCGCTGAAGCTGCAGCCGAAATAGGCTGAAAAGACATTCCGGGCGATGCCAACGGGTCCGGCCTGCGCCGGCCCGATGGCAGGCTCCGCATCAGACCCGGAATGCGCCGGATTTACCCTCCGCCAAGGTTCCCCATATGGAACCAAAATGCCTAGTGTAGCGACTCTGACGTTCCTTTCAGTGTTGCCGCGAGCTCTCGGAAGGAACGTCAGAGTCAAAGCTACACTAGGATCAAATAGTTGCTAGTGTCCCTTTGGTTCTGACATTCGTAAAAGTGCCCGCTGCGATGGGATACGAATGTCAGAACCGGGACACTAGTGTGCTTTGGTGGCGTAACCGCGTGATGGCCACCGCTAAGCGCCGGTTTTTTGGGGGAGGAGTGCCATGTCGATTGGAACGATCCTCATTATTCTCGTGATCCTCTATCTGCTCGGCGGCTGGAGCGGCCGCATTGGCGGCTACGGCTATGGTCTCGGCCATTCCGGGATGGGGCTCGGCGGCGTGGTTTTGGTCGTGCTGCTGATATTGCTGCTGCTCGGCAAGCTCTGACGTTTATAAGCTGCTGTAACTAAATAGTTTTTTATCGAAGGGGCGGACTGGAAGGCGGATTCATCATCCGCCCCAACAGGAGTCGCAATTCCTGCAAACGCGCTTATATTAGGGGCTGTCCAAATGAAATGACGTGTACCGGCGCCTCGTGGTTTTTTGCGCCCGTGCGATCTGTTCGCGATTTCGTTCGCGTTCTCATGAAAAAGAACAGAGGTCCGTGACCATGGCTTCCTTCAGCTTTAACACCGCTGCCGAACTGTTTCCTGCCGCCATCCGCAAGAAAAAGCGGGCGGGCTTCGCCTATCGGCGATTTGGCACCGCGGCTGAAGCGGTTCGTTTCGCGATCGAGGAATTGCCGGCGGATTCACTGAACGGCGCCTATCTGCAGGTCGACGAGGCGCGCTTCGACCAGAGCGGCATTCGCTCGCTGTATGAGAGCCAGGATTTCCCGTTGCCGCGACGCCCGCGCGCGCCCGAGCCGGCTCCTGCCGGCGACAAGGCGAGCAACGAAGCCGCCTGATCGGGCGGCTATCGCGTCCGAATAAAAATACCTCCACCGGCCGTTCGGCAAAATGGCTTAAGCCCGCTAAAGGCGGGATGACGGCTGCTTGTCGAGCCAGCGCCGCAGCAAGCGGACGTTGCGCATGTTGGCGCGAAACAGAACGTCGAACGCATCACCGGCCAGCGGCACCAGTCCGACCACGCCGTCAACCGCGACGTTGCCGAGCATCCGCGCGGTGACATGCCAGGGCGCGCCCAGCGCCTTGGCCTCGCGCACGAGCCAGAGCGAGAATGCGGTTGCGACGAGATCTCCGACCACCGGAATCAAACGGATAATGCCGTCGACGCCGTAGCGCACCTTGGTGCCCGGCAGAATGAAGGCGATGTCGAGAAGTCGGGCCAACATCTCAAAGCGCGCCAGACGCTGCTCGCGGGTGAGATCGCCGAAGGGATTGGTGCTCGAATGCGAGAAATCGAACCGGAACCGATCAAATCCGTCGCGGAGCGAACCTGACGGAATTTCGCGGCCGTCCTGATCGATCACAGGGCCTTGCGGCCGCGCAGCACGAGACGATCCGCGCGAGGAGGCCTCAAAACGCGGACTGCCGGGAGAAAAGATCTCTTCGTTTGCCATGCTCGTCAGATGGTAACGCCTCGGATCGGCGCAAGTGGCCTCATCCGGTCGCGGGCCGCTCAGGATTCACGACGACAGAGCGTGATGAGATTAGTTCGAATAGAGCGGCGATGAAGGTATGCTCCCTCTCCCACGCAACCGGGGTTTACCCCGGTTGCGCATTGTGAAATCTGCGCAAGTCGGGCAAGCCCGACTTGCGGCGGGAGAGGGTTGGGGGTGAGGGGTTACGGTCTCTCGTAAGAGCAGTGCCCCCCTCACCCGGCTCGCACTGGACGATGCTCCGCATCGCCAGGGGCGATCCGACCTCTCCCCAACGGGGAGAGGTGGGCAGATTGCATACCGCTTCATTCCCGCGACCTCGTACCGTCTTCGGCAAGCATACCAGTTTTGTTTCGATGAAAAATGAGGCCTCGCCGGGCCGGTTCTAACTCGAAAATGGTAAGAAGGTAAGATAACCTGCCACGCATGAGCCGCATCTCACGCCGGTCCGCCGTGTTCTCCAGGGTTTCGGTCAAGAGCCAGACCGTAATTCCGCGCGAAGTGCGCGAAAAACTTCAGCTGAAGCCCGGTGACACTTTGCGATATCGCGTCACCGACAACGGCATTCTGCTCGAGCGACCGAAGCCGGTGATGACCCATTCGCCTCGTTTTCCGAATGGACTTCCGAAGCGGACGAGAAGGCCTATGGTGGATTGTAACCGAGGCTTTTTGCGCCCGTCGGGGGCCGCCTTGGCGTGGCCATCCTCGCTTCGCTTCCCGCGCCGCGAGAGGATGCGGTGAGCAAGCGACCCCTCACCGCCCCAGCTAAGAGGGTTTCTGGGGACGGTCTGAAGTCTCTACTCGCCCCACGCCGCGAAGGCGTCGTTGAAGGCGCGCTCGCCTGGAGCGCCCTTCTCGATGGCGATGATGGCGCGGCGCTGGTTGACGTAGACCAGCGGCACGTCGAACCACGAACGTTCCTTCAATAGCTGCAGGTTGCGCGCGCGGTCGGCATCGACGTTCGACAGGCCGACCAGGAAGAAACCGTCGGTGACCTTGACGGCGAGGCCCGCAAGCGGTGTGCCGCGCGCCTGCTCGTTGGATTTCATCAGGATGCCCGGCACGTTGCTGACGCCGCCGCCCGAGAAATCCGGTGGCAGGATGAAGGTCAGTTCCGCGGTATGACTTGCCGGCAGCGAGGTGTCGGTGTTGCGGCGGAAGGACATCGTCATCTTGAACTTGCGGTCGGGGATTTCGATATCGGCGCGCACCGCGACGTCCGCCTTCTGGTTGCCGGTGGCCTTGATCGGCTCGGTCCGCCAGATCACCGTGCCGACATATTGCTTGCCCTTCGGATCGCTCGGATCCTCGTCATACAGCACGACGCGCTGCGCCACCGGCGCGAGCTGGTCCGTCGACGACGGCTGGCCGACCCGATCGGCGATCTTCGGCTTTGTCGCCGAGGCCGGGTCCTTGGGCGCTTCGACGACGGTCGGCGAGGATCTGAACAGACCGCTCACTCCGCCGACGATTGATTTGCCCCACAGGATCGCCGCGCCGACGAGGATCAGGACGATGCCGACGGCAATCGCGCTCTTGAACGGAAATACCGCCCCCCGTTTCGGCGCGCGGCCGCGTTCCGGCGCCGGCCGCGGACGCGGCGCGGAAGGTTGCGACGGCGCGTAGTGCTCGGCTTCCTCGACCAATTCGTCATAGGAATAGGGCGCTTCGGAATCACCGTCGCGGTCCTCCATGACAGGCTCGAGCCGGTCGAACTCCGGGGAGGGCGACGGCACGTTGGCGTAAGTTTTCCGCGCGGCGCGGCTCGCTTGGGCGGCGGCGCGGCCGAGATCGTCGGCATCGGCGGTGATGTCGCGAAATCCGCGCACGCCCAGAGCCTGCTGGGTATCCGGACCGCGGCGCGGCCCTCCCACCCTTTCACGGGTCGGCGGCAGCTGCGGGTCCTGCATCGAGACCTGCGGTTGGCGGCCCTCCGGCCGGGCACCGCGCGCCTGCCATTGGTCCTGCCGGTCTTCTTGTCCGAGCGGCGGCCGATCGTTGCGCTGGGATGGAGGCGGCGATGGTTGTCGCAGGCGCGGCTGCGGCTGTCCGGCCTGGGGTGGCGCGCCTTCCGTCGGCCGTGCCGCAGAACGGGTACTGGCCCGCAAGGCATTGCCGGCCTTTGAGCCGGCACGCGAGACATCCCCGGAACGAGATGCGTCCGCCGAACGCGATGCGTCGCGCGCACGCTGGGCCGCTTCGGATTCCACCTTGCGTACCGCCTCTTCCAGCGAAAGCCGTTCGCGCGTGATTTCGGATTCGCTGAGCGGCGGCTCGACGCTGCGGAGCTGCGCGATCAAGGCAGACCGCGCCCGCTCATAGAGCGCACGGCGGCTCTCGCCGGGAGCACTAGGGTCCAGTCCGGCGATGGCGCGGGCGATCAGCGGGTAGTAATCAGCCATCTCAACTCAACAATGCAGGCTTCACGGTAACATCTCGTTAAGCCTCGAAGGGATTCTGTACCAGGATAGTATCCTCGCGTTCGGGGCTTGTGGAAAGCAAAGCAATCGGACAACCCACCAATTCCTCCACACGGCGAACATATTTGATCGCCTGCGCGGGCAAATCCGCCCAGGAGCGGGCATTAGCGGTGGGCTCTTTCCAGCCCTCGATCGTCTCATAGACCGGCCTTACCCGGGCTTGGGCGCCCTCGCCGGCCGGCAGATGGTCGATCTCCTTGCCGTCCAGCAGGTAGCCGGTGCAGACCTTGATGGCGTCGAAGCCGTCGAGGATGTCAAGCTTGGTCAGCGCCAGTCCATTGATGCCGCAGGTCCTCACCGTCTGGCGCACCAGCGCGGCATCGAACCAGCCGCAGCGGCGCTTGCGCCCGGTGTTGACGCCGAATTCCTTGCCGCGGCGGCCGATCTCCTCGCCGATCTCATCATGCAGTTCCGTCGGAAACGGGCCCTGACCGACCCGGGTAGTATAGGCCTTGCAGATTCCCAGGACATAGCCGACCGCGCCCGGACCCATGCCGGTGCCGGTCGCCGCCTGCGCCGCCACCGTGTTGGAGGAAGTCACATAGGGATAGGTGCCGTGATCGACGTCGAGCAGCGCGCCCTGCGCGCCCTCGAACAGGATGCGCTTGCCCTCGCGCCGCTTGAGATCGAGCAGCCGCCACACCGTTTCGGCATAAGGCAAAAGCTGCGGCGCCAGCGCCGTCAACTCCCGCAAAATCTGGCCGCCGTCGATCTCTTCCAGATTGAGCCCGCGGCGCAGCGCATTGTGATGCGCCAGCAGCCGGTCGATCTTGTGCGGCAACGTGTCGAGATCGGCGAGGTCCATCAGACGGATCGCACGCCGTCCGACCTTGTCTTCATAGGCCGGGCCGATGCCGCGCCGCGTGGTGCCGATCGCGGTGTTCGCATTCGAGGACTCTCTCAGCGCATCGAGTTCGCGATGCAGCGGCAAGATCAGCGTGACGTTTTCGGCGACGCGAAGATTCTCGGGGCTGATCGCAACACCCTGGCCGCGCAGCTTCGTCACCTCTTCGAGGAATGCCTGCGGATCGAACACCACGCCATTGCCGATCACCGCCAGCTTCGAGGGCCGAAGCACGCCGGAAGGCAATAGCGCCAGCTTGTAGGTCTCGCCATTGATGACAAGCGTATGGCCGGCGTTATGGCCGCCCTGAAAACGCACGACGATATCGGCCTGCTCCGACAGCCAGTCGACGATCTTGCCCTTCCCCTCATCACCCCACTGGGCGCCGACGACGACAACATTCCCCATCCGCTGCTAATCCCTCTGCAACTCTCTTTGTTCAGGCACGATCTGTTCGAAAAACCCGTAACCGCCCGTGCGGCATGCCGGGGCCGGTCGCATGTGAGGCACAACCGGATAAAGGAAGCAATTGATCTAGGCAAGCAAGAAGGCGCTCCGAACCACGTCAAGAGGCCTGATCAACCTATTGATATCCCCCGAAAATATGCGCCTCTCCAGACGGGGCGCCCCGCCCCTGTGGCGCTTTCGCGCATTGCGGCCAAAGCCGGGCAAACGGCTTGTATCCGCAGCCTCTTCCGGAGCGGCGCGACCTGCCCGAAGGACGCGTGTTAAGGTTCGGTCAGAGCACCAACTTCGGGGGATCAATCGCTTGATACGCTTCATGGTTATTATCGGCAGCCTGCTCGCATGTCTGACGGGCAGTCCGCTTCGAGCGGCGCCTTATCCGGACCGGCCCATCACCATCGTCGTGCCGTTCGGCAAAGGCACCACGGCCGATCTCGTCGCCAGCGTCGTGGCAGAAGCGATGTCGAAAAATATCGGCCAGAAAGTGACGGTCGAACTGAAGCCCGGCGCGGGCGGCGGCATCGCGATGGAGCAAGTCGAAAACGCCGCCCCCGACGGATATACCCTGGCGATGATCACGCAAGGCACCCACGTCTTCAATCTGAGCCTGTACAGGACGCTGCGTTACGATCCGCGCAAGATCATTCCGATCACGCCGATCGCTGCGGTCTCCAACGTGATGACCGTTCATCCGTCCAATCCGGACAACACGCCGCTCGAAGTCGCGGCCGCAGCCAGGGCGGCGCCAGGCCAGCTCACCTATGCATCGGGCGGCATCGGCACGTCGCATCATCTTGGCGGCGTGCTGTTCGCATCGATTGCCGGCGTCGAGATCAAGCACGTGCCGCACCTTGTATCAGTGGACGGCATCAACAAGATCGTCAGCGGCGACATCACCATGGGATTCTTCAACCTGCCGACCGTGATCGAGCAGATCAAGGCCGGCAAGCTCAAGGCGCTGGGCGTGACGAGCCTGACGCGTTCGCCGCATCTGCCCGAAGTGCCGACGCTCGATGCCAGCGGGCTGAAGGGCTATGACCTGGTGACCTGGTTCGGTTTCGGGGCGCCTGCCGGAACGCCGCCCGAGATCGTGCAGCGGCTGCGCGACGAATTTGCCAAAGCCGCAGCCGACCCCACCGTCAAGGAAAAGCTCGACCAGGCCGGACTTGATCCGATCGATCAACTGCAGCCCGCGGAATTTTCCCGGCTGATCGCGTCCGATCTCGCGAAATGGACGCAGATCATCGAGGCCGCCGGAGTTGTTGCAGAGTGATGATGCCGTCCATTTGAAGTTCCTGCGGCCCAAGCGACAGCGAACTCCGGAAAGTGTCACCAGCGCATGGTCGCGATGCGTCCGGCGCCATTGATGCCTCGCAGGAATCCGTGTCTTTGAAGCTGCCGGGCCCAAGAATTTCCGGACCCGATATCGACGGCGGGTCCGGGCGCGGCGCACGATTCGGTCAGAGAACCATAGCCGCATGTCCGCTTCCGAACAGGTCACCGGTGCCAGGCCAAGTAGCTGGCTCGCCGATCAGCCTTATCTCCTGCTCTCGATCGCCGCTATGGGTTGGGCCGGCAACGCGATCGTCGGCCGTCTCGCCGCGGGCCACGTCCCGCCGGTGACGCTCGCTTTCCTGCGTTGGGCGCTCGCCTTTCTGATTGTTCTCCCGATGGCCTGGAGCCATCTCAAGCGCGACTGGCGGGCGATCCGCGCCGGCCTCGGCATGATGATCTTCCTCTCGCTGACGGGAGTTGCCGCCTTCAATGTTCTGCAATACTGGTCGCTTGAATATACCCAGGCGCTGAACACGCTGCTCCTGCAATCCGCGCTGCCGCTCTTCGTGGCGGGTTGGTCGCTGATCCTGCTCGGCGTCCGGCTGACGCTGGCGCAGGCCATAGGTGTCGTGCTGTCGCTCGGCGGCGTGCTCGTGATTCTCCTGCACGGCGACGTCACCGCGGTTACGGCAATCGGCTTCAACAAGGGCGACCTCATGTTCACCGTGGCGCTGGTGATCTTTGGGGTTTACTCGGTGCTCTCGCACAAGCGGCCTGCGATTCACGAACTGTCGTTCGTTGCCTTCACCTTCGGCTGCGGCGCCCTATGGCTCATCCCACCGCTGATCCTGGAATTGATCTGGCGTCCGGTGATGCGCCTCGACATCCCCAATCTGCTGACGCTGTTTTACGTCGCGGTCTTCCCCTCCGCGATCGCTTTCTTCTGCTTCAATCGCGGCGTGCAATTGATCGGCGCCAACCGGGCGGCGCCTTTCTTTCATCTGGTGCCGGCGTTCGGCGCGGTGATGGCGATCGTCTTTCTCGGCGAGAAGCCGCAAGCCTTTCATTTCATCGGATTTGCGCTGGTGCTGACGGGCGTCTTCGTGGCTTCGAGGAAACGATCCGCAGCATCCGGATGAGCTCCGCGCCGCCGCCTTCCCTTGATCCGGTCCGATGGCTCAACCATCAGCCCTATCTGCTGCTGAGCCTGACCTCACTGTTCTGGGCCGGTAATATCGTGCTCGGCCGCCATGTCGCCGGCCACGTGCCGCCGATGACGCTTTCCTGCATCAGATGGATCGGGACATGCCTCATGCTGCTGCCGTTTGCGTGGCCGCATCTGGCGCGAGACTGGCCGGTGCTGCGCCATCGGCTTGCCCTCATGCTGGTTCTGTCGGCGACCGGTTTTGCCATCAACAACGGCCTTTCCTATTGGGCACTGCAATTCACCCAAGCGCTCAATGCGCTGCTGATCCAGTCGTCCGGGCCGCTGTTCGTGGCGCTGTGGTCGCTCGTTCTGTTCGGCGTGCGGCTGAGCTGGGCCCAGCTTGCCGGCATCGCGCTTTCGCTTCTCGGCGTCCTCACCATCGTCTTGCGCGGCGATTTCGCGGCGTTCGCAGCCGTCAGGCTGAACATCGGCGACGTGATGCTCGCCGGCGCGCTGGTGGCCTTCGGGCTATATTCGGCACTGATGCCGCGCCGGCCGGCGACGCACCCGCTCTCGCTGATCTGCTTTACCTCGGCCTGCGGCGCACTGTTGCTGCTGCCGTTTTCGATCTGGGAATTTGCTGCCGACATCCGCCTGCAATACGACGCAATAACGGCGGTCACGCTGGCTTACGTCGTGATCTTCCCCTCGACACTGGCCTATCTGTTTTTCAACCGCGGCATTGCGATGATCGGGCCGAACCGCGCCGCGCCGTTTCTGCACCTGATGCCGGTGTTCGGCTCGGTCATGGCAATTGTCCTGCTCGGCGAAGAACCGCATCTGTTTCATCTTGCCGGATACGTCATGGTGTTCGCGGGTGTGGTGATCGCGTCGCGAAAGGCGTCAGCGTCCTAAAACCCCAGAATCTTGGCCTGTTTCACCTGCGGCAGCGCCTTCACCTTGAGCAGCACGTCTTCCGGAACCTCACCGTCGACCTCGACGAGCGCGATGGCGTCCCCGCCCTGCTTGTTGCGGCCGAGATGGAAGGTCGCGATGTTGATTTTGGCGTCGCCGAGCAGGCTTGCGAAACGGCCGATGAATCCCGGCTTGTCCTCGTTGGTGATGTAGATCATCGACTTGCCGAACTCGGCGTCGACCCGGATGCCCTTGATGTCGACTAGCCGCGGCTTGCCGTCGGCATAGACCGTGCCCGACACCGAACGCTCCTGCCGCTCGGTCGTCACGGCGACCGTAATCAGGCTTTCGTAGTCGCTCTGCGCCGCGCGCACGATTTCATCGACCACCATGCCGCGTTCCTTGGCTACCGCCGGCGCCGAGACGACGTTGACGTCGCCGAGCATCGGGCGCAGCAGGCCGGACAGCACCGCCGAAGTCAGCGCCTTGATCTTCATCTCGGCGACGTGGCCCTCATAGGTGATCTGCACCTTGGCAATGCCGGTCTCGGTAAGCTGGCCCGCGAATGAGCCGAGCTTTTCGGCCAACTCGATGAACGGCTTTAGCCGGGGCGCCTCTTCCGCCGTGATCGAGGGAAAATTGACCGCGTTGGAGATCGCGCCGTGCAGGAGATAGTCCGACATCTGCTCGGCGACCTGGAGCGCGACATTCTCCTGCGCCTCGGTGGTGGCCGCACCGAGATGCGGGGTGCAGATCACGTTGGGATGGCCGAACAGGACATTCGAAGTCGCCGGCTCTTCGACGAACACGTCGAAGGCCGCGCCCGCGACCTGCCTGGAATTCAGCGCATCCACCAGCGCCTGCTCGTCGACCAGCCCGCCGCGCGCGCAATTGATGATGCGCACGCCTTTTTTCATTTTCGCTAGCGCCGAAGCATCGATGATGTTGCGGGTCTTGTCGGTCAAGGGCGTATGCAGCGTGATGAAATCGGCCCGGCGGAACAATTCCTCCAGGTCGACCTTCTCGACGCCGATGTCCTTGGCGCGCTCGGGCGACAGGAACGGATCGAACGCGATCACCTTCATGCGCAAGCCGACGGCGCGGTCGGCGACGATCGAGCCGATATTGCCACAGCCGATCACACCTAACGTCTTGCCGGTGATCTCGACGCCCATGAAGCGGGTCTTCTCCCATTTGCCGGCTTGCGTCGAGGCGTCGGCCTGGGGGATTTCGCGCGCCAGCGCCAGCATCAAGGTGACGGCGTGCTCGGCGGTCGTGATCGAATTGCCGAACGGCGTGTTCATCACGATGATGCCCTTGGCGGTGGCGGCCGGAATTTCGACGTTGTCGACACCGATGCCGGCCCGCCCGATCACCTTCAGCCGGGTCGCTTTCTCGATGATCTTCGCGGTCGCCTTGGTGGCGGAGCGGATCGCGAGGCCATCGTAATCGCCGATGACGGCGGCGAGTTTTTCCTTGTCCTTGCCGAGGTTGGGCTGGAAGTCGACCTCGATGCCGCGATCCTTGAAGATCTGCACCGCGGCCGGCGACAGCGCGTCGGAAATAAGCACTTTGGGTTTTGTCATGGTTGTGACCTTCGAATATCGAGAGTGTCTTCCCGGCCGAAGCGCCGCTTGGCGCGAAGAGCCGGGATCCATACTCCGTGACGGTGGTTATGGGTCCCGGCTCGCGCTTCGCTTGGCCGGGACGACAGATGCACGAGAACTACGCTGCCTTCGGAAGCTGGGCCTTGGTTTCGGCAAAGGCCCAGTCGATCCACTGGGTGAGAAGCGCGACGTCGCCTGCCTCCACCGTGGCGCCGCACCAGATACGCAAACCCGCCGGAGCGTCGCGATGGCCCGCGAAGTCGTAACCGGCGTCTTCCTTCTCGATCAGACCGACCATCTTCTTGATGAAATCGATCTGCGCATCCGTCGTCAGCGCGGCGATCGCCGGATCGACCACCTTCATGCAGACCGAGGTGTTGGAGCGGATCGCCGAATCGGCCGCGAGAAAGTCGATCCAGGGCGTTTTCGCCTTCCAGTCCGCCAGCACATTCAAGTTGGCGTCGGCGCGCGCCATCAGGGCCTTGAGGCCGCCGACCGATTTCGCCCAGTTGAGCGCGTCGAGATAGTCCTCGACGCACAGCATCGAGGGCGTGTTGATGGTCTCGCCTTCGAAGATGCCCTGGTTGAGCTTGCCGCCCTTGGTCATGCGGAAGATCTTCGGCAGCGGCCATGGCGGCTTGTAGGTCTCGAGCCTTTCGACCGCGCGTGGGCTAAGCACCAGCATGCCGTGACCGGCCTCTCCGCCCAGCGCCTTTTGCCAGGAGAAGGTCACCACATCGAGCTTGGGCCAATCCAGCGGTTGCGCGAACGCCGCCGAGGTCGCGTCGCAGATCGCAAGGCCTTCGCGCCTGGCGCTGATCCAGTCGGCATTGGGAACGCGCACACCGGAGGTGGTGCCGTTCCAGGTGAAGACGATGTCGGATGCCGGATCGACGCTGGCGAGGTCGGGGATCTTGCCGTAAGGCGCGGCGAGCTTGGTCGCGTCCTTCAGCTTCAACTGATTGACGATGTCGCCGGTCCAGGTTTCGCCGAAGGATTCCCAGGACAATGTGGTGACGGGCCGCGCGCCGAGCAGCGACCACAGCGCCATTTCGACCGCGCCGGTATCTGATGCCGGCACGATGCCGATCTTGTAATTGGCGGGAACTCCAAGCACCTCGCGCGTCAATTCGATCGCGAGCTTGAGCTTGGCCTTGCCGATTTTCGCGCGATGCGAACGGCCAAGCGCGGCATCAGAGAGATTTTGGGGGCTCCAGCCGGGGCGCTTGGCGCATGGGCCGGAAGAAAAGTGCGGCACGTGAGGCCGCGAAGCGGGCTTCGCTGCAATCATGATCTACCCTTCCAGATAGCAAGCCTCCCGTTGGGGGGAGGTGTCCCGCCGTCGTGAATAGGGGAATCATCTCAAATCGTCAAGAAGCTTCGCTTCGCTCGGCGGCCGGCGGCTCGTCATCCACAGCCGGCGGCGGTTGCGCATTGAGCAATACGGCGGCGTCGGTCACGAGTTGAACCGCGCGGCGCCTGCTTGCGACTTTCAGAATGTTCTTGTCATCTGCGCGAACGACATAGTCGTCGCCGATCCGGACGATGGAATAGCTGTTCATGTGACATCCCCAAGCTGAGCCCGCGCCGAACAGACGCAGGGTGTCACGGATCGTTCCGCCGAAAAATTGCCGATGGCCCGATTAGTTTATCGCGCGTTAAGAGGAGCGAGCGGTGAAACTCGTTTCGCAATGTTCGCAAGGACCGCTTCATCGCTGCCGTCAAAACTGTGGCAAAAGCAAAGCGCGATTCCGGCACCTCGATCGGCGCGCAGCCGTCAGAGTTTATGCTCGTCAGAATTTATAGCCGAGACCGGCGCGCACGGTGTTGATGCTGGTGTCGACCTGCGAGGTAAAGCGGACGTATTCCCACTCCGCGCGCATGAACAGGCCACCGATCAGGTTGATATCGATACCGAGACCCGCCGTGTAGCCATAGATCAAGTGATTGTGGAGGGCGTCGTCGGACGAAAGCGGCAAGAACGAGGTGAAAGGCCCAAGGATGTTTGCGCTCGCGGCATCCTGGACGGTTACGGAGCGCGAGATGTTGGCGTTGCCAAGCGCGAACCCGCCGAAGGCGTAAGGCAGGAAACAACCGAAGGAGTAGGCGGCGCGGCCACGGAAGGTAGCCATATCGCTGATGGCGATCTGAGCCGAGGAAGTAGCGGAAACGGAATGAAAGAAACCGTCGGAAAGCTTGGACGTCGTGGTGAAGCCTTCGGAAGCGGTGGCCATGCCGCCGAAGTTTCCATGCAGATAGGAGCCTTCGATGCCGAAAACGACGTCATCCCATTGCCAGTTATATCCGGCGAAGGCTCCGTATCCCGAGGAGCGCGCTGAATCCCCGCCGAGCTGGAGGTTGGACCGCCCAATCCCCGTCTCCGCGACCACCAAATTCGAAATGAGAGCGTTCAACATATTCGTCGTCGAACCGTTGAAATGCGCGTCGGAGGAGCCGTAACCGAACTGACCGCCGACATAGAAGCCGCGCCAGTTGACAGTTGGGGCGGAGCCGCTCAGCGACCCGCGAAGGAAATCGGGCATATCGGCGGCTTGCGCGCTGGCTGCCATTCCTAACATCGCCGCTGCAAGCAAGACTCTACGCATCGAACCACTCCCATTCGCACTTTAGCTCTGGGCGATCATCGCTCGTTAACCTTAATCAATCGTTGTCGCGCGCGAGCTCACGCAAAACAAAACGGCGCGGGAGCATCCCGCGCCGTTAACAAGAGTTAAGTAATGCTCGCCTCGTCAGCCCTTGGTGACGAGCGGCGGCACATAGGCCGGCGGGCTCCAGAGATTCCAACGCACGCCGATCTTTACGTCATTCGAGGTGATGTTTTTCAGGACGAATGGATCGGCGACCGTCAAGCCGTCAAACGACCGCGTCGCGCCAGTCGTACCAGTGCCGAGGCTGATGTAGCGATAAGCCAGTTCGATGGCGACGTTCTGTGTGACCTGGTAGGAAAGGCCGGCATAAGCCGCCCAGGCGAAATTCCATTTGCCGGCATCATCGCCATAGAAGGTACTGTTGCTCAACGCTGTACCCGTGAAGGTGAATCCATCATCACGGAAGCCGCTGATCCGGTTGTACGAGGTGCCAATCCCCGCACCGATAAAGGGCGTCACGCACCACCAGGTGCCGAGATCGACATAGGCGTTGGCCATGAAGACGGCTTCTGACTTGCTGGCGGTGTAGTTATCCACGCCAACCTGGTTGTTAGCCAAGGCAAAGGCAGAGCCCACAGGATTACTTTGCGAGCCGTGGAAATTGGCCTTCCCGCGCCATTCTCCAGTTATGTCGGCGCGGAGCCAATGGTTGAACTGATAGCCAACGCCGAGATCGAATGAAGTCGAGCTGTCGAAGCCGAAGCCGTGATTCTGTAGCGACCCCGGGAAATTTGCGTTTTCCGCATCGATCAGGTTGCTGTGCAGACTACCCAGCCGCTGATTGGTCATGCCGATATCGCCGCGCAGATACCAGCCGCCGAAGTCGGCAGGCGGCGGTGCATAGGGCAGCGGCGGGGGGGCGATTGCGAGGTCGGCGGCGGAAGCCATCGACGACAACAGGGATGCCGCTCCGACGGCAACGAGGAACATGACTCTACGCATTGGCTTCGTCCTTTTGGCCAGTGAGGCAGACGGCCCCACATCGAAAACTCACGCCAGGACGATGGCATCAAACTCTTAAGCGCCACTTAACCCTAATTTTTAAGGTTGATGTTTCGCGAACAAAATTGCCGCCGAACATTTCCGCGCTAGAAAAAACGCGAATGCCGCCGCAATCACTAACGATGTATGAAGCAGAAGTGAGCGAATGGTGAATAGCGAATAGAAAGGGCACTTACTATTCGCTATTCCCTATTCGCCATTCGCTATCTCGCTTGCGGCATCCTCGGCAGGAACACGGCAAACAGCCCGATCGCCGGCAGGTACGCACAAATCTGATACACATAGGCGATGCTGGTGTGATCGGCGAGCTTGCCGAGCACCGCCGCCCCAAGGCCGCCAATGCCGAAGGCGACGCCGAAGAAGACGCCCGAGATCATTCCAAACCGGTGCGGCACCAGCTCCTGCGCAAACACGATGATCGAAGATGTGGTCGAGGAGAGGACAAAGCCGATCAGCACACTGAGGACCGCGCTCGCATAGAGGCCGGCATAGGGCAGCGCCAGCGTGAAGGGCAGCGCGCCGAGAACGGAAAACCAGATCACGATCTTGCGGCCAAAGCGATCGCCAAGCGGCCCGCCGAACAGGGCACCGGCGGCGTTGGCGGCAAGAAAGATGAAGAGATAAATCTGCGCCGCCTGGGTCGATATCCCGAAACGATCGATCAGGTAGAAGATGTAATAGCTCGACAGGCTCGAGACGTAGAGCTGCTTTGAGAACAACAGCAGCACCAGAACCACGAGTGCGATCACGACGCGGCGCCGGCCCGGACCATCGGGCTGCGGATTGATCGCGGTCACTTTCCTGGCCGTGATCTGCGGCTTGTACCATTGGCCGATCCGCCACAGCACGACAATCGCGAGAAATGCGATGGTCGAGAACCAGGCGATGCTGGATTGGCCGAACGGAACCACGATCAAGGCCGCCAGCACCGGCCCCATCGAGGTTCCGAAGTTGCCGCCGAGCTGGAACACCGATTGTGCAAATCCGTAACGGCCGCCCGAGGCCAGCCGCGCGATGCGCGCCAACTCCGGATGAAACACCGCAGACCCCAGGCCGATCAGCGAGGCGGCAATCAGGATGACGGCATATCGGTGGGCAACGCTGAGCAGCAGGAGACCGAAGAACGTCGAGGACATTCCGATCGCGAGCGAAAAAGGCTGCGCCTTCTTGTCGGTGAAATGTCCCACCACCGGCTGCAGCAGCGACGCGGTGAACTGGAATGCGAGCGTGATCAATCCGATCTGCGCGAAATCCAGCGCGTAGCTGTCCTTCAGGATCGGATACACCGATGCGATCAGGGACTGCATGGTGTCGTTGAGGAAATGCGAGAAGCTGATGGCGACGAGCACGGCATAAGCCGGCCCGGCCGCGCCTGCCTTCGAGGGTGCTGCGTCCGCGATGACGACCGGCTCGGTCAGGATCTCCTCGACGACGACGGACTTGTTCAATGAATCATTCCCGGCAGGGTTTTGGGGCCGAATATTTGCAAGCCCTCTCCTACGCTGGCGGCATTGCGCCGACCACCACCATTAGAAAATGGCTGTGATGCGCGCGGTGAATTGGAGGACGAGCGGCCAGTCGAAACCTCATCCTTCGAGACGCGCGCAGAAGCGCGCTCCTCGGGATGACGACAGAAGGCGGTAAACCCTCATGGTGAGGAGGCGCCAACGGGTCGCGCGAATGCGCGCCCGATGACAGGCTCCGCGCCGTCTCGAACCATGAGGCCACCCAAATCTCGTTGGGGATTGCCCTGTCAGGCCCCAGCCTGGCCGAGCGCGGAAACGATGTGGTCGACGACTTCCTCGACCAGCATGCGATCGTCACCCTCGCCCATCACGCGAATCACGGGCTCGGTTCCGGAAGAGCGCACCAGCAGCCGGCCATGGCCGTTAAGCCGCTTCTCGCCGGCATCAATCGCCGATTTGACGTCGGCATCGTCAAGCGGCTTGCCGCTGCGATAGCGCACGTTCTTCAGGATTTGCGGCAGCGGATTGAAGCGGCGGCAGACCTCGGAAACCGGACGGCGCAATTTTTGTACGACCGCGAGCACCTGCAACGCTGCGACGAAGCCGTCGCCTGTCGTGGTGTAATCCGACAAGATGATATGACCGGAGGATTCGCCACCGAGATTGTAGCCGCCGCTCAGCATCCGCTCCAGCACGTAGCGATCGCCCACAGGGGTGCGAATGAGTTCGATGCCCTGGCCCTCGAGGAAGCGCTCGAGCCCGAGATTCGACATCACGGTTGCGACGATGGCAGGTTTGGCAAGCCGGCCGTCTTCCTTCCAGCTTTGCGCGATCACCGCCAGAAGCTGGTCGCCGTCGATCAGATGTCCGCGCTCGTCGACGAGGATCACCCGATCGGCGTCACCGTCGAGCGCGATGCCGATGTCGGCGCGCAGTTCGCGCACCTTGCGGCTCAGCGCTTCCGGCGCGGTCGATCCGCATTCCTTGTTGATGTTGAAACCGTCGGGATCGACACCGATCGAAATGACATCGGCGCCCAGCTCCCACAGCGCCTCCGGCACCACCTTGTAGGCGGCGCCATTGGCGCAATCGACCACCACGCGCAGGCCATCGAGACTGAGATTGCGCGGCAGCGTGCGCTTGGCGAATTCGATGTAACGGTCATGCACGCCGTCGATACGTCGCGCCCGCCCCAGGCTCGCGCTCTGCGCCAGACGTCGGTCCAGCGATTCATCCAGTAATTGCTCGATCTGCTTTTCGACATCGTCGGACAGCTTGAAACCTTCCGGGCCGAACAGCTTGATGCCGTTGTCCTCGAACAGGTTGTGGGAAGCGGAGATCATGACGCCGAGATCGGCCCGCATCGACTTGGTGAGCATCGCCACCGCCGGCGTCGGCATCGGGCCGAGCAGCAGCACGTCCATGCCGACCGAGGTGAAGCCCGCCACCATCGCCGTTTCGATCATGTAACCGGAAAGACGGGTATCCTTGCCGATGACGACGCGATGGCGATGATCGCCGCGCTGAAATACCAGACCGGCCGCCTGACCGACCTTGAGCGCCAGCTCCGGGGTGATCAGGCCGTTGGCCAGACCCCGAATCCCGTCGGTACCGAAATATTTGCGGCTCATTTGTCCCCCAGCATCGCCCGCACCTCTCCAGGCCGTCGCCGAGAGGCCGGAGCGTCGGCCCCATGCTACGCCGACGCCGGTTATAATGCTTTCGCCGCTAAAATGACTTCAAAAAATATGATAAATCATTTCCCATCCGGTTCCCGGATCGGACCTAATGCATTGAAAACACATAAAATTCCTTTACGCGCCGGTATCCAGCACGGCGCCTCAATCCTTGCGCCTGACGTGACCGTCCTCTTTCGACGGGGCCGGCTGGGTGACATTGACCGGGTCCGAACCCGGAAAGGTCTCTTCCAGCCCCTCGTCCAGCGCAGCCTCGAGCCCCTCGTCGCGCGGCTTCTTCCCCGGCTTTTTGGCGCGGGAGGACTTCGTGGGCGGTCGGGTCATGGGATGTCCTCCGCTTGCTCTAGTGTGGCGACACTGACGTTCCTTTCAGTGTCGCCGCGAGTTCTTCGAAGGAACGTCAGAGTCAAAGCCACACTAGAATCATATGGTTGCTAGTGTCCCTTTGGTTCTGACATTCGTAAAAGTGCCCGCCGCGATTTGGTACGAATGTCAGAACCGGGACACTAGGGCGATGTTGCGCTGGCCTCCGCCATGGTAGATGACAGCCAACGAGCCAAATACAAGATAGGCCGAAATACAAGATAGGACCGGAAAACGTCCATGAAACATATTACCTGCATCGAAGATCTCCGGCAGCGCCATATGCGAAAGGTGCCGAAGGCATTTTTCGATTACTGCGATCGCGGCTCCTATGCCGAGGAGACGCTGCGCGCCAACCGCGAGGATCTGCAAGCGATCAAATTGCGCCAGCGCATCCTCGTCGACGTGTCGAAGCGCGATCCCTCGACGACCATTCTCGGCGAGCCTGCGGCGCTTCCCTTGATCCTCGCGCCGGTCGGGCTGACCGGCATGCAGTATGGCGACGGAGAAATTCACGCCTGCCGCGCCGCGCAGGCCGCGGGCATTCCCTACACGCTGAGCACCATGTCGATCTGCTCGATCGAGGATGTCGCCGCCAATGTCGACAAGCCGTTCTGGTTTCAGTTGTACGTCATGAAGGACCGCGGCTTCATCAAGGCCCTGATCGAGCGCGCGATGGCGGCCAAGTGCAGCGCGCTGGTTCTCACCGTCGATCTCCAGGTGATCGGCCAGCGCCACGCCGACATCAAGAACGGCATGACGGTGCCGCCGGAATGGACGCTGTCGAAGCTGTTCGACTTCGCCACCAAGCCTGCCTGGGTCGCCGGCGTGCTGCGCGGCAAGCGCCGCACCTTCGGCAATCTCGTCGGCCACCTCAAGGGCACCGACGATATCACCGCACTCGGCACCTGGATCGGAACGCAATTCGATACCACGCTGAACTGGAAGGATGTCGAATGGGTCCGCAGCATCTGGCCCGGCAAGCTGATCCTGAAAGGCATTCTCGACGTCGAGGACGCTCAGGAAGCGATGAAGACCGGCGCGCAGGCGCTGGTGGTCTCCAACCATGGCGGCCGTCAGCTCGACGGCGCGCCCTCCTCGATCGAAGCGCTGCCGGAGATCGTCGATACGATCGGCGACAGGATGGAAGTCATGTTCGACGGCGGCATCCGCTCCGGGCAGGACGTGATGCGGGCGCTCGCGCTCGGCGCCAAATCCTGCATGATCGGCCGCGCCTATATTCACGGCCTCGGCGCCTATGGCGGGCCCGGCGTCACCAAGGCGATCGACATCATCCGCAATGAACTGCTGACGACGATGGGGCTGTGCGGCGTCAACACCATCGCCGAGATCGGCGATCACGTGCTGGCGGTTTGAATCCGTCATTCCGGGGCAGCCCGCAGGGCTGAGCCCGGAATCCATTTCTCCCAGCATCTCGGCGGCGCCATGGATCCCGGGTTCGATGCAAGTGCATCGCCCCGGGAGGACGCTTACGCGTCACATCGGAGGCGTGATTCCATCGCGGCCGACGCCGATGCGGTTGGTCTCCAGCGAGCCGTCGTCCTTCTTCACCGCGCCGAAGATGATCACCTTCGCGCCCGGCTTGATTTCGGATTTTTCACCGTCGGCGAAAGCGACGATCGTCGCATCCGGCGGCACCACGACTTTCTTTTCGCCGTCCTTATATTTGACGTCGATGACCTGACCCTCCACGCCCGTAACTGTCTGCGCCACGGTCGCATTCGTCATGGTCGAGTTCGGACGCTGATCCCAAGGCCTGTGGCCCTCGGCGGCGCCACGCATCTTCTCCGGGAAGATATGGATCGCGAACGCCTTCTGACTGCCGTCCGCTTGCGGTATCGCCGACACGCCGATGTAGCTGCCTGGCTTGATCTCCGATAGCGAGGTCTTGGCGATGGCGATGACCGAGATGTCGTCGGTCATGTTCACCTTCGCGTCGGTGCCTTCGCGCGTCTTGATGTTCAGCGTCGAACCATTGACGCTTTCGATGGTGCCGCGGATGCGCGTCGGCGCCGGCGGCTGCTGGGCCCATGCGCTGGATGCGAGCAGAGAAGCGACGGCAAGCGAAGCGATAAGCGAGCGCGGCATCCACGAAGAGATTTTCGGCATGATTTTTCCCTCAAGGGTTTCGGTCGAACGACGAATGGATAGTGAGTAGAGAGAATACCCCGCCAAGGGCGGGTTATTCCAAGCTTGTCACATCGGCGGCGTCAGCCCGTCGCGGCCGACGCTGATGCGGTTGGTCTCCAACGATCCGTCAGGCAGTTGCTTGATGAAGGCGATGATCTTGGCATCGGCCTTGAGGTCGGACCGGTCGGCGGGAACATAGGTGACCACGGGGGTGTCGGGGCCGACCGTGATTTTCTTTTCGCCGTCCTTGTATTTGATCGTCAGGTTCTGGCCGTCATTGCCGGCAACCGTCTCGGCCACCGTCGCATTGGTCATGGTCGAGTTCGGACGCAGATCGTAGGGCCGCGATCCCTCGCCGGTGCCGCGCATGTCTTCGGGAAAGACGTGCACCTCGATGGCGTTTTGACGGCCGTCCGGTCCAGGGATCGTGGTGGCGCCGATGAAGGAACCGAGCTTGATGTCGGCGAGCGATATCTTGATGATACCCACCACCCGCATGTCCGAGGTCATGTGCAGCTTGACGTCCTGGCCGCTGCGCGACTTGACGGAGAGCACATCGCCGTCGACATGCTCGATGGTGCCGCGTACCCGCGTCGGCGGCTGTTGCGCGGTCGCGCCAAGAACCGATGCAGCCACCATCGCGGCGGCGATGAGCGGGCGTGCGAATGGTGAACGATGAATTGCCATGATGAGGCCCCTCCGGTGGCGGCACCTTAGCCGGGGACACCGACGGTTCCATGATATTCCTGCTCACAAGCGCGCGATCAGCAAAAGTGGGCGGGAAAAGGATTCCGGCCCATAGATCTTGCTTGGGGCCGGTCAGGCGCCCGCGAGATCGGCCTCCACCAGCGCGCGCAGTTCCGGCGTGACCGCGGGCCTTTGGCCGAACCACAGCTCAAAACCGCGCACCGCCTGGTGCAAGAGCATGCCGAGCCCATCCGCCGTCTTCAGCCCGCGCGCGCGCGCCGCTTTCAAGAGCGCCGTTTCAAGCGGGACGTAAACGAGGTCGGCAACGATGGCGTGCGGCGGAAGCAGGCCGATGTCGAGCGCGAGCGCCGGCTGGCCGCGCATGCCGAGCGAGGTCGTGTTGACCAGCAGACCTGCCTTCGGCAGCACCGCGATAATTTCATCCCACAGAATCGGCCGCAAGGCTTCGCCAAATCGATCGGCAAGCGCGCGCGCGCGATCCGGGGTCCGGTTCGCCAGATGCACGCGCTTGATGCCACGCTCGAGCAGCCCGAACACCACCGCGCGCGAGGAACCTCCGGCGCCCAGCACCAATACATCCTCCGTCTTGTCCCAACCCGCCGCAGCCGCGTCGAGATTGTCGACAAAGCCTTCGATGTCGGTGTTGGTCGAACGCAGTTCGCCCGCTTCGTACCACAACGTATTGGCTGCGCCGACCGCTTGCGCCCGCGCGTCCGGCTTGGTCAAGACAAGCACGCGCTCCTTATGTGGAAGGGTGACGTTGGCGCCGACAAAGCCTTGGCCCGACAGATGCAGCACGAATTCGGCAAAGCCTTCCGGCGGCACCGCCTCGATATTGTAGCCGCCCTCGATGCCAAGGCTCCGCAGCCAGTAATGATGGATCAGCGGGGAGCGCGAATGCGCTGCCGGCCACCCGATCAGGCATGCGGCACGGGGTCTGGTCACCAAATAATCTCCATCGTCATGCCATAGCTAGCGGAAGCGACGCCGTCCTTCGGACGGCTATAGGCTGGCGGAAGCGGCACCGTCCTTGACGGCTATGGCCGCGCCATGCCGATCAATTTATCTTCCGGCAGGGCCTGTCAAGCCGATCGCGCCACCGCGACGATTCCACTCAGCGCCCGCGCCACATCGGCCGCAAACCAAAAAGGTCACAGATCGGATTTTGTTTCAAACCGGAATCACGGCCTGAGCGACAGCGCTCACAGCCTCGTTGGGTCAGGTCGTCGCGAGAACGGTGGTCGCCGCTGCCCGCGCGCCTTTGATGTCGGCCACGGCGCGGGCGATTGTTTCGCGGTATTTGGCGCGCGGCGGGCTCACCCCGTGGGTCAACAGCACGCGGCGCACCGTGGGCGACGCGCCGGTGATAAAGAGCCGGATACCCTGACGCCTGGCCTTGGCCGCGACCCTGCTCATCGCGTTGGCCGCGGTGGAATCCAGAAACGGCACCGCCGCGAAATCGACCACGAACGCCTTGCGGGTGTCGGCGATGCTGTCGAGCACCGTGCCGACGGTTGACGCCGCGCCGAAGAAGAAGGCCCCGGTAATGCGGTACACCAGCACATCCGGATCGGCGGCCAGGCGGGAATCGTAAGGCACACGCTCGCCATTGGCGAAGTCCGCCCGATCGGCCTGCACCAGAGGTGCGTCGGCCTCCACACCCGTCATCTGGGCCATGCGGTTGATGAATAGCACCGCGCCGAGCGCGAAGCCGACCAGGATGCCTTCGGTGAGATCGCGAAAGATCGTCAGCAGGAAGGTGGCGAGCAGCACCGTGGCGTCGCCCCAGGAGGAGCGGATCAAAAGCGCGAATTCGTGCTTCTCCGCCATGTTCCAGGCCACGACCACCAGCACTGCCGCCAGTGCGGCGAGCGGAATATAGCTCGCCAGCGGGGCCGCGATCAGCATGAACAGCAGGAGGAACACCGAATGCAGCAAGCCCGAGACCGGGCCCCGCGCGCCGGCGCGGACGTTGGTCGCCGTCCGCGCGATGGTGCCGGTGACGCAGATGCCGCCGAACAGGGCCGAGCCGATATTGGCAAACCCCTGCGCCACCAGTTCGCAATTCGACCGATGCCTGCGGCCAGTCATGCCGTCAGCCACTACGGCCGACAGCAAGGACTCGATGGCGCCGAGCAGAGCGAAGGCGATGGCATCCGGGAAAACCGCCTGCACCTTCGCCAACGAGAACGAAGGCCATGCCGGCGAAGGCAATTGCCGGGGAATGCCGCCGAAGCGGGTGCCGATGGTTTCGACCGGCAGCGACAGCGCCCAGGTCGCGAGCGCGGCAACCACCACCGCAATCAGAATGCCGGGCCAGTGCGGCCGAAGCGCGCGCAGCGCGAGGATGATGGCAATGCTGACGGCGCCGATCGCAATCGCCGAATGGTTGGCGGTCGGAAGCGCACCCGCCAGCGCTTCCAGCCTCGGGATGAATTCGCCCGGCTCCTTTCCCGCAATTGTGATGCCAAGCAGATCCTTGAGCTGGCTTGCGAAGATGATGACGGCGATCCCGGCGGTGAAACCCACCGTAACCGGATAGGGAATGAACTTGATGTAGGTGCCAAGCCGCAACAAGCCGGCGGCGATCAGAAACACCCCTGCCATGGCGGTCGCAAGGATCGTGCCCTCGACACCGTGACGTTCGACAGTCAAGGCCACCAGCACGATGAATGCACCTGCGGGTCCGCCGATCTGAAACCGGCTGCCGCCGAGGAGCGATACAATGAAGCCACCCACCACGGCGGTATAGAGGCCGCGATCGGGGGTCACGCCCGAGGCGATCGCGATCGCCATCGACAGTGGAAGCGCGACGATCGCAACCGTCAGACCGGAGGTCACGTCAGCGCGAAAATCCGCGAAACCGTACCCCTCGCGCAGAACCGTGACCAGCTTCGGCACATAGAGTTCGGCGAAGGTCGGTTGATGCGTTTGACGCGCCCGCCTGGCTGCGATGCTCATGTTCACCCGTCCCATTCCAATCGCACGATCGTTCGCGCGACGATGGCCAAGTCAGGTCCTCGCCCGAACCTTGTGTCGGTTTCGACGAGGCCGGCCCGGCTCCTTCAATCGCACGCCGCGTCCGCCTTCTTCGCTGCGCGCATGATCGCCGATCAGTTCCACCCCGGCCTGGCTCAGCGCGTCGACGACCTTGGTCAAGGATTCGACGACACCGCGGACAGTGCCGACGCTCGCTTCCATCCGCTGAATGGTCGGCAGCGAAACCCCAGCCAGTTCGGCAAGCGTCCGCTGGTCAATTCCCAGGAGCGCCCGAGCTGCCTTCATCTGGAACGAGGTGATCATGCGAACATATCCCAGCCATGATAAATGATGTTCTAAGTTATGAAAATGATGTAAAAAACATCACACGGCAAGGCCAAATGGCCTCCAAAACAAATCCGCCGTTCCCGGTCGGGGGAACGGCGGATTGAATCCGGCGGGTCGTGGTGAAAACCGCTCAGGCCGCGACGCGATGGGCGGCGATGATCTGGTCGGCGGCCCGGCCCGTCACCTCCGCCATGCGGTCGAACTGCCGCGTGAAGCCGCCGGCGCCGGCCGTGGCCGATCGCAACTCCACGATCAATTCGCCGATCTCGGCCTCCGGCATCATCGCGCGCACGCGATCCCAGCCCGGCCATCCCTCGCGGGTGTCGAAGCCGAGGATCTGTCCGCGCCGCCCCGACAGGATGGCGTTGATCTTCGCCGTCGCTTCCGTCGGACAGACGATATCCACGATGTGGATCGGCTCGAGCAGCACCGGCTGGCACTGCGGCAAAGCCTCGCTGACCCCGATCCGCGCCGCGGTGCGGAACGCAAGGTCGGAGGAGTCCACGCTGTGATAGGAGCCGTCGGTCAGCGTCACCTGAACATCGATGACGGGAAAGCCGAGCGGTCCGCGCGCCATCCCGTCGACGACGCCTTCCTCCACGGCGGGGATGTAATTCCTCGGAACCGCGCCGCCGACCACCTTCTCCTGAAATTCGAAGCCGCCGCCGCGCGGCATCGGCCTGATCTCGAGGACGACGTCGCCGAACTGGCCGTGGCCGCCGGACTGTTTCTTATGCCGTCCGCGCTGGGTGATCGCCTTGCGAATGGTCTCCTGATAGCCGATGGCCGGTGGATGCGATTTGACGTTGACGCCGAACCGCTCGCGCAGCCGTTCGAGCGCGACGCGCAGATGCATCTCGCCCTGCCCCCACAGCACGCTGTCGTGGGTCTGCGGGTTCTGCACCATGGTAAGCGACGGGTCTTCCTCGTTCAGCCGCAGCAGCGCCTGGCCGAGCTTGACGTCGTCCTTGCGATCGGCCGCCGCGACCGCCAGCGACAGCACCGGTGGCGACGGCTCGATGCGCACCAGCGCCTGCGGCGCGCTCTTGCCGCCCGACAGCGTGTCGCCGGTCTTGACCGCATCGAGCTTGCCGAGCGCCACCGTTTCGCCGACTGCTGCGGCCGCGCGCTTGTTGTCGCTGCCGCAGCTCAGCGCCGAGATGCCGGATACCCGTCCGGATTCGCCGGATGAAGATTGCAGCGTTGCGCCGTCGTCGAGATGCCCGGTCAGGACGCGCGCATAGGACAGCTTGCCGCCATGTTGCAGATGCACGGTCTTGAACACATAGGCCAGCGCATCCTTGGGCAAGGCCGCGCCCAGACGCTTGGCGGTCTCGGTCACGCCAGGCGATTCATGCCGCAGCGCCTTCATCAGGCGCAGTACGCCGTGCTCGCGGGCCGCAGATCCGAGCAGCACCGGACAGATCAGTCCCTCGCGCAATTCGCGGGCGAGGTCGTCGAATATCGCGTCGCGCGGCGGCGGGATGTCCTCGAGCAGTTGCTCCATCAACGCATCGTCGTGATCGGCGAGCTTTTCCAGCATGGAGAAGCGGGCTTCCTTCTCACGGTCGAGGTCGCCGCCTTCGAGCGTGACAACCTCGGAGGCCTTGTGCTCGCGATAGACAAAGGCGCGCTCCAGCGCCAGATCGACGAAGCCTGCGATCAGATCGCCGTTCCAGATCGGGATCTGGCGCAACACCAGCGGGATGCGCGAGGCCGGCTGCAATGTCGCGAGCGTTTCGCGAATGCGCTTGTTGGCGCGGTCGATCTTGTTGAGAAACAGAAAACGCGGAATGCCGAGATCCTCGAGTTCGCGCAGGATGATCTGAAGCTGCGGCAGCTTCTTCTCGTCGGCCTCGCAGACCACGACGGCGGCATCGACGGCAGGAAGTGCCGCGCGCATGTCGTGGGCGAATTCGATCGAGCCGGGACAATCGATAAAAGTGTAGCTGTCGCCCATGAAATTCGTGGTGACGGCGGTTAGCGCGACGCCCATCTTGTGACGGCGGGCCTCGGGGCCGGCGTCGCCGACGGAAGTGCCGGCATCGACGCTGCCGGCGCGCAGGATGGCGCCCGTGCGCGCCAGTATCGCTTCAAGAAGTGTGGTTTTACCGCTTTGGAAAGGGCCCAGCAGCGCGATGCACCGTGGACCGTGGGGACTTCTGACGTCTTGTCCCATTGCCGCCTCCTTGCGTGGAGCTCGGCCCTTGATTGGGTCGGCAACAGCGGATGCTCCTCCTCCGCTGCGGTTTTGGCAAGGAAGAAAATTTGTCGCAGTGCACCGTCAATCTTTTTCAACCTCTCGCCGCAAACGCGGGCGCGAGGAGAATAAAGAATCACCTTCCCGGACGCAGTTCCAGGCTCTCAAGTCCGGCGGCGACGCTCAAGCCGACCTGGCCCTGCAGGCTGAGCGGCTGCAACGCGATCGAATTGTTGGAACCGCCGACCAGCACATTGCCGCCGGCGCCGACGCCGATCGTCGCGCTGCCTTGCGCGCCGGCATAATTGCCGGAGAGATCGCCGATGCCGAGCCGCGCCACCGGGGCATAAACGCCCCAGGCCAGCGCCGTTTCCTCGGTGATGCCGAGGTCGAGGCCTACCTTGCGGATGGTCGCGACGTAGCGGTCGTCGGGCATGCCGTCGACGCGCAGCACGCAACCGAGATTGGTCACCGAACCCACGATGAAGCCGACGCTCGCCCCGCCGCGGCATTCGAGAACGCCGACCTGCACCCGCTGCTGGGCATTTGCGCCGGCGAACGGCGCAACCGTCAGGGTGGCGGCGATGCCGGCAAGGATAATCAAACGACGCATGAAGGAATCTCCGACTGAAAGATGTGATGCGAGCCGAGAATGAACGCGCGCTCGGAAGGCGCGTGGCTTTCTATGGCATAAGTTTGGGGCTTGCTCCAGAAACGTTCGCTAATGGAGTGGAGATGCGGCGCATTACCAGGTAATGCGCCGCCAATCCGGGAGCCATCCGATATGTGGGTCCCGGATCTGCGGCGCAGCG
Source organism: uncultured Alphaproteobacteria bacterium (assembly GCA_963832045.1). Taxonomy (GTDB): domain Bacteria; phylum Pseudomonadota; class Alphaproteobacteria; order Rhizobiales; family Xanthobacteraceae; genus Bradyrhizobium. Next base: position 264,706 of record CAWHSM010000022.1, read on the forward strand.
CAAGTGGCGCTGCACCGCGTCCGGGACACGAGGTATTGTTAACTATCGCAGATTGCCGCAAAAGCGCTGGATGCGTTTGCAGGCATCTTCGAGGTCAGAAGTCTTCGTGGCGTAGGAGATGCGGAACGCCGGCCCGAGCCCGAACGCCGACCCCTGCACCACGGCGACGCCTTCCGTCTCCAGAAGCTCGGTGACGAAGTCCTGGTCATTGGCGATGACCGCGCCGGACGGCGAGGTCTTGCCGATGGTGCCGGCGCAGGACGGGTAGACATAGAAGGCGCCCTCCGGCCGCGGGCAATCGATGCCCTTGGCCTGGTTGAGCATCGACACCACGAGGTCGCGCCGCTCCTTGAACACCTTGTTGTTCGCCGGAATGAAATCCTGCGGACCGTTGAGCGCCTCGACGGCGGCCCATTGCGCGATCGACGACGGGTTGGAGGTCGACTGCGACTGGATCGTCGCCATCGCCTTGATGAGCGGCGCGGGGCCGCCGGCATAGCCGATGCGCCAGCCCGTCATGCAATAGGCCTTCGAGACGCCGTTCACCGTGAGCGTTCGCTCGTACAGCTTCGGTTCGATCTGCGCCGGCGTGGTGAACACGAAGTCGTCATAGACCAGATGTTCGTACATATCGTCGGTCATCACCCAGACCTGCGGATGCTTCACCAGCACGTCGGTGATCGCCTTCAATTCGGCGCGCGAATAAGCGGCGCCGGTCGGGTTCGACGGCGAATTGAGAATGATCCACTTGGTCTTCGCGGTGATCGCCTTCTCCAGCGCCTCGGGTTGCAGCTTGAACCCATGCTGGGCCGTGCACACGACGGAGACCGATTCACCGCCGGCCAGCGCCACCATCTCCGGGTAGCTGACCCAGTAGGGTGCGGGGATGATAACCTCGTCGCCCGGATTGATCGTGGCCATCAGCGCGTTGTAGAGCACCTGCTTGCCGCCGGTGCCGACGATGATCTGGTTCGGCTTGTAGGCAAGACCGTTCTCGCGCTCGAACTTGGCGATGATCGCCGCCTTCAGCTCGGGAATGCCGTCGACCGCGGTGTATTTGGTCTTGCCGGCCTCGATGGCGCGGATCGCCGCCAGCTTGACATTGGCGGGCGTATCGAAGTCGGGTTCGCCCGCGCCGAGGCCGATGACGTTGCGTCCCGCCGCTTTCAGCTCGCGTGCTTTATCCGTTACCGCAATCGTCGCGGACGGCTTCACACGGTCAAGCGCAGCGGACAGGAATGACATCGTTATCTCCCGGCAAACGTCGTGTGTCGAAAACAGCACGACTCGATGTAAGTGGAATGCGAGCCACCCTAAAGCGGAGCCCGCATCATCGCAAGAAGCTTGGCCCGAAAGGGCCAAACTTTAGAGATCGTTAAAGCGCAGCGGCTAGCTTTTCGCGCAACATTCATAAAATTCCGCGGCGAAATGGCTCATTTCTGGCAAGGCCTGCGATCCGGCGAATGGCTGACACCAGCGCGTGCGCGCGGCTACAGCCTGATCCTGCTCGGCCTCTGCATCGTGGCGATGGCTGGCTGGGTTGCCCTGTCAGACGGGCTCGTCGACCGTAACGGCAAACCCATCGGCACCGACTTCTCCAACGTCTATGCGGCAGGCCATCTGGCGTGGCAGGGCCATGCGGCCGACGCCTATGATCCGCCGCTTCAGCACGAGGCGGAAAAGGCCGTGTTCGGCCGCGATGTGCCGTTTTACGGCTGGCACTATCCGCCGTTCTTTCTGGCCATCGCTTTTCTGGTGGCCGCCTTTCCCTATGCGTGGGGTCTTTCGATCTGGCTCGCGGCAAGTTTTGCGGCCTATTTTTCAACCATTCGCGCGATCCTGCCGCGCCAGGAGACGCTGCTGATCGCCACCGCCTTCCCCGCCGTGTTCGTCGATATCGGGCACGGCCAGAACGGTTTTCTCACTACAGCGCTCCTCGGCGGCGCGCTGCATCTTCTCGCTCGACGCCCCTGGCTTGCCGGCGTACTGATCGGCCTTCTCGCCTACAAGCCGCAATTCGGCGTGTTGATTCCCGTCGCACTCGTTGCCGGCGGATATTGGCGCACGATCGGCACCGCGACGCTGACGGTGGTGGCTCTGATCGCGCTCAGCACCCTCACGCTTGGCGCCGACATCTGGCACGCCTTTGCCGATTCCACGACGTTCACGCAAACGGTGGTGCTGGAAGCGGGCGGCACCGGCTGGGAAAAAATCCAGTCGATATTTTCGGCCGTGCGCATGTGGGGTGGCAGCGTTCCGCTCGCCTACGCCGCCCAGATTGCGCTTGCGGCGACGCTTATAGCCACGCTCGCCTGGCTATGGCGCAGCGATGCCGCATTCGAGCTCAAGGCAGCCGCACTTGCTGTCGGAAGCCTGCTCGCGACGCCCTACGTGCTCGACTACGACCTCGTCGTCCTGGCCCTTGCGATCGCTTATCTCACGCGGCTCGGGCTCGCTTCCGGTTTCCGTAATTTCGAGATCAGCATCCTGGCCGCCGCGTGGATCGTCCCGCTATGGTCGCGCGGCATCGCCCAGATCACGGCGATCCCGCTCGGATTATCGACCTTGCTGCTGCTCTATGTGCTGATCATCCGACGCGCGATGCAGGATCGTGCTCCTGCCACACGCGACGTGCCGTCCATCGCGCAAGCGTGAACGATCGCGAACCGCGCCCCCGGCGCTGGTATGACCTTCTTCATCGCTGCAGTGCGGTAGAGGTTTTTGACCTTTTCCACGTTCAACTCTTGCGAGCCATCCGCATCGGCATCATTGTTTGGTCAAGTTGCGGGAGGAGAAGCCGCCCGTCCCCACCATCGAATGTTTCGCAATGTACAATCTCTATTCCATGCAGCGCTCGGGCAACAGCTACAAGGTCCGCCTTGCGCTCGCTCTGCTCGACGTGCCCTATCGCGCGATCGAGATCAACATTCTGCGCGGCGAAAGCCGCACGCCGGACTTTCTCGCCAAGAACCCCAGCGGACAAGTCCCGCTGCTCGAGGTTGCCGAGGGCCGTTACCTCGCCGAGTCCAACGCCATCCTGTGGTACGTCGCCGGCGGCACGCCGCTGGCGCCGGAGTCGCGCGTCGAACGCGCCGAGGCGCTGCAATGGATGTTCTTCGAACAGCACGCGCTGGAGCCGAACCTCGGCGCCGCCTATTTCTGGCTGGCGCTGGTCAGAGGCGGCCGCGACCTGCAAACCCACGCGCTGGAGGACTGGATGGAGCGCGGCTATGCGGCGCTTCAGGTGATGGAAAATCACCTCAAGACCCACGACTATTTCGCCGCGGACCAGTTCACGGTCGCCGATATCGCGCTCTACGGCTACACCCATGTCGCCGAGCAATGCGATTATGATCTCGCGACCTTCCCGGCGATACGCGCGTGGCTAAGGCGCGTCGAGCAGACCCCCGGTTTCGTGTCGATGGAAGCCGCCGACGCCGCGGCGGAGGCATGAAAAGCGGGGACGGATTGCGGGGATAACGGGCATAACGGTCTGCTCCGCCGTGATTTCGCCGTTTTCCTGCATTTCTCCGCCCCAATCTTGCCGGTCGAAACTGCGACAAATCTTCGCGGTGCGGGTGATTCGCCCGCTCTCGGAGATACTCAGGCCATGACCGGATCCACAGTTGCAGCAGGCTTTACCGGCCCGGCGGCAGCCGTTGCATCACCCCGGCTGATGGACGCAGTGGCGGCTTCACTGGCGATCGCTTCGCTGTCGCTTTGCCTGATGGTCACCCTCACGGTGCTGTCGAGCAAGATCGGCGCGGGCATACCCATTCCGGCATAGCCGGCAAATCATTTTCTTGAAGCCATTTTGGTTTTTCGCGCGCTTTTGCGGTCGACCGGCGATGATCCGCATCGCGATCGGAGAACGATGAAGAGTCCTACCGCGCTGGTCACGGCGGCACTCGTGGCGGCAATCCTTGTGGCGGCATCATTCCTGATCGCCGCGGGAACGCGCGGCGAAGAGGCGCCGCTCGTGCCCCGATTCCGAAGTTCGTATCATCCTGCGGCCCCACCTTTACGAACTTCGGAATTGAAGGGACTAGTGCCCACTTTCCGAAGTTCGTGCTCCATCGCAGCAACCACTTCCACGAACTTCGGAAAGTCATGGGCACTAGCAAACTTATAGATTCTAGTGCCGCTTTTCTATTTGAAGTTCCTGGAGCGCATTCGCCGCTGGTGGTGCAGGAACTTCAAATAGGCGGCACTAGCTTCGGTTCAGAAGTCCGCATGACGGACTCGCGGCAGCGACGATGCGGACTTCGCAACCGCCACACTATTGCGCGCTGTCGTCCTACGACCATTCGTGAAAGATAAAGAACGCCCCGCACGCGATCAGTCCAAATCCCAGCCCGTGGTTCCAGCCCAACGGCTGCTTCAGGTACAAGACCGAGAAGCCCGCGAACACGATCAGGGTGATGACCTCCTGCATGGTCTTGAGCTGCGCCGCGCTATAGACCGCGCTGCCCCAGCGGTTGGCCGGCACCGCCAGCCAGTACTCGAAGAAGGCAATCCCCCAGCTCACCAGGATCGCCAGAGGAAGCCAGCTTTCCTTGAACTTCAGATGGCCGTACCAGGCGAACGTCATGAAGATATTGGATCCGAACAGCATCAGGACCGGCAGGACTGCTGGCGGCACGCTTGGCATGGACATCCTTTCAAGGTTTCAACGTCAAAAATCGTGCTGGGACGGCATCGAAAGGGCCCAACCCTTCGGCCGCAGCGCCGGTTCCCGGCCCGGCCGGCATCATGGGATGCGAAAAGAGCGGACAGTTGTGCCAATACGGTCAACGGCTTCTTAAGGTTAGGACGATAAACTTCGCTCACGACGCGCGACTTTCCATCAAACTGCCTGCCTTATTCCTGTGGAAACGATGCAGCTCGACTGGCGCGCCATCTCCGGACCGGCCCTCACCGCAGCAACGGCATTGATTGCGCTCGCGACCGATCGCCTGCTGTTTGCCGCCCCCAATCCCGCGCCGCTGTTCGTCTGCATCGTTGCCCTTGCCGGTTCGCTCTCCGGCCTTCGCTCGAGCCTGGCCAGCGCGGCCGTCGCGCTTGCCGCTTCCGCCCTGCTTCTCACCGCCCGCAGCGCCACGTTCGGCTTCGCCGCCTCGGACCTGGCCTACCTTTCGATGCTGGCGTCGGCCGTCATCGGTACCGCTGTCATCACCGGCCTGCTGCGGCAAAGGCTGATCGATACGCTCGCCTGGGAGCGACGGCACCACGCCACCGCCGACCGGCTGTCGGCCGCGCTCGACCAGTTCGACATCGGCATCATGCTGCTTGATTCCGACACCCGCGCCGAATTCATCAACCGCGCCCTTCGCCAGTATTTCTCGCTATCCGATGAAATGGCCGACAGCAAGCCGCCCTTCATCGCGCTGATGTATCATTGCCGCGATACCGGCGCCTACCAATTGGCCGAAGAAGAGCTGAGCGCCTTCATCGCCCGGCGCACGGAGATGATGCGCGCCGGCGACCCGACGCCCATCAACATCAATCTCAGCGACGGTCACGTGCTGCGCGTTTCCTGCACGCCATTGCCCGACGGCGGCCGCATGCTGAGCTATACGCCCGTCACCGAACTCGTTCGTCGTACCGACAACCCGGCTTACGCCGAACATTTCCGCGCGATGCGCAGCAACGGGCTTCGCGGTTCTCGCGGGGACTTGCGCGCGGCCGAATGAGCGACGGCGGCGATTTCGCATCATTCTGTGGATAAATGCTCCTGTCACGGCTGCGTTACAATGCCGGACTAGGCTTCGATTGCGTCTGATCAGGCCCCCCGTCGAAGATCACACGCCCCCAGCGGTCCCCGTCAGTCGCCGCGTCTGACCGGGGCCGCACTTTTTTGACTTATTTCTTTTTTGTCATTTCCCCTGCAACTCATTCCGCCGCCATGCGCCGGTCGAGCCCGCGCATGCATGCAGGCCAGATTACGGTGACAGTGCTGGGCTGCACCCCGTAAGAGAGACACGGTAATTTCTGTGACAGGTTATCCTGAAGGATGACCTATGACAGACAGAATGACGTGCAGGAGCTTTCCAACGGCCTTTAAGCTGGCAGCGATCAAACGGCTCCAAGCCGGGGAAGCTGTGTTGCCTTTGGCGCGCGAGCTCGGTGTCTCACGCAAAATTCTGCATGACTGGCGCAAGGCCTGGGGCCTGCATGGGCCCGCGGGATTGAACCGCAAGCGAGGCCCCAAACCCGGCCCGCGCAAGTTGCGCCCGCTGGCCGAACCGGCGGCAAAAGGCAGCAGCGGCGAACTGGCCAGGGCGCGCGCGAAGATTGCCGAACTTGAACGCAAGATCGGACAACAGGCGCTCGATATCGATTTTTTTCACAAAGCCTTGCGCGCCTTGGACGGGGCGGATCGGCAAGGCTCAATCGGGCCCGCCTCACGGAAGTCATCGAAGTCATGACGGCATCCGACGTCGGCAAAATTGACGTTCAACATTTCTGCAAGCTCGCCGGCGTTTCCCGGGCGAGTTACTATCGGCGCTTTGAGGCGCGTGCCCCGCGTGAAGCCGACGTAGAGCTGACGAGCCATATCCAGTTGCTCAGCCTGCGTCACCGGTTCTATGGCTACCGGCGCATCACGGCCGTGCTCAGGCGCTCCGGCCTGGTTATAAATGCCAAGCGTGTTCAGCGGCTTATGCGCGAGGACAACCTCATCGCGATGCGCCGCAAGCCTTTTGCACCACCCACCTCGGACAGCCGCCACGGCTTTCTTATCGTGCCCAATCTGTTGCGGGGCCTGGTGCCTTCAGGGCCCGACCAGATCTGGGTGGCGGATATTACTTACATTCGCCTGCGCGAGGCCTTCGCCTATCTCGCCGTCATTCTCGACGGCTTCTCGCGCAAGGTCGTGGGCTGGGCGTTGGCTCCCCATCTCGATGCCTCACTTGCCATGGAGGCGCTGGATCGCGCGCTTGCCGATCGCAAGCCCAGGCCCGCCAGTCTCATTCACCATTCCGATCGCGGCGTGCAATACGCGTCGAACGATTATCGCCAGCGCCTCGCCGGCCATGATATCACCGTCAGCATGAGCAGGCCCGGCAATCCTTACGACAATGCCAAAGCTGAGAGCTTCATGAAGACCCTCAAGACCGAAGAAGTCGACGGCCGCCGCTTCAGGAACATCGCACACGCAAGACGTTCCATCGGCGTCTTCATCGGCACCATCTACAACACCGAGCGGCTCCACTCCGCCCTCGGTTACCGCCCGCCACTTGAATTCGAAACCAACTTCGCGCTAGCCCTGAACTCAAAATGAAAACCTCCTGTCACAGAAATTACCGTGTCTCTCTTACGGGGTGCAGTCCAGTGCATTTAATAATGCCGTTGAAAGTAATAGTCCTTGTTAGTGGCTTTCCGATCCCTCAATTAAATGCACTGTCACCGTAATTCCGTAATTTACCGTAATTCGGAGTTTTCAGTAGAGCTTGGAGAGAGCCCTATGATGGATGGGTCAGAGAAATATCGCTCATTCTATGCCAGGTTGATTTGTGCCGCAGCCGAGCTCGACGATCCGCGCATCGAGGAGGCATTTCGTTTGGTGAAACGCGAGCCCTTCGCCGGACCGGGGCCATGGTGGCTGAACCTCGGCGGCCACTCATACGTACAGACGCCCGACGACGATCCCGCATTTCTCTACCAGAATTTACCCGTTGCATTGGATCGTGAGCGCGGAATCAATATCGGGATGCCCAGCGCACATGCCTATTGGCTCGGAGCCTGCAACATCAAGGAAGCCGAGACCGTGGTGCAGATTGGGGCGGGCAGCGGCTACTACACCGCGATCCTTGCGCATCTGGTCGGCGCAGATGGCCGGGTCTATGCCTATGAAGTCGACGAGACGTTGGCGGCGCGTGCTCGCGAAAACCTCAAAGACGTGCCTCGGGCGGAGGTGCGAACGCAATCGGGTGTCGCGCCGGACTTGCCGCAAGCCGACCTGATCTACGTTTGCGCTGGTGCCGCGCAGCCCAGCCGCAACTGGCTCGACGCTTTACGTCCAAAGGGGCGCCTGATGTTTCCCTTGGCTCCCCAAGGTGTCCTCGGAGGCATGTTGCTAATTACGCGTTCTGACCAGGGCTTCGCATGGCCAGCGAAATTTGTCGGCCGCGCCGCCTTTATCGGCTGCGTGGGTCTTCAGGAAGAAGAGACAGGTCGCCGTTTGACCGAAGCGTTTTCAAAAAATTGGGATCGCGTGCGCTCGCTCCGCCTCGACGGATTACCCGATGACAGTTGTTGGTTTGCGGGCGACGGCTGGTGGCTTTCCACGGCGGATGGCTGACGGTCGGCAAATGCCAAGCCACGTTCTTGGCGCGACCCTGCCGGCGGATGGCTCAGGAACTCGGGGCGGAATGCCGTTATTGCCGCGAGATCCACTCCTTAAATCAAATTTAAGAGACGGAATAAGTCGAACCGGAGCAGGTTTCATCTTTTAGGGCTCCCAGGAGGCAACGCATGAGAAAGCTTGCGATCCGACTTTCGGCACTGGCGATCGGCGCGACGGCGCTGGTGGTCATTCCAACCGTCACACCGGCCGATGCCGCAACGAGCAACGGCCATATCAAGAAACATAAAAAGCACTGGCGATCCGGTTTCAACCATCCCCGGTTTGCCGGTGAGGCGCGACCGGTCTTCGGACCGCCCATTCAGCCAGGTCCGGTGTGTCCCGGCATCGGCCGCAGCTTCGATTGCAAGATATGGCCTCCTCCCTACGAGGACGACCCCGATCGGAAAACCTCGCGGTTCTGACGCCCGCGAAGCAGATCGGCCGCACGGCCATGAGCGCGAGGGTTTCGAGTCTGTGCGCTCATGGCATTGTCATGCTCGCGCTTGCTATGCCCTCCGCGAGAAGCTGCCGTTAGCGACCACCGCCGCCTGCATAGCGTGCCTCTGGACACAAGCCTCCTGCACCGTCAAAACTCGCATCCAAAATATGGAGGAGCGTCCAGATGCCGATTGTCGATTCCCAGGTCCATGCCTATGAGGCCAACACGCCGAAGCGGCCCTGGCACAGCGTGCCGAACTGGCCCGATCACGTCACGGGCGACGAGATGGTGGCGGCGATGGACAAGGTCGGCGTCGATGGCGCGATCTTCATCTCGGCCTTTTCCATGTACCGCTACGACGCCAGCTACGCCGTCGAGGTGCAACGGGCCCATCCCGGCCGGTTCGGCATCGTCAAGCCGGTCGATCCCGACGATCAAGGCGTGGCCGACGTCGTCGGCGACTGGAAGAAAACGCCGGGCACGGTCGGAATCCGCATCATGCTGACGAAGGAGAACAAGCGCGATCCGGGCGATCCGGGCCTCGACCGGATCGCCCGTGCGGCCGTGCGCCATGACTTTCCGGTCAACCTGTTGTGCTGGGACAATCTGGATGCAGGCACGGCGCTGATCGATCGCCATCCCGACACGCGGTTCATCCTCGATCATCTCGGCATTTTGCAGCCGCGCGTGCCGCCCGCACCGCCGCAACCCTGGGCCGACCTTCCGAAGGTGCTGGAACTTGCGAAACGGAAGAATGTGGTGATCAAGGTCAGCGGCGCCTGCACGCTGTCCCAGAAGCCTTTTCCTTTCCCGGATATTTGGGACTCGCTCGCCCGCGTGTTCGATGCCTGGGGTTTCGATCGCTGCCTGTGGGGCACGGACTGGACGCGCGCATTCGCGGTCGTCAACTACGAGCAGGCCGTTCAACCCTTCGTGCGGACCGACCGCTTGAGCGACACGGAGCGGGCGATGCTGATGGGCGGCGCCTGCGCCAAGGCCTATGGCTGGTCGCCGAAGAAAGGCTAAGCTGGGCAACACACACACGCTTCGCCGGCGCGATTTCTCGGACCGATTGATGACAGATCGTTTGGAAATCCAGCCCTCCCGCCGCGTCGTCTGCTCCCGATGCGGAACCGAATTCACGTGCGCGCGTGCAGGGCCGTGCTGGTGCGCCGAAGAAGACGTGCGGCGGCCGATGCCGCAAGATGGCGAGGACTGCCTGTGCCGCGAATGCCTGCGCAAGGCAGTGGCAAAGGCTGAGGGTCATCCGCCCTAAAGCGGGATGACTTTTCTTCGAATCGTCATCGCGCTCTATCCTTTTGTTTGAGCATGATCTCCGCGCAAACGCTTTCGCGTTTGTCGCGAGGGAAAACCGCTACACACTTTTCCGGATCATGCTCTAATGGAATGGATTTGAGCTACCGCGTCGGGCGATCAGTGAAAGCGGTCACGCGGGCGTTCCTGCGGGCCGCCCGTCGATTGCGGGGTGGTCGCCGCCTTCAGCTCATCCGGCGTCACGCGGCAATCGCCGTTGCGGTCGAACCGCAGGATGAACACGCTCGGCTTTTCGACGAATTCCTTGCGCGAGATCTTGCCATCCTGGTTTTCGTCGAAATAGCCGAATTCGGCCTCGGCGAGACTTGGATCGGCTTTCTTGATCGCTTCGAATTCCGCGGGGCTGAGGCTGCCATCGTGGTTGCGGTCGCCCGAGGCGAACAGCTGCTCCATGAACTTCTTCCATTCGTCGCAGGTGAAGATGCCGTCGTGGTTGGTGTCCCATACCGGCGGCCCGTTGGCGAGCAGCGGATCTACGCGCGAGCCGGACTGCGCCAGCGCAAACGAGTTGCAGGCGACAAGCACCGTCAGAACGATGCCGATACCGAAAACAGATTTCGCGTCGCGCAACTTTTCTCTCCGCAACTTTTACTCTCCTGTGATGGCGCCGCCAGCCCGCCGGCAAACGCGCGCGCAGCTCGACCGTCGCCGCCCCGCCATACTGGATCATTCGGCGCGGCTTGTCATCGGCGGCACGCGCAAGAGCTCCGATTCCGAAGTTCGCAAGCTATCGCGGCGACCTCTGATGCGAACTTCGGAATCAAAGGAGCTCTAGTAACTCGTTGATTCTAGTGCGGCCTTGAATTTGAAGTTCCTATAACGAACTCGACGCAGCATTGATAGGAACTTCAAATTCGCCGCACTAGTGCGCGTGAGACCGCCTGTTGTTCTCGGCTATTAAAAAGTTATTTCACCACCGACGCAGTCTGTCCGAACAAAAGCTTGCGCTCTTCCTCGGTGCGGATCGAAGGCTGCCCGAAATTCGGGTTGACGTCCTTGGCGAGCGCGTAGGCACGCACCGTGGCCGGCCGTTCGCCGATCGCCGCAAGCCATCGCTTGAGATGCGGGAACTGGTCGATGTCCTGGCCCTGGTTCTTGTAAGGCACGACCCACGGATAGCAGGCCATATCGGCGATCGAATACTGGCCGCCGATGAAATCGCGATCGGAGAGACGCTTGTTGAGCACGCCATAGAGGCGGTTGGTCTCGTTGACGTAGCGATCGATCGCGTAGGGAATCTTGTCCTGCGCATAGTTGCGGAAGTGATGGTTCTGTCCCGCCATCGGGCCAAGCCCGCCCATCTGCCAGAACGTCCACTGGATGACGTCGTAACGGCCATGCAGATCGGCGGGCAGGAATTTTCCGGTCTTCTCGGCGAGATAAAGCAGCATGGCGCCGGACTCGAAGATCGAGATCGGCTTGCCGCCGCCCTTCGGCTCGTGATCGAGCAGCGCCGGAATCCGGTTGTTCGGCGCGATCGCCAGGAACTCCGGCTTGAACTGGTCGCCCTTGCCGATGTTCACCGGGAAGATCTTGTACTTCAGCCCGGTCTCCTCGAGAAACATCGTAATCTTGTGACCATTCGGCGTGGTCCAATAATGCAGGTCGATCATCGCGGCGTTCCTGTCTCTGGGATGAAATCTGGATGGATGCGGATGCATGAAGTTCACCGCAAATGCCGCACCAAGTCAATGAGGCTCGCGACGAAGTGATGCGCGGCAGCGGTTGGACGTCAGGTCACGGCGCGCGCGTCACGGTGATGATCCGCTGCTCCGTCTGCGTCAGGTTCTGCTCCATGCCGCGAAATACCGTTGTCGACTTTTCGGCTACCTTGCGCGTCATGCCGTCGGCGACATCGAACTCGGCGCGCTTGTCGAACGAGAACACCATCGAAGAAACCAGCAAGTCGATCCGCCCCGGCGTGATGCTGTCGCCGGAAGCGGCAAGCAGGCTCCTGGCAAAGGACTGGATGAAGTCCATCATCGAGCCGGGCTCGATCGAGGTGCGGTTGACGAATTTGAGCCGGCCCGTCGCCGCATCGGCTTCGACCAGTTCGAAGCGCTCGTTCGACATCAGCGTATCGCCGCCGAGCGGATTTTCGACAGGCTTCGAGCTGATCCTGGATTCGCCCGGCTTCATGCCGGCATTTTGCGCGATCGCGAGCGATGCCAGATGACCGAGATAGACGGACACGGCGCGCTCGGCATCGACATCGATCAGTTCCGACGTCAGCTGGTCGAACAGCGCGCGGTCCGATGGCCTGCTTGCAAACTGCTCCGCCAGCCCGTTGGCGGCGCTGCGCATCGCGGCCCGTGCCTCGTCCGCATTGTCGATGCGCAACGGCCGGCCCGCGAGATCCGTAGCGGAGCGGATCGCTACATTCTCCAGCACCTTCATATAGGCGCGCTGTAACGGCAGGTCGCGCGCATTGCCCTCGACGGTGGCGCCGCGATGGACGTAGGAAACCCGAAAGCCATCCGGCATCTTCTGCTCGATGGTCAGTTCGGCGCGCATTTTGATCAGCGAGGCCGTCGAGCCCTCCGGCCTCACCTCCTCGCCGCGGGTTTCGGACTCGATGATCCAGCGGCTGCCGACCAGCGGATCGTAACCCGGCCCGGCGGCGAAAGCCTCGGCGCCAAAACTCGCGTCACCAAAACTCACGGCGCCGAACATCGCCAGCGCCGCGACAACAACCGCAACAGCCCGCAGCAGCGAAGCGCCTTGCAGATTCGCCGTCCTGATCACAGCCATCATCCGTTCACGCAACCGTGCCCACGCAAAATACCGGCGAATCCATCGTCTTCGTCATCGAATCTTCCCTGCTTCCGCGCACCTTATATAGCCTGCGAAGGCGTCCAGTGTCCCGGTTCCGGCATTCGTGTCATGCCCTGGCGGGTTGCCCGAACTTCTCCAAGTGTGAACCAGGTCACAGACGTCTGGGCCGCGTCATGGTTTGCTTGTTGGTGTCGGATCGGCGGAGACGCGACATGACCTATAACGGCTTTCAAATCGAGACTTTCGAAGCTGGCAGGGGCCTCTGGCACGCCAGGATCAGGCGGGAGGATTTTGAGCCCGTCATCATCGACGGCGTCTCGTTCCCCGAGCTCGAGGTCGGCTTCGCCTGGTCGGACGCGGAAGCAGCCATCGCCGATGCCAGGACCCGCATCGACTATCTGAACCGGCGGTCAGTGATTTCAGAGCAAAAGCGGAAGGTTGCGCATGCCTGAATCCAGGACCCGGTCATCGGCCGCGGTGCGATCCGATTGCCCGGATTGCGCCGGTCCGCTTCGGGTTTTGCGGGTGATCGGCGGGCGCGCGGGCGCCGAATACTGGACCATGCGCTGCGTCGGCTGCGGCGGCATCCACCTGGACATCGTCACCGACCCGTCTCCGGCGCCTGCCCCGGCGGCCTAAGCCGCGCTGACCTCATCCCGCGAACGCCCGCGCGATCGCCGATCGCGCTTCATCCTGGATCTGCTTGAGGTGGGTTTCGCTGCGAAAGCTCTCCGCATAGATCTTGTAGACGTCTTCGGTGCCCGAGGGCCGCGCCGCAAACCAGCCGTCGTCGGTGACGACCTTGATGCCGCCGAACGGCTGGCCGTTGCCGGGCGCGGCCGCGAGCACCGCGGTGACCTGCTCGCCGCCCAATTGCTTCATCGCGAGCTTTTCGCCCGACAACGACTTGAAGAGGCTCTTCTGCTGCGGCGTCGCCGGCGCATCGATCCGCGCATAGAACGGCCGGCCCAGTTCGGCCGTGAGCTGCTCGAACAACTGGCTGGGATCGCGTCCCGTGCGCGCGGTGATCTCGGCGGCGAGCAGCCCCAGAATGATGCCGTCCTTGTCGGTGGTCCACACCGAGCCGTCCTTGCGCAGGAACGAGGCGCCCGCGCTCTCCTCGCCGGCGAATCCGAAGGAGCCGCCGATCAGCCCGTCGACGAACCACTTGAATCCGACCGGCGTCTCGACCAGCTTGCGGCCGAGCTTGTTCGCCACGCGGTCGATGATCGCGCTGGAGACCACGGTCTTGCCGACCGCGCTGTCCTTGCGCCATTGCGGGCGATGTTCGAACAGATAGGCGATGCTGGCTGCGAGATAATGGTTCGGATTCATCAGCCCGCTGGAGCGGGTCACGATGCCGTGCCGGTCGGCATCGGTATCGTTGGCAAACGCGACATCGAAGCGCTCGCGCATCCCGATCAGCCGCGCCATGGCGTAGGGCGAGGAGCAATCCATCCGGATCTTGCCGTCCCAGTCCAGCGTCATGAAGCGGAAGGTCGGATCGACCTCGTCGCTGACGAGGGTGGCAGCAAGGCCGTACCGCTCGATGATCGGCTGCCAGTAGTGCACGGCCGCGCCGCCCAAGGGATCGATGCCGATCTTGACGCCGCTCGCGCGGATCGCGTCCATGTCGAGCACGTTAGCGAGATCGGCGACATAGGGCGTGATGTAGTCGTAGCGATGCACGCAAGACTGTTTTCTCGCGCGCGAATAGGCAATGCGCTTGACGCCTTTCAGATGGTCTTCGAGATAGCGGTTCGCGGCGCGCTCGATCACGCCGGTGATGTCGGTATCCGCCGGGCCGCCGTTCGGCGGGTTGTATTTGAAGCCGCCATCTTCCGGCGGATTGTGCGACGGCGTGATCACGACGCCATCGGCGAGCCCTTCGCTTCGGCCTTTATTATAGGTGAGGATCGCGTGCGAAATCACCGGCGTCGGCGTGTAGCCGTCATGCGCGTCGATCATCACCTCGACGCCATTGGCCGCGAACACTTCCAGCGCGGATGCCAGCGCCGGTTCGGCCAGCGCGTGGGTGTCGATCCCGACGAATAACGGCCCGGTGAGATTCGTTGTCGCGGCGGTGATCGCACAGCGCCTGGCTGATCGCGAGAATATGCGCTTCGTTGAAGGCGCAGTTGAACGCGGAACCGCGATGGCCGGAGGTGCCGAACGCTACCCGCTGCGAGGGAACCTGCGGATCGGGTTTTTCGGCGAAATAGGCCGTCACCAGCCGCGGAATATTCGCCAGCATCGAAGGTTCGACCGTCTTGCCGGCGAGCGGATGGATATCGGGCATGGGGGTCCTTGCAGGGAGGTCCTGAAATTTCGAAACCGGTTCGAGTGTAGATAGAATTTGCGTCCCGTAACAGACGGCTGTCATTCCGGGATGCGCCGCCGCGACAAAATAGCGAAGCTATTTTGCGCGGAAGGCGCAGGCCTCAGATGCGCAATTGCGCATCGGGGAATCCATGGCGCCACATGCGTGCCCGGAGAAATGGATTCCGGGCTCGCTTGCTACGCTCGCGCCCCGGAATGACCGTGAATTACTGACAACTGCTGACAACGCAACGGCCGGCCGAGAACGCAGTTCCAAGGCCCATTTCCCGGCCCTTTTCTCAGGCGCGGAGTCGTCCCATATTCCTGCTATGGCGAAGACCCCCAACTCCCCCAAAAAGCCCGGCAAGAGCCCGAAATCGAAGGCGCCAAATTCCAAGGCTTCGAGGCCCGATGTGCAGCCGATCGGACCGGCACTGGCGGAATTGCTCAATCCCGCGATCAACCGCGGCGATGCCGGCATGGGATCGGGCACCGGGCTGCGGCCGCCGCCGGACAATTCCTGGGATCGCCGCGCCGGCGGCGAGGCAGCGGCCCATCGTGCCCGCGCCTCGACCAAAGGCAGCAGCGGTGATGTCGCGAAGCGCGATGCGTCGGTCACCTCGCGTGCTGCTACGTTCCCTTCCACCGCTCCATCGCTCCCTCCCCCCTTGCGGGGGAGGGTTGGGGAGGGGGGTGAGCCAAGCAACACCGTGCAAGACGTTACCCCCACCCCCGACCCCTCCCCGCAAGGGGGAGGGGAGCAAACCGAGCAAGCGGGAGAGACGGACAGCGCAAGCGAAGAGAAACGCGGCCTCTCCGAATCCCCGCAACGCGAATTCGCGCCCGCCAACTACGGCACGACCGCGACGATCCCCACCCTCGATCCCGAACTGGCGCGGCAACTCGGCCTGCCCACGGCCGAGGATGACGACGCGGCGCTGGCGCGCCCGCCGCGCAGCAAGATGGAAGCGCTCGGCGTCGCCGCCACCGCCGAGGCGCTGGAGGCGCTGATCCGCGACGGCCGCCCCGAATTCAAGGGCGACGATGGCTCGACGAAAATCTGGACGCCGCACCGCCCGCCCCGCCCGGAAAAATCCGAAGGCGGCGTGCGCTTCGAGATCAAGTCGGAATACCAGCCGAAGGGCGACCAGCCGACCGCGATCGCCGACCTGGTCGAGGGCATCAGCCGCAACGACCGCACCCAGGTGCTGTTAGGGGTCACCGGCTCGGGCAAGACCTACACCATGGCCAAGGTGATCGAGGCGACGCAGCGCCCTGCCCTGATCCTCGCGCCGAACAAGACGCTGGCGGCGCAGCTCTATGGCGAGTTCAAGAGCTTCTTCCCCGACAACGCCGTCGAGTACTTCGTCTCGTATTACGACTACTACCAGCCCGAGGCCTATGTGCCGCGGACCGATACCTATATCGAGAAGGATTCCTCGATCAACGAGCAGATCGATCGCATGCGCCATTCCGCGACGCGCGCGCTGCTGGAGCGCGACGACGTCATCATCGTCGCCTCGGTGTCGTGCATCTACGGTATCGGCTCGGTCGAAACCTATACCGCGATGACCTTTGCGCTGAAAAAGGGCGAGCGCATCGACCAGCGGCAGTTGATCGCCGACCTGGTCGCGCTGCAATACAAGCGCACCCAGGCCGATTTCACCCGCGGCACCTTCCGCGTCCGCGGCGACGTCATCGACATCTTCCCGGCGCACTATGAGGACCGCGCCTGGCGCGTGAACCTGTTCGGCGACACCGTGGAAAATATCGAGGAGTTCGATCCGCTCACCGGCCACAAGCAGGACGAGCTCGAATTCATCAAGATCTACGCCAACTCGCACTATGTGACGCCGCGGCCGACGCTGGTGCAGGCGATCAAGTCGATCAAGGGCGAGCTCAAGCTTCGCCTCGACCAGCTCAACAACCAGGGCCGCCTTTTGGAAGCGCAACGGCTGGAGCAGCGCACCACCTTCGATCTCGAAATGATGGAAGCGACCGGAAGCTGCGCCGGCATCGAGAACTATTCGCGCTATCTCACCGGACGCCGCCCCGGCGAGCCGCCGCCGACGCTGTTCGAATATGTGCCCGACAATGCGCTGGTGTTCGCCGACGAGAGCCATGTCACCGTTCCGCAGATCGGCGGCATGTTCCGCGGCGACTTCCGCCGCAAGGCGACGCTCGCCGAATACGGTTTCCGCCTGCCCTCCTGCATGGACAACCGTCCGCTGCGGTTCGAGGAATGGGACATGATGCGTCCGCAATCGGTCGCGGTGTCGGCGACCCCGAGCGCATGGGAGCTGAACGAAAGCGGCGGCGTGTTCGTCGAGCAGGTCATTCGCCCCACCGGACTGATTGATCCGCCCGTCGACATCCGCCCGGCGCGCACCCAGGTCGACGATCTCGTCGGAGAGGTCCGCGCCGTCGCGCAGCAGGGCTATCGCGCGCTGATCACGGTGCTGACCAAGCGGATGGCCGAAGACCTCACCGAATACCTGCATGAGCAGGGAATTCGTGTCAGGTACATGCACAGCGACATCGACACCATCGAGCGCATCGAGATCATCCGCGATCTTCGCCTCGGCGCATTCGACGCGCTGGTCGGCATCAACCTGCTGCGCGAAGGCCTCGACATTCCCGAATGCGCGCTGGTTGCGATCCTCGATGCCGACAAGGAAGGATTTTTGCGCAGCGAGACCTCGCTGATCCAGACCATCGGCCGCGCCGCGCGCAACGTCGATGGCCGGGTCATTCTCTACGCCGACCAGATCACGGGATCGATGCAGCGCGCGATCGCCGAGACCGACCGCCGCCGTGAGAAGCAGGTCGAATACAACACCTTAAACGGCATCACGCCGGAGAGCATCAAGAAATCCATCGGCGACATCATGAACTCTGTCTACGAGCGCGACCATGTGCTGGTGGAGATCGGCGACGGCGGCATCGCCGACGACGTGATCTCGATCGGGCACAATTTCGAGGCCGTGCTGGCCGACCTGGAAACGCGGATGCGCGAGGCCGCCGCCGATCTGAATTTCGAGGAGGCAGCTAGGCTGCGCGACGAGGTCAAGCGGCTGCGCGCCACCGAACTGGCGGTAGTCGACGATCCCACCATCAAGCAGCGCGGCGTGGCGTCAAAGGCCGGCGCCTATGCGGGAACGAAGAAGTATGGCGAGGCCGCGAATTTGCCGGTCAGTGCCATGAAGAAGAAGGGGGTATCGGCATCGCTCTCATCTAGCGGGTCGCGCCGCAGCGGCGGTGCTTCCGTTCCCTCCCCCCTTGCGGGGGAGGGTCAGGGAGGGGGGTCCAAGCCGGGGGCCACGAGTTGCGGCGCCTCAAAAATCCACAAACCCCATCTCGACGAAATGCACGGCCCGGAGTTGCTGCCGCATCGCCGGAACCGCTCGCTTCCGGAAAAACCGTTCGGCGAGCGAAGCAAGATCATCCAACCCAGCGACTCCCAGCAATCCGGTCCCGAGTTCGGCCCCGCCCCTCGCTCGACCGGCGGCGCGCCGGGACACAGGGGCGGGTGGAAGAAGAGGTAGAGGCCAGTTCTCGAACTCTTTGGCACCTCATTCAACTTTCAGTTGATTATTGTCTCGTTTCCCTAGATTTTCGGCGGTGGGTCCAGCTACGGCTAGGGGGATAATCCGTGATTTAAGCGTTTCTCGATTGGAAGAATCAACTGAAGCAAAGCCTCAACAGGCCGTCCTTCAAAGAAGCTAGTAAGGAAGTAGCGATCACTGTCGGAACGGCAACTTTGCCGATCTGGTTCTTTCCGCTGATGGGACTATTCCTCTTTAGCCCATCTATCTCGCTCCAGCTTCTCGAGGACTTGGTCTCAAATGGCGAGCTCTTCCTTTTCGCGACGTCGCTAAGAGCCGGTTCCGGAAATCTGCACAAGACGCTAAGTGGAGTTTCTGCCTGACGGCGGGCAAGATTGGCCCGCGAATCAGGAGAGACAATGAGCAGACGAGCACGCCGGAATCACTCAGCGGCCTTCAAGGCGAAGGTGGCTCTGGCCGCCGTCAAGGGCGACCGAACCATCGCCCAACTGGCGGAGCATTTCGACGTTCACCCCAATCAGATTACGGCGTGGAAATCGCAGCTTGAGGGCAATGCTTCCGAGATTTTCGGACCTGGGGGCGGGCCGCCGGCCGCGCCTGCAGTCGATGTGAAGTCGTTGCACGCCAAGATCGGAGAGCTGACGCTGGAGAACGATTCCTAAGAGTTTGTCCGGGATCATGCTGTTTTTTGACAGAGCTTTCGTAGCATGAGGCGGATTGAGGCCAGGCGCAAGAACGCCAAGGCCTTTCGGTTGAGGCACTCCCAATCTTTGGCCAGGCGGCGGCAGCGATTGAGCCAGGCGATGGTGCGTTCGACGATCCATCGCTTGGGCAAGACCGCAAAGCCCTTTGCTATGTCGGAGCGCTTGACGACCTCCACGTCGATTTGCCGGAGGATTTTGCGAACGGCGGACTGAAAGATCGGCCCCTGATAGCCGCCGTCGGCATAGAGCTTCAGCAGGAATGGATGCAGGCCAAACAGTGTGGCCATCACCAGCACGCCGCCGTCACGATCCTGGATGTCCGCCGAATGCACGAGGGCGTGGAGCAGCAAGCCCTGGGTATCGACTAGGATGTGGCGCTTCTTGCCTTTGATTTTCTTCCCCGCATCGTAGCCATGCGGGTCAATCCAAGCAAAATAATCGTGCACCGTGCTGCGGGCGGCAGGTCCTGATAACGGGATCGCTAACGCTCAGCACAAGCAGAGCAACTGCACACATCGACCGGACGAGGCGTTGGCGGCGCAATCCAGCGGACCAACGCCTTCCTCATGCGGTCAAATCGCTGGGTAGCGTACCGGCTATTACGCGGTCGTCAACGACGCGGATAACTCCTCGTGAGCAGCAATCTGATCGTCGACCCATGATGATCACGAGATTTAATCCGGGTTAACAGAAACGCGGCGCAGCACCGACTTTCGGCTCCAAGGGCTGGAGAACAAAGCCGAATGCCTTGGCACGCCGATGCAAATTGTTGACCACTCGCGTCCGGTAACGCGTCTCGTAGGACGAGGCCCCGGGATCGACATAGTCCATTCCGTATCGCACAGCATTGTAGAACAGAACTGCGATCTTGCGGGCCGTGGCGGTCACGGCCTTGGCCTTGCCGATGCGCGCTGAGAGCCGTCTATAAAAGGCGCCGAGCGCGGTGTCTGTACGACCCACGGTCACGGCAGCAAGACGCAGAAGTGCCGCCGCCCGGCCGCCGGATCGGCGCGTTCGGGACGAGAGCATTTTGCCGCCGGATACCTTGTTGTTCGGCGCCAGTCCCAGCCAGGAGGTAAAATGCTTTGCACTTGGCCACGAGGAGAGGTCGTCACCGCATTCAGCGATCAGCTTCAGCGAGAGGTAAGGACCGAGGCCGTCGATCGTGGTGATGTCCTTTCCGAGCAACGCGAACAGGGCCTCGCGGACGTCGAAAGCTAGAGCGTTCGCCTGATCGGTTCGATTCCGACGCCGCGAGGCCCGCGGCGTCGATCCATGGCCATGACCGCGATGGATGCTCAGTTCCTTCAACACGGCTTCGATCCGGACGTCGCAGGCAGATGCCTTCTCATGGTAGGCGTCGTAAAGCGCAAGTGCCTGCTCGAGCGCAAACAGATGCTCGGCGCGGTAGCTTCCGGTGAGCGCCTTTGCGATCGTCTCGGCACTGGAGTGGCAACTGTAATGGCGCAAGCACGCCAGTGCCTCAGGATCGCGCTCGCCGGCAAGGATCGCGCGTATGATACGCAGTCCGGTCGCGCCGGTGATGTCGGCGACGACGTGGTGCAGCTGAAGATTCATCTCCGTCAAGGCCTTCTGCATATGCTGGATGTGTGAGGCCGCGTACTCCAGCAGACGCTCGCGCTGACGCACGTAGGCTCGCAGCTCAGCAATCTGCCCTTTGGGCCGAAAGCTGGCCCGCAGCAACCCGAATGAATGGAGCCGCTGCAGCCATTGCGCATCGCTGACATCGGTCTTGCGCCCCGGCACGTGCTTGGCATCGCGCGCGTTGACAAGAAACACGGTAAATCCCCGAGCATCGAGAAGCTCGAAAATCGGAATCCAGTAGACGCTGGTCGATTCCATGACGACGGTCTCGACGCCACATTCAGTAAACCAGTCGACCAGCCGATGCAGATCGGCCGTGAAGGTACCGAAGCTGCGGACTGGCTCCGGTGCGCGATCTGCCCTTACGGCAGCCATGTGCATAGTCGCTCCGACGTCGATGGCAGCCGCGTTCGGGTGCAGCCGCGGCAGCGCGTACTATCTGCCGCGTCCAGTCTCTTCAGCCGACCTCGAGATCATGCGGCGTCTCGATCGGCTGCACCTGGAGTATCCCTTCGCCGGTTCGCGTATGTTGCGAGGCCTGCTGGCTTTGCAAGGGTGCAAGATCGGCCGCCGGCATGTGAAGACGCTGATGCGGCGGATGGGGATAGAGGCGCTCTATCGCCGTCCGCGCACCACCAGCCGCAAGACCTCCGCCAACGGTGGTTGGTTGACGCGATTCTATTATTCTGGGATCGGTCTATTTTTGATGGTTCATTGAAAGCCACCTCTACCTTAGGCGCCCTAGAAAGCGCCCTCATTGATAATGAGATCTACAAGCTTCTTCGCTGCAATAAGGACCAATGCCGAACGTTCGCGCGGGCGGCTTTTCGCGAGTTCGCGGATGGACAAGGGCTAGATCGTGCGCGACAGCTTCAGACACTTCGCGATGCCGGAACAATTGCGGCCTAGTCGTTGGTATACTTATCACTCGCATGGCCGGGACAAGCCCGGTGATGGCAATCCCCGGCCCAGAGACTTGCCGCATGGATTCCGGGTTCGCGCTTTGCGCGCCCCGGAATGACGGCGTAGGATTACTCCGACCACTCATCCTCTTTGCCGTGACGAACGCACGATCGCAGCAATTGCTCATCACTTGACGTTTTCACTGCGCCAAAATGATTTGCCCCCGTGCCATCTGCTGCAGCGCGGTGAACTTGCCGCCTCAAATCTCGTTGCAATAGCGACAATCTCGATTTCCGAGCAATCGCAGCAGCATGGGCAAGCACGTTACTGCCCCGCGCAAGCCTCACGACGCCGTTCAGCTCTCGCGCCCGGAAGACGAACCCGGCGCACGCAATCTGATCTTGTTCAACTGCCGTTCATAGTGAAGCGCCCATCATAACAGGCCCACCGTGTGGTGGGATTGCTCTTTTGGGGACTTGAACAATGAAAAAGGCACTTGTTGCTGTTGTTTTGACCGTTGCCGTGTTCGCGGCCGGCGCCGCCAACGCCAAGATGATGAAGCATCATCACCATCATCACATGAAGCATCACATGAAGCACCACCATTGATTAAGAAAATGGGGTAAGCGGGCCATTTAGCCCGACCATTTAAGCAGACAAGGGCCGCGCTATCTTTCGGTAACGCGGCCTTTTTCTTGTAGGAGGGTTTCGAAGCAATTGCTCATCACTTGACACGATTTCCGCTGCGTCAGGTGATTTGCCCGTCGTGCCAATGTGTCGCAGCCTGTGACGTTGCGCATTTCCCCAAATCAGAAGCATCCTCCGCGCCATCCCGCCCCGGATGCAAGGGGCGTTTCGCGATCGTCACGAACGTTGGGTGCGGGATGCGATGGACGCGGCAGCGGCGCAAGACGAACGACGCTGATCCGCCTTCGCTAAAGCTTCGGCGGGACTGGTACCAAGACCGTCGAGTGGCTTTTGTGGAGACGGGCGCGGACGGCGAAGTCGTGTGGTCCTGATATCCCGACGCTGATATCAAGTCGGCGGCAATGCTACGCATTGCGGCCTGCGATGGTGACAACAAGCCCGGCTCACCAGGGAGATCACGAAGGAAACCGTTAAAACCATTCGCGTGCGGGAGCGCCGGGTGATCCGGTGCATTTCGCGGTGACTAACTCGTGTGCTTTCTACCCATTGCGCACGAGGCTGCGGGGTGCGTCGCGCACCCGGCGCTCCCCACGCCCTTCGATTTTCAGGCGAACGATGTTGCGAAACCCGGGCATGGTTGTGTCGCGGGAAGGTGGAAGTGTGTTTAATTCGAAGTGTGTTTAATTCTACGTCGTCCCGGACAAGCGAGGCGAACGGGTCGCCGCAGCGGCTCTTCATCCCTCCCCCTTGCGGGGAGGGTCGGCGCAAAGCGCCGGGGTGGGGGTGACGGTTGCCTGAACGAAAATCCCCCACCCGACCGGCCTTCGGCCGGCCACCCTCCCCACGCTACGCGGGGGAGGGATAAGAGGCCATCGCAAGGCCAGAGAGAAAACGAAATGAGAAACTCCGAAATAAGAACCGTCTCAAACGACGCGTCACATCCCGCTCTGGCCGTAGTCGTGGACGTACTCGTCATTCCGCGTCTGCGTGTGCTGTTCCTGCCGCGCCTGCTCTTTCGCGCGGTGACGGCCGTAGAGACAGCCGGCGGCAGCACCAAGCACGCCGTGATGGCCGGCATAGTGACCGGCGACGCCGCCGACCACCGCGCCCTTCAGGCAGCCCTTGGCGTCGGCGCTGCCGGCCGCAAGCGTCAACGCCGCAACGGCGAGTAAAGTGGCAATGGTCTTCATGACGAGAATCCTCTGCAAGCGATCAGCCGGCAACGCTGCGCTGATGTTTCGCCCGCCCTGCAAACGACCAATGCCGGGCGGGCGATCCAGTTCCATCAGGTCACCGCGCGGCGGCCGGCGTCACCGAATTAAGAAACGCGGTGGTCTCGCCGTTGAGGAATTCGACATCGGCCGGAATGCCGCCGCCGGCGGAGGCATGGCCGGTGACGGTGCCGGGGCTGATGGTCATCATCTTGACGCCCGGGATGCTCTTGGCCGCTTCGATCGGCTCGAATTCCGGATTGAGCAGATCCTTGGTGCCGGTGAGGATCAATGTCCTGGCCTTGATCGAGGCCAGCGCTTTGGCGGTGTCGCCGTTAAATCCCGGCGTGGTGCCGACGTCATGACGCTCATAGGCCCAGGTCTGGTAGATCCAGTCGTTGGCATCCATCGCCTTCAACAGCGCCGTCTCCTGCGCCTCCATCCAGGGCAGCGCATCCATGCCGTTCTTGAACTGCACGGAGTACATATCCGGCGTGCGCGCCGAGATCAGGTTGACGATGTCGCGCATCAGGCGGATGCCCTTCTCCGGCGGCGCGGCGTAATTGCCGCCGTTCCAGGCCGCATCGTCCATGATCGCCTTGCGCGTGGCCTCGACCACCGCGACGCTCCATCCCGGCGTCTTCACCAGCGGCACCATCGCCACCAGCGCATCCATGGAATCGGGATGGCTGACGCCCCATTGCAGCGTCTGCATGCCGCCCATCGAGGGACCGATCACGGCAACGACGTGATCGATGCCGAATTTTTCCTTCAGCAGGCGGTATTGCGATTCCACCATGTCGCGGATGGTGAATTTCGGAAAGCTCATGCGCGGCTGCGCCGTGGAGTTGCTCGGCGAGGTCGTCAGCCCGTTGCCGATCGCGTCGGTGCAGATGATGAAATACTTGTCCGGATCGAGCGCCTTGCCGGGCCCGATCATGAAATCGATGCGGTGGTGATTGCCGCCGATCGCCGTCACCATCAGAATGGCGTTGGACTTCTTCTCGTTCAAGGTTCCGTGGGTGACGTAGGAGATCGAGAAATCCCTGATCGCCTCGCCGCTTTCGAGCTTGAGGTCGCCTTCGTTGTAGGACTGGTGCGGCGGTTGCTGAGGCGTATGCGCCACCACGGAAAGCGAGGACAACGGCAGCGACAACAACAGGCTGAGGCCGGCGGCATGGATGATTCGTTTCACGCGTGTTTCCCCCTGATAGTCCGAATTTTAATCCGAATTTTTCGATCGGCTGCGCGCAAAGATAGACTGGCCGGTCGCAGCTGTGAAGCCTCCGGGACCGCGCCGCCCTTCCTTGCGTGCCACAATTCCGCGATGATAAGCCACCATCTTCAGTGAATTGCTGCGGGCAAAGGGCGATGATTTCGAGGGCAGGTTTCGGTTTGGCCGGGTTGCTGATGCTGGCGGCCGCGACCGGCATCGGCTACGGGCCCGCCGCTGCGCAAGGCCTGCCTTTGGCCGAACAGCCCGTGCTTTCCGCGCCGCCGACCGATCCCTGGGCGATCGAAGGCGCTGAGGCGTTGGCAAAGGACGAAGCGCCGGCAAAGAAAGAAGCCGCGGAAACGAAAGGCGCTGCCAATTCGGAAGCCGCCGCCAATACGGAAGCCTCCACCAATCCCGACAAACCCAGTCCGGACAATACCGATATCGCCACCCTGGAGTTCGACTGGAGTCAGCTCGATGTCGATGCTTCCACGCTGATGGCGACCAGCCCGGCCTCGAAAGCCCGCGTGGCGTCGCGTGACACCGCGACCGGCGAACCGACATGGTCGTCGCAGGAAAAGCCGAACGGATCGGTGGTGTCGGTCAAACAACCGATTTCACCGTTCTGGGACACCCGAATCGGCGCCGACATGACCATCGTCCGGCAACCGGCAACGCTTTCGGAATTGCTCGCCGAGAAAACCAGTTATGGCGGCAGCGAGCCGCAATCCTCCGCCGCGGCGTGGGCCGCGGTCACGGCGCCGGGTGTGGGCTCGATCTGGGACAAGACGGCGGTCGAAGCGAGGCTCGACCCCTCACAGGATCAAGGCAAGCTCGGCACTTCCTTGAGCAAGTCGCTGTCGCTCGGCGAGCAGTATTCGCTCACGCTTCAGAACGGCTACAACCTGGTCCAGCAGGGCCTGGCGCGCAGCTACGAGACCGAGCAATCGGCCAGATTCAGCATCACCGATACCGGCACCAGTTTCTCCGCCGGCCAGACCCTTTCGACGGCCGACGACAAATGGCTGCGCAAGATCGGCGCCGAGCAAAAGATCGTCGGCGGATTCAACATCTCCGGCTCGGTCGCGGAGACCGCGCTGGGCCCTGCGAACAAGAGCATCACCGCCGGTTTCAAGCAAAGCTGGTAGGCGCGCGGCGTCACGTGAAAGCACCGGCATTGCCGCATATTGGCCGCGATGCGGTCAAAATCGGAAGCGCAGATGGCATCACTTTCGTCGTGCGGGGGACATTCCGCGCTCGGTACCACGCGAAACAGGGAAACAGCGATGACAGCCATCCGTTCCGAGAAGATTGAATCGACCGATGAGGATAACGACCTCTCCGCGGTCTCCGAAGTCGAGGCCGGTATTCGCGATTTTGTCCGCAACGACATCGCTTATCTGCGCCGCCCGGCGCCGAGCATGGTGGTGGGGACCGATGCTCCGACCGATCCGGGCGCCGAGGCCACCGTCAACAGCGTCAACTCGCTGATCCAGCGCGTCGCCGGAACGTCGCTTGCGGAAATCGAGAACCTGATTTCCGAACTCGAGAGCCTGCGCGACCTGCTGCATGCGGAAGGCCAACGC
The DNA here is from genome assembly GCA_963832045.1 of uncultured Alphaproteobacteria bacterium. Taxonomy (GTDB): domain Bacteria; phylum Pseudomonadota; class Alphaproteobacteria; order Rhizobiales; family Xanthobacteraceae; genus Bradyrhizobium. The sequence continues at coordinate 291,360 of CAWHSM010000022.1, forward strand.
GTCCAGCGCGAGATTTCGGGCTATGCCCAGCTCAGCCAGGCGGCGATGAAATCCACCCGCATGATCGCCGACAATGTCGCGCAGTGGAAGCGCACCGCGGACGGACTGCGCCACGGCTGATTGGCCGAATCAATGAAGCGAAGCTTTGGGCCCGGATGACGCGACTTCCGGGCCCATCGCCGATATCGTAGCCATGCTTTGAACCTTCCGGAGCCAGATCGCGACCAAGTGCAGGGTGATTTCCGGGGAAGTCCTGCATGAAGACCGTTCGGCCCGACAACAGCGATCCAATTCCGTTGCGTACGCAGCCCCACAACATGGGCACCATCATGATCCGCTTTGTCGGACTGCTGACGGCGGCGGTGATCGTTCTGGCGCTGATCTGGAACCGATAAAAAAGCGGCTCTTTCGGCCGCTATGGTTAGCGGATTCTGACTTATCGAGACGCGACCTGCTCGTTCTCGAGCGAATAGGCGCCATCGGCATAGCCCTTCACTACCATGGTGGTGGCGAACATCACCGCGATCGTCACGGTGGCGAAGATAAAGCCCAGCAATTTCAATCCGCGGCGGTCGGCCATGATTTTTCCCTCTCGTGCCCCGCTGTTATCTGACAGGCACTGGTTCAAAATCAGTTAGCGAGAATCAGGTTCCACCAGCCGGTTCAGGCAGCGGCGCGCCGGCGCGGCACAAAGGCGGTCGACAGCATCGAGAACACCGGCTCGCCCCTTTGGTTGGTTCCGGTGTTGCGGGCCTCCAGAATCCCCCATTGGGGTTTGCTCGAAGACGTACGCAGCGATTCGACTTCGCTGGCAAAGCTGATCGTATCGCCTGCGAGCACCGGCCTGATCCAGCGCAGTTCGCGAAACCCCGGAGAAGGTCCCCAGACCGCGGCCTTTTCGCCGCGCGCCGCGGCTTCGCTGGCCTGGCGCTGGCCGTCGGCCACCAGCAGTTTCATGCAGACCGATCCGACATGCCACCCCGAGGCGGCGAGGCCCCCGAACAGCGATTTGCGTCCCTCTTCCTCGTCGAGGTGAAAGGCTTGCGGATCGAACTTTGCCGCGAATGCCTTGATTCCATCGGCGGTGAATGTGAACGAGCCGGTCTCGCGCCGCTGCCCGACCTTGATATCCTCAAAGAAGTGCATCAGCGTACCTGCCCGGTTGCAGCTTGGTCGCGGCGGCGAACGATGATCGGCGACACCATCTCGCACAATACCTGCCCCGATGCGTTGGTCGCCACCGCTCTGAGCGTGACAATGCCGGTGCTCGGGCGACTGCGCGAGACGCGCGCTTCCGCCACTTCCACATCGAGCGTGATGTCGTCGCCGGGCCGAAACGGCGCCAGCCAGCGCAATTCATTGACGCCCGGCGAACCCAATGATGCGGTGCGGCCGATAAAACCGTCGAACATCATGCGCATGATGATCGAACAGAGATGCCAGCCCGAGCCGGCAAGCCCCTTCAACATCGATCGCGAGGCAGCCTCTTCGTCCAGATGCATGGGCTGTGGATCGAACTCGGCCGCGAAGGCGCGAATTTCCTCACCCGTGACATGCCGCGGTCCGAACCGGCCCAGCGGGCCCGGGCTAAAATCTTCGAAAACAAGCGTATTCATGATGGGGGACATCGTAAAAAGAAGCCCGATTGTGGCCGCACTTTGTGGCAATCTCAACCCATCCACGCGCATGGCTCGCCTCTGACTTGCTCGAGCTCACATTCGGAGCTAGCCCTTTTGTGAACGAGACAGCTCGCGCGAATCAAATTCGACTTGCCGGGGGAAAAACCGATGTTCGATTTTCAAGACCTGTTTCAGTGGGATCGTTTTATTACGCCTACGATCATCAAGACATTCTACTGGCTGGTCATCGCGCTCATCGCTCTGTTCGGCATCGCCGGCATTTTCTCCGGCCTCGCCGCGATGGCGATCAGTCCGTTCGGCGGGTTCATACAGCTGTTGGCCTCGATCGCCAGCGTCATCGTCGGCATCATATTTTCGCGCATTGCGGCGGAATTCGTCCTGATCGTGTTTCGCATCAACGAACACCTCGGCGCGATCCGCGACCAGGGCACGGGGCACTAGCGAGAGCCCGCGTCATCGCGGGCAAAGGTTTCGGGCGGCGTCAGTTATTGAATCTGAAATGCATGACGTCGCCGTCGGCAACGACATAGTCCTTGCCTTCCAGCCGCAGCTTTCCGGCATCGCGCGCCCCGGCTTCGCCGCCGAGCGCGGTGTAATCCGCACAGGCGATGGTCTCGGCACGAATGAAGCCTTTTTCGAAATCGGTGTGGATGACGCCGGCCGCCGCGGGCGCCCTGGTGCCGCGATGGATGGTCCAGGCGCGGGCTTCCTTCGGGCCGACCGTGAAATAGGTGATGAGGTCCAGCAGCTGATAGCCGGCGCGGATCAGCCGGTCGAGGCCGGCTTCCTCCAGCCCGAGGGTCTCGAGAAATTCGGCGCGCTCCTCGCGCGACAGCGTCGCGATCTCCGATTCGATCTTGGCGGAAATCGTCACCGCCACCGCGCCTTCCTTCGCGGCACGCTCGGCCACCGCCGCCGAAAAGGCGTTGCCCTTGGCGGCCGAAGCCTCCTCGACATTGCAGACGTATAATACCGGCTTGGAGGTCAAGAGGCCGAGCATGGCGAACGCGCGCTCTTCCTCCGCCTTGCGCTCGAGCGCGCGCGCCGGCTTGCCGTCGCGCAGCAGGACCAGCGCGCGGTTGACGAGATCAAGTTGCTCCTTAGCCTCCTTGTCGTTGCCTTTCGCCTTCTTGGCGAGGTTGTCGACGCGCTTTTCCAGGCTGTCGAGATCGGCCAGCATCAGTTCGGTCTCGATGGTCTCGATATCGGCCAGTGGCGCGATCTTGCCTTCGACGTGGGTGATGTCGGAATCCTCAAAACAGCGCACCACATGCGCGACCGCATCGACTTCGCGGATGGTGGCCAGAAACTGGTTGCCGAGGCCCTCGCCCTTCGACGCGCCACGCACAAGACCCGCAATATCGACAAAGGTCAGCCGCGTCGGAATGATCTGCGCGGACTTGGCGATCGCCGCCAACTTGTCCAGCCGCGGATCGGGTACCGCGACTTCACCGACATTCGGCTCGATGGTGCAGAACGGATAGTTCGCAGCCTGTGCCGCCGCCGTCTCGGTCAGCGCATTGAACAGCGTCGACTTGCCGACATTGGGCAACCCGACGATACCGCATTTGAATCCCATGATATGTCCTGAAAAACCCGCATCGTGACGGCAGCCTGTTATGCAGCGCCGCCGTCATCCTCGTCGAAAAATCCCTTGGCCTGCATCGCCAGATGCACCTTGTTCTGGAACGTCGAATCCTTGTCGCTCGCCAGCAGGCCGGCATTGTCCGCGATCACCGCGCACAACGCCTCGACCCACGGCCCATCGCTCTTGGCGAAATCCGACAGCACATAACCGTGGACCAGTTCCTTGACGCCGGGGTGACCGATCCCAAGCCGCACGCGGCGATAATCGTTGCCGATATGCGCCGAAATCGACCGAAGACCGTTGTGACCGGCGATGCCGCCGCCAATCTTGACTCGCACCTTGGCGGGCGGCAGTTCGAGTTCGTCCTGAAACACGACGATCTCGCTTACGCCGAGCTTGAAGAAATTCGCAGCTTCCTGAACCGCACGGCCGGATTCGTTCATGAACGTCGCCGGGCGAAGCAGGACAACCTTCTCATGGTCGAGCGTGCCTTCGGAAGCCTCGCCCTGAAAGCGACGGCGCCATGGTGCAAAACCATGGCGCCGTGCGATTTCCCCAACGGCCATGAAGCCGATGTTGTGTCGGTTATGCGCGTACTTGGCGCCGGGATTGCCGAGACCAACAAAGAGTCGCATGGCGCGGCATCCCGCGCTAGCGCGCGATCAGCAAAAGTGGTCGCCGGTTTTGCGTCTGATCGCGCGCTAAATCATAAATTTGCGCATGATCTTTCGCCAAACCGCTCACACTTTGGCGGATCATGCGCTTTACTTCTTCTTGTCGCCGCCACCGGCAGGCGCCTTGGCGCCGGCCGCTGGCGCGGCGGCAGCACCGGCCGCAGGTGCAGCAGCAGCACCCGCCGCAGGCGCAGCGCCAGCCGCTGGAGCAGCACCGGATGCAGGAACACCGGTAGCAGCGGCAGCCGCCGCGGCCGCAGCCGCCTTCATTTCTTCGGCGTAGCCGGACGGCGGCACGATCGTGACGAGCGTTGCGTCGGCGCGCGTCAGCGACTTCACGCCGGCGGGCAGCTTGATGTCCGACAGATGCAGCGAGTAGCTGATCTCGAGCCCGCTGACATCGGCCTCGATGAATTGCGGGATGTTGTCGACCGAACATTCCAGGTCGATGGTGTGGGTGACGATATTGACGGCGCCGCCGCGCTTCACACCGGGCGAAGCTTCGGCTTTCTGGATGCGCAAGGGAATGCTGACCCGGATGGTTGCGCCTTCGCCGAGCCGCATGAAATCGACATGGATCGGGAAATCGCGCACCGGATCCAGGTGGAAGTCGCGCGGAATCACGCGATGCTTCTTGCCCTCCAGATCGATGTCGTAAATCGTGGTCAGAAACCGCCCCGCCAGAATGCGCTGGCGCAGATCGGAATCGTCGACCGAGATGGTCACGGGGGGCTGGTTGTTGCCATAGATCACTCCGGGCACTCTCCCGGCGCGACGCTCGGCCCGGGCGGCCCCCTTGCCGCTCTTCGGACGCGCGGTCGCCTTCAATTCCTTGACGGTCGCCATTTGCTTAAGTCCTTGTTTTCTAAAAGTTAAAGGCCGCAGTGCGGCCCGTCAGCTGCTCGCAGCAAGCCTCCAGGGGTGCGGGGGCTGCAAGTGTGGCGGCGTTCTAGCCCCAAAGGGCCAAAATGACAAGGAAATGAAGCAATATTTCTCGCCTGCCGGGCCCGGCCCCCAAAGCTTAAAGAAGTCGCCATCCATCAGCGCGTGCCCCAGCGTTCTCGCGACGAGATTCGCCCGAGCTTTAAGCCTGTCGTTGTCCCTCAACATCAGAGGGAGCAGGGAATGCCGGGCGTCTGGCTCGCCCGCAGCCTCGTGCGCAAAAGTAAAAAGCACACGAGTTAGTCACCACAGGTCGGCCGAAACGATCCGGCATTCCCTGCACGATGGCTTTACGACTTATTCCGCGCTCGCCCCGGAGACCGGGCTTTGTTGTCTCCGTCACCCCTGAGAAGCATTAGCTTCTTGAGAGTTTGATATCAGCGTCGGGATATCAGGCCCACACGACTTCGCCGTCCGCGTCAGTGCGTCTCGTCAGCACGCACCAATAAACCCGCAAACCCGCAGTAGAAACCCTGAGCGTCTTCCCCGACATGATAGACTGTTCCACCGCTCAAACCATCAGAGGTGTAGTCACCCGAGCGTTGCAGCCTGATGGCATGAAGGCCAGAGGCCTGAGAAAATCGGACATAGCTTGCCGCCGTCGCGATCGTCTTGACCTTTACGCCGCTAAGTGCGCCGCTGACATCATCGATCTCTAAAGATCGCAGGCTGGTCGGATAGCCGAACACCAAGAACGTCGTCTGCGGGTCGCCATTCCAGACATCAGCACCTTTAATGTCGAAAAATCCGAGGTCGATCCGCGAAGGGCCGTACTTGGCAGGATCAAAACGCATTGCGGTCAGGTCCAGCACTTCTTCACCGAGTAGTTCCTGAACGTGATCGAGGCTGACCATCTGCTGGCCTGAGATCAACGTGCGGCCTTCTTTGTCGAGCGGAATAACAACATCCCGAGGCTCGACATTTGCGATCTGATGCCCACAGCAAAATAATAAGTGTCGATCCTGAAACTTTAGGCCAGTCGCACTGCCTCGAAGTGAATAGGGATGATCTTGCGACCCCGTGAGACAGAAGACGAGCTTGGTGTGTCGCGCCAGCGCCGCCGGAAGATTGCGAACCGGATACCAGATCGACCCGATCCGTATGCTGGCGTCGGAAGGCACTTTCTTGATTCTCATCACCACGCCTCTTCCTCGATCCGCAACATCTCAGGCGCTCCCGGGTTTTTGATCTTCCACCAGTGCAGTGACCATCCGGCGAGATGGGTACTGGTACGGGTCGGGATACAGGGTTGGAAGGGACGGTGAGGCACGGGGCCAAGATAGTGCGAACTCGACCGGATTTTGAGTCGGTTAGTTCAATAGCAGCCACCACTGGTGCATCATTTCGGGCTGGCCGATGCTGGGAGAGCAGGCGTGGAAAAGCGCGTGGGTGGGCTTCATATAGTGCCGCCTACGACTTATCCGGATCGCGACACAACGGTGAATGCTGGCCGCGCTTAACTTTGATTTTATTGGGCTTTTTGCCCTAGATCATTCCCCTGCGCGATGGTTTTAACGCTTGCCACGGCCTCGCGGTCTACACCGACAGTCTCTGGAATACTGGATCGTCCGCTTTCGCGGACGATGACATTGGCGCGAGCGTAGCAAGCCTCGAAGCTCAGGGTGCTGTGCCGCCCAGTTTCGCCTCCAGCGCAGCGATGCGCGCCTTCAGCGCCTCATTCTCCTCACGCGCCAGGCGGGCCATGTCCTTGACCGCCTCGAACTCCTCGCGCTTGACGATATCGAGGTCGCGCAGGATTTTTTCGGCCTGGTTGCGCACCACCGTGTCAACTTCGCGCTTGACGCCCTGGGCCGCGCCCGCGGCATCGTTCATCAAACGTCCGATTTCGTCGAAAAACCGATTATTGGTCTGGGTCATCCCTGAAACCTCCGGCCGGCTTGCACAATCTGCTAACACAATGGCGATCCGCACCGTGCGGTTCAAGACCATCCTGCTCCAAATCCGCTCGCCTTGTCACGGGTGGGTTTTTCTTGCAATCGTATCAGCGCCAGATGCCGCCACTAGTGGAGTGGATTTGACATTCGCTACCGTAGCGACCGCGAGCTCGTAAAGCGAATGTCAAATCCAAAACTCCACTAGAAATCTATAATTACTAGTGGTCCTTTGATTCTAACATTTGCAAAAGTGCCAGCCAGATAGGGATGCAAATGTTAGAATCGGACCACTAGCAACCCGTCGATCGTAAATGCCCCTGCTCACCATTGCCTTTCCCGTTTTCGACCCCGTCGCCTTCGCGATCGGCCCTTTCGTGGTCCGCTGGTATGCGCTGGCCTATATCGGCGGCATCGTGCTCGGCTGGATCTATGCACGCGCGCTGCTCAAGAACGAGAAGCTTTGGGGCGGGCCCGTGCCGATCACGCTCGCCCAAATGGACGATTTCGTATTGTGGGTGACGATCGGAATCATCGTCGGCGGCCGAACCGGCTACGTGCTGTTTTACAATCCGGTTTTCTTCGTCCAGCACCCCACCGAGATTTTGGAGCTGTGGAAGGGTGGCATGTCCTTTCACGGCGGCTTTCTCGGCTGTGTCGTCGCGGTGATCGTGTTCAGCAGGAGGAACGGCCTGCCGATATTGTCGCTAGGCGATATCGTGACGGCGGTGGGGCCGATCGGGCTGTTTCTCGGGCGGCTCGCCAATTTCATCAACAGCGAGTTATGGGGCCGGCCCGCCGACTCCAGTGTCCCCTGGGCAATGGTATTTCCCAACGGCGGCCCGGTGCCGCGCCATCCCAGCCAGCTTTACGAGGCGGCGCTTGAAGGCGTCGTCCTCTTCACCATCCTCGCCGTGATGATCAGGATGGGCGCTTTGAAGCGCCGCGGCCTGATCCTCGGCAGCTTCATCGCGATTTATGGTATTGCGCGTATCATCGGCGAGTTTTTCAGGGAGCCCGACCCGCAGCTGGGATTTTTATGGGGCGGGCTCACCATGGGCATGTTGCTTTCAGTGCCCATGATTATTGCGGGAGCTGTTATCATGGTGGTGGCATGGCGCCGGAAGGCGACCGAGCCGGCAACGCCACCCGTTTAGGGAATTTTGTGACCGAAACTTCACCGCTCCTGTCGGAGATCAAGAAGCTGATCAAGTCGTCCGGCCCGATGCCGGTATGGCGTTACATGGAGCTGTGCCTGATGCACCCCAAGCACGGCTATTACCTTTCCCGCGATCCGCTCGGGCGTGAAGGCGACTTCACGACAGCGCCCGAAGTGAGCCAGATGTTCGGGGAATTGCTCGGGCTGTGGGCGGCCTCGGTATGGAAGGCGATCGGCTCGCCCTCTCTGCTCCGGCTGATCGAAATCGGTCCCGGCCGGGGCACCATGATGGCGGATGCGCTGCGCGCGGTTCGCGTGCTGCCTCCGCTCTATCAGGCGCTGAGCATCCACCTGGTCGAGGTCAATCCGGTGCTTCGCGACAAGCAGAAATCCGCACTGTCGGGCTCGCGCAACATCACCTGGCACGACACCATCGACGACGTGCCGGACGGCCCCTCGGTGATCCTGGCCAACGAATATTTCGACGTGCTGCCGATTCACCAGGCGGTGAAGGGCGAGAACGGCTGGCATGAGCGCACCGTCGAACTCGACGGCGACGGCAAGCTGGCGTTCGGCACGGTTGCCGAACCGATACCTCGTTTCGAGGTGTTGCTGCCGCCATTGGTGCGCGCCGCGCCCGTCGGCGCGGTATTCGAATGGCGGCCGGATGCGGAGATCATGAAGATCGCAAGCCGGGTCCGCGACCAGGAGGGCGCGGCCCTCATCATCGACTATGGCCATCTGCGCAGCGACGCCGGCGACACGTTTCAGGCCATCGCCAGCCATAGCTTCACCGATCCATTGAAAAATCCGGGACAGGCCGATGTGACGGCCCACGTCGATTTTCAGGCGCTGGTGCGCGCCACTGAGGATCTCGGTGCCCGCGTCCACGGCCCGGTGCCGCAGGGAGATTTTCTCAAGCGCCTCGGCATCGAAACCCGCGCCATCAACCTGATGGCAAAAGCTACCCATGAGGCCTCCGAAGACGTTGCCGCCGCCCTGAAGCGGCTGGTCGGCGGCGGCGGCAGTGGCATGGGACAGATGTTCAAGGTGCTTGGGGTCTCGGAATCCAATCTCACCACGCTGGCGGGATTCGCCGATGAGGCGCCGGCCGCCAAAGCAGAGACGCCATGACCCACAAACCATCGCATATGGCGGCCTGCGGCCTTCTCCCTCCCCCCACCCGACCGGCGCTTCGCGACGGCCACCCTCCCCGCACTCGCTACGCTCGCGGGGGAGGGATAAGATAATGCGCACCGTGATGCTGGAATCGCCGTTGCTGTCGGCCATCCCCGGCCTGCGTCATGCTTTCTTCAGCCGCGAAGGCGGCGTCTCCGAGGGCATCTACGCCGGCCTCAATGGCGGCATCGGTTCTCAAGACAACCCGGCGCATGTCGCGGAAAATCGCCGCCGGATGGCCGCACAGATCCACGTTCCGTCAGAGCATTTCCTCACCGTGTTCCAGATTCACTCCCCCAATGTCGCGGTGGCATCAATCCCCTGGGATACCGCGACGCGTCCGAGGGCCGACGCCATCGTCACCCGCACCGCTGGCCTTGCGATCGGCGTGACCGCAGCCGACTGCGGGCCCATTCTGCTGGCCGATCCCAAGGCGCGCGTGATCGGCGCGGCGCATGCCGGCTGGAGGGGCGCGCTGACGGGGGTGATCGAATCCACGGTGGAGGCGATGGAAAAGCTTGGCGCCGAGCGCGGCAATATCGCAGCGGCGATCGGCCCCCTGATCCGTCAGCAATCCTACGAAGTCGGCAACGAGTTCGTCGAAAGGTTCGTCGAGGCCGACGCGGAGAACGCGCTCTACTTCCTTCCCGCCGCGCGCGAGGGTCATGCGATGTTCGATCTCGCCGGCTTCATCCGCAAGCGGCTGGACAATGCCGGCGTGCTCATCATCGACGACACAGGCATCGACACCTATTCCGACGAGCGTTTTTTCAGCTACCGGCGCTCTGTGCATCGCAACGAAGCGGATTACGGCCGCCACGTTCATGCCATTGTTCTTGAAAGCTGAATGCGTCCCGCCGCACGCGTGCCCTAGACGTTAATCGATTTTAACGATATCGCTGTGGGCGCGATGAGGGACGCATCAGCAATTTTATTCCGCGTATGCCGGCTTGCACCGCGTGCCGTGCTGGCCACGGTTCTAGCCGCAATGGCCGGTAGCCTCGGCGGTTGCGCCGGTGGCGTTTCCAGCAATTCATTTGCGACGGCGAGCACCACAAGCGGCGGTCCCACGATCGCGTTCGAATCCATCGATGGCCCGCCGCCGCAGGTGTTCGATCGGATGGTCGGCGTGCTGGACAGCGAATCCAAACTGCGGAGCCTGTCGATCGTGTCCCGCGACGGCACGGCGGCCTATCGGGTGCGCGGCTATCTCGCCGCCCAGGTCAGCCAAGGGCGCACCACGATCGCCTGGGTTTGGGACGTCTATGACCAGAACCAGCAGCGCGCCTTGCGGCTTTCCGGGGAAGAGCCCGGCGGCAAGGCCGGACGCGACGCCTGGGCTGCCGCCGACGACCTCGTTTTGAGGAAGATCGCCCAGGCCGGCCTGAGCGGCCTCTTTGCCATGATCAATGGCACGACACCGGGAACGCCGTCCCCCGCTCCCGCGCCGGGCCTACGCAGAGCTGTGGTTGCCAGCGTGGACCAGGCGCCGGTGGCAGCAGGCGCGCTCGGCTACACCAGCCATTAGGCAAGATAGCTCGGAAAACGACCATTTTGCCCGGGAAAACCGCTCCCACGGGTTGCCAGCCGGGCCACCCCCTTGATATCACCTCGCTTATCGAAACGCGCTATTTCTTGGGTATTGCGATATGCTGAATGTTGTCTCCAGCAAGGCGCGGGGAGAGGCCTCGATGTCGGCCAAGAACGGCTCGATCAAGCTCGTCGCCGGCAATTCCAATCCAACGTTGGCCAAGGAAATCGCCAACTGGCTGGATCTGTCGCTGACCAAGGCGATCGTCCGCCGTTTCGCGGACATGGAGATTTTCGTCGAGATCCAGGAAAATGTCCGTGGCTCCGACGTTTTCGTGATCCAGTCGACGTCGTTTCCGGCCAACGACCATTTGATGGAGCTTTTGATCATCACCGACGCGTTACGCCGTGCCTCGGCGCGCCGCATCACCGCGGTGGTGCCGTATTTCGGCTACGCCCGGCAGGACCGCAAAGCAGGTTCCCGCTCGCCGATTTCCGCCAAGCTGGTGGCGAATTTGATTACCCATGCCGGCGTCGACCGCGTCATGACGCTCGACCTGCATGCCGCTCAGATCCAGGGTTTCTTCGACATTCCGGTCGACAATCTCTTCGCCTCGCCGGTCATGGTGCGCGATATCCGCGAACGCTTCGACCTCGCCAATGTGATGGTGGTGTCGCCCGACGTCGGCGGCGTGGTCCGCGCCCGCGGGCTCGCCAAGCGCATCAACACCCCGCTCGCCATCATCGACAAGCGCCGCGAACGCGCCGGCGACTCCGAAGTGATGAACGTGATCGGCGATGTCGCGGGCTATACCTGTATCCTGGTCGACGACATCGTCGACTCCGGCGGTACGCTGGTGAATGCCGCCGACGCGCTGCTCGCCAACGGCGCCAAGGAAGTCTACGCCTACATCACCCACGGCGTGCTCTCGGGCGGGGCGGTGACGCGCATCGCTTCGTCGCGGCTAAAGGAGCTCGTGATCACCGACTCGATTCAGCCGACCGAAGCGGTCAGCAAGGCGCCCAATATCCGCACGCTGTCGATTTCTTCCCTGATCGCGGAGGCCATCGGCCGCACCGCGTCGGAAGAGTTGGTCTCAAGCCTGTTCGACTGAGCAAGCCTGCTCGCAAGAGAGCGTCTCTCTGCGGTGCGCGATCGGCGGTACGATCGCATCCGGCGCCTTCAGTAGCACCGCACGATGTTGACCTGTCCACTGCCGCCGCGGCCATCAGGAACGGTTACGGTTTCAGCGGGGCAGCTCGATACATAGGGATGGTCCGACGGCATGACGGCCGGCGGATACCGATGGGCCCAATCCCAGGGAATATCGTTTGTGTTCGTGTAACGGACACCCGGCGCTTGCGGTGTCCCATCGAACGTCGTTTCACCGTTCGGCCCGTAGGAGGAACCGTCATCTCCGGGCCAGACGAATGCCGCCTGCGGCCCCCGATGATGATGCCGGAAAAAATGGGCACCTGGCCGATGCGCCGAGGCAAATGCGCCGCGTGCAGTTCTCGAAGCAGCAAACGTCTCGCTGGTCACCAGCACCAGCGCAACGGCGCTGAGAGACGCGATCAACGCCGTATTTATTCTTGACTTCATGGCACGCACCAATTTGTTGGGGGCAGCATATTGAAAGGGACGCTAGGCCGCGCCTTTGCCGCCCGCAAATGCATACTTAATTATTAGTTAAGGCGTAACATTAATCGGGAACCCGCTCCGAAGATCCCGGCCAAGCCCCTCAAAAAGCAGCCATTTATTTTCGGCTACACAATTCCCGCCGCGACCTGTCCGCGCAGGCGTTCCAGGCTGAGCAGCGTGTTGGCGCAGGCCTCGGCGACCTCGACGCCCTTGGAAGCAAAATGCACGCGCAGGAACTCCGCGTCGGTCGTCTGGCGGAACTGCTGCGGCGTGACCACCGCCGAGAATACCGGGATCTCGGTGCGCAATTGCACGTCCATCAGCGCTCTTATCACGGTCTCGGCGATATATTCGTCATCGATCACGAGCCCGGCCGCGACGATCGCGGTGTAGCGCCTGGTCTTGGCCAGAAGTTGCACGTGCAGCGGAATCTCGAAGGAACCCGGCACTTCGAATATGTCGATCTGCGCGCGCGCGATGTGGCGCGCCTCGATCTCGGCGAGGAAGGCAACGCGGCATTCGGCGACGACTTCGCTATGCCAGGCCGACTGCACGAAGGCGACCCGCTGCGGTTTTGCGAAACGCGGATGCACGACCGACTTTTCACCGGTTGAAGAGTCCTCGGAAGTGCCGTTGGAGCCGACGGGGTCTTGCGACATCTGAAAACCGCTTTCGAATTCCTGGTCGAAATCGCCGCCACATTCTTGCAGGCAGGCGGCGCGTCTTCGAACGATGACCCAGGCAATGACTATGGCCAAGACGCAAGGCCGCAGCAAGGCGCCCCGCCATCGGCCGGCCGCCCGGACGCATGAGCCGATGCCGGGCTTTACGGGGAGATTTCGGGGAAGCGGCCAGCGGCGAAAATTAACGATTTGGGGCGAGCTGCGAATCCGATTCCGGTTTGTTCTCATGGCAAAAGTTAACGGCCACGAAGAGCTGTGGACGATTTGCGCATTGCCTGTGGATGGACTCGGCCCCCCGTTGCGCCGATTCCGCAAATCACATCACTTCGTCCCGGCAAGCCCTGATCCCGTGGTTTGGAACATCGGGGCGTGCAATTCGCCGCGGCGCGACTGGCGCGCGTCGGCGTCCCGCGTGCGTATCGCTCGTTCCCGAATTTTGTAAAAGGCAAGGTCGAGACGGCATGTCCCTCCTCGAAGGCATTATCGATTCCCGGAACAATCCTCTCACTGTCGTCGAGGACCTCGCTGCCGACAACAACCTGTCATTCGAGCGCTCCGGCGAAGACGAGGTGACGATCGTCTCCAAGGGCAACTGGACCGACTACCAGCTCTCTTTCACCTGGATGAACGAGATCGAGGCGCTGCATCTGGCCTGCGCCTTCGACATGAAGATTCCGGAACCGCGAAGAAGCGAGGTGCAGCGGCTGGTTGCCGCGATCAACGAGCAATTGTGGGTCGGGCATTTCGATATCTGGACCCACACCGGCATGATCATGTACCGTCAGGCGCTGGTGTTGCCGGGCGGAATGGCCGCCTCGACCGCGCAATGCGAGATCATGCTGGTGAGCGCAATCCACGCCTGCGAGCGGTATTTTCCGGCATTCCAGTTCGTGGTCTGGGCCGGCAAATCGGCGAGCGAAGCCATGAGCGCGGCAATGTTCGACACCGAGGGCGAGGCGTAGCGGTAAGCCCTTCGTCGTCCCGGCCAAGCGAGCACCGCGAGCGCGAGCCGGGACCCATACGCCGTGACGGAAGTGTTCGGGCAAAATGCTTGTAGCCTGTCCTTCGCTTCACTAGAAATGTTGGTGGTTATAGGTCCCTGCGTTCGCAGGGACGACAGATTTGTTTGCGGTGACGCCTCGAGCATGTCCGGAAGTCTGAAAAATATCCAAGGCACCATCGTCCTCGCGGGCGCGGGCAAGATGGGCGGCGCCATGCTGTCGGGCTGGCTGGCGCAAGGCCTTGACGCGCGCCACCTCGCCGTGATCGAGCCGCATCCTTCGGAGGAGATCCGCTCGCATCTCGCCGGCGGCGTGCGTCTCAACCCCTCGCGCCAGGATTCCGGCAGCATCGCAGCATTCGTGGTGGCGGTGAAACCGCAGGTCTTCCGCGAGGCAGGGCGAGCCCTGAAACCCTATATCGGCGCGCAGACGCTCGTGGTGTCGATCATGGCGGGAACCACGATGGCATCCCTTGCGGAGGTTTTGGGCGGCCACGTCGTGCGCGCGATGCCCAATACGCCCGCCGCGATCGGCCGCGGCATCACGGTGGCGGTGGCGGCGCACAATGTCAGCGAAGCCCAGCGCGCCACGGCGGACAGCCTGTTGTGCGCCACCGGTTCGGTCGAATGGGTGAACGATGAGAACCTGATGGATGCGGTGACCGCGGTTTCCGGCTCAGGTCCCGCCTATATCTTCTTGCTCGCCGAGGAACTGGCGCGCGCCGGCATCGCCGCCGGCCTCCCCGAAGCGCTTGCGACAAGGCTCGCGCGCGAAACCGTGGCGGGCTCCGGCGAACTGTTGCATCGTTCGGAACTTTCCGCAGAAGTGTTGCGCCAGAACGTGACCTCGCCCGGTGGCACCACGGCGGCGGCGCTGGAAGTGCTGATGGGAAAGGACGGCCTGCAATCGCTGCTGGCGCGCGCGGTCGCCGCCGCTACGCGGCGTTCCAAAGAGCTGGCGAAGTAATTGTTCTAGCCCTCAACGCGGCCCCAACTGCTTGGTAAAACTCTCGGCATTGACGAGACCGCGGGCGTGGCGGCCCTCGCCGATGCGGCGCTTCTCGTCGAAAGCCTCGACCTCGAAGCGGATCATGCGCCGCTCCACCGCGATGACGCTCGCGATAGTGCGCACCACCGCGCCTGCGGGCGTGGCGGCGAGATGGCGGACGTCGACCTCGGTGCCGACCGTGATCCAACCCGGTTCGAGACAAGGATTGATGGCGTCAGCGGAGGCCAGCTCCATTTCCAGGATCATCATCGGCGTCGCATAGACCATCGGCATCCCCGCAACGAAATGCCCGACGGTGCGTTCCGGCGGCACCACGAGCCTGCGTTCAGCGCTGAAGCCGATCTTGATGACGTCGCGTGCGTCCATGGGATTCCTTCTTCCCTCTCCCCTTGTGGGAGAGGGTGGCGCGAATGAGCGTAGCGAGTTCGTGCCGGGTGAGGGGTTTGGGTTCCGTGAATAGAGACCCCTCACCCGCCCTCGATGCTTCGCATCTCAGGCACCCTCTCCCGCAAGGGGAGAGGGAAACGAAAACGATCGCGTTATTTCTTCGCGGCCGCCGCGCGTTCGACGAAGGTCTTGCCGCCCTTCATCTTGTGGGTCAGCGGCGCTTCGTTGATCTGGATCACGACGTTGTCGGCATCGACGCCGAGGTTCTTCACCAGCGCCTGCGTGATGTCGCGCATCATGCCGGCCTTCTGTTCATCGGTGCGGCCGGCGGCCATGCTGACGGTAATTTCAGGCATTTCTCGCTCCTTTTTGTTTTCCGTCATGGCCGGGTTTGTCCCGGCCATCTACGTCTTCTGTATCAAACAAGACGTGGATGCCCGGCACAAGGCCGGGCATGACGCCCGAATGATGGGTCAGCCCCACGTCACGGCATGCCGTGCCAAAATTTTACGCACCGCTTCAAGCAGTCCGTTCTCATCGACCTCGATCTGCGCTTCGGTCTGCTTCTTCAAATATTCGTCGCGGTCGCCGGTCACGGTAAGTCCAGCGCCGAGGATGAGGTCTTTAATCAAGACCTTGCCCTTCGTCTTTTCATCCGGCCCCTGAATGATGACGCAGGGCGAGTTGCGGCGATCGGCATATTTGAGCTGGTTGCCCATGTTCTTGGGATTGCCGAGATAGAGCTCGGCGCGGAGGTTTGCGTTGCGTAGGGTCGCGACCATTTTCTGGTAGTCGGCCACGCGGTCGCGGTCGAACACCGTAACGACGACGGGACCGAATTCAGGGCGGGTGTCGAGCTTGCCGAGCATGGTGAGCGCGGCCTGCAACCGCGACACGCCGATGGAAAATCCGGTCGCCGGGACCACCTCGCCGCGGAAGCGCGAGACCAGGCCATCGTAGCGGCCACCGCCCCCGACTGAGCCGAAGCGCACGGGCCGGCCTTTTTCATCCTTGGTGTCGAGCAGCAGTTCTACTTCGTAGACCGGGCCTGTGTAATATTCGAGGCCGCGGACGACGGAAGGATCGATGCGGATGCGGTCTTGTCCGTAACTAGAAGCAAGAACTAATTTCTCAATCTCTTCCAGTTCGTTCAAACCATCATTTCTGAGTGCCCAACCTGGCTTGTTCGTATCACCCTCAGAGAAGAAGGTGTCCCCAGGAACACCGGAAAGCCTCTCGTCATCCGCCGGAGTGAGTTGAAGCAGGACCATATTGATTTGTTCATCGGTCAATAATGCTCCCTTGGTGAAATCTCCGCTCTCGTCCTTACGGCCTTCACCCAATAACATTCGGACGCCTTGAGGACCAAACTTGTCGAGCTTGTCGATCGCTCGCATGACGGTGAGTCTACGTCCGGCATTCTCGTCCCCCGAAAGGCCAATTCCTTCTAAAAGCCCATCAAACACCTTGCGGTTATTCACCTTCACCACGTAGGAGCCGCGGGGAATGCCGAGCGCTTCCATCGTATCCGCCGCCATCATGCACATCTCGGCGTCCGCCGCTGCGCTCGATTGACCGCCCGCTGCGGTGCCGATCGTATCGGCGTCGAACTGCATGAACTGACGGAAGCGGCCGGGACCGGGCTTCTCGTTCCGGTACACATAGCCGAAGCGATAGGAGCGATAGGGCAGCACCAGATTTTCGGTGCCGTAACGCTCCGCGACATAGCGCGCGAGCGGCGCGGTCAAATCATAACGCAGCGAAATCCACTGCTCGTCGTCGTCCTGGAACGAGAACACGCCTTCGTTAGGACGGTCCTGATCGGGCAGGAACTTGCCGAGCGCGTCGGTGTATTCCATCGCCGGCGTTTCCACCGGCTCGAAGCCATAGCGCTCATAGATCTCGCGGATTTTTTCGACCATCACACGCGTGGCATTGATCGCGGCCGGACCACGGTCTTCCAGACCGCGCGGCAGACGGGCTTTGAGTTTCTGCGGCTTCTTCGGTTTCTCGGCCATGGTCGCGCGTTGGTATCAGCCGGGACGCCAAGCAGCAACCGTACTGACTTCCCTTCTCCCCTTGTGGGAGAAGGTGGCGAAATCGACCGCCAGGGAGATTGAGCCGGATGAGGGGTTGAGTCCCAGAGACACCCCCTCACCCGCCTTCGATGCTTCGCATCTCAGGCACCCTCTCCCGCAAGGGGAGAGGGGAAAGTGCCGCAACCCTCACAAAACCTTTCGGATCCAGTTGTGCGGGTCGTTGGTGCGGCCGTACTGGATGTCGACCAGCGTCTTGCGCAGCCCCATGGCGACGGGCCCAGCCGCGCCGCCATTGATGACGAAATCGCCGCTTGCCGAACACACCTTGCCGATCGGCGAGATGACGGCGGCCGTGCCGCAGGCAAAAGCCTCTTTCAGCTTTCCGCTGGCCGCATCCGCGCGCCACTGGCCGATCGTATAGGCCTCCTCGCGCACGCGCGTACCGGAATCCTTGGCAAGCGCGATGATCGAATCGCGGGTGATGCCCGGCAGGATCGTGCCGAGCGGCGGCGTCGAGAGCGAACCGTCGTCGAACACGAAGAAAACGTTCATGCCGCCGAGTTCCTCGATGTAGCGGCGCTCGATCGCATCGAGGAAAATGACCTGATCGCAGCCGTGATCGATGGCCTCGGCCTGCGCGCGCAGGCTCGCGGCGTAGTTGCCGCCGCATTTGACAGCGCCGGTGCCGCCGATCGCCGCGCGCGTGTAGTTCTCCGACACCCAGATCGACACCGGCGCAGGTCCGCCCTTGAAATAGGAGCCGACCGGCGAGGCGATGACGGCGAAGATGTATTCCGCGGAAGGTTTCACGCCGAGGAAAACCTCGTTCGCGATCATGAACGGCCGCAAATAGAGGCTTCCCTCGCCGCCGGGTATCCAGGCGCGGTCAACGCGCACGAGTTGCTCGACCGCTTCGATGAACACGGGCTCGGGCAGCGGCGCCATCGCCATGCGCTCGGCTGAATTGCGGAAGCGCCTCGCATTGGCGTCGGGGCGGAACAGGTTGACGCCGCCGTCGTCGCGCTCGTAGGCCTTGAGACCTTCGAAAATCTCCTGGGCGTAGTGCAATACGGCCGTGGCCGGATCGAGCGGGAAATTCGCGCGGGATTCGACCCGCGCGCCATGCCAGCCCTTCGTCTGGCTGTAGCGGACCACGGCCATGTGATCGCTGAAAACCCGACCGAAGCCGGGGTCCACCAGCCGTGCCGCGCGCTCCTTGTCGGACGTCGGATTCGTTGCCGGCTGGATTTCGAAGTTCAAACTCATGGCCTTGCTTCCGCTTTTCGGAACCGGCGATTTCTGATGCACGGCAGTCTCTCCGGGCCTTGCTGGCTCAATAGGTCTGGATTCGACCGCCACCAGCCTTGCGGCCGGTATCCACTGCCGTCATGTCTTGAGGACATGCTTTTGTGGAGCGCGGAAGTCCAGTATGTTTGCCGAAATGCCGCTCGACAATCGTACGGTCAACAAATTCGAAAGCTCTACGGTCACCTCGCCTTGTCAGGCCCTTGGCAGCACCGCAACCGGCGCGAAACGATCTAATATTTCGCTGCAATCGGCTGTTTTGTAACATTGAACCCAAGATATGTCAATATGGCTGACTTAATTTTATCCAGCCCTTCCGCAGGCGCCGGTTCGAAGCCGGGCGAGGCCCGTTCGGCCCAGACCTCATCTGGCGCCTCCTCGGGCCTGCGCTGGGACATCATCGAGCTGTTATTCTTCGCCTATCGCGATTTCGTCGGCGACGCCGATCACGAACTGGAGGCTTTCGGCTTCGGACGCGCGCATCACCGCGTGCTGCATTTCGTCCATCGCTACCCCGGCCTCAAGGTCGCCGATCTGCTCGACGTATTGCGCATCACCAAGCAATCGCTGGGGCGCGTTCTCAAGCAATTGCTCGACGAGGATTACATCCTGCAGAAGGCCGGCAACAATGACCGCCGCCAACGGCTGCTTTTCGCCACCCCGAAGGGCGAGGCACTGGTGGGCAAGCTCGCGGGGCTGCAGACCGAGCGCCTCAACCGCGCGCTGCGTGGCCTGGAGCCCGATGGCCTCGAGGCGGTCAGGCACTTCCTGCGCGCCATGATCGATCGCGACGATCCCGACAAGGTGCTGGAGGCGATTTTTGGCGCTCCGCCTTCGAACGCAAAGGCAAAGGAATAACCGTGGCCGAAGCCGCAACCATCGCACGAACGCCACTGCGGCCGGCCGACGACGCGCCGCATCTTCTTCTGGTCGACGACGACCGCCGTATCCGCGATCTGCTGTCGCGCTTTCTGTGTGGCGAGGGCTACCGCGTCACCACGGCGATGAGCGCAAAGGATGCCCGCGCCAAGCTCAACGGGTTGAATTTCGACCTGCTGATCCTGGATGTGATGATGCCGGGCGAGACCGGTTTCGATCTCGCCAGATTCATCCGAACCTCCTCTTCGGTTCCGATCGTCATGCTGACGGCACGCCACGAGGCCGAGAGCCGGATCGAGGGCCTGCAGATCGGCGCCGACGATTACGTGGCGAAACCCTTCGAACCGCGCGAGCTGTCGTTGCGGATCGGCAATATCCTCAAGCGCACCGCGCCGCCGCCGGTCGAGACCCTGGAGCAGATCGCGTTCGGCCCCTACCTCTATCATCTGGAGCGCGGCGAACTGCGGCAAGGCGAGGAAGCGATCCGCCTCACCGACCGCGAACGCGACATGCTGCGGGTTCTGGCGCTCGCCCGGGGCGAAACCGTGCCGCGCAGCGCGCTGACCGGGGACGGCAGCGTCAACGAGCGCGCGGTCGACGTGCAGATCAACCGGCTGCGGCGCAAGATCGAGCGCGATCCCGCCAATCCCCTGTTCTTGCAGGCGGTGCGCGGCATCGGCTATCGCCTGGTCGCATCGCCTTAGGAGCAGGATGATCGTGATTGAATTGATCCGCCTGAGCGGTGTCTCAGCCCCCCTCCCCCTTGCGGGGAGGGGTTGGGGGTGGGAATCTTCAATCAGCGTTGCGCGCGTTGTACCCCCCTCCCCGACCTCGAGAGCGAGCTTCGCTCGCCTCGGACCCCGCAAGGGGGGAGGGAGATCACCTCGGACGTGGTCACTGCTTGAGTCTGTCTTTCCGAGCATTGTCCGATGAGCACGCTCGACACCGGACTGACGCTGATCCGCACCGCCGCGGGGCGCGTTTCCGCGGCCAATGGCTGGATGGGCAACGCCTTCAAGAGCTGGATGCCGACCGGGCTCTACGCCCGTGCGCTTCTGATCATGATCGTTCCGATGGTGATCCTGCAATCGGTCGTCGCTTTCGTGTTCATGGAGCGGCACTGGAACACGGTGACGCGGCATCTTTCCGCGGCGGTCGTATCGGACATCGCTGCCCTGATCGAGGTCTACAAGAGCTATCCGCAAGACAAGGACCGCGCGTTGATCCGGCGCATCGCCCAGCAACGGCTGGGGCTTGTGGTGGATTTCCTGCCCGTCGGCGACATGCCGCCGCCGGGACCGAAGCCATTCTTCTCGCTGCTCGACCAGACGCTTTCGGTTCAGCTTAGCCGACAGATCGCCAAGCCGTTCTGGATCGACACCGTCGGCCGCTCCAATCTGGTCGAGATCCGCATTCAGCTCGACGACGCGGTGATGCGCGTCTTCGCCCAACGCAGCGCCGCCTATGCCTCCAATTCCGAAATATTCCTGTTCTGGATGGTGGGCACCTCCTCGATCCTCCTGATCGTCGCGGTGCTGTTCCTGCGCAACCAGATCCGCCCCATTCTGCGGCTGGCAGATGCCGCCGAGAGTTTCGGCAAGGGGCGCGAGGCGCCGAATTTCCGCCCGAGAGGCGCGCGCGAAGTGCGCCGTGCCGCGCAGGCCTTCCTGGAGATGAAATCGCGCATCGAGCGCTCGATCGAGCAACGCACAGCGATGCTGGCTGGCGTGTCGCACGATCTGCGCACCATCCTGACCCGCTTCAAGCTCGAGCTCGCGCTGATCGGCGACAGCCCGGAAGTCGATGCCATGCGCAAGGACGTCGACGAGATGTCGGGCATGCTGGAGGATTATCTTGCGTTTGCGCGCGGTGACAGCGGCGAGCGGGCGCAGCCGACCGACATGGCGGCCGCGCTGGAGGAGTTGCGCAGCGATGCCGAGCGCAACGGCCATGCCGCAACCGTCGCCTTCCACGGGCTGCCGGTGGTGACGGTGAAGCCCGCGGCCTTCAAGCGCTGCCTGGCCAACCTCGTCTCCAACGCGGCGCGTCACGCCAACGCGATTTCGATCACCGGCCAGCGCGACCACCGCTATCTGACGGTGACGGTCGATGACGACGGTCCGGGCATTCCGCCGAGCATGCGCGAGGAAGTGTTCAAGCCGTTCCTACGGCTGGATGACGCCCGCAACCAGGACGAGGGGGGTACAGGGCTTGGCCTTGCAATCGCCCGCGACATCGCGCGCTCGCATGGCGGAGACATCACCCTCGGCAACAGTCCGATGGGCGGCTTGCGGGCCACGGTGCGGATCCCGGTGTAACAACCAATTCCACAATTCGTCCGACAGGAATTCGGCTTCTATCAAAAGTCGTCATGCCCGGCACTCGGGTCCGGCTTCGCCGGCCCGAGCACAAGCCCATTGTGCCGGGCATCCACGTCTTCACTGCGGCGCGACCAAGACGTGGATGGCCGGGCATAGGCGAGCAGAAGCGACGCCGTTCTTCAAACGGCTATGCCCGGCCATGACGAAAACTCAAATGCCCGTATGTTTCGTTGAACAGTCTCAAAAACCGTTACTTCGGCACCAGGCCCTTGAGTCTTTCCGCGTCCTTGACGTTGAGCTTGAAACCGCCGGGCATCACGATATCGCCGGGCTTCTGATCGGGCTTGCAGGCCCCCAGCCATTTCGCCTCGATCGTGGTGACGGCATCCTTCGGCAGGCCGCCGACATGGCTATCGCTATGCGTGGCGGTCTTGACGGTATAGGCGGAATTGAAATCGCCGGTGATCTCCGAATGCGTCGTTATCGACGCGCCGGCCACGCTGCACACGGAATCGGAGGCGTAGCCGGTCGCGGTCTGGGCAATATCGCGCTTGGAGCAGATTTCCTTGGACAGCGGCGAAGAGGCGGTCGCCATTTCCTTGTCGGTGGTCTCGTCGGTGCAATGCTGCATGGTCACCTCGGGCAGAGGCGAGCCGGCCCGCACCAGCTTCATTTCCCAAAGACCTGTCTTGCGAAGCGGCAATTCCGCCGCGTGCGTACCGAGCGCCGGCCACAGCGTCAGGAGGCAAGCCCCCAACCACAATGAAACAAGCTGTCGCGTCATGCTTCGCCCGGGATCAAAAGGGATTGATCAGGCTCAGTAGAGCGTGCGAATCGGCGCGTCTTTGGCGCCATACGGCCCCCAGCGGCAGGCGAACGAAACATAGCCGCCATATTGCGCGTCGACCGCGAGGAATTTCACCACCTTGCCGTAGGACGCGCAGTGGTCGACCGCGATCTGGCGGGCATCGGCCCGCGAGGCCAGCGCATAGGCAATGATGCCACCGGTATCGTTGCCCCGGAATTCCGGCACCGTGTCGGCCCATACGGGCGCCGACGAAAATATCGCGCCCGAGGCAATCAGAACTGCAGCCCTGATGATTCGCATCACTTACTCCGTTTCGCTCAGACGATACCTTAGAGCGCATCGCCCGCCGTGAAAAGCATAGGCCCCCCTTGAGAAGCCGACTTATTGGCAGGTGTTGCCGCGCTGCACTTGACCTTGGGAGGACTTTCGCGGCACGGTTCGCTAGTTCGATTATCCGGCGGACCGACCATGCGCGACATCCTCTCATTTGCCAGAAAAACCGGCCTCGGCGTGGCGCTGGGGGCCGTATTCAGCCTGTTGGCGCCAGGTCAGGCGGCCCAGGCGGCCAATCCGCTGGAGCTGAATTTCTGGCTGTCGGGCCCGAAATATGACGGCAGGCTCAAATCCTGTGAGGCGGCGCTCGGGGTCATCGCATCCCAATTCCATGAGAAAGAGAGCACCTTCTGGAATTCGGCGCTCACGATCACGTCTTACGGCCGGATCCACGAAACCGCTTTCCGGCCCTGGCAGTCGGACAACATTCCGCGCCGTTATTGCAGCGGCGATGTGATGCTGAGCGACGGGCATGTGCACGGCCTGCACTACTCGATCATCGAAGACGGCGGCTTCGCCGGCTATGACCAGGGCGTCGAATGGTGCGTGACCGGCCTTGATCGCGACTGGGCCTATAACCCCGCCTGCAACGCCGCCAAGCCCTGATTTCACAGCATTTTTTCAAGATATCGGGATGCGGCGCCCGCTTCTGGCGTGTGCTCATTATTTTTGTTCTTGAAATGTTCCGATCGCGTGTTACGGTTTCGGCACGGGTTTTAGAGTGAGGGCACCATCATGTTTGGGTTTCGTTCGGATCGGATGACGCGGATTTTCACTGGCTTCGGCCGGCTTTTTTTTGCGGCGGCGATCGGCTTTGCCGCGACCGTCACGGCATCGGCGCAGGACCGCCGGCAAAACACCCCGGGCGAGTTTGATTTCTACGTCCTGTCGCTATCCTGGTCGCCGTCCTTCTGCGAGGAAGCAGCCGAGCGCGGCAATAGCGGGCGCTCGCAGGCGCAATGTGGCGGGCGGCCCTTTTCCTTTGTGGTCCACGGGTTATGGCCGCAATACGAGCACGGCTTTCCGGAATATTGCGACAGGGATTCCCGGCTGGACCGCAATATCATGACCTCAATGCTCGATCTGATGCCGGCGCCCGGGTTGATCTTCAACGAGTGGAAGAAGCACGGCACTTGTTCCGGCCTTGGCCCCCGCGGTTATTTCGAGGCCATCCGCAAGGCGCGCGCGGCTGTGAAGATTCCCCCCGAATTCATCGAGTTGGCCGACCCGAAAACCGTCTCGCCGGCCGAAATCGAAGACGCCTTCATCAAGGTTAATCCCGGCCTCTCCTCCTCCGCCATGGCGGTGATCTGCAACCGTACGCGGTTGAGCGAGGTGCGCATCTGCGTGGGCAAGGATTTGCAATTCCGCAGCTGCGACGAGATCGATCGCCGGGCCTGCCGGCGCGACCAGGTGTTGATGCCGCCCGTGCGCGGCGGCTAGACCGCGAACGGCCTTCCGGGCGTCCTTGCGCGTAATCCGGAGCAGTCCATGCCATGCCCGATGGCCATGGAATCTTCGCTCCGCTCGCAACGACGTGGTAACCCCCTCATCCATGAACTATCGCCACGCCTTTCACGCCGGCAATTTCGCCGACGTCATCAAGCACGTCGTGCTCGTGCGCATCCTGCTTTACCTGCAGGAAAAAAATGCCGCCTTTCGCGTCATCGACACCCATGCGGGCGCCGGCCGCTACGATCTTGCCGGCGAGGAGGCAGAGCGTGGCGGGGAATGGCTGACCGGGATCGCGCGCGTCATGCAGGCGCGGTTTTCGGAACGCACGCTGCCGCTGATGCAGCCCTATCTCGACATTGTCAGGGCGTTCAATCCGCAACGCGGACAACTGACGGCCTATCCGGGGTCGCCTTTAATCGCCCGAGCGCTGCTGCGCCCGCAGGATCGCCTGACCGCCTGCGAGGTCGAGCCCGGCACGCGAAAATCCCTGATTGACGCGCTGCGCCGCGACACCCAGGCACGCGTCGTCGATCTCGACGGCTGGACCGCGCTGCCCGCCTTCGTGCCGCCGAACGAGCGGCGCGGCCTCGTTCTGATCGACCCGCCTTACGAGCAGAAGGACGAGTTCGAACGGCTGGCGGCCGGGTTCGCCGAAGCCTTCGCGAAATGGCCGACCGGCAGCTACCTGTTGTGGTACCCGGCCAAGAGCCGGCGCGCCACCGACGAACTGGCACGGCAGGTCGCCCACGCCGTCGGCGCAGCAAGACCGCCCGGAAACTGCCTGCGGGTCGAATTCAGCGTCGCACCGCAAACTGCGACGGCGGGCCTCACCTCGGCGGGCCTCCTAGTCGTCAACCCGCCATGGACGCTACTGGCCGAATTGAAGGCGATCCTGCCCGAACTCGAAAAGCCGCTCGGTCAGGGCGGCGCCAGCCGCTTTAAGCTCGAGGTACCCAAACCCTGAGCCCAAGGCCAGCCCAAGCCCCTGATCTCGCAAAAGTCCGATAGGCAATGGGCCGGGAACCGTATTATGCTCATCATCATTGGGATCGGCTTTATGTTCCGCTTCCGCGAATGGTAGCGGCGGAGTGACAAGGCCTCTTCTGATTTAAGGCGGGCCGAGATCACACGGCCCGCCTGGGGTGGCCAAAGCTTCTGGCGGCGAGGGCTCGCAGCGAAGGTCCGGTCGGTCGCTACGCAAGTTTGCGCGTGGCAGCGGAGCATGCGGGGGAGGTTTCCCGATGGCCATGACTGGAACGGTCAAGTTCTTCAACGGAGAACGCGGCTATGGCTTCATCAAGCCCGATGACGGCGGTCGCGATGTGTTCGTGCACATCACGGCGGTGGAACGGGCCGGACTGAAGGATTTGACTGAAGGACAGCGCATTACATTCGAGGTCGAACCGGACAAGAAGGGCAAAGGGCCCAAGGCGGTCAACCTCGTGATTTCTTCGTAAGCCTTCAGGATAAAAAAATCCCGGCCGAAGCTAGTGTCCCGGTTCTGACATTCGTATCCCACCGCAGCGGGCACTTTTACGAATGTCAGAACCAAAGGGACACTAGCAACTATATGATCCTAGTGTAGCTTTGACTTTGACGTTCCTTCCGAGAGCTCGCGGCAACACTGAAAGGAACGTCAGAGTCGCTACACTAGCGGCCGGGAGTTTGTGTTCGTTGATCTTCTTATTGCGTTTAGAAGTGATAGTTCACGCCGGCGCGCAGCAGACCGAAACGGTAGCCGTTCTGCGCCCCGGTGATCACGAAATTGCTGTCGTTGAGATCAACATAGAGATATTCGATTTTGGCGCTCCAGTTCCGCGTCAGACCGACCTCAGTGCCGAGACCCACGGTCCAACCGGCGTTGGTATGGCTCTCCGTCAGGCCGCCGAAGGTCTGGCCCTGCAACTCGCCGAAGGCGAGACCGGCGGTGCCGTAGAACAGAATGTTGTTGATGGCGTAACCGGCCCGGCCACGGACCGTGCCAAACCACGGGTTGGAGAATTTCCACGGCGCGAACGTGTCGGAGGCGCCGGTCGCCTGAAGGTCGCCCTCGATACCGAACACCCAGGGCCCGGTTTGCCAGTTATAGCCGGCCTGCGCGCCACCCAAGAAACCGGACGGCCTGGTCGGATTGTTATCGACCGAACCCCAGTCCCAGCCGAGGTTGCCGCCGAGATAGGGGCCGGCCCAGCTATAAATGTTGAGCGGCTGATTGACGGTGTAAGGCGCACGCGATTCGTAAGGCAGATCGGCGGCCTGAACCGACGAAACCGCTGATATCAATGCCACCGCGCCCAAGGCAATCCTGCTCATCACTCGAACTCCTCGCGGAAAGTGCGAAGCCTCCACCATCGGCATGGTTACGGATTTGCACTTTTTACCCACGGGATTTATCGAGACTTTTAAGTTAAAGGGTTGTTAAGGCCTCAGCTTCGCCGCTTCGTAGTCTTAAGAGAGTGTTACCGGTGCGTCGCGGCCTGCGGATATGGCCCTGTCTTCGACGATCTGGCGGTCCGAAGGCCACGGCCAGCCCCTTCGCCTCACCCGCCGGCGGCGCTGGCAAGCGGCGATGATGACGCCTAAATTCGTAATTTCATGACTCACGAATTTACCGATCAGGCAAAAGACGCCCAAGGCGGGGAACCCGCCCCTTCCCGGCCCGACCAGGCGCAACCGGAACTGACGCCGCAAGACCGGCCGCAAGATCTGGCTGTCGGCCTGGCTGCCGGCGATATCGATCCGGCCACCGTCAACGCCGAGGAGGAAGACGAAGGGCTGCTTCCGGAAGCGAGTGACGAAGGCAATGAGACCGTTGCCGAAGGCCCGCTTGCGATCGGGCATGCCGCGATCGAAAACGCCGTGCGCCTGGCGCCGACCTCGCCCGGTGTCTACCGCATGCTCAATGCCGCAAACGACGTGCTCTATGTCGGCAAGGCCAAGAACGTCCGCAAACGCCTTTCCTCCTATGCCAGGGTCTCCGCGCCGCAGCCGGCGCGCATCCTGCGCATGATTGCAGCCACTGTTGCGGTCGAGATCGTGTCCACCGCGACCGAAACCGAGGCGCTGCTGCTGGAAGCGAACCTGATCAAGCAGTTGCGCCCGCGCTTCAACGTGCAACTGCGCGACGACAAGTCTTTCCCCTACATCCTGATCACGGGCGACCATTGGGCGCCGCAAATCCTCAAGCACCGCGGCGCTCAAACCAGGCCCGGACAGTATTTCGGGCCCTTCGCCTCGGCCGGCGCGGTCAATCGCACCATCACCGCGCTGCAACGCGCCTTCCTGGTGCGATCCTGCACCGATGCGTTTTTCGAAAGCCGGACCCGGCCCTGCCTGCTCTACCAGATCAAGCGCTGCGCCGGTCCCTGCACCCGCGAGATCGATTTTCCCGGCTACACCGAGCTTGTGCGCGAAGCCAAGGATTTCCTGTCGGGCCGCAGCCGCCTGGTGAAACAGGAACTCGCGGCCGAGATGGAGAAGGCCTCGGCCGAACTGGAGTTCGAGACCGCCGCACTCTACCGCGATCGCCTCGCCGCGTTATCGGCGATCCAGTCGCAGCAGGGCATCAATCCGCGCACCGTGGAGGAAGCCGACGTGTTCGCCATCCATCAGGAGGGCGGATATTCCTGCGTCGAGGTCTTCTTCTTCCGCACCGGACAGAACTGGGGCAACCGCGCCTATTTTCCGAGAGCGGAGAAATCGTTCACGCCCGAGGAGGTGCTGGCCTCGTTCCTGGCGCAGTTCTACGACGACAAGCCGCCGCCGAAACTCGTTCTTTTGTCGCACGCGATCGAGGAAGCCGAGTTGATGGCGAGCGCGCTGTCGATCAAAGCGGGCTTCAAGGTGGAGGTCATCACGCCGCAGCGCGGCGAGAAAAAGGAATTGATTGCGCATGCGCTGACCAACGCGCGGGAAGCGCTCGGGCGCAAGCTTGCCGACACCGCAACCCAGAGCCGCCTGCTCGGCGGGCTCGTCACCACGCTCGGGCTATCGCATCCGCCGCGCCGCATCGAAGTCTACGACAACAGCCACATCCAGGGCTCCAACGCGGTCGGCGCCATGATCGTCGCCGGCCCGGACGGCTTCATCAAGAACCAGTATCGCAAGTTCAACATCAAGTCCGAGGGGCTGACGCCGGGCGATGACTACGCGATGATGCGCGAGGTGCTGCAGCGCCGCTTCAAGCGGTTGATGGCGGCTTCATCCGATGGCGAAACGGCCGCCCCCCGCGCGGACGACGATAGCTTTCCGCAATGGCCCGACCTCGTCATCATCGACGGCGGCCGCGGCCAGCTCAACACGGCGCGGGAAATCTTCGACACCCTCGGCCTGACCCAGGTCTCGCTGCTCGCGGTCGCCAAGGGGCCGGACCGCGACGCCGGCCGCGAAACCCTGTTCATGACCGGCCGCGACGCCATCAAGCTCGAGCCGCGCGACCCGGTATTGTATTTCATCCAGCGGCTGCGCGACGAGGCACACCGCTTCGTGATCGGATCGCACCGCAAGCTGCGCAAAAAGGACCTTCGCGAGGCCGGATTGCAGGAGATCCCCGGCATCGGCCCCTCGCGCAAACGCGCTTTGCTGCACCATTTCGGAACCCTGAAGGAAATCGAGCGGGCCTCGATCGCCGATCTCGGCAAGGTCCCGGGCGTCAGTGCCGAGAGCGCCCGCAAGATTTTCGAGTTTTTCCACACCCGGCCGGGGTAAGAATGTCACCTGAAGGTCATATGTGTCGCACGGTTGACCTTCAAGCTTCGACGGTATTGGTAGGACACATGAACATCGCAACAACCAGGGGGGTGGCGAAAAGCTCGCTATCCCTGCCCAACATCCTAACCTGTGCCAGGATCGCCGCCATCCCGGTGGTGGTCGGTTGCATCTATTGGCAGGCCATTCTGGACGGGCCGTTGTGGCTGCGGTGGCTGGCGCTTGCGGTATTCATTGCCGCAGGCGTGACGGACTTCCTCGACGGCTATTATGCCCGGATCTGGGATCAGCAATCGGCGCTGGGGCGGATGCTGGATCCGATCGCCGACAAGCTCCTGGTCGCATCCTGCCTCTTGATGCTGGCCGCCGACGGGATCATCCACGGCTGGACGTTGTGGGCCGCCATCGTGATCCTGTGCCGTGAAATCCTGGTATCGGGCCTGCGCGAATATCTGGCGGGCCTGCGCGTCAGCGTCCCCGTCACCAAGCTCGCCAAATGGAAGACGACCGCACAGCTCGTCGCGATCGGCTTCCTGCTTGCCGGCGAGGCGGGCGACCAGGTCCTGCCCTATACCACCCAGATCGGCCTGTCGCTGTTGTGGATCTCCGCGATCGTCACGATCTACACCGGCTGGGATTATTTCCGCGCCGGCCTGCATCACCTCATCAAGGAGGATGCGCGATGAGGCTCAAATATTTCGCCTGGGTGCGCGAACGGATCGGCAAGACCGAAGAAACCATCGAGCCGCCGCCTTCGGTGCGAACGGTCGGAGAGTTGATGGCGTGGCTCGCCGGCCGCGGCGAGACCTACGCCCATGCCTTCGAGACGCCGCGCGTGATCCGCGCCGCCATCGACCACGCCCATGTCAAACCGGACGCTGCGATTGCCGGCGCCCGCGAGATCGCCTTCTTCCCGCCGATGACCGGCGGCTGATCGCGCCTTCGAACGAAGTGGCACCATGACCGCTGCCGTCAACATCCGCATCCAGGAAGCCGATTTCGACATCGCGCGCGAGATATCCTCGCTGACGAACGGGCGCAGCAATATCGGGGCCGTGGTCAGCTTCAGCGGAATTTGCCGCGGCAGCGAAGACGGCGCGTCCATCGCCGCGCTGACGCTTGAGCATTATCCCGGCATGGCGGAGGCCGAAATCGCGCGCCACGCTGATACCGCGATGTCGCGCTGGCCACTCGGCGGAATAACCGTCATTCACCGCGTCGGCCGTATCGCGCCGGGAGAAAATATCGTGCTGGTGGTGACGGCCTCGCAACATCGGCAGGCCGCGTTTGAAGCGGCTGAATTCCTGATGGACTACCTGAAGGCCAATGCACCATTCTGGAAGCGCGTGGACAGTGCCGGTGGCGTGAACTGGATCGATGCGCGCAACCACGATGAAGATGCCGCGGCGCGCTGGATCAAACCCTGATGGCCAAACGCGTCAAGGCGTCAGCGAAACGCCCCCGCGCCGCGTCGAGATTGCCCAAGGTTTCAACCGGCGAACTGGTGACGCTGCTCGATTTTGTCCGCTATGCGGCAAGCCGCTTCAATGAGGCGGGACTTGCTTTCGCCCATGGCACCACCGATCCGGTGACTGAGGCGGCGTTTCTGGTTTGCGAAACGCTGCATCTTCATCCCGATCAGTTCGAAACCTTTGCAACCGCCCGCGTCACCGCGCACGAGACCCGCTCGATCCTCGACCTCATTGCCCGCCGCGTCAGTTCGCGCAAACCGGCCGCCTATCTCGTCAACAAAATCTACATGCGCGGCCTGCCTTTCTATGTCGATGAACGCGTGATCGTGCCGAGATCCTTCATCGGCGAACTGCTGGATTCGCATTTCGGCGGACCGGATGACGCGGCCGCCGCACTGATCGGGGATGCGAGCGCGGTGGAGAACGTGCTCGACCTCTGCACCGGCTCATCCTGTCTTGCCATTCTGGCCAGCCGGAGATTTCCGAATGCGACGGTCGATGCGGTCGACATCTCGAAGGATGCGCTTGAAGTCGCCGCGCGCAATGTCAGGGATTTCGGCCTCGAAGACCGCGTCAAACTGCATCGCGGCGATCTCTACGCGCCGGTAGCGGACACGCGCTACGATCTGATTATCGCCAACCCGCCCTATGTCGACGCGGAAGGCATGGCCGGTTTGCCGCGCGAGTGCCGCGCCGAGCCAAAGCTCGCCTTTGACGGCGGTGCCGACGGACTTGATGTCGTTAGGCGCATCCTGGATCAGGCGAAGCGTCATCTGACACCGGAAGGCGGGCTGTTGTGCGAGGTCGGCCGCGGCCGCAGCGCGCTGGAAGCGGCCTATCCGCGAACCGAATTTCTGTGGCTCGACACCGAAGATTCCGAAGGCGAGGTGTTCTGGGCAGGCGCTTCCGATCTTGTCTGAACACGCGCGTGTGAAGGTCTTATTGTCGCACGGAAAAAGTACGGCGTCCGGCATTCCAGCACCGCACCTAAGCTGCTAACTTGTTTGGCAACCGCGCCACCGCAAAACTCGAAGAGGTCCGCCATGCTGGATAAGAGCCCACATTCCACCGCCGTCAACGTTCCCAACGACCTCGCCGCGCACTGGATGCCGTTTACCTCCAACCGCGCCTTCAAGAAGGCGCCGCGGCTGCTCGCCGGCGCCAAGGACATGCACTATTTCACCGTGGACGGCCGCAAGATCATCGATGGGGCCGCCGGCATGTGGTGCAGCAATGCCGGCCACGGCCGCACCCAGATCGCCGAAGCCATCGGCAAGCAGGCGGCGACGCTCGATTATGCGCCGCCCTTCCAGTTCGGCATTCCGCAGGCCTTCGAACTCGCCAGCCGCATCGCCGATCTCGCGCCATCCGGCCTCGATCACGTATTCTTCTGCAACTCCGGATCGGAAGCGGCCGATACCGCGCTCAAGATCGCGCTGGCCTATCACCAGATCACAGGCCAGGGCGGCCGCAGCCGCCTGATCGGCCGCGAGCGCGGCTATCACGGCGTCGGCTTCGGTGGCACCTCGGTCGGCGGCATGGTCAACAACCGCAAGATGTTCGGAATGCTTTTGTCCGGCGTCGATCATTTGCCGACGACCTACGACCGCGAAAAGCAGGCCTTCTCAAAGGGCGAGCCGGACTACGGCGCCAATTTTGCCGATGCGCTGGAAAACCTCGTCAACCTGCACGGCGCCAACACCATCGCCGCCGTCATCGTCGAACCGATGGCCGGATCGACCGGCGTGCTGCCGGCGCCCAAGGGCTATCTGAAGCGGCTGCGCGAGATCACCCAGAAGCACGGCATTCTTTTGATTTTCGACGAGGTCATCACCGGCTTTGGCCGGCTGGGCTATGCGTTTGCGGCGGAACGCTATGGCGTGCTGCCGGACATGATCACCTTTGCCAAGGGCGTCACCAATGGCGCGGCGCCGATGGGCGGCGTCATCGTACGCGATACCATCCATGATGCCTTCATGAGCGGCCCGGAACACGCGGTCGAACTGGCCCATGGTTATACATATTCAGCCCATCCGCTGGCCTGCGCCGCCGGACTTGCGACGCTGGACATCCACCGCGACGAAAAGCTGTTCGAGCGCGCCCGCGCCCTCGAGCCGAAATGGGCCGACGCCATCATGTCGCTGAGGGGAGAGCCGAACGTGGTGGACATCCGCACCGTCGGCCTGACCGCGGGCATCGACCTCGCCTCGCGCCCGGACCAGCCGGGCAAGCGGGGTTTTGACGGGCTCAACAGCGCCTTCTTCGACAACGACCTGATGATGCGGGTTGCCGGCGACACCCTGGCGCTGACCCCGCCTTTGATCATCAGCGAGGAACAGGTCGGCGAAATCGTCGAGAAGGTCGCCAAGGTGATTCGCGCGGTGGCTTGACGGCGCGCGGGTTCCCGGTGGACGAAAAACAAGAAGAACTGTCCGCCGAATCAGCAATGGTGCTAGAATCGGGATCATGCGCCGTGACGGCGGCGCTGTTCCCG
This sequence comes from uncultured Alphaproteobacteria bacterium, assembly GCA_963832045.1. Lineage (GTDB taxonomy): Bacteria > Pseudomonadota > Alphaproteobacteria > Rhizobiales > Xanthobacteraceae > Bradyrhizobium. The sequence goes on from CAWHSM010000022.1 coordinate 324,498, forward strand.
GGGGACGGTGCGTTAGATGATCCGCATTTCCACGATTTTCATCGCCATCTGCATGGTGCTGGTCGCCGCCTCCCTCGGCCTCGTTCTGTATTCGGTCGCGGGAATCAGCGGCATGGAATCGGCCATCGCCGCCCTCACCGCGCTGACCTTCCTGATCCTCTACAATGCCGTATCGATGCGGCTGCGCGACCGGACCGATGTCGGCGGCCAGATCACGGATTTGTCGCGGGGAACCGCGGATCTCGCCCGCCAGGTCGCTGAATTCGGCCGCCGGCTCGCCGCGGTCGAAGGGCGGCTCGCCTCGATCAATCATGTGGGAGCCGACCGTATCCAGGCGGTGGTCGGCGAAATCAACGAACTTGGCGGGCTGGTGAAGCAACTCGCGGTGTCGGTGGCCGGCCATGACGACATCCTCGCGGCAGGCGTTGCGCCGGTCGCGCCAGCCGCCCGGCCGGAGAACCCGCCGCTTCAGGAGCCCATATTCGCCTCCGAGCCACCGAAACTGGTTGTGGCGGCCCCACCCATCACCGTCAGGCCCGAGCCGGCGGCTTCCTCGCGCAGCGAGATGCAGATGCTGGCGGCCATCAAAACCGCGGTCGAGGAAAACCGGCTCGACATCTACCTGCAGCCGATGGTGACCTTGCCGCAACGCAAGGTCCGCTTCTACGAAGCGGTGACGCGAATTCGCGACGAGAATGATCAGGTGCTCGCCGCCGACGATTTCCTGCCCTTCGTCGAAGCCGCCGGCCTGATCGGTCGGCTCGATCATGCCGTGATGCTGCGTTGCGTACAGGTGCTGCGGCGGTTGATGGTGCGCAACAAGGAGGTCGGGGTATTCTGCAACATGGCCGCCGCCACGCTCGGCAATCCCGCGACCTTCGCGTCGTGCCTGGATTTCCTGGAAGCCAACCGCGCGCTGGCGCCGTCCTTCGTGATCGAATTCAAGCAGGCCATGTTTCGCAATCTCGGCCCGACCCAGGGCGAGCATCTGGCGGCGCTGGCGCAGCGCGGTTACCGCTTCTCGATCGATCACGTCACGGACCTGCGGATCGAACCCCGTGAGCTTGCCGACCGCGGCGTCCGTTTCATCAAGGTCCCGGCCGCGCTGCTGCTCGATCCAAGGGCATCCTCGACGTCGGACATCCACCCCTCGGACCTCTCCGACCTGCTTGGCCGCTTCGGCATCGACCTGATTGCGGAGCGAATCGAAGGCGAGCGCGCGGTCGTCGACCTGCTCGATTTCGACGTGCGGTTCGGACAGGGCTTTCTGTTCGCGCCGCCCCGGCCGCTGCGGCCGGAGGGCGCACCAGCCGCGGACGGAGCGAGCAAGCCACCGGAATCCAACGGCGCCATCAAAACGCCGGCTGTCGACACGCCGGCCATCGAGCCTTCGCTGCGCGCCACCGGCAACGCCGCACTGGCGCGGCGTGCGGTCGGTCCAAACTGACCTGACCGGCCAGGCCTGTCATGACCACGCTGAAATTTGTCGACGGGCTGCGCGACCTCGCCGGCGTCGTGGACGTGCTGCTCAGCGACATCTGGGGCGTCGTTCATAACGGGCTCGTCGCGTTTCCCGAAGCCTGCGAGGCGCTTCGGAACTTTCGCGCTCAAGGCGGCACCGTCATCCTGATCACCAACGCGCCGCGACCCGCGGATTCGGTGCAGCGGCAGCTGCGCAAGCTCGACGTCGCCGACGAGACCTATGACGCCATTGTCAGTTCGGGCGACCTCACCCGGAACTTCGTCGCCGACCATCCCGGACAGAAGCTATTCTGGGTCGGCCCCGAGCGCGACAATTCGATCTATCGCGGCCTCGATCCGCTGCTCGCGCCGCTGGACGAGGCCGACTACATCGTCTGCACCGGCCTGTTCGACGATGAAACGGAATCGGCGGAGAACTATCGCGCGATGATGCTAAAGGCACGCGAGCGCAAGCTCACGCTGATCTGCGCCAATCCCGACATCGTCGTCGAGCGTGGCGACCGCCTGATCTATTGCGCCGGCGCCATCGCCGAACTCTATCGGGAACTTGGCGGCGAGGTGATTTTCTACGGCAAGCCGCACCGGCCGATCTATCAGCGCGCGATTGCGCTTGCGGCCGAGCGGCGGGGCCAGGCGGTTTCACTCAACCGGGTGCTTGCGATCGGGGATTCCGTGCGAACGGATCTGGCCGGCGCCCATGGCTTCGGGATCGACTGCCTGTTCGTGACGCGCGGCATCCATGCCGGCGATTTCGAAGGTCTCGACCAGCTCGACCCAGCCTCGGTGAAGGAATTATTCGGTCACCCGCCCCGCGCGCTGACGCGGGAACTCAAGTGGTGACCTCGAAGGGCGCCGTGGAGAGGTAAGAAGAGAGCCTACGCGTTCGCCAGATCCGGGAAGACCGCTTCGATCTTGGTCTTCAGCGTGGCCGCATTGAACGGCTTGACGATGTAGTTGTTCACGCCGGCCTTCTTGGCGGCGATCACGTTCTCGGTCTTGGACTCGGCCGTGATCATGATGAACGGCGTGGTGGCGAGATTGGGGTCGGCGCGAACCTCGCGCAGCAGGTCGTAGCCGGTCATGGGCTCCATGTTCCAGTCGGAGATCACCAGCCCGTATTTCTTGCTGCGCATCTTGTTGAGCGCGGCCGATCCGTCGGCAGCATCGTCGATATTCTCGAAGCCGAGCTGCTTGAGGAGATTTCTGATGATGCGAATCATGGTGTTGTAGTCGTCCACCACCAAAACCGACATCGACAAATCCACCGCCATCTTCGATCCCCTACGCAACAATCGAACGCCGCTGGGGCCAAAAGGCACCCCGTTCACCGTCAAGGACTACCATCAGCCATTAAACAGCCCGTTAACCGATACCCCGGCCAACAGGGGTATCCGATACGCTCGGACAGGGCGTAAACAGGCCCCCGGCTTGACTTCACCGGCCGCCCCAAGCCACGGTCCGCCGCCTCCTGTCCGCTTAAGAATTTTCTAAATGGCCTCCGATTTTACCGTGATCCGCGATACCAGCCCGGCAGCCTCGATTCCCAACGGAATGGTGGTTGCGATGGGTAATTTCGACGGCGTTCATCTCGGCCACCGCGCCGTTATCAATGCTGCCTTGCGCATGGGCCTCGCGCATGACAAGCCAGCATTCGCAGTGACCTTCGAACCCCACCCGCGGAGCTATTTCAGTCCGAACACTCCGCAGTTCCGCCTCAGTGATGAGGCCGGAAAACTCAGGTTGCTGGCGGGCGCAGGCCTCGCGGGCGCCGTCGTCATGACTTTCGACAAGCGGCGCGCCGAGACCACCGCGCAAGACTTCGTTCACCACGATCTCATCGAACGGCTCGGCATCAGCGGCATTGCGGTCGGCTACGACTTTCATTTCGGCAAAGGCCGGGTCGGCTCGCCGAGCCTGTTGGTCGCCGAGGCGCCGCGGCTTGGCATCGAAGTGGATGTCCAGCCGCATGTCGATATCGCCGAACGGCCGGTCTCCTCGAGCGCCATCCGCATGGCGCTTGCCGAGGGCCAGATCGATGAAGCCAGCGCCATGCTGGGCGGCCCGTGGTTCATTACCGGCGAGGTCGTTCACGGCGAGAAGCGCGGCCGCGACCTCGGCTATCCGACCGCCAATATCCGGCCCGACAGGAATTGCGGCCTCAGGCACGGCATCTATGCGGTGCGCGTCGGCCTCGGCGATAAACGCTTCGACGGCGTGGCAAGTTTCGGCCGCCGCCCGACCTTCGACAATGGCGCACCGCTGCTCGAGGTCTTCCTGTTCGACTTCAAGGGCGACCTCTATGGCAGCCGCCTCGACGTCGCCTTCATCGCCTTCCTTCGCGAGGAACTGAAGTTCGATCACCTCGATGCGCTGGTCCGCCAGATGGACGACGACAGCCGCCTCGCCCGCGAACGCCTGGCGGCTGCACCGGGGGTGTTTCCGAAGCTTGGAGTCATCGGTTGAATAAAACCGAAAAGCAGAAGATGCTCGCGGGCGAACTGTACCGTCCCGGCGATCCCGAGATATCGGCCGATCAGGCTGCGAACAAAGCCTGGCTGGTGCGCTACAACGCCGCGCTGGCGTTGCCTGTTGCTCAGCGCCATGCGCTGCTGGCCGAACGTCTCGGACACGTCGGCGTGGGCGCCGTGATCCGTCCACCGTTTTTCTGCGACCACGGCTATAACATTCGTCTTGGCGACGGGGTTTTCCTGAATTTCAACTGCGTCATTCTCGATGTTGTGGAAGTGACCATCGGCGATCGCACCCAAATCGGACCCGCGGCGCAAATCTACGCTGCCGACCATCCCCGGGATGCCAAAACGCGGAGCAGCGGCCTTGAATTCGGGCGTCCGGTGCGGATCGGCAGCGACGTCTGGATCGGCGGCGGCGCCATTATCCTGCCCGGCGTGACGATTGGCGACGGCGCGTTGATCGGGGCCGGCAGCGTGGTCACCCGGGATGTCGGCGCAGGCACGACCGTCACCGGAAATCCGGCCCGGCCGCGTCGGGCCGAACCATCGTCCCGATGACGCCACATACGCGGCGGGGCTTTGCGATTTCGCTCGCCCCTGCTATGGAAAGCCCATGTTGACGCGGCGCACCATCGGCATTAGCGGCCCGGCTTCCGCCTGAGTTTTACGCTCGGCGAGAAGACCGGGATTTTCTCATTCCCCCGCAATCGATCGCGAATTTCGCGCCCGAGCATGATCCGGAAAAGTGGGTACCGGTTTTCCGAAAAGATCATGCTCCAACTGAAGACGAGCCAACCAGAGCCCTGATGTCCGAAAAGCCGCAAAAGTCCGACGCAACAGACTATTCCAAAACCCTGTTCCTGCCGCAGACGGAGTTTCCGATGCGCGCGGGCCTGCCCCAGCGCGAGCCGGATATCCTCAAGGCCTGGAATAAAATCGGGCTTTATGAACGCTTGCGCGAAACTTCCGCTGGAAGACCGAAATTCGTGCTCCACGACGGCCCGCCCTATGCCAATGGCAACATCCATATCGGGCATGCGCTGAACAAGATCCTCAAGGACGTCGTGACCAAAAGCCAGCAGATGCTGGGCTTCGATTCCAATTACGTGCCGGGCTGGGACTGCCACGGCCTGCCGATCGAATGGAAGATCGAAGAGGAGAACTACCGCTCCAAGGGCAAGGCGAAGCCGGACTTCCGGGATTCCACCGCGATGGTGGCGTTCCGAAAGGAATGCCGCGCCTATGCCACGCGCTGGCTCGACGTGCAGCGCGAGGAATTCAAGCGGCTTGGCATCATCGGCGACTGGGACCATCCCTACGCGACGATGGATTATTTCGCCGAGGCGCAGATCGCGCGCGAACTGATGAAGTTCGCCGCCAACGGTACGCTCTATCGCGGCTCCAAGCCGGTGATGTGGAGCGTGGTGGAGAAAACCGCGCTCGCGGAAGCCGAGGTCGAGTACGAGGATTACACCAGCGACACCGTGTGGGTGAAATTTCCGGTCACATCGCCGGCACACGGGGCGCTTGCCGGTGCCAGCGTCGTGATCTGGACCACGACGCCCTGGACGCTGCCGGGCAATCGCGCGATCAGCTTTTCGCCGAAAATCGCCTACGGACTCTACAAGGTCACCGACGCGCCTGCCGACAACTGGGCCAAAAGCGGCGACCTGCTGATTTTGGCGGATGCGCTTGCGGAAAGCGTATTCAAACAGGCGCGCGTCACAGCCTATGAGAAGCTGCGCGCGTTGCCGGCCGAAACCCTCGATGCCGTGGAATGCGCGCATCCCCTGAGGGGCCTCGACGGCCAATACCAGTTTGTCGTTCCCCTGCTTGCCGGCGACCACGTCACTGACGACACCGGCACCGGGTTTGTGCATACCGCGCCCGGTCATGGCCGCGAAGACTTCGACGTCTGGACGGCAAATGCCCGCGAACTCGAGAGCCGCGGCATCAACACGGCAATCCCCTACACCGTCGATGAGAATGGCGCGTTCACCGATCATGCGCCGGGTTTTACGGGAAAGCGCGTCATCAACGACAAGGGCGAAAAGGGTGACGCCAACGAGGCCGTGATCAAGGCGCTGATCGATGCCGGCATGTTGCTGGCGCGCGGACGGCTGAAGCATCAATACCCGCATTCGTGGCGGTCGAAAAAGCCGGTGATCTTCCGCAACACGCCGCAATGGTTCATCGCGATGGACAAGCCCTTCTCTCTTCCCTCCCCCCTTGCGGGGGAGGGTCAGGGAGGGGGGGCGATCAAAGCATCGGCGCTCGCAATCACCCCCACCCCTAACCCCTCCCCACAAGGGGGGGAGGAAACGAGAAGCGAGACGCTGCGCGCCCGCGCGTTGCATGCGATCTCGGTCACGCAGTGGGTGCCGCCGTCGGGCCAGAACCGCATCAATGGCATGGTCGGTTCCAAACCGGACTGGGTGATCTCGCGCCAGCGCGCCTGGGGCGTGCCGATCGCGGTGTTCGTACGCGAGAAGGGTGATGGCTCGGCCGAAATCCTGCAGGATGATGCCGTCAATGCGCGCATCGCCGATGCATTCGAGCAGGAAGGCGCCGACGCCTGGTACGCGCAAGGCGCGCGCGAGCGATTTCTCGGCTCCCGCGCCAACGAGGAATGGAAGAAGGTCGACGACATCTGTGATGTCTGGTTCGATTCAGGTTCCACCCACGCCTTCGTGCTGGAAGACCCGGTGCACTTTCCGGGATTGGCCGGCATCAGGCGCAAGGTCGATGGCGGCGCCGACACCGTGATGTATCTCGAAGGCTCGGACCAGCACCGCGGCTGGTTCCAGTCGTCGCTGCTGGAAAGCTGCGGCACCCGCGGCCGCGCGCCGTTCGACATCGTGCTGACCCACGGGTTCACGCTGGACGAGAACGGCCGCAAAATGTCGAAGTCGGTCGGCAACACTGTCGAGCCGCAGAAGGTCATCGCGCAATCCGGCGCCGATATCCTGCGCCTTTGGGTCTGCGCGACCGATTACGCCGACGACCAGCGCATCGGCCCTGAAATCCTCAAAAACACCATCGAGACCTACCGCAAGCTGCGCAACACGATCCGCTGGATGCTGGGCACGCTGCACCATTTCAAGCCGGCTGATACGATGACGCTGGCCGACATGCCGGAGCTAGAGCGGCTGATGCTGCATGAACTCGCCGGACGGGCGGCGATCGTGAGCAAGGCCTACGCCGAGTTCGACTACAAGACCGTGGTCGCGAGCCTCTCGGCATTCATGAACAGTGAGTTGTCGGCTTTCTATTTCGATATCCGCAAGGACACGCTGTACTGCGATCCGCCGTCATCGGTGGCGCGCAAGGCCGCATTGACCGCCATCGACATGATCTGCGATGCGATCCTGCGCTGGCTTGCACCGGTGTTGAGCTTCACCTGCGAGGAAGCCTGGTGGCTGTACAAGCCCACTGCGGAGGCTTCCGTGCATTTGACGTCGTTTCCCGACGGGCTGCAGACGTTCCGCGACGACGCCCTGGCCGCAAAATGGGAGACCATCCGCGACGTGCGCCGCGTGGTCACCGGCGCGCTGGAGCTCGAACGCGCGGCCAAGCGCATCGGCTCGTCGCTGGAAGCCTCGCCCGTGATCTATGTTTCGGACAGGCGGACCCTGGGCACCCTGTTCGATGTCGATCTGGCCGAAGTCTGCATCACCTCGAACTATGAGATCAGGGAGGGCGAGGCGCCGGCTGGCGCTTTCCGTCTGGATGGCGTGCCCGGCGTCGGCGTGGCGGTCGAAAAGGCAATCGGCAAAAAGTGCGCCCGGTCCTGGAAGATCCTGCCCACCGTCGGCGACGACGCCGAATATCCCGACGTATCGCCGCGCGACGCCGGCGCTTTACGCGAATGGAAGGCGATGGGGGTCGTGATCTGAAATTTGTCGTCGTCCCCGCGGAACGCGGGGACCCGTAACCACCGGCCTTCGAGATAGACAAAGGACGATGACCCAAAGTCCGTCAAACAAGAAACGACACGGCGTATGGGTCCCCGCGTTCGGGACGACGTCGGGTTTTGTGTCGGTCGTCAGATGAGCCCCCACCTCCGCCTCGGGGTCATCGCGGGCATTGCCGTGCTGGTGCTCGATCAAGCGTCGAAATTCTGGCTTGTCCAGGTATTCGACATCGCACACCGCGGCACGGTCAAACTCACGCCGTTCTTCGATCTGGTGCTGGCATGGAATCAGGGCATCAGCTTCGGCTGGTTTCAGAACGACGGCGCCATAGCCCAGATCGTCCTGATGGCGGTCAAGACCGTGGCGGTGGTGGTCCTGGCGGTCTGGATGGCGCGCTCGCGCACCCTGCTTGCCACGGTCGCGCTTGGCCTGATCATCGGCGGGGCGGTCGGAAACGGCATCGACCGCCTGGCCTATGGCGCGGTGGTCGATTTTGCCCTGTTCCACGTCCAGATTGGCGCAAATACCTTCAATTGGTACGTGTTTAACCTTGCCGACGTCGCGATTGTTGCTGGCGTCGCGGCGCTGTTGTATGACTCGTTCTGGGGAATACCCGCCGCAAAAGCGCCCTGATCCCGGCTGATATCAGCTCGTCAGTTCAAGGCTTTGCAGGCTTGGCGGTGCGCCTGAACGGGGCCACGAGAGTTTGGACAGTCAACGCCAAATTGGACAGGAAAGCGCTATGCGCCGGATCGAAACTAGCATGATGTTCCGTGCCCTTCGTCTCGCCGTCGTCCCCCTGGTCATTGGCCTTTCGGCCGGTGCCGCCCGCGCGGGCGACGACGACAGGAGCTTCTCGGAAAAAATCTCGGACGGCTTCTACGGCATGATCCGTGGCACCAACATGGACAACCGCGGTATCGACTACCGCGAACGGTCTCCGCTGGTGGTGCCTCCGACGCTCGACCTGCCGCCCCCGGCAGCGTCCTCAGGTGAGGCACAGATCTCGAACTGGCCGAAGGATCCCGACGAACGCCAGCGCAAGGCCGTCATCGCAGCCAAGAAAAAGAGCGCGCCTCCTCCGGCACGCGTCCAGGTCGTTACCGCAGGCGCAGCCGGGGCGGTCGAAGCGGCGAGGCCGATCAACATTGCCCCACCGGCCGAGGAACCGACGGTCGCCAGCACGCCCCGCCCGGCTTATGCGAACGATCGCAATGGTACAGCCCGCATAGATCCCGTCTACGACCAGCCGGGCGATTTGTTCACCAGCGGGAGCTCCGTGATTTCAGGCTGGGGTAACAGCGTTGGCCTGGGTGGCCTTTTCGGCAGCAGCAAATCCGACGCCGTGGCTGTACAGCCCGGCACGGAGCCGGTGCGCGAGGCGTTGACCCAGCCGCCGATCGGATACCAGACGCCGTCGCCGAAGTACGTCTATGGTCCCGAAGAGAAGAGCATCCTGAGTGGGCAATCCAGGCCGGACAAGCTCAACCCGGCGTCGCCTGCGACCAGCGAAGCGCACTAAAGCCATCGCGTGCTATCTTGATTTATCGCCCCTGACCGGCTCCGCGCAATCTGCGGCGCCATGGCCCTTTCTGATTAAGGACTGCCGGTGGAATCTTGGACATTCGCATTACGGGTCTGCAGCGGTAAGCGCCAAATCCTTTCCGCTGGATTTTCAGACCGGCCATGATGTCACGGCAAGGCTTTCGTTTTTTCCTGTTCGCCGGTTTTTTTGCCGGGCTTGCCGTCATCCCGGGTACCGCGTTCCAGGCCACCGCGCAGGCACAGAGCACGGCGACATCCGCATCACCGGCGACGTTCACCCTTGGCAATGGCCTGCAGGTCGTGGTGATCCCGGATCATCGGACCCCGGTCGTCACGCAGATGATCTGGTACAAGGTCGGATCGGCCGACGAGACATCAGGCAAATCCGGGCTGGCGCACTTTCTCGAACATCTGATGTTCAAGGGCACGAGCAAACATCCGGCTGACGAATTTTCCCAGACCGTGCTGCGGATCGGCGGCATCGAGAACGCCTTCACCTCCGCCGACTACACCAGCTATTTCCAGCGGGTGCCGAAAGAGCAGCTCGGCAAGATGATGGAGTTCGAGGCCGATCGCATGACGGGCCTCGTGCTGAAGGATGAAAACGTATTGCCCGAGCGCGACGTCGTGCTTGAGGAATTCAATATGCGGGTGGCCAACAACCCGGATGCACGGCTGACCGAGCAGATCATGGCCGCGCTTTATCTCAACCACCCCTACGGCCGGCCCGTGATCGGCTGGCATCAGGAGATCGAGAAGCTCGATCGCGAGGATGCGCTGGCCTTCTACAGACGCTTTTACGCGCCGAACAATGCCATTCTGGTGATTGCCGGCGACGTCGATCTGGCCGACGTCCGCTCGATGGCGGAACGGACCTTCGGCGTCGTCCCCGCCCAGCCCGCAATACCCGCGCGGCGCGTTCGTCCGCAAGAACCGGAGCCGGCTGCCCCGCGCACGGTGACCCTGTCCGATCCCCGCGTCGAGCAACCCGGGATTAGGCGCTACTATCTGGTTCCTTCCGCGGCCACGGCGGCGGCCGGAGAGAGCGCAGCGCTTGACGTGCTGGCGCAATTGATGGGCGGCGGCAGCAACTCCTACCTCTATCGCCGGCTGGTGGTCGACCGTTCGCTGGCGGTGAGTGCCCAGGCCGGCTATCAGGGGACATCGCTCGACGCGACCCAGTTCACGATATCGGCCTCGCCGAGGCCGGGAGTTTCGTTCGAGCAGGTCGAGCAGGCGATCGACGATGTGATCGCGGACATCGGGCAGAGCGGGGTTCGCTCCGAGGATCTCGAGCGGGTCAAGACCCAGCTCATCGCCGAAACCATCTACGCCCAGGACAATCAGGCGACGCTTGCCCGCTGGTATGGCGCAGCGATGACGACCGGGCTCGGCATCGAAGAAATCAGGAACTGGCCCGAGCGCATTCGCGCCGTCACTGCCGACCAGGTTCGCGCCGCGGCGCAGAGCTGGCTCGACAAGAAGCGCTCGGTAACCGGATATCTCATCAAGGATGTAACGCCCAAACACGCGGAGAAGCGATCGTGACCAACCCCAAGTTCGGCGCCTCGCGCGTTGGGCTCCTGATCGCCGGATGCGTGGCCGTGGCGGCGATGATGCCGCTGCCCTCGCACGCCGCCGCCAGGATCCAACACCTGATTTCACCCGGAGGCATCGAGGCGTGGTTCGTGCAGGACGCCACCGTCCCGCTGGTAGCGATGGAATTTGCCATGGGTGGCGGCGCGGCCCAGGACCCGGATGGCAAGGCCGGCGTCGGCAACATGGTCGCCGACCTCATCGATGAAGGATCGGCCGATCTGGATTCCCGCGCATTTCATGAACATCTCGACCGGCGCGCCATTGAATTGGGCTTCAGCATCACGCGGGATTATTTCCGCGGCAGCCTGCGCATGCTCAAGGACGACAAGGATGAGGCGTTCGACCTGCTGCGGATGTCGCTGACCTCGCCGCATTTCGACAGCGCCGACGTCGAGCGCATCCGCGCCCAGATCATCTCCGGCCTGAAACGCGAAACCTCCAACCCCAGTTCGCTGGCCAGCCGCAAATTCCTGGAGATCGCCTATGGCGACCATCCTTACGGCCGGCCGGCCGGCGGCACGCTGGAAAGCGTCCCCAACATCACGATCGCTGACATGAAGGACTATGTCGGCCGTGTGCTGACAAGGGAGCACTTGAAGATCGCCGTGGTCGGCGACATCGACGCCGCTTCGCTCGGTTCGCTGCTGGACCGGACGTTTGGCGCATTGCCCGCCAGGTCGAACCTTGTTCCGGTCCCCGACGTCGAGGCGAGCAAGCCACCGCAGCGGGAATTCATCGCGCTCGACGTGCCGCAGACGGTGGTGACTTTCGGCGGCCCCGGCATCCAGCGCAGCGATCCGGATTTCATGCCGGCCTTTGTCGTCAACCATATTCTCGGCGGCGGATCTGGATCGCGGCTTTACCGCGAAGTCCGCGAGAAGCGCGGCCTTGCCTATTCGATCTCCGAATCGCTGTTGTGGATGGATCACTCCGCTTTGTTCGTGGGAACGACGGGGACCCGGGCCGACCGCGCCGGCGAAACCGTCGATGCGCTCACCCGCGAGGTCCGCCGCATGGCGGAGAACGGTCCGACACAGCAGGAGCTGGACGAGGCCAAATCCTACCTCAAGGGCTCGCGGCTGCTCTCCCTCGACACTTCTTCGAAGCTCGCGTCCGCCTTGCTGCAGTACCAGCTCGATCACCTCTCGGTCGATTATCTGGAGCGGCGCAATACCATCGTCGATGCTGTCACAATCGATGATGCCAAACGGGCCGCGCGCAGGCTGTGGGGCGACGGCCTTCTGACCGTCATCGTCGGCCGGGTTCCCGTGCAAGCCACGGCGCAGCCGGTCGCGGCGCCGGTGCAGGCGAATTGAGCTTGCGCCCTAGTGCGGTGAATTTGAAGTTCCTATCAGTTTCGCGGTAATCTCGTCATAGGAACTTCAAATTCTAAACCGCACTAGATCATATAACTGGCTAGTGCTCCTTTGATTCCGAAGTTCGCAAACGTGGAGCCGCAATATGATACGAACTTCGGAATCGGAGCACTAGTGTCCCGATTCCGAAGTTCGTATGCTTGCGCGGCCCCACTTTTACGAACTTCGGAATCGAAGGACACTAGCAAACCTTTTGATCTAGTGTGGCTTTGGTTCAGAAGTCCGCATGACGAACTCGCGGCGATAAGGATGCGGACTTCTAAACCGCCACACTAGTCAAGCAAATCGCGCGCAAAATCGCTATTCTCCGCGGAACCGATTCTATAAGGGAATCGCTTCCGGTTCGGTGACGCCATGCTGCGGATTGCCCGCGACCTTTCAATCGACGAAAACGACCTCGACATTTCCTTTGTTCGTGCGTCGGGACCGGGCGGGCAGAACGTCAACAAGCTCTCCACCGCCGCGCAATTGCGCTTCGACACGCGCCGGATCGCGTTTCCGCCCGACGCCGCGGCGCGGCTGGCGCGGCTGGCGGGTCAACGCATGACCAAGGATGGCGTGATCGTCATTCATGCGCAGCGCTTCCGGACCCAGGAGCGTAACCGAAGCGATGCGATCGAGCGCCTAGTCGAGTTGTTGCGCGAGGCCATGACGCGCCCGGTTCCGCGGCGCGCCACTCGGCCGACTCTGGCATCGAAGAAACGCCGCCTGGAGGGCAAAAAGCGCCGCGGCGACGTCAAGGCAAGACGGGGCTCCGGCGGCTTCGACGATTGAAACGTCGGGGACTTCTCCGGCTGCGCTCTCCCGCCGCGCCACAAAAGCCCCTAAGTTATGCTGCCGCCTTCGTGAGTAGACTGAATGCCCGTCCGACAATTGCCCGAACAGATCGTCAACCGCATCGCCGCGGGCGAGGTGGTCGAGCGTCCGGCGAGCGTGGTCAAGGAACTGGTTGAAAATGCCATCGATGCCGGCGCAAGCCGGATCGATGTCTTCACCGATGGTGGCGGACGGCGAAAGATCGCTATTACGGATGACGGTGGCGGCATGACCCACGCCGACCTCGAACTCGCGGTCGAGCGCCATGCCACTTCCAAACTCGACGACGAGGACCTGCTGCAGATCCGCACGCTGGGTTTCCGCGGCGAGGCGCTGCCCTCGATTGGCGCCGTGGCGAAACTCAACATCACCACCCGCCACGCTGCCGAGCCACACGCCTGGTCGCAGTCGGTGGAAGGCGGGGTGAAATCGGCAATCGCACCGGCTGCGCTGTCGCAGGGCACCCGCGTCGAGGTCAGCGATCTCTTTTATGCGACGCCGGCGCGGCTGAAATTCCTCAAGACCGACCGCACCGAAGCCGAGGCGATCCGCGAGGTGGTGCGGCGGCTGGCGATGGCGCGGCCCGACATTGCCTTTACGCTCGCCGGCGAAGAGCGCAGCCCCGTCACTTGGGCCGCAGCGCTTCCCGGCGCTCCCGGGCAGTTGACGCGGCTTGGCGATATTCTGGGCGCGGATTTCCGGTCGAGCGCAATCGACGTTCGCGCCGAACGCGAAGGCATCATGGTCGAGGGGTTTGCCGCCGCTCCCTCGCTGACGCGCGCCAACGCGCTGGGGCAATACCTCTTTGTCAACGGCAGGCCCGTCCGCGACAAGCTGATCCTGGGCGCGGTGCGCGCCGCCTACGCCGATTACCTGCCGCGCGACCGTCATCCTGTGGTGGCGCTGTTCGTGACGCTGGATGCGAGAGAGGTCGACGCCAACGTCCATCCGGCCAAGACCGAAGTACGCTTTCGCAATGCGGGGCTTGTGCGCGCCTTGATCGTGCATGCGCTCAAGGAGGGCCTGGCCCGTGAAGGCAAGCGCACGGCCGCCAATGGCGGCCAAGCTGCGCTCGACGCACTCCGCCCCTCCTTTGCGCCACGGCAGGCCAACGGGCAACAGGCGAACTGGGATTGGCGGCGCTCGCCGGCTTATCCCGTCGCGGCGCAGCCGGCTTTTGAAAGCGCCGGACCCACCGCTTTCGCCGAGCCCGGCCAGGCGGCATTCGACGTCGGTGCGCCGACAGCGGATGTTCGTTTTCAAGAGCAGCCGCCGGCCGATCTGCTCGACCGCCCGCTCGGCGCGGCGCGGACGCAAATTCACGAGACCTATATCGTCTCGCAAACCCGCGACGAACTCATTGTCGTCGACCAGCACGCCGCCCATGAGCGCATCGTCTATGAGAAATTGAAGGCCTCGCTGGCGCAGAACGGCGTGCAACGGCAAATTCTGCTGATCCCGGAAATCGTCGAAATGGATGAGGCCACCGTGGAGGCGCTGCTCGCCCGCAGCGAGGAACTCGCATCCTTCGGGCTTGCGATTGAATCCTTCGGCCCCGGCGCGGTTGCGGTTCGCGAGACGCCGTCGCTGCTCGGCAAGACCAATGCCGGCGCGCTGTTGCGCGACCTCGCCGAGCATGTGGCAGAATGGGACGAGGCGCTGCCGCTGGAGCGGCGGCTGATGCATGTCGCAGCCACCATGGCCTGCCATGGCTCGGTGCGCGCCGGGCGCCGTCTCAAGCCGGAGGAGATGAACGCGCTGCTGCGCGAGATGGAAGACACCCCCAATTCAGGGCAATGCAATCACGGCCGGCCGACTTACGTGGAGCTGAAGCTGGCCGACATTGAGAAGCTGTTCGGGCGAAGGTAAAGAAGGCAGAAGTCTATCCGTCATCACCCGCGAAAGCGGGTGATCCAGTATTCCAGAGGTCTCAGCGGTTACGCCGAAGACCTGCGGCATACTGGATCGCCCGGTCAAGCCGGGCGATGACGGTGTGCGCGGAACAGCAAGGCGCTATCGCTCGCGCAAAAACACGAATTCGGTATCGTCATAGGCACGCCGCTCCAGTTCCTCAAAACCCTCTGGCGCCTTGAAGTCAGCGGCCTTGGCCTCCTCCACCACGAGCAGCGCGCTCCGGGCGAGCCAGCCGCCATCGCGCAACGAGATCAGCGCCGTATCCGCAAGCCCCTTGGCATAGGGCGGATCGAGAAACACCAGCGAGAACGGCTCCATCGGATGCGCCGGTCCAAGGTTGGTCGCGTCGCGGCGATAGACTTTCGTCACGCCGCCAAGACCCAATGCCTCGACATTGTCGCGCATCAGCGCGCGGGCCTCGGCGCCATTGTCGACAAAGAGCGCGAACTTGGCGCCACGCGAGATCGCCTCGATGCCGAGTGCGCCGGTGCCGGCAAACAGATCGAGCACACGCGCATCCGCAATCGGATCATCGTAGGCGTGGATCAAGATGTTGAAGAGCGCCTCGCGCAGGCGATCCGCGGTCGGACGGATGTCACGCGAGGACGGCGAACTGAGATTGCGGCCCTTTAGCCTGCCTCCAACGACGCGCATTAGAGAGCACGCATCTTCACCACGCGCGGCATCTTTGTGTTCCCTCCCCCCTTGCGGGGTCCGAGGCGAGCGAAGCTCGCTCTCGAGGTCAGGGAGGGGGGTACACCACGAGCATCGTTGATGATGCTCACCCCCACCCCCACCCCCTCCCCGCAAGGGGGAGGGGAGCACATCTCCGACGTGGCATAGAGGGAAGTAACGAAACCCATAGGACGAACCCTACTCGTCCTTTGGCTTGAGATCGCGTTTGCCGTGATAGCCGCGCTTGGGGCGGCGCGGCGGACCATAGCCGTTGGCCTCGTCTTCGTTGCGGGCGCGCGCCTCTTCGCTGCCGGTGCGCTGCACCAGCACACGCCGGCCCTTGCGATCGGCGATCAGCGCGCTCTTGCCGGCGGGCTTGAACGGCTTTTTGCCGCGCGGCGGATCAACCGGATCATCTTCGGATTTTGCGATCACCTCGCCCGGCATCGGCCGGTTGAAATCGGCGCCCGCGAGCGTTGCGATCTTTTCGCCGAGCTGCTCGCGCAGCACCCGCGTCTTGACCTCCTCGACCGCGCCTTCGGCAAGTTCGGCGAGCTGGAACGGACCATAGGAGACCCGGATCAGGCGGTTCACCTCGAGACCGAGATGCGCCATCACGTTGCGCACCTCGCGGTTCTTGCCTTCGCGGATCGCAAACACCAGCCAGACATTGGCGCCCTGGTCGCGCTCGAGCGTCGCATCGATCGACCCGTACTTGACGCCGTCGACCTCGACGCCTTTTTTCAGCTCGTCGAGCTGGCCTTGCGTAACCTCGCCATGGGCGCGGACCCGATAACGCCGCAGCCAGCCGGTTTCCGGCAGTTCGAGCGCGCGCGCCAACCCGCCATCATTGGTCAGGAGCAACAAGCCTTCGGTGTTGAAGTCGAGCCGGCCGATGCTGATCAACCGTGGCAGGCCCTCCGGCAGATTGTCGAACACGGTCGGCCGCCCTTCCGGATCGGCATGGGTCGTCATCAGGCCGCGCGGCTTGTGGAACAGAAACAGCCGGGTGCGCTCGCGCGGCGGCAACGGTTTGCCGTCGACGGTGACGACGTCGTTTTCGGTGACGTCGAGCGCGGGCGAATTGATCACGCGGCCATTGACCGTGACGCGTCCCTGCACGATCCATTCCTCGGCGTCGCGGCGCGAGGCAAGCCCCGCCCGCGAGACGACCTTGGCGATACGCTCGCCGGACTTCTTGACCTTTGGCGGACGCGCCGGACGCCGCTCCTCAACCGTGCGCTCGCGATAGGCGCCGCGGCCGCCAAAGGCCGGGCGCTTGGCAAAGATCCTGCTGTCGTCCTCATTGTCGCGGCGGGGCCGATCGAAATCCCGGCCGCGCGGCTCGCTGCGGGGGTGCTCCTGCCGGTCGGTGCGGCCCTCGGGGCGGTCACCGCGCGGACGCGAAAAACGCGGACGTTCGTCACGATCCCCGTCGCGCGGCTTGTCGTAACGGGGCTTATCGAATTTTGGGCGGTCGAAATTCCGCGCGCCTTCACGCGAGGGGCGCGAATTGCGCCCGACGTGATCCGGTGAGGAGGCATCGCGCTTCTGCCACGGCTTGGCACCACCGCGGTCCCCGGAGTTGCGATTGCGGTCCCCGGGGTCGCGATTGCGATCCCCCGGCGCGCCGCGCGAAAACTTCTTGTCACCGTCGAATTTTCTCTCGGGGCGACCGGCGAACGGCCGGTCTCCGCGCGGACGGTCGCCATCCCGCGGCCGTGCTTTGAACGGGCGGTCGCCCCGTGGCCGGTCGCCGTCTTTGCGGAAGCCTTCGCCACGCGGGGTATAGGGCCGCTTCTCGCCACCCTCTCGCGGTGTGTAAGGTTTCCTGTCGCCGAATTTCCTGTCCTGGAAGCGCGAAGCGGGGCGCGCATCGCCGCGATCCCCGCGCGGCGTGTACGGACGCTTGTCGCCGCCACGGTCGTCGCGCGGCCGGAACGAACGCTTCTCACCGTCAGCGCCTCGCGACGGCCGATCCGCAAACGGGCGGTCACCGCGCGCACGCGGCGCATCGCGGTCCTCGCGGCGCGGCGGACGATCTTCGCGATTTCCCGCATAGGGGCGCCGCTCGCCCTCGGCTTTGCCGCCAAAGCCGCGCTTGGCGAATTTCTTGTCAGGCCCCCGGGGAACGCCCGAACGGCCCTTGCCGCCGGAGGGACGGTCGCGCCGGCCCCGAGAGTCGTTGTTTTTATCGCTGTCGCGGGGCATGAAGGGTCTCGTTTCGGGTGCAGGAACAAATGACGATCATGCGCGCTCTTTCAAGGAGGCGCATTACTCACGCAAAACCGGTATCCACTTTTGCTGAAGGCACCTCCCATAGCAGAGTTCTCCCGGCGATACGAGGCATGACCGCACCATCTTTCATGGATTTGGCACTGAAAGCGGCCGAAACGGCAGGAAAAGCGGCCGAAGTGCCGATCGGATGCGTCATCGTGCTTTACAACGAGGTCATTGCCACGGCCGCAAACCGCACGCTGACCGACTGCGACCCGACGGCGCACGCCGAAATTCTCGCCATCAGGCAGGCCACAGCGGCGGTCGGCAGCGAACGGCTGGTCGATTGCGACCTCTACGTCACGCTCGAGCCCTGCACGATGTGCGCCGGCGCGATCTCTCTCGCGCGGATCAGGCGGCTTTATTACGGCGCGGCCGATCCAAAGGGCGGCGCGGTGGATTCCGGCGTGCGGTTTTTTGCGTCGCCGACCTGCCATCATGTACCGGAAGTCTACTCGGCGGTGGGAGAGCGTGAGGCGGCAACGCTGCTGCGGGATTTCTTCAAGGCAAGGAGATAGCTTGATCTTCACCTCTCCCGCTTGCGGGGGAGGTCGACGCGCAAGGCAGCGCAATTGCGCGCCAGAGCGCGGCGGGTGGGGGAAGTCTATCCACTCGACCAACGTCTATTCGCAAGCACCCCCACCCCAGCCCTCCCCCGCAAGCGGGAGAGGGAGCGCATCTCTTTGCGGCGAGAGAATATCTTCAAACCGCGGCAAAAAACTCTCTCAACGCCTTCGCGGTCACGTCCGGATTTTCCTCGGGCAGGAAGTGACCTGAATCGACCGGGCTTCCGGCTACATTGGTCGCCCAATTCTTCCAGGTGTCGAGCGGCGTTGCGGCTGCGCGGGCAATGCCGGCATCGCCCCACAACGCCAGCATCGGGATCGTGATTTTCTTATCCGCGTCGCGATCGGCCTTGTCGATATCGACATCGGCATAGGCGCCGGCGCGGTAATCCTCGCACATGGCGTGCAGCCGCGAAGGGTCGCGGAACGCCGCCAGATAATGTTCGAGCGCGCGCGGATCGATGGCGTCGAGATTCTTCGACTTGGTCTGACTCGCCATCTTCTGCTTGAGAAAGAAATCGGGATCGCCACCGATCAGCGTTTCCGGCAGCGGGAAAGGCTGCGCCAGAAACGTCCAGTGATAGATCTTGAGCGCATAGAGGCGGTCCATGCGCGCCCAGTAATCATAGGTCGGCAGGATATCGAGCACGGCCAGTCGCGAGAGCCGGCCAGGATGATCGAGCGCCAGGCGATAGGCGACGCGGCCGCCGCGATCATGTCCGGCCAGCGCGAAATGCACGTGGCCGAGTTGCTCCATCGCCTCAATGATGGTTTGCGCCATCGCGCGCTTGGTGTAGGGCGTGTGATCCTTGTCGCTCTCCGGCATGTCCGACCAGCCGTAACCCGGCAGGTCGGCGATAACAAGCGTGAAGCGATCGGCGAGTTGCGGCGCCACGCGGTGCCACATTACATGAGTTTCGGAAAAGCCGTGCAGCAACAACAGCGGCGGCCCCTTGCCGCCGACGCGCGCGAAAATGCGCCCCGACCGGGTGTTGATCCATTCGGAGCCATAGCCGGGAAACAGATCGGCAAGATCGGGCATGACCACTCACTCCGTCTGCGGACGCTACTTTTGCGCTTGTTCCTGTTCGACCGCCTGCCAGCCGATATCTCGCCGGCAAAAACCTTCTGGCCATTTGATACGATCGACTGCCGCGTAGGCGCGCTGCCGCGCCTCGACCACGGTCCTGCCCGAGGCGCAGACGTTGAGCACGCGACCGCCATTGGCGAGAATGACGCCATCCTTGGCGATCGTGCCTGCCTGAAAAATTTCGACGCCCTCGATTTGTGCCGCTTCCTCAAGCCCTTCGATGCGGGTCCCCCTGGCGTAGTCGCCGGGATAACCCTTCGCCGCCATCACCACCGTCAAGGCCGGCTCGTCAAACCAGCGCAGATCGAAATGCTTCAATTCACCGTCGCAGGCGGCGAGCATCGCCGGCACGAGGTCCGACATCATCCGCAGCATCAACACCTGGCACTCGGGATCACCGAAGCGGACGTTGTATTCAAACAGCTTGGGGCCCTGCGCCGTCAGCATCACGCCGGCGTACAGCACCCCCTTGAAAGGCGTGCCGCGCGCCTTCATGCCGGCGACCGTCGGCAAAATGATCATCGCCATGATGTCGTCGTGAATGGCCGGCGTGACAAACGGTGTCGGTGAATAAGCGCCCATGCCGCCGGTATTCGGGCCCCGGTCATGGTCGAAGACACGCTTGTGGTCCTGCGCGGAGGCGAGCGCGATCGCGGTGTCGCCGTCGCAGAGCGCAAAGAAACTGATCTCGCGTCCTTCGAGATATTCCTCGATCACGATTTCCGCGCCGGCCGCACCGAACGCGCCGTCGAACATCATCGTGATCGCCGCTTCAGCCTCGGCCAATGTCATGGCGACCACGACACCCTTGCCCGCCGCAAGCCCGTCGGCTTTGACCACGATCGGCGCGCCTTGCGCGCGCACGTAAGCCAATGCATCCGCGGCATTGCCGAAGCGGCCATAGGCGCCGGTCGGGATATTGAATTCGGTGCAGAGCGCCTTGGTGAATCCTTTCGATCCCTCGAGCCGTGCTGCCTGCCGGCTCGGCCCGAACGCTTTGATACCGGCCTGCGAAAGATCATCGACGATGCCCGCGGCGAGCGGCGTTTCCGGCCCGACCACGACGAGTTCGACTTCGTTGCGGTGGCAAAAATCGATCACGGCGGCATGGTCGGCAATATCGAGCGCCACACATTCGGCTTCGCGCGCGATGCCGGCATTGCCGGGTGCGCACCAGAGTTTCGTCACCAATGGAGAGGCCGCGATCTTCCATGCGAGAGCGTGCTCGCGGCCGCCGGAACCCAGGAGAAGAATTTTCATCAGAACGCCACGTATAGCCCATGCGATCTCAATGTCGGTC
The DNA here is from genome assembly GCA_963832045.1 of uncultured Alphaproteobacteria bacterium. GTDB lineage: Bacteria > Pseudomonadota > Alphaproteobacteria > Rhizobiales > Xanthobacteraceae > Bradyrhizobium. The sequence continues at coordinate 345,523 of CAWHSM010000022.1, forward strand.
GCATAAAACTCCCGTGGGCCGCAAGGGGCTAGTGGTCCGATTCCAACATTCGCATCCCTCCTCAGCAGCCCCCTTTGCGAATGTTGGAATCAAAGGACCACTAGCAAACATAAGATTCTAGTGGAGTTTGCGATTTGACATTCGCTTTACGAACTCGCGGCTAGGCGGGGAGCGAATGTCAAATCTACTCCACTAACTAACCGTTTCCCCCGGACGCCGCGATGATCTGCTGGAGCGTTGCGACATGGCGGGCGAAAGCCGCGCGCCCGGCTGCGGTCGCGCTGACCGTCGTTTGCGGCTTCTTGCCGACGAAGGCCTTTTCGACCCCGACATAGCCGGCCTTCGCAAGCGTTTCGATATGGGCGCCGAGATTGCCGTCGGTGGCGCCGGTGAGCTTCTTCAGGCGGGTGAATTCGAGCCCCGCGCCTGCCGGCAGCGCATTCAGCGCCGCCATGATCCGTAAGCGAAGCGGCTGATGAATGATGTCGTCGAGCTCGGCCATGGATCAGATCCTGCGCATCCAGAGCCCGCTGAGGATCAGCCCGCCGCCATTGACGGCGGCCATCCACAGCAGAAATGCGCCACCTTCGACGAAGAAATAACCGATCAGGGTCAGCACGATGATGGCGAGCCCGATGGCGATGAAGGTGCGGCCGAACCAAAGCCCGGCCATGCAGTAGAACAGCATGAAATAGATCGGCCAGAATGCGCCGAGTTCTCTCGGCCCGAAATGGCCGAGCACGACGGTGCACAGGATACCGAAGGCATAGAACAGCAGGAATGCGGCGAGCGTCCTGAAGTCGAACGCCTGGGCGCCGCTTTGCCTGGCGCTCATGCCGCTGAGCACGGCGACGCTCGCAACCGTCAGCACGTTGACGGTAATCCAGATGGTGGCACTCTGGCCCGGCGCAAGGAGCGTCGCGATATTGCCCGCCGCCACCAGCACGCCTGCCGCGATCATGATCTGGCTTGCGATATCGTAAATGCGCGACTGGCGAAGGCGCTGAACGATTTGATCGATATCGTTCAGCGCCTCTGCGGCTTCTTTCGGATCGATATTGCTCATGACCCTGTCTGTGTGTTCGCGACGTAATCGGCGACCGCCGCAGCGCCGCCGGGATCGCAGACAATGCCCATATGGTCAACGCCGGCAATCAGCTTGACTTCGACCGAAGGCGCAACAGCATGCACCGCATCGGCATATTTGTCGGCCCACATCAGCTCGTCGCCGGCGCCGGCGATCAGCGCGACCGGATGATGCGCTTCAGCCAGATCGTTCTTGTAGCTCGACGTCGCAAAGTTACGCATCAGACGGTAGGAGTAGGCGGGAGTCAGGATGCGTGCGGAGTTCGCCGGCACGGCGAAGGCAAGCGTCGGCAGCGACTGGCAACAATCGATACCGATCCGGTGCAGCGCGGCCAATGCCAGGAAGCGTGGAATATCGGCGCTGGCCCAGCCACCCGAATTCGGCCGGCTGGTCGGCGCGTCATAGCCGAGATAGGGCGCGATCAGCACGGTGCGCGCAAACAGGTTCTGTATCGGCGAAGCGGCGATTCGTAACGCAAAGCCGCCGCCCGAAGAATGGCCAAGCAGCGTCAGCGGTTGATTGGGCACGCTCTCGCGTACGAGTGCGACCAGATCTTCCATGTCGTTTTCAAGCTGGCCGATATAGGCGATGTCGCCGCGGCTGCCCGAGCCGCCATGGCCACGGATGTCGGGCGCATAGGTCTCCACTCCCCGCGCAGCAAGCGCGTCCGCAACCGCATGCACCGCCACGCTCGATCCCGAGGAACCGTGCACGAGAATGGCGATCTTGCCGTTGGCGGGTCCACGCGCGGGATAGTGACGATAGGCGAGTTCCGTGCCGTCCCGGGCCGAAAAGCGCGACAGCGGCGGCATCGTGCTGCGGTCAACGGCCCGCGCAGTCTTCGAGATCGAGGTCAGTTCGGCTATAGGCGTCACCGGAGCCGCCAGCATGGCGGCGAGCGCCAAACTGGCGAGTCCGACGAAGCCCAAGCCCGAAGCCAACACTTTCAGCGGAAACCAGACGATCCAATTGAACATGATTTGCTCCTGGGTTTTAGCATCTAGATAACTCTGTATTACAGAGTTCTTTGTTAAGCAAGAGGAAAGTTGGCGGTCGGGGAAGAAACTCCTTAATTTTGGGTAACCTCGTCCCCCGAATCGATTGACCGAGATGGCCGCCACCGAAGCGCTGATCAATGCACCCGAATTCACGGTGTCCGAACTGTCGTCCGCGCTGAAGCGGACGGTGGAGGACGCCTATGGTCACGTCCGGGTGCGTGGCGAAATCACCGGGTTTCGCGGGCCGCATTCCTCCGGCCATTGCTATTTCGCGCTGAAGGACGACGGCGCCAAGATCGAGGCGGTAATCTGGAAATTCGCGCATGCGCGGATGCGCTTCAAGCCGCAGGAGGGGCTTGAGGTGATCGCCACCGGCAAGCTCACCACCTATCCCGGCTCGTCGAAATACCAGATCGTGATCGAGGCGCTGGAGCCCGCCGGCGTCGGCGCGCTGATGGCGCTGATGGAAGAGCGCAAGAAGAAGCTCGCCGCCGAAGGCCTGTTCGACGAAGCGCGCAAGCAGTTGCTGCCATGGCTGCCGGAAGTGATCGGCGTCGTCACTTCGCCGACCGGCGCCGTGATCCGCGATATCCTGCATCGGCTGGAAGACCGCTTTCCGCGCCGCGTGCTGGTGTGGCCGGTGCGCGTGCAGGGCGACGGCTCGGCCGAACAGATCGCAAGCGCCATCCGCGGCTTCAATGCGTTACCCGAAGGCGGCAGGATTCCGCGGCCCGATCTTCTGATCGTCGCGCGCGGCGGCGGTTCGCTGGAAGATCTCTGGTCGTTCAACGAGGAGATCGTGGTGCGCGCCGCCGCCGACAGCATGATTCCCTTGATCTCGGCGGTCGGCCACGAGACCGACGTCACGCTGATCGATTTTGCCGCCGACAAGCGCGCGCCGACGCCCACCGCCGCGGCCGAAATGGCCGTCCCGGTCCGAAGCGAGTTGCTGGTGGAGGTCGCCGACCTCGCCCGACGCACGTTCCTGTGCTGGCAACGCGGCCAGGAAATGCGCCGCAACGAATTGCGGGCTGCGGTGCGCGCGCTGCCGGGCCAAAGCGAACTGCTTTCGATTCCACGACAGCGGCTGGACGGCGCCGCTTCCGCCCTGCCCCGCGGCCTCAAGGCCAATACGCACGCGCACTTCCGGCGTTTTGCCGGCTTAAGCGCGCGGCTGACGGTAAGGGTGCTGCGCGCCCAGTTGGCTCAAGCCCAGCACCGCCTTGCCGTGTCCGGCGAGCGGATCGCGCATTCCGCCAAAAGCCTGCTGCGAAACCGCAGCGATCGTTTTGCCGCCCTCACGATGCGGCTGAAGGCCTCGAGACTCTCCAACGCGCAGGCGCAACGCCAGGCGATCGCACGCGATCGCGAACGCACGCTCCGCCTCGCCGAGCGCGCCCGTCGCGCACTCGCAACCTCCACACAACGGCTGTCGGCACGGGTTGCCCATAGCGGACAATTGCTGAATGCGCTGTCCTATCGCGGCGTGCTGGCGCGCGGCTTTGCTTTGGTGCGCGACGACGCCGGCCATCCGCTGCATGCCGCCGCCGGCGTCGGGCCGGGCGCGCGCATGAGTATCGAATTCTCCGACGGCCGCGTTGGCGCGATCGCGGATTCGGATCGGCCGGCGGCCACGCCCGCGCCGCCGAAGGCCATTCCGCGCGAGGAGAAGCCCGCGCCACCGAGGCGCGTGACAAAACCGGTTGATCAGGGAAGCCTGTTTTAGAGCGAGATGATTTTTGGTTGAATCGCTTTGTCAACGCACTCCGCCTCACCTCTCCCCGTTGGGGAGAGGTCGGATCGCTCTTGCGATCCGGGTGAGGGGCACTACTCTTACGAGACACCGTAACCTCTTGACCCTCTCCCAAAGGGAGAGGGAGCATACCTTCATCGCCGCTCTATTCGAACTAATCTCATCACGCTCTAGCGATCTGATTTAGTTGCGGGCCGCCTGTTGCTTCAGCGCGCCAGCCATTCCGCCACGCGCTTTTGCGAATTGGCGAGCGCTTCCGCGTCGGTGCCGACATGGCCCTTCTCGGGGTCGGCGGCATCGGCATTTGCCCCAATCGCGTGCAGCGGCAAATTGGCCTGATCGAAATCATGATAGGCGCCGGGATAGACCACAATCCGTGTCAGCGCGCTGCGGCCGTGGGCGCCCTCAACCATCTGACGGCAAGCCGGCGGCGAACTGACGTCGTCCTTGGCGCCGATCAGAACCAGCGTTGGAACACGCGCGCTCCAGCCAAGGCCGGACGAGAGACGGCAATCCGGATAGAAGGCGACGGCCGACCGGAAATCGGGCCCGGCATGGTGCAACAATAATTGCGGACGAACCGCCCACAACAACGCGCTGGCGCCATTGGCCCAGCCCAACAAGCTGATGCGGTCGCGCGCAACCCAACTCTGCTGCATCAGCCATTGCCATGCCGCCAGGATGTCGCCCACGCGCTCGCGACGGGCGGTGATCCTGCGCTCCTTGACGCGGCACTGCGGGCCGAGTTCGCGCGAGCCATAGCTGTCCGGAAACAAGACGGCTTTGCCGGCCTTGAGCAATTCCGTGGCCCAGTCCCGATAACGGGCTTGAATCAGCTCGGAATGGCCGCCAAGACCACCGCATCCGTGCAGCGCGATCACGACTGCAAACGGGCCACTACCCTCCGGTTTGTAAAGCTGCGCGTGCAGCACGGCGGTCCCGGACGGAATCTCGACCGCCTGCGGCGCGGGCAATGTCGCAGCCTCCGCCGGCAATGCCACGGCGAGGAGTACGAGAGCGATGACGGTCGATAAAAAAAACATGGCTTTGCCGGGATGGTGCTAGCGGGTGTTCTAACATTCGCTTCCCGTTTCAGCGGACACAACAAAAGGCTAACATGCGCCAAGTTACAAATTCATCACAAATCGGTGGGTTTGACGGGCGGACACTCCAACCTATGTGTGGTAGTAATTTGCCGTTTGACCGAGGAAACAAACGGAAGCTTTCGGGGAATTCTGGAGAACTTGAAGGTGTTGAATAAATCCGGCCCCCCGGGCCATGGCGAGGCGCAGCTACAATATCTGGACGGCGATTTTCGCGTGGTTTCGCCGGGAACTTATGTGCGGTGCGCGGTGACCGACGCGCGGATCCCGCTGGACGAACTGAAATACTGGAGCGTCGACCTGCAAGAGGCCTACGCGCTGCCGAGCGCGGTGCTCCAGCGCCATTTCCCCGGCGCACTGAAAAGTTGAACGTCAGCTTTTCCCAAATTTTTTGTCGCGTGCCCGCAAGAGCCGATCGGATACGAACCTGCGCAACTTCAGGGCGCCGTCGAATTCAAGCCGCACCGGAAATGACGCGATACCCCGTGCCCATGGCGGCAATTCGCCCGCATCATAAAGCCGCGCCAGGTCTTTCTCGGTCGTCACCAGCGTCAGCGCGTTGATGTTTGCTTCCGCAACCAGCGCTTCGATCTCGCGTTGCGTGAACGGATGGTGATCGGCGAAGGCGCGCTCGCCCGCAACGTCGATGCCGCTGGCGCGCAGCGTCCGAAAGAATCGCGCGGGATCGCCGATGCCGGCGAACGCCAGCACGCGCTTGCCGCAAAGCGAAGACAGCGAGGCGTCATCGGCTCGCAGATGCGCCGTCAAGACCGGCTTGTCCTGCGCCATCACCTTGGCGGCAACTTCATCAGCCGCGCCGCCTTCGCCGACGACAATCAACGCATCGGTGCGGACGATCTGCGGCGGCAACGGTGCACGCAGCGGGCCTGCGGGAAACACACAAGCGTTGCCGAGGCCGCGCTGCGCATCGACGACGATCAGCGAGGCGTCCTTGGCGATCGCCGGATTCTGAAAGCCGTCGTCCATCACGATCACGGTCGCGCCCTGCGACCGCGCCAAAGCCAGGCCATCGATGCGCTCGCGCGCCACCGCGACCGGGACCGTTCGCGCCAGCATCAAAGGTTCGTCGCCGACATCGGTTGCACGGTGACGGCCGGGATCGACCATGACCGGCCCGCGCAGCCGTCCGCCATAGCCGCGGCTGAGCACCACCGGCGTCTCGCCGAGATCGCGCAGCAACCCTACAAGAGCCAGCACGGCCGGCGTCTTGCCGGCGCCGCCGACGTGAAAGTTGCCGACGCAGAATACAGGAACTCCGGCATCGAATCCCTTGCGCTGCAAACGGTGAGCGGCGACCGCACCATAGATCACGGCGAGCGGCGACAAGAGGTACGACATCCATGATGATGGCCGGTACCAAAAGGCCGGCTCATGCATCCTGCGCCCCCATTTCGAGGCGTAACTGCAAGATATAGGGCTCGAGTGCCGCGAGCGTTCGGTCGAGCGCGCCGCCGAGCTGCGAGACCACCCGTTCGGCCGCGGCGACCACAAGATTGCGCGCCACGGGATCGGCGAGCAACTGGCCGAGCTGCTTCACCAGGGCTTCTTGTGTTTGCGCGAGCTTGGCCCCTCCCGCACCGTCGAGCGCCTCATACACGTCGACGAAATTGAAGACGTGAGGTCCGTGAACGATCGAAGCACCGAGCTTGATCGCCTCGATCGGATTCTGCCCGCCGTGCCGGATCAGCGATCCGCCCACGAAAACGATCGGCGAGAGCCGGTAGAACAGTCCGAGCTCGCCCATGGTGTCGGCGACATAGATGTCGGTCGTCGCGGTCGGCAGTTCCTCGCGCGAGCGCACGCTCGCGTGCAGGCCTGCGGCTCCGATCGTGCGCGCGATCGCCTCGCCGCGGCCGGGATGTCGCGGCACGATCACGGTCAGGAGCGACGGGAAAAATCCCACCAGCGTGCGGTGCACCTCGAGCAGAATCTCTTCCTCTCCCGGATGCGTCGAGGCCGCCACCACGATCGGACGGCCGCGCGTCACCGACATCAGCCGCTCCAGCTTGGTGAAGTCGGCCGGCGGCGCCGGGACGTCGAGTTTCAGATTGCCCGTGACGACGACATTGCGACTGCCAAGCACCGTGAACCGCTCTGCATCGATGCGGGATTGCGCGAGGCAAACGTCGAACTGGCCAAGCAGCGCCGAAATCGTGCTGCTGACCCGCCGCCAGCGCGGAAACGAGCGATGCGACATCCGCCCGTTGATCAGTACCATCGGCAGGCGCCGCGCCGCGCTCGACAGAATGAGGTTCGGCCACAGGTCGGATTCGATGAACAGCGCGAGGCTTGGCCGCCAGTGATCGAGAAAGCGGGTGACATAGCGCGGTGAATCGTAAGGCACGTATTGATGAATGATGTCGGAAGGAAAGCGCTTGGCGACGATGGCCGCCGAGGTGACCGTGCCGGAAGTCAGCAGGATACGGATATTGAGCACCCGCAGTTTTTCGATCAGCGCGGCGGCGGCGAGCACCTCGCCGACGCTCGCCCCGTGAATCCAGACCAGCGGCCCGTGCGGCCGGGCGTTGGCGCTCATGCCCCGGCGTTCACCGACACGGGCGGGATCTTCCTTGCCCTGCTTGAGCCGTCGCTTGATCAACGCAGGCGCCAGCGGCGCCGCCACCGAGGACAGCCGACGATATACCCGCAGCGTCATCGGCAAGGCGGCGTTAGCCATGATCCGCCCCGTGCGGACGACCGACCTGGGCATAAGCGCGCTTCGTCGCGTCGTTCAGCGTCGCCTCCAGGCGCGCGCGCAATTCTTCCATGATCTCGGGGCCGGCGTCGGCTGGAACGCTGATCACTTCGCCTCCCACCAGTGCCCCTCGCCCGAACGGCAGATTGATCGTGGTTCGATCCCAATTTTTCAGGCGCCAGTAGCGGCTGGTCGCCATCGCAAACGGCATGATCGACCGACCGGATTCACGTGCCAGCATGATGATGCCGAGCCCGACTATCCGCGAACGCTTCGGCACGTCGGCGGTCAGCGCAACATTATACCCCTGTTCAAGCGCCCGTACCATCTCCTTGAACGCGCCAACGCCGCCCTTGCGATGAAACGCCGAACCGTGGTCCCCGGAGCCGCGGATGGTGCCGATCCCAAGTTGTTCGGCGGCGATCGCATTGAATTCGCCGTCGCGATGCCGGGAAACCAGCACCTTGGCGCGATGGATGTCCTTGGTCTTGATGAACGGCGTCAGAAAGTGCTGGCCGTGCCAGAACGCGAAGATCGCCGGCATTTGCGGTTCGACGATTTCATAGACGTCTGCCGGATCAAAACCAAATCGATTGGTGCGCCAGACCAGGCGCAGAAACCCGGCCGCCATAAGACCCACGGCGCGCTGAAACCAGTTGCTGCGCAGCACATCGCGTATCAGTTTTTTCAATGGGCAGGTTTCGCGTCTTGATCGGGATCGAGCAGCCGATGGAGGTGGACGATGAAATACCTCATCTGGGCGTTGTCCACCGTCTGCTGCGCCTTGGCTCGCCAGGCCACGTGGGCGCTCGCGTAATTGGGGAACAGGCCGACGATTTCTACCTGTGAAAGATCCTTGAATGTGTTGTGCTCAAGATCGGCCAATTCGCCGCCAAGGACGAGATGCAGCAACTGTTGCGGGACACTATCCGGCATGATCTCTCTTCCCAAGCCTGTTTCCCAAGGCAGTTTCCCAAGACAGTTTCCCAAGGCTGTGCCGCCGAACGGGATTTTCAAAACCCACCCGAGGCAGCCTCAAGGCAGCGGGCGGCTTCGAAATTGCTCGACGATGCTTGCATGACGATCGCGGCCCGCAGCCACCAAAACCCCGTGCGTCACCTCGCGGCGATTATACAGGATGGCGTCCCCCGACAGCGCGGTCATGCTACCATTCGCTTCCTGCACGATCAAATTGGCCGCCGCAAGGTCCCAGTCGTGGCTTTGTCCGCCCGCAAAGGCCGCATCCAGCCTGCCCTGAGCGACCCGACACAGCCGAAGCGCCAGCGATCCGATGCGCGGATGAAGAGAAATTTCGCCGCCTGAACGATTGAGCCGCTCGATCAGCGGCTTCGGACCGGCCATTCGCGAAAAATCGAGCGCGGTGCCGGGCGTGGCCTGGAGCGCAGCGCCGTTGAGCCACGATCCCCGGCCACGCTGTGCGAAGAAGAACTCATCGGTCGCGGGCGCAAACACGACTGCCAATAGCGGCTGCGCCTCGGCAACCAGCGCCACGCTGACACACCAGTCTTCGCGGCCGGCGAGATAGCCTCGGGTGCCGTCGATCGGGTCGACAATCCAGACCAGGTGTTTGCCAAGACGCGCCTCGTCGTCGGCGCTTTCCTCCGACAGCCAGCCATATCCCGGCGTGGCGGATCGCAGCCTGTTCGCAATCAGCTCATTGACCGCGATATCGGCTTCCGACACCGGCGATGACGCACCCTTGATCCAGTTTTTCAGCTCCGTCCGGAACAACGAGAGCGCAAGAGCGCCAGCCTCCCGCACCGTCTCGGTCAGCAGGGCGGCATCGCGCGCGAAATTCTCTTGATCTGCATCGGCATCACCGTCCGCCAAGCGTCAATCCCTCGATTCGCAGCGTCGGCGCATTGACGCCGTAGCGAAATGAAAGATCGTTGGCCGGCACCAGCGATTTGAAGATATCGAGAAGGTGACCGGCGATCGTCACCTCGCTCACGGGATAGGTGATCTCGCCGTTCTCGATCCAGAAGCCGGAGGCTCCGCGGCTATAGTCGCCGGTTACGCCGTTGACGCCCGAGCCGATCAGGTCGGTGACATAGAAGCCTTGGCGGATATCGGAAATCAGTTCCGCCGGGCTCGGCTCACCGGCTTCGAGATGCAGGTTATAGGATCCGGGCGACGGCGAGGACGACACGCCGCGATGGGCGTGGCCGGTGGTGACGAGCTTGAGTTCGCGCGCGGTCGCGCAATCCAAAAGCCAGGAAGTCAGCACGCCCTGGTCGACGATCGCGAGTTTCTTGACCGTGACCCCCTCGGCGTCGAATGGCTGCGAGCGCAAGCCCCGGCGGCGCAACGGGTCGTCGATGATGCGAATATTGCCCGCAAACAGCTGCTCGCCGAGACGGTCTTTCAAAAAGCTTGTCTTGCGCGCGATCGAGGCGCCATTGATCGCTCCCACCAGATGACCGACCAGTGAGTTGGAAACACGCGGATCGAACACGACGGGCACCTTGCAGGTCTCGACCTTGCGCGGATTGGCGCGCGCGACCGTGCGCTCGCCGGCGGTGCGGCCGACGCTCTCGGGTGTTGCGAGATCGGCGGCATGCGGCGCGGAAGTAAAATCGTAATCGCGCTCCATGGCCGTGCCTTCACCGGAGATGGCTGTCACCGAGATGCTCTGGCCCGAGCGCAGGTAGGCGCCGTGAAAGCCGGTGCTGGTCACGAGCACCATGCCGCCAATGCCTGTCGACGCCGATGCGCCGCCCGACTTGGCAACCCCCTTGACGGCCAGCGCGGCCGCCTCCGCTTCGCAGGCGCGGCGTTCGAGTTCGGCCGTGGTCGGAACATGCGGATCAAGCAGGTCGAGATCGGGAATTTCGCGCGCGAGCAGCGAGGGATCGGCAAGGCCGACATATTGGTCATCGGGCGCCACGCGTGCCATGGCGACGGCGCGCTCAGCCAGCCGCATCAAACCGTCGCCGCCGACGTCGTTGGTCGAGACCACCGCCTGGCGCTGGCCCACCAGTACGCGCAAGCCGACATCATCACCTTCCGAGCGCTCGGATTCCTCCACGCGGCCGTCGCGCACCTCGACTCCTTGCGAAATGCCGCGCACCGCGACCGCGTCGGCCGCGTCAGCGCCGGCGCGCCTGGCCGCTTCGACAAGACGTTGCGCCAGCGTCGTGAGGGCGGATTGATCGAACAGCTTGGCGGTGGCGGCGTCAGCCGAAAGCGACGATGCACTCGATGGTGAAGAGATCACGAACAAAAATCCCGGGAATTTACGGAAGGTCGGAGAGCTGTCGAAACAAATCACTCAGCACATGAGATGTGCCTGATTTACGGGGATATCAAGCATTTTCACGCAGCCGACGGCAAAGAATTTCGGCAACTTCGCAAGGTCTCGTCAATCATGCGGGCCAAGGTGTTGTCAATCATGCCGATCGATGGAAGGCCGGTGACAGCGGGTTAACCAGCCTTTTTAAGCCAATCCGGACCCGGCTCTGGCATGCTCTCACGTAACGACCGGGAACATAATCCCGGCGGGGAGACAAAGCCGTGAGGCGTCAAACAGCAACAAGCGGGGTCAATCCCGCCGGGTCGAGCCGCGTATTGCGGCTCGACCCTCTCTCTTTGCCCGTGAGCTTCGACGCCCACGATGTTCGCGCCGACAACGGCGTGCGCAGCATCGAACTTCACCGCGAGCGTGTCGTGCTCCGGCGTGCCGTCCAGGGCATGCGGATGGCCATCAATCTTCGCGTCAGCGATTTCCGCGGTATCGCGCTGCGCGGCATCGACGATGCCCAGATGCTGGTACTGGCCCATCGCGATCCGTCACTGACCATACCGCTTTGCGTCAGCTCCGACACCGACGAGATTGCCGCGGCCTGGCAGAAATGGAGCGATATCTTCGCACTGCCGCAGCTGGCGGAGGAAGCGGCATGCGAGCCGGCGCCCCGGCGGCGGCGGCGCAACGCGATCCGGGCGCGGCGGCCGAAATTCCTGGTGCGGCGGCGCGGCGGCGGTCCGCTCGATGCCACCAGCGTGCATCGCGACGAGCGCGAGATCATCGCAAGAAGTTAGAGACTGGACGGGCTAGTGCCCACTTTCCGAAGTTCGTGCTCCATCGCAGCACGCACTTCCACGAACTTCGGAAAGTCATGGGCACTAGTAAATCCATTGATTCTAGTGTCCCGGTTCTGACATTCGTATCCCATCGCAGCGGGCACTTTTACGAATGTCAGAACCAAAAGGACACTAGCAACTATATGATCCTAGTGTAGCTTTGACTCTGACGTTCCTTCCGAGAGCTCGCGGCAACACTGAAAGGAACGTCAGAGTCGCTACACTAGTGCCGCTTCTATTTGAAGTTCCTGGATCGAATTCGCCGCTTGTGGTGCAGGAACTTCAAATAGGCGCACTAGGTTGCCCGCATCACCGCGTCGACAAGCAGCCCCGCAAACAGCAACAGTCCCGCGTCACGGTTGGATTTGAAGATGCGCAGGCAGAGCGCGGGATCGTCGATCTTGAGCCGCGCGATTTGCCAGCAAAGATGCGCGGCGAACGCAGCCAGCCCGAGCCAGGCCGCAAGGCCCGCGCCGGAAATCGCCACCGCCGCGCCGATCAAGACCACCGCCAGACCGTAGAACACCATCAATGCACGATGGGTGCGCGCGCCGAACAGACGCGCGGTCGATTTCACGCCGATCAGCGCGTCGTCTTCGGTGTCCTGATGGGCGTAAATGGTGTCGTAGCCGATCACCCATGCGATCGAACCGGCATAGAGCAAAAGCGCCGGCGCGCCGATCCGCCCGAGGATGACCGCAAAGCCCATCAAGGCGCCCCACGAGAACGCGAGGCCAAGGACGACCTGCGGCCACCAGGTGATGCGCTTCATGAACGGATAGACTGCGACGATGGCAAGTGAGGCGATGCCGGTCACGACCGCGAAGCGGTTGAACTGAAGCAATACCGCAAGGCCGATCAAGGCCTGCGCAGCCAGGAAGAGCAATGCTTGCCGCACGCTGACCTGTCCCGCCGGTATCGGTCGCGACCGCGTACGCTCGACCCTCGCGTCGAGGTCGCGATCGGTGATGTCGTTCCAGGTGCAGCCGGCGCCGCGCATGGCAAAGGCGCCCACGAAGAACAGTGCGAGTATGAGCGGCAATCGGCTGACATCGTGAGCCAGCGAAGCGGCGAGCGCGGCCGACCACCAGCACGGCAACAGCAACAGCCAGGAACCGATTGGCCGGTCGAGGCGGGCAAGCCGCAGATAGGGCCGCGACCATGGCGGCGCGAGCGTATCGACCCAGTTACCGGTCGCGTCCGCAACGCGCGCCAGTGCGGCGGTGGATTTGACATTCGCTTCAGTATTGCCGCGGATCCTCATGGCGAATGTCAAATCCACTAGGTCATATGACCTCGGCGCCTTCTTTCGATATTCCGTTCCGGTAATCGATCGGCGTCATCGCGTCAGCGCGTTGCCGCTCAGCGTATCGAAAGTGCCGCCGCCGCTCTTCTTGGCGACGGTAGCCTCGGGAAGCGTCGCCGCAGAACCCAGCACGTCGCTCAGGCTCGGACCCGCGGGTGCCTGGTTCTTCGCCTGCTCGGCTGCCGTGCAGATTTTCGTTTTCAGCGCCTCGGTGCCCACGTGGCCTTTCTTGAGCTGCTCGGAAATCTGCGGCGGGATCTGACACCTCGCCGCATTGGTCTCGATGTACTTGATCATTTTGACTTCGGCCTGGACAAAGCCGTTGATCAGCTTGCAAGCCACGTCGGGACCGGAATGCTTTTCGCCGGCCACTTTCAACAGTTGCCCGCGTTTCTCGGCTTCCTGACGCAACGGCAAAAAACCCCTCATGCAGTCATCAGAGGGGCCACCCCCCTGCGTCGGGGGGGCAGCGAAAGGAGAACTGGCCATCGGCGCCGATCCCGGAAATGAAGTGGCTGCAGGCGCATTACCGAAAGAGGGCGTCGGCGCGGCCCCGTTCACGGGCGGAAATGCCGGATCGTTGGCCGCTCCGGCCCTGCCCGGCAGCGGCGCCGGAAACGCGCCTTGCGCCAAAACCTGGCCAGCGTGGAATGTCACAACGGCCACGGTGAGTGGCACCATCAATTGGCGGATCATCAAAGCTAGTCCCTCAGGCATGCAACGATCTTCCCGACAGGAGAGCGACTCCGTTTCGGCATTTTACGATTACTGCCAATGGTTAACAACCCGTGGAATTGGGCGAGAGCGCGGCGCTCAACCGCGCTGGATCGGCAATATTCGAGCAATTTGTCATCCTTTGGGCTAAAAGCCCGGCGGAACGAATGTCCAACACACTGGCGATGCCCCCGCACGATTTCCGCAAGCCCCGGCTGTTCGTGGATGCCGCCCTCGAGGGCGGCGCGACCATCGCGCTTGCGCGCGACCAGAGCAACTATCTCGGCAACGTGCTGAGGCTGAAGGCCGGCGATACCATCCTTGTGTTCAACGGACGCGACGGCGAGTGGCTGGCGTCGATCGCGGGGCGCAAGCGGCCCGACGGCCTCGAAATTGCGACCCGGACTCGGCCGCAGGATCCCGTGCCCGAGCTCGCTTACGTGTTCGCCCCGCTCAAGCATGCCCGGCTCGATTACATGGTGCAAAAGGCGGTCGAAATGGGGGTTTCCTCGCTGCAGCCGGTCCTGACGCGTTTCACCCAGGTCTCCAGAGTAAACAGTGAACGGATGCGGGCCAATGTGATCGAGGCCGCCGAGCAATGCGGCATTCTCGGCATCGCCGACGTCGCAGAACCTATCGCCTTCGACCGCTATTTGAGCGGCCGAAAGCCGCAGCGTCTTCTCGTCTTCTGCGACGAGGCCGCCGGCGTCGCCGATCCGTTGCAAATGCTTGGCACCACCAAAGCCACCGATGGGATCGACGTCCTGATCGGACCCGAAGGCGGCTTTGCCGACGAGGAACGCTCCGTTCTGTTGCGTCAGCCAAAAATCCTGCGGTTGTCGCTCGGACCCCGAATCCTGCGGGCGGATACCGCGGGCGTCGCAGCGCTGGCTTTGGTGCAGGCGGCGCTCGGCGACTGGACGGTGCGCGGGCGTCCGGCCGGCTGACGGAGTTTCCGGTCCCAACCGGTGCATCGCCGACCGGTCGCCGCCATCGTGCCCGTTAAGGCACTTGGCTGATCCGGGTCGAAACACTGCGCAGGCCATGCTAAAGGGCTCCGCGAGCGAGCCAGCGGAGAACCATGTCCTGGCCGATCGAAAATGCTCCAATAATTTACCATATATATCAATGCTTTATGCTTCAATCCGTGCCAGCGATCGCTTCCCGGGATTTTGGACGTTCAAATGACCTCAACCGCCGCACCTCGCGCGACCGCCTCCGCCGCATGGGCGGATACGCTGCTGTCGTCGTTTGCCCAGGCCGGCTACGCCCTGGCCGAACCTCCGATCCTGCAGCCCGCCGAGCCTTTTCTTGATCTCTCCGGAGAAGACATTCGCAAGAGCCTGTACCTGACGACGGATGCAACCGGCGAGGAACTTTGCCTTCGCCCCGATCTGACCATTCCGGTGGCGCGCGAATATCTCGCCTCCGGCAAAGCCGGGCAGGCCGCCGGCTACAGCTATCTCGGAGCGGTGTTTCGTTATCGTGGCTCGGCGCCGAGCGAATTCCTGCAGGCCGGCATCGAGTCCTTCGGCCGGCTCGACCGCCCGGCGGCGGATGCGGAAATGCTGGCGCTGGCGCTTGAGGCTACACGCGCCTTCGGCGTCAACGAGGTCGATATCCGCACCGGCGACGTCGCCCTCTTTACGGCCCTTCTCGACGCCCTCGACCTCTATCCGGTCTGGCGCCGGCGGCTGATCAAGGATTTCAACCGCAAGATCAGCCTCGAACAGGACATCGAGCGGCTGACGCTGGCCAGTGCCGCCACCCGCAACGAATATGAGGGCGTGCTGGCCGCACTCGCCGGCTCCGACCGCAAGGCGGCGCTGGCGCTGGTAACCGATCTGATGTCGATCGCCGGTACCACCAATGTCGGCGGCCGCAGCGTCGCGGAGATTGCCGACCGCTTTCTCGAACAGTCGACCTTGAAGGGGGGCGCGCTGCCGCGCGATGCGCTCACCATCATCAAGCGCTTCCTTGCGATCGCGGGCGATCCCCGCGATGCCATCGTGCAACTGCGCAAGCTGGCCGCGGACGCCAAGCTCAACATCGATGCCGCGATCGATGCACTCGATGCGCGCGTCGGCTTTATGGCCGCGCGCGGCATCGACACCGCGCTGACACGGTTCTCGACCTCGTTCGGACGCGGTCTCGATTATTACACCGGCTTCGAGTTCGAGCTTCACGCCAGGGACAATGGCATCGAACCGTTGGTCGCTGGCGGCAGATATGACGGGCTATTGAAACAGCTCGGCGCTGCCACGGCCATTCCCGCCGTCGGCTTTTCGGTGTGGGTCGAAGCCCTGGCCAGGATGGGCAAGTCCGCCACATCAGGGAGGCCGTCGTGACCACACCCTTCGTTCTCGCCGTTCCCTCAAAGGGCCGCTTGCAGGAGAATGCCGAGGCCTTCTTCACGCATGCCGGGCTCGCTTTGGCCAAACCCCGCGGCGCTCGCGATTATCGCGGCACCATCGCCGGGCTCGACAACGTAGAGATTGCTTATCTCTCGGCGAGTGAGATTGCCTCGCAACTAGCGCGCGGCGCGGTGCATCTCGGCATCACCGGCGAGGATCTCGTGCGCGAAAGCATCGTTGATGCCGACAAGCGCGTGCTTCTGATCGACAGCCTCGGCTTCGGCAGCGCCAATGTCGTGGTGGCCGTGCCGCAAGCCTGGATCGACGTTCGGACCATGGCCGATCTCGACGACGTCACATCCGGCTTCCGTGAACAGCACAACCGGCGCATGCGGGTTGCAACCAAATACATCAACCTCACCCGCGCGTTCTTCGCTTCGCACGGCATCGTCGACTATCGCATCGTCGAGAGCGCCGGCGCCACCGAAGGCGCACCAGCGGTCGGCACCGCCGAAATGATCGTCGACATCACCACGACCGGCGCGACCCTTGCCGCCAACGGGTTGAAGGTGCTCGACGACGGCGTGATCCTGCGCAGCCAGGCCAATCTCGTCGCTTCGCGCGACGCCGACTGGTCAAGCGAGGCACGCGAAGCGGCGCGCGTGATCCTCGACCATATCGCGGCGCGAGCGCGTGCGAGCAAGTACCGCGAAGTCCGCACCCGCTTTGCCGGATGCAACGGCGCGCTGCTCGCCGAGGCCCAGCAACGCTTTGGCGTGGTGTCGCCGTTCGGCGGGCCGACGTCGTCCGGCATGGTGACACTGCACTGTCCGCCGGCCCAGCTCTATGCGCTCGGCAACTTCCTGCGCGCCAACGGCGCGGAGACGGTTTCGGTGGCTTCGCTCGATTACGTGCTCGACCGCGAAAATCCCCTGTTCGCCCGGCTTGAGACCTTCCTCGGGCAATAAACGCCCCCTCCCCGTGGCGACAATTCACCGCGATTGCCATATGTTGTGCCCGAACGGGTTTTCGAGCGAAATTGATGGTTGCCCGTGCCGAGATTGGAACCTGATCGATGATGCTGGGTACCGACGTATCGAGTTTGTCCACGACCGCCGCCACGGCCGCGGCGCGAGGCATGTCGATCGTGGTGCCGCTGTACAACGAGGCGGCCGGCATTGCATTGCTGCACGGGCGGCTTTGCGATCTCGCAAAAACACTCAACGATCTTTATCGGCTGCACTGTGAAGTCGTCTATGTCGACGACGGCAGTTCAGACGCAACGCTCGCCATCGCGCGCGGGCTCAAGCCGGACTTCCTCGACGTCCAGGTGGTTTCGCTGTCGCGCAACTTCGGCAAGGAAGCAGCGCTGATGGCAGGCCTCGACCACGCCCGGCTCGGCGCGGTCCTGTTCATGGACGGTGACGGCCAGCACCCGCCGGACCTGGTGGAAAAACTGGTCGGGCACTGGATCGATGAAGGCTACGACGTGGTCTATACGGCGAAAGCGCATCGCGACAATGAACCGATGCTGCGGCGGCTGGCGGTGCGCGGCTTCTACGCGCTGATCAATTGGGGCGCCCGGCAGAGGATACCGGAAGACGCCGGCGATTTTCGCCTGCTGTCGCCGCGGGCGGCGGCTGCGCTGCGGCAGCTTCCGGAGCGCAACCGCTTCTTCAAGGGCCTGGCCAGCTGGATCGGCTTTCGTCAGATCCGCGTCAACTATGAGCCGGCCGCCCGCGCGCACGGCATGACCACGTTCAGCCCCGGCCGGCTGGTCGGGCTTTCGATCGAAGGGTTGACCTCGTTCTCGGTCGCTCCGCTTCGCGTTGCGAGCCTGCTCGGAGTGCTGCTTGCGTCGGTTGCTTTCCTGTTCGGTCTCTCGATCCTGTGGGAAACGCTGGTCGATGGAAAAACCGTTCCCGGTTATCCCTCGCTCGTGGTCGGCCTGATGACGATCGGCGGCGTGCAGCTCATCATGATCGGCATCGTCGGAGAATATATCGGCAAGATCCTCTCGGAGCTGAAGGCGCGTCCGATCTATTTCGTCGCCGAACATTCCGAAAAACGAACCGAGGCACGCGACGCCGGCGAAAGGACCGCGGCCGAATGAACCGGCGCATCTGGTTGTGCGCCGACGATTACGGCATCAGTCCCGGCGTCAACCGCGCGATCCGCGACCTGATCGAGAAGCGCCGCCTCAATGCCACATCGGCCATGGTGGTCGGTCCGGCCATCGGCCGTGACGAAGTGAACGCGCTCAAGGCGGCGGCAGGCGCCAATCCGCGCTGTGCGATCGGGCTTCACGTCACCCTCACGGCGCCATTCCGGCCATTGACCATGCATTTCCGCCCCATCGAGGGCGGCTTGTTTTTGCTGCACGCAAAACTGCTGCGCCGCGGTCTTGTGGGAAGACTCGATTCCGAAGTCGTCCACACCGAGCTGATGGTGCAACTTGCGACCTTCGTCGAGCTGTTCGGCCGCAGCCCTGACTTTGTCGATGGCCATCAGCATGTGCAGCTGTTCCCCGGCGTGCGCAAGGCTTTCCTGGCCGCGGTGAAGGAAGCGGCACCCGACGCATGGATCCGCCAATGCGGCCGCGACCGGCCGTGGCTGCAGCGTCTGGACTCGCCGAAGGCATTTTTTCTTGATGCCTTGAGCGCGCAATTCCGCAGGCGCGCCGCACGCGCCAAAATCGCCTTCAACCCCGCCTTTGCCGGTGCCTATGATTTTTCGAAAGAACCCGATTTCGGCGGCCTGATGCACCGCTTCCTTCAGGGGATGCCTGAGGCCGGAGTCGTCATGTGCCACCCCGGCATCGTGGATGATGTGCTGATCAGCCTCGACCCGCTGACGACACAGCGTGAACGCGAATACGCGTTTCTCGGCGGTGAACAGTTTTTACCCCTGCTGGCGGCAAGCAAGCTGACGCTGGATTAAGATCTGGACGTTGTTCGCGGTACCGATGTCACAATTGGACCGCTGGAGATTTTCGGCTTCCGATCAAGGATTTGCCTGCAAACCGGCCACCGATCGCCATTGCGACGCTTTGCCGCCTGGATAAATTTAATTTCCCCGCGGCACTACTTGCGACATGAACCGCGCCTACATCTGCTTCACGCTTCGAAGCGAGGGAGAGGCCCATGACACCGCAAGAACGCCAATTGGTTGATGACCTTTTCGACCGGCTGTCCAAAATGGAAAGTGCTGCCCGCGATCCGGATGCGACGGCAGCGATCGCACAAGGCTTGCGGGTCGCGCCGAACGCGATTTACCCGCTGGTGCAAACGGTGCTGGTGCAGGACGAGGCGCTTCGACGCGCCAACAGCCGCATCCAGGAACTGGAGGGCCAGGGCGCGCCTCAGCAGGATCAAGGCGGCGGGTTCCTCGATTCGATGCGCGGCGCCATATTCGGACAGGGACAATCGCAAGGTTCCGTGCCGAATGTGCGGCCTCCCGACGTCGGCAGCCGCCCGGTCTGGAACAGCGGCCAGGTCCTGCAACAATCGTCGCCGCCGCATTATGACCAGGGATCCTACGGCCAGCCCTATGGCGGGCCACAGGCGCCCATGGGCAGTGGGCCGCGGCGGCGGCGGCTCGTTTCTGGGAACCGCGGCGGCGGCGGCGGCTGGCGTTGTTGGCGGATCACTCCTGCTCAACAGCATCCGCTCGATGATGGGTGGAAGCCACCACGGCTTCGGCGACTCGAGTGCGATGGCCGACCGGGGCACAAGCCAAAGCCCCTGGACCGATCAGTCCAACAGCAGCCTCGCCCGCGACGCCGGCATCAACGACATCGGTTCGTCCGGCGATCGTTCGCGCACCGGATTGTTCGATTCCGCGTCGAACGATCACGAGCAGGACGACATGGACGACCAGGACGATCAGGACGACATGGACGCCGACGATAGCGACGTCGCCTGATCCGATCGGCCCGAAAGGCAAAGCGGCTGTCCATTTCGGACAGCCGTTTATTTTTCTGCAGCCGATCAGATGACGATGACGCGGGTACCGACGTTGACGCGGCTGTAGAGGTCGATCACGTCCTCGTTGCGCATCCGGATGCAGCCCGACGACACGTTGGTGCCGATCGTCCAGGGCTCGTTGGAGCCGTGAATGCGATAGAGCGTGGAGCCGAGATACATCGCTCGCGCCCCGAGCGGATTTTGCGGTCCGCCTTCCATGTGCCGCGGCAGGTCCGGCCGGCGCGCCAGCATCTCAGAGGGCGGTGTCCAGTCCGGCCATTCCTTCTTGGCGGAAATCTGCTTGATACCGGACCAGGTGAAGCCGGGACGGCCAACGCCGATGCCGTAACGTACCGCCTTGCCTTTACCCTGCACCAAATAGAGAAACTTGTTGGGCGTATCGACGACGATCGTTCCGGCGCCCTCCTTGCCGTCATATTCGACGACCTGCTTCTCATATTTCGGATCGAAGGCAGGACGTGCCGGCTCGCTCATATCCGGCTGCCGCATGGTCTGCTGCGGGTCCGCCGGCTGCAACATCGGGCGCTGCGGCTGGTAGGATGGCTGCTGCTGATAGCCGCCCTGGCCCTGTCCCTCACCAAACAGGAATTCGATGAAGCCACCTCCCATGTTGGGGCGCTCGGCCGACGCGGTCCGCATCGGCGCGACAGCCGGCTGCGTTGCCGACTGATCGGGATGGATCACAACCGGAGCGGTGACGAACTGGGCTTCGTTCGCGGCGGCCTGGGGGAATCCCGGGCTGAGGAAGGAGGCGCTGGCGAGGAGCGCGAAATACATTTTCTTCATCGACGTACTCATACTGTTTTCGTCGTGGGTGCGCCGGAGCGGCGCTTCTGCACGCCAACCAGCTAAGAGCGAAACCGCATCGGTTTGGTAAACAGAATCGCGGTTTCGATTCACCACGTCGTCAAACCCGCGCGGTTTTGCCCCGTAACGTTTATTTTCGGTGAACGGAAATGCACATGGTTAATCGTTGGTGTGCGCGCCATTCATGTTCATGTTTCGCATGCGAGTTCCGGCGTGAACCTCATGTTAAATCCGGTCTGCTTTAAAGCACTGCGGAGTGAAGGGGTCAGGGACAATCTCATGCCGGTTCATCGCAGACGTTTTCGAGTCGAAGAAGCCATTTCCGAGGACATTCAGATTTTGCCGGAAGTCGATGCCGAAGTCGGACCCATGCGCAGCGAAATCATGAACGAGCTGCGCGCTATCCGCGCCCAGATGGCCGCGCGCGCCAGCGCCCCAACCGATACGAGCGGAGATTTCGTGGCACAGGAAGTGGCAGAGAACCAGGCGCTGCTCGAAACCTATCGCGCGCAGATCGAACAATGCGCGAAACTCAAGATCGAGCTCGACCTGATCTATGACGCCATCAGCCGCACCAAGCGCGAAATCGCCGTGCTGCACGGCAACAGCTTCAACGGCGAGGAAATGGCCAAGGTCAACGGCGAACTCGGAGCCGTGGTCGGCGGCACGGAAGAAGCCACCCAGCAGATCCTGGAAGCCGCCGAAGCCATCGACAATGCGGCCACCGCGCTCAGCAAGGTGACTTCCCCCGATCAGCAGAAGCTGCTCAGCGAGGAAATCCAGGAGCGTGTCGTTTCAATCTTCGAGGCCTGCAATTTCCAGGACCTCACCGGCCAGCGCATCAAGAAGGTGATGACCACGATGAAGTTCATCGAGCATCACATTACCGTCATGATGGACATCTGGGGCGGCGTTGACGACATCAAGTCCCATGCGCCTGCGATCGTCGACACCCGTGAAGGCGACGCCAAGCTTCTGAACGGCCCGAAATCGGAAGGCGACGTCGGCCACGCGTCGCAGGACGACATCGACGCGCTGTTCGACTGATCGAACCACTCGCTTCAAAACAAAACGCCGGCTTGAAAACCGGCGTTTTTGTTTTACCCACCTTCACTCCTCGTCGTTGCGAGCCAAGCGAAGCAATCCAGAGCCACGCTTGGGACTCTGGATTGCTTCCGCCTACGCGTAAGGGCGCTTCGGCGGACTCCCAGCGCGCCATAGCTCGCAAGGCGAGTGACGGCGGGTCGTCGCTCTGCTCCTCTCAATGACGGAAATATCCCGGCTTACGCTAGTGTCCCGGTTCTGACATTCGTATCCCATCGCAGCGGGCACTTTTACGAATGTCAGAACCAAAGGGACACTAGCAACTATATGATCCTAGTGTAGCTTTGACTTCTGACGTTCCTTCCGAGAGCTCGCGGCAACACTGAAAGGAACGTCAGAGTCGCTACACTAGTGCCGCCTATTTGAAGTTCCTGCACCACAAGCGGCGAATTCGATCCAGGAACTTCAAATAGAAGAGCGGCACTAGAATCAATAGATTTACTAGTGCCCATGACTTTCCGAAGTTCGTGAAAGTGCGTGCTGCGATGGAGCACGAACTTCGGAAAGGGGGCACTAGCTCAGGCGCGGGGGCCGCAGCGGACATAGACCATGTTGCCGTAGCGGGTCGCCGCATCCTTGTCGATGAAGCGGGTGATCAGGACCCTTCCATCGAAGGAGATGATCTCGCGGTCCTGATCGCCGGCGGCAGGTCCTGGAGGACCAATGTAGTTCTTGCCGCTCGGACTACCCTTGAGGCGCAACTCCTGCGGCGTCGCCTGGTCGGCCAGATGCATGATGACGCCGCCACTGGAGCCGGCCCCGATCACATAGGGCTGTTTGCATTGGCCCCGAGCGGCCGCTTCGGTGCGCGCGCGGTCATTGGGATTCTGGAACGAGGCGAGCCCCCATTTGCCGACGATCTCGTCGGCACGGATCGTTGCTGGCATTTCCGGCACCGGTGCCGGCTCGGGCGCCACAGACGAGGAGGACGACGAGAAAGAGGGCAGACTCAGGCTGCTGCACGCCCCAAGGAAGATCGCCAGCATCGAGGCGATCCCCAGATTGGCAGCCGTCCGCGCGGCACCTGAACCGACCATAATCTCCCCCAAACAAATCCGTGGCCGCACCCGACTAGTGCTCCGATTCCGAAGTTCGCAAGCTATCGCGGCGACCTCTGATGCGAACTTCGGAATCAAAGGAGCTCTAGTAACTCGTTGATTCTAGTGCGGCCTTGAATTTGAAGTTCCTATAACGAACTCGACGCAGCATTGATAGGAACTTCAAAATTCGCCGCACTAGTGGAGTGGATTTGACATTCGCTACCCGGCTGGCCGCACGTTCGCAAAGCGAATGTCAAATCCAAAACTCCACTAGAAACCTATATTTGCCAGTGGTCCTTTGATTCTAACATTCGCAAAAGTGGCCGCCGAGATGGAATGCGAATGTTATAATCGGACCACTGCCAGCCAAGCCCAAAAACCTTGCCAGAGCAACGACGTCCTGCAAATTACGCCACCGCGCCGATATTGTTTCCGTAAAGCATCCTATATGTGCCTCACCAAGGCCTTAACCTCGTTTGCTTGACAGGACCGCCGTGAGGCCATATCCCCCGGGCGCACCTTTGGCACTCTAAACACGTGATTGCCAAAACGTAGAAAGTGCTGCCCTCGGCGGTGTCGAATACGCCCGTATTCCCGGTCACCTTCGGCGGCAACCAGCGAACCAGGTCTCCAAAGGAACCGTCATGGCTAAAACCAAATTTCGTCCGCTGCATGACCGTGTGGTGGTCAAGCGTCTCGACGCTGAACAAAAGTCCAAGGGCGGCATCATCATTCCCGACACCGCCAAGGAAAAGCCCTCGCAAGGCGAGATCACGGCAATTGGCCCCGGCGGCCGGGACGAATCCGGCAAGCTGATCCCGATCGACCTCAAGGTCGGCGACCGCGTCCTGTTCGGCAAGTGGTCGGGCACCGAGGTCAAGCTCGACGGCGAGGAACTCCTGATCATGAAGGAGAGCGACATCATGGGCGTGCTGGCTTAGCCAGCAGGCCGAATGTAACCCCTGCCGCGACGCGTTTCAGGCGTCATGCCCGGGCTTGACCCGGGCATCCATCGCTTTTCAAGAAGGATGGATCGCCGGGTCAAGCCCGGCGATGACGAATTGAAAGGCTCGCGAGCACGTCAATCCGATTATTGAGGAGTAACTTCAAATGGCTGCCAAAGAGGTCAAATTTTCCGGAGACGCGCGCGACCGCATGCTGCGCGGCGTCGACATTCTCGCCAATGCCGTCAAGGTGACGCTCGGGCCGAAGGGCCGCAACGTCGTCATCGAAAAGAGCTTCGGCGCACCGCGCATCACCAAGGACGGCGTTACCGTCGCCAAGGAGATCGAGCTCGACGACAAGTTCGAGAACATGGGCGCGCAGATGCTGCGCGAGGTTGCTTCCAAGACCAACGACACCGCCGGTGACGGCACCACCACCGCCACCGTGCTCGCCCAGGCGATCGTACGGGAAGGCGCGAAGGCGGTTGCCGCCGGCATGAATCCGATGGACTTGAAGCGCGGCATCGAGGTGGCGGTGACAGCCGTGGTGAAGGACATCGAGAAGCGCGCCAAGCCGGTCGCCTCCTCCTCCGAAGTCGCCCAGGTCGGCACCATCTCCGCCAACGGCGATGCCGCGATCGGCAAGATGATCGCGCAGGCCATGCAGAAGGTCGGCAACGAAGGCGTCATCACCGTCGAGGAAAACAAGTCGCTCGATACCGAGGTCGACATCGTCGAGGGCATGAAATTCGATCGCGGTTATCTGTCGCCCTACTTCGTCACCAACGCCGAAAAAATGACGGCCGAGCTCGAGGACGTCTACGTGCTGCTGCACGAGAAGAAGCTTTCGGGCCTGCAAGCGATGCTGCCGGTGCTGGAGGCCGTGGTGCAATCGGGCAAGCCGCTATTGATCATCGCCGAGGATGTCGAGGGCGAGGCGCTCGCCACGCTCGTCGTCAACCGCCTGCGCGGCGGCCTGAAGGTCGCTGCCGTCAAGGCTCCGGGCTTCGGCGACCGCCGCAAGGCGATGCTGGAAGACATCGCGATCCTGACCGGCGGTCAGCTGATTTCGGACGAACTCGGCATGAAGCTCGAAAGCGTCACGGTCAACATGCTCGGCCGCGCCCGCAAGGTCGTGATCGACAAGGAGAACACCACGATCGTCAATGGCGCCGGCAAGAAGAAGGACATCGAGGGGCGCGTCAACCAGATCAAGGCGCAGATCGAGGAGACGACCTCCGACTATGACCGCGAGAAGCTGCAAGAGCGACTGGCCAAGCTCGCCGGCGGCGTCGCGGTGATCCGGGTCGGCGGGGCGACCGAGATCGAGGTCAAGGAGAAGAAGGATCGCGTCGAGGATGCGCTCAATGCCACGCGCGCGGCCGTGCAGGAAGGCATCGTGCCGGGCGGCGGCGTTGCGTTGCTGCGCGCCAAGAAGGCGGTCGGCCGTATCCACAACGACAATGCCGACGTCCAGGCGGGGATCAATATCGTGCTCAAGGCACTCGAGGCGCCGGTCCGCCAGATCGCCGAGAATGCCGGTGTCGAAGGTTCGATCGTCGTCGGCAATATCCTGGAAGACAAGTCGGAGACCTTCGGCTTCGATGCCCAGACCGAAGAGTATGTCGATATGGTCGCCAAGGGCATCATCGACCCGGCCAAGGTGGTGCGCACCGCCCTGCAAGACGCTTCTTCGGTTGCCGCCCTGCTGGTGACGACGGAGGCGATGGTTGCGGAGTTACCAAAGGAGCCGGCTCCGGCGGCCGCCGGCGGACATGGCCATGGCGGCGGCATGGGTTTCTAACGGAGCGAATTTGACATCCGTCACCTGTCGAGGAAGGCCGCCCGCGGGCGGCCTTCTTTTTTGGCGATTGTCCTGACCTTTGCTAGGAAGGGTCAATTCAAGTCGACCTCTCGGGCTCGAGCCTTGAGCCCGGTCCAACGTTCCAAGGAAGTGCCCATGCGCTTGCCCCTGCTTCTGATCGCCGGACTTGTCGCGGCCTCGACCGCTGTCGCTCTACGGCCAAATGAAGCTCTCGCCGAAGGCCGCGCCCGGCGCCAACGAAACCAGATATTTCACCGGCATCGATGGGTTGATGGACGGCAACGCCGACGTGATCCTGAAGGAAACGCGGCAAGGCAAGACCGTCACCGCGGCCACCCTCGATATCTGCTACCCCGTGGCCAAGGGTTCCAACCGCAAGGACCGCTTCGTCGTCAATCTTGCGGTCAACGGCCAAACGCTGACGGGCACGACGCAAAGCATCGGCGGCAAATTGCCTGTCACGGTGAAGCTGACGCGACGGCCGACCGGCGACAATTTTGAATTCAAGGGCCAGATCAGCATCGGCCCGGCCGTCACGGAAGTGAACTCGACCGACAATTCCGACCTCAGCGAGCGGGAGTTTCAGGAAAGCCAGACCAGCGACGACAGCATTACGCCATCGCCCAAGGATTTTACGGAAGTATCTCCCGAGGCGATCGGCGTCCGCCTCAAGCTCGACGCGGCGTCGGACTTCCTCAAGGGGCTCAAGGGACAGGACGTCGAGGTTTCATTGAGCAGTCTCACGGTAGCCTGCGACGCGATGCGCGCCGGCGAACAGACGATCACGCTCAGCGCCGACCCCGATCGCGCGGCGGGACTGATCGCAAAATTCAAGTCGTCGCCGGGAGTGGTTGCGGCCGGCTGGACCACCGGCATCATCGAAATGGACCGGACCATCCGCTTTGCCGCCGCCGGCTGGCGCGACGGCGACCGGCTCAACAAGGACAAGCTTGTGGCGGCGATCGGCAATGTCCTGGCCGGAGCGCTCTCGGCAAAGCCCGTGACCTCCGCCTGGAACGCCAGCAACGGCAAGCTGAAACTGACGTTCAAACGTGCAAGCGAAATCTACCCGGCGCTCGACCTCACCGACACCATCGAGGTAACCGCCCTGGTCGCCTCCGAGAAGCCCGGCGGAGCGGACCGCTTGATATTGTGGGTTAGCAACCCCGTGATCTCGACCGCCGACGAGACGTCCGGCCCCGCGCTCAATCTCGCCAACGATTCCGGTGGCGACGAAGAAAGCAGTCAGAAGGACGACAACGGCGTCGTGGACGCACTCGCCAGGGAATTCAAGGCGCAACGTTGGGATGCCGACAAATCGGTCTGGAAGTAGCCGACCGCCGCGCCAGAGCTCTAACTCTAACCGAACCCAATCTCATCACGCCATAGCGGCCAGCGCATGCCGGCCCGTCAGTTGGTGTTGATCCGAAACCGCAACGGTTTGGCCCCTGCAAACGAGACCAGATCGCCTCGCCGCCGCCAGCTGGTGGCCTCGCTCAGCGCGGTGACAAGATCATCATCCGCCTGCGACCGCGCCGGCGGACAGTCGCGGTTCTGCAACTGACCGGGAACGAAAATCACCGTATTGCCCGCGACCGAGAACTGGCCGGTGCCACTCTTGCACCACAAATCCAGTTTCGCCTCGCCATTGTCGCCGATCTCAAGGGTCGGAATGCGCTTCGAACCAGGCTGCGGTGCCGCCTCCAGCGTCATCTCGAACCCGAACGGAAAGCCCTCGTCGGCGCCGGCAGCAGTAAACCAGAAAGCCGGAGCGGCGAGCGCCGCAATGACTGCGGTTCGCCTTAAAAAACCTCGCGTTGAAAGCATATGGCTCCTCAAAAAATACGCGGACGCGCGGTTTTAGTCGGCGGGCGTGATATTCACCAGATCGCTCGGCAAAAAAATCCCCGCGTCCGATTGGACGCGGGGAACTCGATCGATGCAGGCGAAACCGCTGCCTACTTCAGCACCATGGCCGTGAACGGATAGACATAAGCCTGCAGCATCACGAACAGGCCGACCAGACAGGCCAACGCGATCGAGTGCTTGAACACGAAGCGCAGGATCGAGCCTTCATGCCCGTACCAGTTGGTGGCGGTGGAGGCGACGACGATCGACTGCGCGTCGATCATCTTGCCCATGACGCCGCCGGACGAGTTTGCAGCCGCCATCAGCACCGATGACAGGCCCAGTTGCTCGGAGGTGATTTTCTGCAAATTGCCGAACAGGATGTTCGACGCGGTATCCGACCCCGTCAGCGCGACACCGAGCCAGCCGAGCAGCGTGCCGAAGAACGGATACAATACGCCGGTCGCGGCGAAGGCGAGACCGAGCGTTGCGTCGACGCCGGAGAGACGCGTCAGCGTTCCGATCGCAAGCATCGCCGAGATCGTGATCAGCGAGATCGCGCATAGCTTGATGGTGCGGCCGTATTCGGCGAGCATCTTCGCCGGCGAGAAGCTCATCAGGAGGCCGGAGATAATGGCCGCGATCAGCATGCCCGTTCCCGTGAACGACAGATAGGTGAACCCGAACACCGCGCCTTCAGGCGTCGGCTTCGCGGCAACCGGCGGCACCTTGTTGATCATGTTGTGCAGCTCGGGCACCGGGTAGTTCCAGGTGAAGATCGAGTTTGCCCAGGTCTTGAACGCGCCGTTGCCCCAGATCAGCATCACGATGCAGACGATGATCCACGGCAGCAGGGCGCTCCAAAGTTCCCCCTGGCTCAACGGCGTTTTGTCGAACGGCTTGGCCGGCGTCATCGTCGCCATTGATTCATCGTTGCCGCGCAGCGCCGGCGACAGCCAGAGCTGCTTCGGTTGCCAGACCTTGAGGAACAGGATGAGGCATCCCATCGAGATCAGCGACGCGCCGATATCGACGATCCAGGGGTTGATGTAGTTGGAGATCACGAACTGCGGGACCGCGAACGAGATCCCGGTGACGAGGATGGCGGGCCAGACTTCCTTCATGCCTTTCCAGCCGGCGAACGCCCACACCACCCAGAACGGCACGATCAGCGAGAACACCGGCAGCTGCCGGCCGACCATGGCGCCGAGAGTATAGGGATCGAGACCGGTCACCTGGGCAAGGCCCTGAATCGGCGTGCCGAGCGCGCCAAAGGCGACGGGCGCCGTATTGGCGATCAGCGAGAGACCGGATGCGGCGAGCGGCGAGAAACCGAGGCCGATCAGGACGGCGCCGGTGACGGCCACCGGCGTGCCGAAGCCCGAGGCGCCCTCAAAGAACGCCCCGAAGGAAAACGCGATCAAGAGCAATTGCAGGCGGCGGTCTTCCGTCACGCCGCCGATCGCACGCTGCAACAGGTTAAAGCGTCCGGTCGCGACCGTGATGCGATAGAGGAAGATAACGTTCAGCACGATCCAGCCGATCGGGAAGAAGCCCGCGACCACGCCGAGCAGCGACGCGCGGATCGACATGTTGGCCGGCATCGTGAAAATGAAGATGGCGATGAGGTTGGCGGCGATCAGCGCAATGATGGCCGCGATATGCGCCTTGACCTTGCCGCTTGCGATCAAAACCAGCAGCGTGACGACGGGTATCGCGGCGGCGATCGTCGACAGCACGGTGTTGTTAAAAGGGTTATAGACTTGATTCCACATTACAATTCCTCCCCACGCGCTTCTTGGCGTCCCTGGCCCGCGTGAACGGCCGAAACGCTGGCGCGATGCCGAAGAGGCCTTTAGCAAAGCACACGATCAATGGCGAATTTGGCTCGCGCCAAACCCGCTCACAAACGCGCGAAATGCGAAGGCCCCCTGCCGCCCGCCACTAGCCGCATGCTAGGATTGACTCGGAGGATTGGACAAGCGAACCCGGACCGTCGATATTACGACTTTAGTCTAGTTGCCCGGCATGCGGACACTCGCTTGTGGCCTCTCGTGAAGCTTTTTGCGGAAGTGGAACCAGGGGGGCGAAGAAAAGGTAGCGAATGTCGAAACCCTGTCCTTGAAGCCTTCACATTCCCTCCTCCTTCGCACCTTGTAATTATTCCTCCGGAGATCACGATCTGTGAACAACATCCGCTTGAGGCCTGCGACCGTGTGGCGGATCGCGGCCCCTTATTTCCGCTCCGAAGACAAATTCGCCGGCCGCCTGCTCCTTGCAGCGGTCATCGCGATCGAACTCACGGTGGTCGCGATCAATGTCCTCCTGAACCAGTGGAACAACCGCTTCTACACCGCACTTCAGGACAAGGACTGGAATGGCTTCGTTCGGGAGATGGGCATCTTCTGCATTCTGGTGGCCGCCTATATCGTGATCGCCGTCTATCAGCTCTATCTCAACCAGTGGCTTCAAATCCGCTGGCGGAACTGGCTGACCCGCCACTATCTCGGCGAATGGCTGCATAACGCCACCCATTACCGGATGCAGCTTCGGGGGGATGCGGCCGACAATCCGGACCAGCGTATCGCCGACGATGTCAAGATGTTCGTCGACCAGACGCTGAACATCTGCGTCAGCCTCTTGAGCGCGGTGGTCACACTGGCATCTTTCATCGTCATCTTGTGGGGCCTCTCGGCCAACTCGCCACTGACGCTGTTCGGCAACGAACTCCACATCCCCGGCTATCTGGTGTGGTGCGCCCTGATTTATGCCGTGTTCGGAACCGCACTCACACACTGGATCGGCTCGCCTCTGGTCACGCTCAATTTTCAGCAGCAGCGTTTTGAGGCCGACTTCCGTTTCAATCTGGTGCGGGTGCGGGAGAATTCCGAGCAGATTGCGCTGCTCAGCGGCGACAGCGCCGAACAAGAGCGGCTGTTGGACCGCTTCGGCCGCGTCGTCCAGAACTGGTACGAAATCATGACCCTCACCAAGCGGCTGACCGCGTTTACCGCGAGCTACGCGCAGGCGGCGGTGGTTTTTCCCTTTGTTCTGGTGGCGCCGGCCTATTTCGCCGACAAGATCCAGCTCGGCGGCATGACGCAGACCGCCTCCGCCTTCTCCAGCGTGCAAGCGTCGCTGTCGTTCTTTGTGACGGTCTATCGCACGCTGGCGGAATGGAGCTCGGTCGTTGCCCGTCTCGAAGGTTTCGAGGCAACGATCGCAAGCGCCACCCAACTGGCAGGCGACACCCCCTCGATCGATGTCGTGCGTTCTGACGAAAGCAAGGCGATCGAGCTGCGGCAGTTTCTGGTCAAACTGCCCAACGGCACGCCGCTGGTCGCAGCCGACGGCCTGCTCATTCGAAACAACGAGCGCGTGCTGCTTACCGGCCCATCCGGAGCCGGCAAGTCGACCTTGTTCCGCGCGATCGCCGGCATATGGCCGTACGGCGACGGCGTGATAGCTATACCGGCCAAAGCGACGCTGATGATGTTGCCGCAGCGGCCCTATTTCCCGATCGGTTCGTTGAGGGCGGCGATCGTCTACCCCGCGAAAGCGGACGCATTCGACCCGGCTCTCGTTGAGCAGGCGCTGATCTCCGTGGGCCTGCCGCAGCTCGTATCGCGGCTGGAAGAAGAAGCGCACTGGAACGGGATGCTCTCGCTCGGCGAACAACAGCGGCTTGGTCTTGCCCGCGCGCTTTTGCACAAGCCGCAATATCTGTTCCTCGATGAGGCCACCGCCTCGCTCGACGAAGCCTCCGAAGCTGCGCTCTATCGGCTGTTGGCCGAGAAGCTCACGGCAACGACCGTGATCTCGATCGGACATCGCAGCACGCTTGAAGCGTTCCATGAGCGCCATGTCGTGCTCGATCGCGAGGGTGACCGGTTTGCCGTGCACGAGCGGCAAAAGAACGGAGTTTCTTCATAGCCAGCGCGACGGCCAGGATCGGCGCAGAATCCAGCGGTGCCAGAGATAGGCGAACGCGGTGAGCGACAACGCACCCGCGAGCACCGGCGTCAGCAGGAATGACCAGGGAAGGCTCGCGGAGACGACCAGCAACGGGTCAATTCCAGCCGGCGGATGGAATGTATCGGTGAGGTACATCGCAAGCACCGCCAATCCGACAGCCACTGCTGCCGCCCAGGCTTGCGGACCGGCGACGCGAAGCACCGCAAATCCGACCAGGGTCGCCACCAGATGCCCGCCGATCAACGCGCGCGGCTGAGCGGGTTCCGCGTCCGGGGAACCGACGACCAATACGATGGAGGTCGCAAAGGGGATGAGGACCAGCGGATAGTCGGCTACGACCGACGACCATTCCATGACGCCGATCGCGAAGGCGACGCCCAGTGCCGCTGCGGCTGCCTGCCCCACAAGGGGATGAATGACCCACCGGGAGGCTTTTCTCTCAATTTCCTTACCCTCCGGAATCGTCGGTCTCCAACAAGCGAAAGCGCGGCGCCGTCTGTTGTGCCGCTCTTTCCAGCTTCTGGCCAGACAAATTACTTCAGGTCGCTCATCGCAGTCAGGTCGGCGGAAAGCTTGACGATCCCGACCGCGCGCCAGTCAGGGTTTCACCCCTTCCCGCCGTTCCGAGGCCGGTTGCCCGGAATTCAGTCGCATGGCCGATGCGAAATCGCTGCATCTACTCGTCGCTTCCAGCGTTCAGGCCTTCAGCGGAACTCGTCCCGCCTACTATGCCCTCTGCTGACTTCTGCGCTGCGGTCAGGCCGCCTTACGATGGCCTCAGTCCCGAATCCGGGACACAGCGCAGACCTCCCGAGGTAAGATCGACCGCCTTCGCCGCACGCCCGCCGAATTTACCACCCCGGTCGTTGATGACTGTGGACTTCGCGATCATTGGCTCGCTCGTCCGGCCGGGTAGGCCTCGTTATCCGGTTCTTGTCCATCGGGCCGCGGCTTTGCTCCACGCTTCCTTCAGACCCCACCTCGCGATGACGCACTTGCGCTTCGCTAATCCTTCGCCGCCATCAGGCTGGATAGAAGACTTTCACCTCCAAGCTGTCGATCATGCTCGGCACACCAAGAAAAAGGCCGCAGCGAAATGACGCTGCGGCCTTCTGATCTCGCCGAAAATCGGCCGGGCTAGTTTCCGTCGTCGCCGCCCGAGTTATGGTGGTGGTCGGAAGAGTGCTCCCACGACGGTGCGGGAGCAGGCGCGGCCGCGCCTGGCGTGGCCCAGCTGTGGGCCGGCGCCGCCGGCTCATGCGAGGGCGCAGCTTCGGGCATTGCAGCCTTCACAGGAGCCGCCTTCCTCGGAGCAGCCTTCTTCGCCGCTGCTTTCTTGGCGGACTTTTTCGGCGCCGCTTTCTTTGCGGATGTCTTTGCCGACTTCTTGGCTTTCTTCGCCGACTTTTTCGCAGACTTCTTTGCGGATTTCTTCGCCGACTTCTTGGCGGACTTCTTGGCGGACTTCCTCTTCGCCGTCAGAAGCTTTTTAGCCTTCTTCGCCTTCTTGCCCTTCTTCTTCTTCGCTTTAGCCATCGTAGTCCTCCTGTTGCGCTGAGCCGTATCTATCGAGCGTTCGGGTTGTCGTTCCGCACGAACGCCTCGGATCCGCTCCATCCCGGCTGCGGGCCGCCCGTCGCCCAATCGAGAAGCTCAATCGTGTGCATCACAGGAACTGACGTACCGCTGGCAATTTGCACCATGCATCCGATATTGCCCGCGGCAATCATGTCCGGCTTGACCATCGCAATATTGGCGACCTTTCGATCACGCAATTTGTTCGCAATGTCAGGCTGGAGAATGTTGTAGGTCCCAGCCGAACCGCAACACAAGTGGCTCTCGGGTACATCTTTCACCACGAATCCCTTCTTGGAAAGCAATTCTTTCGGCAGTTGCGTGATTTTCTGCCCGTGCTGAAGCGAACAGGCCGCGTGGTAGGCGACGACGATGTCGCCGTGGCGCTGCGCGGGCGCAAGGTCGAGACCGCTGACATACTCGGTGATATCCTTGGCCATCGCCGAAACCTTGGCGGCGCGAGCGGCGAAATCGCCGTCCTGGCGCAGCATGAAGCCATAGTCCTTGATGACGGTCCCGCAGCCCGATGTCGTCACCAGGATGGCGTCGAGCCCGCCGCGATCGGCCTCCGCGAGCCAGGCCACAATGTTGGCGCGGGCAAAGGCCAGTGCCGCCGCTTCCCGGCCCATGTGATGGGTCAGCGCGCCGCAGCATTGTTCGTCCTTCACCAGCACGACCTCGATGCCGTGGCGCGTCAACAGGCTGATTGCGGCCTGATTGATCCGCGGCGCCAGCACTTGCTGCGCACATCCCTGCAGCAGGGCGACCCGCCCGCGCCGCTCGCCCTGGGCCGGAAAAACGCTTCCCGCGGACGGTCCCGGCGGTGGCAGGCGCCGCGGCGACAGCGCCAGCATCGCCTTGATCCGCTTGAATAAAGTCGGCGTCGCCGATACTCGCCCAGACGGCAACAGACCGGCAAACGGACGGGCGGCCCGCGCCAGTATCATGCTGGTGCGAAATGCCTTCGGCCGCGGCAGCACGAAGGCGAGCACGGCGCGCAGCAGCCGTTCGATCCATGGCCTGCGATAGTCCCGTTCGATCCTCACCCGCGCCTGATCGACCAGATGCATGTAGTTCACGCCCGACGGACACGTCGTCATGCAGGCGAGGCAGGAGAGACAGCGATCGATGTGCTTGACGACTTCAGGGGTCGGCGGGCGGTCTTTTTCCAGCATCTCCTTGATGAGATAGATTCTACCGCGCGGACTATCGAGTTCGTCGCCCAACAGGACGTAAGTGGGGCAGGTCGCGGTGCAGAACCCGCAATGCACGCAGGCCCGCAATATCTTGTCGGCTTCGGCGATATCGGGATCGGCAAGCTGAGCGAGGCTGAATTCGGTCTTCATGCCGGGCCCCCCGATGAGGCGCCTGGACGTGTCATCCGGCCACGATTGAGAACGCTCTTCGGGTCGAAGCTGTGCCGAACGCGTTCGCTCAGGGCCGCCACGCCGGCGCTTGCGGGTTGGAACACATCGACACGACGCCTCACCCCGTCGGCCGCTCGCAGCAGCATGGCGTGGCCGCCGGCCGAGGCTGCGCTCTGCCGCACCAGCTCCGCCTGGGCATCCGGCCGCGGCGGCATGGCGGCCCAGATCAGGCCGCCGCCCCAATCGTAGAGCACATCGCCCCCGGTTTCGCGCGCCAGGCGCTCGCCCAAAGCGCCGCCAAAGGCCGGCGGACAGACGATGCGCCACACCGGCCAGGCGCCGAGCGGGCCTTTGGCGGCGAACGGCTCGACATCGCGAACGCAACGCCAGACCGCCTGGGAACCTTCATCTTCGAGGATTTCAGCCGTTCCAAACGGCAACAGCGCCCTGGCGAGCGAGGCCGCGCGATGGGCGACCGACGCGGTAATTCCTTCCAGACGCAACAGCGTCAGCGGATTGCGGGGCGATCCGAGATTTCCGAGCGCACCGATCGCCTCGCGCAAGGCCGATTTCGGCACATGCGCCGCCCCCGAGACATCGAAGGGGGAGCCCAGCGCCGCCGTCATCGCCTTGTTGGCCACCACGTCGTCAAGGCCGCGCAGCACCAGGGTGCGCTCGCTCTCGGGTCTTGGCACCACCTTCAGCGTCACCTCGGTCATGACCGCGAGCGTCCCCCAGGAACCCGCGAGCAGCTTGCAAAGGTCATAGCCGGTGACGTTCTTCACGACCCGGCCGCCGGCCTTGAAACTGTCGCCGAAGCCGGACACGGCCTGCGCGCCGAGCAGATGATCGCGGGCGGCCCCGGCCTGAATCCGGCGCGGGCCGGCGAGCCCGGCTCCGATCATGCCGCCGATCGTTCCCGCCGCCGGCGTGCCCAGGAGCTGGGCGGTATCCATCGGCTCGAACGCGAACCGCTGATTTTTGGAATCGATCAGCGACTCGACGTCGGCCAGCGGCGCGCCCGCCTCGACGGTGATGATCAGCTCGTTCGGCTCGTAGGATTTCACGGCGTTGAGCGCCGACAAATCGAGCAGCGCGTTGGTCGCCATCGGCTGGCCGACCATCCGCTTTGAACCATGGCCGATGATTTCGAGCGGCTGCTCGCCGGCGATCGCCGCCCGCACCACCTGCTCGACATCCTTGGCGTCACGTACTTTCAGAGTGTCCACGACAGCCCCGCATTGGGTGCGTTCCCTCCCCCCATGTGGGGGAGGGTTAGGGAGGGGGGTAAGCCAAAAACACCGGAGCTCGTCACACCCCCCTCTCCAGCTCTCCCCCACAAGGGGGGAGAGAGCAGATCGTGCCACATGGCGGCTTCTTTATTCATTCGACTAAAATCTCGGAAGGTCGGGAAACGCGAGCTTGCCGGCATGCACATGCATGCGGCCGAGTTCGGCGCAGCGGTGCAGGGTCGGAAACACCTTGCCCGGGTTGAGGAGCCCCTGGGCATCGAACGCGCATTTGATCCGCTGCTGCTGATTGAGATCGATCTCGGAAAACATTTCGCCCATCAAATCCCGCTTTTCAATGCCGACGCCGTGCTCGCCGGTCAACACACCGCCGAGTTCGACACAGGCCCTCAGGATGTCGGCGCCGAAGGCCTCCGCCCGCTCGATCTCGCCCGGCTGGTTGGCGTCGTAAAGGATCAGGGGATGCAGATTGCCGTCGCCGGCATGAAACACATTGGCGACGCGCAGACCATATTTCTCGGAGAGGTCGCGGATTCGCGCCAGCGCCTTGGGAAGCGCACCGCGCGGGATGGTGCCGTCCATGCAGAGATAGTCGGGCGATATCCGCCCCACGGCGGGAAACGCCGCCTTGCGTCCGGCCCAGAACAGGTTGCGTTCGGCTTCCGAATTGGAGATCTGGCAAGAGGTTGAGCCGCAGCCTTGCGCGATCGCCTCGACCCGCTTGATCAATTCGTCGACCTCGACGCCGGGGCCGTCCAGTTCGATGATCAAGAGCGCTTCGACGTCGAGCGGATAGCCGGCATGGACGAAGGCTTCGGCGGCGTGGATTGCGGGCTTGTCCATCATCTCCATGCCGCCGGGGATGATGCCCGCGCCGATGATCCGCGCCACGCATTCGCCGGCCGCCTCGACCTCCGCAAAGCCGACCATCAGGGCGCGTGCCGTCTCCGGCTTCTGCAGGATCCGCACCGTGATCTCGGTGATGACGCCGAGCAGGCCTTCCGAACCCGTGATGATCCCCATCAGGTCGTAGCCGGCGCTCTCGGCGCCCTTGCCGCCGATGCGAAGCACTTCGCCTGTCATCAGCACAATCTCGCATCCGAGCACATTGTTGGTGGTCATGCCGTATTTGAGGCAATGCACGCCACCGGAATTTTCCGCGACATTGCCGCCGATCGAACAGGCGACCTGGGACGATGGATCGGGCGCATAATAAAAGCCGGCATGAGCCACTGCCTGGCTGATGGCGAGATTGGTGACCCCGGGCTCGGTCACGACCGCGCGGTTGTCGAAATCGATCTCGCGGATGCGCTTGAACTTGCCAAGTCCGAGCAGCACCGCATCCGCAAGCGGCAATGCGCCGCCCGACAGCGAGGTGCCGGAGCCGCGCGGCACCACCTTGATGTTCTG
Organism: uncultured Alphaproteobacteria bacterium; assembly: GCA_963832045.1. Classification (GTDB taxonomy): domain Bacteria; phylum Pseudomonadota; class Alphaproteobacteria; order Rhizobiales; family Xanthobacteraceae; genus Bradyrhizobium. The sequence goes on from CAWHSM010000022.1 coordinate 382,786, forward strand.
CTCGAAGCAATATTTCAGCACGCGCGACACCTGCTCGGTGGTGTCCGGAAGCACCACCACCATCGGCGGCTGACGATAGGCCATCAGCCCATCCGACTCGTAAGGAAGCATTTCGGCAGCTGTATCGATTACCCCCTCGCCCGGCACGATGGTCCGCAACGCGTCGACGATGGCGCTGCGGCGGGCCAAGACCGCCTGATCCGGCGCGGGCATCATGATGGTCATTTTGGTCTCTCCGCAGCGGCGTTATGAGCCAAGCGACATTGCCGATTTCTCATGGAGAATCAAGCAGGTCCGGCTCGTTTCAGGGCACAGAGACGAAAACCGAGGCCTCATTCAAGAGGCATGATCTCGTTCAAGGCGCAAACCGCCGGAACCTCGGCCGCTCGCGGCCCTTGTCCATCAGCCGCGCCCTATGCGACAAACGGCCGTATTCTCCCGACCCAAGCAAAGAAGAGCCAAGAATGAAAAAACTGACACTAAGCGCGCTGATCATCATTGCATCTTCGGCAACTGTGCCGGCCGCGCTGGCGCAAGACGCCGCCGCCGGCAAGGCCTCGTTCAACAAGTGCCTGGCCTGTCACGCGATCGGCGAGGACGCCAAGAACAAGGTCGGGCCGGAACTCAACGGGCTCGACGGCCGCAAGGCCGGTAGCGCTCCGGATTACAACTATTCGGACGCCAACAAGAACTCCGGCATTACCTGGAACGAGGCCAATTTCAAGGAGTACATCAAGGACCCGAAGGCAAAGGTGCCCGGCACCAAGATGGCCTTCGCCGGCGTCAAGAATGAAAAGGAAGTCAACGACCTCTGGGCCTACATTTCGCAATACGACAAGGACGGCAAGACCAAGTAGGCTTCGCCATTCGCTGTACAACCAAAACCCTGCTTCGCAATGGCCGGGCCATAAGGGCCCGGCCATTCTGTTTTCTGCGCCTCGGATATGAGTGTCAGTTCACGGCCGCCGCGCTCTTGGGCGACGCCAGGCCGACGACGGCCTCGATCTCCCGGACCACGAGGTCGGGCACTGCGTTTTGCACCATGTGACCGACGCCCGGCAACACGATCAACCTGGCGTTCGGGACCACTGCTGCGAACGGACGGGAGTGGATATCGGTCGACACGGTCTTGTCGGCGTCGCCCGAAATCACCACCGCCGGCGCCGAGATTTCCGCGTAGCGCGGCGCCTGTTCGGCCACCGCTTGTTTCAGCCTCACGAGATCGCGGGCATTGGCGAGAAATTCGCGCGGGCGCAACAACAGTGGGGTCGCGGTATCGGTGATGAAATTGTCCGGCATGATCTGCGGCAAGAATACGCCGCGCGCGCCGGGCTCCATCAGGAAATAGCCAAGCGGAAGCGTGATCGTATAGGCGAGCAATGGGCCGATCACCGGCTTGGCCACCAGCGCATTGTACCAGCCGACGCCGCCCGGCCAGGGATAGGCGACCGGCGCCAGCATCACGAGACCGGCAACCCGCGCGGGATAATCGAGCGCCATCCGCGCGCCGAGCGCGCCGGCCCATGAATGCACCACCAGGATGACAGGACCGGCATCCAACTTCTGCAACGCCTCCTCGATCATCCGGCCCTGCGCCGCCGGCGTGGAGGCATCCTCGCCGACGAACTCCAGCCGTGGCCGGGTCGATCGATCAGGATCACGCGATGATCGGCGGCAAGCCGATCGCCGAGGGGCCGGCGCATCGTTTCCAGGTTCGAACTCGCGCCGTGAATCAGAACGATGGGCGGGCCCGCGGCATCCCGAGGCCCGATATCGAGCACGTTGAGCGCCGCGCCGGCAACCTCGATCGCCTTTCCCCGGGCGGGATAAAGATGCTGAAAGACGATGACACCGGCCTGCGTAGCCAGCGCCAGCACCACAAGCGCGGCTGCGAAAACCACTGATATCATGTAGGGAATCCGGGTCGTTCTGGTCACACCGAAGATACGCGCCGGGCGGCCGGGGGTTTCGAGGGGGCCGGGCGGCGCGAGTTTTCCACCGCGCCGCACAGACGACTTTTCCTCTTCATACAGCCGTCATCGGCGGCTTCCTATAAGTATATGCGGTAGTTCTCAAACCCGGCCTATCCACATAATCCACAGCAACCCGTGGGGACCGAAGCGATTATCACGCGGGGCTATTTGGAGGCTTTTCGATGACTTCCGGATTACAAGAAACCGCCATCGACGAAATCGTGGCCAAATGTAACGGCGACATTCGTGGCGCGCTAAAGGCACTTTTGCTTGTGAACGAACAACTCGAGGCAGAGCTTGCGCAACTCCATGCCGCGGTGGCGCAGGGTGGATTGAAGGGGCCTAGCCGCAACCTTCTGCACTAGTGCCGCCTATTTGACATTCCTGCACCACAAGCGGCGAATTCGATCCAGGAACTTCAAATAGAAAAACGGCACTAGATTGGCAAAAGCCGTCATCGCTAGATGTCACGGCCCTCGACCTTCTCGCTCAGGGTCTTGACGAGCTCCGGCAATTTTTCCAGGTGAGGGTTGATCGCGAGCGCTCTGCGGAAGGCGTCGAGCGCGCGTTTGTCGTCGCCGAGTTCCTGCATGATCATGCCGAGACCGGCGAGCGCGCCGAAATGGCGCGGCTCCCGTGCCAGCACCTGCTCGATGTCCTGAAGCGAACGGGTGTAGTCGTTCTTCAAATAATACAGGGTCGCGCGCCGATTCCATCCTTCGATGTAATCGGGATGGAGCTTGATGACGGCATCGAGCAGTTTGATCGCGACGTCGGGGTTTTTGGCATCCATGGCCGCCTTGACGCGCGTCATCAACAGCGCCGTCGTATCGCTCGGCGTCTGCAGCCAAATGGACCAGATGCGGGCCTCGACGTGTTTGGCACTGGCCTCGTCAGGGGCGGCCTTCAGCGCGCCGAACAGAAAATCCAGCCCGCGGGTCTTGTCGGCACCGGCCTTCGGCAGTTTCGCAGGGGCTTCGGGTAATTTCTTTTGCTGCTTTGGCTGCGTCCCCAAATCCTGCGACAGCGCCGCAGCCGGCATCATCAGGGCGATCGCCGAGGCAAACATCATCGTCCGGCCGCGCGGGGTGGCTAGGAATCTCATGGCCGAAGTCTAGACGCAGCAAAAGCCGCTTGCAAAGCGTGCCCGCGTCAAAGACCTGTGATGAACAGGGAAATCAGATCAGCCTTGGAGATCAGCTTTGGACCAGCCTTGGATCAACCCTGGCGCGCCTTGAAGCGGCGCTGGACCTTGTTGATCACATAAACCCGGCCCTTGCGGCGGACCAGACGGTTATTGCGGTGACGACCGCGCAAAGACTTCAGCGAATTACGGACCTTCATTGGGACAATCCTGCTGCTTTGAAAGGCCGCTTTCGGCACGATCGCTTGGGAAACCCGGCAAGGCCCGGGGGAACCCAAATTGGCAAAATAGGCTTCATCCCGCCGGCGGCGACGCCGCCCGGGACGCGCGGTTTCTAAGCCAAGGCAGGCCCGAATGTCAATCCAAACAGGCCTTTCAGGGTGCCTTTCGGGATAATCCTGGGCCGGAAAAGCTCGATTTTGCGCGGATTTTGTCCGGCTCGATCCGCGACGGGGCCGGGCCGAAGATGCTAAAGATCGGTGCTACGCTCGCGGCGTTGAAGGGACGCAAGCTCGCCATTCTTCCCAACGGCTCGACCGAGATGCTCACCGCGCTGGTGCGCAATAGCGTGCGCCCGGCTGAAGTTCTCTTTGTGTCCTCCAATCCGTGGGATGCTTGTGGCACCAAGGCGTTTGGATTAGAGGTCGCCTGGATCGAGCGGGTGACGCCGGAGGCAACTGGCGCGGGCCTGCGTCAAAAGCGACCTCGTTTCCCCGCTCACCATGTTCAAGGCACTTCGAATGCAAATGGACGAACTTGGCGTCACGCCCGACTATCGTATCCACGCATTGTCAGAATTACCCGATCTCGCTTGCCGTACATGAGCCTTGAATCCGTCCGCGCGTTTTTCGCCGAGAACGCGCCCGACATCGCCGTGATCGAATCGCCGCGGAGTTCGGCGACCGTGGCGTTGGCCGCCGAAGCCTATGGCGTCGAGCCGGCGCGGATCGCCAAGACGCTGAGCTTGAGGGTCGGCGATCAGGTCATCCTGATCGTCGCGAGCGGCACATCGCGGATGGACAACAAGAAGGTCAAATCGCGTTTTGGCGGCAAGCCGAAGATGCTGGGCCTCGATGAGGTCGCCGAAATCACCGGCCACGAAGTCGGCGGCGTCTGCCCTTTCGGGCTGAAAGCACCGCTGCCGATCTATTGCGACGTTTCGCTGAAAGCCTTTGACGAAGTGGTGCCGGCGGCGGGCTCGATCCACAGCGCGGTGCGGATCGCGCCCTCACGGATGGCCGAACTCGTCGCCGCCGAATGGGTCGATGTCTGCTGAGAAGATCAAGCTCCCCTTACTGGATCAGACGCGGTCTCACCGACGGCGGCTGCGGCGGCGGTTGCGGCGAGGCGTTCGCACTTGAATCAAATACTGCACGACACGGTCCGCTGAGCTGCGGCTTGTTCAGCCGCAAGCACGCCACGATCCGGTTGACGTCCGGTATTTGCGCACCACAGAGACGGAACACATCGGGCGTGCAGGCCATCTGCTGTTCCATGGTTCCGCGATATTCCTGCGCGAGAGCCGAAGTCCCGCCCGCGATCAAAACCGCGATCGGACCCGCGAGAATCGAACATTGAAGAATCGAGCTTCGGAAAATTCGGTGCTTTCGCATGGCCGCCCCTTCCTCTTCAGCACACAGGTCCTCGCCCGGACCAACCGGCTCATCGAGACAACCAAATCATTGAGGCCGGACTGGTTCGCGCCGAACAACAAAATGTGAGCGCTGGGGCGGAACAGCAGCTATTCCACTCGGCCGATCCGCTTCACCGCTGCAACCAGGCGCGCACTGTCGGTATCGACAAATTGTGAAAATTCCGGCGCGTCCATATAGGCAACAGGGCTGCCTGCGGTCTCGAACGTCTTGATCACTTCCGGACTCTTCACGGCCTGCGCCATCGCCTCGCGCAAACTTTTCATGATCGGCGCCGGCAGCGCTTGCTGCGCGAACAGACCCGCCCAGATGTAGAACTCGACATCCTTGTAGCCGAGCTCCCTGAACGTCGGCAGATCGGGAAAGCTTGCGATACGCTCGGCGCCCCAATTGGCGAGTACGCGCATCTTTCCGTCATCGACCTGTTGTTTCAGCGTGCCCGGCGCGGAGGCGAGAGCCTGCACCGTCCCGGTCAGGATCGCGTTGAGCGCAGGCCCCGCGCCGCGAAACGGAATGTGCAGCAATTTGATGCCGGCAGAGGCGGCAAACATTTCCATCGCCACATGGAGCGTGCCGTAGGGGCCGGACGAGCCATAGGGGATTTGGCCGGGGCGGCTCTTGGCATCGTCGACGAAGTCCTGCAGCGTCTTCCATGGCGCCGACGCCGGCACCGCAAGCAGCGTCGGGTCGGCCAATACCCGCGCCACCGGCGCAAATTGCGAGACTTCATAGACCGGCGGACGATCGAAGAGACGGTCAGCCTCGGGAAGCACCGCCAGCGACGACAACGTCATCAGCAAGGTGTGGCCATCAGGCTCGGCGCGCGCCGCCGCCGCGTTGCCGATCGCACCGCCCGCCCCGCCCGCGCGATTGTCGACGATGACCGATTTGCCGAGAATCTTTTCAAGTGCGAGCGCTACCGGCCGGGCCGCGAGGTCGGCCTGTCCGCCGGCCGGAAACGGCACGATCATGGTGACCGTATGCGTCGGCCGCCACTCCGCTTCCGCCACCGCAACCGACGGCCGCGCGGCGGACAATAGCGGCAGCGCGGCGGTCGCCTTGAGCAGTTCACGTCGGTTCATCGGCAGCTTCCTCCAGATCTTATTTTTTCTGTTTGAATCGGCAATACCAATCGGGCAACTGGTAGACCGCACCACACCATCAGGGCAATATGGAAATCGCGCCGGGTTGTCCTTCATCCTTTAGCCGCGCCGCGACGACTTTGTCCGTTTCGGCTTGCCGAAATGTCCGGTCAGGAAATCCACCAGCGCCTCGACACGCGCCGGGCGCGGTCCGCCGGGCGGGGTCACCAGATGCACGGCGCCTTCGGTCTGCTTCCAGCCCTTGAGGATCACCTCGAGATCGCCGGACGCCACCGCGTCGCCCACGATGAACTCCGGCAGATCGGCGATGCCGAGCCCTGCGAGCACCGCCGGCAACAGGGCTTCGCCGTTGTTGACGCGGAGCGGCCCGGCCGGCCGCACGCTGACCTGCTCGCCTTGCGCATTGGTGTAGTGCCAGACGTCGGGCGTCGACAGATAGGCGTAACCGAGACACCGGTGCTGGGCGAGGTGCATCGGATGAGTTGGCCGGCCGTGACGCTTGAGATACCCGGGCGCCGCCACCGTGTAGCGCGGCATGGCGCAAAGCCGCCGCGCAATCAGCGATGAGTCCGGCAGGCTCGCGATACGCAGGCCCGCATCGAATCCCTCCCCGATCAGATCCACCATGGCATCGCTGAGGTGGAGATCGATCGTGACGTCGGGATAGGCTTGCAGAAACTCGGGCAAGATCGGCGCCACCGATTTCACCCCGAACGTCATCGGCACGGCCAGGCGAACAAGACCGCGCGGCGCAACCGACTGCGCCAGCGCCTCGTTTTCGGCCGCTTCGCCTTCGGCCAGCAGGCGTTGCGCCCGCCCCGACAGCTTCTGCCCGGCATCGGTAAGTGCAAGCCGCCGCGAGGTGCGGTTGAACAGCCGCGCGCCGAGCCGTTGCTCCAGCCGGCCTACGGCCTTCGAGACGGTCGCCTTGGACAGCGACAGTTCGGCCGCGGCCGCTGCGAATGAGCGCAATTCAACGACTTTGGCGAAAATCGCGAGGCCCTCGAAATCCGGGAGTTTGGCCATCTCGTCGCTCCATAGCTCATAAATGGAAACGATGTGTTTCAATTGTTTCTATTTATGCACGATGTGGAAGCGCATATCCAGAGCCCAATCGAAAACCCGAGGGAACATCCCATGATTGAACTCAGACCCTTTGCCAGGCTTGGCGCCGCCGATCACGGCTGGCTGAAGGCCAAGCACCACTTCTCGTTCGGCAGCCATTATGACCCCGGCAATGTGGGCCATGGCGCGCTTCGCGTGTGGAATGACGATGAGATCGCGCCGAACTCCGGCTTTCCGCCGCATCCCCATGCCAACATGGAAATCATTACTTACGTCCGTGAAGGCGCGATCACCCATCAGGACAATCTCGGCAACAAGGGCCGCACCGAGGCGGGCGACGTTCAGGTGATGAGCGCCGGCTCCGGCATTCGTCACGCCGAATATAATCTGGAACCGAAGCCGACAAAGATCTTCCAGATCTGGATCGAGCCAAAGACGCATGGCGGTCAGCCGACCTGGGGCGCGAAGCCGTTTCCGAAGGCGGATCGCTCCGGCACTTTCGTCACCATCGCCAGCGGATTTTCCGCTGACGATGACGCCCTGCCGATCCGTGCCGACGCGCGCGTGCTTGCCACCACGCTGAAGGCCGGCGAGAGCGCCCAATATGCTCCCGGCAAGGCCCGCAAGCTCTACCTGGTGCCGGCCGCCGGCCGCATCGAGATCAACGGCGTTCGCGTCAACGCGCGCGACGGCGTCGCGATCCGCGACGAGGCGGGGCTGAAAATCACCGCACTGGAAGATTCAGAACTGGTGCTGGTCGACGCGGCATAAGGCGCAACCGCAAAGCCCGAACTCCATCATGCCCGGCCTCGTGCCGGGCATGAATTCCGGGCCGCGAAGACGCGAATTCAACGCTTTCAACTTTCAACCTCCGGAGACCAACCATGACCAAAGTTCTCGTGCTGTATTATTCCGCCTATGGCCATATCGAAGCGATGGCGAATGCCGTTGCGGAGGGCGCGCGCGAAGCCGGCGCCTCGGTCGATATCAAACGCGTGCCCGAACTGGTGCCGCCGGAAGTCGCCAAGGCTTCCTATTACAAAGTCGACCAGGCCGCGCCCGTCGCCAAGGTCGAGGACCTCGCCAACTACGACGCGATCATCGTCGGTACCGGCACGCGCTTCGGCCGCATGTCCTCGCAAATGGCGAATTTCCTCGATCAGGCCGGTGGCCTGTGGGCCAAAGGCGCGCTGCACGGCAAGGTCGGCGGCGCCTTCGCCTCGACCGCAACCCAGCATGGCGGCCAGGAAACCACGCTGTTCTCCATCATCACCAACCTCCTGCATTTCGGCATGGTCATCGTTGGCCTGAACTACGGCTTTGCCGGCCAGATGAAGCTCGACGAGGTTACCGGCGGCTCGCCCTACGGCACGACCACGATCGCCGGCGGCGATGGCAGCCGGCAACCGTCCGAAAACGAACTCGCAGGCGCCCGTTATCAGGGTCGCACCATCGCGGAGACCGCGAAGAAGCTGCACGGCTAAAGCAAACGGGCGCCAACCCCACAAGGATTGCCGCCCGCCACCTTGCTCAACAAGAGCCGCAGCTCGAAATCGCTGCGCCGCTAACGGCTCCGGCCGGAATCGCAGATAGCGAGCGCGCGCGTCTCTCCCCTCCAGGCTATTCCATCGTCCGGCCCAGGCATCTAGGGTAATGGTAGAGGGGCGGCAGGGCGGATCATGATCAAACAATTGATGTCCTCGCGCCGTTTTGCGCCGCTGTTCTGGGCGCAATTCTTTGCGGCGCTCAATGATAACGTGCTCAAGAACGCGCTGGTGATCATCCTGCTGTATGGTGCGGCGACCTCCCACGGCGATGCGCTGGTGACGGTCGCGGGAGCGGTCTTCATCTTTCCGTTCTTCATCCTGTCGGGGCTCGGCGGCGAACTTGCGGACAGATATGTCAAATCGGTCGTCGCGCGACGCTTGAAGTTCGCCGAGATTTTCGTCGCCGCCTTCGCCGCGGGCGGCTTCTTCCTGCATTCCGTCCCGCTGTTGTTCGCAGCCCTCGCTCTGTTTGGCGTCGTCGCCGCGCTGTTCGGGCCTGTCAAATACGCAATGCTGCCCGATCAGCTCTCGATCGGAGAACTCGCGACCGGCAATGCGCTGGTGGAGGGCGCGACCTTCATGGCGATCCTGATCGGCACCATCGCCGGCGGCCAGCTCGTTGCCGGTTCCTCCCATATGGGCTGGGTGTCGCTCACCGTGGTATTGCTGGCGATCCTGTCCTGGGGATTTGCCTCGCGAATTCCTCACACCGTGCCGTCGGCTCCCGATCTTGCCATCACCGCCAACCCCTGGAGGTCGACCTGCCACCTCCTGAAGACGCTTCATGGCGAACCGCGGCTTTGGGACGGCATGGTCATCGTCTCCTGGTTCTGGCTGGTCGGCGCGGTCGTGCTGTCGTTGTTGCCGGCGCTGGTGAAGGACATCGTCGGCGGCAGCGAGGATGTGGTGACGTTGTGCCTCGCCATCTTCGCCATCGGCATTGCCGCCGGTTCGCTGGTTGCGGCGCATTTCAGTCATGAGCGCCCCAATCTGGCGCTGGTGCCGGTCGGCGCCGTTATCATGGGCCTTGTCGGCCTCGACCTCGCCTGGGCCATCGGACAAACCGTCCACGGAAGCGATATTTCGCCTGCAGAGTTTGCGACTTCGTTCGCCGGATTACGCATGCTCACCGATTTCGCCGTCTTCGCCATCGGCGGCGGCCTGTTCGTGGTCCCGTCCTTTGCCGCGGTCCAGGCCTGGTCGGCGCCCACCGAGCGCGCTCGCGTGATTGCCGCCGGCAATACCCTGCAAGCGGCGTTCATGGTGGTCGGCTCGATCTTCGTCGCCCTGTTGCAGGCGGGCGGTCTTCCGATCGCCTGGATCTTCTTCGCACTGGCGACCGCGAGCTTCGGCGCGGCATGGTTCGTGCTGGGCAAATGGCGCAAGGAAGGTCTGCCCATGTGATGCGGCCATCCACGCCTTTGTCCAAATCAGAAAGCAAGACGTGGATCACCGGGACAAGCCCGGTGATGACGAGATTCGACACACGTTCGCGATCTCGCCACGCCTTCCGCGCGAGTTTGCTCAACAACATCCCGCCTCTCGAAAAAAGAGGGCGCAGGGAATGCCGGGCGCATGTCGCACCCGCAGCCTCGTATGCGAATGAAAAAAGCATACGAGCATAGTCACCACAGGCACGCCGAAACGATCCGGCATTCCCTGCGCGATGGTGTTACGGCTTACTTCGTACTCTCCCTGGTGAGCCGGGCTTGTTGTCACCATCGCAGGCCGCGATGCCAAGCATCGTCGCCAGACTTGACGCCAGCGTCGGGGCGTCAGGACCACACGACTTCGCCGTCCGCGCCGAAGCATCACTCGTCAGTTGATGCCGACACGTCCATCGCATCCCGCGCCCAACGTCCGTGACGATCGCGATACGCCCCTCTTTTCGGGTGCGGGCCGGGCGAGGTCTTAAAGTTGATTTGCCCGACAACGAAAGCGAAATATTTTTGATGAGAGGGATGGACAGCGGCAAACTGGCAATTGAAGTGATTTGCCCGCGGACAAATCACTTCAAAACGCGATCTGGCGGCTTCCAAAAAGCAAGTTATTTCTTCTCTTCTTCGAACGTGACGGCGACCGCGCCGATGGCGGAGAGCCGCACCCTGTTGCCTTCAACGCCGGCAACCAGGCCCCGATCGATATAGTGGTGATGGCCCTTGTGCGAGCCTTCACCGCTGTCCTTCTTGATCAGCTTGATCCGGTGGCTCTCGACCTTGTCGACGGTGCCGACGTGAACGCCGTCGGCGCCGATGACTTCCATGTGCTCCTTGATGTCGGTCATTGTCCAAGCTCCCTAGTGTAGCGACACTGACGTTCCTTTCAGTGTTGCCGCGAGCTCTCGGAAGGAACGTCAAAGTCAAAGCTACACTAGGATCATATAGTTGCTAGTGTCCCTTTGGTTCTGACATTCGTAAAAGTGCCCGCTGCGATGGGATACGAATGTCAGAACCGGGACACTAGTGTAGCGAACACTTCTGACGTTCCTTTCAGTGTTGCCGCGAGCTCTCGGAAGGAACGTCAGAAGTCGAGAGAAGCGAGCTACTAGCGGCGGCCGAAGGCGAACGGAGAGGCCCCGGGCAGAAGCGCGGAATTGATGTCGCCGGACGGCTGCTGTGCGAAGCCGGCCCCGACCGACAGGCTGAGATTTGAGGTGGGGTGGAATTCGACGCCGACATGGGCGCGATAGCCGGACAATGTGCTGGACGTGGAGTCGAAATTGGCAAAGGGCGCAGCGAGGCCGGTATCGAATTTCAGGGTGTCGAAGCCGGCATAGACCGTGACGGGCGCGCTCTGGAAGTTGTAACCGAACTGCATGCCTTCGTAGGAGAACGACGGCGTACTGCTGAATGCGCCGAACTGGCTGACGCCGTTCAAGCCCAATCCGCCGCGTTCGCTGCCGACAAACCAGCCGTCCGAAAAATTGTAGCGCGAGGAAAAGTTGCCGCCTCTGATGTCGCTGCCGTCGAGGCCCGAAAAAGCGCTGTACGGGTTCGAGCCCAGGCCCGAAGTGAGGCTGCCGCCGAAGGCCGACGGCCAGGCGGAAGTCCAATATGGCACGGACTGGGCATGGGCCGCTCCGGCGTCAAGACAGAGCACCGCGACAGCGAGCACCAAACCCGATCTGGCTGAGAACATGGACATTGGGACAATCGACATCTGCGCGCGGCCACCAAGTGTCCGGGCATTATAGAGTCCGGATATCGGGAACGCCAGATCACGTTTCGATTGATGGAATCAAGACGTGATCCGATCTCTTTGTTTGAGCACGATCTTTTCGAATGACCGGTTCAACTTGCCAGATCGCGCCCCTGCTTTGCGGGCGCCCAGGCAACAGACCGACGAGCGACTGTCAATTTGCGGTCATAAATGCTGCAATACAATCAAATCACTCGCCGATCTACCGCGCTGACGATCGGGGCTTAGTCCGGTCACACCGCCGTTGAAATCGGCAGGTGCACGGCGCTCGATCGCCAAGCGCTCAGCCGGCTGTTGCGGTGTCCCGCGGAAGCGGATGATCTGGGGAAACAGATGAAATGGCCCTGTTTCCATGCTCTCCGGACCGACCAGGCCGTCGAAGCAAACGATATGCAATCAGAAAATTAATTGCGCCCCATACTCCAAGGCACACCCATACCAGTGGGCTCATGGTCATCTCCCCTAGTGTCCCGGTTCTGACATTCGTATCCCATCGCAGCGGGCACTTTTACGAATGTCAGAACCAAAGGGACACTGGCAACTATATGATCCTAGTGTAGCTTTGACTCTGACGTTCCTTCCGAGAGCTCGCGGCAACACTGAAAGGAACGTCAGTGTCGCTACACTAGTCGTCACCCCGAGCTTTTCTTGGTTCTTGCTATCAACAGGCTGGACACCAATTCGTTCAATTTCATGGAGAATTCTGGGCAACAAAAAAGGCGACAGGTGCCGACCGAATTGGGGTTTGTTCCTAACTCCGATCAACGACCCCGAAGCCGAAATTCGCGGCGTGATCTCGCTGGAGGGTCTTGCGCCCGCAATGGCAAGACTCTCGGCAAGTTGCCCGCCGGGATGAGCTGAGCGACAAGACCGCCGCCGCCACCAAGGCCACCATTTTAACCGATTGTTAGTCCCCCATGCCGATGATCCCCGCCAAGGAGCCTTCCCGCATGGTCATGATTGCGCTTTGCAGCTCGCTTATCGGCGCGGTGATGGGCACTCGCTTCAAGGTCCAGGTGCTGTTTCCGGCCGCCGTGCTTGGCATTGTGATGGTAGTCGTCGCTGCCGCATACAAAGGCTCGGCCATGCCGACGACGATCATGGCGGCAGTCGTCTGCGTGACCTCGCTGCAGCTAGGCTATTTCGCCGGGCTTTTTACCCGCTTTTGTATGGCGGCATCCCGAATAGCCTCCCACCGCTCGCTACGTTCGACGGCCGCTCGAGGCTGATTCCGCGCTCCCTGTCGGCGACCAGGCCTAACCGAGACCGGTAAGCCCTTAAGGCCGGTAAGCCCTCGGCATTATCTCGGCTCCCCATTTGCTCGTTGCAGGGGAAGCTAGAGAACAAGATTTGAGATCACGCTCGCTTGCAGTGTGTTATTTGACTCAAATTCGCGCGGCCACATCGGGGATCTGTTAACTATTTGATTGAGCCTCCTTGTCATGATCCGAATATCGGCGATCATTTCGGAGCCAAAAAACGGGAATTCTCGTTATTATGATGGGCTTTTTGCGATCACGGAGGGTTGTGAAACCGCCCCGGCTGCCCGAGGGAATTCGGATCTATGCCTTTGGCGACATCCACGGGCGTTCCGATTTGCTTAAGGAAATGTTCGCCGTAATTGATGCTGACATCGCGCAAAATCCGGTCAGCCGGCCGATTGAGGTTTTTCTGGGGGACTACATCGACCGCGGTCCTGATTCCGCTCACACGCTCGATCTTCTCATCGAGCGTGGTCTTGGTCGCGAGATGGTGTTCCTCAAGGGCAATCATGAGGCGTTTCTTCTGGAGCTGCTTCGCGACCCCACCAAACTTGAAGATTGGCGGCAGTTCGGCGGTCAGCAAACGCTGATGTCCTACGGTGTTCAGCCGACGCTTAATCCGGATTCAGTTGAGCAGGCTGATTTGATAAGGGCGCTCACTGAGGTCATGCCCTCCGACCATTTAAGATTCCTCGAAGCCCTCAAACCGTCCTTTGTTTGCGGGGACTTCTTCTTCGTCCATGCCGGGGTGCGACCCGGGATCTCGCTGAAGGAACAGCAGGAGAGTGACTTGTTGTGGATCCGAAACGAATTCCTCGATAGCGACGAGGACTTCGGCAAATTCATCGTTCACGGCCACACCCCGGTCCAGAAGCCTGATATCCGGCCGAACCGGATCAATATCGACACCGGCGCCTACGCGACGGGGAATTTGACGTTGTTAACAATTCAGGGAAGCAGGATGCTGCCGCTCTGACCGGACCGCGCTTTCAAATTCGCAGCGGGCAAGATTTACTGTTTGAAGCGGGTCCTGCCTCGGTGGTGGAACGACCGGCGACCTAAGGGTCCCCAACCGGCGTACGGCCTTGTGCACGTCTTCTCTCACGTCCATGCAATCTCTGGTGGCGTGCCTCGTCCGGGCTTCTTCCGCAGACCGGACAAGGTTAGGAGGCGACAAATTTGAAGTGTGCTCTGTCGCACTCCCGTGCACCATCTCAACGGCGCAACGCTGAGCAGACGTCTTCTACCATTTAAGATCTTAAGCAGCGTTACGATGCCTGGTGCGCGCCTCCGCCGGTCGGCGCGCTTATCGATTCTCGCTTGCAGAGCCAACGAAGGCCCGAATTAACCACTTGGCAGAAATTGTTCCCTGTTCCTTCAAACACGGCAGAAGGTATTATAGAGCCGTTACCTGCGACCCCTCTTTTGCCACAAACGCTGCAAAAACAGCGAGTTGACGAAATTTGAGGTTGCGGACTGGTTGGAAACAACTGAGGTTAAAACTCTGGAGAAATCAGCAGTTTATGTATGGATGTGGCCAAAAAGTCATATTCGGTCCTAACGGCGCCTGCTAGGCTTAGCTGCAGATAGTTTAGTAATTTGCGCCATTGTCGGGGCAAAAAGGCGCGAGGGGCTCAAGAATGAAATCCGTATCCTGTGCTTTTGTTGTGGCGCTGACGTTGTCCACCAGCCACGCGCTGGCGGGCGAAGTGTACTCTATTAATGATGCGCTACGTGAGGCCGTTCAGACCCACCCTGGAGTCGGCGAAGCTTCTGCAAACCGGCGTGCCACGGAAACCGAGCTGAGGCAGACACAAAGTACGTTGCTGCCACAGGTTCGGGTTGATGCAAGCTGGGGGCCGGAAAAATTCGACCAGAATTCTACCGGCGTGCCGCAGGTCGTTGGATTGACGGCGCCTATTACAGGAGCTGGACCTTGGCGGAACGGCAGCCAAGAATCAGTGGTGGTTCGCCAGCTGCTTTTTGACGGCTTCACTTCTATTCATGAGATCTGGCGCCAGACCGCACGGGTAAATGCTGCAGCCCTTCGTGTGCAAGAGCATACCGAGTTGATCGCGCTCGACGGCGCAGAAGCATATGTTAACGTCGTGCGATATCTGCGCTTGGTTGCCGTCGCGGAGCAAAATCTTGCCAATCACGAGCGGATTTTCTCGAACGTTAACTCGCGTTTTTCGGGCGGACGAGCGGGTGAAGGTGATCTTGAGCAGGCGCGGGAGCGGGTCGAAAACGCTCGGGCCTCGCTCGCCGAGTTCCAGAAAAGCCTGGAAGATTCCCGGGCCGCCTATCGAAAGACTATCGGTCTTGAGCCCACCAATCTCCGTTTCCCGAGCCCCCTAGCCGGCCTTCCGAAATCCCGGGACGAGGCACTCGCGACCGCCGTTCGGTTTAACCCGACGATACAGGCTGCGCAGGCAGATGCGGACGCAGCAAAACACGCGTATCGGGCGACCGACGGCTCGTTCGCGCCGAAGTTTTATCTACAGGGGTCAGCGACGCACTACGACAACTCATTTCCTTACGTCGCGCAGCCAGGCCTTCCGAGCGTGACGCACGAGGACTACAGCGGCAAAGTGGTCATGTCGTGGGACATCTTCCGCGGCGGTCAAGACGCCTGGCATCGCTCGGAACAGGCCGAGCGATTCACCGAGGCCACTATGCGCCATGCTCGCCTGCAGCGAGATGCGGTCGAATCGATTGACAAAGCATGGTCTGCGCGAACTGTCACGGCGACTCGGATTGCGGCGCTGGTGCGCCAACTCGAAGCCGATCGAAAGACCATTTCCGCCTTCCAAAAGGAATATGAGCTCGGCCAGCGATCACTCATCGACTTGTTGAATGCTCAAAACCAATACTTTAACGCGCAGGTTTCGCTGACCTCATCTCGCGGGGTCGTTGTTTTTGCGGACTACCAGCTGTTGGCCGCGACGGGTACTCTTCTCGAGTATCTCAAGTCTCCGCCGCCGGTGGATACAGCTCCGGTCGATTTGGTGGCTTTCAATCTGCCAGCCTACAAACCGCCGACCTTTCGCTGGACATTGCCACAGACAGGCTCCGAGCCGCTCCGTGTAGCAGTGCCCGAGCCGAGGACAGCGGCGCCACTGCGCGCAATGGGTTACGCCACCGAGCCTCAAGCCAAAGATGAGGCATCTGGCTTCATGGAGCGTTGGCCAAAGTCGCTCGGCTCGCTGGTGGCGGGTGCTTCGGAATGGCTGGCTCAGAAACCAAATGGCAGCAGGCCTCTGCCGCTGGATCCGAATTCGGCCAGCACATCGGCCACATCTTATGCCGACACCGGGAAGCCACATTGGTTGGCGACGGCATTTACGCCGGATCAAAGGTGAAGTGATACAATTGAGCATCTAAAACTGCCCGCTTCGGCGGGCAGTTTTTGTTTGGGACTGGGTTATCATTAATCCTTAATTAGACCCCTTCCAAACAAGCTAATGATTTAAATAGCAAACTGCCTTATTCTGGGATCAGCAGCTCTGTCCATTTTTCGTTTTAATTATAGGATATCGAACCCTTGTTTTCTCGCACCAAGAAGTTCGCAAAACCTTCGTCGCACACGGATGATAGGGCGAATCCCCCTCCAACGGGGCCGAATGATGCGCTGGTAGATTCCTTGATCTTCCTGGCCGCTCACCACGGCCGCGCCATGACGCGCGAGGCCTTACTTGGCGGTCTGCCCATTGTTGATGGTCGATTGACGGTCGCCCTTTACGAACGAGCTGCACGCCGTGCCGGCCTTGAAAGCCAGGCCGTCAAGCGCGACATCCTGGACATTCCAGCATTGGTACTTCCCGCCGCGCTCGTCATGAAGAACGGAAGCACTCTCATTCTGCTTGGATTCAGCAAAGACAACCGCAGCGCGAGAGTGCTCGTTCCGTCTAATATGCCTTACACCCCCCAAGTCCAGGATATCGACGCGGTCCGCGCGGGATATACGGGATATGCATTTCTGGTCAGAGCTGCCGCCGAGAACGATCCTCGCGCGGTCGCGGCCGGTAGCCTCCCGCGCAGCCATTGGTTCTGGTCAGTGGTCAAACTTCACTGGCGCAACTACGGACACATTGCGCTCGCTGCATTGTTGATCAACCTGCTCGGCCTGGCGATGCCTCTGTTCACGATGAGCGTTTATGACCGGGTGATTCCGAACGGTGCGATTCCATCGCTGGTGGCGCTTTCCATCGGGATGGGGCTGGCGATTGCCTTCGATTTGATCCTGAGAATGGTCAGGAGCAAAATGATCGATCTGACTGGCAAGACGATTGATGTGGTTCTTGCGGCCAACATCTTCGAACATGTCATGTCCGTGAAGATGGCACAGCGCCCCTCCTCCGTTGGCATCATTGCCAATCAATTGCGCGATTTCGATTCCGTTCGCGAGTTTTTCACATCGGGTAGCGTGGTCTCGGCCACGGACCTGCTTTTTGCCATTCTGTTCGTCGCGGTCCTATTCATGATCGCCGGTCCGCTCGCTTGGGTTCCGCTCCTGATGCTGCCCGTCATGATCGGAGTGGGCCTTGCTTTGCAACGCCCTCTCAACCGGGCGATGAAGCGCTTGCAAGCGGAATCGGCAGCTCGTCATGGTGTCCTGGTTGAGTCCCTGACCGGATTAGAAACGGTGCGGGCTACCGGTGGTGAAGCGCGAATGCAAACCGCTTGGGAGCGATCGGTAGCGGCGACGGCCCGTTCGGGCGAAGCCGTGCATTTCTGGTCATCGCTGGCACTGACCACCGCAAATTCGGCATCGACTTTGACCAGTTTGCTCATGATCATCATCGGCGTCTTTCTTATCACGAACGGCAGCCTGACGGTGGGCGCCCTGGTCGCGGCGAACATGCTTGCCGGCCGCGTCTTGGCGCCAATCGCCGGCATCGCTTCCGTCATCACGCGAGGCACCCAGACCTTCTCGGCGCTCAAAGCGATCGACCGGATCATGTCTTTGGAGCGCGAACGCTCCCCGACGCGGAATTATATCGCGAGGAAGATAGACCAGGGAAGAATAAGCTTCGAAAACGTGACGTTCACTTATCCCAACGGCGCGGACAAGGCCCTCGATAAAGTCACGTTCAACATTGAAAGCGGCGAACGTATCGGAATCATAGGCCGGATCGGCTCGGGCAAGACCACCGTTGGGCGTCTGCTGCTTGCCTTCTATGAGGCGCAAGAGGGACGGATCCTCATTGACGGCGTTGATTCGAGGCAGTACGACCCCGCGGATTTGAGGGCGGGCGTCGGCTTCTCCATGCAAGACACCGACCTATTTTTCGGTAAGCTACGAGACAATATTACCTTCGGCTATCCTTCAGCTTCCGATGAAGAGGTTCTCGCGGCAGCCCGCCTCGCCGGCGTGGAAGGCTTCGTTGCCGGACACCCCATGGGCTATGACATGCCTATTTCTGAAGGCGGGAGAAGTTTGTCGGGGGGACAAAAACAGGCCATTGGACTTGCACGCGTCCTGATCCGAAAACCCAGAATACTTTTCCTTGACGAGCCGACGGCGCACTTCGACGTCCGCAGCGAAGCCGAGTTCCTGGAGCGATTGAAGGGACTGGAAGGATCGCAAATGACGATCATCATTTCGACGCACCGCCTGTCCCTGCTGTCCCTGGTCGACCGCTTGCTGCTGTTTGATAACGGCCGCCTCGTGGCGGATGGTCCGCGGGACAAGGTTTTGAATCTGTTGCAGGGCAAGCCAGCAGCGACCGAACCGGCTCCGTCAGCGAGATTTGCTCAAACCGCACCCATTTCGCAGAAGTCCAATGTCAACTGATTTCGCTTACGCAAACGATATCCGCGCGGCCGCGCTGCTGCGAACGCCGCGAACTTCGCGCATGCTACTTTGGGCGTTCCTGACGCTCTTTGCGACTTTCCTGGTTTGGGCTCACTTTGCGGTCTTGGAAGAAGTAAAGCGCGGCAACGGCAAGGTAGTGCCTTCCCGTCAAATGCAGGTTCTCCAATCCCTGGAAGGCGGAATTGTTGGGGACATTCTTGTGCAGGAGGGGGCAGTCGTGCAGCAAGGGGAAAGCCTGATGCGCATCGACGATACCAAGTTCGCATCGGAGTTCGGTGAAATCAGAGAACGACGAGCTGCGATGGCGGCTCGGGTCGCACGGCTTGACGCCGAAGCAAGGGGCCGCACCGAAATAACCTTCCCTGAAGACGTTGAAAAGACGGCCCCGGCCGCCGTGGCGACCGAGACAAGCGTCTTCAAAACGCGGACACTGAAAGTCGCGCAGGACGTCGACGTCCTCAATCAGCAGATCACGCGACTTACTCAAACGTCGGCTCTCCTCGATCGCGAACTCACGCTGACGCGGAGGCTCTACGAACAAAAGATCGTTCCAGAGATAGAAATGCTCCGTCTGGAAGGTAAGGTTGCCGAGACAAAGGGGCAACTTGCGGAGACGCAAGATCGAAGGTTGCGACAACCGGCACGACGTTTCGCGCGCAAGCCGACGAAGATTTGGCCAAATCGAGGGGGGATTTGGCGGTTCTCGATGAGAACATCAAATCCGCGCAGGATCGCGTTCGACGGACGGATCTTCGGTCCCCCGTTCGCGGTATCGTCAACAAGATGAACGTAACGACCATCGGCGCGGTCGTTCAGCCGGGCGCCAACCTCATGGATATCGTGCCGCTGGACGACACGTTGTTGGTCGAAGGCAAGATAAAACCGCAGGACATCGCTTTCATCCGCCCGGGCCAGGATGCGGTGGTGAAAATTTCGGCCTACGATTCGTCTGTCTATGGTCACTTGGACGGAAAGGTGGAGCGGATCAGTGCCGACACCATCCTGGACGACAAAGGTGAATCCGCGCAGCGACCGGAAACCTACTATCGGGTGATGGTGCGTACCGACAAAAACCACCTCGGTACGGAAGAAAATCCGCTCCCCATCATCCCGGGAATGATAGCGACGGTCGAGGTCCTGACCGGCAAGAAGTCCGTTCTCGATTACCTCATGAAGCCCGCACGCACGCTGCGTGACGAAGCGCTGCGCGAGCACTGAGACTGTCACGGTTAACGACCGGTTATCTCAAAGCACCCAACTCTCCGTGTCCGGCTAACCGCGGGTTTGTCGCGTCGACGCAAACTCTTCTTCCAGCTCATCCGTCTTAACTCGCCTTAAGCCGCCTCCGCTCATCCTTGGCCTCCATAACAGGATGGGACGGAGTATCGGCGCACAAGACGCCGAACTGACGTTCCCAAGACGGGGACGTCGAGATGAAACGGCGATTGGGTTCAGCTAGTCGCAGCGCGGTTGCTTTTGCCGCCCTGCTTTTTCTGTCGATCGATGGATATCTGGGTTCGGCTGCGCACGCGGAAGACCAAGCAGCGGCGGAGACGCCCAGTGCTTCCGCTGACTTCATTCCGGGTGGCAACGATTCGGCGCAAACCCCAGGCACCGTCTTCACCATCAATGCGGTTCTGGCGAAGCTCGATCGAGAGCGCGGCCGCGGCCCAAATGCGCTGCGGACCGCCGCCCTCGCCCCGCCTACGACCACACTGAGCGACGCTCAGCCTGAGCTCCCTGCCGCTCCGGCCGTGGGAGACGAGCCGTTCGGACTGTTTACATTCCGGGCCCCCGAAAGCACGCTGTGGCGCAAATGGCGCGGCGTCGAAGCCGATCTTGCCAGGGAAAAGGTGGTGCTGGATGGCTGCCAAGATCACCCTGAAAGCTGCCCATCCCATGCCGCCCAGTTTCTGCGGCTGGTCAAAGCCGTAAAGTCGAGGTCTGGCCGGGCGCAATTGGAGGAAGCCAATCAGGGCGTCAACCAGGCGATCCGATATGTCAGCGACCTGCAACAGTTCGGCGAGCTCGACCGCTGGAGCGCGCCGCTAGCCTCCTTTGCAACCGCGAAGGGCGACTGCGAAGACTATGCGATCGCAAAGTATGTCGCGCTGCGCGAAGCCGGATTTCCGGAAGGCGAGCTGCGGCTCTTGCTGGTTCGCGACCGGACGGTTGGCCTCGATCACGCAGTTCTCGCGGCGCGTCTTGATGGACACTGGCTCATTCTGGACAACCGGTGGTCGGCGCTCAGAGAGGACTTTTCCGACCTGAACTTCACGCTGCTATTCGCCATCGATCAGGCCGGAGTGCACATGTTCGCAAAGCCGTATGCGAAGGCGCAACCGGTCGCCTACGAAGCGGAAACGGCGCCGGCGGCGGCCAGCGGCTCCCCGGAGTGGAGCGGCACCGCCGCCGATGTCTACGCTGGCACAACACTCAACACGCTCCCCTTGCTCCTCTAGCGACTTTTCCGGCGAGGGATCGCTGACAAGCTTGTTGACACCGCGATAAAGCTCACAGAGGCTCACGGGATCCGGAATCAATCCTCGCGCAATGCGGCCATTGGGATGCGGGCGGAATGGTAGTGCGAAGGCCGGTAAAGCTCTTCATCGCCGTTCCCGCTTACGGCGAATCCATCTTTTCGCAGTGCGTACGCAGCCTGTTCAAGCTCTCTGCCGAGATTACGCGTCGGGGATGGGCCTCCAGCCTGGCGACGCTCTCCTATGCCGACATCGCCGAAGGCCGAAACATTCTGCTCACCCACTGGTATGATCGGTCCGACGCGTCACATCTTCTCTTTGTCGATGCCGACATGGCATTCGAACCAGCGCTGATCTGCGACATGGTCGAATTCGGCGAACCCGTCGTTGGAGCCATCTATCCCAGGCGGCAATTCCACCTTGATCGGTTCGCCAAGGCGATCGCCGCCGGTCAGCCGACGGAAAAGGCCAAGGCTGGTTCGTATGACTATGTTGTGCGAGAGCCTTCACCGCAAAGTACCGCGCGCAACGGCTTCATTCGCGTGGGTGGATGCGGGACTGGAATTCTACTCGTCCAAAGGTCCTGCGTCGATCGCTTGATCAGCAAGATTCCGGACCTCGTGGATCCACGCCCTCCCAGGAACTTCGGGCTTGGCGAGTCAAACGCCCGACTTATTCGGGCTTTCGATTTTCTGACGGTCGACGGAGATCGGCTTTCGGAGGACTTTTCATTCTGTCACCGCTGGCGGCAACAGTGTGGTGGAGAGGTTTGGGCCAATATTTCTCATTCGGTTACGCATCTTGGACTTCAGAACTTTTCGGCAAGTTATGCTGATGCGCCGAATCCGCGCGTCAAAGTCATTGAGGTCCCGCTCTCAAACATCCAGATCCGGCCACGCAAACGCTAGTTAGCTTCGGCTTCGTTTTGGATGCATAAAAAATCAGGCCGCAAAGCTGCGGCCTGAATCTTTGATGCATGACGATGCGATCAGTGCGCGACGTGGATATTTGCCGGATTAATCGCCGCGACAAGGTTCAAGATGGCAATCGCATGCTCGTGGGCGGTCGTGCCGTCGGCCGAGTAGTAGAGCGTATTATTGCCTTGATCGAACAGGAACCGCTGCGCGCTGTTGGTAAAGTTGTTGTCCGCAGCGTTCACTACCTGGCTTGAGGTGAATACCTCGCCGAAGGTCAGGCCACCATTGATGGCTGCATTGAAGCCCGCGGCCGAAACCTCGATCACATCCTTCGTGGTATTGAAGTCGGTAATGGTGTCCGTATTCGTGCTCGTGATCGCACCATTGCTTTGGCCACCACCATCGCTTGGGTTGTTGAACTCGAAGGTGTTGGTGCCGCCATTGCCGGTCAGGGTGTCGACATGTGAACTGCTCAGGATCACATCGTCACCCGTGGTGCCGACAAGTGTGAAGCCACCATTGGCATTCGCAGTGCTGTTCAAGCTCACCGAGAAGTTGCTGCCCGATGCGGTATCACCGTCACCGTCTGTGATGGTCGGAGTGAAATTCAGCGTTGTGCTACCGATGACGGTTGCTCCACTGATGCTGGTGACGAGTATCTTATCGTCGCTGGCGGCAAATGCAGCGGTGCCGCCGAGATTCTCAACATCGACTTCCCCGAAACTGAAGAACGTGTTGACACCCGTACCTTGCCAATGGGCGGCATCCACTATCACTGCAGTACCGTCGGTCTGCGTGATGGTTTCGGTATGGTTTATCGTGTGGGTGTCGTTCCAAATGGTGATCTGAAAGCTTTCGTTGGCCGTATTGGCTTTTCCGACACCAATGGTCACCGAACTTTGGTCGCCAACCCGAGCAGCATCTCCGACGATGTTATTGAACTCGAAGAACACGGTCTCGTTGGTGTCGAGGTTACCGTTGTTAACACCCAGACCGCCTCCTCCACCGTTATTGATGAAGACTTTGTTACCGCTGTTCGGATCGGTGTGGGTCGAATCGAACCCGTCAATCAAAATACTGCTGCCCGCGAGGGTGTCATTGCCGCTATGAGCGGTAAAGACGCCATTTGTGATGGTTGCATAATCGCTGTTTCCAGGCGGAAGCGTCGTGAAGTTGAATGTCTGGAACGTTTGCAAGGCATTTGAAACCAGGTCGAAATTATAGGTGCCGTTAGCTGCCAACGTCAGCGTGAAGAACTCGTCGTTGCTGAGCCCCGCCTGCGCGCCTGCCAAGGTGGCATAGGCAAACAGTTCGTCGGTTTGCGTCCCAGGTGTGTAGTGCGTTGTTTCAAAGAACGTATAGTTCGACGTTCCCGCGACCGCGATCTGGAACACCTCGTCACCCGCCGCGTTGTGGGTGCCGGTGTCGCTCACGGCGTAGGTCGTGCCGTTGATCGTGGCGTTAGGAATTGCGATGCCGATCGCAGAAGTAGCTGAGGGGCCGTCGGCTCCAAATGTCGGCTGCCAGGTCCCCTGAACATCGCTTCCATTGACGCTTGCCAGAACCGCATTCAGCGTGGTGCCGATCGTCGGACCGTCGTCCAGGAAGCTGACATGGCTGGAGATGTCGGTCGTCGTCGAGGCCGTATCACCATCGCCGTCCGTCAGCGTCACCTTCACGCCGACCGTACCCGACGCCAGCGTTACCGCATCGTTCGGCGTGTTTGAAAGGCTGTCCTGATGCAGCGACAGATATTGCGCCACATACAGTTCGCCCGTTGCCGGATCGAGCGCAATCGCGAACGCGGTCTTCCCGCTCAGGGTCGGGTTGGCGGCATCAGTGCCAACCGTGCCAATCACCCGGCCGCTCGCATCCACCGACAGCGTAATCGCCGTTCCGTCCGTCAGCGTCAGGCCGGACGACGTATTGGTCACGGTCAGGGCAACCTTCTCTGCGCCGCTCGCCGCGGGGCCGTCGGCACCAAAGGTCAGCGTTCCCACCGACACGATTCCGCTGGTCCCGGTCGAGGCAAAGCTCAGGGCGCCGTTGTCCAAAGAGAGCGAAGGAACGTCGGTGTCGACGCCCTTGTTGGCGACCGTGGCAAAGATGTCCGCCACATGCTCCGACACGCCGTTGAAGGTGACCATCGTCGAGCCGAGAACGTCGGTCGCTCCGCCGGTGGTCTGGGGTCCGGGCGTCTCGTCGACGCCAACGACCGCCGTCCCCAGTGTTACCGTCGGGCCAAGCGGACCGTCGTCATGGATCGAGATCTGCGGCCCGAGGTCGATGCTCGCGCTCGCCGTGTCCCCGTCATTGTCCGTCACGGTTGCCGTCAGCGACACCAGGTTCGCACCCAGCTGCACCGCCTCGTTGCTGTCTGTCCCGGCGTCCGCATGGGTCTCAACCACACCGCGGTCGATCTCCACCTTCACGTCGCCGGAGGAATCAACCGTCAGCTTGAACACGTCGACCTGCTGGCCCGAGATCGTTACCACGCCGTCGACTTCGTTCGACCCGTTCTGGACCAGCGTCACCGTCTGGCCGGTGATCGAGTCCACAAGGTTCGTCGTCGCATGGGTAATCGTCAGCGCATAGGCCAGCGACTGCTCGCCGTCCGCGCCCGCCGTCACGACGTTGAAGTCGCCCGAGAAGCTGTGCGTGTCCGTCTGCGTGCCCAACGGCGCCTGACCCGAGCCGATCACCGGGATCGCGCTCTCGTCAACGTTGAACGTCGCAAGACCCGACGTCACCGACGTGATCACCGGACCGTCGTCATGGATCGAGATCTGCGGCCCGAGGTCGATGCTCGCGCTCGCCGTGTCCCCGTCATTGTCCGTCACGGTTGCCGTCAGCGATACCAGGTTCGCACCCAGCTGCACCGCCTCGTTGCTGTCTGTCCCGGCGTCCGCATGGGTCTCAACCACACCGCGGTCGATCTCCACCTTCACGTCGCCGGAGGAAATCAACCGTCAGCTTGAACACGTCGACCTGCTGGCCCGAGATCGTTACCACGCCGTCGACTTCGTTCGACCCGTTCTGGACCAGCGTCACCGTCTGGCCGGTGATCGAGTCCACAAGGTTCGTCGTCGCATGGGTAATCGTCAGCGCATAGGCCAGCGACTGCTCGCCGTCCGCGCCCGCCGTCACGACGTTGAAGTCGCCCGAGAAGCTGTGCGTGTCCGTCTGCGTGCCCAGCGGCGCCTGACCCGAGCCGATCACCGGGATCGCGCTCTCGTCAACGTTGAACGTCGCAAGACCCGACGTCACCGACGTGATCACCGGACCGTCGTCATGGATCGAGATCTGCGGCCCGAGGTCGATGCTCGCGCTCGCCGTGTCCCCGTCATTGTCCGTCACGGTTGCCGTCAGCGACACCAGGTTCGCACCCAGCTGCACCGCCTCGTTGCTGTCTGTCCCGGCGTCCGCATGGGTCTCAACCACACCGCGGTCGATCTCCACCTTCACGTCGCCGGAGGAAATCAACCGTCAGCTTGAACACGTCGACCTGCTGGCCCGAGATCGTTACCACGCCGTCGACTTCGTTCGACCCGTTCTGGACCAGCGTCACCGTCTGGCCGGTGATCGAGTCCACAAGGTTCGTCGTCGCATGGGTAATCGTCAGCGCATAGGCCAGCGACTGCTCGCCGTCCGCGCCCGCCGTCACGACGTTGAAGTCGCCCGAGAAGCTGTGCGTGTCCGTCTGCGTGCCCAACGGCGCCTGACCCGAGCCGATCACCGGGATCGCGCTCTCGTCAACGTTGAACGTCGCAAGACCCGACGTCACCGACGTGATCACCGGACCGTCGTCATGGATCGAGATCTGCGGCCCGAGGTCGATGCTCGCGCTCGCCGTGTCCCCGTCATTGTCCGTCACGGTTGCCGTCAGCGATACCAGGTTCGCACCCAGCTGCACCGCCTCGTTGCTGTCTGTCCCGGCGTCCGCATGGGTCTCAACCACACCGCGGTCGATCTCCACCTTCACGTCGCCGGAGGAAATCAACCGTCAGCTTGAACACGTCGACCTGCTGGCCCGAGATCGTTACCACGCCGTCGACTTCGTTCGACCCGTTCTGGACCAGCGTCACCGTCTGGCCGGTGATCGAGTCCACAAGGTTCGTCGTCGCATGGGTAATCGTCAGCGCATAGGCCAGCGACTGCTCGCCGTCCGCGCCCGCCGTCACGTTGAAGTCGCCCGAGAAGCTGTGCGTGTCCGTCTGCGTGCCCAGCGGCGCCTGACCCGAGCCGATCACCGGGATCGCGCTCTCGTCAACGTTGAACGTCGCAAGACCCGACGTCACCGACGTGATCACCGGACCGTCGTCATGGATCGAGATCTGCGGCCCGAGGTCGATGCTCGCGCTCGCCGTGTCCCCGTCATTGTCCGTCACGGTTGCCGTCAGCGATACCAGGTTCGCACCCAGCTGCACCGCCTCGTTGCTGTCTGTCCCGGCGTCCGCATGGGTCTCAACCACACCGCGGTCGATCTCCACCTTCACGTCGCCGGAGGAATCAACCGTCAGCTTGAACACGTCGACCTGCTGGCCCGAGATCGTTACCACGCCGTCGACTTCGTTCGACCCGTTCTGGACCAGCGTCACCGTCTGGCCGGTGATCGAAGTCCACAAGGTTCGTCGTCGCATGGGTAATCGTCAGCGCATAGGCCAGCGACTGCTCGCCGTCCGCGCCCGCCGTCACGACGTTGAAGTCGCCCGAGAAGCTGTGCGTGTCCGTCTGCGTGCCCAACGGCGCCTGACCCGAGCCGATCACCGGGATCGCGCTCTCGTCAACGTTGAACGTCGCAAGACCCGACGTCACCGACGTGATCACCGGACCGTCGTCATGGATCGAGATCTGCGGCCCGAGGTCGATGCTCGCGCTCGCCGTGTCCCCGTCATTGTCCGTCACGGTTGCCGTCAGCGATACCAGGTTCGCACCCAGCTGCACCGCCTCGTTGCTGTCTGTCCCGGCGTCCGCATGGGTCTCAACCACACCGCGGTCGATCTCCACCTTCACGTCGCCGGAGGAAATCAACCGTCAGCTTGAACACGTCGACCTGCTGGCCCGAGATCGTTACCACGCCGTCGACTTCGTTCGACCCGTTCTGGACCAGCGTCACCGTCTGGCCGGTGATCGAGTCCACAAGGTTCGTCGTCGCATGGGTAATCGTCAGCGCATAGGCCAGCGACTGCTCGCCGTCCGCGCCCGCCGTCACGACGTTGAAGTCGCCCGAGAAGCTGTGCGTGTCCGTCTGCGTGCCCAGCGGCGCCTGACCCGAGCCGATCACCGGGATCGCGCTCTCGTCAACGTTGAACGTCGCAAGACCCGACGTCACCGACGTGATCACCGGACCGTCGTCATGGATCGAGATCTGCGGCCCGAGGTCGATGCTCGCGCTCGCCGTGTCCCCGTCATTGTCCGTCACGGTTGCCGTCAGCGATACCAGGTTCGCACCCAGCTGCACCGCCTCGTTGCTGTCTGTCCCGGCGTCCGCATGGGTCTCAACCACACCGCGGTCGATCTCCACCTTCACGTCGCCGGAGGAAATCAACCGTCAGCTTGAACACGTCGACCTGCTGGCCCGAGATCGTTACCACGCCGTCGACTTCGTTCGACCCGTTCTGGACCAGCGTCACCGTCTGGCCGGTGATCGAGTCCACAAGGTTCGTCGTCGCATGGGTAATCGTCAGCGCATAGGCCAGCGACTGCTCGCCGTCCGCGCCCGCCGTCACGACGTTGAAGTCGCCCGAGAAGCTGTGCGTGTCCGTCTGCGTGCCCAGCGGCGCCTGACCCGAGCCGATCACCGGGATCGCGCTCTCGTCAACGTTGAACGTCGCAAGACCCGACGTCACCGACGTGATCACCGGACCGTCGTCATGGATCGAGATCTGCGGCCCGAGGTCGATGCTCGCGCTCGCCGTGTCCCCGTCATTGTCCGTCACGGTTGCCGTCAGCGATACCAGGTTCGCACCCAGCTGCACCGCCTCGTTGCTGTCTGTCCCGGCGTCCGCATGGGTCTCAACCACACCGCGGTCGATCTCCACCTTCACGTCGCCGGAGGAATCAACCGTCAGCTTGAACACGTCGACCTGCTGGCCCGAGATCGTTACCACGCCGTCGACTTCGTTCGACCCGTTCTGGACCAGCGTCACCGTCTGGCCGGTGATCGAGTCCACAAGGTTCGTCGTCGCATGGGTAATCGTCAGCGCATAGGCCAGCGACTGCTCGCCGTCCGCGCCCGCCGTCACGACGTTGAAGTCGCCCGAGAAGCTGTGCGTGTCCGTCTGCGTGCCCAACGGCGCCTGACCCGAGCCGATCACCGGGATCGCGCTCTCGTCAACGTTGAACGTCGCAAGACCCGACGTCACCGACGTGATCACCGGACCGTCGTCATGGATCGAGATCTGCGGCCCGAGGTCGATGCTCGCGCTCGCCGTGTCCCCGTCATTGTCCGTCACGGTTGCCGTCAGCGATACCAGGTTCGCACCCAGCTGCACCGCCTCGTTGCTGTCTGTCCCGGCGTCCGCATGGGTCTCAACCACACCGCGGTCGATCTCCACCTTCACGTCGCCGGAGGAATCAACCGTCAGCTTGAACACGTCGACCTGCTGGCCCGAGATCGTTACCACGCCGTCGACTTCGTTCGACCCGTTCTGGACCAGCGTCACCGTCTGGCCGGTGATGGAGTCCACAAGGTTCGTCGTCGCATGGGTAATCGTCAGCGCATAGGCCAGCGACTGCTCGCCGTCCGCGCCCGCCGTCACGACGTTGAAGTCGCCCGAGAAGCTGTGCGTGTCCGTCTGCGTGCCCAGCGGCGCCTGACCCGAGCCGATCACCGGGATCGCGCTCTCGTCAACGTTGAACGTCGCAAGACCCGACGTCACCGACGTGATCACCGGACCGTCGTCATGGATCGAGATCTGCGGCCCGAGGTCGATGCTCGCGCTCGCCGTGTCCCCGTCATTGTCCGTCACGGTTGCCGTCAGCGATACCAGGTTCGCACCCAGCTGCACCGCCTCGTTGCTGTCTGTCCCGGCGTCCGCATGGGTCTCAACCACACCGCGGTCGATCTCCACCTTCACGTCGCCGGAGGAATCAACCGTCAGCTTGAACACGTCGACCTGCTGGCCCGAGATCGTTACCACGCCGTCGACTTCGTTCGACCCGTTCTGGACCAGCGTCACCGTCTGGCCGGTGATCGAGTCCACAAGGTTCGTCGTCGCATGGGTAATCGTCAGCGCATAGGCCAGCGACTGCTCGCCGTCCGCGCCCGCCGTCACGACGTTGAAGTCGCCCGAGAAGCTGTGCGTGTCCGTCTGCGTGCCCAGCGGCGCCTGACCCGAGCCGATCACCGGGATCGCGCTCTCGTCAACGTTGAACGTCGCAAGACCCGACGTCACCGACGTGATCACCGGACCGTCGTCATGGATCGAGATCTGCGGCCCGAGGTCGATGCTCGCGCTCGCCGTGTCCCCGTCATTGTCCGTCACGGTTGCCGTCAGCGATACCAGGTTCGCACCCAGCTGCACCGCCTCGTTGCTGTCTGTCCCGGCGTCCGCATGGGTCTCAACCACACCGCGGTCGATCTCCACCTTCACGTCGCCGGAGGAAATCAACCGTCAGCTTGAACACGTCGACCTGCTGGCCCGAGATCGTTACCACGCCGTCGACTTCGTTCGACCCGTTCTGGACCAGCGTCACCGTCTGGCCGGTGATCGAGTCCACAAGGTTCGTCGTCGCATGGGTAATCGTCAGCGCATAGGCCAGCGACTGCTCGCCGTCCGCGCCCGCCGTCACGTTGAAGTCGCCCGAGAAGCTGTGCGTGTCCGTCTGCGTGCCCAGCGGCGCCTGACCCGAGCCGATCACCGGGATCGCGCTCTCGTCAACGTTGAACGTCGCAAGACCCGACGTCACCGACGTGATCACCGGACCGTCGTCCAGAATCGTCAGATGCGGACCAACGTCAGCGCTGGCACTGGCGGTATTATTGCTGTTGTCCGTGACGGTCGCCGTAAGCGTGACCAAACCGGACCCAAGCTGAATGCCTTCGTTGAAATCGCCTGGTGTATTTTCGTGAACGCTGCGGAGGTCGGTCAGCGTGACGTTGCCGGCACCATCCACTGCAATCGTGAAGTCCTTTAGACTGCCAGCCGCTGCGCCGGCGTTCGCGCCTTCGCGGCCAACAACCTGGCCATTCTCCACAAACAGGAAGACATGATTGCCGGTCTGAGAATCGATCAGCCCGGAGTCCACGCCCTGGCTACTGATGGATAACGCAAACGTCAGCGACTGCTCTCCCCCCGGCGCAGTGAAGGAAACGGGGATTAACCCGCTGGCGACCGTTACGCCCAAGGGACCCTGGCCCGAACCGGCAACTCCGTTTGTCGCTACGGTAAGAAAGCTCTCATCCACCACGAGGTCTGGCACAGACCCAACAGTGACGGTCGGCCCCGCCACCGGCGTCGTCGGCGTCGGGGGCTGGAAAAGAGTAAAGCCGGTCGGCAACAAAACCGGGGAGTTGGGCAACGTTTCCGGGCCAAGCAGCGGCAGACCGGGAGGGGTTGCCAGCGGATCAACCGACGGGCTGCTGAAATTCGCACCGCTCGCCTGCGCGTTGCCGTTACCGTTGCCCGCGGCTGGCAGCACCGACGCGTCGGTCTGGATGGGGAATGAGCTTGCAAACTCGCTGACCGACAGGTCGCGGCCCGGCGCCACTTCAATGGTCAGGTTGCCGAGCTGGTCGTGCCTCGAATCGAAGAACGGCTCGATCGTGACGGTCGACTGGTTGTCGAAAAGAATGATCAGCTTCTCGCCAACATGGACCAGCGTGATCTTGTCGTTGGCGATGGCCGAGAAATCGACCTGGACCTTTTGGTCGTATCCAAGGTTGATCACCACCGCCTGGTCGGCGAATGGCTTGCTCAGCTTGAAAACACGGGCGGGCGTCGGGTTATTCGAATTTCCGGTGCCGGTGGCCTGAGCAACCTGGAATTGCGCGTTCATGAAAATCTCCGCCAAATGAAAAGCTGAAGTAAGTTGAGCAAAATACGAAACGCATTTGCTGCTAATTCGACGTAAAGCTATTGTTAACCCCCAGGGGGGTCAAGAAAACTCTTTGGTTAATCGATACTTACTCTCCGGTTGTGGTAAAGAGGGGACAGAATCCAAGGGATTTCGGGCAGTTGAGCCGCCGGCGGGGGAGTTGTGGATGAGGGCTTTTTGGAGGGGGATCCTGGCAACGGTCGCCCTTGCCACCATGAGTGCGCCCGCGGGCGCCCAAAGCCAAAGCGAGGCCCCGCCTCAAGTCGTCGAACGCACGATCAAGGCGCTCCCAAACAAGGACACTCAAATCGGGGTGTACATTAACGTCCGCCCGGATTGCACGTCCGGCGCGCTTCCGACGATTCGCCTGGCAAGCCCGCCGTCGTCGGGGAAAGTGGTCGTCAAGAGCGGAAAGGTAAAGGCGACCAATTACAAGGCTTGCCTTGCGTTGGAAGTGCCGGCCTACGTGGCCTTCTACAAATCCTCAAGCGACTTTCTAGGCAATGACGCTCTAACCATAGAGGTCAAATACCCGGAGGGCCGTATCGAAATTCAGAAGCTTACAATCAACGTGGTGGGAGCCGGCAAAGAACAAAAAATCTGAGCCAGCGCGCCTCGCGTGCGAGCCAAGGTTCGCTTCGGAGGTGGGAGATTAGTCGAACCCCGCTATCTCGCATTCGGAGCGTAGAATTCGATTGCACCAAGCCAATATTGACGTTGGAGAACTGCTGAAAGTCATGAGCCGGGACTGCATTGGGACTGGGCCACAAGAGAACCCTGGTCCCACGCGCCCGATCGTCACCAAACCAACAGTTTAGTTCGATCGAGTTCAACGGCTTGTCGGTCTCATTTGAGACCTTAAAGCTGGCAATTCCGTAATTGTCCGCCCGCTTGTGGGACTCAAACGCTTCAATCCGGATTTGCTTCAAATCGTGCTCGGTCGCCGGCGGCGATGGCTGGCCGACCGCCGGCACGATGAGGCAGATCGTGCAGAACGTGGCGAAAGCTGACCTCATGCAACGGCCTTGCTGACGGCGCGGGCCGTCATAATTCCGTTACCCTGCCAGCAATGCAGGGAAACTTTGTCCTGTGACGCACACTCGGGAAGCATGTCTTGCTTGGCGAATTTAATGCACGGAAGCTGCCGCGGTACCAGCCTCACAGTCCCCTAACCTCTCTGCGACGACCAATTCCACCCTCGGCAGGTTACCAGCATGCAGTTCGTTCTGCTCGGTGTATGACGCATCGCTATTGACCGTGATGACCGTGCTGACCGGCCCCATGTAGTCGCAGCGATTCGAGAAAACATATTTGTTGTCGACCTTCTCTGCCCTGGCGGAGACGCAATTGCCGACGGAGGGCGACGCGAAGGTTGCCTTCATCGCCTGGGTCGGATCAACGCAGGCCGTCATTTCGCGCTCCAGCACCCGGTGTTTGGTGTGGAGATGGGCTACGAGATCAAGGGTCCGCACAAAATGCCAAAGGCCCTTTCGGAAGCTCGGCCCTTCAAAATCGTCGGCCTTCGCTGGTGACAGAGAGCTAATCAGACCAAACGCAACCACAGCACACAGGTAACGAACGAGCAGTTTCGCATCAGCCGAAGAGTTGCAGGTCATTTCTCGCGCCCAGTTTGTGTTAATTCGCAAAATTGTTCTTGGCGCGTAGTTATCAATCGCGACCTTTTTGGAGCATCTCAGTTAGTTCGCGTTAAGTAAAAGTTAACCGAAGACAAAGCCCGGCCGTCTCCAATCGGAGAGGCTGAGTTTTTTGCGATTGAATATCAGTAGTTTAGTCGACCAATGAAGCGGCGCCCCGCAGAACCACGGCCCTCAACTAGTTTAATAATTTTCTCAAGCGCGACATTTCAGCCACATTGCCAACGTCAAGCCGTCCGCATTCCACAGAACTCCACGTGAGGCGACGCGCGGCCCCCTCCCGACAACTCACACAATCGTTCGAAGGGAGCCGCAAATGAGAAAATCACAAGCAGACTCTGCTAGCCCCCGCACAACATCAGGACTCATCCAAATCGTCGGAGCAGGTGTCTCCAGTCGGACACATTGACCAACGAATTCGCAAGCGGCGACGAAGCCATTGGCGGTCAACGAATTTTTTCGCCAGAGAAAATCCACACAAAGCTTTCCGCCGATTGACGTCCCGAGCAATTTTTGATCTGCTACATCGATATTTTCGACTTTGGGGGGCAACAATGCACAGTGCACTTGGCAGGTTTATTGCTGCGGCGGTTTTCGTTGGATGCGCGCTGAGCGCCCAGCCGAGTTCAGCCGCCGATCTTGGACTGGTAACAAAAGCTCCATCGGGTGACTGTTCGGATCTCGTGTTCGCCTGCGAGAACGGCAGTCGAATTTCACTCTGCCCGATCGCCGTCTCTGTCGTCGGCGAGGTCGTCACCGGATCACTCCATACGGGGTACGGTGGGACGCACGTACGGCTCGTTCCGATGGGCGTTGGCTACCGTTACGCTGGCCACGGCGTCTGGCTGGACGGATTCCGCGAGAATGCGGTCCTGAACTACGGAAAGCACAGCCAAGTCGCCTGCACGCTGCTAACCAACTAGGGCAAGCAGCGTCCAAGAGCTAAATCGCGAACGAAATTCGGCCCCGAGGTAAGCGGTCAATAGACCGCTAACCACGAACCTGCACGACCGAGCGCCGGGAGCGCGGATGCATGTAGGCCTTGGGATGGACGTAGGCGGCGCAGAAGTCGTTCCACTGGTACTCCTGCCAATTCCACTTCAGGCAACCTGATTCGACCCGAGGGTCGGGCCCAAAGTCGAGGCGGTACGGAGAATCACCGAAAACGTATGGCCCGTTGCCGCTATAGGCAGCACTACTCGAGCCGATCACAACTAGAGCGGCGGTAATCGCCAGTAAGGATTTTCGCATCAGCTCCCCCATTTCGTAGCGCTAATTTTGAGAGACTGCCAAAGACCACGGTTCTCAGCAAGGACTTTACGGCAACACTTGACAGGGATTGAGCGGCCCGGGCCCGCGCGCATAGTATGTCGCGGCAATTTTCGCCTAGAATTCGGTCGATTTCAGCCAAGGCGATTGTTGAAGTTTTTCCAGCGAGGAACACGCCGTGCAGGTCACGTTTGCCATGCTGGAAATCCTGGCCAGGCGTCCCGAGGGACGCGGGACTTTCGACGAGGTCCATTCGGCCTTGGCCGCCCGGGAGGTTGAAGCGACGCCAGGACGTTTCTCGGATGTACACAGTATCGACGCCTTCCAGGCGGGCCTTGTGGTTGAAGACACTGAGGGCCTGAGAATAACCGAGGCGGGCCGCTCAGTCCTGCGGGCACTAGAAGCTCTCGCTAACCCGCCAGCGGACACCGAACAACTTGAGCGATCGCAATCCCTCAAGCTGATCGACGATCTCGTCGGTCCGGAAATGCGCGAGAAAATTTTTGATCTCGGCCTGCGCGCACCGGGTGGGGCCTACGAGCTGCCGGAGGATGAAGCAGAAGTCGAACCGAAGCCGGAACTCCACCTGGAGAGCTACCCCGAGCCGGAGTCTGTCCAGACTGCGGCTGACGCGGCAGATATCAGTCCGACTGGAGAAGCTTCCGACACGACCGTTCCATCGGTCCCAAATGCCCCGACGTTTCTCAAGCGAGATTACGAGGGCACATTTTCGTCATCCGCTCGAGCGTCGTCTCGTACTTCTAGTCGATCCTCGTTGATTGCCTCCAAGCTCAAGCAATTCGGCGGCATCTTGAGAGGCCATATCGAGCAGGACACGCCAACTGTCAGAACCTCGGCCCGAGGCAGCGGCATTGGCGGCATTGTGCTGTCGGTTCTCGCACTGCTTGTGCTCGTCATCTGTGCGGGAACGGTGATCGCGATCACCCAGATCAAATCGCTGAAGTCGGAGATCACAACCCTCGAGCGACAGCTTGTGCCGCTCAAGAAGCTGGTCGCCGAGGCGGAGCAGCCGAAAAACAACATGGATCAAAAGAGCCCGTCTTCCGCCGCGGCGGCGGAGAAGGACCGGCCAGTTGCCGAGAACCACGCGCCGGCGCAGCCCCTCACGCTATCGCCGGACGAGATGCGGCTCGTCCGTGAATATATAAAACCTGCCCCCTTCACCGGAGCTGCCGCGCCACCGATCAACGTGGGCGACCCGGTGACGATCGGGACCATTCCCCTACCCTCGCCGCTGATGGAGAAGGTGCCGAAATTGCTTGGCGCCCGATTCGCCATCCGCAACGGCGCAATCATCATCCTCAAGCGCGACAGCCGGCAGGCCGATGCCGTGGTGGGGCCAAATTGATTCTGTCGGAAGTCGCGCCGCATTGATTTTTCCATGAAAAATTGGGTTCGTTTCGCCGCTCCGTTGGCCTTAGTATCATCCCTCGCACAAGCACATCGCGCTGAGACCAATTGGGGTGACAAAGCAATGGGATTAATTTGGTACATCGCAGCTATTTTGATCTGGTGGCTGATCAGCGGTCTTCTGGGGGGTGGGATCGATGAGTACCGCACGTTTAGCTTCTGGCTCGAAGATTTCGAATTTGCAGTTTCTATGACGATTTTTTCGAACGTGGCATGGTGGTTTCCATACACAACTTTGATAGCGCTTGGAGAGCTGGTCCTTTTCCGGCTCTATCCGAATAAAGGAGCACCATTTGTCGCCTTCGCGGTCTTGAGCCTGTTGGGCTACACGGCGCTAAATGTAGCTCTCTATCGGAGGGACACACCGCTCTGGGGGATGCTGCTCTTGCCCGCCGCAGCTGTCACAGTCGCGTACATTGTGCGGCGTAGTGTCAGGGCTTCATCTAAGGTTGTTTAGGCTGCGATTGGGTTGAGCTCTTCGGCAACCGACCGGGGGTCTGCGGCGGCTTGGGCTTCGGCACCGGCTTGGTTGTTGCGATCCCGCTCAGCACTGATGGAGTCGGAGTTGGAGCCGTTGCTTTCGGGGGGCGCAGCGGCGGCTTGGGTGCTGCGCTTGTCTTCAGCTGCTCGCCAATGCTCGCCAGTTGGTCCTGACTCGCTTTAAGTTGTTCGGCCATACTCAGATTGTCGCGGGTCATGTTTTCCCGGACGGCCTTCAACGCCTCGGCAAGCTCCACATCGCGCCGAGCCATTTGATCCTGCGTCTCCTTCAGGCGTCCGGCGAGCTCCGCAGTATCGTGAGCGAGCTGTGCCTGGCTGGTTTTGAGCTGCTCGATTCCTTGCTCCAAATTTGCGAGTTGGTGGGCAATCGCCTGGCCCCACCGCGTCGGTTCGGGAGAGATCGGAGCGACGGCTGCGCGCTCTGGCGCCATCTGAGGCTGAACTGATGGTTGTTTAACGCCTGGATCGGCCTTTGCGGCTTCAACGACTAACGGGGTTATCGGCTTGGCGGCGCGCTCGTCGGAAACTGGCCGCGCGACAACAACGGCTACGATGCAGGCTACCGCCAGCAGACCAAAGCTCCATAATCGTGGTGCGCCTGGTCGTAACAGGCGCTCCAGAACCGCGGCAAACATTGGCGGCCCAGACGGCGCTCTAAGCTTTCGCTTGATGAATTCCTCATTTGACGGTGCTTGCTCGGAGGTCGAGCGTGCAATCGATTCAAGAGCCTGGGTGAGTTCTGCGAGCGTGTCATCGCGTAACTCACTTCCTTGCGGGTTTGTCGTGACGCTCACTGGTGCCCCTCATCCGGTCACCTCCAAGCGGGGTGACCGTCTACTAGCCAATTATGGGTAAAACATGCGATGCCGCATCTGGGCAAGGTCTGACGCTTCCCGCAAGCGGCTTTTTGTGGTAATTACTTGCGCCTTCCCTTTGATTTATCTAGGATTTATCGTTCCGATTGAAGCCCTTTTATAAATGAGCTTGCCTATGTCGGTTAGGCGAGCGGCCGTCTTGCATCAGCGGATTCAGAGTTACCAATGCCGGTTCAATACATTCAAACCGACGAGGAATGATCGGCTTACCGCTCTCTGAGCATTTCCTGCTTGTATTTGACGATCGGCGAAAGCAGATAGCTGATGATCCGCCGCGATCCAGTCTTGACCTCGACCGTGACGGCCATGCCGGGCGACAAACTCACGAGCCTGTCTTCCACCTGCATCTGCGCACGATCGAGCGACACGCGCGCGGCATAGCTTAATTCCTGACCCTTGGGCTCACTGCTCGAAACTTCGGAACCTTGGACCTTGTCGCCGTTCTTTTCTTGCGGCTTGTCCCGAGTGATCGCGTCCTGCGACACGTTGATGACCTCGCCATGGAGTAGGCCATAGCGGGTGAAACTAAATGTATCGATTTTGATTTCGGCCGACTGACCCTCGTGTACAAAGCCGATGTCGCGGTTGGACACCATGGCCTCGATTTCCAGGTGGGAGTCGAGCGGGACAACGACCAGGAGCTGCTGCGCGGGGGTCACGACGCCGCCGACCGTATGCACCGCCAACTGCTGCACCACGCCGTCAACGGGAGCCTCCAGAGCCTGCAGCTTCGTGCGCTTTTCGGCCTTGATAACGTCCTGCGCGAGGCCAGAGGCTTTCTCCTGGGCCTTCGTCAATTCCTCAAAGCGTGTGCGACGATACTCCGCAGCGGTCTGGGCAACCGTCTCGACCAGGGCAGCAACAGCAGCCTCTGACTCCTGAAGCTTGCTCTTTTGCACCAGAACGTCCTGTTGCAGGCCGACTAGCTCCTGATAGTCAGTAAGCCAAACCACTTTCGAGCCGAGATCCTTATCATAGAGATATTTTCGTATTTCAACCTTTTGCGACAGCACCGGAATCGTAGCATCGAGCTTGGCTATCGCCGCTTTGATTGACTCCCGTTCGGCTTCCTTTTGCTTAATCTGCCGGTCGAGAGCTGCCAGTTTACCTCGATGTTCGGCAACCTGGCTGATGAGAAGCTGCCGGTTCATTTCGATCAGCGATACGCTTGCACTTTCGGGCGGAATGAAGGCGTCGGTCGGATCGGTCTTGCCTGAGACCGCGGCCTGCAACCGGGCGACCTCCATCTGCGACGACAGCAGATCGCTCTTGAGATGATCGCGCTCGGCCTCGGTCATGGTCGGATCAAGCTCAATCAGGACTTCTCCGGCCTTGACCTTCTGACCGTCGCGGACGCGGATCGCCCTCACTACCCCGGTTTCGAATGGCTGAATGACCTTGGTCCGGCCGCTCGGGACAATCTTGCCCGGCGCCGTGGCGACAATGTCGACAGTACCGAACGTGGCCCAGATCAGCGCCATGCAGAATACGCCGATGACGGTTACGCCGATCGCTCGCCCGATCGGAGACGGTGGCGTCTCGACGATCTCAAGCGCAGCCGGAAGAAACGCGAGTTCGCTTTCAGCGCGGCGGATGGCCTCGCGCTTCGGAAACTGAATGACTTTGCGAGCAGCGGCCGTCATCGAATACCCGCCTGAAGATGATGCAGCTTGGCATAACGGCCGTTGCTGCGGATCAGTTGGTCGTGGCTGCCGTCTTCCACGATCCGGCCGCGTTCGAGCGTGACGATCCGATCCGCCTGGCGTACGGTCGACAGCCGATGAGCAATGATGAAAACGGTTCGGTCGGCCGAGATCTCTCTCATGTTATCCTGGATCGCGCGTTCGCTCTCGTAGTCGAGCGCACTGGTCGCCTCGTCGAAGATCAGGATGCGCGGATTGGTCATCAGGGCACGCGCGATCGCAATGCGCTGCCGCTGTCCGCCGGACAGGGTGCTGCCACGCTCTCCGATCACGGTGTCGTAACCTTCTGGCAGCTCGAGAATGAACTCATGCGCGCCGGCGAGCGTAGCTGCGGCGATGACGCGATCCATCGGCACCGCCGGATCGGACAGTGCGATATTGTCGCGCACCGAACGATTGAACAGCACATTCTCCTGCAGCACGACACCGACCTGACGCCGCAGCCAGGCCAGATCGACCATGGTGAGGTCGACGCCGTCGACCATCACGCGGCCGCTTTCGGGGACGTAAAGACGTTGGATCAGCTTGGCGAAAGTGCTCTTGCCCGACCCTGACGAACCGACGATGCCGACGACTTGACCGGGCGCGATCTTGAGATTGATGTCGGTGAGAATGGCGGGCGCATCGACCCGATAGCGGAAGTTCACATGCTCAAATGTCACGTCGCCACGGATCGCTGGCAGCGCCGATCGGCTCGGGCTGCTGCTGGGTTCCGGCATCGTGTTGAGAATGTCGCCGAGGCGCTCCACCGACAGGCGCGCCTGGTGGAAATCCTGCCACATCTGCGCGAGACGCAGGACCGGTGCTGCCACGCGCGATGACAGCATGTTGAAGGCGACAAGCTCACCTACCGACAGTTCGCCGTCAATGACGAGCTTGGCCCCGAAATAGAGGATCAGGACAATGGTTGCCTTGTTGACCAGTTGAACCGCCTGGTTGGCGTAATTGCCGAGGCTGAGGACACGGAAACTTGCAGCTACATAGCCCGCGAGCTGCTCCTCCCAGCGCCGCTGCATTTGCGGCTCGACCGCCATCGCCTTCAGCGTCTCGACACCCGTGACGCTCTCGACCAGGAATGCTTGATTTTCGGCGCCGCGGCGGAATTTCTCGTCAAGTCGCTGTCGGAACATGGGCGTAACACCGAGGGATATCCCGATGTAGAGCGGAAAGGCCGCGATGACGATAGAGCTGAGTAGCGGCGAATAGTAGAACATCACCGCAAGGAATACGAAGGTGAAGAACAGATCGATGACGAGCGTCAGCGCCGAACTGGTGAGGAACTGGCGGATGTTCTCCAGTTCGCGCACCCTTGCAACCGAATCGCCGACGCGACGCGCCTGGAAATAGGCGATCGGCAGCGCGAGCAGATGACGAAATAGACGCGCGCCAAGTTCGACATCGATTCGATTGGTCGTGTGTGCGAACATATAGGTGCGCAGCGTGCCGAGAATGGCCTCGAATAGCGAGATGCCTAATAGGCCAATCGCCAGAACATCCAGCGTGCTCATGCTCCGGTGCACGAGGACCTTGTCGATCACCACTTGAAAAAAGAGCGGAGAAACCAACGCGAACAGCTGCAAGAAAAATGAGGCAACCAGCACCTCGCCAAGCAAGCGCCGATATTTGTGGATCGCGCCCATGAACCAGGTGATATCAAAGCGGCGCGAAAGGTCCGATAGAGAGGCGCGGCGCGCCATCAAGACCAATCGGCCATCCCACTTCGCCTCGAACTGCTCGCGAGACAGCGCTTCAGGGCGCGGTGAATTCGGGTATTGGACGAGGACCTTATCCTCGCTGACCTGGCCGAGGATCAGGAAGCCGCCATCGCGCAGCGCGGCGATGCCGGGCAGCGGTGTTGCGGCAAGTCGATCCCAGCCCGTGCTGTTGACGCGCGCCTTGAGGCCGAGTTCCTTAGCACAGCGCAGCATCTCGCTGATGCCAATATTAACGTTGCCACAGCGATGGCGAATCTGCCCAGGCTCCGCACCGATGCCATGGATGCGCAGCAGCATCACCAGCGCTAACAGACCCCTGTCGTCTGCGACGTCGGAAACGGACTCTCCTGGTCGTATCATCTGGTCTGCGTCGAATGCTTTGTCAGAGTCTCCGGCGGCGCCATGGCTTAATTTTGCAAAATTCTGAGGGACGCCAACCGCGTTACGCGACGGCCTCCTCGCCAATGCCAGGATGGGGCGAGCCAGGCTACGAAAAGCCCTGCCGATTGCACCGACCAGTTGCTTCGCAAGATCAGACCGCGTCCGAGGGTGAGCCATCAGAACGAGGCGCCCATCCCAGATCGACTTAAACTGGTCGCGTGGAATCCTCTCTTGTTGCGCCGACGTTGGTCTTAAGATCTGTACCGCATCCTCGGAAACTTGACCGACGATCAAGAACCCGCCATCACGCAAGGCCGCAATCCCCGGCAGCGACAGTTTGCTGAGATCGTCAAGCGACGGCGTCAGGACCCGCGCTCGCAATCCAAGGTCCCTGGCGCAACGGACCATTTGTTTGGCGCTGATCGGCTTCTTGCCAAACCTTTCACGAACGTGGTCGACCTGCACTTGGAAGCCGAAATGCCGCAGCAAAACGACCAAGGCTAGAAGCCCGGAATCATCGGCTCGCGTATCATCAGCCTTGCCCCGCATTCGATCTCCTGCCCTCAGCGGCTCCGCCAAAGGACCGTAGCAAAGTCAACAATCCCAAGTCTCATTTCGTTATGTTTAACCCTCATGATTTTGGCGGGGTGATTAATGAGCCGGCGCCTTGCTCGAGCGGTGTGTAGGTAACCATAGCCCCTCCGCCCGCGTCGCTTCCAACCTGGAAACCGGCAGCCGCGAATTGGCCGAGCAACGCAATGCTGGCATTATGGGTCCCGTCACTGACGCTTAACGTGCCGCCGGTGCCGACCACATTGGCCGTATACCCAATCGTCAGATTGGCGCCGGCCGCTATGTCGGTGAGATCCAGAGTATCACCCGCTCCAAACCCGGCGACAGTGCCGCTAAAGCCTTCGGCCTGATCCAGCTTGAGTGTACCCGTGGCACCGGCCGCGAAGCTGGTGCTCTCGGCCGACGCCGCGCCGAATTCCAGGGTCGAAGATCCGGAAATCGTCGCTGTGCCGTTTCCGGTGACGGCGCCGTTGACAGTAACGTTGCCGCCATCCGCCCAGATGTTACCAGAGTTCTGGATGGCGCTGTTGACAACAAGGCCGCCGCTTCCGGTGGCTTCGAGCGTACCGGAGTTAACGATCGCGTTGCTTCCGGTGTCGACGATCAGCGCGTTAGTCCCGGTAGCATCGATCGTCGCTTCGTTGCTCAGATCAAGCTGCCCCTGGCCAAGCTGTCCGGCGCCCGTGATCGTGTTGTCCACGTTGGTCAGGGTGACGTCCGAGCTCGTGCCGAAAATGACGTTCTGGGAGTTGTCCGACAAAACAAGCTGGCCACCGCCTTGCAGCGTGATTCCGTTCTGGATCAGTTCCAGATCGGTCTCGTCACCAGTCGAATTGAGCGAGATGGTGCCGGTGTTGTTGATGATCCCGCTGAGCGGCAGGATCGCGCCGTCGCCGATCGACATCGTTCGCGGATTCTGGGTGACCGGAGTTTGGTCGAACACGAAGTTACTCGCAGTCAACGACGCCGAGTCGACCCCTTGCAGGTGATGGTCTCGCCAGTCCCGATCGTGACCACAGCGTTGCCGTTCGCATCATCGGTCAGATTGGCTTGAAGGTCGCTGAAGCTCGTGAGTTTTGAATCCGATGAGGTCGATCTTGTCCGACGCCACGTTGAAGCTGTCGATGATGTCATTGCCGATCGGCTGCGAGAAGACGAACACGTCGTTCCCACCGCCACCGGTGAGAGTGTCGTCGCCGGAGAGGGCGAAGATCGGCGAACCCGGCGCGTAAGCCTCCACATTGTCCGCGATGTCTGCAATTCCCGAGCTGCCGTCCGCGTTGGTCCAGCTCTCGGCGACATTGAGCACCATCGCCCCGGCGAATGTCGCGGGGGTAGTGACCGTCAG
Source organism: uncultured Alphaproteobacteria bacterium (assembly GCA_963832045.1). Taxonomy (GTDB): domain Bacteria; phylum Pseudomonadota; class Alphaproteobacteria; order Rhizobiales; family Xanthobacteraceae; genus Bradyrhizobium. The sequence goes on from CAWHSM010000022.1 coordinate 425,435, forward strand.
CGCCGACGGGTCGCCCGTCTGCACGGTCCAGGTGCCGTTGCCGTTGTTGGTCCCCGCGTTCAGGCTCCAGTCGGCCGGCACCCCGCTGACGGTGATGGTGGTCGGTGCGCCTACACCCGACGGATCGTCCAGTCCCAGATTGATTGAGTTTCCGGCGATGCCCGCAGGTGCTAACGCTGTGGTGGTTGCGGTCGCGGTTTTGCCATCAGCGTCCGTCACTGTCGCCGTCAACGTGTCGCCATTTTTAACACTACCCGGATTGGTGAAGACAATGGTCCAGGTCCCGTTGGTCGACGTCCCGGAACTAGGGCTTGTTGCAGTTCCAAGATTAACGGTCCTGGTCGTATCCTCTATCTGCACCGACGTTATGGCTACGCTATCCGAGGCCGAGACTGTGGAAGTCAAAGTCTTGTTGCCTGAGCCGCCCTTTGACTCGGTAAAGATGCTTATCTGCGGCGCCGCGGCGGCCGTTACATTGATCGCCACCGTGCTGGTCGCGGTCAACGTCGGGCTGGTGCCCTGGTCCTGCGTGGCGACTGTCAGCGTGTCGTTCTGGCTGCCCGTCGTCAGGTAGACCAGCCCGTTTGCCGCGGCGAGAGTGTTGTCGATCTGCGCCGCAGTCCCGGTCAAGGTGATCGTGCCGGTGCCGTTGCCGGAAATGCCGCTCGCGGTCAGACCACCTGACACATTGGTGAGAGCGCTCAGCGTGCCGTGCAGCACGCTGAGCGTGGTGGTGACGTTGCCGGTCGCATCCGGATCGCTGATCGAGATGCCCGTGATCGCCTTGCCGACGCCTTCGGTCGCCGTCTGCGCGCCGGGCACCACGTTGCTAGCGTCGAGCGCCTCGGTGACGGTGATCGCCACGGTGCTGGTCGCGGTCAGCGTCGGGCTGGTGCCCTGGTCCTGCGTGGCAACCGTCAGCGTGTCGCTCGTATGGTCGCCCTGCTCCAGATAGACTAGCCCGCTGGTGGCAGCGAGCGTGGCATTGATCGCCGAAACGCTGCCGGTCAGCACCACAGTGCCGGTACCGTTGCCGGAAATGCCGCCCGCGGTCAGACCACCTGGCACATTGGTGAGAACGCTCAGCGTGCCGTGCAGCACGCTGAGCGTGGTGGTGACGTTGCCGGTCGCATCCGGATCGCTGATCGAGATGCCGGTGATCGCCTTGCCGACGCCTTCGGTCGCCGTCTGCGCTCCAGGCACCACGTTACTGGCGTCGAGCGCCTGCGTCACGTTGACGGTCAGGTTCTCGCTCGCCGAGCCGCCTTCCGAATTGGTCGCGGTAATGGCCAAGGTGCCGCCGGCATCCGCCGTAGTGATCTTGAGGTTTGCAAGCCCACTCAGCGTGGTCAGCTGAGCCTGACTAATCGTCAAGGTGCTGCCGCTCAAGGTGCCGGCATTGAACGTCGCGCCGCTCGGCACCCCGGTGATCGTCACCGACAGGCCGTCGTCAGCGTCGAATGCCGATAGCGTCAGACCGAGCGCCGTCGCCGCATTCTCCGTTACCGTGATCGTCGAATTGCCCTCGCCCAGGTTCGGGTTCTCCGCGAACGGGCTCACCGTGGCGGTGCTGGAGGCGTTCGCCGTGCTGCCGCCGGCGTCGGAGATCGCAACGCTGACCGCGGTGCTGCCCTCTTCGGCGTAGGTGTGGCTGCCCTGAACGGCGAAGCCGCTCGCGGTGCTGACAATGGTGCCCGCGCTCTGCGTGCCATCGCCCCAGGTGATGGTGGCGCTGAAATCGGTGGCGCTCGCCGACGGATTGCCGTCGGTGAAGGTCGCGACCGTGACCACGCCGGACGAATTACCCTCGGTCGCCGTGACCGCGACGCCGGTCGCGCTCAGCGCCGCGTCGGCAACCGTGGCGGTGCTGGAGGCGTTCGCCGTGCTGCCGCCGGCGTCGGAGATCGCAACGCTGACCGCGGTGCTGCCCTCTTCGGCGTAGGTGTGGCTGCCCTGAACGGCGAAGCCGCTCGCGGTGCTGACAATGGTGCCCGCGCTCTGCGTGCCATCGCCCCAGGTGATGGTGGCGCTGAAATCGGTGGCGCTCGCCGACGGATTGCCGTCGGTGAAGGTCGCGACCGTGACCACGCCGGACGAATTACCCTCGGTCGCCGTGACCGCGACGCCGGTCGCGCTCAGCGCCGCGTCGGCAACCGTGGCGGTGCTGGAGGCGTTCGCCGTGCTGCCGCCGGCGTCGGAGATCGCAACGCTGACCGCGGTGCTGCCCTCTTCGGCGTAGGTGTGGCTGCCCTGAACGGCGAAGCCGCTCGCGGTGCTGACAATGGTGCCCGCGCTCTGCGTGCCATCGCCCCAGGTGATGGTGGCGCTGAAATCGGTGGCGCTCGCCGACGGATTGCCGTCGGTGAAGGTCGCGACCGTGACCACGCCGGACGAATTACCCTCGGTCGCCGTGACCGCGACGCCGGTCGCGCTCAGCGCCGCGTCGGCAACCGTGGCGGTGCTGGAGGCGTTCGCCGTGCTGCCGCCGGCGTCGGAGATCGCAACGCTGACCGCGGTGCTGCCCTCTTCGGCGTAGGTGTGGCTGCCCTGAACGGCGAAGCCGCTCGCGGTGCTGACAATGGTGCCCGCGCTCTGCGTGCCATCGCCCCAGGTGATGGTGGCGCTGAAATCGGTGGCGCTCGCCGACGGATTGCCGTCGGTGAAGGTCGCGACCGTGACCACGCCGGACGAATTACCCTCGGTCGCCGTGACCGCGACGCCGGTCGCGCTCAGCGCCGCGTCGGCAACCGTGGCGGTGCTGGAGGCGTTCGCCGTGCTGCCGCCGGCGTCGGAGATCGCAACGCTGACCGCGGTGCTGCCCTCTTCGGCGTAGGTGTGGCTGCCCTGAACGGCGAAGCCGCTCGCGGTGCTGACAATGGTGCCCGCGCTCTGCGTGCCATCGCCCCAGGTGATGGTGGCGCTGAAATCGGTGGCGCTCGCCGACGGATTGCCGTCGGTGAAGGTCGCGACCGTGACCACGCCGGACGAATTACCCTCGGTCGCCGTGACCGCGACGCCGGTCGCGCTCAGCGCCGCGTCGGCAACCGTGGCGGTGCTGGAGGCGTTCGCCGTGCTGCCGCCGGCGTCGGAGATCGCAACGCTGACCGCGGTGCTGCCCTCTTCGGCGTAGGTGTGGCTGCCCTGAACGGCGAAGCCGCTCGCGGTGCTGACAATGGTGCCCGCGCTCTGCGTGCCATCGCCCCAGGTGATGGTGGCGCTGAAATCGGTGGCGCTCGCCGACGGATTGCCGTCGGTGAAGGTCGCGACCGTGACCACGCCGGACGAATTACCCTCGGTCGCCGTGACCGCGACGCCGGTCGCGCTCAGCGCCGCGTCGGCAACCGTGGCGGTGCTGGAGGCGTTCGCCGTGCTGCCGCCGGCGTCGGAGATCGCAACGCTGACCGCGGTGCTGCCCTCTTCGGCGTAGGTGTGGCTGCCCTGAACGGCGAAGCCGCTCGCGGTGCTGACAATGGTGCCCGCGCTCTGCGTGCCATCGCCCCAGGTGATGGTGGCGCTGAAATCGGTGGCGCTCGCCGACGGATTGCCGTCGGTGAAGGTCGCGACCGTGACCACGCCGGACGAATTACCCTCGGTCGCCGTGACCGCGACGCCGGTCGCGCTCAGCGCCGCGTCGGCAACCGTGGCGGTGCTGGAGGCGTTCGCCGTGCTGCCGCCGGCGTCGGAGATCGCAACGCTGACCGCGGTGCTGCCCTCTTCGGCGTAGGTGTGGCTGCCCTGAACGGCGAAGCCGCTCGCGGTGCTGACAATGGTGCCCGCGCTCTGCGTGCCATCGCCCCAGGTGATGGTGGCGCTGAAATCGGTGGCGCTCGCCGACGGATTGCCGTCGGTGAAGGTCGCGACCGTGACCACGCCGGACGAATTACCCTCGGTCGCCGTGACCGCGACGCCGGTCGCGCTCAGCGCCGCGTCGGCAACCGTGGCGGTGCTGGAGGCGTTCGCCGTGCTGCCGCCGGCGTCGGAGATCGCAACGCTGACCGCGGTGCTGCCCTCTTCGGCGTAGGTGTGGCTGCCCTGAACGGCGAAGCCGCTCGCGGTGCTGACAATGGTGCCCGCGCTCTGCGTGCCATCGCCCCAGGTGATGGTGGCGCTGAAATCGGTGGCGCTCGCCGACGGATTGCCGTCGGTGAAGGTCGCGACCGTGACCACGCCGGACGAATTACCCTCGGTCGCCGTGACCGCGACGCCGGTCGCGCTCAGCGCCGCGTCGGCAACCGTGGCGGTGCTGGAGGCGTTCGCCGTGCTGCCGCCGGCGTCGGAGATCGCAACGCTGACCGCGGTGCTGCCCTCTTCGGCGTAGGTGTGGCTGCCCTGAACGGCGAAGCCGCTCGCGGTGCTGACAATGGTGCCCGCGCTCTGCGTGCCATCGCCCCAGGTGATGGTGGCGCTGAAATCGGTGGCGCTCGCCGACGGATTGCCGTCGGTGAAGGTCGCGACCGTGACCACGCCGGACGAATTACCCTCGGTCGCCGTGACCGCGACGCCGGTCGCGCTCAGCGCCGCGTCGGCAACCGTGGCGGTGCTGGAGGCGTTCGCCGTGCTGCCGCCGGCGTCGGAGATCGCAACGCTGACCGCGGTGCTGCCCTCTTCGGCGTAGGTGTGGCTGCCCTGAACGGCGAAGCCGCTCGCGGTGCTGACAATGGTGCCCGCGCTCTGCGTGCCATCGCCCCAGGTGATGGTGGCGCTGAAATCGGTGGCGCTCGCCGACGGATTGCCGTCGGTGAAGGTCGCGACCGTGACCACGCCGGACGAATTACCCTCGGTCGCCGTGACCGCGACGCCGGTCGCGCTCAGCGCCGCGTCGGCAACCGTGGCGGTGCTGGAGGCGTTCGCCGTGCTGCCGCCGGCGTCGGAGATCGCAACGCTGACCGCGGTGCTGCCCTCTTCGGCGTAGGTGTGGCTGCCCTGAACGGCGAAGCCGCTCGCGGTGCTGACAATGGTGCCCGCGCTCTGCGTGCCATCGCCCCAGGTGATGGTGGCGCTGAAATCGGTGGCGCTCGCCGACGGATTGCCGTCGGTGAAGGTCGCGACCGTGACCACGCCGGACGAATTACCCTCGGTCGCCGTGACCGCGACGCCGGTCGCGCTCAGCGCCGCGTCGGCAACCGTGGCGGTGCTGGAGGCGTTCGCCGTGCTGCCGCCGGCGTCGGAGATCGCAACGCTGACCGCGGTGCTGCCCTCTTCGGCGTAGGTGTGGCTGCCCTGAACGGCGAAGCCGCTCGCGGTGCTGACAATGGTGCCCGCGCTCTGCGTGCCATCGCCCCAGGTGATGGTGGCGCTGAAATCGGTGGCGCTCGCCGACGGATTGCCGTCGGTGAAGGTCGCGACCGTGACCACGCCGGACGAATTACCCTCGGTCGCCGTGACCGCGACGCCGGTCGCGCTCAGCGCCGCGTCGGCAACCGTGGCGGTGCTGGAGGCGTTCGCCGTGCTGCCGCCGGCGTCGGAGATCGCAACGCTGACCGCGGTGCTGCCCTCTTCGGCGTAGGTGTGGCTGCCCTGAACGGCGAAGCCGCTCGCGGTGCTGACAATGGTGCCCGCGCTCTGCGTGCCATCGCCCCAGGTGATGGTGGCGCTGAAATCGGTGGCGCTCGCCGACGGATTGCCGTCGGTGAAGGTCGCGACCGTGACCACGCCGGACGAATTACCCTCGGTCGCCGTGACCGCGACGCCGGTCGCGCTCAGCGCCGCGTCGGCAACCGTGGCGGTGCTGGAGGCGTTCGCCGTGCTGCCGCCGGCGTCGGAGATCGCAACGCTGACGTCGCGGTGCTGCCTCTCTTCGGCGTAGGTGCGTCGGCTGCCCTGAACGGCGAAGCCGCTGCGCGGTGCTGACAATGGTGCCGCGACGCTCTGCGTGCCATCGCCCCAGGTGATGGTGGCGCTGAGAATCGGTGGCGCTCGCCGACGGATTGCCGTCGGTGAAGGTCGCGACCGTGACCACGCCGGACGAATTACCCTCGGTCGCCGTGACCGCGACGCCGGTCGCGCTCAGCGCCGCGTCGGCAACCGTGGTCGTGCTGGAGGCGTTCGCCGTGCTGCCGCCGACGTCGGAGATCGCAACGCTGACGCTGTCCGGGCCGCTTACCGTCGTATCTTCCGCATAAAGGTGCGTCAGCCCGCTCACCGTAAAGGCGCCGTTGCCGTTGGCGGTGACGTTGCTGCTGTCGAAGCTCGACGTCTGGCCGTCGCCCCAGCTGATCGTGCCCGAGAAGTCGCTCGCAGGCGCATTGGCATTGGCGTCGCTGAAGGTCGCCGACAGCGCCGCCGCGGTCGTGCCCTCGACCCCGCCGCTCACCGTCACCGTCCCCGCCGTCAACGCCGCGTCGGCCACCGTGATTGATTCAGTACGAGTAGTGGTGGTGCTGAGGTTGCCTTCGGCATCCTTCTCGGTCGCGGCAATCGTGAGCTTGAAACTGCCTTCTTCCGCGGAAGTGATCGTCAGCGTTGACAGATTCCAGCTGGCAACGTCGACCGAGGTGCCGCTGGTGGTGCTCGCCGTGAAGGTGTGCGCCGAGGTTCCGTCGGTAATGGTCGCGCCGAGCGGAATAGCGCCGACCACCAGCGAAGCCAGGCTGTTGCTGTCGCCGGGCAGACCGGTGACCGCGGTGCCGAGGTTCAGTCCGATTGCGGACCCCTCATTCCCCGTCGCGGCTACCGGCGTCACCGTCGGCGCGGTCGGATCGACCGTCACCCCTTCAGTCGCGGCCGTGGTTATGGCTCCGCTGCCTTCGGTCTTGGTGGCTGTAATTGAAAGCGGAAAATTAGTGTCGTTTGTTGGAGTGATCGTCAGCGTTGACAGATTCCAGCTGTGGACATCGACCGAGGTGTGAGTGGCGTCGGCCGTGAAGCTGTTGCCGTGGCCATCGCTCAGCGTCGCGCCGAGCGGAATCGCGCCGACAAGGAGCGACGAGAGGCTGCCGCCCGGGAAGCCAGCGACTGCAGTTGCCAGGTTGAGAGCGGTTGGCGAGCCCTCGACGCCGGTTGCCGCCAGAAGTGTGCCGCCAGCAATCTGGACGTTGAGATCTTGCCAGCCAGCAACCGTCAATGCGCCCGAGGTCGCACCGAAATGAAAGGTGAAGGTCTGATTGGGGCCCGGATTGGTCGAAAGGAACGCGGCGTAGCTGGCTAAATCCGACTGAACCAAGGGCAGGTTCCACTGGGCAGTGGTGAGCACGATATCGAGCGTGTTGGTGCCGCCCTGGCCATTATAGGTATCGACGTCGCCGTTGAGACTCTGCAGCTGGCCACTGCTGTTGATCGAGTAATGATCAGACAGCGTATAGATGCCTAAATCGTTGCCTGCGCCGGCATTGATCGTACCGGCGCCCCTCAGTTCGACAGTATCGTTCCCACTGCCGCCGGTGATCGTATCGGTGCTATTGGCGCCAATCAGCGTATCGTTGCCGGTGCTGTTGACGGCGTTGATCGTGCCGGTGCCCTTGCCGAGGAGTTCGACAACATCACCCTTGCCCGTGCTGTTGGCGAGGTTGACCGTCGCGGTGGTGGTCGCGCCGACCACATTTACGATGTCGGTACCGCCGCTGCTGTTGAGGTTGACTGTCGCAGTGGTGGCTCCGGTCGTCGAGCCGACGTTGATGGTGTCCTTGCCGCCGCTGTTGTTGAGATTGACCGTCGCGTTGGTGCTGCTCGCGCCGACGATGCTTACCGTGTCATTGCCCAAACTATTGTTGAGATTGACCGTCGCAGTAACCGCGGTGCCGGTGATGTCGATTTCGTCGGTGCCGCCTACGACACCGCTGTTGTTGTCGTTGACCGTGGCGTTGATAGTCGTTCCTGTGATGTCGACGTCGTCGTTGCCGGTGCTGTTGTTGAGGTTGACCGTCGCCGAGCTGGCGTTGTCGATGTCGATCTCGTCGTTGCCGGTGCTGTTGTTGCCGTTGACCGTGGTCGAGCCGCTGCCGTCGGTGGTGACCGAATCGTTACCGCTGCTGTTGTTGAGATTGACCGTCGCATTCGTGGTGGTGCCGGTAGAAAGTGCAAGATTCGCTGAGGTGTTGTTGTCGTTGACGGTCGTCGAGGTTGTCGTCGTCATGACGCCGGCATAGGCTGCTGCCCCCTCTGCGGAGAGCGGCGGCAGGCCGGTTGCGCCGACGTCGAGCGTCCATTGCCCTCCCTTTGCTTTTGAACCGACCAGGCGCGTCGAGCCGGCTACTTGCGCCCCAACCATGCACGCCAGCGTGTCGATGAAGGCTGAGCCGCGCTCGCCATGCGCGCTTTCGCAAGTCCACAACCGAAGTCCTCCAACGCCAAGCGCTGGCCCGAGCCGTGCAAGATCGTCGGAATGCTTTGCCATCGTTTCAACCGACAGCACGCCTGCTCCGAACGAGACCTCACCCGGTTGTCCATGTGCGATGACGTGGATCGCTTGGAGCCCTTCTCGCCCCCGAACCGCGCGCGCCATTTGTCGTGACGCGGGTTCATCGGCTGTGAGCAGGATCGGCTCCACATCCGGGCGGATGCCTGCAAGCAGCGTTTGCAGATCATCGACGCCAGGATCGATGAAGGCGATCTCACGCTTGTGGCTTGCACTCATGGACGAACTCTCCACTTCAATTAGGCATGCGCGGGCGGCGGTTCGTGCCTCAGTGTCCGGATGTCTCGGCTGGATCAACTTGGTTTCGTAATTCATGGCCATAACGCTGCCCCGCAAATTTGCTGCTGACTAATATTCAGGATTGCTTGGATGGTATCGCTGCCAGGTACGACAGCATGTCGAACGGATCGCGCTTCGGCGCGACGGTCTGTTGTTGAATGGCCGGCTCGGCCTGATCATTGGAAGGTGAATCGACCGCGGCAGGCGATTCGATCGCGCTTGGTGCATCGGCGGTGGCCGCTCGATGCGGCGCGTTGAGCTGCTCGAGCAAGACAAGCGGATCATGCCGGTCATGCGCGAGCGTGACATGCTGCTCGATCACAAGCTCCGACGATGGCGCAGACGAAGGCTTCGAAATTTCCTTCGGACGCGATTCGAGATCGGACCAGTCGAATGCTGGCCGAGAAGGCTCGACTGCGGACTCAGCCTTCGGGACGAAATTGACGCGACCCAATATTCACTCCTCAACTCTGCTGACGCAGAGCAGGCGTGATCGCACCTGGTATCAATTCACATCTGAAAATTATCGCCCCGTTCGAAATGGATGGGGCGCTTCGCCTCAAACAGTTTTTGAATCTGCTCTTCGGCCTACCTGTGAAAGGACTCCAAACGCCAAAACCCCTGCCCGTTTTGTGTCCGGTCTCCGCAAACCGATCACGCCTCAATTTCTTTTTTAAATTTTGTTTTTTAAGCTCAGAAAGCTTTGCCGCATTCATCCCGGTTCCGCACTCCGAGAGCCGACGGCAACGATCTCTTAGCCATAATTAGGTGCAATTTGCCGTAATTTTTTCTGGCCGTCCATATCTCCGGCAATAAAACTTGTCTCCGGCAATAAAACTTGAGTTTAACTATTAATGTCGGGATATTCATTTGCTGGACATCTACCCGGGCTATTCATGGGGTTTCAGCGGCGGAACTTAGTTGAAACCACGCCCGCGAAAACCTTTTTGCTTCGCAATGAGGAATAAGTCGGGACTGGCGGGGTCGCCGAGACCTGCAGGCAGACACACCGCGTTGCTCGAGTTCCCTATGTAAAGGAATTCGCACGGCCATTACGTATTGCATTCCCGGGCTTGCCAAGCGCCGGCGGCTCTGCACACCTCAGTGAGGCCGGGAACCATTTCACGGCCGCGATCGATCGCGTTCGCTGCCCTCAGGGGCGTTTTGGCGGAATGGCACCCAGGAGTGAGAACATCCTCAATCTGAAAGGCTCTGCACCCACTCACCTTTCGTATTTCTCACATCGCGATACCTGGCTCCGGTATCCCAATTAAGACAATCTCTAGCGTCATTGGCGGCGTTGCTTTCGCAGACCTCGCGTCGCTTGACGTTGCCGTTCGCATCCTGAAATGCGGTGGCAAGGCCTTGCCTGCCATCCTTCAGCAGGTAGGCCACCGCCATGGCGCACTCCCTGGATTCCGACTTGCAGGAGCGCATAAGCGTGGCGGTGCCCTTGTTCTGTTCGGCGGACAGCGCGATCATGTTGTCGATAAACGCGTTCCAGACAGGGCGGTTCTCGATCTTCTCAGCCGGGTGTGCGATCGCCAAGGTCTCGACTTCTGTTGACGGTTTCCAGTCCGCGGGTCCGTCGGGCCGAACCCCAGACCCCGTCGCCAGCGCAATGTTGCCGGTCGTTTTGACGGCCATCGAATGGAGATCACGCGGCTCCAGCCAGGCAATCTGCGCCGGTGGTGTCTTCACCATCAGGGAAATAATCCGGGAGGGAATGCCCAGTTCCCTTGCAAAGCCCGCCATGGCTGCGGTTGCGGCGCCTGAGGCCTTAGTTTCCAGACCTCCCTTTTCGGAAGCCTTGTGCACACCGATCAACGCGCCCGGTCCGGCAAACTTCGGATCCCCGGCTGCAAACGCCAGGAAGCAGGCCGAGGCACAAACTGCATCTGAAGCAACAACGGTCGCAAGCTTCCCAAACTTTATCGCGAAAGCAAGTTTGGCGCCTTCGTCGAGCTTGACCGCCCGGGGAATTCAATCGAACGCTTGCGATCATTTTGCCGGAGTCAACTGCCCGCTTGACGATTCGATCGAAGACATCGGCGTCGCCTGGTCCGATCATGCCATGAATTTCGATGACGATACTCCCGTTCTTTCCGGGAGCGCTCGTGATAGTCGCCGCAGGCGCTGGCGCGCCGACACACACAGTCGTGGCCACTCCAAGCAACATCGACCAATGCAGCTTCATGTCACCCTCGAGAACAGGCGAATCAATTTCCCGCAAAGGCCAGGGGTGCACAAGTATTTTTTGTGCGACACGGGAAAACCGGAGGACGGCTACGCGAGTTTTAAGGCCTTCAACATGAACGTGCAGATCAATGCGCCGGCGACAGACGGCGCGAGCGGAATACGCCGGCGACCCGCGTCTGTGATCTGGCTGTTGGCCCAGCCAAGCTTTGCCGCGAGGGCATATACACCGCTGAACAGCGCCAGCAGAACGGCGAATGGCAGGGCGCCGGACAAGCCGGTCCAAAGAAAGGCAACCGCCAGGATTTTAACGTCGCCGCCGCCCATCCACCCTAGGGCGTAAAACACCAGCATAACCGCAAACATCGGTGCGGCGAACGCAACATCCCATTTCAAATCACTCCAGTGACCGGTGAGCAGGACGTAGAGAACAAACAGACCTGCCAGAGCGAGGATCAGCTCGTTGCGGATCTTGTATTCCCGCAAGTCAGTCCAAGCGGCCCAAAATAAGACCGCGCTCGTTATAACGAGGACGAAATAGCCCCAGACGGCAGGAAAAGCCGTCAAATTTCCTCTCGCACGGCGCCAAGGTACAGCAAATGCGAGATCACGAACGACGTCAGGCATGTGCCTAGAATACCCGTCAACACGTAGAAGCCCGCTCCCGAAGGAACTGCAAAGGGCACGAGGGAGGCTTGGGCGACGGGAGCGCCGGGCTGCCAGGAAAGAACCAGAAAGGCAGCGTAGGCAAGGCTCAGGTGACTGGCCAGCGCGAGCGGAAGCTTCTGTTTGATTGCGAGCCCGAGACATGCCAGCAAGAATATCGGCAACGCGATGCCCAAAAGCTGAAAACCATTGATCGCGACGAATTCGCCCAAGAGGCCGGCGCTTCGCTGAAAAATGCCGAACATCCTCAGGTTTAAAAACCAGAGGATCTCCGAACTGGGCGCGTAGGACAAAGCGCGCGCCGCTAGCTCAGCACAAAGTGTCGCGACAAACAGCGCAAGCGGTCCAAGAAACTGCAGTTTGAAAAGCCGGTTCATGAGAAAAGCTCTACGTCAAAGACGTTGAGCTTCTCTTAAAGTTCCGACTGACCGGAAGGCTGGTTAAGGAGTCCAAAAGAAGCCTGAGAGGTATCTGGCTACGGACAGACAAATCAACTCAAAGCAGTCTCAGAGCTGATTTTCCGGGGGCCTCTCAATGAACTTGCGGCTGCCATTGAGCAACTGGAGGTTATTGGCGATCGTGGGGTTAGTAGGATCCAGGGCGTAGGCCCTGACGAACTTCCTTCGCGCCTTCGTCAGATCCCCGCGCAGCATATAGGAGTAACCTTGGTCGTTGAGGATCTGCACGGTCTCGCCTCCCAAGCGGATAGCCTGCGCATAGGCCTGATCCGCTAGATCGAAGCGCCGCAGCCGATCGTAACTCGCCGCCAGCCCAACCCAGGCTGTAATATCCTTCGGGGCTTTTTCGACCGCGTCCTTGAAATACCGTTGGGACAGCCCGAAATTGCCACGGTTGAACATCTCCAATCCCATTCGCAGAGGCTCGTCGGACGCGTAATACTTGACGTCGGTGGGCTCCTGCACGGGGTCCACAGCCGCAGGGACGACCGGCGCTTCGACGGCGGCTTCCCGGACCGTGAGGAGGTCACAGGCCCCCACGGCTGTCGCCAGCCAGCAAACAGCCGCCATTTGAACGAGGCCCCGCATTCCGTATCCTCTACCCCCGCCTGGCCGTCAACGATGCACCCGTGTAAATGCCGATAGCAGTTTTATCCCCATCGGCAAGAGAATCACTAAATGAATCACGGGAAAAATACAAATTCCCCACGGTAGTGCCATTTTTACCGGAAGCGGGTTAGCCCGTCTCTCCGCCCGCAATAGTCGTTTTTCCCGCATTCCGCGCAAGGGGCCTAGAGCTCCGATTCCGAAATTCGCAAGCTATCGTGGCAACCTCTGATGCGAATTTCGGAATCAAGGAGCTCTAGCAAATATAAAGGTTTAGTGCGGCTTTTGAATTTGAAGTTCCTATAACAAGGGTGCAGCGGTACTGATAGGAACTTCAAATTCGCCGCACTTGTGAGGCCGAGACGGTCCGCCAACGATGTCAATGCGCCCGTCCATCAATGATGCATTTGTCCAAATTGCGCTGACATTTTTACAACAATGGGCAATAGAACTACTAACATAATTACCGGAAAAATGCAGACTCCCAAGGGTAGTACCATTTTTACCGGAAGCTGGTTGGCGCGCTCCTCCGCCCGCAACAGCCGCTTTTCCCGCATTTCGTCGCTAAACACCACGAGCGCCTCGCCGACGTCGCTGCCCAGTTCGAGCGATTGGCGAAGCGTCCCCACAAAAGAGCGGGCTGCGTCGAGGCCCAGTCGATCGGCGAACGAAGCCAGCGCGTCGATCGTGCTGCGGCCGGCTCGGGTCTCCGCCCCCATCAACAGCAGATTCATGCCGAGCGCGCGATGCTTCTTGACTATCTCGCGGCTGATCCGGTCGAGCGCAGCTTCGAGGCTCAGACCGGCGTCAACACAAACGACCATCAGGTCGAGCAGATCCGGAAATGCAGTTGCGTACTCGTCCTGCAATTTCCGTTGCCGCCGCGCGATGTAGGCGTCCGGCCCAAGGATAGCAACGGTGGTCATAATGGCGATCAGCACGAATTTGGCAATCGAGCTGGCCTGAGCCAGCAAGGTCACGTTGACCACATAGCCGAGTAAAGCAAACGCCACGACCACGCCAAGACGCGCGAAGATGTAATAGTTGATCGCGTTGGGGTGAAAATAACCGGCGCGCAACAGCTCCTGGCGCAACTTCGATCTCACCGGCCCTTCGACCTTGAACCGCTTCTCGTCGAAATATCTCACAATGACGCTGTTGAGACCGTCGAGCAATTTTGAGCTTTTATCGCGCTCCCGCGTCGGGGCAATCCGCTGCTGAATCCTGGCTTCCGTCAGGAAATACTGGCCCCCGACGAACACAAGGCCGGTTACGGCAGCGGCGGCCATGAGGGCAATGAGGATTGGTGAGATGTCGAACATGCTCAAATCTTGAAATTGACCATTCGGTAAATCACTAAATTCCCGAGCGCCAGCAGGAAAAGAGCGACTCCCACCGCGGGCATCACCACGGGATGACCCCTCAGATCTCCATAATAGTTTGGATTGATGAAACTGACCACCAGGAAAAGGACGAACGGCAGCGCCGATAGCAGCACCCCGGACGTTCTTCCCTCGGAAGTCAATGCACGGACCTTCAAGCGTAGTTTGGAGCGGTTGCGCAACAAGGTGGAAAGGCTCTTGAGAATCTCTGCCAGATTGCCACCGGTATGGCTCTGAATGTTGATGGCCGTCGAAACGAAGGAAAGATCCTCCTGTCCGACGCGCTCGTAAAGATGATCGACCGCGACCTCCTGATCCAGGCCGAAAGTGATTTCATCGAGCAGAATGCCGAATTCCGTGCCGATTGGATCGGGCATTTCGCGCGATGCAAGGCCGAGCGCCACGCGCAGCGGATGGCCGGCGCGCAGGCCACGCACGACAATATCGAGGGCTTCGGGGAGCTGTTCGCTGAAGCGGCTGATTCGCTTTGCGCGAGCTCTCCTCAGCAGCACATACCCGGTCAGCGGAGCGGCCAAAATCGCGATGGCGATCGCTATCGTCCCCAGTTTCAGCCAAAACCCCAGCACAAGGTAGAATCCAAAGGCCAATGCGCCGAGCCACGCCAAAAGCCGCGCTGTGTCGAGCTTCAATCCGCTTTGCATGACCAGTTCGTCGAACCACTGCAGCCCGGCCACGTTGGCGAAGGCCGCTGATCCTCGTTCGCCGCGAAGCACCTCCAGCACCGCACCCTGATCCGATAATTCCCCGGTGAGCGTCAGGCGCCGGTTGATGATCTTGCGTTCGGTGCGCGAGCGGATGAGCAGCCAGTAGAGCGCCTGGGCACCGAGGAGCGCCGCCCCAAAAACCAGCGCGTAGATAATCCAGAGTTCGCTCATTGGTTCACAACGGCCGGCCTGGGTCGAAATAACTTGCAGGCAGATCGATGCCTGCGTGCTTCAAATCAGTAAGAAACAGCGGTCGAATTCCGGTGGCGCGGAAACTTCCGCGGATCATGCCGCGTTCGTCGGTGGATTCCTTGACGAATTTGTAGAGTTCCTGCATTTGCAGGACTTCGCCTTCCATGCCGGTGATTTCGCACACGCTGGTGACGCGCCGGCTGCCGTCCGGCAAACGCTGCAGCTGAACGATCATGCGGACGGCCGATGCAATCTGGCTCCTGACGCTTGCAATCGTCATCGATGCGCCGGCCATGCCGACCATCTGCTCCAGGCGCTTGACGGCGTCGCGAGGGTTATTGGCGTGGACCGTGGTCATCGATCCTTCGTGGCCGGTGTTCATCGCCTGCAGCATGTCGAAGGCTTCCTCGCCACGGCACTCGCCGATGATGATGCGGTCGGGCCGCATACGCAGCGCATTCCTCACCAGTTCGCGCTGGCGCAATTCGCCCTTTCCTTCGGCATTGGCGGGACGGGTTTCCAGGCGGCCGACGTGCGGTAGTTGCAGTTGCAACTCCGCGGCATCCTCGATCGTGATGATGCGTTCGTCGTGTGGGATGTGGCTGGACAGTGCGTTGAGCAGGGTCGTCTTGCCGCTGCCCGTGCCCCCGGAGACGATCAGCGAAATCCGGCCGTGGACGGCGGCCTGCAGTACCTCCGCAACGGCAGGCCTCAGCGCGCCCAGCTCGATCAAACGATCCATCGAGAACGGCATTTTGGAGAATTTGCGGATCGACACCAGCGGCCCGTCGACCGCAATGGGGCGGATTGCGACGTTGACGCGGGATCCATCAGGCAGGCGGGCGTCAACCGTCGGGGACAACTCGTCGACCCGGCGGCCGACGGCGGCAACGATCTTGTGGACGATGCGGAGCAGATGCCCCTCGTCCTTGAAGTGGACCGTGGTCTCCTCGAGCTTGCCGAACCGCTCCACAAAACATTTCTTGTGGGTATTGATCAGAATATCGGTGATCGTCGGGTCCTTGAGCAGCGGCTCGATCGGACCGAAGCCCGTCATCTCGTCGACGAGGTCTTCAACAAAGGCCTGCAGTTCGCGCTGGTTGAGCGGGATCCTCTCGGTTCGAACGTATTCGCCGACATAGACGCGGAGCTCTCTGACCAGCTCCTCGCGCGGCATCCGTTCCAGCAGCGCCAGATTGAATTCGTCGATGATTTTGGCGTGCAGCTTTACTTTTTCGTCAAGCAGCGCGGGCCGTTGGGCGATCAGCTCCCGATAAAGCCCCTCGTCTTGCGCGGGAGCGGCAATGCTGACCCTCGGGCTAAAATTGGGGCGCTCGCGCGCGGCGCCCATAGGTGAAAAAATACTCATTTCAAAACAACCAGCGGTTGACGCCCTGTGATGCTCAGATGCACCGCAACATCAGGTTACCCAATCGTTAAGCCTATGTCACGCGGCTCAATGCAATGAGGTAAACGCGGTCAGAGGAACTTGCGTTAAGCTCTCGGAACGGCCGCAGGGACCGGTTTGGCCTCGGAGGCCAGCGCGGCAATCGGCGCGATGTCCCTGCTCACCTTTCCGCCTCGTCCCTGAGTCGCCATAGGTACTCCAATGTTGACGCTTTGCACGGCGCTTTCAGGATCGTCGCGCACGAAAAACACTTCTTCCTCAGCGAGCAGGTTTTTTACGTGATGTCGCCTCGCAAATCCCCCGACCAGGTGATGTTCACACCGGTTGAGCACGATTGCCACCCGTGCGGGAACCCGTTCCACCGCCCTCACCGCGGTTAGCGCCTCCGCCACCTGGCGCAATCCCGGAATGGTGTTCCGGCCCGAGACAAGGACGACCTCCGCTGCCGACAAGAGCTGCCGCGTCCAGTTGAACCAGGGCACCGGCAGGTCGAGCAAAATAAGGTCGTATCGCGTGGCGATCATCCGGAACAGCGCCTCAAGCGTATGAGGATCGAGATCGGGCGGGTTGGCCCGGCTCCGCGGCACCGCAAGAACGTCCAGGCCGCTACCGTGATGGCTGACGAATAGCTCGAACAATTGGGCATCCAGCCGCTCCGGATTGGCCGTGATTTCGTGAATCTGCATGCGCGGCTCGATGTCGAGATAATCGCAGACGTGACTGTTTTGAAAATCGAGATCGAGCAAACAGATGCGCCGGCCGCGCGTTCGCTTCGCAGCCTTGAGCTGAACGCCGACCTCGATAGCGAGCGTGCTGTTGCCCACCCCGCCGGCGCTGGGCACGAAGGCCACCATCACCGGTTCCGTTACCGGCGATGGCTCGGCGACATCGGCCGGCGCGTCCTTGCCGATCCGCGCGATAATGTCGGTGATCTCTTCCGGTGCGCCACGGGTCGACGCCCAGTCGGCCCCGCCGGTTTGCACCAGACGCTTGTAGTCGCTGGCCGGGATGTCATCGCTGATGAAGATGAAAAACAGCGAATCGCGGTATTGCGTCGCGATCGAGACCATTCGATCGAACGACTCCGGCGAACTGAGCGCGACGGGAAACAGGATGCAGGCAAGCTCGCCATCGCCTCCCGCTATCTTCGGACGAGACTTGGTCACGTCCTCCATCCGGCTGACGACCTGCACATCAGGCAACTTCGCCTTGATGCGATTTCCGAGATCGTTCAATCGAACCGGATCGATACTCGCGCCGAATAGAAAGATTTGCATTGTTCAAAATGACCGTAGGAACTCGTCTATGCCATGCTCTGCACAATAGCTCAGAAAATATCGTCACTCACAATTACCGTGACAGCAAGCAAAATCAGGACCAAGTCTGCGCAAAGAGGACTTAGCGTTAAAGTTGTCACAGGGGCGATTACAAGATGGCCGACTATCACGAAGTCGGGTAGCAGGACTTGGCTGTCAACGTCATCGAGAAAACATAGTGTATCGCAGTAAATGGGTATGACGCTGTAACCAGATTGCCGTTGGCGCAAGCCGGCGAAGTTGAATTAACGCTCACGCTAAAGGCTGACGCCGGCGGATTGAAGCCCGAGGAATTGCTCGCGGCATAACTCTTTACGGTGGCCGCATTGGCGGCTGCGTTACCGGCAACGCTGTAGCACGGTGTCGGATTTGTTGCCGGGTTTAGCCCTGCGGCAATGGCTGCGTCGCTGACGCTTGCGCAATACGCTGCCGTTTCCACGCCGTGCTGCAACCCAATTTGCGCCCACAACATCAATGCGGCTTGCAAGCCACCGAACATCAACAAAAAGAAGATCGGGAGCGTGACCGCAAATTCGACGAGAGCCGCGCCCCGTGTATCATCGCGCAGATCTTTCAGGTTCATCGCAGACGCACCGTCGATTGCGCGGTAAGATTATAGCTGGCGGAAACCCCACCGAATGGGATCAATGGCGTGTAGAGGGCCGTGGGCGCTGCCGTGACGGTCACATAAACTCCGGGATCAGTGCAGGCAGTGGTGGAACAAGTACACGTGGTCGAGGTGCTGCAGAGATTCGCAACCCCCGAGGTCGAGGGACAGCCACAGAACTGGGTTGAAGAGGGCGTGATCGACGTAAATCTTGTTGCATTTGTCACCGCCGACGAAACGCCAGAAGAAGTGTAGTTGCTGTTGAACGCAACGACGTATTGGGCGCCCGCTTGCGCCGCATTCTGCACCTCCATCCTGTTGAAGATGAGCAGGCCAAAATCTATCGTATAGAAGACAATCACGACGAGAACCGGCAGGCATACGGCTAGTTCAACAATCGCAGCGCCTGAAATCCCATCAGCACCAACCATTAACCCGCGGATGGCTTTCCAAACCGTGCTCCTCGAAAGAGATATTTGCCTGGACATCGACGTTACTCGACCAACGAGACCAATTGTCCGAATGTTTTCAGGCCGGGCACGCTACCACAGTCGCCCGAAAAATTTATCGAGTTTCCACCGAACGCTACGGTCTTGGCAATAATCTGAGTGCAGTCGGGCGTGGTTCCCGTGTTCCCATTAAATTGCACGTCCGCATCCGGCGTATAGATCACACCGGTAATGTTTGCTCTGAAACTGTTTGCGCCGATAACGTTTGTCCCGGTCGATGTTGGTTCGAATATGGCAATGCCGACAGTCGATCCAGTTGTGGGCGCGTGTGAGAGTCAATGAGGAGTTTTGTCCGGTCACATTTACTGTAGAGTTGCCGGTGAGGACGATGGTGACGCCTGTGCCGGTAATCGAATGTTGTTGCCACTTAGGGTGAGTCCATTTCCGCCAACTCGCGGACAAATAGTAGACACCAGCGACTCATCGTGTACGAGGAAAAGGCGTTGGTGAAGGTTATGCCACCGGCATACGACCCCGGACTAAGGGTTGCAGATGCACAGCCACCCGTCGTCGTCGTCTGATTTTTTCCGTGTCCTGTTACTGTTACTACCACCGGGGTACAATTCGTTTGGGCGGTGCCGCCCGATGTCGGCCATGACGCCGCTTCTGTCGCATAGGGATCGGTTACTGGCGGATCCCCGGTGGTCGCATTAGGGTAGTTCTCGCGTTCCCGCTTATGGATACGCCACCCACCGTTCCGATCGTCTCGGCATCGAAGCTGTCGTTATTTCCGTTGACCGAGATCGAATTGGATCGCTGGAATTGCTGAAAAAACTACATCCCGTCAGGTTAACGTGGAGTTATTGGCAGTAGCTGGAAATTACCGTACCGGTCGTGCCAAGCGCCAGGATGCAGTCCCCGCCTCCTCTGACGATCGCAACAGCGCGGCCACAGACGGTGACCGTGTCCGATGAAAGCCATATCTTCGAAAGTAGCGTGTTTACCGGCCGTTTGACGATGACTTGTATTGCGTTTGAGCCTGTATAGTTCGAAGTCCCCGCATAACAGTCCCCGGTCGACACTGGCGGTCTGTTTACCGTTACGGTGACGCCATTCACGCCATCGACGAGATTGTAATCGTGGGCCGTGATCGCTTTCGCCTGCGTCGTATAGTCCAAACGCTGCTTGTGGCATAGGCTGCCGCCGCACTGTACGCCGCATTAGCGGCCGCACTCTGGACAATCCTTTGGGTATAGAGCCAGAAACCGGCCTCCGTACCAAGGGCCGAGAATGCGACCAGGACCGGCAACGCCAACGCCATAATCACCAGGTAACTGCCCGATTCATCGCGCAGAAACCGCGTCAATGGCGCCGGCCTAGTTGCGTCCTTGTGCCTGCCAAAAAAAGAAAAGAAAAATCTGAATTTCATATGGCCAACTCCTCTTGGCCTCTACCAATATTGCAAGCCCTGATCATAATAAAAGTAAAGGTCTGGTCTGATGATCTAGATCAAGTCTCTCCTCATTAACGCGGTGCAACACCGACTGGATAACCGTTACCCAAACTCACACTGCCACCGGCGTCGACCGCCGCTGCCGTCGCCCCCGCAACTCCCAATGGCGCCCCCGATGTTAACCCGATCGCGGGCAGCGGATCGCGCGGTTGCGAACCACTACGATAGCGCACGATCGCACCTTGAGTTTTTTGCGCCTGATAGATGATCCTGCGGTCGCCGACTCCCAGCGGCCAGGGATGGATGGTTTGGGTGACGGCATTGGCCTGCTTGGCGTCGCCCGCGCTCAGGGCGATCTGATCGGAGCGCTGGTAGTAACGCTCCATCTCATCATTGCCGGCCAATCCGTTGCATGCGCCGAGCGAAACGACCGCGAGTAATACCGTGCATGTCATATCGGATGTCCTTCAATTCAGGGTCTTGAGAACGGGCTGATCGGTGACGACAGGCGGCGGCGCAGAACTCCGGACATCGGGACCGATCATGTGCCCGTAAGGTCCTTTGATGTCGCCGCCGGAATTGACATAGTCGTTATATCGCTTGCGCACTTCCAACTGACCGTTGAGGAAGAAATCGACGTCGTTGGGGGGCAAACGGGAATCGAGCGGCGACGCCAGGGTCTGTCCGGGCACGACCGGAGCGACCAGGCGTGGCGTGACGATAATCACGAGATCGGTCTCGTTTTGCAGGTAGGCCGAACTTCGGAACAAGGTTCCGAGCACGGGCACCGAGCCGACCCAGGGCAATTGCGAAATATTCTCCTGGTTGCGGTTCTGCAGCAGGCCTGCGATGGCAAAACTCTGGCCGTCGCGCAATTCGACGGTCGTTCGCGCGTCCCGCTTGGTAAGTGCGGGAATCGTCGTGCCGGCGATGGTTACGGCATTGGTGAAGTCGAGCTCGCTCACCGAGGGCTCGATCCTGAGGTTGATCACGCCGCGGGACAGCACGGTCGGAACGAACCCCAGTTGGACGCCGAACGTCTTGAATTCGATGGTGACGGTCGGGAGCGCTCCCGCGACCGACGGTCGAGGCGACCGGCACCGGAAATTCGCCGCCGGCGACAAATCTCGCCGCCTCACCCGACAGCGCGATCAGGTTCGGCTCGGCCAACCGGCGCACCAACCCCTTGGTCTCCAGCGCCGTGATCAGCACGTCGAGCGAGGTGCCATTGTTGAGCTTGAGAACGTTGGTGAGAAAATTGCCAAACGGCGGAGTCGCAGCCCCAACCAGTGTGCCGGCCGTGCCGAGCAGAGGAATGCCATTACCTTGAGCGCCTCCTTGCGTCTGCGTTATTGCGGTGTTGGGGCCGCCCGCGCCAGCCCCGGTGTTGGCCAATTGCGTGCCATTACCGTTGCCGGCAAGGAGGTTCACGCCCAGTTGACGGCCGGCAGTCCGGTTCACCTCGAGAAAGCGGACCTCGAGCATGACCTGCTGAGGCGCCGCCACGTTCATGGCGTTGACGACAGTGCCGCCTTTGGGAACCGTTGTGGTGGCAATGGCCATCGCCCTTTCAGCGGCGACAGCGTCCGCCGCCGTTCCGCTCAGTACCACCTGGCCTTCCGAGGAAGAGACCCGAATGCCGCTTGCTCCACTGCTGGCGTGGATGTTCTGCTGCAGATTGCTGGTATCGATCCCGACTTCGACATCCAAAATGCCGATCTGCCTCATGGAAGTGTCGAACAGAATGACGTTGGTCGTGCCGCTTTGCCTGCCCTGAATATAGATCACATGGTCGCTGAGCGATCTCACATCGGCGATCTCCGGCGAGCCGGCCACAACCGTCGAGAAGGCGGCATCGACCCGGAAAGTCCGGGATTTGTTGACGGCGATCTTCACCCTTTGAACGTCGGCCATTTCGCTGATGAACGGGCCGCTCGATCGTTTCTCCGCGGCGGCCGCATTTTCAGCCGAGCCAATGCAGGTCAGCGCTGCGCCCAGGATCATCGCGCAAAGAAAGGACCAGTTTCGTCCTGACTTTCGCGAAACACCACCGCTGTACATCGCACTTTCCCCTTTGCCGCTACCGCGGCCTTACGCTTACCAGCACCCCTGCCGGTACGCCCCCCATTTCTACATCCGCCGCCGCCTAATCCACACCCTCGTGGAAGACGTCATAGGTCTTGAGATCCATTCCATGATAAATGGAAATCTTGGAAATTTCCTGCCGCGTCTTGGGCGGCGCGGCCGCCTTCACAACTGGTACGGCCGGGGTCTCACGTCGTATAACCCCCGGCAGATCGCGTTCCGTGATCCGCCTTCCCTCGGTCGCCCGGGCTTCGCCGGGCTGCCGCAACACCAGCGACAATTTCCCGACATTTCCGGCAAGCAAGAGTTTCTGCGCCTGCTCGGGGCTGACTTGCAGCGTGACCGCCTTGGCGACGGTGGCAACAGTCGGGTTGTCGGGGCGATCATTGAGGAGCTGGTCGATTGCGAGCACCTTGACGTATTCCAAAAGGACGTCGGCGGAATTTTCCGTCTCGCCCTGGCGCGTTTCGGTGCGCAGCAGCATCACGTCGACGCGATCGCCCGGCAGGATGAAACCCGCGACGCCGCGGATATCATCGACGCGCACTGTGACAGCGCGTTGACCCTCATCCAGCAGCACCGAGAGCGATGCACGCTGGCCGGGCGCGGTGACCTTGGGCCGGAGGATCATCTCGCTGCGCTCAATGGGTAACAGAACGATACGGCGCCCGTCCTTCAACAGATCGACCTTTTTTGCAAATGCGCCCTCGGGTAGTTGCTCGCCCGCCCAGGGAATTTCCGAGACGTTGTCTTCGCTGAGCACCGCGCCGAATGCCAGCGGCGCAGCGGCCACCAAGACCGTGCTTGTGGGCACCACAGCTTGAGGTGCGGTATGGCGGTCGATCCAACTGCGCGCCATCAAGGCTGCGACGCTGCCCATCAGCAGGGCAACGAGCAGGATGACCAAATTGCTTCTAGGCATTTTTCAAATCCGAAAACATTGTTCGGAGCTCATCGCGAGCCGCTAAAAAGGGAGCTGGTCTAAAAATCCGGACGACGAGAGGCACACCAATTGTCGCCGAAGCCAGAGAGCGAATGTCAGCCTCACAGGCGGGTGAAGCTGACATTCGGAACGGTTGAAATAGAGAGGACCGAAATTCCAACTCAAGCCGGACTACGGAGTACCCGCAGCCGAAGACATCAAGGAGTTGAGGCTCGTAAAGATGGTGTTTGCGCTCGTGCCGATCGTAGCCAAAGACCGCAACGCCGACCGCCAGGATGATGCCGAGAAGCACCGCGTATTCGACGAGTGCGGCACCTTCTTCGTTCTTGGCGAATTTCAGCAGATTGTTCAGAAACTTACGCATGGAATACGTCTCCAAAATTGGATGTGGACCAAAACAACAATTTAGCGATGCGGGACGGCCCGACCACCACTAGGTGAATTTTGCGTTAAGCCGGGACTTAAGTCAATGTTTTGGTTTTTTTTAGACGATTTAACCTTAATCTTGACGGTTCCATGTAACCGTTTGGCAACAAAAAGGAACTGGAACCCTGAAAAGGGTGCTCAGTGGACAGCAAGGCGCTAAAATTGAGGCAGACGGAACAATTAGCCGGTTGAAACCGGCTACAAAATCAAGCGGAATTTGCGTGCCTATAAAATCCGGCAAGCCGAGCGGGAATCACGAGAGGCGTCCGCGCGGCATAAGCGCGATATTCCGGAAAAGCCGTGCTTAGAATTTTTTCTTCGTTGATCATGCGTCGATACTGAACCATCCAGGCGACGATCACGATCAATACAGCCAGCGGCGAAATCACCTGAGCCATGACGCCGACAGTTGCAATTCCTTCGCAGACGTAAAGCGGATGCCGCACCACCCGGTACGGTCCTTCCGTCACCAGCCGCCTCGCCTCCGCCAGGATACTAAAGGACTTGCCGAGCCAACGAAGCACCGCGAACGACAGCAAGGCGCCGATTATGATCAGCGCTGTCGACGCGATCGACCAAATCGGACCCAGATCCGCCTTCGGAAGAAAAACGAGGCGCCATGCACAGGAACGAGCCGAGCAAAGCCGACACGCGGGGCTCGATCCCCCTGGCCTTCCGTATCGGCGCCAGCCTGGTCAGGGTTGTCGCGGCAACCAGGCTCACGAACATAATGTTGGCAACGCTGGCCGCAATCAGCAGCAGCTTATGGATGCTGTCCACTGGAAAGTAACGGGGAATTCCCACGACACCGCCAAAAGCAAATGCAGTGAATACTATTACGATTGCCGCTCTCGCCGCCCAATCGAACCAGGGATTGGACGATCAACTCGATGGCCACGCGATCTCCGGAAGGTCCGCCGGTTTCACCGAGCTTGATGTCCGTCATCGTTTCAATCCCGTATTGAATCAAACGCAACGACGATCCGCTCGGACGGTTCGCGTTGCCATGCCCGCAAAATGACAATGGCCAGCGGCGCTACAACCAGTCCCGCAAAAATATCCATGAAGTGATGTCCACCGTACACAGGAGCCGAGGCAATCATCACGACGTTCAACAGACAGGCTATCGGAAACAAATACGAAATCCCGCGGGTGACATAGATTAAAATCAAAGCCACAGAAGCGTGAAAAGAAGGAAATTGAATGATCCCGGTAACCTTTGCCATCGCTATCTCGCGCATCTCGCCAGCGCGGAGAGCATAGAAGTCCGGAAGGTAGTAGTTACTCGTCAGATGGGCTACGCCATAATGGGCCCACGCTCCCGCTGCGGGCATGACCGCCGACAACGGGATGGTAATGAAGGTCGCGAGCGCAAAAAGCCATATGAATTCCCGCATCCGTTCGAGCCGTCCGAGAGCGGGCAACAGCATCATGAGAATCAGCATCTGATACAGGCCGGTGCCGTAGGACAGGCCGAGCACGCGAGCAATCTCCTGGTGCTCGCGCACCCACGTGAACAGCCAAAGCCAATCCAGGCCCATGGCGGAATCCGCTACCGCGAGATAGCGATCGACCAGCGGAAATTTAGTGGTCACGGCCAGGTAGCTGAGAACCGCTCCGGAAGCCAAGAATGCAATGAACTGAGCGATTGTCGCAGCAAAGACAGCGATCAGCGGATTGGGCCTGACGGTCGCGTACACCAAGTTTAGGGCAACAAACACAAAGAATGCAGAAATAGCCGCCGGGTTGAGTCTAACGCTGATACCCGTCGACCACGCCCATAGCGCGTCGACGCCGATACTACGGCGATGATCGCCCACACCATTTGAGTTTCGGAAATCTGCCTGCTCCGGACATATAGATCATTGACGTACTGCTTCAAAGGCGCGAATTGACGGTTGGTTAACCGTGGGCGCAAGGCAGGCGAAAGGCACATCCTGAGGCGGATTATACTAATGGCCGCGGCCATTGACTCACTACGTCATCCTGAGGTGCGAGCGAAGCGAGCCTCGAAGGATGGCAACACGTACCGACTCGCGGCCATCCTTCGAGGCCCGCGCAAAAGCGCGGGCACCTACGGGTGAACGCAATTGCGTTCATCCGGGGATGACGGTCATTGTCTGGTGCCATTGGTATTACTTGGCCGCCAAATCTGAGGCCTGGATCGTCTCAGCCTGCGCCGGTGTACCTGGGGTGGACCGAAATATCCGATCTCCCGTGAAGGGATACAGCAGCTGACGCACGTAATGCTGCGGCATCGGCCGGTCCAGCCCATACGATGCTGGCATTTGTCCCTTGGGCATATGCAAGGTCCCAAACAGCGCATCAAGGAACGACAGCTGCGCAGCGAAATTCCGGTCGCGGGCTTCTCGATCGCTGGTGTGATGCCAGTGGTGAAACTCCGGCGAAGCAAACAGGAAACGCAGAGGCCCAAATCCAATGCGGACATTGGCGTGAATGAAAACCGTCTGCCACTGATAGAACACGACGTAGGCGAGGATCGCCCATTCGGAGAATCCCAGCGTGGCAACCGGCACCAGCGCGACTCCCTTGGTGAGAATCTGATCGAGCGGGTGGATCCGGAAGGCTGCCAGCCAATCAAGTTCTTCAATGCTGTGGTGAACGGCGTGGAACCTCCACAACCAGGGAACCGCGTGAAACATCCGGTGGGTCCAGTAAAATCCCAGATCGGACAGCACGATGATCGCCGGGATTTGCACCCAATACGGCAGACCGCCGACCGCGGCTTGAAAAGATGCTGGAATAATCTGTGCGGCTACAAAAATGCTCGCGGCTATGACGCCCAGCAGACCAAGCTTTATCAAAAACGGGTTCAAAAGCAGGAAAACAAGGTCGTTGGCCCAACTCCGACGAAGAACCTTCTGCTCCGGATGCAAGGCGAATAGCCGCTCGAGCGGCACGAACACAAGAAAAGCTATGAAAATAAACTTGAGGCCGAAGGGATCCATGGGCTCCTCGTCAGGGGGGCTAACCCTATCTTTTTTTGCCGATCGCTTAAAGGAGTAAACCCACGGCCAAGCCGGACTACTTTCCGGAAGCTGTCTTTCCGCGATAGTAATGCACGACGCTAATTTCATCCGCATAGACCCGCTCCCACCCTTCCATCCGGTCGAGTAAGCCGACGGCCTGGCTCGATGGAAACAGCAGCGTTGCGGTAATGCCGTATTCATCCAGTAGCCGCACAAAATCGGCGACATCGTCCAGCCCAACGGCTCGCTGATAGCGCGTGAGAAAGGTCGCCCCGTACACCTCAGCACGGGAATCCACAAACGTCGGAATGCCTTTGTAAATCAGGTACCCGCCAAAGTAATATTCGTTGAAAATTCGATCGGCGTTCACCTCCTTGATTTTTTCTACCGCCGCGCGCGGAGTCAGGGGCGGAGTGAAATCTGTCGCGGCCGCAATCGCACAAGTCGCAACAACGAGTGCCGCGGTAACTGCGATAAATCCTCGCCGCACGGAAGCGGTTATCGTCAGATCGCTCGGCTGCACGCGATGCGAGAGGTGCTGCGCCAGCGGACCGGCAATAAAAAACGGCGCGACCAGTGCCAGCACGTCGACATAACGCTGGTGCGCAAGGGTTTCGTGAAGAACCGCCAGCAGCACAACAATTCGTAACGGAGGCAGCCTGAATCCGCTATATAGAAGGTAGGCGATGCCGGCTAGCAAGCAGCCTTCAAAAGTACCCAAGGTCTCGAAGTCTTGCGGCCGCCACTCGGTGATGTTCGAAAGAGTGCTACCGAGGCCAAGGACCCGAAACGTGACGAGAAGCGACTCCGGACCGTATGGAGTAATGCAAGCTGCGCCAAGCGCCAGCAGCCCGAACCGAAGCCATTGAACCGCCAACGCCGACCGCACCGATTTGTCCGCGGTCCAAAGCGCTTCCAAGGCGAACGGCGCAATCAGCGCCAACCCCAGCGTGAAGCTTCCGTGCAGGTTCGCCCACAGCGCGATCAGCGGCAAATATGCAAGTGATGGTGCACGCCGCTGCTCCGCAGCGCGGACGAGGGCGTCAGCCCACAGAACCATCAGCGGAAAGACCAGCACGTGTGGGCGTGCGAGCATATGAGGCGCCGTGATTACGATTGCGGACCCCACCAGAATCATCACGGGAATGTTCGGCAATCTCTTGAGCAGCAGGTGCGTAAGAAAAAAGAACGCCGCCGCAACCGACAATGCCGCCAATATTACCGGCCCCGCCCACCCAGCCACCTTGAATGCACCGAGGTAGAGAATTTCCGCTAACCACGCGCTGGTTATCCAATGTGTTCCATGCATGGTGAACGAAAACGGATCAGTATGCGGTACACCGCGATGGTCAACGATCCACTGACCGATCGCGATATGCCAATAAATGTCCGAATCGATAAGGAGGCGATTGGTCCTGGTAAGGAGGTTTAGATATGCCGTTATGCCGAATATGAATGGCAACCAAAGCCGAAGGCCATCGACCCTTTTGGGCTCTATGGCATCAGGCGGGATCCCTGGATGCACGGAGGGCGAATTGCTCGTTGTAAGCATGACCTCTGTGCCCATTGTTCGCCGTCATAAAGGTTTGCTGATTCAACTACGCTAAGTTGGTTACGTCGATCTTACCTTCATGTGAGTTGATTAAGCCAGTTTCTCCTGACGCGCCGGGCGTAGCAGGATCAGCAACAGGCCCAGAATCACCACCGGGACACCAAAACCAAAAACCGTTGACTGCGGTCCCAACACGAGCGGCGCGAACCAGGGAAGCAACAACAGCGATGGAGTTGGCATGATCGCTATTCCATCGAGCATATCTCGGTACAGCAGCAATACGGCCGCGGCGAGCAATACCAGGTCGTAGGGCGAGCTATGCGGCGCCGCTATCAACGTCGCAGTCAGAAGCACAGCCATGCGTCGGTCGCGCCCGAACTGCCCACGGAAGGCAATCCATACACAGGCGGCGGCCAGAATGATTGCCGCAACCTGCGCGACATTGGCGAGCCAGCCGGGCGCACCCAGCACCGTCGCGCAGGCCCAAACACTTAGACCCCACAATCGGCCCTCGTTCGACCACGCCATGTCGCCCGCTCCGCCCATTAGGCCGCCGGGCAGAGTATGGCCTAGCCAGTCCCACCACGGTGCGAGACCGAAGATCGCAGCACTGAGGGCGACTGCAAACGACGCGGATACGGCGGCCCCAGCTATTGCGCGCCAATGACGTGCCGCCAGCAAAGCCACCGGGACCATCAGCGCGAGTTGCGGCTTGTAACTGAGCAAGCCAAGGATGGCGCCAGCTGCGAAGTCCCGGCGCCCGAGCAGACCTACTCCCCCCAACAGCAGCGCGAGCGTCAGAAACGCGTTCTGCCCGACGATGACGTTGACCGATGTGGCTGGCGCCAGCGCCAGCCCGACCGGCCACACCGCCCAGCGCCGCACCGGGCCTGCCCAGAAACAACATGCGGCGACGACGGCCGCGACAAAGCTCACCAACTGAAGCGCCGCGTATGAGAGCGCAAATGGCAGGACCGCGAATGGCAGCAGGATCAGCAGGAAATGCGGCGGATACATCCAAGGACGCAGTTTGAAGGGAGCGACCAGCCAGGCGTGGAACTGCCTGTTAAGCTCATCGGTGAACGCCACCGGGTCGGCCAGCAGACGCGAATTTACCCGCCAGCGCCGCTCGAGCGGCGGTCCAATACACCATGTAGTCTGCACCAGCGGCGTTGTAAAACCGCGCAATCACCAGGTCACGGTCAAACACCATCACGAACAACAGCCAGCCATATAGGCCGATCAATCCACCTATCACTGCTAGCAGCACATCGTGGCCGTAACCTCCCGCGACCTGACCGTGGCCGGCGTCGACGCGCGGCTCGACCGCCTTGTCATAACCTGCTCCGCGATCAGCCTTCATATCGCCTGTCTCCCATCGCCGCCCGCAACTGGAAACGACTCGACGCGTTTCCGCGGTCGTTCCTGCTAATTATCAGTTTCCTCGTGCTCTGGTGGGTGACCGCATTCTCGGCGATCGGGTGGATGTTGGCGGAAGCTTCGACCCCGCCGCAAATCCACATTTTTTCAGGCGTATACGCGGAGCGAGAGATGCCACGTCTAATTCGAACAACATGACCTGGAACATCAATCGTAAAATAAACATAGTCGCCAAGCGGATGCTGGAGTCTCGTCCCGGAGGCCAAGTGCGCGCGCAAGCCAAATAGTCATCGTTGTGCGCGCGCTATTCTGTAGAGCCGGTAAAATCCGCCCTCCCCGAGGGGCAGGAGCCCGTCATCAGTGAAAAATCGATTGAGCAAGGAAGGGAAAGCACAAGGAGATAATCGAAGGTTTCACGCCATTCAAGGAAATAGGGCAACCAGGGTTTGGGAAACTGTGTGCGTATTTGCGTTCGCCCCTCGGGGGTATCGGCGAGAAGCAGGAATTGCCATGGAATAATGGGCACGCCAAGACCCGCAATTTCCTGATATCGCTGTGCGACTCGGATTGGCTGCATTCCAGGCGCCGAGAAGAGAGTCGGAACGAAGGCATTACGCTCCATTAAAAGCAGGACCGGAATGTGGTGATAAAACTGCGGCCATCGCCGCCGCTCATCGCATTTCCCGGCTCTTAATGGAGCCTCTGCAATCACAACCTTGGCCCCAGGCTCGACGGCCTCTTCGAGTGTGTGGAAGCCGTCAATCGCACGGTTGTATTCCTGCCATTCGGGTATCATCAAAGCAAGGCGTACACAGACAGCGGCACCGGCAATCCCACCGGCAATCCATTGCATTCGCACCGAAGGAACATCGAGGCTTGCAAGCAACAGCAGGGTTGGAAACAAGACCAAGCGACCGTCGATGGAAGTGGCCCGGCCTATCTCGCTAGGCAGCACAAGTAATGCAATAGCCCACATGACCAGCGCCGGCACCAATCGCCGATCGCAGCGACCGCCCGCGACTCGCAAAAGCAAGAACAGCCCGATAAGCAGCGCCGAGAGCGAGATTGCGTCCGCCACCGGGATGCCGGTGAATACCGGTCGAAAAAAGAGCAAATACTTATTCAGAAAATCGAACGTGACCTGCCCTGATGCTCCTCCTTCCATACACATCAAGGTGAGAAACGGAGCCAAAAATCCACAAGAGACTGTGAGGGCTCGCCGCATAACGGCGGCAGGTCGCCAAGGGGCGCGCAAGGCATGCAACGCCACGATAGTTAACCCAAGCGCTGCCACCGCTACAGCATGCATGATCAGAATCACAGCGCTTGCAGCGTTGAGTATAATAATGTTCCTGATCGTTACCCGCTCACCAAGTCGAAACCAGAGTCCGACAGTTGCCAGTGCTGCAGCCAGCCCTAGCGAAAAGCCGAGAATCCCAAGTGTCAGTGGATAGTTGAATAGGCAGAGTGCGGAGATGAGCAGGCTCGGCGAAGTGCGGCGGTGGATGGCCCAGTGAAGAAACCAGAAAGCGCTTGGAAGACTTACCACGGTGATCATCCAAGCCAATTTCATGGCGGATTCCGCAGACATCATCTGCGCAAGTCCA
Organism: uncultured Alphaproteobacteria bacterium; assembly: GCA_963832045.1. Taxonomy (GTDB): domain Bacteria; phylum Pseudomonadota; class Alphaproteobacteria; order Rhizobiales; family Xanthobacteraceae; genus Bradyrhizobium. The sequence continues at coordinate 456,508 of CAWHSM010000022.1, forward strand.
AGAACAAGGATATCCAGGCCGAGGTTCGGTACCAGGTGCCATTCCGGACGGTAGAACGCATGCACGGGATGTGCGCTCGGGACAGTCAAAACAAATGCCCTGCCGAGGTGATTGAGATAGTCTGCGCTCTCGGGAAATCGGACTAAAAAAGCCGGAATGATTGATACTGCTACCAACGCTACGTAACTTCCGCCCGCGATCGCCGCATTGATATCGAAGCGCGAAGTTTTGGCTTTGCAGGATTCCGGCCCTGATTTGAGAGGTAGCGTCATCTTGAGCCGATCATCTCAACGGCTCGATCGCTTTGTTCACCCACACGGAAGCCGATAGTCATATAGTTTTGCCCTTATCGTAACAAACACGTTGAAATGAAACCGCTGCGGAACTTCGCTGTCGCGTACCATCCAATCCGCATCACGACACTCGCTTCCCGCGGGCAATCCCCCGCCTCTACACCCCTTCTAGAGCTGCGGCTTTTGAATTTGCCTGGGCAGCCAGGCAAACCGAAACGGTTAATTTCCAGATCGCGTCGTAAAAAATACAGACGTCGAAAACGCGGTAGGGCGATGGTCAACCACGTCCGAATCATTGAGGCTGATTGTCCTGGACAAGACTAATATATTCGTTTCCGCGCAGGTAAGAAAAATGGCAACCGCGTCCGTTGCAAGCATCGTTGATTGGCTCAACGTGCGGCGAGACAGCGTGAATCTTTTTCTGGTCGGGTTTCTGGTTCTTTTTCTCGAGTTGGCATGCATTCGCTGGTTCTCGGCCTTCGTAATTTTCCTTCAGTTCTTCACCAACGTCGTTCTGATCGCCTGCTTTCTGGGCATGTCTTGCGGCTGTCTGGCAGCGCGGCAGCGCGGGAACTGGCTCGCGTGGTTTCCGCTCCTCGCGCTCGGAACCTTCGCGGCCGCGCTCGTGATCATGGCCTTCTATCCTTTCTGGAAAGGCCTTGCGGTAGACGTCGGTCATCAGACCTCGCCGCAGGAGGTTTTTTTCGGCACCGAATATCGCAACCCCGATGTGGCTCAATTCGTCGTGCCGATCGAATGGATTGTCGCGGTGTTTTTCATTTTGATCGCGTTGATGTTCGTCGGGCTCGGCCAGGTGCTCGGCCGCGCCTTCGATGCCTATCCCAACCGCGTCCTCGGCTACACGCTGAACATCGGCGGCAGCCTGTCGGGCATCGTGGGATTCTCTGCGCTTTCATTCGCGCAGGCGCCGCCGGTGGTTTGGTTCCTGATCACTTGCGCCGGCATCGCCTATCTGCTCTATCAGGCAAAGGCCCTGTCGCTCCCGCGGCTCCTGGCGCTCGGTGACGTTGCTGATCATTGTCGCGGTGCCCCGCGATCTGATCCAACCACGAAACGCGTTGGTCGCCATATTACGCCGTCGATCGCAAGACGAGCGGCGACATCATCGTCAACAACATTAGCCATCAAGGAATGGTGCCCTTCGAGACTCGGCGGCTCCTCCTATTCACTAATTCATTTGCTGCAGCGGCAAGTGGCGGTCCGCCGTTTCAGGATGTGCTGATCATCGGCGCCGGCTCGGGCAACGACATCGCCCACGCACTGCGCTTCGGCGTGGAACGCATCGATGCGGTCGAGATTGATCCGGTGATACAGGACATCGGCATCCGTTACCACCCCGACCGCCCGTACCAGGACAAAAGAGTGGTCTCGTCATCTCGACGATGGCCGACATTTCCTGCGCACCACCGACCGCAAATACGACCTGGTCGTGTACGCCCTCGTCAACTCCCTGATCCTGCACAGCGGCTACGCCAACATCCGTCTCGAGAGCTATCTTTTCACCGAACAGGCCTTCGCGGACATACGCCGCGTGCTCAAGCCCGACGGCGTTTTCGTTATGTACAACTTCTTCCGGCAGGGGTGGATCGTCGAACGCATTGCCGTTATGGCCAAGCAGGTGTTCGGTTGCGATCCGATCGTGCTCGGCCTGCCCTACGCTGAAACGCTGAAATCATCCGAGCTGGCGGCTTCATGACCATCATCGCGGGCTGCAATCCGCGGATTGCTGCGGCCTTTCAGGAGCACGGCACGTTTTGGCTAAATACGGCGCCGCCCGAAAATCTGTCGGTCGATGGGTTCACGATGCCAGCCGAGTCCACACCGGCGCAGCGCGGTAAATGGGAGCGGATCGCGCCGACGAGGCTGATCCACGACCTCGAAGCGTCCACGCAATCGACCAGCGACGACTGGCCGTTCCTCTACGTCAGCGGAAAGTTGATCCCCAATCTGACCGTACGCTCGATGATCGTGCTGGGCGTTCTCGGGATAGCGATGGTCTACTTCTTCATGCCCAAGGGTCGCCTGCGACTCAGCAGCCGGATGTTTTTCCTAGGCGCGGCTTTCATGCTTCTCGAAACCAAGGCCGTCGTGCAGATGGCGCTGCTGTTCGGCAGCACTTGGCTTGTCAATTCGGCAGTATTCTTCACCGTCCTTGTGTTGATCCTTTTCGCCAACCTGTACGTCCTCAAGATGCCGTCCGTCCGGCTCGGTCTGCATTATGCGGCACTGCTCATCTTCCTGGCGGCCACGGTGCTGGTGCCTTTCGATGCGTTCCTGAGCGAAGGAATAGTCTGGCGCTACGTCGTGCCTTGCTATGCTTGCTCTTGGACCGATGTTCTTCGCGGGCGTAATCTTCGCCCGCTCGTTCCGCGACGAAGCCAGTCCCGATCAAGCCTTCGGATCCAATATCGCGGGATCAGTGGTCGGCGGATTTGGCCGAATCATTCTCCACCCTTCTCGGCTTCCGGCACCTTCTCATCCTGGCGATCTGTTTTTATGTCCTGTCGATTTGGATGCCTTCGCGCGGCAAATCAAGCTGACGGCAACGGGTGCGCGAACTGGAAAATCAGTCACTGGATGAGCATCGAACAGGAAGCCCCACTGACTTAAAGGCAACGCCGACGGTTTCCGCCCCGGGACCTATGCATGCCGCATCGTCAGAAGAGGCTCTTTTCCAGATCAACACCAAAAGAAGCAAAACTATTTCGGGGCTCAGGGGGATGTTCAGGTGCGTCGCCGCCAAGCGTGCCACCCACGGCAATAGCCATGCGGCCGCCAAAACGGACTTCTCATAAGGTTTGAAGCCCGTTCTCAATCCCTCAGAGGTCAAGGCTGCGATTGGTAGGGCGAGCAGCACGAAGTCGTAGTCCAGGATAAACGGGGTCCGCTGCATAACTCCTAAGGCTTGATCTCAGTTCGTCGTTTTCGCTTTTTGATCGGTAATGAACTCTCGAATGTCGAACAGAACGCTCTCTACCAAACGGATTTGCTCTTCCAACTCCTCAAGGGAGGCCTTCCGGGTATCGCTTATCCAATTCGGCCTCTTCAATATTCTCCGTAACTGAAATTCCTGGTCCTTAAGCGCTTCAATTAAATTGAGCTTCTCGGGCACTTTGGCCTCCCCAGCGCCATTGCTGTGGAACCATGCTAACGCTCGAACCAAAGGTTGCAAGTTCGCGCGGGACGTGTGCGGTGCACAAAGAAGGGCAGCCCGGCGAAGTGGGTGCCGGCAGCCAATTAAGGCGGCCTTCTCGACGCCTCGCGGCGCTCAATAACAATATTGCGAATTCCCGCCCAACTTTGCGCAAGACGTCGGATTCGACGTCCGCCACAGCGCGGCAGCCGCGGTTTCCTGTGCGGGTACCGATGGATTATTGGCCTGTACCCTGCTCTGTTCCTCCGCCAGCATTTTCTTGTGAAACTCGGCGATCTGTCCCATGCGATCGATCAATGACATTTTTCTCGCCTGAACCTGTTCGGCGAGCGATTTTCGCATCGCGATTTCCTGGTCGAGCAGGTCAGGAAACTGCAACAGCGCACGCAATGGCTCGACCGCCTTGTTCATGCACACGGCGCGCGCGACCGCCTGTACCATTTCATCAGGATTGGCGTGCCGGCATTCTGTTATGGCATCGTTGATGTCGTTCAAGGTGGTGTCTGCCGCCTCTTGCTGGTCTGCTTGACGAGAAATGCCGCAAGCCGCCAGCAGCGCACAACACACCATAACCTTCAGCAGTCGCATTTTCTTGAGGCCCGAGTTAGGCAATTTTCCTGACCTGCGAGTGAGTGCAATTTCGGAATTCAAAGCAGGTACGGTTGCGTTCCTCTTACTCCGGCTCATCGAGTGGCTGCGGTCCGGCGCGGTCTTCGAGTAAGCGCACCAGTTCCGCGGTGACGTCGTCGGCATTGGCCCGGATGTCGCCCTCCTCCATTTAATCGCGTTTCTTAATTCCACTCTGTTCTTCAGTGTTGATGCCCGCGGCGATTGTTTCAACCCTTAATTCGAGCGGATTGGGCGAAGGAAAACACGATCGCCACAATGACCTAGTGTCCCGGTTCTGACATTCGTATCCCCCTCGCGGCGGGCACTTTTACGAATGTCAGAACCAAAGGGACACTAGCAACCATATGATTCTAGTGTGGCTTTGACTCTGACGTTCCTTCCGAGAGCTCGCGGCAACACTGAAAGGAACGTCAGAGTCGCTACACTAGAGAACCTTTATAATCATTTTCCTTAAGCTTTATTCCGAGCTCGACCAGCCGGCGGAGCCTCGGAGCGGCCGGACCATGTAGGTGGGCGGCTCGAACCGGTCACTATCGTTTCTGATCAACGGGAACGAATGGCCAATCAATCGGCGTGTGCTTAAGTCGTCGTCTGGTCAATTCGCCTCGAAGCTGTTCAGCATACTGACGAACTGTAGGCCCAGATGTCAGTTTGTGATTGTGCGGTCGATCGGCCTCAACTTGCTGCCGAATGTTATCGTAGAAACGAATGAGCCGTTCATCCGGCATATTTTCAACGGTCATAACCAACTCCACTGAAACTGATTACTATTTACCCTTCATTTTCAGCCCGATCTCGATCAGGCGTGTCTCGGATTTTGCCACTTTGAGCAATTGCATGGGCAAATGCGAGACGCTCCGAAGGGAGCGAGAGGCGGTGCGCACCGAACGTCAAATCGCTCCGCGCTTTCTTGAATGAGCTTATGCGAGAGTAGATCGCGCCTGGAGAACGCTTCAGCTTGCGCGCAATTAACCCGACCTTCGCACCGGACGCGATCAACTCGCGCAGTTGCGCTACTTCAGCCAGTGTCCAGGGGCGGCCCGCCGGCCGTGGTCCTGTCATTTGCTAAATCCCTTAAGCGAAAACGCCAGTCTAATCGGAATAGATGCGCGACCGCAATCCGAATCTCCAGGGTGGGAATTGTCAAATCAGCAAATCAAGAGCGCTATTTCGGCTTCGCCTTTCGGCGATCCGTTCAGGTGTCGGGATGGCATCGCCGTCGAAAGGTTCGCACGTTCCGGCAAAGTTCATCGCTGCAACCGGTCTCAGACGTAATGGAAATTGGACCCCACAACACCGAGGCCACCCCAGTGTACGATCGTCGAAGTTTTGATCCAACCATGTGCTCGTCATGCGTTGCGGTGCTCGCATTGCGAATAGCAACCCAACCACAGATGGCTGAGATACGCTCGATTTTTTTGGCTCAGCGGCCCGTAAAAAGTGCGAGCGGCCCGTCCTGGTGGTCGAACTCGACCTGATAGCAAGTCCCCAGTCGCGACCCGGTGCGTCGATTTGAGCCACGCAAAGCACGGTTCTGCGCATAGAGTGGCGCTATGAACAACAGGCGCCCGGTGGAGAGGGCGGTTCGATCCGCTAGGGAGCGCTAGCATCTTCAATGGCTTAGCTCCTTCCCCGTGTCTTACGTATGTCTAATATCCGGGTGTGGACGGGAATAGACACGCCGGGCTTGAACCAACGCCCTCACGGCTCATCGTCCGGATAAGCCCACTTCGGCGTAGGATCTTAAAGCCTTGGGGCGCGTTGGGTGCTGTGAATGTTGGGGCGATCCGGAAAGGGGAGCTTCAACCATGAGCATTATTCCTCTTCACCTTCAAAGACGCATCGAGCAGCGATGGGCCGCTCGGTTCGGTTCGCTGGTAATTCCGGCGGTACCAAAGAACGTCGGATTGAAGGCTCACCGGTCAACATTGCGCGGCGCGCGCCAAAAGCCAAGTCGCTGTGAGGGTAAGTCTAGCTCGGTAGGTCGCCGACGGGTGTTGGTAATCGCCGCTGCAGTAGCGCTGTTTGCCGCAACGCCGGCATGTCTCGCGTATGAAGGTCCAACTTTTCGCATCGGGCTGTGGAAGTTTGAGCGGACACTCGAGATTGATGGCAAGGAGACCAATCGGTTGCAAACCAGTGGCCTATTAATCGCCCGCGAAATGACTCGCTGTGTTGACCCAACCTCCGCGATGAAAGCGGCATTCACAGCATTTGGAGTCTGCAAAACCAAAGACGTTCGGAAGACAGATGGCGGTTATGTTTTCCAGAAAATCTGCGGAAGGCTTGCACCAATTGAGACCCAGATCGATGTGAAGGGTGACAGCGCTTACACGGAGATCAACCAGGGTAACATGGGAAAGATATCGTCGAAAGAAATCATGGTAGCGCAGAGGGTTGGCGACTGCCTACACTAAGCTCGCCCGCCAGAGTGCAGAACTTAGGCATGTCGTCAGATAGACGGCCGATGTCCGGATTGCCGTCATACAAGCCGCGCGTTCAAAAAAGATGAACTAATCATTCTCGCAAACGGGCACCGGGGCCGCCGCCGTTCCTGGCGATGAATTGAATTCCGGCCTTTTCCAAAGCTCTTTGCATTGCGTGGACGGCTGCACGGGAAACGTCGCGGCGGGATTTTTCAAAATCGACAATCGTTGACAGCCCAAGGCCTGCGGCCTCGGCGAGTTCCGGCTGGGTGATGTCCAGCAGCGCGCGCGCAGCTCGGCATTGGCCGGGTGTGATCGAATGTCGAATACCTATTGACATGGTGTTTGTTATCTGTTTCAATAGAAAATGTTGATATATATTAGCCCCTGATGCTTCCTCTCTTATCGCAAAAATCTTGCGGAAGGATAAAATAAATGTCGATTTCCTTTAAACAACAGACACATAAGCCGAACCGTGCGAACTTCATCGGCGGCTCGGATGCCCGGGTCATCATGGGCAAGGACGAGAAGGCCCTGTTGCGGCTCTGGCGGGAAAAGCGCGGCGAGGAGGCGCCGCTCGACTTGTCCAGCGTCCTGATCGTCCAGCTCGGGCTGGTCACCGAGGACCTCAACCGCCGCTGGTACGAGCTCAACTCCGGCCACCGGATCTCCGACGTCCAGCGCCATGCGATCCACCGGACCATGCCCTGGATGGCTGCCACCCTGGATGGGCTGGTCAAGGAGACCGGTGCGGTGTTCGAGGCCAAGTTCATGCTGCCGTGGTCGTTCTCGGAAGAAGCTGCCGCGGAGAAACATATGGCCCAGCTCCAGCACAACATGCTGGTCGCCGGCACCAAGAAATCCATACTCTCGATCATCAACGGCGGCGGCAAGTGGATCGAGCTGTTGATCGAGGCCGACCCGATTTACCAGACGATCCTGATCGCCGCCGAAAAGGCTTTTTGGCGGGCGGTCAAGACTGGCGAAACCCCGGCGCTGTTCGATTGCGAACCGCCGAAGCCGCGGATCGAAGCGGTACGGGTCGTCGACATGAACGCCTCCAATTCCTGGGCCGAATTCGCAGGGCTGTTTTGCGACACCCGGGAGGCCCACGCCGACCATGAACGCGCCAAAAGCGAACTCAAGGGCCTGATGCCGGAGGATGCCAAGGAGGCGATGGGCCACGGCATCCGGGCGAAACGCTCAAAGTCAGGTGCGGTCAGCTTCGATCTCGTCGAGATGGAGGCCCGCCATGCATCGCTCCAGTGAGAACGTCGCCGCCATCGCAACGGCATTGGCAAAGGCCCAGACTGAACTCTCCAATCCCGAAAAGGCAATGATTGGGACCGTCTACAACATCAGGTCAGACAGTCCGCAAAGCTTCCGCTACGCCTCGCTATCGAGTGGGCTGGACATCATCAGAAAGGTCTTGGGCGGCCAGCAGATCGCGATCACACAAACCACCGACATCGATCGGGCCAATGGCACAGTCAATCTCACCACCCTCCTCCTGCACACCTCAGGAGAATGGATTTCTTCGGACTGGCCGGTCTGCCAGCTATCGGAGACCTCCGCACCGCGACGGATGGGTGCGGCGCTGACTTACGCCCGGCGCTACGCCCTGTTCACGATGGTGGGGATTGCCGGCGAAGACGATCTCGATTCTCCCGAGAGCCCCAACAACGAGCCTCACGGCGAAAAGACAGCTGAGGTTGACCTTGCGCCAAGACAAGACCTTAAGCCAGTGCCCGCTCGTTCAAGCCAATCTCGAACCGGGAGCCAGACCACCCCGCCGGTCCGGGAAAAGCTCAGTGCGGCGGAGTCCACCGCCGCCAGAGCGCAACTCATTCAAGAGATCCAAACCTTGCGGGATGATGCCTTGCAGCCTCGCGCGATCGCCATCTTAAAGGCCAAGAACCGCCTGTCAGCGGATGACGCCAAACAGGTTGAAGAAGCTTTCGCGGCGAGGATGTCTTTGCAAGGCGCATCACCACAAGCCCTGGCGATGGAAGAACCGGCGCCTATCCCAGGCAATCCAGTCGAGCCACAACCGCCCTTGGTATCAACGGACGCCGTCAAGCGGCCGAGGGGGCGCCCCAGAAAGGTCAATGGCGCGAACGATCGTTCGGCTGCCGCAGCCCCATCTCAACCATCGATCGATGCCGACTCATTGGCTCCGATGCATTTGCCAGCTGACGCGGCTCCCGCCAAGATCGACAAAAGCAAGCTCACCTTCGGCGAGCCGCGCCGACTGCGCGATAAAGCCCACCTTAAATTCGTGGCATCGCAACCGTGTCTGATCTGCGGGAGAAACCCCGCCGACGCGCACCATCTGCAGATTCACCCAACCGCGCGCGATGGGGCTCAAGGTGAGCGACGAGTTCACGGTACCGCTTTGCAGAATTCATCACCGTGACGTCCATAGCTTCGGCGATGAAGTCGGCTGGTGGGAACGACGGGCGATCGATCCCCTCGCGACATCGCGGATGCTGTGGGTTTCAACCCGGCGTATCGAATGAACGAAGGGACAGGAATTTGCGCCTGGTCCCTATCACCCGAAACCACCCCCAAAAAAGCGGCAAAACGGGCGCACGCCCTTGCGATGTTATTGCCTATTTTGTTGTATTATACAGAGGCAAAGAAAGCGGCAAAAAATGATCACTTTAGCTTCGATGGAACCGATGCTGCCGGGCGAACGGCAGGATTTGGAGGATCTGGCAACCGATTTGGTGTCGAAAGCCAGCGGCCTCGCCGGACGGCTGTCCCCCGTGTTGCGCGCCTCCGTCGGTGATCTCGTCCGATCGATGAACTGTTACTACTCCAATCTCATCGAAGGGCACAACACGCTGCCGATCGATATCGACCGCGCGCTCAAGGACGATTACGCCAGCGACACCAAACGGCGCAACCTTCAACGCGAGGCCCGCGCGCATATTGAGGTGCAAAGGATGATCGACCGGGAAGAAGCCCCGGCTCCGGTGATGTCAGTCGCATTCATCACATGGGCTCACCGGGAATTCTGCGCGCGTTTGCCGGACGACATGCTTTGGGTCGAAAATCCCGACTCAAAAAAACGCAGACAGGTCGTACCGGGCGAGTTGCGCAAAGATTACGTCGCGGTGGGCAGGCATGTTCCTCCGGCGCCGGATCAGCTTCCCGCCTTCCTGCAAAGGTTGACGGAGGTTTATGCCTCGCCGCATCTGTCCCGCTTGCGGAAGATTATCGGTGTTGCCGCTTCGCATCATCGCCTGCTCTGGATTCATCCTTTCATTGACGGTAACGGGCGGGTCACCCGTTTGCTCTCGCACGCCTCGCTGCGTGAGCTTGATGTCGGCTCGGAGTTGTGGTCGGTTTCGCGAGGACTGGCGCGCCGGGTCGCCGAGTACAAATCAAGTCTGCAGGCGGCGGACGAACCGAGACGAGGCGACCTCGACGGCCGTGGCAACCTTACCCTTGCAGGACTTGTTGATTTCTGCCGGTTCTTCCTGACCGCCTGTGTCGATCAGGTCGACTTCATGGGGGGACTCCTGGAGCCCTCCGAACTACTTCGACGGATGGAGATTTGGACTGAGGAAGAAACCCGTGCAAAGCGCTTGCCGCGCGGCGCATGGCCGCTGCTTCGAGAAGCAGTGATGGCAGGTGAGTTTCCAAGAGGCCGCGCCGCCCAACTCACAGGTTACGAAACCCGCCAGGCCAGGACGGTCCTCAGCGCGCTGATCGATGCGGGATATCTGATCTCACCCACGTCCCGCAGTCCCGTGAAGCTGGGCCTTCCTGCACAGGTTATCGATCGCTGGTTTCCGAGGCTATATCACGCGGCATAGCTTGGTGAGAACAACCGGCTATCGGTCTTCTTGCAGCATCTTGGGTGCTTTGGGTCTCGACCCGACGTATCAGGCGAACACCACGCGCCGACTTGTGGCGTCCACGCATCAAACATTTTTTACCTAATCAAAGGTAGCAATGCCTCAGCATGCTGGAGCGCCGTTAGATCAAGATTCTGCGCGGACAGCTCTCGATGAGCTGTTCACACTTGCGCGTAAATATAACTCGAGCGATGCCTATCTCGAACTGATGCGGTTTGTCGGCAGGTTTCGGTTCTATTCCCCGTTCAATGCAATGTTGATTTACACGCAGATGCCGGGCGCACAGTTCGTCTGCACCGCTCTGAGGTGGCAGCGGGATTATCATCGGAGGATCGAAACAGGCGCCCGGCCGATTGTGATCCTGCAACCGATGGGGCCGATATTGTTTGTGTTCGATGTAAGCGACACCGCGCCACTTCCGAATGCAGCTGAATTGCCGGTTCGGTTTAAAGACCCGTTTCAGGTGCGCAGCGGCAAGATCGGCGGACAATTAGCGTTGACCATCGAGAATGCCAAGCGCGACGGCGTGCGAGTCTCCGAGCGTGCCGACGGTTCGCAGCGGGCGGGATCGATTCAACCCGCGCGAGCCGGGCAGCATCTGGAATTTATAATCGCAAGGAAACCCATTTCTAAATCGACGCAGATTCCATTGGGGTTCGAGCTTCTGCTAAATAGTCGCCTGTCGGCTGAAGCCAGGTATGGAACGCTCGTTCACGAGCTAGCGCATCTGTATTGTGGCCACTTGGGCACGCCCAATGGTCGATGGTGGCCAGATCGCCAAAATCTTTCACATACCGTTTGCGAGTTTGAAGCGGAATCGGTCAGCTATCTGGTTTGCGCCCGGATCGGCATCGACACCGCCTCTGAAGAATACCTCGCGGGGTATGTCAGGAAATGCTCTGTTACACCGTCGATCAGCCTTGATCGCGTCATGAAATCTGTATGGCTGCTGGAAAAAATGGGACGGGCGTGTTTGGGAGTGCGATAGCCAGCAATCATGCGATCGACGTCAGCAAATGTCTAATGTTGAGAAATGAGGGTCGCCCTGACGTCGATCTTGTTGATCAACGCTAGCCGCAATGACCGCGGGTCAGATGGCGGTGGATAAGTGAAACGCGCTCCTTGTTATGATTGGTTTGCGAAGCGCTTGGTTTATATGGCGATCGACTCTGAAGGAGCCATTGATGCCCACCCTCTCCAAAGCACTTTCGTAAAGATAATCAACTCCGTTATCGATTTCCTTGATACGGCTTCCGTTCCGAAGGTTTTCAAAGCGATGCAGGCTTCATCTCTGTCGGCGGGAAACTTCGGATCGATTGCGGTCCAGACTCCATCAATAGGATAAACTTCTGCGAAAGCGGCGAATGAACAAAAACAGATATGCAGTTGCTTCAATCAAAAGGCTGAGTGAAGCCGCTTTCCAAAGGCAATAATTCCGAGCTTTCCCGACTGTATGCATTCTACTTAAGTCCGTTCTCACTCGCTGCGAATCGACCTCAATCGAAGCATGTTCGTCCTCGCGGAAAGAGACCTCGGCGGCCGAGGTCCAGCGGTTACGTCCACCAGCTAGTGTCCCGGTTCTGACATTCGTATCATATCACAGCGGGCACTTTACGAATGTCAGAACCAAAGGGACACTAGCAAATCTATAATTCTAGTGTGGCTTTTGACTCTGACGTTCCTTTTGCGAGGCCGCTGAGAAACTGAAAGGAACGTCAGTGTCGCCACACTAGGGTCCGTTGCTAAAGTCTATGGCATAAAGGCACAGGAAGACGAGTGGCCGCATTGGTTTTCACTGTCCCGCCCGTCGACGGGTGCGTCTCGAAGCGTCGCGCTGAGCGCCCGATCTTCGATTCCGCCCCACGCCGCACTTTAAGATGGTGCTGCGGTATTGCGTCATCAAGTTGATCAATAGCGATGAAGGCGATGATGTTCAGTGACGCAAGCGACAAATGCAGGAAACGACCCAGGGCGCTCAATGTGAGCTGGAACGAAGGTAAGTGTGTAAGTGTGATCGTCAGCTATCGATCCGGACCATGGGAGAAGACGTTCGAACGCGCCGTCCGCTGGCGTCGCCGTTGCGCACCAATTGTGAGAGCATCTGCTGGTAAACCGACCCGAGAGGTGGTACGAAAATATTTTCGTCACTACGGCATTGAAATAATGGATACTCGGGTCAGGACAAAGCGGGTCCGTCTTATTGCTGTCGCCTCCATTGAGCTTGAGCCGGGCGTTGTTATGCAGCCCGGTAACTATACGGGCGTATCGAAAGAACTCGGCGTGGCGATGACGCGCAGGCAGATGAAATGGACCCCGCCTGAATACACCGTCCTATTCTCTGGAGAGCAGCTTACGAAAATGGGGATGAGACATGTGATGAATGTCATTTCCATCGATTATGATGTCACCGAGTTCGTGAGACTTGGACAGATTCAGGTTTCTCGGCGCGCATTCCCCATGAGGCGAATTAGGTTGCGTATGGCGGCCAGACCTGACTAGGTCCGTCGTCCCGGGATGCGAACGCCACTCGCGGATGATGTCGTGTCTGGCATCCACTTGGTGCATTTCAGCCCCTTCACCGCCCTAACTCTTCGCCGGCGAATCAAAAAAGACGGCGATTGCGGATAAGGCGCTCAATGAAACATAGCGCGGGAGACGGCTCGCCGCATGTTGTCTAAGCGAACCGCGGGCCATGTTATGGTTGGTGTCCCTAAACGCCTGACGATAGGGTGCCTGATTAATGGAGCCATTGATGCCTACCCTCTCCAAAGCGCTACTGATTCAGCCACAATCTCCGTGGGGAGCGGCGTTCGATCAGATGTATTTGGAACTGTGCCAAGACCGGGTCCGCGTCTTGACCGCTCTCGGATTTTACGCCGAACACGATCTGGCGCCGCCAAAAGAAAATTCAAATGCAATTCCCACGCAAGATGAAGAGACAGAATTGCGTCAAATAGCCAGCGCGCTCACCGTCGCGGCCGCGGCGTCCGAGGTTATGCCCACTGGTGTACTCGTAGCCACCCTTTTCAAAGTTTCGAACAATCCCAACCTGTTCTTCGCGCGCGAGCTACCGCAACCCGTTGAATGGGCAATCGCGAACGAGTATCGGCGCGGCGACGAACCTCCGGGAACGCATTGGCGAGACGTATGGGGGGACCAGGTTGCTAAATTGCCTGGAGAGGTCGAACAACCGACAGAGCCGAATATTGCGAAAGCAGCTAACGCAGCCATCGCGAAAATTCAGGAGAGGCGGAAGGCTGGCCGCCCTTACAATCAGGCCGATCAAATTCTTGCAGACCAATTGGGCGCGATCTTTCGCCTCAGCGGGCAGCCGATCCGCAGAGGCAACGAACCGATCATGCGCCGGGGCAAGTTGGTCTTCGTCGAAGGCGGTCCGGTCTATGATTTTCTCGATCTCGTTTTGAAACCGCTGCGGGCGTACCTACACGAACGGCGACTGGCGCCGGTGACCACCGAGACAATCGTCCGCCTCATCACCGACGATTACCCGATGCCCGGCTAGACCAGGCGCCCTACCCGATTGTACCCACAGCGGAACGCTAGCAGAATCCATTCCGCTGATGCTCCTCGATACCAGCACAATTCCGTGCCGGCACAAAGGAGCCGACTATGAGTGACCACAAACCTTCCAGCAACGAGACCTATCCGCTGGATATGCTGAAGCGCCTGCGAGGCAGCCCGCAGCTGCTCCCCAACGAGAACGCAAAGGAGTTCATCCAGCTGTTCGACAGCTTTGAGGATTATGGCAAACCGCAGAGTGTCCGCGACTATTTGGCGGTGTATCAGGCCACGGTGTTGACCTGGGACATCCTGCGCTACCAGAACATGAAAAGCGGCGTGTTGCGCAGCCACCGGCGGCCGGCATTGGAGTCCCTGCTCCGCGAAATTCAGGTGAGCCCGGCGTCAAAGAAGGGCAGCTCCGAGGCGGTTGCACAATCGAAGGCACGTGAGCTCGCGGCGCCGTGGTTCAAGGACCCCGCCTCTCGACCGGCCATGATGAAAACGATCGAGAACGCCGGCTACCCGCCCAACGCCCTGGAAGTCGAAGCATTCCAACTCGCGCTGCCCGCATTGGCAACCATCGAGCGCCTCATCGTATCAGCACAGAAGCGTCTGAACGTGTTCCTGGACGATCTGGAGAGGACCTCGAAAGCCAGCGCCCGGGCACTGCGCTTGGCGGCAGAAAAAGCCATCGCTGCGAACGGCGCCGCCGCGTTGGCGGCGCAGAGGAAATAAGGCCCGTGGCATCGCAACGGCAGATCGCCGCCAACAGGCGCAACGGCGCAAAAAGCCGCGGCCCTCTCAGTCAACAAGGCAAGGCGCGTTCGAGGATGAACGCGCTTCGCCACGGCTTGGCCGCGAAGAGCCCGGCTACCTCCGAGGGTACCGCCTCCACCGACGACGCGGTCATGGATGCGGCGTACCAACGTCTCCGCCAGATCGAACTTGAACGAGTTAAGGCTTTTAACGACGTTCACTATCGATCGAGATCCGAGGACCTCGACGGGTTGCACACGGCCGTTCGGCGCCTCGCGGCGCTGGACCGCTACTCCCAGCGCTCCCATTCAAAGCTGAAGAAGGATCTCTTTTGACGTAAGCCGCGAGGAAACTTTCGCTTGCAACATACCGTTCCTCGTCCTGGGTACCTTGCCTCCGTCACCAAAAAATAGGCGTTTATAATTGGTCGACCGGGAATTGGCAGAACGAACCCAAATGGGATCTTGATGAAAAAACAGTTGGTTAAATCAACTTGGCCTTGCTGGTGGAACTAACGCATCTTTCCTCTTGTCCTCTTGCATGCCTCTTAGGCCGAACAAGCTAGCCCGCGCACCATCATTCGAACGGGTCAATCGGAGCACCCGGAGCACGTCATTTTTGCCGAAACGAACGATTGAACGACATGAGCAACGGGCCAACAATATAGTCGAACGCCGTGCGCTGCACGGTCGGGATCATAACCGTTGCGGGCATACCCGGGTAAAGCTGGATATTTGGCATCTCGGCGAGTTCATTCTTATCCACGCGGACGAGCGCGGTGTAGTAAGGATTGTTAGTCTTGGGATCCGTTAGACGGTCGGCCGATACCTGGATGACGTCACCATGAATGATAGGCACGATGCGCTGCTTATAGGCTGTGAGGTGAACCTCGGCCCGCATGTTGGGATGCACTTCGCTGATATCTTCCACAGCAACCTGTGCTTCAATCGTAAGTGTTTCCTCGTCGGGGACAATGTCCAGGATTTTGTCGCCTCGCTGAATTACGCCGCCGACTGAGAACACGTTTAACCCGACTACCTGCCCGGTATAAGGTGAGCGAATCTCCATCCGGCCCAGCACCGCCTTGGCGTTCATCGCCTTGGGAATTACCTCGAGCATCTTCGCCTGCGTGTCGCGGAGATCCTTCGTAACCTCGGTCATGCGATCATTATCGAGCTGGGCAATTTGCTGCTGTTGCTCGGCGATGGCCTGGCGAGCCTTTGCGACATTTGCATTGGTATCGGCGATCTGACCCTCCAGGCCGTATGCGGTTCGCTCCAGCTGCATTATTCGTGGGCGGGCGATCAGGCCGCGTTCGACCAAAGGCGCAACATCCTTTGCTTCCGCGTGGACCGAGTTGATTTGATCGGTAAACGATTTAACCTGCGCCGCGGAGCCTACGATCTGCGAACCGAGTTGGTTGATTTTCTCCCGGATCACGCTGCGTTGGCCTTCGAGCGCCGCGCGACGGCTGTCAAACTGGCTTATCTGGCCGTTCCAAACACTCTTCAGATATGAATCGTCGGATCTCTCCTTCAGGTCATTTGGCAACTGCAATTCGGAACCATGATCCAGTTCGGTTAACAGTCGTGCCTCGGTGGCGCGGAGCACCACGTATTCCTGACTGAGCACGTCGTATTCGGCGCGCGCCTGCGTATCGTCCAGGACGATCATGACACCGCCGGCGCGGACCTTGTCGCCTTCCTTGACCCGTAGTTCCTTGACGATGCCGCCGTCAAGATGCTGGACGCTCTTGCGGTTACCCTCAACCTTGACCACGGCGTTAGCGACGACCGCCCCATTGAGCGGCGCAAATACCGCCCAGCCTCCAAACCCGCCGAAGAAGATCGCGATGATCATCCATCCGGCGAGGCGCGCCTTCCTGATTGAATCGCTGGGTGCCTCATCATTCCCCGCACCCGTGCGGGCGTGAGCGGGAGTTTGTCTCGGGACGTCCAAAACCGCCATGGAAACTCCTAACCAGCCGAGCCTTGAACCGCCGGAGCCGGCACGGCTCGCGTCAGGCGCGACAAAACTTCGAGACGCGGTCCGAACATTTCAGCGACGCCGTCGCGCAGCACCAGGATCTTGTCGACTACACCGATCGTGGCTGGTCGATGTGAGATAATGAGCACGGTCGTGCCACGCTTCTTCAACTGCGTGATGCAGTCGGCCAATGCGGTATCGCCGTCCGAAATCAAGATTGGAACTTGGCTCGTCGAGCATGACGAGACTGGGATTGCGGTAGACCGAACGCGCCAGAGCAACGCGCTGGCGGAGGCCGCCCGACAAGATGGCCCCGCCCTCCCCGACTTGAGTGTCGTAGCCCTCTGGCAGCCGAAGGATCATCTCGTGTACTCCGGCCATCTGCGCGGCAAGAATGACCTCCTTGTCCTCGGCTTCTTCGAAGCGGCTGATATTGGCCGCAACGGAGTCGGAAAAAAGCTCAATATCCTGAGGTAGATAGCCGATATGATGGCCGAGCGAAGATCTTATCCATGTGGAAGCATCTGACCCGTCCAGACGGACCACACCGGCCGATGGCGCCTGGACTCCGACGATGTGGCGCGCCAGCGTCGATTTGCCGGCGCCCGACGGTCCGATAATTCCCAACACTTCTCCCGGCTCGATCAAGAACGTGACACCTCGAAGGATGGGCTTTGAACTGCCGGGCGGAACAAAGGTGAGCGCTTCGACTGAAAGCCGCCCCTTGGGTCTTGGAAGCGCGAACCCACTCGCGCGCGGCGGATTGGCGGCCAACAAGTCCCGGACGCGGAGAAACGCTCCCTTCGCAGAAACCAGACTGCGCCAAGACCCGACGATCTGCTCCACCGGTTGCAATGCGCGGCCGAGCAAAATGCTTGCAGCAAACATCGAGCCCACGGTCGTCGCGCGTTCGATTACGAGATAGGCGCCGAGCCCGAGGATCAGAGACTGCATCGCAAGACGAAAAAAACGAATGAGGCTCTGCATGGTAGCGGCGCGGTCACTGGCCGTGACCTGACGTTCAAGCATGCGATTGCGATCACGATTCCAGCGTTTCAGGAGCCCCGCAGTCATGCCCATTGCGCGGACGACTTCGGTGTTGCGCAAGCTCATCTCGGTGAAGTTGTAATTTCGCGAGGCAGCTTCGTTGGATTCAGACAACGGAGGCTTGACGAGCCATTCGTTGAGAAACGCCATCAAAACCAGCAGAATTGAGGATCCCAGCGAGAACGCACCAAGGGCTGGATGCAGCAAGAAGATCACCGCAACGTAGACCGGCGCCCAAGGAAGGTCGAACACCGCATGGATTCCGGAGCCCGTGATGTATTGCCGAAACGTATCAAAATCTCGCAACAGCTGACTGCGGACGCCGCCGGCATTGGCTGGACGATCGATGATCGCTGTCATGACCCGGGGCGCAATCCTCCGGTCAAGCCGGATGCTGGCCCGGGTCAAAACGCGCGCACGCACGGCATCAAGACCCGCGAGCGCCAAAAAAGCCAACAACAACGCCAGTGTAAGCATGAGCAGGGTGATTTCGCTGGAGCTTGAAATCACCCGGTCATAGACCTGCAGCATGTATAGCGGACCAGCCAAGTAAAGCAGGTTGATCGCCAGGCTGAAGATGGCCGCCGTAATGAAATAACCTTGGCAATCTTTGAGGTATCGCCGAAGTTCGTCAAAATTCTTCGCCAGTGCAATCACCAAAATACGGCGGAAACCGCCCCTCTAAAATTAATTAACTTGCGCCGCAAACAAGCAAACCCGAAGCCGCAATATAGCAGCCGATTTAAACCGATGCTTAGGAATCTACTTTATTTTTCATAATGTTTAACACGGCCGGGCAGTAGTCGAAAGCCACCGCCCCAAATAACGGCAGAAACCCCGTGAAGATACGGAAACCGTCGCCTTCGCGGCGGAGCTTGTGCGATCGCGATAAGCGCACAAGCAAACCCAAGGCACGTTCTTACTTGCGTCCGCTCGGGCTCGGTACCATCGTTTTCAATAATGGCGACAATGTCCGTCAAGCTTTCCGAAAATTAGAAGCTAAAGCGAAGTCATTCGGAACCGCTAATCCCAGTTAAGCACGAGCCTTTACTTCTCCTTTAGCAGCTGCGCCCGCAATTGCTGGCCCACGCGCGTTCAAGGACCCGCGCGCTGAGGGTCGTCGCGAAGGAGGCCAAATGCTCAAGCGGAGTAGCGTCAAGGATCTGGAGCTCTCGCAGCTCAGCAAAACAGTCGGACTGGACCACGATGGCTTTGTGAATGGCATCGCAGCCGCCGATGTCACCGACAGTGACGGTGACTTTGGCGCGTCATCCGCTTCTCAGTTTGACTTTGCTTCCCTCATCATCCCGCCGGCCGCCAATTTTGGGAAATCGGTTGGGACTGATCATGGCGGCGCGTCCGATACAGGGACCGTCCTATTCGGAGGCGACAGCCACAGTGGCTCCAGTAGCGCTGGGTCAACCTCCACGACGAGCGGCACGGGCACAACCAGCGGCGGATCGTCAAGCACGGGTCTCGTGATCAACGTGACCTATGACGCCAGCGCGAACAACGCGCCGAGTGGCTTCAAGGCCGACGTTGCCGCCGTGGTGCAATGGTTTGAAAAGACCTTCACTAACCCGGTCACCATCAACATCGATGTAGGCTATGGCGAGGTGAACGGCCAAACCGTGGGCACGGGCGAGCTCGGCCAAAGCCTCTATTACCTCAACTCGTATTCCTATTCTCAGGTCAAGAATGCGCTTGGCGGCGCCAACCTGCCGACCAGCGATCCAACCAACGGCGGCACATATTGGATATCGACGGCGGAAGCGAAGGCGATCGGGCTAGCTTCCGGAAGCAGTATCGACGGCTACGTCGGCTTTGGCAGTGCCGCCAATCTCTTTGCCTATACTGACAGTAATGGCGTGCCGGTCGGCCAGTACGACTTCATGGGCACGGTGGCTCATGAAATCTCCGAAGTACTTGGTCGCTACACGCTCGATGGATCGAGTATCAATGGTACCAAAGCTTACGGCGCGCTCGACCTTTTCCATTTTTCGGCGCCCGGCGTTCATGATCTCTCGGGAACAACGGCCGGCTATTTCTCGGTCGATAACGGAACGACGAACCTCGGCAGTTTCAACACCTTTTCGGGTGGCGATTTCGGCGACTGGGCCGGCAGTGTCGGCAACGATGCTTTCCTGGCTTTTGCGCCTTCAGGTGCGGTGTTGTCCGTCAGCGCGAACGACATTGCCGAAATGGCGGCCCTGGGCTGGAAAGTTGCGTCGACTACCTCCACAGGTACAGGCGTGGCTGCGATCAGCGAGACGCCGAGCGCGGGCGACCTCAACGCCGGCAAGGTTGTGACGTTCACGCTGTCAACGAGCGGCGCCGTTAGCGTCGCAGGCGGCACGCCGACGCTCACGCTGAATGATGGCGGCACCGCGACCTATGATGCGGCGCATTCGACATCAACTGCGCTCGCCTTCGACTACACCGTAACCTCCGCCGACCACAATGTGAGTTCGCTTGCCGCGACGTCTTTGAATGCTGCAGGGGCGGCGCTCACGGATGGCTCAGGAAGCACGGTGAACCTGTCACTCAGCGGCATCACGCAGGTCGGGCCGCAGATCGATACCTCCACCCCCACACTGACGGCGGTGGTGGAAACACCCTCCTCCAGTATCGAAGGAGTTGGTGGAACGGTCACATTCACGCTCGACGTCAGCGAGGCGGTTACGGTCGTCGGCGGCCCGCTGACCCTCGCGCTCAACGACGGTGGCACCGCAACGTACGATGCGGCGCATTCGACATCGACTGTGCTTGTCTTCGACTATGCGGTGGCTTCGACTGACCACAACGTGGCCTCGCTGGCCGCGACGTCGATCAACTTCAATGGCGCCATGGTTGACGACGGCGCTGGCAACCTCGCGGCGCTGAGCTTGACCGGGCTGACCCCCACCGGGCCGGGCATTGACGTTTCGGCGCCTGTTGTGACCGGGGGTTCGGTGAACCCCGGAACGGGCGTAGAGCTTGCAGGGAACGTGGTCGCCGTGACTTTGACGTTGAACGAGGCGGTCACGGTTACCAGTGGATCGCCGACCCTGGCGCTCAATGACGGCGGTGTGGCGGCTTATGACGCCGCACATTCCACCTCAACCGCACTGGTGTTCGATTACACGGTCGCAAACGGGCAATATACCAGCGCGCTCGCGGTGACCGGCGTCAATCTGAACGGCGCCACAGTGACGGACGCGTCAGGAGGATCAGCGAGCTTCTCCAACGCGCCGACGGCGTTCGCCGGGCTTCAGGTCGATGCGACGACGCCGACCGCAGGCGCTGACCGGGCTCATGACGTGTTGGGGACACCCCTGAGCGTCGCCGCCAATGCGGGCGTGCTGGCGAATGACAAAGACGCCGACCCCTACGACGTCCTCGGCGTGAGCGCCGTCAATGGATTGGCCGGCAATGTCGGACATAGCGTGGCGGGCACCTACGGAAGTCTGACGCTCGACGCCGATGGCAGCTACAGTTACGTCACCAACGGTACGCCTTTGCCCAGTGGCGGCGCGGCGCAGGACATTTTCAGCTACACCACCAGCAATGGCCATGGCGGGACCGCGACCTCGACGCTTTCGGTCGTCGTGACGGGCAGCAACGCGATCTACATGGGAGGAACCGCCGGCGCCACGATCCAGGGCGGTAACGGCCACTACGTCCTCGACGGCGGCGCCGGCAACAGCACGGTCAATGCCGGCACGCAAAGCCAGGTGCTGTTCGGCGGTGCCGGCGATGCGCTCAACGGCAACAGCAAATATGCCGATACCTTCGTGTTCGGGCCGAAAATCGGCCTGGAAACCGTCAACGGGTTCAATTCCAGCCTCGACGTCATTGAGCTCTCCAAAGCGAATTTTTCGAGCTTCAGCGATGTAATGGCCCACGCCCAGCAGTCTGGCCACAACACGATTATTACACTCGACGCCCAGGACTCGATCACGCTCAACCACGTGCAGCTCACGGGGCTCCATGCCAGCAACTTTGCACTGGTGTGAACGAATTACACAAGGGCCGTACCAAACAAGCTAAAGCGGCGAACGCCCATTCGCCGCTTTAGTGCCTCCGGTAAAACCCGTAACTAGCCGGTAATCACACCGTGCTGTTGCGCAACGAGCCAGAACTCATCCGGCGTGTTGGCGTGCACGCCGACCACCGTGATTCCGCCGTCGTTCGACCAGCCGATCAAGCCGCCGTCCTTGGACGTCACGATCTGGTCCTGGTTGAAGGCTTGCAGGACGTTCTTGATATCCTGACCGCTGACCATGATGTCATGTGTGGGATTGCTCGGATTTGCGATTCCGGTATCGAAGAACTTGCTGTTCCACTGAGCCCCGCTCGTGGACGTCGAAGCGCCCCCCTCGCCGACCAGCGTACCGTTCAGCCACTGCACGGCCTCACCGATCAGATCATGGCCTGCCTTTGAAGCAAGATTTGCTACACCCGGATCCTGGTCTCCGTTATAGACGTTGAGCTGCGCCGCCACGAGTTGGGAGAGCATGATCGTTTGGGCATTGCCGCCCGCACTCGTCGTTAAGTCACCTAGAGCTTGCGAATTGGGGAGCAGTTTGGTCACCTCGCCCGGATCGGCGATACCATTCCCGTTGGCATCGCCCAGCAGCACGTCTCCCTGGACGCCGGTGGCGCCGTGGCCAGTCAGGGCGTTTAGGATGTCGTCATTGCCGGTGAACTTGTTGCCTTGCTGAGCGACCGACACCAAGTGGGCCGTGAAGGCATCGCCAAAAAGGCCCCCTGGCTTGTCAACTATGTTGCCCCACGTCGTGTCCGCTTTGCCGTCCCAAGCCGCGGAGTGATTGGCCCAGAAGCCTTGAGTGAGGCCGGCGCTTCCGAGTTGGAAGCCTGTATAGTCGGCATTGTCAGTATCGGTGACGGTTGTAGAACCAGAATGGATGGTCCCCATGGCTGTCGCCGTGTCCAGATTATCGCCGGCCTGGAACGGCTCGGTGATCTTGACAATCGTATCGGCGCCGACGGCCAAACTCGTGTTAGATGGCAGGCTAACGTTGCTATAGAGGCTGTCGGAGAGCTTGACGTTATCGAGGTCCACATTCCCCGTGTTCGTAATCACGAATTCATACATCGGCGAGGGATTGCCGGCGTGATCGGTTAGTACCGGCGTGCCGTAGTGCAAGTCGGCGAGCGCGATACCCGTTTCCTTGTGAATAGTATTAAGGGTGGCAGCACCACTATCGCCTTGGCTGTCGTTCGCATCAGAGAGCGTATACCAATTGACGCCGCCATCGACCGAAACCAGTTTTTCGACATTGATAGCCGGGTCCTGATCTACGACAACGCTGGTCGATGCCATCTGAGTGGACAGCACACCATCTACGGTGCTCGCCGTCACCGTATTGGAGAGCAAGCCGTCGCCGCTACCGTTACTGTTGAGCTCATCTTGAGTGACGGTGTGGCTATAGGTGAATGTCCAGGTGGCACCGACATCGAAGGTGCTGGTAACATGATCGCTGCTCGTCAGCGTGGCGCCAGTGATGACGCCAATGTTATCGAGAAGCGTCGCGGCAGCACCTTCGTAGGAGTCGCTCACAACAATGTCGGAACCGGCAATGTCGACATTGCCGGTGTTCACCAGCGTTACCGTGTAGCTCAACGTCTGCCCATGCGTGTCCACGACGGTGGCAGCGGGCACGTCAAAATGCGGGTGGCTTTCGACCGGCTGGGCCGCCTCAGGGTCGCTCTTATCGGTCGGCGCACTTACAGCCACATCCTTGAACACAGACCAGCTCGGATCCTGATCGACGTTGACGGCAGCAAACGCGCTGACCGACGGAAGCTCGTTAGTCGTGACAGTGACGGTATTCTGGATCGAACCCGTCAGTGCAGGATTTCCATCGTTGTTAAGATCCGACTGGATGGCGTTGTACGTGTAGGTCAACGTCCAGGTCTCGCCGCCATCAAGGACACCGGCGGCAAGCGCATCGGCAAGCGACGCGTACGCCATATGATCGGTCAACGTACCGGTATCGAAGAACGTAGCGCCACTGAGGTTAGACACCAGGCTATCGCTCAACGTCACGCCCGTTACGTCGGCGCCGCCCGTATTCGTCAAAACAACGTTGTAGGTAATCGTCTCACCGGCGTGGTCCACAAGCGGGCCGGGGCCGTCTCCGACTTGATCCTGCGGCACCGCACTCACGACGGTCTTGGTCAGGCTCAAAGCCGGACCCTGGCCGCCTCCACCGATCGTGCCCGTGCTCTTTAAGAGAGTGCCCCATTCTTCGAACGTGGAATTCGCGCTGAATTGACCACCCTGATAGCCGAACGCGGAGTAGAGATAGACGAAATTGCCGTTCGACGCGTTGAAATCCGCAGTCGGGATCAGCACGACGAGGTCGGCCCCGCCGCCGCTTCCCGAAGTGAAGGTCGAATTCAAAAGAATGGTGTTCGGAAGCCCACCCATTTCGTTCGACGGCGAATCGAGCTGGTAGACTGGCGTTGCATCGGATCCAAATGAGAATGCCGGCGGCGTGCCAGACACGTTGGTAAAATCCGAAAGCGCCGGATTCGCAGACTGCCAAATCTGAAGATCGTCGAGCGAGAGATCGGGCTTGCTGTTGCTTTGGTGGATGTCGAGCCTGAACTCGTAAAATGTACCGGCTGCATCAGCTACGCCGCTGCCATTCACCGTCTGAAGATCACCCAGCTGCAATGGATGGTTGAAGATGTTGGAGTTCTTCGTATCCAGCAAGTCGTTGGCGTTGGTGTTAAAGCCCTGCTCGGCGCCGTTGTTCTGAATTTGCACGAACGTACCGAACTGTCCGGTGCCCGAGCTCGTCGCATTGGTGACGATCGCGTTCCCCGCGTTCGCAAAGAGAGCGTCGCCGACGGTCGCCGTCGGCAAGCCGGTACCTGTGTCGAGATGTGTGAGATTTGCTAAGTAATTGAACCCGGGGGGAGGTGCAGGACTGTCAGTGAAAGTAGCCGTCGTGACCACGCCCGTCGTCTGATCAACCACCGTCAATTCGAACGCCTGGCCGGCGGCATCGGCGCCGACGCCCCATGTCGTCTGAAGCGCGCCGCTAGCGCTCGCGACGACCGTCCATGGCTGACTGGTGCCGCTGACCGCGATCCCGTTGAGATCGGTCACCTCGAAGGTGACGGTGTCCCCGGCATTCACGCCGGCGACGGTGAATGTCGCGGTGGACAGCGGTGCGTAGTCCGGTTGATCTGTCGTGACGTTGAATGATCCGTCCGTACTCACGGCGTAGGCGCCGGTGTCGGTGAGAATGTATGTGCCCGTGCTAGGATCCCAGACGTAGATCGCCGACATGACAAAATCCTCCAAAAAAAGCTCAAAATATTCAGCGCCGCATCGATGCTTGGCCGCGATGGCACGCACTCGTCAGAAACAAAAAAAAGCCGGCCGCGCTAGCCGCGCTCCGACCCAACTTGCACAACCATGCACTTAATTAACAAACTCACCCCCCTTTGCCGTCGCAAAGTTAACACAAAATTAGCCATTTCGTCGGGGCTTGGCGTTGATAAATATCACAACGGTTGAGGGTTTTCTGATTGGTGACGCCTCGCCAACTGGTTGGATTTTCGTTAAATCTTACCAAGGGTAATTTTGTACCAAAGCGTCAGCATCACCGATGTCCAAGCCAATATCCTCCAATATTTTGTCTGAACTGCCGGAGGCTTTGCTTTCGGAGCTCTTCGAAGATGCGGTCGCGCAAAAGCTGCGGGAAGGCGAGATGCTGTTTCGTGCCGGGGATGCTGGCGACGGCTGTTACCGAATTCAATCAGGCCTGTTGAAGGTCGTGGTTGCGTCACAGCAAGGAGAGGAGCGCATCATTTCGCTGCTAGGACCGGAGGCCATTGTCGGCGAACTTTCCATGATTGACGGCAGACCGCGTTCTGCCTCGGTGGTTGCCATCGCGGACTGTTCGCTATCTTTTTTCAGCCGAGCAAAGTTTCAAACGTGCGTCCTCTCCCGTCCGGAACTGACGAGCTATTTAGTAAGGACGCTCGCACGCCGACTTCGAGAGGCCGACGACGCCTTGGCTGCGACGACATTTCTTAGCGTCAAGGGACGATTGGCGCGAGCATTGCTCAATCTCGCGGAGTACGTTGGCGAAGACAATGGCGGCGGCCAGATCCGATTGCGCCTCAGGATCAGTCAGGGCGACCTCGCAGCGATGGCCGGCGTGGCGAGAGAGAACGTAAGCCGGACCATGAGCGAATGGCGCAAGAACGGTATTATCGCGCGATCATCAAATTACTACTGCATCAATGACCGCAGAGCCCTGGCGCAAGACATGGAGTTTGGCAGTTAACGGTCTTAAAGGTGATCTCAGGTGTCTCGCCCGCCGATATCATGCGGTCGATGTCGAGGCTTCTTTCCTTTGCGGGCGCAACTGCGCAGCGCGATCGAGTTCCCACGCCCGTTGCAGGCTGTCGGGAGGCGTCCTTTGCAAAAACTTTCCCCAGGCAGAACTGAAATCACTGATTGCGGCGTCGCGGCTGCTTGTGGCCCCCTTTCCCCAGTTGGGCACACCCAAAGGAACCGAGATATACCACTCCCACGCAGCGTCCGGCGACGCAGCGTCGACAACTAGACGTATTCGGCCGATTTCGCGGTCCTCGTACCACACGAGGTAATCGTCCGGAACGCCGGACCATTTGGGACGAACATTTAGCGTGATCGAATTACCCGCCATCGATAAAATATCCAAAACGAACTTAAACAAATGGCGCAATAACTTGCATATCAGTTTCCAATAGCCGCCCTTTTCGATGAAAGCAACGCGTCGGCGCTTTTCACGAGCGCTCCGGCCAACTGCTTGGCCGCGTCGGGCGAAAACGCGTACCCGGCCTGACGTTCGAGCTTGTGGTTCAGAATGAAGAGAACCATGCCTCGGCCGCTTGTATCGGCAGTAATTGTACAATTCCGAGGTATCTCGAACCTGACTTCGTCCGGGTTATTGCTGGCCGAAGCGGTGGCGGCTCTCGTGTGCGGATCGGCGCTTGCAGCAGGCAGCGCGGCCCGCGTAGCCGCTAGAGCAGCGCTGGCTCCCGGTTTCAGAGCTGCCCTGGCCCTTGTCAATTCGCGAATGAGATCATCAATACACTCGCGGGCAAACCTCAATTCCAGGGACCCCGTATATTTTCCGGTGCTGTCAACGACGAGTTCTTTTTGGTCTTCGGAAAGACGTGAAGACCCAATCCCGCTTATCCTGATCGCCATCGGTTTACCGTCCTTGGTCTGCCCGATACCGGGATGCAATAGCACAGGCGCCGGCACTGATGTTAACCTTATGAAATGCACATTGAGAGCATTGCGCAATTCCACAGCCGTTGAGGGACCGCCAAGTTAACGCTGGCGCCTATAGAGATCAGAACTCCTTTGTCAGATAACGGGCATGACCCGCTCTCCTCGCTTCAGCTGCGGCGGCCTGCGCCGCCTCTCGTTGGCCCTCAGCTTCCGCCGCTATTCGACAGGAGATTGACATCTTGGGCAGAGCTTAGGTTTAATGATGCCGCTCGCGTTTGATTTATGGGGGGTATGATCGTGCTGAGCCGCCTTCGTAAGCTCGTCTTTCGCATTCGACACCAATCGCCTGCGGCGCGCCTTGCCGACAGCCTGCGTCGCGTGAACCGCCTGGCAAAACTCATGACCATCATGCAACAACGGACGCGCCGAAAAGCAGGGTGAGACCAAAAGAGATTTCCGCGGCGAAGCAGAAGGCCAGGCGCATGTCCCAAATTCCAACGCCGCCTCGGTGGACGGCGATTTTTCAGTTAGAGCTTCTTGTCGCGAGCGTTGGAATACCGACTCCCACCAATATGATCGCGGCGCTCGAATCGGTTTTGTAAAACGAATCCCTCTGAGAGGGACAGCAGTGCGCCGCGAAAGCAACTGGCTGACGCCATGATAGAATCAGCAAATAACGGAGGACGTTCGTTCCTCGATTTCTGCCGAACCGCAACATGCGGTAGTGTTCCGTTCTCTCCCTCTCCTAAGCGCAGGGGCTTTCGGACCTGCACGAACAGAGGACTCTGAGGACTCTAAAGGCAAGCGCGGACAAACGCTCGAACGTGGATGGAACAACGTGTTTCGTCGATCGTTGCTTTCATAGGGTCGCTTTGGCTCGTGGAATGCCGAAGATGATGAAGACGATCGCAATTGCGGCTGCCCTACTATTCGGTGCCATTTCATTCGCGGCAGGACAAAGCACGGTCAACCGAGAGGGCGCAGGTAAAACCTTGCACTCAAAGCGAACCGATGAGCATGCCCGTTCTAAGGAAGAGCCACGCGAGACTGGGCGCAAGGGCGTCTCATGTCGGCGCGATATTTTCTTTAGAGGTGACGACGGACAAATGCATCTGTGCAAATGAATTGACGCAGCCGGTCACGGGGCAAGGTTGGCATCACGCGTGCCAACTTCACGTCGCCAACGATCCCAAGGCCTCTTATACCAATGGCACCAGACAATGACCGTCATCCCCGGGATGAACGCAATTGCGTTCACCCGTAGGTGCCCGCGCTCTTGCGCGGGCCTCGAAGGATGGCCGCGAGTCGGTACGTGTTGCCATCCTTCGAGGCTCGCTTCGCTCGCACCTCCGAGTGAGCGCAATTGCGCTCATCCGAGGATGACGTAGTGAGTCAATGGCCGCGGCCATTAGTATTACCTCTGCCGAAAGCGCAGGAGACGCCGAAACGAAAAATGGCCCCGGTCCTGCGCGAGACCGGAGCCTTTCTACACCCAGGAAGGTAGTTCGAACTTGGGGAATCCGGATGATCCAAGATCAGTCTGCTAGACGTTAGCCGAGTGGCCCTAGCTTGCTGTTACCAATACGGCATAAAATGATACCCGCGCGGAAACTCGCTACGATAATAGACAACTCCGGGTGCTGTGATTCGCCGATGGTAAAAGCGATAATTGAACAGGTCAACTGCAGTCGCCGTCACATCGCTGCCGGTGTAGACAGGATATTCGTAAGCGAAGGCGTAGCTGCCATAAGCCGGGGAAAGATGTTCACCGTCATAGGTCGGGCCATGACCATAAAATCCGAAGTCTCCCGCATAGGCAGGAGTACTCAGTCCTCCGGTACCGCTCCGGGCTCCGCCCGCGGTCGCTGATCCTGATACGACGACACTGAAACCGAGTATCGCGGCAGTCGCCAAAACACGCGCCGTTCCGTTCATTGCATTTCTCCTTTCTAAAGTTCCTCCCCAATGGCCAGTCGCAGCCGGCATGTTATCCGCTCGTCGTGAATAACGGTAGCCATCTTGGAGCTTTCCGAGCCTGATTGCGCTGCAAGACCTGGCATTGCCGGGCGCCTCGGCCTGTAAGCCCGTCAAGTTCGGCTGCCGGTTCCGCGCCGTCTCGTACTGAAATCCTCCGAAGGGTCAAAAAGTTGTCCTTTGGATCGATTTGCCGAGTAGGTCAAAGCTCTTGCCTCGCGAAACCATTTTCTACCCGCGACGAAGTAGTCCGGAAACACACCTCGCCTAGGTTGCGGCGAATGACCATCAGGGGAGCCGGTCATGTCAAAACTGATCAATCATCTGTATCGGCTGTATTGTCTGGCCCGTCTGCAAGAGATGAGCAGATCATGCAGCCGGCACCTTGTAATCCGGAAATCGGCTCAAGACCGCGGCCCTCAAAAACTTGAAATGCGAGATCGCATCGGCGAGCGACTTCAGCCGTTTCTGGCCATTTGAAATTTCTTCGCTGAACAGATTTTGGTGGTGGCCGTCGAGCGGCTCCCGATCCAGATATTCGTCGCTCGCATTTCCGACGGTCACAGCCGCGCGTGCCAGCACCTCCTCGACGCGCTGGTTTAATCCGCTTTGTTCGCTCTCGGCGGCTTGCAACGCCGCTTCGATCGCGTTCATGACGATATCGACGCGCTGGCGGTCTGTGTCATCATCGCGTTGCGGCGAGCGAACCTTGAACTGGTCGCTTTCAAGGTTGCCTTGGGTCAAATTGCGCAAGCGCGCTCGTAGGAATAGCTGGAACATGGGCTTATGTGAACTCCCGCGACGGCGCTTAATGAAGCGGGCGAAACTCACTCAAGGATGACAAGCTGATTATAGGCACTGGCCCGATATTTGCCTCAAGCACCACGATATCACGAATCGCACCTCGATCAAGCATGCGGCATTGCGCGGCCGAAGCGAAGCCGCACGAATCCCCGCGTTTTCCCGCGTTGATCGGTCCTCTGCGGCACGTCTACGGCCCGTCCGATAAGATCCTGACCATGACGCTTTCTACGTTGCTCATGGCGGCTACTGACAGCAAACCAGGATGGTTTGAAATCGGCAAAGGCATGATTGCCGTCGATACTCTGGTTCACAATTTTCTGCACCGCACTGGCGTGTTGGCCGACTTTGGCGCTCCGCATGCTTATGGCCTTGGATGCTATGCTTCCTGTGGTTGCGCCGACATTATTCGATCCATCTCGGCCGAAATCGACGCGACTGCTTCAACCGCCGCTTTCCAAGGAATTTTCCGCGGTTCAGCACCTTTTGGCATCATGATAAAGCTCACCCAATTTGTTCTCCGCTTCCAGATTCCCTTCCTCGGCCTTGCGGCGTGTGGCATCGAAGTCCGGGGGTGGAGGCATCGGATCGGGATTTTCGAGGTGTTTCAGATACTCTCTCGCCAAGCTCGCATTGACTTCAAAACTCCGATGAACGCACCTACGGCGATCATCGCGACTACATAAATAAGAATGCGGGCAATCTTCATTACGCTACCCAATGCCTAGTACCACAGTGTAGTCAGTGCGTTGGTATAGTCTCGCAACGTAGCATGAACGGATTAACCCTGCACGCATGGCGTGTGCTGATCGTTAATCGCCCGTTGCCGAGTGCAGTAATATGCGTCGCTGAACCGACGTCGTGCGATGGGCTTGCCTGCGATTTCGCTGCCGCAGGCGGCGTCTATACCCCAGCCAGCGGAACGTGCCGGTGCACCGTAATCGGCTTTGTTTTGAGACTTAACCTGCAGCATCTAAAGTAACACTCTGTTGATTGGCAGGTGCGTGTATGCCCACATACTACTTGCGGAGGTTGGTGGGTTCCTAGTCTTGAAACTAGCGGAGTATTCGAGTGAATTTTAAGCGTCTCCTCGTTTCCGGCGCGTTTCCTTATGGGGCGTTAGCGATAAGTTTTACTGCGCTTCTGTTCGCTATCCTGCCCGTCGCGCAGCACGCGTCGGCGGAGGAGAGTTGGACCGACCAACGTCAAGCGGCCTTCGCTCGGTGGCAGGCGGCGAATCCGAACTCGCAGAGCGCGACCGCCGATTATCTGAAAAAGAGTGCTCAATTGATTGCGCTGGAAAAACACCCCACCGGCGATACGACATCCGTCGTCTGGCGTCCGGGGACGCAAAGCTTGACGCTCTGGGAGGGGCCAAAATTTCCGGAGATGGTGGTGATCCCCGCGGGTCGATTCACGATGGGGTCGACCGCAGAGGAAACGACCCGCTTTAATGCATCAGCGGAATTGGCCGCTCAGGAAAAGCCTCAACATAGCGTGACGATCATGCGGCCATTTGCGTTGAGTAAATATCCGGTAACACGGGGCGAGTTTTCCGCTTTTGTTGCGGCGACGGGCTACAGCGATAATAAAGCCTGGAGCTCTCCCGATTTTGCGCAGACGGACCAGGATCCTGTCGTGCGTGTATCCTTCGCGGATGCGCAACGCTACGTCGCCTGGCTTAATCAATTGAGCGGCGGTTCAGCATATCGTCTGCCCAGCGAGGCGGAATGGGAGTATGCGACGCGGGCGGGAACGATGACGACCTTCTATTGGGGCGAGACGGTCGGGAACAATAATGCAAACTGCGCCGACTGCGGCAGTCGCTGGGGCGGCAAGGGCACGTCGCCGGTCGGGTCGTTTGCGGCAAACCATTTTGGCTTGTACGACATGGCGGGAAATGTCTGGCAGTGGGTCGAGGATTGCAACGGCAATAGCTATGCCGGAGCACCATCCGACGGTTCAGCATCGCTGTCTCAGCACTGCGACCAACGCGTCGTCCGCGGCGGCGCCTGGAACAGCAGCCCCCTAGACCTGCGCTCGGCCAACCGCGGTGGGGACGACCCCGGGGCCCGGGATCCTGACCTCGGCTTCCGACTCGCCCGGACGCTCCCTTAAGACAAAATCCCCTTGGATCCGGCGACCGCCACGGTGCGTTGGTATAGTCTCGCAACGTAGCATGAACGGATTAATCCTGCACGCATGGCGTGTGCTGAGCGTTAATCGCCCGTTGCCGAGTGCAGTAATTTTCGTTTTGCATCGCTGAACCGACGTCGTGCGGGCAACGCGGCGTAAAATTCGCGAGGTGGGATTCCAGCTTTTCGCCGTTTGCCAATTCGAACGAAAAGCTGAAGGTATTCAAATCGATTTTTGAGCTTTGGCGCTCCCAAGGGGAATTGAACCCCTGTTTCAGCCTTGAGAGGGCCGCGTCCTAACCGCTAGACGATGGGAGCGTAGGGTCAAGGGAATAGCCTTGAAACGGGCTTGCCGCAAGGCGGGGCGGGTGGCTTTTGGCGGAGTCTAGCGAGGCCCGCGGGAGGATAAGAAGCACTAGCTAGTGTGGCGACTCTGACGTTCCTTTCAGTGTCGCCGTGAGTTCTTCGAAGGAACGTCAGAGTCAAAGCCACACTAGAATCATATGGTTGCTAGTGTCCCTTTGGTTCTGACATTCGTAAAAGTGCCCGCCGCGATGGGATACGAATGTCAGAACCGGGACACTAGGGCTCGCTAACGAACTTAAGACGTCCCGCCGGTTTTAGCGTCTGCGCGTCAAAGGCGCGGATCTCGGTAGTCCCGCCGATATCGAGCGTCACTACCACCCGGCGGCCGGAGACGCCGGTTGCGACAATCCTTGCGCCTTTCGGCAGCGTCGCCGTGATGTCGGGGATGTTGGCGCTTCCCTCGGGCCGGAAAAGACGATAGCCGATGGCGATCAGCACGGCCGAAATCGCGATTGCCGTGGTAAGGCCCGCAATCAGCATCATGCGACGCGCCCGCGCGAATAACGCGGCCTGTTCGGGAGTGGGTTCGGGCGCGATGGTGTCGGTCATAGGGTTCTTCTTTGCAACGAAACCTGGAAAACGGTCTTGGAAAGAAAACAGTCTTGGAAAACGGTCAAAGACTGGAAGTGATCGTCGAAGGCAGCGAGGGATCGCCCCGGCTCGACCGCGTGCTCGCGGCACGCCTGGCCGAGTTGTCGCGGTCGCGGCTGAAGGCCTTGATCCTCGCCGGACAGGTTCAAGTCAAAAGCGCAGCCGTTCGTGACCCCGCATATCATGTTGCGGTCGGAGATACGATTACAATTGACGTTCCGGAACCGGTTGCGGCCGAGCCTCTCCCTGAGAATATCGCGCTTCAAATCGTCCATGAGGACGACGACCTCATCGTTATCGACAAGCCGCGCGGGCTTGTGGTGCATCCGGCCGCGGGCCACGAAACCGGTACGCTGGTCAATGCCCTGATCGCCCATTGCGGCGCTTCGCTTTCCGGGATCGGCGGGGTCCGGCGGCCGGGCATCGTGCACCGGCTCGACAAGGACACGACCGGCCTTCTGGTCGCAGCCAAGAACGATGCCGCGCATCAATCACTGTCGGCGCAATTTGCCGACCATGGCCGCACCGGCGAGATGCGGCGCGGATACCTCGCTTTCGTCTGGGGCGTGCCAAACCGGCAGCGCGGCACGGTCGACGCGCCAATCGACCGCCACCCCCATGCGCGGGAGAAGATGGCGGTTCGCGAAGGCGGCCGCGAAGCCGTCACCCATTGGGAGATCGTGGAGAGTTTCAACGGCGCCGACGGCAAGCCGGTCGCGTCCCTTCTGGCCTGCGAGTTGGAAACCGGCCGCACCCACCAGATCCGGGTGCACTTGGCCCATATCGGCCATCCCCTGATGGGCGACATGGTTTACGGTCCGCACTTCAAAACCAAGGCCAACCACCTCGGCCCCCGGAGCCAGGCGGCGCTAGCCACCCTCGACCGCCAAGCGTTACACGCATACCTTCTGGCCCTGGAACACCCAAAAACCGGGGCGATTCTTCAATGGAACTCGGATTTGCCTGAAGACCTCGGGCTTTTGCGGGACCGTTTAAGGGCGGCGCTATGACGCAGGCCGCTCGGAAAAACGATGGTATGACAAAAGGTTATAGCAGCCACACGGGGACGTGACGGGGGTTTAACTTTCAAGAGCGCCCCAGTTTGGTGTACGTTACACCTGCGTTGAATATCCAACGCGGAACATCGCAGAGCGACTGGCTTTAACAAAGCGGCCGCCTGCCGGGCCCGCCGCTATCGGGGGCCTGAACCACTGGAGGGCGCACGAATGGCCCGCACAGCTACCCTGCCGGTTCTCAATGGAGAATCCGGCCTGTCCCGATACCTCGCCGAGATCCGCAAGTTTCCAATGCTGGAACCCCAGCAGGAATACATGCTCGCCCGTCGTTGGCGCGAGCATGATGACCGGAACGCGGCGCATGAACTTGTCACCAGCCATCTCAGGCTCGTGGCCAAGATAGCCATGGGCTATCGCGGCTACGGATTGCCGATTTCCGAGGTCGTCTCGGAAGGCAATGTCGGCCTGATGCAGGCGGTGAAGCGGTTCGAACCCGAAAAGGGGTTCCGACTCGCTACCTACGCTATGTGGTGGATCAAGGCCTCCATACAAGAGTACATCCTGCGTTCCTGGTCGCTCGTGAAAATGGGCACCACCGCGAACCAGAAGAAGCTGTTCTTCAACCTGCGCAAGGCCAAGAGCAAGATCTCCGCGCTCGATGAAGGCGATTTGCATCCCGATCAGGTGAAACTGATCGCCAAGCGCCTCGGCGTGACCGATCAGGACGTTGTCGACATGAACCGCCGCCTGTCCGGCGACGCTTCGCTCAACGCACCGATCCGCGACGACGGCGAAGCCGGCGAATGGCAGGACTGGCTGGTCGATAACTCGCCCAACCAGGAAGCCCTGATGGCCGAACATGAAGAGTTCGATCATCGCCGCAAGGCGCTCAACGGCGCCATCGGCGTGCTCAACGCCAGGGAACGCCGCATCTTCGAGGCGCGGCGTCTGGCGGAAGAGCCCGTGACGCTCGAAGACCTCGCCGCTGAATTCGGCGTGTCGCGCGAGCGCGTGCGGCAGATCGAGGTCCGCGCCTTTGAGAAGGTGCAGTCGGCCGTGAAGGGCACCATCGCGAGGCAGGAAGCGGCGGCGCTAGAGGCCGCACACTAAAGCGCAAACAGATCGCGCTAAAGGCGGATCGCAGCAAACACGAAAGCCGGCGGCAACGCCGGCTTTTTTGTTTGCGCGGGCCCTCTCAATGAATCGAGGGTTCCCTCAACGAAGGGTGCTGAGGTAATCCGACAGGTTGGTGGGATCGCCACGCGTGCTCTGCCGCGGGGGCTGGTTACTCAACAATATGCCGGACTGTGTCTTGTAATCGGCAGGTACATTGTCAGTCGGCTTCAGCGGCTGGCTGAGGAGATCGCGGTAGCGGTCATAGGCCTGTTGGGTGCCGACGAAGATGCAGACGCAATGCTGCGGCTCGGCATAAAGATAACGCACGGCGTCGCCGACCCCATTTGTGACGAAGCGGTGCGCCGGCAGCGCGCGCAGCGCTTTTTGCCCGGCGGGATCGTTAGCTAACTGGATACGAAAACCGGCAGACGACAAATAAAAGCTGTTCTTTTCCAGGAACGGCTTGCTTGGCTCCTCCACCGCGGACGAAACCGCAGCGGAGAGCAACAGCGCCATCGCCGGCAACAGCCGCAAGGCTCTGATGCCGCGGAGCCGAAATGTATGCCGATGGTCCGACGCGACCAGCCGGATAATCGATGCTGACATTGCAATTCCTCTGCCTTAACGCTTTGCCCTTGCCCGGCCATTACACCACGAACAGTGGGCCAACATTGTATTGAACCTAAATCCGTCGCGCGCTCCGCAAAGAAAATCACAACGACCAGTATCGTTCAACATGCAAACGTCGCGGCGTATGGTTGCCGGCTTTGCCGGGATGACGCGAGATTACCTATTCCCCCCACTCCCTCGCCAGCGTCGCCAGCGCGCAGCCTTCGCAATAGCGCGCGTCTTTAAAATCGATCCAGTTGTGCGCGTAGACGTGGTCGAGCGGGATGCGATAGCGCGCACGCAGCACCTTCACCAGGATGCGCCACGCTTCGATTTGCGCCTCGGTCGCGGGCCGCGTCACGTCGGGATAATTGCCGGCGAATTCCACCCCGATCGAGGTATTCTTGTTGACCTGGTGATAGGTCTTGCTGTTGTCGATGTATTTGTTGTCGTTGCGGTCGGCGCCATCCGTATGGGTGGGGATGAGATTGTCCGGCACCGCCCAGTACACCGTGCCGTCGGTCTCTACCCACACCATGACGCCGCGGCGCGTCGGGTTTTTGGCTTGCAGCGCAGCGCCACCGCGCGCCGAGCCGGCCGGTCCCTCGGTTTGATGGACGATGATGTTGCGCCAGGGATGGGCGCCCGCGACATCGCCCCACGGGGCGAGCCAAACCATCTTCAAGCCGGGAATGTCCGGCGTGCCGGACGAGCGGGCGATCGCCTCGATCGACGGTGCTTCGGCCGGCACCTGAGACGGGACCGGCGAGGAGACCAAAGACGACATCACGACCGCGCAGACCGCGCTCAGGAGCGGACGATACCTCATGGACCGCACTATGCCGCGAAGTTCGCGCCGATCAAGCCGCCAAGGCCGCCGCAGGCGGATTTAGGCGTGGCGGCGCAAGGCCCCCAGTTGCAACGGCTCGCGTTCCGGAACCAGGGACGGCGAAAGATCATAGACCGCATAGCGGTTCTTGCCCTCTTTCTTCGCGACATAGAGGGCGTGATCGGCAGCAGCAATCAGCCGGTCGGGGAAGGCCCCGACCTCGCGCGTCCATTGCGCGACCCCGATCGAGACCGAGACCGGAATCTCGCCTCCCACACAGCCGTCGGCATCCTCGCGGCAGACCTCGACGATCCGCCGCGCGATCATCGCGCCCTCGCGCAGCGTGGAGGCCGGCAGCACGATGCAGAATTCGTCGCCGCCGGTGCGCGCCAACAGGTCGCCCGGCCGCAGCCTGGTTTGCGCCATCAGCGTGAAGTGCTGCAGGCAGGCGTCGCCCGCGGCATGGCCATGGGTATCGTTGACGGCCTTGAAGGCATCGATATCGACCACCAGCAGCGCGAACGGCTGGTTGCTGCGGTCCGACCTCGCGCATTCCTCGGTCAGACGCTGCAACAGCTGCCGGCGGTTGCCGACGCCGGTGAGATCATCCATCAGCGCGAGATCGGCGACTTCATTGCGCAGCCGATCCATCGCCATCAGGAGAAAGCCGAAGTTGAAGACCATCGACAGAAACAGCTGCGCCAGGATCATGATCGATTGCGGCACGTTGAAATGGACGAACGAGAAGTCCGTACCGATCTGAAACAGCTTGCTCAGCGCACGGAACGCGCAGCTGACGATGATGATAATAGCGACGCTGCCGGCGAGCCGGGCACCGGCATCGACCCGGCCGTTCTGCGTCGAGAGCAGCAATTTCAGCGACAGAGCCAGCGGCAGCGCCTGGCTGACGGAAAAGATCAGGATCCGCGCGGTCGCGCTGTCATAGCCGAACATGAAGATCGAAAGGCCGGCGAATGTCAGCGCCGTCAGCACCACGGTCTGACGCCAGAGAACCGGCTCGCCGTAAAACCGCCTGATGCCCATCGCGGTGAGGCTGGTCGCGAAAACGACTATCGTGCCTCCGAACAGCAGCGGGACCAGCGAATCCGTGACTGTCGTCAATGTCGCGATCAAGGAGCCGGCGGCCAGGGCTAAAGCCGAGCCGGTCCAGTATCGCGCCGCCTCAAGGGTGGGATAGCTGTGCAGGATGTAGGCCCAGATCAGACCGAGCGCGAGGAAATTGATGACGAACGCCGTCCACAGCGTCGGAACGTTCAACATCGCAAATCCAGAGCGCCCATGCCCCTGTCTCCCCGTTTTTCGAACCGCCGACCCATGACTGGTGACCGCTTTCCGAAGTTCGTGCTCTCCCGCAGCAACCACCGTTCACGAAGTTCGGAAAGTTATGGTCACCGGCAAACCTAAGGATTCTAGTGCCGCTTTCTATTTGAAGTTCCCGGTACGAATTTTCCACTTGTGGTGCAGGAACTTCAAATAGACGGCACTACCCCGCAGTCTTGCAGACAACATGCAACCCCGCCGCTTAACGGAGTCTCACTTCGGAAACCAAATCGACACCTTGGTTGTGAAATACTGAAGATGGCGAGCCCTCGTCCTTGATCGGGACAGAACGCCTGGCCCGCATTGGCGCGTCGTTAACCCTGACGCGCCGCCGCGAACGTGCCATCGGGAAACGCGTTCGATGCGAAATGAGCTTCGCGATGCCGACCGCTGCGCCAAAAACACGTCAAAATGCGTAACTTCTGTGGATAACGTAATGACACACGCGTGACAGCGCGGGGCAGCAGCCCGCGAATCTGTTGGATTACATTTGAGGATATTGCGAGGCTGGCCCTCCGCCGAGCATGCCTCGTGTCGCGTTTCAATCCATTAACTCAAATGAGGATGCTATGGCTAAGAAAGCGAAGAAGGCAAAGAAGGCGAAGAAAGCCAAGAAGTCGAAGAAGAAGTAGTTTCGATCGCCCGGGTGGAGCCTTGCTCTGCCCGGGCACCCATCTCGGGTGCCGGTGTTAAAAAAGCGGCGGGCCATCGGCTCGCCTTTTTGATTCCCCTTGATCCCGCCTTTGCGATCCGCTTTCTGTGGCGAACCCTGAAAGCCGTGAAACGCCGGAGCGATCCCCATGACCGCGATCCCTGGAGCCGTCATCGCCGTGACCGGAGCGGCAAGCGGCATAGGCCGGGCGCTGGCGATCGAACTCGCCGCGCGCGGGGCCGATCTTGCGCTTGCCGACCGTGACGAGGGGGGACTGCAGACGGTTGCCACTGAGATCGCCAAAGCGAGCCCCCGCAAGGTCAGCCTTCACCGCGTCGATGTCGGCGAGCAAGAGCAGGTCGCAGCCTTCGCGCGCGAGGCGGTCACAGCGCACCCGTCACTGAACATCCTGATCAACAATGCCGGCGTATCGCTGCTCGGCCTGTTTCACGAGATCGATCAGGCGCAGATGGAGTGGCTGTTCAACATCAACTTCTGGGGCGCGGTGCATGCGACGCGCGCCTTCCTGCCCCACCTGGCGAGCCGGCCGGCTTCCCATATCGTCAACGTCTCCTCGATTTTCGGCATCATGGCTCCGCCCGGCCAGACGGCGTATTCAGCGGCGAAATTCGCCATTCGCGGCTTTTCGGAAGCGCTGCGTCACGAGCTGCAAATCTTCAACAGCCCGGTTCGGCTTTCCGTGGTGCATCCCGGCGGCATCAAGACCAACATCGTGCGCAATTCACGCACCGGTTCGGGCATCACCGACAACGAACGCCGCGCGCAATCGATCGAGCGGTTCGACGCCATCGCAAAGACCTCCGCAAAAGATGCGGCGCTGCGGATCATCAAGGGCATCGAGAAGAACGAGCCGCGCATCCTGATCGGCAGCGACGCCCGCTTCATGGATATCCTGCAGCGCTTGCGCCCCGC
The DNA here is from genome assembly GCA_963832045.1 of uncultured Alphaproteobacteria bacterium. GTDB lineage: Bacteria > Pseudomonadota > Alphaproteobacteria > Rhizobiales > Xanthobacteraceae > Bradyrhizobium. The sequence continues at coordinate 495,822 of CAWHSM010000022.1, forward strand.
GACCTACTGGAACGTGATGGCGAGGCGGATCGAGAAGATGTCGAAGCAAGCGAAGTAAGTAGCCGCGATCTATTCGCTGTCATTCCGGGGCTCGCGAAGCGAGAGCTACGATGTGCAATTGCACATCGGAGAATCCATGGCGCCACCATTGATGCTGGGAGAAATGGATTCCGGGTTCGCGCTAATGCGCGCCCCGGAATGACGCGCTTTCGCGCGTCACCTTCCCACAAGCTGATCGGCGAAATAGGCGATGGTCTTGCGGTAGATGACCGCGTGATTCCACTCGCGCATCGCCTCGAAATTCGCGGATCCCTCGCTATAGGGCGCGCCCATCTTGAAGCCGTTGGTGTGCAGCAGGTTGGCGGTGGAAGCGAGCACGTCGGCGACGCTGTGGCGCAGATCGACGCGGCCGTCGCCGTCGAAATCGACGCCGTATTTGATGTAGGACGACGGCAGAAACTGCGTCTGCCCGATCTCGCCCGCATAGGCGCCGATCATCTCGCGCAATGGCAGATCGCCGCGCTGCACGATCTTCAACGCCGCGAGCAGTTCGCCCTGGAACAGTTCGGTGCGGCGGCAATCATGCGACATGGTGGCGAGCACGCGAAACACCGGCAGCTTGCCCATGTCGCCCTTGCCGAAGTCGGTTTCGAGCCCCCAGATCGCGACCAGGATTTGCCGCGGCACGCCGTATTTGGCCTCGATGCTCGACAACAGCGCGGCGTGACGTTGCAGCATCGCGCGCCCGCCATTGATGCGGCCGCTTCCGACGCGGGTCGAGACATATTGCTCAAAGGTCTTGTTGAAGGTGCCGCGCTGACGCCGGTCGAATGCGAGCACGCCCGTGTCTTGCTGCACCCCGCCGAGCGCCTGCGCGATCACGCCCTGCGAGACGCCGGCGCCGGTGGCCTCCACCGAAATGTTCTGCACAAAGGTGTTGAAATCGCCGCCACAGCGGGTGGCGAACGCGGGGGTCGAGGCAATCAAGGCAGTCAGGCAAATGGCAAACCGAAATCGGTGCATGGGAAATCCTTTTGTCCTTCCTCTTGCGGGGGGATAAATCAGGAGAGACTCACTGCCCGCCGTCGATCTGGCGGCCCATCAGCGCGATCGCCTTCTGATACACGCCGGCGGCATTCCATTCCTGGATCGCCGCAAAGTTCGGCTCGCCCGGCTGGTAGCCCGCGCCCGCGCGCCAGCCATGGGCTTTCAGGAAATTCGCGGTCGAGGACAACGCGCCGGAGGCGCTTTCGAGGTTGCCGACGCCATAGGCCAGGATGTTCTTGGGCAGAAACTGGGTCTGGCCGACCTCGCCGTGCATCGAGCCGCGCTGCGAGGCCGAGAGCGCGCCGCGGTCGATCAATTGCAGCGCCGCATAAAGCTGGTCGGTGAAATATTCCGGCCGGCGGCAATCATAGGCCAGCGTTGCGATCGAGGAGAGCATGTTCTGGTTGCCGCGCTGGCTGCCGAACCCGGTCTCCATGCCCCAGATCGCAATCAGCGGGCCCGGCGGCACGCCGTAGCGCTGCTGGATCGAGGCAAACAATGCCGCCTGCGATTGCTTCATCGCCCGGCCGCGCGAAACGATCGCCGGCGCGCCGCGCTTGGCGAGAAACGCCTCGAGCGAGAGCGAAAAACTGCGCTGGCCGCGATCGGCGGCAATCGTCGCGCTCGCGTAGTGTACGCCCATCAGCGCCGAGATCCCGGCAGCACCAATGCCCTTGGCGCGCGCTTCGCCCGCGAATTGCTGCTTCCAGGCTTCGAACCCGCCGGGCCCGCTGCCGCATCGCGCGGCGTTGGCTTGAGAGGTGATACAGGCGAGCATCGCGACTGCGGCAAACGCGGCCGAAAGGAGTGCCTTGCTCTTCATCAGGAAGTTCCCCCACATGGACGGCGCGCACATTACGTCATCGCCGCGTGAATCCGAACAAAATTAGGCCCCCAGCCGCCATGCGGTGACGGCATCGGCATTATCGGCAGGGCGCTCGCCGCTCCTTTGTTTCGATAGGTTGCCGGGCGACTTGCGGATCGGACTTGCGGATCGCCTGCCGCCTTTTTGACGTTCTTCAACCATAAGGGCATTAAGGGTTTAAGCGAACGTCGGCATTGCTCCAGCACGCCGGGCGTTTTCCTTGGCGGCGGGGGCGACTGCAACATGAAACCATCTTCGAGGCTCCTGGCCTGGCCAGCGCTGGGCGGCGGCCTGCTCGTCCTCGCAGCGCTCTATTCGTGGAGCGGCGGCGTGGCACAGGCCCAGAACATCGATGCAGGCAAATCGGCGCCGCGGCTGTTTGCCGATAGCTGCGTCAACTGTCATCACAACCCAAAGGCTCTTGCCAAGGGCCGCTTCAGACCCATGCTTTTCCTGTTCCTGCAGGAACACTACACGGCCAGCACCGGCGCGGCCTGGGAGCTCGCCTCCTATCTCGCCGCGGTGGATACGCCGCCAAGGGGCCGGCCGAAAACGTCGGCGGCGCCTTCCACGACCGCGACGCGCCGGTCTGCGATCCGTCCACCGGCGCCGGTGCCACCTCAATGAGATGAAAGCGTGCCGAGGCGGATTACGATCTTCGGAAACTAGGTCGGATTCTGCGAGGCCACCACCACGTCCTTCAGGCTCGGGATCACCGCGATGCGAGTGACCTCGCCATCGTTGAAGGCCTTGAGGAATTGGCCGTAGTCCTTGATCGAGATGCAGCCGTTCGAATCGCCGTTGGGGCCAAGCATGAAGCTGTGCACGAGCAGGCCCGAACGGCCGTTGATATCGCTGCCCTCGGCAGGCGTCATGCGCAGCGCGGCAACCCCGTGGAATTCGGCCTCGCGCGGCTTCAAGGAATAGACGGCGGGCGGCGTCGCCCCGAGGTTGGGCACGGTAGCGTGTTCGGGATCGTCCCGCAGCGCGCCCATGCCCGAATGCGCCTCGAGGATCGTTCGGTTCGGCATGTACACGGCGTGCGCCGAAATGTCGTAGACGGCGGTTGAACTGTCGTAGCCGAACTCGGCGAGGTCCGGCCCCCGGTTAAACAACAAGCTGGTACCCGGTGGTGTGAGCGAGGCCAGCGTGAAGCGGCCCGGCATCAGGTCCGAAAGCTTCTGCATCAGCGTGCGATCGGCCGGCCGGGGCACGCTGGCGGTGGTCAGAGCCAAAGCCTGTGCCGACCGGGCATCGAGATCGGCCGCGGCGGGCCGGGATCTCGGCAGCGGAATGCCGTCCGTGACCGTGGCCACAGGGTCGGAGGTGACCGGCTCGCGAGCGACCGGCTTGGCGCCAACGGCCCGGGGCTCGTCATCGGTACTGCCGGTGCGAAAATCCTGCGGCAGCCATCGCAGCGAAAGCGCGTCCAGAGCCGTCGGAAGCCCCGGCTCCGCCGAGGCCAGGACAAAACGGTTCAGCGGCGCCACGTCGGCGCGATCGGACCTCCGCCCAGGAAGAAAACGATCCTCGAAGGTGGCGTCATCGGCATTTGTGGGCAGCGCGGCCGAAGCAAGCGAAGGGAAATCGGCATTGGTGATCCAGGCGGCAATGATCCCAGAGGTGCCGACCGCGGCCAGGGCAAACAGGACCGTCCTCAGGATGGCTCTCGGCCATCCCGAACGCCGCGGCGGCGCACCGGCTCTCGCTGCGCGAAGAGCTTTCGGGCCCCCAATTTCGCCTCGACGACGTCGCAACCAGAATCCCCCACGGATAGATCAGTATCCCCCACGGATAGATCAGTCGAGTCCGGACAGTGGGGTCCAAGAGTAAGGCATATTCGAGACGAATCCAGCCTGATTTGGCTTTCCGCAACGTTAAAAACGCTCGTTTTTCGCCCTCAGGACCAGCCCTTCGAATTTCGGGTTTTCCGCAACCTCTTAACCGAACCAAGCCGCCACCCTCCCCGCGGCGCGATCGATCGCCCGGGCTATGTGCCGAATCGTGCCCCTCCGATGAGGGCGCAGGGAATGCCGGGCGCCCGTTGCGCCCGAAGCCTCGCGTGCGAAAAATAAAAAGCACGGCGAGTAAGTCCACCACGGTCACACCGGTTTCACCCGGCATTCCCCGCGCAATGGTTTTACGGCTTACTTCCTTGGTGAACCGGGCTTTGTTGCCACCATCACCTCGCGGAAACCTCCGCGAGACTTGACACCAGCGTCGGGGTGTCAGGACCACACGACTTCGCCGTCCGCTCCATGCCGCGTTCGTCGTGCGCGGCAGAAACGTCCATCGCATCCCGCCTCAACGTTCGTGACGACCGCGAAGCGCCCCTCTTGTCAGAGGCGGGACGGGCGGAGTTGTGGCTTTGATTTGCCCGACATCACAAGCCGAATATTTTTCGCGCGGGGACTGGACGACCCAAATCACGTTGATGTGGCTCAGAAAATCGCGTTTTTGGCGCAACGGAATTTCGTTTGATTCAACCCACAGGCGGCCCCCACCCGACCGGCCTCCGGCCGGCCACCTCGAGAGCGAGCTTCGCTCGCCTCGGACCCCACTGCTCGCTTCGCTCGCGGGGGAGGGATCAAAACTGCGACCATTTGCTCTCTTATCCCTCCCCCTTGCGGGGAGGGAGGGCGAGCGAAGCGAGCCAGGGTGGGGGTAATGCCAACAACTACTTCACCGACACCGTCATCAGCCTGCCCTCATCGACGATGTGTACCGATCTGCGCGCGACCATCGGCGCGCTGATCGTCGCGAACAGTTTTCTTGAAACGAAAGTCGAGGAATTGATGAAGGCGGTGTCGCACGCTTATGTGCGCGGGAGGTTTCAGACCTATGCGGGGTGATGGGCCACGATTTCATTTACGTGGATATGCTGCGCCTTGTAAGCAGATTGGTTCAAGCCGGATTTTGGTCAAGTCGTCACGTGAAAGATGACGGGAAGCTGCCAGGGCCACGCTGGTGGCGCGAAAAGCTTTCTTGATTTCACGGCGGAGTTCGCCGCTATCGGTCTTCGCCATTGCATAGACTTCAGAGAGACCGATCAGCCGTCGGCCTGCGAGCGCTATATTCAAACCAAAAAAGGCCATCAGGATACGGATGGCGGGTTCACTTTCGCTAAGAGCAAGCAATTGAGTACCGAGATCACTAAATGTGCGCTCTGCCTCCCTCACGTTTCTCACAGCCTGATCATATTCGCGGATATCTCGCGAGCTGATCGCCAATTCCCTCGACTTTGGCAGCGACCTGTTTCCAAAATGAAGCACCCGCTCAAGAGCTTCGCGCCGGAGGCAAAATACGGCCCGGATCGGCCGGCTGATTAATTCAACGGCAATCTGACCCAGGAAGGCGGTGGCAGAAATTGTAATCAGGTAGACATACCACTGCATGCCGCGCCCCAACTCTGCTCGCGTTTCAAGCTTGATTTTCGTATATTGAATGCCCGACTGCGGCGAGAGCTACTGGCGGTCGAGTTCGCTTTTGCCTCGATTGATCGCGACCCACTCCGCAATCGCGGCTACCCGCTCAATCAACCCTAACAGATCGTTATCGACAAGTCGGAATCGCTAATCGTCCTTGAGCCTTTGGGGATACGGTTAACGGCACGCGGGACGGACCTCGACAAAGCGCGCGACTTGTTCCGCGAACACCAGGAACGGCTAATTGTTCCGGCAGGTTCCGCGCTCAGAAGAACCCGGTGCCCAGATCGAAGCCCGCGGAAACCATGATGAGCGCCGCCACCAATCCGACACCGCAAAACAGGGCGATCATCGTAAGCGGGTGGGGATTGGTCTGAACTTTCTCAGCTTCGCGTGCCAGGACGTTGGCGACGATCGCATTCATGACAGCCTCCTCATCGAAACCGACCCCAGGTTGCTTGATCAACATTTCAGGAGTTTGTCGCGCGGCGAGCAAAACGACTTCGCCAGTATTGCCGGATTGTTTCATTGGAACGACCTGAAGCGTTAACCAAAAAAACTACGCCGTCGGGCTCGAAATATCGTGTCCCGGCGGCGCCTATGCCTGGCCCCTGAAATCCCCAGCGAACAAACGCTAGCATGAGCGATGCTGGGCGGATGTGAAGTCGTTCACAGATCGCAGCTGTTTTTGGATATCTCGTCACTCAACCATTCGGTTGAGTGCATTCCGATGCGACATTCTGCGGGTGGCCTATTTCGGGCGGCGGGCTGCGATCGAGCGAGCGATCGCAGCGTGCGATGGCGATGCGCGCGCCACCATCGGCGCGCTGATCGTCGCGAACCGCTTTCTTGAAACGCAAGTCGAGGAATTGATGAAGGCTGTGTCGCACGCCTATGTGCGCGGCAGGTTTCAGGCGGATGCGGGGTGAGGTCGCTTCGGCCGCAATCGAGCGACAGCAAGGTACAGTCACACTCGCCGTAGGTGGGTGACGGTGGAAATCACCGACGCGGCTTTACGTGATTTATAATCTACGACCACGTCAGAAATGGCTTTATCCATTACATGCGCGATAAGATTGGATATTACAGGCGAGCAAGGACTGCCCTGCGGGAGTTGATTATTAAAGCAAGCGATCTGCGCAATTACTGTCGCTACACGGGGGTCCAAGGCGAAGTTGCGATCCTTTGTAAAGAAGCCGTAGACCCTGCCGAAGTTGATCGATAGAAAAAATTCCTTCAGGTCAGCATTAAAGACGTATCGCTTATTCCGATGTTCTTTGGCATTCGTGACAATTGAGAAGCCCTTCTTGAAGCCGTGGGCTAGAATGCATTGGCGTTTGTGTCTTTCCTCTAACTCGATCTGAATATCCGAAAGTACACTCGCAAGCCTCCGCTGGATAAACTTCAGGCGTGGTTGAGGCGCCGAAATGGCTCGGCGGCCTCCACGCTTTTTCATCACCGTAAAAGTCTGGTATTTTTGCTCGGGCTGTAACCAATAAAGTACATACGTGAGGTTTGAGGGCTTGATGCCCAAGACGCTCGCGAGTTGCGGGAGATTTGTAGCGCTTCGAAGATTGCTAAGTTTTGTCATAGGCGGGGCTTGCGGATACTCGTACGCCAGGTGTTCCGGATAGCGTCACGTAGCGATCCGCGAGGAGCGCTCGGGCAATGGCCTGAGCAATCGCATCAACTGTCGCGAAGCACGACAGCAAAATCTATCCGCAAGCCTTGATCCTAATTGAACTAGTGGTTTTAAACGTAGCAAGTCCAACTATAGGTTTTCAACAGAAGACTACACCCAGACGCTCCTAATTTTGGTCTCTCGATTAAACTCATCGGCGGAAACAGACAAAGACGGCGGGCTTTCGCCCGCCGTTTTTATTTGGATTGAAGACGTGGATGGCCGGGACCCGCCTTCGCCAAGGCTACGGCGGGCATGCAAGCCCGGCTGTGACGATCTCTACCTCATGCTGAGGAGCGCGGAACGCGCGTCTCGAAGCATCTGTCTCATCCTTCGAGACGCCGCGCTTGGCGCGGCTTCCCGGATCAAGTCCGGGACAGGCTCTCAGGATGAGGAGATCAGTTGTCCAGGAAGCTCCTGAGCTTCCTGCTACGGCTCGGATGCTTCAGCTTCCGCAGCGCCTTAGCCTCGATCTGGCGGATGCGCTCGCGCGTCACCGAGAACTGCTGGCCGACTTCTTCCAGCGTGTGGTCGGTGTTCATGCCGATGCCAAAGCGCATGCGCAGCACGCGCTCCTCGCGCGGGGTGAGCGAAGCCAGCACGCGCGTGGTGGTCTCGCGCAGGTTGGACTGGATCGCGGCATCGATCGGCAGGATCGCGTTCTTGTCCTCGATGAAATCGCCGAGGTGCGAGTCCTCCTCGTCGCCGACAGGCGTTTCGAGCGAGAGCGGTTCCTTGGCGATCTTGAGAACCTTGCGCACCTTCTCAAGCGGCATGCCGAGCTTTTCGGCAAGCTCTTCCGGCGTCGGCTCGCGGCCGATCTCGTTGAGCATCTGGCGCGAGGTGCGCACGATCTTGTTGATGGTCTCGATCATGTGCACGGGAATGCGGATGGTGCGGGCCTGGTCCGCAATGCTCCGCGTGATCGCCTGCCGAATCCACCACGTCGCATAGGTCGAGAACTTGTAGCCGCGGCGATATTCGAACTTGTCGACCGCCTTCATCAAGCCGATGTTGCCTTCCTGGATCAGGTCGAGGAATTGCAGGCCGCGGTTGGTGTATTTCTTGGCGATCGAGATCACGAGGCGAAGGTTGGCTTCCACCATTTCCTTCTTGGCCTGGCGCGCCTCGCGCTCGCCCTTCTGCACGCCGTGCACGATCTTGCGGAATTCGCCGATCTCAAGCCCGGTAAGCGCCGCGAGCTGCTGGATTTCGCCGCGCAGTTCCTTGATGCGGTCCTTTTCGTGATGGACGAAGTTCTTCCAGCCTTTTGCCGAGAGTTTCGAGACACGGTTGAGCCAGCGCGGATCGAGCTCCGAGCCCTGGTAGTTCTTCAAAAAGTCCTCGCGCGCCACGCCGTGGCTGTCGCCGAGGCGTAGCAAACGCCCCTCGAAGGAGACGAGCTTCTTGTTGATGTCGTAAAGCTGCTCGACCAGCGAGTCGATACGCGCCTGGTTGAGCCGCAGCGACTTCACCTCGACGATGATCTCGTCCTTCAGCTTCTTGTACTTGCGCTCCTGCGCCGGCGAGAGCGTCTCGTTCTGGAGCTGGTTGGAGATGTCCTGCTCCTGCAAGCGGCGCAGCTTCTTGTAGTTGTCGGCGATCTTGTCGAAGGTCTCGACCACCTTCGGCTTCAGCTCGGCCTCGATCGCGGCGAGCGACATCTGGTTTTCGAATTCGTCGTCATCCAGATCGGACTCGGCGGCAGCTTCCGCGGGGTCCTTCTCCCCGGTATCGACATCGCCTGCGGCGGGCGCGGGACGGAACGGCGTCGGCGAGGGGGGGGCTGCCGGAGGTGCTACAGCAGCCGGCATCGCGCCGCCATTGCCGGCGACAACAGCTTCGGCGGCGGGCTGGCCGTCGGGGCCGACGGCGGCGCCGATCATCGCCGGGTTCATGTTGTTCTTGGCGTCCGGGCCGGCATAGGTGGCTTCGAGATCGATGATGTCGCGAAGGAAGATCTTTCCTTCGTTGAGTTCGTCGCGCCAGATGATGATGGCCTGGAAGGTGAGCGGACTTTCGCAAAGACCAGCGATCATCGCCTCGCGGCCGGCCTCGATGCGCTTGGCAATGGCGATTTCGCCCTCGCGCGACAGCAACTCCACCGTGCCCATTTCGCGCAGATACATCCGCACCGGATCGTCGGTGCGCTCGCCGGGTTCGGATTTCTTGACCTCGGTGACGGCCTTCTGCGTGACCTCGACCAGTTCGTTGTCGGTCTCGTCCTCGGCCTCTTCCTGCTTTTCTTCCTCGCCGTCGGCCTCATCCGCCTCGGTGACGTTGATGCCCATGTCGGAGAGCATCGACATGATGTCCTCGATCTGCTCGGGCGAGGTGGTGTCGGAAGGCAGCACTTCGTTGAGCTGATCGAAGGTCACGAAGCCGCGCTTCTTGGCCTGCTTGATCATCTTCTTGACGGCGGCGTCCGACAGGTCGAGCAACGGCGAAGGCGCTTCGGGGGCATCCTTTTCAGGCGCGTCTGCGGCCTTGTCGTCCTTTTCCTTGTCTTTCACCTGCAGCGTCTTTGCCTTGCTGGCCATTCATTGCTCCCAACCGCACTTCGATCGCGGGACTTCGTCCATCTCGAAACGCTTCAAGTCACTCATGACGCGAAAGGGCGGCGTAAAAAGTCCGCCACCCCCGATCGCATTCGCCGGATTTCACACAATGACCCGATGCATATTGCGGAAATGGCGGTACCGGATATTTGAACAGAACGCGCTCCCGTTTATTCCGGATCGCGCCTTTCGATCAGCAAACCAGCGGCCCGCTTCAGAGCCGAAAATGCCTCAAAGCCATTAAGCTTCGCTTAACCCTGTTTTTGCAGCCAAACCACGGGCTTGGCGAGTCTTTTTGCGGTTCCGGCCCGGGCAGTCCGCACAAATCTTCCCCTCACAGCGAGCGCTGGAACCGGCCGGAAGATTCGCCGAACCCCTCGATCATGGCCTCGGTGCCGTCCATTTCGGACAACCGGGCCTTGATGTCGCGCAGCCACGCCAGATGGGCCTCGCTCGCGTCCTCTCCCAGAGCCAGCTCGGCGTCCTTCAATTCCCTAAGTAAGGAGTGCCATTGGCGATGCAAGGAGACGAGCTGGTGCCATGTTGAAAGCACATCCTCCCGCGAGGCGCCCCCTTGCGCGCCCCACACCGCCGAGGTCGTGATCGCGCTCTCAACCCTTTGAAGTATTTGTGAAAGTCCGCCGGCCGCGAGGTCCGCCCGCATCTTCTCGCCCTGCTCGGCGGGCTCGGGCGAATGGTGATGCTCGTTGGCGAAGGCGGCGATGATGGCGGCGCGCAGCTTGTGGGCCTCGGGATGGGCCAACTCCAGCGCCGCTACCTCCTCGAGGTGCCCATGCAGCAGCCAAGGATGGTTGATCAGGCATTGCAGGATCAGCGCCTCGCGGCGCGATATGGCGCTGCGCTGGCCGCGCATGATCGGGCTGGCCGCGAGCTGCGAACTGGCCGCCTGGTAGGGACCGCGCAGTGCGGAGGCGCCGGGAACGGGGCGGCCGGAGCGCGAATCGAATCGGCCGCCGGCATTTCGGGGGCCATTTCGGACACCAAAACCCCGGGGCGATTCGCTGCCATACGTCCCCCCGCCATAGCGGCCGCCGCCATAGGGGCTGCGGGCCACCTCGGGCGCAAACATCCGCTGCAGGCGCTCGCCGAGATCCTGGCGATAGTAGCGCCGCACCACCTCGTCGCGGATGCCGTTCGAGATTTCACTGACGCGCTTTTCCAGCGCCGCGCGCCGCTCGGGCGTGGCAAAGCTGCCGCCTTCGATCTCGCGTGACCAGATCACTTCGGCCAAGCCGCGCGAGGCCGAAATCACCTCGTCGATCGCGGTGCGGCCGCCGGCGCGCGCGAGATCGTCAGGGTCCTGGCCTTCCGGCAACAGCGCAAAGCGCAGACTTTTTCCGGGGCTGAGAAGCGGCAGCGCGAGATCAGCGGCGCGCCAGGCGGCCTTCTGCCCGGCGCGGTCGCCGTCGAAGCAGAGGATCGGCTCGTCCGCCATCTTCCAGATCAGCGCGAGCTGGTTTTCGGTCAACGCGGTGCCGAGCGGGGCGACGCTTGCCGGATAGCCCGCGCCGACCATGGCGATGACGTCGACATAGCCCTCGACCACGACGATCGGACTGCCGTCATGCGCGGCCTGCCGCGCCGGGCCGAGATTGTAGAGATTGTCGCCCTTGTGAAACAGCGGGGTCTCCGGCGAGTTCAGGTATTTCGCCGGGACATCCTTTTCCAGCGCGCGGCCGCCGAACGCGATCACCCGCCCGCGCGCATCGGTAATCGGAAACATCACGCGGTCGCGGAAACGATCGTAAGGAACGGGAATGTCGTCGCCGCCGATCAGCAGTCCGGTCTCGACCATGTCCTCGACCGGGATGCCTTGCGCGCCGAGGTGCTCCTTCAGCGCAAAGCGCTCGGGCATCGCATAGCCGAGCCGGAACTGGAGCTGCGTTGCCGACGAGATCGCGCGATCGGCGAGATAGCCGCGCGCCCTGGCGCCATTGCGCGAGGCGAGCGTGCTCTCGAAGAATTTCGCGGCGAGTTCCATCACGTCGTGCAACGTCTTGCGCCGCGCCTCGTAACGCGTGGCCTCCGGCGTTGACGCCGGCAGCGGCAGGCCAGCCATCGCGGCAAGCCGCTCCACCGCTTCGGGGAACGAGACGCCTTCGGTCTCCATCAGGAAATCGAAGATGTTGCCGTGCTTGCCGGTCGAGAAGTCGTGGTAAAATTGCTTCTGGTCGTTGACGGTGAACGAGGGCGTCTTCTCCTGCTGGAACGGCGACAGCCCTTTCCACTCGCGGCCCGCCTTCTTCAGCTTGACGCGGCGGCCCACGACTTCCGACACCAGAAGACGGGCGCGCAGCTCTTCGAGGAATTCGGACGTAAAGCGCATGGGTTTGATTCTAGCGCGATTGGGTTGAGTCGGGGCGAACCGAGTAGGGATACAGGGCGGGCGGGTGGAATTACGAAGAATGTCGGTCTTCTAGCCGCTATTCACAGCCCCAACACCGTCATTCGGGGGCGTGCCTCTTGGCGCGAGCCCGGAATCCATGCTCCCGATCGAGGTTATGGATTCTCCGATGTGCAATTGCACATCGTAGTTCGCTCGCTGCACTCGCGCCCCGGAATGACGGCGATTGGCGACCTCACTCGCCTTTCCTCAAAAACCGGCCCGAGGCGATGCGGGGCAGGCTCTCGACCGGCCAGTTGTAGAGATAGGTCCAGACCTCGATCTCGGCCCTATCCGAAAGCCGCACCGGCACAAGCCGCCGGACATATTCGGTCGGCTCGGCAAAGCCCTCGCCGCAGGCTTCATACATGTCGAATTCGCGCAGCAGTTCGTTCACGTGGCGCAGGCGAAACACCTCGCCATGCACGACATCGCCCGCCTCGTTCGACAGCACGAGCCCCGGATAATGTTTCACGAGATAGAGTTTTGCCCGGCACTGCGCCTCACTGATGAAATCGGCGCTGCGCGACAACAGCTGCGCCATCGGATGGTCGTAGCCGCGCATCAGCGTGCCGTAGACGAAGAGGTGATCGGAGGTCATGGGCACCTATTACAGCATCATCAGGCTTCGACCGCCTGTTCGGCGCAGACGACGCTGATGCCGACCTCCATGCCGAGAAAGGCATCGGGGGACCCGAGATAGGTGCCGTGCAGAGGTATCGCCTGGCGCGGATCGCGCGCGACCGCGACGCGAATGAGGTCGCGGCTGCCGACGATGCCGTTGGTCGGATCGAACTCGATCCAGCCCGTGCTCGGCAGATAGACCTGAACCCAGGCATGCGTCGAGCCGCCGCCGAGATAACTCCCGTCCGAAGGCACGAACAGATAGCCCGACACAAAGCGCGCGGCGATGCCGAGCCGCCGCAACGCCTCGATCATGAACAGCGCATAGTCGCGGCAGGAGCCGGAGCCGGTCTGCAATGTATCGAGCGGATGCTGGGTGCCATGCTCATGCCGCCTGCGATAGCTGAAGGCCTCGCGGATGCCGTGGGTCATGCTTGCGAGAATCTTGAAGGTCGGGGTCGGCGCCTCGGCGTCGAGGAAATTCCGCGCCCAGGCCGACAGCTCGCCTTTCGGGTCGCCATATTGCGGCGTGATGAACTGGACCAGGTCCGGGAACTCTTCCTCGTCGTAGAGGAAGGGATAGAAATAGGCCGGATCGTCCGGCGTCAGCGCGAACGCTTCCGGCGCGTTGTGCTCGACGGTCGCGGTCGACGTCACGGTCAGCCGATCGGATCGCTCGTCGAAGGTCGCGATCGCGACGCTGTTGCCGAACACGTCGTGGATCCAGCGCAACGACATCGGCTCCGGCTCGATGGCGAGATCGCCGGACACGACGCGCAAATCGTGGCCGTCGCGCGGCCGCAGCATGATCCGGTGCTCGCCGAACGCAACGGGGCGCGCGTAGCGGTATACGGTCTTGTGATGAATCGTCAGGCGGGGCATCGTTGATTGCGGTTGTTATGGCTTTGCAAGATGTAATCTAATCTATACCAAGCGCGGCACATTTCGAGATCGGCAATGCCCGTTGAACGGGCGAATCGGGCAAGAAAAGATGATCTTGGATAACGCCGGCGACACATCGCTCCTCCTTGAAGGAGATCCCGCTCCGGTCGTGGAGCAGAACCCGCAAGGGCGCTCGCCGTTCCTTTTCACCTCCGACCACTATGGCCGCGCCATCCCGCGCGGGCTCGGCGATCTCGGCCTGCCCGAGCGCGAACTGACGCGGCACATCGCCTGGGACATCGGCATTGCCGGCGTGGCGCGCGCGCTGGCGGCGCATCTCGACGCCCATCTGATCGCGCAAGCCTATTCGCGGCTGGTGATCGACTGCAACCGCCCGCTGGATGCGCCGGGTTCGATACCGCGCATCAGCGAGGCCACCATCATTCCCGGCAATGAGGGCCTGACGCGCGAAGCCGCGCAGGCGCGGCGCCATCAGGTGTTCGATCCCTATCATCGCCGCATCGCTGAGGTGATTGATCGTCGTTTGGGTGAAGGCATGCCGACGGTGCTGGTTTCGCTGCACAGCTTCACGCCGGTCTATGCCGGCATCAAGCGGCCCTGGCATGTCGGCACGCTCTATCGTCGCGACGGCCGCCTGCCGCCGCTGCTGCTCAGGGGCTTGCGCGCCTCGGGCGATCTCGTGGTCGGCGACAACGAACCTTATGCGGTCAGCGACGAGACCGACTACACCATTCCGGTTCACGGCGAGGCGCGCGGGCTGATGAATACCGGCATCGAAATCCGTCAGGATCTGATCTCGGATCAGGACGGCGAGACGCAATGGGCGGAGCGGCTTGCCGCGATCCTTGGCGAGATCGAAACGACGCTGCGCGCGCAGGCGCTGCTGCAGGCTTAGTTCAAATTTTACCGCGCGCGGGTCAGCGCCAGCCAGATGCCGCCGCCGATCATGAAGCCGCCGGAGACGCGCGACAGCGCCCGCGTCCGCCGGCCCGAGAAGAACGATCTCACCTGGCCGGCGAGCAGGGCGTGAGCCACGTCGGTCAGCCCCGCGACCACCATGAAGGTGACGCCGAGCAGCGCGACCTGCGACAGGTGATCCTGGCTCATGTCGACGAACTGCGGAATGAAGGCGCCGAAAAACACCAATAGCTTGGGATTGCTGAGCGCGACCAGAAAGCCTTGCAGGAAAAACCCGCCGCGCGGAGGCGGCGGCGCTTCCGTCTCGACGCCTTCGACCGGAACACGGACCAGCCGGATGCCGAGCCAGACCAGATAGGCCGCGCCGGCAAGGCGCACCCAGTCGAACCAGTAGCCCATGGTCGCCATCAGCGATGTCAATCCGATCGCGAGAATGCCGATCACGATCGTCAGGGCCGCCTGCACGCCCGCGATGTTCGTCAACGCGGCGCGGGTGCCATGGCGCAAGCCATTGGCGATCACCAGCGTGACGATCGGTCCGGGCAGCAGCGCCAAGGCGACGCAGGCGGCGATGAAGGCGAGGTAGACTTGCAGGGACATCGGGGGGACTTCGCGCTAAACGCGTCATGGCCCAGGTTTATCCCGGCCATCTGCTTCCGTATCGTCATATGTGGACGGCCCCTATTGGCAAGCTCTTTTTCTGACGCAACGATTTGGTCTGCTTCGGTCATATGTCCGGCCTGTTAGTGCGGGATTATGACCGCTGGCCCTGATGATACCCGACTGCGGTGGTCCCTATCATTCCGGCGAGCTTGGTGCTCGTGACGACTGGCGGGGTGTCCACGGCTTTCGGTGGTAACCGAATCGTTCATTCATCACATCTTTAAAGCTTGCCAAATTTGACCCGGCTAACTCCTATTCTGCTTGAATGCCTCCAGATAACGAGTTGCGTCTCAAGCTCTGAGGTATGTTTCTGTTCGGAACCCCTCGCCGGTGGTCATGATCGCCCAGCAGATCCTGGCCAGCTTGTTGGCCAGCGCGACGGCCACCACGCGCTCGGGCTTCCTGGCCCGTAACGCATTGATCCAGTCGGCGAGAGCGCCCTTACGCTTGCCCGCGACACGCAACACCGAGGTCGCACCGGTGACGAGCATCTTGCGGATATAGCGGTTGCCCTGTTTGGTGATGGCGCCGAGCTTCTCCTTGCCACCACTGGAATTTTGCCTTGGGGTCAGCCCCAGCCATGCCGCGAAGTCACGGCCCGATTTGAATACGCCGGGGTCGGGAACACTGGCTGCGGTCACCGAGGCAATCAGCGTCCCGATACCTGGAATCTCGTCGAGCAGACGGCTGGTCGGATTTTGCCGATGCGCCTTGGCGATATCCTCCTCCATGGTCTCGATCGACTGGTCGAGCCCTTCCAGATGCTGGGCCAGGCCTGCCACCGCCGATTTGGCAATCTGCGGCAACGCCGCATCCGCCTGCGCCAACGCCAGCAGTTCATCGATGCGGCCAATGCCCTTGGCGGCGACAATGCCAAACTCGGCAAGATGGCCGCGCAGCGCGTTGACGCTCATGGTGCGCTGCTTGACCAGCAGTTCACGTGTCTTGTGCAGCATCAGCACAGCCTGCTGATCCGCGCTCTTGACCGGCACAAAGCGCATGCCTGGCCGCGACATCGCCTCGCAGATCGCAGCCGCGTCGACCGCGTCGTTCTTGCCGCGCTTGACGTAGGGCTTGATATAAGCTGGCGGTATCAGCACCACCTCGTGCCCCATCGCGATCAGTTCGCGCGCCCAATAATGCGCCGAGCCGCAAGCTTCCATGCCGACGCGGCAAGGCTCAATCTGCGAATAGAACTCAAGCACCTTCGATCGCTTCAGCTTGCGCGACACCGACAAGCCGCCCTCGCTCTGCAGCCCGTGAACCTGAAAATAGTTCTTGCCCAGATCAACTGCGGTTCTGATAAACTTCTTCATGGACGGCCTCCCTCTGTGTGGCGCTCCGGCGACCACGTTTTGGCACTTCGATGCCGTTTAGGTGGGGCCGTCCACACCATCATTCCGGGGCGGTGCGAAGCACCGAACTATGGTGCGCGATTGCGCACCTGAGAATCGATTGTGCCACAATACCGCTCGGAGAAATGGATTCCGGGCTCGCGCTGCCGCGCGCCCCGGAACGACAAGTCTCACGGCAGGCCGACAATCTTGCGCGCGTCGCCGGTCAACTCCAGAATGTGCAGGCCGGTGTTGGCGCGGTCGACGATGTAGACATAGCCGCGCTCATCGGTCTCGACATTGTTGGTCTGGATCGCGACCTTGCAGCGATCCTTGCCGTCGATCTTGATGCAGCGCTTGTCGGTTGCCGCCGTGATCGACGGGATGAAGTAGCCGACCTCGGTCGGGTGGTAGGGATCGCGGATGTCGACCGCGCGGACGCCGGCGTTGAAGAAGGCGATGAACGCCATCTTCTTGTAGAACACCGGCGCCATGCTCTCGTTGGAGGAATGCGCGCCGAACCGCCCTCCCCGCTGGCAGAAGTTGCCGCTGGATTCCCTGGCGGTGTAGTTCGAAATCACCATCGGGCTTGATTCGATCGTGACGTCGACGAACCACACCATCTGCCGCGGCTCGGTGCATTCGTTGAGGATTTCCTCGTCCACGATCATGACGATGTCGCGGGTCGGCTCCTTGTCATGGGCGAATTCGGCAATCGGCATTTTCAGCATCGGAAACGTCGTGTGCGCGCCGTTGAAGGCCGACATCGACATCCGCGAGATCTCGGGATAGCGCAGATTGTCCGGCGTCGGCTCCTTCGGCCCCTTCAGGAGCTTGTCGCGATCGACGATTTGCAGGAAGCCGCCCTTGTCGGTGCCGTAGCCGAAATAGACGCGGTTGCCTTCGGGGCCGGCCGAGATCGGCCCGTGCAGTTCGGTCGGCACCGCGCCGGTCGAGCCCGGCTCCTGACCGGGAAGCCCGAAATCCCTGATCTTGACGGGATGGGCGGGATCGCTGAGGTCGTAGATCTGGGTCATGCGGCGGGTGCGCCAGTCGGGCGCGCCCGACACGAGGTAGGCAACGCCGGTGTTGCATTCCCACCAGTTCTTGTGCGTGTCCTTCAGGCCCTCGCCGATGTGGGCAACGAGAACGGGATTGGCGGGATCGGCCACGTTCCAGATCTCATGCCCGGCGCTCCCGATCGTACGCAGCATGTAAACCGCGTTCGGATCGCCCTTGGGCAATTGCTTGCCGTCGCACACGCGCACCATCTGCGCGCCGCCGCCTTCGTACTTTCCTTCCTGGCCTGGAATGTGATGCAGATATTTCGGATGCGCGGGATCGGTGACGTCGACGATCGAGGTCCCGTTCGGCTCCGCCTTGCCGGTCATCGGATTGACGGGATCGGGAATTTCGTCGGTGCCGCCGTGATGGCCGATATAAGCGATCCAGCGGTCGCCCTGATGATGGATGGTCGGCTGGTAGGCGCTGCGCCCTTGCAGATCGTTATACCCGACAAGCTTCATGTTGGAGGCTTCGGGCGGCGCCCCGATTTTTTGGGCATCGATTCTCTGTTCTGTCTGAACGGTTTCGCTCTGCGCCTGCGCGCCACCGCAGAGAGCAAACAGAGTTGCGAAGCAGATTGCCGGCTTGAGGTAACGGTTCATGTTTTTCCACCCAGGTTTTTGAGACCAATCTGTCCTGGCTGGCCGATCACTAGCACAGACCTTTAACGCCGCCAAAACACCCTCTTGACATGCAACCATCCGGTTGCCTATTATCAATCATGGAAATGGACGACGTGTTCAAAGCCCTGGCCGATGCGTCGCGACGCTCGCTGCTCGACAGGCTTCACGCCAGGAACGGACAGACCTTGAACGAGCTCTGCGACGGCCTCGCCATGACGCGGCAGGCCGTCACCAAGCACCTTGCCATTCTCGAAGAGGCCAATCTGGTCACGACCTACAAGCAGGGCCGCGAGAAACTGCACTACCTCAACCCGGTGCCGATCCATCAGATCGGCGAGCGGTGGATCAAGAAATTCGAGCGCGGCAAGTTGACCGCGCTCAGCGAATTGAAACGACAACTGGAGAAGCGCGATGAGTAAGCCGGAATTCGTCTATGTCACCTATATCGAAACCACGCCGGAGAAATTGTGGGAAGCGCTCACGAGCAGCGAGTTCTCCCGGAAGTACTGGATGGGCACCGAGCTTCAAAGCGATTGGAAGGTCGGCTCGCCGTTCGCGCTGGTCAACAGCGGCACGACCAGCGATGTCGGCGAAGTCCTCGAATTCGATCGGCCGCGCCGCCTTTCCTATACCTTCAAGCACGTTCTCAAGGACGGCATGCAGAACGCAGAACCGACCAAGGTCGTCTTCACCCTCGAGCCGCATGGCCATCTGGTCAAACTCATTCTGACGCATGAAGGCTTTATTGGTGCGAACAAGCTCCTGGACGGCATCTCCAAGGGATGGCCGGCGATCCTCTCCAGCCTCAAGAGCCTGCTTGAGACCGGCACCGCGCTTGCCATTCCGAGGACCGCACTCGGCAAGGAACCTTGACCATCATGAAAATCGACCACTTCAAGCCGATGACGGTCTACACGATCTACATCGCTTCGACGCCCGAGAAAGTGTGGGAGGCGCTGACGTCGGCCGAATTCAGCCGGAAATATTTTTTCGGCAATGCGGTCGAAGTCGATCTCGTGGTCGGCGGCGCCTACATCGTGCGAACGCCCGACGGCGCGCTGCATATCAGCGGCGAGGTAGCCGAATGCGTTCGCCATCGCAAGCTCACGTTCACCTTCAACGTCAATTGGCCGGCGTTGATCGAAAAACTTGGCCCAACACTCGTGAGTTACGACATCGAAGCCGTTGGCGACGCGGTGCGGCTGACCATGACTGAGTTCGCACGACCGGCCGCTCGACGACGACATTCTCTCCGGCGGCCGCCAGGGCTGGCCCGCGATTCTCTCGAGCCTCAAGAGCCTCTTGGAAACCGGCGAGCCTCTTGTCGTCAAAACGGCCCCGCCGGAGCGAATGCTGGCGGCGCTGAAGAAGCTTGGGATTGCGACGCCGTAGCGTCGAATCCCGGTGCGCCCCCTCGCCCGCGTCGCAGCAATCTCACCGTCGTCATTCCGGGGCACGCGAAGCGTGAGCCCGGAATGACCATCAATATTGGAGGAGCGAGGTAAAAGGAGAACCATCACCCCCTTGCCCGCAGCTCCCTTCGGAGCACCTTGCCCGTCGCGGTCATCGGCAGGCTGTCGGTGAACTGCACGAAGCGCGGATATTCGTGCGCGGCGAGTTTCACCTTGACGAAATCCTGGATCTCGCGCGCGAGCTGCTCGCTTGCCGCAAAGCCCGGGCGCAACACGATCCATGCCTTGATCGATTCAGTGCGGACGGGATCGGGAATGCCGACCACGGCCGACAACGCGACCGCCGGGTGCTTGAGCAGGCAATCCTCGATCTCGGAAGGCCCGACGCGATAGCCGGCGGTGGTGATGACGTCGTCCTCGCGGCTGACGTACCAGAAATAACCGTCGCCATCCTGAACGCCGAGATCGCCGGTGAGCAAAAATTCGCCGGCGAATTTCTTCTGCGTAGCTTGCGGGTTCTTCCAGTACTCGATCATGGTGACGGGGTTCGGCTGACGCACGCCGATGATCCCCCGCTCGCCACGCGGCAATTCCTCGCCGCTTTCATTGACGATCCGCACGTCGAAGCCCGGCGTCGCCTTGCCCATCGAGCCGGGACGGATCGGAAACAGCTTTGCATTGTTGCCGACCGAAAGATTGCACTCGGTCTGGCCGAAACCCTCATGAACTTCGATGCCGAAGGTGGACCGCACCCAATCCAGCAACTCCGCGCCGAGCAATTCCCCGCCGGAGAAGATGCTGCGCAGCTTGACGCCGGGATGTTTCACCTCCGCCTGCCGCATCAGCTTCAGCGCGGTCGGCGGCAGGAACACGTTGCGGATGGCGTGATCGGCCATCAACTGCATCGCCGCGTGCGGATCGAACTTCCTGGCGCGATGCCCGACCACCGGCACACCGTGATAGAGCGCCGGAAACAGCACATCGAACAGAGCGCCGATCCAGGCCCAGTCGGCCGGCGTCCACATCACATCACCCGCTTTGGGAAAGAAATCGTGCACCATCTCGACATTGGGCAGATGGCCGAGCAGCACGCGATGGGCATGCAACGCGCCCTTTGGATTGCCGGTCGTGCCCGACGTATAGATGATCATGGCGGGATCTTCGGCGGCGGTATCGACGGTCACAAAGTCGCTCGAGGCGGCCTCAAGCGTCGGCCAGAAGAGCTTGGTGCCGGCGGGGGCGTCGTCGCAAACGAGATAAATGTTTTGCAGATCGGGCAGCCGATCGCAAATTCGCTTCAGCTTCTCCCAGCCGGCAAGATCGGTGACGATCGCCTTGGTGCCGGAATTGGCGAGACGAAATTCGAGCGCGTCCTCGCCGAACAGCGCAAACAGCGGGATCGACACCATGCCGGCACGGAACGCCGCCAGATGCGCGACCGGCAATTCCAGCGACTGCGGCAGGAACAGCGCGACTCGGTCGCTGCGCGCAAGGCCGTCGGCTTTCAGCACATTGGCGAAGCGGCGCGACATCGCGGCCAGTTCATCGAACGAAGTGCGGCGCGAGGCGCCGTCTTCATCGACATAGATCAGCGCCAAGCGCCCCGTTCCATCGGCATGGCGATCGCAACAGGCGGTCGCCATGTTAAAGCACGCCGGAATCTCCCAGCGAAATTCACGGCAGAGTTTATCGTAGTCATCCGTTTCGGTGAGCATGGCCCGGCTCTATCCTCCGTCATGGCCGGGTTTAGCCCCGGCCATCCACGTCTATTTTTTATAAGCGAGTTTTAAAGACGTGGATGTCCGGCACAAGGCCGGCAAGACGCGGCAGCGTAAAATCGCAAGCCAAGCCAGCCTTGTTCTAAGAGAGGGTCTTGCGCACAATGTGCCGGCGTGCGCCCTTTCGGCTGATCCGCGCATATCCTGCCTGTTCAAATGCCGGCACATAACCGCCGAAGCGGTAGCTGGGAGAATCCGGATCGACGGGATACCCTTCAAGCATGGTCGCTCCGTTTCTTGCCGCATGGTCTTCGGCGGCCGCGATCATTTTTTGAAACATCCCCTGCCCGCGGAAGGGCCTCAACACAAAGAAGCACACGATCGACCAGATCTTCTGCTCCTCATCACCCGGCATCACATCGCTCATCGATGCGCGATAGGTGTCTCGCGGCGCGATCGAGCACCAGGCAACAGGCTCCGAGTTCAAGATAGCCGAGCAGTCCAACAGGTTCGGCCGACGATATGCGCCGCTTCATCTCAAGCTTTTTGGCGGTGGCCGGCCGCTCCGCTGTTGGGAGCGCCTCCACTGTTCGCCATGCCGTGCACCAGCACGATTTGGGACCGCCACGGCTCTCAAAGAGTCTTTCAAAGTCGTGCCAATTCTCCGACGTCACCGGCCGAAAGGTTACGCTGTCAGCCATCAGAGTTCACCCGGCGAACGTCCCGGTCCGACCCGTTGCGCCCTAGGCTCGCGACATCGACGTCGGTCACGCGGCCGCTTCGCAAGAGGATGCAACGGAGCAAACAGGGCGAGGTCTTAAGAGTTGAGCGCGGCCTTCACGAGCCCGCTGGCCTTGCCGAAATCCATCTGGCCGGCATATTTCGCCTTCAGCACACCGACCACCTTGCCCATGTCCTTCATGCCGGCAGCACCCGTCTCACTGATGGCTGACGCAATCGCAGCCTTCACGTCGGCCTCCGACATCTGTTTCGGCAGGTACACCGAGATGATCTCGATTTCCTCGCGCTCCTGCGCGGCAAGTTCGGCGCGGCCGCCTTTGTCGTAGAGTTCGACCAACTCCTGACGCTGTTTGATCATCTTCTGCAGCACGCTCAGGATATCGGCGTCGCCGAGCGGCGGCTTGCCCTCCCCGCGCGCCGCAATATCGGCGTTCTTGATGGTCGAATTCACCATCCGAAGCGTGGAGAGCTTGCGCTCCGCCTTGGCCTTCATGGCCTCTTTCACCGCATTGTTGATGTCGTCGCGCAGCATCGGAATCAGTCTCCTCTCGGCTGAGAGGGTTGATCTAGGCCGTTCGTCCCACCGAGACAACCGGGGTCCTGGGCCAATATGCCGAAAACGCATGTGAATCCGGCCTTTCCGGCTTTGACGCCGACCCCGCGCGCGACTATTGAGAGGCCTCATGACAACATCGGAAAATGCTCAGGCCTGGCCGGACCACAAGCCGACCGCGCTCCTCGTGCTGGCCGACGGAACCGTGCTGGAAGGCTTCGGCCTTGGCGCGGAGGGCCATGCCGTCGGCGAGGTCTGCTTCAACACCGCGATGACCGGTTATGAAGAGATCCTCACCGATCCCTCCTATGCCGGGCAGCTCATCACCTTCACCTTCCCGCATATCGGCAACGTCGGCACCAACGACGAGGATATCGAGACGGTGAACATGGCGGCGACGCCCGGCGCGCGCGGGGTGATCCTGCGCACCGCGATATCAGACCCTTCGAACTACCGTGCAACGCGCCATCTCGACCAGTGGCTGAAGGCGCGCGGCATCATCGGCCTTTCCGGCATCGATACCCGCGCGCTGACCGCGCTGATCCGCAACAAAGGCATGCCCAATGCCGTGATCGCGCATGCCAAAAACGGCGTGTTCGATCTCCACGGCTTGAGGGAAGAAGCGCGGGAATGGCCGGGCCTGGAAGGCATGGACCTCGTGCCGATGGTCACGTCCGCTCAGCGCTTCACCTGGGACGAGACGGCCTGGGAATGGGAAAAGGGTTTTGGCCGCCAGAGCGCGCCGGAATTCAACGTGGTCGCGGTCGATTACGGCATCAAGCGCAATATCCTGCGGTTGCTCGCGAGCACCGGCTGCAAGGTCACGGTGGTGCCGGCCACCACCTCGGCCGAAGACATTCTGGCGATGAAGCCCGACGGCGTGTTCCTGTCGAACGGACCCGGCGATCCCGCCGCGACCGGGAAATACGCCGTGCCTGTGATTCAAAAGGTGATCAATTCCGGCACGCCCACTTTCGGGATCTGCCTCGGCCATCAGATGCTGGGGCTCGCCGTCGGCGCAAAAACCAAGAAGATGCATCAGGGCCATCACGGCGCCAACCATCCGGTCCGGGACGAGACCACCGGCAAGGTGGAAATCACCTCGATGAATCACGGCTTCGCGGTGGATCAGGCAACGCTGCCCAAGGGCGCGACGCAAACCCACATCTCGCTGTTCGACGGCTCCAATTGCGGGATTGCACTCGACGGCCAGCCGGTATTCTCGGTGCAGTATCACCCGGAGGCTTCGCCGGGCCCGCGCGACTCGCATTACCTGTTCCAGCGCTTTGCCGATTTGATGCGCGAGAAGAAGCGCGCCTGACGCCAGCGTTCCCCGGATGCTGCGCGGTGCGCCGCGACTTCGCGGCGTACCGCGCTGACACGGCCGACGCCGGAGAATTATCGAAAGGCGCTCAAGACGATTCCCGAAGTCAGGCGGCCGGACAGCGATCCGGTATGGGGCGACGATGGACCGCTGGTGAAGTTGTGGAAACGGCTTTAGAGCCGCCTTCGTTCAGCCGATCGACGCTAATACCCTCTCCCCTTGCGGGAGAGGGTGGCGAGAACGAGCGAAGCGAGCTTCGAGCCGGGTGAGGGGTCCCCGCACAAGCAAAAACCCCTCACCCGGTTTCTCGCTGCGCTCGAAACCACCCTCTCCCGCAAGGGGAGAGGGTAAAGAGTTACGCCGCGTTGCTGCCTTCCTGGCGGCTCGCCTCGAACAGGAACCAGGTGCGCCGCTCGGTCTCGTCGATGAAGGTTTCGAGCAGGCCGGCGGTGCCGGAATCCTCGTGATCGTCACACAGCTTGTGGGCTTTGCGCATCGCAGCCGCCATGTGCTTGTTGTCTTCCATCAACTCGCGCAGCATCTCGCGCGGCGGCACATAGGCTTCATCGTTGTCCTTGATGGTCTGCAATTTCGCGACCTGTCCGATCGAGCGCAGCGTGGCGCCGCCGATCTTGCGCACCCGCTCGGCGATCTGGTCGGTGGTCGCGAAGATCGCTTCCGAATGCTCGTCGAGCATCAGATGATAGTCGCGGAAATGCCGTCCGCTGATGTGCCAGTGGAAATTCTTGGTCTTCACATAGAGCGCGAAGGCGTCGGCCAACAGCACATTGAGGGCGGCCGAAATCTTCTCGGCGGCAGCTTGTGACAGGTCGCTCGGGGTGTCGAGATCGGGGGATATCTTGCTGGCTTTGCTCACGATGCACCTTCCTGTTACGAACCGGGAATTCTTCAGGACCAGAATCGGCGGCAATGGACATCGGTCGCCGGACCATCTAACGCCTTCTCAGCGTCCCGGTTCCAGCGGCCGGAACCCATTTTGCGGGGTCTTTGCGATACATGGACGACTGGATCGACTACTACGATTCCACGCATACGATTTATGCCAGCAAGCTGCACCGCGACCTGCATTTTCAGCTGATCGCGCGCGACATCATTGGCTATATCGGCTCGCCCGGTGCGGTGGTGCTGGACTACGCCTGCGGCGAGGCGCTGTCGGCCGCGAAAGTGGCGGAGGCCTGCGGCCAGCTTTATCTGGCCGAGCCGGCGCCCGGAGTGCGCGGCCGGCTGATCGCGCGCTTTGCGCCCAACATGAAGATCCGGGTGCGCTCGCTGGAAGATCTGCGAAAAATGGCCGAGCACTCCATCGACCTGGTGGTGATGAATTCGGTCACGCAATACATGACGCCGGCCGAACTCGATTCCGCCTTCGCCACGATCCGGCGGCTGCTCAAACCGGGCGGACGGCTGGTATTGGGCGACGTGCTGCGGCCGGAAGTCGGCATGTTCAGCGATGTGATGGCGCTGTTGCGCTTTGCGGCCCATCACGGCTTTCTGCGCGACGCGCTGATCGGGCTGATCTCGACCGCCCTGTCGGATTACCGGCAACTGCGCAGCCGTGTTGGATTGCAGCGCTACAGCGAGGTCGACATGATCGCCAGGCTGGCACATGGCGGATTTACCGCCTCGCGCGTGGCGGTCAATATCGGCCACAATCCGTGGCGGATGACCTTTGTCGCGCGGCAGGCGCTTTCCTCCTGACCGGCGGCACCACCCGGTAGGGTTAATCGCGGCAAGGGGTGGCTCTCGGCGCACCCATGCGAGAGAGTGGACGCGGCCCGGTGGCGGAAGCGTCGACGCGGGAGCAGTGCATTGCTCCTTATCCTGGTTCAAATCCAGGCCGGGCCTCCAGCCTTCGCAGGCTTCGCCTGCTTCGGCTCGGCCGGCCTCCTCGTAGCGAAGCAAATCACACGCAAATGCCGGTTGATGGCCCGTTTTTGGGGGTTTCGCGGCTGCGAAATCTGGTCTAAAGACGCCTCGCGCGCGAGGGCCTGCCTCACGCAGTAGTTAGAGGGACGCGCGGAATGCGCGCCCTTTTTTTGTGCCTATTTTCCTGCGTGGCCTAGCGAGACTTGATGCCCAAAAGAACCGACATCTCCACCATCCTGATCATCGGCGCCGGCCCCATCGTGATCGGCCAGGCCTGCGAGTTCGATTATTCGGGAACGCAGGCGGTGAAGACGCTGAAGGAAGAGGGCTACCGCATCGTCCTGGTCAATTCCAATCCGGCGACGATCATGACCGACCCGGAACTCGCGGACGCCACCTATATCGAGCCGATCACGCCCGAGATCGTCGCCAAGATCATCGAGAAGGAACGCCATGTCGTTCCCGGCGGCTTCGCGCTGCTGCCGACCATGGGCGGGCAGACTGCGCTGAACTGCGCGCTGTCGCTGCGCCGGCTGGGCACGCTGGCGAAATTCGACGTCGAGATGATCGGCGCCACGGCTGACGCGATCGACAAGGCCGAAGACCGCCAGCTGTTCCGCAACGCCATGGAGAAGATCGGGCTTCAGACCCCGAAGTCGCGGTTGGCCAACGCCTCGTCCTTGAAAAAATCCGACCGCGACAAGTACCTCGCCGATCACGAGAAGCTTTCCGGCGCCGCGCTCGATGAATTCGAGCAGCAGTGGACGCTCGGCGAGAACGAGCGGCGCAAGCGCTACCAGCAGCAGGCGCTCGCCGAAGCGCTGATGGCGCTTTCCGAAATCGGCCTGCCTGCGATCATCCGCCCCTCCTTCACCATGGGCGGCACCGGCGGCGGCATCGCCTACAACAAGGAAGAGTTCATCGACATCATCGAGCGGGGGCTCGATGCCTCGCCGACCAACGAGGTGCTGATCGAGGAATCCGTGCTCGGCTGGAAAGAGTTCGAGATGGAGGTGGTGCGCGACAGACACGACAATTGCATCATCGTCTGCTCGATCGAGAACCTCGACCCGATGGGCGTGCATACCGGCGATTCGATCACGGTTGCGCCGGCGCTGACGCTCACCGACAAGGAATACCAGATCATGCGCGACGCTTCGATCGCGGTGCTGCGCGAGATCGGGGTGGAGACCGGCGGCTCCAACGTGCAGTTCGGCGTCAATCCGGCCGACGGGCGCATGGTCGTGATCGAGATGAATCCGCGCGTGTCGCGCTCGTCCGCGCTCGCCTCCAAGGCCACCGGCTTTCCGATCGCCAAGGTCGCCGCCAAACTCGCGGTCGGCTACACGCTGGATGAAATCGCCAACGACATCACCGGCGGCGCGACGCCGGCGTCGTTCGAGCCGACCATCGATTATGTCGTCACCAAAATCCCGCGCTTTGCGTTCGAGAAATTTCCGGGCGCTTCCACCACGCTGACCACCTCGATGAAGTCGGTCGGCGAGGTGATGGCGATCGGCCGGACTTTTCAGGAAAGCCTGCAAAAGGCGCTGCGGGGACTTGAGACCGGCCTCACCGGACTGGATGAGATCGACATCGAAGGCCTGGGACGCAGCGACGACAAGAACGCGATCCGCGCCGCGCTCGGCACGCCGACACCGAACCGCCTGTTGCAGGTGGCGCAGGCGATGCGGCTCGGCTGGAGCGATGAAGACATCTTCACCTCCTGCAAGATCGACCCGTGGTTTCTGGCCGAGCTGCGGGCCATCGTCGACATGGAAGCCAAGGTCAAGCGGGACGGCTTGCCGGCGCATGCGTTCGGCCTGCGCACCCTCAAGGCCATGGGCTTTTCCGACGCGCGGCTTGCGGTGCTCTCCGAGACGACGGAGGCCGAGGTGAAGGCGCGCCGTCACGCGCTTGGCGTGCGCCCGGTGTTCAAGCGCATCGACACCTGCGCGGCCGAATTCGCCTCTCCCACCGCCTACATGTACTCGACTTATGAGGCGCCATTCGCCGGCCAGGCGGCGGACGAGAGCGCGCCCTCGGCAAAGGACAAGGTCATCATTCTCGGCGGCGGGCCAAATCGAATTGGCCAGGGCATCGAGTTCGACTACTGCTGCTGCCATG
Source organism: uncultured Alphaproteobacteria bacterium (assembly GCA_963832045.1). GTDB lineage: Bacteria > Pseudomonadota > Alphaproteobacteria > Rhizobiales > Xanthobacteraceae > Bradyrhizobium. The sequence continues at coordinate 523,694 of CAWHSM010000022.1, forward strand.
CCTGCTTTGCGCTGCACGACGCCGGCTACGAATCCATCATGATCAACTGCAATCCGGAGACGGTGTCGACCGACTACGACACCGCCGACCGGTTGTATTTCGAGCCCCTGACCGCCGAAGACGTCCTCGAAATCATCGAGACCGAAAAGCAGAACGGCCGTCTGCATGGCGTGATCGTGCAGTTCGGCGGTCAGACCCCGCTCAAGCTCGCGCGCGCGCTCGAAGCCGCCAACGTGCCGATCCTCGGCACTTCGCCCGATGCCATCGATCTTGCCGAAGACCGCGACCGTTTCAAACGCGTGCTCGACAAGCTGCGGCTGAAACAGCCGAAGAACGGCATCGCCTATTCGGTCGAGCAGGCGCGGCTGGTCGCGGCCGATCTCGGCCTGCCGCTGGTGGTGCGGCCGTCTTATGTGCTCGGCGGCCGCGCCATGCAGATCATTCGCGAGGAAAACCAGCTCAGCGACTACCTGCTCGGCACGCTGCCCGAACTCGTTCCCGGCGACGTCAAGGCGCGCTATCCCAACGACAAGACCGGCCAGATCAACACCGTGCTCGGCACCAATCCCTTGCTGTTCGACCGCTACCTGTCCGACGCCATCGAGGTCGATGTCGACTGCCTGTCCGACGGCAAGGATACGTTCATCGTCGGGATCATGGAGCACATCGAGGAAGCCGGCATTCACTCGGGCGACTCCGCCTGCTCGCTGCCGCCGCATTCGCTCGACGCCACCGCGATTGCCGAACTCGAGCGGCAAACGCGCGAGCTTGCGCTCGGGCTCGACGTGGTCGGCCTGATGAACGTGCAGTACGCCATCAAGGACGGCGCGATCTACGTGCTTGAAGTCAATCCGCGCGCCTCGCGCACGGTGCCCTTCGTCGCCAAGGTGGTCGGCACGCCGGTGGCAAAGATCGCCGCGCGGTTGATGGCCGGCGAGAAGCTTGCCGATTTCGATCTGAAGAAGCGCAAGCTCGGCCATGTCGGCGTCAAGGAATTGGTATTCCCGTTCGCCCGCTTCCCGGGCGTCGATACCGTGCTCGGTCCGGAGATGCGATCGACCGGCGAGGTGATGGGCATCGACCGCAGCTTCGAGATCGCATTCGCCAAGAGCCAACTCGGCGGCGGCACCCGCGTGCCGCGCAAGGGCACGGTGTTCGTCTCGGTGCGCGAGATCGACAAGACCCGCATCGTGGATGCGGTCCGGTTATTGTTCTCGCTTGGCTTCAAGGTGCTGGCGACGTCGGGGACGCAACGCTTCCTCGCCGACCAGGGTGTGCCCACCGAGAAAGTCAACAAGGTACTGGAAGGCCGGCCGCATATCGTCGACGCCATTACCAATGGCGATATTCAACTGGTTTTTAACACGACCGAAGGGCCGCAGGCATTAGCCGATAGTCGCTCGTTACGGCGTGCTGCCCTCTTGCATAAAGTGCCATATTACACCACTCTTTCGGGTGCCGTGGCGGCTGCCCAAGGCATCCGCGCCTATCTGGGCGGGGACCTTGAGGTCCGCACCTTGCAGAGTTACTTTTCCGAGAACTGATCATTAGCGGGTCACAAAGCGCCCGCAAAGTGCCGGGAACTCTCCGCCCGTATCGATGTATGAATCGGCCCGTTCAGGGCCGAAACTTAATGAGCTTTTCGGAATGTTTCAGCCGGGAAGCCTGATCTGGAAGACGTTTCGCGCGTGCCGCAATTTACCGCTCGCGCGAACAAAGGACAGAGAAGATGATGGAAAAGGTTCCGATGACCGCCGGCGGCTATGCCGCGCTCGAGGATGAATTGAAGAAGCGCCAGTCGGTGGACCGCCCGCGCATCATCGAGCATATCGCGGAGGCGCGTTCGCATGGCGATCTTTCCGAGAACGCGGAATATCACGCCGCGAAGGAAGAGCAGTCGCACAACGAAGGCCGCATCGCCGAGCTCGAAGACAAGCTTGCGCGTGCCGACATCATCGACATCTCAAAACTCTCCGGCGACACCATCAAGTTCGGCGCCACCGTCACGCTGGTCGACGAGGACACCGACAAGAAGGCGGTGTGGCAGATCGTTGGCGAACCTGAGGCCGACGCCAAGAAGGGCAAGATTTCCATCACCTCGCCCTTGGCGCGCGCGCTGATCGGCAAGAAGAAAGGTACATCGGTGGAAGTCATGGCGCCCGGTGGCCCCAAGGCCTATGAGATCACCAAGGTCGAGTGGCGCTGAATTCTCAAGGCGCACCGCCTAGTGCCGCCTATTTGAAGTTCCTGCACCACAAGCGGCGAATTCGATCCAGGAACTTCAAATAGAAAGCGGCACTAGAAATCGATAGGTTTGCTGGTGCCCCTGACTTTCCGAAGTTCGTGGAAAGTGGGTGCGGCAACGGAGCACGAACTTCGGAAAGTGGGCACCAGTGCCATTTCGAGATAAAAGGCCGCGCCGGTTGCGCGGCTTTTGTTGAGCGTGGCGGCGGAATGTTCCGGATGGGAAGGTGTTAGCCGTAGGACCGCAAGAGCGAGCTCAAGACCGGACTTGCGTGCACCGCAAAACTCCGAGCATTGCAATTTCAACCATTACAAAGTGTGTCAAACGGGGGCCATGACATGGACCAGATGCTTTCCAGATTTCAGCCGATCGCACTCAGTCTTGTTTCGCTTCATCACCGGCCTGTTGCTGTTTCAATACGGCGTTGCCAAGCTGTTGAAATTCCCGGCCGGCACGCAGTTCGAAAAAGTCGAATTGTTCTCGCTGATCGGCGCGGCCGGCACGCTCGAACTCGTGCTCGGCGGACTGCTGATGATCGGCCTGTGGTCGCGGATCGTCGCGTTCGTTCTGGCGGGCGAAATGGCCTTCGCCTATTTCATCGGGCACTTTCCGCGCGGATTTTTCCCGGTGATCAACAACGGCACGGCCGCGATCCTGTTCTGCTTTGCTTGTCTCTATCTCTCGACGGCGGGTGGCGGGCCGTACAGCGTCGATGCGATGATGGGAAAGAAGGACTGACGCGAAGCGTCATTCCGGGGCGCCTCGAAGAGGCGAACCCGGAATCTCGAGATTCCGGGCTCGATGCTTCGCATCGCCCCGGAATGACGGTCGCGGAGGAGCTTTACCCCCGCCCCTTCACTTCAAGCGGCACCGCGGCTTCATATTTCGAATTGTGCAGCACCAGCGACGTTCTGACGTTGCGCACATGCGGCGCTGCGGTCAGATGGGTGACGAAATCCTGAAACGTCGCCATGTCGGGGGCCACGCATTTCAGGACAAAATCGACTTCGCCCGACAGCATCCAGCATTCCCGCACCAGCGGCTCCGCGCGAACGAAATCCTCGAACGCGCGCAGGTCGGCGTCCGCCTGGCTCGACAGATGCACGGAGGCGAACACGGTGACATCGAAGCCGAGTTTTCGCGGATCCAACAGCCCGCGATAGCCCTGGATGTAACCGGCTTCCTCCAGCGTTCGCACCCGCCGCAGGCAGGGTGGTGGCGAAATGCCGACGCGTTTGGCCAATTCGACGTTGGTGATTCGGCCGTCGGCCTGGATTTCGCTCAGGATTTTGAGGTCGATTTCGTCAAGATTCTTCGACACGCGGGTTGGGGTTCCAGGCTTGAGGTTTGGCTTGAGAAGCCTCGGGGCTTCGACGGTAACACTCTTAGCCCAGCTCGCCCGACAGACGCAATTTTATTGCGCGTGCGCCGCGCCAATTTCCCTGCTCACGGGAAATTTTGCTCATTTGAATTGCAATTCTTGCATAGCTCGCCAGATACCTTAGACTTGGTTCTGACACTTTCAGCGTCATCGCGACGCCTTCCCGGGCGATTTCCGCTTGAGCGCCCCCTCAAATCCCCTTCGGAGAGGGATCTATCCATGCCGGTACCTATTCATGCCAAGGTTGTCATCATCGGATCCGGCCCGGCCGGCTACACTGCGGCGATCTATGCGGCGCGCGCCATGCTTGAACCGGTGCTGATCCAGGGCATTCAGCCCGGCGGGCAACTCACCATCACCACCGACGTGGAGAACTATCCGGGCTTCGCCGACGTGATCCAGGGCCCATGGCTGATGGAGCAGATGGAGAAACAGGCCGCCCATGTCGGCACCAAAATCGTCACCGACCTCGTCACCAAGCTCGAACTCGCGCAGCGGCCGTTCCGCCTGACCTGCGACAGCGGCGACGTGTACCTGGCGGAAACCGTGATTCTCGCCACCGGGGCCCAGGCGCGCTGGCTCGGGCTCGCGTCGGAGGAAAAATTCAAGGGTTTTGGCGTCTCGGCCTGTGCGACCTGCGACGGATTCTTCTATCGCGGCAAGGAAGTGATCGTGGTCGGCGGCGGCAATACCGCGGTCGAGGAAGCGCTCTTCCTCACCAACTTCGCCTCGCAAGTGACGATCGTGCATCGCCGCGGTCACTTCCGCGCTGAACGCATCCTGCAGGAGCGGCTGTTCAAGCATCCCAAGATCAAGGTGGTGTGGGACTCGGCGCTCGATGAAGTCCGCGGCAGCAATGACCCGGCCAAAGTCACCCATGTCCGGCTGAAGAACGTCAAGACCGGCGCGCTCACGGAAGTCGCGGCCAATGGCGTCTTCATCGCGATCGGCCATGCCCCGGCAACCGACCTCGTGGCCGGCCAGGTCAAGCTGAAACCGTCGGGCTATGTCGAGGTGGCGCCGAATTCAACCGCAACCTCCGTGCCCGGCCTGTTCGCCGCCGGCGATGTTGCCGACGAAACCTACCGCCAGGCGGTTACGGCCGCCGGCCTTGGCTGTATGGCCGCCCTTGAGGCCGAACGGTTTCTCGCGCTTCGCGCGAGCGATCGTGCGGCCGCGGAATAACCATGGCTCGAACCCGCGACGGATTTACGGATATGGATTGGGACAAGCTGAAGGTGTTTCACGCGGCGGCCGAAGCGGGAAGCTTCACGCATGCCGGCGAGCAGCTTGGCCTCTCGCAATCGGCCGTTTCGCGTCAGGTCAGCGCGCTCGAACAGGAATTGTCGGTTTCGCTGTTCCACCGCCATGCGCGCGGTCTGATCCTGACCGAACAAGGCGACCTCTTGTTTCGCACCGCCCATGACGTCTTCATGCAATTGCAGGCTGCGCGGGCGAAACTCACCGACAGCCGCGAGCGGCCGAGCGGTGACCTCAAGATCACCACCACGCCCGGCGTCGGCATCAACTGGCTGATTCCCCGGCTCGGCGAATTCACGGCGCTGTATCCGGAAATTCGCATTTCGCTGATCGTCACCGACGAGGAACTCGACCTGTCGATGCGCGAGGCCGACGTCGCGATACGCACCCGCAAGCCTACTCAACCCGACCTGATCCAGCGCAAGCTGTTCGCGATGGGCTTTCATGCCTATTGCTCGCCGGAATACATCAAGCGCTTCGGCACCCCGCGCACGCTCGACGAACTCGACGCCCACCGGATCATCACGCTCGCCGACGGGCAGGTCGCCCCGCATCTGCAAAACCGCAACTGGCTGATCGAGGCCGGCCGCAACGGAAGCGGCCCGCGCGAGACTTATTTCAAGGTCAACAATATCCTTGGCCTGGTGCGCGCCTGCCAGCAGGGCCTGGGTATTGCGGCGCTGCCGGACTACCTGGTCGAGGAAAATAACCGTTTGGTACAACTATTCGGCGAATCGGACTCCATTCAACTCGACACCTACTTCGTTTATCCTGAAGAATTGAAGACGGTCGCCCGAGTCCAGGTGTTCCGCGACTTCGTGGTGAGCAAGGCGCAGCGCTGGCCGTCCTAATTATCGGTCGATAACTGGTCAGTGCATGTCTGACATGCGGTCTCCCCGGTTGCTGCAGGGCGGCGGCAAAGCCCATACTGTCTTCACACTGAGCTTTCACGCCGCACATGTCCCCCTCCTCCAGTGGCGCGGATGTTCAGTTATCCCTCTTGGAAGGTGATTGTGTCGGCCCCACGTGGCCAATACTCAAAGCCGGGCTCTCACGAGCCCGGCTTTTTTTCTTAAGGTCCGCATCGTTCGGGATTTCATGATGAGAAAGAGGCGCTTCCGTTGACAGCGGAACCCGAGCACCGCATCATTCTCCAATGATCACGAATCCGTGCGCAGCCGCTGTGATGAAAAAAGCCTCCCTTCCGGGGGCTTCGGATCGACGCGCGCGATAGACTTCTTAACCTCACGCCCGATCTTTGAAACCCCCGCCGCGAGGTGGGGTTTTTTGTGTCCCGTCTCCGGTCAATCAGGAGATGGACCATGACTGACCTCGTACATTCCAACCCGGATTCCTCGCACCTTCGATCGCACCTCGGCGGTCTCTGGCTGCCGCTCGTCACGCCGTTTTGCGACGGCGTGCTTGACGAGGCCTCGCTGCGGCGGCTGGTGCGCCACTATGCGGCGCTGCCCGTCGATGGGTTGATCCTTGCCGCGACTTCAGGCGAAGGCTTGACGCTCGGCATGGCCGAACTCGAATGGCTCGTCGCCGTGACACGGGCAGTGATCACCGAGGGCAAGCGTCCCTTGCCGATTTGTCTTGGCATTTCCGGCAGCCATACCCGGAAGCTATGTCATACCCTGGATGAGACGGCCGGCTGGCCGATCGATGGCTACCTGATCTCGAGCCCGTATTATTCGCGGCCGTCGCAACGCGGCCTGAAGCAGCATTTCTCTGTTCTCGCCGACCATGCCTCCTGGCCGATCGTGCTCTACAACATCCCCTATCGCACTGGGATCAATCTCGAGAACGAGACGCTGCTTGAGTTGGCCGGCCATCCGAACATCGCCGGCATCAAGGACTGCGGCGCCAGCCGCGCGCAGTCGATCGACCTGTTGCAGCGTAGGCCACCCGGCTTTCGCGTCCTGACCGGAGAGGACGCTGAATATTTCGACGCGCTGAGCGACGGCGCCGATGGCGCAATCCTGTTGTCGGCCCACGTCGAGACCGCGGCCTTCGCCGCCGTGCGAACGCTGTTCAAGCAAGGCAAGCGAGAGGCCGCCCGCGAACGCTGGGAAAGCCTGTCCGAGCTGACGCGGCTATTGTTCGCCGAGCCGAGTCCGGCGCCGGCAAAGTATTGGCTGGCGCGCACCGGCCTGATCGAAAGCGCCGAAGTCCGCCTTCCCATGGTGGAGGTGAGCGGCGAACTGGCGGCGCGGCTTGATCGGGAGATCGAACGGCGATTATTCCGTCATCGCGAGGAGCCTAACGGGGCCCGCGCCAGCCGCAGCGCATTGCCGATCACGCTGACCGAGGACAGCGCCATCGCGGCCGCGCCCAGCATCGGCGACAGCAGGATGCCGAACACCGGGTAGAGAACGCCGGCGGCAATCGGCACGCCGGCGGCGTTGTAGACAAAGGCGAACGCCAGATTCTGCCGGATGTTGCGCATGGTGGCGGCCGACAACCGCCGTGCCCGCACCAAACCATTGAGATCGCCGGAGAGAAGTGTCACGCCGGCGCTTTCGATCGCCACATCGGTGCCGCCGCCCATCGCAATCCCGACATCGGCGGCGGCGAGCGCCGGGGCATCGTTGACGCCGTCGCCGACCATCGCGACGCGGCGACCTTGTCGGCGCAGGCGTTGCACCACCTCGGCCTTGCGCTCCGGCAACACGCCGGCCTCGATCTCGCCGATGTCGAGCTGTGAGGCCACCGCGCGCGCGGTCGTCTCGGTGTCGCCGGTCAGCATCACGATGCGCAGGCCGTCGGCCCGCAAGGACGCAAGTGCTGACTTCGCCGACGCCTTGAGCGGATCGGCAATCGCGATGACGCCAGTGGCACGTCCATCGCACGCGACGAGAATCGCGGTCGCGCCGTTGGCACGCGCGGCTTCGGCGGCGGCATCGAGTCCGGAAGTCGCAATGTTCAGTTCGCTCATCAACACGGCATTGCCGAGCGCAACCGCCGCGCCCCGGACATTTCCGGTAGCGCCCTTGCCCGGATGCGCGGCGAAGCCGGTGGCATCCTCAAGCGGCAGGCCGCGCGCCTTTGCCGCTTCGATGATCGCCCGCGCCAGCGGATGCTCACTGCCCCGCTCGACGCTCGCGGCCATCAGCAGCAGCGTATTCTCGTCGGTGCCGGGTGCGGTCACGATCGAGACGAGTTTCGGCTTGCCTTCGGTGAGCGTGCCGGTCTTGTCGATGACCACGGTGTCGACGCGTTCGAATGCTTCCAGCGCCTCCGCGTCACGGATCAAAATCCCCTCGCGCGCGCCGCGGCCCACCCCGACCATGATCGACATCGGCGTGGCGAGGCCGAGCGCACAGGGGCAGGCGATGATCAGGACCGTCACCGCCGCAACCATGCCGTAGCCAAAGCGCGGTTCGGGTCCGAAACTCATCCAGGCGACCAACGCGAGCAATGCCGCAGCCATCACCGCCGGCACGAACCATCCGGCGACGCGATCGGCCAGGCGCTGGATCGGCGCCCGCGAACGCTGCGCGCGCGACACCATGTCGACGATCCGCGCCAGCATGGTGTCGCGGCCGACCTGCTCGGCCCGCAGCACCAGGCCGCCGCTCTGGTTGACGGTGCCGCCGATCACGCGCGCGCCCTCGCCTCGCAACACAGGCATCGGCTCACCCGTCACCATGGATTCATCGACAAAGGATTGCCCTTCGGTGACGCGGCCATCGACCGGAATTTTCTCGCCGGGACGGACCCGCAGCCGGTCCCCGACCGCGATCGCTTCGATCGCGACATCCTCATCGCCGTCAGCGGCAATGCGCCGCGCGGTCCTTGGCGCCAGGCCGAGCAGCGCGCGGATCGCGCCCGAGGTGCGCTCGCGCGCCCGCAATTCCAGAACCTGCCCGAGCAGCACCAGCACCGTGATCACGGAAGCCGCCTCGAAATAGACCGCGACCGCGCCGTGCATGTCGCGGAAACCGGGCGGGAAGATTTGCGGCAACAGCGTGCCGATCACGCTATAGAGATAGGCCGTGCCGGTGCCCATCGCGATCAACGTGAACATGTTGAGATGGCCGCTGACCACCGAGCGCCAGCCGCGCGCGAAAAACGGGCTGCCTGCCCACAGCACCACGGGCGTGGATAGCGCGAAGGAAATCCAGTTCGACCACCACGGCGACACCAGATGCATCAGGCCAAAATGACGGCTCATCTCGATCGCCAATACGGGAATGGTAAGCGGCAGCGCGATCCGGAAACGCCTGACCATGTCGGTCAATTCCGGATCCGGCCCTTGCTCGAGCGAGACCTGTTCCGGCTCGAGCGCCATGCTGCAGATCGGGCAGCTTCCCGGACCGACCTGCCTCACCTCCGGATCCATCGGACAGGTGTAGATGGCGCCGGCCGGCACGGCTTCTTTCGTTTGCTCAGACGCTTTGGGTGTGAGAAATTTCTCAGGCTCCGCTTCAAAACGCTCGCGGCACCGTGCACTACAGAACAGATATTCCTGCCTCCGATACTGCAAGCGATGCTTGGCGGTCGCGATGGTGACGCCCATGCCGCAGACCGGGTCGATCGCGAACGCCGGTTCCTGATCGCCTTCATGCTTGCCACCGCAGCCGGCGCCGCCGGCCGCCCCGGTGTGATGATGGCCGGTATGATGATGACCGGAGTGACTGTGGCCGGTGCCGGCGGCCTCTCCGCCGCCGGCCTGTTCTCGCTGCGCCATCGGAGTCTGCTCCGTCTCTTGAATAGTATACCCTTGAACCATATACCCTCGGGGGGTATATGAGGCCGATGCGCAAGGAGATCAAGACATCCTGCCTGAAAAGGCTGAAACGAATTGAGGGCCAGATCCGCGGGCTGGCGGGGATGGTCGAGGACGATCGCTATTGCATCGACGTGGTGACCCAGATCGCGGCCGCCAAAGCGGCGCTGCGGCGCGTCGAGGAAGAAATCCTGCGCGACCATGTCGCCCACTGTGTCGAGCACGCCATCGTGTCCGGCGACAAGGCCGATCAGCGTCGCAAGATCGCCGAGCTGATGGACGTGGTCGGCCGCGCCGACCGCTAGTGTAGCGACACTGACGTTCCTTTCAGTGTTGCCGCGAGCTCTCGGAAGGAACGTCAAAGTCAAAGCTACACTAGGATCATATAGTTGCTAGTGTCCCTTTGGTTCTGACATTCGTAAAAGTGCCCGCGCTGGGATACGAATGTCAGAACCGGGACACTAGCGCAGGAGGCGAAAGCGTTTGCGCGAAGATCATGCGCAAACCAGCACCGGCTCAGACCGCCGCTTGGTTAACCGGCGCTGAAAGCGTACGTTAAACTCCGCGCCATGCGCGGGTCCGTATTTTAGCGGTTGGTGGCTATTCGAATGCCTGCATCGACCAACGGGGGCACCAATGACCACTGGCATCATCCAGAACAAACGCCGCGCGAATTCCGCATGGACCGAGATGAAGCAGGATTTCCTGCTGGTTTCTTCGTTCGGGCTCTGGGCGGCGCTGCTCGGCTTCTCGCCGATCCTGGCCCTGCACTTTCTGACCGGAAGCTGAAGCAGCGCGCGCCGCTTCCTGCCTGCGCCCTCTTGGTGCTGGTTAACCGGCGGTAGCCGTTCCGTTCGAAATGCGAAGGAGTTCGAGGACCAGCCTTTAAAGCTGCTGGCGTAGTTTGGCGCCACAAAAACAAGAAAACGCGGGGGCGTTATGGAGACTCAAGACAATTCAGACCCCAAAGAAGGGGGCTTCTGCACGCAGGACATCGTCTGGGCGATCAGCGTCTGGTCGGTCATCCTGAGCCTGTCGCCGGTCGTGATGTTCTACATGCTGATGGTGAACTAACCGGCAACCTAGTGTCCCGGTTCTGACATTCGTATCATATCACAGCGAGCACTTTACGAATGTCAGAACCAAAGGGACACTAGCAAATCTATAATTCTAGTGTGGCTTTTGACTTTGACGTTCCTTTTGCGAGGCCGCTGAGAACGGCCGCCAAAGGGCGGCCCATGCCTCTCCCCGCTGGGGAGAGGTGGACTGCTCAGCTGACAAGGCTATTCAACCAAAATTCATCACGCTTTAAGCCGCCTGCTTGTGCATCGTGCCGGAAGCCGATGCCGTGCCGCGGATCGCCCTCACCGAGCGTTCGATCGCAGCCCACAACCGGCCGATCTCGGCTGCCGCGCGGCCTTCGGCGAAATATTCGCCGGCGCCTTCACCCTTGCCGAGCGCCATCAGGAGATCGGCGCGGTTGGTGATCTGCCCGCCCCATACCGGTGCGCGGAACTTGATCAGGGCTTCGCGCGCGATGGTGACGATGCGGCTTTCGACCTCGTCGCGCCGTGCGGGTGCGCCGTTGAGCACGACAGCGTAGGGCTTGCGTGCGGAGCGGCAAATCTGAATCGTTTCCTGCACCGCGTTGACGTCAAACACGCCCGGCCGCGCCGGTATCACGACCATGGTGGCGTTCTTGATCGCATCGTCGACCACGGCGGAAAGATTCGGCGGCGTGTCGATGAAGACCCATTCGAAGCCGTCGCGCTTGGCGGCCGCGACGATCCCGCTCACGGAATTGACGGCGGTCTTGATCGACGGTTCGTTGGTGCCGCGCAGCTTGTGCCAGAGCGTCAGCGACCCCTGAGGGTCGGCGTCGACAAGCAGACACGGCTTTGTCGTCTTGTGGACATGCGCTGCGAGATGAGCGGCCAGGGTACTCTTTCCCGAACCGCCTTTACGCGATGCAAAAACAATAACGTTCATACCCTTGCCTCCAGATTGATCCCAGGAGACAAAAATGAATCAGCGCGCTGATTCGTGGAAGAAGAATTTGGCGTCAATTGTGGCGAAGCCGCCGATTAATCGGCACGGTTGCTTTTGAGTCATACTCCCGCCGGCCATCACCTTCCGGACCGCTGACCCGCGCGCCTACCGGGCTGAATGCGCCGGTTTGTGCGATTTGTGCGGCTTTCGCGGTTTCGCGACCGTGTGCGCGGGCCTGAAGTATACCCGGCAACCGGGGTTGAGCGCGGCCTGTCTCCTGACCATGCAGCACCGGCGTTGCGTGCGCCGCCTACGCAAGTTCCAACGAACCGCCGAACTATCTGGTTGCGAGAATTCGGCCGACCGGGGACGGAGCTGGCTTCAACCGATCCGCCTGCCGGCGCCTCTGAAGCCATTGCTTCAGCCAAAAGCCGAAATCCGCTGAGCGGCGAAGCTGGGCATCCTGCCATATCTTGGCGAAGTCATCCGGTTGAACCTCGATGTGTTCGCGCTTCATGACATCACCCCATGTTCGAGCTCAAACTTCCGAATCTCGACCAGACGCGCTCGGCAGTACTGGCGATAAAGGATGTTGATAATTGCCCACATGATCGAACCCCATTGTTGATCAGGTGAGAGGCTACCGCGGGCTTGTTTCCGGGCGTCTTCTTGAGATCAAGGAAATGGTTTCGTCAGTATTTCGGGATTGTTTCTTCGCAAGCCCGGCAGCCGCCTGAAAGTCATTGCCCCCCGGGGGGTTAGATCGGCCCCACAACCCGCTTTCGCCGCAACGCGTGGACAGCCCCGCAGGGTCAACGCAACGCCCTATCCACGTTCCTATTATCCCTGGGGTCTGCTACCGTTTTAACGTTGGCAATTGGAGGCCTTATGAATTTCTCGCGCTTTCGTGCCTTCGTTATCCTGGTGGCCCTGGGAACCTCGCCCGCATCCGCAAGGATCGAGGAATTCCCGCCGTCGTTCCGTACTCAAATGGTGAAGTCCGGCGATGCGGCGATCTACGTCCGTGTCGGCAAAGGCCCCGCCGTCGTGATGCTGCACGGCTTTGCCGACACCGGCGACATGTGGGTGCCGCTGGCGAAAGCGATGATGGCCGATCACACGATCATCGTGCCCGATCTGCGCGGCATGGGGCTCTCTTCGCATCCCCTTTCCGGCTACGACAAGGCCACGCAAGGCCGGGATATCGCGGCGGTCATGGACACGCTCAAGATAGAAAAGACCGACCTCGTTACGCACGATATCGGCAATATGGTCGGCTATGCGCTCGCGGCGCAATTTCCCGGCCGCATCACAAAATGGGTCGTCATCGACGCGCCGCTTCCGGGCATCGGGCCGTGGGAAGAAATCCTCAAAAGTCCGTTGTTGTGGCATTTCAACTTCCGCGGCCCCGACGTCGACCGGCTGGTGAAGGGGCGCGAGCGCATCTATCTCGATCGCTTCTATAATGAACTATCAGCTAATCCGAAGGCGATCGATGAAGCGACGCGCCAGCACTATGCGAAGCTCTACGCTCGCCCCGGCAACATGCACTATGCGTTCGAGCAATTCGCAACCTTCAACACCAAGGACGCACCCGACAACAAGGCGTTTGCGGCCAAGGCCAAGCTCGCCATGCCGATCTTGGCGCTCGGGGCCGAAAAATCCTTCGGCGAACAGCAGGCCGCGATCATGCGAGAGGTGGGGACCGATGTCGAAGGCGGCATCATCGCCGGTTCCGGCCACTGGATCATGGAAGAGCAGCCCGCTCAGACCGTGAAAATCGTGAAGGCGTTTCTCGACAGGAAGTAGGTGCGAGAGATGCGCAAGATGGCGGCGCGTGTGATTGATCCAGCTTTTATCCGAAATGGGGATCGACCAAACCCGCCGACCGCCCCATTCGGGCCGGCGCAAAGTTGGAAGCCGCTGGGGACTGTGAACCGGATCCGCACACCCCACTAGTGTGGCGACTCTGACGTTCCTTTCAGTGTCGCCGTGAGTTCTTCGAAGGAACGTCAGAAGTCAAAGCCACACTAGAATCATGTGGTTGCTAGTGTCCCTTTGGTTCTGACATTCGTAAAAGTGCCCGCCGCGATGGGATACGAATGTCAGAACCGGGACACTAGACGCAACCCCGCGGCGATCCTCTGGCTGCCGGGGCGCAGCCAATCACTCACAATTTAAGCAACCAACGTGGCCTGTCTTTGTTCTCTTTCTCGCAACAGAAGGAGCCGAACAAATGAAACTAAAAACAATCGTTCTCGCGACCGCGTTCGCCGTGACGAGTTCCCTCGCATTCGCGCAGCCCGCCCCGATTGGCAGCAGCGCGGACTTTGGAAACGGCGCGGTGCTCAATCGCGGGCCGGTCAGAACCATCGGTGAGGACTTGGATTTTCGAACCGATCGATCAGCGGCGCCACGACTGGCGCACCCTCGGCGAGCACACTTCGCGAAGCATCGGCGGCGGCATGTCGCAGACTACTGACATTAATTTGGATCTATTCATCCTGCCAGTCGATGACTATGACTAGTGTCTCGGTTCTGACATTCGTATCGTATCGCAGCGCCCATTTTTACGAATGTCAGAACCAAAGGGACACTAGCAACCATATGATTCTAGTGTGGCTTTGACTCTGACGTTCCTTCGAAGGACTCGCGGATACCCGGCATGGGAACAGATAACATTTATGGCGTGGACAACGACGTGAATGTGTACAGAGACAGACCACCCTGCCGTTAGGAGCGACCGCGGGGCAACATGCACTATGCGTTCGAGCAATTCGCAACCTTCAACACCAGGGACGCGCCCGACAACAAGGCGTTTGCGGCCAACGCCAAGCTCGCCATGCCGATCCCGGCGCTCGGGGCGGAAAAATCCTTCGGCGAACAGCAGGCCGCCATCATGCGAGAGGTGGGCACGAATGTCGAAGGCGACATCATCGCCGGTTCCGGCCACTGGATCATGGAAGAGCAGCCCGCTCAGACCGTGAAAATCGTGAAGGCGTTTCTCGACAGAAGGTAGCGCAGGGCTGCCGCGACTTTTGAATAGCATCCATGGCGGCTTCGCTGGCCAGCTGCTGCCGAGGTAAAGCGAGCAGTGTGCTTTATGAGGCTCTAAAACTGCTCTGCCGTTGCAAGCAGACATCAGGGTGATAGGCGCTTGGTCAGCACCGGGCCAAATGCGGGCATGATGATGCTTCAAAGCTCGCAAAACCAAATTGCGTCGGATCGACGCTTCCTTGTATGAAGAACCCCATGCCGGGTTCCCCGTCCGTGTACGTTGGGTCTGTGCCTGTAACGATTAGCTGATCACCCTTGCCATCATTCTTGTTCAGGTAAACAGCAATCGTGCTTCCGGAAATGGTCGCTTTGAATATGTCGCCATTGTTGGGAGGCATGATACCGTCATTAAAAGTGCGCTGCTTAGTGATGTAGGTGAAATCGCCATACGGACCATTCCAACGCACTATCTCGGCGTAGTTGCCGTTCCAAGACAGATTGCATTCGTATCCACGAGCGCTGGTTTCGGAATTTGCCCAGCGGAGCAACAGTTCGACCTCATGTGTACCAGGGCCGGCGCAGTAGCTTCCTCTCAGTCGGCCCCAGATCAGTCGGCGCAAGATCCTGCAGGTAATCGAGTCGTTTCCGATGGCTGGATCCTTCCATAGTGTCGCCTGCGCCGCTTGGTTGGGTCCGAATCCGGACAGGTAGGCATATGCGTCGTCGTATCCACCGGATCCGGTCTGGTTGCCGACAGCGCGATTAGCGAACGTGCGAACCGTGGCCCAAGACGCCCCACGGTGTTCCCAGACTCCGCTCTCCGAAATCGGATTTTCCTCTAACAGGAAGCCGGTTGCGTAGGTACGAGCATTTTCTGTTCTGGCTGGCGATATCTGAAACAAGTACACGGCCGCCATTGGCAATGCCAATAGGCCCGTGGTCCATACGAAATGCGCGAAAGAGCAAATCTTGCCTTGCATGAAATGCGACCTCAGTTGCAAGATCGATTTCTACGTTGCGGGACCAAGGTAACAATCCCAATCGGGCATGTCGAGATGGATCACAAACGGCATTCGGGACCAAGCCGTTCGCGTCTGGTCCCACTCTGATAGCAGACGTAGCCAATGTCTCCATTCGGGGTTCGACTACAGCGCTACGCAGCCATCTTGTCTTCTTTGTCCGCTCCACGCATGACAATCTTCAGCGCCTCGTCCGGCAAGGGACGTTGGAGTGCCTTAGCCTCCTGCCACGGCGCACGCATCCACACATCGCGCTGCTCGTCGGTCGTGAGGGATCACAGGCATGGCCTTGGGATGGATCGGCTCAACCACACGGCTCTCGTCGAGGGCAAACCCACACGACGTCTTTCTTCTTGGTCGCTGGGTCTGGCTCTGGAGCGTACTCTGCGAAGCTGTTGGCGGGCACCAAGCAACGGTTCTCTGGCTTCAACCATCCGCGCCAATGCGGTGACGACGTGTTGCGGATGTTGGTCACAGGTGGCCCCGGGGTTCGCGGTGGTGGCGGCATGTTCCAGCGCATGGTGACGAGTTCGGTGGCATCGTCGGTGTTACGGATCACAGGAGCCGGGTAGTCAGGAAACACACCCGGCATGGGCGGAAGGTTGTCCACGTAACGATTGACCACGCGAACCACAGGGGAATTTTTTGACGTGGTACAGTTGGGTGGGCTCGAACCACCGACCTCCTGTTCCACAGTAAGGTTTCGCTTGCCGCCATGAAGCGACATGGCCCGACAGTTGATGTTACGGACCTCAATATTTCCCTGGAAATACGACACTTCTTATGAGACCTTCTGACTCGTGACGCCATGAGACGCCATGCGGCGTCGGCTGGTGGGGTCCGCTGGGGGTCCGCGGACCCGATGCGGACCCGGAAGAAACACGAGGGAAGCCGTGAAGCTGACAGAGCGGAAAATCGAGATGCTGGGGGTCGAGCGGGGCCAAAAGGACCGGCTCATTTTCGACGACACACAGCGCGGCCTCGCCGTGCGCGTGACGGTAAGCGGCAGCCGTACCTATCTGTGCCAATACACGCTGCACAGCCAAAAATGGCGTGTCCCGCTGGGCGCATGCTCTGCGCTTTCGCTATCGAGCGCCCGTGAGGCCGCTGCCACGATCATGGGCGACGTTGCGAAGGGCAGGAACCCGGCGGCGGAGCGAAAGGAAGCGGTGGCAGCCGAGCGGGTGAAGCGCAGCCGGGACCGTCTCACGCTCAGGGTGCTCATTGAGGATTGGAATCGGCTGCACCTCACCCACCGGCGGCCGAGCTACGCTAAGGAAGCGGTGCGCGCGCTGCACTCCGCCTTCGCTGATCACCTGGACGACGCCGCGGAAGATTTAGACCGGACGGCCGTCGTGCGCGCCCTGGACGGCCTGACCCGACGCGGAAGACGCAAGGATGGCGATGGTGCGGAGAGGCCCAGGGGTGCCGCTATGACCGGCCGGACGGCAACCTATGGGCGGGCCGCTTACACATGGGCGGTGAAGCGCGGCGCAGTGCAAGCCAATCCGTTTGCGGATTTGCCAATCGCGAAAGGTATTGCCAAGCGCGAGCGCGTGCTGAGCGACGATGAAATCGCGGAGATCTGGCGGGCCGCCGGCACAGTGACGGCGCCCTATGGTGCAATCATCCGGTTTTTGATCCTGACCGGCCAACGTCGCGGGGAAGTCGCCGGCATGAACTGGCGCGAGATTGCGGGCGATCTGGCGACTTGGACCATGCCGGGAGAACGCACCAAGAACGGGGCGCCGCACATGGTGCCGTTGAGCGATTCCGCCCGCGATATTCTCAGGAAATTGCTGCCCGAACACGAAGGCGACGCCCGCCGCGCGATCGAGGAGCGGCGCGCCCAAGGGTTTCTCGTGCTTCCCGGCGTGCTCGGTACCCCGTTTGCTGGGTGGTCGAAGGCGAAGGCTGCCCTCGACAAGGCGGTGGTGGACGCCCGCGCCGTGGCCGCAGCGAAGGCAGGCGTGAGCCCCACGCCGCTTGTCCCGTGGAGCGTGCACGACCTGCGAAGAACCGTCGCTACGGGTTTGCAGCGCCTCGGCGTCCGGCTTGAAGTCACAGAAGCCGTTTTGAACCATATCAGCGGCAGCCGCGGCGGGATCGCCGGGGTGTACCAGCGGCACGATTGGGCAAGTGAAAAAATTGCTGCGATTGACGCCTGGGCGGCACATGTCATTTCGGTAGTCGAAGGACGTATTTCGGCAAGCAACTTGTTGAAGCTGACGCGGGCAAAGTAAAAACGCCATGTCCAATGAGCCGCCCTTCACGGAAGAATGTATCAGAGAGGTTTCGGCGGCCCTATTAAAGGTGCGTTCCTCCGCTGTATTTAAGATGCTTACAACGCGGGGCTCTTTTGAAAAATATGAAAAGATAGTTGGTATTGTCGCGCCGCATTCTCAGTTTCGACAACGGCTAGCAGTGGAAATAGCACGTTACATCGACGGCGCATGGATCAAGTCCACACCCTCCGAGGGCAACCTCAGGCAGAAAGCAAAACAATCTTACCACCGGCTGAAGATTACAAAAAACCGTCTCGTTCGCGCCAAAGAACCCACCATCGGCAATCCGGAATATCATGCGGCATTAGCTGAGCGTACATACGATCAACATCGGCTGAACGAACACAAGCGGCCTCGAGGCAGAGTGAGGAAAGAGTTCGCGGCTATCTTCGTTGGACACGCGGCAAAGATTTTCACCGACATTACCGGTACGCCAGCAACAATAGTCAACAACCGTGATGGCGATAACGGCGGCGTTTTTGGCAGGCTGTTAGAGGAAATTACGCGGGACACTCACCAACTTGCAAATTCGATGGAACTGGATCCGAGCCGGCTCTCTGCAAATTTAGCACGATCGGCCCGGCAGAAGCGCAAGAAACTAGGGATCGTCCCCCGTTAGGAAAAACGCATCATTTATTGGCCTGACTAAAGCACGTCGAGTTGGCCATTAATTGCCTCTACAAGCCGCGCCATGTCGCGGCCCGATGGAGGTAAAATGAGTACAGCCAATAACGTAATTAGTCTGCCAGAGACGGCGGCTCGTCTTGGTATTCATGCTCGCACGCTTCAGCGAATGCTTGCAGATGGCACCGGTCCCGCGATTGTTCGGCTTTCGCCTCGCCGCGTTGGTATTCTCGAATCCGATTTGATTACGTGGATCTCCGCACGTCGCCGGCCAGTGGTTTGTCAGCCAGAAAAACGGCGCAACCGCTTGAGGAAAACCACCATCGTCGCAAACGTCGAGGCAAAATCAGGTGCCAATGTCTGAAGCGGCCACGGTGTCCCAATTCCCCGCACTCGATCGGGACGCCGCCCGAACGTTTCTGGAGATGCTGGATCCCGATGCGAACGAATTCACTTTTCAAACATTTACCAACTCTGAAAGTCGCAGGCGCTCGTTCAAAACAAAAGCTGATCCGTTGGCCAAAGTTCTTCACGGAACTTTAGATCAGCACTATCCGACATTGGTCGATCTCTCCCGTAATGGGGCTGGCGTATTCGTAACAATTAACAAGACCACACTACGCGGTAGCCGCAATCGAGATAGCGTTGGTGACGTACGAGCTTACTTTATCGATTGCGACGGTGTGACGCCCGAAGGAATCAAAGCCGCCTTATCAGCTCTCGGACTGGAGCCGCACTTGGTTGTAGAGACCAGTGCGGGAAAATGGCACTTCTACTGGTGCGTTGAAAATGCACCGCTTGGGGGGTTCGCTAATACTCAAAAGAAGCTGATTGCTCTTTTCGATAGCGATCCGTCAGTCTGTGATCTACCCCGCGTCATGCGCGTGCCTGGGTTTCCACACCAGAAAGATGGTTCTGAGGGCGAGCTTGTCCGGCTAGTTCAGTCTTACGACGGTGCGAACTATTCGGAAGACGAGTTTCAGAGAGCTCTGGTTGCGGCGCAGCAGCTTCGCGGAGCGCGCGCGCCTTGTGTCGGGAGCCCGTCACCGACTTCCTCGCCGACTTATTTGCAAAGCCAGACTACCCCCGACCTAGCTGATCGCCTTTTACATTCCTTGGGGCCGTCCTCTCCAGATTGGTCGCAGGGCTACCCTGACGGCCAGCGCACACACGAGTTGGAGCGACGCGCGGGCTCATGTCTTGGGAAAGGGATGTCCGAAATTGAAACCCTATGGAAATGCCTCCAATGGAACGGACGAAATCAGCCACCCCTCGATGGCGAGAAAGTGGCGAGGACCGTTGCGGGTGTGGCTAAGACGCACATACGTAATCATGGTCCAACCGCCGGATTCCTAACCCAGATTTCGCAATCAATTCCTGCGGCTCTTGAACCAGTCTCGGGGGACAAGCTCCTATCTACAGCGGCAGTGCCGCGTCGTTACCTAGCCGAGAGGTTCATACCCCAACCGGAAACGACAATGCTTGGAGGAGATGGAGGAACTGGTAAGTCCACTTTGGCGTTGCAGCTCTCCACAGCATGCATCACCGGTTCAGATTGGCTGGGCCTCAAGGTAACGGGCTGCAATGTTTTGTACATTAGCGCTGAAGATCCCGCAGATGAGATCCACTTTCGGTTGGAGCAAATTACAAAATCTCATAAAATTCCTGAGGTGGAGCTTGCGCGTTTTAAATTGATTGATCTCGCCGGCAAAGACGCGACGATTGCCGTTTTTGAGAGAGGGCTGATACGGAAGACACCACTTTTGACCGAAATTGAGAGATTGGCGCGAGAGCACAAAGCGGGCTGCATAATTCTCGACTCCGTTGCAGATTTCTTTGGTGGTAACGAAAACGAGCGCCGGGAAGTGCGAGCCTTCGTGGGGCTCTTACGCGGACTTGCGATGGAGCTGGATGCTGCAGTCATATTTCTTGCGCATCCGTCGGTCGACGGTATCAAGACAGGCCGCGGATATTCGGGATCGACGCATTGGAACAACGCGGTGCGCTCGCGACTTTATTTTACCTATGGTGCAAAACTGAAAGACGACGACGGCGGACCACCATTGGATCCGGACACGCGCACAATTGAGCTCGCCAAATCTAACCGCGCGCGTCGGGGTGAACAAATCCAAGTTTTATGGCTGGATGGCCGGTTCGTTGTCACGCAGCCTGGAATAGGCGGGAATGGGAAAAACGACAGCGAGGCCGACGAGCTATTCCTAGACCTCCTTTCTAAGGCAAGCGGACAGGGGGTTCGTTTGAGCCCCCACCGCAGTCCCAGCTTCGCGCCGTCCTATCTGGCAAAGATGCCGGGGGGCAGGGGGATTGGCAGAGCCGCCCTTGAGCGAGCCATGCACCGACTTATCGAGCAGGGCCAAATCCGCGTCGAAACGTCTGGGCCACCTTCGAAACAGAGGAGCCGCCTGATTGTCGCGTGACCACCCAACCCCGCGCTTGACCTCACCTGGTGCAGCGGCGGCGCGTGTCACCGCGCTTCCGACGCACGGGGGGTATGGGGGGTTGGAAGGCACACCCGTTGGAAACACCGTTGGAACGCGTTTACCGGGGAATTCCGCCGGCCGCCTGACCGTTGGAAACCGTTGGGGACCCCCGTCGGAAGCCAGAGAGCGCGCTATTTACCGTAAGATCACTCGCGGCAGAAATCGTCGGCGCGACCCGTCCAACCACATATTTCGCCAGCAATGCCACCACGTTCCGAAACAGTAACCTCATCGCGCTTCGAACGCCGTCTCCCTGGCGGTCGGCTTGATATGATCTTCCAGGTAGCCTTCGGCAGCGATGCCGCCGCCGCTCGCGCGCTCAGAGTTAGCAGGATGACCGTCTGGCGCTGGCGACACGATCGGACGCCGTTGCCAAGTTGGGTCTCGGAAGCGTTGTGCGACCTCATCCAAAACAAGGTCGTCGAAGCCCACTTCGCCCAGAGCGAATTAAGGTATTTTTTGGCGCTGCCGCCCAACCCACCGCGCGCCTTATCGGGCTGCTGCGTCAACCGCCAGCGTAAGAACGAAAATTAAAGCCGCAATGATGCATGGCGCGTCTCTGCGCGATTTATTTTTCGCCTTCAACACGTGGCAACCGGCGGGCGGTCCCGCTCCAAGCATTGATAGTGCGCCAATGTTGCGGCATCTCATGAAGAAAATGTTAGCGGTCGCGGGCCAGCTTGCGGCGTGCCCAATGCGTCCCCAGGGGGGAACCTTGCGACTAACGGAGCGTACTGTCAAAGGCAGCTATCGAGCGGATGGATCCGCCAATGCTGGATGCTCCGTCCCCGCTTTTCGATGCACAAACCGCACCGCATCACGGATAACATAATAGAGGTTTCGAATGTCCATCGTGTCACCGGTTTCGCTAAGCCCGAGCGCGAACCCAATCAGGATGCCTGGACGTGATGCGGGAATTTTCTCGTCGCTGCTTTTTACGTGTTTAAAGTGGTATGCGAGGACAGCCGAACACGAAAGCCGTAGAGAACTTTTCACGTAGTGCCGCCGTGTGTTCAGGTAATGGAGATAGATGCAAAAGCTGTCGAATTTCTCTTCCAATCCTTGAGAACCTTATTTGGTGTATCTGAAGACCTGAAAAATTCAATTGCGCGGGTTGGCCGCCGTACTCAATCTGATCGGGTGGAGCATCGGGCACGACGGTATAGTTGTACATAATTGTTTCGGCCGACCGAATTAGGCCGTATGCCTCTAGTTCATAAAGATCATCGAAGCTCACACCAAACTGATCTAGCGGTCCAATGTTTTGAAAAGCGAACACCGATGGATGAATAACAAATACATCCTCGGCATGCTTGATAGACAAGCGACAAAAATGCTCAAACGTTTTTGCCGCCTGGGGGGAAAGCTTGGTAATCACGCCTAGAGTCAGGGGGCTGATGCTGCCGGGCTGATATATTTCCTTCGTCAACAGCCGCGCAAGAAAAAGTTGAACTTGCTCGTTGCTGGTGTTTTCGGCTCGGCTCCAAAACTCAGTTAGCCAATCGTTATCTATTGCTTCGGAAGCGTCTCGCTCGGGCGGATTGTCCCGAACCTCAACGGCAACAGCTTCGATTATCTTTTCACTATTTTGCAGCTTTGGAATTTCGTTTCCAAGCAGATAGGACAGCGCACGATCAGTCGCCGCACCGGCGCTTGCAAGGGTTTGTTGTAGGGCAACATAATCGGCGGCCTTGCGGGATACTTCGAGCATCATATCCGCGCGCTGATTGAGGGCCTTTCGCTCCGCCTTCGCCAAGCGTACCCGGTCTATCGGGGCGTACACCTTGTCCAATCCCCGCGCTAAGGATTTTAACATGTTGTCGACGACACCTTGGAATTTGTCGAGCCCGCGTAGGTCGATATTTGTGTTTCCGATTTTGACCTCGACCAAAGGGGAGGAAGATGCTCCGCCCTCCGGCGGGATTTCATTGTTCTCATCGCTCATTAAATCAATCCCAAATTATTTGAAGGGCCACGTCACTGTCAGCCCGAATAAGTCTTGAACCTTCCGTGACGGACACCGCGCAAATACCCCCGCGAAACCTTCTCTTCAATCTCGCGCTCTAAGAACTCATTCGCAACAATCAACGCCTTCACCGCGTCGCGTGCGTCACCGCCGCAAGCCGCTATTGCCTGATCGGCCGCCGCTTCCAATGCCTGAGCGTCCGACTGTGGAATGGGTTCGGAAGCCTTGGACATCAAACGATTGCACCTTGACGGGAGACTCGTATGTTCTCAATATGTTCTTATGAAGTCAAGGGGTGCGCCGGGCTACTTCACGTTGGCGTTGTTTCACGTTGCATCGTGACAGCCTGGCAAATGACGGTACGCGCAACAGGGTTCGCCAGGACGTTGGTAATGCCTTTAGGGAGGGCTTGGTGCCAAGAGCAGCTACGAAAAGATGGCTTGTCCCTGGAAGGCTAAGACGAGCGCGATTTGCTGAACTCGTCGAAGAGAGCGTCGACGCATTCGATGATGAATTCCTGAAGGGTGTGGAGCAGCGCCGAGACATGCTTCAGAGCCGTTCCTTCAAGATACTGGGCCCTCAGGCTCCGATTTTCGTTCTGCTCGTGTTTAGTTTGCTGAGCTTTGACGTGAACGTTTCGATGTTTGGTATATCGGCGTCAGGCGTGAAAGGCCTTCGTGAGGTACTGCTCGCAATTTCCGCCACCATTGGCCTTGCTGCGTATGAGATCAACCGTGATCTGGGCCTGTTGAATGAAATGTTGCGTGGCTTCATTGAGAGTAAAAGCACGCCGAACTCAGACGTCCGTGAATTTCTTGAGGTACGATACGGAGTAGCCGAGCTTTCGAGTTTCCGTTCTTTCAGCAATGAACTCAAGTCTAGTTGGTATCAAATCACTCTCGCGGGATTGTGGGTGCTCTGTGCAGTCCTTATGCTGGTGTTGATTGTCTCATTTGCGTTGAGCGTCCAGTTTCTTATCCTGCGGGAAATTTACGTTCATCCTAATTTTTCCCTGGAGGTCTCGCTATTAGTTATTCTCTATGTGCTACTTAGTGATCTGCTGTCTTTGATTGGCTTTGTGCGATTTAAAATGATTCAACCTTACCGGTCGAATTGACGCTCCGACGATCCGCTAACGACGCAAGAAAGTTTCCATGGGAAGATAATGTTCAGCCGGGATCGCAGCACGGTGACGCCATGACGCCTGAAGAAGCTCTTCGTAACATTCTAAAGCTCGTTGAGGGATCAGACGAGCTTGAAGACGCTCACGCGATGCAAATTCTCTTGCAGAGCATCAAGACGTTGGCTGAGAAGGGATTGGGGCGCTCGGCATGAAGCAAACGAAAACCCACCGTGGGCTAAACTTCGACCTTGTTCGGCAAGCTGACGGAACGTGGGAGTACAAAATCCCCGCGCCGAACATCGCCGGTCGGGCCGGAAGCGAACAGATCGCATTCGAAATGGCGAAGCGTGAGATCGACGCCTTAGTTAAAAGTCGGAATTGAGATGAGTGCGGTTTTGGGGCTAGTCCGGCGAGAGGTTTATATTATGCGGGCTAAGTTCGGTGCGGTCGTCTTCGCACCCGACACAGCGATTAGCTTTGCGAGGAAAACGGGCCCTACAAGGAACTCAAACAGGTCGAGCGACCACTTAGTCGAATTTTGCATAGCGCAGCGCGTACTATCTTCGTCGGCTCGGATGGCAGCCGGGCCGATTTTATTTTCCCTTCAACCACGCTGGGCTGATCCGCCAGACCAGCCAGCCGATGCCGGCGCCAAGGAGGATGTGGGGAAGGAAGCCTGAATGTAGGCCAGGAGCGGCAGAGATAAGCACGCCACCGCCGATAACCAAAATAATCAGAAGTGCTGGGCCCCAAAGAAATACAGTCGCCCAACCAACGATCCCCGCACAGATCGCAGCAGGAAACCAGCCGAGGCCGAGACCTAACACGAAGCCGTAAGTCATAACGCAATAGACCCAAGCGGCGACGAACGTGACGACCCCCACTCCGACGCCAAAGACGAAACCAATTCCTGCATAAGCGATACCTGCGGTCTGGGTGGTTGACAAAGTAGGCTGACCATTCGGCACTTTTATCTCTGGCGTTATTTCGCTTCTTTGGTCGCTTCGAGTCTCTGACGCGGCTTTTGGGCGCATGAGCCTATTGCAAAGAGCGATGGCGTATTTACGGTCGTCGGGCTCCAATTGGTCTGCTTCTGCACGCAGACGGTATGAGCGAAGTTCAGACTTCGTGATCGTCGCGACGGGTAGCGCCAAGACGGCATCAAGCAGATTTATCAGCTCTCGATCGGACATCTGGCCACCCCTTTCAATCCTGCACAGGTCATCCAGTTGAACCCAAGGCCAACCCTCCCGCAGGGGACCAGTTGATCTTACAGTCGCGATCGTTTTGTTCAATATATCGAGGTGCATATTTTGAGCATTCCGGCTCGCTTCCCGAATGGACTTACGGGAAGTGTTCGCCCTGAACTTGAGGCGCTTGCGTCACGCCAAAGGGCTGTCGCAAGATGACTTGGCCTATGAGGCAGAAGTCAGCCGGAGCTACCTGAGCCAGCTTGAGAAGGGCGCGTTTTACGCAAGCCTCAAGATCGTTGGAAAACTTGCGGTAGTACTCAAAGTCGAGCCCGCCGAACTATTGAAGATACACGAGACGAAAAGCCCCCGCCGCAAATGAACGCGGCTTCAATCGTCCGAGCATCCAAAAGGCGTTCTGCCCGACCGCAACACGGGAAGTCCACGGATCTGTGAAGCCCGCGCCTTGAGGCTTATGCTGCGATTGCTTTGTCAGGCTCGAACGTAAATACTTTGGGCGTTGCAATCAACTCGCCATCGAACGTCTTCGAGAGTTCGATCGTCACCAGCCGATCACCCTCGAAGGCCGGACTGAGCTCGAGCGTGAGGTATTCAAAGAGTGCTCGGTCGTGAACAGCAAGTAGAATTTGACGGTCGAGCCCCTTGGCAATCATGCGGACGAGTGCCGCAAACTGCGAGATGTGAACGTCATCCATGGACTGGACAGGGTCATCAAGAATCAGCCAAGGCAGTTGCCGCTTCACCGACAGGTGCAACGCTAAGAACAGCGTCAGCGCAGCGGTGTTGAGATTGCCAGCACTAAGCATCGTGCCGGGAGGCCCACCGACGTTGCCGTCGCCGCGATGAGTGGTTTCGAGCTGAGCTTCTATCCTTCCTCTACGAATTTCCGGCAACTTGAAGCAAGGTACAAATCTTTCATTTGGCGCGAGGCGAACGAACAAGTCACGCCACATCTTGTTAAGCGCGGTGTTGAAGACACGGCCAATTATATTCGCTCTCGCCGTCGACGCCGCGGTTGAAACCCGCTTCGCGTCGTTTCTTATCGACTCCACGGTTTGATCTGTAGCGCGAAGCGCCTGCGATTGCCGCTCGGCCGCAACTCTACGTCGATTGGCCGTGGCTAAGAGAGACAACCGTTCGTTCTGTGTCGTTAGCCCGTCAACCAACTTTCGTTTGTTCGTCTGTCGCGTCTGCAATTCTTCCAATTGTTTGCCTATGCGGGATGATAGGCTTAATAGCGCGGCCCCAGCGTCGCTAAACGAATCGAGTGGTGAACTCTTCAATTGGACGATCCAGCGATTTGCCTCCAAGACGATTTCACTCAGCCGCACATCCGCGTTTCTTGCAACCGCCGCCGCCTCGCGCGCCGCTGTGTGAGCCTTCAACAGCGAGGAACCTTGCGCTGCCTGCCGGGACAACCTCGCCAGAGTTTGAGCGGCCTCGTCGAGACGTCCCTTCAGCACCGTCGTCCTCGCGAGCGCTGTTTGGCTGAGTTGCTCCTTTCGGAGAGCGGCTTTCTCTCTTTCGGCAACGGGAACGCGTCCGCTTTCGTCAGTCCTGGTCTTGGTCAAAGAGCGCAACTGAGCCGCTTCCTTGGTAAGCGTCGCTATAGAGGCGGAGACGTGAGCAGCCAGTGGCCCCCTCTTGCGCTCGGAGAAGTCTCGACTGCAAACTGGGCATATTTCACCGTCCAAGTGCGGCGCGATATTTGCCAAAGCCTGAGCCAAACTGCCAGAGTCCCCCGATATCCTTTGAAGTTGCTTGTCAATCTCTCCGAGGCGCACATTAGCCCTCGAAATGATCTGATCAAGGGCAGCAATGCGATCGGTTGCCGCCTTTGATCGCAGCAGAAGCGCTTCTATGCGCGCTTGTTCCTCTCGAACTGCTGCCAGAGCGGCAGTCTGAAAATCCTGAGGATCAGCTGTTCTCGGTGACCGCAAATGTTTGAATAGATCAGAGATCCTGTCGAAGAGGTCCGATAATTCTTTGCCGGGGCCATTTAGCCACTGTTGATAGTTATCACGTGCATTCTTTTCCGCCCGATCCTTGGCCTCGCGCTCCGCACTTGCCCGCGTCTTTGGGATTTGTTGCCATCTTTGTAAGAGGCTGAGCACTTCCTGCCGCGACCTCGTGAGTTCTATTATTCGCCGATCTTCTGGTTCTTCTCTTTGCAGAAAATCAACGAGATCCCGCGGCCTATCAAGCAGCGCGAAAGCCGTGCTGTTTGCAGCATATAGCGTCATTAGTTGCTGCTGAAGTTGATCTCTCGCTCTTGCAATGGCACTGGATAATTCACGCTCCGTCGCGCGCTCCCTCTCGACACTTTCAGAAATCGACTCCTGCATGCCCTCGAAGCGGCGAAACTCCGGGACCAGGTTGCGAATTCTCGTGATGTTCAGAGCCGAGTACAGACCGTCAACGAGGGCGTCAAGCTGATCTAATCCAAGCAGGTCTTTTACAAACCTCGTTAGCGGTGACGTTTTGTCATTCGGGTTAGCATCCTGCCACAACTCAAGCAGCCGCCCCAAAACCGACTGAGGCAGGTAGCACCGCTCGCTGAAGAACTTCGCCGAATCCCTCGTTAACAAGGGCTTGCCGCTCTTTCCCGAAGGTCCAATCCGTATGGAACCGCTTGGCCCGCTGTTTGCGCGGGTCTTCGCGCCCGGACTCGTTAATGTGATCGACCCGGCCTGGGTGCCGTGGTGCAGGAGATGCGCAGCGTAGTTATCGTCAGCTCTTGCTAGGTGTTCTATCTCTCCGGTCAGGACCAATTCGAGCGCGGATAGCACGCTGGTCTTTCCCATACCATTTGCACCGTGAAGCAAGATAATAGAGGCGTCGCACGGGATCGAAATCGTGCCCGCAATGCTGCGGAAATTGTTAATCAGCAAATTGCCAAGTCGAGGCTCAGCCATCCGAGCGCTCCTGAAGAACTTTGCGCACCTCGGCCTTGAGGCGCGACGCAAACGCGGCTTCGACGGTACTAGGTCCTTGGACCGAAGCTGAGACGAGCGCGCTCACTAGCTTACTACGGGGTTCGTCGCCTAGCTGTTGTTCTAGTTCGCTTTTCCAGTCGGCTAAGCCCGCAACTTGATCCAAGTCCGGAAGCGGCAATAGGACAGCTAGCCAGTCTCGCACGTATTGCTCTGCGCCCTCGTCCGGAAATACGCCAACGGATAGAAGCCGACAAACCTTGACGATTTCTCCGGCAGCCGCGGCGCTAAGTTCACCGTTCACAGCGATCACCGTGAGCGAACGGCGAGACTCAGTTAAGTCTAGCGCACGTGCGAGCGACTGAATTCTTTGAGCCAATCGCGTGTGATCCTCATCGACTACTAAATCGACTACAACGACCAAATCCAACGAACGCTTTTCTGCGACGAGTGCTGACGCGAACTCGAACCGAAGGTTCGCAATGGAGATCGGTCGCGGCAATTCGCGGTAGCCAGCACCCGTTAGTATTGCAATGATCCGCTCAATCGAGGTCACAAACCCACTCCTTGGCGAAACTTCTCGCGTAAATCAGCAAGACTGGACGCTTCGTTCAACAGTCGAGGCATGTCAACATGTTGCGCCTTTCGTCGCCCAGGCCGGCCCAACGCCCTTGAAGGGGATCGCTGCTGAGTTGCGCGGATCGATGAAGAGTGAATCAGCACGACATCTGGATCGTCCTCAGCGAAAACACCCGTGTCAAATAACTTCAAGGCGACATTGTCGTTTGCTACAAAGATAAGCCGTGAGCTCCCGGTTGTCGAATTCAGCCGTACCGCTCCGCCGTCTTGGTCCGTCAGATTTTCCAGAGAGACAGTCCAAACATTATCGCGTTCGGCGAGCCCCACGAGAGCCAATCCGTAAGCCGCTTCTCTTTGGCCGGTAATGCCCAAATTGGCATCACCTTGCATGAGATGTACTGGCCGATTTGTGATCGCCCGGTAACGGACCCGAGGCGTCTCTAAAGCGTCACCATCTTGTAGAACTGCTTTCATGCGAGATATGTGCCGAGCCACATTCCGTATGTATGCAAGAAAGTCCGGGCCCGCACCCCCCGCGACCAAGTTTCTCAACTGCATCAAGCCGCTCTCAAGAGTCATAAAATCGGCTTCGACCAATCGGGCAGGAACAAGCGCCCGGATAAGCCCGCAGAACTTTGACGCAAGCGTATTCAATACAAGTGCACAAAGGAGGGGCTTAGCGAAAACCCTCAAATGTGCGCGGCTTTCGATCACCGCTCTATTGGGATGGAAATAATCGCCAAATGACAGACGAAGAATTGATCGTTGACCTTCCGTGATTGCATCTTCTGCAAAAACATGTGGACCAGGATTTTGTTGCCAATCCCACACTGCAGAGTTGCGTGCTTCGGCGAAGATTTGCTGGATATTGAAATCCTGCGCAGACATTCCAATCATAAGCGTGTGCTGCTGCGCAGCAGTGCGTACGAGTTCGTTCCTCATGGCGGTGAAAGCTGGGTTGACGCCCCAACCAACAATTTGCGAATTTCGGGCGATGACGAGACGACGATATTTTCCTGGATCCGAAATGGCCCTTAAGGCGCAGCCATGAAACTTAAGCAAGGTCGCCGCGGTGGCCGGTCCTCGGAAGTCAGTGCCGGTGATGCAGATGCGATAGGCGAGATTGGTATGGCCGAGCTCTTCCATGGCTGCCTCGAGTAACCCATCCCAGTTAGCAGACACCAATTGTGTTACAGCGCCCTCAAGGACGAGCATTCCGATACAAAGATGCTCAGCGTCAGGTTCTTGCGTCGCAAACGTGTGAACGAAGTCCGCTGCTTTCCACAGCAGGAAATCCTCATCCTCGCCGGCTACGCCGATTTCCAGGACTTGGGAATATTTCTCCGACAAGCGCCTCAGCATCAGTCCTATGTCAGGCCAGTTGCCGCTATCCGTTGTGTAGTCCACCAGCGCATGTTGAGCAGGAGTGAGGTCGGCCTTCAACACGACCAGATCTAATGATCGCCGGTAAGGGCAACTTGCGGCCCTGGTTACCCTGGTTCGTAGGTACTCGATTAGCTTGCGTAGAACGCCATCCAGAGCTGCGACACGCTCCCTTGAAATCGCTGATCCGAGCCAGAGCGCATATTCTCCACGTTGAAATGCATCCGCGAGCGGCTTGAAATGGCCATCGAGCAGCGCCAGCGTCTGCCTGACAGTGATTGTGGCGGCGGTGGGAGTGGGCGGCAACTCGGGGCAATCTTTTCGAAGGTTGAATTGGTCAAGTAGGCCAGATCGGCTCTAAAAGCGCAATTATAGATTGCACCGAAAATTGAAGTGGAGAAGCCCAGTTGCGGTTCGGTATCCCATTCTGTGCCGATCGTTGCGGTTACCCACAATGATCCTTTGTTAGCAGTCCATTTTTCAAAAATTTTTTGGCGGAGCGCAGCGAGAGATCTCCCCGATTACTTTCGGTGCTGCGTCCAGGTCTCGACTTACTTGAGGCTTGGCGCCCGAGCGCTCGAACTATCTGCGAGCTTGGCGGGGAGGACGAACTTCGAGCCCTTGGCAGAGCGGCGAACTTACGAAGGCGATAGTACGGAAGCGAAAAATCCCCCAGCTTCGTTGGATCCCACCAATATCAACAAAATCAGATATCGAAATTCTGTTCTCGTAGATCCGCCCTGGGTCCGCTCTCCAAACCGATATATCTAAAAAGACAGCTGCTTAGAAATAATATAATTCAAACAATATGATACTTGGTACAGTTGGGTGGGCTCGAACCACCGACCTCCTGTTCCACAGACAGGCGCTCTAACCAACTGAGCTACAACTGCATCCTGATGCCACCCCTCAAAGAGGGAGGCCGAGAGGAGCGGAAACTAAAGCATGATCCGGAAAAGTGGAAGCCGGTTTTCCGAAAAGCCTGCCCTCGGGCTCGACCCCGGGGATCATGCTCAAACAATAATATAAAGCACGATCGCGACGATCGCGCTTTAGGTCCAAACTTGCGCTTTGGCAAGGCCACCGCCGGGACAAGGCATCATCCGCGCGGTTCACCGCTCTTCTCCGGCGAGCGTCCCGGCCCATAAAAAAAGCCCGTGCGCTGCCGCCCGGGCTTTTTTGAGCTGTTGCTTGCCGGTCAGGCGGCGGGCTTGAACAGCTTGGAGGCGTTGGCCTTGATCGGCTCGACGGTTTCGGACGCAACCTTCTGCGAGAGCTCGGCGAGTTCCTTGCTGTAGGCGGAGAAAGTCTCGAACTGCTTCTTGGTGTGGCTGGTCCACAGCTCCAGCGCTTCGGAGGGCGTTTTCGCGCCGATGATTTCCTGCGCGAAGTCGAGCGAAGCGGTGGTGTTGGCCTTGATGATTTCCATCAGCTTGGCCGAATACTCGCTGGCGCCCTTGCTGGCGTTCGCAAACACCGCCTCGATCGTCGAGTTGTTGGTCTCGGCGACATCCTTGAAGCGGGCATAGCTGTCGCGAGCCTGCGAGACGCCCTTTTCGGCAAAGGCGCGAACTTGCTCGGGTACCTCGAACGGAATGATGGAGGCGGAGAAAGGATCGGTGTTAGCCATGGCTATTTTATCCTTCGCAACTGGGGGTGAAGTGGGTGTGACCCCTTACGCGCCCGGAAGACTTCCGGAATACGCCGACACGGATCACTGGGGAGATACGCCTTTCGGGCCCGAGTAGAGATAGGCACAATATCGTGGCAATTTTGTGCAATGCAACGAAATCTCCGGTGCAATGCCATAAAATAAAATTAAATACCGCCTCTCGATACCGTTCGGGTTCCCGTTTCCAGTGCCGCAGGCAACCCAAGGCATTGTAAAATTTATGCTTTCTGTAAAAACGGGTCCCGCCATCATTTTGCTGACGATCAACCTCATTTTTTCGGGCTCATTTGACCGGCATCGGCACCTGGTTTCGGCGATCCGAAGCTGCCCGCAGCGCAAGCGGTCAGGCCCTGCACGGTTTTTTCGGCACGGGAAGACACGATCACCGCGAAGCGCGTGAGCGGACGACTTGCGCGCAGCCGATGAATTTCCCGAATGCCCTTTCGAAACGCTTATCCCTTCACTCGCGGCTGCGCTCTTGCGCCAAACGCACGAAACGCCGGTGCGGGTTAAGGTTATCCCGGCTTTCAAGGCCCTTCTCATGCCCTGGCCGTGGACCTGCCGGAGCCGGGAGGCGATACTAACGATCCGTTAAGGCTGTCATGTTCGGCCGCCGATACCTGACGCGAATAGCGTCACAGGAGAGCCCGCCGGCCTATCGCCACGATGAAGAATAACGAATTCAAGGTGCGAGGCCCCGACGACCCGCGGCTGGCGGTGCATGCGACGAGCCTACTGCCGGCCTGGCTCTGGTCGGCCGACGGCACAAGGATATTGTGGGCCAATCCGGTCGGCGCCCGCTTGTTCGGCGCCGCCAACAGCACCCGCCTCGGCAACAAGATCTTCGGCCCGGCCGACCCACACCGCCGCCAGGTCGCCCGGCTCGCGCACCGGCTGTCGCCGTCAGGCGCGATCCGGCTGGAGCGGTTGCGCGGCTTCGGATCGAGGCTCGGCGCACTCGTCACCTGCGGCTGCGCACGGCTTGATTTTGCCGACGGCAGCGAAGGCATTCTGATCGTTGCCGCCGAGCCGGTCGGCCGCGCCATGCCGTTGAACGAAAGATTGCAGCGGCTGGTCGAAGGCGTCGAGGAGCCGGTTGCCGCCTTCGCAAGTGACGGAGCGTTGGTTGCCGCAAGCCCGGCCGCCGACGTCCATGGCCTGCACAATCTTTCCGAGGCCGGCCTTGAGGAGGCGCGCCAACTCGCCTTGAAGGAAGGCCGCGCCGAGGCTCCGTTCGGTACCGGCCACGTGAGGTTGCTGCGTCTCGGCGGTCGCACCGATGTCGGCCTCCTCGCTTCGATCGTGCCCGCGGCGATCGAGGCCACGCAGGAAGAAGACATGCTTCCACCTGTCGAAGCGCCGGCCGCGGGCGAACAGCCTCAGGTCCAACAGCCAGAAGTCGAACAGCAAGAAGCCGAACGGCGGCCCGCGCCGCATCCGCGCCGGCATCCGTTGCGCTTCATGTGGCAGATGGACGCCGACGGCCGCTTCTCGCTCGGCTCCGATGCGTTCACGCGCCTGATCGGCGTGCGCACCGCCGCCAGCTTCGGCCGGCCATGGAGTGAAATCGAACGGACCTTCGGGATCGATCCGGAAGGCCGCGTCGTCAAGGCGATCGCGACCCGCGACGCCTGGAGCGGCATCACCCTGAACTGGCCTGTCGACGACGGCGCGCGCGTGCCGGTCGAATTGTCCGGGCTGCCGATCCACGATGCGACGCGGCAGTTTGTCGGCTACCGCGGCTTTGGCGTCTGCCGCGACCTCGAAGGCCTGGCGCGGCTGGACGCCCTACGCAGTCAGGAATTCTTCAACGATCCGCCATCAGCGGACATGATGTCGCCCGAAATTGGCCCTGCATCCGCGGAACCTTGGGGAACCGCCGGACCTTGGCCCCCCGCCAAGCCTCCGGTTCACTTTCCCGTCACGCGCGCCGATTTGACTGCAGCCGTCCTTACTGAAATTTCACAACCAACTCATTTGGAAACGCCGGTGGAAACACCCGAGGAAGCCTTCAAGGAAGTGCCGCAGGCGTCGCCGAACGTCGTTCCGTTCCGCCCCCTTGCCGAAACCCGTGGGCCGGCGCTGACGCCGGTCGAAAACAGCGCCTTCAACGAACTCGCCCGGCAGTTGTCGGCGCGGCTGGAGGACCAGAGCAGTCCGCCCGAGACGGCAAATCCGCCTGACGTCTCGGATCCGGCGGCCTCGCCTGCACCGGAGACGCAAGCGTTCGAGGCTGCCGTCGTCGAGCCGCCGAGCTGGCTGGCCCAACCCGAGCCGCCGGCGCGGGGGGAGGCCCTGCGCGACAAGACGCTGCTCGACCTTCTGCCAAACGGCGTCCTGATCTATCGGCTCGACCGGTTGCTCTATGGCAACCGTGTATTTCTCGAGCGCGTGGGTTATCCGAACCTTCATGCGCTGGAGCAGGCGGGCGGCGTCGACGCGCTCTATGTCGAGCCCGGAGTCTCAAACGCCAGCAGCACCTCCGACACCGGAACGCCGGTCAGGATTTCCGTGCCGAACGCCGACAGCGAAGCTACGCCACCCACCACCATCGATGCACGGCTTTACACGATCAGTTGGGACGACGACGAAGCGCTGGCCTTGATCTTTTCCGCCGCAAGCGTGGAGAGCGCTACCCCTGCGCCCGCGGCCGCACCGGCGATCCCCGCGGCCGAACCATCGGCGGCCGGCCAGGCCAATGCGGAAGAACTCGCCGCCATCCTCGACACCACCGCCGACGGCATTCTGATGTTCGACGCCCAGGGCAACATCAATTCCTGCAACCGCAGCGCGGAAGCGCTGTTCGGCTACGACGGCGCAGAGCTTGTGCAGCGCAATCTCGCCACCCTGTTTGCGCCGGAGAGCCAGCCGGTCGTCAATCAATACCTCGGCAGCCTCGGCGGCAGCGGCGTTGCGAGCCTGCTGGAACATGGCCGCGAAGTGCTCGGCCGGGTCCGCGGTGGCGGTCTCATTCCGCTGTCGATGACGATGGGACGGACGCAGCCACACGGTCCGAATTTCTTCGCGGTGTTCCGCGACCTGTCGCAATTCAAGAAGAGCGAGAGCGAATTGCGCGAGGCGCGCCGGCTCGCCGACCGCACCGCCAACGCGAAGGCGGATCTGCTGGCGCGGATCAGCCACGAAATTCGCACCCCGCTCAATGCCATCATCGGCTTTGCCGAGGTGATGATCGGCGAGCGCTTCGGTTCGCTCGGCAACGACCGCTACGTCGAATACATGAAGGACGTTCGCGCATCCGGCGAACGGGTGATCGCGGTCATCGACGACCTCACCGATCTCAGCCGCATCGAGACCGGCAAGCTCGACCTTGCTTTCACCAACCAGAATCTCAACGACCTGGTCGAGAGCTGCGTCGCGGTGATGCAGCCGCAGGCCAACCGCGAACGCATCATCATCCGAACCTCGCTTGCACAGATGCTGCCGCCGGTCGTGGCCGACGGCCAGGCCTTGCGCCAGATCACGATGAACCTGATCGGCAACTCGATCCATCTCGCCAATGCCGGCGGACAGGTCATCGTTTCCACCGCGCTGACCGATTTCGGCGACGTGGCGTTGCGGATTCGCGATAGCGGCCATGGACTCAATGACAACGAAGTGGCTGCCGCGATGGAGCCGTTCCGCAGCCAGGGAGGGCCATCGGATCAGTCGCCGGAAACCGCGGTCAGCCTGTCATTGACCAAGGCGCTGGTCGAGGCCAACCGCGCGCAGTTCAACATCAAGACAGGCACGCGCTCCGGCACGCTGGTCGAGGTGGTGTTCTCAAAGGCAATGGCGAAAACCTGAAGCCGGCGCTTTTGATCTTGAAGCGGACAAGGACGAGGCGCTTCTCGACTTCCGTTTATGACCGACGCCGCCGCGAAATCCGCTTCGTAAGCGGCAGCCGGGCGTCTTAAGCCGCGGCGTGCGACGCCGTCAGAAAACCCCCGACCGCATCGAGAAACATCTCGGGCGCCTGCAACTGCGGCACATGGGCGCAGCCGGCAAGAACCTTCAGCCGCGCATTCGGCAGCAGCGCTGCCAGCTCGTGCGACATCGGCGGCGGCGTCGCCTCGTCATGTTCGCCGACCATGACCAGCACGGGGATTTTGACCTTCGGCAGTTCAGGACGAAGATCGAGCGCGGCCAGCGCCGCGCATGCTTCCTGAAGCACTTCCGGATCGGTTTTCAAAAACGCCTCGCGGCGGTCACGCATCAGGTCGGGATGTGCGGCTTGAAACTCCGGCGCAAACAGCCGGCGCATCGCAACGTCGGTGACGGCGGAAAGTCCCTTCGCCCTGGACGCCGCGGCCATGTTGCGGAACGCCTCACGGCCGGCTTCCGAGAATGCCGCGCCGCAATCGGCCAGAACCAGCCTCGCCGCAATCGCCGGATGGCGGATCGCCATTTGCAACGCGACGAAGCCGCCATAGCCGTTGCCGAGCACGATGGCCCGGTCGCCACCGGCGGCGTCCTTCACGAATTCGGCCATGCGGTCGGCGACCGCAGCAAGACCGCCTTGCACCGCTTTCGAGCCTCCAAAGCCCGGCAGTTCCGGAACGATCACCCGATGCGTCTTTGCGAGCTGCGGCGCGATGCGATCAAAGCTCGCCCGGTCCGACAGCAGCGAGTGAAACAGCAACAGCGCCGGTCCCTTGCCGGATTGAGCCGCATTCACCGTGCCTTGAGCGAACAATCGATCCATGCGGTCTCTCTTTTTGTTGGGTGCGAATGTGTTGGATTGCGAACGCGTGCGTGACGGATTGAAGCGCTTGAAGCGGAACCGATTGATAAATCAAACCTCAGGCTTTTCAAGCCTGATCGCTTGACGTGATATTTCACGGGTGCAAGAAAGAGGTCGGTCGAGCGGGCACGTCGAATTGATCGAGGCGATGCAGCGGCGCGACGCGAGAAGCGCTGCGCGCATCATCAAGGCCCATATCAGCCAGACCGAGAGACGCGTGCTGCCGGCACTCAAGCGCAATGCCATTATCGTCGAAGGGAGGGACGCATGAACGTCTCCGCAAATCCGGCCAGCATCGAGGTCGAAATCCACGGCAATTTCGTCGACGGCCGCGAGATCGAAGCCGGCAACGGCCAGATGCTTGACGTGCGCAACCCCGCGACCGGCGAGGTGATCGCCAAAATCCCGAACTCGACCGCCGACGATATCGATCGCACCATGAAAAGCGCGCGCGCCGCGTTCGAAGGCAAAGCCTGGGGCGGCATGGATGTCCGCGCCCGCGCGCGGCTCGTCAACCGGCTGGCGGACGCGTTCGAGGCCAATCTGGACCAGCTTTACAAGCTCGAGACGCTGAACAACGGCCGCCCGGTCAACGAGACACGCGCGCAGCTCTCACGGCTGCCGGATTTCTTCCGCTACTTCGCGGGATTGGCGCTGGCGCGGCGCGACGCGGTGATCCCGGTCGAAGGCTCCTACCTGAACTACACGCTGCGCACGCCGATCGGCATCGTCGCCAACTGCACGCCCTTCAACCACCCGCTGATGATCCTGTGCAAGTCGCTCGCCGCGGTGCTTGCAAGCGGATGCGTCACCGTGGTCAAGCCGTCGGAATACACGCCGCTGACGACCTTGCGGCTCGCGAAAATCTTCACCGAGGCCGGCCTGCCGCCCGGCGTGTTCAACATCGTGCTCGGCCTCGGGCAAAGCGCCGGCAAGATGCTCGCCGAGCATCGCGACATCAACAAGCTGGTCCTGACCGGGGGCACGGAAGCCGGCCGCATCGCCGGAAGTGCCGCGGCAAAGGTGTTTGCGCATCAGACCATGGAGCTCGGCGGCAAGACGCCGGTGATGGTGTTCGACGATTTCGACATCGACCGCGCCGTGAACTACGCGGCATTCGGCGCCTTCATCGGCGCGGGGCAGACCTGCATCTGCGCCTCGCGCCATCTGGTGCAGGCCACGATCTATGACGAGTTCGTCGAGAAGCTGAAAGCCAAGACCGAGACCATCAAGATCGGCGATCCCTCCGATCCCACAACCCAGCTCGGGCCGGTGATCTCGGCGCGACAGCGCGACCGCGTATTGTCCTACTGCCAATTCGGCCACGACGACGGCGCCCGCCTCGTCACCGGCGGCGTCGCCGCGAAGATTGCCGGTCACGAGAACGGCTACTTCGTCGAGCCAACAGTGTTTGCGGATGTGAAAGCCGACATGCGCATCTTCCAGGAGGAAGTGTTCGGTCCCTTCACCTCAGTCACGCCGTTCAAGGACGAGGCAGATGCCTTGCGGCTCGCCAATGACTCGCCGTTCGGCCTTGCGGCCGCGATCCGCACCAACAACGTCGCACGCGCCCATCGCGTGGCGGCGGGCGTGAAATGCGGCATCGTCTGGATCAACGATCACCACCGGCTCGACCCGGCCTCGCCGTGGGGCGGTGTCGGCGATTCCGGGGTCGGGCGCGAATGCGGCACCGAGAGTTTCGACGATCACTTCAGCACCAAGAGCGTGATGGTCGCAACCGGCGACGGGCCGTTCGACTGGTACCGCGACACGGCCGGACAGCGGCGGCTCAACTGAATCAATAAACGATGCCGGCCCAGGCAAAGGCCGGCACATCTCAACAGGGGGAAATTTCATGGCTCTTGCAGTAAATGCCGGCGCGCGGCTCGATCGGCTTCCGATCTCGCCGTTTCATTACCGAATCTTCTGGCTGGTCGGCGCCGGCATGTTCTTCGACGGCTACGATCTTTATGTCGCCGGCGGCGTGCTGGCCGCGGTGGCCCAGTCCCAGTTCTCGACGCCGGCGCAGATCCCGATATTCATTTCGCTGACCTTCGTCGGCATGACGCTGGGATCGCTGATCACCGGATTTGTCGGCGACAGGTTCGGCCGCCGCTTCACCTACCAGATCAACCTCTTGATCTTCGGCCTCGCCTCGCTCGCCGCCGCCTTCGCGCAGAACATGGACCAGCTCATCATCTGCCGGTTCGTGCAGGGCCTGGGCTTGGGCGCTGAAATCGTGGTCGGTTATTCGACCGTGACCGAGTTCGTGCCGCCGAAGACGCGCGGGCGCTGGCTGTCGATGATGGCGTTCGTGGTAGTGGCGGGTTTCCCGGCAACCTCGCTGATCGGCTATCTCGTGATCCCCGCTTTCGGATGGCGGCCGATGTTCGTCATTGCCGGCATCGGCTCGCTGATCGTCTGGTACCTGCGCAAGAACCTGCCTGAAGTCCCCGCGCTGGCTTGAATCCAAGGGCCACACCGAAGAAGCCGAGGCGCTGATGCAGGCGATCGAAACCGAGGCAAGCAGCGGCAAGCCGCTGCCGCCGGTGGTGATTCCGCCTGCGGTGAAGCCGGCGACTGCGATGGACATGATCAGGCCGCCGCTGCTGCAACGCATGGTCGTCGGCTGCTGGGTCCTGATCACGATCAACACCCTGATCTTCGGCTTCGTGATCTTCCTGCCGCAATTCTTCCTCCGCCAGGGGCTGACCATCGCCAACTCGCTCGCCTACACGCTGGTGCTGTCGGCGGCATCGCTGGTCGGCTGCGCGCTCGGCGCCTGGCTCTCCGACGGGGTCGGACGGCGCATGAGCATCATCGGCGCGTCGATCGTCACCATTGCCGCCGGCTACACCTATGCCCGTTTCGATGCGACGGCCGATCCGGCGATCGTGCTCACCGTCGGCTTCGTGCTGATCGTCGCGATCTACGTGCAGACCGCGATCCTGTACGGGGTCTATACGCCGGAATTGTTTCCGACCGAGATCAGGCTGCGCGCCAACGGCATCTGCAACATGTTCGGCCGCGGCGCCACCGTGATCTCGCCCTTCATCGTCGGCAGCCTGATGGCGTCCTACAAACTGCCGGGCGTGGTCTGGCTGATGATCGGCCTTGTGGTGGTGCAGATCGTGGTGGTGTGGGCCTGGGGCGTCGAGCCGCGCAACCGGGGGCTGGAGGATGTGGCGAAGGCGAAAGTGTGAAGGGCGCCATGCACGCCACATAATTGCGTCATGCCCGGCCTTGTGCCGGGCATCCACGCCTTATGTACGACGAAGTGAGAAAAGTCGTGGATGGCCGGGACGGAGCCCGGCCATGACGGATAGAAATAGCGTCCCTTAAGCGTTCTTCAGCGCCACCCGAAACTCGGCTTCGGTCTTCGACCTCACCTCGTCGAGCGTGACGCCGTCGGCGAGTTCGATCAGCGCCATGCCGTCCTTGCCGTGCTTGTCGATGGTGAAGACGGCAAGATCGGTCACCACCATGTCAACCACGCGCTCGCCGGTCAGCGGCAGCGTGCATTTCTTCAAGAGCTTCGCGCCGTCCTTGGCGGAATGCTCCATCACCACCACGACGCGCTTGACGCCGGCGACGAGGTCCATGGCGCCACCCATGCCCTTCACCATCTTGCCGGGGATCATCCAGTTGGCGAGGTCGCCGTTCTCCGCGACCTGCATCGCGCCCAAAATGGATAAATCGATGTGGCCGCCGCGCACCATGCCGAAGGATTCGGCGGAGGAGAAATAGCTGGTCGACGGCAATTCGCTCACGGTCTGCTTGCCGGCATTGATCAGGTCGGGATCTTCCTCGCCCTCATAGGGAAACGGTCCCATGCCAAGCATGCCGTTCTCGCTCTGCAGCGAGACGTCGATGCCGTCCGGGATGTAGTTGGACACCAGCGTCGGGATGCCGATACCGAGGTTGACGTAAAAGCCGTCGCGCAATTCCTTGGCGGCGCGGGCGGCCATCTGTTCGCGGGTCCATGCCATCGGGAACTCCTTAAATGCTCTTTTGTTTGCGCATGATCTTCGTGCAACCGACACGCGTTTGCCGCGAGGAAAACCGGTTCCCACTTTTCGCTAACGCGGCCCTGCGGGTCCGGATCATGCGGCCGGACGCGGGCGGGTGTTGCGGAATTCGATGCGCTTCTTGCCGGTGCCGACCTCGATGATGCGCTTGACGAAAATGCCGGGCGTATGGATGTGGTCCGGATCGATCTCGCCGGCCGGCACCAGATGCTCGACTTCGGCG
Organism: uncultured Alphaproteobacteria bacterium; assembly: GCA_963832045.1. Taxonomy (GTDB): domain Bacteria; phylum Pseudomonadota; class Alphaproteobacteria; order Rhizobiales; family Xanthobacteraceae; genus Bradyrhizobium. The sequence goes on from CAWHSM010000022.1 coordinate 564,589, forward strand.
ACCGTGACCTTCGCGGCGGTTGCCATCATCGGGTTAAAATTGCGCGCGGTCTTGCGATAGACCAGATTGCCCGCGGTGTCGCCCTTCCAGGCGTGAACGATCGCGAGATCAGCAAACAGTCCGCGCTCCATGATGTATTTCTCGCCGTCGAAAATCTTCTCTTCCTTACCCTCGGCGATCAGCGTGCCGACCCCGGTCTTGGTGTAGAAGGCGGGGATGCCGGCGCCGCCGGCGCGAATGCGCTCGGCGAGCGTTCCTTGCGGGTTGAATTCGAGTTCGAGTTCGCCGGCGAGATATTGCTGGGCGAACAGCTTGTTCTCGCCGACGTAGGACGAGATCATCTTCTTGATCTGGCGGGTCTCGAGCAGGCGCGACAGCCCGATCCCGTCGACGCCGGCATTGTTGGAAATCACCGTCAGGTTCTTCACGCCAAAGTCGCGGATCGCGTCCGACAGGGTCTCGGCGATGCCGCACAGGCCGAAGCCGCCCGACATGATCATCATGCCGTCCTTGAGGACGCCCTCGAGTGCCGATTTGGCGTCGGGATAGACCTTTTTCATGAAATTGGACCTGATGCGGAGGACGCGATAGTGCGCGCTTTCAAAGGGATTATTAGGCGAATTCTTCGCAGTGCGTCAATGACGGGGCGGCCCTCCGATGCGGTGGCTTCATCCTTCGAGACGCCCGCCTGCGGCGGGCTCCTCAGATGAGGTCCTTGCCCTCATGGTGAGGAGCGCGGGCCGCCCGAACAGGCCGAGCGTTGGCAAGGCCGTCAGCGAACGGCACAATCAGGCGCCGCGCGTCTCGAACCATCCCCGCCTCGCCCTCCATCGGCCTTGAAAGCGTCAAGAAAAACCAGCAAGTTGCCGGGACTTGATGGGGTCGTCGGCTATCTCCCGCCCTGCCCGTGCTTTCGGCGGCAAGCCTTCGACCTCAAGCCGACGCCCGCATTCGGTTCCAGCGAGGCTAACCCATAAGCCGGATTCCACTTGGATATTCCTAGGATTTTTCATTGACGATGGCCCAGGGAACACGGCGCCTCGCGATACCCTTTGCGGCGCTGATCGGCGTGGCGCTGGTTGCGATGATCGCCTCGAGCTGGCTGCTCAACCGCGACGCGCTGCGCCGTGCGGTGGAGGCGCAGATTCGCGCCGTGACCGGGCTCGACCTCGTGGTCAAGGGCACCACCGATATTTCCGTGTTCCCCGGCAGCTACGTGTCGTTTCATGATGTTGGCTTAAAGGGCGGCGCGGCAGCCGACCCGGCGCTGACCGTCGACGTGCTGACGGCGAATTTGCGGCTGTTGCCGCTGCTGCTGCAGCGCTTCGAGATCGCCGACGTAATGATGCTGCGCCCGACCATCCGGGTGGTGCGCGACATCAACGGCGACAGCAACTGGACGCCCTTTATCGGGACCATCACCCGCACCATGAAGCCCGGCGCCGACAACCAGGTGTCGTTCTCGGAAATCCGTATCCAGGATGGCAAGCTGACCTACGAAGACCCCGTGCGCGAGATCACCGAGAAGCTCGACGATATCGATTTCTCGCTCGCCTGGCCCTCGATCTCGCGCTCGTTCGCGGCGACCGGGCAATTCGACTGGCGCGGCGAGCGCGTCGACGGCAGCGTCTCGATCAGCGATTTCCTCGCCGCCCTTTCCGGCGACCGTTCCGGCCTGAAAGCACGGCTCACCAGCACGCCGCTCAAACTCGCCTTCGACGGCACGCTCGCCAACCGCACCAGCCTGATGATGGACGGCATCATGACGGTCGATTCAACATCGCTGCGCAACGCGCTGCGCTGGACCGGACAGGCGCCTCCCGGCAGCGGTGGAATGGGCCGCTTCGCGCTGAAGGCGCGCGCCAATATGGTCGGCGCTTCTGTCGCGCTCACCAACGTCAACGTCGAACTCGACGGCAATGTCGCCGAGGGCGTGATGACGTACGCCAGCAACGGCCGGCAGTCGCTGCAGGCGACGCTTGCCGCCGACGCGCTCGACTTCACGCCCTATGTCTCGACCTTCCGCCTGCTCGCCTCCGGCGCCCGCGACTGGAACCGGCAGTTGTTCGATCTCAATTCGCTGTCGATGACCGATCTCGATATCAGGCTTTCCGCCGCCCGCGTCACGGTCGGACAGACAAAGCTCGGCCGCACCGCGGTCGGCGCCAACCTGCGCAACGGCGCGCTGGCGCTTTCGGTGGCGGAAGCGCAGATCTATGGCGGCATCGCCAAGGGCTCGTTCGGGCTGTCGCGGATCAACGCCGATGCCGACGTCAAGGCACAGTTTCAGTTCACCGATGTCGATTTGCAGGCCTGCGCCGGCGAACTGTTCGGCGTCGGCAAATTGTCCGGCCGCGGCAACCTCGGCGTCTCCCTGGCCGCCTCCGGCTCGAGCCCGTTCGCGCTGGCGCAATCCCTCGACGGCACCGCCACCCTCACCGGCCATGACGGTGCGATCTCCGGCTTCAACGCCGAACAACTGCTCAAGCGGCTGGAACGCCGGCCGCTGTCGGGCGCCGGCAATTTCCGCTCTGGCTCGACGCCCTACGACAACCTCATCATCGCGGTGAAATTCGCCGACGGCGTCGCCACCGCCGAGGATATCCATGTCGATGGCCCCGCGCGCATCACGCTGTCGGGCACGGCGTCGGTGCCCTCGCGCGAGTTCGACATGAAGGGAGTCGCGAGCCTCACCGTACCCAACGCGGCGCCTTCCTTCGAACTGCCGTTCGTGGTGCAGGGCCCGTGGGACGATCCGTTGATTTTCCCCGATCCCGACAGCCTGATCCGCCGCTCGCCGGCGACCGCGCCGTTGTTGGATGCCGTGAAAGACCGCAAGACCCGCGACGCCGTGCGCTCGATGATCGATCGCTTTACCGGCGGCAGCGGCGCAAAACCCGCAGCACCCGACGAGGCCGCACCGGCAGCGGCGAATGCGCCGGTGGGTGTGGGGGCGCAGTAGAATTGACTTTTCGCGCGACTGAAAATTTGTATGCGGATCAGCGAAAGCATAGTCCGCCCGCGCGTAGGATGGGTCGAGCTCTTCGAAAAGCCGATCAGCGCGTAGGATGGGTTGAGCTCTTTGCGAAACCCATCAGCGACAACAGGCATTGATGGGTATCGCTTCCGCCTTCGCTCGTTGAGCTACGGCGGACGAGGTCGCTCCATCCATCCTGCGGGCTACCTTCCTCACGCGCCGAGATCGAACTCGCGCTCCGGCGCGCAAAGGAAATCCGATGACAATCCAGTTTGAAAAACTCAAGGCTCGTCTGCTCGCCAACCCCAGGGTCAGGGCAGAGTATGACGCGCTCGCGCCGGAGTTCGAGATTGCCGCCGAATTGCTCAGGGCTCGTCTGCGCGCTGGCCTCTCCCAGGCCGAACTCGCGGAACGGATGGGCACCAGCCAATCCACGATCGCCCGGTTGGAAAATGGTCACTCGCTTCCCAGCACCAAGACGCTCTTGCGTTACGCCGAGGCTACCGGCAGCAGGTTCCACGTTCGGCTGTCGGCGGCGTGAGGGGCCTGCCGCGTCCTACCACAAGCCCCGTTGCTCCGGCTGATAGTACGGGCGGCCGCGCGGACGCGCATTGCCAGGCTGGGCGTCCGGATTGCGCTGGAAACCGCGGGGATCCGAATTGGGCTGGAAAAAGAAGCCGAAGCCGCCGCTGTCGTCGCTCGCAACGGCAACGGGCGCCGTAGGCTTTCGCGTGATGAAGCCGCCCTGCGGCTGGTTGTTCAGCACCGCAACGAACTCGGTGCGATAGTTGGTTTCCTTGCTCAAGGGCTCGTCGGAGATCACGATCGAGGATCGCGGCAATGCGGTCGGCGCGATGCGATCGAGAATATCCTGCGGGATGGTGATGCGGTCGAGCGCGTCCTTGGCGTCGTCGGAGTCATCGATCGTGACCACGCTCCAGCGCAGGCCCGCGTCGTTGCGCGCCATCGCCGTGAACACATGCGTGCCGATCCGCATCTCGGGATTGCGGATCGTGACCGGAACTTCAATGGACGAATCGAACACCTCGCCGCCGTCCGCCCACGCCTTGTGCGTGTTGCGCCGCACGTAAAGCCTCGAGGTCGCGCGGCTGATGTAGACCGAGACCGGCTCCCGCGCGAGCTTCGCCTCGGTCGCGGCCTTTGCCGTGTCGGTCTTCTTGATTGCGGTGGCCTTGGCGGCGTCCTTTGCGGTGGCGGCGGCCTCGAGCTTGGACTTCGCGTCCGCCTTGGCGGTGTCGAGTTGCGTCGCCGCGTCCGTGGCTTTGGCGGCGGCCTTCTGCTGCGCCTCCTCGGCCTTCGTCCTCGCGTCGTCGGTCTTGGCGGCGGCGAGCATCTTGTCGGCATAGGCAAGTTCGGCGTCGGCACGGCTCTTGAGCCATTCCAGCTTGCGCAGCGACGCGTTCAGCGCGGCGCTCTCGCGCGCTGTCGTCGCGACAGCTTTCTTTGCTTCGTCGGCCGAGGTTGCCGCCGCCTCGGCCTCGCGCGCGGCCGCCTCGGCACGCCCCGGCGCCGCCGCGAGGGCTTGCGCCTTCGGCACGAACAGCGCCGGATGGGAAAAATCGACCGGAGCCGCGTCGTTCGGCGAAATGATCACCCGCATCCCGATCTGCGTCTTGTCGAACAGCTTCTCGGCAAAGTCGTAAGGCATCCGCACGCAGCCGTGCGAGGCGGCATAGCCGGGCAGCGGCCCGCCGTGCAGCGCGATGCCGTTCCAGGTGATGCGCTGCATGTGCGGCATCCAGGCATCGTCATAGAGGGTCGAGTGGTGGTCCAGGTCCTTTTCGAGCACGGCGAAAACGCCGGCCGGCGTCTCGCGTCCCGTGATGCCGGTCGACACCGGCGCGCGGAAGATCCAGCCGTCGGCGTCGTAGAAGGTGACCTGCTGGGACTTGATCGACACGATCGCCATGATCGGCTCGCCGGCTTCGCGCGGCGCCTCGGTGGGTAGCGCGGGGCGCGCCTGTCTTGCGGCGGCATCGGCGGTCAGCGCCGTCAACGCGGCCATTGCCGCGAGCGCCGCAACGGCGGGAAGCCTCCAAGGCCGTATCGCCGCGGTAGGTTGCGCCGTCGTCAATCGATTCGTCATGCCATGCCCCGGTTGGAATGCTTGTCTCTCATATACGACAGGCGGCCGAGGCGGAAGAGTGGCGCGCGGCTGAAATTGGCACCTTTCATACGTGGCGCGATTCATTTTGAATCGCGGCGGGGCTTTTGCGAAGCGCGGTCTTCCTCTGCCCGTCGGGGGCCCACAAGGGGAGAGGGAGCGCGCCGCCGCAGCGGAGACGGCGCTTACAGATTTTTAACAAGACAAAGCCCGGTTCCCTCGGCATTCTTTGGCTATTGCGTCACGAAAAGGGCACGCAGCCATGAGCTTTGGTCGAGCCGCGGCATACGCCGCCATCGTCACCTTGCTGTCGGCGGTTTGCGCGACAGCCAAGCCGATCGCCACCACCGGCGACACCAATTTGCGGAAATCGCCCGGCACCGACAGCGAGGTTCTGACCCTCATTCCGAAGGGCACCACGGTCGAGATCGGCAAATGCACCAACGGCTGGTGCGAGGCTTCCGTGGACGGGAAGGACGGATTCGTCATCGGCCGCAATGTCGGCATGGGCCCGCGGCCGGCGCCGCGGGGCGCACCTCAGGTCTACGACGAGGAAGTCGTTGAGGGCCCTGCCGGGCCGCCGGCGTATTACCGCCCCTATCCTTATTATTATCGTCCTTACCCCTATTGCGGATACTACGGGTGGGGCTACAGGCCCTGGGGCTGGGGTTGGCGCGGCTGGTAACAGCCGCACTGATAACGCAACTCCTCCGACGGTTCCCACGCGCGCGTGTTCGTTGTCGTCAAAAGGCGAGATGCGGCCTTACGCCGTGATGTCAAGCAGCGCCTTGGTATTGCGGTCGTCCGCCTTCAACACCGCCACATTGGCAGCAAAGCTGTAGCTCGCGAGAAGCTGGCCGACGAACTCCCTGGAGAGATCGACGTTCGGCGCGGCGACGAGGCCGTCCGCGTTGGCGAAAGGGGCCTGCGGATCGAAGATCGCGGTCGTGGATGGTTTGACCGTCGTGACGGAAGTCTGGACGCCGCCGCCGGCGCTCTGGGTCTGGACAAGCTCAAGCGGTGCAAAGGCCTGCGGCGCCCCGGCCGGTATCGTGCCGTCGGCGTTCGGTACCGCGCCCGTGGTCTGGACATTGGCAACGTTCGAGGCGGAGACCTGAAGGCGGCGGGACGCCGCGTTCAGGCCGGACAGGGCAATCGTCGAGATGCTGCTCATCAAGGGCTCGTCGGACAGGGTGTCGAGCCCCACCTAACGCACGCACCCGATAAGCAAGCTTTGATGTCAGGGTGCGAATTCCAGCGGCGGGGATAACGCGTCGTTTACCATTCCGCCGGACGCGATCGGTGCCTCGCTGAGGGACCGGTCTGCCGGCGATTGCCGTGCGCTGCTGCTCGACGAGGGGGTCGCATCGCTAGTGGAGTGGATTTGACATTCGCTACCCACCGCGCCGCAGACTCTCAAAGCGAATGTCAAATCCAAAACTCCACTAGAAAGCTATATTTGCTAGTGTGGCGACACTGACGTTCCTTCGAAGAACTCGCGGCGACACTGAAAGGAACGTCAGAGTCGCCACACTAGCGAATGTCAAATCCGCTTCACGAGTGTGGCATCGGCGGCGAGGGTCGGCAATGGCCGATCACGAAAGGCGGAGTGGATTGAAACAATGACTCACGCCCGTTTGAATCCATATTCCGTAACGTGTTTCGTCAGTCCTGAGTGGGGATGTTACCGAACGGCGGGAAACCTCCTGAGGAGGGGGTCGCCACCTAAAGATGGAAAACTGTTACTATGATGACTAAAGCCCTCTGCGCTGTCGCACTCGTGACCGCCGCACTCTCCACCCCGGTCTTTGCCCAGGACGACGCCGCCCCGCAGAAACCTGTCCACGCTCTCCACCATTATCGCGGCACCTATAATCAGGTGCAGGGACCGGGATTCGTTGCCCCGCGCGCGCCGGTTACCGGCTCGTATTTCGATCATGAGAGCTTCGACCGCTCGCGGATCGGCGATCACGATGCGGATTTCAATCCCCCGAGTTGATCGCTCGATCGGGCGTTCCACGACATGACAATGAAATGAAACGCCGCAACGGCGGCCTGGTTGATTCCGGGGGCGCCGTCGCGCTTTCGCGCGAACCGGCTTCGCTGGATCGTGAGAGGATATCCGTGACTAGAGCATGATCCGGAAAAGTGTGTAGCGGTTTTCCGAAAAGACCATGCTCAAATAAAAGGATAGAGTGTGATGACGATTCGAAGAAAAATCATCCCGCTCTAACGGCGGAACAGCCCGCCTATGGCGCCGCCGATCGCGCCAATCGGACCGCCAATGCCGCGGGCGTGGCGACGACCCCCACCTCGATGACGATCCTGATGGTCGGATTTGCCGGCCTCGATCGCATCGTCGCTTGCGTCCAGCAACGCCGCGTGCTGCTCGGTGTTGAGAAACCCGGTCCCGGGATAACCGTTTTCCTGCTGCCAGCGCGCGATAGCCGCGCGGGTCGAGCTGTCGAACTTTCCGCTGACCCTGGTGCCAAACCCCAGCCTGGTCAACCGCCGTTGCACCTGGCGGCGCGTCGCCTTTGTCAGACCTATTTGGTTCTCGGATTCCCGGCTTGCTTCGTCGGGAAGGGTCGCGGTGTCGATCGAGACGACCTCCCGAGGGGTGGTGCTCAGACCGGCTCTGACAGCATTGGCGCTGGCGACGATTGCCAGGACTGACAATCCGAGGATCAAAGCGCGCATTTGCCCGTCGCTCCTGATCTGAAACCGAGTTAGTATTAAAACAGAGATACGTCGCTAGGCAACTGGCACCCGTATCATTTGTTCCGCAGTGTTGCACCGATGTTCCGTAGTGTGGCACGCGATCTTGGGCCTCGCCTCCGCCGTCGCGCGACCCGGTGCACGCAAAAGCGAACCTACGCCGCTACCTTCGTCGGACAAGTTGCCGCTAGATCACACCCCACCCCTGCGCTAGTCTTTCACCCGACCGGTTAAAATAAGGCCGGCGCCAAGCAGGGAGAGAAACGTGAGAGCCAAAGGGAATATTGCGCGGAAGATGGCCGGAAAGATCGCGTTGTCGATCGCGGCGGCGCTGCTCTACAGCGCAAGCCCGGCGCTCGCGCAGGACACCATCACGGTCTGGTGGGGCAAGGGCTTCTACAAGTCCGAAGACGACGCGCTGCTCAGGGTCGTCAAGAAATTCGAGGAAAAGACCGGCACCAAGGTCGAGCTGTCGCAATACGCGATCCAGGACATGATTCCGAAAACGGTCGCGGCGCTGGATTCCGGCACCGTGCCCGACGTCGCTTATTCCGACACGTACGACGTGCAGGCCGGCGGCAAATGGGCCTTCGAAGGCAAGCTCGAAGACCTCTCTGAGATTCTCGTGCCGATGAAGGCGAAGTTCGCGCCGAACACGCTGGAGACCGCCTTCCTCTATAACGGCCAGACCAAGAAAAAGGGCTATTACGGCTTTCCGCTCAAGCAGCAGAGCATGCATGTCCAGATCTGGAAGGACATGCTGGAGAAAGCGGGCTTCAAGGAGAGCGACATCCCGACCAAATGGGAAGATTACTGGTCGTTCTGGTGCGACAAGGTGCAGCCCGCGAGCCGCAAGGCCACCGGCCAGCGCATCTACGGCGTCGGCCAGCCGATGGGCGTGGAATCCACCAACTCCTTGCAATCGTTCTACACCTTCATGGACGCCTATAACATCCATCTGGTCGATGACGACGGCAAACTCACGATCGACGACAAGGCGCGCGACGGGCTGATCCACGCGCTGAAGGATTACACCGACACCTACGTCAAGGGCTGCACGCCGCCCTCCTCCACCACCTGGAAGGACCCGGACAACAACGTCGCCTTCCACAACAAGACCACCGTGATGACGCACAACTTCACGATCTCGATCGCGGCGAAGTGGTTCGAGGATTCCACCAATCCGGCGCTGACCCCGGAACAGCGCGCCGCCGGCAAGAAGGCCTATGAGGAGGACATCATCACCGCGTCCTTTCCGAACAAACCGGACGGCCAGCCGATCAAGTATCGCTCTGACGTCAAGACCGGCGTGATCTTCACCGCCGCCAAGAACAAGGCCAAGGCCAAGGAGTTCGTCGCCTTCCTGCTGCAGGAAGAAAACCTCGGCCCCTATGTCGAAGGCGCGCTCGGCCGCTGGTTCCCGGCGACGATCGAAGGCCAGAAGAGCCCGTTCTGGCAGGCCGACCGGCATCGCAGGGCGGTCTACACTCAGTTCACCGGCGGCACCCAGCCGTTCGATTTCACGAAGAACTACAAGTTCACGATTCTGAATAACGAGAACGTCTGGGCCAAGGCGATGAACCGCGTCGTCAGCGAGAAGGTTCCGGTCGGGAAGGCGGTCGACGAATTGATTGCCCGCATCAAGGAAGTCGCGGGGTAGATTACTCCCTCGCCCCGCTTGCGGGGAGAGGGATCTAGCAGCGCAGCCTCTTATCCCTCCCCCGCGGAACGCGTGGGGAGGGTGGCCGTCGCGAAGCGACGGTCGGGTGGGGGTGATAGCGCCAGGATGAATCTAATGTTGAAGAAAAACTCCAAGAACCCCCACCCCGGCTCGCTCCCGCTCGCCGACCCTCCCCACAAGGGGGAGGGAGAAGAAGGCGCCAGCGAAGTTATACGCGATAGCTCTCCCCGCAAGCGGGGCGAGGTGAAGACCAAGCAACGTGAGTGACGGCAAATGGCGATCACGATCTCAGCTTCCGACCACGCCATGCCCGGCACGCCGCGCGCGCCGCGGCTGTCGACGCCGCAGGTCTGGGGCATTGTGCTGATCGCGCCCTATCTCTTGGTGTTCGCCGCCTTCGTGGTTTATCCGGTCGGCTACGGCTTCTGGCTGGCGCGCTCGCCCACGAACTATGTCGCGCTCTACAACGATCCGATCTTTGCGCGCGCCGCCGTCAACACGCTGATCTTTCTTCTGATCGGCATCAACATCAAAATGCTGATCGCGCTGTTTTTGTCCGGCTTCTTCGTGCAGTCGCGAAGCTGGATCAAATGGCTGTCGGTGATCTTCATCCTGCCCTGGGCGGTGCCGTCGATCCCGACCATCCTGTCGGTGCGTTTCATGCTCAATCCGGAATGGGGCATGGTGAACCAGCTGATCTTCAAGTTCACCGGCGAGGACGGCCCGAACTGGCTGAACGATCCTTCGGTAGCGCTCGCGATGGCGATCGGCGTGCACATCTGGAAATCGCTGCCGTTCTGGACGCTGATCCTGATGACCGGGCGGCTTGCGATCTCGCAGGACCTGTTCGAGGCTGCGGACGTCGACGGCGCAAGCTGGTGGCAGAAATTCCGCTTCATCACCTGGCCCTCGATGCAGGCGCTGTATCTGACCTGCACGCTGCTCTCGATGCTCTGGACGCTAGGCGACTTCAACAGCGTGTATCTGTTGACCGGTGGCGGGCCGGCCGATCTCACCCACGTGCTCTCGACGCTCGGCATCCGCTATCTGAGGCTAGACCAGCTCAACCTCGCGATGGCCTCGATCGTCATCGCGATGCCGTTCGTGCTGCCGCTGGTATATTTCATGATGAAACGGTTGTCGCGATGAAGCTCCCGGCGATGAAGCTCCCGACATTGCGCGAAGCCGCGACCGAGGCCCGGCTGCTCTTGATCGGCATTCCCGTGCTGATCTGGACCATGATTCCGATCTACCACATGTTCGTGTTCGCGATCTCGCCGAAGGAGGACGCCTTCTCCGGCAAATTGTGGCCGGACCATCCGACCCTGCACAATTTCGAAATCGTGTTTCACCAGCAGCATTACTTCCTGCGGGATTTCTGGGTGCAGTTCGGAAATTCGGTTGTCATTGCGGCTTCGGTCGGCGTGCTGACGCTGGCGATCGCGACGGCCGCGGCATTTGCCATCTCGCGATTGCGCGTGCCCGGGGGGCGCATCGTGCTCAACCTCGCGCTGTTCACTTACTTCATTCCGGCGGCGTTTCTCGCTGTGCCGATGTACCGCACCATGGGCAATTACGGCCTGCTCAATACCAGCTGGGCACTGATTCTGGCGATGGTGACGATCGCCTCGCCCTACGCAATCTGGGTGCTGAAACAGGCTTCCGACAAGCTGCCGGTCGAGCTCGATGAGGCCGCCGTCATGGACGGCGCCACGTCCTTGCAGATTTTCCGCCTGGTCTACGTTCCCCTGATGATGCCGTCGCTGGTGGCAATCGGCACCTATGCGGTGCTGCTCGCCTGGAACGAATATCTCTACGCATTCCTGCTGCTCTCGAACGACCGCGACATCACGCTGCCGGTGGCGCTCGGCAACTTCCTCGCCGCCGACGATTCGCCGTGGGAATTGTTGATGACGACCGGCTTCATCTACGCTCTGCCGCCGGCGGCGATCTATTACGCCTTCCGCCGCTACATGGTCGGCGGCCTCACCGCGGGCGCCGTGAAGTCCTGATGGGGCCTCATGGTTCGAGACGCGCGAAGATGCGCTCCTCACCATGAGGGTCTAACACCTCATCGTGAGGAGCCCGCGCAAGCGGGCGTCTCGAAGGACGGACGGGACTTCACAACGGCGCGGCGCTCTTGCCGCGGGCATCGGAGATTTTTGAGGCGAGCGAAGCGCCCACGATCACCACCGCGATCAGCGCGACCACCAGCGTGCAGATCGCGTTGATTTCCGGCTTTACGCCCAGTCTCACCTCCGAATAGATCCGGATCGGCAGCGTCGCCGAGCCGGGACCGGTGGTGAAACTCGCGATCACGAGATCGTCGAGCGACAGTGTAAAGGCGAGCATCCATCCCGCCGCGACCGATGGGACAATCAACGGCAAGGTCACGGAGAGGAACGCGCGTGCCGGATCACAACCGAGGTCCATCGCCGCTTCCTCGAGGCTGCGATCGAGCACGCCAAGCCGCGCCTGCACCACGACGGCGACAAAGCACATGGTCAGCGTGGTGTGGGCGATGACGACGGTCCAGAAGCCGCGTTCGGCGTTGAGCGCCACGAACAGCAGCAACAACGACAGGCCGGTGATGACTTCCGGCATCACCAGCGGCGCGTAGAGCATGCCGGAAAACAGCGTTCGCCCCTTAAAGCCCGCGCCGCGCGCCAGCGCCACCGCGGCGAGCGTGCCGAGCAAAGTTGCGAGACTTGCCGAAGTCGCCGCCACGCGCAGGCTCATCCAGGCGGCGTCCAGCATCGCGCCGTCGTTGAAGAACTCGCCGTACCAGCGCAGCGACCAGCCGCCCCACACCGTCACCAGCCGCGAGGCGTTGAACGAGTAGATGATGAGGATCACGATCGGCAGATACAGGAATGCCAGCCCCAGCGCGAGCGCCGTGATGTTGAAGGAGGAGAGTTTGCGCGCCGTCATGGCGAGCTCTTTCGCTCCCCTCCCCCTTGCGGGGTCCGAGGCGAGCGAAGCTCGCTCTCGAGGTTGGGGGTGGGGGTATCACGACGGCGGTGCCCGTGACTTACCCCCCTCCCTGACCCTCCCCCGCAGGGGGGGAAGGAAAAGGGCAGCGCGTATGTTGGACCACTCACCGCTACCATCACGCTTCCTCCAGTTGCCGCCGTTGCAAACGGTCGTATAGCAACAACGGCGCGAGCAGCAGGAGCAGCAGGACAACGGCCGTGGCGGACGCGACCGGCCAGTCCTTGTTGGTGAAAAATTCAAGCCACAACGTCTGGCCGATCATCAGCGTATCGGAGCCCGCCAGCAGATCGGGAATCACGAACTCTCCGACAATGGGAATGAAGCAAAGCAGCGCGCCGGCGCCGACGCCCGGCAGCGACAGCGGGAACGTCACCCGCCAGAATGCCTGACGCGGCGAGGCGCCGAGATCGGAGGCCGCTTCCAGCAGCGCCGGATCCAGTTTGGCGAGCGTCGCATACAGCGGCAGGATCATGAACGGCAGATAGGAATAGACGATGCCGAGATACATCGCGCTGTCGGTCGACAGCCAGACGACGGGCGCGGAGACAAGATGCAGCGCGAGCAGAACCTGATTGAGAAGGCCGTCATGCTGCAGGATGTTGATCCAGGCATAGATGCGGATCAGGAACGACGTCCAGAACGGGACGATCACCAGCATCATCGCGACGCCCTGCCAGCGTTGCGGCAAGCGCGCCATGCCATAAGCGATGGGATAGCCGATCGCGAGCAGGATCGAGGTCGAGATCGCGGCCACCACAAGGCTGCGCAGATAGGACAGAACGTAGAGATCGTCGGAAACCAGCAGCTTGAAATTGTCGAGCGAGAGTGCGGCGAATGCCGCCTTGATTGCCTCCCATCCCTCGTCCAGCTCGAATACCGGCGTATAGGGCGGCTGCGCGATCGCGGTTTGCGACAGGCTGATTTTCAGGACGAACAGGAACGGCACCAGGAAGAACAGCGCCATCCACAGATAGGGTGCGATCGCCGCAAGGCGCGCCGGGCGCGTGAAGAGCGTTCGTGAACTCATTGCTCCAGCACCAGGCAATCTTCCGGCGAGAACCACGCCACCACGCGCTGGCTCGGGCTATAGGAGTCGAGATCCAGCCGCGCGGTATTGGCCATAGACGAACGCAGCACCGCGCCGCTGTCGAGCTTGACCTTGTAGCTCGTCATGCCGCCGAGATAGCTGACATCGGTCACCACCCCGTCGAGCCGGTTGATCGCGCGCGCGTCTTCGGACGCAGGCGCTCGGCGCGACAGCTTGACCTTTTCGGGACGGATTGCGACGCAAAGATTGGTCTTGGCGAGCGGCTGGCGCGGCTCGGCAACATAGATCGTTCCGGCATCGCGGGTCGCAACCGCCATTCGCCGGGCCATCATCGGATAAGCCCCCTCGCTTGTCTCGGGCTTGCCCTCGAACAGATTGATGTCGCCGACGAACTCGGCGATCCAGCGCGAGGCCGGCGCCTCATAGAGTTCACGCGGGGTCGCGACCTGCTCGAGGCGCCCGGCATCCATCACGCCGATCCGCCCCGCCATCGTCATCGCCTCTCCCTGGTCGTGGGTCACGATGACGAAGGTCAGGCCGAGCCGCCGCTGCAATTCCATCAATTCGAGCTGCGTGCTTTCGCGCAGCTTGCGGTCGAGCGCGGCCAGCGGCTCGTCGAGCAGAAGGAGTTCAGGACGGCGCGCCAGCGAACGCGCCAGTGCCACGCGCTGCCTTTGGCCGCCGGAGAGCTGATCGGGCTTGCGTTTCTCCAGGCCCTCGAGCTTGACGAGCGCGACCATCTCCGTAACGCGGGCATCGATGTCGGCAGGCCTCATGCCGGCGCGCTTCAGTCCGAACGCAATATTGTCCCGCACGCCGAGGTGCGGAAACAGCGCATAGTTCTGGAACATCATGTTGACGGGGCGTTGATGCGGCGGCACTTGCGCGATGTCCTTGCCGTTTAGCAGGATGCGGCCCCCGTCAGGCACCTCGAAACCGGCCAACATCCGCAACAGGGTGGTCTTGCCGCAACCGCTTGGACCGAGGAGCGCGAAGAACTCGCCGGCGTGAATGTCGAGCGAGAGCGCGTCGACCGCGCGGAAGTTGCCGAATTTTTTCACCACCGCATCGATGCGCAGCAGCGGCTGATCCGCCGCCGGCGGCGCGCGGCTTGAATGCGCCTCGTCCGCGGCCCTTGCAAGGTCGTTCATGATTTCAGCCTGCCCATGGCGACCGCAAGCTAGCGGCGGACCGATCGCGGCTCAAGGGAGCAGAAGACCTAGTGGAGTGGATTTGACATTCGCTACCCACCGCGCCGCAAACTCTCAAAGCGAATGTCAAATCCAAAACTCCACTAGAAAGCTATATTTGCTAGTGGTCCTTTGATTCTAACATTTGCAAAAGTGCCTGCCTCATGGGGATGCAAATGTTAGAATCGGACCACTAGCTCGCCATGAAAGCCGCCAGGTGTTCGCGGTCCTCCGAGCCGATGGTCAAACCGAACTTCGAACGGCGCCAGAGAATGTCGTCGGGAAAACGCGCCCACTCCTTCGCCATGAGGTAGCGCACTTCCGCGCCCGTCAGGTCCGCTCCAAAGCTTGGGCCGAGATCGGCCTTGTCCCTGGCATCGCCCAGCACCTGATCAAGCCGCGAGCCGTAGGCCGAAACCAGTCGCAGCGCCTGATCCTCGGTCAGGAATTTCCAGCGGTCGCGCGCGGCTTCGACCTCTGCCTCGAATTGCCGAGGCGGAAAATCGCCGCCCGGCAAAGCCGCCTGCGCGCTCCAGAGCGGCGACATCGGATAAAACGGTAACAGGCGGGAGACGGCACGCTCGGCGCGCAGCCGCGCGGTCGTCGCATCGCCGCCGAAGACGGTCAGAAGCGGCGCTTTGCGACGCCGCGCGTCAAACATCACGGTCCCCTCGCGCGCGAGCCGCCTGCCGGGACGGCCCGCGACCAGATTGACGCCGGCAAACGACCTGATCACGTCGGAGGCATCGATCCGCTCGCGAAAGTACCGGTTGGCCGCCTCGCAGAGATAGGTGACTTCGTCGGCGGCCATCGACACGGCCGCCGGGTCGCCCTTGAAGGACCGCGCGACGGTGCCGATCATGGTGAAATCACGCTGAAAGGGGCTGACGAAGATCAGCCGCCGGTCCGTATTCTGCAGCACGTAGACATTATCGGTCTCGAACCGGCGCCGGACGATGATCTGGCCCAGCTTGACGACGGCGGCGCGCGGCGGCGGCACCCGCAGCACGGTCTCGGCGACGGTCCCGGTCCAGGCGCCGGCCGCGTTCGCCAGCGACCTTGTCGTGATGACCTGACGATGACCGCGATCGATCACCACCAGGCGCCAGATATCGAGCCGGTCGGCGCGAACGCAGCGGGCGCCGGTGCGGATCACCGCGCCACGCTCGGCAGCGTCGATCGCGTTCGCGATCACCAGCCGCGAATCGTCCGCCAGACAGTCCGAATAGCCAAAGGCCGTGCCGAACGGCCGCTTCAACACGTCGCCGATCGGATGATGGGTGATATCGATCGTGGCCGAGCGCGGCAGGCTGTCAGGCGGAGCCAGCCGGTCGTAGAGGATCAGCCCCAGACGCAACAGCCACGGCGGCCGCTCGTCGGAATGCGCGGGGATCACGAAGCGGGAGGGGCGCACCAGATGCGGCGCGATCCGCATCCAGGTGTCTCGCTCGGCCAACGCCGCGCGGGTGCGCCGAAGCGCCCTGCGCTCGAGCACCGCCAGATCGCCCTGGATCAGTCGTCCGGTGGCGCTTGACGCCGCGCCGCCGAGATCGCCCTGCTCGATCAGAATGACCCTTAAACCGCGTCCGGCGGCCTCGCGCGCCATGCTGACGCCGTTCAAACCGCCGCCGATAATCGCAAGATCGTAATCCGCCATGACCAAGCTATAGCATGGCGAGTGTCAAATTCGTGGCGGTTCAGAAGTTCGTAAACGTGGGGCCGCAAAATGATACGAACTTCGGAAAGTCATGGGCACTAGCAAATCTATTGATTCTAGTGCCGCTTTTTCTATTTGAGTTCCCGGATCGAATTCGCCGCTTGTGGTGCAGGAACTTCAAATAGGCGGCACTAGTGCCCACTTTCCGAAGTTCGTGCTCCATCGCAGCCCGCACTTCCACGAACTTCGGAAAGGCATGGGCACTAGCAAACTTATTGATTCTAGTGCCGCTTTTCTATTTGAAGTTCCTGGATCGAATTCGCCGCTTGTGGTGCAGGAACTTCAAATAGGCGGCACTAGCCGGTCTTGCGCGCAGGCGCGATCGTCGTGCCGGGCATACGGCCGACCAGCGCGTCGTACTGATCGATCGGAAACGGCTTGCCGATGAAGTAGCCCTGCACGGCGTCGCAGCCCTGTTCGGCGAGGAAGCTGAGCTGCTCCTGGGTTTCGACACCTTCGGCGACAATCGACATTTCCAGGCCGTGACCGAGGCCGATGACCGCGCGGACGATCGCTGCCGATTGCGGGTTGCGGCCGAGATTCATCACAAAGGCGCGATCGATCTTGATCTTGTCGAACGGGAACGCCTGCAAATAGCTCAGCGACGAGTAGCCGCTGCCGAAGTCGTCCATCGAGATGCGCACGCCAAGTCCCTTCAGGCGCCGCAGCAGCGCCAGGCCGCGGTCGAAATCCTCGATCAGTACGCCTTCGGTAATTTCCAGTTCCAGCCGGCCCGGCGAAAGACCGGTTTCGAGCAGGATCGAATGCACGAGGCTGACGACGTCGCCGTGCATGAATTGCGCCGGCGACAGGTTCACCGCAACCTGCAACGGCAGCGGCCAGGAGGCGGCTTCGCGGCAGGCTTCGCGGAGAATCCACTGCCCCATCTCGAAGATCAGACCGCTCTCTTCGGCAAGCGGAATGAAGTCGGACGGCGGCACGAAACCGCGCACCGGGTGACGCCAGCGCGCCAGCGCCTCAAATCCGATGACCTCGCCATTGCCGACGACCTCACGCGACATCGCCTGCGGCTGATAGTACAGCGAGATTTCGCCATTCTTGACGGCGGTCGAGAGCTCCTGGTGCAGCACGCGCCGGTCGCGGATCTGCTGATCCATCTCCGGTTCATAGATGCTGATCGTGCCGCGCGATTTCGCCTTGGCGCGGGACAATGCGGCGCCGGCGTTGGCGAGCAGGGACGCCCCGTCCGTGCCGTTATGCGGAAATATCGAGATGCCCGTCGTCACGCCGGTGCGAACCGATTTGCCGTCAATCAGGAATTCCTTGGCCATCGTCTCGGCCAATTGCTCGGCCAGGAGCATTCCGGCGATCGGCTGCTTGCCGTCGATGATCAATCCGAACTCGTCGCCGGAAAGCCGTGCCACGACGCCGCCGCGCGCCGAGGCCTGCAGCCGTTGCGCGACTTCAATCAACAGCTTGTCGCCGACGGCGTGACCGAACACGTCGTTGACTTCGTTCAGACCGTCCAGATCGATCGACAGAACGGCGAATTCCTCCTCCGCGTCGCCACAGGCCTCGATCATCTGCGCGAGCGCCTGCAGGAATGCCGCGCGGTTCGGCAGATCGGTCAGGCCGTCGTGATAGGCCATGTGGGCCATGCGCAACTCGGTCTGGCGGCGGTCGGTAACGTCTTCGTGGGTCTTGATCAGATATTGCGGCTCGCCGGCGTCATCGAGCACGGTCACGCGGCGCGTCAGGAACAGCCGCAGGCCTTCCTTGGTGCTGATCGGATGTTCCTCGGAGATCGCCCTGCGGTTTCTGATCGCCGAACTCGTCGCGCGCGATGATGAGCTTGGCCTCGCGCTCATTGAAGATTTCGGCCGCCGTCAGTCCTGCGACCTCTTCGCGACGCCGGTTGAGGATGGTTTCGGCGCTCCGGTTCGCGAGAAGATACCGCCCATCCTGGGCCCGTTCGACCGTCAGCGAGACGGGAATGTTGTCGACGACGAGTTCCAGGAACTTCTTGGTATTTTCCAGTTCGTGGGAGAGCGATCTGCGGTCGGTGACGTCGTCGAACAAGGCGATCAGGAATTCAGGCTCGCCCCGGTCGTTGCGCGCGACCACGCGATTGCTTTCCAGCACGCGCTTGTGCGAACCGCGCTCAACGATGTATTCGTTACGGAACTCGCCCTCCGCTGATTTGAGCGCGGCCTGGTCGGCAGCCTCGATGCTGGCCACGGTTTCGGGCCGGAAGATTTCCTCGGCGCGCTTGCCGATGATCGCATCGCGGGAAAAGCGCGAGAAGCGTTCGAAGGCGCGGTTGGCGAAAATGTAGCGGCCGTTCTCGATGTTCTTGGCGGCCACGCATACCGGAATGTTTTCCAGCACGGATTCGAGAAACTGCTTGGTGGAGGCAAGCTGTCGCGAAAGCTCGCGCTGCTCACTGTAATCTTCATGCGTCGAGATCGAGCCGCCGTTCGGCAAGCGGAAGAATTTGACGAGAACCGAGCGTCCGTTCGGCAACTCGGTAACGAGCCCGCTCGGCTTGGAGGCCTCGATATAGAAATCGTCGACGCTGACTTTGAGGATGCCGCGCTCGCGCCGCAGCTGGAGGAGCTGCCGGCCGGTCATGTTCCTTGGAATATCCGAACGCGAAAGCCCGTTGATCTCGAGATAGCGATCGTTGCAGAAGACAATGCGGTCCCGCGGATCGGTGATGGTAATGCCCTGCTTGAGATTATTCAGCGCGGAACTGACAAACGCATTCCGGTGCAATTGCGACCGCTTGACCCGGCGCAGCGTCGACAGCATCCACAACCCGACCGCAATCAGAAAGCAGCAGACGACGAGGCCGCCGATCAGCATTTCCCCGACAAGATCCGGATCGACGGAGCCGAGATAGGCGAAAAGGCCGGATCGCAGGCCGAAAGCGGCGAAGGACGCGACAAGGCACACCACGATTCCTGCCGGAATCATGATCCAGCCGCCTGTCTGCCAATTCCTGTCAGCCATCGGTCACCCGCAGTTTACGGCGCTGAGTGTCTGGCGCTACGGGTTTGGATTAGGTAAACGCGTACCCCAACAGCCCTCATTTGCCGGAGAAAATTGCGGCAATTGCCGGGACATGAT
Source organism: uncultured Alphaproteobacteria bacterium (assembly GCA_963832045.1). GTDB lineage: Bacteria > Pseudomonadota > Alphaproteobacteria > Rhizobiales > Xanthobacteraceae > Bradyrhizobium. Next base: position 584,129 of record CAWHSM010000022.1, read on the forward strand.
TAATGGGTCACTAACGGTCCGGCCTGGCCGAGTTCCGAAACAAATCCAACAGGTTGCGTAAACGAAAAAGGCACAAGCAGAACCACGGGCCGGGTGGGCCATCCGGCACATGCGCCGTATCGGCCAACGGCCCCGCGGCATCAAACAACACAACAGATTTCGGATCAGAACTTTCGAATGGAAAAGGTCGAGTGCGTCGTCATTGGTGCGGGAGTGATCGGCCTTGCGATCGCGCGGCGGCTGGCACAAAGCGGCCGCGAAGTGGTCGTGCTGGAGGCGGCCGAGGGGATCGGCACCATCACGTCCTCGCGCAACAGCGAGGTGATCCACGCCGGCATCTATTACCGATCGGGCAGCCTGATGGCGCGGATGTGCGTCAGCGGCAAGCACGCGCTCTATCGGTACTGCCGCGATCAGGGCGTCCCGCATCGTAATTGCGGCAAGCTGATTGTCGCGACGACGGCGAAAGAGACCGAAAAGCTGCAATCGATCAGGGCACATGCCGAAGCCAATGGCGTGAGCGATTTGCAAACGCTTGCAGGCGATGCGGCGCGCGCGCTGGAGCCGGCGCTGCATTGCGAGGCGGCGTTACTGTCGCCTTCCACCGGCATCATCGACAGCCACGCCTATATGCTGGCGCTGCGCGGCAATGCCGAAGACGCAGGCGCAGCCCTTGCCTTCCGCACTCCGCTATCGGGCGCGAAAGCGCGCGCGGGCCGCATCGAGCTTGATGCCGGCGGGGAAGCGCCGATGTCGCTGGAATGCCGGCTTCTGGTCAACGCCGCCGGCCTTGGGGCGACGACGGTCGCGCGCAGCATCGACGGCATGCCGGTCGAGTTGATCCCGCCGGCCTACCTTGCGAAGGGCAACTATTTCAGTTGCTCCGCGCGGGCGCCGTTTTCGCATCTGATTTATCCGGTACCCGAACCCGGCGGCCTGGGCGTGCATCTCACGCTCGACATGGCGGGACAGGCGCGCTTCGGCCCTGACGTGGAGTGGGTCGATGCCATCGACTACGCGGTCGATCCGGCGCGGGCGGAGCAATTCTACCCGGCAATCCGCCGCTACTGGCCGGCGCTGCCGGACGGCGCGCTGATGCCAAGCTATTCGGGAATGCGGCCGAAGATCGTGCCGCCGGCAGTCGCGGTACAGGATTTCCTGATCCAGGGACCGAAGGATCACGGCATTGACGGGCTGATCAACCTGTTCGGAATTGAATCGCCGGGCCTGACCTCTTCGCTTGCGATTGCCGACTATGTCGGCGAACTGGCGACGGCCTGACGCGAAACCAAAGATCACCGTACGCACCGGTCAACGTGGCTGACGTCAACCGGCTGCTGCATCGCAAGATGCGCGTCAGATCTTTATTGCCCTGGCTAGTGTCCCGGTTCTGACATTCGTATCCCATCGCAGCGGGCACTTTTACGAATGTCAGAACCAAAGGGACACTAGCAACTATATGATCCTAGTGTAGCTTTGACTCTGACGTTCCTTCCGAGAGCTCGCGGCAACACTGAAAGGAACGTCAGTGTCGCTACACTAGTGCAACGTCTCGTGAGCAGAGTGCTTCAACCGCTCGATCTCATCCTTGACCATCAACTTCCGGCGCTTGAGTTCGGCAATTTGCAGATCATCCGTTGAAAGATGCACTAGAGCTTCGTGCAATTCGTTTTCCAGAACCTTGTGTTTGCGTTCCAGTTCAACGAGATGTGCGGTAATTGCCATTCGAAACCTCCTCGGTTGGGCTAAGACCTCAGATTCGATCCAGATTAACAAGTTTACACGAAGCCCCGAATCTGTCGATGGGTATCCAAAATGCCATCCTCATATTTCGGCGTCGTCTGTAACGAATCGTGAGCGTGAAACCCGTTAATTTTCCGGCGCGGCTGGCTGCCGTGCCACGCGTGGAAGCCGCTGCAAAAGCGTAAGATTAGCGCCAAGTGCCAGGCATCGGGCGGGCTCGGCTTTGACCGGCTCGCTCGCAATAGCCGCGCGCCAACTTGCCCTGGCCGGCCGCTTTCGAACTTGCTTGCGGAGCGGCCAGCCTGGGAGGATAGTCGTGGTTAGCTTGCTGGAACTTTTCGCAAATCTCATCCGCGCTTTCGAATAAGTAAACCATGACTGACGAAGATGAGCGCGAACTCCAATCCGAGCTCGCACGGTTGCAACAGGAACACCGCGATCTCGACGCGGCGATTGATGCTTTGCACCAATCGCCAGCGCCGGACTTGCTGCGGCTGCAAAGGCTGAAGAAACGCAAGCTGCAGTTGCGCGACCGCATCTCCTTTATCGAAGACCAGATCACGCCGGACATCATTGCCTGAGGAATCGCCCCGGGAAATCCGCGCAGGACGGCACTTGACTAGATGAGAACAAAATAGGAACATTGGTGAACTGCCAACTTCACCCCTGAAGGAATTTCGCCATGCCCGAACTTGGTTCGTTTCCCTACAGCCCCAGCTACGAACAGGCCTGCGACCGGTTGATCGCAATGTGCAATGGCGATCCGCGCGGCACCATCAAGGCCCTGATCCTGGCGAACGAATATCTGGAAATCGAGTTGAGCGAATTGCGAACGCGGGCCTTGAGCCTCGGTGCGGCAGCCCGACGGGCGCGCGCAAGAAGCGACACGGCCTGATCCTTCAAGAAGCGGGAGTTCAAGCAAATGGCCAACGTTACCTATTACGTCGCAATGCCATTCTTGCAGGATGAAGCCGGCATGCCGGTCGCAGGCAAGGCGGAAGAATGTCAGCATTCTTCCGCCGCGTTGCGGCGCGCCGAAACCATGTCGCGCGCTGCGGGGAACATCGGCGCGGTAGCCTTTTCCCGTAGCGGCGATCCGATGGCCGGTGAATTCGACGAGGCGCGCGTGCTCAGGAAATTCGGGCAGGTGCCGGACGATCTAGCTGCCGGATGAAACGGGATGCGTTGAGTCGGACCGCTGGCTTCAGCGCAACATCGCGGAAGGCGCGTCGCGGCGCAGGGTGCGTATCAAACTTCGTGGCGCCGCTGCGCCTTGCGCACATACATGGCGCGATCGGCCTCCGCCAGCGCCCGGCCCGCTTCCGAATGCGGGCCGAGAACGGCGACACCTGCGGATACGCCGGTCGCCACCGTGCGGCCGGCGAACACGAAGCCGAGACGATCGATGTCCTCCTCCAGGGCAGCTGCCTTGGCATGCGCATCGGTTTCGCTGAGATTCCACAACAGCAGCGCAAACTCGTCCCCACCCAGCCGCCCGATCACGTCGGATGAACGGATCTGGCGCGACAGCACCGCGACGATCGCCTTCAGCACCTGATCTCCCGCTGCATGGCCGAAATTGTCGTTGATCGGCTTGAGCCGGTCGACATCGAGTACGATCAGCGCGCCGCTGGCGTGATAGCGCTGGATATAGGCGATGGCGCGGCCAAGCTCGCGCTCAAAGCCGCGCCGGTTGGGAATCTCCAACAGGAAATCCGTGTGAGCCGCCGCCTGCAGTTCCTCGACGCCCGCCAGTGCCTTGGCGAGTTGTGTCTTGAGCCGCCGGATTTCGGCCTTCGCATCATCCTCCACCGCCGGATGCCGCGTGGCCTGCGCAGTGCGGCGCAGGAGAGCCTTGCCGCTGGCCGCAACCTGTTTGCGGCGTTTTGCGGCTGCCGATGCCGGCGTCCTGGTTTTCTTCTTCATCTTCATCGGTCTACCCGGAGGCGCGGATCGGGCCTCAAACCCGCTGTTCATGTTAACGCCGATTGCGAGTCCCGTGCCAAGAAGACTTGCTCGTTCGCACCAAGACAGGATAGTCCATTGTTGAACCCTTGCCAGCCTTGCCGAACCCAGCCTTGCCGAGCCCAGCCTTGCCGAACAGAGGGCCGATCCTATAATCGGGGCTCCGTTTTTTGGATTCCTGAAGAAGAACTGAAGAAATGCCCGTGCCGATAGCCGTTATCATGGGAAGCCAGTCAGACTGGGAGACCATGCGCCACGCCGCCGAAATGCTCGGCGCGCTCGGGATCGGCTGCGAGAAACTCATCGTCTCCGCCCATCGCACGCCGGAACGGCTATATGCTTTCGCCAGGGGCGCGAAGGCACGCGGATTCAAGGTCATCATCGCCGGCGCAGGCGGTGCTGCGCATCTGCCCGGCATGGCTGCGTCGCTGACGGAACTTCCGGTGTTCGGCGTTCCGATCGAATCGAAGGCGCTATCGGGGCTCGATTCGCTTTACTCCATCGTCCAGATGCCCGCCGGCATTCCGGTTGGAACGCTGGCCATCGGCAAGGCCGGCGCGGTCAATGCCGCCTTGCTCGCCGCGAGCGTGTTGGCACTGAACGACAAGGCGCTTTCGGAGCGATTGGTCGCCTGGCGCAAACAGCAGACCGACCAGGTCGCCGAGCGCCCGGAGGAATCTGCGTGACACCCACTGGCGCCGCCGATTTGAAGTTCCAAAATCGGCTTCCGCACATTCGCCCTGGGAGCTTCAAATCGATAAGCGGCACCAGGTTTATGAATCTGCTAGTGCCCCCGTTATTTCCGAAGTTCGTGTAAGAGGTTGCCGCGATGGATCACGAACTTCGGAAATGGGGCACTAGTCAGGTAAAGCTGAAGCCAGGCGACACCATCGGAATCCTCGGCGGCGGACAACTGGGACGGATGCTGGCAATGGCGGCGGCGCGGCTCGGCTTGCGCTGCCAGATTTTTTCGCCGGATCCGGATTCGCCGGCCTTCGATGTCGTGGCCCATGCCACCTGCGCCGAATATGCCGATGTCGAGGCGCTCGAGCTGTTCGCCGGGGACGTCGACGTCATCACTTATGAATTCGAGAACGTGCCCGCCGCTTCCGCGATGATCCTGGCGGCGCGACGGCCGGTATTGCCCGACCGGAATATCCTGGAGACCACGCAGGATCGTCTTGTCGAGAAGGATTTCGTCAAGCGGCTGGGTATCGGGACCGCCGAATATGCCGACGTTTTCTCGCCGGAGACCCTGCACGCCGCGATCGCAAAAATCGGCCTGCCCGCCGTGCTCAAGACCCGCCGCTTCGGCTATGACGGCAAGGGCCAGACCATCATCCGCGCGGGCGACGATCCGGACGCCGCCTGGGCTGACCTCGGCACCAAATCGGCGATCCTGGAAGCTTTCGTTCCGTTCGAGCGCGAGATCTCGGTGATCGCCGCCCGCTCGGTCGACGGCGAGGTCGAATGCTTCGACGTCACCGGAAACGAGCACAAGGATCACATCCTCAAGGTTTCGCACGTGCCTGCGGCGATATCCGACGCGCTCGCCGCACAGGCCCGCGACATCGCGCGGCGCATCGCGGCCGCGCTCGATTATGTCGGCGTACTTGCGGTCGAGATGTTCGTGGTGTCGGGCGATGGCGGCCCGAAGGTGCTGGTCAACGAGATCGCGCCGCGCGTGCACAATTCCGGGCACTGGACGCTCGACGGCGCATCGATCTCGCAGTTCGAGCAGCATATCCGCGCGATCGCCGGATGGCCGCTCGGCAAACCCGTCCGCTACGGCGAAGTCACCATGACCAACCTGATCGGCGACGAGATCGACAGCTATGTGGATTGGCTCAAGGTTCCGGGCGCCACCGTCCACCTCTACGGCAAGGGCACGCCCCGGCCCGGCCGCAAGATGGGACATGTCACCCAGGTGACGCCGGCGGACCAAGAATAGGCCGCCACCTGCCGCAGAGGTTCGCGGCGTCTTTTCTTCAAGGCCGACGGTTACGCCGGTCGCGTGCTTTCACCTTCCACGACGCCGGTCGGCTCTTCGCTCAGCCAGCGATAGATCACGCCTCCCAGCACGCCGCCGATCAACGGCGCCACCCAGAACAGCCAGAGCTGCGCCAGCGCCCATCCGCCGACAAACAAGGCGGGGCCCGTGCTGCGCGCCGGGTTCACCGAGGTATTGGTGACGGGAATACTGACAAGATGGATCATCGTCAGCGTCAGCCCGATCGCCAGCGGAGCAAAGCCCGCCGGCGCCCTGCCGTGGGTCGCGCCCATGATGATGAAGAGGAACATGGCGGTCATGACCACTTCGGTGATGAAGCAGACCATCATGCCGTACTGACCGGGCGAATGCGCGCCATAGCCATTGGACGCGAAGCCTTTGCCGAGGTCGAAACCCGGAGCGCCGCTTGCGATCACATAAAGTAGCGCTGCGGCAGCGATGGCGCCGATGACCTGCGCAATCACATAAGGCAGGACCTGGCCGGCCGGGAAACGCCCGCCGGCGGTAAGGCCAACGGTCACGGCCGGGTTGAGATGGCAACCGGATATGTGGCCGATCGCGTAGGCCATGGTCACCACGCTCAGTCCGAAGGTCAGCGACACGCCGAGCAGGCCGATCCCGACCTGGGGAAAGCCGGCGGCAATAACGGCACTGCCGCATCCCGCGAATGTAAGCCAAAAAGTACCGATCAGTTCAGCGGCATATTTTTTCGCTTCCATGGGAGCCTCCCGGATACACCCTCCGCGACCCTCCTCCCGAAATTCGTCCAAAAAGTTGCAGATTCCCTAAATCGGGATATTCGGCGGTGGAATGCACCGGCTTCAACCGGCCAGACGTGGGCTAAAATTACCGCTTCCAAGGTGGACATTGGCAGCTTTGTCTGATACATCCGCGCGCTCAAAGGCCGGGAGCCTGGCTGTTTTGCCGACCCCTTTGACCTTAACAGAATCCAATCCGATCAATGGAAAGAGGATGCCGCGTGCAGGTTCTCGTTCGCGATAATAATGTCGACCAAGCTCTCAAGGCGCTGAAGAAGAAAATGCAGCGCGAGGGTATTTTCCGCGAGATGAAACTCCGCGGTCATTACGAAAAGCCCTCCGAGAAAAAGGCTCGTGAAAAGGCCGAAGCCGTGCGCCGCGCGCGCAAGCTCGCCCGCAAGAAACTGCAGCGTGAAGGCTTGCTGCCGATGAAGCCGAAGCCGGTATTTGGCGCTGGCCCGGGTGCCGAGCGCGGCGGTCCGGGTGGTGGCGGCCGCGGCGGTCCGGGCGGACCTCGCGGGCCACGCTGATCGGGCAGATATTTTTCGAGAAATGAATTCGATGACGCGGGCCATGAGGCCCGCGTTGTTGTTTGTGGGACGTTGTATCCGAGGCCGATTTGGCCGATGCATTTCGCCACGGGGCACGCTACCACTAGTGTGGCGACACTGACGTTCCTTTCAGTTTCTCAGCGGCCTCGCAAAAGGAACGTCAGAGTCAAAAGCCACACTAGAATTATAGATTTGCTAGTGTCCCTTTGGTTCTGACATTCGTAAAAGTGCCCGCTGCGATGGGATACGAATGTCAGAACCGGACACTAGCGGGTAAGCGCGTGAGTATCCTGCACGATGACGGCCCCGGTGACCGGCACCCTTTCCGCAAGCTTGCGCCATAGTCCACGCGCAATCGCGGCGATCGCATTGACCGCAATCACGCTCGGCGGCTGTTCGTTCACGCTGGGATCGCTGACGAACTCGCCGGAACCAAAGGAAGAACCCGCGCAAGCCGCCGCTTCGGCCAACATCGCTTCGCTCAGCGAGACCATCAAGAGCAATCCCGACAATCCGCAGGCCTACAACATGCGCGGGGCGGCGCTGGCGCAGGCGGGCAAGAACGACGAGGCACTGGCCGACTTCAACAAGGCGATCAGTCTTGATCCCAATTATGGGCAGGCGTTCGCCAACCGCGGCCAGATCTTTCGCAAGACCAAACGGCTCGACCAGGCAATGCCCGATTACGAACGCGCGCTTGTGCTCGACGCCAATTACGCGCCGGCCTGGCTCGGCCGCGGCCTGGTCCACAAGACCCGCGGCGAGGCAACGGCGGCGCTGGAGGATTTCAACAAGGCGATTGCGCTGCGCCCCGACGACGCCGAGGCCTATTACAACCGCGGCCTGCTCTATCAGAACGAAAAGCAGCACGAATTTGCGATTGAAGACTTCACCGCGGCAAACGGTTTGGTGCCGCAACAGGTCGAACCGCTGCTTGGCCGCGCGCTGAGCTATCTGGCGCTCGACAAAGCCAAGGAGGCAGCCGCCGATCTCGATGAGGCGGTGCAGGACGATGCGCAAAACGCGCAGGCCTGGATGACCCGCGGGCTTGCCTATGAACGTCTCGGCGACAAGACCAAGGCCGCCGGCTCATACGGCCGCGCCATCAATCTGCGGCCGAAGGACGAGGCCGCGCGATCCGCCTTCGCCCGCGTCGGCGGCAAACCGGGCCAGAGCTACGAAACATTCTGAAACGATTTGTGAGCCGTGGCTCGCTATCGCCACAGCACGGCTGACACGGCGGAATCGCCGTTACTTTGGCAAGACCGAGTGGAACATCGACTTCGCGGCCGACAGCACGTCGTCGGCAACGGAAGGCCGTCCCTTCGGGGGCGCCGCATCCGTCGCCGCCTCAGCACGCAAATCGAGCGGCGCGCCGGCTGGGTCGGGAATATCGGCCGGCGGTGTCGGGCGAAGCGGGTCGTCAGCCCGCTTGGCGGTCGGATAGGCCGGCTTCGAATCGGTCGGCGGCGTCGACACCATGATCGGCGGCGGGAGCGGCTGGAGAGAGGGAGAGGCCACCGTCGGCGCGGATGCCGGGGGTACGGTGGCCGGCGCTGCGACGACGCGAGGAGTTTCTGGAGCGCGGGAGGCGGGCTCGGCACCGCGCAAGCGCTCGATCGCCGCACGCGCCAGATCGTTGGCGTCGGGTGTGGCGGCGGTCTCGGCCGGCGGAGCGGTAACGGCGGCCACGGGCTCGACCGCCGGGGCCGGGGTTGCGGCCGGCGCGGTCTTGGAAGCGGCTTTTTCACGCGGCGCCGGCTGATGACGGCGCGATTCGGCCGGGGTGCTCGGGGGAATGCTGGCGGTCTCCGACGGCCGATCGGCCTTGTCCGCGGGCTTCTCGACGGGCTTTTCCGTAACTGATTTGTCAGCGGCCGATTTATCGATGATCGACTTTTCCAGAATGCCCTTGGCCCTGACGCCCGGCTCGGGCGTATTGCCGAGATCGGCCGATCTCTCGGCCGGCTTCGAATCGGTCCTGGAACCGGCCTTTTTCGCGTCAGCCGCAGACTTCGGGTCGGCCGTGGACATTGCCGCTGCGGTAGCGGGAGAACCGGCCGGCGGCCTGATGTTGATGTAGTGATTAACGATATAGGCGCCGACGATCGTCGCAATCACCGATGGAAAAATGTCCATCGCAAATTTCGAGGCCAATTTCAGCATGCCGACCACTCCCGCGCGGGTTTTGATGCCCGAGCTTTGAGGCAGATCGGTGGCAATTCGGTAAACGACGGGGTTATGGTTTCAACTCCACTTCCAAAAACACGATCTCGGCCGCGCTCTCGTTGAGCACGTCATGTTCAACACCGGCTTTACGAAAATATGACTGGCCGACCCCGAGCTGGGCCTTGGAGCGCTCGCCGCCGGGGGCAACAATGGTCATTTCGCCCGCGGTCACGGGAACAATGACGTAATCCATCCCATGAACGTGGTGTCCCGTGGCGGTGCCGGGGGCAAGCCGCCACCTTGTCACGCGCACTTCCGGCGTATCGACCTGCACATCGGACGTCGCGCTCATCATTTTTCGGTTCTTCTCCGGCAGCGTTCAGGGAACGAACACCAGGAACAGGAATACTGCAAATACCACAAGGTGGACCAGCCCAAAAAGGATATTGGTGCGGCCACTACCGAGTGTCAGCATGCCCAGGATCAGCGTCAATGCCAGCAGCACCATGTCCTGGGCACTGAGCCCGAGCACGAGCTGCCTGTCGAGCACATAGGCCGCGACCGCGACCGCCGGGATGGTCAACCCGATGGTGGCGATCGAGGAGCCGAGCGCGAGATTGATGCTTTTCTGCAAATCGTTCCGGCGTGCCGCAGCGATCGCCGCCACCCCCTCCGGCATCAGGATCAGGAGCGCCACCAGAATGCCGGCAAAGGCCGGCGGCGCACCGATCAGGGCGGCGCCGGCATCGACCACCTGGGAGAACTTCTTGGCCAGCAGCACCACAGCCAGGAGCGACACCAGTAGCAGGCACACGCTGACAACGATCGTCCGGTTCGAGGCTTGCGGGCCCCCATGACTGGCGTTGCCCGTGTCGGCGATGAAATAGTCGCGGTGCCGCACGGTCTGGGTATAGAGAAACACACCGTAAAGCAGGATGGTAACGGCACTGACGAAGTCGAGTTGGGCTGCCGAATAAACCGGCCCCGGCGTCGTCAGCGTGTAATTGGGCATGATCAGCGTGATCGTCGCGAGCACACTGAGAACGCTGAGATAGAGACTCGATCCGCTCACCTGGATGTCCTGCTCGCGGTAGCGCAGGCCGCCGGTCAGGATACAGATGCCAACCAGCCCGTTGCACACGATCATCACGACCGCGAACACCGTATCGCGCGCCAGCGTTGTGGCGGCATGCTCGCCCAGCATGATGGTCGCGATCAGCGCGACCTCGATGATGGTGACCGAGAGCGTGAGCAGCAGGGTGCCGAAGGGCTCGCCGATCCGTTCCGCCACGACCTCGGCATGATGAACGGCGGCGAATACCGTGCCGAACAGGATCAAAAGCAAGACGCCTGCAAACACCAACCCGGCAACCGTCGGCGCGAAGGAATAGCCGAACGCGGTGACGCCTGCGAACAGCAGAACCGCCAAGGCTGGAAACATCCATGCCGATTTCGGCATCGGTCCGTGCAGGCTCACGTTACTACCCCCGTACGCCGAAACAGATCCGCAGCCTGGAAGCCGTCAACCATGCGAAGCTCCTATAAAACGTCGCACCGTCTCCATAGCACCGAATTCGTCCAGATTTTCGTGGCCGCCGCCTGCAAAACGGACGAATTGTTTCGGCTCGTGGGCCATCGCAAACAGGCGTTGGCCAAACCGAATGTTGATGGCCGGATCGGCGTCGCCATGCATGATGAGAAGCGGCGCAGTCACCCGCCCAATGCGCCGGTCGGAATGAAACTGATCGCGCATCAACAGACTTACGGGAGCGATGGGAAACAGGGACGCGGCAACGTCGACCGTCGAGGTATAGGGTGCCTCCAGAATCAGTTTTGCGACCGGGTGTTCGGCTGCGATCGCCACGGCAACGCCGGTGCCGAGCGAAAAGCCCCACGCCACGATCCGGCCGGCTTCATAGCGCGCGGCCGTAAAGGCGTAGGCCGCCGCGGCATCCTGCAAAAGCCCCTCCTCGCTCGGCGATCCCGTCGATCCGGCATAGCCGCGAAAAGAAAGCGCGACGAGCCCCGTTCCATCCGAAACCAAATTGCGAAAGCGGCTGACACGCCCTGCCAGGAAATCGCCGTTGCCGTGGAAGAACAGCACCACGGGCCGGCCCGGCTTCGCCGCCACGTGCCAGACGATGACCTTTTCACCATCGGCCGTTGTCAGAAAGTGCTCTTCCGCTTCGGAAAAGCCCGCGGCCTCCGGCGCCGTGCGCCCGACCGGAGGGATCGGAAATAGCATCGACCGCTGCCTGAAAAACAGGACGGCGACCCCGCCGACATAAAGGACCCCTGCGAGAACGAGGAACCATTTCAGGATGGTCATAGTCCTCGTGGACAGCCTCACATCGCCTTGACGATGCTTTCGGTGACCTTCTTGGCGTCGCCGAGCAGCATCATGGTGTTGTCGCGGTAGAACAGCGGATTGTCGATGCCGGCATAGCCCGAGGCCAGCGAGCGCTTGATGAACATCACGGTGCCCGCCTTCCACACCTGCAACACCGGCATGCCATAGATCGGCGATGTCTTGTCGTCTTCCGCGGCCGGATTGGTGACGTCGTTGGCGCCGATCACAAAGGCGATGTCGGCCTGCGCGAACTCCGAATTGATGTCCTCGAGTTCGAACACCTCGTCATAGGGCACGTTGGCTTCGGCGAGCAGCACGTTCATATGGCCGGGCATGCGGCCCGCGACGGGATGAATGGCGTATTTCACCTCGACGCCTTCCTTCTTGAGCATGTCGGCCATCTCGCGCAGCGCATGTTGGGCCTGCGCCACCGCCATGCCGTAGCCGGGCACGATGATGACCTTCGAGGCGTTCTTCATGATGAAGGCGGCATCGTCGGCAGAGCCGAGTTTTACGGGGCGCACTTCACCGCCCGCGCCTACACCCGCGGCAGCGGTCTCGCCACCAAAACCACCGAGAATCACCGAGATGAAGGAACGGTTCATCGCGTGACACATGATGTAGGACAGGATCGCGCCGGACGATCCGACCAGCGCGCCGGTGATGATCAGCGCCGAATTGCCCAGCGTGAAGCCGATACCCGCGGCGGCCCAGCCGGAATAGGAATTCAGCATCGAGATCACGACCGGCATGTCGGCGCCGCCGATCGGGACGATCATGAGCACGCCGAGCGCGAGCGCGATGATGGTGATCAGCCAGAAATCCAGCGCGCTGCCGGACATCACCAGACCGACGATGAAGAACACCAGCGCGATGGCGAGCGCAACGTTGATGACATGGCGGAACGGCAGGATGATCGGCGCGCCGCTCATGCGGGCCGACAGTTTCAGGAACGCGATCACGGAGCCCGTGAAGGTCAAGGCGCCGATGGCGACGCCGAGCGACATCTCGACCAGGCTTTGCGGATGGATGTGACCGGGCGCGCCGATGTCGAAGGCCTCCGGCGCATAGAAGGCGCCGGCTGCGACCAGCACCGCGGCCATACCGACCAGGGAGTGGAACGCCGCGACCAGTTCCGGCATCGAGGTCATCGGCACGCGGCGCGCGATCACCGCGCCGAGACTGCCGCCGATCGCAACACCTGATATCACCAGAAGCCAGGCGATGCCGTCGGCCGGCGGATGGGAGGCCAGCGTCGTCGCCACCGCGATCGCCATGCCGGTCATGCCGAAGAAATTGCCCTGCCGCGACGAAGCCGGGCTCGACAGGCCGCGCAGCGACAGGATGAACAGCACGCCTGCCACCAGATACAACAGTGCGGAGAGATTGGCGCTCATCTCAGGTCCCCAATTTACCTCAGCCCGAGGCGGTTGCCACTCACTTCGACTTCTTCTTGTACATCGCCAGCATGCGCTGGGTGACCAGGAAGCCGCCGAAGATGTTCACGCAGGCGAAGGTGAGCGCGACGAAGCCGAAGCCCCGCGCCCAGCCGCTGCCGGAAGAAATCATGCCGACCCCGACCGCGAGCAGCGCACCAACCACGATCACCGAGGAAATCGCGTTCGTCACCGACATCAGCGGGGTATGCAGCGCGGGTGTCACCGACCACACCACGAAATAACCGACGAAAACCGCCAGCACGAAAATCGACAGCCGGAACACGAAGGGATCGACGGCTTGCGCGAGATGTTCCATGGCGGCTCTCCTTATGCTGTCGATCAGGAAGATTTGGGCTGGAAGTTCGGATGGATAACGGCGCCGTCTTTGGTCAACGCCGTCGCCTTCACCAGTTCATCGTCCCAGTTCACGGCCAGCGCCTTGTTCGGCTTGTCGATCATGGTCTCGATGAACGAGAACAGGTTGCGCGCATAAAGCGCCGAGGCCGAGGCCGCAACGCGGCCCGCCACGTTGGTGTAGCCGACGATCTTGATCCCATCGATCTCGACGACCTCGCCGGCCCTGGCGCCCTCGACATTGCCGCCGCGCTCGACCGCGAGATCGACCAGCACCGAACCCGGCTTCATCGATTTGACCATCTCGCTCGAAACCAGCTTGGGCGCCGGACGGCCGGGAATCAGCGCGGTCGTGATCACCACGTCCTGCTTCTTGATGTGGTCGGCGGTGAGCGCGGCCTGCTTGGCCTGGTATTCCCTGGACATTTCCTTGGCGTAACCGCCCGCCGTCTGCGCGTTCCTGAACTCCTCGTCCTCGACCGCGAGGAATTTTGCGCCCAAACTTTCGACCTGCTCCTTGGTCGCCGGACGCACGTCGGTCGCGGTGACGACGGCGCCCAGCCGCCGCGCGGTCGCGATCGCCTGAAGGCCGGCGACACCGACGCCCATGACGAACACCTTGGTGGCCGGAACGGTGCCGGCTGCCGTCATCATCATCGGAAAGGCGCGGCCGAAGGCTCCCGCGCCTTCGATCACCGCGCGATAGCCGGCGAGGTTGGCCTGCGAGGACAACACGTCCATCACCTGCGCGCGGGTGATACGCGGCATCAGTTCCATGGCGAAGGCTGAGACGCCCGCATCCGCCATCGCCCTCAGCGCGGCGTCGTTGCCGTAAGGGTCCATGATGGCGATGATCAGCGCCCCGCGCTTGTAATTGCCAAGCTCGGAGGCTTCCGGCCGCTTCACCTTGATGACGATATCGGCATCCTTGAGCGCATCCGCGCTGACCCTCGCGCCGGCTGCGGTGAACTCCGAGTCCGGCAAACCGGATTTGACCCCGGCACCCGGCTCGACGGCGACCTCGACCCCGATCGCCCTATATTTCTTTACGGTATCGGGCGAAGCGGCCACCCGCGGTTCCGACGGATCGATTTCCTTGGCGACGGCAATCTTCATGGGGCCTCCGGCGGCGCGGAAAATTCGCACGCGTAACTTCGCAGTCCAGAACCGGCCTTGCAACCGGCACGCGACTTCTTCTTCAGATCACGGCGCCGGACGGTGGCGCGAGGCGTCGATGCATCAAGTGAGGAAAATAGCCATCATGGCAATGATGAAGATGACGGCGGCGGAGCCATACTTCACCAGCTTGATGAAGCCCTCATAGGTCTGCTCGTGGGCGATGTAATCGTTGCCGTCAGCGGTCGTGTAGGCCACTTCGTTATGTTCTGCCATCGGTCTCCCCGGTGAATATCTGTGTTCGGGTCGAATTACCGCAAACCGCAAGGCAGGGCAACGCCGCGGAGCGGCTTTTGCCCGTCCTATCAGCCTATTCGGAAGGCCAATTGTCCCTGATCCAGCGGGCGAGGCTTTCCTCGCTGACCTCGCCTGCGGCAAGGGCCAACATGATGGCCGTGGCTTGTGCCGGATCTGGCGAAAAAGCCACGCCATTTTTGTGCAGAAACGTCACCATCGCCATGAAGGCGATACGTTTGTTTCCGTCGACAAAGGCACGGTTCTTCGCAAGGCTAAAAGCATAGGCCGCGGCGAGTTCGGCTAACGGCAGCTGCTCGTAGGTCCATTTGTTGACCGGCCGTTCAAGAGCCGACCGCAACATACCTTCGTCACGCAAACCGGGCGCTCCACCGAAGCGGCGAAGTTGCCGACTATGGATGGCGATGGCTTGCTCGTAAGTAATCCAAAGCGGCTCCTGCGCTTCACTCATTTGGCCAGTGCTGCGAGGGTGTCGCGATACTTGTCCATGATCTCGTCGGCAATCTCCATGGTCCGCTCGAAGTCCGGATCGTAGGGGAGCGCCTGAAAACCACCGCCGGACAATTCTGTGATGTGAAGCTGCTGACCACGCTTGAGGTCGAGCCGTTGCATCAGCTCGCGTGGAAGCAACAGTCCATCGGAATTACCGATTTTCTTAATCTCGATTTTCATGGCCGAACTCCAAAGGAAAGAGCGCGTTATACAGATGTATAACACGCCCAGAGCTGCGTTCAACAAATGTTTTACGTGCCTACCCCATCGCCTCCAGCTCGTCGATCATGCCGGATATGACCGACAGCCCGCCGTCCCAGAATTTCGGGTCTTTTGCGTCCAGCCCGAACGGCTTGAGCAAGTCGGAATAATGCTTGGTGCCGCCAGCCGAAAGCATCGCCAGATAGCGCTCGGCAAAACCGCCTTGCGCGTGTTCGTAAGCCCCGTAGAGCGAATTCACGAGGCAATCGCCAAAGGCATAGGCGTAGACATAGAACGGCGAATGGATGAAGTGCGGAATATACATCCAGAAATTCTCGTAGCCGGGGCGGATATCGATTGCCGGCCCGAGGCTTTCACTCTGGACGCTGAGCCAGATTTCGCCGATGCGTTCGGCGGTCAACTCGCCGTTCTTGCGCTCGGTGTGGACCGCGCGTTCAAAGGTATAGAACGCGATCTGGCGCACCACGGTGTTGATCATGTCCTCGACCTTGCCGGCGAGCAGCGCTTGGCGCTGTTTGGCGCTTTTGGTTTCGCCCAATAGCCGCCTGAAGGTCAGCATTTCGCCGAAGACGCTTGCCGTCTCCGCAAGCGTCAGCGGGGTCGGCGCCATCAGCGCGCCATTCCTGGCCGCCAGCACCTGATGCACGCCATGGCCAAGTTCATGGGCGAGCGTCATGACGTCGCGCGGCTTGCCCTGATAATTCATCAGCACATAGGGATGTGCCGACGGCGTGGTCGGATGCGAGAAGGCGCCCGGCGCCTTGCCCGGCCGTACCGGCGCATCGATCCAGCGATCGGTGAAAAAACGCTCGGCAATCCCGGCCATTTCCGGCGAGAAGCTGCGATAGGCCGACAGCACCATGTTCCTGGCATCGAGCCAGGCGATCGCCCCCGTCGCCGCAAAAGGCAGCGGCGCATTGCGGTCCCAATGCGGCAGCTTTTTCTTTTTGAACCAGGCGGCCTTGAGCCGGTAGTAGCGGTGCGACAACTTCGGATAGGCCGCGCGCACCGCGCCCACCAGCGCATCGACCACCTCGCGCTCCACGCGGTTGTTGAGATGGCGCGAATCCGCGACATCCTTGAAGCCGCGCCAGCGATCGGAAATCTCCTTGTCCTTGGCGAGCGTATTGGTGATGAGCGCAAACGTCCGCTCATTGGCCTTGAAGGTCTTGGCCAGCGCTTCCGCCGCCGCCTTCCGCTTCTTGCCGTCGCGATCCTGCAGCAGACTGAGCGTCGGCTCGATCGCGATCTCCTTGCCGGCAACCCTGAAACGCAAGGAGGAGATGGTCTGGTCGAACAGCCGGTTCCAGGCAGCATAACCGCTCTGGGATTTCTCGTGAAACAACTGCTCGACGCGATCCTCGAGCTGATACGGCTTGTCCTTGCGCAGATCCTCGACCCACGGCCGGTAATGCGCAAGCTCGGGCGTGCGCATCGCATTCTCGATCACGGCGTCATCAATACGGTTGAGCTCGAGCGGAAAGAACAACAGATGCACCGAGGCATTGTTGAGCCGCTCGGAAACGTCGCCGTAGAATTTCGAGATCACGGGATCGACGCTGTCGCCCGCATGCACCAGACCCGCATATGAACCGAGACGGCCGGCAAGATCGTCGATCGCCTCATAGCGCCTGACGGCCCCGGCGAGCCAGGCGCCGCCGCCCTCCCCCGCCGTCCGCTCGGCGAGCTTACCCTTGTAGTCGCCCTCAAACGCGACACATTCGCCGTCCAATCTTTCCAGGTCGCGGGTGACTTCTCCCGCGTCGATCCCGGAATAGAGATCGGAAAGATTCCATTCCGGCAGCTTCTCTGCCTTGGGCGCGGCAGCGTTTCTGGGCGCAGCGGCGGTTTTTTTGGAAGTCGGTTTGCGTTGGACGGCCGATCGGAGGAGAGCAGACGGGGAGCGCGAGGTCATCTTGGTCGAAACCTGTGTTTCATCAAAGAGGCGACATACGAAACGCGGACAACGGGCCAAGGTTTAAGCGGGCGTTAATCGGCATCGGCCAGAGTGCCCCGATTCGAGACAGATAGTTGTTGCGTGCGAGGAACACCATGGCTGCTACCATTTTGATCGCCGACGACGATGCGGTGCAACGCCGCCTGGTTGAGAATATGGTGCAAAAATGCGGCTACGGGACCGTCGTGGTCGATTCCGGCGATGCCGCCATCGCGCTCTTGAGCGCCCCCGACGCCCCCGCGGTCGACGCCCTTTTGCTCGATCTCGTGATGCCCGGCCTCGATGGCATGGGGGTGCTGGCCAAGATCCGCGAAATCGGCCTTTCCATCCCCGTGGTGGTGCAGACCGCCCACGGCGGCATCGACAACGTGGTATCGGCGATGCGCGCCGGCGCGCAGGACTTTGTCGTCAAGCCGGTCGGCATGGAGCGGCTGCAGGTAAGCTTGCACAACGCGCTGACCACGAGCGCGCTGAAAGGCGAGTTGCAGCGCATCCGGCATAGCCGCGAAGGCCGGTTGACCTTCGCCGACATCGTGACCCGCAGCGAGGCCATGGCGGGGGTGATGCGCACGGCGCGGAAAGCTGCCGCCTCGACCATCCCCGTGTTGATCGAAGGCGAATCCGGCGTCGGCAAGGAATTGTTCGCGCGCGCCATTCACGGCAGCGGCGAGCGCAAATCGAAGCCGTTCGTGGCCGTCAATTGCGGCGCGATCCCCGACAATCTCGTCGAGTCGATCCTGTTCGGTCACGAGAAGGGCGCTTTCACGGGGGCCACCGAGCGTCATGCCGGCAAGTTCGTCGAAGCCTCTGGCGGCACGCTGTTTCTGGACGAAGTTTCCGAACTGCCGCTTTCTGCCCAAGTGAAACTGCTTCGCGCGCTTCAGGAAGGCACAGTGGAGGCGGTCGGCGCACGCAAGCCGGTGAAGGTCGACGTTCGGATCATTTCCGCGACCAACCGCAAATTGCTCGACCGGGTCAAAAGCGGCCATTTCCGCGAAGATCTGTTTTACCGCCTTCACGTGTTGCCGCTCACGGTTCCCGCCTTGCGGATACGCCGCGAAGACATCCCGCATCTGGTGCGGCATTTTCTCGCCCGGTTCTGCGCCGAAGAAAATCGCCACATCACCGGCGTCAGCGGCGAGGCGATGGCGCATCTCGCGCAACTGGATTGGCCGGGCAATATCCGACAGCTGGAGAACGCGGTCTACCGCGCCGTCGTGATGAGCGAGGGAGATCAGCTGGTCGTTTCGGACTTCCCGCAAGCCGCGGCCCTGCTGTCGCCGCCGATCGCGGCCGCCCAAAACGAGCCCCTGATCGTCGGGCAGGCCTTTGAATCGTCCGGATCCGCCACGGTCTCCGGTAATGAAATACCGATCGCGCCGCTTGCCGGGTCTGGCACGCTCTCAATGCTCACCAACGGCGGTGAAATGCGCCCCCTCGAAGAGTTGGAGAGCGAGATCATCCGCTTCGCGATCTCGCACTACCGTGGCCAGATGTCGGAGGTCGCGCGCCGCCTCAAAATCGGTCGCTCGACGCTTTATCGCAAGCTTGACGAGCAAGCCGCCTCCGACAACTCGAACGGCGGAGCGGAGTCCGGTTAGACCTGACGGCACAATTGGCCGTGCCAGCAGTTGGAAGCTGGTGGCCGCAAGCCGGCCAGAACATTTGAACCGTTGCCCGCAGGTGACAGACAAATGGCGACCCGCGTGGCAAGAACCTCGGTCAGGACAAGTTCGGTAAGTTTGTCGTGAGTTGCCTCTGAGGGGCACCCGTGTATCGTCTGCGTATGAATCGTTGTGGCAGCCGTGCCAAACCTGGAGTTGTGGAGCACAGTTTCATCGAGATAGGCTTCAGAACCGATCAGGCCGGCGCTTTTCGCGAAAGCTTTGACGGACAAACCAAAGCTGTTCCAGAGCAGGGGCAGCTCACCCAAGGGGTGTGATGATGCGTGACTGTTGGAAGAACTGTAGAGGATATGACCGCGTCTTGATGACGGTCGCGGCAACCTTCCTCACGGTGTCGGCGACCTCGGCGTTCGCGCAAAGCAATTCTGCGCGCAACACCGCCGCCGATCTGGCGATCGATGCCGCGGTCCCCCGCCCCGAACCTGCCAATGTCCCGCCGCCGGGCCCAGGCGATTTCAAGCTCGATGCGTCCTCCGCACCCGATGCCGCGAAGACGGCGGAGGAGGTGCCGGAGACGGTGACCGCCAAGCCGGCCGACGTCGTCACCGCTCCGATTTCTGAGCCCGCCAGCATCGAAACCGGCAAAGCCGATACGCCGAAGCCGGATACCCCCAAAACTGATACAGCCAAGTCCGAAACTACAGCGCCCGATACAAGCAAGGTCGAGGCACCGAAGACCGAAACGACGAGCGTCGCGCCGGCAGAGACTCCAGCCGCGGCTTCAACGCCCGAGCCCGTCAAGGCCGCAAGCAATGTGCCGGCGGCGGATCAACCGGTTGCCGACAAGCTGCGTGACCTCTTCGGCGCCAAAGCGCAGCGCTATTTCGACCGCAGGGCGGAACGGGCGGCGGTAGAGAAATTCTACACCGCGCGCGAGTTCGCTCCGATCTGGACACAGGCCGGCAAGCTGACCGACAGCGGCAAGGGCGTCGTTGCAAGGCTGAAGGATGCGGCTTCCGACGGGTTGAACCCGTCTGATTATCCGGCACCGGATTTCGCGCTCGCCACCACACCGGATGCGCTTGCAGAAGCGGATCTGAAGCTGACCGCGAGCATGCTCGACTATGCGCGCCATGCCCAGAGCGGCCGGATGCATTGGTCGCAGGTGTCCGGCGACATTCAATATCCGGAACACCCGACGGATGCGGCGGAAGTGCTTGCCAATGTCACGGCCGCCAAGGATGCGTCGCTGGCGCTCGACAGCTACAACCCGCCGCACAAGCTTTACCGCGCGTTGAAGAAGAAGCTGGCCGAATTGCGCGGCCAGGGCGAAGGCCCGGTCATCCAGATCGCCGACGGCCCGGCTCTCAAATTCACGCCGGCGCGGGCTAAGAACCAGGGCGCGATCGAAGTGGAAGACGAGCGCGTGCCGCAACTGCGCGCCAAGCTCGGCATCGCCGAAAATCCCGACGACCGCCGATACGATGCGAAAGTCGCCGAGGCCGTCCGCAAGTTCCAGGCGGCCGCCGAGCTGAAGCCGACCGGCGTGCTGGATGAGCGGACTATCAGGGCAATCAACAGCCCGAAGCGCGACCGCCAGATCGACACGGTGATCGTGAACATGGAGCGTTGGCGCTGGCTGCCGCGCGACCTGGGTGCACCCTCGATCGGCGACGCCTATGTCATTCTCAACATCCCTGACTATACGCTCAAGGTGATGCAGAACGGCGGGCAGATCTGGACGACGCGGGTGGTGGCCGGCCAGCCCGGCATTCACGCCACGCCGCTTCTGACGGAAACGATGAAGTTCATCACTGTCAATCCGACATGGAATGTTCCGCCCTCGATCATCTACAACGAATACCTGCCCGCGCTTCAACAGGACCCGTCGGTGCTGGAACGCCTGGGGTTGAAGCTTGAGCACGCCCGCGACGGCAGCATCCATATTTCGCAGCCGCCGGGCGAGCGAAATGCGCTCGGCCGCATCCGCTTCAATTTCCCGAACAAATTCCTGGTGTATCAACACGACACGCCGGACAAGAATCTGTTCGCGAAGGAAGACCGCGCATTCAGCCATGGCTGCATGCGAGTGCAGAATCCCGACCAATACGCCGCGGTGCTGCTCGGCATCACCGAGCCGAACGCGCATTACACGCCGGAAAAAATCCGCAGCATGTATGGGCAAAGCGAGATCAACCTGAAATTCCCGACGCCGATTCCGGTGAACCTCACCTATCAGACGGCGTTCGTGGACGATGAAGGCAGCCTCCAGTTCCGCAAGGACGTCTATGGCCGCGACGCGAACATGCTGTCGCTGCTCCATGGCGGCAAGAACAGGGATCTGGAGAACGTGGTTGCCCATTCGCAACCGAACTACGTACGGCCGGTCGGCGATGTGCGGGTGGCCAGCGACAATTCGTGGTCTTCGTCTGGGCCCTCGTTCTTCGAGCGGCTGTTCGGTGGACCGAGCCCCGCGCCCGCCCCTCCGGGCCGCCATCCACAACAACGCCGGCTCTACGAGCGCTGACGGCCCGCAAACGCCGCCGGGTCAAAATCCCAAGCCTGATCAAAGGCCTCGTCCCCGGGCGGGGCCTTTAAACGTTAACCATTCTCCACCCGGATTTAACCCGCGAGCACTTTTTCGCCACACTCGGCGGGTTATCTCCTCTCGAACTTGGGGGGAAGGGTTAAATCTCACTTAACCCTCCCGCGTTAAGAGTAGATTTACCCTCTTTCGCCGCACGGGGTCGCGAAAGGGTTCAACGCTCGGTCATGTGGGGTGGGCTTATTACGTGCTGACCGGTTTCGCACGCCAATTCACATCGTTGTCTCTGCCAAAGGCCGGATATCAGCTCGGACTGACGTCCGTGCTGCTGCTGGCGGGAATTGGCTCGGTCCACGACGCGAGTGCGCTGAATGAAACCCGCACGCTGTCGTTCCACCATACCCATTCCGGCGAAGACCTCACCGTCACCTTCAAGCACGACGGCCGCTACGACGAAGAGGCGTTGAGGCAACTCAATCATTTCCTGCGCGACTGGCGCTCGCAGGACCAGACCACGATGGATCGTCACCTGTTCGATATCCTCTGGGAAGTCTACCGCGACGTCGACGGCAAGAAACCGATCCAGATCATTTCCGCCTACCGTTCCCCCGCCACCAACGCCATGCTGCGCCGCCGCTCGTCAGGGGTGGCCCGCTTCAGCCAGCACATGCTCGGCCACGCGATGGACTTCTACATTCCGGATGTGCCGCTTGAGCAGATCCGTTACGCCGGGCTGCGGCTGCAGCGCGGGGGCGTCGGCTTCTACCCGACCTCGGGATCGCCGTTCGTCCATCTCGATACCGGCAACATCCGCCACTGGCCGCGCATGACCCACGATCAGCTTGCGCGGGTTTTTCCTGACGGGCGCACCGTGCATGTTCCTTCGGACGGCACACCGCTGAAGGGATATGAACTTGCCCGCGCCGATGTCGAGCGGCGCGGCAATGGCGATGATGCCGCAACCGTGAGCAAGCCCGGCCTATTTGCCCGTCTGTTCGGCGGCAAGTCGAACGACGACGAGGATGAGGGTTCTGCGCCGATCGCTCAGGACAAGGCGGCTCCGGCCACTCAGGTCGCCGCCGCCAAGCCTTCCGAGCAGGTCCCGGTGCCGCGCGCCAAACCGGCCGCGCCCATCCTATTGGCCGCGGCCGACGCACAGCTCTCGCAGCCCGCCGGAGCGAAGCCGGCCGCCGCTTCGGATAACACCGAAGCCAAGCCGCAGACCCCGGCCGACATCATCAACGCGCGCGGTTTCTGGGACGATATGCCGGTTGCGCCGAAGCAGGCGACGCCCGCGCAGGTCGACGCCCTCAACGCCCGACAGACGCTCGCCTCGAGCGATCCGCAATCGACCGCCAGTGTACCTGCCGCCTATCAGGCGCTGGCTTACGCGCCGGTTGACCGCGCCAATATCGTGGCCGCCAGCGCGCCCGTTCCCCGCGGCGCCCGATCGGCACCGACCAATCGCAATTCAATGGCCGCTAACAGCCTCACCACCGTCGTCGCCAAGGGCAGCCAGGGTCAGGGCGAACTGGTTGCGACATCGACGCGGATCGCTGCCTCCAACGTGAATGAAACGTGGATGCGCGTCTTGATGCTGGCGCCAAGCGCCAGCACGTCGATGTCCGTCACCATGCTTGGCGACGCCGACCTGACCACGATGAGCGCGCATTTCGTCAAGCCGCCGGGCGTCGTCACGATGGCCTTCTCGGATGATCCGCAAGCCGGACTGAGCTGCGATCACTTCAGCGGAGCGGCGATCGCAAACCTGCCGACGCAGTCCTTCGTATTGCGAACCGCCGCGCTGCGCTGACGCGTCGTAAGCGGACGCACAACTCGCAGGCACGACGGGAAGACCTCACAGCATCCCGAGCGCCTGCATATAGGTCTCGAGGATCGTTTCCTCCTCCGCGCGCTCGTTGGCGTCCTGCTTGCGAAGGCGGACGATGGTGCGCAGCGCCTTGACGTCGAAGCCGTTGCCTTTGGCTTCCGCGTAGACGTCGCGGATGTCGTCGGAGATGGTCTTCTTTTCTTCTTCCAGCCGCTCGATACGCTCGATGATGGCCTTGAGCTGGTCCTTGGCAAATTTCGTCGCGGGCGCTTCGTCCTTGACGGCGGCGGCAGAGGTGGCCATCGGGTACTCCTGAATGAACTTTAGGGGGTTGATGTGGGGGAAGCGCCGCAGGCTTCACGCACCGCATCCTTGAGAAAGACCCTCAGGACTGCAGCGCCTCGCGTCAAGGCAGCACCGTCTTTCATCCACAGCGCGCCCACAGGAGAAAGCGGCCTCAGCGTATCAATGTCCGGTAGGAGCCTTCTTCATCGCGGCGAGCTGCTCGGGACTGGCCGTTTCCTGAAACGTCGCCTTCCAGGTCTCGTAAGGCATGCCGTAGACGGCCTCGCGGCTCTCGTCCTTGCTCATGGCCGCACCTTTGGCGTCGGCGGCTTCCTTGAGCCAGTTGGACAGGCAATTGCGGCAGAAGCCTGCGAGATTCATCAGATCGATATTCTGGACGTCGGTACGGGAACGCAGATGCTCGACGAGGCGCCGAAAGACCGCGGCTTCAAGTTCCGTTCTGGTTTTGTCGTCGATCGCCATGACCCTATCCCGCCCATTTTACGGCATGATCGGAGACGATCATGCTCAAACTTGCCAAGTAGGAAACAAGTAGGAAACCGTCACATATTTTTCCATATCGCGCCGCAAACATTGACCGGGTCGGGACCGGCCCGGTGGCCCAAATACCCCTTGACCGCCGAGGGCCACCCACGCGAAACCGTCAATATATTGATATAGCTTCGCCTAGATGATCCGAAAAGATTCGCAAGCCCTGACCCGGACAATAAAGAACATCACCGCCGCCCTGGCGCCTGCTTCGGTGCTCGCACTGGCCTGCCTGTGGAACGATCCAGCGGGGGCGGACTTCCGTCTCTGCAACAATACCTCGAGCCGGGTCGGCATTGCGCTCGGCTACAAGGACGCCGAGGGCTGGACCACCGAAGGCTGGTGGAACGTGTCCTCGCGAAGCTGTGAGACGTTGCTGCGTGGCACGCTTGTCGCAAGGTTCTATTATATCTACGCCCTCGATTACGATCGCGGCGGCGAATGGTCGGGACAGGCTTTCATGTGCTCGCGCGACAAGGAATTCACGATCAAGGGCGTGGATAATTGCCTGGCGCGGGGCTTCGACCGGACCGGCTTCTTCGAGGTCGACACCGGCGAACAGCGCGCCTGGACGGTGCAGCTCACCGAATCCAACGAGCAGCAGCCCGCGCAGCGGGTACCGGGCATTCCAGGCACGATCGGGCCGGGTGGCCCCGGAAACATTCCAGGCATCCCCAATTCGCCGGGCGGGTTGCCTCCGGGCGCGACGGGTCTGCCGCCGCCAGCCGCGGCACCCGGGACCAGGCCATGAGGCGCCTGCGCCGCATCAAGATTCTTGCAACACTCGGCCCGGCCTCTTCCGACAGCGCCACCATCAGGAAGCTGTTCGAAGCGGGCGCCGACGTTTTCCGTATCAATATGAGCCACACCCCGCATGACAAGATGCGGGAACTGGTCACGACCATTCGCAATGTCGAGGGCAGCTATGGCCGGCCGATCGGCATCCTGGTCGATCTGCAAGGACCAAAGCTCCGGCTCGGCTCCTTCGCCGACGGCGCGGTGCAACTCAATAACGGCCAGAGCTTTGTGCTGGATTCCGACAAGACGCCGGGAGACAACACCCGCGTTCAGCTCCCGCATCCGGAAATTCTTGCAGCGCTCAAGCCCGGCCACGCCCTCCTCCTCGACGACGGCAAGGTGCGGCTGATTGCGGAGGAGACTTCTCCCGACCGCGCCGTCACCCGCGTCGTGATCGGCGGCCGGATGTCGGATCGCAAGGGCGTCAGCCTGCCCGACACCGACCTTCCGGTTTCCGCGATGACGCCGAAGGATCGCTCCGACCTCGAGGCGGCGCTGGTGACAGGGGTCGACTGGATCGCGCTGTCTTTCGTGCAGCGCGCCGACGACGTCACCGAGGCCAAGAAACTGATCCGCGGCCGCGCGTCCGTGATGGCCAAGATCGAAAAGCCACAGGCGATCGACCGCCTGCCCGAGATCATCGAGGCCTCCGACGCGCTGATGGTGGCGCGCGGCGACCTCGGCGTCGAACTGCCGCTGGAACGGGTGCCGAGCCTGCAAAAGCAGATGACGCGGCTGGCACGGCGCGCCGGCAAGCCGGTGGTGGTTGCGACCCAGATGCTGGAATCGATGATCCAGTCGCCGGTGCCGACGCGCGCCGAGGTTTCCGACGTCGCGACCGCGGTCTATGAAGGCGCCGACGCCATCATGCTGTCGGCGGAATCGGCGGCCGGAAAATATCCGGTCGAGGCGGTCTCGACCATGAATCGCATCGGCGAGGAAGTCGAGCGCGACCCTACCTATCGGGGCGTGGTGAATGCGCAGCGCGCCGAACCCGAGCCGACCGTTGGCGATGCGATCGCGGATGCCGCGCGGCAGATCGCCGAAACGCTCGATCTTTCGGCGATCATCTGCTGGACCAATTCAGGATCGACGGCGCTTCGGGTCGCGCGCGAACGGCCGAAGCCGCCGGTGGTGGCGATCACGCCGAACCTGGTGACCGGCCGCAAGCTGTCGGCGGTGTGGGGTGTCCATTGCGTCGTCGCCGAAGACGCGCAGAACCTCGACGACATGGTGAGCCGCGCCGCCAGCATTGCCTTTCGCGACGGCTTTGCACGGGCCGGTCAGCGCGTCATCATCGTTGCCGGCGTTCCGCTCGGCACGCCGGGCACCACCAACATGCTGCGCATCGCCTCGGTGGGCCCGGACGAAGACGCGGAAATCTAGAGCGGGGTGTTGTACTTGCCTTACCTCTCCCGAGGGGGCCGGAGGGGAGAGCGAGCACACCGCCATTGCCGCAGCTTCAGACGAGCTTCGCCTCGAGCGTGATCTTCGTGTTCAGAAGCTTCGACACCGGACATCCGGCCTTGGCCATGCCGGCCAGTTCCTGAAATTTTGCGTTATCGGCGCCGGGAACTTTGGCGCTCAGCGCCAGATGGACCGAGGTGATGGCAAAGCCTTCGCCGACCTTTTCAAGCGTGACATCTGCTTTCGTTTCCATCTGCTCGGCGGTGAGCTTGGCCTCGCCCAATATCAGCGACAGCGCCATGGTGAAACAGGCGGCATGCGCTGCACCGATCAATTCCTCCGGGTTCGAGCCCGGCTTGCCTTCGAAGCGGCTGGCGAAACCATAGGGATAGTCCTTGAGCGCGCCGCTTTTGGTCGAAATCGCACCCTTGCCGTCCTTGATACCGCCTTGCCATTTGGCTGATCCGGATGTCGTTGTCATGTGCGCTCCACAAGCTCGAAGTGACCTAGGGGGAAACCCTAGACCATCAATGCGGCGGAATTTCTCAAGGCAAAGCCTGCTGCACGCCAAGCCTCAAAATGGCGCCGGCGCTTACGCGCCGACCAGCGTCTTTGCCGGCAACACGGCCTGCACCACCAGACCGCGGGCGCGGGCATCCATCACGCCCACCGCGCGCAGAGCGAGCAGCGTCACGGTCTGAACCGCGTCACGGAGCTTTCCCGGATCGTCCATGTTCTCCGCGGCCAACGGCCCGACCAGCGCCTCATGCAAGGCGCCGAGCAGCGCGGTTGCAGCCAACACGGTATCCTGCGCCGGCAGATGGCCGGCGCGGACCGCCGCATCGATCCGGCCTGCGATTTCGCCGGCAACCGCGCGGCGGCTTGCAAGCCGTGACGCGGTGACGTCGACGTCGACCGGTTCGGCCAGAATGCCCCAGGCGAGCTTGCGCTGTGACAGCACCCGCACGGCCACCGTGGTGACGGCGGCCGCCAGCGCCGACGACGGACCGGGAGCTGCATCCGCGGCGCGCCGGATCGCCGCCAGTTCATCGCGCGAGACCTCGGCGATCAATTCGGAAATCAGCTCGGCCTTGGAGGGGAAATAGCGGTAGACGGTACCGGCGGCGACGTTGGCGCGCACGGCGATCGGGGCGATCTGCACGGCGGCCATGCCGCCCTCGGCTGCGGCGCCCCGCGCCGCTGTCAGAATCGCACTACGGCGCGCCGCGAGGCGTTTGACGACCTGATGGGTCCGCCGATAGACCATGGCGCGTTTCTCGTCCCACAACGCGGACCGGCCGAAAGCACACGATCGAACGCGTCTTCACTGTTTTGAGCAATTTGACCACAAATCGCTATGAAGAAGTGAACAATTATTCACGCCAAAACACAAGACGTAAATGCAGCACTGCGCATGATTCCAGAGTGGCGGATCGGCCGGCATCGGAGCGTTAACCATCGTTCTTACGCCGATATTAAGCGCCGTTAGGGACTGTGCCCGAATAAACTCCCGGGTGCATTATGGCCAACTCAGACATTCGCGTTGCCTGGCGACTATTCAACCTGAACTGGATTCCGATCGCCGCGATGGGTAGCGTCTTGCTTCTCGCGGTTGCGGCGTCGAACTTCTCGCTCGAGCCGTTGGCGTTCGGAACCACTGTCGCGATCGCCGTTGTGTTTGCCTTGATCGCCTATGACCATGCGTTTGCGCGAGGCGAGACCGCGGATCCCAAGCTGATCTTTTCGCTCGGATCAATATCGCAGCTCGTCCTGCTCACCGCGATCGTAGGCCCCCTGAGCTACGTGGCCAACGCCGCCAACTGGCCTTTGCAGGATCAAGCCTTGCTAATCATTGACCGCGCCATGGGAATGGATCCGGAACCGATTGCCAGATTTGTCGACGCTCACCCGACGATCGGACACTGGCTCAACGTCGGTTACAGCTTCATCAAGTGGCCGCTTCTCGGCATTCCGATCATCCTCACCATGACGTTGCGCCTGATGCGGCTCCAGCTTTTTATCGCCGCACTTTGCTTTGCGCTCGCGGTGACGATCGCCATTTCCTCCCTCGCACCAGCGATCGGGACTTTTTATGGCCTGCATCTTTCACCTGAGGGTTTCACCTCGCTGAATACGACTGTTTACGCGGCGCAATTACGTGACATCGCGGCACTGCGGAACGGAGCGTTGCGTCACCTCGAACTGTTTCATCTCGCAGGCATCGTGTCTTTTCCAAGTTTCCATGCCGCCTCCGCCGTTCTCTATATGTGGGCCCTCTGGCCGGTACGCGGCTTCGCATCCTTGTCGATCGCGATGAACACTCTGATGATCCTGGCCACTCCTGTCGCCGGCGCCCATTACATGATCGATGTCATTGGCGGGATCCTGCTTGCGGCCGGATCCATCATGCTCGCGAAACGCTACGGAGCCGTCATGGCTGCGACCGGCCAGCGTCCGCTCGCATCAACCTTGAAGCCCGTGCCCAATCAAGCGGGAATGGCCGCACATTGAGGCGCGGGATTTGGCCGTTCAGGCAATGGCGCCCGACGGCGCCGGAACCTCACGGCCCCGCATCAGCGCCGTATATGACAGGGCGCCAAGGGCCGCGCCGATCAGCCAGCCCCAATCGCCGACATTGGTGATGACGCCGTAAGCCCCCGCCAGCGACAACCCGATCGAGACCGAGGCCGAGCCGGCAAGCGCCAGCAGCGCCCTCGCGTTCCAGCCATTCTCGAAATGCAGCGATCCTGTTGACGACATCGTATAGAGGTCTTCGAGCACGACCTGCTGGCGTTTCACGACGTAATAGTCGGCCACCATAATGCCGAACATCGGCCCGAGCGCCGCACCGAAGATGCTGACGAAGATCGTGATGGCCTGCGGACTCGAGACGAAAATCCACGGGCAGACGATCACCGAGAGGATCGAGGCGATCAGCCCGCCGCGGCGGAAATCGATCTTCCCGGGATAGAGGTTGGAGATGTCGTAGGCCGGCGAGACGAAATTGGCGACGATATTGATGCCCATGGTGGCGACGATGAAGGTGACCGAGCCGATCGCCACCACCCAGGGATTACCGATGCGCTCGACAATGCCGACGGGGTCCATGATCGCTTCGCCGAATACCTTGACGGTGCCGGCCGTGACGATCACGGTGATGATGGCAAAGACAATGAAGTTGACGGGAAGGCCGAGGAAATTGCCCGCCTTCATCGCCCGCTCGTCCGTTGCAAAACGGGAGAAGTCGCCGAAGTTGAGCAGCAGCGCGGCGAAGTAGGCGACGATCAGCATGGCCGCATTCGCCATATGCCCGAGCGCGGATCCCTCCGCCCGCGGGCTAAGCTGCAGCGACAGGCTGGAAACACCGGTTTGCATCACGATCCAGATCGCGAGCACAAACATCACGATGTAGACCACGGGTCCGCAGAAATCGATGAACTTGCGGATCGTCTCCATGCCGTTGAGGAAGATCAGAAGCTGGAACAGCCACATGAACAGGAAGCTGGCCCAGCCCAGCACCGAGAGGCCCGCGAAGCCTGAATGCGTGAACGCTTCGGCTCCCGGAAAGAACGTCAGCACCAGCACCTGCACGGCCTTGGAGGCAAAATAGGTCTGCACGCCGTACCAGACGATGCCGACGATGCCGCGCAGGCCGGCGGCGATGTTGGCCCCCATCACGCCAAACGACATCCGTGCCACGACCGGGAATGGCGTGCCGTACTTCAATGACGGACGCCCGATCAGGTTCATCAGGAAATAGACGATGGTAATGCCGACCGTCATCGCCAGCAGCACTTCCCAGCCTGTCAGCCCCAGGAAGAACAGGCTCGCCGCGAAGGTGTAGCCGCCGACCGAATGCACGTCCGACATCCACATCGCAAAGATGCTGAAGGTGCCCCAGCTGCGCCCTGCCGGCGCGACCGGCGCCAGATCGTGGTTGTAGAGCCGCGAGTCGGCATTTGGCACGGCAACGACGGGCGAGACGCTCGCGTGACCTGACATCGGGCAGCTCCTATGCTCGGCGACCAAGACTGACAGATTATTTCAAGCAAGTCACACGCCACGGGGACGCGACCCCGATGGAAGGCGCGGTCCACAAAAATGCAAAAGCCCGGCTTGATGCCGGGCTCTTGCGCAAAACCATTTGCCGGACGTACCGGCCTTGAAGACCTTAGGCCTGCGGCTGCGGCTCCAGTCCTGGATCCGGATCGGGGCGCGGACGCGGCTTGCCGGCCGGCGGCACTGCCGAGGCGCGCGGCGTGGTCGGCTCCAGTACCGACTCGCGGTTCGGCTTCTTGCCCTTGAGCAGATCGATGATCTCGTCTCCGGTCAGGGTTTCATACTCCAGAAGGCCCTTGGCGAGCGCCTCGAGATCGGCGCGCTTCTCCGTCAGTATCCTGGTCGCCTGCTGATAGCCTTCCTCGACCAGGCGCCTGATCTCGCTGTCGATCTTCTGCACCGTCGCCTCGGAGGCATTCTGCGTGCGCGATACCGACATGCCTAAGAATACTTCGTCCTGATTCTCGCCATAGGACACGGTGCCGAGTTCTTCGGAAAGCCCCCAGCGCGTCACCATCATGCGCGCAAGCCGCGTCGCCTGCTCGATGTCGGAGGCCGCGCCTGAAGTGACCTTCTCGCGGCCGAACACCAGCTCCTCGGCGACACGGCCACCCATCATGATGGCCAGGCGCGAGGTCATCTGCTCCAGCGACATCGAAAGCTTGTCACGCTCCGGCAGCTGCATCACCATGCCGAGCGCGCGGCCACGCGGAATGATGGTCGCCTTGTGGATCGGATCGGTGGCGATGACGTTGAGACCGACGATGGCGTGACCGCCCTCGTGATAGGCCGTCAGCATCTTTTCTTCCTCGGTCATGACCAGCGACTTGCGCTCGGCACCCATCATGACCTTGTCCTTCGCCTCTTCGAACTCGGCCTGCGTCACCATGCGCTTGTTGCGGCGCGCCGCTGTCAGCGCGGCCTCGTTGACGAGGTTCATCAGGTCGGCGCCGGAGAAGCCGGGCGTGCCGCGGGCAATGGTCTTGAGGTTGATGTCGGGCGCCAGCGGCACCTTGCGAACGTGAACCTTGAGAATTTGCTCACGGCCGACGACGTCGGGATTGGGCACCACCACCTGGCGGTCGAAGCGGCCGGGGCGCAGCAGCGCCGGGTCGAGCACGTCGGGCCGGTTGGTCGCAGCAATCAGAATCACGCCCTCGTTGGCCTCGAAGCCGTCCATCTCGACCAGCAACTGATTGAGTGTCTGCTCGCGCTCGTCGTTGCCGCCGCCGAGGCCCGCACCGCGATGGCGGCCGACGGCGTCGATTTCATCGATGAAGATGATGCACGGCGCATTCTTCTTGGCTTGCTCGAACATGTCGCGGACGCGGCTCGCGCCGACGCCGACGAACATCTCCACGAAGTCCGAACCGGAAATGGTGAAGAAGGGAACGTTGGCTTCGCCCGCGACTGCGCGCGCGATCAGCGTCTTGCCGGTGCCGGGAGGACCGACCAGCAACACGCCGCGCGGAATCCGTCCGCCCAGCCGCTGGTACTTTCCGGGGTCGCGCAAGAACTCGACGATTTCCTGCAAATCCTGCTTGGCCTCGTCGACGCCGGCGACGTCCTCGAACGTCACCCGGCCATGCGCCTCGGTCAACATCTTGGCGCGCGACTTGCCGAAGCCCATCGCCTTGCCGGCGCCGCCCTGCATCTGCCGCGACAGGAAGATCCACACACCGATCAGCGCGATGAACGGCAACCACGAAACCAGAAGCGAGACGAACCAGGGCACGTTATCGCCGGGCGGCTTCGCCGTGATCTGCACCTTTCCGTTGTACAGGCGCGAGACCAGCGTCGGGTCGTTCGGCGCATAGGTCTGGAAGGTCGTATTGTTGTTGAAGGTGCCGTGGATTTCCGGGCCCTGGATCACGACATCGCGCACATGGCCCTGGTCGACCTCGTTCAGCAATTGCGAGAACGAGATATCCTGCGAGGACACGCGCTGACCCGGGTTCTGGAAAAGCGTGAACAAGGCCAATAGCAGCAGAACAATAATGACCCAGAGGGCGAAATTGCGCAGATTGGCATTCATCGAACTTCCTTCGTGGTCGCGCGGATCGCGGCCTTGTGCCTTGGTTAGGTGCTGAGAGAATCCCTCGGGCGTCCGCGCGCTACAATCTAAGTGCCGGCACGGCCGCTGCCAAGGGAACCAAATAGGACTATTTAACCCATCCTAGCGCCCTTCCAGTTCAAATCATGGCGTCGAAATGGGTGTTTGCCGGGGTGGTTAAGACCGAAAAGGCTGGTTTTGCGAACCGCCCGGCTCAATTCGCCGCACGGCGGCGCGGCGGCGCCGGAGCGACAATAATGCGATTCCCGGTCATGCTGATGAGCGCGCCCGCCAAGGTCTGCTTCAACCGTACTGGGTGCTTCGCGGCCGACTTTTGCAATGCGCCGTCCAAAACGGCGAGCAAGGCTTCGACTTTTCCCAGTTCCGCAGGCCCCTCATGGCCGAACCGATCGATCGCGCGCAACAACAGCCGCAACCGGATTTCCTCGGGCAAGACGGCGAAAGCCGCGGCATCGAACGTCACGTTTCGGAGCCCGGCATCCGAAGGGAGAGGCGACATCGTCTGGCGACCCTTAAGCGCCAGATAGCGGGCGGCGCCATCGGCCAGAATTTCGATCGCCGCATTCGCCCGCGCCAGTCGCGATGCCAGCCTCGCCAGATTGCGCGCATCGCCGCCCTCGGCGGCTAGGCCATGGATCACCGTACGGATGCGCGGCCGGGTAAAACTGGTGTCGCGGTTGGTCGGGTCGTCGGCAAAGCCGACCTTGGCTTTTTCCAGTGTCGCGATGAGCCGCGATTTAGAAATGTCCAGAAACGGACGGGCGATCAGCACGCCCTCCCGCTCGGTCTCACGCGCCATCGCCGCAAGACCGGTGATGCCGCTTCCGCGCACAAGCCGCATCAAAAGCGTTTCGGCCTGATCGTCGCGGGTATGCGCGGTCAGGACATGGCTGGCGCCATTCTGGTGCGCGATGGCGGCCAGCAGACGGTAACGCGCCGCCCGTGCCGCGGCCGGCACGCCCGATTTCGGCTTTATGCCGGTCCAGCGCACCGTGCGATGCGGCACGCCGAGCGCACCCGCCAGGCGCTTGACGGCACGTGCTTCGCGCGCCGATTCGGCACGCAGGCCATGATCGACCGTCACTGCCAGAAGATGCGGACCGCGCGAAAGCGCACGGCGCCAGCGCGCCATGAGCCACATCAGGGCAACGGAATCGGGACCGCCGGAAACGGCAAGAACCAGCGCGGACGCGCCTTTCCAGTCTGCGAACAAGCCGTTGGCCTGCCGCGCCGAGATCGGGGATTTGTCATCCTCAGACATGATGTCGCCGGCTGATCGGAAGCCTTGGCTGGGCCTGGTGGTCCGATTCTACCATTTGCATCCCGAATCCGGCGGGTACTTTTGCAAATGTTAGCGAGTGCAAATGTCAGCGAGCGCTAAATCCGCTCCCGCAGGCCCATGCGCCAAAAATCAGCACTTCACCCGCTTCTGCTCGCGGTCGACCGCCTGCTTGATGTTGGCCGCGGCGCGCGGATATTTCCGCGTCACCTCGCCGAAAGCGGCACACGCGGCCTCCCGCTCCTTCAGCGCGGCCAGCGACTGGCCAAGCCGAAGCAAAGCATCCGGCGCTTTTGTCGAGCGGTCGAATTTGGTCGTCACCGTCAGGAAGGATTCGGCTGCGTCGCGATAGAGTTGGCGCTGGAAGAAGCTTTCGCCAAGCCAGAATTGCGCGTCCGCCATCATGGGATCGCTCGGATATCTCTTGGTAAAGTTGCGCATGGTTTCTTCGGCCAGCGCATAGTCCTTGCGCTGAATGTAGCCGACGCCGAGATCGAATTCGTCCCTTGGCGTCGCCGAGGGCGGCAGGGTGGTGAGCGCGCCGGTGCCGTTGGTGTTGCGCGGCGACGGAGGCGGCAGCGCCCCTGCGGGGGCGCCACCGGTATTGGCGAGATCAAGCGGCTCGCCGGCCCCTCGCCCGCCCGGCGCACCGATGGGTGCCTCGGCGGGAATCGGTAGCGGGCCGCCACCAAGCGCCCGCGGTGCTCCGGGAGCATTCGGATTCTGGGTCGGATCAAAGGCATCGCCACGGCGGCGCGGCGACCCCGCCGGCTCCTGGACGATCGGCGCGGGAGCGGCGACCTGCGATTCATAACCCGCCTGGCCCGCTTGCGGCTGCCGGTAGGGCGGCGCCTGCACCGGAGGCAGCACCGCAGTATTGGGCTGGGCAACGGCGGCCTGACCGGGCACCGCCGTCTGGCCGCCGCCCTGGAACGACCTCAGCTGCTCTTCAAGCTGCCGGTTGCGATGTTGCAGCTCTTCGTTCTGCCCGGTGAGCTGCCGCAACTGGTTTTCAAGCTGCTGGATCCGAACCTCCGGGTCGACATCGTCGGATTGCGCCAGCGCCGGCGCGCACCACGCCTGCGAGCCCAACCCGAGCATCGCGGCCAATGCGGCGGCGCGGGCAGTTTTATGAATTCCGAGCGACATTCCTAGTGCCCACTTTCCGAAGTTCGTGCTCCATTGCGGCGCCCACTTTCACGAACTTCGGAAAGCCATGGGCACTAGCAAACCTATCCCCTCTAGTGTCCCGGTTCTGACATTCGTACCATATCGCGGCCGGCACCTTTACGAATGTCAGAACCGGGACACTAGGCCTGACGGACGACAAATTCGTGAGCGTGAAGACGGATCAGCTTGAAACAGGGAGTACGCCAAAAATGTGACTGAGACAAATCGCAAGGCGCCGCTCAAAACACGACCGGCGCCCGAAAGGGGCGCCGGCAAAACAGGGCATCCTGATCCAGCCGCGTTCAGGAACTCGCGTTCAGCACCGTGACCGCGCGGCGGTTCTGCGACCAGCACGAGATGTCGTTGCAAACCGCGACCGGGCGCTCCTTGCCGTAGGAGATGGTTCGCATCCGCGAGGGATCGATGCCGCGCGAGGCGAGGAAGGTACGCACCGACTGGGCGCGCCGTGCACCGAGGGCAATGTTGTACTCGCGCGTGCCGCGTTCGTCGGCGTGACCTTCAATGGTGAAGGTGTAGCGGTTGTAGGTTTGCAGCCATTGCGCCTGCTTTTCCAGGGTCGCAATCGCCTGCGGCGACAGATCGGTCTGATCGCTTTCAAAGAACACACGGTCGCCGATATTGACGACGAAGTCCTGCTGGCTGCCCGGCGTGGCCGCACTGGCCATCGCTCCGTCGGCAAGCGGATTCTTCGCACAGGCGCCCATCGACAGCGCGACCGCGAGCACCGCGGCCAGCTTCAGCCCCTGGAGGATACGCATAGGATGTTTCATTCGGGAGCCTCCACGCTCACGTTTTCGACTTCCATCCGGTCTACAGGGCGATAGTTAAGCGAACGTTCCGTCAACCTTGATGGGATGTTGCCGGACCCGTTCAAATGCCCCCAATCGGCGAAAAGCGGCCACCATAGTTAATGGGTTGTAAATGTGGCACGAGGGTGAAGGCAAGGCCGCTCTGGCGGAATATATCGCCTTTTCAAGGCGATTGGCGGGGCCGGCTGCTCTCGCCGGGGCGACCTGGCCGCACCAGAACGGGCGAAAAGCCCGCCTCACTGGGTCGCTTCAGGTTGCCGGAACCATCGTTGCCCGCCGGAACGGGAACTCCGGCAGATTCACCACGGGAGACAGCCGACTGCCGTCGCGCTCGAACAGCGCCTGGCGTTCGAGGGCCGTTGAACGCATCATCGGGAATCTCTTGAACACTTTGTCCCGAATGCTGAGGTAGTCCGCGGCCATCAGGCACAGCGGCTTGGTCAGAGTAGGATAAGGACGCGGCTCGCACAGCGATTTCTGGAAAAACACGCGGCGATAAAACGCCTGGTGTTCGGCACGAACCGTTGCCGTTCCGATATCCGCGT
Organism: uncultured Alphaproteobacteria bacterium; assembly: GCA_963832045.1. Taxonomy (GTDB): domain Bacteria; phylum Pseudomonadota; class Alphaproteobacteria; order Rhizobiales; family Xanthobacteraceae; genus Bradyrhizobium. The sequence continues at coordinate 620,568 of CAWHSM010000022.1, forward strand.
TGAAGTAGCCGCAGGCAAGGTAGCCGAGCCGAACGGTCAAATAAGGCAGTTCCGGGTACTCGGCCCGACTTAAGGGGTCGGCGACGAAACGGTTGGGATCGACGATCACTTTCCCCTTGGCGAGCTCGGGCCCGAGCAAATCGCGAAAGGCATCCACTGCCGGCGTCTCGTCGTTATCGGGCGTCGCGACGCTCACGCGGAGCGAGCTTCTCAGTTCACCATCGAGATAGACCCCGAAGACCCAGGAGTTCGGCAAATCGTCGAAGCGGTCGGTCAGGCGCTGATCCGCTCGCGGCTCGATCGCGCCCTCGTGCAGATAGGCACGATATCGCAGGTTGTAAACTTTTTCCTTCTCAACTTCCGTTACTGCGAGCCGATATTCGACTTGATCAAGCAGTTCGATTTTGGTCTCGAGGGGGCCGTTTCTTGTTTCTTGAACCAAACTCACACGCGCCCCCTCGCCGCGACACCTTCGCCGCACACAACCGAAGGTTAATTCTTTCTTACCGCAACTGCAAACTAATCAGGCCGTTAGGGTTAATCGCAACGCCAGGAGCAGCTTTGTTCGGCGAAACGGGAATAACTTTCGCCGGCAGGAGGCCTGGTCAGGTGAAATCGTTTTCAGGCGATTGATCGTGAGGGAATATCTTCTTCCTCAGACCGGCGGCCGTGCGAGGCGTTCAGGAGCTGACGAACCCGCGTCGCGGGAACGGGCCGGCTGAAGAGATAGCCCTGGGCCTCGGTGACCGTGCCGTCAGCGTTGACCAATTCCAGCTGTTCGTTGGTCTCGATGCCTTCGACCACGACCGACATGCCGAGATCCGCGCTCAACCGTGCCACGCCGCGCAGCAGGCGCAGCGGGCGATCGGTATCGATCCCTTCCAGGAACGAGCGATCGATCTTCACCTTTTGCAGGGGGAAGTTATGCAGATAGCTAAGGCTCGAATAACCGGTACCGAAATCGTCCAGCGAAATACGCACGCCGAGCGCGCGCAGTTGCGAGAGCAATTCGTGGGTGAGCTGCGTGTTGCGCAGCAAGGACGACTCGGTGATTTCGATTTCCAGGCGATGGGCCGGCAGACCCGAGACGTCGAGCGCGTAGCGGATTTCGCTCAGCAGGTCGCGTTGATGAAACTGCTGCGGCGAGAAATTGACCGCGACGCTGACGGCTTCCGGCCATGCCATGCACTCCAGGCACGCCTTGCGCAGGATCCAGCGCCCGAGATCGACGATCATGCCCATGTCCTCGGCGACCGGTATGATGTCGGTCGGCGAAACCGTGCCGCGAACCGGATGATTCCATCGCAGCAGCGCTTCGCAGGTCGAGATCTTGCCGCTCTGAAGATTGACGAGCGGCTGATAGAACAGTTCGAACTCCTCGTTCGCCAGCGCCCTGCGCAGGTCGAGCTCGAGGATGCGGCGCGCCGCGACGGTTTGCGCCATTTCCTCGCGGAAGAAGCAGAAGGTGCCGCGGCCATCCGCCTTGGCGCGGTAGAGCGCCATGTCGGCGTTCTTCAAAAGCGTGTCGGCGCTGACGCCGGCCGGAACCGTCATCGCGATACCGATACTGGCGCCGATCTCGACCAGGTGATTGTCGATCTTGTAGCGTTCGCTCAGGTGATCGACGATGCGGCGGGCGAGAGTAGCAGCTTCGTCCGGCGACCTGATGTTCTGCTGAAACACCACGAATTCGTCGCCGCCGAAGCGCGCCACGAAATCCTCAGGACGCAGCATGGCGCGCAACCGGTCGGCGACCGCGCACAACAACTGGTCGCCGCAGGGATGACCGAGCAAATCGTTGACCTGCTTGAACTGGTCGAGATCGATGAACAGCAGCGCCGACAATTGATCGGCGCTGTGCGAGGTCGCGAGAAGATGTTCGATCTCGTCGCGAAAATTGACCCGGTTCGGGAGTCCCGTGAGTTCGTCGTAACGCGCCAGATGTGTGATCCTGGCCTCGGCGTCGCGCCGCTCGGTGACGTCCTCAAGCAGGACGACGGCGCCGCCGCCGGCCATCGGCTGGAACGCCCACGACAGCGACCGGCCTCGCGTCATGTCGGGATCAGTCGTGATGACATCCTTTGCCTGCGGATTTTCGATTTCCGCGAGGATGATATTTCCGCTGGCCTCCGAGACCGATCCGGCGGCGACGCAGGCGGAGATGATGTCGGAAGCTCCCGCGCTGCGTTGCACGAAGTCGTCCGGCAGGTTCATCATGGCGCGGAAACGCCGATTCATCACCGCAAGACGCCCATCGACATCCAGCATGCAAAGTCCATGCGGCATGTTGTTGAGCGCAGTGTCGAACTGATTGGCTATCGACGCGATGGTTTCGCCGGCGATCAATGCCCTGACGTGGACCTGATGAAGATCAAGCGTGATCCGCTTGAGGGCAATGAAGAACAGGGAGTTCAGCAAGCCCAGGGAGATGTAGTAAACTCCGCCATGCAGAAACAGCGCGAGACACATCGGCCCGCAGGCATAGAAAACCTGCTGATGGGCGATCGACGGGCGTCCGTAATTTCGGCCGGCGCCGGCAGCGACGTAGCCGATGGTCACGGACAGACACAGCAGTTGGGCTACCGGATCGTCGTTCTGAAGCAAGGTTGTCCAGCACCATATGCCGAGCGCCGAAGCATAAAGCACGGCGCCGGTCCGGTAGCGCCGTTCCCATTGGACCGCCGATTCCGGAGTGAGCTGCGACTTGCTGCTTTCGTAAGCGTACATGTCGTAGGCTCGCGCCGCGCCGACCGCGATGATGAAGATGGCGCACGGCCACAGCAGAACCGTGCCGGTCTTCCATGCCGTCAGCAACGCCGCGACCGCAGCGCAAATCGTTCCTGCGAGCGACGCCAAATAGTTTTGAAACAGCGAGTCCACCAATGCGGCGTAAATCTCCGGCGGTAACGCCGTAGAAGGTCCGCCTCGCCGAAGTCTTTGCAGGTTCATTCTTATCTCGTGAAACGCGCCGGCCACGCTTTAGTTACGGCACGAGGCCTGAAGTATTCCTAAGCCAACATCGTTAGCAAATCATTGGAGCCGCTGGCGTTTCGGCAGGTGCCGGCGGGCTCTGCTTGCCGGCGACGTGCCGCGCGCAGAAGCGCAACGTTTGGCCTCACATCTTAACCACGCGTTAAAATTTGACCTTAACGCCCTGTTAACGGCTATTGGTAAAGTCCATCAGCCACGGTAGATTTTCCCGCACGTGTTGTGGCGTTCAGGAGTTACCCGATGACCGAGAAGATGGTGGCGCGCTCTGCAAAAATGGGCGACGCCTGCGTGCGGGATATACCGCGCCTCCTGACCAAGGAAGAAATTCGCAATCTGTCGCAGATCGATAGCGTTAAATTCACCGCCGCCGCCGCGCTCGAGTTTGGCCTGATCGCCGCTGCGGTCTGGATCAGCCAGACCTGGTGGAATCCGCTGGTATATGCGGTGGCGGTAATCATCATCGGCTCGCGGATAAACGGTCTGGGCGGACTGATGCATGAAGCCGCGCATTACCGCGCTTACGCCAACCGGACGATCAACGACATTGCTGGTGAGATCACCGCATTTCTGACCACGGCTTCGATGGCCGGCTATCGCAACAGCCATTTCGCGCATCATCGCCAATTGAACAGCGAGATGGACCCCGACTGGACGCGGAACCTCGACCTGCATGAGTTCGAGTTTCCGGCCCCTCGCAGCAGCGTGCTCATGCACGCTGCGCAGTATTTTCTCGGCCTCAAGGTCGCGACGGCACTGGGCGGATTTCACAAGAACAAGGATACCCGCGATGTTCCGGCCATCGTGAGCCGCGGGCGTCTGATCTTTATGGCCGTGCTGCTGGTCACTTCAATCGTGTTCGGGTTCTGGAAGCTCTTGCTGCTGTACTGGATGGTGCCGCTGATGACGGTGTTCCTCGGCATCCGCTATGTCCGCAACGTGGCGGAGCATTATGCCGTCGAGCACGAAACAGTCCTCAGCGAGAGCCGCACGGTGATCGCGCCGTTCTGGCAACTCTGGCTGATCGCGCCTTGGGGACTGAACTATCACCTCGAACACCACTTGTTTCCGGGCGTACCCTGTTTCCGCCTCGCGGAGCTTCACCGGCTGTTGATGACGCGCAATCCATATCCTCAAACCGCGCACATCACCCGCGGTTATTTCGGCGGGTTATTGCGCGACTGCGAGTCGGCCCATCCGGGCGAAATGGTGACATCCAAACCGTAAGCCGCGCAGACCAGCGGCGACGGCGCCGCGCGGATCGGCCACGACCGCCTTGCGTGCCGGGATCTCCGCAGCTCAGGAGAGCAGCGGTGACCACGCCGGATCGGAGGCAAATCCGGGGGTTGGAACGCGCTGTTCGAACCGCCCGGAAATGTCGACGGTAAACAGCGACGGGCCGCCATTGCCGCCGGGGTCGCGGAAGAACATCACGACCCGTCCGTTCGGCGCAAAGGTCGGACCTTCATTGTGGAATCCGGAGGTAAGGATCCGTTCGCCGGAACCGTCCGGCTTGATGATGCCGATCGAGAACTGTCCGCCGCCCTGTTTGGTGAAGGCGATGTAGTCGCCGCGCGGCGACCAGACCGGCGTCGAGTAGGTGCCGTCGCCGAAGGATATGCGCTGGGCCGCGCCGCCGGTGGCCGGCATCACATAGATCTGCGGCTTTCCGCCGCGGTCGGATTCAAAGCAGATGCGCCCACCGTCGGGCGCGTAAGAGGGTGAGGTATCGATCGCCGGCGTATCGGTCAGGCGGGTGGTCGACTTCGACCGCAAATCCATCACGAACAGGTTGGAATTGGCGCCCTGCTGCAGGCTCATGATCACCCGCTGGCCGTCCGGCGAAAAACGCGGCGAGAACGTCATGCCGGGAAAATTGCCGACGATTTCGCGCTGGCCGGTTTCGATATTGAAGAGGTAGACGCGCGGGTCGCCCTGGGCGAACTCCATATAGGTGATTTCCTGGGTCGAGGGCGAAAAGCGCGGCGTCAGCACCAGATCGGCGCCGCGCGTCAGATAGCGGACATTGGCGCCGTCCTGATCCATCAGCGCGAGCCGCTTGACCCGCCGCTCCTTCGCGCCGGTCTCATCGACGAACACCACGCGACTGTCGAAATAACCCTTCTCGCCGGTGAGGCGCTCGTAGATCTGGTCCGAGATAATATGGGCAATACGCCGCCAGTTTTCGGGCTGGGTGAAATATTGCTGGCCGGCCAGCGGCTGGCCGGTGGCGACGTCCCAGAGGCGGAATTCGGCCTTCAGCCGTCCGTCCGCCTGCCGCGTCATGCGGCCGGTCACCAAAGCCTGCGCGCTGATGCTCTTCCAGCTGTTGAACTGCGGCGCCACGTCGATGTTGCCGATTTTTTCGATATAGGCGGCCTGATCGATCGGGGCGAACAGCCCGCTGCGCTTGAGGTTGTTGGTGATGACCTGGGTGACGCCAACACCGACCTCACCGTCGGATGGCGTACCGGCGACGAAGTTGGGAATGGCGATCGGCAACGGCGCAAAATCGCCCTCGGGGACGATGATCCGCTTCTGGGCCCGGGCCAGACGAACGGGAACGCCGGCGATCAGGCCAAGCGAAGCCATGCCGGAAACGAGCTGCCGGCGGCTCAGGCGGAACGGCATCTGGCGCAATGGGTCTTTCTCGGTCATTTGCTGGGCTTCATTTCATATACGCGGATCGTAACGGTTGCGTTTCAGCTCTTTCGTTCGGTGAACACCGGCGCAAAAAACTTCCATTCGTCGAAATAGGCGGCGGGAAGGTTATACGGCTGGCATTCGATGATCGCGCGGAGCGCACTCTCCTGATAGACGCGCAGATAGGGCGTCGCCGGCGTACCTTCCGGGATTGGCGCGGCTTCCAGGGTGCCGTCACGCTTCAGCCTGATCGTGAAGGCGGCTTCCGGATTCTGGCTCTCGATGCCCCCGAACGGCTTCTTCCAGCAACGCTCGACCTGTTGCTGGAACATCGCGCCCCAGGTCGCCGAATTGTCCGACGCCCTTCCCTTGGACGTGCCGAGCGCCGCATTGGAGTTGAGCGTTTCGCCGGTGACGGCCTGGCGCGAGGGGTCACGCTTGTCGAGCAGCGCTGCGATCTTGCTCTGATCGAAGGTGCGCTCCTTCGGCTTCTGAGGTTGCGGCGGTGGGGTCGCGGCCTGCGCCTGCGGTTTCGGCGGCGGCTTCTTTTCTTCCTTCTTCAGGGCTTCTGCGATCTGATCGGGCGTGTCCGGCTTTTTTTCGACCGGCTTGGCCTCTTCCTTTTTAGCCTCTTCCTTCGGCTTAGCTTCTTCCTTGGGCTTTGCCTCGGCGGCCGGCTTCGGCGGATCGGGCTTTTTCTCGACCGGCTTTTCCACCGGCTTGGGTTGCGGCGGCGGCGCCGTCTCGGTCACGACCGGAGCCTTTTCCGTGACTTTACCCACGGCGTCATCGACCGGCTTGGCTTCGGCTTTCTTCTCCACCAGCGGCGTGGGGTTTTCTTTCTTGCCGGATTTCACGCCGGCGGTGACGTGCGAGAGCTGGTCGGCGGAGACCACGTCGACGGCGACCACGTCCTCCTCCGGCATGACGAAGGCCTTGGTCGAAAACGAAAGCATCATCCACCCGATCACGAGGACGTGCAGGACAATCGCAGCTACCAGAGACTTGTCGATCTTCTTCAAGTCAGGCCTTCTGTTTCAATCCAGCCGCAGCTTGGCGCGCGATCATCATGCTCAGGAACCCTGGTCTGGAATGATGACAATATTGGCCTTGAATCCGGCGGTCCGGATCTGCCCAAGCAATTTCATCATATCGGTGTAGCAGACGTCCTTGTCGCCGCGCAGGTAAACCACGCTTTCCGCTTCCGATCGCGTGTCCCTTATCGCCTTGATTTTAGGCAGCAGGTCGGGCGCGGCGATCTGCAAATCACCAAGATACAATTCGACATTGGAGTTACAGCCGCCGTTGGTTCGTTTGACCGACAAGGTGAGCGGCGGCGTGTTCGACGCAATCGATTTGCCGCCGCTCGCGATCGGCAGGTCGATATCGATATTCGAAGTCATCAGCGGCGCGGCCACCATGAAAATGATCAACAGCACCAGCATCACGTCCACCATCGGCGTGACGTTGATCTCCGCCATCACGGCGTTACGCCGGCCGCGGCGCCCGCCGCCCGGCGAACCTGCCATGTTCATCGCCATGTTTCGGTGCTCACACTAGTGCCCACTTTCCGAAGTTCGTGCTCCGTTGCCGCACCCACTTTCCACGAACTTCGGAAAGTCATGGGCACTAGCAAACCTATTGATTCTAGTGCCGCTTTTCTATTTGAAGTTCCTGGATCGAATTCGCCCGCTTGTGGTGCAGGAACTTCAAATAGGCGGCACTGGTCCCCACGAGCCTCACATTATATCGATATCGGCGCTTACGCACGTTCATCGATCTGGCGCGACAGGATGGCCGAGAACTCATCGGCGAACCCTTCCAGCCGCTGGGCCTGGCGGTTCACCTCGGAGGTGAACTTGTTATAGAAAATAGTCGCCGGAATGGCGGCGATAAGGCCGATCGCGGTGGCAAACAGCGCCTCCGCGATGCCCGGAGCGACTACCGCCAGCGAGGTATTCTTGGAGGCGGCGATCGACTGGAAGCTCGACATGATGCCCCAGACGGTACCGAAAAGGCCGACGAAGGGCCCCGCCGAACCGACGGTGGCAAGCACCAGCAGCCGGCGTTCCAGCCGCTCGATCTCGCGCGCGATCGAGACATTCATGACCTTTTCGATCCGCATCTGAAGGCCGGCGAAGGATCGCGCCTGACTTTCGAACGAGCGTTTCCACTCGCGCATCGCAGCCACGAAACAGGCCGCCATCGATTGCGTCGGCTTGGCGGAAAGCGTGCGGTAGAGTTCCTCAATCGATTGGCCGGACCAGAATGCCTGCTCGAAGCGGTCCATCGCGCGCCGGGTTCGCGAGTAGAGAAAGACCTTGTCGATCGCGATCGCCCAAACCCAGACCGAGCAGGACAACAGCCCGAGCATGACCGCTTTCACGATCCAGTGAGCTTGCCAAAACAAGGCAATCAGCGAGACGTCAGCGGATGGCAGCGGCAAGGCAGACTGCGCCACGTCGGCCGGATTCATAAGCGATGTCCTCTCAACGCTAGAGCGGGATGACTTTTCTTCGAATCGTCATCGCGCTCTATCCTTTTGTTTGAGCATGATCTCCGCGCAAACGCCCTTGGCGTTTGTCGCGAGGAAAAACCGCTACACACTTTTCCGGATCATGCTCTAGAAACCTGTATTTGCCGGTGCGCCTCAGGTTCTGACATCCGTAAACGAACCCGCCGCGACGGGATACGAATGTCAGAACCGGAGCACCGGTGTCCCAATCTCCCGATCGCCATATGCTGCGGATGCAATGGCTGCCGGTCCCACGGCCGCGCGAAAAGCGCGGGCGAAAAAACGCCGGCGCGGGACCCTTGATGTTTCGCATGGGAGGCCCGTCCAAAAGCCGGGCCTGCTTCCCCTGCCAACGTGTCAAAACGAGGGCTTTCCGCGCGTCCTTTCGTCCCTAACCAGACGCCAATCAGGGTTAACGTCTGGTTACCAAAGGAGATTTTAGCCAAGGGAAATGCCGGCCGAACAAGGCCTTAAAACCGCTCGTCAGCGGCTAATTCCGAGCCAGATACGCAAAACCGCCCGTCTGCTTTTGGCAGGCGGGCGGCTCATTCGCGGTCAGGTCGCAGGCGTACTACGCCGCAGGCTGGTTCCGAACCTCAGGCGTGGTCGTCAGGCCTGGGGATGGTCGTCGGACGGCGAGGCAGGACGGGTACGGTGCTGGGCCATGAACAGGTCGAACTCCTCCTTGTCCTTGGCGTGCCGCAGCCGATCGAGGAATTCGCGAAACTCCTTCTGCTCATCCTCCAAGCGTCGCAGCGTCTCCATGCGGTATTCGTCGAAGGCGCGATTGCCGCTGGTGGACGGCCCGAAGGGGAAGCCGCCGCGCTCCATCCGGTTCTTCATCCGCTCCATCTTGTTGGCCCAGCGGTCTTGATGACTCCAGCAACCCATTTTTCTGCTCCCTAGTGTGAAAAAGAGAAGCGCAAGGCCGATCGGCCACCAGATGATGAACCCGAGCACCGTCACGGCGATCCAGCCGGGATGCCAGGGCGTATCGAGCATACGGGGTCGGTAATACTCTTCGGTGGGGCCGCGCCATCGATTGACATCTGCGGTGTAGGCCATTTCCCTCTCCATCAAGGCGGTATGCCAACTGTGAATGTAAATAACATTTACATACGTAAACCATCCCGCATTTTTGTCAAGCTGGACCCTGCCCGCCCCGCCGAAAATTTATTTTGGGCTGCCCCAGGGGCCCGACGGCTTTTGGCCGGGCGCCTCCGCGGCGGCAGGCCTGCGGTCGGTCAGAAAGCCGAGGCCGCGCAGGTAGATCAGCACTTCGGCTTCGAGAAGTTCCTCAGCCGACATCGGCAGCTTGCGCCGCGACGCATCGCCGCGGGCAAACAGTGACGCTACGCCATGCGACATCGACCAGATATGCAGCGCCATCATCAATGCCGGCGGCCGCGGCGAGCCCTGCGGCGCGAGCGCCGCGAGCCGCTCCGCCGCCGCGCGGATCACGGCAAAGGCGCGTTCGGCCGCGGCCTGCAAACTCGGGCTGACATCGGTCGCAAGCCCTGATTCAAACATCGCGGAATAGAACGCCGGCTTCTCGCGCGCGAAGGCGAGATAGGCCTTGCCGACCCGCTCAAACGCGGTGACGGTATCGGGACGGCCATCGTCCCAGGCTATCGACAAGGCGGTTTCGAATTCCTCGAAGCCGCGTTGCGCAATGCTCGACAGCAGCTCGTCCCGGTCGCGAAAATGCCGGTAGGGAGCGGCCGGGCTGACGCCGGCCATGCGCGCGGCATCGGCAAAGGTAAAGCCGGCCGCGCCCTTCTCCGCAATCAGACCGAGCGCTGCCTGCAGCAGCGCCTCTTTCAGATTGCCGTGGTGATAGCCGCGTTCCGCGCGGTCCTGATCTTTGCGCCAGCTCATGTAAAAGGCTCTTACATGAAACTGGCGCGGATTCAAAGTCCGAGACCGTTAACCGCCGGGGATCGGCAGAACCGGCATGATCTCGACGGACTCGCCGGGGAAGATCGAGAAATGCGGATGATCCTCGAACATCTTCGCAGCCGCCTCGTGCGAGGCGGCACGAACCACCGTGAAGGCGCCGATCGGGTTGGTGATATCGGCAATCCCTTGCGAGTCGACTTTCTTGGTCTTGCCGAGCGGTCCGCCCATTGTGACGATTGCGGCGTGATGCTTCTCGACCCAGGCCTTCCAGCCCGCCATGCCCCGCATCTCTGTTGCTTTGCGCTCGGCCTCGGGCAGCGCATTCCAGGCCGCCCATTTCGGGCTGGATTTGCTGCCCAGGAAGACAGCGAGGAAGGTGTCATTGCTGCTCATCGGATTCTCCTTGGTTTGCGGTTGATTGGGGTATCTTTCAGCGCGTGGCCGAACCGCGATGCAATTCGGTAAATCCGGCCGCCGCCTCCTGAATGTCGGGCGCGAAGTCCGACATCTCCTGAACCTGGCGGATTTCGATGATTTCGTTGTTCGACGCCGGACAACGCTTCGCCCAGGCGATCGCCTCCTCGCGCGAATTCACATCGATCATCCAGTAACCGCCGAGCACTTCCTTTGACTCGGTAAAGGGCCCGTCGGTGACCACGGGCTTGCCGCCGGCAAACGAAACCCGCGCCCCCATCGACGGCGGGTGCAGGCCGTCCAGCGTGATCAGGACGCCGGCTTCCTTCAGCGCTTCGTTGTATTTCATCATGGCGGCGACCGCTTCGGCAGGCGGCATGGTGCCCGGCGCCGCCGTCTCATAGCCCCGCGGGATCATCAGCATCATAAATCGCATCGTGCTCTCCGTTCCTGATTTGGCTCCGACAGTCCCCGGACAAACCGGTGCTCTCGTACAAAAGACGATTGGCGTTTCGCCGTGCCGACACGGTCGACGAAATTATTTTCGGCTCACTCGGCGACAGCCTCATTCAGCGCAGTCCAGAAATCCGCGAATGCACGCGGCGGTTCCGGGGAATCCATGATCCGCTGGGTGAGCAAAATACCGGTCAGCTGCGATTGCGGATCGGAATACCACGACGTTCCATAGCCGCCATCCCAGCCGAATCGGCCGGGTTTGGCCTGGGGATCGTCGAACCCGATGAAAACGGACATTCCGAACCCCCAGCCCTGAGTGTAGCCGAGGAACAATTTCGATTCCCGCTTTTCATCCGCCTGAATGTGGTTCGCGGTCATCAAATCCACCGAGGCCTGCGACAAAATGCGCACCCTGCCGAGGCTGCCGCCGTTCAGCAGCATCTGTGCGAAGGCATTGAAATCATCCGCGGTCGAGACCAGCCCGGCGCTGCCATTTTCAAACACGGGCGGATTCGAAAACCGCCCCGTTACCGGCGGATCGAATACTTTCAGGCTTTTTGCTGCACGGTCATGGGAATAGGCGGTTGCGAACCGGTGCTGCTTTTCCTTGGGGGCGTAGAAGGCGGTATCCTTCATGGCCAGCGGCGCGAAAATGTGCGCGTGAAGAAATTCCGCAAAGGTCACGCCGGCCACCCGCGCGATCAGGACGCCGAGAATTTCGGATCCGGCATTATAGAGCCAGCGTTCCCCCGGCTGAAAGATCAGCGGCAGGCTGCCGTAGCGCCGCATCAATTCGTCCGGTGGAAACGAGGGAAATACCGGTCCCGGCTCGAGACCCGCTTCCGCATACGCCCGCTGGATCGGATAACGAGGGGGAAATACCGGGATCATGCCGTAGCCGCAACGGAACGTCAGCAGATCACGCAGCGTGATCGCGCGTCGTGCCGGCACCGTCTGATGGATCAGCGCGTCGATCGTAAGCAGCACCTTGCGATTGGCCAATTCGGGCAGCCATCGGTCGACGGGGTCGTCGAGCAGCAACTTGCCTTCTTCGACCAGGATCATCGCCGCTGCCGCCGTGACCGGCTTGGTCATCGAGGTGATGCGGAAGATCGTATCGCGCGTCATGGGCGAACCTTCGAAGGCCAGGCGGCCGATCGCATCGACATGGACTTCGCCGTGGCGGCTCACCAGCATCACCAGACCCGGAAAGTCGCCGCGCTCGACATAGCCGGCCATCACGCCGTGAAGGTGATCAAGCGCTGCCTTTGAAATCGCTTTTGTATCGCTCGGCATCATGTCTCCCAAGTGTAGCGGTTCGAAAGCCCGCAACATTACTGCCGCGAGGCTTTTGAACCAAAGCCACGCTGGAATCAAATAAGTTGCCGGGGTCCTTTCGATTCCGAAGTTCGCAAACGAGCTTGCCGCACGATGATGCGAACTTTGGAATCAGGACACCGGGAACATCGAAAAATAAGGCTCCGCTTCCTTCAGGACGCGTGCATAGGATGGCAGCGTCGCGAGGCGATCGAAACGCGATCAGCGTCTTATGACAATACGAAGCCAGGGGATGAAAGTGCAGTGTAAGCGACACGTGGATACCTCGGCTCAAGTTTTGCAAGTTTTGCTGTTGGCCTGGCAACGCGCCTATCTGATGGACTACGAAATGACGCGATGAGTCACGGGCTGCCCCATCGGCGGACTGCTTCTGATGCTCCTTCCGGCGTGGCCTCGAAAACCGGCGCTGCCAGCACCGCATGGATATGCAGCGTAACGGTGCCGGAATTGCGGAAACCATGCAGCCGCCCGGCCGGCACGATCAGGGATTGGCCGGCTCTTACGATCGCGCGTTCATCTACGAGCCACATCTCGGCCTCGCCTTCGCGCACGGTCAGCACCTCCTCGACCGGGTGCGAATGGGTCGGCGCGCCGTTTCCGGGCGCGACCCATTGTTCGAACATGCACAATTGCGCCGCGCCGTTCCGGGCCGAGATCAGCATGCGGGTTTCCACGCCCGGCCGCCAATGTTCGATGTCTGCGGCGGAATTGACCTTCATCGCCCTCGATCCTTTCGCCTTGCTGGTGCGGCCAGAAGAGCAGACGCCCGCTTTCCGTGCTAGTGTGGCGACACTGACGTTCCTTTCAGTTTCTCAGCGGCCTCGCAAAAGGAACGTCAGAGTCAAAAGCCACACTAGAATTATAGATTTGCTAGTGTCCCTTTGGTTCTGACATTCGTAAAGTGCCCGCTGTGATACGATACGAATGTCAGAACCGGGACACTAGTGCGGCGATTCAGAAGTCCGCACCATTGCTGCCGCAAGTTCGTCATGCGGACTTCTGAACCAAAGCCACACTAGATCAATAGGTTTGCTAGTATTCGAAGACAAATCCGTGAAGCAGTTGGCCGTCATCCGCAAAATCATTCCCCTTGCCGCTTTGATATGCGCCCTCGCCGCGCCGGCGACGCATGCCGAGGTTCGTATCCTTGCGAGCTCAGGCGGACAGGTCGGCACTTTTCTCGACCTGTTCGAACGTGTGCGGGCTTCCGGCGAGCGCGTCGTGATCGATGGCCCCTGTCTTTCCGCCTGCACGCTGGTGCTGAGCATGGTGCCGGGCGATCGCATCTGCGTGACGCGCCGCGCCGTGCTGGGGTTTCATGCCGCGCGGTCGATGGACCGGCGGGGTCGTCTCTATGCCGAGCCGGAGGCCTCCAAACTTGTGCTCCAGGCCTATCCGGCCGGTGTGCGCAACTGGATTTGCCGGCGCGGCGGATTGACGTCACGGCTGCTTCTGTTGCGCGGGCGCGAACTGGCAGCGCTCTATCCGACCTGTCGCTAGTGCCCTCTTTCCGAAGTTCGTGATACATCGCCGCGCCCTCTTGCACGAACTTCGGAAAGCCAAGGGCACTAGCAAATCTATGATTCTAGTACCGCTTTCGATCTGAAGTCCCTGGTACGGACCGGCCGCTTGCGCTACAGGGACTTCAGATCGGCGGTACTAGCTCGATCGCGGCAGCGCGGGCTATCCCCCGCTCCGCGTCTTGTCGAACGGTTGAGCTATTTCTCGGCAAGGCTCTTCAGATTGGCGAGGCCGGCCTCAAAATCCTTGCCGATCATCTTGTCGAAATTCATGAACACCTGCATCACCCTGTGCATGAAGGGCGCGGGGCCATGCATGACCCAACTGACGTTGGTCGTTGGGCCGGCACCGTCTTGCCGCCGCATGGTGAACTCGGCGGTGTTGTGAGCTTCGAACGGCTTGAGGAAGTCGAGTTTGATCGCGATTTTTGACGATGAGGCCTCCAGGATCTCCATGCGTCCGGAACCGACGTTCTTGTTCCCCTCCCACGCATAGATGGCGCCCTTGCCGCTCTCGGCGCCGTCATAACTCCGCTTCAACGCGGGATCCCTGTTTTCCCAAGGTGACCAGCCCGTCCACTGACGAAAATTACTGATCAGCGGAAAAATCCGCTCGGGCGGCGCTTTCACGACGGCCTCGCGCTGGACGCTGAAAGTATCCGGCTTGGTCGATGCAAGGATAAGAACGACGACGATGGCGATCGCCAGTAGAACCGCAACGATGACGATGATCTCAAGCATTGAATAACTCCTCTATCTTCCGATCTTTTATGAAAAGACCCGGGCAGCAGCAATGATGTTCGCAATATGCGGTCACGCAACCAGAGCCCGCCCCACACCATCACGCCGAGATAAAATCCGGACAAGATGTGGCCGAACAACGGACTGCCGATCATCAGGATCGAGGCGCTCGGGAGCGCACAGAGACCGGCGCAAGCTGCCGCGATGACGCCGAGGCTCCGCGCGAGACTTTCGCTCGCACCATAGCCGATCCGGTCGATCGCGTCGGTGACGATCCGCCACGGCTCCATCTTGATGAAGCCGTCAAGCAGCAGGATCATGATCTGGATGGTTTGCATGTTCATCTCGCGTGTCCCTCTTCAACAGGCTCTCTGCCTGAAGACGAACGGAGGAGACACCGACCGACAGGCGCCGAATTATTTTTTCTCAGCCTTTGGTGCGGATGGCCGGCTGTCGCGCATCAGCCGGTCGAGATGCATCCGGATATGGGCCGCCTCGGCCGACGTATTGGCAAGGGCGATCGCACGGTCGAACGCCACGCGGGCCTCCTCGTTGCGGCCGAGTTGCATCAGGAAGGCGCCACGCACGCCAAAATAATGAAAGTAATTCGCAAGCCGCTCGCCGAGCGGTTCGATCATTTGCAAGGCGGCTTCCGCCCCGCGGACCTTCGACACCGCGACGGCGCGGTTAAGGGTGACCACCGGCGAAGGCTGCAGGATTTCCAGCGAGCCATATAACAAGTCGATCTGGGCCCAATCGGTGTCTTCAGGTGTTGCGGCGCGGGCATGCAAGGCCGCGATCGCCGCCTGGATTTGATAAGGCCCGCTGCGGCGATGGCGCATCGCCTTGTCGATCAGCGCCAAACCCTCGGCGATCATTTTCCGATTCCACAGCGCGCGGTCCTGATCGTCGAGCAGCACCAGCTCGCCGCCCGCATCGAACCGCGCCGCCGTGCGGGCGTGCTGCAACAACAATAACGCGGTCAGGCCCATGATCTCCGGCTCGCTCTGGAACAGCCGAAGCAGCAGCCGCGCCAGGCGGATCGCTTCCTCGCACAGGGGCTTGCGAATTTCCGAGGTCTCGCCGCTTGCGGAATAGCCCTCGTTGAAAATCAGGTAAATCATCGCGGCGACGGCCGCGAGCCGCTTGCTGCGCTCGACCGCACCCGGCGTCTCGAAAGGCACGCAGGCGCCGGAGACCCGCGTCTTGGCGCGGGTGATCCGCTGCTCCATCGCGGCTTCCGAGACCAGAAAGGCGCGGGCTATCTGCTTCACCGTCAGACCGGAAACGATGCGAAGCGCGAGCGCAATCTGCTGCGTCGCAGGCAGTTCCGGATGACAGCAGATGAACAGGAGCCGCAGAATGTCGTCGCGATAGTGCGAGCCGTCGAGCCGTTCGGCGAGCGCATCTTCCGCATCGCCGAGATCGGATATCGCTTCATCTTCCGGCAGCGCCTCGTGCCTGCTGGTCCGGCGCACCTCGTCGATCGCGACGTTGCGCCCGACCATGATGAGCCAAGCCGCAGGGTCACGCGGCGGGCCGTTTTGCGGCCAGCTCTTCAACGCCCGCAGGCAGGCGTTCTGGAAGGCTTCCTCCGCGGTATCGAGGTTGCGGAAGTACCGCAGCAGAGCGCCGACGGCCTGGGGACGCGCCGAGGTCAACGCGGCATCGATCCAGGCCGTGTCGGTCACTTCACCGTCCCTCCTGGCAGAAAAACGCCGACGGGGCGAATCTCATAAGCGCCACCCGGATTGGCGGCGCCGAGATCGCGCGCGACGCCAACTGCCGCGTCGAGGTTTTCGCAGTCGATGATGTAGAAGCCGAGCAGTTGCTCCTTGGTTTCGGCATAGGGGCCGTCGAGCACGAGCGGGGGATCGTCCTTGCGCAAGGTCGTTGCCGCCGTGGTCGGCAGCAGCCGCGCCACCGGACCGAGCCGGCCTTCTTTTTTCAGTCTGTCCTGGACGACGGTGAGCTTCGCCATCACGGCGGCGTCCTGATCCCGGGTCCACGAACCGACGCAATCTTCATCGTGGTAGCAAAGAATGGCATACAGCATGGACATGAAGCTCCCTTTTGATCCAAGGACGGATGATTATGCGCCGACCCGACAGCCCGACGGAAAAATATTTGTGCTGGAAATGTGCCTAGTGGAGTGGATTTGACATTCGCTACCCAGCTAGCCGCAAACTCGTAAAGCGAATGTCAAATCCAAAACTCCACTGGAAACCTATATTTGCTAGTAGTCCTTTGATTCTAACATTCGCAAAAGTAGCCGCTGAGAAGGGATGCGAATGTTAGAATCAGACCACTAGGTAAGGTCGCGGCCTGAACGGCAGAAGGCAAAATGGCAATGAATAAGGGCACGCTCGCACTCCTCATTCATGGGGGAACTGAAAATTGGTCACCGGCGCGCTGGAAGCGGCGGTTTGACGAGGTGTGCGGTGACCGCCGCGTCTGGCTGGCAACGGAGGACGGCGGCGACCCGAAAGATGTTCACTACGCCGCGGTCTGGAAACCTGCATCGGGCGAACTGGCCGCGTTTCCAAATTTGCGGGTTATCTTTAATCTCGGGGCTGGTGTCGATGCCTTGATGGCCGACAAGTCATTGCCGAAAGTGCCGCTGGTGCGGGTCGCCGTCGGCGATCTCACCCACCGGATGAGCGAATATGTCGTCCTGCATGTGCTGATGCATCACCGGCAGGAACTCCATTTGCGCCAAAGCCAGCGCGACAAGCGCTGGGCGCCGAAATATCAATGGCCGGCCGAGGCGGTTTCGGTCGGCATGATGGGCCTTGGCACGCTCGGATCGGACGCGGCCGAGGTCTTGCGGCGGCTCGGCTTTCGCGTCGCGGGCTGGAGCAACAGTCCGAAGGCGCTTCCCGGCGTCGAGTGTTTTCACGGCAAGGCGCAGCTCGACGCGTTCTTGCGCCGCACGGACATCCTCGTCTGCCTGTTGCCGTTGACGCAGGACACACGGCACATCCTCAACAGCGACCTGTTTTCGAAATTGAACCGCACGGGGCCAATGGGCGCGCCGGTCGTGATCAATGCCGGCCGCGGTGGCCTGCAGAACGAGCCGGATATCCTTTCCTGCCTCGATGACGGAACGCTTGGCGCGGTGTCGCTCGATGTCTATGCGACCGAGCCGTTGCCGCCAGACAGCCCGTTCTGGACCCATCCGAAAGTCGTTCTCACCCCGCACAACGCCGCCGACACCGACCCCGACGAAATCTCGAAATATGTCGCCCGGCAGATCGAACGCTTCGAGGCCGGTGGCAAGCTCGAGAATCTGGTCGAGCCATCGCGGGGATATTGACCGTTGCCGCTCGCGCTTTCCCGTCAGAACGGGCTGTCGCTCAAGCCCGCAACATCAGCAGGACGCGGGCCGGGCGCGGCCCAGTGAAAGCGGCGGTCCTTCTCGACAATGGCGATGTCGTTGATGCTGGCTTCGCGGCGGCGCATCAGGCCGTGCCCGTCAAACTCCCACTGCTCGTTGCCGTAGGAGCGGTACCACTGCCCCGCGGCGTCATGCCATTCGTATTGAAAGCGCACCGCGATACGATTGCCGTCGAATGCCCAGAGATCCTTGATCAGGCGGTAGTCGAGTTCCTTCTCCCATTTGCGCGTGAGAAAGGCGGTGATCGTAGGCCGCCCCTGGAAAACCTCAGAGCGGTTGCGCCAGCGGCTGTCCTCGGTATAGGCCAGCGCGACGCGCGCTGGGTCGCGCGAATTCCACGCGTCCTCGGCCATGCGGGCCTTCTGGGCGGCGGTTTCGCGGGTGAACGGCGGAAGCGGCGGGCGTGACATGATGACCTCCGGATTTTTGGAACAAAGCCTAATCTAGCGCGAAGACGTGTGGGGTCGATGGCCGTCTTCCTATCGGCCGATCGATGAAGCCAATCGGCGAGTCAGGATCAAGGTTCTAATCAAGATCGGCCCTCATCAGTATCCGCAGCGATTTTGGAATCGGCTGCGCCCGCCCTTCGCTGATGAAGGCGACGCGCACCTCGGCCTTGACCAGGACGTGCTCGGCCCGCCGCACCTCCTGCTTAAGCGTAATCGAAGCGCCCTTCACCGCAAGGGGCCACGTCACCACGTCGAGCACGTCATCCATCCGCGCAGGTTTCAAGAAATCGATCTGCATCGAACGCACCACAAAGGCAAAGCTTGGGGTTTCCGCTTGCGCTTCCGCAAACAGCGCATGCTGCTCGGCGCCCATCAGCCGCAAATGGTTGGTACGGCCGCGCTCCATGAAGCGCAGATAATTGGCGTGATAGACGATGCCGGAGAAATCCGTGTCTTCATAGTAGACGCGGATCTGCATGTGATGGCGGCCGTCGCGGATTTCACCGTCGAGGAGCGAGGTGTCAGCCGGCATTTCCGGTAACCCTTGTTGCAGCGACGATCTCGGAGCCGCGCGCACCCATCATTCGTCATCGCTTGGGTTGCCGAACAATCCGAACTGCGCGGGATCGCGGGCCGGCTCCGCGAGGTCGAGATGCCGGAAGGCATGCGAGGTCAACAAACGCCCGCGTGGGGTGCGCTGCAAATAGCCGCACTGGATCAGAAAAGGCTCGATGATGTCTTCGATGGCATCGCGCGGCTCCGAGAGCGCTGCCGCCATGGTCTCGACGCCGACCGGGCCGCCGCCGTAGTTCAACGCGATGGTCGTGAGATAACGGCGATCCATCGCGTCGAGGCCCGCCGCATCGACCTCCAGCGCGCTCAGCGCATTGTCGGCAATCGCACGATCGATCGAGGCGGCATCCGCGGCGGATGCAAAATCCCGCACCCGCCGCAACAATCTTCCGGCGATCCGCGGCGTGCCGCGGGCGCGCCGCGCAATTTCGTTGGCGCCGTCAGGCGTCATGCCGATCTGGAGCACACGGGCGCCACGGGTGACGATCTTCTCAAGCTCTTCTTCAGTGTAGAAATTAAGCCGTACCGGAATGCCGAAACGGTCGCGCAGCGGATTGGTCAGAAGCCCGGCGCGCGTCGTCGCGCCCACCAACGTGAACTTCGCAAGCTCGATCTTGACCGAGCGCGCCGCCGGCCCCTCGCCGATGATCAGGTCGAGCTGAAAATCCTCCATCGCCGGATACAGCACTTCCTCGACCGCGGGACTCAGCCGATGGATTTCGTCGATGAAAAGCACGTCGTGCTCTTCGAGATTGGTCAAGAGCGCGGCAAGGTCGCCGGCTTTCGCAATCACCGGGCCGGAGGTAGCGCGAAAGCCGACGCCGAGTTCGCGCGCCACGATCTGCGCCAGCGTGGTCTTGCCGAGACCGGGAGGACCGACGAACAGCACGTGATCGAGCGCCTCGCCGCGCTTGCGCGCCGCCTCGATGAACACGGACAGGTTGGCGCGCGCCTGCGCCTGGCCGACGAACTCCGCCAATAGTTGCGGGCGCAGCGCGGTGTCGCCGACATCGTCCGTGCGGCGCTCGGGCGTGACGATGCGGGATGGAGGGTTCACTTGTTGCCCCGTCGGTACTTGTTCGGAAGCAGTTCGCCGATCTTCACCACTTTCGGCGCGCGGCTGCCGTTCGGAACGATGACCTTCGCCTTGGCATCATAGTCGTGGATCAATTCGCGGCAGATGCCGCAAGGCGAGACGACCGCGATCTTGCCGGGTTCGTCGGGCTTGGGATGGCGCACGGCGACGATGGTCTCGATGCCGCGGTCGCCGGTCTCGGTAATGGCGCGGCCGATCGCGATCGCCTCGGCGCAGACGGCGATCCGCCCGATATAGGCGTCGATATTCACGCCGGTCACGATGCGGCCGTCACGGGTACGCATGGCGGCCCCCACCTCCTGCCAGTCGTTGCGATAACGCTTGCTGATGGCATGCGTCGCTGCCTCGATCAGTTCCTGGTCCTGTTTTTTCAGCATGGCGGGCAGTGCATTCCCTTACAAGTCCGGGCGGCGAGACTACTTCGCCAATTCCTTCAGGCCCAGCCGAATGAGCTGCGCCGTTTCCGCTTTCTCGCCGGCGCTGCGCGAGGCGGCGGCAATCGCGGCGGCGGCTTGCGGCTGACCATAGCCGAGATTGACCAGCGCCGAGATCGCATCGGTGACCGGACGCGGCGCGCGGTCGTTGTCGAGGGCGCCGGAGAGATGCACCAGCGCCGGATCGACATTGGCAAAGGCCGGCACCTTGTCCTTGAGCTCGGTCACGATGCGCTCGGCGACCTTCGGTCCCACGCCGGGCGTGCGCACCACCGCGGCCTTGTCGCGCAGCGCGATCGCATTGGCCAGGTCCGACGGCGTGAGCGTGCTGAGGACCGCGAGCGCGACCTTGGCGCCGACGCCCTGCACCGTCTGCAACAGGCGAAACCACTCGCGTTCGACATCGGTTTTGAAACCGAACAGCTTGATCTGGTCTTCGCGGACATAAGTCTCGATCGACAGCACCGCCGCCTCGCCCGGCGAGGGCAGCGCCTGCAACGTGCGCGACGAGCAATGCACCTGATAGCCGACGCCGCCGACATCGAGGATCACAAAATCCTCGCCGTAGGAATTGATCAGGCCTTTGAGCTTACCGATCATGGCCAAACCCAGGCGGGGTGCGAACTCCCCTCCCCCTTGCGGGGAGGGGTTGGGGGTGGGAGACCATACAGGCAGAGCCGCTCGGAGCCCCCCCCCTCCCCAACATCGAGAGCGAGCTTCGCTCGCCTCGGACCCCGCAGGGGGGAGGGAGTGCACTGAATTTGCCGATCATAGACCCACCACCCGTAGCCGCAGCGCCGTGTTGCCGCGATGATGCGCGTGCGTGATGGCGACCGCGAGCGCGTCGGCGGCGTCGGCGGAGGGCGGCTCACACTTGGGCAAAAGGATCTTCAACATCACCATGATCTGGTTCTTGTCGGCGTGTCCCGCACCGACCACGGTCTTCTTCACTTGGTTCGGCGCATATTCGGAAACCGCAATCCCGAACATCGCAGGCGCCAGCATCGCCACCCCGCGCGCCTGACCGAGCTTGAGCGTTGCGACGCCGTCCTTATTGACAAAGGTCTGCTCGACGGCCGCTTCAGCCGGCCGGAAGTCACCGAGCACGGCGGTAAGTCCCTCGTGAATGGCGAGCAGGCGGTTCGCCAGCGGCAGGCCTTCCGCCGGTTCCACCGAACCGCAACCGATATAGACGAGGCGGTTGCCATCGACCTCGATGACGCCCCAACCCGTACGGCGCAGGCCCGGGTCGATGCCAAGGATCCGGACGGACTGGCGAATCGGCTGAAAGGTCATGGCCTAGTGATAACGCGACAGGTCAACGATCGGAATAGTGACCTTCCGTCATCACCCGCGAAAGCGGGTGATCCAGTACCCCGAATCTTCCGATAAAGCTGTGAATTCGCGGCGTACTGGATCGCCCGGTCAAGCCGGGCGATGACCACCATATGTACCACCTACCCGCCCATCCTGGCGACCAGCGCGTCGGAGATCTCGAAATTGGCATAGACGTTCTGGACGTCGTCATGCTCGTTGAGGAGATCGACGAGCTTGATCAGCTTCTCGCCGGCTTCGTCGTCGACCGCGATGGTGTTTTGCGGCTTCCAGATCAGCGCCGCCTTGCGGGCCTCGCCGAACTTTGCCTCCAGCGCCTTGGCGACATCGCGGAAGGTTTCCTGCGACGCATAGACCTCGTGACCGTTTTCGCTCGACACGACGTCGTCGGCGCCGGCATCGATCGCCGCCTCCAGCATCGCATCGTCGGACGCCACCTTGGCGTCATATTCGACGACGCCGGTGCGGTCGAACATGAACGAGACCGAGCCGGTTTCGCCGAGATTGCCGCCCGACTTGGTGAAGTAGGAACGGATATCGGAGGCGGCGCGATTGCGGTTGTCGGTGAGCACCTCGACAATCACGGCAACGCCGCCCGGGCCATATCCTTCGTAGCGGATCTCGTCGTAGTTCTCGCTGTCGCCGCCGATCGCCTTCTTGATCGCGCGCTCGATATTGTCCTTCGGCATGTTCTCCTGGCGGGCGGCGATCACGGCCGCGCGCAGCCGCGGATTCATCGCCGGATCTGGCGTGCCGAGCTTGGCGGCCACCGTGATTTCCCGCGCCAGCTTGCCGAACAGCTTCGATTTCTGGGCGTCCTGGCGGCCCTTTCGGTGCATGATGTTCTTGAATTGGGAATGTCCGGCCATGCGCTGTCTTTCGGATTCGTGCGGGAAAAGCGCGGCCTTATAGGCCGGCAACCCATCAAAATCAAAGTTGTGGCGCGCCTTCGGTACAATGGTAGAGGAAACTGCCTGCAAATCAGGCAGTTGTTAACCCTGATTTCACGACGCGATGGGAAGATGATCGCGGTCATATCGAAGGCGCCCCAACATAACGATGTCTGTCACCCAGCCCGCAAGATTGGAAATCGATACCGCCGCGCGATCGGAAAGCGAGCGGCTGGTCGATCAACTCAGCAACCGGATCGGCGGCCTCGGCGTCGAGCTTGCCGACGTCGCAGGCAACGTCCAGGAGGTCGCGAACCGGGTTTCGACGCAGTCCGAACAGTTCGCGCATTTGCAGAGGACCGCCGAGACGATGGTCTCGGCCAATCACGGCATCGCCGACGCCTCCAGCGCGGTGCAGTCGGCATCGTCGAACGCGGTCGATGAAATCATCCGGTCGCGAAGCGCGGTGGAGGCCGCGGCCAGGCACATCGCGGAACTCGTCGAATCGGTCGGCCGCATCGAGGCCCGGCTGGGCGCCGTCTCTTCCGCGCTGGCGCAGGTTGCGAAGGCCTCGACCACGATCGAGGCGATCGCCAAGCAGACCAACCTTCTGGCGCTGAACGCAACCATCGAGTCGGCGCGCGCCGGCGCTGCCGGACGAGGCTTCGCCGTGGTGGCGAGCGAAGTGAAGAGCCTCGCGGAAGCCACCCGCCAGGCGACCCACCAGATCGGCGACACCGTTCGCGACCTGGATGGCCAGCTTGGCAGCCTGATCGGCGAAAGCGGCGAAGCCTCCTCGCGCGCCAAAACCGCCGGCGAGAGCGCGACACAGATCCAAAGCATCATCGCCAGCGTCCAGGATGGCTTTACCAGGGTCGGTCAGGAGATCGACGGTGTCGCCAAGGCCGCGACCTCCAATCTCGGCCACTGCGACACGGTGATCGAGGAGTTGCGCAGCCTCGCCAAGGGCGTCGACCTCTCGTCGACCGACCTGAAACATGCTGACGAGCGCGTCACCAAGCTGCTTGACCTCTCCGAAAGCCTGATCGCGATGATCGCCGACAGCGGGGTGGAGACATCGGACGCCCCGTTGATCCGCGTCGTCGTGGATACAGCCAAGCGGATATCGAGCGTCTTCGAAGCCGCGATCGAGCGCGGCGAGATAAAACTCGAGCAGTTGATGGACGAGAATTTGCGCGAGATTCCCGGCACCGATCCCAGGCAATACATGACAGACTATGTCGAGTTCACCGACCGCACGCTGCCTGCGATCCAGGACCCGATCCAGAAATCCGACCCGCGCATCGTGTTCTGCGTGGCCTGGGCGAGAAGTGGCTACCTGCCGACCCACAATCCGAACTATCGACTGCCGCAGGGGAAAGACCCGGTCTGGAATAATGCGAATTGCCGCAACCGGCGCCTCTTCAACGACCGCGCCGTAAAGAAGGTCGCGGCAAACACCAAGCCGTTCCTGCTGCAGACCTACCGGCGCGACATGGGCGGCGGCAATTTCGTGCTGATGAAGGACGTGTCCTCGCCGATCTTCGTCCGCGGCCGCCACTGGGGCGCCTTCCGCATGGGATTCCGGCAGGGCTAGTGGTCCAATTCTAACATTCGCACCCCTTCTCAGCGGGCAGTTTTGCGAATGTTAGAATCAAAGGACCACTAGCAAATATAAGCTTCTAGTGGAGTTTAGGCTTTGACATTCGCTTGACGAACTCGCGGTTAGACGGGTAGCGAATGTCAAATCCACTCCACTAAGGGCTGGCCGCCGCCGGGCTCCCTCGGGCCGGAGCGCAAAGAATGCCCGACAAACATGTCTCAAACACGCCTCGGCTCTCCCGCAACGCATCGCGTCCGGGTTGATGAACTTCGTCCCTCCAAAAAGATAGAGGGCGCAGGGAAAGCCGGGCGTCTGATGCGCCCGCAGCCTCGTATGCAAAAGTAAAAAACATACGAGTTAGTCACCACAGGTTCACCGGTACACCCGGCCTTCCCTGCGCAATGGTTTTAACGGTTTCCTTCGTAGTCTCCCCGGAGACCGGGCTTTTTTGCCTCCGTCCCCGCGCAATGCGCAAGCATTGTCGCGAGTTGGCACCAGCGTCGGGGTGTCAGGACGCTACGACTTCGCCGTCCGCTTCGGTGCATTCGTCTCGCGCACCAACAGCGGCCACCGCATCCCGCGCCCAACGTCCGTGACGATCGCGATACGCCCCTCTTGTGAGGCGGGATGGCGCGAGGTCTTAAAGATGATTTGCCCGACATCGCAAGCAAAAATGCCTGCGACAGATTGGCACGACGGGCAAATCGCTCCGTCATTTCGGAAGGCGCCCGGAATCCATTTGTCAAGACGGCTAGTTGCGAAATGGATTCCCGATGCGCAATGTCGCACTCCGTCATTCCGGAAGCCGCGATAGCGGCTATCCGGAATCCATTTGTCAGGACGGCTGGTGGCGAAATGGATTCTCCGATGTGCAATTGCACATCGTAGCTCGCCTTCCGCGCAAAATAGCTTCGCTATTTTGTCGCGACAGCGCGCCCCGGAATGACGGCGATTGCGCAGGACTCATCGGAGCAACGGGCAAATCGAGGGATACGCCTCATCCGCTACCGCCGGACTACACTGACGCCAGCCCGCCCGCGCTTGCGCTTCACGGCCTCGCGCAACGTCTCATCTATCCGCGACTGCCAGCCCGCCCCCGTCGATTTAAAGTGTTCAACCACTTCCGGGCTGAGGCGCAACGACACCAGCTTCTTCGTCGGGGACCTGTTCGGACCTCGCCCCTTTCGGATCGAGGCGGAAAGATCAGGAAAGACTTCCGAAAATGGTCTGGCGCGGGCGAAATCAGACTTCGTCAATTCCGGATTATCGCTGGCGTCGCGTAGATCCTTTTTGCCGTAGCCACGGGCCTTCTTGGTGTTCGTCATAGAGTTACCCCACCCAAAATCCCGGCAGCGCCGGCTCGAGCCTGCCGCCGGCGCGCACCGGCGCGACTTTCACCGCAAGCCCCGTGGCATCGTCGGTCTCGACCGCGACGCCGGACAGCGTCGCAACGCCGAGCGACGGCTCGAAGCGCGCCGAGGGAATGCCCGAGATGAAGCGCCGCATCGGCTCTTCCTTGAGCATGCCGATGATCGAATCGTAATCGCCGGTCATGCCGGCATCGGTCATGTAGGCGGTGCCGGCGGGAAGAATCTGATGGTCGGACGTCGGCACATGGGTGTGGGTGCCGACCACGAGGCTGGCGCGGCCGTCGCAGAAAAAGCCGATCGCCTGCTTTTCGCTGGTCGCCTCGCCGTGGAAATCGACCACGACCGCGTCCACTGCCTCGCGCAACGGGCAGGCATCGAGTTCGCTGCCCAGAATCGCAAAGGGATCGTCGAACGGCGTCATGAAGACGCGGCCGATGGCGTTGACGACGAGCGCGCGCCTGCCGTTCTTGGTGTCGATCAGCGCCGCGCCGCGGCCCGGCGTACCCTTCGGAAAATTCGCCGGGCGAATGAGGCGCGGCGCGCGCTCGATGAACACCAGCGCCTCGCGCTGATCCCAGGCGTGATTGCCGAGCGTGATGGCATCCGCCCCGGCGTCGAGCAATTCCTGATAGATCGCCTCCGTGATGCCGAAGCCGCCGGCCGCGTTCTCGCCATTGACGACGACGAGATCGAGCGACCAATCGCGGATCATGCCCGGCAGGTGTTCCGCGATCGCGTTGCGGCCGGAGCGGCCGACGACGTCGCCAACGAAAAGAATACGCAAATTACGTGTCCTAAGTCCGAAGTTCGCCCCGAACCCTCCGCGCATCCTCCCGGCGAACTTCGGACTTGAAAGGACACGTCAACAATAGGTTTGCTAGTGGCCCTTCAATTCCAACATTCGCAAAATTGCCTGCCGAGACGGGATGCGAATGTTGGAATTGGGCCACTAGGTGCTCCGGAAATCGAGCGCTTTCTTTTCCGTTAGCACATAATCGAGGGCAACGTCGTGGGCGAGCGCCGGAACGGACTTGATTTCCTGCACCGAGAAGGCAAGACCAACCGTCGTGATCGGCTTTACTTTCCGCAAATGCGCGAGCGTGAAATCGTAATGGCCGGCGCCATAGCCGATGCGATGGCCGAGACGGTCGAAGGCCGCGCACGGCACCAGCATGATATCGGGAATGAGTTCGGCCGCCGCCGGCGAGGGTTCGAGAATGCCGAGCGGTCCGAGCGTGAGGCGGTCGCTCAGTGACCAGGCGCGGAACGCGAGCGACTTGCCGCGTGCCATCACCGCCGGCAGCGCGAGTTTTGCGCCGCGCGCGGCGAGCGCGCGCATCAAGGGCGCGGGATCGAGTTCGCTTCGGATCGGTGAATAGCCGGAGACGACAGCGCCGGCGGCGAATTCGAACGGCAGCCCCCGCGCGCCGAGCTTTTCGCTTGCGGCAGCGCGCGCCTCCGGGGCGAGCGCATCGCGCGCATCGAGCGCCATTTTTCGCAGATCACCCTTCGATGGAGTTGCGGACATGCGATGTTTCGTCCGGTCTCGTCAGCAATGATCGTCAGCACCCGCGAAAGCGGGTGATCCGGTAGTCAGGGGCGCTTGCAATCACACTGCATTGCCGCGGCGTACTGGATACCCCGCTTACGCGGGGTATGACCGGAAACTCAAGCATGCGCCGCAGTTCGATAACGCAAAATCAAACAAACAAAGTGCGAAGCCGCGATCGCCGTTGAAGCACTCGATCCCGGAGTTCCCTACGAAAGTAGGTGGGCACCATATGCCCGGATCCACGGACCCGGCCAGGGACAGTTCCCTAAAGGATCGATAAGGCCCCGGGGATATATGGCCTCTGACGCACGACGCAGCTTCGCCCGGGCAATGTAACAACGATGCCGGCGAATAACCAGCGGCGGCGGGGCGTCTTCCCCTACGCTTCTGCCGTTGTCGTCCCTACGAGGCAGCCGCAGCCATCGAGCCGGGACGCGGCGTTAAACGCGCGCAATGGCCGCCACCGGTCCGCCGCCCGGCGGGCCCTGGTGCTCGGCGCCGCCGGAGACATACACGGCGCCCGTTCCCGCCAGGCCCGCGATCAATCCGCCAACAGCCGCCCGCGCGTGGCGGGTGGCGCTGATATCCGTGTCCTCGAGCATGGTATGACGCCAGCCGCGCACGGCGCCGCCGGGAGATGCTTCGGCTTTGGCAAAGATATTCACCAGACGATCGGGCATGCTCGATGTGGATTGCGGCTCGAGCCCGACGCTTTGCAGCGCCTCGGTGACCGCGGCGCAGTCGATCGCGTCGCGCATGACCGCATGGCCAATCACAAACGAACTTGTGGCATGGCTCGAATTGCCCATGACGATCACGACGTTGTGCATCAATTCGATGCCGGAGGACGTCGATGCGACGGATGAGAACAGATCGTATTTTTTCAGGATGTGGTCGTCGCCGATCTCGCCCTTGACCTCCTCCAGCGCCGCAGCAATCCCAAGCGCGGAGGCGCCGCGCGAATAACCCATCGATCCATAAGCGCTGGATGTCACGGTTCTCTGACCCCGGCCGTGGGCATCCCCGATGCGATCGCTCGTTAGCAGGGGGCATTTGATCTGCACGAAATGTACGTCGGCGGAATCGCCGATGCCGGCGTCGGCCATGGCGGCGCGCACGGCCTTTGCCGTCTCGCTGACCTGCGCGGCTCGCCCGATCTCCTCGGGGAGGAAATCGCGGGTTTGGGCAATCCCGATGCTCAGGCGCTTGCCGGCAATCTTTTCGGCGCCGTTGCTATCGGATATTTTACGCGTGAAGACCGTGATATGCGGACTGAGCACGCCCTCCGTGCCGCCTGACATCACGAAAGCAATCCGCTCTTCGACTCCGTTCGGCGGCAGCGCGAGATAGGGCGAAAGCGCAACCGACAGCGCCGAGGTGGCATATTCACGGGTGAAGTCATTGACCCCGCCATTGCCTTCTGTCTTGCCGAGAATCGCCAGGATCGAGGCCGGATCGATCCGGCCGGCTTCAATCAATCCAATCAGCCCTGAAACGTCGCCCGGGCCTTTGGTCGGAATCCGGATCACGTCGACCGATATTGCACGCGTCGTCATTTCGAATGCGCCTTTCCTGGATCAATGACTCTTGGTCCGCCGCGGCGCGAACGCGGCAAAAGCACCGAGATACGGCTTCGGCTGCGGTGCGGCGTAGGCGCCGATCTTGGAGGTCTTCAGGTTGAGCGCGCCGCACGCCTCGGCGAGCTTGACCGCGCTGGCGACGCCGTCGATCACCGGCAGGCCATGTTGTTCCGTCAGACGCGCAGCCAGATCCGTCATGCCGGCGCAACCGAGCACGATGGCCTCAGCCCGGTCTTCGCGCCTGGCCTGCTCGATCTCCGCGCTGATCAGGGCCGAGGCATTGGAGGCGGGATCGTCGAGCGCCAGAACAGGGACCTCGCAGGCGCGCACCTTGGCGCAGCGGCTGGCGAGCCCGTATTTCATCAGGTTTGTTTCGATCGCCGCGATCGAGCGCGACAACGTCGTGACCACCGAGAAACGGTGGGCCACTAATGAGGCGAGGTGGAAGGCGGCCTCGCCGATGCCGATCACCGGCGCCGATGCGAAGCTCCTCGCCGCTTCCAGCGCGGTATCGTCGAAGCAGGCGATGATGTGCGCCGAGACGCCCTCGGCTTCGCCCTTTGCGATTTCCGCCAAGAGCCCCGGCGCAGAGAACACTTCGTCGTAATAGCCTTCGATGGAGACCGGCCCGTCGGCGGGGTTCACCTCGATAATTTCCGTGCCGGGCGCTGCAATGGCGCGTGCGGCCGCGCCGATCTTGCCGGTCATGGCTGCGGTGGTATTCGGATTGACGATGAGAATGCGAACGGTGCGCATCCTATACCATTCCCTTGCCGGCGTCCGAACCATGCCGCTGCTGCCGCGCCCGCAGCACCAGAATGACGATCAGCGCGGTGAAGATCACCAGGAACGACACCGCGCTGGTCAAGGTGCCGAGCGCATAGATGTCCGGCTTGGTGACGGTCGTCGTAAGGCCCTGCAACTCCAGCGGCAAGGTGTTGACCGAGCCGATGGCCTGGCTGGAGCGCGCAAGCTCGTCCCACGAGAGTGTAAAGCCGAAAAGACCGATGCCCACCACCGACGGCAGAATGATCGGCAACACCACGTGGCGGAACGTCTGCCATGGCGTCGCGCCGAGATCGCGCGCCGCCTCTTCGAGCCGGCCATCGAACCGGTTGAAGATCGCAAACATGATCAGCAGCCCGAACGGCAAGGTCCAGGTAAGATGAGCACCGAGGCCTGACGTGAACAGCCCCATCCCGGTGGTCCATCCCTCCACGCCAAGAGCGTTGATGAAATCGTCCAGCAGGCGGAATTCCAGCCCGATGCCGAGCGAGGTGATGATCGAGGGCATGATCAGGCTGGCGATGGCTGCGTAGAACAGCACCGTCGCGCCGCGGAACGGTTTGCGGAACGCCATCCCCGCCGCGACCGAGAGCAGCACCGTCAGCAGCATGACCACGACGCCGAGTTCGAGCGAACGTTTGAAGGCAGCGCCGATATCGACGATGCCGCCGCCCGAAAACACCTTGCCGAACCACACCAGCGAGACGCCGTTCATCGGGAAGGTCAGACCGCCGTCAGGACCCTGGAACGAGAGGATGTAGATCGCAAACATCGGCCCGTAAAGGAACAGCACATAGGCGATGAAAAACAGCGCCAGAAAATAGAACGATCGCGACCGCTTCTCACCCATGGAAACCTCTTACAGCTCTTTACGGATATCGACGATCCGCGTCAGCGAGGAAATGATCAGGATGGTGATGCCGAGCAGGATCACCGCATTGGCCGCGGCCGCGGGGAATTGCAGGGCATTGAGCCGCGTCTCAATGATCTTGCCGGCGGAGGCGATCTGCTGGCCGCCCATCACCCCGACAGTGACGAAATCCCCCATGACGATGGTGATCACGAAAATCGATCCGATGACGATGCCGGGCTTTGCGAGCGGGATCACGATGTTCGCCAGAGTTTGCCACCCGGTGGCGCCGGCATCATAGGCGGCTTCGATCAACCGCTTGTCGATGCGGATCATCGAGTTGAAGATCGGCACCACCATGAATAACGTGAACAGGTGGACCAGCGCCAGCACCACCGAGAATTCCGAGAACAAGAGCCATTCGAGCGGCTGCCGGATCAGGCCCATGCCCTGAAGGCCCTTGTTGACCAGGCCGTTGCGCCCCAACAACGGAATCCACGCGATCATGCGGATGACGTTGGAGGTCCAGAACGGGATCGTACAGATCAGCATCAGGACGATCTGCCAGGTCTTCGAGCGGATATGGAAGGCAAGAAAATACGCGACAGTGAAACCGATCAGCAGCGTCAGGCCCCAGGTCAAAACGCAGAGTTCCACCGTCTTCAGATAGGTTTTCAGGATCGTGCAAAGCTCTGGCAGGCCGGCGATGCAGCCTTCGAACGTGTCGGTATAGCCGCGCAGGCTGAAAGCCGGAACCAGCTCGTATTCGTTGTAATCCCACGCGCTGACGATGACGACAAACAGCAACGGCAACAGGAAGAACAGCGCGAAGACCAGCATCATCGGCGCCGCTTGCAGCCACGCAACGAATGATTTGCGCTCTTGCGTCATGGAGAAGCCGGTTACGGATAAAGCGGGGGCGCGTCGGGAGATTCAGCCTGCCACGCTTGCGGCGCGGCAGGCTAGTGTCCCGGTTCTGACATTCGTATCCCCTCGCAGCGGGCACTTTTACGAATGTCAGAACCAAAGGGACACTAGCAACCGTATCAAGCGGCGATGAATTCATTCCACTTGCGGACCATGTAGTCGTTTTCGTCCATCACGGCGTTCCAGCAGGCCACACCACCCATGCGGTCTTCATAGGAGCCGCCGTCGCGTGTGGCGCCGGCCTTTTCAAGGACGGTGCCGTCCGGCGCCTTGATGTCGTTGATCGCCGCCTTGCCTTCCATCCAGTAACCCCA
The DNA here is from genome assembly GCA_963832045.1 of uncultured Alphaproteobacteria bacterium. Lineage (GTDB taxonomy): Bacteria > Pseudomonadota > Alphaproteobacteria > Rhizobiales > Xanthobacteraceae > Bradyrhizobium. The sequence continues at coordinate 652,238 of CAWHSM010000022.1, forward strand.
TTCGTCGGCGGTCATGTTGGCCTTGGCGGTGGAAAGAACACCGGAATAATAGCCTTGGCGATTCAGGTAAGCGCCGGCCCAGCCCGACAGGAACCAGTTGACGAATTCATAGGCCAGGTCGAGCTTTTGCCCCGAGGCTGCCTTCGACACGCAGAAGCCCGAAGCCCAGGAGCGATAGCCTTCCTTGAGCGGCTGGAAGGTGCAGGCGATGCCCATCGAACGCACCTTGGTGACGGCGGGCGACCACATCGACTGGATGATGGTCTCGCCTGAGGCCATCAGGTTGACGAACTCGTTGAAGTCCTTCCAGAACGCGCGGAACTGGCCAGCCTTCTTGGCCTCGGTGAGCAGCTTGATGGTGAGATCGATCTCCGCCTTGGTCATGTTGCCCTTGTCGGCGTATTTGTGCTGGCCGGTGGCTTCCACCACCATCGCCGCGTCCATGATGCCGATCGAGGGAATGTTGAGGATCGCGGCCTTGCCCTTGAATTCCGGGTTGAGCAGTTCGGCCCAGGAGCTGATCGGCCGTTTGATCAGGTCAGGACGGATGCCGAGCGTATCCGCATTGTAGGTCGTGGGGATCAGGGTGATGAATTCGGTCGGCTTGGTCGAAAATTTCCTGGAGTTGGCACCTTCGAGATACAGCACCTTCCACGGCGCGGTGCCCTGGTCGCCGATCTTCTTGCCGCTCGGCAGCTGGCCTTTGGTGAACACCGGCGTGATGTTGTCGAATTCCTTGATCTTCTTGGCGTCGAGCCCGAGAATATTGCCCGACGGGATGAGCTTCTTCAGCGCAAAATATTCGGTATCGAGCACGTCGAACGAATTTGGCTGAGTAACCACGCGCTTGGTCACGTCGTCGGTGGTGACGGTGATGTATTCGATCTTGATGCCGGTATCTTCCAGGCATTTCTTTGCGATGTCGTCGCCTTCGTTCACGGCCGTGCCGAGATAACGCAGAACCTTCGGTTCGGCAGACTTCACATACGGAAATCCGGTGATGGCACCCGATCCCGCGGCAACGCCGACTGCTCCGGCGGCGCCCTTGAGCATGGCGCGGCGGCTGACACTCCTGTTCATGGTTTTCGAGAAAGTACTCATGGTCATCTCCAAAAATGTCAGATCGCCAGTTCGGGCGAACGGACGGTTACAGAACTGCGCGTAGTGCCGAGAAGGCTCGCCTGCGCCGGATCCCAGGTGGCAATCACCCGCTCGCCGGGGCCGTAATTGGCGCGGTCATACTGGTCTTCGGTGAGTTGAGCCGAGATGTCGGCTCCGTTATCGGCGGCGATGGCGATGCGAACGTAGGTCCCCTGGTACTCGACCTCCTTGACGGTGCCGGCGGCGGCGGGACCGCTCGTCGCATCGCCTGGCCGTTTGAGGACCAGGCGGTCATTGCGAACCGCGTAGGTTTCGCCGCCTGCCGTAATCACGGTGTGGCCGCCGATGAACTTGGCGGTGAATTCGGTTTTGGGATGATTGAAGATCTCCCGCGGCGAGTCTTGCTGCTCGATCCTGCCGGCATTCATCAACACCACGATGTCGGCAAGCGCCATCGCCTCGTCCTGGCTGTGGGTGACGTGAATGAAGGAGATTCCGAGTTCGCGCTGCAACCGCTTCAGCTCGGTTCGCATGCGCAGGCGCAGGAACGGATCGAGCGCGGAAAGCGGCTCGTCGAGCAGGAGAATCTGGGGTGAAGTGATCAGCGCACGCGCCAGCGCCACGCGTTGCTGCTGGCCGCCGGACAACTGCGGCGGCAACCGCGCCGCATAGGACTGCATGTCGACGAGTTCGAGCAGCTTTCTGGCTTCGGCATGACGCTCGGCTTTGTCGACGCCGCGCATCTTCAACGCGAACGCCACGTTGTCGAGCACCGACAGATGCGGAAACAACGCGTAGGACTGAAACATCATCGCCGTGCTGCGCCGGGCGGGCGGCAGATCGGTGACGTTGCGCGGGCCGACGATGATGTCGCCGGACGAGACCGATTCATGACCCGCTATCATCCGCAAGGTCGACGTCTTGCCGCAGCCGGACGGTCCAAGCAGACAGCAGTACGAGCGTGCCGGAATCTTCAGGTTGATCGCGTCAACGGCAGTCACGCTGCCGTAGATCTTCGTAACCTGAACCAGCTCTAACGCTGCTGCGTAGGTTGTCATCCGCTTCCAGTCGCGATGAGGCGCTTTCGGGGTCAACGAATGCAACGGATGTGCCAGAACGACAGCAAAATCCCGTTTGTTTGAGGCCGAAGACCCGAACCACCGGGATCGCGTGAAGATCGCATGAGATGGTCCGCGCCGACGGACGCGCATCGACAAGACCGGGGATGCTCGTCCCCACGAACGGCGCAACCGCTGGAGGGATTGCCTAGAGATTGGGCGATTGTCTCAAGATTTCAGGCACGCTCGATCCAATCCGGAAGCAGAGCGCGCGACCGGCTGGCTCGCGAATGGGCGCATGAAGCGATTTGCCGCATGTTCGCCGATCGCAGCGCTTCGCCTGATCGATCCTGCATCGCTGCGCGCGCTTGAGGTGAACTTGCCACCGGCCCAATCGCCAGCCACAGTTCGGACCTTCGAAGCAATTCGATCCAAGGGAAACCCGATCCTATGGCGTTCGACAATGTGCATCTGGTCAACCATCCCCTTGTCCGGCACAAGCTCACGCTCCTGCGCGAACGGGATCGCTCGACCAGCGGATTCCGGAATCTCGTCAACGAGATCGGCATGCTGCTCGGCTATGAGGTGACACGGGACCTTCCGCTGGAACTGGTCGATATCGAGACGCCGCTGGCGCCGATGAAGGCGCATCGAATTGCCGGAAAGAAGCTGACCTTCGCTCCGATTCTCCGCGCCGGCATCGGCTTTCTCGACGGCATGCTCGCGCTCGTCCCGTCTGCGCGCATCGCTCATATCGGCCTGTATCGCGACCCGGCGACGCTGGAAGCGGTCGAATACTATTTCAAGGCGCCGCAAGACCTGTCGGATCGGACTGTCATCATGATGGATCCGATGCTGGCAACGGGCAATTCGGCCTGCGCTGCGGCTTCGCTGCTGAAGGCGCGCGGCGCCGCGGACATTCGCTTCGTATGCCTGCTTGCCGCGCCCGAAGGCATCGCGCATTTTCAGGATACGCACGCAGATATCCCGATATGGACCGCGGCGATCGACGAACGCTTGAACGACCACGGATACATCGTGCCGGGCTTGGGCGACGCTGGCGATCGGATGTTCGGAACCAAGTAACGAGCGGCCTGCGATCACCCCAGCGCGACGCCGCCGCCGATGGTGCGGTTGAGCACCTGGGTGGTTTTCTCGATGCGGTCGGCGGCGGAGTTGAGCGCGTTGGCCACCGCAACTTGAGTGGCCTTGGCGCGATCGGCGGCGACGACGCGAACGTCGCGCAGCGCAATCAGTTCGTCTTCTAGGCTGCGGATGCGATTTTCCGAATCGAGCAGTTCGTCGCACACGGTGAGCGCCGCCATCACCGTGAGGCGGGCGTCGCCGATCTCGCCGAATTTGCCGCGCAGGCTTTCGATCCGCGTCTCCAGGCTCTCGGCGAGCTTGAGCAGCCGCACCTCCTGCCCCTCCTCGCAGGCCATCCGGTACTGGCGGCCGTTGATGGTGACGTTGATGTGGTTCATGGCATCTCTCCGGCGTCGAGCACCTCGCGGATGGTGCCGATCGCGGCGTCCAGCCGTTCGGCGATTTCGCGATTCGAGCGTTCGAGCCGGCGCGATTTCACCAGCGACCCGTCGAGCTCGTCGGCCAGACGCGAGCGATCCGCGCCCAGCGCCTGGATCCGCGCCGCCAGTTCGTCCTCGTCACGGTCGGCCTCGCGCCTGCGCTCGACCGCCCGCTCCAGCGCATCGAGCGCCGCCATCAGCCGTCGCGTCGCGGCGTCGATGTCGGCGAAAATCGGCTCGGCATAGGCCGATCCGTTCACGGATTGATCGTTCATGGCTTCGCTCATGACAGGCCGCGGCACTCTCGGCTGGCATACGCGCTCGGCAAAATCGGCGGTCTCACCAAGCGCTTGGATGGAGAAATTTACGTGGCGCGCGAGGCGAGCGCAACGCCAGTTCGGAACTATGCACTGCAAAGCAGGTTGATTTGTTCCACTTCCTTTTGACTTTGGCAGATGAGGTGCTATCAGCCCTTCAATCTCCAGGTTCCATTCGAGGCATGCGCTTCAGGCACTGGCTTCCCAAGCATCTCATTTCAGGCGGATTTTCATCATGACGCAGGTCGATCACTCCCGTATGGCCAATGCGATCCGGGGGCTCGCGATGGATGCGGTCGAGAAGGCGAACTCCGGCCATCCCGGCCTGCCGATGGGCGCCGCCGACATGGCGACCGTGCTGTTCACGCAATTTTTGAAGTTCGACGCCGCCGATGCCAAATGGCCCGACCGCGACCGCTTCGTGCTCTCGGCCGGTCACGGCTCGATGCTGCTCTATGCGCTGCTCTATCTCACCGGCAATCCGGACATGACGCTCGACCAGATCAAGCGCTTTCGCCAGGTGGATTCGCTCACCCCCGGACATCCTGAAAACTTCCGCACCAAGGGCATCGAGACCACCACCGGCCCGCTCGGCCAGGGCCTTGCGACCTCGGTCGGCATGGCGCTGGCGGAGCGGATGCTGGCGGCGGAATTCGGCAAGAAGATCGTCGATCATCATACTTACGTGCTCGCTTCCGACGGCGACCTGATGGAGGGCGTATCGCAGGAAGCGATCGCGCTCGCAGGCGTCTGGCGGCTCAACAGACTGATCGTGCTCTACGACGACAACGGCATTTCGATCGACGGGCCGACCTCGATCGCCGACTGCGTCGATCAGGTGAAGCGCTTCAAGTCCGCCGGCTGGTCGGCCGAACTGATCGACGGCCAGGACCAGGCGGCGATTGCGGCCGCGATCACGCGCGCACAAAAATCCAACAAGCCGTCGCTGATCGCCTGCAAGACGACGATCGGCTACGGCGCGCCGACCAGGGCCGGCACCAACAAGGCGCATGGCGAGGCGCTCGGCGCCGCCGAGTTGAAGGGCGCCAAGGAAAAGCTCGGCATTTCGCTGGAGCCGTTCTCGGTGCCGGATGACGTGCTGAAGGCCTGGCGCGCGGCGGGCAGCCGCGGTGCCGCGGCGCGGAAGGAATGGGAAGCGCGCTTTGCCGAGCTTGGTCCGCGCAAGCGCGCCGAATTCGAGCGCCGGCTCCGCCACGAGCGCCCGGCGGCGCTCGCCAAGGCGCTGCGCGATCACAAGAAGAAACTGCTGGAAACCCCGCTCAATATCGCGACGCGCAAATCGTCGGAAGCCGCCATCGAAGTGATCGCCGCCGCGATGCCGATGGAGTTTCTCGCGGGCTCCGCCGACCTCACCGGCTCCAACAACAACAAGGCGAAGTCGGCCACCGACTTTTCGGCCAAGACGCCGAAAGGCCGCTTCATCCATTACGGCATCCGCGAGCACGGCATGGCGGCCGCCATGAACGGCATCTTCCTGCATGGCGGCTTTGCGCCGAACGGCGCTACTTTCCTGGTGTTCACCGACTATGCCCGCCCCGCGATGCGGCTGGCGGCGCTGATGGGAACAGGCGTGGTCTATGTGATGACCCATGATTCGATCGGGCTCGGCGAAGACGGCCCGACCCACCAGCCGGTCGAACATCTCTCGGCCTTGCGCGCCATGCCCAATATGCGGGTGTTCCGCCCGTGCGATGCGGTCGAGGTCGCCGAATGCTGGGAGCTCGCGCTCAACCGGATCGACGGGCCGACGGTGCTGGCGCTGACCCGGCAGAACCTGCCGCAGTTGCGCACCACGGTGCCGGCTGACAATCCGTGCAGCCATGGCGGCTACGAACTGGTGGCGGCCGCAGGCGAAGCGAAGGTGTCGCTGTTTGCCTCCGGTTCCGAGGTCGAGATCGCGGTCGCGGCCCAGAAGGACCTTGCCGGTCGGGGCATCGCGACCCGCGTGGTCTCGGTGCCCTCGCTCGAACTATTGCTGGCCCAGCCGGAAGCGAAGCAAAAAGCCATCATCGGCAACGCGCCCGTGAAAGTGGCGATCGAAGCCGCGGTCCGCTGGGGCTGGGATGCCGTGATCGGGCACGACGGCGGCTTTATCGGCATGCATGGTTTTGGCGAAAGTGGACCGGCCAAGGACCTTTACAAGCACTTCGGCATTACCGCTGAGGCCACGGTTAACGCGGCCCTGAAGCGACTGGGTTAATCCCTTCCCCTGTGGGGAGGCCAGGGTGGGGGTCATTTTCTTGCTCCCCCACCCTGACGCTCATTACATTCGCGTCTCCCTCCCCACAAGGGGGAGGGAGAAAAGAGAGCTGCATTCAAAATGAGCCGTGACGCTCATGCGGTTGAGCTTGCGGGAAAAAAGGACTAGTTACGGACTATCTTTTCCGTTCTCGTCCGGCCGAACCGGGCGAACCGCCGTCCAAATCTCCGAAAGGGGTGCGTTATCCGCGTCCTTTTGGGGATGGCACCAGCTTTAGAGGAGAAACACGCATGGCTATCCGGGTCGCTATCAACGGGTTTGGCCGCATCGGCCGCAACGTGCTGCGTGCCATCGCCGAGTCGGGCCGCAAGGATATCGAGGTGGTCGGCATCAACGATCTCGGGCCGGTCGAAACCAACGCTCACCTCCTGCGCTTCGACAGCGTGCATGGCCGCTTCCCGGGCACGGTGACGGTCGAGGGCGACTCGATCAGCGTCGGCAACGGCAAGATCAAGGTTTCCGCCGAACGCGATCCGGCGAAACTGCCGTGGAAGGCGCTTGGCGTCGACATTGCGCTGGAATGCACCGGCATCTTCACCGCCAGGGAAAAGGCCGCTCTTCACCTCACCGCCGGCGCCAAGCGCGTGCTGGTGTCGGCGCCGGCCGAAAATGCCGACGCCACCATCGTCTACGGCGTCAATCACGACAAGCTGACCAAGGAGCATCTCGTCGTCTCCAACGGCTCCTGCACCACCAACTGCCTTGCGCCGGTAGCGAAAGTGCTCAACGACACCGTCGGCATCGAGATGGGCTTCATGACCACGATCCATGCCTATACCGGCGACCAGCCGACGCTCGACACCCTGCACAAGGATCTCTATCGCGGCCGCGCGGCGGCGATGTCGATGATCCCCACTTCAACGGGCGCGGCCAAGGCAATCGGCCTCGTGCTGCCGGAATTGAACGGCAAGCTCGACGGCGTCGCGATCCGCGTTCCCGTGCCGAATGTCTCGGTGGTCGATCTGAAGATCGTCGCTTCGCGCAAGACCACCAAGGAAGAGATCAACGGGGCGATGAAGCGCGCTGCCGAGCAGCAGCTAAAGGGTATCCTCAACTATACGACCGCGCCCAACGTCTCGATCGACTTCAACCACGACCCGCATTCCTCCACGTTCCACATGGACCAGACCAAGGTGCAGAACGGCACGCTGGTGCGGGTGATGTCATGGTACGACAATGAATGGGGTTTTTCCAACCGCATGGCCGATACCGCCGTGGCGATCGGGAAATTGCTGTAGGACAGGAATGCCGTCATGGCCGGGCCCGTCCCGGCCATCCACGTCTTTTGGCGCCTTCACGTGAAGACGTGGATGCCCGGCACAAGGCCGGGCATGACGAGGAGAAACCTCGCATGAAACAATTCCGCACCCTCGATGACGTTGACGTTAAGGCCAAGCGCGTGCTGCTCCGCGTCGACCTCAACGTTCCCATGGAGCGGGGCCGCGTCACCGACGCCACCCGCCTCCAACGCGTCGCGCCAACGATTACGGAAATTTCCGCCAAGGGCGGCAAGGTCATCCTGCTCGCACATTTCGGCCGGCCGAAGGGTCGCGCCCCCAAAGATTCGCTCAAGCCCGTCGCCGCCGCGCTGTCGCAGGTGATCGGCAAGCCTGTCGCCTTTGCCGACGATTGCATCGGCGAACCCGCCGAGAGAGCCGTCGCCGCGATGCAGGACGGCGACATTCTCTGTCTGGAAAACACCCGCTTCCACAAGGAAGAGGAGAAAAACGATCCGGCCTTTGTCGCTGAATTGGCAAAACTCGGCGACATCTGGGTCAACGACGCCTTCTCGGCGGCGCACCGCGCGCATGCCTCGACCGAAGGTCTCGGCCACAAGCTGCCGGCCTATGCCGGGCGCACCATGCAGGCCGAACTCGATGCGTTAGCCAAGGCGCTGGAGGCGCCGACGCGGCCGGTGATCGCGATCATCGGCGGCGCGAAAGTTTCCACCAAGATCGATCTGCTGGAAAATCTGGTCAGCAAGGTCGATGCGCTTGTCATCGGCGGCGGCATGGCCAACACCTTCCTGCACGCGCAAGGGGTCGGCATCGGCAAGTCGCTGGCGGAAAAGGACCTCGCCGCCACCGCGCTGCGGATTCTCGAGAAGGCGGATGCCGCCAACTGCGCCATCATCCTGCCGGTGGACGCGGTGGTGGCGTTTCATTTCGCCGCCAATTCGCCGTCGCATGCCTACGGCCTCGACGCCGTTCCCCCCGAGGGCATGATCCTCGACGTCGGGCCGCAATCGACTGCGCGAATCCATGCCGCGATCGACGATGCCGCGACGCTGGTCTGGAACGGCCCGCTCGGCGCATTCGAGCTGACGCCGTTCGACCGCGGCACCATGGTCGCGGCGCGGCACGCGGCCGAGCGCACCAAGGCCAAAAAACTGGTTTCGGTGGCCGGCGGCGGCGACACCGTGGCGGCGCTCAATCAGGCAGGCGTAGCCGGTGATTTCAGCTATGTTTCGACCGCGGGTGGCGCATTCCTGGAATGGATGGAGGGGAAACCCCTGCCCGGCGTTGAAGTTCTAAAGATACGATAATTCACTTTCGGGCGGCCTCGCCGCCCCAAGCGGAGAACAGGATCGATGGCTCGGATCACGTTGCGCCAATTGCTCGATCACGCGGCGGAGCACGACTACGGCGTGCCGGCTTTCAACATCAACAATATGGAACAGGCGCTCGCGATCATGGATGCCGCTTCCGGCCTCGACGCGCCGGTCATCATCCAGGCCTCGCGCGGCGCGCGCTCCTATGCCAACGACGTCATGCTCCGCCACATGATGGACGCGGTCACCGAAATTCACCCCTCGATTCCGGTCTGCGTGCATCTCGATCACGGCAACGAACCCGCCACCTGCATGACCGCGATTCAGGCCGGCTTTACCTCTGTCATGATGGACGGCTCGCTGAAAGCCGACGGCAAGACCGCCGCCGACTGGGACTACAATGTCGGCGTCACCAAAACGGTCACCGACATGGCGCATCTCGGCGGCATTTCGGTCGAAGGCGAACTCGGCGTGCTCGGCTCGCTCGAGACCGGCATGGGCGACAAGGAAGACGGCCACGGCGCCGAGGGCAAGCTGTCGCACGACCAGCTCCTGACCAATCCGGACGAAGCCGTGAAATTCGTCAAGGAGACCAGGGTCGATGCGCTGGCGATCGCGATGGGCACCTCGCACGGCGCCTACAAGTTCACCCGCAAGCCCGACGGCGACATTCTCGCCATGAACGTGATCGAGGAAATCCACCGCAAGCTGCCGAACACGCATCTGGTGATGCATGGTTCGTCCTCGGTGCCGCAAGACCTGCAGGACATCATCAACGCCAATGGCGGCAAGATGAAGCCGACCTGGGGCGTGCCGGTTGCCGAGATCCAGCGCGGCATCAAGAACGGGGTGCGCAAGATCAACATCGACACCGACAACCGGATGGCGATGACCGGACAGATCCGCAAGGTGTTCAAGGACAATCCGGAAGAGTTCGACCCGCGCAAATACCTCAAGCCGGCGATGGAAGCGATGACCAGGCTGTGCAAGCAGCGGCTGCAGGAATTCAATACCGCGGGACAGGCGAGCAAGATCAGACGCGTGCTGACGACCGCCGAAATGGCCAAGCGTTACGCCAAGGGCGAACTTGACCCCCGCGTCGCGTAGCGATCGCGAAGGTGGCTTGAGTAACGATCCTTCCTTCACCTCGCCCGCTTGCGGCAGGGCTATCGCATCTAACGGCGGTGCATCTTTCTTATCCCTCCCCCGCGGAAGCGCGGGGAGGGTGGCCGTCGCGAAGCGACGGTCGGGTGGGGGGGCGAAGTTACCGAAAAGGTCGTGTTTGATTGTAATTTCTTGAAACCCCCACCCCGGCTCGCTCTCGCTCGCCGACCCTCCCCGCAAGGGGGAGGGATAAGAAGGCACCTCGCGTATTCATATGCGATAGCCCTGCCGCAAGCGGGGCGAGGGGGCAGAAGCTCCCCTGCGACGAACGTCAACCTCCTCTTTTGCCCGAGAACGGTCTATTTTGATCGCCAAAAGCACCTTCTCGAAGGACGGTTCCCGATGAATATCGCCGATCTCAACAAAGTCGCCGTTGCCATGGTCGCACCGGGCAAGGGCATTCTCGCCGCCGACGAATCAACCGGCACCATCAAGAAGCGCTTCGACGCCATCAAGGTGGAGTCGACCGAGGACAATCGCCGCGACTATCGCGAGATGCTGTTCCGTTCGCGAGAGGCGATGAGCAAATACATCTCCGGCGTCATCCTGTTTGACGAGACCATCTGGCAGAACGCAAAAGACGGCACGCCGCTGGTCAAGCTGATCGAGCAGGCCGGCAGCATCCCGGGGATCAAGGTCGACGAAGGAACGCAAGCCTTGCCGAATTGCCCGGGCGAACTCGTCACCGTCGGCCTCGACAGGCTCGCCGAGCGCTTGAAAAAATATTACGAACGCGGCGCGCGCTTTGCGAAATGGCGCGCGGTGATCGATATCGGCCACGGCATCCCAAGCATGACCGCGATCCGCGTCAACGCGCATGCGCTGGCGCGCTACGCCGCGCTGTGCCAGGCCGCGCAGATCGTGCCGATCGTCGAGCCCGAGGTGTTGATGGACGGCGATCACGATATCGGCCGGTGCCATGACGTGACGAGCCGCGTGCTCAACAAGACGTTCCAGGAATTGCGCGTGCAGCGCGTCGCGCTCGAGGGCATGATCCTCAAACCCAACATGGTGGTGTCGGGAAAGAAATCCGCCAGGCAAGCTTCCGTGCAGGAAGTCGCCGAGAAGACCATCCGGCTTCTGAAGGCTTGCGTGCCCGCAGCCGTGCCCGGCATCGCCTTTCTTTCCGGTGGACAGTCGGACGAGGAAGCGACCGCGCATCTCAACGCCATCAACGCGATCGGCCACCTGCCGTGGCGCGTGACCTTCTCCTATGGCCGCGCACTGCAGGCGGCGCCGCAGAAGGCATGGTCGGGCAAATCCGAAAACGTCGCCGCCGCGCAACGGGCCTTTACGCACCGCGCGCACATGAATTCGCTGGCGAGCGGCGGCAAATGGGCGAGCGATCTCGAAAAGAAGGCGGCCTAGACTTGAAGCCTGTTCCGCCGCGCCCAATCCCCCGCCTCTACCTCGCGACGCCGGCGATCGAAGAGGCGCAAGACTTGATCGGCGTTCTTCCGAAGCTGCTGGCCGAGGCCGATATCGCGGCCGTTCTGTTGCGGCTGAAACAGGCGGACCCGCGCACGCTGCTATCGCGCATCAAGGCGTTCGCGCCCGTAATCCAGGACAAGGGGGCGGCGCTGCTGCTTGAGGGCCATGTAGACCTTGTGGCGCGCGCGGGCGCCGATGGCGCGCATCTTACCGGCCTGGAGGCGTTTGAGGAAGCCTTGCCCACGCTGAAGCCCGACCGCATCGCCGGCGTCGGCGGCCTCTCGACGCGGCACGACTCCATGACCTCGGCCGAACTCGGCGCGGATTACGTTCTGTTCGGCGAACCCGACGCCCACGGCCATCGTCCCACGGTGGAGGCGATCTGCGAACGCCTGCAATGGTGGGACGAATTGTTCGAGCCGCCCTGCGTCGGTTTTGCGGGCGCACTCGACGAAGTTCGCGCGTTCGCCGCGGCAGGCGCGGATTTCATCCTGGCCGGCGGTTTCGTCTGGAATGCTGCCGAGGGCCCGGCGGCCTGTTTGCGCGCCGCCGCGGAAGCAATCCGGCAGGGCTATGCCGCGATGCCGGCAAAAGCCGAAGCCCCGCGGGGATGAGAGTGGAAATGAACACCTTGCGCCCGCTGCTGGTCCTCACGGTCGCCCTGCTGCTCGCGACCGACGTGTCGGCGCAGGTTTCACTGGCGCCACCGGCGGCAACGCCGCCAGAGGACTCAGCGCCGCCGCCCAAGCCTGCTGCCCCGAAACCGAAGGCCAGGCCGGCGGTCACGGCCAAAAAGCCCGCCGCTCCGCAGCCTCAGCCGGCGCCGGCAGCAACGACAACGCCCGAAGCGCCGCCCGACGATCCCAATCTCGATCTGGTGTATGGCGCCTATCAGCGCGGCTTCTACAAAACCGCCTTCGATCTTGCGACCAAGCGCGCGCAGGAGAACGGCGATCCCAAGGCGATGACCATGCTCGGCGAGCTCTATGCCAACGGCTTTGGCCTCAAGCGTGACGACGCCAAGGCGGTCGCCTGGTACAAACGCGGCACCGATGCCGGCGACCGCGAGGCGATGTTCGAACTGGCGATGCTTCGCCTCGCCGGCCGCGGCGGGCTGGTCAACCGCGAGGAAGCCGCGAAATTGCTGGCCTCCTCCGCCAAGCTCGGCAACTCCAAGGCGGCTTATAATCTCGCGCTGATGTATCTCGGCGGGGAAACGCTGCCGCAGGACCTGCGGCGCTGTGCGGAATTGATGCGCGTTGCGGCCGATGCGGGCAGTCCGGAGGCGCAATATGCGCTCGCGACCTTCTACAAGGAGGGCACCGGCGTGCCGAAGGATGCCGAAAAGGTCGCCCGGCTGCTCCAGGCAGCGTCCATGGCCGGCAACGTCGATGCCGAGGTCGAGTATGCGATCGCGCTGTTCAACGGCACCGGCACGCCAAAGAACGAGGCCGCCGCGATAACGCTGTTGCGCAAGGCGGCCAAACAGAACAATCCGATCGCGCAAAATCGCCTGGCGCGGATATTGGCCAGCGGCCAGGGCGTGCCGGTCGACAAGGCCGAGGCGCTGAAATGGCACACCATCGCCAAGACCGCCGGCAAGGGCGATCCCGAGCTTGACGATGCGCTTTCGAAGTTGAGCCCGGAGGACCGCGCCAAGGCGGAAGCTGGCGTGCGCAAATGGCTGGGCGCGAAATAACCTTGACGCCACCGCCCCGAGAGGGCACCCACTCTTGCATCTTCGGGTGAGGCGGTTCGCACCTCCCCGGCACCGCAACCCCTCACCCCGCCCCGAGAGGGAGCGTATCGTCGACTTCAAGACCCCAACAACAAGCCGGGATCATGCTGCACTCAGCCCTCATCAACGTCATGGTCAAGGCGGCACGCCGCGCCGGCCGCAGCCTCAACCGCGATCTCGGCGAGGTGGAAAATCTCCAGGTCTCGATGAAGGGCCCGGCCAACTTCGTCAGCCTGGCGGATCACCGCGCCGAAGAGATGCTGTATTCGGATCTCTCCAAGGCGCGCCCGGGTTACGGCTTCATCGGCGAGGAAGGCGGCACGCGCGCGGGCGAGGACAAGACCCACACCTGGATCGTCGATCCGCTCGACGGCACCACCAATTTCCTGCACGGCATTCCGCAATTTGCGATCTCGATCGCGCTCCAGCGCGAAGACACGGTGATCGCCGGCGTGATCTATAATCCCGCCAATGACGAACTCTACACCGCCGAGCGTGGCAAGGGCGCCTTTCTCAACGATCAGCGCCTGCGCGTCGCCGGCCGGCGCAAGCTTGCCGATTGCGTCGTCGCCTGCGGACTGCCGCATATCGGGCGCGGCGATCATGAGCTGTCGCGCGCCGAGATGACCGAAATTCAGAACCGCGTGGCGGGACTGCGCCGGTTCGGCGCGGCCTCGCTCGACATGGCCTTTGTCGCGGCGGGGCGTCTCGACGGCTATTGGGAGCGCAACTTGCAGGCCTGGGACATAGCCGCGGGGCAGATCATCGTGCGCGAGGCCGGCGGCATCGTCTCCGGCATTGCCGGCAACGACGATGCGCTCAAGTCCGGCAACGTGATCTGCGGCAACGAGTTCGTGCACGAAGAGCTCGTGAAAATTCTCAAGCCGCTGGGAATCTGACGGCGCATCAGGCGATCGCGGCAACCCCGCCACGGTTCGCACGTTTTGACGCAATGCAGCAGTAGAGCAGACCCGATGCGGATGCGGGTGGTGAAATTCCGTGCGGCCGGTAAAAGGGTCAGCGAATCGAGTTTCCCTCCCGATGCTGCAATCGCCGCCCGCCTCCATTGAAACCAAAGCCTCCTGGGTCGTCGCCTCGGTAGCGCTCATCATCCTTGCGATGGCGTTCGGCGCCGCCTGGCTCTCCGCGGTAGCCCTCAAGGACATCGCCAACGAGGCGGGTGGATTGCGCTCCGTTCCGGCGCTCGCCAATGCGCTGGCGTGGCTCGGCTCTGCCGTCGGCGGCATCATCATGTCCCGCGTCGCCGAGCGGATCGGCATGCGCGCGACGGTGATCTTCAGCGCGTTGATGATCGGCCTTGGTCTTTCGATTTCGGCGCTCGGGCTGCCTTGGCCGCTGCGGATCGGCCATGGATTGTTCATCGGCTTGCTCGGGATCGGCGGCATCAATGCTCCCCTGTACATTTACGTCAGCCGATGGTTCGACCGCCGGCGCGGCTCGGCGCTGGCGCTGATCTCGAGCGGGGCCTATCTCGCGGGCACGATCTGGCCGCCGATATTCCAGCCGGCGATCGCCGATTTCGGCTGGCGACAGGCGATGCTCTGGTATGCCCTCACCGAGATCGTCGTCATCGTGCCGCTTGCCGCGATCTATTTTCGCGCGCCGCCCGAATTGATTTACCTGGCGGCGTCGCCAGCGAGCTCAGGCAGGGCGCGCGCGCTCGGCTGGCCTTCCAATGCCGCGTTCGCGGCGATATGCGCGGCCGCCGTTCTTTGTTGCATACCGATGGCGATGCCGCAGGGCCACCTGGTCGCGTTCTGCAGCGATCTCGGTATCAGCCGGTCGATCGGCGCCCTGATGCTGTCGGTGCTGTTCGCCACCGCATTCCTGAGCCGGCAAATATGGGGCGTGATCTCCGATCGCATCGGCGGTCTCGCCACCGTGCTGATCGGATCGGTGTGGCAGGCCGTCTCGATGACGGCCTTTCTGTTCACGCAGAATGAAGTCGGCCTGTTCATGGTGACGGCCGCTTTCGGATTCGGCTTTTCCGGCCTCGTCCCGGCCTATGTCTTGGCAATACGTGAACTGTTTCCGGTATCGGAAGCGTCCTGGAGAATCCCGACATTGTTGCTGTTCAGCGGCGCGGGCATGGGCGCCGGCGGCTGGATCGCCGGCCTGCTCTACGATCATCTCGGATATTATGCGCCCGCGTTCGCCGTCGGCATCGGCGCCAACGTCCTCAACCTGATCGTGGTTTGTGTGCTGGTCGGGCGGCAACGCCACCGCGCGGCCTATGCCTGAATGGATGCCGCCACACAAAGCTGACGTCGGACCACCAGTTCAACAGCCGCGGCAGATATTTTTCAGCCTGGCGTTCATTTGAGCATCTTCGGCGATGAACGGATCCTTGTAGGCGGCGCGCGAGGCGTCGTTGCCGGCGGCCGCCGGCTTTTCCTTCTTGGGAGGAGACGCCGCATCGTAACAGGCAAGCCGCTCGCTTGTTCTTTCGATCGCGCGGCAGTCCGGTCCAGCGGCGAGAGCGCCTTGCGCGCATGCGCAAAGCGCCAGAACGGCGAGAGTCTTCTTCATCGATGTCCTTTATCGGCGGCAGCGCCCGCGACCGGCCGCGGCTCGGATACTGAGCCAAGCCGGCGCGCCGCTATTTCTTCTTCCCGAAGCTCGGCTGCCATCCCACGGTCTTCTGGCTTGGCGCCGCGGCGATGGTCTTGATCTTCTCTTTCTTCGGCTTCTTGGACTCCCGATTGCCTTTTTGCTCGCCTTTGGCCATGCAGCTCTCCCTACGTTCTCGAAGACGCACCTTTGGATGCAAAAGCTTGCTTTGACGGCGCGGATCGATCAGCAACACCAACTGTGCGCCCTTTGTCGCCGAATAGCCATGTATTAGTTGGATCGGTCTCGGTTGGCCCGAACATCGGCGGGCGTCTTCCCGCAAATAGCGAGGTCAATCGCGTTCCGCTGCACCGAGGGCCTAGACCACCTCGTCGGTCCAGACCTTGAAGCTGACCAGGGTGTTCGGCCCGAAAGTCTGGGTAATCGGAACGTCGGCGGCGTCGCGGCCCTGGGCGATCAGAACGCGGCCGATTCGCGGAATGTTGTTGCGCGCATCGAACGTGTACCAGTGACCGCCGATATAGGCTTCGAACCAGCCGGCAAAATCCCCCGCGGCGTAGGGAGGCGGCATGCCGATGTCGCCGAGATAGCCGGTACAATATCGGGCGGGGATGTTCATGCAGCGGCAGAACGCGATCGCAAGGTGCGCATAATCGCGGCAGACGCCCTTGCCCTCGTTGAACACCTCCCATGCCGTCATGGTCGCGCGCGCATGTTCGTATCCGAATGCGATGTGGTTGTGGACGAAGTCGCAGATCGCCTGGACGCGTGCCCAACCCGACGTCGTCCTCTCGAACAGCTTCCATGCCACATCGGAAAGCCGGTCGGTTTCGCAATAACGGCTGCCCAGCAGATAGACGATTGCCTCCGCCGGAAGAGCCTCCACGGCGTGCTGGGCCGCGGCAGGCACGATCGCATCGGGCATGCCGCTATCTCGAACGATTCCATCGGCTGCAAGGCGTACCCGCCCGGCAGGGGCGACGATGCGGCTGCACCAGTTGCCGAAGCCGTCGCGATAGGGCGTGATGGGCACGGACGGGCTGATGGTCAGGTAATCGGGCACGACGATGTCGGAGGCCCTTGAGAAATGCGTACCCACCAACGCGATCAAGGGCGTCGGCTGCGGGAAGTCGTAAACCATCTCGAAGCCGACACGAATCTTCATGCGAAATACCTGAGCCTGACCGCGCGCGCCTTCCTCCCGAAGCCGTGTGGCTTCGGAAAGCGGCCTTTGAAGAGCGTTGAATGCGGCGATGGCCGGAAAATGTCCGGCGATGCGGTTGAGATGGCTACGAAAGCGGCCGAATACAAGGCGCGGCAATTCGTCTGATGCCGCCAATCTCGCGAGAAAGCGATAGCTAATCGGCCCAAAAGAGCGCACGGTAAATCCATGCACCACAACAGAGTCGGGCGAGAGCTGGTTGCCAAGCGTATCTCGCCATGACCATTCGCTCACGACGTGAAACCATCACGTTTCAGCATCCTTTCCGGATCCGGGGCGTCGATCGCCTGCTGCCTCCGGGGGCCTATGAAGTCGTCACCGATGAGGAGATGATCGAAGGATTGTCGTTCGCGGCATTCCGCAGGGTTGCCACCATGATCATGGTGCCGTCGGCGCCGCGCAGTTCGACCATGGAAATGATTTCCATCGGCTCGGTCGATCTGTCCGACGCTCAGCGCATTGATGCGAGCGCGCCACATGAGTGAAGAGCCGCTCGATCTCGACAAGCACCGCGGCATGGCTGCGCAAAAGGCCACCGACATCAGGCGTACTCTGGCGGACATCGAAAACAACGCGAGGCGGCTGCGCGAGCAGCAAGGCGCGCTCGAAAGCCAGCTTCTGTCGGTTCAGGCCACTTCCTGGCCGGAGGCTGCCGCCAAGGCGCGCTATATCCTGAATTTGTACGCGGCGGGGCTGGCGCCAGCCGACGCCCATCATCGCGATCTGGTCGCGGCTGTATTTGCCGATTTTGCCCGCCTCGCCGACAAGAGCTGAGCAAATTATCGTTTCCGAATGGTCGGAAACCTCTCCGCGCGCGACAGACAATCGAGCGCAAACCTGAAAGCAGTGAAGTCCATGCAAAATCTCTCGCCGCGTCACGTCAAGACAGAAGAGTCGCTTCGGCTTGGCGTCGTATCCGGCTGGTATTCCACGAAAGTGAGCGGAACGTTCGTCTCCGGGCCTCACCATTCGGAGGCCGATTGCCTTCGCAAGATCGCAGAGATCGACCCGCCGCCGGCAAAGCTCAAAAGAGCGGCGCCCGCTGCATAGCGGCAAGAAAGGACGACGTATCCCGCAACCGATCAAGACATCGCGCGAAGGCGGGAACGTCCTCCAGGAGGTAAGTAAAATGGCACTGACACGCGGCAGTTTTGGCGGCTACGAGTTTGACCGGATGGTCGTGCTGTTTTCGATGGTTGACGGCCAACAGGAAATATCCTGTGCCGTCAGCACATCCGCCATGGACGACCTCGAAAGGTCGGAGCGGATCAAACCCGACCAGCGCGAAGCGCAATTCATGCGGTTGCGCGACCGGATCGAAGAGCGCGCGGCCTGCAAGTTTCTTGCAAGGGAATTCGAGGGCACTCCGCCCGGCATCATCCTGCGCAGCCTGGATTTTCGAAATGGCCGATAGCGGAATGGTCGGCGATCCCCCGGTTTTGCTGAACAGCGAAGAGTTCGATTCATTGCGTGAAGTCAGCAAGGGCGAAGGCCAGGGCGATATTCCTCAGCTTCACTGGGAACGCCTGGTTGCGTTGGGTTACGCATTGAGGCGGCTTGGAACGCTTGGGCTGACGGATTCCGGCAAGCGTCGTCTCGCAATGGGGAACGATCAAACTGGTGTCACCCCGTCGCCACAGTCTGATCCCGCTCTTTAAAATGACGGCAACATGAGGCACTCCATGAAGAAAACAATTTCTCTCGTCGATGAAGTTCAGCCGAGAAACATTCAAAGAGCGGATTTGGCGCCCTTCGATGGCTTCTCGCTGGTGGTCGATGGTCACTTCAAGGCCCACTATGATGACGAAAAGGCCGCCCAGGAAGCCGGTGCCAGCCTTTTCCAAAAATTCCCGATGTTGCAGGTCATGATCTACAACGCCGCAACCAAGACGCGCTCCCCGCTGGTGTAGCGACACCGACGTTCCCTTCAGTGTTGCCGCGAGCTCTCGGAAGGAACGTCAGAGTCAAAGCTACACTAGGATCATATAGTTGCTAGTGTCCCTTCGGTTCTGACATTCGTAAAAGTGCCCGCTGCGATGGGATACGAATGTCAGAACCGGGACACTAGGGTAGATTTTGTCCTCGCCGCGCGGCGGCGATTTTGCCTTTGGGATTACGCCGCTTTGCCGCGCGTCCGGTGCAGCGCCGCAAGGCATGGGACCATCGAAAATCCGTATCTAACCGTCTGAGCCGCCAAAGCTTTGCCAAGCCAAACGGGAGATGCGGCCGGTTTTCACGCCGAAGTTCCCTTATCCCATCTCCGATCCGCCGCAACCGGCCTTTTATCTCAGCCTCGCTGTGCCATATTGGGGCCCGAAAAAGGCGCCTCCTCGCAACGGATGACACCGGCAATGCCCACTTCTTCCCGCTCCACGATGGAGCTCGAATTCACCAAGCTCGCTTCCCCGCGGATTTTCCTGGTGCGGATGCTGGTGTTTCTGGTGCTGTGCGCGCTCGTGATGATCGTGCTCTACCGGCAGATCATCACGGCCTTCTTCGCCAATCCCGGGCTCAATGGACTGATCGGTCTCGTGCTTCTGATCGGCATCATCCTGTCCTTCCGCCAGGTGGTCCGGCTTTATCCGGAAGTCGCCTGGGTCAATAATTTCCGGATCGCCGATCCGGGCTTAGCGATCGCCCGGCATCCGACGCTGCTGGCGCCGATGGCCGCGATCCTCGGCGGCGAACGCTCCGGGCGAATGACCATCTCGCAGCAGACCATGCGGCATCTGCTCGATTCCATTGCGACCCGCCTTGACGAGGCGCGCGACATTTCCCGCTACATGACCGGCCTGTTGGTGTTTCTCGGCCTGCTCGGCACCTTCTGGGGCCTGATCGAAACCGTGGGCTCGGTCGGCCACGTGATCGACGGGTTGAAGGTCGGCGGCGATGCCGGCGCCTTGTTCGATACCCTGAAGGAAGGCCTTGCCGCGCCGCTCGGCGGCATGGGCATTTCGTTTTCGTCCTCGCTGTTTGGCCTCGCCGGCTCCCTGATCCTCGGCTTTCTCGACCTGCAATCGAGCCAGGCACAGAACCGCTTCTATACCGATCTCGAGGATTGGCTCGCCACCACGGTGCGCGGCTATTCCGGCGACGCCGGGTCGGGCGGCGACTTTCAAGCCGCCGTCGATCGGCTGCGGACGACGCTGGAAGAAGGCGGCAGCGGCCGCAGCACCACCACGGCGATGGCCAATCTCGCCGAGGCCATCCAGGGCCTCGTCACGCATATGCGCACCGAGCAACAGATGATCCGCGAATGGGCCGACGGCCAGGGCGAGCAGAATCGTGAAATTAAGCGGCTCCTGGAGCGCCTCGCCCGCGAGCCGGAGAAGAGTTAGGTATAAGGGTGTGTCGTCGATTTCGAAAATCAGCAGCAGGCACTGCTTCACCTCTCCCAGCGGGAGAGGTCGGATCGCCTCGGCGATGCAAAGCATCGTCGGCGCGATCCGGGTGAGGGGTTACGGCCTATCGATGGACCGTACCCCCTTGTATCTGCCCATTGAACAAAATGTGCGATGGAAGCGACTGAGCGCTTTGGCCGGTGGCCACCGGCCAAAGCGCGCGGCGATGTCGCCCGATACCCCTCCGGCAACAACCGTGGGTGAGCCTGGGATCTTCGCCGTTGTCACGCACGACCGAACAGTCGCTGGATCACGATCGCACGAACAAGGCAGGTTACCGTGATGAAGATCATTTGTGGAGTAGATGTTTCGAAGGCCAGGCTCGATGCGTGCATTGAGCCCGGAGCCATCTTCGCGAGTTTCGACAATGATGCGGCCGGGATCGCCGAACTCGCGGCGTTCTGCCGTCAACATCAGGTGGGACTGGCGGTGATGGAGGCGACCGGGGGCTATGAACGCCGGGCGTTCTTGTTGTTGTGGGGGGCAGGTATGCCCTGCGCGCTGACCAATCCACGCAGCGTCCGCCGCTACGCTGAGGCGATGGGTATTCTGGAGAAGACCGACCGGCTCGACGCCGGCGTCATCGCCCGCTTCGCCCATGCCAAGAATCTGCAGCCGACGCCGGCGCCAACCCCGGCCCAGCAGCGGCTGAAGGCCCTTGTTGCAAGGCTCAGGCAAGTTACCGACGATCTCACCGTGCAGAAGCAGCGCCGCGCCAGCCTCGCCGACAATGCCGAGATGCTGGCCAGCATCGGCGAGGTGATCACCCTGCTCAAGCGGCAATCCCGCACCCTCGAGGGCGAGATCGCCTCGATGATCGACGACGACCCCCTGTGGGCGCAGCTGGCTCAAGCCTGGCGTTCGGTGAAGGGCGTGGCCGGCCGTACCGTCGCTCGCCTGATGGCAGACGTGCCGGAGATCGGCACCTACTCCAACAAGGCCATTGCCAAGCTCGCCGGTCTCGCCCCGCTCGCCGATGACAGCGGTAAGCGGCAGGGCAAGCGATCGGTCCGCGGCGGCCGCGCCGCCGTCCGTTCGATCCTCTTCCTGGTCGCCGCTATCGCCGCTAAATACGACAAGACCCTTGCCGCCTTCCGCGACAGATTGCTCGCCGCAGGAAAACCCAAAATGGTCGTCCGGATCGCCCTGGCCCACAAACTGCTCGTCCGCCTCAACGCAAAAGCACGCGATGCGCGTGCCCAATACGCCAATGCAACTTGACTCTTCAGATAGTCGCTCACCCCAGCCCTCTCCCCATGGGAGAGGGGGCATACCGCAATCGTCAAACCGTTTCGCTTAACAAGCTAGCGGAGAACACCCCATGGCCCTTGCCCGAACACGACGCAGTGAGAGCGCTTTCAACTACTGGCCGGGCTTCGTCGACGCGCTGTCGACGCTCGTACTGTCGATCGTATTTTTGCTCTCGGTGTTTCTGGTCGTGCAATTCTTCCTGTCGCAGGAGGTCACCGGCAAGGACAAGGCGCTGGAGCAGCTCAACGCCAAGATCGCCGAACTCAACGATCTGTTGTCGCTGGAGAAGCTCGGCAAGATCAACGTCGAGGACCAGCTCTCGCAGGTGCGCGCCGGACTGGTCTCGGCCGAGTCCGAGCGCGACCGCGTCAAGGGCCTCTATGAGGGCCTTGCCGGCGCCGGCAGCGACGCCGCCAGCCGCGCCGGCGAACTCAACAAGGCGCTGGATTCCGAAAAGCAGGTATCGTCGCGCGCGCTGGCACAGATCGAGATCCTGAACCAGCAGATCAGCGCGCTGCGCCGTCAACTTGCGGCGCTCGAAGAGGCGCTGCAGGCCTCCGAAAAACGCGACCGGGAATCGCAGGGGCGCATCGCCGATCTCGGTCAGCGGCTCAACGTCGCGCTGGCGCAGCGGGTTCAGGAGTTGTCGCGCTACCGTTCCGAATTCTTCGGCCGGCTGCGCGCCATTCTCGGCAACCGGCCCGATGTGCGCATCGTCGGCGACCGCTTCGTGTTCCAGTCCGAGGTGTTCTTCGACACCGGCCAGGCGCAGCTTCTGCCCGAAGGCCGCACTGAGCTCGACAAGGTCGCCGCCGCGCTGACCGAGCTCGACAAGCAGATCCCGAGCGAAATCGCCTGGGTGCTGCGGGTCGACGGCCACACCGACGTGCGTCCGATCTACAACAGCCCGCTGTTCAAATCGAACTGGGAGTTGTCCTCGGCACGCGCGATTTCGGTGGTGCAATATTTGATTTCGCTCGGCGTTCCGTCGCAACGGCTGGTCGCCGCCGGCTTCGCCGAATTCCAGCCGCTCGACACCGCCGCCAATGAGGAGGCCTATAAGCGCAACCGCCGTATCGAGCTGAAGCTGACGGAGCGGTAGGTGATATCGTCACGCAATCGTCTCGCCGTCATGGCCGGGCATAGCCGTCCAAAGGACGGCGTTGCTACGCTCGCCTATGCCGGGCATCCACGTCTTATCGCGCGACCGAAGAGAAAGACGTGGATGCCCGGACCAAGTCCGGGCATGACGTATGCGGTTGGATGACCGCCCCCTTCACCCTCCGCCCTTACCGGCCTTCCGACGAAGGCGCCGCGATCGCGCTGTGGCTGTCGACCTGGCAGCAGGCCTATCCTTCGATCGACTTTGTCGTCCGCGTGCCCTGGTGGCGCGAACGCTGGCGCAACGAACTGGTGCCGAATGCCGCCGTCATCGTCGCCGAACAGGCGGGCGATCTGCTCGGATTCGTGACCATCGATCGCCAAGGCTATCTCGACCAGCTCGTGGTTGCGCCCGACCATTGGGGCTCCAAACTCGCCGAGGCGCTGCTCGACGAGGCGAAGCGGCTTTCGCCCGAATCCATCACGCTGCTCGTCAACGACGACAACGCCCGCGCGATCCGCTTCTACGAGCGCAACGGCTTTGCGCAGGCCGGCAACGATGTAAACCCGACCTCGGGCCGGCCGGTCCTGAAAATGCGATGGAAAAGCGGAGAGGTCCGATGAGGCGAGCCGAATTGGCAGTGGGCTCCGCGGTGTTCCTGGCCGTCGCCGTTGCCGGATTTTTCTCGGCGGTGTGGGTCGACGGGCGCTTTGCGCAACCGAGCGATCGAACGCCGCCCGCTGCTTCCGCGGCTTGCGTCGGCGAGGACGGCTCGTGGAAAAACTGGGTATGGGCGAACGTACCGATGCTGTCGCCGAACTGCGCGCCAACCCGCTAAGCGATCCTCACACGCCTTCGAATTGCAGCCGCGCCAGCCGGGCGTAGAGGCCGTTCGCCGCCACCAGTTCGGCATGGGTGCCCTGCTCGACGATCTTGCCGTGGTCCATCACCAGGATGCGGTCGCAGGACAGAACGGTGGCGAGCCGGTGCGCAATGACAAGCGTGGTGCGGTGGGTCATCAATTCCTCGAGCGCGGTCTGCACCAGCGTCTCGGATTCGGCGTCGAGCGCGGAGGTGGCCTCATCAAGCAACAGCAGCGGCGCGTCGCGCAGGATCGCGCGCGCGATCGCGATGCGCTGACGCTGGCCGCCCGAAAGCGTCACGCCGCGCTCGCCGAGCGGCGAATCGAAACCGCCGGGCAGGCGGCGGATGAACTCGCTGGCATGCGCGAGATCGGCGGCGCGTTCCACCTCGGTATCGCTGGCCTCGGGCCGGCCGAAGCGGATATTGTCGCGCGCGCTCGCGGCAAACACCACCGAGTCCTGCGGCACCAAAGCGATCCGCCGGCGCAGTCCATCCGGATCCGCGGAGCGGATCGGCACGCCATCGACCAAAATCGAGCCGGTGGCCGGATCGTAGAACCGCAACAACAGATGAAACAGCGTGCTCTTGCCGGCGCCGGAAGGACCGACGATCGCGACCTTCTCGCCTGCACGCACCGAAAACGAAACGCCGTCGACCGCCATCGCATCGGGGCGCGTCGGATAGGCGAAGCTGACATTCTCAAAACCGACATCGCCACGCGACGGCTCCGGCAGCGCGCGCGGCGACGCCGGGGCCGCTATGGCCGATTTCACCCGAAGGATTTCGAACAATCGTTCGGCAGCACCCGAGGCTGCCGAGACCTCGCCCCAGACTTCGCTGAGCTGACCGAGACCAGCGGCGGCGAAGGCGGCATAGAGCACAAACTGTCCGAGCCGGCCCGGGCTGATCAGGCCGCTCTCGACGTCATTCGATCCGATCCAGAGGATCACCACGACGCTGCTAAACACGATGAAGATGACGATGGCGGTAAGCACGGCGCGCGCACGGGTCGAACTGCGGGCGGCCTCATAGGCCTGTTCGACCTCGCCGCCGAAACGCGCATTGGCCAACCGCTCGCCGGTATAGGCCTGCACGGTGCGGATCGCGCCGACCAGTTCGGAAGCGTACGCCGTGGCCTCCGCGAGCGTATCCTGGGCATTGCGCGACAGCCGCCGCACCCAGCGTCCGAACGCCATCAGCGGCAGCACGATCAATGGAATAGCAAGCAGCACCAGGCCGGAAAGCCGCGGGCTCGTGATCACCATCATCGTGGTGGCGCCGACGAACAGCATGAAGTTGCGCAGCGCGATCGAGACCGAGGCGCCGACCGCGGATTTGATCTGGGTGGTATCGGCGGTGAGGCGGGAGATCAGCTCGCCGCTGCGCGAGGAATCGAAGAAGGCCGGCGACAGCGACATCAGGTGGCCAAACACGTCGCGCCGCAAATCGGCGACGATGCGCTCGCCGATCGTCATCACCAGATAGAATCGCGATGCGCTGGCGAGCGCCAGCACCGCGACCACCGCGATCATGACGCTGAAATAGCTGTTGATCCTGGCGATGCCTTCCGGCGTGAAGCCTAAGTCGATCATCCGCCGAACCGCGACCGGCACGATCAAAGTGGTGATCGCGGCAACCGTCAGCGAAACAAGGGCGAGCGTGGCGCGGCCGCGATAGCGCGCCACATAGGGCGCGAGCGCGAGCAGCGGACGAAGCCTGGCGCTGCGCACCGCCGGAGGGGAATTCAGCGCCGCCTCGAGCGGGGAAGCCGCGCCGCCGGCCAATCCATCACCGGATGGCATCGCTGGATCACGCCGGTCTTCAAGCCGTTCAACTGCGCTCATGAATTTCGAACCACTGGTTTTGCCACCCCCAGATAGGCCCCATCACCAGCGCTGGCAAATCAGAAGAAACCTCAACTCGGGAAGATACTTAGCTTGTTTTAAGGGGCCGCCTGCGTTATAGAGCCGCCCAAATCCGACACCCCCAGCATCGAAACATGGGCGCCGGCGCGCCGAAGGACCTGCTATGAAAGCGGAAATTCACCCGAATTATCATATGATTACGGTCGTTATGACCGACGGTACCGAGTACCAGACCCGTTCCACCTGGGGCAAGGAAGGCGACAAGCTGAACCTCGACATCGACCCGAGGTCGCACCCGGCCTGGACCGGCGGCGCCCAGCAGCTGCTCGATCGCGGCGGTCGCGTCTCGCGCTTCCAGAAGAAGTTTTCGGGCTTCCTCAAGAAGGATTGAGGCCGCGCGCCTCTACCCGTGCCAAATGCAAAACGCCCCTGCATTACGCCGGGGCGTTTTTTTGCTGGCCGGTCGCGCTGGCGCGACGATCCTACTGCTCGAACGCCGCCTTGAGGCGGTTGAGCTGCGGCACCAGCGGATTGCCGATCGAGGCTCGTTCGGTCGGTGGCGCGTGGATCGTGGCATCGAGACGGCGCACCTTGGTTTGCAGGGCCATCGAACGGGCGATCAGGTCCTGCAATTGCAGCGGCAGCTTTTCGACGATCTCGCTTGGGCCGGGATCGGCGGCCGAGAGCTTGACCTTGGTCTTTTCGCGGTTGGCCTGGGTCAAGGTCATCTCGCCTTCCTTGACCGCGCGATGCAGCAACAGCCACGAGGCCAATTGCATCAGGCGGGTGGTGAGCCGCATGCTTTCGGTAGCATAGGTCAGGCTGACCGAACGGTCGAGCGCCTTGGCCTCGGTACGGCCGGCGCCGTCGAGATAGGCGGCGGTCTCCTCGACCAGATCCATGCCTTCCCGGAACAAGATGCCGAATGCTGCCGAACTGGTCAGCCGCTCGCTGAAATGGACAAGCGGAGTTTCGCCATGCGACCGGTCCGACATCGTTAACGCCTCACGCCACTGTTCACCGCCGGCGCTAGTGCCAGCTTTTCGAAGTTCGTACTCGCTTGCAGCACCCTTTCGTTTACGAACTTCGAAAAGTCGGGGGCACCAGGCAGCTGGAATATGATGAACAAATCATTGCGCGCGCGGGGGCGAAGAGTCCAGCCGCAAGCGGAATTATGGTTTCCAGCACCCTCTTCCGAAGCCGACGTGAACGTTGCAGGAACTTCACATCGGCGCCGGCTGGCGGGAATCGGAAAACGCAAAAAAAGAGCCGCCGTTTCCGGCGGCTTTTGAAGTTGATAACAGGGAGGCGTCAAACAGAGTGGACAGGAGCCACTCGGTGTCCAAAGAGGACGGTGAAAGTCATACCTGAGAAAGCTTAATCAATCGTAAACGAGCGATTTTTTTCAGGCTTTGTTTGCCATGTCGGCCATTGGCCGAGTGGCATGTACCCTCTCCCATGGGGAGAGGGCTGGGGTGAGCGACTATCTGAAGAGTCAAGTTGCATTGGCGTATTGGGCACGCGCATCGCGTGCTTTTGCGTTGAGGCGGACGAGCAGTTTGTGGGCCAGGGCGATCCGGACGACCATTTTGGGTTTTCCTGCGGCGAGCAATCTGTCGCGGAAGGCGGCAAGGGTCTTGTCGTATTTAGCGGCGATAGCGGCGACCAGGAAGAGGATCGAACGGACGGCGGCGCGGCCGCCGCGGACCGATCGCTTGCCCTGCCGCTTACCGCTGTCATCGGCGAGCGGGGCGAGACCGGCGAGCTTGGCAATGGCCTTGTTGGAGTAGGTGCCGATCTCCGGCACGTCTGCCATCAGGCGAGCGACGGTACGGCCGGCCACGCCCTTCACCGAACGCCAGGCTTGAGCCAGCTGCGCCCACAGGGGGTCGTCGTCGATCATCGAGGCGATCTCGCCCTCGAGGGTGCGGGATTGCCGCTTGAGCAGGGTGATCACCTCGCCGATGCTGGCCAGCATCTCGGCATTGTCGGCGAGGCTGGCGCGGCGCTGCTTCTGCACGGTGAGATCGTCGGTAACTTGCCTGAGCCTTGCAACAAGGGCCTTCAGCCGCTGCTGGGCCGGGGTTGGCGCCGGCGTCGGCTGCAGATTCTTGGCATGGGCGAAGCGGGCGATGACGCCGGCGTCGAGCCGGTCGGTCTTCTCCAGAATACCCATCGCCTCAGCGTAGCGGCGGACGCTGCGTGGATTGGTCAGCGCGCAGGGCATACCTGCCCCCCACAACAACAAGAACGCCCGGCGTTCATAGCCCCCGGTCGCCTCCATCACCGCCAGTCCCACCTGATGTTGACGGCAGAACGCCGCGAGTTCGGCGATCCCGGCCGCATCATTGTCGAAACTCGCGAAGATGGCTCCGGGCTCAATGCACGCATCGAGCCTGGCCTTCGAAACATCTACTCCACAAATGATCTTCATCACGGTAACCTGCCTTGTTCGTGCGATCGTGATCCAGCGACTGTTCGGTCGTGCGTGACAACGGCGAAGATCCCAGGCTCACCCACGGTTGTTGCCGGAGGGGTATCGGGCGACATCGCCGCGCGCTTTGGCCGGTGGCCACCGGCCAAAGCGCTCAGTCGCTTCCATCGCACATTTTGTTCAATGGGCAGATACAAGGGGTTTGTTTTCGCTAACAGCGCCCCCTCATCCGGCTCGCATCTTGCGATGCGAGCCACCTCAAGAGCGAGCTATGCTCGTCTCTATCTCCCGCAAGGTAGAGAAGGTGCTCCGTCCTACGACTTGAAGAAACTGTTCGCCGCGTCCTTTGAGGCGCGCTTCTTGGTTGCCGCCGCCTGCAAGCGTTCGATCTCCGAGGCGAGAAGCGCGATCCGCTCGTTGAGTTCCTCGACCGAGAGCAGCGACAGGTCCTGCCCGATCTCATGGGTGACCTTCTTTCGCGGTTTGTCGTCGTCCTCGATGGCCATGCGCCCTGCTCCGTAATCGACAAAGGCATTGGGACTAGCTAATCAAATGCCGTTCCGAAAATCTTAGCGTTTGGCCGAGGACAAATCATGGAAAAAATCCCGTCGCAAATGACCGTCATCGGTATCAGCAAGCCCGGCGGTCCGGAGGTGCTTCTGCCCGAGACCCGGCCGGTTCCGACGCCTGCGGCCAACGAAATCCTGATCAAGGTGGCCGCCGCTGGCGTCAACCGGCCTGACGTGGCCCAGCGCTCCGGCTCCTATCCGCCACCGCCCGGCGCGAGCGATTTACCCGGCCTTGAAGTTGCGGGCGAAGTGGTCGCGCTCGGCGCCGGCAGCCGCAAGCACAAGCTCGGCGACAAGGTGATGTCGCTGGTGGCCGGTGGCGGCTACGCGCCCTACTGCATCGCACAGGACGCACAGGCGATGGCCGTGCCAGCCTCGCTGTCGATGTTGGAGGCTGGCGCCACCCCGGAAACATTGATGACGGTTTGGCACAACGTGTTCGAGCGCGGCGCCCTTCAGCCGGGCGAGACCCTCCTGATCCACGGCGGCTCATCTGGCATCGGCACCATGGCGATCCAGCTCGCCAAGGCCTTCGGCGCGAAGGTGATCGTCACCGTCGGATCGAAAGAGAAAGCTGACGCCTGCCTCAAGCTCGGCGCCGACCACGCCATCAATTACAAGACCGACGACTTCGTCGCCGCGGCCAAGTCGATGACATCGGGCACGGGTCCCAATGTCATCCTCGACATGGTCGGCGGCGATTACATCGAACGCAACTACGATGCCGCCGCGACCGACGGACGCATCGTGCAGATCGCTTTCCTGGGCGGACCCAAGGCAACCGTTAACTTCGCCAAGCTGATGGTGAAACGGCTGCATCACACCGGCTCGACGCTGCGACCCCGTAGTAATGCGGACAAGGCGGCGATGGTCGCCGCCATCGAAGCCAAGGTGATGCCGCTGTTGCGCGAGGGCCGCATCAAGCCCTTGATGGACAGCACTTTCCCGCTGGAAAAGGCAGCGGATGCGCATCGGCGCATGGAGACCAGCGGACATATTGGCAAAATTGTGTTGGCGCTTTAACGCTCACAGGTAATCGCGATCTGGAAACCCTTTGATTTCCTTCGCATTCGTGTCATCAATCCGCCACGTCGGGCGGCGCGCCCGTAAACGGTGTTGATCGCGGAGAACCGACATTGCGTCTGATCAGGTGCCTGGCAGCCACTATCGCGCTGGGCCTCATGATTGTTGCGGTCACGCCGGCGATGGCCGTCGACGCAGTCAGCGTCCGCGGCGATGTGTCCGCGATCGACCTCACCGCGGTGCTCGAACACCAACGCAGCGACAGCGATCGCATCCAGGTCTCCACGGCGCCCGGCACCGACGGCATCGTTCGCCGCATCGAAGTCCGTGCCCGTGAAGGCGGCCAGAACTGGGTGGTGTTTGCGCTTGCCAACAACACCGACGACCAGCTCGACCGTCTGATCGTTGCGCCTCACTACCGCATCGTGTCGTCGGGATTGCTGTGGCCCGATCTCGGACTGTCGCGCATCGCAACCATCACGCCCTCGACCGGCGATCGCCCGGAGCGGCAGGAGAGCGCGACCGCGGACATTTTCCGCGTCACGCTCGACCCCGGCTCCGTGATCACGTTCGTTGCCGAACTGCGCACCGATAAGTTGCCGCAGCTCTATCTGTGGGAGCCCGACGCCTACAAGGACAAGGTGAACTCCTTCACGCTGTACCAGGGCATCGTGATCGGCATCTCGGGCCTGCTGGCGCTGGTGCTGACCATCCTGTTCGTGGTCAAGGGCAGCATCATGTTTCCGGCGGCGGCGGCGCTCGCATGGGCGGTGCTGGTCTATATCGGCGTCGACTTCGGCTTCTGGGGCAAGGTGCTCGACATGTCGAACAATGCCGAGCGGGTCTGGCGCGCCGGCGGCGAAGCGATCCTGGCCGCGACGCTGCTGGTGTTCTTGTTCGCCTATCTCAACCTCAGCCGCTGGCATGTGCGCTACTCCCACATCACCATGGGCTGGCTGGCGTTTCTCGGCTCGCTGGTCGCGCTCGCGCTGTTCGATCCCGCGGTCGCCTCGGGCATCGCACGGATGTCGCTGGTCCTGATCGCCTTCGCCGGCTTTGCGCTGATCGTCTATCTCTCCACCCACGGATTTGACCGCGCGGTGCTCTTGATCCCGACCTGGTTCCTGCTGGTGGTCTGGGTGGTTGCCGCCGGCATGACGATTGCGGGCAGCGTCACCAACGACATTGTCGGCCCGGCATTGCTCGGCGGCCTTGTGCTGATCGTGATGCTGATCGGTTTTACCGTCATGCAGCACGCCTTTGCCGGCGGCGCCAGCACCGGCATCGTGTCCGACGTCGAGCGCCGGGCGTTGGCGCTGGCAGGCTCCGGCGACCTGATCTGGGACTGGGACGTCTCCGCCGACAAGGTCTTCACCAGCCCCGAGACCGAAAGCCTGCTCGGACTGAAACGCGGCACGCTGGAGGGCCCGGCTGCCAAATGGCTCGAGGTGCTGCATCCGCTCGACCAGGATCGCTTCCGCGCGGCGCTCGACAGCGTGCTCGACCAGCGCCGCGGCAGGCTGGTGCAGGACTTCCGCCTGCGCACGCCCGACGGGCACTTCATGTGGTTCGCGCTGAAGGCCCGCCCCGTGGTCGGCTCCGACGGCGAGGTCTCCCGCGTGATCGGCACCCTCACCGACGTTACCGAGGCCAAGAACGCCGAGGAACGCATGCTGCACGACTCGGTGCACGACAACCTCACGGGGCTGCCGAACCGCAAGCTGTTCATCGACCGGCTGGGCGCGGTGGCCAATTTCGCCAAGGCGATGCCGACCCTGCGGCCGACGCTGATGGTGATCGATCTCGACCGTTTCAAGCAGGTCAACGATTCCGTCGGCATCGCGGTCGGCGATTCCATCCTCTTGACGCTGGCGCGCCGCCTGACCCGCATCCTCAAGCCGCAGGACACGCTGGCGCGGCTGGCCGGCGATCAGTTCGGCTTGATCCTGATGTCGGAACAGGACCCCGCCCGCATCACCGCCTTTGCCGAAACCATCCGCAAGACCATCCGCGCGCCGATCGCCTTCAACGACCGCGAGATTTTCCTCACCGCCTCCATCGGGCTCGCGCTCTCCGACCCGCAGACGCAGCTCTCCGACGAGATCATCAAGGACGCCGAGCTTGCGATGTATCATTCCAAGCGCATCGGCGGCGATCGTATCGATGTCTACAAGCCCGCGATGCGCGCGCGAAAGACCGACCGGCTGACGCTGGAAAGCGAATTGCGACGCGCGATCGAGCGCGAGGAGATCACCATCCTTTATCAGCCGATCGTCCGGCTGGAAGACCGCTCGATCGCCGGCTTCGAGGCCCTGGCGCGCTGGGATCATCCGAAGCTCGGACGGATGTCGCCGGTGGAATTCATCACCATCGCCGAGGAGATCGGCCTGATCGTCGATCTCGGCACCTTCGTTCTCGACCGGACGGCGAGGCAGCTCGCGATCTGGCAGCGCGCGATGCGCTCGCGCGAGCCGATCTTCGCCAGCGTCAACGTTTCCTCGCGTCAACTGCTCCGGCACGATCTGATTCACGACATCCGCACCGTGCTGTCGCGATCCTCGGTGGCGCGCGGCACGCTGAAACTCGAGCTGACGGAATTGCTCGTGATGGAGAATCCGGAGCATGCAGCGCAAATGCTGACGCGCATCCGCGAACTCGGCACCGGGCTGTCGCTGGACGATTTCGGCACCGGTCATTCGTCGCTTGCCTATTTGCAACGCTTTCCGTTCGACACCATCAAGATCGACCAGTCCTTTGTGCGCACCACGAGCCGCGGCACCCGCCCGGTGATCCTCAAATCGATCATTGCGCTCGCCCACGATCTCGGCATGGATGTGGTCGCCGAGGGCGCCGAGACCGATTCCGACGCCGTCGAGCTTTACCAGTTGGGCTGCGAATACGCCCAAGGCTTCGCTTTCGGCGAGCCGATGGATGCTGACGCCGCGATGCGGCTGTTGACCGAGGAGCGGCTCGAAGCGGCGAGCTAGCTGGATGGCATTGTCGTCCCGGCCTTGAGCCGGGACCCCAGCGTGAGCGCAATTGCGCTCATCGCGGCCGCCGCGGCCCATCCATGACACGCTGGGGTCAATTGCCTTCGCAACAATGACGCCCTGTGGTTATGAATCCCGGCGTTCGGGACGACGGGTGCTTTTCATCCGGGTGAACCGCACGCTCTTGCCGTCCGCGAGCCGGGTCGCGGTATAACCGGCGTCGAGGCATGCTTCACGCTGCGGCATCTTTTCCTGCGGGCTGCGCAAGCTGTCCCACCACGACGCGCGGTGCGCCGCGCGCGGCAGCGCCGCATCGATGATCTCCTCGATCTGTTCGAAGCTCAGAACGAATTCCGTCAGCTTCTGTCCTTTCAGGTAATCGCGCAGCGCGTCGTAATCGGTCACGGAACCCTCAGAAAAGAGGCCATCGCGCGGCAAGAAGCCGGCTTCCCTCTTTTAAACGTCAACCGGAATTCTTCAAAGCGGCCCGGCAATGCCAATGTTGTCGTTGCTGGCCTGAACGACCATCACTCTGGACGGCGCGCTTGCCGCACGGGATTCTCCGATGTGCAATTGCACATCGTAGTTCGCATCTGCGATGCGCCCCGGAATGACGGCATGAGCGCTTCGCGCGCTCCGGCCGTCACTTCCCGGAATACTTCTTCATCACCGAGCGCAGAGTCTCGCGCAATTCGGCGCGCGCCATGCCGAAGGCGATGTTGGCGCGCAGGAATCCCGCCTTTGAGCCGCAATCGTGCCGCTCGCCTTCGAACTCGACGCCGTAGAACTTTTGGGTTTTGGAAAGCCCGATCATCGCATCGGTGAGCTGGATCTCGCCGCCCGCGCCGTGCTCCTGGGTTTCCAGGATCCTGAAGATCTCCGGCTGCAGGATGTAGCGCCCGGTGATCGAGAGATTCGACGGCGCGGTGCCCCTGGCCGGCTTCTCGACCATTCCGTCGACCTCGAAGACCTTGCCGTGGCGCTTGCCGACGCCGCAAATGCCGTATTGATGAGTGAGATCGTCGGGCACGGCCTCTACCGCGATCAGGTTGGACTTCTCGCCGAGCTTGCTTGCCGCTTGAATCATCTGAGCAAGACATCCGGGCGTGTGGAGCACGAGTTCATCGGGCAACACGACGGCGAACGGCTCATCGCCGACGATATCCCGCGCGCACCACACCGCATGGCCAAGCCCGAGCGGCGCCTGTTGCCGGGTAAAACTCATGGCGCCGGCCGCGGGCTGGTCGCGGGCGAGAATATCCATCTCGGCCTTCTTGCCGCGCGCCGCAAGCGTGGCGTCAAGCTCATACATGCGGTCGAAATGATCCTCGATCACGCCCTTGTTGCGGCCGGTGACAAAGATGAAATGTTCAATGCCGGCTTCCTTGGCCTCGTCGACCACATACTGGATCAGCGGTTTGTCGACGATGGTCAGCATCTCCTTCGGAATCGCCTTGGTGGCGGGCAGCACGCGGGTACCGAGACCGGCGACCGGGAAGACGGCTTTACGGATTTTCATGAGGTTGGCGCTGCTCTTTGCGAGAACTTGACGGAAAACGATGCCTGATAGCCGGTTTGTGGCCGGGAACAAGGGCGACATATCTTTAGCGCAAAAAACGCGGCTTTGTTAAGCTATTGGAAACTGCGGCTCGTGTCCGATTCCGAAGTTCGCACGGTTCATGCAGGTGGAAGTGGATATGACGCGGCAAACGAAGCGGCCAACCGGATGGACGGGCGCAGCGCTCCTCGCGGCAGCGCTTATCTGGTCAGTGCCGGCGCAAGCGCAATCCCAGGGCGGCGGGCCGCTCGATTTTCTCGGCAATATCTTCAACGGCGGGGCATCGAAAGCAGATCAGCCGGCCTCTGCTCCCGCTCAAGGGGCCTCAAGCGGCGGTCCGGCGCCATGGAGCGGCGAAGACGGCGCCTCCGGTCATCCGCTGATGACGGCGAGCGCGATCCGCGAGGCGGCTGCGAATTTCGACAATTGTGTTGCCGGGATGTGGCCGGACGCCGCACGGCGCAACATTTCCCAGGAAAACTTCCAGCGCTTCACGGCGGGCCTTGCCCCCGACCTGCGCATCATGGATTTGCTCGACTCGCAGCCGGAATTCACCAAGTCGATCTGGGATTACCTCGACATCCTGGTCAACGATGCCAGGCTCGCCAAGGGCCGCGAGATTCTCGCCAAATACAAGCCGCAGTTTGACGCGACCGAAAAAGCCTATGGCGTCGACCGCTATATCATCGCGGCGATCTGGGGCATCGAATCGAACTACTCGACCCAGATGGGCGATCGCAGCGTTCTGCAATCGACCGCGACGCTGGCCTGCATCGGCCGCCGTCAGAATTATTTCCGCGATGAGTTTCTTTCGGCGCTGGAGATCCTCAATCGCGGCGACCTGCGCCCCGAGCAGATGCACGGCTCGTGGGCGGGCGCTTTCGGGCCCACCCAATTCATGCCGACGGCGTTCAAGCGATATGCGGTCGATGCCGACGGCGATGGCCGCCGCGACGTCGTCGACGACCCCGCCGATCTGATCGCCTCGACCTCGAACAACCTGAAGAAAGACGGCTGGCAGTCGGGCCAGAGCTGGGGCTACGAGGTCGTGGTGCCGCAGGGCTTCAACTACATACTTGCGGACCGCGCCAAGGCCATGACGTTGGCGCAGTGGGAGCATTTGGGCCTCAAGCGCGCCAATGGCCAGCCGTTCCCGCCCTCGAGCGAAAAGGCCTACCTGCTGGCGCCGGCAGGCGCCGAGGGCCCCGGCTTTCTGATGCTGCAGAATTTCCGCGTGATCATGAAATACAACCCGGCGGAAGCCTATGCGCTCGCGATCGGCCACTTCGCCGACCGGCTGCGCGGCGAACCGCCTTTCGTGCAGTCATGGCCGCGGCAGGAGCGGGAATTGACGCGCGCCGAGCGGCTGGAACTGCAACAGCTCCTGGCGCAACGCGGCTTTTATCGCGGCACCCCGGACGGCCAGTTCGGCGGCGAGACCAGGGAAGCACTGCGCGGCTTTCAGGCCTCGATCGGGGCCCCTGCGGACGGGTTTGCCTCTTCCGAAATGCTGGACCGGCTCCGTGGGCGCTGATTCGGGGTAGCCTTGTTGGAATCGGACCACCAGTAACCCTATTTGAGCCTTGCGCCGGACCGCGGCGGAAAGGCCGGTTCCCGGCAGAACCGGATCATGCTCTAGAAGTTGCTCCTGATCCTAGTGTCCCGGTTCTGACATTCGTACCAAATCGCGGCGGGCACTTTTACGAATGTCAGAACCAAAGGGACCCTAGCAACCATATGATTCTAGTGTGGCTTTGACTTCTGACGTTCCTTCGAAGAACTCGCGGCGACACTGAAAGGAACGTCAGTGTCGCCACACCAGGCGCGGGGCCTGCGAAATCTGCCCGCTTGCGGCCCGATTTTGTTACTATCACCCATGATCGAACGACCATTGCGACCGAGCCAAATGCCAAAGAGCCGATCCTTCTTCCGCCTGTTCACCGAGACCGGACCGCTGGTCGCCTTCGCGGTCGCGTTCCTGATCGGGATAGCGGCTCCGGCTTCCGCGCAGTTCTTCAATTTCGGCAACTTCGGCGGGCCGCCGCGGCCTCAACCGGCACCCCAAGGCCCCCCGCAACGAGGACCAGGCGGCTGGTTCGGCGGCGACCTGTTCGCACCCTTCCAGCAGCAGGCGCCCAAGCGCGCGATCGAGAACTACTCCAAGGCGCCGCCGCCGGAAAAACGCGACACCGTAGCCGAGCGCAACGTGCTGGTGCTCGGCGACGCCATGGCGGACTGGCTCGCCTACGGTCTTGAGGACGCTTACACCGAGCAGCCCGACATGGGCGTGATCCGCCGCCACAAGACGGTCTCCGGTCTGATCCGATACCAGCCCAAGGGCGATCCGGCGGACTGGGCGGCGGCGGCGAAAGGCATTCTTGCCACCGAGAAGCCCGACGCGATCGTCATCATGCTCGGCCTCAACGACCGCGTTGCGATGCGCGAGCCCGAAAAATCCGACGGCAAAGCGAGCGACAAAAAGAACGACAAGAAGGATGCCCGCGGCAAATCCGAGGCCAAGCCGGGCGCCGAGGCGAACGAGGCGGCCAAGCCCGAAGAGAAGGCGGTCGACGCCGAACTGTCTCCCGACGATGCCGACAACGGTGAAATTCCACAGGTCGTGACGCCGGAGAAAGGCGCGCGGTCGGCGAGCGGCCTGGTCGAATTCCGCGAGGACCGCTGGGTTGAGCTCTACAGCAAGAAGATCGAGGAGATGATCGCCGTCGTGAAAGCGAAGGGCGTGCCGGTGCTGTGGGTCGGCTTGCCCGCGGTGCGCGGCGCCAAGGCGACGTCGGACATGCTGTTTCTGGATTCCCTCTACCGCGAAGCCTCCGCCAAGGCCGGCATCACCTATGTCGACGTCTGGGACGGATTTGTCGATGAAGGCGGCCGCTTCCTGCAGCAGGGCCCCGACTTCGAGGGCCAGATCCGGCGCCTGCGTTCCTATGACGGCGTGTACTTCACCAAGCCCGGCGCGCGCAAACTTGCGCACTATGTCGAGCGCGAAATCACGCGCCTGCTCGCCTCCCGCTCCGGGCCGATCGCGCTGCCAAGCGAACCCGCAACACCCGATGCCAACGCGCAGCCCGGCCAGCCGGCGCCGCGCCCGCTGGCCGGACCCATCCTGCCGCTGGTTGCTTCCTCCGTCGGCACCGATCAATTGCTCGGCGGTCCGGGATCGCGGCCGGCCGCGGTCGATGCGCTCGTCGCACGCACTCTGGTGAAAGGCGAGCCGCTGGCGGCGCCCGCCGGACGCGCCGACGATTTCGCCTGGCCGCGCCGTGAAGTCGGACGCGAGCAGGCCAGGGGCGATACGCCGGTGGCCGCAGTTTCGCCTGAGGCAACGCCTGGCGCAGCGCCGCCCGCGGCGGCGCCGAAGCCGAAGCGGCCAGCCGCCGCCCAGGCGGGCCGCCGCCCAGGCCGGCCCGCCCGGATACCGAAACTTCTTTGGCTTTGGCGCGCCGCCACCGCCGCGGCAGGTGCAGCCGCCACCCCGCGCGCCCGGCCCCGCCGTGCCGCGGCCGCCGACGAACGTCGGCCGCTCGGCGTCGGTGCCACCGGGTAATATCGCGCAGTAAAAAAGCGGAAGGCCGAACGACCCGTCTGACGGTCGACAGGCCGCGCGCGCTCCGTTGACTTCGCGATGACCCGGAGTAGCCTTTGCCTGAAAGGCAGCGGAGCAACCGCCTAGTGTAGCGACTCTGACGTTCCTTTCAGTGTTGCCGCGAACTCTCGGAAGGAACGTCAGAGTCAAAGCTACACCAGGATCATATAGTTACTAGTGTCCCTTTGGTTCTGACATTCGTAAAAGTGCCCGCTGCGATGGGATACGAATGTCAGAATCGGGACACTAGTGCTCCGATTCCGAAGTTCGTTAGCATTGGCCGCATTACCTTATGCGAACTTCGGAATCTAAGGAGCACTAGCAAACAAAGGTTCTAGTGCGGTTTGGAATTTGAAGTTCCTATGACGAGATTACCGCGAAACTGATAGGAACTTCAAATTCACCGCACTAGCCAGGAGGCGCGCCATGACCGTGACGATCCGGCAACTTCATCCGCACTTTTTCGGCGAGGTTTCGGGCGTCGATCTGCGAAAGCCCCTCACCGCGGAGCAGGCGAGGGACATCGAAGCCGGCATGGACAAGTACGCCGTGCTGCTGTTCCGCCATCAGGACATCACGGACGAACAGCAACTGGCATTCGCCTTGAATTTCGGGCAGCGCGAGAACGCCCGCGGCGGCACCGTCACCAAGAAGGAAGACTACCGGCTCACTTCCGGGCTCAATGACGTCTCCAATCTCGGCAAGGACGGCAAGCCGTTGCCGCCCGACCACCGCACCCATCTCTTCAATCTCGGCAACTGCCTCTGGCATTCCGACAGTTCGTTTCGCCCGGTTCCGGCAAAATTCTCGCTGCTCTCGGCGCGAGTCGTGAACCCCAAGGGCGGCAATACCGAGTTTGCCGACATGCGCGCGGCCTATGACGCACTCGACGACGACACCAAAGCCGAGATCGAGGATCTGATCTGCGAACATTCGCTGATGTATTCGCGAGGCTCGCTGGGATTGCTCGACTACAGCGAGGAAGAAAGGCAGATGTTCAAGCCGGTGCGGCAACGCCTGGTGCGCACCCATCCCGTCCATCGCCGCAGATCGCTCTATCTGTCGTCGCATGCCGGCGCGATCGTCGGCATGAGCATGCCGGAAGCGCGGCTATTGCTGCGCGACCTCACCGAACACGCCACCCGGCCCGAGTTCGTCTACGTCCACCAGTGGACGCTGCATGACCTTGTGGTGTGGGACAACCGGCAGACCATGCATCGCGTGCGCCGCTACGACCAGTCGCAGCCGCGCGACATGCGGCGGGCGACGGTGGCCGGCACCGAACCCACCGTCGCGCAGCAGGCGGCGGAGTAGCAGTCCCAACCAACGCCGTCATCGCCCGGCTCGACCAGGCGATCCAGTATCCCGAGGCGGCGCATCTTGAACCAACGGGCCGCAGCGTACTGGATGCCCCGCTGGAGCCTGTCATCCGGCGGCGCTCTGCGCCGACCCGGTGGCGGGGCATGACGGCCTGGACCAAGTGGGAGCTATGCATGCCCCGCTTCGTTCGACAGCATGCCGGGATCAATCCCGATCTTGCGCAGCGCGCGGGTGTATTTCTCCTCGACATCGCTGCCGAAGATCAAGTCGGGATCGGCGTCGCAATGCAGCCAGCCATTGTCCTGAATTTCGCTTTCTAGCTGGCCTGCGGCCCAGCCGGCATAACCGAGGGCAAGGATCGCGTGCTTCGGGCCGGAGCCCTTGGCGATCGCCTTGAGGATATCGACGGTTGCGGTCAGACAAATCTCGTGGTCGATCCGCAGTGTCGCATCCTCAATGAAGAAGTCGCTCGAATGCAGCACGAAGCCGCGGCCGGTTTCCACCGGCCCGCCCTTGAGCACCTTCAGCGACTCGGCGTTTTCCGGCAGCTTGATCTGGTCGGCCTTCTTGATGATGTCGAGCTGCACCAGCAAGCCCGGAAAGTCGATGCTGCCCGCCGGGCGGTTGACGATGATTCCCATGGCGCCTTCGGCCGAATGCGCGCAGAGATAAATCACCGAACGCTCGAAGCGGGGATCGCCCATCACGGGCATGGCAATCAGCAACTGGCCATCGAGATAGCGATGGCCGCCGGCCTTGCCGGAAGCCTTGCGGCGAGGCGTTCTCGGCCGGAACCGCTCTCCTCCCTGATCTGTTTTTTTATCGTCAGAGCTCATCCGCCAAGACTCGCATGCATCATCCATCCTGATATTGGGGCTGAGTTCTGTCAATCAAGGCTGGCGCCCCGATTCCGAAGCTCGTATCATCCAGCGGCCCCACGTTTATGAACTTCGAAAATCGAAGAGGCACAGGCAATCCTGTTGAGTGTGGCTTTGGTTCAGAAGTCCGTATGACGAAGCGGCGCGTTCTTCGCAGAGACTTCAGATCGACCAGCGGCATTGGATTCATTAACTTGCTGGCGCCGATGGCTTTCCGAAGTTCGCAAAAAAGTGTTGTAAAAAGTGTTGTTGAGACGGCCTACGAACTTCGGGAAATGGCGCTGGCCCCGCGTTTTGTCTGCATCACAAGCAATTCAATGGCTTGCGATCTCGCTAGAGGCTAAGGAGGCTTTATGAACGCGATGGTTCCAGCACGCATCGAGCGAATGCCCGCGCTCCGGTGTTCACGATCAGCGGCGCTCTTTGCCCTGGCCGCGCTGACGTCATTTGCACCGATCGAGGCGCGCGCCCAGGACGCTTCGCCCTGGCAAAAAGAGGCCCACGCTGCCGTGCGGCTGCTGGCGGGATCGCGTAGCGGGTCGGTGCTGCTTGGCGGCATCGCCGTTCAACTCGATCCGGGCTGGAAGACTTACTGGCGTACCTCCGGCGATTCCGGCGTTCCGCCCCGCTTTGATTTCTCCAAATCCGACAATGTCGAGGCGGTGACCGTTTTGTGGCCCGCGCCGCTGAAGTTCGACGACGGCGCCGGCGGCCTCTCGCTCGGCTATCATGATCAGGTCGTGCTGCCGCTGCGCATCGTGCCGAAAAGCAACGACAGGCCGGTGACGCTTCGCGCCGAGATCAACTACGCGGTGTGCGAAAAGATTTGCATTCCCCTCGAGGCCCGCGTCGAATTGACGTTCGCCAGCGTCGCGAGCACCGAAGACAATGTTCTGTTCGCAGCGCTCGATACGGTTCCGAAACCCGCCTCGGTCGGAGACCCCAACCCGCTCACCATCCGCGATGTCAAACGCGAGGGTAAATCCACAGTTCTGGTCGATGTGCTCTCGCCCGATGCGAGAACGGTCAATCTGTTCGTCGAAGGTCCGACACCGGATTGGGGTTTGCCGGTTCCAAAACTCCTCGAGCATGGACCGCCAGGCGTCAAACGCTTTGCCTTCGAACTCGACGGCGTGCCGCCAGGAACCAATCCGGTGGGCGCCGCCCTCAAACTGACGCTGGTCGGCGGCGAGCGCTCCTACGAATTCAATATCAACCTGGACTCGGACTAGGCCCACCAGGCGGGTCCAACCGAATGTTAACGAATGGTTGATAAGCCAAACCGGCTGCCGCATCGCCCGTGGCGTCGGGATTTTCCGCTTTGGCCGTGATGGATACCCAATCCGCAACCACCCTGCCCGCAGGCCCGCTCGCGCGGCTGCGCGCGCTACTCGGCGGCTCCAGCGAAGCCTCGGTGACCCGGCGTCTTGCGGGCACGATCTTCATCATCCGCGTGCTCAGCGCCACGCTCGCCTATTTCTCGCAGGTCCTGCTCGCCCGATGGATGGGCGGCTCCGACTACGGCGTCTACGTCTATGTCTGGACCTGGGTGCTGCTGCTCGGCAGCATGATGGACTTCGGCATTTCCGCGTCAGCCCAGAAGATCATTCCGGAATATCGCACCCGCGGCGAGCACGCGCTGTTGCGCGGCTTCCTCTCCGGCAGCCGCTGGATGACATTTGCCGTCTCGTCGGTCGTATCAGTGTTGCTGGCCGGACTGGTGAAGCTGCTGTCGCCGTGGATCGACGGCGGCGCCGTCGTTCCGCTTTACATCGGCTGCATCACGCTGCCCGCCTTCGTCGTCGCCAACACCCAGGACGGCATCGCCCGCTCCCATGACTGGATGCGGCTCGGATTGATGCCGCAGTTCATCATCCGCCAGTCGCTGATCATCGGCGTCACCGCCGGCCTGTTTGTCCTCGGCTTCCATTTGGGGGCGACGGCAGCGATGGCCGCGAGCGCGGCCGCGGTCTGGATCGCGATGATCGGCCAGATGGTGGCGCTCAATCGCCGCCTCGCCGGCCACATCACACCGGGTCCGAAAGCGTATGAGTTTGGCTTCTGGCTTTCCGTATCGCTGCCGATCCTGATGGTCGAAGGTTTTTACCTGCTGTTGTCCTACACCGACGTGCTGGTGCTGCAGCAATACCGCTCTTCGGAAGAGGTCGGCGTCTACTTCGCCGTGGTAAAGACCCTGGCGCTGGTCTCCTTCATTCATTACGCGATGTCGGCGACGACGGCGCACCGCTTTGCCGAATATCACGCGCTCGGCGACCGGGAGCGGCTATCGGCCTATGTCGCGCATGCGATCAAATGGACGTTCTGGCCCTCGCTTGCCGCAACCATCCTGCTATTGGCCCTGGGCAAGCCGCTGCTCTGGCTGTTCGGGCCGCAATTCGTGATCGGCTACGACATCATGTTCGTCGCCGCGATCGGCCTCGTCGTGCGCGCGGCGGTCGGCCCGGTCGAACGGCTGCTCAATATGCTCGGCCACCAATATGTCTGCGCGCTGGCCTATGGGCTGGCATTTGTCTTGAACGTCGCACTCTGCATCGCGCTGGTGCCGCGCTTCGGCGGCCATGGCGCGGCGGCCGCCACCTCGACTTCGCTGGTGTTCGAGACCGTGCTGCTGTTCTACATCGTTCGCCGGCGGCTCGGGCTTCACGTGCTGGCGTTCGGGAAGCGCGGCTGATCTCGGCGTCATGGCCGGGTTTAGCCCGGCCATCCACGTCTTTTTGCAATATTAAGAAAGACGTGGATGCCCGCGACAAGCGCGGGCATGACGTAGTAAAATTTCTAGACCTCGAAAGCGTTACTCAGCGGTCCAGCCGCCGTCGATCGAGAGGTTGGCGCCGGTGATCTGCGCGGCATCGTCGCCGCACAAGAACAGCGCCAGCGCCGCGACCTGGTCCGAGGTCACGAACTCCTTGGTCGGCTGCGCGTCCAGCAGCACGTCCTTGATGACCTGTTCCTTGGTCATGTTGCGCGCCTTCATGGTCT
Source organism: uncultured Alphaproteobacteria bacterium (assembly GCA_963832045.1). GTDB lineage: Bacteria > Pseudomonadota > Alphaproteobacteria > Rhizobiales > Xanthobacteraceae > Bradyrhizobium. The sequence continues at coordinate 695,078 of CAWHSM010000022.1, forward strand.
CCGGAATCTGGTGCTCGACCAGCGGCGTCCAGACGTAGCCCGGGCTGATGCAGTTGCAGGTGATCTTGAAGGTCGCAAGCTCCAGCGCCGTGGTCTTGGTGAGGCCCGCGATGCCGTGCTTGGCCGAGACATAGGCCGACTTGAAGGGCGAGGCCACCAGCGAGTGGGCGGAAGCCGTGTTGATGATACGGCCCCAGCCGCGCTTCTTCATGCCGGGAATCGCGGCGCGGATGCCGTGGAACGCCGACGACAGGTTGATCGCGATGATCGCGTCCCATTTCTCGATCGGAAATTCCTCGATCGGCGAGACGAACTGAATGCCGGCATTGTTGACGAGAATATCGACCGAGCCGAAGGTCTTTTCGCCAAGCGCGACCATGTCGGCGATCTCGGCCGGCTTGGTCATGTCGGCGGCCGAATAGAGCGCCTTGACCTTGTAGTCGGTCTCGATGGCCGAACGCTCCTTCTCGATATCGGCCGGCGCGCCGAAGCCGTTGATCACGACATTGGCGCCGGCGCCGGCAAAGGCGCGGGCATAAGCAAGCCCGATGCCAGAGGTCGAACCGGTGACGACCGCCGTCTTGCCCTTCAAATTTGTCGTCATTTCACTACTCCTTTGTGGGGGGATTTTCTTCACCCGAGAAATCGTAGGTCACCATGGTTTCGTCGGATTGGGGCCGTTCGAGCCGATCGCGACACTCCATCGACCGGTGAACGTCGCGCACGCCCGCTTCCCAGTGCTCGACCATGGCCACATGAGAGAAGTCGTAATCCTTGGAGGAGGATTCATAGTTCTTGCTGCGGTAGATCAGATGCACCACCGTAACGGTGCTTTCCCTGGCTATCTCGCGCAAATAGACCGCCGATGGATCCTTCTTGAGATGGTCGGGCAGTTTATCGATCAAATCCAGCACCGCCTTGCGCGCGTTGTGTATCTGACGGTTCTTGTCGGTGGACATTCGGGTGCGGCTGGAGAAGCGAATGTCCTTCTCGCGTTCGGCCGCTTCCAGCAGGGATTGCGGCAGGTGGCCGCGGGCGCTGAACAGATCGATCTGAAAAATCAGAAGGTCATTGCCGGTCTCGGCATCCAGCACATAGTCGAGCGGCGTATTGGAGGCGATGCCGCCATCCCAGTAATGCTCGCCTTCGATGACGATGGACGGAAATCCCGGCGGCAGCGCGCCGGAGGCCATGATGTGCTCCGGTCCGATCAGCTTTCCCTGCTTCTTGAATTCGACATTGTCGAAATATCTGAGATTGCCCGTCGTCACGCCGACCGCGCCGACGCTGAGCCGGCATTTCAGATCATTGATGCGGTCAAAGTCGACAAGCCGCTCCAGCGTCCTGCGTAGCGGGGAAGTATCGTAATAGCTCTCCGACTCCGGGGTACCCTTCGGCCACAACGGCGCCGGCGGCACTCGCGGGGCGAAGAAGCCGGGCACGCCGAAGGTCGCGACCAGCGTCGCGCTGGCTTCATTGTAAAACGTGCGTTCCTGCTGACCTTTCGTGATCGGAGCCGGCACCCAGGGTGCGCCCGGAGATACTTTTTCCCAAAATTCCTTTAACCGGTCGACGCGTTTGGCCGGCTCATTGCCGGCAATGATGGCGGCGTTGATGGCGCCGATCGAGATCCCCGCGACCCACTGCGGCTCAAAATCGAAGCGACACAGCGCCTGATATGCGCCGGCCTGATAGGAACCCAGCGCGCCGCCGCCCTGCAGGACCAGTACACGCTGTGCTTTTGCGGGCGTCGGATTCATCATGGCCTCGAGATAGCATATGAACGTCAGAACCAGGATACCAGTTCACGAAGACGTCAATCGGTCAGCCCTGCGGGAAGCGGGATGCCGAGTTGCTCGCGCGGCTCGGTCGACGCGAGAATGAGCGTCCAGAACACCTTGTATTTGGTGTTCGGAGCATAGCTCGCCGCGATGCCCATTCTCGTGACACCCGTTTGAAGCATATTGGCCCGATGCGGCGGCGAGTCGCGCCAGCCGGAAAACGCTTCGGCCAGGGTATGATATCCGGCTGATACGTTTTCGACCGCCATCGTTGCCTTGTATCCGGCCGCTTGCAGGCGTTTCGGCAGCGGCGCCTTCACGTCGTGATCGAGCTTGTTGCGGCTCGCCATGGCCTGGGACTGGCCCTCCGCGACCTTCATCAGTTCGCTATCGATCACCACGGCGCCGAGGCCGTTGTTCTTCCGGTAGAGCGAAATCATCGTGGCCGCGGCCTGGGAATCCAGCTTGGCGCCCTCGGCGATGTTGAAATACATGCTGGGCTGCTCGATCGGCGCTTCCGACGCGCAGCCGCCAAGCGTCAACAGCCCGATAACGGCGACCCAAGCGCGCATAAATGGAGGCTCCCCAAGGTTTAGGGGCCGGTTGTTGCACGCCAACCGTGGCTGAATGGTGAACGACGCCACATTTTGGTGTCATTCCGGACGCGCGCGGCCCAGCTATGACGTCGTGACGGTATGGATGCCGCATTCCGTCTTGGCCTGGCCACGCCAGCGGCCGACGCGGGCGTCCTCGCCCGGCAGCGTGCGGCTGCTGCAGGGCATGCAGCCGATCGAAAGGAAGCCGGCGGCCGCCAGCGGATGCGGCGGCAACCCGGCCTGCGCATAGATCGTTTCGATTTCGTCGCGCGTGACATTGGCAAACGGATTGAATTTCAGCCTGGTCCCGTCGGCCTCGACCACCGGAATGGCGGTGCGCAAGCCTCCCTGGAAGCGCTTGCGCCCGTTGATCCAGGCGTCAAACGGCGCCAGCGCCCGCTTCAGCGGCTCAACCTTGCGAATCCGGCAGCATGCATCGGGATCGGAGAACCATAATTCGCGGTCGGGATCCTCGCGGCGCAAGCTCTCGTCTAGCGGCTTGATCGAGCGAACGTCCCGCAAGCCGAGCTTTGCGATCAGCGTGTCGCGATAGGCGAGCGTCTCCTCAAACAGCCAACCGGTGTCGAGAAAGACGACGGGGATTGCCGGGTCGACATCGGCCATGACCTTGAGCAGCGCCGCCGCTTCGGTACCGAAGGAGGAAACCATGGCAAGGCGCTCGCGGCCGACCGCGCGCAAGGCGCGCGCAATCACCGCTGCCGGCGCGGCATCGCGAAGCGCGCGATCAAGCAGCTTTGCTGCTTCCGCCACTTCCGACACCGGCCCGGCAAGATCACTCGCTGTCACTGACCGGCACTCTCCGAATGACGTTGCTGCATTCTCCGATGCAGCGCGGTGATCCGGCCGTCTCCGGTCGGCTGATAGAATACCGAGTAACGCTTGGCGGTGAGCGCAAAGGCGTCCGCGTCGCTTTGCTTCTTTACCTCGAATGCGTCGAAGCCCGCGCGCAGCATGAAGACGAACTGATCGCGCAGCACCTGGCCGGTGGCGCGCAATTCGCCGTCATACCCGTGACGCTCGCGCAAGAGCCGCGCCTGGCTGTAGGCCCGGCCATCCCGAAAGGACGGAAACACCAGCGCGACCACCGCGAGGCGGTCGAGAAACGGCACGAGATCATCGACGTCGCGATTGTTCGGCCAGATCACGCCGAGCTTTCCGCTCCTCGCCAGCAGGGCTTCCGGGTCTTCGAGAAACTGCGCGGCAGAGACCAGCACCGCGGCCCCATCAGGCAGCTCGGCGCCATCCGGAACGTGGACGAAAACATCATCCGCAACCTTGCCGTTCTTAACGAGTGGCATAGACCCGCTCCCTGAAAGGTTCGACGCCGAGCCGCTTTACCGTATCGACGAAGAGTTCGTCGGGGCGTTCGCGCAGCGCAAGATAAGCTTCAACAATATCCTCGACCACGTCGGCGACTTCGCCATAGGGCACCGCGGGCCCGATCAGCGCGCCAAGCTCGGCATTCTCGTCGGCGCGGCCGCCGATCGTGATCTGGTAGAATTCCTCGCCATTCTTCTCGACGCCGAGAATGCCGATATGGCCGACATGGTGATGGCCGCAGGCGTTGATGCAGCCGGAAATATTGATGTGCAGGCGGCCGATCAGTTCGGCGGTGTCGTGGTTGGCGAAGCGGCGCGTCAATTCCTGCGCGATGGGAATTGAGCGCGCATTGGCGAGCGAACAGTAATCCAGTCCCGGACAGGCGATGATGTCGGAGACCAGGTTGACGTTCGGCGTCGCCAATCCCAGCTTGTCGAGCGCCTTCCATAACGCCGGCAGATCGCGTTTGGCGACATGGGGCAGCGCGAGATTTTGCTCGTGCCCGACGCGGATTTCACTGAAGGTATATTTGTCGGCGAGATCGGCCAGCGCATCCATCTGGTCGGCCGTGGCATCGCCCGGAGGTCCGCCGACCGGCTTGAGCGACAAGGTCACGATCGCATAGCCCTGCACCTTGTGCGTGAACACCGAGTTACGGCGCCAGCGCTCGAACAGCGGATCATGCGCCGCCTTCTTCAACTCATCCGGCATATGCGGCAATTTCTCGTAGACCGGATAGCTGAAGCGCGAGCGGATTTCCTCGATGACGGCGTCATCCAGCGTCAACGCGCTGTCGCCCATCGCGCGCCACTCCTCGTCGACTTCGGCTGCGAACTTTTCGATGCCGAGTTCGTGGACCAGGATCTTGATGCGCGCCTTATAGATGTTGTCGCGACGGCCATACTGATTGTAGACGCGCAGGATCGCCTCGACATAGCTCAGGAGATCACGGCCGTGAACGAACGGCTTGATGGTCTTGCCAATAAATGGCGTGCGGCCGAGACCGCCGCCGACCAGGACCTCAAATCCGGTTTCGCCCTGCTCGTTCTTGTGCAGCCTGAGCCCGATATCGTGAATCTTGATCGCGGCGCGATCGTGCGCGGAAGCCGTGATCGCGAATTTGAACTTGCGCGGCAGGAAGGAAAATTCCGGATGCAGCGTCGTATATTGCCGCAACAATTCGGACCAGATGCGGGGGTCCTCGATCTCGCCCGGCGCAACGCCCGCCCATTGATCCGAGGTGACGTTGCGCGTGTTGTTGCCCGAGGTCTGCATCGCATGGATGCCGACTTCGGCGAGATCGGACAGGGCGTCCGGCAACTCGGCCAGCTTGATCCAGTTGAACTGAATGTTCTGCCGCGTGGTGAAATGCCCGTAGCCGCGATCATAACGACGCGCCACATGCGCCAGCCGCCGCAACTGCTTTGAGGACAGCGTGCCGTAGGGAATCGCGACGCGGAACATATAGGCGTGCAGTTGCAGATAGACGCCGTTCTGCAACCGCAGCATCTTGAATTCGTCTTCGGTGAGTTCGCCGGAGAGCCGACGCTTCACCTGGTCGCGAAACTCCTCAACGCGTTCGTTGATGAGCGTTCGGTCGAGTTCGTCATACGCATACATTGCGGATTGGCCTTATGCCGGAACCGGAAGAAGATCGATGGTGACGCCCTTGAGGCGGATGTGTTCGCGCAGATTGCCGGGCCTGATCTCGTGGTCATCCTTGACGTTGACCGGCGCGATGTAGGGCCCGACCGCCCCGACGTCGTCGGCGACCGCCTCGGCCAAAAGCGCGCGCGCCTCATCAGCGTTGCGGACGATCGCGGCTTCAGCGAGGTCTGTCGACCAACCCTGGGTGCGATTGCGATAAATCACCGCGCCGTCGAAGGTGCGGTTGGCGGTGATGATCGATGGACCGGTGATCCTGATTTTTTGTTCGAGCGGCGATGTCATGCGGCGGCGACCTGAAAGTAAGAGGCGAGTTGGTTGAGCTGCTGATGGCGCGCGGGCGCAGAATGCGCGACCACGTCGCCGATGATGAGAATGGCGGGACCGCCGGCGATCTTTTCGACGAGATCGGGCAATTCATCAAGGGGGCCGATGGCGGATGCCGCATCCGGCCGCGTGACGCGCGCGAACACGCCGACAGGCGTTTGCGGCGAACGCCCGGCGGCCAGGAGGCCCGCCCGCACCGACGGCGCGGCGGTCATTCCCATATAGACCACGATCGTCATCTTGACGTCGGTCAGGGTCGACCAGTCGACGGCTTCGGCGTCCCTCGCCTTGTGGGCCGTGAGGAAGGTGATGCGCAGCGCCTCATGGCGGAGGGTGAGCGGCACCTCGAATTGCGCGGCCGCACCGAGGCCCGCGGTTATTCCCGGAATGACCGAGCAGGCGATGCCGGCCTGCCGCAGCGCTTCGATTTCCTCGCCGCCACGGCCGAAGATGAAGGGATCGCCGCCTTTCAGCCGTACCGCGCGCTGGCCGGATTTCGCCGCTTCGATCAGCAGACGATTGATGGCGTGCTGGCCGATGCCCGGCTTGCCGACGCGACGGCCAACCGGGACGCGAGAAGCGTCGCGACGCGCCCGGTCGAGAATTTCCGGCGCCACCAACTCGTCGTAGAAAATAACGTCGGCGTCCTGCAATGCGCGCAGGGCCTTGACCGTCAGCAGATCCGGATCGCCTGGCCCCGCGCCGACCAGCGTCACGTTGCCCTCGGCCGTTCCGGACTGCAACGCGCCGGCATATTCGGAGACGTCGCGAATATTTTTCAGCGCCGCGTCCGCCTCCTCGCCGCGGCCCGCCAGAACCAGCGCGCCGATCGGACCATCGACCACACGCTCCCAGAAGCGGCGGCGCAGCGGGAATTCGCCGATCAGGCCGTGGATGGTCTTGCGCCAGCGGCCGATGAAGCCTGCAAGCTCGCCGATGCGGGCCGGCAGCGCCGCCTCGATGCGCTCGCGCACACGCCGCGCCACCACCGGCGAGGCGCCGCCGGTGCCGACCGCGACCACGACGTCGCCGCGATCGACGATCGCGGGAAAGATGAAGGTCGAATGTTCGAGGTCGTCCATCACATTCACGGGCAAGCCAACCGCCTTGGCCCGTGCCGACATCGAGGGACCGATGCTGCCCGCACCCGCGCAGAGGATCGCGATTACACCATCAAGGCTGGCCGTCAGCGGATCGCCGGTCGCAAGCTCGACCCGCGCCGCATCATCGGCGTCAACACCACCGAGATCGTGATGGCCGTCGGTCGCATACCAGCGGACTCGCGCGCCGGCTGAGGCCAACAGGCGGAGTTTCGCGCGCACGAGATCGCCGGCGCCGACGAGCACCACGACGCCGCTGTGCAGATCGAGAAATACCGGCAGGAATCGCATGCGGCACTCACTCCCCCGACTTTCGGGGTTGACTGGAATTATTTTCTATATATGTCTCGTCTTCGCTCCGCAAAGAGAAATTCTTACTTCTCTATTGCGATGCAACTATAGAATTTTCGCCTCCAAAGGCCAAGGGCTGGTAGATGCATCTTCTCGACGAACACCACGCTCCTGACAGGTTGAATCGGCCCATGCCGCTCGAACCAGCCGCAGTCACGAAAGGTTCAAGCCAGGATTTGGATTTGGGCTCGGCACAAGAGCGCCCTTTGGCACCTTCGATGGACCATCTCGACGCGCTCGAGGCGCAAAGCATTTACATTTTTCGCGAAGCCTTCGCGCGGCTGAAGAAGCTCGCGCTGCTGTGGTCGCTCGGCAAGGATTCCAACGTCATGATCTGGCTGGCACGCAAGGCCTTCTTCGGCCGCGTGCCGTTCCCGGCCATGCATGTCGATACCGGCAAGAAATTTCCGGAGATGTATGCGTTTCGCGACACGTTCGGCAAGGAGTGGGGCCTTGATCTGAGGATCGAGCCTTGCCCGCCGATTGAAGCGGTCGATCCGACCTTGCCGCCGGCGGCGCGTTCGGCCGCGCGCAAGACCGAAGGCCTCAAGCTTGCGCTCGTCAAATATGGTTTCGATGGATTGATCGCCGGCATTCGCCGCGACGAGGAGGCAACGCGCGCCAAGGAACGCGTATTCTCGCCGCGCGGCGCGGAGGGCGGATGGGACGTGCGCGACCAGCCGCCGGAATTCTGGGACCAGTTCAACGCCTCGCCGCCGCCGGGTGCCCACTTGCGCGTTCATCCGATCCTGCATTGGACCGAGGCCGACATCTGGGCCTACACCCAACGCGAAAACATCCCGATCATTCCGCTCTATCTCGCCAAAAACGGCAAGCGTTATCGCTCACTGGGCGATGCCGATATCACGCATCCGGTGACATCGACCGCCTCAAGCATCGAGGAAATCCTGGTCGAGCTCGACCGCACCAAAGTGCCCGAGCGCGCAGGCCGCGCGCTCGATCATGAAACCGAAGACGCCTTCGAACGGTTGCGCGTCGCGGGATACCTCTAAAAAATTAACAAAGAGCAGTGCGTTGAGCCTCGCCATGAACATGACCGTCCCTGCCGCGTTATCGGCGACGCCCAACGGCACGACCCGTCCACAGGTGCGTATCGTCATCGTCGGCCATGTCGATCACGGCAAATCGACGCTGGTCGGCAGGCTGCTGCACGAAACCGGAAGCCTGCCGGAAGGCAAGCTCGAGATGCTGAAGCAGGTCAGCGCACGGCGGGGCATGCCGTTCGAATGGTCGTTTCTGCTCGATGCGCTGCAAACCGAGCGCGACCAGGGCATCACCATCGACACCACGCAGATCCGCTTCCGCACCCGTTCGCGCGACGTCGTGCTGATCGACGCCCCCGGGCATGCGGAATTCCTGCGCAACATGATCACCGGCGCCTCGCAGGCCGACGGGGCACTCCTGATCATCGATGCCATGGAAGGCGTGCGCGACCAGACCCGGCGTCACGGCTATCTCCTGCATCTATTGGGCGTCAAACAGGTCGCGGTCGTCGTCAATAAAATGGATCGGGTCGATTTCAGCGAGGCGCGATTTACCGAGATTGCCGACGAGATTTCCGCGCATCTGACCGGCCTGGGCGTCACGCCTTTGGCGGTCATCCCGATCTCGGCCCGCGACGGCGACGGCGTTGCCGCGACCTCACAGAGAATCCGCTGGTATCGCGGCCCGACCGTGGTCGATGCCCTCGACCTGCTTCAGCCGGCGCCGCCACTGGAGCAGCTTGCGCTGCGGCTGCCGGTGCAGGCGATCTACAAGTTCGACGACCGCCGCATCGTCGCCGGCCGCATCGAATCCGGCAACCTTGCGAGCGGCGACGAGATCGTGATCATGCCTGCGGGAAAGATCGCGAAAATCCGCAGCGTCGAAGGCTGGCCGGCGACGCCGCTCGAAGGCGCCCAGACCGCGGGCAGGTCCGTGGGCATCACGCTTGACCGCGAGCTTTTTCTCGAACGCGGCGATGTGATCGCTCATTCCGGGTCGAGCCTGCGCGACACGCGGCGAATCCGCGCCCGCATTTTCTGGCTCCACGACAAGCCGCTTGCCAAGGGCGAGCAGATCCTGGTGCGGCTCGGCACACGCGAGAGCCGCGCCAGCGTTGTGGCGATCGAGAACGCGGTCGATCCCGGGGAATTGTCCAGCGTCGAAACCCGGTCGATCGCCCGCAACCATGTCGGCGAGATCGACATTTCGCTGGCGCAGCCGACCGCTGCCGATACTTACGCGGAAAATCCCCGGACCGGCCGGCTCGTCATCGAGATCAATGGCCGCATTGCCGGCGGCGGGCTGGTGCTGTCGGTCGATGCCGGACAGCGCGCGGTGCCCGTCGACATCGTGCCGGTGAAATCGGCACTGCGGCCCGACGAACGCTCCGCACGCTATCGCCATCACGGCGCGGTGGTCTGGCTGACGGGGCTGCCCGGCTCCGGCAAGTCGACGCTGGCGCTCGCGCTGGAGCGGCGGCTGTTCGGTCGAGACGGCTCGCCGGTGCTGCTCGATGGCGACACGCTGCGCGCCGGCCTCAACAGCGATCTCGGATTCTCGGAAAAAGATCGCAGCGAGAATATCCGCCGGCTTGCGGAAATCGCAGCCCACCTTGCACGTAACGGGCACATCGCCATCGTTGCCGCGGTCTCGCCTTCGCGCGATGACCGCGCCGCCGCGCGCCGCATTGCCGATACCGCGTTCCGCGAAATCCATGTCGCGACGCCTGCCGACATCTGTGAGAGCCGCGATCCCAAGGGCCATTACGCCAAGGCCCGCGCGGGCAGCCTGACCGCCTTCACCGGTATTGGCAACGATTATCAACCACCGATCGAATGCGAACTCGTTCTTGATACCTCAAGGCGCTCGGTGAGCGAGGCGATCGAAGAGATCGAACGCATGCTGGCGGCAACAGGCGTGCTGTTTGACGAAGCCATTGATCTTGCTGCCAATATTTGAACCGTGCCACACGGATAAATAAGCCGATGAAGGGCTTTTCTTGTGGCGCGCTTTGGCGCTAAAAGGCCGTCGAACTTAGCGCCCTCTGGCGCGTTTTTTGCCTGAAAAATCCTGACGATCGCGCGTTTCGGCGCTGTCTCTTGCGAGAAAAACATCCATCATGAATCGTATTGATGCCCACGGATTGAAGATTGCGCCAGCCCTGTTTGATTTCATCGCCGGCGAAGCGACCCCGAACAGCGGGATCGCGCCCGACGCGTTCTGGGCAGGGCTTGCCGCCATCGTGCGCGATCTGGCGCCGAGGAATCGCGATCTCCTGACCTTCCGCGACACCCTGCAGGCCAGGATCGATGGCTGGCATCGCGCCAACAAGGGCAAGCCGATCGACCTCAACGCTTACACCGCCTTCCTCAAGGAGATCGGGTATCTCCTGCCCGAACCGGCGACCGAGAAGGTCGAGACCGCCAATGTCGACGACGAGATCGGCAAGATTTGCGGACCGCAGCTTGTGGTGCCGCTCACCAATGCGCGCTATGCACTGAATGCCGCCAACGCACGCTGGGGCAGCCTCTACGACGCGTTTTACGGCACCGATGCGATCCCGCACGACGCCAGCGAGAGCGCCAAAGGTTTCAGCAAGGCGCGCGGCGGCAAGGTGGTGGCCAAGGCCAAGGCCTTCCTGGACCAGGTGGCGCCGCTTGCTACCGGCAGCCACACCGATGTGACCTCCTACAGCGTCGTCAGCGGCAAGCTCGCGGTCAAACTGAAGAGCGGCAATGCCACCGCGCTGAATTCGAACGCGCAATTTGCCGGCTTTCGCGGCGACGCCGCCTCGCCCGCGGCCATTCTCCTGGTCGACAACGGGCTGCACATCGAGATCGAGATCGACCGCAGCCAGATGATCGGCAAGGACGACCCGGCTGGCGTTGCCGACATGATCATGGAAGCCGCCGTCAGCACGATCCTGGACATGGAAGACAGCGTCGCGACGGTCGACGCCGAAGACAAGGTCCTGGTCTATCGCAATACACTCGGCCTGATGAACGGCACCCTGTCAGCCGACTTCGAAAAAGGCGGCAAGACACTGACGCGCGCGCTCAACCCGGACCGTATCTACACGAGGCCCGACGGCAAGGAGTTCGAGCTCCATGGCCGCAGCCTGCTGCTGGTTCGCAATGTCGGCCACCACATGTTTACCGATGCCGTGCTGGACGCTGCCGGTGAGGAAATTCCGGAGGGCCTGCTGGATGCCGCCGTCACCGGCTTGCTCGCGATCCATGACCTGAAAGGCCGTTCCAAGCTGCGCAACAGCCGCACCGGTTCGGTCTACATCGTCAAGCCGAAGATGCACGGACCCGACGAGGTGGCGCTGACCTGCGAGGTGTTTGCCCGCGTCGAGAAGATGCTCGCGCTGCCGGAGAATACCTTGAAGGTCGGCATCATGGACGAGGAGCGCCGCACCACCGTCAACCTCAAGGCCTGCATCCAGCAAGCGTCCAAGCGCATCTGCTTCATCAACACCGGCTTCCTCGACCGCACCGGCGACGAGATCCATACTTCGATGGAAGCCGGGCCCATGATCCGCAAGAACGACATGAAGTCACAGCCCTGGATCAAGGGGTATGAGGACTGGAACGTCGATATCGGCCTGATCGACGGCCTGCCCGGCCACGCCCAGATCGGCAAGGGCATGTGGGCCGCGCCCGACATGATGGCGGATATGCTGGCGCAGAAGATCGCGCATCCGCAGGCCGGCGCCACCACAGCCTGGGTGCCTTCGCCGACCGCTGCGACGCTGCACGCACTGCATTATCACCAGGTCAACGTGCTGGCGCGCCAGCAGGAACTGGCAAAGGGCGGACCGCGCGCCAAACTGTCCGACATTCTCACCATCCCGGTGTCGAAATCGAACTGCGCGCCCGACGATGTACGGCAGGAGATCGACAACAACTGCCAGGGCATTCTCGGCTATGTGGTGCGCTGGATCGATCAGGGCGTCGGCTGCTCGAAAGTCCCCGATATCCACGATATCGGTTTGATGGAAGACCGCGCCACCTTGCGCATCTCGAGCCAGCATCTGGCGAACTGGCTGCATCAGGGCGTCACCACCGAGGAGCAGGTGATGGACTCGCTCAAGCGAATGGCGGTTGTGGTCGACGGTCAGAACAAGGGCGATCCGCTGTATCGGCCGATGGCCCCACGCTTCGACGGCGTCGCCTTCAAGGCAGCCTGCGATCTGGTCTTCAAGGGGCGCGAGCAACCGAACGGCTACACCGAATACATTCTCACCGCGCGACGCCGCGAGGCCAAGGCAGCGGGCTGAACTGCCGCAGCCCCTTTTCTGGAACGATCGGACATCGCGGTCGTTAACCCATCTTCCCTACACAGGAGAGGACGATGGATTGGAACCAGGTCGAAGGTAACTGGAAGCAGATCAAGGGGAAGGCAAAGGAGAAGTGGGGCAAGCTCACCGACGACGATCTCAACGTGATCGAAGGCCGCCGTGAACAGCTCGAAGGCAAGTTGCAGCAGCGCTACGGCTTCGCCAAGGACCAGATCCACAAGGATGTGGACGACTGGTTCAGGACGCTCAAGTAGGTTCTGACGATCGGTCAGAGACGATCGGTCTGGAACAGCGCGACCTTGAAAAAAGCCCCGGCATTGACCGGGGCTCTTTTTTATTCGGCGAGATCGGGGAGTGGCTAAAACACCGCGATATATTTGAGCAGCGACAATACGCCGAGAATGATGACGATGACGCGCACGATCTGCTTGGCGCGGCCATCGAGCGGCAACAGATTGACCAGATACAAAATCAGAATAACGACCAGAAAGGTTACGAGCACGCTTATGAGCATGTGAATTCCCCCTATGCACGCGAGAAGAGAAAGGCGCATTGGCTCAACGCGCGAACAACCTCGCCGGTTCCATGCAAGGAACCAACGCTTGAAAACGCGGGACCGCAGTTCGGCCCAGCTAGGTCACCGAATTTCCACGCAATATCTGCGGCTTGAAGCGTTGCGAGCCATGAAACGTTGGAGTTATTGCGCCGCGACCACCGGCGCGCGCCGGTAATGCGAACGTATCTGCTCGGGCGCCGGCGTCAGATCAAGCGACGCCCCGCGCCGGTCGGCGCCGCGGCCCGCAACCATCAAGCCGTTGGCTCCGGCCACAATGTCGCCCCTGCGAAGCGTCGGGTCGTCCTCGACTTTCATCGCCGCAAGACCGACCGGGTCTTTACCGTTACAGGTGCAGCCGGCAACCAGTTCGTTGCGGTAGCGAAAGGCATTCGGCAATTCGGAATAAGGCTTTCCGCCCTCGGTGACGGCATTGTCGATATTGCCGCCGTAGACCACCTTGGTCTCGCTCGCGGGACAAAAACTGTTGCACGATGCGGCGCGGCTTTGATTGCCGGCGCTTGAGATCGGGAAATAGCGCCCGTCGCAGGTCCGAACGCAATAGGCCTGCCCACCGCCGTAGATACGCGCGCGCGGCGCGTAGCCCTCCGGGGAAGTCCCGTTTTCCTCGCCGGCATAAGGCAGCGGCGTCATCGGCGGTTGCGGCCGATGAATCCCGAACGCTCCAAAAAGCCTGGAGAAAAAATCCTGGGCCTGGGCCGACGGCGTCGTCGCCATCGCAGCCAGCAGGACCACACCGCCCAATGCCAGTTTACCCGGACTTACCATCATGCTCCTCGCTCCCAGACCAGGCTCCGCCCTCAATAGGCCGACGACGCCGAAAGGTTCATCGCCTGACGGCCCGACCGCAGCGTTGTCACTGCCGGACGCGAAACCGCCGGTCGTGTGTCGTTTGCGATTCTGGGTTCGAGATGCGCCGCGCCCTTCGGCAACACCACCACCTTCGTACCGATATCGACGCGGCTGAAGAGGTCAGCGACATCTTCATTGGTGAGCCGGATGCAGCCGGAGGAAACAAACTTCCCGATCGTCGTCGGATCGTTGGTGCCGTGAATGCGGTATTCGCTGGAACCGAGATACATGGCGCGGGCGCCAAGCGGATTTCCGGGGCCGCCGGCCATGAAGCGCGGCAGATAGGGCTGACGCGCGATCATCTGCGCTGGCGGATGCCAATCCGGCCACTCCGCCTTGCGGCTGATGGTCTGCACACCGGACCAGGTGAATCCCTCGCGGCCGACACCGACGCCGTAGCGAATGGCGCGGCCCTGACCGAGCACGTAATAGAGCGTGGTGTTGCCGGTATCGATGATGACGGTGCCTGGCGCTTCACCCGTCGCCAGCGTCACCGTGGCGCGACGCAGCCGCTCCGGCAGCACATAACTGCTTCCCCGGCCTTCATCCGACACAACGGAATCATCCGGCACCGTCATGATCCTGTCGGACGGAAATGAGCTTTGAAATGAGCTTTGCGGTGTCGGGAAATAGCCAAGCGCCTGTGCATTGGCCGAGTTCGACAAGGCGACTGACGAAAACATCAAGGCCACCGCCATCATGGGCGCGCCGATCAGTCGCGAAGACGATTTGCAGCAGCCTCCAAATGAGACGCTCGTCGATGTCTGTGTCATGATCTGCCCCAATGAGGTGCGCATCGCGCTGATGCTTCCCATAACGAACGCGACCGGGACGGCCGGGTTCCAGCGTGCGACAAATGCGCACGATAGATGTCAAGCACCCCGAGCCTCGCGTCTTGGCGATGGAACTCTTCGCACCCAACGGGCTTGTCGATCGAGCCTTGTCGATCAAGCCTTGCGCTGCGGCGTCGCGGCCCACCATCCATATTCGCCGTTAGAGCGGGGAGAGCCTGTTGCGTGTCCTGTCCAACGAACGTGCGCCTGCCAGGGACGCTGGCGATACGCAGCCTGACAGCAACGCTGACCTACCGCCCACTATTAGCCCTACGGAAGTCATCGCCTTTTGCCTGATATCGCTGCTGGTGATCAGCGTCGTCGCGGTACTCTTCGTCGCCAAGGGATTTTTCTTGCCGATCGTGGCGGCATTCGTGGTCGGCACTATGCTGTCGCCGGCGGCGGGCCTTCTCGAGCGTCACCGGATTCCGCGCGCGCTTTCGGCGGTTCTGATCGTGAGCGCGGTCGGCGCGGGCGTCACCTTCATTATCGGCCTGATTTCCTCGCCGCTGATGGAATGGAGCTCACGGCTGCCCGAACTCGGCGCCCGGCTGAAGGAGAAGCTCTATATATTCGACCGGCCGCTCGCGCTGTGGCGGGATCTGCAGGGCATGATCGGCGGATCCGACGCCCTTCCGCCTGCACCATTCCAGATGCCGAAATTCGAATGGGTATCGCCGACGCTGGAATTCCTGTCGCCGACCTTCACCGAATTCCTGCTGTTCTTTGCGACGCTCGTGCTGTTCATCGCCAGCTGGCGGGATTTGCGGCGCGCCCTGATCATGACCTTCACCGGTCGCGACTCGCGGCTGCGTGCCTTGCGAACCCTCAACACGATCGAGGAACAGCTTGGCGCTTACCTGCTGATGGTGACGACGATCAACCTGAGCGTCGGCGCGGCAACCGGGCTGATTTGCTGGGCAACCGGCATGCCCAATCCCGCCGGGCTGGGCGCGCTCGCCGCCACGCTGAATTATCTTCCCATCATAGGGCCCGTTGCGATGTTTGTGGTCCTGGTCGTGGTCGGGCTGGTTGCGTTCTCAACCATTGGCGCGGCCTTGATTGCGCCGCTGGCCTTTGTCGGGCTTACTTTTCTCGAAGGCCATTTCATCACGCCCACCATCATCGGGCGCCGGCTCGAGCTCAACGCGCTCGCGGTTTTCGTTTCACTGGCGTTCTGGACCTGGCTGTGGGGACCGATGGGTGCCTTCCTGTCGTCGCCGCTGTTGATTGTCGCGCTGATTCTCAAAGATCATTTGCCGCGATCGAACTCACCGCAAACAACCTAGATCGCACAGCTCGCCGGTTTCATTTCGGGAACTTCCCCGCAGCCGGGGCGTTGGTCGCCGAACCACTCTGGATGCCGGGAGCTCTTGATGTGGAGTACCGACAGCGAATTTGGAACACGCAACATGATGGACAAAGCAACCTATGAACGGCTGGAGAAGGACGTGGCCAACGTGAAGGACGATATCGGCGCGCTCGCCGAGCAAATCACCGACGCGCTGAACACGTTCGCAGGCACCGCGCGCAAGCAGGCGCGCCGCGGCTACAAACAGGCCCGCGCCAACGTCGATTCGGTCGTCGATGATCTTTCCGAGCGCGGCGGTGCGATGATGGACGCCGCCCAGGACGCGGCCGTGTCGGTCGAGGAAACGCTCGAGAATGCCATCACCGAGCGCCCGCTTGCGGCCGTCGGACTCGCGCTTGGGCTTGGTTTCCTGATCGGTGTGACCTGGCGCCGATAAGACACGCGTCAACAGGAAGCGTAACCGGCGAGGCAGGCAGATAGATGTTTACGCGCATGATCGACGACATCAAGGAATCGACCGGCGTGGCTGTGCGGATGACATCGCTGGCGGCTGCGATCGCGCTCGCTCTGTTGGTCACCATTTCATTCCTCAGCGCCGCCGCTTTCATCTACGTCCTGCAAAACTACGGCCTGATCGAAGCCTGCCTGACCGGCGCTGGAATTTTCTTCCTAATCGCGCTGATCGGGATCGTTGTTTACGCCGTCCGCAAACGACAGGACCGGCGGCATGCGGCGGAGACCGCAAAATCCGCGATGCAGACAGCACTGGCCGATCCGATGGTGGTGGCAGCCGGGCTTCAGGTGCTCCGCGCCATCGGTGTCAAACGGCTGGTGCCGATCCTGGCTGTCGGCGGCCTGGCGCTGGGATTGCTGGCTGGCCGCGCGCAATCGAATCAGGCACCGGCCGAATAGATCGACTTGATCCAAATCGCGCCGGTTGGTCAGGTCACGCAGCGACCGGGCTGGAGCTGTTTGACGACTTCCGTCAACACACTGACCACGGGCTCGCAGGCGAGCATCGGCTTGCGCGCGCTAGATTTTGCCGGAGGCGCCGCCAAGGAGCGATTGCTATCGGCCAGGGGAATGCGTAGCAGGAAGCTTGTAGCCGAAAAGCCGTCGAACTTGAGCGAAACCGTTCGCGTCAGCGCAGGCGAACCGGCCGGGCTCGCCGCACGGTCGGCCTTGGCCCCGCGATTGACGGCGGCGAGCGAAGTGAACGAAGGCGGTTGAACGATTTGTCTGCGGTCCTGCTCGGCCGGTCTGAGATCACGACCCAAGTCGCGCCCCAAAGCGAAGTCACGACCCAAGGCGAACTGCGCCGCGCACGAAATAGCCGAAAGGGCGATCACGCCCGATATCCCTGCCGTCAGCCGTGACATTTCTTGTCCCGCGCTTTCTGTCCCGTTATCCCGCTTCAGCGACCGAACACACAACGCCGCTGAAACCCCAAGGTTTCACCGAGCCGACGTCGCCAGCACAAAAACACGAAAAAAATACCTTCCCGCTGGAACGATCCTTGGGCCTGTGCGTCATCTGTGCAGCCGGTTATCCCCCCTGCCCCATTGACCGGCGATGCGGGGCGCGGCTGTGGTGATGCCAGCCGCGCCCCGCTTTTCTTCTAGGATATTTAGGGCATTATGACCTAACCGCCCCACCATCCGCCCCACTTCTGGGGAACGGAACTTGGACGGCCCAGGCCAACCTGATTCATAAAAGAGGGCGCCCGGCTCGGCGGGCGCCCTCGACATTCGCGGATGCGAGCCGCGCTATGGCAGGTTCGGCACGCCCACGTTGACGATGGACGGCGTCGGCGGATTGAGGCTCTGGTCCCAGAACGCGCACTGGTGGACCCTTGCCAGATCGGTGGGGTCGCTTGCGGTCTCATGGGTGGGGCGTCGGCGGCACGAACGATATGAGGTCGTCGAGGCCCGACAGGTATTGCGGCCAGACCACCGGGGTATCGGCCCGGTTTGGATTGCCGGTAGCGGCAAAGGTCGTCCAATAGAGGACCATCTGATGGGCGAGTTGCTGCTGATTGGCCGTCAACGGCGTCTGCTTGAGGTCGAGCCCGACCCCTGACGGATTGGAGACCGGGAACAGATACTGGATCTCCGACGTGTGATCCGAACCGTAGGGATAGTTGGTGCCGTCGTGCAGGGTAGTCGGCGGCAGGAAGTTGTCGGGCGCCTGCTCGTCGTTAAACTCGTAGGCGAACACCGGCACGAACTGCGACGCGCTCTTGTCGATCGTATTGGCATTGCAAGCGAACAGAGCGTCGGTTGCCGCGGCCGCCAGCGCAATGTTCGCGCTCAGCGGCGTATTGCCCGAGGGATACAGCGTGATGACGCCAGGCAATCGGTCCGGCGACACGATGGTCGCCAGCAGGATCTGAAGCGCCGCCGAATAAGGCGTTGTCCCGGGGCGGTCACGGCCTGGGCGTCGGGCACCACGTTGTCCTGGAACCCGAACACCAGCGGGATGAACAATCGGAACTCGTCGTGATTGGATCCGTTGATCAGGGGTACGCGGGCGAAGGTCTGCGGTGTGCCGCGGACCCGCATCGAGCGGCTCGCGGCCGAGCAAATCGGCATCACGGCCGACACGGCGCTGCGATTGTCGAGGGCGCTCCGGACCACGCCCGAACTATGGATTGAACCTGCAGAACAGCTTCGATATCAAGACGTCGATGCTGGAAATCGCCGGCGAGCTCGACGAGATCGAGCCCGTGAACGAGGCGGCGTGAGTTCGCGCTTCACGCGGGCAGGCCAGAAAAACTCACCCCTTCCGAAGCGCGGCAATCGCGGTCATCTCGATCCGCAAATCGGGATCGGCGAGCCGCGCTTCGGTGCAGGCGCGAGCCGGCGGATTAGCCTTGTCGATCCATGCATCATAGACGCTGTTCATGGCGTCAAAATCGGTGATGTGCGGCAGGAAAACACTGACCGCCAGCAAACTGGATTTGTCGGTGCCTGCCGCCTTGAGCAACGCCTCGATCTTGGCTATGACCTCCCGGGTCTGATGCTCCAGCGAGCCTTCGCGGTCATCGGCCACTTGTCCGGAAATGTAAACGGTGTCGCCATGGACGACGGCCTGGCTCATGCGCGGGCCGGCCTGGATTCTCTTGGTCATCGTTGTTCCTTCCACTTCAGATGTTTCGATCCGGCACGCTTTACCCGGCTGCCGGCTACTGGCGGGTTTCCATCAACAGGTTCGGCAGGAAACTCACGAGACCTGGAAACGCGATCAGGATCGCGATGTTGAAAAACAATGCCGCGACAAACGGCAAGGCTTCCCGCGCGACGACCTCAAGCTTTTCGCCCGAGATCGACGCTGAGATATAAAGGCACAGCCCCACCGGCGGCATCAGCAACCCGGTGGCTGAATTCAGCATCACGATAATCCCGAAAAACACCGGATCGACATGAAGCTGCATCAGTAGCGGCAGAAAGACTGGAACGATTGCAACCACGGTGCTGGCGCCCTCCAGAAAGACGTGCAGCAGCACCATGATGATGTTGATGAGGATCAATATCACCACGGTGTTTTCGGTGGTCCCGGTCAAGAGGTCGGTGATCTTTTGCGGACCCTGGTTGATGATCAGGACCCAGCTGAAGGCGATGGCGTTGCCGGCGATGAAGATGACGCGGCTCATCGACGTCGTGGCCTCGCGCCAGGCCTTGAAGATCGTCCGGACCGTCAATTCCCGATAGCCAAGAAGTCCGATGAGCAACGCGTACACCGCCGCAACTACGCCGGCCTCGGTGGCCGTGAAAGTGCCGGTCAGGATTCCGCCCAGGATAATGACCGGAGCAACAAGCGCGGGAGCGGCGCCGGCGGCCTGGCACAACAGGAGACGGAATCCCGCCACCGGCTCGCGCGGAAACTGGCGCTGCCGTGCAATCGCATAGGCAACCACCGCGAAACTTCCGGCCACCATCAGTCCCGGAATGAAGCTGCTCAGGAACAGCCTCGCAACGGAGACGTTCGCAACCCACGCGTAAAGGATCATGGTGATGCTCGGCGGGAACAACATGCCGAGCGAGCCGGCGGCGGATTGCAAGGCGGTTGCGAAGCCGCGGTCATAGCCGCGCTGAACCATTCCGGGAATCATGATCGAGCCGATCGCCGCGGTGTCTGAAACGGCCGAGCCCGACACGTCCGCAAAAAACACGCTGGCAACGATATCGGCGATCCCGAGCCCTCCCCGCATCCAGCCGACAAGGCCGTTGGCAAAATCGACCAGGCGCCTGGAGATTCCGCCATATGACATCAAGGTGCCGGTGAGCATGAACAGCGGAATCGACAGCAGCACAAAATTGTTCAAGCCATCGAACAGACGAATGGGATAGTTGATGGTCGCGACCAGAGAGCCGCTGGCGAGTGCGGCGATCGTAATCGTTCCGAGCACGATGGCGACGGGGACGCCTGCGGAGAACAGCACCAGCGCGGCGAGCGTGACGAAGGCGTAGATACTGAATTGCGCCAGCCAGTAGCCGCCGCAAGCCAGCGCGGCCAGCGCCGCAATCGTCACAACGGATCCGGCTGTTATCCGCACCCGGCCGAACATTTCGTCGAGATGAAACAGCAGCATCAGCGCCCCGCCGATGCTGAGCGCGAGGTACGGATAGGTCATCGGCACATTGAGCGAAAGCGACGGCTCGCCGGCGATCGATGCGATCTGGAATCCGAGCGTTGCAAGCGCCATGAAATAGCAAAGCGACACCAGCTCGGCGGCAAATTCGACCTGAGTCCGAACGGGCGCCGGCATCATGTCGCTGAATACGGTGATGCGGGGATGGCCGACCTCGCGCAGCGTCATGGCCGCCCCGAGAAATACCCACCAGATGAAGAGGAAATCGCCGAGTTCCTCGAACGCCGGCGGGACCTGTGCGCCTGCAAACCGCAGCACGACTTGCGCGAAAATCAAAATCACGACGGCAACACCAATGATCGCCGTCAACACGTGAAGCGCGCTTGTCACCCCCGCGAGCAGGAGCGCCCACGCTTTTGTCACTTCGATCTCCCCCGTGACTCCTGGCCGGTCAACCCGCCGCGAGAATCTCCTTCACCAGCGGAGCAAGAACCGGGCCGGCATCGTCAATGACCGGCCGCGTCGCGTTGCGAAAGCCAACGATGTCTTTCGGTTCATTGACCACCATTCCCTGCTTTCGAAGGAAATCGAGCGAGGCGTCTTCGTCCTTGACGAGGAAGTCGCGCCCTTTTTCGGTTGCCGTCTTGCCTGCCCGATCGATGGCCTGACGAATATTTTCCGGCTGTCTGTCGAAGACGTTTTTGTTCATCACGGCAAAAGCGAATGAGGCGATATGCCGGGTGAGCGAAAGGTATTTCTGGACTTCATAGTACTTCTGCACGCGAATGGTGGTAGGGGGATTTTCCTGCCCATCCACGACGCCCTGCTGCAAGGCGGTATAGAGCTCGCCGAAATTGATCGATTGAACCGAGGCGCCCAGCGCCTGAAACGTACTGACGAAGGTTTTCCCCGGAGGGACGCGCAGTTTCAGTCCCTTGAAATCGGCCACGGTTTCGATCGGGCGGCGATTGTTGGTGACGCTTCGCATGCCGATGTCGATCCAGCCGAGGAAATGGAAACCCGCATTATCGGCGTCGGCTTTGACCTTGGCCCCGACGGATCCGTCCTGCCATTTATGCGCATCATTGAGCGTGCGGTACAGGAAGGGCAAATCCATCACGGCCAGCGACGGCACATATTGCTCCAGCGCCGGACCGTTCACGGTGATGTCGAGCGTGCCAAGCCTGACCGCCTGGGCGAGCGCCGGGTCCTGCCCGAGCTGCGCATTCGGATAGATCTCGACTTTCAGATCGGGAACGCTTTGCGTCAGCGCCTCCGCGAAATTCTTTGCCCAGAGATTGCCTTGCCATTCCTGCGAGCCGGAATGCCCCAGCTTGAATGTCGCCGGAGCGGCGTTAGCCTTCGACGAGCGAAGAATGAGGGGCGCGGCCATCAGCGCGCCCGTGCCCTGGATAAAACGGCGCCGGGAATGCATGGCGGCGTCTGAAACGGATTTATGGGTCATGATTTCCTACTCCAAAAATTCCGTTTCAACGGGTACGATCAGGATCGGCCCGCGCTTCAGCCGGCGCGTGCCTTCTTGGCCGACGGCGCTTCACCGCGGAGCTGCCGCGGACGCACCATCTTGTCGGCCTCGCCTTCCATCGAGTTCGAGTTTCAAAAGCCCCATCGCCCCGGCCAAATTCCACCAGGAATGATCGGCGGTGCGAACGATGTAGCATTCGGTGCTCAGCCCAATGTGCTGTCCTTCGCGCGAATGGCCGAGCGCAATATGCGCGATTTCTTCGGGCAGCCCCACCGCGAGACAGATGTGCGCGCCGAAAACCGAATGACGCAGCGACGCCGAACCGGTCTGCGATGGATCTTCATTCCAGCGCTTGAGATTGCGGGGGTCGAATTCCCACGCCTTGCCGACGTCATGCACAAGCGCACCGGTCAGAACAATGTCCCGGTTGACGGATACCTCGGGAAAGGAGGTCTCAAATTCCTCGACGATCTTCATGGCAAGATGCGCTACGCCGCGCAGGTGGTCGGCCTGATTGCCGCGCTTGAGGGTGAACACGCCGGGATTTCCCTCTCCTGGAATGTCCCGGATGCGCTGAAAACTCAACTCGCAAAGCGCGTGAGCCCACGCCTCGATCGCCTTCGTTCTCAGCGTGGGATCGCCGATCTGATTGATCTCGGGCAGATCTTCGACGACCGAAGCCCGGACTTCGTCCGTAATTGGCCGCTTCAACTTTCCGGCTTCATAGTTCATCGACACCTCCCTTTGGACCCAGCACCGGGATGCTATTCGCCGGTCCCTCCGGACTCTAATTGAAAAACGGCCGGTGACCCATTAAGGTTTTCTATGAATGCTAGGAAACCTGCGAGGTCTTGAGGCCTATTACTGGGCAGCCCGGCTCGGCGGCTATGGCGCAGCCGCCGGTCATCTCGGGCTGACCCAGCCGTCGATTTCGGTTCGGATCAAGGAACTGGAACGGGAGGTCGGCACCAAGCTGTTCTATCGCGCCGGCCGGAATGTGCGGCTAAGCGACGCGGGAGTGGCGATGTTCGACTATGTCGAACGAGTGCTCACCCTGATGCACGACCTGGAAGGACACGTGCGAGGCAGCGGCCCGCTGCGAGGTCTGATACGGCTGGGCGTCCCGGACAGCTTCGCGCTGATTTGCCTTGCCGACCTTCTCAAGGAGCTTGATCGCGAGCATCCGGAATTGAATGTCGCCGTCACCGTCGACAACAGCCGCGCCCTTGGGCAAAAGCTCGAAGAAGGGACGCTCGACGTGGCCATCATGGCCCAGCCGCAAAACTCAAAACTGTTTCGAACGGAATTTCTTGGAGCCCAGCTTGTCACCTGGGTTGCCAGCCCCGCGTTCCTGGCTTCATCGAGCCAGTTACATCCGGAAGATCTCGTCGGGCATCAAATCGTCACCAATCCTTCGCCCTCGCCGACCTTTTCGTTGGTGATGGATTGGTTTGCCGACAGCCGATTCGTTCCGACGCGCTTGAGCACATGCAACAGCGTCGCCGTCATCATTGGCCTGGTGTCCGCGGGAGCGGCGCTCAGCATACTGCCGACCTGCATCATTCAGGAACATCTGCGCAACGGAACGCTGGTGGCATTGAATTTCAGTCCGCCGCTGCCAACAGTTGAAATGTTTGCGGCCTTTCCGAAGACCTCGATCAGCCGGGCTATTCCCGAAATCGTCAGGCTCGCCCGAAGGATTTTGAGCAATACCGGCTTTGTCGAGAACTGACTCAATGTGACATTGCTCGCGGGCAGCAGAGGCCATGAACTGGGTTATCCCGCGCAATAACTCGGTGTCCGGTCCAGCCAAAGAGATAGCGATTCAGGGTGCGAGGACTGTCCGAGCGACCCGGAAGCCGATGTTACTCATTTCGATCGGGTGGATGCCTAAATCACGCTTGGCTGAGCCGAGATTTTTCAGAAAAGTGATATAGGAACCGCCGCGAACGACATGTTGATAGCAAGCAATGGCGTTGGCACTTTGCCAAGGCGTCCACCGCATCCCGCACCCAACGTCCGTGACGATCGCGAAACGCCCCTTGTGTCAACCCGCCATCCGCATTGTAAGGGGTCAGGCGCACCGTTGCCTCCCCGTCCAGCGGGGAGTTCGCGGCGGGGCCTGTAGCTCAATGGTTATCCGCCAGCGACGCGACGAACCCGGCGCACAGCACACACGCCGACTGCGCGATGTAGTCGTCCGACTCTCCGGCGAGACCTTCCGCCTGCTGCGGAGTCAGCACCGCCAAATAAGTGTCTTTCAGATCCTTCATCCGCTGGTCGATCTTGTCGGCGTCGAGCGTGTGAGCGATCGTGTTCCGGAGTATGCTGCACGACTTGAGCACGTCCCACAGAGGATCGCCTCTCTCCCGCGCAGCAACCGACTTGCACTTCTGCAGTTTCTCGTCGAAGGTCGCCTTCTTCAGCCACTTTCGCTTGACCCCGCTCGCCAGCATGAAGTCGTTCATACATTGTTCGGCGAGTAGATGAGAGCGCAACACCGCGATGGTAAGTGCGTTCATTCTCTCGACGCGCTCGACCATTTTCTTGCGGCTCTCTTCCAGCCTTGGATCGTCTGTCTTCACGATGGCCTCCATGGATGCCGACGTTCGATCGAAGTCGGTCGCGACATCTTCCCGCCGACTGCGATCGGCGCCTCAAATGTAGAATTTGAACGGCAGCGGCGCGTGCGACGTGATGGGCCCCGCCGTCAGAATCTCCCCGACCAGATCGGCGAAGCGCAGCGTGACCGGCAGGCCGTCGCAGTATTCCGCCGCATTGAAGTTCAGCTTGGTGAGCGACATCACGTCCTTCATCACCTGCTCGATCACGGCCTCCCCCTGCCTGATCTCCACGGTCAAAGGGTTCGGAACTTCGCGACCTGGATAGGTCCGCAAACGAGGAATGTAACCCCGGGTCCAGAGATAGCCCGACGAGTCCGACGTCACGACCGCGGTGCCGCGCAGAACGGCGTTCGCGCCGTAGCGGAAGACCTTGACGTCGCTCATGTCGCGGATCTGGACGCCGACCAGCCTGGTCGTAGAGGGCACGGCGCTCGAGAAGCCCGCCCATTCGCTCGAATCGAAATTGGTCTTGCCGTGGATGAAGAGCTCGGTCGGCGGCGATCCATGGATGTCCCTGTACGACCGGACGATCATCTCCATCAGTTTGGCAGCCTGATCCTGATCGAGATGGAAGGCGTCCCTGGTCTCGGAGTACCAGGGGCCGACCGCCCCGCGGAACACAAGGCCGTCTCCGGAGCCGAGAAACATCTGCGCGCCGCAGCACGCGTTGTCACGGCCGCTGGGCCGTTCGATGCGCTTGAAGACGAGGCCGACGTAGCAGACGCCTTCCCGCAATTCGGCGAGGCGCCAAGGCTTGCCGCCGATCTTGTAGAAGGACGTCGTCGACAGGTTCCATGCGATGGTCGCGGGATCCTGCCTCGAGGATCGCTCATTCTCCGCGAGCGGCGGAGGATCCAGGGTGGGCTCCTTGACGACCTGGACGACCTGGCTGGTGTCCATCAGCCGCGCCTTCAGCTGGTTGTGGAAGTTCAATTCGTATTCGTACACCGCGGCGGCCTCCATCTCCTCCGGGAACATCGACCCCTTGGTCAGGATCGAACGGGCCGCCTTCATGCCGAGTTTTCGCGTCCCCGGCGTGCGAAGTTTCACGGGCACCGACGATTGGGGCCGCCCGTACTTGAAGACCTCTTCCGAGACGACCGCGAACCACAGAGCCGGCCGCGCATCCTCCTCGCGCAGGTACTTCCGCAGCGCCTCTTCGTACAGCGCGACCGCCGAGTAGATCGCCTGGTGCCGGTCGGCGCCCAGGATGCGGCGGCTGAGCTCGCCGGCGTCGATGAGGCACGTCGCGAACGGCTTGCTGGGCCAGGCCGCACCGTAGACCGCCTCGAAGCCGGGCCAGACGAACGTGTTCGCGTCGTTCCGCTTGCGCTTCGGGTTCGGCGGCGGGACGTCGATGAACCTCTCGATCGACGCCACCCATTTCGAATACTTCTGCAGACCCGCCGGCGTCGCGACCACCCCGACATCCATGCGCACGGGATTCTGGTTCGAGGCGACGGGCCCGAACAGGAACAGTCCATCCTTCGGATGATCGGCGGTCTGATCGTGGCCGAACGCGAGCCTCGGTTCGTCGCCGCGTGGGCAAACCTCCGCGCCCGCACTTACCGGCTTCCTGCCGCCGCGTTCATCCTCATCGGCGTCGGCTCCTTCGTGCTGTCCGGCGCGGTCCCTGTGCTGTTCCGGCAGTTTTTCGTCAAACCGACCGAGTTGCAGCTGGAGAAGCCCTACATCGAACGCAACATCGCGCTCACCAGGCAGGCATACAATCTCGATACGATCGCAGCCAAGCCGTTTGCTGCCGAACAGAAGCTTACCCTCAAGACGCTGGAGGCCAACAAGGCGACCATCGAGAACATCAGACTGTGGGACTGGCTGCCCTTGTCGGATACCTACGCACAGCTGCAAGAGATCCGCACCTACTACAAATTCCATGATTTTGACGTTGATCGCTACTGGCTCGATGGTTCCTACCAAAGCGTGATGCTCTCGGCGCGCGAACTGCGGCCCTCCTTGCTGCCGCCGAACGCCCAGACATGGGTCAACCGCCACGTGCTGTTTACTCACGGCAATGGCGCGGTGATGAGCCCGGTTACCCGCAAGAGCACTGAAGGACTGCCGATCTTCTATTTGCGGGATATTCCTCCTGTCGCGGACGGAGGTCCCAGGATCGACGAACCTCGCATCTACTTCGGCGAAGAGAGCGACGACTATGTCTTCGTCAAGGGCAGCACGCCGGAGTTCGATTATCCGAAAGGGAAAGACAACGTCTATGCGGCCTATAACGGCGGCGGCGGCGTTCCGATCGGACCGATGGTGTGGAGGACGCTGTTCGCTTACTACTTCAACGACCCGAACCTGCTTCTCACAAGCTACATCACCACCGACAGCCGGATCATGATCCGGCGCAATATTCAGGAACGGGTGCGCACAATCGCTCCGTTTCTAAGACTCGATCATGATCCCTATCTGGTCATCAGCAATGGGCAGATGTTCTGGATGCAGGACGCCTACACGACAAGTGCCTACTTCCCCTCTGCGCAGCCTGTGCAGGATCTCGATCTCAACTACATTCGCAATTCGGTGAAGGTTATCGTCGATGCCTATAACGGGACCGTCAACTTCTATCTGATCGACCCCCGCGACCCGATTGCCGCGACCTACCAGCGCATCTTTCCGAGCTTGTTCAAGCCGTTCACGGCCATGCCTCCCGACTTGCAGAAGCACATTCGCTATCCGGAGGACCTGTTCTTGATTCAGGCGCGGCTGTATCAAACCTACCACATGGAGGCGGCCGACGTTTTCTATAACCGCGAGGATCTCTGGCAGTTTCCGCGACAGCCGGGCGGCGACGGCACCTCCATGATGACCCCTTATTATATCATTATGCGGCTGCCCGGCGAGCCGCAGGCCGAGTTCTTCCTCATGCTTCCCATGGTACCGAGCCACCGCGACAACATGATAGCGTGGCTCGCTGCGCGTTGCGACGCGCCCGACTACGGCAAACTGATTGTCTACGAATTCCCGAAAGAGAAGCTCGTCTACGGGCCGTTTCAGATCGAGGCGCGGATCAATCAGAATACAGAGATCTCGCAACAACTCACGCTGTGGAATCAGATGGGATCGCGGGTGATACGCGGTGCGAACTTGCTTGTAATCCCGATCGAGAACTCGATCCTTTATGTATCGCCACTCTATTTGCGAGCGGAGCACGGACACCTGCCGGAGTTGAAACGTGTGATCGCAGCCTATGGTGAACATGTGGTGATGAAGGAGACGCTCGCCGAGGCTTTGTCAGCGCTGTTTGTAGAACCCGGCGCTGCGCAAGCAGCTTCAAGCACGACGGAGGAAATGCCCGCCACAAGCCCGGCCGCAAACCAGGCACGGCAAGCCCTGGATCGCTACAATCAAGCGGTGGAGCGGTTGAAATCCGGAGATTGGAAAGGCTTTGGCACGCAGTTCGATGCAATGCACGAGCTTTTGGAGGAAATGAACCGACACGCCACCGGCCATTAGTGCCCCGGATCTGCATTCACACCGACCCGGTGCGGGCCCAAGGACTGATGTGGGTCATTCGCGTCGGTTTGGCCGGACCACGGCGACTTCCGGTCTACCCCGGTGAACGGACATTCTCAGAATAGGCGGGCATGTCTCAAAGGGGCCATGAACGGAAATGTCGAGCGGCGAAAATTAATCGGCATTCGTAAGAACGGTATTGGAGTCCCGCGGTTATTGCGTCAGTGGATCGCAGGTCCATAGAGGCCAGCCAATACACTTACGCCAATCGTTACGAGCACGATGCAGGAGATCATCCCGAAGAGATAATTGCGCTCGCGCAAGAACACGATCAGCATCAAGACAACGCGAAGGATCGGCAGCAGAATGATGAGCGCGATGCCTTTTTCGACGATGCTGGTGCCCAGCGTTATGGTATGCCCATGCGGATCGATCCATCGGCCGAACAGGGCAACGATCATCCCGAGCGCGGTTACGCTCGACGCTAGCCAGATACCGTATCTGAGTTGGCGCGCAAGCAGCAGGTCCATCCGGTGGGTATCGTCAACGGCTTTGTCGTCTGTGATCACGCGGCTTTTCCAAACAATACGACGTGGAAAGCGGAGAGCAGCATCTGCGCCGCCAGGGCTATGAGCACCACGACAAACAGGGCTCGCGTGGAGCCGAAGCTTGTCCGCCCAATTGCCGGGCGGCTCGGCGATGCTGGTGCCGATCGGATCGCTGCGGCGGGCGAGCATCTGATGCGCCGATACCAACAACACAACGGCGAACAGGCTGTAAAGGAAGCGCACCGAAGCCAGCCCAACAAAGAACACTCCGGTGAGAGCCCCGAGCGTCGTCGCAGTCTCCAGCACGATGGCGAGGCGAACGTTGGTGAGGCCGCCCTCAAGGAAGGATGCAGCGCTGCCGCAGGAGCAGGCGATCACCGAGACGATGCTTGCGCCGATGGCGGTGCGAAGATCCACACCGCCGAACAGGGTAAGGATGGGCACGATGAAGATGCCGCTGGCCATGCCGAGCATCCCGCCCAGCGCGCTCGCGCCGACGGACATGACGAACAGCCAGGATCCGAAGCCGGCATCCACGTCAGGTATCTCCGGTTTGTTTTGAGTTCGTCGGGCGTCGGGCAAGGCGCGTCACGAACCGGATCAGATCGCCACGATAGTGCAGCCTCTCATAATCGACTGGCCGATTGCCGGTGGTGTAGGACGTGCGCTCGATCAGGAAGATCGGGCTGCCGGTCGGCACTTGGAGCGCCTCAGCGGCAACAGGGTCGGCCGCGGCCGCTTCCAACTTGTATTCAGCTTCGACCAGAGGCGTATCGTACTTCTCCTCCAGCAGCGCGAAGACCGGCTCGGCCTCAAGGTCGTTGCTCCGCAACCTTCTCGCCTATGTCGCGAGGCAAGTATGTCTCGTCGAACGACATGGCCACACCATCGGCCAAGCGAACACGCCGAAGCCTGACCACCAGCGTCCCGGGCGCCAATGCAAGGTGGTGGGCGACGGCTTCGTCGGCTGCCACGATGCGCTTGTCGAGCAAGCGGGCGGTCGGGCTTCGCCCCAAAGCCTGCATGTCCTCGACGAAACCGGTCAGCTCGGTCAGCTCCTGCGTGATCTTCGGCTGGGTGACGAAAGTGCCCTTGCCCCTTCTGACCTCGACGAGGCCGCGCTCGATCAAATTCTGGATCGCCTTCCGCACCGTCGTGCGACTGACTTTGAACCGCTCGATCAAGCCTTCTTCCGGCGGCAATTGGGTTCCGGGCGGCAAGCTGCCGTCAGCGATATCGGCGGCCAGAACGGACTCGACACGTTCGTAGAGGGGTGATCGCGACATAACGACATCGTGACGTCATGATGTCTTGATGTCAAGCCTGACTTTCATTAACTTCTGGGTCCCGCCATGGACGTCAACCAACAAAACAGGTTTTAGGAACATGAAATCAATTAGCTACGTTGAAGGACGGCCCGCAAACTGGCGCAATTTTGCCAACCTTCTCATCAGCTCTCCCGCGATCGCTCGATGGGCTCCGATCCCGCTGCGCCTGATCGTTGGATATGGCTTTATGGAGCATGGCTTCGCCAAGGCGGCGAGGGGCTTCGATGCATTCCCCGCCATCGTGCAGGCGACTGGGCGTTCCCGCACCTCATTTGCTGGGATGGCTCACCATCCGGTGGAGATCCTGGGCGGCTTGGCTGTGCTGCTGGGTGCACTGGTGCCGCTCGCCAGTATCCCGATGGCGATCGGTGCTTTTGGTCGCGATGTTCACCGTGCATCTTCCCTACGGCTTCAGCTCGATCAAGCTTCAGGCCGTAACGGCCGCCGGCGCGCAGTTCGGGCCGCCGGGTTACGAAACCGATCTCCTTTACCTCGCTTGCCTGGCGGCCCTCGTCCTGGGCGGATCCGGACCTCTTTCTGTCGAGCGCCTTTTGGCGGATCGCACAATTGAAGCGGCGGCAACTCCAAACTCGACTATCTGATTGATCGCGACGTGCAATGACGCAGCTCCTTCTCGCGGGTGCATGAAGGGCGCGCAAGATGCTGTCGCGGCCCGGTCGAAAGAGCACCTTGTTTTCCAGCGCTATCCCGCTGGTCGCACTCCGAGGAGGCTGACGCTCGGTTGCATAAGCCGAATATATCTACTTTTTTGCGCCACCAAATGCTCAACTTTGAATGAAGCGGCACGAGGTCCGCTGTGGGGTCAAGAACGGTCATTATCTCCCTTTCGTCGTGTTGCGAGGCGCAGTACGTTTCTTCGAGTTGTAGTGCTGCCTAGATCGGAAATCTCCGGATGAACGCGGCACCTCAAGTGATGAGGCGAGTTCTTGTTACCGCCGCCCTTCTTTGCGTTTGGGATGGTCGCCAAGCGGTGGCCGAGCCCGTGAGGATGGGGACGGAAAAGCCGGGGGTCTCGCCGTCTAGCCGCCGTTCGCGCCTATGGGACTTGGCAACGGATCAACAATCAATGGACAGGTAAGTAGCTTCGTTAGCACCGAGCGTCCAGTAACATCGACGGTTGTTTAATCTGGTGCGCTGCCAGCCGATATCTGGACTGGGTCACCGGAACTCTGTTGCATACTTGCGCGCAATCTCGTTGACCTGCTCTTTTGTTCGTGGTGTCGGCGGCACGCCAGGTCGCGTCGCGACCTCGCGGAAGAATTGCTCCAGCCCGGGGGGCGCCACCGTCCATAGCAAAAGCAACTCGCGGTCGGGGTTTTCGAAGCCGTGCCATGCCTTCCTAGGAATGAAGATTGTTCCTCCCTTCTCAATCGGGTAGCGGACGTCATTTAGAATAAACGTTCCGCCGCCATCGACGATGTAGAACGCCTCGTCAAATTCGAAGTGCCGGTGGATCGGAATCCCAACACCGACCAGGACCTGCTGGGTCCCCATCGCCAGACCGTTTGCCCCTTTGGTAGGGTCCAGCTTGATGAACAGATTGCCGCCACGCAGGATCAAATGCTCGCCGTCGTTTGGACCGAGAACATAACCCTCGGGAGCAGTGGTTTGAGCGCAGGCCGGTGTCGCCGATAGCGCGCGCTCGACTGCAAGACCGGCGCCGCTGAGCAGTATGGATCTACGTGCTAAGTCATAAGGGACCATGGGTCAGACCTTTCGCCAGTTTGACGGAGCGATGGCCGACCATACCAGCTCAATGGATGAGGTCGATATTCAAAATTGCTCACCTTCAAATTAGGCCACTGCGCATTTCTAAACCGGCCACTAACCGTGGAAATAGGCCAGTGCCGAGCTTGGTAAGGGAACGGATGGCAACCCGGAACGCATCCCGAACTCTCACCATGAATGTCCGCTAATGGGATGGACCGGCTGCGTCCCCGGCGAGGATAGTCTCCAAAGACTACACCGCAGCACCCGGAGAAGCAGCCCAATCGCAGCAAAACTGACCTCTACTCGATCACCTCGTCGGCGCCGGTGAGCAGAGCCGGTGGGATATTCAAGCCGAGCGACTTGGCTGTTTTCAAATTTATGGCGAGTTCGAACTTGGTAGGCTGAATCACGGGTAAGTCCGCCGGTCGTTCACCCTTCAGGATGCGGCCGCAATAGGAACCGGCTGTTCGATAAGAGTTGGCTAGATTAGTTCCGTAACTGAACAACCCGCCCAGCGCGACATAATCTCGGAAGCCATAGCTCGCCGGAATAGCGTGCTTTTTGGCGAGCCCGACGATGAGCAAGCGCCTACTGTCGAAAAAGGGCTCTCCGGCCACCATAACCGCACCGATGCGCTGGGCCGACAGATCGGCAAAGGTCGTCTCGATCTCCTTCTCGGTGCTGGCATTAAATACCTTGACGGAGATCGCGGCTACCTTGGCGGCCTCTTGGACAGCTTCTACTTCAAGGCGGCTGCTCGGATTGGCTGGATTAGTTATAAAAGCGATGGTGGCGGCAGGAACGAACTCATGCAGCAGCGAAAGACGCTTTGCGGTCAGGACCGAGTTGAACATGCTCATGCCGGTAACGTTGCCGCCGGGATGACTTAGGCTTTGGACCAACCCAAGACCAACCGGATCGTCAGCCGCTGAGAAAACAATCGGGACGACGGTTGACGCCTTCTTGGCCGCGAGCGCGGATGGCGGCCCTCCCGCCGCGAGGATGATCGCGACGCGCCTGCCGACAAGCTCGGTGGCGAGCGCCGGCAATCGGTCGTAGTCCCCTTCGGCCCAACGATATTCGACGACGACGTTTTTCCCCAAGACATATCCGGAGTCAGCAAGTCCTTGCCGGAATGCCGCAACGACAGCCTCGGATTCGCCGGGCGATCGGCTACTGAGAAACCCGACTAACGGCAACGCCGTTTGCTGCGCACGCGCAGGAAGCGGCCATGTCGCTACCGCGCAACCGATGAATGTGATGAACTCGCGCCGTAACATTGAGCCCCCCAGTGGGAAGACTGGCGTATTCAGACTAGCAGTTTGCTATGGGACAGCGAGGACCAAAGTCGCTCCATTGGCTCGGTCACTGCGACCTAATGTCCGGTTCGGGCCAACGAACGAACCCGCTCACGCGGGAGGGACTGGCGGCGCGGTCAAGCGATTAGGTCTACCGCAGTAACTATTTGAACGAGCGCAAGTGACGGGCGGGCGCTCCGTCTTGAGGATTGAGGGGTTCAAGCACTCCAACCTCAAGACAGGAGCTCCCAATGAGCGAGAAGCCCATCAGCCCGCTGCGCCGGCGCATGATCGAAGACATGACGGTGCGCAACTTCGTCGAGAAGACGCGCAACGATTATATCCGACACGTCAGGACATTCACAGCCTTTCTCGGCCGCGCGCCGGATACGGCCACGCCTGAGGACCTTCGCCTTTTCCAGCTGCATCAGGCACAGACCGGCGCTCGTGCGCCGAGCATCAATGGCTCGGTTGTGGCGCTGCGTTTCTTCTTCACCGTGACGCTCGACCGCCCCGAGATGGCACGGCACCTCACGTTCGTGCGGGAGCCGCGCAGGATCCCGGTGATCTTGAGCCTGGAGGAGATCGCACGGCTACTGGAGGCGGCCCCCGGGCCGAAGTACAAGGCCGCGCTGAGCGCCGCCTATGGAGCCGGACTGCGGGTCTCCGAAGTCGTGGCGCTGAAGGTGTCGGACATCGATTCCGAGCGTATGCTGCTGCGCATCGAGCAGGGCAAGGGGCGCAAGGATCGCTTTGCAATGCTTTCCCCGCGGCTGTTGGAGTTGCTGCGCGATTGGTATCGCATCGCCCGGCCCACGGTCTGGCTGTTTCCGGGCCGTGATCCGCTGCTGCCGCTGACGACACGGCAATTCAATCGCGCCGTTCATGCCGCTGCCGATAGGGCGGCGATCAAAAAGCGAGTAACGCCTCACACATTGCGACATAGCTTTGCTACCCACTTGCTCGAAGAGAAAACCGATGTGCGTTTGATTCAGGTTTTGCTCGGACATGCCAGGGTCGATACCACCGCCCTCTACGCGCAGGTGGCTACCAACGTGATCCGCGCGATCATGAGCCCGTTGGATCGGCTCACGCCGCTGACATCGGAGAACAAGCCGCCGGCATAAGCCACGGCGATCATGGCTCGCCCCGCCCTGGAGATCGCGGACATCTTCCGCGACCACGGGCCCGCTTGGCGTAAAGCCAATGCAGGTCACGTCAGCCTCGGCCAGTTGAAGGTGATGTCGGCGATCGAGAGCTGCCGCACGGCAGCTCTTGGCGGGCATGTCATGCGTTGCGAGGACTGCTTGCACACGCAGATCGCCTACAACAGCTGCCGTAATAGGCATTGCCCCAAGTGCCAGGGCTCGCAGGCGCTGGAATGGATGAAGCAGCGCAAGTCAGAACTGCTGGACGTCCCTTACTTCCACGTCGTATTCACGCTGCCGGCTCGGATTGCCGCCATCGCCTACCAGAATAAGGCCGTCGTCTACGATCTCTTGTTCAAGGCTTCCTCGCAGACAATGCGCACGATTGCGGCCGATCCCAAGCGCCTCGGCGTCAAGATCGGCTTCACATCGGTGCTCCACACCTGGGGCTCCGCGATGACCCATCATCCACACGTCCACATGATCGTGCCGGGTGGCGGGATATCGCTCGACGGCACGCGCTGGATCGGCTGCCGTCCAAACTATCTCTTGCCGGTGAAGGTGCTGTCGCGGCTGTTCCGCCGCCTGATGCTGGAGATGCTGCTCGCCGCTCACGACGCCGGCCGCCTGCAGTTCTTCGGCGACCTCGTCCACCCCGCCGGCAAGGCCGCGTTCAAGGCCTATCTCGCGCCGCTGCATCGGACCAAGTGGTTCGTCTATAGCAAGCGGCCGTTCGCCGGGCCCGAGCAGGTGCTGGCCTATCTGTCCCGCTACACCCACCGGGTCGCGATCTCCAACAGCCGCCTCATCACCGCCGACGCGACCGGCGTCACGTTCAGCTGCAAGGACTACCGGATCGAGGGACCCGGCCGCTACAAGACCATGACGCTGAAGCCGGACGAGTTCATCAGGCGGTTCCTGATCCATGTCCTGCCATGCGGATTCCACCGGATAAGGCACTGCGGTCTGCTGGCCAGCGGCACCAAGACCGAGACCATCGCGCGGATCCGTGAGATGATCGCTGCGGTGGCACCTGTGCAAACCGCGCACCAGCCGCAGCCTCCCGATAGAGCAGCGGCAACCGAACAGGCGACCCACCCGTGCCCGTGTTGCGGCGGTCGCATGAACATCATCGAGACCTTCAAGCGCGGCTCGACACCGCATCATCGGCCGACCGGTCCAATCATCGCCGTCAGGATCGATACATCATGATCACGTTCCCCACCTCACAGATTTAAAATCCCGATCTTCCTCGCCGGCCCTCGATCCGTAACGGCGGCGCTCCTGCAAATCTGCCTTCGCGACGTCAACGTCGCCATCGATCTTCCTGGCTTACCGCAGATTCCCGCACCTGCGACCGACCAATCACGCGCCGCAACGTCGTCAGCCAACACACTCATCGGCGCCGGTTGCCCTTACCCAGCTCCGTGCTGCGCAAACCTCCATAGCGCTCGGCGCTCGCCGCGCCACCGCCTGCCATTTCCCGCGGGTTCCTTCATTGAAGGCTTCCGGACGCCGGCCACGGTGCAAGCCGCATCGCTGCCATCGGCCGGCATCCGAAACCCTCAACACAAGCCGACGTAGCGACGCGACGATGGGATGCCCGCTTTGCCCCCGTTAATAGATGAGGTGGATGGCTCCCGCTCACGGCAGACCGGTCAGACCGGGAACAGGGACAACCCAAGCGATGTCCAAGGCGTCATAGCCTGATTAACAGAATGGGACCTTGTTCGCGGAATCCATCAGGGCCAGCAGTCTCAACGGACTGCATCAACAGGCCGGACAGAAGACTGCACCCGACCAATGCCACTGCGTCAATTTATCTCTTGCAACGCGGGAGCCATCCACAGAGGACATCGTGGGTCTAGCCAAACAAGTCGGCTAAGGGCCAACAGCAGACTCATGCGCCGCAGCAAACAGCGTTGCTGTTGGGCCGTGCTGCCAACGCTTGGTCGCCGGACAAGGTCGGTGCCAGGTCCCTTCCAGGAACGGAAGGGAGCCACACTTCACTACTCCAATTGAACGCGAGCGCTCTTAGCTCCGTTCAACAGCCGTCGGAGATGAAAGCCGGCAAGTGCGTCGCTGGCATTCAACCCAACTAGCGCCGCAAAGGCAGGCATCGCCGCAGCGTCTCCGGCCTCTAACATGGCGAAGGCCTCGGAATACTGTGTGGTTCCGGGACCTTCGTGCGCCGCAGACGATAACGGCTCAAAGGCGCGCAGCGGCTCGCTGCGGCCGCGCAGCATCAGGTCGCCGACCGGCCGTCCTCGAAACTCGTCCGTGGCTTCAGCCACCATCACGCTCACGCATATTCTGGTACCGAGGGACTTGTTCGCCGCCTCAAGCCGGGCTGCAGTATTGATGGTATCGCCGTAGGCTGTGTAATCGAAGAACCGGCTGCCGCCAAAATTTCCGACCAGCGCCGGGCCGGCATGGACACCGATCCGCGTTACGCCGAAATTCACGCCCTTCGACTTCCAACGCACGCGAAACGCCTCGGCCCAGGCATCGAGATCGCGCGCACAGGCGATCGCACGCGTCGCATAATCCGGCTGATCCCCGGGGGCGTTGAAGAGAATCTGGATGGCGTCGCCGATGATCTTCGCAACGGTGCCTTCGTGCGCGAACACCACATCGGTCATGCCGCCCACATATTCGTTAAGCAGTGCCGCGAGCTCCTCTGGTGCTGCGGTTTCCACCAGCGAGGTGAACCCGGCAATGTCGGTGAAAATGACCGCTACTTCACGCCGATGCACTTCCATTCCATTGCTTTCGCCGATGGCGGCAAGCCGCGAGGCGATTTGCGGTGAAAAATACCGCGATAGCGATGCGTGCGCGCGCTCGGCTTCAGCCTGACGGCGGCTGGCCTCGCGCATCATCTCGACATGACGGATGGTCTTTTCGATCGTCATCTCGAGATCGCCGAAATCGATCGGCTTGGTGAGGAAATCGAACGCGCCGCGATTCATCGCGGTGCGGATGTTACTCATGTCGCCGTAAGCCGAAACAATGATGGTCGACTTTTTATCCTCGGCCTCCTGCAACTTCTGTAACAAGGTCAAGCCGTCCATCCGTGGCATGTTGATGTCGGACACCACCATATCGACATGAGGATGGTCCGCGATTGACTCCAGCGCCTCGATACCGTCATGGGCGAATACGAACTGCACCCCGCCGTCGCGAATCTGCTTGCGGAATTTCTGCAGCACCAGGGCCTCGAGATCGGGTTCGTCATCGACAACGAGGATGGTTGCGGTCATGCGGCTTGTCCGAGACGGGCATCGATCTCCTGGCGCAGGAGCGCGAAATCGATCGGTTTCGTCAAGAGGCCCACCGCGCCGCGTTCAATCGCCTTGCGGCGTGTTTCCGCGTCGCCATAGGCCGTGATCATGATCACGGGAACGTCGGGCCGCTCGGCGCGCACCATCGGCAGCATTTCAAGTCCGCTCATGCCGGGCATATTGATATCCGAAAGGATCAAGATCAGCGACGGGTCCTTAATCTCGGCCGCCCGGACCAGAGCAACAGGCGCTGACGGAGCAAACTCCATCGTGAAGCGTCCGGACTTCAAATCACGCCGGAATTGCTGACGGAACAGGGCTTCGACATCGGGCTCGTCATCGACGACGAGGATGTAAACGCTCAATTTGTGCCCCCAGTATTTGTTTGTGTGGCCGCGGTCCGCGGCAGCGTAATGACGAATTCGGTAAATGCGCCTGGCATCGTATCGACGTCGATCTTGCCGCCATGTTGTTTCACGATGATGTCGTGGCTCATCGACAGACCAAGTCCGGTGCCCTCGCCCGCGGGCTTGGTGGTGAAGAAGGGGTTGAACATTTTCTCCTTCACCTCCTGCGGGATCCCGGTGCCATTGTCACGAATGCGGATTTCGACCCTGTTGCCGAGGCTCTTTGTGCTCGCGCTCAGTGTCGGCTCGAAACCCTCTTCGCCGGCTTCCTTGCGCTTGGCGGCGGCATAAAAACCGTTCGAAATCAGATTAAGAAACACCCGCGTGATCTCCTGCGGGTAGAGATCGATCATGCCTGCCTTGGGATCGAGGTCGCGCTGCAAAGTGACATTAAAGCCAGGCTTCTCCGCGCGTGCGCCGTGATAGGCGAGATTGAGACTCTCTTCGATGATCGCATTGATGTCGGCGGGCCGGTGTTCGCCCGAACCTTCCCGCGAATGCAGCAGCATGTTCTTGACGATCGAATCCGCGCGCTTGCCGTGCTGCACCACCTTTTCGAGATTGCTCTTCAGCATCTGCGTCAGCTCGTCGAGCTCTACTCTGACTTTGTGGTCGAGCGCAGCCGGTTTGAGCACATCGTTTAGCTCATCGATCAATTCGGCCGACAGCGCCGAGAAATTGTTGACGAAATTGAGCGGGTTCTTGATCTCATGCGCGATGCCGGCGGTGAGCTGGCCAAGGGAGGCAAGTTTCTCGGTTTGCACAAGGCGATCCTGCGCAGTGCTCAATTCTTCCAGGGAAAGCGAAAGCTCCTTGGTGCGTTCTCGCACTTGTTCGAACAACCGTACGTTCTCGATGGCAATCACGGCCTGGTCGGCAAAGGTCTGTACCAAATCAATCTGACGTTGGCTCAACGGTCCGGGCACCGGCCGTCCCAGCAGCAGCACGCCTTCGACCGCGCCGTCGCGCAGGAGTGGCACCGCGAACACCGCCCTGTAATCGCCCATCGTTGGAGCGGAGCCAAAATTATATTCCAGGTCAAGTTGTACGTCCGGGACGTGGACAGGCTTGCCGTCCATGAACACCCGGCCAGTAATCGTGTCGCGGCTGGCCTTGATCGGGTTGGCTTCCATGAAATCGAGAAAGGCCTGCGTACAGCCGGATTCGGCCTGCAGCCGCATCACCTCGCCGTCGCGCAGGCAGATGATGCCAAGCGATGCACCGCACAGCCCTTTCGCCGATTCGGTTAGCGTCGTCAGCACGGATTTCAGGTCGAACGCCGAGCGGCTAATGACCTTGAGCACATCGGCTGTCGCGGTCTGCTGCTGCAGAAATTCGCTTAACTCGGAGGTGCGCTGTTCAACCTTGTTTTCCAGGTCCGCATAGGATTCCTGCAAGCGCGCGCCCATCTCGTTGAACTGGTTGGCGAGGCCCTCGAGCTCGTCGCCGGTTTTGATCGAAATGTGCTGGGCGAAATCGCCGCTGCCGATGCGCTCGGCTCCGGCACGCAGCGCCTGGATCGGGCCGACCATGCGGCGGGCGAGGAATATCCCGGCGAGCACGGCGAAGAGCGACGCTGCCGCCAGCACGATAGCGAGGCGCTGCAATGCCAAGTAGAGTGACGCGTAAGCCTCTTCGACCGGCAATTCAACAAACATCGTCCAGCCGAGCGGCGCGATCGGCGCGGATGCCGTCAGCACCTCCTCACCCTGTACGTTTTTCGCACCCTCCAGCAATTCAGTGTTGCCGGCATGCGCCGCCTGCACCTGCGCGAGTTTCGACATATCCGTGTTTCGCAGAACGAGACTGATGTCGGGATGCGCAATCAGCCGACCTCCCGGGCCGACGACATAGGCGTGACCGCGCTCGCCGACCTTGATTTGCGACACCACGTCCCAGATCAGCTTGAGGTTGACCTCGGCAATGCTGACGCCGGCGTCCTTGCGGGTGCCCGCCAGCGACAGCGTCATGTAGGGCTCGGATTCCCGGCGGAAATAGACCGGCCCATAATAGACCTTGTGGGCGACGGCTTCGGTGAATTTCGGATCCTTGGAAAGATCGAGCCCGCTATCGACGACATCCATGGCGAGGCGTGATACCCGCAGCCGTTCCTTGCCCGTCGAGTCGACCTGCGCCAGCTCGGTTATGGCCGGCACCTGCCGCAGCAGCCGCAAGGCATCAAACCGCCGCTGTTCAATCGGGCCCGCCGACCATGGCAGCTGGGTGGTCCAGCCAAGCTGGCTTTCGATTTCCTTTACGAACTGCCCGATCTTGGCCGCCGCCGCTTCGGCTTGTTCGTGCTGGATCCGGATCAGCGAAGCCTTGTGCTCGCGATAATAGAAAAATACCTCGAAAATTCCGTTCGACAACAGAGCGGCACCGACGACCCCAACGAATAGCGCAACGTATTTGGTAAACAACCGGCTGCGGATTTTAGGGCCGGAAGGCTTGTCCTCGTCCGAGACTGCTGCGGCCACCTGCACTGCCGCCAGCGCTCGGTTTTGGGGTGCATCGGGGTGGAGGGAGATGCTCATCCCGAACAATCTAGCAAGAATGTAAGGGCGAGTCTCTCGCCACAGTCATTCGATCACCTCGTCGGCGCTCGTGAGTCAACCCTCGGCTTTTGGCCGAAGAAAGGCATCATCGCTGGAGCGTCCGGCGAGACCACCGAATTCGGCCTTGCGCCGGCGGAATGCGACGCCGAAGCCGACGCTGCGGTCGCGGATCTCGTTTCCTGGAATAGCGCGCTCTCATCCGCCGCGCGGGCCTCGGACATCGCAAATCCGTCGGAATCGTCATGTGGCAGCTGCCGCTTTCAGCTTGTTTGTCCGGCGTTCTGGACCTGGCTCGAACAAAACAGCACCGGCAGCACGCCTTCTGGAGCGCCGGTGGCTGCCGCCGGCCTCCTGAAATCGGTTCTGCTCGGAAACGACGGAGATTTGCAGACCATCGCGCTTGCCGATGTCGTCTCGGCCCAGCCCGGAATGGTTTCGGCAAGCCTGGTTACGCGACGCTCGATCCACGGGGTTTTGCCGCCCAGCGAGATCGGATCCGAATGCAGGATCGTCGGAGCGGAAATCCGCCGCGATGGACGCCTGGCGGCCGACTGGCCGACGGTCGTGATGCCGGCGGATCGAATTCCTCGGATCGATCTTGGTCCGAATGCAGTATCTACTACCGGGTAGCATTCGTTTTCGGTTGTACGGTGGCCAAACTTCGCAAGCTCCTTCCTCGACACGAAAGAGCGCCTCTCAGCCGAGGCGAGGCGATGTCTCGGATCCGCTCCTCGGGAACGGCGCCCGAGCGCGTAGTGAGGCAGATCCTGTCCCGGGCCGGCATCAGATACCGGCTGAACGTGCGCGATCTTCCGGGAAAACCCGACTTCGCCAACAAGACGCGGAAGTTCGCGATATTCGTGTACGGATGCTTCTGGCACTCGCATGAGAACTGCACGCTGGCATCGGATCCGAAATCGAACCGGAGCTACTGGCAGCCCAAGCTTCAGCGGACCAAAGCCAGAGACCTCGCGCACTTAGAACAACTCGAGCAGCTGGGCTACCGTGTCCTCGTCATCTGGGAGTGCGCGTCCCGGACGCCCGAACAGGCGGAGGACCAGATCGGCGCGTTCTTCAAAGACTGGTCAGCGATTTAGGTCTGCCCGAGACGGCAGCGGCTCGGTCATTTAGCTCACTAATCGGCCGCCAAGTCACCGCCTCGCCAAGCCGCCGCGGTCTCGCAAGACTGACGCATCATCGCGGCGGGTTCATACGTCGCCGAGATCGTGGATTTCCGGCCGCAGGTTGCCCGGCGTCACGTCGATCGTCGCAAGTGTAATGGGCAGCCCGAAGCGCCGCCGGCCCGCGCTTCCTGGATTCAGGTAGAGCACGCCGTCGGCCGTGCCGATCTTCGGCACATGGGAA
Organism: uncultured Alphaproteobacteria bacterium; assembly: GCA_963832045.1. Classification (GTDB taxonomy): domain Bacteria; phylum Pseudomonadota; class Alphaproteobacteria; order Rhizobiales; family Xanthobacteraceae; genus Bradyrhizobium. The sequence goes on from CAWHSM010000022.1 coordinate 736,957, forward strand.
TGACCGGACACGACGACGTCGAAGCCGCGCGCGATCGGATCGATCTGCAAAGTCTTCAGATCGTGCAGAACGTAGATCGCTTTTCCGGCAAGTCGCACGACCTCGGTTTCAGCCGTCGCCAAGGGACACCGCCGAGCTGAATGGGCCGTGGGCGCAAGCGGCAAAGCTCTCGTTCCGCTTCTTTTTCCTCGCCGTCTGCGTCGCGGCTATCGGATGGTCGTTGTCGAATTTCCGCCAGGTACCGCCCGATAGCCGAGCTGTGGTTTTCCGCTTCGGCAATATTGCGCGCCAGCAGGAGGCTGGGCTCCTGATGGCGTGGCCGTCGCCGATCGAGCGCGTGGTCCTTCTGCCCTCGGCCGACCGCCAGATAGAGTTCAAGATACCCCAATTCGAGCCCAGCCCGCCCGGCCAAGACTTTGTGATGAATCCCGATCCGAGACGAACCGCTGCGTTCCTGCTGACGGGCGACGCCAGCATTGTTCATCTGGAAGGGACTCTACTCTATCAAATTGTCGATCCTGCCGCCTATGTGTTGTCCGTCGATCATGTCAGTCCTGCATTGGAGCGTCTGTTCGTGGCGAGCGCCGTGTCGGTATGCGCTCAGAGAGACCTCGATACAATTCTGGTGGCGCGCCCGGAGTTGGATCTCGGCTCAAATGCAGTGGCGCGCGCTGGCCGCGAGCAGCTTCGCGCAGATCTGATGAACGCGATCAATCATCGCCTGGAGGAACTCGCGGTGCAGGACGCCGGCCTTGGCGTCATGGTCAGCCGGGTGGATATCGCCGCATCGATTCCGTTCGGCGCCAAGTCTGCCTTCGACTACGTGCTGATGGCCTCGCAACAGGCCGAGGCGGACATCGCCCAGGCCCGCACCGGCGCGACCGTAGTGGCCCTGCAAGCAAATCAGGAAAAAGATCGAATTCTTTGCCGATTCCGCGGCCAAAGCTGAGGAGCGGGCGACTGAAGCAAAGTCTCGAACCGCCACGATCTCCGCCTTGATGCTGGGCTCCCCGGGGCTGTCCGGTCAGATGCTGATCAACCGCATCTACTATGACCGCGTTGGGCCGTTACTGGCAAAGGCAGCACGAGTCGACACGATCGATAAAAATGGCGGTATCAATCTGATGCTGCCGGGACCGGTGCCCAAATGATCGACCATACAGCTGTAGATGCCGGCCCCACGGCACCCGGCATCGGACTACTGAGCCGATCAGAGCAAATCTCGCTCGGATTGCGGCTGACGCTTTCGCTCGCAGCCGGCGGCTGCCTGGTGTTGTCGGCAGCACTGCAATTTCTGGCACCGAGCCAGCACGATGTGGCCCAGCTCGTCGCCGGGGTCGCCGCCCTGCTCGTCGCCCTGCCGGCGCTCTCGGCCGCGTGGCAGAGTCTCCGATATCCCGACCTGCACGGCATTACCGATCAGCTCGTCGCGCTGGCCTTGATCGCCGCGTGGGTTGCCGGCGACTTGATAACGGCCGCCCTGCTGCCGCTCGTCATGACCATTGGCCACATTCTCGAGGAGCGTTCGCTACTGGGCTCGGAAGAGGCGATCCGTGCGCTCAGCCGGCTGACGCAAACCAGGGCGCGCCGGTTGCTGCCTGGCGGCCAAGTCGAAGAGGTGGCCACGCGGGAATTGCATGTGGGTGATCTGATCGAACTGCGCGCAGGCGACGTCATTCCGGCCGACGGTCTCGTGCAGACCGGGGCCGCGAGCATCGACACCGCCTCGATTACTGGCGAATCGGTGCCCGTTGAGGTCCAACCGGGAGCGGAGGTTTTCAGCGGCTCGATTAATGTCGATGGCCATCTCGTGGTGAAAGTCACACGAGTTGGCGAGAAATCGACCCTCGGCCGGGTGATCAACCTGCTGCAGGAGGCAGAGAATGCCAAGCCGCCGGTGAGCCGCCTGCTCGAGCGCTATGCGCAACGTTACATGGTGCTCGTTCTGCTGCTTGCGGCTGGCATTTGGTTCGTGACGGGCAGCACAATGGCGGCGCTCGCCGTGCTTGTCGCGTCGTGCCCCTGCGCGCTTGTGCTGGCGGCGCCCGCGACGGCCATTTGCGCGATTGCGGTCGCGAGTCGACACGGCATTTTGGTGAAGGGCGCGGCTTTCCTTGAAAATCTTGCCACTGTCGACGCCGTGGTGTTCGACAAGACCGGTACGGTGACGATCGGTCAGTTGCAAATCGTCGACGCGAGGCCGGAGCCAGGCGTCGATCGCGAGCACTTGACGAGGCTGGCCGGCAATCTCGCGGCCGGCAGCAATCACCCGGTTAGCCGCGCCCTTGCGACGCTGGCGAAGGACAGCGATCCAATGGTCCTTGAAGACGTCAAGGAAACGAGAGGGCTCGGCGTGGTCGCACGATTGGGGCAGGAAACAGTCGCGCTTGGCCGAGTCGAACTTTTCGACGAACTGGGCGTCGAACCTTCGACGCTTCCAAACCACGATGGTCCAATCGCCGGCCTTGCGCTCGGTTCGAAGTTTCTGGGCTGGATGTTACTCGCGGACGAGCCACGCCCAGAGGCCCGAGAGGCGATAGCCGATCTCCGCCAACTCGGTCTGCAACGACAGTCCCTGCTCACCGGCGATCGCGTAGCGGTTGCTCGCCGCATAGCAGACATTTTAGGCCTGCAAAGCGTCCGCGCCGAAGCTCTCCCGGCACAAAAGATGACCTACGTCCTCGACGAAATCAGCACGGGCTACCGGCCTTTGGTTGTAGGGGACGGGATCAATGATTCTCTGGCGCTCAAGGTCGGTGCGGTTGGCATTGCGATGGGTGCTCAAGGGTCAGATGTAGCGTTGGCATCAGCCGACCTGGTGCTGATGACGAATGATCTTCGACGCCTCGGCACCTGCATCCGGTTGAGCCGGCGTTGTCGGCGGACGATCCATACCAATGTCGCGGTCGGTCTCGGCTGGACAGTTGTCATTGTGGTTTGTGCCGCGACTGGCGTGCTGGGTGCGAGCGGGGCGCTCGTCGCGGCACTGCTGCACAATTTCAGTACCTTGGCGGTGATGGCGAATGCCGGGCGGCTGCTGAAATTTCAGGAGCCGTTGCGATCGGGGTTAATGTGACCATCTACGGCATGTCGACCGCGCGCGCCCAACCCTAGCGGCTTCCCTCCCCGCGTGATTGGCGGGATCATGGGGAATGCCTGCCCTCACCCGCCGACGCAGCGACAATCCGCACCAGGTGACCTGGCACGTCTACTACGGCGACGTGCACATCGGCATGATTGGGCAACGCGCGGGTGGACGCTACGCTGGCGCGCCTGGGCCTCAAGACAATCGATCTCTACTACGTCCACTATCCGCTGCCGTTAGTCGACGTCGGAGTGTTCGCCGCAGGCCTCGTCGAAGCGGTGAAGTCCGGCAAGGCACGCGCTGTCGGCGTGGCAAATTTCAATGTGGACCAGATGCGCCGCATCGCCGATCACCTCGCAAGGGCAGACGTTCCGCTCGCTGCCAATCAGGTCAACTACAGCCTGCTGCGACGAGCAGCGGAAACAAATGGCGTGCTCGATGCGTGCCCGCGAGCTCGATGTGGCACTGGTCGCGTATTTTTCTCTTGCTTCCGGCCATCTCACGCAGCCGTCGGACAGCATGGGCACGAAAGCACTGCTGACGTGCCTTGCCGATCAGCTGCAGGCCGCCTAAACTCTAACCCTGATGAGCCAGAGCCTCCCTTCGCAAAATACCTAATCAGTCTCAAATTATCTGACGACCGACAACTCCGGCAGGCTACTACCAAAAATTAACTCAAGAAAACAGGATAGTGTTGGGTTAAGCGGAAACATGGCGGTAGCCGATCCGCGCCGAGATGATGGATGCGGCGTGCACGACCTTAGGTACGAGGTCGGCAAGGACTGCGTCCGAAAGCCGCTGCGTCGGCCCGGCAACCCCTATTGCCGCAACAACATCGCCGGCGCCGTTGCGGACTGGCGCGGCGACGGCGCGCATGCCCTCTTCACTTAGCTCGTCCTCGACGGCGTAGCCGCGCACACGAACTTCTTCTAGCGCCGCACGTAGTTCATTCGGATGCGTGCGGGTCTTGGGCGTGCGCGCCTTCAGCCCCTCGCTGATGATAGAATCGACAAGCGTCATCGGCTGAAAGGCCAGCATGGCGAGCCCCTCGGCGGTACAGAACGCCGGCTTACATACGCCGACGTCGGAGCGCATGCGAATGGCGTGTGCACTTTCCAGATTGTACACGTACATGATCTGCTTCCCGTCAAGCAGCGCCAGATGCACGGTCTCACCCGTGGTCTCGCGCAGGTCGAAGAGATGCGGACGCGCCTCTGCAGACACGTCCATCCGTTGCCTGACCAACGAGCCAAGGCGGAAAAGGCCAATGCCGAGCCAGTAACGGCCATTCTCTGGGTTTTGCTCCAATAGCCCTTCGGACAACAGCGTTATCGCTAGCCGATGCGCTGTGCTTTTGGCAATGCCGAGTGTCTTAGCCAGCCGGCTGATACCAATTTCAATGTCGGACTCAGAAAAAGCTTTCAGCAAGCCAATAGCGGTAACAACAGACGACAGACGCGCCGTCTCGCTTCGGAGCGACAAGGTCGTGGCGTCCTTCCTGGCCCCCAGCCCCACACGGCCCTTACGACGAGGCGCAAACCTTCCCACTAGAAAAGCTGATAAACATTCTCTCAAAACCTATCCAGTTCACAACTGGCTAGGTTTCGCTAGAAAACCCTACTGCCGTCCTCGGGCCGCAGTCGTGATCGCACCAAGTCTCCGCCGACAGTCTCCGCAAAACGGGAATATTTGCGGACGTAGCCGGAGACTCTCGGCAGTCGGCGCCCCAAATTCAGCGAATTGGGAGCTTGGAGACGAAACCGAATGCGCGAAAAGCCGTTATTTTCGGCCCTTTTTCGCGTTTTTTAGGAATTGCAGCCGAGCGCTGGAATGCCTGGCTGACCTGGCAGGATTCGAACTCCGACATTCCCAGTTTGCAAACGCCTTTGAAATATCGAGAGAATTTCGCACGATTTCCGTGAAGTTCAGGCTCGGAGACTTTCACGCCTATTTCTCCCGCATGCGGAGTGCGGAGACCTAATAAGCGTCAGGTGCGGCGCGAGGTGCAGACGAATCCTGCGGCTATGCAGCGAGTCCGCTATGTGCCGACAGCTGGGTCACGCGGTGTAGATCGAACTCAGTCTCAAATATTAGCCGGAGACTATCGGCTATTTCGGACTAGAAGCGGCTAAATTCGGAGTCCAGAGACCGGCTGCCACCTAAAGCTTAATGTCAGCCTGGACCAGTACCCGGTGCTGCGAGCCGAAATGCTCCTGCAGCGCTTGGAGCGCTGCGACACCGCAAGCCGTGTCTTGCTCACCGTTGCCGCCGCTGAGGCCGAGGCCGCCGACCACCTCGCCATCAACCACGATCGGAAAGCCGCCCACGAAGACCGCAAAGCGGCCTTCGAAGCTCCACTGTATCCCGAACGCCTCGTTGCCGGGCAGCGCCGGACCGTTCGGAGTTTGGTTAAACATGTGGGTCGAGCGCTTGTGGCCGGCCGATGTGAACGCTTTGTTCCAGGCAATCTGCGGGCCGGTAATGCGCGCGCCATCCATGCGCTGGATCAGTAGGGGATGGCCGCCGTCATCGGCGACGCAGACGGTCTCGAAGACTTTGATCTCCTCGGCCTTCGCAATTGCTGCCGCCGTCATCAGCCTCGCCTCGGCGAGCTCGAGCTTGAATGTCTGTCGCATGTCGTCGTCTGTCCTGAAGTTAGATACCGCGATAGATCGTTTTGATCTGGGTGTAGAACTCAAGTCCCGTGCGTCCGGACTCGCGGAACGTCGAAGTCGAGGAGCGCTTGATACCCCCGAAGGGCGCGTTGATCAGATTGCCGGTCGTCGTCCGGTTGATCTTGACCGTGCCGGCTTCGATGTCGCGGGCAAAGGCGTGCATCAGCGCCGGGTTTCGGGTCGCGATCGCAGCGGACAGGCCGTATTCGCTGTCGTTGGCCTTTGCAATCGCGTCCTCGTAACTCTCGACCTCGATAAGGGCGAGGACCGGCCCAAATATCTCCTCACGCGCAATTCGCATGGTCTGACCGACGTCGGTGAACACGGCAGGCCGGACGTAATAGCCGCGATCGTAGCCAGGGCCGGTCAGGCGATCGCCGCCGTAGAGCCATTCGGCCTCGCTCTTTCCGATCTCGACATAGCGCAGCACCGTCTCGAGCTGTTTTGCGGTGGCGAGCGGGCCGATGTCGTTGCCCGCGGTCATGCCGTTACCGATCTTGAGCGTCTTGATCCTAGCGAGCAGCTTCTCAGTAAATGCCGCCTTGACGTCGCGCATCACCAGCACCCTGCTGGTGCCGGTGCAAGCCTGTCCGGCCAATGAAAGGCCGCCTTTGATGGCGAGGTCGACCGCCTTGTCGAGATCGGCATCGTCCATCACGATCAGCGGGTTCTTGCCGCCAAGCTCCATCTGCGTGCGCGTCGTGATGCCGACCGAACGATGGATCTGCTCGCCGGCAGCCGTCGAGCCGGTGAACGAGATCGCGCGCACGGTCGTCGGCGTGGTGATCGCAGCGCCGACATCGCCAGCGCGGCCATTGATGAGGTTGAGAACGCCTTTGGGCAGGCCCGCGGCCACCAGGGCCTCGGTCAGCCGATAGCCCGACAACGGCGCATCGGAAGAGGGTTTGAACACCACCGTGTTGCCGGTAATCAGGGCCGGCGCGATCTTGCGCGCCGGGATCGACACCGGAAAATTCCAGGGCGTGATGACCGATACGACGCCCAGCGGTTCGCGTTCGGTGTAGACGGTCATGCTGGCATCGTCCTGCGGAAACACTTCGCCGGCAAAGGACTGTCCTTCCACGGCATAAAAACGCAGCGTCTGCGCCGAGCGCAAGATTTCGTCCTTGGCGAGATTGAGCGGTTTGCCCTGTTCCCGCGTCATTTCAACGGCGAAGTTCCCGGCGTTCGCTTCCAGATAATCGGCCGCCTTGTTGAGGATTTTAGCGCGGGTGGAGATCGAGGTTTTTCGCCAGGCCGGGAATGCGGTTGCGGCGGCGCGCACCGCGGCTTCCGCATCCTTCGACGTCGACGCCGGAAATCTGCCGACGATGTCGTTCGTATCGGCGGGATTGATGTTGTCGAGCCATTCGCTGCTCGAAGCGGCTATCCACTCGCCGCCGATATGGTTCTTGAAGGACTCGACCTCGGGCTGGCGCGGCGACGTTTCGGCAAGCAGGCTCATGGGTTCAGCTCCAGAACAGGACAGCACAGACGGTTGCAACGAATAGGCCGGCGAGGACAGGCAACAGTAGCATACGCACCGTCTCAAGCACGGAGACGCGAGCAAAACCGGCAACCGCGATCAGTGACGACCAGGCAATCAGAGTCCCGCCGCCGGTCCAGACCGCGCCCATCTGGCCGACTGCGCATAGCGTGGCGACATCGAGGCCGACGGCAGGCCCGAGCGCACCCGAGAGCGAGCCGGTCAGCGGCAGGCCGGCGAAGCCCGAACCATCAATGCCGGTGATCATGCCGATCAGGAGCACGCCGAAGGCAACCAGATAATGGTTGTGCGGGATGAACGCTTGCGCCGTCTGGATGAGATCAAACAACAGTGGCGGAGCCTGTGCGGCCGGCACGTTCAGGATCCCGGCGGCAAGGTCGCCGCCCGCACCCAGGAAGAAGAAGCCGGCGATCGGCAGCACCGATCCCATGGCCTTAAAGGCGAAGACGAACCCGTCGGTGATATGATCGGCGCAGACGTCGAGACTCTTGCGGGCGCCTTCGGCTGCGATCGTGGCCAGGATCATCAACACCGTGCCCATGCCGCCGACGAGCGCGGCAGCATCGCCGCCCTTCAGTTCGGTGAAAATGCCGTGAAAGCCGAGTTTCGGCAGCACCATCACCGCGATCACGGCGGCAAAGCCGAGCGGGGTGAGGATCGCGAACAGCTTGGACCGGCCAGCGCGGCGCTTGTCGATCAGGGGCAAATGGTGGCGCAGCTTGTCATCGATCGCGAGCGGTTCTTCGTAGCTCGTGCCGCGTGCGATCTCGGCCTTGTCGAACGTGCCCTGGGCTTCCAGCCACTTGGCGTCGCCATTACCCGACTGCCGCTGCCATTGCTCGAGCAGTGCTTCGCTTCCCGGCTGGATCAGCTTGCGTTTGCGAATCGAGACATAGGCGAGCAGCAGCGCCACAGCGCCGGCGATCAGCGAGAGCGCAAGGGCACGATCGGCGACGGCCGCAGCAGTCACGGCCGCTCCCGCCGCCTTGGCGCTGATGGCAGGTGCGACGCCGATCACATAATCCGAGGAAAGCGCCATGCCCTGGCCTGCGATGGCAATCGCCATCGCGCCTGCCAGCGGCGAGAGACCGGCCGCAATCGCAGCCGGCAAGAGCACAGCCGAGACCAGCGGCACGGCCGGCGTCGGCCAGAAGAATAGCGAGATCACGTAGGTAACCGCGGCAAGGATGAAGAAGGCCTGATGGCCGTTGCCCATGATCGCGCGGAACGGCTGCACCATCAGTACGTCGGCGCGCAGCGCCTTCAGCGCGTTCAGCAGCGCCGTGATCAGGGCGATCACCAGAAAGATGTTGAAAAGCTCCTTGGCGGCGACGAAGCTAGCGTTGAAGATGCTCGCAACCGCGCCGACCGGGCTTGCCGTCCAGGCTAGCGCCACCACGAAGGTCGCGACGATCGAGGGCAGCACGACATTGGCGCGCAGCACCATGGTCAGGACAACGGCAACAATGCCGGCCACATAGGCCCAATGAGCAGCCGTTAACACGATAGGGTGGGTCATTCGGTGCGGCTCCGCCTGATTTGTATACAAAGTTCCGTTTGCGGCTAGCCGATAGCGGGCCGGCTCGTTTCTCTATTTATCGCGTTCGGTGCAGACTATGGCGCTTTTTAGGTGCATTGACACAGATCAAAATTGTATACTATATACGAGACGAAACGCAACCTGATTGCATTCGCGATCCCAGGTCTTGACAAGAGGGAGTGCCGGCGATGCCCGACCTGATGAACCACGTGGACTTCCGCAGTGCGCTAGAGAACGCCATCAAGGGCAAGAGCGCTAACAAGGCGCCGTTCAGCATCGCCTGGGCAAGCGGCAAGCTAAACCGCGAGCATCTCGCGCGCTGGGCGGAAAACCATTTTCACTATGTGGGTCCGTTTGCGGACTATCTCGCTTATGTCTATGCCCGCATGCCGGACCGCTACACGGAAGCAAAGGACTTCCTGCTGGCCAACATGTATGAGGAGGAGATCGGCGGAGATCGTCATACCGACCTGTTGATCCGATTTGCCGAAGCCTGCGGCACCACACGCGAGCGCGTCATCGATCCGGACAACATGTCGCCGACCACCCGTGGCTTGCAGAGCTGGTGTTATGCGGTCGCGATGCGCGAGGATCCGATCGTCGCTGTTGCCGGTCTCGTCGTCGGCCTGGAATCGCAGGTGCCCTCGATCTATCGCCGTCAAACGCCGACGCTCCGCGATAAGTACAAGTTCTCCGACGAGGAAGTGGAGTTCTTCGACCTCCATATCGTCTCGGACGAAATTCACGGCGAACGCGGCTATCAGATCGTGCTTGAGCATGCCAACACGGTCGAGCTGCAGCAGCGCTGCCTGAAGATCTGCGAGGTCGGCGCGCAGATGCGGCTGCTCTACACCACAGCACTGTACTGGGACTACGTCGCCAAGGAAGTCCCGATCGAGCAGCTCGAAATGGCCGACCGCAAGGTGGCGTGACGCGGTGCCGATTGTCGTCCTGCATCGCGAGGGCCAGACCTACGAGGGCGAGGTTGCCGACAACAGCAATCTCGTCGTGAAGGCTGGCATCAGGCAGTTTCCATACCCGCATCTACGCTATGGCTGCGGGATGGGAAAATGCGCCAAGTGCGCCTGCCGTGTGTTGAAGGGCGCCGAGCATCTGCCCGAGCCCAACTGGAAGGAAAAGCAAAGGTTGGGCCCGCATCTCGAAGAGGGCTATCGCCTGATCTGCCAGCTCTGGCTCAACCATGACATCGAGCTCGAGCAGGACAAGGAGCCGCTCCAGCCACTCAAGGCCGAAGCGTCGACAAGCGAGCGGCCATAGCGGCCGCATTATGAAGCCGATAAGGGAGGCTGCCATGTATGTGATCCTAACCAGCAAGCCTGGCCAGTTCAGGACCGAGATCACCGAAGGTTTGAAGCCGCTCGATGCCTACGACTATTTGTTCTACGGCCAGAAGAAGGCGCATTTCGTCATCGCCGAACTCGTCAGGGACGATACCCGCATCCGCGTGGTCGAGGAGATCAGCGAGATCGTCAACAACGTGCCGTGCAAATTCCTGGAAAAGTTCGACTCACGCGATCGAGCCTTTCGTGAGCTCGAGCACCTGACGACCTTTGGTCACATGGAGACGAGCTTGCGCAAGACGGCTACTGCCGCAGCTGCCTGATGCTTCGGCCGAACGATGATCAAGGTCACCTTCATTACCAATAACGGAAAGACGGTCGAAGCGCCGGAGAACAGCAATCTGCTGCGCGTCTCGCTGCGTGAGCAGGGCGGCATTCCGTTCAAATGCGGCGGGGGACTGTGCGGCACCTGCCGATGCCGGATCGAAAGCGGGCTGGAGAATACCGATGCGATCAAGCCGAAGGAACGCAAGCATCTGACCGAAGAAGATTTCCGCCAGGGCTATCGGATGGCGTGCCAGACCTTTTTGAACGGCGATGTCGGAGTGTCGTGGATACCCTTGTCGGAACGCGGCGGGAATTCGTCGCGGAGCACCGAAGGCGCGGCGGCGACGGCGACGGCGGCTTCGGCGGTCGATGGCCAGACCAGTTCGTAAGCTCTGACCGGAGGGCTTAATCGAACCGGCGCGGTCACCATGGCTCGATGGCCGGTGGACGGCAAAATGGTCTAGGCCGATCGCCTCGGTGCGGTGGAGCTGCAAAGCTTGTAATAACAAACACTGATCGCCACTTCTGATTCGTTGCGCCCGATATATTCAAGACGTCTCCACAGTGCACTCACGTAAAGCAGGCGACTACTCATGGCTGTTGGTTCTGGATCGTTCAAGCGCCGGCTTGGTGAGGAGCATGCTTCGTTGCATGGCCAGGTCATTGCCGAACTGCGCCAGGCAATTCTGACCGGCCGTCTTAAGGGCGGCGAACGCCTTGTGGAGGGAAAGCTTGCCGACGAACTTGGCGTTTCACGCAATCCAGTGCGCGAAGCCATCCGTGTGCTGGCTTCCGAAGGGTTGGTCGATGTTGCCGCGCGCCGTGGCGCTTCGGTCGCGGTGATGTCCGATCAGGAGGCGCGAGAAACCATCGAGGTGCGGGCGCTCCTCGAAGGACAAAATGCACGGCTTGCCGCGCGGCGGCACGACAAGGAATTGATCAAGCGCATCGAAGCCGTCCTGAAAAAGGGAACTGGGGCGGTCGCGGCCGGCCGTTTCGATCAATTGTTTCAGTTGAACCAGCAATTCCACGATGCACTGGCCGCCGCTGGCCAGAACAGGGTGCTTGGCGAATTGCTGCAGAAGCTGCGCGATCGCACGGCCATGCTGTTTGCGCCGATGTCACCGTCCCGGCAATCGAGATCCTGGAATGAGCATGCGGAAATCCTGCGCGCTATCATTGCCGGCGACGAACGGTTGGCTGCGGCGCTGGCCGCCGAGCATGTGATGCGTGCGGGCGCGGACTTTTTGGCCGGGCTCGACGTAGTAGGCGAACTATCACAATCCTCTTCCCGGCGCGCGACCCGTCTCAACAAGGGTGTCGCGGCGGGTAAATCCAGCGTGGGTTCTCGTGTAGCGCCGCCTGCCTTCCGTGATTGAGAGAGGACTGCCGCCAGGTCGGAAACGGCGAAGTCGCAGTCCGACTTGCACATGATTCTGATTTTCTACCGCGATTTGGTGCAGCAACTACGCCGGCCTACACTGGGTCAAAATCAAAGCACCGGCGGCACTTTCGCCCTGGTTCCGCTGCTCTTTCCGGACCGCCCCGGTATTGCCGCCGGCTTCATCGGCGGAATCTCAACCGTCGGCGGCATCGCCTATCCGCTGATCTTTGCCAGCGTCAACGCCCACGCAGGATATCTGTACGTCGCGCTCTACATGTTCGCGCCGTTCATCCTGTTCTACTTCTGGGCAGCGCGTTACGAGCGGCACCCGCAGGAGCATGGTCTGCTCGGCCGCGCTCTGATCGGCCAACGCTTCTGAGCTCGGCATCGAAGCCGTCGTGAAACTCTCCAGGAGATGCAATGAACCCCGTTGATATTCGTGTCGCGCCGCACGAGCCTTGGTACAAATACGGCGTCGCCGTCCTGCTGTTCGAAATAGCCGTCGCCATCGCGGTCAGCGGCTACTCGCTGTATATGACCTTTAACGGCCTCGGCGGCTTTCCCGGAAAGCATTAGCGCTTTCAAGGTCTGCACCCGCATGTCCGCAGTGTGAAGGTTTGCGGATGCCGGCCCGATGAAGGTGGCGCGGCGCACGCTGGGTCCGGCGTCCGCAAACCTCCAAGGGAGATGCTATGGGGCGGCGGCGAGGATATTGCATCCATCGTTGCTGATGTGAACCGATGGAGCGCCCCATGCAGAAGTTGAACGATCTGAGCCGATCCCCGAATCCCCTCGATCCGGACGGCACGCTGATCGCCGTTATCGAACTGAGCCTGTCGAGCTGGCTCGTCGCCGGCATCGTGCCTGGCGTCGAGCGCCAGCCGTTGAAGAAGCTCGCGGTCGACGAGAGCGCATTGCTGAAGTTGCTGCATCGATGGCGAGAGGAAGCGGCGAAGGCAGGGCATCGGATCAAACGCATTGCTGTCGCTTTCGAGGCCGGCCGTGACGGCTTCTGGCTGGCGCGTTGGCTCAGTGCACGCGACATTGAGGCCCACGTCATTCACGCATCGAGTGTGGCGGTGTCGCGCGAGCACCGGCGCGCCAAGACCGATCGGCTCGACACCGAGCTGCTCAAACGCTCCTTTCTCGGCTGGCTGCGCGGCGAGCGTGATCACTGCAAGATGGTGGCGATCCCGACAATCAAGGACGAAGATGCCAAGCGGCCCAACCGCGAGCACGAGAGCCTCGTCGGAGAGCAAAGTCGGATCGTCAACCGAATGAAAGCAACGTTGATCCGGCTCGGCATCCGCGGCTTCAATCCCAAGCTGAAGAAGGCCGCCGAACGCCTTGACGGCTTGCGCACCCCCGAGGGCGAGCCGATCCCGCCCAACACCCTGGCTGAGCTGCGTCGCGACATGGTGCGCCGGCGGCTCGTCAGTGATCAGATAAGGCAGATCGAGGACGCTCGCCTGGAGCGTCTCAAGCAAGCGCCCAGTGATGGACCACACGCAATGGTGCGCCTGTTGGCGCGGGTGATCGGGGTTGGTGTCGAGACGGCCGACATGCTGGTGCAGGAGGTACTGTCGCGAAGCATGCGCGACCGACGGGCCGTAGCGCGTTATGCCGGCCTCACGGGCTCGCCCGACGAGAGCGGCAGAAAACGCCGGGAGAAAGGGCTGACCCGTTCCGGCAACGCTCGGGTTCGACGAGGCATGATCCAATTGGCGTGGCGATTTCTCATGTTCCAGAAGGACAGCACCTTGGCGCAGTGGTTTCGAGCCCGCACCGAGAGCGCCCGCGGCACTCGCAAGACCATGATCGTGGCCTTGGCACGCAAGCTACTGATCGCCCTGTGGCGTCTCGTGCGGGAGGGCGTGGTGCCGGACGGCGTCGTTCTGCGGCCGGCATAATGAACGGAGGTCACTGAAGGACACCCAACAGTTTCGGCCCGGTCCGTCCGCTGGTGACGGGTCGCCGATGACGGTTCGAGGTGGCGGAGTCCCGACGTGTTTCCTTGGCTTTCAATGCCGAAAGGGAGAATGGGTCCGCCGCTTCGGAGCTTCGCTGCCGATGCGTATGACTGCATCATGGTTCGGGTCCTTGGACCCACCGAATACAAGGTTGTGGCGCGACTGATCCGCGCCCGAAAGCGGGCTCCCCTCTGATCGTCATCCCGATCGCACCAAGCGTGCCGTCGTGCTCGAAGCTGTCAAGGTATGGCCTGGCAAGCTCGGAGCATGCCGCAAGGTTGGCGCGACGGCCAACCTTGACAGCTTCTGCGCGCGACGACGTCAGCGAACTGCGGGTCGGGACGAAGAAACGGGCTTTGAGATCGAACAAAGAAACTGACGAAGGACAAAAGATTTGCCGCTCTTGCGAACTCCTTGACAAAAAAAGCCCCATACAAGGAAACCGCGGGAGGTGTGGAGCGATCGTGCGTCAGACGCTATGGGGATTTCGGCGCCCGCAGTCTGTTGAAACGCCTGTTTTGGAATCGATCGAGAGGGCGATGAAGCTGTTCGGCGGATCGCGATAGTCAGAACCGGCGTCGCGCTGCGGAGATCGAACGACGCGATGGGTATCCAGGACGGCGTGAGGGCGAGTCTGATTATTGTCGGTCAAGAACCGGCGAAGCAGAAGTGCTTCCTTGCGATTTTGCGGCGCGGTGATCTTGATCATGATGTGTCGATCCTGATCACGGCGGTGGATGCGGCGGGACGATAGCGCGGCGAGGACCACGCTGGAACGTCTCGATGACGATCATGCGACCGCCGCCGCAGCGCGGACATAGGTTCGAGGGTGGCTTGGGATCGTCGGCCTTGGCATCGCTGTCATCCGCCGCCTCGGGTTGTGCCGCCGGCACGTCGAGCAAGCGGCGCGCCCGCGCAATGTTGTCGGCGCGCGTGCCGCTGGCGAGCAGGCCATAGTGGCGGATGCGGTGGAAGCCGTGCGTGTGAATAAGCGCCCGAGAGTGACCCCTCCACCGCAAATTGGATCAATAGCTTAACGTGCCCATCGGCGTCGGGACCCCGCGCCGATTCACACACGCGGTTTACTGATCCGCCGTCGTATCGCCGATGACGACCTCGCCTTCTTCACCACCTGGTGCCCAGCGGGAACATCAATTGAAACGTTGGTAGCGGTCGAAGGCCATCGATGGGCGATTGAGGATAGCTTTGAAACCGCGAAAAACGAGTTCGGGCTCGATCACAACGAGAGCAGATCCTGGCATGGCTGGCATCGTCACGTTTCTTTGGTGATGCTTGCCTTCGCCATGATGGCCGCGATCCGATATCGGGCCAATCCGCCGTCGCCCCAAAAAAACGAAACGTCGCCCACCAGCAAAACCCAAAGCACAACCACGCCGCCACTGATCCGTTGGTCAATGCAGGAAATCCGCCGCATTGCCATCAGACTCGCTCGAAAGCGTATTCAACCCGCACGCATCATCGCATGGTCTTGCTGGCGCAGAGCCCATCAGGCTGCCGCTCAACGCGCTCACTTCAAATCAAAAAGACAACTGTAATGCTAGTGTCTGTCCAAGAACAAATTGAATTGACTGAGTTGTTTGTGATTCAAGGGAGGTGGCCTGATTCGAGGAGGGTTAGCGATGTGGACGACGAAGAACCGTGGGCGCTACGACCGCAGCCAATTGCGATATCCCAGCGACCTGACCGACGACGAATGGGCGCTTGTCGCCCCCTTGATCCGGCCGGCCAAGCGTGGCGGCAACAAGCGCCACGTCGATGTGCGCGAGGTGATGAACGGAATCATGTACGTCTTGAGCACGGGATGCCAATGGCGGGCGATTCCGAAGGATCTGCCGCCGCGCAGCACGCTGTTCCACTATCTCGATTTCTGGAGCTGGGACGGAACGATCGATCACATCCATCACGCGCTCTATGTGGGGTGCCGGGAGCAGGATGACCGGGAAGCCAGTCCAACCGCCGCCATCATCGATAGCCAAAGTGTGAAGAGCGCCGAAAAAGGGGGGCCTGCATCGATCCGCATGGCTATGATGCGGGCAAGAAGCGACAACGAAGACGTTGCGCTGAAATCAAGGGCAAGAAGCGCCACATTCTCGTAGACACGCCGGGTCTGCTGCTACACGCCATCGTCCATCCCGCCGACATCCAGGATCGCGACGGCGGCATCCTGCTGCTCGCCACGATGTTCGGGTTGCATCCGTTCCTGAAGAAGCTGTTTGCCGATGCAGCCTATCAGGGACCGCAGTTCCACAATAACTTGGCAAAGCTGTTGCCCTACCTCGAAACTGAAATCGTCCGGCGCTCCGATCAGGCCAAAGCATTCGTCGTACTGCCAAAGCGCTGGATCGTTGAACGCACCATCGCCTGGCTCAACCGTTGTCGAAGACTTGCCAAGGACTGGGAGAACCTCAATCGCAAGGGCCTCGCCTTCTTGCGCCTCGCCTCAATCCGCCTCATGCTGCGAAAACTCTGTAATCCCGCTTGATGTTCTTGGACAAACTCTCAAGATTCCTGTCTCTCAGGCTGTCGATATACTCGGAGCCCGACCTGATCGGCTTGAGGAATGTCACAAAGTCGCCTGCGCTCATTTCCTGATCCATCTGTGCCTCCAGACAAACAACCGGGCCCGCCTCGCGAGTAGGCCGGCACGACGCGTATTCTAGCGGCGGAACAGGCCCGCCGACTTCAACCCTTTTTGACCAGCGGACAGGCGCTGACCTTCAGCGGACGAAAAGCCTGGTCCCCAGGGATTACCTCGCGAAGTTTGTAGAAGTCCCAGTCGCCCTTGGACTCGGAAGGCTTTTTCACTTCGTACACGTACATGTCGTGTACCATGCGGCCATCCTCGCGAATCCGGCCGTTCTTCGCGAAGAAATCGTTGATCGGCAACTCGCGCATCTTGCTCATGACGGCTTGCGCCTCATCTGTGCCGGCCGCTTCGATGGCCTTTAGATAGTGCATTGTCGACGAATAGTCGCCCGCATCGCCCATGTGCGGCATCTTCTTCGTCCGATCGTAAAAGCGCATGGACCAGGCCCGGGTTTCATCATCGCGATCCCAGTAGAACGCATTGGTGAGAACCAGTCCCTGCGCGGCCGAGAGTCCCAGGCTCCTGACGTCCGTGATCCAGACAAGTAGACCGGCGAGGGTCTGGCCGCCTGCTGGAATGCCGAATTCCTGCGCCGACTTGATCGAATTCACCAGCACATTACCGGAGCCGGCCAGCGCCACGACTTGCGCTTTCGACGACTGCGCCTGCAGGAGGAAGGAGGATTGATCGAACGAGTCAGGCGGATAACGGGTCGATCCGAGAACCTCGCCGCCCATCGCCTTCACGACCGCTGAGGTGTCGGCTTCGAGCGCGTGCCCGAACGCGTAGTCTGCCGTCAGGAAGTACCAAGACTTCTTGCCCGCCTTGGCCAAAGCGGCGCCGGTTCCGCGCGCGAGGGCATAGGTGTCGTAGGCATAGTGAATACTATTTGGCGTGCACGCATCACCGGTGAGACGAGACGACCCAGAGCCGTTGATGATGGCGATCCGGTTCTTTTCTTTCGCGAGCCCGGCTACCGTGAGCGCGATCGATGAATTGATCAGGTTGCCGATCATATCGACGTGGTCCACGTCGAACCATTTACGCGCCAGCGCAGAAGCGGTATCCGGCTTGTTCTGGTGGTCAGCGACGATCACCTCGATCGGCTTTCCGAGAACCTTGCCGCCGAAATCCTCGACGGCCATCTTGATCGCCGTCACCGAGCCTTCTCCGGATTCGTGCGAGAATTGTCCCGACATATCCGTCAGCACGCCGATCTTCACGACGTCGTCCGAAATCGCTGCGGTCTGGGCTGCGGCGCTGCCGTTGACCATCAAGATCGCCGCCGACGCGATCAGAAGGTTTTCGATTCTCAGCTTCATGACATTCCTCCCCAGGAATTCGTGTGCTTGTGATTTAATGTTATAATTACTAGCATAACTAGACTTATGTTACATGCGTAACTAGACTGATATTTCCGGCTAGTCAATCGCGCCGTTGTGGTAAAGCTGCGCGACTTTCGAAGGCTGCCGTCGTGGCTGCCGCGTAATGGACAGTTCGGAATGCCCGCCGCCGCCAAGATACAAACGACCAAGTCCCCGCTGAAGCCAAGTTCGCCGGCGCCTGCAGGCCGAACGGCCATCGCGCGGACTGAGCGCAATTGTTCGGTTGCTCGCACGCTGGACATCGTCTCCGACGCCTGGGCGTTCCTGATCATCCGCGAAGCGTTCTTCGGAACGCAGACGTTCGAGGCGTTCCGCTCCGCGCTCGGCATTCCGCGGGCGACGCTGACCGAT
Source organism: uncultured Alphaproteobacteria bacterium (assembly GCA_963832045.1). Lineage (GTDB taxonomy): Bacteria > Pseudomonadota > Alphaproteobacteria > Rhizobiales > Xanthobacteraceae > Bradyrhizobium. The sequence goes on from CAWHSM010000022.1 coordinate 755,090, forward strand.
CGGCTCAGAAAGCTGACCCAACTCGCCATCTTCCGACAGGTCGCGCCTGGATCTTCGCAACGCAAGGAATATCGCCTGACGAAGATGGGGTTTGATCTCTATCCGAGCTTCATCGCGCTGATGCAGTTCGGAGACCGCTGGCTCTTCAAGGACAAGCTTCGTCCGCTGACGCTGATCCACGCCGTCTGTGGTTGCGACAGCCACCCCATCGTCACGTGCTCCGATTGCGGCGAAGCTGTCGGCGCCCGTGATGCGAAATACCGCGACGGTCCCGGTGCCGGACGATGCCCTGCCAAACCTGGCCGCAACACTAGGCGTCCTTCCGACGGAAGCCGGTTCGTGCACGGCCGCCCAAGTTCGGTTTCGCGCGCGCTTGAGATCATCGGCGACAAGTGGAGCTTCATGGTTGTGCGAGAGGGCTTCTTCGGTAACCGTCGCTACGACAAGATCCTGACCGAACTCGCGATCGCGCCGAACATCCTGACTGATCGGCTCAACCGCCTGGTTGCCAGCGGCGTCTTTCGTCGCAGGCAGTACCAGAGCTCCCCGGACCGGTACGAGTATCTTCTCACCGACATGGGGTTGGACCTCTACGGCCCCTTCATCGCGATGCTGCGATGGGGCGATCGCTGGCTCTCCAAGGGCAAACCTCCGCTGATACTCACCCATCTCAAGTGCGGACACGATTTCCAGCCGTCCGTAAACTGCGATCACTGCAAACAGCCGATCGTTGCCGCGGACATGCGATATCGGCTGACCTACGATCCGGAATCGTTCGGCGCCTTGGGTCCCCGTTCGGTCGACTGATCGTCCGGTCACGATTGACTCAAGGCTTCGATCAGCTTGAAGCGCATGATCTTACCGGACCCCGTACGGGGAATTTCGCGGACGAGATGGGTCGCCTCCGGAATCTTGTAGGCCGACAGGTGCGCCCTGCAATGATCCATCAGAGAGGGAACGTCTAACTCGTTCTCCTTCGCGACAACGAAGAGACAAGGCACCTCGCCCAGCGTCGCGTGCTTCACGCCGACAACCGCACAGTCCTTGACCTGCGGATGCCGAACGACGACTTCCTCGATCTCGGCGGGCGCGATGTTCTGACCGCCCCGGATGATCAGTTCCTTGATCCGGCCCGTGATGGTCAGGTAGCCGGCCGCGTCCGACTTCGCGAGATCCCCCGTGTGATACCACCCCTTGCGGAGCGCCGACGCGGTCTCCGTGGGCTTGTTATGATAGCCCTGCATCAGGTTTGGTCCGCGGACGATCAGTTCGCCCTCGCCGCCAATTGGAACGTCTTCGAGCGTATTCGGATCGACGATGCGTACCGCGAGCCCTGGTACCGGCAATCCGCACGAGCCGTTGGGCCGCGTGCCGCTGAGCCAGTTCATGGTGACCATAGTCGACGTTTCGGTGATGCCATATCCATCGAGCAACGGCGTCTTGAACCGTTCCTCGAAACCCCGGTTCAATGTAGCCGGCATGATGGCGCCGGCTGAAATACAAAGGCGGATATTGCCGAGCCGCTCGACGCGCGTCTCCTGCGCTCGATGCAGCAGATAATGAAACATGGTCGGGACACCCGGGAACACCGTGTATTTACCCGACTGCATCAGATCCAAAGCGAGCTGCGGAGAGAACCGCTCCATGACGTGTTCGCTTGCACCCACCGCCAGAACGCCAAGCACGGACAGATTGAGACCATAGGAATGAAATAACGGTAGTGGCGAGAGAACGACGTCCTTCGGGCCCAGCCCGCAAATTGGAGCCCAGCAGGCAGCCGCGATCCAGAGCATGCCGCGTATCGAAAGAAGTACGCCCTTGGCGCGGCCGGTGGTGCCCGACGTGTAGATGATAAAGGATGAACGATCGATATCCTCCGGATCGAGCGGCTTGGCATCGGCGTGCTGCGCCAGATGGGAAAGCGCAGTACCCGCTTGCTCCGCACCGTGGCCTGCAAAGATCGTTCGTGGCGCAATATTGGCCACCCGCGAGATCTTCGTCACCAATTCCTTTCTTTCGGCCGTCGTAACGATAAAGCTGCAATCCGCATCGGTAAGCCGGTAGCTGATCTCGCCTTCAGCGGCATCATAGCTTATCGGCACGATCACGGCTCCGGCCCTGAGTTCCGGCAAAGCAGGCCTCTATCGAATTGACACTATTCGGCAGGTAGATGGCGAGGCGATCGCCCTCGCACAGTCCCGCCTTTGCCAGGTTGGCGGCGACGGCCGCCGTGTTGTCCGCCAGCTGTTTGTACGTCACGGAACGCATCGAATCCGAGTATGCGATCCGCTCGGGCCGGCTTTTCACATGCCGATTCATGAGCCACGCAATTGGAGCGATTAAATCAACGTCCATCATCGCCATGTGCCCCTAGACCATACTGTATCCACCATTGATGCTGATCACTTGCCCGGTGATCCAGCTACCCGCATCCGACGCGAGCAGGGTGACCAGGGGCGCCACGTCGGACGGCAATCCGAGCCGGCGAATGGCGTAAGACCCTCGAGGCCTTCGACTTCGATGCCGTGCCGATGATCTCGAAGGCGCAGGTGCAAGCGCTCGCCGCCGGCGACGCCTGGCTCGAAAAGGGCGCCAATCTCTTGTGTTTTGGCCCGCCTGGCGGCGGCAAATCGCATCTGGCGGCGGCGCTCGGCATGGCCCTGATCGAAAAGGGCTGGCGCGTATTGTTCACCAGAACCACCGATCTCGTGCAAAAACTCCAGATCGCGCGCCGTGATCTCGCGCTCGAAGCAGCGATCGCCAAACTCGACAAATATCACCTGCTGATTTTGGACGATCTTGCCTATGTGACCAAGGATCAGGCCGAGACCAGCGTTTTGTTCGAGCTGATCAGCGCCCGCTACGAGCGGCGATCGATGCTCATCACCGCCAATCAACCGTTCGGTGAATGGGGCAAGATCTTCCCGGATCAAGCCATGACCCTCGCGGCCATCGACCGCCTCGTCCATCACGCCACGATCCTCGAAATGAATGTCGACAGCTATCGCCGGAAAGAAGCTGTCGACAAAGCGCGCGGAGCGGGACGTCCGCCGACGCGCGCGACAATCAAAGGCTCATCCTGATTGTCGCTCCACGACAATCAAATCACGCGTCACGAAAATATCTCTTGCGTTACCGTCGCGTCGCGACAATCATCCTCCCGCCGCGACCGCCGAAATGGCCATCCTGATTGTCGCTGTGTTCCCATCCAGATTGACGCGCTACAATAAAGGCTCGACATGTCGGTAAGCACGCCGATCTTGACACTCAATGGCTCTGCCGCTGCGGCGCCGCAAGCCAAGGCGATGGCGAACATCGGCAATGCTAGGATCACCCTCAATGTACTTCTCCGTTTCGTTTGAGCGCCGAGTGGCCGCGAAGGATGCCAAAATGAGAGCCGGTTCTGCGCAAGCATCAGCCGATGACGCATTGCTGTTTGTGATGCACCCCGCGGTGCCCCGCGCCAAAGCGGATGCGGGTTCTCCGCTACCTCATTGCACGAACCGGGACCGGCAAGTGTCGCTGGAGGAGGGGCGGCTGGAATCTGCAAATGATCAACTTTGGTCGGACCGTCTAACTTGATCGCGAGCGATTGTGATCGGAAAATATGCTTCGGTAAACAATTCGAAGCCGTAGTTTGTAGTCGGTTTTATACTGTTTCGCGTCGGCTCGCGAACCGTTTTCGTGTTGCTCAACGTTTTTTTGTCGCCCAACCCTGGGCGGACTGCATCACCAATATGCCTGGATTTAATTTACGACAGGCACAGGTGTGGATACCGCTGCGGATCGCCAATCCCAATGTGCCGACCACGTCCTTGACCGCCCGGGCACACTTAATCGCGCGTGCTGGACCGTCAAAGATTGCAAAGACGCCATCGCTTGGGTCTTGCAGCGCAGCAGGAAGCGGTGCGATCCCATTTAAAGGGGTCAATGCCAATTGCGGAGTTTACCGAAGTCGAGAGCGGTAGAAAAAATGATCGAATGCAACTTTCCGCCACTTTATCGGCATGCCGCCTGCATCGGGCGACTTTGATCATCGCCAAATTAGACCGACTAGCCCGCAATGTTGCTTTCGTGTCGCACTTGATGGATGCGGGTATCGAATTCGAATCGGTAGATCTTCCGCAAGCCAACAGGCTAACGATCCATATACTTGCGGCTGTTCCCGTCTGGCCACGATTCGACGTATTGCGCTAGCGCGGCGAAACAAGCTGCCCAACGATAACTGATAAGCCTTCCTTTACATCCTCACCAACAATCTCACTTCGACTGACCTAAGCCCTTCTCAGCTAATGTCTTGATGCTCTGCAAAATTATCTGCAGAGCGTGGACGTCCTCCATTTCGTCTGATCCATCTACAAGACGAAGGATATTTCGCAGGGCTTCCTCTGGTGTCATGGCTTAACCTCGTGCTGCAGCCCAATATCACGGGCGACGGGAGTTGAGAAAACCAATGTCGCTACGCTTCGCCAAACGAAATCGCGCCGAGTTGAACGGCGATTGCCCAGTCAAGTCAAGGAAAGCGGGAACGCCGGCCCTCACTCGCAGTTACGTAACTTCGACTGTCTCCCGTGTTTTGGAAGAGGCGTCGTAAATCTTTATCTGCAGCATCGGGAAGCGGCTCTTCAATTCAACAGCGCCCTTTTTCGCGCCTTCTTTCGTTTGGAATTCAGTCTTGATGCGACCGTCCACTTCGAGTGCGTATCCGGCATTTGGTCGTTCACTTGTTTTGGTAGTCTTGCTCAACGTAAAATATTCTTCGCTTTAAGCGGGACATCCTACAGTGAGTCTCAAAACTTTTGCTAGGGCTGGCTAGCGACTTGGCTGGTGGTCCAGCTTCTCTACCGCTTCGCCTGCGTAAACCTTGCCGTTGTATTTCACATAGAAGATTGCCGCTTGCGCCTTTGTAAAGGTGTGCCACTGCTGCAATATGTCTACCAACGCGCCCGAACAGACAAGGTGCCCGCTTGCGCTTGAATACAATTCGGCCTTCTTTTCTTCCTGCATTTCCGTATCCGACTCGTTTCTCTAGTTTTATCTTGAACGCCCGACCTTGCAAGCCGTGGGCTATCAAACGCTGCGTCGTATATAGCCAGGACTTCCAAGGCGGGGAGCTTAAAGGCCACCTCAAGAACAACATTTTTACCTGGCAGCCGAGGCAGATTAGCAGCTAGGTTACAGATCACCACCTGCTGGGCAGTGTCCTATGAGCCACGCCTCAAATTCTCAAACCCCACTAAGGGCATCGTTCCAAATCAAGCTGAACGGCCAGCCGTTGATCATTTGCACCGTTGGAGAAGCCTACCGGTTCATAACCAGCCTCAGTCCAGTGGAATGGATGGAGTTTCGATCTTTGCACGCTGAGGCGAAGGCCGCGCTGGAGGCCGCAGCAAAAAATGCGATGCTATGCATCCAGGCGACACAGGCGCTCCGCCTGCTATTCGCACGGGCGAGACTGCTTTAACCGATAGATGATGAAGCCAGCGTGGGCGCAAGGTCCGGCATCAGACGCATGCTTCGTTGTTTGGCTAGAGTGCTCATGGACGGAAACGCTCGCGCCAACTCGATAACTTTTCATCATTGTGTTTACAGTCGTCGGGACTTGGGCGGACCTAAGAGCGCAGTCAGCTAGGGTTACAATTTCGTAGGCTCAGGCGACGAAGGTTGCGTGCTGGCTACGCAGCAGAGTTTTTGCGTTGTCATTACGTCGATCATTGTTAGTTCCTGTTCGAGTGCTTGCCGCTGCGCATTTTCATGGTAACAACCGGCCTTCATCACCAACAGGAGCAATTGACTTGAAGAAAGCCAAGGCCGCTAGGAAGACCGGCAAGCGACGCGAATGGACAAAGGCCGATCTAAGAGAACTCAAAGATCATTCAAAGGCGCGAACGCCGGTCATCAAAATATCAAAGCTTACCAGACGCTCGGTCGGAGCCCTCCGCCAGAAAGCGTTGCACATGGGGATAGGACTGGGCCACCACCGATAACGGCTGATGCACCGCGCGGCACGACGAGAAGAACATGCCGCGCGGGCGCAATAGGTTCGGCCCTTGCGGGCTTTTGGACTGATAAGCTTTTGGTGAAAAGTTTATCGTCGCGAGAGAACCGATTTACCGAGCCGTTGCAAGAATAGCAGGTCGCTTCGGACTGGCGTTGACCGTCGGGGGGTTGAGTCAGGATTGTCGCCAGACTAGCCGCCAAGCTCCCCGTCGATCGAAATTTCACGTCCGTTCCTGTCATTGCCGCGAAGATTGAGCTTCTCGCCGTCAAACCATAAGGTCCATTTTTCCTCTGCGAGACCCCTGCCTAGTGTTAAGCGCTGGACCACAAAGGTATGATCATTCAACCAATTTCCCTTTGTCGCAATGATCCCGGCGAAGCTTGGGTCGCCCGCAGGGACAGCGCGGAAAGCTGCAGAGCGACCTTATTGCGAATCACGGCCTCGCCGATGACTGTGGCCGGTGTGGTGACGGTTAAAGCCGCGTCATTCCCGGTAACATTGAATTGGCCAGTCCCTGCTGCCATTGATGTCATCCGACCGGTGAGGGCGACACGATTTGTCGGGCCATCCGGAGGATCATCCTCACTTCCAGCGGCGAATTCGACAGCCTGCGCCTTGCTGTTTAGGTCGGCGAGCAATTGCCGACCTGCAGGCGCCTGATCGACGAGCGGCAGCGCCTCGCGGTTAGGTTGAAAAGCAAACAGGAAGGCGAAGCGCCGCAAAGCCTCGATTCCGGCCTGTTCTGGCACGACAAGGGTATGCCGATATGCGGTGCCGATTGTGCGCGCCTGTCCTCAGAAATGCGCATTGGCGCGGCATAATCCGGAATACGGCGTAATGCGCGAATTCAGGCCCCGGTGAATTCGCCCAACTCAGTTGGGCATGACATCGAGAACGGCCAGTTCCAAGTGCGACTCATCTGAATCAATGCAATTCATCTGATGGAAATGCGCGTAAAAACGCCCTGAATATTGGGCCGTGAACGTAAGCGATGCCTCTATCCCAGGCAACAGAGTGCTTTCCACTTCGGGACCGTGGATGTAGAACTGGCCGGCGCGGGTAGAGGTGACAACAAAGGTGATACGATCGCCCTGACGTGCTTCGATGATCTTCACGTCCGCCCTTTCCTCTCCTATATCGAGACGGTAGGATCGATCCTGCGGGCCAACGGCCAGGTCCGGAGCCGCAAAGTGAGCGGCCGCAACATATACTCCGCTGAGGAGAAGTGCGGTCACGGTAACGATAGCTATCGTGCGTAATCGCATAGAGAAAACCATTGTCAGGATCGGATTGGCCCCTGAAGGAAAGATACACTGATCCTCCTAGATGACCACCTCAGACTTTAGTCTGCTTTCCGGCGCGCTGTGGTCAATAGCCCGGCAAAGCAAAGCCCGCCGGGGATGACCAGCGGCTTAAAAAAATCCGGTAGGCCCAGGGAGTTGTTAAGGCTCTGCTGCCTCTTCCATGACGCGGCCAATGTTGATTAGGTTGTCAGCGATGCACCGAGGCCGACCCAGCGCTCCATTCCGACAGATCCCTTGTAGCGGCAACGGCTGAGGCCGTGTCGCCGGCGACTACCCGTCCGAATTCTGCACCGGAAGGGCGAGCGGAATCCTGAGTACCTTGTTGACCAATTCATTTTCGTACTTGATTTTGGTCATCGCCAAGAATGAGCCGAAGCTCGGCGATGGCCGAAGGCCCGGACATCGTTCGAAGACGAACCCTCGGTCGAATTTTTCGCATATCCATGTCCGGCATGAAGACAATTCGTGATAAGTGGAGCCCCATCGAGATACCTGGACTTCAGGAAACGACACAGAACTATCGACATCAACACGGGAGACACATTTCCGTCAGCAACTGGTTGGTGGCGCAACAGATGTTCTTCTGCGCGATGCGTACCTACGCGCTTGGCGGGCTGAGGACTAATGTTCTTGGACTAGCTACAGTCCTCGACCGGGAATGGTGTATGATCATTTTGTCGGTCGCCTGCGTCGGCAAAATCGTTCCAGTTTACTTTGCTGCTCGCCATGCGCGCTTGTTGCATAGCGATACCCTCAGCTGCGGCGTTCTGACGAATACCCGTGCGCTAATGGAACTTATTGTGTTGAACGTCGGCTATGAACTTGGCTACATTCCACAATCTGTTTTCACAATGATGGTGTTGATGGCCATCGCATCAACCTTCATGACCGTTCCTCTCATACGGGTCATCTACCGTCGCAGCGGTCAGTTGATTCCACGTGGGATCGAGGCTTAGTCAAGGAGATCCGAGTATGGACCAGAGAATCGTGCGAGACGTCGTTATCCTGGGTGGGGGCACCGCCGGCTGGATGACCGCAGCCGCGCTCTCGCGCGCGGTCAATGGCAAAGTCAACATCACCGTTGTGGAGTCCGATGAAATCCGCACGGTCGGTGTTGGGGAAGCCACAATTCCCGGGATTATACGATTCAACCACTTGCTGGAACTCGACGAGAACGAGTTCATGCGTGAGACGCAGGGAACGATCAAGCTCGGTATTGAGTTCCGCGACTGGACCTTCATCGGCGACTGCTACATGCATGGCTTCGGCCGCTTCCCCCGGAACATCCAGCTCGCGACCTTCGAGCAGATCTGGCGGCGCATGAACTTAGCCGGGCGTGCCGCCGACTTGCCAGCGTATTCGATAACCAAGACCGCGGCCTATGCCGGCAAGTTCATGCGCCCGCGCCTTGACGTACCTGATTCGCCGCTAGCTGACATCGCCTACGCCTTCCACTTCGACGCCAGCCTATACGCGCGCTACTTGCGGCGCTACGCCGAGGCGCGCGGCACGCGCCGCATCGAAGGCAAGGTGACGCACGTGTCGCGCGACGGCGCTACGGGCGACCTCACAGGCCTCACGCTCGCCAACGGGCAGCACGTGAATGGCGAGTTCTTCGTCGATTGCTCAGGCTTCCGAGGCCGCCTTATCGAGCAGGAGTTCAAGAGCGGCTACGACGATTGGACACACTGGCTACCCTGTGATCGCGCGGTCACAACGCATTGCGCGTCGCCACGGCCGATCGTTCCGTTCACGCGCGCGACCGCGCGCAGCGCGGGCTGGCAATGGTGTATCCCGCTTCAGCACCGCAGCGGGAATGGCTACGTGTTCAGCAGCCGATACATCAGCGAGGACGAGGCTACCTCGACGATGCTGGCCAACCTCGACGGCGAGGCGCTAGGCGAGCCGTGGACGCTGCGCTTCGTGACCGGCGTGCGTCCGAAGGTGTGGCAGCGCAACTGCGTCGCGATCGGACTTTCAAGCGGCTTCCTCGAGCCGCTGGAGTCGACTAGCATTCAACTAATCCAGAGCTCGATCTCGCGCTTACTACATTTCTTCCCCGCCGCTGTGCCGAGCCAACCCGACATTGACGAGTACAACCGGCTGACGCGACGCGAGTTCGAGCACGTCCGCGACTTCATCATCTTGCATTACCACGCGACGCAGCGCAACGACTCGCCATTTTGGAACTATACGCGCACGATGTCGATCCCTGAGACGTTGCGGCATAAAATGGAGCTGTTTCAGAGCCAGGGCCGGCTACTCGATGATGCCGAGGGGCTGTTCGCACAGGGCAGCTGGTTCCAGGTAATGCATGGCCAGGGGCTGCGGCCGCGCGGATACAACTCGATCGTCGATGTGGTCGACACTAAGGACGTGAGCACCTTCATCGAAGGCATGCGACGTGCGATCGACAATTGCGTCGAGGCGATGCCTACTCACGATGAGTTCCTCGAGAAGAACTGCAAGGCAGCGCCCCCGGCGTGAATACGGTCGCTATCTGTGTTGCACGATCGTGCTTAGTTCGGTCGCCGTCGCGTGCACCAATACGCTTCTCGTGATCGCCGAGTTGTACGTTGAAATGCACTTGCATTCTCGAAGCCCGGCGCTGGTCAGCTCCTCAGCGGTCGCCGCAGAAGAGCGGGCGCCGCTAATGGTCGACAGTGGACACGATCGAAGTGACCCGCCATTGGTTATCGACATTTTCGGATATAACTCCGACGATGTTGTAGGGCGCGTGGCGAAACTTCGTCACAGCGATCGCCTGTGGATGACCGGCATTGGGAGAGACCATGCCGATAAAGAACGGCAGCAAAGGCGATACATCATTATCATCATTAACCGGAAGCAGGGGGTAGTAAGCTGAGGATAGGGGTTCATAACGAACATAGGCATCGGGTTGCTTTGCAAGCGCGTCAATGGTGGTGCGCTCCTCTGCAGTCAGTGGTTCGCGCTGGAGAGCGAGTTTGGCTACGCTGCCGTGGTCGCGCAGCCGCCAGAGCTTGAGCTGGCTCTCGAACTGTCCAGGCAACATGGTCGCGCCGGCTGTCCCTCCGCTCGTGTCCGGCACCTTGGAAAACTCCGCGACCACCGCAGCGAAGTCCTCTCCGGAAAGCCACCGGGCGAAAAAACGATTATAAAAGTCGAGCAATTGTGCATCGATCGCGTGCTGGCGTGAGTCCTCAGTGCGCAGCCGCGGCAACTTACGGCCGGGCCAATGCTGCAGAAAAGCCTCCGCGCCGTCGGGAAGAGAAATGCCTTCCAGGAACGAGACATCGTCCATTCCGTGCGCCGCAAACCAGCGTGCCTTTTCGGTTTTAGTCGGCGCCTTGACGAAATCGTCGAGCTCCGGGCGAATCTCATCCCAATTGCGAACTTTGCGCTGAGCGCCGGATATTGAAGGGTATTGTTTCAAGATGTCGTATGTCGCCTGCGCCATTGCGACCGTGTCCTCTGGCCAGTACATAGTGAGATCGGCCCGGTGTGACGCGGGACCTCCGCGCGTCTCAGGGTGACCCCAGGCCAATCTGCTGTCGCACACGGAAGGGACGTCGCCGAGCTGCGGAACACTTGGAACGCCTTGATTCGACCACGAATCCTGAAGCGCGTGTAGTCCTTCGCCAAGCTGGGAAAGTCTAAATTGCGCTTGGTCTGGGCCAGCCTCGATCGCCGCCAGCGCTGCCTTCCTTGCCGCGCTGCTATCGGGCGCTACACTCCTCGTTTCCGGCGGTCCCGGAATCTTGCCTGCGGAAGGGTAATGGTGCTCCCCGGCACGACGGGCGCTGATCTCGTCCCTATGCAGGCAGGCATACATGGCGACGAGGTCAATGTAGGGTATGTCGCCCGAATCGACGCGCGCGTCGCCCGTTGCGATGATTTGCGCCTGGAGGGGATCGAAGCCCGCCTGCAACGCGAGCCAGTGTGTCAGTCCGTAGTGCACGTCAGCTTCAAAGGCCGTCGCTCGTTCTGGTGCGATCAGGAGCAGGGCCGAGACCAACAGCAAATATACCGAAGGCATGCCGGCACCACGTGAAAATCTTTGTCTTTCGTTGCGCATCGTTTGTCCCCTGACGTAGTTGATGAGCCTGGGCTTAGGCTGGCCTGATGGGCGAGGCCACCCTGAAAGCACGCGTAGCCGTGGGACCACGCGGCTGGAAAACTTTGATCTTGGGTAACCGGCGCTCACGAACCGGCTGGCGCCCCCGGATAGGCGGCCAGGTTTTTGCGCGAGGAAAGACCTATCCGGCGCTATACCCGACTATCCGTAGCCTCTAACGACCTCCCGCTGGAGCTGCGCCGCTGGGTTAGGGTCCAGAACTTGTCCGGCGCCGATAGGCAGCGAAAGGATCCAAAGACCCACGCTCGTCAGGGCGATCATCAGGACGAGCATCGGGAATTGGCTCCATAGCGCCTTACGGCCTTCGGGAAAGATCCGTAGCGCTTGTGCGTGCGCAAGGTAAACGCTGACGACGTGGCCGGCTAAGATGAGACCCACTTGAATATGCCACACGAAACGTGCTGGCGGCGGGTTCAGGGGTTGAGGGACGAATTGAGCCGTGCCGAAAAGGTCCCATCCCGCACCGAACGGATCGGAAATGAGTGACAGGAGCCGTGGCGCATCAGTGAAGAGCAGCGTAAAATAATGACTGAAATTGTAGACGAAAGCTATCGGAATCAACGAATAACCGAATAAGAGCGCCTGCTCGCGCAACCGCCAGTCACGCCCAGTCGTCATCCAGATAAAAACTAGGTAGATTGTGAAGTAAATGAAGGGCGAGAGCCAGAGCATGGCCCACTGCCAGTCGTAGTAAAGCCCGACGAAGAAACTATATGGCTGGTCGATGGCCCAGGTTAAAGGGGGATAGACGTACCTCCAGAACACCTGCACCCAAGGCAGCGTCTCGTGCACGCCATCGAACGTCGTCGACGAAAGCATAAACAACACGAAAAGCAAAATACTCGGATGATCTGCGGTTTCCTCGATCAGCCCAATGAACGGACGACGCAAGCGCACGGTGATCTTCAAGCCGGGCGCCGGGATCTGCGCATAGGCGAGTGGCGAGATTTTGCCGAGAAGACGGAAGAAGACAGCGAAGAACTCGCCATACCGGAACCATGCGTTAGCACCGAATAACGCCGCCGCGGCGAAGTTCAGCATGGTGTAACCGACCAGGATTAAGCCCAGCGATCGCGGCGTGGTATGCCCGAAAAGCTCAAGCCAAATGAAGCCCATGTAGAGTGCGAGAGCGGGGTAGTAGGCGAGCCATGCCGGATAGAGCACGCGCCCCTTGAACGCCATGGGGCGTAACCGCTCGATCATGTCGCAGAGTACATGCCACGGATTGATGAATGCGTAAACATCCCCGACCAATGCAGTAAGGTAGGCCAACGCGAGCACGAAACCGATCCAAAAAAACGTGAGGCTGAAATTGTTGAATGGGTTCTGGACGCCAAAGAGCCCGGTCAGTATCGTCAGAACGAGCAGGACAACGCTCAGACCTCGCAAGATCGTCCACACGGCGCGGGGCACAAGGCCCTGAATCTCGATGGGTCGCGAAACGCGCTCGGGGCTTTGCCCCGTGGGAAAGAAACCAATCATCAAGAACGATAAGGCGAGCGTCGCAGATACCGCGAACACGTACATCCAGAATGGGATTGGGAGGGTGTACATCACCCCAAACGAGTGCGCTTCCGCGCAGCCGCAGCCGGCGGCGAAAAGTATCAGTGGAATGATAATACGGGTGATCTGTGCCATTGCGGTTTCAAGTGACGACGACGCTACCGCGGATCGACTTCCGGTGTAGCGGGTTCGATATGAGCCTTATGCATCTCCAATCCGAAACGCCCTGTTCGGATTGCCGTGAATAGAAACTTCGCCGTCCCGCCTTGGCGCGATGTGCGCCTGCAAGTCATAACCGCGCAGACGAATCTCGTCGCTTCGATCAAGGACGATTTTTTAGGGTGAGCTAACTGATCCGATTCAGCCATGGACTGGTATGAGGCGCAAGCAACATAACGAAGCAAGCGCAACGTTTTCGGAGCGCTGCAGCACCACGGCCGGTGAAAGCACGCTCAGCACGCAACCGGCCGCGAGGGCGCCGTCGCGGCGCTTCAGGATGCGCGCTTCCTCGCCGTCGGCGCCGGTCCATGGCGGTGCAACAGCAAAAAGAAGCGGCCCCGGACCTGGTCCGGGGCCGCGCGCTGTTCGAACCAGCCAAAGGATCAGTTCTGCTCGCCGCGTGGTGTCGAGCTTTCAGGGAACGGCCACACGTCGTTCGTGAACTTGAGGCTCAGCAGGCCATGGTCCTGACATGTGGTCCAAATGGTGCCTTTGTCGGCATCCAAGTGAAGCTGCGCTGAGCACCAGTCGGGTCCGCCCGCTCGCCATTGCGCGAAGGAGGTGTGGTTGGATCCCGGACTCCCCGTCGTGAGGCCGGGCGGATTATAGTAGGCGATCTCCTTCGGCCGCTCCGGGTCGCGAATGTCGAAGACGCGAATGCCCGAATTAAACTCACCGCAGGCAAGGGTCGTCGTGTGATCCTTGTTGTCGACGCTGCAATAGTGCGTGCCGTAGGTGAAGATGCCGAGACCCACAATATCGGGAAGGACCTGCGTGCAGTTCGCCGGATTGTTCACCTCAAGCATGAGCTCCGACACCTGCGTCGGCTTCTTCTCGTTGCTAATGTCCACGATATGCGCCATCGGAAACAATGGCACGTGGGCTTGACACGCCTGCGACCAATTGAAGCCGCTGCTGCCGGCCTCGTCAACCTGGATGATGTATGGCTTGCCCTTGATCTTCACGGGAATCGTGTGCTGTGAGACGCTGCCATCCTTGTACAGGAAGGTGCTTATCAATTTGAATTGCGCGTTGGGTCTGCGCGCCTGCACGTCGCTCGTGTCGAGTACCGCAAAGCCATTGGTCGCCGGCGTCGACGGGTCAAACCCCCCCGGGCCGGGGTTGCCTATCACAGCAACGTACGCTCGATTGCCGTCGTCGCTGATCGAAAGCCCGTGGGCTGTGACGGCCGATGACAGAAGCCCTATCCTAAGGTCGTAAAATGCGATCTCCTTCAGCCTCGTCGGATCGGACGCGTCGATCGCATGATACACGGCGTTTCTGATGTCGCTTCTGTAGTACGTGAGGCCGTCCGGCGACCACGAGCCTTCGTGGCCGAGCGGGGGTTGGATGTCCGCCACCAAGCCGCCATCGGTGCCGGTGCCGACGGCCTGGCTGGCGAGGAGCTGTGGGTAGCGGCAGTCCACGGAGATGTCGTAGACGTCAACTTCTGGACCGCCGCCGCCGTTATGCGCATTGTCCGCGCCCAGAAGCGCGCGGGGCGTGTTGACCTTCAGCGACTCCCAAGGGTCAAGCATCGAGATCGAGGTGAGGTACGAGGTCGGCACCGGTGCGCTTGGGTCGGTGATGTCGATGACTGGAACGCCGACATGCGTGCGGTTAGCCGTCGTGAAGGCGGTGCCATGGTAGGCACAAGTGCGAGCGGCTCGATGTCCATCGCCTCTTCCATCGACATCGCGGAACTGGTCCGATTGCCAGTTCGCGCCATCGCCGCGCACTTGTCCGATCAGCTCAAGATTACAATTGAAGCCTTGGAAACCACTAGCGCGCAGCCCCGCCGGGACTTGGCCCTGCAAGGCTCCACCAGCCTCCTCGGAGTGATCGTTCCGGCCGCACTTCGCCTTTGGAACGGTCAATGGCGGCGGGGGTTCGCGGAAATCTAGTTGACCGGCAAAGGCCGGTGGGGCGGAGGCCAATCCACTCAGCGCCACCCCGAGCGCAATGCCGCTGCCGGCGGCCATCAATTTTCGCTTCACAGTATAATTGAGACTTTTAAAATCCGCATACAGCCGATGCGGCGCTTTCGACCCGCAGGTATTTTCAACCATTGACTCCTCCCATAGGCGTCGTCGGTCGACTACAGTGGCCGGCCGATCCAACCTTGACATCCGGGGAGGTGAATTTAGCAACTACTCGTCCCCCCAATATCAGCATTGCGAATATTTCATGGTTAATCAACCCTGACTTTGGTCTTGTTCGACCAAGAATGCAGGCTCAGGAGGTGCGTCCGTGTCGGCCGAATCGCGCTAACTAACCGCGTCGCACAACATACTTCTTTACCGAAATCTCCTTGGCAGCCATCATCGTCTCCATCGCTTGCGTCGCGACCGAATCGAATCACAAAATTTATGTCCTTGCAAAT
>CAWHSM010000023.1:0-178268 GCA_963832045.1 uncultured Alphaproteobacteria bacterium
CCCTTGTCGGGCGGTGCTGGCGGCCATGAACGTCTCTCCCCGTATTTTGATTGATTGTGGCGGCTCAAACGCCGCGAAGAATGATGACGGTCGGCGCCGCCGGCAACGAATCCCGCGAGATCGAGAAGCTGCGCTCCGTCCGCTCGTCGATCGCGAATTGCTGACCGATCTTCTGCATGAATTCGTCGAGCGGGGTCGCGAACCGGTGCATCGGCAG
Organism: uncultured Alphaproteobacteria bacterium; assembly: GCA_963832045.1. Classification (GTDB taxonomy): domain Bacteria; phylum Pseudomonadota; class Alphaproteobacteria; order Rhizobiales; family Xanthobacteraceae; genus Bradyrhizobium. The sequence goes on from CAWHSM010000023.1 coordinate 218, forward strand.
CACGATGGAAGCCCGCAGCCGCCGCGTGATCTCGGAAACGCCATCGAGCGACATCGTGTAGGTGCCGTCGATCGGCACCATCACGATATCGAGGCGGCCGATCGCCGCGAAATGGCTGTCGTCAAGCTTGTGGTGCAGGTGACCCAGATGTCCGATGCAAAGACCGGCGACCTCGAAGATGAAGATCGAGTTGCCGTCCTTGATCATCTCTCCGTTCGAATCATCCATGAAATAGCGGCGGATGTCGGTGGTCACGTTGCGGATGAGGACGTCGCCGACGCGCTCATGGATCTTGGCCGGCTGGCCGTCGTCGCCCCAGCCGTGCAGCACATGGGCAATGCGAGGATCGGGAAACAGCGTGTAATGCGTGCTGTGCGCCCGGTTCATGGTGACCACGTCTGGCAAGCGGCCGGTCGTGTAGGCGCCGCTGAAATCGGTTGCGATCCGCACACCGCCCGGCGTGTCGATATAATAGGTTGAATGGCCGGCATAGGTGATCGTGACCTCTTCGTCCTTCGCCGCCAGGCGCCGAAGCGACACCGGCGTGGCGCGTGGAGGCGCTTGCGCCATCGCCAGGCATTCGCTGCCGCGCGGGGCGTCCTGCGCCACGGCCGACGAGATCGAAAGGCCTAACAGGCCAAGGACAATGGCAACAACTCGCATCATGAGGGGCGCACAACCGATGGCTTTTCACAAGCGAGCTACTGTAACTCCGAATTTTCAAACCGTCATGCCGTCGATCGCGCATGTCTGGGCTGAACCGAACTGAACTGAACTGGACTGGACTGAACTGGACTTGGGCGCGGCAGGAAGATTTGAATGACCAACTCGATCAATTCGGCTTAAGATTTGCCGCGCCGCCGATCCCGGAGCAAGGATGCGAGAACCTATCGACCATCAGCGCCGTCAGGTCCTTGCGCTCGGCGCGGCTTTAACCGGAGGGTTCGCCATGGAGTTCGCTCAAGCGCGCGCCGCCGATGGCGGGGCAGGTCAAGTCGCGGTTCCACCGCGCGCGGCCTCCTCGCGCCGTCTGGAGCCGCTTCGTTCTGTCGATGCCGGCGTCCTCAATATCGCCTACTACGAGGAAGGTCCTGCGGACGGCCCGGTCGTCGTGCTTCTGCACGGTTTTCCCTACGACATTCACTCCTATGTCGATGTCGCGCCTATTCTCGCCGCCAAAGGCTGCCGCGCCATTGTGCCTTATTTGCGCGGCTATGGCCCGACCCGTTTTCTCGATGCAGCCACGCCGCGCTCGGGGGAGCAGGCAGCCGTCGGCGCCGACCTGATCGCGCTGATCGATGCGCTCGGCATCAAGCGCGCGGTGTTCGCAGGTTACGATTGGGGCGGCCGCGCAGCCTGCATCGGGGCTGCGCTGTGGCCGGATCGCTGCGCGGGGCTTGTCAGTGTGAACGGCTATCTGATCCAGAACATCGCGCGAGCGATGATCCCGGCAACGCCGATGCAAGAAGTCGCGTATTGGTATCAGTATTACTTCCAGATCGAGCGCGGACGGGCAGGCCTTGCCGCCAACCGCCGCGAGATCGCGCGGATATTATGGCGGCAGTGGTCGCCGAACTGGCATTTCGACGATGCGACCTTCGATCGGACCGCGTCGGCCCACGACAATCCCGACTATGTCGACGTCGTGATCCACAGCTATCGTCATCGCTACGGCCTTGCCGCCGGCGATCCGCGCTATGCCGATCTGGAGCGCCGCCTGGCGGCGCAGCCCGTGATCGATGTCCCGGCCATCACGCTCGACGGCGATGCGGACGGGGTTGCCGCTCCGACCGATGGCAAGGCATCGGCGGCAAAGTTCAGCCGTCGCCGCGCCCATCGGATTATCCCGCACGCCGGCCACAATCTTCCGCAGGAAGAGCCGGAAGCATTTGCGGACGCGGTGATGGAATTGGCCAGGGCGTAAGAAGGCGCCGCCTATTCGCGCCGCGGACTGAGCTTCCAGGTTGCCGCCAGAATGGCTGCGGTCAGCGCGCCCGTGACCAATGCGGCCACTGGAAAGCCCAGTGCCAGCGCCGCGGTTGCGGCCCATCCGATCGAGGAAAAGGCTTCCGCGAATGTCGACAGCCGCGACGACGTCTGGCGACGGCGAAACTGGCTGCGGCGAGCCTGCGCGCGAAACCAGAGCTGGATCGCGGTAGCGGAGGCGGCTGCAACGGCAACGCCCGCCGCGGTGACGGCGGCCTGTTGCGGTGAGGCAAAGAGCAGCGCCACGATGAGCGGGGCGAACAGGGCGCCGATCACGATCAGCACGACTTCGATCTTCGCGCGAATGACGCGCGAGGGCGGCAACGGCCCGCTCGCCACGAGATCGGGCGCGTCTTCGCCGGAGATGGTGAGCCATCCAAGGCCGCCGGAGAGTTGCCCCGCCGCCATCACGACCACGGGCGTAATCAGCACGATCGCGACCGAACTGTCGCTGAAGCTTCGCCACAGCAACAGCGCCGGTGGCACGAGATAAAGCAGTTGCATCAGGCTTTGCGAGACCAGCCAGGGGTCGCGGCACAGCAGCATCAGTTCCTTCCGCCGCAACGCCTGTTGCCGCGATCCCGATCGAAACGTCCGTACGCGCGAACTGCGGCGGGTGGTGATGGTCGTCGTCGATGCGCGCACGGCGGTGTCGGCGAACCGTGCCGAAAAGCCCGCCATCACCGCTCCGAGCAGAAGAAGACCGCAGGCCAGCAAAGGCAGCAGCGCTTCGGCATCGCCAAGCGCCGCGCGCGCCGGCCACCAGATCACGCTGTCGGGAGCCGGTGCGTAGGTTTTCGCGGCGTCCGAGGTCAAAACCGCAAAGCGCGACAGCGTGCCGTAGGACAGGATGGCGGCGACCTGCAGCGCGATGACAAAGCCGGCGCCGATGATGGCTGCGAGAATTTGCGCGACCAGCCGGGTGCGGCGCGGGCCGATCAGGTGGAACAGCATGACGGTGATGGCGATGGCTACGGCTGCCGCGGTCAAGCCGATGGCGATGACGACGCCGTAGACCGCCAGCCAGCGCAGGCCTCCGCCGAACACCAGGACGTCGACAAAGGGTGTTGCCAGCAACAGCGCCATGGCCGTGACCGAAAGCGTGATCGCGGCAAGCCGTACCGAAAACACAGGGGTGAGCGCCACCGGCGAGGACATGATGAGATCGAGGTCGGCGCGTGCGTAAAACACCCGCGTCACGGATTCGATCGCCTGCGACAGCATCAAGGTCCAGGCCAGGAAAATGGTCGCGGTGATGATGATCAGCGCCGACGTATCCAGCGGCGCCTGCAGCGAGGCATATCGGCCGATCACGGCCCAGGCCGGCACATGCAGCAACGCCGCAAAAGCCAGCAGGCCGATGATCAGGGCGTGCCGGCGTCCGCGACGCCCGCCCGTCATCATCGCAAGCCATTCGCGCCAGCCGAGCCGGATTTCGTGCCGGGCAAACCAGCCTAGTGGAGCGGATTTGACATTCGCTACCCACCCAGCCGCAAACTCTAAAGCGAATGTCAAATCCGAAACTCCACTAGAAACTCATATTTGCTAGTGGTCTCACGATTCTAACATTCGCATAGTGCTCGTTGAGAAGGGATGCGAATGTTAGAATCGGACCACTAGTGCGGCCGTCGTCATGCCGCCGCCGCCTCGCGGTCGACCAGCGCGATGAACATGTCTTCGAGGCTGGTGTCGTTTTTCCCGTTCTGCTGCCGCAGTTCGGCAAGCGTGCCTTCGGCGACAAGCCGCCCCGACGAGATCACGCCGATGCGATCGGCCATGCGCTCGGCCACTTCCAGAATATGCGTGGTCATGATGACGGTGCAGCCAGCGCGCACGCGTTCGCCAAGCAATCCCTTGACGTGACGGGCGGATACGGCGTCGAGGCCGGTGAGGGGTTCGTCCAGGATGATCAGGCGCGGCTCATGCACCAGCGCTCCCGCCAGCGCGACCTTCTGGCGCATGCCCTTGGAGAAACCCTCGCAACGCTCGTGCATGTTGGCCTCGAGGCCAAGCGAGACCAGCAGTTTGCGCGCGGAAGGTTCGGCAACCGACGGGTCGATGCCCCAAAGGCCGGCGATGAATTCGAGATATTCAAGCGGCGTCAGCTTGTCGTAGATCATCGGCTCGTCGGAGACCCACGCCGTGACCTGCTTGGCCGCGACCGGGTCGTTGAGCGCATCGATCCCCATGATTGCGACGGAGCCGGCATCGGGCCGCAACAGGCCAGCCACCATGCGCAGCGTCGTGGTCTTGCCGGCGCCGTTCGGGCCAAGCAGGGCATAGAACTCCCCGGAACGGACGGTAAGGTCGAGCGCATCGACGGCGGGCCGGTCAAAACGCTTTGTTAACCCTCGCAGCTCGAGGGCCGATCGATCGGGAGCCATGATGTCGGGCGATCCTGGTTACAGCCGCATGGGACGATGCACAGGAAACCGTTTCGGCGCGGTGAATCCTGCGGCCAAAATCCTGCCGATAGACGCTTGGTACACGCCTATTTGAAACGCAGATGGCCGGGACATGGTGCCCGGCCATCGCCAAGAAAACGAGACTTTTATTTGGCTATTTCGGGCGTACCGCGTCCGCGGTGCCCTGAATAAAGGCCTGGATTTTCACCACGTCGGCTTCGGTGAGCTTGCCGGAGAAATCAGGCATGCCCTTGTCGGTATAAGGCCCCTTGAACACGATGTTCTTCAGGTTCGTGATGTTCTCGGTCGCGGTATAGCCGAGGTTCTTGACATTGCCGCCCTTGTCGACGCCGGGCACGCCGTGACAGGTGGCGCACGCCTCGACATAGAGCGCGGTGCCCTCCGGAACATCCTTGGGGTCATATGGGACGCCCGAGAGCAGGTTGCCGATCTGGTATTTGGTGAAATCCGGCAGCGGCGCCGTGCCGCCGACGGCGAAGGTATAGACCGTGCCCGGCCCTTCCTTGTCGGCGACATGCTGCGTGATGCCGAACACGCCGCCCCAGCCGACCGCAACCGACACATACTGCACGCCGTCGATCAAATAGGTCGCAGCCGCCGCGACGACGCCGGTCCCGGTCGGCGTCTCCCAGAGTTTTTCGCCTGATGTGGCGTTGTAGGCGATGAAACGCCCGTCGGCGGTGCCCTGGAATACGAGGTTGCCGGCGGTGGTCAGCGTGCCGCCATTCCACGGCGCCACATATTCAGCGCGCCAGGCCTCCTTCTGCTTCACCGGATCCCACGCAATCAACCGGCCGAACGGCAGGTTCTTCGGCGGGGTGGCGTTGAGCGTGAACCCGACATTCCAGCCGGTGGTGGCGCCGAATTTGAAGGGCGCCGGCGCATTCTGCGTCAGTGTCTTCTCGCCGGTGAGATTGAGCGGCACGCCCTGCGCCGGCAGATAGACCAGCCCGGTCTGCGGATTGTAGGACATCGGATGCCAGTTATGGGCGCCGAAAGGACCCGGAATGGCGTCGAAGGGCTGGTCGGGCGAACGCGCGGCTCCGACTTCGATCGGCCGTCCGTCGGCGTCGTAGCCGGTCGCCCAGTTCACGTCGACGAAGTTCTTGGCCGAAATGAATTTGCCGTTGGTGCGATCGATGACGAAGAAAAAACCGTTCTTCGGCGCGTGCAGGATCACCTTGCGCGGCTTGCCGTCGATCTTGACGTCGGCAAGGATCATCGGCTGGGTCGAGGTGTAGTCCCAGTTGTCGCCGGGCGTTTCCTGATAGTGCCAGACGTATTTGCCGGTATCGGCATTCAGCGCCACCAGCGAAGCGAGGTAGAGATTGTCGCCGCCGGCCGGGCTTCGCAGATTGCGATTCCACGGTGCGCCGTTGCCGGTGCCGATATAGATCATGTTCAGGTCGGGATCGTAGGTGATCGAATCCCACGGCGTGCCGCCGCCGCCGTTCACCCACCATTTGCCGGCGGGATCCCACGTCTTGGCGGCTTTCGCCATCGAGTCGTCCTCGAACGGCTTGGTCGGGTCGCCGGGCACGACGAACCAGCGCCACGCTTGTTCGCCGGTCTCGGCGTCATAGGCGGTGATGTAGCCGCGCGCGCCGTATTCGGCGCCGCCGTTGCCGATCAGCACCTTGCCTTTGACGACTCGCGGCGCGCCGGTGATCGTGTAGGAGTGCGCGTGATCGATGACGGTGTCTTTCTCCCAGACCTTCTTGCCGGTCACGGCATCGATGGCGACCAAGCGTCCGTCATAGGCGCCGACATAGACCTTGCCCTTGTAGAGCGCGACGCCGCGATTGACGACATCGCAACACCCTTTGTAGCCGATTTCACGATTGACACCGGGATCGTAGGTCCAGATGCGTTTTCCGGTGCGGGCGTCGATGGCATGAACGACGCTCCACGACGCGCTCACATACATGATGCCGTCGACCACGAGCGGCGTCGCCTCGACGCCGCGGACCGATTCCAGACTGTAGGTCCATTTCAAGCCGAGTTTCTTGACGTTGTCGGTGTTGATCTGGCTGAGCTTGCTGAAACGGGTTTCGGCATAGTCGAGACCGATGGTGGGCCAGTCCTTCGAGGTCGGCGTGTTGGCCTTGATGAAGTTGGCGTCGACGGCGGATGTCGCAGCCTTGACCTGCTCGGCCGATCCCTTTGCCGCCTTCTGAGCGAGGGCGATGCCGCTGGAAATTGCAAGAGCTGCGCCGATCACGACGGCGACGCGTGTGAGGCGCTTCGGGCTGGACAATGTGATGGCGGGGAAAGAACGGCGAGCAGAATCGGTATACGGCCGGCGTATCATCTGTTTCTCCCATCTTGATCTCTGACGGATCTGCCGTGATCGTATGCCGCGAAAAAGCGCGGCGTCAATCAAAGGCGCTGCGAGAAGATGAGACTTGCGCGGCGGTATCTTCCGTCTGGCGAAATAAGCGCGAGCAAAAGCCGCGGCCGCCTTGCAAGGCGGTCACGCCTTTCGACGTTTCATCGCCGAGAATTTTTCTCTGAAGCTTGCGCTCGCTGCGTCACGGGCCGCTCAGGGCTATCCCGGCTTCCACCGGCTCGATTGCAGCCGTATTGCAGCGCCAGCCGCTGTCGTTCTTTTGAAAGGCGAACGACTTCTCGATGCGCACGCGATATCCGACCCGGAATTGTTCGCGGCTGCCGGGCGTTGATTTCGGCTTGCCCGACCTCAAATCCCAACAGGTGCCGGTACAGCTTGACGCGATCGGGCTACAGGCAGTGAAAGGCGAGAGGACGACCATCTCAACCGCGGCAATAACCTCGGCGCTGTCTCCGTCCTGCTCGCTGTTGACCTGAAAAACCCGGTTCACGGCGAGGAAATTCCCGCATGCGCCTTTTGAATGGATCTGCGCGACGCACAAATCGACCGCGTCGGCGTTCGGCAGCGGCGACATTTGCTCCCGTCCAAAGATCTTTTTCGGATCGCCCTTGGCCGCGGTGACCTCGGCCATCTTCCCGGTGAAGTAGTCGACCAGGCAGCCCTCGGAGGACGAAAGCTCCCGCAGCGGGACATTAGCTTTGTCATCAAGCCGGCATTTTCGATCGCGCTCCCTGGCCCAGCGATCGAATTCCGCAAATGCCCCCGGGGCCTCGTTCTCCTTCAGCTTGGCGATCAACCCCATCACCCGTTCGTTGAGTTCGACCTTGGCGAGCGCCAGCGACGGGTCGCTGCAAATCAACGAGCCGGCGGCCGTATTGACGGCGAGGCAATCGAAATTCGGATCGATCAATATGTCGATCCGTTCTTCGGTTTCCTTCAACAGGCAGTCCCTGACCGGCTTGATATCCTGGCTCTTGATCGGCTGCCTGCCCAGGATGCCGCAGCTGGAATTGCGGTCTCTGATCCATTCCGCATTTTCTTCGATCGCCAGACTGCGGTTCGGCAGCCGGTTCAGCCGTTCGGCTATCGCGCTGCTGAGTTTGGTGCCGGCGGCGCTGAGTGCAGGATCGCCGCAGAACAACTGATCCGCAGGGACTTTGATCTCCTCACAATGATTCTTGACGAATGAGGGCAGGATGTCGCCAACCGATCGATTCGAATCCGGCGGGTCATCCGCGTGCGCAGGCTGCGCGAATCCGACCTGTAGTGCCAATATTGCCAGCGCGAATGCCCGCATCCCCCACCCCGCGAAAGAAAACCCGACGACGGTCTGTGCCATCGTAGCTTCTCGGCCGCCGCGGCGAAATGAAATTGTTTGGCCGGGGCGGAGGTGGCGGGGATGGATTTGATGCCGGCCGCGGCTAATGATAGCGTGCTTTCGCTTATTGCCCAGGGACATCCTCCCCGCATCACCTTGATTGAATGTGCCGTTTTGAAGGGACGAAGTTTAGAACCATGACATTGCAGCTTGGCGCACTGGTGCGCAGATTGTCGGTCGGATTTGTTTTGCAGCTCGGCATCATTTCAGTCTTTGCGGGGTCGGGCGCAAGCGCGTTCGACAAGCTTGTTGATCCGAATACGGTCGCGCCGGAATATCGTGCCGCGGCCGAAAAGCGCCGTGCCGAACAGATCAAGCTGTTCGAATGCTCGAAGAAGGCGGATGAGGTCAAGGTGCTGCGCAGGGACCGCCTGGCCTATATCAACGAATGCATCGAGAAGTGATCGCGGGTCCCGGCCGATCATTTCGGCGCCGGTAGCATCGCTCGTCTCAACGGCCGGGAATAACCGAAGCCGTACAGGACTCTACCGTTCAAGCCTCTGCTTTTCAGGGCTCAATTCGACGTCGAAGTCAGGCTGATCGGGATGACCAAATTCGCCGCCATGGCCGGCGCCTGGTCCTGACGCGCCATGTCGGCGGGCGGGGACAATTCGTCATAGCGCATGACGCCGCGATCATCGATGACGAATAGCGGCCGATGATTCCTGATGTCGATGTCCTCGATCATCGCCATGCGCCTGTTGTCGAGGGTCAGCCAGTGGCCGTCCAGCCGCGCCAGCACCACGGCATGGTCCTCGCCGCGGATCAGATCGCGCAAGACGACGAGCCGGATATCCTCGGCCGCGACGCCCGCCATGCGCAGCGCGGCGAGTTTGGCGATGGCGTAATCCTCGCAATCGCCCGCGCCGGTGCTAAAGGTGACGAGCGGTGAGCTCCAGACGTCGATCTGGCCATATTGAGCCATGTCGCTCATGGATCTGATGGCGAGATTGATGGCACGATTGATCTCGCCAAACCGCGCGCGGCCCTCCCGGGCCCTTGCGCCGTCCACGATGGCCAGGAATTGCAAGGCGGCCGGCGATACGCAGCCGGCGCGGTCGCCGTCGCAAAGCGCGAGCTGAACCATTTCGTCCTCGAGCTTGCGCTCGACGCCCGTCCATTTTTCGAGCAGGCCGCCGGCGGACAGTCTGGTCGCGGACAGCCCGAAAGGCTCGGCGGATTTCCGGATCAAGTCCAGCGTGCCCGGCGAAATCAACGTGCCGGCGTTGAGATTGGCCGCCGGTCCAAACCAGAGCAGGCCGCACGCAAGAACCATGGCACGCCAAATCGAGCTGCAAGTCCGCCGATCACTGAAATAACCCATCCGACACCCCCTTCGCCCGGGCATCGACGGGGCTTGTCAGCCGCGTGTGACCGGGTCGTTTGGCCGGGGATGATGGGCGGCCGTGCTTTTATTCTGCTTAAAGCGGCTCGCCGGCGGCGGGAATGTCCGAAGCAGGCTGAACCCGGCCCTGTCGTTTTGCTGAAAATTTTAGGGGAAACGGTAACCGGCGGGCCGAAGAGCCAGCTTCCGCCTGATATGGCTAATTCGACGAAAGTTGTCGTTTTTGTTATCCAGTTCACAATCGCGGCGCAAAAATTGACGCAGTATGCCACAATGCCAAGCAGGAAGATGCTCTCAAGAGTATAGATGAGAAAATCTATATTTAGAAGTACTTGGATGGCTTGTCGGGCGGCAAGAAATACGCTCATAACACCAAACGGACCGAGGCCTTTACTTCTAATTATACGCTGTGGGCAGGATGGATACGTCAAGGAAGTCCATCCTGATCGGGATCGGACGGGTCTTTTGCAAGCAAGAGATGGTTTCGCGATCGGCTCACTGGTGGTAAGGAAGCTTAGACCTTTTAAATTATATACTTATTAACCATTGCGGTGGGCCCAGTGAATTACTTCGGTAAATTCGACGGTAAGTTCGACGCCAAGGTTTCCGCCGATGCTTTGGATATGCATTCGAGCGGCCATCTCCACACCGAGACGATTCACGCCGCGCATGTTCCGTCGGATGCGATCATCGTTCCCGATGCGCATATGCTTTTCGGCGGAGAGTTCAAACGATCCGGCGTCGATCTCGTTCTTTCCGATGACGGCCGGGAACTTGTTCTTCATGACTACTTCAAGGGCGAGAAGCGCGCACCGCTGTCGTCGCCCGATGGCGCTCACCTCACCGGCGATCTCGTCACCGCGCTGGCCGGTCAGGTGCAATATGCCCAGGCGGATGGCGCTGCGGGCGCCCACCAGGTCATCGGCCACGTAAGCAAACTCGTCGGCACCGCAACGGCGATCCGCAACGGCGTCTCGATCATCCTGAACGACGGCGACAACGTTGAAAAAGGCGACGTGGTCCAGTCCGGATCGGATTCGACGCTCGGCGTTACGTTTATCGACGGCACCGTATTCGGTCTGTCGTCGAATGCGCGCATGGTGTTGAACGAAATGGTCTACGACCCGAACGGGTCGAACAATTCGTCGCTGCTGAGCCTCGTGGCCGGCACCATCACGTTTGTCGCCGGCGAAACCGCCAAGCACGGCGACATGAAGGTCGATACGCCGGTTGCGACCATGGGTATCCGCGGCACCGCGGTGCTGTTTGCGGTCCACTTCAAGCTGCCGAACGGCGCTGCTGTACTGGACGACCTGAATCCCCCGTCCGATGCCGTGCCCGAGGGGGCGTTCCAGGTTCTGACCGAGCCGGATGGCACGACGGGTTCCTACATCCTGTTCGACAAGCAGACGCTGACGCCGTTCCGCCTCGTCGACGTGGCCGGTCTGCAGATCAATATCAGCAACAACATCGTCAGCCAGTCGCTGGTGCCGTTGTCGCCGGAGATACAGAAGCTCATCACCGATGTGTTCGCGCTGAAATTCTCGGACAGTTCGAACACCAAGTCGCTCGATCATTTCACCAACTCGATCGTTCCAAACGGATTTCAGACGTTCGCGCTGAACGGGAATACCCCTCCCCCGAGCATTCCGAACATATCCAACCTCGCGGCCGCGAGTACGAACGGCCCCCAAAATAGCGGTTCGAACGGCCAGCACGTTCCCATAGCGCCGAGCCTCGACGACATCAGCCCCAGCAGCATCACCGAACTGAACAACACCACCGGCAGTACGGTGCCCGACAAGGCAACGATCCATTTCAATTATAATGACGTCAATTCGGGCGATCAGCCGACCGTCTCGGTGAAGTTCGCCTCCTTCACCTTTCAGGATGCACAGGGAACTATCGAGAAGCTGAGTCAGCTGAATCAGTTGCAGCAGGACGACATCGCGGCGGTTGAAGTCATCACCAACGCGGTGCAGCAGGGCACCCTGGTCAACAATAAGGGGACCGCGACCTGGACCTATCAAGTCCCCGATGGTGCCTTCGACTTCCTCGCCGCCAACGAGAAGTTGACGCTGACCTTTAACGCGATCGTCGACAATAATTTCGCGCCGGCTGACCAGACCGGATCGCAGACGTTCACGATCACGATCACCGGTAGCAATGACGTCCCGAAGATTACCACCCCGCAGCAAAACTTCGAGTTCGCTGCCGCCGGCACTGGCACGCAGGGCGGCCCGTTGCCGGAACTCCCGAGCACCGCGACCACGGGGACCTTGGCGTTCACGGATGCCGATCTGACCGACACCCACACCGTCTCTGCAAGTCTGGTAAGTGCGCTGCTGAATGGACAGGGCATCGAGGGTACGTCGGTCGGGCAAGCTCTTTTCAATGAATTGGCGTCGGCTCTGACGGCAACGCTCACAAACGCAACTGGGAGCACGGACAGCACGGGAAGCGGCTCCGGAACGATCCAATGGACGCTTGCGAGCCTTAAGGGTTTTCTGGCGGACTTCATTCCCGACGGCGAGTCGCTGGTCCTCACCTACGCGGTCATCGTGACGGATTCGCAGGGAACCAGCGCTACGCAGGATGTTGTTTTCACGATTGACAACGCGCCAGTATCCTCGTGGATCGACACCACTCCGCTGACGCTGACGAACGGCGTGGCGTTGTGGAGCACCGCGGCGAACTGGTCGAACGACCTGGTCCCGGGCAAGGACAGTGATGTGCTGATCGGCACGGACCAGGTGCTGCCGGGAACGCTGACGTTTCCGGTGACGGTCAATGCCGACGCGTTCGCCAAATCGCTGACCATAAATGACTTCAGTGATTTCGTGAAGGCGCCGGAGCTGGATGTCGAAGCCGGTGTCACCCTGGCGATCTCCGGCGCGCTTAGCCTGAACACGGGCACGGGTCCCGGTATCGCGCTGAACCCTGAATCGACTATCGACAATCTTGGAACCATCACCGTCAGCGGCATTGCCTCGCTCCTGAAGGATAGCGTCCTGGACAATTCAGGCCTGCTGAAGCTGAGCCAGGGCGGCGTTTTCGGCGACCAGAGCAGCATCACGAATTCCGGAATCATCGAGCTCGTCGGCAATACGCTCAATGTCGAGACGCTCAATGTCGAGGTCGATATCGCCAATAGCGGCGGCACGATTCAGGTCGATACCGACGCCACGCTGGAGCTTTCGAACGGCGCGAAGGTCACCGACGGCAAGGTGGTGTTTGCGGACAGTACGGCTAAGCTCTTCGTCGGCAGCGGCGGCGGGACGCTGGACGGTGTCGCCGTCACCGGCGGCGGCGAGATCGACGTCGGCTCGGCGACCGCCACCAGCGTGACCCTGACGCTGGACGATGCGGCCTCGGTCACCGGCGGCAAGCTGGTATTTGCCGGTAGTTCGGACAAGGTTGCAATCGGCGCCGGCGGTGCCACGCTGGACGGTGTCGTCGTCAGCGGCGGCGGCGAGATCGATGTCGGCTCGACGACCGTGACCGGCGTGACGTTGAATTTGGACGACGGCACCACCATCAATGGCGGCACGATCGCCGATACCGGCACGCTCTCGGTCACCGGATCGAGCGAGATCGAGAATACCACGGTCAATGGCGGCGGCAACATCACGGTTGGCAGCGGCGAGACGCTGACCCTGGCCACCGTGACGCTGGATGGCGTGACGCTGTCGGGCAACGTGACCAATGTCGGCACGCTGACGATCGACGACACGGTGAAACTCGACGGCGCCACCATCAATGGCGGCACGATCGACGATGCCGGTACGCTCTCGGTCACCGGATCGAGCGAGATCGAGAATGCCACGGTCAATGGCGGCGGCAACATCACGGTTGGCAGCGGCGAGACGCTGACGCTGGCTACTGTGACGCTGGATGGCGTGACGCTGTCGGGCAACGTGACCAATGTCGGCACGCTGACGGTCGACGACACAGTGACGCTCAACGGCGCCACCATCAATGGCGGCACGATCGACGATGCCGGCACGCTCTCGGTCACCGGATCGAGCGAGATCGAGAATGCCACGGTCAATGGCGGCGGCGACGTTACAGTCACCGATGGCACGCTGACTCTCTCAAAGGTGACGCTCGACGATGTGACGCTGGCCGGCAGCTTCACCAATGCGGACACGCTGACGGTCGACGACACAGTGACGCTCAACGGCGCCACCATCAATGGCGGCACGATCGACGATGCCGGCACGCTCTCGGTCACCGGATCGAGCGAGATCGAGAATGCCACGGTCAATGGCGGCGGCAACATCACGGTTGGCAGCGGCGAGACGCTGACCCTGGCTACTGTGACGCTGGATGGCGTGACGCTGTCGGGCAACGTGACCAATGTCGGCACGCTGACGATCGACGACACGGTGAAACTCGACGGCGCCACCATCAATGGCGGCACGATCGACGATGCCGGTACGCTCTCGGTCACCGGATCGAGCGAGATCGAGAATGCCACGGTCAATGGCGGCGGCAACATCACGGTTGGCAGCGGCGAGACGCTGACGCTGGCTACTGTGACGCTGGATGGCGTGACGCTGTCGGGCAACGTGACCAATGTCGGCACGCTGACGATCGACGACACGGTGAAACTCGACGGCGCCACCATCAATGGCGGCACGATCGACGATGCCGATACGCTCTCGATCACCGGATCGAGCGAGATCGAGAATGCCACGGTCAATGGCGGCGGCGACGTTACAGTCACCGATGGCACGCTGACTCTCTCAAAGGTGACGCTCGACGATGTGACGCTGGCCGGCAGCTTCACCAATGCGGACACGCTGACGGTCGACGACACAGTGACGCTCAACGGCGCCACCATCAACGGCGGCAACATCGCCGACAACGGCACGATCACGGGAACCGGGGCGATCGGCTCGGTCATTACTGGCTCGGGTGCGCTCACGGCGAGCGGCGGCACGCTGACCCTTTCCGGCCTCAACACCTATAACGGTGCGACCACGATCGAGAGCGGGGCCATCCTCGCGGCCGGCGTTGCCGACGCGTTCAGCGCCAACAGCGCGGTTACTGACAACGGTACGCTCGATCTCGGCACCGCCGATCAGACGATTGCGTCGCTCAGCGGCACGAACGTTGCGGCGCTGGTCGGCAGCTTTAGCGGCAGTGGAACAGGTCCCGCGGTATTGACGATCAATAACGGCGGCTCGTTCGCCGGCGTGATCGAGGACGGCAGCACAAGCGCGGCCACGGCATTGACGCTTGCCGGCGGCACCGAGACGCTGACGCTGACGGGCATCAACACCTATGCTGGCACGACCACGATCGGCTCCGGCGAGACGCTGGCGCTGTCGGGCACGGGCTCGATCTCGGACTCCAGCGATGTGATCGACCACGGCACCTTCGATATCTCGTCGGCCACGCTGACGAACGGCGACGCCTTGATCACGACGCTGTCGGGCGACGGTGGTGTCACGCTTGGCGCCAACACGCTGACGGTGACGGCGGCGAGCGGGACGTTCTCCGGGACGCTAGGCGCTTCGGGCGACGCCGGTGGCTTCACGGTGTCGGGCGGCACCCAGACGCTGAGCGCGGTCACCGACAACTATACCGGGGCAACCATGATTGCCTCGGGCGCCGATCTGGTCCTGACCGGGACGACGAACATCGCTGCATCGAGCGGCGTCACCGACAGCGGCACGTTCGACATCAGCGGCAACGGCAATACCTCGATCAAGAGCCTGACCGGGACGGGCGGCAAGGTCGATCTCGGCGCCAACACGCTGACGGTGACGGCGGCGAGCGGGACGTTCTCCGGGACGCTAGGCGCTTCGGGCGACGCCGGAGGCTGAAGCTCACCAGACGGTGTCGGGCGGCACCCAGACGCTGAGCGACGGTGCACGTCGACAACTGATACCGACGGGCGACCATCGATTGCCTCGCCGGCGCCGACATCTGGCACCTACGAATCCGGGACGACGAACATCAGCTGCGATCAAGACGCCGGACGCGGCAGTCGATCTCGGCGCCAACACGCTGACGGTGACGGCGGCGAGCGGGACGTTCTCCGGGACGCTAGGCGCTTCGGGCGACGCCGGTGGCTTCACGGTGTCGGGCGGCACCCAGACGCTGAGCGCGGTCACCGACAACTATACCGGGGCAACCATGATTGCCTCGGGCGCCGATCTGGTCCTGACCGGGACGACGAACATCACTGCATCGAGCGGCGTCTCCGACAGCGGCACGTTCGACATCAGCGGCAACGGCAACACCTCGATCAAGAGCCTGACCGGGACGAGCGGCAAGGTCGATCTCGGCGCCAACACGCTGACGGTGACGGCGGCGAGCGGGACGTTCTCCGGGACGCTAGGCGCTTCGGGCGACGCCGGTGGCTTCACGGTGTCGGGCGGCACCCAGACGCTGAGCGCGGTCACCGACAACTATACCGGGGCAACCATGATTGCCTCGGGCGCCGATCTGGTCCTGACCGGGACGACGAACATCACTGCATCGAGCGGCGTCTCCGACAGCGGCACGTTCGACATCAGCGGCAACGGCAACACCTCGATCAAGAGCCTGACCGGGACGAGCGGCAAGGTCGATCTCGGCGCCAACACGCTGACGGTGACGGCGGCGAGCGGGACGTTCTCCGGGACGCTAGGCGCTTCGGGCGACGCCGGTGGCTTCACGGTGTCGGGCGGCACCCAGACGCTGAGCGCGGTCACCGACAACTATACCGGGGCAACCATGATTGCCTCGGGCGCCGATCTGGTCCTGACCGGGACGACGAACATCACTGCATCGAGCGGCGTCTCCGACAGCGGCACGTTCGACATCAGCGGCAACGGCAACACCTCGATCAAGAGCCTGACCGGGACGAGCGGCAAGGTCGATCTCGGCGCCAACACGCTGACGGTGACGGCGGCGAGCGGGACGTTCTCCGGGACGCTAGGCGCTTCGGGCGACGCCGGTGGCTTCACGGTGTCGGGCGGCACCCAGACGCTGAGCGCGGTCACCGACAACTATACCGGGGCAACCATGATTGCCTCGGGCGCCGATCTGGTCCTGACCGGGACGACGAACATCACTGCATCGAGCGGCGTCTCCGACAGCGGCACGTTCGACATCAGCGGCAACGGCAACACCTCGATCAAGAGCCTGACCGGGACGAGCGGCAAGGTCGATCTCGGCGCCAACACGCTGACGGTGACGGCGGCGAGCGGGACGTTCTCCGGGACGCTAGGCGCTTCGGGCGACACCGGCGGGCTGACAGTGGCGGCCGGCACCGAGACGCTCAACGGCGTCACAATCGCCGGCGGCACCACCGTCTCGGTGACGGACGGCGCCGCACTGGACCTCGTCGGCACCATCAGCGATGGCGGCACGATTGCGCTGAACTCCTCAGGCGATATCACCCGGCTGGAAGTCTCGGGCAGCGTCTTCCTTAACGGCGGCGGTGACGTTACCCTGACGGATAATACCCACAACGCTATTGTGAGCGACGGGTCGGCCGCCACGCTTACCAATTCCGATACGATCTCCGGCGCCGGCACGATCGGCGACAGTCACCTGACGCTGAACAACAGCGGCACGATCGACGCCACGGGGGTGAATTCGCTGATCATCGATACCGGCGTCAATAATGCCGCCTCCGTCGGTAGTCTCCTGGTGACCAACAATGTCGGCGGCGTTCTGGAAGCCTCGGCGGGCCACACGCTGGTTATCGACGATAACGTCCTCAACAACGGAACGATCGAAGCCGCTTCGAACGCCTCTGTGACTATCACCGGAAATATCACGGGCACGGTCGGCATGACCGGATCGATCGAGATATTCAACAACGCAACGGTCGAGATCGGCGGCTCGGTGGCCAGCACCGACACCGTGTTCTTTGAAGGTAATCAGGCTGAGTTAATCCTGGACCATTCGAGGCAGTTCTCCGGATTGATCACGGGAGGAACGCTCGGAACGATATTGACAGCAAATGATCAGATCGACCTGAGGCGATCTTTCATTCAGCCTCAATAACATGCATGCCAGCGTCACCTATGACTCGACCCTCAACGTCAGCACCGTGACCTTCAGCGATGGCGTTGCGGGAAGCGATGTCTCGATCCATTTGTCCGGAAACTACACGGAACGAATTGGCAGTTTGCCAATGACGGAAGCGTTGGAACCATAGTTGAGCTGGCGCCATTCGATGAGTGGACCAGCACGAGCAGCGGGCTCTGGGACCGACGCATCTATGTGGAGTGATGGCGTCCTACCGACTACCGGCGAAAACGTGGTTATCGATCAGCCCGGAACATATACCGTTACGCTGACGACCAACGTCGAGATCGATAATCTGTTCTGGGGCGGGTGTAACGTTGGCGATCAACCCCCATGCCACGTTTACGGAGCTTGAAACCCTGGGCAATATTGGCGGCACCGGCACGATCGAGAGTTGCCAACAAGGGGATCGTCGATATCTCCGGTTCGGTTTCGGGCCAAATTGTCAACGGCGCGTTTGTGGGAACGACCATCGTTTTCGACCAGGGACAGGACTCACTCGTCCTGGATCATCCGGAGGAATTCCAGCGGCTTGATTTCCGGACACCTTGGACCAGACGAACACGATAGATCTGAAGCGATCTCGCGTTTACCGGCACAATGTCGGACACGGTCAACTACAATTCGACCACCAACATCAGCACGGTAACTTTCAGCAACGGGACAAACAGCGTCTCTTTGATGTTCTCTGGAAACGATACGAATTGGAATTTCACAGAGGACAGCAGTGGACACACCATCGTCTGCGGACCCGCCGACAGGCGCGGCCTGACGATCGACAGCGGCGTCACGCTGGACATCTCGGCCGCAAGCTCGGCGACGGTGAGCTTCACCAACAGCAGCGGCAACTACGGGCGAGCTCGTGCTCGCGAACTCCAAGGATTTTACGGGTACGATCTCCGGCTTCACCGGCGACGGCACGATCGCAAATTCGGATTTGATCGACCTCGCCGACGTCAATATCGCCGATGTCGCGACCGGCAAGACGACCTATGCGGATCACGGCAACGGCACGGGCACGTTGACCCTGTACAACACGAGCGGTCAGGCGCTCGACAGCATCAACCTCGACGGCAACTATCAACTGGCGAACTTCACCATTGAAGGCGATGGTAATGGGGGTACGCTGATCGTCGATCCGCCGGTGAACGGCAACAGTCAGGCTCCGACCGGCACGATCGTTGCGGGCGGTCCGAGCCAGGTCTCGGGCGCTTCGGCTCCCGGCGACAATTTTGCCTTCAACTTCACTGGCCCCTCTCACGGCACGGGGATGGATTTCCATCCGGCGGATTGGGCCCAGCTCGGCCATTCGACGTCTGCCAACGGGCAAGTTGCCTGGAACGGCACCCACGATGAAGGGCACGGCAATATGCCGATGGCGGCTGACGGCCATGATTCCTTCACTTCGGCGGGGATCCTCAAGGCGCATCTCCACGCCGATTTCCACTTCGTGTAAGGCGGTGCGGGCACGGCCCGCACCTCCGGCGTTCTCACCTCCGCGCCCGGCGGGTTTTCAAAAAAGAATTTGCGCGGCCTGATCGGCGAGGCCAAGATGAGCGGGCCATTCGAACGCCTGATCGTCGGTTTTTGCGGGATTTGCCGAACTTGGAAATGCCTTTAAAGATGCACTTGAAAGGGCCTTCGAAACCGGCTTCAAGAGAATCGGGAGCGGCCCTGGTCATATCCAGCTCCGGTTTGTACGCGGCATGAGGCGGTTGGCGGTTATCCGGCGCTGGTTCGGACGAAGGTTCGGCTATGCCAGACTGATTTGTCTCCTGCTCCTGGTGGGGTTCGCCGCCCTGCGAATCCTGGATCCGCCGCCGATCCAGGAGCTTCGGGTCAGGACGTTTGACTTCTACCAGCGCTTCGACCCTCGCGTGAAGACCGCGCGTCCCGTCACCATTGTCGACATCGACGATCCAAGCCTGAAGAAGTTTGGGCAGTGGCCGTGGCCGCGCACGCTTCTGGCGGATATGGTGATCAACCTCGCCAACCTCGGCGCTGTTGCCATCGCATTCGACGTGGTTTTTTCTGAGCCCGACCGGCTTAATCCCGGCGTCGCGGCCAATTCCATGCGTTATCTGGATGAGTTGACCCGAAACAAACTGCGCGAATTGCCAAGCAACGACCAGACGCTGGCCGATGCCGTCAGGCGTGCCCGGGTGGTGCTCGGCGAGACCGGCCTCGACAAGGTGGTTTCGGAAATCGACAATGACCTTCCCTTCACGGGCTTTGCGACGCGTGGTGAGGCCGCAAGCGACGCCGAACCGCGTTTCTTCGAATTTCCAGGTCTGTTGCGCAATGTCCCGGTTCTCGAAAAGGTCGCCGCAGGCCGTGGTCTGGTGACGATTGTGCCCGAGCGCGACGGCATCATCCGCCGGGTGCCGATGATGTTGCAGGCGCAGGGTCACATGATGCCGGCGTTAAGTCTGGAAATGCTTCGGGTCGTCTCGGGGACCTCGACGATCCTTGCCAAATACGACAAGAACGGCGTCAAAAGCATCGCCCTCAGGGGATTCGATATTCCAACCGACGAGGTGGGCGAGCTTTGGGTTCATTTTGCGCACCAGGACCCTTCGATCTATGTCTCGGCGACCAGTGTTCTCGACGGCACCGTGCCGGTCGACAAGATCAGGGGCAAGCTCGTTCTGATCGGCACCTCGGCGGCTACTTTGAACGATATCAAGACCACGCCGGTGTCGGCGGTGATGCCGGGCGTCGAGATCCATGCCCAGGTGCTGGAAGCCGCGCTCACTCATGCGGTGCTGTCGCAGCCTAACTACGCGATCGGTATTGAACTCCTCGCGGCGTTTCTTCTAGGCCTCTTGGTCATTATCCTTACTCCGAATCTGGGGCCGGTTACGCTGGTCGCCGTCGGCGCCTTGTTCGGATCCGTACTGATCGGAACGTCCTGGTATTTCTACCGGGAGTACCGGCTGCTGATCGATTTCACCTACCCGCTGCTGTCGACCACCGCGATCTATCTTACCCTGATTTTCGCAAGCTTCGTCCGCGAGCAGGCGCAGCGCCGGCAGATACGCTCCGCATTCGGCCAATACATTTCACCGGCCCTGGTCGAGCAGCTCGCGCAGTCGCCGGAGAAACTCAAGCTCGGCGGCGAAGAGCGCGAGATGACGATCATGTTCTCGGACGTCCGGGGTTTCACCACCATCTCGGAATCCTACAAGAGCGACCCGCAGGGCCTGACCGCGTTGATGAACCGCTTCCTGACGCCGCTGACCGACGCCATCCTGGCGCGGAAAGGGACCATCGACAAATATATGGGCGACGCCATCATGGCGTTCTGGAATGCGCCGCTCGACGATGTCGAGCATCAAACCAATGCCTGCAATGCGGCGCTCGACATGCTGGAGAAGATCGACGCCCTCAACAAGGAGCGCGAGGTCGAGGCGCAGAACGGCGGCCATCGCTATATTGCGATCAACGTCGGGGTCGGCTTGAACACCGGCGTTTGCGTCGTCGGCAACATGGGCTCCAATTTGCGCTTCGACTACTCGGTGCTGGGCGACAGCGTCAATCTGGCGTCACGCCTGGAAGGACAATCCAAGGAATACGGATTTCCGATCATTGCCGGCTCCAGGACTGCGCTCGCGGTGAAGAACAAATTCGCGATTCTCGAGCTGGATTTCATCATGGTCAAAGGCAAGAAGGAGCCGGAGGTCATCTATGCCATCGCGGGGCGTGAGGAGGTTGCGCATTCGGCGCGGTTTCAGACCCTGCGCAACATGACCATCGAAATGCTGGCCTGCTATCGCAGCCGCGATTGGGAAGGGGCGCTGGCGTCGATCAAGCGCGGACGGTGCACCGACGAGGCCGGTACGCTTGACTACTTGTACAAGCTCTATGAGGCGCGCATTCTCGACTATCAGATGAACCCGCCACCCGACGACTGGAGCGGCGCCTTTGCGCTGCTGACCAAGTAAGACGGCTCACGCAGTCTCTGGCACAGCCAGAGCCTGGCGCAACGACTGCCTGGCATAACCATTGCATAAAGCTGCACAAGAAGTAGTCACTGAGGGGATTGACGGCAATGTTGAGTGAGATATCCGGAAAGAGCCGAACCGCAATATTCGTTGTCGCGATGGCCCTGGGCGCAGCCCTGCCGCGGCTTGCCCACGCCGAGACGGTGATGCGCATCGGCATGACCGCGGCCGATATTCCGCGCACGCTGGGCCAGCCCGATCAGGGCTTTGAGGGCAACCGTTTCACCGGCCTTACCATGTATGAAGGGCTGACGGCATGGGATCTGTCGTCGGTCGACAAGGCCAGTGTCGTGATTCCCGGCCTTGCCACCGAATGGGCGGTCGATGAGATCGACAAGAAGAAATGGACGTTCAAGCTTCGTCCGGGTGTCACATTCCACGACGGTTCGCCGTTCAATGCCGATGCGGTGGTCTGGAATGTCGAAAAAGTGCTCAAGCAGGACGCGGTGCAGTTCGATCCGAGCCAGGTCGGCGTGACCGCATCGCGGATGCCGACGTTGGCCTCCGCGCGCAAGATCGACGACATGACGGTGGAGTTGATCACCAAGGAGCCGGACAGCTTCCTGCCGATCAACCTCACCAACCTGTTCATGGCAAGCCCGGCGAAATGGCAGAAGCTGTTCGATGCCGCATCCGGCGCGGATACCAAAGCGAAGTCGCAAGCCGCCTGGGACGGATTCGCGAAAGATGCTTCCGGCACCGGCCCGTGGAAGATGTCGGGCTTCACCCCGCGTGAGCGGCTGGAGTTGGTCAAGTACGCCAGCTATTGGGACAAGGCGCGCGTGCCCAAGGTCGACAAGATGGTGTTGCTGCCGATGCCCGAGGCAAACGCCCGTACCGCGGCGCTGCTCTCCGGCCAGGTGGACTGGATCGAGGCGCCGGCGCCGGACGCCCTTCCCGAAATCAAGCAGCGCGGCTTTGTGCTTTATTCCAACGAGGAGCCGCATGTCTGGCCGTGGCAATTCTCGCGCGTCGAGGGATCGCCCTGGAACGACATTCGCGTTCGCAAGGCCGCCAATCTCTGCATTGACCGCGAAGGCTTGAGGGACGGGCTGCTCGCAGGACTGATGGTGCCGGCGACCGGCACTTTCGAGCCTGGTCATCCCTGGCGCGGCAACCCGACCTTCCAGATCAAATACGACAAGCCCGCGGCGCAAAAGCTGATGCAGGAAGCAGGGTTTGGCCCGAACAAGAAATTGACGGTCAAGATCCAGACGTCGGCCTCGGGTTCGGGGCAGATGCTGCCGTTGCCGATGAACGAGTACCTGCAGCAGGCGCTGGCCGAATGTTATTTCGACGTTCAGCTTGATGTCATCGAGTGGAATACGTTGTTCACGAACTGGCGGCGCGGCGCCAAGGACCCTTCCGCCAACGGCGCCAACGCCACCAACGTCACCTACGCGGCGATGGATCCGTTCTTTGCGATGGTGCGCTTCCTGCAATCGGGAATGGCACCGCCGGTATCGAACAATTGGGGCTTCATCAACAATCCGAAATTCGACGAGCTGGTAACTAGAGCGCGCCGGACCTTCGATCCGGCCGCGCGCGACATGGCGCTGGCCGAACTGCACGCCGCTTCGGTTGACGACGCGGCATTCCTTTATGTCGCGCATGACGTGGCGCCTCGCGCGATGAGTCCGAAGATCAAGGGATTTGTGCAGCCGAAGAGCTGGTTCGTCGACTTCTCGCCGGTATCGATGACGCCGTAGAACGACTTTTCCTTTCTCCCGCAAGGGAAGAAGGGAAGAAGAAGGTGATTCTGTGCTCGTCTATGTTGCCAGACGCATCGTCTACGTGATCCCCATCGTCGTCAGCGTGGCGCTGGTGTGCTTCATGCTGGTGCACATCACCCCCGGCGATCCGCTGGTCGCGGTGTTGCCGGCCGATGCCTCGCAGGAACTGGCCGATCAAATGCGCGCCGCTTACGGCTTCGATCGTCCGCTGCCGGTGCAGTTCGGGCTCTGGCTGTGGAAGGCCGTCAACGGCGACCTCGGTCATTCCATCGCGACGGGGCGCCCGGTACTCTCGGAAGTCATGCGTGCTGTCGGCAACACCGTGACGCTGGCGATCGCAGCTGCGCTGATCGGATTTACGCTTGGCTTGTTCTTCGGCCTGATCGCCGGCTATTTCCGCGACACCTGGATCGACAAGGTCGCGACGTCGATAGCGATTGCCGGCGTTTCCGTACCGCACTACTGGCTCGGCATGGTGATGGTGATCATCTTCTCGGTGCAGCTCGGTTGGCTGCCTGCCGTCGGGGCCGGCCCCGGCGGCTCGGGCGCCTGGGGATGGGACTGGGAACACATCCGCTATTTGATCCTGCCGGCGATCACCACGTCGGTGATTCCGATGGGCATCGTCACCCGCACGGTGCGCGCCTTGACCGGCGACATCCTCAGCCAGGATTTTGTCGAGGCCCTGCGCGCCAAGGGGCTGCGCGAGACGGGCGTCTTCCGCCACGTGATCAAGAACGCCGCGCCGACCGCGATGGCGGTCATGGGGCTTCAGCTCGGTTACATGCTCGGCGGCTCGATCCTGATCGAAACCGTTTTCTCCTGGCCCGGATCGGGCTTATTGCTCAACTCCGCGATCTTCCAGCGCGATCTTCCGCTTCTGCAAGGCACCATCCTGGTGCTGGCCCTGTTCTTCGTCATTCTCAATCTCCTGGTCGACATCGCGCAAGCCGCTATCGACCCGCGGATCAAGCGGAGCCAGTGAAGCCGATGAGCGCGATGACCGATGCGGTTTTGCAGGCGCCCCCAGCGACCAAGCCACGGGGATACTGGGCAACCGTGGGAAGGCGCATCGTGCGCGACAAGGTCAGCATGGTGTGCGCGTTTGTCCTGATCGCGATTTTTCTTTCCGCCATTTGCGCGCCGTGGCTCGGGCTTGCCGATCCCTATCAAGGCTCGATGATCCGCCGGTTGCGCCATATCGGCACGGCAGGTTTTCCGCTTGGAACCGACGAACTCGGCCGCGACTTGCTGGCCCGCCTGATCTATGGCGGGCGTTTGTCGCTGATCGTCGGGATTCTTCCCGTCATCCTTGCCTTCGTAATCGGAACGTCGCTCGGCCTCATCGCCGGTTACGTCGGCGGCAAGGTCAATACCGCGATCATGCGCACGGTTGACGTATTTTACGCCTTTCCCTCGGTGCTGCTCGCCATCGCGATCTCGGGCGCGCTTGGTGCCGGGATCGTCAATTCGATCGTGTCGCTGACCGTCGTCTTCGTCCCGCAGATCACCCGCGTTTCCGAAAGCGTCGCCACCGGCGTGCGCAACATGGATTTCGTCGAGGCGGCGCGTGCTTCGGGCGCCGGCCCCTTCACCATCATGCGCGTTCATATGCTCGGCAACGTGCTGGGACCTATTTTCGTCTACGCCACCGGATTGATTTCGGTGTCGATGATTTTGGCCGCCGGACTTTCATTCCTCGGCCTCGGCACCAAGCCGCCGGAGCCGGAATGGGGCTTGATGCTCAACACGCTGCGCACCGCGATCTACGTCAACCCGTGGGTTGCGGCTTTACCGGGCGCCATGATCTTTGCGGTATCGATCTGCTTCAACCTGCTCAGCGACGGAATGCGCAGTGCCATGGACATCAGGAACTGATGCCATGAATGAAATCGGCCAATCAACTGAACTGCTCGAACCCATCGCTGACCGCGGGGGGGCCGCGCAACCCTTGCTCCAGGTCAATGGGCTCACCAAGCATTTCCCCGTGCGCGGCGCTCTCTTTGGCGCGCGCAAGACCGTACGTGCGGTCGATGATGTTTCGTTCTCGATCGCCAAGGGAGAAACGGTCGGCATTGTCGGCGAATCCGGTTGCGGCAAGTCGACCACCGCGCGGCTCTTGATGCATCTGACGACCCGCGATGCCGGCGAGATCATCTATGACGGCATGCAGGTCGGGCGCGCCTTGTCGTTGCGCGAGCTGCGCCGCGGCATGCAGATGGTGTTTCAGGACAGCTACGCCTCGCTCAATCCGCGCCTCACGATCGAGGAGTCGATCGCTTTCGGCCCGAAGGTGCATGGCATGGCGGACGCTGCGGCCCGCGCGGTCGCCCGCGAGTTGCTTGGCAAGGTAGGCCTGCGGCCGGAGAATTTCGCCAATCGCTATCCGCACGAGATTTCCGGCGGGCAGCGGCAGCGTGTCAATATCGCGCGCGCGCTGGCGTTGTCGCCGCGGCTGGTGATCCTCGATGAAGCGGTGTCGGCGCTCGACAAGTCCGTCGAGGCGCAGGTGCTCAACCTGCTCGCCGATCTCAAGCGCGAATTCGGACTGACCTATCTTTTCATCAGCCACGACCTCAACGTCGTCCGCTACATTTCGGACCGGGTGCTCGTGATGTATCTTGGCGAGGTGGTCGAACTCGGCCCGGTCGATCGGGTGTGGGACACCCCCGCGCATCCCTATACGCGGGCGCTGCTGGCGGCGATGCCGTCATCGGATCCCGATCACCGGACCGAGACGCCGCCAATCTCCGGCGATCCGCCTAATCCGATCGATCCGCCGGGTGGGTGCCGCTTCCATACCCGCTGTCCTTTTGCGGAGCGGCTCTGCGCTGGCACGGCACCTAAACTCACCGTGCTTGATAAAATGGGCCATCAAGCGGCCTGTTACATGGCAGTCCCGGGTTCGGGCCATAGCCGCGCGCCCAAACAAGCCAAACAAGAAGAGGGAAATACCAGATGACAAGACCCACCGCGAAAGAGATCCACGCCATCGCCAGCGCGGCCGGCGTGCCGGTCGAGACCGAAGTCGCCACACGGATCGCCAATTCCGTCGGGCCCGCCTTCGACGGTTTTGCCGCGATCGCCGGCACGCTGCCGTTCGATCTCGAGCCTTCGACGTTTGTGGTGGTGCAGACCAAGAAGGTGGCGCGGTGAGCAGCGAACCGGCCCTGATGTCGCTGACCGCGGTCGCGAGCGCGATCGCGGACAAGCGCGTTTCCTCGCGTGAGGTGACGCAATCCTGTCTCGACAGGATCGCGCGGTGGCAGCCGCATTTGAACGCCTTCATGGCGATCGAGGCGGAGGAGGCGCTCGAGGCGGCCGACGCCGCCGACGCGGCGCTCGCCAAAGGCGGCCGGCGCGGCGCGTTGCACGGCGTGCCGCTCGCCCACAAGGACATGTATTACGACGCCGGCAAGGTCGTGACCTGCGGCTCGCGCATTCGCCGCGACTTCGTCGCTACGACGACCTCGACCGCGTTGCAACGCCTCAAGGACGCCGGGACCGTTCGGCTCGGCTCGCTGCAGATGTCCGAATTCGCCTACGGCCCGACCGGCCACAACGCTCACTTCGGTCCGGTGCACAATCCATTTGCGCTTGATCGCATCACCGGCGGTTCGTCGTCGGGATCGGGTTCGGCGGTGGCCGCGCGGTTGACGTTTGCCGCGCTCGGCTCGGATACCGGCGGCTCGATCCGGATGCCCGCGCATTTCTGCGGGGTGACGGGGTTGAAGACGACCGTGGGCCGGGTCAGCCGCGCCGGCGCGATGCCATTGTCGCAATCGCTAGATACGGTCGGGCCGCTGGCGCGCACCGTGGAAGACTGTGCGGTGTTGTTGGGTTTGATGGCAGGCGCAGACCCCGCCGACCCCACCGCGATCACGGGGCCGGTGCCGGACTACGCCGCGGCGACCACGGGATCGATGAAGGGTCTTACCATCGGCGTGCCGAACGCCTTCTATGTCGACGACCTCGATGCCGACGTCGCCGGCGCACTCGATGCGGCGATTGCCGTTTTCACGCGCGAGGGCGGCAGGGTCGTGAAGGTCGATCTGCCGGATCAGCGTCAGCTTGCGGCGGCCTCGCAACTGGTGCTCGCGGTGGAGGCCGCGGCCTTCCACAAGCGCTGGATGATCGAGCGGGCGCAGGATTACGGTCCGCAGGTGCTGATGCGGTTGCAGAATGGACTTGCGATCCCGGCCGTCACCTATCTCGAAGCGATGCGCTGGCGCGGACCGGCGCTGGCCGCGCATCTTGCCGCCGTCACCGGCACCGATGCCGTCATCGCGCCGGTTGCGCCGGTGCCTGCGCCGACCATTGCCGAGAGCGATATCGGCAACAACCCTGACGCCGAAGCGGTGATCCAGCGGCTGACGCGCTTCACCCGTCCGGTCAACTATCTCGGCCTGCCGTCGCTTTCGATTCCGTCGGGTTTCACCAGGAGCGGCCTTCCCGTGGGCATGCAATTGATCGGCCGCTCCTTCGATGAAGCGACGCTGCTGCGGATTGGCGCGGCATTCCAACGCGCCACCGACTTCCACGAAAAGGTGCCGCAGTTGCCATGACCACGCTCGTCGACGTCCGCGACCTCAGTGTTCGCTTTTCCGGCGAGCGCACGGTGCATGCCGTGAACAATCTCAGCTTCTCCGTGGGCGAGGGAGAGGTGCTGGGCCTATTGGGTGAATCCGGTTCGGGCAAGAGCGTCACGTTGCGGGCGCTGATGCGGTTGTTGCCGAGGCAGCGGACACGGATTTCGGGCAGCATTCGCGTGCTCGGCCGCGATGTGCTGGCGCTCGACGACGAGGAACTATCGGCCTTTCGTGGCCAGACCGTCTCCATGATCTTCCAGGAGCCGGCGCTGGCGCTCGACCCGGTCTATACGATCGGTCAGCAGATCACAGAGACCGTGATGCGCCATGAAGGCAAGAGCCAAAGCGAGGCGAGGGCACGGGCGCTCGAAATGCTGGAGGTCGTTCGTATTCCTTCCGCGAAACGCCGGCTCGACGCCTATCCGCACGAGATGTCGGGTGGCATGCGCCAGCGCGCGATGATCGCGTTGGCGCTGGCCTGCCGGCCGAAGATCCTGCTCGCGGACGAACCGACGACGGCGCTCGACGCCACCGTGCAAATCCAGATCCTGCTGTTGCTGCGCGAGCTGCAGCGTGAGTTCGGCATGTCCGTCATTTTCGTCACCCACGACATCGGGGTTGCCATCGAAATCTGCGACCGTGTGGCGGTGATGTATGCGGGCGAGATTGTGGAACTGGGCACGCTCAGCCAGATCGTGCGTTCGCCGGTCCATCCCTATCCGAAGGGGCTATTGGCTTCCACCGTCCACGGCGCCAAACGCGGCCAGCGGCTGGAGACGATCCCGGGAGCGCCGCCGACGCTCGACCAGGCACCCACCAGTTGCTCGTTTGCGCCAAGGTGCGGTTTTGCCGAACCAAGGTGCCTTGACCGCCTCCCGCCCAACGTGGAAATGCCCGGGGAAAGAATGGCAAGGTGCATCCTGGCGGAGCGCACTGCTACCCCCGCGCCAGCCTGATTCGAAGGGTCTCCTGCCCGCGACATCGTCCTGGAACACTCACTCGCGGGGTTCAAATTGGCATAGTCACGTCCGGCAATAATGGCTAGGTTTCTAGCCAGCGCGGGAGGAACGACGCGCATTTTCAGGGGGAGTTTTCATGTACATCTCGAGCGAGAGTCTTCTTGTTATTCTGTTCGTCGGCCTGGTGGCCGGCTGGCTGGCGGGCAAGATCGTGCGCGGCACCGGATTTGGCATCATCGGCGACATCATCGTCGGTATTGCCGGTGCTTTCGTCGCCAGCTGGCTGTTCCCGAAGCTTCACATCGCGATCGGCTCCGGCCTGGTGTCGGAGATCATCTATTCGGCGATCGGCGCCATCATCCTCTTGCTGATCGTCAGGCTCGTTCGGACCGGCGGCCGATTTTAGCGCCGGCCCCGGCGGAAGATGGGGGCGGGCCCGGTTTGCCCGCCCTGAGGCCCCGGAAACATTAGGGTTTTGGCAATACAGATTAACGTCCCGTCATTAGACCCGGGCTGCGAAAGTTAGTAAAATCTCCACGCGTACCCGTTATTTCAGCTGGGGTCGCAACCGCTTATGAAGAGATCAGGATAGATGGCAGTCGCTCCCGGTGTCCGGCGTTCCGAACTCGGTGAAGCGCTGCGTGCCTGCCGCACCGCCTTCATCGGCGTCGGCGTCATGAGCTGCATGATCAACCTGCTTTATCTGACCGGGTCGCTGTTCATGCTCGAGGTCTATGACCGGGTGCTGCCGAGCCGCAGCGTGCCGACACTCGTCGGCCTGATCATCCTGGCGGGCGGGCTCTATGTTGCCCAGGGCATTCTCGATCTGATCCGGGGACGAATCCTCGGCCGTATCGGAACCTCGCTCGACGAGGCGATCAATGCTCGGGTTTTCGACGTCGTCGTGCGGCTGCCGCTGGTCTCCGGCGGACCCGGTGAAGGCCTTCAGCCGCTGCGCGACCTCGACAACGTGCGTGGCTTTCTCGGCGGCATGGGACCCGGCGCGTTCTTCGATCTGCCGTGGTTGCCGTTCTATCTTGCGATTTGCTTTGCCTTCCACGTCCTGATTGGCGTGACCGCCCTGGTCGGCGCCATCATCCTGGTAACGCTCACCGTCATGACCGAGTTTTTGTCGCGCGCGCCGGCGCGTGAGGCGCTCGGACTTGCGGCGCGCCGCAACGATCTGGCCGCCGCCAGCCGGCGCAACGCCGAAGTGCTGGTGGCGATGGGGATGTCGGGACGGCTGACCCGGCGCTGGGGCAAGGCCAATCAGAATTATCTCGACGGCAACCAGCGCGCCAGCGACGTTACCGGCGGGCTCAGCGCTGTCGCCAAGGTCATGCGGATGACGTTGCAGTCGGCGGTGCTCGCGGTCGGCGCCTATCTGGTGATTCATCAGGAGGCAACTGCCGGCATCATCATCGCAGGCTCGATCCTGAGTGCGCGGGCGCTAGCGCCGGTCGATCTTGCCATCGCGCACTGGAAGAGTTTTGTGGCCGCGCGCCAAAGCTGGCATCGCCTCAATCGCTTGCTGGAGTCGATGCCGGCCCGCGCGACGCCGACCCTGCTGCAAAACCCCTCCAGCCGCCTCTCGGTCGATGCCGTCAGCATGGTGGCGCCCGGCGATCAGCGCTTCATCGTGCAGGACGTGACTTTTGCGCTGACGGCCGGAAACGGCCTCGGCATCATCGGGCCGAGCGGCTCCGGCAAATCCTCGCTGGTGCGGGCGCTGGTTGGCGTGTGGCTGCCGGTGCGCGGAAAGGTGCGGATCGACGGCGCCGCGCTCGATCAATGGTCCCCGGATGTGCTCGGCCGCCATGTCGGCTATCTGCCGCAGGATGTCGAATTGTTTGCAGGTTCGGTCGCGCAGAATATCTGCCGCTTCGATCCCGAGGCCACCTCCGACGGCATTATCGCTGCCGCCAAGGAAGCCGGCGTCCACGAAATGATCATCAAGATGCGTGAAGGCTACGACACCCCCGTCGGCGACCAGGGCGCCGCGCTTTCGGCCGGTCAGGCACAGCGCGTGGCGCTCGCGAGAGCGCTTTACGGCAATCCCTTCCTGATCGTGCTCGATGAACCGAACTCCAATCTCGATACCGAAGGCGACGAGGCGCTGACCTGCGCCATCCGCGGCGCGCGCGAACGCGGCGCGATCGTGGTGGTGGTCGCGCACCGGCCGATCGGGATCGAGGCGGTCGATCAGCTTCTCGTGCTCCGGGACGGCCGCATGCAGACCTTCGGGCCGAAGGAAACCGTGCTGTCGCAGGTGTTGCAGGCGCGTGTCCCGGCGCCGTCGCCGATCAAGATCGTCTCCGAGGGAGGCGTTACCAAGCCATGACGGACATTGCGATGAACGGCGCTGGCTATTCGATCCGCCAGCATCTGATCGTGGGACTTTCCGTGGTCGCGTTTCTCGCCGTCGGGCTCGGCGGCTGGGCGTCGACCGCGCAAATCTCGGGCGCGTTGATCGCGCCCGGATCGATCGTCGTCGAATCGAGCGTCAAGAAGGTTCAGCACCCGACTGGCGGTGTTGTCGGCGAAGTGCGCGCCCATGACGGCGATCTCGTCAAGGCGGGCGACATCGTGGTGCGGCTCGACGATACCGTCACCAAGGCCAGCCTTGCGATCGTCACCAAGAACCTCGACGGCCTGTTGGCGCGCGCGGCGCGGCTGGAGGCCGAGCAGCGTGGCCTCGACAAGATCACGTTCCCACCCATGTTGCTCGACCGCGCCGCTGATCCCGACGTCAAGGCCGTCATGGCCAGCGAAGCCAAGCTGTTCGACGTGCGCGTCAATGGAAGAATCGGCCAAAAGGCGCAGTTGCGCGAGCGCATTACCCAGTTGAACGAGGAAATCGCCGGCCTCACCGCACAAGAGAAGGCGAAGGATCAGGAAATCGCGCTGGTCGAGAAGGAGCTGACCGGCGTCCGCGACCTTTACGACAAGCATCTCGTGCAGATAACACGGCTCACCACGCTTGAACGCGACGCGGCAAGGCTGTCCGGCGAACGCGCGCAATACATTGCCTCGCGCGCCCAGGCCAAGGGCAAGATCACTGAAACCGAGTTGCAGATCATCCAGGTCGACAAGGATTTGGTCAGCGACGTGTCGAAGGACCTGCGCGAGACCAACGACAAGATCGGCGAATTCGTCGAGCGCAAGGTTACGGCCGAAGACCAGTTGCGGCGGGTCGACATCCGCGCGCCGCAGGACGGCATGGTATTGCAATCGAGCGTTCATACGGTCGGCGGCGTGATCACGGCAGGCGACGCCATCATGCTGATCGTGCCGCAGGCCGACGACCTTCAGGTCGAGGCCAAGGTCAATCCCCAGGATATCGACAAGCTGCAAGTCGGGCAGAAAACCCTGCTGCGGCTGTCGGCCTTCAATCAGCGCACCACGCCGGAATTGACCGGCGCGGTCACCCGCGTCTCGCCGGACGTCACCACCGATCAGCGTACCGGGCAGTCCTACTACACGATCCGCGTATCGATGCCGCCGGATGAGGTCGCACGCCTTGGCGACGTCAAATTGATTCCGGGCATGCCGGTCGAAGCTTTCGTGCAGACCGGCGACCGCACCCTGCTGTCCTACCTGATCAAGCCGTTGAGCGATCAGCTAATGCGCGCGTTCCGCGAGAAGTGATCCTCCCTCGTCGTCCGTGCATGCCGGCGTTTAGCGGCTACTCGCGCGTCTGATTTATCAATTTGGGATTGGCGACGCCGCAGCTCGGTGCCACCTCTTCCATGGGGCCCATTGGGAGAGGTCGGATCGCTCTTGCGATCCGGGTGAGGGGTTACGCTCTATCGATTGACCGCGACCCCTCACCCCAACCCTCTCCGGCAAGGGGAGAGGGAGCTCATTGCCGTTGCCGAGAATTCGGGCTTAAATCCGGACCCTTGCCGCCTTCCGCGACAGATTGCTCGCCGCAGGAAAACCCAAAATGGTCGTCCGGATCGCCCTGGCCCAGCAAACTGCTCGTCCGCCTCAACGCAAAAGCACGCGATGCGCGTGCCCAATCACGCCAATGCGAACTTGACTCTTCAGATAGTCGCTCACGCCAACCCTCTCCCGCAAGGGGAGAGGGAGCTCATTGCCGTGCCGAGAATTCGAGGCTTCAATTCCGGTGGTCGATAGGACGTTCAGCGCGACAAATTTTGCAACAACAAATTCAGTGCGCTCGCCGCAAACGCGTGCATGTTGCCGAGCCGGTCGGCGCTGCCGGTCTCCAGCGTGATGACTTGAGAGGCACGTCCCGCGACCGCCATGCAGGAGTGGCCGGCCGCATCGCCATAGCGGTTTCCCGCAGGTCCCGTGGCGCCGGTCTCCGAGAGGCCCCAATGGGTCGAAAAGCGCCCGCGGATCTGGTTCGCCAGCAATTGGGCGTAGGGTTCGGAGGCCGAGCGAAACCCCTTCATCGCCTCATCGGGAATATCGGCGAGAAGCCGCCGGGCGTCGCGCGTGTAGACCACCGCGCCACCCAGGAAATAAGCGGATGCGCCGGGTACGGCGAGCAGGCTTGCGGAAATCAGCCCGCCGGTCGACGATTCCGCGACCGCAATCGTTTCCTTGCGCGCGACAAGTTTGGCGGCGATCTGCTCGGCGATTGCGACAAGCTCTTTCATCTATCTCCAACTCCTCTATCTGGGCGAACGCTCGTCACACATGCCCCATCATGCGCCGCTCGCGCGCGTAACGCACCAGCGCGGCATAGCGGTAAAGGCCGTGGACGAACTTTCCGTAAGGCAGCGTGATGAACAGCGCGAACACCACGCCGAGATGCAGCGCCAGCAAGGGGCCCATCGCCGATGTCTCGCGCCAGAACAGCAGCGCAAGTCCGGTGAGGCCGGTCAGAAACAGCATGACGGTAAAAGCCGTATCCATGCCGGATCGGTTCTCGTCAACGAGCGCAGGGTCGCGCTTGGATCGCTCAGCGAGCAATCCGATCGGCCCAATCACGAGCCCAATTCCGCCAAGCGTGCCGAGCACCACCGGCAGATCCCACCAGGCGTAGGGCGCCTCGCGCGCCAAAACATAATGATAGAGCGTCGCGACCGCGGTCGAGGCAAAGCACAGCAGGAAGCCATAGAACGTCAGGTGATGATAGATCCAGCGATGATCGGTCGGACGCTCGTCTTCGTTGAAGCAGCCGACCCCGCCGCCATCGAGATAACGCAGCCGCCCGGCATCCTTCATCGCCTGCCACAGCGACCCCGGTTCGGCCAGCGTCCCGAACGGCTCGCCGATGTCGCGCCAGAAGGCGCGCAATCCCATCGCAAGCGCTATGATCGCATACAGAAACGCCGCGCCGAACAGGCCGGCCATCGCACTGTGCGGCATCAGCGCGTAAAACGCGCCGGGACCGGTGTGAACGCCGACCAGCACCTGACGGTCGGCCGAGGCCGCAAAGCCGAAAATGAATGCGGCGACGCTTAGCGCGCAGATGAGGCTGATGACCATGCCGTTGCGCGCGAACAGGCCGGCGAACGCCCGCGGCCAGGCATAGGCGGCCCAGGATTCGGCCCGCGCGATCGCCAGGTTGCGGGGTACATTGACGTCGAATTCGTGCGGCGGCGAGAACTGGCAGTCGGTGTAGCAGGCGCCGCAGGCGTGGCAGAGATTGGCGAGATAATTGAGGTCGCCGTCGGAAAACGAGCGGCGCATTTCCATCGCCGGAAACACCGCGCAAAGGCCCTCGCAGTAGCGACAGGAATTGCAGACCGTCATCAGGCGGTCGGCTTCCTCCAGGATTTTCGTTCCGTGCATGCGCTACTCTAATCTCCGCCTTGCGACCGATGTCTATTTCGTCAGGCCTTTGCCTTCGAGCCATTTCTCGATCAGGCCAGCCACCTCGGCATTGTTCTTGTCCATCATGATCATGTGCGAATTGCCCTTGATGCCGACCTGCGGCAGGTCGACAACATCGACACTGCCGCCCGCGGCTCTGATGCCGTCGGCGAACGCCAAGCCTGTCTCGCGCATCTTGGGCCAGCGTGAATCGCGATCGATATAGTCGCCGTAGACGATCAGGGTTGGAATGTTTTTCAGTGTGTCGACCTTGGCGGGGTCACCGGCGGCCGTCGGCTCGATCGCGATCAGCGCTTTCACCTTGTCGGGCCGCGCCTGCGCGACCTTGAAACCGAAGCTGCCGGCCTGGCTGTGCACCATGATGATGCAGGGGCCGACGCGGTCGACCTCGGCGATATAGGCCGCAATCGTCGCGTCATCGTTGGTGGTCCAGCGCGGCACGCCCTGCTTGACGAAGATGTCGTAGCCTTCGGCGGGAAACTGGCTGCCCGGCATCAGCTTTCGCTTGGCCGGATCGGGATCGTAGGAATTCGGGCCATCGCCGATGCGAAAGCGGAGAAACGGATTGGCCGTGGTCAGGAACACCGGCTCGCTCTTGAAGATGTCGGGATATTGCGCCCAGCCGGCGCGGCCGCGCTCGACCGCGTCGGAATTATAGACGCTCCAGCCCTTGCGCAGGAAATAGTTCAGCCAGCCTTCGCGGCCGTCGGGCGTCGTCTCCCAGGTGACGCCGGTCAGCCCGCCGCCATGCCACATCAGCAGCGGATAGGCGCCGTGTTCGTTGACGGGCAGGAAATACTGCACATACATCTGCTCGACCTGATAGGTGCCGTTCGGGTCGACCTTCGCCGGCACGCCGCCGGGCGTGAACGTCACTTCCTTGACCGGCTTGCCGCTGATCTCGACGAGACGGCCGCCGACATGGAACGAGCCCATGTCGCGCAGCGAAATCGGCTCCGCGGCTTGGGCTGAAGTTACCGACATCAGGGCGGCCGTGGCCGCAGCGAAGACTAGTCGCGACATGGCTCATCCTTCCGCGGCGGCTGTGTGCTTCCTGCCCCCTTGCGGGGGAGGGTTGGGGAGGCGGGTACATCAGGCAACGTTGTGTCCGCGAAACACCCCCGACCTCGAGAGCGAGCTTCGCTCGCCTCGGACCCCGCAAGGGGGAGGGGTGAAGCGGCGTCACTGTACGTTTTAATTCCTCGCATTCTTCGCCGCCTCCCGGCCTGCGATGCGGCCGAACACGCTGCCGATGGTCATGCCCATCCCGGCGGCGTATCCCTTGCCCAGCACATTGCCGGACATGATTTCGCCGGCGGCAAACATGTTGGCGGACGGCTTGCCGTCCTTCATCAGCATGCGCGCCTGTTTGTTCACGCGGGTGCAGAGATAGGTGAAGGTGATGCCGGGCCGCACCGGGTAGGCATAAAAGGGCGGGGTCTCGATCCGCCGCGCCCAATGGGTTTTCGGCGGCGTGAGGCCTTCGGTCCGGCAGTCGTCGAGAATGGTGTGATCGAAGGTGCCGGGCCGTACCGCCGCGTTGAAATCGGCGACGGTCTTTTCAAGCGCCGCCGAATCCAGTTCGAGCTTGCCGGCGAGGCCCGCGACGGTCGTCGCTTCAATCGGCGGAAACAGCGTCGGCATGAAACTGTTGCGCGAACTGGCGTCGAAAATGATGTAGGCGATCTGGCCGGGCTGGGCGGCGACGAGGCGTCCCCAGATCGCATAGCGCTTCGGCCAGATGTCCTCGCCCTCGTCGTAGAAGCGCTGGGCATCCCGGTTGACGACGATGCCGAACACCACGGAATCATGCCGTGTAATGATGCCGCCGTCGAATTTCGGCGCCCGTGCGTCGATCGCAACCGCATGGCATTGCGTGGGATCGCCGATTTCCTGCACGCCCTTTTCAAGCAGCATTTTCAGCACCGCGCCGCGATTATAGGGCGTGCCGCGGATCAGGAAATTGTCGGCCGCATCGCCCCAATATTGCTTGAGCCATTCGATATTGGCCTCGAACCCGCCGCACGCGGCGACAAGCGTGGAAGCCGCGACGGTGACGTGGCCGTCACCGCGTTTCAGCGTGGCGGACAGGAACATGCCGTCTGCGATGTCGAGGCCGATCACTTCCGCATCGTAGAGAATCTCGACGCCGAGCCGTTCGGCGGTCAGGTACAGCGCATTGAGCATCGCCCGGCCGCCGCCGAGAAAGAACGAGTTGGTCCGCCCCAGGCTGAGCGTGCCGCCGAGCGAAGGCTGCCAGCGCACGCCTTGCTCGACGATCCAGCCGAGAATGTCCTTGGACTCGGCGATCATGTGGCGCGCCAGCTCCTCGTCGGTCTTGCCGCCGGTGACGCGAAGCAGGTCTTCCCAGAACTCTTCTTCCGTATAGGGCCCGGTGAGGATGTCGGTCGCCGCGTCGTGGGCGCAGCGCATGTTGCGGGTGTGGCGGGTGTTGCCGCCGCGATAGAATTTCGGCGCGCCCTCCAGCACCAGCACCGAAGCGCCGTCCCGGCGCGCGCTGATCGCGGCGCAAAGCGCGGCATTGCCGCCGCCGATCACCAGCACGTCGTATTTACGGGTCAAGTCAACCATGCAGCTGTTGTTAGCTTGTTTGCATGGAAAGCAAAACCGTTGGGCAGGCATGGCGCATACGCAACGGTTGCGGGCATCAGGCGGGAACGACGTTCCGGGTCTCGATCGTCTTGCCGCCGCGATAGACGGTGAGCGCGCCAATGATGCCGAGCGCCGCGCCGAACATCAGCCAGTACGCAGGCGAGGCCTTGTCCTGGCCGGTCATGTCGATCAGTTTGGTAGATACGAAGGGGGTGGACGTGCCGAATATGCCCGCAGCCAGCGCGAATGCTATCGAGAAACAGGTGGTTCGGACATGTGCCGGCACGATCTCGACCAGGCACCCCAGCATCGTGCCGCTGTAGACACCGAAATAGAACGAGAACATCATCTGGACTGCCAGCAGCTTTCCGAGCGTGGGCTCTGCTGGCGAGCCAGGAAAGCGCAGGATAGGCAGTCACGAACGCCAGGCCTGCTATCGCCAGCAGCACGGGCTTGCGGCCGATCCGGTCGGAAACTGCGCCGCCCACCGGATTCCAGATGAAATTCGTGACCGCAACGAGAAGGGTCACAAGCAACGTCCCCGTCGGCGAGAGGTTGAGCTGCTTGCCGAAACCGGGTGCATACACGGTGATGAAGTAAAAGGTCGTCGTGGTCAGCACGGCGATCATCATGCCGAGAACGACGATGCGCCAGTTCGCGATCGCCGAAGCAAACACCTCGCTCGCGGTCGGATGTTTCTTCATGGCCAGGAAAGCCGGCGTTTCCTCAAGCGATCGCCGCAACATGAAGATGACGGGAATAATGATGCAACCGACGAAGAACGGGATGCGCCATTTGGCGATGCCACCGATGGAATCGAGGAAGGTATCGCTGGGCATGCTTTCTCTCAGGATAAAGCCGATGACCGCCGCGACGAAGATCGCGACCTGTTGACTGGAAGATTGGAACGAGGTGTAGAAGCCCTTGTTGCCGGGCGTCGCGATCTCGGAGAGATAGACCGACACGCCGCCGAGTTCGACGCCGGCGGAGAAGCCCTGTATGAGCCGGCCGATCAGCACGATGACGGTCGCGGCAATGCCGATGGATGCATAAGACGGGCAGAAGGCGATTACCACGGTACCAAGCGCCATCAGAGCGAGCGTGACGATCAGTCCCTTGCGGCGGCCGATCTGTCGATGTAGGCGCCGAGCACGATCGCGCCGACCGGGCGCATCAGCGCGCCGAGCCAGAACACGCCATAGGCATTGAGCAGGGCCGCGGTCTCGTCCGCGGCGGGGAAGAACGCCTTCGCGATATCTTGCGCGTAAAAGCCGAACAGGAAGAAGTCGAACTGCTCGAGGAAATTGCCGCTGGTCGCCCGGAGAATGGCGCCGATCCGCGATTTGAGCTGGGGCGGCGGCGAACTGGACGCTTGCGACATATCATATTCCCCCTGGGTCCCCGCAGCATCGCGCCGGATCTGCGCCAATCGCGGAGACGTTCGTTTATCTTGTCCGGCCAATCTGCCACGTCAGTGGTCCGATTCCAACATTCGCTTTTCGGGGTCGCGGCTGGGCGGGTAGCGAATGTCAAATCCACTCCACTAGCGTCGCCCGACCAACCGCAAATCAGGCGATTTTTGCGCCGCCCTGCACCGAGGCCAACAGCCATTGCCGGAACGCCGACAGTTTCGCCGACTCCGCGCGCTGCTCCGGCGAGACCAGGTAGAAGCCGGCATCGGCCGGGAGCGCGATCTTGAACGGCACCACGAGCCGCCCCGTGGCGATGTCGCCCTCCACATAGGAGGTTCGGCCCATCGCAACCCCGAGGCCGTCGATGGCGCCCTGTATCGTCATCAGCAGCAGGTCGAAGCTCAGCCCCGGCTGCTTCGATCCGTCCAAAGGCAGGCCGGCCGCGGTCATCCACAGCCGCCAGTCGTCGTCATAGGCGCCGCTCGTGTGCAGCAGGGTGTGATGGGCGAGATCTTCCGGGCATCGAAGCGGTTTGTCGCCCTTCAAGAGCGCGGGGCTGCACACCGGAAACAGTTCATCGGCCGTCAGCCAGTCGGCACGCACGCCGGGCCAATGGCCGCGGCCGTAGCGGATCGCGGCGTCGACGTCATCGCGGCGGAAATCGACCAGGCTGGTCGAGGAGGTGATGCGGACGTCGATCTCGGGATGGGCTTGCTGGAAGCTGGAAAGCCGCGGCAACAGCCATTTTGCCGCCAGCGAGGCCAGCGTCGAAATGGTCAGGATCCGGTCATTGTCCTTGCGCAACAGCCGGTCGGTGGCGAGCCGCAGATCGTTGAAGGCGGCGCGTATGCCGGGAAGGTAGTCCCTGGCCTCCGGCGTCAGCGCCAGGCTGCGGTTTTGCCGGACGAACAGCCGAATCCCGAGCTCGATTTCCAGCCGGCGGATCTGATGGCTGATCGCGGTCTGGGTGACGTTCAGTTCAGCCGCAGCCGCCGTGAAACTCAAATGCCGGGCAGCGGCCTCGAAGGCACGTAATCCATTGAGCGACGGTAACCGGGCGGTCATGTATCAAATCCATGAATTTATATCATGTATCATGGCGCAAAGTGTCGTTTGTGACAACACCGAATTTCATAAATATTGCTATTGTAAGTTAGATTCAGGAGGACGAGATGTCCCTGTGTTTATCCCAAGAAATGACAAATAATCATGAGTTTGGGCTTTTGGCCCGGGCCAATGGCCGCCTTCACCTCTGGATCAGCCGCTGGCGCCAGCGTGACGAACTGACCCATTGGTCCGACCGGGACCTGCGCGATGTCGGGTTGTCATGGAGCGATGTCGTCCGTGAGGCCGAAAAGCCGTTCTGGCGGGCTTAAGGGCGTGATCCCGGACCGGAACGGCCGCGTTAGCGAAAGTGGGTGCCGGTTTTTCCTCGCGACAAACGCAACGTTCGGAGGCCGCGATGACCGCGCTTCGTTTGCTCGATTACCCCTATCACACCGATCATCTGAGACTGCGTAATGGCAGGGCGCTGACGGTCCGCTTTGCCGCGCCCGATGATGCCGAAGCTTTGCAGCGTTACTTCCGCCTGCTCTCGGTGCGCTCGCGCTATAACCGCTTTCTGGGCGCGGTCAGTGAGTTGTCGGCGAGCCAACTGGATCAATTCACCCACGCCGGGGAAGATGACCGCTTCAGCGTGCTTGCGGTGATGACGGCGGACGGCCGGGAAACGGTGGTCGGCGAAGCCCGCTATGGCTTCGACGCCGCCACGGCAAGCTTTGAATTCGGCATTTCCATCGACGACCGCTGGCAGGGGCAGGGCATCGGCGCGGCGTTGCTCGGCAATCTCGAATGCCGGGCGGCTGCGCTTGGCGCGGTCAGAATCTTCGGCGACACCCTGCGCGCCAACGCGGCGATGATCGCTCTGGCGCGCAAGTCGGGGTTTGCCTTTGCCCGTCATCCCGATGACTGGAAACTGGTGCGCTTCGAAAAACACATCGACACCGCGCCGGCAGAGATTCCCTGCGCAAGCTGGCGGCTAGCGGCCGAGCGTAGTCGTCCCGTCATACCCGCGGAAGCGGGTATCCAGTAATCGCCAGCATCGCCTTAGTGATCGCTATCGCTGCGTACTGGATCATCCGCTTTCGCGGATGATGACATCGTGAGTAGTCGTTTCAAAGCCTCTAAAACTTCTCCACCCAGGGCCGCAACTCCAGTTCCCAGCTCCAGGCACTCTTCGGCTGCTGCAGCACGTTCCAGTAACTCAAGGCAATGGC
Organism: uncultured Alphaproteobacteria bacterium; assembly: GCA_963832045.1. GTDB lineage: Bacteria > Pseudomonadota > Alphaproteobacteria > Rhizobiales > Xanthobacteraceae > Bradyrhizobium. Next base: position 41,134 of record CAWHSM010000023.1, read on the forward strand.
GTCGGGATCGAGCATGGAATCCGGCCGGTCGGCGGGTTCTGCCCGGGCAGCGCTACGGATGCCGCCGTCGATCACGAAATGCGCGACATGAAGGCCTTGCGGCGACAGTTCGCGCGCCATGCTCTGGGCCAGCCCGCGCAGCGCGAACTTGCCCATCGCAAACGGCGCGGATTGCGCATAGCCCTTCACGCTGGCGGATGCGCCGGTGAACAGGATGGCGCCGTGCCTCTGCGGCAGCATCCGCTTCGCGGCTTGTTGGGCCACCAGAAAGCCGCCGAATGCACTCACCGCCATCGACTGCGCCACTTCCGCAGGGACGAGATCGATGAAGGGACCGCGCGCCCGCGCGCTGGCATTGTAGACCACGACATCCGGCGTGCCGATCTCACGTTCCACGAGACCGAACAGCCGCTCGACCTCGTCAGGGTCCGACGCGTTGCAGGCATAGGCCTGCGCGCCGGTCTCCGAACAAAGCGCGCCAAGCTTCTCGACGCTGCGTGCGGCGAGTGCGACGCGAAGACCCTCACGATTGAACAGCCGCGCCAGCGAAGCGCTCAGGCCCTCGCCGGCACCGACAATCAGGGCGTTCTTGTATTTCGGCGTTTCCATCGGCTGTTCCTTGTTTTATCCGGAAGGGGGGATGTGCGATAGTCCGCCTCAACAGATGAGCAGCGAAGGCGAGAAATCAATGCAGCCGCGCCCGCAAAATTGCATTGCAAATTCCGACCATCGTCCGGACCTGCTGGCTCCGGACACCTCGGGCATGAATTTCTACCGCGCAGATCCGGCGCTGGCTGACTTGTTGCGCATCCATCTGCCCGATTCCCTGTTCCGTCACATCGAGCCGCATCTCGATCGCCTCGGCGAACTCGCGGGCGGCCATCTCGACGAATGCGCAAGGCTCGCCGACCGGCACGTGCCGGTGTTGCACCAACGCGACCGTTTCGGGGCCGACGTGCAGTGGATCGAATACCACCCGGCCTATCGCGAACTCGAGCGCGCTGCGTTCGGCGAGTTCGGCATTCACGCGATGTCGCTTCGCAAGGGCATTTTGGGCTGGCCCGACAAATATCCCGTGGTCGCCAAGCACGCCTTTACGTTTCTGTTCAATCAGGCCGAGTTCGGGCTCGGCTGCCCGATCAACGTCACCGATGGCTGCGCCAAGCTGCTCGCAAATTTCGGCAGCGAGGCGTTGAAGGCAAAATATCTCGACGGGCTGACGCAAACCGACATGAACAAGCTGACCCAGGGCGGCCAGTTCATGACCGAAAAGGAGGGCGGCTCCGATGTCGGCTCGCTGGCCACGACCGCCGTTCAAGAAGGCGATCACTGGCGGCTCCATGGCGAGAAATGGTTCTGCTCCAACGCGGATGCGGCAATCGTGATGCTGCTGGCGCGCCCCGACGGCGCCGGCCCCGGCACGCGCGGCGTTGGCCTTTTTCTGATGCCGCGAAAGCTGGATGACGGTTCGCCCAACCATTATCGAATTGTGCGCCTGAAGGACAAGCTCGGCACCCGTTCGATGGCCTCAGGTGAAATCAAACTGGAAGGCGCCATCGCCTATGCCGTCGGCAAGCTCGACCGCGGCTTCGTGCAGATGGCCGAGATGGTGAATTCCTCGCGGCTGTCCAACGGCGTCAAATCCACCGCCTTGATGCGCCGCGCCTGTCACGACGCGATGACGGTTGCGCAAAACCGCGTGGTGTTCGGCAGCCGCATTATCGACTTGCCGCTGGCGCGGCGGCAATTGATGAAGATCATGCTTCCGACCGAACAGGCGCTGTCGATGAGCTTCATCACGGCGGACGCGCTCGACCGCGCCGAGGCGGGTAGCCAGGACGCGGCTGCGCTGCTGCGCATCCTGACGCCGACCTTGAAATTCCGTGCCACCCGCGATGCCCGCAAGGTCTGCGGCGATGCGTTGGAGATGCGCGGCGGCATCGGCTATATCGAGGAATTCGCCACCGCGCGGCTGTTGCGCGATGCGCACCTCGGTTCGATCTGGGAAGGCACCGGCAACATCGTCGCCATCGACGCCATGAGGCGGGCGATCGGCCGGCACGGCGCGGATACAGCGCTTGCCGCCGACCTGCATGCTAGGCTCGATGACAGCGCCGGCGTGCCGGTCGTCTTCCGGGATCGCTTGCGCACACTGACGGATTCCGCCATCGGTTTTGCCCGCAAGGTTGCCGCGCACGGCGACAACGAAGCCGAGGCGCGGCGCGCCACCAGCCTGCTTTATCACGCGGCAAGCGCGGTTGCCTTTGTCTGGGAAGGCTCGCGAATTCACGAGGCGCGCGGCGATGCGCGCAGGCTCCTGCTGTCGCATCTCGTGATCCTGCACCGGCTTTCGCCTGGCGACCCGTTCCACCTTGCCGATGACGGCAGGCAGCGCGCCGTCACCGACCTTTTGCTCGGCGAGCGCGCTGCAGGCCTGGCCGAGGTCGGCGAATTGCTGACCGCCGCTTAGGATCGCTTATGCTTGAGGGTGATGCGGAATTGTTTTCGTAAATCCGGGCCTGTCTGGTTTTGGCCCAAAGCGGGCTTATCGGCCTGAGCGACGCCATCCAGTAATGAAAAAGCCCCGGACAACGCCGGGGCTCTTTGCGGATTGAACGAAAATCAATAACGGGCGACGACCGGGCCGCCAAAGCCGCCGAAGCGGTAGTTGAAGCGCACGGTGACCATATCGACATCCTGGCGGATTCGATCAATCGCACCTGTAAGCGTTGGATTTACGATGGCGAAGGTCGTGTCTGCACTACCCAGGAAAAGATGGTCGTATTCAATGCCGACTGACCAGTTCGGCGCGAAACCGTACTCGAATCCGGTACCGATCACCCCGCCCCATCGGGTCGAGCTTACCGAGGCAAGATTAGCTCCGGTAACCGTGGAGTTGACGAAGAATCTATTGCCTGTCACAGCTGCGCCGCCCTTCACGTACCACAGCCAGGTATCCCAGGCGAAACCGAGCTGGCCAGTGAAAAGGCCCAAGGCATCAACTTTGCTGCCAAGTGCCAAAGTCGGATCGAAAACGCTGACACGCGAGCCTTTGAGATCCGCCCAATCGCCCTGAGCCTCCAGCCCGATAACAAAATGATTGTTGGGTTGTTGCCAGCGGTAGCCGATCTGGCCGCCGGCGACGGCTCCAGACCGATCGCGGCAGGCGTCAGTGAAGTCCGCGCCGCGTGCGGTAACGACGTCCGAGCAGGTATCGCTTTGGCCCCAGCCGGCGTTTCCGCCGATATAGAAGCCCGACCAGTTGTACATCGGGATTACCGGCGCCGGCGGCGGCGCCTTCACAGGAAGATCGGCTGCGAGCGCGGGAGCAGCCATTGCAACGAGACTAAGGGTCCCCAGCACAAACTTCTTCATCGCATTTTCTCCGGTTTGAACGCTTCAATTCCGAATCACGTTAGCGACCGACGACGAACAATCTTGAAGCATCATACGTGATTCATCGCTCGCCATGCGTGCCGCAGATGCAACACCGCCCCAATCAAGTTTGTTTGAAAAATGGCGATCGTCATCGCATCCGTCAGGCTTGCTGACCTTCTTCGCGCGCGTGCAGCGCGTAAGCGACTGAAGAAGTTATCGCGTAGCCGGGAAAGTTCCTCGCCACGTGCGATGCGCGCAGGGTCTACGGCGATGCGCAGGCTCCTGCTGTCGCATCTCGTGACCGGCTGTCGCCGACCTTTTGCTCGCAGAGCGCGCCGTCGGCATCGCCGAGGTCGGCGAATTGCTTGCAGCCTGACGGTCGAGTGCTTTCTAGGCCGCGCCGATCAGAATGCCGACCCCAAGCACGATGGCGCCGCCAAGCACGATCTGGAACACGGCCTGCAGGAACGGCGTATCCATGAAGCGTGCCCGGATAAAGGCGATCACCCATAGTTCGAAGAAGACCACCACGCTGGCGATAGCGGTCGCGATCCAGAACGCGTTGGCCCAGCGGTCCGGCACCAGATAGGGCATGGTGTGGCCGAGGCCGCCGAGCGCCGTCATCAGGCCGCAAGTCAATCCGCGCAACATGGGCGAGCCGCGTCCGGTCAGCGAGCCGTCGTCCGACAGCGCTTCCGCAAACCCCATGCTGATGCCGGCGCCGATCGAAGCGGCCAGACCGACGAGGAAGGTCTGCCAGTTCTGATGCGTGGCGAAGGCGGCGGCAAACAACGGCGCCAGCGTCGATACCGATCCGTCCATCAGGCCGGCGAGGCCAGGCTGCACATATTGCAGCACGAACATGCGCCGGAGGGTCCTGTCTTCCGCGGCGCGCACGTCGGGCTTGAGGATCTCGTCGGTAAGCTTGACGGCATGGTGCTCGTGGCCCTTTTCCGCTTCCGCAAGATCGCCGAGCAACCGCCGGACGCCGACATCCTGGGTTTGCTCGGCGGCCTTGATGTAGAAGCGCTCGGCCTCGAACTCCATGGTTTCGGCTTCCTTGCGCATCGCATCGAGCGACAGGTTCTTGGTCAGCCATATTGGGCGGCGGCGCAGGAAGCCCTTGACGTTGTCGCGGCGAATTGGCGGCAGATTTGGGCCGAAGCGCTTTTCATAGGTCTCCAGCAGCAGGTGGCGATGCGACTTCTCTTCCTCGGCCATCTCTTCGAACAACCTTGCCGATTCCGGATAGCGTTCCGCGAGGTCTTCCGCGAAACTCATGTAAATGCGGCTGTCTTCCTCTTCGGCGGAGATCGCAACCGCCAGCACTTCCCGTTCGGTCAAATCGGCAAAATTCTTCACGGCCAGACCCTTTTATCTAATTTAGAACTATTCTAAATTGATATAGCCGGGACGCCGACCGAGGTCAAACCCCGCCGAGAAATCGCAGCAGCAGACGGCTGACTTCGCCCGCCTGCTCCTGTTGAACCCAGTGTCCCGCACCATCGACCAGGTGGCAGCCAAGCATCTGCGTGCAGGCCGTCTTCTGCATCGTCTCGAAAACGCCGGGCCGCTGGTAGGTGCCCCAGTCCTGCCTGCCCGATATAAAGCAGGATGGCACGTCGATGCGGCGCCCCGACCAGGTTTCAAGTTCGGCGGTGAAAGCGCCCGACGTACCGCAGCGATACCATTGCAGGCCGCCCTGGAATCCCGTGCGTTGATATTCGGCGCTGTAGAAGCCGAGCTCCTGCTCGGTCAGCCATTGGGTAGCGGCGATCTCTTGCCTCGACGGCATTTCTTCCGCGACCGTCTCGGCCATGTTCTTCGCAAGGTCCATCACGTAATAGGTCGGCAGTTTGGCGAGTTCGTCCGCCGACCAGGATTGCAGAGGATAGGGCTCGTTGCCTTTCCAGTCCGCGCTCTTGTGATGGTAATAGGCGCGAAGGAAATCGTGAACGCCGTGGCGAGCGTGCCACATGTCGGCATTCGCCTCGCGCGTCGAATAGTACCATTGGTAATGCTTGCGTGGGCGCGGCAATGCGGCGAGCTCGCGATGCACCGGATCCTCGCGTTTTGGCGGTGGAGGTGTGTCAGCCGTGGCGAAGGCGATCTGCGGAGGGCCTGCGAACGGCGCGCTCATCAGCACCACCGATCGAAACACGTCGGGCCGGATCACCGCGCACCAGGCGGCGACCGAGCTGCCGAAATCATGTCCGACCACCGCGGCCACCGAGCGATGGCCGAACGCTGTGGCGACGCCGAGCGCGTCGCGCACGAGATTGGTCAGCCGGAACGGCATGAGGTCGCCGTCGAAACTCGCATCGCAGCCGGTGGTGCGGCCATAACCGCGCTGATCCGGTGCGATCACGTGATAGCCGGCATCCGCCAGCGCCGGCATGATCTTTCGCCAGCTAAAGGCCAGTTCGGGAAAGCCGTGCAACAGCAGCACGCAAGGCCGGCCTTTGCTTTCAAAGCCGGCTTCCAGCACATGCATGGACAGCCCGTTGATGCCTTCGACGTGACGCGAGCGAATCGCGGAAGGAAGCGGGATAGGAGGCAAAGACATCACAAGCCACTCCTTGTCGTGCTGTTCGGCTCACGACTAGTGCTCACTTTCCGAAGTTCGTGTGACACCTCAGCACGCACTTTCACGAACTTCGGAAAGTCATGAGCTACTCACAAACTTATTGATTCTAGTGCCGCTTTACTATTTGAAGTTCCTGAATCGAATTCGCCGCTTGTGGTGCAGGAACTTCAAATAGGCGGCACTGGATTTGGTCAAATAGCGCTTGAGGCGGTCGGCCCCGAGGCGTTAGCGTGCGAGCAGGATCGGCGGCAATCTATCTTGCACCCGAGCGCAATGCCATCAACAGAGCCGCGCCATGAATTTCGATTTCTCCGACGAGCAAAAACAATTGCGCGATACCGCGCGCAAATTTCTCGCCGAGAAGTGTCCGCCCAAGGCGGTGCGCGCCGTCGTCGACGGCAAGGCGCCGTACGACCGCGACTTGTGGAAGGGACTTGCCGACATGGGCTTCCTCGGCGTTGCGATCCCGGAACGTTATGGCGGGGCCGGCGCGGGCCATCTGGAGCTTTGCGTGATCGCCGAGGAAGTTGGCCGCGCGCTGGCGCCGGTGCCGTTTTCCTCCACGGTCTATCTCGCCGCGGAGGGGTTGCTGCTCGCCGGCAGCGAGGCGCAGAAGCAGAAATGGCTTCCCTTGATTGCATCAGGAGAGGCCATCGGTACGCTCGCTCTGTTCGAAGGCAAAGGCAATCCGCAGCCAGCGGCGATCAAGCTCACTGCGTCCGGCGGCAAGCTCGACGGCGTGAAGAAGCCGGTTCCCGATGGCGCGATCGCCGACTTTGCGATTGTTGCCGCGCGCACCGGTGCGGCCGGACGCGACAGCGATATCTCGCTGTTTCTGGTGGAAATGAAGACTGAGGGGATCGAGGCGAGGCCGCTCGCCAACATCGATCCCTCGCATGGCCAGGCGGAGGTCACGTTCAAGAGTTGCAAGGCCGAGCCGCTTGGCGCTGCCGGCGAAGGCTGGAGCATCCTCTCGCAGATGCTCGATCGCGCCGCGGTGCTGATCGCCTTCGAACAGGTTGGCGGCGCTGACCGCGCGCTGGAAATGGGGCGCGATTATGCGCTCGACCGCATCGCCTTCGGCCGGCCGATCGGTTCGTTCCAGGCGATCAAGCACATGCTCGCCGACATGTATGTGGCGGCGACGCTGGCGCGCTCCAACTGCTATTACGGCGCCTGGGCGCTTTCGACCAATGCGGCCGAATTGCCGGACACTGCCGCCGCGGCGCGGATCAGCGCGACGCAGGCGTTTACGCATTGCGCCAAGAACAACATCCAGGTTCATGGCGGCATGGGCTTCACCTGGGAGTTCGACTGTCACCTCTATTACCGGCGCGCGAACGCCACGGCGCTGTCGCTCGGCTCGCTGTCCTATTGGGAAGACGCGCTGATTGACCGCATGCGCAAACGGAACGGCAGCATGAATTTCGACGATACCCCGCAAGAGGCCGCATTCCGCACCGAGGCGAAGGCGTGGATCGCCGCCAACGCGCCGAAGCAATATGAGGAGGAACTGAAAAAGTCCTCGCTCGGGCGAACGGCGCTCGAGGGCGCCGACATCCTCGATGTCGCCAGGGCCTGGCAGAAAAAGAAGGCGGACGCCGGCTGGGCCTGCCTGCACTGGCCGAAGGAATATGGCGGGCGCGGTGCCTCGCCGATCGAGCGCGTGATCTGGCAGCAGGAGGAAGGGGCGTTCGGCAAGCTCAGCTCCCTGTTCATCATTGGCCATGGCATGTGCGGCCCGACGATGATGGCGTTTGCCGGCGAAGAGCAGAAGCGCCGCTACCTGCCGAAGCTTGCTTCCGGCGAGGACATCTGGTGCCAGTTGTTTTCGGAACCCGCCGGCGGCTCCGACGTCGCGGGCCTGCGTACGCGCGCGGAAAAGCACGGCGATGAATGGATCGTCAACGGCCAGAAGATCTGGACGTCGGGCGCGCATTATTCCGACTACGGCATCCTGTTGACGCGTACCGATCCCGCCGTGCCCAAGCACAAAGGCCTCACCATGTTCTTCTTGAACATGAAGAGCCCCGGCATCGAAATCAGGCCGATCAAGCAGGCCAATGGCGCCTCCGATTTCAACGAAGTCTATTTCACCGACGTCAGGATACCCGACGCCCAGCGATTGGGCGCGGTCAATGACGGCTGGAGCGTCTCGCTGACCACGCTGATGAACGAACGCCTGTCGATCGGCGGCAGGCTCACGACCGGGTTCACCGAGATTTTCGAGTTCTGCGGCAATCTGATGCTGGAGGACGGCCCGGCGATCGACGACCGCAACGTCCGCTCCAAGCTCGCTACCTGGGCGGTGCGCGCCAGCGGCCTCAAATACACCAACATGCGCGCGGTCTCCGCGCTGTCGAAGGGCGAGCGTCCGGGGCCGGAGAATTCGATCGGCAAGCTCGTGGCCGGTTCGATGATTCAGGATATTGCCGCATTTGCGCTGGACCTGCAGGGCGCGGCGGGCGTGCTCAGCAGCTCGGAGGACGCCGAAGTCGCCGGTAAATTCCAGGCGATGCTGTTGCGCGCACCCGGCACCCGTATCGAAGGCGGCACCGACGAGATCATGCGCAACATCATCGCCGAGCGGGTGCTGGGCCTTCCGGGCGATATCCGCGTCGACAAGGACGTGCCGTTCAACCGGATCCCGACCAAAGGACGATGAAGCATGTCAACGATCGCCAGCGATCAGTCCGAAGGCCGCCACAGCATCGAGGAGCGGATCGGCGTGCTGGAGGAATTGCTTGGCGAGCGCTTTTCCTGCCGGGCGTTCAAGCCGGAGGCGGTGCCGCGCGCGATCATCGGGCGGATATTGAAGACGGCGCAGCGCACGGCGTCCTGGTGCAACAGCCAGCCCTGGCAGGTCGTGATCGCGAGCGGCGAGGCCAAGGAAAAATTCCGGAAGGAAATCCATGCGGCGGCGAGCTCCGGCGGCTCTGACGACGGTGACTTTCCGTTTCCCCGGGAATATCGCGGCGTCTATCTCGAGCGCCGGCGCGAGAGCGGCTTCCAGCTTTACAACACGCTCGGCATTCCGCGCGGCGACAGGGCGGCCTATGCGAGGCAGGCGCTTGAGAATTTCAATTTTTTCGGCGCGCCGCATGTCGCCATCATCCACACCGACGAGGCGCTCGGGGTCTATGGCGCGATCGATTGCGGGGCTTATGTCAGCAATTTCATGCTGGCAGCGCAGGCGCTCGGCCTTGGCACGATTCCACAGGCCGCGCTGGCGCATCAGTCCGGCCTGATCCGGCGGCACTTCCGGCTCGGCGACGACCGGCGGGTGGTGTGCGGGATTTCGTTCGGCTTTGCCGACCGCGATCATCGCATCAACAGCTACCGCACCTCGCGGGCACGCGTGTCCGAAGCTGCGACGTTTGTGGACTAGGATTTCTACTCGAGGCTACGTTGGTTCCTTCACCTCTCCCCAGTGGGAAGAGGTGGGGTCGGTCCTGGCGATGCCAACGGGTCGCGCGAAGGCGCGCCCGATGACAGGCTCCGCATCGTCCAGTGCGATCCGCCTTAAGGCGGTAATTCTGCTGAAAGACCTAAACTTCTCACCCCAGCCTCTCCCAATGGAGAGGGAGCGCACCGCTGCAGTTGCGGACCATTTCATCAACGGCCACCTTCAAAACCTCGGCGGTCGCTTTTCCGAAAAAGCCTTGATGCCTTCCTTGATCTCGTCGCCGTGCATGCTTTCGTGGTGGCGGCGATCGGCGGCGGCTTCATCGAGCTTGCCTCGCGCGATTTCGTGGATGGTCCGCTTGATGCCGGCCATGGCGATCGGCGCATTGCCGGCCAAAATGCCGGCCAGCCTGTCGACTTCCTCATCAAGCGCTTCAGCGGGAACAGCGGCGGTAAGATAACCGATCCGCAGCATCTCGGCCGCACCGATCTTCTCGGCGGTCAGAAACAACCGCTTGGCATTGTCCAGCCCGAGCCGCGCGACATAGCGAGCGATGCCGCTCTTGTAATAGTGCAGACCCAGCCGCGCCGCCGGCATGAACATCTCGCAGGTGTCGACGCCGATCCGGAAGTCACAGGCGAGCGCCAGATCGGTCGAGCCGCCATAGACCCCGCCATTCAGGCGGCAGATGGAGGGAATGCGGATATCCTCGAGCCGGTTGACCATCACTTCGAAGGCCGATCCGGAGCTTCGCTGCTCGGCCGCGCTGCCCGAGCGCTCGGCAACCGAGTTGAGGTCATAGCCGGCGCTGAAAGCGCGGCCGGTGCCGGTGAGCACCAGGACGCGGAGCGCAGGATTGCTCTCGATCTGCGCGAACAGACCGAGCAGCACATCGAGGTCGTCGGCCTGCAGGCGGTTGAGATGTTTCGGCCGGTTAAGGCGTATGGTGGCGCGTGCGCCGTTGATTTCGAGTATCGGCGGGCTTGCGTCGGTTTCCGACATTCTTCTCTCCGCTTGTTCGAGTTTGGGCATGATCTCCGCGCACACGTGTCAGCGTTTGTCGCGAGCGATCCACGCTCTATTTATTCTCGCTCACTCGCCGCTGGGCCTCGGCATCGATCGTCTCGGCAAGATCGGGATGCCGGGCCATCAAGAGGCGAAAGTCGACAAGATCGAGCACCAGAAGCTGCGACACCCGCGTCGTGGTGATATTGGCCGAACGCATATTATTGCCGAGCAGCGCCATTTCGCCGAAGAAGGCGCCCTCGCCCAGCGCCACCTTCTTGCCCGGCAATTCGACCTCGACCTCGCCGCTGGCGATAAAGTACATGCAGTCGCCGGCCTGACCCTTGCGAATGATCGTGGTGTGCGCCGGCAGATCGATGGTGCGCAGCATGTTCGTGACGTCGGCGATCGCGGCAGGGCCGAGCGACGCGAAGAACGGCACCTTGCTCACGGATTCCCAGGTCCGCAAAAAATTGTCGCGGCGGGTTTCGGCGGCAAAGGCGGTGGCGAGAATACCGGCCCACAGTCCGAACACGCCAAGGCCGCAGATCATGACAGCGGCCGCGACAATTCGCCCGAGCGGGGTGATCGGTACCACGTCGCCATATCCGGTCGTGGTCAGGGTCGTCACCGCCCACCATAGTGCCGCCGGCAGGCTGCCGAAGCCTGCCGGCTGAACGTCGTGCTCCAGAAAGAACTCCACCACCGAGGCCATGAAGAGGACCATCAGGAAGATCACGAGCACGCTCAACAGCGGCCCGGATTCCAGCACCAGTACCCGGCGCAATTGCTGCAGGCCGCGAATCCCGGGCACCACCTTGAGCACCCAGAACATGCCGAGCAGCCAGGCGGATCTGGGGCTTGCCCCCGCCGCCATGGCGACGGGTACCGCAAGCGCGGAGATCGTATCAACCAACCCCCGGAAGGAAAATATATAGGCCCACCTGCGGCCGGCGTTGATCGCATGGCGAAGCCTGATGCCCCATTCGAGCACAAAAAAAGCGAGGCATGCCCACAGCAGCGCGTCGACGCCGTAGTGCGCGGTCGCGTAGGCGGGATCGACCGTCATCAACAGCATCATCGCAATGCCGCAGGCCACCGCGAGGGAGGCGGCCGTGGTCATGTTGCGGCCGGTCGTTGCGGTTACAAATCGCTCAAGGGCCGGGAAACTGGACATGGCGCGCCGTCCTTAAGCGCTTTGCGCGGTCTTGACGATCACCACGTTGTCGTCGTGACCGCCCTGCCGTTTCAGGCGCTCGCGCCGCATGCCGATTTCGTCACGCACGAATTCACATCCGAGCTTGAACGTGTCCAGCCCGTCGCTGGAAATGGTGCCGTCACGTAGTCCGATCACCGCGCGGCGAAGCACGCTTTCGAGTTCGTCCTGGAGGCCGTCGAGTGCTTCCATGGTCTGGGCATGCGCGATCCGCTCGCCGATATCGAGGATGGCGGTCGCCAGTTCGCTGGCCTTCTCCGGCGCGACCCGCGTGACCTTGGTGTAGAGCCCGACAAAGATCGATCCGATCACGCTGAGCGCGGCCGCGGCCAGGTACAACAGGTCGCTGTAGCGCTCCAGGAACGACTTCGAGGTGTCGTTGATATATTCGGCGACGCCCTGATGGGCGACGATGAAGGCGGTCTTGTCGACGTCGGCCGGCTCGATCTTGGAGGCGAAGCCGCCGTCGAGCGCGAGTTCGGCCTTGTTCTCGTAGATGGTGCGCGCCAGTTCGCCCGCGGTGTTCGCCGGCATCGTGGCCTGACCGACCAGGAGCCATTGCAACCCTACCGTATCCAGATCGTCATCGGGAATCTGGGGCGTCGAGGACAGTATGCCGGTCGCCAGCGTTTCCTCCGAAATCCCGGGGGTGCGCCGGCTCAGCGCCGCCAACTCGTCGATGGCGTTCACGGTGAACGGCGTGCGCCTGGCCGACTGTTCGAAGTTCTTGTCCTTGACGATGGCGGAGGCATGGTCAACGACGATGACCGCGCCGTAGCCGCCGGAGCCGAACAGTTTGTCGAGCGTCGAATTCGGCGGCGCCGGCTGCAGGCGCGAACTGGCGTCCGATCCGTCGGGTATTTCGAGAACGTTGCGGACAAAGGCGACGTTGTTGTTGCCGCTGGTCAACAGCGCGATTTTCTTCTTCTTCAGCTCCGCCAGCGATTTGATCTTCTTCTCTCCCGGGCTGATCAACATCAGCACGTCGTGCTCCAGGATCGCAATCGAGCGGGCGCGGGGCGGGATCCTGGCATCGGTCCGCAGTATCGCGAGGTCGGCCAATTTGCGGTCGAACAGAGCCAGCGCCTTGGTGTTGTCGGTGTTGGGGATGATCTTAAGATGCAGCTTCGAGGAGGTCGCCTTGAGCATGGCGGCAAGCTTGGTGGCAAAACGGGCTTCAGGCCCGCCGGCCTCACCGACGGCGAAGGTCAGGGTTTCGGAATCCCGCAGCCAGACCCGGCCGCCCCACACGGTTGCAACGGTCAGAAGCAGCGTCAGCGCCGCAAACAGGATGACCTGCTTGCGGTTACTGCTGAGAAGCGGCGGGCGCGAGCGCCGCTTGTCGGGTGATGGCGTTGGGACTTCAGCACTCATGGCCCATATCCGCAACCAGGGCGGGTGGATTTTGACGCCCGTTTCGCCCCGACCGATGTCCTAAATGCCTAAAAAAGAACGACAATTTTATTGTTCGCCATGATATCCGCCTGCCCACGGATTGCAAACGAGCCGCTTCCGGTAACCTTACCGTGGCTGCCGGGCGGCACCAGGTTGGTTCACCCGCGGCCGATTTCTTGACCGGCTCCCGCTTGCCGGCCGGCTCCCGGCCAACGCTTCGAGCATGTGCCCTTCGGCCATATCCTGTGTTTTTTGAAGGGGGTGGTGGTGCATTCCGGACCGGGAGATGTCATAAAAAGCAGAACCTGACCGGATTTGTCAGGAACTCAAGAGGAAGTCGCGCGAAGTCTCCAGGTATTTCCCAGTCACTCAGGTCCAAGGACTTCCGCTTGTCGTTTCCCCCCATGTCCGCATCGGTTCCGGTAGGCGCGCTGATCGGATGGATGGTGTTGCTAACCGTCAAGCACGTCATCGCCGACTTCGTGCTGCAAACCTCCTGGATGGCGATCGGCAAGGATCAGAAAAAGGGCTGGTTTCTCCCACTCCTGGCCCATTGCGGCGTGCACTTTGCGGTAGCACTGGCGGTGATCCTGGTGGTCGCGCCGCGAATTCTGGTTTGTCGCCTTCATCGACTTTGCCATTCACATCACGGTCGATCGCTGCAAGGGGTTCATCGCATCGAATTTCGGTGTGACCCAGGAAAACCAGCATCCCTGGTTCTGGACCCTGATCGGCGTGGACCAGGCGCTGCACCACCTGACAGGCTTTGGCCTGTCGATCTTCATGGCCGCAAACGGCTGATACCGCTCGCCAAATCACCCGAGCGCTCGGTCGCGTTCGGCCGCAGTTTGGCAAGAGGCCCGTAGCACTACCGGGGCCGGTGGTTAACCTTTCGTTAGAAGTCGCATTGCATCCTCCGCATCAGGGGATATGCAAATGTTTTCAAGCCGCGACGCCTTCGAGAACGATTTCTGTCCGGTCCGGGACGAGTTGCTCGGCGAAATGTACCGCGCCAGCGAACACGGCCTGCCGCAGCTGGTGGCCAGCGTCTCGCCCGACGTCCGGGCCATGCTGGCGCTGTTCTGCTACCGCCGAAGCCACCTTTACTCGCTGGCGCTCACGATTGCCGCAAGCTGCAGCGAACAGGATCTGGCGCAGGTCGGCGGTCGCGTCGGCTCAACGCTTTATGCGCTTTCGCGCGAGCCGGTGGCGCGCAACACGCCTTCCTCGTCCTACGGAAACCGCAAGCCGATCACGCTTTCCACCAAGCCGCTCTCGGCTATCGCGCCGATCGAGGACGAGCTTGACGACGAAGACTTCGCGGAATTCGCCAGAGCCGTAACGGCGTAGCTTCCTCGCGCAGGGCCCGCCCACTGTTACCCAAAGGTTTGATTCTCAAGCGGCGGTAATCCATGGCGCCGCCGTGCCATGCCGCATTCGGCATCGCCCGGCATGCAGGTGCGGCATACCTCGGGCCGGACCGCATAGACCACGCATGAGGTCGCAACGCCGATCCGCCCCGACAGCGCCGAACAACGGTCACCCTCGCAGCGCATGCCGGATTGTCCGGCGTTGACGTAGTCTGCCGGAATGCGATCGAGCGTGGCGTCATCCTCGGTCGAAAAACGCGGCCAGTTGCGCGAGTAGGCGCAGCAGGCGCCGCAGGACTGGCACGGGCTTTCGAATTCGGTTTCCATGTTCAGATATCGCTCGGAGGTTCCCAGACCAGGCTGCGCCGCCATTTCGCCCTGAGCAGGTCGCGCCGCTCGGGGTATTTGTCCTCGAGGTAGACAGCATCGATGACGCGATCGGTCCGAAAGCTGCGAAAGTCCCGGCGTAACTCGCACCATGCGGCGAGCAGCCGCACCGCTTCGAGATAGCCGATCGCGATCGGCCAGATCGTGCGCTCGCTGTCGCGCCCGTGTTCGTCCCGATAGCGCAGCGCGATCTTTCGCCCCTCGTGAATCTGCTTGCGCGTTCGCACCATGTCGATGCGGTCGGGCTCCTTGCGCCAGGTGGGACGGGCGCGGCTGGCGGGCTCAAGCACGAATGGCCGCAAACGCTCGGGGACGGTCTCGGCGATTTTCGCGATCAGGTCGGCGGCGGCACGCGACAGCACTTCATCGGCGTGGCTGGCGACCCATTGCGCGCCGAGCACCGCCGCCTCGATTTCGTCGGGCGTCAGCATCAAGGGCGGGAGGTCGAATCCCTTTTCCAGAATATAGCCCATGCCGGCCTCACCGCGGATCGGCACGCGCTGCTCCATCAGCGTTGCGATATCGCGGTAGATCGTGCGCTTGGAGGTTTCGAGCTCGGCTGCGATCGCGTCAGCGGTCATCGGCTTTCGGGTGCGCCGAAGCACCTGAATGATCTGGAACAGACGATCGGCACGTCGCATGGCGGGCTCAAATCTTTTCGCTAGTGCGGTGGATTTGACATTCGCTGCAGTATTGCCGCGAGTTCTCCAAGCGAATGTCAAATCCGAAACCGCACTAGAATCTGATATTTGCTAATGTCCCTCTGGTTCTGACATTCGTAAGCGAACCCGCAGCGATGGAATACGAATGTCAGAACCGGGACATTAGATGCTGACAGTATGTTGTCAGCAGGTGGCAAGTATAACGGGACAACACTCAAATCGAGAGGGGTTTGTCCCATGATCATACTCTACGGCCTCGATCTCTGGGCCACGATGTCACCACTGCTGACACCACGGTGGCAGCAGGGAATGGCTAGTCTGAAGCGCTTGCTGAGGAAAACGGGAGCGCTCCATTGATCACGCTTTATGGCTTTGGCCCCGGCTTCGGCCTGCCGGAAATCAGCCCGTTCGTCACCAAGACCGAGGTTCAGCTCAAGATGGCGGGCCTCGGCTACCGCAAGGAGAAGGCGAGGCCGACGGCCTCGCCCAAGGGACAGTTGCCCTATATCGAGGATGAGGCCGAAGCGATCGCCAATTCCACTTTCATCCGCGCCCATATCGAGGGCAAATACGGGTTCGATTTCGACGCGCCGCTCAATTTGCAGCAGCGCGCGCAGGCCTGGGCGTTCGAGCGCATGATCGAGCACCACATGTATTGGGCTCTCGTCGGTGCGCGCTGGGTCGATCCGGAAAATTTCGCCAAGGGGCCGTCGCATTTCTTCGACGGCGCGCCGGTGCATATGCGCGAGAAGCTCCGCGAGGACGCGCAGTTCCGCGTTGCCGAGAATTATCTCATCAGCGGGCTTGGACGGCATGCGCCGGATGAGGATGTCGACCTCGCGGTCCGCTCGCTGTTGGCGCTGTCGGTCCAGCTTGGCGACAAGCCGTATCTGATGGGGGATTCCGCCTGCGGGGCGGATGCAACGGCGTTCGCCGTGGTGGCGGGGATTCTCACGCCGTACTTTGCCTCGCCGTTGCGTGAGCGGGCCCAGCAGTTCGGCAATCTCGTCGCCTATGTCGACCGCATGATGGGACGATACTATCCGGACTTCGCCTGGATGCCGCTGCGGGAGGCGGCCTGAACAGCTGATAGCTACATTGGTCGTCCCCGCGAAAGCGACGGCCATAGCTGTCGGTAGGACAGTACTGCCGTCATTGCGAGCGAAGCGAAGCAATCCAGAGCCCAGCATGCGATTCTGGATTGCTTCGTCGCTTACGCTCCTCGCAATGACGAGGAAATCGCAAGTCCCGGCGTACAGGGGCGACAGCGTCTCAGCGTAGCATGCGGCGCACTCAAGAACCGGACTGGCCCTTCAAGGCAGCCAGTTCCGCCTCCAGTTCGGCGATGCGCGCGTCGCGCGCGCCAAGCGCCGCCGCCACATCGGCGGCATCGAACTTCTGCGGAATATGCTGCGGGCAGTTGGTGTCCCAGGCCTCAATCCGAAACAGCATCACTTGTTCGCCGCGCGCCTTGTAACCCCTGGGCATCAGCGATTGCAGCAGCGCATCGTCGTCCTCGACCACCCGCGCTTCGCCCCACAGCTTCACCCTTCGGCGATGGGCATAATCCATCACGAAGATGTAGGCCTTCGGGTTTTCCGACAGATTGCCTTGCGTGATGTATTGCCGGTTGCCGCTGTAATCGGCAAAGGCCAGCGTGTTCTTGTCGAGAATTTTGATAAAGCCCTTCGGTCCGCCGCGATGCTGGATATAGGGCTGGCCCTCGGCGGAGGCGGTCGCGAAATAGAAGCTGTTTGCTTCAGCCAAGAAACGCCGCCAGGTTTTCGTCGATCTCGGTGCGCCAGCCGCCGCGGTCCTCGACATGGGCATAAGTCATCCGCGATCCCTTGCGGGTCTGGATCGCCTTCACGGCCGGGGTAAACGCGACGTCGCTGGAAAAAAGCCGGCTCTCTGACATCGGAATCTCCTGAACCCTGCCTCAAGCCGAGACCACGACTGGAAAATGATCCTCTTCTCCGCTCAAAACAATCATTGCGATTGACAGTTGATAATTGCAAATTATGAAATAATGCCATGGATCGCATCGACGCCATGCAGGCCTTTATCGCGGTGGCGGACCTCGGAGGCTTTGCCCCGGCGGCACGCAAGCTCGGCCTGTCACCCTCGGGCGTGACCCGGCTGATCGCGGCACTCGAGGAACGGCTGGGTGCGCGGCTGTTGCAGCGGACCACGCGGTCGGTGGCGCTGACGGACGCGGGCGCGCGTTATCTCGAACGCGCCAGGCGGATCCTTGCCGACGTCGAGGAAGCCGAAGCATCCATTCAGGACGAGCGCACGCGGCCAAGCGGGCGGCTGGTGGTGTCGGCGCCGATCGGGTTCGGGCGGCTTCATGTCGGCCCGGTGATGTCCGAATATCTCAAGCGCCATGCCGAGGTCTCCGGCGAACTGCGCCTGACCGACAGCATGGTCAATCTGGTCGAGGATGGCGTCGATCTCGCGGTGCGAATTGGTCATCTCGCCGATTCAAGCCTGGTGGCGCGTCACGTCGGCGAGATGCGGCGCATCGTGGTGGCCTCGCCCGGCTATCTCAAGGCCCATGGCGAGCCGAAGACGCCCGAAGCCGTTGCCTCCCACCAGACCATCCAGTTCGGCGGCGCCGCCGCTTCGCCCGACTGGCGCTTTGTGCGCGATGGAAATGAAATTCGCGTCACGCCGGTGCCGCGCCTGACGACAAACAGCGCCGACGCGGCGATCGGGTATGCCGTGCGGGGCGGCGGCCTGACGCGGGTGCTGGCCTATCAGGCGGCGGATGCGATCAAGGCCGGCCGGCTGAAAATCCTGCTGGCGAAATTCGAACCGCCGTCGCTGCCGATCCATATCGTCTATCCGACCTCGCGGCTGTTGTCGGCGAAGGTGCGCGCCTTCATCGATCTGGTCGTCGAGATCAGCGACTGGCATTTTGGGTAAATACTGCTTCTTTCACTACCCGAAAGGTTCCGTTCGCCCGCGCGATCACCACGCCGTCGGCGGTGAGGCGGCATTGCGCAAAGCAGAGCGTGCCGCCGGCCTTTGATCACGTCGCTCTCGACCGCGAGCCACTGGCCGATGTGCGCGGTGTCGATGAAATCAACGGCGAGGCCGACGGTGACGAGCCTCGACCCGCCGCCGAGCTTCGCGCCGCAGCTCAAGCCCATCGCGTTGTCGGCCAGCGTAGCAATCAGCCCGCCATGGATCAGGCCGCGCGAATTGGTATGGGGCTTGTCGAGCCGAAGCCCGATAATCACGGCATCTGCCGTTCGCCGGGAATAGATCGGTTCCCACGGGTCGGTCAACGGGCTCTGGCGGAAGTGGCGGGAAAAACCTTCGGGAATATCGGCAACGGTCATCTGAAGCGTTCTTCGGATGGGGATTAGGCCATTAAACGCCACCTCGACGCGAATTGCACCGCCTACAAAGTTTAAAACAGGATGCGCAGGGCGACGATGCGATGCGCTCTGCGCCGGCAGTTTCCAGCCGATTGCGGTTGCCCGGCTAGTGCCGCCTGTTTGAAGTTCCTGCACCCCAAGCGGCGAATTCGATTAGGAACTTCAAATCGTAAGCGGCACTAGAATCGATAAGTTGGCAGTGTTCATGACTTTCCGAAGTTCGCGAACGTGCGTGCTGAGTTGAACCCGAACTGCGGAAAGTGAGCACTAGAGCGGCAGGCCGACATAGTTTTCGGCCAACGACGTCATCGCGGCTTTCGAGTTCACGACATAGTCGAGCTCGGCGAGCTGGATCTTCGCGCCAAAGCCCGCGGTGTCGGGAAAGCGATGCATCATCGAAGTCATCCACCAGGAGAAGCGCACCGCCTTCCATACCCGCGACAGCGCCTTGGCGGAGTAGCCGTCGATGGCGGCGGAAGACTTCTCGTCGTAATATTCCCGGAACGCCTGCGACAGGTAATGCACGTCGGAGGCCGCAAGATTGAGCCCCTTGGCGCCGGTCGGCGGCACGATGTGCGCGGCGTCGCCGGCGAGGAACATTCGCCCGAACCGCATCGGCTCGGCGACGAAGCTGCGCAGCGGCGCGATGCTCTTTTCGATGGAGGGCCCGGTAATGAGTTCAGCGGCGGCTTTTTGGTCGAGCCTGCGCTTCAATTCGTCCCAGAACCGGTCATCCGGCCACTGGTCGACGTGATCGTCGAGAGGGCACTGCAGGTAATAGCGGCTGCGGCGCGTCGAGCGCATGGTGCAAAGCGCAAATCCCCGCTCGTGGTTGGTATAGATCAGTTCGTGGCTGACCGGCGGAGTGTCCGACAGGAGCCCGAGCCAGCCGAACGGGTAGACCCGCTCAAAAATCTCGATCGCGGAAGGTTTGATGCTGGCGCGGCTGACGCCGTGAAAGCCGTCGCATCCGGCAATGAAATCGCACTCGATTTCGCTTGTGACGCCGTCCTTGACGTAGGAGACGCGGGGATGGCCAGTGTCAAAGTCGATCGGCTTGACGTACTCGGCTTCGTAGATGCTGGTCAGCCCCGCCGCGCGCCGCGCATTCATCAGATCGAGCGTCACTTCGGTCTGGCCGTAGATCATCACCGTCTTGCCGGTGGCGGCCTTCAAGTCGATACGATGACGGCCGCCGCCGAAGGCAAGCTCGATCCCGTCATGGACCAGACCCTCGCGGTGGGCGCGTGTGCCGGCGCCGACTTCGTCGAGCAGTGCGACGGTGCCCTCTTCAAGCAGGCCGGCACGAATGCGCCCCAACACGTAGTCCGGCGTGTGACGCTCCAGGATGACGTTGTCGATGCCGTAACGATGCAGCAACTGTCCGAGCAGCAATCCGGCCGGTCCCGCGCCGATGATGGCGACTTTTGTCCGCAATACTTGTTCTCCCCGATATCGTGGCTTGCGATGGGTGGTCGCCATCTGCAATCGCTGGTAGTTATATCATAACGGTCTTGGCAAAGCGTGCCGGCGCCATAACGAAGCCGATGTTTCGCAATGCGAACCGGGACATGTGTCCGGGACACGTGCCACCGGCGAGCGGGTTTGCACGATTACGGCTTCGTCTTGTAACCGGGATGAAGCCATCTATAACATGTTAAATAAAGAGAGCGGCTGATCAAAGCCCGCCCTTGTTGAAAGGGAGTGACCGATGAAAAAAGCTTTGCTCACCGTGCTGCTGGCAGTTCTGATCTCGCCTGCGACGGCGCAGGAAAAAACCTTCGAACTGAAACTGTCGCATTGGGTGCCGGCATCGCATCCGCTGCAAAAGGCGATGGAGGACTGGGGCGCTGCGGTCGAGAAGGCTTCCGGCGGCACCATCAAATACAGGGTCTATCCGGCGCAGCAGCTCGGCAAGGCCTTCGACCATTACGACATGGCGCGCGACGGCATCGCCGACGTGACCTACATCAATCCGGGCTATCAGCCGGGCCGTTTCCCGATCATCGGCGCCGGCGAATTGCCGTTCCTGATGTCGGATGCCACGGGCGGCTCGATGGGACTGGACGCCTGGTATCGCAAATATGCCGAGAAGGAGATGAAGGACGTCAAATTCTGCCTCGCCTTCATCTACGCGCCGTCGTCGTTCCATTCACGCACCAAGAAGATACTGGTGCCCGACGACATCAAGGGCATGAAGATCCGTCCCGCCGATGCCACGATGGCGAACTTCGTCACGCTGCTCGGCGGCACCAATGTGCAGTCCTCGGCGCCGGAAGTTCGCGACATCATCGAGCGCGGCGTCGCCGACGCCGTCACCTTTCCGTGGGGATCGCTGGTTCTGTTCGGCATCGACAAGGTGACCAAATTTCACATGGACGCGCCGCTCTACGTCACCACCTTCGCCTTCGTCATGAACAAGGACAAATACAGCCAGATGTCGGAGCGGCAGAAGAAGGCGATCGACGACAACTGCAACACCGAGGCCGCCGGCCGCGTCGGCGAGCCGTGGGGCAAGTTCGAGGATGCCGGCCTCGACAAGGTGAAGGCGGAAGCCGGCCAGGACGTCTATACCCTGACGGCCGGAACAGACCGCGCTGTGGAAGAAGGCATCCGAGCCGCTGGTCAAGACCTGGGCCGATGGCGTCAGGAAGACCGGCTCAGATCCCGATGCCGCGCTCGCCGAATTACGCGCCTCGCTCGCCAAATATAACGCCTTGACGCAATAGTGGCACCTCGCCCCCTCGAGCATCGTTGGAGCGGTACATGACGCGTCATTTCATGGACCGCTTTATCGATACGATCGAGTGGATCGCAGCCGGATTCGTCGGCATCGTCGCCGTCAATATTTTCGTCGCGGTTTTGCTGCGCAACATCTTCAGCTATTCGATTCCGGATTCCTTCGATATCGGACGGCTGCTGCTCGGCATCCTGATTTTCTGGGGCATTGCGGCCACCAGCTATCGCGGCACCCATATCACCGTCGATCTCATCTGGGGCAATGTCGGGCCGAAATACCAGCGCATGATCGACGTGTTTGCGACGCTGGTGCTTCTGTTTGTGGTGACGGTGCAGACATGGACGCTGTTCGACAAGGTGCGCGGCACCTATCAGGACAACGTCACCACCTTCGACCTGCACATGCCGACCTGGCCGTTCTTCGCGGTGGCGTGGATCGGCGACGTTTCCGCGGTGCTCCTGATCGCGATCCGCACCTATCGGCTGATCTTCCATCCCGAGGAGATGCACGATCCCAAACTGAAGGCTACCGAGTGAGCGCGGCATGAGCACAGATGCCGTCGCCGTCATCGGGTTTGTCGCGCTGTTTGCGCTGATGCTGCTGCGCGTGCCGGTCGGCATGGCGATGGGCCTCGTCGGCGTCTCCGGCTTCAGCTATCTCGTCGGCGGCACGCCGGCGCTCAAGCTGGTCGGCCAGACCTCGATGCGCACGGTGACCGACTACACGTTCGGCGTCATTCCGATGTTTCTGCTGATGGGCACCTTCGTCAGCCATTCCGGCATGAGCCGCGACCTGTTTCGCGCCGCCAATGGTTTTGTCGGGCATTTGCGCGGCGGGCTCGGGATTGCGACGGTTGCGGCTTGCGGCGGCTTTGCCGCGATCTGCGGCTCGTCGGTCGCGACCGCCGCGACGTTTTCGGCCGTGGCCTATCCGGAAATGCGCCGCTTCGGTTATCCGCAATCCTTTGCCACCGGCGTCATCGCCGCCGGCGGCACGCTGGGCGCGATGTTGCCGCCTTCGACGGTGCTGGCGGTCTACGGCATCATCACCGAGCAGGACATCGGCAAGCTGTTTATCGCGGGCATCATCCCCGGCCTGCTCGCGATGGCCATGTACATGGTCACCATCGCGCTGATCGGCTATTTGCGGCCGGGTTTCCTGCCTGCGGGTAAGCAGACCTCCTGGCGCGAAAGTCTCAAAGCGCTTAGGGAAATCTGGGCGCCGGTCTTGCTGTTCATCTTTGTCATTGGCGGGCTGTACGGTCTGCCGTATCTGCCGCGCTTTACGCCGACCGAAGCCGGCGGCGTCGGCGCCACCGGCGCTTTCCTGATCGGTGTTTTCACAGGCCGGCTCGACAAAGAGAAAATTCTTGCGTCGTTGTTGCAGGCGACCCGTACCGCGGCGGCCGTATTCACCGTGCTGATCGGCGCGCTGATCTTCGGCTATTTCCTCACGGTGACGCAGACGCCGCAAAAGGTCACCGAGCTTCTCACCGGGCTCGGCCTTGGCAGCTACGGCGTGCTCGCCGTGATCATGGTGATGTATCTGGTGCTGGGCTGCCTGATGGATGCCATGGCGATGATCATCCTCACGGTGCCGATCATCTTTCCGGTCGTCTCGCAATTGGGCTTCGATCCGATCTGGTTCGGCGTCATCATCGTGATGACGGTCGAACTCGGCCTGATCCATCCGCCGGTGGGAATGAATGTTTTCGTCATCAAGAGCGTCGTCAAGGACGTGTCCTTCACCACGATCTTCAAGGGCGTGCTGCCGTTCGTCGCCACCGACATCATTCGCCTGATTATCCTGATCGCGTTTCCGTTGCTCGCGACCTGGTTGCCGCAACAGATGATGGCGCGCTAGCTATTCTGATCGCATCGCGGCCGAAGTACCCTCTCCCCTTGTGGGAGAGGGTGGTTTCGAACGAAGTGAGAAGCCAGGTGAGGGGTGGTCGAGGCGCTTTATTCGCCCACGCCCGGCGCAGACGTGATAACGGCTTAAGTCAAAGGATTATTTTAGGAGAGGACCATGCAATTGAAGGATCAGGCCGCGATCGTCACCGGCGGCGCATCGGGACTGGGCGCGGCCACCGCGCGCCGGCTTGCCAAGGAAGGCGCGAAGGTCGCTGTGTGCGACCTCAATACCAAATTGGCGGAAACCGTCGCCGCCGAGATTGGCGGCGTGGCCGTCACCTGCGACGTGGCGGATACGGCGTCGGCCGAAGCCGCGATTGCGAAAGCCGCAAAGGCCCATGGGCCAGCGCGCGTACTGGTGAATTGCGCGGGCATTGGCGTTGCGAAGCGGGTGATCGGCCGCGAGGGACCGATGCCGCTTGCCGAATTCGATCGCGTGATCAGGGTCAACCTGATCGGCTCGTTCAACATGCTGCGGCTTGCGACCGCGGCCATGTCGACGCTGGAGCCGCTTGCCGGCGGCGAACGCGGCGTGGTGGTCTCGACCGCCTCGATCGCCGCCTATGACGGCCAGATCGGCCAAGCCGCCTATTCGGCCTCGAAGGGCGGCATCGTCGCGATGACGCTGCCGATCGCGCGCGAGTTGGCGCAGTTCGGCATTCGCGTGCTGGCGATCGCGCCGGGCCTCTTTCTCACGCCGCTTTTGGCGGGCCTTCCGCAGGAGGCCCAGGACTCGCTCGCGGCCGCCATTCCGTTTCCGCGCCGGCTCGGCGACCCCGGCGAATTTGCTTCCCTCGTGATGCAGATGATCGACAACGCTTACCTCAACGGCGAGGTGGTGCGGCTCGACGCCTCGCTCCGCATGGCGCCGAAATAGAGCGGCCCGATGTTCGTGCATCGACGCGACCTGCAGATCCAGTGGGGCGATTGCGACCCCGCCAACATCGTCTATTACCCGCGTTACTTCGAAATGTTCGACGACTCCACCTCGATCATGTTCGAAGCCGCCGGCTTCTCCAAGCAGGACATCGTCAGGAAGTACGGCCTGGTCGGCATTCCCATGGTGGATACGCGGGCGAAATTCTACATCGCCTCGACCCATGGCGACTGGATCACCATCGAAAGCCGGGTCGAGAGTTTCAAGCGATCGAGCTTCGAGGTGACCCACAAGGTGTTCAAGGGCGATGCGCTGGCGATCGAGGCTTTCGAGACGCGGGTGCTGGTCGGGCACCACCCCGACGACCCCAGCCGTTTGAAATCGGCGGCGGTGCCGGAAGAGATCGTCGCCAAGTTCATGAAGGGATGATGGCCGAGCGATGAGGTCTCGCCAGCGAGTTTTGAAAAGGTGTCATTCCGGGGCGCGAGCATCTTCGCGAGCGAACTCAGATGCGCAATTGCGCACCTGAGAATCTCTCGAGATCCCCGGTTCGCGCTAAGCGCGCCCGGGGATGACGTGCTTTCGCACGTCAATCCACCAAGATCACCCTGACGTCGTTGACATTGGTCAGCGTGGGTCCGGTCAACAGGAGATCGCCGATGGCGGCAAAGAAAGCGGTCGCGTCGTTGTTGGCGAGATAGGCCGCCGGATCGAGGCCGAGCGATTTCATTTTCGCAAATGTCGCATGATCGATGATGGCGCCCGCTGGGTCGCTGGCGCTGCCGGCGCCGCCATCGGCGCCGTCGGTGTCGGCGGCCAGCGCTGAAATGCCTGATGTCTCCTTGAGAAGAGCGGCGAGCGCCAACGCATATTCCTGGTTGGGGCCGCCGCGCCCGTTGCCGCGCACGGTCACCGTGAGTTCGCCGCCCGAGAGGATCGCCACGCGCTTGCCCTCGGCACGGGCTTTGAGCGCCAGGCGAGCGTGATCGGCAGCGACATCGCGCGCCTCGCCTTCGAGGTCGGCGCCGAGATCGACGGTCGCATATCCCGCATTCGCCGCGACCCTGATTGCGGCGTCAAGCGAAGCCTTTGGCCGCGCGATCAATTCGAACTGCGCGCGGGCAAAGGCGGCGTCACCTGGTTTGCAGCTTTCGTTGCTCGGGATCGTCGAGCGCGCGGCGGATGGCGTCATCGACGTCGAGGCGGTATTTGGCGACGATGGCGCGTGCGTCCGCAAGCGCGGTCGGATCAGGCACCGTCGGCCCGGACGCGATTGCGGATGGATCGTCGTGGGGCACATCCGAAATCGCGAGCGTCACGATCTGCGCGCGTTGTCCGGCGCGCGCCAGCCGGCCGCCCTTGATCCGGGACAGATGCTTGCGAACGGTGTTGATCTCGCCGATCGGCGCGCCCGAGCGCAACAGGGCGCGGGTTACCTGTTGTTTCTGCGCGAACGACACACCGTCCGCCGGCGCGATCCAGTTGGCCGAGCCGCCGCCCGACAACAGCACCAGCAGAAGATCATCAGTGCCCGCCCGGTGCGCCAGTGTGAGCGTCTCGTCGGCGGCCTTCAGCCCGGCCTCGTCAGGCACGGGATGGCCGGCTTCGACCACCCTGATCCGCCGCGTCGGCACGCCATGGCCGTGCCGCGTGGTGGCGAGCCCCGACAGGCGCGCGGGCTCGAGTTTGAGCGCGTCGAGATAATGCCGCTCGGCCGCCGCGGCCATCGCGGCCGCGCCCTTGCCGGCGGCAAGGCAGATCACGTTGCCCTTTGGAATCGGGCGCAGATGCGCCGACAGCACGACGTCGGGATGCGCGGCGGCAACCGCGGCGTCGAAAATCGCGCGCAAAAGAGAACGTCGGTCGGTCATCGCATCACGGCTTAGTTCAGTGGGGACTTAAGTGCGGATCGGGAACGCCGTTATCCACCGCATTGCGGCAAAAGAAAACCCCCGCTGACAAAGGCCAGCGAGGGTTTGTTTGAAACCTATGCGATAAGAAGCGTCAGCCGCCGACTTCGCCGCTGATGACATCGCCGAACAGCACCCACCGCTCGCCCTTGAACACCATCAACTGAAGCTGGCTGACCGGGGCGAAGCTCACCGGCGAGGTGTTGATCTTGATGCCGGGCAGCAGGACTTCGGTACGGAAATCCTTGAGGTTTGCCGCCTGCTTCATGACGTTCTCGCGGGTGAGGTTGTCGCCGCACTGCTTGAGCACCTGAACCAGGGTCTGGGCGACGCCGTAGCCGACCACCACCGAACCGTCGAGCTTGTTGCCTTCCGGGAAATCCTTGGCGAGGAAATCGAGGAATTGCTTCATGCCGGCATCATTCTCCCACTGCGGATCGGAAACGTCCTTCAGGTAGGCGGCGGAAACGATGCCTTGTGAATTCTCGTAGCCGGCGGGCTTGATGACGCTGCCGACCGAAGCAGAGACGTTGTTGAGAATCTGGAGCGGCTTCCAGTCGATCTCCGCCACCTTCTTGATCGCCTGCGCTGCGAATTTCGGTGTTCCGACGTTAAAGAAAATGTCGGCGCCGGTCGATTTGAGCTTGACGATGTGGTTGTCGATGGTCGGCTCGGTGGTCTCGAAGCTTTCCTCGGCCACGATCATGGAAGCGGCCTTTTCGCCGAGGCCGTCCTTCAAGCCCTTGAGATAATCTTTGCCGTAATCGTCGTTCTGAAAGAGCACGGCGATCTTGGCGTTGGGCTTTTCCCTGAGAATGTATTTGGCATAGATCCGCGCCTCGCTCTGATAGCTCGGCTGCCAGCCCATGGTCCACGGAAAGTCTTTCGGGTCGTTCCATTTGGTGGCACCGGTGGCAACGAAGAGCTGCGGCACCTTCTTGCCGTTCATGTATTTCTGGATCGCCGAATTGGATGGCGTGCCCAGCGGATTGAAGACCAGCAGCACCTCGTCGCTTTCGACGAGTTTGCGCGCCTGTTCGACCGCCTTGGGCGGGCTGTAGCCGTCGTCATAGCTGATGAAATTGATCTTGCGGCCATTGATGCCGCCGGCATCGTTGATCTTCTTGAAATAGGCGGCCTCGGTCTTGCCGATCACGCCATAAGCGGAAGCCGGGCCGCTATAGGGCATGATGTTGCCGATCTTGATCTCGGTATCGGTGGCGCCGGTGTCGTATTTCTTCTGCGCGAGCGCGCCGGTGTTCGATCCGGCAAGCAGCGCGAACGCGGCGACGGACCCGATAACAATTCTGTTCGCGAAAACAGCCATGACGTTCTCCCTCTGGTCGTAACTTGATGCTTGTGTTCGGCACGGCTTTCTTTGTCGAAAGCTCTTTGTCAGCTGCCCGTTGAGTATCATCTTACCCGGTTGCTCACAAGAAAAAGCCCTCCGCGACGGGCGCGGAAGGCTGCTGCTTTAGTAGGCTTTCAGGACCGGCGTTAAGGTTTAGCGGTGGTCGATCGCTGCACCCCAAAGCGCAATCAGTTGCTCAGCTCGCTGCTGATGATGTCGCCTAACAGTTCCCACTTCTCGCCCTTGAACCGCATCATCTGCAGCTGCTTGATCGGGGCGAAATCGTTCGCGGAAGTGTTGATGGCGACGCCGGGCAGCAGGGTATCGGGGGTGAAGTTCTTCAGGCTTGCGGCCTGCTTCATGACGTTTTCGCGGGTCAGGTTGTCGCCGCACATCTCGAGCACCTTCGCCATGGTCTGCGCCACGCCATAGCCGAACACCACCGAGCCGTCGAGCTTGTTGGCGTCGGGATCGTACTTGGCCAGGAAGGCGAAGAATTTCTTCATGCCGGGATCGTTGTCCCACTGCGAGTCGGCGCCGTCCTTGGCATAGGCGGCGGAGAGAATGCCTTGTGAGTTCTCGAATCCCGCCGGCTTGATCACGCCGCCGACCGAGGCCGAGACGTTGGATACGATATGCAGCGGCTTCCACTCGATCTCGGCAAGCTTCTTGATCGCCTGCGCCGCAAATTTCGGCGTGGTGATGCTCAGGAAGACGTCGGCGCCGGAGGCCTTCAGCTTGACGATGTGGTTATCGATCGTGGGTTCGGAGGTCTCGTAGCTTTCCTCCGCTGTTATCATCGACGACTTGGCGCCGAGGCCGTCCTTCAGGCCCTTGAGATAATCCTTGCCGAAATCGTCGTTTTGATAGAGCACCGCGATCTTCGCGTCGGGTTTTTCCTTCATCAGATATTTGGCATAGATGTGCGCCTCGCTCTGATAGCTCGGCTGCCAGCCCATCGTCCAGGGAAAGTCCTTCGGCTCGTTCCATTTGGTGGCGCCGGTGGCAACGAAGAGCTGCGGCACTTTCTTGGTGTTCAAATACTTCTGGATCGCGCTGTTCGAGGGCGTACCGAGCGGATTGAAGACCACCAGCACCTCATCGCTTTCGACAAGCTTGCGCGCCTGCTCGACTGCCTTGGGCGGGCTGTAGCCGTCGTCATAGGTGATGAAATTGATCTTGCGGCCGTTAATGCCGCCCTGGGCGTTGATCATGTTGAAATAGGCCGCCTCGGTCTTGCCGATCACGCCGTAGGCGGAGGCCGGGCCGCTATAGGGCATGATGTTGCCGATCTTGATCTCGGTATCGGTGGCGCCGGTGTCGTATTTCTTCTGTGCCAGCGCGCTGCCGGTCGAGGCAAACGCGATCGCACCCGTTGCGACCGCGGCAATCAGTAGCTTACGTTTAGAATGCATCGCTTTCTCCTTGAGCTTTGTTAGCGTTTCTTGAACCGGCCGATCAGATGCTGGGCGACCAGGGCTACCTGCCTCGCGCCTTGCGGCACCAGGAAGATGACGAGGAACAGAATGACGCCGAACACGGCGCCGGAAAGGCCTTTGGAAATGCCCTCGGCGATGTTCGGCACGAAGATGATGAAGGCGGACCCGACGATCGATCCAGGCAGCCATCCCACGCCGCCGACCACCATGCCGAGAAACAGCGAGATCGCGAGCGTGATGGTGTAGCTGTCGGGCGCCACGAACTGCACGGCGATTGCGCCCAGCCCGCCGGCGATGCCGGTGATGCCGGCCGAGACGCCGAAGGCCAGCGTCTTGTAGAGCGCCACGTCGATGCCCATGGCGGAGGCCGCGATTTCGTTGTCGCGGATCGCCATGAAGGCGCGGCCCGAGCGTGACTTGAGGAGATTGACGGAGAAGATATAGATCGCAATCGTGATGACGAGCGTGAAGTAATAGAGCCACATGTCCTGCGACATCGGCAGGCCGAACGGCGCATCGGGCTTGGTCACCACGAGACCCTGCACGCCGCCGGTCCATTTTTCGAAATAGCCGAGCTTGAGGAGCTGCGGCATCGCGGTTGCCAGCGCAAATGTCGCGAGCGCCAGATAGACGCCGGAAAGGCGCAGCGCCGGCTGGCCGAACAGGAAGCCGAACACGAAGCAGATCAGGCCCGCGACCGGCAGCGTCAGCGCATAGTTGATGCCGGCGTGTTCCATCAGGATCGCCGAGGTGTAGGCGCCGACCGCATAGAAGGCGCTTTGTCCGAGCGAAAACTGACCGCTGCCGCCGGTCAGGATGTTCAGCGCCAGTACGGCGAGGCCGTAGATCAGAAGCATCGTCATCTGAAAGATGATGAAGTTCTTCACGAACAGCGGCACCACGATCAGCAAAGCGAGCACGAGGAGCGAAGTGCCGGTGCCGAGCGTCATCGCCCGTTTCGGAACGGCTTCGATGGCGGGGGCCGCGGCGACCGCTTCCTGCACGGCGTTCATGATCAAACTCGCTTGACGATGGGCCGGCCGAACAGGCCTGCCGGTTTGACGACCAGAACGGTGATAATCAGCGCCAGCGCGATCGGCAGCTTCAGTTCATTGCCGACGCCGGGAATGTAGGTGCCGGCGAGATTTTCGAAGATGCCGACCAAAAATCCACCGATCACCGCGCCGAACGGGCTGGTCAGGCCGCCGAGCACGGCGGCGGCAAAGCCGTAAATCAGGACGCCGCCCATCATGTTGGGTTCGAGAAACACCACCGGCGCGATCAGCATGCCGGCGATCGAGCCGATCGCCGCCGCCATGCCCCAGCCGAGCGCGATCATCCAGGACGTGTTGATCCCGACCAGCCGCGCCGATTCAGGAACCGAGGCCGCCGCGCGCATCGCAAGGCCCATCCGGGTGAACCGAAAGAAGACGTAGAGCGCGATCAGGAGCAGCACGGTGACGCCGATCATGCCGGCCTGGTGGGTCGAAATCAGCTGGCTGCCGAGGAAGGGCGACGAGCCAAACGGCGTCGGATATTGCTTGATGGTGAAGTCCCAGATCAGGCCGGCGACGCTGTTGATGATCGCAAACAGCGCGATGAAGCCCGCGACGTTGGTGAGGATCGGCGCCTTCGCCAGCGGCTTGAACAATAGCCGCTCGATCAGGATGCCGCCGGCGAACGAGAAGATCAACGTGAGCAGGAAGGCGCCCCAATAGGGAACGCCCCACTGCATCAATTGCCAGGAGATGAAGGTCGAGAACATCGCCATTTCGCCCTGCGCGAAATTGAGCTGGTCGATCGCCTGATAGATCATGACGACGGCGAGCGCCATGCAGGCATAGATGGCGCCGGTGGCGATGCCGGACAGGATCTGATTGGTGAGGAGCTCCATGGGCCGTTGCTCCTAAGGCATCGAGGGCTGGTTTGAACGGCTGCGGCAACAATAGTGCGCTCCCTCTCCCTTTGGGAGAGGGTTGGGGTGAGGGGTTACGGTCGTTCGTTGCAGCCGCGGCCCCTCACCCGATTTGCACTGGACGATGCTCCGCATCGCCTGGAGCAAATCGACCTCTCCCCATTGGGGAGAGGTGCTTCGAATGTGCGGACAGATTGTTTCCATCACGTCGTCCAATTCAGTACCCCAGATAGGATTTGCGGACGTCTTCATTGTCCGCGATCTCGTTGGCCTTGCCGGACATCACGATACGGCCGGTCTCGATCACATAAGCCTGGTCGGCGATTTCAAGCGCCAGCTGCGCATTCTGCTCGACCACCAGGATCGTGACCTTGTCCTCGCGGTTGATCCTGCCGAGAATCTTGAACAGGTCGCGCACCACCAGCGGCGCGAGCCCGAACGAGGGTTCGTCGAGCAGCATCAGCCGCGGCCGCAACATCAGCGCGCGCGCCACCGCCAGCATCTGCTGCTCGCCGCCCGACAGCGTTCCGGCCTGCTGGATATGCCGCTGCTTGAGGACCGGAAAATGCGCATACATGCGTTCGATATCGGATGCGACGCCCGCTTTGTCGCCGCGCGTGATCGCGCCGAGCTGGAGATTTTCCTCCACCGTCATGGTCGTGAAGGTGCCGCGGCCCTGCGGCACGTGCGCGATGCCGAGGCGGGCGATGTTTTCGGTCGAGCGGTTGGACAGGGGCGCGCCGTCGAACTCGATGGCGCCCGATGTCCGCACCATGTTGCAGATCGCGCGCAAGGTCGTGGTCTTGCCGGCCCCGTTGGCCCCCAGCAGCGTCGTCACGCTGCCTTGCTGCAGCGAGAATTCAAGCCCGTGCAGCGCCTGCACCTGGCCGTAATAGGCATTCAGCGCCTTGATGTTGAGGAGCGCCGTCACTGGTCCTTGCTCCCGAGATAGGCCTTGATGACGTCGGGATCGGACTGCACCGCGGCGGGCGTGCCTTCGGCGAGCTTGCGGCCGAAATTCAGCGCAACCACGTGGTCGGCAATCGACATCACGAGACCCATGTGATGTTCGACCAGCAGCACCGTTGTCTTGCGGTCGCTCCGGATGCGGCGAATAAGCTCGCCGAGCGCATGGACCTCCTCGTGGTTGAGGCCGCCGGCGGGTTCGTCGAGCAGCAGGATTTTGGGCTCGGCCGCGAGCGCGCGCGCCAGTTCCACGCGCTTCTGGGTGCCGAACGGCAAACCGGAAACGGTAGCGTGGGCGACCTCCTCGAGTTCGAGGTAGTTCAGGATTTCGCGAATGCGTTCGTTGAGCGCGGTCTCGTTGCGGCGAACCCGGGGAAGCCTCAGCGAGTCGCTGATGATGTCGCTTTGGGTCCGCGCGTGGGCGCCGATCCGGACGTTGTCGAGCACCGAAAGGTTGGAGAACAGCGCGACGTTCTGAAAGGTGCGGCCGATGCCGATTTCGGCGATCCGGTGCGGCGGGCGCCTGAGGATGCTCGCGCCCTCCATCAGGATGTCGCCCGCGCTCGGCTGATAGAGCCGGCTCAGGCAATTGAAGAGCGTGGTCTTGCCGGCGCCGTTCGGTCCGATCAAGCCCAGGATTTGCCCTTCGTGCATCTCGAAGGAGACGCCGTTCAACGCAACGATGCCGCCGAATGTGACGCTGACGTCGCAAACCGCGAGCTGCGGCGATGCGGCCGGCGCCGTTTGGGCCTGGCTCATCACGCCCCGCACAGACCGGTTATTGAGCCTGTTGCTTGATCAGAACGGCAAAGGCTACCTGATCCCCTCAACCACACGCGCAACTTTCCCTCCTGATCTCAGCTTCCTGCCTTCTTCTTTTTTTAATTGCGGCACCGTTCCGCCGAGTGCGGCCTCGATGTTCTTGACCATGGACACCAGACGGGGGCCGATGTCGTTGCGCAACCGGTCTTCCGTGAAGCGGAAGGCGGGCGCGCCGCAGTTAAACGCATATGGGCCGGTTCCGTCATTGAGCTTTAGTGCTACGCCGACGGCGGCGATGTCGTCGTGCCATTCGCCGGCCGAGATCGCGAAGCCGTGTTTGGCCATGGTTTCCCCGGCGCACTCGATACCGTCGCGCATCTTGGCCCAGCGGGCGCCATAATATTCGCGCAGGTCACGCAGCAGTGTGGCACGCTCTTCCTCGGGCAGGGCCCAGAGATAGGCGCGCCCCATCGCGGTGGTGGCAATGGGAATGCGCGAACCGACGTCCAGCTGGACGCCGAGCGTCATGCCGCGGCTCTGGCCGAAATAGATCATGCTGAGGCGGTCGCGGCCGCCGACGGCGACCGCGCCGCCGGTCTCGCGCATCAATTCTTCCCGGTACGGTTCCGACAGATGCCGGACGCCGAGATTGGCGAGTGCGGCATAGCCTAGCGCCAGCGCCGCCGGCGCGAGTTGATATTTCTCGAACCGCGGAACCGGCGTAAGATAGCCGAGCTTGGTAAGGGTATAGGTCAGCCGGGAGATGGTCGGCTTCGGCAGTTTGGTGCGGGCCGCGATTTCCTGGTTGCCGAGAAGTCCATCGTTGGGTTGAAATGCGCGCAGCACATCGAGACCGCGGGAAAGTGCAACAACGAAACTGCGATCAGTCGCAA
Organism: uncultured Alphaproteobacteria bacterium; assembly: GCA_963832045.1. Lineage (GTDB taxonomy): Bacteria > Pseudomonadota > Alphaproteobacteria > Rhizobiales > Xanthobacteraceae > Bradyrhizobium. The sequence goes on from CAWHSM010000023.1 coordinate 74,692, forward strand.
CTTTCTTGCCTTGACGCTTCATGTTTGCCGCCGCCGCCGCCCAATGTCATAATTTGTCAGGGTCCTTCGGTTTCCGACATTCGCAAACGAACGCGCCGCGATGGAACATGAATGTCAGAACCGGGACCCCGGTGCCTTTGTTGACAAGGGACGTGCTTCAAAATAACCCTCGCTGTCAAGATGCGGAATTCAATTTCGCGATGCGGAATAAATGTTGTCGATGTCGTCGGCGATGAAATAAGCTTTGCAAGAACAGGTCCCAGGGAGAGTTTCCGTGAACGAAGTGGTCCGGCTTGAGCGTCACGACGTGGTTGCCATCGTCACGATAGACAGTCCTCCGGTCAATGCACTGAGCGCCGCCGTGCGCGGCGGCATCATGGATTGTGTCAAGCGCGCGATTGCCGATCCCGAAGCAAAGGCGATCGTGCTGACCTGCGCCGGGCGGACCTTCATCGCCGGCGCCGACATCACCGAATTCGGCAAGCCGCCGAAGTCTCCGAGCCTTCATGAGGTGCTGGCCGAGATCGAAAATTCGCCCAAGCCCGTGGTGGCCGCGATTCACGGCACCGCGCTTGGCGGCGGCCTCGAGGTTGCGCTCGCTTGCCACTACCGGGTGGCGACCAAGGATGCCCGGCTGGGCTTGCCCGAGGTGAAACTGGGGCTGTTGCCCGGCGCCGGCGGCACGCAACGCCTGCCGCGCGCGGTAGGTCCGGAACTGGCGGTCAAGATGATCGTCGGCGGCGACCCGATTTCCGCTTCCGACGCCCTGAAGAACGGGCTGATCGAGGAGATCGTCGAAGGGCCCGCCGCGGGCGGTGAAGCCTTTGCACGGAAACTATTGGCGGAAAAGCGGCCGCTGCGGAAATTGCGCGACGACGACAGCAAGCTCGCCGCCGCCAGGGCCGATCGCTCGATCTTCACCAATGCGGTTGCGGCGATGACGAAGAAGGCCCGCGGGCTCGAGGCGCCGTTTGCGGCAGCGGACGCGGTCGGGGCCGCGATCGATTTGCCGTTCGAAGAAGGACTGAAGAAGGAGCGGGAGGGTTTCCTCAAGCTGGTATCCGGCGATCAGTCCAAGGCCCAGCGTCATGCCTTCTTCGCCGAGCGCGAGGCGGCCAAGATTGCCGGCGTTCCCGAAGGCACCAAGCCGCGCCCCGTGGAGCGCGTTGCCATCATCGGCGCCGGCACCATGGGCGGCGGCATCGCGATGTCTTTTGCCAATGCCGGCATTCCCGTCACGCTGATCGAGACCGGCGAAGAGCAGCTCAAGCGCGGCATGGGCGTGATGCAGAAGAATTACGAGGCGACCGCGGCGCGCGGCGGTATTCCGGCGGATGCGCCCGCCAAGCGCATGGGGCTCATCAACGGCGTCGTTGGACTTGAGCACGTCAGGGATGCCGACCTCGTCATCGAAGCCGTGTTCGAAACCATGGCGATCAAGAAGGAAGTCTTCACCGCGCTCGACAAATACGCCAAGCCCGGCGCGGTGCTCGCCTCCAACACCTCCTATCTCAACATCGACGAGATTGCCAAAGTGACAAAGCGCCCGCAGGACGTGCTGGGCATGCACTTCTTCTCGCCTGCGAATGTGATGAAGCTGTGCGAGATCGTGCGCGCGGCCAAGACCGCGCCGGACGTGCTGACGACGGCGGTGGCCGTCGCGCGCAGAATTGCAAAGGTTCCGGCGGTGGTCGGCGTCTGCGACGGCTTTGTCGGCAACCGCATGCTGGCGCAGCGCGGCAAGCAGGCCGAGAAGCTGCTGTTCGAGGGCGCATTGCCGCAGCAGGTCGATGCCGTCGTGACCAAATTCGGCATGCCGATGGGACCGTTCGCGATGGGGGATCTCGCCGGCCTCGATATCGGCTGGCGGTCGCGCAAGGATCGCGGCATCAAATCGGAAATTGCGGACGCCTTGTGCGAAGCCGGGCGTTTCGGCCAGAAGACCGGCAAGGGCTATTACAGGTACGAAGCGGGCTCGCGCGCGCCGCTGCCCGATCCCGAGGTGGAGAATCTGATCGACGAGACCCTGCAACGTCTCGGGCGCAAGCGCCGCGTCGTCAGCGACGAGGAAATCCTCGAGCGCATGATGTATCCGATGATCAACGAGGGCGCGCGGATTCTCGAGGAGAAGGTCGCGGCGCGCCCGGGCGACATCGATGTGATCTGGCTTTACGGTTATGGCTGGCCGGTCTATCGCGGCGGCCCGATGTTTTACGCCGACCAGGTCGGCTTGAAGCACATTGCCGAGCGTCTGGCCTATTACGCCAGGGAAACCAACGATCCGTCGCTGGAGCCCGCGTCGCTGCTCAAGCGGCTCGCCGACGATGGCAAGACCTTTGCGTCATTGGCGCAGACGGCGAAAGCGGCGTGATGGGCCAGTCTCCCCTCCCGTCATTCCGGGATGCGCCGACAGGCGCAGACCCGGAATCCATAATCCCGATCGTGGTTATGGATTCCGGGTTCGCTCGCAAAGGGCTCGCGCCCCGGAATGACGGCTAGACATGACCCATCCCGGCGCGCAATTCTATCCGCAAGGCGTCCACTGGGACGATGCCATCGAATGCGGAACGCTGCCCGAGCTGTTGTCGAAAGCGGTCGCCGAATTCGGGGCGCGGCCGGCGATCGAATTTCGCAACCGCGCGATCAGTTTTTCGGAACTGGAAAGACTAGCCGAGATGGCGGCTTCCGCGTTCCTGCGCGCCGGCGTCGGTAAGGGCACGACCGTTGCTGTGTTTCTTGGCAACTCGCCTGACCATCCCGTAAATTTCTTCGGTGCGCTGAAGGCCGGCGCCCGCATCGCGCATCTTTCCCCGCTCGATGGCGAGCGTGCGCTGTCGCACAAATTGAGCGACAGCGGCGCCAAGGTTCTCGTCACCTCCAATCTCGCGACCTTGTTGCCGACGGCGCTGAAATTCCTGGAAAAGAGCCTGGTCGATCGCCTGATCGTCTGCGAGGACGATCATTGGGGCGCGGTCGGCAATCCGCACACGCCGATTCCCGACAATCCCGCCATCGTCACTTTTGCGAAGTTCGCCGACGGCGCCAAGAGGCCCGCGCGGTGGCCCGAGATCAAGCCCGACGATGTCGCACTGCTGCAATATACCGGCGGCACTACCGGCTTGCCGAAAGGCGCGATGCTCAGCCACGGCAATCTGACTTCGGCGGTTTCGATCTATGAGGTCTGGGGCAGGCCCGCGCGGCTGGAGCGTAACGCGATTGATCGCGTGATCTGCGTGCTGCCGTTGTTTCACATTTACGCGCTGACCGTGGTGCTGTTGTCGTCGATCCGTCTCGGAAACCTGATTTCGCTGCATCAGCGCTTCGATGTCGAGGCTGTCATGCGCGATATCGAGATCAAGCGCGCCACCGCATTCCCCGGCGTTCCCACCATGTGGATCGCGATCGCGAGCCTTCCCGATCTCGACAAGCGCGATATGTCGTCGCTGGTGATTTGCGGATCCGGCGGCGCGCCGCTGCCGGTCGAAGTCGCGAAAATCTTCGAACGCAAGACCAGCATGAAATTGAAGAACGGTTGGGGCATGACCGAGACCTGCTCGCCCGGCACCGGCCACCCCGAGGCCGGACCGGACAAGCCCGGTTCGATCGGGCTGATGCTGCCCGGAATCGAAATGGACGTGGTTGCGCTCGACGATCCCCGCAAGGTGTTGCCGGCGGGCGAGATCGGCGAAGTCCGCATCAAGGGACCGAACGTCACCCAAGGCTACTGGAACCGGCCGGAGGAAACCGCGCCGGCTTTCGCCGATGGCCGCTTCCTGACCGGCGACATCGGTTACATGGATGCGGACGGCTATTTCTATCTGGTCGATCGCAAGAAGGACATGATCATCTCCGGCGGCTTCAACGTCTATCCGCAGATGATCGAGCAGGCAATCTACGAGCATCCGGCCGTGCAGGAAGTGATCGTGATCGGGATCCCCGACGATTATCGCGGCGAGGCGGCGAAGGCCTTTATCAAATTGCGCGCCGGCGCCAGTGCTTTTTCGCTGGACGAACTCAGGGCATTTCTTGCCGGCAAGCTCGGCAAGCACGAAATTCCGGCCGCGCTCGAATTCGTCGATGAGTTGCCGCGCACGCCGGTCGGCAAGCTCTCGCGTCACGAATTGCGACAGCAGGCCGCAAGCGCAGCACCATCCGCGCAAGTAAAACAACAAGTAAAACAACTCGCAACAGGAGGTCGCTCATGACCGACGCCGTCATTGTTTCCACCGCCCGCACGCCGATCGGCAAGGCCTATCGCGGCGCGCTCAATGCCACCGAAGGCGCGACGCTGCTCGGTCACGCCATCGGCGAAGCGGTGGCGCGCGCCAAGGTCGATCCGAAAGAGGTCGAGGACGTGGTCATGGGCGCAGCCTTGCAGCAGGGCACGACCGGCGGCAACATCGCGCGCAAGGCGCTGTTGCGGGCAGGCCTTCCGGTCACCGTCGCCGGCACCACGATCGACCGGCAATGCGCCTCGGGTTTGCAGGCGATTGCGCTGGCGGCGCGTTCGGTGATCTTCGACGGCGTCGAGATCGCGGTCGGCGGCGGCGGCGAGTTGATCAGCCTCGTGCAGAACGACCACGCCAACAAGTTTCACACCCAGGATCCGGCGCTACTCAAGATCAAGGGCGAAGTCTACATGCCGATGATCGACACCGCCGAAATCGTCGCCAAGCGTTACGGTATCTCGCGCGAGCGGCAGGATGAATATTCGCTGGAAAGCCAGCGCCGCGTCGCCGCCGCGCAGCAGGGCGGCAAGTTCAACGACGAACTTGCGCCGATCACCACCATGATGGGGGTCGCCGACAAGGCCACCGGCGAAATCTCGTTCAAGCAGACCACGTTGTCGAAGGACGAAGGCCCGCGGCCCGATACCTCGGCCGAGGGGCTTGCTGCGCTGAAGCCGGTGCGCGGCGAGGGTTTCTACCATCACCGCCGGCAATGCCAGCCAGTTGTCGGACGGCGCCAGCGCCTCCGTCATCATGAGCGACAAGGAAGCGTCCAGGCGCGGGCTGAAGCCGCTCGGCATCTTCCGCGGCTTTGTCGCCGCCGGCTGCGAGCCGGACGAGATGGGCATCGGGCCGGTATTCGCGGTGCCGCGGCTGCTCAAGCGGCACGGGCTGAAGGTCGACGACATCGATCTCTGGGAGCTGAACGAGGCGTTTGCGGTGCAGGTGCTTTATTGCCGCGACAAGCTCGGCATCGACCCGGAAAAGCTCAATGTCGATGGCGGTGCGATCGCGGTCGGCCATCCCTACGGCATGTCGGGCGCGCGGCTTACCGGTCACGCCTTGATCGAAGGCCGCCGCCGCAAGGCGAAATATGCCGTGGTGACGATGTGCGTCGGCGGCGGCATGGGCGCGGCCGGGTTGTTCGAGGTGGTGCAGTAGTTTTGGTCGTCCCGGCCTTGAGCCGGGACCCATACGCCGCGGCCTATCGGTCAAGGCATGGCGGCAGCCGGCTTTGCCGCTAACGGGCGCCGGTGGTTATGGGTCCCCGCTCCCGTGCGCGATTGCGCACTAGGCGGGGACGACGAGAGATAAAATCATTTATTCGCTTCACGGGAGGATCCGATGGATCTGGCTTTCAGCAAGGAAGAAGTGGCGTTTCGCGACGAGGTGCGGGCCTTCTTCAGGGATAACGTGCCGGCAACGACGCGGCAGAAAATGGTCGAAGGCCGTCATCTCACCAAGGACGAGATGGTCACCTGGTGGCGCATCCTGAACAAGAAGGGCTGGGGCGTGTCGCACTGGCCAAAGGAATATGGCGGCACGGGCTGGACTTCGGTGCAGCAATATATCTTCAACGAAGAGCTGCAGGCGCATCCGGCTCCGGCGCCGCTCGCCTTCGGCGTCAGCATGGTCGGCCCGGTGATCTACACCTTCGGCAACGAGGCGCAGAAGAAGCATTATCTGCCGCGCATCCGCAATGTCGACGACTGGTGGTGCCAGGGATTTTCCGAGCCCGGCTCCGGCTCCGATCTCGCATCGCTGAAGACCAAGGCCGAACGCAAGGGCGACAAATACATCGTCAACGGCCAGAAGACCTGGACCACGCTCGCCCAGCATGCCGACATGATCTTCAATTTGTGCCGCACCGATCCCGCGGCCAAAAAGCAGTCCGGCATCTCCTTCATCCTCATCGACATGAAGTCGAAGGGCATCACGGTGCGCCCGATCCAGACCATCGACGGCGGCCATGAGGTCAACGAGGTGTTCTTCGACGACGTCGAGGTGCCGGTTGAAAATCTCGTCGGCGAGGAAAACAAGGGCTGGGACTACGCAAAGTTCCTGCTCGGCAACGAGCGCACCGGCATTGCGCGGGTCGGCGTCTCCAAGGAGCGGATCCGCCGCATCAAGGATCTCGCCTCCAAGGTCGAGGCCGGCGGCAGGCCGGTGCTGGAAGACCGCGCGTTTCGCGAAAAGCTCGCCGCGGTCGAGATCGAGCTGAAAGCGCTCGAGCTCACCCAGTTGCGCGTCGTCGCCGACGAAGGCAGGCACGGCAAGGGCAAGCCCAATCCGGCGTCCTCCGTGCTCAAGATCAAGGGCTCGGAAATCCAGCAGGCCACGACCGAGCTTTTGATGGAAGTGATCGGCCCGTTCGCCGCCCCCTTCGACGAGCATGGCGACGACGGCTCGAACGAGGCGATGGAGTGGACCGCGCAGATCGCGCCGAGCTATTTCAACAACCGCAAGGTTTCGATCTACGGCGGCTCGAACGAGATCCAGCGCAACATCATCACCAAGGCGGTGCTGGGGCTTTAGCGCACCGCACGCGGTCGTCATGGCCGGGCTTGACCCGGCCATCCACGTCTTAAGGCTTTCAGAAAGCAAGACGTGGATGCCCGCGACAAGCGCGGGCATGACGGAAGAGACGAATGGCCGAAAGCGAGTAAAAAAATGGATTTCGATTTGTCCGAGGAGCAGCGGCTTCTCAAGGAAAGCGTCGATGGGCTTCTCGGCGACGCCTATGATTTCGATTCCCGCAGGAAATACATGAAAGAGAAGGGCGGCTGGAGCAGGGCGATCTGGAACAGGTTCGCCGAGCAGGGCCTGCTCGGCCTGCCGTTCTCGGAAGGCAGACGGCGGCTTCGGCGCCGGCGCGGTCGAGACCATGATCGTGATGGAGGCGTTGGGCCGGGCGCTGGTGATCGAGCCTTATCTGGCAACGGTGGTGATCGCGGGCGGGTTGCTGCGCCATGGCGGCTCGGCCGCGCAGAAGGCGACGGAGATTCCCGCGATCATCGACGGCAGCAAGACCTTTGCCTTTGCGCAACTTGAAAAGAATTCGCGCTACGACCTGTTTGATGTCGCAACCTCGGCCAAGAAGAAAGGCGATGCTTAGGTCATCGACGGCGAGAAATTCGTCGTGCTCAACGGCGAGGGCGCCGACACGCTGGTGGTGACCGCGCGCACCAAGGGCGGCCAGCGCGACACGGACGGCATCGGCATCTTCCTGGTGCCGGCCGACGCCAAGGGCATCGCGAAGAAGGGCTATCCGACCCAGGACGGCCTGCATGCCGCCGACATCACGTTTACCGGCGTCGAGGTCGCAGCCGATGCCGCGATCGGCGATCCCGAAAATGCCTTGCCGCTGATCGAATGGGTGGTCGATGAGGCGCGCACGGCGTTGTGCGCCGAAGCCGTCGGCCTGATGGATGAATTGCTGCAAGCGACCGTCGAATATCTGAAAACCCGCAAGCAATTCGGCGTGCCGATCGGCAGCTTCCAGACCCTGCAGCATCGCGCCGCCGACATGTTCGTCGCGCTGGAACAGGCCCGCTCGATGTCGATGTTTGCGACCATGGCCTGCGATTTCGAGGACGCCAGGGAGCGCACTACCGCGGTCGCCGCCGCCAAGGTGCAGATCGGCAAGTCCGGCAAATTCGTCGGCCAGCAGTCGATCCAGCTCCATGGCGGCATCGGCATGACCATGGAGGCGAAGATCGGTCACTATTTCAAGCGCCTGACCATGATCGAGAACACGTTCGGCGACACCGAATATCATCTGCGCCGCGTCACCGAGGGCGGCGGGCTGGTGTAGGGATAGTCGTCACCCTGAGGTGCCGTCGCGTGATTTGCGATGGCCTGCGAAAGCGGGGATCTAGCGCCAGAGACTTCATCCATTCTTCGAGGCTCGCGACGTAAGGATCGCTCGGTCACGCTCAGGCGATGACGACGTCACACGCGGAGAAAGTCAATCATGAAATCCACCCCGTTCGATCTCACCGGAAAAGTCGCCGTGATCACCGGCTCCAGCCGTGGCATCGGCCGCGCCTCGGCGGAACTGCTCGCCAGGCTCGGCGCGAAGGTCGTGATCTCCAGCCGCAAGGCGGATGCGTGTGAGGAAGTCGCGCAAGGCATTCGCAAAGAAGGCGGCGATGCCCATGTCATTGCCTGCAACATCTCGCGCCGCGACGAGGTCGAGGCGCTGATCGCGGGCGCGACCAGCCATTACGGCAAGATCGATATTCTCGTCTGCAACGCCGCGGTGAATCCGTATTACGGTCCGCTGCTCGAGATCAAGGACGAGGCCTTCGACAAGATCATGGCCTCCAACGTCAAAAGCAATATCTGGCTTTGCGCGCTCGCGATCCCGCAAATGGCCGAGCGCGGCAAGGGGTCGGTCGTCATCATCTCCTCGATCGGCGGATTGCGCGGCTCGACCGTGATCGGCGCGTATGGAATTTCAAAGGCAGCGGATTTTGCGCTGTGCCGCAGCCTCGCCGGCGAATGGGGACCGAAGGGCGTGCGGGTCAATTGCGTCGCGCCGGGCCTGGTGAAGACCGATTTCGCCCGCGCGCTCTGGGAAGACGAGGAGCGGCTGAAGCGCCGCTGCGCCACCACGCCGCTCCGCAGGATTGGCGAGCCCGACGAGATCGCGGGCGCGGTGGCTTATCTCGGCTCCGATGCGTCGAGTTTCATGACCGGGCAGACCATCGTGATCGATGGCGGTGTGACCACGGCGTCGGTGTAAGCTGCCTTTTCCCTCTCCCCTTGTGGGAGAGGGTGGCGAGAATGAGCGGAGCGAAATTCGAGCCGGGTGAGGGGTTCAGGTCCCACGATTTACCGCGACCCCTCACCCGCCTTCGATGCTTCGCATCTCAGGCACCCTCTCCCACAAGGGGAGAGGGGAAGAAGCAGCACAGCCACGCCCATCTTGACCTTCTTCATCCAATCCGCTTGCCTTGCAAGCAATTAGAATGTGGGAAGAACACATCATGTCCTTCGTGCTGGCCATCGATCAGGGCACCACGTCCTCGCGCGCGATGGTGTTTCGCGACGACATTTCGGTGGCGGCCACGGCGCAAGCCGAATTCCCGCAGCATTTTCCGGCTTCCGGCTGGGTCGAGCACGACCCGGAAGACATCTGGCAGTCGACAATTGCCACCTGCCGCGAGGCGATGGAGAAGGCCGCCGTCACCGCGAAGGATATCGCCGCCATCGGCATCACCAACCAGCGCGAGACCACGGTGGTGTGGGACCGCGCCAGCGGCAAGCCCATTCACCGCGCCATCGTCTGGCAGGACCGCCGCACCGCCGATATCTGCGCCAAACTCAAGAGCGACGGCCACGAGCCTGATATCACGGCCAGGACCGGCCTGATCATCGATCCCTATTTTTCCGGCACCAAGGTCGCCTGGATTCTCGACCACGTTGGCGGCGCGCGCGGACGCGCCGATCGCGGCGAGTTGTTGTTCGGCACCGTCGATTGCTATCTGCTGTGGCGTCTGACCGGCGGAAAAGTGCACGCGACTGACGCCACCAATGCCTCGCGCACGCTGCTGTTCAACATCCACAGCGGGGCCTGGGACGACGATCTGCTCAAGCTTTTGCGCGTGCCGCGCGCGATGCTGCCGGAAGTGAAGGACTCCTCGCATCATTTCGGCGAGACCGCGCCGGAATTGTTCGGCGGGGCGATTGCGATTTGCGGCATCGCCGGCGACCAGCAGGCCGCCACCATCGGGCAGGCCTGCTTTGCGCCGGGCATGATCAAATCCACCTACGGTACCGGTTGCTTTGCGCTGCTCAACACCGGCACGACCGCGGTCGCCTCACGCAACAAGCTGCTTACGACGATTGCCTATCAGTTCAGGGGAAAGCGCACCTATGCGCTCGAAGGCTCGATCTTTGTCGCGGGCTCGGCAGTGCAATGGCTGCGCGACGGATTGAAGGTCATCAGGCACGCGGCCGACACCGGTCCGCTCGCGGAAAAATCCGATGCCGCGCAAAGCGTCTATCTGGTGCCGGCCTTTGTCGGCCTCGGCGCGCCCTACTGGAATCCGCGCGTGCGTGGCGCGCTGTTCGGCCTGACGCGCAACACCGGTCCCGCGGAGTTGGCGCACGCGGCGCTGGAGAGCGTGTGTTATCAAACCGCAGACCTCCAGGAGGCGATGCGCGCCGACTGGCCGGAGGCGAAGGCCGCCAAGATTGTCTTGCGTGTCGATGGCGGCATGACGGCGTCGGACTGGACCATGCAGCGGTTGTCGGACTTGCTCGACGCGCCGGTCGATCGCCCGGCGATCCAGGAAACCACGGCGCTGGGCGCGGCCTATCTCGCCGGGCTTCAGGCCGGCGTTTATCCGGAGCCTGAAAAATTCGCTCGCCATTGGCGGCTCGAACGCCGCTTCAAGCCTTCGATGGATGCGGCCACCCGCGCGCAAAAGCTTCAGGGCTGGTCGCGGGCGATGAAGGGACTGCTCGCGAGCGACGAAGGGGAGTAGACGGTCTCTTCGTCATCACCGGGCTTGTCCCGGTGATCTACGTCTTTCTTGAGACTCTTAGCTTGGGAATGAAGACGTGGATGGCCGGGATATAGGCGAGCAGTAGCGACGCCGTTTTTCGAACGGCTGTGCCCGGCCATGACAAGCGGATGTATCCGCCTTCTAGCCCTCAAACTTCACCGCGGTCGTGTTGGCGCCGCAGAGCAGCACCGCCACGCGCTCATCCGCTGACGGTCGGTAGCGCCCGGAGAGCAAGCGCAGCAAAGGCCGCCGCCCCGCCGGGCTCGGCCACGAGGCGCAAGGCCGACCACAGCGCGGTCTGCGCCTGACGGATGGCGTCGTCGGTGACGAGCACGACCTCGGCGACGTTGTTGCGCGCAATCGCAAACATCAATTCGCCCACGCGTTTCGGCGCAAGACTGTCGGCTGCAATTCCGCCGGCGGGCGCATCGACGGGCTTTCCGGCCGCGAAGGCGTCGTGCAGGGTCGGGGCTGCCTCCGGCTCCACGGCCACGACCCGCACGCGCCGTCCGTACCAGGCCGCGATGCCGCCGATCAGTCCGCCGCCGCCGACCGCAACCAGCAGCGTGTCGATGCCGGGCGCGTCCTGCTCGAACTCCAAGCCAACCGTTCCCTGTCCCAGCAGGGTTTCGCTCTGGTCGAACGCATGAACCGGCATCGCGCCGGTTTCAGTGACATGGATCTCGCTCGCCGCCAGCGCATCGGCATAGCGCGATCCGGCGACGACGAGGCGGGCGCCATAGCGCGAAATCATCTCCATCTTGGCCGGCGAAGTGATTTCCGGCACGAAGATCGTGGCGGGTATCCCCAGCCGGTACGCGGCATAGGCGACCGCCGCGCCGTGGTTGCCGCCGGAGGCCGCCACCACGCCGGTCGCGGGCGCCTTTCGCAGCAACAGGTTGGCGAACGCGCCGCGCACCTTGAACGAACCGGAATGCTGCAGCATTTCCAGTTTGAAGGTCAGCGCACGCGGCGGATGGCCGAAGTCGGACATGTCGGCCGCGACCAGCGGCGTCCGCCTGATAAAGGGCCGGATCGCGGTCTCGGTGGCGGCGATGGCTTCGCGGGTGATCTCTGTCATGGCAACCTCATGCGGCCCCTTCGTCAGCCTTTTCTAAGCCTCTCTAAGCTTTCTCTAAACTTTCTTGGGCTTGACATCAATTAGGTAATTAGCAAAATGGCTAAATGAAAGTTGCCATCGCGTTGCGCGCGCTCGCCAACGAGCGCCGGCTTTTGATTCTGGACTGGCTTCGCGATCCCAGGCGGCATTTCCGCGCGCAGGTCGATGGCGACCTGGTGGAGGATGGCGTCTGCGGCGTGCTGATTGCGGAAAAGCTCGGCGTCAGCGCGCCCACTTTAAGCGAACACATGCGGGTCCTGATCGCGGCGAAACTGGTGCGGGCCAAGCGCATCAAGCAGTGGACGATGTATCGGCGCGACGAAGAGGCGATCGAAGCCGTCAAACGTGTCATTCACGACAAGGTTTGAGGTACAGGTCTCGCACGACCTGATCGGCTGTCTTCTTCATCCCTCCCCCACGCAGTCTGGGGAGGGTGGATCATCGTGAGCGTGAGCGAACGATAAGCCGGGTGGCGGCTGGTTGAATCGAGGATAGCGGCACAAGTCGCCGTCCTCGCTTTCGCTCGGCCGCGCCTCCCGCTGAAGGGGAGGAATCACAAGCCCGTCATCGCCGATCGGCATCCGTATTCTTGCGGGTCAAATAAGATCCGGCGACAGCCATGGCAAATAGATTGTTAGCAATTCAACCATAGCATGTATCCACCGGCGTTAGCGTTTTCAGGTCCATCCCGCAAAATCATGGCAAGGTTTACGAAAATGCTTCCTTGGCGGCGCAAATCGAACGGCAATGACGCGTTGGCCCAGCTGGCCGCGCTGAACAAGTCGCAAACAGTGATCGAATTCGACCTCGATGGTACGATCCTCAACGCCAACAGCAACTTCATCGATGTGATCGGCTATTCGCTCGACGAAATGCGCGGCCGGCACCACCGCATGTTTGTCGATCCACCCGAAAGCAAGGGCGCTGCATATCGCGAATTCTGGGCGGGACTCGGCCGTGGTGAATTTCAGGCGGGGGAATTCAAGCGTCTCGCCAAGGGCGGCCGCGAGGTCTGGATCGAAGCGTCCTACAACCCGATCGTCGATGCCGACGGCAAACCCTACAAGGTGGTCAAGTTCGCCACCGACATCACCGCAAAGAAGATCAACGGGATGGAGAGCGCCGGGAAGGTGCTTGCGATCGGCCGTTCGCAGGCGGTGATCGAGTTCAATCTTGACGGAACCATCGTCACCGCGAACGAGAATTTCCTTAACGCAATGGGCTATTCGCTGGCCGAAATCGCCGGCAAGCACCATCGCATGTTCGTAGCGCCCACGGAGCGCGAAGGCGCTGGCTATCGCGAATTCTGGGTCCGTCTCAATCAGGGTACGTTCGAGACCGGTGAATACAAGCGGATCGGCAAGGGCGGCAAAGAAGTCTGGATACTGGCGAGCTACAATCCGATTCTCGACGAGGCGGGAAAGCCGTTCAAGGTCGTCAAATTCGCCACCGACGTGACCCCGCAAAGATTGAAGAACGCCGACCTTGAAGGGCAGATCACCGCGATCGGCAAATCGCAGGCCGTGATCGAATTCAACATGGACGGCACCATCATCCGCGCCAACGATAATTTCCTGGGCACGCTGGGCTACAGCTTGAGCGAAGTCCAGGGCAAGCATCACAGCATGTTCGTGGAGCCGGCCGAGCGCGAAGGCCCGGCCTACCGGCAATTCTGGGCGGCGCTCAATCGCGGCGAGTACCAGACCGGCGAATACAAGCGGGTCGGCAAAGGCGGCAGGGAGGCCTGGATCCAGGCCTCGTATAACCCGATCCTCGATCTGAACGGCAAGCCGTTCAAGGTGGTCAAATACGCCAGCGACACCACCCATCAGGCGCAGACCCGGATGCGCGCCGAGCGCGCCCGCTCGCTGATCGAGTTGGTTGCGGCTGGAAGCGAAGAGATGAACGCATCGATCCGCGAGATTTCGGAGACGATGGTCAAGTCCCGGCAGCGTGCATCGGAAGCGGTGCAACAGGTCGATTCGGCCGACGTCCAGGCGCAGCGGCTGACCTCGGCGGCGCAATCGATGGAAGGCATCACCGAGCTGATCAGCAATATCACCGGTCAGATCAACCTGCTCGCGCTCAACGCCACCATCGAATCGGCGCGTGCCGGCGAGGCGGGCCGCGGCTTTGCGGTGGTTGCCTCCGAGGTCAAAGGATTGGCCAGCCAGGCCAAGCATGCGACCGACAAGATCTCGGCCGAGATTGCCTCCCTCGGCGAGATATCGAAGGACGTCGTCGTGGCGCTCAACGCGATCAAAAGCGCGATCGAACACGTCAACGAGTTCGTGACCAATACGGCGGCCGCCGTCGAAGAACAGAGCGCGGTGACCAGCGATATGTCTTCGAATATGCAAAAGGCCGCCGCCGAACTCGCGGGCTAGAGCATGGTCCGGAAAAGTGGGAACCGGTTTTCCCTCGCGACAAACGCGAACCGCGTTTGCGCGGAGATCATGCTTCAACAATAGAACGTTCAACGCTCGGCCAGCCACGCCGCGAGCACGGCACGCTCGTCGGCCGTGATCTCGGTGATGTTGCCGGGCGGCATGGCGCTGGACCAGGCAGCATTTCTGCCGATCAGCCGGCTGTAGCGCCGGATCTGGTCGGGGTCATCCAGGCGTACGCCCTTCGGCGCGGTGACAATTCCGTCCCATACCGGCTCAGTGGCGTGGCACATGCTGCAGCGGGACAGCACGATCTCTTCGACGGCTGCGAAATCGTGCTTCGGCATCACGGCACTCGTCTTGGTGTCGCGCGGGCCGGCTGCGGACAACATCGCGATGACGATCATGCCGATGGCCGCGACGCCCCATACCCACCATGGCGATTTCCGCCCCGCATGCCGCTCGTTGAAGAAGTGACGGATGACCGGGCCAAGCGCGAGAACGATCGCCGCGATAAGCCAGTTGAAACGGGTCGCAAAGATCATCGGATAGTGGTTGCTGATCATCAGGAAGACGACCGGCAAGGTCAGGTAATTATTGTGGACCGAGCGTTCCTTGCTCTGCTTGCCGTATTTCGGGTCCGGGGTCTGGCCGGCGAGCAGTGCTGCGACGACCTTCTTCTGGTTCGGGATGATCAAGGCGAAAACATTGGCGACCATGATGGTGCCGATGATCGCCCCGATCTGGTTGAAGGCGCCCCGGCCGCTCAGTACATGGGTAAAGGCGAAGGTCAGCGCGACCAGGAAGATGTAGCCGCCGATCGCAAAAGGCCGTTCATGGCTGGAGAGGCCGGAGCGGCAAGCTGCTTCGTAGAGCAGCCAGGCAAGCGCAAGGCTGCCAAAGCTGAACAGGGCGGCCTGCAGCGGTGTCAGATCAAGGACCGACTTGTCGACCAGAAACAGTTCGGCATCGAGATAATAGACAATGACCATCAGCACGAAACCGGACAGCCAGGTCGTGTAGGCTTCCCATTTGAACCAGGTCAGTTCGCTCGGCAGCTTGGACGGCGCGACCAGGTACTTGATGATGTGATAGAAGCCGCCGCCGTGAACCTGCCATGCCTCGCCATGCGCGCCTTCGGGCAGGCCGCCGCGCGGCTTGAGTTCGAGATCGAGGTGAATGAAGTAGAACGAGCTTCCGATCCAGCCGATGGCCGCGATCACGTGCAGCCAGCGGAAAATCAAGCTGGCCCATTCCGAAATTATCGACGCCCACATCGCCGGCTCCATCCACTAGTGTCCCTTTGGTTTTGACATTCGTAAAGTGCCCGCTGTGATATGATACGAATGTCAGAACCGGGACACTAGCGCCGCGAATTCGCCAGACGGTTCCGCGCGCCTCGTCTGGTCAATCCTGGCCAGATGCCCGAATCTTCTGTCGCATCTATCGGCATGGCTTTCCAGCGCTTCCGTTTGGCATCCTGCAAGCGTAGTTTGCCCAAAAATACGGCATGTAGACTTCGACGCACCGATCCGGTTCAATGATCGGGGGCCGATTTCGAGGCGGGACTAATGAAGAAGCTTCTCCTGTGCATGATCCTTGTGGCGACGCCGGCCTGGTCGCAAACCAAGCCGGTGGCGAAGGGGGCGACCGAGCGTGTCGACGTCTGTGCCCCGATCGGGCAAACCGCCAAACGCGAACTGGTCTATTCGATCAAGTGCGGCAACGTTCCGGGTCAGCTTCCGCCGCCACAGGCCCAAATTCAGCCGCCGCCCCCGGCCGAGCCGGAGCGCAGCGGCATTTTCGGCTGGTCATTCGACCGGCGCTAGATCTGGACATGTCGCAGCAGCCGCTTCACGAGTTGAATATCTGCACCGAGGGCGACTTCGTCGTGGCGCTCGCCAATGTCTTCGAATATTCGCCGTGGGTCGCCGAGCAGGCATCGCGCGCGCGGCCGTTTGCGGGCGTCAATGCGCTGTTCGCGGCGATGAAGACATCAGTCGAACGGGCGCCCGAGGCGCTGCGGCTGGCGCTGATCAAGGCGCACCCCGATTTGGCGAACAAGACCCGCCGCGCCGAGGGGTTGACCGCCGAATCCACGGCCGAGCAGAACAGCGTCGGGCTCGACCGGCTGTCGGATGCCGAATACGAAGCATTCGAGCGCGTCAACAATGCCTATCGTGCGAAATTCGGTTTTCCCTATATCGTCTGCGTCCGGCGCCATACCAGGGATTCGATCCTGCGCGATTTCGAGCGCCGCTTGCCGAACGATGCTGGCGACCGAGACGACAACTTCGATCGAGGAAATCTGCCGGATTGCCGCGCTGCGGCTCGATCAGTTGGTAGCTTCCGATGACCGGTTGCCGGTCCATGGGCGGCTCTCGACCCACGTGCTCGATACCCATGGCGGCAGGCCGGCGGCGGGGATCGAGGTCGAGCTCGTCGAACGCTCGCAATTGGGTGAGAGCCGTGTCGTGACCCGCGCCGTCACCAATGCGGACGGCCGCACCGATCAGCCCCTGATTGGCGGGCGGCCGGTGCCGATCGGCCGTTATGAATTGATCTTCCACGTCGGGAAGTATTTTGGGGAAAGGCAGGTGCCGATGTCCGACCCGCCGTTCCTCGACGACATCGCCTTGCGCTTCGCCGTGAGCGAGCCCGAAGGTCATCTGCATGTGCCGCTCCTGGTCACGCCCTGGAGCTACGCGACCTATCGCGGCAGCTAGTGTAGCGACTCTGACGTTCCTTTCAGTGTTGCCGCGAGCTCTCGGAAGGAACGTCAGAGTCAAAGCTACACTAGGATCATATAGTTGCTAGTGTCCCTTTGGTTCTGACATTCGTAAAAGTGCCCGCTGCGATGGGATACGAATGTCAGAACCGGGACACTAGCGCCGATCCGCACAGCTACTCTAGCGCGTTTTGTTTCCGAACTTTTCCTTCAGCGCCGGAAACAGCCGGTCGGGCTTGAACGGTGTCGAGGTAAAGCGGATGCCGGTGGCGTTGGCGATCGCATTGCCCATCGCGGCCGCCACCGGATTATAGGGGCTCTCGCTCATCGACTTTGCGCCCATCGGCCCGATCGTGTCGCAGGTGTCGGCGAAATAGACTTCGGTGCGCGGCACGTCGGCAAAGGCCGGCAGGTGATAGTCGCGAAAGCGCGGATTGACGATCCGGCCGCCGTCGTCGATCACCATTTCCTCATAGAGCGTGGCGCCGAGCGACTGCGCGACGCCGCCCTCGACCTGGCCGCGGCACTGCATCGGATTGGCGATACGGCCGGCGTCGGCGGCCTGCACGCTTTTGAGAATCTTCAGTTCGCCGCTGCCCTTGTTCACCGCGACCCGAAAGCCCTGCACATTGAAGGCGACCGAGCGCGGTGTGCCGCCTGACGTGCCGTGGCCCGAAAGCGTTTCGCCCTTCGCCCGCGCGGTTCGCGCGATTTGCGCAAATGGCAGGCGCGCGTTGCCGCTGACAAGCTGATCGTGGTCAAGCACGCTTGTCGCTGCGTCAGCGCCCATGGTGCGCACCGCAAAGGCCTTGATCCCGGCGGCGAGATTTTCCGCGGCGATTTTGGTGGCGAGCCCCGCCACGAAGGTGCCGGCCGAGCCGTAGGCGCCGGTGTCATGGCCGCCATTGGCGGTGTCGGATTGCTTCAGGCGGATTTGGTCGACGGTGGTGGCGAGCGCCGTCGCCGCGATCTGACGATGCACAGTCGAGGTGCCGTTGCCGAACTCGGCGGTGCCGACGGTGAGATCGAAGCCGCCATCATCGCGCAGCGAAACAAAGCAATCGGCGATGTGCCCCGCCGGCGGCACGGTGTCGATCATGGTCAGCGCGATGCCGTCGCCGATCAGCCACTCGCTGGACAAGTTCGGCTCCGGCGCGTCGGCGGCCATCGCGCGCTCGACCAGGTCGAGGCACTGGTCGAGCCCGTAGGAGCCGTAGATCACGTCGTGATATTCGGATTCCGGCGGCGACAGCATGGCATCGCCGGGCTTGACGATATTGCGTCGGCGCATCTCGAACGGGCTGATGCCGAGCTGTCTCGCGAGTTCGTCGATCGCGGCTTCCACCGCAATCAGCGCCTGCGGCAGGCCGTAGCCGCGAAAGGCGCCGGCCGGCACGGTGTTGGTATAGGCGGCAACCCCATCGACCTTCTTGTTCGGGCAATTGTAGACGCTGATGGATTCGTTGACGGCATGGAACAGCACCGGTCCGGCGTGATTGCCGTAGGCGCCGGTATTGGAGAGGACGTCGAGTTGCAATGCGATGAGCTTGCCGTCCTTGTCGGCGCCGGCCCTGATCGTTACCCGCATCGGATGACGCGTCGAAGTCGAAATGAATTGCTCCTCGCGCGTCAGTTCGAGCTTTACAGGGCGGCCGGTCTTCAGCGCGGCGAGCGCCAGAATGTCCTCGACGAACATTTCCTGCTTGCCGCCAAAACCACCGCCGACGCGTTTGCAGAACACCCGCACCTTGTCCGGGGAAAGGTCGAACAGATCGGCCAGCGTTCGCCGCGTCAGGAACGGCACCTGCGTCGAGCAGCGGACGGTGAGAACGCCGTCGGCATCGACGAATGCAAGCCCGCCATGGGTTTCCAGCGCAGCGTGCTGTACGCGCTGCGTCGTGAAGGCGCCTTCGTAGGTGACGGCGGACGCCGCGAGCGCGGCGGCGACGTTGCCAAATTCGCCGTGAGTTTCCGCCGCAATGTTGCGCGCGGTATTGGCGATGCGATGTTCTGATGTCTTGCCGGCATGGATGACCGGCGCGCCCGCGGCGATGGCAGCAGCTGGATCGATGACGTGCGGCAGTATCTCGTAACTCACCTTGAGGCGGCGGCAGCCTTCTTCCGCGGCGCCTTCGCTCTCGGCCACCACGGCCGCGACCTTCTGCCCGACAAACCGCACGACATCGTCGAGCACGCGGGTATCTTCCGGGTCCATCCAGTCTTTCTCATGCCGCGCGGTCGAGAACAGCTTTGCTGGCGCGTCTTCATGGGTCAGCACCGCGTGGACGCCGGGCATCGCGAGCGCGGCGCTTCTGTCGATCGAGACGATCTTGGCGTGCGGATGCGGTGAACGAAGAATCTTGATGTGAAGCAGGCCTTCGATGTCAGTGTCGAAGGTGTAGCGTTCGGTGCCGCGCACCACCAGTGGACCGGCCGGCGCGGGCAGGCTGCGGCCGAACGCATCGCCGGCGTCGGCCTTTTCGACGTTGGTCTTGCCGTTAAGCGCATCTTCGATCGAGCGGTAGCCGGTGCAGCGGCAGATATTGCCTTTCAGCGCCGCACCCAGATCCTGGCGCTGCGCCTGGTTCAATGAGGCGCAGGTCAGGATCATGCCGGCCGTGCAGAAGCCGCATTGAAAGCCCTGCGCGTCCAGAAACGCCTGCTGCATCGGATGGATGGCGGCCTCGCCGGCAAAGCCTTCGATGGTGGTCACGGCGTGGCCCTCGGCGCGAAACGCCGGAATCAGGCAGCTATGCACCGGCTCGTTGTCGAGCAGCACGGTGCAGGCGCCGCAATCGCCGGCGTCGCAGCCTTTCTTGACGCCGAAGTGACCGAGTTCGCGCAGAAAAGTGCGCAGGCACTGCCCGGCGCGCGGAGCTTGCGAGAAGCGTCTTGCCGTTGATCTCGAAACTCAAATCCACTCCACTAGTTCGTCGCGAATTTCGGCAGCCAAGCGTAGCGTCATGTGCTTGCGCCAGAACGGCTTGCCGTGAACGTCGTCGTGATAGAGGCCGTCCGGAATGGCCTGCAGGATCGCCTCCTGCAAGCTGGCCGCGTCGGGCAATTTTCCAAACGATAGCTTGATCGGCCGCTTGGTTGAAGCTGTGACCGTCAGCGCCATGGCGCCGTCATGGGCCACGGTGCCGATCAACAGCGCCGCCGAACGCCCCGCGGGCGTCAGCGAGATCTGGCGGAAGGCCGATCGGCGCTTCAGCGCGGCGAGCGGAATATCGATCTGCCGCAACAGATCGCCGGGCTTGAGCACGTTGGCTTGATTGCCGGTGACGAAATCGCAAACCGCGATCCTGCGCTCGCCGCCGTCCGCTTGCCAGACGGTGCAGATGCCGTCCAGCGCCGCCGTCAGCGAGATCATCGGCCCCGCTGGCAACGACATGCAGACATTGCCGCCGACGGTTGCCGTCTTCCAGATCTTGAACGAAGCGAGGAACGCGCGGCAGCACTGGTTGATCAGAGGGGCCGCCAGCCAGTCCGGCGGACAGGCGATGGCGTCGAGTTCGGCCACGCTGCAGGTCGCCGCGATCGTTAGTCCATTCGCATCGATCGTCAATGCCGGCCATCCAAGTGCGGCCAGGTCGATCAGCCGGTTGAGGTGAACCTGCGGTTCCGAAAACAGCCATGTGCCGCCGGCTAGCCAGGCATCGCCTGCCGCCCAAACGGGCAGTTCCGAGCGCGCTTTCGGACGGGCCACGGCCGTGATCGTATTCAGGTCCATCTAGTGGTCCGATTCTAACATTCGCATCCCTTCTCAGCGGTCACTTTGCGAATGTTAGAATCAAAGGACCACTAGCAAATATATGTTTCTAGTGGAGTTTAGGATTTGACATTCGCTTGCGGAGTTTGCTGCTAGGCAGGTAGCGAATGTCAAATCCACTCCACTGGTTCGACGCTTTCAACGCAAACGCTCTTTCTGTAACAGTTGGAGGGTACCAGTCCTGCAAGACCAGCGCCAATTGGGGGACCGGGGTGGCCTTCGGATTGCAAAGTTAACGTACAACAGGAAAGGCGCTGATATGGCGCAACCGCAAGCGATCTGGATCAAGAACCCGCAAGGCATTCTGGCCGATGGCGCAGGTGGCGGTATTGTCGTGGAGGGTGGTCGGATCGTCGAGCTCGTGCCCGCAGGCGGCAGGCCCGCAACCGCTGCCGCAGTCTTCGATGCGTCTTCGCATGTGATGCTGCCCGGGCTGATCAACACCCACCATCATTTTTACCAGACGCTGACGCGGGCGGTGCCGGCGGCGATGGACCGCGAGCTGTTCCCCTGGTTGCAGGCGCTCTATCCGGTGTGGGCGCGATTGACGCCCGAGGCGCTCGAGCTCGGGGTCACCGTGGCGATGTCGGAATTATTGTTGTCCGGCTGCACGACCACGACCGATCACCACTATGTCTTTCCGGCAGGGCTCGAGCATTCCGTCGATATCGAGGTCGCGGTCGCCCGAAGGCTCGGCATGCGCGTGCTGTTGACCCGCGGCTCGATGAACCTGTCGCAGCGCGACGGCGGCCTGCCGCCGGACAGCGTGGTGCAGGACGAAGACACTATCCTCACCGACAGCGAGCGCGCGGTCGCCAAATATCACCAGCGCGGCGAAGATGCGATGGTGCAGATTGCGCTCGCGCCGTGTTCGCCGTTTTCGGTGACGACCTCGCTGATGAAAAAGACCGCCGAACTCGCCGGCAAGCTCGACGTCCGCCTGCATACGCATCTGGCCGAGACCGAGGACGAAAACCGGTTCTGCGAACAGCTCTATCATTGCCGGCCGCTCGATTATCTCGAAGACTGCGGCTGGCTCAACGCGCGGACCTGGCTCGCGCACGGCGTTCATTTCAACGCCTCCGAGATGAAGCGGCTCGGCAAGGCAAAGACCACCATCACCCACTGCGCCTGCAGCAACCAGATTCTGGCGTCCGGCACTTGCCCGGTCTGCGAAATGGAGGAGGCGGGCGTCGGCATCGGGCTCGGCGTCGATGGTTCGGCCTCGAACGACGAGTCCAATCTGATGCAGGAGGTCCGCGCCGCCTTCCTGCTGCAACGCTCGCGCTACGGCGTTGCGAAAGTAAGCCACAAGGACGCGTTGCGCTGGGCCACCAAGGGCTCGGCGGCCTGCGTCGGCCGTCCGGAACTCGGCGAGATCGCGGTCGGCAAGGCGGCCGATCTTGCGCTGTTCAAGCTCGATGAGCTGCGCTTCTCAGGTCATGGCGATCCGCTGGCGGCGCTGGTGCTGTGCGGCGCGCATCGCGCCGATCGCGTGATGGTCGCAGGCAAATGGGCGGTCATTGACGGCGCCATTCCCGGCCTCGACGTCGCCGATCTGATCCGCCGCCACAGCGCGGCGGCGCGCGCCCTGCAGGCAGGTTGAAGATAAGAGAGGGGTCGGTGAAAAAGAAAAGGCCGGGCGGAAACGCCCGGCCTTTGGCTTGGATGTTGCGCGGGCTTACTTGCCCGGCATCTTGTCGTCGATGCCCTTGACATAGAAGTTCATGCCGAGCACCTGGCCGTCATCGAGATGGTCGCCGCCCTTGCACTCGATCGTCTTGCCGTCCTGATCGACGATCGGGCATTTGAACGGATACAGCTTGCCGGCAATGATCGCGGCCTCGGTATCCATCGCCAGCTTCTTCACGTCGTCGGGCATGTTGGTGTAGGGCGCCATCACCACCATCTTGGCCTTCAGGCCGTCCCAGTCATTGTCGGTTTGCCACTTGCCTTCGAGTTCGGCCTTGACGCGGGCGACGTAATAGGGCGCCCAGTTGTCGATGATCGAGGTCAGCTGCGTCTTCGGTCCGAACTTGATCATGTCGGAATCCTGGCCGAACGCCAGCTTGCCGCGCTCCGAAGCGATCTGCATCGCGGCCGGAGAGTCGGTGTGCTGCATGATGACGTCGGCGCCCTGGTCGAGCAGCGCCTTGGCGGCGTCGGCTTCCTTGCCCGGATCGAACCAGGTGTTGGCCCAGATGATCTTGACCTTGATGTTGGGATTGACGGTCTGCGCGCCGAGCATCGTGGCGTTCATGCCCATGATGACTTCCGGAATCGGGAACGAGCCGATGTAGCCGAGCACGCCGGCCTTCGACATCTTGCCGGCGATCACGCCCTGGATGTAGCGGCCTTCGTAGAACCGGCCGTTGTAGATCCCCATGTTCTTGTCGTGCTTGAATCCGGTGGCGTGCTCGAAGTGCACGTTGGGATATTTCTTGGCGACCTTCAGCGTCGGGTCCATGTAGCCGAAGGAGGTCGTGAAGATCAGCTTGTTGCCGGCGCGCACCAGCTGTTCGATCGAACGCTCGGCGTCGGGGCCTTCGCTGACGTTCTCGAGATAGGTCGTCTCGATCTTGTCGCCGAATTCCTTTGCCAGCGCCTGTCGCGCGACTTCGTGCTGGTAGGTCCAGCCGAAGTCGCCGACCGGGCCGAGATAGATGAAGCCTACTTTGAGTTTGTCGGCGGCGGACGCACCGAGCAGGCTTGCGCCGGCCGTGACCATCACTGCCGTCGCCGCGATGAGAATCTTTCTCATGGGTTTCTCCGGTTACAAGGGGTGGACAATCGAACCCCGAAGCGCACGCGCCCCAATCGCGCGCTTCAGGTATTTATCGATCCGGCACAAATACGGTTCCCAAAGCCGCGGGCGCGGTCGAGCCGCCGGTTCTCGCCCGTGAAATCACGACAAGGACAATGACAGTTGCCAGATACGGCAGCGACGACATGAATTGCGAGGGAATGCCGAGACTGAATGCCTGCGCGTGCAATTGCAGGATGGTCACGGCGCCGAACAGGTAGGCGCCGATCGCAAGGCGCCCGGGACGCCACGAGGCGAACACCACAAGCGCGAGCGCGATCCAGCCGCGCCCCGCCGTCATTCCCGGAATGAAAAACGGCGTATAGGCCAACGGAAGATAGGCGCCCGCCAGGCCCGCGCAGGCGCCGCCGAACATCACGGCGAACAGGCGGATTCGAAGCACCGGATATCCGAGCGCATGCGCCGACACGTGATTGTCGCCGGCGGCGCGCAGCACCAGCCCGGCGCGCGTGCGATAGAGAAACAGCCAGACGCCGATCAACAGAGCGAGCGACAGATAGACGAAGGCGTCCTCGCCGAACACGATATGGCCGACCAAAGGAAGGTCGGTGAGTCCCGGAATGGTGAGATGCGGAGCCGGCGTGATCCGCTCGCCGACGAAGCCCGCGCCGATCAGGCCGGAGACGCCGACGCCCAGGATCGTCAGCGCAAGACCGGTCGCGACCTGATTGACCGCAAGGCCGAGCGTCATCACCGCGAATATCAGCGATATCAATGCGCCGGCAACGATGCCGCAAAGCGCGCCGACGATGGTGGAACCGGAAAGCCACGCGCCGCCAAACCCGCACGCGGCCCCCACGATCATCATCCCCTCGACGCCGAGGTTGAGCACGCCGGAGCGCTCGGTCACGAGTTCTCCGGTGGCCGCGATCAATAGCGGCGTCGATGCGGCCAGTACCGACAGGACGATCGCTTCAAGCAGTTCCACGGGGCACCTGTCGCGGGGTGGAAATCAACCGAATCCGGTAGAGGATGAGGGAGTTGCAGGCGAGCACGTAGAACAGCAGAATGCCTTGAAACACCTTGGTGACATCCAGCGGAATCTTCATTGCGATCTGGGCCTGTTCGCCGCCGATGAAAGTGAGCGCGAGGAAAAGCCCTGCAATTAATATTCCAACCGGGTTCAGCCGCCCGAGAAACGCGACGATGATAGCGGTGAACCCGTAGCCCGGTGAAAAGCCGGGCTGCAGATGCCCCACGGGACCTGCGACCTCGATGATCCCGGCAAGGCCGGCCAGCGCACCGGAAATCGCGAAGGTAAGCAGGATCAACTGGTTGGAGTTGAAGCCGCCGAACCGCGCGGCGCGGGGTGCGGCTCCCACCACGCGGATCTCGAAACCCTTGATCATTCGGCCCAGCAATATGGCCGCGGCCGCAACGGCGAGGAGCGCGATGACCGCGCCCAGATGCAGGCGGCCGCCTTCGATCAGGACAGGCACCGTGGCGACCGGATCGAACTCCGCGGTGGTCGGAAAGTTGAAGCCGGCCGGATCGCGCCATGGACCGCGCACCAGATAATCGAGGAAGAGGTCGGCGACATAGACCAGCATCAGGCTGGTCAGAATTTCGCTGGCGCCGAACCTGACCTTGCAGATCGCCGGGATCAGTGCGTAGAGCGCGCCCGCGGCCGCACCGAGCAGCAACATCGCCGGCAATACCCATGGCCCGGCGTCGGTGCCGTTGGTTTTCACCGCGAGCCAGCTGCCGGCGACGGCGCCGATCAGGAATTGTCCTTCGGCTCCGATATTCCAGACATTGGCCAGATAGCAGAGCGACAGCCCGATCGCGATCATGACCAGCGGCGTCGCCTTGACGGCAATTTCCTGCAGCGAATAGCCGTCGGTCAGGGGATCGATGAAGTAGACCCAGAGCGCCAGAGCCGGGTTCTTGCCGAGAATGGCGAACAGGACGACCATGGTCACGATCGTCAATCCGATCGCGATCAGCGGTGAGACCAGCGCGATCGTCCTGGATTGCTCGGCGCGCTTCTCAAGCACCAGCTGCATGCGCGGCCTCCTTCTGATCGAGGCCGCTTCCGCCCATCAATAGCCCGAGCTTCTCGCGCGTGGCTTGCGCCGTCGGCATCGCCTGCGACAGCCGGCCGTGAAACATCACCGTGATCCGGTCGGCGATCTCAGTGAGCTCGTCGAGGTCCTGGCTCGTGACCAAAACCGCCGCACCGGCGGCTGCGAGGTCGAGCAGGGCCTGGCGGATCACCGCCGCCGCGCCGGCATCGACGCCCCAGGTCGGCTGGCTCACCACCAGCACGGCCGGGTTTCGCAGGATCTCGCGCCCGACCACGAACTTCTGCAAATTGCCGCCGGAAAGGCTCGCCGCTTCCGGATCGCGCTTGGCCTTGCGCACATCGAAGGCTTTGGTGGCGCGGTCGACGGTCGACAACGTCGCCGGGGTATCGACGAAGCCGAATCTGACCATGCCGCTTGCGGCATGGCCGGTCAGCAGCGCGTTTTCCGACAGTCTCATGCGCGGCGCGGTGCCGTGGCCGAGCCGCTCTTCCGGCACGAAGGCAGCGCCGAGCCTGCGCCGCCGGGTGATCGAGAGATGGCCGGCCGCGATGCCGTCGATCACGACCGTGCCGGGGTCGCTGGAGGAGCGTTCGCCCGAAAGCGCGGCAAAGAATTCGTCCTGTCCGTTGCCGGCGACGCCCGCGATCCCGAGGATTTCACCGCCCCGCAGTTCGAGCGAGATGTTTTGCAGCCGCACGCCATGGGGATCGTCGGGTTCGAGGCAGAGGTCGTTGACGACCAGCCGCGGCACGGTGATCGTGCGCTGCGCCGCTGCTTTGACCTGCTTGATATCGGTGCCGACCATCATCCGCGCCAGCGAAGCCGCGGTCTCTGTCTTCGGATTGCAGGTCGCGACCTTCTTGCCGCCGCGCAGGATGGTCGCGGTGTCGCAAAGCCGCTTCACCTCCTCGAGCTTGTGGCTGATGTAGAGGATGGCGCGGCCTTCCTGCTTCAATCGTTCCAGCACGACGAACAGCTGATCGGCCTCCTGCGGGGTCAACACCGCGGTGGGTTCGTCGAGGATCAGGAATTTCGGATTCTGCATCAGCGCGCGCACGATCTCGATGCGCTGGCGTTCGCCGACCGAGAGCTGCCAGACCTCGCGCCGCGGATCGAGCGGCAGCCCGTACGTGCGCGACACCTGTTCGAGCCGCGCCGACATATCCTTGAAGGATTCCTTGCCGTCGAGTCCGAGCGCGACATTCTCGGCAACCGTGAGGTTGTCGAACAGCGAGAAGTGCTGGAACACCATGCCGATGCCGCGCGCCCGCGCCTCCGACGGCCCCGACAGCACCATTGCCCGGCCCTCCCAGCGCATCTCGCCTTCGCTCGGTTGGATCAGGCCGTAGATGGTCTTGACCAGGGTGGATTTGCCGGCGCCGTTCTCGCCGAGCAAAGCGTGGATTTCCTTCGGCCAGATATCGATGTCGATGGCGTCATTGGCGAGGAATGTGCCGTAGCGCTTGGTCAACCCAACGGTCTGCAACAGCGGCGTTTCGCCGGAATGCGGGCTGACTGGCGTCGAATTGACATTCGGGACCACGGGTTGCGAAAGAATGCCTCAATACTGTGCAGTGCCGCCTATTTGAAGTTCCTGCGCCACAAGCGGCGAATTCGATCCAGGAACTTCAAATAGAAAGCGGCACTAGAATCAATAGGTTTGCTAGTGCCCATAACTTTCCGAAGTTCGTGAAAGTGGGTGCTGCAATGGAGCACGAACTTCGGAAAGTGGGCACTAGTTTAGACGCTGGCGTAAGTAGCGAAAAAGCGCCAGTGGTTGCCCAAGCCTTCGGCAATCGTGAAATCCCGCTGATTCCCGGCAAGCGGCTCGGCCCGTGCACGATACAACCGCAGCTTCCGGCCCCTGCGCTGACCTGTTGCAAAATTGTGACGGTCTGTTGCAATTCGCAATCGAGGGTTCGGCGTTGCCGTGGATATGAGCAGCGTAATTCCATCGTTTTCGGACGGCCGCCGCGAATGGTCCTTGTCGTGGTTAGCGTGCGCCGCCAAGACCTCCAACAACCAAAAAAATCAACAAAAACAAATGCTCCGTCACGGGCGCCGGCCATTGGCCGCGTTGGCGGTCACGCCGCACACGCCAATCGACTGGCTAAGCCGAAGCTGCTGCGGGTGTTTTTGACTAAACTTGCAGCAGGCGATGGGAAAAGTTGAGGCTTCTCTCGCTACGGGAACAGGGTAACTCTCCGATCCAAGGGCCTGTGAGGTTCGCTCTGCAATTGGGGGTTACCTATGTCGTTTAGAAAAACTGTCTACGCAACCGTGGCGCTGTCAGTGGCCGCGCTTGCATCGGCCGGTCTGGCAAGGGCCGCGGACCTTCCGGTGAAAGCCGCCAAGCCGGTGAAGGATCTTCCGTTCTTCCTGGTGATCGACGACCGGGTGACCTTCTCCTACATCTTCAAAGGCACTGATCCCGGCGACTTCACCCGCAGACCGGGCGGCAGTATTGACGGCGTTACCGCGAAGTCGGTCTATTCGTTTACGCATTTCGACGTGTGGGCATACGGCACTAACTTCTTCACCGGCTCGATTTACAAGTCGGACCATAACGATCCGGCCAGTCCTTGCACGAATGCCGGTATCTCGGTTTCGGGACTCGCGGAGAACTGCGCCGGTGCGACCGAGTTCTACGGCTTGCTCCGCAGCACGTACGGCTTTAACGAAGTCTTCAACACCAAGGCCTTCAGCATCGGGCCGCTGCACAACATTGCGTTCGAGGTCGGTGGCGACGCGGGGACAGAAAACAACTTCCTCGCTACTTCCAAGCGCGACTTCGTCGCCGGTCTGCAATTCGCCTTTGACCTGCCCTACAAGGGCTTCTTCAACGTAGCGCCCCTGGCGTACAAGGAAATCAACCACAACGCATTCGACCAGTGCGGTGTGTTTGTACCTGGTATCCCGGGTGTGAACTGCATCGCCGACGGCAACACCAATTTCCGCACCACGTGGGCTGTGGAAATCAACTACTACATGGATCTCGGCTTCCTGCCGGAAAGTATTAATTACTTCGCCATCAGCGGCCGTGCCGGCTTCTACGGACCCAAGGGCGACTCGAACTCTCCGCTTGTTGGCCTCGGCACTGGCATCAACAGCACCGCCTCCAAGACGGAAATCAACAGCGAGCCGATCCGTCTGACGTTTGATGCCAGCAAGGCGGTCTGGGGTGCGAAGTACGCTCAGTTCGTTACCGTGTGGGTCGCCTATCGTTACTGGCAGAACAAGTTCGGCCTCGATCATAACGCCGAACCGGGCGTTTGCACGATCTCCGGCACAGGTCAAAGCACCAACAGCTGTACCGAGTCTTCGCTCTACTCCGGTATCACTGTGAAGTTCTAATAAGCTGACCGATCTCAAGGTAAGACGATGGCGCCGCGATAAACTCGCGGCGCCGTTTTCGTTTCGTGGATGTGAAACCGGCTTATTTCCTCCAGACGCCGGCGTGAAGCGCCGCGGCCTCATCCTCCAGCAGCGGGCCGATCACTTCGGTCGGGCGCTGGCCGCTGGCAAACACCGCGCGGCAGGGCATGTCGAGGGTGGGGTTCTCGGGATGGTTGCCGGTGATGCCGCGCAGTCGCGCTTCGCTGAGGCCATAGACCAGCCGGCCGATGCCGGCCCAGTAGATGGCGCCGGCGCACATCGCGCAGGGTTCGGCGGAAGAATACATGGTGGCGTCAGCGAGAACACGAGCATCAATCGTGCGGCAGGCCTGCGTCGCCAGCAGGCGTTCGGCATGCGCGGTGCCGTCATGGGCCGGCATGTAGCCGTTCTCGGCTTCGATCAATACCTTGCCGTCCCGACCGACCAGGACGGCGCCGAAGGGATGGTTGCCGCTCGACATCGCCCGGCGAGCGACGTCAAAGGAGCGGCGCAGGAAATGCTCGTCAAGCTCGGCCCCGAAGAGGCCATCGACATTGGTCATCGGCGTCCCGCCAGATTCTTGTTTTGACGCGTTTTCTTCACGCGAACCGGCGTCCACTTCGCTTGAAAACGCTCTAATGTCCCGCCATGTGGCGGCCAACTTCCGTCAGGTCCGCCTCGCTGGCGCGGGCTTCGTAGACGAACTGGCCGTGAAACATCACCACCAGACGATCCGATAATTCGAGCAATTCGTCGAGATCCTCGCTGACCAGGAGCACCGCTGCGCCGCGGTTGCGCGCCGCCATGATCTCGGCATGGATCTGGGCCACCGCCGCGAAATCGAGCCCGAAGCAGGGATTGGCGGCGATCAGCACCTCGACGTCGCCGCCAAGTTCGCGCGCCAGCACCGTGCGCTGGACGTTGCCGCCCGACAGCGCCGAGATCGGCGTGTCGGGTGTGCGGGTCTTGATCTTGTAGCGGCTGATTTTCCGCTCGGCGTCGCTGCGGAAGGCGGCACGGTTGAGCCACCAGCCGCCGCTGGCGAAGGGCGCGCGGTCGAATTCCCGGAAGGCGATATTGTCGGCGACGCTCATGCCGCCGACGCAGGCGTTTTTCAGCGGCTCTTCCGGCAACAGCGACATCTTGTGCCGGCGCATCTCCTCGCGGCTCGCATGGTAGGCGTCGCCGGCGACGCGGATTTCGCCGCTTTCGGCCTCGCGCTGGCCGGCCAAAACTTCGACCAGTTGTCGCTGGCCGTTGCCGGAGACGCCGGCGATGCCGACGATCTCGCCGCCGCGCACCGAGAGCGTAACGTCCTTCACCGCGACCGCGCCGGCATCGTCGAGCGCACAGACCTTATTGAGTTCGAGCCGCACGACGCCGGTCTCGCCCGAGCGCGGCGGCTGGATGGTCAACTCCTCGGCGCCGATCATCGCGCGCGCCATTTCATCCGCCGTCAGCTCCTTGACCAGGCCTTTGCCCGCAAGCTTGCCGCGGCGCAGGATGGTCACCTCGTCGGCGAACGCCATCACCTCGCGGAACTTGTGCGTGATCATCAGGATCGTCAGGTCGCCGTTGACCACCATGGCGCGCAGCATGCCGAGCACCTCGTCGGCCTCGCCCGGGGTCAAGACCGAGGTGGGCTCGTCCAGGATCAGAAACCGCCGCTTAAGATAAAGCTGCTTGAGGATCTCGCACTTCTGCCGTTCGCCGGCCGATATGTCGGAGACGCGCGCGTTGAGCGGCACCTTGAACGGCATCCGCGACAGGAAGGCTTCCAGCTCCTTCTTTTCCCTGGTCCAATCGACCACCGCGGGCACGTCGTTACGCGCCAGCACCAGGTTTTCCGCAACCGTCATCGCGGGCACCAGCGTGAAGTGCTGGTAGACCATCCCCAGGCCCAGCGCATGCGCATCCTTTGGATTGGCGATCGCCTGCTCACGTTCGCCGACAAGGATGGAGCCTTGGGTCGCGTGGTAATACCCCATGATGCACTTCACGAGCGTGCTCTTGCCCGCCCCGTTCTCGCCGAGCAGCGCGTGGAGGGTGCCGGGACGCACCTTAAGCCCCACATCGTCGAGCGCCAGGAATTCGCCGAAACGCATGGTCATGGCGATGGCGTCGATGCCGAAGGCGCCGGACGGCGGAGGTATCTCTCCAATAATCACTAGAGCTCCGATTCTGAAATTCGCAATGTGTCGCGGCAACCTCTGATGCGAATTTCAGAATCAAAGGAGCTCTAGAATTATATATTTGCTAGTGCCGCTTTTCTATTTGAAGTTCCTGGATCGAATTCGCCGCTTGTGGTTCAGGAACTTCAAATAGGCGGCACTAGATCGCTCCGATCATATCCGTGGACTTCGCCACCGCGCCGAATACGCCGCCCTGCATCTTGATCATCTTGATTGCATGATCGTGGTTGGCCTTGTCGGTCGCCGCACAGCAGTCCTCGATCAGCACGCATTCGAAGCCGCGATCGTTGGCTTCGCGCATGGTGGTATGGACGCAGACGTCGGTGGTGATGCCGGTGAGGACAAGGTTGTCGATGCGGCGCACGCGCAGCATCAGTTCGAGATCGGTGGCGCAGAACGAACCCTTGCCGGGCTTGTCGATGATCGGCTCGCCGGGCAGCGGCGCCAGGTCGGGGATGATCTCCCAGCCCGCCTCGCCGCGCACGAGGATGCGTCCACAAGGGCCGGGGTCGCCGATCCCGGCGCCGATCTGGCGCGAGCGCCAGCGCTTGTTGGCGGGAAGGTCGGCGAGATCGGGACGGTGCCCCTCGCGGGTGTGGATGATGTGGTAACCCTTGGCGCGCATCGCCGCGAGCAGGCACTTGATCGGCTCGATCGGCGCGCGCGTCAGCGACAAGTCGTAGCCCATCTTGTCGACATAGCCGCCGACGCCGCAGAAGTCGGTCTGCATGTCGATGATGACAAGCGCGGTGTTTTCGGGGCGCAGGTCGCCATTATAGGGCCAGGCATAGGGTTCGGACTTGATGGTGCGCTCGGGCATGACTAGAGCTCCGACTCCGAAGTTCGCAAGTTTTCGTGGCGACCTCTGATGCGAACTTCGGAATCAAAGGAGCTCTAGCAATTTTTAGTGCGGCTTTTGAATTTGAAGTTTCCAAAACGAACTTGCGGCAAAATCGATGGGAACTTCAAATTCGCCGCACTACCTCGGTTACCTCGTGATCGACAGTTCGGCGGGCGCGCCGGTCAGCGTGCGCTTCGGCGAGCAGGTGATGATCATGATCGCCAGCGTCAGGATATAGGGGGCCGCGTTGAACAGATGATAGCCGGAGGTGACGCCGACCGATTGCAGCGCCGGCCCGAGCGCGGCGGCGCCGCCGAAGGCGAGCGAGGCCCACAGGCACAGCATCGGGTCCCAGCGCGCGAAGATGACGAGCGCGACCGCCGTGACGCCCTGCCCGGAGGACAGGCCCTCGTTCCAGCTTCCGGGATAGAACAGCGACAGGAAGGAGCCGCCGATGCCGGCGAGGAAGCCGCCGACCATGGTCGCACGCAGGCGGATCAGCAGCACCGAATGGCCCATGGCGCGGGCGGCATCCGAGCTTTCGCCGGCGGTGCGGATCAGCAGGCCCCATCGCGTGGTGCGGAAAGCCCAGTAGAGAACCGGCGCCAGCGCCACGCCAAACAGGAACAGCACGTTGATGCGGAGCGACGCCCGAACCTGCGGGATGTCGCTCCACCAGCCGAAATCGATCGCCGGCAGATGCGGCGCCGTCGGCTCGATCAGCGGCTTGCCGAGGTAGAAGGCAAGGCCGGTGCCGAACAACATGAGCGCAATGCCCACCGCGACGTCGTTGACACGCGGCAACGAGCAGATGCCGGCATGCAGCGCCCCCAATAGCGCGCCGGTGACGCCGGCGGCGAACACCCCGAGCCACGGCGAGCCGGTGAGATAGGAGATGCCGTAGGCGCTCATCGCGCCCATCACCAGCGTGCCCTCGAGGCCGAGATTGATGCGCCCCGAGCGCTCGGTGATGCATTCGCCCAGGCTGACGAACAGGAACGGCGTGGAGACGCGGATGGCGCCGCCGAACACGGCGAGCGGCACGGTCCAGAGTCCGATCGATCCGTCAGCCATGTCGGCTGCCTTTTACTTGCAACGTCACTTGCACTTGCAACATCACTTGCCTTTCAGGAAGCCGATCCGTCCGTAGAGTGCATCGCTCGCCAGCACAAAGACGAAGATGATGCCCTGCAATACCTGCACCGAGGCGTCGGGCAGGCCGAGCCTTCGCTGCAACAGGCCGCCTGAGGCGCTGATGCCACCGAGCAGGATCGCGACCGGGACGATCGCAAGCGGATTTTGCCGCGCCAGAAATGCGACCAGGATTCCGGTGAAACCGTAGCCGGCGGCGAGGTTGGCGTTGGTGCGGGCCTGGACGGCCGCCACCTCGACCATTCCGGCAAGGCCGGCGCAGGCCCCGGCCAGGAAACAGATGGTCAGGACCAGCCTGCCGACGGAGAGGCCGACGATCCTGGCGGCGCGGACATTGCCGCCGGCAACGCGTGCCGCAAAGCCGAAAGTGGTGTGATAGATCAGGATGTAGGCGGCGATCGCGGCGATCAGGCCGAACACCAGTCCCCAATGCACGTCGGTGCCGGGGATCGAGCCGATCATGTTGACGGCGCCGATCTCGTGCGTGGAAGGTTTGTTGAGGCTCGCCGGGTCGCGCATCGGGCCTTCGACCAGATGGTTGAGGATGGCCAGCGCAATATAGACCAGCAGCAGGCTCGATATCGTTTCGTTGACGCCGCGATATTGCCGCAAGCCCCCCGAGAGCAGGATCCAGAGCCCGCCGCCGATCATGCCGGCCGCCGCCATCGCGAGCTGAACAACCAGCGGCGAGGCCGATTGCATCGTGAGCGCGATCGATGTGGCCGACAACGCGCCGATCAGCAGCGCCCCTTCGCCGCCGATGATGACGAGGCCGAGTTGCGCGGGCAGCGCGGTGCACAGCGCCGTGAGGATGAGTGGCGCGGCACGGGTCAGCGTGTTCTGCCAGGAGAACCAGGTGCCGAATGCGCCCTGGTACATGTAGAAATAGAGATCGAGCGGATTCTTGCCGAACAGGGCGACAAAGACGCCGAACACCGCGAGCGCGCCGGCCAGCGCCGCGCCCGGGATCAGGATGTACTCTATCGTTGTGCCGTGCCGCTGGAGGAATCCGGGATCGGCGGCCGGGGCAACCCCGACCGCCTCGACCGAATCCGCCACTTCAGATGTCACGAAGTGGCTCCGATCACTCCCTCGACCAGATAGTCCATTTTCTCCAGTTCGGGATCCTTCTGGCTGCGCTCGGTGCCGGCCGCGATCACGGTCTTGCCCTTGTTGTCCACCAGCGGGCCCTTGAAGATGGAAAGGCCGGTGGCCATGAACTTGGCCTTGACGTCGTCGGCATGCTTGCGCGCCTGTTCCGACACCGCCTCGCCATAGGGCGAGACCTTGACGATCTCTTCCTTGAGGCCGCCGCGATAGAAGTTCGGAATGCCTTCGCCGGAAGCGATCATCTTGATGAATTTCGGATAGAGCGCTTCCCAGTTCCATTCCGCGCCGGTGAGATAGGCCTTGGGCGCCAGCGGCGACTGGTTGACGTGATAGCCGCACACCATGGCGCCGCGGCGGGCCGCGTTTTCCACCATGGTCTTCGGGCCGTCGACGTGACAGGTCAGCACGTCGACACCCTGGTCGATCAGGCTGTTGGTGGCCTCGGCCTCCTTGACCGGCATCGACCAGTCGCCGGTGAAGATCACCTGTGTGGTCGCTTTCGGGTTGGCGAGCTTGGCGCCGAGCGTAAAGGCGTTGATGTTGCGCAAAACCTGCGGGATCGGCTTGGCCGCGACGAAGCCGAGCTTGCCGGTCTTGGACGAGTAACCGGCGACGATGCCGGAAATATACTGCGCCTCGTCGATATA
Source organism: uncultured Alphaproteobacteria bacterium (assembly GCA_963832045.1). Taxonomy (GTDB): domain Bacteria; phylum Pseudomonadota; class Alphaproteobacteria; order Rhizobiales; family Xanthobacteraceae; genus Bradyrhizobium. The sequence continues at coordinate 109,611 of CAWHSM010000023.1, forward strand.
GCCGAAATAGCTGCCGGCGTTCTTGGGGTCCTTGTCGGTCCACAGGCCGCCGGCGTGCTCGAAGTGGATCTTCGGATACTTGGTCGCCGTCTTGATCACATGCGGGCTGTAGTAGCCGAACGAGGTCGGGAACAGCAGCGTCGCGCCGTCGAGATTGATCATCGACTCCATCGTCTTTTCGACGGCGTCGGTCTCCGGCACTTTTTCCTCTTCAATGACTTTGAGCCCCGGCAGCTTCTTCAGCGCCGCCGCGCCCTGGGCATGCGCCTGGTTGTAGCCGTAGTCGTCGCGCGAGCCGACATAGATGAAGCCGATCGTGGTATCCGCCGCCGCGGCCGGGCGTGCGCCGAAGGCCGTGCCGAGTGTTAGCGCCGCGCTTCCCTGCAACAGCCGCCGTCGTGAAATACTCCTGAAATCCATTGCCTGCTCCCCGTGGCGGGTAAATCCCGCTGCTATCGCTTGAGGCCTCTCCGGTTCGCAGAGGCCTCAAGGGAGCAGTCGCAAGCTTCGTGCCAGAGCTTGGCTGCGCATATCTCTCTGTTACTGTTGGTAAAAAACCTTGGGGCGAATTTCGCGCGGTTTTGCCGGTGACTAAAATGGCGGCAGATTTGCCGGATTGTATGCGGGCGAGTTGAGCAGTTCGCACCTCCGGACACAGGCTATCGCACGAATGCGGCTTCGTTTGGGGTATTGCCGGGAGTTAGGATCGACGTGTTGCCTAGAAATTGGGCGATCGCGCCGCGTTGGCACAGCCCTTGCTACTCACGTTTGCGGTTGAGATCGTGACCTCTATCAAAAAGGCCCAGAACCTCGTGAGTAAACAAGACCTCGTGAGCAAAGCTGATCATCTGGCGAAAAGCGTCGTCAAGGCGGAGCCCGCGCCTGTCGAACTCGACTTCGCGCGAACGGCGCTGGTCATCATCGACATGCAGCGCGACTTCCTGGAGCCCGGCGGGTTCGGCGAAACGCTCGGCAACGATGTCTCGCAGCTCGCTCGCGCCGTGAAGCCGGTGGCCGCCGTGCTTGCGGCGGCGCGCGACGCGGGTCTTCTCGTCATCCATACCCGCGAAGGGCACTTGCCCGATTTGTCGGATGCGCCGCCCGCCAAGGTCGAGCGCGGCGCGCCCAGCCTTCGCATCGGCGATCCCGGCCCGATGGGACGGATATTGATCCGCGGCGAAGCCGGCCATGACATCATCCCCGCGCTCTCACCGCTCAACGACGAGATCGTCATCGACAAGCCGGGGAAGGGCGCTTTCTACGCCACCGACCTCGGCGCCATCTTGAGCCGGCACGCAATCGAGAACCTCCTGGTATGCGGGGTCACCACCGAAGTCTGCGTCCACACCACGGTGCGCGAGGGCAACGACCGCGGCTATCGTTGCGTCGTGCTGGCGGACGGCTGTGCGTCCTATTTTCCGGAATTTCATGAGATGGGCCTGAACATGATCAAGGCCCAGGGCGGCATTTTCGGCTGGGTCAGCGATGTCCAATCCGTGCTCGAAGCGCTGCAAGCGGCACGCCAGCCGGCCTGAACTCGAAACCGCTACGACAAGTCGGATAGGTCCAGCGCTCGCGCGCTTCCCAAATGCTTCGCGCAATTGCTACGGTGATTTCAGCCGTTGCGCCGTCAAGCGCCGCGCCGTGTTGTTGGAAACAAGGGGAAACATTCATGTGGACGTTCTGGGGGCTCATCGTGCAAATCGTCGCCGGATTTCTCGGAGCGCATGCAGCCGCCAGTGCGAGCCATGAACATGGCTTCGGCTTTATCGGCCACAGTCTCGCCGGCCTTGCGGGCGGCGCGCTGAGCGGCGCCTTTCTGCAAACCGCGGCGATCACCGTGGTGACCGGCAGCGGCAGCCTCAACGCCGAAGTCGGCGTCGATACCGCGGTCATTCACGTCATCACCGGCGCGGTCGCCGGCGCGATTGCGATGTTCGCGGTCGCGATGTTCAAGAAGGCCTAGTGCCGCCTATTTCCTGCACCACAAGCGGCGAATTCGGGTTCTCCCGGCTGGCGTTGATCCCCGGTTTGATATCGTTTAGTATTTGATATCCAAGGGGATGGGGTTCCCCAAAACCGCCTGATGAGGGCTGATGACTCCTGCCGCGTCGAGAATGCGGAGGATAGTCGGTTGCGCTACGTCCGCTCAGGCTCCTTGGCCGTCTCACTGCGAAGCAGGATTGTTGCATCGTGTGCCCACCAGAGATGGTGCGGCCTGCGGCAAAGGATTTGAGCGGCAAGTGACTTGATGAATAGTTAGAGGGATGCGGTGGATACGATCAACGGGGTCATCTGGGTTGCGCTAGGCAGTGTGGTCGGCGGGACGGCGAGATTCTGGCTGTCCGGCTTTGTTGCGCGGCGGGTCGGCGAGACATTTCCGTGGGGAACCATCGTCGTCAATGTGAGCGGCGCGTTTCTGCTTGGCGTCCTCGCAGCCTCAGCGGCCGGGCACGGGATTTTCGCCGCGGTGGGACCGTGGCAATTCGCGGCGATCGGCATTCTGGGAACCTACACCACCGTATCGTCCTTCAGCCTTCAGACGCTGGCGCTCGCCCGCGACGGCGAAATGATGCGCGCCGCGGGCAATATGGCGCTCTCGCTTTCGCTTTGCCTTCTTGCCGTCGCTGCCGGCTTTGCGGCCGGCCGCTACGTTCTGGTGCCGCCTATTTGAAGTTCCTGCACCACAAGCGGCGAATTCGATCCAGGAACTTCAAATAGAAAAGCGGCACTAGAATCAATGGATTTACTAGTGCCCATGACTTTCCGAAGTTCATGGAAGTGGGTGCAGCAACGGAGCACGAACTTCGGAAAGTGGGCACTAGGGTAAGGGCAATTCGGCCATGCAGGACAACATTTCATCAAGACCGCCGGCGAGTGGCCAGAGCGCAAAGCATCCGCCGCCGCACATGCGACGCCCGGCCTGGTGGCAAACGCTCTGGGACGAGGCGGGTTCCTATATTGCGGTGGCGCTCGGAAGCATCGTCGGCGCGGTGGCGCGTTTTCTGGTTTCGGTGTTGTCGGTGAGCCAGTTCGGCGACGGCTTTCCCTGGGGCACGTTGTTCGTCAACGTCACCGGTTCGTTCGCCATCGGATTTTATGCGGCGCTGACCGGCCCCGATGGCAGGCTGTTGGTCAGCGCGCGGCAGCGGCTGTTCGTCATGGTCGGCTTCTGCGGCGGCTACACCACCTTCTCCGCGTTCAGTCTCGAGACCCTGAGATTTGTGCAGTCGGGCAAAGTCCAGACCGCACTGGTTTATCTGGCCGTCTCGGCTGTCACCTGGATCGCCAGTGTTTGGATCGGCTACGCGCTGGCGGCACGCTTCAATCGTTTGTAGGGAATTCGAGCATGCAATTACCGAAACAAGCCGTGCTGTTGCGGGTTTTCACCGGCGAAAACGATAAATTCGACGGCCGCCCGCTCTATGAGGCGATTGTCGTGAAGGCGCGCGAGATGCACCTGGCCGGCGCCACCGTGTTGCGCGGTCCGATGGGTTTCGGCAGATCGAGCCTTGTCCACACCGACAAGATTCTTCGCCTTTCGCTGGATTTGCCGCTGGTCATCGAGATCGTGGATTCCGAAGCGAAGATCGACGAATTCCTGCCTGTTCTCGACGGGATGATGGACAGCGGTCTCGTCACGCTGGAGAAAATCCAGGTGTTGCAGTACGGCCATGACAAGACGGCCGACACCTGACTGCGAAAACCCGGCTTTTGACGGGGACCCGCGAAGATTGCTCCGGGCTCAATGCACGCATCGAGCCTGGGCTGCTCTGCTGACAAGGCGATTCAACCAAAAGTCATCACGCTTTTAGTAGAGTTTGCGCGTCGTAGCGCTCTTTTCGGCGGCATTCGGGCCATGGAACGTGCCGAACACGCCGTCCAGCGTCGGGTTGCTGACGCCAAACCAGTGCTTCTCGCTGATGAAGTGATGCCGCAAATGATATTGCTTGATCCAGCGGCCCAGTCGCGTGCGCGGCTGATAGGGGATATGGGCGACGTAATGCACCCATTTATAATGCAGGATCGCCAGCATCATCCCGAACAACCCCGATAGCGAAGGCTCCGCGCCAAAGATCAGCGCCAGCAGGCCGGTGGCGACCGCGAGATTAGGCACCAGAAACCAGATCGGCAGGAACAGCAGGTCGAGCCGGCCGGGCTCCACATGGTGATCGTAGTGCAGGCGATGCTGCATCCGGCGCACCGGCGCCCATGGCAGCGGCGGCGCATGAAACGCGAAACGGTGCATGCCGTATTCGCTCAAATAAAACAGCAACGCGCCGAGCAGCGTCAGGAGCGGGCTGATCACGATCAGCCCAGACAGGAAGGCCATCGCCTCCATCGCCACGCCCGCCAGCAGCGCCGCAACGCTGCCGTGACGAAGGAACACGAGAAACATCGCTGCATCCTCCCGGATCGAAACGGATGGCCGCGCGCAAGGGTACGAAAGAGGGACGGCAAATTCAACAGGGCAAGCCCGGACGCGACGCGTTGCGGGAAGGTGGAGGCGTGGCATCGACCGCGTCGCGCGGTCCATCCCTTCGAGACGCGGCCTTCTCCGGACGATGCCTTGCATCGCCGTCTCGAACCAAGGGGCCCGGATCGGGCAATCCAGATGCTGTTTGAAAACTGAACGGGAAAGTTAGCTTATTGCCAAAACGTGTCGACGCCTTAACCGCTGGCGCAGGACCACTTGGCCGGTTGCATCCATGCACTTGAAAACCGACTTGGCGATATCGAGGTCGATTGTCGGAGTGACTACGTAGGTAGCTCGTCCGAATCGTGGGAGCCTTAAACGACGCGCATATCCTTGGCATTCTCGTGCCGGTGGAGGAGCCGTCCACGGCATCACAAGCGGAAAACGCCCCGGGCAACTCATCTCGCTGCAAGATTGGTCCGGTTGCGCGACACCACTAGAAGACGTCGGACAGTGGGGCGACTTCGAGCGTGCCCCTCATGCTCAACCCGCAAGAAAATCGCCCTGCGCGGCGTTGTCAGTCGCCGACGAAGCGAGCATAGTTGGCAAATCGCGCTGCGAGAATGGGCAGCCTCTTGCTACGCGCCACGCGCGGCGGATGCTTTGCCGAGAGTTGGCCTGATGGCGAACACCACGATCGAACTGACGGAACAGCAGCATTTTCTCCTGTCGGGCTTATCGCCCAGCCGAACGCAACGACGGTTCGCCTTCGGGGTCGTGCTTGCGCTCCTTGTCGGCTTCGCCGTTGTGGCTGGGCCGCTCTCGTCTATTCAGCTGGCGGCTATCGAAGGCGTCGTCTTGGCTTTGCTTATTCCCCTGGTTGTGACCGAGTCGGTCACCGCCATACTGCTCTATGCCCAGTTCTCCATCGTCGGCTCGGCCGCACTCGTGACGCTCGCGACCGGATATTTGGTCACCGCCTGTATCCTGCTTGCATATATACTGACCCTTCCCGGCCTATTTTCGCCCGGCGGATTGCTCACAGCGGGGCAACAGACCGGATTCTGGCTTGCAACCCTGCGGCATGCGGCTTTTCCATCGTTCGTAATCGCCTATTCGTGGCTCAAGGAGGCCAAGGCATCGAAGCCCGTGCCCGAGCACTTGCGCGGCGCGGTCACTGTCGCGACGGTTGCGGCCGCTGCAACCTCCATCGCCGCGGCGACATGTCTTCTGATCGCCGCCGACGCGCTGCTGCCGCGCGTAATGATTGATTCGGCCCACGCTTCCATGTTTTGGCGCTACGACGCCTCGATCTTGGCACTGTTGTGCATCGTCGCGCTGGTAGTGCTGTGGCTGAAATGGCATTCGGTGCTCGATCTGTGGCTCATGGTGGTCCTGTGCGCGTATGCGAGCGGGAACATCCTGGTAGCTTCCGGCATACCGGCTCGCTACAGCGTCGAATGGTATGCCGCCCGGGGATTCGAGTTCGTCGCAGGGAGCCTCGTCCTCTTCGTCCTGCTCTACGAGATCGCGACCCTGTACGCCCAGTTGCTCCGCGCATTGGCTGCCCATCGTCGCGAACGTGAGGCGCGAATGATGACTGGCGACGCGGTCGCGGCCACGATCGCTCACGAGATCAAACAGCCATTGACGGCAATGGTAACGAATGCGGATGCGGGAGTTCGGTTCCTTAATCTCGTGCCGCCCGATCTCGAAGAAGCAAAGGCCGTGTTCAAGGCGATTGCTGCGAACGGCCATCAGGCGGGCGAGATAATCGGGAGTATTCGATCGATCTTCAAGACGCAGCCCCAGATAAGAACTTCGTTCTACGTCGATGACCTCATTGGAGAAGCCCTTGCAGTGGTACGCGACGACTTACGGCAACACCGGATTTTCGTCCGCTACGAGCCGAACGAGCTATCGCAAGTCCTGGGAGACAGAATCCAGCTGCAGCGAGTGCTGGTGAATCTGGTCACGAACGCCATTGAGGCCATGGCAGGCATCGATGGACCTCGGGTCCTGTCGGTCAAATCCGAGGCCTGCGGCGGCAGCGGCGTTGCGGTCTCGGTCGCGGATACCGGCCCAGGAATTCAATCGCAAGATATTGGTCGGATATTCGATCCGCTGTTCACGACAAAATCGGACGGCATGGGAATGGGTCTCTCGATTTGCCGCAGCATCATTCAGTTCCATGATGCCGAACTCTCGGTTGCGCCGAACACGCCTACAGGCGCTGTCTTTCGCTTCGTCCTGCGCGCCGAGGCCCGCCACCCGTCCGAGCGGGCATCGGCGGCGGGTCCGCGCGCTTGATCCGATCCGCGAGGCGCTCTTCGTCGAACGTTCGTTGGCTATAGGTCGTTCGCGACGCTTGCTCAAGGCCGCCGCCAGGACCGTTGAGGCCCTCGCTTCCGGAATGACGAGGTGACTTGCCCGACGAGGCAAATCAGTTCAGCGCATTTGATTGCTCGCCAAAGTCCAGCCTTTCCAGCAAAAATATTTCGCTTAACTTGTCGGGCAAATCAATGGTTCCTCTTCGCCCGTCTCGCCTCGATAAGAGGGACGTTGGCCATCGTCACGAACGTTGGGCGGGATGCGGTGGACGCGAAGGCGCACGAGACGAATGCGCCTGTCGCGGACGGCGAAGTCGTGTGGTCCTGATATCCCGACGCTGATATCAAGTTGGCGATGATGCTCCGCATCACGCCGATGATGGTGACAACAAGCCCGGCTCACCAGGGAGATCACGAAGGAAACCGTTAAAACCATTGCGCGGGGAAGGCCGGCGTTTCCGGCGAACCTGTGGTGACTATGCTCGTGTCCTTTTTACTTTTTGGACGCGAGGCTGCGGGTGCGTCGCGCGCCCGGCTTTCCCTGCGCCCTTGTTTTTCGAGGGACGAAGTTCTTGGCACAACTCGGGCAGAACAAGCCGCGAGAATGCAAAGGTGTGTTCGAAGTTGCTCGTCATTGCCTGCGACAAACGCGAAGCGTTTGCGCAAGAGAGCGCAAGCGACGACCCGCCGTCGCTCGCTTTGCGAGCTATGGCGCGCTTGGAGTCCGCCGACGCGTCCTTGCGCGTAGGCGGAAGCAATCCAGCAACCATCCGCGGCGCGACTGGTTTGCTTCGCGGAGCCTGTCATCGGGCGTGCATTCGCGCGGCCCGGTGGCTCGCAATGACGCCAAGGCGGATCGCCGGGTTCAGACCGGAAAGCGAAATCGGCGGGCTGTTTGAAATTCGAATAGGAATCTCGACCGACGCCTGCCGATGGCGGCTTGGCCCAAGCGGTAGCCGCGAAGCGGCGAAGCTTGGTGCCCCTGGCCGACAATCGTCTAGTACCATAACCAATTGAATCGAAAGCAAACTTTTTCTTGTATTGCTGCCGATACCAACACAAATACCAACAGGATGACGCGTGGTTAGCCGACAAAAAATAAAAACAGCAGGCTTCCGGCAGCGGGCACGCCCATGCCGTTCCGGACTCCGCAATTCCCCGGTCATGCGTACCCATCCATTGTCCTCCACGATGAGGACGCTGCTAAACCGGGCGCAGTATTGAAGTCCAGCAATGTCACTCCCAGCTATTTGGTGTTCAAAGGAGGTTCATATGACCAAACTTTTGAGCAACCCGGAAAATGTCCATAGCGCGGACGTTCACGGCCTCCGGCAAAGCGCTTGATAGGTAGCCACTGCAGCAAGAGTTTTTTGTCTGCAATGAATGTGCCCCAAGTTTTTGGTTGCCCGATTATTTGCGCGCATCGTCGGATGGTAGCGAGGTTGACGGCTTCAGTAGAAGCGGCTCTTAGGCAGCGCGCATCCTTCTACACGTTTCGCGTGCTTGTCATGTCAGAGGACTTGATCTCGGCTGTATAGCGTTGAACTCTCTGAGTTCGCGGAAAGCTCGGTGCTGCGATCAAGATCGGGAAACTTCCAAGCAAGATCAGAATGAATGCAGCGTTGACATTACCGACTAGATCCCAGACTGCCCCCGACAGAAATGAAATCAGCATCGCGAAACCATAACCGATCGCGAATGCGGCCGCCGACGCAAGCGGGACATCGTTGGGATTGTCGCAGAGCAGTGGGGCGAGTGCTAATCCCAAGGGCAGAGCGGCGCCGGCCGAAAATCCGGCAAGCCCCGCCCACACGGCTGTCCAAGTGCTCGCCGACGTCACGACCCCAATGACAGAGCAGGAGAAAAGCACTCCCAGCGTCAAATATGGCCATCGCTTTCCTTGCAATTTGTCGGCCGTCAGTAGCAGCAGCAGGGATGAGGGCAGTTGTCCCGCATTAAGGGCGGTCAAAGCTTCGCTGATCAGTTCGTGGTGGCCGCGTCCGTCCAAGTAAGCCGGCAAAAAGCCGTTGAGACAAAAGTAGGTGCTCATGGCACTTCCCAAGGTCATGCCGATGCGCCAATTGAGTTGACTGTTCCATTGTGGGAGCCAACTGCTGGCATGACTTTTGGCGGTATTTGCTGATGATGGAGAAACGAACAGAACGACCGCGACGGCAGCCGCAATCAGGGGAAAAGACCAGACGCCCAAAGCCCAACGCCAATTCCCGTCGAGGATGGGCAAGAGCAGGGGAAGCATAATTGCCACGGGAATGATCTCACCTACGATCAAGCCGTTGGTATACACCGCCGTTCCAAACGCCGGGCGATTAGGCATCCATTCTCGCACGGCGGCTGCCATCGCTGGCTGCATCACCGCGATGCCGGCGCTCATCAGTGCGGTTGTCGCGTATAACTGCGAGATGCTCGAAGCTCCCGCACGAAGCAAGTTTCCGCCTAGGGTAACCGAAAGGCCAAACAATAGAGCGCCGCGGACACCCATCCGGGCAATTACGATCGAGCCTGGTGCGGCGAAAATCGCGAACACCACGACTGGCAGCCCGGACAACAGTCCGATTTCCGTCCCCGACAGATGAAGATCTCGCTGAATCAACGAGATCACCGGAGGGACCGATAAGATTGTGAGGCGAAGACATGCTCCGCAGGTCCAGAGCAGACCAACGGATGAGCGGGATGAGGGCCCGTTCATCGAGGCCCCCTTGTCGCCTTTATGCGATCGACCAATCTCTTCCCCACGCGTTCCTCAACCCACTTTGATCAGCGGGAGTGTTCGGCCGGCAACTCTAACGGTCCTGACCGAAGATTAGTGTGCGCACCAGTCGCTTACATCAAGCAATACGTGATCGATTGGCCGCCCAGAGCTTTCTTTGAGCCGTCCCGTCAACTTGCGCGAAGCTTGACTGCAGCTGACTTAACCGCCTTGATTATTTCGGGGTAGGCGGCACAACGACAAAGGTTTCCGGCAAGATAATCGCGAATCTCCGCTTCGTCCGGATCCGGGTTTGACTCTAACAACTGGTGAGTCATCAAGATGAAGCCGGGCGTGCAGAAGCCACACTGAAACGCGCCTTCCTCGATGAAAGCTTGCTGCACCGGGCTGAGCGTTCCGTCAGCATCAAGACCTTCGATAGTGGATACGTCAGTACCGTCGACCAAGAGCGCCAGCGTGAGACAGCCAGAGACCGCGATCTTGTCGACGATGACGGAACAGCAACCGCACATGCCTTGGCCGCAGCTTTCCCGGGCGCCGAAATGATCAAGGCGTTTGAGCAGATCAACTAGATTGTCTTGAGGGCCGACAATGGCTTTTACCGGTCTGCCGTTCAAAGTGAAGCGAATAAGACGATCAACGGAGTTCATGGCTTGCATCAACCCTCGCTTTGAATAGCGCGAATGCCGCGCAGAATTGCTTCCGGTGTAATGGGAAGTTCTGTTAGCCGCACGCCTACTGCATCGTGAACAGCATTGGCAATCGCCGGCGAAAGGCCGAACGTGGTGCTTTCGCCCACGCCTTTTGACCCGTACGGTCCGCTGGTTTGGTTCGCCTGCACGATGTCATTGCCCATGATCCAGGGAACGTCGTGAATGCCGGGAATCTTGTAATCTGCGAAAGAAGCGTTGGTGACTTGGCCGGCGTCGAAATCCATATTCTCGTAGAGCGTAAATCCAAGCTGCATCAGCGCAGCGCCGGACAGTTGCGTTTCGACGACCTTCGGATTGAGCGCACGGCCAAGGTCGGCTGCGTTGTAAAGCTTCAATACCCGAATTTCTCCGGTTTCTGTATCGATCTCAACTTCGACGCCGGCGCCGCCGATCATCCAGAACGGCGTAACATTGTCGGACAGTCCCGTCGCTTTGTTAGGCGAGGCGTAGTCGGGTATGAAGCTGCCGATGCCGATGACATTGCCGGCCTGCATGCCGTATTTCATGACGAACAGTTCGCGCCAGGGCAGGTTGGAGCCTGGCACCACGCCGAGACTATCGGCCAGCTCGGTCAATTGATCGCGGGCATGTTCAGCGGCGCGTTTGACGGCATGTCCCATGTGGAAGGTCGAGCGCGAGCCAAGCGTCGCCATGTCGTAAGGCGTGAAGTCGGTGTCCGGTTGGACGACACGGACAGTTTCGGCCCGAATATTCATCGTTTCTGCAACGATCTGCGCCATCGCCGTGTCGGAGCCTTGCCCCATATCCACGGTGCCCATTGTCAGGCTGACGCTGCCATCGGCGTCGACCTTCACGATTGCGACTGAAGTCGTCGGAGAGATCGACGCTTTAAATCCGACGGCGATGCCACGACCACGGCGAAGATGTCCCCGGCCTCGATCGAAAGGAGCGCCCCAATTCAACCGCTCGGCAACTGTCTCGAGCACAAGATCGATGGCCGCATCCTTCATCTTTGTTCCGGTCGCCTGCGGACGCCCTTCGCGCAAGATATTCATGCGACGGAATTCGAGCGGGTCGATGCCGAGTTTTCGTGCAATCAGATCGGTATGGCTTTCGTAGGCCCACACCAACTGGGGAATACCGAACCCACGTAACGCGCCCGCTGGCGGACGGTTGGTGTACAGCGAGTAGGAGTCGATCAAGACGTTATCGATGTCGTACGGTCCAGGCGCGGTAAAACCGGATTTCTGGGTCACCCTCGGGCCGATATCGGCATAGGCTCCGCCGTTCCAATAAACCACGCAGCTTCGGCCGGTAATACGACCGTCTTTGTTGACGGCGCTCTTGATGCGAAACGTCGTGGCGTGCTTTGTGATGGTGTAGAATTGTTCTTCCATCGACAGCGACAACTTTACCGGCCTCTGCGCAATAAGCGCGAGTGCCGCAACCAGCGCCTCCAGCTTGATGTAAAGCTTGGCGCCAAAGCCACCGCCAAGGAACGGGACTTTCACGCGAACCCGGTTCTCGGGCCAGCCGAGTAGCCGGGAGATTTCCATGCGGACGAAAGAGGGGCTTTGCGACGCGGTGTAGATGGTCAGCATGTCATCGCGCGGGTCCGCTGCCGAGACCATCGGCTCCAGCGGTGTGTGCATCACTTGCTGGGTACGAAATTCATGCTCCAGCACGTGGTCCGCCTCGCGGCACGCCTTTTCGAAATCGCCGCGACACAAATGGTAGTCGAGCGCGATATTGGTGTCGCGCTTGCCAACGAGGTGCTTCAAGTCGGCGAAGGTGCCGGCGGGCTTGAGCGTCTCGTGCACCTTGGCCTCGGACGTCATTGCTTCGACTTCGTCGTAGACCGCCGGAAGTTCCTCGTACTCGGCCGTGATCAACCGGACCGCGTTTTCCGCAACGTGCGGGTCGCTTGCGAGAACTGCTGCAACGGGCTCGCCGACGTGGCACACCTTTTCGAGCGCCAGAATTGGCTGGTCGTGAAATGCCGGGCCGTAGTAAGGCACCGGAATGACTTTCTTGATATCCTCGCCGGTTACGACACGGAAGACGCCCTCGACGGCTTCGGCCGCGGACGTGTCGATACTGAGAATCCGGCCATGAGCGATCGTGCTGCGAAACACTTTGACATGCAGCATTCCGGGCAGAACTAGGTTGTGCACGTATTCAGCGCGGCCAGTTACCTTTTGGCGGCTTTCCAGGCGGGGTACTGAGCGTCCTACCTGACCCGCCGGCATTGGTTTCATGACATTCATGATTCTGCCCTCTTATCGGTAGCCGCCTGTAGCGCACGCCGGACGTAGACGCGGAGCAGATCGGTTTTGTAGCTGGCCGAGCCGCGGGCGTCGTCGATCGTCTCTGCCTCGGAGGCCGCCGCTTCGCCCGCCATGGCAAACGCATCGTGACTGACGGATTGTCCGCACAAAGCGCTTTCGGCCGTTGCCAACCGGGTCAATTTTTCGGTCGCAGCCGAAACAACCACGCGGCAATCCTCCACGACGCCGTCGCGAGACTTGACTGAGACTGCGACGCCGAGAGCGGGCCAGTCGTCGTAGGTTCTCGTGGTGACCTTGCTGTAAGAAGAAGTCCAACCTTGTTGTGAGGGGATTTCCACTTCCCTGATCAATTCGCCTTGCTTCAGCACGGTCTCGTAGTAACCGGCGAAGAGGTCCTCAATCGCGAGGCGGCGTTCCCCGGATGGTCCTTGCGCAACAACGTTGGCCCGCAGCGCGCACAGAACCGGAGGCAGGTCCATGTGCGGGTCGCCATGAGCAAGATTGCCGCCGAGCCGAGCGACATTGCGAACCCTGACATTGGAAAGACGCTTCATGGCGCAGGACAATGTCGGCGCCAGCCGCATGACTTCGGCGGAGTGTTCCACCTTGGCGAGGCTTGCCATGGCGCCGAGTTTCAATGCTCCATCGGCGGCCGCGGAGATTTCTGCATGACGCTCTTCGATACGGCGAAGGCTGATAAGCCGGCTCGGCTCGAACACTCCGGACTTCATCATCAGCATCAGCGCTGTGCCACCCGAGAATGGCCGCACGGTCGGATCATCGGTGTTAAGCAGTGCGATTGCCTCGTCCAGCGATCGCGGCTCAGCAAATTCGAAATCGTTCATGGCGTGGTCTCCGAACCTGCAAAGGATTCCGTAATCGCTTTGGCAAATTGCCGTTCCATTTCCTTCGCCTTGGATTTCATGACGGGCTGCCCAAGGCTCCCAAGCTTTCCGGTCAGGGACGCATCGATCTCATAGGTCACTAACGTACCCGTCCCATCGGGAGTGAGCGTTGCGGTAGAAGTAGATGATAACCGTCCGACAATGCCGTGCGGCGTTCCTTCCGAGCGCGCGACAAGGCGGCGAGGAGGGTCGACTTCAACAATTTCTACTGAGACCGCAAATTTGAAGTTGATGTAGGCAATGCGCGTTTCAAGCGTGGCCGTGAAATGACGTGGATCAATCTCCTTCATGTCTTTCACGCCCTCGATGCAGGACGCAAAAAACACGGGATCGTTGATCTTGTCGAACACCGCTTCGCACGGTGCCCCCACCTTGATTTCGCCTTGAAATTTCATTTGCGCTTCAGACGTGTTCCGGCCTAGGCCGGTAGTGGCTTGCCGTTGGTCTCGGGCAGCATCAATACCGCCGCGATCCCGACGATATAGATCGAGGACAGGATCATCGCAGCTTTCCCAAAACCGCCGAAGGCGACAATCATCGATCCTGCCAACAACGGCCCCAGGAAAGCGATGAAGCGCGGGGCGTTGAACGCGAAAGCCAGGGCCGTAGCGCGCATTCGCGTGGGGTACAATTCAGGAAGCCAGATCGGCATCCAGGTATATTGGCCGTTGGAGAAAATCGCATTGGCGTAGGCGAGCAGCAACAGCCACTTCAGGTCCGTTGTCAGAAAGAACAAGGCGGGGGTTAGCAGCAACGCCAGAATGAAGAACACGAGCGTGATCGGCTTCCTGCCAAACCGATCTGCAAGGAATCCGAGGGCGACATAGCCGGTAATAGAGCCAAGCGTGTAAGCCATTCCCGCGTAGCTCGCCCATTGCGCGCTATTGAGACCTCCTCCGTTGGCAATCGATCCGACAAAGGGTGGCACCCAGGTGGAGATACTCCAAAATCCGACGGTGGTCGTCAGCGACATCAGGAACACGATGATCGTCGTCCTGCGGCTGCTTTGTTCGGCAAACAGATCGAACAAGGTAAAGCGAACGAGCTTCGCGTCGGATTCGGACAGCGAGGAGCCGCTTTGCTGGCGCTGTTGGGCCCGCTGTCGCTGCTCGTCAGCAGCTTCCCATAGCGGGGATTCCGGAATGGCGCGGCGAATCCACAACGTCAGCAGCGCAGGCAGTACACCGATCAGATACATGTAGCGCCAGGAGTCGGGACCGAGCGGGGCCACGAACAGCCAGACGAGTGACGCCACGAAGAAGCCGATGCCCAATCCGCATTGCATCAGACCGGCGCCCTTGCCGCGGGCATTGTCCGGCCACAGCTCCGCAATCATCGAGCTGCCTGTCGCCCATTCCGAGCCGACGGCGACCCCGACCAGAAAGCGGCTCAGAACGAACGAGATCCAGTTGAAGGAGAACGCGGAAAGTCCGGTCAGGATCGAATAGGCGACGATCGCGAACATCATCACCCGCTTGCGTCCAAAATAATCGGCGGCGATGCCGCCGAACATGCCGCCAATGCCCCAGCCGAGCAAATTGATACCGATGGTCGTTCCGATATAGAACGGTAACTGGGCGTGATGCGTTGCGTCCAGCAGCTGCCGCAGAGCAGGACCGGCAGTCAGGATTAGTGCGTAGTTCTCGAAGCCGTCGAACAGCCAACCGAGATTGCTGGCAATCAGCACGTTCCACTGCTGGCGAGAGAGTGATTTGTACCAGGCGTGGTCCGTCGCCGCCCTGCCGATGGAATCCACGCTCATGTTCAATATCTCCCCTGTCCCAATGTTCTAATCTTGATTTTGGCGCCGATGCTACACCGTCTTAACTAGCGCCGCTACATTGATTTTGCTCGAGCATTTATTGTCGCACCTGCTTCGAGAGCGTGGTGAGCTGCGCAGCAATCTCGTCAGGCTTCTCCAGTGGCGTCAAATGCCGGCCGGATTTGATCACGTTGAGTGCGGAGTGCTTGATGCCTGCGTGGAGCTCTTCTGCCATCGCAAGCGGGGTCGCGTAATCCTCTTCACCGACCGCAATTGCCGTTGGCACCTTGATCTGTCCAAGGCTCGACCGCAGGTCGAAATTCCCAAGCATGCGGCAGGTTTCAGCGTAAGCCGCGACGTCGTTTTTGAGGAAGGTCTCTACGCTTGCGTTCACGACCTCGGTGTTCCGTTCCCGGAATGTATCGCCGAACCACCGTGTTTTCTGAAAGCCGACTAGGCCCGACAAGCCTTCCGTCTTTGCCTTGGTCGCGCGTCCCTCCCAATCGCTTGGTGCTTTGGGGCCGTACCACGCCGTCGTGTCGAACAACCCCAATGCGGAAACTCGCGACGGGTATCTGGCCGCAAAACCCAAGGCGACAGATCCGCCCATCGAGGCGCCGGCAACGATGGCGCTTTTCCAGCCGACGGCATTGAGCAAGTCGGACAGATCGTCGGCGAACAAATCGATGGAGTAGGGACCGGAAGGCTTGTCCGAAGCGCCATGCCCCCGGCAGTCATAAGTCAGGATTTCGGCGGAGCCGCTCGACCGCGCGACGACAGGACCCCAGAAGTCGCCGTCCATCGCAAGCGAGTGAATGAGAGCGATGCGCGGTTTGCCGTGGTTTGTGGTCACGGAGTAGCTCAGGGTGGTGCCGTCGCGCATCTGGGCACGCGAACGGGTCAAGCTTGGCTGCGACAACGTGGACTCTCCAGGTTCGATAATCTCGGCGAAGGCGGGGCGGCAAGGTCATCGGTCGCAAAAGCGGAAGACCGCGGACGACTCTCTCAACGCATCGCTGACAAAAGCGGAATAGATGTGCAGATGACGAGATTTCAATTGCCCATTAGATTTCCGAATTGGTTATTTGGCTCGCTGCCGTCCGGTGAAAGTATTCTGACAGATAGTCCAATCGGATCGGCCTGGCGAGGCCGTTAGCCTTGTTGTCAATCCGCTAGCGGAACGCCCCGCGTCTCGGGTCCAAACCAAATCATCACGGCGCCAATGACGTAAGCGAATGAGACGGCGCTTGCAGCGGCCGGAAACGATCCGAATTCAGCAACGAGCCAACCTCCGATTAGCGGTCCTACCGCGGTCAATGAACGCGCGGCGTTCCAGCAAAAGCCCTGACCGGTCGCTCGAACACGTGTTGGAAAAAGCTCCGGCAGGTAAACCGCAAAAGTACCGAAGCCGCCGATCACAAAGTAGCCGTACACAAGCATGAACCAGAGCAAGGAATTCAGATCGTCGATGTACCAAAACAGAAAGAGCGAACTGGCGAGCGAAGCTATGTTAAAAATAAAGTACGACCAGCGTCGTCCCCACACCTCCGTAAACCAGATCAG
Organism: uncultured Alphaproteobacteria bacterium; assembly: GCA_963832045.1. Classification (GTDB taxonomy): domain Bacteria; phylum Pseudomonadota; class Alphaproteobacteria; order Rhizobiales; family Xanthobacteraceae; genus Bradyrhizobium. The sequence goes on from CAWHSM010000023.1 coordinate 126,278, forward strand.
GCTCGCGTAACCTAGCGCCGCGCCTATCATCATGATCATGAAGGCATAGCTGGTGATCTGAACGCCATTCGTTCCGCCTGCGGCTTTGACTATTTGCTGAATCCAGCTCGGCAGCAGAGTCAAGCCTCCCCAGCAGCCGATCATGACGGACGACGCCACAAGCGCGCCGACGATCGTGCGCCGCCTCATGTCGGGCTTGAAAATAGCGGCGAAGGTTGCAGTGGCGGTCGCGTGCGACTCGTCGTTTCTAACCGCAATCCAACGCTCGGGCTCGGGGACGAAACGACGAATAATCAGGCTTAAAACGGCGGGAATAGCGCCCGCGGCCAGCACCCACCTCCAGCTGAACGATCCAAGAAGCAGATTATCAAGCGCGGCTACGAAGAAGCCGAACGCGAAAGCCATCTGCATAACTTGCATCGCGCGCGCGCGTTGTTTCTCGGGCCAGGTTTCGGCAACGAGGGCCGCACCTGCGGCCCACTCTCCGCCGATACCGAATCCGGCGATGGCCTGCAGTATGGCCAGCTGAACCCAGCTTTGCGCCAGCCCGCTCAGGCCGGTGAAAACCGAATAAATCAGAATCGTCAGAACCATCGTGCGGGCGCGGCCCCAGCGATCGGCCACGACGCCGAACAGGATGCCGCCAAGGCCCCAGCAGAAAAGCTTGATCGCCATGATGTATCCGCCAATTTGGGCGATCTCCGGCGCCTTGGTCAGGCCAGTCAGCTCAGCCACGCTGGGAAACAGCACCAGCGTGAAAAGATTGAGGTCGGCTGCATCGAACATCCAGCCCGTAAAGGCGGAAAACAGCACGAGCCAGTGGTGCCCCGTTAGCCGCTCGCGTGCCGGTTCAAATGATGATGCGACCCTGGTCGCTGCCGAGTTCTCGATTGCCGTCACGATTCCCCCCGTTGTATTTTCTGGAGATGCTGCGTCTTGTTGTTTTTCTTGATCGCAGCAACGTCGATTTTATTCTGCGGCTTGCATCGCGGCGCGCCGCCCTCCGATTTCCTCGGTTATTTGCGCGGCGCATTCCATCAGGAGTTCGAGGAGCTTTTCCTCGCCGCCCTGAGCGAGCCGTTGTTCCGGAATAGTCAGGCTGGCTATGCGGTCTTACTCTGCCGGTCGGCGCATTGGGCGCCAAGCTGGATGGGCGGCGACCAGGGTCGCGTAGGCGCCATCGTGCGGAAACGGAGCGCCTTAAACTTCGGCAAGTCGCTCAATTGGATAGCATGGTCGCCGTCCGGGCGGGGATACCACAACGGTCTCGCTAGGCCAGCCAGTCGTTATTGGGTTCCTGGCGGAGCACGCGGCCAGCAAAAACTCGCGGTCTTCGGTCGGCCATCTCATCACGTGGAATAGGATCGTCCTGACGACAGGATGAACCGATTGTGGTGCCAGTCTTGCTTGGTGGTGATCTACCGCCTTTGCGAGGAGCTGCCATGACCATTCTCAATAGGGAGTTGTTGACAACCTCTGCGCGCATGACCGTATTCGCCGGAGAAGTCGCCGCCGGGAAGGTCCCATTCCACCTACGCGGCAGCGTCAATTCGGTCTCGAATATTGAGAACTAAGGAGCGGACATGAGAAAAATCATACTTCTGGGCACTCTGCTTGCGGCGATTGGCTTCGCCGCTCCCTCCGTCGCGGCGGACAAGGTCATTGTTGGATATGGAACTGGCACCACGGCGCTTCCGTATTTCGTCGGCATCGAGACCGGCATTTTCGCCAAGCATGGCATCGACATCGAAGGCGTGAAGATTCCGCTCAATTCCAACCTGCAGAGCTCGCTGATCGCGAACCAGATCGATGCCGCTGCGGTCATGCTGGCGGTCGAGGGCATGGCAGGTAATTTCGTCAAGCCGGGATCGATCACCTATATTTCGCTGAACGCCCAAAGCGATGACTATCGCATGGAGCAGTTCGTCGCCCGCAAAGGTGAGAACATCAAGTCGCTGGCCGATTTCAAGGGCAAGAAACTGGTCGCGGCGCCGGGCATCGGTAACGTGACGGTTGCCAGGGCGGCGCTGCAAGCGGCAGGCTTGAAGGAAGGCGACTACAAGCTGGATCAGCTCGACACCTCCCAGCACATCAACGTGCTGACCTCCGGCCAGTATGATGGCGCCTTCACCCTCGAGCCCAACGCCACCATGATGAGGGCCAAGGATGTCGCCTATACGGTCGAGGCGGGTGTCGTTGCCGATATCGTCCTCGGCAACCGCAAGGCCAAGGCCTATATGGCGGGCGGTGCACTATCGCAGAAGTTCCTGGCGGATCGGCCGGAGGTCGCAAAGCGCTATGTCGCGGCGTGGGACGAGGCGCTCGATTTCATCAAGCAGAAGCCGACCGAGGCGCGCCAGACCCTTCTGAAATACACGCCGACTGCACCCGAGATCGTCAACGACGTGCCTTTGGTGTTGTTCTCGAAAATTTCGGATGTCAGTCAGGCGGATATCGACAACTTCCAGAAGTATATCGACTTCTCGGTGAAAATCGGCGTCATTCCCGGTGCTGTCGATGTTCGGCGCTACATCGTGAAGTTCTGATGAGCGCGGATACTCGCTCTTCCATTCTGAAGCCTGTGTCCGGCGCGGGCAGCGCTGATGCACCGGTCGATACCCGTCCGTCGAAATTCCGGCGCCCGCACGTCACCGTGCGGGGGCTGACCAAGCGTTTCGATGACCGTACGATCTACGAGAAATTTGATCTCGACCTGCCGCGTGGGCGGTTCGTTTCGATTTTCGGTCCCAATGGCTGCGGAAAATCGACATTGATGAACATGATCGCAGGTCTGATCCCGGTCGACGAAGGGGAGATCCTGTTCGACGGCCAGACCATCGACGAAATCCGGTTCGGCTATGTGTTCCAGAACTATCGCGATGCGCTGTTTCCATGGATGAGCGCATGGGACAATATCGCCTATCCCCTGCGTTTCATGAAAGTGCCGAAGGCGGAGCGCAACAGGCGCGTCGATGCGCTGGTGAAAAAGTACGATGTTCGCATCAACCTGAAGCAGTATCCGTATCAGATGTCCGGCGGGCAGCAGCAGCTTGTCTCGATCCTGCGCGCGCTCGTGGTTGATCCGGAGATCCTCTTTCTCGACGAGCCATTCTCGGCTCTCGATTATGAGATGACTTTGTTCATGCGGGACCAGATGCAGCGCATGTTTCAGGAGACCGGAACGACAACGATCATTGTCTCCCACGATCTCGATGAGGCCGTCTATCTTGCCGACCGTATCCTGCTGCTGTCGCGTGCACCGGCGAAGGTCGTTGATTTTCCGATGGTAGATGTGCCGCGCCCGCGCAATGCGCTGACTCTGGCGGATCCAGAGTTCAATCGCGTCAAAGGGCATTGCCTCGAAATCTTCCAGCAACAGGTCAGACAATGAAGAACAAGACGCTTGATCGGCTGCGTCCGTTTATTGGAGTCGTGGTCCTCATCGCAATATGGCAGGCCATCGTTACGCTCAAGATCGTCGATCCTGTGCTGCTTCCGTCGCCAGGCAAGACGTTCTCGGCAGTGTACACCGGGCTGTTCGAGCAGGGCAGGCTGGCGTTCGATTTCGGCAAGACGGTCGAGCGCGCCTGCATGGGCATTGCGCTGGCAACGGTGATCGGCGTTCCGGTCGGCGTCATTCTCGGGGCCTCCGAAAGCGTCTACCGCTCTGTCGAGTTCATCATCGATTTCTTTCGTTCGACGCCGGCATCGGCGGTGTTTCCGCTGTTCCTGCTGCTGTTCGGCGTCGGCGAGATCACCAAGGTCTATATTTCCGCTTTCGGCGCATCGCTTGCGATCATTTTCAATGTCGCTTATGGCGTCATGAATGCGCGAAAGACACGCGTTCTCGCCGCCAAGATCATGGGGGCGCCGCCATTGCAGCGCATGCTGGTGGTGCTGCTTGAATCGCTGCCGCAAACCTTCATCGGCCTGCGCATGGGGGCGACGCTTGCACTCGTGCTGATGATCACGTCGGAGATGCTGCTTGGTGCAATCGACGGGCTTGGCTTGCGGATTTTCGAAGAGCAGCAGCTTTTCAATATGCCGGGCATGTATGCCGCGATCTTCTGTTCAGGGCTGCTCGGCTATACGCTGAATCTGTTCTTCTTCTTGACGGAGCGGCGTTTCGTCCACTGGGCCGGCCGATGATGCGTAATGCGTGAGCCTGTATCGACGTGAGGCGCCTTGGAGTTTCGATGGATAAATACGTAAAAGACGATCAGCTCACCTCGCTCCGGCATTCTGATGCCATCGATATCGCGGGCTGGATGCCCGAGGTGCCGTATGCTGACGAGAGCGCCTTTGCGGACGGCCGGGTACAGCTGCCGAAGACGATCGCCGAACTGGCCGCCCATGCGCGCCGCGAAATGAATATTGCCCGCTATCCGTTCAAACATTGGTGCCTGCCGCGCACGAGCCCGGATGGCGCGAAAGCACTGGATGTGCTGGTCGTCGGCGGCGGACAGGCAGGCTTTGGCATCGCCCATGCGCTGAAGTGCTCGCATATCGACAATATCCTCGTCGTCGAGGCCGAGCCGGAGGGCAAGGAAGGCCCGTGGGGCACTTATGCCCGCATGCCGACGCTGCGAACTCACAAGGACAATGGTGGTCTCGAGGCGGGCATTCCCTCGCTGTCATTTCGCGCCTGGTACGAAGTGCAGCACGGCTATGGCAGCTGGAAAGCGCTCTACAAGGTACCGACCGCCGCCTGGCACTCCTATTTGTCCTGGTTTCGTGAGGTCGCCGAACTCCCGGTGCGCAATGAGATGCGCTTCGAGGGTTTCAGCCGGGACGCATCCGGACTGATCGCAGCGCGGGTCGCGGGACCGGCGGGCAGCTATACGTTGTTCACGCGCGCGCTGGTGCTGGCCACGGGTATCGAGGGAAATGGAATTCGCAATCTGCCCGGTTTGATCGGCGACGACATTCCGCGCGCGCTCTATGCGCATACCCAGGACGACATCGACTTTGCCGCTCTGAAAGGGAAGAAAGTTCTAGCGCTCGGCGGCGGCGCCTCTGCCTACGACAATGCCATCATGGCCGCGGAGGCCGGGGCCGACGTGCACCTGTTCCATCGCATGAAGGAGTTGGTGTCGGTCAATCCGGGTACCTGGGGCGAATTCAACGGCTATCTGGCGCATTATGTCGAATTGCCGCCGGCGGAGAAATGGCGTTTTGCCAAGACGTTCGGCGCGATCAAGAGTGGCCCGCCGATCACCACGCTGAAGCGCGCGCAGTCAATGGACAACCTTGTCATTCATCCCGGTGAAAGCTGGACCAAAGTTGCTTGCGAGCGCCTTCGTATTGCCGTGACCGCCACCAGCGGTACCTACGATGCGGATTTCCTGATCCTCGGCACAGGCTACCGTCTTGATCTGTCCGCCGTCCCGGCGCTGAAAGATCAACTCGACGACATCGCGCTGTGGCGCGATATGTACACGCCGCCGGTAGACCTGCCTGGCAATGGCCTCGAACTTGCGCCCTGGCTCAACCCAGATTTCACGTTCTGCCCGAAGCCGGGCGGTACGCGCAGCTGGCATGACCAAGTGTTCAACTTCTCGCGTGGCGCGCAGTTGTCGATGGGCACGCAGACGATCGGCCTGTCCGGTATTCGCTTCGGGATGGCCCGCCTTGCGGCCTGTGTGGAGAGCTATTTTTTCAGACAGGACAGTGCGCTCTACCTTGAGGGCCTGCAAAGCTGGCAGACCCGCGACCTGGCTGCGCTGGATACCTGATCGCCTGAGGCACTGCTTGCGCTGAAAATAGGCGTCAGGCAGATGTCATTCTCTGGTATCGTCCTCACAGTGTCGGCCCGGAAGAGGCGGCATTTACCGGAGAGACCTGTGCCGCAAGACCCCGAAACCGGACAGACATCAGGCGTTCGTTCAGTTGATCGTGCGCTAGCGATCCTGCAGGCGGTTGCAGATCACCGTGACGGCGCAACGCTCGCGGACGTCGCGCGACAGGTCTCGTTGTCACCTTCGACGGGGCATCGTCTTCTGACGACTTTGCAGGAGCGGGGCTTCGTTCGTTTCGAACGACGGGCAGGCCGTTGGATGGTCGGACGGGCGGCGCTCCATGTGGGCGCCAACTATGCGGCGACCCGCGATATCGTCGCGACGGCGCAGCCTTTCATGCAGCAGGCCTCGCTTCTATGCGGCGAGACGATTAATCTCGGTTTGCTGGAAGACGGGCACGTGACCTTTCTCTATCGGGTCGAGCCGCGCACGCGCCGCAGCTATATTCCGGAGGCAAGCGTCAGGATCCCGGCGCATGGATCCAGCATCGGCAAGGCATTGCTTTCCATGATGCCGGAACGCGAGGTTCAGCCGTGCCTGGAGCAGAAGACACTCGTCCCGCTCACGCCGCATACGCTGCTCTCGCAGAATGCTCTGCGTCAGGAATTCGAGTCGATCCGTTGCGAAGGTTATGCCGTCGATGATCAGGAAAACACGTTGGGGCTTCGATGCCTGGCTGCGGCGATTGCCGATGAGTATCGCCGCCCCGTTGCGGCGCTGTCGATGGCGGCCCCTATCGAACGCCTCAAACTTCAGCAAGTTGCTCAACTGGGAAGCATGATCGCCTCCCTGGCTGGAGATATCACGACGGCCTGGGGCGGTCGGCCGGCGGTACGCTAGGCCCGTCGCGGGCCGAGGCGTTGGAGAAGGCTGGCGATCTTCGGTCGGCCATCTCACCACGTGGAATAGGATCGCATTGACGATCGCGCGGGCCAGTTGTGGTGCCAATCTTGCTTGGTGGGGTTATGTACCGCCTTTGCAAGGAGCTGCCATGAGTGTTCTCACCAAGGATTCGCCGACGAGCCGTTTGCGCATGACTGCATTTGTTGGCCTGTTTGGATTGTGTGCCGCCATTTTTGCCGGACCGGCTGGTGCGGCCGAAAAGGCTGCTTTCCTGCTGCCTGGCAGCATCAACGACCAGAGTTGGAACGCGCAGGGCTACCAGGGTGCCGAGAAGCTCAAGGCTGTCGGCTGGGACGTGGCCTATACCGAAAACGTGCAGGTCGCCGATATGGTCGAGGCGCTGCGCGATTATGCGCGCAAGGATTACAAGGTTGTGGTCGGTCACACCGGCCGGTTCCTATCGGCGATGGAGCGTATCGGTCCCGATTTCCCGAAGACGCTGTTCATTGTCGGTTCGGGCTCAGCCGGCGCCGGGACCAACGTGACCTCAATCGACTACGACAACACGCAGTTCGGCTTCATGATGGGCGTGCTTGCCGCGCGCATGAGCAAGACCGGCAAGATCGGTTCAGTGAACAGCCTCGAAGGGCTGCCGAACGTGGTCGCGCAGGTCGGCGGCTTCCGCAAGGGTGCCAAGAGCGTGCGCCCCGACATCGAGGTCAAGGTCATCTACATCAAGAGCATGGAAGATGCGGCCGAAGCCAAGGAGGCTACATTGTCGCTGATCGCAGGTGGAGCCGACTTCATCAGCGGCAAGTTGAATGCGGGCCAGACCGGCATCATTCAGGCCGCCAAGGAAAAGGGAGTTTACGCCAACGGACGTTCGTTCGGTCACAGCGAGATCGCACCAGATGCCGTGCTGACCAACATCGTCGAAAAATGGTCCGACATGTATTCGCAGACGGCGCAGGAGCAGGCTAAGTCCGGCGGAGTCGGTGGAAAATACGTGCTCTACGGCCTGAACACGCCCGGCAGCACTGGCGCCGAGCTTGCCTACAATGCGACACAGCCGTTAAATCCCGCCGTGCCTGCGAGCGTGGCTAACGAACTGGACGCGTTGAAAGGAAAGTTCAAGGACGGGTCGCTCAAGATCGCCGTCACCCGCGAAGATGCGCACGGCGGAATCTGACCCTTGGCTATGGATTGATGCCCATGCTTAAGATGCGCGGCATCAAGAAAGCCTATGGCACAGTGCAGGCCAACCGCGGCATCGATCTCGATGTCGCGGCGGGCCAGATCGTCGGGCTACTCGGCGAGAACGGTTCCGGCAAAAGTACATTGATGAAGCTGCTGTTCGGTGTCGTCAGCGCGGATACCGGGACGATCCACTTCAAGGACAAGCCGCTCTCTGGCCATGGCCCCGCGCAGGCGATGGCTGCTGGCCTCGGCATGATCCATCAGCACTTCACGCTGGTGGAGGCGATGAGCGTGACTGAAAATGTCATGCTCGGTGCTCCCGGTTCTGGTCCATGGCTGTCGCCGCGCGAGATGGCCAGCCGCATCAGGCAGGAGAGTGCGACTTACGGGCTCGACATCGACCCCGACGCGATGATCGGCGACCTGCCGCACGGCCGGCGGCAACGCGTCGAGATCGTCAAGGCAATTCTGCGCGGCGCGGATCTGCTGATCCTGGACGAGCCGACGTCCAACCTCAGCCCGCCGGAAGTCGAAGGACTATTGGGCATCATGGCTCGGTTGCGTGACCAGGGTCGGGCCATCGTCTTCATCTCGCACAAGCTCGACGAGGTGATCGCGATCTGCAGTGACGTCGTAGTGCTGCGCGATGGTGCAGTTGCTGGAACATGCCGGGTGGAAGGTGCAACACGCGCCGGTCTGGCACGGATGATGGTGGGCCGGGACATGCCGCCACCCATCGCGCGCGAAGCTGCCGCCGCCGGCCGCAACGTGTTGCATGTCGGCCAGATGGCGCTGACCGAGCGTGGAGTGGAACGTCTGGCTCCGATTTCATTCTCGTTGCGCGCCGGAGAGATTCTCGCGATCGCAGGGATCGACGGCAACGGACAGACTGAACTGGCTGAATGTCTGGCGGGCCTGCGGCTTCCGACGGCAGGCGGTATCGACCTCGACGGTCACGACATCACGCTGGCAAGTGTCGGCGAGCGTACGGAACTGGGGCTCGCCTATATTCCCGTCGATCGAGCCACGATGTCGCTGGTCACCGGAATGAGCGTCTCCGACAATCTGGCGTTGCGCGATTTTGACAAGCCGCCGCTGTCCCGGCGTGGATACCTGGCACGTAGCTACTTTGCGGAACGCGCCCGGGAGATGTCACAGCGTTTCGCGATCAAGGCCTCGGGCCCTGACATCGCCGCGCGGACGTTGTCGGGCGGCAATCAACAGAAGATCGTGCTGGCGCGAGAGATCGGTCGACATCCTGCAGTCCTGATCGCGCATCAGCCGGTCTGGGGGCTGGATCCCGGCGCTACACATTTCGTTATCGAGCAGATCCTGGCGCTGCGGGCGGCCGGCGGCGCGATCATCTATATCTCATCGTCTCTGGAAGAAGTGATGACGCTCGGCGACCGCATCGCGGTGATGCAGGGCGGACGGCTGTCAATCCCGATCGACCGCGACGCTGTAGACCTGACGCAGATCGGATTGATGATGGCAGGGGACGACAGCGCGATCCATGGCGCCGCGGCATGACCAGCCTGTCTAATATCGGCACGGTGAACAATGAGCCTCCACCGCGGAAGGTCACGTTCATGAAAGCCGCCGGCGTACTGCGGCGGTTGCTGGCAGGTACGGCGACACGCGCGATCTTGGCGGTGGCGCTGGCGCTGCTCGTAACTGCGGTGCTGATCCTGATCTCCGGCAAAAATCCGCTGCTCGCCTATGCCGCGCTGTTAAAGGGAGCATTCGGCTCGATCGACCGCATCGCATTCGGCCTCAACAAGAGCACGCCGTATATTCTCGCCGGTCTTGGCGTCGCACTGTGCTTTCGCGCCAATGTCATCAATATCGGCGCCGAAGGGCAGATCGCGGTCGGCGGTATCGGCGCGACGGCGATCGCGCTGAGCGGCCTGGCGTTGCCCGGCCTGTTACTGATGCCGCTTGCGCTGCTTGCAGGTGTTGTATGCGGCGCTGCGTGGTCTGGGCTTGCCGCCTTCGTCAGTCTCAAGCGCGGCGTTCATGAGGTTCTATGCACGCTGTTGCTGAATTTCGTCGGCGTTCTTCTTGTCAGCGAAATGCTGCACGGGAAACTGGGCGAACCGGGAGCCGGATTTCCGCAGTCGCCGTTGCTCCCGCGGACCATCTGGTTGCCGAAGATGGTGGCCGGTACTGATCTGCATATCGGCATCGTTCTGGCAGTGATCGCGACCATTGCTTGTCATATCCTGTTCTGGCGCACGACATTTGGTTTTCGCCTGCGGATCATGGGAGCCAGCCGGAATGCCGCAAGTTATGTTGGTATTTCCAGTATCCGGCAGACTATGCGCGTGATGCTGATCGCCGGCGGCCTCGCGGGATTGGCCGGCGGTGTCGAAGTGCTCGGCGTGCACTATCGATTGATCGAGGGATTCTCGGCAGGATTCGGCTTCAACGCCGTGGGCGTAGCGCTGCTGGCGTCGCTCAACCCGCTGGCCGTTCTGCCCGCCGGATTGTTCATCGGATTTGTGGAAGCGGGTGCGCTCGCCATGCAGCGCGAGGTGGGCGTGCCGTCATCGCTTGTCTTCGTCATTCAGGGACTGACGATGGTGTTTGTACTGTGTGCGCTCGGATTGCGCGGCGAGCGAAGCAAGGTGTGACCATGGATCTCACGATGATTGCGGATCTCGCCGCTGCCACCATCCGGATTTCGACACCACTATTGTTTGCCGCTCTGGGCGGATTGTTGAGCGAAAAGGCCGGTACATTCGCCGTCGGCATCGAGGGCATGATGCTTGCCGGAGCATTCACAGGTGCGATCTCGGCATTTGTGTTCGGCAACGTCGCCCTCGGCTTTGTCCTTGCCGCAGTGGGCGGTGCAACGATGGGAAGTCTACTCGCTTTCGCAACGGCGCGCTGCCGCGCCGACCAGATGGTGACAGGCCTCGCTGTGAACGTGCTGGTTCTGGGCTTGTCCAGTTTCTTGCTGCGCGGACTGTTCGGCGGACGCGCTCCCGTGATCCGGCTGACGCCCCTTGGCACATGGCCGTTGCCCTGGCTCTCGGAGATTCCAGTCGTGGGACCTGTTCTGTTTCGACAGTCTGCGGTTGTCTATCTGGCGTTTCTACTCGTCGTTCCGGTGACGCTGTTTCTGACGAAGACGCGGGCAGGGCTGACATTGCGAGCGGTTGGTGAAAATCCGGAAGCCACATTCGCGGCCGGTTATGATCCGATCCGCATCCGCATGATCGCTATCGTCGCGGGGGGCGCTTTGGCAGGGCTGGGCGGGGCCGTGCTTGCTCTTCAGGAGGTCGGCAGCTTCACGGATGGCATGACGAATGGCCGTGGCTTCATAGCGCTTGCCGCCATCATGGTCGGCCGCTGGACACCGGTTGGTGCCATCGCTGGATGTCTGATCTTCGGCTTCGTATCCGCGCTGGAACTGCGCGCCCAAAGCTGGGGCTTGCCGGTCAGCTCCTATGTGATGCAGATGATGCCTTATTGCCTCGCGCTGGCATTGCTCGCCGGCGTGAGTCGATCCGCCCGCCTACCGGCGGCGATCGGTGTTCCCTTCATCCGACATTGATACACACGCTGATCCGACGGAGTCTCTATGCATATCAACGTTCACAAGGTCGATATGGCTTCCCCGAGTGACATTTCGGGGCTGGCCGCGCTGATCGATGCCGGCACGATCGATCCTGCAACGATCATCGCACTGATCGGAAAAACGGAAGGCAATGGCGGCGCCAATGATTTTACCCGCGGTTTCGCCACGCTGTCCTATCAATTGCTGCTCGCCAAGCACCTGGAGATTTCGCCTGAGGACGTCGGCAAGCGCATCGCATTCGTTTGGTCCGGCGGCACCGAGGGCGTGCTGTCGCCTCACGCGACTATCCTGACAAGAACGCAGGCACAGGGCACGCCGGACGGCACCAAGCGGTTGGCGATCGGCATCACCATGACCGGTACGATCGCGCCGGAGGAGATCGGGACCAAACGGCATGCATCTGCTGTCGCCGATGCTGTTCGGGAGGCTTTGGTGGAGGCCGCCATCAACAACCTTGATGATGTGCACTACGTACAGGTGAAGGGGCCGCTGCTGACGCCCGCGGGAATCGCTGATGCTGACCGGCGCGGTGTCACCACTGCAACGCGCGATCCAAATGGCTCGAAGACGTTTGCACGCGGCGCGATGGCGCTGGGGGTAGCACTGGGGCTCGGTGAAATAACGCAAGACAAGTTTGACGCCACGCGGATTGCGGGAGACCTCGACGTCTATTCGGCCGTTGCCTCCACATCGGCCGGCGGTGAACTCGTCAGCTGCGAGATTCTGTTATTCGGCAATTCAAGCCGAGCCACAAGCGCGTGCCGCATGGGCCATGCGATTTTGAAAGACGCGATCGACGCCGGCGGCGTTCGCCGCGCGCTGGCCAGTGCAGGGTTGCAGCTTTCCGCAGAGCCGACAGCGGCCGAGACATCCCGGATCGCTGCGATATTCGCTAAAGCTGAGGCCAGCCCGACGGGCAAGATCAGGGGCCATCGCAATACCATGCTGTCGGACGCCGATATCAATTATGAGCGGCACGCGCGCGCTGCCTTGGGCGCTGTCATCGCATCAGTGACATCTGATACTGCGATCTTCGTTTCGGGCGGAACAGAGCATCAATGCGCACCGGGCGAAGCGCCGATCGCGGCGATCGTCCGGATATGAGCAGCTCCGCTCCGCTGTGGACGCTGACCGCAGCTGAGCTGAATCAGGCTTTTGCGGCGGGGATCGCAACACCGAGTGACGCACTGGAATCGATCCTCGTCCGCCACGACGAGGTCAATCCGCGCATCAATGCCGTCGTGACGCTGGATCGCGACGGTGCCAGGATTGCGGCGGCACAAAGCACGGCGCGGTGGCGCGCCGGTGCATCCAAAAGTGCCCTTGATGGTGTTCCGATTACCATCAAGGACAACATCCATGTCGCCGGGCTGCGGACGACCTGGGGCAGCCGGCTCTTTGCCGATCACGTTCCGACGCGCGACGAAACACCTGTCGCAAGACTGCGCGACGCCGGCGCAGTTATTGTCGGGAAAACAAACGTGCCGGAATTCACCGTGCAGGGGATCACCGAGAACGTGCTGTTCGGCGCGACGCGCAATCCGTGGAATCCAGCGCTGACACCAGGTGGTTCAAGTGGCGGTGCAGTTGGAGCTGTCGCGGCGGGTATCGGGCCGCTGGCTTTATGTACCGATGGCGGCGGTTCGATTCGGCGTCCTGCGGGTCACACCGGGCTCGTCGGCTTCAAGCCGTCACGCGGGTTGGTGCCACGCGCGCATGGGTTACCTGCGATCCTGCACGATTTCGAAGTTGCCGGACCGATCGGCCGGAGCCTCCACGATGTCGGGATCATGCTTGATATCATCGCGGGTACTCAGCCGATCGCTCCGGAGGTCATTTCGAAACCGTTTCGCATTGCTTACGTCCCGACATTCTCCGACGCGCCGGTCGATCCGACTATCGCCCGTAGTGTCGCAGCGGCTGCCAAAACATTTGCCGAACAAGGTCATCACGTGGAGCGACTCGACCATTTCGCTCTAGCTGAACCAATCAGCGCGATCTGGCCGACGCTCAGCGAAACCGGCGTCGCGTGGCTGATGGATCGGTATCCTGATCGGGACGGCGATGTCGGTGCCGGTGTCGCCGCGATGTCGGAGCGCGGTCGTCTGCATACGGCGCGAGATTACTTGAACTTGCTTCAGACGGTCGCCGATGTGCAGCAGGAATTCATCGCATTGTTCGCGTGCTTCGATGTTCTGTTGCTGCCGACGGCTGCTGCACAGCCCTGGCCGATCGGCGTGTCGCATCCTGCCATGATTGATGGGCGACCGGTGGGACCACGCGGTCACGCCGTCTTCACGGCCTTCGCGAATGCCCTGGGCCTTCCGGCCATCTCTATCCCCGGCGACCCAGCAGATGACGGGATGCCGATCGGCATACAGCTCTGCGGCGCGTGTGGCGCCGACGAACTCGTGTTTCGTGCCGCGGCGATCTTAACATCCGATACAGTAGCAGATATCCAAAACATAAGCTGAGCTGTGATCCATGAATTTGACGCTATGGACGCGATACGTCGACAGTCACGCACTGGAGTGCGCGGGTTGATTTATCAAGATGTTGGGGTGACCGAAAAACGGCACGGCTGCCCAGCGTCGAACTCATTGATGACACCCTCCGGCGGGGGCGTTCGTTGGCGCAAGTAACGCTTGTCTGCTTTTGTGAAGGTTTTCGGATGCCGGCCGCATGAAGGTGGCGCGGCGCACACGGGGGCCGTCGGCCGTCTGGGCCGCGGCATGGCAGGCGCGATTGAGCTGGCGCGTCGTCATTGGCTGCACACGATCGCGCCCTGGAAACAGCCAGCCCTGCGGCCGCGCCGCCTTCCACCAGGCACGCAGCAGCTCAAGCAGATGCGGCGACAGCATCACGTAGCGGTCCTTGCGGCCTTTGCCTTGCTCGACGCGGATCACCATACGCTTGCTGTCGATGTCGCCGATCTTGAGCGAGATCACCTCGGCGGCGCGCAGACCCGCGCCATAGGCCACGCTCAGCGCCGCTTTGTACTTGAGCCCCAGCGCGGCATCGAGCAGCCGCGCCACCTCTTCCGGACTGAGCACGACCGGAAGCTTGCGGGGCTCGTGGAGAAACGTCGTGTGCTCGATGATGTCGGAGCGCCTGAGCGTGACCCTGAGGAAAAACCGCAGCGCAGCCACGGTGTGATTGAGGATGGGGATGTGCGCGCCATTCGCCGCCAGATGCAATTGAAAGCGTCGAACGTCCTCGAAGCTTGCCGTATCAGGCGACCGGCCGAGGAACGCGGCAAAATCCTTGATCGTGCGGATATAGCCTTGTTGGGTCTTTGGCGCTAACTTGCGGATCGTCATGTCTTCGATCATGCGCCGCCGCAATGGGCTCATGGCCTCGTCGGTCATGGGGATGCTCCTGTCTTGAGTGAGGTTGTCGAAACCCCTCGATCTCAAGACAGGACGCCCTGTTGCGCTATCGGTTTGGCTGTGCCGCCCGCCGCAGTGCCCTACCGCACGAGCGGTTTAGTCCTCTGACCCCGGATCGGACATGGGCGGCGCCTCGATGAGCGAGCCGGATCTGCTCCACCCCGTCAAGCCTCGCGCTGTTCGCGCACCCGGCTCCGCCGGCTCGCGGGCTTGACTGGATGTCGCTGGCCCGGGTGTGAGACTCCGGCCATGGTTCGCAAGCGCAAATCCCGAACACGGAAGACCACGGCAGAGGATGGGCTCCCCGCCGACCGCTACTGTCAATCGGCGTTCAAATTTGACCCCATATCGGCGTCCAATTTTGACCCCTTTGGGCGACGGGTTTTGACGGTAGCGCTCGGACCGTCGGAGCTGGTCGGGGTTGCGGAGACGGTGCGAGCGCGGGCTGCGTGATCGTCGTCGCGGCTTTTGAAGCGCCAGCTATCATTGCCGGTCTCGACGATGCCGCAATGGTGGGTCAGGCGGTCGAGAAGCGCGGTGGTCATTTTGGCGTCGGCGAAGGCGCAGGGCCATTCGCCGAACGCGAGATTGGTAGTGACGACGATGGACGTGCGCTCGTAGAGCCGGCTGACGAGGTGGAACAGAAGCTGGCCGCCGGCTGCACCCGAAAGGAATAACGGCGCCCCGTCCTGCGCAGCATTAGAATTAGACTTCGGCTGGCAATGTCCAGGCTGCCCTGAAGCGCCATGGCATCACCTACCGGGTGGCGCAGGACAATGAATCGGCGACGTGGAAGGCCCGGCGCAATCAGTACTGGCCGGCCCAATATATCGTCGACCAGCGCGGCAACGTCGTGTTCAGTCATGCAGGCGAGGGCCAATATGATGAAATCGAGCGCACGGGTCGACGGCTTCTGAATGCGACAAGCTAGGACTCCCGGTCTTTTGCGCAACCATGTAGCGAAGTCGGAGACCGCTTGAGGGATGCGTCATCCTGGCGGCTTGGGCAGCGCTGACAGGAAAGTCAGAACATGGTTCCAATTCTCCGCCGATCCCTTGGGATTTCGTGCCTCGATCAGCGTTGACGAGCCATGCACCCCGAACTTCGGAATGAACTGTGTCTTAACGCGCGCGGGAGCGACCGACAGAATCGCACGTCCAGCCTGGATTTCATCGGCATCGGATGATGATGTAATGTAAATCGGTACTTGGGCGCGGGCAGCTGCGCCGGCAACTGCGCCGCTCTTGTCGAGATATTCGCCGGGCGAAAAGGCGACGATCGCGCTGACCTGATTCATATGCTCGGCGGCGACCTCGAAGATGAGCGCCGCTGAATAGCTGCTCCCCCATAATATGATCGGGAGACGTCGCGGCTGCGCCCAGTCAAGAGCTGCCTCCAGATCAGCCTTGGCGTCCTCGTATGTTGTAGGTTTACCGAGCCGCGAGACGGTCTCGTTCGGGCCATACAAAGTACCTCCGGATCGTTGGTCGATCGCCAGCGCGCTAAAACCAGCAGCGGCGAGTCTTGGAGCGATTGTTGCGTACTCAGCCTTGCTGGAGCCAGCCTGGTGGAATAGCAGGACGATGCCCTTTGGTTGGCGGGCCTCATACACCAACGCAGATATTGACACCCCGTCATGCGCCTGGAGCGTGGTCGGCCAGGGGCTGACGCTGGCCTGTGCGCTGGCGGACAAGCAGAATGCCAGCACCATAGTCGCGCGATTTAGCGATTTCAGTGACATATTACATCTCCTCCAGCGCAAGCCGCTCGACGATCGCGGTCTTAAATTGCTTCGCATCGACTCACGTTTTTGTTACGCTCGCGGCGATCGGGCAACGCGCCTCATACCCACGCTGGCCGATCGCGTGGGAGGCGCCTGCATCCGCGAATTGGATCACACTTGCATCTACTAACGCGAGCCGCCTTGGGGACACGGGCGAATGACGATAGCTGGATGGAGAAATTATACCCGGCTTGGCGCGGCCATGGGCTATTTTGGGCGAGCAGCGGTGGGAAGCGCTCCGGGATCTAGTCCTCGATCCAGGAGCCGGGCCAAGAAAATGGAGTGAACCATCGAGATGCGGTCCCAGGCACGAATCGATCGTTCGCGCGGTAGGGAGAGGTTCCATGCCATCATCTGGCACCAGCGAGACGGCGTTCACTGTGGAGCTCAAGAGATGGGCTGTTAATCGCCCAGCCTCTTCCGCGAGATTTGACCTGATGGAGAGCGACGTCCGCACTTCGAACCGTCGTTACTTCATCGGCGACGGTCGGCGTTTTAGACGCAATCTCCGAGCCGCCACTCACGATACCAGAGCGAGCGCATCGCTCAATCAGTTTAACGTCACGACGGTCGCGCGCGAGCTTCGCAGATCTGTGACAATATTTTATTGAATAGTATTTCTACGATAGATACGTTGGTGTTACCATGCGGGCGACGAAACGTAACGGCAATTTCTCCACCTCTGATCGCGGTTGCCGTTATCGGCATCGGCGCTCTTATCGTAACGAATTTTCGGGTAAGCCCCAGACCGAAACGATGTTCTCGGCATCGACGACTGCTTCTTCGGTCGACGCGGCTGGCGCAACCATTACTCCCACTCGCGATACTTATAATTGAATTGGTCAAACGGCGACGCCGGTCCGGCTGGGGTCCTCGCACGTCGAATGGCAATGCGCGAAGCTCGGACGTTGTACGTGTGCCGGGTCGTAGAATTCCTAAATTCGGACCTAGATTTTGACCAACGGAAATTCCGCAGGTGTCGGAACCAGGAGGCACTCCCAGAATACAGTCGTCTTTGTGGTTACGCCTGCCAAAAGGTCAATTGCGCGCGTCAGCTGGGTTTCGTAACGACGCTAGTACCCAACATCGGAGAACAGTGAGTCATGCATGATGCAAATTTGCGAGCAGCCAGAGTCGGTTAGCAAAATGCACTGTCGCTTCAATCTCTGATTCCGGGTACTAGGTCAGCGTTTTCAATGGTTTGAATCATATCAGGCGGCCTCGGCGAGCTTGTAGGACCATGTATGGATGACGGGATGGCGATTGACGTCGTCGATGCCGACCATGATGCGTTCTTTGAGCTCGTGCTTTGAGGTGACCTGGATGTGGCGCAGGACCGAGCAAGCGAACTTGGAGAAGAAGCCTTCGATGAGATTCAGCCACGAACCATGCTTGGGCGTGAAGATGAAGGCGAAGCGTCCAGGTGGTCGAGCGTCGAGCCAGGCTCTTGTTTCTCTTGATATGTGGGCGGAATGATTATCGAGGATCAGCTTGATCGCGGTGCCGGCCGGATAAGCGGCGTCGAGATGCTTGAGGAATTCGATGAACTCTCGGCTGCGGTGGCGGTCTCTGACGAGCGCATGAACCTTCCCGGTAAGCAGGTCAATTCCTAAGCGTGCCATGACGTTTGTACTCGTAATCCCGCGCGAAGGTCGCGTGGACACCGGGCTTGGGCGGAAAATCGGGTGCGGTCGTTGCGACGGCCTGGATTCCCGGCTTTTCATCGCAGGAGACGATCGCCACTCGCTTGATGACTTCGCGCGACTTGGCGGCAGCCTTTTTCAGGACCTGGACCTCGCGGTAGACGCACAGAACCTCCGCCATCTTCTGCTCAAATTCGGCATCGCGACGTTCCAGATAGTAGCGAACCTTGTGCGGCTTGATTTCCTCCTGGCCGAGAATCTTACACACCGTACCCTGGACAAGGTGGGCGAGACATTCGTGCCCCGCCGTCGGTCCGCGCTCGCGCGCCTGGCGCGCCAGCAACCGCGTGGTCCACAACTCGTGCGGATACCCATAATGGCGTGGTCAGCGGTGGGCCGGTTCTCGTAAGGTAAGCCACCTCAGTGGGCGGCCTCTTTCGTTTCAAGCCGCGCGTCATTGATCCCGCGCCAGCTTCCGCCGTCCCCAATGCGGGTCTTTCCGGTCCGGCTTGAACACCCGCCCGACGTTGCGGTTCAGCGCGCGCATGATCCCGATGCGCGCCATCATTGTCGGCCCGCGACCTTCCGCAGTCGCTGCGCCGCAACAACTGACGGGCGCACTAAACCGTTACCAGGGCATGACACCGAATTTACCTTTGGATGATTGGCGAAGGCATCGGCCAACTTATTTCATCGGAATCCGAGGTTCTAACACCTCGGATTAACGATGGAGATGACGATGCGAAAGATCATCATTCTTGTTATTCCGCTGATCGCTGCATTAACCGCGCAAGCGGCGGCTGCCTCCGAACGCCACCACGCGCGAACGAAGGGCCGCGCGGTGGTGAGTGAGCAATTCCGCAATGCTTACGACAGCAATGCATATTTCGCACCCGGCTATAGTGCAGGGCCGTCGCGCTTGCAGAAACTCGACAATGGCGCTATGGCGTCGGGCCCCGCTGGTCACTGATCTGCAACGTGTCGAAGAACGGCTCCGCCAGCGCCGGGGCTTTTCTCGATAGTCGAGCCGCCCTTACCTGACATCAGCGGCGGGTGAGGGCGGGTATGCCCTATTGAAGCGCGGCCTGAGAGCTCAGCGTGCGGCCGCGTTTTTCATCTCCGCACGAAGACAATGGCAACCGCTAAGATCACAACAGCCAGCAGCACCCAATACTGGATATGAAAGCCGAAGACGTCGAACCCCTCGACAAGCATGTGCAAGGCCGCTTCCCCCGGGTTGGAAGATTAGTGCCCGCCAACCAGAAAACATATTATTTTATATTTCTGCTTTCAGATGAAAGTTCCGCAACTTCTCCCGCTGGATGCATCCAATCGACCGACACGTTGCCCTTGATGACGGTCACAAGCTCATGGGCTATTACTGGCTCGCCCATGACCTGCCGCGCGCTGTCATTTTCCGCCAATGCGTCGTAGAAAGCGATTTCTTCGTCACTGAGCCCCGTTTCCTCGCCGCGAGCGCCCGCGGCCCTTGATGTTCCTTGAGCGCGTGAAGCTGCCGCAGCGCGATCTCGTCCTGCTTGAGCCGGTCTTTTTCAGCGAAGTAGGCCTCCATGTCCTTGACGAAGGCGCGGGCTATGGCGGGAGGAAGGTCGCGGGGCTTGCGGATCATGCGCTCTCGTCTTCGACAAAGCCGGGCGGCATCTTTGGCGGATCAACTCCATCGCTGGCGTTGCAGACCGGGCATGGCATTCCAGGAGCGCCGCATCCGCAAGCATAATCGCCTTCCCACGGCATGTGGGAATGGGCCTCACAAACCCAACGGCATCCGAAGCAGCGCTGGCAAGCATTCACCATCGACGGCCCTCGGCTTGCGCCGCATAGATGTGCGGCAGGTGGATGAGGTTTTGCGGCAAGACGTGGCTATCAAACCTGACACCGCATGCGCAACGCATCATCGAGGTGGGGATTTCGCTATCCAGCTTCTCGCCCCGCGCGCGCTTAGCCCGTATCTTGGCCATCATGTCGCGCCGATCGCGCCAAGCCTCGTAATCGGCCCCGGTCTTGGTTGCCGATAGCTCACGCCACGCGATCTCAAATTCACGCCGCGCCGTGAAGAAGTTAGGCGCCGTTCCGTGGTGATTCTCGCCCGGCTCGCATCCCGGATCGAACCCGCAACTCCATTTCCATTGGTCGACATCGACCGGGACGCCCGCGCGCTCGCCGATCGTGCCCACGAGCACATCGCCAAAATAGACGTGCCAAGTCTCGTGGTGCGGATTGTCGCTGCGGCGGCGGGTTAGGGCGGGCATGCCCTATTGAAGTGCGGAAGAGTCCAATTCGGCAAGCCGCTACGGATTGCGGCTGGGGATGCCCTGGCTACTGAGCCTTGCGCTCGGGGCCGAAATTCGGAAAACTAGGTCTTTGCATATAAATTGGGAGAGTGGACGGTGTCGGAATCCGTAAAATTAATTGTTGACGCCTATGTGAGCCTCAAAGACCGGCAGGCGATGGAAGAGCTTCGCGAGCACCGACAAATGCTGCGCAAAAAGCTTCAGGCTTGCAACGGTATCGACGTCAGCAGCTCGATACAGCTTATAGAGAGCGACCTAAGCGAGGTTGAAGCCGGGCTTGCGCGACTACAATAGCCGACTTGCAAAGGAGGCCCGCCGTTCGCGACGGGCTCCAAGTTTAGGGAGTTGCCGTGTAGAGACGGCATCACAACCTTAGGCCGCCGCCTAGACTAGTTAAGCGCAAAAGCGAGCAAGCTCGAGAAAAGAAGCACGAGGCCGGCCACAGTCACCGCGAGGAATCCGGCGGACGCGAAGTCATTTTTACGCATGGTGCACCTTCCGCTCCGGATGCTGGTCCGAATTTATTAAAGATTTCGGAATCGGGTTTTTGGTAAAAGGTGCTGCGTGGTGCTCGCTGAGATCAGGCCCTCGAACGAGAGCCCTCAAAACTGAGGGGTGACGCATTTGTCGGTGGCGACATGCTAAATGCTCGCGCTATCGCCCTCGCTCAACGGAGCTGTGCTCTCAACGATGATGAGCGGCATCGACGAGGGCGTGCGCTAACCTGCGTTCGCTCGGCAGACTGAAGATACCGAAGGTCGCGCGAAACAGACGATGGTCGCGCGAAACAGACGATGCCGAAAGCTCGGCGATCGCTGGTAATAGATAAAGGCCGGGATAGCCAAATTCAGGCCGAACCAAACGGCCAGGATCTTCAGAACGATTGTCATGTGAGCAAACCGAATTACCAGGCCAAAACGGCAGCCACTATCGCGAGGCCAATGCCGGTGACGACCGGAATAGCTGCAAGTGTGCCCAGCGAGAGCACAACGATCTCATGTCGGGTGTCCTGATCCATACTCACTCTCCACATCCGTCCGGAGTGAAATGCCTGACCTGACGATGGGTTTCGAGATGGGACCTATGCGAACGCACGCCTAGAGGTAAATTGACCCTGCCATCCGGCACGATCCTTGCCGGGTTTTGTGCTGCATCCGCGATAGGCGGGCCGTGAGGGCTTGGTGTTTGTCCGTCCAGCCGCGCTATTTGCCCTTTTTCTTAGGCTTGGCTTTCTTCGCTGCGATCGGCTGGCCGGCAAACTCTCGCGCCAGCCGCTCGGCCTTGAGCCGCTCCCGGTTTGCAGAAAATGCCCTCTGCGCGACCTCGTGTTCAGTCATTGCCTTTTCGGCATCGACTTGGCGAAATGCCTTACGCGCTTCGCGCTCCTCTTTGGTAATCGGCTTGGTTGGTTGAAACTCGCCCGGTGTCTTTGTCATTTCTTCGCCCTCAGCCCGATCTCGACCAGACGGCGGATGGCTTCAGATACTTGCCGCGCGACCAGCTATCCAAGCAGCGCTGCCGACCGCCGCAAAGAACACCACTGCCATCCAAGCCCGCAAATCTGGAAGCTTGTTTGTAACGATTGCCACCGCAATCGTGAGTGCTGCTATCCCGCACATTAAAGCTATAAATAAACAGCACCGGTAAAGAACCATACGCAGAAAGGCTATCATTTCCCCTTCGCCCTTCAGCCCGAGTCTCAACCGAGCTCATTCCACATGCGAAACCAATAGACGAACGCGCGAAAGCTGGAGATTTGGCAACTCAGCAATTTCAGGGCTTGTGGCAACAGCCTGTTTTGCTCTCGTCTGATCGATGGAGGGAGAGCGCTTGGCGGTGCTGGACCAAGTTATTATTCCCAGCGCAACGGCAATCGTCGTCCAAATGACGAACTTGAAGGTAGCGCTTTTATGGGTCATCGCAAATCTCGCTTTGACCGGCCCCGAGCGCAGATTGCCACCTTCCGCTGAGTCGGGGAAGCGCGCGAAGCGGCAGGTGCGAAAGCGACCCGGAAGGGCCTTGCAAAGGAGGCCCGGCATTCGCGACGGGCGCCCCGAGGCGGCTCGGCTTGTCCTCGTCGATCGTGGAATTGTCGTGTCGTTTGCCGACACCTGATCGCCGCGACTCGGGAGCCCGCTTCGCATGCGCAATTCCGCGCATCGTGGAGCCCACTGATGGCAGCAACCGGCAGCGGCTAACAGCACATGCCAGAAGGCTGAGGCGGTAGCTGTCTCAAAAAAATACGCCGCCGGGCTCGAAATGCGTTGTCCCGGCGGCGCCTGCCTCAAAATGGGGCCTGGAAATGCCCCAGCACCGATAAGTCAGCAAAACCGATGCCACGGTTCAATCGTGAGGGAGGCCAGCAACTGAGTAAAAGGCGCGTCTGTAAGGTCTGCGTAAGCCCACGACCGTAGCGTCAGGCAATGACGCAACTCTTCGACCCGACCCCGGATCTCCCGGACGATACTCCGACCGACCGCATCCGCTTCCCCACGCGAATACGCAACGTCTTGGCAGTCGAAAAACTAAAAACCGTTGGCGAAATCCGCGAGGCCTCTGACAAGATGCTGATGACCTTGCCAGATCTCGGCCGCGGCTCGATCGACTTCCTTCGAAAAACCCTCGGTATGCCGTCCTCCGACCGTGTGACGGCATCGGATGAAGGGCCATCTCAATAGGCCAGCGTCGGGGTGGGGCTTCATTCCGCGCTCACACCGCAGGTGCAGACCTCAAGGCCACCGCTTTAACCCGGCCGGTTTTTCTCTTGGCTTTGGCGGCCTCGGAAAGCTGCTGTTGTTGAGGCTGGCTTTGGGGCGCCGCTGGCGGAACCGGTCGACAAAATCTGGCGGCCCACCGCTGTTCGCACTTTCTTTGAAGGTGCAGAGGGATAACACTCATCAAGACCTCAACGCGCGTGCGCCTATAAAGGTCCCGTGGGGAATCCGCGGCGGGTGCCATGCGCCGGCGCCGATCGATCAGAAAGCGCAACCGGCAGCGGTTGGCGGCACACGCTAGGCGGCTGTTGCGATAACAACGGGCGCGGGCTCGAAAGCCCGCGCCACGTTTTGTAGATCCGCCGAAAGCTGTGCCGTTCTGAACTGTTCGCGCAGCTTCATTAATTCAAGGAACTGCGCATGGAGATCAGTTTCCGTCCGAGCGAGGATTTCAAGCCGCGCGTCGGCGAGAGATAAACGCTTCAAATAGAGGCTCATTTTCGCCCCTAACATCACAAAAAACACGACGCATGAATTTAACTTGCTAACAAGACACTGAATCCGCCCAGAGTCAAATTGCCAAATTGCCGCGCGCGATAAAAGTCGCAGGGCTCGGTCCAGCCTATTCGCCGATGTGGTCAAAATTGACCACCCTGCAATTACGGAACGCATGTGACAGAGGCTGCTCGTGGGGCGGCCTTAGTTCGGGGGTTGCAGTCCGCCCGAGCGGAGGCATTGGCTAAGGTGTGAGCCGGTTTCGGCCTGCCGGGCACGTCGCATAAGTCGCTCACGATCGATGCCGGGCGGTGTGTCCTGAGCTTCCTTTCGAAGCCTCTCAGCCTCTCCGGCAAGCTGCGTTTCAAGTAACGCGGGTTGATTGGAATGAAGTCGCTGCATGATACTGCTCCATCTCGAGGAGGGCGGCGATCAGGCATCCTTGCATGTCGGCTAGCCGGCATAGTGGTCAATATTGCACACATGCCAAAATCGTTAACGGCCACTACAATTTTCAAATTAGGCCACAGACGACAACGAGTTTGTCCGCTGGTTGGGAACGAGCCCCACCGTTTACTACTGCGCCCCCTCAAATCGGGAAGCCAAGTTGCAATTCCTCTTCGTCGTCGCCTTGCAATGAAGAAAGAGCGATCCCCAAGAGGCGAACCGGCTTGGGAACGGGCAGCTCGTTCTGCAGCAGTGCGATCGTCAACCGTTCGAGGTCGCCGCGGCACGCTACCACGACGGGGACGGACCTGCTGCGCGTAATGATCTCGAAGTCGTTGAACTTGACCTTCAGCGTCACCGTCCGGCCTCGAGATCCCTTGTCCTCGCAATGTCGCCAGACCTTGTCGATCAGCGGCTGCAGTTCGGAGGCCATCGCGTCGAATTCGGTAAGGTCGCTGGCGAACGTGTTCTCGGCGCCGACCGATTTGCGGACCCGGTTCGCGCGGACCTCTCGATTGTCGACACCTCGCGAGATCCAGTAGTAATACGCGCCCGCTTTGCCGAAGTTGGCCTGCATGAACTCCAGCGTCTGATTGCGCATGTCGAGGCCGGTGTGGAGCCCGAGCGATTTCATCTTCGCGCTCGTCGCCGGCCCGATGCCGTGGAATTTGCCGACGGGCAGCGCCTCGACGAACGCCGGTCCCATCTCGGGCGTGATGGTGTATTGGCCGTTCGGTTTGCGATGGTCGGAGGCGAGCTTCGCCAGAAACTTGTTGTAACTTATGCCGGCGGATGCGTTGAGACCGGTCACCTCCTTGATCTTGGCGCGGATCGCGAGCGCAACATCGCGCGCCAGTGGAATGTTCTGCAGGTTTTCGGTGACGTCGAGGTAGGCCTCGTCGAGCGAGAGCGGCTCGATGATCGGCGTGTGCTCGGCGAAGATCTCGCGGATCTGCCGCGAGACCGCCTTGTAGACCTCGAAGCGCGGCTTGACGAAGATCAGGTCCGAACACTGCCGCTTCGCCGTGATCGACGGCATCGCCGACCGGACGCCGAATTTCCTTGCTTCGTAGCTGGCCGCCGCCACGACGCCGCGTTCGCGGGATCCGCCGACGGCAATCGGCTTGCCGCGGAGCTCAGGATTGTCGCGCTGCTCGACGGAAGCGTAGAACGCGTCCATGTCGACATGAATGATCTTCCGCTGGCGAAGCGGCGCGTGATCGGTCGTAAACGTCGTATCGTCTTCGCGGTCGGGCAAAAGGACTCCTTATCAGTTACCGAACGGACTCCATTTGCGACTAAATCTTATCAGCCGCACAATCTCTATTGCATTGCGGTGACGTGGTCGGCTTCACCTGCAAGAACGGAAATCTTCAGTCAGATCGGCCATGTCCGAAAAGTGCCAGAAGCGGAGGTGATGACTGTCGCGCTAGCTGGCGCAATCAAATCCAGGTTGCGCAAGTGTTCGCTTATGGGTTTACTAAGCCATATTGTGCAATCACGAAATCCATCGGCCCCGACGAGGCATTTATGAAAACTCAACGATTTGTTTTGCCGCCTTTGCTGGGAACATTCGCTTTTGTTGTCTCGATCTGCTGCGGTACTGGATATGCCCAAAACAGAATAGAGACCGTCTGGCCGACCAAGGAATGGCAAACTTCCTCGCCCGAAGAACAGGGCATGGATTCGGCGGCGCTTGCCAAGTTAGTCGAGTTCGGAACAAGCCGCAGCTTCGACAGTCTACTGATTGCACGGCATGGCAAGATCGTCCTGGATGCCTACTATGCCCCCTATACTGCGGACATTCCTCACGTGATCAACTCCGCTACCAAAGCGGTGATCGGTACTTTGACGGCGATAGCCATCCAAGGATGGTCTGCTGGACAGCCCGAACCATCCCATGCTGGCGTTTTTTAGCGACCGCTCCGTTGCCAACCTCGATGATAAAAAGAAAGCCATAACGCTTCAAAGCCTCTTGGACATGACGTCCGGTATAGACTGGCGCGAACCGACGGACGGGCGGCCAGATTCGATGATAGAAATGGAACGCAGCTCGGATTGGATCAAATTCATTCTCGATCGTCCGATGTCGAGCACGCCCGGAGACCTCTTCAACTACAATAGCGGCAATCCGCATTTGCTTTCGGCCATCCTCACCAAGCTGACGGGGCTGAGTGCGTCGGATTACGCGAAAGGTACGCTATTCGGCCCGCTGGGGATAAGCGCATGGAATTGGCGGCATGATCCCCAGGGCATCTCAACTGGAGGATACGGCCTGGCGTTGCAACCTCGCGATATGGCGAAGATTGGCTATCTATATTTGCGCCATGGCGAATGGGAGGGCAAAACGCTTGTTCCTCCGGCCTGGGTCGAAAAGGCAAGCCACGCCACGGTGAACATGAACGCGGCTTTCAATCCAAAGCTGAAGTATTCTAACTTCTTCTGGGCTCTCCCCAACAAGCAAGTCTATATGGCAGTTGGATATCATTGCCAACTTATCATGGTTCTTCCCGAGCTGGACATTGTTGCGGTCACGACCGCAAGGGATTTTTGCCCGTTCGGAAAGCTGGCTGATTATATTTCTAGCGCGGTCAAATCCGAAACGGCGCTAACACTGGATCCCGCCAGTGCGGATCTGTTCGCGAACAAAATCCGCGATATCTCAGCTGAGAAGCCGACAGAAGTTGGCACTACGCCTGAGATCGCGTCTGCTATCTCGGGAAAGACATACAAATTTTCCAGCAATGCACTTGGTGTGAAATCGCTTTCGCTGACCTTCGCTGATTCGCATCCGCGCTACGATCTGGAATTATACAGTCGGGATCCGACGAAGCCGTCACTCACGTTTACTGGCCCGATCGGTCTCGACGGGCTGTATCGCAACAGCGACCCAAGCTTCGCCGGGATCATTGCGACAAAGGGAAATTGGTTGAATGATCATACCTTTGTGGTCCAGCGCTTAACACTAGGCAGGGGTCTCGCAGAGGAAAAATGGACCTTATGGTTTGACGGCGAGAAGCTCAATCTTCGCGGCAATGACAGGAACGGACGTGAAATTTCGATCGACGGGGAGCTTGGCGGCTAGTCTGGCGACAATCCTGACTCAACCCCCGACGGTCAACGCCAGTCCGAAGCGACCTGCTATTCTTGCAACGGCTCGGTAAATCGGTTCTCTCGCGACGATAAACTTTTCACCAAAAGCTTATCAGTCCAAAAGCCCGCAAGGGTCGAACCTATTGCGCCTGCGCGGCATGTTCTTCTCGTCGTGCCGCGCGGTGCATCAGCCGTTATCGGTGGTGGCCCAGTCCTATCCCCATGTGCAACGCTTTCTGGCGGAGGGCTCCGACCGAGCGTCTGGTAAGCTTTGATATTTTGATGACCGGCGTTCGCGCCTTTGAATGATCTTTGAGTTCTCTTAGATCGGCCTTTGTCCATTCGCGTCGCTTGCCAGTCTTCCTAGCGGCCTTGGCTTTCTTCAAGTTAATTGCTCCTGTTGGTGATGAAGGCCGGTTGTTACCATGAAAATGCGCAGCGGCAAGCACTCGAACAGGAACTAACAATGATCGACGTAATGACAACGCAAAAACTCTGCTGCGTAGCCAGCACGCAACCTTCGTCGCTTGAGTCTACGAAATTGTAACCCTAGCTGACTGCGCTCTTAGGTCCGCCCAAGTCCCGACGACTGTAAACACAATGATGAATTTGTATCGAGTTGCCGTGGCGGCCAAATACTGGGCTTCGGTCAATACTCGTCTCTCTCGGCATGTATAGCTTTTACGCAAAACCTATACAGTTAGTTGCTCGCAGCCTTTCGGTCAGCGAAACCACATCGATCAACTGTAAACATTTTTACAAAGGTGCTTACAGTCTCCGCCCTAATGAAAATTATCTCCGCGCCCCGGTTAGGGTGAGGTTTAGCGCTTTTGAGACTTGTGAACAGGCACTGAGAATGTATTGGTTTGAGTTATCCATTGTTGCTATGAATGGTCATCTGGACGCCTTGCGGCTGTTTGTGCGCGTGGCCCGACGGGGCAGTTTTTCCGTAGCCGGCCGGGAACTGGGCGTGCCGCAATCCACGGTCTCCAGGACGGTCTCCGCGCTGGAGCGGAAGACCGGGGCCTCTCTCCTGATCCGGAGCACGCGTGCGGTGTCCCTTACCGACAGCGGCGCCGACTTTCTGGCACGGATCGAGCCGATCCTTGCTGGTCTCGACGAAGCCGAACATGTCGCGCGCGGTTCGAGCGAAATGCGCGGACTGCTTCGGGTCGCCGGTGCGTCGAAAAACAAAGCTAGAACTCAGGGAAAAATCGCCTCGATTTAATGTCGACCGCTTTCAAGTCCCGAAACCTTTCCCGGCCAGACTAGGGGCACAAGCTCATGTTAAAGCACGAGCAGCCGTGTCCGACGCCGCACAAACTGGACCTGACGCAACGACCCGCAGCGTGCGCGCCGCGCAATATGTGCGGATGTCGACGGACCATCAGAAATACTCGACCCAGAACCAGTCAGAGGCTATCGCGGCCTATGCCGCGCAGAGAAACATTGAGATCGTGCGTCAATATGCCGACCAAGGCCGTAGCGGCTTGACGCTGGACGATCGCGAGGCTCTACAGAAACTCATCCGGGACGTCGAAACCCGCCGCACTGACTTCGATGCAATCCTCGTCTACGACATCAGCCGCTGGGGGCGTTTTCAGGACGTCAGCTTCGAGTGTGGTCACTTCTTTTTCTTTTGGGCGCGGAACGGTTGGCCATGCTTGGATGATCAATTTGCGGCGCCGGGGCGACATGCAACGCGTTCCGGTGAACGCGCAGACGCGGCATGCACTGGAACAAGAATCTGCTCATAAACCTCACGGCCCGTATTGCGGCGCCGGGGTCTCGTTGAAATCGCCCTCATGAAGCCGAACCACGGCAAGGTCGGTGCCGACGATTGGCCGCGCGTCGTTATCGTGGGAGCTGGCTTTGGCGGAATGGCTTGTGCGCTGAAACTGCGCCACTTGGCGGTTCATCTCACCATTATCGACAGGCACAACTACCATCTCTTTCAGCCGCTGCTTTATCAGGTTGCTACCGCGGGTCTGGCACCTGCCGACATCGCTTCCCCGATACGCAGCGAATTTCGTGATGACCCAAATGTGCGCGTGATAATGGAGACGGTGACAGGGATCGATCTCGATCTGCAGAAGGTCCGAATGCTCAACAAGGAGTTGCTTTTCGATCTGCTGATTATCGCGACCGGGGCATCGCACAGTTATTTCAGGAACGACGACTGGGCCCGTTTCGCGCCGGGACTGAAGCGCGTCGATGACGCCACCATGATACGGGGAAAGCTGCTCTCGGCATTTGAGAGCGCCGAAAATGCCAAGGATACGACGGAGCGTGATGCTTGCCTGACGTTCGTCGTTGTAGGCGGGGGACCGACCGGCGTTGAACTTGCGGGAGCTGTTGCCGAGCTTGCGCGTTTCGGTCTTGAGGAGGAATTCCGAATTATTGAGCCCTCAGCCGCGCGTATCATTCTCGTTGAGTCGGGGCCCCGTCTGCTATCCACCTTTCCCGAGCAACTTTCTATGCACGCAAAGGACTCGCTACGAAAGCTCGGCGTCGAAGTTCGTGTCAATAGCAGGGTTCGGGGCATTGACGACGCTGGCGTCACCATAGATGAACAGAAGCTTCGGGCGCGGACCGTGCTTTGGGCTGCTGGTGTCGTAGCGTCGCCAGCCGCCGATTGGCTCAAAGCTGATGTTGACAGATCGGGCCGCATACGTGTCGACGAACATCTTCGCGTACCCGGTCATGCCAATGTTTTTGCAATTGGAGACACCGCCTCGTCGCTTGGCTGGAACGGACGTCCGGTTCCGGGTCTAGCGCCAGCCGCCAAGCAAGGCGGACAATATGTTGTTTCTGTCATTAGAAGCCAGATCGAGAAGCGTGTCCTGCCGCCCCCATTTGCTTACCGGCATCAAGGAAGCCTCGCGACGATCGGCCGAAGCTCAGCCGTAGCGGATTTTGGACGGGTGCGACTTTGGGGTGCGCCAGCTTGGTGGTTGTGGGGTATGGTCCACGTCCTATTTCTTTCCGGTATGCGTAACCGTCTTTCGGTCGTGATCGCCTGGATCTGGGCGTACCTAACATTCCGAAGCGGATCGAGGTTGATCACGGGACAGGCTTTGTTGAAAAATAGCCAGCCCCCTAGCTAGGCTAAGATCAGGCCAAGCCTCGGCCCGCGTCGAATGGGTTCAGGCGAGCTCGGCTAGCAAGCGCTGATCGCCATAGAGGCGCAGGAAATGTAGCAGGTCGGAGAGGCCGTCTCCGAGCAGGGTGACATGCGAACGCATGACGAGCCCAGCTTGCGCGGCGTCGTTACGAAGAATGGCCTGCATGATCTGCTCATGCTCGGGTATGGACGATTCCATGCGGCCGGGCTGGAACGTGATTGCGCGGCGATACGGCGATATCTTCACCGTCAGCCGGCGCAACTCGTCGCGCAGGATGCGGTTATGGCTGGCGGCCGCGATCGTTTCATGGAATTCAAGATTGGCTTCGTAGAAGCGGTCGGCGTCGCGAGCGCTCGCCGCAGTCGAGCAGGCCTGGTGCGCAGCTTCAAGGTTTTTCTGCTGATCGGGCCGAATGCGCCGCGAGGCCTGGGTCGCCGCAAGTGCCTCCATCTCGGCCGTAACGCCGAACGCATCCAAAAGATCGGCAATCGAGAGCTGGGCAACCTGCAATCCCTGCCGTCCGCGCGAGACCACCAGTCCGCTCGCAGCCAGCCGTTGCAAAGCTTCGCGAACCGGCGTGCGCGACACGCCGAAATGGTCGGCGAGCTGGCGTTCGTCGAGGCGATCGCCGGGCTTGCGCTGGCCTTTCAGGATCTCCAGTTCGAGACGATGAACGACGTTGGCCGATAGTGATTCCGGTTCGCTGGCCGAAGTGGCCGCTCCGGCGGCTGACGTTGCATCCGGGATTGTCATCATGGGTTGTCCGCCGAGTAAAATCTGTTCGCAATCAATTCAGCGAGCGCCACGAGCCCATAAAGGAGAAGGCCGCAAATGCACAGGACCACGATGGCGGCCATGGAGATATCGGTGTCGGCTCGCGCCGTAGCAAAGATGATGAGATAGCCTAGTCCGGCCTGGGCGGTGATGAATTCGCCGATGATGACGCCGATGATGGAGAGCGTGATCGCGATCTTCATGCCGCTGAAGATATAAGGCAGCGCCGCCGGAAACCGAACGCTGGTGAAAATCTGCCATTCGCTGGCGGTGAGCGCTCGGCACAACCTGAGCATGCTTTTGTCAACGCTGGCGAAGCCCGCCGCCGTCGAAATCACCACTGGAAAAAAGGCGATGAAAACCGCAAATGCGATGCGCGATTGCGACCCGATCCCGAGCCAGATGATGAACAGAGGCGCTAGCGCGATCTTCGGGATCAACTGGAAGAAGATGAGATTGGGATAAAGCGCTTCGCGGGCGAGGCGCGAATAGGTGATGATGATCGCGAGAACGATTCCGAGCAGGGCTGCGATCACAAACCCGGCAGCGGATTCCACCGTAGTCGGAACAGCGTGCATCAGGAGAATGTCGTAGTGATCGAAGATGTATTTCGTGATTGAGACCGGCGAAGGCAGAATGACCGGCGGGATGTGGGCAAGCGTGACCGCGAGTTGCCAGGCCACCAGCACGATTCCTGCCAGTCCGAGCGGCAGACCTACGCTGCGGAGCCGCGTTAGGCCGCTTCCCATGTGGGCTGCCGGGGCTGCGATGATCGCGCCTGTTTCGGCGCCCGTGCCTGTCGAAGGAAATCCGCTCGATGCCATGGCGCTTTATTCGATCACGCCGCCGCGCGCGGCGGGAATTTGCGCGGCCTGTCCGTTATGCGCGCTCTCGATGGTCAGGCGAAGTTGCCGGCATACGCTGACGAATTCAGGGGTTTCCTCGATCTCGAAGCGCCGCGGCCGCTCGAACGGCATCTTCATATCGAGCACGATGGTCGAGAGGTGTCCGCCCATCACGACCACGCGGTCCGAGAGAAACGCCGCTTCGCGAATGGAGTGGGTCACGAAGATGACGGTCTTCTTGTAGGTCTCGAGGATCTCCGACAGCGCGACGTTCATCTGGTCGCGCGTGATGGCGTCGAGAGCGCTGAACGGTTCATCCATCAACAGGATGTCCGGATCGTGGATCAGCGCCCGGCAGATCGCGACGCGCTGCCGCATTCCCCCCGAGAGCTGCGATGGCTTTTTGCTCTCGAAGTCCGAGAGCCCGACCATGGCCAGCAGTTCGCGGGCGCGCTGACGATAAGGCTCGATCGGCAATTTGAGGATGCGGACAGGAAATAGGACATTTTCGATCGCGCTTTTCCAGGGTAGCAGCGTTGCATCCTGGAAAATGATTCCGATGTCGCGGCGCGGCTCCCGGATTTCCGATCCGCCGAGCAGGATCGAGCCGCCGGTCGGCCGCTCCAGCCCCGCTATCATCATCAGGAGCGTGCTCTTGCCGCAGCCGCTCGGGCCGAGGAGGGATACGAATTCGCCGCGTGCGATGTCGACGGATGCCGACGCCACCGCCCGCACGGGCGCCTCCCGCGTGAAGTAGGTCTTTTGTACGTTCTTGACCGATACCAGCGGCTCGGCGGCCGCCACAACATCGGGCGCAGATTGGGCGGCCAGCATCGGCATGCGATCCGCGGGGAGCGTCAACTGACGTATTTACGGAACGCAGCCGCGTTCTTTTCAGCCAGCGTGAGTTCGTCGGCGCTCAGCTTCATCTTGCCGACGAACTTGTTGGTGAATAGCGCGTCCGTGTCGGGCCGCACCGCGCCCTGGCCGGCTGCGTATTTGACCACGAGATCGGCCATCGTGCCGACCTTCTTCGGATCTGCGTAGCCGAAGCCATGTTCCTTCACCTCGGGAACGAGATTGGTCAGATTGGTCAGGCCGAGGCCGATGCGCGAATATTCCTTTCCGGTCGAGGACATCGCGACCTCGCTATTTGCTTTCAGGAAAATGTCGACGGCTTCGTCGAAGTTCGTCATCGTGAAGCGAATGGCTTCCATCGCGCCTTCGACGAAGGCGGCGCAGAGCTCCGGATCCTTTTCCAGGCGCTGAGGCTGCGTGGTGAGCGACTGGCCGTAGAACTCGATTCCGACATCGCGAAACAGCATGAAATGAATGTCGGTGCCGAGCGGCGCCAGTGAAGGAACGGTGCTGGTGGCAAAGGCAGAGACCGCGTCGACCTGCTTCTCCATCAGCGAGCGTTCGCGAACCTTGCCGTCGAGCTGCACCATCTGCACCTTGGCCAGATCGAAGCCTGCCTTGTCCGCATAAAGCGGCAGGAACGGATATTCGCCTGATGTCACGCTGGCGCCGAGCTTCTTGCCTTCGAGGTCCTTCGGCCGCTCGATCGGTGAGCCGGCCAACAGGCCGATCCCCATCAGCGCATCGTAGTTGATCTGGCCGATGCAGGTGATCGGCAGCTTTTTGGCCGCCTGGATGATCACGGTCGGCGTTGCCGCCATGCCGAAGTCGAAGGTGCCGGCGCTGACCGCTTGCGCGGCCGCGCCCGACCCCGATCCGCGCGCCACGCTGACGTCGAGACCAGCCTTCTTCCAGAACCCTTTATCGCGCGCGACATAGGCAAACAGGTTGGGGCCTTCCGGAATCCACGATGTGGTGAAGCTCACCTTCTTCGTGCCCTGCGAAAGAGCCGGCGTGGCCAGCGGAAGTCCCGCGGCGCCAAGCCCGGCAGCAGCCATGCCCTTCAATACGCTCCGACGTAACATCATCGACCTTCTCCCAACCTCTTGGGTGATCGCCGCTCGCTTCGACCCATCCAAGCCTACCTTCATCTTGAACGGCCCGGGAAGCAAGAATCATTATGCCAAAAAGTTATATTTGGAATGTAAATCGCTCGATTTGCCAGGGCATTGGCATATCGAGCAACGACTTTTGGGTTTATTGCATATCGAAAACGTGTTTACTGGAAACGAAGTCGTACAAAAACTCGATTCCTGTATACCAAAGCCGGAGCGTCCATGAAGCCCTTTGAGGTTCGAAATAGCCATTTCGATCGGCTGGTGAATACGCCGGACCTGCGCTGGATGGGCCAGAACACCAATCACGCCAAGCCTCATCCGGCGGTCATCGAGGCGATGGAACGTTGCATTCGCGACGAAGAGTTTCACATCTACGCGCCGCCTGCCGGGTTCGAAGAACTCCGCCAAGGCATCGTCAGCGATCTCGGCCTCAAGGATCATGCGGCGCTCGTCTCGGATGGCGCGGTGTCTTCACTTTACCATGTCTGCCACACGCTGCTGCGGCCGGGCGATGAGTTCATCACCACCGATCCCACCTGGAACTGGCCGATGGCCTTTGCGCGGTCGGTGGGGGCAAGCGTCACGCAAATTCCGATTTACGGCGCCGAACACGGCTATCGGCTCGCGCCCGAGCGCCTCGCCGCCGCGATCACGCCGAAGACGAAAGTCGTCTATCTCGTCGATCCCAACAATCCGCTAGGAACGGCCTGCACGGTTGCCGAAATCGCGGCGATCGCGGCGATCGTCGAGCGCGCCGACGCCTATCTCATCCATGACTGTACCTACCGGCATTTCGCCCACGCGCACGAATTGGCGGCGCGACATTGTTCGGAGCGCACGCTGACGATCTACAGCTTCTCGAAATGGCTGGGTCTGGCGGGCCTGCGGGTGGGAGCGGTTGTCGCCGATCCCGACTTGATCGATCGCCTCGCTGCTTCGCCGCCGAACAATCTCGGCTCCAGCATCCTGTCGCAGCGCGCAGCCCTTGCCGGTCTCAAGATCAAGGCGGAATGGTTTCCGGGCGTGCTTGCGCAGCAGCGCGCCAATCAGGCATTGATCCACGATGCTGTGAAGAACGTGCCTGGTCTGGAAATGCCGGTGTTTCCCTCCAACGGCAATTTCATCATCATCGAATGCGACAAGGGGGGCGTGCGACCGGAAGCGCTGGTGGCGGCATTCCAGGAGCACAAGATCATGATCCGGCAAGGCGCCTATCACACGCCCAATTTCGGCGATCGCTTCATCAAGGTTTCAACTAGCGTGCCGTCGTCGTGGGTCGAGGAATTTGTGGCGCTGTTGCCGGAGATGCGGGAGCGTGCGTGCGGCCGCAACGAGACGGTTAAGCTGTTTTGACCTGGCGCTCGGCGCCCGAAAGATACGGAGAACAACATGGATTTGGGGTTGAAGGGCAAGACGGTGCTGGTCACCGGCGCGTCCCAGGGGATCGGCGAGGGCGTCGCGCGCAGCTTTGCGGCAGAGGGTTGCGATCTTCATCTCGTCGCCCGGTCGGCTGAACGGCTTGCGGCGATCAAGGTGGAGATCGAGGCGTCGCACAAGGTAAAGGTTGCTGTTCATGCGCTCGACCTGACGACGACTGGCGTGATCGATCCGCTGATTGAGGCCGTCGGCGATATCGATATTCTCGTCAATAATGCCGGCGTCATTCCAAGCGGAAGCCTGTGGGACGTCGATGAGGCCAAATGGCGCGCGGGGTGGGAGCTGAAAGTCTTCGGCTACATCAACCTGACGCGTACGGTCTATCCTCGCCTGAAAGCGCGCGGCGGTGGCGTGATCATCAACAACATCGGCAATGGTGGCGAAATCTTCGATCCGAACTACGTGGCGGGCACCACCGGCAACGCCAGCCTGATGGCGTTCACCCGCGCGATGGGCGGACACTCGCTCGACGACAACATTCGCGTCTTGGGAGTCAATCCGGGGCCGGTGGACACCGACCGCATCTACAAGATGCTGAAGAAGCGCTCGATGGAATGGTACGGCACCGAAGATCGCTACAAGGAATTGCAGGACCGCTATCCGCTGAAGCGGCCGGCGCATGTTCACGAGATCACCGATCTCATCGTGTTTCTTGCGTCCTATCGCTCGGGCTATACGTCCGGCACGATCATTACCGTGGATGGCGGGATCGCTTCCCGCCGCTCTGTGATTTGAGGGGATTGCCATGAGCCTTGCCAAGGCCAGCGACGGCGTCCGTCTCTTCTACGAAAGCGCAGGCTCCGGCACGCCGATCATCTTCGTCCACGAATTCGGCGGCAGCCACTGGAGCTGGGAGCCGCAGCTCAATTTCTTCGCCCGCCGCCATCAGTGCATCACCTTTGCGGCACGGGGCTATCCGCCGTCTGACGTGCCGGAGACGGTCGAGTCCTATTCGCAAGCCCGCGCGGCCGACGATGTTGTCGAAGTGCTGAATGCTGCCGGGATCGACAAGGCCCATGTCGTTGGCCTCTCGATGGGAGGCTTTGCGAGCCTTCATGTGGCGCTTCGCCATCCCGGGCGTGTGCTGTCGGCCGTTGCCGCCGGCGCGGGCTACGGCGCAGAAAAGGTCCACGAGGATTACTTCAGGGGCGTGTCCGCGCAGGTCGCCGATAATTTCGAGAAGCGTGGCTCAAAAGATTTCGCTCCGACGTACGCCGAGGGCGCATCCCGCGTTCAATTCCAGGAAAAGGATCCGCGCGGCTGGCGCCTGTTCGCCGACCGCCTGGCGCAGCACGATGCGAGGGGCGCGGCTAATACCATGCGCGGGGTGCAGATGCGACGGCCTTCACTCTATGATCTTGAGGCCGAGTTTCGCGCCATGCAGACGCCGGTACTGGTAATGGTCGGCGACGAGGACGATCATTGTCTTCAGCCCGGCCTGTTTCTCAAGCGCACGATTTCGCGCGCCGGACTGGCCGTGTTTCCGAAGACGGGCCATACGCTCAACCTTGAGGAACCCGGCCTCTTTAATTGGCACCTTTCCGAATTCATCGCGCAAGTCGAAGCGGGAAGGTGGGGACGGCGTGATCCGCGCGCTGATCCGGCGCAGGTCATGCGGACCGGCTGAGGGGTACCCGCGCCGATGACGTCACCAGCGAAGCTTGTCGATGGCGATCGCTTGTGGGCACGACACATGACGCTTGCGCGGTTCGGCGCGCGTGAGGACGGCGGCGTTGACCGGCCGGCGCTCTCGCCGACCGAGAGCGAGGCGAGGGCGCAGCTTGTCGCATGGGCGCGCGAGCTCGATCTTTCGCCGTTCACCGACCGCATGGCCAATCTGTTTCTTCGCTTCGAGGGCCGCGATCCTTCCTTGCCGCCGGTGCTCGCGGGGTCTCACATCGACTCGCAGCCGACGGGGGGAAAGTTCGACGGTGTCTTCGGCGTGCTGGCCGCGCTGGAAGCCGTCCAGGCCATCGCCGCGGAAGGCGAGCGGCCGCTTCGTGCGATCGAAATCGTGGCCTGGACCAACGAGGAAGGCTCACGATTTGCGCCGGGCATGCCGGGCTCCGAAGTCTTCACCGGGAAAAAGATGCTCGACGAAGCCTATGCCAGCCGCGACCTGGCCGGCATCTCGCAAGGCAACGCCGTGCGCGAAGTGCTCAGCCGCGACGTTGATATTCCTCTGCGCGATTTCGGATTTACGATTCACGCCTATGTCGAGCCGCATATCGAGCAGGGACCGCTGCTCGAAGCTGCCGCCGTGCCGATCGGCGTTGTTACCGGCATTCAGGGTACGCGGCGCTATCGCGTCAAAGTAATCGGTGAAGCCGCCCACGCCGGAACGGCATTGCGCGCCGAACGCCGCGACGCGCTGATGGGGGCGGTGCGCATGATCGCGAAGATCGATCGCGCTGCGCTCAAGCCCGACGATACCAAGCTGACCGTCGGTCTGTTCCAAGTGACGCCAAACGCGCCGTCGGTCGTGCCGTCGGAGGTTCTGTTTTCGATCGACCTGCGCCATCTTGACAATCAAGTCGTCGACGCGATGGACCGCAAGATACGCGAGATCGTCGAAGCCGAGCGCGGGCCTTGTATCGTCGAACTCAAGCAGATCGCGCATGCGCCATCGCTGACCTTCGCCGACGGGATTCGTTCCCTGATCACTCAGGCCGCGGCGAGCGAGGGCATACCGGCGATGGATATCTATTCGGCAGCCGGACACGACTCGCGTCAGCTTCACTATGTCTGCCCGACCGGAATGATTTTCATTCCGTGCCGGGGCGGCATTTCGCACAACCCCGCCGAATGCGCCGAGCCTGCGCATGTCGCTGCCGGCGCAAGGGTACTGGCCAACGTCATCTTGCAACTCGCGAACCAAGGCGACGCGAGATTTTCCAGCTGAGCACACGTGTTCTTAAACAAGAACTCGCAGCTAACTATCTCGTCAAACTCGCCTCAATCCGAATTTGGCTGCGTGCTAATGAGTCCACGCCCTAGCAAAATGGAGTCAGTCTGCAGACTGATAAGGGTTTTCTTCTTTCCTTATCAGTTGAGAAAATTCATCCGCCAGGCGTCGGTTCTGCGAGACTTTAAAGCGTTCAACTGCTTGTCATATCGACTTTGCCACGCGTTTCTGGGGCGAGCATGACGGCAATGATGGTCACCACACACATGCAAATCACAAAAAGCGCCACGGGAGTTGCGCTCGCGTAGGCAGCGCTCAAGGCCGCCGCGATAAGAGGAATGGCACCCCCCGCGATGGCTCCGAACTCACGCGCTCCGGCTACACCGGTGTAGCGCAAATTGGCCGGAAACAGTTCGGAGAAGAATGCCGGCTGGCTGCCCGCCATAGCGGAATAGATGCAGCCGCCGAGCAGCGTGATGCCAACCCACACCGCCCAGGAGTTCCCGCTATCCATCATCCAGAAATAGGGGACCATCACTACCGCCGCGGCGAGCGCGCCGCCACCGTACACAGCACGCCGGCCAACACGATCGGACAGCGATCCAAAGATGGGAATGAAAATCACTTGGGCCGCTGCAGCCAGGAACACGGCAACCAAACCAACGTCGCTCGGGTAACCCTGTAGCTTGAGATAGCTGAGCGTGAAAACGACGGGGATATAGAGAACGGCGTTGTCTGCGAAACGCATGCCGACCACAAGCAGGAAGCTCTTCATCTGCGTCTTCCAGACCTCAATCAGCGGAGAGCGGGCAACTTTGTTCTCGGCCTGAATTTGTTCGAACACCGGCGACTCGCCGATCCGAACGCGAATCCAGAGGCCGACTAAAAGAACGACCGAACTCATAAGGAACGGAATGCGCCAACCCCAGGACATGAACTGTGCTTCCGGCAGTTTCTGGGCGAGCAGGAAAACGCCGACGGCGGCGGCGAGGCCAATCGCGACACCGATTTGGGACCAGCTTCCATAGAAGCCGCGTCGATCTCTCGGAGAGAACTCTACCGCCAGAATGGCAGCGCCGGCGAACTCGGCTCCGGCGCCGAAACCTTGTATCAGGCGAAGAACGAGCAGCAGGATCGGTGCAAAATTGCCGATCTGGCCGTATGTGGGAAGGAGGCCGATCAAGGTCGTGGTGATACCCATGACCATCAGCGTCGTTACAAGGATTGTTTTACGCCCGAGCTTGTCACCCAGGTGACCAAATACGGCGCCGCCGATCGGTCGGACAGCAAAACCAAGTGCGTATGTTGCGAACGCGGCAAGCGTGCCGACGGTGGGGCTGGCTTTGGAAAAGAACAGCGGCGCAAAGACCAGTGCGGCCGCGGTGCCGTACACGAAGAAATCATACCACTCGATGATCGTGCCGATCATGCTCGCGGAAACAACAAGCCGGATGCGCCGTGCACGGTCGGCGTCGGTTACTTGAGCGTTGTTTTGCGCAATCGCAGGCGAGCTTCCGCTTAGCGTGACATTGGCCATTGTTTCCCCCCCCCCCAAAAAGTCCGGCGCCTGTTTGGCTTGACCGCTACAATCCTTGTAGTATATTATACGGATGCTACTAAAACAACAGCCTACGCAATTGCGCGCCGAGCAGAAAGGTGAGCTTGCGATCCTCACCATAGACAGGCCGTCCCGGCGAAACTCGCTTGGGCTGCAATTGATCGAGGAACTCACCGCGGAGCTTGATCGCGCGGATCGAGATCCTGCCACGCGCGTCATCGTCCTGACGGGATCCGCCCCGGGCTTTTGTGCCGGCAGCGATCTTAAGGAACTGGCGGGCATGGACCTCGCGGGCATGGGCGCGCACGAAGCCCGCACCGCGACGTTGGCACGCTCGGTCGCGCTGATGAACAAGCCAGTCGTGGGTGGCGTCGACGGCTTCGCGCTCGGCGGCGGGTTTGTGCTGGCGGTGTCCTGCGATGTCGTGGTGTCGGATCCGTCGGCGCGC
The DNA here is from genome assembly GCA_963832045.1 of uncultured Alphaproteobacteria bacterium. GTDB lineage: Bacteria > Pseudomonadota > Alphaproteobacteria > Rhizobiales > Xanthobacteraceae > Bradyrhizobium. Next base: position 166,643 of record CAWHSM010000023.1, read on the forward strand.
TGGCATCTGCCGGAAGTTGCAATCGGATGGATTCCACCTTGGGGCCTGCAAGCACTTGTCGCACGCGTCGGCCCGGTCGCTGCGCGCCGGCTGGTCTGGGGCGCCGACCCCTTCGATGGCCGGGAGGCTCATCGACTCGGAGTTGCAGATCATCTGACCGAGCCCGGTGAATCGGTGCGCGATGCTGCTCTTCGCGTGGCAACACGGTTAGCGGCACTGCCGCCAGAAGCAGTCGCGTCAACGAAGCAATTTTTCGCACCGCTTGTGTCCGGTCAGGGCGAGAGCCTGGATGCGTGGGCCAATCGTCTCTTCCTTGCCGACTGCGGCCACCCCGCCGCGAAGGCAACCCTCAACCGCTTTGGAGTGCACGTGTGAGCAAGCGTATCAGCGCAGATAAGGCCGCAACGTTGGTTCGGTCCGGTGACACCGTCGCCAGTGTCGGTGTCATCGGATGGGTGACGCCAGATGCGCTACTGCGTAGCGTCGCCGATCGTTTCCGAAGCGAATCCGAGCCGCGCGACCTGACCTTTTATTTCCCATGCGGGACCGGCGATTCGATCGAGATCCGAGGCATGGACCACGTCGCTATCGAAGGTCTGATGCGGCGTATCATTTCCGGCTCTTATGTGAATCCGCTTCACCCGACCAAGCGAACGCGTCCGGATCTCATGCGGCTTATTCGGGAGAACCGCGTCGAGGCGTATAGCTGGCCGATCGGCGCAAGCATGCAATGGCTTCGCGAGGTCGCGCGCAGAAGCCCTGGCCTCATGACCGAGATCGGTCTGGGCACCTATGCCGATCCGCGGCAGCAGGGCGGCAAGTTTACGTCGCGGGCGACGCAGGATCTGATCGAACTCATCGAGTTTCGCGGCAAGCCATATCTGTTTTATCCCACGTTCCCGTTGAATGTCGGCTTTATTCGAGCGTCGTCGACCGACTCTTCCGGTAATCTCTCTTACGAAGACGAAGCTCTCATTTCGTCCAACGTGGCGCTGGCCCTCGCTGTGAAGGCATCGGGCGGCATCGTGATTGCACAGGTCCGTCAGGAAGTTCCGCGCTATTCGCGGCCCGCGCACCATGTTCGCATCCCGGGTGCGCTGGTGGATCATTACGTAGTCGAGCCCGAACAGATGTCGGGAACTGATATCCGAGCGGACCAGGCCTATCTCGGAGGCTCGGCACCAGACCTCCGATCTCTCCCAAAGCTGCCGTTGGGGCCGGATAAGGTCATTGCACGGCGCGCCTCGCTCGAAGTGCGGCCGGGCCGCACGAGCATTTTCGGTTTCGGAGCATCCTCGGACGTGCCGCTCGTCATGGCCGAGGCAGGACTATTCGATAACGGCCGCCTTGCCGATTATCAATTCACGACCGAACACGGTCCGTTTGGCGGAATCGTGATGAGTGGTTGGCAATTCTCGGCCAACATCGGACCTGAAGCCCTGCTCGACGGAGTGCAGCAGCTTGATTTCATCGATGGTGGTAATTGCCCCTTTGCGGCTCTCGCCTTCGCTCAGTTTGACCGTGAGGGCAACGTCAACGTGAGCTGGTTTGGCTCGAGCAATCCCGGAGCTGGCGGCTTCATCGACATCGCTCAGAACGCGAAGGACCTGGTGTTCACCGGGACGTTTACGACGTCTGGCCTCAACGTCAATATCGGCAATGGGGGGCTTCAAGTCGTCAAGGAAGGCTCGGTGCGGAAATTCGTTGATCGGGCCGAGCAAATTACCTATCCGGTCCGAAAGGGCGTCGTCGAGCGCGGCCAGACTGCTTTGATCGTGACCGAGCGCGCGGTGTTTCGAGTTGTGCCCGAGGGTCTGATTCTGGCTGAAGTGGCGAAGGGGATTGACGTGCGGCGAGACATTCTCGACCAGATGGCGTTCGCGCCGTATCGGATCGCCGATCCACTGCCTATCATGAGGGCTTCGCTATTCATGGAGGCCCCGCGGTTTGTCGGCTTGCCGGCAGGACGCGAAAGATCTTCGGCTTATTCTCAGCATTCATCGTCCCCCAGCCCCGTCAGCGAGCAATGAGAACAAGTTTGTCGACCGCTCAAGATCATCGATCTGAACTGAAACTCGACTGCGATGTGCTGGTGGTCGGCGGCGGGGCGGCAGGTGTTGCAGCTGCGGTCGTCGCGGCGCGCCGCGGCGCGCGCGTCGTGCTGGTCGAACGATACGGTTTCTGCGGTGGCGGTGCGGTCGCTGGCATGTCCGGAACAATCTGCGGCATGTATGCGGCGACGGACGACATGCGTGCGTCGCCGCGACAAGTGGTGCATGGCTTCCTTGATGAATTCGTCGCGGCCATGGAGCACCGGGGCGGCCTCGCGCCGCCGATCCGTTACGGGAAGACGTTCACCCGGGTGCATGATCCATTGGTCTGGCGGGAGGCAGCCGACGTGCTACTGGCGGAAGCCGGTGTTCAGGTGCTGTTCCACACGACGGTGTTCGGCGCGTTGGTCGAGGGCGGCGAGAAAGTCGACGGGGTCGTCGCCTACACCAAAGAAGGACGCACGACGATCTCGGCCAAGGTTACTATCGACGCAAGTGGTGATGCCGACATCGTCGCAATGGCCGGCTTCCCATCCTTCATTGGGCAAGACGGGCGCGTGCAGAATCCGACGATGATCTTCCGCCTGCTCGGGGTCGACGTAGATCGTTTTCGTGCCGAATATGGCGACGACACGATCATGGGCGAGGGGGTCTCCGCGCTCATTCGCTCCCGCGCGGAGGGCAATGAATATAAGCTGCCTCGCGCCAAGATATGGCTGTTCCCGACCACGCGTCCTGGCGAATTGTTGTGCAATTGCACGCGGGTCATCGGCGCGGATGGACGCGAACTCAACCCGCTCTACGTACGCGACTTCACCGAGGCGGAGGTCGAGGGGCGCAAGCAGGTTCGCGAATATGCCCGTTTCTTCCGAGATACGTTGGTCGGCTGCGAGCACAGCTTCGTAAACGATACCGGCGTACAAGTCGGAGTGCGCCAGACCCGGCAGGCGCTGGGGACGCATCTTTTGCGCAACAACGACATACTGGCTGGCGCGAAGTTCAGCGACGGCATTGCGCAGTCGCCATGGCCGATCGAGCTTCACGCCGGTGCAAAACCGCGGGTCGAGTGGCTACTTGATGACGTTTACGAAATCCCGTACGGATGCTTCGTGCCACAGCGCGGCGAAGGGCTGCTCACAGCAGGCCGATGCCTGTCGGCCGAGCACGAAGCCGTTGCTTCGGCGCGGGTGACTGCCCAATGTTTCAGCTACGGGCATGCGATTGGGTGTGCTGCAGCAATTTGTGCGTTAGAAGGTGTAGCGCCTCGCAACATCGATGGTGTCGCCATTCGTGCCGAACTGAATCGTGAGGGAGCACAATTGGAGTGAGCGGATTGGAGCAGCCACGTTTGCGATCTAAAGCGAAAGGGACGGAATCGCTGACCACGGATTTTGAATTGTTGTTGGCCCCGCGGCCAGCAGGCGTGACGCCGAACCTTAGCGATCAGGCCTACAAGGCGCTGGAAGAGCTGCTTGTAACTGCTGAGCTTGCGCCGGGCAGTATCTGGTCGGAACCGGCTTTGAGTGCGCTGACAGGGTTCGGCCGCAGCCCGATACGGGAAGCGCTACAGCGGCTCACTTCCGATCATCTCGTGGTCGCCTTGCGTCGCCACGGATTCCGGATCACGGAAGTCCAGGTCGAGGAACAGCTTCTCGTGCTTGAAGCACGGCGAGAGCTTGAGCGCCTCGTCTCCGTCTTTGCCACCCGACGCGCCAGCGCATCCGAGCGCGAAATTCACTTTGAAGTGGCCCAGCAGCTCCGCCAGGCTGGTCAAGATCACGACGCGCTACTTTACTTGCGGCTTCATTTTGCGCTGAAGCGGTTTACAGCGGCCAGCGCCCGCAATCCGTTTATCGCGTCGGCATTATCCCCGCTGCATGCGCTCTCGCGTCGTTTTTTCTACGTTCACCGCGATCGGTTCGGCGACCTCACAGAGGTCGCCGGTCTGCATGCCGACCTTGCGGAGTCCATTGGGCGTGGCGATGAGGAATCGGCAGCGAAATGCTGCGATGCTATGACCGGCTATGCGGTCGAGTTTACGCGCCGTATTGTCTTGGAATGAGCGCGCCAGGGGTGGAGTCAGCCATTGGCCCAAATATGCCATAACATCTCGTATCCGAATTTAGCCAAACGACCGGAGCTGCGCGCTCCAGGATAATGGCAAAAGTTTGGGAATTTGGCTCAACCGAACAAGCGCGGTGCCGTCGATCAGATTTCTCGTCAGCTCCGGCGTGAGAAACGCCAAGCGCAGTCCTTGCCGGATCACTTTCGGGTGGAGCTTGGCTGCCGCGGCCAGTGCCTCGATCGAGTCGCCGCGCTCGTGCGAGAGATCATCGAGCCAGGCATGAGCCCGGACGAGTGATTTCAGGAGCGGCAATCGTCGATTTACGTTCGATGTAGTTCATCGAGAGCTCGGCGTTCTGTGCCTCCAACGCCTGCCCCGAGCGGTCCCGTCGTATGCCTTGCGGTGAAGCCAGTCGGAAAGCCGGATGCCGGAAATCGGCTCGTCCGGTTTGATAAGCGGGGATGGGAAACGGGGTGTTGGCCATAGGCCCCAAGCTACCGCGCCCATCCTCGACTTTACCGAAGGAGACATCGACTAACGAAATCGCGCCGATGCAGCTGTCAATCACGCCACCGACAGTCGCCTATTCGAAGCGCAACGCGACAATCGGATCAAGCCGCGCGGCACGGTGGGCCGGATAGACGCCAAACGAAATTCCGACGAATGCCGCAAATCCACACGCCAGGATGATCGCCCAGGGACTGATCAGGATGGGCCAGCCAGCCTTCCAAGCGATTGCGATCGCCGCAACGGCACCTGACATCGCACCCACAAGTCCTCCCATCAGCGCTAAGATCAAGGCTTCGATCAAGAATTGTGATCGGATATCGCGGCGGCTGGCTCCGACAGCCATGCGTAAACCGATTTCGCGGGTACGCTCAGTCACTGACACGAGCATGATGTTCATGATGCTGATGCCGCCAACGACCAGTGAAACCGCTGCCACGGCGATTAGCAGACTGCTGAGGAGTTGCACTGCGGCCCCGCGTGCGAACAGGATGTCAGCCGGATTTTCGATCCTGAAATCGCTGGGGGCATCCCCGCGGATGCGGTGTCGCTGCCGAAGGATTGCCTCGATCCCCCGTTCGATCTCGGACATAGCGGTTGCGTCTGACACCTTGATCGATATGAAATCCAATGCATCGCGGGTTGCGCCTCGTACGGCGCCGAGCACGCGACTTTTCGCAGCCGAGAGCGGGATGAACACGACGTCGTCTTGGCTGCGGCCAGCAGCGCCCAACCCCTTCCTGTCCAACACGCCAATTACAGTAAAAGGAACGTTGCCAATCCGAAACGTTTCGCCGACTCCCGCGCGTCCATTGAAAAGCTCCTCGACGATGATCGACCCGACAATCGCCACTTTGCTTCCGGATCCAATCTCGTCGCCTGTGAAGGATCGGCCGATGGCAACTTGCCATTCGCGAGCTACTAGATAGTCGTCGTTAATTCCAGCTACAGTCGTTGCCCAGTTCTTGTTCGCGGCCACGAGAGGCATCGAACGCGTCAGCACTGGAGCCGCAACCTGAACGTCCGGCAATTCACGGCGGATAGCTGCGGCGTCCTCGTCCGTCAGCGTGGGCTGGGTTCCCGATTCGAGCCTCGCCCCGCCGGAATCTCGCGCGCCGGGCATGACAAGCAGGAGGTTGGCCCCAAGCGTGCGGATTTTCTCGGAAACTTCAGCTTGTGCGCCGGCTCCGACTGATACCATGCAGACCACTGCCCCGACGCCAACGACGATGCCAAGCACGGTCAAGGCGCTCCGCAGCTTATTCACGCGGAGCGCCCGCATGGCAATTCGCAAGCTCTCCAGGGCACTCATCTCGAGGAATCCAATACGATGTCGCTACCGGGCAAATTCTTGTTTGATGCCGCGGCGTCCTTGATGATTCGTCCATCGTGCAAGGTGATCTGTCGCCCCGCGCGATCGGCGACCTCGGCAGCGTGCGTAACCATGATGATCGCGCGACCATCGCGATGAAGCGTCTCGAACAGCGACAGGATCTCATCGCTTGTGGCGCTATCCAGTGAACCGGTCGGTTCGTCGGCCAGGATCAGGGCGGGATCGTTCACCGTCGCACGGGCAATGACAACCCGCTGCTGCTCTCCTCCCGAGAGCTGATTGGGCCAATGATGACTCCGATCGGCTAGACCGACGCGGTCAAGTGCGTCTTTCGCAGCACGACGTCGCTTGGAAGGAGGAATGTCAGCGTAAAGAAGTGGAAGTTCCACGTTTTCCAGCGCGGTTGCCCGCGGCAGAAGGGCCGGCAGTTGGAATACGAAGCCAATGTCGTGGCTCCTGATGGCTGCACGACTGTCTTCACTCAGCTTTGCAACTTCCCGGCCGTCGAGCGCATATTGGCCGGAATCCGGCCGATCCAAAAGACCCAAAAGGTGCATCAGGGTCGATTTTCCCGAACCGGAGCGGCCGCGAACTGCAACAAACTCGCCGTGCCCGATCGTGAGCGACACGTTTGATACCGCGCGAACAATTGTCCCTCCGGAGGGATAGTGTCTTGAAATTTCAGTGGTTCGGACCAGCGGCGGCATTTTCGAATCCAATCTCAAAATCCAAGGCGCAGGCCGAAATAGCTCCTCTGCCGTTGCGAGTTCGCAATCCCGATGATCACTTGCTGGTCCTCCGCGAGCGGGCCCTCCAGCAGTTCTGCGCTGTTGTCATCGCTCACGCCCAGTCCCACTGCGACGCGTTTTGGTCGCCCGCCGTCGCCGACCAGCCATACTGTCGCAGAGCTCTGAAAGGAGGCCGTCTTGTTCGCACCCTCGTGACCAGGCGGAGGACCGGTATCTTTCGGCTGGAAGCGCAGCGCTTGGTTGGGAACTTTGAGGATCCCGCTGACATCACTCACCACAATCCGAAGCTGGGCAGTCATTCCCGGCAGCAACAAGAGGTCCGGATTTGGCGCCGACACAATTGTCGTATAGGTGACGACGTTTTGCACGATTTCGGGAGCCTTGCGGATCTGGAGAACTTTTCCGCTGAAGGTGCGATCCGGATAGGCGTCCACCGTGAACTGGGCTGTCTGGCCCACTTTTAATTGACCGACATCGGCCTCGTCGATCTTGCCATGGACCTCCATCTCACGCAGATCGTTCGCGATCTTGAACAATGTTTTGGCTTCGAGGCTGACGGCAACCGTTTGCCCCGGGTTGACATCCCGCTTGATGATGATTTCCTCGATCGGCGCACGGAGCACGGTACGATCAAGATCAAATTCCGCCTGATCGAGGCTGGCCAGCCTTTGCTCCACAATAGCCTGTGAATTCTCGAGATTGGCCTCGGCCATTTGCCTTTCTGCCTCCGCAATCGCAATAGCCTCGGCCTTCATCTGGATCTGCTCGAGGGAGGCGCGCAAATCCGCAGCCCCCGCGTCGCGTAGAGCCCGCGCCTGGCTTAGCTCCCGCTCGGTGCCGCTGCCGTTGTGTGCCAAAGCGAGCTTTCGCAGAAACTCCCGTTCGGCTTCGTCTTGCCTGGCCTTGTTCGCAGCCGATTGCTCCTTCGCCAGTTTTTCAGCAGTCTGCGCATTCGTCATTGCGACATTCGCTCGCACCAACGCTGCGTGCTGTAATTGAGCGTTAGCTCTCGCTACCCTTAAGGCGGCTCTCGCCTCATTGACGCGGGCGACAAAGATCTCCTGATCGATTTGCGCGATCGGTTGTCCGGCCGTTACGGCATCGTTGAAATTGACGAACACCTCTGCAATTCGTCCTGACAATTGCGAGCTGACATCTACGCTTACGACTGCCTCGACGGTGCCGCTGGCTTTAACCAAAGTCGAAATACTGCCCCGTTCAACCGGGGCCGTAAGGAAGGCCTCGGGTGAGCTTCCCTGGCTGTATGCGTAGCCGAGCCCCGCAGCCAGCGTGCCCAGCAGAATGGCGGTTGCGGCGAACCGCATGGGATTCATCTCGTACCCCTGCACGGGGCTCTTAACTACTCTCTGTAGCGTGGCCTCACGCTTGGAGAGCGTAACCGAGCCCCGCGCTCTCCAAGGTTACGGCGCTTGGTTCGCGCAAGCGACGTCATATTGGGAAACGGCGGCCGTCGAGTTCGCGTGCGCGGCCGATGCTGTGCCCGGATTTCCCGCATAGACGGTGCCTGCCTGCCCATCCGGATTGAACGGTGACCCTTGTGCTGCAATAGCATTCCCCGGGGTGTTAATACCTGCACCACTGGTGGTACAGCTAAAGCCGTGATTAGAGCCGTGCTGCCCTGTCGTGGGATTTTGGGCAGGTTTGGTGGGGGGACCGGCGCTCAGCACAACGCCCGCTGACGTTAGCAGCAGGCAAGCGCCGACTGAGAGAGAGGCTAATGCGTGTTTCATCTCGGCACTCCTCTTCAAGACGCGAGTAGATCGTAACAGATATTGCTGTGATGTGGCATCGGCCCGCCGCCGTTCAGGCGATGAGACCGATCGCTGCCAATAACTCCGGAAGGACGCAGAATATCCCCGACGCGCCTTTTTTTTCGTTCTGCCCAGCGATTTTCAGCGGCGGCAGCATTAAAGCACAACAGTAGTGCTGACGTATCTGTCTGAAGCCGGCCGCTGGCCAGCGCACCTGATATTCCGCCGCGATCGGGCACAAGCTTGGCAGCTCGCCGCGCTCCTGCAACTAAGTTCTGACGCTGTCTGTGCTGCCGGAACTCCACTCGAGCCAGATGACTGCGTGGCTCATATAGCTGCTGTTTGGTTCGAAAAAGAACACCGCGCATACCCAATCGCCGCCGCTGCGTTCGGTAACGGCGGCTGACGGAAACCTTTGTATCAGGGATTAGCTGCTGGAAAGTGAACCTTGTCCATGTCGGCTTCTGTTGAGGGTTTCGGATGCCGGCCGATGGCAGCGATGCGGCTTGCACCGTGGCCGGCGTCCGGAAGCCTTCAATGAAGGAACCCGCGGGAAATGGCAGGCGGTGGCGCGGCGAGCGCCGAGCGCTATGGAGGTTTGCGCAGCACGGAGCTGGGTAAGGGCAACCGGCGCCGATGAGTGTGTTGGCTGACGACGTTGCGGCGCGTGATTGGTCGGTCGCAGGTGCGGGAATCTGCGGTAAGCCAGGAAGATCGATGGCGACGTTGACGTCGCGAAGGCAGATTTGCAGGAGCGCCGCCGTTACGGATCGAGGGCCGGCGAGGAAGATCGGGATTTTAAATTTGTGAGGTGGGGAACGTGATCATGATGTATCGATCCTGACGGCGATGATTGGACCGGTCGGCCGATGATGCGGTGTCGAGCCGCGCTTGAAGGTCTCGATGATGTTCATGCGACCGCCGCAACACGGGCACGGGTGGGTCGCCTGTTCGGTTGCCGCTGCTCTATCGGGAGGCTGCGGCTGGTGCGCGGTTTGCACAGGTGCCACCGCAGCGATCATCTCACGGATCCGCGCGATGGTCTCGGTCTTGGTGCCGCTGGCCAGCAGACCGCAGTGCCTTATCCGGTGGAATCCGCATGGCAGGACATGGATCAGGAACCGCCTGATGAACTCGTCCGGCTTCAGCGTCATGGTCTTGTAGCGGCCGGGTCCCTCGATCCGGTAGTCCTTGCAGCTGAACGTGACGCCGGTCGCGTCGGCGGTGATGAGGCGGCTGTTGGAGATCGCGACCCGGTGGGTGTAGCGGGACAGATAGGCCAGCACCTGCTCGGGCCCGGCGAACGGCCGCTTGCTATAGACGAACCACTTGGTCCGATGCAGCGGCGCGAGATAGGCCTTGAACGCGGCCTTGCCGGCGGGGTGGACGAGGTCGCCGAAGAACTGCAGGCGGCCGGCGTCGTGAGCGGCGAGCAGCATCTCCAGCATCAGGCGGCGGAACAGCCGCGACAGCACCTTCACCGGCAAGAGATAGTTTGGACGGCAGCCGATCCAGCGCGTGCCGTCGAGCGATATCCCGCCACCCGGCACGATCATGTGGACGTGTGGATGATGGGTCATCGCGGAGCCCCAGGTGTGGAGCACCGATGTGAAGCCGATCTTGACGCCGAGGCGCTTGGGATCGGCCGCAATCGTGCGCATTGTCTGCGAGGAAGCCTTGAACAAGAGATCGTAGACGACGGCCTTATTCTGGTAGGCGATGGCGGCAATCCGAGCCGGCAGCGTGAATACGACGTGGAAGTAAGGGACGTCCAGCAGTTCTGACTTGCGCTGCTTCATCCATTCCAGCGCCTGCGAGCCCTGGCACTTGGGGCAATGCCTATTACGGCAGCTGTTGTAGGCGATCTGCGTGTGCAAGCAGTCCTCGCAACGCATGACATGCCCGCCAAGAGCTGCCGTGCGGCAGCTCTCGATCGCCGACATCACCTTCAACTGGCCGAGGCTGACGTGACCTGCATTGGCTTTACGCCAAGCGGGCCCGTGGTCGCGGAAGATGTCCGCGATCTCCAGGGCGGGGCGAGCCATGATCGCCGTGGCTTATGCCGGCGGCTTGTTCTCCGATGTCAGCGGCGTGAGCCGATCCAACGGGCTCATGATCGCGCGGATCACGTTGGTAGCCACCTGCGCGTAGAGGGCGGTGGTATCGACCCTGGCATGTCCGAGCAAAACCTGAATCAAACGCACATCGGTTTTCTCTTCGAGCAAGTGGGTAGCAAAGCTATGTCGCAATGTGTGAGGCGTTACTCGCTTTTTGATCGCCGCCCTATCGGCAGCGGCATGAACGGCGCGATTGAATTGCCGTGTCGTCAGCGGCAGCAGCGGATCACGGCCCGGAAACAGCCAGACCGTGGGCCGGGCGATGCGATACCAATCGCGCAGCAACTCCAACAGCCGCGGGGAAAGCATTGCAAAGCGATCCTTGCGCCCCTTGCCCTGCTCGATGCGCAGCAGCATACGCTCGGAATCGATGTCCGACACCTTCAGCGCCACGACTTCGGAGACCCGCAGTCCGGCTCCATAGGCGGCGCTCAGCGCGGCCTTGTACTTCGGCCCGGGGGCCGCCTCCAGTAGCCGTGCGATCTCCTCCAGGCTCAAGATCACCGGGATCCTGCGCGGCTCCCGCACGAACGTGAGGTGCCGTGCCATCTCGGGGCGGTCGAGCGTCACGGTGAAGAAGAAACGCAGCGCCACAACCGAGCCATTGATGCTCGGCGCACGAGCGCCGGTCTGTGCCTGATGCAGCTGGAAAAGGCGAAGGTCCTCAGGCGTGGCCGTATCCGGCGCGCGGCCGAGAAAGGCTGTGAATGTCCTGACGTGTCGGATATAATCGTTGCGCGTCTTCTCGACGAAGTTGCGCACCGTCATGTCTTCGATCATGCGCCGGCGCAGCGGGCTGATGGGCTTCTCGCTCATTGGGAGCTCCTGTCTTGAGGTTGGAGTGCTTGAACCCCTCAATCCTCAAGACGGAGCGCCCCGCCTTGCGCTCGTTCAAATAGTTACTGCGGTAACCTAATCGCTTGACCGCGCCGCCAGTCCCTACCGCGTGAGCGGGTTCGTTCGTTGGCCCTTAACCGACATAACCGGCCGGGCCGACGACATCCGCTCGTCGGGGTAAAGCGGACATGAAGG
>CAWHSM010000024.1:0-62801 GCA_963832045.1 uncultured Alphaproteobacteria bacterium
GGATTCGAACCCACGGTACGGTTTCCCGCACACACGCTTTCCAAGCGTGCGCCTTAAGCCACTCGGCCATCTCTCCGGAGGGCCTTCTCTTGAAGGTGCGCGCGGACTTTTGCAAGTGACCGCCGCATCGGCGCCGCCTGTTTCCACAACATACTGGAAACATTGATAGATTTTTAAAGAAGGCTTTGACCGGCAAAGTCCCCAGAACCAAAGCCCGCTGACATTCGACTGCCGATTGTGCGGCATCAGGACTAGCCGAGGACGGCATGACGATCCGGCGAGTATTGGTCGGTCTGGTCTTGCGATGACGGACGGCGCGGCGCATGGGCGGGTGACGCGATCATCTGGGCCGACGGCACGCGGTCGCGCTCGTCCCCTCACCCGAGCGTCGTCATCGGCAACAAATCATCGGTTACGGTCGGGCCCGGCGTCTTCGTCGGCCAAGGCTCTTCGTCGGCAAGGAGACCAAGACAAGGGCATGGCGCCGCTCGACGATCCAGGCAAGGCGCGCCTGCAGGCCTATCGTGCATTCACCGAGCGGAGCTGCCACGGGGCCGGCGGCTCAGGCTCGTCGTCAACCATTTGAGCTGGCGCGTCTGCCTCGGCGCGGGTCTGTTGCAGCACCTCGACGAAGCTCGCAAACCAATGCTGGATGGAGTGCCGACGAAGCTTGGTCATCATGGCTTCCCAGCGCATCCGCCGCTCGAGCAGCGGCATCGAAAGCGCCATCGCAATCATCCGCGCCATGCCATCGATATCGTGGGGGTTGACCAGGAGCGCCGTATCGAGCTCGTTGGCCGCGCCGGCAAACTTCGACAACACGAGAACGCCGGGGTCGGCCGGGTTTTGTGCCGCGACATATTCCTTGGCGACCAGGTTCATGCCGTCATGCAGCGGCGTAACGACGCCGACCTGGGCGGTGCGATAAAGCCCCGCCAGCACGGTCTGGCTGAAACCCTTGTTGAGATAACGGATCGGCGTCCAGTCGACCTCGCCGTGGCGGCCGTTGACGTCGCTGACGAGTTTTGCGAGCTCGCTTTGCAGATTGCCATAGGCTTCGATCGCCCCGCGTGAGGGTGTTGCGATCTGCAGCAGCGATACCGTGCGGGCCAGCGACGGATGCGCGGTCCACATCTGGTCGAATGCCTTGATACGATTGACGAGCCCCTTGGAATAATCCAGCCGGTCGACGCCGATGGCGAGCTTCTCGCCATTCAGGCTGCGGCGCAGGCGCGATACGTCGGGATGAGAGATCGCGCGCGCGGCTTGACGGGCGAATTTTTCCGCATCGATGCCAATCGGGAAAACCGCGATCCGCGTCTTGCCATGCGGCGAGGTGACGAGACCGTCCGCGACCGCGAGGCCAAGCGTGGATGAGAGATAGTCGGCGAAATTTTCGTAGTCATCCTCGGTCTGGAAGCCGATGAGATCACAGGCGAGCATCGCCTCGACCAGCTCGCGATGATGCGGAACGCCCTCAATACCCTCGCGGGCGGGCCAGGGCGTATGCAGGAAGAAGCCGATCGGCTGGGTGACGCCGAGGTCGCGCAATTCCGCGCCCAGCGCCAGGAAGTGGTAGTCCTGAATCCAGAATACGGTGTCGGGCTTGCGGAAGCGCAGCAGCGCGCGCGCCATGAAGGCGTTGACTTCGCGATAGGACAGATAGTCGCCCTGCGAGGCGCGAATCAGGTCGGCGCGCGAATGCAGCGCCGGCCACAACGCCGAATTGGCAAAGCCTTCGTAGTACCCGCCGTAATGCGCAGCCGGCAGATCCAGCATCGCAAGCGCGCCGGTCCCCAGCGCCTCGATTTCAGCGAAGGGTTCTTTCTGCGCGCCGTCGCGGACGCGACCGCTGGAACCGACCCAGATCGCACCTGATTTTTCGACAATCGGTAGTAATGCGGCCGCCAAGCCTCCCGTCATAGGTTCATTGGCATTGCCCCGCGAGAGACGATTTGAAACGACGACGAGGTTCACCGGGTTCCCCTCCTGATGGTTCGCTCGCGAGTTAACAGCCATTCATCAATATGGTTCCTCGTCACCTTTCCAACGAATTGAAACCGAATTCGGGCGGGGCAGGGATCAAATGTGACCGGTACAGGCCTTTATGTGAGTCTCACGAAATATCCACGAAAGAAAAAATCACGGCTGATCATCGTGTCGCCAGAGCTTTGCCATCAATGAGGCAAGCAAGCCACGCGCGAACATCGCGGGGCTCATCGAAATGGCCCGCCACGCCTTGCGCCCGACGGCCTACGGAGAAGGCAATCCCGCCAATTTCGGACATGATCGCAAATACCGATTCATCGGTGACATCGTCGCCGATGAAAATCGGACAGCGACCCTGAAACGGCTCATGCTTCATCAACTCGCGGACGCCGCTCGCCTTGTCGACACCCGCCGGTTTGATTTCGTAAACGCATTTTCCCGGCAGCACTTCGATCGGCGCATCCGGCAGTTCGGCGCGGATCAGCGAGATCGCCTCGTAGATCGCCTTCTCGGCATGGGGCGCCAACCGATAGTGAAGTGCGAGCGAGTAGCCTTTGTCTTCCAGCAGAATTCCCGGGCTGAGCCTGGCGATGGCGGCAAGACGGCGCTTCAACTCCTTGTCCATCGGCGGTGCGTGGGTGGCCACGGCTTCGCTGTCGAGCGACAAGCGCATTTCTGCGCCGTGACCACCGACGCCCGGAAATTGATCGGGTGCAAAAATCAGATCGATGTCGTTGAGCGACCGGCCGCTGACGAGAGCGAGCGCGCCGTCTGTCTTTTCATGAAGGCCACGCAGCGTCGCCGCCAGCCCCGGCGGCACCCAAACCTCGCGCGGCGTCGGCGCCAGATCGAGCAGGGTGCCGTCGATGTCGAGCAAGAAAGCGACTTCGCTCAAACGCTGCTCCAGATCGTGCGTCATCAATTTCGGGGAGCAGCTTTCCGGCTTCGGTGCAGATAACTCGGGCATTTTCAAAATCTCGTTCATCCCGTCTGTTCCACCGAAGCAAGCGGACGTGCCACCAATTCAAGCGTGCGCCGCTCGGCCGCGATACAGTATCGCCAGGCCACCGCCGCGGCTGCAAGCATCAAGGTTGCGCCCAACAGATACCCCGCGAAGACGCTGGCGCGCGAGCCGGTATCGATCAGCGCGCCGAACAGAGCCGGCCCGGCGACGCCGCCAATTGCCGTCCCCACCGCATAGAACAGTGCAATCGCCAAGGCACGTACCTCCAGAGGAAAGGTTTCGCTGACCGTGAGATAGGCGGCACTTGCGGCCGGAGAAGCACAGAAAAAGATCACCATCCAGGCGATGGTCTGGGTTCTCGCATCCAATACGCCGATCATAAACAGGTAACCCGAGAGCGCAAGCAGGACGCCGGAAACGCCATAGGTCAGCGTAATCATCGGGCGGCGCCCCCAGGTGTCGAACAGCCGCCCGAGAATCAGCGGTCCGAAAAAATTGCCCGCGGCGAAGGGCAGGATGTACCAGCCGACCTGACTGGCCTCGATGCCGTAGAAATCGGTCAAGACCAGCGCGAACGTGAAAAAGATCGCGTTGTAGAAAAACGCCTGCGCGGTCATCAACGTCAGGCCGACCAGCGAACGCTGCCGATAGACGCCGAACAAGATGCGCGCAACTTCGCGCAGCGGCGTATGATCGCGCATCCGCAATTTCAGCGTTGGCCACGCTTGAAGAGACGCATCCTGGGCCATTCCGGCCGAGCCTTCGATCTCGCGCATGATGGCGTTGGCCTGGTCGGGTCGGCCGTGAATGATCAGCCATCGCGGACTCTCCGGAATCCACATCCGCATCACAAAGACCACGAGGCCAAGTCCGGCGCCGGTGAGATAGGCGAGCCGCCAGCCGAGATCGATGTCGATCCATTTCGGATCAAGCAGCAGGATTGCGCTGACCGCGCCGAGCGCCGCGCCGATCCAGAAGCTGCCGTTGATCAGGAGATCGGTCCATCCGCGATAGCGCGCCGGCACCAGTTCCTGGATCGTGGAATTGATCGCAGTGTATTCGCCGCCGATGCCCGCGCCGGTCAGAAACCGGAACAGGGCATAACTTGCCACGCTCCAGGACAGGGCGGTTGCCGCGGTGGCGCTGAGATAGACCCCTAGCGTGATGAAGAACAGCTTCTTGCGGCCGATCCGGTCGGTGAGCCACCCGAAGCCGAGCGCGCCCAACACCGCGCCGGCAAGATAGCTGCTATTGGCAAAGCCAACTTCGAAGTTCGAGAAACGCAGCGTCGGGCTCTCCTTCAACGCTCCGGACAACGCACCCGCCAGCGTGACCTCAAGCCCGTCGAGGATCCAGGTGATGCCGAGCGCCAGCACGACACGGGTGTGAAAGCCGCTCCAGCGCAGCGCGTCGAGACGAAAGGGAATGCTGGTTTCGACAACGCCATCGTCTGAATTTGCGGCCTGTAGTGCGGCGTCCAAATCGCCCTGCCGTCGCTGCAAACCCATAGCGCTGAACCAATCAGGAATTGCCGTGAAGTGGGAGGTCCTTGCAGCGATGGCCGCAAAATGACCCGCCGGCCCGAGCCACTAACGCCTGGCCCGGCGCCGAAGTTCCCGCAGTTTTCGCCAAGGAACCCATGGCCTTGACGCTCGTTTGCACAAAAACAGGAGGATTTTGCCATGGCGAGTCCACGCAAGCCGACTTCCCGCCGCCCCGCCAAAGCCCGCCGCCCGAGACGCCAGCCTGCCGGCAAGACCGTGCGGAGGCCTAAGGGCGCAAAGCCGTCATCGAAGCGCTGGTCGCAGCGCGTCACCCAAGAGAGCGACGCCCTCGATCTCAAGCGCGGTGTATTCACGATGACGGATCCCAAGCGGATCGCGGCCTCGCTCAAGCGTTCCGCCGAGCACAGCTCGCGCCGCAAGGCCAGCGCCTATCGCTCCGCGCTGTCGATGCTGACCTTTTATATCAATCGCGCGGGCAAGACGCTGCCCAAAGCCCAGCGCGCGCGGCTGGATCGGGCCAAGCAAGAACTCAGGCACCAGTTCGGCAAGGACGCTTGAACTTGAGGGATCGCCTGACGAGCTCTCAAGCCGCGCGGATATTGGCCATGAAGCGGTTGAGCTCGTCGCGCAGCCGCGAGCTTTCGGCGGAGAGCGAACGCGCCGACTCCAGAACGTTAGCCGACGCCGAGCCGGTTTCCGCCGCGCCCCGGCTGACTTCCATGATGTTGACGGCGGCCTCGCCGGTCCCTTCGGCAACATTCTGCACGCTGCGCGCAATTTCCTGAGTTGCAGAGCTTTGCTCCTCGACCGCGCTCGCGATCGTCGAGGCGATGTGCGATATCTGGCCGATGGTCCCGCCGATTTCCTTGATGGCCGCAACCGATTCCTGCGTGGCGCCCTGCATGCCGGAGATATGGGTCGAAATCTCGTCCGTCGCTTTCGCAGTCTGACTGGCCAGCGACTTGACCTCGGAAGCAACGACGGCGAAGCCGCGGCCGGCATCGCCGGCGCGAGCGGCCTCGATGGTGGCATTCAGCGCCAGAAGGTTGGTCTGCTCGGCGATCGCCGTGATCAATTTGACGACGTCGCCGATTTCCTGCGCGGCGCGCGACAACTTGCCGATACGCCCGTCGGTTTGCTGGGCCTGAAGCACGGCGGCTTCCGCGATCCGGTTGGATTCCTGAACCTGCCGTCCGATTTCGTCGACGGAAGCCGAAAGCTGCTCGGTCGCCGCCGCCACCGATTGCATGTCGCTCGACGCCTGCTCCGATGCACCGGCGACCTGGCCGGAGAGGCTTTGGGTGGTTTCCGCTGTCCGCGTCAACGTTCCCGCTGATGCTTCGAGCTGGACGGCGGAAGCCGAAACATTGGCGACGATGCTGCCGACCGCCGCCTCGAATTCATCGGCAAAACGAATGAGCTCGGCCCTGCGGCCCGCAGCCGCGGCCTTGTTCTGGTCGTCGAGCGTAGCTGCATCGCGCTCGGCCTTGGCGATCGCCTGCATCTTGAACTCTTCGACCGCCCCGGCCATGTCGCCGAGTTCATCCTTGCGGCCGAGCCCCGGCAGGACGACATCGAAATTTCCGCCGGCAAGTTCGCGCATCGCCTTGCACATCGCAATTATCGGCCGCGATATTCCCGAACCGAGGAATACGGCCAGCGCACCGCCGAGCAGGAAGCCGCCGATGGCGAGCATGACGATAAGGCGTTGCGCTTCGCCGATGGTGGCGCTGGATTCGGAATCGACCCGCTGCTGATCGGCGAGCAAATCGGCCTTCATCGCGTTCGACGCCTTCATGATCGCGGCCGTGGAATCGGCCATCTCGATGGAGAGTTCGTCGACCTCCTTCGCATTCTCGATCAGCTTGGTCAGCGCCTTGCGGTACTCCTCCAACTGGAGGTTTGCGTCCTTGACGGCCTGCGCCACCTTTTCTTCCCCGGCGGGAATTGCCTCCAGCGCCGTTTCGACGAACTTGAGACGCGCCATCGCGCTCGTGGCCACGGACTGATCCCAATTGACGACGAAGGTATCGACGAGCGCCATCGCGGTCTGGAATTGCGCCGCCACCTTCTTGGCGGCGAGCGTGATGGCCGGGAGCGTGGAATCATCTTCGATCCCGCTCGGCAGGTCATCGAGCTTGTAACGAAGCAGGTTGCCGCTGCGCATCAACTGGTTCTGGCTGACAAGCTCGCTGTCGCGCTTGGACTTCACGACATCGGCGAAGATCTTGGTGAAGACATGGAATTCCCGGCCGAGACGCGTCACCTGGTTGATGCGTGCCGGATTGGTCGTGGTCTTCATCGACCGGTCGATGGCGTCTTTCAGCACGGCTTCGGCCGCCAGCGCGGCCTTGGCGTCGTCTTCCTTGCCTGTCACCCCATAGTAACGCGCCAGCGCCCGGTAGGAGATCAGTTCGCGGTCGATGTTCTGCGCCAGATCGGACTCCGATACGCTCGCCCGATAGGCGGCGACACCGTTGGAAACGTGCTCAAATCCCAGATAGGCGAAGCCCATGCTGACTGCGGAAATGGCGAGCACGACGGCAAAGCCAAGATTGATCTTGCCGCGAAATCGCAACGTGGGGAGCTTCAACGACGCCGATTTCGGCCAGACACGCTTCGAAAACCCCACCACGGCCCCCTGTCGCTCCCCAAACCCCGGCCGCCCCGTTAAAACACGGGCGTCCAGCACCCCGGAACCTAGAATAGAATGGATAAGAGGTCGTAAACCGGGCGGTGTGATCCGATCCGGCACGGCAGGACCGGCGTCAAACCCCTAACGGCCAGTTGACGGATATCGCGGTTTTGCGCCCTTATCCCAAGCACATGGAAGACAAAGTGCCTGACAGAGCGGTCTCTCGGACATCGACAAGCGGGGCTTCAGGCCCGCTGGCCGGTTTCCGCATTGTCGAATTCGCCGGCATCGGCCCCGGTCCGTTTGCCTGCATGATGCTGGCCGACATGGGCGCGGAAGTGGTGACGCTCGACCGGGTCGGGGCTCGAAAGAACCATAAATCAGCGGCCGGACGCGGACGGAAAGTCGTCGAACTCGATCTCAAGGACAAGGCTGCCCTCGCCCAGGCGCTCGAGCTTCTCGAACATGCGGACGCGCTGGTCGAGGGCTTTCGGCCCGGCGTGATGGAGCGGCTCGGGCTTGGCCCCGATGTGGTGCTGGCGCGAAATCCACGGCTGGTTTATGGCCGCATGACCGGATGGGGACAGGAAGGCCCGCTGGCGCAGTCGGCCGGCCACGACATCAATTACATCTCGCTTACCGGCGCCTTGGCGGCCATCGGGACCGCTGAGCGGCCGGTCCCGCCACTCAACCTGGTCGGTGATTTCGGTGGCGGCGCGTTGTATCTCGTCGTCGGCGTACTCGCCGCGTTGCTGGAGGCGAAGAAATCCGGCAGGGGTCAGGTGGTGGACGCGGCGATGTGCGACGGCGCGGCCTCGCTGATGTCGATGTTCTTCGACTTCGCGGCAATGGGCCGCTGGAGTGCGGAGCGGGAAAGCAATTTCCTCGACGGCGGCGCGCATTTTTACGGCGTCTACCAATGCGCCTGCGGCAATTTCATCTCGATCGGTTCGATCGAGCCGCAATTCTACGCGCTGTTGCGGCAACTCGCCGGTCTGACGGATCACGCCTTCGATGCCCAGATGGATTGCGAGGCATGGCCGTCGCTGAAGCAGGAACTGGCGGAAGTTTTCAAAACCAAGACCCGCGACGAGTGGTGCGGGATCATGGAAGGTACAGACGTCTGTTTCGCGCCGGTGCTGAATTTGTCGGAAGCTCCCCTTCATCCTCACATGGCGGCGCGAAAGACTTTTGTGGAGCGCCACGGCGCGATCCAGCCGGCGCCGGCGCCGCGCTTTTCGCGGACGCCATCCGTCATCCGCGAGACCGCGAAAGCTGATATTGTAGATCTCATTGGCGCGTGGCGCGCGGCGAAATAGGGATACCGACCATGGCGCTGCAACTCCGGCCGAACTGCGAATATTGCGACAAGGACCTTCCGCCCCATTCGATGGAGGCGCGCATCTGCAGCTACGAATGCACGTTCTGCGCGGACTGCGTGGCCGGGAAACTGGACAATGTGTGCCCGAACTGCGGTGGTGGCTTTGCCCCGCGGCCGATCAGGCCTGCGACGGAATGGCGGGCGGGGATTTCAGTGGCAAAGCGTCCACCGTCGGACAAGCGCGTCCACCTCTCATACAGCCTTGAAGACATCGCGGCGCATTCGAAGCGGATTCGGGATATCCCGCCGGAGCGGAGGTAGAGTGCAGATATGGCTCGGGGTGTTCTCTGAGGGGTTGCATCCGCGGAAGGAGACCCCTCACCCGCCCTCACTTCGTGAGGGCACCCTCTCCCACAGGGGGGCCCACAGGGGGAGAGGGAAAGAGGCTACGGCTTGCCCGGATCGAAGCGCTTTTCCAGCCCCTTCCAGCAATCCGCATAGTCGTGCTGCAGCGTCGGGGACTTTGCCGCATGCGCGGTGACCCGCTGCGGAAACCGCGTCTCGAACATGAAGGCCATCGTGCCCGTCAGTTTGACCGGCTTCAATTCGGTATTGCTGGCGTGATCGAACGCTTCGCGGTCGGGGCCATGGGGCAGCATCATGTTGTGCAGGCTGATGCCGCCGGGCGTGAAGCCTTTCGGCCTTGCGTCGTAGACGCCGTAAATCAGGCCCATGAATTCCGACATGATGTTCATGTGATACCAGGGCGGACGGAAGGTGTTTTCGGCCACCGCCCAACGCTCCGGGAAGATCACGAAATCGATGTTGGCGGTGCCGACCGTTTCCGATGGCGAGGTCAGCACGGTGAAGATCGAAGGATCGGGGTGGTCGAAGCTGATGGCGCCGACCGGCGAAAAGCTGCGCAGATCGTATTTGTACGGCGCGTAATTGCCGTGCCAGGCCACCACGTCGATCGGCGAATGCGACAGCTTGGTCACGTACAGCGACCCGCCCCATTTTACGAACAGCTCGGTCGGCGTGTCCTTGTCTTCATAAGCCGCGACGGGGGTGAGGAAATCGCGCGCATTGGCCAAACAATTGGCGCCGATCGGTCCGCGCTCCGGCAGCGTGAAGGCGCCGCCGTAATTTTCGCAGATATAGCCGCGCGCAGGACCGCTGGTGAGTTCGACGCGGAATTTCACGCCGCGCGGAATCACGGCGATCTCGCCGGGCTCTATATCGATACGTCCGAATTCGGTGACAAATCGCAAATTGCCTTGTTGCGGCACGAACAGCATTTCACCGTCGGCATTGTAGAAATTCTGATCGACCATGGATTTGGTGATGAGGAAGACATGCGCGGCCATGCCGGCCTGCGTGCCGGCGTCGCCCGCCGTGGTCATGGTCTGCACGCCTTGCAGGAACGTCATCTCGGTTTTCGGGATCGGCGCCGGATCCCAGCGCAGTTGCCCAATCGCCATGTCTTGCTCGTGGCACGGCGCGGTACGCCACAGACCGATATCGGCCTTGTCGAATCGGCCGGAGTGCCGGACCGAGGGTCGGATTCGGTAGAGCCAGGAGCGCTCGTTGCTGCCGCGCGGCGCGGTGAAAGGCGAGCCGGACAGCTGTTCGGCATAAAGCCCATAGGCGCAGCGCTGCGGCGAATTCCGTCCCATCGGCAGCGCGCCGGGCAGCGCCTCGGTCTCAAAGCTGTTGCCGAAGCCGGACATATAGCCCGGCGTGATGTTGGCCGAACCGCGGCTGACGGCGTCGGGTGACGTGTTGATGTTCATCACGATCCTCCTTGCAGGGCAGCCCACATTTCCCGGTCGCGCTTGCCGGTCCAGATCACGGGATCGTCGATCCCGGAAGCCTCGTCGAAGGCGCGCGAGACGTTGAACGGCAGGCAGTGCTCGTAAATGGCAAAGCTCGAAAATTTCGGATCCATCACCTCGCGCGCCGCCGCCATCGTGTCCTTGAGGTTGCGGCCCCTGGCGATGGCCGCTTCCGCAGCGCCGTAAAGCGTGGTGACAAAATCGCGCGTCATCGCGATCGCCTCGCGCCCGGTCGCCGGTCCCTTGAGCGCATCGCCGCGGCCCGGCGCGATTGCCTTCGGGTTGAAGCCGCGGATTTCGTTCAGCGTAGCCGGCCACTCCCGCAAATGCGCATCGCCGCAGTAACAGGCCGAGTGGTATTCGATCAGGTCGCCGGAAAACATTACTTCCGCGTCCGGCACCCAGGCCACGATATCGCCCGAGGTATGTCCCGCGCCGAGCTGCATCAGGCGAACCTCGCGCTTGCCGAGATAGATCGACATGTCTCCTTCGAAGGTCAGCGTCGGCCAGGTCAGGCCGGGAATGCTCTGCGCATCCTGGAAGAGGCGCGGGAAGCGGCCATATTCGGAATCCCAATCCTGCTGGCCGCGCTCTTCGATCAGGCGGTAAGTTTCCTGCGAGGCAATGACCGCTTGCGCCTTGTAGGCGGATGCGCCCAGCACCCGCACCGCATGATAATGCGAGAGCACGACATATTTGATCGGCTTGTCGGTCACGGTGCGAACGCGCTCGATCACTTTATGGGCCATTGCCGGAGTGGCCTGCGCATCGAACACGAGGCAGCCGTCCTCGCCGACGATAACGGCGGAGTTCGGATCGCCCTCCGCGGTGAAGGCATAGAGGTCGGTGCCGATCTCGGAGAAGGTGATCTTCTTCTCGGCCATATCCGTGGTGGACGCGAAACCTTTGGCCATCGATTTCATTCCCTCTTCGTTATTGTTGTTGCTGGCTTTGTTCCAGCAGCCGCCGCTTCGCCAGCGCGATCGCCTCGTTCAGCACGTCAAGATCGCCGATATGATTGGCAAGAATGAGAACCAGCGCGGCATCGAGATCGGCGCCCTCTTGATCGCTCAATCCGCGGTGAGCCTCGACAACGGCACGAAAGGCATCGTCCGGCCTTTCAAAATTCGAGCGGGTCGATAACGCCAATGGCCACCTCACCTGTTGCCTGATGCGCGCGCCAGCGCCGCATCGATCGCACCGCGCGTCGGCCGGCGGAAGCGGGCGGCGACATAACCGTCGGGCCGGATTAGATAGGCAGTTCCAGGCCTGGCATCATAACGCGCCGCCACGAGACCCGCGGGATTGGAGAATTCCCGCCCGTCAATACTGACAACACCGACGCCGCCGGGCGGATCGACCGCCACTCCGTTTGCAAATTCGATCAGCGTAAAGCGCCGTCCGCATTTCACAAACGCGTCGGTGAGATATTCCGCCTCGCCAGCAGCGCCCGTGATCGGCGCATCCACCATCGATGCGCCGGGGCGTGGTCCGCCGCGCCACGCCTCGCCGTCTGATGTCGACAGCGGCGTTTGGTAGACCGAGGGCACCGAGAGCCGGCCGCCATTGACCATGCGCTTGGCGAATTCGGTTTCCCTGGCGAGCGACAGCACGGCCTTGCGCAGCCGCGCCTCGTAAGGCGTGGCAGGCGCCATGAAATCGGTCGAGCGGGTCGATTCGCGGATGTTCTCGTCGGCGGCGGCGCTGCGCTCGATGTGATAGCTCTCGAGCAACGCTTCCGGCGACGTCTTGCGCAGCACACGGTCGAGCTTCCAGCCGAGATTTTCCGCATCTTCCAGGCCGGAATTGGCGCCGCGTGCGCCAAACGGGGAGACCTGATGCGCGGCATCGCCGACAAAGATCACGCGGCCATGGATGAAGCGCGCCATGCGGCGGCACTGAAATTTGTAGAGCGAGATCCACTCGAAATCGAACTTGTCGTGGCCGAGCATGCGCGTGATCCGCGGCCGCACATTCTCCGGCTGCTTCTCAGCCACCGGGTCGGCATCCCGGCTGAGCTGCAAGTCGATGCGCCAGATGTCGTCGGGCTGCTTGTGCAACAACGCCGAACGGCCGGCATGAAACGGCGGATCGAACCAGAACCAGCGCTCGGTCGGAAATTCGGCCGTCATCCTGACGTCGGCGATCAGGAACTGATCCTCGAACGCCCGTCCGGCGAACGCCGCGCCCACCATTTGCCGCAACGACGAGTGCGCGCCGTCGCAGGCGGCGACGTAATTCGCGCCGATCCGATAGGGCCCGTCAGGCGTATCAACGGTCACGATCACATGGTCGTTGCGTTGTTCGAGCCCGACCACTTTGTTGCACCAGCGCAAGGAGATATCGGGCAATTCCGTCGCGCGATCGACCAGATAGGCCTCGGCATAGAACTGCTGAAGATTGATGAAGGCCGGCCGCTTGTGCCCCTGTTCCGGCAGCAGATCGAATTGATAGAGCAGCGAGGCGCCGTGAAAGATCTTTCCGACTTTCCACACCACCCCCTTGTCGACCATGCGCTGGCCGACACCGAGCCGGTCCCAGAATTCGAGCGAGCGTTTCGAAAAGCAGATCGCGCGCGAGCCTTCGCCGATCCGGTCGGCATCGTCGAGCAGCACGACCGGTTGTCCGCGTTGCGCCAGATCGATGGCAAGCGACAGCCCGACCGGTCCCGCGCCGACCACGACCACGGGATGCATAGCGATCCCGGATCCGCCACGATCCTGGTCGGCGTGGCGGCGATAGCCGAACCGGGTCTTGGCCTCGATCTCGGTTTGGATATGGGCCTGTGCCATCTGTTCCAAAGCTCTGGCCAGCAGGGCCCGGTTCTGTTAAATTAGTCTCACTTGCAACTATTCTAGTCCCGCCGCGGTGTCGGCGCAACCCGCAATCGGAGCAATCTTGGCAAAGGCCCCCTTACGGCAAACCCCGGCCCTGGATTTGTTCCGCTTCGTGCCGTTCCGCCTCAACCGCCTGGCGGCCGAAGTCAGCGCCGCGCTGTCGGTCGAATATCAGGAGCGCTACGGGCTCGACATTCCCGAATGGCGGGTGCTGGCGACGCTCGGCTTTCGTGACGGCGCCTGCACCGCTCAATATATTTGCGACTGCACCCGCACCCATAAATCGACCATCAGCCGCGCGGTCACGGCGTTGTTGCAGCGAAAGATCATCGAACGTGTCGCCAACGAAGACGACCGCCGCGAATTCGCGCTCCAGCTCACGCGCAAGGGCCGCGCGCTCTACGAAGAATTGGTCCCGCGGCTGTTGCGAAAGGAGCAGGAAATCCTTTCCTGCCTGTCGGCGCAGGAGCGCAAGGATTTTGCGGCCTTGCTCGGCAAGATCGAAGGCAATCTCGATCTCGTAGGGACGATCGCGAGCGCCGGAAAGGCCGGCTATTAGAGCGAGATGATTTTTGGTTGAATCGATTTGTCAACGGACTCTGCCTCACCTCTCCCCGTTGGGGAGAGGTCGGATCGCTCTTGCGATCCGGGTGAGGGGGCACTGCTCTTACGAGACACCGTAACCCCTTGTATCTGCCCATTGAACAAAATGTGCGATGGAAGCGACTGAGCGCTTTGGCCGGTGGCCACCGGCCAAAGCGCGCGGCGATGTCGCCCGATACCCCTCCGGCAACAACCGTGGGTGAGCCTGGGATCTTCGCCGTTGTCACGCACGACCGAACAGTCGCTGGATCACGATCGCACGAACAAGGCAGGTTACCGTGATGAAGATCATTTGTGGAGTAGATGTTTCGAAGGCCAGGCTCGATGCGTGCATTGAGCCCGGAGCCATCTTCGCGAGTTTCGACAATGATGCGGCCGGGATCGCCGAACTCGCGGCGTTCTGCCGTCAACATCAGGTGGGACTGGCGGTGATGGAGGCGACCGGGGGCTATGAACGCCGGGCGTTCTTGTTGTTGTGGGGGGCAGGTATGCCCTGCGCGCTGACCAATCCACGCAGCGTCCGCCGCTACGCTGAGGCGATGGGTATTCTGGAGAAGACCGACCGGCTCGACGCCGGCGTCATCGCCCGCTTCGCCCATGCCAAGAATCTGCAGCCGACGCCGGCGCCAACCCCGGCCCAGCAGCGGCTGAAGGCCCTTGTTGCAAGGCTCAGGCAAGTTACCGACGATCTCACCGTGCAGAAGCAGCGCCGCGCCAGCCTCGCCGACAATGCCGAGATGCTGGCCAGCATCGGCGAGGTGATCACCCTGCTCAAGCGGCAATCCCGCACCCTCGAGGGCGAGATCGCCTCGATGATCGACGACGACCCCCTGTGGGCGCAGCTGGCTCAAGCCTGGCGTTCGGTGAAGGGCGTGGCCGGCCGTACCGTCGCTCGCCTGATGGCAGACGTGCCGGAGATCGGCACCTACTCCAACAAGGCCATTGCCAAGCTCGCCGGTCTCGCCCCGCTCGCCGATGACAGCGGTAAGCGGCAGGGCAAGCGATCGGTCCGCGGCGGCCGCGCCGCCGTCCGTTCGATCCTCTTCCTGGTCGCCGCTATCGCCGCTAAATACGACAAGACCCTTGCCGCCTTCCGCGACAGATTGCTCGCCGCAGGAAAACCCAAAATGGTCGTCCGGATCGTCCTGGCCCACAAACTGCTCGTCCGCCTCAACGCAAAAGCACGCGATGCGCGTGCCCAATACGCCAATGCAACTTGACTCTTCAGATAGTCGCTCACCCCCAACCCTCTCCCGCCGCAAGTCGGGCTTGCCCGACTTGCGCAGATTTCACAATGCGCAACCGGGGTAAACCCCGGTTGCGGGGGAGAGGGAGCATACCTTCATCGCCGCTCCAACCGAACCTAATCTCATTACGCTATTAGACTTTAAAGCCGCGCTACTTTGCCGCCGTGACGACGATCTCCACGATATGCGGCGGCTCGAGCTCGACGCCGATACAGGCCCGCATCGGAGGATTGGCCCGGTCGACCCATTCGTCCCAGGCGCGGTTCATCTCGCTCTTCCGCGCCATGTCGGTGATATAGACGATGGCCGAGAGGATCTTGCTCTTGTCGGTGCCGCACATGGCAAGGCTCTCGTCGATACGGGCCAGCGCCTTTGCACTCTGCTCGTACATCGAGGGCGTCACCGGATCGGGCGCGACCGCCACCGTGAGCACGAGGTCGTCGTAAACGACGGCGCGGCTGCGGGTGGGCGCAAGGCCCGGAAAGCGGTCGATCATCGGAAGTCCTCCCTCCATCGATATGCCGGGCGGTCGCACTCGCTATTTATTTCGCGAACGAACGTAACGGCGTTTTATGCAGCGCGAAAGCATCGACCTTGTCGCTGGCGCGCGGATAGAGTTCGGCGACCAGCGGGTCGTGCCCGGGGATAACACGGTCGGGATGACCGGCAAGCCGCTCGACGGTTTGCCAGCCGGCGCACATGTCGCCGAGATTGTAGACGATCGGAAACGGGCTACGCCGATGCAGATTGCCGTAGAGGTGCGCGGCGTCCGATGCCAGCACGACCAGCCCGCGCGCCGTCTCGACCCGCACCACCTGCAATCCGTCGGAATGGCCGCCGACGTGATGCACGGTGACGCCGGGAGCAATTTCGCCCTCGCCGGCGTGGAAGGTGACGCGTTCACCATAGATGTGGCGCACCATCAGCGTCACATGCTCGACCGAAAATGGATGGCGCAGCGTGCCAAAGCACATGCAGCGCCCGGTGGCGTAGCTCATCTCGCGGTCCTGCACGTGAAATCGGGCGCTCGGAAACAGGTCGAGATTGCCGGCGTGATCGTAATGCATGTGGGTCACGATGACGTCCTTGATGTCCTCGGCGCGAACCCCGAATCGCGCCAACGCTTCCACCGGATTGAGCGTGAGCTTGCGGCTTCGCAAACCCGCCTCCTCCGCGTTGAAACCGGTGTCGACCAGAATATGGCGGCCACCACCCCGGATCAGCCACACAAAGTAATCTAGGTCGGACGCCGCGGTCTCGTGCGGGTCGGGCGAGATGTAATTCATGCGGGGGGTGCGCGGCGACATCGTCGCGTAACGGAGCGCATAGATTTCGTAGGTCGTTTCCATCGGTGGGTTTCTTCTTCGTTTTGACTGACCGCAGCAAGCCACCGCCGCGTCAAAAGGTCAAACCCCTCTTCATGAGAACGCCGGGCTCCGCCATGTGCCGCGGCGGTGACATCGACGATCTTTTTTCGCGCCGTTGCGGCAGGTTGAACCGCCGAGCGCAATCGTCAGCAGCGGCACCGGTCAAACGGACGCGGGTGCGCGCCTATTTGCCGAGGCCCCGGACGGTTGGTTCCGCTTGAGGGCACGGTTTGATAATGCGATTTTCGTGGGCTAAGGTCGGCTTGGCACGAGCCTTGGGACCGGCGCTTACCGACTGAATTAACGAAGAAAATTGCCTGGACTGACGCAAAATGAGTATCCGCCTTTCACTGCTGGCTCTTTTGATGCTTTTGCTCGCGCCGATTTTCCCCTCGGCTGCGACTGCCGCGGACCGTTTTGCGCTTGTCATCGGCAACGCGAAATATCCAGACGCGGACGCGCCCTTGAAGGAGGCGATCAACGACGCACACGCCATCGCCGACGAACTCAAGCGCGATGGTTTCACGATCGAGGTCGGTGACAATCTGACTGGCGACCAAATGCGCAAGGCGTTCGAGCGGCTGTACGGCCACGTCAAGCCGGGCAGCGTGGCGCTGATCTTCTTCAGCGGGTACGGCGTTCAATCCAACCGCCAAAGCTACATGATGCCCGTCGACGCGCAGATCTGGACCGAGGCAGATGTCCGGCGCGACGGCATCAGCCTTGAGACGGTGCTGGGCGAAATCAACAACCGTGGCGCCGGCGTCAAGATCGCGCTCATCGACGCTTCCCGGCGCAATCCGTTCGAGCGGCGCTTCCGCAGCTTCTCTGCGGGCCTTGCGCCGGTGATTGCGCCGAACGGCACGCTGGTGATGTATTCGGCGGCGCTGAGCTCGGTGATTTCGGACAATGGCGGCGACCACAGTCTGTTCGTTCAGGAATTGCTCAAGGAAATCCATGTTCCCGACCTGATGGCCGAGGAGACGCTCAACCGCACCCGCGTCGGCGTCACCCGCGCCTCGCGCAGCGAGCAGGTGCCCTGGATTTCCTCCTCGCTGGCGGAAGACTTCTCGTTCATTCCGGGGGCGCGGCCGATGGCCTCACTTCCGCAACAACCGCTTCCGGAGAGCCCGCCTCCGCAGCCCGCGCCACGCGTCGATCCTGTGACGCCGCCAAAGGCCGAGACGCCGGCTCCGCCCGAGAAGCCGGTGGCCAACCTTCCCAATGCCAGCGTTCCCAATGATGACCCTCCGCTTCCGCCGGCTCAGCCTTCGCTGATCGATGATCCGACCATCAAGAGCCTGAGCGCCAAGATCGCGGACAATCCCGATGACGCAGGCGCCCTGTACCGGCGCGGACAGGTCTATGCGAGCAAAGGCGCCTACGATCTTGCGATCAAGGATTTCGACGACACGATCCGGCTGAACCCGAGGGACGTCGAAGCCTATAACAACCGATGCTGGACCCGCACCGTGATCGGCGACTTGCAATCGGCGCTCAGGGACTGCAACGAAGCGCTTCGGTTGCGCCCGAACTTCGTTGACGCCCTCGACAGCCGAGGGCTTGTCAACCTCAAGAGCGGATCGACCAAGAACGCCATCGCCGATTTTGATGCCGCGCTGAAGATCAATCCGCGTTTGACCTCGTCGCTGTACGGACGCGGTCTGGCGAGACAGCGCAGCGGCGCCATTTCGGAAGGCGAAGTGGACATCAACAACGCAAAGGCGATGGATCCGAATATTGTAAAGGAATTTGCCGGCTACGGGGTGCGCTGAAAATAACTGATCCGCCGGTACCGCCGAAGGCTGCGGCAACGGAGCATCCGGATTTAAGCAGCGCGAAGGCGTCCGCAGGGAGGATTGGCAATGTCAGGGATTTCGGTGTCAAGGATTTCGGCAAGGAGCATTTTTATCGCAACCCTTTCGCTCTTCACCGTCGGCAAGACCAACCTGAAAGACCCGGCCAATCCGATGGCGGAGGTGAATCGCCGCGTGCAGGTCGTCAACACGGAAAACAAGGCCACCGCCTCGAAGCAGGTTGGCGGCTGAGCCGCCCGATCGCCTTTCACCCTGACCTGGATTGAATCCGGCAATGAGCCTTTCCGACTACCTCAAGCCCGCGCTCGCGGCCGCGTTCCTGGTGGTCCTTGGGATCGGCTGGTACTGGTTCGAGCACCGCTCCCGTCCCGAAGAGAAGGACACGGCGGCCAACGCGCTTGTCGTCGTCACGAAATCGACCAATGCGTGCTTCTCGGATCTGGTGCGGGTGACCGGATTCGTGGTGCCGCGCCGCGAGGCGGTGGTCGGCGCCGACCAGGAGGGTTCGAAGGTCACCGATGTGATGGTCCGCGAAGGCGAGATGGTCACCGAAAATCAGGAGTTGGCGCGGCTCAGCCCGCCACTGGCCCAACCTGCCGCAAACAGCCGCGCCTCGATCTCGCTACGCGCCCCGGCCGCCGGGCTCGTCACGCAGGTCAACACCATTGTCGGCGCCCCCGCCTCGCCCCAGGCTGGACCGATATTCCGGATTGCCGTCAACAACGAGGTTGATCTCGACGCCGAAGTGCCCGCGGTCCACATGATAAAGCTCAGTCCGGGCGCGACGGTGCGGATCAGCCGCGATAACGGCCCCGATCTCGTCGGACGGGTAAGGCAGGTGTTGCCGCAGATCGATCGCAATACCCAGCTCGGCCATGTCCGGATTACCTTGACCGGCAACCCCTCGATCAAGATCGGCATGTTCGCGCAGGCCAGCATCGACGCCAAGCGCAGTTGCGGGGTCGCGATACCGCGTACCGCCATTGACCACCTCACCGTTCAGGTGGTCAAAGGCAATATCGTCGAGACGCGGAAGGTCAAGGTCGGGCTCGTGTCCGATACATCGACGGAAATCCTGGAAGGCCTCGACGTCGGCGAAATCGTCGTGGCCGATGCCGGCTCTTCGCTGCACGACGGCGACCGCATCAAGACGACGTTCGCCGAGGAACTCGATCGGACGCAGGTACGCTGATGGCGATGAATATTTCGGCATGGTCGATCCGCAACCCGCTGCCGTCAGTCGTCTTTTCGATCGTCCTTTTGGTGCTGGGCTGGGTCAGCTTTACCAGGCTTGCGGTGACGCGGCTGCCGAACGCCGACATCCCGGTGATCTCGGTGGCGGTCTCGCAGTTCGGCGCCGCGCCCGCCGAACTTGAATCGCAGGTCACCAAGACCATCGAAGACGGCGTGTCGGGCGTCGAGGGCGTGCGGCACATTTCATCTTCGATCACCGACGGACTATCGGTGACGACGATCCAGTTCGTGCTGGAAACCAACACCGACCGCGCGCTGAACGACGTCAAGGACGCCGTCACGCGGGTGCGCGCGAACCTTCCGCAGAACGTCAACGAGCCGCTGATCCAGCGCGTCGACGTCATCGGCTTGCCGATCGTCACCTATGCGGCGATTTCACCCGGCAAGACGCCCGAGCAGCTGTCCTATTTCGTCGACGACGTCGTCAAGCGCGCGCTGCAGGGCGTGCGCAACGTCGCCCAGGTCGAGCGCATCGGCGGTGTCGAACGCGAAATTCTCGTCTCGCTCGATCCCGACCGCCTCCAGGCCGTCGGGCTGACGGCTGTCGATGTCAGCCACCGCTTGCGCGGCACCAATGTCGATCTTGCCGGAGGACGGGCCGAAATCGGCAAGAACGACCAGGCCATTCGCACGCTCGCCGGCGCCAAGACCCTCAACGAGCTCGCCGGAACCATGATCAGCCTGCCGACTGGCGGCGAAGTCCGCCTCGACGATCTCGGCACCGTCACCGACACGATCGCCGACCGCCGGACGTTCGCGCGCTTCAACGGCGAGCCCGTCGTGGCGCTCGGCATCAAGCGTTCGAAGGGCGCGAGCGACGTGGTGGTGGCCGCCGCCGTGCAGAAGCGCATTGATGCGCTGAAAATCGCCCATCCGGAGGTCGACCTCAAGCTGATCGACACCTCGGTCGAATTCACCAAGGGCAACTACGAAGCGGCGATCTCGACGCTGTTCGAAGGCGCCATACTGGCGGTCGTGATCGTGCTGCTGTTCCTGCGTGACATCAGGGCCACCATCATCGCCGCGATCTCGCTGCCGCTGTCGATCTTCCCGGCGTTTTGGGCGATGGACATTCTCGGGTTTTCGCTCAACCTCGTCAGCTTCCTCGCCATTACGCTTTCGACCGGCATTCTCGTCGACGACGCCATCGTCGAGATCGAGAACATCGTGCGCCATATGCGGATGGGAAAATCGCCCTACCGCGCTGCGCTTGAAGCCGCCGACGAGATCGGCCTTGCCGTCATCGCAATCTCGCTGACGATCATCGCGATCTTCGCGCCGGCCAGTTTCATGTCGGGAATCGCAGGCCAGTTTTTCAAGCAATTCGGCATCACGGTTTCGGTACAGGTGTTCTTCTCGCTGCTCGCCGCGCGCTTCGTAACCCCGGTGCTGGCCGCCTACTTCCTCAAGGATTATCCGCACGACGATCCGCCGCCCGGCCGTATCCTGCAAAGCTACAGGAAGCTCGTGACCTGGTCGGTCAAGCATCACCTGCTCACGGTGATGATCGGATTTGGCATCTTCGCCGCCTCGATCTGGAGCATCACGCTGCTGCCGCAAGGCTTCCTGCCGGCGCAGGACACCGCGCGCTCGCTTCTCGCCATGGAGCTGCCGCCCGGCTCGCAGCTCGCCTATACCGAGAAGGTCACCGAGCAAATCGTCGCACTGCTGCGCAAACGGCCCGAGGTGAGGAGCGTGTTCGTCGATGGCGGGCGGGTGCCGCCGGGCACCTTCGAAGTGCGGCGCGCAGCGCTGATCATCAACTATACGCCGAAGACCGAACGCAGGATTACCCAGCGCGAACTCGAACTCGCGATTGGCCGCGAGCTCCAAAACGTTCCCGATATCCGATTCTGGTTCCTCGATGAAAACGGATTGCGCGCGATCTCGCTCGTGGTCACCGGCGCCGACAGCAATATCGTCAACAACGTCGCCAGCGAACTCGCCAACCAGATGAAGCGGATTCCGCTGATCGCCAACGTAATCTCCGAAATTTCGCTCGACCGGCCGGAGCTTCGCATCCAGCCGCGCGCCGATCTCGCCGCGCGGCTCGGCGTCTCCACCGACAGCCTTTCGGAAACCATTCGCGTCGCCACGATCGGCGACGTCGGCCCGGCGCTGGCCAAATTCGATGCCGGCGACCGGCAGGTGCCGATCCGGGTTCAACTCGAGGACAATGCGCGGGGCGACCTGCAAATTCTCGAGCAGTTGCGAGTGCCGCTCGGCGGCGGACGTGGCGGCGTGCCGCTATCCGTCGTCGCCGACATCAAGCTCGACCAGGGCCCGACCAGCATCAACCGTTACGATCGCGAACGGCAGGCGACCGTGGCCGCCGATCTGGTCGGCACGGCCGCGCTCGGCGATGCGACCAGGAAAATCAACGAGCTCCCGGTCATGAAGAGCCTGCCCAAGGGGGTATCGGTCAATCCCTCCGGCGATGCCGAAAGCCTCAACGAACTATCCGCAGGATTTGCCACCGCCATCACCGCGGGGCTGATGATGGTCTATGCGGTGCTGGTGCTGTTGTTCGGCACGTTCCTGCAGCCCATCACCATCCTGTTCTCGCTGCCGCTATCGATCGGCGGCGCGATCGTGGCCTTGCTCCTGACCGGCAAGCAGCTCACCACGCCGGTATGGATCGGCATCCTGATGCTGATGGGCATCGTGACCAAGAACGCCATCATGCTGGTTGAATTCGCGGTGGAATCCATGCGCGCGGGCAAGGCACGCGAAGACGCGATCATCGATGCCGGCATGAAACGCGCCCGTCCCATCGTCATGACCACCATCGCCATGGCCGCCGGCATGATGCCCTCGGCGCTGGCGTTCGGCGCCGGCGGCGAATTCCGCTCGCCGATGGCGCTTGCCGTGATTGGCGGCCTGATATTTTCCACCGTCCTGTCGCTGGTGTTTGTCCCGGCGATGTTCATGATGATGGACGATATCGGCGTGCTGATCTGGCGCTTCGCGAGCAAGCTCATCACCTCGGGTCACAACAGCGGTGAGACGGATCACGCCGGCGACCACAAACCGCCCGCGAGCATCGTCCGTTCGCCGGCGGCGGAGTAGCCCCGCCGGACCAAGCCGGGGTGCAGGTATCGACCCGATCTGGAAGATCGACATGAAAGTCTTGAAAATCGCAGGCGCGGTTATCGCAGCCATCGTCGTTATCGCGGCATTGCTCCTGATCGTCGGAGTGCCCTCGGGCTTCCTGACGGCGACGATCCAGGACCGGGTCGAACGCGAGACCGGCTATCACCTGACGATAGCGGGTTCGACCAAAATCGGAATTTGGCCGGCGCTCAACGTCACGATGAACGACGTGACCCTGGAGCCGCCGAAGGACAATGACGACGCCAGCCGCGTGACCGCGGGCCGGATCGTGGCCGACATCACGCTGAGCAGCCTGTGGTCGGATCATCCCGAAATCACCGAGCTCGTGATCAGCCGCCCGGCCATCCGCGTTCCATTGCGCCGCGAACGGCGGGCCGCCAAGGCCATTCCGTCCCGGCGAGATGCATCGTCGGACACCGCCAATTCGACCGCTCCGACCATCGGGCGCGTCACCATCGCCGACGGCACGGTGACGTTTTTCAACGCACGCGACCGGGTCGAAACCCATATCGAGGGCATCAACGCCCGTGCGGCCCTCAATCCCGATCGCCGTCTCAGCGTCAACGGCAACGCACGCGCCGGCGGCCATCCGCTCACCTTCGACGTCAAGGCGTCGGTGCCCGCGCCGCCATTGGGGCGGCAGAACATTCCGCTCGAACTCACGCTCGAAGCGCCCGGCCTGTTGCGAACCACCCTGACGAGCCGGGCCGAGGTCAGGCTCAACGGCACGGTGGTGATGATCAACGGCCTTTCCGGCGCGGTCGGCGATGGCGGGTTCGATGGCTGGGCCTCGGTCGATTTCGCCAGCAAGCCGCTGGTGAAACTCGACCTCGACTTCCGGCGGCTCGACGTCGCCACCAATACCGCGCAAGCAGCGCCGCAGGCCGCCGCGCAAACCTGGAGCAACGATCCGATTTCTCTTGTCGGCCTCAACTATGTCGATGCGCAGCTCCGCCTCTCGGCCGCCGAACTCAACATCGGCAGTGCGCATTTTGCGCCGGTCGCGCTCGAAGCCTCGCTCGCAAGCGGCGTTCTCAAGGGCGTCATATCGAATCTGAGGGCCTATGGCGGTCAGGCCAACGGCGCCATCGATATCGACGTTTCGCGCGACACCCCGGCCTACGCCTTCCGCAGCGACCTCACCGGCGTACGCGCGCTGCCGTTGCTGCGCAGCGTGGCCTCCTTCGACAGCCTCGACGGCAAACTGCAAGCCAAAATCGACGTCCGCTCTACCGGCCAAAGCCAGCGCGCGATCATGTCGAACCTGGCCGGCACCGTGGTTGCCAACTTCCAGGACGGCGCCATCCGCGGGCTCAATGTGGCGCAGATGATCCGCTCGCTGACCTCGGGCACATTGACCGGCTGGCAGGAAAACCGCGAGCAGACCACCGATTTGAGCCAGCTGTCGGCTTCGTTCCGCATCGACAAAGGTCAGGCGACGACGTCCGATCTCAACCTGGTCGGGCCGCTGGTCAAGATGACCGGCGCCGGCACGATCGACCTCGGCGCGCAAATGCTGGCGTTGCGGGTCGAGCCGAAACTGGTGATGACCACCGAAGGCCAGGGACGCACCACGGATCCTGTCGGCTTCGGCATTCCCGTCGCGATCGATGGGCAGTGGACCGCGCCGCGCATCTATCCCGATGTGGCCGGCATTCTCGACAATCCGGACGCGGCCTATGCGAAGCTCAAGGAGCTGGGCAACGGCCTGTTCGCACCCGGTGGAGCCGGTGGCACCCCCGGCGGCAACCCTTCAGGCGGCGGCCAATCCGACACGCTCGGCAGCCAGCTCGGCGAGACCCTGGGCAACCTGATCCAGCAGGGCCTGAATGCCGGCCGCAAACCACCGCCGCCGTCCTCGCCGAACAATCCCTCCGCGCCGGGGCAGAAGGACCCCGCCCAACCGGGGCAAAATGGCCGGCCGGCGAACGACCTGCTGAAGCAATTTTTCGGCCGGTAAACGGTCCACTAACGGCCCCCAAATAGCTGCCCCTCGCGGGGCTAACCTCTCCCCTCCCCCGCGCGCGTAGCGCGTAGGGAGTCACCTCTCCCCTTGTGGGAGAGGTCGGATCGCATCGTCAGATGCGATCCGGGTGAGGGGTTCTAACCCATCAATTGGACATGCCCCTTGTATCTGCCCATTGAACAAAATGTGCGATGGAAGCGACTGAGCGCTTTGGCCGGTGGCCACCGGCCAAAGCGCGCGGCGATGTCGCCCGATACCCCTCCGGCAACAACCGTGGGTGAGCCTGGGATCTTCGCCGTTGTCACGCACGACCGAACAGTCGCTGGATCACGATCGCACGAACAAGGCAGGTTACCGTGATGAAGATCATTTGTGGAGTAGATGTTTCGAAGGCCAGGCTCGATGCGTGCATTGAGCCCGGAGCCATCTTCGCGAGTTTCGACAATGATGCGGCCGGGATCGCCGAACTCGCGGCGTTCTGCCGTCAACATCAGGTGGGACTGGCGGTGATGGAGGCGACCGGGGGCTATGAACGCCGGGCGTTCTTGTTGTTGTGGGGGGCAGGTATGCCCTGCGCGCTGACCAATCCACGCAGCGTCCGCCGCTACGCTGAGGCGATGGGTATTCTGGAGAAGACCGACCGGCTCGACGCCGGCGTCATCGCCCGCTTCGCCCATGCCAAGAATCTGCAGCCGACGCCGGCGCCAACCCCGGCCCAGCAGCGGCTGAAGGCCCTTGTTGCAAGGCTCAGGCAAGTTACCGACGATCTCACCGTGCAGAAGCAGCGCCGCGCCAGCCTCGCCGACAATGCCGAGATGCTGGCCAGCATCGGCGAGGTGATCACCCTGCTCAAGCGGCAATCCCGCACCCTCGAGGGCGAGATCGCCTCGATGATCGACGACGACCCCCTGTGGGCGCAGCTGGCTCAAGCCTGGCGTTCGGTGAAGGGCGTGGCCGGCCGTACCGTCGCTCGCCTGATGGCAGACGTGCCGGAGATCGGCACCTACTCCAACAAGGCCATTGCCAAGCTCGCCGGTCTCGCCCCGCTCGCCGATGACAGCGGTAAGCGGCAGGGCAAGCGATCGGTCCGCGGCGGCCGCGCCGCCGTCCGTTCGATCCTCTTCCTGGTCGCCGCTATCGCCGCTAAATACGACAAGACCCTTGCCGCCTTCCGCGACAGATTGCTCGCCGCAGGAAAACCCAAAATGGTCGTCCGGATCGCCCTGGCCCACAAACTGCTCGTCCGCCTCAACGCAAAAGCACGCGATGCGCGTGCCCAATACGCCAATGCAACTTGACTCTTCAGATAGTCGCTCACCCCAACCCTCTCCCGCAAGGGGAGAGGGAGCTCACCGCCGGTGTGGACCGATGAAAGTCTCACCCGATGCAAATTTTCAGACAGCCATGAGACACACGCCCGCGCATTCCGCGACGCAAACCACGCCCGGACTGTGCCAAACACCTCAACCCTCCAATCACAGAGGGCGTGGGGAATGCCGGGCGGCAAGCGCACCCGCAGCCTCGCATGGGAAAAATAAAAACCACACGAGTTAGTCACCACGGTCGCGCCGGATTCACCCGGCATTCCCGCACGCGAATGGTTTTAACGGTTTCCTTCGTGATCTCCCTGGTGAACCGGGCTTGTTGTCACCATCACCAGCGCGATTGCCGAAGCAATCGTCGCCGACTTGACGCCAGCGTCGGGGCGTCAGGACCACACGACTTCGCCGTCCGCTTAAAGCTGCGCCCGTCTTGCGCCGCCAAAGCGTCCACCGCATCCCGCGCCCAACGTCCGTGACGATCGCGAAACGCCCCTCATGATCGAGGTGGGACGGGGCGAGCTTGTAGAGATGATTTGCCCGACAACGAAAGCGAAATATTTTTCGAAGGGGACTGGACAGCAAGGCAAATCAGATGATCGCTTGGCGCAGGCCGTTCCAGCGTTAACCACGGCGCTGTCGTTGATAGCCTGAAGTTTCGTGAACAACCGTGTCGCGTTTTCCCCGTCAAGCCGCGTCGGCCACCGCGCGCACTTGCAAACGAACGCCGGTCTTCGCCTGCAATACGCCGATGACGGCCAGGAGATTTTCCGCGGTGGGATTGCCAGATGGCCCGAACATGCGCATCAGGCTCTTGGGTGATCGGCCGAGTGCTGTGCCGAGTTTTTCAAAACCGATCGTGGCGTTGATGCACGAGCGCAAGGCGGCGCGGCCCTCCTCCAGATCACCATCGAGCAGCGCCTGCATCGCCTCGCCGAGCAATGCCTGGCGGAATTTGATGTCCCGTTGAGCCCGCGCCTGCACCGTCTCGCGAAAGCTTCTCGTCAGGGGCAGGTCACTTCCTCTTTGTCCCTCGCGCCGCCTTGCGCGCCTTGTAACTGCGCCAGTGGCGTAGCGCCGTCTGTATATCGCTCTGCTGACGCCGCTTGGTGCCGCCGCCGAGCAGGATGACAAGCAGCTTGCCATCCCAGCCTAAGTAGAATTCGATAGCCGGGACCGCGATTGATCCGCAGTTCCGAGACGCCCTCGCCAAGCGCCTTCGCACTTGAAAATGTTGCCTTCGCCAAGCCTGTCGATTGAAATCGTGACCCGAGCGTCGGCCTGATCGTCGAGCGCATCAAACCACCGCCTGAAGGGACTCACATCCTCATCGGTGACGAATTCCTCAACCTGTCATTCAGGTCCTATATATGTTACCAATTAGCAAGGGATAATGTGGCTTCTGCGGGCACAGCGTTATCAACGATGGCGCAGGCTCGCAATCTGGTTTCCGAAGACTTTCATCGCCTAACCGAAGGCAACCAGGCTTCCCGCTCTGCCCAACTAGCCCATACGTTTGAAATATACTCGCGGCATTCTCGTTGTATCCCCGGTTGGTCTTCTAGACGAAAGAAGACATCGAAAAACGCTGCTCGTCGCTCGACTTTTCTGTCTTCAAAGATGGCAAGCAATCTTCTCGGCGAAGCTTGC
The DNA here is from genome assembly GCA_963832045.1 of uncultured Alphaproteobacteria bacterium. Taxonomy (GTDB): domain Bacteria; phylum Pseudomonadota; class Alphaproteobacteria; order Rhizobiales; family Xanthobacteraceae; genus Bradyrhizobium. The sequence goes on from CAWHSM010000024.1 coordinate 27,424, forward strand.
CTTGCTCGATTAGCGCTTCGGTTTCTTCGCGCGGGATTCGCTCGCGAAGTTCCGACTGAACGGAGGAGGCAAGATCTGGATTTTGCGAAACCTCGATCCACTCCGCAATTTTCTCGTCCGGAACAGGTGGCGCTGTTCGTTGTAACCGTTGGACGCGCAGCCAGACAGGTCCTTCTTCGTCGCCCTTGTTCAGCGTAATGCCAGGCAGTTTGGTTAACTCGTGTTCGTGTAAGACGAACTGCGACCCGTCCTGGAGCTTGTGTTGGCTCAACGCATAGGCACGCGTTCGTCTAATTTAATCGGAGCATCGACGTAGTCGAGTAGGCCAGGCAATCGCTCGGCCCCTGCTCCATCGTCCAGCGGTACCTTTTGATGCACCAAATCCCCCGTTCGGTAGGTTAGGCCTTCGCGAAACGAAAGGCTCGAGTTATAGAGTAAGCCGTTCGCAGGTCCGGTTGCTAGAGGCGTTCTTCACGACCCAAAGAGGTGGCCGGCGCACAGGGGACCTCGGACGCAATCCCATGGCTGTAGGATTACGCTTGGCTCGTCCCTCGCGCTTCTGCTATCCGATGATCCCGACAACCCACGGGACTGCCGATGCATAACGCCTCCTCCCGAACCCTGCCTCACCCGCTCGCGGCAGTCCTGCTCGCGCTCGCCTCCCCTTCCCTCGCCGCCGACGATCCCGCGCCGAAGGATGGCCCGCAGGGCGCGGCGGTCACGGTGCTGACGGCTTCGAAATTCTGCTTCCCCAATCTGGTCGAGGCGTTCGGGACGCTGATCCCGCGCGAGGAGACGTTTGTGCGCCCGGATCGGCCGGGGCTGAAGGTCGCCGAGATCCTGGCCGAGGCAGGCGACACCGTCACATCAGGGCAAAATCTCGCCCGGCTTTCGCTACCCGAAGGCGGCACTGTCTTGGTGCAGGCCCCGGTCGCGGGGCTGGTGCTGAGCTCGACCGCCGTGATCGGCGCGGTGGCCTCGCCGCGCGGCGAAGCGCTGTTTTCGATCATCGCGCGCAGCGAATTCGACCTGGTCGGGATGGTGCCGACGCAGGACCTGCCGAAGCTCGCGGTCAATCAGACGGCGCGCATCCGGATCGTCGGCGCGGGCGAGGTCGACGGCAGGGTCCGCCGCGTCTCCACCACCGTCGAGCCCAACAGCCAGCTCGGCCAAGTGTTCGTCAGCATCACCACCAACCGCAAGCTGTTCGTCAATTCATCCGGCCGCGCGATCATCAAGACCGGCCAGAGCTGCGGCGTCTCGGTGCCGCTCACCGCCGTGCTCTATGGCTCGGCCGGCACGGTGGTGCAGGTGGTGCGGCGGGCGCGGATCGAGACCAAGCGGGTGGAGGTCGGGCTGATGGCGGGCGGCCAGATCGAAATCCGCGAGGGGTTGGCCGAGGGCGACATCGTGGTGGCGCGCGCCGGCGCGTTGCTGCGCGAGGGCGATCCGGTGCGGCCGGTCACCGCCAGCGCGGAGGCGCGGTAGGGGCTGGCCGTGAGCGAGTCGTCCCTGCGAAGTAGGGACCCCCACCCCCGACCCTCGAGAGCGAGCTTGCTCGCTGCAGAGTATCAGTTGCAGCCACGGCGATGGCCCCGCTCGCAAGGGGGAGGGGAGCCGATAGTGCGCGACGTGGTGGAGGGGTGCGATTCTAGAGCCGACGTGCTGCCTTACTTCTCCCCTCCCCCTTGGCGGGGAGGGGTCGGGGGTGGGGGTGGGGGTTAGGTCTACCGTAGAGCGTAACCCCTCACCCCGAATCGCATCTTGCGATGGCGATTGGAGTCGGCCTCTCGACCCACAAGCGGGGAGAGGTGACACCGAGCGCGCGGCGGAGGCGAAATAAGCTTCCCCCGAAGTAGAGCCGCGGGTTGGCGGGCAAAGCCAGCGGTGTTGCCGCTCGCTAGCGGGAGAGGTGAAGTAAGCCGGCCGCCGCAGAGGCGGCAAAACGCCAGCAGCTCGGTGTTAACCGCTCGCTTTGGCGTTGAAGCTGACGTCTTCCAGCAGCGACGAGGAGACCGAGGGCACCTGGGCGCCGCCGGAGGCGCGCGAGATCGCAACACGGGTCTGGTTGAAGATCGCTTCCGCCGCCCGCGCGCCATCGGCCCTGGTGTTGATATGGCTGAGCAGCTCGGTGACCAGCACCGAATGCGGCCCTTCGGAATCGTCCGCCACCGCGCCCGGCGTCGCCGAGGTCAGGATCAGCGCATTGTCAGGCACGCCGATCGGCGCCAGCCCATGGGAGAAGGTGCGGAAGCGGCGCTCATAGGGGTTGCGCCGCGAGGCGTCGAGCACCACGAGCTTGGCGCTGGCGCCGAAATCCTTCACCGCATCGAACACGGCTTCGACGCTGACTCCGTCGCGGCGGACGTCGGCCTCTTTCCAGATCGCGGCATCGACCGGGATCATGAAACTCTCGCGGCCGACCTGGATGCCGTAGCCGCCGAAGAACAGCATCACCACCGAGTCCGCCCGGACCTTGGATTTCAGCCGGGCGATGGCGCGGCTCATGTCGTCATGGGTCGCGTCCTCGATGACGTCGACGTCAAAACCTTCGTGGCGCAGCGCCGCGCTCACCGCGCGGGCGTCATTGACCGGCTGGCTCAAGGGCGTGTTGGCGTCGGGATAATGAGCGTTGCCGATGACGAGCGCGATGCGAGGCGGACGGACGGCGGCGCCATTGGCCTGCTCGGTGGCTATCGCCTTGGCGGCATCCAGCGCCCGCTTGTTCAGCGCCGCGTGCGCGCCGATCGCCAGCGATACCGTGCCGACCAGCGCCGCCGCGATGGCGAGCGAACGCCGGGAGATGCCAAAGCCAAACAACTGCATCACAGGTCTCATTCGCAAAATCACTGTCCACCGCGCGCACGTCTTGGTCGCGCCACATACTCGTTCGGTTTCTTGGGATGGGGCCGTTTGGCGTCGAATTGTGCTCAATTTGCGGCACCGCAACAAACAAACTCTTAACCCGTCCGGTAACCTGCCCGCAACCTTATTTGTCCGTTAACGGCCGCCGGACAACCCCGCCAATTCCATAATGTCATCACATAAGCGGGATTTCCCGGCACCCCCTCACCCGCCGTCATTTCCTTGAAATTGCTGTACCTTTCGTGCCATTGCTCGGGGGCTTGCCGCAGGGCCTGGCTCTGCGGCTTGCCGGTTTGGGGAGAGGCTTGGCCCGCGGGGGTGCGATTTGCCGCAGGCAGCCGACAGAACGCGCAGGACTCAAGGCGCGCGGAAAGAAAGTTCGATGGCGTTGCATGAAGTCGCGGGGGCCGCCTATCGCGCGCTGACGGCTAAAAAGGACGGCCCATCGCTTTACGACGTCTGCGATCCGTTGCTGCTCAACGGCAGCGGCGGCGACCAGCATCTCGCCAGGTTCTACCGGACCGCGCTCGGCAACCCTGCCTTGCGGGGGCTGTTGCGCCGAACCGGGCTCCCCGAGCTGAAGCAGGAATCGCGGCTCGGCGCTCTGCGCGAAGCCTTGATCCGGGCGCGCGACGACGAACGGCCCGACTGGGCCGCGATCGGCCAGCCGGTGGCGGAACTGCTCGGCACCATCGAGGTGCGGCATCCCCGGCCCAAACCGGTCTTGAGGCCGGAAGTGGCGGCGCCGAAACTCGCCGAAATCGAACGCGTGATCCGCACCTGTGGCGCGCACCTGTTGGGCTCGTTCCGGAAAAACGGCTTCATCCCGGCCTATGCCGCGTTCAACCTGATCGGCGATCCCGATCTCGGCGGCCGCGAATTCTCGATGGCGCTGACCGGGCTCGACGCCCGCGGCTACAAGAACTCGACGCTGCTGTTCAACCTGGCGCGGGTGTTCATCGCGCGCTCGCCGGCGCGCGAACTGATCAACCCGTCCTGGAAGGGCATCGCCGAACCGATGTGGCAGCCGATGCAGATCCGCCACCGCTCGGCCTATTACGATGCGTTCTATATCGAGTCGCTGTTGAGTTTTGTCGAGACCGGCCTTGCCTCGGGCGAACAGACCGGCGCGGCCAAGCGCGCGATTTCAGCGATGGCCGACTTCTGTCTCGGCGCGAGCCGCGAACGGGTCGCGGGACCGGACGGGCGCGGCTTCGATGTCGTCACCGCGATCGCGCCTCACCCGCATCCGCGTTTTTCGCGGTTCTTCGCCGGGATCAAGCAGAACCTCGGCTTCGGCATCTACGTGCCGGATTGCGACACCACGGCCTGCGCGTTCTCCGCGGCAACCCAGGCCGGCTCCGGCGATCCGATGCTCGATCAGCCATTGCCTGACTTCTACAGCGGATATCAGGTCAGGGATGGCGCCAATGCGCCCAAGGTCACGGTGCCGATCAACGATACCATCGACTATGACGGCGGCATCGTCACCTGGATCGACAACATCAACGGCGATCGCCCCTACGGCAACGACCTCGACCCGACGCTCAATCTCGATGTGCTTGAAGTCAGCTTCCGCAACCTCAAGCGCTGGAAGATCATCGAGACGCCGCAGCGGCTCGAACTGCTGCGCGGCATCGTCAAGTTCCAGCGGAATCTCGTCACCAGCGGCGCCTTCGCCAATCCGCGCTCGCACATCTACTATCTGCCGGAACTCTATTGCGCCTATTTCGGCCGCTGCTACGCGGCGTTCATGGCGCTGCCTCTGGCCGCGCGGCAGGCGATCGACCCCGACGGCGCGTTCGAGTTCATTCGCGCGCGCGTGCTGGCCTATGTGCAGGGCACCCTGATCACGCACGAAATGAACGCGTTCGACGCGGCGCTGGCGCTGATTGCGCTCGGACATCTCGGCGCGGAGGTCTCGCACCTGGCGCCGCCGCTGCATTGCATCGTCCGCCATTTCGGCGAGGGCGGCCGGCACGGGCCGTTCAAGGCCTATGAATGGAACAAGATGAAGACGCCGACCCGCATTCTCGTCGGCGGTCCCGAGGCGACATCGGCGTTCGTGCTGATGGGCCTGTCGCTGGCGCGCGCGGCCTTGCAGCGGGACTCCGGACTGAATTCGCCCGCTGCACCTTTGGGTTGATCGCTTCAGGAATTCTCTGGCGCTCCGGCCAAATCGGCACCACAATCCGCCACCATTGTGCTGCAATTCCATTTTGAACGGACTGTTTTGCATGCGGCTGAAACTCCTGCTCGCGATGATGGCGCTGTGGCTGCCGGCCCTGCCGCAGGCCCCGGCGCAGGCTGCCGATATCACCGGCACCGCGAAAGTCCGCGAGGGCGACGCGGTCGTGATCGGAACGATCAGGATCAGGCTCAGCGGCATCGACGGCCCCTCGGTCGATCAGCTCTGCCTCAACAGCCAGGGCGAGCGCTGGACCTGCGGCGTTGCGGCCCGCGACGAGCTCATCAAGCATGCCGACAACAAGACCTGGACCTGCCATGCGGGCCAGGCCGCCGACCGCCGCGGCCGGCTCGTGGCGCGATGCGAGGTCGACGGCGAGGACATCCAGAAATGGCTGGTGCGCAGCGGCTGGGCGCTGTCCTATGTCCGCTTCTCGCACGACTATGACGAAGACGAGAAGGCCGCCCGCGAGGCCAAGGTCGGCATGTGGCAGGGCGCGTTCATCGCACCGTGGGATTGGCGGGTCCGCAACAAGAAGACCACCATCCTCGGCGCCGCCAAGCCGCCGGAGAACGCCAACGCCATCCTGCTGGCGTCCGCGTCGGGACCGGTGGCGCCGTCGCCCGATTGCACCATCAAGGGCAACGTCAACCGCGCCGGCGAGTGCATCTACCACAAGCCGACCAGCCGCTGGTACGCCAAGATCGAGATGAGGATCAGCAAGGGCACGCGCTGGTTCTGCTCGGTCGAAGAGGCCGAAGCCGCGGGCTGCCGCGAGACCAAAAGGTAGGGCCGTGGCCTCATCCTTCGAGACGCGCGCTTTGTTGGGCACCATTGGCTACGGCCTCGCTCAGGTGCGCGCGCTCCTCAGGATGAGGTCTTAAACCCTCATGGTGAGGAGCGCGGCGACGCCGCGCATCTCGAACCATGAGGCCGCCGCCCCCAAAAGTAGTGGCACATCCGTAACCTTGACCGGGCGCGGCGCATGACAGCTTCACTCTAATATCATCCCGTCCCTGCTTGAATTTCCCGCCATTCCCCTGCATCCCTACCCCTGCAAACGCTTTGAGAGGAATCACGAAAATGGCCGTTCGCGCCGGCCGGGAATTCCTGGCGATCCCCGGACCCACCACCATGCCCGACGAGGTGTTGCGGGCGATGCACCGTCCGGCGCTGGACATCTATTCCGAACAGATGGTGCAGCTGACCGACAGCCTGCTGCGCGATCTTTCAAGACTGTTCGCCACCAAGGGCAAGTCCTACATCTATATCGCCAACGGCCATGGCGCCTGGGAGGCCGTGCTCAGCAACGTGCTGTCGCGCGGCGACAAGGTGCTGGTGCTGGAAAGCGGACGCTTCGCGGTCGGCTGGGGCAATGCCGCGGCCGCCATGGGCGCCGATGTCGAGGTGCTCAAGGGCGACTGGCGCCGCGCCGTTCGGCTGGCGGAGGTCGAGCAGCGTTTGCGGCAGGACAAGGACCACAAGATCAAAGCCATCCTGGTGGTGCAGGTCGATACCGCCTCCGGCGCCTACAACGATATCGAAGCCATCGGCAAGGCGGTCAAGTCAACCGGCCATCCCGCGCTGTTTATGGTGGACGCCGTGGCTTCGCTCGGCTGCATGCCGTTCGAGATGGATGCCTGGGGCATCGATGTCGCGATGTCAGGCTCGCAGAAGGGCCTGATGACGCCGCCGGGCTTGAGCTTTTGCGCCGCCAATGACCGCGCCCTCGAGGTCCACAAGAAAGCCAACCTGCGCACGCCCTACTGGGACTGGAGCGAGCGCGAGGGCACCGAGCATTATCGCAAATATGGCGGCACGGCCCCCATCCATCTGTTGTTCGCGCTGCGCCAGGCGATCGACATGATTGATGAGGAGGGCCTTGAAAACGTCTTCCTGCGCCACCGGCTGCTCGCCGAGGCCGTACGCTCCGCTGTTTCGATCTGGGCCGAGGGGCAGGTGCTCGGCTTCAATATCGCCGAGCCGGGCGAGCGGGCGGATACCGTCACCACGGTGTTGATGGCCGACAGCCACGACCCGACCGCGCTGCAACGCTATTGCAAGGAAAAATGCGGCGTGGTGCTGGGCGTCGGGATCGGCGAACTGACCGGCCAGGCGTTCCGGATCGCCCATATGGGCCATGTCAACGCGCCGATGATCCTCGGCACCCTCGGCGTGATCGAGGTCGCGCTCCAGGCGCTCGGCATTCCCCATGGCAAAGGCGGCGTCGAGGCGGCGATCGGCTATCTCGGCGGCAACGTACCGGCCTAAATCGAGGCGCCCGAAGGCTTTCCGGCCGGGGCGCATTCGTGCTTATATTGATCCGGCGATAAATAAGCGGCGCACGCGCATTTCCGCAAATTTCGGCCCCGTTTGTCATAGTCAGGTTTCCGCTGCGGGCGTAGATCTGGTCGCGGCGGAATGTGCGAACGAGCAAACAGGGAGTGAAGTGATTGGCGTCGGTTGAATTGCGTGACCTCACCAAGCGTTTCGGCGCGGTGACGGTCGTAGATAACGTCTCGCTGCGGATCGATCACGGACAACTGATCTGCCTTCTCGGTCCCTCGGGCTGCGGCAAGACCACGACGCTGCGGCTGATCGCAGGGTTCCTCGAGCCGACATCGGGCGAAATCCACGTCGGCGACCGCCTGGTGTCCTCGGCCGCGCGCACGCTGCCGCCCGAGCAGCGCAAGATGTCCATGATCTTCCAGAGCTACGCGCTGTGGCCGCACATGACGGTGGCCGAGAACATCACCTATGGCCTGCGGTTGCGAAAGCTCGGCCGCGACACCATCGCCAAGAAGCTCAAGGCCATCCTCGATACCACCAAGCTCGAGGCGCTGGCGCAACGCTATCCCGGCGAATTGTCGGGCGGCCAGCAGCAACGCGTCGCGCTCGCCCGCGCGCTGGTGGTGGAGCCGGAAACGCTGCTGCTCGACGAGCCGCTCTCCAACCTCGACGCCAATCTGCGCGAGGAGATGCGTTTTGAAATCCGCCGCCTGCACGACGAGTACCGCTATACGACCGTTTACGTCACCCACGACCAATCCGAGGCGATGACGACCGCCGACCTGATCGCGGTCATGAACGGCGGCAAGATCGATCAGCTTGGCACGCCGGAAGATATCTACGACCGGCCGCAATCGGAATTCGTCGCGCGCTTCATCGGCTCCAGCAATGTGATCAAGGGCACGGCCCGCGACGACAACCACATCGCCTTTTGCGGCGCGACCTTGCGCGTGGTCGGCGCGAAGCTCGCGGCCAGCCAGGACGCGGCAATTGCGATCCGCCAGCACGACATCCAGCTTTCGACCAGCGCGCCAGCCACCTCCTACAACACCGTCAAGGCCAAAGTGACGCGGCAGGTATTTCTCGGCGCCAACCGCGATTACATGCTGGAGACTGCCGACGGCACGACACTGCGCGCCGTCGCCTCGCCGCAAACCGCCATTGCCGCCGGCACGGAAGTGTGGCTCACGCTGCCGCCCGAGCGCTGCCGGGCCTTGAGCCGATAATCGAGGGCGTTGGCGATGCGGCAAAAGCTTTCCCGGCGCGTGATGATCAAGGGCTCGGCCGCGCTCGGGCTGACGATCTTCGCCGCGCCGATCAAGGCCGCCGCGCCCGAGCCGGTCGCGATCACACCACAGCTGATCGAAGCGGCGAAGCAGGAAGGCAAGGTCGTGCTCTATTCCGCCATGGACCTGCCGGTGGGGGAAAAGCTCGGCAAGGCCTTCGAGGCGCAGTATCCCGGCGTCGAGGTGCAGATCGAGCGCTCCGGTTCAGAACGGCTGTTTCAGCGCATCGAGCAGGAATTCGCATCGAACATCCGCGCCGCCGACGTGATCAGCACGGCCGACGCCTCGCATTTCATCGTCTGGAAGCGCAACGGCTGGCTGGCGCCGTTCGTCTCGGAAGACATCGCGAAATATTTCCCCGACCGGTACCGCGATCCCGACGGCCGGTTTGCGATCTCAAGAGTTTGGCTCTCGTCGATCGCCTACAACACTAACCTCGTCAAATCCACCGATGCGCCGTCAAGCTTCGCCGATCTGCTGGATCCGAAATGGGCCGGCAAGATGGTCAAGGGCCATCCGGCCTATAGCGGCACCATCATGACGGCGACGTTTCAGCTCGTTCGCGAACTTGGCTGGGATTACCTGGAGAGGCTGTCGAAGCAGCGCGTCATGCAGGTCCAGTCGTCGACCGACCCACCGAAAAAACTTGCGCTCGGCGAGCGTGCCGTCATGGCCGACGGCAACGATTACAACGTCGTGCTGCTGAAGGAGGCCGGTCAGCCGGTCGAGCCGCTTTATCCGGCCGAGGGCACGCCGACCATCTCGGGACCGTCAGGCATTTTTGCGGCCGCCCCGCATCCCAATGCCGCGCGGCTGTTTCAGGCCTGGCTGCACACGCGGCAGACCCAGCAATTCTTCACCGACTTCACCGCGCAGTATTCGGCGCATCCGCAGGTGGTGCCGAAGCCGGGCCGCCGCAAGCTCGCCGACATCAGGCTGATGAAGGAAGACGCGGCCGGGGTCGAAAAGGCAGCTGACGAGATCAAGACACGTTATGCGCGACTGTTTCGGGTTTAAGAGATGCTGCAAGCTCAATTAATTTTGCCGTCATTCCGGGATGGTCCGAAGGACCAGACCCGGAATCTAGAGATTCTCCGATGTGCAATTGCACATCGTAGTTCGCTCGTTTCACTCGCGCCCCGGAATGACGGTTTTCAAAGAACGGGATCGGTAGGCCAGTGACTGTTTTTCAGCAAAGCATCGATACTCCCAGAGCCAGGATCGACTGGACCAAACCGGTCCTGTGGCTGTTCGCGGCGGTCATGATCGTGCTGATCGTGCTGCCGATGTCGTGGCTTGCGGTCTACAGCGTCACCGACAAGGCCAATCATCTGACGCTGCAGAATTTCGTCACCCTGTTCACCGACCCCGATTTCCTCGATCCGTTGTTGACGACCGCGATCATCGCCACCAGCTCGGCCATCATCTGCTGCCTGATCGCCGCACCCATGGGATGGCTGGTGTCGCGCACCGACATGCCGGGGCGGCAATTCATCCGCGCGCTCGTCACCGCCTCCTTTGTCACGCCGCCGTTTCTCGGCGCGGTGGCCTGGGAGCTGTTGGCCGCGCCCAACAGCGGCTTGCTCAATCAGCTCTATCGCACGCTGACCGGCGCCGAGGCCGACGATCACCTGTTCAACATCTATTCGCTGGGTGGCGTCATCTTCGTCATTTCCTGCTACACGTTTCCCTTTGTGTTCGTGCTGGTCGCGAATGCGCTCGACAACATGCCCGGCGAACTCGAAGACGCCTCCGCCATTCTCGGCGGCAGGGCCTGGACCACGGCACGCCGCGTCACCATTCCGCTGGCGCTTCCGGCGCTGGTCGCCGGCGCCCTGATCGCATTCCTGCAAGCCATGACGCTGTTCGGATCGCCCGCCATCCTGGCGCTGCCGGCCGGCTTCCACACCATGACGACGAAGATCTGGAGCCTGTTCCAGTATCCGCCCAAGCTTGAACTCGCTGCTGCCGCCGCCGTGCCGCTGTTGGTCCTGACGATCTTGTTGCTGCAGGGGCAGAAATTCCTACTGGGACGGCGCGGCTATTCGGTTCTTGGCGGCAAATATGGCGCGCCGCGCCGGGTCGAGATGAAGAAGTGGCGCTGGGCCGCGCTCGCCTTCTGCCTTTTGATGCTGCTCAATCCGGTGTTCCTGCCGTATTTCGCGTTGTTTAACGCCGCATTCTCCCCGAACGCCACCACGCTGGTGACGCCTTCGAGCTTCACGCTGCACAACATCGTGTTCGTGTTCACCGAACTGTCGTCGACCCAGTTGGCGTTGAAGAACACGGTGATCCTGGGCACCACGACCGCCACGCTCGGCACCCTGCTCGCACTTGTGATCGCCTATGTCACAACCCGCAAGGTGATCGCAGGCCATCGCATCCTCGGCTTTCTTGCCACCGCGCCGGTCGCCGTCCCCGGCATCGTGCTCGGCGTCGGCCTGTTCCTGAGCTACACACGCCCGCCCTTCGTGCTCTACGGCACGCTCTGGATTCTGCTGATCGCGTTTTTGACCATCAACCTGCCGTCGGCCTATCAGCAATTGCAGGCGGCGTTCGCCACCGTGCATCCCGAACTCGAGGACGCAAGCCGCATCCTCGGCGCAACCCGGCTGCAATCGCTTCGCCAGATCACCGCGCCGCTGCTGCGCACCGGCGTGATCGCGACATGGTGCTTCATCTTTATCGGCGTGATGCGCGAACTCTCGGCGGCGATCGTGCTGTTCACCTCGCAGACCAAGGTGATCAGCGTCCTGATTTACGACCTCAACGAAAGCGGCGATCTCGCCGCCATTTCCGTGCTCGGTCTTGCCATGCTGGTCATCACCTTTGCGGTGGTGCTGGCCGTGAACCGGATTCCCATGTTCGGCAGCAATGCCAGCGCACGGCTGCGGAACTGAGCGTACTCATCAACTGCTGTGCCTGACCAATGTCCCGTTATGCCCCGGTGACGACCAAATTCCGCTGCACACCGAAATGATGCGATGTGCCAGAAGGCGGCATGCGCGCCGACGATTTGCACCTCATTTCCGCGCGGGCTAACCCGCTGGAATTGTTGGACGCGGCTCGAACGTAGGCGCGCAATATTATAAGGATGAGTATGGGCGACTGCAGATTATCCGCGCTTCTCGTGACTGCTCTGGTCGGGGCGGTTGGCTGGTGGGTCTGGCGTCGGCCTATTGCAAAACGAGACGCGAGGGCGGGTCGTTGATCGGAGAGAACGATGCATCTAGATCAAGTTTTTGTTTTGGTCGAGCGGCTTCGAAAAGAGGCGATTGGCGAGCCAAAATGGTTAGAGGACAAGAGAGTCTACGAATATCAAGAGCAATCCGCGAGGGTTGTCGCGATTTTAAAGATAACGAGGGCTGCGCAGGGTTTGCCAGCGCTTGTTCTGCTGTGCAGCTGCGGTCTTTTCATTGATTTCGGTGCAATTATGCGATGTGTGAATGATTGCGCAGAGGATGTCTATTTTCTGATGGAGGATTTGAACAACCCATCAACTCACGTCGATCAATTCGTTAAAGCATTCTTTGAAAGCACCATCGATGATCACTTGTTGAAGAAAACTCCATCAGTGCAAAGAGACAAAATCCGAAGCGCCGTAGTCAGAGTCCTAAAAGACAGACAGGATGAGAAAACACGCAGATCAATGGACAATATCTACAAAACATTCAGTGGCTACGTCCATGCGAGCTACGCTCATATAATGGAAATATACAATGGTCATACCCAAGACTTCAATCTTGCTGGTGTCCCGTCCATCAAGCAACGCCAAATGCGAATGGAATTTATAGAACAGGCCACGGATGCTGTGTTACATGCAGCGGCGTTCGCCGCATACCGTTTCGGTTTGAACGATCTTCTCCATGATATCGTTCAAAGCTGGCAGCAACCCTAGGCTAGCTAAGCAAGGCCGAAGTCTTTATTTTGCTGCACGGCGAGGATCAACGCTCAGCGGAGCTTTTATTGCACAGGCGTCGAAATCCCGCGAACGCCCAAAAGAGTGAAGCGCCCAAAAAGCTATTTCCTACCAAGCGAAAGCCACTTTTGGCTTGAATGAGCGGCCCCTGATCGCCAACAATAGACACTTGTCTGACGTTGACGGTCGATACGCGACCGCTGCTGAATCTGGTAAAGAGATGGCCGCAGGGTTCTTCAAGCGCTGGCGTGACGCTAGAGCCGAGGCCATCGCCAAGCGCGCGGAGCTTCAGAGGCTATTCGAAGCATTTCTGCGTGAAACAGAACCTCTTGTCCCCCAAGGATCCAAACATCCGAAGGCCGCACCGTATCGACACGCTTGGAAGCGGGCAGCTATTCTGGGAATTATATATCAACGAATGGCCAATCAACCGCTGGCAACGCAATTCCAAGAATTTGAGAGGCTTGCGGGCGAACAATATTTCGAAGTAGCACCCAGCGGTCTTTACGGGAAAGCCCCGCTTCGGATGGGAGAAAAGACCGGGACACGTCTTCTCGAGATTGAGCAGGAGAGGCTTTTCCCATCGGAAGCAAAGCAACTACGCATTTGTCCTTTGGCGTGCATCTATATTGGTACATGCGAGCAGGGGCGTGTCTACGTCGGCCAAACAGTCGGAGCTTCCGGAATCCCGCTGGGTTCAGCATCGCTTCGGAGGAACAGGACCCTTTAAGAAAGGCGAGCTATATGTGGTGTGGAAAGTGATCGAGGGCGGTATCGACCCGGCCAAACTCGATGAACGGGAATCTTATTATATCGGGCTCTACAATGCCAACACAGAGGGGTACAACGATACTTCAGGAAACGATCGAAAGGCTTACGAGCGCGGCCAAGCAGAGCGCAGTCGGCTCAAGCGCCAGAGTCTGCCACTAAATTCTTGATTTTTGCGCCAGCCGCCAGAATTGTTGCTACCAGGCTCGTCTGCGCTCGATGAGTATCGCACACCGTCTTAGGACTAAACTACGCATCGGCCCGCTCAGGGTCATTCGCGACGAATGCCGAGCCACCAGCAAGCACGGCGATGTGCGCTGTGCCGCCGAAAGCGGAAGTCGATTTAGCGGTGCGGTTGCGGAATTGACAATCTTAGTAGTCCGTCATTGCGAGCGCAGCGAAGCAATCCATAGTTCCGGCCGGGAAGATTCTGGATTGCTTCGTCGCTTCCGCTCCTCGCAATGACGGAAAGAGCCCCTAGCGCTCCGCATCTTCAATGCGATACCCCTCAACCTGCGCCTTGAGTTGGTCAAGGTAGACCGTGGGCTGGGTGCGATCGACGCGATATTTTCCCTGCGCGAGCCAATCAAGGACCTTTAAGTCGATATCAGGCGAATGGTGGATCACACTCGCTTGCGATCAACAAGCTGCTCGGGGGCTGTCATTCCGGGGCGCGAGCCCACGACAAAATTGACTTCAATTTTGCGTTGGGCAAGCGAGCCCGGAATCTATCTCGCAGCGGGTTGTGTGGATGAATGGATTCCGGGTCTGCGCCTTCCGCGCAAAATAGCTCCGCTATTTTGTCGCGACGGCGCATCCCGGAATGACAAGAATGGTCGAGGCGGCCGTAATATCTGGCAATCCGCTGGGAAAACACGATATGACACCGCACACGACAAGAGCAGAGTAACAAACCGATGGACAAAAAAAGCCCCTTGACGCCGCCGGTCGCGCCACGCCGTCCGCATTCCTTCACCACCCATGGCATCACCGTCGCCGATGATTATGCATGGCTCAAGGACGAGAACTGGCAGGAGGTGCTGCGCGACCCGTCGATTCTGGACGCGGATATCCGCAACTATCTGGAAGCCGAGAACGGCTACACCGAAAGCCTGCTCGGCCATACCGCGCCCTTGCAAAAGAGGCTGGTCAAGGAAATGCGCGGGCGCATCAAGGAGGACGATTCCAGCGTGCCTTCGCCCGATGGCGCCTATGCTTACTTGCGCAAGTTTCGTGAGGGCGGCCAGCATGAATTGTTCGGGCGCTGCCCTCGCGACGGCGGCGAGGCCAAGATCATCCTCGACGGCGATGAACTCGCCGCGCACCACGGCTATTTCAAGTTCGGCGGCGCGCGGCATTCGCCCGATCACAAGCTCGAAGCCTGGAGCGCCGACACCAAGGGTTCGGAATATTTCTCAATTCGCGTTCGCGAATGGACGACCGGAAAAGACCGCGACGACCTCATCGAGGAGACCGACGGCGCGGTGGTGTGGAGCACCGACTCCTGCGCCTTCTTCTATGTGAAACTCGACGACAACCACCGCCCGATGCAGGTCTGGCGTCATCGGCTGGGGACCAGGCAGGCTGACGATCGCCTGGTCTACGAAGAGCAGGATTCCGGCTGGTTCACCCATATTCACGAGAGCGCCAGCGGGCGGTTTTGCGTGATCGCCGGCGGCGATCACGAGACGTCCGAGCAGCGCCTGATCGATCTCGCCAGTCCCGACACGCCGCCGCGGCTGGTGGCCGCGCGCGAGGGAGGCGTGCAATATTCGATCGCCGACCGTGGCGAGGAGCTGTTCATCCTCACCAACGCCGACGACGCGATCGACTTCAAGGTGGTTGCCGCGCCGCTGAATGCGCCGGAGCGGGCGAACTGGCGCGACCTGATTCCTTATCGGCAAGGCATCTATGTGCTCGATGTCGAAGTTTTTTCCGGGTACATGGTGCGGCTCGAACGCGCCAACGCGCTGCCGGCCATTATCATCCGCGATCTCGCAAGCGGCGAGGAACACGCCATCGCTTTTGACGAGGCTGCCTACTCGCTCGACACCATGGGCTCGTATGAGTTCGAGACCACGAACTTGCGCTTCTCTTATTCGTCGATGACGACGCCGTCCGAAATCTACGACTACGACATGACGAAGCGGACGCGCATTTTACGCAAGCGGCAGGAAATCCCCTCCGGCCACAACCCGGCCGACTATGTCACCACCCGCATCATGGCGGCCGCGCATGACGGTGCAGAAGTGCCGGTTTCGATTCTCCACCGCCGCGATCTCAAGCGCGACGGCAAGGCGCCGCTGTTGTTGTACGGCTATGGTTCCTACGGCATGGCGATGCCGGCGTCGTTTTCCGCCAATCGGCTGTCGCTGGTCGATCGCGGTTTCGTCTATGCCATCGCCCACATCAGGGGCGGCGCCGACAAGGGCTGGGGCTGGTATCTCGACGGCAAGCGCGCGAAGAAGACCAATAGCTTTGATGATTTCGCGGCCTCGGCACGCGCGCTGATCGCGGAGAAATATACCGGCACCAAGCGCATCGTCGGCCATGGCGGCAGCGCCGGCGGCATGCTGATGGGCGCGGTCGCCAACCGTGCCGGCGAATTGTTTGCCGGCATCGTCGCCGAAGTGCCGTTCGTCGACGTGCTGAACACGATGCTCGACGACTCGTTGCCGCTGACGCCGCCGGAATGGCCGGAATGGGGTAACCCGATCGAGAGCGCAACCGATTTCAGGACGATCCTGTCCTATTCACCTTATGACAACATCGCGGCGAAAGAATATCCGGCGATCCTGGCGATGGGCGGCCTGACCGATCCGCGCGTGACCTATTGGGAGCCGGCGAAATGGATCGCGCGGCTGCGCGCGACCATGAGCGGCGGCGGCCCGGTGCTGTTGCGCACCAATATGGGCGCGGGCCATGGCGGCGCGTCGGGCCGCTTCAACCGGCTCGACGAGGTCGCGATCGCGTATGCGTTCGCGCTGTGGGCGGTGGGGCTCGCGGAGAAGGGCGAGGTGTGAGTGCGGGATGAAGCTATCTCGTCGTCCCCGCCTAGTGCGCAATTGCGCACGGGAGCGGGGACCCATAACCACGATGCGTGTTGTTAAGCACGCTGTGGCTCCAGCTCTGTGCAAATCAGATATTTGTGGTTATGGGTCCCGCCTCGCGCTTCGCTTGGCCGGGACGACGTGGATTTATCATCTCCCCCTCTGCTTCCGCCATGCGGCGAAGTCGACCGATGTCTGCTCATCGGTCGCCGGATAAAGTCCCAGGATCGAGCGCCCGGCGCGCACCTGTTCGGTGACGAAATCCTCGAACGCGGTCATCTCGAAGGCCTCGTTGGCGATCTCGTCGGCGAGATGCGCCGGGATCACGATCACCCCGTCGCTGTCGCCGAGGATCACATCGCCCGGAAACACCGGCGCGTCGCCGCAGCCGATCGGCACGTTGATTTCGATCGCCTGATGCAGCGTCAGATTGGTCGGCGCGCTCGGGCGGTGGTGATAGGCGGGAAAGCCGAGTTTTGCGATCTCGGCCGAATCGCGAAAACCGCCATCGGTGATCACGCCGGCGACGCCGCGCTGCATCAGCCGTGTGACGAGGATCGCGCCCGCCGAGGCCGCGCGGGCGTCCTTGCGGCTATCCATCACCAGCACGCTGCCTGCCGGACAATCCTCGATCGCCTTGCGCTGCGGATGAGCGCGATCGCGAAACACCTCGATCTTGTTGAGGTCCTCGCGCGCCGGCATGTAGCGCAGGGTGAAGGCTTCGCCGACCAGTACCGGCTGATCCGCGCTCAAGGGGTGCACATCCTGCATCATCTGGATGCGAAAGCCGCGCTTGTAGAGCGCGGTCGCCACCGTCGCGGTGGAGACGGTTTTCAGTTTGTCGCGGGTGGCGTCGGAGAGTTTTGGCATGTTTCTCGTTTCGGTATTCAGAAAATCGACGGCTCGCCCACCGGCGCACCGAAGGATGTTTCAAGGAAATCGAAATCGCAGCCCTCATTGGCCTGTTTGATGTGCCTGGTGAACATCCAGCCGTAGCCGCGCTCGAACCGCGTCTCCGGCTGCTTCCACGCGGCGCGGCGCTTGTTCAACTCCGCTTCCGGCACATCCAGATTGATGGCGCGCGCGGCAACGTCGAGCGTTATCCTGTCGCCGGTTTTCACCAGCGCCAGCGGGCCGCCGATATAGGATTCCGGCGACACATGCAGAATGCAGGCGCCATAGCTGGTGCCGCTCATGCGCGCATCCGACAGCCGCACCATGTCGCGCACGCCCTGCTTCACGAGCTTGGTCGGGATCGGCAGCATGCCCCACTCCGGCATTCCCGGCCCGCCTTGCGGACCGGCATTGCGCAGGATCAGGACATGATCGGCCGTGACGTCGAGATCGGGATCGTCGATCGCCTTCTTCATCGACGGGTAATCGTCGAACACCAAAGCAGCCCCGGTGTGCTTGAGGAAGCGCGGCTCGCAGGCGGAAGGCTTGATGACGCAGCCATCGGGCGCAAGATTGCCCCTGAGCACGGCGAGCGCGCCTTCCGCATAGATCGGGTTTTCGACAGTGCGGATGACGTCGTCATTATAGACTTCGGCGCGCGCGATATTCTCGCCGAGCGTCTTGCCCGTGACCGTCACGCAATCGAGATGCAGATGCGGCTTGATCCGGCTCATCAGGCCGGGCAATCCGCCGGCGTAATAGAAATCCTCCATCAGGTATTTGTCGCCGGAGGGCCGCACATTGGCGATCACGGGCACCTTGCGGCTCGCCTTCTCGAAATCGTCGAGCCCGATATCGGCGCCGGCGCGGCGCGCCTGTGCGATCAGATGGATGATCGCATTGGTGGAGCAGCCCATCGCCATCGCCACCGTGATCGCATTCTCGAACGCCTTGCGGGTCTGGATTTTTCTTGGGCTCAGATCCTCCCAGACCATTTCGACGATGCGCCGTCCACATTCCGACGCCATCCGGATGTGGCCGGCATCGGCGGCCGGAATCGAGGACGCGCCCGGCAGCGTCATGCCGATCAATTCGGCGATCGCCGTCATGGTCGAGGCGGTGCCCATGGTCATGCAGGTGCCGTAGCTGCGGGCGATGCCGGCCTCGACATCGACCCAATCCTTGTCGGAAATTTTTCCGGCGCGCCGCTCGTCCCAGTATTTCCAGGCGTCCGACCCCGAACCCAGCGTCTTGCCTTTCCAGTTGCCGCGCAGCATCGGGCCCGCCGGCAAATAGATCGCGGGCAGATTCATGCTGGTGGCCCCTAACAGAAGCGCCGGCGTGGTCTTGTCGCAGCCGCCCATCAGCACCACGCCGTCGACGGGATGGCCGCGCAGCAGTTCCTCCGCATCCATGGCGAGCAGATTGCGGTAGAGCATCGTGGTCGGCTTCAGGAAGGATTCCGACAGCGAGAGCGCCGGCAGCTCCATCGGAAAGCCGCCGGCCATCAGGATGCCGCGCTTGACGTCGTCGACCCGGCTTTTGAAATGCATGTGGCAGGGTTGCGCGTCCGACCAGGTGTTGAGGATCGCAATCACCGGACGACCCTTCCATTCCTCCGGCGCATAGCCCATCTGCATCGCGCGCGAGCGATGGCCGAAGGCTCTGAGATCGTCCGGCGCGAACCAGCGCGCGCTGCGGAGCTTGTCTCGGCTTTTCTTGTTGTTTTCTGTCATCGCCGTACCTGTTCGAAACCCCGATCTTCGAGTCATCTCACAGGCGATCCATGGCGAGCAAGGCCCGCGCGGATCGACCGGGAGAAATTTATGGCAACCCAATTCGCCGGAGCGGCGCCGTCGCAGCCTTACTCGACGAGATTTCCCGCCAGCGCCTCGCGCAGCCGCTCGGCGAGCTCCGCCTTGCGGTATGGCTTGCTCAGGATGAAGGATTTCCCGCCCGCGCGCCCCTCGTGGGTCAGCATCTCCAATGCGTAACCGGAAGAGAAGACGACTGGCAGCCCCGGCCTGATTTCGCGCACCTTGTCGGCGAGGTCCCACCCGCTCATGCCGCCGGGCATGACGATGTCGGTGAGAAGCATGTCGATGGATGGATTGGCCTTGAGCTTCGACAACGCATCGTTGCCGTTGACCGCTGATATGACGGTATAGCCGAGGCTTTCGATCCGCAGGATCACGGAGGAGCGAACAAAGGGATCGTCTTCCGCTACCAGGATGGTCTCACGGCCGCGCGGTATAGACACCTCTTCCGCAGAAATCTGAACGGACGGCTTTTTTGCCTTCCGCGCGATATGCGGCAGATAGAGCCGCACCGTCGTGCCAAGTCCCACTTCGCTGTAGATCGACACGTGGCCGTTCGATTGCTTGGCAAAGCCGTAGACCATGCTCAGGCCAAGCCCGCTGCCCTTGCCGACCTCCTTGGTCGTATAAAACGGCTCGAAGGCGCGGGCGGCAATTTCCGCCGTCATCCCCACGCCATCGTCGGTCACCGTGATCATGGCGTATTCGCCGGGCTCCATTTCGGGATGCTGATCCTGGTAGTCATTGTCGAGCGAGGCGACGCTGGTGCTCAGGATCAGGTGCCCTCCGTTGGGCATGGCGTCCTGCGCGTTGAGCGCAAGGTTCAGGACCGACGATTCAAGCTGCGCGCGATCGGCAAAGGCCAGCACCTGTTCGGAACTCGGCGTGATCGCGATTTCGATGTTCTCGCGCAACGTCCGCCGCAACAACTTGCGCATCGAATCCAGCAATTCATGACAGTCCACCTCGCGCGGATGCAGCAATTGCCGGCGGCTGAATGCGAGCAGCCGTTGCGTCAATTCCGCGCCGCGCTCGCCGGCCTCGCATATGTCATTCGCGATCCGCAGCAGGTCCTGCCGGGACTTCAATTGTTCGCCGAGATGTTCGGCATTGCCAACGATGACGGTGAGCAGATTGTTGAAGTCATGCGCGATGCCGCCGGAGAGTTGACCTACCATCTCCATTTTCTGCGCCTGCCGCAGCTGCTCCTCGGTATGCCTGCGCGCGGTCACATCATGTATGATGCCGACGAAGATCAATTCACCGTCCTGCTTGGCTTCACCGACGGATAACTCCATTGGGAATGTTGAGCCGTCCTTGCGCAGCCCGATAACTTCCCGGCCGATGCCGATGATCTTGCGCTCGCCGGTCTGCAGGAAGTTCTTGATGTAGTCGTCGTGATGCGCGCTGTAGGTTTGCGGCATCAGCATCTTGACGTTCTCGTCGAAGACCTCTTCGGCGCGGTATCCAAACAGCCTTTCGCAGGCCGGGTTGAACAGCAGGATACGCCCTCGGGCGTCGATCAGGATGAACCCGTCGACCGCCGTCTCCACCACCGCGGTCAGGCGCGCCATGCTCTCGCGCAGCGCCTGCTGGGTCTGGCGGAATTGCTGGAGCAGCTGTTCGGAATCCCGGCCCTTCATCTCCTCTTCCTTGAGCGCTTCCTGGGCCTGGCGCAGCTCGAATGGAGAGGGGATCTTGAGCAGTTGCGGCAGCAACGGCCAAAGCATGCCCGCGGTGATAACCGACGCGGCCGCGGTCATGGCTTTGACGAGGCCTTCGATTCCATAGACCGGCACCCAAAGGGTGTAGATCGACAGAACATGCGTCAAACCGCAGGCCATGATGAAAATGCCGAACGCCCAATAGACCCAGCCGAATTTGAGATCTCGCCGCTTCGAAACGAAGATCGCGAGCGCGAAAGGAATCGAGAAATAGGCCAGCGCGATCAGCCCATCGGATACGACATGCAGCCAGATCAGTTCGGGCTCCCACAACAGGCAAATGCCGTGCGGCGAGAACATCGACGAATCCAAAATCCGCTCAAGGTATGTCCACATCGTTGCTACCGGTTGTTTTGAGGAACGGCGAAGTCCGCTTGCGTCAGTGACGGCGGAGGTTTTCTACGCCGAACGCGAAGATTCGTCGGACAATGAAATACGCGAAAATACCCGTGGGGACGCCGGATCGAAACTGTCTACCCGCAAGGCGAACCGGTATTGACCGCTCAGGAAGCGCGCGGAGCCGTCATCACGATCCGAACCAGATCGGCCGCGTTCCTTGCGCCCAGCTTCTTCATGATGTTCGCGCGGTGATCTTCGATCGTGCGCGGGCTGATTCCGAGATGCCGTCCCGCCTCCTTGTTGGAGGCGCCGGAGGTGAATTGCTCCAGCACTTCGCGTTCCCGGCGCGTCAGCGGCTCGCGGCCGGGAAAATGCAGCGAAGGGATGCCGGAAGCGGAGCGGTTGGCCTGACGGCGGGCATAGGCATCGATCGCCTCATTCAGCCGCGCCACGATTTCGTTGCCGCGGAACGGCTTCTCGATGAAATCCAGCGCGCCATTCTTGATGGCGCTGACGGCCATCGCGATGTCGCCCTGGCCGGAAATGATGAAAATCGGCGCCGGATAGTCCTCGCCGTGCAATTCCCTCAGGATATCGAGACCGGATTTGCCGGGAATATGCACGTCGAGCAGGATGCATGCCGGGGTGCGATTTCGCGCCACGCCCAGCAGCGCCGCCCCGTCCGCAAAGCAGATGACTTCATAACCTCCGGCCGACAGGACAATGGAGAGGGTTTCGCGCACGGCAGGATCGTCGTCGACGACGAAGATCTCACCGCGAGAGGGCGGCCTTTCTGTCATGTGACATCGTCCCTTGTAACGCAAAAAACGACGCGGTGTCTGAACACGAACTTCGGACAGTGGGCACTGGCCGACCTTTGACGCAGGTACAAATCGAAGCGGTCCGTATTTGTAAGGGACGATGACCTAACGCACAAGTAGTATGGTGGTATGGTCTAGCGCGTGAACACGAAGTTTTGCACCGGGTTTTTCCACTAGTGCCCTCTTTCCGAAGTTCGTGATACATCGCCGCGCCCTCTCGCACGAACTTCGGAAAGCCAGGGGCGCTAGCAAATCCATGATTCTAGTGCCGCTTTCGATCTGAAGTCCCTGGTACGGACGAGCCGCTTGCGCTGCAGGGACTTCAGATCGGCGGCACTAGTGTCCCGGTTCTGACATTCGTATCCAATCGCAGCGGGCACTTTTACGAATGTCGGAACCGAAGGGACACTAGCAACCATATGATCCTAGTGTAGCTTTGACTCTGACGTTCCTTCCGAGAGTTCTCGGCAACACTGAAAGGAACGTCAGAGTCGCTACACTAGTGTGTGGAACCGGCCGCTTTCTTTTTCCGGGCCTTCGCATTCAGGAACCGGATATCCATTTCGGCCCCGTTGACCCGGACAAGTTCGCACCGGCGATAGGCAAGACCGGTGGAGGACAGCAGAAGGAAGAACTCCTTGAGATTGAGGCCATGGATCGAACCCTCGACGGTCAGCACGGCATCGTTGTCGGAGACGGCCGTGAGGAGGCAGTCACGGCGCCAGGTCCCATCGATACCCATGATGCAGACGTCGTAACCGCGGCCAAACGCGACGCGATCAGCTTCATTTTTGTCTTCGGTCATTGTCGTATCCGGCGATGGCGGCGAAACGAGAGTCGAGCAAGCTCAGGTCGATAGTTGCGCGGAGATCGAACATGTCCCGCCTTGCAACCGCTAGTGGCTCGCGCGCCAATTTCGCGTTAATTTTAGCGCCCGCGCAAATACGGGTGAGCGACTATCTGAAGAGTCAAGTTGCATTGGCGTATTGGGCACGCGCATCGCGTGCTTTTGCGTTGAGGCGGACGAGCAGTTTGTGGGCCAGGGCGATCCGGACGACCATTTTGGGTTTTCCTGCGGCGAGCAATCTGTCGCGGAAGGCGGCAAGGGTCTTGTCGTATTTAGCGGCGATAGCGGCGACCAGGAAGAGGATCGAACGGACGGCGGCGCGGCCGCCGCGGACCGATCGCTTGCCCTGCCGCTTACCGCTGTCATCGGCGAGCGGGGCGAGACCGGCGAGCTTGGCAATGGCCTTGTTGGAGTAGGTGCCGATCTCCGGCACGTCTGCCATCAGGCGAGCGACGGTACGGCCGGCCACGCCCTTCACCGAACGCCAGGCTTGAGCCAGCTGCGCCCACAGGGGGTCGTCGTCGATCATCGAGGCGATCTCGCCCTCGAGGGTGCGGGATTGCCGCTTGAGCAGGGTGATCACCTCGCCGATGCTGGCCAGCATCTCGGCATTGTCGGCGAGGCTGGCGCGGCGCTGCTTCTGCACGGTGAGATCGTCGGTAACTTGCCTGAGCCTTGCAACAAGGGCCTTCAGCCGCTGCTGGGCCGGGGTTGGCGCCGGCGTCGGCTGCAGATTCTTGGCATGGGCGAAGCGGGCGATGACGCCGGCGTCGAGCCGGTCGGTCTTCTCCAGAATACCCATCGCCTCAGCGTAGCGGCGGACGCTGCGTGGATTGGTCAGCGCGCAGGGCATACCTGCCCCCCACAACAACAAGAACGCCCGGCGTTCATAGCCCCCGGTCGCCTCCATCACCGCCAGTCCCACCTGATGTTGACGGCAGAACGCCGCGAGTTCGGCGATCCCGGCCGCATCATTGTCGAAACTCGCGAAGATGGCTCCGGGCTCAATGCACGCATCGAGCCTGGCCTTCGAAACATCTACTCCACAAATGATCTTCATCACGGTAACCTGCCTTGTTCGTGCGATCGTGATCCAGCGACTGTTCGGTCGTGCGTGACAACGGCGAAGATCCCAGGCTCACCCACGGTTGTTGCCGGAGGGGTATCGGGCGACATCGCCGCGCGCTTTGGCCGGTGGCCACCGGCCAAAGCGCTCAGTCGCTTCCATCGCACATTTTGTTCAATGGGCAGATACAAGGGGTCGCTGCCCTTTATCGCGCGAAATCCCCGACCCGCGGCGGTGGCCGCGGCTCCGGGGCCGGCTCATCGGGGCTAGTGCCCACTTTCCGAAGTTCGTGCTCCATTGCCGCACCCACTTTCCACGAACTTCGGAAAGTCAGGGGCACTAGCAAACCTATTGATTCTAGTGCCGCTTTTCTATTTGAAGTTCCTGGATCGAATTCGCCGCTTGTGGTGCAGGAACTTCAAATAGGCGGCATTAGAGGGGGTTAAATTTCGATTAATCCAGCCGCGATCCGCCAGTACGCCATCGGCGCTGTCTGAAATGTGAACCCGTAGTTCCACGCGGAGAGACGCGGTCTTACCGCTTTTTTTACGACTTAATTTACGGCCGCCTGCTTTTATCGTTCCGAGCGCACGCGGGCCGCGACCCTCACAAGCCATCTTGCTATGATTCAGACCCATCTCAAGGAATTCCTGCAGCGATTGGCGCCGCCGACCCGCAGCAATCTGCTGGACGAACTGGAGCGGCTGGAGCTTTGCGGCGCCGAAATGCCGGGCTCGGTCCAGGTCATGGAAACGCTGCGCGCGGAGTTTCGCAGCAACGGGCAGACTCAAAAGCGCAACAGCACGCCGGCGCGCTATTTCTTTACGCCACTGGAGCCGTTACTGGCGGAAAGTCCCGCCGAGCATAGCCCAACCGGCAGGATACAACGCGCCTCGCTGTCGGCGATCTGGGAATGGGTCAGCCGCGATCTGCTGCCGACGATGGCGCGCGATTACGCTCAGCAGGTGACCAATCTGAGCGCGGCCGACAAGCAGCGGGAGGTTCGTCAGGCGGCTGCGGCGTTTCAGACCAAAGTCATAAAAGGCGCCGAGAACATGCTCGGCTCGACCGACGGCGCGAGCCAGATCGGAGCCAGGCTCGCGGCCTACACCGCCTCGCCCGCGGTGTTTGACGATCTGACCAAGATGATCAGCGCCATGCGCGCGCGCAACGAGCTTGCCAAATTGAACGAAGCGTTGCCGGCCAGGCTCTCTCGTTTCGAAGACGCCGAAATTGCCAAGGTCATGCCGCTGCTGGATGCCTTCGCGAAGAACAATCCCGAGCAAGTTCCCTTTGCGCTGGCGCTGGTTGCAGGCCGCCTCAAAACCCATTGGCATTTGATTCGCCTTGCCACCAGGGCTGCGGGAACCAAGATCGCGTCGGACGTCGCCGTCACGCCCTATGCTGCCGCCGTCCCGATGGTGCTGGACCGGCTGGAAGACAGGCGAGGGATGTTGCGTATCGCGCTCAAGAACGAACGCATCCTTGTCGCCAAGGAAATTCTGGCCGACGTCTACGATACCGAATACGCGCTGCGGATGCACATCGATCAGCTCGCGGAGGCCGATTGGGGAAAGCGGCTCGACGCATTGATGGTGTCGATCGCCGAACTCGTTGAAAGCGAGGTCAAGCGATTCCCCGCCAATGTCGGTCACGTGCTGGGATCGCGCAGCCTGCGCAGCCACAACTCTATCGCCGGCCGCGTAACTTACTGGGCGTGGAAGGGGCGCGACGCCTTGAATGAGGGGATCGCCTTCTGCAAGAATGCCGTCGGATCGCCGCTATAGCGGCTCTTCGCTCGGCTATCAGCTCGCTTCCATCATCGCCGGAGGGCCGGCGCCGCTGATCGCGGCGTGGGCCGTTCGGCACCTATCACTCGGCCTACGCCATCGCGATCTGGATACCGGCTTCGAACCGGCTCCCCGGTCTGCGATGATGCGGTATGATCGATGCTGCAAACCCATCGGGCGTGCGGAGAACGAGGAGATGATAATGAGGATGATTATGATGCCTTGGCTGAGTAAATCCCTGATCGTAATGGCGGCGATGAATGCCGCCTTGATCTTCAACGCAGGCGCTTCCGCCCAGCCGGCCCCGCCGCCGGCAACTTCGACCGAGAACGCAACGCCCACGCCCACGCCCGACAATGCCGTCATGCTCACGGTGTTCTTGAAACATGATCAGTCGCGCCCGCTCGGCGAGCTCAATGCGCAACTCGACCGGCAGGGATTTTACAAGGCGTTTCCGCCCGCGGGCGTCGAGGTCGTCAGTTGGTACGTCTTGATGGGCATCGGACAGGTCGTCACGCTGCGGCTGCCGGCCAGCCGGCTTCGCGAGGTCAATCGGATTTTCGAAACCTCCGCCTGGGGCAGCTACCGCACTGAGTTCTACGCGACCTACGACTACAAGCCGACCGGGCTTGCCTCCCACGAGAAAGCACAATCGAAGTAGGGCCTTCGAACAGGACTTGCGAAACAGGACCGTTTCTTCGCGGTTCCGGCAACGGATGGCTGCCTGTCCCAATTTAACTCTTGTCAAAGGGTACGATGGTAGCTATTTGCTACAGCCAAGCTGACTGGTCATATTTCTGGCCCTAAGGTTGTATGAGGTCGATCAGTCGCATACTTGTCACTATCTAGAGAAGAGTTCGCTTCCGGAGACCACCATGGCAAGGCCCAGCCTGCGCGAAAAGCTTGCAAAGAGCGCGGTAGATACCCTGCATACCCGCGGTTTCACGGGATGTTCGATTCAGGACATCACCGAGGCGGCCGGCGTGCCCAAGGGGTCATTTTTCAATCATTTCGAGAACAAGGAAGACCTCGCGATCGACGCGCTGGGGCGTTACATCGAGGGCACCCGCATAGACATCCTGTTTGAAGCAGACGTGCGTCCGCTTGACCGCCTGAAAAATCATTTCAGCTTCCTGTCAGGGCGCCTGCTCGAAAACGGTTTCGAGCGCGGCTGCATGCTCGGGCTTTTCGCGGCTGAAATGTCGCGGGAATACCCCAGGATGCGGAATGAGCTGCGGTCCGTATTCGCGAGGTGGTGCGACACAGTGGCCTCGGTTCTCCGCGAGGCGCAATCTGCCGGCGAAGTCGATCCCCGTCACGACGCCGACGAGATGGCGCGCTTCCTGGTAAATGCCTGGGAAGGCACGATGATTCGGCTCAAGATCACGCGGGATCGCCAGCCGATCGATGACTTCATGAGCACCGCCTTCAAGGTGCTGTTGAAGTAAACGTGATCTTATCTCCGTTGACTATTTAAGCTGACCGGTCATATTGAACATACTGCGCTGCGGTAGAATTGAGTATAGGTACCGCCTTAAATCAAGGTGACCAGTCACCTTTGTTGGGAGTTTCGGTATCATGGTAGTTCGGTTCTGCTTGGGCGGCGTTTCAACGAGAGAGAAGCATCATGCCTAAATTCATCCAGACCATCGTTTTCGGCTCAGCCGCTTTGCTCGCCGTGATCGCCACGGCTCCCCTCACCCCAGCAGCCGCGCAGGGCGTGCCGGCCGGTCTGCTTCGGCTGGATCCCCCACAAGCAGCCTGGAATCAAGCAGCCTTGAATGACGCCGCCAGGTTCGCGGAAGCCCAGCGGCAGGCAAAGGTCCGTTCGGCCTATGCTCGCCTTCGGAAAAATCCCCCGGTCCGCTGATCGGATAACGACGTCAAACCAACCCCTCCTCGTGCGATGGCCCCCTCACCATCGCACGTTTTTTTGGGCGGGTCCGGTTTTCCCCTAGTGTGGCGACACTGACGTTCCTTTCAGTTTCTCAGCGGCCTCGCAAAAGGAACGTCAGAGTCAAAAGCCACACTAGAATTATAGATTTGCTGGTGTCCCTTTGGTTCTGACATTCGTAAAGTGCCCGCTGTGATATGATACGAATGTCAGAACCGGGACACTAGGCGTGCAAACGCCGCGAGTTGCTTCGGTATCGTGTTGCCGTTCCTTGCGCAGCGATCCGGCAACCAATTGAAGGTTATCGCCGTGCGGTCCTGCTTTTTTTGCACCTTCATGAATATGAATCCTGGCGGTACAAGATCCCGACAGCCCCCAGTGTCAGCAGAAAGGCAAGGAATGCCAACACCACGGCGTTCTGCGGCGAAATCACAGGTGCGGGTTTTTGCTCGATGACGGGCGGTGGCGAAACCTGAACGACGCGGACCGGACGCGCGACAAGGGGTGATTGGGGCGGCCCGATTTCCACCCAGCGATCCGCCCATGGCGTGCCAGTGACAGCGCCATCGTCCTGGCGGTAGAGCTCCCACGACGCAGGCGTCCTGACAGGTCCGTCGTCAGGCAACGTGTCCGACACCGAATCCTGTGAGTCTTGCCACTTAAGCCGATCGTCCTTGAGCTGAGCTTCCCGGATCAGGTTTTTCCGAGCCTGGATCTGATGGTGCCGTGGGGGTGTCGCGTCCCAGCAGTGATCGGGGCCATGCCAATAGAGGTGCGATGACGCAAAATGCTTGCGCGCCTCAGCCTGGCTCATACAGGACTGCGAGGCTATTGATGGCGTTGTCACCGCCATCATCGTCACTACGATCATTGCGACACGCATGGGGTCGCTCCCTTACGTCGTGTCGCCCCCAACGACTCAGTTGGGCTGAATTCTACATGGCGAAATATCGCAAAATATCGCCTGAAAGATGCCTGAACCGAGGCACGTTCGATGTCATTGCTCTCTCAACGGCGGACATTCACCGGCGAGAAACAGCCTCAGTCTTCCGCATGCGATCAATCTTGAAAACGTTCTGACGGACCTGGTCGACTGCTCCTAATACGGGAACCACCGAGATAGAAAGCAGACGTTGTCTATCATCGCTTGCCACGTTGAAAGCTTTTCGCGTTCGCCAACGCAGTCCACGCTTCTCAAAATTTGAGCACGGCGAGGCCCAAGCATTATGCAACAAGCCTGTTTTTCTCTCACGTGTGCAGGCGCGACGTTTTTATTTCGCTGTCCAACAGCCGCGACATGGCACGGAGGTTTGACTGCCACGATGAACTGAGGTGGGATCACCCGTGCGTCTGCAATGCATGCTCAAACCAGGAGGGGATACGATGTGCGCGGGTGACGACAAGAACTGTCCGGAATTCGAATTGCACCACCGCAAGTTCAAGGAGACATTCGATTCCGAGCGCCGCTCGTTCTTGAGATCGAGCTTCGCCGCAGCCGGTGGCGCAGCCGCGATGACTGCGGGCGGCATTTCTCTGGTGACGCCGCAGATGGCGGCTGCCGCCGAGAAGAACCAGCCGGCCAAGCGGTCCTATCACCACCTGCCGGCCAACGCCGACACCGTGCATTGGGGCTACTTCAGCAAGAAATTGAAACCGCAGGTCGAGATAGATTCCGGCGACTTCATCACCATCGAGGCATTGACCCACCATGCCAATGATGACGCCGAGCGCATGGTGAAGGGCGACCCCGGCGTCGAAAGCGTGTTCCTGTGGACCAAGGAAAAGAAGGGCGTCAATCGGCGCGGCGCCGGACCAATGGATGCCTCGCTGTTCGGGCGTGGCGCCGGCGAAGGACTCGGCGTGCACATCTGCACCGGTCCGGTCTATGTGCGCGGCGCCCAGGAGGGCGACGTGATCGAGCTACGCATCATCGACGTCGCGCCCCGGCCCTGCGCCAATCCGCAATATTCCGGAAAGGCCTTCGGCAGCAACGCGGCCGCATGGTGGGGCTTCCACTACAAGGACCTGCTCACCGAGCCCAAGCCGCGCGAAGTGGTCACGATCTACGAGGTCGACGCGACAGGCGAACGCAACTGGGCGAAGGCGGTATACAATTTCCAATGGACACCGCAGACCGACCCTTCCGGCGTCGTGCACAAGACCATCGACTATCCCGGCGTTCACGTCGATCACTCCACGATCAAGGAGAACCACGGCATCCTGAAGAACGTGCGCGTCCCGATACGTCCGCATTTCGGCGTCATCGGTCTGGCGCCGAAGGAAGCCGACATCGTCGACTCGATCCCGCCGAGCTATACCGGCGGCAACATCGATAACTGGCGGATCGGCAAGGGCGCCACGATGTATTATCCGGTTGCGGTCGAGGGCGGCCTGTTATCGGTCGGCGACTCCCACGCCTCGCAGGGAGATTCCGAACTGTGCGGCACGGCCATCGAATGCTCGCTGAACGGCACTTTCCAGATCATCCTGCACAAGAAGGCCGATCTTGCCGGCACGGCTCTCGAAGCGCTCGACCATCCGATGCTGGAAACCAAGGACGAGTGGCTGGTGCATGGCTTCAGCTTCGCCAATTACCTCAACGAACTCGGGGACAAGGCGCAGTCGGACATCTACTCGAAATCGTCGGTGGACCTTGCCATGCGCGACGCGTTCCGAAAGATGCGCAAATTCCTGATGACGACCAAGAAGCTGACCGAAGACGAGGCGATCTCTCTCATCTCGATTGGCGTCGACTTCGGCATCACCCAGGTGGTCGACGGCAATTGGGGCGTCCATGCCGTCATCAGGAAGGATATCTTCGCCGGCGGCGAGACCTGATCCATCTGATCCGGCGCGGCTGGTTCTACCAGGAACGTGGCCGCGTCGTGCTACTGTCTTTGGAGACTTTGCTGATCGGAATCCTTTCCGATCGGCCTGCGCCGACAATCGGCTTGTTACGCCGCCCGGACCGAATTCAGGAACTTGTCGACCTCCAGCTTTAGCCGGTTGCTGTCGGATGACAGCGACTGGGCCGCAGACAGGACTTGCGAAGACGCGGTTCCGGTCTCGGTCGCGCCGTGCTGAACCTCCACGACGTTGGAGGAGACCTGCTGCGTCCCCAGAGCCGCTTGCTGCACGTTGCGGGAGATTTCCTGCGTGGCGGCGCCTTGCTCCTCCACCGCCGCAGCAATCGCCGAAGAGATTTCCGACAACCGCTCGATCGTGGTCGATATGGCCCGGATCGCCCCCACCGAATATTCGGTCGCCGACTGGATGCCGGAGACCTGGCTGCTGATCTCGCCCGTCGCCTTGGCGGTTTGTTCGGCCAGCGCCTTGACCTCGGAGGCGACCACCGCAAAGCCCCGCCCGGCTTCTCCGGCGCGCGCCGCCTCGATCGTGGCATTCAACGCGAGCAGATTGGTCTGGCCCGCAATGGTGTTGATCAGTTCAATCACGTCGCCGATGCGCGCGGCCGCCTTGGAAAGCTCACCGACGCGCCCGGTGGTGGAGCGGGTCTGGTCCACCGCCTCACCGGCGATTCGCGAAGCCGCCAGAACCTGCCGGCTGATTTCATGCACGGAGGACGACAGCTCTTCCGAAGCGGAAGCGACCGACTGGACGTTGGCCGCCGCTTCTTCTGAGGCAGCCGCAACCGTGGTCGCCATCTCCTGGCTGCGCTCGGCGGTGGTAGTCAGCGTCGAGGCCGAAGCTTCAAGTTCGGTCGAGGCCGACGACACGGTCTCGACGATTTCGCCGATCGCGGCTTCGAAACCGTCGGCCAGCTTGAGCATGTCGGCCTTGCGCTGGACGGCTGCGCGTTTTTCAGCCTCTTTCTGCTCGGCCTCCATACGGATCTTGGCAAGACCGTTGTCCTTGAAGACGAGCGCGGCCTTGGCGACGTCGCCGACTTCGTCCTTGCGGTCCGTGCTGTGGACGTCGGCGTTGTAGTCGCCCGAGGCGAGTTGCTGAAGCAAAGCGACCATGGCGCGGATCGGCCGTGCGATGCCGAACTGCCCGATCAGGAAGCCAAGCAGCATACCGCCGATAACGCTGGCGATCGCAATGCCAACCAGCTTTCTTGAGGTCGAAACATAGTCGGCCTCGGTCAGCTTTTCGAACTCTTCGACGCGTGCGTCGAGCCGGTCGGCCACGGCCCTTACCTTTGCTTGCAGATTTTCTGCCGCGGCACGGCTCTTCATGGCGACCTCACGGAGCTTTTCCGCGCTGTCCGTGATTTTCTCCGAAGCGGCGGCCGTGGTTGCCGTTTCCACCGTCTTCAGGCTACGCTCGTATTCCGAGAAGGCCTCCTGCAGAGACGGCAGTATGGATTGCACCTCGTGGTCGACCGTCTTCTTGACCTCGTCGATTCGCTCCCGGAATTGCTTGAGCTGCTCGTCAATGACCTTGTGGGCTGCGGTGCGGTTTTCATCGCGCGGATCGAGCGCGCTCCTGAACTCGGCGCGACTGATCGCCAGCACATTCTGGTTGGCGCGCGCCGCCTCGAGCGATCGCTTTGCGGCCAAAGTCATCCGCTCCGCATTGTCATTCTGGGCGGCAAGGGCGTGGATGGCGATATAGGCAACGCCACTCATCAGGACGGCGAGTATTCCAACGATGGAGAGAATCTTCGGCAGGATACGAAAACGGCCAAGAAAATGCATTTTATCTCCGCGCAAGGTGCTTCGGGCTGCGGGCCGATCGAGGCTCCCGCTATAGTTGCCATGGGTTCCACTCTTCTGCCCAATGGTTTACGCCTGCTTAACGGGGGCTCGTCCCCGTAGTATTACAGGCCGAGCAATGCGCTTTACGGTTGTGGCCGTAACGCGACACCCGCAACGGGGCAAGAACGGAAATGGCGAGGGGAACATGCAGTGGCGGAGAGGGAGTCCGCGACGCCAGACAGAAACTCAATTTACTTTCAGACGGTTAGCTGCGCTCAGGGCTGATATTCCCACGGCGTCACCCCCGTCCTCCTGGCGGATTGGAGCGAAAGCAGACGGACAATCATGGCCAGAGTAGTCAAACGAAGAGAGGTGCTACCAAATCCTTTTCATATCGCCAGCCTCCGAAGAGTTCACGTCGAGCAGCGCTTGGAGCGAGCTTACGAGCACCAAGCGCCGGCGTCCTATAGTAGTCGTAGCGAGTTGTCTGGTCCCTATCAACTCGTAAAGCTTCGTGCGTCCCAAGCCGCTTACCTCGCACGCTTCGCTAATCGTACAGGTGAGCCGTTGGCCGAATGGTATCGTCTTCGATTCTTCAGATTTCTGAATGGAAGAAGTAACTCGTGACTGCTCTCTTCCGTTTCCCCCTCGTCGACTGTATCTCAAGGCCCCTCCTACTCTCGCAAAACTCGAATGGCGAGAGTTAGCCAAACGGCATTGGAGGCCGCCACCATCAGTCCGGATGGTTCAGACCGGCATTCGGGAGAAGTAACGTGAACCGGAATTCGGGCGTATATTCAATCGAGGCTTCAGCACGCCCCTGCTGGAAAGCGGAACAAGGATGATCGCCGTTCCAAGCCGACAACCAGCGGATCGCCCAGAACCTCTTTCCGCCGATAGCCGCCTGACTGTCAGCATCGGCCTTGCCGTGTCGGCCCTGGTATTGACGGCGATCCTGCTGACCGCCGCGGCCTCGAGCTTGTTGTGGTGGCGCACGGCGGAAGCCACCAGCCGGCAACTCGCCGGCACCATCAATGAGCAGATCGTGGCCGCCGTCCGCAAGGAGGTGTCGGCGATCGTCAGCGAGGCGGTCGCTGCCCACACCGCCGTCCGCACCCTCTTCCTGCAGAACGTGCTCGACACCCGTGAGGCAGACAAGCGCGAGTTCGTCTTCCTGTCGCAGCTGCAATCGCAGGCGGACATCTCCTGGGTCGCGTTCGGCTGGCCGGACAATTCCTTCTTCGCCGCCCACAAGCTTGGCGACGGCCATCTGGAGATGATGGAAATTTCGCTGACCGACCATCCGGGGCAGCGCCGGGTCGATGAATATGCCATCATCCCCGGCGACATCGAATTCGAGACCCGCCAATTCGTGCCAACAGATTTCCGCGTCGTCGACCAGCCCTGGTTCAAGACCGCGATCAAGGCCGACGGGCCGCGATGGTCGAGAGTGATCGACCATCCAATCGGCCAGCGCCGGTCGATCGCGTTCGCCGGCCCGATCGACGTCTACCAGGAACGTCAAGGCGTCCTTGCCATCATCATCGAATATACCAGGCTCGCTCATTTCCTGGCGCAGCTCGAAGTGGGACGCACCGGGACCGCCTTTATCTTCGACGACGGCGGAGAACTAATTGCCGCGCCCGACAAGGACGCCGATGAATTGCATCCGGTAATGAGCCAGGAAGCGTTGCTGCCGCTGGCCCGGATGGTGTTCACGGAGGCCGGCGATGCAGGGAGGAAGGAGGCCTGGCGTCAAAGGCTCACGTCCCATGGTGCCGCATATGAGGTCGCGCTCACGCCATTGCCGTTCCCCGGCTGGCGGCTTGCGACCGTGATTCCCGAGGCTGAGTTTCTCGGCCCGGTCGAGACCACATTGCGCCGGCTGATTGGCGGCCTCGCCGCCGGCGCGCTGCTTGCAGCTCTGCTGTCGGCAATGCTGGCCCGATCGGTCATCGCCATACCGCTCGCCCGCGTGGTCGGAGAGATCCGCCATGTCGAGAATTTCGCGCTGGAAGAGGTGCGCCGTCATCCGTCGCGGCTCGCCGAGCTATCGAGCCTGTCCGGCGCCATCGCCGAAATGGCTGCGGGCCTGTCGGCGTTCCGCAAATTCATCCCGGCCGATCTGGTCCGCTCGCTGCTGCGCCAGGGTGTCGAGGCCAAGCCCGGCGGCTCCATCCAGGAACTGACCGCGATGTTCATCGACGTCGCCGGCTTCACCGGACTTTCCGAACGCATGGGCGATCGCGTCGTGCCGCTGTTGTCGAGCTATCTCAACCTCGCTTCCGAAATCATCGACGCCAATGCTGGCACCATCGACAAGTTCATCGGCGATGCCGTGATGGCCTTCTGGGGCGCTCCGATGGCGCAGGACGATCACGCGCTGCGCTGCTGCCGCGCGGCCCTTGCCATCCGCGATGCGCTCGGGAGCGCCGGATTGACTGACGACCAGGGCAAGCCGCTGCAAATCCGAATCGGAATCAATTCCGGCCGCATGCTGGTCGGCAATATCGGATCCGAACTGCGGCTGAACTATACGGTGATCGGCGACACCGTGAATGTGGCGAGCCGGCTAGAGGGCGCCAATAAGCAATACGGCACGCAGATCCTGATTGGCACGGAGACGAAGCGCCTGATTGGGAATGTCTTCCTCACGCGCGAGATCGACAACATCGCGGTCTATGGCCGGACGGAGGGGCTGGCGGTTTACGAGTTGATCGGCCTTGCAGAAGTCAGCGGCGAAAACACAGACTGGATCGCGAGCTATGAAGAAGGACTTTCGAAATATCGTCGTCGCGACTTCTCGGGCGCGATCATCCATTTCGAAGCGGTGCTTAGCGGGCGCCCCCACGACTTGCCGGCTTCCCTGCTGCTCGAGCGGTGCAGGCGTCTTCAACAGTCTGGCGTGGATGAGGAATGGTCGTCGGTCGCGGCGCTAAAGACGAAATGACAGCAAAAGCCCGCTCGACACTGCTTCTCGACAGCGCCCATAGGGCCTCGATCACTCCGCCGCTTCCTTGCCGGCACGCATCATTTCCATCGACTGCTTCTGCATCGAAGCCATCGACGACTTCACGAATTCCGTCTGCAGCCTGACGCATTCGACCGGCGATTCCGCCTGCGCGAGCCGGCTGGCGTGATTGCAAAGCGCCGCGACGTT
>CAWHSM010000025.1:0-36337 GCA_963832045.1 uncultured Alphaproteobacteria bacterium
GACGCTTCTTATCGCATAGGTTTCAAACAAACCCTCGCTGGCCTTTGTCAGCGGGGGTTTTCTTTTGCCGCAATGCGGTGGATAACGGCGTTCCCGATCCGCACTTAAGTCCCCACTGAACTAAGCCGTGATGCGATGACCGACCGACGTTCTCTTTTGCGCGCGATTTTCAACGCCGCGGTTGCCGCCGCGCATCCCGACGTCGTGCTGTCGGCGCATCTGCGCCCGATTCCAAAGGGCAACGTGATCTGCCTTGCCGCCGGCAAGGGCGCGGCCGCGATGGCCGCGGCGGCCGAGCGGCATTATCTCGACGCGCTCAAACTCGAGCCCGCGCGCCTGTCGGGGCTCGCCACCACGCGGCACGGCCATGGCGTGCCGACGCGGCGGATCAGGGTGGTCGAAGCCGGCCATCCCGTGCCTGACGAGGCCGGGCTGAAGGCCGCCGACGAGACGCTCACACTGGCGCACCGGGCGGGCACTGATGACCTTCTGCTGGTGCTGTTGTCGGGCGGCGGCTCGGCCAACTGGATCGCGCCGGCGGACGGTGTGTCGTTCGCGCAGAAACAACAGGTAACCCGCGCCCTGTTGCGCTCGGGCGCGCCGATCGGCGAGATCAACACCGTTCGCAAGCATCTGTCCCGGATCAAGGGCGGCCGGCTGGCGCGCGCCGGACAACGCGCGCAGATCGTGACGCTCGCGATTTCGGATGTGCCCCACGACGATCCATCCGCAATCGCGTCCGGGCCGACGGTGCCTGATCCGACCGCGCTTGCGGACGCACGCGCCATTGTCGCCAAATACCGCCTCGACGTCGATGACGCCATCCGCCGCGCGCTCGACGATCCCAAGAACGAAAGCTGCAAACCAGGTGACGCCGCCTTTGCCCGCGCGCAGTTCGAATTGATCGCGCGGCCAAAGGCTTCGCTTGACGCCGCAATCAGGGTCGCGGCGAATGCGGGATATGCAACCGTCGATCTCGGCGCCGACCTCGAAGGCGAGGCGCGCGATGTCGCTGCCGATCACGCTCGCCTGGCGCTCAAAGCCCGTGCCGAGGGCAAGCGCGTGGCGATCCTCTCGGGCGGCGAACTCACGGTGACCGTGCGCGGCAACGGGCGCGGCGGCCCCAACCAGGAATATGCGTTGGCGCTCGCCGCTCTTCTCAAAGAGACATCAGGCATTTCAGCGCTGGCCGCCGACACCGACGGCGCCGATGGCGGCGCCGGCAGCGCCAGCGACCCAGCGGGCGCCATCATCGATCATGCGACATTTGCGAAAATGAAATCGCTCGGCCTCGATCCGGCGGCCTATCTCGCCAACAACGACGCGACCGCTTTCTTCGCCGCCATCGGCGATCTCCTGTTGACCGGACCCACGCTGACCAATGTCAACGACGTCAGGG
The DNA here is from genome assembly GCA_963832045.1 of uncultured Alphaproteobacteria bacterium. Taxonomy (GTDB): domain Bacteria; phylum Pseudomonadota; class Alphaproteobacteria; order Rhizobiales; family Xanthobacteraceae; genus Bradyrhizobium. Next base: position 1,400 of record CAWHSM010000025.1, read on the forward strand.
TGATCTTGGTGGATTGACGTGGGAAAGCACGTCATCCCCGGGCGCGCTTAGCGCGAACCGGGGATCTCGAAATTCTCAGGTGCGCAATTGCGCAGTTCGCTCGCAAAGATGCTCGCGCCCCGGAATGACACCTTTTCAAAACTCGCTGGCGAGACCTCATCGCTCGGCCATCATCCCTTCATGAACTTGGCGACGATCTCTTCCGGCACCGCCGCCGATTTCAAACGGCTGGGGTCGTCGGGGTGGTGCCCGACCAGCACCCGCGTCTCGAAAGCCTCGATCGCCAGCGCATCGCCCTTGAACACCTTGTGGGTCACCTCGAAGCTCGATCGCTTGAAACTCTCGACCCGGCTTTCGATGGTGATCCAGTCGCCATGGGTCGAGGCGATGTAGAATTTCGCCCGCGTATCCACCATGGGAATGCCGACCAGGCCGTACTTCCTGACGATGTCCTGCTTGGAGAAGCCGGCCGCTTCGAACATGATCGAGGTGGAGTCGTCGAACATTTCGAAGTAACGCGGGTAATAGACGATGTTGGCGGGGTCGCAATCGCCCCACTGGATCTGCAGGTCGCGTCGATGCACGAACATCGGGCCGCTCTATTTCGGCGCCATGCGGAGCGAGGCGTCGAGCCGCACCACCTCGCCGTTGAGGTAAGCGTTGTCGATCATCTGCATCACGAGGGAAGCAAATTCGCCGGGGTCGCCGAGCCGGCGCGGAAACGGAATGGCGGCCGCGAGCGAGTCCTGGGCCTCCTGCGGAAGGCCCGCCAAAAGCGGCGTGAGAAAGAGGCCCGGCGCGATCGCCAGCACGCGAATGCCGAATTGCGCCAACTCGCGCGCGATCGGCAGCGTCATCGCGACGATGCCGCCCTTCGAGGCCGAATAGGCGGCTTGGCCGATCTGGCCGTCATAGGCGGCGATCGAGGCGGTCGAGACCACCACGCCGCGTTCGCCGCCGGCAAGCGGCTCCAGCGTCGACATGGCCGCGGTCGCAAGCCGCAGCATGTTGAACGAGCCGATCAGGTTGACCCTGATCACGCGATCGAATTCGGCAAGCGGCATCGGTCCCTCGCGGCCGATCACCCGCTTCGCAACGCCAATGCCCGCGCAATTCACCAGTACGCGCGCTGGCCCATGGGCCTTTGCGGCTTTCGCAATCGCGGCTTCGGCCGACGCCGTATCCGCCACGTCGCAGGTGACGGCCACGCCGCCAATCTCGGCGGCGACGGTTTCCGCCAATTTGGTATTGAGGTCGCACACAGCGACCTTCGCGCCTTCCTTGGCAAGCCGGCGCGCGGTGGCCGCGCCCAGTCCCGATGCGCCGCCGGTGACGATCGCGGCCTGATCCTTCAATTGCATGGACGTTTCCGTCGCCCGGAAACGGATCAGGATAATCAGGCGAATGATGTCGGTGGCGACAAACGGCAGCACGCCCTTGAAGATCGTGGTGAAGGACACGTCCTTGACGACGCTCTTGATGACGAAAACATTCATTCCCACCGGCGGATGGATCAGGCCGAGTTCGACCGTCATCACGATGATGACGCCGAACCAGATCGGATCGAAGCCCAATTGCGAGACGACCGGAAAGATGATCGGCACCGTGAGGATGATCATCGCCATGGCATCCATCAGGCAGCCCAGCACCAGATACATCACCATGATCACGGCGAGCACGCCGTAGCTGCCAAGGCCGAGCCCGGTGAGAAGCTCTGTGACCTTTTGCGGCGTCTGCGTCACCGTGAGGAAATAGCCGAAGATCAGCGCGCCGATCAGCACGGTGAATACGGCCGCCGCGGTACGGGTCGCCTGCAACAACGACGCAAAAATTTTCTCTTTGTCGAGCCGGCCTGTGAAAACACCGATCAGGAAAGCGCCGGTGGCGCCGACGCCGCCGGCTTCGGTCGGCGTAAAGCGCGGCAGATACGGCAGACCGTACAGCCCGCCAATGACAAAGATGAACAGCAAGACCGGCGCCCAGATTTCCCTAAGCGCTTTGAGACTTTCGCGCCAGGAGGTCTGCTTACCCGCGGGCAGGAAACCCGGCCGCAAATAGCCGATCAGCGCGATGGTGACCATGTACATGGCCATCGCGAGCAGGCCGGGGATGATGCCCGCGATAAAGAGCTTGCCGATGTCCTGCTCGGTGATGATGCCGTAGACCGCCAGCACCGTCGACGGCGGCAACATCGCGCCCAGCGTGCCGCCGGCGGCGATGACACCGGTGGCGAAGGATTGCGGATAACCGAAGCGGCGCATTTCCGGATAGGCCACGGCCGAAAACGTCGCGGCGGTCGCGACCGACGAGCCGCAGATCGCGGCAAAGCCGCCGCAAGCCGCAACCGTCGCAATCCCGAGCCCGCCGCGCAAATGCCCGACAAAACCATTGGCGGCACGAAACAGGTCGCGGCTCATGCCGGAATGGCTGACGAACGTACCCATCAGCAGGAACATCGGAATGACGCCGAACGTGTAGTCGGTCACCGTGCGCATCGAGGTCTGGCCGACCAGCTTGAGCGCCGGCGTGCCGCCGACGAGATAGCTGAAGCCGGAGACACCGACGAGGCCCATCGCCATGCCGACCGGTACGCGCAGCAGCATCAGCGCAAACAGCGCGACAAACCCGATGACGGCGACGGCATCTGTGCTCATGCCGCGCTCACTCGGTAGCCTTCAACTCGGGATCGTGCATCTCCTCGGGATGGAAGATCAGCCGATAGGTGCGGATCGCGATCAGGAGCACCGCGGAAACATCCCCGATCCACGCCACCGCGAAGAACGGCCAGGTCGGCATGTGCAGGTCGAAGGTGGTGACGTTGTCCTGATAGGTGCCGCGCACCTTGTCGAACAACGTCCATGTCTGCACCGTCACCACAAACAGAAGCACCAGCGTCGCAAACACGTCGATCATGCGCTGGTATTTCGGCCCGACATTGCCCCAGATGAGATCGACGGTGATATGGGTGCCACGATAGCTGGTGGCGGCGATGCCCCAGAAAATCAGGATGCCGAGCAGCAGCCGCCCGATATCGAAGGAATCCGGAATCGAATAGCTGAAGATGTTGCGCAGCAAAACCGCGACGAAAATATTGACGGCGACTATGCCGACGAATCCGGCTGCGATCCACTCGATCGTATCGATAAAGCGGTCCATGAAATGACGCGTCATGTACCGCTCCAACGATGCTCGAGGGGCCGGGGTGCCACTATTGCGTCAAGGCGTTATATTTGGCGAGCGAGGCGCGTAATTCGGCGAGCGCGGCATCGGGATCTGAGCCGGTCTTCCTGACGCCATCGGCCCAGGTCTTGACCAGCGGCTCGGATGCCTTCTTCCACAGCGCGGTCTGTTCCGGCGTCAGGGTATAGACGTCCTGGCCGGCTTCCGCCTTCACCTTGTCGAGGCCGGCATCCTCGAACTTGCCCCACGGCTCGCCGACGCGGCCGGCGGCCTCGGTGTTGCAGTTGTCGTCGATCGCCTTCTTCTGCCGCTCCGACATCTGGTTGTATTTGTCCTTGTTCATGACGAAGGCGAAGGTGGTGACGTAGAGCGGCGCGTCCATGTGGAATTTGGTCACCTTGTCGATGCCGAACAGAACCAGCGATCCCCACGGAAAGGTGGCGGCGTCGGCGACGCCGCGCTCGATGATGTCGCGAACTTCCGGCGCCGAGGACTGCACATTGGTACCGCCGAGCAGCGTGACGAAGTTCGCCATCGTGGCATCGGCGGGACGGATCTTCATGCCCTTGATGTCGTCGGGCACCAGTATCTTCTTGGTGCGTGAATGGAACGACGACGGCGCGTAGATGAAGGCGAGGCAGAATTTGACGTCCTTCATCTCCTTCTCAGCATATTTGCGATACCAGGCGTCCAGTCCCATCGAGCCGCCCGTGGCATCCGACATCAGGAACGGCAATTCGCCGGCGCCGATGATCGGGAAACGGCCCGGCTGATAGCCCGGATTGATGTAGGTCACGTCGGCGATGCCATCGCGCGCCATGTCGTAATGGTCGAAGGCCTTGCCGAGCTGCTGCGCCGGATAGACCCTGTATTTGATGGTGCCGCCGGAAGCCTTCTCGACCGCAGCGCCCCAGTCCTCCATCGCCTTTTGCAGCGGATGCGATGCCGGCACCCAATGCGACAGTTTCAGTTCGAAGGTTTTTTCCTGCGCCGTCGCAGGCGAGATCAGAACTGCCAGCAGCACGGTGAGCAAAGCTTTTTTCATCGGTCACTCCCTTTCAACAAGGGCGGGCTTTGATCAGCCGCTCTCTTTATTTAACATGTTATAGATGGCTTCATCCCGGTTACAAGACGAAGCCCTTGCAAACCCGGTCGCGGTGGCCGGCGGCATTGTCCCGATACACATGTCCCGGTACACATGTCCCGGTTCGCATTGCGAAACATCGGCTTCGTTATGGCGCCGGCACGCTTTGCCAGGACCGTTATGATATAACTACCAGCGATTGCAGATGGCGACCACCCATCGCAAGCCACAATATCGGGAGAACAAGTATTGCGGACAAAAGTCGCCATCATCGGCGCGGGACCGGCCGGATTGCTGCTCGGACAGTTGCTGCATCGTTACGGCATCGACAACGTCATCCTGGAGCGTCACACGCCGGACTACGTGTTGGGGCGCATTCGTGCCGGCCTGCTTGAAGAGGGCACCGTCGCACTGCTCGACGAAGTCGGCGCCGGCACACGCGCCCACCGCGAGGGTCTGGTCCATGACGGGATCGAGCTTGCCTTCGGCGGCGGCCGTCATCGTATCGACTTGAAGGCCGCCACCGGCAAGACGGTGATGATCTACGGCCAGACCGAAGTGACGCTCGATCTGATGAATGCGCGGCACGCGGCGGGGCTGACCAGCATCTACGAAGCCGAGTACGTCAAGCCGATCGACTTTGACACTGGCCATCCCCGCGTCTCCTACGTCAAGGACGGCGTCACAAGCGAAATCGAGTGCGATTTCATTGCCGGATGCGACGGCTTTCACGGCGTCAGCCGCGCCAGCATCAAACCTTCCGCGATCGAGATTTTTGAGCGGGTCTACCCGTTCGGCTGGCTCGGGCTCCTGTCGGACACTCCGCCGGTCAGCCACGAACTGATCTATACCAACCACGAGCGGGGATTTGCGCTTTGCACCATGCGCTCGACGCGCCGCAGCCGCTATTACCTGCAGTGCCCTCTCGACGATCACGTCGACCGGTGGCCGGATGACCGGTTCTGGGACGAATTGAAGCGCAGGCTCGACCAAAAAGCCGCCGCTGAACTCATTACCGGGCCCTCCATCGAAAAGAGCATCGCGCCGCTGCGCAGCTTCGTCGCCGAGCCGATGCGGTTCGGCCGAATGTTCCTCGCCGGCGACGCCGCGCACATCGTGCCGCCGACCGGCGCCAAGGGGCTCAATCTGGCGGCCTCCGACGTGCATTATCTGGCGCAGGCGTTCCGGGAATATTACGACGAGAAGTCTTCCGCCGCCATCGACGGCTACTCCGCCAAGGCGCTGTCGCGGGTATGGAAGGCGGTGCGCTTCTCCTGGTGGATGACTTCGATGATGCATCGCTTTCCCGACACCGCGGGCTTTGGCGCGAAGATCCAGCTTGCCGAGCTCGACTATGTCGTGAACTCGAAAGCCGCGATGACGTCGTTGGCCGAAAACTATGTCGGCCTGCCCTTTTAAGCCGTCGCCGCCATTCGCTTCGGCATCAACACTGCAAGCACGATCGCGATAATAAAGAGGGCCGGCACGTCGCCGATGAGATGGCCGCGCTCCATCGGATCGGTGACCGCCTGTGCGGCCATGATGCCGCCATGCACGACGCTCGACCACACGGTGAACCAGATCAGGCTTCGGTTCGCGAGCGGGTCGCGCGAGGCGAGCAGGAGAAACACGCCAAGCGTGGCGTAGATACCGACGATCATCATGAAGTAATGCGAATGGCCGTGGCCCCAGGCCCAGCCCGAGGGCCAGAACAGAAACAGCGGATAGAGCCCGAAAAGCGAAATCAGGCCAACAGCAATCAACGCGATGCGAAGATAGTACATGCGAGCGTCGTCCGACATTTTATCCTCCCTCGCCCTGCGGCGTCGAATGTTTCGACGGAATACACGACGTTAGCAGAGCGCGATCGGCAGGCAAGCGGCGGCCAGCGCGCTCAAATCCTGTTTTAAACTTTGTAGGCCGTGCAATTCGCGTCGAGGCGGCGTTCAATGGCCTAATCCCGCCATCCGAAGAACGCTTCAGATGACCGTTGCCGATATTCCCGAAGGTTTTTCCCGCCACTTCCGGCAGAGCCCGCTGACCGACCCTTGGGAGCCGATCTATTCCCGTCGAACGGCAGATGCCGTCATTATCGGGCTTCGGCTCGACAAGCCCCATACCAATTCGCGCGGCCTGATCCATGGCGGGCTGATTGCTACGCTGGCCGACAATGCGATGGGCTTGAGCTGCGGCGTGAAGCTCGGCGGCCGGTCAAGGCTCGTCACCGTCGGCCTTGCCATTGATTTCATCGGCACTGCGCAAATCGGCCAGTGGCTGGCAGTCGAGAGCGACGTGATCAAAGCCGGCGGCACGCTCTGCTTTGCGCAATGCCGCGTTACCGCCGATAGCGTAGCGATCGCAAGGGCGAACGGAACCTTTCGCGTGGTGAAAGAAGCAGTACCTACCCAAAATGCCAGTCGCTGATCTCGACGACCAGATCGATGAAGGCGCGCACCTTCGCCGACAACAGCCGCGAGGTCGGATAGACGATATGGATCGGCAACGACGGCGGTTCGAATTTTGCCAGCAGGATTTTCAGCCGGCCGGCCTTGATCGCATCCGCCGCCTGATAGGCCAGCACCCGCGTCAGGCCGCCGCCCCGCACGGCATACCCGATCGCCGCGTCGGCGCTGTTTGTCGTCAGCCGCGGCACCGGCGTGACGCGAATTTCATTTCCATCGCGGACAAAGCGCCAGTCGGGCGAAGCGGCGGCGCCGCCGAACTGGATGGTCTGGTGGGAGGCAATGGCTTCGGGCGTCTTGGGCTCGCCTTGGGCCTTGAGATAGCCCGGCGAGGCCACCACGATGCGCCGCATTTCGCCGACGTGACGCGCGACCAGGCTTGAATCGGCGAGATGACCAATTCGCACCGCGAGATCGACGCCGTCCTCGACCAGATTGACCATGCTGTCGGTCAGGCGCAGTTCGCCGAAAACATCGGCATGGCGCTTGAGATATTCGGACATCACCGGGCCGACATGAAGCCGCCCGAACCCGATCGGCGCCGAGACCACCAGCCGCCCGCTTGGCCGCGTGCGCTCGTCCTGAACGGATGCTTCGGCTTCCTCGACGTCGGCCAGGATCCGCCTGGCGCGTTCGAGATAACGCGCGCCCGCGTCGGTCAGTGCGACCGACCGCGTGGTCCGCTGCAACAGGCGCGCACCCAGCCGTTCCTCGAGTGCCGCGATCAGCCGGGTCACGCCCGAGGGCGACAGGCCGAGCTTGCGCGCCGCCGGGGCAAAGCCTCCGAGGTCCGCCACCGCGATAAAGGCCTGCATGGCATCGATGCGATCCATCGCATTATTTCATAATTTGCAATTATCAACTGTCAATCGCAATGATTGTTTTAGAGCGAAGAACAGGATCATTTAGGCGGGACGATCGGCGGAGGCAGAAGGACCCAGGAGATTTCCGATGTCAGGTACGCGCCTTTTTTCCAGCGACGTCGCGTTTACCCCGGCCGTGAAGGCTATCCAGACCCGCAAGGGATCGCGGATGACTTATGCCCATGTCGAGGATCGCGGCGGCTGGCGCACCGAGATCGACGAAAACCTGGCAGCGTTTCTCGGCTGAAGCAAACAGCTTCTATTTCGCGACCGCCTCCGCCGAGGGCCAGCCTTATATCCAGCATCGCGGCGGACCGAAAGGCTTCATCAAAATTCTCGACAAGAACACGCTGGCCTTTGCCGATTACAGCGGCAACCGGCAATACATCACGCAAGGCAATCTGTCTGAAAACCCGAAGGCCTACATCTTCGTGATGGATTATGCCCATCGCCGACAGGGTGAAGCTATGGGGCGAGGCCCGGGTGATCGAGAACGACGATGCGCTGCTGCAATCGCTGATGCCAAAAGGCTACAAGGCGCGCGGCGAGCAAGTGATGCTGTTCCGGATCGAGGCCTGGGATACCAACTGCCCGCAGCATATTCCGCAGAAGTTCGATGCCGCCGACGTAGCGGCGGCGCTTGGCGCGCGCGACGCGCGCATCGCCGAACTGGAGGCGGAACTGGCCGCCTTGAAGGGCCACGCCGCCTCTAAAAGCCCTACTGAGCCTCAGGCCGCCTCTCGCAGCGGCACCCAGGCAAAGTCCGGATAATATCGTTCCATCATGCGATCGACATAGGCGACGAGATTGCCGAGCTGCTGGGCCCGCTCGCGCAATGGCGAAGCGAAGTAGGGAGTGAGAATCCCGGCGACCACGGCGAACGCCGTTGCATCCGCCCCGCAGGCGGAATCCCCCATCAGATACGGCTTGTCGCCGAGCTGGACCGACAGCGCCAACAGCGAGCGGACCGCGAGGTCGACATCCTCATCCGGGGCATGCCGGCCAAGGCCGCTGATGAGATAATTCTCGGCAACACGGAACTGGGCGTCCTCGCGTAGCTTCTCGCGCATATGCGCCGGCGCGCCGTCGAAGAAATGCGACGGCCCCTTGGCGAAATTTTCCGGATCGACCCAGCGCGCACCGACGAGAGCCCAATACAGGTGGTGCTCGATCATGCGTTCGAACGCCCAGGCCTGCGCGCGCTGCTGCAAATTCAGCGGTGCGTCGAAATCGAACCCGTATTTGCCCTCGATATGGGCGCGGATGAAAGTGGAATCGGCAATCGCTTCGGCCTCATCCTCGATATAGGGCAACTGTCCCTTGGGCGAGGCCGTCGGCCTCGCCTTCTCCTTGCGGTAGCCGAGGCCAGCCATCTTGAGCTGAACCTCGGTCTTGGTGACGAACGGGCTGATTTCCGGCAGGCCGAAGCCGGGGCCAAAGCCATAGAGCGTGATCAATGGAGCGCTCCCGTTTTCCGGAACAAGCGCTTCAGACTAGTGACTGCCTGCTGCCACCGTGGTGTCAGCAGTGGCGACATCGTGGCCCAGAGATCGAGGCCGTAGATGATGATCATGGGACAAACCCCTCTCGATTCGAGTGTTGTCCCGGTATACTTGCCACCTGCTGACAACATACTGTCAGCATCGAATGTCCGGTTCTGACATTCGTATCCCGTGAAGCAGATACGAGACCTGCCATGCGACGTGCCGATCGTCTGTTCCAGATCATTCAGGTGCTTCGGCGCACCCGAAAGCCGATGACCGCTGACACGATCGCAGCCGAGCTCGAAACCTCCAAGCGCACGATCTACCGCGATATCGCAACGCTGATGGAGCAGCGCGTGCCGATCCGCGGCGAGGCCGGCATGGGCTATATTCTGGAAAAGGGCTTCGACCTGCCGCCCTTGATGCTGACGCCCGACGAGATCGAGGCGGCGGTGCTCGGCGCGCAATGGGTCGCCGGCCACGCCGATGAAGTGCTGTCGCGTGCCGCGGCCGATCTGATCGCGAAAATCGCCGAGACCGTTCCGGAGCGGCTGCGGCCATTCGTGCTTGAGCCCGCCAGCCGCGCCCGCCCGGGCTGGCGCAAGGAGCCCGACCGCATCGACATGTCGCAAGACGCGAACGCAGATTCACGCAGGACGAAAGATCGCGCTGCGCTATCGGGACGAGCACGGCCGCGACAGCGAGCGCACGATCTGGCCGATCGCGATCGGCTATCTGGAAGCGGTGCGGCTGCTTGCCGCATGGTGCGAGTTGCGGCGCGACTTTCGCAGCTTTCGGACCGACCGCGTCATCGACGCGGTCTATCTCGAGGACAGATATCCCGAGCGGCGCGATCTGCTCAGGGCGAAATGGCGGCGCAGCCTGGTCTGGGAACTTCCGAGCGATATCTGATCATGGAAATCGACCAACCGCCTTCCGAATCCGAGAGCCCGTGCCAGTCCTGCGGCGCCTGCTGCGCCTATTCGCGCAACTGGCCGCGTTTTTCGACCGAGGACGACGCCACGCTCGATCGCATTCCGGCAAACTTCGTCAACGAACGACAGACCGGCATGCGCTGCGAGGGTGAGCGCTGTTCGGCGCTGTCGGGACGGATCGGCGTTGCGACCTCATGCGTGGTCTATGCAGTCAGGCCCGAGGTCTGCCGCACCTGCATGCCGGGCGACGCCGAATGCGGCGTGGCGCGGCAGCGCCATGGATTGCCGCCACTGGACTAATTCTCCCTTTGTCGTTCCTGCGAAAGCAATGCGTCGCAGGGACCCATACCGCGTGAAGCCTCAATGGGGCTCACTGGTCGAGAACACTGCAAAACAACAGGATTTTGTGGGTCCCGGCTCGCGCTGACGCTTGGCCGGGACGACACCGGAGATGAAGGGCCGACGATCTACGCCGTTACGGCTTTGGCGAATTCCGCGAAGTCGTCCTCGTCAAGCTCGTCCTCGATCGGCGCGATGGCCGAGAGCGGCTTGGTGGAAAGCGTGATCGGCTTGCGGTTGCCGTTGGACGAGGAAGGCGTGTCGCGCGCCGCCGGCTCGCGCGAGAGCGCATAAAGCGTTGAGCCGACGCGACCGCCGACCTGGACCAGATCCAGTTCGTTGCAGCTTGCGGCAATCGTGAGCGCCAGCGAGTAAAGGTGGCTTCGGCGATAGCAGAACAGCGCCAGCATGGCCCGGACATCGGGCGAGACGCTGGCCACCAGCTGCGGCAGGCCGTGTTCGCTGGCGCGGTACATTTCGCCGAGCAACTCGTCCCGGACCGGACAGAAATCGTTCTCGAAGGCGTCGCGGCTTGAAAACATTTGCATATCCCCTGATCCGGAGGATGCAATGCGACTCTCTAACGAAAGGTTAACCACCGGTCCCGGTAGTGCTACGGACCTCTTGCCAAACTGCGGTCGAACGCGACCGAGCCAGCGCTCAGGTGATTCGGCGAGCAGGATCAGCCGTTTGCCGCCATGAAGATCGACAGGCCAAAGCCGGTCAAATGGTGCAGCGCCTGGTCCACGCCGATCAGGGTCCAGAACCAGGGATGCTGGTTTTCCTGGGTCACGCCGAAATTCGCTGCGATGAAGCCCTTGCAGCGATCGACCGTGATGTGAATGGCAAAGTCGATGAACGCGACAAACCAGAACCGCGGCGCGACCACCAGGATCATCGCCAGCGCTACCGCAAAGTGCACGCCGCAATGGGCCAGGAGCGGGAGAAACCAGCCCTTTTTCTGATCCTTGCCGATCGCCATCCAGGAGGTTTGCAGCACAAAGTCGGCGATGACGTGCTTAACGGTCAGCAACACCATCCATCCGATCAGCGCGCCTACCGGAACCGACGCGGACATGGGGGGAAACGACAAGCGGAAGTCCTTGGACCTGAGTGACTGGGAAATACCTGGAGACTTCGCGCGACTTCCTCTTGAGTCCCTGACAAATCCTGTCAGGGTTTGCTTTTTATGACATCTCCCGGCCCGGAATGCACCACCATCCCCTTCAAAAAACACAGGATGTAGCCGAAGGGCACATGCTCGAAGCGTTGGCCGAGAGCCGGCCGGCAAGCGAGAACCGGTCAAGAAATCGGCCGCGGGTAAACCAACCTGGCGCCGCCCGGCAGCCGCGGTAAGGTTACCGGAAGCGGCTCGTTTGCAATCTTTGGGCAGGCGGATATCATGGCGAACAATAAAATTATCGTTCTTTTTTAGGCATTTAGGACATCGGCCGGGCGGAGCGACGTCAAATCCACCCGCCCTGGTTGCGGATATGGGCCATGAGTGCTGAAGTCCCAACGCCATCACCCGACAAGCGGCGCTCACGCCCGCCGCTTCTCAGCAGTAACCGCAAGCAGGTCATCCTGTTTGCAGCGCTGACGCTGCTTCTGACCGTTGCAACCGTGTGGGGCGGCCGGATCTGGCTGCGGGATTCCGAAACCCTGACCTTCGCCGTCGGTGAGGCCAGCGGACCTGAAGCCCGTTTTGCCACCAAGCTTGCCGCCATGCTCAAGGCGACCTCCGCGCGGCTGCGCCTCAAGATCATTCCCAACACCGACAACGCCAAGGCGCTGGCTCTGTTCGACCGTAAATTGGCCGACCTCGCGATACTGCGGACCGATGCCAGGGTCCCGCCCCGCGCCCGCTCGATTGCGATCCTGGAGCACGACGTGCTGATGTTGATCAGCCCGGGAGATAAGAAGATCAAATCGCTGGCGGAGCTGAAGAAGAAGAAAATCGCGCTGTTGACCAGCGGCAACAACAACGTCGCCTTTGTCCGCAACCTTCTCGAAATGCCCGACAGATCGGACGCCAGTTCGCGCCTGCAACCGGCGCCGCCGAATTCGACGCTCGACAAATTGTTCGGCTCCGGCGGCTACGGCGCGGTCATCGTCGTTGACCATGCCTCCGCCATCGTCAAGGACAAGAACTTCGAACAGTCGGCCAAGCGCACGCCTTTCACCGTGAACGCCATCGACGAGTCGGCGGCGCTGAGCCGGCGCACCCCCGGGATTTCGGAGGAAACGCTGGCGACCGGCATACTGTCCTCGACGCCCCAGATTCCCGATGACGATCTGGATACGGTGGGGTTGCAATGGCTGCTGGTCGGTCAGGCCACGATGCCGGCGAATACCGCGGGCGAACTGGCGCGCACCATCTACGAGAACAAGGCCGAACTCGCGCTCGACAGCGGCTTCGCCTCCAAGATCGAGCCGGCCGACGTCGACAAGACCGCCTTCATCGTCGCTCATCAGGGCGTTGCCGAATATATCAACGACACCTCGAAGTCGTTCCTGGAGCGCTACAGCGACCTCGCATACCTGGCCGCGGCCGTGCTCAGCGTGATCGGATCGATCTTTGTCGGACTCTACACCAAGGTCACGCGGGTCGCGCCGGAGAAAGCCAGCGAACTGGCGACCGCCATTCTCGATATCGGCGAGCGGATCGCGCATGCCCAGACCATGGAAGCGCTCGACGGCCTCCAGGACGAACTCGAAAGCGTGCTTCGCGGCGCGGTGATCGGACTGCGTGACGGCACTATTTCCAGCGACGGGCTGGACACGTTCAAGCTCGGATATGAATTCGTGCGCGACGAAATCGGCATGCGGCGCGAGCGCCTGAAACGGCAAGGCGGCCACGACGACAACGTGGTGATCGTCAAGACCGCGCAAAGCGCTTAAGGACGGCGCGCCATGTCCGGTCTCCCAGCCCTTGAGCGATTTGTGACCGCAACGACCGGCCGCAACATGACCACGGCCGCCTCCATCGCGGTGGCCTGCGGCATTGCGATGATGCTGTTGCTGACGGTCGATCCCGCCTATGCGGCCGCGCACTACGGCGTCGATGCGCTGCTGTGGGCGTGCCTCGCTTTTTTCGTGCTCGAATGGGTCATCAGGCTTCGCCATGCGGCCGGCGCCGGCCGCAGATGGGCCTATATATTTTCCTTCCGGGGGTTCGTGGATACGATCTCCGCGCTTGCGGTTCCCGTCGCCATGGCGGCGGGGGCAAGCCCCAGATCCGCCTGGCTGCTCGGCATGTTCTGGGTGCTCAAGGTGGTGCCCGGGATTCGCGGCCTGCGGCAGTTGCGCCGGGTACTGGTGCTGGAATCCGGGCCGCTGTTGAGCGTGCTCGTGATCTTCCTGATGGTCCTCTTCATGGCCTCGGTCGCGGAGTTCTACCTGGAGCACGATGTCCAGCCGGCGGCCTTCGGCAGCGTGCCGGCGGCATTGTGGTGGGCGGTGGCGACCCTGACCACGACCGGATATGGCGACGTGGTGCCGATTACTCCGCTCGGCCGCATCGTCGCCGCCGCCGTCATGATCTGCGGCCTCGGCGTGTTCGGCCTGTGGACCGGCATTCTCGCCACCGCCTTTGCCGCGGAAACGCGTCGCGACAATTTCCTGCGGACCTGGGAATCGGTCAGCAAAGTGCCGTTCTTCGCCTCGCTCGGCCCTGCCGCGATCGCCGACGTCACGCACATGCTGCGCACCATCGATCTTCCGGCGCGCACCACGATCATTCGCAAAGGCCAGGCCGGCGACTGCATGTACTTTATCGCCAGCGGCGAGGTCGAGGTCGAATTGCCCGGCAAGAAGGTGGCGCTGGGCGAAGGCGCCTTCTTCGGTGAAATGGCACTGCTCGGCAATAATCTGCGTTCGGCCAATATCACCACGACGCGGGTGTCGCAGCTTCTGGTCCTCGATCTTGTCGACTTTCGCCTCTTGATGGCCCGGCATCCCGATCTCGCCGAGACGATCGATGCCGAGGCCCAGCGGCGAGTGGTCGAGAATGAATAGAGCGTGATCGCTCGCGACAAACGCAAAAGCGTTTGCGCGGAGATCATGCCCAAACTTGAACAAGCGGAGAGAAGAATGTCGGAAACCGACGCAAGCCCGCCGATACTCGAAGTCAACGGCGCCCGCGCCACCATACGCCTCAACCGGCCGAAACATCTCAACCGCCTGCAGGCCGACGATCTCGATGTGCTGCTCGGTCTGTTCGCGGAGATCGAGGCCAACGCTGCGATCCGCGTCCTGGTGCTCACCGGCACCGGCCGCGCTTTCAGCGCCGGCTATGACCTCAACTCGGTTGCCGAGCCCGCAGGCACCGCGACCGAGCCGCGAAGCTCCGGATCGGCCTTCGAAGTGATGGTCAACCGGCTCGAGGATATCCGCATTCCCACCATCTGCCGCCTGAATGGCGGGGTCTATGGCGGCTCGACCGATCTGGCGCTGGCCTGTGACTTCCGGATCGGCGTCGACACCTGCGAGATGTTCATGCCGGCGGCGCGGCTGGGTCTGCACTATTACAAGAGCGGCATCGCTCGCTATGTCGCGCGGCTCGGGCTGGACAATGCCAAGCGGTTGTTTCTGACCGCCGAGAAGATCGGTGCGGCCGAGATGCTGCGGATCGGCTATCTCACCGCCGCTGTTCCCGCTGAAGCGCTTGATGAGGAAGTCGACAGGCTGGCCGGCGTTTTGGCCGGCAATGCGCCGATTGCCATGGCCGGCATCAAGCGGACCATCCACGAAATCGCGCGCGGCAAGCTCGATGAAGCCGCCGCCGATCGCCGCCACCACGAAAGCATGCACGGCGACGAGATCAAGGAAGGCATCAAGGCTTTTTCGGAGAAACGTCCGCCGAGGTTTTGAGCGACGGGCGGCCGATTCAGTCAATTGGGCAGTAAAATTGTCCTATTTTTGCCGGCAGTCCCCGGACACTTGACATAGCGCAATGCTCTCACCCCACGAGGCCGTACCGCCTTTTGCAAGGGGCAGATAGCATCGGAGTAAAGCTATGAATATGAGTTTTACGAAAATTGCGATAGCGACCACAACCCTCACCTGCGCAACGCTGTTCTCCTTCGGTTGGTCCGAGCAGCGCGGCGCCTCGTTATCGATCGAAAGCGCACAGGCGCGTGTCGGTCGCCCGTTGAGCCCAGTGAGTGTTGCGGGTGTCGCGCGTCGAACCAACCGGCGGGCCGCGTACGGCTATGGCGCCGGTGTGGTGGGCGCCGGCGTGGCGGGCGCAGCGATCGGCACTGCGGCGGTAGCCGCCGCCGCCCCCGGGGGTTACTATGCGCCGGGTTACTATCGTAGTGGAGCTTATGCTCCAGCGGCCTACTATGGCCAACCTTATGCAGATTCTTATGCTTATGCGGGTACGGGCTCGGGCTGGGCCGGCGGCTATTATGCGAACAGCCCCTGGGGTAGCTACCACTGTCAGCTTCCTCACGCCTATGATTGCCGCCCTTACGATGAGAACTGGAAGTGGTAGGCCGCCATGGCACAACGGCGCCGCCACGATGGCGAAGGCATCGGCCCGCGCCGGCGCTTCGGTCAGGCTTAGAAACGACTTGATCCGCCAGAACAACCGAAAGGAGCGTCTATCGAGATGCCCCTTTCGGGTTCGTACGGCCGTCGATCGCTACGTCGCGCCTAGTGTCCCGGTTCTGACATTCGTATCCCATCGCAGCGGGCACTTTTACGAATGTCAGAACCAAAGGGACACTAGCAACTATATGATCCTAGTGTAGCTTCAGACTCTGACGTTCCTTCCGAGAGCTCGCGGCAACACTGAAAGGAACGTCAGAGTCGCTACACTAGCTGTCCACGAACGTCGCGACCTCGGCCAAGCCCGCGCGCGAAGTGCGGTAGCTGTTGATGCGATGATCGCGGTCGGCGAAGCCGAACGAAATCCCGCATACCACCCGCCGGTCGTCGCCGAGCTTGAAGTGCCGCCGGATCAGGCCGGACTGATGCGCCAGCGCGGCTTGCGGAATCGTGCCAAGGCCCAGCGCCTGCGCCGCCAGCATGAAATTGCTGACATAGGCCCCGCAATCGATCGCGCCATAGACCCCGAGCGCCTCGTCGGTGTGGATGATGGCGACATGCGGCGCGCCGAAAAAATTGAAGTTCTCAAGCGCCTGCCTGGCATAGGCCGCCCTGTCGCCGCGCGGAATGCCGAGCGTGTTGTAAAGTTGGAAACCGCTCCCGCGCCGGCGATCGAGATAGACGCCGCGATATTCCCGGGGAAACGGAAAGTCACCGTCGTCGGGACCGCCGGAGTTCGCCGCCGCATAGATTTCCTTTCGGAATTTTTCCTTGGCCTCGCCGCTCGCGATCACGACCTGCCAGGGTTGGCTGTTGCACCAGGACGCCGTGCGCTGCGCCGTCTTCAATATCCGCTCGATGATCGCTCGCGGCACCGCCTCCGGCTTGAACGCCCGGCAGGAAAAGCGCTCGCCAAGCAATTCCTCCAGCACGCCGATCCGCTCCTCGATGCTGTGGCGGCCTTCGGACTGATCAGTGGCGATCGTCGACATGCTTCATCGTCCTTTGGTCGGGATCCGGTTGAACGGCACGTCCTTGTCGACCCTGATATCGCCGGGCAGACCGAGTACGCGCTCGGCGATGATGTTGCGCATGATCTCGTCGGTGCCGCCTTCGATACGGGTGCCGGGCGCACGCAACAGCATAGCCTGGAATTTGCCGGCGACTTCGGCGTCCTCCGGGCCGCTGAGCACGCCCGCCGCGCCCTGCAGGTCCAGCGCAAATGCGGCAATATCCTGAATCATCGAACCCGCCACGAGCTTGCCGATTGAATTCTCCGGCCCCGGACGCTCGCCCTTCGACAGCGCCGAGACCGCGCGCATGTTGGTGTATTTGAGGCCGCTGGCGCGCACCGCCCAGGTAGCGAGCTTGGAGCGGACATTGCGGTCGTCGATCGCCGGGCCTTCCTCCAGCATCAGATTGCTGCAGAACTCGAAAATCTCGGTGAACCCGGTCGCGAGCCTGCCGCCGATCGACAGGCGTTCGTTCATCAGCGTGGTCAGCGATACGTTCCAGCCGTCATTGACCGCGCCCAATCGCTGGGCGTCGGGTATCCTGACGTCGGTGAAATAGACTTCGTTGAAGTCTGCGGCGCCATTGGCCTGCTTGATCGGCCTGATTTCGATGCCGGGGCTCTTCATGTTCAGGAAGAACATGGTGAGGCCTTTGTGTTTGGGAACGGCGGGATCGGTGCGCGTCAACAGGATTCCGTAGTCGGAATAATGCGCGCCCGACGTCCAGATCTTCTGGCCGTTGATGATCCATTCATCGCCGTGCTTTTCCGCGCGCGTACGCAGACCCGCGACATCGGAGCCGCCGGCGGGTTCCGAAAACAACTGGCACCAGATGTCCTCGCCGGAAGCAAGCTTCGGCAGGTAGCGCCGCTTCTGGTCTTCGCCGGCAAACGCCATCATCGTCGGACCGCACATGCCATGGCCAATGATGAACATGGAGCTGAGCTTGCCGAACGCACCTTCCTCCTGCTGCCAGATCACGCGCTCGATCGGCGAGGCGCCGCGCCCGCCATATTCCTTCGGCCAGTGCAGGCAGGCCCAGCCGGCGGCCGCCTTCTTTTTCTGCCAGGCCCTGGCGACGTCGAGGATGTCGGCGCCTTCGAGCACCGTTCGCCCGAGCGAGGACTTTTTCAGTTCGTCCTCGTATTGCTTGGGCGCGTTGGCGGCGATCCATGCCTTCGCCTCGGTGCGGAATGCGGCCTCTTGCGGGGTGTCGTCGAAATTCATGCGGCGTTCCGTTTGCGCATGCGCTCAATCAGCACGTCTTCCCAATAGGACAGCGAGCCGAGCGACAGCGCCGTAGCGTTCGCACGCCTGTAATAAAGGTGACAGTCGAACTCCCAGGTGAAGCCCATGCCGCCATGAACCTGGATGTTGTTCCTGGCGCAATGCGTAAACGCCTGCGTCGCGCTGATCCGCGCCGCGGCAGCGGCGTCCGGCAATTCAGCCGCATTGGTCGAAAGCGCCCAGGCGCCGTAGTAGCAGTTGGAGCGCGCCAGCGTCGCCGCCACATACATGTCGGCGAGCATGTGCTTGATCGCCTGGAACGAGCCGATCGGCCGGCCGAAGGCGATGCGATCGAGCGCATAATCGCGTCCCATTTCCAGCGCGCGGTCGGCGCCGCCGACCTGTTCGAAGGCGAGCAGCACCGCGGCGCGATCGAGCACCTGCGAAAGAATGCTCCAACCTTCGCCGGCAGCGCCAAGCGGCTCGGCCTTGCAATTTTTGAAGATAAGCTCCGCCTGGCCGTGGGTGGGATCGATGTTGACGAGCGGCCTCGCCTCGATTCCCTCAGTCTTCATGTCCACCAGAGACAGCGAAATGTCGCCATCGCGTCCAACCGCACCGGCGCGCGCGGCAACAATCGCAAAGTCGGCGATCGCGCCATCGGGAACCGGCTTCTTCACGCCGTCGAGCTTGCCGCCGGATGCACTGAGCTTGATCGCTTGCGGCGAGGGATTGCCCTTGCCTTCGAACAGAGCCAGCGTGCCGATGGCCCCGCCCGATGCAATCAAGGGAAGCCATTTCTGCTTCTGCGTCTCGCTGCCGGCGAGTAGCAGCGCCTCCGCGGCGAGATAGACGGTGGAGGAAAACGGCACCGGCGCCAGCGCGCGCCCGATTTCCTCGGCGATCACGCAAAGCTCCAGATGGCCCGCGCCGGCCCCGCCATGGCGTTCCGGGATCGCAACGCCGAGGAAGCCCATGTCGGCAAGTCCCTTCCACAAGTCGCGATCGTACGGCGCCTTGCCGTCGATGACGGCGCGCACCGCCTTGGGTGGACACTTCTCGGCGAGAAATTTGCGCGCGGTATCGCGCAGTTGTTTCTGTTCGTCGGAAAAATCGAAATTCATGGCGCGGCTCTATTGATGGCATTACGCTCGGGTGCAAGATAGATTGCCGCCGATCTTGCTCGCACGCTAACGCCTCGGGGCCGACCGCCTCAAGCGCTATTTGACCAAATCAGTCGTGAGCCGAACAGCACGACAAGGGGTAGCTTGTCATGTCTCTGCCTCCTATCCCGCTTCCACCTGCGATTCGCTCGCGTCAGGTCGAAGGCATCAACGGGCTCTGCATGCATGTGCTGGAGGCCGGCTTTGAAAGCAAAGGCCGGCCTTGCGTGCTGCTGTTGCACGGCTTTCCCGAATTGGCCTTTAGCTGGCGGAAGGTCATGCCGGCGCTGGCGGATGCCGGCTATCACGTGATCGCGCCGGATCAGCGCGGTTATGGCCGCACCACCGGCTGGGATGCGAGTTTCGACGGCGACCTCATGCCGTTCCGGCTGACCAATCTCGTGCGCGACGCGCTCGGCGTCGTTGCGGCCTTCGGCCATCGCTCGGTGGCCGCAGTGGTCGGGCATGATTTCGGCAGCTCGGTCGCCGCCTGGTGCGCGGTGATCCGGCCCGACGTGTTTCGGTCGGTGGTGCTGATGAGCGCGCCGTTCGCAGGCCCTCCGCAGCTCGCCTTCGCCACGGCTGACACACCGCCACCGCCAAGGCGCGAGGATCCGGTGCACCGCGAGCTCGCAGCCCTGCCGCGCCCGCGCAAGCATTACCAATGGTATTATTCGACGCGCGAGGCAAATGCCGACATGTGGCACGCTCGCCAGGGCGTGCACGATTTCCTGCGCGCCTATTACCACCACAAGAGCGCGGACTGGAAAGGCAACGAGCCCTATCCTCTGCAATCCTGGTCGGCGGGCGAACTCGCCAAACTGCCGACCTATTACGTGATGGACCTTGCGAAGAACATGGCCGAGACGGTCGCGGCGGAAATGCCGTCGAGAGAAGAGATCGCCGCCGCGCGGTGGCTGACCGAGCAGGAGCTCGCCTTCTACAGCGCCGAATATCAGCGCACGGGATTCCAGGGCGGCTTGCAATGGTATCGCTGCGGTACGTCGGGTGCTTTCACCGCCGAACTTGAAGCCTGGTCGGGGCGCCGCATCGACGTGCCATCCTGCTTCATCTCGGGCAGACAGGACTGGGGCACTTACCAGCGGCCCGGTGTTTTCGAGACGATGCGGAAGGCAGCCTGCACGCAGATGCTTGGCTGCCACCTCGTCGAGGGCGCCGGACACTGGGTTCAACAGGAGCAGGGTGTCGAAGTCAGCCGCCTGGTGCTGGAATTTCTCAAGTCCGCCGCGACACAACCCGGGCGATAGCCATCTTTTTGTCGCCAACCGGACACAGTTTCTCACCGGAACAATTCCAAAAAGGCAGCGTTACCGGCTCACGGGCCATGCTGCCCGCTGTGATACCCAAGGAGAGACTATGCAGAAGAAAATCACCGGACTTTTAGGCGCAGGCGCAGTGGCGGCCCTGGGGGCATTCGGCGCCGCCCAGGCTGCCCCAGTTCCCGCCAACAGCGACGTCTTGAGCGCGAATTCCTTCGCGGAACTGCTGGAGCCGATTCCGAACGCTGCGGCGCTTCTAAAGACGGCGGATGAATCCGGATCAGGCTCATCGGCGGAAAGAAACATCCAGCTTGCCCAGCATCACCACCATCATCATCATCATCACGGCCGGCGGCACCATCACCACCACCATCACGGCTAGTGTAGCGACACTGACGTTCCTTTCAGTGTTGCCGCGAGCTCTCGGAAGGAATGTCAGAGTCAAAGCTACACTAGGATCATATAGTTGCTAGTGTCCCTTTGGTTCTGACATTCGTAAAAGTGCCCGCTGCGATGGGATACGAATGTCAGAACCGGGACACTAGTCACGGCGAGCAGCCGCATCGATCATCAAACGGGATCCTCTTGGGTCCCGTTTTTTGTGCCTCTTATCCAACGCTATTTCTGACGCGCTTTCTCCTTGGCCGCGCGATAAAGGTGGCGGTAGGTGCCGTCGAAAACCGTATCGGTCGAAGAAGTCCATTGGGTGCCGGCCGACAGAGTCGGCCTGCTGTTGAAAATGCGGCGCGACTGCAGCTCCCGTTCGGCGAATTCTTCCTCGCTCATCGGATCGAGTTCGAAGTCGGCTTCTTCAGGGATGATGATGATCTGGGCGAACGGCTCTCCGGGCCTGAAAATGTGCGTGCGTCCTTCGGCAGGCGACTTGAACACGCAAAAGAACATCATCGGCCACCAGTTTCGGATCAGCGCCGGAACCGCAATCGGAACGGTATCGCTGCGGTCGTTATAAAAGCGCGGATGCGGCTCGGTGCGGATCGCCATCCCCTTCTCGACCATGAGGTCGAGAAGGATCTGGTAGGTGTAAAATGTATCGCCGAAATTCCGGAATGGCGGCCATTGCACGCCGCTGTCGGGCGGCTCGCCCCAATCGCTCTCCATGACCAGGCGGCCGTCTCTGGTGCTGACGTGCAGCTCGTTGTCATAGGGGTAAAACAGCTCGATGCCGTATTGCGCGCCTTCCGAGAACGGAACGCAGTGCCACACCTGTTCACGCGAACCGTCGGCGCGGGGCGCACGTTCTCCGGCCCAGCCGGGAATTTCCAGCCTGGTCCGCCGCGGTGCCAGTCGCGGATCGTTCAGGCGGTATTTGACCTTCTGCATATCGGCTCCCCCGTGAAGGCTCTGACAGGCATCCGAACCTGCAGAAGTCGGAAACGGTTCCCATCCGCGGGCGAAGAACCCGCCTGTCTTGGAACCCAAGGAATTGACCTCGCTTCGTGGCCCCGTTATATCAGTTTAGAACTATTCTAAATCAGATGAAGAAGGCCTGGCCGTGAAGAATTTTGCCGATTTGACCGAACGGGAAGTGCTGGCGGTTGCGATCTCCGCCGAAGAGGAAGACAGCCGCATTTACATGAGTTTCGCGGAAGACCTCGCGGAACGCTATCCGGAATTGGCAAGGTTGTTCGAAGAGATGGCCGAGGAAGAGAAGACCCATCGCCACCTGCTGCTGGAGACGTATGAAAAGCGTTTCGGCCCAAATCTGCCGCCCATTCGCCGCGACAACGTCAAGGGCTTCCTGCGCCGCCGCCCAATATGGCTGACCAAGAACCTGTCGCTCGATGCGATGCGCAAGGAAGCCGAAACCATGGAGTTCGAGGCCGAGCGCTTCTACATCAAGGCCGCCGAGCAAACCCAGGATGTCGGCGTCCGGCGGTTGCTCGGCGATCTTGCGGAAGCGGAAAAGGGCCACGAGCACCTCGCCACCAGGCTTACCGACGAGATCCTCAAGCCCGACGTGCGCGCCGCGGAAGACAGGACCCGCCGGCGCATGTTCGTGCTGCAATATGTGCAGCCGGGCCTCGCCGGCCTGATGGACGGATCGGTATCGACGCTGGCGCCGTTGTTTGCCGCCGCCTTCGCCACGCATCAGAACTGGCAGACCTTCCTCGTCGGTCTGGCCGCTTCGATCGGCGCCGGCATCAGCATGGGCTTTGCGGAAGCGCTGTCGGACGACGGCTCGCTGACCGGACGCGGCTCGCCCATGTTGCGCGGATTGACCTGCGGCCTGATGACGGCGCTCGGCGGCCTCGGCCACACCATGCCCTATCTGGTGCCGGACCGCTGGGCCAACGCGTTCTGGATCGCGACCGCTATCGCCAGCGTGGTGGTCTTCTTCGAACTTTGGGTGATCGCCTTTATCCGTGCACGCTTCATGGATACGCCGTTCCTGCACGCCGTGTTCCAGATCGTGCTTGGCGGCGCCATCGTGCTCGGGGTCGGCATTCTGATCGGCGCGGCGTGAAAGCGCTCTAGTGTGGCGACACTGACGTTCCTTTCAGTGTCGCCGCGAGTTCTTCGAAGGAACGTCAGAAGTCAAAGCCACACTAGAATCATATGGTTGCTAGGGTCCCTTTGGTTCTGACATTCGTAAAAGTGCCCGCCGCGAGGCGGATACGAATGTCAGAACCGGGACACTAGTGCCGCCAGCATGTGCTGCCAGCTTTGAGGCTGATCAGCAACCTCGTCGGTTTCTCGCGCGGCAAGCGCGCGAAGAAGGTCAGCAAGCCTGACGGATGCGCCATTTTTCGAACAAACTTTATTGAAGCGGTGTTGCATCTGCGGCACGCATGGCGGGCGATAGATCACGTATGATGCGTCAAGATTGTTCGTCGGTCGCTAACGTGATTCCGAATTGAAGCGTTCAAACCGGAGAAATGCGATGAAGAAGTTTGTGCTGGGGACCCTTAGTCTCGTTGCAATGGCTGCTCCCGCGCTCGCAGCCGATCTTCCTGTGAAGGCGCCGCCGGCGCCGGTAATCCCGATGTACAACTGGTCGGGCTTCTATATCGGCGGAAACGGCGGTTGGGGCCAAAGCGATAATTGCTGGGACGTCGTTACCACATTCGGCGCGGTCTTCACTGACGCCTGCCGCGATCGATCCGGAGCCGTCGCCGGCGGCCAGATCGGCTACCGCTGGCAACAACCCAACAATCATTTTGTTTTCGGCATCGAGGCTCAGGGTGATTGGGCGAATCTCAAGAGCTCGCGTGTCAGCGTTTTCGATCCGACTTTGACACTTGGCTCCAAAGTTGATGCCTTGGGCCTTTTCACCGGCCAGTTCGGTTTCGCCTGGGATACGTGGCTGTGGTACGTGAAGGGCGGCGCAGCGGTGACAGACAATAGATTCTTCGTCGACTCCGCGGTTACCGGAGCTAATCTTGCCTCGGTAAGCTCGACCCGCTGGGGCGGGGTGATCGGTACCGGATTCGAGTACGGCTTCACGCCGAACTGGTCAGTCGGTATTGAATACGACCACCTTTTCTTGGGTAGCGCGGACACGACCTTCGCCACCGTGACTCCCACAATTCTTACAGGCGCGTTCAATCGAATCAGGCAGGACGTCGATATGATCACCGTGCGCTTCAACTACCGCTTCGGCGGCTTTGGCGGTCCGGTCGTCGCCCGTTATTGATTTTCGTTCAATCCGCAAAGAGCCCCGGCATTGTCCGGGGCTCTTTCATTACTGGATGGCGTCGCTCGGGCCGATAAGCCCGCTTTGGGCCAAAACCAGACAGGCCCGGATTTACAAAAACAATTCCGCATCACCCTCAAGCAGAAACGATCCTAAGCGGCGGTCAGCAATTCGCCGACCTCGGCGATGCCGACAGCGCGCTCGCCGAGCAAAAGGTCGGTGACGGCGCGCTGCTTGCCGTCATCGGCAAGGTGGAATGGATCACCGGGCGAAAGCCGGTGCAGGATCACGAGATGCGACAGCAGGAGCCTGCGCGCATCGCCGCGCGCCTGGTGAATTCGCGAGCCTTCCCAGACAAACGCAACCGCGCTTGCCGCGTGATAAAGCAGGCTGGTGGCGCGCCGCGCCTCGGCTTCGTTCTCGCTGCGCGCGGCGACCTTGCGGGCAAAGCCGATGGCGGAATCCGTCAGCGTGCGCAAGCGATCCCGGAAGACGACCGGCACGCTGGCGCTGTCATCGAGCCTGGCATGCAAGTCGGCGGCCAACGCGGCATCCGCGCCGTGCCGGCCGATCGCCCGCCTCAGCGCGTCGATGGCGACGATGTTGCCGGTGCCTTCCCAGATCGAGCCGAGATGCGCGTCGCGCAACAGCCGCGCGGTGGCGAATTCCTCGATGTAGCCGATGCCGCCGCGCATCTCCAATGCATCGCCGCAGACCTTGCGGGCGTCGCGCGTGGCGCGGAATTTCAAGGTCGGCGTCAGAATGCGCAGCAGCGCAGCCGCGTCCTGGCTGCCCGCCTCGGCGCGGTCGAGCGTGTCCGCGGTGATAAAACTCATCGACAGCGCCTGCTCGGTCGCAAGCATGATCTTCATCAATTGCCGCCGCGCCAGCGGCAAGTCGATGATGCGGCTGCCGAACACCACGCGGTTTTGCGCAACCGTCATCGCGTCATGACAGGCGCGGCGCATCAAGGCGGTGGATTTGACGCCGTTGGACAGCCGCGACGAGTTGACCATCTCGGCCATCTGCACGAAGCCGCGGTCGAGCTTGCCGACGGCATAGGCGATCGCGCCTTCCAGTTTGATTTCGCCTGACGCCATCGAACGGGTGCCGAGCTTGTCCTTCAGGCGCACAATTCGATAATGGTTGGGCGATCCGTCATCCAGTTTTCGCGGCATCAGAAAAAGGCCGACGCCGCGCGTGCCGAGGGCTGGCGCCCTCGGGGCGCGCCAGCAGCATCACGATTGCCGCATCGGCGTTGGAGCAGAACCATTTCTCGCCATGGAGCCGCCAGTGGTCGCCTTCTTGAACGGCGGTCGTGGTCAGCGAGCCGACGTCGGAGCCGCCCTCCTTTTCGGTCATGAACTGGCCGCCCTGGGTCAGCTTGTTCATGTCGGTTTGCGTCAGCCCGTCGAGATATTTTGCCTTCAGCGCCTCGCTGCCGAAATTCGCCAAGAGCTTGGCGCAGCCATCGGTGACATTGATCGGGCAGCCGAGCCCGAACTCGGCCTGGTTGAACAGAAACGTAAAGGCGTGCTTGGCGACCACGGGATATTTGTCGGGCCAGCCCATAATGCCCTTGCGAAGCGACATCGCATGAATGCCGAACTCGCCGAACGCGGCGCGCTCGAGTTCGCGATAGGCCGGGTGGTATTCGATCCACTGCGCGTCAGCCCCGAAACGGTCGCGTTGATGCAACACCGGCACGTGGCGGTCGGCGAGCCTTGCACATTCGTCGAGATGCCCGCCCGCGAGTTCGCCGAGGCGATCGAGATGCGGCTCGATATGGCGGAACAGGGAATCGGGCAGATGGATGCGCAACAGATCGGCCAGCGCCGGATCCGCGCGGTAGAAATTCATGCCCGAGGTGTCCGGAGCCAGAAGTGCCGACCGAGGGTCTGAATGGACAGGACGATTTTGCGAATGCTCCTGCATTGAATTCCCTCGTGCGCTTCCTCATCTGTTGAGGCGGACTATCGCACATCCCCCCTTCCGGATAAAACAAGGAACAGCCGATGGAAACGCCGAAATACAAGAACGCCCTGATTATCGGTGCAGGCGAGGGCCTGAGCGCTTCGCTCGCACGGCTTTTCAGCCGCGAGGGCCTTCGCGTCGCGCTCGCCGCGCGCAGCATCGAGAAGCTAGGTGCGCTCTGCTCGGAGACCGGCGCGCAAGCCTATGCCTGCAATGCCTCGGATCCTGACGAGGTCGAACGCCTGTTCGGTCTCGTGGAGCGTGAGATCGGCACGCCGGATGTCGTGGTCTATAATGCCAGCGCGCGGGCGCGCGGCCCCTTCCTCGATCTCGTGCCTGCGGACGTGGCGCACGCCATCGCGGTGAGTGCATTCGGCGGCTTTCTGGTGGCCCAACAGGCGGCAAAGCGGATGCTGCCGGAGAAACACGGCGCCATCCTGTTCACCGGCGCATCGGCAAGCGTGAAGGGCTATGCGCAATCCGCACCGTTTGCGATGGGCAAGTTCGCGCTGCGCGGGCTTGCCCAGAGCATGGCGCGCGAACTATCGCCGCAGGGCATTCATGTCGCGCATTTCGTGATCGACGGCGGCATCCGCGGCGCGGCCCGGACCGAACCCGCTGACCGGCCGGATTCCATGCTCGATCCCGACGCCATTGCCTTGAGCTACTGGAACGTGCTGCAGCAGCCGAAGAGCGCCTGGAGCTGGGAACTGGAATTGCGGCCCTGGGTGGAGAAGTTTTGAGTGTTCACCGTCATTCCGGGGCGATGCAAAGCATCGAGCTACGATGTGCAATTGCACATCGTAGAATCCATCTCTCCAGAAATTCCGCGGCGCGATGGATTCCGGGTCTGCGCCTTCCGCGCAAAATAGCTTCGCTATTTTGTCGCGACGGCGCATCCCGGAATGACGATGACCCTACGCTACCGCCGCCACGCGCTGCTCGGCCGCCAGCCGCCAGCTTGCGCAGGGAATCTCTGCCGGCACAGCATCGATGTGTTTTTCGAAGCGCACCAGTTTCCAATCATCGGGATGACGGGCAAAGGCAAACCCCGACTTGCGCGCCAGAGCGATCATCGCCGCGTTGGCGCGCAGGGTGTCGCCGAAGATTCTGACCGCGCCAAGCGCAGCCGCCCGGCATTCGAGATTGCCGAGCAACGCCGCGCCGATGCCCTGCCCCTGCCAGCGGTCGTCGATGGAAATGCCGAATTCAAAGCTTGCCGTGGCGGCGTCGAAACCATAGCGGGCTTCGCCGACCACCGTTTCCCGGCCGTCCGCCGTCATCACCGCAAGCACGCTGAAACGGTCGTCTTCCCCGGCATGGGTGAAATGATCCAGTTGGCTTGCCGACAACTCGCTGACCGCGCCCAGAAAGCGATTATAGCGCGAGCGCACCGACAGCAGGCGGAAGTAACGCTGCAACGTCTCGGCGTCATCGGGCGCGGCAAAGCGCACCGTCAGCGTCTTGCCGTTACGCAGTCTCAGATGATCGGTGTGGTAGGGGTGGTCGAGCAGACGAAGCGTAGTCATCGCGGCCTCCGAACGAATTGAAAATCACGGCCAGCGTCCCTCTTCGAACTTCGGAATCGGGACACTGCCTGCTTCAAGCCCGCCAGAACGGCTTTTCGGCTTCACGGGCGACTTCGCTCCATGACAAGCCGACATCGTGCAGGTCCCGGTCGGACCAATGGGTCAATTCGTTGCGCTGGCGCCAGCCGCTGATCCAAAGGTGAAGACGACTATTGGCCCGGGCCAAAAGCCCAAACTCATGATTATTTGTCATTTCTTGGGATAAACACAAGGACATCTCGTCCTCCTGAATCTAACTTGCAATGCTAATATCTGTGGAATTTTCCGTTGCCACAAACGACACTTTGCGCCATGATACATGATATAAATTCATGGATTTGGCACCATGGCCGCCCGGCTGCCGTCGCTTAATGGATTGCGCGCCTTCGAGGCCGCCGCCCGGCATTTGAGTTTCACGGCGGCGGCGGCTGAACTGAACGTCACCCAGACCGCGATCAGCCATCAGATCCGGCGGCTGGAAACCGAGCTCGGGATTCGCTTGTTCGTCCGGCAAAACCGCAGTCTGGCGCTGACGCCGGAGGCCAGGGACTACCTTCCCGGCATTCGCGCCGCCTTCAACGACCTGCGGCTCGCCACCGACCGGCTGTTGCGCAAGGACAATGACCGGGCCCTGACCATTTCGACATTGGCTTCGCTGGCGGCGAAATGGCTGTTGCCGCGGCTTTCCGCCTTCCAGCAAGCCCATCCCGATATCGACGTCCGCATCACCTCCTCGACCAGCCTGGTCGATTTCCGCCGCGATGACGTCGACGCCGCGATCCGCTATGGCCGCGGTCACTGGCCCGGCGTGCGTGCCGACTGGCTGACGGCCGATGAACTGTTTCCGGTATGCAGCCCCGCGCTCTTGAAGGGCGGCAAGCCGCTTCGATGTCCGGAAGATCTCGCCCATCACACCCTGCTGCACACCAGCGGCGGCTATGACGACGACTGGCGGCTGTGGACGACCGCGGCCGGTCTACCTTTGGACAGATCGAAGCAGCCGGGGCTGACCTTCGACCTGCTCTTGATGACGATACAGGGCGCCATCGACGGCCTCGGGGTTGCCATGGGCCGAACCTCCTATGTGGAGGGCGACATTGCCACGGGGCGGCTCGTGGTGCCGTTCAAGATCGCGCTCCCGGCCGACGCCGGCTTCTATCTGGTTTCGCCGGAGCAGCGCGCGGAGTCGGCGAAACTGTCGGCGTTCCGGCAATGGCTGTTGGCATCCGTGCAGGGCGGCGCAAAAATCGCCTGATTTGCGGTTGGTCAAGCCGCTGCGACGTGGAGTGCAAGCGAATGTTGGAATCGAATCACTGACGTGGCAGATTGGCCGGACAAGATAAACGAATATCTCGGCAATGGCGCAGATCCGGCGCGTGATGCGGGGACCCAGGGGGAATATGATATGTCGCAAGCGTCCAGTTCGCCGCCGCCCCAGCTCAAATCGCGGATCGGCGCCATTCTCCGGGCCACCAGCGGCAATTTCCTCGAACAGTTCGACTTCTTCCTGTTCGGCTTTTACGCGCAAGATATCGCGAAGGCGTTCTTCCCCGCCGCGGACGAGACCGCGGCCCTGCTCAATGCCTATGGCGTGTTCTGGCTGGGCGCGCTGATGCGCCCCGTGGGCGCCATCGTGCTCGGCGCCTATATCGACCGTATCGGCCGTCGCAAGGGGCTGATCGTTACGCTCGCGCTCATGGCGCTTGGCACGGTGGTGATCGCCTTCTGCCCGTCTTACGCAAGCATCGGCATTGCTGCAACGATCATTGTGCTGATCGGCCGGCTGATACAGGGGTTCTCCGCCGGCGTCGAACTCGGCGGAGTGTCGGTCTATCTTTCCGAGATAGCGACGCCTGGCAACAAGGGTTTCTACACTTCGTTCCAGTCTTCCAGCCAGCAGGTCGCTATCTTCGTCGCGGCGGTCATCGGCTTTATCCTGAGAGAAAGCATCCCCAGCGACACCTTCCTGGATTCAATCGGTGGAATCGCCAAATGGCGCATCCCGTTCTTCGTCGGCTGTATCATTATTCCCGTCATCTTCATGTTGCGGCGATCGCTCGAGGAAACGCCGGCCTTCCTCGCCATGAAGAAACATCCGACCGCGAGCGAGGTGTTTGCTTCGGCGATCGCGAACTGGCGCATCGTCGTTCTCGGCATGATGATCGCCGTGCTGACCACGACGACGTTTTACTTCATCACGGTCTATGCACCCGGTTTTGGCAAGCAGCTCAACCTTTCGCCAACGGGGACGTTGCTCGTGACTCTCTTGGTCGCGGTGACCAACTTCATCTGGAATCCGGTCGGCGGCGCCGTGTCCGATCGCATCGGCCGCAAGCCCGTGCTGCTGACGATTGCGGGCCTGGCGTTCGTGACCGCTTATCCTGCGCTTTCCTGGCTCGCCGCAGAGCCCACGCTCGGAAAGCTGCTGGCGGTCCAGATGATGTTCTCGTTCTATTTCGGCGTCTACAGCGGCACCATGCTGGGGTGCCTGGTCGAGATCGTCCCGGCACATGTCCGCACCACCTGTTTCTCGATCGCGTTTGCGCTGGCTGCGGGCATATTCGGCACGTCAACTCCCTTCGTGTCGACCAAACTGATCGACATGACCGGCCATGACAAGGCCTCGCCGGCGTACTGGCTGATGTTCGGCGCGGCGCTCGGCATCATTGGCGCGCTCACCGTCTATCGCGGCGGCAAGACGATCGAGACCCGGGACGTCGTTCCCGCCTGACACCCGCACCCGTTGGGCATGCGCCATGCCCGCCCAACGGTTTTGCTTTCCATGCAAACAAGCTAACAAGAGCGCATGGTTGACTTGACTCGCAAATACGACGTGCTGGTGATCGGCGGCGGCAATGCCGCGCTTTGCGCCGCGATCAGCGCGCGGCGGGACGGCGCTTCGGTGCTGGTGCTGGAGGGCGCGCCAAAGTTCTATCGCGGCGGCAACACCCGCCACACCCGCAACATGCGCTGCGCCCACGACGCGGCGACCGACATCCTCACTGGGCCCTATACGGAAGAAGAGTTTTGGGAGGATCTGCTTCGCGTCACCGGCGGCAAGACCGACGAGGAGCTGGCGCGCCACATGATCGCCGAGTCCAAGGACATTCTCGGCTGGATCGTCGAGCAGGGCGTGCGCTGGCAGCCTTCGCTCGGCGGCACGCTGAGTCTGGGGCGGACCAATTCGTTCTTTCTCGGCGGCGGCCGCGCGATGCTCAATGCGCTGTACCTGACCGCCGAACGGCTCGGCATCGAGATTCTCTACGATGCGGAAGTGATCGGCCTCGATATCGCAGACGGCATGTTCCTGTCCGCCACGCTGAAACGCGGTGACGACAACGTGACCGTCGCAGCTTCCACGCTTGTCGCCGCGTGCGGCGGGTTCGAGGCCAATATCGAATGGCTCAAGCAATATTGGGGCGAGGCCGCCGACAACTTCCTGATCCGCGGCACGCCCTACAATCGCGGCGCGGTGCTGAAAATGCTGCTTGAAAAGGGCGTGCAGGAAATCGGCGACCCCACGCAATGCCACGCAGTTGCGATCGACGCACGGGCGCCGAAATTCGACGGCGGCATCATTACACGGCATGATTCCGTGGTGTTCGGCATCGTCGTCAACCGGGACGCCCAGCGCTTCTACGACGAGGGCGAGGACATCTGGCCGAAGCGCTATGCCATCTGGGGACGCCTCGTCGCCGCCCAGCCCGGCCAGATCGCCTACATCATTTTCGACGCCAGTTCGCGCAACAGTTTCATGCCGACGCTGTTTCCGCCGATCGAAGCGACGACCGTCGCGGGCCTTGCCGGCAAGCTCGAACTGGATTCGGCGGCGCTTGAAAAGACCGTCGCCGATTTCAACGCGGCGGTACGGCCCGGCACTTTCGATCACACCATTCTCGACGACTGCCGGACCGAAGGCCTCACGCCGCCGAAAACCCATTGGGCGCGCCGGATCGAGACCCCGCCCTTTTATGCCTACCCGGTCCGGCCCGGCATCACCTTCACCTATCTCAGCACCCGCGTGAACAAACAGGCACGCATGCTGATGAAGGACGGCAAGCCGTCCGCCAACATGTTTGCCGCCGGCGAGATCATGTCCGGCAATGTGCTGGGCAAGGGATACGCCGCCGGGATGGGCATGACCATCGGCAGCGTGTTCGGCCGCATCGCAGGCCGGGAGGCGGCGAGGAATGCGAGGAATTAAAACGTACAGTGACGCCGCTTCACCCCTCCCCCTTGCGGGGTCCGAGGCGAGCGAAGCTCGCTCTCGAGGTCGGGGATGGGGGTGTTTCGCGGACACAACGTTGCCTGATGTACCCGCCTCCCCAACCCTCCCCCGCAAGGGGGCAGGAAGCACACAGCCGCCGCGGAAGGATGAGCCATGTCGCGACTAGTCTTCGCTGCGGCCACGGCCGCCCTGATGTCGGTAACTTCAGCCCAGGCCGCGGAGCCGATTTCGCTGCGCGACATGGGCTCGTTCCATGTCGGCGGCCGTCTCGTCGAGATCAGCGGCAAGCCGGTCAAGGAAGTGACGTTCACGCCCGGCGGCGTGCCGGCGAAGGTCGACCCGAACGGCACCTATCAGGTCGAGCAGATGTATGTGCAGTATTTCCTGCCCGTCAACGAACACGGCGCCTATCCGCTGCTGATGTGGCATGGCGGCGGGCTGACCGGCGTCACCTGGGAGACGACGCCCGACGGCCGCGAAGGCTGGCTGAACTATTTCCTGCGCAAGGGCTGGAGCGTCTATAATTCCGACGCGGTCGAGCGCGGCCGCGCCGGCTGGGCGCAATATCCCGACATCTTCAAGAGCGAGCCGGTGTTCCTGACCACGGCCAATCCGTTTCTCCGCTTTCGCATCGGCGATGGCCCGAATTCCTACGATCCCGATCCGGCCAAGCGAAAGCTGATGCCGGGCAGCCAGTTTCCCGCCGAAGGCTATGACGTCTTCGTCAAGCAGGGCGTGCCGCGCTGGACCACCAACGATGACGCGACGATTGCAGCCTATATCGCCGAGGTCGACCGCGTCGGCCCGTGCATCATCATGGTGCACAGCCAGGCCGGCAGCTTCGGTTTCAAGGTGGCGCAGGCGCGGCCCGACAAGGTCAAGGCGCTGATCGCGGTCGAGCCGGCCGGCGTCGGCGACCCCGCCAAGGTCGATGCGCTGAAAAACATTCCAACCCTGATCGTCTACGGCGACTATATCGATCGCGATTCACGCTGGCCCAAGATGCGCGAGACAGGCTTGGCGTTCGCCGACGGCATCAGAGCCGCGGGCGGCAGTGTCGATGTTGTCGACCTGCCGCAGGTCGGCATCAAGGGCAATTCGCACATGATCATGATGGACAAGAACAATGCCGAGGTGGCTGACCTGATCGAGAAATGGCTCGAAGGCAAAGGCCTGACGAAATAGACATCGGTCGCAAGGCGGAGATTAGAGTAGCGCATGCACGGAACGAAAATCCTGGAGGAAGCCGACCGCCTGATGACGGTCTGCAATTCCTGTCGCTACTGCGAGGGCCTTTGCGCGGTGTTTCCGGCGATGGAAATGCGCCGCTCGTTTTCCGACGGCGACCTCAATTATCTCGCCAATCTCTGCCACGCCTGCGGCGCCTGCTACACCGACTGCCAGTTCTCGCCGCCGCACGAATTCGACGTCAATGTACCCCGCAACCTGGCGATCGCGCGGGCCGAATCCTGGGCCGCCTATGCCTGGCCGCGGGCGTTCGCCGGCCTGTTCGCGCGCAACGGCATGGTCATCAGCCTCATCTGCGCGCTAAGCGTCGCCGCATTCATTTTCGGCTTTGCGGCCTCGGCCGACCGTCAGGTGCTGGTCGGCGTTCACACCGGTCCCGGCGCGTTTTACGCGCTGATGCCGCACAGTGCGATGGCCGGCCTGTTCGGCGCGGCGTTTCTGTATGCGATCATAGCGCTTGCGATGGGATTGCGCGCCTTCTGGCGCGACATCGGCGAGCCGTTCGGGACGCTGACCGAGCCGGGGTCGCTGTGGCAGGCGATGAAGGACGCCGGGCAGCTGCGCTATCTCGATGGCGGCGGGGTCGGCTGCTTCAACGAAGACGAACGTCCGACCGATCATCGTTGGATCTATCATCACCTGACGTTCTATGGCTTCCTGCTGTGCTTTGCCTCGACCGCGGTCGCGACGCTCTATCATTATGTTTTGGCGCGCGAGGCGCCCTACGCCTGGTGGGATCTGCCGGTGGTGCTCGGCACGCTTGGCGGAATCGGGCTCGTGATTGGACCGATCGGATTGCTCGCTGAGCGATCCAAGCGCGACCCTGCGCTCGTTGACGAGAACCGATCTGGCATGGATACGGCTTTTACCGTCATGCTGTTTCTGACCGGCCTCACCGGACTCGCGCTGCTGTTCTGGCGCGAGACATCGGCGATGGGCCCCTTGCTGGCGCTACATCTCGGCGTGGTGTTCGCGCTGTTCATCACGCTGCCTTACGGAAAGTTCGTCCACGGCCTTTACCGCTATGCCGCGCTGGTGCGTTACGCGCGCGAGCGGCGCATGATGGGGCATGTGTGACGAGCGTTCGCCCAGATAGAGGAGTTGGAGATAGATGAAAGAGCTTGTCGCAATCGCCGAGCAGATCGCCGCCAAACTTGTCGCGCGCAAGGAAACGATTGCGGTCGCGGAAATCGTCGACCGGCGGGCTGATTTCCGCAAGCCTGCTCGCCGTACCCGGCGCATCCGCTTATTTCCTGGGTGGCGCGGTGGTCTACACGCGCGACGCCCGGCGGCTTCTCGCCGATATTCCCGATGAGGCGATGAAGGGGTTTCGTTCGGCCTCCGAACCCTACGCCCAATTGCTGGCGAACCAGATCCGCAGGCGTTTTTCGACCCATTGGGGCCTCTCGGAGACCGGCGCCACGGGACCTGCGGGAAACCGCTATGGCGATGCGGCCGGCCACTCCTGCATGGCGATCGCGGGACTTGCGTCTCAAGGTCATCACGCTGGAGACCGGCAGCGCCGACCGGCTCGGCAACATGCACGCGTTTGCGGCGAGCGCACTGAATTTGTTGTTGCAAAATTTGTCGCGCTGAACGTCCTATCGACCACCGGAATTGAAGCCTCGAATTCTCGGCAACGGCAATGAGCTCCCTCTCCCCTTGCGGGAGAGGGTTGGGGT
>CAWHSM010000026.1:0-340540 GCA_963832045.1 uncultured Alphaproteobacteria bacterium
TTGAAGCGAGCCACTAGGTATGCTTACTGTCGGCGAAAGGGATCCGCGTATCCTAAGCCTGCGATATGCTTCTTGTGACCGCCTAGCGTGCCGAGCGGCAAAATTTCATAGTTGACGTAGGTCGTGATCGGTAGCGGCTCGAGTATCTCACGAAGTTGGTCGTTACTCTCCACGTTGACCAGGATCGCGTAGCCAGCAACGTCGGCAACCAACCGGTGTACAATCGCCCCATACTTTTCGCTGATCTGCTGCAGCATTTTGTCCGTACCCTCGTAGTCGAGCGTCGGCGGAAGCGGTTTGGCAGGCCGCGCCAAGACTAAAAACCTTTGCTTATTCGATTCGACAGCAAGTTCTTTCACAGGACCGTTCTCCTCCAGAACAAACACGCGATAAGTTTCATCGGGCCACATTGGATTGCCCTGAAGTATCTCGCGAAGCTCACGACCGGTCGACGTTTCGATGTGCATCGCATAGCCGAACGACCGCTTTGCGCCAAGAGCCGCCTTTCAGGTCGCAAACCAATCTGGATATCACTAGAATCCGCCTAACCAACAACCGAGCGAGTTCGTTTTTTCCGGCGTCGTCGAAACAGACGAAGGGGCCGGTCCGAGGATACCGCCAAACCGGTCGCGATCGGCAAAACCGAAGTCCTTCGCTGATGCAGCAAGCGCTAAAGACCAGATCATTGACGGTGCACCTCACAATCAGCACTATTGAGGTTCCCAATATTGTTCGTTTCACTCAGCGATAAAAAGACCACAGGGGGAAATCATGAAACACGTGAGAGGCCTTACGGCCGGTTTCGCTATAATCGGCAGCTTCGCATTCTTGTCGGCGACCGCAGACGCGCAAGAAGTCAAGCAGGAAGGAAAAGCGGCGCTCGGCAACGCAAAGGTTGCACCTGTCACCCAACAGCAGCTCAATTCGGCCGACAAAAACGCAAAAGATTTTCTGCTGACTAACGGCAACTACGCCCAGACGCGTTTTTATCCCGCCAAGCAGATCAATCGCGACAACGTCAAGCACCTAAATGTAGCCTGGATCTTCCAGACCGACGTCAAGGAATTGCTTGAGACCTCACCGATCGTCGTCGATGGCGTAATGTTCGTCACGACCTCGTTCAGCCATGTCTACGCGCTTGATGCCAAGACCGGCCTGCAGCTCTGGCACTACAATCACAAGATGGGGCCGATCACGACCTTCTGCTGCGGACCGAACAATCGCGGCGTCCAGGTTCTGGGCGACAAGGTCTATCTCGCCACGCTCGACTCCAAGCTGGTCGCTCTGAACGCCAAGAACGGCGAGGTGGTCTGGAGAACTGACATTGCCGATCCCGAGCTTGGCTACAGCGAGACGATGGCTCCGACTGTGATCAAGGACAAGGTGCTGATCGGCACCAACGGCGGCGAATACGGCATCCGCGGTTTCGTGCGCGCCTATGACGCCAACACGGGCAAGCAGGTCTGGAATTTCAACACTATCCCCGACAGCACCGTAGGCGTCTGGGCCACCAAGGACGCGACCGGCCGCGATATGCACCGCGACATCCAGGCCGAAAAGGATCAGTTGGCCAAGACTGGCGATCCCTCTGCCAAGCTCGGCGGCGGCGTGTGGCAAAACCCCTCGGTCGATCTTGCTACCAACAGGATCTACTTCGTGGTTGGCAACCCGTCGCCCGATCTAGACGGTTCCAACCGCCCAGGCGACAATCTCTATACGAACTCGCTCGTTTCGCTCGACCTCGACACGGGAAAATACGTCTGTCACTTCCAGTATATCGCCCACGACGTATGGGACCTCGATGCGGTCAGCCCGACGGTGCTGGTCGACGTCAAGGACAAGAACGGCAAGACCATCCCCGGCGTCCTTCACGCCGGCAAGACCGGGCATGTCTATGTGCATGACCGCAAGGACTGCAGCCTTATCCGCTTCTCGGAGGCGATGGTGCCGCAGGAAAACATGTGGGTGCTTCCGACCAAGGACGGCGCGCGCATGCTGCCCGGCGCAAATGGCGGCGTCGAGTGGTCGCCGATCGCCACCGACCCGGGCAAGAGCCTGGCCTATGCGATCAACCTTCACCAGCCCATGACCTACCATGTCGAGAACTCGCCCTATCCGAACGGCAAGCTGTGGCTCGGCGGCGCGTTCAAGGTCATCCCGACCGAGACGCAGTCCGGCAACATCACCGCTGTCAACTACAACTCCGGCAAGATCAAGTGGCAGGTCAAGACACCGGAACCGATGATCGGCGGCATTCTCGCAACGGCGGGCGGTCTGGTGTTCACCGGCGAAAGCAACGGCAAGTTCGCAGCATACGATTCCTCGAACGGCAAGGAGTTGTGGAACTTCCACGCCGGCGCGGGTGTCAACGCTCCGCCGTCGAGCTATGTTATCGGAGACAAGCAATATGTCGTGGTTGGCGCCGGCGGTAACGTTCAGGTCGACTCCAAGCGCGGTAACAACATCATCGCGTTCTCGCTTGACTAAAAACGAGTGCATCAGCGAGTGACGGGCGGGACCGCTTGCGGTCCCGCTTCTTTTAGAAACTGGCCAAAGGGAAGATGAGCATCAAGTTTTATTCCATTATCGTGGGTAGTGTCGTGGCAGCGATGGTGTTCGCAATCACGCCGCTGTGCGCGCAGACGCTGGACGAGAAAGTCCAGGTCTGTTCCGGCTGCCATGGCGAGAATGGCACGCCGGTCGATAAGACGATTCCAAATATCTGGGGACAGCAAACAGGCTATCTCTATATCCAGCTCCGCGATTTCAAGCGCGGCGATCGCAAGAGCGAGATCATGCAACCGATCGCTTCCACCTTTGCACGAGACGACATGCTGGCGATTGCCGAATACTTCTCGAAGAAGCCGTGGCCGGATTTCGGCCAGCCGCGCGCGTCGAAAGATGTTTCACAACGCGCTTTGACCGCGAACGGCTCGATCGGCTGCACGGGTTGTCATCTCGACCATTTCCAGGGGGATAGCACGGTGCCCCGTTTGGCCGGCCAGGGCCGCGACTATCTGGCGAAGAGCATGGCGGACTTCCGAA
The DNA here is from genome assembly GCA_963832045.1 of uncultured Alphaproteobacteria bacterium. Classification (GTDB taxonomy): domain Bacteria; phylum Pseudomonadota; class Alphaproteobacteria; order Rhizobiales; family Xanthobacteraceae; genus Bradyrhizobium. The sequence goes on from CAWHSM010000026.1 coordinate 3,046, forward strand.
CCCGCGCTCGCGGCAACAACCCCGGCATGAGCGACCTGATGATCGCGACTTCACCCGACGATCTGACCGCGCTGGCGGAGTATCTCGCCGGGCTGTGAGTGGGCGCCGAAGAGACGATTCAGTGCTGCATTAGCTCCTCGCGCAGCGCCGATAGGATGGTGAGATCAGCGGCGCTCTTACCGGCCTTGTCTCGAAGAGATGGATCGGCACCGTGCTTGAGCAGCAACTTGGCGATGTCGGCGTGGTTGCCTTCGGCCGCGGTCATCAATGCCGTACGCCCGCGGTCGTCGCGGTCATCGATGTGGGCGCCGGCATCGACGAGATATGAAACGACCTCCAGCGCCTGCGCCTCTGCGACGGCTTGGTCAGGGCCCGCTGCCCACATTAGTAACGTGAGATCGTTGGCGTAGCGCGCATTGATATCGATATCCTGGGCCAACAACCGCCGAACAATATCAAGGCTGCCGCTCGCGGCGGCATAGACGATCGGTGGCTTGCCGGTGTCGTCCGCCGCTCGGCCATCGGCTCCGTGCGCGAGCAGTATTCCGACGACCTGATTCCTGCCGGCGAAGGCCGCCACCGCAAGGGGCGACGTGCCACTTCGTCCTTTGAGACCAATGTCGGCCCCCTTGTCGATGAGACGCTGCACGACGGAGACCTGACCGCGCTCGGCGGCAACGTAAAGCGCGGTCGCGCCTGCCAGGTCGCGCGCGTTGATTGGCGCGCCCCTTTGCAACAGGAGATCGACCATCTCGAGATGACCGGATCGTGCCGCTCGGCTAAGCGGTCGGGCGCCTAACCGGTCCCGTGCATCTACCGAGACGCCTTGGTCGAGCAATGCAGACGCAAGGTCGATACAATTGCGTTCGGCGGCGGCGAACAGTGTCGACGACATTTCGATCGCGCTCATTTCGGACTTGCCGGTAGTATAACGGCGGTTTAGATTCCGGCATCGCCCTGGGTCCGCCGCCAAAGCTGCATGGCTGGTGCTGAACAACAGAATCGCAACCAAAGCAATGTGACGCAATATGTCCCCTCCCTCAAGCAGCCCAATATCGGAGCCCGAGCGTCGCCTTCATCGTTATTTGCTCTTTCGGCCAGAAGTCATATCAGTCTGAGCGAGCCGTCGTCCAATCCCTGGCAACCGCGGGCGCATGCCGGCTTCCAGCCCCTGGCACAGGCACTCTCCCATTGCCTGGTTGAGCACCAGCGTGCTTTTCAATCCGGTCGGCGGCTGCTTCGAGCGAGTGCGGCATAGTTTCTTCGACTAACTGCAATTTCGATTTCCAGCGTCAGGAACCGTCAAAAAAGTAATCGTCGCTGGCGCGAACCTCATCAAACCGGCGTTCGCCGGCACGCCCGCTAGCTTGGGCAGTTGATCCGATCCCTCCACCGCTAATGCTGCGCCGTTCAGACGCACCGCAACATCCTGCAAGGTTGCGGCATCCAACGTGAAACGCACTGAAGAATTCGGCAGGACAAGCTCGTGCGATGTTTGAGGGTCGTTGTTGATGATGAGTAACGCCACGGCGCCCGATATCCGACGCTGACAGTGCGCATAGACGTGCAAGCCGCGCTGGACCGGCAGGCCCGGATCAAGCACAACCGTCCCCATCAATTGCCGCCACAGCAGCGCTGCCCAGTAGTTCGGTCTCGGCACGAGCGTCATCTCGTCGAGAAGGCCATAGTCACTAGCTACCAGTGTGTTGTGCATCACGACCTGCACGCCTGACCTAGCTAACCGTCCGAGTTGGTCGAGGTATCTGAAGCTATCGAGAAAAGTCGCGCTCCAGCGATCTCCGCCGCACGCAGCTTCCGCCGTCTCGGTAAGCCAAATTGGCTTGCCCGCTGCGGCGCGGTCGCGTAACGCGCCATAGAACGCGAATGTCTTTTCGGTGCGTGCGAGCCACTCGTCGGACAACGCAACGTCAGCCGTATGCCCGCCGGCGCATCGCTCCGATAGTGCCCCGTAGAAATGATAGGAAACGGCGTCGATGCCAGATACCGACGCCAGAAAAAGCGCGGAATCATCGGGCGAGTGGCCCATGGTGCCTGGTCCGAGAATCCTGACGTTCGGCGCCGCTTGTTTCATGAAAGTGTGAAACACCTGGAAATCATGCGCGAAGGCGGCTGCGTCGTAGCCGGCAGGCGCACCACCAATCGCGGACAGGTCTGGTTCGTTCATGAACTCGGCTGCAACAATACGGCCGCCGGCTTTGCGGGTTGCGGAAATTACTTCCAGGGCCTGATCAGGCTTCCATATTCCTTTCGAGTCGCGCGTGCCTGGGCCGATGGCAAAGGACGTAATGATCGGTGCATCGACCGCCTTCGAAAACTCGATCACACGGTCCCACTGGTGGCGCGTCAGCACGCTCTTGTATCCCGCCGGTGGGCGCGTCGACGTGACGCCGGATCCGGCGAAGAACGTCGTGTTCGCCCAGGTGCCGCTGACACGCAGGTAGGCGGGCGACAGAGCGGCGGCGTACTTCCTCAACCGCGGGCTTCCGAGATCGATAGGCGATCGGACCGCAAACAAATCTGTATTTTTGTGTGGCGTCGACTCCTCCCTGGGGGCGTAGGGCTTCCAAAACGGTCCGCCGGTGACGCTGATCATCTCGATATTGAAGGATTGAAAGCGTTCATCGATCGTCCCGACAACCGGCATATCCGCGGGAGCGATCGTCACCTCGTCCGCTGCCAAGCAAGGTCCACATACGGCCCAAAGGGCAATGGCGACGACGGGAGCGCCGAGAACGCAGGCGGAGCCTATCCGGACTGTATACATTGAACGATTCTGGATTGCTTCAGGGTCGAGCGCAACCCCGACGCATTAAAGCAAAGAATATCCAACTGAAATTAGAATCGCTTCATCGCAAATCCCAAAAGCTCGATGGTCCGTTTGGGATCAAAAGCCGACACGCCTAGTGCCAAGTCCGCTTTAGCTCCAGGGCAGAATTGGCTCTTGCGGCCGGCGGGTTACCGCTCAGAACCATCCAGTTTGCAACTGATAAGGTTTCAGTCGAAACCTTACCAGTTGCCGCGCAACCCGAGCCGGACGAGCGGAGGCTCGTCCGGCCGTACTCCCTCCCCGACCACCGAACACCTAAGTGACGGGTTCGATCCCCAATCTTCCCCGCTCATCGAGGCCCGTTACGAGACCATGCTGCCTAATTTTTCTTGCCAGAGCTTCAAGTGTCTCTGCGGCTTTTTTGGCAGGCATTTTGGGGCCAAAGATAACAACCAATTCATCGTGCACCCGCGATTCCGGCAAATCACCTGGAGGTTTTCCCTCATGGATCTTTTCTTGTCTTACTGCTCGAACTTCCGGTTTGTTAGTCTCAGTCATAGTTCGGATTTCATAATCGCATTCGTAGCAACTCACTTCTTGGCCTTTCGCTGCATAAACAACTGTCGTTCCTTGGAGCAACGAGTGCTTCAGTAGACGGGTTACCGCCATGCCGAATTGGTGGAGTATTCGCATTTTTGGCTATCCTTTCCTTGAATCTAGAGCCGTTGAGAATTAGCAAGGCCCTTTCAATACTGGACGTTGGTTACGACAGACCAGCGCAGCTGGCACGCAAGGTCTGCCCGCGGCTTTTAAACCTGCGGGCAGGCGAGTCACTGCGAGCTACGTCGACCAATTCGGAAGAGGATCGTGTTTTCCCGGCGCAAGCCAGTTTTCATTAAAGTACCTAGATCGATCCCCCGCGATGTGGAAGCTTCTCCTTTTGATTTTGGTTGGGTTATTTTTTCCGTCCCATGCCTGAACAAGGCGGGCCGTAGCAAGGAACTCGTCAACGTTTCCACGCTCGTTATAAACATGAGTTGCGGCTCCGCAGGCGACGATCCCTTCAAGCAATTCCATTATTATGTCCTCTCTTGATCGCTCATCTAACTCTTCGTGACATTTATCCATCTCCTCGGCGGTTTCGAATAGGCCAGCCAGATTGCATTTAAGAAACTCTGAGACGATCACATCCATCACTATCTTCATAACTCAGACCTTTCCTGTTCGCAGCTCGCTGCTGCGTCTATTATTTACAGAATCGGATTTCGACGTCTGGGCCACTGACGGCGATCGGACCCTCGCTGCTACACCGCTTACGCTCACATCAACTGATAACGTTTTGAGACATTCCTTATCAGTTGCGATTGCAAAACTAACCTGTTGCCTCGTTGACGAACTAAATTAGAATTGTCGCATCTCTTTGAGTCACGTTGATGCCCGGCAAACAGGCCAAAATTCTTTCCAGCTCTCACACCGACGAAATGTTGCTTTTCGCGGATACCATGCGGCACCCCTTGCGCAATCGGGTCATGATCTTGCTATCTACGAAAGCGGGATTGCGCGCGGCCGAAATAGCTAACTTGACCTGGGAAATGTTGCTCAATCCATCCCACGAAATTGGGCCCGCCATCGAATTGCGGGATCACGCGGCGAAGATGAACCACGGCAGGACTATCCCTATCCATCCCGAGTTGCGCAGTGCGCTCGTCTCTTTAAGAGACGAAACCGCCTTATCGTCGGGCCCCGTAATTCGATCTGAACGCCGGCGGCCAATGAGTCCCTCCAGCGTCGTGGTCTGGTTTTCGCGCGTTTACCCCAAGTTTTCCTCGTGACTTTAAGTCGGGCTTGTGTCGATTTCAGCTTTGGAGTTGCTTTGTGGCAGATATCAGCGGTGATGAGATTATCTGGACGATTAGAAAGTTGCCTCATAAGGTACACTGAGGCGCAGGCTGATGGTCGTATAATAGAGAACGTTCCCCGACCGGCTGTCGGTCGCCTGAATCCGGCGGCGAGGAAGCTAATATTCATTCGCCAACATGATGGTGATGATTCGCTCGGTCACTGAAGGGTCTGCCGGATCGGCCGAGCGGTGGTTGAGCTCTTTATCGTAGTAGTCGATCTTAAAGACCACGTGCTTGCCTTCGAACCGAAAGCTGCCAAAGTCGTGCTCGCCGTAAGGATCGTTTTCGGTGCAGAAGTCGTCAAACAGCGCGATGGTTTGGATCAAGCGATGAACAGCATCTGATCCCAACGCTGCAATGCCAGGCGTCATCACCGCGCCCCCACCGAGTAGATGTTGGCGTAATTCGTCATTTAGTGTTCGAATCCGTTCGCGCGCATCGGGCATGATGCTTACCTCGTTCGAAATGATTTGAAGGAAGTGGCCCGGCCGGTTGAGCCGGGCCACGAGGCGCTTCAGAGCCCAGGGTGGACCAAAGCCACTGACCGAAGATGGGTTTGGACAGATTGGTGCTTTGGAAAATCCCTAAATCGTAGCGTCAGGCTCTCGTTGTCACGCTTAACAACGATATCCTTGGCTCACGCAAGCTGTCCAACGCTCTGCTCGCTGTTTTGCGAATCGATTGAACGTTCACGTCGGCTAAGGAACCTGCATTTTCGTGCCACGTCGAACAGCTGAGATGAAGCTCATGAACGGTACGACTCGGATCGGAAAATATGTTGCGTATTCGCTGGGCGTGACGTTGACGCCAGTTCCTCGCTCGGATGGGGCAGAGATCGGTACATGCTTTGCAGTCGCCGTCGACGCACTGGGAGATCCTTTTGCGGAGTGCGTTTGGCAGCCCCCTTTCGGCAATTCGCTTCTGAATGTCTTCTGCCGTTATGGCCATGTGCCCTTCGTCGCCAACCTTGTGCGCCAACGCCATCTCTGCAATTTCGCGGTCGAAGTGCGTTTCGTCACCGGTCCAATCACGAAAGCTCGACCTGCAGCCGTGCGTGGTCATCGCCGGATAGACTGCTTTGAGGGCATGAAGAACCGCATTTTCGCCCAACGGTTTGCTACGATCCCTAGACCATTGGCCTGCGAATACGTACGCTTTTGGCGATCCGCTTTTCGGAATCATGCTTCGAAGGATCGAAACTGCTCGATCGCAAAGCGGGACCTCGAAAGCCTGTCCATCAGTATCGTCCTCCGTCTTCATTCGCTCGGCTGGAATAGTCCAAAGCTTTTCGGCGAAGTCGACTTCGTCGGCGCGCATCAAGCGAGCCTCACCCGTTCGGACCGCCGTGAGGATAATGAATTCAGCTGCGAGGTTCACCGCTGTGTCGGCCTCTTCATGTTTGGCCTGGAGAGCCTTAACAATCAACGGTACGTCCTTGTAGGGTGCCGCAGTATGATGCCTCTTTGATCGCTTGGCTTTGGGCAATAGCGGTTTCAATGTCTTCCACATGGCTGGATTTTTGCCCGAGCGGAGTCCTTTTGACTCGGCTGCATCGAAGACTCGCTCGATCCGACTTCTCGTCTCCCGTGCGGTACGATTGATTTTGAGCCAAAGCGGCGAAAGGATTGTCAGAACGTCTGCTGCAGTAACGTCGCCAAGCCGCTTCGGCCGCAACGGCTTGCAACGTACTTCAAGGTCGCGCTTCCAGTCAGCCTCTGCCTTGGCGCCCTTGAAGCCAGGAAGAATCCTCTTCAGATAGCTATCGGCAAACGCGCCGAAGGTCTCCGAAGAGCCGCGCTGAATCTCGCGTTCCTTCTTAGGATCTTTTCCTTGGGTAAGCATCTTGCGAATGTCGGCCGCCTTGGTGCGTGCTTCACCTAAACTTACGCCTGATCTTTTGGGACCTATGGCCGCGCCAAGTCCGAGTTCTCTCCGTCGACCCGTACCGCGCTCGCGATACAAGAAAACCCAAGCTCGTCGCGCATTCTCACCCGTTTCAATCGCGAGATAGAGCCCACCACCATCGCTGTGGCGCCCGGGCTCAGTCATCGTTCCGCCTTGCGCGCGGAGAGCTTGTGCAGTTGTCTGCCTGCCATCTACCGCCCCACCTTCCGCCCCACCTTTTGCTCCGGATTGACGCGCTTTATGACGAATGATGGCGCACTATAGCGTGCTCTCGGCCCTTGAGAAAGCGACATGATAACAATACGTTGCGGGACGTTGGCGAATGTCAAAGGACGATGGCGGAAAGATGCGTCAGCTGTGGTGATGCCAGCCGCGCCCCGCTTTTTCTATTTCATTGACCGAAACAGGTTATCGCCGGTCGGCCGGCCAAAAATTATCGGTCGGCGGCCCTCTCGGCATCAAAAAGCCGGGCGCGCTATCGGCACGCCCGGCTTTCCGGTTCAACTTTTGTTACGCGGGGTTACGCCCCTCTTCGTTACGCTACCCTTCGTTACGCTACTCTTCGTTACGCCACCCTTGGCGTACGGTTGCGCGAGTTGCGCTGAAAGAACAGCGCCTGACTGGCCACCGCCGATACCATCGCCGGCTGGAACGGCTTGGAGATCAGGAAGGCGGGTTCCGGGCGTTCGCCGGTCAGGAAGCGTTCGGGATAGGCGGTGATGAACACCACCGGCACCTCGAAGGTACGCAACAGCTCGTTGACGGCGTCAAGGCCCGAAGAGCCGTCAGCGAGCTGAATATCGGCAAGGATCAGGCCCGGCCTCTTGTTCTTGGCCAGCGCCACGGCATCGGTGTGGGTGCGGGCGACGCCGATCACGCGATGACCGAGGTTCTTCACCAGGCTCTCGAGATCCATCGCGATGAAGGTCTCGTCCTCGATGATGAGTACGTCAGTGGCGATTTCGGCGGCCATTTCGCGGCCGGCGGCATCGGCAAGCCGGCGCGCCTCGGCAACGTCGACACTGAGAATGAAAGCAACTTCCTCCTCGGAAAAGCCTTCCAGAGAGAGCAGCAGGAAAGCCTGGCGCGGCAGAGGCGTGATGTTCGACAGCCTGCGCTCGGGCGGCATCGGCAACGTCGTCACTTCCGGATCGTCATTGATCGAGACCGAATTCCAGATCTGGGTAAACAACCGGAACAGCCCGGCGCGGGGACCGTGGCCCTCGTCGAGCAGAGACGGATCCTGAAGCAGGGCCTCAAGCATGGCGCCCACGTAAGCGTCGCCTGACGCCTGATTTCCGGTCAACGCACGTGCATAGCGGCGCAGCAACGGCAAGTGTTCGGCTACAAGCTGTGATCGGGACATTCCCCCACTCCATCATTCTCTCGGGCCGGAACTTCAAAAGGGGGTGACCCAGTATCCCCTTGGCGGTCCGTAAACTTACGCCTAGCCTCGCGAAAAGTTCCCGTATCTTGCGGAACTTTTACGCCGAGTTCGAATTAGGCAATGGCACGGACAGCGCGGCGGCATGGGGCATATCGAGGATTTACCGTGAAGATACATAAGCTTAACTCCCGGGGGAGTGTGGATCAGGTCATGAAGGATGCAAAAAAGCAGGGCGGCCTCAATGCCGAGATTCAGTCCAGAATCGGCCATCAGCTTCGCGCCATGTATGACGATGTCGTCCGGCAAGGGGTTCCGGACCGGTTCGTCGAACTGATCCGCAAGCTTGATGTACCCGAGGGTAGTCCCCAATTGGGGAGTGCGGGCGATAAAAACACTGGAGGGGAATAATAATGCCTCTCACCGATACACTTCGTGACGACATCCTTGCGTCGGTGCCAAGTCTGCGCGCCTTTGCGATCTCGCTTTCCGGCAGCGGCGACCGCGCCGACGATCTGGTGCAGGAAACGTTGCTGCGCGCGCTGGCGAATATCGACTCGTTCCAGCCCGGCTCGAACCTGCCGGCGTGGCTGTTCACGATCCTGCGCAACCTGTTCCGCTCGGATTACCGCAAGCGGCGCCGCGAAGTCGAGGACGCCGACGGCAGCTATGCCAAGACGCTCAAGACCCAGCCGGCGCAAGGCGCGCATCTGGAGTTCGAGGAATTCCGCGCGGCGCTCGAAAAACTGCCGCAGGATCAGCGTGAAGCGCTGATCCTGGTGGGCGCCTCCGGCTTTTCCTATGAAGACGCCGCGGCGATCTGCGGCTGTGCCGTTGGCACCATCAAGAGCCGCGTCAATCGCGCGCGATCCAAGCTCTCGGCATTGCTTTATGTCGATGGCGCGGAGGATTTCGGCCCCGACGAAACCGTCCGCGCGGTCATCGGCGGCAACGGCTAATCGGCGAGCCGCTAGTGTCCCGGTTCTGACATTCGTATCATGTTGCAGCGGGTTCGTTTACGAATGTCAGAACCAAAGGGACACTAGCGGACGGGCGTGAGCGGCGCCGAAAACTGCTCGGTCCGGTCCCGCTCGGACATGTCAACCACGGTCACCATCGGCGCCGTCAATTCGTAGACATAGCTCGCATCGGTGAAGTATCGCTTCGACGTTCCGCCAAGCGCCTCCGGCGCCACGCGGTCGAGCAGGATGACGCCGAAATCGCTGTCGGCACGGCGGGTCGCCGCGCTGGTGTTGAACTCCTCCCAGCGAAACTGGAAGATCGCATCCGGCTCTTCTCCGGTCACTTCCCAATGCGCGACGATGTGCGGATGCTTGCCGACCAGCGAAAGGCCCTCGTCGGAATGTGACGCCAGTTCGAAGAACAACAGCGAAAGCGATTGCGCTGCCCGCGCGCTGACCGTGATCTCGGGGCCGCTGACGGCGATTCGTTCGGCATGAGGTATCGCGCGCGCCTCGAACAATCCCTTCAAACTGACGCCCTGCCACTGACTTTCGCTGAGCAGCGAAACCACGTTCGACATCGCGTGTATCCTGCCAATCAGGAGTTCGCGCGCAATGTCGATATCCGCTCCATGGCGCAGCGTGCGCGTCACGATCGACTGGATCACCGCCAGGATGTTCTTGACGCGGTGGTTGAGCTCGTCGATGACGGCGGTCAGGCGCCGCTCAAAGCCGATCCGCACTTGTATTTCGCGGCTGAGGCGCAGGTTGTTGTAGGCCACATAGCCGAACAGGCCGCAGACAATGGTGGTCAGGGCGAAGCCGATCGCGGCCACGATCGCCGCAGTCTGCATGGCGCGGTTCGCCGTATTGGTTTTGGGGTAGTAGGTGAGCGTCCAGTCGCGTCCTCCAAAGGAGACCGCTCGGTTGACGACCGGCGTCGGCCCCTGCGAATTGGCCGGGCGTGAAACGACGACGCCCCGGTCGCTTGCGATCAACTCGCTATTGTCGCCGCGCGGATCCTTGAGAGCCACCGAGAACAACGACAGATCGTCGTTGACAAGCATCAGCGGCGCAAGTTCGTAGGCGAACGTCACGAACCCTGCCGGCTGCTTCCCGTTGTCCTGCAATACCGGCGCCGCAAGGACGAGGCCGATTGGCCCGTCGTCCCGCAACAGCGGAAGAGGATCGGACGCCACTGACGTCAGCTCGGCCATCGCCCGCGTCAGCATCGGCCCCAAAATCGGGTCGCGGTCCAAACATCGGCCAGGGAAGCCGTTCGTCTCGGCGTTGCGCGGTTCGACGTCCATCAGCAGGTCGACCGGCCGCGACAGGGCGGCCGCATCCAGTGGCGCATCATCGAAGCGGCGAATGGCCGGATTTGGAAAGCCGGCGTTTGAAAGCTCGGTACGCGCCGCCGCGAGCTCTTCGGGGCGAAGCCTTGCGATCCAGCTCGCCACCACGAAATCGGTCTTGAAGGCATAGATCGAGGAGCGTAGCGGCTGCAACATATTGGCCTTGATCACCGAAGGCGAACGGAAAAGGCCGGATGCCACGCGCGCCAGCAGTTCGCGTTCGGTCAGGCGGTCCTGGACCAGGCTTGCATGAACGTCGACGGCGCGCGCCAGCGCGATCCCGTCGACCGTTAGCTCCTGATCATGGACGCGATAGGCGGCGAGCCCGGAGAGCAGGACTCCGATCAGCGCAATAAACCCGATGATGAGACCCAGCCGAACCACTCGTTCACTCAAACAGAAGGCATTGGCAAAGAAGCCGAAGAATCATTTGACGGCCGCTGATACGGCCACAAATCGAGGTGTGCAATGAAAACCAACCGTTGCTGCAGTGGAGGGCGGTAGTCATCGGCGGCAACTACCGGTTACCGGAGCGGGATATAGCACGTTGGACAAAGCAACTACCACGCCAAATGGGTTGATGTCGTCGGAGAATGCTAACCGTGGCGGACCGATTTTGTTCCGTTGCGAGAGAGGACCGGTTTATCGGCAACGTTAACGCCCGCTTTAACGGCGTCGGGTCTCGCGTCCCGTCGGCTGCTTAAGCCGCTTCTTGGGCTAATCCTTGGGCTTAACCATCCGGCCGAGACCGCCCTTGGTCTCGATGAAAGCGATAATGCGATCCAGGCCCTCGCTCTTTTTCAAATTGGTCATGACAAAAGGCCGCTCACCGCGCATCCGCCTGGCATCGGTATCCATCTTCTCCAATGAAGCTCCGACATGGGGAGCGAGGTCGATCTTGTTGATCACGAGAAGGTCCGACCGCGTAATGCCCGGACCTCCCTTGGAGGGGATCTTGTCGCCGGCCGCGACGTCGATCACATAAATCGTGAGGTCCGCAAGCTCCGGCGAGAAGGTGGCGGCGAGGTTGTCGCCGCCGGATTCGATCAGGACCAGGTCGAGGCCGGGAAATTTGGCGCGCATGTCAGCTACCGCCGCCAGATTCATCGAGGCATCCTCGCGGATCGCGGTGTGCGGGCAACCGCCGGTTTCAACCCCGGCAATCCGGTCCGGCGTCAGCGATCCGGATCGAACGAGAAATTCCGCATCCCATTTCGTATAGATATCGTTGGTGATCGCGGCGATGTCGTAGCGCTGCCGCATCGACTTGCACAACAGATCCATCAAGGCGGTCTTTCCCGATCCGACGGGACCGCCAATGCCGACGCGAAGCGGACCGTGAGACTTAGACATTTCGAATGCCTCTCCATCGTCGTCCCCGCCTAGTGCGCAATTGCGCACGGGAGCGGGGACCCATAACCACAGAATTCGATTGTTGAGACACGCTGGGACTCCAGCCTGACATAACCACCGTTTGTGGCTATGGGTCCCTGCTTTCGCAGGGACGACGGCGGAGACTTTGCTGCTTCGATCATGACCGGAACAGTCTCGTATATTGTGTCTCATGCCGCAGGCCGGCGAGATCGGCGCGGAAGGTCGCGCTGCCGAGATCATCGAGTGAAGCCGAGAGCGCGCGCTTTGCCGTGGCCGCCACGGCCGGTTCGAGCCGCGCCAGCACGCGCTGGCTATCGGTTTGTCCGAGCGGGACAAGGCGCGCGCCGGCCGATATCCAGTTCGCCACCACCGCGTGGAGCAAGGCGTGAGCCGTCGGCGCGAGCGGAATCCGATGCGCGGCGCTGACAAGACCGACTGCGACCGGGTAAACGATGCCGGCTTTGCAAGCCGCAATCAGCCGATCCAGCGAAGCGGCAGGCCATGCGGCGCGCGCAATCTCGATGAATGCCCTGCCCTGCGCCGTGGTCTCGAGATGGCGTTCTCGTGAAGACACAAAGGCCGAGGCGAGTTCGGCGAGTTCCGCCAGCCTCACATCATCGTTGGACGACGCGGCCCGGTGCGCATGCGCCAGAAAGATTCCATCACAAATGCCGGCGCCGTCCACCAGCATCGACGTCAGCCAGTGCTGCAACGATGTGGCATCGCTGATGTCGCCGGCTTCCACCGCCCATTCGATGCCGCTGGAATAGGAGAACGCACCGACCGGGAACGAAGGCGAGAGCCAGGTCATCAGCCGGTACAGGCTCGCCGCCTCGCCTTCCGAAAGCTCGCTCTCACCGGGCCCCGGCATGAGCTGTTCCGATGCCGCCGTCCGCCGGTCGCGCCGCGTCTTCGGCGGCTTATTTACGGTCATGAGCATGGGAATGGCCGTGGTGATCATGGTGATGGTGGCCGTGGTCGTGGTGACCATCATGCGTTTCGTGCGCGTGGCCGTCGCCGGCATAGGCGCCGCCTTCCGGATCGAATGGCGCCTCGATTTCGATAACCCGCGCGCCCAAGCCCTTGACCATCGCCTCGATGACATGGTCGCGGCGAATCCGCAACGCACGCCCGGTGATCTGGGTCGGCAGATGACGGTTGCCGAGATGCCAGGCGACACGAACCAGATGCTGCGGGTCCTGGCCGCGAATTTCGAGCAGCGGCTCCGGCGCCGCAACGACCTCCACCAGCCGGTCGTCCTCGAGCACCAGCGCGTCGCCGCCGCGCAGCGCGACCGCATTCTCGAGGTCCAGCAGGAATTCAAGCCCGCGCGTGCCCGTCATCGCCATTCGCCGCCGGTGACGATCGTCGAAATCGAGCACGACGGTATCGGCCGGAGACTTGCTCCAGCGATGTTGACCGCGTACCTGCGTGGCGCGGATCATAAGCAACCGACCATAGATAGCGTCCTAATACATAAAGTAGCGCTGCGCCATCGGCAGCACTTCGGCGGGCGCGCAGGTGAGAAGCTCACCGTCGGCGCGCACCTCATACGTCTCTGGGTCGACCTCGATCTTGGGCGTGGCGCCATTATGCACCATGCTCTTCTTCGAAATGCCGCCGCGCGTATTCTGCACGGCATGGAGCTTCTTGGCGATGCCGAGCTTGCGCGCAAGCCCGGAGGCGACGGCGGCCTTCGAGCTGAACACCACCGATGACGCCGTCAGCGACTTGCCGAAGGCAGCAAACATCGGCTGGTAATGCACCGGCTGCGGGGTCGGGATCGACGCATTGGGATCACCCATCGGGGCGGCCACGATCGAGCCGCCCTTGATGATGCATTCGGGCTTGACGCCGAAGAACGCCGGTGACCACAGCACGAGATCGGCAAGTTTGCCCTTTTCCACCGAGCCGATCAGTTTCGAGACGCCGTGCGCGATCGCGGGATTGATGGTGTATTTGGCGATGTAGCGCTTGACGCGGAAATTGTCGTTGTCCTTGCCCTTGTCTTCCGGCAGCGCGCCGCGCTGCTTCTTCATTTTGTCGGCGGTCTGCCAGGTGCGGATGATGACTTCGCCGAGCCGGCCCATGGCCTGCGAATCCGACGACATCATCGAGAGCGCGCCAAGATCGTGCAGGATGTCTTCGGCAGCGATCGTCTCCTTTCGAATACGGCTTTCGGCGAATGCCAGATCCTCCGCGATCGAGGGATCGAGGTGGTGACACACCATCAGCATGTCGAGATGCTCGTCGATGGTGTTGCGGGTGAACGGCCGCGTCGGGTTGGTCGACGACGGCAGCACGTTCTTCAGCCCAGCGATCTTGATGATGTCAGGTGCGTGGCCGCCGCCGGCGCCTTCGGTGTGGAAGGCATGGATGGTGCGGCCCTTGAACGCCTTCACGGTATCCTCGACAAAACCGGATTCGTTCAACGTGTCCGAATGCAGCATGACCTGGACGTCGTAATCGTCGGCAACGGCCAGACAGTTGTCGATCGCCGCCGGCGTCGTGCCCCAGTCCTCGTGCAGCTTGAGCGCACAGGCGCCGGCCTTGACCATCTCGACCAGGGAAGCCGGGCGCGAGGCGTTGCCTTTGCCGGAAATGCCGAGATTGACCGGGAATGCGTCGAACGACTGGATCATCCGCGCGATGTGCCAGGGGCCGGGCGTGCAGGTCGTCGCGTAAGTGCCGTGCGATGGCCCGGTGCCGCCGCCCAGCATCGAGGTGACGCCCGACATCAGCGCATGTTCGATCTGCTGCGGGCAGATGAAATGGATGTGGCTGTCGAAACCGCCGGCGGTGAGAATTTTTCCCTCTCCCGCGATGACGTCGGTGCCAGGGCCGATCACGATGGTGATGCCGGGCTGGATGTCGGGATTGCCGGCCTTGCCGATCGCCGAAATCATCCCTTCCTTGATCGCGACGTCGGCCTTGACGATGCCCCAGTGGTCGACGATCAGCGCATTGGTGATGACGGTATCGGCCGCGCCCTGCTTGTTGGTCACCTGCGACTGGCCCATGCCGTCGCGGATCACCTTGCCGCCGCCGAATTTCACTTCCTCGCCGTAGGTCGTGAAATCCTTTTCGACCTCGATGATGAGATCGGTGTCGGCGAGCCGCACCTTGTCGCCGGTGGTCGGCCCAAACATGTCGGCATAGACGGAACGTTTGATTTTTACGGACATGTCGTGCTCCCGATTTCAGGTCGTCATCCTGAGGTGCGAGCCCTCTGGGGCGAGCCTCGTAGGATGATTGGATTGGTACACCTAGCCCATCCTTCGAGGCGCGCAAGAAAGCGCGCGCACCTCAGGATGACGCCGGCGCGTGCGACGAGAGTTTACACGAACGCCGTTCACAGCTTCCCCATCACGTCGCCGCGGAAGCCGTAGACGGTGCGTTTGCCGGCAAGCGCCACAAGCTGCACATCGCGGGTTTGGCCGGGCTCGAAGCGCACCGCGGTGCCGGCGGCGATATCAAGCCGCATGCCGCGGGCGCGTCTGCGGTCGAATTTCAGCGCCGGGTTGGTTTCGAAAAAATGGTAGTGCGATCCAACCTGGATCGGACGGTCGCCGGTGTTGGCAACCGAAAGCGTGAGAGTCTTGCGGCCGGCATTGAGTTCGATCTCGCCGTCCTTGATGAAGAATTCACCGGGGATCATTTCTGGAACCTCGCAACACTTTGCTACGTCATGGCCGGGCATAGCCGTCCGAAGGACGGCGTCGCTTCCGCTCGCCTATGCCCGGCCATCCACGCCTTACTTCGCGGTCGGAAAGACGTGGATACCGGGCCCAAGGCCGGGCATGACGAAAAATGAAGGCTTCGCGCTTCTCATCGTATCGGCTCATGGACGGTCACGAGCTTGGTGCCGTCGGGAAACGTCGCTTCGACCTGGATGTCGTGGATCATCTCGGCAATGCCCGGCATCACCTGGGCGCGGGTCAGGACCTGCGCCCCCGCCTGCATCAATTCGGCAACCGTGCGGCCGTCGCGCGCGCCCTCGACGATGAAATCCGAAATGATGGCGATGGCTTCCGGGTGATTGAGCTTGACGCCGCGTTCGAGACGCCGTCGCGCCACCATCGCGGCCATCGAAATCAGAAGCTTGTCCTTTTCGCGGGGAGAGAGATTCATGCGCGCACTCTGGTGTTGAGAAATTTAGTTGAGCCACAGCCGAGGCAACGCCGAACCGAGGGCACAGCCGAGCACCGCCATCATATCGGCGCGCAGCCGCGCCGCATCTTGGGCACAGAAGCGGGCCATTGCAAATCCATTCCACGCGGAGATGCCGACCTCGCCGCCGAACGCCTTCGATGCCCCGCGAATCCGCTCCACCAGCGCCTCATCGCCGGGGACGATCAGCGCGGTGCCGATCGCGACACCGCCTTTTGCGACCGCAGAACTTGCAAGTTTTCCACCGATATCGCCATCGAGCCGAATATTTTCAGCGAAAACCAGCCGGCCGCCGCGACGCAGCCGCCAGCGGTCCAGAAATTCGCCCTCGCGCAGCCGCTCGCCCATGGCCACGCGGCCGAACACCACGATTTCACCGAGCAGCAGCGAGGCGCTTTCCGAAAGATCAATCTCGAACCGGCGATGTATTCGCGCCCGGTCGAACAGGATGGTCTCCTGCGGCAACCAGGAGAGATGCGAGCGGCCTTCTGCCTTGAGTGTGATATTCAACTCGGCCACCGGGCCCTCCGCGCGGTAGATTTTTTCCGCCGCTGCCGTCGTGACTGTCAGCCGCGCCGCATCTCGGCTTGCGATATCGATATCAAAACGATCGCCACCGGCAATTCCACCCGCGGTATTCACCAGCACCGCCGAAAGGCCCTCGTCCTCCGGCGAGGGAAAGCGCACGCGTAGCGAGCCCGCCTCATGAAGTTCGCGGCGGCGCGTCACCCCATCGAGCCCACTGACGTCGAACCGCACCGCGCCGCTGGCCCGGTTGGCCGCGAAAATCGCCGCACTCCGATGTGTGGTATCGGTCCGCATCCGTTCCAACCTTACCCCGAGGGAAGCGCACCCGTCACCCCTCGCGCCGCAAACCCTTACAACGCCATCTGACGGCTGATCTCGCTCGGATCGAGGTTGCTTCGATCGCAGGCGTATTTCACCGCGCCCCGGTCCATGACCGCGAAATTGTCGCCGAGCTGGCAGGCAAAGTCGAGATATTGCTCGACCAGCACAATCGCGATATTGCCGAGGCTGCGCAGATAGGTGATGGCGCGACCGATGTCCTTGATGATCGACGGCTGGATGCCTTCGGTCGGCTCGTCGAGCAGCAACAGTTTCGGCCGCATCACCAGCGCCCGCCCGATCGCCAATTGCTGTTGCTGTCCGCCGGAGAGGTCGCCGCCACGGCGGCCAAGCATCGATTGCAACACCGGAAACAGCGAGAACACGTCGTCGGGAATGTTACGGTCGTGGCGGGCCAACGGCCCGAACCCGGTTTTGAGGTTCTCCTCCACCGTCAGCAGCGGGAAAATCTCTCGCCCCTGCGGCACGAAGCCGATGCCCTTGCGGGCCCGCTCATAGGGCTTGAGGCCGGTGATGTCGGCGCCGTCGAAGGTGATCGATCCGCCGGAAATCGGATATTGCCCGACCATGGCGCGGAGCAGGCTGGTCTTGCCGACGCCGTTGCGCCCGAGCACGCACGTCACCTTGCCGGGCGCGGCCGAAATCGAGACCCCGCGCAACGCCTGCGCCGCGCCGTAATAGAGATTGATGTCCTTCACCTCTAGCATCGGAAACATCTTCCATGCGTGGCGATCCCCTCCCCGCCCCTCCCCTTTTCAAGGGGAGGGAGAAGTGCGCCGCAAACATCTCCTCCCCCTGAAAGGGGGAGGATCAAGGAGGGGGTCATTGTCATCATCTGCCCAGATAAACCTCAACCACGCGCTCATTCGCCGAAACTTGATCGATCGTTCCCTCGGCGAGTACAGTGCCCTCGTGCAAACACGTCACCTTGACGCCGAGTTCGCGCACAAAGGTCATGTCGTGCTCGACGACCATGACGGTCTTGTGCTTGTTGATCTCCTTCAGAAGTTCGGCGGTCTGGTGGGTTTCGACATCTGTCATGCCCGCGACCGGCTCGTCCACCAGCAGCAGCTTCGGATCCTGCGCCAGCAGCATGCCGATTTCGAGCCACTGCTTCTGACCGTGCGAGAGGCTTCCCGCCAGCCTCTCGCGCGCGTCCTTCAGGCGGATAGTTTCGAGCACGCGCTCGATATCTTCGCTCTCGGAAGTGCTGCCGCGCCAGAACAGCGTTCCCTTGACGCTATGGTCGACATTGAGCGCCAGCAGCAGATTGTCCTCGACGGATTGACTCTCGAACACGGTGGGCTTCTGGAATTTGCGGCCGATCCCGAGTTCGGCGATCCGCGTTTCATCGAGCCGCGTGAGGTCGGTGACGCCGTCGAACAGCACGGTGCCTTCATCCGGTTTGGTCTTGCCGGTGATGATATCCATCATCGTGGTCTTGCCCGCCCCGTTCGGACCGATGATCGCGCGCATTTCGCCGGGCTCCAGCGTCAGCGACAGGTTGTTGATGGCGTGAAAGCCGTCGAACGAGACATGCACGCCGTCGAGATAGAGCAGCGCGGAAGTAGCTCTGACATCCCTGACGTTCATCGCCCTCACTCCGCCATATGAGGTTCGCTGACGCCGTCTTCGCGCGCCGCGCTCTCCGCGTTCGCCGTCAAACGCCTTGTTTTCCACGACTCCCACCATGCGTTGAAGGTGCCGACGATGCCCTTCGGCAGCAGCAGCGTCACCAGGATGAACATGGCGCCGAGCATGAACAGCCAATAGGGCGCAAGCGGCCCCGACGTGAAGTAGGTCTTGGCGTAATTGACGACGACCGCGCCAAGCGCAGCACCGGTCAGCGTGCCGCGGCCGCCGACGGCGACCCAGATCACCGCCTCGATGGAGTTGCCGGGCGCAAATTCGGATGGATTGATGATGCCGACCTGCGGCACGTAAAGGGCGCCGGCCACGCCCGCCATGCAGGCCGACAGCGTGAACACGAACAGCTTGTAGGATTCGACGCGGTAGCCGAGGAAGCGGGTGCGGGATTCGGCATCGCGCACCGCAATCAGCACCTTGCCGAGCTTGGAGGTCACCACCGCCCGGCACATCAGGAACGCGATCATCAGAGCAAGGCAGCTCAACGCGAACAGGGCGGCGCGAGTGCCGTCGGCCTGCACGTTGAAGCCGAGAATGTCCTTGAAGTCGGTCAAGCCGTTATTGCCGCCGAATCCGAAATCGTTGCGGAAGAACGCCAGCAGCAACGCATAGGTCATCGCCTGCGTGATGATCGAGAGATAGACGCCGGTGACGCGGGAGCGGAACGCCAGCCACCCGAAGCAGAAAGCAAGCAGGCCCGGCACGACAATGACCATCAGGGCTGCGAAGGCGAACATGTCGAAGCCGAGCCAGTACCAGGGCAGATTCGGGTAATTCAAAAACACCATGAAGTCCGGCAAAACCGGATTGCCGTAGACGCCGCGGCTGCCGATCTGGCGCATCAGATACATGCCCATGGCATAGCCGCCGAGCGCGAAGAACGCGCCATGGCCGAGCGAAAGAATGCCGCAGTAGCCCCAGATCAGATCGATCGAAAGCGCCAGCACCGCGTAGCAGGCATACTTGCCGAACAGCGCAACCAGGTAGGTCGGCACCTGCAACAGCGAACCCGCAGGCAGCAACAGATTCGACAGCGGAATCAGGACGCCGCAGCCTGCAACCACGATCAGGAAAAGCGTCGCGCCGCGGTCCAGCGAACGCGTGAGCAGATGCGGCGTCATGCTTCCACCGCCCGCCCCTTGAGCGCAAACAGGCCGCGCGGTCGCTTCTGGATGAACAGGATGATCAGCACCAGTATGGCGATCTTACCGAGCACGGCGCCCGCGACCGGCTCGAGGAATTTATTGGCGATGCCAAGCGTAAAGGCGCCGACCAGCGTGCCCCACAAATTGCCGACGCCGCCGAACACCACGACCATGAAGGAATCGATGATGTAGCTCTGGCCGAGATTCGGACTGACGTTGTCGATCTGCGACAGCGCGACGCCGGCTATCCCGGCGATGCCGGAGCCTAACCCGAAGGTCAGCGCATCGACCCGCGAGGTCGCGATCCCCATCGATGCCGCCATGCGGCGATTCTGCGTCACCGCCCGCATCTCCAGCCCGAGCGCGGTATAGCGCAGCATCGCCAGCAGGATCGCAAACACGGCAAGCGTGAAGCAGAGAATCCACAACCGGTTATAGGTGATGGTGATCTGGCCAAGCTCGAAGGCGCCGCTCATCCAGGAAGGATTGCCGACTTCGCGGTTGGTCGGCCCGAAGGCGGTGCGCACCGCCTGTTGCAGCACGAGCGAAAGGCCCCAGGTCGCGAGCAGAGTTTCGAGCGGACGCCCGTACAGGAAACGAATGATGGTTCGTTCGATCACGACTCCGATCGCGCCCGCCACAAGGAAGGCCAACGGCACGGCGATCAAAAGCGAATAATCGAACAGACCGGGATAGCTGGTGCGGATGATCTCCTGCACCACGAAGGTGGTGTAGGCCCCCAACATAACCATTTCGCCGTGGGCCATGTTGATGACGCCCATGACGCCGAAGGTGATCGCAAGGCCGATCGCCGCAAGCAGCAGCACCGAACCGAGCGACAGGCCGTACCAAGCAGTCTGCACCGTCGACCAGACCGCGAGCGTGCTCTGGATCGAAGCGATCGCGCTGGCCGCGGCCTTGGCGACCAAGGGGGATTGGTCGGCAAGCCCGGTCAGCAGCGCCAGCGCTTCCTGATCGCCCCTTGCCTTGATCGTGGCGATGGCCTCGAACTTTTCAACATCGGTGGCGTCAGCTTTGAAGAGCAGGATGGCGGCGCGGGCTTCGGTAAACGCGGCCTTCGCCGCCTTGTCGGTCTCTTTTTGCAACGCGCCGTCAACAACCGGCAACATCGACTCGTCATGGGTCTTGAAGACCGATTGCGCGGCGGATATCCGCTTGGCGGGATCTGGCGACAACAGGGTCAGGCCGCCCAGCGCCGCCTCGACGGTGCGCCGCAAGCGGTTGTTGAGACGAACGGCGGCGGCATTGTCCGGCAACTTGTCGACCGCCGCACCGCTCGCAGCATCGATGATCTTGCCGTCGTCCTGTGTGACAAAAACCTTCTTGGTGTCGGGATCGGCCGAAAGCCGGCCGTCCTGCAGCGCGCTGATAATCGGAAAGGCAAGCGGGTTGCCGGAAGCCGCGACCGTGCCGATGGCTTCTTCGGTATCAGAAAACTCGTCATTGGCGAATTTGGCGACCGCATCCTCAAACGCGCCCGCGAACGCCGGCAGGCTCAGGCAGACAATAAGGAAAGCGGAAAGAACGAGCGAACGAAGACGCCCGGAAACGTTAGCGACCACTGGCGCTCCGATTCCGAAGTTCGCAAGCTTTCGCGGCACTTCTGATGCGAACTTCGGAATCAAGGGAGCTCCAGCAACTTATTGATTCTAGTGCGGCTTTGAATTTGAAGTTCCTATTACGACTTGCCGCGACATCATAGGAACTTCAAATTCGCCGCACTAGACGACCCCGGCAGGAAGTAGTTGGGAAGGCGACGACATCGCCGCCTTCCCCTGTCGCGTGGATTGGCTTTATCAGCGCAGGGATCAGGAGCCCTGACCGCCGCACTTGTCGGTCTTGGTGTTGTAGTTGCCGCACTTCTTGCCAACCCAGTCGCCGATCAGGTCCCTCGAACCCTCGAGTTCCTTCGACCAGGCATCGCCGGCAACAAGGCCGGGCGTCTTCCACACCACGTCGAACTGGCCGTTACCCTTGATCTCGCCGATGAACACCGGCTTGGTGATGTGGTGGTTCGGAAGCATCTTGGAGATGCCGCCGGTCAGGTTCGGCGCTTCGATGCCGGGCAGCGCATCGATCACCTTGTCCGGATCGATCGACTTCACCTTCTCGACTGCCTTGACCCACATGTTGAAGCCGATCACGTGCGCTTCCATCGGATCGTTGGTGACGCGCTTCGGGTTCTTGGTGTAGGCCTGCCACTCCTTGATGAACTTCTCGTTGGCCGGCGTCTTGATCGATTCGAAGTAGTTCCAGGCAGCCAGATGGCCGATCAGCGGCTTGGTGTCGATGCCGGCGAGTTCTTCCTCACCGACCGAGAACGCGACAACCGGAATATCGGTCGCCTTGATGCCCTGGTTGCCGAGCTCCTTGTAGAAGGGAACGTTGGCGTCACCGTTGATGGTCGAGACTACGGCGGTCTTCTTGCCGGCCGAACCGAACTTCTTGATGTCGGCCACGATCGTCTGCCAGTCGCTGTGACCGAACGGCGTGTAGTTGATCATGATATCTTCTTGCGCCACACCCTTCGACTTCAGATAGGCTTCAAGAATCTTGTTGGTGGTGCGCGGATAGACGTAGTCGGTGCCGGCCAGCACCCAGCGCTTCACCTTCTCGTCCTTCATCAGGTAGTCGACCGCGGGGATCGCCTGCTGGTTCGGCGCGGCGCCGGTATAGAACACGTTGCGTTCGCTTTCCTCACCCTCGTATTGCACGGGGTAGAACAGGATGCTGTTCAGTTCTTTGAACACCGGGAGCACGGATTTGCGCGAGACCGAGGTCCAGCAACCGAACACGACGGCAACCTGGTCCTTGGTGATCAGTTCGCGCGCCTTTTCCGCAAACAGCGGCCAGTTGGAGGCGGGATCGACGACGACGGCCTCGAGCTTCTTGCCGAGCAAGCCGCCCTTCTTGTTTTGCTCGTCGATCAGGAAGAGGACGGTGTCCTTCAGCGTGGTTTCGCTGATGGCCATGGTGCCGGAGAGCGAATGGAGCACGCCGACCTTGATCGTGTCGTCGGCCGCCCTTGCATTTTGGAATGCGGCCAGGCCCAAAACCAGCCCCGCGGCAACCGCGAGCCATCGGCGGCGGCTCAGCGGCGCCTTGTCGTGAGTAAGGTGTGTAAACATGAAATGTCATCTCCCTGACGCAGGCGTGAAACGCTGCGAAGCGGCCCCACGGCCACCTGCGTTAACGGAATCGCAAGAACCATGCCACGGTCCATCAGGGTAATAAGCCAATGACTCCGCTAGAGAATTTGACTTCTCCGGCCGTCAAAAACGCAGCTGCGACCAATATCTAGGCGAAAAAAAAGTATGCCTTTGCGGCAAAACGCCTAAATCGTAAGCAAATTCGATATTGCGGTCGAACAATCGGCACAAAATTTCGGCAGTCGCCTATCGGGCTGTTAGCCTTCGCACTGGTTTCCAATGCCATAAGGCCAGCCGACGGAAAGATTTACCTTGAAAGCGCCGTGTTCGTGTTCCATATGAGCGCCACGAACCCGGAATCATCGGGTCAGCGCGAGCTGCGTGTTCCTAAGCCTTGCAGTTTCTATAGCTCAGGCTTCTGGCTTGCCCCTTCAGCCAACAACATCGACGCCCCATACACGCGGGTGTCCCAGACACCTCGCGCGTTCTCGGCCAACAGGACCGGGAAGCCAGCGCTTTACATTGGAAAGTACCCACTTTTGACCTCCTTTCAGGACTTCGGCCTCGCCGATCCCATCTCGCGTGCGCTCAAGGAAGAGAACTACCTGACGCCCACACCTATCCAGGCCCAAACCATTCCCCTCGCATTATCCGGCCGTGACGTGGTCGGCATCGCCCAGACCGGCACAGGCAAGACGGCAGCTTTCGCGCTGCCGATTCTGCACCGCATCCTGGCCAACCGGATAAAACCGCAGCCCAAGACCTGCCGCGTGCTGGTGCTGAGCCCCACGCGCGAATTGTCCGGGCAGATTCTCGACAGCTTCAACGCCTATGGCCGGCACATGCGCCTCACCTCGGCGCTGGCGATTGGCGGCGTCCCGATGGGCCGCCAGGTCCGCTCGGTGATGCAGGGCGTCGAAGTCATGGTGGCCACGCCCGGCCGCCTGCTCGATCTCGTGCAAAGCAACGGGCTCAAGCTCGGACAGGTCGAGTTTCTCGTCCTCGACGAGGCCGACCGCATGCTGGACATGGGCTTCATCAACGACATCCGCAAAATTGTCGGCAAGCTGCCCATCAAGCGGCAAACGCTGTTCTTCTCGGCGACCATGCCGAAGGATATCGCCGAGCTCGCCGAGGCGATGCTGCGCGATCCGGCGCGGGTGGCGGTGACGCCGGTTGCCTCCACCGTCGAGCGCATTACCCAGCGCATCATCCAGGTCGATCACTCGGCCAAGCCCGCGTTTCTGGCGCAACTTCTGAAACAGGAGCCGGTCGATCGGGCGCTGGTCTTTACCCGGACCAAGCACGGCGCCGACAAGGTGGTGAAGAGCCTCGCGCGGGCCGGCATCACCGCCGACGCTATCCACGGCAACAAGTCGCAAAATCACCGCGAGCGGGTGCTGGCGGCATTCCGCACCGGCGAGATCCGCACGCTGGTCGCCACCGACATCGCCGCCCGCGGCATCGATGTCGATGGCATCTCGCATGTGGTGAATTTCGACCTTCCCAACGTCCCCGAGACCTATGTTCATCGCATCGGCCGCACCGCGCGCGCCGGCGCCGATGGCATTGCGATCTCGCTAGTCGCAGGCGGCGAGGAATTGGCCTATTTGCGCGACATCGAGAAACTGATCCGCATCGTTCTGCCGAGAGAGGATCGCCGCACGCCCGGTCACCGCGACGTGGCGCCCGCCCCAGTGGCGCATCGTGGCGGCCGCCCTGCGTCCCGCGCGCATGCAGCGCGCGCAAATGATACCGGAGCCGGATCGAAAGGCCCTCGCCGACACCACCGTCATGGTGGTAATAATGGCGTTTCAAAAACCAACCGGAACGAGGCCAATCGGCAGGAGCAGAACCGTACCTCACAAGGAGGCGGTAAGGCCGAAGGATTGCAGGGGGTCGCGTTTCTGCATCGTGAGAGACGCCCGAATACCCAACCCAACCGCACCCAACGGCCGCGCTAGCCGATCGACCTGGAGACAACCATGGCTAAAGAAGAGCTGATCCAGTTCGAAGGACTGGTCACCGAAATCCTCCCCGACGCCCGCTACCGCGTCCAGCTCGATGCGGGACACGAGATCGTTGCCTATACCGCCGGCAAAATGAAAAAGAACCGGATCAAGACCCTGGCGGGTGACCGGGTGACGATCGAAATGTCGCCCTATGATCTGGAAAAGGGCCGGTTGATTTTCCGCCACAAGGACGAGCGTCCTGGCGGCGGCGTGGCCGGAGGCGCGGCGCGGGGCGCACCGCAGCGGGGGCAGTTCCGCCGCCGATAAATACCGTCGTCGCAGCCATTTTTTCGCGCATGGCGGATCGTATTGGGACACTTGCCCGACGCGGCCCACGGGCCGCTCGGCGCGGCCAAAAAATCGCGCACCTCAGGATTGTTTGGGGCGCTACTTTGGAATAATATGAGCTAATCGATTTTCGGCCGGACGACATTAGCTATCCACCGGTACAGCCGGTTTAGACGCTGACGACCCTTCCAAAAATTCGATCTCACCAGCCCGCGGAAGTGGGCTTCGTTATGTCTATCTTGAGAAGGGACTATCCCGTGAGCATGGGAACCGTGAAGTGGTTTAACGCTACCAAAGGCTACGGCTTTATCCAGCCGGATGACGGCGGCAACGATGTGTTCGTGCATATCAGCGCTGTCGAGCGCGCCGGCCTTGGAACGCTGCGTGAAGGTCAAAAGATCAGCTACGAAATCGTAGCCGATCGCCGTTCTGGCAAGTCTTCGGCTGACAATCTGCGCGCAGCCGGCTGAGTTTGGCGCGACGCCGGAAATCGCGGCGACGAGATATCGGCCGCCGGAGTTCGGCACTATACAAACGGGATCTTATTAAGGTCCGTGCAAACAGAAAGGCTGCGCGTTTTGCGTGGCCTTTTTGTTTTGCGCCTTCGTTTATGCAGTCGGACAGGCAGCCTGGGTGGCGGGCGGAACAGGGGCCGGCACGGAGGGATAGAAAACGCAGGTCGACTGACGCGGCCTGGTATAGGCGGTATCGTTCAACGTCACGCTGCAATGGTTGCGGATGTCGCGTTCATCGCCGCCCGTCCCGTTAACTGAATCGTAACCTTTTCCGGCGCGCGCAACCGGCGGCGGTTTCGAATCAGCGGGAGATCAACGGGCCGCGCAGATCGGGCTGCAGCTATAGGTCTGCAGATCGGTACCGCGGTACACGGTCACCAGCGATTGATCGTCGATCTTCGCCTCGGCAGTCCTGGCATCGGCGATGCTTCGCAACGCCAGGGTCAGCGTGCCCATCTGGCGTGCGCGGGCGAGCAGTTCAGCCTGTCCGACTTTGAGTTCGAGCGTGGCGGTCCTGCCTACGAGGTTGGTCTGCCCGTCCTTCTCCTTTGGAGCCTGGTCGATCGCGAGCACGCGCACATTCGGCAGCACCACCTCGGAAACAACGGACTCAGGCATGGAGGGGTTTTCGGGATGCTTCTCGCGCCGCGAGAGGATCACGTCGACGCGGTCATTGGGCAGGATGAAACCGCCAGCACCCGTTTCCGGAGAAATTTCGGTCGATAGCGCGCGCGTGCCACTCGGCAAGATCGCGGCCATGAATCCCGAGCCGGGGTTTTTCACGAGCTTCTGCTCGCGGATCGGCTCGCCGGCGACAAAGGGCGAACGCGCGATATCCCCAGCCATCTGGGTCGGCGCGTCGGGACGGTCGCTGCGGCGGATGAAGCTGTTGCTGGCGGTCGTCGAAGGCCAGGTCTGCCACTCGAAATCCTCAGGCTTGACGGTCTGGCCGAGCCCGATCTCGGCCTTCGCCACCAGCACATCCACGGTCGTCGGCGCTGCGACCGGCACCACCGCAGCCTGCTTGCTGTTATCGGAGCCGCTCGCCAGCCAGGCGGCGGCGCCTCCGGCAGCGAGAGCGATACCCAGGACGATTATGCGTGCACTCTTCATACGCTTTTACTCTTCCGCGCCGTTACTTGTGGCCAAGGCGATACGCAGCGGAACCGGCGCCCCACAAGGCAAATCTGCCGTTAATTAGTGAACGAACTGCAAATAGGAGTCGAATTCCCGGCGTGCCGCGGAGCTACTGACGAAAAGGGTAAGCAAGTTGCCCAACGATTTCATTAGGAATGCGCTGATCGTCGACACCGTAGTCTTGCGGCAACTGGTTTTCCGGCATCCGGAACGTCCCAAACAGGATGTCCCAGATCGGAAACGTACCGGCGAAATTAGTATCGCCGCCTTCCTCCAGCGCGGTGTGATGCCAGCGGTGAAACACCGGGGTTGCCAGCACATATTTAAACGGTCCAAGCGCCCAGTTCAGATTGGCGTGGACGAAGGCGGAATGGAAGGTCGTGAACGGACCCACCCAAAGCATAATATTCGGCGAGATGCCCGCCATCAGCAGGATGACGTCCACCAAAATGGTTCCCAGGAACAGATTGACCGGATGGAAGCGCGCCGCCGAAATCCAGTCCAGTTCCTCCGACGAATGATGGATCGCGTGATATTTCCAGAATCCGCCGCCGTGAAACAGCCGATGCAGCCAGTACAGCATGAAGTCGGACAGCACCAGGAACAGCAGCCCCTGAAGCCAAAGCGGCAACAGCGACAGCGGCCCGTGCCCGTTGTCGTAAAACGCGATCAGATCGTCGGCGTCATGAATGTTGAAGATCACGCCCGCGCCCAACACGAGCAGGCCGATCCGCAGCACGCGCGCGAACAACGGGACGAAGAACCAGTAGCAGACATCGGTGACCAGTTCCCGCTTGCGCCACCACGGCGTTCCGGGATTGCAGGCCCAGAAATGGGTCAGCACCGAGAACACCAGCGCGAGGGCGATCGTGATCGGCACCACCTTGGCGACCGTCTGACCGAGCATTTCGACGACTTCCAAAGCTAAACTGGACATGGCGGCCTCATCCGACGGGTTGCCTCAAGGGGTACGCTTCGCCGCTTAAGGAGCCGTAAAGCAGAACGCGCCGGGCCTGCTCGTTTGTCGCCCTTCCAAAGAGCAAACTGGCACAGGCCGTTACCGTCGATCTTAGTCAATGGGTTAAATCGAAATTTACTCTGCTCAGGAACAGCGGGTTTTGGCGTGGTTTGCGCGATCGAATTAACCCTGCCGAAATTTGTCCGAACGTAGGGTGGCCCATGGTCACGGTGCTGAGAACGCCGGCGAGACCACACTTAGTTCGACCAGCCACGTGTCACATGGAGCTATCTATGAAGAATCTGATTGCGCGTTTTGTGAAGGACGAGTCCGGCGCCACCGCCATCGAATACGGCCTCATCGCCGCCGGCATTTCGCTCGCCATTATCGCCGTCGTCAACGGCATCGGCACCAACCTGAACACCAAGTTTGGCTTGATCAACAGCTCGCTGAAGTAAGCGGCGGCTGTTTTTTCGACTTCAGAGGCCTCGGTTGATCCGGGGCCTTTTTTTCTTCCGCAGTCCGTAGCGTGATATCATGCGTATCGTTCCAGCTGTGCCTGCTCCGGCAAGACGGATGTCAGTTTCGGCCGATGGCAGGCGCGCTTCGCCCGCGGCTATTGTCTGCGCCGCGCTGACGGTCGCACTTTTCTTCCTCGCCTGCCGAATTGCGAGCGTTCTGTAGGCGCCGCCGTTTCCCGATTGTTCATCTATCGGCGATAGCTTCACGGACGACCGTCAAATCCCTGCAATCGATGCCGGCCGTACCCTGTCATGATCCTCGATGTTGCTCGTCTCCTGTTTTTCCCGGCCCTGATGGCGTTCGCAGCGGCGAGCGACCTCTTCACGATGACGATTTCAAATCGCGTATCGCTGGCGCTCGCGGCGGGCTTTCTCGCGATGGCGTTCGCAAGCGGCATGGCACCGTCCGATATTGTGATGCATCTGGCAGCCGGGGCGACCGTGCTGACGGCGGCCTTCGGGTGTTTTGCGATGGGGTGGATCGGCGGCGCAGACGCCAAGGTCGCGGCCGGCGCCGCGCTCTGGTTCGGCTTTGCTCATCTGCTGAACTATCTGGTCTATGCCTCGCTGTTCGGCGGGGTGCTGACGCTGGTCCTGCTTCAGTTCCGGCAATGGCCGTTGCCCTACGCGCTGGCGGGTCAGACCTGGCTGCTCAAACTGCACGCCAAGGGGAGCGGAATTCCCTACGGCATCGCACTCGCGATCGGCGCGCTCGTGGTCTACCCGGAAACCGAGTGGATCCGCGCCGTCGATCTGACGCACTTCATGATCGGCTGATCGCCGCTAGTGCGGCGAATTTGCTGGCAGCGCAGACACTTCAAACAGGCGGCACTAGAGGTAAACTCTCATTAACTCGATTTAGATACGCCTCATTAACCATGCTTTGACGAATAACTGTTCAACTCCCGTTACGGCGGCGGAAGCGTCGCAGCGTAATGTGGAAAGTGAAGCGTATGAATAGGGCCCGCATTGTCGTCCTGACCGCCGCAATCGGCGCCGGCGGTGTCGCTGCCCATCTCGCCAGCGGATCGGACAGCAGGCTCCCGCCTCTCGCCGCCACAAGCCAGACCAGCACGCTGTCGCTGGCGTTGCGCAACATCGCCGACATCAATCAGTTGGACGTCGCCGACGACGACCGTTCCCGCCAGCGCGGCAGCATCAATGCGGTTCGTTACGGGGGTACACCCCCCACGGCGATCCGGAAGCGATCAGAGGACCAGACGATATGAAGTGCGGGGAAAATCAGCGTCCGATACGGGCCCTTTGGGTCCGAGCCCTGGCATTTTCGGCCGCCACGGCGATGGTACTTAACCCCGCGCTGGCCCCCGTGGTGGCCGCCGACTCCCATCCTGTGCCGCAGATCGCCGCCGACGGGCAGATGAATGCGCGGTTTCTCTCGCTCGGCATCGGCAAGTCGATCGTGATCGACCTGCCCCGCGACATCAAGGACGTCCTGGTGGCCGATCCGAAGATTGCCAACGCGGTCGTGCGTTCGGCGCAGCGCGCCTACATCATCGGCGCGACAGTCGGCCAGACCAATATCGTGTTCTTCGATTCGGCGGGCCAGCAGATCGCCGCCTACGACATCGCCGTCAAGCGCGATCTCAATGGCGCACGCGCCGCGCTCAAGCAGATACTGCCGAATTCCGACATCCAGATCGACGGGCTCGGCGACAACGTGATCCTGACCGGGACCGCGGCCAGCCCGATCGAGGCACAACAGGCGGGTGATCTCGCCGCGCGGCTGGCGGGCGGCGAGGCGAAGGTCGTCAACTCCATCGTGGTCCGCGGCCGCGATCAGGTGATGCTGAAAGTGACGGTGGCTGAAGTCCAGCGCTCGATCATCAAGCAGCTCGGCATCGATCTCAGCGGGCAGTTCAATTACGGCACCGCGGTCCTGAACTTCAACAACTCCAATCCGTTCACCGCTACGGGCCAGCCGTTGGTCGGCGGCAATGCCATCACCACCTCATTCGGCTCTACCCCGTCGGTCACCGCTACCTTGCGGGCGATGGAGAGCGCCGGCGTGACGCGAACGCTGGCTGAGCCGAACCTGACCGCCATTTCCGGAGAGTTGGCGACCTTCATTTCCGGCGGCGAATTCCCGATTTCGACCGGCGTGACCTGCCAAACCACGGCGGCTGGCTCGGTCGGGCAGTGCGCCCCCTCCATCGCCTTCAAGAAATTCGGCATCTCGCTCAACTTCACGCCGGTTGTGCTCACCGAAGGCCGCATCAGCCTGAGAGTGATGACGGAAGTATCGGAAGTCTCCAACGACAATTCGATCAACATCACAGGGGTCCAGGTTCCCTCAATCAAGACCCGTCGCGCGGAAACGACCCTCGAAATTCCCTCGGGCGGCTCGATGGCGATGGCCGGCCTGATTCAGGATCAGACCAAGCAGGCGATCAACGGGCTTCCCGGACTTTCGCAAATCCCCGTGCTGGGCACGCTGTTTCGCAGCCGCGACTTTCAGGACAACAAGACCGAGCTGATGGTGATTGTGACGCCCTATATCGTCCGCGCGGTCGCGCAGAAGGACCTGTCGCGCCCGGACGACGGCTTCGCCTCGGCCTCCGATCCGCAGTCGGATCTTCTCGGCAACATCAACCGCATCTACGGCGTTCCTGGTCGCGTCGAGCCGGCGCGGAATTATCGCGGCACCTACGGCTTCATCACGGACTGAGACGGGACAAGGACGAAGACATGACAGCCAGGACACCCGTCGAAACCAGGCGCGGCCTCCGCATCGCGGGGGTACTCGTCGGTATCGCAACCGCGCTCGGCGCGTGCACGCATACCGACGAGGCGGTAACGACGGCAAGCATTCCCGACGACTATCGCTTGCGGCACCCGATCGCGATTCAGGAAGCAAATCGCTCTGTCGTGATCTTCGTCGGTCAGGCACGCGGCGGCCTTTCGGCCGAACAACGCGCCGACGTCATGGGCCTGGGGCAAATCTGGTTGCAGGAAGGCACCGGCGCGATCGTAGCCGACGTGCCGGTCGGCACCCCCAACGCGCGCGCAGCCGCCGACGCGTTCCGGGAAGCCAACGCTTTGCTCACGGCGGCCGGCGTGCCGGCGCACGGCGTCACCATGCGCCAGTATCATCCGGACGATCCGCGCCAGCTGGCGACATTACGGCTGAGCTATCCGAAAATCTCCGCCGTGGCCGGCCCATGTGGACTGTGGCCGGAGGACCTCGGTCCTTCGATCAAGGACAAGGGCTATTTCGAGAACAAGCCGTACTACAATTTCGGCTGCTCCTATCAGCGCAACATGGCGGCAATGGTCGAGAACCCTGCGGACCTCGTGCAGCCGCGTCCTGAGACCCCGGCCTATACGGTTCGGCGCTCGGAAGGCTTTGAGAAATACCGCAAGGGCACGCCCACCACGACCACCTATCCGGAAGCCGAAAAGGCCAAACTCAGCGATACAGGCAAATGATCAGTCACGCGCGTCAGAATTCCGAAGGGCAACCGGACGCCGGCACTCCGCCGGCGGAAGATCACATCGCACCCGCGCCACGGGTGTCGGTGCAGGCCTTCTGCGAGACCGTCGAGACGGCTGCGGCAGTGCAATCGGCGGGCGAAGATCGCCGGCTCGCCAAGGCTCATCTCAAGATTCAGATGGGCGGCATGGCCGCGGCCATCGAAGCCTATCGAACCGCGCCGACGCCGAACGTGATCATTCTGGAGACCGAAGGCCGCAACGATATCCTGACGGGCCTCGATCAGCTCGCGACCGTATGCGACTCCGGCACGCGGGTGATCGTGATCGGCCGCGTCAACGACGTCATGCTGTATCGCGAACTGGTGCGGCGGGGGGTCAGCGATTACGTGATCGCACCGGTCAATACGCTCGACGTGGTGCGCTCGATCTGCGGGCTTTTCTCCTCCCCCGAAGCAAAGGCCGTTGGCCGCATCATCGCCATCGTCGGGGCCAAGGGCGGCGTCGGCGCATCGACCGTGGCACACAACGTCGCCTGGGCCATCGCGCGCCACCTCTCGCTGGATTCGGTGGTGGCCGATCTCGACCTCGCCTTCGGCACGGCCGGCCTCGACTACAACCAGGACCCGCCACAGGGCATCGCGGACGCGGTTTTCTCGCCCGACCGGGTCGATACCGCGTTCATCGACCGCCTGCTGTCGAAGTGCACCGATCACCTCAGCCTGCTGGCAGCGCCGGCGACGCTCGACCGCGTCTACGATTTCGGCGCCGAGGCGTTCGACGCGATCTTCGACACGCTGCGCACGACGATGCCGTGCATCGTGCTGGATATCCCGCATCAATGGTCCGGCTGGACCAGACGCGCGCTGGTCGCCGCCGACGATATCCTGATCGTTGCGGCGCCCGACCTTGCCAACCTGCGCAACACCAAGAACATCTTCGATCTGCTGAAGGCGGCACGGCCGAACGACCGGACGCCGCTTTACTGCCTCAACCAGGTCGGCATTCCCAAGCGGCCGGAGATCAACGCGAGCGAATTCGCCAAGGCGATCGAGAGCGAACCGATCGTGTCGATCCCGTTCGATCCCCAGATGTTCGGCGCAGCCGCCAATAACGGACAGATGATCGCGGAAATTTCCGAAAACCATCGCAGCACCGAAATGTTCCGGCAGGTCGCGCAACGGCTCACGGGCCGCGGTGAGACCAAAAAGCCGCGAGGCTCCTTCCTGTCACCCTTGTTCGAGAAACTGCGGGCAAAATAACCCGTCTGGAGTGTAGTCGTGTTTGGTAAGCGTAGCGGAACAGATGGCGATTCGAGGAGCGCGCGGCCCGAGGCTCCCGTGCTGGAGCCTTCGCCCGGCGCTGCGGTAGCCCCGCGCGCGCCTGCGCCGCCGGCTGTTTCATCACCCCCGCTGGCACCCGCCAAGCCGCCGCCCCCCGCGCCGGTCGTGGAAGCACGGCGTTCCGACAGCTATTACCAGGTCAAGGCGACGATCTTCGGGGCGTTGATCGAGGCGATCGATCTCGCCCAGCTCGCCAAGCTCGACGGCGAATCCGCACGCGAGGAAATCCGCGACATCGTCAACGAGATCATCGCGATCAAGAACATCGTGATGTCGATTGCCGAGCAGGAAGAACTGCTCGACGACATCTGCAACGACGTTCTCGGATATGGCCCGCTTGAGCCGCTGCTGGCCCGCGACGACATCGCCGACATCATGGTCAACGGCGCCGGCACGGTGTACATCGAAGTCAACGGCAAGATCCAGCGCACCGGGATCCGCTTTCGCGACAACCAGCAACTGCTCAATATCTGCCAACGCATCGTCAGCCAGGTCGGCCGGCGCGTCGACGAATCCTCGCCGATCTGCGACGCCCGCCTTGCCGATGGCTCGCGCGTCAACGCCATCGTGCCCCCGCTGGCCCTTGACGGCCCCGCGCTGACGATCCGCAAATTCAAAAAGGACAAGCTGACGCTCGATCAGTTGGTCAAATTCGGCGCGATCTCGAAGGAGGGCGCGGAAATCCTCCAGATCATCGGCCGCGTCCGCTGCAACGTGCTGATTTCCGGCGGCACCGGCTCCGGCAAGACGACGCTTCTCAATTGCCTGACCAATTATATCGACGACGAAGAACGCATCATCACCTGCGAAGACGCCGCCGAACTTCAATTGCAGCAGCCGCATGTGGTGCGGCTGGAAACCCGTCCGCCCAACATCGAGGGCGAGGGCCAGATCACCATGCGCGAACTGGTCCGCAACTGCCTGCGTATGCGGCCCGAACGCATCATCGTCGGCGAGGTCCGCGGACCGGAAGCGTTCGACCTTCTGCAGGCCATGAACACCGGTCACGACGGATCGATGGGCACGCTGCACGCCAACAATCCCCGCGAAGGCCTGTCGCGCTGCGAATCGATGATCACCATGGGCGGCTTCTCGCTGCCCTCGCGGACCATCCGCGAGATGATCTGCGCCTCGATCGACGTGATCATTCAGGCCGCCCGCCTGCGCGACGGTTCGCGACGCATCACACACATCACCGAAGTGATGGGGATGGAAGGCGACACCATCATCACCCAGGATCTGTTCCTGTACGACATCGTCGGCGAGGACGCAGACGGCAAGATCATCGGCCGGCATCGCTCGACCGGCATCGGCCGGCCACGTTTCTGGGAACGCGCGCGTTATTACGGCGAAGAGAAGCGGCTTGCCGCCGCGATCGACGCCGCCGAAGTCTCACCGGCGAGCTGAGGACAGCGCCATGAATATGCAAGCACTCGCTTTGGCCTTTCTCGCCACCGCCGCTATCGGTGGTCTCGGCTGGGTTTTCCTCTACCCGCTGCTTTCCGGAGAGAAGAAGGCGGAAGGCCGCCGCGCCTCCGTTGCCAAGTCAGAGCCGGTGGCGGCGCGTCAGACGCAAAAAGACCAGCGCTCCCGCCGCGAACAGGTCGAGGGATCGCTGAAAGAGGTCGAGGCGAGGCGCCAGAAGGACTCCAAGGTGTCGTTGAGCACCCGCCTGACCCAGGCCGGCCTCGATTGGGCGCCGCGGAAATTCATGATCTTTTCCGGCATTCTCGCGGCCGCTGCTTTTGCGGTCGCGATGCTGGCGGGTGGTGGTCTGCTCGGGGCCGCCGGCATGGCTTTTGCCGCGGGCTTGGGCTTGCCCCGCTGGGTGCTGGGCTTTCTCAAGAAACGGCGGGAGAAGGCATTTCTCCGCGCCCTGCCGGATGCCGTCGACGTGATCGTTCGCGGCATCAAGGCAGGTCTTCCGCTGTTTGAATCCATCAAGGTCGTCGCAGCCGATTCACCGGAGCCGCTCCGCAGCGAGTTCCTGGCGATCATCGAAACCCAGGCCATCGGCATACCGCTGGGCGAAGCCTGCGCACGCCTGTTCGAGCGGATGCCGGTGCCGGAAGCGAACTTCTTCGGCATCGTCATCTCGATCCAGCAGAAATCCGGCGGCAACCTGTCCGAAGCGCTTGGCAACCTCTCCAAGGTGCTGCGCGACCGCAAGAAGATGGCCGAGAAGATCCAGGCCATGTCCATGGAAGCCAAGGCGTCGGCAGGCATCATCGGCTCGTTGCCGCCGATCGTCATGCTGCTCGTCTACCTTTCGACGCCGGACTACATCTCGCTGTTGTGGACGCATCCGACGGGCCAGTTGATGCTCGTGGGCTGCGTGACCTGGATGTCGATCGGCATCATGGTAATGAAAAAAATGATCAACTTCGACTTCTGACGGTGCAACATGATTAGCTTTCTGGTCGACAAAATCCACGACGCGCGGTTCATGACCATGCTGCTCGCCGCCATCGCGGTGAGCGCGACGGCCTACACGCTGATCATGCCGCTGTTCGCCGGCGAGGGCCTGGAAAAACGCATGAAGGCGGTTGCCAGCGAGCGCGAGCGAATTCGGGCGAGGGAACGCGAGCGCCTCTCCAAGAGCGAAAAGGTATCACTGCGCCAGACGCCGAAGCAGATCGTCTCCAGGGTGGTGGAGGATTTCAATCTCGGAAAATGGCTGGCGCAGGAAGCCGCGCGCGATAAGCTCACCATGGCCGGCTATCGCGGCCAGGCGCCCTACATCACGTTCTTGTTTTTCCGCATGGTCACGCCGATCGTGATGTTCATTGCAGCGGTGCTGTATGTGTTCGTGATCTCGCACATGCAGAAAACGGTTCCGATCAAGATCGGCATGTGCGTCGGCGTCGCCTATCTCGGCCTGCAGGCGCCGATGCTATTCCTGAGGAATGCGATTTCGAAGCGCCAGCTTTCGATCAGGCGCGCCTTTCCCAACTCGCTCGACCTGCTCCTGATCTGTATCGAGTCCGGCATGTCGATCGAGGCCGCGTTCCGCAAGGTCAGTGTCGAGATCGTGACCCAGTCGGTGGCGCTGTCGGAAGAGTTTACCCTGACCACGGCCGAGCTCTCCTACCTGCAAGACCGCAAGGTCGCCTATGAAAACCTCGCCAAGCGCACCGGCGTCGACGGCGTCAAGTCGGTCTGCCTCGCGTTGCAACAGTCCGAACGCTACGGAACGCCGCTGGGTCAAAGCCTGCGCGTCATGGCGCAGGAAAATCGCGACATGCGCATGAACGAGGCCGAGAAGAAGGCTGCCGCGCTGCCGCCGAAACTGACGGTGCCGATGATCCTGTTCTTCCTGCCCGTGCTGTTCGTGGTCATCCTCGGGCCGACCGGAATCAAGATCGCCGCCATGCAATGAGGCGGGCGAAACACGCACCGTCCCTCGCAATCACAGTTCTCGCTAAAACGTCATTCCGGGATGGTCCCAACGGGTCGCGCGAATGCGCGCCCGATGACAGGCTCCGGACCAGACCTCAGATGCGCAGTTGCGCATCGGGGAATCTCGAGATTCTCAGGCGCGCAACAGCGCACCATAGCTCGAGCTTCGCTCGCCCCGGAATGACAACTCTTAAGAGTTGTCACTCCGGACGGTTGAGGGAGGCAACGGGCATTTTTCCCGCGGCGCCCATGCGCGGATCGTCCTTGCGGTTCAGCATCTGCTTGAGGTAGGCGACGTTGGCCGCTGCCTCGTCCGCGGGAAGATCGGCGCGGACGATCTGCTCGGCCTCCGCGAAGCGGCCTTGCAGGCCGATCGCCAGCGCCAGATTCTGTCGCACCCGAGTGTCGGCCCGACCACTGGCATAGGCCTGGCGAAGCACCTCTTCGGCCTTCGACAGATCCTTCGATAGAACGTAAGACAGGCCGAGATTGGAAAGCACGGACGGCTCGTCGGGAACGATCTTCAGCGCGCTCGCATAGTAGCGGCGGGCTTCCTCGTGACGGCCGAGCTGATCGAGCGCGGTTCCCTGCACCGAGAGAATCCGCCAGTCGGGATTGTCGGGCGAGTGCGCGCGGCCGAGCACGTCGAAAGCCTGCTGGAAATTGCCGTTATCGGCCAGCGCCCGGCCGTAGCCCGCGAGCAGCGCCCGGTCGCCGGGATGGGCAATGGTCGCCTGCTCCAGCACGGCGGCGGCCTGGCTGCGTTGCCCGGTGGCGCGCAGCGCCTGACCGTAGGCGAGCGCCGCCTCGGCACTCTTGGGATCGGCGCGGTAACGTTCGCCGGTGACTTCCACCGCGCGGTGCGGATCGGTGTCCGGACTTGCCGTGGCCTTTGGCGACAGCGAACCCGTGACGTCGGACATGGTCTGACAGCCGCCAAGCCCGGCGGCCAGGATCGCCGTCAGGGCAACGGATGCAAGAAGCCGGGTCGACTGACGCATGGCGCGGGACTCACCGATATCGGCGTCAGATCGAGCCGAATTTCGCCCAGCAATAGTCTGTTAACCCTAACGCCGGGTTAACGCTGCCCGCGGCTCAGGCCCGCCCGCTTCCGTGATTTCCGATGCCCGGCGCCTGCGGGCCGACAATCGTCAGCCCGCGCCGGCTACTTGCGATGCTTGCGCAGGTAGGCGTGAAGCGAGTCGGTGCCGGTCTCCGCCAGCAGCGTCTTCAGCATCATGTCCTTGCGGCGGCCTTTGGCGAAGTGCTCGCCATAGGTCTTGCGAAGCGCAGCAACGTGTAGATCGCGCCATCTTTCGCACCAAGGGCGCGAACTTCGCAAAGTGGACACTGGTTTGACATCAGATGCCATTGTAAAACTCAGCTAGTGTGGTGGATTTGACATTCGCTTCAGTATTGCGGCGAGTCCTCCAAGCGAATGTCAAATCCAAAACCACACTAGAATCCAATATTGCTAGTGCCCCTTTGGTTCTGACATTCGTAAACGAACCCGCTGCAACATGATACGAATGTCAGAACCGGAACACTAGTGTAGCGACTCTGACGTTCCTTTCAGTGTTGCCGGGAGCTCTCGGAAGGAACGTCAGAGTCAAAGCTACACTAGGATCATATAGTTGCTAGTGTCCCTTTGGTTCTGACATTCGTAAAAGTGCCCGCTGCGATGGGATACGAATGTCAGAACCGGGACACCAGGCTGACGGCCGGACCTCGCCCGAACGTCACCTTCGTTGAGGATCGAGACAAGCATGCACGCTGCATTCGAGACCGCGCCTGCCACGGCGGCCATCCCCATCACCTTTGCGACGAAAACGACATGGGGTGCGATCTCCGCCGATCTTCCCGCACCCGCCAGACAGTTCGCGCAGGCCAACGGATTTACCGCCAAACCGGGCGCATGCCTGACATTGCCGGCCGCCAACGGCGAGATCGCGCAGGTCGTCTTCGGGCTGGATGGCGAAGGAGCCAAATTCCGCGATCCGTTCCGGCCCGGCCAATTGCCGGGCCTGTTGCCGCCCGGCGTCTATCGCTTCGCCAATGTCACGCCGGATGACGCGCACCTCGCCACGCTGGCATTTGCGCTCGGCTGTTATCGCTTCGGCCGGTACCGGAAGTCGGATGCGCCCGGCGCCAGGCTGGTGCCTCCCGATGGAGTTGACGTCGCCGACATCGCGCGGATCGCGGAAGCGGCCGCACTCGCCCGCGATCTCATCAATACGCCCTCCAATGACATGGGACCGGAAGAGCTGGAGCTCGCGGCACATCGGCTCGCACAACGCTTCGACGCTCAATTCAAATGCGTCATCGGCGATGATCTCGCGCGCCAGTTTCCGCTGATTCACGCCGTCGGCATGGCATCGCCCCGCGCGCCGCGCCTGATCGATTTCAGCTGGGGCGATGCCTCCCATCCCAAGGTGACGCTGGTCGGCAAGGGCGTCTGCTTTGATACCGGCGGGCTCGACCTGAAGCCTGCCAGCGGCATGCTGATCATGAAGAAGGACATGGGCGGGGCCGCCAATGTGCTGGCCCTGGCGCAGATGGTGATGGACGCGAGGCTCAAGGTGCGGCTGCGGGTGCTGATTCCGGCGGTCGAGAATGCGGTGGCCGGCAATGCCTTCCGTCCGCTCGACATCTTCACCTCGCGCAAGGGCCTCACCGTGGAGATCGGCAATACCGACGCCGAAGGGCGGCTGGTGCTGGCCGATGCGCTGGCGCTCGCCGACGAAGAAAAGCCCGACCTGTTGATTGATCTCGGCACGCTAACGGGTGCCGCGCGGGTGGCGCTCGGTCCTGACCTGCCACCGTTTTACACCGACGACGAAACGCTGGCCGAGGCGCTTTCGGTTTGCGCGAAGCGAGAGCACGATCCGCTGTGGCGGCTGCCGCTGTGGCCGCCCTACGATAGCTGGCTCGATTCGAAAGTCGCCAATGTCAACAATGCACCGTCGGGCGGGTTTGCCGGCTCGATCACCTGCGCACTGTTTCTCCAGCGCTTCGTCGAAGCTGCCGGAAGCTGGCTGCATGTCGATATTTACGGCTGGACCCCGACCGCGAAGCCGGCGCGCCCCGAGGGCGGCGAATGCCAGGCCGCGCGCGCCATCTATCGTCTCCTGAGTAACCGCTATGGATGATCCGCGCCTGACACCCGCGAGGGCCGACCTTGCCGCGAAACATCTCGAAGGCAAGGTCGAAGCGAAGCGCTTTGTTACCGGCGAAGCGTTCGAGATATCGGACGCGCTGGCGCCGCTTTGCCGCGCTCCCTCCTCCGACGCAGAACTCCTGACGCAGGCGCTGAAGGGCGAACGCGCCATGATCTATGAGCGCAACGGGGAGGGGTGGGCCTGGGGCCAGCTCGACAGCGACGGCTATGTCGGCTGGCTTCCGGATCGGGCGTTGACAAAGCCCACCGGTGCACCAACCCACACCGTCACGGCCTTGCGGACTTTTGCGTTTCCCGGTCCATCGATCAAACTACCGTCAGTCGAGACGCTGACCATGGGAGCGGCGCTGACGGTTCTCCGCGAGGAAGGCCCGTTCGCCGTGACGCGCGAAGGCTGGTACCTGCCGCGCCAGCACATCGGCCCGATTGATCGCCATGCTGCGGATTTCGTAACCGTCGCCGAAGGGTTTGTCGGCACACCCTATTTGTGGGGCGGCAAGAGCAGCCTCGGGATCGATTGCTCAGGACTGGTCCAGGTCTCGCTCGCCGCCGCGGGCATCACCTGCTTACGCGACAGCGACATGCAGGAGAAGGAATTGGGCCGGGAGCTCGATCCGCAAGAGCTGCCACAGCGTGGCGACCTGATTTTCTGGAAGGGACACGTCGCAATCGCCCGCGATGCCGGCACCATCGTTCATGCCAACGCGCATCACATGGCCACCACGATCGAGCGGACGGATAAGACCATCGCACGCATCAAGGCCTCCGGCAGCGAAGTCACGGCGATAAAGCGTCTGGGATAGACCCTGTCGTACATGTGAAACGCCCATGAAGATCGTCGCGATTTCCGACAGCCTGCGTGCCGGGTCTCACAATACGGCGGTGCTCATAGCGTTTGAGGCGCGGAGGGCGTGACCTTCTTACCTTCTCCCCTTGCGGGAGAAGGTGGCGTGGACGATGAACCTCCCCCTGAAAGGGGGAGGTCGGCGAGCCGAGAAGCGCTCGAGAGGGTAAAATCACGTCAATCCAGCTTTGCTTCCAAGCCACGCTTGACGGCGGGCCGCGCCATCAGGGCGTCGTACCAGCGGCCGACATGGGGGAAATCAGCAAACGAAACCTTGTGGCGTTCGTGGCGCCATGCCCATCCGAGGATCGCGAAGTCTGCGACCGACAACGCACCGGCGACGAATTCGTGGGTAGCCAGACGCCGATCCAGCACGCCGTAGAGCCGGCGTGTCTCCGCCATGAAGCGCTTCAGGCCGTAGGCGCGATCCTGCTCGTTTTCCAGCGCAATGAAGTGATGCACCTGTCCCGGCATCGGCCCGAAACCGCCCATCTGCCACATCAGCCATTCATAGACCGGGATGCGCTCGATCAGCGGCGAGGGCAGGAACTTGCCGGTCTTCTCGCCGAGATAGAGCAGGATGGCGCCGGATTCGAATATGCCGACGCGCTTGCCGCCGGGGCCATCGGGATCGACGATCGCGGGAATCTTGTTGTTCGGGCTGATGGCAAGAAACGAGGGCGCCATCTGCTCGCCCTTGGTGATGTTGATCGGAATGACCTTGTAGGGCAGCCCCATTTCCTCGAGCGCCACGCTGATCTTGCGGCCGTTCGGTGTATTCCAGGTGTGCAGTTCGATGGTCATCGGGGCTCCTCAGGGGGTTGGCAAAGGCATCGGCAAAAGTGGGCCTCTCGTAACATCAGCCGCCCCCGCCGGGAATGGCGCTACACGCTTACCTCCCAGACAATTTGGCGCCCCATGGCGGGATTTGTGCGGCTAGCGCGCTGTTGACGGCAGGGGTTCCGCGCCAGTGCAGTGGATTTGATATTCGCTTCAGCATCTGCCCCGGCTCCCGCCAGCGAATGTCAAATCCAAGACTGCACTGGAATTGGCGCCCGTCCACGAATAGATTGCGCCTCCCTACGGAGATCAGCTTTGTCCAAATCCGCTTCCCGCGCCCGCCTCGTCGAGATCATTCGCAAGCGCTCCTTCGGGCGCGGCGAGATCACGCTGGCCTCGGGCCGCAAAAGCAATTTCTATTTCAATCTCAAGCCGACGATGCTGGATCCGGAAGGCGCCGCCTTGCTGGCCGAATTGACCTTTGAGGCGATCAAGGACGACGGCCTCGATTATATCGGCGGGCTGGAAATGGGCGCGGTACCGCTGGCCGGCGCCGTCGCCCAGCTCTCCTGGCTCAAGGGCCACCCGATCGCGGCTTTCTTCGTACGCAAGAAGCCGAAGGAGCATGGCGCAAAGCTTGCGGTTGAGGGCCTCGCCGGGAACGAAAGCCTGCAGGGCAAGCGCGTGGTGATCGTCGAGGACGTCACCACGACGGGTGAATCGGCGCTGAAGGCGATCGAGGCGGTGCGCGACGCCGGCGGCGAGGTCGTCCTGGTGCTGACCATGGTCGATCGCGAGGAAGGCGCCACGGAGACCTTCGCCGAGGCCGGCCTCGCCTTCCGCTGGCTGTTTCGGGCCAGCGAATACCTCAAGGATTGAGGAGGATTCTTTCTCCTCCACCGCCAACGCGGTTTCTTTTCCGCTTCCCCGCCCCTGCTCATAGCTCGTTTACCATCCCGCACTAATGTGAACGGCGCCGGACAGTGATCTGCTCCGGCGGGGGTTTTGCGTCGGGGTGGAGTAAGCGTTGCGTACCGAGTTGACCTTTCAGCGCATGCGGCGGCGCATGATGCCCGTTGCCACCGCCGTTCTCGCCGGCGTCCTTGGGCTGTCGCCACATGGCGCGTCCGCCGAAGGGCTGTTCGACCTGTTCTTCGGCGGCTTTCAGAAACAGCAGCAGCACCGGGCGCCGCCACAGGCGAATTTCTTCGCCGATCCGCTACAGCAGAACCAGTCCCCCGCGCCGCCGCCACGGCCGGTCGCCTCCAGCGGCCCGGCCTTTTGCGTGCGAAGCTGCGATGGCAAGTATTTTCCGCTGATACGCGGCAACGCCTCACCGGTGCAAATGTGCCAGGCCTTCTGTCCGGCAAGCCCGACCAAGGTTTTCTACGGCAGCAATATCGACAGCGCCACGAGCACGACCGGCGAACGCTATGCCGACAGCGACAATGCCTTCGCCTATCGAAAGGCACTGCGCGCCGATTGCACTTGTAATGGCCGCGACGCCGCCGGCCTCGCGCCGGTCGATCTGACGCTCGACACCTCGCTGCGCGCGGGCGACGTGATCGCCACCACCGTCGGGCTTGTGGCCTATTCCGGAATCAAGGTCGGCAACAGCCAGAGCCCGGAATTTACCCCGGTCGCCTCCTATTCCGGCCTGACGGCCGAGGTACGCGCCCGTCTCGGCGAGATGAAGGTGGCGCCGGTCGCTGCCGAAG
Organism: uncultured Alphaproteobacteria bacterium; assembly: GCA_963832045.1. Taxonomy (GTDB): domain Bacteria; phylum Pseudomonadota; class Alphaproteobacteria; order Rhizobiales; family Xanthobacteraceae; genus Bradyrhizobium. Next base: position 45,857 of record CAWHSM010000026.1, read on the forward strand.
CGATCGGCAACGAGGCGCCTGATAGCAGCGACGCGGTGTTGCCTGTTACGCCGGCGCCAAAGCCGGCCCTGCGCGAGAAACGTGCGGCGCTGAACTGACGGCTTGTATTCAAGCCGTCAACTCTCATCTTCCGACGATGACGCCGATCACGTTCGGCGCCGCGCGGTATTTCTCCTCGATCTGGGCCCGCGCCGCAGTGCGGTTTTCGACCGTGAGCAGGCCGCGTTTCTCGGCGAGGATCATCCAGCAATAGCCCCACCAGTCGCTCAGCATGCCCTCGTCATCGACGAGGTCGTAGCCGGCTTCGGCGGCGAAGATGCGCGCTTGCGCCTCATCGAGCGAATCCAGAAAGGCGTGGTCGGCATCGGAAAACAGATCGTCGCTGATATCGTCTGACGTGTAGCCCCAGACCGACTGGCAGACGGCGTTGAATTCCCGGTCGATCGCGTCGTCATCGACAAGCTGCCGGCGCGAGGTTCTATGCAGGCGCGACAGCGAACGGGCGAAGTCGGCGATGCGGGTGAGCGCGAATTGGTCGAAGGCAATGGTGGACATGTAGTCCTCGAAAGCTCGGATAGACCATAGATGTTGTGTCGGAACGTTCCGAATCACTATGATATATCAAAGACTTGCTAAAGTGTTCTTAATTTGTTCCGACGAAATCAAAACTACTTGGTCGATGCCGCACCGCCAAGAAATCGGCCACGAATTGACGCGGCTTGGCCTGTCTTCACGAGTTCCATCGGCCCGGTCCTTGCATGAAATTCGTGCATTCGTTGCGCGCTCGAAGCCCCCTTGGGTTTCGATCCAGGTGCAAAGGCGCTTATCATGAGGCCAGTCGCGGGATTCGTATTTTGTCAGAACCTCCCCTCCCAGTGAATTTGCCGGCGCCGGGCCAGCCCATCGATGAGCTGGCGCTGGCCGAAATCAAGAGCGCCATCCTTGCCAAGCTCCGCCTCGCCATCGGCAAGGACGCCGGCATGGCCACCAAACACGACTGGTACAAGGCCGCAGCGCTGACGCTCCGCGACCGCATCGTGCACCGCTGGCTGACGGCCGAAAAGGAGAGCTACGACGCCGGCCGCAAGCGCGTCTATTACCTCAGCCTCGAATTCCTGATCGGCCGTCTGTTCGCCGACGCCTTGAACAATATGGGACTGCTGGCGCTGTTCGACGCCGCGCTGGGCGATCTCGGCGCCGGCCTTTCGGACTTGCGCAAATGCGAGCCCGACGCCGCGCTCGGCAATGGCGGCCTCGGGCGGCTCGCGGCGTGCTTCATGGAAAGCATGGCGACGCTTGGCATCCCGGCGATCGGCTACGGCATCCGCTACGATTTCGGCCTGTTCCGTCAGATCATCAACGATGGCTGGCAGCAGGAATATCCCGACGAATGGCTGAGCTTCGGCAACCCCTGGGAATTCCAGCGGCCGGAGGTGGTGTATCACGTGCATTTCGGCGGCGGCGTCGAACACATCGAAGCCAGGGGACGCGACCGTGCGATCTGGCATCCGGCTGAAACCGTGCAGGCCGTCGCCTACGACACCCCGATCGTCGGATGGCGCGGACATCACGTCAACGCGCTGCGGCTGTGGTCGGCGCGCTCGCCCGACCCGCTGAAACTCGACGTCTTCAACACCGGAGATTATCTCGGCGCCAGCGCCGAGGAAGCGCGCGCCGAATCGATCTGCAAGTTCCTCTATCCGAATGACGAGAGCCCGGCGGGCCGCGAGCTCCGGCTGCGCCAGGAATATTTCTTCGTCTCGGCTTCGTTGCAAGATCTGGTCAACCGTCATCTCGAGGCTGACGGCCAGTTGCGCAGCCTCGCGCAGAAGGTCGCAGTGCAGCTCAACGACACCCATCCCAGCCTCGCCGTTACCGAGCTGATGCGCATCCTGGTCGACCTGCACAATTTCCGCTGGGACGAGGCCTGGAAAATCACGGTCGCGACGCTGTCCTACACCAATCATACGCTGCTGCCGGAAGCGCTCGAGACCTGGCCGGTCGAGCTGTTTCAACGCCTGTTGCCGCGCCACCTCGAGATCATCTACCGCATCAATGTCGGCCACCTCGCGCTTGCCGAGGAGCGCTGTCCCGGCGATGTCGACTTCCGCGCCTCGGTCTCCCTGATCGACGAGAAAGCCGGCCGAAGGGTACGGATGGGACAACTGGCGTTCGTCGGCTCGCATCGCATCAACGGCGTCTCGGCGATGCATTCCGACCTGATGAAGGAGACCGTGTTCCACGATCTCAACCATCTCTACCCCGGCCGCATCACCAACAAGACCAACGGCATCACCTTCCGCCGCTGGCTGATGCTCGCCAATCCGAAGCTGACCGAGCTGTTGCGCGAAGCCTGCGGCGAAGCCGCGCTCGACGATCCCAGCCGGCTGCAACTGCTCGAATCGCGCGCCGGCGACAGCGCGTTTCAACAGCAATTCCGCAACGTCAAGCATCACAACAAGATCGCCCTGGCGCGCCTGATCGGCGAGAAGGTCAACATCAAGGTCGATCCGACCGCGCTGTTCGACGTACAGATCAAGCGCATCCACGAATACAAGCGGCAACTGCTCAATATCCTGGAGGCGATCGCGCTCTATCACGCGATCAAGGACAATCCGCAGGGAAACTGGGTGCCGCGCGTCAAGATTTTCGCCGGCAAGGCGGCGGCGAGCTATCGCTACGCCAAGCTGATCATCAAGCTGATCAACGACGTCGCCGAAGTCGTCAACAACGATCCCGCGGTCGCCGGACGCCTGAAAATCGCGTTTCTCCCCGACTACAATGTCAGTCTGGCGGAAGTGATCATTCCGGCTGCCGATCTTTCCGAACAGATTTCGACCGCGGGCATGGAGGCCTCCGGCACCGGCAACATGAAACTCGCGCTCAACGGCGCGCTGACCATCGGCACGCTGGACGGCGCCAATATCGAAATCCGCGACCATGTGGGCGCGGAAAACATCGCGATCTTCGGCATGGAAGCGATGGACGTGATGGTGCGGCGCAAGCAGGGGCTGGACTCTACCGACGTGATCCGCCGCTCGCCGGCACTCTCGCGCGCGATCAACGCGGTCGGTAGCGGTGAATTCTCGCCCGGCGATGCCAGCCGCTTCGAAACGATCGCGCATGCGCTTCGCCACCTCGACCACTACATGGTGAGCGCGGATTTCGACACCTACTATGAAGCGCAGCGCGGCATCGACGCCCGCTGGCTGACACCGGCGGCCTGGACGCGGTCTTCGATCCTCAACGTGGCGCGGATGGCCTGGTTCTCGTCCGATCGCACCATCACCGAATATGCCGAAGACATCTGGCACGTACCGGTAAACGGGCACATGCCGATCGCGCAGCTTCGCGCCGAAGCATGAGCGACTATTCGCTGACGACGCCCTCGCCGGCGGTCTCCAGCCGGAAGGCGGCGGCGAACAAGGCGCGGGTGTAGTCGGTCTTCGGGCTTTTGAACAAATCCGAAGCCGGACCCTCTTCCACCACTTTGCCGTTGCGCATCACGATCAGGTGGCTGGCGAGCGAGGCCACCACGCGCAGATCGTGCGAGATGAACATATAGGTGAGATCGCGCTTGCGCTGCAGCTCGCGCAACAGATCGACCATCTGGGCCTGAAACAGCATATCGAGCGCGCTGGTCGGCTCGTCCAGCACCACGAAGTTCGGCTCCAGCACCACGGCCCGCGCGATGCTGATACGCTGGCGCTGGCCGCCGGAGAATTCGTGCGGGTAGCGGAAGCGCGTCGCCGGATCGAGGCCGACATCCCGCAGCGCGCGGATCACGCGGTCCTCCCGCTCCGCTTCCGAAAGCGATTTCTGGTGGACGGTCAAGCCTTCAGCCACGATGTCGCCGACCGACATGCGGGGACTCAACGCGCCGAACGGATCCTGAAACACGATCTGCATGTCGCGGCGAAACGGCCGCATCTCCTCGAAGCGCAGGCCCTGAATTTCCTTTCCGAGAAAGACAATGGGGCCGTCGGAGGAAATCAGCCGCAGCAGCGCCAGCCCCAGCGTGGTTTTTCCGGAACCGGATTCTCCGACAACTCCGAGCGTTTCGCCCTTGCGCACCTTCAGGCTGACGCCGTCCACCGCCTTGATGTGCCCGACGGTCGATCGCATCAGACCGCGCTTGACCGGAAACCAGACCTTGAGGTTATCGGCCGACATCACGACCGGCGATTCCGGCCGCGGTGGCGCCGGATCGGGTTTGGGCTCGGCGGCGAGCAGCGCGCGGGTATAGGGATGCTTCGGCGCGGTGAAGACCTGTTCGACCGGCCCTTGCTCGACGATCTTGCCGCCGTTCATGACACAGACCACGTCGGCAATGCGCCGCACAATGCCGAGGTCGTGGGTGATGAACAGAAGGCTCATGCCGAGCCGCTTTCGGATGTCGGCCAGCAGTGTAAGAATTTGCGCCTGGACCGTGACGTCGAGCGCGGTGGTGGGCTCATCGGCAATCAAGAGATCGGGCTCGTTTCCAAGCGCCATCGCGATCATGACCCGCTGGCGCTGGCCGCCCGAGAGCTGATGCGGATAGCTGCCAAGCCGCGTTTCCGGATCGGGAATGCCGACCTGGGTCAAGAGTTCAAGCGTGCGCGAGCGCACCATTCGGCTGCCGATATCGTTGTGGAGCCGCAGGACTTCGCCAATCTGCATCTCGATCGTATGCAGCGGATTAAGTGAGGTCATCGGCTCCTGGAAGATGATCGAAATATCGTTGCCGCGAATGCTCCGTATTTCATGCTCCGAGAGCGTGAGCAGTTCGCGGCCTTTGAACAGGATGCTGCCCGAGGGATGCGACGCGCTCGGATAGGGCAAGAGCTTCAGGACGGACAACGCGCTGACGGATTTGCCGGACCCGGACTCGCCGACCAGCGCCACGCAGTCACCCCGTTTGATCGAAAACGAGATGCGATCGACCGCGGTCGACGTGCCGCTCTGCTGGTGGAACGCCACCGAGAGATCGCGAACGTCGAGCAGAGGCTGGTTGATGGCGTCCATGAAGTTGCCTTACCTGAACGTCTTGCGCGGATCGAAGGCGTCACGCACCGCCTCGCCGATGAAAATCAGAAGCGACAACATGATCGCGATCGAAAAGAACCCGGTGAAGCCGAGCCACGGCGCCTGAATATTGGCCTTGGCCTGCGACAGCAATTCGCCGAGCGAGGGCGAGCCGGGCGGCAGGCCGAACCCCAAAAAGTCGAGCGCCGTGAGCGTCATGACAGACGACGAGACAATGAACGGCAGGAACGTCATCGTCGCCACCATGGCATTGGGCAGCAAATGGCGGAACATGATCACCGCATTCGACACGCCAAGCGCGCGCGCCGCCTGGATATATTCGAAATTGCGACCACGCAGGAATTCCGCGCGCACCAGGCCAACCAGCGAAACCCAGGAGAACAACGCCATGATGCCGAGCAGGATGAAGAAGCCCGGCGGCAGTACGGCTGATATGATGAGCAGCAAATAAAGATAGGGAATCGAATTCCAGATTTCGATGAAGCGCTGAAACGAAAGATCGATCCAGCCGCCGAAATAGCCCTGCACACCGCCTGCGGCGATGCCGACGACCGAAGAAATCAAAGTCAGGCAAAGGCCGAACAGCACCGAGATGCGAAAACCGTAGATCAGTCGCGCCACCACGTCGCGGCCCTGGTCGTCGGTGCCGAGCCAGTTGTATTCGAGGTCTCGGCAGCTGTTGAGGCCCTTCTTCTGCACCACCTCCTTGCACTGTGCTTCCGTCAGCATCCAGGTGGGCGGCGACGGCGCAGGCGTCGGCAGATCGAGGTTGTGGGTATCGTAGGAATAGCGGATCAGCGGCCACACGATCGTGCCGCCCTTGTCGGCGATCAGCTTTTGCAAGTAAGGATCGCGATAATCGGCCGCAGTCTCGAAATCGCCGCCGAAGGCCGTCTCCGAATAGGTAACGAAGGCCGGCCAATACAGATGGCCGTCGTACTTGATCAGGAACGGCCGATCGTTGGCGATCAGTTCGGCAAACAGCGAGACAAAGAACAGAAACAGGAAAATCCAGAACGACCAGAAGCCGCGCTTGTTGTATTTGAAATTCTGCCAGCGCCGGTGGTTCAGCGACAACGGCTGAAACGCATGCCCCGTCACCGGCACGGCGTCGCCGAGCGGCGATAGCGTCCTTGTTTCGGGGGGCGGGGTGGCGTCCCCTTTCCGAAGTTCGTAGGTCATCAGACCTCCCGCGCCTCGAAATCGATCCTCGGATCGACCCACATGTAAGTGAGGTCGGTGATCAGGTTCACGACAAGACCGACCAGCGAAAAGATGTAGAGCGTCCCGAACACGACCGGATAATCGCGGTTGAGCACGCTCTCGAACGAGAGCAGGCCAAGCCCATCGAGCGAAAAGATGTTCTCGATCAGGAGCGATCCGGAGAAGAACGCGTGGATGAACGCTCCGGGGAAGCCGGCGATCACGATCAGCATGGCGTTACGGAAGATGTGGCCGTACAGCACCTGACGCTCGCTGCAGCCCTTGGCCCGCGCCGTCATCACATATTGCTTGCGGATTTCATCCAGGAACGAGTTCTTGGTCAACAGCGTCATGGTCGCGAAGGCGCTCAGCGCCATCGAAATCAGCGGCAGCGTGAGATGCCAGAAATAATCGATAATCTTCCAGTACCAGGGAAATTGCGACCAGCCGTCCGAAGTCAATCCGCGCAACGGAAACAGATTCAGGAACGAGCCGCCGGCAAGCAGGATGATCAGGAGGATCGCAAACAGAAAGCCTGGAATTGCAAATCCGATGATGATCACCGTCGAGGTCCAGGTGTCGAAGGGTGAACCGTCCTGGACCGCCTTGCGAATGCCAAGCGGGATCGCGATCAGATAAGTAATGAGCGTCATCCAGATGCCGAGCGAAATCGAGACCGGGAGCTTCTCCCTGATCAGTTGCACCACGCTGATGTCGCGGAAATAGCTCTTGCCGAAATCGAAGCGGGCGTAGTTCCACACCATCAGCGCGAAACGTTCCGGCGCCGGCTTGTCGAATCCGAACTGCTTTTCCAGGCTCTTGATGAAATCGGGATCGAGGCCCTGCGCGCCGCGATATTTCGAACTCACCGAATCCGCGGCAACCCCGCCTGGGCCGACCGGGCGCAAGTCGCCGCCGCCGCCGGAAATGCGCGATGTGGCACCCGTATCGGCCCCCGAGAGCTGCGCGATCACCCGTTCGACCGGTCCGCCGGGCGCGAATTGCACCACAATGAAGGCAACGAACAATATCCCCAGCAGGGTCGGGAGCATCAACAGAATGCGGCGGGCGATATAGGCGCTCATGAATTATTTCGCCTGTTCGAGCTTCGCGGCCTTGCCGGGGGCAGACCACCAGATTTCCGGAGCGCCCACGCCTTGCGCGTAGCGCGGCAATTTTGCCGGATGGCTGAACAAATCCCAATAGGCGATCGGATGGCTGGTGCGATACCATTGCGGCACCCAATAGCGACCGGCGCGAAAGACCCGGTCGAAAGCGCGGCAGGCCACCGTCAGGTCGGCGCGGTTATCTGCGCCGATGATCTTCTCGACCAAAGCATCGATTGCGGGATTCGCGATGCCTGCGAGGTTGTATGAGCCCTTGGTCGCGGCCGCCAGCGAAGTAAAGAACGGGCGCATGCCGTCGCCCGGAGTGGCCGACATCGAGAACCGCTCGATGGTCATGTCGAAATCGAAATCCTCCACGCGTGCGCGATACTGTACGGGGTCGACCAGCCGCACGCTGGCCTCGATGCCGAGCGTGCCGAGGTTTTTGACATAGGGAGCATGATGCGGCTGGAGCGACGGCTCATCGATCAGAAACTCGATTTTGAAGACCTCGCCGTTCGGCAACAGCCGCTTGCCGTCCTTGATGGCAACGCCCGCGTCTTGCAGCAGTTGCCCGGCCTTGCGCAACAGCGCGCGATCCTGTCCCGACCCGTCCGATACCGGCGGCACGAACGGCGCGCCGAACACCTCATCCGGAACCTGGCCGCGGAACGGCTCAAGCAATTTGAGTTCTTCCGGCGACGGCGGCCCGCTCGCCATCATGTCCGAATTCTGGAACGGCGAATGGGTTCGCGCATAGGCGCCGTACATGATGGTCTTGTTGGTCCATTCGAAATCGAACGCCTGGATCAGCGCCTCGCGCACGCGCGCATCCTTGAATTGCTCGCGGCGGGAATTGATGAACCAGCCCTGGGCGCCGGATGGCGTCTCGTCGGGCAACGTTTCCATCTTGACGCGGCCATCTTTCACGGCCGGGAAATCATAGCGCGTCGCCCATACCCGCGCGGTGAACTCCTCGCGGAACAGATAGCTTTGCGCGCTAAATCCCTGAAACGCGACGTCGCGATCCCGGTAGAACTCGTAGCGCACAACATCGAAATTGTAGCTGCCGCGGCAGACCGGTAAATCGGCCGCCCACCAATCCTTCACCCGCTCGTACTCGACGAAACGATTGACCTCGAATTTGCCGACCCTGTACGGGCCTGAGCCGGGCGGAATATCCAATGACGATTCATCGAACGGCCGGCTCGCGTAATAGGCTTTTGAGAAAATCGGCAGGCTCGCGACATAGAGCGGAACGTCACGCGCACGCTTGGGAGCGAAGGTGACGATCAGCGTAGCATCGTCCTCGGCCTCCGCCTTGATCATGTCCCGCAGCTGAACGATGATCAGCGGATGCCCCTTCTCCTTCAACGCCATGAGCGAAAAGGCGGCGTCCTGCGCGGTCAGCCTTGAACCATCGTGAAATCGCGCTTCCGGCCGCAGGCTAAATCGGTAAGTCAGCTTATCGGCTGAAATCTGCACCGACTTTGCAACCAGGCCATACATTGCGTCGGGCTCGTCGTTCGCGCGCACCGTCAATGGCGCGAACGTCATATCCATGCCCTGGGCGCCTTCGCCCTTCAGGATGTAGGCGTTGAAGGAGTTGAAGGTCTGGTAGGATTGGTTGTAGCTGCGAACCGAGGGGATGAGCGAGAACGTCCCGCCCTTCGGCGCGCTTGCGTTGACGTAGTCGAAGTGGTGAAAATCGGGCCCGTATTTCAGGTCACCGAACACGGACATCCCGTGAGCCTCGGTGGCGGCGTCGGCCGGCAGCCCAGGCCGCAGCCAGGTTGCGCTCAGGGCGCCAACGCTCAAGCCCAGCAAATGCCGGCGTGACAATGGCGCCATGCGTGGAAAACCCCTCAAGACCTTTTGCCGATCCTGGCGGCTTTTTCGGCGTCAAACCACCACAATGACGGCAGGCCGGAGCGCGCATATTTCGGCAACGGCTCGGCATGAGCGAAACGATCCCACCGTGCGTATCGCGAGAAGCCGTAGGTGAATTGCGGCACGACATAGAAATTCCAGAGCAATACCCTGTCGAGCGCCTTGGTCGCCGCCACCAGCTCCGCACGACTCTTGGCAAAAATGACTTTGTCGATCAGGCTGTCGACCGCGGGATTCTTGATGCCGATGGTGTTGCGCGAACCGGACACGTCGGCGGACTGCGATCCCCAATATTCGCGTTGCTCGTTGCCGGGTGAAAGCGACTCGCCCCAGACATCGACAGTCATGTCGTAGTCGAAGCTGCGCTCGCGATTTTCATACTGAGCGCTATCGACGACCCGGATCGAGGTGGCCACGCCAATCCGCTCCAGCGACGGCTTGAAGAACAGCGCAATCCGTTCGTTAGACGGATCCTGGACCAGGATTTCGACCGTGACCGGTTTGCCGGCGGCGTCGACGAGCTTGCGATCCTTGATCTCGTAGCCCGCTTCCTTCAACAGCCGCATGCTTTCCCGCAAGTTGGCACGCACCGCCTCGGGATTTCCAGCGACTGGATTTTGATACGGCGTAGTGAAGACTTCGGCCGGCACTTTATCGCGGACCGTCTCGAGGATCGCCAACTCCTCGCCTTCGGGCAAACCGGAGGAGGCAAGCTCCGTTCCGTGGAAGTAGCTGCTGATGCGCGTGTACTGCCCATAGAACAGCTGCTTGTTCATTTCCTCGAAGTCGTAGGCGAAATTGAAAGCACGGCGCAGGCGCGCATCCTTGAATTGCTCGCGGCGCAAGTTGAAAGCGAAAGCCTGCATCCGTCCGGAATCGTTGATCGGAAACTCTTCCTTGATGGTCCGCTTTTCGGCCATCGCCGGAAAATCGTAGGCCGTTGCCCATTGCTTGGCTGAATTCTCCGCGATCCAGTCCACCTGGTCGGCCTTGAAGGCTTCCAACGCGACGGTGTTGTCGCGAAAAAACTCGAAGCGAAGTTCGTCAAAATTATTCTGACCAACCTGGGTGGGCAGCGCCGTACCCCAATAATCCTTCAGCCGCACCAACCTGACCGAGCGGCCGGCGACAAATTCGCCGATGCGATAAGGGCCGGAACCAAGCGGCGGCTCAAGCGTCGTCGCTGAAACATCGCGCTTGCGGCCAGCACTGTCGGTGCCCTCCCAATAATGCTTCGGCATCACCAGGAGTTCACCAACGATGTGCGGCAGTTCGCGATTTCCGGGAGAATCGAAAGTGAACTTGATTTCCCGCTCGGCCACCTTCTCGGCTTTTGTGACGTGGCGATAGTAGGAGGCGTACATCGGGCTGTTCTTCTTCAGCGCCTCGAACGAGAAGATCACGTCTTCCGGCGTGACCGGCTTGCCGTCGTGCCAGCGCGCCTCCTTGCGCAGGCGATAGGTTACCCAGGCAAAATCGTCCGGATGCGATGCGGCTTCCGCCAGCAAGCCATATTCGGTTGCGACCTCGTCATTGGACCGCACCATCAAGGTTTCGTAGATCAGGTTCACAGCCGGCGCGATCGAGCCCTTGATGCCGGCGACCGTGATGTTGAAGTTGTCGAAGGTCCCGATCGATATCATGCGGGCGATGCCGCCCTTGGGCGCGTCGGGATTGACGTAATCGAAGCGCTTGAAGTCGGCCGGATACTTGATTTCGCCGAACAGCGACAGACCATGCCGCCAGCCCGGTTCGCTCGCGGGCGATTGCGCCCTGGCCGAGATGATGAGTGGAAGACCGGCTGCGGCGCCGAGAACTGGGGCGATCGCAGCGGCCGCGCCGCCCTGCAGGAGATGTCGTCGGTCAATGGTCAAAAGATGGATCCTCTGATTACCGGCGCTATGAAGCGGGCAGTATAGGGCAAGGTTCCGGCCGATTAAGTTGCTTTTTGCTCATGATAACACCGGTTATGTGGCGAAAGGTCCCGGTAACGAAAACGCGACTGGCCGCATTGTGCCCATGTTTTTTGCCGGTACGGAACCATCGGAACGAAATGCAAAAACGGCCGGGCAAAACCCGGCCGTTGCAGCAAACGATTGAGACAAAAGGCGGGCTATTTCGCCGCCGTCGGCAAGGGGGCCGGGTTATCCGAAAGCGTGTGCAGATAAGCGATCACATCCGCCCTTTCGCTGTCTTTCGAGATGCCGGCAAAGCCCATCGCGGTGCCGGGCATAAAGCTCTTCGGATTAGCAAGAAACTTATTGAGGTCGTCGTCGGTCCACTTGCCGCCCATTGTCTTCATGGCGTTGGAGAAGTTGAACCCGCGTCCCTCGCCCCTCGCGTCGCCGACGATCCCGAAAAGATTCGGGCCAACCTTGTTGGGCCCACCTTTGGTGAAGTCGTGACAGGCAATACACTTCTTGGCGGCTTGCTCGCCCTTCTGGACCGACGCGGTCTGCAGCAGCTTCTCGATCGGTTCGGGAGCCGGCGCTGCAGCCTTTTCGCCGCCCGCGGCCTCTTCCTTCACGGCGATCTCGAACCCAGGCTTTTGCGGCTTGTTGGGAGCGAAAATTGCGCTGGCGGTGAAGCTCGTCACCAGCAAAACGAGGCAGGTACCGAGGATGGCACCGAGAATCTTGTTGAGTTCGAAGGAGTCCATTTTGGATCAGGCTCCAGGCCGGAAATGTCGATGTTTGGCCGGGAGAAACGGCCGCGATAGGCGTCGGGAATCGGACTTTCGCGCCGCACCCCGAGCGGAGATGAGATATCGGTTTGCCCCTGCTCTGGCAACCCGTATAAATGCCCCGGCTTTCGACCAATCCCCACCATTTCCGGCTTGTTATCGACCGGGTCCGGGCCGCATTTTGATGACCAATCCGCGCGTCTTGGTACTGATTCCAGCCCGCATGGCCGCAACGCGCCTGCCAGGCAAGCCGCTATTGGAGATGGCCGGCCTGCCCATGATCGTCCATGTGCTGCGCCGGGCAGAAGCCGCCGGAATCGGCCGTGTCGCGGTCGCAACCGATACGCCTGAGATCGCCGACGTGGTCACGGCCCATGGCGGCGAAGCCGTCATGACCCGCGCCGACCATCCGTCCGGTTCGGACCGGATATTCGAGGCGCTCGGCGTCCTTGATCCCAACGGTGAGGCCGAGGTCATCATCAATCTGCAGGGCGATTTTCCAACCATCTCGTCTGACAATATTCGCGACGTGCTGACGCCGCTCGCCGACCCTGAGGTCGATATTGCGACCCTGGCCGCGGAAATCCACACGGAGGAGGAGGCCTTAAATCCCAACGTCGTGAAGGCAATCGGCTCGCCGATCGGTGCACGGCGGTTGCGCGCGCTTTATTTCACCCGCGCCACCGCGCCCCACGGCGATGGGCCCCGCTACCACCATATCGGTCTTTATGCCTACCGCCGCGCCGCGCTTGAGCGCTTCGTCCGCCTGCCGCCCTCGCCGCTCGAGCAGCAGGAGAAACTGGAGCAGTTGCGGGCGCTGGAGGCCGGCATGCGGATCGATGTGATGATTGTCGATACCGTCCCGCGCGGGGTTGATACCCCCGCCGATCTTGAAACCGCGCGCAGAATACTTTCAAAATTGTGAGCGGCTGATACAAGGCGCCATGACCAAGCCAACGACCATGAAAATCGCATTCCAGGGCGAGCCGGGCGCCAACTCCCATATCGCCATCGCCGAGGCCTATCCCGACGCGGAGGCGCTGCCCTGCCCGACCTTTGAGGACGCGCTGGCCGCGATCTCCTCGGGCGAGGCCGAGCTTGGCATGATCCCGATCGAGAACTCGGTCGCCGGTCGCGTCGCCGACATCCACCATCTCCTGCCCCAGTCCGGCCTCTTCATCGTCGGCGAATGGTTCCTGCCGATCCATCATCAGCTGATGGCGACGCGTGGCGCCAAGCTGAGCGACATCAAGACCGCCGAAAGCCATGTCCACGCGCTCGGACAATGCCGGCGCATCATCCGTAAACTCGGCATCAAGCCGATCGTCGCGGGCGACACCGCCGGCAGCGCGCGCATCGTGGCCGAGCGCGGCGACAAGAGCTGCGCGGCGATCGCATCAAAACTCGCGGCCGAAATCTACGGCCTCGATATCCTGGCCGAAGACGTCGAGGACGAAACCCACAATACGACCCGCTTCGTCGTGCTGGCCCGCGAGGCGAACTGGGCCAAGCCCGGCTCCGGCCCGCTGGTCACCACGTTTGTTTTCCGCGTCCGCAACCTTCCCGCCGCGCTTTACAAGGCGATGGGCGGGTTTGCGACCAATGGCGTCAACATGACCAAGCTCGAAAGTTACATGGTCGATGGCAATTTCTTTGCCACCGAGTTCTACGCCGATGTCGACGGCCATCCGAACGACCGGAGTCTTGCTTTCGCGCTGGAAGAGCTGAAATTCTTCTCGCGTGAACTGCGCATTGTCGGCGTGTATCCGGCCCATCCGTTCCGCGCCACCTTCAGCGAGACGCAGGAATGATTATTTGGTCAGGGCACTATCCCTGACCAAGCTCACGGACCACCGCTCTCCACAAGGGCCAGATCTCGTTCGTCTGATCGAGCGCCGTTTGCATCATCACCAGCTTCGAAGCGGGATCGATGCAGACACGCTGCCCCAGCGCACCGAACATCGCAAACTGGCGCGGCCCCCAGGGCATGAGCCACAACAGATAGCCATAGCCGAAATCGCGGTCGGCCTTCCCCGGTGCCAAATAAGCATCGGAAGCGCGCACGGTCGTCGCGTCCAGCATCCATTGCGCAGGGATAACCTGTTTGCCGTCCCACGCCCCGTCATGGGCAAGCAGCCGGCCAAGCCGCGCGTAGTCACGCAGCACGGCATTGAAACCGAAATGCGCCACCTCAAAACCGGCTGCGTCCAATAGCCATTTCGCATCGGCCTCCGCGCCGATCGGCTGCCAGATCTTTTCCTGAAGATAATCGGAGAGCGACCTGCCCGTGGCCTGATGCAGCACCACGCCGAGCACATCGGGCTCGACGCTTGCGTAGTAAAATCGAGTGCCCGGCGGCGCAATTCGGTGATTGAATTGAACGATGCTGTCGATCGTCCCTTTCCTGGAAATCCCGGAGCCGGCGACCATATCCCTCCACAGCCGATTAAGGTCCCGCCCGCCGTCTTGCTCTTCGCCAAATTCCACACCGGAGGACATGTGCAGGAGATCGCGGATCGAGGTCCTGCCATATTCGCTGCCCCTGAAGCCCGGGACATAGATCTCGACGGTGTCGTCGACCGACTTGATCGCACCCTCCGAAATGGCAATGCCGACCAACATTCCGATGATCGACTTGACCATCGACTGGGAGACGAACCGGTCGCGGTCGGTTCGGCCGTATTGGTAGCCTTCGAACAGGATCCGGTCGTCCTTCGCAATCAGGAAACCGGTAACGGGATTGCGCGAGAGATAGTCCGTCACGCGCCGCCGCAAGGGATCGGGCAGTTCCGCCGCCGCCCGCTTGAACGTCCAAGGCGGCGCGACGCTTTTGACCTGCCGCGTCGGGTAAATTTCATCGAGGTGCGTGAAAGCGCCGACACGGTCTTTCGGCTCCCATGGATTGCCGTGGCGTCGAGCCGCTACAGCGTCGGGAACAGGGTATCCCGCCGAAGCACCGTAGAAATCGTCATCCGGTCCCGTATTGGAAAAGGTCGGGCCAGCCGCATCTCCTTCTGCGCGAGCCACTACGATCGGGCCGGCAACGCCGGTGGCAGAAAGCCCCGCCAGTGCCGTTCGACGCGACAGAATCGCTGGCATGCTGCTCCTTACGCCGCCGCCTTCTTGGCCAATCCGAACGCGTCGGCCATCAGGCCATAGGACTTCTTGCGCGCATCGTGGTCGAACACGGCCGTGATCACCATCAATTCGTCGGCCTGGCTTGCCGCGATCATCGGCCCGAGCTTCTGCATCACCGTTGCAGGGCTGCCGACAAACAGCCGCGTGCGGTTGCGCGCGATGATGGCCCGGTCGCTTTCCGTAAAGGGATAGGCCTGCGCCTCCTCGATGCTCGGCAACGGGCGGTATTGCCCGCGGTCGCGCCATAGCCGGTTGAGATCCATCGAGGTAGCTAGCCGCTCGGCCTCCGCATCGGTTTCCGCCGCAACCACGGCCACCGCGAGAATCGCATAGGGCGTTTGCCGCCATCCGGACGGCTTGAAATGGGCGCGGTAATTCGTCATCGCGGCAATCGCATCGTAAGATGCAAAATGATGTGCGAACGCATAGCCCATGCCGACCTGGGCAGCGAGTTCCGCACTGTAATCGCTTGAGCCGAGCAGCCAGATCGGCGGCAGCGGCGTATCGTCGGGCATCGCCACCACCTGATTGAACGGGTGATTGGGCGGGAAGTCGCGGGTCTCCCACAGCGTCAGTTCATGCAAGCGTTCGAGGAAATCGTCGCCCTCGCGGCGATCGAGCCGGCTCCGCAAGGCATAAGCGGTGGCCCCATCGGTGCCGGGCGCGCGGCCGAGCCCGAGATCGATCCGGCCCGGAAACAGCGCCTCCAGCATCTTGAAACGCTCCGCCACCATCAGCGGCGCATGGTTCGGCAGCATCACGCCGCCGGAACCGACGCGGATATTTTTGGTCACCGCCGCGATCTGCCCGATCATGAGGTCGGGCGCGGGGCTCGCGACCGACGCAAGGTTGTGATGTTCGGCAAGCCAGTAGCGGGTGAAGCCGAGCGCATCGACATGACAGGCAAGGTCGATGCTGTTGCGCAGCGCCGCGGCGGGTTTTGTGGCGGTGGTGACCACCGAGAGGTCGAGAACGGAAAGCGGGATCATGACTGAAACCTAATGCCGCGGGCTGCGGGTGCAACGGCCGGCCGCGCAGGTCTGGCCTCCGGCGGCCCTCCCAGCAAGTGGGCTACCGGGAAATGGATGGGCAGGAAATTTTCCTTTAACTAATATCTTCAACTTGCCCACCATTCGAATTGAACAGATTACCTCGTAAATACGGGTAAATAACGCTCAACGGCACCTGCCCACTCCTGCTAGGGTTAGCCAATAACTTCATATACTATTCCATAATTGGGCAAAATCCCATTATATGTGGGCTATTTGTGTAGAGGCCTTTCGCCTATTTTGAGCGGAATCAAAGCCAGCCCACGGCCTATTGCCGCGAAATTTGCGAGTACCATGACCGAAGCCACGCTTGCCACATCCGATGGATCCGACGCGCTGAAACACCCGGCGATCTCCTTTGAATTCTTCCCGCCAAAAACCGGGGAGATGGAGAAGAGCCTGTGGGAGACCATCAACCGGCTGGCACCGCTCACCCCGAGCTTCGTCTCGGTGACCTATGGCGCGGGCGGATCGACCCGCGAGCGCACCCATTCCACCATCGCCCGCCTCCTCACCGAGACCGGGCTGCTGCCGGCCGCGCACCTGACCTGCGTCGGAGCCGCCCGCGGCGAGATCGACGAGATCGTGCGCCGCTATCATGACATCGGCGTGCGCCATATCGTGGCGCTGCGCGGCGATCCGCCGGGCGGCATCGGCACGCCCTTTGCCACCCATCCCGAAGGCTACCAGACCTCGCCCGAACTCGTGGCCGGCATCAAGAAGCGGTTTCCCGACATCGAGGTGTCGGTTTCGGCCTATCCGGAGAAGCATCCCGAAAGCCCCGACTTCGATGCCGATATCGACGTGCTCAAGGCCAAGGTCGATGCCGGCGCAACCCGCGCCATCACGCAGGTGTTCTTCGATAACGATCTCTACTTCCGCTATCTCGACCGGGTGCGCGCCCGCGGCATCTTCATTCCGATCGTGCCGGGCATCATGCCGATGCACAATTTCAAGCAGGCGCGCGCGTTCGTGACCCGGGCCGGCACGTCGGTGCCGGACTGGCTCGCGGAAAAGTTCGAAGGCCTCGACGACGACGCCGAAACCCGCAAGCTGGTGGCCGCGACGGTTGCCGCAGGCCAGGTCGAGAGGCTCAACAAGCACGGCGTCGACACTTTCCACTTCTACACCATGAACCGCGCCGACCTCGTCTTCGCGATCTGCCATTTGCTCGGCATCCGCCCCACGGGCGCGCAGAAAGCGGCTTGACCAATGGCCGCTCCCGTCTCCCTGAAGCGAACCGTTTTGCTCGCTGCCGCGCGCGAACGCATTCTCGTGCTCGACGGCGCCATGGGCACCATGATCCAGGGCCTCGAATATGACGAGGCGGCCTTTCGCGGCGCGCGGTTCGCCGATTTCCATCGCGACGTCAGGGGCAACAACGACCTTCTGATCCTCACACAACCGAAAGCGATCGAGGACATTCACGCCGCCTATTTGCGCGCCGGGGCCGACATCGTCGCCACCAATACCTTTTCCTCGACCTCGATCGCGCAGGCCGATTACGACATGTCGGGCCTCGCCTATGAGCTCAACCGCGACGGCGCGAGACTCGCATGCGCCGCCGCCAGGCGCGTGAGCGCCGAGGACGGCCGGCCGCGCTTTGTCGCCGGCGCGATCGGCCCGACCAACCGCACCGCGTCGATCTCGCCAGATGTATCGAACCCCGGCTATCGCGCCGTGACCTTCGACGATTTGCGGAGCGCCTATGGCGAGCAGATCAACGGGCTGCTCGACGGCGGCGTCGATCTCTTGCTGGTCGAAACAATCTTCGACACGCTCAACGCCAAAGCCGCGCTCTATGCGATCGCCGAGATCACGGAGGCGCGCGGCATCGACGTACCGGTGATGGTTTCCGGCACCATCACCGACAAATCGGGACGGCTGCTGTCGGGACAACTTCCCGAAGCGTTCTGGAATTCGGTGCGGCACGCCAGGCCGATCACTATCGGCTTCAACTGCGCGCTCGGCGCCGAAGACCTGCGGGCGCACATCGCCGATATCGGCCGCGTCGCCGATGCGCTGGTGTGCGCCTACCCCAACGCCGGCCTGCCCAACGAATTCGGCCAGTACGACGAGAGCCCGGAATATATGGCGCGCCTGATCGGCGAGTTCGCCTCTGCCGGGCTTGTCAATGTCGTCGGCGGTTGCTGCGGCACCACGCCCGACCATATCGCCGCGATTGCCGCAGCCGTGGCCCCGCACAAGCCGCGCGCGATCCCGGCGATCGAACCGCGCTTGCGGCTTTCGGGGCTGGAGCCCTTCGAGCTGACGCCAGCGATTCCCTTCGTCAATATCGGCGAACGCACTAACGTCACGGGGTCCGCAAAATTCCGCAAGCTGATCACGGCGGGCGACTACACCGCCGCATTGCAGGTCGCGCGCGACCAGGTCGAGAACGGCGCGCAGATCATCGACGTCAACATGGACGAGGGCCTGCTTGATTCCGAGAAGGCGATGGTGACTTTCCTCAACCTCGTCGCCGCGGAGCCCGACATCGCCCGCGTCCCCGTGATGATCGATTCCTCGAAATTCAACGTGATCGAAGCCGGCCTGAAATGCGTTCAGGGCAAGCCGGTCGTCAATTCGATCTCGATGAAGGAGGGCGAGGAAAAATTCATCCATGAAGCCGGCATCGCCAAGCGGCACGGCGCGGCCGTGGTGGTGATGGCGTTCGACGAGGCCGGACAGGCCGATACGTTTGCGCGCAAGACCGAAATCTGCAAGCGCGCCTATGACATCCTGGTCGGCCGGCTCGACTTTCCGCCGCAAGACATCATCTTCGACCCGAACATCTTCGCGATCGCGACCGGACTCGAGGAGCACAACAATTACGGCGTCGATTTCATCGAGGCGACGCGCTGGATCCGGAAGAATCTGCCGCATGCCCATATTTCCGGCGGCGTCTCCAACCTGTCGTTCTCGTTCCGCGGCAACGAGCCGGTGCGCGAGGCCATGCATTCGGTGTTTCTCTACCATGCCATCAAGGCCGGCATGGATATGGGGATCGTCAATGCCGGGCAGATGATCGTCTATGACGACATCGATCCCGAGCTGCGCCAGACCTGCGAGGATGTCATCCTCAACCGCGATGCCGGCGCCTCCGAGCGGCTGCTGGCGCTGGCCGAGAAATTCCGCGGCAAGGAGCGGAAGACGGAAGCGCAGGATCACGCCTGGCGCGAATGGCCGGTCGACAAGCGGCTGAGCCACGCGCTGGTGCACGGCATCACCGAATATATCGATGTCGATACCGAAGATGCCCGCAAGCTCGCCACGCGCCCGCTTGAAGTCATCGAAGGGCCGTTGATGGCCGGCATGAATATCGTCGGCGATCTCTTCGGCGACGGCAAGATGTTCCTGCCGCAAGTGGTGAAATCCGCCCGCGTGATGAAGCAGGCGGTCGCCTATCTGATGCCGTTCATGGAGGAAGAGAAGGCGCGCAACCTCGCCAATGGCATCGACAATGGCGGCCGCAACACCGCCGGCAAGATCGTGCTGGCCACGGTGAAGGGCGACGTCCACGACATCGGCAAGAACATCGTCGGCATCGTGCTGCAATGTAACAATTTCGAGGTGATCGACCTCGGCGTGATGGTGCCGGCGGCAAAGATCATCGAGACCGCCAGGCGCGAGGGCGCCGATATCATCGGCCTCTCCGGGTTGATCACGCCGTCGCTTGACGAGATGTGTTTTCTCGCCGGCGAGATGCAGCGCGAAGGACTTGATCTGCCGCTCCTGATCGGCGGGGCAACCACGAGCCGCGTCCACACCGCGGTGAAGATCGACCCGAACTACCGCTCCGGGCCCGTGGTGCATGTCAATGACGCCAGCCGCGCGGTCGGTGTTGCCTCTTCGCTGCTGTCGTCCGACAGGCGCGAGGCCTATGCCGCCGAGATGCGCGCCGAATACGCAAAAATTTCCGCAGCGCATTTCCGCGCCCAGGCCGACAAGAAGCGGCTGAAGCTTGCGGATGCGCGCGCCAATGCGGTTGCGATCGATTTTGCCAAGACACCGCCGAAGAAGCCTACGTTCCTCGGCATCAAGACTTTCCGCGACTATGATCTCGCGGAATTGGCCGAGTACATCGACTGGACGCCGTTCTTCCAGACCTGGGAGCTGACCGGGCGCTTTCCAGCCATTCTCGACGATCCAACGGTCGGCGAGGTCGCGCGCTCGCTTTACGACGATGCGCGCAAGATGCTCGACCGGATCGTCAGGGAGAAATGGTTCAAGGCGCAGGCGACGATCGGCTTCTGGCCGGTCAATGCGCAAGGCGACGACATCGTCGTCTACGCGGACGAGGCGCGGAGCCAGGAAATCGCGACCTTCCACACCCTGCGCCAGCAGCTCGAGAAGCGCGAGGGCCGCTTCAATGCCGCGCTGTCGGATTTCATCGCGCCGGTTTCGTCCCGCGTGCCCGATTATATCGGCGGCTTCGTGGTGACCGCCGGGATCGGCGAGGACGCGGTGGCCGACCGCTTCAAGAATGCCAACGACGACTATTCCTCGATCCTGTGCAAGGCGCTGGCCGACCGTCTCGCCGAAGCCTTTGCCGAGCGCATGCATGCGCGCGTGCGCCGCGAGTTCTGGGGCTACGCGCCGGATGAGACTCTTGCGCCCGACGATCTGATTTTGGAGAAGTATCAGGGCATCCGTCCCGCGCCGGGCTATCCCGCGCAGCCCGATCACACCGAGAAGGCGGCGCTGTTTACGCTGCTCGATGCCGAGACAACGGCCGGCGTAACGCTGACCGAGAGCTTTGCGATGTGGCCGGGCTCCTCGGTATCCGGGCTTTATTTCAGCCATCCGGAAAGCTTCTATTTCGGCGTCGGCAAGATCGAGCGCGACCAGGTCGAGGATTACGCCGCGCGCAAAGGTTTTAGCGTGGCGGAAACCGAGCGCTGGCTCGCGCCGGTCTTGAACTACATTCCCGCGCAAGATCAGTCGGCGCAGGATCGCCGCGTCAAGGAAGCGATGCCGAAGGAGCCGCCCTCCTCCGCAAAGCCCGCCAACGACATCGCTTCGCCGGAGCTGCAATCGCATCCGCCGGGCTGCAATTGCGCGGTGCATCTCGCCTGGCGGAAGAAAAAGGTGGGCGCGGGGTAGGTCCGGCTCTCTCCGCTCGTCATGGCTGAGCTTGTCCCGGCCATCCACCACGAACTCGCTCTCATCCCTCCCCCTTGTGGGGAGGGTCGGCCGAGCGATAGCGAGGACGGGGTGGGGGTTGCGCCGCCGTCCTCGATTAAGGCAGTCCCCCACCCGGCTCATCGTTCGCTCACGCTCACGATGATCCACCCTCCCCACGCTACGCGGGGGAGGGATTGCATCCTGCAATAGCTTCGCTCCGCCGATTCAATTATCAAACAGCCACGCTTCTACGTTCTCGCGGCGCGATTCGCCCGAGTTATCCCGAGAACGTCGCCCTTCCGACAAGCAGAAGGCGCAGGGAATGCCGGGCGCATGTTCGCACCCGCAGTCTCGTATGCGAATGAAAAAAGCATACGAGCATAGTCACCACAGGCACGCCGAAACGATCCGGCATTCCCCGCGCGAGTGGTTTACGGCTTATTACGTGCTCTCCCCGGTGATCGGGCTTTTTTGTCACCGTCACCGGCGCGATTGCCGAAGCAATCACCGCCGATTTGATGCCAGCGTCGAGGCATCAGGACCACACGGCTTCGCCGTCCGCATCAAGCGCCGTTCGTCAAAGGCGCTATCCACGTCCATCGCATCCCGCGCCAACGTGCCGTGACGATCGCGATACGCCCCTCTGTCGGGCGCGAGACGGCAAAACCTCTAGAATTGATTTGCCCGACAACGAAAGCGGAAAATTTTTGCTGAAAGCACTGGACTTTGCGCGCGATCGAGAGACGCGCTTGCTTGATTTGCCCGACAAGGCAAATCGACAGTGCGATACGGTCTACCTGACCGGCTGCGACAAAACATCCGGCGTGGGCGCTTGCTTCTGCAACTCCGGAACGTTGATCTTCACGCCGCCCGGCATCATGACATCGCCGGACTTCTGGCCGGCCGCGCAGGCGCCCAGCCACTTGCTCTCGACGGTCATCTTCACCGCCGGCAGGCCGCCACCCTGCGCCGTCACCGTCATCGCATAGGCATTATCGAGACTGCCGGTGATATCAGCATGCGCGGCCGCCGGCTTGCCGCCAAAGGTACAGCGCGAGTCGATGGCGATCGAAGCGTCGGATTTTTTCACCTCACGGTCGGGACAGGCCGCGGCCGAAAAGGGGCCGGCGCTCGATTGCAGCATCTGGTCGGTCGCCGCATCGACGCATTGCTGGACCGTGAGCGCGCGCGGGCTGCCCTCGATGCTGGTCTTGACCTCCCACAGGCCCGGCTTGCGCGCGGGCAAGTCGGCGGCCGAAGATGGCGTCACGCAAATCGCCGCCAGAAGCAGTGCTGCCGTGATCCGGGTCATGACAGCTCGCCGCGTACGATCGCGGCACCGTCTGCGAGCGCCTTCAGTTTCGCGAACGCCAGTTCGCGCGGAAGGTACTTCATGCCGCAATCCGGCGCCGGCACCAGACGGTCGGGGGGAAGAAACTTCAGCGCGGCGCGAATGCGGTCGGCGACGATGGCTGCCGCCTCAGCCGCGGGATCGGCGAGATCGATCACGCCCAGCATGATCTTCTTTGGCGAAAGCTCCCGGAGCACGCCGAGATCGAGTTTGGGTTGCGCCGCCTCGATCGATATCTGGTCCGCCTTGCAGGCGCCGAGCTCGCCGAGGAACGAATAGCCGACGGGCTTCTGTCCCTTGACGACGGCGGCGTAACCGAAGCAGAGATGGACCACGGTAGCAACCGTGATGCCTTCGAGCGCGCGGTCGATCGCCTTGACGGCAATGCGCTTCGCCGCCGCCGGGTCCTGGCGCAACCAGGGCTCGTCGAGCTGGATGACGTCGGCGCCGGCCTTTTCGAGATCGCGCGCCTCGGCATTCACCGCGGCGGCGTAGTCCATCACCATCTCGTCGTCGTCGCGATAATATTCGTTGACTGCCTGCCGGCTCATGGTGAACGGCCCCGGCAGCGTGATCTTCGCCAGCCGCTCGGTATTGTCGCGCAGAAACCTCATGTCGCGGGTTTCCACCGCATGGCTCCGCCTGATCGGGCCGACCACGCGCGGCACGGCGGTGGCATTGCCCGCCGTCGACACCACCTCCCC
Source organism: uncultured Alphaproteobacteria bacterium (assembly GCA_963832045.1). Lineage (GTDB taxonomy): Bacteria > Pseudomonadota > Alphaproteobacteria > Rhizobiales > Xanthobacteraceae > Bradyrhizobium. The sequence continues at coordinate 69,136 of CAWHSM010000026.1, forward strand.
CGGCCTGCCGGACGCGATGCCCTCAAGCGATGTGGCGAAGCGGTTGGAATAGCTCTCCCGCCGCATCTCGCCGTCGGTGATGATATCGATGCCGGCACGTTCTATGTCGCGGATCGCCAGCAGCGTCGCGTCGTCCTGCGCCTGTTCCAGCCACGGCTCCGCAACCCGCCACAGATCGAGGCGCACGCGCGCCACGCCCTTCGACAACAGCGTCCGGTCCACCAGCCAATCCGGCTGCGGATAGCTGCCGACAACCGTGGTGGGCAAAAGCTTTGGTGTCATGTTGTGATCCCTCGGTGATTACGGTTTGATCCCTCCCCCCGCGCAGCGGTGGGGAGGGAAGGCCGAAGCGAAGCGGAGGCCAGGGTGGGGGGCCGTTTTCTTGTACCCCCACCCCGACGCTCGTTTCACTCGCGTCGACCCTCCCCACAAGGGGGAGGGATAAGAGCACATCTTCAAATGTGGCGATTCCCTCCAGTCATACGCTGCCGCCGAGATAAAGCCGCTTGACGATGTCGTTGCCGCGCAATTCGTCGACGCCGGCTGCGACCGCGATCTCGCCGTGGACGATGATATAGCCGCGATCGGCGATGCGGACCGCCTGATTGAAGTTCTGCTCGGCCATTAGCACCGTCAACCCGAAATGCTCACCAAGCTCGCCGATCTTGGTGATCATCTGCGATACGAGCAGCGGCGACAAGCCCACCGACGGCTCGTCGATCAGCAGAAGCCGCGGCGAGGACATCAGCGCGCGCGCGATCGCGAGCATTTGCTGCTGCCCGCCCGACATGGTGCCGGCGAGCTGCTTCGAACGCTCTTTCAGGATCGGAAACGCCTCGAAAGCGTGCGCCAGATTGCGGCCGATGTCGGCCCGCGCGGCGCGGCGGAAGGCGCCAAGCATCAGATTTTCCGAAACCGTCAATCGCGGAAACAGCCGCCGCCCTTCGGGGACCAGCGCGACGCCGAGATCGACGATGGCCTCCGGCGAAAGCCTGGCGAGATCGTGCGCGACGCCGTCGATCGTCAAAACGACCTCGCCGCGCCACGGCCGCACCAGGCCCATGATGCATTTCATCAGCGTGCTCTTGCCGTTGCCGTTGGTGCCGAGCAGCGCGACGGTCTCGCCCGCCTCGACATCGAGCGAGACGCCGCGCAGCGCCTTCACCGCGCCGTAGCCGGCATCGAGATTCCGGATCGCGAGGCTAAGTGCCAAGATAGGCCTCCTGCACCCGCGAATTCGCCATCACCTCGGACGGCTGTCCGATCGCGATGATCTTGCCCGCATCGAGGCACATGATGCGCTGCGAGAAACGCATCACCGCCTGCATGATGTGCTCGATCATGATGATGGTGATGTCTTCGCCGGCCAATTTGATCAGGAGATCGAGCACCTCGTCGACTTCCGAGCCGGACAACCCGGCCATCGCCTCGTCCGAAATCAGAAGTTTTGGGCGCGTGGCGAGCGCGCGCGCCAGCTCCATCTTGCGCAGCTCGACCTGGCTCAACCCGGTGACCCGCGTATCGGCCTTGGCCGCCAGGCCCATTTGCGAGAGTATCGACATCGCACCGTTACGATGATCGTCGGCCGAAAGACGCAAGTGGCTTGCGCTGGTGAAATCGAGCGCCACCATCAGGTTCTCGACGACCGTCATGCTCTTGAACGGCCGCGGGATCTGGAAGCTGCGCGCGATGCCGCGGCGGGTGCGCACGTGGGGCGGCAACCGCGTGATGTCCTCGCCGCAAAACATCACCGTCTCGGGCTCGGTGCGGAATGCGCCGGAAATGCAGTTGATCAGCGTGGTCTTGCCGGAGCCGTTCGGGCCGATCAGCCCGAAGCGTTCGCCGGCTTTGATATCGACGCTGACATTGTCGAGCGCGGTGAAACCGCCGAAGCGTTTGGTCAACGCGCATATCCGCAACAACGGGAGCTCGGTGGCGGCGGTCATGCCTTGCTCTCCGCGCGGCGGCGACCCTTGCGAAACAGCCCGATAATGCCTTCGGGCGCGGCCACCACGAACAACACCAGCATGATGCCGAGCACGAGCACGTTCACTTCCGAGGAGATGGTGACGGCGAGAAGCTGCTGCGTGACGCCGAGCAGGATCGCGCCGATCACCGGGCCTGCCCAATGCGCGGTGCCGCCGATCAGCGCCATCGCCAGCACCGAGACCGAATAGTTGAGGTTGAACGCGGAAGCCGGATCCGCATATTGCAGGTACATCGCCGCCGGCGCGCCGGCCGCGCACATCAGTGCGCCGGAAATCACGCAGGCGAGCAGCTTCAGCCGCAGCGTGGGTACGCCGGTGCATTCGGCGGCGAGTTCGTCGTCCCTGAGCGCCTGAAGGCCGCGGCCGATCCAGGAGTTCTGGATGTAGCGCGCGACCACGACCGCCAGCACGACCAGAAGCGCCTGAACGAAAACCAGCATCTGCACGTAGCTGTGGAACGGCGCCGTCACCGGCGGCCGCTGGATCTGGATGCCGGCCGCGCCGCCGAGATAGCGCCAGTTCGTCACCGACGTTTCGATGACGATGGTGACCGCAATGGTCGCGATCGAGAAAAAGATGCCCTGCATGCGCAAGGTCAACAGGCCGACCGCAAAGCCGAGAAGCGCGCCGACCAGGGCGGCGGCCGCGATCTGCACCAGGAGCGGCGCACCGGCGCCCTGGAACAACAGCACGGCGGTGTAGACGCCGACGCCGAAAAACGCGCTGGTGCCGAAATTCACATAACCGGCATAGCCGCCAAGAATGCTCCAGGCCACCGCGAGAACGATGAATTGCAGGATCACGTAGCCGGCAAAAAACGGGTATTCGTTGCTGATGAGTTGCGTCGTCAGAAACACCAGCGCCAGAAACAGCGCCGCGCCGATCCAGAAAGCGATGCCGCCTCGTTTCATGACCGCCTGCCCAGCAGGCCCTGCGGCCGCACCGCCAGAACGCCAAGCAGCAACGCAAACGAGATCGCGGGCGCCCAGGAGGCGCCGAACATCGTCAACACGATGCTCTCGGCGACGCCGAGGATGATGGCGGCAATCAGCGTGCCGGTCATGCTGCCGAGCCCGGCCATGACCACGACGCAGAAGGTGCGTCCGATATAGGCGCGGTCAAGCGTCGGCTCGACCGGCGCGACGATGATGAGCAGCGCGCCCGCGACGCCGAGCACGGCGGTCGCGATCCCGAACGCCCATTGCTTGATCCAGACCGGATTGGCGCCCATCAGCCGCACCGCCTCCTCGTCCTGCGCGACCGCACGGATCGCCCGTCCCATGAAGGTTCGCGACAGGTACAGCGAGAGCAGCAGCGTCAATCCGGTGGCGACCGCGAAGGCGACCACCAGGCGGAACGGAATCCGCATATCGCCGAACCGCCAGGCCTTGCCGATATAGGAAGCGGTCACCGAACGCTGGTCGACGCCGAAATGCAGGATGATCAGCACCTCGATGATGAAGGCGACGCCGAAGAAGAACGCGATGCCGCGCACCCCGGCGTCGGTGCCGCGCCGCTCGAAGGTCTCGTAATACAGCCGGTAGGCGGCGAGCCCGAACACGAACAAAAGCGGCGTGATCAAGAGCCCGGCCAGCAAGGGATCGATATCGTAGCTGTCATTGAGGAAAAACACCGCATAGGACGCCAGCACCAGAAAGGCCGGATGCGCCACATGGGGAACGTCGAGCAGGCCAAAGGAAACCGACAGGCCGATGCTGACGGCTGCATAGAAGCAGCCGAGCAGCACGCCGATGATCACCGCATCGAGCAGCAGGTCCATTGACAACAACGTCGGCCCCCTTTGCCCTTTTAATCGCCACTCTTTGCTTCACGTGTAGATTGGCCTCTGCCGCAGTCGGCAATCTCATTCGGTCGCGCTGGTGCTTTCCTTATCCCTCCCCCTTGTGGGGTCCGAGGCGAGCAATGCTCGCTCTCGAGGTCGGCGAGCGAAGCGAGCCGGGGTGGGGGCCACTAAATATAAACTTCCACCGTTTTTTACACTACCGACCACCCCCACCCGACCGTCGCTTCGCGCCGGCCACCCTCCCCACGCGTTCCGCGGGGGAGGGATAAGGTTGCATCGCCAATCCCGATCTTACTTTCGTGCGGACTCGAACGGCGTGATGAGATCGCCGGATTTCAGTTTCTCCGGAAACAGGATCACCTGTTTGCCGGGCTTCCTGAACTGATCCATGTTCTTGTCGACGATGCCCTGGAACTGCGCCTGCAGCGTCGCGGTCTCCTTGCGCTCGCCATCCGCCGAAAACGCGATCGGACCGACGATCGTCGCAGTTTCATGCTCGCGCAGATATTTGGCGATCGCCTTCTGGTCGAGCGATCCGGTCGACTTGATCGCCGCTTCGATGAGCTGGCCAGAAGCGTAGCCGAACGGCGCAAGGTAGTAGCCGAGCGGATCGACCTTGGCTTCGGTCGCGCGTTTCGAATAGGTCTCGAAGAATGCCTTCGTCCCTTCATAGTACATGCCGGGTTCCGGCAGCCATGTGTTGAAGTTGACGACGCCGTTGAGCAGCGAACCCAAATTCTCCATCACCGCGCCGAACTGCAGCCCGACCATGCCGCCGCCGAACAGCTTGACGTTGTCGCCGATCCCGAGCTCGTTGATCGCGCGCAGGATGCCGGCCGAATCCGGCGGATAGGACGCGACATAGACGATGTCGGGCTTGGCGGCCTTGAGCGCGCGGATGATGCCGGAGAATTCCACCGTGTTCGGCGGATAGGCCTGATCGAACACGATCGGCATGTTGCGCTTGGTTGCGACTTCGCGCGCGGTCTTCGCCAGGTTCTGTGCGAACTCCTGGTCGGCCGTGAGCAGCGCCACGGTCTTGCCGCCGGCCTTCTGGCCGATATCGAGAAACGCCGCCGCCCAGGCATCGGCCGGTCCCCACGGGGAATTATTGAAATACATGTCGTGGCCGACCTTGCTGTTCACTTGGAACGAGAAGTTCCCGATCAGCACCATGCCGCGCTGCTTGACCAGCGGCATGATCGGCGCGGTCGGCACCGTGGCATAGGGCGCAAACAGCAGATCGACCTTGTCGACGTCGAGCAGCTTGGAATAGATCGCGGGCGTCTCGGATGCGCTCGACTTGTCGTCATAGACCACGAGCTCGACCTTGCGGCCGAGCAGGCCGCCTCGCGCATTGATGTCGTCGCGCCAGATCTCGGTACCGAGCAGCGAGGCCTTGCCGCCGCCGGCAAGTCCGCCGGTCTGGGCCATCGACATGCCGATCCTGATCGGCGGCTGCTGGGCGTCGGCATTGGAGATCAGCGCGAGCCCTGCGACCGTGATCGCCGCGCCAAGAAGCGTTCTGCGTTGCATTATCCCTCCCCCACGTATTGCTTTGCTTGTTTTATCTTTCATCGTTTTTTTCGATTGCCCGCGCCGGTCTGTTCGCTTCCTGCGACGGACAACATAAACGACGTCAGCGAACGTTAGGGCCAAGGCGCCCCACGCCACAACACAACTCTGGTCGCATAACCTTCCGCGCGGACGTCACGCCGACTGCTTCAGGATCGCGGCCGGATCGGCCCCGACACGTCCGCCGGCCCGGTCGGCCGCGGTTTCGCGCGACAGCCGCATGTCGAAGCGGATGCTCGGCACACCCGGAATCGGGCACTCCGGATCCTTTGGGTTGATGTCGACCGCAAGATCGCCCGACGAGCCGAACACGACGTCGTCGGCCAGATGCGGGTCATCGCGCAGGTAAAGCGCCGTCACCAGTTCGCGATAGCCGGGCGCGCCGACCAGGAAATGAATATGGGCGGGGCGCATGCCGTGCCGCCTCTGCGCCGTCACCATCTCGCCGACCGGCCCGTCCATCGGGATCGAATAGCCGAGCGGTTTTACGGTGCGCAGCACAAACAGGCCGTTGGCATCGGTGGTGAAGATTCCGCGGTAATCGACCGAGTTCGGATTCTCCTGAATGTCATAAAGACCGCTGGCGCTGGTCTGCCAGAGCGAGACGGTGGCGCCGGCGAGCGGCTTGCCGTTGACATCGCTCACGTAGCCGTAAAGCACGCATTCGCTGCCGGGGGTCGGGTGCTTGGCAATCTGGCTGCCGGCGGCCAGATGCGGCGTGGTTTCGCGGTAGAACGGACCGAGCAGGCTGGTGTGGGTGCCTTCTTCCAGCGCGGTCGTGTCGTGCAGGCCGTTGACCAGCGCCGACAGGCCCAGCGTATCGGACAACAGGATGAACTCCTGCCGCGCCGGCGTGCAGATCTTGCCGACCGCGGTCATGAAGGCGATGCCCTTGATCCATTCCGCCGGCGTCAGGTTCACGTCCCTGGCAAAGGCATGCAGGTGTTTTACCGCCGAAGCCATGATCTCCTTCAGGCGCGGATTGGGGGTGGTGGCCATCTGGTCAAGCACGGCTTGCGTGATGGTTTCCGGCGTCAACTCCTGCATGGGTACCTCCCTTGATCCGTTATTCTTGCCTGGATTCTTGTCCGGCCATATTCTTGCCATCCATGGCTTTTTGCTCTCTATAGCCTATCGCGCTGCGGGGGCGACCGCAAACCCCTCGCCTTTGCCTTGGCGAGAAATCCGATCACCTGACGGTCTGAAATTTCACCAGGTGATAAATCAACATCAGATGCAAATTTAATCAGTCGGTCTGGTCGCGGCGCACGCTGAGCGCATGGGTTTGCGCGGTAGCATCCGCAGTGCCGAACGTGCGGGGCCGGGTCAGCACCTCCGGCTGCAGGATCTGGTCGAGCTGCTCGCGGGTCAGAAGCTTCTTGGCGAGCACCAGGTCGTAGACGCTCTGGTCGGTCGACAATGCCAGTTGCGCGATTTCGGTCGCGTTGGCGTAACCGATGTAGGGATTGAGCGCGGTCACGATACCGATCGAGCGTTCGACGCCGCGGCGAAGGTGCTCGCGGTTGGCGGTGATGCCGCTCACGCAACGCGTCGCCAGCGTCAGGCATCCGGCGCGAAGATGATTGACGCTCTTGAACAGACTGTGCGCGATGATGGGCTCGAAGGCGTTGAGCTGCAACTGACCGCCCTCGGCCGCAAAGCTGACGGTCACGTCGTTGCCGATCACCTCAAAAGCGATCTGGTTGACCACCTCGGGGATCACCGGGTTGACCTTGCCCGGCATGATGCTCGAGCCCGCCTGCATCGGCGGCAGGTTGATCTCGTTCAACCCGACGCGCGGCCCCGACGACAACAGGCGCAGATCGTTACAGGTCTTCGACAGCTTGACCGCGACCCGCTTGAGCACGCCGGACAATTGCACGAAGGCGCCGCAATCCTGCGTCGCCTCGATCAGGTTGGAAGCGGTCACTACCGGAATGTCGGTCACGGCGCGCAAATGCTGGCAGACCAGCCGCGCATAGTCGGGATGGGCGTTGATGCCGGTGCCGATGGCAGTGGCGCCCATGTTGATTTCGCACACCAGCAGCGCCGCCTCCTTCAGGCGCTGCTCGTCCTCGCCCAGCATCACCGCATAGGTCGAGAACTCCTGGCCGAGCGTCATCGGGACGGCGTCCTGCAACTGGGTTCGTCCCATCTTGATGATGTCGACGAACTCTTCCGACTTCGCCTCGAACGCCCGGCGCAGCACCGCCATGGCCTCGACCAGCCGCATGATCCCCGAATAGGCCGCAAGCTTGAGCGCCGTCGGGTAGACGTCGTTGGTGCTCTGGCTCATGTTGACGTGTTCGTTGGGATGCAAAAACCTGTAGTCGCCCCGGGAATGGCCGAGCAGCTCCAGCGCGCGGTTTGCGATCACCTCATTGGCATTCATGTTGGTCGAGGTCCCGGCGCCGCCCTGGATGACGTCGACCACGAACTGCTCGTGCAGCCGGCCCGCCCTGATCTCCTCGGCGGCCGCGATGATGGCGTCGGCGCGCGTCGCATCGAGCAGGCCGAGTTCGCGATTGCTCCGCGCCGCGGCCAGCTTGATCGAAGCCAGCGCTGCAATCAGGTCGGGATAGATCGAGATGGGGGTCCCGGTGATCGGGAAATTCTCCACCGCCCTCAAGGTGTGGACACCGTAATAGGCCTGCTCGGGAACATCCCGGTCGCCCAGCAGATCGTGTTCACGTCGCGTGCTCATGGCAGCCTCGTCCGGTTGCGCGGGGGGACGATAAGAACAGGATGCTGCTGGATTTCCAAGCCGGGATTTTTCCCGGTCTTAATGGCCGCCCAAGCGGACCGGCCGGTATCGGCTCAGATCGCCTCGGCAACCTTCTCCAGGCCGATCAGGCGGGCGAGCGAGCGCACTTCGCGTTTCTGGTCTTCGCGCAGCTGAAACAACAGCGGCATCGCAGCCGATTTCAGTTGCTGGACTTCCTCGGCCTCGGGGTCGATCGGCGCGCTGGTGTTGGCGGGATCGGCCTGCCGCGCGGCGTGAATCTTGCGGGCCACGGCGCGCAGCGCGTTCTCCACCGCCGGCCAATAGGATTCCTGCGACGGCGACAGTTTCAACCGATCCTTGATGCCGGCGATCTGCGTATCGCTCAAAAGCGCGTAGGGCTTCTGCACCGGCGGCTTGGCGGCCAATTTCGGTTTGGGCGGCACGGGCGGCGGCGGGCTGCCCAACTTGAGGCCTTCGATCTCGCTCGGCGCGGCGGCCGCAAAGGCCTGCCGCAACGGCTCACTTGGGATCATGGCGGTTTGCGGCGGCTCGGCCGGCTCAACCGGAACCGCGGCAACCGCAACGCTGGCAACGGCGAGCCGATCGCTTTTGCTTTCCTTGTTGGAGACGAATCCCTGCGGAACGGCGGGCGCCACCATCGCCGCTCCCGCCGCCGGCACACTGTCGCGTCCCAAAATCGCAGCGGCGGCCGCCCCGACAATCAGAAAGCAGGTCAGGGCAACAATGGTTATTGCTTTCGACAAGCAACTCTCCAGTTTTTGCGGCGCATCACGCTACTTTCCCGATAATCAGGCAGGAATTAAGGCTTAACCATGCCGGTGCAGTGGCGATTGGGACCGGCCAGCCACATCGAAAAAGGGGATCAGGCCGCGGCCGTGAGTTCGTAGGCAGCCTGGATATCGGCGATGATATCGGAGGCCTCCCAAAGCGCGTCGGGCGCGACCGTTTGCAGGCTGATGGTCCAGTTTCCGCCCCTGCTGGAACGGGGCATGCTGACGACGTCGAATTGCACATCGCGGCAGAGCGGATGGCGCTCGAGCGCATAGGCGACCCGGCGCTTGATCTCCTCGAGGGTTGCCGGCGTTTTCGCAAAGAGCGTCTCGAAATCCATGTCACTTCCCACCATCAGCGGTTTCGGACGCCGAGCGTCGCGGCGGTCCCGGACATGAATCTTGGGGCGGGCTTGGTTAATGGCCGGTTAAGCGGCGAGAGACGCCGCGACCAGGCGGCGACGCGCGCGCGTCGCTCCGGATATTCGAGTTGGTGTTGGTCTTGAGTGCGCGTCGGCTATTTCTCCGCCCTACAACGGCGGATCGACGGCCTCTTCGTATTCCTTCTTGAAGCGCGCGATCATCTCAGCGGCGGACACTGTCTTGCCGACGCTGCCGATTCCCTGACCCGAACCCCAGATTTCCTTCCAGGCCTTCGGCTTGTTGCGCTCGCCGGAAGCATCGGTGCCGAAACTCATCTTCGATGCGTCCGACTGCGGAAGGTTTTCCGGGTCCATGCCCGCGGCCACGATCGACGGCTTCAGGTAATTGCCGTGCACTCCGGTGAAAAGATTGGAATAGACGATGTCTTCGGCGCCCGATGCGACGATCATTTCCTTGTAGCGATCGAGCGCGTTCGCTTCCGTGGTGGCGATGAAGGCCGATCCGATATAGGCGAAATCCGCCCCCAGAAGACGCGCCGCGCGGATCGCTCGACCGTTGGCGATGGCGCCCGACAACGCGATCGGACCGTCGAACCATTGCCGCGTCTCGGCGACGAAAGCGAATGGCGAAATCACGCCGGCATGGCCGCCGGCACCGGCGGCAACCAGGATCAGGCCGTCAGCCCCCTTCTCGATCGCCTTGTGGGCGAATTTCTGGTTGATCACGTCATGAAAGACGATGCCGCCCCAGCGATGCGCGGCCTGGTTGACCTCCTCCAGCGCGCCGAGCGACGTGATGACGATCGGCACCTTGTGCTTCTCGCAGAGCGCCAGATCTTGTTCGAGGCGGTTGTTCGACCGGTGCACGATCTGGTTGACGGCAAATGGCGCCGACGGCCGATCCGGATGGGCCGCATCATAGGCGGCAAGCTCTGCGCGGATCTGCGTCAGCCACGCGTCCAGCAGTTCGGGCGGGCGCGCGTTCAGCGCCGGAAACGAACCGACGATCCCCGCCTTGCACTGGGCGATCACGAGATCCGGCACCGAGACAATGAACATCGGCGCTCCGATCACCGGAATCGACAGGCGACCCTTGAACAAAGCAGGCATGGACATTCGTGAAATCCTTATGCGTTTCGAAGGCGGGACGCCGCAGCCAAGCCAAAAGATGCCAGACATCATCTCAAGAAAGCAATCGCGCTTGTTCTTGAGGGAAGGGCCGCTACTGGCACAACGCGCGGGTGACATAATTGTCGGTCCGGCAATCGTCCGGCTTTTTTGTCCGGCCCGGAATCAGCACTTTCGGCGAACAGGCCTGCACCGAGTTCGTCGTCAGGCTTTTGCCCTCCTTGAAGCCCTTGGCCACGCAGAGCTTGTCGGCCGCCACCTTGCAATCGGAAGCCCCGTTCGCGGAGACGGGGCACAGAAGACGGCCCGTTGCCATGGACGATGGCTTGGTCATGCGCGACAGGCTTTCGCCGGCGTCCTTGGCTGCATCCTTGGCGCGCGTGTTGAGATCGTCGAGCGCCTCGCCCGTACCTTTCAATGTCGGCAGGATCGACAGGGATTTCTCGAGCGCCTTTCCCATTTCATGGAAAAGGCCCGGATTTTCCGGAGCGGCCGGCGGAGCCGCTGGCGTGCCTGGCGGTGCTGCTGGCTGATCCGGTGACGCCGATTGGGCGACAGGCGGCGCAGAGGGTGCGGGCTGCGACCGGCCGGTCGCCACGGCGGCCAGCCATATAAGAGCCGCAACGGCGATCGTCGCCACCACGGGCAGGCGGCCCAACGCCAAAAAGAGGCGGGATTGATCGAGCATCCGGTCAGAGTAGTCCGGGCCGGCCATGCCGCAAAGCTTCAGATCAATTTAATTGCGATGACGAAGCCGGCGGCCAGCACAAGCGCGAGCACCGTGACCCAGAGGCCCAGGCGCTTCTCGACTTCGGCCCTGATCACGTCGCCGTAGCGGTTGAGCACGATCGCAACGATGAAAAAGCGGCCGCCCCTGGCGATGATGGAGCACAGGATGAACAGCCAGATATTGTAGCCCGCAAAGCCCGACGTGATTGTCACCAGCTTGTAGGGGATCGGCGTCAGCCCCTTCAGCAGGATGATGACGCTGCCCCACTCGGCGTAGGAGGCGCGAAAGGATTCGACCTTGTCGCCGAGGTGATAGAGATTGATCAGCCACAGCCCGACCGAGTCATAGAGCAGAGCCCCGATGGCGTAGCCGAGCACGCCGCCGGCCACGGAAGCAATCGTGCAGAGCGTCGCAAACAGCCACGCCCGCGCCGGCCGCGCCAGCGACATCGGCAGCAGCATGATGTCGGGTGGAATCGGGAAGAAGGAACTTTCGGCGAAAGCGACGGCCCCCAGGATCCACAGCGCGTAAGGCTTGTCGGCGGCGTCGATACACCAGTCGTAAATTCGTCTGAGCACGCCGCGATGAAGCCCTGGTGGCCCGATTCTGACATTCGTATCATGTTGCATGCGAGCTTGTTTACGAATGTCAGAACCAAAGGGCCACTAGCAAATATAAGTTCCTAGTGCGGTTTTGGATTTGACATTCGCAATGAGAGCTCGCTGAAAAACTGGTGCGAATGTCAAATCCACCGCACTAGGGCTGGATGGCTCTTGATTGAATTGGGCTGCCTGCGAGCTTACTTCACCTCTCCCGCTTGCGGGGGAGGTCGACGCGCTCGGCAGCGCAATTGCGCGCCAGAGCGCGGCGGGTGGGGGAAAGCCTGTCCAGCGCGTTTACGGAGGCCCCCACCCCAACCCTCCCCCGCAAGCGGGAGAGGGAGCACACCTTCGTCGCCGCTACTAATTCCATCGAATCTCATCGCGCTTTAGCGACGCGTTTGTCCATGCCGGACGCCGAGAGATTTGACGAGATTTAGAGATTCAGGAAGGCTGTTGCTGGCGCTTGCGAAGGGGGCGGCCCTCGAGCGCGACAATTGGTCGCCGCGCCAGCCGAGGCGAGGCGACCTTCGGCAATTTGGCCTGCTTCGGCATCTTCTCGGCAATTCCGAGCAGATCCTCACGCATCTCCATCTCGCGCCAGACGTCGGCCGGCCGCACGCCGGCGGACGCCCACAGGACCGTGAGATTGTAGAGCAGATCTGCGCTTTCGCGGATGACGGCGTCGGGCCTGCGGTTGACGGCGTCGATCACGACTTCGATGGCTTCCTCGGCGAGCTTCTTGGCCATCTTGGCGGGGCCACGCTGAAACAGCCGCGCTGTCCGCGAAACCGAGGGATCAAGATCCTTGGCCGCGATCACCGCCTGATAAAGCCGTTCGATCGAATCACTCATGTCCCTGAAAATAATCCAAACGGCTCGCCAGCGTGTTAACGGCCTCACAAATTGCGGGAAAACCGCCAGACGGTGACCAGCGGCTTAATTCAGTCGTAGGATTTGCAGGCGCCCCGGGGGGCGCATCGCCCGGCGCAAGGCGGGCCGCCTGCCGTGCTTCCCGTTATCTGTCGCAAGGCTCGGCGTCACCGCCGTAATAATACGGACGAAAGGTCGCATCCCCCGAAACAGCTCTTGGTCATCAGCCGTTAGTCATCAGCCGTTCAGACTCGAACCGCCACATTGGGAGAGATGTCCGACCGGCCTTCCGACCGGCGTCATGAAACCGACATATCCGGCGTAGCAATTGACCTCCGGCGTCCCTGGTTCTGACATTCGTATCGCGGCCGGTTCATTAACCGATGTCAGAACCAGGGGCACACCGGCAAACATACAAGATTCTGGCGTGGTTTCGGATTTGACATTCGCTTCGCTGACACGCGGCGATACCGATGCGAATGTCAGATCCGCCACGCCAGCACTGGTGTCGTGCTGATGCGCGCAATTCGGACCATTATCGCCTGCTGTGTTCTGGCCGCCTGGCCTGGTCTTGCGGGCCTGGCCGCGGACGCAAGTCACGCCGCGGAAAACGCCCGTCCGGTCCTGATCCAGTTTTCCTTCGATCGCCCGATCAATGCCGGCGCCGCTCCCATGATCGTCGCCATGACCGACGGCCTGCTCGCTTCCGAAGGACTGGCCGTGACAGCCGACGTCGCCGCCGGATCACCCGAGGCGATTGCGCGTGTCGCCTCCAGCGCCAACGAATTTGCCATCGTCGACCTGAACGCGCTGATCCGGTTTGACAGCCGGGGTTCGCCGCCGGTCAAGGCGGTTTTCGTGCTGTTCAACAAATCGCCCTATGCCATCGTCGCCCGCAAGAGCCGGGGCATCCACGTCCTCTCCGATCTCGAAGGCAAGACGCTCGGCGTCGCCGACAACGACCTTTCGGCCGGGCTGTGGCCGGCGTTGGCGCACCAGAACGGAATCCATCTCGATCACGTCAAACAAAGCTCGATCAGCGCCGCGGTGCGTGAACCGATGCTGTCGGCCGGCCAGGTCGATGCCGTGACCGGCTTTTCCTACCAATCCGCGGTGAACCTGAGGGATCGCGGCGTCCCCGCTGACGACCTCGCGGTGCTTCGGTTTGCCGACTATGGTTGCGATGCCTACGGTTTTGCGTTGATCGTCAATCCCGCGTTCGCCGCCCGGAAGCCGGAGGCCGTAAAGGGTTTTGTGCGAGCGCTGATTGCCGGCACCGCCCTGACGATCCGCGACGAAGGCCATGCGGTCGACCAGGTTCTCACCCGGATGGAGGAAGGCTCGCGCGACCTGGAGCTGGAGCGGCTGCATGCGGTGGTCCGCGACAACATCCAGACCGGAGAAGTGAATCGCAACGGCCTCGGCGGGGTCGACGCGGCCCGCCTCGAACGCTCGATCGACCAGGTCGGCGAGGGTTTCAAATTCGCAAAGCGGCCTCAAGCTGCGGATATTTTCGACGACCGCTTCCTGCCCCCGCGCGGCGCCCGCCTGATCAATTGAGCAAAAATCCCCGCTCTTTCCCGCCATCGCGGGTTTAGCTGTCCGCAAATAAGCAAAGAGAACGATCGGAGGATCACTCCGTGGCGCCTCGTATCACAATGAGTTCTGCGACTGGTGGCGAGCCGGAAATCCGGCTTAACGATGAAGGACGCAACCTGCTGATTCGGGAGCTCCAGTCTCTCAGCGAGAAATGAGCGCCTGGGGTGACGCGGAGGCAAGACTCAGTGGGAACGCGTATCGCCCGAATGACAAGATTATCGGTGCAGCCAAGATTTTGTTTCGGACCGATGAATGGGACCGACAGTATTATCCGCACGTGTTGGTCGGCAAAAATTAAGCTTTTCCCGAACCGGCATGTCCATGGCTTATCACGAGTAGTGAATATTGGCGGCGCACAGGTATAAGGGGCGCTGGTCCCTCACCGCGATCCTTGATTAAGATGCGCCCCGGGGGGCCATCGTCCCTCCGCCGGTGCTGGGGTCATATGTCCTTGCTTCGCCTTTATAAGCGCGTGATCGAGCTGCTCGGCAAGGAAGCCCGTCTGGGATGGATCCTTGCCGGCGCCAATCTCCTGCTCGCCGGCGCCCAGTTCGCCGAACCGGTGCTGTTCGGCCGCATCGTCGACATTCTCTCCGGCAAGCCGTCCACGGGTGGATTTGGATCGTCGGCCTGGGCGATGCTGGCGGCCTGGGCGGCCTTCGGCCTGTTCACCATCCTGTGCGGCGCCGCGGTGGCGCTCCATGCCGACCGGCTCGCCCACCGCCAGCGCCAGGAGGTCCTGACCGGCTATTTCGAACATATCATGCAATTGCCGCTCACCTTCCACACCGGCACCCATTCCGGGCGGCTGATGAAGGTGATGCTGAACGGCACCGACGCGCTTTGGCGGCTGTGGCTCGGGTTTTTCCGCGAGCATTTCGCAGCGATCATGTCGCTGGTCGTGCTGCTGCCGCTCGCGCTTTATATCAACTGGCGGCTGGCGATCCTGCTGTTCATCCTCTGCGTGGTGTTCACCGTTCTCACCACGCTCGTGGTGCGCAAGACCTACGGCATGCAGAGCGAGGTCGAGACCTACTACGGCGATCTTTCGGCGCGCGCGTCGGATGCGCTCGGCAATGTCGCGCTGGTGCAGAGCTTCGTGCGCATCGACGCCGAGGTGCAGGGCGTGCGCTTCGTCGCCGGCAAGCTGCTGGCGGCGCAAATGCCGGTGCTGTCGTGGTGGGCGCTGGTCACCGTGATCACGCGGGCCTCGACCACGATCACCATCCTTGCCATCTTCACGATCGGCATCGTCCTGCACGAACAGGGCCTCACCACGGTCGGCGAGATCGTGATGTTCGTCAGTTTCGCCACCATGCTGATCCAGAAGCTCGAGCAGGTGGTCAGCTTCGTCAACAGCGTATTCATGGAAGCGCCGCGCCTGCAGGAATTCTTCAACGTGCTCGACGCGGTGCCCGCCGTCCGCGACCGGCCGGATGCGATCGACACCGGCCGCCTTTCCGGCCTCGTCGAGTTCAACGACGTGTCGTTTTCCTATGACGGCAAGCGGCCGGCGGTCGAAGACCTCTCCTTTGTAGCGCTCCCCGGCCAGACCATCGCGCTGGTGGGACCGACCGGCGCCGGAAAATCCACCGCGATTGCGCTGTTGCATCGCGCATTCGATCCGCAATCCGGCTTCATCAAGATCGACGGCATGGACGTGCGTGGCCTGAAGCTGACGGCGCTGCGGCGTAATATCGGGGTGGTGTTTCAGGAAGCGTTGCTGTTCAACCGCACCATCGCGGACAATCTGCGGGTCGGCAAGCCGGACGCGTCGGATGAGGACTTGCGGATTGCCGCAGGCCGCGCCCAGGCGCTGGAATTCATCGAGCGCAGCGAACATGGCTTCGACACCAATGCCGGCGAGCGCGGAAGAATGTTGTCGGGCGGCGAGCGCCAGCGGCTGTCGATTGCGCGCGCGCTGTTGAAGGATCCGCCGATCCTGATCCTCGATGAGGCGACAAGCGCGCTGGATGCGGTCACCGAGGCCAAGGTCAACGCCGCGCTCGACGAGGTGATGAAGGGGCGCACAACTTTCGTCATCGCCCACCGGCTTTCGACCATTCGCAACGCCACGCACATTCTGGTGTTCGACGGCGGGCGGGTGATCGAAAACGGAACTTTCGAAGAACTTGTGGCGAAAGGCGGGCGTTTTGCCGAGCTTGCGAGGGCACAGTTCATGGTGCAGGAGAGCCCGAGGGTCGGCCTTCAACTGCCTCGCTAGCCGCCGGTCACCGATCAAGACTTCGGTGCCGCCGAAATTCGGCCTATTTCGTCGCTCAATTAATCCTTGGAATCAGCCGCTCATGGTCCGATTCTAACATTCGCCCGGCAAACGATAAGACTACCGGAAATTATCGGGTTTTAGCGGCGCTCAGGATTTGATATTCGCTTTATGAACCGGCAGCCGGGCGGGGAGCGAATATCGGATCCGCTCACTACCCTCTGTTCCGGATCGCCAAGCCGGTATAGGTTTGCGACCGCCGGACACGCTTGAAACCCGAATGTCACATCAGTCGCGGACCTCCTTCGAAGAAGGCGGGTCTCAAAGGACCGGAATCGGATAGTGCATTTTCTTCGCCCACTGCTTTTCAAATCCGCCTTGAGCGCGATCGTGCTGCTCGCGGCCGTCGCTGCTTCACGCGTGGCGAATGCCGAAGCGCTGCTGCTGATCGAGGCCGATAGCGGCAAGGTCCTGCAAGCCGAGAATGCGACCTACCCCTGGTACCCGGCCTCGCTGACCAAATTGATGACCGCCTATGTGACGCTCAAGGCGGTCAAGGAAGGGCGCATCACCTTCGACACGCTGCTCACGGTGTCACCGAACGCCGCGTCGCAATCGCCGGCGAAAATGGGATTCCGGCCCGGCACCCGGGTCACCGTCGACAACGCGCTCAAGATGATGATGGTGAAATCGGCCAACGACATGGCCATGCTGCTCGCCGAAGGCGTCGGCGGCTCGGTCGACGGCTTCTCGGCGCTGATGAACGACAATGCGAAGCGCCTCGGCATGACGCAGACGAGCTACGTCAATCCGAACGGGCTGCCGGCCGACGGCCAGATCACCTCGGCGCGCGATCTTGCGATCCTGGCCCGCGCCATCATTCACGACCTGCCGGAATACGAATATTTCGTCCACATTCCCTCGATCCGCTACGGCCGCAGGGTCACGCAGAATTTCAACAAGCTGATCGGACGCTATCCGGGCGCCGACGGTTTCAAGACCGGCTTCATTTGCGCGTCGGGCTATAACCTGATGGCGTCGGCGACCCGCAACGGCAAACGGCTGATCGCCGTCGTGCTCGGCGCTTCGTCCGGCCAGGCACGCGCGGTGAAGGCTGCTCAAATGCTCGAGCGCGGCTTCGGCAACGACACGCTGTCTTGGCTGCGGCCCTCGCTCGGCACCGTTGACAGCCTGGCGCCGATCGACGCCTCGCCGCCGAACCTGCGCGACGAGATGTGCAACGGCAAGCGGCACAAACCTGCCAGCGACGAAGACGAGGATACGCTCGCAAGCGGCACCGGTGGCGCCACGCAGGCGCTGTCGTTCTTCCCCACCGGCGGACTACCGGCCCTGAAACCGTCGGAAATGCTGGCGGCGGCGCCGGCGCCATCTGAGCCGATCCCGGTTTATACCGGGCCGACCCGCACCGGTACGGCCCTCATTGCCGCGGTTGCCGCCGATACCGCGGAGCAGACGGCGGCGACGAAGCATCGCGGCAAGAAAACGCGTGTCGCCGGCAAGAAGGCCCCCGAGGCAGCCGCCGACGAATCCGGCAAGGAAGCCAAATCCGCCACCGGCAAGCCGGCAAAGCATGCCAGCGCCAAGCAGGATCCGGCCGCAAAGACCGCGGACAAGCCGGCGGGTGCTGACAAGCCCAAACCGAAGGCTGCCGCAAAGCCCGCGGCCAAGCCCAAGCCGGATTCCAAAAGCACCACCGGCGATGCCGGCGCGCCGGGCCAAAAGTCCCACTCCTAACGCGCTTTTTCGCCGAGGTCCCGACCCCGGCACTTTTCCGTGACCCTCACCATGCGACCCGGCCGCCGCTTGCCATCGGCCGCCGCGATGCTCAATACTGCCTGAAACAATACGTCCCGCCGCCAAGCGGGCGAAGCTCGAGGGAAACGAACCAGGAGGGAAATCAACATGGAGCGCATCTGGCTCAAGCAATATCCGGCCGGCGTGCCCGTCGATATCGATGTGACCCAATATTCGTCCCTGGTCGAACTGCTGGAGGAAAGCTTTGCCAGGTTCAGGGAGCGCAAAGCCTTCATCTGCATGGACAAGTCCATCAGCTACCGCGACCTCGACGAGATGTCGCTTGCGCTTGCCGCCTATCTCCAGAGCAAGGGCCTGCAAAAAGGCGCCCGCGTCGCGCTGATGATGCCGAACGTGCTGCAATATCCGATCGCCACCGCCGCCGTGTTGCGCGCCGGCTTTACCGCCGTCAACGTCAACCCGCTTTATACGCCGCGCGAACTCGAGCATCAGCTCAAGGATTCCGGCTCTGAGGCCATCGTCGTGCTGGAGAATTTTGCCACCACCGTTCAACAGGTGATGGCCAGGACACAGATCAAGCATGTCATCGTCGGCAGCATGGGCGACCTGCTCGGCCTCAAGGGCGTGATCGTCAATCTCGTGGTGCGGCGGGTGAAGAAAATGGTGCCGGCCTACTCGATTCCGCACGCCGTCTCCTTCAATGACGCGATCGCCGCGGGGCGGACGATGACGTTCCAAAAACCGCGGCTGATGCCCGACGACGTCGCCTTCCTGCAATATACCGGCGGCACCACCGGCGTCTCCAAGGGCGCGACGCTGCTCCATCGCAACATCCTGGCCAACGTGCTGCAGAACGATGCCTGGTTGCAGCCGGCGCTGAAAAAGCCGCCGCATGTCGATCAACTGTTCATCGTCTGCGCGCTGCCGCTCTATCACATCTTCGCGCTGACGGCCTGTTACCTGCTGGCAATGCGCGCCGGCGGCGTCAACCTTCTGATCCCCAACCCGCGCGACATGGCGGGCTTCATCAAGGAACTGTCGAAATACCAGGTCAACAGCTTCCCCGCGGTCAACACGCTGTACAATGGCCTGTTGAATACGCCGGGCTTCGACAAGCTCGACTTCTCCAAGCTGAAGACTTCGTTCGGCGGCGGCATGGCGACGCAAAAGCCCGTTGCCGAGAAATGGCTCAAGGTGACCGGCTGCGCGCTGTCGGAAGGCTATGGTCTTTCGGAAACCTCGCCGACGCTGACCTGCAATCCGGCCGACACCGACCGCTTCTCCGGCTCGATCGGCATTCCCGTTCCGTCCACTTACCTCTCGATCCGGGACGACGACGGCAACGAAGTGCCGCTCGGCCAGCCCGGCGAGATCTGCGCCAAGGGCCCGCAGGTGATGGCCGGCTACTGGAACCGGCCGGACGAAACCGCCAAGGTGATGACGGCAGACGGCTATTTTCGCACCGGCGACATCGGGGTGATGAGCCCGGACGGCTACACCAAGATCGTCGACCGCAAGAAGGACATGATCCTGGTCTCCGGCTTCAATGTCTATCCGAACGAAATCGAGGAAGTGATCGCAAGCCACCCCGGCGTGCTGGAATGCGCCGTGATCGGCGTGGAGGACGCAAAGTCCGGCGAAGCGGTCAAGGCCTTCATCGTCAAGAAAGACCCAGGCCTCACCAGCGAGGACGTGATCAAGTTCTGCGCCACGCAGCTCACCGCCTACAAGGTGCCCAAGAAGATCGAGTTCAGGACCGCCTTGCCGAAGACCAATGTCGGCAAGATCCTGCGCCGCGAGCTGCGCGACGAGAACAAGGCCGCGGCCGCCTGATTGGCGGCGCGTTATCTGCCTGACATGACCGGGGCTTGCGAAGTTGCGCCTGAGGAAATCCTTGGCTTCTGGCGCAAGGCAGGACCGGCGCGCTGGTACACCAAAGACGCCGCGTTCGACACCATCGTCCGCGCGCGTTTCATGGGGCTGTGGGAGCGAGCAGCCGCCGGCGGGTTATCCGCCTGGGAGGCTTCCGACGCCGGCGCGCTCGCGCTCGTCATCGCACTCGATCAATTTCCGCGCAACATGTTTCGCGACGACGCGAGAACCTATTCCAGCGACGCTCCGGCGCGCGAAGTCGCGCGCCGCGCGATCGTGCGCGGCGCCGACCGACGCATCGACCCCGAGCTGCTCGAATTCCTCTATATGCCGTTCATGCATTCGGAACATCTCGCCGATCAATTGCGCTCTGTCGAACTCTTCCGCAACACCGGCAGGCCGGAGAACCTGAAATATGCCGAGGACCACGCCGATATCATCCGCCGGTTCGGCCGCTTCCCCCATCGCAACCGCATTCTCGGCCGCGCGACGACGCCGGAGGAACAGGCCTTTCTCGACCAAGGCGGATTTTCGGGCTAAGCAATATCCGATGACAGAACAGTGAACCCGCCCGGCCGTTGCCGTTTCCGCCGGCCCGAATATTGTCCCGGCCGCCTGCCCGGTTTAAGACACATCCGCACAATCGAGGAGAATTGACGATGACCATCAAAGTTGGCGACAAGCTGCCCGAAGCCAAGTTTCGCGTGTTGACCGCGGACGGCCTGCAGGCGAAGACCACCGACGACATCTTCAAGGGCAAGAAGGTCGCGCTGTTCGCGGTGCCCGGCGCTTATACCGGCACCTGCCATAAGATGCATCTGCCGAGCATCTTCCTGAACGCCTATGCCATCAAGGACAAGGGCGTCGACACCATCGCGATCGTCTCGGTCAACGATGCCTTTGTCATGAGCGCCTGGAAGCGCGACACCGACCAGCGCGACGAGGCGGCCTTCCTCGCCGACGGCAACGCCGAATTCACCAAGGCGATCGGCATGGAGCTCGATGCCTCCGGCAACGGGCTCGGCATTCGCTCGCATCGCTATTCGATGCTGGTCGATGACGGCGTGGTGAAGAAATTCAACATCGAGCCCGCGCCGGGCAAGGTCGAGGTTTCCGGCGGCGACACGCTGCTGGGGCAGCTGTGAGTTCTTACCCTCTCCCCTTGCGGGAGAGGGTGGCGAAATCGAATGAAATGAGATTGAGCCGGGTGAGGGGTACAGCCCATCGGTGAGAAGAACCTCTCACCCGGTTTCTCGCTCCGCTCGAAACCACCCTCTCCCGCAAGGGGAGAGGGTAACAAGCCGGCGCGATACTTCCCACCTACCCCTTCTGCCGCGCCATCGCCACACCATCGCGCGCCAGCTGA
Source organism: uncultured Alphaproteobacteria bacterium (assembly GCA_963832045.1). Taxonomy (GTDB): domain Bacteria; phylum Pseudomonadota; class Alphaproteobacteria; order Rhizobiales; family Xanthobacteraceae; genus Bradyrhizobium. The sequence goes on from CAWHSM010000026.1 coordinate 90,569, forward strand.
TCGGCGCGCTCGTTTTCGTCGTGGCCGGCATGGCCTTTGACCCAGTGCCAGCGCACCTGATGCGGCTTTAGCGCATCGTCGAGGCGCTGCCACAGCTCGGCGTTCTTGACCGGCTTTTTGTCGGCCGTGCGCCAGCCATTCTTCTTCCAGCCGTGAATCCACGCGGTGATGCCCTGCCGGACGTATTGGCTGTCGGTATAGAGATCGACCGTGCAGGGCTTTTTCAACGCTTCGAGCGCCGAGATCGCCGCCATCAATTCCATGCGGTTGTTGGTGGTATGGGCCTCGCCGCCCTTCATCTCTTTTTCGACGTCGCCGAATTTGAGAATGGCGCCCCAGCCGCCCGGACCCGGGTTACCCGAACAGGCGCCGTCGGTGTAGATGGTGACGGAAGGAAGCGAACTCACGCGAGCACGCCGTAGTCGCGGATCGAGGATACGCTTTGGTGGAAGCGCAGCTTGCGGACATATTCGAGCGGATCCTTTGGCCGCACCAGCGCGCCCTTGGGGACGTTGAGAAAATCCACCAGCCGCGTCAGCAGGAAGCGAAGCGCCGAGCCGCGCGCCAATAGCGGCAGCGCGTCCTGTTCGGCTTTCGACAGTTTCCGTTCGCGGCCATAGGCTGACAGCAGCGCGCGCGCCTTGGTGACATTGAAGGAACAATCGCTCTCGAAGCACCAGGCATTGAGGCAGATCGCCACGTCATAGACGAGCATGTCGGTGCAGGCGAAGGTGAAATCGATGATGCCGGAAACCCGATCGCCGAGGAAGAAGACGTTGTCGGGGAACAGATCGGCGTGAATGACGCCGCCGGGCAGATACTTCGGCCAGACGTCGCTTTCGAGATAGTCGAGCTCGGCGGCGAGAAAGGCACGCAATCCCGGCTGCACATCGTTGGCGCGGGAGGCCGCCTGCTCGAACAGCGGCCGCCATCCTGACACCGATAGCGCGTTGGCGCGCGCCATCGGAAAATCAGCCCCCGCCAGATGCATTTGCGCGAGTACCTTTCCGACGCCAGCGCAATGGGCGGCGCTCGGATTGCGCGGCCAGACGCCTTCGAGAAAAGTGATGATCGCCGCCGGACGTCCGGCCAAGGTGCGCAGCGCCTCGCCGCTTCTGTCCTTTACTGGCTGCGGACAATTGACGCCGCGCGAGGCCAGATGCGTCATCAACCTAAGAAAGAACGGCAGGTCGCTCTTGGCGACCCGCTTCTCGTACAGCGTCAGGATGAAAGAACCCGACGTCGTGTGCAGCAGGAAGTTGGAATTCTCGACGCCCTCGGCGATGCCCTTGTAGGACAGGAGTTCGCCGATCTCGTAATCTTTCAGGAAGTCCGCAAGCTCATCGGCGGCGACATCGGTATAGACCGCCATGGAGCGTCCCGGTTCAGGTTATTCCGCCGCGTCCGGCCGCAGCGAGCGGGGCAGCGGGAAGAACTCATTCTCTTCCGCGGCCGACACCGTTTCAACGTGCAATTCGTAACGCTCGGCAAATGCGCCCATGATCTCCTCGACGATCACCTCCGGCGCGGAAGCGCCCGCGGTGATGCCAAGGCTCGTGATGCCTTCGAATCTCGACCAGTCGAGGTCTTGGGCTCGCTGCGCCAGGATCGCGATTGGGCAGCCCTCCCGCTCGGCGACTTCGCGCAACCGCTGCGAATTCGACGAATTCGGCGCGCCGACCACGATCAAGGCATCGACGACGGGCGCCACCTTCTTCACCGCGAGCTGGCGATTGGTGGTCGCGTAGCAGATGTCTTCCTTGTGCGGGCCGGAAATGTTCGGAAACCGGCCCTTGAGCAGGGCGACGATTTCCGCGGTGTCGTCGATCGACAGCGTGGTCTGAGTCACAAATGCGAGATTGTTGGGGTTCTTCGGGGTAAAGGTCGCCGCGTCCTCCGCCGTCTCGATCAGCGTCACGGCCCCCGGCGGCAATTGCCCGAGCGTGCCGACCACTTCCGGGTGATGGGAGTGGCCGATCAGCAGGATCTCGCGGCCGCGCTTGAAATGGATCGCCGCCTCCCGGTGCACCTTGGTGACCAGCGGACAGGTGGCATCCAGCGAGAAGAAATTGCGGGCGCGGGCGTCGGCCGGGACGGATTTGGGAACCCCGTGGGCCGAGAACACCACCGGCGCATTGGTATTGTCGGGGATTTCGGCCAGTTCCTCGACAAAAATCGCCCCTTTGGTCTTCAGGCTGTCCACCACGTAGCGGTTGTGGACAATCTCGTGACGGACATAGACCGGCGCGCCATAGATCGTGAGCGCCCGCTCGACGGTATCGATCGCCCGCACCACGCCGGCACAGAAGCCGCGCGGAGAACAAAGCACGATTTTAAGGGGTGGTTTGGCTGGCATATGGCGGCCTCGGACCGGATCGGCCCCAAGCCGAAAGGGGTCGCGGAACGGTCGATTCAAAGGGGATAATCGCTCCAAGGACTTGGGACGGCTTTTGGACGCTGTCAAGGGCAACCCATTGCGCGAAAGGCATTAGAGGGCTTATAAGGGCGGCATATTCCCGTCATCGCTGATGACCACGGCTTCGCCTCTCAGAGGTGGGCGAAGCGCAAAGGAGATTTGCCATGAGCAATGCACCGCTGATGCCGAAGGCAACCGCCGTGTGGCTGGTCGACAATACCGCGCTGACTTTCGATCAGGTGGCGGATTTCACCAAAATGCACCCGCTCGAAGTCCGCGCCATCGCCGACGGCGACGCCGCCCAGGGCATCAAGGGCATGGATCCGATCTCGACCGGGCAACTGACCCGCGACGAGATCGAAAAGGGTGAAAAGGACCAGAACTACCGGCTCAAGATCGCCGAGAGCAAGGTGACGCTGCCGCCCCAGGCCAAAAAGAAGGGCCCGCGCTATACCCCGGTTTCGCGCCGGCATGAGCGGCCGAGCGCTATACTCTGGCTGGTGCGCAACCATCCCGAATTGAAGGACGCGCAGATCATGCGCCTGGTCGGCACCACCAAGACCACGATCGCCAGCGTCCGCGACCGCACCCACTGGAACGCCTCGACACTGACCCCGATGGACCCGGTGACGCTCGGCCTGTGCTCGCAGATCGAGCTTGATTTCGAGGTCCAGCGCGCGGCCAAGGAAAAGCCGACCGACATTGCCTATGGCGGCGCGACGCTGCTGCCGGCCTCGGAGACCACCCGCAAGGAGCCGGAGTTCGAGCCCACGGAGAAGCAGCGCGAGGACCTCAACGTCGACGCCGTGTTCGCCAAGCTGAAGACCATCGGCGGCAAGAAGCCGGACGAGGAATAACTGTTGATTGGATCGGCCTGTCGGCGGGCTTACTCCACCTCTCCCGCTTGCGGGACCCGCAAGCGGGAGCACACCGTCGTCGTCGCGGCAGATAATAGCCCCTACGGCGGCTTGGCCGGATTGTTGAGCATGAATTCGGCGAGATCGCGCTGCTTCTTGTCGCCGCGCGTGATCGCGTTGCTGCGCTGGGCGTCGCGATCCTTGCGGCAGGCCACATATTCGGATGAGCCAGACGCGACTTTGCCGCCCGCCTGGCAGAAGGTGTCGTCATCCTCGTTCAGGGTCGAGGCGTAGGCCGGCGCGTCATTGTGCCGTGCGCAGGCGCATAGCGTCAGCGCGGCGAGCGCCACGGCAACCGGAAGCCTCGGAATGGTAAACCGCATGCCAAATCCCGTTTTGTCGGGCGTAGCTGTACCCGGAATTGTGGGATTTGTAAGCCTTATACCAATGGCCGCGGCCATTGACTCACTGCGTCATCCTGAGGTGCGAGCGACCTGTCCGCCGTAGCTTTAGCGTAGGCGGAAGCGAGCCTCGAAGGATGGCAACACGTACCGACTCGCGGCCATCCTTCGAGGCCCGCGAAAGAGCGCGGGCGCCTCAGGATGACGGTCATTGTCTGGTGCCATTGGTATTACACCCGTCCCTTCAACGCTTCCGTGATCTCGTCCAGCACCTTGGGGTCTTCGATGGTGGCGGGCATGACCCAAGGATCGCCGTCGGCGATCTTCTTGATGGTGCCGCGCAGGATTTTCCCCGAGCGGGTTTTTGGCAAGCGTCCCACGGTGATCGCCAATTTGAAAGCCGCAACCGGGCCGAGCTTGTCGCGCACCAGCGCCACGATCTCCCGTTCGATCTCGGTGGGCGCGCGCGTGACGCCGGCCTTCATCACCAGGAAACCGCAGGGCACCTCGCCCTTGATCGCGTCCTTGATGCCAAGCACCGCGCATTCGGCGACATCGGGATGCGATGCCAGAATCTCCTCCATGCCGCCGGTGGAGAGGCGATGACCGGCGACGTTGATGATGTCGTCGGTGCGGCCCATGACAAAGACGTAGCCGTCCTCGTCGAGGTAACCGGCGTCTGATGTCTTGTAACAGCCGGGAAACTCGCTGAAATAGGCCTCCTTGCAGCGCTCGTCCTGCTGCCACAGCGTGGGCAGGCACGCGGGCGGCATCGGCAGCCTGATCACGATCGAGCCCATGGTGCCGGCGGGCACCGGCCTTGATGCCTCGTCCACCACCTCGACCCGGTAACCCGGCATCGGCACCGTCGGCGAGCCGTGCTTGACCGGCAACTGACCCAAGCCCACCGGGTTGCCGGCAATGCACCAGCCGGTTTCGGTCTGCCACCAGTGATCGATCACCGGCACCTTGAGTTGGGTTTCCGCCCACTCCACCGTCGGCGGGTCGGCCCGTTCGCCCGCCAGAAACAGCGTGCGGAATTTCGACAGATCATATTGGCGGATGAATTTTCCGTCCGGGTCTTCCTTGCGGATGGCGCGAAACGCGGTCGGCGCGGTGAACAGCGCCACCGCCTTGTGATCCCCGATCACCCGCCAGAAGGCGCCAGCATCGGGCGTGCCGATCGGCTTGCCCTCATACATGATCGAGGTCGCGCCATGAATCAGCGGACCATAGACGATGTAGCTGTGACCGACGACCCAGCCGATATCCGAACCGCACCACCAGACTTCGCCCGGCCTGATGCCGTAGAGATTGAACATCGACCATTTCAGCGCGACCAGATGCCCGCCATTGTCGCGCACCACGCCCTTGGGTATGCCGGTCGTGCCCGACGTGTAGAGGATGTAGAGCGGGTCGGTGGCGAGCACTCCAACGCACTCGGCGGTTTTTTTCGCGCGCATTGCGTCCGCGCGCAGTGCCGCCCAGTCGTGATCGCGCTCCGCGACAAGATCGCAGGTTTGCTGCGGCCGTTGCAGGATGACGCAGGCCTGCGGCTTGACGCCGGCGAGCTTGATCGCCTCGTCGAGCAGCGGCTTGTACGGCACGATGCGGCCGGGCTCGATGCCGCAGCTTGCGGAGAAGATCAATTTCGGCGCGGCGTCATCGATCCGGGTTGCGAGCTCTTTCGACGCAAAGCCGCCGAACACCACCGAATGCACCGCGCCGATCCGCGCGCAGGCCAGCATCGCCACCACCGCTTCCGGCACCATCGGCATGTAGATGATGACGCGGTCGCCCTTGCCGATGCCAAAATCCACCATGACGCCGGCAAGCGTCTTCACCTCATGCAGCAGTTCGGCATAAGTGAGTTTGGTGACGCTGCCGGTGAGCGGCGAATCGTGGATCAGCGCCAGTTGATCGGCGCGCCCACCCGCGACATGACGATCGAGCGCGTTGTAGCAGGTGTTGACCACGGCGCCGGAAAACCAGCGGCCGTAAAGGCCTAAGGCGGGATCGAAGACCTTTTTGGCGGGCGCAATCCAGTCGATCTCGGCCGCCGCCTCGCCCCAAAAACCCTCGGGGTCACGGAGCGAGCGGGCGTAGACCTCGTGATACCGGCTGTTGTCCTGGATGTTCATGGCGTCACTCCCGATGGCGTGATCCTATTCCCCTCGCCTCTCCCGGTCATCCGCCTATTGCCGCTCCAGCGTCAGCAAATGGTCGAGCCGCTGGCGCATCGCCGCCTTCAGGTCATAGTCGGCGCGGCCGAAGGCGGCGTTGCGCCGGGCGACGAATTCGTCCTGCTCGCGCTGCATGGCGCGGCCGGCGCGCGCGTCATCCTTGCCGGCCTGCCGCACCACCTTGGTGTTCACCGCGTTGATCTGGCGATCGAGATTGGCCAGTTCGGGACTGGCGCAGATCGCCTTCTCGACCGGGCGCGTGGCCTTGGCGCAATTGAAACTCGGTCTGTCGTTGACCGCGATCAGCGCGCCAAGACGTTCCAATTCCAGCGCCAGCGCCTTGTAATTGTCCCTGGCCGCGGGATGATTGGGATTGAGCCGGAGCGCGGCGCCGAAGTCGGCGAGCGCATGCACCCGGTCGCCCTTCTTGCGAAGCAGCTCACCTCTCGCATTGAAGATATCGGCGAGCGTCGGATCGAGCCGGAGCGCGGTGTCATAATCGCCGATCGCTCGGTCGACGTCTGCCTTGCGGTCGTACACGGCCGCACGCGCGACCAGGGCCTTGACGCGATCGGCTTTCGGCGCCTTGTCGTTGCCGATCAGCGCGCCACATGCGGCGATGATCTTCTCATCGTCGCCGGCGGTCAAAGCGGCCATGCAGGGCGCGGAATCGATCTGCTGCTCGGTCGGCTCGCTGGTTGCGGCGTAGGCTAGGTAGGGCAGCGCTCCCCAAAGTAGGCAGAGGATGGCTACATCTCGGATCAGCGACTTAACATGGCGTTGCATCGCATTGCTCATAACACCGCGATCGTAGCTGGAGCTTGTTGATGTCGTCCCTGCGAAAGCAGGGACCCATACGCCGTGCCGCTCATTTTTGGAACCCGGTTACGACTTACCCGCTGCTACAAGAGCCGGTGGTTATGGGTCCCTGCTTTCCAGGCTGTGCGAGAAGTCAGGGAGTTTTTGCTGCGACAGGATGGCGGCGGTTGGTGGGACGTCAAGTTCGTTTCTCAGGCGGGAGCTGGGGCGAGCGCTTGCAGCAGCGTTGGCACTCCGAGAATGTTGATGACCCGTTTGAGATTGTAGTTCAGCACCCCCAGGGCCAGCTCGGCTTTGGCTTTTCTCAGTCCCTTGACCAGGAATCTCGAGTGGGCCATCAGCCATTTCATCGTCCCAAACGGATGCTCGGCCGTTTCCCGCCGCTGCTTCATCCAGATCGGATCGGCGTTCCCCCGCTGGTGCATCGCCTCCCGCGCATCCTCGTAAAAATCGCGCACGATGACCCGCCGCGCCGCCTTGGTGCATTGCGGCTTCAGCGGACAAGTGACGCACGCTCCGCTGGTGTACTCTTTCTTCTTCTGGGTATGGGATGTCTTGAACAGGCTCAGCGTGGCGCCGGCCGGACAGCGCCAGTTATCGCCTTCGCGATCGTAGGCAAATTGGTCACGGCTGAAGTACTGTTTCCCGTTCGGATTGACCGTCTCGGCGCGCGGCACGATGGCGGTAATCCCATCCTGTTCGCAAAGCGCGCCGTGCTCGCCGTTCGAATAGCCGGTGTCGGCGACCACCGTCACCTTGTCGGCGCCGACTGCCTCCTTACCCTGCACGGCCATCGGATGAAGCTGCCGATAGTCGTTGCCTTCGTTGGTCAGATCGAAAGCCACGATCAGCTTGTGCTTGGCATCGACCGCCGTCTGCGCGTTGTAGGCGACCGCATGGCCGTGCGGCGTGCGCATCAGTTTCGCCTCTCGTTCACTCATAACCATCTGCTTGAGCCCGCGCGCCGCCAAATCCTGCGCTTGATCCTGCAACTGCTGCTTTTGAGCCTTGAGGGCCTCTATCGCAGTCGCGACATCGGCGCCCCTGTCGCCGGCACCCGGCTCCTCCCGATCAGCTTCATCCATCGACGTCAGATAATCCGCGATCTTACGGTCGATCGCGGCGTTCATCTTCTCGATCCGCTGCGGCGTCATGACCTGCTTGCGGCTCGCCACCGCTGCGATCTTGGTCCCGTCAATCGCCAGCAACTCGGCCCCGAACAGCGACTGCTCCTGGCAGAATCGGATAAAGGCGCGGCATACCCCCACGATCGCTTCCGCATGGTCCTTGCGGAAGTCCGCAATGGTCTTGAACGCCGGCGTCAAGCGGTTGATCAGCCACATCACATGAACGTTGCGCCGCGTTTCCGCCTCCAGCCGCCGGCTCGCCCGCACCCGGTGCAGATACCCATAAATATAGAGCTTCAAAAGATCCCCAGGCGCGTAAGGCGGACGTCCCATCTCTTCCGCCGCAACCTTGGAGAACCCCAAAACCGCCAAGTCCAGCGTCTCGACAAACGCGTCAATCACCCGCACCGGATCATTCGCCGACACAACTTCATCCAGAACCTCGGGAAACAGCGTCGATTGATATCGCGATTGTCCCCTCACGTGCGCCATCATGACCTCGAATCAAAACCAGCTTCCCCTCCACAATAGCCCATCAATAGCCCATCAACTTCTCACACAGCCTGTTTCGCAGGGACGACGAGAAAAACTACGTCACTTTCAGCGTGATCCCGCCATCGACCACCAGTTCGATGCCGGTGACATATTTCGATTCGTCGGAAGCAAGAAACAACGCGGCGTTGGCGACGTCCCAGGCATCGCCCATATGCCCCATCGGCACCTGCGCATCGCGGGCGCGCCACATCGCTTCCACGTCGCCCTTGGCATAACTCGCGGCAAGGCCGGCGGAATGCTCAACCATCGGCGTCTTCATCAGCCCCGGCAGGATGGCGTTGACGCGGACCTTTTGGGCGGCGAATTCGACCGCCGTGGTGCGTGTCATCTGGTTCATCGCCGCTTTCGTCGTCGCGTAAGTGACATAGGAAATGCCGAGATGCCGGATCGAGGCGATGGAGGAAATATTGATGACCGATCCGCCTCCCTGCGCCACCATCACCGGAATGACGTGCTTCATGGCGAGAAAGGCGCTCTTGAGGTTGACGGCGAAGACGCGATCCCAGTCCGCCTCCGCGACATCGACCACGCTGCCGGTCTCGGCAATGCCGACATTGTTGTCGAGCACATCGATACGGCGATAGGCCTTCAGGCAGGCCGCAACCATCGCCTCGATATCCGCACCCCGCGAGGCATCGGCCGCGAACGCGATGGCCTTGCCGCCACCGGCGGCAATGACGGCCGCGGTCTCCTCGGCGGCGGCCGCCTTGCGATCGACGCAAAATACCTGCGCGCCCTCGCGCGCAAAGCTCACCGCGGTCGCCTTGCCATTGCCCCAGCCGGGTCCGATCGAACCGGCGCCGACCACGATCGCCGTCTTGCCCTCAAGGCGTCCCACGCGGCATCTCCCTGTTGTTGGTTTTCGAAATTGGCCGCAGCCAAGCTCGCGGTCAACCCGTCCGCCCACCCCTCACAAAGTCGCGTCCGGCTACCCTAGCAACCCTCAGGTTCCCCGCGTAATGTCGCCGGCGAACCCGCCCACCAGAGGCTGGGTCCTATCCTGGGAGAACGCCTGATGCCTGTCTTTCGTACCGCCGGATTTGCGCTTGCAGCTACATTGCTTTGCGGCGCCAGCTTCAATCACGCTTTTGCCAAACCGTTCATGATCGTCGGCATCGACGAAAAGGTCGTGTGGGACGATGACGGCAAGACGGTTTTTTCGATGCCCGGCAAGGATGCCGTTCTGATCGTCGATCTCGCCAATCCGGAAGACCCCAAGATCGTAGCGAGCCTGCCGCTCGAAAACTCGGTGGTCGGACCGCCGGTCAATCTCGACATCGATCCCAGCGGCTCGGTTGCGCTGGTTGCCAATTCGGTCGACGTCGTCAAGGACGGCGACGCGCTCAAGCAGGTGCCGGACAACAAGATATTCGTGATCGACCTGAAAGCCAATCCGCCGAAGCTCGCGGCAACAATCACCGGCGGCAAGCAGCCCTCGGGGCTGAATTTCAGCCCGTCCGGCAAGATGGCGCTGGTCGCCAATCGCGGCGACAATTCGGTCAGCGTGCTTTCGGTCAACGGCACCGACGTCAAGGTCACCGACACCATCACCTTCCCCGACAGCGTCGCGCATGTGATGTTCACCCCCGACGGCAAGCGGGCGCTCGCGGTGCGATTCCCCGCCCATAAGGTCTCGGTGCTCGACATTGCCGGCGACAAGGTGACCTACAACAAGGTTGATTTGCCGACCGGCCAGTGGCCCTACAATGTGGTGGTGACGCCGAACGGCAAGATCGCACTCACCTCGGATAACGGCAATTCCGGCGCTTCCGACGGCAGCGTCGATACCACGAGCGTGATCGACCTCGAGGCCAACCCGCCGCGGATCATCGACCGCGTCGTGGTCGGCGATGGCCCGGAGGGACTGGCGATGTCGCCGAAGGGCGACCTCGCGGTGGCCGCGATCCTGCGCGGCTCCAACATGAAGAAGGCATTCTTCTACCAGAAGAACGGCAGCCTCTCGATCCTGAAGATCGACGGCAAGAAGGTCACGAAAACCCAGGACATCGAGGTCGGCGGATTGCCCGAGGCCGTCGCGTTCACGCCGGACGGCAAATATATTCTGGCCGGCAATTACCTGACCCAGGATTTCTCGATCCTGAAGGTCAACGGCACCAAAGTCACCGACACCGGCAAGCGGTTCAAGGTGCCCGGGCATCCGGCTTCGGCCCGGATGGGTCATTGACGGGTTGCAATCGAATTGAGTCTTTAACGGCAGCGGCGCTTTTCACCTCCCCCTGGAAGGGACCTTTCAGGGGGAGGGGGATCGCCGTCAGCCAAAGCTCACTGAAATGTCATGTCGAGACATTTGGAGATGTCCGAACCCAGCCCTGAACTGATGGTGATGCAGCCGCGCACCTTCTGTTTGGTGTTGTCGCTCGCCCATATCGAGTAACCGCCGGGGCCGAAGAACGAATTGGTGTTCGGCGGCTCGGTCTCGGTGGCATCGAAGGAATAGTCGGAATCGGTTTCGAAAATGCGCGGCTTCCTGGTGCAGCCACCATCGGTTTGAACGTTGATCACTTCCTTGTTGTCCCGCGTCAGCGCCAGCGTAACCTGGCACCTGAAATATTCCGACGTCTTGACGTTGAAGAGATAGGCGTAGGACTTGCAGGTCGCGGTATTGAGCTTGCCGGCGCTGAGACCCCGGCTGCAGGAGATGCGCTGGTTGTTGCTGAGCTTGAAGTCGTCGGCCCGGGCAATATCCGCAAGCGGCAGAAACAACGCCACCCCGAGGCCGATATTCACAATATGCTTCATCCGAATCATCCCTATAACATTTCCTGCAAGTCCGCATTGGCAGGGAAGATAGACGCGAAGCGTGAAGCAGGGAATCACAAAGTCTTCGAGTTCGCCGATCACGCATCGCTTCGTGTTGACGGACCGATGGCGTTCGTGATTTGTTCAAGAGCCGATGGGCCGCAGTCGCGGTGCAAGAAACGATGGGCGGGAGAAGGATATGACGCGATTTTCGACAAGACCCCTGATGATGGCCGTGGCGCTCGCCGCCCTCTCGGCACCGGCATTCGCCGAGCCGTGGGAATTGAAGCCGGACATGGGCTATGGCTACGCCAAGGACGGCACGACCTCTGTCTACAAGATGGGGACCAGCAATGCCGGCCTGCTTTTGAAGGGCGCAAAAAAAGTGCCGCGCGGCACGCTGTTCTTCATCGGGCAGAACGGACAGCTTTATATGCGCACCGCCCCCTATCTCGAGGGCGACGGCAAGTTCATGTTCGGATCGAATTGACGTTCCCTTCCCTTCTCCCCCTGCGACCCCCTGCGGGAGAAGGTGCCCTCGCAAAGCGAGGGGAGAGGGAAACTAAAACGACGCCGCCAACTCCCGTGCGCCCGGCAGGCTGCCGTTGGCGTCCATCCGGCTGTCGGTGATTGCGAGCAGTTTCGCGACCGTGTTGTGGCGGATCGCCACCGGATTGCGCTCGTAGCCCGAGCGCTGAAAGAAATTCGACGTCGGCACCTGGTCTCGCATCACCTGCGGCATGGTCACCATGTCGAGCCCGGTGCCGTCGCCTGTGAGATTCATCATCTCGAGCTCGGCGGCGGTGAGCGGACGGGTAAAACCCTTGGCGCGCGCGAAAATCACTGAGGTCAGGAGCTTGTGGGTCTGCAACAGCGGGCCGACATCGATGTCGAGCACCATGGCATGCAGCGCCCAGCCCTGCGGGGTATCGGCGAGCTTCTCATGCGCCGACCAGTCGTCGGGGACCGAGCGCGCATAGGCGACCATTTTCTTCAGCACCGCGATCTTGCGATCCAACGCCTGGCGCGGCAGTCCCGACAACTCCGCGGCCTTTTGCGTCAGCGCGCGGACGAATTCATTGCCCTGCTCGGCCAGCAGTTCGACACTGTTGGTGGTGAGCAACTGGTTGTAGCCGATCGCGGTGGAGACCGCGTGGCCGCCGCGCAATCCCGATTGCATGTCATAGTTGCCGTTGCCGCCGGTCTCGAACGAATAGACGCGCACCGCCTGCTCGCGCGTCAGCCCCGCGGCCAGCGCCACGCGGGCATAGGCGCGTTTGAAATCGGCCTCGGTGGCCGGCTTCTGCGGCGCCCACTGAAATTGTTCGCTCGCGGCCTGCAACAGATCGCCAACCAAGGGGATCGCCTTGCGCTGGCGCGGCCTGGCTTCCGGCTCAGCCTCGGGTTCGGGATTCACCGGCCGCTTCGGCCCGGTATAGACCGGCGGCTGCGTCAGCACATAATCGTCGAGCGCAATCGGCAGATGATCGCGCCGCTTGGCGTTGCGGCCGCGGCGCCTCTCGGTAATCGAGTTCCAATAGGCCCCCGCCTCTTGCTCGAACGCCGCGCGGGCTTCCTGATAGTCGCGCAGAAGACGGCGATATTCGCCGACCGACAGCGGCGAGGCGCCTTGCGCCATGGCGTTGTTTGCAGCCATGACGTTATTAACAAGGGTCGCAACCCCGTCCATGGCTTGCGCCGGCGACGCGATCAGCGGCAAAGCGAGCGCAAGGCAACATAAGCGAAAACGAATCGCATGCGACGACATGGCATCGTTCTAGCAAATATCCGGCGCAGGTCAGCCCCGAAAGCTCGCATCTGGCGAAACGGGTGATTGCCCTACTCCGGCTCGACCCCGCTCACCTTGACGAGTTCCGACCACTTCTTCTCGTCCTTATCGATGAAGTCGGCATATTGCTCGGGCGTGCCGGGGATGATTTCGGTACCGTCGAGCTCGAGCTGTTTTTTCACCTCGTCGGAGCCAAGCGCTGTGCGCAGCTCCTTGTTGAGCCGATCGATCACGGTGCGCGGCGTGCCGGCCGGCGCGACCAGGCCGTAACACAGCGATGCTTCGAAATTTGGCACGCCGGCCTCGATCATCGTCGGCACATCCGGCAACAGATTATTGCGACGAGCGGAAGTCACGGCGAGCCCGCGCAACAGGCCTGCCTTGACGTTGCCGGCGGTCGTGGCGATCGGCGAAAACGACATCGGAATATGCCCGCCCAGCAAGTCGCTCAGCGCAGGCCCTGTCCCCTTGTAGGGAATATGAACGATCTGGATGCCGGTCGCGTGGGCAAAATATTCGCCGGTGATATGGCCGACCGTACCGACGCCGGCGGAGCCGAAATTGACCTTGCCGGGATTGACCCTGGCATAGGCGATCAGCTCCGCCACGGTTTTAACCGGGAATGACGGATGCACTACCAGCGAGGAAGGAGCACAGCCGATCGAGCCGATCGGCGCGAAGTCCTTGCGCGGGTCGTAACCGGCGTTCCGGTAGAGCGACGGACCGACCGCAAGCGTGCCGGTGTAACCGACCATCAGGGTGTAGCCGTCGGGCTCGCTCTTTGCCACCGCCTTGCTGCCGACCGTGCCGCCGGCCCCGCCGCGATTATCGACCACGATGCCTTGGCCGAGCAATTGACTCATCTTGTCGGCGATCACCCGCCCGACGAGGGAGGTTGAGCCGCCCGGCGGGAACGGGACCACCAGCGTGATGGTCCGGTTCGGATAGGATTGCGCGCGAGCGGCAGCGACGCTGCCGCCAAGGCCGAACGCCAGCAGCACCACGGAAAGCGTCGCGCTCAAGCCGCGCATCGGCGAACCTCCGGACGTTTCTTGTTGGCACTATCGTCGTCGAAAGCGCTGGGCTTCGCAAGGCAACCAATCTACTTGACTAAGCCGCGCGGCCGATTGAAGAAATGCCCGCAAAACCCGACCCGAGAACCCGCCTGGAAAAGACTCTCGCAAATGACGACAGACATGGCCGACGAGAAGCTGAAGGCAGACGGTTGGACGCTGGTCGAAACCAGCGGTTTCCTGAACTTGATCGGACCGCTGTGGGAACGCGTCATGAATGGGGATCACGAGTACGCGATCCTTGCCGAGGACAAGCACCATAATCGCCGTGACCGGGTTCAGGGCGGGCTCTTGATGACACTGGCCGATCGCGCCTCGGGCATGATCGCGCGCGTGGTGTCGGGCCGGCCGACGCTCGCCACGGTTCAGATGAATGTGCACTTCATCGACGCCGGCCGGATCGGCGAACTCCTGATCGCAAAGCCGCGCGTGGTTCGCGTCACCCACACCCTGATCTTCACCACCGCCGAGGTGGTGGCCGAGGGGCGCGTTGTGGCTACCGCCAGCGGCGTGTTCAAGATTCTGAAAGACAATTCCTGATCTTCCGACTTTTCACATCGAAAGGAACGCCCCATGGAATATCGTCAGCTCGGCCGCAGCGGCCTCAAAATCTCGCCGATCTGCCTCGGCACCATGATGTTCGGCGGCCCGGCGGACGAGGCCACATCGGCCCGGATCGTTGCGAAAGCGCGCGAGGCCGGCGTCAACTTTATTGACACCGCGGACCAGTATTCCAACGGCGCCTCGGAAACCGTGGTCGGCCGCGCCATCTCCAACAACCGGCCGGGCTGGGTGCTCGCGACCAAGCTTGCCAATCCGATGGGCGAGGATCCCAATCGCAGCGGCCTGTCACGGCGCTGGGTGCTTCAGGCGGCCGAGGAGAGCCTGAAGCGGCTCGGCACCGACTATATCGACATCTACTACCTGCATCGGGAAGACCATTCGACGCCGCTGGCGGAAACGGTGCGCGCGATGGGTGAACTGATCAAGCAAGGCAAGGTGCGCTATTTCGGCGTCTCGAACTACCGCGCCTGGCGGGTCGCGGAAATCTGCAACATCTGCGATGACCTCGGCATCGACCGTCCGATCGTCAGCCAGCCTTACTACAACGCGATGAACCGGATGCCGGAGGTCGAGCATTTTCCGGCTTGCGGCTATTACGGGCTCGGCATCGTGCCCTATAGCCCGCTCGCCCGCGGCGTGTTGACCGGCAAGTACCGTCCGGACGCTACGCCGGACAAGGACAGCCGCGCGGGCCGCAACGACACGCGCATGATGCAGACCGAATGGCGCCCGGAATCGCTTCAACTGGCGCAGGAGATCCGCAAGCATGCCGAGACGCGCGGGATCACCGCGGGCCAGTTCGCGGTGGCCTGGGTTCTCAACTCAGCCTTCGTGACCGGCGTGATCGCAGGCCCCCGCACCGAGGAACAATGGGACGATTACGTGCGCGCGCTCGACTACCGCTTCACCGCCGAGGATGAAGCCCTGATCGACCGCCTGGTCACCTCGGGCCATCCCTCGACACCCGGCTATAACGATCCGCAATATCCGATCGAAGGCCGGCGGCCGCGGACGGCCGTTCAGAAATAATCCGAAACGCTAGTGTGGCGACACTGACGTTCCTTTCAGTTTCTCAGCGGCCTCGCAAAAGGAACGTCAGAGTCAAAAGCCACACTAGAATTATAGATTTGCTAGTGTCCCTTTGGTTCTGACATTCGTAAAGTGCCCGCTGTGATATGATACGAATGTCAGAACCGGGACACTAGCGCGGCATTTTCGTGCTCGCGGAATCTTTCTTGCGGAAAATTCGCCGCCTCCAACGGGCAAAGCTTGCCGGGTTCTTAATCCCGCGGATTCAATTTCTCGTTGAGTTACAAGGGTTATTTATCTGGCCCAAGCTTTGCTTATTCTCCGCTGACGGATTTTCGTATCGGTTGCGTGAGTTCCTCGCTGAGGAAATCAAACATGTCAAAACATCACACGCTACCGCCGATCATCTACACGCCGCCGCCGCCAAAACCCAAGAAGATCGAACCGCGAAAGCGCCGGATCGGCGTCGGCGCGTTCGACGACGCCGATGAGAGCGCCGATGCGCGCCAGACAGCCGGTACGGGCCAATCGGCACCGGCAAGCCCCAAACAGCCGCCGCAAAACTTCGCCCCCATCGAGGGAGCCGATCGGAAGCCGCAGCATCCCCGCGGGCGGCTCAGCGAAGGCACGCTGAAAGCCATGCTGGAAGTGCAGGAATTGAAATAGCTAATTGAAATAGCCGTCGGCGCTTGTCGCCGCCCGGCGTGACGCGCCTCAGCTTGAGGCGGCTCCGGTCGCGAGCTTGCGCAACATCGCATCGAAGGCGAGCTTGATCCGCTCGACCGCCGGCGTCTTGTAGAGGAATCCCTCGTTGCGGGCGTGTACCAGCATCGAGGCGTTGACCTCGAACACCACGACGTTTCCGGACGGGTCCAGGGCGCAATCGATGCCGCAATATTCCAGGCCGACGCGGGCGCGAATGGCTTGCAGCGCCTGCTGCTGCGAAGGGCCGAAGGCGGCGGTGGCATCGTTCAGAAATGCCTCTTCTTCCTTTTGCATCCAGGGCTGGTTGGCCATATCGGTGTTGATGTGATGGAGTTTCCAGTCGCGCCCGATGCACAGGTGATAGGGCAGGATCCGATCGTCGATGAAAATAAACCGGTACTTGCGGAAATGGCCGTCGGCGGAAACGTAGTCGATATATTCGATCAGGTAGTGGTCATGGTCGGGCCGCTGCGACAGAAAAGCGGAAAGCGCGGCGAGGTCGTCAACCTTTTCGAAATCATCGCCGCCATGCGTCCCAACGGGGCGGACAAGAACCGTCGACGAGAACGGAAGCATCGCCTTCAGCGCCGCCTCGGAACGATCGGCACCGGCTTTCAGACGCAACGCTTGCGGAACGCGGCAGCCGGGGATTCCCCGCAGCAGCGTGGCGACCGCATCGCGCGTCGTCCGCTGCACCTTGCGCGGATGGTTGAGGGCCGGCAGGCCAAGCCGGTCGACCAGCTCAGTCGCCAGCGGCAACAGGGCTTCGGTCTGATCGGCATCCGAAACCAGATTGACGATGAGCTGGATGTTCTGGCCTAGCTGTGCGGTGTCATATTCGCGCTCCGCGAACAGTGCGAGCGTATCGGTGTCGAAGAATGCGTCCTGGAAAAGGTACTCGGTCGGCGTATTGCCGCCGAACGGCGCGTATAGCGCCAGCACGCGGAATTCGGCCGGCGACTTCGCGGCGGGCCGCTTGATGAGAGGCTCAATCCGCGCGGCTTGCGCATAGGCGGCCTGGGCGGCCTTGTCGTCGCCGACGAACTGCTTGAGCGCGCCGATCCAGTTGATGCTCTCGGCATCCTGCGGATTGAGGGCGACCGCCTCGTGAAAGCTTGCGATCGCCAGTTCCACTTCGTTCAACTCGAAATGGGTCTTGCCGAGCAGGCTGTAGAGGCGCGCCTCGTGCGGGCGCTCGCCCTTCAACTCGATGAGT
The DNA here is from genome assembly GCA_963832045.1 of uncultured Alphaproteobacteria bacterium. Lineage (GTDB taxonomy): Bacteria > Pseudomonadota > Alphaproteobacteria > Rhizobiales > Xanthobacteraceae > Bradyrhizobium. The sequence goes on from CAWHSM010000026.1 coordinate 108,063, forward strand.
ATCGCCTTGGCGATGAGGTATTGCTTCGCGGCCATCAGCGCCTGGACCATGTTGGCGCGCGACGCCCAGTGAAGTGGATTGAGCTTGAGGGCCTGAAGGTAGAACTCGATCGCCCTCTGGTATTGCCCGTTCCGCAGGTGCAGGTCGCCGAAGCTGCACCAGCAATTGGTCAGGTGCGGAGCGATCTTTAATGCCGCCTGATAGCTGGCGCTCGCCAGCTGGAAATCGCCGGAAGCCGCCGCGACATTGCCGAGCCTTGCGTACAGCTCGGAAACGGTCTCGACGGGTTCGGCACCCGACGGCGCTTTCTCGGCCGCGGCCAGACCATGCCGGAACGCCGCGATGGCATCGGCGGCTTTTCCCTCGCTATATAATTTCAGACCGAGGTGCAAATGTTGCCGGGCGATCGAACCGGCAACCTGCGTCTCCGGGGAATCGCCAGCAAATGCGGTTGCCTGCATGGTTTTTGCTCTTGTCCGAAAGTGTCCGAAAGTGTCGAAAAATGCCTGAAAAACGACGGATTGGCCGGCGCCTTGCCGAAAAGCCTAGCGTCGAGCTTTGCCAATTTTTGGTTAACGGACTCTTACCCGGCGCGCTTTGCGGCGAGTGCTATCTCTTGCGGCCGACCAGCTCGAACACCGCACCGGGGTTGTTGTCGTTAAACCGCAGGTCGAATTCATGCAGGTTGGCAATGGCGGCCGCGATGTTCAGGCCGAGCCCGCTACCGGGAACGCGATGGCCGCTGGAAGTTCGGTAAAACCGCTGAAATATTTTGTCACGTTCCGCCGGTTCAACGCCGATCCCGCTATCGCGCACCCGCACGACCGGCAGCCCGTCTTCCCGGATCACCGATATGCTGACGGCGCCATTCTCGGGCGTGAACTTGATCGCGTTACCGATCAGGTTCGACACCGCTTCGCGCATCAGGTCGCCGTCGCCCTGGATCTGAACCGGAGAATGGGTTTCCAGCGTCATCTTGATCGATTTCGACTCGGCCAACGGCTCGTAGAACTCGAACAGGTCGGTGCAGATCGTCGACAGGTCGATCAACTGGAAGTTGCGCGACTTCGGGCCGTATTCGACATCGGCCAGGCGCAAGAGTGCGGCCACCGTCAGCGTGGCCTTGTCGATATGGGCCAGCGCCTGTTTAACGACCGTGCGCAATTGCTCATCGTTTGAACTCTCGAGCCCGCGCTCGAGCTGGGCATGAACGACAGCCAACGGGCTGCGCAGATCATGGGCGATATTGTCGCCCACTCCCTTGAGCTGCACCAGCAGGCGCCCGATCTCGTCAAGCATCAGGTTGACGTCCCGCGATACCTTGGCGATCGGGTCGTGCCGCGAACCGACCGGCAGGCGCAAATCCGTGTCGCCCTTCATGATGCGGCCAATGGCGTCGTGAATGGCGGTGAGGCGGCGCGACGAGCGGCGGGCGAAATAGGCGCCGATCGCAAGCGCCAGCAGCAGCATCGGGGCGAGGCCCGCCGCAAGCGCGCTTTGCACAATGCGGCGGAAGGCCAAAGTCTCTAACAGGCTTCGGCCCAGCAACATGACGGTGCCGTCGGAACGCTTACGCGCCACGAAAATGACGGGCTCAAGACGGTTGTCGCTGCCCGGCACGTGGGTCGCGGCGATGAAATGCGACTTCCCATCCACCGGAATGGCCGGCAGCGCGTCGATATTGCCGAACATGAACTTGTGACTGGCGTCAAACAGCGCCGCATAGTCGATGCGCCGCAAGTCGTTGGTCAGCCTGACCTCAAAAGCGTTTCTCAGCTCCTCGACCGGGCGATTGACGCTCTTGGCGGCCTCGGTTTCGAGAATGAGGCGGTTCCTCGCCTCGTTCGCCTCGCCGATCCGGAAATACACCAGACCGAACACCGCCGTGGTCGCCACTGTCGTGACAAATACGAAGGCAAGCGCGACGCGCACCGCCGAGGAGCGGAAAAATTCAAGCATTCGCATTCAGCATGAAGCCCGCGCCGCGTATATTCACGATCAGCGAGGGCCTACCTTTTGTGTCGATCTTTTTCCGCAAGTTACTGATATGGACGTCGACGACGTTGGTCTCGAGCGAGAAATGATACTGCCAGACCTCCTGCAGCAGCATGGCCCGCGTGATGACGCGTCCGGGATGGCGCAGGAAATATTCCAGGAGCCGAAACTCGCGCGGCAACAGATCGATCTTCGTACCGCCGCGATAGACGGTTTTTTCGATCAAGTCCATTTCAAGATCGCCGACGTGTAATTTCGTGGTGCGCACGTCGTCGAGGCGGCGCAGCATGGCCTCCACCCGTGCGGCGAGTTCGACCATCGCAAATGGCTTGGTCAGGTAGTCGTCGCCGCCGGCCTTCAGGCCCTTGATCTTCTCGTCGACGGAGGACAAAGCCGAGATGACCAGGATGGGCACCTTGACACCCTCCTTGCGCAAGGCCTCCAGCGTCTTGAGGCTGTCCTCGCCGAAAACGATCCGGTCCATGATCATCATCGCGGCATCGCCTACTCGCGCCGCATCGGCGGCTTCGGCGATGGAGGCTAGCCGCACGAGGTAGCCGTTGCTTTCGAGCTCGCCCTTGATCTCGTCGGCCATTTCCGTCTCGTCCTCGACGAGCACGATGGTTGACGCGCGGGCCTCAGGTTCGTTCGTCAACGGCTCGATCCCTTACTTCACGTCAGGGGGTCAATCCCGGCGGCGGAGGCGGCCGCACATGCGGCGGATCCTGCGCCAGACGTTTGACGGCTGCAACGACGGCCGGGTCCGGTCGCCTGACCGGCGGAATGATTTCGTCCGGCGGCCAGCCGCCGCCGAGCGCCTTATAGAGCGCCACAAAACTGTCGCCGGCAAGCCGGACGACTTCGGCGCGTTGCTGCTCCAGGGTGAATTGCTGCCGTTCGGCGTCCAGCACGTTGAGGAAGTCGGTCAGGCCGCGGTCGTAACGCTCCGTCGCCACCCTGGTCGCCTGACGAGCGGCGTCGAGCGCAAGGTCGAGGCTGCGCACGCTCTGACGGAAGCCTTGATAGGCGGCATTCGCCTCATCCACCTGCTGTATCGCGGTGAGGATCGATTGCTTGTAAACGGCCGCCAGCTCATGGGCGCGGTAGTCGGCGATCTCGATCTTGGCATCCAGCGCCCCGAAGTCGAGGATCGGGGCATCGAGAGTTGGGCCCACCGAGCCTATCCAGGTGATGGGAATACCTGAGCCGGATTTTGGACCGGTCTGGGCGCCCGCGCCAGCGGTGATCGCCACGCTCGGGAACAGGTCAGCCGTCCGGGCGCCGATATCGGCCACTGCGGCGGCGAGAAGGCGCTCGGCCTCGCGGATATCGGGACGACGGCGCAGCAAGTCGACCGGGGTTCCGGCCGGCGCCCGTGCCGGCAGGCGCGGCACCGTGCTCGGCCGTTGCAGGCGGCGGGAAAGAGCCTCCGGATATTCGCCGACCAGAACGGCAATCGCGTAAGCGTTGGCGGCGATCTGCGCCTTGAGCGGTTCGACGTCCGCCTGCAACGTCTCGACTTGACGCTTGGCGAGCAGCACGTCCAGCTCGTTGGTCAGCCCGCGATCGAGGCGGGTCTGCGCGAGGTCCAGCACCTTCCGCGACGCCTCGATGTTGCGGTAGAGAATTTGCAGACGATCCTGACGCGCGCGGAGATCGAAATAGAGTCGGGTGACGTCGGCCGCCATCACCACATAGACCCAGTCGCGCGCTTCCTTCAGCGCCTCGGCGGTATAGACCTGCGCCTCGATGCGGCTCGCGATCTTGCCGAAGATGTCGATTTCCCACTCAGCATCGAGACCGCCGACGCCGGTGATCTTCTTCAGGCCCGTGTTGTTGTCGCCGTCGCGCAAGGCCTGCGCGACCCTGCCCTTGGTTTCGTCGGTTCCCGTGCCGATACCGGCGCCGACGCCGCCGTTGAGCTGCGGTAGCTGTCGCGCGCCAAGCACGACCAGTTGCAGCCGCGCCTGCTGCAAGCGATCGAGCGCGATCTTGAGATCGAAATTGTTCTGGATCGCAAGCTCGATCAGCTCATTGAGCTGATGATCGTGCAGCGTGCGCCACCATTGCCAGAGATCGGGGCTCGCGCCGCCGGATTGTGATCCATTGCCCGCCGGCGGAGCTGTGAAGTTGACGGGAAGCGCGGCATCAGGCGTGAAGTATTCCGGGCCCAGCGCACATCCTGCCAAGGATCCGGCACATACGACCAAACACGCGAGACGTTGAACTCTCATGGTTGGACTCTCATGCACCCATTCCAGACGCTATGCTTCTCGACAGGCGCGAGACAGCAAATACGTCCGATAGGACGTCGTCCGCTGCACCGGCGTCAACCCGCCCGGCAAACTTTGAGAGCTCTGGCAAATTTTGGTGGAGCTTTGTTGTCAAAAAGCAACGGACGCCGCTCATCTCACTTCGGCCTCGTGAGCCGGAGGAGGCGCGGCATCCTTTGCGACCCGTACCTGTTCGCCTTGCGACAATGAATCCGGCGGGCTGTTGACGATCGTGTCCGACGCGGCGAGCCCCGCCAGCACCTCGAACTCGGTCCCCAGATTGCGGCCGAGTTTGATCTGCCGCAACTCGACCTTGTCGCCGGGACCGAGGATCGCCAGTTGCGGGCCATTCTCGCGGAAGATCAGCGCACTGGTCGGGATTCGCAGCGTGCCGGGGTTGTCGGCGAGGTTAAAACGCACCTGGGCGAACGTGCCAGGCTGCAACAGATTGCCGGCGTTGGCGGCATGAAGTTCGACCAGCAAGGTCCGCGCCGTCTTGTTGATGGCCTCTGACGTCGTCGACACCACCGCCTCGAACGTCTTGTCCGGATATTGCGGCAACGTGACCTCGGCGGTCAGGCCGGCGCGCATGTTGGACGACTGTTCCTGCGGAACCTGAACGAACACCCGCATCTCATGCACATCGGCAACGCGAAAGAGCTGAGGCCCGGCGCTGGCGCCGCTGCCGGCGTTGATCAGGGCACCGACGTCGGTGGTGCGTGACGTCACAATGCCGTCGAACGGCGCAACGATGCGTTTGAACGCCTCCAGCGCGGTGAGCTGATCGACCTGGCTCTTGTTGACATTGGCCTCGGCAAGAGACGCCTTGTAGCGCGCATCGGCGCTGCCGAATTCCGCTTTCTTCGCCTCGGTCTCCTGTTGGGAGACGACGCCTTTCGGCGAATCGCGCCAGCGCGCAAAGGTCGTTTCGGCAAAGTTGCGCTCGGCATCTCTCACATTGACCTGCGCTTCGGCCGACGCCAGCCTCGCCTTCGCCGCAGCCAACTGGGCATCGAGATCGGGCGCATCGATATCCGCCAGCAACTGGCCTTTCTCGACATGCGCGCCGAAGTCGAAATACCACGCCTTGAGATAGCCGCTCACCCGCGCATAGATCGGCGCTTCGAACCAGGCCTCGATATCGCCGGGCAGTGAAACCTGCTGGCCGGTCACGCCCTGCTTCGGCATCACCGTGGCGACGATAGGCACCGCAAGCTCCGCCGTCCATTTCGCGACCTCGCTCTCCTGCTGGCGGCGCAACAGGATGCCCGCGATGGCGATGCCGACGGCAACGAGCACGGCGATGACGGCAATCAGCCGCGACCTGCTCGGACGCGGCGCCGGATTTATTCCGGAAGCGGCGGTCTCCGGTTTAGCCTCGGCATGGTGCGGATGAGAATCAAGCAAGGCATTTCTCCTGGATCACCGGCTTGGGCCGCCCGACGGCACTTCGGCTGTCGCCGGAGTTTCGCCGCTCTTGCTGCGGTGAAGAACGCTGAAGACGGTCGGAACGAAGAACAGTGTGGCGATGGTTGCGATTGCCAATCCGCCGATCACGGCACGGCCGAGCGGCGCGTTCTGTTCGCCGCCCTCGCCCATCGCCAGCGCCATCGGAACCATGCCGATGATCATCGCCAGCGCCGTCATCAGCACCGGACGAAAGCGGGTGAAGCCGGACTCCAGCGCCGCGGTCGTGGCGTTCAGGCCATTTTCCAGACCCTCGCGGGCGAAGCTCACCAAGAGAATGCTGTTGGCAGTCGCAATGCCCATGCACATGATGGCGCCGGTCAAGGCCGGCACCGATAGCGTGGTGCCGGTGGTGAACAGCATCCAGACGATGCCGGCCAGCGCTCCGGGCAACGCCGTGATGATGATGAACGGATCGAGCCAGGACTGGAAGTTGACGACGATGATGAGATAGATCAGCACGATCGCGCCGGCCAAACCGAAATAAAGCTGGCTGTAGGCGTTATTCATGGTCTGGACCTGACCGCGCACGGCGACATATGAGCCGCGCGGCAGGTCTTTCTTGGTCTCGGCCAGGATTTTCGAAATGTCGCCGGCAACCGCGCCGAGGTCGCGCCCCTGCGTATCGCCGAAGATGTCGATCACCGGCTGCACGTTATAGTGCGACACCACGCCCGGGCTCGGCCCCTGGGTGATCTTCGCCAGCCCGCCGAGATAGCGCTGCGCGCCCACACCATTTTCCTGCGTGGTGATCGGAATATTCGACAGATCGGAAATACTGTTGACCCGGTATTGCGGCATCTGAGCCACGATCGGATAGGACACGCCGTTTTCCGGGTTGAGCCAGAAATTCGGCTTGACCTGGCCGCTGCCGGAAAGCGTGACCAGGAGGCTGTTGGCCACATCGCGCTGGGTCAGGCCGACATCGGCGGCCATGGTCCGGTCGACGTCGATGTTGATCTGCGGGTAATTGAAGATCTGCTGGATGCGAAGGTCGGCAATGCCGGGCACCTGGCGAATTTTCTTCAGCACCACGTTGGCGTAGTCATAGTTGCCTTTCAGGTTGCTGCCGACGACCTGCACGTCGATCGGCGCCGGCAATCCGAAATTGAGAATTTGCGACACGATGTCGGCAGGCAGGAAGGAAAAGACGGTGCCCGGGAATTTCTGCGGCAATATCGTGCGCAGCGTCTTGACGTATTCCGCCGTGGGACCGTGGTCTTCCTTCAGAGAGATCAGCGCATCGCCATCTTCGGGGCCGATGGTGCCGGTGTTCTGATAGGCCATGTTGATGCCAGAGAACGGCAGGCCGATATTGTCGACGATGTTGTCGAGCTGGTCGGGCGGAATGGTCGCGCGCACCGTCTGCTCGACCTGTTCGAACAGACGGGCCATTTCCTCGATCCGCGTGCCGGCCTGGCCACGCACATGCATCAGTATCTGGCCGGAATCGACCGCAGGAAAGAAGTTCGAACCCAGAAACGGCACCAGGACGAACGACAGCACGACACAGGCGAGAAATCCAACGATGAAGGTCTTTGGCGCTTCGAGGGCCCTGACCAGCAACGCACGGTACTGCCCGCGAAAACGCTCGAAGCGTTGCTCGAAGCCTTGCTGGAATCGCAACACCGGATTGCGCGAACGGATCGGCAGCCGGTCGTGGCCGATGTCGGTCTCGATGCTATGGTGGTGGGCGCGCATCAGGTAGTTGGCCATCGTCGGCACCAGCGTGCGCGACAGGATGAACGAGCCGATCAGCGCAAAAACCACCGCTTCGGCCAGCGGCCGGAATAGATAACCGGCGACGCCGCCAAGCTGGAACATCGGTACGAACACGATGCATAGGCAGAGCAGCGTGACGAAGGCCGGCACCACGATCTGCTGCGCCCCGTCGAGAATCGCGGGCTCGACCTCCTTGCCCTGCTCGAGGTGGTAGTTGATGTTTTCGATCGTCACCGTGCCGTCGTCGACCAGAATGCCGACGGCGAGCGCCAAACCGCCCAGCGTCATGACGTTGATGGTTTCGCCGAGCAGGGCCAGCGCGGTGAGCGAGAACAGCACGGCAAGCGGAATTTCCGTGAGGATGATGACGGTCGAGCGCCAGCTGCCGAGAAACAGAAGGATCATTACGCCGACGAGCGCCGCGGCGAGCACCGCCTCGCGAATAACGCCGAACACCGCGGCCTTGACGAACACCGACTGATCGCCGACGGCGTGGAGATTGAGGCTGGACGGCAGACTTTCCTGCGCCCGCGGCAAAACCGACTTGACGCCGTCGATGACGTCCAGCGTCGATGCTGCTCCGGCCTTGAGGATCGTCATCAGCACCGCCCGCGCACCGTTCACCCGCACCATGTTGGTCTGCGGTGGCGAGCCCTGGTGAACGTAGGCGACATCGCGCACGAAGATGATCGTGCCGTTGGATTTTTTCACCGGCAGGTCGTTGATCTTTTCAAGGTTGACGGGGCTGGCATTGAGCGACACGTTCCAGTCGAACTTGCCGATCTTCTGATCGCCGGAGGGGAGAATCAGGTTCTGCACCGACACCGCGTTGACGACATCCTCCGCCGAGACGCCATGGGCTTGCATCGCCTGCTGATCGAGATCGATCTGCACCTGCAGAACCTGTCCGCCGTAGGGGGACGGCACCGCCGCGCCCCGTACGGTCGACAACTGCGGCCGGATGAAGTTCTGCCCGAGATCGAACAACCGCATCTCGGGCAGCGCCGTACTCGACAACGCCAGTTGCAGGATCGGGACGCTGGAAGCGTTATAGCTCAACACGTAAGGCGGAGTGATGCCGGGTGGCAACAATTTCAACACGGTCTGCGAAGCCGCCGTCACCTGCGCCATGGCGGCTGCGATATTGACGTCCTTCTGGAAGAAAATCTTGACCACGCCATAACCGGCGAGCGATTGCGACTCGATATGTTCGATGTCGCTGACCTGAGCAGTCATATAGCGCTCGTAATAATAGATCACGCGGCCCGACATGTCGTTCGGTGATAGCCCGTTGTAGCTCCAGACGACCGCGATCACCGGGATGTTGATATTCGGGAAGATGTCGGTCGGGGTCGTCAGCGCGGCGCGGACGCCGAACAGCGCGATCAGCACCGCGAGGACCACGAACGTATAGGGGCGCCTCAGCGCGGTCAGAACGATCCACACGGCGCAACCCTCCTACATCCGGCCCGAGATCGCAGCCGATCCCGCCAGACGGCAGCCAGACAACACGCTATCAGGATTCAATAATCTCGGCGAGGAGTTCGCTGTTCCCCACAAGGTCCGGACGGATACCATCATGGCAACTGCTTCGTATCCTTCCAGGCAACCAACACGAGACCGAAAAACGCGGATGCGGATATAGATCGGACCGGCTTCGCCAGCCGGGATCGCCGCGCACATCCACCACGCCCCGCTGAAATGATGCGGAGCCTGCCGCACTGCGGCAACTAATATAAATTTTAGTGGACGGTCAGGAGGTTCCTTGACATCCGCGGCCGGGCTTGAGGCGCCGCGCCGGTCGCGGGCGAACGACCATCCCGCAACGCAAAACGCCGAAAAAAGCGCTCGAATCCCGTTGTCTTACACGGCCGTCATACGGATGAGCGGAGGTCAAACGGATACAGCCGACCATCGTCAACGACAGCCATGCCAGACGCGAAAGGCCGCGCGGCGCCCTCCCGCGATCAATTCTTCATGCCGGTGATGGAGGCAGAGACCGCGCGGGGATCGCGCTGCGGCCAGCGGCCGCTTTCGACCTGGGAGAGGAAGTCGCCGACGACGCGGTTGTATTCCTCCGGCTCTTCGATGTTGATCGCATGCCCTGAATTCGGGATCACCGAAAGCGCGGCCGAGGGAATGTTCTGCTTCATGAGGATGCCGGGCAGCAGGCACGGCCAATCCTCATCGCCGGTGACGACCAGTGTCGGCACGTGAATGCGCTTCATTTCATCGACCAGCGTATAGAGCGATGGCCGCTCCTTCTGCACGCCTTGCTGGGTATTGGCCGACCCCACTGCGGAGTGTTCGGCCAGCATCGCCTTGAACTCGGCGTGGCCGCGCGGGTCCTTGTTTTCGAATTGCACGCGGGTCGGCCCATAGGCGTAGCGTTCGGCGAACGCCGTCATGCCGCCTTTGCGCAAGGCGTCGGCGATCATGTCGGCCTCGTTGCGAAACGTCTCGCGCTTGTCCGGCTCGGCGCCATAGCCGCAACCGCCGATGCAGAGCGACAGCGCGCGCTGCGGGTGGCGGAAACCGAAATGCAGCGTCGCGAAGCCGCCCATCGAGAGCCCGACGATGTGCGCTTTCGGCGCCCCAATATGATCGAGCACCGCGAGGATGTCGTCGGCCGCGCGTCCTTGCGAATACGAAGAGATATTCTCCGGCACGTCCGACGGCGGGAATCCGCGGGCGTTGAAGGCAATGCTGCGATAGCGTTTTCCGAAATACCGCATCTGCGGCTCCCAGCTGCGCAAATCACCGGCGAATTCATGAACGAAAATCACGGGATGGCCCGTGCCGGTTTCCTCGAAATAAAGCCGGACACCATCGTTCGTCGTTGCGTGAGGCATATCGGTCTCCTTGTTCTTGTTATCGGACCATTAAGTCGGCCGGCGGCTTGTTGCGCGCAAGATAGGTACCAAAGCCCTTTGAACCAACCAACACGCCGTCGTCGACCACGACTTGCCCGCGCACCATGGTCAGCACCGGCCATCCCGTGACTTCAAGCCCTTCATAAGGCGTATAATCCGCACCGTCATGGATCAGATCATGACGGATGGTGACCTTGCGCTTTGGATCCCACAGCGCGATGTCGGCGTCCGATCCGACCGCAATCGTCCCCTTGCGCGGATAGAGGCCGTAGATTTTCGCATGATTGGTCGCGCTGAACGCGACGAAGCTGTTGAGGTCGATGCGCCCTTTCGCAACGCCTTCCGAGAACAGGATCGGCAGGCGCGTGGCGACGCCCGGAATGCCGTTCGGCACCCAGCGGAAACTGGTGCGCCCCTTCGGTAGAAGCTTGCCTTGCGGATCGTCGTAGCGGAACGGGCAATGGTCGGAGGAGAAGACCGAAAAAACCTTCTGCTGCAGGCCTTCCCAGCACGCCTTTTGACTCGCCAGGTCACGGGGCGGCGGCGAGCAGACATATTTGGCGCCTTCCATGTTGAGCTGATCGAGATCCTTCTCGGTCAGCACCAGATATTGCGGACAGGTCTCGCCGAATACCTTCAGCCCGCGCTGCTGCGCGCGCCGGATTTCCTCCATCGCTTGCCCGTTCGACACGTGCACGATCATGATCGGCACGTCGACCAGTTCGGACAACGAGATCGCGCGGTGGGTGGCCTCGCGCTCGACCGGAATCGGCCGCGAGGTCGCATGAAAGCGGGGCGCGGTGTTGCCGGAGCGTTCGAGCCGGTCGGTAATAAATTTGATCGCGTCGAAATTCTCCGCATGCACCATCAGCATCGCGCCGGTCTCGCGCGCGACCGACATGGTTTCCAATAGTTCGCGGTCCGACAGCGCCAGCCCCTCATAGGTCATGAACACCTTGAGCGAGGTGTAGCCATCCTCTACCAGCGCCGGCAGCTCCTGGCCCAATACATGCTCGGTCGGATCGGTGACGATGAGGTGGAAGCTGACATCGACATGGCACTCGCCATCGGCCAACGCGTGGTAGCGGCGCAGCGCCTCGCGCAGCGTCCAGCCCTTTTCCTGAAGGCAAAACGGCAGCACCGTGGTGTTGCCGCCGAACGCCGCCGAGCGCGTGCCGCTGGCAAAGCCGTCGGCCATGACGATGCCGTCGCCGGAGGGTTGCGCGAAATGGACATGGCTATCGATACCGCCGGGCAGCACCAGCCGGTCGGTCGCATCGATCACCTTCGCGGCGTTCCCGAGATCGTTTCCCAGGACAACGATCTTGCCGTCGCGGATGCCGACGTCACAGGCAAAGGTGTCGGACGCGGTCACGACCGTGCCGCCGCGGATGATGGTGTCGAGCGGCATCAGTTCGTTCCTTCTTGTTTGCCTTCGCGATGCTCGATGACGGCCGCGAGCGGCCCGGCGAGGCCTGTGGTCGGCTTCGGACGCGGGCGGCGAAACGTCCCCGCCACCGCCTTGCGCGGCTTGAGAACGGCGAGCGTCTCAGCCTGCCGTACCGCTGCCGCGATGGGGTCTATCACCGGCACCGAAATGCGATTCTTGACCTTCTCGGCAAGTCCGGCCAGAGGCGCGCCGGAAAGAATGACCACGTCCGCGTGGTCCCGTTCGACCGCGAGGTTTGCAAGCCGCACCAACGCGTCTTCTTTTTCGGCTTGGACGCCCGCGATAGACTGAAAGGATTCATCGAGTGCGCGGATACCGGCACAGCGCGTCTCCAACCCATGCATCACGACACACTCGTCATACCAGGGCGCGAGCGTGGGCGAAAACGTGACGATGGAAAATCGCTGTCCTACCATGCAAGCCGTCAGCATCGCAGCCTCAGCAAGACCGACAACGGGAAACGAAAACAGCTCACGCGCGCCGAACAGGCCGGGATCGCCGAAGGCGGCGATGATCGCCGCATCAAAGCCATCGCCTGCCTCGGCGAGCATTTCCAACGCGATCGCACCGCCGATCTGCGCTTCGGCGCGCGTGGCGATGTAGGGCACGCCGCGCTTGGCGGTCACAGCTACGAGTTCCGTTCCGGGTGACGCCGCGCGGCTACCCGCGGCATAAAGCAGGCCCGTCACTTCAGCCGTCGTGTTGGGATTGAGCAGCAGAATTTTCACGGCACAACCTTCTCTTTCATCAGCGTATCAGCGACGACTTCGCCGGTGCGGCGGACATGCTGACCGAGCAATCGCCCCGCGCGCTCGGCGTCGCGCAGCTTCAGCGCCGCCAGAATCTGGCGATGCTCCTGCACCGATTCGTGCCATCGGCCGCGGGCCGACAACGCAAAGAAACGCGCCCGCTCCACGCGCGGCATTCTGGTCACGGTCTTGGCCACGGCGAGCCTCGTTAATTCACTAAAGACGAAGGCACGAGACGCGGATTTGCAAACAAGCCGCCCCACCCCCGGATGATCGATGGATCGACGCCGGCAGCAACCAAACATGCCCATAGCGTTACCGCAATGGAGTCGAAGATGCCGACGCCGAGCTTCCGCTCGAGGTGCTCGGCGGCGCCGGCGCCGCGCATGTTGGTGCACAGGATCGCAACTGCATCGCAGCCTTCGCCCACGACCTCCTCGCACAGGCGCACGACCTCGGCCTCCGGCACTTCGGCAAAGGAAAAATTGTCCGAGAGCGACAGATGCCGCTCGGTGACGCAATTCAGGCCCTGCGAACGCCAGTTCGACATGATCTTCTGCTGCACGTCGGCGGTATAGGGCGTGACCAACCCGATGCGCGCATTTCCAAGACGCCGCAACAGGTCGCGATAGGCCAGCACCGTGGTGCAGGCCCGAATGCCGGTCGCGGCCGCGATGCGCTCGCACAGCCGCTCGTCGCGGTCAAAGCCGAGCCAGCTTGCGGAAGTGCCGTTCCAGGCCATGACATCGACCTTGGCATGGGCGAGCAGTTCAGCGGCGCGCAAAATCTCGCTGTCGTCGAACTGCCGCAGCGCGGATTCCGACAATGCGATTTCGGTCACCTTGAAGCGCGAGAAATGCACCGAGACATCCGCGATGCCCGCGAGCATCGCACAGGTGATCGGCTCAAGCGCAGTGTTCGACGAAGGCGTCAACATCCCGAGTCGTGTCATGTCGCATCCTCAGGCGCAGTCGTCATCGTCGATCCGTTCCGTTTAGACCGGGAGCCGGCGGCTGTAGTCGATCAGGGTCGAGCAGATCAGAAGCGCAACGCCGGCAGCCGCAAAATACATCAGCGCCAGGAAGTAGGACCCGGTCGCCTGCACGATGAAACCGACGATGATCGGCGTCGTGATTCCCGCAATGTTGCCGCCGAGATTCATGCAGCCGCCGAGAAAACCCGAGCGTTCGCGGCCGGCGAGCGCAGCAGGAATGACCCAATACATCCCGCACCAGCGCAGGAAAAACAGCGTCGTGGACAGCAGCACGACAACCGTAATCGCGTCCGACGTATAGGCCACGAGGAAGAGCGATATCGTGACCATGATGGCGGCGATGCCGAACAGCGTGCGGTACACGAGGTTTGGCGAACCACCCTGGCTGCGCCAGCGATCGCCGATCCAGCCGCCGATCAATTCACCGATGAAGCCGGCAAAGAAGATGATGAAGGACGCGCCGCCGAGCGCCTTGATGTCGAGGTTGTGCACCTTGAACAGGTAGGTCGGCATCCAGGTCAAGAGACCATAGAACGTCACGTTGAAGAACATCCAGCCGAGGCACATGCACCACACCGAGCGGTACCGGAAATAGCCGACCCAGCTTCCGCCCGGCGAAGCCGGCGTCGCCGCGTCTTCCAGCGCATGGGCCTGTTCGATATAGCGCGCTTCGGCTTCATTGACCGACGGATGCTGCCGCGGCGAATTGCGGATGTAGTACCAGGCCCACAGACCGCACAGCATGGTGCCGACACCGGCGATGACAAAGGCCGCGCGCCAGGAATCGAAGGCGGCGATCAGCCAGGCGATCACGAGCGAGCCGAGTGCTGCGCCCAGCGGCGCGCCGCCGTCGAGCAGCGTTGCGCCGCGTCCGCGTTCGGTTTGCGTCATCCAGATGCCGTTGAGCTTGCCGCCGGCGGGATAAATCGGCGCTTCCGACGCGCCCAGCCCAAGCCGGCTCAACAGCAAGACGAACCAGTTGGTGGCAAGTGCCGCGATCGCCTGGAAGGCGCCCCAGAACACGGTGGCAAGCGCAATCACGATGCGCGGCTTGTAACGGTCGGCGAGCATGCCGCCCGGCACCTGCATGAAGGCGTAGGTCCAGAAGAACGAACTCAGGATCAGGCCCTGCCAGGCCGGATCGATGTCGAACTCCTTCGAGATCAGCGGCATCGCGACCGAGAGCGAGGCACGGTCGATGTAATTGACCGAGACCAGAAACAGCATCAGAAGGAAGATCTTCCAGCGCACGCCGGTCGGTTTGACAGCGTCTGCGCCTGCCGCAGCGATGACCTGATCACTCATGGTTTCCCCCAATGCCGGCAGATCGTCGCGTCCCCCGCGTGACCGTCGCCATTGACGGTCGTTCTCCGCTGCCCATGGCCGGGATCAAGTCTGCTCCAAGCCGGCAGGCGCAGCAACGACATATCGTATGCTACATGCAATCCGGTTTATGTGGCTGCCGCGATTACCCTTTTTTCGATACGATCTCTGACGGCTGCTGGAATTTGGGCGGCGGAATGACGAGAGATTGGGCGGCGCTCAAAGTCTCGAAACGGCTTGCCTTCGGGAACTGATGTGCTACTGATATGTTAGTTTTGATCTGGGAGGATCGCCATGGAGCTGGCAGCAACGCCGATGACGGAGCGGCAGCGCAAATACCGCGAGAACTATCGTGAGCGCGTCGCGGGCTGGTACAATGGCTGGCTTCACATCGTCATCATCTACACCATCGGCTTCACGGCGCTGTACGTCTACGGCGCCAACCTTCACGACGTGCGCTGGTGGGAATGCCTCACCGTGCCGATCGTGTTCATGTTCACCAATTTCTTCGAATGGGCCGTGCATCGATATGTCATGCACCGCCCCTCCAATGTTCCGATGCTGCGCGCGGTCTACAGCCGCCATACGCTGATGCATCATCAGTTCTTCACCGAGGAGGAGATGCGTTTTGCCGATCACCACGATTGGCGCGTGACGTTCTTCCCGCCGTACGCGCTGGTGGTGTTCACCTTGATGTCGATCCCACCCGCCGTCATCTGCGGCTGGTTGATCTCGCCCAATGTCGCCTGGCTTCTGATCGCGACCACGACGTCGATGTACCTGATCTACGAGTTCATGCACTTCTGCTGTCATGTCGATGAGAACTGGTTTGTGCGCACGATGCCATTCGTCAACACCATCCGCCGGCATCACGCCGCCCACCACAATCAATCGATCATGATGGAGCGCAACATGAACCTGACGTTCCCGATCATGGACTGCCTGATGGGCACCTCCGACCTCAATCGCGGCGTGCTAGGGCACGTCTTCAACGGCTACAGCACGCGCTACGTCAAGACGGACATGCGCAAGACTTCACGCACGCCGCGGATCAAGCCGGTCGCGCAGCCGGCGGAATAACGAGCTCTAGGATTTATCTGTGAACTCGCTCGAACCCAACGTGATCGCGCTGTTCTGGTTTGTGCTGCTGTGGGGCATCTGCTGCATGGCTTTCTTCCAGCTCGCCGGCATGTATCCGCTTCGCCGCAGCGCGGCGCGCAATCGCATGCTGCTCGTGCTCTGCAATACCGTGCTGTTGCTCGCCCTCCTGGCCGGCACGCTGGCATTCGCCTGGACCGAGCTGCGCTGGACCACGATCGTGGTTACGGCCGGCATTGTGTTCCTGTTCACGCCCGCTTTGTTTCAGGCCATGCCGGACCGCTTGCGCGATGGCAGCGGGGGAATGGTGATCGGGGGAATTGCGATCGTCGCTGCGCTCGGTCTTCTGGTTTGTCTCGTCGTAGGCCCGATGGCGCCGCTGCACGTGTAAGACAGGAAAGGAATAGAACGATGCCGCCTCACATCAAGATCCTGCTCTCATTGGCCTGCCTGTTGACCGCGGCCGGCGGCTACGTCTTCATGGTTCACCTCGGACAGACCGGGCCCAGCTACGCCGTGGCCTTCCTCGGCATCTTCGCCACGGTGTCGATGTGGGTGTTTCCCGAAGTCGCCAGGAAGAGCCCGACCTCGCTGAAATAGCGTCAAGGAGCAAGCGATGAAGACCTATATCGGGGATCGCACCATCGACGGCATCTCCGTGCGTGTCGACAGCGCGCCGCTATCGCCTCACTACGATCAGCTCAAGCTGACGGATTACGGATTCGAATGGAGCTATGAGGGGCCTGAACCGTCGCAACTCGCCTTTGCGATTCTGTTCGACCATCTCGGCGACGCGGCAGCGGCCAAGAGCCTCACCCCGGCTTTCATGAAGCAGATCGTCGCCAATTTCGACAATGAGTGGGAATTGACCGGCGCCGATGTCGACGCCGCGATTGCGGCGCTTCGCGGCGGCCGCGCCGCATAGGTCTGCCGATGGGGCTGAAATACCGCGCCGCCGTTTTGCACCAGAGTGGCAAGCCGCTTTCGATCGAACAGGTTTCTGCCGGCCCGCCGGCTTCAACCGACGTCGTCGTGCGCATCGGGGCGGCGGGTCTCTGCCACACCGATCTCGAAGTGATCGACGGCTCGCTGCGCTATCCGCTGCCGATGATCCCTGGCCATGAGGCCGCCGGCGTCGTCGAGGAAGTCGGCACTGAGGTTCATCAGGCTGAAGCTAGACGAACTCATCACCGCGCGTATGCCGCTGGAAGAAATCAATCGCGGCTTTGCCGATCTTCGCGCCGGACGGTCGATCCGAACCGTGATCGAGTTCTAAAGTGTGATGAGATCAGATTGAGTTTGTAGCGACAAACGCAGGTGTGCTCCCTCTCCCGCTTGCGGGGGAGGGTTGGGGTGGGGGTGCTTCCGCACGCGCTGGTCGAATGATAAAGGCTTCCCCCACCCGCCGCGCTCTGGCGCGCAATTGCGCTGCCGGGCACGTCACGTTCCTTTCAGTGTTGCCGCGAGCTCTCGGAAGGAACGTCAGAGTCAAAGCTACACTAGGATCATATAGTTGCTAGTATCCCTTTGGTTCTGACATTCGTAAAAGTGTCCGCTGCGATGGGATACGAATGTCAGAACCGGGACACTAGGCCGCCATGTTCAAGTCTTCACAGCGTCGAGCGCGCAAAACTCTCGATATATTCGATCAGCCGGTCCGAGGCCGCGGCGGCGCGGTCCGGATCGCGGTCGGCGATTGCGCCGGCCACGGCGGCATGCAGCCGCGCGCATAGCGGCAGGTCGGCGGCCTGCTTGTAATGCTGATACCAGAAGCGGCGCGACAGGCCGTGCATCAACCCCATCGAGCGGCTGGCGAATTCGTTGCGCGCGGCAAGCGAGATCAGGCTGTTCATCTGCTGATCGAGCCGCATGAAGGAGATATCGTCCTCGTTGCCGGACGCCCGCTGCATGCCCTTTGCAATCTCGGCGAATTGCGCCCGCTCCTCTTCGGTGGCGCGCTCCGCCGCGGCCCGCGCCATCAGCCGCTCCAGTTCGCGCCGGACCTCGAGCAGGCGCAGTTGCGAGCGGAGATCGATCTCAGAGACCAAGACGCCACGCCGTGGCAGGATGTTGACCAGACCGTCGCGCGAGAGGCGATGCAGCGCCTCGCGGATCGGCGTGCGGCCGATGCCGAGGCGGTCAGCGAGAACGAGTTCGGACAGAACGGTACCCGGCGGCAATTGCAGCGTGACGATCTGCTCTTCGATTTGCGCATAGGCCTTGTCGGTGAGCGTGACATCGCCCTGGCGCAAGGTGGAGAGCTGACGCGCCTTGCGTGGCGGCGCGAGGCCTGCGAGGCCGGCCTTTGCCGATGTTCTCACCGCGGCTGACTTCCTGCTATCGGCCATCCATTCGTTTCCAGTTCGCTAGTTCGCCGGTTCAACCATTGCCGCGGGCCGATATGTCATCGATACGGCACGGCCGCAACGCTCAGCGGCGGCAATTCACTGCAATTTGCCAACCAACGGAGTTGCGGCGGAGATTTCTCCGCCGCGAAAGCCATTCAGTGCGAGATGTGCTCGAGAGTCCGCCCCTTGGTCTCTTCGCCAAGGATCAAGACCGAAAGTGCTGCGATCACAAAGGCGCCGGCGCCGAGCGCAAATACACCGCCCTGTCCTGTGGTCGGCAGGATCACACCGATCACGGTCGGGCCGATCAGCGAGCCGACGCGCCCGATCGCGGAAGCAAAGCCGGTCCCGGTCGCCCGCACCGCGGTGGGATAGAGTTCCGGCGTATAGGCGTAAAGCGCCGACCACATGCCGAACAGGAAGAACTGCATGCAAAGCCCGGCGACGATGAGTTCGGTCTGGCCGGACGCGCCGCCATAGAAGTAGCAGGCCACCGCGCCGCCGATCAGATTCATCGCAAGCGTGCCCTTGCGTCCCCACGCTTCCACGAGCCAGGCCGAGAACAGGAATCCCGGGATACCCGCCAGCGAAATCATGATGGTGTAAAACACCGACTTCGTGACCGGAAAACCCTTAGCCTGCAGCAGCGCACCGAGCCAGGTCGTCAGGCCGTAGAATCCGAGCAGCGCGAAGAACCACAGCGTCCACAGCATGGCGGTGCGTTTGGCGTAGATGCCCGAAAACAGCGTGGAGATACCGACATAGGCGGCGCTTCCAATCGGCTGCGGTTTGACGGCAGGCAACGACTGACCGGCAAGACGGGAGGAGACTTTGCCTTCGATCTCCTGCATCACGGCCTCGGCACGCTCCGATTGGCCGCAGGCGGCAAGCCAGCGCGGCGATTCCGGAACGTAACGGCGAATGACCAGCACGAACAGGGCCGGAATGGCCTGCAGGATGAACACCCAGTGCCAGTCCGCCACCGACAGTACGGCATAGATCAACAGGCCCGAGGTGATGAAGCCGAGCGGCCAGAAACCTTCGAGATAAGCGATGTAGCGGCCGCGCCGTTCGGCCGGAATGATTTCCGACACCATCGATTGCGCGACCGGGAATTCCATCCCCATGCCAAAGCCGAGCAACAAGCGCGAGGCGCCGAGCATGGTGACCGTCGTCGACAGGCCGCAGAACAAACTGCCGAGGCCCCAGAAGATCATGCTGGCCTGGAAAACCCTGGCGCGGCCGATCTTGTCGGCGAGCAGGCCGGCCGACGCGGCGCCTACGAACATGCCGATGAAGCTCATGCTGGAGAGCAGACCCGCTTCCGCGGTCGAAAGCTGGAAAGTCTGCCGGATCGAGCCGAGCACGAAGGTCAGCGCGCCCAGATCCATGCTGTCGAAGAACCATGCGGTCGCGATGATCGCGAATATGCCTTTCTGGTAGGACGTCAGCGGCAAACGTTCGAGACGGGCTGCGATGGCGGCGACCTGCGCCGCCTGTCCGCTGCGCCGAGCTTGCGCGGAAGCCAGCGCATTGGCATCGCCTAATGCATCTAGTGCGCTCATGTTTCCTGTTCCCCCTGGTGAATCGGGCCCGTTTCGGCTCCTGACCTGCGGGAATGTCACATTCGGATCGGTGATATGTCAATAATATATTTGTCGGCTACGCACCGCACGGCCACTCGCAGGGCGCTCGGTCACGATCAATCGCCCTGCTGATCATAGGCGGTTTCCCAGAACAGTTCCTTCCAGTCGCCGACCTCCGACTTCATGGCGCCGACGCGTTTGAGAAACGCGGCAAAGTAGGCGATGCGATGTGGCTGCGAGGTGAACTCGAAGCCGGGATCGCTGAGCAAAGCCAGCAACTCGTCGACGCTCTCGGAGGCGTTCTGGGCCTTTTTCCAGAGCACCGCGGCAGCAAGCTTGTCCGCGCTGCATAGCTTGATCGATTCCTCCAGCGCGTTGGCGACCGCCTTGAACAGGGTCGGGTTCTTGTCCTTTGTCTGCCTGGTCGCAAGCAACGTGACTTGCGTCAGCGGCCCGCCAAACACCTCGCGGCTATCGGCGACGACATGCGCCCCCGGCAGCCTCAAGCCGCGGTCGGTGAAGGGCTGCACGCCGATATGCGCCGTCACGGTCGCCGAGCCATAGCCCGCCGAAAGTGCCGCAACCGCGTCCGCGTGGCCGAGGCCGACCGTCAGATGGTCGAGGCGATGCGGGTCGTTCCATAATTTCTCCGCCGCCATTTCCAGCATCATCGCATTGAAGGATATCCGCACCGACGGCACCGCGATGCGATCCTTCTCGGTGAAATCGGCGATCGTCTTGACGTTCGGATTGATGGTGTAAAGCACCATGGCTCCGTTCGACATGGTTCCGACGGCCCTGACCTCGTTAGGGGTGCCATGGGTCTTGTCCCAGAGCGTCAGCAATGACGGCAGCGCCGCTGTGCCATACTCGGCCGACCCCGATAGCAACGCATCGATGACGGGGGCCGGGCCGCTCAATGTTTTTGCGGTGGCCTCGACCTTGCCAAGCCCGAGCCTGGTTGCTTCCCGCTGCAGGACGCCGCCGGTCACCATCATGTCAATGGGAAGATAGAGCAGGCCGCGCTGCTGGACGAAATTGACCGTGAGCGGGGTTTGCGCGCGGACGATCGAGGGCGCCGCAACAAGGCTTGCACCGCCCGCCATTGTCGCGAAGGCATGCCGCCGGCTCAAAAGCCGCATCCCTTTTTTCGCTGACATCTCCACCTCCCGATTCGGGCCTTCGGCTTTTATCGTTCCGGCCGCCGCTATGCTGGCGGCTTGACCCATGATAGGCAGCGTCAGGCGCCTCAACAACAACTAGTGGAGTGGATTTGACATTCGCTTCAGTATTGCGGCGAGTCCTCCAAGCGAATGTCAAATCCAAAACCACACTAGAATCCAATATTTGCTAGTGTCCCTTTGGTTCTGACATTCGTAAACGAACCCGCCGCAACATGATACGAATGTCAGAACCGGGACACTAGTGGAGCTAATCCTGCGCGGCGCGTGCGTCGGGTTTCGAATTGTCATGAAAATCACGCAAGTTTCGGGCGTCGTTTATCGCCAGCAGCTCAAGGCCGGAGGTGCCACGCCAAAATTCGCCGGTGAGGGACGTCAGGCGTTCGAGACGATGCTGGTCAAGGTCGAGACCGACAGCGGAATCGTCGGCTGGGGCGAGGCTTTTCCGCATCGGGTCTGGCCAGCCGTCAAATCGCTGCTGGAGAAACTGATCGCGCCGGCCTGCATCGGTGCGGACCCGACCGATATTCCGGCGCTGATGAAAAAGCTGATCTACCACGTGCACGGCGTCGGGCGGGCCGGCCCGGTCATGTATGCGCTGTCAGGGCTGGATATCGCGCTGTGGGACATCCTCGGAAAATCGAAAAACCTGCCGATCTACAGACTGCTCGGCGGCGAGCCATGCACGAAGATTCCTGCCTACGCCAGTCTTCTGAAATACGGCGACACCGATATTGTCGTCCGCACCTGCGAGCAGGCGCTGGGTCGCGGTTACAGCGAACTCAAGATCCACGAGACCGGCCACGTCGAGATTACCGCTGCGGCGCAGTTGCTGCGGCGGCACAATGGCGGTTCGTTGATGGTGGACGTCAATGCACCGTGGACGCTGGCGGAAGCATTGTCGGCGGTCGCGCCATTGCACGAATTGGATCTGAAATGGATTGAGGAGCCGGTCTGGCCGCTGGAAGATTTCGAAGCCGCGCGCCGGATCAGCGCCGCCGGCGTTCCGGTCGCGATCGGCGAAAATGTCCTGACGCCGGCTGATTTTGCGCGGCTGATCGACAGCCGGGCGGTCGACTATGTCCAGCCGAGCGTCGCCAAGATCGGCGGCATTTCCGTCGCGCGAGACATTATCGCCGCCGCCAACAAAGCGAACGTGGCGGTCGCACCGCATTCCGCCTATTTCGGTCCCGGTCTGATCGCAACCGCGCATCTTGTTGCGGCGCTCGCGCCTGCGCCCATGGTTGAGCGATTGTATTGCGACCTCATCGAAAGTCCGTTCGGAGACTGGTACGAACCGGCAAATGGCCATCTTGCCGTGCCGCAAGGGCCGGGCCTCGGCATCGATCCCGATCCCGATCCAGCCATACTGGACAAACTGAGCGTCGCGTGAGCCGGAGAGCAAGATGAAAATTCAACAGGTCAAGGTCAATTTCGTCCGTCTGCCGCTGGAAGAGCCGCTGGTCGGCGCCCCCTACATGCCCGGGATGCTGCGCGAGTTCTTCACGGTACAAGTGCAGACCGACCAGGGTATCGAGGGCATCGGCGTCACCGGGTTCGGCGGCAAACTGCTACGCGCGCTTCACGCCGCGATCGAGGATTTTGGCGAGCTGATCGGCGGTGACGACCCGCTACGCATCGAACAGGTGACAGCCAAGATGCGCGCCGCGTCGGCCTCGTGCGGCTCCGGCATCGCGATGCTGGCGATTTCGGCGATCGATACGGCGTTGTGGGATATCCGCGGCAAGGCCTTCGGCATTCCGCTGGCGCGGCTGTTGGGCGGCTTGCGCGACAAGGTGCCGGCCTATGCCAGCGGTGCGCTGACGCGCACCACGCCAAACGACAAGCTGCAACGCGCCGCCTCGGCGCTGGTCGAGAAGGGTTATCGGCAGGTCAAGACGCAGATGGCGATCGAAGGGTTCACGCCAAAGCAGGAGATCGAGCGCATTCGCCTGATCCGCGATGCGGTCGGGCCCGATGTCAATTTGATGGTGGACATCAACCAGCGCTGGAGCGTTGCCGAAGCGATTTCGATCGGCCACCGCGTCGAAGAACTGGGACTCGGATGGCTGGAGGACCCGACGACCTGCGAAGATCATCAAGGCCACGCGAAGATCGCCGACGCGTTGACGACGCCGATCTGCGCCGGCGAATATCTCTGGGGCATCGAGCCGCACCGGCAGGCGATGTCGCACCACGCCATCGACATCACCATGATCGATTTGCTGCGGGTCGGCGGCGTGACGCAATGGATGAAGGTGGCCGGCATGGCCGAGGCCTTCAACAAGCCCGTGGCCAGTCACCTGCTGCCGGAAATCCATGTGCACCTGGTCGCCGCCGTGCCGAACGGGCTGGTCGTCGAATATATGCCGTGGACCTGGCGGCTGTTCGACAATCCGCCGATGCCGGTCAACGGCGAAATCGCCGTGCCGGCCGGACCCGGACTCGGACTGAAATTCGCGCCGGACCTGTTCGACAAATACGGCGTCAGCTAGCGCCCACTTTCCGAAGTTCGTGCTCATGCTCGCTGCAAGCTCGATCGGGATATTCCTGGTGCCGATGCTCTACGTCACGTTCCAGCAATTGCGCGAACGCGTGAAGGCCCGCTTCGGCAAGAAAAATCCACATGCGGCGGGCAATCCGCCGGCATAGCCGCGGCTGCCGGAACCCCCTTCATGGTTAGCCCAATTGCCCGGCCGCCTTTTCCAGCAGGCTCCAGGCCTCCTCGCCATATTTTGCTTTCCATTCCGCGTAGAAGCCGGCCTTCCTCAAGACCTCGCGGAACGGCGCGGGGTCCGTATCGTTGAATGTGATGCCTTTCTGCTGCAATGAGCCGGCAAGGCCATCGTTGAGCCTGGTCACCGCATCGCGCTGCTTGATGCCGCTCTCGTTGAAGCCCGCCGCGACCTTCGCCTTGATATCGTCGGGCACGCCGCGCCAGGTGCGGGTACTCATCACGATCCAGGAGCCGTCCCAGACGTGGTTGGTCCGCGAACAGAACTTCTGAACCTCGTAGAACTTGGACGTCTCGGCAACCACCAGCGGGTTTTCCTGTCCGTCGACAACACCGGTTTGCAGCGCGGTATAGACATCGGAAAGATTGATGCTGGTCGGCGAGGCGCCGAGCGCCTTGAACAGGGAAACATAGACCTGGCTGACCGGAACGCGAATCTTGAAATTCGAAAGATCGGACGGGTCCTTGATCGGTTTCTTGCTGGTGGTGATCTGCCGGAAGCCGTTGTTCCAGATTTTTTCGAACGCATAGAGCCCCGCGCTGTCAAAACCCTTGCGAATCAGCGCGCCAAGCTCGCCATCCATCGCAGGCCACACGGCATCGGCATTCCTGAAAGCAAAGCCCGTTCCATTGATGGCAGCGATCGGCACCAGGGTCGCGAAGATCAGCCCGCCAGTAGAGAAGAAGTCGACGGCGCCCGAGCGCACCTGCGACAGCAGATCGCTGTCGCCGCCGAGCTGGCTGTTCGGGAAAACGCCGATATCGACCTTGCCACCGGTATCCTGCTTGATCCTGGCGGCCGCCTCCACCGCGAACGTGTTCACGGGATGGGTGGCCGAGAAACTGTGACCGAATTTCCAGGAATAGTCGGCAGCCGCCGCGCGCGAGATATAAGGCATCGCCAGGCCAGCGCCACCGAGGCCCGTCAAAACCCCTCTGCGAGATATGGTCATGATTCCTCCTCTGCTTTTTTTATTCAGTGTCGAAGCCTTCGATCAGGTCGACAGCCGAGCGCGCAAGGCATCATCGAGGAGATTGCACGAGATTCAAGCAAAGAGGCGGAAGGAATCTATCTATTCGCTCGTTCTCCGGCCCCCGGGTAGCGGCTAGTGTCCCGGTTCTGACATTCGTACCAAATCGCGGCGGGCACTTTTACGAATGTCAGAACCGGGACACTAGCAAACCTGTTGATTCTAGTGCCGCTTTTCTATTTGAAGTTCCTGGATCGAATTCGCCGCTTGTGGTGCAGGAACTTCAAATAGGCGGCACTAGGCGAGGATTTCGACCGTCAGTGGCTTGAGCCGGAAGTTATTGCAGGCATTGAACAGGATCGGACAATTCGAAATGGCCACGATCTGCGGCATCAGCGCCAGCATGGTGATGTAGTCGCCCGGTTTGCCTTTGGGCGGACGGATTTCCCAGACGCCGTTCTCGTCGTAAGCGACGGTCATGAATACGTTGAAACAGGCGTCGATATTGAAATTCCAACGGTCCATGCCGTAGCCGCGGATGGCGGCTTCGAGATTGGACTGACAGTTCGGGGCACTGGTTCCGGGCGCCCCATAGCGCGCGATGTTGAGGTGCTCGCTGCAATAGCCGCCGCCGCAGTAATTCTCGGCCGTGAGGTCTTCCTCGATCTTCCACATTTCGCGGGTGCGGTTGGTATAGAGCGCATGCGGCGCCGTGAGCTTCCAATTCAGATTCACCGCGCGGCTCGAATGCATTGACAGCAATTCTCGCGCATCGTCGCGGTTGAAAGAGATCAGGTCTGCGACCTGCTCGCCCTCGGGCTGAGCAAGGCGAAGCCGCTGGCCGGTCTCGATTTCGAAGCTGATAGTCCCGGCGGGCGGCAGCGTCACCGGCTCGCCGGGTTTAAGCACATGGGTAGCCTTGGTCATGACGGAAGCGGCTTTCCTTTGGTTTCAGGCAGGAAGAACAGCGCGATTAACCCGACAGCAAAGACGCTGGCAAGGGTGGTCGCTGCCGGACCATAACCGCCGAAGAAGGCGATCAGGCTCGATGCCAGGATCGGGCCGAACATCGCCAGGAAACGCGCTGAATTGAAGATCAGGCTGATTGCCGTCGAGCGAATGCTGGTCGGGAACATTTCCGGGGGATGCACCGCGAACCAGCCGTACAGGCCGCCGGTCAGGAAGCCGTTGACGATCTGCAGCAGGACCACGATCTGCGGATCGCGCGCATAGAGGAACACGATCGGCGTGATCGCGATCGAGCCGGCAAGATAGAACGCCAGCGTGCCGCGGCGGCCCCAGCTATCGGAAAGCAGGCCGAAACCGATGCAGCCGAAGATTTCGCCGATGGCATAGAGCAAGCCGGCCATACCGGCATAGTACACGCCGCTCTTCGGATCGGAGGCGAGCGTCGCCGCGTACGTTGGCACCCACGACGAGATCGCCCAGAAGCCGACCGTGATCGAGATCGAGACAATGATGGCGACGACGAGGTTGCGGGCATTGGCGCGCAGGGCCACGACGATCGCCGCCATGGAATGGTTCACCTTGGTCCAGCGTTCGGATTCGGGGATTTCCCGCGCCAGCACGGCGACGAACAGCGCGGGGACGATGCCGACCGCATACATCCAGCGCCACGAGCCGCCGAACGAGCCGCCCAGTACCAGCCACAGCAGCGAAGCGATGACGAACCCGCCGGAAAATGCCGCCTGCAGAATGCCGGCACCTTTGGTGCGCAGCCGCTCCGGCCAGATTTCCTGCAGCAGCGAGGTGCCGACGCCCCATTCGGCGCCGATGCCGACGCCGGTGAGGAAGCGGGTGAAGGCGAGCCACTGCCAGGTTGGCGCCAGCGCGCTGGTGCCGGTGAAAATGCTGTAGAGTACCACGGACCAGATCATGGTCCGGCGGCGGCCGAAGCGATCACCGATAAAGCCGCCAAGCACGCCGCCGACCGCCCAGCCGAACAGAGTGATCGAAATCAGATAGGCGGCGACGCGCGGCAGTGTCGACAGTTCGTTGGCTGGCAAAAGGTCGTGCAGCGATGGCCCGATGGTCAGCAATAATGCAAATGTCTCGTATCCATCGAACAGCCAAAACAGCATCGTGATGCCGAGCACGTTCCACTGCCGTCGCGTGAGACTTTCACCGGCGTCAACAGCCGCAATGTCAGCGCTTGTCATATAACGACACCCCCTGATCAAACAGACCGAAGTTTCAGGATCAAAATCTAGTGGTCCGATTCTAACATTCGCATCCCTTTTCAGCGGCCGCGTTTGCGAATGTTAGAATCAAAGGACCACTAGCAAATATAGGTTTCTAGTGCCCACTTTCCGAAGTTCGTGCTCCGTTGCCGCACCCACTTTCAACGAACTTCGGAAAGTCAGGGGCACTAGCAAACCTATTGATTCTAGTGCCGCTTTTCTATTTGAAGTTCCTGGATCGAATTCACCGCTTGTGGTGCAGGAACTTCAAATAGGCGGCACTAGTGGAGTTTTGGATTTGACATTCGCTTTCGAGGTCTGCGGCTAGGTGGGTAGCGAATGTCAAATCCACTCCACTAGAGTATTGTACGGTCGCTTTCAGCGTCAACGCGAAGGTTCTGCTGGAAATCGCCAAAACCACCACAAATGCTTTTTTGTTTTGCGCTTTGACTTCATTTTGGACGGCGATTGCGCGTGGAGTTGGCAATTCGACAAAATCACCTATGCCCTGCCTGCATGGCTAGTGTCCCGGTTCTGACATTCGTATCCCATCGCGGCGGGCACTTTTACGAATGTCAGAACCAAAGGGACACTAGCAACCATATGTTTCTAGTGTAGCTTTGACTCTGACGTTCCTTCCGAGAACTCGCGGCAACACTGAAAGGAACGTCAGTGTCGCTACACTAGCCTGAGGAGGGCCATTGTTGGTAATGGCCTCGATCAACAAAGCGCTCGCCGCGACGTACCGTGGAACAAGGGAAAGCTGACCGGGACAAAGCCACCGCTGCGACCCGTCAAATTACGGGAGAATCATATCATTGGGCGTCGTTTTCACACAGCCTGGGTCTTGGCCGAGAAGCCAGGACCGGTTCGGTCAGGCTGCATGGACGCGTTTGCCTCTCTCTCTAGGAGAGAAGATGGCATGATTGGTATCAGCCGTGTAGAGGTTTGCGAGATTCGGCGCGTCGCGCGAAAGCCGGATGACCAACTCGAGAATGAAATCGACCTTTTCGTCCGGCAGCAAGACACTGAAATTCAGCCGCGTGAAGCCCGGCTTCTGCATCTCGTCGCCTGCGATGACCCGATCGCGTATTTTCTTCGACTGGGCGGCGTCGATATCCAGCAGCCGATGGACGTAGGGACCAGCGCAGGCGCAGCCTCCGCGGGCCTGAATCCCGAAGCAGTCGCTCAGCATGCGCGTGACGAGTTGCTGATGCACATAGCCGCCGCATCCATCTTTGAGCCGAAACGAAAAAATTGGCAGGCGCGACGCGCGCAAATTGCCAAGGATTTCGATATCCTCGATTCCGGTCCACGCTGCGAACGCTCCTGTGGTCAGTTCTGCATTGCGTGACGCCATCGTCTCCAGACCTATCGCCTGTTTGACGAGAAAGGCCAGGCCCGAGCGAATATCGCCCAGCACATTTGGCGTGCCACTTTCTTCCCGTGCCTCGAGCCTGTCGGAATAGTCGTGGCCTGTCGGCGATACGAACTTCACCGTTCCGCCACCCGGCCAGGTCGGCCTGGCAGCGACGACCGCATCCTTCCGCACGATCAGAATGCCGGATGCGCCTGGTCCACCGATAAACTTGTGTGGGGAAACCACGACGGCATCGATTTCCGCATCCTCGGCCGGCCGCATGCTGATCGGCATGTACGGACCCGCCCCGGCATAATCCCAGACCATTTTCGCGCCAGCGGCCTTCACCCGCCGGGTAATGCCGCAGACGTCGGAGACGATCCCGGTCACATTCGAAGCGGCCGAGAAAGCGCAAACGACAAGACGGCCGTCTGTCACCCGAAGGGCCGCGTCGAGCTGCAACAGGTCGGGACCGCCGTTCTCGCACTCACCGATCTCGACGACCTCGGCCATGCTTTCCCGCCATGGCAGAATATTGGAGTGGTGTTCGTAGGGACCAATGACCACGCGCGGCGGTGCACCTTGCGAACTGTCGTTTATGCCCAAAAGGTTGACCAGGCAATTCAGGCCGGCGGTGGCTCCTGAGCCGCTAAAAATCACAGCATGCGGGAAGTCGGCGCCACAGCACCCGGCAATTATCTCTCGTGCGACTTGGCGCAGAGCCGTCATGAACGCGCCGCAGTAGGAAGCCTCGGTGTGGCTGTTGGCGTAAAATGGAAGGACCTTGTCGACGATAAATCGCTCGACCGACCAGAGGGCGCGGCCGGAGGCGACGTAATCGGCGTAGACAAGGGTTTTCGCGCCGAACGGTCCGTCGATTTCGGCGTCGCTGCCAACCAGGTCATTCGCGATGCAGGAAAGCCGGTCCTCGACTTCAAGGCTTTGCCTGAATTCGGAGAGGAGTTGGACGGCGCGCAAATGGTATGACTTCAAAAACTCCATGTTGCCTCTTGCCTCACACGCAGAGGCTCAAACTATCCCAATTCGGTGATTGATTCTGCACCAATTTTTGAGCATTCTTCATCAGAATTCTATCATTTGAACGGATAATAATGAAAATCGATAGCATAGATCTCAAGATCGTGCGCCAGCTCCAATCAAATGGAGGACTATCGCAGCGCGAGTTAGCGGATCTTGTCGGCCTGTCCCAAAATTCCTGCTGGCGACGCCTGCAGAGACTCACGGAAACCGGACTTGTGAAAGGCACGCGCGCGCAGATTGATCTCGCCATGCTCGGCCTCGACCTGACGGTGCTGGTGATGATTCGGACGCGCCACCACTCCAAGGAATGGGCTGACCGCTTCCGTCAACACGTGGAACGGCTGCCGGAAGTAATCGATTTCCACCGCGTCGGCGGCGACTGGGACTACATCATCAAGATCGCGACCAGGGGCATGAGCGGCTATGACGATTTTTACCAGCGCCTCATCACAAACTGCGATCTTGAACGAGTTACGGGAATGTTTTCAATGGAAGCGATCATACAGGATCGGCCACCCGATTTGATGCGCCTCGCCCCCGACATGCCCAATCGCAGGAAGCATTCAGCCGGGTCAACATCGAGATCGTTGCGACGAGGCACAGCTAGATCGTCGAAAGGCGCCTCGCAAAAATAAGTCGCGCGGCGGCCCGTAAAAAATCAGATCGGGATCGGACAGCGCTTGCACTCAACCTTGATGTTCTTGACTTGAGCAATGAACTGAGCTGCCCGCTTGACCGTCACGTCGAGTACCGCTTTTCCGATCTCGGCCGTCGCTTCGGCAGGGTTGGAATAGGTGCCATGGCCTCCGGTCCGTTTGAAAAACTCCTCAGCGGTCGGCTGGCAGAACGCAATGTTCTGGTCGAGCGGAGGATCCATCGGAAAATTACTGGCAAAATCAGCAAGCTTGTGAGGCTCGACGGCCTTGATCTTGTCCTTCTTCACAAGCTCCGGATGGGCATAGAGCATAAAAGCGGTTTCAACGAGACCGGCGTGATGCGATGCGTCCTGCTTGTTGCCGGCGGCTTCGCAGACTTCCTTGCGCGCTATGAGATGGGTGTCGATGATCGCGACATAAGCGCCCGTATTGAAACGCAGCTTCGCCATCGCGATCTGCAACGGCGGCAAATTAGCGACGCGGTTCCCATTGACGAAAATGATCTTGCGGAAGCCGTGTGAGATCAGACTCTCGCCCACATCGAGCGCAACCTGCATCAAAGTCTCCGGCCGAAGCGTAATACCGCCTGGATAGGCCAGATGATGAGGCGACCAACCGAAGTGGAGCGGCGGCGCGACCAGAACATTCTCGGTCTCGGCAACAGCTTCCGAGACGTCGCTGGCCCAAGCAGTGTCGACCATTAAAGGTGTATGGTGACCATGCTGCTCGGTCGCCCCGATCGGAACCATCACAAGATCATCCGTCTTGAGATAGTCAGCGATATCGGGCCAAGTCAGTTGGTGGATCCATACGTTGCGCTTCATGGGTAGTCTCCTATTGCGTGTTTGAACTTTTATTGGCGATCAATGACGAGCATGTTCTCGCGTTCATGGAAGCCGCTGCCGGACAGCGCTGCAAGCCGCCTCCGAGCCTGCGCAGCGACCGCAGCCTCTCGGACAACATACATTATGCAGCAGCGGAGCAAGGTCGAGAAAATTTGGCTCCGGCGACGGACGCGGCAGCGTTGCGGACATATCTTGAAATGCCTAGCATTACAGTTGTCTTTTTGATTTGAAGTGAGCGCGTTGAGCGGCAGCCTGATGGGCTCTGCGCCAGCAAGACCATGCGATGATGCGTGCGGGTTGAATACGCTTTCGAGCGAGTTCTGATGGCAATGCGGCGGATTTCCTGCATTGACCAACGGATCAGTGGCGGCGTGGTTGTGCTTTGGGTTTTACTGGTGGGCGACGTTTCGTTTTTTTGGGCGACGGCGGATTGGCCCGATATCGGATCGCGGCCATCATGGCGAAGGCAAGCATCACCAAAGAAACGTGACGATGCCAGCCATGCCAGGATCTGCTCTCGTTGTGATCGAGCCCGAACTCGTTTTTCGCGGTTTCAAAGCTATCCTCAATCGCCCATCGATGGCCTTCGACCGCTACCAACGTTTCAATTGATGTTCCCGCTGGGCACCAGGTGGTGAAGAAGGCGAGGTCGTCATCGGCGATACGACGGCGGATCAGTAAACCGCGTGTCCACAAACCGTCATTCGCACTGTTGAATTGCCCGGCATCGAGATCGGCCAATTCAAGATAACACCAATCGTGCAGCCGCGGTCCTTTGGTTCCGGCTCCCGCTGATAAGCGCTTCCAGTCGGATGCGCGCCGCGTCTTTGCGATGTCCGCAGCCGTACCGGCGACCGGCGCTCGCTTGCCCCAGGATCGGAACACATGAGAGCTGCTGACCCCAAGCACGTAGCCTTTGCTTTCCCGACGTAGTTGCTGTTCGATGTCGCCCACACCGTAGACGGTGTCACCGGCAACCCACCTGAATGGTACTGAGCTGGCTATCGCGCGTGCGATCATTCTCGATGCAAGCTTTGGTTTGGTCGCAAAGCCGGTATCGACGGGCACATATGCGGCTTCCAGACGATCTGGATCGTCGGTCCACTCCTTCGGAAGATACAGCGTGCGATCGATGAACGCGTGACCATGACGCGACACATAGGCAGCGAAGACGCCAATCTGGCAGTTCGTAATCTTCCCTGCCGAGCCGGTGTATTGCCGCGCCACCCCGCACGACGCTTTGCCCTGCTTGAGAAAGCCGGTCTCGTCGATCACCAGCACCGCATCGTCATCCGCCAAATGCTCGATGACATAGTCGCGCACGATGTCGCGCAGCGCATCGGCGTCCCAGTCCCTGCGACCGAGGATCGCCTGTTGTCGCCATGGGCCGGGATCGCCAGCCGCCTCTGCTCGCATCCAGCCGGTCTTGCGCTGCTCGTCTCCGAGTAAGCCTTCCAGGAACAGGCCGGCATTCGTCGCGACGCGCTCTTGCGTGAACAACGGACGTATCCGCTGCTTAACCTCCCGAAGCGACGCCGCCCACAACGCAAGCGTCTCCTCAATTGACGCTACTTGCGTCCACGATCTCCGAATCATGGTTGCCCATGGATTCAGAAATCTTCATAAAAGACAACTGTAATGCTAGTGTCGAATATGAAGATATGGATAACTGCAGGTATAGACAATGATGCACCTTAAATCGGACGTCCTGGTGATTGGCGCAGGTGCCGCCGGTATTTATGCGGCCCTGGAAGCCGCACGCGAAGGAGCTTCGGTCATCCTGGTGGACCGCAGCCTGATCGGACGCGGCGGGGCGACGGTGATGGCGCAAATGACCGTTGCCGTGGCCTTAGGCGAGCAGACGGCGGATCGTTGGCAATACCATCTCGCCGACACGCTCGCCGCGGGACGCGGCCTGTGCGACGAACGTCTGTCTGCGATGGTCTGCGAAGAAGCGCCGGCGCGCATCCGCGAAATGGATGACTGGGGTGTCGGCTGGGCACGCGACGGAAATCACATCGCTCAGGTGCAGGCCCCGGGACACGACCGGCCGCGCTGCGTCTATGTCGATGTCCTGTCGACGGGCCCCGCCGTCTCGCGCACGCTGCGAACGCGGCTCAATCAGGTGCCCGAGATTCGCCGGATCGGCGAGCTAGCGATCGTCGATATCGTTGTCGCTGATGGGCAAGCCTGCGGCGCGGTGGCTATTCACATCTCGTCCGGCGAGATCGTCACACTTGATGCCAAGTCGGTGGTGATCGCCACCGGCGGTCTGACACGCCTATATGGCCGCAACAGCGCGTCCGCCAATATGGGAGGCGATGGATACGCGCTTGCGTTACGCGCCGGTGCCGAGCTGGTGGACATGGAGTTCGTCCAATTTTTCCCAATCGGCCATCTTGCGCCGCGCCTGGTGGGCATGGACCCGATCATGTGGGATCCGTTCCGCTACAAGCTAGGCGGACAGTTGTTGAACGGTAACCGGGATCCGTTTGAGGAAAAGTACTCCAAGTCGAACGAGCGCAATGACGGCACTTACAAGCTCACCCGCGACCTTGCGACCTATGCGATCACCAGGGAGGTTGAAGCCGGACGCGGCACGCCGGCCGGCGGTGCGTATCTGAGCTTTCGTCACGTACCGGAGTCCGAACTGCGCCGTGCCTTCGGTCCGGTCATCGACAGGTTAGCCGCCAACGGAATCGACTTGACTCGGCACGATGTCGAGGTCGCGCCCATGGCGCATTACCATATGGGCGGCGTGCGGGTCTCTCCGGGTCTGGAGACCAACGTGCCGGGCCTTTATGCCTGCGGTGAGGCCATTGGCGGTTCGAATGGCGCTAACCGCCTCTCCGGCAATGCAATCAGCGAAGCCTTCGTCTTCGGCGCTCGCGCCGGGCAGAATGCGGCGAAGGCGGCAGGGTCAAAAGCATCGGCATGGTCAGATAAGGCCGCAGCCAATGCGGTCGACCTGCTGCGTCGGCCGCGCCGCAAGGATGGACCGAACGTAGCCAAGACTGTGGCTGATCTCCAGACCGTGATGGCAGCGCAGGTTGGGCCGTTCCGTACGCAGGCGAAGCTCGATAACGCGATTAATAAACTTGAGCAGATGAGTGCCGAGTTAGGTGATGTTCCGCAGGGTTCCTGCCAAGATTTCGACGTTGTGCTGCTGGACTGGCTGGACCTGCGCAACATGCTGCTCGTCGCCCGCAGCGTTGCCACCGCCGCGGCTTCACGAACCGAGAGCCGTGGGGCGCAGCAGCGCGAGGATCATCCAGGCATGGATGAGAGCTGGGCAATCAACCAGGTGCTCCGTTTGTCCGGCGGACGTTTCGACCTCAGCCGATCCGCCCCGCAGCGCCTGGGAATTGCGGCATGAAAGCCACGCTCGCCATCACCCGTGGCGGCGCAGGTCAAGCGCCACATGTCGAAAATTTTGAGATCGAGTTTGTCCCTGGACAGTCGGTGCTGGATGGTCTGCGTACTATCCGCCGCGAGATCGAACCTTCGCTCGCCTTCCGCTATGCTTGCATCAACGCCAATGCATGCAAGGAATGCATGATGCAGATCGATGGCAAAATCGACTATGCATGCACGACCCGGCTGCGCGAAGGTACGATCAAGATCGCTCCCTTGCCGAAGAAGGCGCTGGTACGCGACCTCGTCACCGAGATCGCGCCGCCGGACGAAAGGCTGCACCTCAAGCGTTGACCCGGAGTACAGCGGCCATGGAGGACACCGCACCAAGACCCTGGATCGGTCGCAGCGTCCCGCGAGTCGAGGATGCCGCGCTGTTGCGCGGCAGCGCATCGTTCGTCGATGACTTACCCTTCCCTGATGTACTGCACGCCTGTTTTGTCCGCAGTCCGCTTGCACATGGATTGCTTCGGCGGATTGGAAGCGAAGCAGCTCGCGCTGTGCCGGGCGTCCACGCAATTCTGTGCTTTACGGACCTGCGCGCGGTCCTGACGAGGGACGATATTCCGCTCAATCTGCCGGCCGCCGGACTGCGCTTCAACGTGAATCCGACCTGCCTCGCCATCGAGGAAGTCAGCTATGCCGGTGAGCCGGTGGTTATGGTGCTGGCGCAATCGCGCCACACCGCGGAGGACGCCGCAGCTTTGGTGGAGCTGGAGATCGAGGCTCTGCCCGCGGTCGTCGATCCGGTCAATGGCCTTGCTCCTGGCGCACCGCCTGCCAGGATAAGGTTCGCCGACAACCTGGTGGCTCAGACCAAGGTAGACTACGGCGACGTCGAAGGTGCGTTTTCGTCGGCAGCACATGTGTTCACCGAGGAATTTCGCCTGCACAAGGGCGGCGGCCATCCAATCGAGCCGCGCGGGCTGGTGGCACGGTTCGACGAGATCGAACAGCGGTTGACGCTGTGGGATTCCACACAATTGCCGCATCGCGCCAAGGCGATGCTGGTGGCAACGTTGGGCCTTGGCGAGCATCAGGTGCGTGTGGTGCCGCCCGATGTCGGTGGAGGGTTCGGCACCAAAGCGGTCTTCCACCCGGAAGAACTCGCAATTCCAGCCGCCGCGCTGCTGCTGCGCCGTCCGGTGAAGTGGATCGAAGACCGGTTCGAGAGTTTCACCGCCAGCATTGGGGAGCGCGACCAGGTCTGGCGCATCGGGGCCGCGTTCGATGCCGATGGACGACTGCTCGGCGTGCGCGGACGGTTGTGGCACGACCACGGCGCAGCAACGCCCTACGGCATCGCACTACCCTTCAACGCGGCTACGAATTTCATCGGCCCCTATATCCTGCCCGCCTGCCGCATCGGCATCGATATCTGTCTAACCAACAAGACGCCGGCTGCGCCCACCCGCGGCGCCGGGCGGCCGCAAGGCGTGTTCGTGATGGAGCGGCTGCTCGATCGGATGGCGCGGCAGCTCGGCATCGGGCGAGATGAGATACGACGTCGCAATCTGATCCCCGCCGATAGGATGCCGTTCACCATCCCGGTCAAGCAGCGCGACGGCAGCATGATGACCTATGACAGCGGCAACTACCCGGAGATCTTACGCCGCGCTTTGGCGGCTGCCGGTTTCACCGAATTTCCTGTCCGTCAATCGGCGGCAAGGCAGGAAGGTCGGCAAATCGGGCTCGGGCTCGCAATGTATGTCGAGGCCACAGGACGCGGGCCGTTCGAGAGCGCAAATATCAGCATCGGCGCTTCCGGCCGCATCGTGGTTCACAGCGGCGCTACCGCGCAGGGCCAGGGTGTCAAGACGATGCTCGCCCAGGTCGCCGCCGACGTGCTGGATGTTGATCCCGCGACGATCCATGTCGTCACCGGCGACACTTCTGGTACTTCGGAAGGACTGGGCGCCTTCGCCAGCCGGCAGGCGGTAACGGCAGGCAACGCCGTACATCAGGCCGCCATCTTGATCGTGGAGAAGGCCAAGCAGGCCGCAGCCGAGATGATGGAAGTCGGAGTGGATGATCTCGAACTGCGCGGCGGAATGGTGCAGGTCAAGGGCGCACCCGGACACGGTCGCAGCCTGCAGCAAATCGCCAAAGCGCTGACCGGTACGCCCGGCTTCGCCATGCCAGGCAATCTCACGCCCGGCCTTGCAGCAGCAAAGGATTTTATGACCCCCGGCCTCTGCTACACCAATGGCTGTCATTTGGCCGAAGTGGAAGTCGATGCTGCGACCGGTGGCGTGAAAATACTTCGCTATGTAGTGATGCACGACTGCGGCCGGGTTATCAATCCGATGATGCTGGAGGGCCAAATCCTCGGCGGCGTGGTGCATGGTATTGGCATGGCCCTGTTCGAATGGATGCGTTACGACGAAGACGGCCAGCCTTTATCCGGTTCCTACGCCGATTATCTGTTACCGACCTCCGACGTGGTGCCGAACATCGAAATTCATCACATGGAAAGCCCGAGCCCGCTGAACCCACTGGGCGTCAAGGGAGCAGCGGAAAGCGGCACGATCGGCGCGCCGGCCGCGATCGTCTCAGCCATCGAGGACGCGCTGCAGCCACTCGACGTCCGGATCAACGAACTCCCGGTGACACCAACGCGCCTGCGCGCGGCCATCAAGGCGGCACGTCGGAGGCAAGCGACATGAAGGCGTCGCCGTTCTGCTATCACCGGCCGTCGACTGTCGCAGAGGCGGTGGAATTATTGGCCACGCTGGACAATGCGCGGGCGATCGCGGGTGGTCAGTCGCTGATGCCGATGATGAATTTTCGCCTCGTTGCGCCTGACCATCTGATCGACCTCGGCGGAATCGAAGAGCTTGTCGGCCTCACCGAGAGCAAGAATACGATCAGTATTGGTGCGATGACGACGCAGCGTGCGCTCGAGCGCTCGGAGCTCATGGCGCACGATTGCCCGCTGATCACCGCAGCGCTTCGCCATGTCGGGCATCAACAGACGCGCAACCGAGGCACCATCGGCGGATCACTTTGTCATCTGGATCCTGGCGCCGAATTGCCCGTTGCGGCGGCGGCGCTCGATGCCGTATTGGTCGCGATCGGCCGTTCTGGCGAGCGGCGGATTCCGTTTGATGAATTTTCGGTCGGGCTCTTGAGCAATGCGTTGTCGTCCGACGAACTGCTGGCGCGGATCGAACTGCCGAAGACAGCACCGCGTACAGGCACGGCCTTTCTTGAATTCAACCGCAGGCCGGCTGATTTTGCTGTCGTTTCGGTAGCCACGAGCCTCGCGCTTGATACAACAGGACGCATCGCCCAGGCCGCCATTGCCGTCGGCGGTTCCTTCGAGGCGCCGATCCGGCTGCGGGCCTTTGAAACCGCCAGCGTCGGACGGAGGCCGGAGCCTGCGCTGTTGGACAGAGCTGCCCGCGAGGTCGAAGCGATCGAGTGTGTCGGCGATGACGTCTATCCGGCGGAGTATCGTCAGGAACTGGCTGGTGTGCTGGTTCGCCGTGCGTTGGACTCGGCGCTCGCCGGCATGGAAAGCCACGCCGATGCATGACCCGTGGCCGATCGCCCTCCGCGTCAACGGCCGGTCTGTCGAGATGACGGTCGATGCGCGGATCAATCTCGCCGACTTCCTGCGTCACGATTTGCGACTGACCGGCACGCATGTTGGCTGCGAGCACGGCGTTTGCGGTGCTTGTACCGTTCTGGTGGACGGTGCGTCAGCGCGCTCCTGCCTGATGCTGGCGGTACAGGCGAACGGACGTCACGTCGAGACGGTGGAAGGTCTTTCCGACAGCTCCGACCTGCATCCCCTGCAAAAGGCGCTCTCCCGCCATCACGGGCTGCAATGCGGCTATTGCACGCCGGGCGTGTTGATGACGCTGCTCGAACTCAGTCGCGAGACCGCAGGTCGCAGCGTGACGGAGGCGGAGGTTCGCACGGCGCTTTCCGGCAATCTGTGCCGCTGCACCGGCTATCAGGGGATGGTACGCGCCGCGCTCGAAGTCCTCAATAATTCGGCGTGATGGGAAGGGTGCGTTATGGTGACTAGCAAAGTGTCGAGCCGGAAACTGAAGCTGGCGGTGCCCGACCTCATCTCTAATTCCTATTTCCCAGCTGCAGCCGCGGTGGAACTCGGCTTCTTCGCGCGCGGAGGATTGGATGTGTCGCTTGAGCTGATCTTCCCCGTCAGCAGGTGTTACGAAGCTCTTCGAGACGGCGCGATCGATTTCGTCGGCGGTGCCGCGCATGCCGTGTTGGCAGCCTTCCCCGAATGGCAGGGTGCCAAGTTGATCGCGGCGCAAGCTCAAGGGATGTACTGGTTTCTGGTGATGCGCGCTGACCTCGGCGCCAGACGCGGCGATCTCGATGTGGTGAAGGGCAAGCGGATCGGTGCCGCCCCCTGGGTGGAGATGGGCCTTCGACAGCTCCTGGTCGATGCCGGCTACGATCTGGCACGCGACGCAATCGAGATTGTGAGCATTCCACCCAATCCCGCCGTCGGTCCCAATTTCGGACTTGGTGCCGCCAAGGCGCTGGAGGAAGGCCTGATCGACGGATTCTGGGCCAACGGAATGGGGGCCGAGATCGCGGTCACCAGCCGGGTCGGCACCGTGGTGCTCGACATACGCCGTGGAGACGGGCCGAAAGGAAGCTTCGGTTACACCTTCGCCAGCATCGCGACCACTGATCGGCTGATCGCTGAAGAACCCGAAACCGTTGCCGCCGCCGTGCGTGCCATTGTCACCACGCAGAACGCTTTGAAGGCGGACGTGGCACTTGCGGCTGAGGTCGGCCGCAAGCTGTTCCCACCGCGCGAGGCTAGCCTGATCGCCGGCATCGTGGCGCGTGATTTGCCTTACTACAGCGCATCGATAGCGCCGGAGACCATCAGCCGCTTAACGGAATTCTGCCGGTCGCGCGAGCTGCTCCATAGCGATTCCAGCTACAAGGCAGTAGTCGAACCTTCCGTCGTGCCGTTTTGGGCTGCCTAACCTGTGCTCGAAGGACACCATAAGACTTCCTGGTGGCGTGGCTTGTTCTCGAGCCAATCGGCGATAACTGACTTGAAGACGCTCTGCGCTAGATCAAGGTCCGATAATGACGGGAACACGAGGTTGCGCCTTGGGTCCGATTTCAGTTGCTCCATGGCTAACTCGTCCGAGCGGTCGTAGCTCTCGATAAAACGCGCGGCTGTCCATTCGCCGCTGTACTTGCGAATGAGATCCTTGGCCGGCTCGGCAGCGTTTAAAACGTCTTTTCCGTTCATGACAAGCGCGAGCGGTGATCCGCTTGTGCCCAAGAGGTGGTGGTTGGTGGCAACTCGCTTAATGCCGTAATCGTTTAGCGGCTTTTTTTCTGGGTATAGCGCGAGAGCGAGCAACCCACATTGAGCGACCGCTTTGAACATTTATTTTTTATGCCGTTGGCGTGAAGGATTTCCCAAAAGCATCGGTCTCAACCATCACCTCGTGAAGGAGATCACAGTCAGGGCATTCAAACGTTCGGATATCGAAACCCACGCGCGCAGGTATGATGCGAGCGAGCGTCATGTGAGCGTGGCACTTTGGGCAAGCAGGGCGATGGATTTGGAGGTTGACGTTGTCAGGCAAGAAATAGGATTTTTGCATAATGCTTCCCTCTTCGAGGAGGCGAGAGCGCAACACTCTCTGTCACCGGTGGGTGCCTGTGGCGTGTGGCGGTGATGAGAAAACTTTAGGTTTCAGAGTTCAGCGTCGCTGTTCCATATTGATCAGCCTGCGAAGCGCAATGAAGCTTTGCTAAACACCACTTTTCTGTGTTTGGCCGGATTTTCGACAAATTGACCTAAGCGGGCCTTAAAAGTTCATCCTGCGCACGAGCCGCCTATAGGCATATCGCATGGCCTTTCGGAAGCCGGCGGAATTGACGGCTTTGCGGAAACCAGCGACGCCGCGGCCGCGCTAGTAGACACGGTTATCGCCGAGCTCGCTGATCCAGATCGCAGCGATGAGACGGATTTTAATTTCAAGCAGGACCATTGGCTCTGTGTCGCCGATTGCCCAGACGACGGGCTAATCGGCCGGCCAGCTTGTGGATAGCTGAAGATTTTTGGGTGCTGCGCTTCAAGCTGATGGTGAAACGAGGTCCGTGGTTACGGCCTCAAACATCAGAAGGAGAAGCGCAGCATGGACCATTTTGGCGGATTGGACGTATCAGTCAAGGAGACAAGTATCTGTATTGTGGATGACACGGGCAGGATCGTGAAAGAAGTAAAGGTAGCGAGCGAACCTGAAGCCCTGCGGAAGGTTCTGAGGAACCCGGCTTATCGCTTCAAGCGGATTGGACTGGAGGCCGGACTCCTGTCGCAATGGCTGTTCAGCGCTCTCGCCGAAGCAGAGCTACCGGTGGTCTGTGTCGAAACCCGGTACATGATCAACAAGACGGACCGCAGTGATGCGCGCGGCATCGCGCAAATGATGCGAGCGGGTCTTTACCGTCCGGTACATGTGAAAACGCTACGCAGTCAGAAACTACGGATGCTGCCGACCCATCGCAAGCTTCTACAGTCGAAGGCGATTACAATCGAGAACGATCTACGCGGCACCTTACGCAACTTCGGTCTTAAGGTCGGAATGGTCGGAAAGGAAAGGTTCGAGGTCCGCATCCAGGAGCTTGTCGAGAACCAGCCCGATCTAGCCGGCAGATTGACGCTGATGAGCAATATTGGACATCAGCTTTCATTCGAAAGTTGTAATTTGAATCCGTACCTCATATTTGTTTTAACATTAAAGTGTGTTGTGCGCCGCTGGTGGCAGCGATGATGCAAGTCGGGGCTCGTGTTGCAGAAGCCAACCAAGGATACGTTTGACGCGGAAGCCTCCCTCGCCAAAGTGGGGATCGGCAAAACGATCCTTGAATTTGAAAAAGGCGAGAATGCTTTCGAGCAAGGCGACGTCGCCGACGCGGTCTTTTACCTTCAACGAGGCAAAATCAAGCTCGCGGTCTTGTCCGATCAGGGCAAGGAAGCGATAGTCGGGATTCTTGAGCCCGGCCAATTTTTCGGTGAAAGCTGCCTGACTGGACACAAGCTGCGCATCTCCACGACCATCGCGATGGAACATTGCGTCGTCACCGCAATCACAAAGGCGGCGATGATCGCGTTGCTTCACGACGAGCCGGCATTTTCCGAGTTTTTCATAGAATACCTCCTGACCCGCAATATTCGGATCGAGGAGGATCTAATCGACCAACTCTTCAATTCGAGCGAGCGGAGGCTTGCGCGCATGCTCCTGCTGCTGGCAAATTTCGGCAAGGAGGGCGTTCCGCAACGGACCTCTCCAAATATCAGTCAGGAAACATTGGCCGATATGATCGGCACTACCCGGTCCCGCGTCAGCTTTTTCATGAACAAATTCCGCAAACTGGGCCTCATCAATTACAATGGGCATATCGAGGTCAACACTTCGTTGCTGACCGCGGTATTGCATGACAAGCCCGAGCTGAAACGGGATGAATAGGTCGCATCCGTCGCCAGGCGGCCTTGGGGCCGGCGACCGGGTGGTGATGGGCATTGAATGCTACCTTGACCCGAACGTGGAATGCGTTACCGAGACGGTTGTACCCTGAGTGCCGCTTACCGTAACAACCTGCGCATCGAGTTGACCCGCGAGCGCGCAGATGATGCTGGTCCCCAACCCGGATTTCGGTTGGGCAAAGACGCCTTCTGGCTTTCCAATTCCGTTGTCGACGACCACCAGCTTCCAATCCTTGCCGAACACGTCATAGGCGATCGTAATCCGCGCATCTCTAGAGCTTTCGTTGAATGCATGCTTCAACGAAGTGATGACGAGTTCGGTGACGATCAGTCCGAGACTCTCTGCCTTGCGGTTGGTCGCTCTGCCGCTGTTGCCGCACACCTTCAAGACAATCGAGCGGCCGTCGCCGATCATGGATTCCGAAATGGCCTCACAAAGCTTCGTCAGGTACGGCGCGAGCTCGATAGATCCGCTAGACGCACGGAGATGGAGATGCCGCTGGACCGCTGCGATCGAAATGACCCTATCATG
The DNA here is from genome assembly GCA_963832045.1 of uncultured Alphaproteobacteria bacterium. GTDB lineage: Bacteria > Pseudomonadota > Alphaproteobacteria > Rhizobiales > Xanthobacteraceae > Bradyrhizobium. The sequence goes on from CAWHSM010000026.1 coordinate 150,377, forward strand.
GGCGTCGTTCAAATGCCGGCGCGTTTCTTCCGATACCACCGTCTTCACCTTCGACATGATGATATTCGCGATGATCTGAAGACTGTTGCCGATTCGGTGTTGAATTTCGCCCAGCAGGATATCCTTCTGCCGAAGCAATTCGTCCTTCTCACGATCCAGGGACCGCTGGCTGGTAATGTCCTCGATGCCGAGCAGAATATTGGCGCGCGCGCCTTCCTCGTAGAATACCTTGCGAGCATTTAGAAGCATCGTCCGGCGTCCGATGTCCGGAAAGTCGTGCTCAACCTCGCAATCCTCCATCGCGCCTTGTTCGGGAAGGATCCTTCCGAGCAGCGTTCGCAGCCTCAGCGTATTCCATTCACCATTGCCCAGCTCGTAGAGCAACCTACCCTGCGTGTCCCCGGGATTGACCGCGAAGGTGCGATAAAACGAGCGGCTCGCGGCAATAACGCGCATATCCTCGTCGAGGACGACGAAGGGTTCGCGCACGGTATCGACGATGGCGTTTGCAAGCACGGACGCATCATGGCCGTCGGTGAATTGCTCACTGAACATCTGTGTCCCCCATTTGCGAATACGTACGGCGTCCGTTTCTCGAACGGACGCCATCGCCGCCATGCAGCTGACACAACACTGCAACCGGACTTCAGCGAATCAGTTCCTCCAGACTACGCGCGGGTCGCCGCGCGCGCCGTTCCAAATTGAACACCGACAAAAAACACTCCACCATGCCGACCTGATGCCACGACGAGGACGAGGTCGTCGTCGCGGCTCGGGAAATTTGGCGACAGAACCAGGAATGGACGCTCGGCTGGTGTCGATGCATCCAAATGCTTAGACAAAGGTGCCCGGCAACCGGAGCCGCCGGGTTATCCCTCAATTCGGTTTCAGCCAATCAGCGGATTAAGCGTCATTGATTCTGATTCGATGTCTTGCGGATCAAATCGGCTGCATTTCTGGCCCCAAGCTTTCCCATCAGATGGGCGCGATGCGCCTCGAAAGTCCGGGTGCTGATTCCAAGCCGATAGCCGCCTTCCTTGTTGGAGCACCCCTCCGTGATCAGCGCGAGCACTTCCTGCTCGCGCGGCGTCAGCGGATGCGTATTGACAGGCGGAGCCGGCGATCCCGTCGCGCTGGCCCCGACACGGTTGTTCGAGGCCCACGAATCGATCGCGTCGCGGCCCCGCGCGATAGCGGCGTCCGCGTCCACCGACGCCTCGACGGCTTTGCCGACCTGCTCGATGATATCGCAGACGCGCTCAATTTCCGAGAGCGCCTTGTCCACGATCTCACTCAGCACAGCCAGAGCGGGTCCGTTGGCGTCGACCTCTCCGGCCCGCTTGATTTCGTGCAGGTAAAGCAACAAGGCTGTCAAAGGTTCGCTGAGCTGGTGCTTCATCGCGGCGCTGGCGTCGTCGACCGCTCGCCCAAGTGCGTCCGATATCAGTTCGGCCTGAAGCCGGCCGAGTTGCTCGACGGCCGAGTTGAACCGCGGCGTAGCAGGCGGAACGTTGAGGTGAGGATAGCTAACCGTCATCCTACCGTCTTTGTCCTGACTTTTCCGATTCTAGAACGCCATCGTTGGGAGCGCTGGATCGAGGCTTGCATGCACGAAGGGTTTTCGCAGGCAGACAGCCGCGCTAACCGATGGCTCGTCTTCCACAACCAGGATCCGCGTCATGCCCGGCTGGCCGTGCCGTCTAATCCCCCGAGCACAATCATCTTCTTCAAGATGGAGCCCCCTCGGCTTCGGACGACCGACGGCAACGCCGGTCACCGGAGACGTCAGACCGAATCAGGTTGCGATGAGAATAGCGCACTACCGTTCTAATACTCTGTTCAAAAGCGCTCACCCCGTGACGATAAAATTACTTACGTAATACGATTATATCGCATCGGTAGAGTTACCAAATTTACGAGGATCATTTTTGCGCGTAGTGAGGATAACGGCTGCTTCAAGCCGAAGGAATGGATTATGCAAGAAGCTGTTCCGCAGCAAAACTGGTCTCGTCATTTCGATGAAGTCGATCGTGACACTCAGCTGAAGCGAATTCTGGGCAATCTCCAAGACGAGAACAGCCAGCTGAAAAAGCTTGTGGTCCGACTTTCCGAGACGATCATCCGAAACGTCACCGCCAAACGGTAATCCACCATCAGTGTTGTCCGTTTGGCGCGATCACTTCCACGATCGCTGTTTACGGCGGCGAGCGTGAGTGTCGCCGGGACGGATGCGGGCTCTCCGTTCCTGGTTCGCCGGGCTTGCGAATACCGGCTTTGCTTCCAATCTCAGCCGCGCCGGGATTCCCGGGCATCGACCGATCCGTTCGCAGGTTCATTGCGGCGATACCGCCGCAACCGCCATTGAATGCTGCCTGATCGTCACAGGCATCGCGCTTGGAATTTTCGTCGCCGTCGCCGGAATGGAAGCTAGGATCAATGCCGAGTTGACGGCGATCAACAGCTCCCCGAAATTAGGACCGCTCCCGAACGGCTGCAGATCCATGACCGGCTGGAAACTCGAAGCCTCGACAACGGCCCGCGCTCAAGTATTGGATTCAGCAAAAGGCAAGAGTGCGCCGCGTGGTCGCCGCGCTCGACCTCACCATCAGCATCCCTTCAAGACCTCGGTTGCCTGGTTGGCCTCGACAAGCGTTGATTTTCCGGCAGCTTTGTTCTTGAGCGCGCGCCGCTTCAAGGTCGCCGTCATCTTCAAGGGTTTACGCAAAGCATCAAGCATGCCGCTTAACACTTGATCGAGATTGTCTGCTGTCTGTCGTTCGCAGTATGATGCCGGTGCCTGCTTTGACATGACGCACACTCCCGTTCGCATGAATTATTAACAGCCAGAGCGACCATGCGCCTGCATCCTGCAAAAATCTGTTCAAAAAGGACCACAAGCCTGCCTTTACAAAGCTGCGGCGATTTCTCCAGTGATCAATCACGGCGCCGCCGCGATCGACTCGACTGCAGTTGCTGCGGCGCGATTCGCTGTTTAATTTTAGAAACGAGCAATACAGACCTGCGAATCAGAATGCACGAATAGCATGCTGTCGGCATCGCCGCGCGACCTTCCCGGCAATATCGGCGACTGAGAGTACCTGCACTCCCGCCTGATCACGGGAGAAGCTTGTGCCATGCTCTCTCAACTCCACTGTTCCCGAAAGAAATTCACCGACACTCTGGCCGCTGCGGCCGAACGATCGGACGCCGATGGAATTCGCAATCGAAGTCTGTGAGCAGGAGAACCGGATGTTGAAAAATATGGTCGTCAGTCTTTCGGAGATTATCTTGAATACCGTGATCGGCACGAAATGACGTAGGCGTCGAGCTGTAAATCCGTTTAGGAACGGCGCGCCATTGCTGATGCTCTCGCCACCCAACGGACACGCTGACGAGTGAGAGTGCAGCGAGCACCTGCTGCTCCTGCGAAAGAACAGTGAAATCGGCGCGCTCCGCTACGGTAAGGAGATCATGATCCTTTAAGGCAGCGTCGAGCTTGTCGCTCTTAATAAGACCAGAGTCATTCGCGACAATGAGGCCCTTGAGCACGTTTTCAATGGCGTAAGAATGCGGATCAAGGGCCATCTTGCAGCCCCTACGAAATCCCTTTTAAGATCGAGTTTTTAACCGCGCGAGGAGGACCTACCGCCAGGTTAAGCCTGAATGGTGCCCAGGGGCGGGATCGAACCACCGACACTGCGATTTTCAGTCGCATGCTCTACCAACTGAGCTACCTGGGCACTGCCTTGAAGCCGGAAGACGGCTCAAGGGAGCGGCGGTTTATAGTCAGGCGGGCCCGCTCTGTCCACCACGCTTCGCCTTCTTGTCCGGCGTAGCCCGAAGGGCGAAGCCGGACGGCGCCGCGAGGCGCGGCCCCACCTCGCCTTTCGGCCCAAATTATTGGGAAATCACGTCTAATCCGCGTCCTCGTCGTCCTGGGGACGGCCGGGAACGACATAGGAATTCGACAGCCAGCGGTTCAGGTCGACATCCCGGCAGCGCTCGGAGCAAAACGGCTTCGAAGCCTCGGTGGCGGGCTTGCCGCAGATCGGGCACGGTTTAGCGCCGGTCTTGCGGGACGGCTTAGCTGGCATTCAACCAGCCAAAGCGAACCGGAAACCCCTCGCCGCCGAGCAGCGTGATCAATTCATACAAGGGTAAACCCACGATATTGGTGTAGGAGCCGACCATCTTGACCACGAACGATCCCGCGATGCCCTGAACGCCGTAGCCGCCCGCCTTGCCGCGCCATTCGCCGGAACCGATATAGGCTTGGATGTCGTCTTCGGAGAGCCGCTTGAAGCGCACGCGGGTTTCGATCAGGCGCTGGCGAAACGCTTCCCTGGGAGTCACGAGGCAAATCGCGGTGTAGACGCGGTGGTTGCGCCCCGACAGCAGCCGCAGGCATTGCGCGGCTTCGTCGACCAGATTGGCTTTGGGCAGGATGCGGCGACCGACCGCGACCACGGTGTCGGCAGCGAGAATGAAGGCGCCGCGCAACTCGTCGTCGAGCTGCACCGACTTGAGCGCGGCATCGGCCTTGGCGCGCGCGAGCCGGTTGGCGCAAGCGCGCGGCAGCTCACCGCGCTTGGGGGTTTCATCGACGTCGGCAGGCCGCAGCGCGTCGGGCTCGATGCCGGCCTGGTTGAGCAGGCCGAGGCGTCGCGGCGAACCTGAAGCGAGAACCAGTTTGGGGCGACCAAGCATGCGGATCTTATCGGCGGGAGAGATTCGGAAAAGCCTGAATGCGCGCGGAACCTATCGGAAGGCTCACGCCGAGACAACCGTGCTTTCGTAACCGTGCCGGCGAGCGATCGGACCGCCAACTCCCCGCCGCCATTGCAGAAAGCGGTGCGAGCGCCGTTGACATGCTGCCGTCACGAAGCGACAGGGACTGCGGCCCGCGCCTTGTACTTCGCCCCGGCTTGCAGGAAGCGGTGTCGGCCGGGATGCCGCCGGCCCGTCAGCCGCTCGCCGCGCCGACCTTCGAAAATCGCTTGCGAATGCGCAACAGCAGGCTGTCGCAAACCTCGCGATAGGCTTCGAGCTTCTGCTCGCGATTGCCCTCCATGCGGGTCGGGTCATGCGTCGGCCAGTATTCCACGTCGGCCGCGAGCGAGCGCGTCAGTTCCAGCGCCTTGTGATGCGCCTCGGGCGCCAGCGAGATGATGAGGTCGAAATTGAGCCCCTCCCAATCGTCCAGTTCCTCGAACGTCATCGGCTTGTGCTGCGAGATATCCTGGCCGAGTTCGGCCATCACGGCGACCGCGAAGGGGTCGAGCTCGCCCTTCTTGACGCCGGCGGATCTTACATAGAGCGCCTGCGGAAACATCTGCTGAAGCAGGCTTGCCGCCATCGGCGAGCGCACGCTGTTGAAGCCACAGGCGAACAGCACGGCTTGCGGAGCGCGCGAGAGCGGCGCCGCCATGTATCAGCCCTTCCAGTGCAGCACGCAGATCAGCGTGAACAGGCGGCGGGCGGTTTCGAAATCGATTCGCACCTTGTCTTTCAGACGCTCCTGCAAGGTGCGCGAACCCTCGTCGTGAATGCCGCGGCGGCCCATGTCGATCGCCTCGATCCGGTCCGGCGTCGCGGTGCGGATCGCCTCGTAATAGCTGTCGCAGATCATGAAATAGTCTTTCACGATTCGCCGAAACGGCGTCAGCGACAACAAATGCGCCACCACCGGCGTGCCGTCCTCGCGACGGATATCGAAGGCGAGGCGGTTGCCGGTGATGCTGAGATGCAGGGTGAAGGGCCCGCCGTCGATGCCCTCCGGCGCGAACAGGTTCTGCTCGATCAGGTCGTAGATCGCGATCGCGCGCTCGTGTTCGATATCGGGACCGGAGCGGCCGATCGACTCTTCATCGAGCGTGACCGCGACAATGCGGCTGTGCGAATCGTCCCCTGGCGGCGGCTTGGTCATGACAAGTTGAAGCGTATTCCAACGGAGCGTGCATGGGCATCGAGACCCTCGGCCTTGCCAAGCGTCATGGCGGCCGGGCCGAGCTGGCGCAACTGATCGGGCCCGCATTTGAGCATCGAAGTCCGCTTCATGAAGTCAAGCACCCCGAGGCCCGACGAGAATCGCGCCGAGCGCGCGGTCGGCAGCACGTGGTTGGAGCCGCCGACATAATCGCCGATCGCCTCCGGCGTGTGGGGGCCGAGGAAAATCGCACCCGCATTGCGGATTCGCGCCGCAAGCGCTTCGGGATCCGCCGTCATGATCTCCAGATGCTCGGCGGCGAGCGCGTCCGCCAATGCGACCGATTCATCCATTGAGCGCACCCGGATGATGCCGCCGAAATCCTGCCACGAGGCGCGCGCAATAGCGGCGCGCGGCAAGGTTGCAAGTTGCGTCTCGACGGCGCGCTCGACGTCGGCGGCGAGGCCGGCATCGTCGGTGATCAGGATCGATTGGGCGTTGGCGTCATGCTCGGCCTGCGCCAGCAGGTCGGCGGCGATCCACGCCGCGTTCGCGGAACGGTCGGCGATGACCAAAACCTCGGAGGGGCCCGCGATCATGTCGATGCCGACCCTGCCGAACACCAGCCGCTTGGCGGCCGCGACATAGGCATTGCCGGGCCCGACGATCTTGGCGACCGGCGCAATGGTCGCGGTACCGTAGGCCAGCGCCGCCACCGCCTGCGCGCCGCCAACGCGGTAGATCTCCGAAACGCCGGCGAGATGCGCCGCCGCCAGGACCAGCGGATTGAGCATGCCGTCGGGCGACGGCACCACCATCACCACGCGGCCGACGTCGGCGACCATTGCCGGCACGGCGTTCATCAACACGGAAGACGGATAGGCGGCGGTGCCGCCGGGAACATAAAGACCGACCGACTCGATCGCGCTCCAGCGCCAGCCAAGCTCCACGCCGAGCGCGTCGGTGAAACGTTCGTCTTTCGGCAATTGCCGCCGGTGGAAACTTTCGATCCGCTCGCGGGCGAGTTCAAGGGCCGCGATCGTCTCGCGGTCGCAGGCCTTCAGCGCATCCGCAATCTCGCTCTTGCCGACGCGCAGGCGCGAGGCATCGATATCGAGCCGGTCGAATTTTCGCGTGGCTTCGATCAAGGCCGCATCGCCACGGGCCGCCACATCATCGACAATGCGCCGGCAGGCGGTCTCGACATCGGCGGCGACCTCGCGCTTCATCGCCAGGAACGCGTCGAATGCTTTCGCGAAGTCGGCGCTGGAGGTGTCGAGGTGAATGGACATCGATGGCTTTTCCGAAACGTCTTCAAAATCGCAGTAAAGTAAAGGGTTCTGCTCAATGGCGCGAGGGTAAATCGCCGTCAAGGCAGAACCTCGCGGCATTCTCCCACGTGGCGTTCCGGGGTGGCCGCCGCCCGCCTTGCGGAACAGGCCTGTCGTTTTTCGAAAAGCTCAGGAAGGCGTGCTTGAACTCAATCGCTGATGCGCTCGATCGAGGCGCCGCAGGCGGAGAGTTTTTCCTCCAACCGCTCAAAACCGCGGTCAAGATGATAGACGCGGTTGACCATGGTCTCGCCTTCGGCGGCAAGGCCCGCGATGACGAGCGATACCGAAGCCCGCAGGTCGGTCGCCATCACGGGCGCGCCACGCAATTCGCCGATGCCATGGATGGTCGCGGTTTCGCCATCGAGCTGGATCCGCGCCCCGAATCGCGCCAGTTCCTGCACATGCATGAAGCGGTTTTCGAAGATCGTCTCGGTAATGTGGGAGGAACCCTCGGCACGGGTCATCAGCGCCATCAACTGGGCTTGCAGGTCGGTGGGGAAGCCCGGAAACGGCGCGGTTGAAACCGTCACCGGATGGATCCCCGCGCCGTTGCGGGCGACGCGAATGCCGTCATTGTTCGCACTCACGACCGCGCCGGCCTGCGTGAGCACGTCGAGCGCCGCCTGCAACAGCTCGGGCCGCGCGCCGCGCAGTTGAACATCGCCCCCGGTCATCGCCACCGCCATCGCATAGGTGCCGGTTTCGATGCGATCGGGCAGCACGGTGTGCCGTGCGCCATGGAGCGCGCTCACGCCCTCGACGACGATCCGCGGCGTTCCCGCGCCCGCAATTCGCGCGCCCATCTTGTTCAGGCAATCGGCGACATCGAGTATCTCCGGTTCGCATGCGGCGTTGGCGATGACGGTTGTGCCTTTGGCAAGCGTTGCCGCCATCAACGCGACATGGGTGCCGCTGACCGTCACCTTGGGGAAATCGATGGTTGCGCCTTTCAGGCCGCCGGGCGCTTTGGCGACCACATAGCCGGCGTCGATCGCCATCTCGGCGCCGAGCTTCTCCAGCGCCATGATCAAAAGGTCGACCGGCCGTGTGCCGATGGCGCAGCCGCCGGGCAGCGATACCTTGGCCTCGTGCATCCGCGCCACCAGCGGCGCGATGACCCAGAAACTCGCGCGCATCCGCGACACCAGTTCATAGGGCGCGGTGGTGTCGATGATGTCAGCGGCGGAGATGTGCAGGGTCTGCCCCTGATATTCGCGATCGCCGGGCCGCTTTCCGGCGGACATGATATCGACGCCGTGATTGCCGAGGATCCGCTGCAGCTGCGCGACGTCGGCGAGCCGCGGCACATTATCGAGGATCAGCGTCTCGTCGGTCAAAAGGCCTGCGATCATCAAGGGCAGCGCGGCATTCTTGGCGCCGGAAATCGGAATGGTGCCGTTGAGTTGATTGCCACCGATGATGCGAATGCGATCCATGCCGAAACCTGCTTTTTGCTATGCTCACTATATACACGGCAAGCTTTGAATTTGCGGCTATTTAATGGGTATGGCGGTTAGAGGCGGTTAATATCTTCGCTTTCCAGCACGGCCCTCGGATAACCCTCCCTTGCCACCTTGATCATGGCGCGGCCGACCTGTTCGGTCGTGGTCATGTATGTCGGCGCCACGCGATTGAGCAGCGACAACAGCGGCGCGGCGCCGACATAGATCGCCTGAACCCACGCTGTCTTCGAGCGGATGCCGTGCAGCGGCTGGATACCGGCGGGACGGAACATGTAGGCGGCCCTGAACGGCAGCTTGAGCAGGTCGTTCTCGGTCTTGCCCTTGACCCGCGCCCACATCTGCCGACCCTGTTCGGTGGAATCGGTGCCCCGCCCCGTGACGTAGACGAACACCATCTGCGGGTTAAGCCTTGAAAGGGTTTTTGCCGCCGCCAGCGTGACGTCATAGGTCAAATGCCGGTAACGCTCCTCCTCCATCCCGACCGAAGACACGCCGAGACAGAAAAAGCAGGCATCGTATCCGGTCAATTGCGGTTCGATCGCCGAATAATCGGTGAAATCCTTGTGCTCGATTTCACGCAGCTTCGGCTGCCGCTCGCCGGTCGGGCTGCGCCCGACCACGAGCACGGCTTCGATTCCGGAATCGAGCAGGCATTCGCGCAACACCCCCTGCCCGACCATTCCGGTGGCGCCGAACAGGATGACTTTCATCGGCCCCTACCTCACGCCGGATGGAAGCGCCGCACCGCCTTGATGATCGCCAGGACGAAGAGCACGAGCACGATGCCCTGGACGACGGCGAAGGGCGGCTCACTCGGCGGCACGCTCGGCGCCAGCGCATGCAGTGGGCCGACCTTCAGGAAGCTCTGGATCACCAATACGAAGACGTTGAGATAGAGCGAGGCGATCGCGGTGATCAGATAGATCGAGCGCCATGCGCCGGAAAGATGCATGGCGTAGAGCGCGATGCAGGCGACCGCCAGCAACACCAGGGAGAGGATGCCGACCATGTGAGACGGCAGCAGCTTATCGAATGGAAACAGGAATCCGGTAGCACTGGTCAGGATCGTCGTGAGCAGGAAGATGGCGGTCATGCCCGGCATCGACTGCGACTTGAACAACCCAAACAAGACGAGAAGGCCCGAAACAATCCCGATCAGACTGATGACGACATGCAGCATCGTAAATGCAGACAAACTCATGCCCAAAACCATGATGCACTCCCCCGGTTGGATACCCCGATGCTACGGCCGAAAAATTCAAATTGCCACAGTTCGTGGAGGAGAATGGCATTCGGTATCCGGGGCCGCGGATACGACCCGGATACCAATATTTACCGGTGGTCGGACGACGGTCACACGAAATGCCCGCGTCGCGGAATTATCGCAACGCCGCCGTGGACATCATGGGTTGATCGCCGAAGCCAGGCGTTACAGCGAAGGTTTTGCGGAATCGCCGAGATAGCCGTGCAGCGCGGCAACGACCTGGGCGCCCTCGCCAATCGCGCCGCCGACCCGTTTGACCGAACCCGAACGCACGTCGCCGACAGCGAAGACGCCGGGCACCGACGTCTCCAGAGCCGAGGCGGGAGACGCTCCACCATTTTGCACGCCGGTGATGACAAAACCGGCGCGATCGACCATCACGCCGCAGCCTTCGAGCCAGCCCGTGGCCGGGTCTGCGCCCACGAACAGGAAGAGATTGCGGGTATCGAAATTACTTTCTTCGGGCGAGAGGCGGCTGCGCCAGCGCACACGTTCCAGCGAACCGTCTTTGGCGCCTTCAAGTCCCGTGATCTCCGCGTTGAACGTCAGTTCGATATTGGCGGCCGCCTCGATGCGCTCGATCAGGTAGCGCGACATGCTGGCGCCAAGACCGCCGCCGCGGATCACCATATTCACCTTGCGGGCGTGGCCCGACAGGAACACCGCGGCCTGGCCGGCGGAGTTGCCGCCGCCGACGAGAATGACCTCCTGGCCGGTGCACAGACGGGCCTCGATCGGCGAAGCCCAGTACCAGACGCCGCGGCCGTCGAACGCCGCGAGGTTCTCGATGTCGGGCCGCCGATAACGCGCGCCGCTCGCGACCACGACCGAGCGCGCCCGCAGCGCGTCGCCATTGTCGAGCTTGAGACCGAAGGTGCCGTCGGCACGCGAGCAGTCGAGCGATTTGACCTCGACGGGGATCAATATCTCGGCGCCGAATTTCTGTGCCTGGTTGAAGGCCCTGGCGGTCAGCGCCTGTCCGGAAATCCCGGTCGGGAAACCAAGATAGTTCTCGATCCTGGCGCTGGCGCCGGCCTGGCCTCCGAAGGAGCGCGTATCGCACACCGCGACCGCAAGCCCTTCCGAAGCGGCATAGACCGCGGTCGACAACCCGGCAGGGCCCGAGCCGACCACGGCGACATCAAAGACCTTGTCCTTGGGCACCGCGCGCACCATGCCCATGACGCGCGCCAATTCGGATTCGCGCGGGTTGCGCAACACCGAACCGTCGGGGGTAACGACCAGCGGCAGATCGGCCGGCAAAGGCGAATAGCGCGCGAGCAGTTCGGCGGCGTCGGCATCGGCATGCGGACAGAGCAAATGATGCGGATAGCCGTTGCGGGTCAGAAAGCCCTGGAGACGAATGACGCCTGCGGAACTTGCCGGGCCGATCAGGACCGGGCCGCCGGCGCCGCCCCGGATCAGGTTGACGCGGCGAAGAATGAGCGCGCGCATGATGCGCTCGCCGAGATCGGCTTCAGCAACCATCAGCGCGCGCAAACGTTCCGGCGGGATCAGAAGCGTTTCGACGTCGCCCTCGGCGTGGCCATCGACCAGCGCGGGGCGTTCGGACAACTGACCGATCTCGGCGAGGAACTGCCCGGGCCCCTGGTCGATGATCGGCGTGATGCGCCCCAGACCGTCACGCTGGGTGATCGCGACATGACCGGACAGCACGACGAACATCCCCGGTCCGACCTTACCGGTCTCGAACAGCGCTTCACCAGGCCTATAGTTGCGATCCTCGCCAAACCGGTGCAGCCGCGCGATTTCCTGCGCGGTCAGTGTCGGAAAGGTCTGCTCATAGCGCGGAAAGGCACTGGCGACACTGGCGTTCCCGCCCGCTTCCTGTCCGATGATGGTTTCTTCCGGCATCCCACTCCGCCTCACTCAGGACACTCACACGATTGAAGATATTCGCCGCCCAACGGCGGCCAGCCAACCGGCTATTTGGCCGGGCTTTCTTCGCTGCCCTCGCGAGCCACGTCGTCAGAGCCGGGCGACGGCGCCGTTAAATCGCCCCGCTCTCTCGCCTGCGACTTTCTCCGCTTGAGATTTTGGCGCAGCGCCAGCTTCAAGCGTTCCTGACGCTTGTCCTTGGCGGCCCTTCCAATCGGCCCTCCGCTGTCATCGCCGTCATGCTTCATCGTCGATCAGCCTGCCTGCACCGTCATATAGTGCCCGGTCGGTTTTGCCCGCAATCACCGATATGGTTATCCGTTCGAGACACCGGCCAAGCGGGACCGCCAACGAGGCTTGCGATATTTCGGCCTTATTTCGGCGTCGGGCGGATATAGCGGCGATTCCCCGCGCTTGCGCGGCTGCGGGCCTTGTGGCAAGGATCGCCCGGCCTTGTGGAGCCCTTTTCGGCCGATTCTCTCATCCGAGGCATGCTGCCGTAGCTCAGTGGTAGAGCACTCCATTGGTAATGGAGAGGTCGACAGTTCAATCCTGTCTGGCAGCACCATTTTTTCCGGCCGCTTCGCCTTTCACCGGCAACTGCGAACGCCCGCGGCGAGCAATGCGGCGCAAATCCTTGCGGTATTCCCCCATCGGATGACGGTTCCCGCTGTTGCTGTGAGGCCATATCGGGCGCTCAGAAATTAAGGCCTCTTTAAGGCTTCGTTAAATCACCATTAATCACAAATTCTTGTTGTTCCCCAATATGTTGGGTTATCCCCGAGTGTGTCCTTGGAGTGACAGCTTTTTACTCAAAACGTGTCTATGTGCGCGCCATGGACGCCGCAGAAAGCGCGCGATCTAGAACTGAAAAGACTTCTCTGGAGAACCAACAAATGAAGAAGCTTCTACTCGCAACTGTGGCATTCGTCGCCCTCGGCGCGACCGTGCCTGCACTCGCAGCCGACCTCGGTGCCCGCGCGCCCTATACCAAGGCGCCGGTCTATGCCGCCCCGCTCTATAACTGGACCGGCTTCTATATCGGCGGTCACATCGGCGGCGCGTTCTCGAGCAACAGCAATTTCGGCGGCCTCGCCACCGGCAACAACGGTAACGGCCGTTTCCTGGGCGGTCTCCAGGGCGGCGCCGACTACCAGTTCAATCCGAACTGGGTGATCGGTGCGGAAGTCCAGTACAGCTGGCTCGCCAACAACAACGGCAGCGTCGTCTTCCCGAATGGCTCCGCCTTCACCAACAACCAGCGTGGGCTCGGCTCGGTCACGGGTCGTGTCGGTTACACTTGGGGTCCCGGCCTGCTCTACGTGAAGGGCGGTTATGCCTTTTCCGACAACAACAACTCGCTCGTGAACAACGCCGGCACTCCGGTCCCGTTCGCTCTCAGCGGTAACCAGAGCAACGGCTATACGGTCGGCGCCGGCCTCGAATACATGTTCACCCAGAACTGGTCGGGCAAGCTGGAGTATCAGTACTACAACTTCGGCAATTCGAGCTTCATCACCCCGGTGGTTCCGTTCGGCAGCTTCCGCACCGACGACCACGTCGTGAAGGCCGGCATCAACTACCGCTTCAACTGGGGTGGCCCGGTGGTTGCGAAGTACTGATCGCAAGATCGGTCGCACGATTGGAAAAGGCCGGCCTCGCGCCGGCCTTTTTGCTTTTATGCCCCGCCGAATTCGCGATTGTGTTCGAAGACCGGGACGCCGATAGTGACCGTCAATCGATCAAGGCCTCCACGAGTCGGACCGGAGATGACGGATACAAAGACAGACGCGATAAAGTCCTCGGCCGAGGCCCTGCGTTACCCCTGGGAAAATCATCCCGGCCCCGATCAAGTCGTGGAGATCATGCCGGGCCTCCTGTGGATCCGTCTGAAGCTGCCGTTCCGGCTCAATCACGTGAATATCTATCTGCTCGCCGACGGCGATGGCTGGGCGATGGTGGATTCCGGATTCGGCAACGAAGAGACGATCGCAGCCTGGAGCGCGCTGTTCGAAGGCCCGCTCGCCAAGGTGAAAATCAGCCGGCTGATCGTCACCCATTCGCATCCCGATCATGTCGGGCTTGCCGGCTGGGTGGTCGAGCGCTTCGATTGCCCGCTCTACATGTCGCAAGTTGAATACCTGCAATCGGTCTATCACCAGAACCGCGGCACCGAGGAGCGCAAGCTGGCACAACGGCTGTTCTTCCGCCGCCACGGCATGGACGAGAGCCTGACCGACAAGCTGCTCGGGCGCGGCCAGGACTATCTGACGCGGGTCTCGACCCTGCCGGCTTCCTATCGGCGGATCTCGCACGGCGACGAGATTTCGATCGGCACGCGCCGCTTCAAGGTCATCACCGGCGGCGGCCACGCACTGGACCAGGTGATGCTTTATTGCGCCGCCGACAAGCTGTTCCTGTCCGCCGACCAGGTGCTGAGCAGGATTTCACCCAATGTCAGCGTCTGGGCGGTCGAGCCGGAGCAGAATTCGCTCGGCGAATATCTCGCTTCGCTCGCAAGCCTCACCACCACCCTGCCCTACGATCTGCTCGTGCTCCCCGGTCACGGCGTGCCGTTCTACGGAATGAAGACGCGGATCAAACAACTCGCCGATCATCACGAGGAGCGTTGCCGGCTGATTGCGGATGCGTGCCGGGAAACCGCGAAAACCTCGAAGGAGTTGGTGCCGGTCGTGTTCCACAAGCATGTGCTCGACGCCCACCAGATGGGATTTGCCGCCGGCGAACTGGTTGCGCATGTGAATTACATGCTGGTCGAAGGCCGCCTGCGGAGCGAAGAGACCGACGGCATGCTTTTCTTCAGAACCACATGACCCACCTGACACGAAATCCGGTCAGCGGCTTGCTGCTGCTTGCGCTTGCCGCACTCGGCCCAACGCCGGCCCCGACGCATCACGCTGCCCTCGCCTTGAAGCGCGCGAAAAGCGGATCTACGCCCCTACGTTGAAAAGTTTCGCCGCGGTGTGGCCGAGGATATCGGCCTTTTCGTCGTCGCTGAGCGAGGTCGAGGCGAAGATGTGATCGACGGGCTTGAGCTCCCAGGGAAAAGGGTAATCGCTGCCCAGCATGATCTGGCTCGCGCCGACCTGTGCTGCCAGATGGCGGAGCGCCTCGGGCGTGAACACCAGCGAGTCGAAATAGAGTTGCTTGAGATATTCCGAGGGCTGCTTTTTCAGCTTGATGTCCGGGTTGCACCCCTTGGGCTGGACCATGCAGGCATGGTCGGAACGTTCGGCGTAAGCCGGAAGATATCCACCGCCATGGGCGGCAATCACTTTCAGGCCAGGAAAGCGGTCGAGCGTGCCCTCGAAGATCAGGTGCGAAAGTGCAACCGTCGTGTCGAATGGATAGCCGATCGCGTTGTCGAGCCAGCCATTGCCGGAGAGCCGGTTGCCGAGTTCGGGAATGCCGCGGGGGTGAATGAACAAGGGCACGCCGAGTTCTTCGGCCTTGGCCCACACGGGATGGAATTTCGAATCGGAGAAACTAACGCCGTTCACTGCGCTGCCTATCGCGGCGCCTTTGAGGCCCTGCTTTTTGACGGCGATCTCAAGCTCCTGCACGGCGAGATCCGGCGCCTGCAAGGTCAGCGAGGCAAACGCTGCGAAACGATCGGAGTGCGCGGCGCAGAATTCGGCCAGCTTTTCATTCTGGAGTTTGACGATCTGCGCGGCGAGATCGCGCTCGCGATTATACCAGAAGGTGTTGATCGACAATATCTCCATGTCGACGGCTTGTGCATCCATCGCGGCGAGCCGCTGACCGAGTTCGATAAAGGTCTCTTGCGCCCCGATGTTCGTGCCGGCCTGAATCCTCGGCCCCTCCTCACCCAGCAGCGCGCCGGCTTCGTGGAAATTGCAATGCGCGTGCACGTCGATGGTCTTGACCCGCTTGCCTTTGACCGTGACGGGCAATTTGTGTTCCGCCGGTTGGGCATGCGCGCCGTGCAGGAGACCGCAGCCACAAAAGAAAATGCCGGTTGCGGCCGCAGCGGTGCCAGCTTTGATGAAATCACGGCGCGTCGTCATCACAGTTTCCCCCATCGTTCTTGTTGGCCGGCAGGCGATTTGCCGGCTTGCTATGCCGCCGTGGGCCGGCGGACCTTGAGGGGAAGATCGTAAGACAAGCGGCGGGGCGCAGGCAAGGCGGGCTATCTTCGACGGGCCGTCAGTGCTTCAAAATTCTGGCAAGAAAGGCTTTCGCACGTTCCGACTGCGGAGAATTAAAGAACTTCGCCGCCTCTGCGGTTTCGACAATCTCGCCGCCGTCCATGAAAAGCACCCGGTTCGCCACGCCCCGCGCAAAGCCCATCTCATGGGTGACACAGATCATGGTCATGCCCTGCCGTGCCAGACCGCTCATCACGTCGAGCACTTCATTGACCATTTCCGGGTCGAGCGCGGAAGTGGGTTCATCGAACAGCATGACCTCCGGATCGAGCGCCA
Source organism: uncultured Alphaproteobacteria bacterium (assembly GCA_963832045.1). Classification (GTDB taxonomy): domain Bacteria; phylum Pseudomonadota; class Alphaproteobacteria; order Rhizobiales; family Xanthobacteraceae; genus Bradyrhizobium. Next base: position 166,729 of record CAWHSM010000026.1, read on the forward strand.
AAGCGCGCGCGATCGCCACCCGCTGCTGCTGCCCACCGGACAATTGTGCGGGATATTTGACGATATGGGCGGAGAGCCCGACGCGCGCCAGCAGTGCCCGCGCCTTCTCCTCGGCCACCCCCGAGCGCCTCGCAGGCCGCGCACTCCTGTGAGCCGCCTGCCGGCGCCGGTCCGACGCGGTACGGCATGATCGGGAAAGCGGCAGCAATTTTAGAAAAGCTTGAGGAAGCGCCGTGGTTTACGGTCATGCATGGCAGGACCGAAATCCGCGCGCACCAAAACTTGACCTAAATCAACGTCTTCGGCGAGCGACTGCCATTCGAAAACGGCTCGACAGCGAATATGGAAACCCTCTAAAAAGGGTGCCACCGCTTTCGGCCTCACGCTCAGTTCCAGGTTCCGCGATGGATTACAGCCAATTCTTCCACACCGCTCTCGACCGCCTCCATGACGAGCGGCGATATCGGGTCTTTGCCGATCTGGAACGCATCGCCGGCCGGTTTCCCCACGCGGTCTGGCATTCCCCAAAAGGCGCCAGCAACGTCGTGATCTGGTGCTCCAACGATTATCTCGGCATGGGCCAGCACCCGAAGGTCGTCGGCGCGATGGTCGAGACCGCCACACGGGTCGGCACCGGGGCCGGCGGCACCCGCAACATCGCAGGCACCCATCACCCGCTGGTGCAGCTCGAGCAGGAACTGGCCGATCTGCACGGCAAGGAAGCCGCCCTCCTCTTCACCTCGGGCTATGTGTCCAACCAGACCGGCATTGCCACCATTGCCAAGCTCATTCCCAATTGCCTCATTCTTTCCGATGCGCTCAACCACAATTCGATGATCGAAGGCATTCGCCAGGCCGGCTGCGAGCGGCAAATCTTCCGCCACAGCGACATGGCGCATCTGGAGGAACTGCTGCGCGCCGCAGGACCGGACCGGCCGAAGCTGATCGCCTGCGAAAGCCTTTATTCGATGGACGGCGATATCTCGCCGCTTGCGCAAGTCTGCGATCTCGCCGAGCGCTACGGAGCCATGACTTACGTCGATGAGGTGCATGCGGTCGGCATGTATGGCCCGCGCGGCGGCGGTATTGCCGAGCGCGATGGAGTCATGCACCGCATCGATATTCTGGAAGGCACGCTCGCCAAGGCGTTCGGCTGCCTCGGCGGCTATATCGCGGCAAGTTCCGAGATCGTCGACGCGGTCCGTTCCTACGCGCCGGGCTTTATCTTCACGACCGCGCTGCCGCCGGCGATCTGCTCGGCCGCGACCGCGGCCATCCGCCACCTGAAGACTTCGAACTGGGAGCGCGAGCGTCACCAGGACCGCGCCGCCCGCGTCAAGGCGATCCTGACTGCCGCCGGACTGCCTGTGATGTCGAGCGACACCCACATCGTGCCACTATTCGTCGGCGATCCCGAAAAATGCAAGCAGGCCTCCGACCTCCTCCTGGAGGAGCACCATATCTACATCCAGCCGATCAACTATCCGACCGTCGCCAAAGGCACCGAGCGGCTGCGGATCACGCCCTCGCCTTATCACGACGACGCGCTGATCGATCAACTGGCTGAAGCCTTGCTGCAGGTCTGGGAGCGGCTCGGCCTGCCGCTGACCGAGAAATCGCTGGCGGCGGAATAAGGTTAACCCGCCAATCCTTGCCCGGTCCGGGACCTGCCGCCGTCACGCACGGTGCTTTGCGCCGTCAATCGAGCTATACTTCGGCCGAACCTTACGGAGTAAGCAGCGATGCTGCACGACTGGGGCGTGATCGCGGCCGCCTTCGGCTACATCGGCTTCCTGTTTTTCGTCGCCAGCTACGGCAACCGCCTGTCGCCGACGCAGCGCGGCCGCGCCAGTGGCTTGATCTACCCGCTGTCGCTCGCGATCTACTGCACCTCCTGGACCTTCTTCGGCTCGGTCGGCTTCGCCACCCGCACCAGCGTGGACTTTCTGGCGATCTATGTCGGCCCGATCCTGATGATCGGCCTTTGCACGCCGCTGCTGCGCCGCGTGATCAAGCTCGCCAAATCGCAAAACATCACCTCGATCGCGGACTTCATCGCCGCGCGATACGGCAAGAGCCAGGCGGTTGCCGCGACCGTGGCGCTGATCGCCATCATCGGTTCGGTTCCCTATATCGCACTTCAGCTCAAGGCGGTTGCCTCCTCGCTCGAAACCATCCTGATCGACGAACAGGCCGTCTACACGATCCCGCTCGTCGGCGATATCGCGCTGATCACGACGCTGGCGATGGCGGCTTTTGCGGTCCTGTTCGGAACCCGGCAGACCGACGCGACCGAGCACCAGCACGGGCTGATGCTGGCGGTCGCCACCGAGTCCATCGTCAAGCTCGTGGCCTTTCTCGCCGCGGGCGCCTTCGTCACCTTCTGGATGTTCTCCCCCCACGAACTGATCGAGCGCGCGATGAAAACGCCGGAAGCGGAACGCGCCATCGAATATGTGCCGTCGGTCGGCAATTTTCTCACCATGACGCTATTGTCGTTCTGCGCGATCATGCTGGTGCCGCGGCAATTCCATGTCAGCGTGGTCGAGAATTCCTCCGACGCGGAAGTCAGCCGCGCGCGCTGGCTGTTCCCGTCTTATCTCGTGGCGATCAACCTGTTCGTGATCCCGATCGCGCTCGCCGGGCTCATCACCTTTCCGTTCGGCGCGGTCGATCCCGACATGTATGTGCTGGCGCTGCCGGTGGAGGGAGACGCCGCGCTGCTCAGCGTTGCCGTCTTTATCGGAGGACTGTCGGCGGCAACCGCGATGGTGATCGTGGAATGCGTCGCGCTTTCGGTCATGGTCTCGAACGACATCGTCATGCCGCTGGTGCTGCAGCGCGGGCGCGAATCCCGCGACGGCCAGAAGGATTTTGGCCGCTTCCTGCTGGGGGCCCGCCGCTTTGCCATCTTCGCCATCATGGCGATGGCCTATCTCTACTACCGCGCGCTCGGCAACGCCCAACTGGCGGCGATCGGCCTGTTGTCCTTTGCGGCGGTGGCGCAGCTTGCGCCCGCCTTCTTTGGCGGCCTGTTCTGGCAACGCGCGACCGCGCGGGGCGCCATGGGAGGCATGCTGGTCGGCTTTGCCGTGTGGATGTACACGCTGTTCCTGCCGAGCTTCCTGGACGGCTCGGCGGCGGGACTCGAATTTCTGCAAAACGGCCCGTTCGGAATCGAGACCCTGCGGCCTCAGGCGCTGTTGGGTACCGATCTGCCGCAGCTTCTGCATGGCGTGCTGTGGTCGCTCTCGCTCAACATCCTGGCCTATGTCGTGTTGTCGCTGTCGCGCCAGCCCTCCTCGATCGAGCGCATGCAGGGGGATTTGTTCGCACCTCACGTGCTGACGCCGATGACGCCGACCTTCCGCCGCTGGCGTACCACGGTGACGGTGCAGGACATTCAAAGCACGGTGGCGCAATATCTCGGGCCGGACCGCACCCGCCATTCCTTCGAGGCTTTCGCGGTTTCGCACAATGTCCGCCTGACGCCGTCGGCGCCTGCGGATTTCGAATTGCTGCAACACGCCGAACACCTGATCGCATCATCGATCGGTGCCGCTTCCTCGCGCCTGGTGATGTCGCTTCTGCTGCGCAAGCGCACCGTCTCCGCCAAGGCCGCGCTCAAGCTGCTCGACGACTCGCATGCCGCGCTGCATTTCAACCGCGAGATATTGCAGACCGCGCTCAACCATGTCCGGCAAGGCATCGCCGTATTCGACGCGGATTTGCAGTTGATCTGCTCCAACCGCCAGTTCGGCGACGTCCTCGGTTTGCCGCCGCACCTCGTCCAGATCGGAATCCCCTTGAGGGAGATTCTCGAATACATGACGGCGATCACCCCCTCCGGTCTTGCCGACAAGGACCTGCTGACGGAAAGGCGGCTCGCAGCCTATACCGCCGAAGGCGAACCGTACCTGGAACGCCTGCCCGACCGCCATATGGTGATCGAGGTCCGCTCCAACCGGATGCCGGGCGGCGGCCTCGTCATCACCTTCTCCGACGTAACACCTTCCTTTGAAGCGGCCGAGGCGCTGGAGCGCGCCAACGCCACGCTGGAAAAGCGTGTCCGGGATCGTACCGAGGAGCTTACGCGCCTGAATACGGAATTGGCGCACGCCAAGAGCGCCGCCGAAGACGCCAGCATCTCCAAGACGCGCTTTCTGGCAGCCGCCAGCCACGACATTCTGCAACCGCTGAATGCGGCGCGGCTCTATGTGACAAGCCTCGTGGAGCGGGAGAGCGGCGGAGAGGATTCGAGGCTGGTCGAAAACATTGACGATTCGCTGGAAGCGATCGAAGAAATTCTGGGCGCGCTCCTGGACATATCGCGGCTCGATGCCGGTGCCATGACGACGTCGGTCACGAGTTTCAAGATCGGCGATCTGATGCGATCGCTGGAGATCGAATTCGCGCCGGTCGCGCGGGCCAAGGGGCTGGAACTGACCTTCGTGCCCTGCTCGCTGCCGGTGCAATCCGACCGGCTGCTGCTGCGGCGGCTGTTGCAGAACCTGATCTCCAACGCGATCAAATATACCCCGCGCGGGCGCGTCCTGGTCGGGTGCCGGCGCCGCGGCCAATCCTTGCAGATCGGCATCTACGACACCGGCGTCGGCATTCCCGTGCTCAAGCGCGGCGAAATCTTCAAGGAATTTCACCGGCTCGAACAGGGCGCGCGGATCGCACGCGGCCTCGGTCTCGGACTGTCGATCGTCGAACGGCTCGCGCGCGTCCTCGGCCACGGCATCGCGCTCGATTCCAATGCCGGCGGCGGCTCCTTCTTTTCGGTCACGGTGCCGACCGCAAAGGGCGTCAACCACACCGCCGCCGTCACCAGCGCAACGCCGTTGTCGAGAACGCCGATGTCCGGCGCGCTGATCGCCTGCATCGAGAACGATGCCGCCATCCTGGACGGCATGAAGACGCTTCTCAACGGCTGGGATGCGGAGGTGATTGCGGCGGTGGATCCGGAATCCGCGATCGAAGCGATCGAGGCCGCGGGCAAACAGGTCACCGGCCTCCTGGTCGACTATCATCTCGATCGCGGCAACGGCCTTGCCGCGATCCGCGACATTCGCCGCCGTTTCGGTGAGCGCATCCCGGCCATCCTGATCACCGCGGACCGAAGCCCGCATGTGCGCGCCGCCGCGCGGGAGGACAATGTCGCGGTGCTCAACAAGCCGGTGAAACCGGCTTCGCTGCGCGCACTGCTTGGCCAGTGGCGCACCCAGCAGATGGTGGCGGCGGAGTAGATAGCTGTTTTATTGCTGCGACGGCGTGCGCTAGTGTCCCGGTTCTGACATTCGTATCCCTTCGCGGCAGACACTTTTGCAAATGGACCACTAGCAAATATTATTTTCTAGTGGAGTTTAGGATTTGACATTCGCGTTCCGATCTGCGGCTAGGTGAGTAGCGAATGTCAAATCTACTCCACTAAGCTCTACTCCACTAAGCGCCATTGCCCGCCGGCGATCTTCGCCGCGGCAATCACCGCCTGGGTTCGGCTTTCGACGCCGAGTTTTTGCAAGATCGCCGACACATGCGCCTTGATGGTGGCCTCGGACACGCCGAGTTCGTAGGCGATCTGCTTGTTGAGCAAGCCTTCCGAGAGCATCATCAACACCCGCACCTGCTGCGGCGTCAGCGTCATCAGCCGGTCGCGAAGGCGCACCAGATCCGGGTCGGTCGCCGATGACAGATCGGTGTCCGCCGGCACCCAGACATCGCCGCCCAGCACCTTAGTGATGGCATCGCGCAGCGTATCGACGCCGAAGCGTTTCGGGATGAACCCGGAAGCGCCGAAATCCAGCGACTGGCGGATGGTGCCGCCATCGTCGCTGGCCGACACGATCACCACGGGGATGGCCGGAAATTGAGCCCGCAGGTAAATCAGTCCCGAGAAACCCGAGATTCCCGGCATCGACAAATCGAGCAGGACCAGATCGACATCGGAATCCTGGTCGAGCAGCGCCGTCAGCTCTTCAAAACTCCCTGCCTCGTCGATCCTCGCCGTCGCCACGACGCTCGCCACCGCCTGACGCAGCGCGTCGCGGAACAGCGGGTGGTCATCGGCGATCACGAGGTGGGTGGCGGCAGCAGTCATCTATACTTTATTTCTTTGTATTGCCGAGAAGGGTCTTTGTATTGCCGAGAAGGGCAAAAACGCCCTCGGACCCATTCTTGAAGAACCGGTCTTTCGATCAAATTGTCCTCCGGCCAACGACGGTAGGCAAGGACACAATACCACCATGCGAAATAGCGGTTAATCCGAGCCGCTTGTGCGCCGCAACAGCAGATCGCAGCGGTGCAGGCGCGGACTGATCCGTGGAGGGCCGAAAGTCTTATTTGGACAGATTTCACGGCGATGTTACCGTAACTATAACCTTGTGGCCCAACTCGTCGGGCGCATGAGGACGAGCCAGCAACATGATTTCGGGGAGTGCGCGCAATGGCAATGGCAGCAACAGTGGGTGGCGACGATATCCGCACCGGCGGAATGACCGCTGAAGAGCGAAAGGTCATTTTCGCCTCGTCGCTGGGTACCGTGTTCGAGTGGTACGACTTCTACATCTACGGGACACTCGGCTCCTTCCTCGCAAAATACTTCTTCTCGAACGTACCGCCGAACGTCGGCTTCATCTTCGCGCTGCTGGCCTTTGCCGCAGGCTTCGCCGTACGGCCGTTCGGGGCCCTGATCTTCGGCCGGCTCGGCGACATGATCGGCCGCAAATACACCTTCCTGGTCACGATGACACTGATGGGCGTCGGCACCTTCTTCATTGGTCTGTTGCCCGGCTTCGACAGCTGGGGCATCGCAGCGCCGGTCGTGCTGATCGGCTTGCGTCTCGTACAGGGTCTGGCACTTGGCGGCGAATATGGCGGAGCGGCGACCTACGTGGCCGAACATGCCCCTCGCAACAAGCGCGGCTACTACACCTCCTGGATTCAGACCACCGCGACGCTCGGTCTGTTCCTGGCGCTGTTGCTCATTCTGGGCATTCGCAACTGGATGGGCGAAGCCGCGTTCGGCGACTGGGGCTGGCGTATTCCGTTCCTGCTCTCCGGCATCCTGCTCGCCGTATCGATCTGGATCCGCTTGAGCCTGAACGAATCCCCGGTCTTCCAGAAGATGAAGGACGAAGGCACGACCTCGAAGCGGCCCTTGAGCGAGGCCTTCGGCGAATGGGCCAACGCCAAGATCGCCATCCTTGCCCTGCTCGGCGCCACCGCTGGTGAAGCCGTGGTGTGGTATGGCGGGCAGTTCTACGCGCTGTTCTTCCTGACCCAAACCCTGAAAGTGCCCGGCGCCACCGCGCAGATCATGATCGTGATTGCGCTCGCGCTCGGCACGCCCGGGTTCGTCCTCTTCGGCTGGCTCTCCGACAAGATCGGCCGCAAGCCGATTATCCTGGCGGGTTTCCTGCTTGCGGCGCTGACGTATTTCCCGATCTTCAAGGGAATTACGCATTTCGCCAATCCCAAGCTTGAGGCCGCGCTCGCCTCCGCGCCGGTGACGGTGATCGCCGATCCCAGCGAGTGCTCGTTCCAGTTCAAGGCGACGGGCACCGAAAAATTCACCAGCAGCTGCGACGTCGCCAAGTCCGCGCTGGTCAATCTGTCGGTGAACTATCAGAACCAGGACGCCCCGAAGGGAACGCCGGCGCAGGTGAAGATCGGCGATCAAACGCTGAGTGCGAGCGCGGCGGATTTCGCCAAGGCACTGCCGGTGGCCATCAAGAACCACGGCTATCCGGCATCGGCTGATCCCGCCGAAATCAACCATGTGATGACGGTGGTCCTGCTGTGGCTGCTCGTGGTCTATGTAACGCTGGTTTATGCGCCGATCGCGGCATGGCTGGTCGAACTGTTCCCGAGCCGCATCCGCTACAGCGGCATGTCGCTGCCCTATCATATCGGCAATGGCTGGTTCGGCGGCTTCTTGCCGGCGACCGTGTTCGCGATCGCCGCCTATACCGGAAACATTTATTCCGGCCTGTGGTATCCGATCGGCATCGCCTTGATGAGCCTGGTCATCGGCTTCCTGTTCCTGCCCGAAACCAAGGATGTCGACATCCGGACCAACTGATCTCGCTTCAGTTCGGGTATAAAAAACCGGCCGCGGAGCGATCCGCGGCCGGTTTGTTTTAGGCGCGATTACTGGCGAGCGGTTGCGCCAACAAATTGCACGACGACCTCGCGGCGATGCGGACGACTGCGATGCTCGATCAGATAGATCCCCTGCCAGGTTCCCAGCATGAGCTTGCTCTTCATGATCGGGACTTGCAGCGACATCGCCGTCAGCATGGTCTTGACGTGGGCCGGCATGTCATCGGGGCCTTCGGTATCGTGGCTCCATCCGGCGTTTTCCGGCGCGAGGCGATCGAGCGCCGTGGTCAGATCCTTCAGCACCGACGGATCGGCATTCTCCTGGATCGTCAGAGAGGCCGAGGTGTGGCGAATGAACAGCGTCAGCTGGCCTTCGACGGTGCCGGCATCCTTTGCGAACTTCGCGATTTCGGCGGTGATATCCAGAAAACCGCGTCCGGAAGTCTGAACCGTGAGTAGCGACGACACCACGGTGCAGGCGGAGACCGCCGATGGCGCCGTACGGGAAATTGATGCTGATGATGTCATGATCAACGCTGTCGGGGCCTCAAATCTTGCCGCCGACGTCCTTCTGCACCCGATTGGCCATCTCGACCAGCCGTCGCCATGCCTGTTCAAGGAACGACATTACCCGGTCCATGTCGCGGTCGCTCGGCAACGGGATTTCGATTCTCCGCTCGCCTTCGGCAACCTTCGGCTCGGGCTTTTTCAGCGAGTCCGATTTTGGCAGTGCCTCATCGGTCTTGCCCTCGGCGGTCGGCGCGCGCGCCGCGAGCTCAGCCCTCAGCTTTTCCAGCTCCGCCCTGGACTTCTCGTTATCCGCCTGCAACCGGCCGATTTCTTCGTCGAGCGCCTTGCGTTCATCGGGCACCGAATAGCAGGCCCAACCTGCACCGGCGTTGTTGCAGGTCGAGACCGCGCCGGTACGCGTATCCAGCCTGATCACGCCATCGGGGATCGGCGACAGCGCAAAACGTCCGTTCTCGCTGTCGGGCATCGATTGGGCGAGCGCACCGCCTGTTCCACCAAGGATCGACACGGCAAGAACGATGGCGAAAAGGACGATGGCGAATTTCGGTATTGTCGCTCTGGTCATGGGATGCTCCGCTGCAACGCCGCGCGTCTTTTGCCTGTTCGGCCCCCCTCAAACCTGTGAACGGTAGGGTGCTCGACCCGACTTCAATGCGTCCACCAGCAATTCGATCCGATCCTGACCCCAGAATACTTCGCCGTCCAGCACATAGGCCGGCGAGCCGAAGACGTCGGCGGCCAGCGCGTCCTGGCGGTTCTGCTCGTAGACCTGTCCGACGTCGTCGCTTCCCGACCGCTCGACCAGCGCGCTTCCAGGCAGGCCGCTCGCGTCGGCCAGCCGGATCAGCGTAGCGGCGTCGGCCAAATTGAACTCGTCTTCCCATATGGCAGCGAAAGCCCGGCGCAGGAAGGGATCGGGATCGTGCCCGGCCTCGATCGCCGCGATCACGAGGCCGTCGGCCAGCCGCGCGTTGAACGGCCAATTCGCCGGCTGGCGGCATGCGGTCTCCCGAGCAGCGCGGCCTTGGAATTTGGCGATCCACGGTGATCCCAAACAGACACCCCCAAGCTACGCAAGGCAGTTTCCACCCGGATTCTTCGCTGATCCGGCAACTATCTATTGCAGTGCGGCGATCGGGTGCCTCGACCGGCGCGGGAAAATTCGAATAGCATAATATTATCAATTGGATGTAAGGTCGTGACGCAATCTTGACTTGATTAATTACGGTCAGTATGGTCCGCGCGGCTTTTGAGGGGTGACGGGGCGTCGTTTCCATCCACCGCAGTATCGGTTCGGGTCTCCGCAACATGGCGCAAGGCACGAATGACAGCGAAGATGGAAACCAGTCGTCCTCCGATGAGGCCGCGCTTTCCGCAAGGCTCGGAAGTCTGGAGCACCGGTTGTCCAAAATTCGGGACAGCCGAAACATCAGAACTGACCAATCCGAAGCTGGAAGTGGAGACGGCAGTGCCAGGGCTTCGGCGATGGCGCTCGGTTTCCGCCTTTCATCGGAGTTGATCGCCGGCGTTCTCGTCGGAGCACTGATGGGCTGGGGTTTCGACCGTCTGCTTTCGACGTCACCTTTCGGGCTCATCGTGTTCGTGCTGCTCGGCTTCACAGCCGGCGTTGTGAACGTGATCCGCTCGGCAGGTGTTGCTCCGAACAAGACCGGCCGTTAAGGAAGTGCCCGACGACGTGATTTGAAATGCCGGCGTGGCCGGCAACAGCCAGAGATGCCGCGCGGATGGTCGATCCGATCGAACAGTTCCATATCGAAAAGCTCTTCACGATTGGCCATATCGGCAATCAGGAGATCGCCTTCACCAATTCCTCCGCCTACATGCTTGGCTCGGTGGCGCTGATTTCACTGCTGATGCTCGGCTCGGGCCGGCGCCTGGTGCCGGGACGCATCCAGTCGGTTGCCGAGATCGCTTACGAGTTCGTCGCCAGTACCGTGCGATCGAACGCCGGCAAGGACGGGATGAAGTTCTTTCCGCTGGTGTTTTCGCTCTTCATGCTGATCGCCGTGTCCAACATGATCGGCGTCATTCCCTACAGCTTCACGATTGCGAGCCACATCATCGTCACGGCGACGCTGGCGTTTCTGGTGTTCTTCACCGTGCTGATTTACGGCTTCTACAAGAACGGCCTGAAATTCCTCAAGCTGTTCGTGCCGTCAGGCATCCCGATCTTCATCCTGCCGCTGGTCGTTTTCATCGAGATATTCTCGTTCTTTCTGCGGCCGATCTCGCATTCGGTGCGTCTGTTCGCCAACATGCTGGCGGGCCATATCGCGCTCGCAGTGTTCGCAAGCTTCATTCCGCTGCTGGCGGGCCTGGGCATAGCCGGTTACTTCGGCGCCATTCTGCCGCTTGGCATGGTGATCGCGCTGACCGCGCTCGAGCTTCTGGTGGCCTTCCTCCAGGCCTACGTCTTCACCATCCTCACCGTCATCTACATCAACGATGCTATCCATCCGGGCCACTGATCGGCTCGTCTCACCAAACCTCAAGAAGGAGTTCGTTTCATGGATCCGATTGCCGCGAAATACATTGGCGCTGGTATTGCCTGCATTGGCATGGGTGGCGCCGGCGCCGGCGTGGGCATCATCTTCGGCAACTACCTCGCCGCCGCGGTGCGCAACCCCTCGGCCGCCCAGGGCCAGTTCGGCAACCTGATTTTCGGCTTCGCGGTGACCGAAGCGCTCGGCATCTTCTCGCTGCTGATCGCGCTGCTCTTGCTGTTTGCGCTCTGATCCATCGCCGATCCTGCCTCATGGGAGGTTGGGATCGAATTTCGGTTAGCCGAACAGGAGAGGCCCATGGCTGAAAGTCATGGCGGCGCCAAAGGCGCGGCAGCCCATACCGAGGCCGAAGGCGGCCACAAGGCGCCGTTCCCGCCGTTCCAGAAGGACACCTTCGCCTCACAGCTGGTGTCGCTGGTCATCGTATTCGCCGCGCTGTACCTGATCGTCTCGCGAATTGCGCTGCCGCGCGTCGGCGGCGTGCTGGACGAGCGTCAGAACACGATCGAGGGCGATCTGGCGGAAGCGCAACGGCTGAAGGACGAGTCGGACGGCGCGCTGAAGGCCTATGAAGGCGAGCTCACCCAGGCGCGTTCCCGGGCCCAGGCGATCGGCGCCGAGACCCGCGAAAAGCTGAATGCGGCATCCGAGGCCGAGCGCAAGAAGCTGGAGGAGCGCCTGTCGCTCAAGCTTGGGGAAGCGGAAAAGACCATCGCGTCCACGCGCGAGGCAGCGATGCGCAACGTGCGGGGCATCGCGACCGATGCGGCCGCGGCTATCGTCCAGCGGCTGACCGGGCTGGCTCCCGACGGCGCATCGGTCGGACAGGCCGTTGACGCGACCTTGAAAGGGTAAGGGGTAAGCTTTCATGTTCGCCGAACCGGAATTCTGGGTCGCCGTTGGTTTCGTCATCCTGATGGGCGTGTTCGCCTATCTCGGCGTCCATCGCACGGTCATCGCGGCACTCGACAAGCGCAGCGAGCGCATCAAGGCCGAACTCGACGATGCCCGCCGCCTCAAGCAAGAGGCCGCAAATCTGCTTGAGGAATACAAGGCCAAACGCGCCAGCGCCGAACGCGAGGCGCAGGAGATCGTAGCCTCCGCCAAGGTCGATGCCGAGCGTATCGCCTCCGAGGCCAAGACCAAGATGGAGGATTTTGTCGCTCGCCGCACCAAGACTGCCGAGGGCAAGATCGCGCTGGCCGAAGCGCAGGCGCTGGCCGATGTACGCGCGGCTGCGGCCGACGCCGCGGTGGCGGCCGCTTCCACCATCCTGTCGCAGACGGTGAAGGGGCAAGTCGCCGAAGACCTGCTTGCCAAAGGCATTACCGAAGCCCGCGAAAAGCTGAACTGACGGTTTCAGTTCACGAGAAAAAAGGCCGGCGCGAGATAGTTGCGCCGGCTTTTTTGCCTCGGAGGATGCAATCCTACTTGCGCCGCGACGATCTCGGCGCCGGCGTCAATGCTTGCGGATCGAAGCCGACATAGAAAACGTAGGATTCGCTGGTGAGGTTTGCCGGCATCGTATAGCTCAGATCTTCCCCGACCAGGCTGAACGGCGCGCTGCCGCCATCGGCCATCGATACCGTGGTCCGGTATACCTTGGTGGAAATCACCCTCTCGTTGACGCCGGCCTGCACCACCGCGATACGAAGCGGGATTTCGATGTTTGCCGGCGCGCCCGCCGGGCCGGGAATGACCCGCCCCTGAATGCCGATCCGCGCCAGAACCTGGCCGCCGGAGCGCCTGCAGTCGCGCGCGGTCCGCGTGATGGTCGCCTGATAATTCAGCTCGCTGGCAATGACCTGCTTGCCGGGCGGCGCCACCGCATAGGTGGACGCTCCGGCGCGAATCTTGACGACGGGGCAATCCGGCTCGGTGCCATCAGGCGCCGTCGTGTCGCCGACAGCCTTTGAGCCACCGAACAGCTGGTCAAATCTCTCGCTGATCGTTGGGATCTCGGCTGTGGCAGGCGGCGCTGTGCTGAAGGGGTTATTGATGGTGGTGCCACCGCAGCCGGCAAGCAGCAGGGTCGCCGCCGTGGCGGCAAGCGCCATCATGGCGCGCTTGCGGCCTGGCCTACCAGCCGCCATCGCTTGCCCGATCCGCTTTTGCCGCATTACCGGAAATCCCCAACAGAAGTTGCCGCCGATTCGCACAGCGCTTTCCCAGGCACAGATGCCCGGTGCTTATAGCAGCGCAATGGCGGCAAACCCAAGGCGTCTGTCATATTCCGGAAACAAGGTTAGCCGCGAAAATCCTCATGCAGCAAGCCGAACAGCAAATGGTCCTGCCAGACGCCGTTGATGCAGAGGTAGCGCCGTGCAAGGCCCTCATGGGTAAAGCCGCACTTCTCCAGCACCCGGATCGAAGGCGTGTTGGTGGGGATGCAGGCGGCTTCGATGCGGTGGAGGTTGAGCTCACCAAACAGCGAAGGCAACAGCACGCGCAGGGCCGTCGTCATGTAGCCGCGATGCGCATGGGGCTGTCCGACCCAATAGCCAATCGTGCCGGCCTGAACGATGCCACGGCGAACATTGGCGAGCGTGATGCCGCCGATCATGGCACCATCGGACTCGCGGAATATGATGAACGGATACGACCTGTCGGCGGCGATATCCTCGGCATAGCGTCGCAGCCGCCTCCGAAAGCCGGACCGGGTCAAATCGTCGGACGGCCAGATCGGCTCCCACGGGGTCAGATAGCCACGGCTGACTTCCCGCAATTGCGTCCATTGCAGAAAATCCGACATCTGCGGGGCGCGCAGCAACAGCCCATGGCCGCGAGGAACAAGCGCGGCGGGTCCGCTCGAGGGCAACCGAAACAGGGCCATGTGTGAAACTCCCCGACGCATCGGACAAGACCACGATCCGATCGGATCAAGCTCTCGCCTCTGCGCAACGGCCTTCAGTGAAGGCGCGCCTTGGCTTTCGATTTGGTCAATCCTTCCGCAAAAGTGACCGCCGTGTCCAGCCCCCTCCCGCTGCCGAGCGCGACCACCGCCGGCCGGCTGCGCGACAAGAGCGCCCGCGCCGCCTCTTGCGCCAATTCCACGTTCACGGCATCGATCCTCGCCACCAGTTCCTCAACCGCCAGCGGCCGCCCATAGGCGAGCACGTGCCGCGCCAATTGTTCGGCGCGGGAGCTGCAACTCTCCAGTGCCATCAATAACCCCGCCTTCATCTGCGCCTTGGCGCGTGCGATCTCGCCCTCCGTCAAGGTCTCGACGGCATCGTTGATGACGTCGACGATCACCTCCATCATCTCCGGCGCATCGCCGGGGTCGGTGCCGGTGTAGAGGCCGAAAAATCCGGTATCGATATACGGCGCGTGGAACGAGTAGATCGAATAGCAGAGACCGCGTTTTTCGCGCACTTCCTGAAACAGGCGCGAGGACATCCCGCCACCGAGAATATTGGTGAATACCTGAAGCGAGAACAGCGACGGATCGGTTTGCGGGACTCCCTCGAGCGCCAGCGTCAGATGCGCCTGCTCGAGCTCGCGATGCACGACACGGGAGCCTCCCTTGCCGAACATCGCGGGCTCCGGCTTCGGCGCAGGCGCGCCGTCGAAGCTCGCGAACCGCTCCGCCGCCTCTTCCACCACCCGCTTGTGATCGACAGCTCCAGCTGCTGCGACAACCATGTCGGGACCACGATAGTGCGTCGAAAGATAGCCGCGCAGCATGTCGCGATCGAACGACTTCAGCGTCTTCGCCGTTCCGAGCAGCGAACGCCCCATCGGCTGATCGGGATAGCACAGCTCGTTGAGGTGCTCGAACACGACGTCGTCGGGCATATCCTGGGCAGCCCCGATCTCCTGCACGATCACGCCTTTTTCGCGCTCCAGTTCGTCAGGCACGAAGGAAGGATCGGTGAGGATGTCGGAGAGCACGTCGAGCGCCAGCGGAACGTCGGCCTTCATGACGCGGGCGTAGTAGGCGGTCGTCTCCGTCGAAGTGCCGGCGTTGAGATCGCCGCCGACCGCCTCGATCTCCTCGACGATTTCCCGCGACGAACGCCGCGTCGTGCCTTTGAAAGCCATATGCTCGAGCAGGTGCGATATCCCATGCTCATTGGGCTTTTCGTCGCGGCCGCCGACGCCTGCCCACACCCCCAGCGCCGCGGTCTGGAGGTGCGGCATGGTATCGGTGATGACGGTGAGGCCGGACGGCAGCTTGGTGACATCGACGCTCATCCGGCAGCTCCTGGTGCGGTGGATTTGATATTCAAGAAGGGGTTTCGCCGTAACAGCATGCGAATGTCAGGACACTAGTTTCGCGGCGCGGCTGACCGAGCGAACAAACCGCGCAACTTCGACCTTGTCGTTCTTCATTACCTCGACGCGTTCCGGTTTGGTCATCAAACCTTCGAGCCATGGCGGCAATTCCGGCCGCACCCCGCAGGCTGCCTCCACCGCGTCGGGAAATTTCGCGGCATGCGCGGTCGACAGCACGATGTTCGGCACCCTGGAATCCGACGTGTCGCGGTCGGCTACCGCCAGCGCCACCGCCGTGTGCGGATCGACCAGGTCGCCCGCTTCGCGCCAGGCCGCGCGGATGGCGGCACTGGTCTCGGTCTCGTCGGCGCGCCCGGCGTCGAATTCGCTTCGCACCGCGGCCAGAACCGCATCGGGCAAAACGAAACGCCCGGATTGTTTCAGCGACGCCATCAGCCGGCGAACGAGGCTCGCGTCGCGGTTGCTCGCTTCGAACAGCAGGCGCTCGAAATTCGACGAAACCTGAATGTCCATCGACGGCGAGGTCGAGGCGTGCACCTCGCGGGTTTCATAGATACCGGTCTTGAGGGTGCGCGGCAGGATGTCGTTGACGTTGGAAGCGATACGCAGCCACCTGATCGACAATCCCATGCGCTTGGCAACGAAGCCTGCGAAGATGTCGCCGAAATTGCCGGTCGGTACGGTGAAATCCACGCTTCGCGCCGGCGCTCCAAGCGCGGTCGCGGCCGTGAAGTAATACACCACCTGCGCCACGATCCGCGCCCAGTTGATGGAATTGACCCCTGAGAGCGCAACCGCGTCGCGAAACGCGTGATCGTTGAACAGCTCCTTCACGATCGCCTGGCAATCGTCGAAGGTGCCTTCGATGGCAAGCGCATGAACATTGCCGGCGCCGGCCGTCGTCATCATCCGGCGCTGCACATCCGAGATGCGGCCGTGCGGAAACAGCACGATGAGGTCGACATTGTCGAGGCCCGCGAATGCGTCGACCGCCGCGCCGCCGGTGTCGCCCGAGGTTGCCACCACGATCGTGGTGCGCTCCGCCCGTTTTGCCAGCACGTGATCCATCAGCCGCGAGATCAATTGCATCGCGACGTCCTTGAACGCGAGCGTCGGGCCGTGGAACAGCTCCAGCAGGAATTGATTGGGGCCAATCTGGTCGAGCGGAACCACCGCAGGATGACGAAACGCGGCGTAGGCCTCGTTGGCCATGCGCCCGAGATCGGCGTCGGAAATCTCGTTGCCAACAAAGGGGCTGATCACATCGACGGCTACTTCCCAATAGGGTCGCCCGAAAAATCCGGCGATGGCCTGGGACGAGAGCTGCGGCCAGACTTCGGGCACGTAGAGGCCGCCGTCGCGGGCGAGCCCGGCCAGCATCACGTCACAGAAACCCAGGGCGGGAGCTTCCCCCCGCGTCGAAATGTACTGCGTCAAACCAGTGCCCACTTTTCGAAGTTCGTACTCCATCGCAGCACCCCCTTTTACGAACTTCGAAAAGTTATGGGCACTGGCAAATTTACGATTCTCGTGCCGTTTTTCTTATTTGAAGTTCCTAAACCGGATTCGCCGCTTGTGGAGCAGGAACTTCAAATAGACGGCACGAGCCCTCCAAAGGTCCGACATGCCGTCAAGCCTTTGATTTTGATACATAAAACAACTTTGCTTGTGCAAAGTGGCGCCACCATAATGCGTTTTGGCGGGAAGTGGAAACCGCTTCTTCCCGGATTTTCCGCCACGCGGGTGGCGCGCTCGCCGTGGCGGAAGCCCCGCCATCTTCCTCCCGCTCAATCGGACGGCTTGCGCCTGCCACGCCACCACACCAGGAACGCGATCGCCAGCGCGCCCGCCAGCGCGAACCAGGTGATGGCGTATTGCAGGTGATCGTCCTTGAGATGCACCTGAAGCGGGCCGGGTTTTGGAATGCCGCTCGGCGGCGTCGGCTGCTCCAGGTCGATATAGAACGGCGCAACCGTCCTGTCGTTGTTTCCCCAACCGAGCGCCCGCGCCATCGCCAGATGATCGCGCGCGAACCACAGGCGCTTCTCGAGGTTGGCGGCGGGCGTCAGGAGACCGCCGCTTTCCGGAAAACGGATGTAGCCGGTGAGATCGGCCGGCTCGCCGGTGATCAGGCGCATCACCGCACGATCCTGCTGCGCGCGGTCCTGCATCGTGTTCTGTACAAAGCCGGCATTGATGACGATGATCTCGCCGCTTTCCAGCCGCGCCGGGATGAAGGCCCAGGTACCAGGTCCGGAAACATCGTCGCGCACGGCCGAGCCGGAGCTATAGACCATCGCATCCGGCCCGGCTCGATAGGTCGCCCTGAAATGGACGCGGCGGAATTCATCCCTTTGCGCCGTGAGCCTGCTCCACGCGGGCGGAGACGGCAGCGAAGCGGGCTCGGCCGCCAGCCGCTCGGTCAGCGCCGCGATCAGCGCATGCTTCTCGACGCGGCGCTGCAATTGCCAGACACCGAGGCCGATGCAGAGCGCGACCATGGCGAGGGTGAAGAGGCCGAAGCCGAGACGTCGCCGTCCCGCGGGCGCGCTCATTTCGGCTCACGATCGATCAATGTCCGGCTTTCCGAAGTCCGTGTTCCATCACAGCAAGCACCTTTCACGGACTTCGGAAAGTCACGGGCATTGACAAAATATTTCTTGGTAGATCCGCTTTGGATTTGAAGCTCCTGTTATGAACTCGCAGCAACCTGTGCAGGAGCTTCAAATCCGCGGCTCTACCCGGCCTGGCGCCGCCTTGTGATGGAATTGCAGCGCGATCAGAAGCGCCTTCATCGAACGCAACGGCAACAGCGTGGTTGCGAGAATCAAAGGCAGCCAGAGCACCGCGTGCAGCCAGAACGGCGGCTGATACTTGACTTCCACGATCAGCGCACAGGCCACGACGATCGCGCCGGCGAGCATGATAATGAAAATGGCGGGGCCATCGCCGGTATCGATGAAGGTGTAGTCCAGCCCACATGCCTCGCATCTCGGCCGCAGCGCGAGAAAACCTTCGAACAATTTTCCGTTGCCGCAGCGCGGGCATTTGCAGGCGAGCCCACGCAGGGTGGTCTGCAGAAGCGTCGGCGTATCCGGCGGCGGGCTGAGGGATGGTTCCATGGCATTCAATCTATCATGAGGGCGCGAGCGCGCCGAAACACATCTACGGCCTGACTTTCGTCCGCGAATCCGCATAAACAGCGACACCAAGCAAAAGGGACGGCCGCGCGGCCGCCCCTTTGAAGGTGACGGACGGCAAACCTATTCGGCGCCGACGAGCCGGCCGCCGCCGGTGCCCCAGAGATAGATGGCGGCGAACAGGAACAGCCACACCACGTCGACGAAATGCCAGTACCAGGCGGCGAACTCGAAGCCGAGGTGCTGGGTCGGCGTGAAATGCCCGGCATAGGCTCTCGCCAGACAGACGATCAGGAAGATCGTGCCGACGAGCACATGGAAACCGTGGAAGCCGGTGGCCATGAAGAAAGTCGCGCCATAGACACTGCCGGAGAAGTCAAACAGAGCATGGCTGTACTCGTAAGCCTGCACGCAGGTGAACAACGCTCCGAGCACAATGGTCAGGATCAGACCATACTTCAGGCCCCGACGGTCGTTCTCCAGAAGCGCGTGGTGCGCCCAGGTCACCGTGGTGCCCGAGGTCAGGAGCAACAGCGTGTTGAGCAGCGGCAGGTGCCAGGGGTCGAACGCCTCGATGCCCTTCGGCGGCCAGGTGCCGGGCACGCTGCAAGCGCCTATCTGGGTACCCGCGCCGCATCCGAAAATGGCATCGCGGGCGGCGTGGACCGCGTCGGCCGGAAACAATGCCGCGTTGAAGAAGGCCCAGAACCAGGCGACAAAGAACATCACTTCGGAAGCGATGAACAGGATCATGCCGTAGCGGTGGCTGATCTGCACAACCCGGGTGTGATCGCCCTTGTATTGGGCCTCGCGGATTACATCAATCCACCAGTTCGCCATGGTGTAGAGCACCCCGACGGTGCCGATTGCGAACACCAGCCACGGGGCGGAGTACATGTGCTTCATCCAGCCGATGGCACCGACCGCCATGATGAAGGCCGAAACGGAGCCGACGATCGGCCACGGGCTCGGATCGACGAGGTGATAGTCGTGATGCTTGACTTGCGCCGTAGCCATTTGCGGTCTCTCCGTTAGCAGGGCCTGTCGGCCACGTCGTCTCAACGTTCAAATTCAACTTCACGACGGCCGGAGATCAATCCGGCCAGAGCTTAACTTCTCTAAAGGTTTCCCTTTTCCGCGCTCTTTTCCTTCTTTTCCGGCGCGGTCGCTACCACCGGCTTCGGCGCGGGATCACGCACGGCGTAGAAAGTGTAGGAAAGGGTAATCGTATTGAGCCCGTCATTGTCGCTGTCCTTGACGATCGACGGATCGACATAAAACACAACCGGCATGTCGCGCTTTTCGCCCGGCGCCATCGTCTGTTCGGTGAAACAGAAACAATTGATCTTCTCGAAATATGCCCCGACCGTCAGTGGCGCTACATTATAAGCGGCCTGCCCGGTCGTCGTTCGCGCCGCCTGATTGGTCACCTTGTAGAAGACGGTCTTGACCTCGCCGATCCTGACCTCGACTTCGGACTGCTCCGGTTCGAACTTCCACGGCAGCCCGGGTGCGACGTTGGAATCGAAACGAACCGTGATCTTGCGCGCCAGCGGCGCGGCCGACGGCGCCGATGTCGCCACCTGGGTCGTGCCGTTGAATCCGGTGGCGCGGCAGAACCAGTTATAGAATGGCACCGCCGCATAGGAGGCGCCCACCATCAGCACAACCACGAAACCGCAAATCGACGCCACCATCGCGTCGCGGGTCAGGCCCCGGCGCACCGTTTTGGCCCGGCTCGAGGACGATTCGGAATTGCTCGGTTGGTTTGTCATCGCGCTACAACGGCCGCACTAGGACGGCCGGCCCCTTGACCATGGTGACGGCGAAAAACAGCACGACCAGAACCCCGAGCGCCAGAGCGATGGCGATCGACCGATGGCGTCGGCTCTTCTTCTGAGCCTCGGTGAGGACAATTCCCTCTGGTCTGTCGTTATCGGCCATTGTCCTGCCATGCGTCCCTTACCAGATCGGCGGCGCGACCGCGCGAGCAACGACCTCGATCAGCAAGATCGCAAACAGCCCAAACAGGTAAAAAATCGAGAACGCGAAAAGCCTTCGCGTGGCACGCAATGCTTCGCGACCCTCGCGAAGGCGGAACACGTTGACCGCAAGCGTCAACATGCCGGCGCCTAACACAAGCGAGGTCACGCCGTAGATCGCGTCGAAATAACCGAGCGGCCAGGGCGCGAGCGCCACTGCAACCAGCACAATCGTGTAGAGCAAGATCTGCAACCGCGTCGCGTCGGGTCCGGCGACAACCGGCAGCATCGGAACGCCGGCACGGGCATAGTCGTCGCTGCGGAACAAGGCCAGCGCCCAGAAATGCGGCGGGGTCCAGAAGAAGATGATCAGGAACAGCAACAACGGCTCGACCGACAGCGAGCCGGTCGCCGCAGCCCAGGCCACGACCGGGGGCAGAGCGCCCGCGGCGCCGCCGATCACGATGTTCTGTGCGGTCCAGCGCTTCAGCGCCATCGTGTAGATCACCACGTAGAAGAAGATCGTGAACGCCAATAGCGCGCCGGCGACCCAGTTCACCAGGATACCGAGCGTCATCACCGAGAAGAGGGCGAGCGTCATCCCGAACGCCAGCGCTTCCGGCCGGGTGATGCGGCCGCGGGGGATCGGCCGGTTGGCGGTTCGCGACATCAGCGCGTCGATGTCGCTCTCGTACCACATGTTCAGCGCGCCCGAAGCGCCGGCGCCGACCGCGATACAGAGAATGGAAGTGAAGGCCAGCACCGGATGCACGTGCACCGGCGCGATCATGAGGCCCACCAGCGCCGTGAAGACCACCAGCGACATCACCCGCGGCTTCAGCAGCGCGACGTAGTCGGCAACTTCGGCCTCGGAAATCCGGGGCGAAGCGAGATCGATATGGTGGTCAACGATCGACAATGGTCACACTTCCCGATCCACACGATAGGTCTACCCCCCTCTCCCCATCCAACTCGGGTCTACCCGAGTTGGTAATCCTACTTGCCGAAGTCGGATATATCCAACTTCGGTGGGAGAGGGCTAGGGTGAGGGGGTACGGTCCATCGATAGACGGTAACCCTTCACCCGGATTGCTTCGCGATCCGACCTCTCCCCATGGGAGAGGTGGAAGGCTCACTGCACGCGCGGCAGCACCTCGAACTGGTGGAACGGCGGCGGCGACGACAGCGTCCATTCCAGCGTGGTCGCACCGGCACCCCACGGATTGTTGGCGGCCTGCTGCTTGCGCACGAACGCGTCGACCACGCCGTAGATGAAGATCAAGACGCCGAAGCCCGAGATGTAGGAGCCGATCGAGGAGACAAAGTTCCAGCCGGCGAAGGCGTCGGGATAATCGACGTAGCGGCGCGGCATCCCGGACAGCCCGAGGAAGTGCTGCGGGAAGAACACCAGGTTGACGCCGATGAAGGTGAACCAGAAGTGCGCCTTGCCGATGGCCTCATTGTACATGTAGCCGAACATCTTCGGGAACCAGTAGTACCAGCCGGCAAAGATCCCGAACACCGCACCGAGCGACAGCACATAGTGGAAGTGCGCGACCACATAATAGGTGTCCTGCAGCACGCGGTCGACGCCGGCGTTCGCCAACACCACGCCGGTGACGCCGCCGACCGTGAACAGGAAGATGAAGCCGATCGCCCACAGCATCGGCGTCTTGAACTCGATCGAGCCGCCCCACATCGTGGCGATCCAGGAGAAGATCTTCACGCCGGTCGGCACCGCGATCACCATGGTAGCCGCGACGAAATAGGCCTGCGTCGCCGACGACATGCCGACCGTATACATGTGGTGCGCCCACACCACGAAGCCGATGCCGCCGATCGCCACCATCGCATAGGCCATGCCGAGATAACCGAACACCGGCTTCTTCGAGAAGGTCGAGACGATCTGGCTGACCATGCCAAAGGCGGGAAGGATCAGGATGTAGACTTCGGGATGACCGAAAAACCAGAAAAGGTGCTGGAACAGCACCGGATCGCCGCCGTGTTCGGCGTCGAAGAAGGCGGTGCCGAAATTGCGGTCGGTCAGCAGCATGGTGATCGCGCCGGCGAGCACCGGCAGCGACAACAGCAGCAGGAAAACCGTGACCAGGATCGACCACACGAACAGCGGCATCTTGTGCAGCGTCATGCCCGGCGCGCGCATGTTGAAGATCGTGGTGATGAAGTTGATGGCGCCGAGAATCGACGAGGCGCCGGCCAGATGCAGCGAAAGAATCGCGAAATCGACCGCCGGCCCCGGATGGCCCGAGGTCGACAGCGGCGCATAGATGGTCCAGCCCGCGCCGACACCGTTGGCGCCGGGCTCGCCCTCGACGAAGCTCGATATCAGCAACAGCGCGAAGGAGGCCGGCAGCAGCCAGAACGAGATGTTGTTCATGCGCGGGAAAGCCATGTCGGGCGCGCCGATCATCAGCGGCACGAACCAGTTGCCGAAACCGCCGATCATCGCCGGCATCACCATGAAGAAGATCATGATCAGGCCGTGCGAGGTCACGAAGACGTTGTAGGTGTGGGTCTCGTGGAAGAGCTGCACCCCGGGATACATCAGCTCGATCCGGATCGCGATCGACATCGCGGCGCCGATGATGCCGGCGATGATCGCAAACACCAGGTACATCGTGCCGATGTCCTTGTGATTGGTCGAATAGACGAAACGCCGCCATCCGGTCGGATGGTCGTGGGCGTGATCGTCATGGGCGTGATCGTCGTGTGTCGCTGCGGTGGTTGCCATTTTCAAAAATCCTGACTTAAGTCCCTTTTAGGACCTTTTCGGTCCCGCCGCCTTAGTGGAGTGGATTTGACATTCGCCGCGAGTTCGTAAAGCGAATGTCTAATCCAAAACTCCACTAGAAACCCATATTTGCCGGTGGTCCTTTGATTCTAACATTTTGCAAAAGTGCCAGCCAAACCGGGATGCAAATGTTAGAATCGGACTACTAGCTCGATTGCTTCGCCTTCGTTGCCGACGGCAAGTCTATGCAGTTGTCCTGGCTGGACTGAACGCACTTCTTCCAGTCGGCATAGTCCTGATCGTTCACAACCTTCACCACGATGGGCATGAAGGCGTGATCCTTGCCGCACAACTCAGAACACTGACCATAGTAGATGCCGAGCTTCGTGGCCTTGAACCAGGTCTCGTTGAGGCGGCCGGGGATGGCGTCGATCTTGATGCCGAAGGCCGGCATCGCGAAGGAATGGATCACGTCCGAACCGGTGGTCTGGACGCGGACGACCTTGTTCACCGGCACGACCAAAGCGTGGTCCACGCCGAGCAGCCGCGGCGGAGGCGAAGCGAGCTTGGCGCGATCCGCCTCTGTCAGCATGATCGAGGTGTATTCGATCTTGTCGTCGGGATAGGCGTAGGTCCAGTTCCACTGATTCCCGGTCGCCTTGATGGTCAGATCGGCCTTGGGAATATCGAGTTCTTCGAATAGCAGGCGAAATGACGGCACTGCTATGCCGACCAGAATCAGCACCGGAATGAGTGTCCAGGCCACTTCAACCAGGGTGTTGTGGGTGGTCCTGGAGGGTACCGGGTTGGCCTTGGCATTGAACTTGACGACGACGATGACGAGCAGCGCCAGCACGAACAAGGTAATGACGGTGATCAGGACAAACAGGAAGTTATGGAACCAGGTGATGTTGTCCATCACGGGAGAAGCCGATTCCTGCAGCCTGAACTCCCACGGCGCCGGCTGGCCCAATTCGGCAAACGCCGTTCCGCAAGCGCCCCATGCGGTGCCGGCCACCGCTAAACCCAGCAACCGACGGCCTATTTGGCCCTTCGACATCTTCATGCCGTTCGCGCTCCCTTAAGTAAATCCCCTCGCGCATTCTCCCCCGAGGGCAAGAATGGCGTACGATCCCGCCTCCTGACAAACGGCCTTGGCATGTACTTTGGAAGCACAGGGGGCCCGATCGCTGGAATGCGTCAAAATCCAGCCTCTCAAACCATAATTCCAAGGGCATCGCAATGCAGTAGTACGGCATAGAGGGGCGCATCACCGGCTATTCTCCGGATGTCGCGTTTTCGTGAGAAATCAGGCGAAACTGCCCGCTTCCAGCCGGTCATGACTTGACAGGCAGATTGCCGGATGTAGGCAACAGAATTGTCGCTCGTGAGTGGTCTGATTCGCGAGGGCGGACGTAAGGCTGCGGTGACGCGGATTAGCCTTCAAGGCGCCGTCATTGCCGTGTCAGTCGGGCTTGATCGATTTTGCCGAAGAAATAAGCCGAAGAAATATCAAGGAATCGACCCTGATGGGGCCTTCGAAACACCTGACGAGTATTGCCGAGCCGAAATCCAAGCCGTGGGGCTTGCGCGTTCTTCACGGAATCGTTGGCGGTTTGGCCATTCTGTCGTGTTTCGCCCTGACGGCGCCCGCCAACGCGCAAGGCGCGGTGCGTTCGGTCCACGGCGACTGGCAAATCCGCTGCGACACCCCACCCGGGGCCCAAAGCGAACAATGCGCCCTGATCCAGAGCGTGGTAGCTGAAGACCGCTCCAACGCCGGCCTGACCGTCATCCTGCTCAAGACCGCCGATCAAAAGAACAGGCTGATGCGGGTGGTCGCGCCGCTCGGGGTGCTTTTGCCCTCGGGCCTCGGCCTGAAACTCGACAATGTCGATGTCGGCCGCGCCGGTTTTGTCCGCTGCCTGCCCAATGGCTGCGTGGCGGAGATCGTCATGGACGACAAGCTTCTCGGCCAGTTGCGCTCCGCCAAGACCGCCACTTTCATCATCTTCGAGACCCCCGAAGAGGGCATCGGCTTCCCGCTCAGCCTGAACGGGCTCGGCGAGGGATATGACAAGCTGCCGTGAGGCAATGTGCCTCGATTTTATGCCAGGGGCCGCCCCTCCCCTTTGCCATACATCGCGCTTATTTTGGGTGGGGCCTCTGCGCCATGCACGAACTGGCTTCCCAGGTTACTGTGATGTAAGGCGACCGCTCCGGCGGTTTTTGCTTAACTGAAATGCTGGGGTTCGAGATTGCCGTGAAGCTAGTGTAGCGACACTGACGTTCCTTTCAGTGTTGCCGCGAGCTCTCGGAAGGAACGTCAGAGTCAAAGCTACACTAGGATCATATAGTTGCTAGTGTCCCTTTGGTTCTGACATTCGTAAAAGTGCCCGCTGCGATGGGATACGAATGTCAGAACCGGGACACTAGACGACGACAAGAGCGGAACGACAGGACAATTGGAGTAGGCATGAACCCGACAACTTCGCTTCTCGACCGCGCCAATCTCGACCGCGATGCCGCTCGCCATGAAATGGCGCGCGGGCTCAATGGCGCAGATGATGGCGAGCTTTTCCTGGAGTACAGCCAGAGCGAAGCGCTGATGTTCGACAACGGCCGGCTGAAGCAGGCGACCTACGACACCTCGCAGGGCTTCGGCCTGCGCGCGGTCAAGGACGACGCGGTCGGCTATGCGCATTCTTCCGATGTCTCGCTGCCGGCCTTGATTCGCGCGGCCGACGCGGTTGCGGCGGTGCGTGGCGGCTATAGCGGGATGTTCGCCGCACCGCCCGCGCACACCAATGTGCGGCTTTATGGCGACGAAAATCCGCTGGACGCGCCGGGTTTCGAAACCAAGGTCAAGCTGCTCGCCGAGATCGACGCTTATGTCCGCGACAAGGACCCAAGGGTGCGCCAGGTGACGGTCAGCCTGGGCGCTACTTGGCAGGTAGTGGAAATCCTGCGGCCCGACGGCGAGAGCTATCGCGACATCCGCCCGCTGGTGCGAGTCAATATTTCCGTGGTCGCGGGCCAGGGCGACCGGCAGGAAAGCGGCAGCAAGGGCTATGGCGGCCGGGAAGGCTATGCCCGCTTCATCGACACCAAGGCGTGGCGCGAGGCCGCCGACGGCGCGATCCGCGAGGCGCTGGTCAACCTGGAATCGGTTCCGGCGCCCGCCGGTGAAATGGACGTGGTGTTGGGTGCCGGCTGGCCCGGCGTGATGCTGCACGAGGCCGTCGGCCATGGGCTGGAGGGCGATTTCAACCGCAAGAAAACCTCCGCCTTCGCAGGGCTGATGGGCCAGCAGGTCGCGGCCAAAGGCGTCACGGTGGTGGATGACGGCACCATGGCCTCGCGGCGTGGCTCGCTGTCGATCGATGACGAGGGTACACCGACCAGCCGCACGGTGCTGATCGAAGACGGCATCCTCGTCGGCTACATGCAGGACCGCCAGAACGCCCGGCTGATGAACATGAAGCCGACCGGCAACGGGCGGCGCCAGGACTATGCCCATGTGCCGATGCCGCGTATGACCAATACTTACATGTTGGCGGGCGGCCGCGACCCGGCGGAAATTCTCGCCTCGGTCAAGAATGGCATCTATGCCGCCAATTTCGGCGGCGGGCAGGTCGACATCACCTCCGGCAAATATGTGTTCCAGTGCACCGAGGCCTACCGTATTGAAAACGGCAAGGTCGGCGCACCCTTGAAGGGCGCAATGCTGATCGGCAACGGACCGACCGATTTGCATCGGATCACCATGATCGGCAACGATCTCGCGCTCGACACCGGGATTGGCACTTGCGGCAAGAACGGCCAGGGTGTTCCGGTCGGGGTCGGCCAGCCGACGCTGCGGATGGACCGCATTACGGTTGGGGGAACCGGCCCATGACGATGGAACGGCAATCTATCGCCACGCGGGCGCGGGGCTGGGGCGCCCAGCTCCTCCAGTTTGCCGCGGCACTGGGGCTGGTTTTTCTGGCCAAGGGCGCCATCGCCGAGCCCTTTTATGTCCCTTCCGGCTCCATGGAACCGACGCTTCTGATCGGTGACGCATTGCTGGCGTCGAAATACCCCTACGGTTATGGCTCCGCATCGTTGCCGATCCAGATCAACCTGCCGGAGACCGGGCGGGTGTTCGGCAACCCGCCCAAGCGCGGCGATGTCGTGGTGTTTCGCTGGCCCGGTGACCGGTCGCAGGCCTGGGTCAAGCGCGTCGTCGGCCTTCCCGGCGACCGCATTCAGATGCGCCAGGGCCAGCTCTTCATCAACGATCGCGCCGCCTCGCTCAAGCCCGACGGCATCGGAGAGGTGGAAGACGAGCGCGGCGGCTACGAGCCGGCCCGCCGTTTCATCGAGACGCTGCCGGGCGGCGTCAGCCACGCGATCTTCAAGATTCGCGACAACGGCCGGCTCGACAACACCGCGGAGGTCACGGTGCCGGCGGGCTACCTGTTCGTGATGGGCGACAACCGCGACAATTCCGCCGACAGCCGCGTCCCCCTTCGCGAAGGCGGCGTGGGATTGTTGCCGATCGACGATCTGGTCGGCCGTGCCGACGCTGTGATCGGGTCGTGGGATCTCGGCATCCGCGACCAGCCGGTGTGGACTTGGCTATCCGGCTTCCGGCTCGCGCGGTTCTTCACCTCGGTGCAATAGCTACAGCTGATTGCAGCTAATTGCAGCACGCGCTTTTGCCGTCCTCTTGCACCGGCGGGCAAGGCACCGAGCCATACGAGCAGAACACGCAACAATCGCCGAGTTTCGGTTTAAGCTTTTCGCCGCAGCCCTTGCAGACGTAGAAAAACTGGCAGGCATCGCACGGCATGGTCTCGTTCGCCTGAAAGCCGCATCCGGGGCAAGTCAGAATGGATTCCAGTTGCATGCTGCGCTCCTGCCCCCTGCGTCTAGATCGTGATGCGATTAAGTGGAATCGCATCATGATCTCATCTCTTTGTTTGAGCATGATCTCCGCGCAAACGCTTTCGCGTTTGTCGCGAGGGAAAACCGGTTTCCACTTTTCCGGATCATGCTCTAGAAGGATGTCGTCAGTTCCGTCAACCATTGCGGCGAGGCCTCGACCAGCGCCGCTTCCAGCCGCTTGTCGGCGCCACTGACGATCGCCACGCCGATCAGGATGAAGGCCGCCCCTAACAGGCCTTTGCCGAGTTTCCCCGCCGACATCAGGTTGGTGCGCACGCGCATCAGGCTTGCCCGCGACAACAGTCCGAGCAGGACCAGCGGCAACACCGCGCCGATGCCGAACACCGCCATCGTCAGCGCGACCATCACCAGATCATGACCTTGCGAGGCGAGAAGCGACGCAGCCCCCAGGGTCGGGCCGACGCACGGCGACCACACCGCGCCGAGCAGAAGGCCGATCGCAAATTGTCCGCCGAGGCCGGAGGCCGCAACGCCGCCGAAGTGACGGTCGGCCCAGGCGGAAACGGGACTGCCGGCGCTGGCCAGCCGTGCCTGCCACGACGGCACCACAAGGATCGCGCCGAGCAAAATCATGATCGCCGCCGCCGCGAAGCGGAATATGCCGGCGTCGATGCCGAGCCCAAATCCCACCAAAGCGAGCAGCAGACCAAGCCCGGTGAAGGACAAGGCCAGTCCCGCGGCGAGCGCCACGGTGCCAAACCGATGGGCAGTTACCGCGGCTCCCAGCACGATCGGCACCAGCGGCAATACGCAGGGCGACAGGATCGACAGGATCCCGGCGGCGAACGCCAGCGCGAGGGTTGTCACTGAGAAATCTAAAGGCTCTTGTCGAGCAGAGCTGCGATCGAGGCTTCCCTGGTGTCGCCGACGGAACGTCCTTGTTCGGTGGTCCCCTTGAAGACGATCAGCGTCGATTGCACTCGCGCGCCGAACTCCGCGACAACCGGCTTCATGGCATCGAAATCGACGCGGAAGATCTTCAGACCCTTGAACTTGGGCGCCGCGGTCAACCTGTCGAGAATGGGATCCTGCGCCTTGCAGGTCGGGCACCAGTCGGCGTGGATTTCAACCAGGATGGGGCTGCCCGAGGCCTGCGCCGCCTTGAACGCCTCGGCCGAGAATGGAACGGCTGTATTGGCCCAGAGCGGCGCCAACGGCGCGGCGAGCACCAGGGCGCCTGCCGTCATCAATGCACCGTTTAAAAACCTGCGTGTGAGGATCATCGTAAGCTCCGTGGTTGGCGTTGCGTGGCCGCAATCTGGGAGATAGCTCAGTTACGCCGCTGACCCCGGCAATGTTACCTGACGACGCCCGACGTGAAGCCCGGCTTGCGCCGCGGCGGCTTGATTTCCTTCTTCAAAAAACAGTGAGGCTCGCGG
Source organism: uncultured Alphaproteobacteria bacterium (assembly GCA_963832045.1). Lineage (GTDB taxonomy): Bacteria > Pseudomonadota > Alphaproteobacteria > Rhizobiales > Xanthobacteraceae > Bradyrhizobium. The sequence goes on from CAWHSM010000026.1 coordinate 196,333, forward strand.
CCCGCATAGCCCGGACGGGCATAGGTCCAGGCCCGGCATTTATTGTCGCCGATACACGCCGCCTTGCAGACCTCGTCGCCCTCGCCGCGCCTGAGGTCAAAGCTTCGGTAGTCGCCGCCATAGCGATCGATCGAGGTCTCGACCGCGCCATTGCGCGGTTCGACCACGCCAGCGCCGCGCACCCCCGATATGCAGCAGTCGTCCTTAACGCGGGCTGGTACGCTGTTCTTCAGCCAGCAAAGCGCCGCGTGCGAAATGTCGTTCGGATAACTGAAACTCCAGGCCCGGCAGCGCCGGTCCCGCTCGCATACCAGCGCGCACTCGGCCGGATCGCCCGAGGGCACCGGCGAACTCACATAGTCGCCGCCCGGACGGTCGAAATTGGCCTGCGCATAGGCTGACCCGCTGGCGGTCATGACCACGAACAGAACAAGCGTCCCCAAACACGTCAGGAAGAGGCGGCCTCCCCACATACGCGATGCCTTCAACCGATTGGAGTTACCCGGGGCAGCCATCTGATCGCCATGAACCTGTACGGCTGATGAACGGCGTGGGGTCCTTCCCGGCCTTTCGGTCTAAAAGGCGTATTCGTCGTAGGCCGGCTCGACCGAACCATTCCAGACGCCGTTGAACTTCGCCAGCATTTCCTCGGCAGGCGTCAGTCCGGCGTCGATGATCCGCTCCAGCGGCTCCAGATGGCGCGTTTCGTCGCGCCCGAGGCGATCGACATGGCCGCGCCGGCGCAAGCCCGCGTGCGACAGCACCAGACATTCCTTTGCGATTTCGAAGACATAACGATTCTTGACCCTGGCCTTGAAGCCGTGGCGCGGAACGTCGTCACGCAGCGACTGCCTTTCGAAGGAAGTCCAGGATTTGACGAGGTCCCATGCCGCGTCCAGGCTGGTGTCGTCATACAGCAATCCGACCCAGAACGCCGGCAATGCCGGCAGCCGCCCCCAGGGCACGCCGTCGGCGCCGCGCATTTCGAGATAGCGCTTCAGGCGCACCTCGGGAAAGATCGTCGAAAGGTGATTGGCCCAGTCCGACAGCATCGGACGCTCGCCGGGAAGCGCGGGATTCTTCCCTTCGAAAAAATCACGAAACGAGGTTCCCGAGACGTCGATGTAGTTTTCGCCGCGTTTGACGAAATACATCGGTACGTCGAGCGCATAATCGACCCAGCGCTCGAACCCCATGCCGGATTCGAATGCCCACGGGATCATCCCGGCACGCGCATTGTCGGTATCGCGCCAGATTTCGGAGCGGAATGACAGAAAACCGTTCGGCTTTCCTTCGGTGAAGGGCGAGTTCGCGAACAAGGCCGTCGCCACCGGCTGCAACGCCACCGATACCCTCAACTTCTTGACCATGTCGGCTTCGGAAGAGAAGTCGAGATTGGTCTGTACCGTGCAGGTCCGGTACATCATGTCGAGGCCGTAGCGGCCGACCTTCGGCATGTAATCGGTCATGATCTTGTAGCGCCCCTTGGGCATTTCCGGAATCTGCGCCCGCGACCAGGACGGCGTCATGCCGAGTCCGAGGAATCCGATACCCAGGGGACTTGCGATCTCGCGCACCTGCGCCAAGTGCGCCATCAACTCGCTTTGGGTTTGATGCACGGTCTCGACCGGCGCGCCCGACAGTTCGAACTGCCCGCCGGGCTCGAGCGAAATCGCTCCACCGCCGGTCACATCGTAAAGCCCGATGATGTTGCCGCACTCCATGATCGGTTCCCAGCCGAGCAGGAGCTTCATGCCTTCCAGCAGCGCGCCGATGCCGCGAGGACTTTCGTACGGCACGGGCTGGTGGCCGTTCAGCGTGAACGGCGTTTTTTCGTGCTCGGTGCCGATCCGGAATTCGGAACGTGGCTTTACGCCAGCCTCGAGCCAGGCGACGAGTTCGTCGCGCGACTGGAGGGGCGTCATATCGATCTGGTCACGCGCCATGCGAATTCCGGATGTGGGGCGCTACGACCGAACGCGCGCGGTGTCGGAGATTTCCGCGAACCCTGCGGTTCGCGGCTGCGAAGGGGATGGAGGTTATCATCAGGCGGACACGCCGTCTTTTGCGGCGAGCGACGGCGTCTCGACACAGGAGCAGCCGAGCCGGTCCAGCAGGCCGCAGAGTTTTACGGCATCCGTATCGGACAATTTCGAACCGACATGCTTCTCTATCCCTGCCGAATAGGCGCTCCACATCTTCTTTTGCAGTTCACGCCCGGCTTCCGTGATTTCGACGAACTGGCCGCGTTTGTCGATCTTGCATTCACGGCGCGCCGCGAGCCCCTCGTCCACCAGCCGGTCGATCAACCGCGAAGTGGAATATTGCGGCAGCAGCATCTGCTTTTCGAGTTCTACCGGGCGAAGCTCGCCGGTGGGCGCGCGGGATAGTTCGAGCAGCGCGTCATACCAGGCGAGAGGCGGGAAGCCGGCCTTCTTCAGATCCTGTTCGACGGCGTTGAGCACCCGGCTCTGGACCCGCATCAGCCGAATCCAGGCGGCGGTTGCTTCCGTCGATGGTTTGCGTTTCATGGCCCGAGCCCACAGTTATGACAGGCACCTTAGCGCACTAAATGCAGATGCATCAATGTTGACTACTTCATGCAAATGCATTTAGTCATGCCGTTGCTCATTTGCCATAATCCATGGGAAGGAAGCGACCCCCTCCCGGCTCCGCTTCAAAGCGCAAGAGCGCTTCTCGCCTCGCCAACCTCCCCCTTTCAGGGGGAGGTGAAGAGGCGTCGAGGTTATATGTGATTGCCCTGAGGAGGGGGAACGTAACCTAAGCCGCCGTGACCTTCTTCGGCGGGAAGCGGCCGTAGAAGGTCTCGCCCTTGGCGGCCATGTCTTCCAACAGCTTCGGCGGGGTGAAGCGCGGGCCGTATTTGGCCTCGAGCCTGTGGCACAATTCGACGAACTTCTCGGTGCCCATGAAGTCGATATAGGACAGCGTGCCGCCGGTGAACGGCGCAAAGCCGAAGCCGAGGATCGAGCCGACATCGGCCTCGCGCGGATCGGTGATGACGTGATCCTCCACGGTGCGCGCGGCTTCCACCGCCTGCACCACCAGGAAACGCTGTTTCAACTCCTCGACATCGAGCGTATCGGGATCGAGGTGTTTCGGCTGCAAGCCGCCCAGGGCCGGCCACAGGCTCTTCTGGCCCTTGCCCTTCTCCGGATAGTCGTAAAAGCCCTTGCCGTTCTTGCGGCCGAAACGGCCCTGCTTCTCGACCATCTCGACCAACAGCTTCTTCTGCGCCTGGTCGATGGCATTGGCACCGAGATCGGCTTCGGTCGCCTTCATGATCTTGAGCACGAGATCGAGCGCGACCTCGTCCGACAGCGACAGCGGCCCGACCGGCATGCCCGCCATCTTGGCGGTGTTCTCGATCATCGCCGGCGGCACGCCCTCCATCAGCATTTCCAGGCCTTCGGCGGTAAAGCGCAGCACGCAGCGGTTGGCGAAGAAGCCGCGCGAATCGTTGACCACGATCGGGGTCTTGCCGATCTGGCGGACATAGTCGAGCGCGGTGGCAAGCGCGACATCGCCGGTATTCTTGCCGACGATGATCTCGACCAGCATCATCTTCTCGACCGGCGAGAAGAAATGGATGCCGATGAACTTGCCCTGGTCCTTGAACTCCTCGGCCAGCGAGTTGATCGGCAGTGTCGAGGTATTGGAGGCGAAGATCGCATCGCGCTTCAGGAGCGGCTGGGCCCTGGCGTAGGTTTCGGCCTTGACCTTGCGATCCTCGAACACGGCCTCGATGACCAGGTCGCAGTCCTTCAACGCGTTGTAGTCGGCGGTCGCGGTGATGCGCGACAGGATCGCGTCGCGATCGCCTTCCTTGGCGCGGCCCTTCTTGACCAGGTCGTCGATGACGGACTGCGCGTGGGCCTTGCCCTTGTCGGCGCTTTCCTGGTCGCGGTCGATCAGCACCACGTCGATGCCGCCGCGCGCCGAGACGTAACCGACGCTCGCGCCCATGAAGCCGGCGCCGATCACGGCGAGCTTCTTGACGGAGGTTGGCGGCACGTTTGGCGGGCGCCGCGCACCCTTGTTCAATTCCTGCATCGACAGGAACAGGGAGCGGATCATCGCGGCCGCTTCCTTGGACCGCAGGATCTGCGCGAAATAGCGCGACTCGATGCGCAACGCCGCATCGATCGGCAACTGCAGGCCCTCATAGACGCACTGCATGATGGCGCGCGCCGCCGGGTAATTGTCGTAGGTTTCGCGGCGGAAGATCGCATTGCCGGCCGGGAACATCATCATGCCGGCCTTGGAGTAGACGGGACCGCCGGGCAGCTTGAACGCCTTGTCATCCCACGGCGCGGCCGCCTTGCCGCCGCCCTTGATCCAGTCCTTGGCGGCCGTGATGAGATCGGAAGCCGGCACCACGGCGTCGATCAGTTTCAGCGCCTTGGCCTTGTCGAGATTGACGGCCTCACCCTTCAAGAGCATTTGCATGGCGTCTTGCGGCGGGACGATGCGCGGCACACGCTGGGTGCCGCCGGCGCCCGGGAAAAGCCCGACCTTGACTTCGGGCAGCCCGAGACGGGTCTTGGGATTTTGCGCGGCCACGCGGTAGTGACAGGACAGTGTCAGTTCGAACGCGCCGCCGAGCGCGAGCCCGTTGATCGCGGCGACCCAGGGCTTGCCCGAGGTCTCTAGCGCGCGAAACACCAGCGAGGTCTTTCGGCTCTCGTCGAACAGCGCCTGGTTGGCCGCGACCTCGCCCTTGGCCTTGAGCAGATCGGTGTAGCGGCGATTCATGCCTTCGAGCATCGAAAGATCGGCGCCGGCCGAAAACGCCTCCTTGCCCGAGGTAATGACGACGCCTTTCACCGCGGCATCGGCGGAGGTCTGCTTCACGATCTCTTCGAGTTCGGTGATCGTGGTCTCGTCCAGCACGTTCATCGAACGGCCCGGTATATCCCACGTCACGAGCGCAATGCCGTCAGCGTCGGTCTCTACCCTGAAATTCTTGAACGCCATTTGTCGCTCCTAAATTCGTTGCGCGACTCCGAATCCAAGTCGCCGTGCCCTCTTCCCCTCTCCCCTTGCGGGAGAGGGTGGATCGCCGAGGCGAAGCAGAGGCGAGCCGGGTGAGGGGTCTCTATTCCGCGAAGATAAACCCCTCACCCGGCTCGAACGCGCTACGCTTGTTCTCGCCACCCTCTCCCACAAGGGAGAGGGAAAGAAATTACACCCGCCCTCGCTTCGCTCGGGCACCCTCTCCCGCAAGGGGGAGGGGAGAGGAAGCTTTGGTGCGAAACTACACCCGCTCGATGATCGTGGCGGTGCCCATGCCGCCGCCGATGCACAAGGTGACCAGCGCGGTCTGTTTGTTGCTGCGCTCGAGTTCGTCGAGCGCGGTGCCGAGTATCATCGCTCCCGTGGCGCCGAGCGGATGGCCGAACGCGATCGCTCCGCCATTGACGTTGATCTTGGCGTTATCGATATCGAAGGCCTGGATGTAGCGCAGCACCACCGAGGCGAACGCCTCGTTCAATTCGAACAGATCGATGTCGGACTGTTTCATGCCCGAACGCTCGAACAGCTTTTTGGTGACGTCGACCGGACCGGTCAGCATCATGGCAGGCTCGGAGCCGATATTGGCGAAGGCGCGGATTTTGGCGCGCGGCTTCAAACCGTGCTTGCTGCCTGCTTCCTTGCTGCCGAGCAGAACCGCGCCGGCGCCGTCGACGATTCCCGACGAGTTGCCGGCGTGATGGACGAAATTGATGCGTTCGATTTCGGGATGCGACTGGATCGCCACCGCATCGAAGCCGCCCATCTGCGCCACTTGCACAAATGACGGCTGCAATTGCCCGAGCGACTGCATCGTCGTCGTGGGCCGCATGTGCTCGTCCTTGGCGAGAATGGTCAGCTCGTTGACATCCTTTACCGGAACCACCGATTTGTTGAAACGGCCCTCGTCCCAGGCCTTCGCCGCGCGCTGCTGGCTCTGTACCGCGTAGGCGTCGACGTCGTCGCGCGAAAAGCCGTATTTGGTCGCAATCAAATCCGCCGAGACGCCCTGCGGCATGAAGTAGGCCGGCACCGCGATCGAGGGATCCATCGGCCAGGCGCCGCCGGACGAACCGATACCGACCCGGCTCATGGATTCCGCGCCACCTCCGATGGTGAGTTTGTTCTGCCCGCTCATGATCTGGGCTGCGGCAAAATTCACCGCATCGAGGCCGGAAGCGCAGAAACGGTTGATCTGCACGCCCGGAACGCTCTCACCGAGACCCGCCTGGAACGCCGCGAAGCGCGCGATGTCGGAGCCGGCTTCGCCGACCGGATCGACCACGCCGAGGATGACGTCGTCGACGTCACCCTCTCCCAGATTGTTGCGCTGCTTGAGCGCCTTCAGCGGCGCGGTGGCGAGCGCCAGCGCGGTCACCTCGTGCAACGCACCATCGGCCTTGCCGCGGCCGCGCGGCGTGCGAACGTGATCGTAGATATATGCCTCAGGCATGATGCCCTCCCGGTATGAGGATCTTAGTTTAGTAGCGATGGACGCGTTTGAGCGGCCCGAAAAAATTCTCCGATCAGAATGCGTCAGCCGCCAATTCCATCACGGTCGCGCTTCCGCTCTGGATGCGCGCCAGATGCACCGAGGTTTCCGGCAGCATCCGTTCCATGAAGAAGCGGCCCGTGACGAGCTTGGTCGTCAAATAGGATGTCGCACCGCCGCCCGCAATCTTGTCGTGGGCAACCTTCGCCATCTTTGCCCACATATAGCCGAGCGTGACGAGGCCGAACAGTTGCAGGTAATCAGCGGCGGCCGCGCCGGCATTGTCCGGCTTCATCATGGCATTCTGCATCAGCCAGCTGGTGGCCTGCTGAAGATGGCCGAGCGCGGTCGACAACGGCGTGACAAAGGGCTTCATCGCCTCATCGCCGCCGTGCTCCTTGGCAAGGGCGCCGACCTCGCCAAAGAAGGACGTCACCGCGCGGCCGCCGTCGCGGGGCAATTTGCGCCCGACCAGATCGAGTGCCTGAATTCCGTTGGCGCCTTCGTAGATCATCGCGATGCGCGCGTCGCGCACGAACTGCTCCATGCCCTGCTCGGCGATGTAGCCGTGCCCGCCGTACATCTGCTGCGCCTGGACCGCGTTGGCAAAGCCGGTATCGGTCAGAAAGCTCTTCAGGACAGGGGTCATCAGCCCCATGTGATCGTCCGCGGCCTCGCGATCCTTCGGATCGCTGGAGCGATGGGCCACATCGCTCTTCAGCGCGGTCCATACCACCATCGCGCGCGCCGCCTCGTTGAAGGCGCGAATCGTCAGCAGCGTGCGGCGCACGTCCGGGTGGACGATGATCGGGTCGGCCGGCTTGTCGGGCGCCTTCGCACCCGACAACGCGCGGCCCTGCAGGCGGTCGCGGGCATAGGCGACCGCGTTCTGATAGGCGACTTCGGACTGCGCCAGCCCCTGCACCGCAACGCCCAGCCGCGCCTCGTTCATCATCACGAACATGCCCTGCATGCCCTTGTTTTCTTCGCCGATCAGCCAGCCGGTGGCGTCGTCGTAGTTCATCACGCAGGTGGAGTTGCCGTGGATGCCCATCTTGTGTTCGATCGAACCGCAGCTGACGCCGTTGCGCGCGCCGAGCGATCCGTCGGCAGTGACGAGGATTTTCGGCACCACGAACAGCGACACGCCCTTGATGCCGGCGGGCGCGCCTTCGATTCGCGCGAGCACCAGGTGGATGATGTTCTCGGCCAGATCATGCTCGCCGGCCGAGATGAAAATCTTGGTGCCCGTTATCTTGTAGCTGCCGTCGGCCTGCATGACCGCCTTGGTGCGCAAAAGGCCCAGATCCGTGCCGCATTGCGGCTCGGTGAGGTTCATGGTGCCGGTCCATTCGCCGGCCACCATCTTCGGCACGAACATCTGCTTCTGCTCGGGCTTGCCGTGGACGATCAACGCCGCGGTCGCCCCCACCGTCAGGCCGCCATACATCGAAAACGCCATGTTGGCCGAACACTGGAATTCCGTGACGATCTGGCTCAACGTCACCGGCAATCCTTGTCCGCCATATTCCGTCGGCGCCGAAAGTCCGAGCCAGCCGCCTTCGGCGACCTGCTTGAACGCCTCCTTGAACCCCTTCGGCGTCGTCACGCTGCCATCGTCGTGCCGGGTGCAGCCCTCGAGATCGCCGACGCGGTTGAGCGGCTGCAACGCTTCCTCGCTGAGCTTTGCGGCTTCGCCCAGGATCGCGTCGCGAACATCGGCGGAGGCGTCGCTAAATCCGGGCAGATTGTCGTAACGGTCGATCTGAAACACGTCGTTGAGCAGAAAATTGACGTCTTCCAGCGGGGCTTTGTAGATCGGCATGACGTTCTCTCCCGGCGGGGTGTCTTTAGAAACAGCTGGCAGCGGACCTTACCCATTTACCTGAGTCGGGGCAGCACCTATCAGGCGATGCAGCAGATTGATGGCTTTCAGCGGGCGAACCATCACCTTGAAATGCGTGATGCGATCATCCGCGTCGAAGCTGATGATATCGACGCCGTTGATCGTGATCCCGGCGACGTCGGTGCTGAATTCGAGCACGGCGCCGCTGTCGCTGGTCCATTCGCCGACATAGCGAAAGGCCAGACCGCCCAGCACCTTGGTCGCGCTCGTCAGGTATTTGAAGGTGATGTCGCGGCCGAGCTGCGGCGTGTGCACCACGGGGCTTTCGAACACGACATCCGGATGGAGCAAATCCCAAAGCGCGGCGTGATCGCCGGATTTGATGAAGCCGTGCCACTTCTGAAGGCCGATCGTGGTCAAGGACGCCTCCCGCGGAGGTGCAGGCTGCGGGCCGATTTGTACCCGCCCCCACATATATGCATGTTGACGCATATGCACCAATACGCATAAAGTCAAGCTCGCTATTCGATATCATCGGCCATCAGTAGAGGAGATCCGGCATTTGGCGCTCGCTGACACAATCCTCGCCTGCCTGACGGAACGTCCGATGACAGGCTATGAGCTCGCCAAGACGTTCAATTCCTCGATCGGCTTTTTCTGGAAAGCCGACCATCAGCAGATCTACCGTGAACTCTCCAAGCTGCGCGACCGCGGCCATATCCAGGGCCGCGAGGTCGTCCAGTCCGGCAAGCCGAACAAGCTGGTCTATACGCTGACGGCGGAGGGCCGGGCCGCGTTCAGGCATTGGGCGGCCCGCCCCTCGACCCCAGCCTCGATCAAGGACGACCTCCTGGTCCGGATTTATGCGCTCGACAGCGTCGACATCGAGCCACTGCGCGCCGATCTCATGGCGAGATTGGAGCATCACCGTGACCGCTATGGGCGCTACGAGCGCATTCTGAACAAGCGCTTTCCGCAAGGCGTCGCAGTGCCGGCCGACATGGGCAAACTGCTCGGGCTTCGCATCGGCCTTCGGCATGAGCGAATGGTGGCGGAGTGGTGCGAGGAGGCGATCACGGCGCTTTCGGCAATGACCGCAACAGGCGTCGTGCCGCTTCGCGCGGAAAGCCGCGAACGGACCGGGTCCGGCGACTGAAGGGCTAGCCGCAAACTTTACGGCCCTCCGACCCCATTCCTTAACCCGTTATTTACCGTGACGCGAAAAAGTCGAGCTGCAGAGGCAGACGACCCGCGCCAAATCCGATTGTCTCCATTTCGGGACGCGCGGGAAGGCCGGAGGCGCCAGGTGGGGCGCCGGAGCGGAACCGGACGGCAGCATGAATTCGCGTGTATCGTGGAGTAATGAAGGCATCGATCCCTCCGTCCGGGAACGGGCCGAGGCCGCCGCTCGCCGTGCCGGCGTGTCGTTGAACGACTGGCTCAATCTCACCCTGGGCGATTCCGCCGTTCCGAACTTTCGTGCCCCCGGCGATCAGCGGCAGGCGATGCCCGCCCATGAAAGCCGGGACGTCACCGACATCCATCAGCGGCTCGATGCGATCGCCCGCCAGATCGAGCAGATTTCGCAAGCCCGGCCCCGCGACGACGCACCGCGCAACGAACCGCCCGTCGCGCGGCAGTTGAACGATGCGATTGCGCGCCTCGATGCGCGGCTGTCGCAGATTTCCAGCCCGGCCCCGGTGCGCCAGCGCCAGCCGCAGGAACGGCAGCGCCAGAACGAAATGGTCGAGCGCGCGGCCGCGCAGGTCTACCGTCCCTCGCCTCCCCTCAACCCGGCCTCGTTCGATTCGGCGATCGCGGAAATTTCCGCGCGCCAGAACGAACTCGACAACTTTGCGCCTTCGCCGCCGCTGCGCCCCGCCCCGCCGATTGCGCCGGCTGCCGCCTATGCTTCACCGGCGCCTGCGAGCCCAGACTTTTCTTCGCTTGAGCGGCATCTCCTCAAGATCACGAGCCAGATCGAGTCTCTCAGAAGGCCCGATCACATCGACCAGTCGATCGCGGCCTTCCGCGGCGAACTCACCGAAATTCGCCAGGCCCTTACCGAGGCGATGCCACGCCGGGCGATCGAATCGATCGAGAACGAGATCCGTTCGCTCTCGCGCCGCATCGACGATACCCGCCAGAACGGAATCGACGGCCACGCACTTGCCGGTGTCGAACGGGCGCTCAGCGAAATTCGCGAAGTACTGCGCTCACTGACCCCGGCCGAGCAGCTTGCCGGCTACGACGAGGCGATCCGCAATCTCGGCGCCAAGCTCGACCAGATCCTGCGCGTCAATGACGACCCCTCTACGATCCATCAGCTCGAAGGCGCCATCGCAGCTCTTCGTGCCATCGTCTCCAACGTCGCATCCAACGACGCGCTGGCCCGGCTCAGCGACGACGTGCATGCGTTGTCGGCCAAGGTCGACCAGCTTGCGCGCAACGACGGCCATTCGAATTCGCTTGCCGCGCTGGAACAGCGCATTGCGCTCCTGACCTCTTCGCTGGAGAGCCGCGAGCAGCGGCCATCGGGCAGCGAGAACTCCGAGCAGATCGAACGCGCCTTGCGGTCCCTCTCCGACCGCCTCGATCGCATGCCGGTCGGTAACGACAATGCTTCCGCCTTTGCCCATCTTGAGCAGCGCGTCTCCTATTTGCTCGAAAGGCTCGAAGCCTCCGGCGATCACCGGTCCGGCAATCTCGGACGGGTCGAGGAAGGCCTGCAGGATATTCTGAGCCATCTCGAACGCCAGCACGCCAACATCGCGGCCATCGTCAGCAAAAGCGGGCCGGCCGCCGAGGACAGCGGGCTTGCCGATATCGTCAAGCGCGAATTGTCCGATATCCGTTTCAGCCAGGCGGCAACCGACCGCCAGACGCAGGATTCCCTGGAAGCCGTTCACAATACGCTTGGCCATGTGGTCGATCGGTTGTCGATGATAGAAGGCGATCTGCGCACGGTGCGCACCCAACCCGTTGCACCGCGGGTGGAGGCGCCCCAAGCGCCGAGCTACGTGGCAGCAGCTCCGTCCGCGCCAGAGCCTTCCTATGCGCCGCCGCCGGCAGCAGAGCCCGAGCCGCGAGATACGGAACCGGAGGCCGCGACAGCCGCAACCCAACCGGATGCCATGGTTCCGCAATCCAGGCCCGAATTACCGAATCCGGCCGCGACGCAAGAAACCTTCGCCGCCGCCCCGCGGGATTTCCATGCGGCTTCGCCGGCACCGGCCGTCGTGCCACGAACGATCAGCGAAATTCTGGAGCCGCACGCAGCGCCCTCGCGCGTTGCGATCGAACCGGCCCTGCCGCCCGATCACCCGCTCGAGCCGGGCACCCGGCCGTCGGGACGTGCCGCTTCGCCGTCGGAGCGCATCGCGGCCTCCGAGAACGCCATCAGTGAAATCCCCGCGGCCACCCCGCGCGAGCCGGTCAGCACATCGAGCTTCATCGCTGCCGCCCGCCGCGCGGCGCAAGCCGCAGCCGCCGCGCCGCCGCCCGAAAAAGCCGGACGCCAGGGCAAGGCCGCGAAGGCACCGGCCACCGGCCAGGCCAAGACTCCCTCGACCATCACTTCGAAGATCCGTTCCCTGCTCGTCGGAGCCAGCGTCGTCGTGATCGTGCTCGGCACGTTCAAGATGGCGATGACGCTGCTCGACACCGGCATCCCTCTGGCAACGCCGGGGCTCGAAAGTTCGGGCGACCAGCCAGCTCCGGCCCGCCCCGCGGATGACGGCGCGATACCGGCCCAGACCCAACCCTCGATGACATCGCCAACCCCCCTTGGACGGCAATCGTTCAACAATCCCGCCGCCGGCAATGCCGACGGCATGGCATCGGTGCCGATCCCGCAGAACACGGTAGCGCCTTCGCCGGCGGCTGGCGACGTAACCGGTGCGATTTCGCTGTCGCAGGCCGGGTCCAATTACAGGCTCGCCATGATCGCGGTGCCGCCGACCGAAAAGCTGCCCGACGCTATTGGCGGTCCGGCGTTGCGCGCGGCGGTCCACAAGGGCGACCCCACGGCGGCCTATGAGGTCGGCGTGCGCTTCGCCGAAGGCAAGGGTATCGCCGCCAATTACGACGAAGCTGCCAAGTGGCTCGATCGCGCGGCGCAGGCCGGCGTGGTGCCGGCTATCTTCAGGCTCGGGACCTTCTATGAGAAGGGCCTGAGCGTGAAGAAGGATGTCGACATCGCGCGGCGCTATTACATGCAGGCCGCCGAGCGCGGCAATGCCAAGGCGATGCACAATCTCGCGGTGCTGGATGCCGACGGCGGCGGCAAGGGCGCCAACTACAAGAGCGCGGCCGAGTGGTTCCGCAAGGCGGCCGATCGCGGCATCGCCGACAGCCAATACAACCTTGCCATTCTCTACGCCCGCGGCATCGGCGTCGAACAGAACCTCGCCGAATCCTTCAAGTGGTTCAGCCTCGCCGCGGCCCAGGGCGACGCCGACGCCGGCCGCAAGCGCGACGACATCGCAAAACGGCTCGATGCTCAGTCGCTCGCCGCGGCAAAGCTCGCGATCCAGACCTTCACCGCCGAACCGCAGCCCGACGACGCCGTCAACGTCGCAAGCCCCGCGGGCGGATGGGATTTGGCGCCGGCCCAGACCGGCGCTGCCAAGCCCGCCGTCAAGCCGGTTGCAAGCAAGCGCACCGCCGCCGCGCATTAGGCCTTTCCAAACCCGACAAATGCCCGCGCCGGGTTCAGGCGTGGCCGGACTTTACCGCCGGCAAGGTTGCGGCCGCCCCTGTCGTGATATACCTGAGCGGCGAAAGCGTTTGGACAAGCGCTTCATGCGCGGCTTTTTCGCGCCTCTCATGACAAAGAGAGTGGCATTGCCCATCGACAATCAAGATGAGCGAAATTCTTTCCGGGGTTCACCGGCCGGGCCGTGGGGCACGCCGCCACGCACACCCGTCATCCAGCCGCCGCCGGCCCAACCCATTGTTGCGCGAAAAAGCCATCGGCCAACGTGGTCGGCAACCCTGCTCGCGATCGTGATTGCCGGCGTCGGTATCAGCGCCTACCGGGATTTGTCGCGGCCCGAGGCGTGGGCCTATTGGAAGGAATCCTATCTTTCGCCGAGCATGACCTCTGCGTTGATCGCGAAGGCTGATCTTAACGGCACGGGCCGCGGCAAAACTGCGTTGGCGATCAGCGGCAAGATCGGGGTTGCGACCGCAGGCTGGCTGCGCGAGAGCCTCGATGAGGCCCATCTGGCGCCGGGCGACCTCGTGCTGTTGTCCTCTCCCGGCGGCGATCTTGCCCAGGCCATCATCATGGGAGAAATCATCCGCTCGCGCGGGCTCGCTACTGCCGTGGGTGTTGCGAGCGCTTCAGGCCGGATCCGGCCATCCTTTTGCGCAAGCGCATGTGTGCTGGTCTATGCCGGCGGCCAGCCCCGTTACGGGGTCGAGGGATCGGCGCTGGGTGTCCACCGGTTTGTGACATCCATGCCCGGTCGCGACCCCGTTGCCGAAACCCAGCGGACCGCCGGAATGGTCCTGAGCTACTTCACCAAAATGGGCGTATCCTCCTCGGTCGTGGAAGCCATGTCCGCGACGGCCGATGTCCGCTGGCTCGGTCCCAGGGAGGCCTCCGCCATGAATCTGGTCACCGATCCCACAGCCAAGCCGTGAGGCGGCGGCTATTAATCCTTATTTTTCACCACGTCGGAGGTTGCAGGGCGGAATGCGGCGAAAAAGCCGCCGCGCGCGGATTCTTTAGTCCCTGCGGCTTCCGATTTCGGCTATGCAGGGGCGCGGCCTAGTGTCCCGGTTCTGACATTCGTATCCCATCGCAGCGGGCACTTTTACGAATGTCAGAACCAAAGGGACACTAGCAACTATATAATCCTAGTGTAGCTTTGACTTTGACGTTCCTTCCGAGAGCTCGCGGCAACACTGAAAGGAACGTCAGTGTCGCTACACTAGGGATGCGAATGTTAGAATCGGACCACTAGCCCGCACTCCCTAGAAACCATGCCATGGGCGGTTTCGGCCAGCCTTACGGCTCATCCCGAAGCGACGCGCGTGCAGCTTTATCTCCCGATCGCCGATATTCCGGTGAATGTCTTTCTCCTCCTCGCCATGGGCGCGGCGGTCGGCTTCGTGTCGGGAATGTTCGGCATCGGCGGCGGTTTCCTGATGACGCCGCTTCTGATCTTCATCGGCATCGCGCCGGCGGTAGCGGTCGCCTCCGTCGCCAGCCATATCGCAGCCTCGTCCTTTTCGGGCGCGATTTCCTACTGGCGCCGCCGCGCCATCGATCCCGCGCTGGCGCTGGTGCTGCTGAGTGGCGGCACCATCGGCACCGCGCTCGGCGTATGGACCTTCACGCTGCTGCGCTCGCTCGGCCAACTCGACCTGATGATTGCCCTCTCCTATGTCGTGCTGCTCACCGCGGTGGGCGGGCTGATGTTCTGGGAGGGCTTGCGGTCGATGCTTCGCGTCCGGCGCGGCATTGTCGTCCCGCTCCGCCGCTCGGGCAGCCACGGCTGGATCCACGGCCTGCCGCTCAAGATGCGATTCAAGCGCTCCAAGATCTATTTGTCGGTCATTCCGGTGATTGTCGTCGGCCTCATCATCGGCTTTATCGGCGCCATCATGGGAATTGGCGGCGGCTTCATCCTGATCCCGATCATGATCTATATCCTGCGGGTGCCGACCGCGACCGTGATCGGGACCTCGATGGTGCTGACGCTGGTCACCATGGTGTTCGCCACCATGCTGCACGCCGCCACCAACCATCTGGTCGATGCGGTGCTGGCGCTGATCCTGATGATCGGCGGCGTGACCGGCGCCCAGTTCGGCGCGCGCGCGGGCCAGAAGATTCGCGGCGAACACCTGCGGCTGCTGCTCGGACTGCTGATTCTCGCGGTCGGCATTCGTTTCGCGGTTGAACTCGTCATCCGCCCGGAGGATCTCTTCACGATCCGCGAAGCCGGGGGCGCCGCATGACCGGGCGTTTCCTCTACGCAATGGCCACTCTCGCGCTTGGCGCGGCGTGTGTCGCTTCGCCGGCGCGGGCGGAACGGCTGATTGTCTCGGTCTCCAACCATCGCGTGACCGTGACGCCGAATTATTCCGGCGAGGAACTGGTGCTGTTCGGTTCGGTCGAAAAGGACGCTACGACGCCAGCCAGCCGCAACAATTACGATCTCGTCGTCACCGTCAGCGGCCCCCGCGCCGACATGGTGACACGCCGCAAGGAGCGCAAATTCGGCATCTGGATCAACACCGACTACCGCGAGTTCCTGCAAGTGCCGACCTATCTCGCGCTGTTCTCCAACAGGCCGTTCGAGGCGATCGCCCCGCCGGAAGTGGAACGACGGCAGCAGTTGGGTCTCAACAACGTGCTGCTGACCCAGCGCGTCGGCACCGATTATGCCGACGTCGTGCCCAACGATCCGTTTCGCAGCGCCTTTGTCCGGCTGCGCAGCGAACACGGCCTTTATCGCGAAGAGACATCAGCGGTGACGTTCCTGACGCCGACGCTGTTCCGCACTGGCATCCCGCTGCCGGCCGAGGTGCCGATCGGGACCTACACCGTCGAGATCAAGCTGTTTTCGGATGGCGCATTGATCACGCGGACCGAAACCGCGTTCGACATCGTCAAGGTCGGCTTCGAGCAATTCGTCGCGACGACCGCCCGTCAGGACGGGCTGTTCTACGGCCTCGTCACCGCGTTCATGGCGCTGATGACCGGCTGGATGGCTTCGATCGTTTTCCGCAAGGACTAATCCGGTAGCGAGACCGGCGCGCTTTCGCCATCCCGCATTGGCTGGCGCTGAAGTTGGCTGCCGGACTGCCGGATAATCCGCGGAGATTCTTAAGCAAACATTATCGAAACTAGTGTAGCGACACTGACGTTCCTTTCAGTGTTGCCGCGACGGCGTCGCGGATTGGTCGAGATTTGATCGAGGACACTCTTTTGCAGGCAAGCTTACGAATTCCAGGCCGCTGTTATTTCGCAATTTTCATACTGGCCACCACGACTCTTTCCTACCAGATCCTGATCACGCGCTTCTTCAGCGTGATGCTGTATTACCATTTCGCGTTCGCCGCCATTTCACTGGCGATGCTCGGTCTGACGCGCGGCGCGATGCAGGTTTACAACAATCCCTCCCGCTATGCGCCCGAGCGGGTGGCAGTGGAATTCGCGGGCCACGCGACGTGGTTTGCGATGTCAGGCGTCGGCGCCATGATTGCGTTTCTGTGCGTGCCGCTCGCCGTTCCCGCGGACTACGTGATGGTGGCCCTGGGGATTTCGACGATCGCCTTCGTGAGACCGTTTTCCGAAAGCGGCGTCTGCATCACGCTGCTGCTGACACGGCTGCCCTATAGCGGCGGCTGGCTTTATGCGGCCGACCTTGCAGGCGCGGCGCTCGGATGCATCGGGGTTATTGCCTTGTTGCTCGTGATCGATCCCGTGAGCGCGACATTGGGGATCGGCGCTCTTGCAGCCGGTGCGGGCTGGATCATGGTGCGCGACAGCGGCGACATCCGCAGCCTGCGCCTGAGCGGCGCCGTCGCGCTGACGCTCGCGGCCGCCGCCGTCCTGCACAGCGGGCTCGCCATTTCCGGCCAAAGCCATCTCGGCGTGTTCTGGGCCAAGGGCTCTCAGCAGATGGGAACGCTGTTCGAGCGATGGAACACCTATTCCCGCATCAGGGTGTTCGGGCTCGGCGAATCCGAACCGTTCGGCTGGGGTTTTGCTCACAAGCCGGAGACGACGGTCAACCAGAACATTCTCGATATCGATGCGGGTGCGAACACCGTCATCACGCGGCACGATGGCGACATCGGCAAGCTCGCCTACCTGAAGGACGACGTCATCAATGCCGCGTATCTGGTGCAGCCGATGGCCGACGTCGCGGTTGTCGGCGTCGGCGGCGGTCGCGACATTCTTTCCGGGCTGCTGTTCGGTGCCAAGCACATCCGCGCGATCGAGATCAACCCGGCGATCTTTGAAGTCCTCACCGACAAGTTCGCCGACTTCTCCGGTCATCTCGACCGGCAGCCCGGCGTCTCCCTCGTCAATGCCGAGGCCCGCAGCTACATCAACCACTCGTCCGAACGATACGACCTTGTGCAGATTTCGCTGATCGACACCTGGGCCGCAACGGCGGCCGGCGGACTGACGCTCACGGAAAACCGGCTCTATACGGTCGAGGCGTGGGACGATTTTTACCACGCGTTGAAGCCGGGCGGAGTGCTGTCGATATCGCGCTGGTTCGACGCGAAAAGTCACCGCGTCGAATTCTACCGCCTAGTGGCGATCGCCGCGCGTGCGCTCCAGCGCAAGGGCGTGCCGGCGTCCGAGCTGTCGGATCATGTCGTCGCCGTGAACGTCGACAACATCATCACCGTGATTACCCGCCCGGACCGCTTTACGAATGCGCAGTGGCAAGGCGCACGCACGCGACTTCAGGCCCAGGGATTCAAGATACTGCTCGGACCGGACGTCACCTACGACACCATCACCTCGACGCTGATGTCCGGCAAGGCAGACACGGCTTACTTTGCCTCGCTGATGGAAAACATCGCGCCATCGACGGACGACAATCCGTTCTTCTTCTTTACGGAACGCTTCGGCAATCTTCTCACCAAGCCGTCTGCCACCCTTTCCAACAACAACGCGGCAATCAGCATGACGCTGTTTCTGATCGTGATAGCGTTTTGTGCCTGCGCCTACTACATCGTCACGCCGTTCGTCCGGCTCGCGAAACGGATGCCGCTGTCGGTGCTGACGCCGCCGGTCATGTATTTCTGCGCGATCGGCCTTGGCTTCATGCTGATCGAGATATCGCAGATGCAGCGGCTGATGGTCTTCCTTGGACATCCCGTCTACGGGCTCGCCGTCGTGCTTTTCACGATCCTTCTTTTCAGCGGAATCGGCAGCACCACGGTTGGCGCGCATGATCCCCGGCCAGGCGCGGTCATCGCGAGGGTTATTGCACTGCTGACAACGCTCGCGGTGACAGGGCTGTTGACTCCGTTGTTGACCGCCGCCGCGCGATCGGCTGCCACCGACATGCGCATTCTGCTCTCGGTTCTGCTGCTGGCGCCGCCGGCATTCTGCATGGGGATGATGTTTCCGCTGGGCTTGAGCGTCTGGCGCCGCCACTCGGAGCTATTGCCGTTCTTCTGGAGCGCCAACGGCATCACGTCGATGTTTGCCTCGGTACTTGGCATGGCCTTGTCCATCGCATTCGGTATTGCCAACACCTACGCGATCGGCATGGCCTTCTATGGCGTCTGCGCCATCATGATCGTGGTGGGTCGCGGCGTGGTCCGCCGGAGCGAGAATGACGTCATCTCCGGGGCCATGGCTACCGCTCCATCGATCCAGCCGACGCTCGCCGAATCGGCCGCCCGCATCACGGCGGACAAGGTGCTTGAACCGACCGCGCCGCCACGCTGATCGCGCTGACGACCGGCTGGACGGCTTCCCATTCAATTTTTCAAACAGCCAATCACGAGCGCCTCACACCTCGCCCTGCTTGCGGGGAAAGGGAGAAGATAAAGACACAACTCCGCCTTCCCGCGGCGCATTGCGCCCGAGGTTTTGCATCAACATCGTCCCTCGAAAAAGTGAGGGAGCAGGGAAAGCCGGATGCACCATGCGCACCCGCAGCCTCGCGTGCGAAATAAAACAAAGCACACGAGCGTAGTCACCACAGGTTCGCCGGAAATACCCGGCCTTCCCTGCGCAATGGTTTTAACGGTTTCCTTCGCGCTCTCCCTGGTGAGCCGGGCTTGTTGTCACCATCATCGGCGTGATGCGGAGCATCATCGCCAACTTGATATCAGCGTCGGGATATCAGGACCACACGACTTCGCCGTCCGCCTATTGGTGCATTCGTCTCGCGCACCAAAAGCGTCCACCGCATCCCGCGCCCAACGTCCGTGACGATCGCGAAACGCCTCTCATGCGGGCGCGGGATGGGGCGAGCTTGTAGAGTTGATTTGCCCGACAACGAAAGCGGAAAATTTTTTGCAGGAGGACTGGACACGTCGGGCAAATCACTGCCACGGGCAATAGCGAGCAGCCAGCATAAGCGTTAGCCACATGCGGGATATCAGAACAAGGCCCCGGATATCGCTAACGCTCATCCGGGCTTCTCCGATTGCGACCAAATCATACAGCGCAGGGAAATGACGCGATGTGCCAACAGCAGACAGTTGCCTTCGGCGCGATCCGTCAGTTGCCGAAACACCCTTAACGCTCACGCTCCCAATTGAGGGTGCCAACAACTCGCTTACCGGGAAGAACTGCGCTGGCCTGTTCGGCTGTTCGAATGGAGAGCTTGTCTCCTTCCAGCTTGAAGAACCGGACTTGGGACGTACCGGTCAAAAGCTCGTTCCACGATAGATCGACGTCGGTCGTAAGCTTGTCCCCGTCGACGGTAAATTTTCCGGTGTAGACCATCAGCGATTTTAGGAGCGCGGCCAAGTCCGCATCATTCGTTGCCGGCTTGCGATCTGGCCTAGCGATCATGAACGCCGAGAACCCGTCCGGCGTAAAGACCGCCCTACCTTTGGGTTTGGGACCGAAAGGCTCTGTAGCGTCTCCGCCGATAATCTGAATTGTCCATGAAGTTAGTTTCCAACTACCGGCAAGTCGTCCCGCGATATCCTCCGCAAGGGCAAATCCAGATTGAAAACAGAAGCATATAGCGACAAGGACACCGAGACGTATCATTTTCGTCCTCCTTCCACCACATAACCGGTGCATTAAGTAATGAGCAGTAGGGAGTAGCCCGCATGAGAGTTAGCGACATGCGGGATATCAGAGCAAGGCCCCGGATATCGCTAACGCTCATCCGGGCTACACCTGGAGCATCAGCCCGCACCAAAGCAACGGCTGTGGTTATGGGTCGCGGCTCGCGCTCACTACGCTCGCTTGGCCGGGACGACAGTGTGAATCAATAACACCGCGAAGCGGCGATGGTGTGCAGTCTGGCGTCGCCGAGCACATGGGCCATCAAACCGGCCGTCTGGAATATCTTCGAAAACGCCGCGTCGCGAATGCTCAAGCCCCCGGCATAGGCGCCGAAGGCCGGCATCACGAGCCGCTCGCCGTCGCTGGCAAAACAGCGCCGCTCCAGCCATCGCGCGCGCGTCGCCACCCGCGCCTTGGGGTGAAGGTGTCCGGCGATTTCGCCGAAGGCCCCGGTCGGCTCGTGCCGGAACACGATCGGGCCGATCGCGACTTCGCTCGCGACGATGCCGCCGAGATCGGACGGCAGCGCCGGATCGTGATTGCCGGAAATCCAGATCCAGTCGCGCCGTGCCTGCAACGCCGCGATCATCTCGCGGTCCGGCGCTGACAGGCGCTCATGGGCGCTGCGATCATGAAAGCTGTCGCCAAGCGCGATCACGACTTTCGGATCGTGGCGCGCGATCACCGACGCAAGCCGGCCGAGGGTCGCCACCGTGTCATAGGGCGGCAGCAACACGCCGCGGGCGGCAAAGCTCGATCCCTTTTCAAGGTGAAGATCGGACACCACCAGCACGCGCTGTTGTTCCCAGAACAGCGCGCCGGAGAGATCGGCCAGCATATCGACGCCACCCACAGTCAGTGCGGATCGTGTGGCAATCTCGATGGAGGTCTTCGTCATGGCCGGGCTCGTCCCGGCCATCCGCGTCTTCGCGCGAGCAAAAAGTAAGACGTGGATGCCCGGGTCAAGCCCGGGCATGACGACGTTGATAGGTTCAAGTCCGATCGAGTCACAACCTACCCCATCGCCTCTTTGACCAGTTCGTCGGCCGCTTCCGCCAGCAACTCGTCGGACGCCTCGCCATAGACCGCTTCGCGACCGATTTCCAGCATCACCGGCACCGCCAGCGGCGACACGCGGTCGAGTTCCCTGTGGATGATTCGTCCCTTGATTCGCATCAGCATATCACCCAATCGGCGCAGATCGAGCAAGCCGGTCGCGGCGTCGGCGCGCGCGGCGCGGAGCAGCACATGATCGGGCTGATGCTTGCGCAACACGTCGTAGACGAGGTCGGTCGAGAACAAAACCTGGCGGCGGGTTTTGTCCTCATTGGTGAAGCGCCGCGCGATCAGGCCCGAAATCAGCGCGCAGCTGCGGAAGGTGCGCTTCATCAGCGCGGATTCGGCGAGCCAGGATTCGAGATCATCGCCCAGCATGTCCGCATCGAACAGCGCGTTCAGGTCGAGCCGGCCTTGATCGAGCCGGCCTTGCCGGATCATGGACGACATGTCGCCGAGCCCCCATACGGCCAACGCATATTCATTGGCGACAAATCCGAGCGGCCGCGCGCGGGCGCGCTCCATCCGCCGCGTCAACAGCATGCCGAGCGTCTGATGCGCGAGCCGGCCCTCGAACGGATAACAGACGAGATAGTGTTTATTACCGCGTGGAAAAGTTTCCACCACGAGCTCGCGCGCACCCGGCACGCGTGACAGATGCGCCTGCAGCGACAGCCAGTCGCGCACCTGTTCCGGCAAGGCACGCCACGCCCGCTTGTCGGCGAGAAGATTGCGCACCCGTTCGGCGAGATAGGTCGAGAGCGGAAACTTGCCGCCCATATAGGACGGCACCTTCGGATCGGAATCATTGGCGCGCGAGACGTAAACCTGATCTTCCGAGAGCTGTTCGTAGCGCACCACCTCGCCGCCGAACACGAAGGTATCGCCGACCGCAAGCCCCTCGATGAAATACTCCTCGATTTCGCCGAGCAGCCGGCCGCCGCGCGCAATCGCGCCTGATGACCCCGACCCGCCGCCGCGCGAACGCACCAGGCGAACCTTCAGCACCGCCTCTTCGACGATGGTGCCGACATTGAGCCGGTAGCTCTGCCGCACCTTGGGATTGGCGACGCGCCAGCGGCCGTCCTTTGCCTGCTTGATGCGCGCGAAACGCTCATAGGTTTTCAGCGCATAGCCGCCGGTCGCGACGAAATCGATCACGTCGTCGAAATCGGTACGGCTCAAATCGGCATAGGGCGCGGCGGTCCGAACCTCGTCATAGAGCTGCTCGGCCAAAAACGGCTCGCCGCAGGCGCACGCCAGCACATGCTGGGCGAGGACGTCCAGTGCGCCGGTGCGAAGCGGCGGCGTATCCTGGGCATTCTCGGCAACGGCGTCGATCGCAACCCGGCATTCCAGCACCTCAAAGCGGTTCGCCGGCACCAGCACCGCGCGCGAGGCTTCATCGATGCGGTGATTGGCGCGGCCGATCCGCTGCATCAGCCGCGAGGCGCCCTTGGGCGCGCCGACGTTGATGACGAGATCGACGTCGCCCCAGTCGACGCCGAGATCGAGCGAGGAGGTGCAGACCACGCCGCGCAGCCTGCCCCTGGCCATGGCGTCCTCGACCTTGCGGCGCTGCGCCACATCGAGCGAGCCGTGATGCAGCGCGATTGCCAGCCCGTCATCGTTCATCCGCCACAGGTCCTGAAACAGCATCTCGGCCTGGCTTCTTGTGTTGACGAAAACGAGCGTGGTCTTGTTGCCCTTGATGAGGTCGTAGATCTCGCCGAGCGCGTGGCGCGCGGTATGCCCGGCCCAGGGCAGCCGCTCGCTTGTATCGAGCATTTCGACGACAGGCGCGGCCGCGCCGCCGGCGATCACAATGTCGGCCGATCGGCTCTCGCCGCCGGGCTGCGGCACCAGAAACCGCGAAAGCTGCTCCGGTTCGGCGACGGTTGCCGACAGCCCGATCGCACGCAGTTGCGGCGCCAGCCGCCACAGCCGCGCCAATCCGAGCGACAACAGGTCGCCCCGTTTGGAGGTCACCAGCGCATGCAACTCGTCGAGCACGATCCGCGTCAGCGAGGCAAACAGGAACGGCGCGTCGTCGGATGAAAGCAGCAGTGCGAGTTGTTCGGGCGTGGTGAGCAGGATGTCCGGCGGATAACGCCGCTGCCGCTGCCGCCGCGATACCGGGGTGTCGCCGGTGCGGGTCTCGACCTTGACCGGCAGGCCCATTTCGCTGATCGGCGTTTCCAGGTTACGCGCGATATCGACCGCGAGCGCCTTGAGCGGCGAGATGTAGAGCGTGTGCAGGCCGCGGCTACGTACGACGCTACGGCCGGTGGAGGCGAGGCTCTGGTTGCTACTTCCTGATTTCGCCACGGCGCGCGGTCCAACTCCCTCCCCCCTTGCGGGGGAGGGTTGGGGTGGGGGGTGGGCCAGTGACGTCGGCGCCTGCAATTCACCCCCCTCCCGCCGCCCCCCGACGCGCAATTGCGCGTCAGAGGGCGTCGACCTCCCCCGCAAGGGGGGAGGTGAAGAAGAGAGTTCCACCAGCGTCGGCAAAAATCCCGCCAGCGTCTTGCCCGCGCCGGTGGGCGCAATCAGCAGCGTCGAGCGGTCGTCACGGGCTTTTTCCAACAGCGCGAGCTGATGTTCACGCGGCGACCAGCCGCGCGCGGCGAACCAGCGCAGAAAATTCTCGGGCAAGAGCGGCGAGGAAAAGAGATCTGGCTGTGCGCTATTCACGGTCTGGCCGCAACGACGACGAGACCGGGCACCGGAACATTGTCCTCATTGCGGGCCGACAGTTCTTCAAAATTCGACAGCGCAAGCCCCGCCTCTTCAAGCGAGGTCTGGACATAGAGCGCACCATGGGCATAGCGCAGACCCGCACCGAGCACGACGCCATCACCTTCATGCGTCTCCACCGTAAACGCCAGCACCCCCCCTGCGGCGAGCACGCGGGCTGCCTCCTTCAGCACCGGAACCAGATCGGCGACATAAACCATGGCATCCGCGGCGAGAATGAGGTCGGCGCTGGCGTCAGGTTTCGAACGCAACCCTTCCAGCATATCACTGACTTCGAGTTTGTCATAAAGCCCGGTCGAGCGCGCCTTTTCGATCATGCGCGGCGACAGGTCGATGCCGATGAAACGGTCGACCTCCCTGGCGAAGGCCGCTGCCGCAAGGCCGGTGCCGCAGCCAAGATCGATCGCCCGTTTGAAGAAGGCCGGCTTGCGCACGGCGACGCGCGACGCCAGCACCGCCTTGAACAACAGCGCAGGTCCGCGATAGCCGAGATCATCGATCAACGCACTCTCGAATCTCGGCGCGTATTGATCGAACAGCGCGCGGACATAGGCCTTTGGCATGGCCGAGACTTCTTCCGCGCCGAGCCGCATCAGCCGCAGGCTTGAGCCATGCGGATCGCTGGTATCGGCTTCGCGCGCTTTGCGAAACGCCGCGATCGCCGCATCCCGCTCGCCCAGTTGCTGGCGAATTTCGCCGAGCGTGAACCATGCGGAAACAAAGCCGGGGGCGAGTTCGATGGCTTGCTGCAGCAGATCGGCGGCGGCGTCGAGGTCGCCCTTGAGCCAAAGGTCGCGCGCAAATTCATACCGGCGGTCGGCGACCAGATCGCCGGAGGACAGGAATAAGCGCGTGGGCATTGTCTCCACATTCGTCATTGCCGGACTCGATCCGGCAATCCATCGATCAAGGATTCTTGCGAAAGATGGATGCGCGGGTCAAGCCCGCGCATGACCCTGATATTGAATGGCTTCCAACCTATATTGCTAAAATGCGCCCGCAAGACATCCTGACGCCTCAACCGGCCGGCCTGTGCTGCAAACCGGGCGGATTCCATATCGATCCGGTACGGCCGGTCGAGCGCGCCGTGATCACCCATGGTCATTCCGACCACGCCCGGCCCGGCCACGGCGCGGTGCTGGCCACGCAAGAGACGCTCGACATGATGCGGCTGCGCTACGGCGACAACTTCGCTGGCAGTACGCAGGCGATTGCTTACGGCGAAGAAATGCGACTCCGCGACGTCACGGTCCGGTTTCACCCGGCCGGCCACGTGCTGGGCTCGGCGCAGGTCGCGGTCACCTGCGAGGATATACGCATCGTTGCCTCCGGCGACTACAAGGACGCGGCCGATCCCACCTGCACGCCTTTCGAACTGGTGCCCTGCGATGTCTTCATCACGGAAGCAACGTTCGGCCTGCCGGTGTTTCGCCACGGCGATGCGGCGGATCAGGTGAAGAAACTATTGTCCTCGGTAAAACTGTTTCCGGAACGGGCGCACCTGGTCGGCGCCTATTCGCTCGGCAAGGCCCAGCGCGTGATCGCGCTGCTGCGCGCCGCCGGTTACGACGCGCCGATCTATCTGCATGGCGCGATGGAAAAGATCACCCGCTACTACCAGAGCCGCGGCGTCGCGCTCGGCGAGCTTCGCCCGGTCAAGGGCATGAAGAAGGCCGACCTCGCCGGCACCATCACGCTGGCGCCGCCTTCCGCCACCTCTGACGTCTGGACTAGACGCTTTCCCGATCCGCTCACCGCCTTTGCTTCGGGATGGATGCGAGTGCGGGCGCGCGCCCGACAGGGTGGGATCGAACTTCCGCTGGTGATTTCCGACCACGCCGATTGGGACGGCCTGACCGCCGCCATCGGGGCGACGGGCGCGGGAGAGGTCTGGGTCACCCATGGCCAAGAGGATGCGCTGGTGCACTGGTGCACGACGAAAGGCCTAGCCGCACGCCCGCTCGATCTCGTCGGCTATGGCGACGAGGACAGCGGTGAAGGCGACGTTACGGCCTCCGATGAAGGCAGTGAGGCATGAATCGTTTCGCCGAACTGCTCGATCGCCTCGCCTACGAGCCCGGCCGCAACAACAAGCTGCGCCTGATCACGAATTATTTTCGCGAAGTCGAAGATCCCGATCGCGGCTATGCGCTCGCCGCTCTGACCGGCGCGCTGTCCTTCAAGCACGCCAAGCCCGGCCTGATCCGCGATCTCATCGCCGAGCGCACCGATCCCACGCTGTTCGCCTTGTCGTATGATTACGTCGGCGATCTCTCCGAAACCGTCGCGCTGATGTGGCCGAAGGCTTCTCCCCCGGCACTATCTGCTCCCTCCCCCGCTCGCGGGGGAGGGTTGGGGTGGGGGCAACCCGCATCAGCAGTCCCCGCAAAAGAACCCCCACCCGGATCGCTCCAGCGCGCAAATGCGCTGCCGAGCGATCCGACCTCCCCCGCAAGCGGGAGAGGTGAAGAATCCCTGCGGCATATATCGAGCCTGCACAACAACCCGCCGCCTCCCACATTGACCAAAGTCGTGACCACGCTTCGCACGCTCGGCAAAGCCGAAATGCCCGGCCAGCTTGCGCGCTGGCTCGACGAGCTCGACGAAACCGGCCGCTGGGCGCTGTTGAAACTCGTGACCGGCGCGATGCGGATCGGCGTCTCGGCCCGGCTCGCCAAGACCGCCGCGGCGGCGCTCGGCGACAAGGACGCGCACGATGTCGAACTGCTCTGGCCGGGGCTGACGCCGCCCTATCTCGACCTGTTCGCGTGGCTGGAAGGGCGCGGCGAGAAGCCGGTCAACCTCGATCCCGCGCCATTCCGCCCGGTGATGCTGGCGCACGCGATCGAGGATGCGGACTTTGCCAATCTCGACGCCGCCGACTACATCGCCGAATGGAAATGGGACGGCATAAGGGTGCAGGCCGTCAGTGGCCGCGACGCGCGCGGCCACATCGTCACCCGGCTCTATTCGCGCAGCGGCGAGGACATCACGGCAAGCTTTCCCGACCTGCTGCCGTTGCTGCATCTTGCCGGCGCGATCGATGGCGAACTTCTGGTGGTGCGCGACGGCCGCGTGCAGAGTTTCAACGTGCTGCAACAGCGGCTCAACCGCAAAGTGGTTTCGCCGAAACTGATCAAGGAATATCCGATTCACTTGCGCGCCTACGACCTGCTCGGCGAGGGCGAGACCGATCTGCGCGAGCTGCCGTTCGCCGAACGCCGCGTCCGGCTGGAGGCTTTTGTCGCAAGACTTAGTGACGAAAGACTTGGCGAGTCGAGGGTAGACCTCTCGCCGACGATTATCTTCGACAATTGGGAGGCGCTGGCGTCAGCCCGGCGCGATCCGGCAAGCGCCGGTGCTGGCGCGGATGCGGAAGCCGTCGAAGGCGTCATGCTCAAGCGCCGCGACGCACTTTACCTTCCGGGGCGTCCCAAAGGCCAGTGGTGGAAGTGGAAACGCGATCCCCACGTCATCGATGCGGTGCTGATGTATGCGCAACGCGGCCACGGCAAGCGTTCGTCCTATTATTCCGATTATACCTTCGGGGTTTGGACCGGCGCCGAGGACGACGCGCAGCTGGTGCCGGTCGGCAAGGCCTATTTCGGTTTCACCGACGAAGAACTCCTGCAAATCGACCGCTTTGTCCGCCGCAACACCACGGAAAAATTCGGCCCCGTCAGGCATGTGGTGCATGAGCCCGATCAGGGATTGGTGCTTGAAGTCGCATTCGAAGGCCTGCAACGCTCGACGCGGCACAAATCCGGCGTCGCGATGCGGTTTCCGCGCATCAACCGGCTGCGCTGGGACAAGCCGCCGCGCGAAGCCGATCGGCTGGAGACATTGGAGCGGATGTTGAAGGGTGCGGAGCCTGCGGAAGCGCGCGACAGCGGCCCGCATTAACAAAACGCAACCGAAAAACGCGGGAAAACCGGTTCCCAGCTTTGCCGAACAGCTTCACAATGAACGGCAACATCGCGCAGGAGATCATCGATGCCGAACGAAACAGGACAAATTCCGGCGCATCATGACGCCCTGCAGCGCTTTCTGGGCGGCTCGCCTCTGGCCGTCGCATTCCGCCTGATCCTGCTGTCGGTCCTGGTCGGCGTCGTGCTGGCGGCAATCGGCTTCGATCCCTGGAATATCCTCAAAAGCATCCGCCTGCTGTTTCAACGGCTGTGGGACCTCGGCTTCGATGCGGTCAACTGGCTGTGGCGCTACTTCCTGCTCGGCGCCGTGATCGTCATCCCGGTCTGGCTCTTGATGCGGATGTTCGGTGCTCCGCGCCGGCGATAGAGCATGATCCGGATAAGTGGATACCGGTTATCCCTCGCGACAAACGTAAGCGTTTGCGCGGAGATCATGCTCAAACAATAAAGCTAATAGGCCAGCCTCCCTTGAGTTCGAAGGTTACGAGCGCGCGGGTTTTTGCCATCGCGGGTCCCGCGATGGCCGCAAACCTCACCACGCCGTTGATCGGCGTCGTCTCCACCATCGCGATCGGACGGCTCGGCGATGCGACACTGCTCGGTGGCGTCGCGATCACATCGGTGGTTTTCGACTGCCTGTTCTGGCTGTTTTCCTTTCTGCGCACCAGCACGGTCGCTTTCACCGCGCAGGCGCTCGGGGCCGGCGAAGCGCAGGAAATCCGCGCGCTCCTGGTGCGCGGGCTTGTGATCGCCGCACTGGTCGGTTTCGGCCTCATCATCCTCCAGGTGCCGCTGGCTACGATCCTGCTCGATGCCATGGGCGGCAGCGAAGGCGTCACCCGCGCCGCGCGTGCCTATTTCGCAATCCGGATCTGGTCCGCGCCGATCGTACTGGCGAACTTCGTCGTGCTCGGCTGGCTGATCGGACAGGCGCGCGCAGGCCTCGCCCTCCTGATTCAGATCGCCGTCAACTTCATCAACATGGCCGCGACTGTGCTGCTCGTGATCGGAGTGGATGCCGGGATCGAGGGCGCCGCCATCGCCGCCGTCGTGGCGGAAACAGTCGGGCTGGTGCTGGGCGTCCTGGTCGCGCGAACCATCACGCATCGACCGCTCGACGTGCCGCGCGCGGCCTTGCTCGACCGCGCCAAGCTGTTGCGCATGCTGAGCGTCAACCGCGACATCATGATCCGCACCGCGGCGCTGATTGGCGCGCTGCTGTTTTTCACCGCGCAAGGCGCGCGCTCGGGCGACGTGATCCTCGCCGCCAACGCCGTTTTGAACAACTTCCTGCTGATCAGCGCCTTCTTCCTCGACGGGCTTGCCAATGCCGCCCAGCAATTGTGCGGGCAGGCCTATGGCGGGCGCGACCGCGCGGCGTTTACCGAAGCGGTGCGGCTGGTGCTGTTGTGGGGATTTGGCTTTGCGGTCGCGGTCGCCATCGCCTTTGCGCTGTTCGGACCATGGCTCATCCACACCATGACCGCGAACGGCAATGTGCAGCAGACCGCGCGGGACTATCTGTGGTTTGTGGTGGTCTCGCCGTTGCCGGCGGTATTTGCCTTTGGCTATGACGGCATCTTCATCGGCGCGACCTGGGCGCGCGAGATGCGCAACCTGATGATCGTTTCGCTGGCGGCTTTTCTCGCCACCTGGTTCGCGCTGCGCGGGCTCGGCAATACCGGGCTGTGGATTGCGCTGCTCGTGCTTTATGCGTCACGCGGCGGGCTGCAGGCGCTGCGCTATCCCGCCAACCTGCGCGCGTCATTCGGCGACGGATTAGTTCGCATCGGAGGTTGCCGCGATAACTTGCGAGCCTCGGAATCGGAGCTCTAGACCGGCCAGTCCTCGGCCGTCAGCGACGCCGCATCCGCGCCGACGATTTCAGAGAGCGAATCGCGCCCGGTGCGCAGCAGCGTGGAAGCGAGATCGTTCTTGATCTCCTCGACCAGGCCAAGCCCCTTGTAGACGAGCGAGGAATAAAGCTGAATCAGGCTGGCGCCGGCGCGAATCTTGGTCAACGCGCCGCCGCCGGAATCGACGCCGCCGACGCCGACCAGCGGAAACGCACCCTCGGCCCTCACAAAGGTCTCCGCCACCATCCGCGTCGACAGCCGGAACAGCGGCCGCCCCGACAATCCACCCGCCTCCCTGGCGCGGCCCTGCTCGCGCAAGGTCGAGGGACGCCCGAGCGTGGTGTTGCTCACGATCATGCCGTCGACGCGGCGCGAGCGCGCGACGTGAACCACATCGTCGAGTTCGGCGAGGCTGAGATCCGGCGCGATCTTCAACAGGATCGGTGAATCGCCGGCGTTCTTTCGCACCCGCTCCCGCGCATCGATCACCCGCGCCAGGAGATCGTCGAGCGCCCCGGCCTGCTGCAAGTTGCGCAAGCCCGGCGTGTTGGGCGAGGAAACATTGACGGTGAAATAGCTCACCACCGGCGCGAAGGTCTCGATCAGCCTGACGTAATCGGCGGTGCGATCGGAGGCATCCTTGTTGGCGCCGACGTTGACGCCGACCAGGCCCCCCAGATGCGCGCGCGCCGCGAGCCGCCGCAACACCGTCTCCGCGCCATCGCTGTTGAAGCCGAGCCGGTTGATGACGGCTTCATCACGCTCGAGCCGGAAGATTCGCGGCCGCGGATTGCCGCCCTGCGGCTTCGGCGTCACGGTGCCGACCTCGACAAATCCGAAACCGAGGCGCAGCAGCGCATCCGCGACCTCGCCGTTCTTGTCGAAACCGGCGGCCATGCCGATCGGGTTGGGAAAATTCAAACCAAAGGCCCGCACCGCCAGCTTTTGATCGTCGGGGCGCGGCCGCGGCGGCGGCAACAGTTTTAGGCCCTGCAAAGCGAGGCGGTGGGCATCCTCCGGATCGAACCAGC
Source organism: uncultured Alphaproteobacteria bacterium (assembly GCA_963832045.1). Classification (GTDB taxonomy): domain Bacteria; phylum Pseudomonadota; class Alphaproteobacteria; order Rhizobiales; family Xanthobacteraceae; genus Bradyrhizobium. The sequence continues at coordinate 227,071 of CAWHSM010000026.1, forward strand.
GCAACAGCGGCAGCGAAAAGGCATCGAACGCGCGGATCACGGCACAAGCTCCGGGATGTCGTGGGTGCCGTCGGATCGCGTCAGCATCGAATGAACGTTGATGACCGCGCCGAGATCGAGTTCGCCGTAAAGATGGGGAAACAATTCGTCGTTGCGCGAGCGCTCCCACCGCAACGCGTCTCCCAGCGCATCGGCATCAACCGCTATCAGGAACAGGCCGGCCTGTCCGAAGAAGTGTTTTCGCGCGGTCTCCCCGACCTGCGCGGCGGTCGAGAAATGAATGAAGCCGTCGCGCAGATCAGCCTCGCTGCCGCGGAACGCACCCTGCCGCTCGGCTTCGCGCCATGCCGGCGCCGGACAGATTTTATAGATCGTTTTTTGGTCCATACGGACCGACCGTATCGGCGGGACTAGCGCACTTCAAGGGGCGGCCGACAGGATCACTTAAATGCTCGTCATGCCCGGCCTTGTGCCGGGCATCCACGTCTTCCTTCTTGCTGCTAAACAAGACGTGGATGGCCGGCATAGGCGAGCGTAGCGACGCCGTCCTTTGGACGGCTATGCCCGGCCATGACCAAAAAAATTAGCTCGCGTAGTCCGGCTCGTTGCGGTCGAGGATGCGCTTTAGGGCCGCGAAGTGCCGCTGCGCCGGCGAAAGTCCGAGGTAAAAGGAATTGCCGCGCATTTCCGCCTTGGTCTTTTCCACCACCGGCTCCGGCAGCTTCTTCAGCGGCTGTCCGGTCCACATCGCATAGATCTGAACCTGCGCCGCGCGCTCGATGTAATAGAGCTTGTCATAGGCATCGGCGATGCTTTCGCCGACCGTCGAGATGCCGTGATTGGCCATGAACAGGATGGTCTTGTCGCCGATCACCTTGGCGAGGCGAGCGCCTTCGGCCGGATCGAATGCGGGACCGGTATATTCATCGTCATAGGCGATCTTGCCGGACATGCCCACTTCAGTTTGCCCGATTTCCTTGATGCGCGGGTCTTCGAGACGGGTCAACGCACTGGCAAAGGGCATGTGGGTGTGAAACACCGCCTTGGCCTGCGGCAGCGCCTTGTGGATCGGGGCGTGGATGCAATAGCAGGAGCGTTCGACATCGCCCTCGCCGCGCTTGACCTCGCCATCGTCGATGCCGACCTCCATGAAGCAGGAGGCCGTTACCTCCGACCAATGCGTCCCGAACGGGATTTGATAGTAGCGGTCGCTGCGCCCCGGCACGACGTAGGTCAGGTGGTTGAAGATGCCCTCGTTGAAGCCGTGCGTGCAGGCGAGCCGATGCGCGGCGGCGAGGTCGACCCGCGCCTGCCATTGCTCGGCGCTCACATCCCCGAGCTTTTCCGGCGAAACCCTGAACTGCATGAGCGTTCTCCTGATCTAGTCGGCCTCTCATCGGAGGCCTGGCCAATTCCCTGGCCGCCAGTGTAGCGCAATCCGCGGCGTTGTCGGTTGAAATTGCCGCAAGCCCCCCATCCGGATTTGCCGCGCAACCTCTTCTCGCCAACGAGACTTACGCGCTTCTGCCGTGACCCTTTCCTTCCCCTCTCCCCTTGCGGGAGAGGGTGGCGAAATTCGAGTGAAGCGAGAATGAGCCGGGTGAGGGGTTCTTTTCTTTCGAGAGAAAACCCCTCACCCGCCCTCAATGCTACGCATTTCGGGCACCCTCTCCCGCAAGGGGAGAGGGCAAGAACTCCCGCAAGGGGAGAAGGGAAGTAGCCGCCGCTACCCGCTGCGCGCCAGTGCGCCGTCGATCATCGCGACCGAATTTGCGATCCCATAGACCGCGACGAACGAGCCGAAACGCGGGCCTTTTTCCTGGCCGAGCAGTACCTGGTAGAGCATGTTGAACCAGTCGAGCGACACGCCCGGCCGACCGTCCTTGCCCTTCTTCACCTGGTCCAGAAACGGCTCGCGGCGGCCGATCTCGTAGACGACATTCTGGATCTCCTCCGCGCTCGAACTCGGTGGACAGATTGGCCAGCGCATCGCGCAGATCCTGCAAGGCGGCGCGTTCGGTCGCATCAGGCTCGCGGAACCGCTTCGTCGGCGCCACGAAGTCGCGATAGTAGTTGATGGCGTAGCCGACCATCGCGTCCAGCTTGGGGTGGGTTTGCGGCGTGACGCCGGGCCGATAACGCCCGATGAAACCCCACAAGGTCGAGGCGTTCTCCGCATTCGACGACGACACCAGCGTCAGCAGCAGCTGGAAGGTGACGGGCATGTCGGCCTTGGGCGGATGGCCTGCGTGAACATGCCAGACGGGATTGGCGAGCTGCTGTCTTCCGTCCTGACGCGGAAACCCTTCCAAGAACTGCTGGTAGTCATCGACGTTGCGCGGGATGACGTCGAAGTAGAGGCGCTTGGCCGCTTTCGGCTCGCGGTACATGAACAGCGACAGCGATTCCGGCGAGGCGTAGCGCAGCCACTCGTCGATGGTCAGGCCGTTACCCTTCGACTTCGAAATCTTCTGACCCTGCTCGTCGAGGAACAGTTCGTAGTTGAAACCTTCCGGCGGCTTGCCATCCAGCGCCGCGCAAATCTTGCCCGAGAGCTTGACCGAATCGATCAGGTCCTTGCCGGCCATTTCATAATCGACGCCAAGCGCAAACCAGCGCATCGCCCAATCCGGCTTCCATTGCAGCTTGCAATGCCCGCTTGTCACCGGAAGCGTGACGCGCTCTCTGGTCTCGGGATCGTCATAGGAGATCGTTCCGCTTTTGACGTCGTGGTCCACGATCGGCACCTGGAGCACCACGCCGGTGCGCGGACAGATCGGCAGGAACGGCGAATAGCTCGCCGCGCGTTCCTCGCGCAGGGAAGGCAGCATGATCGCCATCACCTTCTCGATCCGCTCCAGCATCTTCAAGAGCGTCGCGTCGAACCGTCCCGAGGTGTAGTAATCGGTCGAGCTTGCGAATTCGTAGTCGAAGCCGAAGGTATCGAGGAAGGCGCGCAGCCGCGCGTTGTTATGTGCGCCGAAACTGGAATGGGTGCCGAACGGATCGGGCACCCTGGTCAAGGGCTTGCCGAGATTCTGTTCGAGCAACTCCTTGTTCGGCACATTGTCCGGCACCTTGCGCAGGCCGTCCATGTCGTCTGAAAACGCCAGCAGGCGGGTCTTGATCTTGTCCTCGGTGAGCACGCGGAACGCATGGCGCACCATGGTCGTGCGCGCGACTTCGCCGAAGGTGCCGATATGCGGCAGGCCCGACGGCCCGTAGCCGGTCTCGAACAGCACCTCGTCCTTTGGTTTGCCCTTCAGCCGCGCCACAATCGCCTTCGCCTGTTCGAACGGCCAGGCGTTGGATTGTTCGGCGAGCGCCCGCAGATCGCTCGGGCTGGCTGAAAATTCGGGCACGGACATCAGGGGGCCTCCAAGGCCGCGGAAACTAGCGTTTTCGCGCTAAAATGCAAAACGGCCGCAAAATCTGGTCGTCCCGGCCAAGAAAAGCGCGAGCCGGGGACGACGCCGAGGTATGAATAGTCTTAAAACGGGCTGACCGAGAAATAGCGCAGCCACAAATCGGTGTAGCGGCCTTTTTCCCAGAGCCGGAACAGCGCCCAGTTCAAGGCCTGCCGCAACAGGTCATTGCCCTTGCGCACGGCAATTCCGACACCCTCGCCGAAATAGCGGCTTTCGACAAAGGGTCCGCCCGCGAACGCACAGCAATCGGCCGAGTCGGTGCCGTTGATCCAGAACGCCAGCGAGATCGCATCGCCGAAAATGAAATCGACCTCGCCGCGCCGCAAGGCCGTCCGCAGCGCCTCATCGTTCGGATAGGGATGCAATTCCGCGTCCGTGAACATCGCCTTCAGATAGGCCTCGTGCGAAGAGCCAGCGATGACGCCGACTTTGCGGCCCTCGAGAAATTCGGGCCTGACCTCGCGCAACACCGAATCCTTGCGCGAGGCGAAACGCGCCGGAATGCGGTAATAGGGATCGCTGAAATCGACCCGGGTGCGCAATTGCGGCGTCACCGCGAGCGAGGCGATGATGGCGTCGCCCCGGTTGCTGGAAATCGCATCGAGCAGCGTCTCGAAGCGGCGCATCTGGATGGTGCAGGTCACCTTGATCTCGTCGCAGATCATCCGCGCCAGATCGATATTGAACCCGGCGGGGTTGCCGTCGGGGCCGGTGTAATTGAAGGGCGGATAATCGGTCTCGGTCAAAAACCGGATCACCGTGAGGCGCGACAGGTCCGGCCGGTCCGGCCGCCGCCGCGGGTCCCAGAAGCCCGGCACCGCCTGCGGCGCGGCTTCGACCAGCGGCCTTGCGCCCTGACTTGGCGTGACCTGACTTGGTGTTACTTGGGTTGGTGTAACTTGGGTTGGTGTAACTTGGATCGGCGCGGCTTGGTCCGGCGTGACCTGGGTCGGCGTGACTTGGGTTGGCGTCGGCCTGTTCTGCGCGTGCGCGAAGCCGCAGCTCAAGGCGAGGGCCAACGCGGCCATAGACACAAGCCGATATGGTTTTGGCATCGCCCGCATCAAGCTTCTTCTCACAGATAGCGCTTGAGATCGGAAGCGGCATCCTCGGGCTTTCGATTGAGATTGAATGGCGAGACGAATTTGCCGTCGCGGTCCATCAAATAGATCAACGCGGTGTGGTCCATGGTGTAGTCGCCGTCCTTCAACGGGACCTTCCTGGCATAGACGCGATATTCGGAAAGCACTTTCGCGACTTGCTCGGAATTGCCGGTCAGGCCCTTCAGGCGAGGATCGAAGCTCGAAAGATAATCCTTCATCGCGGCCTGGGTGTCCCGCTCGGGATCGACCGAAATGTAATAGGCGTTGACGCCGTCGGCGTCCTTGCCCATCGCGCGCAACACCTCCGACATCTCGAACAAGGTCGTCGGGCACACGTCGGGACAATGGGTGAAGCCGAAGAAGACCAGGGTCGGATGCCCCAGCATGGATTTCTCGGTCACGGTCTGGCCGGCCTGGTCCGTCAGTTCAAACGGGCCGCCGATCGCGGCCGGGGCCGTGACATGCCGCAACCCGCCCATCGCCCACAGCATCAGGACCAGCCCGACCACAAGGCTTCCGGCGAACGCTCCAACAATAACCAACGGGCGGGTGGTCCGGTCCATATTCGAAATCCCTGTCGATTAGAAACAAGCGGCGAAGCCGGATGCGATCATCTCGAAGAATACCGCCGTTCCGTAGTGCAGCCACAACACGGCTGCGGCGAGCAGGAGCACGACACCGAGCCCCGCTCCGCCAGCCACCACGGCGCGCGCAAGCCGGTTGGCGGGCCCGGAAGCCCGCGCCAACGGCTGCGGCGTGGAAAGAGGGAGCTCCATCTAGTGCCCACTTTTCGAAGTTCGTACGACCTTGCAGCGCCCACTTTTCACGAACTTCGAAAAGTCTTGGGCACTAGCAATTTCATGCTTCTAGTGCCGCGTTCCTATTTGAAGTTCCTGATACCAATTTGCCGCGTGTAGCGCAGGAACTTCAAATAGGCGGCACTAGTGACACATCTATCTGACTGATAGGTCCAGAGATCGGCGGCAAAGCCGTCCCGGGGCCCGTCTCAAGGCTCTTGGCCATTCAGATAAAGCCTGCCGCAGCCCCCGGCAAGCGCCGGGGCCACGGCCAAAGTCACGTCATGCTGATCGAAAGGGGAAACTTAATGCGCCGCCGAAGCCCGGGCGTCGAGATAGCACGGGTGATACATGCTCGTCAGTTCCTTGCCGCGCAGATAGATCATGTGCGGAGTCAGGCCGCCGCGCTGGTTGATCCACTTCTTCACCTGCGCGGGGTACATCGAATAGAGCATATGAGTGGCTTCGGGATTGGTGATGGCGTGTCCGTCGTCGTCGAGGTCCCAGGCCGCGTGGAACCCGAGCGCCGCGTGCGACGTCACGCAAATCTTCTCTCGGGGGACGGCGCCGAGCACGATGGTGCAGGCCGAGGCGCAGAGGCCGTCGATGATCACCATCTCGCCCGACGAGCGCACTTCCTGGTACTTGTCCACGTAAGTGCCGATCCGGCCGCCACGGTCCTCGCCGATGCGGACCACGGCGTGGCTCGCCCCCATGCTCGCCAGCAAAACAACCGCGGCGAGCATCCCCGTCATGAATTTCATTGACCAGCCCCCAGTTCAAGCCGCCGGACCAAGCCGGCCGCTTGCGTGATGCGTTATACATTGAGCGTGTTGCCAGACGGTCATTTTGTCCAGATGCAGCGCACTGCTCAAGTTAAATTCAAATCAAGTGTTGCCGGGGCGCTGCACCCTTGGCCACCCTTGGCCACCATATTCCAAACTGGAACAAGGCCTTCTCGCGGGCAGGGTCGGCCAGCGGCCCAATTCCCGTTGACCGGCCGTACGCCCGGTGGTCCGATTCCAACGTTCGCAGATGCGGCAACAAAGGGGACACGCGATGGCAGAAGAAGTTGACGTCATCGTGGTCGGCGCGGGGCTCGCGGGCCTCGTCGCCGCGACCGAGATCGCCCAGGCCGGCAAGCGGGTCGTCGTGGTGGACCAGGAGGGTGAACAGAGCCTCGGCGGCCAGGCTTTCTGGTCGTTTGGCGGGCTGTTTCTGGTCGATTCCCCCGAGCAGCGGCGGCTCCGCATCAAGGACAATTACGAGCTGGCACGGCAGGACTGGATGGGCTCGGCGGGGTTCGACCGCGACGAGGACCTCTGGCCGCGGCGCTGGGCCGAAGCCTACCTCGCCTTCGCGGCCGGCGAGAAACGCAGCTGGCTGCGGGCGATGGGCCACCGTATTTTCCCGGTGGTCGGCTGGGCCGAGCGCGGCGGCTATGACGCCATGAGCCACGGCAATTCGGTACCCCGGTTCCATGTTACCTGGGGCACCGGTCCCGGCATCGTCGAGCCGTTCGAGCGGCGCGCCCGCGAAGCCGAAAAGCTTGGACGGCTAACATTCAAGTTCCGCCATCGGGTCGACGCGCTCACCGTCAGCAACGGCACCGTCGAGGGCATCGAGGGCGCGATCCTCGAACCCGATCCGGTGGCGCGGGGGCAGAGCAGTTCGCGCAAGGTCATCGGCGACTTCAGGCTGCGCGCGCAGGCCGTCATCGTCGCCTCCGGCGGCATCGGCGGCAATCAGGAACTGGTGCGGCAGAACTGGCCCGCGCGCCTCGGCAAGCCGCCCGAGAGCATGATCTCCGGGGTGCCCGAACATGTCGACGGCCGGATGATCGGCATTACGGAAGCCGCCGGCGCGCGGCTGATCAACCGCGACCGCATGTGGCACTATGTCGAGGGCATCCGAAACTGGTCGCCGATCTGGCCGCGCCACGGCATCCGCATCCTGCCGGGACCCTCGTCGATGTGGTTCGACGCCACGGGCAAAAGGCTGCCGTCGCCGCTGTTTCCGGGATCCGATACGCTCGGCCAGCTGCAATATATTCTCTCTACCGGCCACGATTATTCGTGGTTCGTGCTGACCCAGAGCATCATCAAGAAGGAGTTCGCGCTTTCCGGCTCAGAGCAGAATCCCGACCTCACCGGCAAAAGCTGGCTAATGACCGCGCGCCGCGCCACCAACAAGGGCGCGCCCGCCCCGGTCGAAGCCTTCAAGGCCCACGGCGCCGATTTTATCGTGCGCGCCGATCTCACCGACCTCATCAGTGCCATGAATGCGCTGGTCGGCAACGACCTGCTGAAAGCTGATGAGATCAGGGCGCAGATCGAGGCGCGCGATCGGGAAATCGGCAACGCCTATGCCAAGGACACCCAGATCATCAACATCCACAACGCGCGGCGCTATATCGGCGACCGCCTGATCCGCACCGCCTCGCCGCACCGGATTCTCGACCCCGCGCATGGCCCGCTGATCGCGGTCAAGCTCAACATCCTGACCCGCAAGACGCTGGGCGGATTCCAGACCGACCTTGATTCCCGCGTCTTCGGTGAGGGCGGCCAGATCATCTCCGGGCTTTATGCGGCGGGCGAAGCCGCCGGCTTCGGCGGCGGCGGCATGCACGGCTATCGCGCGCTCGAAGGCACCTTCCTCGGCGGCTGCCTGTTCTCGGGCCGCAACGCGGGGCGAGCCGCGGCCAAGGCTGTTTCATAAAACGGCTGTTTCATAAAATGGCTGTTTCATAAAATCCGGGTCGGGTCTTCCAATAAGACCATGGCGGTCAACGCGCCGGCAGGCTAAGTGGCGGCATCATCAACGGGAGATCAAACATGACCATTCAGCGTTTCGATACCGGACCGCGCATGAGCCAGGCCGTCGTCCACGGCGACACCGTCTACCTCGCCGGTATCGTGGCCAATACGGCCGCAGGCGAAAGCGTGACCAAGCAGACGCAGGAAATTCTTTCGATCATCGACGCTCACCTTGCCAAAGCCGGGACCGATAAATCGAAGCTGTTGACCACGACGATTTACATCACCGACATGAAGACGTTTCCCGAGATGAACGCGGTCTGGGACGCCTGGGTCTCGCCGGGCAATACGCCGGCCCGCGCGACGGTCGAGGCCCAGCTCGCCGCGCCGAAATATAACGTCGAGATCATGGTGACGGCGGCGAAGTAGCCACGATGAAGCCGAGCCCTCTTCTCCCTCCCCGCCAGGGCGAGGGAGAAGAGTCTCATACGCTGAACCTGCTTCAGGTCAGGTCGAACCGCCCGCGCCAAGCCGGCTCGCGCCGATGATCCGGCCATCGGGCGCCTCGATCAGAACCGCGACGTCCTGGCCTTCGGGGAAGCGCTCGTTGAGACGCAACGCGCCTCCCGACCACTGACCGAGCGAGCGGAATGAGCGCACGACATTGGCTTCCGTCAACGTGCGGCCGGAATTTTCGCCACGGCCGATCGATGTCGTATGCTCGTGATCGAAACCGACCAGGAGGACTCGTCCGCTGCCGGAACCTGCACCGACCTCGATCGAGACCTGCTCACCGTTTCGCGTCACACTGACCGCGGCGGCGGTGTGCCCATTGCGCTTGGAATTCTCGATCGCCGAACCCACCTGGCTGCGGTCGGACCCGACTGCGCTGGCCGCGCCATCGACGACCATCTCCGGCGTGTAGGAGCCATCGCCGAAGCGGCGGCCGTATACCGCCTGCCGATCGGTCGCGGCAGCCATCGAGAAGGGGTCCTTCCAGCCGAGGCGATCCCAGTAGGTAACGTGAAAGGCGAGCGCCAGCACGTCGCGCCGGCCCTTGGACAGTTCGTTCAAATAGGCGTTGGCCGGCGGGCAGGACGAACAGCCCTGCGAGGTGAACAGCTCGACGACAACGGGCCGCTCGGCGGCCAGGCTTGCGACCGGCGACAGGCTGGCAAGCAATCCGAGCGATAAAACAAGGCGCGAGAACATGAACGATCCTCCTTTGGACTGGCACCGCCCATTTGGGGTTCCTGCACCACGAGCGGCTGGTTCACCCTGTTCGCAAGGAGGACATGCATTGTTACACGCGGCAACTTTCACATTTGCGGGATTCGCAAGGTCCAAACCTGCCGGAAACTTGGAGCGGGCGAAGGGAATCGAACCCTCGTATGCAGCTTGGGAAGCTGCCGTTCTGCCATTGAACTACGCCCGCGGATTCAGTGACTTAGCTAAGTTTGACCGTCTATTTTAGTGGCCATTTGGTGGACACGACGAACGGTCGTAGAATCTACCCTACAAAGGCCTTTTATACTGAATGTTTTGGCGCAATCCAGTGTGCTTTGGCAGCGAGTTCGAAGCAGGACCACGACCTTGCCAAGATCGGGCGTCGAATCCCTTCGCTCGCTCCAAGCAAGCCCGGATGAGCAAAGCGACATCCGGGACTTAATTCATTCCTGATCCCGCATATCGCAGCGCTTATGCGGGCTACTCGCTTGATCAAAACGGTGGTGGCTTGCGTTGTCGTTGCATCTTTGCCGCCTCGATCCACCACGTCAGGTCGTCGGCAAAGCGGGAAAACGCGGCTTCGAGAGCCTTGCCGCCTTCACCCGTGGGCGCGCCGTCAGCGGCGAGGGTATGTCCAATGGACCCAACGGCGATCGTGCTTGAAGTCACCACCATCCCCATCTCGGAGAGTGTGCCGTGCCAGGCGGTTGCGGCCCGTGCGCCGGACAAACGTCCCCCCGAATAGCTCGCGATCGCGGCCGGGCGCCAAAACCACTCCTCGAGAAAGTGATCCGTAAGGTTTTTAAGGCCAGGCTGCACGCCCCAATTATATTCGCCGGTGACGAACACAAAGCCGTCGGCATCGCGAATCTTGCCGGCCAGGCGCTCAAGCTGCTCGGGAGCTTTTCCGTGCGGATATTCCTTGTACATCCTGTCGAGCATCGGAAGGTTGACCGCCTTGGCGTCGATCAGTTCGACGGCGTCGCCGCGGCGACGAAACCGCTCAACCACGAATTCGGCGAGGCGGATGCCCATCCGGTCGGAACGGTAGGAGCCGTAAAAAATGAGGATTCGATTGCTCATGGCGGTCCCTCATTGGCCAGTTCAAAATATGAACACGCATTTGGGACAAAATTATCATGCCTAAATTGCACATAAAGGCGGAATAATCCGGGTGGAGGGCAAGATGGATGATCGAACCGTGCGCCTTGCGCTGCAACGCCATTGGGACGCTTCGGACGCGAGCGATTTCAAGGCCGAACATGAAATCTACCGCGAGGATGCGGTGCTCGATTATCCGCAGTCGGGCGAGCGGATCCGCGGCCGGCGCAACATTCAGGAGAGCCGGACCGTACAGCCCAACAGGAAGCGTTTTGCGGTCCGGCGAATTATCGGCGGCGGCGACCTCTGGGTCACCGAATTCATGCTCAGCTATGACGGCATCCCGTCTTACGTGGTGAGCATCATGGAATTCCGCGAAGGACAGGTGGCTCACGAAACGCAATATTTCGCCGACCGGTTTGACCCTTCACCCTCGCGCTCGCATCTTGTCGAGCGAATGAGCGCTTCTTCGTAATCACGACAGCCATGGTCAGGCGGCCCGAGAAGGCCGCGGGCCATCCTTAAAAAGGACAAGGCAGAGACATTGTCAAATGTCTCTGCCTTGTTTGTCAGATCATCAGAACTGGTAGCGCAGGCCGATACCGGGATCGTAGGAAGAGGCCTTGTTGGCCGTGCCGGCCGTGGTGCCAGCTGGCGTGCCATTCGCCTGAAGGAAGCCGCTCGCGAGGCCGTTCTGCACCTGCGACCACATCACGCCGGCGTAGAAGTCCACGTGCCGGGCAAAGCGCCAATCGAGCACCAGCGAGACAGCATCCAAGGTGCCCGAGCAACTCGAAGCCCTTGCATCGCTACAGCCGGCATTGCCGCCGGTGGCGAAACTGTTCTGCCACTCGTGGTAATACGCACCGGCAATGTCGAGAGCCGGCGAGATCGAATACTTCGCGCCGACCCAGGCGGTCTGCAGCACCCTCTCGTTGGTGAAGTTGGAGTTGTTGATCGCCGTGCCGCCGCCGAGGATAAAGCCGCCAGTGATGAATGCACCGGGGTTCAGCGGATTGTCCGGGTTGGCGAAGTGGACGTTCTCGTAGCCGCCGTAGAACTTCCACGGCCCGATGACGTACTTGGCTCCCACCTGGAACACGGTGTTGTCGGACACGGTTGCGGCGACAAGGCCGTTGCCGCCAGCTACCGTGTTAACCGATGCCAGAAGCTGGGCCTGCGACAGCGGGGCAGCGGACACGGCGTCAAATATCTTGCCGCCGAGGAAATCCAACGAGAACCCCAAATAGTCGAAGCCGATGGTGCCTTCGAAGGCGTTGCCCGGAGCACTGTTGCCGCCATTCCTGGCCTGGATTTCGGCAGCCAACCGCACCGGACCGATGTTCAAACGATACTCGAACGAGTTGTCGAACACGCGATTCTCGGTGTCGCCGCCGCCGCCGTTCGCGCCCTGGAAGGTGAGCACCGACCAGGCATTTGAACCGCTGAGCGCGTCATAGTTGGTGACGAGGTCCGAGCTCAGTGCGCTTTGACGGCCCACCGTGAACGTACCGTAGGTCGGCGAACTGATACCGAAGTAGGCGGCTTGGTTGAACGTTTGGCCGGCCTTGGAGGAATCCTGGAAAGAGTTTTGAGCCGCCAGATTCCCCGTCAGTCCGTTGTTCTGGGCGACAGCGCCAATGCCGCTGGCATTGCTGCCGCTCGCCGGGTTGAAGATCGTTTGCAGGTTGAACACGGCATAGAGGTTGTCCGCGATTTCCTGCTTGCCCCGCAATCCGATGAATGAACTGCTCAGCTGGCTCGGTCCGGCGCCGAAATACGAACCGTTCGAGTTCCTGGAGATGAGGTAGTTGAGCGCGGGATTTCCGAGAGAGTTGAGCGGAGCTCCGTGCTGGATATACGACACGCCGAAGTCGAAGTTGCCGTAGACGCAGATGCCCTTGATGCAGATGTCGTCATTCTCGAACGGCTTGGCCTTGACCGCGGCCTTGTAGGGCAGGTCGGCCGCCAGCGCATCCACCGGATTGACGCCAGGTGCGGCCGAATTTGCCTCAAGGGCCTTTTGACGCTTCTCAATATCGGAAAGACGCTTGGTCAGCGCCTGATTCTGTTGGCGTTGTTGCTCGCGTAGTTGCTTGGCCTGCGATTGCAGATCGGAAAGTTCGTCGGCGTGGGCCGTCGCGGCGAAAGCGAGGACGGCGGCTGCCGATATGAAAGTCTTCTTCATTTTGGTTCCCCAGAGAACATCGCGGCACTCGAACGCTCCGCGAAAACAGAATTATGGAAATCCCGGACGGGACCTCACGCGCGCGCTTGTGCTTCAAGGCGCACGAAATTCCTGTAGCGCGCCCGCCACAGCCTTTCGCAAAGCGGAAAAAACCCGCGCAACAACACGAATGTGAAAGCAGGACTTTGTTCGATCACTGCGAAGTTAGCTTCCTGCAATCAAGATTTGGGCGCAGCGTCGCAAAAGCTTAGCAATCGAAGCTTTTCAGCTTCGCCGGGATCAAATTTCAGGATCGAGCTTGAAGACGGCGGCCGATGGCAACGCTGCATCTTGCGTCAAATAGCAAGGCCGCCAAGCAGATCGTTGGTCGCTTGACGGCCTTGCCATGTTGGCCGGACGGGGGAGGTCCGGTGCGAGAGCCGTAGCAAAGTATCGGCAAGGCAAGAACTGAAAAAGATTTGATGAAGACGTGTACGGCGGCACTGGCGTTCGTCTCGCGAATCGCTCGTGGGCGCCCCTGATCGTCGTGCGGCGCTTGCGATACCGTCCGAGACCTTGCCGCCCGCCAAGACCGGGGCGCAAGAGCGGGACGCAAGACCGGGCGGCCAGCCGGGCGACGCCGGGCAGCGGCCTGAAGAACCTCACCCCACCCTTAACCGAAATCCCATTTTCCAGGTGCGGCGGTTTATGACAGTGATATGATGCTTTCGGGGGAATGCGTATGTCGGGGCGGGCGTACACTATTTTTGACACGGCCGTGGGCCGGTGCGGCATCGCATGGGGTCAATCCGGCGTTGCCGGCGTGCAGCTTCCCGAGGCGCGCGAGATCGAAACCCGCAAGCGGCTGTTTCAGCTTTATCCCGACGCCCGCGAAATGCGGCCGCCGCCGAACACCGAGGCGGCGATCGAGGGCATTGTCGCGCTGCTGCACGGAGAGGTGAGCGACCTCTCCGAGGTCACGCTCGATATGGACGGTATTCACGTGTTCAATCAGCGCGTCTACCAAGTTACCCGTCAGATTCCGCGCGGCGAGACCCTCACTTACAATGAAATCGCGGCTAGGATGGGGACTCCCAGCGCCGTGCGCTCGGTCGCCCAGGCCATTGCCCGCAACCCCTTTGTCGTCATCGTTCCCTGTCATCGCGTGCTGGAGGCCGGCGGCTACGCTGACAGGATGTCGCTTCATGGCGGCACGATCTCCAAGCGCCGGCTGCTTTCGATCGAGGGCTCGGGCAGCCTCAGCAGCAAGACCTTGCTTGACGTGCTGCTTCCGGTTGCCCCGCCGCGCCTGTCCGGCTAATTTTCCTGACACGAAAGCAGCGTACATAGCTTCCGTCACTGAAAGCCACGGGCGAGGACCGTATGCGCAAACCTCTTTCGCTTTACCGGAATCGTTTGCTTTCGGCCTTTGCCGTATGCCTCGCTTGGCCGCTCGTTGGCTGCAACGAACCGAATACCGAGACCGCGGCGGCTGAACAAACCTTCGGGCCCAAGCCCGTGCTGCCGGCGCCGGAGAAATCCCTGATCCCGACAATCAACGTGGCCAAAGCGATCGGCTGGCCGGCCGGGGCCAAGCCCACTGCCGCCCAGGGAATGGCGGTCAATGCCTTTGCCACCGGACTGGATCATCCGCGAACGGTTTATGTGCTGCCCAATGGAGACGTGCTGGTCGCCGAGACCAATGCGCCGTCAAGACCTGACGAAGAGAAGGGCATCAAGGGCTGGATCACCCGAATGGTGATGGGCCGCGCCGGCGCCGAAACGACGAGCGCCAATCGCATCACGCTGTTGCGCGATGCCAATGGCGACGGCGTCGCGCAAACCAGGAGCGTGTTTCTCGAGGGGCTGAACTCGCCATTCGGCATGGCGCTCGTCGGTGACGATTTCTACGTCGCCAATTCCGATGCGATCGTGAAATTCCCCTACCATGCGGGCGATACGAAAATCACCTCGCCGGGCGTCAAGCTCGCAGACCTGCCGGGCGGCCCGCTCAACCACCATTGGACCAAGGATCTCACCGCCTCGCCGGATGGATCGAAGCTCTATGCGACCGTCGGCTCCAACAGCAATATCGGTGAAAACGGCATGGAGGCCGAGACCAATCGCGCCGCCGTGCTCGAAGTCGATCGCGCCAGCGGCAAGTGGCGGGTATTTGCCTCGGGCCTTCGCAACCCGAACGGCGCGGCGTGGCAGCCGCAAAGCGGCGCGCTATGGGTCGTCGTCAACGAACGCGATGAACTCGGCAATGATCTCGTGCCCGACTACATGACTTCGGTGAAGGAGGGCGGATTTTACGGCTGGCCGTACAGCTATTATGGACAGCATGTCGATGCCCGCGTTGAACCGCAGCGTCCCGATCTCGTCGAAAAGGCAATCGCGCCGGATTACGCGCTCGGCGCGCATACGGCTTCGCTGGGCTTGGCCTTCAACACCGGCAGCCTGTTTCCGCCGGAAATGGCCGGCGGCGCCTTCATCGGCCAGCACGGCTCGTGGAATCGCAAACCGCGGGCGGGCTACAAGGTGATCTTTGTGCCGTTCGCCGGCGGCATGCCCTCGGGCAAGCCGCAGGACGTGCTGACCGGCTTCCTCAACAGCGACGGCGAAGCGCAGGGCCGCCCCGTGGGCGTTGCCATCGACAAGCGCGGCGCGCTGCTGGTCGCCGACGATGTCGGCAACGCAATCTGGCGCGTGACACCGGCGGGCAAGTCGGCGGCGAAATAACTTATGGCGAGAAGCGCTGCCAGTGGTCCGATTCTAACATTCGCATCCCGGTCTGGCAGGCACTTTTGCAAATGTTAGAATCAAGGCGATTATCCGGGACTTAACAGACGTAGAAAATGGTTCTACGCGAACCCTACTAGGGTAAACTCCCTAGAGGGAGAGACTTCATGCGAAATATCTGGGGGTTTTCTCGCGCTGTTGTGGAGGAGTGGAAGGGCTGGATTACTGGCAGCCTTCCAATGGCGGTGATTGCAGCGGTGGCCCTCATCCGTCCAGAAATTGCACCGTTCCCTGGTTGGGCTTGGGCGTTGTTAATTTTTGTCGCCGGATACACGTGCGCCGTTTTTCGCGTTTGGCGAATGGAACATAAAATCCATACCCAACTACAAAAACAATTAGATGACTTGGGTAGCGGTCGGCCATTTCGTTACGACAACTTAGAGATACGAATGACCCCGCTGAATAATCAGCGCGCTCATTTCACCATTTCTCTTATTTTTGAAAATAGAGGTGAACTTGGAATTAGATACCGACTGCAAAGCGCAGATGTGAAGATAAACGGAATTCAAGGGCCGGTAGGCAATACCCCGTACAACAACGGCAGATATTTACACCCCCACGAAAAGGCAACGCACCATCTGCCGACCGTCTGTGACGTCCCTATAAATATGTTTCCCTCGTATATCGACGTGGAATTTGTGGCTAGCTACGACAACGATCCTTCAGTGAAGGAGCGAAGTAGTATGCGGAAAATAAAATATATGTACTCGGGGTCCTTCGTAGAAAATCCCATTAGCTGGGTTATTGAGGAACGTGAAATATGAGCTCAGCAACCCTCAATCGCCGTTCCAAAAGGACCACTAGGAAATATAGGTTCTGTGGAGTTTTTGATTTAACATTCGCATACGAATTCCGGGCTACTAGGTAGCGAATGTCAAATCCACTCCACTAGGCGCGTCTCGCCACGACGGCATGCGCCTGGATTGGCGCATGCTCACTCCGCGTCAGTCATCATACTCCTTTGAGATGTCCTGGCCGGTGTAATCAGGCATAAGCGACGCCGCGACAAGACTTACGACCGAGCAGGCAGCGATGTAGATCGAAATCGCATAGCCGGAGTGATAGGTGGCGAACAGCGCTGTCGCGATCAAGGGCGCCGGACCGCCCGCAATCACGGAGGCGAGTTGATAGCCGAGCGAAGCACCGCTGTAGCGCAATCGCGGCGTAAAGGCCTCGGCAATCAAGGCTGCCTGCGGCCCATATTGCATGTCGTGCGGGATCAGCGACAACACGATCGCGATAAAGACCAAGGATGGAACCGCCGTGTCCACCATTCCGAAATACAGGAAGCCGAACAGCCCCGTCGTCGCGGCGCCGATCAGATACATCTTCTTGCGCCCGATCAGGTCGGAGATGTGGCCTGACAGAGGGATGCTGACAAACGAGACGCAAGCTGCAACCAGCACCGCCATCAGGATCAGATCGCGCGACATGTGCAAGGTGCCTACCGCATAGGCGAAGATGAATGCGGTAAAGATATAGAACGGCGCCTGCTCGGACATCCGCAGCAAGGCCGAAAGCAATATCTCCTTCGGATGCTTCTTGAAGACCTCGATGATGGGGGCCTTCTCGATCTTCCGGTTATCCAGAAGCTGCTGAAACACCGGCGTCTCAAGGATGCCAAGCCAAATCCACAATCCGATGCCAACGAGAACGATCGAGAGCGCGAAAGGCAGCCGCCAGCCCCAGGTGATGAACTGATCGCCTGTTAGTTGGCTGAAGGCGAGGACGGCAAGGTTTGACAGGAACAGGCCGCACGGCACGCCGAATTGCGGCCAGGATGCGACCAGCCCGCGTTGGCCGTGGGTGCGCGACCATTCCATCGCCAGCAGCACCGATCCGCCCCACTCGCCGCCCACGCCGATGCCCTGAAGCATCCGCAACACCGTCAGGATGACCGCGCCCCAGATGCCGATCGAGGCGTAAGTGGGCACGAATGCGATCAGGAAGGTCGCGATACCCATGCAGAGAAGAGTAGCGATCAAAGTCGCCTTGCGGCCGATCCGATCGCCGTAGTGGCCGAATATCGCAGCACCGATCGGGCGCCCGACGAAGCCGATGAAGTAGGTGCCGAAGGCCGCCAGCGTCGCCGTCAGCGCATCTTCGTTGGGAAAGTAGAGCTTGCCAAAGATCAGCCCGGCGGCGGTGCCATAGAGGAAAAAGTCATACCACTCGATGGCGGTGCCGATGGTCGACGCGATGACTGCCTTGCGCAATTGCCCGCTATGATCGGCGTCGGACAACGTCCCGTGTGTGATTGCGATAGTCATTGAAGCGTCCCCTTGATCGGTTGTTTCCCTGCCCGGTTCTCCGCGGTTATCCACGGTTCTTGGCGGCGATGCTGCAATCAGCGCGCGGCGACCCGAAAGGCGCATCTCTCGACCGACAGCGATATTGCTGCATCGCAAGAGAGGTGGGCGAAGGCCTGGTCCGGAAGTTGCGCTGCACTCCAGCGCGCCGGGACCGCTACCCTTCGATCAAACGCGGAAATGCTTGGAGAGTTTCAGGCCCTGCGCCTGATAGTTGGAGCCGATGCGCTGGCCGTACAGCGCATGCGGGCGCGCCAGCATTTTCTCGTACACCAGGCGGCCGACGATCTGTCCGTGCTCGAGAATGAACGGCACTTCGCGCGAGCGCACTTCCAGCACCGCACGCGAGCCTTTTCCGCCGGCGCCGGCATAGCCGAAACCGGGATCGAAGAAACCCGCATAGTGGACGCGGAACTCGCCGACCAGCGGATCGAACGGCACCATCTCGGCGGCGTAATCCGGCGGCACCTGGACGGCTTCCTTGGAGGCCAGAATGTAGAACTCGCCGGGATCGAGGATGAGGCTGCCGTCGGGCCGCGCCGCAATCGCCTCCCAGAATTCGTCGACCGTATAGCCGCCGCGGCGATCGATATCGACCACGCCGGTGTGGCGCTTGGCGCGATAGCCGACGAACCCCTTGGCGTTCTCGCCCGAAAGATCGACGCTCAGCGCCACGCCGTTGGCTAGGTCGGCATCGTTGACGTCGACCAGCCTTTCCAGCGTATGCAACGCGCTAAGCTCGGCCGCGCCAAGGATGGCGTCGCCGGTGCGAAAGCGTACCTGCGACAACCGCGAGCCCTCGCGCAACAGCACCGGAAAGGTCTTGGGGCTGATCTCGGCATAGAGCGGCCCGTGATAGCCGGCGCCGATCATGTCGAAGCGGCGCGTGCCGTCCGCTATGACGCGGGTGAAGACGTCGAGCCGGCCCGTGGAACTCTTGGGGTTCGCGGCCGCGACGATTTCGCCCGGCAGCGCCAGCGACTCCAGCAGCGGCACGATGTAGACGCAGTTGGTCTCCAGCACCGCGCCGTCGGCGAGCGAGATTTCATGCAGCTTCAATTCGTCGATACGTTCGGCCACGGTGGCGCCGGGGCCCGGCAGAAAGCTCGCCCGCACCCGGTAGGCAACGTCGCCGAGCCGCAGGTCGAGACTTGCGGGCTGGATCTGGCTTTCGACAAACGGATAGGCCGGCAGGATCAGGCCGGCATCCGCCATCGCCGCGATCATGCGGTCGGGCAGGATGCCATTGGCGCCGGGCTGAAGCGTGAAGCTCACGGGGTTTTTCGGTCCTTAACGGGTGACCAGGCCAATTAACGCTGAAAATAGGGCCTTTTACCGGTTATCCGATGGTCGCCTTGACGGAAAGAGTGCGAGCGAATAGAGCATGACTTATCCCGTGGTGATTTGAGCCGGCCGGCTTGCAGCCACGTTAAATAAGTCGCTAAACAGGCCGGGGACAATGTGATCCCGGCCTGTGGAATTTCCAGGCCGGTTTTTTTGTGACCATTTCAAACCGGTCACGATGGAGGTCACATGTCGAAGTCTACCGCTTCCGTTTCGCCCACTGCCCGCTTCCGCCCCGAGACCCGCCTGGTTCACTCCGGAACCATCCGCTCGGAATTCGGCGAGACGTCCGAGGCGCTGTTTCTCACCCAAGGCTACGTCTACGACACCGCCGAGCAATGCGAGGCGCGCTTCAAGGGCGAAGATCCCGGCTATATCTATTCGCGCTATTCCAATCCGACGATCGCGATGTTCGAGCAGCGGATGATCGAACTCGAAGGCGCCGAAGCCGGCCGCTCGACCGCAACCGGAATGGCGGCGGTGACGACAGCCGTTCTCGCCCCCCTCAAAGCCGGCGACCACGTCGTCGCCGCGAAGGCGATGTTCGGGTCCTGCCGTTATGTGGTGGAAGACCTGTTGCCGCGCTACGGCATCGCCTCCACGCTGGTCGACGGTCTTGATCTCGGCCAGTGGCAGCGCGCGATGCGGCCGAACACCAAGACCTTCTTTCTCGAAAGCCCGACCAACCCGACGCTCGACGTGCTCGATATCGGCGCGATTGCCGAGATCGCCCATCAGGGCGGCGCGCGGCTGATCGTCGACAACGTGTTTGCGACCCCGATCTGGCAAAGCCCGCTGTCGCTCGGCGCCGATGTCGTGGTGTATTCCGCAACCAAACACATCGACGGCCAGGGCCGTTGTCTGGGCGGCATGATCCTCTCTTCCGAAGCCTTCATTGCCGAACATCTGCATAACTTCATGCGTCAGACCGGGCCGTCACTGTCGCCGTTCAACGCCTGGGTGTTGCTCAAGGGGCTGGAGACGCTGGCGGTGCGGGTTCGCGCCCAGACCGATACGGCGGCCAAGGTGGCCGACGCGCTGGCGCAGCATCCGAAAATCTCGCGGCTGATCTATCCCGGCCGCGACGACCACCCGCAGGCCGAGCTTGTGAAGAAGCAGATGCGTGCCGGATCGACGCTGGTCGGGTTTGAGGTCAAGGGCGGCAAGGCGGCGGCGTTCCGCACGCTCAATGCGTTGCAGTTGGCGCGCATCTCCAACAACCTCGGCGACGCCAAGAGCCTGGTCACGCATCCGGCGACCACCACCCACCAGCGGCTGACGCCGGAAGCGCGCGCCGAGCTCGGAATCAGCGACGGCTTCATCCGTTTCTCCACCGGCCTCGAACACGCCGACGATCTGATCGAGGATTTGCTGGCGGCGTTGGAGAGGGCGTGAGGTAGCCGCACACTTTGACGTCGTCCCCGCGGAAAGCGGGGACCCATAACCACAGGCCCTTGTTGTTACGATAACTCGCCGTTCCGGCTCGTCGAATAATGACCGCCTGGGATTATGGGTCCCGGATCGGCGCTCCCTCCGGTCGCTTGTCCGGGACGACGAGATTCACATCCCTACATCGGCCGGTTGATCTGCGCGCTGGAGGGCAGGTTGATACCGAGCTTGATCTGGCCGACCGATCTGATGATGTCGTCGCCGAGCAACTGCGCGAAGCAGGCATAGCCCCAATCGTTCATATGCAGGCCGTCGGCGATCACGAAACTGTCGATCGGCAGCGCCTGGCTCTCATGCCACTGGCGCATCACCTCGAAGCGCGGAAACACGCCGACATGGCGAAGCTGGGCAACCTTGCCGAGCAGCCTGACCATCCGGCTGGCGTTCTCCTGATGCTCGGTGACCCTCGGAGAATATTGCGGATCGACCAGCACGAGATCAGCGCCGGCGGCCTGAATCCGGGCGATGCCGTCCTGCACCTGCTGTGCGGTTTCATCGGGATCGAGGTTGCGCAGCACGGCGTTGGTGCCGACCTGCCAGATCACGAGATCGGGCTTCACGTCGATCACCTCGGCCTGCAACCGTTTCATCATTTCCGGCGCGTCTTCGCCGCCGCGGCCGCGATTGACGATGGTGATATCGGCCCCCGGATATTTCCGGTGCAGCTGCGCCGCCAGGCGGTTGGGGTAAGTGAACTCGGGTGAGGACGTGCCGTAGCCGACGGTCGAGGACGATCCGAACGCAATGATCAGCACCGGTCCGCCCGCCGCAAGCTTGTGCGCGACATGCGGCAGCGATCCCACCGACCTCGGGGCGCCCTTGGGCGGCAGGCACGGCACGCGGCTGAAAATGTCGCTCGCCGATTTCGCAACCTGCCTGACCTTTTCGATCGCCTTGTCGGTGAGGCTTCTCGGTTGCGCCTGGCTGGGCTTGTCAGCCGGGGCTGCACCGCCCTGCTCGGCCTTCTCACTGGCGGGCGCGGCCGGCCTCGCGCTATCGGGCTTGGTGCTATCGGGCTTTATGCTATCGGACCTGGTGCTGTCGGATAATGTCGACTGTTGGCCAGCCTCGGCGCGAACGGATTCCGTCGCGGCCGTTGTCAGCAGCGCCAGCGCCGCGACCGAGGCCAGCCACGTCGTCAGGCAAAAAGGGCGGCGAAAAATCCGAACCGTCATTAATCGCAGGCTTTCTCAATTCTCCTGAACCGGCTTGGGATGAGCCGCTGCCATAATAAATTCCGACAGCGCCCGCCCGAGGCAACTATGAACCCGCTTGGCAAGTTCAGCCCCATGAACCGCGCTGAACAAATCGAAATCCCCGGACTCGGACCAGTTTCGCATAATTGCGAAACGATCGAACAGCGGGACGTCGTGCTCCTGCGCCACCACACGCAAATTATCCAGATAGGGCGGCGCGGAAATCATCGTTTCCGTGCGCGGACTATACTGCGGATTGAGCAAGACGACGTCGGCTCCGGCATCTTGCAACGCAACAACCCCTTCACTGACCGCGGAACGAAAATCGTCCGGATCCACCGAGCGGATAGCATCGACGGTTCCGGTCTGCCACACGACCAAAGTCGGCTTTTTGCTTTCCAGTAACTTCGGCAGCCCGGTGGCGACCTCTTCGGCGGTTTTCTTGACCTGTATTTCCACGGATAGGTTAACCGCGATGGCGGGCAGCTTCTCCTTCAAGGCGGCCTGCATCTGGCCCGGATAGGCGGCAGCCTCCGCGGCGCCCCCGCTCACATTGATGGTCGATGACCGGCTTCCCAGGACCAGGATATTGAGTGCTTTGCCGGCCTTGATGGCTTCCGCGACCTTCGGAAGGGCGCTCTCGCTCGACAACAGATAATCGGGAACCTCGCAGGCCGGCGCGGCGGCGGCTGCCGGGGCATCTTCGGCGCGTGTCGATACGGCCGTCAAAAGACCGGCCAGCATGCTCACACTCAGGATAAGTCCCGAGACGAACTTCATGTCCCCCCTCCCGCCATATCGGCGTTGCCGCCGGTGGCCTTGGCGCGGGACCCACTCTTGTCGGCGGAATGTTTGTACCATGAAAACAGCCATGCCGCGCCTGACATGATCAGGATTCCGGAAATACTGATAACGAAGTGCAACCCGGTCCCGCCGGAAAACTCCGCCAGCAGGAAGTGGCCGGCGAAAGCCAGGAACACGCCGAGACAGAAGATCTCAAGCGAGTGCTGGCCACACAGGATCAACGGCCGCAGCCACGGTGATTTCAGGCCCGGCCAATCCTTGGGCAGGAAGCGCACCGTCAGCGCCGCCAACGCCAGGAAGTGCGCGAAGCGGAGCACGTCCAGATCGGTCTTGCTGATCGGATACATCCACTGCTCGAGCCGCCGCGGCATGAAATGGCTCAACTGCGGCCAATACCAGGTGAGCGTCACCAGGAACGCGAACAGGATATAGGCGATGCAAATCCACATCGTGATCGACGAGGCCAGGATCCGCGACATCCGCTGCGCGCCGCCTTGCGCGCACCACGCTCCGAACACGAACAGCAATTGCCAGGCGAACGGGTTGAAGGCCCAGAAACCGTTCGGATAGGCCGACAGATAAAGATCGAATTCCCAGGTCGCGGCATAGAGGACGACCGACAGCGCCAGCGTCAGATCGGCGCTCCGCTTCATCAGCCACAGAATCAGCGGCAGGAACAGCATCAGCACGATGTAGAGCGGCAGCACATCCATGTTGACGGGGCGAAATCTCAGGAGCAGCGCCTGGACGATGGTGATGTCCGGCTCCTTGAGAAAATCCAGGATCCCCATTTCTTCGGTGTAGAGCGGGTTTTCGAAGCGGGTCGCGACGTAGGAGATTTCGGCAAGAAAGATCGTGAACAGGAACACGTGCGCGACGTAGATCTGCCAGACCCGCCGCAGGATGCGCGCGGTCGCAACCACAAAGCCGGCATCGCGCATCGCGCGTCCGTAGACGAAGGCTGCGGTGTAGCCGGAGATGAAAATGAAAATTTCGGTGGCGTCGCTAAATCCGTAATTGCGGATCGTGAGCCAGGTCAGAAGATTTTGCGGCAGGTGATCGATAAAGATCAGCCAGAGCGCCATTCCCCGGAACAGATCAAGCCGCAGTTCGCGCTCGGACGTGGCAGGGCGCGCAATCGCCGCCGCCGCGGACTGCGCCGGCAACGCCTCGCGCGCCAAGACTCCCGTCTCGGCGGCAAGCGGCGGTCCGGCAATTTGATCGGCAACCGAGGTCATCTCACACCGTCGTCAGCGTTCGGGCTTGAAGATAACATACTACTGTTCCCGCGCGCAGCAGGGAAAGGGGCGCGCTTAGCCCCGAACTGTGGTGAAACGGCGATGGAAAGCGGCGGAAAACACCGCTCGCGGGCGGCCTCCACAATTGGTTCCGGCAGGGCGATCGGATAGAATGAACGCGTGCTTTAAAAAGACGATTGAGCCCGCATGTACCGCGCTGTTACCCGCGACATCGAAGTCACCGTAGAGCCGAACTTCCTCCCCGGGCGCTCGTCGGTCGAAAACCGCCAATACTTCTGGTCCTATACCATCGTCATCACCAATTCCGGCCAGGAAACCGTGCAACTGCGCACGCGGCACTGGATCATCACGGACGCAACCGGGCGCAGGCAGGAGGTCCGCGGCGAAGGCGTGGTCGGCGAACAGCCGGTGCTCGCGCCCGGCGAACGCTTTGAATACACCTCGGGCGTTCCGCTGCCGACCGCATCCGGCTTCATGACCGGCCGCTACCAGATGGAAAGCGAAAGCGGCGAGACGTTCGAGATCGACGTGCCGACCTTTTCGCTCGACGGTCCCGAGGCGAAGCGGGTGTTGAACTAGAGAGACGCGCACCACTCGCCTCTTATCCCTCCCCCTTGCGGGGAGGGTGGCATGTGCGAGCGAAGCGAGCGACATGTCGGGTGGGGGTTAAGACAGGCCGTGTTCCAAAATGCCCCCACCCCGACGCTCATTTCATTCGCCATAGCCGAAGCTTTGCTTCGGCGTCTTCACAAAGACGGCCGCCTAAGACGGCCTATGCCTCCCCACGCGTTCCGCGGGGGAGGGATAAGAAGAGCGGCCATCGCGGGAGGCACTACGCGGCCCCCTCCTCCACACCCGCTTCATGCGGCGTGAACTGGTAGACCGACGAGCAGAATTCGCAGGTCACCTCCACCTTGCCGTCCTTGACCATCCCGGCGCGGTCTTCCGGCGCAAAGCTCTTGAGCATGGAAGATACCGCCTCGCGCGAGCACGAACATTTTGCCTGCAAGGCCAGCGGCGAAAACACCCGCACGCCGCGCTCGTGAAACAGACGATAGAGCAGCCGTTCGCCCGACAGGTCCGGATCGATCAGTTCGACATCCTCGACGGTGGAGATCAGCGACTGGCCTTCGACCCAGGCATCGTCTTCGGCAACCATGTGCGTCGTTGTGCCCTCGGGCGCATCGCCGGGATCGAGGTCCGCCCGTCGCGCGCGCTCCGGCGCCTTGGGCAAAAACTGCAGCAGCATGCCGCCGGCGCGCCAGCGGCGGCGCACGCCGCCCTCGCCGCCCCGCCATTCCTCACCGACCGCGAGCCGCACCCGGGTCGGAATTTGCTCGGAGCGCAGGAAATATTCATGCGCGGCATCTTCCAGCGTGCCGCCCTGAAGCGCCACCAGCCCCTGATAACGGCTCATCTCCGGACCCTGATCGACGGTCATCGCCAGATGACCCTTGCCGAGCAGGCTGCCTGAATCCTGGCCCTCCTTGATCTCTTTGGCGTCGAAACGCGCATAGGCGCGCAGCCGGTCGGGCGCCTGGAAATCGACGATCAGGAACGGCACCGGACCGTCGGTCTGGGTCTGCAAGATGAAACGGCCGTCGAATTTCAGCGACGAGCCGAGCAGCGTCGTGAGCACGATCGCTTCTCCGAGCAGCTTGCCGACCGGCGGCGGATAGTTGTGCTTGGCGAGCAGATCGTCGAGCCCGGGGCCGAGCCGGGTCAGCCGCCCGCGCAGATCGAGGCTCGCGACCTCGAAAGCAAGCACCGCATCGTCGACCGGCACGTGCGACGGCGCGCGGACCGGCGTTTCCTTGAATTTGATGTCGGGGGAATTTGGCGTCATGGCGCTTTATCTGGGGTCGAACGGGGTGAAGTGAAAGGGTTGAACGTCGAAGCGACATTTTCGTGTCCGAAGTCGGTCTCTTATCCCTCCCCCTTGCGGGGAGGGTGGCGCGCTGTGAGCGAAGCGAGCAGCGTGTCGGGTGGGGGGCGACACAAAATGCAATATTTCCAGTTAGCACCCCCACCCCGACCCCGCTGCGCGGGGTCGACCCTCCCCACAAGGGGGAGGGATGAAGCGAGCTACCCCACCGCCTCGAAACACCAGGCCAGAATGCCCTTTTGCACATGCAGGCGATTTTCGGCCTCGTCGAACACCACGGACTGCGGACCATCGATCACCTCGTCGGTGACTTCGTCGCCGCGATGGGCGGGCAGGCAATGCATGAACAGCGCGTCACGCTTGGCCAGCGACATCAGCCGCGCGTTGACCTGATAGGGTTTCAGCAGATTATGACGATGCTCGCCGTCCTTGTCGCCCATCGAGAACCAGGTGTCGGTGACCACGCAATCGGCACCGCGCACGGCAGCCTCGGGATCGTTGCCGAGCACGATCGGCGCTTGCGTTGCCTTGATCCAGTCCCGCATCGCCTTGCCCGGTGCAAGCTCCGGCGGGGTCGCGACGTTCAAATTGAATTTGAAGCGTTCCGCCGCATGCGCCCAGGACGCCAGCACATTGTTGTCATCGCCGCTCCAGGCCACCGTGCGGCCGGCGATCGAACCTCGATGCTCCTCGAACGTCATGAGGTCGGCCATCACCTGGCAAGGATGCGAGCGTCGCGTCAGCCCGTTGATGACGGGCACGGTGGCGTGCGCGGCGAGTTCCAGCAGCGCATCATGGTTGAGAATCCGAATCATGATGGCATCGACATAACGCGACAGCACGCGCGCGGTGTCGGCGATGGTCTCGCCGCGGCCGAGCTGCATTTCCGCGCCCGTCAGCATGATGGCTTCGCCGCCGAGCTGGCGCATGCCGACGTCGAACGAAACCCGCGTACGTGTCGAGGGCTTCTCGAAGATCATCGCCAGCGTCTTGCCCGCAAGCGGCTTGTCGGTGGGCGCGCCGCCGCTCTTCTGCGCCTTCAGCTTCGCCTTCATGGCGATGCTCGCCGCGAGCACGTCGCGCAGCTCCTTGGTTGGAATCTCGTTGAGATCGAGGAAGTGGCGCAACGCGTTCTTCATTGCGCGGCCGCTTTCTTCGCCGAGAGCGCGGCGCAGGCACGCTCCAAGCATTGCACGGATTGCGCGATCTCGGCCTCCGAGACAATGAGCGGCGCGAGGAAGCGCACGACATTGTCGCCGGCGCCGACCGTGAGCAGCTTTTGCTCGCGCAACGCAGCGACGAGATCGGCCGAGGGCACGACGGCCTTGACGCCGATCAATAGCCCCTCGCCGCGCACTTCCGCCAGGATCGCAGGATAGCGGTCGACCACGGAAGCGAGTTTCTGCTTCAAGAGCAGCGACATTTTCTGCACATGGTCGAAGAAGCCGGGCTTAAGCATGACGTCGAGCACGGCGTTGGCCGCGGCGACCGCCAGCGGATTGCCGCCGAAGGTCGAGCCGTGCGAGCCCGGCGCCATGCCGGACGCAGCCTCGGCGGTGGCAAGCACCGCTCCGATCGGGAAGCCGCCGCCGAGCGCTTTCGCCAGCGACATCACGTCCGGCACAACACCGAGGCGCTTGTAGGCAAAGAGATCCCCGGTGCGGCCCATGCCGGTCTGCACCTCGTCGAAGGCGAGCAACAGGCCGCGCTCGTCGCAGAGCTGGCGCAGCGCCTTGAAGAAGGCATGCGGCGCCGAGCGCACGCCGCCCTCGCCCTGCACCGGCTCGATCAGGATGCCCGCGGTGTGCGGGCCGATCGCCTTCTTGACGGCTTCCAGATCGCCATGCGGCACTTGGTCGAAACCGTCCATCGGCGGACCGAAGCCTTCGAGATATTTGGCCGAGCCGGTCGCCGCCAGCGTCGCCAGCGTGCGGCCATGGAACGCGCCCTCGAAGGTGATGATGCGGTAGCGCGCAGGGTTTCCCTTGGAGAAGTGATAGTGGCGCACGAGCTTGATCAAACCTTCCAGCGCTTCAGCGCCGGAATTGCAGAAGAAAACGAAGTCGGCAAAGCTCTGCTCGCAGAGCCGGGCGGCGAGCTTCTCGCCGTCCGGGCTCTTGAACAGGTTCGACATGTGCCAGAGCTTCGTCGCCTGCTGCTGAAGGGCGGCAACCAGATGCGGATGCGCATGTCCGAGCGCGTTCACCGCGACACCCGAGGTGAAGTCGAGATAGCGCTCGCCGTTGGTTGCGATCAGCCAGCAGCCTTCGCCGCGCTCGAAACCGAGATCGACCCTGGCAAAGACCGGAAGCAGATGCGACGTCATCATGGTCACTGACGGTTAGCAGACCGCGATGCGCGCATTGGCGCGGTCGCATCGACGGCTGGAGCTGGGAAAACAACCGGAAAACAAAACGTGCCGCCTTTTAGGGGCGGCACGTGGCAAGCATTTTAGGCGCGTGGCGATCAGTGTCAACGGGCGGATTCCGTAAATCTCCGGTGTCGCCGAAGGATCGCACTGCAAGCCTGAAAGCAGTGGAACATGTGGACGCACTCACGCGGACTCTTGCGCCGGAGTCACGCCATATTGTAGCCTCTCAAACGTCGGGTACGACATCTCGTGCGGTAGTTATTGCTCCTCTAGGTCGCCAGAGTTCTGCGTAAACGTTCGAGCGCTTATTTGCGCCCGGCGAGGGCTAAGGGATTCTGCCGGAAGGGATATTTGAGACGATTGGCATCGCAGCGCTGCCCCGATAGCAGGCCGGCGCGACGCGAAGGAAAGAGTGCGATGACGGTATTGACCTGGTCTGACGATCGCGTCGAGCAATTGAAGAAGCTTTGGGAAGCCGGACTTTCGGCGAGTCAGATTGCCGCAGAGCTTGGCAACGTGACCCGGAATGCGGTGATCGGCAAAGTCCACCGGCTCGGCCTGTCCGGTCGCGCCAAGAGCCCCTCTTCCGCAGCTCCTCGGCCACGCAAGGCGCGTCCCGTCCAGCACATGATGCGGGTGTCGCGGCCGGCGTCGCGCGGCAACACCGCGCTGGCCCACGCCTTCGAGGTCGAACTGGAGCCGGATCCGATCGCCTATGACAATGTGGTGCCGATGAGCCAGCGGCTGTCGCTGCTGGAATTGAACGAGGCCACCTGTCACTGGCCGATCGGCGACCCTTCCAGCACAGAATTCTTCTTCTGCGGCGGCAAGGCGCTGAACAGCCTGCCCTACTGCGCGCATCATTCGCGGATCGCGTATCAGCCGACCGGCGACCGGCGCCGTCAACCGTCGAAGACGACGCGGTAAGAAGCGGCATCAAAACGTTGTCGCCCCGGCGAACGCCGGGGCCCATAACCACAGAATTTCGTGGTTATGCCAAGCTGACGCTTTAGCTCGCTTCAACAACTCACATCGGTCGTTATGGGTCCCGGCTCAAGGCCGGGACGACGGGCGTGGAATTTTACTCCACCTTGGCGAAGCGATCGTCGAGCGCATAGCCGGCGCCGCGCACGGTGCGGATCGGATCCTGCTCGCGGCCGGGATTGAGCAATTTGCGCAACCGCCCGATATGCACGTCCACGGTGCGCTCATCGATATAGATGTCGCGGCCCCAGACGCTGTCGAGCAATTGCTCGCGGCTGAACACGCGCCCCGGATGCTCCAGAAAGAATTCGAGCAGCCGGTACTCGGTCGGCCCGAGATCGACCGGACGGCCGGAGCGGGCGACGCGGCGCTTCTCGCGATCGAGTTCGATATCGCCGTAGGTGAGTACGGTGGCAAGCCGTTCCGGGCTTGCGCGACGCAACAGGCCGCGGACCCGCGCCAGTAATTCCGGCACCGAGAACGGTTTGACGATGTAGTCGTCGGCACCGGTGGCAAGACCTCTGACCCGCTCGCTTTCCTCGCCGCGCGCGGTCAGCATGATGATCGGCAGTTGCCGCGTCTCGGGCCGCGCCCGCAAGCGGCGGCACAACTCGATGCCGGAGAGCCCGGGCAGCATCCAGTCCAGCACGACCAGGTCTGGAACCCGCTCTTTCAAGCGGGTGTCGGCATCGTCGCCACGCCCGACCGTTTCGACGTCGTACCCCTCGGCGTCGAGGTTGTAGCGTAACAACGTCGTCAACGCTTCCTCATCTTCAACCACCAGAATGCGCGCGCTCATGTGCGTAGCCTTCTTTCGTCCTTTAAATTACGGTTCTTGGTGTAATGCGGTTGCTCGGGAATGATCTTCAGCTCCCGGGCACTGTCGTAGCAAAGGTCGTCATGTCGCCTTTCGGCCGCTTGTCGAGAATTTGCTGACCCTCGATCATGTAGAACACGGTCTCGGCGATGTTGGTGGCGTGGTCGCCGATCCGCTCGATGTTCTTGGCGCAGAACATCAGATGGATGCAGAAACTGATATTGCGCGGATCCTCCATCATATAGGTCAGAAGCTCGCGGAACAGCGAGGTGCAGATGGCGTCGACCTCCTCGTCGCCCTTCCAGACCGTCATCGCCGCCGGCAGGTCGTGCGCCGCGTAGGCGTCGAGCACGGACTTCACCTGCGACTGCACGAGGTCGGTCATGTGTTCGAGCCCGCGGATCAGCTTCAGCGGCTGGAAGTCGCTCTCCAGCGCCGCGACGCGCTTGCCCATGTTCTTGGCAAGGTCGCCGATCCGCTCGAGATCGGTTGCAACCCGCATCGCGCCGACGATCTCGCGCAAATCCACCGCCATCGGCTGGCGCCGCGCGATGGTCAGCACCGCGCGCTCCTCGATCAGGCGCTGCAAATTGTCGATTTCAACGTCGGTCTCGACCACGCGCCGGCCGAGCGCGACGTCGCGGCGGATCAGCGCATCGACGGCATCGACGATCATGCGCTCGGCAAGGCCGCCCATTTCGGCCACCAGCCGGGTCAGTTCCTGAAGATCGCTGTCGAAAGCCTTGGCGGTATGTTCTGAGGCCATCTTGTTCTCCCTGGATCCGACTGAATCGGAGCCTGATCTCATTTCCTGTTCGAGCCTGATCCTAGTGTCCCGGTTCTGACATTCGTATCCCATCGCAGCGGGCACTTTTACGAATGTCAGAACCAAAGGGGCACCAGCAACTATATGATCCTAGTGTAGCTTTGACTCTGACGTTCCTTCCGAGAGCTCGCGGCAACACTGAAAGGAACGTCAGTGTCGCTACACTAGCGAAAAACCGGTTTCCACTGTCCTGGAGCACGCGTCTCAGCCGAAGCGGCCGGTGATATAGTCCTGGGTACGCCGGTCGTTCGGCGATGTGAAAATCTTGTTGGTCTCGTCGAACTCGATCAACTCACCCAGATACATGAACGCCGTCTTGTCGGAGACCCGCGCGGCCTGCTGCATGTTATGGGTGACGATGGCGATGGTGTAGTCCTCGGCCAGTTCCTGGATCAATTCCTCGACCTTGGCGGTCGAGATCGGATCGAGCGCCGAGCATGGTTCGTCGAACAGGATCACCTCGGGGCGCACCGCCACGGTGCGCGCGATGCACAAACGCTGCTGCTGACCGCCGGACAGGCTCAAGCCCGACGCATTGAGCTTGTCCTTGACCTCGTTCCAGAGCGCGCCGCCGCGCAGCGCCTTCTCGACGCGGTCGTCCATTTCCGACCGGGAGATTTTTTCGTAGAGGCGAATGCCAAATGCGATGTTCTCGTAGATCGTCATCGGGAACGGCGTCGGCTTCTGGAACACCATGCCGACGCGCGCCCGCAGCAGATTGAGATCGAGCTTGGGGTCGAGGATGTTGGTCTGGTCGAGCATCAACTGGCCGGTGGCGCGTTGCCCCGGATAGAGATCGTACATCCGGTTGAAAATCCGCAGCAACGTCGACTTGCCGCAGCCCGACGGGCCGATGAAGGCGGTGACGCGGTTGGTGCCGAGCGCGATGTTGATGTTCTTCAGCGCGTGGTGCTCGCCGTAATAGAAGTTCAGGCCGCGCGCGGTGACCTTGGCCGGCGGTTCCGCATGGCCGGCCATCGACGGCGTCGGCGCGCCAGGGACGCTCACGGAAACGGAAAGCTCGTTCATTTTGCAGTCCTCTCGGCGCCAAGAATCCGCGCGCCAATGTTGAGAGTGAGTACGGTGAGCGTGATGATCAGCGCCCCGCTCCAGGCCAATTGCTTCCAATAGGCGTAGGGGCTCTGCACGAAATTGTTGATCGTCACCGGCAGGTTCGCCATCGTCTTGGTGAGGTCGAGACTGAAGAACTGATTGGAGAGCGCAGTGAACAGCAACGGCGCGGTCTCGCCGGCGACGCGGGCGGTCGCCAGCAGCACGCCGGTGATCAGGCCGGAGCGCGCCGCGCGGTAGGCGATGCGCTTGATGACCAGCGAGCGCGGCAGCCCAAGGGCGGAGGCCGCTTCACGCAGCGGATTGGGGACCAGCAGCAACATGTCTTCCGTGGTGCGCAGCACGACTGGAATTACGATCACCGCGAGCGCCAGCGATCCGGCCAGTGCCGAGAAGCCGCGCATCGGTACCACGACGGCGCCATAGATGAACAGGCCGATGATGATCGAGGGCGCGCTAAGCAGAATATCGTTGATGAAACGGATCACCGAGGTGAGGCGGTCGTTCCTGCCGTATTCGGCAAGATAGGTTCCCGCAAACAGGCCGAGCGGCGCGCCGATGCCGACGCCGATCGCGGTCATGATCACCGAGCCGGTGATCGCATTCAAAAGGCCGCCCTCGCTCGATCCCGGCGGCGGCGTGTTCTGGGTGAATATCTCGAGATTGAGGCCTTTAAGGCCGTTGAAGAACAGCGTGAACAGGATCAGCGCAAGCCAGGTGACGCCGAACGCGGCTGCGCCAACGCAAAGCCAGCGGACGGCCATGTCCTTGCGGCGGCGGCGGGTGTAGATCGGGTTCATGCTACTTCCCCGCCTTCTTTTCCAGCCGCAGCAGCATCAGGCGCGCCGCGGCGAGCACCATGAACGTCAGCACGAACAGCAACAGGCCAAGCAGGATAAGGCCGGATTGGTGCAGCCCGTCGCTTTCGGCGAATTCGCTGGCGATCGCCGCCGAGATCGTGGTGCCCGGCGCAAAGATCGAGGACGAGATGCGGAAGGAATTTCCGATGATGAAGGTGACCGCCATGGTCTCGCCGAGCGCGCGGCCCAGCGCCAGCATGATGCCGCCGATGACGCCGACGCGGGTGTAGGGGATCACCACGTTGCGGACCACTTCCCACGTCGTGCAGCCGACCCCGTAGGCGGCCTCCTTCAGCACCGGCGGCACCGTCTTGAAGACATCGACCGAGATCGCGGTGATGAACGGCAGCACCATGATTGCGAGGATGAGCGCGGCGTTGAACAGGCTCAGATAAGAAGGTGGCCCGGCGAAGATTGCGCCGAGCACCGGAATCCCGTCGAACAGGCTGATCATGAACGGCTGGAATGTATAGGCCAAAAACGGACCCAACACGAAGAAGCCCCACATGCCGTAGATGATCGAGGGGATGCCGGCGAGCAGTTCGATGGCGATGCCGATCGGCCGGCGCAGCCATTGCGGACAAAGCTCGGTGAGAAAAATCGCGATGCCGAGACCCACCGGGATCGCGATCAACATGGCGATGAATGAAGTGACCAGCGTGCCGTACATCGGCCCCAGCGCCCCGAGCACCGGAGGATCGGCCGACGGCGCCCAGCGCTGAGTCCACAGGAACGCGAAGCCGTATTCCTTCATCGCCGGCCAGGCACCGACGATCAGCGAAAGAATGATGCCGCCGAGAATGAGCAGGACCGAGATCGCGCAAGCCCGCGTGATCCAGTAGAAGGTGACGTCTCCGAACTTGAAGGCGCTCAGCGCCTTGGCGCGGTCGTAAGGTCCTGCGACGTCGACTGCTCCGCTTTGAACCACCATCTCTCCCACGCTAATTCCCTCTGTTGGTCCAAGGTTCCGGTCGTCGCCTTGTCGGAGGCCGCCTTGCCGGTAGCGATCTGGTCTTGAAGCAAAGCGGGGTTTTGAAGCAGAGCGCGGCTGCTCCCCCGAATACGGCCGCCACCTTAGACTGCAGCCCATCCGGACCTAGTGTGGTGGATTTGACATCCGTAAACGAACCCGCTGCGACATGATACGAATGTCAGAACCGGGACACTAGTGCCCACTTTCCGAAGTTCGTGCTCCGTTGCCGCCCCCACTTTCCACGAACTTCGGAAAGTCAGGGGCACTGGCAAACCTATTGATTCTAGTGCCGCTTTTCTATTTGAAGTTCCTGGATCGAATTCGCCGCTTGTGGTGCAGGAACTTCAAATAGGCGGCACTAGTGCATCCGGGTGGGAAGAAACGTTACGCCAAACGCGTCAGCTCTTGATGTCGGACGACCAGGTCTTCTCGATCAGCTTGACGACGGGCTCCGGCATCGGAATGTAGTCGAGTTCTTCGGCCATCTTGCCACCCTTGGCGAAAGCCCATTTGAAGAACTTGACGGCTTCAGCGGAGGCAGCCTTGTCCTCGGGCTCCTTGTACATGAGGATGAAGGTCGAGGCCGTGATCGGCCAGGATTGTTCGCCCGGCTGGTCGGTGAGGATCACGTAATAGCCGGGAGCTTTCGCCCAATCGGCGTTCGAAGCGGCCGCCTGGAACGAAGCTACCGCCGGCTGCACGGTCTTGCCGGTCTTGTTGATCAGCGCCGCATAGGTAAGCTTGTTCTGCTTGGCGTAGGCATATTCGACATAGCCGATCGAATTCCTGGTCTGTCCGATGTTGCCGGAGACGCCTTCGTTACCCTTGGCGCCGACGCCCACCGGCCATTCCACCGCGGTGCCGGAGCCGACCTTGGTCTTCCACTCCGCGCTCACCTTGGAAAGGTAGTCGGTGAAGTTGAAAGTCGTGCCCGATCCATCGGAACGGCGAACCACGGTGATGGCTTCGCTCGGCAGCTTCGCGTCGGGATTGAGCTTCTTGATCGCCGGATCGTCCCATTTGGTGATCTTGCCGAGATAGATGTTGGCGAGCGTGTCGCCGTCGAAAACCAACTCACCCGGCTTGACGCCTTCCAGATTGACCACGGGAACGATCGCGCCCATCACCATCGGCCATTGCACAAGGCCGTCCTTTTCGAGCTGTTCAACTTTCAGCGGCATGTCGGTCGCCCCGAACGTCACGGTCTTGGCCTGGATCTGCTTGATCCCGCCGCCCGAACCGATCGACTGGTAGTTCAGTCCGTTACCGGTTTCCTTTTTGTAGGCGTCGGCCCATTTCGAATAGATCGGGAACGGGAAGGTGGCGCCCGCTCCGGTGATGTCGGCAGCAAA
Organism: uncultured Alphaproteobacteria bacterium; assembly: GCA_963832045.1. Lineage (GTDB taxonomy): Bacteria > Pseudomonadota > Alphaproteobacteria > Rhizobiales > Xanthobacteraceae > Bradyrhizobium. The sequence goes on from CAWHSM010000026.1 coordinate 261,952, forward strand.
AGCCGACGTCGATGCGGCGACCATGCCTGCAGCGACGATGGTTTTCATGAAATTCATTGCTGGTCTCCCTGTCGTAAGCCAAGTGCTCACGTCGGCCCGTTTAGGGGCGGTCAATGCTGCTTTTACGAAGGTTTGGTGACAGTTGGATGACGTCACCAAGCCATTGTAATCACTTGATTTCAGGTCGATGATGAGGATTTGGCCTGGGGAAAGCAGGTGGTGAAGGTGGCGCCGTTTTTCGGCACGCTTTCGATCACCAGCCGGCCGCGATGGCGGTTAACAATATGTTTAACCAGCGATAGTCCGAGCCCGGTTCCGCCTTGCGCGCGGCTATCGCCGACATCCACCCGATAAAACCGCTCGGTGAGGCGCGGCAGGTGTTCCGGCGCGATGCCGGGGCCGAAATCGCGGACCAGCACCCGCAACTCGGGCTGCCCCTCACCGGACGCGGCCTCGATCAGGGAGATGTTCACCTTGCCGCCCGAGGCGCCATATTTCAGCGCGTTCTCGACCAGGTTCTCGAACAATCGCAGCAGCTCCTCGCGATCGCCGGCGATCCAGGCCGGGGTGTCCGGCAGATCGATGTCGATCGCCACTTGGCGTTCGCGCGCCAGCGGCTCCAGGCCGTCGACGACCTGCAAAATGATCGGAACGATGTCCACCAGCGTATCCGGGCGGACATGAGCGGAGAGTTCGACCCGTGACAGCGACAGCAAGTCGTCGATCAATCTTGCCATCCGCGTCGCCTGGGTATGCATGATGCCGAGAAAGCGCTCGCGCGCCTTGGGATCGTCGCGCGCCGGCCCTTGCAGCGTATCGATAAAGCCCGACAGCGCCGCCAGCGGCGTACGCAACTCGTGGCTGGCATTGGCGACGAAATCGGCGCGCATCTCCTCCACCCGGCGCAGCGGCGTCTGGTCGTGGAAGGTCATCAGCATGCATTTATCGGAGCCGCCGAACAACGTCGGCACCGCTACCGGAATGATGATCAATTCCATCCAGCGATCGACCGGAACGTGGTCGAGATAGGTGGCGCGGCGCGCCTCGGTGGTCGCGATGGCCTCACGAAGCGCGGTGATGATTTCGGGCGAGCGTAACGCAAACTGGGCGAGTTCGTTCTTGCGCAGGGCCGGCGCGAGCTGGGCCGCGGCCGCGTTGAGATGAATGACGCGGCCGGCGCGGTCGAGCAAGACGGCGGGATCCGGCATGCCGCCGACAATGGCGCTGACGGCGGCGGATTCGACCGGATTGACGCCGCGGACATCCTCCCGCGAAGCGGTGGCGTCATGCAGGCGCCAAGGCACCAGCGCTGCCGCGGCGATGCAGGCGAAAATCGCGACGGCGCGAAGCACGGACAGTTCGCCGAATAGCACCACCACGGCCAGCGAGAGTCCGGCCGCAAGCAGAACGATCGCCGAATGCCTCAGCCGATCCGGCCAGGGCGAAAAAAAGAATGAGGGAGAATCGTCTATTGCCATAGGGCTGGTGCCCACTTTCGTGCCCTGTTGTCAGGCTCAGGGGTCCTTGCGCTCCCGGACGTACACGGCTTCGTGCGGTGGTTCCACGGCCATCGCGGAGGCGGCCTGCTGCAACCGTTTCGACCGGGTTCCGATGATAACCTCTCGAAACGTCAATAAGATTACAGATATGACGAACGGCGCAATATAATAGAGCAGGCGGAACAACAGCATCCCTGCGAGCAAATCCTCCTTGTCCATCTGCCAGAGGCCGACCAGCATCGCGGCGTCGAAGACGCCGAGCCCGCCGGGGGAATGGCTGGCAAATCCAAGCAGTGTCGCCGAGACAAAGATCACGGCGACCACGACAAAGCCGAGATTGGGCTCGTCCGGCACCAGCGTGTACATCGCCAGTGCGCAGAAGCCGAGATCGACGATGCCGATCGCGATCTGCAGCAATGTCAGCGGCCCGCCTGGCAAAACCACCGTCCAGGGTCCGCGGCCGACATTGCGCGGCTGCACCCAGACCCAGACCACATAGGCCACGAGACCGACGATGATGGCGACGGCGATCACGCGATTCAGCCACGACGGAAGCTGATCGACTGAAGAGGCGGCCTCCGGGTGATAGGCGATCCCAATCCCGAGCACCGCGGCGTTGCCGAGCCAGAACGTGAGTCCGGCGATAAAGCAAATCTTGGCGACGTCGATCGCGTTCAGCCCCCATGCCGAATAGATGCGGTAGCGGACGGCACCGCCGGTGAAAACGCTTGCCCCGACATTGTGCCCGATGGAGTAGCTGGTGAAGGCTGCGAGCGCATTGACCCGATAGGGGATGTCATTTCGGCCGATCGCGCGCATCGCGAACAAATCGTAGAACGTCAGCGTGAAATAGCCCGCGGCCACGAACAACCCCGCCAGCGCGATCGCTCGGGGTTCGGTGCCCTTGATCGCCTCGACGACCTCGTTGACGTCAATTCCCCGCAGCATGTGATAAAGCACATAGCAGGCGATGCCGATGACCGTGACGCTGATCGCAACGCCCAACTTGTGCAAGATTTGCCTGTGGCGCAGAAACGAGATCGCCCTGCGTATTGGTTCCAGCATCTAGACCTCGAAATACGACCCGCCGTCATGACCGTTGTGCGGACAAGGCCGCCAACCGCGCCAAGCCTGGCGGCCCTGTTCTACCATTCGCTTGCGGTCTTGCGCACGCATCCGGAGCGAATGTGAAGGCCGCCCCAATCAGTCCCCCGCTCCATCTGGTAGCTTGTTTTGGGCCGGAGTGGAATTCTTCCTACGGATTATTCCGCTCCTTCAACATATTAGGGAAACCCTATATCAGGAACGACCGGTGCCAAGGCCTCTGAAAACACCACGGTGTGCTCGCGATCTAGGCAGCCTCCATGGCGGCCAGCCGCTGGAAAACAGCAGATCAGGCCCCCGGCGCTTCACCGGCCAGAGCATGTGCCGCTTTCAGTTTGCGCTCGTGGAGCCGGGAAGCACCCGGTCACGCAGCCACGACCCGATCGCGCACCCGATCAGATAGAGCGCAAGCATCAGAAGGCCGAGGTCCAGCCAATAGCCCGGCTCGCCCGGAACGATACGCGCGAGCGACGCGGCCAGCAGCGCTGCCACCAGCAGAGCCAGCCAGCGCGCGAGCGGCCCGGATACGCCATGACCGCGATGAACCACCGCAACCCAGCCGATCGCGAAACCGAGCAGCGTTGTGGCGAGAAGCCAGCCCCAGTGAAATGTCGCCAGAAAGATCATGGCTGTTCCTTCACGAGGAATTCAATGCGGCGATTGCGCGCCTTGCCCTCGTCGGTGTCGTTGGCCGCCGCCGGCTGGGCGCTGCCATAGCCGATCGCGGTGAACCTGCCCGCAGGCAAGCCCGCCTTTACCAGATAATCCACCACCGCCTGTGCCCGCTTTTCGGACAGGGCCTGGTTGCCGGCACTATCGCCGTCGGTGTCCGTATGGCCGGCGACCTCGACATTGGTGGCCGGGCAGCGCAGCGCGATTTCGGTCAGATGATCGAGCAGGCCCGCCGAATCCAGGTCAAGGCTGGAACGTCCGGATTCGAAGCGGATCGTTCCCTTCGCGAGCAACTCGGAAAACAGCTGCTGGCAGACGCTGGCATCGACCGGCGCGGCCGCGGGCTTGACCGAAATATCCGCCTTGAGCTGCCAGCTTTGCGGAAAATCCTTGACCAGGTTGCCGCGAAGCTGACCGGGCGCCGCGTCATAGAGCGCGTCGCCCGAGAGCTTGACCTCGCGATCGGTCACCACGAGCGTCCCGGTCGAAAGGCGCGACAATGCGCCAAGCGCCGGCACCACGGCGCCGGCGAAGCCGGCAGGCGCCCCAAGGCTCGCCTTGAGATTGTCGACCACTTTTTCGTCGAAGAATTTGCGCCCTGCGGCCGCCACGATCGCCGTGTGCACATTGTTGTCGGGCACGTAGCCCGTCAGCGTCAGGGTCAGCGCCACGGGATCCTTGTAGGCCTGAAAGATATAGGGCGGCGCCTCGATCTCGTTCGATGCGACCGAAAAACCCTCGGGCAAATTTCTCAGCGCCGCCGCGATCGCTTCGCGGCCGCCGAGATCGCGCGCCATGCCGGTCAGGCTGACCTTGGTATCGGAAATCGTGATCTTGCCGTCTTTCAGCTTGGCGACCTGGTCGAGCAACAGTGCCGCCGCGTCGTCAAAGCGGGGCGGCGCACCGCGCGCCAGGTTGGTTTGGTCGACAACCTCCACGCCGCCGAGACTGGCCCGGGCAGCCTCCAGCAGCTTGCCCTTGCTCGCGGGCAAGGGCGAACTGCCGGTCAAGGTGACCCTGACCACGTCGCGCTCAGCCGACCAGACGAACGGCTTGGCCTCGGGAAGCAGGCGGGTTTCGTCGTTGACGAGGCGCACGCCCGGCACGGCCTCGATCGCTGCGACCGCGCTGCGGCGGCCCTCTTCAGAAAAGGCGTCGGCGGCAAGCGTGACGTCGCGGCCGCTGACCGCGACCCGGCTCTTGTCGAGTAAAATATCGTTGACTGCCGCGGTCGAACGTCCGGCGAGTTCGGTTTCCAGGCGTCCGGTATTGGTCCAGACCGCGAAACCCCAAAGGACAGCCAGCGGTATCGTGCCTGGCCACCATTTGCTGCTCCACCTGACTAGTCCGCGCATCCGATATCCCGCGAGGCGCGATGCCTCGACTTTTTTCGAAATTCGTGAAATCTCGCGAGCATCCCCGAGGCGAATTTCGGCAGGCGGGGGCCGGCAACACTATGATCCGTTATCGCTTTTCGGCTCGACGCAACCGCGGGCAACGGTTGCGAGAGGCCGTACCGGGATCACAAAACGCTGACCCCGGAAACAGAGAGAAAACAAACCCTTGCGAGGCTGTCAAACCCGAAATAACAGGGGGTGGTCCCGCGCACGGCAGTCAGGCCTAACCCTTTCTTCAAGGGTCTGTCGCTAGTGTCCCGGTTCTGACATTCGTATCCCATCGCGGCGGGCACTTTTACGAATGTCAGAACCAAAGGGACACTAGCAACCATATGATTCTAGCGTGGCGGTTCGGAAGTCCGCATCAAGAAGCCCTTTCCAACCGGCCGGCCCGCCCTGATGAAGCAGTTACGCAGCAACGTCATCCGCGCCGGCCTGGAAGCGCTTTATTTCACCGGCGCGCACCATCTGCTTCGGCCGATCTTCGCCGGCATCGGCAGCATTTTCATGCTGCATCATGTCCGCCCGCCGCGCGACGCCCAGTTCCAACCCAACCGCCACCTCGAAGTGACGCCGCAATTCCTGCGCGCGACGCTCACCCATTTGCGTTCGCGCGGCGTCGACATCGTCACCATGGACGAACTGCACCGCAGGCTGGCAGAACGCGACTTCTCGCGGCGTTTCGCCTGCTTTACCCTCGACGACGGATATCGCGACAACCGGGATTTCGCGCTTCCCGTCATGCGCGAATTTGACGCACCGTTTACCATCTATGTCACCAGCGATTTTGCCGAAGGCACGGGAAACCTGTGGTGGATCGCGTTGGAGATGGCGATTGCGAAGACCTCCAGCATCGAGGCCAGCATCGACGGCATCGCTACCCGCATCGATACTTCGACGCTGGCGGCAAAGCACGCCGCTTTCGAGCGCCTGCACGACTGGCTGCGCGCGCTGCCGGGCCGGAACGATCTCGGCCGCGAGATCAATGCGCTATGCGCCCGTTCCGGAATCGATCGGGCTGCGATCTGCAGCGAACTCTGCATGTCCTGGGACGAATTGAAACCGTTCGCCGCCGAGCCGCTGGTCGGCATCGGCGCGCATTCCATCACCCATTGCAATCTTGCGGGACAAGGCGACGAGATCGCGAACCAGGAGATGGCGACGAGCCGGGCGCGAATCGAAAACGCCTTGCAGCGGCCTGTCCTGCATTTCGCCTACCCCTATGGCGACAAGCTTGCGGCGGGCCGGCGCGAGTTCGCGCTCGCCAGCGCCGCCGGATTCAAGACCGCGGTGACGACACGGCCGGGCATGATCTTCCCCGAAAGCGCTGAACATCCCACGGCGCTGCCGCGGGTTTCGCTCAACGGCAACTATCAGGACGAACGAATCCTGCCGGTGCTTACTTCCGGAGCCGCCATCGCGATGTGGAACGGCTTTCGGCGCATCGACGCGGCGTAGCCGCGGGGCAATGGCGCCCCGCGAAAGCGGGGACCCAAACGCTGCAGCTCATCCGTTGAAAAATCGCGACAGCGGCCTTCAATCATAGAGGCCGGTGATTATGGGTCCCTGCGTTCGCAGGACGACACAACTGTTCTTCCTTGACTTGTCCGCACCCCGCGCCCAAAACTTTGGTCAAAAGCCAACGGGGGGACGCGCATGTTCACCGACCTGTTTTCGCTTCACGGCCGCATTGCGCTGGTGACCGGCGGATCGCGCGGCATCGGCAAGATGATCGCTTCCGGTTTTCTCAGCCAGCACGCCGCCAAAGTCTACATCACCGCGCGTAAAGCGGGCCCTTGCGAAGCTACCGCCAAGGAACTGAGCGCCGCCTATGACGGCGAGTGCATCGCGCTGCCGATCGATATTTCCACCATGACCGGCATCGAGACGCTGGCGGGCGAGATCAGGAAGCGCGAGCCGAAGCTCGACATTCTCGTCAACAATGCGGGCGCCGCCTGGGGTGCGGATTTCGACGAATTCCCGGAGAGCGGCTGGGACAAGGTCGTCAACCTCAACCTCAAGACGCCGTTCTTTCTCACCAAGGCGCTCGCCGCGCCGTTGCGCGCCGCGGCCAGCCGCCAGAGGCCCGCGAAGGTGATCAACGTCGCCTCGATCGACGGCATTTTCGTCAATCCGCTGGAGACTTATTCCTATGCCGCGAGCAAGTCGGGGCTCATTCACCTGACCCGCCGGATGGCCGCAAAGCTCATCAGCGACCATGTCGTGGTCTCGGCGATCGCGCCGGGCCCGTTCAAGTCCGACATGAACAAGGCGGCGCGCGACAATGCCGATGAGGTGGCGACGCGCGTGCCCGCGGGGCGGATCGGCACCGACGAGGACATGGCGGGGGCGGCGATTTTTCTGGCCTCGCGCGCCGGCGACTATGTGGTGGGCGCCACCATCGCGGTCGACGGCGGCATCGTCTATGCCAACCCCGGCATCAAGGGCGGCGGATGGGATAGTTGACCTTATCCCTCGCCCGCAGAGCGGGACGGAGCGTGGGGAGGGATGAAACAGATCACGTCTCGATCTTCACGTACTCGAAATCGCCCGGCTTGTTGTCGATGCCGACCTTGGGCGGTGAAATCCAGGATGCGAATTCGCCGACGGCTGTGACCGGCGTCATCAGCGAGGCGATGAAATCGCCGTCTTCGGTTGAAGGCAGCCAGGCGCTCTTCTTGGCGTTCCATGCCGTATCGTCGATCATCAGACCATCCGGCGTGGCGTGAATATCCTTGAATTCGCCGATGGCGCGATGGAAGGCGACGTTCGGCAGCGTCAGCTTGAAATCATAGCCCGCGGACGAAATGACCTTGTTCCAGCGCAGGATTCCCTTGACGCAGTCCTGGGTGTAGTCGTCGCGCAACCGCATGTTGAGCGCGGTGAGCGCCGGCTCGTCGACGCGCGTAATCTTGCCGTCTACCAGCTTGAGCACCGGATAGGTGTCGTCGCGCAGGCGATGGTCGTCCTTGATCTGGGTCTCGTGGAAGCGGCCCTTGATGCCGGCATTGAAGGCATTCGCCGCGTTGGTCGAGACTTCCGATCCGAAAAGATCGAGCGACAGCGAATAGTGCAGATGCAATTTCTTCTGGATGGTCGGCAGATCGATCACGCCCAGCGCGCGGACCCTGGCGATGTCGGTGGGATCGGAAATGCCGGCCTCTCTCATCGCCTCGCAGGTTCGCTGCACCACGCGGGTGATGCCGGTCTCGCCGACGAACATGTGATGGGCTTCCTCCGTCAGCATGAAGCGGCAGGTGCGTGACAGCGGATCGAAGCCGGACTGCGCGAGCGAGTGTAGTTGCATCTTGCCGTCGCGGTCGGTGAAATAGGTGAACATGAAGAACGACAGCCAGTCGGGCGTGGCTTCGTTGAAGGCGCCTAACATGCGCGGTAAATCGGCATCGCCGGAGCGGCGGCGCAGCAATTCATCGGCTTCCTCGCGGCCGTCGCGGCCGAAATATTTCTGCAACAGGTAGACCATCGCCCAGAGATGACGGCCTTCCTCGACGTTGACCTGGAACAGGTTGCGCAAATCGTAGAGCGAGGGCGCGGTCTTGCCGAGATGGCGCTGCTGCTCGACGGAAGCCGGCTCAGTGTCGCCCTGGATCACGATCAGCCGCCGCAGCATCGCGCGGTATTCGCCCGGCACTTCCTGCCAGGCGGGTTCACCATAATGTTCGCCGAAGGGAATGACGCGGTTGTCTTCCTGCGGCGCCAGCAGGATGCCCCAGCGATAGTCCGGCATCTTGACGTAATCAAACTTGGCCCAGCCGCGCGGATCGACCGAATAGGCGGTGCGCAAGTAAACCAGCGATTGCTGAAAACCTTCGGGGCCCATGTCGCCCCACCAGTTCATGTAGCCAGGGTGCCAGCCCTCCAGCGCCTTGAGCACTTGCCGGTCCTCACTCAGATTCACGTTGTTGGGAATCTTGGTCGAGTAGTCGACGTTCATGATGTTGACGTTCATGGCGTGCTCCTTTGAGGCATTCCGTTATGGCCGGGCATAGCCGTTCGAAGAACGGCGTCGCTTCTTCTCGCCTATTCCCGGCCATCCACGTCTTTTCGCGCATTGAAAAGAAGACGTGGATGCCCGGCACAAGGCCGGGCATGACGCAGCAAGTGTCTAAACCCTCGTCGTATCGAACTGCGGCCTCTCACCGGTGCCGTAGCGGCGCAGGGCGCCCTCCTCGCCGACCGCATTGGGCCGCTGGAAGATCCAGTTCTGCCAGGCGGTGAGGCGCGAGAAGATTTTCGATTCCATGGTCTCGGGGCCGACGAAGCGCAGGTTCGCTTCCATGCCGGTCAACCCGTCGGGCGAGAAGCTGGCGCGTTCCTCGAGGAACACCCTGACCTCGTCATCCCAGTCGATATCGTCGAGCGCAAACGTCACAAGACCGAGTGCCTCGGCTTCCTCGGCGTCGAGCGCCTCGCCGATCCGCGCGCGTGCCTGCTCCAGATCGGATGGCTCTGCCTGGAAACGCGATTGCAGCCGCGTCAGTCCATGGCTCATCGGATAGGCGCCGAAATTCAGCGCGGAAAGTGTGAGCGTGGGTGCGGCGCGATTGTCGCCCCGGCGCGTGCCGATCAGCATGTAGGAGCGGTCGGCTGCCAGCATCAATTCGGCGAGCGTGCCGACGAAGCAGGAGCCCGGCTCGACCAGCGCCACCAGGGTGCGCGAGGTGACATCGATGCGCTTGAGCACCCGCTTCCAGTATTGCCTGATCTCGTTGACCAGCCAGTGCGCTTTGTTGGTTTCCAGAAACGCATCGCAGGCCAGCACATTGGTCCGCTCGCCATGGGACTTGAACACGATCATCGCGATCTGAAGCTCGTTGATGCGCAGGTGCAGGATGGCGTCATCGAGCTCGCGCGCCACCTGAAGCGGCCAGAACGCATCGCCTTGCGCGATCATGCCATCGATATCAGCTGGCGGCGGGGTCTCGGGTGCCGCAATCGAAACCGTCGCGATGCGCGCGGTGCGATCGATATCGACGCTGACCGTGCCATAGCGAATGGCGCTGTCGTCGATGGTGCGCGACAGCGGCGTGAGCGTAATTCCTTTGCCGCTGCCGTTGCGCTTTGAGGCGGCAGCAAATTCCTTTGCGCGCTCGGCAACCCTGGCCTCCAGCTTGCTGTTCGGCACGATCTCGTCGACCAGACGCCATGCGACGGCACGCTTGCCCTTGATGCCTTCCTCAATGGTGCAAAAGTAATCGGCATGGTCGCGGCGCACCTTGCGCTTGTCGACCACGCGCGTCAGGCCGCCGGTGCCCGGCAGCACCGCCAACAGCGGCACCTCCGGCAACGCCACGGCGGCGGCGCCGTCATCGGCGAGGATGATGTGATCGGTGGCAAGCGCCAGTTCGTAACCGCCGCCGGCCGCGGTGCCGTTGACGACGGTGATGAAGCGCTGCCCGGAATTCTCCGATGAATCCTCGAGACCGTTGCGCGTCTCGTTGGTGAATTTGCAGAAATTCACCTTGTGAGCGTGGGTGGCGCCGGCCAGCATGCGAATATTGGCGCCGGCGCAAAACACGCGATTTTTGCCCGAGCGCAGGATCACCGCTTTGACGTTCGGGTGCTCGAAGCGCAGGCGCTGCACGGCGTCGGCCAGCTCGATGTCGACGCCGAGATCGTAGGAGTTCAGCTTGAGCTGATAGCCCTCGAACAACCCGCCATTCTCGTCGACATCCATCGTCAGCGTCGCGATGTCGCCGTCAACCTCAAGCTTCCAATGCCGATAGCGCGACGGATCAGTCTGAAAATCGATGTAGCTGGCGCCCCCGGCAAGGAGGCGATCATCAACGGCCATGGACTTTCCCTGAGTGCAGTTCTCGGTTGTCTACATGCACAATAATGCATGTTATGGCACAGGTCTAGGGCCATACGACCCAAAATCTGCATTTTCTTTCATATTCCGCCGATCGACCCGATCGCGATCCAGTCGGCCTTGGACAGCGCGGCCTGCGCCAGTTTGGCTTTCAAGAGCGTTGCGAGTGCGGCGGCCGGGAAGCGATCGGCAAAGCCGTCACCGGCGGCGGCCGGCCGTCGCGCCAGCAGGTCGTTGATCGCCGCCAGCGCCTCGCCGAGATGCCGCGCGGTCGCATGCGGCTTTTGTGTGCGCAGTTTCAGATTGGCGTTGGCGATCTGGATGCAGGCCCGCAGCAGAATGCGCTCGCGTCCGCGTTGCGGCGCCGCCGCCCAGACCGCTTCCAGCACTTCCTGCGATTCCCAGAAGTAGCCGGCGTCGTTGAGCGCAATTCCATAACGAAGCGCGGGATGCCGTGCCGGCACGTAGCCAAAGAACTGCGCCGGCACCAGCGCCTTGGCCCGCCACAGCGTGTCGTGATCCGCTTCCGCCTCCGCCGTCTCGCCCGGCACATAGGCCCAGCCCGGCAGCGGCAAATTCACCGCTGTCGAAGAAGCAATGTTCATTGACCAATAACCGATGCCACGATCTGAAATTCAAACGGCCAGCAAGACTAAACGGCCCGGCGCTGCGAGCCTTCATGCAAAATCAAAATACGCCTCACGAATTCCGAAATCACGGAAAGCGTCACTTCAGGCGCTTCCCGGTGCGGCGCGTGCCCCGCGCCTGATATCACAGTCACATCGACCGGACAGTAACATTCTTCCCTTGCGATCTCGATCTGGCGAGTCGTCCCATATTGATCTTCCGCGCCCTGAACGATTGCGACGGGAACACGAATGTAGGCGAGATATTCGCTGATGTCCCATCGACGAAAGTCGGGATCAAGCCAGGCATCGTTCCAGCCGTGAAAGGCGTTGTCGACATCGCGGTGCCAGCGCGCCAGCTTCTCGCGCAGTTCCGTGGTCTCATAGGTCCGCTTGATCTCGGCGATGGAGGCAACCGACACGTCTTCGACGACAAAATGCGGCGCGATCAGCACGACGCCGCGGATCCGGTGATCGCCAGTTCCGCCCGCATGGATCGCCGCAATCGAGGCGCCGTCGGAATGGCCGAGCAGCAATCCTCGCTTGAAACCGATAAGGTCGAGCAATTCGGGCAGGACGTCGAGCGCCTCGAGGCTCATATAATCGAGCGGACGCGGCAGCGTGACTGCGCTCGAAGCGCCATAGCCGGCGCGTGAATAGGCGAACACGCCGGCACCTGTTGCTGCCTGCAAGCGATCGGGGAAATCGCCCCACAATGCCGCCGAGCCAAGGCCCTCATGCAGCATGACGATGGTCGGCGCCTCCGACGGCGCCGGTCCGATCATGCGGTATTCCAGGTCGCTGCCGCCGATGTGCAGGAAGCCGGTGGGCGAAAGCGAGGTCATGCGTGCCTCGGTAGTAGCAACACAACGTAGTGCGCCCTCTCCCCCACGCAACCGGGGTTTACCCGGGTTGCGTATCCTAAATTTGCGCAAGTCGGGCAGGCCCGACTTGCGATGGGGGAGAGTTGGAGAGGGGGGTAATCGCAGACCGCGCGGTTGCAGCTCACCCCCCTCCCTGACCCTCCCCCGCAAGGGGGGAGGGAACGACGGAGCAAGGGAGGAGAGAGCAGAGCGCACCGTGCGGCAACAGTTCGATTCTCATCCAGCAGACACATCACGGCTTCGTCGATTCATCATCCCGCAGCTTGAAGCGCTGGATCTTGCCGGTAGCCGTTTTCGGCAAGCTCTCGACCGCCTCGATCCAGCGCGGATATTTCCAGACGCCGATCTTCTGCTTGACGTGTTCCTTCAGCGCCTCGTCGAGACCATCCGTTGTGGCGCCGGCACGCAAAACCACAAACGCTTTCGGCTTGAGCAGTCCTTCCGCATCCGCCTCGGGCACCACGGCAGCCTCGAGCACCGCGGGATGGGTGATCAGCGCGCTCTCGACCTCGAACGGCGACACCCAGATGCCGGAGACCTTGAACATGTCGTCGCTGCGGCCGCAGAAGGTATAACGCCCGTCAGCGTCGCGAATGTACTTGTCGCCGGTGCGGGTCCAGTGCCCCTCGAACGTGCGGCGGCTTTTGCTGCGCTGGTTCCAGTAGCCTTCGCCGGCGGATGGCGCATCGACCAGGAGTTCGCCGACCTCGCCGTCCGGCGCGTCGCTGCCCGCCTCATTGACAAGCCGGACCTTGTAGCCCGGCACCGGACGGCCGGAACATCCATATTTGATGTCGCCGGGCGCGTTCGACAGAAAGATATGCAACAGCTCGGTCGAGCCGACGCCATCGAGGATATCGACGCCGAAGCGCGCCTTCCAGGCATTGCCGACCGACTCGGGCAAGGCTTCGCCCGCGGAGGTGCAGATCCGCAACCGCGTGCCGCTGCGCTGGGCTTTGAGAGATTCGTCGTTGAGCATCGCGGCGAACAGCGTTGGCACGCCGTAGAAGATGCTGGGATCGTACCGGTTCATCAGCGCGAACATCGCCGCCGGCGTCGGACGCTCGGGGTTGAGAATGGTGGTGGCGCCGACCGACATCGGGAAGGTCAACGCATTGCCGAGGCCATAGGCGAAAAACAATTTGGCCGCCGACAGGCACACATCGCTCTCGCGAATGCCGAGCACCTGCCGGGCGTAGGTCTCCGCGGTGGCGGCGAGACTGGAATGCAGATGCCGAACGCCCTTGGGCATGCCGGTCGAGCCGGACGAATAGAGCCAGAACGCGGGCTCGTCGGGATGCGTGACGGCCGTCGCAAAGGAATCGCTCTCGCCTTTGAGTTCTGCCGCCAGCAGTTTATGTCCATGCGCGTTTTTGCCGGAGACGACGACGCAGTCGAGATCGGCCATCCGTCCGACCATGTCCTTCACGACCGGCAACAGCGCTTCGGAGACAAACAGCACGCGCGCCCGGCAGTCGGCGAGCACATAGGCGTATTGATCCGGCGTCAGCAGCGTGTTGAGCGGCACCGGCACGATGCCGGCGCGGATCGCACCGAGAAACACGGCAGGAAAATCCACCGTGTCGAGCATGATCATCGCCACGCGCTCTTCGCGGCGGACGCCGAGACGGCGCAGCATGTTGGCGACGCGGCAACTCTGCCGCTGCAACTCGCCATAGGTCAGTTCGGAAACGGTGTCGGTATAGGCGAGTTTGTCGGCTCGGCCTTCATCGATGTTGCGGTCGAGCAGATAGGTCACCGCATTGTAAGCGCCTGTTATCTCGCTCATGCCGATTCCCTGAGAACCTCCTGCCTTGAAGCGAGACGCGCGCTGCGGCGCCTCGCTTGCTTGTTTTAAGAATTATAATTCATAGAAAGGCACTCCACGCGCTTGCTGTCAATCCTCTCCGGCATTATGTTTCCTGTTGCCGCAGACCAATCGGCGAACGCGCGCTTCCTCGCAGGGGTGATGCAGGAACTTCAAATGGGCGGCACCAGCGATCCCGAAACCGGCTTCCTCGAACAACTCGGCCAACGCGTCCGCACCATGCGCGCGCTTCGCGGCATGTCGCGCAAGGTGTTGGCCCGCGTCTCCGGCATTTCCGAGCGCTACATCGCGCAACTGGAAGCCGGCCGCGGCAACGTCTCGATCGTGCTGTTGCGGCGGGTCTCGAACGCGATGGGCGCGCATCTGGAAGATTTGATTCCGGCGGCCGAACCGACGCCGGATTGGGCTGTGATCCGCGACCTCTTGCGGAAAGCCTCGCCCGGCCAGATCGCGCAAGCCAAGGAACTGCTCGGAGGCGGTGGCGCGTCATCGCAGCGGCGGATGTCGTTTGCCGGCATTGCGCTGATCGGTCTGCGCGGCGCCGGCAAATCGACGCTCGGCAAGATGCTGGCCAAAAAGATCGGCTGGAATTTCGTCGAGCTGAACAAGGAGATCGAGGCGCAGAACGGCCTGTCGGTCGCCGAGATCATCGCGCTCTATGGGCAGGAAGGTTTTCGCCGCATGGAGCAGGCGGCGCTGACGCAATTGCTTTCGCGGAAAGAGTTGACGGTGCTTGCAACCGGCGGCGGCATCGTCTCCGAGCCTTTGACCTTCGATCTCATCCTGTCGTCGTTCTACACGATCTGGCTTAAGGCCACGCCGGAAGAACACATGGCGCGGGTCCGCAAGCAAGGCGATCTGCGCCCGATGGCGGACGACCGCTCGGCGATGGCCGAGTTACGCAATATCCTGGTGAGCCGCGAACCGCTTTATGCACGCGCATCCGCCGTGGTCGATACAGCCGGCTTGAGCGTCGATGCCGCCGCCGCGCGATTGACCGAGGCGGTATCGCCGGTGTTGCAAAACGAAGCGCGGAGTTTCGCGCGGGGATGAAGCCTGGACGATGAGCAAGAGCGCTGTTGCCATATCCTATGGGGGAAGCCTCCTGTGGGTCGCGCTCTTCATCGCGATAGCAATCGGCGTAATGAACGTCGCCGAACTGACGTTGATCGATTTTGTCCACGGCAACCCACACAGGCCGCAATCGAATGCGTTGTTCATGATGGCCGTGTTTACGCCGATCTTCGGCATCACCGGCGCTATCGGGACGTTTCTGATATTTACGGTGCCTCAACTTTTTCAAGCCGCACTCATCGTCACCTCGAGCCAGATATTCGGCGATCGAGCACGGTTCGCTGCGCTGCTGGCGCTGCCGCTGACCGCTATCCTGACCTGGTACAGCTACGACTATCTGACTCCGACCGATTTCAACCTTGGCATTAATGTCGGCCCCGACTGGGTACCGTTCAAGCACGGACTTTCGCTATCGCGTTTTATCTCGAGCCTCGCTGTGCAGGCACCCGTTACGCTGTTCAGCTTCCTGTATTTTGGTGCTGATCTCGGACGCCTTTCCAAGAAGTCGGTCCTTGTTGCGTCGCTGGCGGCCGCCATCGTGGTTGGCCTGATCTGGGGCTACCTGAAGGCCCAAAATCAGCTCCAGTTCCTGTGATCCGACAAACCTTACGGCCCTTTGATGGCGGTGATTAGCGGGGATAAATGCGCGCTTTTAATTCACCTTTCCGTTTCACACTCTTAGTCAGATCGGCAGGGTCCACCTCACCGAGGTCTGACATGTTTGCGCGTCCCCGGGATCTGGCAGACCGCATGTCTGCCGCACCACAGCCGAAGACCTTCACGCTGCCAGTTGACGCAGCCCGCCGCAAGGCGCGGGAAATCCTCAATCAGTTTCCGCAGTCCGGATACATGGCCGTCGTCGAAAACTGGCGGCGGCTTCCCGACGGTCGGATCGAATTCACCATGCGGCACCTGCGGGCTGCGGAATAATCCGTAGCTCCTCGACGATTGATCGCAAACAAAAAGCAAGAGCCGCTGCGTCAGGTCTTTTTGCTTTTGCTCGCTTTGGCCCGCGCAGCCGCAGGCGCCTTCTTTTTCGACCTTCTGGCGTGATTGTATTCGATGGCGGCGCGGACGAGATTTTTGAGCGCGCGCTCATTGACCTTGTCGCCCTCGAAGAAGTCGATCGCCCGCCGCTGATTGCCCTCGAGGCCCGCGTTGAAGAGTTTTTCGGGATCGGCGAGGCGCGCCCCGTAGTCGAAGGTCAGCTTAACCTTGCCTTTGTGGGGATTGGCGACCGCGACGATCCCGCCGCGCGACCACACCGGGCTTCCCATCCACTTCCATTCCTCGACGATCTCGCGGTCGGCCTCGAGGATGACCCTGCGGATTTTGGCAAACGTCTTGCCGCGCCAGTCCGTGAGGCTCGCGATCAACCGGTCGATCTGTTCCGATGGAGTCATTGGACGGATATGCCTCGCGTTCCGATCCCGGTTCATGCGACAGTGGTAGTCGCGCGGACAGGCTATCCGTAGATGCCCACGCCGCGCAACATTGCGGACGGGCATGGATCTGCCATCGCGCCGCCCCCTCCACTGCCTCAGAACACGATCTGCGTGCGCGCCCCGACCCAGTCGATGACGGCGCCGCGATAGTTCGACCCGCCGAAGAATTGCGGGTTGTCGACGACGACGTGTTCGTAATCGAGCATGAACTTCATGTTCAGGTTCGGATACCAGTTCAGGCCGATGCCGTAGCTCGTCTCCTTGCCGCCGCCATAGGTGGTGGTGCCGCCGGTGAAAACGCCCGGCGCCGAATAGGCCGGCCCGAGCGTTGCGGTGGTCAGGAACGGACTGTTGAGATTGATGAAGGTAAAGCGCGTCGCCAGTTCAAGCGCGCCCCAGCCACTTCCATTGGGCGTCAGCGGCGACTCCGGAATCACGCCTGTATAGGCGCCGCGCGCCGGGTCGTAGTGCCTGATACCACCGATGCTGTAGCTGGCCTGGAGATATCCGCCGTCGAAGTTCAGTGTTGGGCCGGGGACGCCGCCTTGCAGATTGCCGGGTGAGGTCGGCACCGCCGCACGCGTATCGATGGTGTAGTGATAATATTCGCCTTGCGCGAAGAAGTTCTTGTAGGTGGCGGCGACTTCGGCGCCGAACACCTGACCGCCGCTTGCGGGAATATTGCCGGTCGCGAGGAACGACGTCGGATCGACGCGAAGCTCGGGCCGGTCCGATAAGGAGATCGCCTGCAGATTGGGACCTACGCTCGGGACGAACAGGTTGGCGTAGTTGAACCCGATGTGGAAGGTCGCATCCTTTTGCGCGATCACCTGATAGGCGCCGCGCGCGAGGAACGCCAGTTGCGGGCCCGCTCCGGTCATCTGCGCACTGGTGACGCAGGGCGTTCCCGCCGTCACCGCCGTGGTGCCGGTGTTGCAGGAGGCGCCGGCGGTATGCAGCGCGCCGGCATTGGGGCCGGTCAGGTACGCCCCCAGCCAGTAGCGGTCGTTGTTGGAGCGCACGTCGATCGCCGAGCGGAAATCGCCGCCACCAAACGTCGTGGCAATGACCTGTGCGGTCGAGCGCTCCATGAACATGATGTCGTTCGAACTGGTGGCTTCTTCCAGCGTC
The DNA here is from genome assembly GCA_963832045.1 of uncultured Alphaproteobacteria bacterium. Lineage (GTDB taxonomy): Bacteria > Pseudomonadota > Alphaproteobacteria > Rhizobiales > Xanthobacteraceae > Bradyrhizobium. The sequence continues at coordinate 279,445 of CAWHSM010000026.1, forward strand.
CACGGCACGTCCATGATGCCGAAATCGAACGCGACCGGAAACTGTTGCCCGTGGCTGTAAAAGCCGTTGTAGGTGATGAAGGCGTTCTCCACGCCGGACAGGAAGGTGTTGCTCGTGGTCGGGCTGGTGCTCGAGTTGGCGCTGGCGAGCGCATTGTTGATGTTGCTCGAGTTGGACGAATTGCCGAGGTCGTACACGAAAGCATAGTGCCAGTCGCTCATGAAGGTTCCGATCACGCCGATGCGGGCGCGGCGCAGATCGATGCCATCCGAAAGGCCCTTGCGGTCGAGCGTCTCGGGCGCTGGATTGTAGTTGGTGTAACCGCCGGTATCGACCTGGAGGCGGCCGAAAAGTTCCACTGTGTTCTCACCCGTCGCATCGGAAAAGCCGAAATGATAGCCGCGGTCATAGGTGAGGAGCACCTTGGCGGGCAAGGCCGGGGACGGAGGACCTCCGGGCAGAATGGAAGATGGCGGAGGCCCGGCCGCTTGCGGCCGTTGCGTTGCCGGCGACGGCGCGGCAGCGGTGACGCCTGTGGGTTTTTCCTTTTGTAGCCGCCTGATCTCCGCCTGCAAGGTTTTGATCTCGTTTTCGTGCCGCTCTTCAATCTGCTGAATCTTCGCCTCGAGTCTTTGAAGCGCGGCGGCATCATCCGCACGCGCGCTTGCAGCGCTCGCGATCCACAGGCTGGCTGATGCAAGCAGAAGTGACAAACCGCTTCTTGCGGGCGCACGCAGCCTTGCCGTGACAACGTGATCCCGAATTTCCGAACGCATCGAACCCTCCGTATTGAGTTGGGGATCGATGACTAGAGAAAGGCGTGAAACGCCCTGTCAAATCGGGGTCGAAGCGGTTCGCAATCCGCGATCAGGCGATAACGGAATGCTTCATTGGCGCTGTGGCGAAGAACGCTTTTCTCGCGCAACAATCTGATGACATCGGAATCTCGACGCGGCGACGGCGGTATGGCCTGCGTCAAATCCCGAGATAGCGGTGTTGCAACTCCGGCTCCGCCACCAATTGCGCCGAGGTGCCGCTCCATACCGCGCGGCCGCGTTCGATGATGTAGTGGCGGTCGGCGATGCGGGTGAGGTGTTCGACATTCTTGTCGATCACCAGCACGGACTGGCCGCGGGCTTTCAGCATCGACAGGCAGTTCCAGATTTCCTCGCGGATCAATGGCGCCAGGCCCTCCGTCGCCTCGTCGAGGATCAGCAGCCGCGGGTTGGTCATCAGCGCCCGGCCGATCGCGAGCATCTGCTGCTCGCCGCCGGAGAGCTGATTGCCCATATTGCCGCCGCGCTCCTTGAGCCGCGGGAACAGCGCGTGGATTTTTTCCAGCGTCCAGGGATCGGCACCGCGGAGACGATCGGCGGAGGCCGCGACGAGATTTTCACGCACCGTCAGGTTCGGGAAAATCTGGCGGCCTTCGGGGACGAGGCCGATCCCGAGTTGCGCGATCCGGAACGCGGGCAATCCCCGGACATTCCTGCCGTCAAAATGAACCGCGCCGGCGCGCGCCGGCGTCAATCCCATGATCGAGCGCACGGTCGTGGTCTTGCCCATGCCGTTGCGGCCCATCAGCGCCACCATCTCACCGCTGCGGACCGACAGCGACAGACCGAACAGCACCTGGCTCAGACCGTAGCAGGTCTCCAGCCCCTCGACCTCCAGCAGGGGTGCGCTATCGGCCATGGCGGGTCACCACATGCTGGTCGCCGAGATAGGCGCGCCTGACCTCCTCATTGAGACGGATCGCCGCCGGCACGTCGGAAGCGATCACGCGACCATAGACGAGCACGGTGATGCGATCGGCCAGCGCAAACACCGCGTTCATGTCATGCTCGACCAGGACGATCGTCACTTCCTGCCTCAAATCGGCGAGCAGCTTGACCATGCGCGCGGATTCGGTTGAACCAAGGCCGGCCATCGGCTCGTCGAGCAGCAGCAATTGCGGCTTGGTGGCGAGCGCTACCGCCAGTTCGAGCTCACGCTGTTCGCCGTGGCTCAACCTGGAGACAAGCGTATCGGCGCGCTCGCCAAGCCCCACGCGTTCCAGCGCCGCATGCGCCGCCTCGCGAAGTGCGGCCTCCTTGCGGGCATTGGCGAAGAAACGAAACGAATGGCCGTCTCGGGCCTGGGCGGCGAGCGCGACATTGTCGGCCGCGGTGAAATCCGGCAGCAGCGAGGTGATCTGGAATGAGCGCGCCAGTCCTAGACGGCTGCGTTTCCACGCCGGCAGATGGGTGATGTCCTCGCCGGCAAAGCGGATGCTGCCGGCGCTGGGGCGCAGTTGCCCGATCAACTGACTTATCAGCGTGGTCTTGCCGGCGCCGTTCGGCCCGATGATCGCATGCAATTCGCCGCGCGCGATGTCGAGCGAGAGATTGTCGGTCGCGACAATGCCGCCAAACCGCCGGACGAGATTTTCGACACGCAGCAAGGGTTCAGCCACGGGAAAACCTCCCGATGAGTCCGAGAATGCCGCCACGGCCGAACAGCACGATCAGGAGCAACAGCGGCCCCATGATCATCGCCCAGTATTCGGTAACCTGGGAGAGGAATTCCTCGAGCAAGAGATAGACGATCGTACCCACGACAGGACCGAACAGCGACCCCATGCCGCCGAGAATCACCATCACCATCAGATCGCCGGAGCGGGTCCAGTACATCACCGCCGGGCTGATGAAATCGGTGTTGTTGGCCAACAACGCGCCGGCGAGCCCGCACATCGTGCCGGCAATGACAAAGCAGACCAGCCGGTAGCGCGTGGCGGGAAAGCCAATGGCCTGCATGCGCAGTTCATTGGAACGCAGGCCTTGCACGACCAGGCCGAAGCGCGAATTGACGATGCGCCAGACCAGATAAATCCCGCCGAGCAGGCAGCCGAGACAGAGATAGTAGAACTGAACCCGGTTCGACAGATTGATCAGCCCGCCGAACGTGCTGCGCTTGTAGATCGTCAGGCCGTCATCGCCGCCATAACGCGAAAGCCCCGATGCGACATAGTAGGCCATCTGCGCAAAGGCGAGCGTGATCATGATGAAATAGACGCCACGCGTGCGCAGGGAAAGCGCGCCGATCACCAGCGCAAACAACGCGGAAGCGAGAAGCGCGACCGGCCATTGCACGAAGCCGGAGCCGATGCCCTCCGCGGCGAGAATGCCGACGGCATAACCGCCGATCCCGAGATAGGCAGCGTGGCCGAAACTCATCATCCCGCCATAGCCCATGATGAGGTTGAGGCTGACCGCGGCGAGCGCAAAGATCACGATCCGCGTGAACAGCGTCAGCACAAAGACGTTGCCGGTGAGATGCGAATACAGCGGCAGCGACAACAGACAGGCGACGGTGGCCGCCGCGACCACATTGCGGGCGTTGAGCGAAGTGGTCATCGACGGTTGGCCGGGAACAGCCCCTCCGGCCTTGCTACCAGCACGATCGCCATCAGCAGGTAAATCAGCATCGAGGACAGCGCGGGCGCAGCGGTCGATGCCGCAGCCGAACTCAGGATATGGCGCAGGAAGTCAGGCAGGAAGGCGCGGCCGAGCGTGTCGATCATCCCGACCAGAACGGCCGCGACGAAGGCGCCGCGGATCGATCCGATGCCGCCGATCACGATGATGACGAAGGCAAGGATCAGGATGTTCTCGCCCATTCCGATCTGGACGGTGAGGATCGGCGCCTGCATCAACCCGGCGAGGCCGGCAAGCGCCGCGCCAAGGCCGAACACCAGCGTGTAAAGCAGCTTGATGTTGATGCCGAGTGCGCCGATCATTTCGCGGTTCGAAGCTCCGGCGCGGATCAGCATGCCGACGCGGGTGCGCATCACCACGATATAGAGCATCAAGGCGACAGCGAGCGCGACGGCGATGATGGCGAGCCGATAGGCAGGATAGAACACGCCGGGGATGATCTGCACCGGCACGGTGAGCCAGGCCGGCAGCGGCAGCGCCAGGCCCGCCGGTCCCCAGATCAGCCGCACCAGATCGTTGAAAAACAGGATCAGCCCGAAGGTCGCCAGCACATGGTCGAGATGATCGCGGCCGTAGAGATGCCGCAGCGCGACCACCTCCAGCACAATGCCAAGCAGAAGCGTCGCGCCGAGCGCGAGCAAGATCCCGCCGACGAAACTCCCGGTCCAGGCCACAAATGTCGCGGCGAAATAGGCGCCCATCATGTAGAGCGAACCGTGGGCCAGGTTGACGAGGTCCATGATGCCGAACACGAGCGTGAGGCCTGCCGCCAGCAGGAATAGCAAGAGGCCGAATTGCAGTCCGTTCAAGAATTGTTCGACGACCAGCAGCATGACGCTTTCGCTTATATGTATCCACATATCCGGGCCTCATGGTTCGAGACGGCGCGTTGCGCCTCCTCACCATGAGGGACCCCGAGCCTCATCCTGAGGAGCATCGCATAAGCGATGCGTCTCGAAGGACGAAGGCCCGGCTCGTAACTCATCCCACGTGATTGCAAAACACATGCCGACAGGAAAAAAACGGCGGCGCGACTGGCCACCGCTTGATCGGAAACGCCTGTGCTCATTTCATCGGACATCTGTCGTGAACACGATCCTGGTCATTCTCGACAACGGTGGCGACGGTCTTGAGCGATATCTCCCCATCGGGGTCTTTCACCACATCGATCAGATAGAAATTCTGGATCGGAACGTGATTGTTGCCAAATCGGAATGAACCACGGACCGATTTGAAATTTACTTTTTCCATCTCGGCCTTCATCGCGTCCTTCTGGCTTAAATCGCCTTTCACCGCAACCACCGCGCTATTGATCAACTGCACCGCGTCATAGGCTTGCGCGGCGTAAAAGCTTGGGCGCAGCCCAGGATGCTTTTTGCGATAATCAGCCACGAACCGCCTGTTCTGCTCGTTGGGCAGGTCGTTCACCCATTCCTCTACGCCGAGAATGCCGAGCGCATTCTCCTTCTGCGCCGGCAGTGACAATTCGTCGACCGTACCATCCGTATAGAGCGGAATCTGCTGCCTGATCCCTGCTTGCACATATTGATTGAGGAATTGCACGCCGGCTGCTCCGGGAAAGAACACGAAGATCGATTCTGCCCTCGAGTTGCGCGCCTTGGTGAGTTCGGCCGAGAAGTCGAGTTGGGTCGGCCAAACCGTGTACTCCTCGCCGAGAACATGGCCTTTGAATGTGCTCTTGAAGCCGGCCATTCGATCTTTTCCGGCCGCATAGTTGGGGCCGATCAGGAACACCGATTTGATGTCCTTCTGGTTCATGTAAAGGCCCATCGCCGCCGGCGTCTGGTCGTTCTGCCACGAGGTCAGAAACACATAAGGCGAGCACAATTCGCCGGCGAGTTGCGACGGCCCGGCATTGACGCCGATGAGGAAGGTTTTCGAATCGACGGCAGGCTTGAGCGAGGCCAGCAGTACATTCGACCAGTTATAGCCGGCGAGGAAGTCGACATGATCGGACTGGATCAGTTTTTCGGTCTTCTGCTTGCCGACATCCGGCTTCTGCTGGTCGTCCTCGTAGATCACCTCGACGGATCTGCCGTTCATCTTGCGGCCGATGTGGTCGAGCGCGAGCTCAAACCCGTTGCGCGCATCGTTGCCGATCGCCGCACTCGGGCCGCTGAAGGTGTTGACGAATCCTATTCTGATGCTGTCCGCCGCCATAGTGGGCCCGGCAAAAGCGACCGCCATCGCACCCGCTAGCGCCGCCCATTTGAAGTTCCTGCGCCACAAGCGACGAATTCTATCCAGGAACCTCAAATGGAAAAGCGGCACTGGAATTATGAGTTTGCTCACTTCATCGGGCACTTGTCGTGGAAGCGATCCTGATCGTCCTTGACGATGGTGGCGACCATCTTCAGCGCGAGTTGGCCATCGGCATCCTTGACCACGTCCTGCAGGTAGAAATTCTGGACCGGGATGTGGTTGTTGCCGAATTTGAACGAGCCGCGCACCGACTGGAAGTTGGCCTTCTCCATCTCGGCCTTCATCGCGTCCTTCTTGGATGTATCGCCCTTCACCGCCACCACGGCGCTGTTGATCAGGTTGGCCGCGTCATAGGACTGCGCGCCGTAGAAGCTCGGACGCAGATTCGGATATTTCTTGCGGTAATCCGCGACGAACTTCTTGTTCTGCTCATTGGGGAGGTCGTTGACCCATTCCTGCGCACCGGGAACGCCGAGCGCATTGTCCTTCTGCAACGGCAGTGACAATTCGTCGATGGTGAAGGCGGTGTAAAGCGGCATCTTGTCCTTGATTCCGGCCTGCACATATTGATTGAGGAACTGAACGCCGGCCGCTCCCGGATAGAACACGAAGATCGCCTCGGCCTTCGAGTTGCGCGCTTTGCTCAGCTCGGCGGAGAAGTCGAGTTGGCTCGGCCACACCGTATATTCCTCGCCGACCACCTCGCCCTTGAAGGTGCTCTTCACGCCGGCCAGCATGTCCTTGCCGGCGGCATAGTTGGGCCCGATCAGGAACGCCGACTTGATGCCCTTCTGGTTCATGTAGACGCCCATCGCCTGCGGCGTCTGGTCGTTCTGCCAGGAGGTCGAGAACACGTAAGGCGAGCACAGTTCACCGGCGAGTTGCGACGGTCCGGCGTTGGCTGAGATCAGGAAGGTCTGCGAATCCACGGCGGTCTTCAGCGAAGCAAGCAGCACGTTCGACCAGATATAGCCGACGATGAAGTCGACATGATCGGACTGCACCAGCTTTTCGGTTTTCTGCTTGCCCACATCCGGCTTCTGCTGGTCGTCCTCGTAGATCACCTCGACCGGCTTGCCGCCGATCTTGCGGCCGAGATGGTCGAGCGCGAGTTCAAAGGAATTGCGCATGTCGTTGCCGATCACCGCGGTCGGCCCGCTGAAGGTCGAGACAAACCCGACCTTGATGCTGTCCGCCGCAGCGGCGGGGTGAGCCAAGGCCAGCGCGGTCGCACCCGCCAGCCAGAATGCCATCTTCATTGGTGTCCCTCCTCCACAATCTTCTTGCCGCCCTTTAGCGGATCGGCACGCACTTTTTTGCTTTGTTTTGTGCGCGAAACCGCGCCCCAACAGCAAGCATGAACCGATGGCTCCCTCCTAGTGAAGCGGATTTGACATTCGCTACCCATTCGCAGCGATCTCGTAAAGCGAATGTCAAATCCAAGGCTCCACTAGAATTAGATAGTTAGTAGTGGTCCTTTGATTCTGACATTCGCAAAAGTGCCTGCCGCAAAGGGATGCGAATGTCAGAATCGGACCACTACAACCTTCGGCCCATGCCATTTGACCGCATGCACCATAGTTCGTGGCGGGCGAGAATGGCAAGAATTATAGTGCAGGTTGGCGATCGGCTTTCGCTATGAGCCCATCTGGAAAGCGGCCTTGAGCGGCACGGCCGAAGGCTTACACCAAAAAGACGGAGCCGTTCGAACCTGGGGTCGCCATGACAACAGCAGAGCTACATCCGAAGACTGACCACCGCGTCGTCATCGTCGGCGCCGGCTTCGGCGGGCTGGAATGCGCGCTGCGGCTAAAAGGCGCGCCGGTCGCGATTACGCTGGTGGATCGCCGCAACCACCATCTGTTTCAACCGCTGTTGTATCAGGTCGCGACCGCCTCGCTCGCCACATCCGAAATCGCGTGGCCGATCCGTCATCTGATGCGCGACCGGCCGGAAATCACGACCTTGTTCGCAACCGTCAGCGGCGTGGACGCAGCCCGCAAGCGGGTGCTGCTCGACGACGGCGATAGCCTCCCCTATGACACGCTGGTGCTCGCGACCGGCGCACGACACGCCTATTTCGGCCACGACGAGTGGGAGCCGTTTGCGCCGGGGCTGAAGACGCTCGAAGACGCCACCACGCTGCGGCGCCGCATCCTGGTCGCCTTCGAACGCGCCGAGCGTGAAAGCGATCCGGAAAAGCGCGCCGCACTTCTGACCTTTGTGATCGTCGGCGCCGGCCCGACCGGCGTCGAACTCGCCGGCACCATCGCCGAACTGGCGCAGGACACGCTGCCGCCCGACTTCCGCAACATCGACACCCGTCAGGCGCGCGTCGTGCTGATCGAGGCCGGTCCGCGCGTGCTGGCGGGCTTTGCCGACGATCTCTCGGCCTATGCGAAAAATTCGCTGGAGACCATCGGCGTCGAGGTGATCCTCGGCGAAGCCGTCACCGAATGCTCGGCCGACGGCGTCGTCTATGGGGATAAGCGCCTGCAGGCGAAGACGTTGATCTGGGCCGCCGGCGTGCGCGCTTCGCCGGCCGCCGAATGGCTGCACGCGGCTTCCGATCGCGCCGGAAGATTGCAGGTGATGCCCGATCTCACCGTGCCGGATCATCCTGACATCTTCGCGGTCGGCGACACCGTCACGATCGCCGACTCAGAAGGAAATCCGGTCCCCGGCATCGCGCCTGCCGCCAAACAGCAAGGGCGTCATGTCGCCGCATCGATCAAGGCGCGGCTGCAGGGTAAAAAGCCCACGCCGTTTCGTTACAGCCACGCCGGAAGCCTGGCCCAGATCGGCAAGCGCAAGGCGGTGATCGATTTCGGCGCGATCAAGTTGCGGGGAACGCTGGCGTGGTGGATCTGGGGCATTGCCCACATTTACTTCCTGATTGGCTTGCGCAACCGGCTCAGCGTCGCCATCAGCTGGCTCTGGATTCACGCCCGCGACCAGCGCGCCGCGCGGCTGATTACGCAGGGGTCGAGCAAGGTCGCGCGCTAAGGAAGAGAGGTCATGGCTTTGCCCGCGAAACGAGCAAAGCACCACGCAAAGGCTGCGCCGCGCGCAGCGCGAAATTCTTGCAAAAAGTTGATAATACTAGACTAACCCCCGAAATGGACGTCGCCCAACCGATGGACACAATGGCACACCAATTGCTTCGAAACCTGAGAAATTTCCGCGCCTCCAGAGTACCGTCAATCATGGCGACCGCACCTTGCAGGATCGAACAGACGCGCCCGGATCGGGGTGACGCGTGAACGAGACCGTTGCCGCGATCGTCGCCGCGCATCGCGCAGGCAGCCAGTCGCCTGCGCAAACCGTCGCGCGCAGTTTTCGGCAAATCCGCGAACACAACGACCCCGCGATCTTCATCAGCCTGCGCGAAGAACAGGATGCGGTTGCCGAAGCCGAGGCACTTGCGGCGAAAGATGCGGCGGCGCTTCCGCTGCTCGGCGTGCCGGTTGCGATCAAGGACAATATCGATGTGGCGGGATTGCCCACGACCGCCGCCTGCCCGGCCTATTCCTATAGACCGACGCGCGATGCGACGGTGGTCGCGCGGCTGCGCCATGCGGGCGCCATCGTCATCGGCAAGACCAATCTCGACCAGTTCGCCACCGGCCTCGTCGGCGTGCGCTCGCCCTACGGCATTCCGACCAATCCGATGCGCGCCGATCTCATTCCGGGCGGATCGAGTTCGGGATCGGCGGTCGCGGTTTCAAGCGGACTGGTGCCGCTGGCGCTCGGCACCGATACCGCGGGAAGCGGCCGCGTGCCGGCGATGCTTAACAATATCGTCGGCCTCAAGCCGAGCCTCGGCCTCGTTCCGACCTCAGGCGTCGTTCCAGCATGCCGGACGCTCGATTGCGTGTCGGTGTTCTCGCTGACCGTCGACGACGCCGTGGCCGCGCTCGCCGCCATGGCCGGCCCTGATAGTACCGATCCGTTTTCACGCAACGGTACGCTTGCGGGATTGAGTCCGTTTCCATCAAGCCTGCGGCTTGGCATGCCGCGCGACGGCCAGCTGATCTTCTTCGGCGACAGGGCGCAGGAAGCGGCCTATGCGGCGGCGATCGAACGGTGGCGCGCGCTCGGCGCCACCATCACGGCGTTCGATCTCGAGCCGTTCTATGAAACCGCGCGGCTGCTTTACGAAGGTCCGTGGGTTGCCGAGCGTTATCTCGTCATCCGCAACCTGCTGGCGTCATCCCCCGATGCCATCCATCCCGTCACCCGCGAGATCACGATTGCAGGCAGCCGGATTTCCGCCGCCGATACCTTCGCGGCCCTCTATCGTTTGCAGGCGCTGCGGCGCACCGCCGAGCACGCCTTCGCCGGCATCGACGCGCTGGTGCTGCCGACCGCGCCGACCTCCTATTCGACGGCGCAGGTGCTCGCCAATCCGATCGAACTCAATTCAAGGCTCGGGACCTATACCAATTTCGTCAACCTGCTCGACCTCTGCGGCCTCGCGTTGCCGGCGGAGATCCGCCCCGACGAGATTCCATTCGGCATCACGCTGCTGGCGCCCGCCGGCCAGGACGCCTTGCTGGCAAGCATTGGCCGCGTCTTTCAGGCCCGGACCAAACTGACGCTCGGCGCCAAGGGCGTCGCGCTGCCGCCGCTCGCCGACATCGAGTTGACATTGCAGGGAGACGAAATCCCGATCGCGGTGGTGGGCGCGCATCTTTCCGGAATGGCGCTCAACGGCGAACTGAAAGCGCTCAATGGGCGACTGCTCGAGGCAACCTCGACCGCGCCGGACTACCGGCTCTACGCGCTTCCCACCACGCCGCCGAAACCCGGAATGCTGCGCGTCGAGCCGGGAGCGGGCACCTCGATCGAACTCGAAGTTTGGGCGCTATCGGCAGTGGCGTTCGCCAAATTCGTCGCCGCGATCCCGCCGCCGCTGTCGATCGGCACGGTGCGCCTGAAGGACGGGCGCGGCGTGAAGGGCTTTATCGTGGAAGCCGCCGACGTCGGAAGCGCAAAGGACATTTCCGCCTTCGGCGGCTGGCGCGCTTTTGTGACGAAGGCGCAGTAGTCCAAATTGGCCTTGTCATGCCCGGCACTCGGGTCCGGCTTCGCCGGCCCGAGCACAGGCCCATTGTGCCGGGCATCCACGTCTTTACCACCCGCAAGCAAGACGTGGATGGCCGGGACGGGCCCGGCCATGACGCGTTCATTTAACAGAGCTGACTTATATTATTTAGCCGCAATTCTATGCGGGGCTCTCACACCGACACGGCATAGCGCGCGTATTCGCCGTGCACCCGTTCGATATGGGCGCGCATCGCAACCGCGGCGCCGTTGCGATCGCCGCGCAGGATAGCCACCACCACGCGATCATGCTCCGCGTGCGACTTGGCGAGCCGTCCGAGATTGCGGAACTGGGCGCGGCGGAACGGCTGCACCCGCGCCCGTGTCGCCAGCGTGATCTCGGCGATATAGCCGTTCTGCGAGCCGGCGTAGATCGCGCCATGAAACCGCTCATTGACCTTGTGAAAGCGGTCGGGATCGCCGGCGTGGCTCAGCGTGCGCAACTCCTCGTGAATCGCCTCCAGCCGCTGTCGCTCGGCCGGCGTCATTCGCTCCGCGGCAAGGCTCGAACACAGGGCTTCGAGCTCCGCCATCGCCTCGAACATCCCGCCCAAACGCTCGATCGAGGGCTGCGCCACGACTGCGCCGCGATGGGCGCGGGCTTCCACCAGCCCTGAGGCCGCAAGCTGGCGCAACGCTTCGCGCACCGGCGTGCGCGATACGTTGAAGCGGCGCGCGATGTCGGTCTCGTCGAGTGCTGCTCCCGGCGCAAGCCGGCCGCGCACGATCTCGTCAGCCAGTTGCAGGCGCAATTCCTCGGCGCGCGTCAGCCGGTCAGGAGCGGACGTGGCGCGACCGATGGGGCGAACCAGCGCCTTTGCTTGAACCGAGCGTGGCGATGCGAGATCCGGCAGATCATCAAGGCTCATGCCTTTTCATCCCCAGGCTGATCCTTGGGTTCATCGATCGCACTGACATGGGCGGCGACGATTTTCCAACCTTGCGGGAACCGCACCCAGGTCTGCATCTGCCGCCCGACCTTGCCTGGCGCGGAGTCGCGATAGAACAATGTCGAGGCCACCGCCATGTCGCGGCCGTAGGTCGTGATCACGGTGCGATCGATCCGCCGCATCAGGCCTGCCGCCGGACGGCCGGCACGAAAGGCCATGATCGCCGCATAGCCGTAGAGATTTTCGCCGCCGCCGTAGCGAATCGTACGCGGATCATCGCGAAACAGCTCGTCCAGCACCGCAATGTCGTTGGTCACCAGCGCTTTCTCGTAACGCGCAAATTGCGCGGTCACTTCAGCGAGCACCTCGGGAAGGTCGATCTGCATCTCAAACACCCCTTGGCGACGGCGCGGACACGACGCCTTCTCGCTCCAGCGCGGACGCGACCCGCAGCGCGATATCCTCGCGCCAGGGCGCGGCGATGATCTGCACGCCGATCGGCATCGGCTCAAGCGGCACCGGCACCGCGACCACCGGAAGCCCGATGAACGAGATCGGCTGGGTGTGGATGCCGATGTTGGCGCGCACCGGCAATTCGACACCGTCGAGCATGAAGTTCACCTGTCCCAGTTTTGGCGCGATGCATGGCGTCGCCGGCGCCAGGATGACGTCAACCGATTTGAACAGCTCGGCTACCCGCGCGCGATACCAGCGGCGAAATTTCTGCGCGCGATCGACCATTGGTGCCGGAATCATCGCGCCCGCGATCAGGCGGTCGCGCACCGCGGGATCGAAATCCTCCGGCCGCGTGCGCAGGCGATCGAGATGGAGCGAGGCGCCCTCGCAGGTCGAGATGACATAGGCGGCGGCGCGGGCACGGGCGGCTTCCGGAATTTCGACCGTGCGGTTCACGCCGAGCGCCTTGGCGACACGGCCAACCGCCTCGACCGCTTCCGGAAAGACATTCTTCTGGAAATAGCCGCCGGCGAGCGCGATGCGCAGATCGCCGACGCCTTGGCCCAGCAACAAGGAGACCGGCTCGACCGGCCGCGTCGTGCAGGCGGCATCGACCGCATCCGGTCCCTGCATCGCGTCGTAGGCGAGCGCGAGATCGCCGACCGAGCGCGCGAGCGGGCCGACGTGGTCGAAACTGAAGACGAACGGAAACGAACGCCCACGGGAGAGCCGGCCGTAGGTCGGTTTTAATCCGAAGATTCCGCAAAACGACGACGGCACGCGGATCGAGCCGTTGGTGTCCGAGCCGAGTGCCAGCGGAACGAGCGCGCCGCCGACCGCACTGCCGGAGCCGCCCGACGAGCCGCCGGTCATGCGGCTCACGTCATGCGGATTGCGAGACGGTCCATCGTGAATGTTTTCGCCGGTGAAGTCGTAGGCGTATTCGCCCATATTGAGCGCGCCCACCAGCACGGCGCCGGCGGCTTCCAGCCGCTCGATCAGCGTGGCATCGCACGAGGCTGCGGGAAGATCTCGGTTGATCTTCGATCCGGCGCGGGTCGGCAGACCCTGGACATCAAAGAGATTCTTCACGGCAAAGGGAACGCCCGCAAGCGGCCCGGGGTTCTTCCCGGCCGCGATCGCGGCATCAACTGCGCGCGCCTTGGCGCGGGCGCGTTCCGCCGTGACGTCGGTGAAGGAATTGAGCACCGAATCGTGTTTGGCGATCCGCGCCAATGCGGCTTCGGTCGCGCTCAGGGCCGAGAATTTTTTATCCTTGACGGCCCGCGCGATGTCCGAAGCCGACATCTGATCTCCGGCACCCATGGTGATATCAGGCTGTGAAGACACTGGCCGGCTCAACTTCGTCAGGGAGGGCAAATTCATCCACCTGCCGCGCCAACCTCATGGACACTTCGAGATTGGCCCGTACCGCGGGCTTCCAGGCATCCTTGACCGGAAGTCTCAGCACCTTCGAGGCGGCGTCGATATAGTCGTCCAGGTAATTTTCAGCCATTGTTGTCGCAATCTTCCACTAGCTAACGGGCAACGGCGGATGGGGAATCGCCGTCAGCAGCTCCTTTGTATAGGCATTCTGCGGATCGCCCAAGACCTGAGCCGAGGTGCCCTGCTCGACGATTCGTCCCGTCCGCATCACGATCACACGATCGCACAATAGCCGCACCACGTTCAGGTCATGCGAGACGAACAGATAGCTCATGCCAAGCGACTGCTTGAGGTCCTGCAGCAGATTCAGGACCACCGCCTGCACCGAAACATCGAGCGCCGCGGTCGGCTCGTCAAGGATCACAAGCTTCGGATTGAGCGCAATCGCGCGCGCTATGCCGACGCGGGCTTTCTGCCCGCCGGACAATTGATGCGGAAAACGATCGAGCAGGTTGAGCGGCAGACCGACCAGACCGGCCAGTTCCTCGCAGCGAGCACGTATCGCCTCGCGCCCCTTGATGCCGCCAAGCCGCAGGATCGGATCGGCGATTGCGCGCACCGCGGTAAAGCGAGGGTTGAGGCTGTCGGTCGGATCTTGGAACACCATCTGGATGCTCTTGCGCAGCGGCAACCGCGCAAACGCATTGGGCAGGATGCCACCGATCTCTTCGCCATTGAACATGATGCGGCCCGACGTCTGGTCCAGCAGCCGCATCACCATCATGGATGTAGTGGACTTGCCGCAGCCGGATTCGCCGACCAGACCGAGACTCTCGCCGTGACCTACCGTAAAGCTGATGCCGTCGACCGCGCGAAAGATTTCGGGCTCGACCGGCGGCTTGCGCGCGAATAATTTGGCGAGCATCGTCGGGGCGCCCTGACGCGGATATTCCTTCACCAGCTTTTCAACCAGCAGGAGTGGTTTTGAGTTGCCGCTTGTTGAGCCGTCACCCCCGGGCTTGACCCGGGCATCCATCTCTTCTGTAGAAGAGTTCTTCCGAAACGTGATGGATGGCCGGGTCAAGCCCGGCCATGACGGTCGATGAGCGGGGAGAGGTTGAAACTTCTTCCTCCGGCAACAGATCGCGCAAGGAAACGCCGAGCCGCGGTGTCGCGCGCATCAGTTTGCGCGTATAGGGATGTTCCGGCTTGACGAAAATGCTGGCCGAGGGCGCGGTTTCGACGACGCGCCCCTTCTCCATCACCACGACGCGATCGCAATAGGCCGCCGCGAGTCCGAGGTCATGCGTGATCAGGAGCGTCGACATGTTGCGCTGCCTGGTCAATTCGACGACGAGATCCATCACCGCCTTCTGGGTCGTGACGTCGAGACCGGTGGTGGGCTCGTCGGCGATCAGAAGCCGCGGCCCGCAGGCGAGCGCCAACGCAATCACCACCCGCTGGCACATGCCGCCCGACAGTTCGAACGGATAGGCATGATAACGCTCGCGGGGGCGCGCGATCTTGACCTGCTCGAGCGCGGCGATCGCCCGATCGGTGACCTGCGAACGATCGACCTGGACATGCTGCAGCAGCACATCCTCGATTTGACGACCGATCTTGCGGATCGGGTTGAGCGCAAGCCGCGGGCTCTGGAAGATCATCGACATTTCGCGTCCGCGCAGGTCGCGCATCTGATCCTCGGTCGCCGCCTTGACGTCGACGCCGGAAAACAGAACCGAGCCTTCGGATATCTTGCCGGCGCGGTCGAGAATCCGCATCACCGCATAGGACGTCACCGATTTGCCGGAACCTGACTCGCCCACGATGCCGAGGGTCTCGCCCTTGGCCACCGTGATATTGACGTGCTGCACCGCCTTGACGATGCCGCGGCGGGTGGAAAATTCCACCGTAAGGTCGCTGACGTCGAGCAGTGGCAGCGCGGTCATCAGTCAGGTCCTGCGCTGCGGGTCGACAAGATCGCGCAAGCCGTCGCCGAGCAGGTTGAAGCAGAACACCGCAACCATCAGCGCCCCGCCGGGAAAGAAGGCAATCCACCACTCGCCGGAAATGATGCTGGTCGCGCCCTCTGCCACCATGATCCCCCATTCCGGCGTCGGCGGCTTGACGCCGAGCCCGATGAACGACAGGCCGGCGGCGTTGAGGATGGCGTAGCCCATGGTCAGCGAAATCTGCACCATCATGATCGGCATGATGTTCGGCAATATCTGCGTCAGCAGGATACGCATGTCGGCGTTGCCGGAAAGCCGCGCGGCCTGCACGAACCCGGCCTCGCGCCGGACATTGGCTTCGGCGCGGGCGACACGGACGTAAAGCGGGAAATTGATGATCGCGGTGGCGATCACGATATTGGTCACGCTGTTGCCGAGTGCTGCGACAATGCCCATCGCCAGCACGAACAGCGGGAACGCCATGATGGTATCGGAAATGCGTCCGACGATACGGTCGGTCCATCCGCCAAAGAAACCGGCGGCAATTCCGGCGAGCCCGCCGATGACGAGCACCAGCGCGACGGAAGCAATCGCGATCGTGAAATCGAGCCGGGTTGCGGCCACCACGCGGCTGAAAATGTCGCGCCCGAGCAAATCAGTGCCGAACCAATGGTGCAGCGACGGCGACTGCAAGGTCGCGGAGGTATCGCTCGCGAGCGGATCGTAGGGGACGAAATAGGGGCCGAACACGGCGCAGAGCGCGATCAGGACGAACAGGCCGAATGACAGGCCAGTTACCGGATTATCCGCCACGACGTAAACGGCATGGCGTAGAATCGAATTCGTCGGGGGCTTGGTCTGAATGCTTGCGGGCGGCGCCGCGGCGAGACCGGCTTGGCTCATGCCTCGACCCTCACGCGCGGATCGATCACGCCGTAGAGCATGTCGATGAGGAGGTTGAGCGCGACGTAGAGCACCGCCATGGTCAGCACGAAGCCTTGCACCGGCGCGAAGTCCGACTGCAGCAGCGCCTCCACCGCGTAGGAGCCGATGCCGGGCCAGGCGAATACTTTCTCAACCAGCACATTGGCGCCGAGCAGAAACGAGAACACCATGCCGAGCGTGGTCACGACCGGCAGCATCGCGTTACGAAACGCATAGGTCAGGATCACCGTGCGGCCGTTGAGGCCGCTGGCGCGCGCGGTTCGGATGAATTCCGACGCCAGCACCGCCAGCATCGACGCGCGGGTCATTCGCGTGATCGGCGCGAGCGAAAAGACCGCAAGCGTCACCGCCGGCAGGATCAGCTGGCTGAATGCGGCGCGGAAAGTCTCGAAATTGCCCGATACCAGACTGTCGATCAGATAGAAGCCGGTGATGTCGGGCGGGCTTGTGGCAAAGGCATCGAGCCGGCCGAGCGGCGCAGGCGACCAGCCGAGCCTGAAGTAGAACACATAGACCAGCAAAAGCCCGGTAAAGAACACCGGAAGCGAGACGCCGGCGGTGGCTATCACCCGGCATAGATGATCGACCAGGGAGCCCTGCTTGACCGCCGCAAAGATGCCAAGCGGCACGGCAATCGCGATCGCCAGAAACAGTCCTGACAAAGTGAGCTCGGCCGACGCTGGCAGGCGGCTCGATATTTCGGCGGCAACCGGGCGGCCGGTCGACAGCGAATTGCCGAAATTGCCGTGGGCGAGATCATTGACGTAGCGGGCGAACTGATCGGGCAGCGGCCGGTCGAGCCCGAGGGTTTTGCGGATTTCGGCAATCGATTGCGGGGTTGCCGCGGGCCCTGCGAAATAGACCGCAGGATCGCCCGGCAGCACCCGCGTCAGCAGAAAAGTGACGATCACCACGCCGATCAGGGTCGGCAGGACTGTTGCGAGCCGCTTGACGATCACCATGGTGTTCGAACTCCAGAACTGTCCGGATTGCGGCTTTGCGCCATATCGTGGCTCATCTCGACGCCGCTACTGCCCTCACGCTTTCACGATCGAGCGGTAGTCAAGCTGGCGATGAAACCAGTAGACGTAGCCGGAAATATTCTTCTGCGTGGCGACGTGGAGGAACGGCTGAAACAACGGAATCCGCGGCGCCTCGTCATAGGCCTTGGCTATGAAGCCCTCGACGTCCCGGGCGTATTTGTCCTTGTCGCCGATCGCAGCCGCGGCGCGTGCGCCGTCGATCAGCACGTCCATATCGGGGTTCACATAGCTTGATGTATTGAAGATGGCGTTCTGGCCGGAATAGGCCCAGAAGAAGAAATACTCGGGATAATCGAGCCAGCCGGAGAAGAAGTTGATCATCAGCGGCATGGTTTTCTTGGCCATCTCGCTGCGCCAATTGGCGCCCGGTATCTTGTTGATCGAAGTCTTGATGCCGATCTGGCCAAGGCTCTCCTGCACCAGCACCGCGATCGGCTCGCAAATGTCGCCGGCGCCAAGATCGTAGGAGATTGTGGTGTCGATGTCCGACGCGCCGCTCTCGGCCATCAGCGCCTTGGCTTTCGCCATGTCGTTGGCGTAACCGGTCCTCGCCGGCCAGGCGATATCAGTGACCTTGTTGGAGGGGCCGCCGAACAACGGATTGGCAAGGCCGAACATCGCCGCATCCATGATTTTCTGGTAGGGCAACGCGTAGGCCACCGCCTGACGAAGCTTCGGGTTGTCGAACGGCGGGTTTTTCACGTTCATGTCGACCGAATACATGCCGTTGCCGATCGGATGCGAGACGATGACGAGCTTGCCGTCCTTCTTCATCTCTGAAGTGTCCTTGCTGGACAGGTCGAAGGAGATGTCGGCATCGCCGCGTTCCATCAAGGCGCGGCGATTGCCCTGCGAGGGAACGGTGCGCCAGATCACCTTCTTGATCTGGGGTAGCTTGCCGCCGACCCAGTCGTCGTTGCGCTCGTAAACGACTTCGACACCCGGCTTCCAGCTCGTCACCTTGTAGGCGCCGCTGCCGGCGGTGTTGCTCTTGGTATAGTCCATCGCCCACGGATCTTTTTCCGTAGCCTTCTTTTTCAAGAGTTCGGAATTGTAGACGCCCGGCACGATTACCGCGAGGTCGGGGACCGTCAGACGGTCCTTCTTTGCAAAATCGACGCGAACGGTGCTGTCGTCGATCACGACAAACTGCTCCTTTTCGGAGAGCGAGCCGGCCTTCATCTGCACCGTGGGGAAGCCGCCGACCGTGACCGCCCGATCGAGCGACCATTTGACATCCTTCGCCGTGACCGGCGTGCCGTCGTGGAATTTCGCGTTCTTCTTCAATTTGAACGTCACCGACATGTCACCGACGTTCATGTCTTCGGCCAGTTCCGGCTTGAACTTGTCGCGGTCGTAAGACAGCGAGCCATCGGGCAGCGTTTTCGTTTCGTGGCTGATGAGGCGGTCGTAGCAATTCCAGGACGTCTCATAGCCCGGACGGTTGGTGCCGACGCCATGAATGTCGAGATTGTTGGGGCCGCCTTCGGTAACCACCAGCAATGTCTCCGAGCGCGCGTCGGCCCTGGCCGGCGACCAGATCGCGGGCGCCTGCACCGCAGCGCCGACGGCGATGCCCGATACGGATTTGAGGAAATCGCGGCGTTTCATCGGATGCTCCAACAGACGAGGGTAGTTTTGGAGCAAGCTTCGCAAGGTTCGTGCCAAGGGTCGTCAAGGCTTAACGGATCCTTAACCGGCCGCTAAATCCCTGATTCAGCTTGTGGATAGTGGGACGATCGCGATCACCGCGGCGATCCGGCCGCAAAAACCCATTGCATACATCGGGATAAAGTTGCTGAATAAATGGGCGGGACTTCAGCCCCGTTCATGGCCTTCATTGTCGGCCGCGGCGGCCTTCGACGGCAAAGGCCAGCCACAGAAGGCGCGAGCGACGGCGGTTTGGGCGAATTTGTGCTTCAAGAACCCGCCATGAGATTGCGTTGAACCTTTTTTCCCGTCATCGACCTTATTGCAAGGGGGAAAAGTTGCCCGTGTACATCCGCGCCGGCCTTTCGCGGACCGCAACCGTCGTCGCTGCGCTGCTTCTGACCGCCGTCACGACGAACGCGCGGGCACGGGAATTTCGCGCCGCCGACACCCAGGCCGAGAATTATCCGACGGTCCAGGCGCTCCGCTTCATGGGCCGGCTGATCGAGGAGAAGACCGAAGGCCGGCTGCAAATTCGCGTGTTTCACTCGCGCCAGCTTGGCGAGGAAAAGGAAACCATCGAGCAAACCCGCGCCGGCGCCATCGATCTCAATCGCACCAATGTAGCTTTGATCGGGACTTTCGTGCCGGCGGCGCTGATCGAGCGAATTCGCAAGGTCAACTGAATTGGTCGAGGAAACCCACCAGCACGACACCACGGAATTGGCGGCGACGCCTGCGGCGCGCGGCCATTTGCGGCTGGTCGCGCTGGTCCGCGCGGTGCCGATCCGCTGGCGCATCCTCTCGATCGCGGCGCTGAACTCGGCGGTCGTGGTGGTGCTGGTCGCACTGATATGGAACGGCGTCCAGGTGCTCGGCTCGGCCTGGGACGACGTGCGGCAGGTGCGGGAATCCGACACGATCCTGGCGCGGCTCGAGAGCGAAACCGGGCATCTGCAAAACCTGATCCATCGCTACATCAATCAGCCAAGCCCCGAACTGTTCGCCGAGATTTCGCAATTGCGCCAGGCCGTCCTCGGCACCCTGACGACGCGGGCCTCGACCGACCCGATGCTTTCTGGTTCGGTCGAGCGGCTTGAGCACGTCACCGAACGCTTCCTCAACGGCTTCAGCCAATTGAGCGCGGTGCAAGCGACGATCACGAAGACCTATGAGGAAGAGATCCTCACCCCTGCCCGCGACATGGCCGGGCTTTATTCGATCATCGAGGGCGCGACCGGTCACCGCGATGCGCTGATCTGGCCGTCGCTTGGAAAATCCCGCGAGGCCTTCACGGCGATGCTGGTCGCCGCCAATGCCTACTATCTTTCGCTGGCAACCGCTTCGGCCGAGGAAGCCAGCCGCAATACCGAGACCATCCGGCAGACCATTCCCATCATGAGCGACCTCGCCGACAACGATCTGCAGCGGATGGCGCTGCAGCGTTTGAACGCGCGGACCAAGGCCCTCGGCGAGGGCCTTGCGAAACTGTCGGCGCAGCTGACCAGCCGCACCGAATTGCTGCGCGACGCGATCGATGCCAGCCAGGCCGAGGCATCGGGCGTGATCGACGAGCTCTCCGTCAAAATGCGCCAGCGCGAGCAGCGAGCGCAGGAAACATTCGACCAGACGCTGGCCGACATTTCCCGCAAGGTGCTGTCGATCGCGGTGATCTTTCTCGGCATCATCATCACCGCCGGTGTCCTGATCGCGCTGTCGATCCGGCTGCCCTTGCAGCAGATCATGGCGGCGATGCATGCGATCACGTCAGGCGATTATGACCGCAGGGTTCAGGGCACCGCCGCCAAGGACGAGGTCGGCGAAATGGCGCGTGCAGTGGAAGTGTTCCGCGAAAACGCCATCGCCAAGCGAAAGACCGAAGACGAGTTGCGCACTTCCAAGGAGAAGGCGGAGAACGCGCTGCACGAATTGAACACCGCCCAGCGAAACTTGATCGATGCCGAACGCCTGGCGGCGCTTGGCGGCCTGGTCGCTGGCGTCGCCCATGAGGTGAACAATCCGATCGGGATCAGTCTGACCGTGGCATCCAGTCTTGCGCGGCGCACCGAGGGGTTCGAGGACGAACTCAAGACCGGCAACGGGCTGCGGCGATCGCAGCTCGATGAATTCGTCAAGACCTGCCGCGACGCCGCCCAGCAACTGGTCGGAAACCTGCATCGCGCGGGCGAGCTCATTCAGTCCTTCAAGCAGGTCGCGGTGGACCGATCGCATGCCGAGCGGCGGACATTCAATTTGAACGAGGCGACCGACCAGATCATTGCCAGCCTGCGGCCCGCCCTGAAGAAAGCGTCCATCGCGCTGTCGGTCGAGGTGCCGGAAAACCTCGTCATCGACGGCTATCCCGGCGCCTACGGCCAGATCCTGACCAACCTGTTCCTCAACGCCGCCAACCATGCCTTTGCCGGCGGGCGCTCCGGCGCCATCACGATTTCGGCCAAACCGCGCGGCAGCGACGACATCGAGATCACCTTTGCCGACAACGGCGCCGGCATGACCCCCGACGTACAACGGCAGGCCTTTGACCCCTTTTTCACCACCCGCCGCAACGAGGGCGGCACGGGACTTGGCCTGCACATCGTTTACAATCTCGTAACCCAGCAGCTGGGGGGCCGGATGATGCTGGATTCAAGGCTGGGACAAGGCACCACATTTCGCATTATCATGCCCAAGACTGCTAACAAGGCCGCCATGGGCGGTCAGCCGACCGAACACCAGGATCGCGACAGGACTTCTTCATGGCCGAACAGGACGATGTCCTCCACCTGATCGACGATTCCGGCGCCGCCCCGGAAGCCTCCGGCGCGCGCAAATGGAAGATCGCGGTCATCGACGACGATCAGGCTGTCCACGAGGGCACACGCTTTGCGCTGAGCGACTACAGCCTCAATGGACAGGGGCTCGAAATCCTGTCGGCCTATTCGGCCACCGAGGGGCGGGCGCTGATGCGCGCGCATCCGGACATCGCCGCGGTGCTGCTCGACGTCATCATGGAGACCGACGCAGCCGGTCTCGATCTCGTCGAATATATCCGCAATGAACTGCGCAACGAGACGGTGCGCATTATCCTTCGCACCGGGCAGCCGGGGCAGGCGCCGGAGCGCCGCGTCATCGTTCAGTACGACATCAACGATTACAAGGCGAAGACGGAGCTGACGGCCGACAAGCTGTTTACCTCGCTGACCGCGGCGCTGCGCAGTTATCAGCAGCTCGAGCGCATGGTTCAGACCAGGCGCGGGCTGGAAATCATCATCGACGCCGCCTCGACACTCTACGACTTCAAGTCGATGCAACGCCTCGCCGAAGGCGTGCTGACGCAGATCGCCTCGCTGCTCAACGTCGATTGTGCCGGCATTCTGGTGCTGCGTGACGGCGGCGCGGTCAGCGATGATTTTTCGGTGCTGGCCGGTTCGGGCTGTTACAGCCGCTATATCGGGACGGCGGGCGCCAAGTCGCTCGACCCCGATTTGCGGGCGATGGTCGAGGCTGCCTTCCGGCGGCGCAAGCACGAGTTTGCCGATCACCGCACCGTTCTCTACATTCGCACCGGCAGCGGGCGGGAGGTCGTGGTGCTGCTGCAGGCCGAGCGGCAACTGTCGGAGACCGACCGCTCGCTGGTCGAGATTTTCGGCAGCCGGCTTTCGATCGCGTTCGACAACGTCATTCTCTACCGGCAGCTCCACGAGGCCAACACCCAGCTCGAGGACCGCGTCGCGCAACGGACCCGCGCGCTGATGCAGGCCAATCGCAGGCTGTCCGCGCAATGGCTGCGGCTGCAGCGCGCCAACGGCTTCAAGAACGAAATTCTCGGCACCGTTGCCCACGACCTGAAGAATCCGCTCAGCGTCATTCTCGGCCGCACCGAGATGCTGACCGAGCTGATTGCCGCCGGCGCCTCCCGCGACGACGTCAACGCCCAGGTCGACCATATTCGCGACGCCACCAAACGCCTCACGTCGATGGTCGATCACCTGATCTCCGACGCGATGGCGGATGCCTTTGACATCACCATCCGCCGCGAGCCGGTCGATATCGCCGCCCTGGTCGGCGAAGTGGCCGATGCCAATCAGCCGTTGGCCGTGAACAAGCAGCAATCGATTACGGTTTCAGCGGCGCCTAACCTTGTGACGATGTGCGACGCCGACCGGATCCGCGAGGCCATCGACAATCTCATCAGCAACGCCGTCAAATACAGCCCGATCGGCGGCAGGATTTCACTGGTGGTGAGCAACGAAACGAACAAGACCGTCATCCGCGTCGCCGACGAGGGCGCCGGCCTGTCGCCCGAGGATATCGGCCGGCTGTTCGGGCGCTTCCAGCGGCTTTCGGCCAAGCCCACCGCCGGGGAAAGCTCGACCGGACTGGGATTGTCGATCGTCAAACGTATCATCGATATGCATGGCGGCGAGGTCACGGCCAACAGCGCCGGGCCTGGACAGGGCTCGACATTCACCGTCACATTGCCGGCGACAGAACGCGTGATCCCATGAGCCAAAGCCAGCACATCATCATTGTCGACGACGAGGCGCCGGCCCGCGAGATGGTCGGCGACTATCTCAAAATGCACGGATTCACCGTAACGCTTTGCGACGGCGGCAAAAGCCTGCGCGGCGCCATCGAAAACAGCGTGCCCGATCTCGTCGTGCTCGACCTGAATATGCCGGAAGAAGACGGACTTTCCATCATTCGTGACCTGAAAAGCCGCACCAACGTACCGGTCATCATGCTGACGGCCACCGCAAGCCCGATCGATCGTGTGGTCGGGCTGGAACTTGGTGCCGACGACTATGTTGCGAAGCCCTGCGAATTGCGCGAGTTGATGGCGCGGATCCGCTCGGTCTTGCGGCGGAGCACGCCGGCCGCGACCGACGCGAGCGGTGCCAAGGCGGCCAAGGATCAGCTGGTGCGGTTCGGCACCAAATGGCTCGACCTTCAGGCGCAGGCGCTGCGCGACGACGAGGGCAACGAGCATCCGCTGACGGCCTCCGAATTCGGGCTGCTCAAGGTGTTTGCGGCAAATCCGAAGCGGGTGCTGTCGCGCGAACGGCTTCTGGAACTCGCCAATGCCCGCGATGCCGAAGCCTTCGATCGCGCGGTCGACCTTCGCATCATGCGAATACGCCGAAAGATCGAGATCGATCCCACCAAGCCGGCCGTCATCAGGACCATTCGCGGCGGCGGATACCTGTTCTCACCCGCCGGCGACAAGGCGTAAGCGCGATGGCGATCTGCCCCTTGAGCCATCGCGCCTTTGGCCAATCATCGCGGCTCACCTCGTCTACCTCAGGGAATGCTGATCTCATGCTCTGCTTTCTCCGCGCGATTTCCCGATTTGCGATCAAATGCACGGCGATCGCCATCTTGGCGGCCGGCTGCTGGTCGGCGGCTTCCGCCGCAGCCACTCCCGGCATGCACAAGAAGGTCTACCTGCTGCGCGGTTTGACCAACGTCCTGTCGCCCGGGCTCGATCAACTCAACGAAGATCTTCAGCGGCGGAATATCGATGTAACGATCGCCAACCATGCGTTTTCGGATTCGCTCGCCAGCGAAGCCATTGAAGGATGCAAGAGCGGCCGGATTGGCTCCATCGTGCTGGTCGGTCACTCGCTCGGCGGCAGCGCGGCCGTGAGCATGGCCGAGCAACTGCAACGCGCGGGGCTTCATGTTGCCCTGATCGTCACGATTGACCCCGTCGTCAAAACCGTCGTTCCCGACAATGTCCGCCTGCTGAAGAATTTCTATCTCTCCAGCGGGGTGGGAACGGCGGTGGAACGCGGCGGGCATTTCCACGGCATGCTGCAGAACGTCGACATGGGAAAAACCAGCTACGGGCACGTCTCGCTGACGACCGCGCCGGCGATCCAGAACCAGATCATGCGCGATATCCTGTCGGCCAATTCGAGCTGTCGCTGAAGCCTGCCTGAATCACCGGGCCGCCGGCGCAGCCGTCCTCTTGCGGGGTTTTGTTCCGCGGGGGCCCCTCATTCCTGGGCCTTGATGACAACCTGAGATTTATCTGCTTCAAATTGCTGGCTTTTTATCCCAATTGTTTCGTCGCCGCCGCAGCGACGAAACAATTCTCCCGCGCACGAAACCGTTTTCCGCTTTTCAAGCAGACGTCCCGAAACCTTCGCTGGCTATCAATGAACCAACGAAGCGCCGCCAGCACGGCACCGGGAGATCGTCATGCAGAACGTCGTAGCCATCAACGCAGCGGCTCGTCAGGGCATCATCGCCGCCCAGGCTACGTCGGATGAAGCGCTGCTTGAAAGCATTGCCGAGGGCGGCCGGACTGCGATGCACATCCTCTATTCTCGTCACAATGTGCGGGTCTATCGCTTCATCCTGCGCATGGTGCGGGACGCCACCACGGCCGAGGACATGACCAGCCAGGTTTTCCTCGACGTCTGGCGCACCGCAAGCCAATTCCAGGGACGTTCCCAGGTCTCCACCTGGCTGTTGTCCATCGCGCGCTTCAAGGCCCTGACCGCCTTGCGTCAGCGCCGGCACGAGGACATCGATCAGGAGGAGATGCTCGAGATTGCCGACGACGCCGAGACGCCGGAAGCCTGTCTCGACCGCAGCAACACCAACGTCATCCTGCGCGCCTGTGTGGCAAAATTGTCGCCTGCGCACCGCGAGATCATCAATCTCGTCTACTACCATGAGAAATCGGTCGAGGAAGTGGGCAACATCATCGGCATTCCCCAGAGCACGGTGAAGACCCGGATGTTTTATGCCCGCAAGCAGCTCGCCGATCTGCTCAAGACTGCCGGTGTCGAGAGTTCTGGCCGCCTAAGCCGGATCTGAATTGCGCCACGCGCAGACCGGACGGTACCACCGCAACATTCGGCATGATAGAACTCACGTCACAACAGTGACGACGGATGCCTGTCATGTTCGAAAGCTGGGATGCCGTGGCTTTGGCCCGGGCGCAGTTCGCGTTTACGATGTCGTTTCACATCGTGTTCCCCGCCTTCTCGATCGGACTGGCCAGCTACCTCGCCGTCCTGGAAGCGCTATGGCTGTGGAGTGGTCGTGAGGTCTTCCTCAACCTGTTCAATCACTGGCTGAAGATCTTTGCCGTCGCCTTCGGCATGGGCGTGGTATCCGGCATCGTGATGTCCTACCAGTTCGGCACCAACTGGTCGGTTTTTTCCGACAAGACGGGTCCCGTCATCGGCCCGCTGATGGCCTATGAGGTGCTCACCGCATTTTTCCTGGAAGCGGGCTTCCTCGGTGTGATGCTGTTCGGCTTGAAGCGGGTCGGTCACCGCCTGCATTTCATCGCGACCCTCATGGTTGCGATCGGCACCTTGATCTCCGCGTTCTGGATTCTCTCCGCCAATTCCTGGATGCAGACCCCCACGGGTTATACCGTCAACGCCGACGGACAGTTCGTTCCGGCCGATTGGTTGAAGCTCATCTTCAATCCGTCATTCCCCTACCGCCTCGTCCATATGGTGCTAGCGGCCTATCTCACGACGGCGCTGGTGGTCGGCGCCGTCGGCGCCTTTCATCTGTGGCGCGACGCCCACCAGGCCGGCGCCCGCGTGATGTTTTCGATGGCGATGTGGATGGCGACGCTGGTAGCGCCGATCCAGATTTTCGCGGGCGACCAGCACGGTCTCAATACGCTTGTCCACCAACCCGCCAAGATCATGGCGATCGAAGGCCACTACCAAAGCCACGCGGACGGCGCGCCGCTCATTCTGTTCGGCCTGCCCGATCAGGAAACTGGCAAGGTTCGCTACGCGATCGAAGTTCCCAAGCTGGGCTCGCTGATCCTCAAGCATGCGCTGGATGCGCCGCTCAAAGGCCTCGATACCGTGCCACGGCAGGACTGGCCGCCGGTCCCGATCACCTTCTGGTCGTTCCGGATCATGGTCGGGCTGGGATTTCTGATGCTCGGGCTCGGTCTGTTCAGCCTGTGGGAACGCTGGCGCGGCACGCTTTATCAATCCCGCCTGCTCCATATCTTCGCGATCGCCATGGGACCGGCGGGATTCGTGGCAGTGCTCGCGGGCTGGATCACCACCGAGACCGGGCGCCAACCATTCACCGTCTACGGGCTGTTGCGAACGGCTGAGGCGGCCTCGCCGCTGGCTGCGCCGGCGGTCACTTCCTCGCTGATAGCTTTTGTGCTGGTCTATTTCACGGTGTTTGCCACCGGCGTGATCTACATTCTGCGCCTGATGGCACAGCCGCCGCATCACGGCGAGCAAGGGCCGCAGGGCGACATACCGGCGCGCGCCGCGGGCATCACTCCCGCCGCCGTAGCCCTCGCCAAAGGAGGGGCCGAATGATTGTGTCCTTCGACCTCGCAACGATCTGGGCGTTCATCATCGCCTTTGCGGTTTTCGTCTATGTGGTGATGGACGGTTTCGATCTCGGGCTTGGAATATTGTTTCCGCTGTTTCCGGACAAATCGGACCGCGACGTCATCATGAACAGCGTCGCGCCGGTGTGGGACGGCAACGAAACCTGGCTGGTGCTGGGCGGCGGCGGCATGATGGCCGCCTTCCCATTAGCCTATGCCGTGCTGATGCCTGCGCTCTATGCGCCAATGATCGCGATGCTGATCGGCCTGATCTTTCGCGGCGTGGCCTTCGAGTTTCGCTGGCGCACGACGCAACGCGGGCGAAATCGCTGGGACCTCGCTTTCGCCGGCGGATCGGGGCTAGCGGCACTGGCGCAGGGAATAGCGCTCGGCGCCATCCTGCAAGGCATCCATGTTGAAGGCAGGCACTATGCCGGCGGCTGGTGGGATTGGCTGACGCCGTTCAGCGTTCTGACCGGCGTTTCCCTGATTGCAGGCTATGCGCTGCTGGGCGCCACGTGGCTCGTGATGAAGACGGAAGGTAGCCTTCGCGACCGCGCCTACCGCCTGAGCTGGCTTTTGCTGTTCGCCATGCTGGGGGCGATCGGCGCGGTCAGCATCGCGACGCCATTTCTCCATGTCCAATATGCCCAGCGCTGGTTTACCTGGCCCAATCTGATCCTGACGGCGCCGGTGCCGATCGCGGTCGCCGCAGCGACCGTGATGTTGTTCCGCAGCCTCGCCGCCAGGCAGGACTACCGGCCGTTTTTGCTCTCGCTTGTCTTGTTCGCGCTGTCTTATGCGGGGCTCGGCATCAGCATGTATCCCTACATCGTGCCGCAAAGCATCACTATCTGGCAGGCGGCGTCACCCGAGAAGAGCCAGATCTTCATGCTGTTCGGCGTCGCGGTGCTGGTGCCATTGATCCTTGGCTATACGGCATGGGCCTATTGGGTCTTTCGCGGCAAGGTCAGACCCGAAAGCGGCTATCATTGATGCCTTCCGAACCCGAAGCGCGGCCGCTCGCCCACCGCCTGTTATGGTTTGCCGCGCTCTGGCTCGGTGGTGTCGGCGCCGTCGCCATCGTATCGCTGGCTTTAAGGCTCTGGATCGCGCCACCCTGAAAAGCTTTTTGAGAATTACCGCGTTACCTGTAGAAGGCATGGACCGAAGCGCCGGATACCGGGTTGCTTGCCATCATGCTGCCCCTGAGATTTGATGGGAAACGGACTTGGCGGAAGCCGCCGCCGGACCGGCGGCCTCGAAAAGACCGAGCGACGGGAGAGGCTTGAATGATGAAATTTCGTCACCTGATCTGCACGGCGATTGCGGCGGCAGGCCTGATGCTTTCGGCCTCGCACAGCTTTGCGCAGCAGGCCGATCCCGGCGACCAGCCCGGCCTGCTCGCCGACAATTCCTACGAGCTTGATCCGGAGTGGCAGAAGCAGATGGTGTATTACCGCACCACCGAGCCGCCCGGCACCATCATCATCTCGACCACCGAGCGGCACCTCTATCTGGTGCAGCCGGGCGGCCGCGCGTTGCGTTATGGCATCGGCGTCGGCCGGGACGGTTTCCAGTGGCAAGGGTTGTTGAACATTACCCGCAAGGCAGAGTGGCCGGATTGGGTGCCGCCGCCGGAAATGATCGAGCGTCAGCCCTACCTGCCGCGCTTCATGGCCGGCGGACCGGGCAATCCGCTCGGCGCCCGCGCGATGTATCTTGGGACCACGGTCTATCGCATTCACGGCACCAACCGTCCGGATACGATCGGCACCAAGGTATCGTCCGGCTGCTTCCGGCTGGTCAACACTGACGTCGCAGATCTCTACGAACGGGTGCCGGTCGGCACCAAGGTCGTGGTGAGGCAGAAGCCTGAACTGTAACCCTAGTGCCCACTTTCCGAAGTTCGTGGAAAGTAGGTGCGGCAACGGAGCACGAACTTCGGAAAGTGGGCACTAGCGCATTTTTCAAAAAAACCATTGCAACTTCCCGACACGGGGCGAGGGACAGATCATGCGGACATTCCGGGGCGGCCTCCTGATTGGGCTGGCGGTCGCAGTGGCGGTTGCGGCAGTCGCCGTCAGCTACGAGCTCTACGATACGCGCACGCTGAAACGGACGGTTCGCCGCGGCGAGGTGCTGTGCGGGGTCAACAAGGGGCTGCCCGGCTTCTCGATCCCCGACGAGCAGGGCAACTGGACCGGCTTTGATGTCGACTTCTGCCGCGCCGTTGCGGCTGCGATCTTCGACGATCCGAAAAAGGCGAAATTCGTTCCGCTCGACGCCAATGAGCGGTTCAGGGAATTGCAAAATCGTAAAGTCGACATTCTCTCGCGCAACTCGACCTGGAGCATGTCGCGTGAGACCTCCTACGACCTCTATTTCCCGGGCGTCGCCTACTATGACGGCCAGGGCTTCATGTTGGCGCGCGCGCGCAACATCGATTCCGCGCTCGACCTCAATGGCAGCAAGGTCTGCGTGCAGGACGGCACCACGACGGTGCTCAATCTCGCCGACTACTTCCGCGCCAACAACATGAAATATGAGGAGAAGAAGTTCGGCAGACTGGAGGATGTCATCAAGGCCTATGATTCCGGGCAGTGCGACACCTTCACCGCCGACGTGTCCGAGCTTTATGCGCTGCGGCTGAATCTCGGCAAGCCCAACGATCACGTCATCCTCCCCGACGTCATCTCAAAGGAGCCGCTTGCGCCGGTGGTGCGGGAGCGCGACGATGACTGGATGCTGATCGTGAAATGGACGCTGTATGCGATGATTAACGCCGAAGAACTCGGCGTTAACTCCAAGAACATCGACGAAGCGCTCAAGTCGAAGAAGCCGGACGTGATGCGGCTGGTCGGCACCGACGGCAACTATGGCGAACAGCTTGGTCTGCCCAGGGATTGGGCGGTCCGCATTATCAAGCATGTCGGCAATTACGGCGAAGTCTACGAGCGCAATGTCGGCTCGGAATCCAAACTGAAGATTCCGCGCGGGCTCAACCAGCTCTGGAGCGCCGGCGGCATTCAATACGCGCCGCCGATCCGGTAACCCTTGTCATTGCAATGACGGGCAAAAACAAGAGGAAACCAGGATGCGGCTGAAACTGCTTTCGCCCGAGGAAATGAACGCGGACCAGAAGGAAACTTACGACGAAGCGATCGCCGGCAAGCGCGGCAAGCCGCCGGCGCCGATGATGGCCTGGCTCAACAGTCCGGAAATGGCGCGTCATGCGACGCGGCTCGGCGAAGTGCTGCGTTTCGATACGATATTTCCGGCCAAACTGTCCGAGATCGCAATCCTCGTCACCGCGCGACACTGGACCTCGCATTACGAGTGGTTCGCCCACAAGCGCCTCGCACTCAACGGCGGCATGGACCCGAAGGTCATCGAGGCCATCCGCGACCGCCGCACGCCGTCATTCGACGATCCGAGAGGACAGATGATCTACGACGTCGCCAGGTCGCTGCACGAAGGCCATGGCGTACCCAAGGCGCTCTATGACGAGGCCGTCAACGTGCTGTCCTTGCGCGGGGTCGTCGAGGTCATCGGCCTGTGCGGCTACTACACCATGGTCTCGATGACGCTGAACACCTTCGAATTCGACCTGCCCGACGGACAGGCGTCCGAGCTTGCGTGAGGTGTAATAGCTACCTACCTGTCCCGGACGCGATGCAGCGCGAAGCGGTGCGTCGCTGATCCGGGACCCATTCATCTGGTAGATCGTGGACCCCGGATCAGCAG
Source organism: uncultured Alphaproteobacteria bacterium (assembly GCA_963832045.1). Lineage (GTDB taxonomy): Bacteria > Pseudomonadota > Alphaproteobacteria > Rhizobiales > Xanthobacteraceae > Bradyrhizobium. The sequence continues at coordinate 310,657 of CAWHSM010000026.1, forward strand.
CGCATCGCCATCTTGCATCGAACACGCGCGTTAGTGCGCTGGCGCTGCGCAGCATCCGGGGAGCGAAAGGAAGGCCGCCATGCCGCAAAATCCGCCCGTCGTCGCCGGCACCAGGATCGGCCACGTTCACCTCAAGGTCGCCGACCTCGACCGTGCGCTGGGCTTTTATTGCGGCGTGCTGGGCTTCGAGCTGATGCAGCGCGTCCATTCGGGCGCGGCGTTCATTTCGGCCGGCGGATATCACCATCACATCGGGCTGAATACGTGGGAAAGCAAAGGCGGCCATCCGCCTGCGCCGGGAACGACGGGGCTGTTTCACACCGCGATCCTGTATCCGACCCGCGCGGCGCTGGCGGATGCGCTATATCGCGTCACCAGCGCCGGCATTCCGCTTGACGGCGCCAGCGATCACGGCGTCAGCGAAGCGCTCTATCTGCGCGATCCCGATGAGAACGGCGTCGAACTCTATTGGGACCGGCCGGAGGCGCAATGGCCGCGCGCTGCGGACGGTTCGCTCGCGATGTTCACGCGTCGGCTCGACGTCGAGGATCTGGTGCGGCAGCGGGTGGCCTAGTGTAGCGACTCTGACGTTCCTTTCAGTGTTGCCGCGAGCTCTCGGAAGGAACGTCAGAGTCAAAGCTACACTAGGATCATATAGTTGCTAGTGTCCCTTTGGTTCTGACATTCGTAAAAGTGCCCGCTGAGAAGGGATACGAATGTCAGAACCGGGACACTAGCGAGAACTCACCGCTCCACAAAAGCCTTCTCGATCACGAAGTGGCCGGGTCCGCTGTGACTGCCCTCGACAAAACCGCGGGCATCGAACATCTGGCGCAATTCTTCCAGCATCGCCGGGCTGCCGCACATCATGACGCGGTCGTCTTCGATGTTCAACGGCCGCTGGCCGATATCATTGAACAGCTGCTCGGAGGTGATCAGATCGGTGATGCGGCCGCGGTTGCGGAACGGCTCGCGGGTGACGGTCGGATAATAGACGAGCTTCTCGGCAAGCAGCGGCCCGAACAATTCGTCGTTCTGCAAATTCGCCACCAGCTCCTCGCCATAGGCAAGCTCCGACACCTGACGGCAGCCGTGAACCAGCACGATGCTCTCGTACTTGTCGTAGACATCGGGGTCCTTGATCAGGCTGGCGAAGGGGGCGAGCCCCGTGCCGGTCGACAGCAGCAGCAATCGTTTGCCCGGAATCAGGTTGTCGGCGATCAGCGTTCCGGTCGCCTTGCGGCCGACCAGAATGGTGTCGCCTTCCTTGATCTTTTGCAGGCGGGAGGTGAGCGGACCGTCAGCAACCTTGATCGAAAAGAATTCGAGCTCTTCTTCGTGATTGGCGCTCGCCATCGAATAGGCCCGCAGCAGCGGACGGCCTTCGACTTCGAGCCCGATCATGGCGAACTGTCCGTTCTGAAACCGGAAACCGGTATTGCGGGTGGCTCGAAAGCTGAAAAGCGTATCGGTCCAGTGGCGGACAGAAAGAACTTTCTCGCGATGAAAGGCGCTCATGATGGCTGTTTTTCCGATTGGTCTTGCGATGGCGTCGAACAGGCATCGCCGCCTGGAAGCGGCAGAAAGCCACTGAAAGGATTGAGGAAATCCGTTGCTTCAACTACCCCAATTTCGACGATAGTCAATACGCTGCAGTGCGGGATAAGCGTTCATAAATTGCAGAGCCGACGCTTGCGGAAGGCTCCGGCAAAAACCTTCTTCGCAAGGCGTTTCCCACGCAATTAACTTGCTGAAAAGGCGCGACGTTTGGGCGGTTAATTGCCGCATGGCGCGAAAAATTTCGTTAGAGATATTCTTTGAAAAAACCGGAATGCCAGATCAGCCGATATTGCATGCGGAACTTGCAGGAATTTCGCGCGAGAAAGCCCGCTTATTATCCGGACCACGCGGTGTATGCGGCCTATTCGAGCGCCGAATTTGGCCTCGACTTTGACGACATCGATGATGGAGCCGGTCTGGTTTTTCGTGTGGCTTCGAAAACGAGGGCAGCCTATTTCGGCGCCGGGCGCTGCTCCTGGTATCCGCAAAACAACTCCACCGCGGCGACGCTTGCTGCCGACAAATATTTCGCCAACCGGATTCTTGGAGATGCCGGCATCGCGACGCTCGGCGGCGACTATTTTTTCCTGAGCGCGCGCCACCGCACGCATCGTCCCGGCGGGCATGAGCGCAAGGACGCGTTCGAATCTTTCAGGAAATTGCACGGACGCACGTTCATCAAACCACTGACGGGATCGCGCGGAGACTATGCGCAAGCGATCCATAGCGAGGCCGAACTCGACCGGTATCTTCGCGAGGTCGCCCAATATTACGACGCGGTGCTGATGCAGCCGATCGTAAGCGGGCTCGAATACCGGATCTTCCTGCTGGACGACGAGGTCGTGTATGCCGCACGAAAATTTCCGCCCAGCCTCACAGGCGACGGCGCACGCAGCGTGCGTGATCTCCTCGACGCACATAACGCCGCGCTGAAGGGACGAGGCCTTTCCGCGATCGATCTGGCCGCGATCCCCAAAACCTCCCTCGGCGTCGTTTTGCCCGCGGGCGAGCACTGGGAGATTCCGGGCCGGATGAATCTCAGCGCCGGCGGCCGCATGGCCCTTGAATCTCCCCGCTCGGCTTTCGCCTTGACGATGGCGAGAAAAGCCGTGCAGGCGCTGGGCCTGCGCGCCGCCGCCGTCGACTTGTTCGCCGATATCGGCGGCGAAGCGGACGCAATGGCGATCATCGAGGTCAACTCCAATCCGTCGATCCGTTTGCTGGAGGAATTGCAGCGGCCGGATTTGATCCTGAAAATCTGGCGTCACACGTTTTCAGCTACCGGTTTGCTAGATGTTTGATCTGCCGAAATATGGCGACGGCATTTGTCTCGCGCGGATGGCCGAGTTGCTTGACGCGCTCGCCATCGACCGCGCCGGATTGCAGCAACGGTCGGTCGCGGTCACGGGATCAAATGGCAAGGGCTCGACATCAGCCTTTTGTGCCTCCATCGCCCGCGCCCATGGCCTGCGCACAGGTCTTTTCACCTCGCCACATCTGTTTCGCGTCAACGAGCGGTTTCAGATCGGCGAGACGCCGATCGGCGACGAGCCGTTGAGCAAGCTCGAAAGACGCGTCAAGACCGCGACCGATGTCATTTCGCGGCAGCGCGGCGAACAGTTCGGCGCGTTCGAGGCCATGTTTGCGCTCGCCTGCCTCTATTTCCAGGAGAGCGATTGCGAATTCATGGTGTTCGAGGCCGGCATCGGCGGCCGTTACGATCCGGTTCGCCTGCTGGGCAGCCAGGTCACCGCCGTGACCTCGGTCGATTACGAGCATGTCGAACTGCTTGGCCGTTCGCTGCAACTGATCGTGTCCGACAAGAGCGATGCCTGCGAGAGCGGCGGCACCATCATCTACGGCGAGAACTGCCGGGAGTTGCGGGCGCATATCGTCGAATATAACCGCAATCGAAACGTCGAAAGCCTGTTCGTCCGCGACGAAATCAAGATCAGCAACCAGTCCGTAGCGGCGGCAGGCCAAGACTTCGATTTCGCCTTCGGCAATCAAAAATTCCGCGCGCTTGATATCGCTTTGCCCGGCGGCTTCCAGCTCAATAACGCCGCGGTTGCCACCGCGCTTTTCCTGCGCTGGCTTGAGCGCTCAGGGATATTCCAGACCGGCACACGCGTCGAGACAGCGGTGCGATCGGGCCTGCGCGATACACGCTGGCCCGGCCGTCTGGAGACAATCGCTCACGACCCGCTAACGGTGGTCGATGTCGGTCACACGCCTGACGGGATCAGGCAATCGCTGGCCGGGCTGACGCAAACCTATGGCGCCGAGGGCTGGATTCTCGTCGCCGGCGTCTCCTTTGACAAGAACGCCGAGGCGATCGCGGACGTGCTGGCGCCTGCGTTCGACACCATCATTTGCACGGCGGCGCATCACAAGGGCGCCGACGCGGCCGTGCTCGCCGCCATCATGTCCAGCCGCAACCCGCAAGCCAATGTCGAGATCGCCGCCACGATCGAACAGGCTTTCGACTTGAGCCGCGCGCGGGCCGCATCACTTCACAGGAGAATTTATGTGGCCGGCGGATTGTTCACCGCGATCGAATTCGCAGCAGCCGCGCGCGGGCTGGATGCGAAGCTACTGGCTTTTTTCTAGAGCGATATCAGGCATCTTCCGGGCTTTAAGACTTCATTAACCATAACCGGCCGATGTTGGCGTCTTCCGGGAGCGCCTCATGAGCGACACATCCTCCGTCTCATCTTCGACCGCAGCCTTTCTCGGCAGACAGGTGGACAATCTGAACAGGGCCAAGGCCGCGACATCGTCGAGCTTTGCCAACATCCTTCACCAGACCCAGGTCGCGGTCGGGCTGAGATCGAAGACCGGCTTTTCCGCCGGCGCGACTTACGAAGCGCAAACGCTCGCCGGGCAAACCAAGGCGACCTTCAACAGCGCGATCAACGCGACCAAAGCCGTGCTCCACATCAAGCCGTGAAAATACACTTTGTGAATCGAGCATTGCTCATAGAGTTGGGCGTGAAGTCTTGACTGCAGAACTCGTCATGCCCGGCCTTGGTGCCGGGCATCCACGTCTTTCTTTGGTAATTTCAGAATGAAGACGTGGATGGCCGGGCACAGGCGAGCGGAAGCGACGCCGTTCTTCGAACGGCTACGCCCGGCCATGACGAAAGCCCCTAATTGCTGATACCCTCGGAATCGTCGAGCGCCTTGAAGGCATCCTCAAGCTGCGGGGAGATCGGCACGTTCATCCGCTCGCCGGTGGGCAGGCGGGACACGAACCACTTGTTGTAGAGCGGAACAAGGTCGTGGTTGGTGCCGAGCTTGCGGAAGGTCCGCTCCACGACCGCCGCCAGTTGCGGCTCGCCCTTGTGGAACATGATGCCGTAGGGATCGTAGGACAAATAATCGCCGACGACGTGGAACTTGTCCTGCGACTTGTGGCGCGCGATCAGGCCGTAGAGCAGGATGTCGTCGGTGGCAAAGGCATCGGCCTTGCCGTCCACCAGCATCTGATAGGACTGCTCGTGGTCGGACGCCGTCACGATCTTGAGGCCGAGGCTGAACTTCTTGTCCACCGCATGCATGGCCTGCTCGTTGGTCGTGCCCTTGGTAACGACGACGGTCTTGCCTTGCAGATCCTTGGGCGCCGAGATCGGGGAATCCTTTGCCACCATCAGCTTGGTGCCGGCCACGAACATCAGCGGCGAGAACGCCACCTGTTTCGCGCGTTCGGCATTGGCGGTGGTCGACCCGCATTCCAGGTCGATCTTGCCCTGCACGACCGCCGGAATGCGGTCGTCGGACGTGACCTTGACGTATTCTATCTTCAGGTTGGGATCATCGACCTCGACGCCGATCTCCTCGACGATGGCCTCGCAAAGCTCGAGGCTGTAGCCGATCGGCCGGTTGGCCTGGTTGAGAAAGGAGAACGGCGGCGAACTCTCGCGATAACCGAGATGCACGACATGCCCGCGCTTGATGCGGGCAAGCGTCGGGCTAAGCCCCTCTTCGCCAGCGCCTTGCGCGCCGGCAGCCGTGGCGAGCAGGCACCCCGCGAGCCACAGCGCGCAGGCCCCAATCGATCTCCCTACCGTCTGGCGCATGGGTCGCTCCCGTCAATGGCCGGCCATCGCGGGAATTTCGCCGGGAATCATGTCCGGAGGCACCACGTCATCGGGACCCAGCGCATGTTCGGGGGCGAGTTCGCCCTCCCACTTCGCCACCACGGCGGTGGCGAGCGAGTTGCCGATCACGTTGGTGGCGCTTCGTCCCATATCGAGGAAGGTGTCGATGCCCATGATCATCAACAGGCCCGCCTCGGGTATGCCGAACTGGCCCAGGGTCGAGGCAATCACCACCAGCGAGGCGCGGGGAACGCCGGCAACGCCCTTTGAGGTGATCATGAGCGTTGCCAGCATCGCCAACTGGGTACCGAGCGACATGTCGATCTTGTAGGTCTGCGCGATGAAGATGCTGGCGAAGGTGCAATACATCATCGTACCGTCGAGGTTGAACGAATAGCCGAGCGGCAGCACGAAGCTCGATATCCGCGACGAGGCGCCGAAGCGGTTGAGGCCTTCCAGCGTCTTGGGATAAGCGGCCTCCGAACTCGCGGTCGAGAACGCGATCATCAGAGGTTCGCGGATCAGCCGCAGCAGATGGCTGTATCTGGGTCCGATGACGACAAACCCGACGATGACGAGGATGCCCCACAGAATCAGCAGCGAGATGTAGAACCCGCCCATGAACACGATCAGCTTCCACAACACGGCGAGACCATTCTTGGACACAGTCGCCATGATCGCCGCCCACACCGCGATCGGCGCGAACAACATGACGTAGCCGGTTACCTTGAGCATGATGTGGCCGAGATCATCGATCACCGAGAGAATCTGCTTGGAGCGCTCCGGCATGGCGCCAAGCGCGACCGAGAAGAACACTGCAAAGACCACGATCTGCAGGATCTCGTTCTGCGCCATCGCGTCCGCGATCGAGGTTGGTATCAAATGGGTCAGGAACTTCTCGATCGAGAACGCCGACACCGGCAACCCGGTCGATTGCGCCTTGTCCGGCAGGGTTCCCGGGAAATTGGCGCCCGGCTGCAACAGGTTGACCATCACGAGGCCGAGCAGCAGCGACACGAAGGACGCGCTGACGAACCATCCCATGGTCTTGGCGAAGATCCGCCCCAGTTTGGCACCGCTGCCCATATGAGCGATACCGCCGACGAGGGTCGCAAACACAAGCGGCGCGATGATCATCTTGATCAGGCGCAGGAACAGCATGGCGATCAGGTTGACGCTTGAAGCGATATCCGCACGCATGTCCGGCAGATAGTTGAAGACCAGCGCACCCATCACGATGCCCAGCGCCATCGCGATCAGAATGTATTGCGTGAACCTGTTAGACATTGTCTTACCCCCGTAAGTTCCAAGCCACTCGTGAGTTTGGCAGATTTCGGAGCCGACGCAACACGCATCGACGGCCACGATGTTACCGTTGTGGGATGCGCGCCATCGGACTAGCCTGTTATGCAACGCACAATGCGGCCAATGGTCAGAACTGCGCATTTCTTGCGCGCCGGCTGCACCGAGAACAGACAGCGGAGGAACGCCATGAACGACGGTACCAATCGCCAGATCCTGCTGGTGGACAAGCCGACCGGAAAACTCGCGCCCGAGCATTTCAGGATGGTGGAGGGAACCATTCCGGAGGCCCGCGATGGCGAAGCCCTGTTGCGGGTGCGCCTGATATCGCTCGACGCCGCCAACCGCGCATGGATGCACGGCGCCACCTATCGCGCCGCCGTCGAGGCCAACACGGTGATGGCCGGGGGCGGCATCGCCGAAGTCGTCTCATCCAGGGCCCCGGGACTTGCTGCCGGCGATATCGTGTTCGGCGATACCGGTTGGCAGGAATATGCGGCGGTGCCGGCAAAGCACCTGAGCAAGATGCCGAAGATCGAGCCAATGACCTACTTGCTCAGCGTCTACGGCATCGCCGGTCTCACCGCCTATTTCGGGCTGCTGGATGTCGGCAAGCCCAAGGTCGGCGAGACCGTGGTGGTTTCGGCGGCCGCAGGTTCGGTCGGCTCCATCGTCGGCCAGATCGCCAAGATCAAGGGCTGCCGGGTCGTCGGCATCGCCGGCGGCCGGGAGAAGTGCCACTGGCTGACTTCTGAGCTCGGCTTCGATGCCGCGGTCGACTACAAGGACGGGGCCGTGTTCAAGGCGCTCAAGGCCGCGGCCCCCGACGGCATCGACGTCTACTTCGACAATGTCGGCGGCGATATCCTCGAAGCCTGCCTGGCACAGATGAACAATCGCGGCCGCATCGCATGCTGCGGTGCGGTCTCGCAGTATGACGGCGTACCATCCGCCAGCGGACCGCGCGGCGTGCCCGGCCTGATCGTCGTCAAGCGCCTTACCATGCAAGGTTTCATCGTGATGGACTACATGGAGCGCCGCAACGAAGCGGTGCGCGAGCTGCAGTCATGGGTCGGCTCTGGTACCCTCAAGGTCCAGGAGGACGTCATCGATGGCCTCGAGAATACGCCAAAGGCGCTGATTGGATTGCTCGCGGGCGAGAACCGCGGCAAGCGGATGGTGCGGGTGTGAGGATGTGGCCGGGCCACGCCTGGCCGTGACGATTTATTTCAATGCCCGCCGCCCGCCGTCTCGCCGAGCGTCTGCACACCGACCTTCTTGCCCTTGCGTTCGGCGAGCCAGTTCTCGAAGCGCTGCACCACGACAAAGAATGTCGGCACGAACAGCACGGCAAGACAGGTCGAGGCGATCATGCCTGAGAACACCGCGATACCGATCGACTTTCGGGCGCTGGCGCCGGCGCCGGTCGCAAGCACCAGCGGAACCACGCCGAGGATGAAGGCGAAGGACGTCATCAGGATCGGCCGGAAGCGGGCGCGCGCCGCTTCGATCGCGGATTCCAGGAGCGGCTTGCGGTCGCGCACATGCAATTCGAGCGCCACCTCGACAATCAGGATGGCGTTCTTGGCCGACAGCGCGATCAGCAGGATCAGGCCGATCTGGGTATAGAGATTGTTCTCGATGCGCAGGCTGGTCAGCACCGCCATCGGGCCGAGCAGCGACAGCGGCACCGCCAGGATGACGGAGATCGGCGCGTACCAGCTCTCATACTGCCCGGCGAGCACCAGGTAGACCAGCAGCATGGCGAGGCCGAACACGAGATAGATCTGCCCGCCGACGATCTTCTCCTGGTAGGACATCGCCGTCCATTCGTAGCCGGTGCCGGGCGGCAGCGTCTTGGCCGCGATCTGCTCCATCAGCTTCATCGACTCGCCGGAGCTGTAGCCTTGCGCCGGCAGGCCGATGACGGTCGACGACGGATAGAGATTGTACAGGCTGATCAGCGACGGGCCGACTGCGGGCGTCACCCTTGCCACGGTGCCGATCGGGATCATGTCGCCTTGCGCGTTGCGCACCATCATGTTCTCGATGTCGCGCGTGGTCAGGCGGGACTGGGAATCGGCCTGAGTATAGACCTGGAAGGTGCGGCCGAACTTGTTGAACTGGTTGACGTAGGACGCGCCCATGTAGCTCGATAGCGTCGAGAAGATCTGGTCGGTGGTAACCTGCAGCGTTTGCGTCTTGACGCGGTCCACCTCGACGTCGAATTGCGGCACCATGGCGCGGAACGACGACGAGACGCGCTGCAAGGCGCTCTGCGACTGCCCATTGGCCACCATCGCGTCGGTGATGGCCTGCAGCTTGCCGAAATCGGAATTGCCGTCGCGCAGCTCGATCTGCATGGCAAAGCCAGCGGCGTTGCCGATGCCCTGGATCGGCGGCGGCGGAATAACCAGGATGCGCGCTTGCTGGATGGTCGACAGCTTTTCGTTCAGGCCGACGAACAGCGAGCGCAGGTCCTCGCCCTTGCCGCGCTCGCTCCATTCCTTGAGCACGATATAGGCAACGCCGGCATTGGCGAGGCTCGAACTGTTGTCGAGCGCCGAGATGCCGGCGATTGTCATGATCTGGTCGACGCCGGGCTGCTTGCTCGCGATCTCCTGCACTTGGTCCATCACCTTCTGGGTGCGGTCGAGTGCGGCGCCGTCAGGCAATTGCACGGCGGCAAGCAGATAGCCCTGGTCCTCGATCGGGATGAAGCCGGTCGGCACGCGTGACAGGCCGTAGCCGCCGATGGCGATCAGGATCAGCGCCACGATCACGGAGAGGCCGCTGTGCCGCACCAGGCTGCCGATCAGCCTGGCATAGCCGCGCTCCAAGCGCGCATAGACGGCGTTGAAGCCGCGATAGAAGAAGTTGCGCTGCTCTGGCGGCACCGGCCGGCGCAGCCACAGCGCGCATTGCGTCGGCTTCAGCGTCGCCGCGTTGACGGCCGACAACAGCGCGGTTGCGGCAATGACGAGCGCGAATTGCGCATATATTCGCCCGGTGAGCCCCGGCAGGAACGCGGCCGGCAGGAACACCGAGATCAACACCAGCGTGATGCCGACAATCGGCGCGAACAGCGCATCCATCGCCTTGATCGCGGCATCGTGGCCGGACATGCCCTGCTCGATGTTGTGCGCGGCGCCCTCCACCACGACGATGGCGTCGTCGACCACGATGCCGATCGCCAGCACGATGGCAAACAGCGTCGACAGGTTGACCGTGAAGCCGAGCGCCGCCATCGCGGCGAACGCGCCGATGATGGTCACCGGCACCGTGGTCGCCGGCACCAGCATCGCGCGCCAGTCCTGCAGGAACACCAGGATCACGATCAGCACCAAAAGGCCCGCCTCGATCAGCGTCTTGTAGACTTCGTTGATCGAAGCCTGCACGAACTTGGTGGTGTCGAACGGGGTGTCGTATTTGATGTCCTGCGGGAAGGCCTTGGCGAGTTCCGCCATCTTCTTCCCGACCGCTTTCTCGACCTCGAGCGCGTTCGCGCCCGGCGACTGGAACACGCCGATGCCGGTGGCAGGCGCCTTGTTGAGCGAGAATATCTGGCTGTAGGTCTGCGCACCGAGCTCGACCCAGCCGACATCGCGCACCCGCGTGACGTCGCCATTGCTGCCGGTCTTGACGATGATGTTCTCGAACTCGGTCTTGTCGTCGAGGCGTCCCGCAACATTGAGCGTGTACTGGAACGCCTGGCCGGCCGGCGTCGGCGGTGCGCCCACCTGACCTGCGGTGACCTGCTGGCTCTGCTGCTGGATGGCCTGGATGACGTCCTGCGGCATCAGCCCGCGCACCTGTAGCCTGTTCGGATCGAGCCAGACCCGCATCGAATATTGGCCGGCGCCGAACACCGTGACATTGCCCACCCCCGGCAGGCGCGACAGTTCGTCGCGCAGATTGATGGTGGCGTAGTTGCTCAGGAACAGGCTGTCATAGGTCGCCTTCGGCGAGGTCAGCGTCACGAACAGAAGGATCGCGGTGGACTTCTTCTGCACCGTGACGCCCTGGTTCTGCACCGACTGCGGCAATTGCGACAGCGCCGCCGACACGCGGTTCTGCACCAGGACCTGCGCGAAGTTGAGGTCGGTGCCGATCTTGAACGTCACCGTCAGCGTATAGGTGCCGTCGGCGCCGCTGTAGGACTGCATGTAAATCATGTCCTCGACGCCGTTGACCTGCTGCTCGATCGGCAGCGCCACGGTGTCGATCACGGTCTTGGCGCTGGCGCCGGGATAGCGGGTGGTTACCTGCACGGTCGGCGGCACCACGTCGGGATATTGGGCGACCGCGAGGCTGAAGAGCGCCACGCCGCCGAGCAGGATCATCAGGATCGCGATGACGTTGGAAAGGACCGGGCGCTCGATGAAGAATTTCGAGATCATGGCCGGCTCCTACTTCTCGGCGGCGTTGCCGGACTCGATGTTCTTGATCTGCGGATCGACCTTCTGGCCGGGGATCGCGTGCAACAGCCCGGCGACGACGACCTTGTCGTCCGGCTTCAATCCGCTTTCGATGACGCGCAGATCGCCTTCCAGCGGACCGATCGTCACCTTGCGCTGCTCGACGACATTCTCCGCATTGATCACCAGCACATAGCGGCCGGCCTGGTCGCTGCCGAGCGCGACGTCGGGAACCAGCAGCGCGTTCTGCTTCTGATCGAACGGCACACGGACGCGGACGAAATAGCCGGGCAGCAGCACGCGGTCCGGATTGTTCAAAATCCCGCGGACAGCGAGCGTGCCGGTCGACTGGTTGACCTGCGGCGAGACGTAATCCAGCGTGCCCTTGTGTGGGTAGCCAGTCTCGGTCTGCAGCCCGAGCTCGACAGGGAGCTTGCGCAGGTCTTCGACGGTCATGCCGCGGCGGCGCGCTTCCTCGCGCACCCGCAGCACGTCCTGTTCGTTGACGTTGAAATTCACATAGATCGGGTCGAGCGCCACGATGGTGGCGAGTTGGGTCGGCGATGCCACGCCGACGAGCTCGCCGACCGAGACGAGATGCGCCGTGACGATGCCGTCAAACGGCGCGCTGACATTGGTGTAGCCAAAATTGACCTGCGCGATACTGGTGTTGGCCTGCGCCTGCTGAAGGTTGGCCTGCGCGTTGTCGCGGTTGGATGTGGACGTATCCAGCGTCGACTGCGACACGGCCTGCCTCTGCACCAGATCGGCCTGGCGCTTGTAATCGGCCTCCGCCTGTTTCAGCGATGCCTGGGCGCCTGCTTCCGCCGCCTGCGCCTGTTCGAGCTTGAGCCTGTAGGTCTCCGGCTCGATCGTGAACAGCGTGGTGCCCTCCTTTACGAAACTGCCGTCCCTGTAGTTGATCGCTTGCAGAAAGCCCTGCACGCGCGCGACCAGATCGACCATCTTGATCGGCGCGGTGTTGCCGGTGGCATCGAGATAGCGCGTGATCGGTTTCTGCGCGGGCAAGGCGACCTCCACCTTCGGCGGCGGCGGCGGCACAAAAGTATTTTGCTCGCAGGCGCTTAATATCGCGAATGCGGATATGATAAACGCAATACGCGAGGCCGTGACGGCGTTGTGCAAACGTGAAGACTTCATTTCCAGTGCCTCAATTGCAATTTGTCTAAACAAAGACGCTTATCGAAGTGCAATTCGTTTCGGAAAAAACGCGCTTATCGAAGAGGCTTTCTGTCGCGCCTTAATACCAATAATCCGCTTGCGGTGGAACCGAAAACCGAAAATGATGCGGCCCACGCAGGTTGTTCTGCCAACAAGCTAGTGTAGCGACACTGACGTTCCTTTCAGTATTGCCGCGAGCTCTCGGAAGGAACGTCAGAGTCAAAGCTACACTAGGATCATATAGTTACTAGTGTCCCTTTGGTTCTGACATTCGTAAAAGTGCCCGCTGCGATGGGATACGAATGTCAGAACCGGGACACTAGGGTTTTTGAGAGATTTAGAGAGTTGAAAGAGATTTAAAGCGGTGAAGCGGGGCTCCCGGCGATAACTGAAAAGGATTTACTCAAGAATATTATTCAAAAGGATTTACTCAAATGTTCAACACGTTGAGACGTGATACGGCGCTTTGTGCAGCTCTGACGGCAGCAATTGTGGCCGTCGCAACACCATCGTTCGCGCAGGGCCCGAGCGAGGCGCAAAAGGAAGCCGTCAAGTCGGCCTGCCGCTCCGATTATATGGCGCATTGTTCCAGCGTACAGCCGGGCGGCGAAGCGGCGCTGCAATGCCTCGCCAAGAACATGTCGAGCCTATCGTCGGGATGCCAGAGCGCGGTGCGCGCTATCGAAGCCTCCGCGGCGCCAAAAAGCGAACCAACCAACACCGAAGCCGCGCCCGCCGCAGCGCCGAAGACCGAGACGACCACGGCGGAGCCGAAGGGCGAACCCATGCCTGCGGCGACAACGGCGGCGAAGAAGCCGACCAATGCGCAGGTCTCCGCAATCCGCAGCGCCTGCCGTGGCGACTATCCGAAAGTTTGCGCAGGCGTTCCGACCGGCGGCGCGCCGGCGCTGGAATGCCTTGAGACGAACAAGGCCAAGGTTTCGGCGGCTTGCGGCAAGGCCCTTGCGGCTGCAGGCGGCGGCGCGGCCGTGCCGGCCACAAGCGGTACGCCGGCAGCGGCCGGGGCGGCGCCTGCGGCTGCTCCAGTTGCGATCGTGCTGCGGCCGATGCGGCCACGCGAGGAGCTGTTCGTGATACGCTCGGCCTGCGGCGCCGACATCCGCGGCCTGTGCGCTGGTACCGCACCCGGCGGCGGCCGCATCATGCAGTGCATCTCCAACCACGCGGCCGATCTGTCCCCGGCCTGCAAGGACGTGCTCGCGCCGTTCATGGCGCGTTAAGCTCGCTTCGGCGGTCGCGTGCGGCTAGTGTCCCGATTCCGAAGTTCGTATCCACTTGCGGCCCTACGTTTACGAACTTCGGAATCGAAGGGACACCAGCGAATGTATTGATTTAGTGTGGCTTTGGTTCAGTAGTCCGCATGACGAACTCGCGGCGACAATGATGCGGACTTCTGAACCGCCACACTAGCGGTCATTCGCCACGAAACGCGAGGATGAGCTGGATCAGGCGGACCGACAGCGCGATGTAGAACACCGACATCACGATCTGCCATGCCACATGCCAGTTCACCTTCGCGAGCTTGTAGAGGCCGTCAATGAAGTTCAGAAGCAGGATGATGACGCCGACCAGCATCACGCCGCGGCCGATCAGGCTGTGGCGCAGATAGCCAAACAACTGGATCGACGGCTCGCTACTCGACACGTGGGCGCCGGCCGAGACGATCAGTGTTCCGATGATAATCTTCTCGATATGTGAAACGAGCTCCTTGAAAGCCGGCTCGACATTTTCGGCATAGAAAGCAATCCATTTGACCCTGGGCTGTGCCATGAGTTCTCCTTGCAAGGGAATCGGTTGATCGAAATCGGCGCAATGTCATCAATACAACGGGCCTTCAGCCGTGAAGCAAGCGGGCGGAAGACCGGCCAAAGTGTGCACGGGGAACTTCAGGAAAGGAAACGACGAATGCTACGCATCACCATCGCTACCGCAGCGTTGCTGCTTGCCTCCGGCGCCATGGCGCAGGAGATGACCGCCGCCCAGCGCGACGCCTGCAAGGGTGACTATCAAAAATTCTGCAAGGGCACCGTGCCCGGCGGCGGTCGGATCATCGCCTGTCTCGCCAAGCAGAGTGACAAGCTGACGCCGGCCTGCAAGAATGTGCTGGCCGAAGCAGAGAAGAAGTAAGTTTTCAATCAGGGAGGACGGCGTGCGTATCGCCGTGATCGGCGGAGGCCCCGGCGGCCTCTATTTCAGCTATCTCTGGAAAAAGCGCCATCCGGACGCGCACATCGACCTGTTCGAACAAAACCCCACTGGGGCCACCTGGGGTTTTGGCGTGGTGTTCTCCGAGCAGGCGCTTGAATTCCTGCGCGCCGACGATCCCGATACGGTCGAGGCGATCGCGCCCCGAATGGAAAGCTGGAAGAACATCACGCTCAACCTGCGCGGCGAGAGCGTCGAGATCGACGGCGTCGGATTCTCCTCGATCGGCCGGCTTGAGCTGCTCGGGATCTTGCAGGCGCGCGCGGCATCCACGGGCGTCACCTTGCATTTCGATACACAGGTTTCGCTCGATCAACTCACCGGTTACGACCTGGTCGTCGCCGCCGACGGCCTCAATTCGCAGGTGCGCCGCGCGTATCAGGACGATTTCGGCACGTCGTTGTCCTATTCCGCCAACAAGTTCGCCTGGTACGGCACGACCAAACCGTTCGAGACGCTGTCGCAAACCTTTGTGGCGACCGACCTCGGCAGCTTCAACGCCCATCACTACCGCTATTCGAACGCCATGAGCACCTTCCTGGTCGAGTGCGATCCGGCGACCTGGCAGGCTTACGGCTTTGCCGACAAGACGATCGATGAATCCAAGGCAATCTGCGAAGACGTGTTCGCCACAGCGCTCGGCGGCCACGGGCTGGTTTCGAACAAGTCGGTCTGGCGCAATTTCCCGTGGATATGGAACGAGCGCTGGTCCTTCAAAAACATGGTGCTGATCGGCGACGCGCTGCATTCGGCGCATTTCTCGATCGGGTCCGGAACGCGCCTGGCGATCGAGGATGCGATCGCGCTCACCAAGGCGCTGGAGGCGGAGCACGCGATCGATGCCGCCCTCGCCCGCTATCAAAACGAGCGCCAGCCGATCGTGAAAAAACTCGTGACCGCCGCGCGCACCAGCGCCGACTGGTACGCCAGATTCCCCGAGCATATGAAGCTCGGCCTGATGGATTTCGGCCATAGCTACATCACCCGCTCGGGGCGGATCGACGATGCGCGCCTGCGCGCGATGGCGCCCGCCTTCATGGCCCGTTATGAGGCGTCGCGGCCGCACCCGGAGGGCGGAGGCAAGGCATGACGGGGACGAACGCGATCGCCGATCCGGTACCGCCCGACAGCGATGGGGCACGAGAGATCGGCTTTTCGATTCCGGCAAACTACAATGCAAGCCGAATTCTGTTCGACAATCTCGGCAAGGGCAACAGTGACCGGCTGGCGCTGACCGGACCCTCGGGCACACGGAGTTACGCCGAGTTGTGCGCCGAGGCCTCGCGCTGGGGCAACGGCTTTATCTCGCTTGGGCTAAAACGCGGCGACCGCGTCCTGATGTTCCTCGACGACACCGTGGCCTATCCGGCCGCCTTTTTCGGCGCAGTGCGCGCCGGCTTCGTGCCGCTATTGATCAACACGCTGACGCCGCCGGACCTGCTGCAATTTTACCTGTTGGATTCCGCCGCCAGTGTTGCCGTGGCTGATGCCGAGTTTTGCGTCCGCTTCAATGAAGTAGCTTGCAAGCAGACGTCCTTGCGCACGCTGATCGCGGTCGATGGCGAGGCTTCCGCTCACGCGGTCGCGAACACGCTGACCGCGAGTTCCTGGTTGGAGGCCTTTCCGGCCGACCTGCCTGAAGCCGACACCCATCGCAACGAGATGGCGTTCTGGATGTACTCGTCAGGCTCGACCGGCCGGCCCAAGGGCATCGTCCACCTGCAACACGACATGGCCTATAGCGACAAGGCGTTTGCGCAAGGCGTCCTGAAGCTCACGCCCGGCGACATCTGCTTTTCCGTGCCGAAGATGTTCTTCGCCTATGGTTTTGGCAACTCCATCACCTTTCCGTTCTCGGCCGGCGCGGCGACGCTGCTGTTGCCGGGCCAGCCGAAACCGCAGGCGGTCTTCGACGCGATCGAGCAATATCGCCCGACGGTTTTCTTCGGCCTGCCGACGCTCTACACCTCGCTCACCAAGGCCGAGGGCACGTCAAGCGCGGACTTCTCCTCGCTGCGGATGGCCCTGTCCGCAGCCGAAGTGTTGTCCGCTGATGTTTTCAACGGGTGGAAACGGCTGACCGGCCTTGAGATCGTGGAAGGGCTCGGCTCGACCGAGGTGCTTCACATCTATCTTTGCAATCGCGCGGAGAAGAAAAAGCTCGGCGCGGCCGGCTTGCGCGTGCCCGGTTATGAGGTCGCGCTGAAGGACAGCGATGGGCGCGATGTCGACAATGATGAGGAAGGCATTTTGTGGGTGCGGGGCGATTCCAACACGCCGCTCTACTGGAACCGGCCGGACAAATCGGCCGAGACCATCCGCGAGGCCGGGTGGATCTATACCGGCGACCGTTTCGTGCGCGACCGCGACGGATTTTATTTCTTCCGCGGCCGCGCTGACGACCTGATCAAGATTTCCGGGCAATGGGTCTATCCGCTGGAAGTCGAGCTGTGCCTCACTGAGCATCCTGACGTGCGCGAATGCGCGGTATTTGCCGCCGAGTTGCCGGACCGGCGGATGACGCTGAAGGCCGTCGTCGTGATGAACAGCGGCACGTTTGACAAGGGCGAGACCACGAAGACCTTGCAGGAGTTCGTCAAGGCGAGACTATTGCCTTACAAATATCCGCGCGAGATCACCTTTATCGACGAACTGCCGAAAACCGGCACCGGCAAGATCGACCGGCAAGCCGTGATGCGGATGTGAGCCACCGTAAGTTCAACAAACTCCGTGTCGTCCCTGCTTCCCAGGCTGTGCGAGAAGTCAGGGAGTTTTTGCTGCGACAGGATGGCGGCGGTTGGTGGGACGTCAAGTTCGTTTCTCAGGCGGGAGCTGGGGCGAGCGCTTGCAGCAGCGTTGGCACTCCGAGAATGTTGATGACCCGTTTGAGATTGTAGTTCAGCACCCCCAGGGCCAGCTCGGCTTTGGCTTTTCTCAGTCCCTTGACCAGGAATCTCGAGTGGGCCATCAGCCATTTCATCGTCCCAAACGGATGCTCGGCCGTTTCCCGCCGCTGCTTCATCCAGATCGGATCGGCGTTCGCCCGCTGGTGCATCGCCTCCCGCGCATCCTCGTAAAAATCGCGCACGATGACCCGCCGCGCCGCCTTGGTGCATTGCGGCTTCAGCGGACAAGTGACGCACGCTCCGCTGGTGTACTCTTTCTTCTTCTGGGTATGGGATGTCTTGAACAGGCTCAGCGTGGCGCCGGCCGGACAGCGCCAGTTATCGCCTTCGCGATCGTAGGCAAATTGGTCACGGCTGAAGTACTGTTTCCCGTTCGGATTGACCGTCTCGGCGCGCGGCACGATGGCGGTAATCCCATCCTGTTCGCAAAGCGCGCCGTGCTCGCCGTTCGAATAGCCGGTGTCGGCGACCACCGTCACCTTGTCGGCGCCGACTGCCTCCTTACCCTGCACGGCCATCGGATGAAGCTGCCGATAGTCGTTGCCTTCGTTGGTCAGATCGAAAGCCACGATCAGCTTGTGCTTGGCATCGACCGCCGTCTGCGCGTTGTAGGCGACCGCATGGCCGTGCGGCGTGCGCATCAGTTTCGCCTCTCGTTCACTCATAACCATCTGCTTGAGCCCGCGCGCCGCCAAATCCTGCGCTTGATCCT
This sequence comes from uncultured Alphaproteobacteria bacterium, assembly GCA_963832045.1. GTDB lineage: Bacteria > Pseudomonadota > Alphaproteobacteria > Rhizobiales > Xanthobacteraceae > Bradyrhizobium. The sequence continues at coordinate 329,063 of CAWHSM010000026.1, forward strand.
GCAACTGCTGCTTTTGAGCCTTGAGGGCCTCTATCGCAGTCGCGACATCGGCGCCCCTGTCGCCGGCACCCGGCTCCTCCCGATCAGCTTCATCCATCGACGTCAGATAATCCGCGATCTTACGGTCGATCGCGGCGTTCATCTTCTCGATCCGCTGCGGCGTCATGACCTGCTTGCGGCTCGCCACCGCCGCGATCTTGGTCCCGTCAATCGCCAGCAACTCGGCCCCGAACAGCGACTGCTCCTGGCAGAAGCGGATAAAGGCGCGGCATACCCCCACGATCGCTTCCGCATGGTCCTTGCGGAAGTCCGCAATGGTCTTGAACGCCGGCGTCAAGCGGTTGATCAGCCACATCACATGAACGTTGCGCCGCGTTTCCGCCTCCAGCCGCCGGCTCGCCCGCACCCGGTGCAGATACCCATAAATATAGAGCTTCAAAAGATCCCCAGGCGCGTAAGGCGGACGTCCCATCTCTTCCGCCGCAACCTTGGAGAACCCCAAAACCGCCAAGTCCAGCGTCTCGACAAACGCGTCAATCACCCGCACCGGATCATTCGCCGACACAACTTCATCCAGAACCTCGGGAAACAGCGTCGATTGATATCGCGATTGTCCCCTCACGTGCGCCATCATGACCTCGAATCAAAACCAGCTTCCCCTCCACAATAGCCCATCAACAGCCCATCAACTTCTCACACAGCCTGGTTCGCGGGGACCCATAACCACAGGCGGTTGTCGTTAAACTGGACTATGGTTTTCAGCATTTTCCTGCCGCGACATCGGTGACTATGGGTCCCGGATCGCGCTCGCTTCACTCGCTTGTCCGGGACGACGCGAGAGTTTCGTCTCCTACCCCTGCAACCCCGTCCCGCCATAAAGCCAGGCGAGATCGGCGTACCATTCCTCTTGCGACTTCGCGCCCATGATGGCGTTGCGGATTCGGGCGTGTTCGCCGGAGGGATGATAGATGTGTTCGCCGATGGCGCGCGAAAGCAGTTGCACGCGCGCGGTGCGCGGAAAACGTTGCGCGCGATATTTTGAAAGCGCCCCGGCATAGTCGTCGGGATGGCTGCCGAGCATATGTGATAAACACACCGCGTCTTCCATCGCCTGGCAGGCGCCTTGCGCAAAATATTGCAGCATCGGATGGGCGGCGTCGCCGAGCAGCACGACGCGGCCGTCGATCCAGCGCTCGGTCGGATCACGATCGCACAGCACCCACAGCTTCCAGTTGGTGCCGTGGCGGATGATGGCCTGCGCCCGCTCGTGAATGTGCGCGAAGCCGCGCATCACTTCGTCCTCCGGCACCGGCTTGCCGGCCACCGGCTCCGGCGCATCGTTGTGACAGGTGACGACGAGGTTGAAAACCTTCCAGCCCGAAAGCGGATAATGCACGAGGTGGCATTTCGGGCCGGCCCACAGCGTCGCCGCATTCCAGCGCAGATCCTCCGGCATCTGTTCGGTCGGAATCACAGAGCGGTAGGTGGTGTGGCCGGACACCCGCGGCGCGCCGTCTCCGGCCACCTGCTTGCGAACGTTCGACCACAGCCCATCGGCGCCGATCAACAACGATCCAGTAACGCGATCGCCCGAGGCAAGTTTTGCGGTGACCGACGACCCGTCCTGATCGTAGCCGACGACTTCGGAACTGACGCGCAAGTCGATCAAGTCGGAATCACGACAGGCCTTCAGGAATACGCCATGCAGGTCGCCACGATGCACGACGGCATAAGGATTGCCGAAACGCGTCCGAAAGGCGTCATCAAGATCGACATGGCAGACCTCTTCTGATGTCATCGCGTCCATCAGGCGGAGCTGGTCGACATAGACCGCCATGCCGCGCGCGGCCTCGCCGACACCGAGATAGTCGAAGGCGTGAAATGCGTTGGGTGCAAGCTGGATGCCGGCGCCGATTTCGCCGAGCGCCGCGGCCTTTTCCAGCAGGATCGAGCGAATGCCCTTTTGTGCCAGCCCAAGCGCCACGGCGAGGCCGCCGATGCCGCCGCCCGCGATCAGGACGGGTTGTCCGCCCGCGCCCGCCATCAGCCCGCCCTACCCAGATGTTCCAGCGCATCCTCGGCGCGCAGCGGCACCCGCGACGCTTCGTTGTTGAGATCGACAAGCTGCGCAAGCAGCGTCAACAATGTCTTGCGGTCTGCCGGTTTCAGCGGTTGCAGCATCCGCGCCTGCGCGCGATCGACCACAGGCATGATATCGCGCAACAGGCCGGCGCCGGCTTTGGTCAGGTACAACAGCTTGACGCGCCTGTCGTCGGCCCCTGGCTTGCGTTCGATATAGTCCTTCGCCTCCAGCCGCTCGATCACGCTGCCGAGCGTCGAACGATCGAAGGCGATCACCGCGGAGAGCCGCGTCGCGTCAATGCCGGGATGCGTGCGGATCGCGATCAGCGCCGCATATTGCACCGGCGTCAGGTCGTAAGCCCTGCATTCCTCGATGAAGATCGCGACCGCGATCTGCTGCATCCGGCGGAACAGATAGCCCGGCGCGGTGTAGACGGCATCCATGGTGACGGTGTCAGGTCTATTCGGCATCAGCCTGTCGCTCCGGCGCGGCGTCGGCGAACGCCTTGAGTTGTTTCGCGGCCGCTTCCGCCTTGAGCAGCCGCGGAAAGGCCGCCACGTCGACGCCGAAGCGGCGCGCATTGGCGAGTTGCGGCACCAGACACAGATCGGCGATCGTGGGGGCGTCACCGAAACAGAACGGCCCGGCTTCGCCGGCAACGAGCTTCTCGCAAGCCGAAAGCCCCTCGCGGTTGGCCCACGCCGCCCAGCCCGTCACCTGCTCTTCGGACAGGCCGAGCTCGCGCAGCCGCGCCAGCACCTTGAGATTCTGGACCGGATGCAGGTCACAGGCGATCGCTTGCGCAAAGGCGCGCACGCGGGCGCGGCGCAGCGGATCCTTCGGTAGCAACGCCGGCAGCGGATGCGTTTCATCGAGCCATTCGATGATGGCGAGCGACTGGGTGAGAACCATGCCGCCGTCGCCCTGCAGGGTGGGAACAAGGCCCTGCGGGTTGATCGCTAGATATTCGCTCGCGCGCTGCTCGCCCTTGCGCAGATGGTGGCTCAGGTGTTCCGCGCTTAACCCCTTCAGGTTCAAGGCGATTCTGACTCGATAGGACGCGCTGCTGCGGAAATAACCGTGCAGCTTCATGTTCACCCTCCCCTTTTTATTTGTCGGCCGGCCCTTGCAGGCCGTGATTGACGCTAGCCATATTGGCAGTATACTGTCAATCTAGAAACTGAAGCTAACAACGGGAGGTGGCCATGGAAGCCGTAGCAAAGACGCCGGAACGCGAGGCGTTCTACAAGAAGATCGACGGTGAAAATCTTTCGGCGCTGTGGAACGTGCTCGGCGATCTGATCACACCCGAGCCGAAGAGCGCCTGCCGCCCGCATTTGTGGAAGTTCGACGCGATCCGCGCCTACATGACTGAAGCCGGCAAGCTGATCACCGCCAAGGAAGCCGAACGGCGCGTGCTGGTGCTGGAAAATCCGGGACTGCGCGGCCAATCGAAGGTCACGACCTCGCTGTTTGCCGGCGTGCAGATGGTGGTGCCGGGCGACGTTGCGCCCGCACATCGTCACAGCCAATCGGCGCTGCGCTTCGTGCTCGAGGGCGACGGCGCCTTCACCTCGGTCGACGGCGAACGCACCGCGATGTCGCCCGGCGACTTCGTCATCACGCCGTCCATGACCTGGCACGACCATTCCAACGAAACCTCCAAGCCGATGTTCTGGCTCGACGGCCTCGACGTTCCGATGGTGCAGCTTTTCGATGCGTCCTTTGCCGAAGGCCTGAAGGAAGACCAGCAGAAGATCACCCGCCCGCCCGGCGACAGTTTTGCCCGTTATGGCCACAACCTGTTGCCGGTCGACGAGAAGCGGACATCCAAGACCTCACCGATCTTCAATTATCCGTATTCCTATACGCGCGAGGCGCTGGAAGCCGCCAAGCAGCGCGACGAGTGGGACGCCTGTCACGGCCTGAAGCTGAAGTTCTCCAATCCCGAAACCGGCGACTTCGCGATGCCGACCATCGGCACCTTCATTCAGCTATTGCCGAAGGGTTTCAAGACCGCGCGCTATCGCGCAACCGACGCCACCGTGTTCGCGGCGATCGAAGGCAAGGGCCGCACGCGGATCGGCGAGCAGACCTTCGAATGGGGCCCGCGCGATCTGTTCGTGGTGCCGAGTTGGCAATGGGTGACGCACGAGGCCGAGGCGGACTCGGTGCTGTTTTCCTTCTCCGACCGTCCGGTGCAGCAGAAGCTCGATCTGTTCCGCGAGGACCGCGGGAATGCGTGAGGGCGTCGCCTTACTCTATCCCGGGCTTGACCCGGGCATCCATGACTTAACTTTCTTAAAACAAAAAAGACGTGGATGGCCGGGTCAAGCCCGGCCATGACGGTTGTTGTTGCGGCATCGCGCTTAAATCACCGCCAGTGCAATAGCCGCGTCTCGAGCGCGTGGATCAGCCGCCCCACCGCGAGCCCGAACAGCGACAGGGTGACGACGCCGGCGAGCAATTGAGTGCCGCGACACTTTCCACGCCGATGCTTGATTTTTTGGCGGCGCTTGTCATCCGTCAGGCGCGGGACAAGGGACTTTATCAGGCGTGAACGAGACTACTGCTACGTTTGCAACGACCTGGATACCCGCTACAAGGCCGGCCATGGCAGGGAAAGATGGATTTCGCAGCATGCATGTCAGGAACCGGGCGTCGTTGGCGATGAAGGCATTGGTCTTTGCCTTGGGCTTGCCCGCCGCATGCGCCCTGCTGGCGCTCACGCTTGGTGCATCTCCCGCTTCGGCCGTGGAGCAATGCCGGTTCATCCAGGCCAAGCCGGAACGCGAAGCCTGCTACCAGCGCCAGGAAGCCGAACTCGCCGCAAAGCGGAAGCCCGAACCGAAACGCGACAAGGCCATGGAAGCGCTCGAAGAGATGAAGCGAGATGATGCGGCGCTGGACCGTCAGATTCACGGCATCTGCCGGGGGTGCTGATACCCTCCATCGTCGTCCCTGCTTTCGCATCGCGTACGCGGGGACGACGCCGTTCCAGGCGATCTGGCAAAAAACGAATTAGATCGCGGCCGCCCAGCCCGCAAACGTGTCGAGGATTTCGCCCATCACCTCGCGGTCGTGGCGGCCGGAGCGCGCCAGCACATGGAAGGAGTGATCGGCGCCGTCGACCAGATGCAGCGTCGCGAGCCGTCCGAGACGCTTCACCGCGCCCTCGATCAGCGCCACTTCGGCCAGCGTGTCGCGGCTGCCTTGCAGGAACAGCATTGGAATGTCGATGCCGGCGAGGTGTTCGGCGCGGTCGGTCGAGGGCTTGCCTGCCGGATGCAGCGGAAAGCCGACAAAGGCAAGCCCGCGAACGCCCGGCAGCGGCGCCGCCGCCTGCGCCTGCGAGGTCATGCGGCCGCCGAACGACTTTCCACCCGCGATCAGAGCGAGGCCCGGACAGCATTGCGCCGCCTCCGCTACGGCGGCGCGCACGGCGGCTTGCGCGATCGCAGGCGGATCCGGCCGCTTGCCGGCTTTCTCCATATAGGGAAACTGATAGCGCAGGCTCGCAATGTCGCGCTCGCAAAGCCCGTTCGCGAACGTCTCCATGAAAGAATGCGTCATGCCGGCGCCGGCGCCGTGCGCAAAGACAAAGCACGCGCGTGGTCTGTCGGGGCGGAGCAGCAGCGCCGAGACCGGGCCCGGCTTTCCGGTTTCGATCGTCAGCTTCTCGGGCGCGCGGACTGTCATTCCATCTCAGCCAAATTCAATCTCGGCTACGGCGGATCAGCACGGAGACATTGCCGACATCGATCTTGTGCCGGACGGCGTCCGGCAATTCGAGCGCGTCCAACGCCTTGATGGTTTCGCGCACCAGATAGCTGCCGCCTTCGGCATCGAACGGAAAGTCGCTCGCGAACACCACCTTGTCGGCGCCGAAATAGTCCAGCCCGCAGCGCGTGGCGCCGATGGCTCCGGAGAGCGCGGTGTCGGCAAAGAACATCTTGAAATAGTCCTCCGGACGCCGTTGCAGCGGCCCCGGCAGCAGGCCGGCGTCGGCGGGAGGCGTGCGCGCGCCCATCTCGAGCCCCCAGCCCTGCACGATACGGCCCTCGAAATAGGGAATCATCGCGCCCATGTGGTGGGTGATGATCTTCAAGTCGGGATGGCGGTCGAACAGGCCGGAAAACACCAGCCGCGCCATCGCGACGCTGGAGTCATAGGGCCAGCCGAAACACCACCAGATCTCATAGCGCGACTTGTTCTCGGTCGGATAATCCGGCGCGGGCCCGCGGATCGGGTGCAGCCAGATCGCCAGCCCCCGCCGGGCGATCTCGGCAAACACCGGATAGAAACGCGGATCATCCAGCGGAATGCCGCGCATATGGGTGCAGAGCTGAAAGCCGACCGCGCCGATTGTCTCCGCCCGCGCGATCTCGGCCACCGCGGCGTCGATATCGTGCAGCGATAGCGCCGCGGCGAAAGCCGGAAAGCGATCGGGATGGCGGTACACAAGTTCGGCGAGCCCGTCGTTCATCAGGCGCATCAGATCGACCGCGACCTGGCCATCGGCCAGATCCTCGATCGCCGGCATCGAGGGCGTGAGCAATTGGCGATAGCCCGCAAAGCCGTCCATCAGGCGAAAGCGCTGATCGAGATCGTAGAGCGACTTCAGTTCAAGCCAGCGCTTGAGCGGCCCCGCGGCCGAGGCCATGGTCTGAAGCCTCTCGAAATAGGCCTTTGGAAAAATATGGGTCCAGGCGTCGATCCGGTCGGGCATGAAGGGCTTTCGGGGGACTTAGTCTCGGGCGAGTTGGTTTTGGCGCGTCAAGGCAGCTCGCTTGCCGCGCGCCGTTCTGCCAAACGGCCGAGACGGCAGACCACTCGTGTCCCGGTTCTGACATTCGTCTCATATCACAGCGGGCACTTTACGAATGTCAGAACCAAAGGGGCACTAGCAAATCTATAATTCTAGTGTGGCTTTTGACTCTGACGTTCTTTTTGCGAGGCCGCCGAGATACTGAAAGGAACGTCAGTGTCGCCACACTAGGGGCCATGGGGACCGTCGAAAAGGCGAGAAAAAATGGCGATCCCGGCATGACTCGAACATGCGACCTACGGTTTAGGAAACCGTCGCTCTATCCGGCTGAGCTACGGGACCGGAGCTTTCCGCCGCGTCGGCGGGAACTGGCGGCTTCATACCAGAATGGGCGCGCGCTCGCCAGTCCTTGAAAGAGCGCCGCGCGGCTGGCCAGCGGGGTGGCTCGCACTCCCAACTCCTTTTGAACCGGAAGATCGGAAAAATAAAGCGGATATGCCTTGCTTTGTTATCTTGTGGTTTGGTCAGATAGCGGCCTGAAAACGGGAGGCTGGGCACTTTGTCGGAAACACTTCGAACATTCCTCGAATCCTTGAAGCAAAGCGGCAAGCTCCTGACCGTCGAAAGGGAGGTTGATCCTCGGTTCGAGTTGAATGCGGTGGTGCGCAAAATTCAATCCGAGATGAACTTGCCGGTCATATTCAACAAGGTGCGCGGAACCCGATACAAGGTCGTCAGCAACGGCCTCGGCAACTACGGCATCATTGCCGGTTTGATCGGCGAGCAGAGATCCGGCGTCGCAAGAAAGTGGAGCGAACTGACCTCCGCAAGGGACAGTCAACAACTTCCCGAGTTTCCACCCGTCGCGGCAGAGTATGAGGAAATTTCGCTGGATGAAATCCCTCACATCACCTTCTCCGAGAAGGATGCCGGGCCCTACATCACCGCAGGCGTCGTGACCGCGCGTGACCCGGACACGGACGTCGTCAACCTCTCCTACCACCGCATGCAGATCATCGGTCCCACCGAGCTGCGGTGCCGGCTCTCGACATCGGGCGATCTTTACCGGATGCAGCAGTCGGCGGAAAAGCGTGGTCAACCGCTTCGAGCGGTCGTTGCCATCGGGCTTCCGCCGGCCGTGATGATGGCCGCCGGCTCTACCATCGGCCCGACCGTTAGCGAATACGATTTCGCCGCGCGAATTGCGGGAGGACGATTCCCGCTCAAAATGCTCGATGGCGGCATTCCCGTTCTGGACTCGTCGGAGTTTCTCATCGAAGGCGAGATCTTGCCCAACGAGCGGCGGAGCGAGGGACCCTTTGGCGAGTGGATGGACTATTACGTCCAGCCGATGGATAACCACGTATTCGTGGTCAAGCGGGTCCTGGCCCGCAAGGATGCGCTGTTCTACGCGATAAGCGCCGGCTCCAACGAGGAGCTTGCCATGACTGCTGTTCCGATCGCGGGCTCCATCTACGGCGCGGTTCGAACCTGGGTACCGGCGGTGAAGGACGTTGCCTGCTTTCCACTACTGCAGTTCTGCGCCATTCAGATCGGGCCGCATACGGAGGGCCAGCCAAACCGCGCGCTGCTTGCCGCATTCGGCGCCGAGATGAATCGGGTGCTTTATGGCGTCGTGGTCGATGAAGATGTCGACATTCACAATTGGAATGACGTGCTATGGGCCATCGCCACACGCTGCCGGCCGGATCGGGACGCATTTATCGTTCCGGGCGTGCCCTCCTTCGCGCGCGATCCCCACAGGATTCATTGGGGCCGCCTCGGCATCGATGCCACAAAGCCGATCGCGCATCCCGCGGATTTCGAGCGCAAGAAAGTTCCCGGACTGAGCGAGATTCGACTGCAGGATTATCTCTAGCGTTTCACAGGGAAGGGTAGACATGTCCAAACTGAGAGCACCGATATTTGGAGCCTTGCTGGCTCTGATCCCCACCCATTCCTTTGCGCAGGAAAAAGTTAGTCTGGCCGTCGACTGGATACTGAACGGCACCCATGCCGGTTATTTCATCGCGAAGGAAAAGGGATACTACAAAGAGAAGGGCCTGGACGTCTCGATCGGGCGCGGCTTCGGATCGGGTGACACCATCAAACGTGTCGCGACGGGTTCGGTCGACTTTGGCGTTGCCGATACCGGTGCAGTTATCGCCGCCCGGGCAAATGACGATATTCCCGTCCGTATCGTCGCGATGGTTTACGACAAGGCCACGCTCGGTCTGATCTATCTCAAGCAGTCCGGAATCTCCAAGCCGAAGGACCTGGAGGGCAGGACAATCGCCCGCTCGGCGTCTGGCGCATCGGTCAACATGTTCCCGGGCTTCCTGGCGGCCAATGATGTCAAGCGCGAAAAGATCAAAGAGATCGTCGTCGACGCGGCAACCTTTCTGCCTCTCCTGATGTCGGGCCAGGCTGATGCCGTGACCGAGCAAGCCATCAACATCGGAAAATTCTCCAAGGAAGCTGAAAAGCAGGGCAAGGAAGCCGTACCGATGCTTTATTCGGACTTCGGCCTCGCCACCTATGGCAACGCCATCATTACCCGCGACAACCGCGTGGCGGACAATCCGGACCTGGTACGCCGCTTTACCGAGGCAAGCCTGCGCGGTCTTGCCTACTCGCTGGAGCATCCTGAGGAGGCGGTCGATCTCTTGAGAAAAACCAATCCTGAAATCGACCGCAATGGCGCGCTGGACGAGCTCGCTGCTTTCAAGTCGATCCAGGCGACCGATGACGTCAAAAAGAACGGCTTTGGTTATATTGACGAACAGCGTCTGACGGGGACGCGAGACATTGTAACGAGCGCGCTGTCGCTGAAACGTACCGTCAAGATTGAAGATATCTACAGCAAGGGGTTTCTGCCCGGCGTCCACTGAGCGGCTGGGCTCGTGATTAGCTCCGATCCAAACCCGACTGAGAGAATATCCGGTGACCGGTGCCCAATGATTTCATAATGTCGCTCGAGGGTGTAACCAAACGGTTCTCCACCCAGGCGAATGACTCCGTGCTGGCGCTGGACAAGCTGTCGCTGAATATCGGCCGCAACCAGTTCGTCACGCTGGTCGGCCCCAGTGGCTGCGGCAAGACCACCCTTCTCAAGATCATTGGCGGGATCATCTCGCCGACCGAAGGCGCTATCCAGTTCGGCGGCAGCCCGTTGTTGAAACCGTCGCGACAGATCGGCATGGTTTTCCAGCGCCCGGTGCTGCTGCCATGGCGGTCGGCGATTGACAACATCCTGTTTCCGATCGAAATGCTTGGCTGGAATGTCGGGGAATACCGGGAAGAGGCCACGCGCCTGATCCAACTCGTTGGTCTCAGCGGTTTTGAGAAAGCGCTTCCCAACGAACTGTCCGGCGGCATGCAGCAGCGCGTCTCAATTTGCCGCGCACTGATCTACGATCCGCTGATGCTGATGATGGACGAGCCATTCGGAGCACTCGACGCGATGACGCGTGAGGACCTCAGCGTCGAACTTCTTCGGATTTGGACCGAACGAAAAAAGACCGTCATCTTCGTCACCCACAGCATCCCCGAAGCGGTCCTGCTTGCTGACAGAGTGGTCATCATGGCCGCCAGGCCCGGGCGGATCCTGATGGATCTGGCGGTCGATCTTCCCCGTCCTCGCAGCCTTGAAACAGAGCGTCTGCCGGAATTCCAGGATCTGGTTCACACCATTCGTGAAGCCATCTACGGCGAGCGGAAAGTCATGCAATGATCCGCACTTCAAAGGGCGCGTTTGGAAAACATCTGCAGACGGCCATTGGCCCCGTCTTGCTCGTCGGAATTTGGGAAGTCCTATGCCGGCTGTTCAATGTGCCGGTGTGGCTGCTCCCGCCGCCCAGTAAAATCTTCATCGAGGGCTATGAGATATTGCCGATCCTGCCGGCACACCTGCTGGCGACATTGTCCGCCGTGCTCGGCGGCTTTGCGCTGTCGATCGCGGTAGGCGTGCCGCTTGCGGTCATGATCACGTACTCACCGGTCCTGCGCCGCCTGATCTATCCGCTAATTCTGATGTTGCAGTCGGTTCCCAAAGTGGCCATCGCGCCAATATTGCTGCTTTGGGTCGGCTATGGACTCAAGTCAGGCATCGTTATCGCGGCAACCGTCGCGTTCTTTCCCATCGTCATCTCCACCGCGGCGGGGCTGGACTCCATCGATCGCGAACTCCTTGAACTGACGCGATCGCTGGATGCAAGCAGCCTGAAGGTTTTCCTGAAGGTGAGAATGCCGTGGGCAATGCCGCATATTTTCAGCGGCCTGAAGGTTGCTATTACGCTCGCCGTGATCGGCGCCATCGTCGCTGAATTCATCGGAGCCGACACTGGATTGGGCTACCTGATCCTGACCAACTCCGGGGCTTTAAAAACGTCAGTTGTGTTTTTTGTCCTTCTGATACTTTCGCTTCTTGGAATAGCGCTGTTCTATGCCGTCGAGGCTGTCGAGCGCGCAGTATGCCCTTGGTATACAAGGGATAGGACCAAGGCGGAAAATCTCTGACGGCGACTGGCATCCCTTTACTGCGGTTGGTTGCCTTTCGACGCATGGTACTCGAGATATCTGCGTTGCGTGGCTATGCGGTCCGCAAGGTGCTTGGCATCATGCCAAA